>CAVQZW010000011.1:0-80897 GCA_963718785.1 uncultured Acidobacteriota bacterium | reverse complement strand
GAAAGCGCCCAGGCCAGCGGCGCGAACGTCAACCTGTATCCCGAAGTTGCTGGGACAGTTAGGGAGATTCTAGTCACGGAAGGTCAGGTGGTCCGGAAAGGCGACCTAATTCTACGGATCGATGACTCCATACAGAAAGCCACGGCCGCGCAGATTGAATCGCAGGCGCAAGCGGCTCGCACGGTGCTTGAGGAGCTCAGGGCTCAACCACGCAAGGAAAATCTCGACGTGGCCGAAGCGCAAGTGTTGGCGGCGGAGGCCGCTCTCAAAACCGCCGAAGATCAAATGAACAAACAAGAAGCCGCTTATGAAATGGATCCAAAAGCGGTCAGCACCGACGCGCTGGACGGCGCCCGAAATGCCGCGGCTGTAGCCCGAACGAACCTCGAAGTGGCACAAAAGCAGCGCGACCTTACGAAAGCCGGTGCCTGGAGTTATGACATCCGCAATCAAGAGAAGCAGCAGGACGCCTTGCAAAAGGGTTTTGCGGCGTCCACGGCCCTGCTTTCCAAATACACGCTGCAAGCCGCGAATGATGGCGTGGTGCTGTCCATCAATACGATCGTCGGAGCGTACGTTTCTCCACAAGGCGCATACGATTCTTATACGGGAGGCTTCGATCCGATAGTAGTCCTGGGAAGCCCGCAAACGCAGCTGCATGTTCGTTGCTACATAGACGAGATTCTGGTGCCGCGTCTGCCGGCTTCAGCAAAAATAAAAGCGCAGATGTCTATACGCGGCTCGAACGTCAAGGTTCCGCTCGAGTTTGTACGGCTGCAGCCCCTGGTGTCCCCGAAAATCGAATTGTCTAACCAAAGACAGGAGCGCGTGGACGTGAGAGTTTTGCCGTTGATTTTCAAAATTGAGAAACCGGCGGGACTGAGTATTTATCCGGGTGAGCTGGTCGATGTCTACATTGGCGAATGAAAAAGTAGCGACGAGTTTCCGAACCGGAAGGCCCCGTATGCCTGGGGTCCGTACCACAGCAACGATTCTTTCCGCGCTCGCATGCGCATTCTCGATGGTTGCTTGCGCGGTTGGCCCCAAATACGCCAGACCGCAGGTGGAAACGCCGCCGTCGTTCAAAGAAATCGCAACAGACAACCAAGGGGCTCCCGCAACGTGGAAAGCGGCTGAGCCGAAAAACGCCGCGCTCCGGGGCAAGTGGTGGGAAGTCTACGACGACCCAAAGCTCAACGAGCTTGAGGAACATCTAAACGCCTCGAACCAAAATATCGCCGCCGCCGCGGCCAATTTCCTGGCGGCTCGGGCGCTGGTCACGCAAGCGCGCTCACAATATTTTCCCAACGTTTCCGCGAATCCAAGCATCGTGAATTCACGGCCATCTCCAGCGCAATTTGGCGGACTGCAGTCAGCCAGCTCGACCGGTTTGTCCGTCAAATCCTTCACCAGCTACTCGCTTCCGTTCGATGCATCCTGGGAGCCAGACTTCTGGGGCCGAATTCGTAATGGCGTGAGGGCAAATGTCTTCGCAGCTCAAGCAAGTGCCGCCGACCTCGAGAGCGTGCGCCTCAGTGAACAAGCCGAACTCGCTGCCGACTACTACGAAATCCGCGGGCAAGACGCGCTCGAACAATTGTTCGGCGCCACTGTCGTTGCCTACCAGGAATCCGCGGACTTGACCCGCAGCCGCTCCAAGGCCGGGCTTGAAAACGATGAGGCCGTCGCCCAAGCGGAAGCACAGCTCAGAGGCGCACAAGCACAGTATGCCAACATCGGGATTCTACGCGCGCAGTATGAGCACGCGATTGCCGTTCTGACAGGCCGATCACCGTCGGCGTTTTCGCTGACGCCGGAAACTCCGGAGACGAATCCGGCCACCGTTCCCGTCGGCGTACCGTCCGAACTTCTTGAGCGGCGTCCCGACATCGCCAAAATGGAGCGAGCTATGGCGCAGGCCAACGCCCAAGTTGGAGTCGCCAAATCCGCATTCTTCCCGATTGTTACGTTGGCCGCTTCCGCAGGACTCGGCAATTCGTCTTTCATGGATTGGCTGATTTGGCCGAGCCGCTTTTGGTCGGTGGGTTCATCCGTGGCGCAAGCGATCTTTGACGCCGGACTCCGCAAAGCTACCGTGCGGCAATACCGCGCGCAATACGACGAGACCGTCGCCAACTACCGCGAAACGGTCCTCACCGCTTTCCAGCAGGTTGAAGATAATCTCGCGTCCCTGCGCATTTTGTCTCAGGTCATTGAGCAGCAAGAAGCAGCCGTTCGGGCCGCTCAGCGTAACTTACAAGTCGCTGACATTCGCTATCGCTCAGGCGTCGATCCTTATCTCAACGTGATCACTGCCCAGACCGTGCTGCTCAACGACCGACAGGCGCTCGTGAACTACAAAGTCGAACAAATGGTCGCGAACGTTCAATTAATCAAAGCGCTGGGCGGCGGCTGGGACGCCTCGCATCTGCCTTCCGCAAAGCAAATAAGCGGTCACTGAACCGGCGCAGTGTTGGTTGATGAAACGCGGATGCATTGGCGACCAATAAACGACGTATCCCGGCTCACAACGTCATTTCGTTGCGACGCTAGACCGCCCCGATTGCAGAGTTGCTACGTAGCCATGAGGAATGTGACGGAAGTTACCTACGAGTGTGCGCTGATTCACTGAATTCAGAATTGCCGGTGCGGAAGATTTTTTCAGGGAACCCGAGATGCTCGTCAGAAAGCTCATGACAACCCGAGTTGTCTGTTGCACGCCGTGGGATGAAGTGCGAACGGCCGCATCCCTGATGAAGAAACATGGGATTGGCGCGATCCCGGTCGTTTCCAATTTATCTGATCCTTTGATCGAAGGAATCGTTACCGACCGTGACGTCTGCTGTGGTGTCGTGGCGGCTGGAAAAAACGCGGATGCAATCAGGGTTTGGGAAATAATGACGCTCGTTCCGGTCACCTGCGAACCGGAAGACACCGTTGAGGACTGCGAAGACCTGATGCAGGAAAATCAGGTACGCCGAATTCCTGTTGTAGACAAACGTGGGCGCTGCGTTGGGATCGTGGCGCAAGCTGACCTGGCGCTTCAGGCTCCCGCCGTTCAAGTAGCGAAAACACTGAAAGAGATTTCTACGCCGTCGTCGATTGGTGAACAAGTGCAGGTCGAGAAGAACCTCTTTTATTGCGGACAGCTGCATGAGGATGACGAAATCTTGTTGCTGAATCGGCGGCGAGAGTTGCACAGGCAAGTCGAGGTGGTCCGATGATCTTCAGAAACCGGCAAGAAGCGGGCCAAAGGTTGGCGTCGCGACTCGAGAAATACGCGGGCCGTGAAGACGTTATTGTGTTGGGAGTTCCACGCGGTGGAGTTCCCGTTGCGTTCGAGGTGGCGACGGCGCTTAACCTGCCGCTGGACATTTTTCTGCTGCGGAAACTCGGCGTGCCAGGGCATGAGGAGTTTGCATTCGGAGCAATTGGAAGCGGAGGCGTTCGGGTTCTGGATAAGCGCGTCGTGGAATCCTTGGGACTATCCGATTTGGTCGTTGAACGAGTTACGCGAATTGAGAGAGCAGAGCTAGCTCGTCGGGAAGAAATCTATCGAGAGGGACGGCCAGCCCCGGATTTGCAAGGCAAAACGGCGGTTCTTGTCGACGACGGAATTGCCACAGGATCGAGCCTGACGGCAGGGGTCCGCGCCTTGCGGCAGATGCACCCCGCGGCCATTGTAATCGCTGCCCCGGTCGCGCCTGCATCGAGTATAAGTCGCCTGAGGGCCGAAGTGGACGACGTCGTTTGTGTCGCAGTGCCAGATCCATTTTATGGGGTCGGACAGTTCTACACAGATTTCTCGCAAGTATCTGACGAGGAAGTCGTTCAGTTGCTCGAGGTCTCCTCCCGTCGAGATTTGAGCCGGACCCAGCACGCTTCCGTGAGCGCGCGTCGCTGATTCTGCTCGCAGACGTTTAGGGTGCCTGGTTTGCGCGTGCTTCAGAAGGCACTCGAGCGGGGGTAACTATGTTAGCCAAACAGGACCACGCCTTAATAAGCGCAATTCGCCGGTCAGCGTACCCGCTTACGGGTGAAAATACTGATTTTGATCCCCTGCTTAAAGTCATAGGCGATTCTCGTCTCGTTCTGATCGGAGAAGCGTCCCATGGGACTCATGAGTTCTATCGCCTGCGCGCTCAGATTACAAAGCGCTTGATCGCAGAAAAAGAGTTCAACGCCGTTGCCGTCGAAGCAGATTGGCCGGACGCATATCGGATCAATCAATATGTGAGGTCCGAGGGCGATGACGAAGATGCCATTGACGCTCTATCGGGTTTTCAGAGATTCCCCGCGTGGATGTGGCGGAATGCCGACGTTCTCGATTTCGTCGGCTGGTTGCGCAATTATAATGAGCACCGGCACCCCCACCGCGTTGGTTTCTATGGACTGGACTTATACAGCCTGCACACTTCTATGCGCGCTGTGTTGGATTTCTTGGACAAAGTTGATCCGGACGCCGCCCGCCGGGCGCGAAGTCGTTACGCCTGCTTCGATCACTACGGAGAAGACACGCAGGCGTATGGATATGCCGCCAGTTTCGGCATGGATAAGAGCTGCGAGGACGAAGTAGTCAGCCAGTGGTTGGAAATGCGCCGCCGCGCCTCTGATTTGGCCCAACGCGATGGACGAGTGGCTCGCGACGCCTTCTTCTTCGCGGAACAGAATGCGCGCCTCGTGAAGAACGCCGAGGAGTACTATCGCGCGATGTTTCATGAAAGAGTCTCGTCGTGGAATCTTAGAGACACGCACATGACGGAAACCTTGGATGCACTGATGCGCCACCTCGGAACCAAGTCGAAGGTCGTCGTGTGGGCCCACAACTCGCACTTGGGCGACGCGCGCGCCACGGAGATGGGGCAGCGCGGCGAATTGAATCTGGGCCAACTCGTGCGCGAGCGTTACGGCAAGGACGCAACCCTCGTTGGCTTTACCACCCATTCCGGCACCGTGACGGCCGCATCGGGATGGGACCGCCCCGCAGAACGCAAGCATGTTCGCCCTGCCCTTCAAGGCAGCTATGAGGCCCTCTTTCACGAGACGGGCATTCCGAATTTCCTACTTCGTCTTGGCACCAGGGAAGAATCCACAGCCGCCCTGCGAGAGCCGCGGCTGGAGCGAGCCATCGGGGTTATCTACTTGCCACAAACGGAACGCGCGAGCCACTACTTCCACGCCCAGCTTCTCGATCAATTCGACGTGATTCTGCACTACGATCAAACACGCGCGGTGGAGCCTCTGGAGCGCACCCCAGTTTGGGAGACCGGCGAGGTGCCGGAGACGTATCCCTCCATGCTTTAGAACTACTTGGACCGTCGCGGTTCTGCAAAAGGAGGTCAATTATGATTCCGGATCAAAAGTTGGAATTCGAAGCCGAGAGGCGTGACGTCGTGCTTGCGGTTGACGACGTGAAGCTCGACGGCACTTTGATCGTCCCCAAAGATGCGAAGGGTGTCGTACTTTTTGCGCACGGTAGCGGAAGCAGCCGCCACAGCCCGCGCAATCGCTATGTCGCGCAAGTCCTCCACTCTCAGCACGTTGCAACTCTGTTGTTTGATCTTTTAACGCGTCAGGAAGAGTCGGTGGATCGATACACCGGCAAGCTCCGTTTTGACATCCCGTTCCTTGCAAACCGCCTCGTCGGTGCGACTCGCTGGATTGCAAACGACGCGAGCACGCGAGATTTGAAGGTAGGCTATTTCGGGGCCAGCACCGGAGCGGGAGCAGCGCTAGTTGCGGCCGCTGAGCTTTCAGGAGTTGTTTCCGCGGTCGTCTCTCGCGGTGGCAGGCCGGATCTTGCGGGAAACGCCCTCGGTCTTGTACGTGCACCAACCCTGCTTATCGTTGGGGGAGAGGATGGCCCCGTTATCACCATGAATCGCGAGGCGTTGGCGCGGCTGCGATGCCAGGATAAAAAGTTGGTTATCATTCCCGGTGCCACTCACCTGTTCGAAGAGCCGGGCACACTCGAAGAAGCTGCGGCGGTCGCCGCGGAGTGGTTCAGCGAGCATTTCGTGCTCTCTGTAAAGGCCCGGGGAGCGTCTGCCAGGAGTTCGTAAACGAGGGCCGTCTCTCGGCTGGACTTGGTTTCGATCCCCTGCTTTTACTTTGCGGCGATGTTGCTCGACGTTGTCTTCAAAGACCACACCAATAGCTTGTTCGGCGAGATTGCAATTCAAAGCCTAGGCTCTGCCTGTCACACAGTGCTGTGACTTGGGTCACCCTTGGTTCTGTCATGTTTTTTGTTGCAGCGTTCATACCGACGATCCACCGCGAGTCGGCGCTGACACAAATTTGTATGAGGAGAAGAGACCAATGGGGGAAGCAACTGCAATGAAACGCACGGAAGAACCAACCAAACTGGTCAAGAATATCTCGTTGTTCGATCAAATGGGCGAGACTTTCAATGCTCTCACTCACCGAGCCTATCAAATTTTCGAGAGCAATGGCCGGGCATTCGGACGTGACTTGGAGAACTGGTTCCAAGCGGAGAGGGAATTGCTCCATCAAGTTCCGATAAACCTCACGGAATCAGACGATGCCTTCGAGGTGAAAGCGGAGGTACCGGGTTTCAACGAAAAAGAAATCGAACTGGGCGTGGACTCGCGCAGGGTGACCATCACCGGCAAACGTGTGTCCAAGAAGGAAGAGAAAGAGGGCAAGACGCTCTGTAAAGAGAGTTACTCGGACCAGATCCTGCGCATTGTGGATCTGCCAACCGAAATCGAAGCGGATAAAGTAACGGCGACTCTGAAGAACGGAGTTCTGGATGTCACCCTGCCCAAAGTGGCCAACGCGCAAACTCTGCGCATTCACCCAAAGGCCGCTTGATCTGTGAGTCGTGGCGGTAGCCGGAGCGTCCGACCCGCTCGGGCTACTGGCATGGCTCTTAGGCAAGTGGTTCTGTGAGGAAGGGAGGCCCCTATGCAAGGTACACGCATTCAATCCCTCCAAAAGCAACATGAAAAGCTCTTGCATCTCGCAGACAGCGTCGAAAAGATGCTTGAGTCAGTCTCGAATAATGTTTTTGCTGAACATGTAAAGGGCCTAAAGGGGTTGCGATCCATTCAGCACGACTTTTCCTCTATTGTGAAACACTGCGAGGTGGATAGGGCTACTCTTGAATCCGCTTACTACTACTCTCTCCAGGATGAGGAACGGGCACGAATCGAAGCCGAACACGCAGACATCATTCAGGCTCTGACGAGCTTCCGCGAAGAATTTAAGTGTGCAACAACAGACCGGACCATGGCGCTGATTCTGCCTGGAATGGACCTTGTAAATCGCCTGCGCAACCACATTCTTTACGAGCGAGAGTTGCTTGACCGAATCGCGCCCTTGAGAAACACGCAGTCAACAATTGCAAGGAAGAGACAAAAACTCCATAGGACACTCCGAACAGAGAGCAAGCACACGCAGACGCGAAAAAGAAGGAATGCAGTAAGGGCGACATACACTCCCTACACGCTTGAGCCTCATCCTGAACTGTAAGACGCCGGGCCAACTCCAATTAAGTTACGGGAACTCGATGCAATTCCTATCAGCCGGGCTATGTGTCACAGCCGATCCCAACTCGACCCGGTACTGGTAGAATGTCCCTACGCGGTGCGGTTCCCGACCATCTCCAGCACAGCGCCGGTATCGGTCGTCAGTTCTTCCCGCGTTCCGCTGGGATGTAGAAGGACAAGGCGAGCTTGTGCCAGGCTGTCGTTTGCAACTTCAAATTCCCCTGAACAGTCAGTCTTGAGATAGGGAAGCCGGTGCGCAAGACCCTCGCGTCCGCGGATTTCCACTTCAAGCTGTAGCCCTGAACTCGCAGAACCTCGCAATTTCCACGTAAGTTCGCGCGGATCGCGCAAATCCTCGCGAAAATTGCGGAAAGTATGCAGTTGACCCTTATGCCAGAGAACGGCTTTGCGAAAAAAGAAGCCCAGAGGCAAGTCATAGACGAGTGCTTCGAAGGTCGAGCCGGCATTCTGTGCTCCAGGAAAATGCAGGTGCGTCCAAGTCCAGAACCTGCGATGGCGATAGCCGCAATTGTGGCCCTGCATGCCGTACCCGAGGGTCTCAGCTTCAGAAGAATGGCCATCGAGGGAAATCTGACCGGTGAATAGCGCATTGGAATGCGGTGTGCGCGAAAAACCGATCCAGCCCATGCTGCTCAAATTCAGCTGGAACGACGAGCTGTAGTGCAATTCCCAAGTAATTCGCCTGCCACCGGTTTCTATGACTCCATGGCATGCGTTTTCCGTGATGCGGTTTTCGCCCATTTCCACACGAAACGAATTGTCGCCGCGCGGGCTGAGACGAAGCTCCGTGAGCGGCAATCCCTGGATCCAGGTTTGCGGTTTTCCCTCTCGCGGGAACCAAGTTGCCCAGACTTGTGCTGGATGTACCTGGGGATCGGCAGGACAACCGCCGCGACCGGGGTTCAGTAACAGATAGCGGAACCACCATGCCCCGCTGCCATCGGCCAAGCCCAGGCGCAGAAACCAAACCTCGTAGCGACGGCGCATCGAAAGTCTCGAATAAGGTTCATTTAGAGTCTGCATTCAGTTCATCCGGTCGATCGTTTGCGTCTGCATGTCCGGCGGAGGTGTTGCCCTTCTGCGCCAGGCGCGTTTCCAATTCCCGAGCCCTCGACAAATTTGTTCAGAACTATTTTGTCTCGGCGCACAGTGCTTGGCGTGTAGATTCAAGAGTATTGATCAAGGATTCTTTGGGGAGCTTCTGAACAATAGGTTCGATAATCCATCCCAGCCCAAAGGGCACATCACGAGACAAGGAAATAGCCCGGCACTCGAGGTACACGCCGCCATCCCGCTCTTGAAATCTCCAGTAGGAGTTCAGGCGCCAGAGGAATCCGTAACCCGTATCGGGGGGTAATACTGTTTCGTTCTGGCTCCCGGCGTTTTCCACTTCTGCAATCCGTGTGGTGTAGGACTGACAGACCCAGCGTGTAGTGTCCAAGCAGCGATAGTGCACGTCGTGATCCGTATCGAGGACCACTGTCATGATTTTCTTTTTGAGCAATCGCAGGTAAATCTGAAAATCGTTTTCGTGATGCGTTATCAACTTTGAGTCAATCACCTCCGGCTTGTAGATATTCTTGTGGTTGTTGTAGTCCTGGATGAGCGCCAATGTCTCTTTCAGATTCCTAGCAGGAAGGAATGCGGCGCCGACCCAGTCATGGATCAAACCGTTAGGCACTTTGATGGGCCCCTGGCCTGACCAGAATTGGGCCACAATTTTTCCTTGGCGAACTTGTTGAGCTATCTCCGAGCTGGCGTCGGACCAAAGGAATGAGTTGGTGCTGAGTTGGGTCTTCTTCATTTCCGCCTCAGCCTTGCGAATGTGAGCATCAAAAGCCTCCAAGGATTGAGGCGTCAACAGTGTCGGCTTTGCAGTCTGCGGCATTTCCGTTTGCCAATCCTGACCCAAGACTAAGTGTGAGACATCGTTAGTGGCGGCGATATGCGCTACTTCCGGCGTTTCTGTTTGACCTTGCGGCGTGCCGGTTTCTTGCGCTGCTCCAGGCGCGACTGCAATTCATCAACTTTGCGGCGGAGTTGCTCGAGTTCTCCGGTCTCCGGCGCGGGTGGCGGCGCCTGACCTGGCAGAAAATTGCGGACGAAATCGAGCGGGTTCGATACGGCATTCTTCGCTTCCGAAAGTCCTGTGCTAACCGTGTTTTGGGCCTTCTCGTAAACATCCATCGCGCCGTTGAGGTACCAGGTCAAAAAATCGTGAGTGGCCTTGTCGGAGGCTCTGACGATCTGCGTTAAGAGCTGAAGGGGCAGAGCGACCTGCCGCTGTTTGGCATCCTCAACGATGATTTGGGTCATGACGATGTGAGTCAAGTCCTTGCCCGTGCGCCCGTCCACCACTCGGACGCTGATACCGTCACGGACCATTTTGGCGATGTCCTTGAGCTTTACGTAGCGGCTGGTGACGGTATTGTAGAGCCGCCGGTCACTGTATTTGCGGATGAGAACCTCGGAAATTTTCATGGGCTCCTTAAAGGTGTTCCGATATTTCGCCCTAGAAAGAGCTTGACACGATGGGGGCGGAGGGGTACAGTGTAATCGGATACTGCAATGCAGTATACCGGCAACGAGAGGAGAACGAACATGACCGCGAAAGAAAGGAAAGTTCCGCGAGCCGCCCCGCCCAGCAATCCGCTGACGGATTGGGCCAGGCAAGGGTTTGCGAGCTTCATGGCCGCGCAGAAGATTTTGCTGGATCTGGCGGCTCAGGAAAATGCGCTGCTGATTGGCATGGCGCGCGAGCAGTTTGGCAAGGGTGGATTCCGGCCAGGAAATACGCTGGCGGGATTCGCTGACGATGGAGTGAAGAACTTCGCTGCCGCGGGCAAAATCCTGCTGGATTTGGCCGCGGGTGAGACCGGATTGGTGGTCGAGGGAATGAAGGAAGGGCTACCGCTTCCAGTGGCTGCGAGTGTAGTGGCCGACGTGGCGCGGCACCGCGCAGAGACGTTGATCGGGCTGCAGAAGCAATTGCTGGATGCCGCCGCGGAAGAGACGCACGAGGTAGCCGAGTCGTATAAAGAAGGGAAAGAGTTGCAGGCCGGCGCGCATGCAGCGAATCTGGCGCGGCGTGGGCTGGAAGGCTTCATCGCGACGGAGAAGAAGTTTTTGGACCTGGCCGCGAAGGAAGTGGCTGAAGCGGTCAAGGAGAACAAACGGAGCACGAAGCCGCCGCGTGAACGCATCAAGGTGTTGACGGAGATGACGCGGGACGGAGCCGAGAAGTACATGGAAGCTCAGAAGAAGCTGGTGAATCTGGCCATCGAGCAGATGGAGAAGATCGGAAAAGCTAAGGCCGATCACAAAGAACCGGGGCGGAAGCCTGCGCCGGAGTTGCTGGGTGAACTGACGGAGAAGAGCGTACACAACCTGGTGACGGCGGAGAAGTCGCTCCTGGATCTGGCCATGACACCGCGCAAGGCTGGCACGGGGACGCGAGGCCGTAGAGTGCACGTGGCAGCGCACAAGCCAGCGGGAGAGAAAACAGCCACAGCCGCTCATGCTCATGCGTGATGTTCACGCATTCAGCGTAATAGGCAGATGACTTAAGCGAGAACTACGCTGCCGATTCCCGCCGTTGGTGGCAGGAATCGGCAGCAGCGCGTTAATGGGTTCGCAGCCAGCAGTCAAATGTATTTTGCGGCAGGCAGTTTGTTGGATAGACTGAGAAACAAATGACACCTCGTCGACGCTTTCGGCGAAAGGAGCAGGAACCGGAACGCTCCTCCATTTGGCACGAGTGGTTGGCCGGAGTGGAACTGGCTTTTTTGAGGTTTTCGCCAATTTTCTGGGGGTATGGAGTTCCTCACGGAGACGGTTCGGCGGTCGTGCTGGTTCCCGGTTTTCTGGGGACCGACCTTTATCTATCGCATTTTGGCAGCTGGCTGCGCCGCATTGGTTACCAATCCTTTTATTCGGGAATCCGGCTGAATGCGGATTGCCCGAACCTTTTAATCCGGCGACATCTCAACGAAACGATCGAGGAGGCTTGCCAATCGAGCGGGGGAAAGGTTCATTTGATTGGTCACAGCCTGGGAGGCTCGATTGCGTTGTCCGCCGCGGCGCAAAGGCCTGATCGGATTGCCTCTGTGATCACGCTTGGGGCGCCGATCCGGGGTCTTGAGGCCCATGCTTCCATTCAGCACGCCGCCGATCTTGTGCGAGCACAAATTCACGAACGGCACGGGGATGGGGTCCTTCCTGCGTGCTATACAGCCAAGTGCACATGCGACTTCGTTGAGTCTTTGAAGATCATCCTCCCGAAATCGGTGCGCCAGACGGCCATCTATGCCAAGACGGACGGAGTCCTGAACTGGCGTGTGTGCCGTACGGGCGACCCGGAAATCGATTTTGAAGTATCCTCGACGCACATCGGAATGGTGTTCAGCCCGCTGGTGTACAGTATCGTAGCCCAACGACTCGCGGAGAATTGAGCAGTTGGCTTTGACGAAGGCCCCGGTCCCCCCTCCCTTTTTTTCATAAGTGTTCATTCTAAAGATAGATAAAGTCCTTTATTTCCAACACTTATATAAGTGTTCATTCGAAAGGACTTGGGGGCGCTAATTGCACTGAAATTGTACAAGTCTCTCGCAAAGAATCACAATTATAATCGTAATAGAAGTAACAGTTTGTCAAGAACAGGATCGAGAAGGAAGAGCATCAGGTTTGAGAGCCCGGCTCTGGTGGGAACGCAGAGCAATGAGGCCGAACTTCCCACGAAGATCCAGAAGCACTTTCAACTCCCCGGGCGCGCCCATCGCAGTTCGCAATTTCAGCGCATGTCATGCAAATCACTTCCGCCCGTGATGGCTGTCACATACCCAGAATAGTGGCAAGACTAACTTCGGTACCGTAAGTGAGGTTACCGAGGTTACTGAGGAGCACAGGGATGCGCGCCCGGTCAGAGAGCGAGACGGTTGCTCTTGGCGATGAAGTCTGTTCCAGCGTTCGGAAGACTTTTCGACAGGCAGATTTCCCATTCCTGGTGAAAGACAGCAAGGATAAGGACCGCGATCTAGGCCGCAAGAAACAGGAAATTCAGAGGATACACGCGAGGGATGTGGCAGCAATAGCGACTGGATGTGTTTTCGGGGTGGGCAACGCGCGGAGAGGCAATCCGACCTAGAGGAAGTTGGGAGGATGTTGGGAGTCTTCCAAGCAACGGCGCAAGCGACATACTTATTGAATTCGGGAAGAGAACTGTTCCTGGCCATACATGTTATTGGCCTGATGTGTTTTTCCTACATTGTAGTGAAGCGGCTGGCGCCGCTATTTCGCGGTGAACGGGATTTTCGATTTGACCGGCCATGGATTCGATTCGAAAAGCTTTTGAAATACTGGCTGGGGCAGTGGAAGCAACCGCGGTACAAGACCGCGGGAATCCTCCACATTTTTATTTTTGCGGGCTTCCTAACTCTCGCCATTCGCGCGTTCGCTTTATTAATTCTCGGATTCAACGATAACCTCGTCATCCCAGGCTTGTCGGGAAGAGTGGGCCATCTCTACGAGGTGACCACTGACTATGCGGCAACGATCGTCCTGCTTGCCGTGATCGTTGCGGGGATTCGCAGAGTGGTCTTCAAACCCGCGCGATACGCGGTACCGGCAAAGTTTGGCAAAGGCCATTCTGCAGATGCCATCTTTCTCTTAGCGTTGATCGGTATTCTGATGGTGGCGGACAGCCTCTTTGAGGCTACGAAAGGCGCTGGCGCTTTTCAGGCAGGCCAGGGAGCTGAATGGGTTTCTGTCTTATCACTGCCGTGGTTGTTGAAGAGTGCGCTGGCCTCCACCTCGGCTTCAACACTGACGAATCTGCACTTCGGAGCCACACTTCTGCACGAAGTGACTTTCTACTTCTTGCTGTGCTATCGGCCGTTTGGGATGCAGTTCCACGTAGAGACGTCGCTGTTTAATATCTATTTCGCGAAGCTGGACCGTGGGACGGTAAAACCGGTGAGGTGGGGAGTCTCGGATGAACAACTCGATCAGGTGAAATCCTTCGGCGTGAAGAAGTTCGAAGACTTCACGTGGAAGCACATGCTCGATTTTTATTCCTGCGCGGACTGCGGGCGTTGCTCGGACAACTGCCCCGCCAACGCGGTGGGAAGACCACTGTCGCCGCGATTCTTGACAATCAAGGCGAGGGACTACAGCTTCCAGCACTTCCCGGTTCTCGGGAAGTCGAAGAATGACCAGCCACTCGTTGGAGGCATTTACTCGGCGGACGAAATCTGGTCCTGCACGACGTGCGGCGCCTGCGAGGAAGAGTGCCCTCTACTCGTGGAGTATATCGACAAGATTGTGGATTTGCGGCGAGGCATGGTCGACGAAGGGAATGTGCCGCAGAACCTGCAGAAACCGCTGAAGTCTATTGAGAGCCGCGGTAATCCATACGGCAAAATGCAGAAGAAAAGAGCGGATTGGGCAAGCGGCGGAGAGTTCCAGCAAACTTGCGACGTCAAGGTGCTCGATGGGAACAACCACGCGGATACCTTGTATTTCGTGGACAGCATTACTTCCTACGATGACCGGATACAGAAGATCGGACAGGCCACGGCGAAGATTCTGGACTATCTCGGACAAGATTTCGGAATTCTGGGAACGGCGGAGAAAGATAGCGGCCATGAGGTGCGGCGGTTCGGCGAAGAAACGCTGTTCATGGCTTTGCGAGATCACAATGTGGCGGCGATCAAAGAATCCGGTGTTCGACGGATCGTCACCGCCGATCCCCATGCCTACAACGCGCTAAAAAACGATTACAAAAATGTGCCGCCGGTGGAGCACATCAGTCAGGTGATTGCCCGGGAAGTGAAGGCCGGAAATATCAGACTCAAACAGGTGGAAGACAAAAACAATGTCTACACCTACCACGACCCGTGCTATCTGGGACGCCACAATCAAATCTACGATGACCCGCGCGATGTTCTTGATGCGATTCCCGGCTTGAAAAGAGTGGAGATGAGCCGGTCTCGAGATCGCTCGTTCTGCTGCGGCGGCGGCGGGCTGATGATGTTCTACGAGCCCAAGGAAGAGCAGCGGATGGGGGTCAAGAGAGTGCAGATGGCCGCGCAGGCCGGAGCCAACGTCATCGTGACGGCCTGTCCGTATTGCATGGTGAATATGGAAGATGCAATCAAAGTGGCGGGGCTGGAAGGAAAAATGACGGCTATCGACCTGACGGAACTGGTCGAGAAGCAGATGGTGCGTGAAAGCCCAGTTCGACAGTTTGCAGCCGTAGAGGAAGCGATGCAGGAATGTGTGATGGCTCCCGCGGAGGAAGTGGGCTGAAATTTTGTGCAGGGACAGGAATTCGATGCGGGAATTAGAGCGATGAGTGGAGGTTGGACATGGAAATTTTAGCGTGCGTGAGAAGGGTGCCGGACACTTCGGAAAACGAAATTGAGCTGGACAGCGCCGCGAACGATATTCGACGCGATGAGTTGGTGTATTCGGTGAACGAGCCGGATAACTACGCGGTGGAAGAGGCCCTTCAGATCGTGGGAAGAATCGGCGGAAACGTGACCGTCGTAACTGTGGGAAGCGACGAGGATGAAGAGGTCTTGCGCCGAGAGATGGCCATGGGAGCGAACCACGGTGTGCTGCTCTGCGATGAGGCTTTCGGCGGATCCGACGGCAAGGGTATCGCCACAATCCTGAGAGCGTTCGTGCAGAAGGGTCATTACGACCTGATCATGACCGGAGTGCAAGCTGAAGACGGAGGTGCGCAGGTCGGCGGAATGCTGGCAGCCCTGCTGGATTATCCGTTCGCATCGCTAGTGAATTCGATAGAAGTCCTCGAAGGCGGAAAGCTGAAAATCAGCCGGGAAATCGAGGGAGGCACAAAAGAAATAAATGAGATCGAGCTGCCGTGTGTGCTGTCGATTCAAACGGGGATCAATGAGCCGCGGTATGTGGGCATGCGGGGCATTCGTCAGGTGGCATCGGTGAACATTCCCGCGCTCAGCGCGTCGGAATTGGGTATTGAAGAAAACACGGTAGGAGAGGCGGCAGCGAAAGTAAAACGAGAGGACTACTTCGTTCCGGCCGCGGGCAAGGGAGCGGAGATGCTGCAGGGCAGCACGGAAGAGATTGTCGAGAAACTCGTGGAATTGCTAAAGGACAAAGGAGGGCTGAGATCATGACTCAGATCTTTGCCTACATTACTCATAAAAATGGAGTGGTCGATGACACGGCGGGCGAGCTGGCGGCAGCTGCGAAAAAGATTGATGCGGGAGCTACGCTGACGGCGATTGTCACAGGCTGGGGGAATGAGTTGGATGCCGTTTGCGCGGCTCTAAGTACTTCGTACAGTGAAATCTGGAAAGTGGCAAACGAGGCCATTGCATATCCTAATGCGGAACTGGTGCGCAACGCCTTGGTAAAAATTCTGCCGCACGGCAGCATCCTGCTGGTCCCGCACGCGCATTTCGGAGTCGATCTGTCGCCTGGTCTTTCCATCAAGCTGAATGCCCCTTTTGTGTCCGACGTGGTGAGCATTGAAGGCATTGAGGGGAGTTACCTCAAAGTGGTTCGCCAGGAATTCGGAGGCCAGATCAGCGCCCACGTGCGCTGTGACATTTCGGCTGGGGCAGTAATCAACATCAGGCCCGGCGCATTCAAGGTGATCGAGGGTGCTCCCGTACGCGCGAAGGTCACCGATAAATCCTCAGAAGTTGGGTTGATTGCAGCGCGACGGCGGGTTCTTAAGACGGTGGTTGCGGAGTCAGGGGATGTGGACATCAGCAAAGAGCCCGTCTTAGTTTCGATTGGTCGAGGTATCCAGGAAAAAGAGAACCTGTCAATCGCTCAGGAACTGGCCGACGCGATGGGCGCGGTATTGAGCTGTTCGCGACCGGTGGTGGATGCCAAGTGGATGGCGAAGTCGCGCCAGGTGGGGTCCTCCGGCCAGACCGTGAAGCCTAAAGTCTATTTGGCGTGCGGCATTAGCGGTTCGTTCCAGCATCTGGTGGGCATCAAAGGAAATCCCTTCCTGGTGGCAATCAACAAGAATCCCAAAGCGCCCATCTTCCAAGTGGCGGATGTAGGAATCGTTGCGGACATTCTGGAATTTCTGCCGGAGCTGACTAACAAGATCCGGGAAGTATCGGCCGTTTCGGCGTAAGAGAGGCAGCGCCCATGATAGCGAAGAAAACATTGAAAATGAGCTTGAAATCACTGCACGACTTCGCCAAGAAGCGCCTGACAGACGAAGAACTCCTGGATTTGGACGCGCGGGACGAGTGCCCGTTAGAGGTGGTCCGGCATATGTGCAGCCCGGACAAACTGGGCATTCAACTCCTGTTCGTTCCCGAGGAGTTTGGCGGGATGGGCGGCGGCGCGTTTGATGTGTATTGCATTTGCGAAGAGATGGCGCGGATTGATCTAGGCGTGGCCACGGCGGTGCTGGCCACATTTCTCGGCAGCGATCCAATCACGGTCGGCGCGACCCCGGAACAGAAGAAAAAATGGCTGACGCGCATTGCGGAAGAGGGATTGTTGTTCGCGTACGGGGCGACGGAGCCGGAAGCGGGCAGCGACTTGGCGGCGCTTCGCACCACAGCCGACCGAGTTTTGAAGGATGACCGCGTCGTTGGTTACAAAATCAATGGCAGCAAACAATGGATCAGCAACGGCGGAATTGCGGATGCTTACACGGTTTTGGCAAACACACCTGGAGGGCCGAGCTGGTTCATCGTGGAAAAGGGCGTGCCGGGTTTTACGCACGATGCGCCGGAAGATAAGCACGGCATTCGCCTAAGCAACACCGCGGCGCTCGCGTTTAACGATGTGTATGTCGATGCGGACCGGCTCGTCGGCGGGGTGGAAGGCCAGGGATTGCTTCAGGCGCAAGCGGTGTTTGGCTACACGCGCCTGATGGTGGCAACGTTCGGCCTGGGGGCAGGCTGGGCGGCACTCGACCGGGCGATTCCGTACTCGACGAAGCGAATTCAGGCGGGAGCGCCCCTTTCCGAGAAACAGGGATATACGCACAAGCTGATCATCCCAAACGTGGCGCGCCTGGAAGCTAGCCGCGCGTTCATCGAAGAAACTGCCGAGCGCATCGACGCCGGCGAGGGAAGCCTGAACACCGAAGGCGCAATTGCGAAGTACATGGCGACCGAAGCAGGGAACCTGGCCGCAGACGCAAGTATCCAGGCGCTGGGAGGTTACGGCTACACGCACGAGTACATGGTGGAGAAGATCAAGCGCGACGTGCGTATTACCACGATTTATGAAGGCACCTCCGAGATCATGGAGATGACTATCAGCCGCGATCGCTGGCAGCTTCACCTGAAAACACGCGGGCAGCATTATCACGAACAGGCTCGCGGGCTTGAAGCGCTGCACGCGCAGCATCCGCATGTCGGGGCAAACACCGCGGCGCTGGCGCTGCACGCCTTAGCCGAAGTGATGGAGAAAGCGCGCGTCGCGCACCTTACTCGGCACCAACACATTCTTTTGCGCCTGGGTGAATTGATCGCCTTCGCCGAGTCTGCGGGATGCTTAGCGCGCCGGGCCGCGCGTATGGAGGAAGGCAAGCTCAATGAAAAAGCCAGCGTGCGATTTGACGCGACCGCAATGGCGGCGCTGAGCAGAATTTTTGCGCGCGAAGCGGCGCGCAAAGTAGGCGAAGAGGGATTGCGCTGGGTGGGCGGAGCCGGCGGCGTGAACGACGCGGATATGCCGGCATTTGAAGCGAGTTTAGGTCTGCCCGCGATTCATCGCGCGCAGGCCGGTCTGATTTCGGATATGGATTTTATAGCGGACGTAGTTTACGACCGCGCGGCGAAGCGTACAGGGCTAGCCGCATAGCATTGAAAGATGTGGGACTGGCATCCCGCCACAATTTACTGGTCTCTTGCCGCTCCCACTCGAGAGGGAGCGTCGTCATGGAAAACACAGCGCATCGAGCGATCGCCATCGTCGGGGTGGGAGCCGTACTGCCCGATGCAGTCAATGTTGCCGCCTTCTGGGAGAACGTAAAGAACGGGCGCTACAGCATAAGCGAGGTTTCGCCGGACCGCTGGGACCCGGCGCTTTACTACGATGCTGATCCGAGCGTGCCGGACAAGAGTTACTCGAAAATTGGCGGGTGGGTGCGCGAGTTCGTGTGGGACCCCATAAAGTGGCATTTGCCGATCCCGCCGCGCGTCCTTGATGCTATGGATGGAACTCAGAAATGGGCGATCGGGTGCACGCGTGAGGCGCTCGAAGACTACGGTTACCCAAAGCGGCCGCTAAACGCCGACCGCACGGCAGTGATTCTTGGCAATGCGATGGCGGGCGAACGCCACTATTTCACCGCGCTGCGTGTGTACTTTCCGGAATATGCAAAGGAATTGGAAGCCAGCACGAGTTTTGCCGCGCTGCCGGAGAAGGTGCGCCTGGAGATCACCCGAGAATTGCACGAGCGCATCGGCAATCATCTTCCGGAAGTTACGGAAGACAGCATGCCCGGAGAATTGGGAAATTGCATTGCGGGGCGCATCGCAAACGTTTTCAACTTTCACGGACCCAATTATGTGGTGGATGCGGCGTGCGCTTCCGCAATGGCGGCGATGAGTGCGGCGGCAGAAGGGTTGATCCAAAACGATTTTGACGCGGTGATAACAGGCGGCATAGACCGCAACATGGGCGCTTCCACGTTTGTGAAGTTTTGCAAGATTGGCGCGCTTTCGGCGACCGGCACGCGGCCTTACGCCGAAGGAGCAAACGGATTTGTAATGGGCGAAGGCGGAGCGATATTCGTGCTGAAGCGTCTGGCCGATGCGGAACGCGACGGCGACAAGATCTACGCGGTACTGCGCGGAATCGGTGGATCGAGTGATGGTAAAGGGAAGGGTATTACTGCGCCCAACCCGATTGGCCAGAAGCTCGCCATTGAGCGTGCCTGGCAGAACGCCGGCCTGTCTCCGGCCACCGTAACCTACTTGGAAGGTCACGGCACCTCGACGCGAGTTGGAGACGTTGTCGAAGTGCAGAGCATGGCTGATGTCCTTAGCAGTTTTCATCTTCCGGCCGGATCCGTGGCGCTTGGCTCTGTTAAATCAAACATCGGTCATCTCAAAGGCGCAGCGGGTGCCGCGGGGATGCTGAAGACCGCTCTGGCGCTTCGGGACAAAGTACTCCCGCCGAGCGTGCACTACGAACATCCCAATCCGGATATCGACTTTGCCCACTCGCCGCTTTACGTGAATACCGCTCTGAAGCCGTGGACCGTCGCTGGGGACGGAGTGCGGCGCGCCGGCGTAAGCGCTTTTGGATTTGGCGGCACGAATTTTCATGCGGTCCTTGAGGAGTACATTCCGCACAAACTGAACGGCAATGGGAAGCGAGCGTTCGAGGTCGGCGATTCGCCGGCAGTGGCGGGGAATGGCGGAAGCGTGATCGCAAAGAATGTTGCGAGCAGTACAACTGAGAAAACTTCCTATAAAGCGCCGTTGCGCGGCGCGCTGGTGATCGGCGCCGCCTCCGAGGCTGGACTTACCGAGCGTTTGCGCGCGATTCAGAAGGAAGCTGAAGCAGGCCGAAAACCTGCGCTGGCCCCGCCGGCGGAATCCGATCTGCGCGCACCTGAACGTCTGGCGATCGATTATGCCGAAGCGGCTGACCTGGCGGAGAAGTCCGCGAAAGCGCTCAAGGCGTTGGCAGCCAACGACGCGGCGACCTGGAAAGCACTTCGGGCGCAAGGCATTTTCCGCGGGCGCGGTCCGGCACTCAAGGTGGCGTTTCTTTTTACAGGCCAAGGCTCGCAGTACGTCAACATGCTCCAGGGACTCCGCGCCGCTGAACCAATCGTGGCCGAAACATTTGCCGAAGCTGATCGCGTGATGACGCCACTGCTAGGCAAGCCGCTCAGCGATTTTATTTTCGTGGATCAATCCGACGCGAAAGCAGTCGCAAAGGCGGAAGAGGACCTGCGCCAGACCGCTCTTACTCAGCCAGCGGTGCTCGCTACCGACCTCGCCTTGACGCGACTCTTGGCCGCGTATGGCATCGAGCCGGACATGACGATGGGACACAGTCTGGGTGAGTATGGGGCATTGGTCGCCGCAGGCGGGCTGCCCTTCGAAGACGCATTGGAGGCGGTCAGCGCGAGAGGGCGCGAAATGACGCGCGTGTCGTGGGGTGACAACGGAAAAATGGCTGCGGTATTTGCGCCGTTGAATGAAGTCGAGCGAATACTGAAAACGGTCGAGGGCTATGTAGTAATAGCGAATATCAACAGCGACCACCAGGCGGTGATTGGTGGCGCTGCCAAAGCGGTCGAGCAAGCCACAGAGATTTTCCTGAAGGCTGGTTACAACGCAGTGCCGCTGACCGTCAGCCACGCTTTCCACACTTCGATTGTCGCTCCGGCAAGCGAGCCGCTGCGGCGGACGTTAGAGCGTTTGCACCTACAATCGCCGAGCGTGCCGATCGTGGCCAACATAAGCGGCGAGTTCTATCCCACCGGCGCCGACGTCGTTCCGCAAATGCTGGACATTCTCGCAAAGCAGGTCGCCTCTCCGGTGCAATTCGTGAAGGGCCTGCGCACCCTGCACGGAGCGGGCGCGCGAGTTTTCGTGGAAGTTGGGCCGAAAAAAGCATTGCAGGGATTTGTTGATGATGTGCTTGGTGAGCACAGCGATGTGATTTCGCTTTTCACCAATCACCCAAAACTTGCGGACGCTACGGCTTTCAACCAGGCATTGTGTGGCCTCTATGCGGCGGGATTGGGACGGGGCGTCGCCGATACGCAAGGGAAGCAAATAACAACGGTGTCCGTTTCGGCGTCACTCGCAGAAGCCTCGCGACCAATCCCAGCGCCAGCGGCTGCGGCAGGTTCTGCAATCGCGCCATCGGCGCCAATCACCACCGATCGCTATGTCGAGCTTGGCCATTTGTTTGCCGACACGCTGGAGCGCGGCTTTCAGATTTGGCAAGGCCAGAAAGGCCGCCAAATCAGTCTCCCGGTGGTGATCACCGGAGCGGCTTTGGGCCTTCCTGGAACGAAACATATCTTCGATGACGACAACATCGCCCGAATCCTGCGCGGCGATCAATTTATAAATCTGGTTCCCGCCCACCTACGTCAAGCGATGCTGGACAAACACATCACTCGCCTGGTCAAAAACGACAATGGCGGGGCCAGGTTCGAAACGATCAGCAGTGTGGCCGAGGTGATCAAGCTGGCGGGGCGCGGAGGAGACTTTAATCTGGAAGAGGAATTCGGCGTATCCGCTGAGCGGGTGTCGGCCCTTGATCGCGTTACCCGCTTGGCCATCGCTGTGGGGATCGACGCACTGCGCGACGCCGGCATTCCGTTGGTCATGCGGTATAAGACCACCAGCAAAGGCACGCAGTTGCCGGAGCGATGGGGATTGCCGGAAGCACTGCGGGACGACGTCGGCGTGATTTTCGCGTCGGCTTTTCCGGGCTACGATTCGTTCGCAGATGAAGCGTCTCGGTACTACACGGACCATGCTCGCCGCGGGCAGTTGGCAACACTGCAAAGCTTGCTCGTATCGGCGTCCGGATCGAATGGTCATTCTAAACTGACGCAAGAATTGAACCGCCGCATCGACGAGTTGCGCGCGGCTATTGAAAAAGAACCGTATGTTTTTGACCGGCGATTTCTTTTCAAAACTCTCTCCATGGGCCATTCCCAATTTGCCGAATTCATCGGCGCCCGTGGACCTAACACGCAGGTCAACTCCGCATGCGCGAGCACCACGCAGGCTGTGGCCCTGGCAGAGGACTGGATCCGCGTCGGGCGCTGCCGCCGCGTGATTGTCATCTCGGCCGACGACGTCACTTCCGACCATCTACTCGGGTGGGTAGGCCCGGGCTTTCTGGCTAGCGGCGCGGCAGCCACGGACGATGTGGTTGAGGACGCCGCCATTCCGTTCGACCGCCGCCGGCACGGCATGATCATAGGCATGGGCGCTGCGGCTCTCGTGGTTGAGAGCGCGGAAGCAGCGCGAGAGCGGGGAATTCAGCCCATTTGCGAGGTGTTGAGCGCGGTCACCGCCAACAGCGCCTTCCACGGGACTCGTCTGGATGTCCAGCACATTGGCCAGGTAATGGAGGATCTTGTATCTCAGGCCGAAGCGCGCAGCGGGATTTCTCGCCATCAGATCGCGCCCCGTACGGTATTCGTTTCTCATGAAACATACACGCCCGCGCGTGGCGGCAGTGCCGCGGCGGAGATCCATGCGTTGCGGCGCGTCTTTGGAAGCGACGCAGACCAAATCGTGATCGCCAACACGAAAGGGTTCACTGGGCACGCCATGGCGGCGGGCATCGAAGACGTGGTCGCCATTAAAGCGCTGGAAACGGGATACGTGCCACCGGTCGCGAACTTTAAGGAAATCGATCCCGAGTTGGGTGCGTTGAACTTGTCGAAGGGCGGTATTTATCCCGTCGAGTACGCACTGCGCTTGGGCGCAGGATTCGGCTCGCAGGTCAGCATGACCCTGCTGCACTGGGTTGGGACGAAAGAGGCTGTTCGTCCAAATCCAAATTCCTTGGGTTACGCTTATCGCATCATCGATAAAGCTGCTTGGAGTTCCTGGCTGAGCCGCGTCGCTGGCCATCCCAATGCCGACCTGGAAGTTTTCCATCACACTTTGCGTGTCAGAGATAAAGGGCCCGCAGCTCGTCCAGTCGAGGCAATTCTAGAGCCTCAGGTGCTGTCGGCACCTGCTCGTGTCGTCCAAGCGCCGCAAACAAACGAGAGGGTCGTAGTTGCGCGAACTGCGGTGGCTTCCTTGGGCAATGACGCCGACAAATCAAAAACGCTCGCTCCGGCTGCCAGCACCGCGACTTCTGTGCCTCCCAAGCAAGTCGCGCAAGGTGGTGCAGTTAAGGAGCGAGTACTCGCCTTGGCGGCTGAAAAAACGGGTTACCCACCGGATATGCTCGATCTGGATCTGGACCTCGAAGCAGATTTGGGCGTCGATACCGTCAAGCAAGCGGAGATGTTTGCCGCGATCCGCGAGATTTATGACATTCCGCGCGACGAGAACCGCAAATTGCGCGATTACCCGACTCTGGCGCATGTCATCCGGTTTGTGTATGACAAACGGCCAGATCTAGTTGTTGGCGTACCAGCCTCTCGAAATTTGGAAACGAAGGACGAGGCCAAAATTATCGCGCAACCGGCCGCGGTCCCCCCGGTAAAACACGAAGCCATCGATGATGTCAAAGAACGGATCCTGGCTCTGGCAGTGGAAAAGACCGGCTATCCGAAAGACATGTTGGACCTGGATCTGGATCTCGAAGCCGATCTAGGCGTCGACACGGTGAAGCAAGCGGAGATGTTCGCCGCGATTCGCGAAATTTATAGCATCCCGCGCGACGAGAACCGCAAGCTGCGCGATTATCCAACACTGGCGCATGTCATCCGCTTCGTCTATGACAAGCGGCCGGACTTGGCCAGCCTAACTACGGCAGAGACAGTGGCCGAACCACAGAATCAGGTCGAACAAACCGCATCGGCGCCCGCCTTCGTTCCCGCAGAAGCCAGCGCAAGCGATCCAGTGAAAGAGCGCATCCTGGCTCTAGCGGTGGAAAAGACAGGCTATCCGATAGAGATGTTGGATTTGGACCTGGATCTGGAAGCGGACCTCGGCATTGACACCGTTAAACAAGCTGAGATGTTTGCGTCCGTTCGCGCGGCGTTTAACATTCCGCGCGATGAAAGCATTAAACTACGGGACTTCCCCACGCTGGCGCATGTGATTCAATTCGCGCACGACAGGCAGCCGAGAAAAAAAGACGCTCCGACTCCAAGCTCTCCGGCAATCCCAAGCACAAATGCTCGCTCGGTGGAGACTATAGCTGTGCCTCCATCGGCGACGGCAATTCCGGTCGTGCCGGTGCGCCTCGTAACAGGGTCGTTAGACGCTGCGAACGCAATTCCTCGCCGCGTACCTGTGCCCAATCTCCGTCCTCCCCTAGTAATTTGTAAACACACTAGCGTGACGCTTGGCCCTAGAAGCCGCGTCGTACTCATGCCTGACAAAAATGGAGTGGGAGACGCACTTGCCATGCGACTCCGGTCACTTAAAGCGGAAATCCTGCCGCTAAATCCGGCATGGGATGCGAGTGCTCTGGAAGAGCACCTCAAGGACTGGCTCGCCGCAGGCCCCGTGCAAGGAGTTTATTGGTTACCCGCGTTGGACAACGAAGGAAATCTCAGCGAGATGGATCTGGCCGCCTGGCGTGAGGCACTGCGAGTACGGGTCAAGTCGCTTTACACCACCATGCGCGGTCTTTACGAGCAGATCGCCGCACCGAACACTTTCTTTGTGTCGGCAACGCGGCTCGGCGGGCAACATGGCTACGACGACGCAGGAGCGGTCGCGCCGTTGGGTGGTGCGGTTGTGGGGTTCGCAAAAACCTATAAGCGCGAGCGGACGGACGTTCTCGTCAAAGCTGTCGATTTTGATCTACAACGCGAGCCTTCAGAAATCGCCGAACTGCTCATCGAAGAAACCCTGCGCGATCCCGGCGCAGTAGAGATTGGCTACAAGGACGGACAGCGTTGGACAGTTGGTCTGCAGGAACAGCCCGCGGTTGACGGCCACCCCGGATTCGCGCTGGACAACGACTCTGTCTTTGTTATCACCGGCGCCGCGGGAAGTATCGTCTCGGCTATCACTGCCGATTTGGCAGCCGCGTCCGGAGGCACGTTCTATCTTCTCGATTTGGTGCCTGAGCCAGATCCAAATCATCCCGACCTCAAGCGCTTTGCGACCGACAAGGAGGGTTTGAAACGCGATCTTATCGCGCGAATCCAAGCACGCGGAGAACGAGGCACACCGGCTTTGGTTGAAAAGGAACTCGCTGGGTTGGAGCGCAGTCAGGCAGCCGCGAGCGCGATCAAAGCGGTTAGGGCGGCTGGTGGTACTGCGCACTATTTCAGCGTGGACCTCACCAGTGTCGAAGCCGTGGCAAAAATCGTCAACGAAGTGCGCGAACGCAGCGGACACATCGACGTATTGCTGCACGCTGCCGGCATCGAGCGAAGCCACATTCTGCCGGACAAAGATCCGCGAGAATTCGATCTGGTCTTCGACGTGAAGAGCGATGGCTGGTTCAACCTGCTGCATGCTATCGGTGACATGCCTCTCGGTGCGACAGTGGCGTTCAGCTCGATAGCGGGCCGCTTCGGCAACGGAGGACAGGCGGACTACAGCGCAGCCAACGACTTGTTGTGCAAAATCGCGTCGAGTTTCCGCAGCATCCGGCCCGCCACGCGCGCCATCGCCATCGACTGGACAGCCTGGGGTGGCATCGGCATGGCCAGCCGCGGCTCTATTCCTAAAATGATGGAACTCGCCGGCATCGATATGTTGCCGCCTGAAGCGGGAATTCCTCTCATTCGCCGCGAACTGACGGTAGGCGGGACGCGTGGCGAAATCGTCATCGGCCGACGCCTCGGCCTTTTGCTGAATGAGTGGGATTCAACCGGCGGACTGGATACAAAAGCAACCGAGGCCGCCGAGCGGGGGCTTCCTGGATACGGGCCAATGGTCGGCTCGATCACAGGCATGGGACTCTATGACGGCCTCACCATCGAGACAACACTGGACCCAACCCTTCAACCGTTCTTGCACGATCATCA
Organism: uncultured Acidobacteriota bacterium; assembly: GCA_963718785.1. Taxonomy (GTDB): domain Bacteria; phylum Acidobacteriota; class Terriglobia; order Acidiferrales; family UBA7541; genus Acidiferrum. The sequence continues at coordinate 54,734 of CAVQZW010000011.1, read as the reverse complement.
AATCGACGGGACTCCGGTGTTGCCCGGCGTGATGGGCATCGAGGCTTTTGCGGAGGCAGCCCATAGAATGCTTCCCGGCTGGCACGTTGCGGCGGTCGAGGACGTGAATTTTCTCAACCCGTTTAAGTTTTACAGGAATGAGCCGCGCACGTTGACAATCCAGGCCGTCTTTCATCCTGAGGACCAAGCGGTGATCGCGGATTGTCGGCTGCTTGGTCGGCGGAACCTCCCGAACCAGACAGAGCCACAAGTAACCGTTCACTTCTCAGCCCGTATTCGGCTAACAAAGCAGGCGCCGGAAACTCTGACTGGTCCGACGCCTGGTTTGCCAATAGGGACGATCATTGAAGCCGCAGACATCTATCGCATTTATTTCCATGGACCGGCGTATCAAGTATTGGAGCGGGCATGGCGTGAGGGAGAGCGCATCATTGGCGAATTTTCCAAAATTCTGCCCAACGATCATTACCCGCTCGATCAGCCGATGCTTCTGTCCCCACGGCTCATCGAGCTTTGCTTCCAAACCGCCGGGCTCAGTGAAATGAGTGCGACGGGCCGCATGGGTCTTCCGCAGCACATTGATCAACTCTGCGTGCGGCGAAAGACGAATGGATCCGAAGGCAGGCTATATGCCGTAGTCACTCCCCATCCGGAGAAGGAAAGTTACGATGCGGAAGTGGTGGATGGGTTTGGAAACCAGTTCGTACATCTGATCGGCTACCGGACAAGTGCACTACCCGACAGCGTCGATGTGGAACCGCTGAAGGCGTTGCAGGCCGTCGCCGTTTAGGCATTGCAGCTTCTCGAAGTTGAGAGCTGCTGATTAGAGGCTTTATGCCAAAGGAATTCCAACGAGTGGCCATCGTGAACCGCGGTGAATCCGCGATGCGATTTATCCATGCGGTGCGAGAGTTCAATCAAGAGCGAGGCACGTCTTTGCGCACTATCGCGCTCTACACCGAGCCTGACAGCAATGCCATGTTTGTACGTGAGGCGGACGAAGCCGTCTGCCTTGGCGCCGCCCAGACTATCGACCCAGACACTCACCAATCCAAGAGTAGCTACGTAGATTACAAAGTGATCGAGAGGGCTCTGAGGGCCGCGCGTGCGGAGGCCGTGTGGGTGGGGTGGGGCTTCGTGGCCGAGCACGCCGATTTCGCGGATCTTTGCCGGAAGTTGGAAATTGTATTTATCGGCCCGGACGGCGACGCGATGCGTCGGCTCGGCGACAAGATTGCCTCGAAGCGTCTAGCCGAGGAACAGCAAATTCCGATCGCGCCTTGGAGCGGTGGGCCGGTGGAAACACTCAGCGACGCCAGGCGTCATGCCGAACACTTGGGCTACCCGCTTCTCATCAAGGCCACTGCCGGGGGCGGTGGCCACGGCATTCGGCGTGTGGACACAGCCAAGCAACTGCCGAATGCCTTTGAGAGCGCCCGAACCGAAGCGCACAAGGCCTTCGGAGACGCTACGGTTTTTATGGAGCAACTCGTTCAGGGTGCTCGCCACGTCGAGGTGCAGGTCATCGCCGACCATGAAGGGACCACTTGGGCAGTTGGCGTGCGTGATTGCACGATTCAGCGACGTCACCAGAAGATCCTCGAAGAAGCTCCTTCTCCCGCGCTTTCTCCCGAACAGGATCAGGCACTTCGCGACGCCGCGGTGCGCTTGAGCAAAGCTGCTGGTTATCACAACGCCGGTACCGTGGAATTTCTATACGAACCGGAAACCAAACGTCTCCTGTTCATGGAAATGAACACTAGATTGCAGGTGGAACATCCGGTTACGGAATGCACGACGGGGCTTGATCTCGTCAAACTTCAAATTCACATCGCTCGGGGTGGCCGATTGGAAGGAGAGGCGCCGCGCACAACGGGCCACGCCATCGAGGTGCGGTTGAACGCGGAAGATCCGGACAATGGTTTTGCTCCAGCGGCCGGCACGATTGAACGATTCAGGATTTTGGCCGGTCCCGGAGTCCGTGTTGACACGGGTGTCGCTGAAGGCGACGCCGTCCCGGCGGACTTCGACTCCATGATCGCGAAGATCATCGCCTACGGTCAGAATCGGAAAGAAGCGCTCTCCAGGCTCCAACGGGTGCTACGCGAGAGCGTGGTGGTGGTCAAGGGCGGGGCGAGCAACAAAGCGTTCCTTTTGGAATTGCTGAGCCGTCCAGAGGTGCAAAGCGGGAATGTAGACATCGGGTGGATGGAACGCCTGGTGACAAGTGATGAGCACCTCTCCAGGCGGTACGCGGACGTGGCTTTACTGCAAGCAGCGATTGCAAGCTACGATGCGGAATTGGAAGTAGAGCAAACTCAGTTCTATGCATCGGCTGTGCGCGGTCGACCACACGTCAGGTATGAGGTTGGCGGAACCGTAGCACTGCGCCATCGAGGGCACTCCTACTCGCTCAAAGTCTATCGCCTTGGTCCCCATCACCACCGCGTGGAGGCAGAGGGCTCCCGCATCGATGTCCATAGCCGCCGTCTGGGCCAGTTTGAATACTGGCTTACCTGCTTTGGGCAACGCTTCAACGTGGTCTCTGTCGTCCAAGGTCTGAGCTATCTGATCGAAGTAGACGGCGTCGCGCATCGGATTGACCGCGATGATGGTGGCGTCGTGCACGCCCCGGCGCCAGCGGTCGTCGTCTCTATTGCTGTGAAGCCGGGAGACACGGTCTTGGCAGGAGACCGATTGGCCGTGCTCGAAGCCATGAAAATGGAGATGCAGGTCGTGGCTCCATTTTCGGGAAAGGTCCGGCATGTTTTCGCCATTCCAAACATTCAGGTAGATACCGGAGCTCCCCTCGTGCAGATCGATGCTGTTAGCGGCGGGGATTCCTCCGGACCCGCTGCGCGGTGTGTACTTGGTGCATCTCGTGCCTCGGCGGAGAGCCGGGAAGAGGGCCATTCTCGCAGCCGCCAAGCCCTGGAAGAACTACGGCAATTGATGCTGGGCTTTGATGTCGATCCTTCGCATTCGGCCCGGTTGCTATCCGAATGGGGTCAGCCTTGCGAGCAGCCCGCCAAAGCCGAGGAAATGAGGCAGCGCGAAGATGAGATCCTGCAGATTTTTGTGGACATTTGTTGTCTCTTCCACCGCGAACCTGAGATGGACAATCCAACCTCCGGCGAAGCACCCAGTCCCGAGGCTTACCTTTTTTCTTATTTGCGCATGATCGAGACCCGCGGTGACGGGCTCCCGCCTTGGTTCGTCGATGCGCTCCGTCGCGCACTCGCTCACTACGAAGTGCTGACGCTGGAGCGTTCGCCCGAGTTAGAAGAAAGTCTGCTGTGGATCTACAAATCGCATCAGCGGGTAGAGCAGCAGGTAGCCCTCATTCTGAGCGTGCTCGAGCGACGTCTCGCGTGCCAAGAAACATTGCCGGGACAAGCGGGAGACTCCTTCCATGTGCTTCTCGATCGGTTGATCTCTATGTCCAACGGGCGCTTTCCTGCCATCAGCGATATGGCTAGGGAGGTTCGCTATCGGTGGTTCGATCAGCAGCTCTTTGAGAGGGCACGAAAGCTGGTCTATGCGCAGGCAGAAGAACAACTCGCGCTGCTCGCAGCCAACCCTGAGGCCGAGGACCGTCACGAGAGAATTCGTGCGCTGGTCGAGTGTCCCCAGCCCCTGGTGAGTCTTTTCGCCGGCCGATTTAACACCGCAGATATCGCCCTGAGCCAACTGATGTTGGAGGTTCTAACCCGACGATATTATCGGATTCAAACGCTAAATGATGTTCGCCCCATCGTGCTGGAAGGGCAGCACTGCATTGCAACCGAATACGTTGACAGCGGGCAGCAAGTCCATCTCTTTACCACCTATGCGGACTCGACGCGGCTCTGCGATGCGGCGCGGGCGTTGTTTCCGCTTATTGAAGCAGTCCCGACGAACCATGAGGTTGCCATCGATTTCTATGTCTGGCATTCCGGCGCGCTGAGTAGTCCGGAATCTACGCAACAGGAAATTTGCGCGACACTTAATCAAGCAGGTTTTCCCCGTGCGATCCGCCGCATCGTAGTTGCCGTAGCTGGCCCAGGCCGCGGCACAGGTATTGGTGACATGTGCCACTTTACCTATAGTCCCCGCAGGAGTGTCTATGAAGAGGAAAAACTTTATCGCGGCCTCCACCCCATGATGGCGCAACGGCTCCACCTATGGCGATTCAGCAATTTCAACATTGAGCGGCTGCCATCTGTCGAAGACGTCTATCTCTTCCATGCCGTAGCCCGCGAAAACCCGAAGGACGAACGGTTGTTCGCCGTTGCAGAGGTGCGTGATCTGACGCCCGTGTGCGATGAGGCCGGCCGCATCGTGCAATTGCCGCATTTAGAGCGCATGTTCTCGGAAGTGCTGGCGGGTATTCGGCTCTACCTGTCGCACCGCTCGGCTCACGATCGCCTTTATTGGAATCGCGTCTTTCTTTATGTCTGGCCTCCGCTTCTTATCAGACCCGATGAATTCCATGACATCGTGCAACGGCTCGCTCCCGCAACCGAGGGCTTGGGGTTGGAACAAGTGGTGTTGCGCGCGCGCATCCCCGATGCGGAGAACGGCAATCTCCGTGACATGGTGCTACGCATCTCGAGACCAGCTGGCAGCGGTTTTCACACCACCTTCCGGCCTGCGGGCAAAATGTCTCCGCTGAGTCCATTGACGGAGTACGACCAGAAAGTCGTCCGAATGCGCCAGCGCGGAATGACCTACCCTTACGAAATCATCGAAATGCTCACGCCAGCGCAGGGGAATACGCCTGCTGAATTTCCCCCAGGTGAATTCGTCGAGCATGATCTCAACGCGGAAGGTCACCTGGTTCCTGTCAATCGGCCGTACGCTCAAAACAAATCGAATATCATCGTCGGCGTCATCCGGAATTACACGGTTAAGTACCCCGAGGGTATGACCAGGGTCTTGTTGATGGGCGATCCGAGCAGGGATCTTGGGGCCATCGCGGAACCTGAATGCCGGCGCATCCTTGCGGCTCTTGACCTAGCTGCACAGATGGGCGTGCCGCTGGAATGGTTTCCTATTTCCGCTGGAGCGAAGATCTCGATGGACAGCGGCGTCGAGAACATGGATTGGATAGCCCGCGTGCTACGTCGCCTGGTGGAATTCACCCAAGCCGGCGGCGAAGTAAATCTGATCATCAATGGGATCAACGTTGGCGCGCAGCCTTACTGGAACGCCGAGGCCACCATGCTCATGCATACCCGCGGCATTCTGATCATGACGCCGCAATCGGCGATGGTGCTCACCGGCAAGCGAGCGTTGGACTATTCGGGTAGCGTGTCGGCGGAGGACAACCAAGGTATCGGCGGCTATGATCGCATTATGGGTCTCAACGGCCAGGCCCAATACTGGGCCAAAGATATCGAAGAAGCGTGCCATATTCTGTTCCGCCATTACGAGCACACTTATGTTGCCCCAGGCGAGCGATTTCCCCGTAAAGCCAGGACCACCGACCCCATTGACCGTGATGTTCGGGCTTATCCTCACGGGAAGGATCGTGGGGACAGCTTCGGCCGGGTCGGTGAGATTTTTGCCGACGATACAAACCCGGGGCGAAAGAAATCCTTTGATATTCGCACCGTGATGATGGCAGTTATGGACCAGGACCACGCTCCGCTGGAACGCTGGCGTGGTATGCGGGCGGCGGAAACAGCCGTAGTCTGGGACGCTCATCTCGGTGGGTATCCGGTTTGTCTCATCGGCATCGAGTCGCGGCCAGTCCCACGCTTGGGTTTTATCCCCGCCGATGGACCGGATCAATGGTGTGCGGGCACGCTCTTTCCGCTTGCTTCCAAGAAAGTGGCTCGCGCCATCAACGCGGCCAGCAACAATCGGCCGGTGGTGCTCCTGGCTAATCTCTCGGGATTTGATGGATCCCCAGAATCGATGCGCAAGCTGCAACTGGAATACGGTGCAGAAATTGGAAGGGCCGTCGTGAATTTCAAAGGGCCAATGGTCTTTTGCGTAATTTCTCGCTATCACGGAGGCGCCTATGTAGTTTTCTCTAGCGCGCTGAATAAGGATCTCGAGGTTGCGGCCTTGGAGGGAACGTACGCATCCGTCATAGGTGGTGCTCCGGCCGCAGCCGTTGTATTCGCTGGTGAAGTCGAAGCCAGAACACGAAAAGATCCGCGTTTGCAGGCTCTGACCCACTCCATGACCACCGCCGAGGCTTCCGAGAAGGGCCGGTTGCGGACTCAATGGGACGAACTATTCAAAGTCGTCCACTCGGAGAAGTTGGGTGAAGTGGCCGGTGAGTTTGATCGCGTCCATAGCGTGCAGCGAGCCTTGAGAGTGGGCGCGTTGCACAATATTCTGCCACCTTCGAACCTTCGTCCTTACCTTATCCATGCGGTGGAACGCGGCACTAATGGAGTGCAGGCATCGGGGCAGGGGAAGCACGACGGCCAGAAACGAAAAGAGGAGGCGGCTGCACTCGCCGCCACCGGGGCTTCTTGATGGAAGTCTATTGGTTGGAACAAACCGTTGCAGACCTGCCCAGAGGAGACGACTGGCTGAGCACGGACGAAAAGTTCAAGCTGAGCACTTTAAGTTTTGCTAAACGCCGTAACGATTGGCGCCTGGGGCGCTGGACGGCCAAGAGTGCACTGGCGCTTTACCTCAAGGTCCCTTCCGATCCACAGGTTCTCGCGACCATAGAAATACGCCCGGATCTATCTGGCGCTCCGGAAGCTTTTGTTAGGAACGAGCCAGCCGCTGCTGCAATCTCACTCAGCCACCGTGACGGAATCGCAGCCTGCGCCGTTACCCGCTCGAAAGGGGTGCTGGGTTGCGATTTGGAACTCATCGAGCCGCGCAGTGACGCATTTCTCGTCGATTATTTCACTACAGTGGAGCAATCGTTCGTTGCAGGAGCCTCCGCCGTGGACCGTTCCCGGGTTTTGGCTCTACTTTGGAGCGCGAAGGAAAGCACCCTCAAAGCGATGCGAACAGGCCTACGACTCGATACTCGTTCTGTAGTAGTCAGCCACTTCGGCGCGCTACCAAGCAAAAGTGTAGACGAAAAAAGGTGTGCAGAAGATCGAGCCTGCTCAGTTCGGTCAGCCGACAGTGCCGATGGTTGGCATCCACTGCAGGTCCTTTACAAGGAAGGTAAAGTGTTCAACGGCTGGTGGCTACTTACAGATCAACTCATACGAACCGTGGTCGCTCTCCCGCCGCCGGAGCCGCCCATACTTCTAGCGAAAGTTGCCTGTGCTAATTGAATGAGGGATTTTCTCGTCTTAATGGATTCCTCTCGCGAGAAAATGCCGTCCCGACCATTAGGAACTTAGAGAATGCCGGAACACCTCAGCGATTACGGCCGAGCTTCTCATGGCTCGAAACCCAGTCGCTAGAAGAAATGGCCGCGCCTAGTGAAATCTCCCCAGCCAGTGCGACTGCGGCTACCACTTCGGCTAAACGATTCACTTTGCCTTTTCCGTAGCAACCTAGAATCTCCAGGCACTCACGTTGCGTCGCCAGGGCAGTGCCGCCGCCATAGGTAGCCACGATCAGCGAAGGAATTGTGAGTGAAATGTAGAGATCCTGCTTCTCTGTCAATTCCGTGTAGAGGATTCCAGCCGAAGACTCCGCGACGTTTGCCACATCCTGCCCGGTGGCGATAAACATAGCTGCGATGCCATTTGCTGACTGCAATCCGTTACTGGTGGCTCCCGATAGAAAAGCGCCTACGTTGGCCACACCGTAGTGGTGCACGAGCTGTTCGGGCTTGACTCGGAGGTACTGCTGCATGACATCTCGAGGGATGGTCGCTTCGGCCGTCACCCGTTTGCCGCGTGTCCTCATAATGTTTACGTGCGAAGCCTTCTTGTCCGTTGCAAAGTTGGATTCCAGATAGGACTTTTCGATTCCCATGCAATGCTGAAGGATCCAGTTGTATGAGGCAAACGTCGCACGCCCCACCATGTTCTGGCCTGCCGCATCTCCTGTCGAAAAGTTGAAGCGCAAAAATACGAAATTGTTCGCAACGTATGGGTCAATGTATTGAAGCCGGGCCACGGACGATGTTGCTTCTGCCGCGGCGCGAATGTCTGCCAGATTGGTCTGCACCCAATTCACAAATTCGCGGCCTGCCCGCGCATTGCGGAATACAAACACTGGGGCGCGTTGCATCGCGTCGGCAACCACGGTGGCCTCGATTCCGCCACACAAGTTTGCCACCTTCATCCCTCGATTATAAGAAGCCACCAAAGTTCCTTCCGAAGCTGCCAGCGGGATCAGAAACTCGCCGTTCGCATGCTCACCACGCACACGCAGCGGGCCCGCGAAGCCGAGCGGCACTTGCGCTACTCCCACAAAATTCTCGCAGTTTCCTTTAGCGAGGTGTGGATCGAACGAGTAGTGAAGTATGTGGCGCAGTTTGGCTCCGCTTACCTGCTCGATGAATCTGCGCCGTTGCAGAATTATCTCGGAATTATAATCGTCGGCCTCGTCCCGTGGCATGCGCACGTCCTGCACGGTCTCCTCTGCAAGGACATCTTCAACCTTCAGATGGAGGTTGCCGAACGGGCGCGCTTCGAACTCGATTTCGATTTCATGCCTGCCGCTGCCTAATTTCGGCAGTCCTGCGTGGATCATAACGGTGGATCGGCGCGGGAAGGGGAGGGGATGTTCCGCGTCGAGCTGGGCCGGTGCAAACCGGCGCTGATCCGCGAAATCCATCCGTACCTGATCGAGCGCAATGGGCTTTCCATCGATTAGAATTCCACCTAGACCAGTCAGTTCCGCGTCGCTCAACCGGTTCTTGAGCGAGAACTGGGCGCCGTTATCGGTGTTTCTCAGGCTACCCAGCGTGTATAACCTTTGCATCAATAAATTTGGGACATTCATTGGCTCTTTCCTTGCGCCTTTGCGTTCACGCCGCGTCCTTCGCGTGCGCATACGCTTCCGTTGGTGATTTCGCTGGTGGCATTTCCGGGATTGCGTGGATGGCCGCTGTCTGGTGGGGCTTAGCCATTTTAGTGAGTTGACCCTCAGTCTTGGGCTTTGTCTTGGGCTTTGTTTTGATTCCGCCGCGCACCTTCTCTGACTTTGCGGATTTACACAGCTCCTTGAACGAGGCAAGGATAAAATCACGCAGTCGATCGACGTCTGGCGCGGAGACGGCATCGGCTATCAGCCCGATATAAAGTTTTCCGTCATAACTCTGCACGGCGCAGCCGACGCCCAAATCATAACCAGTCGGCACCTGCGGATATGAAGCGATCATTCGCCGGCCAACAGCATAGAGGGGCACCGGCGGACCTGGCACGTTGGTGCAGATCATGTTCATGAGTGGCAGTGGGAGGATTATGTCTGGAAGTCCACCCCACAGAAGCGCCTGTACCGGCGCGGGAGCCGCAGCGATCCAACTGCCTAGCAGGCCGACCAGATTGGCGGCGCCCGAGCGCTTCATCGCCTCCGTCCTGGTTTGAACAGTCTGCAGCATACGGATGGGGTTGCGCACATCCATCGGCAGAGCTACCGGAAGAAACGAGATTCGGTTACCCAAGCCTTCGTCTTGATTCTCTTGCCGCAGACTTACGGGACAAACGATCCGCACGAGACGGTTGACCACGGATTCGCCGTGCAGTTTCACGTAACGCGCGAGCGCACGCGTGAGCACCGCCAGCACAATGTCATTGACCGTGCCGCCCACAGCCTCACGCACGGCCTTCAGATCCGCAAAATCAAACTCTGCCCAGCAGAACTTCCGTTCTCCAGTGCAAGGCTTGTTGAACGGCAGTCTCTCTACCGAGGCTGCTAATTCAGGCAGTAATCTGACGAGCCCCTTGCCTTCAGAACTGTTTCGGTTGTCGAGAAAGGTCTGCGCGAAACTCAGCACCCCGCTCTCGAGCGAAAGCAAGCCTTCCAGCGAGCCGCGCACGGTATCGAAAATTGCATCCTTGGTGCTGTCGGGCGCGGTCGGCCGAGGGGAGCGGTTGCGCGGACTGCGGCTCGGTTTGCAGCCTTCGGGCGTAGTATCCAGCATTACTTTCAATATTCCCGTGCCCGACACACCATCAGCCAACGCATGATGCATTCGCCAAATGATGGCCCCTCGGCCATCCTTCAACCCATCCACGACATGTATGTCCCAAAGCGGTTTGCTGCGGTCGAGCAAGCCACTAAAAATGCGACCAGCCAGAGCTTCCAATTCGTTGTCCCCACCGGGGGGTGCTAGAGTCTCTCGGAAGATGTGGCGGTGAATGTTGAAGTGCGGATCGTCCTCCCAGGTGGGTAAGCCAAGGTTCCACGGCGGCATCACTACGATTTGCCGATAACGCGGAACCAGGTGTAGCTTGGCGCGAATGCTGGCGACAAATTTCTTGTAAGGAATAGCGCCATCGAACACGGACACACTGGCGATATGTAGCGGAATCTCCTTGCGCTCCAGGTAAAGAAAAGCCGCGTCCGCCGAGGACAAACAACTGTTGGGGATCGTTTTTTTCATGTTCGCGTCCAGCCCGACCTCGACGGAGCCTCTCTCATAGAACGCTATTGTGTTGATATCCTGGTTGCCCCCGCGTTACCTGAGAAAAGGCACATGTGGGCGTGACTTAACTGATGCCTTTTCAGAAATTCAACGTCTCTCATGATCTGACCGTGAGCACTGGGCACGGCGCGCTACTCACCACTTCGAACGCTGTTGTCTGAGGCACATGTCCGGCCAGGTTCTTTCGCTTTTTGGCCCCCATTACAATGAGGCCCGCTTGTGTGTCTTCCCTTACTCGCAGAATCTCCTCAACGGCCTTGCCACACACCACCCTGTAATCGACCAGGCAGTGCTCGCCGTGTGTGTCCGGCACGAGATCTTTCATTTGACCCAGGATGGAATCTCTTTGGAGACCGACCAGGTGCTGAGGTCCGGTCCACACGTGCAGCACCGTGAGTTTGGACCTGTGTTCCTTCGCCAGAGAGAGAGCAAAGGCAGCTTCCTTTTCTGCTCCAGGGCCGAAGTCCGTGGCAAACAAAATATGTTCGAATTCCGTCACGTACTCTGGCTCTGAAGACGCCGCTGGTCCGACTGTCAACATAGGGACGCTTAGTTGCCGGAACATCTGTTCTGAGTTTGAACCAAGGAGGATTTTTTGCATGCCCCCCATTCCACGTGTTCCAGCGACAACGAGCCTAACGCCATATTTCTTGATGAGTCTCTGGATGGCAGGCCATAGCAACCCCTCCTCGACCACGATGCTGTGAGACACGTTGGTGAGGCAGCCCGAGCGCGCGAGTTTGGCCATCGCTTCCTTGGCCACATGGAAGTGTCTCTGCTCTCTTGCAGATGCAAAGTCTGAAGCGATCATCGAGTATCCGTCTGGCGTGACAATGTGCGTCACGTAGAGGTGCGATCCGTAGCGCCGCGCCAGCGAGAGGGCATACTCGAGAGCGCGTTCCGAAGCCGGCGAAAAATCTGTCGCCACCAGAATCTTGTCCAGCGAAGCTGTTTTTTCCGGAACAGCCGCGGCCGCAACTGCCGTTCCCATTGTCTTCGTGATTTGTTGTTCGTTGATCATGTTCGACCACCTTCCGGAAAGGTGTTTCCCAGAACCCTCTCCTCGCCCTGCTACACCTGCTATTTCGATGCAGTTTGTTCTGGAAGACTCATTGCTCGCGGTGACCAACATTACTCTGCGCCGTGATATAGGTCACCTTGCTCGCGGATTGCTATAGTGCAGCATTACGATGGTCATGACGGCCCAGCCTCAAACGTATGATTACATCATCGTCGGCGCAGGCTCTGCAGGCTGCGTGCTCGCGGCGCGGCTCACCGAACAGCCGGAGACGCGCGTCCTGCTACTCGAGGCGGGCGGCTCGGACGCCGCGCGCGAAGTGCAGATTCCCGCGGCGTTCTCGAAGCTGTTCAAGAGCCCGGTCGACTGGAACTATTCGACGGATCCCGAGCCGCATCTTCACAACCGTCAACTCTACTGGCCGCGCGGAAAGCTACTGGGCGGTTCGAGTTCCATCAATGCGATGATCTACATTCGCGGCAACCCGCTCGACTATGAGCACTGGAAGAGTCTCGGCAATGACGGCTGGGGCTTCGACGATCTTCTACCTTACTTCCTCAAGTCAGAGAATCAGGAGCGCGGCGCGTCGGAATATCACGGTCGTGGTGGACCGATGTGCGTCAGCGACTTGCGTTATGTCAACCCTCTCACGCGCGCCTTTCTCGCCGCGGCGAAGGAGCTTGGCATTCCGAGTAATCCCGATTTTAATGCCGCCGCGCAGGAAGGCGCGGGCCTTCATCAAGTGACGCAGCGCAACGGTCGCCGGCACAGCGCTGCCGACGCATTTCTTAAGCCTGCCCTCGCACGCCCCAACCTGACCGTGTTGACGGGAGCGCACGCTACGCGAGTGCTTGTCGAGAAGGACCGCGCCATCGGCGTCGAGTACGTTTTGAACGGCGCGATCCAGACAGTGTCAGCCGGCTCCGAAGTGATTCTCGCAGGCGGCGCGGTCAATTCGCCGCAACTCCTTCTGCTCTCCGGCATCGGCCCGGCAGACGAGTTGAAAAAGGTTGGAATTCGCCCCATGCGGGATCTTCCCGGCGTGGGAAAAAATCTGCACGATCACCCGATGGTTTCAGTAGGTTATCTGTGCACACAGCCGGTAAGTCTTGCGAGCGCGCAATCGCTCTCGAACGTGCTGCGCTATCTTTGCTTCAAGCGCGGGCCTCTGGTCTCCAACGTCGCCGAAGCTGGGATTTTTCTGCATACGCGCACCGGACTAGAAGTCCCCGATTTGCAATTGATTTTCGGCCCTGCCTACTACGTGAATCATGGGCTCGATACGCGCGAAGATCACTGTTTCGGATTCGGTCCCACGCTTATCACACCCAAGAGTCGCGGCGAAATCTCGCTTCGTTCCGCAGACCCGCTCGCATCTCCTGCTATCCGCGCAAACTATCTTTCGGATGAACAAGACCTGCGCGTGCTTATGGAAGGAGTGCGTATCTGCCGCCGGCTCGCGGGCACCAAGGCGTTTCAGCCTTATCGTGGCGCCGAATTGCACCCCGGTGCGGAGGTCACCTCGGATGTCGGCATCACCGACTTCCTCCGCAACTCGGTGCAAACGCTCTACCATCCCGTCGGCACTTGCAAGATGGGCAGCGACGACATGGCTGTCGTAGATTCACGGCTCCGCGTTCACGGCGTTGAACGGCTGCGCGTTGCCGACGCCTCCATCATGCCGCGCATCATCGCGGGAAACACCAACGCCCCAACCATCATGATTGCCGAAAAAGCTGCTGACATGATTCTTCACGGTTCATGAGGTTGCGGAAACCGCGAACTGCTCCTTCACTCGCGGTTTGTCGGAGGCACGGCTAAAGAGGGAATTGGCTCTTGTATGAAAAGGTTGGCGGAGGTTCAAGAGGCCAGGGACTTGATGCACGAAGCGATGGAATGGTCCGCGTTCAAATGGTTCTTTGAGAAAACAACAGTTCGGGAAACCGCCGATCAAGCGAAAGCCGCTCTAGATCGATTGGAGCGAGCCGTCAAAGGGCGTTGGACGGATGAAGCCAAAGCAGCATATAAGAGTTTGACGGCAACGGCGGGTAAAGCTGCACCAGAGCGTCAAAAAGTCCAGCAACAATCACAGTCACTAGACCCGCGGATATTGGTCCTCGTTGCGAAGGTAGTGGACGCGGACAGCGCAGCGGAGAGCGCCGGAATGGACGCGGCAAACACCTTTGATGAAGCAGAAAAACGATGGGGCATCAGTCTTGCGCGGGATGGATGCAAAAAGGCCATTCACGCATGGGCTCTGCGCGAGAAAGCGATCCGTAAGGCGGAAGGCGTGGCGGACCGGTTGCATTCGAAGAGCCAGTCTGCATCAAGTTTCCCCGACGAACAGCAATAGCTCACCCGAGTTTTCAGTTGGTACGTCCGTTCGATTACGCAACCAACCATCGTTCGGCCTTATCACTTGCAGTCCGCTTCGACAGACGCTCTGCGCCATTTTCACTGGGTTGAGCTGTTTGCAACTCTGTTGCTTTGTTCATAGAATGTTGAAGACAACGCAGCAGGTCCACACGCAAGGTCTCTCCCGCGTAAACCGGAACTGCCCTTTGGAAACGCGCTCCACCCTTCAGGAGGGGAATTCATGCTACGAATCAACGACGACGCCCCCAATTTCACCGCGGAAACATCCCAGGGCGTGATCCATTTTCACGAATGGATTGGCAGTGGCTGGGCCATTTTGTTCTCGCATCCCAAGGACTTCACTCCCGTTTGCACCACGGAGCTGGGCTATATGGCGCGCCTGAAGCCGGAATTTGAAAAGCGCAACTGCAAAATCATCGGTCTGAGCGTCGATCCCATCACCAGCCACAGCAAGTGGATCGCGGACATCGAAGAGACCCAGGGCGCCAAAGTGACCTATCCGATGATCGGCGATCCCGAGCTGAAAGTCGCGAAATTGTACGACATGCTCCCCGCCGAGGCTGGGGACACCTGCGAAGGCCGCACCGCGGTGAACAATCAGACCGTGCGAACTGTTTTTATTATTGGTCCGGATAAAAAGATCAAGTTGATGCTCGTCTACCCAATGAGCACCGGCCGCAATTTCGACGAAGTGTTGCGCGTGCTCGATTCCATGCAGCTCACCGCCCAGCACAAAGTAGCCACGCCGGTGAACTGGAAACCGGGCGACGACGTCATCATCGTCCCGGCCGTTTCCGACGACGACGCGAAGAAAATCTACCCTAACGGATGGAAGACAGTCCGCCCCTACCTGCGCATTGTTGCACAACCGAAAAACTAAAGACCCTGGAAATCGTTTCACGTTTTGTGGATTCGCCCGCACTCCTGAACGGCACAGACTTGCCGTTGGTCCAGCCGTACTCTAGGTATTCAGCGCTACAGACACACCGGGTGAGGAAGGACCTCATGGGCGACAGCAGCAAGATCATCTACTGGCACCGCGAATTGCCTCCCGTCGATGCGCAATTGATGGGAGAGCACGTAGTGGAAGCCACGAGTGGACGTGTGGCAGGTACGCTAGCGCATCGAGACGAGCTGTGGAATCAACGCTATGAAGAGTTAATGGTTTTGGTCCGTGCCCGTATGGAGCAGGAGGTAGTTCGCCTCGGTGGCGACTACGCGCATGTGCTTAGCGAATCAGTGGACAGTAAACACGACGAAGTAAACGGCCAGGCTTGGTTACACGGTAGGTTTACATACATGCTCTACCGGAATGTCCAAGCCAATTCCACAGATCTCCTCCAAACTTAGTTTCCCACCATGCCAAATCGGTCTCCTCGCTCGGGAGAAGATCGAGAAAATCTCGGCGCGTTAAAGCCGGCCGACCGGGAGCTAGGCTGACGCCGCAGTGGCGCCTCTGATGAAGGCGAGCAAATCGGCGTTGATGGTGTCGGCTTCCGTCGTTGGCATTCC
Source organism: uncultured Acidobacteriota bacterium (assembly GCA_963718785.1). Classification (GTDB taxonomy): domain Bacteria; phylum Acidobacteriota; class Terriglobia; order Acidiferrales; family UBA7541; genus Acidiferrum. The sequence continues at coordinate 39,315 of CAVQZW010000011.1, read as the reverse complement.
GTGCGGGAAGCCCTTGTAGGTTTTCAATATCGCGCCCTTCACCAGCTTGGCGCTGAGCGGCCCGGAGGCGACATAAGGGACGATCTGGTCATCCTCGCTGTGCATGACCAGCGTCGGAACCGTAATCTTCTTAAGATCCTCGGTGAAGTCGGTCTGGGAAAAAGCTACGATGCCGTCATAGTGCGCCTTAATGCCGCCCATCATTCCTTGGCGCCACCAGTTCTGAATAGTGCCTTGGGAAGGTTTGGCGCCCGGCCGGTTGTAACCGTAAAAGGGTCCAATAGGCAGGTCCATATAGAATTGTGCGCGGTTGGCAGCAAGGGCCACCTGAAGGCCATCGAAGACTTCTTTAGGCGTGCCGGCGGGATTTGCCGGCGTTTTCACCATGAGTGGTGGCACTGCGCTGATAAGGACTGCTTTAGCGACGCGACTTTCGCCGTGGCGCCCGAGATAGTGCGCGACCTCGCCGCCGCCCGTCGAGTGTCCAACATGGATGGCATTCTTTAAATCGAGATGCTCGGTGAGAGCCGCAAGGTCATCGGCGTAGTGGTCCATGTCGTGTCCGGCGCCGGGCTGGCTCGATCGGCCGTGGCCGCGGCGGTCATGGGCGATGACGCGAAATCCGCGATTCAAGAAAAACATCATCTGGTTGTCCCAGTCGTCGGCGGACAGAGGCCAGCCATGCGAGAAAACGATGGGTTGGCCGGTGCCCCAGTCCTTATAGAAAATGGTGACGCCATCTTTCGTTGTGATCGTCGGCACTGTGATTCTCCTTACCTTAATTTTTGCTACAGATACCCGCTTAAAAATCGTGTCAGCCGTCCGGGTAAAAGAACTTCGTAAAATCAGAAAAATCAGCTAGTTTTCCGGCACGAGTCGCGTCTGCAACTCATGGCTATGTTGGTTTTGATGTTTACAAGCGGGAGAGCGGTGTTGTTTATTTGAGATTTCTTGTGGAGCGCGTGGACGCGTGTATGCGTTCCGAACGCGTGAATGGCGTGCATCGAAGTTGCGTTACGCTTCATCCAAGCAGGTTGTCAGAACCAAAGTCACTGCGAGAGGATTGAGGTCTGAATTAGACAGTAGGGAAAGGAGCAGCGAGATGAGCGCACAAGCACAGGTGAGTTTGGTACCGCCATTTACGCGCGAATCGGCGATTTTGAAGGTTCGCAAGGCGGAAGATGCGTGGAATTCGCGTGACCCGCAGCGCGTTTCGCTTTCCTATACCGTGGATAGCAAATGGCGGAATCGCGCGGAGTTTGTCAACGGGCGCGAAGAGATTGTGGCGTTTCTTACCCGCAAATGGAACCGGGAACTCGACTATCGATTGATCAAGGAACTTTGGGCGTTTGACAACGCCAGAATTGCGGTGCGGTTCGCCTACGAATGGCACGACGATTCCGGGCAATGGTACCGTTCTTACGGCAATGAAAATTGGGAATACGATGCCGCGGGCATCATGCACCACCGGTATGCGTGCATCAATGATTTGCCGATCAAAGAAGCGGACCGCAAATATCATTGGCCGCTCGGGCAGCGTCCAGAGGGGCATCCCGGATTGAGCGAGCTTGGGCTCTAATCGTAGGGGACCAAGTCCCTTGTCGAGAGGATGATCAAACTTCGACTAGCTCGCGCTCTTCTGCTGGCATTTTAGCCGATGTGCGTGGGGAAGAAGCCGCTACCGATGGGGTGCGGCTCAGGGAATATACATATCCCAGGACGGCGACGGGGAAAAGTATGGCTGCGCCTTGCCACATCGCGGAACGGGAGAAGGCGCCACTGACGATGCTGGCAAATGCGACGCCGCCCATAAAATACGGAAAGACGTTTTCGTAACAGGTTCTCGCGACCTGGAGCAGCGGCCGGCCTTCCACCAACCCAATTACGGCGGATATAAGTGCTGTGTTGAGCGGGAGGTACAGAGAGCCGGCAAGGATTGCAAACACCAGCACCGAATTGGAAGAACTTGCGCCGAGCAGCAGGCGGGTGGATTCAAAGGCAGCAGTCGCGCTCAAGACAAGCGCCGCGGCGCTAAAAGCGACCTGGACAAGTCGGGGTGCCCTGGCCGCCCACAAGGACTGTACGAGTGCAGCGACTAGCGCGATGACGACTAGTTCAGAGAAACTGCAGCAGAGCATCGCGAGCAGCAGGAAGATGAAGTTCGGCGAAAGCGTGCTCTCAATGCCGGGTATCCGAACTTTAAGGGCAGACGAGACTGCCGCGAAACCCATCAGAATCAGGAACTGGGGCAGGCTGGAGGAAGACCACGATCCTGCTGCGAAGAACAGGACCCCCGCGCCAGCGCATATAATCAGCGAGATGTAGATTTTAGCAGTTCGTGGCATTTGTTTCTTCTCCGGTGACATGTGATTAAGTCCGTGCACCGGACTGATTAGTTGCCCCAAACCACGGAGTTACCCCAAACAACAGAGTTACCCCAGACGACGGAGTTGCCCCAAACCACAGAATTGCCCCATACGACGGAGTTACCCCAGACCACGGAGTTACCCCAAACGACCGAATTGCCCCAGACCGCTGTGTTTGTCCAAACCGTTCCCGGTGCTCCGGTTATGGTTAAGCTGCCGGAGTTCGAGTCGTACACGGCCGCAGGAGACATGGCCGAGCCAAACGTTGCAGGCGCCAGATCTGTGTTCGAGAGAGCGGCAGAAGCATCCACCGCGCCTGCGCCCACCGCGAACATATCCTGTTCAATGGTGAAGGTTACGCCGGTACCCAGATCCGTTGCTGTCGTGGTCTGCCCAAAGCCCTTCCATGCCGTCTTCATCAAGCGAGCTTTAACCTGATCTGGAGTGAGCGAGGGGTTCTGCTGCACCAGCAGAGCCGCAACGCCGCTGACCACTGGCGTGGCCATACTCGTACCGCTCATCGTCATGTAACTCGCGGATCCGTACTGCGGACCGCAACTATACCCAGACCAATTGCAAGGATAGACGGCGAGTGAAGGATATTCCGTAATTAGCGTGGAATTCGTTGAGGCCAAGAGGGATACGACCGAATTCCCGGGAGCGACCAGATCCGGCTTGACGATGTGGTCGAACGTCGTTGGACCCTTTGAGCTATAGCTCGTCACGGTCTGGGCGGCTTGCGAACCCGAGCTATGGGTGTTGGTGGCTCCAACCGTGATCACATAGGGGTCGTTGCCAGGCGCGCCGATGGTGGCGTATCCATTCGTGCCGGCGCCGTTGTATTCGCCCATGTTGCCGGCCGCGGCGACCACCACGATGCCTGCTTGCCAGGCGGATTCGACAGCCTGGCAGAGTGGGTCTAGCGCGTAACTCTCAAAGACGCCTCGAGATAGCGACAGATTAATGACTCGAATGTTGTAGGTGTTCTTGAGACTGATGGCCTGCTGAATCGCGGCGATGACGGCACTGTCCACGCTGGCGCCGGTGCTATCCAGGACGCGCAAGCTGATGATATTGGCTTCCGGGGCGATGCCGCGATAGACGTTCGGGTAATTTTGCTGTGTGGAGCTGTATGCATTTCCGGCGATGATGCCAGCTACGTGTGTTCCATGACCGTAGGCATCCGTAAGGGAAGTGTCGTTAGGTACAAAGCTCTTGTTATATACGACGCGAGAAGGAGCGGCATTTCCATCGGAATTGAGGTCTGAAACATAGCTGACGCCGCTGTCGAGAACGGCGACGCCAACACCCGTGCCATCCCACCCGTTGGCATAAGCGATGTCCGCATTGACGGCCGTGACCACGGGGTCTATCGCGCCTTTCAGTTTGCGGTTCGGAGAGATGTACGCCACTTCAGAATGAGAGGCGAGGCCATTCAGATTAGAGCCCTGAACCGTGACCAACTGCCCATGGATCAAAGAGAGGTCAGACTTAACCGCTGCACCATCAGCAGATAAGTCGGCTGACCCGGCTGATCTCTTGTATTGAACGATGACGTCGACTGGCTTTTCCGGGTCGATTCCCCGCAGGTCAGGCGCAATCTTGGCAGCTAGAAGGGACTGCGGAGTTGCCGAGCCGTTGGACAGCGCTCCAGCCCCAGGGTCCTGCTGGGCGGGAGCTTGATCCTTCATAGCGGCAGAAGAGCTCTTGCCGGAGATGAAGTTGCCGCCTGCTTGCGCGGCCACTTGGGGAGTAACTTCAATGTTATCAATAACTCCGGACTGAGAAACCAGGGACGGGGGACTGCTCGACGCGCGCCGCCCTGCGCCGAACTCGCGAGATGACAGCGCTCCAGACGGAAGCCCTGCGCCACGGTCGGGCGCAATATTCGCCGCAGTTTGAACGGCATGCGGAGCAACGCCAGTGGGAGACAGGTGGCCGGTAAACCCGAGACCAGCGATCAAGAGGGATAGGGCTATTAGGGTGCCCCACGTGGTCGTCTTCAAGACTCCACTGTTCTTATTCTCGGGGTTCCGGGAGTGGCTGGGCTGCATTTGGTCTCACTTTCCTCTAAAACAGGGGTGCTGTGGGCCGGATGTACAAAATGGCATTTCTCGCTTCTAAAGTTTTAAGGTTTGGAGCGTATTTCCGTCGATGGTACGGGGGAGGGGGTGGACTAGTACCAAAGTGGGGCAGGTTTGAGGGGCGGATTTCAGCCTGGAGCACCGGATTGGAACCCGGTCTCGGAACCACTTGTTCCGGCCGGGAACACAGAGCGGAAATAGGCTGTTAATAGGGTTAATCTTGGGACAAAACGCCCCAGTCGTACTATGGGCAATCACCCATCTATTAAGGACACTACCACTAAGAAAAGGAATAGGTGGAATTTAAGCCGCTGGTCCGATAAAGCATGCCCACAGAGATCGCCAACAATGGGAATGAATCGCTGAACCCTGCTCGCCAGCCGGAAGTTGCGGGCAATGGGCCAGTCAGCGGCAGCCCCAAGTCCGGGCGCGTCCGAGCGTTTCGGTTTATCGCAACTGTCCTCAGTAAAATCTGGTCCACACCTGGCAAGAAAGGCAAGAAGCTCGGTTGGTCCGCGAACGCCTTTATCTTGCTGCAAGTCGTAATCGGCCTTCCGTTGCTGCCATATGCACTTCTGCACTGGCACACGCAAAGCGATCTTCGGTTCGCGTGTTTCTTTGGGGTGGCGCTGGCCGCTTCGTTGTTCAAGGTACGGCTTCCCGGGATTGAAGCCACGATGTCCGCCAATTTCCTGTTCATCCTCGTAGGCATTCTGGATTTGTCGTACCCGGAGACACTGCTGATGGGATGTTTCGGGGGGCTGGTACAGTCCGTTTGGCAGTCCAAACCGCGGCCCCGCCTTATCCAGCTTTTGTTCAATTTTGCAAACCTATCCATTTCAATCACCGCGGCAAATCTTGTGTTTCACAGCAAGTCGGCTTCCCAGATAGGGCTGGCGTGGCCGTTGTTATTGGTCGCGGCTTCCACGACCTACTTCGCCATCAACACCATGTCCGTCTCGGGGATCATCGCACTGGCGGAGAAACGCAATCCTCTCTTGGTTTGGAAAGAATGCTATCTGTGGTCGTTTCCTTACTATTTGCTGGGAGCGATGATTGCCGGAGGCGTGAGCATTATCAATCGAGCCTTCGGCTGGCAATTTGCGATTCTTGTCCTACCGCTGGTGTATTGGATGTACCGGTCCTATCGCGTGTACCTGGACCGTTTGGAAGCGGAAAAGAAGCACACCGAGGAAATTGCAGACCTCCACCTCCGCACGATTGAAGCACTTTCGCTTGCTATCGAAGCCAAAGACCACAGCACCCATGACCATTTGAGGCGCGTTCAGACCTACGCGGTGCAACTCGGCAAAGACTTGGGGTTGAGCGACGCGGAGCTAAACGCTTTGCGCGCCGCTTCTATGCTCCACGACATCGGCAAGCTCGCTGTTCCAGAGCAAATCCTATCGAAGCCCGGAAGGCTGACGCCGGAAGAATTCGATCGAATGAAGATTCATCCCATCGTAGGCGCGGAGATTCTGGACCGCGTGCAATTTCCGTACCCAGTCGTCCCGATTGTGTTGTCGCATCACGAAAAGTGGGATGGAAGCGGATATCCGTATGGACTGAAAAAGGAAGCGATCCCTATCGGCGCGCGGATCCTGTCGGTGGTGGACTGTTTTGACGCGCTCACTTCAGAACGGCCGTACCGCCGCGCGATGTCCGCGGATGAGGCCATGAAGCATCTCCAATCGGAAATGGAGACTAGCTTTGATCCGCGGGTCGTAGCGGCGATCGAAAAAAGGTACCTGGAGCTCGAACAAGTCGTAAGCAGGTCAGAAAGCATAAAGAGTCCCTTTCCAACAGTGGCCAACCAAAATCGGTCTGTCGCGCCGTCGGCAGGATTCGCGGAAGTGCCGAACGCCGCTGAGGTTCGAGCGACCTCTTTTCTTGCCTCCATCGTCTCGGCCCGGCAGGAAGCGCAACTTTTGTTCGAATTGGCGCAGACGCTGGGCAATTCCCTGAGCTTGCGCGAGACGCTTTCCGTCGTAGCTGTGCGGTTGAAAGAAATGATTCCGCATGACTTGATCGTTTTCTATGTTTGCGACGGCGAGAAGCTGAGTCCGCGCTACGTGCATGGAGTGGATTACGAGCTCTTCCGAACACTGGAGTTGCCGATCGGGCAGGGCATCTCCGGCTGGGTCGCGCAGCACCAGAAGCCCATCATCAATGGTGATCCTGTTGCGGAATCGAAGCACCTGGGCGATCCCTCGCGCGTCTCGACTCTGCGGTCGACGCTATCTATTCCGCTTCAAGGAAGGGATGGAGTGGCGGGAGTTCTCACCTTGTACCGAAAAGAGAAGCAGGCATTTGCCAAAGATCATTTGCGAATGCTGCTTGCCGCCAGTTCGAAGCTGGGATTGTCAGTGGAGAACTCGCTGCAATTTGAAAAGGCGCAGGATTCCGCGAGTACTGATTTCCTTACCGGCTTGCCGAATGCCCGATCGATCTGCGCGCACCTCGATAACGAGTTGGCGCGTTCTCATCGAAGCGGTTCGCCCCTGGCGGTCCTGCTTTGTGACCTCAATGGATTCAAGAGCGTAAACGACCACTACGGCCACCTCGTGGGGAACAAGTTGTTGGAGGAGATTGCAAAGAACCTGCGCAGCGTTTGCCGGGAATACGATTTGGTTGGGCGCTTGGGAGGCGATGAATTCATTCTGGTTCTTCCGGAATTCACCACTGCCACAGTCAAGGAATTGCTGCCGAGAGTACAACTTGCCGTAGCGGATGCTGGACAGACGATCTGCGGCAAGAAGGTTGTCTCGGCCAGCGTCGGCGCTTCGTATTATCCAAAAGACGGAACGACAGCAGAAGAACTGCTATCCGAGGCGGACCGCGCGATGTATGAAGCGAAGGAAGCGCATTATCGTGAGAGAGGCGTGGTCTCCCTCCCGCAGCTTTTGGTAACGACCGAGGGATAAGGTGGCGCGGAAAGGTTTCGCGTTGCAATTCGACGATGACTCGCTGGATTTTAAAACTCGCGCAGAGGCTCCTTCTGCTGACGGCCCTGGGCATTGTGGGCGCGCTGCTCTGCGCGACCATCGTGCGCTTCGCCCCCGGCTACGGCGTGGATGAAAGCCAGCTTGATTTTCGGCTCTCGCAAGCCTCCAGAGATGCAATCCGCCACGAACATCAACTGAGCGGTGGACTAGTCTCCTACTATGGCACCTACATCTGGGGTCTTTTGCACGGAGACCTGGGAACATCCGCTTTCCTGCAACGGCCCGTCGCCGGACTCTTGAAAGAAAGGGCTCTTCTGACCGCGCGCGCGGTATTCCTGGGATTGTTGACGGCGTGGATTGCAGCTTCGATTCTATCGCTGCTAACGGTTCGCTGGCCATCTTGGGCGTTGGAGTATTCCGCTACGGCCTTCACGGGTTTTCTGATTGCATTGCCGACGGCGGTTGTAGCTCTGCTGTGTTTGTACCTTCGCGCTCCGGTCTTCGCGGGGATTGCTGCGATAACGCTGCCGAAGCTCTTTCGCTACCAGCACAACATCCTTGCCCAGGCCAACGCGCAGCCTTTTGTACTGGCGGCGCGCGCAAGAGGGGTGAGCAGCAATCGCATCCTTTTTACGCATGTGATCCCGGTGGCATGGCAGCCGCTGGTGGCTCTTCTTGGAGTCTCCGCGGCGATGGCCATTGGCGCTGCTATCCCACTTGAAGCACTTTCGGATTCACCCGGCGTGGGGCAATTGGCATGGCAGGCAGCGCTGAATCGCGATCTCCCTTTGCTCACAAGTATCACGCTTTTTGTGACTCTACTGACGGCAGGGGTTAATTGCGTTGCTGGAGCCGTACAAGAGAGGCGAGCGTGAAGGTCCAGGGGACGCTTCGGGTTGTTTGCCGCATCGCTCTGATCGTGATTTTTGCTCTGGGATTGTTTGCAGGAAGCCTTACGCGCTATTCCTATTCCCGCCAATTCAGAGAGAGTCCCAATACCCCGCCATCGGCGGCTCATCTTCTTGGCACGGACAGTCTGGGAAGAGATCTCTTTACCAGGCTGGTTTTTGGGACGCGTGTTTCTTTGTTGCTCGCTCCGGCGGCCGCCTTGCTTGCAACTTGCATTGCGGCGGTTGTAGGAGGAATGGCGGGACTGCGCGGAGGATGGATCGAAAAGACTATTCTGGCTTCCGCCGATCTCTCGATGTCCTTGCCATTGCTCTTTGTTCTGATCGCGCTGCGTGCCTTGTTGCCGCTCGATGTATCACCTTTGGTTTCTGTGGTCGCAACATTCTTGACGTTAGGCGTACTTGGTTGGCCTTCGTCGCTGCGCGTAATTTGGGCGGCGGCACGAGAGTTGCGCGACTCGGACCACATCCTGCTGGCAAAAGCGCAGGGCCATCGCCGCTCGCAAATATTGTTCCGTCAAGTAATTCCTTGCCTGCGGCCTGTTTGTCTGGCGCAGTTTTGGATAGCGATTCCGCTTTTCATTCTTACGGAGGCGACGCTGAGCATGCTGGGGCTGGGCGTGATGGAGCCGCTGCCATCGTGGGGAAATCTGCTGCGTGGAGCCGAAGACTTCGGAGCGATGACGGCAAATCCGTGGCGGTTGGCGCCCTTGGTTGTGCTGGTGTTCACCGTGATCTGTTTTCAATTCATCTTTCCCAGTTCGGAGGAAATCGCGTGATGCGCTATTTTCTGAGATGTGGCGTGCTGCTATTTTGCCTTTGTGTGCTCGCAGGCGCTGTGCCCTCTGGGCGCTCCCAGACCGGAGCTGAGCTGCATTTCTGCCTTCACGGCGAGCCCAAAACTTTCAATCCCATTGTCGTGGATGACGAAGCATCGGAGAACGTCAGATATTTGACGGGCGGCGTGCTGATTCGAGTTAATCGACAAACCCAGGCTTTGGAGCCTGCATTGGCCGAATCCTGGCAGGTTTCGCATGACGGCCGGAAAATCACATTTCACCTGCGCAAAGGCCTCTATTTCTCCGATGGCGCTCCATTTTCATCGGCGGACGTCGCGTACACCATGGAACTGCTCTTGGACCCGCAGATTCATTCCTCGACGGGAGACGCATTTCAGTCCAGTGAAGGGACAGTCGATGTGCAAACCCCGTCCGCGGATGTCGCCGTAATTGCCTTTCCGCATTTCGTCGCCGGTCTTGAGCGACTGTTCGATCAGGTCGCCATTCTTTCTGCAAAATCTCCGAAAAAAGAAATGAGCGTGCTGGGACCCTACTATGTTTCGGAATATGTAGCCGGCTCCCACGTCCTGCTTCGACGCAATCCTAATTATTGGAAGCACGATAGCGAAGGCCGCGCGCTGCCGTACATAGAGACAGTGCGACTGGATATACAGAGGAATCGCGACATTGAGCTGATGCGCTTCCGCCGCGGTGAGCTTCAACTCATCAATCGGCTTGACGCCGAGCAATTCGAGCGTCTACAGAAAGAAACGCCGGCCGTGGCAAGGAACGCGGGCACCGGGCTCGATGGTGAAGAGATCTGGTTCAATCAGACCAACGCATCCAGCTTGCCTGAGTACAAAAGAAAGTGGTTCCAGGCGACGGAGTTTCGCCAGGCAGTTTCGATGGCCGTTAATCGTGCCGATCTGGCGAAAGTGGTTTTCGGCGGATATGCCACTCCAGCCTATGGCCCCGTTTCTCCCTCAAATCACTTCTGGTTCAACGAGTCGCTTCCGGCGCCCAAGCATGATCCGCAGGCAGCTGTTGCGATGCTTTCGCGCGCGGGATTTCGTTTGAAGAACGGAAGCTTGGAAGATAGCGCCGGTCACCGCGTGGAATTTACCGTGATTACCAACTCCGGGAACGCAGCGCGTGAAAAAATGGCAACGATGGTTCAACAGGATCTTTCGGACCTTGGCATCACGATGAAAGTAGTCACTTTGGATTTTCCTTCTTTGATTGAGCGGATTACGCGGACCTTCGATTATGACGCTTGCCTTCTTGGACTTGTAAATACCGATCTCGATCCTGACGGGCAAATGACCGTTTGGATGAGCTCCGGCGAGAATCACCAGTGGAACCCAAATCAGAAAACGCCGGCGACTGCCTGGGAAGCGGAGATCGACCGGCTCATGAAGGAGCAAGCTACCAATCCTGACGAGAAGGTGCGCAAGGCTAAGTTTGATCGTGTTCAGCAGATTGTGGCGGAACAGCAGCCATTCATTTATCTCGTGAACAAGAATGCGCTCTCGGCCGTCTCCCCGGAGCTTGAGGGGGCGTCTCCTGTGGCCTTAAATCCCCAGGCTTTTTGGAATATCGAGTCTCTTCGCCTGAAACCCAGCAAGGAAATGGGGGCGAGTAAATGAGCGTGGAAGAGCCGCTGCTCGCCGCTACTCTTTCGGTGGACTACCGGAACAAAACAGGTGTCCTCCGAAGTGTTTCCTTGCGCATGGAGCAAGGGGAAATCGTGGGGTTGGTGGGGCAGAGCGGTTCCGGGAAGAGCACGCTTGCGTTAGCCCTGATGGGGCTTCTTTCCTTGAAAGGCGGAAAGGTCAGTGGAGAAGTAATTTTCCGCGGAAAAGATATCCTCACGAGTTCCGAAAAGGAACTAAGAGCGATTCGCGGCAAAGAAATGAGCATTGTGCTGCAGAGCCCCCTCGCGGCGCTGAATCCGGTGCTCTCGATTGGAACGCAGTTGAGCGAAGCTTGGGCTGCTCACAAGTCTCGGAACGACGCGCAAGGTTCCATAGAAATTCAAGCGGCGCTAGCCAGCGTCTCGCTACCTTCCGATAAAGAATTCCTTCGGAGGCGGCCATCGCAATTGAGCGTCGGCCAGGGGCAACGCGTTTGCATTGCCATGGCTGCACTCCACCGCCCAGCTTTGCTGCTCGCAGACGAGGCCACCAGCGCTCTGGACCCAATCACGCAGAACGAGATCCTGCATTTGTTCAGAGGACTGAACCAGCAGATGGGGACTGCCATTCTTTATATTTCGCATGATCTACTGGCTGTCGCGGATTTATGCCATCGGATATGCATACTCGACGAAGGACAGATCGTGGAATGCAACACACCAGAAAACATATTTCATTCGCCTCGGCATGAATACACACGCAGACTGGTGGCTGCGCTGCCCAAGCCACCAGCGCGCAGCGACTCGAAAGAGATCGACGGCGAGGATTCTCTCAGTCCAGCTTTGCAACATTCTCCCTTCTAGCTTTCCTTTCAGATCATGTTGAGGGTCTCGCCGTGCTCGTAGGCCGCGACATCCTCTGGAGCCTGTTCTAAGTCCTCAAATGTGCTCAGTTTGATTTTCTTCGCCATTTTCACGAGCTGAGATTCAATTATGAGCTTGTGGCTCGATTGCAAGAAGGCTAGGCTGCATAGGAATAGCTGCGAAGAGTTTCGCAGAGGGAGTTGACCTGTGTGCCTGGCCATCCCGGGGAAGATCATTGAACTGGACGCCCAAAACGCTCAGATGGCGTTAGTGGACGTAGTCGGCGTTCGGCGAAGAGTGGACCTGGGGTTGTTGCAAGATGACCCGCCTGTGGTCGGTGACTGGGTGTTGATCCACGTCGGATTTGCGATGAGCAAGATCAGCGAAGGCGAAGCAGCGGATCAAATGCAGACTCTGACCCTGTTGGGCGAGGCAGAAGCCGCAGTGCAGGAAGTGAGCGGCTATGGCTTGGAGAATGATGAGCAAGGCGAATCGGGACAAAGGTTGAAGCAATGAAGTTCGTCGATGAATTCCGAGCACCTGAGCTCATCGCCAAAGCTGGCGAAGAGATTCGCAGGCTTGCCGACGCGAACCGGCACTACCGGATCATGGAGGTCTGCGGCGGACACACGCATGCGATATATCGTTTCGGTTTGAAGGATCTGCTACCGGCGAATGTGGAGTTGATTCACGGGCCTGGCTGCCCGGTATGCGTGCTGCCGATGGGGCGCATCGATGATGGTTTGGCGCTTGCGGAGCAGCCGGATTTCATCTTTGCCGCATTTGGCGACATGATGCGAGTTCCGGGCACTCACGGAAGCCCGCTGGAGTACAAAGCGCGCGGGATGGACGTTCGCATCGTCTACTCCCCGGCAGACGCCCTCAAGCTAGCCCGTACGAATCCAGAAAAACACGTAATGTTTTTCGCCATCGGATTTGAGACGACTGCTCCTTCCACGGCGTTGACGCTTGTGCGCGCAAAGGCAGAGGGCCTGCGCAATTTCTCCGTATTTTGCAATCACGTTACGATTATTCCAGCAATCCGCGCAATCCTTGATTCGCCAGATATGCGCCTCGATGGGTTTGTCGGCCCCGGACATGTTTCCACGGTGATCGGTTGTCGACCATACGGCTGGATAGCAGAGGGAGAAGGCAAGCCAGTGGTTGTGTCTGGATTCGAGCCACTCGACATTTTGCAATCGATCGTGATGCTCCTGCGGCAGCTTCGAAAGGGTGAGGCGAAGGTCGAGAATCAATACAAGCGTGTGGTGCCATGGGAGGGGAATAGTGCGGCTCTTCGCGCCATGGCGGAAGTGTTTGAATTGCGCCCGTATTTCGAATGGCGAGGTCTGGGATTTATTTCGCAATCTGCGCTGAAGATTCGTGCAAGCTACGCAGAGTGGGATTCTGAGAAGCGCTTCTCTGTCGCTGGAGTGCGGGTTACCGATCCCCAATCGGCACAGTGCGGCGAGGTGCTGAAAGGCGTGCTCAAACCTGCGCAGTGTAAGCTTTTCGGACGCGAGTGCACGCCGGAGCAGCCGGTTGGGGCGCTGATGGTCTCCTCCGAAGGCTCCTGCGCGGCCTATTACAACTACGAGCGCGCCAAACCTGTTACCATCGCGAGCGCGGCGTCGGTTTAAGCGAATGGGAGATTCATGGCCACAACTGCGACCAAGATCAGGTTCCGCGAACCGCAGATCGAAATGGCGCATGGCGCTGGCGGCAAGGCCAGCCGCAGACTAGTCGAAGGATTGTTCGCTCCGCTTCTCTACGGATCGAAGCAAGGTCCGCTTGGCGACGCCGCTCACATTCAGATTAATGGAACACGAATCGCGATGACCACAGACAGTTTTGTGGTCAAACCACTGCGATTTCCCGGCGGTTCCATCGGTGAGCTGGCCATCAATGGCACTGTGAACGATTTGGCGGTATCGGGAGCGAGAGCCGAAGCGATTGTCGTTACCTACATTCTGGAGGCTGGGCTTTCGACGGGAATCCTGGAGGCGGAAGTTCGCGCCATGGGCCAAGCAGCGGAAAGGGCAGGCGTGCTGATTGCGGGAGGCGACACGAAAGTCGTGGATCACGGCCAGGCCGACCAGATGTACATCACGACGACGGGTATTGGGCGCTTGATTCCAGAAGTCGAGATTTCAGTGCCGTCCGTCCGGCCTGGCGATAAAGTTCTGCTCTCGGGCCCGATCGGCGATCATGGGATCACCATTTTGTTGGCGCGCGGCGATCTCGACCTCGAAGCCGAGCTTCGATCGGACACGAGGTCCGTGCTTCCTCTCGTTCAAGCGCTCGTGCGGGAAGCAGGGGACGGCGTCCGCTGGATGCGCGATCCCACGCGTGGAGGAGTCGCGACCTCTCTCAACGAGCTCGCGCGAGACTCCGGCCACGGCATTGTTCTTTTCGAAGAGAAAATTCCGGTGCGGGATTGCGTGCGCGGAGCTTGCGAGCTTCTCGGCCTTGATCCACTGCACATTGCGAATGAAGGACAGTTTCTCGCCATTGTCTCTTCTGAACATGCAGACTCGGCGCTGCAAGCATTGCGTGGCGCGCCCGGTGGAGAAGAAGCGGAAATGATCGGCGAAGTTTGCGAACAGCCGTCTGGCGCGGTTTTGGTCACGACGCTTTATGGCGGAAGCCGGTTAGTGGACATGCTCGTCGGCGACCCCCTGCCCCGGATTTGTTAGGAAGACAATGCCTACGGCCCTTGCGTTGACGGCACAAATTGAACAGCGACTGTTGGCGCGCAACCAAGTTATAGAGTCGTTTTTCGCGGCGGAGGCCCTGCGATTGGCGGAAGCTTGCCGTGCAATGTCCAAGCGGTTTCTTCGCGGCGGGCGCTTGCTTGCGTTTGGTCGAGGCCCGTACGCCATGGACGCACAGCATGTCTCCGTTGAGTTTGTCCATCCTGTCATCGTTGGAAAGCGAGCGCTTCCGGCGCTCGATATTTCGCTGGCGTTCGGACCGTGGTTGAAAACGCTCGTTCAAACCGAAGACATCGTCATGGGTTTCGGCCCGCCTGAAGGAGATCCCGAAGTGTGGGCGGCGCTGAACGCCGTGCGTCAAGTCGGGGCCATGACGTTCGCGTTGCCCGGTGCTGAAGGATCTTACTTCTGCGCCACGGCGGCGCATGACCCTTTCATCCACCAGGAATTGATCGAGATTCTCTATCACACACTTTGGGAAACGGTTCACGTCTTCTTCGAACATCGCGAACTGGGCCACGACGTGGGCGAGGCCGGTTTTCTCTACCCATTCCTAGGAAAAGCCAAACAGCAGACGATCGGTGTCGTTGGGGAAGCTGCTTCCTCCATCCTGATGAAAGTGCGCTACGATGCACTTCTGCGCGCGCAGGTTGCAAAGGAAGAATCGGAAAAGATCGGCAACGCTGCGATCGCGATTCGGCAATGTATCGAGCGAGGTGGCAAGCTCATTCTCTTTGGCAACGGCGGTTCGGCCACGGATGCAAACGACTTTGCCATCGATTGCTTCATGCCGCCGAGTGGCTACGAACCCATCCCGGCAATTTCTCTCTCCATGGAGCCTGCGAACATCTCCGCGATCGCCAACGACGTCGGCACCGAACTGATTTTCCAACGCCAACTGATCGCTCAGGCGCGACCTAACGACGTGGCCATTGCAATCTCCGCGAGTGGCGGCTCGAAAAATATCGTCATTGCTCTTGAAGAAGCCCGCAAACGCAATCTACTGACGGTCGCATTGCTCGGCTACGACGGCGGAGAAGTCCTTCGTCGCGGCCTTGCTGATTTCCCGTTGATTGTCCGGTCTGACTACATCCCGCGCATCCAAGAAGTCCAGGCCTCGATCTACCATCTCCTTCGCGAAACGCTGGAGGGATTGGCCCGTGCCTAAATTGGAGCTTTACGGAACCGCGAGTTGCCCGTACACGAGCGAAATGCGCGAATGGCTCGAATGGAAGGGAATCGATTTTACCGAACACGACGTCGAGTCCAACATGCAAGCGCGCGAACGAATGTGTGCCCTGGCGCAAGCGCCCGTCACCGTTCCACTTTTGGTCGAAGACGGCAAAATTGTGCAAGTCGGATGGCAGGGCCGCGGTTGCGTGGTAAACACGAGATAAACTTGTGCGAAGCGCCTACTCCATCACGGTGCGCGGCATAGTCCAGGGGGTGGGACTTCGCCCGTTCATCTACCGGCTTGCCTGCGCAAACAACCTGCGCGGATGGGTTCATAACACGGAAGAAGGCCTGGCAATCCATATCGAGGGAAAGGGGGAGTCTCTCTATTTGTTTCTCGAAGAACTGCGAGCGCGCCCGCCCCAAGCCGCTGAAATTTCACGAGTGAGCGTAGTGCCCGCTGAGCCGGCCGGTTACACGGAGTTCAGCATTCGCGAAAGCGCCGGCGAGCGGCGCCCCAGCGTACCCATCTCGCCCGACTTGCCGGTGTGCGCAAGCTGTTTGAAAGAGCTTTTCGATCCATGCGATCGCCGCCACCACTATCCCTATATCAATTGCACGAATTGCGGCCCTCGCTACAGCGTGATTCGAAGCCTGCCGTACGACCGGCCCAATACCACGATGGCGGAATGGCCGCTCGACGAGCATTGCGCGGTGGAATATCGCGATCCCGAAAACCGCCGCTTTCACGCACAACCCCTTGCGTGCCGTGCTTGTGGACCACATTATTTTTTTCTGACGAACAGGGAAGAAGTGCATGGCGTTGAAGCGGCGGTTGAAACGGCGGCGCAGCTCCTTCGGTCCGGCAAGATTGTCGCGGTGAAGGGGCTCGGCGGCTACCATCTAGCCTGTGACGCGCGAAATCGGGAAGCGGTTGCCGTCATGCGCGCCCGAAAATTTCGGAAGGAAAAGCCGTTCGCCTTGATGGCGAAAGATATGGAAGTGGCCCGCGGTGTGGTAGAGCTCGGGCCAGAGACCGAATCTCTACTCAACTCGGTCGCACGACCCATCGTTCTGGCGCCCGCGAAAGTCGAGCTGCCAGAGGTTGCGCCAGAGTACGACGAACTCGGCGTCATGCTGCCTTACGCGCCATTGCACCATCTTTTGTTTGCCGCCGGCGCCCCGGAAATCCTGGTGATGACGAGTGCGAATCGCTCGAGCGAGCCCATCGCCTACAAAGAAGATGAAGCATTGAAGCAACTCTCAGGGATCGCCGATGGTTTTCTAATCGGAGAGCGCCCCATCGCCAGGCGTGTAGATGACTCGGTTGCTCGCATTGGCGCGTTCGGGCCAACGATTCTTCGTCGCGCGCGGGGATACGCCCCAGGCGCCGCGGCCACGCTCCCAACGACTCGCCCTATCCTTGCCGTTGGTGCCGACCTCAAGAACAGCGTTACTCTGGTGGTGGACGGCCAAGCCTTCGTCAGCCAGCACATCGGCGATCTTGACCATTACGAGTCCCTCTGCGCTCATCGAGAGACCATCCAGGATTTTCTATCGATGTACGAAATCGACGCGGATGACTTATTGCTCGTTCACGACACCCACCCCCAATACAGATCGACGATTCATGCCTCTGAGATCCCCGCAGCCGAAGCGTGCGCTGTGCAACATCATCAGGCACATATCGCTTCCGTGCTTGCGGAGCGAGGCGCGTGGGAAAAGTGCGTCATTGGCGTGGGCTTCGACGGCACTGGGTACGGCGATGATGGCACTATCTGGGGCGGCGAGATCTTCGTCGGCAGTCTGCGCAATGGCTTTGAACGCGTCGCCCATCTCCGCGCTGCCGCTCTGCCTGGTGGCGATGCCGCCGCTTCGCACCCGGTTCAGGCGGCGGCTGGTTTTCTAGCGCAGTTGAATCCGCTCCCAGATTTGACGGCACCTCCATTCTGCTTTCCACCGCGCTTTCGGGACGCTCTGAACCTTGTGAACGCAAATATTCGCTCGTTCACCACGACCTCCGTCGGACGCCTATTCGACACGTCCGCGGCGCTTCTTGGTTTCACGCGCGAGACCACTTACGAAGGCCAAGCCGCAATCTGGCTAGAACGTCTTGCCAGCTGTGCTCTCACGACTGACGCTTACAATTTCCCATTCCTGGGCGGCGAATTGGATTTTCGTCCACTTCTCGACGGCTTGATCCGCGACAGAATCAGCGGTCGCCCGGACAGTGAAATTGCGCGGGCCTTCCATCAAGGCATAGCGAAGGGCCTTCGTGACGCTACAATCGCGCTGAGCCGCGCCCATGAAGTTGACACTGTCGTCCTTTCCGGCGGAGTGTTTCAAAATGAGCTGCTTTTGCACAGCCTTAGAAATCTTCTGGAACCTGATGGTCTTTCGGTCTGGACGAATCGCATAGTTCCGTCAAACGATGGCGGTATCAGCCTCGGCCAAGCGGCACTTGCCGCTTTTTCTTATAGCCACCCAACTGCTTCTGTCATCCAAGCAGAGTCGGAACGGAGCGCTGGAGTAATGTAAGGTGGCGTTGTCGTTAACATTCAAGGTGAGTTGCGCAAATGCATGAACTCTCGATTGCTATAAGCATCGTCGAAGTGGCGCGTGAAGAAGCCGAATCGCGCGGAGCCCTCGGTGTCGACGTTGTTCACCTGAGATTGGGTCCTCTATCTGGCGTCGTAAAAGAGGCTCTCCTCTTTTCCTACGAAGTCGCTTGCCACCAAACCTTGCTAGAGGGTTCGAAGTTGTTCATCGAGGAAATTCCCATTCTGGCAAATTGTCCGAGTTGTAAGGAGCCTCGCCCCGTTCAATCTATGCAATCGCTCTGTTGTGTGGAGTGCGGCACCCCGACTCCCGAAATACTGGAAGGCCGCGAACTCATGGTCACTGCTCTGGAGCTTCACTAATGATTCCCGAACCGCGCCTGGTCGAAGTCAGAAAAAACGTCCTCAAACAAAATGATGTGATTGCGCGCGCTCTCCGGGAGCGGTTCCGCGAATCCGGCCTGCTCGCGGTCAGTCTCGTCTCCAGCCCAGGCTCAGGCAAGACCGCGTTTCTTGAGAAAACACTAACTCTGCTTCAGCCGCGTCACAGAGTCGCCGCGCTGGTCGGCGATCTCGCGACAGAAAACGATGCCGCCCGCCTTGCGCGCAGCCATGCTCCGGTAAAACAAATCATCACCGGCGTTGTCTGCCACCTCGAAGCCGCGATGGTCCAGAATGCCCTCAGTGGCTGGGATCTCGACAATTTCGATTTTGTGTTCATTGAAAATGTCGGCAACCTCGTGTGCCCCGCGTCTTACGATCTCGGTGAAGACTTGCGTATCGTGCTTCTTGCGGTCACGGAAGGAGAAGACAAGCCGCTAAAATATCCGACCATCTTTAACAGCGCGGACGTTGCCATCATTGCTAAATCTGATCTCGCGAATGCGGTAGAATTCGATGAAGCTGCGGCCAGACGAAACATACAATCCGTCCGGCCCGGCATGAAAGTCTTTAAGCTTTCGTCCAAGACTGGGGAAGGCATGACGGAGTTTTTGGACTACTTGGAAATCAGCCGTAGAAATTGCCGCGCCTCGTCCGCGGTCTCAAAATAATGATCACCCTTCTTTCCATCATCGCTCTCGGCTTCTTCCTCGGCATGCGGCACGCAACTGATCCCGACCACGTTATCGCCGTCTCCACCATTGTCAGCCGCCAGCGTAGCATCCGCCACGCCGCCTTGATCGGCGTACTTTGGGGGCTTGGCCACACCATCACAATTTTATTTGTGGGCTCCGCAATCATCCTCTTTGGTATCGTGATTCCGCCCAGAGTTGGCCTCACGATGGAACTCTCGGTTGGGCTGATGCTGGTTCTTCTAGGGCTCTTGAACCTCTCGGGTATCATGCGTTGGATTACGGAAGCGCTGACACCATCGCAGTTCAGCCAACACTCGCATGCGCACGGACACGGTGACTACATCCACAGCCATTCCCATGGCTATAGCTCCGAAAAGCATGGGCACTCGGAAGATGCCACGCCAGTGGGCTGGATGGATCGGATCTTCGGACGTCTCGGCCTCTATCAAATCGTTCGACCATTAGCTGTCGGGACCGTGCATGGTCTAGCTGGTTCGGCCGCCGTTGCCTTGCTCGTACTAACAACTATTCGTGTTCCATCTTGGGCAATCGTCTATCTACTAGTCTTTGGCATCGGCACAGTTGCAGGCATGATGCTCATCACTGCTGCCATTGCCGTCCCCTTTACGCTCTCTGAAAACCGTTTTGTCCGTCTCAATCGGGGCCTCGGCCTTGTCTCTGGGCTCGTTAGTCTCGTCTTCGGCCTTTTCATCGTGTATCAAATGGGTTTCGTCAACGGGCTCTTCACGCACAATCCCACTTGGGTACCGCGCTAAGATTTCTTCTACCTTCGAAATGCCGGCCAAGTTTGAACATTCATTGCGTCTCTGAGACGCGACGTCGGGATGTATATTACTTCTTGCAAATTAAGGCATAGAGAGATAGAAGTATTGCAATAAATGGATACGTAATGTCGATCCGGCGTTTTGGTCTCCGACCGATTCCCGAAACGCCGCCCGACAAGTTGGCCAGCTCCTACTCTACGTATACATCATGCTCCGTCCCAGCTAGCTAGTGCTTGGGAGGAATGCCTTGGGCTCGTCGCGTGAGTCGCGTCAGTTAATTCATCATGTGCCGATCGGGTTCCACTATCAATGGAAGCCGGCCTTGCTCTGGTCTCCTGCAATCTCAGACGTGGTGATTGGTCTGGCATATTTCTCGATCGCGATTTGTCTGATCCGATGGCTATACGGAAAGCGTCACATTCGATTCCGCGGGTTCATGATCTTTTTATTTGTTTTTGCCATTGCTTCCGGCACAACTCACCTGCTAAGCGTTTGGGCCGCATGGCAACAATCCTTTTGGCTTTTGGCAGGGGCGAAAGGGGTTGCCGCGTTGGCTGCGATCCCCACGGCGGTATTTCTCATTTATCTCATGCCCGAGGCTCTCAGCACGCCAAGTCCCGACAGCGCGGCGTCCGCCGAAGACGAGACTCGACGTCAGAAGACAATTCTCGGAAAGAGCGAGGAGCGTTTTCGGCAAATGGCAGAAAACGTCCAGGAAATCTTCTGGACGATGGATCCAAAGACGAAGGAAGTTACCTATGTTAGTCCCGCATTTGAAAAGATTTGTGAACTCTCACTCGAGTCTATCTATTCAGATCCAACCTCTTACCGCGACTTGATTCATCCGGCGGATCGCCAACGCGTCTTGCGGGCGCTGGAGAAACTGGAAAGCACGAATGGGTTCGACGAAGAGTTTCGCATTCTTTGCCCGAGCGGAGCCGTAAAATGGGTTCGGGCAATTGGCTACCCGGCAAAAGATTCGATTGGGGCAGTGCAGAATTTCGTCGGCACGGTCCAGGAGATCACCGCTCGCAAAGTGATGGAGGTCGCTTTGCGCGAGAGCGAGGATCTCTTTCGCGACATGGTCGAGCACTCCAGCGACCTGATCTGTACGCACACTTTGGAAGGGCGGATTCTTTCCGTCAACGAGATGCCTGCGAGGCTCCTCGGCTATACCAAGGAGGAGGTCTTGGCAAAGCCCATGCAGGAGTTCTTGTTACCGGAGGCCCGGCCGCAGTTTGAACAAGGGCTCAAAAACATCCAGAGAGACGGTTTCATCAAGGGCTTGATGGTTGTCCTAACGAAGTCGGGTGAACGGAGAATTTGGGAATATCACAATACCCTTCGCACGGATGGCGTGAGCGTGCCCATCGTCAGGGGGATAGCTCATGACGTCACCGAACAAAAGCGTATGGAAAGGGCCTTACGCCTCTCGGAAGAGAAATTCTCGAAGGCTTTCCTTGCCAGCCCGTACGCGCTCGTTATATCCACAATGGAAGAAGGCAGGCTTGTCGAGGTAAATGATAGTTTTCTTCGCATCATGGGCTTCACGCGAGAAGAGTCAATCGGCCACTCGTCCTCCGACCTCGGATTATGGACCTCCGACGCCGATAGGGTCGAAATTATCAAAGAAATCCAGAAAAGAGGGCGCGTCCAGTCCAGGGAGATGGTCTTCCAGGCGAAAGGAGGCCAGCACCTCGTGGTCAACTATTCCGCGGAAGTCATCCAACTGGGAGGCCGCAGTTGCCTGCTCTCTGTCTGCGAAGACATCAGCAAACGCAAGCGGGCGGACGAAGAGTTGCAGCGAGCGCAAGCACGGATCGAGTCAGTACTAAACAGCGTCGCCGATGTCCACTTTCTTCTGGACTGGGACTGGGTCTATCTGTACGTAAACGAAGCCGCTGTCCGCGCCCTTTCCCGACCGAGCGAGCAGATTTTAGGGCATACCCTTTGGGAGGTTTCCCCGCACCTGATCGGCTCCGGATTGGAATTTCAGTACCGGCGCGCGATGCAAGAGCGAGTCCCAGTTGCCTTTGAAATTGATAATCCCCCCCTTTTTACCTGGTGGGAAATCCGGGTCTATCCTGCACCCGAAGGGCTCGCCATTTTCGCCACGGATATTACGAAACGCAAGCGCGCAGAACTAAAGTTCCGGGGACTCCTGGAAGCCGGCCCGGACGCCATGGTGGTGGTCAATCAGGAAGGGAAGATTGTTCTGGCGAATGCGCAGGTCGAAAAGCTATTTGGTTATAAGCAGCACGAGTTGCTAGGGCAGGGAATCGAGAAATTAATGCCTGCGCGCTTCCGCGACTCACATCCGGCGCACCGCGCAGATTTTTTTGCGCAGCCCCGAGTTCGGCCCATGGGTGAGGGGTTGGAACTAAGTGGCCGTCACAAAGACGGCGGAGAGTTTTCAGTTGAGATTAGTCTCAGCCCGCTCCAAACAGAGGAGGGCATGCTCGTATCAAGCGCTATACGCGATATCACCGAACGAAAGCGTGCCGAAGCAAGGCTCCGCGAGTACGAAAAAGCTTTAGAAAGTGTGGAGGAGATGATCGCCGTCGTCGACCGCAATTACCGCTACCTCCTTGCAAATCGCTCGTTCATAAACATCCGCGGTATGAAGCGAGAGAAAGTTGTTGGTAAATGCGTGTACGAAGTATTGCGTGAGGACTATTTCGTCGAGACGATCAAACCGAAGCTTGATGAAGCCTTTCAGGGAAAAATTGTAAAGTACGAAACTAGCTACCAATATCACGACACCGAACCAAGGGATCTGCTTGTTTCCTACCTGCCCGTTGAAGGCGACGGTGGCGTGGATCGCGTCGTCTGCGTTCTACATGACATTACCGCGCGCAAGCGCTCGGAAGAGGAACTCCGGCGGCTATCCGGACAGCTTCTTCGGTTGCAAGACGAAGAGCGGCGGAAGATCGCGCGTGATCTTCATGATACGACTGGACAGGATCTCGTTGCTCTCGCAACGAGCCTCAGCCAGCTTCACGAAATCATTCCGTCCTCCTGCAGAAAAGGCCGCAAACTTGCCTCTCAATGCCAGGTCGTAGCCGAGCGCAGCCTCCGCGAAGTACGCACGCTCTCCTATATGCTGCATCCTCCAATGCTCGATGAAGCTGGTTTGGAAGACGCGATTTGCCATTTCGCAGAGGGCTTCGGCGAGCGCACAGGGATCGAAGTGCGATTGGACGTATCGTCAGATTTCGGGAGACTGCCACAGGAAGTGGAACTGGGCCTATTCCGCGTGGTTCAAGAGAGTCTCATCAATATCCAGCGCCACTCTGGAAGCTATACCGCGCAAATTCAGCTTGAACGCAACTCCGATCAAGTGTCTCTCCGTATCGGCGACACGGGTAGAGGAATATCTGTAACCAAACAACGCCAAAGCGGCGCTCGTCCCCTTCCGCTCGGTGTCGGCATACCCAGTATGGAGGAGCGCGTAAAGCAGGTTGGGGGAAAGTTGCAGATTGAATCGAGCAATCAAGGCACTATTGTGGTCGTCACGGTGCTTCTACATGGGCAAAACCGCTAAGAAGCTTCGGCTTGTGATCGCCGACGACCACGAACTGGTTCGGCACGGCACGCGAGGCATCCTCCGCGCTCACCCGGCCTGGCAAATAGTCGGCGAGGCCGTCGACGGTAAGGAAGCCGTCCAAATCGCTGAAACTCTCCAACCTGACTTGGCCATTCTCGATATCGCCATGCCCATTCTGGATGGCCTTGAGGCTACGCGCCAAATTTTGAAGGTAGCTCCGAATACGAGAGTTCTAATTCTTACGATGCACGACTCCTTCCAGATGGTTCGCCGCGTCCTGGAAGTGGGGGCTCAAGGGTATATCCTAAAAACAGACCTGGCCGCAAACCTGGTTAAAGCTGTCAGGGAAGTTTCTCGAGGCAAGCTATTTCTTACTCCTCGGGTATCAGAGATTGCTTTGCAAGGCTCGCCTAACACGGAGAACTGCGAAGCTCGAACAGAAGCGGTGAAAGTAAGTCCGACTCCTCGCGAGTTCCAGATCATTCGCCTTCTGGCACTGGGAAAGTCCAACAAAGAGAGCGCTTCGCTTCTAAACATCAGCACCAGAACAGTAGAGTCTTATAGGGCTCGCGTTATGCGTAAACTGAACCTCAAGTCCACCGCTGAGGTCGTCCGCTATGCCATTCGAAACAAAATTGTTGAAGCGTAAGCTCTTCGTACTCATTTCGCAAATCGGCGAACACTGAATGAAATCGGCAGTCCGATGAGAATCATGTGCACTAGCAGCCCTTGAATGAGTCCAGCCAGTTGGAACGGGCCTCGGGCGTGCAGTGCGGATAGAGGCAGCACAATAAGATTCATCACCAAAAAGACGGCAATCCCGTAAAAAAGACCGCAGACTAGCGGATGGTCCTTAAGGAACGCTAGCTTCCGGCTTGCCAGGTAGTAGACCGCAGCGGCCGACGTGGCAATAAAGAAATGCACTCCTATCCCGAGCAGGTACGCGCCTGAGCCACCTTGCCGAGCTGTGGGGCCAAGCAGCCCGCCAGCGATCGCGCGCGGCACTCCTGCTCCATAGATGATGAAGGCGGCCCCGAGGTCCAGGCTTCCCGCCAACAACCCGCCCGCAAGAATCGCGAGCAAAGCATTCGGCTTATGTGCGGGCAACCCTGCGGAAGCGGCACTCATATTTTCCTCCGTTCATGCATGAGAGAGAAATCGGTTCGCCGCCATCGCGATTGGCAGCCCGACGAAAAACATGTGAATAACGATTTGAATGACGACGACCATCAACGGCGCCGGTCTCTTAGGCCTTGCCGATAGGGGAACCACGATCAGATTCATCGCCAGAAAAACGATCACTCCATAGAGCGGTCCCGAAATCCAATAGAATTGCTGGAGAGCCGGAAAGTGTGGGCACGCCCCGACAAATACCGCCGTTACGATCGCTGCAATCAAGAAGTGCAAAATCAGCCCAAACCCTCCGCTCAACCATCCCAAACCGAAGGCGCGTTCGCCCATCAGGCCGCTGGCGACCCCTTGCCACACGCGAAGGGGCTTGATCCCTTTCAGAGCGAACTGAACACTCGCAGCAACGCCGTCAAGGATTCCGCAAGCTGCCCCGCCCCACATAGTCGCCTTGAGTAGCTCAGTCATCCGACGATTGTCCTTTCAGAAGGGAAGCGTGTCGCTCAAATTCGGCCATTATCCATCAAATTCGTCTCGCTCAATTCGTCGCATTTCCAGCATGCGCATGCGCTCGCGAGACACCGGTCTTGCGTAACCTGGATCACGATTTGACGTGACGTAGGTCATACCGATCAGCCGGTGCGAGAGACGAACATGAGTAGGGTCAGATTGGTGATGCGCACTCGCGGTGCAACATGAGACTGGAACTTAAACAAAGACTCTCAAGGTCTGGAGAGAGACTGAACATCGAAGTGGTCGATGCCGATGAACAGGAGAGAAGGATCCACTCCGTCATCGCCCGCCACGCCTTTGCTATTTATGATCGTCGTGGTTCCGGTGCCCACGAACAAGAAGACTGGCATCAAGCAGAGTCTGAGCTTATTAGCCATCTCTGTGTTGGAAGAATGAGTCTAGATGGGAGTATTTGGATGAGTATTGATGCTGCTCCCTTCAAGGAAGGAACGATCTGTATATGGGTTGCTTCTCGGCAACTCACGATTTGCGGTAAGCGGCGAGCCGGGCGGCCTGAAGCCGCTCCTGACCTCAGCAGCTCTCACATTCAGGACGAAATGATGTACCGCATAGTCAGACTTCCCGTTGAGGTCGATCCGTCGAAAATCACGGCACGTTTCAGCGGCCCGTTTCTTGAAATTCTCATTTCAAAGGCGCAAGCCGAAATCGGAGGCGAATGTTAAAGCAGCGGCCGCATAGCTTTGAATGGGAATGATCATTCGCATTATGCGGGCTGTGGAACGGAGAGAAATCACCCAGTCTCTTGCGTCGCGCGCAGTAAGGTATCGATGAGCCTCTGTACGTTATTTCTCGCCATGCTATGCTCGGAAGTGGCATGTAAGATCTTTGAATATTATCCCGCGAGAAGAGTTGCGTTCCTCGATCCAATCGAAGCTCCAGAGTCCGAATAGTTGGCTCGAAAAGGGTTTCTGGTGAAGCATCCGTGAAACAAATTGCAGTGGTAACGAGTGGAGGAGACGCGCCCGGAATCAATGCGGCCATTCGCGCTGTCGTCCGCACCGGTATTGACAAGGGTTGGATGGTCCTGGGCGTTCGCCACGGGTACGCCGGACTGATAAATGAT
Organism: uncultured Acidobacteriota bacterium; assembly: GCA_963718785.1. GTDB lineage: Bacteria > Acidobacteriota > Terriglobia > Acidiferrales > UBA7541 > Acidiferrum. The sequence goes on along the minus strand of CAVQZW010000011.1, from coordinate 13,158 downwards.
GACTTCCTCCAGCTCGGCTCCCGCGACGTCAGCGGAATCATCCAGCGCGGCGGCACCATTCTCGGCAGTACGCGCTGCCCGGCATTCAAGACCGAGGATTCGCAAGTCCAAGCTGTCCGAAATCTCCGGCAGCGCCAAGTCGATGCGCTGATCGTCATAGGCGGTGATGGCTCGCAGGCAGGCGCTTTCTCTCTTTCTCAACGAGGCTTCCCCGTAGTCGGTATCGCTTCGACGATTGATAATGACCTATTCGGCTCCGAAATGACCATCGGCGTCGACACTGCCCTGAATGTCGCGTTGGAAGGTATCGACCGCATCAAAGTTACCGCCTCTTCCCACGAGCGCGCTTTCCTAGTCGAAGTCATGGGCCGCAATTGCGGTTATCTCGCGCTAATTTCCGGCATCGCAGGTGGCGCTGAATGCATTGTTCTCCCGGAGGTTGAGACCGACCCGGAATCCATCGCTTCAGAACTTCGTCGGTCCTATGAGCGAGGCAAGACCCACGCGACCGTCGTCGTTGCCGAAGGCGCAAAATACAATGCGGATGGCCTCTCCAACTATTTCCAGGAGCATCGCGAACGCATCGGTTTCGACCTGCGGGTCATAAAGCTCGGTCATGTGCAGAGGGGCGGAACACCAGGAGTCTTTGACAGATTGTTGGCTACGCGGTTCGGTGCCGCCGCTACGGACCAGCTCGCGGGCGGGCGGACCGGCGTCCTCGTGGGCCTACTCAAGGGCGAGATCGCGGTCACTCCTTTGGCGGACATCGTGGGGAGGCGAAAACCTCTCGATTTGAGCCTGCTCAAACTGGCAGATGTCCTTGCACAATGAGTGTCTTCTAATTCCCCACTCACATCCTAGGGTTTGTGATCCTGGTCACACCCTCCGGTGATTCCCCTCATGTCCCCGCCACGGCTTTACCTCTAGAGTGACCTCTAGGTTCTCAGAACCTAGAGGAATACACGGTAATGACAGACTCTCAGGTAGTGCCAAAAAAAGTCATTCTGGATGGTAATGAGGCGGTCGCCTCCGTCGCGTATCGTCTTAACGAACTGATCGCCATCTACCCCATCACGCCCGCGTCGCCTATGGGTGAGTGGGCTGACCAGTGGTCACACGAAAATCGGATGAATATTTGGGGCATGGTGCCGCGTGTCGTCGAGTTGCAGAGCGAAGCAGGCGCAGCTGGGGCCTTGCATGGCGCGATCCAAGCCGGCACTTTGGGCACCACCTTTACGGCTTCTCAGGGGCTTCTCTTGATGATCCCCAATATGTACAAAATCGCAGGCGAGCTGACGCCGGCCGTTATCCATGTGGCCTCGCGGTCCCTTGCCACCCACGCTCTCTCGATCTTCGGCGACCACAGCGATGTCATGGCGGCCCGCTCCACCGGCTTTGCGCTACTTGCGTCCAACTCCGTGCAAGAAGCCCAGGACATGGCGCTGATTGCGCAAGCTGCCACTCTCGAGTCGCGCATCCCTTTTCTCCACTTTTTCGATGGTTTTCGCACATCCCACGAAATAGCGAAGATCGATTCGCTCTCCGACGACGACCTCCGTTTCCTGATTGACGATGTTCGAGTCCGCGAGCATCGCGATCGTGCGCTGACGCCCGATCGTCCTGTATTGCGCGGCACCGCACAAAACCCAGACGTCTTTTTCCAGGCCCGTGAAGCCGCCAATCCGTTCTATTTCGCTTGCCCGATCATTGTTCAGCAGATCATGGACCGTTTCGGAGATCGGACTGGGCGTCTCGTATCACCTCTTTGAATACGTGGGGGCCCCGGACGCAGAGCGAGTCATCATCTTGATGGGCTCCGCAGCAAGTGCCGTCGAGGAAACCCTCGAACTGGTTCAGGCACAAGGAGAGAAGGTAGGACTCCTCAAAGTGCGCCTGCTTCGGCCCTTCCACTTCGATGCCTTTCTCGCCGCCTTGCCGTCTACAACTCGCTCCATCGCTGTACTCGACCGCACCAAAGAGCCTGGAGCCGTTGGCGAACCCCTTTACGCCGACGTCGTCACCGCAATCGGGGAAGCTTTCGACCAAGGGCCAGGGACCCAACCAGGACTTCTCACCCGCCCGCGCATCATAGGCGGTCGTTATGGCCTCTCTTCTAAAGAATTCACTCCCGCAATGGCCAAAGCTGTCTTTGACGAACTGAAGAGTGTTCGTCCCCGCAATCATTTCACTATTGGAATCAAAGACGACGTCACCTTTACCAGCCTCGAATACGATCCCACTTTCTCCGCCGAGAATCGCCAGGGCACTCGGGCGATCTTTTACGGCCTGGGTTCAGATGGCACTGTCGGAGCCAACAAAAATTCCATAAAAATCATTGGAGAAGAAACCTCGCATTTCGTCCAGGGCTATTTCGTCTATGATTCAAAGAAATCCGGTTCCGTCACCGTTTCGCATCTTCGGTTCGGTCCTCGGCCGATTCGCTCTACTTACCTCATCAATAAAGCCAATTTTGTCGCTTGCCACCAGTTTAACTTTCTCGAGCGCATGGATGTGCTCGAAGCCGCCGAACCCGGTGCGGTCTTTCTCCTGAACTCTCCGTTCACCGCAGACACGGTGTGGCAGCACCTTCCTCTGCACACTCAGGAGCAGATCATTGCCAAGCGCCTCAAGTTCTTTGTGGTAGACGGCTACGCCGTCGCCCGCCAAACAGATATGGGCTCACGCATGAACACCATCATGCAAACCTGTTTCTTCGCCATCAGCGGCGTGCTTCCGCGCGAAGAAGCCATCTCCGCCATAAAGACTTCCATCAAAAAATCTTATGGAAAGCGCGGCGAAGCAGTTGTCCAAAAAAACTTCGCCGCCGTCGAGGCAACGCTTGCCAACCTCCAGGAAGTCGTCGTGCCTGACCACGCTACGAGCACTTTTAATATTCTCCCTCCCGTTTCCTCCCACGCGCCGTCCTTCGTCCGTGACGTTCTCGGCGCAATGATTTCCGGCCATGGCGACAGCCTGCCAGTCAGCGCTCTCCCGCCCGGCGGCACTTTTCCAACATCCACCTCTCGCTGGGACAAACGCAATATCGCCCAGGAGATTCCTGTTTGGGATGAATCCCTGTGCATTCAATGCGGCAAGTGCGTTTTGGTATGCCCACACGCGGTCATTCGCGCAAAGGTCTACGATTCTTCGCTGCTTGCCAACGCTCCATCAACCTTCAAATCCTCCAAGCCTCGGTGGCGCGAGTTTGAAACTCTTAAGTACTCCCTGCAGGTCTCTCCCGAAGATTGCACGGGATGCCAGCTTTGCGTCGAAGCCTGCCCCGTGAAAAGCAAGAGTGAAGCCAAGCACAAAGCCATAAACATGGCTCCCCAGCCGGCACTCCGGGAAGCCGAGAGTACGAATTGGGAGTTCTTTTTGTCCTTGCCCGAGATGGATCGCGGCCTTCTGTCGCACGCGCAAGTGAAGGACGCCCAGCTTCTAGAGCCACTCTTCGAATTCTCCGGCGCCTGCGCGGGCTGCGGAGAAACACCCTACATCAAGCTTCTCACTCAGCTCTTTGGTGATCGCGCCGTCATCGCTAATGCCACAGGTTGCTCGTCTATCTACGGCGGTAACCTTCCAACGACTCCCTACACTAAGAATTTGGCTGGGCGCGGCCCCGCCTGGTCGAACTCCCTCTTCGAGGATAACGCCGAATTTGGGCTGGGCCTGCGCCTCGCCCTGGACAAACAGGCAGAGTATGCCGAAGCACTTGTCTCGCGCCTCTCCGAGCAAATCGGGGTAACGTTGAGCCAGGAAATCCTCTCCGCCGATCAATCGACCGAAGCGGGAATTGCCGCACAGCGTGAACGAGTCACTAAATTGAAGACCATTCTGACCGCTTTCTCGACCGCCGAATCGCGCGATCTTCTAACCGTCTGCGATTCGCTCGTCAAACGGAGCCTCTGGATTGTTGGCGGCGATGGCTGGGCCTACGATATCGGCTTCGGCGGCCTCGATCACGTCCTCAGTTCGGGCGCTAACGTCAACATCCTGGTTCTCGACACCGAAGTGTATTCGAATACCGGTGGCCAGATGTCCAAAGCTACGCCGCGGGGCGCCGTTGCTAAATACGCTGCGGGCGGAAAATCCACAGCGAAGAAGGACCTCGCTCTTGAAGCGATGAGCTACCGTGACGTTTATGTTGCGCGTGTGGCCATGGGCGCGAACGACACCCAAACATTGAAAGCATTTCAAGAAGCCGAATCTTATGACGGACCGTCACTCATCATCGCCTACAGTCATTGCATCGCGCATGGCTACGATATGGTCAATGGCCTCAAGCAGCAAAAGGCCGCAGTCCTCTCCGGCTATTGGCCGCTGCTGCGCTACGATCCTCGCGTTCAGCAACAGGGGAAGAATCCTTTCCAACTCGATTCTCGAGCGCCCACGCTTCCTCTAAAGGATTACATCTATGCGGAAGCGCGGTATTCCATGCTGGCTCGAAGCGATCCGGATACTGCTCGCGCGCTTTTGCGTTCTGCACAAGAGGACGTCGCTCGCCGATGGGAACTTTACGAATCCCGCGCTGCCGTACCCGGATCAGGACACACAGTCCCGCAGCGTCCTGCCGAGTCGCCCGTAGCCGCGGCTAAAGAGTTGATTCCTGCCGGAGCAAAATCATGAATCTCACAACGTCGTATTTGGGATTCACACTGAAGAATCCGATCGTTGCCTCCTCTTCGCCGCTATGGGATTCCGTTTCCAATATTCGCGCTCTCGAAGATTGCGGTGTCTCCGCGGTGGTTTTGCCTTCTATCTTTGAAGAACAGTTGCGCCTCGAAGGCGATCGTCTCGATCGTGACCTCTCCCGAGGAACAGAGAGCTTCGGTGAAGCGTTGAGCTATCTTCCATTTCTCCCTGACTACAATCTCGGCCCCGACGGCTATCTGGAACTCATTCACAAAGCGAAATCCGCAGTAAAGATACCCGTTATTGCCAGTCTGAATGGCACTTCCCGCGGCGGCTGGATTCAATACGCGCGCGACGCGCAACAAGCCGGCTGCGATGCCGTCGAGCTGAATCTCTATTCTCTGGTGACCGACCCGATTCGCACCTCAGCGGAGGTGGAAAGCGATTATTGCCAGCTCGTACGCGAACTTAAGAGTTCACTCCGCGTTCCGATAGCCGTGAAACTCTCCCATTTCTTGACCGCTCCAGCGAATATGGCCGGCCAACTGGATGTCGCAGGCGCGAATGCTCTGGTATTCTTCAACCGCTTCTACCAGCCCGATTTCGACATCGAACAGCTCGAAGTCATTCCTAGCCTCACTCTCAGCCTTTCTCAAGAATTGCTTCTCCGTCTGCACTGGATCGCCGTCGTCTACGGCCGTGTGCAGTCCGATCTCGCCATCACCGGCGGAGTTCACACCGCCGAAGACGTCATTAAGGCCATGATGGCAGGTGCAAAAGTCGCGATGATGACCTCCGCGCTTTTGCAGAACGGGATTCGGCACGCTTCTTCCGTGCTCGCCGATCTCGCCCGCTGGATGGACGAACACGAATATGAATCCGTCCAGCAAATGCGCGGCAGCATGAGCTATCGCTCTGCCCCAAATCCTGCGGCCTTTGAACGCGTCAATTACATGCGCACTCTAAGCTCATTCGCGCCTGCCCACAAATAAACATTGAGCGAATTATTGTTGCTATTCGCGGTCACATACCTGCTGGCAAAATCGACAGAGGGCCAGGGGCAGTTTGTAAGCCGGAGTGTTCGTTGGTTGCTGGAGGGCGATCACTGCATCCACTTGATCGCGATGCGCAGTGGAATGGCGGGGACGACGAGACTCGAACTCGCGACCTCTGCCGTGACAGTCTAGGTATATACGTCTTATCAGCGACTTACGTTCTCAACGGGGGCTGCCAAGTCGCTCAAAAGGACTGTAAGAACCGTTCTCTGTGGGTAAATTTGTGGGTAAGAATTTCTCGCTTGCAACGATTTCAAAAAGGCGTTCGCCGAAGCCGCTAAGAATTGGCTTGTTTTCAACGTCGGAATTTTCGCTTTCCGATGGTCAGCCAGCATACCTTCCAACCAGCCAACTCATTGGGAGCGTCAGAGGAGACTCTTTATTTGTTCCGCTTGTCCGACTTACCCCTTGCGTCATCCAATGAGAGTGGCGGGCCAAGAAGCTCCATGCCATACGCACGGTAAAGAGCGGCATCGGCGACGTAGACACCGGGCGTCCGAGGTCTCTCGAAGTACTCCTCCATTCGGCCAGCGGGCGTGAAACCGATGAGAATCCTTCCGCCCGATGTCCCAACGAACGCATAATCATGAGGAATGTTGCGTGGCCCCAGTAAGCAGTCTCCTGACTGGGCACGGTATCGTTCGGAACCGATTTGAAAGATGTACTCTCCTGAAATTATGTACCAAAATTCGTCCTGCTCATGATGCAAGTGGAGTGGCGGCCCACCCGGTTTCGTGCTGTGCTGTTCCATCATGAACAATGCGCCCTGCGTATCCCCCGTAGCCACTTTGAACGTCGTTGAGTTGAAGCCGATGGATCGCGACTTGCCAAAACGATCCTCGTCCGCAGGAACTTTGACGCCCGCTTGTGTCGAACCTGCGAGTGCGCGATCACACAGCGAGAGACTCGGGAGTGCGGCTAAAAGCGTTCCCATGAACCAACGGCGTTCGATAGCGGGCATATCCCCTCCAATGTCATGTTCAGCAGGGCTGCTTCAAGAGCTATTGAGATGTTAAAGCGTCGCTCTGCTGATTCTTGCGTTCCGCGCCTATTGAAACCTACGGCTGCGTGACGATGTTCGCATGGCGGCAAACCTCTTGCCAGCGGCCCTGCTGTTTCATCCAGATCGCAGTAAACCGGAGGTGTTCGGTTTTCCCGGCATTCGGCATCCTGCCGCCCCAGAAGACAGTTTCGCTGCCCGCGAGAACGACCGTGTTGCCGTACACACGAGCGTATTCGATGCGGCGGTCGTAAGAAGTAATTACCAGAAATCCCGACTCCACCATCCCGAGCACCCGTTGCTTGTTCACGACTTGTTCAGGGGATTGGTGACGACGAAATCGTCAGACCAGAGTCGGGCCATCGTCTTTGGGTCGTTATGGAGGAACGCCTGCACCTCCTCGTCGCTGGCTTGGCGCACTTGTTGCTCAGCCTGCATGTCGGTGCTTCCTGCTGGCGTCTGCGCCGCACAGAGTAACGAAACGGCGGTGAACATCATCAACAATGATATTTGCATGCGTCCTCCAGATTTCCTGAGTAGCTACAGAGTTTGCCAGCCAAAGCCAGTGCATTTACTTGTATCGCCCAACGGCACGAACCTGTTCCCCTTGTGCCAGCAACACTTCCGTTACTCGTCGCCCTGTGCGTCCTGTTGCGCCTGTCACGACTATCATTCTGGACTCCTTGAAATTGCGCCAACCAAATTGGTCGCTCTGGTGGCAAGTCAGAACTGGTGGGAAGCTCGCTTTCCACTGTCGCTGGAAGCCAATTTGGAGGCGATTTGGCGCTCCTTCAACTACTTCGGATGCGATTGTTCCATGTTGGAAACACTGTACCAGACGATCCTCCACGATCCATCGCTTTGACGCTTGAACTCCGCAATGAAGTTCGTCTTGTGGGTCATCAGCACACCTGCACGACTGTTGTCTTCGTTATAGGTGCCACGGTAGACCGCCAAGTCTCCGCTACTCGCAACGTCCACAGTTTCGTCGATGAGACTGACTCTCCAAAAGGGGTCGTGGGCAAAGCCCGTCTTGAAGCCTTCTCTATCGGCTTCGACCCCAATGGTTGAAGGACTGCCGCATTCCATCGAGATGATATTCGGGGTGTCATAAGCGGTTGTCTTGGCTACATCGTGGGCATTGAGTCCCGCGACGACTTGAGCGACGTCTGCCTTGATTGTCTCTGCGATCACTGCTGTATCAACCGAGGGGGCTGCTCTCGATGACGCACTTCCGATCGCAGCCAAGGCAAGCAGAACTAAACTTGGTTTCCAATATGCAGAAAGTGTCATTGAACGCCTCTCGTTTGCCATGCCAGTTCGGACGGCAAACGCTTAGGCTAATCCAGACTCTTCGTCGAAGTCCACTCGGCGCTCAGGTCATAGCAATGTCAGACTGGATGGCGCATAGGATTCCCGCCTCTTCTAAAGAAGGGCGGAACTCCGGTGCCCGTTTCAGTACGCACTAGCGGGTGCGGAAGCTGATCCGCGCTGGCAGGCGTCGCTTGTAGGGTCTTCGCCGTCTCGGCACACGCTCACCCGTCTGGAAACACCTGCCCAACTGCCGCAGACGTGATCGCATACGGCAAAAGCCCGCTGTCGTCGTGCCCAACACGTCGGCGGCAGCACTGGAAGTCGCGGTCGCGGCAATCGCTTCAATCGCTGGCAACACGCTTGAATCTTCGCGTTTCACGAACTCCGAGAACTCCGCGACCGCTTGCCTCGCGTCTCGTTGTCTTTCTTGGCGTTGACATCTTCTCCGCAGGTGCTCCGAGTGCCTGTGGCAGAACTCATCATCCGCCTGATCACGATCCACGTCCCCCCAAGCTGCGGTCAAGGACAGGTTGCCGGGGCGGCATAACGGGTTCTTCAGCCGTCCCGAGCGCATGGTACTGAATTTGTTTCCGAGACAAAGGTTGATGTAGTTGAAGAAGCGAGCGGCGTTCGCGCCGTGGTGCTTGACCGGGTCGAACGTTTCCACGATGTCCTGCTTGCCAGCCTCGCGGTGCTTCGAATTCGCGGGCAGGTGTCGCAAGTGGATCAAAAGATCGTGCGTCCAGTCCTCGACGTTTTCGTTCGGGGTTGATCTGTCCACAAGGATGGCGACTGGGTGTTCGCATCGAGTCGCGAGAAGGGCAGAGTCCCACGGGCGGCGTCTACCTGCGGGAAGCACTACCTTCGTCCTGCTGCGGTCAGGGCTGGTGCACTTAGTTCGGGCGACAACTCGCGGTTCGGTTGACACAATCTGCGTCACAGCTTGGCGACGTTTCTTGGTGGAGCTAACGTCAATCCGTCAGTCATCCAGAAAATGCTGCGCCATGCAAAGCCGCAAACCACTGCGCGCTACATTCACGCGGTCAACGATAAACAGCTTGAGGCTCAGGGCTTGTTCTTGAAGGCGATCAAGCACGACAGGAAGCGCACGGGAGTTCCGAGTAGAAACCGACGTCGGGTTTAATCTCGGGTAGGAGTTTTCGGTGTCACGCCCGATAACTCCTTTAGAAAGAATGGCGGGGACGACGAGACTCGAACTCGCGACCTCTGCCGTGACAGCGCCCATGGCTAATGTAACTGATTGATATCAAACGGTGTCGGCGGACATCTCTTGATACCTCAAGGTACTGTAGGTCACCTCTTATCGTCCCCTTATTGTACCCAGATTGTTTTACCTTCCGGCGAGCACGTTACGGGTCGGACCGACGCCAGCCCTTGAAGCAATGTAGAGGTGGCCGACGCTGGTTAGGACGCTCTCAAGAATAAAAACCAAAGCTCCAAGAAGGACACGCGAAGCTGGGTCTTCAGGAACGCAGCGGCCGTACGCAGATCCCACTCGTGATAACAAGCGATAAGTCAAGAATTAATGCCTAGCCGGCTCCGCATCCGGTTCCAGCTGCGGCGCGTGTCAACGAGTTTGAGACCAGTGTTTATGGAATTTAGTGAGCATTTTCATTTGAGTTGAGCGGTTTGTTGATCCAGACCTCGGTTGGCACCGCTGGTGGTCTCGGAGCTCGGTGGACGAAGCGTTCAGGATGAAGTTGATAGGCGGCATCGAGAACGGTTTGGCGCTGTTCGAGGATGCGCGCGGTTTGGTGGTAGTGGACCATAGCGGGCGTGAGCAAGCCCAGCCCGGAATGGCGGTGTTCCTCGTTGTACCAACGAAAAAATCCCTGCGAAAAAGCCCTGCTATCTTGAATGCACCCGAAGCGGTCCGGGAACTCCGGCCGGTATTTCATGGTGCGGAACTGACTTTCCGAATACGGATTGTCGTCGGAGACGTGCGGTCGGCTATGGGTTTTGGTCACACCCAAGTCGGCCAGTAAGAAAGCCACCGACTTGGAACTCATCGAGGTACCGCGATCGGCGTGCAGCGTGAGTTGTCCTGGTCGAATGTTTTGTTTCGTGCAACTCGCCTCGATCAGACGCTTGGCCAGCTCTGCGCTTTCGCGCATCGCCACCATCCAGCCGGTGACGTAGCGGTTGAACACATCGAGGATCACGTAGAGGTAAAAGTACGTCCACTTCGCCGGGCCCAGCAGCTTGGTGATGTCCCAGCTCCAGAGCTGATTGGGAGCCGTGGCTAGAAGTTCCGGCTTCTGGTATGGCGGATGAGTGAGTTGGTCACGGCGTTCTCCGGATTCACCCCTCCGTTCGAGCAAGCGGTACATAGAGCGAATCGAGCAGAGATACTCCCCGGCATCGAGCAACGTCGCATAAACAGCGGCGGGTGAGCGATCCTGGAAGCGCTCTCCGTGCAGATGCGTCAAGACTGTTTGGCATTCCGCCGGAGAAAGCGCACGAGCCGGTGAAGGCCGTACCTTGCGCACTTCGGGACGGAGCGAGGAACGCCGTCGGCGATAGTAGGAAGCTCGCGGCGCAAACAGCGCACGGCAAGCGGCACGCGTGCCCACGGCGGTGGCCAGTTCGGTGACCGCGGCCATCAGGAGTTCTCCTCCGGGTCCGGTTCTGGAATCGGACGGCCCAACAGCGCCGCCACTTTTTTTTGGACGTCGATGATGATGTGGGCCTTGCGCAACTCTTCAGTCAAGCGGGCATTCTGGCGTTGCAGCTTCAGGTTTTCTTCTTCCAGTGGATTGCGCTTGGACTTGGGGCCTCGCTTCTGCGGAGTCAGTGCTTCGAGGATGCCGTTGGACCGCTCACGCTTCCAGGTTGCCAGCAGTGATGAGTACAAGCCCTCCCGGCGCAGCAGAGTTCCGATACCGCCGCGTTTGCCAGCGGCGGCCTCGGCTTCCTGCAGAATACGAAGCTTATATTCGGCAGTGAAGATGCGCCGCTTTGCTTTGGCGACAACCTCGGGATTAGGACGCGAGACCAGTCCCGCGCCGGCACCCGTTTTGGCTGCCGCTGCACTGCGCTGCGGCTCGCTTCGCTCGCCTTCGCTCCGTTCCGCGCCAGCCAAAACCTCCGGGGAAAGAACAACGCCAAGAGAATTCATCTCTTCCTTTTTCTTTCTCGCCCTGCTCATTAATTAAGGGTACTAAAACGGTCTCAGAGATGTTGGCACGGAAGGCTGTGGGTTTTGCGTCTTATAGATAACCCATGCTACGAGGCTATAAGCGACTGAGGCATAGAATGGCGCGGTCGCGAGCCACTCGTCGAAACACTCTGAGCTGCCGCAGCCAGGGCCGAAGAAATTGTCCCAGACCTCCCGCCCTAGAGGCACCGCTGGTTCCGGCAAATGGCGGTACCAATCCCAATAAACATCTTCCGATATCATGTAGAGAAGCCAGACAACTGGCAGGATCCAAACCCAGCGCGAGAAGGAGTGTTGCCAGTTCCGATTCACGACCGCGCTGAGGACAATCGCGAGGGCGATGGGTAGCAAAAAATAAGGTTCTCCGAGGACTCTAGCGTCCAGCCGTCCAAGCGTTCTGCCTTCCATGTTAGCTGTCGCCAGCCACAGTCCTATTTTGTGTGCGATATAAACCACTCCCACACTGCTTGCAAGGCTCTCCAGCGTGAAACCGCAACCCAAGAGGAGAAGACGTCCCGAGTTCTTTGACGAGATGGATTTTGGCATTATTGCCTCACTATTCCAGCCGTGGATGAGATTGGGAGTGCCCGTTCGTTTTCCTCGGTGCGTTGTCTCTCTTATTATCATTATTAATATATGTATATATTGAGAGGATTTATTCTTACTGTGACAATCCCTACAAAACTCGGAAAAGGTATCTGGACCGTACGCCTCACCGCCGATTTGGCTCGAGATTCAAGCTAAGCCAATGCCTCTGCTCAAGGCGCTGGGCATCCGAAGTGCACAGTTCATTTTACTGCTCGGGGGGTCGGCAACGGCCAAATCCAGACTCCACCGGTGATTACACTCGAACAGCCTCCTTCGCTGCATGCGGTGTAAAAAGTAAAATAAAAAGTCGGACCTAACCCGCCACCGCCGCCACCGCCTCTCCTGAATAGGAAGCTGTTAGCGCAAGGATAGCCCAACGCGAGTTTTAGTTTGGCCTGGAGAGCACTGACTTCGCAGTTTGCGTCGTGTTTACAATCGACGGATTTTACTGTAACTCCGTTCGTATCCGTCAGGTACGCGGCCTTGAGATACTTCTCAACCGCACCATTGCCAAAGTAAGCCGTGGTTTCGCCGGTGCCCTTCTGAAGAGGCAGACCTGGAGAAACGGGGGAGAGATACACGACATTTTGGATTCGGCTTACTACGCTTGCAGGCAAGCGAGGCAATGCGCTCAGATATGCCGATGCGCCAGCACTAAAGGTCACAACATTAATCGGACCGCTTTGCTGCTGTGCAGCTGCCATAATCGCCTTTTCGGCAGTTTGGGTAGCGTCGGTTTCTGCACCGTGGCTTTGCGCTAAGAATCTTGCCTCCGTATCTTGTTTGTCAAGATCCGAATAAGGAAACGCTTGCATGGCTGAAGCGTCCGTTGCCAGTTTTTGTTCTTGCGTCGTCTCTGGCTTGTTGGGTGTCTGCATTCCCCCGCCGATGATCACACCACAATCCATGCCAAACGGATCAACAAGATTCGTACAGTTGTTCTGGACGTATGCGTATCGATTGAGGGATTGTGGAGCCGAGGTGGATCCACCCAACGGATCAGGAGACATGAATCTGCCGGTCCGAGAATTGTAGTAGCGGGCAAAGGCATAGTCGAGGCCGGTTTCCGAATCCCGCTCGTACCCCGTAAATTTGTAGTGATCCGAACAGGTGTTGGTGAATGGCCCGACCTCTGCACCATCGGGAAAGTAGTCGGTGTCGTAACACTTGTTGCCAATTGAATCTGTGATTGTCCGCGTGCTGCCAAGATGGTCTGCAAAGAAATAATAAATGGCTCCGGGGCCGTCACGCCGCGCGACTCGCCGACCGGCAAAGAAGGCGTATTCATGATAGTTCGAGTTTGTTGTGCTCCCAGAGGAATCGGTCTCAGCGATCGTATTGCCCCAAATGTCGCGCCAATAAATAACGTCAACAATCGCCTGCGTACAGGA
>CAVQZW010000010.1:0-11790 GCA_963718785.1 uncultured Acidobacteriota bacterium | reverse complement strand
TTTGCCGCCCGGGCCGCGGGACATGGCCTCTCATTGAGCCGCCATCGTTACTTTGTTGGTGATTTCTGCTCCGCAGATGGGAGGCAGTTCAGAGCGAATTGAATCGTAGCCTCAGCCTGTTGAGAGGCAACATTATTCGGAAATTTCCAGTGACTTACTGAGTCTTGCACGGCCGCACGCAGAAGCGGATGACCGCTCTCAAAGACGATATTGGTAACCGCACCATCTGCATCAACCTCAAATTTCACCGAAACCGTTCCCTCGGTATGTGTGACTCTGGCAAGAGGCGGATAACCAGGTAGCGAAAAACTTTCTGGGGCGATCGGCGAACTGCTTAGAAGTTTCACAGTCGGAGGGGGCTGGCGCTTTTGAGCGGCACGATATAAATCAGACGGTTTATCGGGCGCACCTCGAAAGAGCCCGTCATACTTGCCCGTTTCCAACTCTTTTAAGATCTCAGGATCGGAAAAATTGTCCGGCAAATCTTCCGCTTTCGTGATCTCAAACATGGGCTTATCCATAACCCCAGGGCCGAGGGACTTGTTCAAGCTCTCCAGCAGTTGCATTGTCCAGGAAGTGTGCTCAGGTGTTTGAGCAGCCGGATCAAACATGTCTCTGTCCAAAATGTCGGAGCGAGTTATTCGAGTTTGATTGCCACACTGAACTTGCATCGCAACGTTCGCGCCACTGAAGACCATACATTTCTTACATCTCTTGCGTTCTCGGAGCAGCTCTTTTTCGGGAATCTTGCAGGGATCAGTCTTGCCTAGCAGCGCCGGGACGGTCTCTGTCAGAGAGCCGTTCGCCATCTCGTACTTCGCGGGCGAGAAGCATAGGTCTCCCGCTGGCGTTAGCGTCATTCTCTCAATGGAAGCTCCATTTTCTTTGGAGCGAACGAGCATTATTTCGTAGAAGTCAAACGGGGGTCCAAAATCGAAGAACGTGTGTATTCCAACCACGAATTGAGCCGGCTTCTCTGTTGTACTTCCTCGTTCTTGCGCGAGTGCGGCACAAGCCAAACAGAAAATAACCGATAGAATTGAACCAATTCGCATGCGTCGAATGCTACTACAAGTGTGGCTGCTCCTCTACCCCGCCGCGCACGACCGCATGCCTTGCATCTCCGTACTAACCGCGCCGGCGTCCCAACCCAGCTTCATCTGGGCACGCGGCGCTGTCCGTTGCGTATCACGCTGCGGCCGCGAATCGAAACCATGCTTCTGCTTGATGCGCGCGACTCGCTCCGCAATCTGCTTGCGGTATTTCTCTGGCGCATAGGCGTCCTGCGCGTACCACTCTTCATACTGTTTCGTCAGCCGCGGAAACTTCTCCCGTATAAACGGCAAGAACTGTTTTGCCGAAGACGGCATCAGGAACAGAACGCCGGACCAAAACCATTGCGCTCCGGCGTTGTGCGCGGCCTCGGCCACGGCTTCGAGTTCTCCCTCGCGGTCGGTAATGCCGGGAATTAACGGCGAAACCGAAACGCCCACCCTCAAGCCCGCTTCGCTCAACTGCCGCACGGCCGCCATTCGCAAATCGGGACGAGGCGCGCGTGGCTCCAGCAAACGCGCCAATCTCGGGCGCAGCGTCGTAATGGTGATGTTCAGCGAAAGCTCCGATCGCTCCGCAATCTTTTTAAACAGATCAATGTCGCGAACGATTTGGTTGGATTTCGTGATGACGGAAATACTCAGGCCTTCGCGCTTGGACAATTCTTCCAGGCAAGCCCGCGTCACCCCATATTCCCGCTCTGCCGGCTGATAAGGATCCGTTGCCGTGCCAATCGCAATGTGTTCCGGTTTTTCGCCGCCCGAACTCTGCGATGCATAGGAATATTTGTGCGCCACGTCGTGCGCCAGCAGCGGCCCCGCGTCCTTCTTTACGAAGATTTTGCGCTCGAACTCTCCGCCGTCCAGCTCCATATATTCGTGCGTATAGCGCGCGTAACAGTAGAGGCACCCAAACTCGCAACCGCGGTACGGATTAATCGTCCAATCAAACGGCACGCGCGCCGAATCGCATTTGTTCAAGATCGATTTGACCGGAAGAAAGAAATACTCCGGCTTCTCCGCGGACTTCCTTTGGCTCTCCGCCACGGGAGACTGTGCTGCGAGGCGGGCAATGCCCACCAGCGGTGCGGCAGCTTCACGGGTCCGGTGATCCGCCCGGCTGTCAAAGCCGTGCGGGGCCGCCTCTTGCGAGGTCAGCGGGGGGCAATCCGCCGTGGTGTAACCCGAAGTGCTGCTGCCTAAGCCGGCGACCGTTGCGCTGTCCACTCTGTCAGGGACACTGTGGACACCGCCTCGCGCATCACCGGCTCTTGGTTTTGGGCTTGTCGTATAGGGGCTAATAGGAAAGAGTGATGCCGTGGATTGTGGAACGCGGCGGCGTCGGATACCAAAGGTCCTAGCCGTGGAGGAAAGAACTGGAGACATAGCCCACCTCGAAGCACGGCACAGTATTTCGCTTTTTATTCGCCATGTCAAGTCTTTTTCGCTTTATTTTCGCCAATGGCGCTTGCTCCCCTCCACTAGTCCCTGCGGGGCAACACTGACCCTCCGTCCGGATTGTTTGCCACCGGCCCACAGGTTATCCTGCTTGTTCGGGAGGATCGGCGTGCGACTGTCCCCACATGCACGGTTAGTTCTTGGTGCGCCCGTCGTCCTTTGCCTGGCTTCAGCATGCCCCGCTGTAGCTCAACAGCAGTCGGGACGCGAGCAACAGTCGTATTCACAACAGCCTGTCAGAAGCCAGCAACCTCCTGCCCAGCAGCCTCCTAGCCAAGCCGCGTCTCCCTCAAGCTCCCAGGCCGGGCAAGCCAAAAAGCCCGTTACCGGGCCTGCGGCGCCTCAGTCCACCCATTACCCTATCTTGCTGCTGGTGCAGGGCCCTATCCAGGAGAACGGGCAAACGTGGAGCCTGCGGATCGGTCTAAGAGGCCCGGAGCGCCTCGATCGCACCAACTATCCTCCCATCCCGTTGGAACCAGCTGAAGTCGTCCGCGAAGGGACCACGGATTCCTGGATTTATCACGCGAAAGACTCCCAGACTGGCGCCGCAGTCCTGGTTCATATCACCCGCGAATCCTGCACTGATACAGCTTCAACCACCAAATACGCCTTTTCCGCCACCGTTGAGCATGCCCAGATTGGGACCGCGCAAGGCTGCGCCCGAGTCGCCACGGAGCTTTTCCCTAAAATCAACAATCAGCCTACCGACGACGATGACGACGCCAAGGACAAGCCTCCTCCACCGACGATCACTCACTTTAAGCCGCCCGTTTATGTGGCCTACACCAACCCCACAGGCAAGCTAACCGTCAAGCGCGGTACCGTCGCGCGGGTCGTCCCAGGAAAGGGTGGGTATCAACCGGCGCTTTCGCGTGATGGAAAGCGGTTGCTGTACACCACGGATGAGAAGGGCGATGGAAAGGGTGGCGATCGGACTCTTTCTCTTTACGACTGGACCACGGGCAAATCCACCGAATTGGTCCGGGGCTCCGTGCAACAAGCATTTTGGTCGCCCGATGACACGCGGATTGCCTTCCTTAAATTTGACGGAACCAAATGGCAAGCCTGGACCATGCCAGCGGATGCGCCGGAAAAAGCGGCTCTTGTCTATCCGGGCGAAGCTGTGAGCTTGCACGGATGGGTCGATGCGCAAACAATTCTGGTCGGAGACTTGCAGACTCTTTTCTGGATCGGCGAAGACGGCACGTTGAAGCAATCCCTTGCCAGCGCCGATTTGTATGGCAAGGATCAATATAGTCTGTCGAGCGCCAACACCGTGCGTGTGCATCCGCTCAATCCGGATTTGCTTCTCGTTTCGGCGGAGGTGTTGCCAGCCCCACCCCCTGCCTCGAAGACCGCAGCTTCGAGTAAGGACACTACCAAGGATGCTGGGGCACAGCCGGGGCAGGTCTTTTTCCTTTACGAGTTGGAATCCAAGCGGCGCGTCGTTCTTAGCCCTCCCAACTTAACGTGTTCGCTGGCGGAATGGTCGCGCGACGGCTTGCAGATTTTTTTCACGTGCCGCGAACCGAGCAGCAACGCGGTGACGATTTATAAGATGTTCTGGGACGGCACCAGCCAGACCAAAGTGCAGGATGGATACGGCCTGGTGATCGGCCAATAAAGGTAAAATGCATGTATAGAGGGGGCGTATTTAACCGTGTGGTTAAATACGACTGCCCGCGTTTTGCTTTAGAGAGGACTGTATGTTATTGCCTACAATGCACTTAGCTAAGATCACTGTCGCCATAACCGTCTCCGCATCCTTCGCTCTGCCACTTCCGTCGGTGGGTTTGCGGCAAATTTCGGCATACCAGGAACCGGCCAGCCAGCCGTCTCAGGCAGCCCAGCAATCTCCTGCTCCGCCTCCCCATCCGATTTCGCGCTCACCCCTGCGCATGGCATTGCCGCGGCGCGAATACCTCTGCGAAGGCGGCGCCAAGGTCGTGATTCTGTTTGAAACCTCCGCCGCCCGGCTGACTCTGAACGACCGGATCTTCAACATGAAGCTGGTGGAATCCGCTTCCACAACAAAATACGCGGAGGGCTCGGTGGTCTGGTCCAGCACCGGAGAAGACGGCTTCCTCGCCGACAACACGGATCCCGCGAACCCAAAAATGCTGGCCGAGAAATGCCACATGACAAGCTCGTTCCCTGTCATGGTATCAGCGACCGGCTCAATTACCGGGACGGTTTCCTATCGCCAGCACGTCAATCTGCCGCCTGACGCCGTAGTCGTCATCCACCTGCAAGACGTCTACCTCCAGGATGCGCCCTCGCCGTTTCTTGCCGAATTCAAGACCACGGTGGGCCAGCGACACGTTCCCATTCCCTTCAACTTGAAGTTCGATCCCGCGAAGATTGACCCAAATCACCCCTACGTGGTCGAAGCAAGCATCCTCGTCCACGATCGGCTGCGGTTCACCAATGACACGGCCTACCCGGTCCTCACCAAAGGCAACCCCGTAAAGGTCGACATGATTTTGGTGCCCGTGGAAGCCCCGGCTAGCGCAAAGCCCTAACCTCCGGTTCCGCCTATTTAGGGGTAGACCCTAGCATTGGCCGATACGCCGCAAGCCCTTGTTTGCCCACCTGCTGCTGGCCATCCGAGCCTATAATTGGTAGATGGCGACCCCTACTCCTATCCAGCCTGGCCAAGTCGGCATCCTGATTCTGGATGAGGCCGACAACAACCAGGGAGCCTTGCGTCAAATCCTGGATTCCGAAGGCTGGCGCGTCCGGCTCGTCCAGGACCCCAAACAGCTCCTAACGGAGCTGAAATCGGGCGACTGGTCCTTGGTCATCGCCAATATTGCCATGGCGGGGACGGACACCCCGATATTCATTACGCTACGGGAGTTGGCAAGCGTTTCCCATGAAGAGGGAGGACGCATTCGGGTCCTTTATCTGGTTCCGGAACTGGCTGGCAGCCAGTACGTTGGCGCGCTGGAACTGGCAAAGGCGCCCTACGTGGTTCGGCCTTTCCATTTGCACGATTTTCTCGAGAAAGTCAGCGACCTGCTGGTGGAAGTGAAAGCCATCGAAGGGCCGATTCGCCAGGTGCGCCACGAATTTGGCGCGATCCGCAAAAAGAAAAAGCAGGCGGGACGATCCAATTCCATGTTCGCTTCGCGCGATTCCTACTCGTACAGCGACGAGGAAATCGCCGAGTACGAAAAGCAGGAAAGCGAAGCTTCTTCATCCAGGCGCAATAAACCGCGCACCAATCTCGGCGGCTCCGACCGCTGACCCGGAGCCTACACAACAAGCTATTTGGTGGTGACTCAGTTTCCGATTATCCGACTTGAACGAAGCCGGCCGTGCGGCGGACGCTTCGCGTGAGGTGAAAGCAACAGTTGTTGCCTGAGGGCTGAGATAAGTTTGGGTCACAAGGAGGTGTCCCTGTGACCCATCTCAGAAAAATGATGCTGGAAGAACTCCAGCGTCGTAATTACGCCGAGACTACCATAGATTGCTACGTCCGCGCCGTTGAAGATTTTTCCCGATACTTTAATTGTTCCCCGGATCGTTTAGGCCCTCGACACATTCGTGAATATCAAGCCGCGTTGTTTCAGAAGCGGAAGTTTTCGCCGAACACGGTGGCACAACACCTGGCGGCTCTACGCTTTTTCTACGTCAAGACACTCAAGAAAGCCTGGAGCATCACGGAAACACCCTACCCGAAGAAGGCCGTTCACCTGCCAACGATCCTCAGCCAGGAAGAAGTTGCACAACTCATCGACGCAGCTCTGACTCCTTACCATCGCACCCTGTTGATGACGCTCTACGCCACCGGAGTACGACGCGCGGAATTGACACACCTGAAAGTCAGCGACGTAGACAGCAAGCGAATGGTGATTCACGTCCGGGGTGGCAAAGGACGCAAAGACCGCGATGTTTTGCTCAGCCCAAAATTGCTCGACGAACTCAAGCGGCACTGGCGCCGCTTGCGGCGAAAGTCCAGCGTATGGCTGTTTCCGGGCAACCGCTGGCATACCGCTGATACCCCGATCGACACCAAGGTGGTCTGGCACGCTTGCAAAGAAGCCGCCCAGCGAGCGCGCCTCCAAAAAGACGTGCACCCACATACGCTGAGGCATTGCTTCGCCACACATCTACTCGAAGCAGGCGCGGATCTGCGCACCATCCAGACGCTGTTAGGCCATAGTGATCTCGAAGAGACCACCCTCTACCTGCATCTCTCGCAACGTCGCCTGAACGCGACCGCCAGTCCTCTGGACTCACTAAAACTGAAAGACGAACCACCTCAGGACCAGTAGGTGAGCCGGCCACCGCTGGAGGTGGCCGATCTGGTCCGCGCTGCGGGAGACGCATTCATCGAACGAAGCCGTAAGTGGATCACCTGGAAGCACGTCAAAGTGCTACTAGCCATTGCGCGGTGTCGCACCGCCGCACTCGGCGGCCATCTCGATGAATGCACTCGCTGCGGACATCGCGCCATCTCGTTCAACTCTTGCCGCAACCGGCACTGTCCGAAGTGCCAAGCCGGGGCGCGCGACCGCTGGCTCGCAGCGCGTCGTCAGGAGCTACTCCCGACACGCTACGTCCATGTGGTCTTCACGCTGCCTCGCGAGTTGGCACCACTGGCCTTGCAGAACAAGAAGGTCATCTACGATCTCCTGTTTCGCGCCAGTGCGGAAACCCTTCTCGAAGTCGCTCGCGATCCGCGACACCTCGGTGCGGAGATCGGCTTCTTCAGCGTGCTGCACACCTGGAATCAGAAACTGGAGCTTCACCCGCATATCCATTGCGTGGTTCCTGCCGGCGGACTCTCCGCTGATCACACGCACTGGATTAAAACTCGCTACGCCTTCTTTCTTCCCGTCAAGGTGCTCAGTCGAGTCTTTCGTGGCAAGTTTGTTGCGGCTCTCAAGCGCGCCTTTCGCGACGGCCGATTGCAATTCCATGGAGACTTGGCGCCCGTGGCTCAGCCAAAGACGTTCTCCTCGTGGCTGAGGCCGCTGTTCCGAAAGGACTGGGTTGTCTACTCAAAACGACCGTTTGGCGGCCCACAACATGTGCTCCACTATCTGGGCCGCTATACCCATCGCGTGGCCATTTCTAACCATCGTCTGATCTCGTTTTCTGACGGCAAAGTCACGTTTCTTTGGCGCGATTCCGCTCACCACAACGAACACAAACTCATACCCCTAGCTCTCGATGAGTTCTTGCGCCGCTTCCTGCTGCATCTGCTCCCCGAAGGGTTCGTGCGCATCCGGAACTTCGGCTTCCTGGCAAATCGCAAACGTGCCACCAACTTGCCACTCTGCTTTCAGCTGCTCGGCCCAGCTGTAACTCCGCCGACCGAACAAGACAGGTCGGGCGCCAACAACCCGAGCGATCTCTGGCGCTGCCCCAAGTGTGGCGGACCGATGATGGTCATCGAGAGACTCACCGCTACTGAAATCCAACTTCGTTCTCCACCAGTGCTCACGACTGCGCCATGAAACGACTCTGGCCAATTCGAATCCTTCGCGTGTTTCGGCACGGTCCGTCGCTTCTTGACTCATCGACGAACAAATTTCCTCCTCCGGCTTCTTCAGGCACTCTCTTCGCAACATTTTTTCGTCATCGCCAACTCTGCCACCTATCGTGTCAGCTGTGGTGCTCCGCCGCACCACCCCAGCACACCTCCACGCCACCCCTCCACTCCATTCAATTTGCATAGGGGCCCGCGTCCGCCGCACGGCCGGCTTCCTTCAAGTCGTTGTATCGAAAGCGCGCAATCACGCCAAGCTCCGGTACGCCCTCGCTTCATCGCGCTTCCGATACAACACTAGGACTTCCCGGGAGTTGAGAATTGGGATTTCGACGCCGTTGTTGAGAGTGAGTTTCTTCACGCCTTCTCGTTGCTGCTACAGCCCCTACTTCGCGCTGTTGACCAACTCCACAAGCGGGACTTTTGTAGCAGATTCCGGCTCTCGCTCGAGCTGTGTGTCACTTATTGTTGTTCATTTTGACTGGCCTAAGCAGATGCGAGAACGTGAGCTGGGCGAGCTTCCACTTGCCGTTTTCCTTGATATACACCTCAGTCACCATAAAAGGATTAGTGACTTCGTGCTCACCGACTACTGCCTGCAAATCAATGTCCTCTAGCAGGACGGCTGTGTTACCAAATGTGCGAACATCAACTGCGTAAACCACAGCTTTTTTGTACCAGATGCCACCGCTTTTAATGGTAGCTAGTTCCTGGGTTTTTCCCCATGTCCCTCCCATGTGAGTGAACATGGCTTTGTCATCAAATAGTGCCTCCAAGGAATCGACCTTCTTGTCTGCCATCCAATCCCATTTCATGTTTGAGAGGTTGATGACTTCTTGTTGCTCGGGTGTATGACTTGCGGCAGTTTTAATCGTTTCCGTTGGCGGCTGTGGCGCCTGCTGCGCGTAGAACGATTGCGCCAGCATTGTTAATAGAAATAGACCTATGACCAGGGTTTTCATCGCTCTCTCCGAGTGTGCGCTTCTTGATTGTGTTCCCCTTGCATCCCGACTCTATGGGCAAAAGACCGTTTACTGGTAGCCCAATCCTGCCTGCTTATTGCCTATTCCTCTTGTCAGGCACAAAATCAATGGCGTAACTGCAATCCGGAGTCTATCTTTAGAAGCTGCTGTACAGGTCATCGACATGAAAAACATCAAAGAAAACAATGCTTTGAAACCGAATCCGGCCAATGGATTGAACACCGAACTTGCCAGCAAGATTGCCTCCTTAGTGGGCAATCAAGAGAATCGGATAACCGAGATACCTGGCGTAAGCCTCCACCGGCGGACTGCTCCAAGTCCACCATGCCGGATGACCTACCACCCGGGCGTAGTCGTGGTCGCTCAAGGTAGCAAGCGGGTGAATCTCGGCCCGACGAGCTTCACTTACGACGAGTCGCATTTCCTGGTAACTGCGATCGATTTGCCGACCGTGAGCTGGGTAGCTCAGGCCTCTGAGAAAGTTCCGTGTCTCGTGTTATCGCTCAAATTGGATATGCCGATGGTCCGCGAACTACTCGCCCGGGAGGAAATTCATGTTGCAGAAGCGCCGTCTGACAGTCCGGCTATGTCGATTGGCAAGACCACGCCGCAATTCCTGAACGCATGCTGCCGCCTGCTGGATCTGCTGAACAGCCCGAAGGACATTCCTTTTCTGAGCGGCTTGATTCAGCGCGAGATCATATACTGGATTTTGCGTGGACCCGAAGGAGCGCGATTACGCGCAGTTGCAACTCTCGGAGATCAAAGCCACCGAACGGCAAAAGCGGTAGCGTGGATAACCACGAACTACGCGAAGCCCCTGCACGTAGAGGAACTCGCGGAGATTGCCAGCATGGGTGTATCGACGTTACATCATCATTTTCGTATGCTGACGGCGATGAGCCCCCTGCAATATCAAAAACAACTCCGGCTCCAATTCGCGCGGAGCCTGATGCTGAACAATGGTCTTGATGCCGCTAGTGCGGCTTTTGAAGTCGGTTACGAAAGCGCTACGCAATTCAATCGCGAATACAGTCGGTTCTTCGGCCGACCTCCTATGCGTGACGTAAAAGCACTTCTTTCTCCCGCTGCTCCGAAACTCGAATTAGTAGGTAACGTCTAAATCATCTTTATTTACGGCCCTTACAGAGGCAACCCTGCGCTCCGGCCCTAATTGAATGTCAGAAGTTATGACAGAAACCGCGCTAGGTCCTTCCATGAGAAGGCCGGTGAGTGTCAAGTATGTTTTCTCTTTCTTTCTTGTAAGGATGTTTTTTGTTCTTCTCTTTCTCCCTGTGAGTTCCTACCCTTGAGCCAAGCCGCTTCTGTCGCCACCCTTCCATCCGCACTCTTTGTTGAGCGATGATCGCTCGGTGCAAGTTGGGTGTACTCGTTTCAGTAGGTGCTGCTACCTGGTAATCGACCTCGTTCCCCCTTTCGAAGGAAACGGGTCCAGGACCTGTCGCAGTCACCTGATCTCGGCGGTTGAGCTCGGCTGTTTGGATACCCTCTCTCTTCTTTCTTGTATGCGCTTTTTCTTTCTTCCTGTTTTTCCCTGTTTTCCCTAGAGAATTTCGAGCCAGGATCGCCTAGCAACGACGATCGCCAACTAGGCCGCAGCGCGCATCGCTTTGTGGCTATTGCGCAGTGGTTCGTACACCTCTCCACTCACCCACAACCGATGCAGCAGTACCGCCAACTTTCTCGCCACCGCAACAACCGCTCGTTTCTTGGCATTTTTCCCTCCGCGCTCGGCAAGTCGCAGTCCCCATCGCCGCAGATCACTATCTTCTCCAAAGGGCCCCAGGATGTAGTGTGCCCCTTGCACCAGCATCGTTCTCAAATAGCGGTCTCCTTCTTTGCTGATGTGCATCTGCGGCTGGCTCTCTCCGGAGTCCCTGCGTCCAGGTTTTAACCCGAGAAAACAGCCGACCTCGCGACTCTTCGCGAACCGATGCGGATCGTCCAGGGTCAGGACATACGTCAGCGCGATCTGTGTTCCTACCCCCTTCACCTGTTTGAGCAGCACGACTTGCGGGTAGCTCTCCCTGGCGATTTTCTCCATCCGCGCGTCGTATTCCTTGATGCGCTCGTTCAACGATTCAATTTCTTTCAGCAACGGTTCCAGAACTTCGCGCAACTCCGCGCTCAATTCCGCGGCCAGCTCCCGGCTCACTTGCTCCGTGCCACACTTCGGCAGCCGTTCACCATAAGACTTCGCCAATCCTCGCGCTGCATTCACCAGCGCGGTTCGCGCACTCACCAATTCCGCACGTGCCCGGATCACCGTCAGATGAATTTGCGCTTTCGCGCTGCGATGCCGCACCGGCCCCAACAGCTCAGGATCGATTCTTGCCAGCCGCGCCAGTGTCCGCGCATCGTGTCGATCATCTTTTCGATTGCTCTTGGTGATCAATTCCACTTTTTGCGCATGCGCCACGAGCACCTCGTGTCCCAGTTCCTTTAGCAGCCGGCTTAGCCACGGGGAATGTGTTCCGGTCTCCAGGGCGATGAGACTTCGCGGTATCCTCCCAAGTGTCTGCTTCACCGCTTCCGGTGTCGTCGCTAGTTTCTGTTCCAGAAGGACTTCGCCCGCTTCATCCAAAACGCAGTACCACGACCAGCGATCGCCGAGGTCCACACCAATCGTGAGCTGGTGTCCTTTGAAAATCATCTTTCCATTTACGCGAACAGTGCTAGTCTTCTTCATTGCCGGTCTCCTTTTGTGCCTTGAGCACGTCTTTCATTGGGAGCGTATCGCATCCCGCTGGAGACCGGCCTTCTCATCCCATCT
>CAVQZW010000009.1:0-629592 GCA_963718785.1 uncultured Acidobacteriota bacterium | reverse complement strand
TCACCTGCAGCTTTTTCTCTTTCACCAAACCGGAAATCACGGTTGATGCTTGACGCAGAAGGGCCGCCTGCATCTTGGCATTTGCTTTGGTCGCCGCCTCAAGGTTTGGTCCCGCTTGATCAACCGCCGGCTGGATATGGGGATAAAGCGCGCTGATCTGCCCAGGAACTTCTTTGGCCTGAATCGTGGCCTTGACCGCGCCGCAACCACCATGCCCCATCACCAGGATCACTTTTGTCCCCAAGACTCCTGCACCATATTCAAGGCTGGCGATGATCTCCGAAGTGGCGATATTCCCGGCGATACGCGTAACAAAGATGTGACCGATACTCTGGTCGAAAACCAGCTCAATGGGTACGCGGGAATCGGCACAAGACAAGACGGCCGCGAACGGTTCTTGCTTCTCAATCGTATGCAGTTTCAGAATAGCAAGGTCGTGGTCGCAGGCTGTCAGACGTTCGGTCATAAAGCGTTTATTGCCATCCATCAATTCCTGCAGCGCGGCAGCAGGGCTTAGCATCGTCTGCGCCAGAGCCGGAAGCGGGGTCATATATTCCATGCCTGCTGCGGTGGTCAAGCCCACCATTGTTCCTCCGAAGGTCATCTGGAGAAACCTCCGCCGAGAGGAGGCTTCGACCGCATTGGGATGCCGGCTGCTGACAAAGGAAGATTCAAAGTCTCGTGCAGTTCGTTTGCTCATCGTTTCGCCGTTTCTAGGATGGGAGTAGGGAGTCATCTGTTTGGGCCTGGAGCCACCGACGCCTTCACGTGGAAGCTAAATAGCAGCTTATAGAGCTGAGGGAAACTGTCACTATTTACAGGTACAGAAGTCTAGTATCCGCTGTCGTGGCAATATGGCCGGCGCTTCAATGGCTCGCCGAACTGCAAATGTGATCATTCTTCGCGTCGTTACTCAATCCCCTCGGTTCGCCTCACGAGTGGGCAGGGAATATTGGGCGGGTCATTCCGCGAGTCCTGCTTCTTATGGAGTCCCGAGAGTTGATCTTTGGGTCGTGTCTGGGCCGCCAGGGTGAACACCGTCTTCGATATACAAACGAATACGGCCAGAATCAATATAACTAGTATGAATATGGAGCCCATTCATAGCTCCCACTCGACAACTGGAGGGAGACGCTTTTCAAGGAGCAATCAGGTGTCTGATCCCCTCGGGTCGGAGGCACCTCCCTCCGCCCAAAACTTATCGCGCAAATGGGCGTATCGGAAGTGGCAAAACTAACAGATGGCGCCTTTGAGGTTGAAAGCCAAATACTTCCACCAGGGAGCGAGCGACTCAGCGACTAGTGGATTCTGTGTATCCGCGTTTGTAGTAGGGAATCCCATATCCAGCAAACTTGTCCTTCGGGCGGAGTTCGATGTGGCGCTTACGCCGTTTGGGTTCGCCATCGGTGTGCAAGGAGATTCGGCGGAGCGCATACCGACATGCCCAGGGCGAGGCACAAAAATACCCCTCGAACTGTTGCCATGCGCCCCTCCCAAGGCAACACAGTTGCGAGGACGAATACTCGCGTGGTTCTCATCCTGCCAATGAGAGACAGTAATATTTTGCCCTACGAGGTTTATAGAATGCCCCGCTCTGGGAGGATGGAGCTCGGTAGGAGCCGCTCATCGGATACAGGGGAAATTTTGTGGCAAGTTCGGAGATCTGAGCTAGGCAAAAGCTACTGAAGTGTTCTAATATTTCAGCAACGCAGCCGCTCCAGGCTCTGTTTTTCGGTGAATCGTTTGGCGGCTAGCAACCACTCGGCGAAGGTCCCCATCCAAAGGAGCGGCCCGCAATCACTCGCGGTTTGCCGTGTATTAATAAGGCGACGCATTATCTGTCAGAAGGAGTCGGACTCGGAGCAAGGCGCACGTGACTCTGGGGAGCCCACTTGTCATTATTCCGGGTTTTAGTTGTCGATGATTTCGAACCGTTTCGCCAGTTTGTACGTTCGATGGTGTCGAAGAGACCGCAATTGCAGATCGTCGGAGAGGCTTCCGATGGTTTAGAAGCGGTTCAGAAAGCGGTGGAATTGAAACCGGATTTGATCTTTCTGGATATTTCACTCCCGTCGCTAAATGGAATCGAAGCGGCTCGACAGATTCGCAAGCTCGCCCCGGAATCCAAAATAATCTTCTTGACGCAGGAATCCTCGGCAGAAGTGATGGAAGAAGCGATGGCGCTGGGCGCGTGGGGATACGTTGTGAAAATAAATGCCGGAAGCCAACTGCTTGATGCTGTGGAAGCGGTTCTCTTGGGAAAGCGGTTCGTCGTCGGCACGTAGAAAGCTCTATTTTTCACCCTCCGTTTCGAAGTGAAATCCTGCCTTGGTCTGCGAGATGTTCAAGATAGCTCTCGAAAGTCAGGGTTGCACATTCTGAAACGCCGCTGCCAAACAGTGGCAATTCTGTTTTTGGGACAGTAAAATGACTGAATCCGCAATCCAGGCAGATCGCGAGCTTCGGGAAAGCCCAAACTCCGGACTTGTCCAGATTCTTGAGTCCGGAGAAATGGATGATCATCTCAGCAGTATGCTCCGCCTGACTGTTTGAGCCGCATGAAGGGCACTCCATGGCAACACCTCCTCCTCGGAAAGCTCGCCAACAAATTGCGAGGTCCCCACGAGGGGGATGAGTGTAGGTCAATCAGGGAAGTCTGCCTGTTCAAAATTGAACACATTACCGACAGGGCGTCAAGCTGGTTAGGTGGGCTGGCGGTGTCCTATTCGTGCAGGATAACGCTGAGAAGGGAACTATGCACCCGCAGTCTGTCGTTGTAGTCAATGAAGCCGAGCTTCCGGAATTTGTTCATGAAGAAATTCACGCGTGAGCGAGTTGTGCCAATCATCTCTGCCAGAGTTTCCTGACTCACGTCTGGGATCACTTCCTCGGGCTTGTCCTTTTTCCCGAAACTCGCAAGCAGTAAGAGGGCGCGTGCCAGCCGTTTTTCGCTTGAATTGAACAGTTGATCGACCAAATCTGCTTGCGTATGGTTATGACGCTGAACCACGTACGCGACAAACAGGTCGGAGAACTGATGTTCCTCGTGGAGCGCGCGCGTCATCTCTTGCTTTTCAATCCTTAGCACAGAGCAGTCCGAAGTTGCAGTGGCGGTTGCCATGCGGACCGGCTGATCGGAGGCGATGCATCCCTCACCCAAAAAGTCGCCTGGGCCAAGCAGCGCAATCGTTGCTTCCTTGCCTTGTTTGGAGAGCACAGTGAGCCGCACCCTGCCTTGTTGAAGATGAAACACGGAATTAGCAGGCTCTCCCTGCGAGAAGATGGTTTGTTTCGGGCGATAATCCCGAATAGTCCTGCCGACTCCAGCCTTGGCCAAGAAGGTCTTGGGATCAAAAAGCGCGTTCGGGTTCTTTTGCCGGGCGAGTTTCTGACGTTTTGCCAATTGCGGCGCGCTGGCATATGTAGCTCCGCAAAGCTTCACGATTTAAATTTGTCCGGATGATGCCACAGCCGCGCGCTGTGCTTCAAACAGGATATTGAATGAACGATTCTTCAGCCAACGACACGTGCGTATTTGTATTCACTGGTGTCCCGAGCCTCCCGTTGCTCCGCGAGCATTCTTTTCATCTCCTTCACTTACGAGCCGGCAACGAGGCGGGCTGCTGGAGTCGAAATTCGAGCAAGGTTTCGCTCGGAATGGTCACCTTTGCGCCCTTTTGCGCCACGGCCGCGGTCGTTCCCACGACGGCACCAATGGCGGCGCCTTTCCCAGCATTCCCGCCAATGGCGCCAATCGCTGCCCCTAAGCCTGCCCCGCCCACCACGCGCTTGGCGGTTCTCTTGCCGCTACTGCTTCCCTTGGCTGCGTAATCGGTGCTGAAAAGTGGATACGCGGTACCGTCGATAACGATGTCTGTCAGCTCCAATTGCAGCTCGGAGCTTCCGGTGGCGCGGCCGGCCTGCTTTGACTCAGAAAGCCGGCCATGGATTGTCGTTCCCGCTGGGGCCGCGACGACTCCACCGGCCATGAGGTTGGTCTCGAGAGTCGCGGCGAAGCGAGAACCGACCGGATTCTTGCTCGAGTCCACTGAATCCACCATCCGCACGAGGAGTGACGTACCGGCCGGGACGTTCACCATCGGCTGTTGGCCCCATCCAGGGATTGCGATGGCCACGCACGAGCAGAGCAGCAACGTAGCCGCCGCCCTTCCTTTAACTTGCTTCAAGAGGTTTCTCATCTTTCAGCTCCTTTTCTCGTGTGCGCAACAGTTGACAAAATCGTGCACGCAGCCTATTGCAACGTCGGCAGATTCGATGAAATTTGAAGATCGACGATCTGCTGTATCTGATTTTCAACCTGGAAAAAGCGTGCGGCCGTTCTTGCGGAAAGAGACTTCTTCATGATGTCGAAATATTTCTTTTTCAGTTGCGCCCGCTGCGCTTCTAAAGCGAATGCTCCGGTCGCCAGCTCATCCGCCTTTTGGTCCGTAATATCGTCGTAGTTCTTTATGTAATCCGTGATGAGCTGCAGTTTGACATCGCCGAGTTTGGACAGTTCATAGTCGTAATCCCGAAAGAGTGGCCAGAACGTCGCGGCGTCGGCGTCGCTGAACTGCATGATCTCCGTGATGATCGCCACTCGCTTGGCCTTGACATCGGCTCGCAGCAGCTCTGTATACGCGCGCAGGTTCAGTTCGCGATCACTACTTGCGATTGTGTCTTGCTTTGTGCTGGCATCTTGTCTGAATGCCGCCGCTGCCACCAGCACCGGCACAACAAACAAAGCCGCCAACAACATACTTTTCGCTGATTTCATGGTTTTCCACCTCGTCTAGAAACTTGTTTTCGTCGTACCTCGGGCCGATTAGCATTCCCAAAACCAGGCGGAAACTGTCCGCCGCGTTCCCCATGAGATAGGCATCCCGTCATAGGACCGTTCAGTTCCAATCCATGATATTGACCAAGCGCCACGGTCCGGAGCTGTAGTTCTCGAAAGAAATCTACTGGTTTCTGTCGATCGAAAACTTGCCACCTACCACGAGTGATCCGTCGCTTTGCCTCGGGTCGCCATTCAAATTGATTCGTCCGCTTTAGGTGAAGTCCTGTCAGTCAAAGAAATTGCAGTCCGCGGTTTTGCCGGTGAATCCCTCAATCGTCAGCGGAGCACAACTCAAAGGCTGATCCAGACTCGGAAGATAGCGATTTTCTGGAGGACTGCAGACTGTCAGAAATAACAGTTCCGGGTTGCAGGTACTGGCGAATGTGGAACAACAGTTCGGCAACGTGACTACGGGAATCGTGCAGCACACCAGATTGCAACTAGTTACCTCTGGGCTGCCGCACTGTCACGGCAGAGCTGGCCTCGGTCGCGTGAACATGGTTCACGATTCCCTGAAATTTCAGCTTGCTATCCTCGCCGCAAAAGTGGAACCCAAGCCGACTTGCACTGCAAACTGCTGTGCGAAAGCAAACTGGAGGAATTTCTCGGAGTCGAAAACGAGGGCCATTGAAGGGCCAATAATTTCTCTGCATTCCCTACCGTTCCTTTTCAATGTCTTAGCACTCCCCACCATTTCTCTTGATTCGTTGAAATTCCGTCCAATACTGTTTTCCATCATTGCAGCCCAGGAGTGTGCGGATGATGGTAATGGGTGCCAACCCGCGTTCCGCGTGGTACATCTGAACCGCTTCTATACTCTTCGTTTCGTAGGAACAACCTGAGGAACATTAAGCTTTTCTGCCTGCTCTAAACGCTACTCAATGCTCCTGAAAATGCCTCGTAAGTTCCTGATTTTCCATTGGCTTCAGATTTGCCAAGGTTCAGGTGTCGGTTCGATTCCGATAGGCCGCTCCATAATTTCAACTACTTACAGCGACTCCATTTTTCAGCGCGGGACCATAAAGGACCATTTGTCGTTTCCGCCGCTGGATGAATCAATCCAACCAACTTCTTTAGTTGTGCTGCTTGTTTAGCCGGGGTCAAAGCCTCCGCGCATTCGTCCATGGCTCTCAAGCGATTTCCAGAGCGGCGAACTTTTCGGAGAGGCCCAGCAGGATTTTCGGTTGGGTTGCGGGTGGTTGGGGAGCGAGCCAGGTCGTGTCAACCGAGAAGTTCTCTGTTTCGCACATGATGACAGATCGCTCAATCACGTTCTGCAATTCGCGGATGTTTCCCGGCCAGGCGTAGGAGCGAAGTAAGTCCAGGCTTTCTTTGGTTATCCCCTGTATGTTCTTTCCCACTTTCCTCGCGCAATGATCGACGAAGTATTTGACCAGCAAAGGAATGTCTTCTCGTCGTTTCCGCAGAGGAGGCATGTCAATCGGGAAAACGTTGAGCCGGTAAAACAGGTCACTGCGAAAGGTTCCCGCAGCGATGGCCGCCTGCAAATTACGGTTGGTAGCAGCTATCACGCGCACATTCGTTTGGATGGATCTAGTTCCGCCGACACGCTCGAATTCGTGTTCCTGCAAGACACGCAGCAGCGCGATCTGCGTCTCCATGGGAAGCTCTCCGACTTCATCGAGGAAGAGCGTGCCTCCTTCTGCAAGTTCGAACCGCCCCAGTCGCCGCTGCAACGCTCCGGTAAAAGAGCCTTTCTCATGGCCAAACAATTCAGAGGCGATCAAGTCGCGCGAGATGGCTGCGCAGTTGACACAGACAAAAGCTCGTGAGGATCGGTCAGACTGCCTGTGGATGGCGCGCGCCACTAGCTCTTTGCCTGTCCCGGTTTCGCCCGTGATCAAAACGGTGGCGTCTGTGGGCGCTACTTTAGACACGAGAGAGAGTACTTTTTGCAAGGCGCCAGATCTCCCGACGATCTCGTTGCACATCGATCCCTTATCGATTTCCTCTGGCAGGGCGACGCTCACGCGTTTAAGTCTCTCTTCAGACTGCTTTGGACCCACCATCATTACCGCGGCGCTTGCCATAATTTGCCTCACCGATCTAGGAACGTTGCACGCTTGTTAGATCTTTTTGTTCATTTCGGGCATTGTGGAGCCGGTCCCCTCCGCCGACAACCCCAGATGGAGTCACTGTGGACACCATATCGGAACAGAAGGAATCCCCTTTACAGGGGTGGGAACCAACTCAAAAGTAGCAGGAGACTTAATTCTTTCGGTCTCTGATGTCTATGCGCCTCCATCCAAAAAGGCGCGCATCGATGGACCAGGCCCCCGGTCCGAGCATGGCCAGGGCTGCACCGAGGGTTCCCAGCAGGATATAGCTCCACGGATCATGGGGATGCGTGTAGGTGCTCCAAATCTCAATAATTGTCAGAAGGACTCCCGCGATGGGCGTCCACAAACCTGCGAGCAGTAGTATTCCCGAGCCAATCGCGAGGACGTGGATCACTGCCAGGCTGACTGGCGGCGCGCTTTGCAGCTCGATAATTCTTCGAACGACTAAAGCTATGCCCACGACCAGGCGCATGAGCAGAAGGCCGGCTCCTGGCCAGCCGTGAGCGAATGTGGAGAAAAGTCGTCGCAAAACAGATGAAGCATGGAATTTTGCAACGCCAGTTGAAAACCCCAAAAGGCACGCGCGAAACACTCTTTTGAGTGAACTAAAACTCGATGATTCCGCGCTTTAGACCGATCATCGCCGCGTGGGTTCGGTCGTTGGCGCCCAATTTGGAGAGGATGTTTCTGACTTGGCCCTTGACGGTTTCTTCGCTAACCGAAAGCTGCGCGGCAATCTCTTTATTGCCATTCCCTTCGGCAATCAGCCGCAGCACGCGCACTTCTGCCGGTGTTAGCGCATCATCCGTGGCATGTTCGGCAAGTTGGTAGGAAACCTCGGCGGAAAGAGTCTTTTTCCCGGCATGCACCGCGCGGATCGCTTCCAGAAGTTCCTTGTGCAAACTATTCTTCAGCAGGTAGCCCCGCGCGCCGGATTTGAGCGCCCTCAGCACCTGCACGTCCCCGATGTACGTCGTCAGTACGATGATTCGCGCTTCGGGAAATTCTCCGCGAATCGCGATCATCGCATCCACCCCATTCATTTCCGGCATCTGCAAGTCCATCAACGTGATGTCCGGACGGTGGGTACGGAACTGCTGGATCGCCTCCCGCCCATTCGAGGCTTGCGCGACTAAACTCATGTCCGACTGACCCGCCACAAGTCCCGCGATCCCCTCGCGGAGGAGGGCATGGTCGTCGACCGACAGGACCCGAATCGGCCCGGGCTCCGCACTCATGACTTCATCTCCGTGTCTTTCCCAGCGAACTTATCTGCCAGCCACCATCGCCGTCGCGCGGGTGGCATCTCGTAAGCTCGCGACGCAGGAATGCTCAGCTCCACCTCTGTGCCAGAATCGAGCTCACTCCAGACCGCCAGCTTGCCGCCCATCAGCTTGGCGCGTTCGCGCATGCCACGCAAACCGTAGTGCCCCGCGTAACCGTCTCCATCGAGATGCTTCGCGTCAATGCCCTTTCCATCATCCCGGACCCGCAACCGAAGCTGCCGTTCGTCATACCGGATTTCCACTTCGATCCGCTGTGCCTGGGCGTGCTTGAAGGCATTGCGCATGGCTTCCCCTGCGATCCGGTAGACTTCATCTCGGAGGATCGGATGGAGATTCTGCGGAGTTCCTTCAACATCCACGTGAAACTCGGCGGCATTCGGGTTCGTTTCACCGGGCGCGAGTTCTTGGCCCAAAGTGTTTATCGTCATCGCCAGGTCGTTGGTCACTACCGCCGATGAGCGCAATCCCTGTATGGCATCCCGGCCCTCAGTGATCGCTTGAGCGGCCTGCTCGATAGCGCTCTCCAGTGTTTTCCTGGCTTCGGCCGGACGCTCCGGCAGCAAATTTGTCGCCGTCTGAAAGCGCAGCAATAGTCCGTGAAAACTTTGCAGCAGCGTATCGTGCAAGTCCCGCGCGATGCGTGTGCGTTCGCCCACGCGCTCTTCCAGGCGCATGTTGAACTGCTGCGCCACCTGGCGTAGCCGGAGTTGATAGAGCGCCCAGAGCAACGCCAGAAGAGCGGCCACGCACGACACGCGAAACCACACTGTCTGCCAAAACGCCGGATCGACTTCGAGCGAAACCGCCGCCTCGGAATCATTCCACTGCCCATAGCTATTGCTGGCGATTACACGGAACCGGTACAAGCGTGGGCTCAGATTCGTGTAGACAGCTTCCCGGGCTGCGGTTGGCCCCACCCAGGATTGATCGAACCCGTCCAGCCTGTACATGAACCGGACTCGTGTAGGAAACGAGAGACTCAATCCTGAATAACTAAGCGTGATCTTCTGATAAGGCGGTCGTATGCGAATCTGCTCTCCCAAAGGAATCAGCCGGCCATCGACCGAGATTCCATCCACATGCACTAGGGGGGGTGCCGAATCGAATTTCATGGATGTCGGACTAACGAAAGAAAGCCCTCGATTCGTTGAGAACCAAATTCCTCCGCTCGCGTCCACCGCAATGGATTTGTGCCGTCTTACGCCTTGCGTGCTTAGAAGGCCGTCACCGAGGCCATATTCCCGTATGTCACTGCTGGCAACCGCTTGGCGCAGTAACTTCTCCCGGTCGACTCGAACAATGTGTTTTGCGGTTGCCATCCAGAGAGCGCCTGCTTTGTCCTCCGCGATTGCAAAGATCTCCTCACGCACGGAGTCCGGCACATCGTCGCTTAATGCATGCACGGTTCCCGATCGGAGGAATGCCAGGCCGTTATCCGTTCCGATCCACAGGACGCCGCTGGAGTCCGGCAGAAGGCAGTTCACGTTGCCGGGAGGCAATCCGTCTTTACTGGTGTAGGCTCGCCAGTGTCCTTCCGAAAATTCATTGAGTCCGTTGGGCGTTCCAAACCACATCGTTCCGTCGGAGCTCTCGGCGATGGAAGAGATGCTGTTCGAAACTAAACCATTCGCCACCGTGTAAGTCGTAAAGCTCCCATCCTTGAGCCGGCTGAGCCCGGCGCTTAAGGTTCCAGCCCATACTGTTCCATCACTGCTCCGATGAACCGCATACACCCTGTCCTGGGCAAGCCCATCCGCAGACGTGTATGTCTTCGCTATAAGTGAAGCGCCACTCTCTCGCAAATGAGTTAACCCACCGCGTCCTCCTATCCACAGTTCTCCTTTGCGTCCGTCAATCGAGTAGACAATGTCTTTCTGTATTTCAGCTGCGGCGATGCGCTCCAGATGGCCCTCTTTGCGCCAATATAATCCTCCCTCGCTCGGTCCGAACCAGGTGCGTCCTTCCGTGTCGACATAAATCGGGCCGTTGTTCCGCGACGGCACGCCACCGGAAACGTAGTACGTCGTGAACACGCTGTCGCGGAGACGTTCGATTCCGTCCGCCCTGCCCACCCAAAGACCTCCTTCACGATCCTCGAATAAGGCAGTAACCGGCTCGGCCGACCAATCTTGGCTGGAATCGACGGACGTGACCCCGCCGTTGCTAACGCGCGCAAGTCCGTTCGAGGTTCCTATCCAGACGTTCGATTCCCGGTCTCGCGCCATGGTGACGATTTGCACGTTTCGCAAGGCCTCGGAGATGGAAACCCGCGACAATCCCCTCCCGTCCCAGCGCACCAGACCCTTGTCCGTGCCGATCCACAAGTCGCGACCGTTCAGCGACAACAATGCGTTGACTTTCTTGTCAGGCAGTTCCACGGCAAAACGGGACACGCGCTGATCGTTTAGCGAATAGAGCCCTTGCTCTCTAGTGCCCAGCCAGTCCACGCCGTCAGCCAACTCGATCATTGATATAACATGTCTTGGCAACTCATCCCTGCTCGCACTGCTCACAAATGTCCCGTTCCTGTCGCGAAATATCCTCTCTGTCAATCCTGTAATCAGCAGCTCGCCATTCTTCCCCGCGCACATGGCGGTAATGTCGGACTCCACCTGCGACGAGTCTGGAGTAACGCTCCGGAACGCCCCGCTTCGATCCCGTACCAGCAAGGTCGGACCTTGCAGGCGTATCCACAAACTTCCATTCGCGTCTAGCGCCAATCCAAGAACGGGACCGAACGGGACTGTGCTGGTCTCCGAATGTTCCATCAGAACGAAATTCAGGCCATCAAATCGAACCAAGCCCTTTTCCGTGGCAATCCATAAATAGCCATCCGGGGTTTGCGCAAACGCATTCACCGGTCCGCCTGGAAATCCTGCCCTGGCATCCCAGCGGTCTCGTATATACTCCGAGATCGCTTTGTTCGAACTCAAAGCGTTCGCCGACGCTGCAGAGCACACCATCGTCAGAACGGCCAACAGCAACCTTGGCGGCCATTGCGCTCTCTCACGTTTATGGGAGAAATTCGAATTTCTCAATGACGACCTCGTTGTCCTTTTGAATCGGTTCCTTCGCGGCCCGAAACACATAGAGAGTCATGCGCACCGACTCGCTGCCATGCGTCGGAACACCCGACGTGAATTCATGCTCGTCGACAGTACCTGTTTTACTTTCTCTATCTGTCCCGCGCGTTGTCCTGAACGAAACGCGCCCCGGCTCCCAGCGGAAGGAATGGGTGAGTACTCCGGAAGGCGCCGAAAATCGCGAGGTATTTTCCGGAACGTAGTACGGTTGAATTACAAATTGCGCATTCGTGGTGCTGCGATCTCCCCACGGACTGATCTCAACGCCCATCTCCCTGTTATTTGGCCCGGCTTCTGCATAGTCGTAGGTGAACATGCTAAATGCGGCCGCGGGCTCCAATTGAGATGTGTCGTGCACCGTAAACGAGTAGGTGCCATAGCCAAGACTGCGTGTGAGCGCCACCTCGGCGCACGTCCATTCTCCTGACGAGTTCTTTATCCGAAGATGTAGCGCACCCTTCGCGTCTGTCCACGCGTTGTTTACATCGTACAGACTTCTCCCGCCCCGGTTACTCGGGGCGCTTCGAATTCTCCATTCGTATCCGCTGAACAAAAGAGTCTTGGAGATTTGTGACTCAGGGTCCGAGCCCTTGGCCGTGGCTACCGCCACAACATTCCCACCGCGGCTGGGCATCTCATTCAGTGAACTTGCGGGGTGAAATCCCGGATTCACAAGCACCGCGGCATATTCCATGCCCACATGCGTGAAATTCGTCCACGTCCCGTCAGGACGAAAGCTCGTATATGGTTCGCTCCTGATCGGCTGCACCCACCACTTGCCATTTTTCGCATACAACACCAGCTTGAGCCCGGGATTTCCTCCAATCACTCGCCCTTCGATCACATCCAGCTTATCTACACCATTTTCGGTTGCGGGGGGAATCCTGGTGAATTCGATGCTGGGTTCCGGCCCATTGCGTTGGGAATGACAACTGGCGAGCAGCAATAAACAGGGCAAGACGAGAGCGGCTGCTACCGAGGAACCTTTTGTCCGCGCTCTCGCGCCACATTCACTCGAGCGACGATAGCAATACCTCTGGCGGATGGGAGCGAAGTAGGCCAAGTCGAACCTCGATGATGCGGCATGTCCCGCCTTTTGATTATCCGAGAAGCAGGCGTTCTTTTTTTGACCCAAGACATCCTACAACCCCAAGCCTTCCCTTTGCCAGCCTTCGCAACAGCGCGCACGGAGAGACTTCCTCGCGAGCTAGTTGCTCTGGTCGCCGTCGCGCGGAGACTTGCGCCAGCGTCGGTAAAAGGGGATTCCGGCGAGGATGACGAGCAGGCCGAGCGTCGAGCGCACCGGACGGACCATCCAGAGATTTGCGGTGAGGGCGATGGCGGCGATGAGAAAGACCAGCGGAGTGAACGGATAGCCCCACGCGCGGTAGGGGCGAGTTAGATTGGGCTCCATCTTGCGCAGGCGAAGCAGGGCAATCGCGTTCAACGCGAAGAAAATCCACACGGCGAATACGAAAAGGGAATAAAGCTCTTCGTACGTTCCGCTGAGCGCGAGCAGAGCGGCGATCGCGCCAAGAAAAACCAGCGAACCGCTGGGCGTGCGAAACGTCGGATGGACGCGATTTGCGAATTTAAAGAAGACGCCGTCGCGCGCCATGGCATAGGGAATGCGCGCCCCGGTTAGGACGACGACATGGAGTGCTCCCAGCCCCGAGATAGCCATTGCGACCGTGAGCCAAACAGCGCCACGAGACCCGGCGAAGCTCTGCACGACGTCCGAGGCCACGTGCTGCGATTGCGCGATGGCGTCGAACGGCAGAATTCGGAAGTAGACAACATTCGCGAGCAGGTAGAGCGCCCCGACCGTGAGCAGTCCCAGAATAATGGCTCGCGGAATGTTCTTCTCCGGATGCTGAATTTCTTCGCCGACTGCGCCGAGGT
This sequence comes from uncultured Acidobacteriota bacterium, assembly GCA_963718785.1. GTDB lineage: Bacteria > Acidobacteriota > Terriglobia > Acidiferrales > UBA7541 > Acidiferrum. The sequence goes on along the minus strand of CAVQZW010000009.1, from coordinate 616,400 downwards.
CGTTGAACCCGTTGTAGGCCCACATAGCGGGAACGAGCGCGGTGAGCACGGCGCCGATTGTTCCCCAACTCAGAAGTCCCAAGCCATGAGCCATGTTCATCGTTGCGGCCGTGATGGCGTGTGGCTTTCCGAACAGAATTCCCGCAACCACAATCAGCAGGATTGTGCCCATCTTCAGCGATGTTAGTAACACTTGGATCGCGCCGCCAAAGCGCACACTGAAATAATTCACCGCGGTCACAGCAATCACTATAAGTGCCGCGAGTGGCTGCGCCGTGGTGAACGTAAATTCGTATCGTCCCAGATGGCCCGTGAACAAAGGAGCCGCTGCGACAGGAAAAAGAAATCCGAGAAAGCGCAGAAATCCGGCGGCCAGCGTAGCCATGGCCACGGGGCGCTCGAGAACGGCGCTCATCCAACCGAAGAGGAATCCCCACAGTGGGCCGAGGCCGCGATTCAGGTAGACGTACGGACCACCAGCTTTGGGGAAAGCCGCGCCAAGTTCTGCGTAGCAGAAGGCGCCGAAGAGAACGATGAGCCCGCCGATGAGCCACGCCACGAAAACTAGAGTGGCGGAGCCGACGGCGCGCGCCATGTCACTGGTGACAAGAAACACGCCAGTGCCGATCGTGTCGCCGATGACGATAGCCGCAGCCGACCAAAGGCCGAGCCCGCGAATCAGTTCTGAGTGCTGAGAGCGCGCGGCTGGCTCGGGACTAGTGTTGGTCATCGAAGTCGCGTGAGCCTACTATCGCCGATGATGCTGGTCAACCAGCTTCCCAAGGAACCGAAATGCGAAATGCGATGCTCTCCTTTCTGTGATTCGCAAGAAAGAACCGGTCTAAAGACCGGCCACTACAACGGATGCGGAATCGGCAACCTCGCGCTATCATCGGGGCATTATGGCTACGCAGAAATCGATGATCAGTGAATATGCCTGGGACGCGCGGTATGCAGTGAACGGCGTTGAAGATGTGATGACGCCGGCGCTCATTGTGTATCCGGAATTCATCGCGTCGAATATTGAGCGGACATTGGACTTGCTGGGCGGCGATGCGAATCGCTGGCGCGTGCACATTAAGACGGCGAAACTCGGCTACACGGTGCGGATGATGGTGGAGCGCGGGATTCGCAATTTCAAATGCGCGACGACGCTGGAGCTGCTGCTTGCATGCCAGAGCGGGGCGGCGGACGTGCTGCTTGCGTATCCATCGATTGGTGCGAATGCGCGGCGCGTGCGGCAGATCGCGGAACAGTTTCCGGCGGTGCGTGTTTCCGTTTTGGCGGACACCGAGGGACAATTGGACCAGTGGCGCGGCAGCCGGATCGGCGTTTTTGTCGATATCAATTCGGGGATGAACCGAACGGGTATCGAAGAGGGATTCGGCGGAGCCGTGGTCAACCTTGCGCGCACAATCGTCGCGGCAGGCTTGGACTTTCGTGGGCTGCATTATTATGACGGGCATATTCGTTCGACGGACGAAGTGCAACGAACCAAATCGGCGCATCATGGCTACGCTCGTTTAATGGAGATCGAAAAAGAGATCGAGCGCATCGGCATTCGCGTGCCGGAAGTGATCACGGCGGGAACGCCGACGCTGCCGTGCGCGGCTTCCTTCGAGGAGTTTCGGGACGCTTCGTTTGTTCACCGGATCTCGCCGGGGACGGTGGTGTACGCCGATGCTTCGATGCTGGAGCAGCTTCCGGAAAAGTATGGCTACCGGCCGGCGGTGCTGGTGATGGCGCGCGTGGTGAGCCACCCCAGCGAAGGAATTGTCACCTGCGATGCGGGACACAAAACGGTTTCCGCCGACTCTGGAATTCCCACGTGCGTAGTCGTCGGCCATCCGGAACTCACGCCGCTATCGCCGAGTGAGGAGCACCTGCCGATGCAGGTTGCTGCCGGCGCCACCGGGCCGCAAGTCGGCGAAGTGCTTTACCTACTGCCGCGGCACGTCTGCCCTACGGTGAACAATTTCGACGATGCGCTGCTCGTGCGAAATGGCGTGATTGAGGCCGTGGAAAAGGTATCGGCGCGCGGACGAGAGATGCCACTACTTCGGTCGAACGAGAATGCCGTTTCCTTGACGAATTGAAAAATTGGAAAGAACACTTGCGCGCGGGGAACTCTGAGGCAATCGTTGTCAAGAAATTGGCACAGCGTGAGAAGAAGCAGCAATCTTTTCTTGACTTTGGGAGGGAGGCAGGACACAATCTCGCCTCGGTCGGTTAGTTCGTGGGCTGTCCCCCCACCGCGTCCCTCTACACCCTGACCAGCTAAATCGATTAATAATATTGATCAACTCCGCAGAAGTGCCTGTTCAAATTAAGCAGCAACCGGGCCCCGAGCTACTACCGACTCCAGGAGTCACAAAGATGAAATTGTCCATGCGTGTGCTGTGCGCCGTGGCTGTATTGGCGTGTGCAGTGATGATTTTTGCGACGCCTCGAGCGGCAGCGCAGGTGGCGGGACAAAACGTCAACATGGTGTCGGGGACAAAATGGCCCAATGGCGATCCATTTTTGCAAAGGCAGAATGAGCCGTCGATAGCGGTGTCCACGCGCAATTCGCTGCACATTTTAGCGGGCGCGAATGACTACCGGTCGGTGGACCTGGAGCAGGTGCTGACGGGCGGAGCGGAAACGGGCGACGCGTGGCTGGGACTCTTCAAGTCCTTCGACGGTGGATACACGTGGCAGAGCACGCTCCTGCCGGGATGTCCTTACGCGGTTGGTCAATGCAAAGACAGCGGAGCATTGAGCCTGGGCAACTACCAAGCAGCTGCGGATCCCGTAGTGCGCGCAGGCACGAACGGCATGTTCTTTTACGCCGGACTGGCATTCGACAGGGCGACATCGACTGGCGCGAGTTCGATCAGCACGATCTTCGTGGCGCGCTACAACGATCTCAACAATAACGAACAGATTGATCCGATCACGTACATCGACACGCACATCGTGGCGTCGGGCAATAGCACTCAATTCTTGGACAAGCCGTCGATGGCCGTGGACATCCCGAGGTCGGGAGCGGGGACGTGTTCGTTCACAGCAAATGAGCCCGGCCTGGGACCGAATGGCGGGCCGCTAGCGGTGAGGCAATCGTTCGCGGCGGGCAATATTTATCTGGCGTACACGGATTTTATCGGCACTACGGGAGGGGCAAAAGGAACCCTCACGCCAACACATTTGATGTTTACGCGTTCCACGGATTGCGGCGTGACGTGGAGTACACCGGTTCAGATCAACACGGGAACGACGACGAGCCAGGGAAGTACGATTGCGGTAAACCCGGTGACGGGGGCGGTGTATGTGGCGTGGCGGCAGTTCGCATCCCCTGGAGTTTCCGACGCGATCATGATTGCGCAGTCGACGAACGCCGGAAAATCCTTCAGCGCGCCAGTCCAGATTTCCAAGTTTCAGCCGTTCGACCAGGGGACTTCGGGCACTACGTTTCGTACGAACGCTTACCCAGCGCTGACCTCGGACATGTTTGGATTTGTTTACGTGGCGTTTTCTGCGCGCGGAGTGTCTTCGAGCGGGGATGCGCGAATCGTTGCAGCTGGTTCGCTGGATGGCACGCACTGGACTCCAGCGATCATGGTGGATAACCCGTCGCAGAATGCGCAGACAAATCCTTCGGGACGTGGGCACCAGATTATGCCGGCGATGACATTCGCGAATGGCAGGCTGGCGCTCCTTTATTACGATCTCCGCCTGGACCATTACGGAAACGTCTACGCGCCAAACCCGGCGAGCCCTGGTAGTTATTCAGCAACGCTGCAGCCGGAGGGTGAACTTGCTCCGGGGGCGACACCAGCTGAGAAAAACCAGGTTTTCACAACCTATATCGATGATAACGGGTTGACTCTGCGGCGGCATACGTTGGATTTGAGAGTGCTGGAGTTAGGTATTTTCCCGACGGTCGTGCTTGGGCCGTCGGTGCTCGTGTCGCAGTACGAATTCGGATGCTGCGTGAACCCGGAATCTCCGGACATCGAGCAGTTCAAGTTCAACGTGCCGAACCTGCCGCTTTTTGATTCGGGGTCGGAAGCATTTCTCGGAGACTACATCGACATCGTTCCATCGCCGGCGTTTGTTCCGAGCGGCAGTGGCTGGGCGTACAACTTCATGCCCAGCGTGAATCCACTGTTCCATGCGACGTGGACGGACAACCGCGATGTTGTCCCACCTCCGCCAGGCGGAAGCTGGGAAAACTACACGGCGCCGGTCGTTGCAGGTGCAATCAGCGTGGAGAACGGGAATCCGCTTCCGGCTTGCTTGCCGGGTCAAGAAGGGATGCGCAACCAGAATATTTATACGTCGCAGATTACTGGCGGACTTGTTGCGGCAGCGCCGGGAAACGCGAAGCCGCTTGGCACCACCACGTTTAACGGAAAAACCGTACCTTTCCAGCGTGCATTTCCTGTGCAGGCCCAGAACACGACGAGCGCGCCGCTGAATGTGCGGCTTTCCATCGCGAACCAGCCGACGGGCGGCACGGCGTCTTTTCTGCAGTTCTCGACGTTGACGACGCTGGACGTGACTATACCGCCGTACTCGTCGGTTTCGCGCAGCGTGTTTGCCACCTCGACAAACGCGGCCGCCGGCATCACGGTGAATGTGACACAGATCTCGGCGATCGGCGGTTCCGCTGTGACGAACGGGCTTACGTCCACAGCTGTTCTGAATCCGGACATCACCAACCCAAACATCACCAATCCAAACATCACCAACCCCAATATCACAAATCCGAACATTACCAATGCTGAAGTTACCAATCCGAATATCACGAATCCCAATATCACGAATCCCAATATCACGAACCCGAACATCACCAACCCCAACATTACGAACACGTCCTACCTGAACCCGAACATTACGAACACAAGCACCCCGAACCTGGACGTAACGAACGTCAGTGCGACCAATCCGAACATTACGAATCCGAACATCACGAACCCGAACATTACAAACCCCAACATCACAAACCCGAATATCACGAATCCCAACATCACGAATCCGGACATTACGAACGGTTCGATCCAGGACGTGACGTATCCGATCACGAACAACGGGAATACTACGGCGTCCTACACCGTGAAGGCGGCGACAAACTCGACGGTGCCGGGCGGGATCGTGCTGCAACTGCTGATCAACAAGCTGTATCAGACGCCGGTGGCGGCGAACTGCCAACTGGGCGTGCAGACACACTGGGTCACGGTCGCCAACATAACGAATCCGATGTTGTTCACTTCTTCGAATCCGAATATTACGAATCCTGATATCACGAACGCAGTGCCGAACGAGGGGTCTGTGACATTGGCGCCGGGAGAGACGGCGTATATCACGCTGCGCGTGGTGAATCCCACGCCCGCGCTGACGCCATTCAATCCGCTGACGGCGATTACGCCGGTAACCGTGCCGCAGGCGGTGAACACGACGACGGTATTGTCGAACCCTGGAAATCCGAATCTGACGGCGCCGCCTGTTTATGCGCCGATTACGGTGCTCACGGCTGTGCTCCCTGTCACGGATCGTTTTGACGCGGGATATTCTGTTCAGCTGCAGTCGGCGGGAGGCAAGCCGGGCGCGACAACTTGGACTGTGGCCGGCGGAGGATTGCCTCCGGGAATTAATTTGAGCGCGTCGGGACTGGTTTCGGGAACCGCTACAATTCCCGGAAGCTACCCAGTAACGATTCAGGTGGCGGATACGGCTACACCAGCCAACGTTGGGACGCAGAACTTCACTTTGAATGTAAGCCCGACACCGCTGACACAACAATTTGTGCTGACGCCGCAGGACGGCATTGTGGGGCAGCCCTACACAACGACACCGTTGGCGGTGAATGGCGGAACCATGCCATACCTGTGGACGGCCACGGGGCTGCCGGCGGGATTGGCGATTGATCCTGCCAGCGGCACGATCAGCGGAACTCCGACGGCTGCCGTTCCCGGAGGAACAACCGTAACGATCAAGGCAACTGACGCGGCAACGCCGGCAGAGTCCATCACCTATGCTCCGACGATTCGCATCGGCAGCGTGATTCAGATTACGCCGGTGACATTGCTTGCCGGTACGATCGGGGTACCGTATTCCGTGCAGCTCGGCGCGAGCGGCGGAATCCCTGGATATGGGTTCGGTCCGCCAGTTCCGGCGACCGGCGTGACGCTTTCCGCGAGCGGTCTCTTGTCAATCGCGAATCCACAAACGTCGACGCTGAGCTTCAGCGTGACCGTGCATGACGCGGCAAACCCGTTCCAGTTCCAAAACGCGAATTACACGATCAATTTCGCAGGCCAGTGATTGGCAATGTGACGTTTACGAGCCAGCCGCCAACCTATGCTGGAGGACAGACAGAATCCCAACAGTCCAGTCGTTGTGCATGTTGCGGACGGCAGCAATAGTCCCATCCCCGGGGCGAATGTGACCATGTCGTTCAATGGGACGCCACCATGTTCCACAGCGGTCTTGAGCGGCACTTTAACGCAACAGACAAACGCGACTGGAGATGCTTTCTTCGGCGACCTGAGCGTGGATCGCGGGCAAATCGAGTACGCGCTGAAAGCGACAGTAAGCAGCGTGTCCGGCGTTTCGAATCCGTTCACAGTGAATGGATTCTGCGGCACGGGCGGATTGAGCGTTGCTCGCGACTTTCAGACGGCGACGTTGCTGCATAATGGCCAGGTCCTAGTGGCGGGCGGGCAGGTTACGGGTAGCACGGCAACCAACGCAGCAGACCTGTACGACCCGACGACGGGAGTGTCCACTGGCATAACCGGCCTGAACCTGGGACGTTACCTGCACACCGCTACGTTGCTTAATGACGGAACGGTGCTGATCGTCGGAGGCGAGATCAACGCGACGTACCTGAGCTCTGCAGAAATATATAATCCAGGCAGTCAGACCTTCACCACACTAGCTAACGGCCTAAACACGGCGCGCGCCGGCCACACCGCAACGCTGCTCGCCGACGGAACTGTGTTGATTGCAGGAGGCACCAACGGAGACGTGCTGACTGCCGCGGAGATCTATAATCCGGGTACTCAGACATTCACGAACGTGGGGTCGCTGAACACCCCTCGGCTTGCGCACGCCGCGGCACTTCTGCCGAACGGAAAAGTCCTGATTGTTTCGGGACTGGATGCGTCGGCTGAGCTTTATGACCCCGTTGCGAAGACTTTTTCCAATACCGGCAGCCTGAACACTGCACGGCAATATCCGACCGCCACACTTTTGCCTAACGGGAAGGTGCTGGTTGCGGGAGGGCTGGCAGGCAGCGTTGCCGGAATAGCCACGGCAGAACTCTACGATCCAGCCTCAGGAGCCTTTACTTTCACCGGCAGCCTCAACAATGCGCGCGGCGAGCACACGGCGACCTTGTTGCCGGATGGAACCGTTTTGGTGGTGGGAGGATACAATTGCCCGCCGCCATCTTGCTCAAATCCGGTGCAAGGCACTGCCGAGATTTATAACCCGTCATTCACAAGCTTTGCGCTTACAGGCAGCCTGATCAACGCCCGGTACAATGATGCGGTCACCGTGCTGAATGACGGAACAGTGTTGGTCTCGGGAGGATTCAGCGGCAACAGCCCAACGGCAAGCAACGAGCGCTATTACAGCATCGCTCCTCTTTCTGCCTTGCAATTAACCACTCCGACGGTTCTGGCTGCGGGTCAACCGGATACCACGGTCTTGACGAATTCGACCGCGTTCAGTGGAGCCACAACGGGAATCGTCCCCATCGGCTTCGGCGGCATACTGACACCGCCAACTCAATTCGTTGGATTCAATCCGCTCATCGTTTCCGGGTACAGCTTCTCCACAACCAACCCAGCGACGACGGTGAACGTAACAACATCCACGTTCTACTCTCCGAATATTTATGGAGCGGACTTCATCGTCGATTCTTTGAACCCCGGCCCGAACAATGAGCTCACCATTATTCTTCCCGCGCCTACCCGTGCTTTGGGAATCGACTATGGTGGTGGTGCAGGAGGGGCAACCGGATCGATTTCGTTGTCGAACGGTTTTGTCCTGCCGCTGACTAATTTGCCTGCGGTAGGACAGACGCAGTTCAGCGGATTCGTCTCCGCAACGCCGTTCAGCGCTCTGACGTTAAACATAAATAACGACTCCTGGGTGGTGCTGGATCTACTGGCGGCAACGGCCAATACAACCCTTACAAGCGCCACGGAAGGAGTGCCGTACACACAGGTGCTTCTGGAGCAAGGAGGCGTAGGCCCACTAACCTGGACGCTGGCCGGCGGCTCATTGCCGCCTGGAATGAATCTAAGCTCGAGCGGAGTGATTAAAGGGACGTCCGCGACTTCGGGCGCCTACACGTTTACTGTGCACCTTGTCGATTCGAGCCCGACACCGAAGGCGGTCACCAGCGGTTCGCTGACGTTGAACGTTCGTCCTCTGCCGCCGACGAACTTGATCGTAGGGCCTGGTGGACCGAGTGCAGCGATCCTCACGTGGACACCCAGCAACTCAACGGATGTTGCCGGGTACAAGGTTTACAGAGGAACTTCCTCCGGCAACTACACAACGGTGATCAGCCTTGACAACGTCAACAATTACACTGACACGCCGGGCACTGGCTCGTGGTACTACGTCGTAAGCGCCGTAAGTAATTTTGGGGTCGAGAGCCTGGTCTCCAACGAAGTACATATTAACGTGCCGTAGTGAGCGAGGGATTGTAGTGGTCGAAGAATAACAGACTGTTAGTGTGAAGAAATCCGGCGCTGGGCGTCCGCCACGAGCGGATCCCCGGCGCCTTTTTCTTTGATGGAAAGGAAAGTTTTGTAGGACTCGGAGGCGCCGGGGCTGTTGAGGCCTTCGCGGGCGCGGCCCTGGTAGTAATGAACGGGGGGCAGAACGTGGTAGCTGGGAACGTCGTCGAGAAAGACGGAAGTAGCTTCGCCGCGGCGCTTGAGGCAAATGTCGAACTCCGAGGAAGCTTCCGTGAAGGCGCCGGCGTCGAGATAAGCGCGGCCCATGTCGAAATGGCCAAGCCAGGTGTCGGCAAGTTTCTGCGCCTCCTGGAAAGTGTTAAGCGCATCGCGCGCGTTGCCCTTTTTGAGTTGCGCTTCACCGGCGATTAATTTGGCGTAAACCTGCGGTTCGGTTTGCAAGCGCTGCGAAAGTGGCGCCACCAGTTGCAGCGCCTTAACATCCTGCCCCAGCGGCGATATAAACCTGAGCGGCGCGATAAATCACGCCTGGATCTTTGCTGTCGGCGGAAGCCTTGGCGGCTGAAGCAACGGCTTCTTGCGTTTTTCCCAAGGTCAACTGCACCAGAGCGAGAGTGGCGGTACGATCGGCGGCGGACTCGGCATCTTTGGCCGTAAGATCGTTCGCGATAGCCTTCTGCAAAATATTTGCGGCGTCGGCGAGCCTGCCTTCGTAAATAGCCAGGTCCGCGAGTCCTGTGGCCGCGACGGAAGCGCCATAGGAACTCACCGCGCGAAGCTTTTCGTAATTCGCCTGACTCTCAGCCGTACGGCCAAGCCCCAATTCCGCCAGGGCGGCGGTGCGCAGTGCGTGATCAAATTTTGGGTTTTCTTGCAAAATCGTCTGAGCTTGCTTGGCGGCGGCGTCAAAATCGCCTGCGTACAGGGCATACATGGAATAATTGTCTTGTTGCAGGACGCTGTGCGGGGTGATTTCCAGCGCCCGCTTCTGTTCTTCGAGAGCTTTTTTCATATCACGGCTGAGGAAATAGGCGAAGGCCAGGTTTGCGTGTCCAGCGGTGTCGGCTGGATATTGGCTCACCAGTGCGGTCAACTCTTCCATCGCCTTCGGCTGATCGCGCATGAGCAAGTAATAACCGCTGCGTGTGCGATACTTCTCGCGGTCGGTCATGCGGTCGATATGCGACATCGCCAAGCCGTAATACTTTTCCGCCTCCTGGCGCTTTCCGAGATTCGCATAGATAGCGGCCGTACCCGAGTAGGCGCGCCCGAGATTGGGATCCAACTCCTCCGCCTTAGCGTAGGCTTGCAATGCGTCGTCCCACTTGGCGGCCAGTTGAAAATCCTGCCCCACGGCATAGGCATGCGCGGCCTCCAGCGAACTCGCACTGAAAGTTTCGGCGGCGGCTTGTTGCGCGGATTCAGGCGTGGTGTCGCCGAGGCCTTTGCGGATGCTCTCGGCTAGTTTTCCCGCGGCGGCGAGAACGTCCTGCTTATTCGAGGCGTTTTTCTCTTCCGTGACAATCGGCTTGCCAGTGGCAGCATCCAACGCGCTGACGGAAACCTTGTACCCGCTTCCTGCTTGCGTGATGGAACCAGTGACAACCGCGTTTACGCCTTCACTTCTGGCGACGAGTTGCGCCAGGGACGCGTCCAAATGTGCCGCGCCGGGCTGAAGGCGAGCGGCGTCCTTCTTCGCCTGGCCGCGATTGAAGGAGGAAATAAATGGCGCGCCTTCGAGCGCAATGCCGAGCATGGGCTCGAGCGTGCCATCAAAAACCGAATCGCCTGTCTTGTTGTCGAAGTCCGCAATCAGCAGGGTTACGGGCGGGTGAGGAGCAGAAGGCTGTGGATTGACTCTGAAGAGGAAGTATAAAATCCCTGCAAGTACAACGACTCCAAATCCGGCAGCGAGCCATTTTGCGGAGTTGGGCACTACGGAGACCGGGAGAGTAACAAGACGTGTTCCGGCTCCGGGGCCTTGCCACATTTCAATTTGCTGGAGCAATTCTCCAACATTGGCGTAGCGCTTCTGTGGGTCAATTTCCAGGCACTTCCGCACGATGTCGCTGAGCGGTTTCGGAACTGATTTGTCGAGTTCCTCGAGAGGCCTGGCAGGCTCGTTGGTGCGCTTCCAGAGCTTGCCCATCATCGTGTCGGCGTTGAAGGGCACGATTCCGCTGAGCATCTCGTAGAAGATAATGCCCAGGCTGAAGAGGTCTGAACGCTCATCCAGCGTTTGGCCTTTGGCCTGTTCAGGAGACATGTAGTCCGGCGTACCGATGAGCGCGCCGGTTTGCGTCATACCCGCGCCAAGCATCGAGCGCGCGATGCCGAAGTCCATCACGTAAGCGCGGCCGGTTTTATCCAGCATGATGTTTTGCGGCTTGAGGTCGCGGTGGATGACGCCTTCGTTATGCGCCGCTTCCAGCGCGCGGCAAACCTGCGCCATGACATTGGCTGCTTCCGCGGGTTCGAGTTTCTTTTTTCTCCGAAGGACGCCCTGCAAATTCTCCCCTTCGATGTACTCCATGGTGATGAACTTGATGCCTTCGGCCTGGCCCAAATCAAAAATGCGTATGACGTTTTTGTGGGTGATCTGGCGCGCGAGGATGAGTTCCTGTTTGAAGCGCCGGAGAATTTCGGGATTGGAGGCCATGTCCGCGCGAATCACCTTGATGGCGACCTGGCGGTCCAGTTCTTTGTCGTGGGCCTGATAGACGGCGCCCATGCCGCCTTGCCCCAGCAAACGGACGATTTCGTAGCGGGCGCCGATCGACGTGCCGGGACTGAGCTGGATGAGAGCGGTGTTCGAGACGATGCCATCGGCAGCGGGCACGGACCAACCTTGACCGCCGGTGGCCAGAGTCTGGTCAGCGAGGGGCAACGGCGTGGTGCATTTTACGCACACGACCGAAGTTTCCGGATTTTCGTAACTGCACTCTGGGCAAACCATCGGCGTCACACGCTGGTGGCGTGAACGCGTTTATTATGAAGCCTTTACAAAGGAATTTAAATATAAGAAGGTTTTTGGTGTTCCGTAAGCCCTGTAGATGAGCAGGAACGCCATCTGTTTGTTACGTCACCGGATTGGTATAGAGCGGGAGGTAGAAGCGGTGCCAACCGGTGCTGCGGGGACAAAGAGGAGCCGGTCAAAATCCCTCGCGTTCGTTTTTTAAGATTTCCTCAGGCTGGTGAATTCCGCGTGGTATGCTCAGCCCATTCCCGTTAGAATCAGCGCGCATCTTTGTTGCGTTCATGAAGAAGATCATCGTTGCCGTTGGCAGCACTCGCAAGCCAAAGCTCCGGGCCGTTACGGAAGCTCTGAACGCGTTTGCGCCAAAACTCGTGCCAGATGGAGACTTCGAGGTCCTAGGTCTGGAAGTGGAGAGTGGAGTGAGCCCCACGCCTACGTCTTCCGAGGAGTTGATGCGCGGAGCGCGGCAGCGTGTGGAAGCGCTGGTACGGCTGGCTCGCGAAACGCGCAAGCCGTGGCGCTATTTTGTCGGGCTGGAGGGTGGTCTTGAGGTTTTGCAGGATGACCGGAGCCGGCGAGTGTTCTTGGAAAGCTGGGCTTACGTCAGCGACGGCACGCGAGGATTTTACGGGCGCTCCGGCGGCATCGAATTGCCAGAGGAGCTTGCGCACGAAGTTTTGGAGCGAGGATTCGACTTGTCGGATGCCATCGACCGTTTTGCGGGTGCGGTGGGCATTCGGGATTGTCAGGGCGCTTGGGGTGTTTTGTCCTCCGACTTAATCCAGCGGGACGAATCGTTTCGCGTGGCCGTGATTACGGCGTTCGCGCCGTTTTATAATGCGAAGATGTATGGCAGGGCGGTGCGCGGCGCGACTGATTTTTCGTAGGAAGAGCCAAGGGAGAGAAGAGTGGACATCGTCAAAGGCAACATGGGCTGGATCGAAGTCGTGGTCGGCCCAATGTTTTCGGGGAAGAGCGAAGAGTTGATCCGCCGGTTGCGGCGCGCCGAGATTGCACGGCAGCGGGTGCAGATATTCAAGCCGGCCATTGATGAACGCTATGCCGCCAACGAAATCGTTTCGCATTCGGGGCTGGGCATTTCTTCGGACAACGTGACAAAAGCTTCGGAAATCATGGAGAAGCTTTCACCGCGGACGGAAGTTGTAGGCATTGATGAAGCGCAATTTTTGGGGGAAGAGATCGTCGATGTTTGCACCAAGCTGGCCAATTTGGGCAAGCGCGTGATCGTCGCCGGGCTTGATACGGATTACCGCGGACGGCCGTTCGAACCGATGCCACGGTTGCTGGCGATTGCCGAAGAAATCACCAAGCTGCTGGCCATTTGCATGAGATGTGGCAATCCTGCGGTGCATACTCAGAGGCTCGTCGAGAGCGAAGAGTTGATCGTGGTGGGTGCTGGTGGAATGTATGAGGCGCGCTGCCGGCGGTGTTTTGAGCCAAATCCCGCTCTTGCGCAGGAGAAAAAAGACGGTCCGCAGCTGATGATCCGCAATCGCGCGGCCTCCGCCGGCAGTGCGGGGAACTAGCGCGCGGCTCCCCGTCATGTCAGATAGCACCTCTCAAGTGGTGCCTGCTTGAGCTTCCAATTGGAATCCTGCAAACTTGCTGGACTGACGGCAAGGCTACTCCACACATCGGACAATCATGATTATTGAATCCAAGGCACCTACGCGGGTTGATTTTGCGGGAAGCACGCTCGATATCTGGCCGCTTTATCTTTTTCATCCCGGATCAGTAACCTTGAACGCGGCGATTTCGCGCTACGCGTCGTGCGTGATTCATACGCATGCGCCGTGGGATGAACGCATCAAGCTAGTCTCGCGAGACATCAAGCGGGAAGAGAGTTTCGCGTCGTTCGCGGCGCTGGTGAAGACCAAGAGATACAAACTGCCGCTGCTTGCGGAAATCGTAAAATTTTTTCAGCCGCACGGCGGATTTACGCTTACCACGGATTCGGAAGCACCGAACGGCGCGGGGATCGGCGGATCGAGCGCGATGGCGGTGGCGATCTGCGCGGCGCTGGACCGTTACACGGGAGCAGGGAAGAGCAAAGTCGATTGGATTCACATCAGCCGCGATGCGGAAGCGATCGTGATTAACGTTCCGACAGGGACGCAGGATCACTATCCACCTGCCTTTGGGGGCGCAGCCGCAATTGAACTGCCGCCGGGAGGCGAGCACCGCGTCGAACTGCGTGTCAATCTGGATGAACTGGAACGGCGCATCGTCGTGTGCTACACGGGCAAGCCGCGCCAACACGGGATAAACAATTGGGAAGTATTCAAGGCGCAGATCGGCGGCAAACGTTCTGTGCAGAATAGCCTGGAGCGCATCTCGGAAGTGGCCCAGAAGATGCGCTTTGCTATGGAAAAGCCGGACTGGCACGAGGCCGGGCGCTTGATGCGGGAAGAGTGGTCTTTCCGGAAGAGGAATTTGCCGACGATTTCTACCAGGACGATCGATCGCGTTATTGAAGGGGCACGGCGGAACGGTGCGCTGGCGGGAAAAGTGTGCGGTGCGGGTGGCGGGGGGTGCGTGGTGCTGCTGATCGAACCGGATGCTCGCACGCGCGTGGAAACCGCTATTGTCGAGGCCGGTGGAGAAGTTCTGCCGGTTACGATTGACCGCCAGGGCGTCCAGGTTATCTCCCGCTAGCCTAACCACAGGGGTTTCGCTCGGAAGATCTGCACACCTGGATAGGATTCGGTGTTAGCGGTCGCGTCGTCGCCAGGAACCTGTCGGGCTGGCTCTTGGAGTGGCTGTTTTTCCCATTTCCTGCATCATAGAAGTTGAGAGATAATTGTCTAATGGTAAGGTTTCGCTAGCCGCAAAGCGGCTGGCCTAAATACTTATGGCGACTAGGGTTATTCTCAGTTTGACGCTTTTGCTGATGGCCGACGCGGACGTCCCGCGCATCAATAGCCTTCGTCCGCCCGCTCAGCCCATCATCGTTTTTCCTTCCGGCGAAGAAATTTCTCTGTTTCCCGATACGGTCCTTGAAGGGCAGGGAGACTCCCAGACACCTGCAAAGCCGAAGGGCGCGACGCTTCAGGAAACCTCGAAACTTGAATTGATTCGGTACGTTTCTGGCGAGTTCGCCAAAGCCACGAAGTCTCTTCCCGCCGGCAAGGAAGGGCTTATCGTTCATGTAGGCAAGCCCATCGAAGCGGACCTGCTCGAGCGCGCGCTTGCGACGCACGGCGCAGCCGTAAACAACGGAGACAAAGTACAAATCACGAAACTGGATTTTCGGGATCACGAGATCATCGTGGACTTGAACGGCGGCGGCCGCGGCAAGAAACGACTGCGGGACCGCTTCCACATTGAAATGTCCGGCATTCCTACGGCCCAAACCACTACGGAGCAAGAAGAGAAGGGCCCTCCCGGGTTGCAACCCGGAATGGGTAGCACGATTTATCTGGATTTCAGCAAGCCTGTTCCTGATCTAAGTCCGAACGATCTGAAACAGCTTCTTGCACCGTTTCTGGATTTCTCGCGGCAGCGCTCGGCTTCCGTGCAATGGGTGGATACGCTGCCTCCGGAGATGAGAAAGGCCATTCAGGAGCGACGGCCGATCGTCGGCATGGATCGCGAGCAGGTCGTAGCCGCCATTGGCAAGCCCGACCACAAGATTCGCGAACGAGACAATCAAGGCAATGACATAGAGGATTGGATCTACGGCCAGCCTCCATCCAAGACCGTTTTCGTGCGTTTCAACGGCGACCGCGTCACCAATATCAAGCAATACCCGCAATAAGCCTTCGCTCTGCGCGACAGGGATGATAACCTTTGTCTTGAAGTTTCCCTTCCGGCTTCGCGTTGACTTTTCTCTACGTAGCCCATAGCATTTTACGTTCGGCTCTGTGGTTGCTTCTCCCCCGAGAACCCGCCGCAGTTTCATCCACACAACGGAGGAAGTATGCCCATCAAGGTAGGTATCAACGGCTTTGGCCGCATCGGTCGAAACATCATGCGCACCGCGCTCGACGACAAGGACATCCAGTTCGTCGCGGTAAACGATATTACGGACGCCAAGACCCTTGCGCATCTGCTCAAGTACGATTCTATCCTCGGCAACTTGACGCAAACCGTCACGCACACGGACGACACAATCTCCGTCGAAGGCAAGGCATTCAAAGTGTTCAAGGTAAAGGATCCCAGCGAAATCGACTGGGCCAGCGTTGGCGCGGACATCGTCATCGAATCCACCGGCCATTTCACCAAAGGGGCGGATGCGAGGAAACATATCCGCGGCCCGGTCAAGAAAGTGATTATCTCCGCGCCGTCAGAAGGCCCAGACGCAACCTTGGTGCTCGGCGTCAATGATAAAATCTATGATCCCGCGAAGCACCACGTAGTTTCCAACGCCTCGTGCACCACGAACTGTCTCGCTCCGGTCGCAAAAGTCCTGCAAGACACGTTCGGCATCCACAGCGGCACGATGACCACGATTCACTCCTACACCAACGACCAGAAGCTGCTGGATTTGCCGCACAAGGATCTTCGCCGGGCGCGCGCCGCCGCGATCAATATGATTCCTAGCTCAACCGGCGCGGCCAAAGCTCTGCACCTTGCCATTCCCGAACTGAAGGGCAAGCTCGATGGGTACGCCATGCGAGTGCCCACGCCAAACGTCAGTGTGGTCGACCTCACTGTTTTTGTCGACAAGCCTGCGACCGTCGAGTCCGTCAACGCAGCGCTGAAAGCGGCCGCAAACGGGCCGATGAAGGGCATTCTTGCCTACACGGAAGAGGAACTCGTCTCCGCTGATTTCAAAGGGAATCCAAACTCCTCGATCGTTGATTCTGGCTACACCAAGGTTGTCGGCGACCGTTGCGTCAAGGTTTTGGCGTGGTACGACAATGAGTGGGGCTATTCCTGCCGCTGCCACGATCTCATCAAATTCATGGCCGCGAAGTTCTAACCTTTGGGGCGGGCCTGGTTCCCGGACTTGACCCGCCCTTTTTTCTTCTCACAAGCCATAAACCTCGAGTAAAAAATGAATAAACTCACGATCAACGATATCGAACTCCGCGGCAAACGCGTATTCATCCGCGTCGATTTCAACGTTCCGCTGAAAGATGGCGTGGTCTCTGACGACACGCGCATCCGCGAAACGCTCCCGACACTCCGCCTCGCCATTCAAAAGGGCGGCCGGCTGATCCTTGCTTCGCATCTTGGACGCCCCAAGGGCGGTCCCGACCCCAAGTATTCGCTCCTTCCGGTGGCGAAAAAGCTGGAAACACTCATCGGCAAACCGGTTCGTTTCGCTTCGGATTGCGTCGGAGCTATCCCGGAATCCAAGAGCAAGACGCTTGCCGACGGCGAGATTCTGCTCCTCGAAAACGTGCGCTTTCACCCCGAGGAAGAGAAAAACGACGAGACATTCTCAAAGCAGCTCGCCGCTCTCTGCGATGGTGTATTCATTTGCGATGCGTTCGGCTCCGCGCATCGCGCTCACGCTTCCGTCGTCGGCATCACTCGGTTTGTGAAGGTCTCCGCCGCCGGTTTGCTGATGGAAAAAGAGCTCAACTATCTCGGCAAAGCTCTGACAAATCCCACTCGGCCGTT
This sequence comes from uncultured Acidobacteriota bacterium, assembly GCA_963718785.1. Taxonomy (GTDB): domain Bacteria; phylum Acidobacteriota; class Terriglobia; order Acidiferrales; family UBA7541; genus Acidiferrum. Next base: position 599,132 of record CAVQZW010000009.1, on the reverse strand, counting down.
TGTTGCGATTCTGGGCGGCGCAAAAGTCAGCGACAAAATCGAAGTGGTCGAAAACCTGATGAACATTGCGGATGCCACGCTTATCGGCGGCGGCATGGCCTACACCTTTTTCAAAGCGCAGGGTTTGCCGATTGGAAAATCGCTTGTTGAGGACGACAAGCTCGATCTTGCGCTCAAAATTCTTGCGGACGCCAAGGAGAACAATCGTCGTCTTTTGCTACCCGTGGATCATGTCATCGCGCCGGAATTCAAGGCGACTGCGCCCGCGACGACCGTTGACATCGCCGCCACGCCCGCCGACCAGATGGGACTCGACATCGGCCCCAAAACGGCGGCGGCGTTTGCCGCGGAGATTTCGCGAGCCAAGACGATCGTCTGGAATGGCCCCATGGGCGTTTTCGAGATGCCTGCTTTTGCAAATGGCACGCTTGAAGTTGCGCGCGCCGTTGCTACTGCGACCGGCGCCGGCGCGACATCGATTGTCGGCGGAGGCGATTCTGTGGCGGCCGTCCACCAATGCGGCGTGGCCGACAGGATTTCTCACATCTCGACAGGTGGCGGCGCTTCGCTGGAATTCCTGGCGGGCGCCAAGCTGCCCGGCGTGGAAGCTTTGACCGACAAGCCCTCAGAGAAAGTTGTGACCACAAGCGGCAAGGTTACCCGGCGCCGGGTCATCGCCGGTAACTGGAAGATGTTCAAAACCCAGATGGAGACGGAAGTATTCTTCTCTTCGTTCTCCATGCTCGTGGACGGCATCAAGCAGTGCGATATCGTCATTGCCCCTCCCTTTACCGCCCTTCACGCAGCGGTCGAAGCTGCCCGCGGCACGCAAATCGCCATAGCTGCCCAGGACGTCTTCTGGGAAAAGGAAGGCGCCTTCACTGGAGAAATTTCTCCTCAAATGCTCGTCGAGGTCGGCTGCCGCTACGTCATCATCGGCCACTCCGAGCGCCGCCAATTCTTCGGCGAAACCGATGAAACCGTGGCCAAGAAAACGAAAACGGCCCTCGCCGCCGGCCTTACCCCTATCGTGTGCATCGGGGAAATGCTCCATCATCGCGAGGGAGGGCAAACCGAGCACGTCTGCCGAACGCAATTTGTGAACGGCCCTGGTTCGTTGACCCCCGATGAATTCTCCCGTATTCTGATAGCGTACGAACCAGTGTGGGCCATAGGTACCGGCAAGACGGCCACTCCGGAAATCGCCGCGGAAACTCACCGCTTGATCCGTCAATGCGCGGCGGAGAAGTTTTCTGCTACTCACGCCTCCGCTTTGCGGATTCTCTATGGCGGAAGCGTCAAGCCCGACAATATTCAGGGATTGATGGCGCAGGAAGAGTTGGATGGCGCGCTCGTCGGCGGTGCGAGCCTCGACGCAAAATCATTCGCAAACATCGTTAGGGATTGCGCAGGGAGATAGAAATGCCAGGTTGGATGAAGTGGACAATCGCCATTCTGATTGGTTTGGCAATTATCGTTGTGGGGTTCCGCTGGGCGGGGCCGTTGCTCAAAACTTTCTTTGTAATGAACTGCCTTGTCTTGATTGTTGTGGTGCTTCTGCAAAGCGGCAAGGCTGCTGACCTCGCGGGTGCCTTTGGTGGCGCTGGAAGCCAGACGGCGTTTGGCCCACGCGGCGCCGCTACGATCCTTTCCCAGGCTACGACTTGGTGCGCCATCATGTTCATGATTTGCGCCCTGGCGCTGGTGTTGCGAACGGACCAAGCGGTAGAGCAAGGTGGCTCGGTGCTGCAACAAGTCTCCAAACCCGCGCCCAAGAAGACGCCTGCAACGGCTCCGGCCACGCCGGCACCCGCACCGCAGTCTTCTGCGCCGCAGAGCAACCCGCCTGCTTCGGGCACGGCGCCAGCTTCATCGCAGCCCGCCGCGCAGCAACCCGCTCCAGCGCAACCGAAGAAGCCATAAGCCTGGGCCGTAACTTTCTGTTTTTATCGCTTTTGTAGGGTGGCCGGGCTTCAGGCCCAGCATCTTAGAGTTTTCCTCGGTGAGGTATCTTGCTTGCGGGCTAATTCGCCCACAGCTAGAATAGAGTCCTCACCTCTGTGCGGTCGTGGCGGAACTGGCAGACGCACCAGCTTGAGGGGCTGGCGGTAGCAATACCGTGGTGGTTCGAATCCACTCGACCGCACCAAATTTCTTTCCCGCAGCGTATGTCACTTCGCAATGGCTGAGTTGAGAGGCTCTGTCGAGAGCTGTTTCTGCCCGGCAAAGAATTGACGCTGAAAGTAAAAGGCCACATTGACCAGTGCAACCATCACTGGCACTTCCACCAATGGGCCAATGACCGCTGCAAATGCAGCCCCTGAGTTAATCCCAAATACCGAGACGGCAACGGCAATCGCCAGTTCGAAATTGTTAGAGGCGGCGGTAAATGCCAGCGTTGCTGTTTTGGAATAGTCCGCGCCGAGCTTTTTGCCCATGTAAAAGGACACCAAAAACATCACGACGAAGTAAATCAACAGCGGCACAGCGATTCGCAGGACGTCCAAAGGCAGCCGAACAATGTAGCCGCCCTTGAGGGAGAACATCACCACAATCGTAAACAGCAGGGCAATTAGGGTTAGCGGGCTAACGCGGGGCACAAACTTTCGATCGTACCAATCGTGGCCTTTAGCGCGAACCAAGACCGTGCGAGTCACAAATCCGGCGAGAAATGGGACCCCAAGGTAGATAAAAACGCTCTTTGCAATTTCTGCGATGGACACATTAACCACTGCGCCCCGAAGCCCGAACTTGGCGGGCAAGACAGTAATGAAAAGCCAGGCGTAGAGTGAATAGAAAAAGACCTGGAAAAGGGAATTGAAAGCCACCAGCCCCGCCGCGTATTCCGTGTCGCCATGGGCAAGTTCATTCCAGACGATAACCATGGCGATGCAGCGTGCAAGGCCGATCATGATGAGCCCGGCCATGTATTCCGGGTATCCGCGCAGGAACGCGATGGCCAGAATAAACATCAGAATTGGCCCGACAACCCAGTTTTGCACGAGGGAGAGGCCGAGCACACGCTTATTGCGAAAGACCTCATGCAGTTGCTCATACCGCACCTTGGTGAAGGGTGGGTACATCATTACAATCAATCCCACTGCGATTGGAATGGAAGTAGTACCGGCATTGAAGCGATTTAGAAACGGCACTACTCCAGGTACAAGCCATCCCAGCGCTACGCCAGCAACCATCGCTGCGAAAATCCACGCCGTGAGGTACCGGTCCAGAAAACTGAGATGGCCAGAAGATTTCATTTGTGCCCCCTCATTCGTGTCCAATGCGGTCCACTTCGGATTTGAGCGCGAGCGAATCCAGACTTTGGATTGGCAATGAAAGGAAAAGATTGATCCTGCGGTCGAGGTGAAGATATGCGTCGCGAAACGCGCGCTCGATTTGCTCCGCCGTGCCCTTTATCTCTGCTGGATCAGCGACGCCCCAATGCGCCGTCATCGGTTGCCCGGGCCAGACGGGGCAAACCTCTTTGGCTGCATTGTCACAGACCGTGAAGACAAAGTTCATTTTCGGGGCTCCCGGTTTCGCAAACTCGTCCCAATTCTTACTGCGCAGGTCGTTGGTGGAGAAGCCCGCCAGCTCGATCTGCTTCAGCGCTTCCGGCCGCACAATTCCGGAAGCGCGGCTTCCCGCGCTATAAGCCGTGAATGTGGGTCTGCCCTTATGGCTAAGGATGGCTTCGGCCATGATCGAACGCGCCGAATTTCCCGTGCAGAGAAATAAGACATTGTAGTGAGCTGGCATGACAACGCTCCCAAAGATCTAAATCGGGTAACCTGGATATCAGTTGCAACAAGTCGGTCCGCAGCAACTCTTTGGAGCTTTCGCGGACGCAGGCTTAACGGCTCGGACGAACGCGCTCAGGAACTTGCCATCCACCTGCGGTGCAAGTGAATCCACATCCAGCCCCTTTTCCGAGAGAAACTCGCGCGCATCTTCCACCCGATAAATTCGCGTGGGATCGACCTCGATCTGCTCGAAACCCGCTGCGCCGAGCTTGTCACGGTATTCCCCTTCTTTCAGCGCTCCCGCTACGCAACCAACCCACAAAAGCATGCTCTGCCGAATTTGCTGGGAGACTTCACCGCGCGTAACCACGTCCGAAACGGCGAACCGTCCGCCGGGTTTCAAAACGCGAAACGCCTCTCGCAATACCGCATCCTTGTCCGCCGAAAGATTGATCACGCAATTCGAGATGATCACGTCGACGGAATTGTCAGGCAGAGGAATGTGTTCAATCTCGCCGCGCAAAAATTCCACATTCTCGGCTCCTGCTTTGCGCTTGTTTTCATTTGCCAGCGCCAACATTTCGTCCGTCATGTCGAGACCATAGGCCTTCCCGGTAGGTCCGACTCGCCGTGCCGAAAGCAAAACATCAATCCCGCCGCCCGACCCGAGGTCGAGTACCACTTCTCCTGGATTCAGTTTCGCCAATGCCGTTGGATTGCCGCAGCCCAGCGAAGCCTGCAGGGCTTTCTCCGGTACTTGCTCCCTTTGCGTCGAATCATAAAGATTCGAAGTGATGGGATCGCAGGAGGCTCCGCTAGACGGAGCCGATCCGCAGCACGAACTCCCTCCCGCGCCTGCCCGCAGCGCCGCCTGCCCATACTTCTCCTTCACAATTTCCTTGATGTCGGTGTTCTCGATATTTGTATTGGTCATGTGGTCTCCTATCGACAAATTTCAACAATGTCCCGCGGCCGCAATGCTTTGTTCCGCGTGCAACACTCCGAGTAAAGAAACTGCATCAATTCCTGAAGCGCTTCCGTGTTCGCCGTATACCGCAAGAAAGTGCTCTCGCGCCTTACCTGAACCAGATTTTCATTTTTCAATTTGTCCAAATGGTGGGACAGCGTCGAATTCGGAATCTCCAATTCTTCCTGGATATCCCCTACCACGAGCCCTTCTGGATGTGCGGATAAGAGCAGTTGCATGATCCGCAGCCGCGGCTCCGTGCCCATGGCCGACAGCATGTCGGCAAACTTGGCCACTTGCTCAAGGCTTTTCTTGTTTTGCCCGATCGCCATATTTCGATAATTGCAGAAATATGGTTGCTTGTCAACCCTCGTCTTGCTCTCCTCCGCGCCTTCCTGCCCGCGCGCTTATCATTGCCCGTCTCGCTGCGGTATTATTCTTCTTCGGCCCAAAGTCGTTCCAACTCCGTATCGGAGGTTCCATGTTCAAACAATCGCTTGGCTTGCTCGTTGTAACTTCTCTTTGCTTACTTCCAGCCCACGCCGACGAAGATGTGGTCACTGCCGTTCACGGCACCATCACCAAGGTCGACGAAGCTACTAAGACCATCGTCGTCAAGACCGCCGACGGCACCGAACACACCTTTCATTTCGTGGCCAAGACCACTGTCCACGGTTCCCAAGCCGCAACTGCCGGCGCCAAAGACTCTTTTCACGGACTCACCGAAGGCTCCGAAGTTGTAGCTCACTACACAGCCAAGGGCGCCGAAGAAACCGCCGTCGAAGTCGATAAAATCGGGAAGGGCGGCCTGCACACTGTCGAAGGCACGGTTTCTCACGTAAGCGAGGATGGCAAAACGGTTGTCGTCAAGGCAGGCGATGGGACCGAGCACATCTTCCAGGTCGTCGGCCACGATACCGCTGCGTCCGCCAAGGAGATTGGCAAAGGCACTGACAAGGCTGCTAAAGTCACCGTCTACTACACGGAAGCGACCGGCAAGAAAGTAGCTCACTTCTTCCAGAAGCTCTAAACGCCGGCGCCTTTCCCGTCCATTCCAAGCGCGCGGAAGCTCCTGAGCTACTGCAATTGGTGATGAAATGTTTGTGGATCGCCCGCTCCGACGCGGCCGCCCGACAATGGCGCCCCAAAGCCCGAAGGGTTGATGCTCATGCTCGCCGCGGCTCCGTCCTTCAAGACGAAAGAGACGCGGCCATTCGGCTTCGATCGCATTGCAAAACTTCCATCGGACTGTTTGAGCAGTCGCTCCGGACCCTCCCCCAGAGCCTGAATCATCAGTCGTCCATTTTCGTCGAAAACTCGATACGTCCGGCGGTACTGCGCGAAGGAATCGTGCAATTCAGCCGTCAACCGCTCTAGCTTCAGGACGTAGGTGCCAGCAAACTGTTTGCGCTCCCCCGCGGAAATGGGTTTGTCGTCCAACACATTTTGGGCGACCGCGGGCGGCACGGGAAGCTGTGGCAAACCCAGAGCCGCCCTTGCCAGCGCCCTCGTGATGGCATAAGCGTTTTGCCCTTCCGTGTTGGTTAGCACCACAACCGCCAGCCCGTCTTCGGGAAAATCGTAGAGGCTTCCGCTGTAGCCCAGCAGCGACCCGTGCTGTCCAATGCGCCGGTGCTCTTCTTCATGATTCAAAATCATGGCGAATCCATACTGCGCCTTCGGGTCTTGCGGACTCATGTGCGCCGCCGCGCCTTCCGCGGTGGTCATCATTGCAAAGGTCTTCGGCTCGATCAGTTTCTTCTCGCGAATGGATCTCCAAAGCTGATAAATGTCTCCAACCGTGCTGCAAAACCGCAGGTCTGCGTTGTACGCCATGTCGTTTTCATTCGCCGGCACGTAGCCTTTCTCGAATTTCCGATACGCGTGCGATAGTCCGTGAACCAGCGAAAAATCGTCGCAATACGTCGTGGACTTCACGCCCGCTGGCGCAAAAATATTCTGCTGCACGTATCCCGCGAAGCTTTGTCCGCTCACCCGCTCCACAATCGTCACCAGCAGTTGAAATCCGGAAATCGACCAGTCCCATTTCGTTCCTGGATCATTCACCCAGTTTTTCCCGGCATAAAGCGCCATCACTTCGTCGAGCGCCTTGGGTTGTCTGCTGGTCGCTTCAATCGGATCGCCAAGATAGTGATAGTCCACAATTCCAGAAGTGTGGTTCAAGAGCTGCCGGATCGTCACATGATGTCCCTGCAATGGGAATTCCGGCACGTACTTCGAAATGTCATCGTCGAGCGACAATTTTCCGCGCTCCATCTGCTGCAGCACCGCTATCCCTGTAAACGGAAGCATCGGCCCAACCACGTGATAAACGGTTTCCTCTTTAGCCGCCGCCTCCAGCCCGAGATCGGCGAATCCATAGCCTTTGTGGAGAAGGATTTTGTCTCCGCGCGCAACGAGCACAGACGCCCCCACCACTCCCTCCTGAGCCATCATTCGCTGCGCGACACTGTCCAGGTCGCCAGCCAGCCCCTGCGCTCTGCCATCCATCGCCGCAAATAGCAAACAAAGGCAAACGGCCGCCCCGTATCGAACGAGCATCAAAGATCTCCTTCTCCCAGATCGTTCGCGGAGCGTACCACGCCTCACGGTGGGTTCCTAGCGAACGCAATCAGTTCTGGCTCCGCCATCCTGCTGTGTTTCTTGAAGGCTGCCGCTCCACCGTAAGTCGTTCGTTTTCAATACTTGAAGGAAGTGCCATTTCTTGCACTATTTTGGTGCAATCCGTTCCGGTTAAGTCGTTTAGAATGAACACTTATGTAAGTGTTCAAAACAAAGGACTTTATCTATCTTTAGAATGAACACTTATGCGAAAACCCCAGGGGGGCCCCGTCGTTTCCACCTCTAAACCCGTCTGCTTAGCCCGAACACGAGAGTGGTATCATCCCCTCGCTATGAAATCCAAAATCCTTCTTCCCGCGCTCCTCTCGATTGCAGCTCTGTTCTTTGCTTTCTGCTTTCCCGCTCTGGCCCAATCTGCGCCGCCAGCCTCAAAACATGCCGTGGTCCTGCATGCCGCGCGACTCCTCGACATCGAGTCCGGAAAAATGACGACTCCCGGCGAAGTGCTCGTCCAAGACGAGCGCATCGTCGAAGTCGGCTCCTCCGTCAAGCGCCCGCAAGGGGCGGAAGTCATCGACTTAGGCGACACCACCCTTTTGCCGGGCCTCATCGACGTGCACGTCCACTTGTTCCTGCATCCCGGCGCGGAAGATTTGCAAACAGTGGAAGAATCCGTGCCGCAGCGCACCATCATCGCGCTGCTCGCCGCTCGCGACGATTTAATGGCCGGCTTCACGGCCGAGCGCGACATGGGCACCGAGGGTGCCGGCTCCGCCGACACTGCCGTGCGCAACGCCATCAATCACGGCGAAATTCCCGGACCGCGCCTGCGCATCAGTGGAAACGCCGTCGACATTCTTGGTGGCCACGAAGACGCGATTCGCTACAATCCTGAGCAGCACGTCCTCTCCAACGCCACTTACGCCAACAACGCCGCTGAACTCGTCACCGTCATTCGCCAGCAATTCAAAGAAGGCGCGGATTTCATCAAGATGTACGAAACGGGACCAGACTCTTTTCGCGATGGCCGCTTCTCCACTCCCTTTCAGTACACCGAAGCCGAGCTTTGTGCCGCCGTCGAAGAAACCGCGCGAAGCGGCAAACACGTCGCCGTCCACGCCACCGGCGAACCGGGAACTCTCTACGCCGCGCGCGCCGGCGTCGTCTCGATCGATCACGCGGACCAATTGAGCGATGAGACCATGCGCCTGATGCGCGAAAAACAAATCTTCGCCGTGCCCACTTTCACCATTGCGGAATACTTTGCCGACCACGCTGCCACTCCAGCGCAAGCCGAACGCGAGCACCGCATGCAGGACTTCCACGCCCAGGAATTTCGCAAGCAACTTGCCGCCGGGGTGCCCATGGCCGTTGGCTCTGACGTCGGCCCGTTCCCTCACGGCACACAAGCCCGTGAATTTAACCTGATGGTTAAATACGGAATGACTCCCCTGGCGGTTCTTCAGGCCGATCTCCTAAATGGTGCAAAGCTTCTCGGCTGGCAGGACCAAATCGGAGCTCTTAAGGCTGGCTATCTTGCTGATATCATTGCCGTTTCTGGCGATCCGCTCGCCGACATTGGCGCCCTGCAAAAAGTCAGCTTCGTCATGAAAGGCGGCACGGTGTACCGCCACGACCACCGGTAGACGGTGCGGGTGTAGATTTCCAAATTTGGACCGATAGATTGAGAAGGGACCGGGGTAGCTTGCCTGGAAGTTTGCTTCTGAATTTCGGCCGGGCAGGGGCATACTGGTCGCACCAAAATGCTCATCACCAAATTACGCACGAAGGAATGCCGGGACTTATTGATGCGTCTCGGGTTCGGCCGCTTGGCTTGCTCTTCCAACAACCGCCCCTACATTGTCCCGATTTATTTTGTCTACGATCGCGAGCGCCTCTATTGTTTTTCGACGCAAGGACAGAAGATCGAATGGATGAGGGAGAATCCGTTGGTTTGCGTCGAGGCGGATGAAATCCGCTTCCACGAGGATTGGACAAGTGTAGTTGCTCTCGGCCGCTACGTGGAAATTCCCAATAAGCCGGATGATCGCAAAGGCTGGGAATACGCGCGTAATTTGTTGCAAAAACGGGCCCAGTGGTGGCAGAGCGGTTACACCGTCACACAAATCCGTCGCCAGCCAAATCCGCCTGTTCCTGTTTTCTATTGCATCCTTATCGAAAAGCTGACCGGCCTTCGAGCCACTCCCGATATTTCCGACTCCCCAAAGCGTCCGGCACGCGTCAACCCAAAAGACTAATCCGCTCTTGGTATAACTGCTTTTCTAAATGGCCACTCGGTTTCGTGCCCTCTCGGTTCCATGATGCGCCGGGGGAAAACTCTTGAAATATAAACGGACGTTCGAGCGAATCAGCGTAGACTGAAATTGGTATGGAAAAACTCAAAGCGTTTCAAGATGTCGCACGCAACAACGGATATGTAGACGTAGAAGAAACGGACGACGGAACCGTTCTATGGCTCAAGAAGCCAACCGTCGACGCGGAAGACCGCATGTGCGTGGACAGCTTGACAAACAGCGTCACGGTCTTCTGGGCCACTATCCCCTGGAAAATAAACTCTAAAACCTTCCGGGCAGTCTCCGAACTACAGCAGTGGTTCACGCAAACGCCCCGATAGGCTTATTCAAGGTCGATAAACGCTTCACTCAACTCCGCTTGGCCTAGACAGCCTACAAACATTGCAATCGGTGATGCCACAAGACAACCGCCCGTGATATTGTGCGTCCGGCCAAGTCTGTTTCTCGGAGGCATTGCCATGCAGAGACGCGCATTCATGAACCTAACCGCCAGCGCCGCCACGGTACTGGCGTTCCGTCCACTGGCGAATGCCGCCGAGCAAGCGCAGAAAACTCCGGTTGCCTATCCTGATCCGGCCATCGAAGTTGTCGATCCGCGCTTCGCGAAATATAAAGTGGGCAGCGCCGCTGTTGAGCGCCTCTTTACGGGCACGCGTTGGGCGGAAGGCCCGGCCTGGTTTGGCGACGGCCGCTATCTGCTTTTCAGCGACATTCCGAATAACCGTTTGCTCCGTTGGTTGGAAGACACGGGGGAAATCAGCGTGTTCCGCAGCCCCTCGAACTACAGCAACGGAAATTCACGCGACCGTGAGGGCCGCCTGCTCACTTGTGAGCATGATTCGCGCCGGCTGACGCGCACCGAGCATGACGGCACCATCACCGTGCTTATGGACAGTTATCAAGGAAAAAAACTAAACGCGCCGAATGATCTCGCTGTGCATTCTGACGGAGCGATCTGGTTCACCGATCCTGGCTACGGCATCATGTCAAATTACGAAGGCCACAAAGCACCCTTCGAACTTCCCGCCGTTGTTTACCGTATCGATCCCAAAACGCGCGAGGTGACCGTCGTCGCCAGCGACATGGACAAGCCCAACGGGATTTGTTTCTCGCCCGACGAAAAACTCGTCTACATCGTGGACACCGGCGTTCCAAAACATCCCAAAGACCCACATCAAATCCGTGTCTACGACGTTGTCGATGGCGTCCGTCTAAAAAATGGCCGCATGTTCGCGGATATGTCGCCGGGCAGTTCTGACGGCATCCGTTGCGACGTGGACGGAAATGTTTGGTCCGCGGCCGGATGGGGACCGGAAAACTACAACGGTGTGCACGTTTTCGCGCCCGACGGCACACTCATCGGCAAAATCCATCTTCCGGAGACTTGCGCCAATCTTTGTTTTGGCGGCGCCAAAAAAAACCGCCTCTTCATGGCGGCCAGCCAGTCTCTCTACGCGGTGTACGTGGGGACCGAGGGCGCACAGCTGCCTTGACATCACATCGATGTGTGACCGAGCGCACAGATTCAGCTTAGCGCGGGGAGTATTAAAAAAGAGAAGTAGAGTCGAGCTTCATCGAGCAAGTCCACCCATCCAAAGCCGGCGCGCTCCCAGACTTTAGAGTCGCCGCAAATAACGCCAAAGAAGTTCGACCTGCAAGGAGGGTAAAGTTATGAGAATTGCCAAGACATTTCTTGTTGTTTTGGCGCTCGCACTTCTGGTCGGAGCACTGGTCAGTCCAGCGCGAGCGGATACCTACAACAAAGAGACCGTATTTACGTTCAGCCAGCCGATTGAGATTCCAGGAGGCAAAACGTTGCCTTCCGGAACCTACGTATTCAAGCTGTTGGACTCGCAAGCGGATCGTCACATTGTGCAGATTTGGAACGAGGAGAAAACGCAGCTTCTCGCCACGATCCTCGCGATCCCCAACTATAGGCTGCAACCGAAAGAGGAGTCTGTGATTACTTTTAACGAGCGCCCGGGCGTATGCCCAGTCGCGGTACGCGCATGGTTCTATCCAGGGGATAACTTCGGTCAGGAATTCGTTTACCCGAAGGAAAGGGCCACTGAACTGGCTGTAAAATGCCAGGAAATCGTGCCAGCGGAAATGGTACTTCCAACAGAGAGCAACTTGAAGACCGTACCGCTCGAAGCGATCACACCGGAAAAAAAGGAAGAGCCGGTAGCCGAAGCCATTCAAGTGGTTCCGATGAAGGCTCCGGAACAGCCTGCGGTACAACCCACAGAATTGCCACAGACGGGAAGCACGATTCCGTTGCTTGGCCTGCTGGGCTTTGTGGCCATCGCAATTGGAATAGCACTCAAGATGTTGACAAAGCAACTTTCGTAGAAACTGTCGAGGCCCAACACGTCGCGGACCGGAGGGTGTCACCCTCCTCCGCGGCGCGGAGGGAGACGCCATGATGGCTCCCCAGCAGTTACGCAAATCTAGATTTATCGCTGAAAAGATAGTTCTTATTCTCCTCTTTCTCCCACTTGTAGCAATTTTAGAACAGCGCTACGCGCCGGCTGCTTCCTCGGCTGGGGAAGGGCCGCAGGCCAAAATTACGCTTACTAGCGCCCTTGTGGTTCTTCCTGTGAACGTGACTGACTCCAACGGGACATTTGTGCCCGGGCTCAAGTCTCAGGATTTTAAAGTTTTCGAGAACGGCAAGCAGCAAGACATTACTCTGTTCAAGCAAGAGGACAGCCCCGTAACAGTTGGGTTGATCGTCGACCACAGCTATAGCATGGGTCCCAAGCTCCCCGCTGTGGCTTGGGCGGTAAACACGTTCGCCCACTCCAGCAACCTGGAAGATGAAATGTTCGTCGTGGATTTCAATGACAACGTGGCCGTCGAGCTCATGCGTGGAAAACCGTTCACGCACGATGCGGCAGAGTTGCAGCAAGCAGTCGACGCCGTTTCCGCGAAGGGGCGGACAGCTCTGTACGACGCTGTAATCGAGGGGCTGATCCACGTCGAGTTGGGGCAATGGGACAAGAGAGCGCTCATCATCGTCAGTGATGGCGGGGACAACGCCAGCCGCGCTCACTTTTCAGAGCTGCTAGCCTTGGCGCAGAGATCGCATGTGGTCATTTATTCGGTCGGCTTAATCGACGAGGCCGGAGAAGAGGAAAACCCAAGGGTCCTCAAGAAACTTTCCAATGCCACGGGTGGAATTACGTTCTTCACAAAGCGCAGCGACGAAGCCGGGAAGTTCACCAAGCGAATTGCCCGCGACCTTCGTGAACAATACACGCTGGGTTATGCGCCCCAGATCAAACAGGGAAGCGATTCATTCCGGAAAATAAGCGTGCAGGTCACCTCCCCCGAGGGGCGGAAGCTCCATGTCAGGACCCGGCCGGGCTATTTCCCGAGCGAAAAAAAATCTCAGACTGCGCAGAGCCTTGGAGCCCCGCAATGAACTCCGCCGCGGACACCTTCCCAAAACGTCAACGTCGAGATGTATTCTTGCTGCGATGGGCCTCGTTCGTTTTTCTGTTCGCGGGAGTGGTTGCCGTTGCCTATTCGAGCTTTGTGGTTCTTTATGGCGAAGCCTATCAGGCGATGGAGTTACGCAAGTTCGAACACAAAGCACCTGAAGTTGAACCACATCTCTTCAACATTGGCGAAGTAATCGGCGAGATTCAAATTCCCCGGCTGGGAGTCAAGGCTGTTGTCGTGCAGGGCGATGCACCTGAGCTATTGGATCGTGCGGTTGGACATCTTCCCCAGACCTCTATGCCGGGCGAGTGGGGTAATGTCGCATTGGCCGGACATCGGGACAGATTATTTCGGCCGCTTCGCAGGATCCGTCAAGGGGATACGATCATCATCATGACTTCCGACGGCTCTTTTCAATATGAAGTGCAATCTACTTTTGTAGTCCCTGCCACGGAAGTCGGGGTCCTACGCTCGGCGGATGCCAAGGAGTTGACACTAGTCACCTGCTTCCCGTTCAACTATGTGGGACACGCCCCGAATCGGTTCATTGTCCGCGCCCGCGAGGTTACTATTTCGACTAAGTAAGTGCGATCGACAAGCAACGATCGCTACTATTCGCGGGTCACGTTCGACAACTACATCCTATTCAATTCTGAAAAACTTTACGGAATAGGTGAATCATTTCCGCAAACGAAAGATCCGTCGCTTCCGGATCAAACCTCGGGCCTTCATCCCGGGTGAAGGCGTGCTCGGCGGGATACAACAGAGTGTTGTAACGGGCGCCGGAATTTCGCAACGAACGATCAATCATTCCGCGGCCCGCATCGGGCACGTGCGGATCCTTTGTGCCGAAGATCATCAAGAGCTCGCCGCGAATTTCTTTGGCGCGAGCCAACGAGCCTGCGTCCTCATCCTTGCCGAGTTTTCCATCATGAATGCCGGTGCCGTAAAAGCACACCGTTGCGCGCACATCGGGTTGGAAGGCGGCGCGAAACGCCAGGTGACCGCCGATGCAGAAACCGACGACGCCTATTTTTCCAGGAGCGACCTTGGGTTGTTGCGCAAGACAGTCTAGGCCTGAGCGGCAATCGGCATCGAAGTCCGCAACCGGAGTCTTCGCGGCGTCCTGCTGTCCGCGGGTGCGTCCGGCGTCATCGAAGGGAATCACCGTTCCCGGCGGTTCGATGCGGCGATAAATTTCCGGTGCCGCGGCAACAAAACCATACCCCGCGAGGCGCACGCAGAAGCGCAGGAGCGGCGGAGTGAGCTGAAATATATCTGAATAGCACCAAATTCCCGGGTAGTGACCTTCGGTCTTGGGCGAAGCTACGAACGTTCGCATCGGCGAGCCCGGCAAAGCGATATCAACATATTCGGTGTTCACAACCATGAGTTTGCCCCTGGCAAATTCTCGGGGAGACGCAAGAATCAGTCAACACTAGCCTAAAGTTTTCTTGCGGGCACAGTAGTAATCACCACCACGCTAATCAAAACGAACAATGTTCCGAGGAGCGTTCGCAGGCCTAGTGGTTCGCCGCCAAGAAAATAGCCGATTAGCACAGCTATGACGGGGTTCACGTATGCATAGGTCCCGACTTTTGTTGGCGACTCATGGTGCAACAGCCAGACATAGGCGGTAAATCCGATGATAGAGCCCGCAACAATCAGATACAGCAAGGATAGCCAGGCGGCTCGCGAGACTGTGCTCGGATGAAAATTACGAAACTCACCCAGCGCGAACGATGTTAGACCTAGCAGCACACCGCCGGCGAGCATCTGGGCGCCCGAACTCATGACTTTTGAAGTTGGCAATGGCAACTTCCGAGTAAGCGCAGACGCGATCGACCAGCTCATCGAGGCAAAAATGAGCGCCGCAGCGCCTTTCGTATCGATTGGCGCACCACCCAGATTCAACGAGCGGCTCACCAGGACTCCAACTCCTGCGATTCCCACCAAGAGAGCCAATGCCAGGCGCGGAGTGAGCTTCTGCGTCCGCAAAAAGAGTATTTCGGAAAGCGCCATGAAAACCGGGATTGTGGCCAACATGACGGCGGCAATTCCAGAAGGAACGCGCTGCTCCGCCCAAAACAAAAGTCCGTAGTCGCAGACGAAAATCAATATCGCGAGCAATGTTGCCGAGGCCCATTGGCGAACGTTCGGGGATCGCTCACGCCGCGCCATCATCCAGCCATAAAGGACGAGACCAGCAACCAGAAAGCGCATGGCGGCTAGAAGAAACGGCGGAACTTCATGCACGCCAACGCGAATCGCAAGAAAAGTGGATCCCCACACAAAGTAAATGATTGCGAAGGCCAGCAAAGTCTTCCACGTCGCGCGGTGAGAGGTAGAGTCCATTGAAAATTTCTATGGATACAGTACCAATTCCACCACGAGCTTGGCGCTACTTGCAGAATGGCTAAGCAAGCCTATTCAGTCCAAATTGTCTGGGATGCGTTACCGCAGCAATGAACTGGCCGGCGAATGTAGATCCACGGTCTTCGGTTGCGGAAACGAATGGGCCGCTTTTCGCATGCGGCAGGCAGGCGTATAGTGACATTCGGAATGGTCACCTACGATAGCAGCGGCGCTGCCAGTCCCGAATCGCCCTCGCCCGGGTTTCTCGGCCGCACATTGTTCAACACCGACCACAAGGCGATTGGTCTGCGCTATTTATGGCTCGCGCTTGGCAGCGTTCTACTGGGAATGCTCTTGTCGCTGCTCATGCGGATTCACATCGGATGGCCCGGTTTGCAAATTCCGTTGTTGTCCGGATTCGGTGGAGCGGCGGAGCGCTACACGGCACTCACCATGCTGCACGGCTCGTTGATGGTTTTCCTGGTGCTCACCACCGCGCCGCAAGCTGGTTTCGGCAACTATTTCCTGCCGCTGCAAATCGGCGCGCGCGAAATGGCGTTTCCAGTTATGAATCTGGTTTCCTTCTGGGGTACTGCTATCTCGTTTGTTGGGATGATTACAGCGTTTTTTGTACGCCCCAATGTGGGCCTAACGCTCTGGACCGCCAGCGTTACTCTTTTCTGCCTGGCTGCTCTGCTAACCGCGCTTAATTTCACTGTCACCACGCTCGACTTACGCGCCAAAGGCATGACGTTGCCCCGGATGCCGCTCACCGTGTGGGCTTGGCTCATCAACGCCATTCTCAGTATGTTGATATTCAGCATTCTTCTCGCAGCTTGCGTTTTTCTGTTGTCGGACCGCCTCTTCGGCTCGCAATTTTTCTCGCCGCTGACGTTTCTCTCTCGGCAGACGCCCACGATCGCGCCGGCTACGTGGCTTTCCCTTTGGCAGCGGCTGTTCTGGTTCTTCGCGCAAGCGGAAGTCTACGTGGCCATGCTCCCCTGCTTCGGAATCGTTTCGCACTTGGTGTCGACGTTCTCTCGCAAACCCGTCTGGGCGGAACGGGCGGCAGTGCTGGCTCTTTGTGCGGTGGGGCTGTTTGGATTTTGCATTTGGGGCCAGCACATGTTTTCCAGCGGGCTCAATCCGTGGTCTCCGCTTGTTTTTTCGATGCTGGCGTCTTCGTTGGGATTGCCTGCGTGCGTACTGGTGCTCAGTTGGTTAGGCACGCTCTGGAATTCCAAGATACAACTCAATACCGCAATGCTTTTTGCACTTGGATTCGTTTCTCTTTTTCTTTCGGGTGGCGTGTCTGGAATCGTTCTCGCGCGCAACGATCTTGCCGCAGCTTCGATAGGAGACGAGTTTGTTACGGGCCATTTTCATCTCGTAATGGGCATTGCCGCTACGTTTGGAATGCTCGGCGCTCTCTTTTTCTGGTTTCCCAAAATGTTCGGGCGCCGTCTCAACGAGCCGCTCGGCAAACTCCACTTTTGGCTAACCTTCGCCGGGGTCTATTGCGTTTTCATGCCGATGCACTGGCTTGGCCTGATGACCCACTGGCGGGCATCATCGGCTGTTTTTGGAACGAATTCGCCGATGGTTGAGTCGCTGGAAATTCCATTTAGCGCGTCGCTTCGGACGTTTGTCGCCGCCGCGACGGTTCTCACTGTCGTCGCACAATCCATATTTCTTATTAATTTCTTCTGGAGCCTTTGGCGTGGTGAAAGAAGCGAAGATCGTAATCCATGGCGCGCTACCACACTCGAATGGACTCTGGCGTCGCCCGTACCCGCCCATAATTTCGGCGTGGCAGAGCCGGTTGTTTTTCGCGGCGCCTATGAATTCAGCGGAACAATTGGGGCGGAAGATTTTGCTCTTCAAAGCGTTGCGCCCGCACGGGTCGATCCTGCTGTTGCCGGCGAAGCAGCGGGTTCAGTGATCGCGCGAAGGAGAATTAGGGAAAACTTTTATGGCAGGCACATCGATTGTTGATGAGATCGAGCTCATCATCGAAGACATCGGCGGGGGAGGAGGCAAACATCCGCCTCCCGGCGGAGATGATGGAGACGAGGGGGGTAAACGGCGCGGGCCTCAAATGCCTTCTTCGAGGCGCTACACGACGGCCATAGCCATCGGCATTGTTTCGATCATCATGTTTTTCATGGCGATGGCTAGCGCCTACCTTTATCTGAGGGCCAAAAGCGATCGATGGGTGCCGCTGCATCTTCCGTGGATCATCTGGATGAATACGGCGATTCTCCTCTTGAGCAGTGGAGTGATGGAATTAGCTCGGCGGCGGCTTGCTTTGGCGGATGTTGCCCAGTTCCGCAGGCTTTGGTCGGTTGCAACTGGACTGGGCATACTTTTTCTGGTTGGCCAGCTTGCGGCTTGGCGGCAATTCGTTCTGGCGGGATTTTACGTGTCGACGAATCAGGGCAGCAGTTTTTTTTATATTTTCACAGGATTACACGGATTGCATCTGGCTGGCGGAATTTGCGCGCTGCTCTACGTGGCCATGCGCAAATTTGAAAAAGCCAAGTTGTCTCGCACAGTGGCCGCTGAGGTCGCCTCTTACTACTGGCACTTTATGGATGGGCTTTGGATTTTCCTGCTCGCTCTTCTTTATTTGGGCAAATGAAGCATGGAGGAGAAGTTTGAGAGGGTAGTGGCTCCGGATTTAGTGGGTCACAAATTGGAAACCGCTTCCGCCACGCGTGTGATTTGATGCGGAACGCAGCTCCGGAAACATCGGCAAGAAAGCACTTCCTGCGCGGCATGCTCCGCATGAGGGAAGTCGCCGGCTTTATGCCCGAGCGAAGCGTAGAGGGGTTGCAAGATGCAAGGGAACGGGATAATAAACCGAGCTGCCGATTTTTCTGCTCATGCAAAAGTTGCACTAGCGCATCGCGCTGTTCCACGCGAATTGTATATTGGTGGAAGACGTGTTCGTAGCCTTCGGGGACGAGCGGCGGGGCAACTCCGGGAATACCCAGCAAGAGTTTTGTGTAGGCCGCCGCATGCGCCTGCCTCGCTCGCTGCCACTCGGGCAAGTGGCGCAGTTTCACGCGCAGAATCGCGGCTTGAATTTCGTCGAGGCGGCTGTTCCAGCCGGGCTCGCTGCTGACGTATTTTGCGGATTGGCCGTGATTGCGCAGAGTCTTTAGGCGCGCGGCCATTTCGTCGCAGTTAGTGACCACCATTCCTGCGTCGCCGTATGCGCCAAGATTTTTCGTTGGGTAGAAACTCAAGCAGGCTGCGTCTCCCAATGAACCGGTAGGTTTGCCCCGGTAGGTTGCGCCAATCGATTGCGCATTGTCTTCGATCACCCGCAAATTGTGGGCTCGCGCAAATTTCAGAATCGGATCCATGTCGCACGCCAGCCCGTAGAGATGCACAGGGACAATCGCACGCGTCCGAGGCGTCAAGCGGCGCGCGAGATCGGAAGGATCGAGATTGTACGTGTCCGGGCGAATGTCCACAAAGACGGGTTTGGCGCCGAGTGCGCTCACGGCGCTGCCGGTGGCGACAAACGTGAAGGGAGGGATCAGCACTTCGTCGCCGGCTTGAACGCCGCAGGCGCGGAGGGCGAGGATCAGGGCGTCGGTTCCCGAGGCGACGCCGATGCCGTGAGCGACGCCGCAGAGTTGGGCAATTTCTTGTTCGAACGCGGCGCCTTCACGACCAAGAACAAATTGCTGCGATGCGAGAACACGTTCGACGGCTGCTCGAATCTCCGCGCCAATGGCAGCATACTGCGCCGCGAGGTCGAGTTGCGGCACGGGTTCGAACAGAGAGGTGGTTTGCGGATGCGCGCTCATCGCGAGATCAATCGCCTTTCAAATTTTGTTGACTCTTGCCGAGTATACGCCATCGCTCCGGCACATGCGGCAATCCCCTATATAATGATGCGCCAAAGAAAATGTTTGCGAAACGGACAAATTGGAACCTGGAGATGAATCGCTTGAGCGCGGCGCTGTTGGCCCACCGTGCGGCAGGGAAGCCACTCATTGATTTGACGATGTCAAATCCTACGGAGTGCGGGTTTCAGTACGACGAGAAGGACGATTCTTGGGGCGCTGAGAAATCAGGAGGCGCTGAAATATGAGCCGAATCCACGGGGGCTAGTGGCGGCACGGGAGGCTGTGAAACGGTACTACGCCGAACACGGAGCGTTTGTTTCGAGTGACGATATTTTTCTGACGACCAGCACCAGCGAAGCCTATTCCTACGTATTTCGAACGCTTTGCAATCCCGAAGATGAGATTTTGATACCCGAACCGAGCTATCCGTTGTTTGAATTTCTGGCGGATATTCAGGACGTGCGGTTGGTTCGCTACCCGCTGGTGTACGACCATGGCTGGGAGATCGATTTTCACAGTGTGAAACAGAGTTTCACACCTCGTACGCGAGCAATCACCGTGGTTAACCCGAATAATCCCACAGGAAACTATTGCAAGCCGGAAGAGATGAGGAAGCTGAACGAGATTTGTGCTGCGCAAAGCGTCGCAATCATAGCCGATGAAGTATTTCTGGATTTTGCTCTCGGCGACGAGCGTCGTTCGACGTTTGCCGCAAACTCCGGAGTTTTGACCTTCACGATGAGCGGGCTATCGAAAATTTGTGGATTGCCACAAATGAAGGCAGCGTGGCTGATTGTTGGCGGGCCGGAGTCGCTGAAGAAGGAGGCAACCGCGCGGCTCGAGGTGATCGCGGATACCTATCTATCCATGAGTGCGCCAATTCAGGGGGCGCTGCCGCCGCTTTTGGGACAACGGCGGGAGTTCCAGGGGCAGTTGATGGCGCGGGTGAAGGAGAATCTTGCTGAGTTGGACAGGCAACTGGCGCGACAGAAAACCTGTAGCCGGCTGGAGGTCGAGGGCGGGTGGAACGCCGTGATACGGGTGCCGGCGACCCGTTCGGATGAAGACCTTGCGCTTGAACTGATAGCGGCCGAGGGGGTGTATGTCCATCCCGGGCATTTCTATGACTTTCCGGCAGAGGGAATTCTGGTGGTCAGCTTGATTTTGCCAAAGAACGATTTTGCCGAGGGGATGAGGCGGTTGATCTCGATGTTCGAACTGAGCTGAGAAATCGGCTCGCAGCGGATTCGAGCAGGTGGCTACGGGAATTCATACACAATCCAGAATCCTCGCGTAGTACTTTCTATGTAAACCTGGATAACAAAATCTAAAGAAACACTATTTATTTGATTTCTGATGCTGATAACTTGCTTAGTACAAGCAGGTTAGTACGATCTGTATGCCGGGGAGCATGTGGCAGGCGTCTTGCTGACATGCAACTGTGTCGAGGGTGTGGGTTTAGATTCCTAAATCCCAAACAGAGATTTTATCGGACTGGTTCGGGTTTGCCCGAAGCGTGAACTCAGGCGCGCGTAAGCATTTCATATTTTTACGTTGGTTGCGGGAGAGACGTCCGGAGCGACGGAATAGGTCTCGGGAAGAATGAAGAATCTATTGGAGGCAAGAGAAATGGCTTGGAAAATTAGTCATCATTTATTAGAACTTTGGGTGGGAACTCTAGGGATCATGTTGACGGCTGCGCTGCTGTTGACAGTATGCACGTCGGTCGCTACTGCTCAAGTGCCGACAGGATCGATTACTGGAACAGTGCAGGATTCACAAGGTTTGCCTGTAGACGGCGTCACCGTCACCTTGACCAATCAGGAGACAAACGCGACGTTTACGTCGGTTACAGGATCATCTGGGGGATACCAGTTCGAGCATATCGATTACGGAATCTACAAAGTAACCGCATCCAAGACAGGCTTCAAATTGGGAGAGGTAACTGGAATCAAGCTCGATGCTTCCACGGTGTATTCGGTAAAGCCCATATCCTTGGAACTTGGCGCGAACACCGAAACGGTGGTGGTGGAAGGGGGAGCTGAACTGGTGAACACGACCAGTGCTGAAGTGACGGGCACGGTGGAAAAGAAGCAGATCGACGATCTTCCCATTCTGGATCGTAACCCTCTAGCGCTGCTTGGCCTGCAAGCCGGGGTCGCCAACAGCGGACCTGGTGGATCGGCTGAAACGACCATCAACGGGCAACGCTCTTCGTTCTCCAATGTCACGCTTGACGGCATCAACATCCAGGATAACTTTATCCGAGAAAACGCCTTGGACTTTACGCCTAATCTTCCGTTCCTCAGTCAAGCTCAGGAGTTCACGGTCACGGAGCAGAACGGGGACGTAGACAAGACGGGATCCTCGGGAGTAAGTATCGTTACGCCAAAAGGCACAAACGCATGGCATGGAGAAGGATTTTGGTATTACCGTACAAATGCATGGAAGGCTAACGATTGGTTCAATGATGCCAGCGGAGTGAGTAAGCCTGGCCTTCTCCAGAACCAGGGCGGAGGAAACCTTGGCGGCCCGATCAAGAAAGACAAGCTCTTCATCTATGGTTACTACGAACTCCTGCGTCTCCGCGCGCAGAGTCCGAACAACACGACAGTCCTGAGCCCGGCGATTGTAGCGGCGTTAACAGCAGCGACTCCATCCCTACCCTTCACCTATCAGCCGCTAGATCCCAACACAGGTAATCCGGTGGGTCCTCCCGTAACTCAGAATTTGCTTACTCTGCCGAATCATAGTCCGTTCCCATTGGACCCCGCAGGACTGGCTGTCATCAAGCGTGTTCCGACCATTTCCAATAACAATCGAGCAGGCGACGGTGTAAACCTGCTGGGATATCAATTCAACGCGCGAAGCAATAATTCGCGGGACAACTATGGGTTCCGCGGGGACTACATCCTCAATTCCAAAAACAGCATCAGCGGCACCTATTCGTACAACCGGAACTATGTTGATCGGCCGGACATTGATACGAGCTTTGATGTGGTTCCCCTCGTGCACAACGATGATCACATCAAGTTTCTGTCCACGGCGTGGCGGTGGAACCCAAGTTCGACGCTGACCAACGAAGTCCGGTTTGGATTCGATTTGGCGCCAGCTTTTTTCTTGACCAGCCAGTCGTTTAGCTCAGGTTCCATAATTGACAGCTTAGGTTTTCCATTTACTGGCCCGGACCCGAACTTTTTGCCGCAGGGGCGCAACACGCATACCTACTCCTGGCAAGACAACGCGAGTTGGGTACGAGGGAATCACACGCTTAAGTTTGGAGTCCAACTGCAACGTGTAACGATCTTCGAAACCGACTCGGCGGGGATTTATCCGGATCTGCAACTGGGATTCAGCGCCACAAACACCAACGCCCCTTCGTTCGGCGACTTCCCGGCTCCTTCCGGAGCACAGATCAGCGCCTCGGATTTCGGGAATGCTTCAGCGTTGCTGGCAACGACTGCCGGGATTCTGAGCAATGTATCGCAGACGTTCAACGTTACCAGTCAGAAATCTGGGTACGTGAATCTGGCACCGGATGCCCGCAATCTGAGGCAGAACGATTTTGCCTTCTATATTGCGGACAACTGGAGAATCAGCCGAAAGCTTACGCTGAACTATGGCGTGCGCTGGGAATACTTCAGTCCCGTAGACGAGAAGAACGGGCTGGCTCTACTCCCCGTGATTCCTTCTGGAATGACGGCGGCGCAAACGCTGCTTACGGACGCCACAGTGGACTTTGCGGGAGGGCCCAGCAAGCGGGGGCTTTATCACTCATTTTACAAGGGGTTCTCGCCAAATATTGGTTTGGCGTGGGATCCATTTGGCAATGGCAAGACGGCGGTTCGCGCTGGTTTTAGCATGAACTACGTCAATGATTCGTTTTTCACGGCAGCGGAGAATGCCACTTCCGCGAACGCTGGCTTGTCCACGACAAACACAGCTGATCCGAATGGTCTGAATGGACCTACATTGAGTACTGCGCCGACGGTTCCGATTCCGCCCTTTGGAATTCCGACCACCTTTTCGGCCAACGCAGCCCTTGTGGGTGTACCTAACAACGCGGGGTATGCGATTGATCCGAATCTGAAGCCGCCGTACGTGGAACAGTGGAACCTTACAATTCAGCGCGACCTGGGGCAGAACACTTCTATTTCCGTCGGATACGTCGGCAATCATGGAGTTGGTCTGTTCCGAGCCATCGACGTGAATCAGGTGATTCTTGGCTCGAACGGTTTTTTGGCTGACTTTAACCGGGCCCGGTTCGATGGTTTCCTGGCTGCGTCGTTGCCGTCGAACGCACCTGGCTGCACTGGACCGGGAACGCAGAACCAGTGTGGATTCTTCAACCCGGTTTTCCAAGGGCCGGGCAGCCAAACCCTAACCATCTTCCCAAATATCTGCGGACCGGGGGGATTAGGAGCGGCCGGTCCGACGGATTTCAGCGGGATCGCTTTCATCAACACGGATATCCAACAAGGATTTGCCGGCGACTTAGCGCATACCTACCAGGAATTCGGATGCGGTGCGACTCCTGGGTTCTTTGCTCCCAACGACAATATTGTTGGCGGTGACCTACTCAAGAACGCTTCATTTTCGAGCTATAACTCCGCGGTTGTGGAAGTGCGTCGTCGTTTTAGCCAGGGGCTATATTTTCAGGCTAATTACGTGTTCAGCAAAGTTCTAACGGACTACGCGCCGTCTACCAATAACGATCAGTCCCGATTCCAGCCTTATCTAGATAACGCGCAGCCGAAGCTCGAGAGGGGACGAGCTCCATTCGATTTCAACCATCAATTCAAAGCGAACCTCACATATGAGTTGCCCATCGGCAAGGGACACCGCTTTTTCGCATCAGACAACCGGTTGGTAAGTTTGCTGGTGGATGGATGGCAGACGGGATCTATCTTTACGTGGCAAAGTGGCAATCCCTTTTCAATTCTATCCACTCAGCCGACGTTGAACCGCTCCGGCACGCGGTCTGCAAGGAATACGGCCGTTTCCACGCTTTCGCCGGCACAACTCAAGGCAGACACCGGCGTCTATGTCCAAGGAGACGGTACGGTCTTTGGTATCAATCCAATACTCGTCAGTTCGAACGGCACTGGTGCACCACCTTCGAACGGTTTGACCTGCGTGCCGGCTGTCACAGGTGGTTTCTGCAACCCGCAACCTGGGGCTGCAGGGAACCTTTCGTTGGACGCATTTACGGGGCCGACCTATTTTGATTGGGATCTTTCAGCTTCGAAAGACTTCCACCTTAACGAACGCTTCAAGTTGACGTTCCGAACTGAAGCATTCAACGTTCTAAATCACCCAGTCTTTTTCATGGAAGACCAAAACATCAATAGCCTTCAGTTTGGTCAAAGTACGCGAACCGTTTCATCGCCGCGAATCTTGCAGATGTCGCTGCGGTTGAGGTTCTAGTCGAAATCACGAAATAGATCGTCGTTTTACAAAGGGAGGCCGGTTTTTCCGGCCTTCCTTTTTTTTGATTGTGAGAGGTTGCGATCCGCAAATAGAACAACACGGAGCCGCTTTAGGCGGTGTGGGGTACAGATGCGTGGCAGTTGGCCTCGCGAGGGGGCGCGGTTTCACAAGTTTTTCAGATGGGCGAGGCGGAAGGGGGAGCCGAGGTGTTCGCGCAGGTCGAGCCAGTGCTGCTCGGGAATGGTGGCGAAAACTTCGACGACTTTGGGGTCGAATTGGGTGCCTGAGCAGCGGCGAATTTCTTCTACCGCGTGGGGCATGGGTAAGGCTTTGCGGTACGGGCGATCGCTGATTCTTGAGGTGGGCCAAGCGGAAGGGGGAACCGAGGTGTTCGCGTAGATCGAGCCAGTGTTGCTCTGGAATGGTGGCGAAGACTTCGACGACTTTGGGATCGAATTGGGTGCCGGAGCAGCGGCGAATTTCCTCGACGGCGTGGGGCATTGGGAGAGCTTTGCGGTAGGGGCGGTCGCTGATCATGGCGTCGAGCGAGTCGGCGATCGTGAAAATGCGGGCGCCGAGAGGAATTTGATCGCCCTTGAGGCCGCGCGGGTAGCCGGTACCGTCGAAGAACTCCTGGTGAGCCAGCACGATTTCGGCGGCATCGCGGAGGAACGGGATGCGGATGAGCATGTTGTAGCCAATTTCGCAGTGCTTGCGCATGACCTCCTTCTCCGCGTCGGTGAGGGGACCGGGTTTGCGCAGAATGCCGTCGGGGATGGCCATTTTCCCGATGTCGTGGAGGAAAGCGGCACGGGCGAGAATCGCCAAGTACGCAGGGGGAACAGGCATGGCCTTGGCGATAGAAATGGTGAATGCGGTGACGCGTTGGCAGTGGCCTTCCGTCTCGGCGTCTTTCAAGTCAAGGGCGCTACCCAAGGCTTCGAGAGTGTCGTCGTAGGACTGTTCGAGCTGGGCTAGAGCGCCGGTGAGCTGCGCAGTGCGTTCTTCGACCTGGTGTTCGAGCTGGAGCTGGTAACTGCGGTTTTCCGCGACGAGGCGGCGGTGCTGCAGCGCGCGGCCAACGCCGAGAAACAGCTGATCTTTCTCGAAAGGCTTGAGGATGTAGTCGTACGCGCCGCGGCGGATGGCTTCGAGAGCGGTAGAGATGTCATGGATGGCTGTGACCATGATCACGGGGACTTCCGGATCATATTCGCGGAGCCAATCGAGGAGCTTGATGCCATCCATTTCGGGCATGATCATGTCGCTGAGGACGAGATCCGGCGTGGACTTTTTGACCTGCTCCTGAGCAGCGCGGCCATTGCTTACGGCCGTGCAGCGATAGCCTTTCGATTCGAGCATAGTGGAAACCACCTCTCGAATCGCTTCTTCATCGTCGACGACCAGTATCTGTTCTAGGTCCAAAGGTGTTTGCCCCTAGCGCCATTATACGGGACGGCACAGTAGGATTGGCGTGGCCTTGCCCATTCAGAAAATAGCGTGTTAGCGTCAAAGATACCTTCAATGAGGGCTTCGTGCCGCCCCTCGCGAGAGAAGTTGGGGTGCTTAACTTGCGGTGCGGGCAGTTCAGAGCGGGAGGCAGCACAACGTGTTGGTGAACCAAGGCCTGCTCGGCATCGCTTTCTTCGAAGCGACAGCGTTCATCGTGCTGTTGGTCCTCTTCTTCATATTTCAGCGGGATCATATCAATAAATATTTCCGGCTGTGGGTCGCCGGGTGGATTGTCCTTACGCTGGCATCGCTAGGTGAGGTTGTGATGCTGAGCCGGGACATCCCCGCGTTGTGGCTGGCGGTGGTGATGGGAAGAGTGACCGCGATGCTGTTGTTCTCCGCGGCCGCCGTGCAGTTTACGACCGGAGCAGGGAAGCGGAACTGGCCGGTCCTTCCGCTCGCGGGAGTGGTGTTGTTTGGGATCTATTATTTTCAGCGGGATGTAACGCCGGCCTATGGCAACGTCCGGTGGGAGACGGCAATACTGGCAAGCGCGGTATGTCTATGGGCGGGGATGGTTCTGTGGAGGTCACCGCTGCTGAGGCGAGGGCACGGCGTTCGGTTACTTGAGGGCGTGTTTCTATTGTCGGGTATACACGGGTTGGATCGGAATATGTGGCCGGAGCACCCGTATTTCTTGTTGCGAGTGGCGTTTGACCACCTATTGGGCGTGGCGTTGGGAATTGCCATGGTGGTGGTGGTGCTGGAGGGGGCGCGGTCGAGAACGGTCGAGCTCAATGAAAAGCTGAGGCGGTTGACGCTGCTAACAACAGCCAGCACACAAACGCTTTCCGTGCAGGATGTCCTGGATCGTGTGCTCGCGCACCTGGTAGAGAGTCTGGGAGCCACGCATGGACTGGTGCGCTTGCTCGAAGGCGAGGGAGACAAAGCACTTCTAGTAGTGCACGCCTCAGTTGGCTTTCAGAATGCGTATCTGGAAAAGTATGCCAAATTGCCTGCCAAAGCGGCCTGGACGCAGCGAGTCTTGCACAAGGACTGTGAGTTCTTTCGCATGCAAGATGAACCGGACCCATCCGTTCGGCAAAGAATGGCTGAGGGTGGCATCGGAAACAGCATCACAATGGCTCTGCCGGGAAAGGACGGGCCGCTCGGGATCATTGCGATAGGTTCAACCCGAAATGAGCAGTTCCAGGCCGACGAGATTGCTTACCTCCTGAACATCAGCAATTTACTTGGATTGACGCTCCAGAACGTGAGGCTATTCGAACAAGTGGCCACTGTGCAGCAGCAGTGGGCGTATACGTTCGATTCCATTGGCGATCCGATTTTGGTGCACGACCGGCAAGGGCGGATACTTCGGTGCAATTTGCGGTTGGGGCATCTGCTGGGGAGGGATTCACAGGCGCTTGTTGGGCGCACTGTGACGGACCTGTTAGCGCGCAAGAACTTGGCATACGAGATGTGCCCGTATTGCGAGGGCGTAGCTGGGGAAGGTGACAACCCGGACCCGTGGTTGCAAGGCTATTTTCTCGCATCGAATTCCACGTTCACCGACCCAGCGGGAAACCTTCTGGGGACGGTGCATGTCCTGAAGGACATTACGGAAAGAAAGCGCGCGGAAGAAAAATACCGGACTCTTGTTTCGAGCGTGCAGGAAGGCGTTTTTATCTCCACGCCGCAAGGGCGGTTCCTGGATTTCAACGAAGCGATGATGCGCATGACAGGATTCGAGACGCGCGAGGAATTGCTGGGCGCCGATATTCCGGGAACCATGTACGCAAATCCTGCGGACCGCGAACGGCTGAAGAAGTTGCTGCAGGAACACGGCACAGTGGCGGACTTCGAATTCGAGATGAAACGCAAAGATGGCGAGATCCGCACGGTGCTGGAGTCCTCGATCGCGGTGAAAGACGCGGCTGGAAATGTAACGGCGTATCAGGGCTTTCTGCTGGATATCACAGAACGGAAAAGAGCGGAGCAGGAGATCCGGAGGCGGAACCGGGAGCTGCTGGTGCTGAACTCCATCGGCCAGACTCTGATGGAGTCGATGGACCTGGGAGATTCGCTGCACCGAACGCTGCGGCAGATGGCGGAGCTGTTCAGTCTGGACGCGTGTGCGCTGTATTTGTTCGACGAGGCCGGGACGAAGATCCGGCGTGTGGCGGCCGTGGGGCATCGTTCGGAATATGCCAGAAACTTCCCCGCGGTGGCGGTAAAGCCGGAATTGCTGCAGCACATCAAATCGGTGCACGCGACGTTTCTCTCGGTACAGGGGCTGCCGCTTCCCACGATTTTCCGTGAGGCACAGCGGAAAGAAGAGCTTGTTTCCGCCTATGTGGTTGTGCTCTGGTCCAAGGACCGTGTGATCGGCGGCCTGACAGTGGGTAGTCGCACGCCAAAGGAGTTTTCGCCCGCGGACATCAACCTGCTCATTGCAGTAGGGAGCCAGCTTTCGAGCGCGATCGAACGCACGACGCTCTACGAAGAGGCGCGCCAGGCCTACGAAAACTTGCGTCGCACGCAGGAGCAACTGTTGCATAGCGAGAAAATGGCTGCCGTCGGGCAGTTGATCTCCGGCGTGGCGCACGAACTCAACAATCCCTTGACGGCGATCCTGGGTTACAGCCAACTGCTTACCTCAAGCGGACAGATGGGTGCGCAGGGCATCGAGTACTCCGAGAAACTCTATAAACAGGCGCAAAGGACTCACCGCATCGTGCAGAACTTGCTTAGTTTTGCGCGACAGCACAAGCCAGAGCGCGTCCCCGTGCAACTGAATCTGATCCTTGAGGAGACTCTTGCGCTACGAGACTACGATTTGCGAATGAATCATATTCGCGTGCACTTAGAGCTCGCGCCAGATCTTCCCTTCACATCCGCCGATCCCCACCAACTCCAGCAGGTCTTCTTGAACATGGTCAACAACGCTGTGGACGCCATGCTGGAGCATTCCAAGGAAGGAGATCTTTGGGTACGAACGGGAGCGAATGGAGACAAGCTGTTTATCGAATTTACCGACAGCGGCCCGGGCGTCAAGGACGCGTCACGCGTATTCGATCCCTTCTACACGACCAAACCCGTTGGCAAGGGCACCGGACTAGGCCTCAGCATCTGCTATGGCATCATCTCGGAACACGGTGGTTCGATTCGGGTGCGCAACGTTCCTCCCCGTGGAGCATCCTTTACAATAGAGGTCCCCTACCAACCTATTAAGGCCACGAAGCCCGTCGAATCCGACCAGGCAGTGGAACCAGCGAGAGAGGGCCGCATCCTATTGATCGATCATGATGACTCGGTGCTTGAAGCTGTTCGCGCCATCCTGCTCGATCGCGAGCATGAAGTCGAGACGGCCAAGACCGCTGCGGATGCGATGGCACTACTTGAGAATCGAGAATTCGACTTAGTGCTCGCAGATCTGGATCTCTCCGGCACAGCGGGGCGCAATATCCTCCATGACTGGATCCTCGCTCGCAGGCCAAGGTTGGCAAAGCGTTGCGTCTGGATGCGCGGCGTCACGCCGTTGGGACGTCCTCCAGACGAACTGCCGCGCAACGGAAATCACATTCTCCAAAAGCCGTTCCAGGCGGCGGAACTACTCGCCGCGATAGATGCTGTGTTAGGGAACGTCCAACCCACGACCGTCCAAAGATGACGCCAGCTTGGCAGCAAGAGCAGCGCGTTCACCCAGGTACTGCATGGCAGTTTCCATACGGATCGAAAACCTGCTTATCACCTCACTCAACGCCCCAAGCTCATTTAGAGGCGCAAATCCAAACAGGAGTTTGATGCGAATCATTTCGTAGCGCAGCGAAAAGGCCAGCCCCAACTGGAACCGCCTAAATTCTTGCGCCATGCCAACCTGCGGTGACATAGACGAAATCACGCGTCCTAATCGCCATAACTTTTGAAAATCGTTGCGCAAGCACGCCAGATAGGCCAGTGCGATCTTGCGGCGTTCTTTGCGTACTCTCCTGGCTAGAGCATGCATTCCAAGCGAAGCAAGATAGGCGGAGTCTTGTACTGCCAGGGCCTGCTTAATCTGCGGGAAGAAAGTCACGTGCGTTCTATCCGAGAGCTCCGTTAATCCTGCGGCAGCATCCGGCTTCGAGACCCTGTTGGGGTCGCGCAAAACCAACGCAAGCAGAACCAAAAGGAGAAACGCGAAGCCGAAGAGTGCTATGAATGCGTAGGTCACTCTGGGCGTGCCTCCAGTTTCCAAAGCCGTAAAAGCTTTTCATTGATCTCGCGCAATCGTTCATTGATTTCGGGCGAAAGTCTCTGATAGGCAGAATCCGACGGCGAAGCGATTTGACGATCATCGACAGGAAAGGGCTTCCAGAGCGCAACTATCCAAATGGCCAGGGCAGCCACAAACGAAAGCATGTTCACAATTAGCCAAGCCGTTTGATGGACCGCATAGCCTTTATGGAAAAGCACTTGAATGAGCGTATTGACCAGAACCTCTACGCAAGAATTGAGACAGAATCCAGCGAGTATCATTTTGAAGGCAGACGGGACTCGAATCGAGTAATAGCGCACGAGAGCAAGGCATGCGATCAAAGCCGTGGCAAAAGTAAGATGATAACCACGATTGAGTTGGAACCACAGTTGTTCAGTGCCTCGGGCGTGGCTCAGCCACGCCGCGGTCAGAACGACCAGTGCTGAGACAGTGGCTAGAGCACGCCAAGCCAAGCCCCAAATCCCAGGATACGGCCGCAGGGTGAGCCCCAGAATTTCCATGGTTGCCACCGCCTGCGCTACCAGAGTTATGCCCTCTGCACACCAAGATAACTTCGCAAAAATGGCGGGGCTAAGGGTGGGAATGAGGATCATAACCAACATGAAACCTGCTTGGCAGAGATTAAGAACTATATAGGTGGTGAAGAAAGGGATCTTACTTGCGTTCCTTCGCAGAAACAGGAGAGTTAGCGCGATCAGTTGGCCCAAAATACTACAGGCCCAGACGGACTGCACGGAGAGGGGCATGCTGATCATTACGGCTGAATGCTAGCATGTCTTAACTGGCCGGTAAACAAACTAGTCGCTATGAGTTGGATGGACGGTTGGTACTGGAACGGTCTGCCCCGCAGCGGAGCATCGGCGGAGATCATACGATTCAAGAAGTGTCGGGTCTCCAACCCGAGTTCCCGAGTCCAAGCATCGACCTGCTAAAGCCAAATTAGAGTTCTCTTAGAAGGCAGCTCCGCAACTCGCGGTTTGACGCACCAGCGAGCTGCGGAGCGTACGCTCCCGGCCTCTAGGCGATTCGTCCTGGCGGAGTTGGGATGGGCACAGGGCTGCCGCTGGAGCTGCTAACGCTGAGCCCCGGAGGTGTTGGTATCGGGACAGGTGAACCGCTTACGATTGCCGCGTATACGGGGGCGTAGCGATTACTGAAGAACTGTTTGACCGAGCTATTAACAGGGAGTAGGATCGAAACCGCAAATGCAAACACTAGAACGGGTATGGCGATGATCTTTTTCATGGTGGAAAGCCTCCTGGCTCCAACCATGAAGAAGAATCGGGAGAGTTGAGGGAAATGCGCTAAAACGTTCCGTCTTCGGAACGGAGCAGTGCAAGGAAATGATCACGCAGCTCCAACAGAACAGGCGCATCATACAAGATTTCACGCTGACCACGCTGGCAGGGATACCTGGTGAATTCAGCAAGCTTACTTACATGGCGTCGTTGCGGGATCTTTCCTCTGGGAAGTACGAGCACGCGGGCCTGGCGGTTCTATATCCTGACGAAGCCATTCAGCAGGCCTTAAACCTTTGCCATGAGCAGATCTTTGAACGCGTGTTGGAGAGTCCTCTCGTGCGGCAACATGCTGACCTGAAGGGATGCCTCGAACACATGCCTGGCGGACTATGCGGCGCCCTAGAGCATTGGCGCCGTATGGAAGCGTACCGTGTCTTAATGCCCGAACGGGCGCCTGACTATCTCAAGGAGCTTTTCTGCTCGAATCTCCGCGCGCTGCTGGAGATTCTCCAGGAAGAATGCTCCACGGCTCGTTCAATCGTGTAACTACCCCAACCACTCGGCCAACCACTTCGGCCTCGTCCGGAACACGCCAAACCTCGGGCACACAACGAGATAGAGGATGGGGCTGCATCAGCAGGCGCTGCCCATCCAAGTGAAACCAACCACATCGATAGCCTTCTCGCAACTCGACGAAATACATCGGTCGGTCGTATTCGTTGGCCCAGTTGTCGTCTTCGATGCCGCGAACGGTGACATCCACAAGAACCACACTCCCGGGACGCAACAACGGCACCATGCGCCGATCTGACAGCCCGATATAGCCGTATCGCTGGCGGGAATCTCCATTCGTTAGCACGCCTTCGAGATAGCCCCACTGCTCGACCATGCGCGAAAGCAACTCAGTGCGTTTTGGATCGAATGACGGGTCAAATCGCAAAGGAGTCCTAAGGGATACGGGTGGCGCTGCCAAATGCGTGTGCGGCGCATGGAACGCGCCACCATCCGGGAAGCAATCCTCGATCGGAACGTCGTACCAACGAAAAATTTCCAGCGGATTCAAGTGGTACACCGCGGCGAGCGTATAGAGCTTGTGAAGTCCGGGAGTTACGCCGCGGTTTTCGATGTCTGCCAAGCGACTGATGTGAAGAATAAGCTCCGGACGTCCTCGGCGCGCTGCCAATTCAAAACTGGCGCGTTCGACATCGCGATATGTTAAACCGAGTCGTTCACGGGATTGCCGCAGACGAAGTCCGGGGAGCATGTATTCCTCGGGAGAGAGCTAGGAGCTTACAGCGGTGAGTATAACAGAATTACCATTCTGTTAAGGATTCGGAACGCGTGGCTGTGAATTTCTTTTGGAATATTCTTTATGCGAGCCAAGGTGAGGCCAGCCGATTCGCTTTTGGAGAGTCATCCTGTGCCTATCTTCATTCTTTTTAATCGATTGCGCGGATCGTGGGGTTGCGGAGTTGTCCCTTAATCCTCGTCTCTTCTGACAAATTCACGGCTAAGATGGAAGATACCTGGAGTTTCCTATCACGCAGCACCCCGTTCTTCTGGTTTGGTAAGTCATCGAGCGTTATCTGTTATTCTGCAAAGATTATGATTTCATTCAGCAAGAAAGTTGCCAGGCATCTCTGCGCATTCGTCCTAACATTTTCGTTAGGCGCAGGCGTTCTCCTGGCGCAGCAGGATGCGACCGCTCCCGCGCCGACGACTCAGCCACGAGCAAATAATGCCGAATTCGCCGCAACCGCCGATGAAGTCCTCCAGCAAGTCAGCCAAATCACTGGCCTTAAGCTCCTTACTCCTCTAAAAAAGACTTTGCGGTCGCGAGATGAGATTCGCGCCTATGTCGTTAGAGAGATGAACGAAGAGAAAAATCCGGCCGAACGATACGCGGAGACAAAAAGCGCCGAGGCTTTTGGACTTATTCCCAAAGGATTTGATCTGGATAATTTCATGGTCGATCTGCTTACGGAGCAGATTGCAGGCCTCTACGATCCTAAGGCTCGCGAATTCTACATTGCGGACTGGATTCCACTGGACGATCAGCGCATGGTCATGGCCCACGAGTTGACACACGCGCTTCAAGATCAGCATTTTCAAATTGAAGCGTGGGAGAAAGCAGCCCGGCCAAACGATGATGCGGAGTTGGCGCGCGAAGCGGTACTTGAGGGAAGCGCCATGGCCGCGATGATTGACTACTTGCTGAAGGGAACGGGCCGATCAGTGCAGGACTTGCCCGCGATTGACCCTTCCCTCTTTGCCGGCGATATGTCCAAATCGCCCAAGCTGCAAGAAGCGCCTCAGTTTTTGAAGGACTCCATGATCTTTCCCTATTTTGGCGGCTTGACATTTTCCGCAGCGATCTTGAAATCAGGAGGGTGGAACGCTCTATCCGCTGTCTTCACAAAGCCACCGGTCTCAACACAGCAAATCATGCATCCATCACTCTACAAATCCGGCAGAGCTCCCGCTTCCGTCGCCATACCCCCTTTCCAAAAGTTGCTCGGGCCGGATTGGGTGAAGATTGATGAGAACGCCATGGGGGAATTCGGGTGGAAGGAGATCTTGAAACAGTTCCTGGGAGAGCAGGCTGCTACGCCGCTCGCGGCGACATGGAGTGGAGACCGGTACGCACTCTATGAACAAAAGCTGACGAAGCATCTGGTTCTGATTGCGCGTCTTCATTTGGACAATGAAGAACACGCCGGGCAGTTCTTTGGAAAGTATGCCGACGCGCTCGAGCAAAAGTATCTTGGACATGAAAACGCACCTCGCTCCTCGAACTTCCTTGCTTTCTATACTCCTGATGGCGGCGTGTTCTTGCGTTGTATGGGAGCCGAATGCCTCTCCGTCGAGGGTGCCAGCCGGGCCGTGTTCGATGGCATCGACGAGATGATAGGCTGGCCTTTCGTCCCACGAGATTCCAAGGCGACGGCCGCAGCTCATTGAAATTTACTTAGGGGAGTAGTTCAGAACGGTCGGACAGGTGGTTTCTGCGCTTGTAGTCCTGTCTTTCTTCTTTCCTTCCAGCCGGTTGATTCGAACAATAAATTTTTCGGCCAGACGCACCGCGCGGAATGCCGCAGAGGGATCACGCGGCTGCACCCGTGTGCGCTGCACCTCTGCCAATCCGAGTCGAGCAAATTCTATTGCTCGTGCGGGATCCTTCGCGCGTCGCTCGTAGTGTATGGCGAGTTGTTCACAGGCGAAAGCGCCATCCTGCGGGTCACTGGTGAGCTCAACCCAGAGAGCAGCGGCGGCCGCATGATCGCCGCGTCGCTTGGCGAGTAGAGCAAGCTCGCGTCGCGCACGCGGCCGGAATTCATCGGGAAGGCCGAGATCGAGTGCCTGCAAGCACGCCACGCTCGCGCGATCCGAATCGCCGCGCCTCTCGAAGAAACGCGAGAGGCCGAAGAGATCGAGGCTATCGATTCCGTCGCGCTCCGAGTGTTGCGACGCGATAAGGGAGTTGATTTTTCCAAAGAGAGCGGCGAGGCCGCGCAGATCCATCTGGTTATGCCGGACTACTCCCACGAGCGGTTCCGATGAGCCGCCACGGAGATAGTCGAAGTAATACTGGGGAATGAGTGAGGAGGAGACGTCATCTTCGCGGTGCCAGCCAAGACGCGAGGCATCGAGAACACGGCGCTCCAGTTCAATCAGACGGACGGAGCCGAGGCGAAGCTTCCAAAGTGCGCGCGCCGGGTGGAGAAGGTCGAGATGAGCTGCAAGGTGTGGCGTGGGGATGGAGCGCGTCATCGTGAAGCGATTTTCGAGAAGTGGCCAATCGAAGGATTTGCCATTGAAGGTGACGAGCACGGGCCGGTCGACGAGGCGCGCGGCGAGTTCGTGAAGAAGAGAGTGCTCTTCGGCGAAATCGCGCATGAAGAATTGTTCAACTTGCAGGCCTCCGCCATCCCACCAGGCAATACCGACCAGAAATGGATAGGTACCTGTGCCGCCGGCCAAGCCTGTGGTTTCCGTGTCGAGAAAGAGCCACTTGGCTGGATCTTCCAGAGCCATGCGAGTGCGGTGAGAGATCTCAGCGTCGCGACTGCGCGATAGAAGTTCAAGAGCAATAGAGGATGGTTCGGAAAACTCTGGTGTGGAAAACCAATTGCGAATAGCGAGATGTTCGCCGAAATGATTTTTTGCCACGCCTGCGCCGAGAAGACGGGCGAGAAAATCTTCTTGATCTGGCCCTCTCAAGGCAGCTGGACGCGACGGTGCAGTGCGCGACGGCCTGAGCGCGGAGAGTCGAGCGAATTTGTCGGCTGAGGCTGCCATCTAGCCACACAGCCTGTCGAGAATGGCGAGAGCGGCTTCTTTAGCGCGTGGAGCGAGGTCTCCCGCGGGACCGACACAGGAAGGGCAGCCCTCGTCGCAAGCACAGGCGGCGATCAGCTCGCGCGTTTTGTTCATCAAAAGATCATGAACTCGGAACAGCGGCTCGGAGAAACCGATTCCGCCCGGATAAGCGTCATAAATATAGAGATTGGGCTCAAAGAATTCCCTTAGATTGGAACCGGATACGTCACTGAGACGAGAGGGCGTGAACGCCTCCGGTTCATCAACGCTTCGGGCTTGTGGGGAGGTAGTATGTTTTGCCCCTACAAGTTGGCCGTCGGAATCAGGTGCAGGAGGGCGTTCGCCAATAGCGGCGCCAAGATCGCGACCGTCGCACATAAGCAGCAGAGTGGCGACAGACACCAGGGCGTGCAGCAACCCGAACATGCCGCTCTGCCGCTCGCTCACACTATACGGAAGCGATTCGAGCAGCGGCCTCTCCAATGTGATCCAATAAGACGTTGTGTGCATCTCGTTTTCGGGAAGTTCCAGCTTGCCGTCGCCGATGTTTTCGTTCGTGAAAAATTTAATCTTCTTGAAGCCGACGACTTGCGACCGGACCAGAACATCGCCGTGCGAATGCGAATTCGCTGAGGCCGCGCCTGCCGGGGCCATCTCGCTTGCCTCCAAAACGCGTACTTGCGTGTACCGAATCGCATCGGTGTAGTAATCGACGTCCACCTGTTTTACGTAGGCTTTGCGCTCTTTGAAATCCAGATGTTCGACGTGATATTGCTGCCCGCCGTGAATATAAATGGCCTTCTCATGGAGAAAAACCAGTGCGCTCGTAAAATCCACTTCACCGATGACATTTGCCCCGCCGGTGATATCAATGATGATGAAATTGTCGCTGGTGATCGACCGAAGGCTGATCGTGTCGGCGGGATAGGCCTCATGCGTCCAGTGATAGTGCTCTCCGGCAAGGTGTAGATAGCCAGCCTCGGCAAGCCTCGCACAAATGTCTGGCAGATCGACGTCGCCAAATCGTTCGCCGGGTGCGATAGGCAATTCGAATGCCGCACATTTCATGTGGTTGATGAGAATTTCGAGATTGTCCGGCTGGATGAAAGCGTGTTCCGGCGTGTTGCCAAAAAAATAGTCCGGATGCCGCACCATGAATTGATCAAGCGGCGAAGAAGAAGCCACCATTACAGCGCAAGAACTTCCACTCCGGCGTCCGGCTCGCCCAGCACGCTGCCAGGTTGCCGCGATTGTGCCCGGGTAGCCCGCCATCACAACGGTATCCAGCGAGCCTACGTCGATCCCGAGTTCCAGCGCGCTGGTCGTCACCACTCCGCGAATCCGGCCGTCGCGCAAGCCACGCTCGATTTCGCGGCGTTCATTCGGCAAATAGCCGCCGCGATAGCCGCGAATAGTTTCCTGTTTTCCCGGCGGTTGAGGATTGGCCTGTTGCAGATAGGTAAGCAAAACCTCGGTCTGCAGGCGCGAATTGGAGAAGACCATCGTTTGCAGGTCACGCTTTAAGAACTCCTGAGCGACTCGCGAAGTTTCATTGATATAGCTTCGGCGAATGCCGAGCGCCCGATTCACGACCGGCGGATTGTAGAAAACAAAAGTTTTTTCGCCGGAGGGAGCGCCGTTGCCGTCCAGGACATTCACTTCATTTTCGAGCAGCTTGCCGGCCAGCTCACCCGGATTCGCGATGGTCGCGGAACAGCAAATAAACTGCGGCTTGCTGCCGTAAAAGTTTGCAATCCGCCGCAAACGCCGCAGCACATTGCAAAGATGGCTGCCAAACACTCCGCGATATGTGTGCAGCTCATCGATCACGATGTAGCGCAGATTCTCGAACAAGCGCGTCCATCGCGTGTGGTGTGGCAAGATCCCCGTGTGCAACATGTCCGGATTGGTCAGCACCACATGGCCCTTTTCGCGGATGGCCCTGCGGGCGTCGGCAGGCGTATCACCGTCATAGGTGAAGACTCCGAATCGGTTGTCCAGCCTCTGGTTCAGGTCGTAAAGCTCTGCCAACTGATCCTGCGCCAAAGCTTTGGTCGGGAAAAGATACAGTGCGCGAGTGTCCGGATTCTCGAGAATCGAATTCAATATTGGCAGGTTGTAGCAAAGCGTTTTTCCCGAAGCGGTCGGAGTAACTACCACCACGTTTTTCCCGGAGTGGACGGCCTCGGCAGCGATGTTCTGATGCGTGTAAAGCTGTCGAATGCCCTTGGCGCCATACGCAGCGACGAGATCGCCATGCACCCACGCGGGAAACTCAG
Organism: uncultured Acidobacteriota bacterium; assembly: GCA_963718785.1. GTDB lineage: Bacteria > Acidobacteriota > Terriglobia > Acidiferrales > UBA7541 > Acidiferrum. Next base: position 560,876 of record CAVQZW010000009.1, on the reverse strand, counting down.
CCCACTGCGCATCGCGCGCGGGAAAATAACGTACCGCCGTGAGTACCTCACCGTTAACGTCGCGTGATGCCAAACTGTCGAGAACTTCGCGCACGCGCGTCAGAGACGAGCCAGCCGGAAGCTCAAGCGAGCCATGCCTCGCGGACCGCACGGCGAGAGATTGGGACATCGAGGAACCCTCCTGTAATTCGCCTTTTGTTCGCCAGCGTAGCACGCGGTGATGCCTGTCGCAACAGCGATCTGCTCCTCCTTTCATTTAATCCGCAGGAGGACGCGGGGCGAAATACTACCGTTGCCAACGGCCAACTCGTAAGCCTTGCGTGCGGTTTGCTTGCTAGAATCAGATTCCCAGTTGTCGAACTCTCGGGGGCCCTGTGGCTGAGCTCACTGTTCTCTACGATGGAGCCTGTAATTTGTGCCGCGCCAGCATAGCGCGCGTACAGGGCATGGACCCGCGGGGCCGCATCGAACTGCTGGATCTCCACTACGCCAGCGTTTCCGCCCGCTTCCCTCAAGTGAATCCGGAAGAAGCCATGCGCCTGATGCAAGCTGTCGATCCACATGGACGGGTTTACTCGGGCGTGGACGCCTGGGCCCGCATCGGCCTGGCACTGCCCGGATGGAAGCTGCTCGCCTGGCTTCTACTTGTCCCTGGGATTCATTTTCTCGCCCAGCACTTGTACGCCTGGATCGCTCGCAATCGCTATCGCTGGAATCGCGAGGCTTGCCAGGACGGCACCTGCGCCTTGCACCTCAAGCAGCCCTCAAACTCTCCAAAGGACGCTGGCATTCGACACTGAACGGATTTCTCCGCGCCCCCGCTCGGTATAATGTCTCGTAACTATGGACTGGACTCCCGCGTCCGTCGTTCGCTCACTATTTGATTCGCGCTTCGGTCCCTCGGACCGCTTCCTCTCTCGATGGATTTTTCTGCGCGCTCTAGGATTGATCTACTTCTCTGCATTCTTCCCGCTCGCCTTTCAAATCCGTGGATTGATCGGCCCCACAGGGATACTCCCCGCGTCGGAATATCTGAAAAGCGTTGCCGAACAGCTTGGCTACTCCAGGTATTGGTATGTTCCAACGGTTCTGTGGCTTTCGAGCGGTTCGCACATGCTCAGCGCACTGTGCTGGATTGGCATGGCTGCGGCCGTGTTGTTAGTCCTAAATATTTGGCCACGCGGAATGCTGGCAATCTGTTTCGTTTGCTTTCTTTCGTTTGTGAGCGTGGCGCGTGAATTCTCCGGCTACCAATCAGATGGAATGTTGCTCGAAGCCGGTTTCCTTTCGCTATTCTTTGCGCCCAGCGGATTTCGACCAGGTTTGGCAGCGACACGCCCTCCAGTAAGAGCCGCATTCTACCTGCTTCTCTGGGAGTGGTTCCGCATCTACTTCGAATCAGGGGTAGTTAAGCTCGCGGGCGGCGACCCCGAGTGGCGCAATTTCACGGCGATGGACGATTATTATCAAAATGGCCCGCTGCCCACTTGGATCGGTTGGTACGTCCAGCATTTGCCGCACTGGTTTCACGCAGCAACGGCCTTCTCTACGCTGGCGCTTGAGCTCATCCTCGTTTGGGCTGCGTTTCTACCGCGGCCGTTTCGAATCGCTCTTTTTTTTGTTGTCACACCATGGCAGATCGGCATCATTCTCACTGCCAACTACACTTTTTTGAACTATCTTGTTCTCATCCTGGCGTTCCTTCTGCTCGACGACCGCTTTCTCCTGAAAGTGTTCCCCGCAAAATGGAACCAGCTGCTCCTGCTCTCGCCTGTGACTCCTGTAGTCCCCTCAACTCCAACAGGAATTCGCTCTTGGCTTGTTGGGCTACGCGTCGCCCTGCTCGCAGTTTTGCTCTCGTGGATTTTCTACGCAACCACAGCGCAGATGCTTTGGACGATCACGCCCGCGCCCCTTCCAACCTCGCCAGTCGCGCTCCTGGACCCCTTTCGAATCGCCAACCGTTACGGCCTCTTTGCTGTAATGACTCGCGGCCGCTATGAAATCGAGTTCCAAGGCTCCAGCGATGGCCAAACCTGGGTGGCCTATCCCTTTCGACATAAACCGCAGGAGCTCAACAAACCGCCTGGTATCTACGCGCCCTACCAGCCTCGTCTGGACTGGAATTTGTGGTTCGCCTCGCTTGGCGAGTGGCGTGACAACCCGCTCGTCCTGCGCACACAAAAGCGGCTCCTCTCGAACGATCCAGACGTACTCGCGCTTTTCGCAGCAAACCCCTTCCCACAAAGGCCGCCGCTGCAGGTCCGCGCGGTTCTCTACGAGTACTGGTTCACGTCCATGGCCGAAAAAAGGGAACACGGCTTGTGGTGGCGCCGCGAATTCCTCGGACTCTACGCCCCGGCGATTCAACTGGAGCCTGGCGGCAAGATCAGCGTGACGCAATGGCCTGAGCCAATGCCTCCCCACGAATAGTTTCCGCGTCGTAGTTTCGCTCTAACGATGCGTCAGCGGCGAATTCGAAGGATCAGTATGGCCCCAGCGAAAAAGAGGACTGTTGAAGTCGCGAAAGCCGCCTGCACAGAAATGGCGCTCCAAAGAAATCCCACAAGCAAGCTCGAAAGAAAATCTCCCACAGCGTTGACAGCAGCGAGCGTGCCAAACGCCATTCCGTGCTGCTCCTTCGGCACCAGTTCCGCTGCGACCGAATCTTCTAGCGCATCCTCGGTTCCAAAATACAGGCCCGCCAGCGCAAAAATAACGCCGAGTAACCACAGTGAATGCGTGCCGGCGCAAAGCAGGATCGCCGTGATCCCCGCCACCGCGTATCCGCCTGCTAGCACGATCTTGCGCTGCCGAACATGGTCGCTCAGCCATCCGCTGGCATAGGCGGATCCGGCGGAAAACACGTTTCGCAGCGTATAAAGGACGACCGCGATGCTAGCCGCGCGCGCAATTCCAAATTTGGGGGCAAGCATCCGCGACGCGTAGAGAATGAGCAGGGAATGAGAAAAATCGCCCGCACCAAACACTCCGACTCCTAGAAGAAACCTCCGAAACGGACCAGGCAGCTCGCGAATTCCCACCAAGAAGGATCGATTTGGCTTGGAAACGATCGGCCGCTCCCGCACTAGAAACCACATGGCAGCAACCGCGACCAGCCCGGGGAGCAGCGTCCACAGAAAAACCTTTTGATAATTGTGTCCCGTCTTTTCCAAAAGCCACAACGCGGTGAGCGGTCCGGCGATCGCCCCGATCGTGTCCATCAACCGTTCCAGGCCGAAAGCGCGGCCGTAGGCTTCCGGCGAAACATCCGCAGCGAGCAGCGCCTTCTTGACGGGCGAGCGAATCCCCCGGCCCAGCCAGGCCGCCGTGCGCCCGATGAGTACGTGATATGCGTGCGTGGAGAAAGCGAACGAAGCCGTCGCGAACGCCGTTACCGCATATCCGAATACGGCCAGCGGCTTGCGATTCTTGAGCCGATCCGTGAAGTAGCCGGAGGCCAATTTCGAAAAACTCGAAAGGCCATCGGCGATCCCCTCGATTACACCGAGCCACGCCGGTCCGGCCCCGATTGTGGCTAGAAATGCGGGAAGAACCGCGGTGGCGGTTTCATGGCTCCAGTCGCTAAAAAGGCTGGTGAGGCCAACGCCAAGAACAGTTCGGTTCAGCCAGGATTTTTTTTCTAGGTTATCAGCCATGAGAGAGCAGTTTACAGAGGAAAGCCATGAGTGAACAGTTTAGACGTGCTTTAGCCTCGGGCGCCTATCCTGTACTAGATGCCCGCGATTCTCGCCAGAGAGTTTTCGGCTTGCCTGGAAAGGCACAATCCCCGGTCGTAATATTGACGCCCTCAAGCCGCTGATTTGTACTGGAACCACGAACCGATAATTTGTGGGCCCACTTCTTCATGAGAGCCATTGAGCTGGCGCGAGAAGGGAATCGCAATGACAAACCGCTTTGTCCAAGCGCTCGCGAGCGCCACTCGCCAGATCATTAGCGTCCTGATGATCCTCTTTGGGTCTTTGCTCGCGCTCAATGCGAGTGTGGGACCCTGCGGAGGAACAGCACTTGCCGTCGAGCCCTTTCCCGCTATCTTGGTTGCTATTCTCGGTTTGGAGTTAATCGTCGGCAGCTACTTCTTGGTCAAAACGCTTACAGTCGAGTCGGACTTCCGGGTGGTTATCTATCTCTTCCTGGGCGTGTGGTCGCTCAGCCTGATCTTGTCGGTCATCATGTTTCTCAGGGCTGGCTCGACGCCGGCGCTCGAAGACAGGAACGATTTTTACTTTTCGTTGCTCAGAGGGCTCGCGGCGGTTGCGAACCTGATCTTGTTCTACCGTTGGGCTGGCGCAAAAAAACTCATTACGCGCTTCTTCTAGTCCGCGCTCCAATGCCTTTTCGTTTGGATTCGAATCTCGGGCTATTTTTTGGCTGCCCGATACAGAATCACGCGCACTTTCTCCAGCGTTATTAGTCCTCCCTCCACCATCTCATCCAGTCGTGGAAGAATTTTCTCGATACGCTCCGTCGATTCGATCACCTCGACGATGATGGGAAGATCCTGCGACATGCGCAGCAGCTTGTCCGTGTGGTAGACGCTCGAACCGCCGTACCCCGCCACGCCGCGCAGTACGGTCGCGCCGGAGAACCCCTCTTTCCGCAGGAGTTCGACGATCGCCTCATGCAGCGGCCTGCTATGCCATTTGTCCGATTCGCCGATGTGAATGCGCATCAACGTTCGCTCGCCCTCGAATTTTTCGTGTGTCATCGCGGCTCCTAGAACCGGTTCGCCAGCCGAATTCCCGCTACCGACAAGAGCAATCCTGCAATCACGCTGGCGCTCACGTATGTCGTCGCGCGTAGCCACTCGCCGTCTTCCAGCATTTTTGCTGTCTCCCACCCGAAACTTGAAAACGTCGTATACCCGCCGAAGAATCCAATAGCAATGGCCATTCTCCAGTCCGGCGAAATCACCATGCGGTTCAGCGTAAATTGCCCAATCAGGCCAAGAAAAAAGCATCCTGTGAGATTTACGATCAGTGTCCCGTGCGGAAACGTGCTGCCCGCGCGCATTTGAATCAAGCCCTGCATCCCATAGCGGCACAGAGTACCGGCCGCTCCAAAAATCGCAATCATTAGTATCCGCAAGATAGCTCCCATCCGGCGGCAACGTTGGCTCTCAACAAAAAAACTCCCGGAGCCGCATGGCTGCCAGGAGTCATCAGAGCCAGCTTACTGCGCTGGCCCGGTTTCGGCGAACTCCATCGCCCTCGAAATTTCTTCCACAAAAATCTTAATGCCCTCGCGCTTCCGAAGCAATACGCCAATTTCTCGTTTGTGCGAAGATTCGGCATGGGCGGGGATTGCCCGCCTTCTCCGCCTTGTAAACCACTACTGGCGGTTCGCAGGCGCGACACTCTTCCCCTGGAAAACCACCGCCCGCACTTTTTCCAGCGCATGAATGTCGCTCAATGGGTCGCCCTCGACCGCCACCAGATCCCCTTCCTTGCCCGTTTCAATCGTCCCCAACTGTTCCAGGCCCAGCAGCGCCGCGCTGGTTTTCGTCCCGGAAATAAGTGCCTGCTGCGCCGTCATCCCGTATTTCACTTCCGTGATCATTTCGTCTCGCGCTGTTCCGGTTCCCGGTCCGTAAGAATGATCCGATCCAGCCGCAATCGTCACTCCCGAGTGCAACGCCAGCTGGAAGCTCGGAAAATGTGTCTTCGCCAGCGCGTTGACTTTCGTAATCACGTACTCCGGAAAGTGCATTTTCGCGCCGTTCGCCACGCTCTCTTCCACCACGAAAACGGTCGGAACGAACACAATGCCGTGGCTCTTCATATAGTCGACCGCCGCTTGATCCATCTCCGATCCATGCTCAATTGAATCCACTCCAGCCTCGAGCGACGCACGAATGCTGCGAATATTCTCCGCGTGCGATCCCACTTTGACGTGGGCCATGTGCGCCTGCTGCACAACCACCTTCAATTCCTCCACCGAAAGCTGTTCCGAAGTCGGCGAATCCAGCGGCGAGAGCACTCCTCCCGACGCCATTACTTTAATCACTCGCGCTCCGTACTTGAGTTGCAGATGAACAGCTTTTTCCGCATCCGCGGCCGAATTGACGAACCCATGTAGCGGCGTATAGAAATCGTCCATCGGCAAATACGGAGGCTGCGCATTGAAATCGCCGTGGCCACCGGGAATCGAAATCGGGTGCGCAGCCGGCACCAGGTGCGGTCCGGCAATCGTGCCGTCTTCAATCGCATCCTTGAGCGCGACGTCGATAAAACCTTGCGTGGCCATAACACGTGCGCCGACCACGCCGGAGGAAAGCGCATAGCTCATCGCCTTGCTGCCGCGCAACGCCGCCAGCGGCTCCGAAACCGGCTGCCCAAATGCTCCTGACCAGATGTGAATGTGCGCGTCTACAAATCCCGGCAGCACGGTGTAATTGGAGAGATCGATTTGCTCCGCCCCTGCGGGCACCGCGATGTCCTTGCCGACCGCTGTCACCCTTCCGTCGGTGATCACCACAACCGCCGGCGCCATCGGCGCTTTCTCTGCATCGTAGATCAGCTTTCCGCAGTGGACATAGACCACTCTCGGCGGCGCGGCAAACGCCACAATGGCGCCCACCAAACAAACCATCGCTGTCAGCAAACTCTTTCGCATCAAACTCTCCTCTTGCGCGCCCTGTCCGCAAGTATCCCGTTAGCGCGCAATCCGCATCTCCACCGGCCGCCAGCCTAAGGCCCAGCCCAGCCGAAGTCAAATCACCTGTTCACCGCTTCCGAATCGTAGGGGCACGGCACGCCGTGCCCTCTTTCTTTTTCGTCGCCTTTTCTTTTGTGGGGGCGCAGCCGCTGCGCCCCAGCTTGCCGAGGATTTGGCCCAGACCTGCGCGCGCCCTCAATAATGAAACCGGAACCGCACCTGAACAAAAATCTCGCGCGGATTCAGATAATGCGTCCCCCCAAACGTAAAGCTATTGTCCAGCAACACGCGCCGGTTGGCGACATTGATGCCTTGTACGTTGACGGAGAGCCTTTCCCCGAATCTCTTGCCAAACGCAAGATCAAACGTCGTATGCGGATGCAAATGGTCGTTCGAGTCCGGTGGAGAATTCCCGTTCGTAAAGCCCGACGCATACGAAATATCCGTCGAAGCGTACGAGTTCCACGGCAAAGTGTATTGCGCCCCGATGTGCAGAGTATTCCGCTGATCGTGATCGAGCAGCCCAAACCCATCGCCGAAGGAGAAATCCGTCAGCCCGCCATTGATGTCCCCAAATCCCAGCGCAAGTTGGTTTGAGTACGTTACGTAAACTTGTGCTCGATTCCCAATACGCGGAGACCGCAGCGTCAGCTCCCACCCGTTGATCCGTGCCCCTTGAATGTTGATCGGGAAGAATAAGTCCGAGTCGTTGAAATTGTTGTGATCGAAAAAATTCTTCGCGCGCGTCAGAAAATTATCGGCATCCAGCGTCCAGCCGTGGAAGGGAATCGTCACTCCGAACTGGTGCTCTTCATCCCGCTCTCCATGCAACGGCACAAAGCCCAGATTCTGGTTGGTCGCCACATCCAGGATGGGTCCGGAGAGCGTCAGAAGCGGCGGCGCCTGATAAAAATGACCGTAGAACGCGCGAAACACCCAGTTCAATTTCGGGACGCGCACAGACGCTCCAATGCGAGGACTGGTCGCATTCTCCACCACGTTTCCGGAAAAGTGTGTCTGCCGCAACCCGCCGTTCAGTGTAAGCCACGAACTCACTTTGAACTGATCTTCGGCGTAAAGAGCGATGAGGCCGCCTGTTGGATTCACTTGGGTCGGCGTCAAGTTCGAAGCGCTCGTCTCCGGACAGTCAGCCGTTGGCGGCGTCGGACAGTTGTAAATCAAGCTGAAAAGCTGGCTGTCCTGTTGTCCAAAAGCGTACAGACCCGCGCGAAGGTTATTCCGCTTCTCCACCCACGTCACGGTCGTCTGGCCACCCTCATATTTCGAGGCCCGGTCTTCCCTCGCCGAACTTGGCAAGTCCAGCGGGCTGCTTTCGTAGTTCGCGCTGTTGTAATGGAAGAATGGCGAAACCGTAAAAACCAGCCCGGGGCCGAACGTTCGCACCCAGGTCAACGCCAGAAAGAATCGTTCTCGCGATTGGCATCTTTCAGAAATTGTATTCCCTTGCGTTGTTCGGGATCGTTCGGATCGAACGGCACCTGGTAAAAATCGCGGCGCACTTGCGCAACCAGCCGCAATTGGTCCTGGGAATCCATGTTGTAAATCAGAGAAGTAAACCCGCCGAATCCGTTTGCGGCGTCATGAATCACAGCCGAAGTCGGCGTTTGCAATCCAAGGTTCGTCCGGTTCCCGTTCACGCTCGCGTAGTAAGCAAACCGATTCGTGTGCCCCCCGAAATTCAGCGTCGTCCGTCTGGTAAAAATTCCGACGGCGCTCACCACAAGCTCCGCCTCGTTATTGCGTTCGAATCCCGTCCGCGGCGACACGTCGAACACGCCATAAGTCCGGTCTCCAAAATCAGCAGAGTAACTCCCACGCTGCACCTCCAGCGTATCGATATCATGCGGATCGATCTGCGGCCCTAAGATTACTCGCAATGTTCGTATTGGGAATCGGCACGCCGTCAATCAACCAGCTCACCTGGTGCCCGCCGCGCACGTGCAGTTGATCGTGCGTGAAATACGATCCCGGCATGTAATCCGTGATCATCGCCAGGCTGTTGGTCCGCGCCGCTCCCGGCGTCTCCGGATCTCCTCGCGATCCACGAGGTCGTCGGTGTCACCGATTCCGCCTGCGCCGGCGCCGCTTCGGCAGACACCGTGACCGTTGCTCTGCGCGGCCAAATGCAGTTCGAAATGCAGCACCGGCGCGTGCCCGAAAGCACCGTCACGCTTCTGCTCCTCACTGGCAAACGAAGCACTCGATACTGTAACCGTGTACTCGCCGAGCGGCACGGCATCGAAATGAAATTCGCCGTTCGACATCCTCTGCGTGGTCATGGTATAGTCCGAAGTTCTCGCCTTCAAGACGACTTGCCTGCCGCTACCGGCCGGTGCTGCGGATCGTGCACGACTCCCTCGCACCGTGCCGAATACTGTCGCGAAACGCCGTGGCTCCAAATACCAAAAATATTGCGAATGTCTGCGAAACTCTTCTCATAAATTATTTCTCTCCTCGTGGAATAGTCCTGGCGCGGCCCGGAGGCCGCGGTGCGTGTGAATAAGCGAGCGTGGAAAGCGAACCGTCCTTTAAAGGACTTGAGGAGTGGATCGAGGAGGAGGAGAAAGTGGTTTCACGAATCGGGAGATTTCGAGGGAACTAGCCGACCGCATTGCGTGCAACACTTCGCCCGCCGCGGGTGCAAAACTCACCTCAGGTAATACAAACGCGCCCGGAATCAGTACCGGTCGCGATGGGTCCTTGCAGCACGACATCGAGCACGACGTCATACCGCCCATCTCGTGCCCACAATCCATCGGAGCCGCATCCTTCGCAGCCGCCTGTTGCTGTTTGTGATGATGATGCTCCGGAATCGGACAAACGCCGCCTGCGCAACAGTTCACACCGTGCGCCAAAAGCGCAGCCCCTGCCAATGGCGCATAAAGCAGCGCCACTGCCAGCAAGCATACCCACGCTGCGGCCAACCGAACGCGTTTATGTCGTCTTCGTACGCACGAGGACCCTATCACCACCCCATGATACTCGAATTAGACGCTTCGGCCAGCCCTACGGAAGCCGAATTCTTCTTAGGATGCCGGCCCCAAACACCCGCGCTACTTACCGCTAACTCAGCGTGAACGCCACAATCTGTGCCAGCTTGACTTGCCCGCGCCTGCATCGCAAACTAATTTTATGGCCCACACATACCTCCTCTTCGATTTTGGTACCGACGAAGAGAAAGCTCAGCTCGCCCGCCACAAACTCGAAGGCTGGAAGCAGGCCTTTAGGCTCGACAAAAAGCTGCAATACAAGCTCGAACGCGCCGAGGATGAGTCCAAAGCCGAGTCCGCACAAGCAGAAAAGCCTGCTGAAGCCCCCAAAGCCGAAAAGCCAAAGGCCAAATCCAAAGCAAAACCCAAGGCCAAGGACGCGCCAGCCACCGAAGAAGCTCCCGCCGCCAACGGCAAAGTGAACCTCCTCGTCCGTCTCTATTTCTCCGGCCACGAAAAGCTAACCGAACAGCGCTGGCTCGAGCGCATTCCTTCCGAAGAGCCGTTCAAGCAAGCTTCTCCGCGCGTCGTTCGCCAGGGCGAAGCGCAATTCGACGAAACCGTGAAACAGTTCGACTCACTTGGCTAACTAGGCCAAAGTATCGGGCTTAGGCCAGACTTCGGCTATAATTCGTTATGTCATGATGCGGTCCCGCTCAGGCGAGCTTCCACTTCACAACGAGGACTGACCGAATGGCGTTACAAACGCGCGTCAAACCCACCAAGCTCGACGCCACCAACTTGCACGGCCTCGATCATCACGCGCTTATCCGCCTTTACCGCACGATGTACCTTTCCCGCAGGCTGGACGACCGCGAAATCCAGCTCAAACGCCAAAACAAAATTTTCTTTCAAATCTCGGGAGCGGGCCACGAAGCCGTGACCGCGGCTATGGGGCTTCTTCTTCGTCCCGGCGTCGATTGGCTTTATTCCTACTACCGCGACCGCGCCCTCTGCCTGATGCTCGGCGTCAAGCCGCTCGATATGCTCCTGCAAGCCGTTGGCGCCAAGGACGATCCCAGTTCCGGCGGTCGTCAGATGCCCTCCCACTGGGGCCTTCCCAACCTGAATATTGTTAACAAGTCCTCCTGTACCGGCACGCAATTTGTGCAGGCGGTCGGCGCTGCCGAGGCTACTCTCTACTACGAGAATCATCCAAAGGCGCTCGCCCAAGCCAAGAAGGCACCGCTCGGCCAGCACGTCCGCCACACGCACGACGAAATCGTTTACGTCTCCGCCGGCGACGGCGCCACCAGCGAAGGCGAATTCTGGGAATCCCTGAACGCTGCCTGTGCCAAGAAACTCCCTCTGCTTTACCTCATCGAAGACAACGGCTACGCCATTTCCGTTCCCATCGAAGTGCAAACCGCTGGCGGCAGCATCTCGAAACTTACGCGCAGTTTCCCTGGCCTGCACGTCGCCGAATGCGATGGCACGGATCCGCTGGAAAGCTACGCCGTTTGCAAAACCGCCGTTCATTATTGCCGCGAGCGCCGTGGGCCTGCCCTCATTCATGCTCACGTAACCCGCCCTTATTCCCATTCGCTTTCCGACGACGAAAAGCTCTACAAGACTCCCGAAGAGCGCGAAGGCGAAGCCCATCGCGACCCGATTTCTAAGTTTTCGCTGTTCCTCGTCCGCGAAGGCATCCTCGACCAAAAAGAGATCGAAGCCCTCGAAGCCGAGGTTGACCAGGAAGTTCGCAACGCCGCCGACCAAGCCCTCGCCGCCGAAGAGCCGCACATCGATTCCATCCGCGTAAATATCTTTTCCCCGGACGTCGATCCCACCTCTTCCGCTTTTGAAGCTCAGCCGCATCTTCACGGCGCTCCGAAAACCATGGTCGAAATGGTCGCCGCAACCCTCTCCGACGAGATGGCGCGCGACGAGCGCATCACCGTTTTCGGCGAAGACGTTGCCGACGCCAGCCGCGAAGAAACTCTTAAGCAGCTCAAGGGCAAGGGCGGCGTCTTCAAAGCCACGTCCGGCCTCCAGCGCAAATTCGGCCAGGATCGCGTCTTCAACACGCCTCTCGCCGAAGCTGGCATCGTCGGCCGTGGCATCGGCATGGCTACGCGCGGCCTGAAGCCCGTCGCCGAAATTCAGTTCTTCGACTACATCTGGCCCGCCATGATGCAAATCCGCGACGAGCTCTGCGTCATGCGCTGGCGCTCTAACGGCGGCTTCAAATGCCCCGTGGTCATTCGCGTGGCCATCGGCGGCTACCTCACAGGTGGTGCCATCTACCATAGCCAGAGCGGTGAATCGATCTTCACCCATTGCCCCGGCCTCCGCGTCGTCATGCCCTCTACCGCGCTTGACGTTGCCGGCCTTCTCCGCACCGCCATTCGCTCCGACGATCCCGTCATGTTCCTCGAACACAAGCATCTCTATCGCCAGCCCTACAATCGCTCCGAATATCCTGGCCCGGATTACACCGTTCCTTTCGGCAAAGCACGCCTCGTCGCCGAAGGCACCGAAGTCAGCATCATCACCTACGGCGCGCTCGTCCACCGCGCTGAAGTCGCCGCCGCCCAACTTCTCCGCGAAGGCATTTCCGTCGAAATCATCGACCTGCGTTCGCTCTCCCCCTACGATTGGCCGGCCATCGCCGCCACCGTGCGTAAAACCCACCGCGTCATCGTGGCCTACGAAGATATGTTGAGCTGGGGCTACGGCGCAGAAATCGCCGCCCGCATCGCTGACGAACTCTTCGACGAGCTCGACGCCCCCGTAAAGCGCGTCGCCGCCATGGACACCTTCTGCGCCTACCAGCCGAAGCTGGAAGACGTCATCCTTCCCCAAACTACCCACATAACCGCCGCGGTCAAGCAACTCCTGGAGTACTGAGCGCCCAACCCACAGCCCTCAGTTAACGGCAACTTTTTGGTCCAGTTATACGTATTCTAGGGTAGGGAAGGAAAGAAACACGCCTCACTGGAGGGTACTTCTATGACCTGCACCAGCTGCCAAAAGAACATCGCCATCGGTTCCAAGTTTTGCTACAACTGCGGCGCGAAGCAACCCGAATCTGGCTCACCCGGCCTCTCTCCGGCTACAGGCGCTCCCAAGCGCCTCATGCGCTCTAGCACCGACAAGAAGATCGCCGGCGTCTGCGCTGGCTTGGCCGACTACTTCGACATGGACCCCACAATCCTCCGCGTGATCTGGCTTTTGCTTGTGATTTGCGGCGGCACAGGCGTTCTCGCCTACGTTATCCTCTGGATTGTCTTGCCGGTCGCCCCCGGCGGCGTCATCCCCACCTCGTCCACCGTCACCACCGCCTAGCTCCATATCGCTTGTAGGGGCCGGGCTTGTTTACCCTGAGTTTCGAAGGGCCCGGCCCTCGCAGGCCATCGACACGTTTCCGCCGTCGACTCTTCTCCGTGCCCTCTGTGGCCTCCGCGCCCTCTGTGTAAAATCTTTTTCTGTAAATCCCCGCTCCGCAACAACTTCTATTTCTTCCAATTTGATTCCCGCGGCACCCGCGCCTTCTTCCCGCCGCTCTCAAACAAAGGGTAATCCACAGAAACTAGCCCCGCCCCCGTAGTCGCAAGCGCAAAGCATCCCACCGCCACCACAAGCGGATATGCATATTCATTCACAGCCAGATAGCTATGCGGCGCGCTCACCTTCCACATTAGCAACACCATCTCGATCGCCAGCAAGAGCGCCGCTCCTCGCGTGAACAATCCCAGCAGCAGCAACCCCCCGCCGAATAGCTCCAGCACCCCGGAAACGTAAACGAAATACCCCGGTAACCCGTGCTGCGCAAAAAGAGCCTGTGTTGCGCTCGCCCGATGCGCCAGCATCGGATAACCATGAGAAATAAAAATGATGCCAAAGGCCACGCGCATCAAAAGCAACGCAAGCGGCTGCAAGGCATTGAGAGATTTCATCGATTTCCTTCCACTCGAAATTGGAAATTTATTTCAACGCAGCGGCATTTTAGCAGAAAAACAAACAGCTCACGTCCAAGCCCTGTGGCGCATTAAAAATCAGGTACAATTCCTAGAGAGGAAAAAGAGGGTCAACCAGATCGAATGCCGAGAATTTCCTTGTTTGCCGAGGTCAATGACATGCCCGCCCTTGCCATTTGCCTCCTGGATGCCGTGCGGCCATCCATGGAGTTTGTTTTCCGCGCATCCGCCGGTAACGCCGCATGAAGCGCAAACTCCTGATTGCCGTGCCGTTGCTTCTTGTCGTAGCCGTCGTTGCATGGTTCTTCCGGCCAAAACACGAAACGCTTGGAGAAGCTTACGTGGGCGAACGCACCGCCACTCTCTGGAGCAGTGTCGCCCAGGTTCGCGAGCCCCTGGACACCCTCCACTACGGCGACCGCGTTGACGTTGTCGCCCGCCGCAACGACAGCATTAAAGTCCGCACCGCCGCCGGCGAGCTAGGCTGGGTCGAGGGCCGCTATTTGATGGACCCCGCCCTCTGGCAGCGCAGCACCAAGCTGCTCAAGCAAGTCGTGCCCATGCCCGTGCAAGCTCGCGGGCGCACCAAAGTCGCTACCAATCTCCGCGTCGAACCGGGCCGCACGCAAGCCCGCCTGTACCAATTCGGCCGCGGCGTGCCCGTCGAAATCGTTGGCCGCGCAGTTGCCGATTGGGTGCAGGTCACCGACGAAAAAGAAGGCGCGAACGAGCCGCAGGACACGAAAAAAGAAGACTGGTTTCTCATTCGCGGACTGGCCACGCGTCCTCCGGGAGAATCCACACCTCGCGTCGCGGATACCACCACCACGACGCAGCCGGGGGATCAGACGTTGCCAATCGCTGGCTGGGTGATTGCCCGCTTTATCGAACTCGATTTGCCCGATCCGGTGCGCGATGGCGCCTCCTCCGCGAACATTCGTCCCATCGCCTGGTTCGAGCTGAATCGCATCAATGATCCTTCCGGCGACAAAGTTCAGTACCTCGTAGCCGGTGCGAAGGGCGCCGAAGGCCAGCCTTGCGATTTCACCACGCTGCGCGTTTACACCTGGAACTTGAAGAAAGAACGCTATGAGACCGCCTTCATCGAAAATGATCTTTGCGGTCAGATCCCCATCCGCGTTGGCAAAAGCCCGAAAGGCGATCCGGAGTTTCGCTTTCAGGAAATGGACGGAAACAAAGAGGAACGCGTCTATCGGCTGATGCAAACCGTCGTCCGCCGCATCCGTGAAGGCGGCGAAAGTGCCAAAAAATCCGGGCACGCTAGCAAACCTGCTGCCAAGTAACTGCTTTTAGCGCGGAACGCTCTTCCCGGTTGCGCAGATGAGATTGCGCAGCACTGCGAAAGGAAAAGAGAAAGAATGACGCTGCATATCAGCGAATCCGAAGTGCGATCCGTGCTCACGATGCCCATTGCCATCGAAGCCATCGAAGAAATTTCGCGCAAGCAAGCGAATGGAGAAGTCGCTGTTCATCCTCGCCGCCGCTTTGAACTGCCTGGCGGCGGTTTTTTTCATTACATGGCCGCTGCCGATTTTTCCGCCGGCTACGTGGCGATGAAGCAGTACACCTACGTGCAGGGAAAAATTCGATTCATGGTCCCGCTCTACGAGATGAAGACTGGTGACCTTGTGGCCATGATTGAAGCGGATTATATGGGCCAACTCCGCACCGGGGCTGCTTCAGGTGTGGCCACCAAGGTTCTCTCACGCCAGAACGCCGCTATCGCTGCCATCATCGGCACGGGCGGCCAGGCTCGCACCCAACTCGAAGCCGTCGCCGCTGTGCGGAAACTGGAGTCGGCTCGCGTCTTCGGCCGCGACGCCGCCAAGCGCGAAAAATTCTCCAAGGAAATGACCGGGCGTCTGGGTTTTCCAGTGAACGCCGCAGCTACTTCCGGCGATGCGGTGCGCGGCGCAGACATTCTTTGCACCGCGACGACCGCGGCCAATCCTGTGGTGAACGGCCCTGACCTTGCTCCCGGCGTGCATATCAATGCCATCGGCGCGAATCACGCGCACAAACGCGAGTTGGACGATGAAGCCGTCGCCAGCGCCGACGTCATCGTCGTTGATTCCATTGAGCAATCGCGCCAGGAGGCAGGTGATCTCATCCTCGCGTTTCGCGGCGACGAGACTTGCTGGACCGGCGTAAAAAAATTGTCGGATGTTGTGGCTAAGAAATCGCCCGGCAGGACCAGCGACTCGGAAGTCACGCTTTTCAAGTCCAATGGAATTGCTTCGTGGGATTTGGCCGTTGCGATGAAGGTCTTTGCGCTGGCCAAGGAAAAAAGATTGGGAAGGGTTTTACCGTTCTGGATCGGGGACGTATTTGCCTAGACGGGCTGACTAATGCGCTGCTTCTTTTAACTTGCGGCGTAAAGCGTCATGCAGGCGAGAGCGCACTTCGACTGGAAGTTCAACCGGCTCGGAATCACAGAAAATCTCAATCGTTTTCTTCGTCTGGTTCACCACCAGCTTGCACTCCGAGCATTCATGCAGATGGCTTTCCAGTTCGCGCTGCAGCGCCGCTCCCAGCTCGCCGTCGATATAATCCGAGAGTTCGTGAATGACTTCGTCGCAGTTCAATTTGTCCTGCCTTTTTGGAAGTATCGGCCTAATTTTTCTCTGAGCTTCAGCCGCGCGCGCAGCAGCCTCGACTTCACTGCCGGAACGGAAATGCCCAGCGATGCGGCGGTCTCCTCCGTCGAAAGTTCTTCAATGTCGCGCAACACGAACACGATGCGGTAGTCCGGTTCTAGTTCGTCGATCACACTCGACAAAATCTCGCGCATCTCGGTCTGCGCAAAGCGCTGCTCGGGACCCGGTCCCCAGTCCTGCAGTTCCCGTGGAATCAAATCATCGTCGCCTTCGATCGGCTCGTCCAAAGAAAACTGGTTTGGCCGCCGCTTCCGCAGCCGCATCAACGCTTCATTCGCCGCGATGCGCACGAGCCAGGTATAAAACCGCGAATCGCCCTGGAAAGTCTTCAAATGGGAATAGGATTTCAGGAAGGCGTCCTGCATGGCATCTTCGGCATCTTCGCGATTGCGCGTGATGTTCATCGTCAGCCGGAAGATTTTGCGCTCGTAGCGGCTGACCAGTTCCTCAAATGCCGTCACGTCGCCGGACTTCGCCGCCGCAACGAGCTGATGCTCGTCTTCGCGCGCCACTTTCGACGCCAGCCGGTGTGGGTTAGGTGTACTCAAAAGATTCGGCGGGCTGTACGCCAGCCCGGCTCCAAATGTCTGCCTATTTAAGTTAGCACAAAGCACGGATGCACACTCGCTATCCCCTGTTTGGATGAGCCAGGGTGCGGGCAGGATTCAAACTCTTCCGCCCGATTGCCGCAAGCGCCACGTGAGCAGTGGCGAGAGTGCTTGACAGCCTGTCCCAGCCTGTCTACAGTTTTGGGAGAGCATTCGTCAAACGCACGATGGCCTACCACGATCCGGTCGTTTTCCCCCAATCCTCGGTTTCTCGGCTACCCGTTAGCCCTCTATCCTATTCGCTTTCATGGCGTTGCGTGCCCCTCTTGGAATCCGCTAGAGAATCGCGTTTTCGCGAACCTTCGCCCAGCCGCCTTTCCCGTCGAGAGACCTTGACCATTCAGACCGTTCCCCGCGAAACCTTGCAACTCCAAACGCAAAGTAGGCAACACTAGGAAGATGCGAACACTCCCCGACCATTTGCGAAAAGGCATGAAGCTCGTTATCGTCGGCTGCAATCCCAGCGAATCGTCGGTGCGCGTCGGCCACTACTACGCCGGACGCACCAACCAGTTCTGGCCCATCCTGTACGAAAGCGGAGTCGTTCCGGAACCTTTCGATTATCACGACGACAAGCGCGTCATCGAATTCGGCATCGGCCTCACCGATCTGGTCAAGCGGCCTACTAAAGGCGTGGAAGAGTTGACGCGTGGCGATTTCGCGGAAGGCCGCATCGTTCTCTCACAAAAGCTGGAAGAATTCTCTCCTCATGTCGTCGCTTTCAACGGGAAAATCGTCTACGAGCAATTTTCGCAACGCAAGTGCAAGTTCGGCCTTCAAAAGGAACATCTTTACGGCGCTCGCGTTTATGTGCTGCCTTCCACCAGTGGCCAGAACGCTCAAGGGAAAGGCGAAAAGCTGAAGCATTTTCGCAAGCTGGCGCAGCTCGTTACGCGCACGGAAAAAGAACGCGATGCCAAGGATCGCGAAGCCAAGGGACAGACAGTTTAGTACGGAGAAATTATATGAGTAACGCGGCGCAAGCGACTCCTTCGGGTCCAGTCATTCTGGAAAACAGGCACGACGGCATCGCCGTTCTGGTGATGAACCGCCCAGACAAGCTGAACGCACTCAATAGCGAGCTCTCGACCGCTTTGAACGAAGCGCTCGCGCGCATCGCGGAAGACGATTCCGTTCACGTGGTCGTGCTGTGCGGCGCGGGCCGCGCCTTTTGCGCTGGCGGCGACCTCGGCGCGATCGGTAGGGGACGCGAGCGCAACGAGACTGCCGAACTCGGTCCTATCTTGCGCTCCGGCATGCAGGCCGTTCTGAAGATGCGCCTGATGCCGCAGCCCGTGATCGCCGCGGTGAATGGGCCGGCGGCTGGCGCTGGCATGAACGTCGCGCTTGCGGCGGACATCCGCATTGCCGCGGACACGGCAACCTTCGGGCAGAATTTCTCCAAAGTGGGATTGTTCCCGGACTACGGCGGAACTTATCTGCTGCCGGAGCTTGTGGGGCCGTCCGTCGCTGCTGAAATGTTTTACACCGGCGACATGATCGACGCGCAGACCGCGCTGCGGCTGGGGATCGTTAGCCGCGTTGTTCCGGCCGCCCAATTGGAAGCCGAAGTGAAGGCCTTGGCGGTGAAAATCGCGCAGGGTCCGCCGATTGCGATTCGCGCGGTAAAAAAGATTCTCTTCGGTAGCCACAAGGACGCGCTCGTGAAAGCCCTCGATCACGAAGTCGAGCTGCAAATGAAATGCTTTCATTCCGAAGATTGCAGCGAAGGCATCCGCGCCTTTTTTGAAAAACGCCATCCGAAGTTCCAGGGAAAGTAACCCTCTCTCCTCGCGTCTCTGGGTAAATGGCGCCCGCCCCTGCTAAGATTCTAGATCCAATGGATGACCTCCAAGTATCAGCAAAAGAAGTCAGCGAACGCATCGCAAGCGGCGAAAAACTGTTGCTCGTGGATGTGCGCGAACCCTGGGAATACGACCTCTGCAAAATTCCGGGAGCAAAACTAATCCCCCTTGGCACCATTCCGGCCAATTTGAATAGTTTGCTGGATGTGGACGACGAAGTGATTTGTTACTGCCATCACGGAATGCGCAGCCTGGACGCCGCGGTGTGGCTGCGCCAGCAAGGCGTGGAAGGCGCAAAGTCGATGGCAGGCGGCATCGAACGCTGGTCCGTGGATGTGGACCCGGCCGTGCCGCGATATTGAGAGCGAAACATGGCTAAAGTGAAGTTGCGGTATCTCGAAAAGCCAACTTGAACGACTTGCCGCAAAGCAAGAAGTTTCTTGCTCGCGCACGGCGCGGAACTCGAATCCCGCGATTTGGACGAGGAACGATTGAGCGAAGCCGAACTCGACGCGTTGATCGGCACTCGCGATTACAAGCAGTTCCTGAATACGCGGAATGATCTCTATCGAGAGAAAAACATGAAAGAAAAGCCGCCCGCACGAGCGGAAGCGATCAAGCTCATGGCGAAAACGCCGAATCTGATTCGGCGACCTGTGGTGATTCGCGGCGATCGGACCGTTCTCGGCTACGATGAAGAAGCCTTCAAAAAGCTCCTCAAATAAAACGTTCGATGGAAATAAAAACAATCGCTATCGTCGGTGCGTCCAAACTGGGATGCGGGATCGCGTATGCAGCGCTTTTTGCGGGATACCGCACTGTTCTTGAAGACGTCTCGCTTTCGGCGCTGCACCAGGGGATTGCCGGGATATTGCACGCGCTCGGCGATGATGTTGCTCATGGAAAGATTCCTGTCCCGGTTCGCGATGCTGCTGTCGCGAACCTAACCGCCTCCATCTCCGCCGAAGACGCTTCGCGCGAAGCCGACCTGATCATTGAAGCCGTCGCCGACGAAGAAGAAATGAAGCTCGAGCTTTTCACGATCTTCGACAAATTTGCCAAACCCGGAGCCATTCTGGCCAGCACCACCACATCGCTCTCCATCACGGAGCTGGCGGAAATAACGTTTTGCCAGGAGCGATGCCTAGGGATGAACTTTTTCGCGGACACGAGCGGCGCTCAACGGCTCGAACTCGTCCGGGGTCGCGCCACTTCCGAGGAAACTATCGACGCATGCCGCGAGGCGGGCCGGCGCATGGGAAGGGAAGTCTCCGTGCGAACCGAAGAGCAAGTCCGGTCGGCCGGTTCCTAGAATGCAGATTGGCTCCTTGCGTTTTTCTCGGAACCAAATGAGCAGCATGTGAAAGCGCAGACCAAACTATGAAGAGCGCGTTGACGGAAAAAATCGTGATCCAGCAGGGCGATCTGACGGATATGGATACGGATGCCATCGTCAACGCCGCGAACAATGATCTGCAACTTGGCGCCGGCGTGGCAGGAGCGATCCGTCGCAAGGGTGGCGAAGACATCCAGCGCGAATGCGATGACATTGGAAGTATTCCGGTGGGCTACGCGGCCATCACCGGCGGTGGCAAACTCAAAGCGCGCCACGTTATCCACGCGGCCAGCATGCAGCTTGGAGGGCGCACCACTGCGGCAAATCTGCGCACTTCCGTGGTCCACTCTCTACGCATCGCCGCGGAGCGCGGCCTCAAGACTATCGCCTTTCCCGCGGTAGGAACGGGCATCGCTGGATTCCCGATCGAAGAGTGCGCGACCATCATGCTGCAAGAGGCGGTGCAGCACCTGAAAGGCGAAACGTCACTCGAGAAGATTTACTTTGTGTTGTTTGACGAGAGGGCGTGTGAAGTTTTTAAGCGAGCTTGGAATGCCACGTTGTCGGCTCCTGCTAGTAAAGCGAAGCGGAAGTCGCCCTAAGACTGACGAAGCGGAAGCGGATGTGGGTTAGGTTGGCGCGCTCGCTCTGCTGGTTAACAATAATCTGGGTCCCCCTAGGTTTTTGCATAAGTGTTCATTCTAAAGACAGATAAAGTCCTTTGTTTTGATACACTTATATAAGTGTTCATTCTAAAGGGACTTAGCTCTTGGTGGGCTAAGATCTCTCATCCGACCACGGCCACACGCGAGACCGGGCATGGCGCTCTCGTTCCATCTTATCTTTGAAAGTACCGAGAGCCCCTTATTGGCCGGGCTTTTTGAGGACGGGGCGGTCGCCGGCAGGTGGCGGTGGCGGCGTGGCGGAAGCCGGAGCTGTACCGGTTGCGGGGTTCGCGGCGGAGATACCGCCTTCGGAATAGGCCTTCTTTAGCCAGCGCTCGGCTTCGAGTTGGGCGCCTCCAGTATCGTCATTGGTTTGTTTGGCTTTGCTGTATTCGTTGACGGCGCGTTCGCGCTGGCCCAACAAATCAAAGACTTTGCCGAGGTAGATGTGGCCCCAGACTTCTGTCCATTTCTCAGAGGGCTCGGGGACAGCCTGCAAAGATTCGCGGAAGGCGTTGGCGGCGGCCTGATAGTTCTTCTGGTAGAAGAAAGCTTCGCCCATGCGGAAATTAGCGAGCGGCCGGCCGGGCTGGATGGAGAGCGCTCTCTGGTATTGCTGGATGGCAGGGTAGTAGTTGCCCTGCTCGGCGAGTTCTTCGCCGCGGGCGATGGCTGCCCGAGCACGAAGGGCAACGCTACCCTTCAGGACGAGATTGTTGGGGTCCACCTTAATGCCGCCGGGTTTTGGACGTCCAAACGTTTCGACGGTGAATGGCGACTCCAAGCCCAGCACATCGACCCATTTCGTTTCCGGATTGCCTTCGGTGTCGATGCGCAGCTCGACGGGCATGCTGAAGGTGTCGATGGGCTGCTTGATCTTGCCGACGATGCGGAAGCCTTTCGGTGTGCGATAGACGACGAAGTCCGTCGTGAAATCAGGCACACCGGTAGAATTCAGCCACTGCACAAAAAATCCACGGAGATTCGGGGCGACAAAGCCCGGCTTAGCGGCGGCTTGAACATCCTTGTCGGCCAGATTCACGAAATCGTCGATGGTGGCGGTCTTGCCGACGTATCTAGTAGCGAAATCATGGAGGAGAGTTCGGAAAGCGACGTCGCCCATGAGGCCGCGAAGCATGTGAAACACCATCGCGCCTTTGTTAAGTACAACCGAGCGATAATCGCTGGAATAAGGGGCGAGCCTGGCTGCCTGGGCTATAGGGGAAGCATCGTCATACATCAAGGCGCCCACGGCAAATTCGTCGACGACACGCAGACCGGCTTCTCTCCCGGCGCTTTGCTCGGCGTACAGCTCTTCGCAGTAGCGCGAAAGGCCATCGGTCACCCAAACATCACCGGCGCTGGCCGGCAGCACGGAATTACCAAACCATTGTGAGGCAACCAGGCGAGCGATGGTGCGCTCGGCGACTTTCGGCTCCCACAGGCGGCGGCTGAGCAGCAGCACTCCAGGTGCGGCGAAATCGCGCACGGTGCCGTCAGGCAATTGAATGACGGTAAAATCCGTTTCCTGAAGGCCGCCAAAAACGTCGGAAAAAACGGTGACAGAGCGGGCCACATCGTCGGCAAACCCTTGCGCATTTGCGGAATCGGCTCGCGGAGCATAGACAGCGACGTCGATGCCTTCGGCTTGCTTGGGATTCAGTTGAAGATTTCCAGCGACGAAGGTGCCGTGCGGCCCAGGGGTTTTGCATTCAAAAGTGTAGAGAAGACGTCCGCCGTCGGCAGCGGTCTTTCCCGCAAGGGGCGTTGGAGAACCACTCTTGCCGGAACCAGCCACGGCAAACGAGTCTGGCACGTTCAGTCGAAAGGTGGCCGTATAGCGGTTCGACGGATAGTTTGTGAGAGGAAACCATCGAGAAGGGAGCAGCAAATAGGCATTCTCGTGGCCGATGACGGCGGCGCGCACGCCCGGCACGGGACTGTTTTCCTCGTTGGCGAGCAATCCCGCGTAGGTAAACGTCAGCGTGACGTGGCCACCGGTAGCGACGGGAGTGGGCAGGGTGGCCATCAGATAGAGCGGATTCATGGAGTCGCGGCCAAAGCCGATGGATTTGCCGTCGGCGGTTTTTACATCGCTGACGACGAGATTCGGGTGCAGTTCAACGCGGATGCTGCTAGAAACGTCCGTGGCGCGAAAATCAATTTTGGCGACAGCGCTGATGGCCTGGTGCGAAGAATCGAGCGTGGCGGAGATGTCGTAGTTCTCAGCAAGAAAGCCGAGTGGCCGGGGAGGAGCCTGGGCGCGAAGCGGAGCGGGAACGGAAGCCAGCCCGATCAAAAGCAGTGCAGCAAACTCGATAGACATTTTTCGGCGGAGGGGCATCAAACTACCTTTCCATTGGCATCTTCCAGCGGGCACCTCACGAAGGGGTGCAGACCGACACCATTCTGCCTATATAGGATAGCAGAGACCTGCCTAAGCGTTGCCAGCGACACCTGAGAGAAGTGCAGCAATCGCGTCGGCGGCTCGATCGACCGCTCCGGGAGGGCCCAGACGCCTGCGGACTTCGGCGAGGCCGGAGCGGAGTTCTTCCCTGGCTTGAGGGTCGTTGAGAAGGCGAAGAACCTCATCCGCGACTTTTGACGGGGTGAAGTCCTTTTGAATCAGCTCGGGAACGACGCGGCGCTCGGCGATCAGGTTCACCATACTGAAGTAAGACGTGCGGACGAGAGGTTTCGCGAGCAGGGCCGTAAGCGGAGTAACGCGATAAACCACGACCATGGGGGCATTAAGGAGCGCTGCTTCGACGGTGGCTGTGCCGCTGGAGACGATAGCAGCATCGGCCGCGGCGAGGGCGTTGTATGTTTGATTTTCGATGACGCGCACGCTAAGCGCGGCGTTCCAACCAGCTTGCAAATCGTTCAGGTTAGTGTGTGCGGCGGCCGCGAGAACAAACTGCGCGGGGCGTTGCTGGTGGATGCGCTGACAAGCTTCGCGTATGACCGGCATGTGGTGGGCAAGTTCGGCGTGGCGGCTGCCGGGCAAAATGGTGATTACGGGCAGGCCAGAATCGAGATTATTCTGGCGGCAAAAGTCCTCGCGGCTCTGCGTAGCCTGGACCGCGCCGACGAGCGGATGGCCGATGAATTTCGTGGGCACGCCTGCGCGGCCGAAGAATTCTTCCTCGAAGGGGAAAATGCAAAGCGCTTGCGCGAAGCGGCGGCGGACAATGCGTACTCGCCATGGCCTCCATGCCCAGAACTGCGGGCAGATGTAGTAAATGTTGCGGACGCCGAGCGGCCGAAGCTTACGAGCCAGCCGAAGATGAAAACCGGGGAAGTCGGTGAGGATCGCGAATGGAGGTTTGCGGCGCGCAGCCTCGGAGACGAGACGGCGCATGGCGCGGACTAAAGAGGGAAGGTGACTGAGGATTTCCGTGATGCCGACAACGGAGACTTCGGAATAGTCGGTGATCACGTCGACGCCGGCTGCGCGCATTTGTGGGCCGCCCATGCCGAAGAGGGCCACATCCATGCGTTTTTGCAGGGCAGTGGCGAGGCGCGCGGCGTACATATCCCCGGAAGCCTCGCCTGCGGAAAGTAAGAGGGGAATCGGTGGCATGCGGTGTCGGCGCGGCAATCAGTCCGTGGCGGGCTGCGGAGCGGATAGCGAGCCGCGAGGCCGATCGGCAAGGCGGCCTGCGGAGTCCCGCGGGTCTTCCGGCAAACCAAGTTCCTGCTCTTTGTACTGGAGCTGATAGAGCCGGTAGTAGATGCCGCGCTGCGCCAGAAGTTCCTGATGCGCGCCCTGTTCGCGGAGGCGGCCTTTGTGAAAGACGAGAATGCGGGAAGCATATTGAATGGTGCTCAGACGATGGGCGATGACGAGCGAGGTGCGCCCGGAAAGCAGCCGGTCGAGGGCTTCGCGAATTTGCAGTTCGGTTTTGGTGTCGACGCTAGAGGTGGCTTCATCCAGAATCAGGAAGCGCGGATTGTGAGCGAGCGCTCGCGCGAAGCAGATAAGCTGGCGCTGGCCTACGGAAAGGGTGGAGCCGCGTTCGTTGACGCTGGCATCCACGCCTTCGGGGAGCGCGCGGACGAAATCGCCGAGACCAATTTCGTCAATGGCGCGTTCGACGGTGGAGCGATCGATGCCGGGAGAGCCGAGGCGGACGTTGGATTCGATCGTACCGGTAAAAAGGAAAGAATCCTGCAAGACAATTCCGAATTGCCGGCGAAGATTCTGAATATTGATTTTACGGATGTCGATGCCGTCGAGGAGAATCTGGCCGCGTTGCACGTCGTAAAAACGCAACAGCAGGGAAATGAGAGTGGTTTTGCCGGCGCCTGTGTGGCCGACGATAGCGAGCGTCTGCCCGGGTTCGATGCGAAAAGACACATCACGAAGCACCCAGTCTTCGTCCGCGGGTTCCGGCACATCGCGGTAGCTGAACCAGACATTGCGAAATTCGATTTCGCCGCGGGGAGAATCCAGACGAACGGCCCCGGCGGTGGAGTCGATGGTGATGGGCTCGTCGAGGAGCTTGAAGATGCGTTCCGAAGCGGCCATAGCGGATTGCAGGATATTGAATTTTTCGCTGAGGTCCTGGATGGGGCGGAAAAAGCGCGTGGCGTACATGGTGAAGGCGGTGAGGACGCCGAGGCTTATGCCGCTGGAGAGCACGCGGTTGCCGCCGGACCAATAGATCAAGGTAATCGTGGCGATGCTGAGAAACTCGACGGCAGGATAGAAAAGCGCAAAGGCGAGGATCGCGTCGCGCCATGCGAGCATGTTGTCGCGATTGCGGTTGGCGAATTCGAGTCGCGCTTTTCGTTCGCGATTGAAGAGCTGCACCGCGCTCATTCCGGAGATGTACTCCTGGAGAAACGCATTGATGCGGGCAATCGCGGTTCGAATGCGCCGGTTCGCGTCGCGCACAAACTTGCGGAAGAAATAGGTGACCACGAAGATGAAAGGAAGGACGGCAAACGCGTCAAATGCCAGCTTGCGGTCAACGGAGAAGAGCAACGCCGCCATGACTGCGAGGAGAAAAAAATCGTTGATCATGGTGACGACGCCGGCGGCGAAGAGATCGTTCAAGGCGTCTACGTCGGTCGTAACGCGGGTCACGAGGCGGCCAACCGGGTTGCGGTCGAAGTAGCTCATGGGCATGCGCTGGATGTAGGCGAAGATTTCGCGGCGCATGTCGTACATGGTTTGCTGGCCGACGCGCTGCATGATGCGAATCTGAGCGTACTGCGCGAGAAAATCGGAAATTAGCACAAGCAGATATACCAGGCTAATCCACTCGATCCCGCGCCAGGCCACGTTCTCGGGAACGAGATGCTTCAGGGTGGGAGTAAAGTAGCCGTCGATGGCTTTCCAGAAAAGCCAGGGAGGCGCGAGTTCGAGCGGAGTCACGATGGCTACAAGAGCCAAGGCCAGCACTACGCGCCACTTGTAGGGCCGCAAGTACTGCAGCAACCGCCGCATCAGGCGCGCGTCGTAAGCTTTTCCGAGCTTCTCTTCTTCGTGCATATTGCTCATGCGCGCTCGAGTTCTTCTTCCAGCAACTGCTTTTGATAGAGATCGGCGTAGTAACCGCCATGGGCGAGGAGTTCGTCATGCGTGCCGCGCTCGGTAATGCGCCCGTCGCGCAAAACCACAATCTGGTCCGCATCGCGCACGGTCGAAGTGCGGTGCGCGATCAATATCGTGGTTCGCCCGCGCATGATCCCGCGCAAGCGGCTAAGGATGCGCTCTTCTGTTTGCGTATCGACGCTTGAAAGCGAATCGTCCAGGATGAGAATGCGCGGATCGCGCACAATGGCGCGCGCAAGCGCGGTGCGTTGCTTCTGCCCGCCGGAGAGCGTGATGCCGCGCTCGCCAACCATGGTGTCGTACTTGGCCGGGAATTCTTGAACTTCGCTATCGAGGCTCGCTACTTCTGCCGCCTCGCGCACACGTTCCATATCGAATTTCGGCAGACCAAACGCGATATTTTCGCCCACAGTTTCGCTGAACAGATAGGTGTCTTGCGGGACGTACCCGATCGCGCGCCGCAAGGAATCCAGCGGCCATTCGCGAATCGAGCGCCCATCAATCAGCACGGCGCCATCCGGCGCTTCCCAGAGCCGCGCGACGAGCGCCGCCAAAGTCGTTTTCCCGCTGCCTGTTGGCCCCACAATCGCGAGCGACGAACCAGCCGGAACTCGGAGGTTGATGTCGCGCAGAACTCCGTCCGTGGACGACCGGTTGCCGTTTGATCCGCTTCCATTCGCGCTGCCGCCAGCCATCGTCGTCGGATACGCAAAGGTGAGATTGCGGAATTCAATTTCGCCTTCGACGGCTTGTTCGGCTGGCACAGTCGCGGCGCGGTCATCGATCTGCGGCTGCGCGGCGAGAATGTAGTTCAACCGGCCCATGGAGGCTGCGCCACGCTGGAAAATGTTGGTAACCCATCCGAGCGCGATCATCGGCCAAACAAGAATGCCGAGATAGCTGTAAAACGCGATCAACGCGCCTAACGAAATGCGTCCGCCGAGAACGAGATGCCCGCCTTGCCACAAAACAATCAGAAACGTAATTCCAATGAGCGCCTGGAGCGAGGGCATGAACATGCTCCAGGTGCGAATGAGTTCGACGTTGCGAGAAACGTACTCGCGGTTCGGTTCGTCAAAGCCGCGAATCTCGGCTTCCTCTTGGGCGTAGGCACGCACTACGCGCACTCCCGCAAGATTTTCCTGCACTCTCGCCGAGAGGGTCGCGAGCGAAGCCTGAATTTTTTCGTAAAGCTCGTGAATCACCTTGCCGAAATGCTGCACCACAACGGCTACGATCGGCACAGGCAGCAGCACCCACAGCGTCAGCGAGCCCGAGAGTTGCGACATCACGATAATCGCCAGCGCCATGCCGATGATGGTCTGGCCGCTGTACATGATGCCCGGGCCCAAAACCATGCGCACCGCGTTGAGGTCATTCGTGGCGCGCGACATCAGCTCGCCGGTGCGGTTGCGCACGTAAAACTCCGGTTCCATCAAGAGCAGGCGGTTCAGCAAATCGCCGCGAATATCAAACTCAATGTCGCGCGAAACGCCGATCAGCACCCAGCGCGTCACAAACGAAAGCACCGCGCGAAGCGAAACGAGAGCGATGAGCATCAGGCAATAAATTCCCAGCGCGTGCCGGCTGTGCGGCGAATAATAGGGAATCATCCGGCTCAACCACGAACTTGCCAGCAAGTGGCCCTGCGCGCTTCGCTCAAACGGTTTCGCGCTTCCCGCGAGAATGTCCGTGAGCACGCCGGTCGCCAGAGGAATTACGTTCTGGGCCACGCTCGAGACTACCAGCGCAACCATTCCCAGCGCCGTCGCTCCGCGATACCGCCCGAGGTAAGGCCACAATCCAACGAGATTTTTCCACGAGGAGGTTTTTGGCGGCTTCTTGGCGGCCGTGCCTGCGCCGATGGTGGCTGCGGCTGCGCTCATCGCAATACAGACCTCGCCGTGTCCAGGTTCGCCTTTTCCAGCAAGAAATGTTCGTAGGTCATGTCCAGCGACTGGTAGCGTTTTGTTGCGGGATTCCAGGCGATGCCGATCGGCAGGACATGTTTATCGGCGCCCAACTTCACGGGCGTGAAGTACAGCTGGATGCCCTTGACGGGATCCTGCTCGTATTGCACCTTCCAGCCGGCAACGGAAGAGAGCGGAGTCAACGCCAGGTATCCCTTGGAGTTTTTCAGGTATTCATCGCAGCGCAGCAGCTCTATCCATTTTCCATCTGTCTCTTCGGCGATCACGGCGCGAGTCACGATGGTTCCGGGAATGTCATTCTTCGGAGTTTTGGGTACGACGTTTGCGGCGAGAAATTGCCGTTTGCCGGTTTTCGCCAAGTCTCCGAAAACCAAAACTTGCGTCTCTTTTCCCAGCAGATTTTGCGCGGCCGTCTGGATTTCCTCGGGCACGGCAGGCTCGGCGGGTTTGGCAGCTTCTTCTACCGAGGATTTCGGAGCCTGCTCATCGCCGCAACTTATCAGAAGGAGCGCGGCAAGAGTGAGAGAAGCTGCCGCCATCCGGCGAAAAATTCTCCTGCTACTGGAAACACGAAACAGAAAGAGGTCTGTCATGTTTTTTGTCTCAAAAAGGGAAAGAGATCTGGGCGCTTTCGTCGAACAATCCGAGTGTGTTTGTGATTTTTCCATCGGTGACTTACTGCCGTTGGCGTGACAACCAATATACGCCCGGCTTGCCATCCTTTTCCGGCATGTTGAGCAGTTACATTCCTCGTGGAACGCTCTGCGCTCGCGAGCCCGACCTGCAATCTCTCGATTCTAACTGGTGCCAGCCTCTCGTGGAAGCTTCGAGCATCGGCAGGTTCCTAGCTTGCGACATTCGCGCTTAGCGTTGCGCCAAAATCGCGTCCAGCCGCGCTTCAAAATTTTCCTCGCCCTCGGACCAGAGTTCGCTGCGCTCCACCGGCAGCGCCTGTTCAATCGCTTCGACCCAGTTGAATAACTGTTGGATGTTTGCCCGCGTCTTTGCGTGATATTCCTTCAGGTTGGCCGGGACCGACATCCATTGGCGGAAGGTATGCTCCAGAGGGTGGTCCGAAGACTCGAAGGGATTCGACGCAGCGCCTGGCGCCAGAAGCCCGCCGTGACCCGTAAAAAAATGCTCGAAGCCCAAATCCGCAGTGAAATGCCCCTCGGATGCGGCGATTCCGCCGTCGTATTCCGGGCCGTGGCAAGTCAGCGTCAGCGGTTCGGGCTTGTTCATCCACTTGAGGGTCTCGACGTCAAAGCTCCAGAGATCCCATCTCGCGCAGACGATATACGCGCTGTCCAGGTCGATGTGCTGAGCGGCAAGCGCAGCCACTTCCGCCGCGCCGTAGCCCAGATCCTTCAAGTCCCACTCGGCCAGCGAGAGCTCGGTTGCGTCGATGGGCTGAACGACGAGTTCTTTAAATGCGCTCTCCGAAGGGGAGAGAGGCGCCGTGGTTAGAAATCGCGCGAACTGGGCGATCAACGTTGTCTGCGAAAAGTCGCGCGTCCACACGCGCAGATAAGCTCGATTAGCCATAGTTGGTAAGATCTCTGATTATACGGGTGTTGGAGACGTGAGGCGAATCGCGCCGGGCGACCAGTCGAAACTAGCGGTCGCTGCCGCCGGCGGTTTGCGAACGAGAGAGGCGCGGCTCCGGAACCGCCATATTTGCGGCGATCTGTTGCAAGCGGTCACGCAGCGCATCGCCAACATTGGCAAAGACCTGTGCACAGGTTTCCCGCAGAGTTTCTTCCGCTTTGTTCGCGATGCTGGCGATGGCTTCGCGCGACTGGTGATCCAGGCTCGCCACTGAGGCAAGCATCCACTGCACCGAAATGTTTTCGAGCCGCCCGCGATGCTGCTCGGCAGCCTGCGCGCTCATCTGGCTGTAAATGTTGTGCATTTCCGTGCGATGGGAATCGACCGTCAACTGCCATGACTCGAGCAGCGGCGCCATTCCCGCCTTCACCCTGGCGTTCGCGTCCGCAACGCCGGCCTGCACCGCGCCGCTCATCGCGACTCGGAACTGCCGTAAGAACGCTTCCTGCTCGGCAGTCACCTTCTGCGACAACTCCGCGCGCGCGGCATCCAGTTGTATGCGCGTCTCGCCCAGCGACCGTTGCGCCTCCTGGCCGAACCCATCGAGTTCCTGCCGGGCCTGCCGTTGAATCTCATCCGTGAAGGCCGCCGTCGTGGTCTCCGCCGCTTCTGCAAAAAGGGAGCGCGCTTGGTTGAACGCGTCGCGCACCACCTCTTCCATCTGCGTCTGCGTGTGGCCGATGAAGCTCCGGCTCGAGTGATCCAGTTCGCTGGCAAACACGCTGGAAACTTCGCCGGCTTTTTCTCGGAACTTGTTCTCAGCCTGCTCCACCGTTTTTTCTGTCAGGCTCTGGATCTGCGTTTGTGCTTTTTTCTCGTACCATTCGGCGGATTTCATCAAATCGTCTACTGTCTGGTGCTTCAGGTCGGATGATCGTGCCTCGATGTCGGCAAGGTTGCGCGCCACAGCCGTCTGCGCGGCTTCCTGCAAAATCTGATCCACGCCGCCCAGATTCTCACGGAAGCGCGCCAGAGACTCCGCAAATGCTTCATCTGCCGAAGTGCGAATCCTGTCCTGCTGCAACGTCAACGCCGCATCCAGGAGCGAGCGGCCGCCGGCAAGGCGGTGAATCGCTTCTTCCGTTCGCGAGATGTGCGGCTGCACCATGGATTCCACATGCTGATCAAACCGAGACAGCGCGAGCTGCGAATTCTCCTCAAACGTGCCGCGAATCCGCGCATTGATCTCTTCGAGAAGCGTCTCGGAACGCCGGTGTAATTCGTTGCGATGCAGGCTGAGCACGTCGTCGACCTGCGACTCGAAGCCTGCCAGCGCCTGACGCTGCGCAGTCTCGGTCCGCGCGGAAAAGTGTTCCAACCGCTCTGTGGCTTCGGCGGCGCGTCCCAGAGCAGCTTCGAGCCATTGCGATTGTTCCTGCAGGGAATTTCGCAAGCCGCTGATGCGCTGCTCGGTTTCGCTTGTAACGCCGCTAAGCGATTCACGAACCGTTGCCGTCTGCCGCTCTACCTGCTCTTGCAAAGAGTTGTGCAAGCCCGTAATGCGCTGTTCGGCCTCGTTGGCGGCGTTTCCCACGGCTTCACGAGCAGCCGCGGTTTGCCGGGAAGTTTCTTCCAACGAAGCACTCCGAAGTTCGGCGACACGCTGCTCCGTTTCTACCGTACCGCCGCTCATGGTTTCTCGCACGGCCGCCGCCTGCCGTGCTACTTCCTGCTGCAAGGACTCCCGCAATTCGGCAACGCGCTTTTCCGCTTCTGCCAGGCCGTTGCTCATCGATTCACGAACCGCAGCCGTTTGTCGTCCCGTTTCTTCCTGCATTTGCGACACGATGCCGCGGGCATGTTCGTCCAGACCCGTGGTCACTTTCTCGTGCGCCGCGTTTGAGCTGTTCTCCAGCGTGGAATGCCACCGCGCTTGAGCCGCTGAGACCTCGCTATGCAGCTGGCCTTGCCAGGAAGAGTGCGCTTCCGAGAGTGCCGCGGCAACTTTTTCCTGAATCTCCTTTGCCGCCGCGCTCATAGCCTCGCGGTGCGCGTTTGCCGCCACTTCGCGCTGCCGCGCAACCTCTTCCACTTCGCTCATCGATTCCTGAGCGCGGTTGGCGATTTGTGTTTCTGATTGTTCGGCCTGCGCACGGAGCCGAGCGGCGGACTCTTCCGCTTGCTGGCTGATAGCCGAGAGCGTTTCGATGGCACGAGCCAGGTGCTGGGCTTGCTCGCTGCGTTCAGCTGTGCCGCGGTCGGAGATTCGCTGTGTCAGCTCTCGCGTAAGCTCCTCGAGCTGCGGGGCAATCCAGCGGGGGAGTTCTCTCTGTAGTGCCTCCGCGGCCGCTGCGTGCGCCGCCCGCGAACGCGTATCCGACTCTTCCTGAATTTTTGCGATCGCGCTCGCAACCTGTTGCGACAGTTGCTCCCGCGCGACGGAAAATTCGTGCGCCCACTCTTCCATCGACACGCGCCGTTCGGCAGCCACGGCTTGCGCGGCTACCTCCCGCGCTGACGCCTGTATCTGTTGCTTGGCGTCGGCTACCAAACGCGCCATGTGCCGCGCCAATTGCAGCGAGGCGTCCGTCGCGCTCGCCGGGGCAGGGAAGACGCGCAAATTATCTTGTACAGGCGCCGCGACGGGCTCAGACTCCGTTAACGGCAAATGAATTTCGGCAGGTTCAGCGAGCTTTGTCGTTGATTCTGGCACTCCGGAGTATGCGCTCGCTGATCTCGCCGCCTCCGAAGGGGCAAACCAATCCGGCGGCGGAAACGCGATGCCCCACGTGTTGCCCGGTACTTCCAGCTCCAATGCCACCTGAAACAACTGCCGGACCGTTCGCGGCCGCTGAATCCACGCCACACGCCCACGCACCGACCTCGGCGGCTGCCCCGTTTCCGGATGCGGCACTTCGAGCGTCACCCACATATTTTTCAGGACGTAATGCTTTGATTGGTACCGGCATCCGTGGCAATTAATAATCAGCGTGGACGTGCGCTCCGTGAACGGCCGTCCCAGGGCATCCACACCTGTCACTGCCAGGGGCACGGCTTGCATAATTCGCGTGCTGCGCCGCTTCCGCAATTCCTCGTTCTGATGTGCAACCTGTTCCGACATCATTTCCGTCGATTCATCGGCAAGATTGCCGCTCTGCTCTTCCATGGACACCGTCGCCGCTCCTAGAGTTTGGGCCGAACTCCCAGATCGCTCACGACTGCTTGGTTGTGCCTTGCGAGGTAGCTTCCGAGGCGGACGTACGGTGTGTCCCAGTGAGGAACTCCCATGCTTCCTTCGCGACCCAGATTGGTCCTACCAGCAAATAAATCGGTCCTTGAAAAAACGCCGGATGGTTTCCTTCAATTTTGTGTCCCAAAAGAAGGAACACCCACCCGCCTACAAAAAAACTCGCTCCCCAAATCCACTTCATCCAAATCAGCAGGATAATCCCGGCAAAAATCA
The DNA here is from genome assembly GCA_963718785.1 of uncultured Acidobacteriota bacterium. Taxonomy (GTDB): domain Bacteria; phylum Acidobacteriota; class Terriglobia; order Acidiferrales; family UBA7541; genus Acidiferrum. The sequence goes on along the minus strand of CAVQZW010000009.1, from coordinate 527,670 downwards.
TGGGGATGCCTACGCCATGCAGCAACTTGTTCCATCCGGAAGAGTGCTCGTGATCGTACTGCGCCATGTAGTGCGCCAGGCTTGGCAAGCGCACCTCCTTGCGGTGGGGGACTACTCCGCGGGAATGAAACTCTATACCGAAAAAGGTTCGTTGGCTAGAGGTGGCCATACGTACTAGCCCGCCCCGCAGCGCTCCTTAAATTCCTCTAAGGAACGCAGTTCAAGAGTGGGTCCCTGCGGCAATCTTCGATAACATCCCAGGTTAGAACTTGCACTTGCGCTTCCAACTCGCTCCCCAACGGGATTAGGGAACTACAAATCGCGCCGGCCCTCCAGCGCTTTCAGCATCGTTACTTCGTCGGCATATTCCAAATCCGCACCTACCGGAATGCCCACGCCAATCCGCGTTACCCGCACTCCCAGCGGCTTCAGCAATTTCGATAGATAAACGGCCGTCGCCTCGCCTTCCGCCGTCGGATTCGTCGCAATGATAATTTCCTCGACCGTTCCGCCCTTCAACCGCTCAATCAGTGGCTTAATTCTAAGCTGATCCGGCCCGCGCCCCGACAGCGGCGACAGCGACCCGCCCAGCACGTGATACATCCCGCTGAACGTCCGCGTCTTCTCAATCGCCATGATGTTATGAGCTTCTTCCACGACACAGATGATCTTTTTATCCCGGTTTGCTCCCGTGCAGAAATGGCACGGATCGTTCTCCGTAATGTTGCTGCACACCGAGCACTCGCGAATTTTTTCCTTGGCGTCGCGAATCGCATCGGCCAGACCCATGGCGTCTTCCGGCGCTGCCCGCAAGATAAAAAAGGCCAACCTCTGCGCGGTCTTCTGTCCAATCCCAGGCAGGTGCTTGAGCTCATCAATCAGTCGTTCCACAGGAGCAGCAAAATCAGGCATGCATGATGTGTAGCACAGGCCCGCATCTCCGCGCAAACCACGTCAAAATCTGTCCCCTTCACCCTCAATTCAATAGCGCTCTCACCCTAGGGAGCTCGGGTCACCACGCGAGCTAGGTTTTCCGTGCCAGCCACGTAATCCATTCATAAAAAAGCACTTAGAAAGCTGATGGTTACTACCTATGGGTGCCGGGGAACAAAATGCAAGAATCCGCCCCAGCCCCGTTCTAACATCAGAACTAACGGAGCAGTACACCAGAGGAACGCCCTTGCCCTTTCTCTACCTACTGTACGTGTTCTATGGGCTGACGCTGCTCACTGCGCCGGTTCTGTTCATCTATCTTCTTGTACGGCAGTCCAAACTTCGGAAACAACTCACCGACCTCGCCGAAGAAAACACCCAAAGATTTACAAAACTGCAGCGCGTCGTTGGCGAGCTCCAAACCAAACTCGCCGCCGCCCCTCCTCCCGCAACGCCCGCCGCCGAAAAATCTGCTTCTCCAGAGCCTCCTCAACCCGTCCCTGTTCCCCAATCCCTCCCCCATGTCCCCACGCACCCTCCCGTGGTGGTTCCTCCGCGCATAGAGGTCCAGCCTACCCCCAAGCCGCAGGCACCCACGCCAGTTGTGCCGCCCGCTGCTGTGACTGTGACTCCGCCAGTTCTTCCCACGCCCGCGGCGCCCCAGAAGCCACCGGCCCCGGCCGCACCTGTCGAGCCCAAGCCCGTCGTACCAAAATCCGTCGAGCCCACACAGCTCGCCCCCGCCCCGCAAGCTCCGCCCCCCGAAGCAAAACCAGCTCCACCGCCTGCCCCTCCCAAAGTCATCGTGCCGCCAGCCATCCCTCACGCGCCGGCCGCTCCGGCGCCTCCCCCGCCACAACCCGCTGCGATTCCGTCCGCGGCAGCCGCCCGTGTTTCTGCGCCGCCTCCAGTTTCACCACTACGCACTCCCGCGCCGAGACCCACCATGCGTGACCGCATGAAAGCGATCTCCGCCCTCGAAGACGCTCTAGGTACCAATTGGTTTGCCAAGCTTGGCGGCATCATGGTCGTCATCGGCGTAACCACGATCGGCTTGTACAAGCTGCAATCTTTTGGGGCCGCGGGAAAAGCCATCGTCTCCTATCTTGTGGCCTTCCTGCTCCTGGTTGGCGGCATTTTCCTCGAGAAGCGCGACCGCTATCAGCTTCTCGGCCGCGTGGGAATCGGCTGCGGCTGGGCTTTGCTCTTCGGCACTACTTACGGAATCCACAGTTTCCCCGCGATGCGCGTCCTCGATTCTCTCGTTCTGGACTGCATCCTCTTGCTCGTCGTGGCTGTCGCTATGGCCGCTCATACGCTGCGCTACAAATCCCAGTTCGTCACTGGCCTCTCCTTTCTGCTCGGTTACACCACCGTTGCTCTGAGCTTCAGCGAAATTCCGTCAGGCTCGCTATCAGGCGCCAATGAGAGCACGGTCTATGGGCTGGTCGCAGGCGGTTTCCTCGCCATCGGCCTCGTCACTATCGTTTTAAGAATGGGCTGGTTCGAACTCGAAGTCTTCGGCATCCTCTCCAGCTACCTCAATCATCTCTATTGGCTCTACAAAATTCTCGGTCCCAACGGCGCCCACGGCCACGCCTTCCCCGAATACCACGCCAGCCTCGGCATGCTCTTCTTTTATTGGCTAGCGTTTCGCATCTCCTACATCCTCCGCGTCGTCAAAACCGATTTTGAAGAGCACGTCTCCACGGTCTCCGCCATCCTCAACACGCTTCTTCTCCTCGGCCTCATGAAGTTTCAATCCGTCGACCCAAAGCTCGCTTACATTGCGTTGCTTCTCATCGGCGCGCTTGAATTCATCTTTGCCCAACTTCCTATCACTCGCCGTCGCCGCCGCGCGTTCATCATTCTCAGCCTGATGGGCGTGTCGCTCATGCTCGTCTCCGTCCCCTCGCACTTCTCAGGCAATCCCGTCGCGTACCTCTGGCTCGTAGGCGCGGAAGTATTCCTCTTCGCCGGAATTATTTTCGAAGAAGTCGTCTTCCTTCGCGTCGGCCTCTTCACCGGACTGCTTGTGGGCATCGACCTCGTCGCGTTCAATTTTCGCCCGCTCGTCGAATTGCGCGCCAAATCCGAAGAACTCGCGTCACAAGCCGGCATTCTCTTTGCCGTCTGCGGCCTGGCTCTCTATCTCAATGCGCTCTACGTCGGCTCGCGCTGGAAAGATTCCTTCCGCGCCGCTCTTGACCGCCGCATGCTCGACATTCAGTCCTATTTCGCCGCTGGAGCAATCGCCACCTCCGCATGGGCTCTCTTCGCCTACGACTGGACCGCCCTCTCCTTCGCCGCCATCATGCTTGCCCTCGCTGCACTCGGCCGCCGCATCGAATGCCGCCACCTCCAAATTCAATACGCGCTGCTCGGCGCACTCACTCTCTATCGCACGCTGGTCTTCAATCTGCACATCGAAAGCCCCGCGCACGAGCACATCATTACTCGCCTCATCACTCTTCCTATTCTCGGCGCGATTTTCTATCTCACTGCAAAACTCGCCGCCCTTCGCGACGATCAGGAGCAGCGCATCTTCCGCAGTCTCTTCGCGTTCGCCGGCACAGCTCTGTTCGCCGCGCTTATCTGGTTTGAAGGGCCCGAGCTGTGGCAACCCGTTCTCTTCATTGCGTTCGCCGTCGCGCTCTCCGAAAACGCCCGCGCAATGCGTTATCAAGTCCTCGCGTTCCACGCGCACGCCATCACGCTTCTTGCGGTGTTCGCCGCTCTTACTGCCGATCAATCCGGCCTTCACGTCTGGCACACCATTCCCGTTCATGCGTTCGCCGCGCTGCCTGTCGTCGCTGGCTGCTACTGGATCGCCAAGCGACTCGGAGTCGAAAACGCGCGTCACGCCGAAATCGCTCGGGTCGCCTACACGTGGCTCGCCGCCGGCGTAATGACTTGGGCGATCGAAGAAGCTCTCCGCGCTCCGCGGATCGCTGTAGGCTGGATCGTCTTCGCCGTCGTTCTCGCGCTCAGTACTCGCTGGATTCGCTACCGCCATCTTGCCTGGCAGGCCAATGTCATTGCGCTCGCCGCCTTCATTCGTACTTACACGTTCAACGTAAATCTTCACCTGCCACTCTGGCCGCACGTTTCATTGCGCCTCTTCACCGTTAGCCTCGTCATAGCCGGCGCATACGTCCTCGCCAAAATCGCCGCCGACGCTCTCGGAGAATTCGAATCCATCGTTCGCAACGCTTACACCTGGGCCGCCGCTCTCTTCGTTGGCCTTCTCATTTTCGCGGAAGCTCCGCATGACTGGATGGCTGTCTTCTTTATTGCCGCCGGAATCATCCTTGCGCTTGTGGGCCGACGGTGGAATCTCCCGCACCTCGGCTTCCAGGAACATTTCTTTGCTATCGCTGCTGTTGCCCGCACCTTTGACTACAACTATCACCTGACCACTTACTATGGCTATTTCAGCGTCCGCATGATCACCGTCTCGATTGTCGCGGCCGGCCTCTACGCCGTCTCTCGCAAAGCCAGCGCCCCCGATGCGCCCTATCGGCTCGCTTCGGCTTACTTGCACACCACTGCCGCCACGTCGCTTCTCGCTCTTCTCATGTGGTACGAAGTTTCCACCGGTAGCGGCTGGCTCGCCGCGTTCTGGGCGCTTTTCGCATTTGCGCTTGCCGCCATCGACCGCCGCTTCAAGCTCGATGATCTGCGCTGGCAGGCTCACGCTCTCGCCGTGCTCACCTTGATCCGCAGCGTCTGGATCAACATGTACGTCGAAGAAACCTGGCACGGCCTCAGCGTCCGCCTCCTTTCGCTCTCCATCGTCGCCGTCGTTTTCTACGCTATGTCGCGCCTCGTGCGCATGCCCGACCAGTGGCGCGCCCGCGACTTCCATCATATTTATTCTTGGGCTGCATCTTTGATCGTGTCCCTGCTTCTCTGGCGAGAGCTCAAACCCCTCAGCCTCGCCGTCGGCCTCGCCGTTTTTGGCCTGGTCCTCTTCGAATATGGCTTACTGCGCAAAATCGCGCAATTCCGTTTTCAGTCCTACGTCGCCTTCACGGCCGCGTTCGCTCGCATCTTTTTCGCAAACCTCGCCGCGGGTGATCCTGGCGTCTTTTTGAGCGATCGCATGATCACCGTCGCCCCCCTCGTCCTGATTTTCTTTTTCGTTTACGCACAGCTGCCTGCCAGCGAAGAAAACACAGCGAATGACCGCCGCCTCCATTTCGATTCCTTCGTCGCTTATCTCGGAACGGGCACTCTTGCGGCGCTCTTCTATTTCCAGTTCCCGGACGAATGGGTCGTCACCGCCTACGCCGGCCTCGCGTTTGCCTTGTTCGCGGCCGCGTGGGCGCTGCGTCGTCCCATTTTTCTCCACCAGGGAATTCTTCTCACTCTGGGGACCTTTGCCCGCGGCATGGCCCACAATCTTTTCGGTGGCGGTTATTTGACCGGTGGCAATTGGAGCGGCCGCTACTTCGTCGTGGGTTCGGCTGCGGCGATTTTGCTCGCCACCCTCTACTTTGCATTTAAAATTCGCGGGCGATACGCGCCGCCGGCCAACGCGAGCCGCTGGAAAAAAATCTCAAGCGCGCTCGTCGCCCGGCCTGAGCAGCTCCAGTTTTTTGTTCCTGTGATTCTAATTGCCGCGATGTTCGCGCTGAAAATGATGGCCGAGTGGGTCACAGCCTCTTGGGGCCTAGAAGGACTCTGCATTGTTTTGCTTGCGTACCTCGCGAAGGAACACAGCTATCGTCTAACCGCTTACGCTCTGTTCTTGCTCTGCATCGGAAAAATCGTCGCCATGGATTTTTGGCGAGAGACCTTGTTGGAAAGAGGAGTCTCTTTCGCAGTAGTGGGCGGCGTAATCCTGGCTGTCGCCCTGCTTCACACGAGATTCAAGGAAGTCTTCGAGCATCACCGATGAAGCGCGCCATCGTCTTAATTGTTTTCTTTGCCATTCTAAGCGTGTCCCTCGCTGGCCTCTATTGGAGCCAGCGCCGTGCTAAATCTCCTCCTGTCTCGCCCAACGCCATTCTGAACATGGCCGCCGACGCGCAGCGTGACCTCACGCGCGTTCCCATGCATTTCACTCGCCTGTCCGACGAGCAGGAAATTACCATCGGCCGCAACCTGGCCGCCAACTATTCCGGCATTCTGGGAAAGCTCACGCCCGAAGAAGAGGCTCTCCAAAAATATGTTCGCCGCGTGGGGGGCACGGTTTCGGCTCACGCTCACCGCCATCTCGATTACAACTTTCACTTGATTCCCGATCACAACATGATCAACGCCTTCTCGCTTCCCGGCGGCCCCGTCTACATCGGCGAAGGCATGCTCGATCAAATGGAAACCGAAGACGAGCTGGCCGCCATCCTGGGCCACGAAGTTGAACACATCGATCACTACCACTGCGTCGAGCGCATGCAGATTGAAGCCAAGCTGAAAAATCTGAATCTCGAAATCATCGGCGCATTATTTCAAGTCCCGCTGGAGTTCTGGCAAGCCGGCTATCACAAAGACGAAGAGTTTGAAGCTGATCGCGAAGGCGTTCGCCTCGCCGTCGAATCCAGCTACTCGCCTTACGGCGCGATCACGCTATTCACGCGCCTGGACAAGCTCTGCAACGAATACGTCATCCACGCGCGAAGCCCCGAACAAGAACTCTCCGAGCTCGCCATCCAGAGCATCACCGGCTACTTCCGCTCGCACCCGGCTCCCTCCGAGCGCCTTGATCAAATCAACCGCCTAATCGCCCAGGAGCACTGGGAAAATCGCAAGGAACAAAAACCCTTCCACGTCGAATACGAAGTCCACGATGGAAAATTCGTAAAGTAAGCACCGACTGCGTCCCAAGCCCTGTAGGGGCGGGGCTTGATTATCCTGAGCTTCGAAGGGCCCCGCCCTCCGGTTTGAGAGTAAGGCATGCCACTTGTAGCCAAGATGAGCTACGAGGCGAGTGAAATTGTGTCGGAGGAAAAACTCTGAAGAGAAATTCGAAAATCTAAAACAAGCCGGGAATTTTCATTCCCGGCATTCCGGGAATGCTGCCTGCCAAATTCTTCATCTGATTGGCGAGTTCATCATCGACGCGGCGCGAAGCTTCATTGACCGCGGCCCGCACCAAATCCTGCAACATCTCTTGATCCTTGCTCGCAAACACTTCCGGCTCGATCCGCAGGTCCACAATCTGCTTCTGCCCGTTCATTTTGACGGTGACCATGCCGCCGCCCGCCGAAGCTTCCACGGCCACGCCATTTACTTGTTGCTGCAAGTCTTCCTGAACCTGCCGCAACCTCGAGAGCATCTGCTGGATCGCATTGACTTCCATCAGGACTCCTCTTGGCGCCATTTTACTTCGGAGATTTTTCCCCCGAAGCGTTGCAGCATCGACCGCACCATCGGATCTCGCTCGAACTGTTCGCGCAATTCCTGTGTTCCGGAAATTCCGCGCGACCCAGCCGCTGCAACTGCTTCTACTTTAGCACACACTCTTACCGCGCGGCCCAGCACTTTGCTCGAACAGGTACGGACCTTTTCCAGCGAGTCGCGTCCTTCCATCATCTCCGCGAACGCGCGTTTGTCCGCCGAGAAATAAATTCGCAATTCCGCGCCTTCCAGTTCCCAACGGCTGCCTTGGTTCATGATTTCGCCCAGGAATTTTTGCTGCGCCTGTATTGCCGCCTTGATTTCCGCAACTTGCTCCTGCGTGATTCCTGAAGCGCGAGTCTCCGCAGCCGCACTTTCCGTACTCGCCGCGGTTTCTGGCTCGGATTCAGGCGTAGTCGAAATGGTTGCAGGAGTCTCTGCTGCTGGCGGCGCAGGCGAGGTTTTTATTTCCGCGCGCGCAGGTGCGGTCGCCGCTGCCGCTGCTGCTGAAGTTCCAAAACTCGGCGTAGCGATCCTCGGCGGCGGTGCCGCAAATGTTGTTTGCGGTGCGGGCGCAGTAGAAAAACTCCGCGCCGGCAATGTTTGCGGCGCAACCGCAGGAGCCGCAAATGCCGCGCTACCGCGCATCGCTCCGGAACCGCTCGACGTTGCCGCAGTTCCACTACGCAATTCCGCCAGCAATTCCTCCATCGGCGCCAGCCGCTGCGCGTTGATCAATCGCAACAGTCCCATCTCCAGATGTACCCGCGGGTCGGGCTTATGCCGCAAATCACTATCCGTCTGCAAAAGTATCTGAAAAAATCGCGTTAGGTCTTCTTCCGTGAACTGCGCCGCCGCTTTGGCCAGCGTCGGCCGCTGGTCCGCCGTCGCCGCAATCAAATCCGAATCCGCGCCGCTCACCCGCGCGATCAACAAGTTGCGTATATGCCGGATCGCTTCCCGGCAAAAATGCTGAAGGTTGCGCCCTTCCTTCTGAAACGTGTGAACCAAACCTAGCGCGCGGTCCGCCGATCCTTCCGCAATCGCTTCCACCAATTCGTTCAGCGAATCTTCCGGCACCACGCCGAGCAGTTCACGAACTTCCTTATCCGGAATCACGTCGCCGCAATACGCTCGCGCCTGCTCCAGCAAAGACAGCGCGTCGCGCAAACTGCCTTCCGCCATCCGCGCAATCACCGCCAGCGCGCCCGTTTCAATCTTCAGATTTTCTTTCGCCGCAATTTCTTCCAGCCGCCCGGTAATTTCCGCGAACGTCAGCGCCCGGAAATGAAAATGTTGCGACCGCGACCGGATGGTGTCCTCTAAATCTTCCGGCTGCGTCGTGGCCATCACAAAAATCACGCGGTCCGGCGGCTCTTCCAAAGTTTTCAGAAGCGCGTTTGAAGCTTCCGTCGTCAGCATGTGTGCTTCATCGAGCAGTACAACCTTGCTTCTCGAAGCCGCTGGCGCATACCGCACCATCTCGCGCAGCTCGCGGATCTGGTCAATGCCGCGATTCGAGGCCGCGTCAATCTCAATCACATCCAGCGAAGTCCCCGCCGCAATCTCTTTGCACGAATCGCACTCGCCGCATGGCTCCGCCGTCGGCCCCTTCGCGCAATTCATGGCCTTCGCCAGAATCCGCGCCGCCGTCGTTTTTCCCACGCCGCGCGCTCCCGAAAAAATATACGCATGCGCCACGCGATCATTCTTGATTGCGTTCGCCAACGTGGATGTCACATGAGATTGTCCGACAAGATCACTGAAGGTCTGCGGGCGCCACTTCCGGGCTATGACTTGATAGCTCATTTCACGTCAGTCGACTTCGCACTCCTGCTTTGCCTGCTAAGCCAAAAAACAAAATACGCCACTCCAATGCACCCCAGGAAAAACGCAACGAGAACCGTTCCAGCCAATATCATCGTTGCACCTCCTCACCGCAACTCTCTGCCGATTCTTCCGTCGCGGTTGCCCTTCAACTTTTAACTTTCAACCGTCGACGGTGAACTTCTATCCAATGCGAGGAACTTCGGGTGATCTGCGGCACCCGAGGCTATCCCGATACCGTTGCTCCCTTCCGGGCCTGGCGGGGTTCGCGGGACCTCGTTGCACAGAGCCCGAAGTTCCACGCTCCGGCAGCCGCGCACTTCGCGCCGCTGCTCGTTTGAGTTTAACACACAGAATTTTAAGTTGCGCCATGCCTGAAATTCTCGGCAGAGCGTTTTGGTTTCTCAAAACAAAATTTCCGCGCGGCGTTCACCGCGTGACAGATCGCTTCGCAGCAACTTTACGGTTTCGCGGCCGCAGCCGGTGCATCCGGCGGTTCCACTTCCGACGGATTCACCCAATTTACCTTGAATGGTCCGATCCCATGTACTTGCAAAACCAAATCTCCCTTCGCCTTTCCGAAGTGCCTCATCTCTTTCGGCATCAACATGAAATTGCCGGGATTCATCGGTTTCAGCTTGGATTCGTCGAACTTCTCTCCCATCCCCACTAGAAATGTACCCTTCAGCGTGGTGATGTTCTCATCGGTAGGGTGCCAGTGTGGCGGAGTCTTCGCGCCGTCTGCGCAGTGAAATCGGATGACAAATGGCTGGCCCTCCGCGTCCGGATTTCCGTCCACCACCGCGAGTTCGCAACCCTTGATGATCGGCGTCCATTTCAGGTCGCCCGAGCGAACGATTTTGTGCGCTTCCTCGCTTGCGTTCTTTTCCTGGCTGTAACTCGCCGCCGCGAAAACCGCCAGCGCGGACGCCGCCACGCAAACACTCTTGAATAAATTCTTGTTCATGCTTGTTCCCTCCGTAGGAACTTTGCTGCAAAACATACGCCTGCCGGACCAGGAGAGCAAGATCTGCCAACATTCATTCTTGTGCTCAATTCGACCAAAAAATAAGCAAGGGCTCGGCGGAACCGCTGTGCTCCGCCGAGCCCTCTGGATTGTTTTGTTTCGTTAAATGCTGTCCACTCTTCGTGCTTAATTCTTGCGCGCTGCGTTTCCCTCGTTAGTTCTTCGGATAGTTGGGGTCGGCTTTTACTTCCAGGATTTGTTTCGTGTGGCGCTCGCTATGCGCGGCAATGAAGAGAACAAACTCGTATCCGTCCAGCTTCGAGCCCAATGGACTGTCGACCGCGTGATCGCGCAGGCCGGGCGTAGTTCTCAGGAAGTCTTCCGTTTTCGTTCGGCTCTCGACGAAATGTTTCAATGAGCCATCTGCTGACCCAAAGCGGTTCGTGGGAACCAGCGGCTCGGGGGCTTGCGCCTTTTTAGAACGGTCTGGAATTATGGCGACGACGGCGTCGTCCGTCTTTTTCAAGTCACGTCCGGCAACGGCAGGCGCGGCCATCACTTTCTCTACGACCATCCCGCGAATGTAGTCTTCCGCGGCGGCGATGTGCTCAACGCATTGCGCGATGGACCAGCGATCCGGTCCAGCTTTGAAGTTCCACTGCGCGTCAGAGAGCCCTTTCGTGGCGTCGAGAACGCCTTGCTTCGTTCTCTCGAGATATTGCATCGCGCGCTCTTTTTCCGCTTGCGTCACTTCCTGTGACCGAACGGCGGTCGCGCCCGCGCATGCGAGTATGGCGATAGCCGCTGCTGCCCTCAGTTGCTTGATCATGTTTTGCTCGCTTTCGTTTGTGATTGGTAAGGGAGACGGGAAACTCTTGGGACCTCATGGTGAGCCTGCCCAACCGAATGGATGCGGCGGATGTGCTCGAGGTGAGACCCTCCGTGTGACAAGCAATGTACCAGCGAATTTGCGCCGGGTCCATGGTCTCCGTGCCGCCTCTCGTTAGGGAATACGGGCGGGGAGTAGAGGAAGTAACGAGGGGGAAGTTTATCTGCTTGAGAATGGTCTGCGCAGCTTGCAACGTGACCGGCTGCCGCGATAAGAAAGCCTAGCTGCAGACCGAGTATCAGACTATAATGACCATACTGACTAGTTTGTTGTGGGAGGTGCCGTGAAGGCAGAGAAAATGCAATGGACGGTGGCGGAAGCGAAGGCGAAGTTGAGCGAGGTAATCCAGCGGGCGGAAGAAGAGGGCCCACAGAGGATTACCCGGCATGGTGAACCGGCCGCCGTGGTGGTTTCCGCCGAGGAGTGGGAGCGCAAAACGAAACGCAAAGGGAACCTGGCGGAGTTCTTCGCAAACTCGCCGCTGCGGGGCGCGGGGCTGGAGTTGAAGCGTCGGAAAGACCCGGCACGCGAGATTGATCTGTGAACTTCCTGCTGGATACGAACGTGGTTTCGGAATGGGTGAAGCCGCGTCCAAATCCTGGTGTGATCGAGTGGCTGGCAAGCGCCGATGAGGACCGCCTGTTTCTAAGCGTCGTGACGCTGGCGGAGTTGCGCTATGGAGTAGAGCGTCTGCCCGCCGGGCGAAAGAGCGCGCAGTTACAAGAGTGGCTGGAGACGGAACTCCGCAGCCGGTTTGAAGGACGGGTGGTAGTCATCGACGAGACCGTAGCGGCCCTTTGGGGGAAATTGCTCGCTAAGGCGGACGCGGCGGGGAGGCCGATGGGTGCCATGGATGGATTCCTGGCAGCCACGGCTGCAGCCCACCAAATGACGCTAGTCACGCGCAATGAAATGGATTTCCCCGGCACGGCGATCAAGACGTTCAATCCGTGGAGCGAATGAGCCGGCTGGAGGCTGAAGCCAGTCGGCGCCCAATCCCTCAGTCCAGGAAAGGCTGCCAATCGGGTGGGGGAAAATCGAGGTTCCAGAAACGGGCGTCCGGGAAGGGAACTCAATCCCCACTTCATTCTTACCAAAGGGATTGTCCTTTACGTGGATCACGCGGCAAGGCTTTTCTTTTGCTGTGCCCCAGTTTCTCAGGACCAGCTTTTGTCCGGGCCGGACTTTCATGGCCAGAGCGATGAGGGCACCGTGAGCATTCACCACCAGCGTAAAGGTGTCTTCCTTCAGCGAGGTTCGCCTTCCATCTCAGCGCGAACAAGAATCGCAACCCGCAGTATCACCCGCTGAGATCGCCGGGCATCGGCCCGCGTAGAGCGTGAACGCTCTGAGTTATCAACCATCACGGTATCAAGGATACCAGCGATAGATGTTTGCGATTGCTAGGAACGACCGTAAAGACTTGTCTAGAAATTCGAGGCTCATCGAAGCTCAGGCGCCAAAGTTACCGGCTTGGATTCAAGCGTTAGCGATGCCGCAGCTAAACCGTCGGCGTTGACTGCCAATTTAATTTCGCCGGGGTTGCGAGAGGTGCGCACGACGGCGAGGGCGCGGCCGTGGAAGAGGGTGAAGGCGTCGCCGGAATAGGAGTCCGGGGATTGTCCGTCGCCGCTGCCCACTGCCGCGATCGTGCCTGCTCCGCTGACGGCGAAATGGACTTTCTGGCTGCTGTTCATCTGAACGCGGCCCTTATCGTCCAGCGCTTCGACCGTAACAAACGCTAGGTCCTGTCCATCCGCGCCGAGAACGGTTCGATCAGCAGTGAGCTTAAGGCGAACGGGATCTCCCGCGGTCTCAAGAATGCCTTCGGCGACAACGCGATCTCCACGAAGGCCCTCCGCCTTTAGCGTTCCTGGCGTGTAAGGAACTTCGAACTCGGCTTTGAAGGCCTGTTCGCGACCCGTTGGTTTTTCGCCGATCAGTTTGTTGTTGAGAAAGAGGCGAACGCGTTCCGCGCCGGAATAAACTTCCACGGTGAGCGGCTTATTGTCGTGGCCCGGCCAGGTCCAGCTGGGCAGAGTGGGATAAACGCTCCAGGCCATCGCAATGATCTTTTTGCCTTCAGGCTCCGGCAAGCGAACCGTCGCGAAGACGCGATCGCCCCCGTTCCAGAGAATGTCGCGATAGTAGGAAGACGGCTTGCGGAATCCGGTGAGGTCCAAGTCGCCAGAATAGGCAGCGTGCCACGGGTAACCAGCAAACAGGAACTTCTGGATGGGGTTTGGTTTTGCGTCCTTGGGATCTGAGTATTCGAAGGGATTTTTTCCGTCGGCGCCCATCGTGGACATGATTTTTTTCAGGACGTTGGCGATCTGCGCGGCCTGCGTAGCTTCTTCCGGCGTGGCGTAGCTCCACGCGCCGATGCCGGACTCACCGAGATAGTCCATCGCGGTCCACAAGAACTCGCCCACGATGTAGGAATGATCTTTCACCAGTTGCCACTGCTCGAATGCATCGGCGGCCATCGACTCCGTCGTCATCATGATTCGGCCCGGCACTCGACGATGATCTTCTTCCTGGTTCTGCGCGAGGTTGTAGTTGTAGCCGCCGATATCGAGCACGGAAAAGACCGCATCGGGGTTTGGGCCGAAAGTTGCACCAGGAAACGCTTCCGTCAGCGGACGCGTGGAGTCCAGCGAACGCACACGGGAAGCAAGCTGCTTTGCAAGCGGCGCTCCTTCGCTGGTCCACGCCTCCGGAATCTCATTGCCAATGCCCCAGACGATGATGGAAGGATGATTGCGATCGCGCAGAACCATGGAGTCGATGTCCTGCTGCCACCAGTCCTTGAAAAGGCGAGCATAGTCGTGCTTCGCTTTGCGTACCGTCCAGACATCGAAAGGCTCATCGAGGACGAGCAGGCCGAGGCGGTCGCAGGCGTCGAGAAACGCAGGCGAAGGAGGATTGTGAGCGGTGCGCACGGCGTTGAAGCCGGCGGCTTTCAGGAGTTCGACTTTTCGAGCCTCGGCGCGATCGAAAGCGGCGGCGCCGAGCGGGCCGTTATCGTGATGAAGACTGCCACCGGCAAGCTTGATGGAGGTGCCATTCAGCAGAAGCCCTTTCTCGACGGACCAGGAGAGCGAGCGGACACCGAACGGAGTTTTTACCTCGTCAAGAACTCTTTCCTTGGTCCCGACTAGCGTGATGGCGCGGTACATACGCGGAGAAGCCGGAGACCAAAGTGCCGGATGGTCAAGAATGATCTCCTGCGTTACTTTGGCTTCCTGGCCCGCTGCAAGCTTGATCGTACTTTGAGAGTCACGAGATTCGGCGCCGGCCGGATTCTCCAGTACCGTCAGGACCCTGACTTCGCTGTTCTCTGCTGAATCATTCTGCACTCGAGTCTCTATCCGGACTTTGGCGGAAGCGGCGGAAACTTCCGGCGTGCTCACGAACACTCCCCACGGCGCAACGTGAATAGGATCGGTGACCACGACGCGAACATGGCGATAGATGCCTGAGCCCGTGTACCAGCGGCTGTTCGGCTGCAGTGAGTTGTCCACGCGCACCGCGAGAACATTGGCGCCGGAAAGGTTCAGATGCGGCGTCAGATCGAAGCGAAAGCTGGTATAGGCGTAAGGATGATTGCCGATCTTGTGGCCATTGAGATAGACCGTTGCGTCCATCGAGACGCCATCGAACTCTATACTGACGCGCTTGCCCTTCCAACTTGCGGGAGCGGTGAACTTCTTTCTGTACCAGCCAACCCCGGCGGGGAAAAATCCGCCTCCGGAGCCCGTGGGATTTTTCTCGGCGGAGGCACCTTCGATGCTCCAGTCGTGCGGAAGGGTGAGAGTGCGCCAGGAATGATCGTCGAAAGTGGCGGCGTCAGCGCCAGCGTGATCGCCGAGGAAAAATTTCCAATCGGCGTCGGCTGAGAGTTCGGTACGCGGCGGCGCCATCGTCGTCGCCACGAGATGTAAATCCGACGTTGCAAAGGCTGCAAGCAACATTGCGCAAAAAACTCGCACGTGGAAATTTCGGAAGGTAAGCATGTTTCACTCCTGTTGCGCTCAATGGCGATCCGGCGCATCGGTCGATTCACTTGCGCGGAGCGAGTCTCTCATGTTGGCGGCTTGCAAGTGAAGAACGCCGAGGGAGGTTGCCTAAATCGGAACGTGAGGAGTGCGCAGAACAGCCGGTGGAGGATCAATTTGGTATGCTGCAAGTGGCCCTCAATTTCCCACAAAGGAGATTCCAAATGAAAGTATGGATGGCGGTTGCAGGTGTGCTGCTCGTTCCGGCTTGCAGTTATGCGCAAGCGAAGCCTTGTGAAGAGTTGAAGACGGAAATCGCCGCGAAGCTGGATGCGAAAGGCGTGAAGGGTTATTCGCTGGACATCGTGGCGAAAGACGCCGACGCAGGCGACGGAAAAGTGGTTGGTACTTGCGAAGCAGGATCGAAGAAGATTATCTACAAGAAGGGCGCCGCCGCGGCGGAAACTCCAGCAAAAGTGCCGAGCGGGCTCTGAGGCGCTGGGCGGCTGATCGGCCAGGTGTCTAGCAGGGACGGCCGCAGGGTCTGGATTCGCACGTTGTAACGCGGAGCGCTACGTCAGGCATAGGGGTCCACTAAGCCGTATTCGTTAAGGTAGCTTTGTAGTTCCTGGCTATACCACGAACCTGCCGCTATGAGCTGCTCGAGGATGGGTTTGGCATCCTTTCCGATGTGCATGGCTAGAATCAATGCTGCACACTCGCGAATAAACAGGTCGGAGCTACGGTCGCTGGCTATGGCCGACAGCGTGCGGTCCACATCAGGCAACGAAGATACGAGAGCTTCGACTGACTGGCCTATTGCCCCACGCGATATCTGGCTCTCCGTGTCGATAAATCCGAGCAGTTTCTCGATCTCCGAACGGCCAAAACGATTGAAGAGGCTCTGAGCATAGTCTCTCGTTTCCTTCGTAAGGGCCTCACCGAAATGAGCGATGTCACCGTGCCACGGAACGTGCGCGATGTAGTAAATCAGAATCGGAGCAACATCGGCTGATGGCTTCTCAACGAAATAGCGGACAAACTCATTCCACACCTGTCGCTCGTTTGGATATTTACGGAAAAGCACAACAAGACCGAGATGGGATTCGTCTTTTTTGGAAGACTGAAACAATGACAGAGCTTTATGCAATGGAATCTCAGGAACTTCTTGTTGGAGCCTCGGGAGAAATATCCGTTGAAAAGATTCAGGGTCGAGACGGTTGGCTTCGCTGGCAGTGAAACGGATAACCGCCGCCTGCGAAAATCGTTTGAGATAGGGTTTGATATCAACCCAGTGAGCATGCATCAAGTTCGGAATATAAGCGATGCCGATGACTGGCAACGGATACTTGGACCAGTAGTCACGGTGATTCTCTATTGGAATTAGGCACTGTTCGCTCTTTGAATTGAAATAGGAGTTCCCAGACTTCACTTGGACTGCAACCTGTTTGCCAAGTGGCTGTCCATCCCGCACAAACTCAATTAGTCCGTCAATCCCAAGGTCGTTTTCCTGTTCGATTTTGTGGAACAGGCTTCCCGCATCTTCGACAATTGTCCGCACGAAGTTGAGGCCTGTCTTCGACGTGATATTCGTTCGCTTATAAGTCACCATTACAGCTCTACCTGCGATGGGCTGGTCGCCTCAATGCGCCAAGGATGGTTTCTGCCTTTAGGTGTGCCCATGCGGAGAGCATACCACTTCTGTAATTCACCCCAGAGTTCTGAGGTGGGGGAGCCTAAGCCGCCACTTAAAGAAAAATAGTTAGGATGGAAATGCTAACGGCGGAGGCGGCGCATCCAGTCGCCCCAGCTTAGGCCGACGCGGGTCATGAGGATGGCGGCGACTAGGGCCAACACTATGCGCAGGGCGAATTGGGATGTACTGAATTCGGTGGGGAGCCATGCGTAGCTGCCCCAGTGTGAAGTGGGGGGAACGAAATAGGGGATGTTGTTGGTGGCGAAGAACCAGTTGCGCGACGCGGGGGACATCAGGAATTTGGCAAAGGGCCACTGCACGGCGAAGAAACTGGCGAGAGAAGCTGCGCCGAGAATTGCGGATTGCGTCCAGCGATTCAGCGTGGTGATGCGGCGGCGGATGAGGTCGAAGACGATCGCGGGAACGATCATCAGCAGCGGGAAATCGGGCGGAACGAGGTGCGTGATTTTTTGGTAGACGGGGCCGAGCTTTGGCTCAGCGGGGATGAGCTGCAGGATCCACATAAAACACAGATGCATAGCGGTGTAAGCGCCGGTAACGATGGTGGCGGCCCAGCGGTTTTCTGAGGCGCGCGAAGCGGCCGCGAACCAGATGGGCATCACGAGCATAACGACCAAATAAAATTTGGCGCCATGCATGAACATGCGGAAAGTATCTTCCTGCATAATGCCGACGGTCATGCCCAGCAGAAACATGAAGCAGAAAAATAGGACTCGCTCAAGGCGCGCGCGATACTCGGCGGTGGCGCGGTTGACTTCCGCGAGGACCATGACGAGTGTGCCGAAGCGGATGCCGGTCATCCCAAGAGCGAGCAGGATGTGCGGCGGGCTGAGAATTTTTACGTCGAGGCCGTAGGCGTTGTGCCACCAGTTGTCGAAGGGAGCGGAGGTGATCATGCCGACGGCGCCCCAGGCGGAAATGAACGCACCAAGAGGGCCGCGGAATCCCCAAACGGAGACGGAATTCGCGCGGAGCGGCGAATCTTTGCGGAACGTTGTGTCGAGAATCAGATAGCCGCAGCCGAATCCGGCGAGAATGCCGCAGAGTTGAATGAGGAGATGCGCGGGAGTCCAGAAAGTGTCGCGTCCGACGCTTTCGTGCCAGGAAATATCCCAGACGCCGCCAACGACGCTGCAGGCAACAGCGAGAACGTTGCACCAGATGTACCAGGGAATGGCGAGAGATTTTGCGGAGACACGCGCGTCGGTGCGCGATTGCAATGTTGCGGGGAGGGGGAGAGTGCCGGCCATTTGGGATGCGCTCCGTAGCAATTGGTCGATGCGGGTTTTGGTTGGCGTGACGCGCACCCGCGCGAATTCCTCTTACACTATTCAGTTTACATATTGCAGACGATTACGGGAACCGTTTTGTGAACGTCAGTTGAAGCGCGTGGTGCGCCAGAGAGTCACGCCGCAGGCTACGAGAAAAATGAGCATGGCGGCGGTGAGCGCGAGCAGGGCGGGCCAATTCAAAGCCAGGTTTGGAGCGCGGGCCAGGACGGCCAGAGTGATGAAAATTGTAGTGGCGGCGATGACGAGGAAATAGTCGAGCCAGGAGCGGGAGGGTTGCGTAGCAGGCCGACTGCTCGAAACGCCGGAGTTAATCGCGTTGCTTGCGTTTGTCGCAATGCTTGCGTCACTACCGGAGAGAGCGGCTTGGACGTAGTCGGTGTTGACGTTGTAGCGCTGGCCTTCACGGTCGGCGGCTTGCTTCCAGCGCGCGTGTTCTTTTCCGCTGACGCCGGAGAGAGCGATGGCGCCAGCGCCGACGGCCATGAGTAAAGAGCCGCCGATGACTTGCGCGTAGAGCGATGAACTGAGGCCGCGCAATTCTCCGAAGACGAGAATGCCCCAAAGCAATCCCCACAATTGATTGGTGTTGGAGAGAGGAATGCCGCGGCTGATGCCGATGTATTTTGCGGCGTACTGTTGAAAGAGATCGCCGATGACCCAGACGAAACCGCCCAGCATGAGCCAGAAGAGCACGGGCTTGGCGAGTTCGAGTTCGCTGGCGAGAGCGGCGGGGCCGCCACCGTAGGCGACGGCGAGAGCGAGCATCATTCCGAGTTCGCCGATGGTGAAGAAGGCGATGAAGGATAGCGGATTCATTCCAGTTAAATAGGCCTTGCGATAGGGGACATACATGGTGCCCCAGAGCACGCCAGCGCCGAGAGCGGCGAGGATGCCGCGCATGGGATGTTCGGCGGGGCTTTGCGCGGAGGAAGCGATGGCGAGAAGCGTCGCGCCTGCGAACATGAGAAGCGCGCCGCCGAGGACGGTGAACCAGCGGAATTTGCCGGCGTCGCGGAGTTCGTTGAAGAGAAGCCAGCCCCAGAAGATGCCGAGGAGGCTGTTGATGTTCCAGAGAGGGAAGGCGATGCTGAGCCCGATATCGCGAATCGCGAAGATGGTGAGCGTGTTGGCGACGGCCCAGAGGCAGCCGGCGAGGATACCCCAGACGATGAGATGAGGAGCTTGACGAATGTCGATGCGGATTTGGCCAGTGCCGCGGATGAGGGCAGGAAGACTCCATCGGGCGAGGAAAACGCCGACGACCATCAGAAGAGAAACGACGAGAGGGGAGACGCCAAGTTTTACCAATTTTGTGGGAGCTTCGGCGGCGCCGAGCCATGCGCCTGCGCCGAATCCACAGAGGATGCCGACGAGTTGCAATTTGCGGAGGCGCGCGGCTTCCACGGTCGGCGAGAGCATTTTTGTTTTTGTGGTGGCGGAGGTCACGCGGCGGCTCAGCGAATCCAATGCAGCACGGCTAGTCCGGCGAGCAATACAATCGCCGGAACCCAGAAGTGGATGTCAGTGAGGATTTGCCTCCATACGGCAAATGCCGGAGCAGCTTTGTTTGCGTCGGGCATGAGTTTCTCCGCGCGCAGCTTGCGCGGGACCTTCTTATCATGAAATGCGCCTAAAGTACGGGCGGCTCGACCGTGAAGAGCGGGAAGGGCGAGCCCCTCCTCTACAAGCTCACGAAGAGAGCTCAGATTTGTTGGCGCTTCCAGCGGCCGCGTTTGAAAAGGATCACGCTGACGGTGGCGATGAACGCTTCGGCGATGACAATGGAGAGGAAGACGCCGCGTGAGCGCATGCCAGCGGTTATCGCCAGGAAGTATGCCAGCGGAATTTCCAGACACCAAAAGCCGAAGAAATTGACGAGTGTTGGCGTCACGGTGTCTCCCGCGCCGTTGAAGGCTTGCAGCATAACCATGCCGTAGGCGTAGGCGATGTTTCCGTAACTGATGATGCGGAGGCACGATGCGGCCAACGGGACGACCGCCGGATCATGCGTGAAGAGGCTGACGATGCGTTCCGCGAAGAAGATGAAGAAGACGCCGATTCCACCGAGGAAAAGCATGTTGTAGAAGCCGGTGCGCCAGACGGATTTTTCGGCGCGGTCGGGGCGGTTTGCGCCGAGATTCTGGCCGACGAGGGTGGCGGCAGCATTGCTGAGCCCCCACGAAGGCAAGATGAGGAAGACCACGATGCGAATGGCGATGGTGTAGCCGGCGAGGGCGGCTGCGCCAAAGATGCTGACGATGCGGACGAGGCCGATCCAACTGGTGTGCGCGATGGCGAATTGGAGGATGCCGGTGAGCGAGACGCGGACGAGTCGCAGCAGAACAGGAAAATTGAGACGAATTTGTTGGCGGAGGATGCGGATGCGTTCGGAGCCGCGGAGCAGGCGATAGAACTGATAGAGGACGCCGATGCTGCGACCGGTGAAGGTGGCGAGAGCTGCGCCGGTGACGCCGAGTTTGGGAAATGGTCCCCAGCCGAAAATAAGGCAGGGGTCGAGTACGAGATTGATGATGTTGGAGACCCAGAGCAGGCGCATGGCGATGGCCGCGTCGCCGGCGCCGCGGAAGATGGCGTTGTTAAGAAAAAGCAGCATGATGGCGCCGCTGCCGCCGAGAGCGATGCGGGCGTAGCCGGAGCCGACGGCCACGATTTGCGGCGACGCTCCCATGAGGCGCAAGAGCTCAGGCGCGTAGAAGAAACAGGGAATACCAACGATGGCGGAAACAGCCAGGCCCAGGGCGATGGCTTGCACGCCAGCTACGGCGGCGCCCGCGGGATCTTTTTCGCCGATGCGGCGGGCGACCATGGCAGTGGTAGAGAGGCTAAGGCCGAGGCCGACGGCGAAGACCAGGCTGAGGAGCGATTCGGTGAGACCGACGGTGGCCACGGCGTCCGCGCCGAGACGGCCGACCCAGAAAACGTCGACGACGGCAAAGAGCGATTCCAGGACCATCTCGAGGACCATGGGAATGGCCAGAAGGAGGATGGCGCGATTGAGGCTGCCCGTGGTGAAATCCTGATGCGAACCGCGGAGCGCTTCGCGGACGGAACTCCATAGACTGGGTAAATTCCCAGAAACGGCAACGTTTTGTTCTGATGCCATAAAGACCTCTACAAGCTGCGCGGACGCGAGGGAAAACAAGGCGACGGCGCTGGTTCAAAAGTTTTAGTGGTTGAAGCGAGAAGAAACTAAGACCGCGTGAGCGCGGATTTAAAGAGACTGCGGGGTTGGAAGGTCGAACATCGAATTGTCCTTGGCGCTGCCTTTTGGCAGGGGCTGCGCCAGATCACCGGGGCGTTACTCCAGGTTGATTTCGGGATTGTAACCTGTGCAGTTGAGTTTTGGCTAGAGAAACCGACGAAGCGTTGTGAGAGAGGGCCGGGCCGGGCCCGACGTCGACTCTGGAAATCATGCAAGCGGCGGAGAAGGGGCCCCCCCTGGGGTTTTGCGTAAGTGTTCATTCTAAAGGAGGCTAAAGTCGTTTAGAATGAACACTTATGTAAGTGTTGATGGCTCTGTTGACATCCTCGGCACAGTCTCGGTTTTGCGGGGTCGACAAGGGGGCGGCGTGCGTGTTTTCTGATCGAGCAGGAGGGACGATGGCCGAAGTGGGACTCCTGCCTTTTGCTCGCGTGGCCTTGCAGGTGGCCACCCGGGTCTTGCCGCCCTACCGCAGTCGCTTCAGCAAACATCAGTTCACTCAGCCGCAGCTGCTGGCGGTGCTGTGTCTGATGCGCTACGAAGACTGGACCTTTCGCGAAGCCGAAGTGCGATTACGCGAGCATGGCGAGTTGCGCGCAACGCTGCAGTTGGAAAGCGTGCCCGATTACACCACCTTGTACCGTTTTCTGAAGCGGCTGGACGACGACACCATCGACCGCGGACTGGAAGAAACCGTGCGCCAGTTGCGCCGCGGCCGACGCTCGGCACGGGTGACGGCTGGCGTGGACGGCACGGGGCTGTCGCAGAACGCCGTCAGCACGTTCTTCCTCCGCCGCATCGAACAACAAGCACACGGGAGGGCGCCCCATCGTCGCTGGTTGAAGTGGCTGGTCGTTGCGGATTTGCAGCAACAGATTTTGCTGGCGCAGCGGGCCCATCCCGGACCGCGTTGCGACGCCCCGGCGCTGCCCGGGTTGCTGAATGTGGCCGGAGCACGTGCGCCCCTCGGCTTGGTGCTGGCCGATGCGGAGTTCGATTCCGAAGCCAACCATCAACACATTCGCCAGCGCCTGGGCGCGCGTAGCATTATCCCGGCGAACCTTCGCCGCGGTCTCCCCCGAGGAGCGATCCGTAGCCAAATGCACCGGGCTTTTCCACGGAAACAGTATGGGCCACGCGCGAAGAACGAGACCATCTTCTCGGTGGTCAAACGGAAACTCTCCTCGCGCGCCCCGGGGCGCTTGTTAACATCGCAAATTCGCCAAGCCTTGCTACTCGGGCTCGCTTACAACCTCTATCGCTTGAGGCACCGCAGCCGTTCGCAAGGATGTCAACAGAGCCAGTGTTGATTCTAAATAGCTTAGAGAGGAAAAATGCACCGAAATTGTGCGAGTCTCGTGAACGTTGAGAACAAAAGACTTAGGGTCTAGCGACGGAAAAACGCACAGGCAATCGATAAAGCAAAAACGCACAGGCAAGAGTGCCTGCGTTAGGCAGAAAGTAAAACGCCGGCTGGATGCCGGTGGTACGGGGACAAGGCGCAATGTTATACAAAGGTGAGTATACACTAAAAGTAACTTTTGTCAAGAGAAATCGCGTTCCCGTTTTGGAACGGAGGATAAGGGAGAAGGGTGTTTGGCCGGAATAGTTTGCGGGTGGGCGATGTGGCTGTAAGATTGTGCGCGCTTGAGGGTTAGGGGAACGGGAGGCAAAGAGCATGTGGCGATCGTTGGCGGGGGTGGTGGGCTTGTTAGTGGCGAGCGTCTGCTGGGCGGAGGAGAATCCGCCGTTGCTGCTGCACCATCCGACGGTGAGCGCGACGCAGATTGTTTTTGTGTACGCGGATGATTTGTGGAGCGTGCCGCGGGCCGGGGGAGTGGCGCAGAGGTTGACGGCGGGGCCGGGAATGGCGTCGCTGCCGGTATTTTCGCCGGATGGAAGCGAGATTGCGTTTACGGGGGTGTATGACGGGAATGCCGACGTGTACGTGATTCCGGCGACGGGGGGAACTCCGCGGAGGCTGACGTACCATCCGGCGGCGGACAACGTTGTTGGATGGACGCGCGACGGAAAGTCCGTGTTGTTTGCTTCAAGCCGGAATAGTTACGCCTTCTACAGCCGGCTCTATACGGTTTCGCGTGACGGTGGATTTCCAACAGAGCTGCCATTTCCGATTGGGGCGGAGGGATCGTACTCGCCTGACGGAAAAGAATTTGCTTATGTGCCGCTGGACCACGCGTTTGAAATTTGGAAACGGTATCGGGGTGGGCGGACTTCGCCGGTATGGATAGCGAAGCTGGCGGATTCGAGCTACACACCGGTACCACGCGAGAATTCGAATGACTTCAATCCGATGTGGGTGGACAACCGCGTGTTTTTCATTTCGGACCGGAACGGGCCGATGTCGCTCTACAGCTTTGACACGAAGACCAAGGGCGTGACGGTTGCGCTAAAAAACGACGGGCTTGATTTCAAATATGCGAGCGCGGGACCGGATGCCATTGCGATCGAGCAGTTTGGGGCGATCTGGTTGTATGACGTGAAGAGTGGTGCGGCGCACAAAGTGGACATTCACATTTCGGGAGACCTGCCGCAGTTGCGGGCGCGTTATGAAAATGTGGGGAACCGGATTCGGAATGCGGACATTTCGCCGACGGGACTGAGAGCGGTGTTTGAGGCACGCGGGGAAATACTGACGGTGCCAGCGGAAAAGGGCGACATTCGCGATTTGACGAACACGCCGGGAGCGGACGAGCGTTATCCGGCGTGGTCACCGGACGGGAAGAGCATTGCGTATTTTTCGGATGAGTCGGGCGAGGTGGCGCTGCACATCAAGAACCAGAATGGTCAGGGAGAAGCACAGAAGATTGATTTGGGGACGCCCGGATCGTTTTTCTTTTTTCCGACATGGTCGCCGGACAGCAAAAAGATTGCGTATACGGACAAGCGGCTGAACCTTTGGTACGTGGACCTCGAAAAAAAGACGCCGGTGAAAGTGTTTCATGACCGGTTCACGGGGCCGGAGCAGATTTTCCAGGCGGCGTGGTCGCCGGATAGCAAATGGCTGGCGTACACGGGGCAAGAAGTGAGCCATATGCGGTCAGTGTTTCTGTATTCGCTGGAAACGGGGAAGAGCGAGCGGGTGACGGACGCGATGAGCGATTCCGTTTCGCCGGTGTTCGATAAGGGCGGGAAGTATCTTTACTTTTTGTCGAGCACGGATGCGGGGCCGACGAAGGACACGTCGATGCTGAGCTACGACCGGCCGGTGACGAGCAACGTTTATATAGTGGTGTTGCGGAAAGATTTGCCATCGCCGCTGGCACCCTTGAGCGATGAAGAAGGGGAAGCGAAGGCGGAGGGAGCAAAAACGGGAAGCGCCGAGAAAGAAAAGGAGAAGCCTGCTGTTGTGGTGAAAGTGGATTTCGAGAGAATCGGGCAACGCATATTGGCGATGCCAATTCCTGCGAGAAATTATACGGAGTTGAAGCCGGGGAAAGAGGGAGTGCTGTTTCTGGTGGAAGGGCCGCTGGTTGCGCCGTTGAACGGGCCAGATACGCTGACGGCGCACCGGTTTGAGTTGAAGACGCGGAAGACGGACAAGCTGGTGGACAACATTCTAACTTTCCACGTGTCGGCGGACGGAGAAAAGCTGCTTTACCGGCAAGCAGGAGGAGGGCAGGGAGGTGGGAATGGGCCAGCGCAGGTATGGACGATCGCGCCGGTTCCGCCCGCACCTGCACCCGGAGCGACTGGCGGCGGCTCATCCGGTGGAGCACCATCCGGAGCGAAAACGCTGAATCTTACCGCGATGGATGTGCGCATCGAGCCGATGGTGGAGTGGAAGGAGATGTATCACGAAGCGTTCCGGCTGGAACGCGACTTCTTTTATGACGGGGGATTCCACGGGCTGGATTTGGCGGGGACGGAGAAAAAATTCGCGGCGTATTTGCCGGGAGTCGCGTCGCGTGACGATTTGAACTACATCTTCAAGGAGACGATGGGAGAGCTCACCGTTGGGCATTTGTTTGTGCGCGGCGGGGATGGACCGGAGATGAAACGGATTCCGGTAGGGCTGCTGGGCGCGGACTACAAAGTTGAAAATGGCCGGTATCGGTTTGCGCGCGTGTATGACGGCGAAAACTGGAATCCGCAACTGCATGCGCCGCTGACACAACCGGGCGTCAATGTTGTGGAAGGGGAGTATCTACTTGCGGTAAACGGAAAAGACGTGCGCGGCAGGGACGAGGTCTACAGCTTCTTTGAGGAGACAGCGGGGAAGACCGTGGTGCTGCGGGTGGGACCGAGTGCGGATGGCAGCGGCTCACGCGAAGTGAGTGTCGTTCCGATTGAGAGCGAGCAAGGTTTGCGCAACCTGGCGTGGATTGAAGGCAACCGGCGGAAGGTGGAGGAGCTGAGCAAAGGAAAGCTGGCGTACATCTATCTGCCGGATACGGCGAGCGGCGGGTACACCTACTTCAACCGGTATTTCTTTTCGCAGGCGGGGAAGGATGGAGCGGTGGTGGACGAACGGTTCAACGGCGGCGGAACGAATACGGACTACATACTGGATTATTTGCGGCGGACGCTGATGAATTACCGTACGACGCGAGATGGGGAGGACATGACTACGCCGGTGAGCCTGATTCGTGGGCCGAAGGCGATGATCATCAATGAGTATGCGGGTTCGGGCGGCGACGCCATGCCGTGGCACTTCCGGCAAGCGAAGGTGGGCGCGCTGGTCGGAAAGAGAACCTGGGGCGGGCTGGTGGGATTTTTTGGCCCCGGCGAATCGTTGATGGATGGCGGTATCGTGACAGCGCCGAGCCGCGGCTTCTGGACGCCGAACAACGATTGGGAAGTGGAAAACCACGGTATTGCGCCGGACGTGGAGGTCGAGCAGGACCCCAAAGCTGTGCGCGAAGGGCGCGATCCTCAACTGGAAAAGACGGTTGCGCTACTTCTGGCGGATCTGGAGAAAAATCCACTGCCGAAGCATAAGAAGCCAGCTTATCCGAACTACCATAACAGCGGCGGGGCTGTAACACCGCATCCAAGTAATTAGTGCTACCCTCCAGAGCACCGAAGAGCTTGCTCCTGGCAAGACGCATTGAAACTTTCCATAAGCGCAGGCCGTAGCAAAAGGTAAGGAGAAGTGTAGATGAAGCGGCGTGTGCACCTGCGAGAACCGGCGGGGGTTGCGCTGGAGACCCTGCGTACGCACAAGATGCGTTCCTTCCTGATGTTGCTGGGGATCATTCTGTCGGTTGCGACATTGATTGTGGTGGTCGCGCTGATTTCCGGCGTCAACCAATACATAGCCAACAAGGTCGCCAACTTGGGGTCGAATGCGTTCACGGTGATGCGCTACCCGGTGATCACGGAGATGGAAGAGCTGGTCAAGGCGATGCGCAGGAACAAGCTGGTGACCTGGGACGACTATGAAGCGCTGCGCGACAATCTGAAGCTACCTTTGCGGGTGGGTGCGGAAGCGTGGACTTCGGGAAAGTCTAAAGTCGGTTCGCTGACGATTCAGGACACGAGCATCCGCGGCGTGACCGCAAGCATGGGGGACATCAACAATCAAGAAATGACGGACGGCAGGTTTATCACCGAGGCGGATGAAAACAGCCACGCGATGGTGGCCATGATCGGATCGGAACTGGCGAACAAGCTTTTCCCAAACCTGGACCCGGTCGGCCACGAGATCATGCTGGATAATCGGCCGTTCATCGTTGTGGGAGTTGCGAAACCGATCGGTACGGTGTTGGGGCAATCCCAGGATAACTTCGCTTTTATTCCGGTGGAGACGTATATCAAGATTTACGGAGCGTACGAGGGAATCTGGATCAACGTTCAGGCGCGCGGGCCAGAGTGGATGGAGCGGACGCAGGACGAAGCGCGGGTGTTGATGCGCGCGCGGAGACACCTAGCGCCGAATGAAACGGATTCGTTTGGGATTCTGGATTCGGCGACGTTGATGAATCTCTGGAAGCAGCTCACCGGCGTGATCGCGATGGCGATGGTTGGCGTGGTATCGGTTTTTTTGGTGATTGGCGGCGTGGTGATTATGAACGTGATGCTGGCGACGGTGACGGAGCGTACGCGGGAGATCGGGATTCGCAAGGCGCTGGGAGCCAGCCGCAGCGACATCATGATGCAATTTTTGGTCGAAGCCTGCGTGATGTCGGCGGTGGGCGGGGCGCTCGGAGTGACAGCGGCGTATGGAGTTTGCCTGCTGACGCGGGCCACGACTTCCGTGCCCATGAATGTGCCGGTCTCGGCGGTTATCCTGGCTGAACTGATATCGGCGGCGGTGGGCATTTTCTTTGGCGTATATCCGGCGAGAAAAGCAGCCATGTTGGAGCCGATTGAAGCGCTGCGAACGGAGACTTAGCCGTTGAGCAAAACACAATGCGATTGACGCTGGGCGAAAACGCGCGCATGGCTCTGACGACGCTGCATGAGAATAAGGTGCGGTCGTTTCTGACGGTGCTTGGGGTCGTGATCGGGATTACGGCGCTGCTGTCTGTCGTGGCGGTGTTGATGGGCGTCTACAACGACGTCAACGCTTTTCTCAGCGACTTTGGTTCAGAAACGCTGTTCATTTTCAAATTTGATCCGGGGATCCATACGTCGGGCCGGCTTACGCCCGAAGAACGCTCGAGGAAACCGCTAACCCTGGAGGATGCCGAAGCGATTGGGGAGCAATGCCCGGACGTCAAAGCGGTTTCGGCGGCGATTTTGCCGCGCATCGTCGAGGGATCGCCAAATGGACGCCCATTGATGAGCGCGCGTTATAAGGGTAAGGAAGTAGCGGGAGTGGATTACCACGGAATCATGCCAGCGGATGAGGTGGTGTTCAATTCCAAAGCGGAGCTGGGAAGATTTATCAGCGACGGGGAAAATTTGCACCGCAGGGATGTCGCGATCATCGGTCCGGATATTGCGAAGGCGCTGTATCCGGACGAAGATCCGCTGGGCAAACCAGTCCTTGTAGATGGAGTGTCGTACGAAGTGATCGGAGTCATGGCCAAGCGAAAAGGGCAACTGATGAAGGACCAGGCGGCCGACAAGGCGATTCTTGTTCCTTACCGAACGTATCAGAAGCACCGGCCCGGGGACGATGAGAATTTGATTGGCGCTGTCGCGTATCCGGGAAGGATGCCGGAGGCGGAGGACGAAATTCGCGGCGTGCTGCGGCGCCGGCGGAATGTGGCGTTCAACAAACCGGACAATTTTGGAGTATCGAGTGCGAAGGAGATTGCCGACCAGTTTCGGCAGATCACGGCGTCGGTGGCGCTGCTGATTTCGGTGGTGAGTTCGATTGGGTTGCTGGTGGGGGGAGTAGGCGTGATGAATATCATGCTGATGTCCGTTACGCAGAGGACGCGCGAAATTGGCGTGCGCAAAGCGATTGGGGCGCGGAGACGCGACGTGATAGCACAGTTTTTAACGGAAGCGATCGTGCTCACAGGGGCCGGAGGAGTGATCGGCGTGATGATGGGCCTGGCGATCAGCCTGCTGATTCATCTTTTTGTGCCGAGCTTGCCTTCGGCGGTTCCGTTGTGGTCCATATTGTTGGCTGTGACGGTGTCGATGAGCGTCGGGTTATTTTTTGGGATGTATCCGGCGGTGAAGGCGGCCCGGCTGGATCCCGTCGAAGCGTTGCGGTATGAGTAGTTTGGATTATTCGTAGCGGAGCGCGCTCATCGGATCGTAGCGCGTGGCTCGATAGGCGGGCAAGAAACTAGCGGCGAGAGCCACGACCGCGATGAAGATGGCCGCACTGACCAAGCTCAATGGGTCGGTCGGCTGAAGCCCGAACAGAAGAGTTCGCGCGCTGCTTGTAGCGGCCACTGCGAGCAGCAATCCGACTCCGACGCCCAGCGCCAGAAGTCCCAAAGTTTGCCCGAGAACAATGCTGACGACGTCGAGGCGGCGCGCGCCGAGAGCCATGCGGATGCCAATTTCATTCCTACGCATGGCGATAATGTAGGAGATCACGCCGTAGAGGCCGATCATGGCAAGCAGAGCCGCGAGCGCACCGAAGAACGCCGACAGAAGGGCCATCAGCCGTTCGCGTACCAGGCCATTCTGAATTTCGGTTTGGTAGACGTGATATTCGACCTTCATTTCTGGAAAGAGGGTGCTGAGTTTTTCACGCACCGCGGAAATAGCAGCAGAGGGCGGCGACGAAAAGCGGACGAAGACATTCGTGAAGTAGTATTTTTCGGGATACTGCTGAGCCGGGACGAAGGCTTCCGGGGGGATTTCGTCGCGCAGACCGCCGTACTTCGCATCTTTCACTATTCCGACAATTTCATATTCCGTCTCCGGATAATGTGGCTCAGGGCTCGTACGAATAGTTTTTCCCAGAGGATTTTCTCCCCCTAGAAACTGCCGGACAAAGGTCTCGTTCACGATGGCAACTGGCGGAGATTGAACGGTATCGCGAACGGTAAAGTCTCGCCCGGCGACGAAGGGAATCCGCATCGTACGGAAGTAGCCCGGACTGATCCATGCAAACTTAGAGCTGCCTTCGTTGCTGCCGATGCGAACTCCAAGCGACCAGGAGCTGCCATCGAGCGGAACGTGCGTGGAAGTGGCGGCGGACTCGACGACCGGAATGGAACGAATTTGGTCCAAGAGGTCGCGTTTGAAGATTTCATAGCGGTCGGGAGGAAGATCGAGCCGCCGGAAATTCGCATAGATCCGCAAAACGCCGCTTTGACGGAAGCCCGGATCGAGTGTTTGCAAGTTCCAGAAGCTACGAACAAAGAGCAGCGCGCCTACGAGCAAGACCAGCGAAAAAGCGATCTGCGAGACGACCAAAGCTTGCTGGAATGAAAATCTCTGGCGTCCCGCGGTCATCCCGCGGCCACCGGATTTCAGCACGGCGCCGGGTTGCGTTTGCGAAGAGCGGAGAGCGGGGGCAAGCCCGAAGAGCAAGCAGGTGGTAATAGCAATAAAAGCCGTGAAACACAGGACGCGCCAATCGACGCTTGTGGCCAGATAGACCGGATCTCTCTCTGTGCTGAGAAACTTGACCACGGTGCGGCTGAAAAAAGAGGCCAAGGCCGTGCCGAGGATGGAGCCGATGACCGCAAGCACCAAACTTTCCAGCAGCAACTGCTGAAGGACTCTTCCCTTGCTGGCTCCCAGAGCCAAGCGAACAGCCATCTCTTTTTCACGCGTACTGGCTCTAGCGAGCAGGAGGTTCGCCAGATTCGCGCACGCGATGAGCAGCACCATTCCCGTCGTTCCGAGAAGGAGCCACAGAGAGGTGTCGTAGGCCTTGCCAGCTTCGCTCATGCCGTTTCGGCCAGGAACGGCGGTAAGCCTGAAATTGCGATAGACATCCAACGCCGAGGCGGCATAGCCGGGGGGCAAGGTGACTTCGAAAAGGCCAGGGCTGACGGCGTCCAGTTGAGCTGCAGCCTGCCCGAGAGTGGCGCCGGGCTTCAGCCGCCCCATAATTTGCAGCCAGAAAACATCGCGCCGCAAGACCGTGCCATCACCTGAGATATATGCGGGAAGTGCGCAAGCAGGAAGCGCAACCTCGAACTGTTTGCCAACGTCGAGGCCGAAGAAACTCGGCGGGGTCACGCCAATGATTTGCGTTGGGTGGTCGTAGATAAAGATGGTGCTGCCGATGGCCGAGTCCTTGCCGCCAAACTCGCCCTGCCAGAGCGAATAACTGATCACTGCGCCGGAGATCCCGCAACCTGGCCGATCATCTTCGGGAGTGAAGAGGCGGCCGCGGACGGGAACGAGTCCGAGAGATGGGAACATCTCGCCGCTAACCCACATGCCTTGGGCGAGCCTGGCCTGATCGCCGCGTCCGATCCCATAAGGGCCGCTGCTCCACGAGAAAAATCCGGAAAAGGCGCCTGCTTGTTTGCGGATTTGCTCCCAGAGAGCGGTGCTGAGCGCGGTTTCATTCATGCGCCATCCGAATCCGCGAAACCCGCCCTTGATCTGTACTTTGACGAGGGACGCCGGATCGGCTACGGGAAGGCTGCGCAGGCGGACGGCGTCCAGCAATTGAAAAATAGCGCTGTTTGCACCGATGCCGAGTGCGAGTGTGAGAATGGCAGTGAATGCAAATGCCGGGCTCTTGCGCAGCGCGCGCAGTGCAAAGCGCAGGTCTTGCAGGGCGGTCTGCAGCCAGAGCGGCTCATGGGCTTTGCCGGCAACCTCGCGCGGACGTTCCGCGGCGCTATGCTTTTTTGTCGTGTCGCTCAACCGATTTTCTCAACCGCTCGCCTACAACTGTTTGATTCACTCGCAGTTCAAACAAGGCGGCCGAGACCTCAACGCAAACTCGTCTCCAGCTCCTGCCAGGCAGAAACGAGAACCCCGTTATGTGCTAATGCGTGGCAGAGATAGTAAAGCGATAAGTGCAGAGAGTGCAACCGGATTCGGTGAGATTGTGTCGTGGTGCGGTCAGGCGGAAGGTTGTTTGTCCGGAAAGAGAAAGACGGTTCTAGCGAGCTCGGATGTCAAAGTTTCAGGACGATAGTATTTTTTCAGAATGTTGTCCTTCCAGAGCAAGAGATCAGGATTGGTTGCGGAGAACTCGGCCCAGTTTTGCGTAGCGCCCGCGCGAGCGAGGCGTTCGCGGATGAGCAGCAAAAAGGCCCAGGTGATTGTCTCATGGTAGAGATTCGGCTTGCCGTTTGCGGCTGCGAATCGCCTAAGAGCGGAAGAAAAGCGGGCTAGCGCTTCGAGCGGCGGGTACTTCTGGAGATATAGAAATGCCATTTTCACGTGATCCGCGTGATGGAACGACTCGTTCGGCAAAGCAGCAGCTTCGAAAGTTTGCATCCACTCAGCGTCATTCATGGCTTGCCTCCAGTGTTGTTTTGCGGGCGTGGGCCAGGCACACCAGAACAGCCGCAGCGTAGACCACGAGTCCTCCGACGTTGAACTGCCCGTGCAGAAAGTGCAAAAGAGCAGCGAACGCAAAAATGAGGAGAAGAAGGTAACTTCCGACCTTAGCAGTGAAGGGCAAGAGGAATAAAACCGCCGCGAGAATCTCCGAACTGCCCAGAAGGGGCTGGAGCCAAGAAGGCAATCCTGCCTTGGAGAGGAAATGAGCCGCGGAATTGGAAAGGATAAATTCGGCTGACTCCAGAACTACCACCAAACCGAGAGCCCAGCGCAGCAAAGGAATCGAAGCTTTTGCCAATTTGATGTTCATTTTGTGTGCTTGCCTTTTCTGCGGGGAGCGGCCACCCGCGCTTCGGTAAGGCGGTGGCTGGCACGGGAGTCCAGGTTCAGCCCGTAGAATTTTTTCAATTCCTTTATGCGCTTCAGGCTTTCGGCGCCAAAGGGGCATTTGCCGTCGAAGGCGTGGAGCACGATGCCTTCGAGCAGATCGCCGAGGGTCATGTCGTGATATTCACCGAAGGACTTGAGCACTTTCAGGATTCTCTTTTCCATGCGCACGCCGGTTTGCACGCGCTCCACGATGAACTGCGCTTCTTCCGTCATTAGGCCCACCTTTCTTGTGGTACCAATGTACCAAAATATTCTGGTAGGTTCAAGGCTCTGGTTCCATGAGATGGCGTCAAGTGCGATGCCAAGAAATGTCTTTGACCCGAACCTGTCATTACATCTCCATCAAAGCATGGTGAGAATAGTTGTCAGTAAATTGAGCTTTTCAGCGCACACGATTTCAGCTATAAAAACAAGCGCTACCAGCCAACCTTCCGAAGCAAGGGACACCATGCCTCTCCTTAGAACTCTCCTGGCCGGACTTGTGCTTTCCGTGGTTTTTCTGCTCCCTCCATCGGGAGCGTTGCATGCGCAAACCGCCCCAGACGCCACAAGCCGCATCGGTGTCGTCGACGAATCCTCTCTTGCTGCGCTCAAAGGCAATCATCATCCGCTGGCCACAGCCGCCAACGATCGCGGAGAAGCCTCCCCCGATTTGCCAATGGAGCGCATGCTGCTCGTCCTGACGCGCGATCCCGCAACAGAATCCGCGCTTCAGAATCTTCTGGCGCGTCAGCAAGACAAATCCTCGGTGGACTTCCACACCTGGCTTTCGTCGGCACAATTTGGCGAGCGTTTTGGTGTTTCCAAGGCTGACCTTCAGAAACTGACAGCGTGGCTTGCCTCTCACGGTTTTCGGGTGAATCGAGTGGCGCAGAGCGGAATGACCATTG
Organism: uncultured Acidobacteriota bacterium; assembly: GCA_963718785.1. Classification (GTDB taxonomy): domain Bacteria; phylum Acidobacteriota; class Terriglobia; order Acidiferrales; family UBA7541; genus Acidiferrum. The sequence goes on along the minus strand of CAVQZW010000009.1, from coordinate 494,345 downwards.
AATTCAGCGGCACTGCCGCGCAAGTGAAAGAAGCTTTCCACACGCCGATCCATTCCTATTTTGTGAATGGAGAGAAGCACCACGCGAACGCTCTCGATCCACAAATTCCGGTCGCGCTAGCGCCAATCGTCGCAGGGATAAGCACTCTGCATGACTTCCGTAAGAAGCCGGCAAGTCACGTACTCGGGAAGGCCACTCGCGTTGCCAACAGCAGTTTGTGGCAGCCGGACTTCACCTTCAGCGGCGCGGCAGGCGTCGAGCATTTTCTGGCGCCCGGCGATTTCGCGAAAATCTACAACACCGCAACTCTTTACCAGAATGGGATCGACGGTACCGGGCAAAGCGTGGCCATCGTGGCTCGCAACAATATCAATCTCTCCGACGTGCAGATTTTCCGTATCGCTTTCGGCCTCCCGGTGAACGACCCGCAAATCATTCTGGACGGTCCCGATCCCGGCAACCTGTTTGGCCCGGAAGAGACAGAAGCCGATCTGGACGTGGAATGGTCGGGCGCCATCGCGCCTAAGGCCACCATTAAATTCGTCGTTTCCGCGAGCACCAACTCGACCGACGGTGTCGATCTCTCGGCTCTGTATATAGTGGACAACAATCTCGCGCCGGTTCTCAGCGCCAGCTTTGGCGAATGCGAACAGACGCTCGGCCAGGCGGAGAACACTTTTCTAAATAATCTGTGGGAACAGGCTGCGGCACAGGGAATCACGGCGGTCATTTCCACCGGAGACAACGGCCCCGCCGGATGCGATAACGCCAATCAATCCAGTCCCGCCAGCCAGGGACTCGCCGTGAATGGCCTTGCTTCCACGCCATTCAACATCGCCGTCGGCGGTACGCAGTTCAACGAAAATGGCGTGGACAGTACCTACTGGTCGTCCACCAACGCGCCGGACCAGTCTTCCGCGCTCGGATATATTCCGGAAAATGTGTGGAACGAAAGCTGTGCCGACCCCAACGTATGCGGCGTTGCATCGTTATTTGCCAGCAGTGGAGGAGTGAGCACTCTTTATACCAAGCCGTCCTGGCAAGTGGGACCTGGCGTGCCGAATGACGGGAAGCGCGACCTGCCGGATGTTTCGCTCGATGCTGCAGGCGGCCACGATGGTTATTTGTTGTGCCAGGACGGAATTTGCACCACCAACGCGAGCGGGCAGTTGGTTAACGCCGAGTTGGTAGGAGGCACTTCCGCCGCTGCTCCCACGTTTGCCGCGATCATGGCGCTGATCGCACAGAAAACCAACTCCCGGCAGGGCCAGGCGAATTTTGTTCTATACCCTTTGGCAGCCGGTCAGAACGCTGCGAACTGCAGTGCCACAGCTCCGCCACAGTCGCAATGCATCTTTAACGACGTCACCGTTGGAAATAACAATGTTCCAGGCCAGACCGGAAGCCCGGCGGCCGCGGGATACGACTTGGCCACGGGTTGGGGTTCCGTCAATGCTGCGAATCTGGCCGCGAGTTGGCAAAACATCACGCTGCGCTCCTCCATCACAACGCTACAACTCTCGTCTGCTAGTCTCACGCACGGCCAGCCCGTCACGGCAACGGCAACCGTCGCTCCCAGTATTGGCGCGGGGACTCCCACGGGTGATGTATCGCTGCTCGCGGACGGAGCGCAAGGAGTCAATCTCGGCAATCTGAGCAGCGGAACTGTTTCCGGAAGTGTGAATGCTCTTCCCGGTGGAACTTACTCCGTCACAGCCAGCTATGGCGGCGACGGTACGTTTGGCGGAAGTATCTCCGCAGGCGTGCCTATCACGATCAATCCGGAAGGCAGCAGCACGGCCTTTTCTGCTTTCCTCGCGGGGCAAGCAGGGAATCCGTCTTCGCAGGTGAATTCGACGTATGGCGCCTTCCTTGATCTTCAGGTCGGCGTTGCAGGCGCGTCAAAGATGGGAACCCCAACGGGAACGCTGACTTTTTCTGACCTTTTTAATGGAAGCACAAGCACGCTTCTCAGCGTTTCTCTCAATAGTCAGGGCAACGCGCTGGTCCGGGAAACCAAGCTCGCACTGGGAAATCACACGATCAATGTCAACTATTCCGGCGACGCCAGTTTTTCCGCAAGCAATGCGGGACCGATCACCATCAGCGTTGCCAAGGGGCCGACGCAAACGATTCTTTTTCTTCCCGTTGGCGCTTTGCCAAATAGCTCTGTAGTCCTGCAAGCCATCGTGCTTCCCAATGGGGCCATCGATCCCACGGGCACGGTCCAGTTTTTTACGGGGAAAACGGCGCTGGGGGTAGCCGTCCCGTTGAAGAATCTCATCGCCACGCTGACCACTTCGCAATTGCCCACTGGGACGGACAGTATCACCGCGACGTATTCGGGGGATGCCAACTTCGTCACTTCTACCTCTGGCATGGCCACTTTGATTGTTGGCAATCCTAATTTTCAAATTGCCGCCAACCCGGGAAACGTTGTCATCTCCGGTTCTGGCCCTGGCGTCACAAGCCTTTTGCTCACACCCGGCCCAGGCTTGGGTTTTTCAGGCGCACTGACGTTGAGTTGCTCGGGACTGCCGACAGGATCTACTTGCACATTCCTTCCTGCGCAGCCCAATCTGGATGGGTTCACCCCCTTGACGGTCGCAGTCAAGATCAGTAAACCGCCGGCGCAATCCGCTGCGATTCTGAGGGAATTCCCAACTGGCGCAAAGCGTATGGAAGCTTCGGTCGCGGGCGCGACGGTCGCTTGCGTGTTTCTCATCGCCTGGCCTGGAAAGAAGCGGTGGTCGAAACTCGCTGCCTTAGTGGTTCTCTCAGCTTTTCTTGGCGGTTTGGATGGATGTAGCCATATCGGAAGCGGGACCACCGGAACGGGCGGCACATCCACGAACTCTTTCGTGGCGACAGTTACCGCCAGCGGAGGCGCAGGGACGCAGGCCGTCAGCCACAGCGTGACCCTCGCAGTCACTGTTCAATAGTTCGCTACCAGAGAAATTTCAGGGCGAACTGCACCTGGCGGGCCGTCGTGGATGTGCTTGTAATCGCGCCCGCCGTGCCGGAGAGTCCAGTCAAATTTGTTGCCGTCGGCGGCGTGAACACGATCAGGTTGGGCGTGTTGAAATTGGCTCGGTTCAAAATATTGAAAAGTTCCGCGCGGAACTGCACGCTCAAACGCTCGCGGATGGCCGTGTCTTTCAGCACGGAAAAATCCCAAGTGGCGAGTCCCGGTCCGATATAGGTATCTCTCCCGACGTTTCCAAAGAAGCCGCTGGTGGACGGCGGTGCAATAAAGGCGGCCGGATTGAACCACAGGCCCGGCTTTCCCAGCAGCACACTGCCTTTGAAGTCTGGATTCAGGAAAGGCCGGACCGGATTTCGCGTGTCGCCAGAATTCGACGGGTTGTAGCTGAGTTGCGGAGTAAATGGAAAGCCCGACGCGACGGTGACGATGCTCGCGATGGACCAGCCGCCCACCAAATTGTTTTTCCAACCTTCCCGATCGCTTGCATAGGCTTGCCCGCGACCGAATGGCAACGCATAAATCGCGTTCACGACTCCGACGTTTCGCACGTCGAATGTCGCGAGACCTTTATCTGTGGCCAGATTGAACGGGTTGGAGACTAGTCCCGGCGCATTTCCCGCCGTCGTTTGATTCAAAGAATCACCGTCGTCGAGAGTTTTCGACCATGTATAAACGCCGCGCACGGAAAGCCCGCGGCTCATGCGTCGCGTCAGGTCCACTTGCAAAGCGTTGTACGAACTGTCGCCCCTGGAAAACCACGTCCAGGTATTGGCCAGAGAGCCGTTCGGTTTTGGAGTGCCAGCGGGAATGTAATACATCCCAGCCGGCACTGGCGCTCCCGCTAAGGGTGATCCGATAGGGAAGCCGATGTTTGGCGAGTTGGTGGCCGATGTCGGCTTCGAGGGATCGTAGGTAGGAAACACCGCGGGGCAGGGAGACGTCGGGCAAATCACAGGAGTCGGCTCATTGGCATCAACGCCTACGATTTCGTGGTAACCGTGAGAACCTACATAGCCAACCGTGAGCGATGTGTTCGGAGAAAGCTGCTGCTGGACGCGGAGCGACCAGGAGATCAGCGTCGGGGTATGCATATCCGGCTGCAAGCCGCCTGGTACGAGCTTCGCCGTCGCCGGGATCGCGGCGGTCGGATCGATCGGCAATTTTGAGACTGCCAGTGCGGGAATGCTGTAGGTTGGATTGAACGGCGCGTTCTGGTCGGTGCGGTACCCCAGCGCATCCTGCAAATCGTTGTACATGCCGAAGCCTGCGCGTATCACGGTCTTGGAGCTGAACGGGCTCCACGCAAGGCCGATGCGCGGCTGAGGTAGAAACTTGGCGTTGTTTGTCGTGAAAAGCGAATTGCCCACTTGCGGCTGCGCGGAAATTACGCCGTTGGTAAACGTGTAGTTTGCCGCGCGGCCGTGCGCTTCATTCCAGCCCGTCGAAAATTCCTCGCGAAAACCCAGCGTCACGGTGAGTTTCCGGCGGAGGCGAATCGTGTCCTCCGCATACGAGGCCCCGAAAAAGGAATGCCAGTTCAGCTCCGTCGCTGCGGGGTCAAAGAGGAATGTGCCAATCGTCCCTTGCAGGAAAGTGCTGAGGCTGGCAAACGTTGCTTGACCGTATTGGCTTAGAGCAATCGCTTCGTTGGACTGGAATGGCTGAAACCACGCGCCAAAGCTCAGTTGATGCCGTCCGCGCGTCAGTGTTACACGATCCTCGAAAGTATATAAATTCCTGTGGATGCGCAGGTTGCTGCCGTTGTTGCTGCCCGCCAATCCCAGCTGGGCTTGCGGATTCGACGCCGCGCTTCCGCCGACGACCACCGCGCCTACTGGCAGGCCCGTCAGAAATCCCGGAACACTGGCCGCTGGAGTGCCGGGTGTCGGTTCTCCGGTGAAGAAGTAGCCCGCGCGCGTGTAGCCGAATCTCGCGGTATTCAACAGCGTTGGAGAGAAGACGTGGGTCTCCTCGAGACTCAACACTTGTGAACGCAAAGCTACGATGTCGCTGCTAAATGGATCGAGCGGCGTTGCGGTCACGTCGCCTCCGTCATCCACCGTGTAGATGGCTGCGAGCGAATCCTTTGGCGAGAAGGTGTGGTCGAGCCGCACCGTTCCGAAATCTTCGCGTATCGTTTGCAGCGGGCTGCTGAAGACCTGCGCGATTCCGTTGAAATCGGGCGCGCCGGCCGGAGCCGTAGGCCACAGATTTAAAAGTGGTTGAACGCTAGCTACTGCCGCGGCTCGCGACGCCGCATCCGGAACAAACGCTGCGGACGTCTGATGCAGGTTCTGCCGGAAGCTTTCGTAGTTGCCAAACAAAAATGTTTTGTCCGTCTTTATGGGGCCGCCCATGGATGCGCCAAACTGGTTGCGTTGAAACGGCGGCGCGGAGCCTTGGTCGAAGAAGTTCGGCGCATCCAGCGCGTTGTTGCGCAAAAATTCGTACACCGATCCGTGCCGCTGGTTGCTTCCCGATTGCGTCGCGATGATCACCTGGCCGCCCGGGTGTTTGCCCAGTTCGGCGCTATACGTATCGCGCTGCACGTTGAACTCGCGCACCGCGTCGACGCCGAGCAGCATCCCGCTCGTTCCACCTGGCTGCATGTTGTTCTCGGCGGCGCCGGAATACTCCACTCCATTCAGAAGAAAAATGTTTTGCTGCGGCCGGTTGCCGGAAACCGCAAAATTGTTGGCCGTCGTCGAATTGGAAATCCCTGTTCCGCCCGTCTTCTGTGAAGTAAAGTTCACGATTCCGGGATTCAGCTGCAGCAGCAAATCGTAGCTGCGACCGTTCAGGGGAAGCTCCTTCACCTGCCGCTCTGCCACCAGCCCGGAGATGTCGCGGGTCGTGGTATTGACGATCGGCGCATCCTCCTTGACCGTGACCTGGGATTTCACCTCGCCCACCTGCATGGCAATATCCACTCCCGCTTCTTGTCCAACCGCGAGATGAACCCCGCTGCGGATCTTCTCCTGAAAGCCGGTCTTCGAAACGCGGATTTCATATTCACCCACCGGCAAGGCCAGCATTTGGTATCGGCCGGCATTATCTGAGACCGTAGTCCGGATCACTCCGGTTTCCACGTTTTTTACGGCAACCATGGCGGACGGAACACGCGCTCCGGAAGGATCGAAAATCACGCCCGAGATGCTTGCCGTCACCTGAGCCCGGAGGCCTGTCACCGCGGTGAGCAGCAGAAATAGGAGAGAGTATGTTCTGTTCAGGCGCATCTGCAATCCCCCTGCGTAGAAGAGTTTGAATTAACAATTCAATACGCTTCGTAACGCCATGTCAAACCGGATTAATACGGATAGAAATTAGGCGGATTCATGCGGATTGCGGGTGGAAAAATCATATCGCGAGGTCTTAACGCCGCGCTTCGCCCACCGGATGGGAAGGAAAGGAGCGCCGCACTCCCCTCAGGGGAGGGAGTTGCGGCGCTCTTGGGGGTTCTGGCTGGCGGTTCGGGGTCTACGCTGAGGCACTACTGGAGGTGGGCACCGTTTCGCGCGGGTCAGCAGCAAACATTCGCCGCCAATCTCCGCACAAATATTTTTGTTGCTCGGTCTCTCGCTCATCCCGTGTTTCCGGCTCCCGGCCGCGCATCTGCGACTGGAACGTTTGTGGGCGCACTCGCTAAGTGCAGGGCGCTTGCCAAACTCTTCAACCGCAAGCTGCGTATTTTCCTGGTCTTACAAAGCCGCCAAAAAGGGCAGCTGCATCATCGCGGCACACTGTTCCTCCAAGGAACAAAACGATAGGTTCGTGATCGCCCGCACCTAATCTTTATTGCCTAATGGGCCGGGAAATATTTTGTGAATAGTGTGTATCAGGCCGCCGCGCCGCCGCTCTTTTCGTGCGAGCGCATTTCGTGGCCGTCGCGTTTCAGATAGCGGTAAAGACTTGTCCTGCCGATGCCGAGTATTTGCGCGGCCCGCAAGCGATTCCCTTGGCACAACTCGAGCACGCGCTGAATATGCAATTTGCGCACTTCGTCGAGCGCTAGCGGCCGCCAGTCGTCACCTTCCGGCCTGCGCGGGCCGCGGTGTTGCAAATGTTCCGGCAAGTCCGCCAGATCGATGAAATCGCCGGTCGCCGTTATCGCCGCCGTGGCGATCACGTTTTCCAGTTCCCGCACATTGCCCGGCCAGGCGTGTTGCAGCAGTACGGTCTGCGCCCTCCGCGTCAGTCCCGAGATATTCTTCCCATAAACGTCGTTGTATTTCTTCAGAAAATAGTGCACCAGCAGCGGAATGTCCTCGAGGCGCTCTGTCAGGGACGGCACGCGAATCTGAATTGAACTCAGCCTGTAGAACAAGTCTTCCCGGAACCGCCCTGCCAGCACTTCAGCCCTTAGGTCCCGGTTCGTCGCTGCAATCAACCGTACATTCACCTGCTTTACTTCCGGCGAACCTACTCGTTGAATTTCACGGTTCTGAATCACCCGCAGCAATTTGGCCTGCATGGGCAGGGAAGTTTCGCCAATTTCGTCCAGAAAAACCGTTCCGTTATTCGCGTACTCAAACAGTCCCGGGCGCGTGTCCGTCGCGCCCGTAAACGATCCTCGCACATGCCCAAAAAGCTGGCTCTCGAGCAGGGTGTCCACCATTGCCGAACAGTTGCAGATCGCTAGTTTCTGCTGGCTCACCGGGCTAATGTTATGGATGGCCCGCGCCACCAGCTCTTTTCCGGTCCCGGTCGATCCCACCAGAAGCACATTGGTGTAATGCCGCGCCACTTTCCGCGCGAAATCGAAAACTTCCAGCATCACCGGGCTTTTACCGACAATCCCATGAAATTCCAGATCCTTCAGCAACTGCTCTTCGAGCGCCCGCACCCGTTTTCGCTGGTCGTACACCGTAGCCACTTCGTCCAGCGTCCGCTTTAGGCGGATTTTGTCGATTGGTTTCGGCAAGAAGTCCGTCGCACCCCGCCGGATGGCGTCGAGCGCCGATTCCAGCGTATATTCCCCGGTCATCACGATGACGTGGATCCCCGGATCGCTTCGCAAGGCACGATCCAGGAACTCGTATCCGTTCATCCCCGGCATATTAACGTCTGCCAAGACCAGCCGGCACCGCCCGGAACGCACCAGTCCCAGTGCCTCCTCTGGATCGGAAGTGGTAATGGCGTCGTATCCCATGTCGTCCATCACTGCGGAGAGTAATTCCAATTGAGAGTGATCGTCGTCGAGGATGCACGGCGTCAGAGACGTCCTCGGAGTAGCAACTTCAATGGTTTTCGTATAGGCGTGTGCCACACGGCATATACTCGCAACGTTTGTGCCATCCTTGCACCGATCCTGTGTTTCGTTTTCAATCCGCCGTCGTCCCTCGCCCAAGCCGCGGAGCTCCTTGCAAGTCCCGCAGAATCAATCTTTTGATTCTCCTCTTTGGCGACCCAAGCCACCTACCGATGCGCCACTCCTTCCAAAGGACCGTTTGCCATGCAACCGTGCGCCGTTCAATTTGGGTCATCGTCTCGTTTCGGTCCGGACCTCCGCTGCCCTTCAACCATCCGATGCTCCCTCAATGGGTGGATAACGATCGTTCTGGCTGGGCAACCAAGCTCTCTGCTTCTCTTAGGCGGGGGATTACCACGTTAAGGCGAAATTGATGTAGTCCACTTTTCGTTTTACCAACAAACTCCGCTTCATAAACCACTGGATGAGAGCGATCGGCCTCTCCCGGTTGAAGGAGCCGCACCAGCAGAACAGCGTTGTTTCCCAAAGCCGTCTTTAGCGCAACGTGCTTTTCGGATTCCTCACCCCACTCCAGATCGCATTTCTCCACAAAAAATTCTTCCATGCGGTCCCAGCCAGACACTTCAACCGCATACAGTCGCGCAACAGGAAAAGGAGCGTACTCCAGCATGAGGTCCTCCCATGCAAGGAAATGCAGGCCAGGAACCACTTAGCAGCGACTGTATCTTGCTGAAAAGGGAATGGTTAGTTCGATGGCGGCGCATCCAACTTGTCCGCTGGAGCAACATCCCACGTAAGAGTGTTCCGGTTAGGAGCACTACACGCCGGCGGGCAATAAAAGCGCGCTCACAAAGTCATAAATAGGCCCATAAATGTAACGAAACGCGAGAAGTCCCACGAGGAGTCCTACCATCGCTAGGCTGTTACCGCGCAGCCAGTCAAGATAGCGCTGCGCCGTCTTTTCGCTCATAAATAGCAAGATCACCGTGCTGCCATCCAGCGGCGATACCGGCAGTAGATTGAACGTGCCCAGCAGCAAGTTCAAAGAAAAGAAAATCATTAAAGTCACTGCCGCGAAATCCCGATGCCCTGTGACGGGATCGGGATGAAACCACCCCCAGAGAGCGCCCAGGCGCAGTCCAGCCACGGCCAAAAGCATTAACAAAAGATTTGCTGTAGGTCCTGCCAGTGCCATCCACCCCGACCGCTTCGGATGGCGCCTCTCCCACAGGGGGTCGTACGGCGCGCTTGCCCATCCCATCATCCCGTTTCCATTCATCATCAGGTACGAGAGGATGGGAATCACGATCATGCCCCAGGGTTCACGCTTCATGTGTGGCACGGGATTCAGCGAGACTTGCCCGCCGAGAGCCGCCGTTTCGTCTCCTCCTAACTTGGCGACAAGAGCGTGCGCGGCCTCGTGACACGTCGTGGAGAAAAGAAACGCCACGAACCAGATAAAACCGAGAGCAAGAAGCTGGGGAGTGAGTTCCGGCAAGTCAGTTGGCCCTTTCGTCTGTTCAGCTCAAGCAGACTAGAGGTTGTCAACCGGCTTTGCAAGCCGCATGGCCTATCGTTATTGGGAAGTGGGTCCGCTCGCTGCCACCGGCTGGCTGGTTAGCTTTTTCACGTCGTTGATGATCGCTGTCATCGCGTCATCGAATTTCTTTCGGCTGGCTGCCCGATTGGCCGCTTGGGGCAAGCTTTCCGTGATGGCCCACAGGACGGTGCGCGTTTTGGGATCCAGGATAGGCATGCAGATCTCCTGACTCCGACGGGATAGGTAACTTCTTGTCATGATAGACTCCAGGCATGGCTACCAAGACCAAAAAGAAAACAAAGCAAGCGAAAACCAAGAAAGCTAGAGCGAAGAAGCAGGCTCCCAAAAAGACTACGGCGAAGAAGACTGCGCCGCCCAAAAAAGCCGCTCCGAAAAAGAAAAAAGCGCTCAAGAAGAGGAGATCCCGCGGCAAGAGCGACAATGCGGAAACAGTTGTGTTCGAGTCGAAGGGGCTGGGAGCGCGCTCCGGCGGCCAGTCTGGCGACTTGCAGGGATTGTCGAACCGCGAGGGAGCCGATTCGGAAAGCGTCGGCGAGTTGCTCGAGGAGGGAAACGCCTTCGAGGCCGAAATCATTAAAGGTATAGAAGATGTTCCCGACGCTGACGAAGGCGATATACGAACGCACGAAGTTCCGGAAGATGACGTTCCGGAGGAATATCTCGAAAGAGACGAGTGACCGCCGCGTTTGGCCGTTTTCCTCTGAGACGATTTCTTGCGCGGGAGTGAAGCCGTATCGCTGTTGAGTCTAAGTAGAGGAGCCTTTTCAGGCCATGAAGATTCGCAGAATCGGGTTCGCCATCGCTGCCGCAGCATTACTATCCGTTGCGGCGCATTCGCAAAATCAAAAATCAGCAACCAGCCCTTCCGAGGATCCCGCCAAACCTTTCCTCGGACGCTGGGACCTGACGCTAAAAGCGTCCGACCGCGAATATCCCTCCTGGCTTGAGCTGCGCGAGGAAAATGGACAGCTCAAGGCCCAGATGGTGGGCCGTTGGGGAAACGCCCGCCCGCTTCCCAGTGCCGAACTTTCGAACGGCCACTTGAAGTTAATCTCCCCGAAAGGAGAGGAAGACAGTAAGGCCGATTTGGTTTTTGACGGTGCTCTGGAGGGAAAAAATCTCTCAGGCACCGTGAATGGCCCTGACGGCAAAACCTGGCAATGGACCGGCCGCCGCGCGCCGTCGCTTAAGCGAGCGAATCCGCCAACCTGGGCCGCCCCAATTCCGCTCTTCAACGGAAAAGATCTAACCGGTTGGCACGAAGACAGGCCCGGCGCAGCGCTTGCATGGAAAGTCGAAAACGGCCTGCTTATCTCTCCGGGCAATGGCCCCGAACTGATCAACAATTCCAAATTTGAAGATTTCAAGCTGCACGTCGAGTTCAACTGCGGTCCGGAATCCAATAGCGGCGTCTATTTGCGCGGCCGCTACGAAGTCCAGATTGAAACCGACTCCATTGCGGAACCGCCGAGCCACCACACCGGCGGAGTGTACGGCTTTCTCGCACCCACGCCGGAACTTCCGCGAAAACCCGGCGAGTGGCAGACCTACGACATCACGCTGATCGGCCGCATGGTTACCGTCGTTCAAAACGGAAAAACCGTTATCGATAACAAGGAAATTCCCGGCATAACCGGCGGCGCTCTCAATAGCCACGAAGAGCTACCAGGGCCCATCTATCTTCAGGGCACCGAAAAGGGCCACGTGCTCTTCCGCAGCATCGTTATCACTTCTGCCAGCAAATAAGATATTTCCAGAGAGGCGAAGGTTATTCTAGAATTGTCTGGACTTATACCTCGCCGAGGCTTAGTATGGTCGAAGAAAGAGAATTGGCATGCCCAAAACGCTCACGAAGAAGATCGGCCTGGAGATGGATGCGCGACTCTATCAACAACTGTCTAAGCTCGCCAAGGAGAATGGACAGTCCCGCCGCTTTCTTCTAGAGAAAGCCCTGGAGCACTACATCCGCTTCGTGGTTCCTTCTCAGGGCACGGTGCGGCCCGAAGTGATGAGCCATTTTCGGCGCTCGACTGATAAAAACCGGAAGCTCCACCAACTCCTCGCGAAGTAAGTTCGATGCCTCGCGAAGAGAATCTCTCGCCCCGTTACATCTATCTGACTGTGGCTGAAGCCCTGGAAATGCACCGCCAGCTTATTGATGAATTTGGCGGCGTCCACGGTCTTCGCGATCAGGGTCTCCTCGAAGCGGCTATTTTTCGCCCTCAGAACGGGTACTACGACGACCTCATCCATGAGGCCGCTGCGCTTATGGAATCCCTTGCGAACAATCATGCTTTTCTCGATGGCAACAAACGAATCAGCTTGGCCGCGACCGATACGTTTCTCCGCATCAACGGATACTACCTTGAATTGGAGACTGCCGCTGCGCACAAATTCATTACCGAATCCATCACCAAGAGAGAATTTCGCATAGGCCAGATTAGAGACTGGCTCAACCGCAATGTGCATCTGCTCAAAGGAGACTGAACAAGTACGGCTTTGAACATTAGTCTTGCCACGATACAACCTCCGGCCTCTTTGATCCGCAGGCAACCGCACGAGGGCTGAAATATTCTCCCATTCAGGATGTAAGATGTTCTCCGCGAAGGTGCCAAGATGCCGAGAATTCTCACAATTGGGCTCGTTCTACTGTTCAACATGACGCTGTTTGCGGCAAGGCCTGCTGCAGCGCAGGAACGCCCTGTCGTGCTGAAAGCCGCGACGGTTCTCAATGGTAAGGGGCAAGTTCTACACAACACTATCATTGTCGTTGAAGGAGGTAAGATCGCGCGCATCGGCGGCAATGCTCCTGCTGGCGCGATCATCTATGACCTCACGAGTTTGACCGTCACCCCCGGCTGGATTGATACGCACGCCCATATCTTCTGGCACTTCGACAACGGCCGCCTTGCTGGAAACGATGAACCTCCCGTTCGTGCCATGCTTCATGCCGCCGACAACGCCATCCTCACACTCAACGCTGGTTTCACCACCATTCAATCTCCCGGGTCGCCGGAAGATAAGGACTTGCGCGATGCTATCGCCCGCGGAGTCCTCCCCGGCCCGCGCATGCTCACCTCGCTCGAGCCCCTCACGGAACAAAGCGGCCCACCCGAGAAACTTCGCGAACTCGTGCGAGAACGAAAACAGCAAGGCGCCGATTTCATCAAGCTCTTCGCTTCCAAAAGCATCCGTGAAGGCGGCACGCAGACGATGTCTGACGAACAGTTACAAGCGGCCTGCGGCGAAGCCAAGTCGCTTGGCTTGCGCACCATTGTTCATGCCCACTCCGCGGAATCCGCGAAAGCCGCAACTCTCGCCGGCTGCACGACTATCGAACACGGCGCCTATGTTACCGATGATGTTTTCGCGCTCATGGCGCAGCGCGGCACCTATTACGACCCCAACATCGGCCTCGTGTTGCAGAACTATCTCGCCAACAAAGAGAAATTCCTCGGCATAGGCAATTACAACGAGCAGGGCTTCGCGTTCATGGAGAAAGGCATTGCGATCGTTCTCGACACGTTCAAAAAGGCTCTGAAACACAAAGATCTGAAAATTGTTTATGGCACCGACGCGGTTGCCGGCGCGCATGGACGCAACTACGAGGAGTTCATCGTGCGTGTGCGCGACGGCGGCCAAGACCCCATGGCTGCGATCATGTCCGCAACCAGCATCTCCGCCGAGTCGCTAGGGTTGAAGGACAAAATCGGCGCCATCGCGCCCGGGATGGAGGCGGATATTGTCGCGATGGACGGCGACTCTCTACGCGACGTCACTGCCGTACGCCGCGTCGTTTTCGTAATGAAGGCCGGCAAGGTCTACAAGAATCTCGCATCAGGAGCGCATGGCTCCTCTACACAATAACGTGCAATCTCTTATCTATCGAACCAAACTCCACGGATAAATCCCGACATTGATTTTCATGATGAAGTAGCTGAAGCCGCCAGCATCTGGCTTTGGTTGATGCGGTGTGTCGGGAGGGATGAGCAGCCAATCGCCCGCTTTCACTTTGAACGTTTGTCCGCCTAATATCGGCTGACCGCGATACTCGCCCGGCACAGGCCCATCCTTGTCCATGAGATTTTGCCGGTTGGCAATTTTTCCGCCGACGATCATTTCGCCCGTACCGCCGGTGATCACATAAAAATCGTAAGCGCCGGCGTGCATTTCCGCGTCATCCCAGACGCTGTTCACTTTCGTCAGGCTCAGCACCGGCTGTTCGCGATGCATGCGGTACAACATGAACATGCTGAAATTCCTTGACTGAATATGCACCGGTCCGCCGCCAATCGATTGCGAACTCCCGCTTCCCGCCTGCGCCACCATCTTCGCGGCCTTCTCCACCATCTCCGCATGCGCTTTCTTAATGTCGTCAATATTCCAGTACGTGATGGGAGGCGCGTCCGGCGCCAGAGCCGGCTGCCGCGGCGAGTTGTAGCCGAACGGCATCGGCTCTGCTTTATTTTCCTGCTTGTTTTCCTGGGCGGCCGCGCTCGGAATCATCGAGAAGTCCTCGAAGTGCCCGCTCAAAACCCGCTGTGGAGTCGGTTTTGTCGCGTGCCCAGCCACGTAACCGCCGAACGCGGCGATAAGCGCGATCACAGGGATCATTATTTTTCTGCTCTGCATGGGTCGGACCTCCGTTGATGTATCTTGTTGGCTGATTCTTACGTAATGACGAGCGTTTGACTATTTCTTTTGTGTCGGTTTCACAGCTTCGAAGCGAATCTCCTTCAAAAATTCCGTCTGCCGCGAGAGTTCCGCCTTTCCGGCAGGGAATTTGTTTGCGCTCAGCAGGAATGCGAGGATGTCTGCGTTTTGTTGCCTGTTTAGTTTTCCAGGAGCATTCTGCGGCATCGTTTTGCGAATTCTTTCCAATAAATCTCCTAGAGTCAGCCCATTCCAATTGGACAGAAACGCTCCTCCCGTCAGCGGAGGGGACGATTCGCCGCCTCCGAGGGCAACTCCATGGCATCCCTTGCATTCTCTCTGATAAAGCGTCTCGCCCCGTTTCGCCTGGTCCTCGGTATACACACCATCCCAAACCGAACGCGATTCCGTCGCCGCCGATTCTTGAGCGCGAACCGCCGTATGTGCGGTTGCAATCAAGACCATGCAAGTGCTTGCGATCAACGCCATCCAGTTTTTCACGCCGCGATCCAGTTCATTCACCCGCCGAGGGCAACGTGTACGCAATGTATTCGCCTGAATAAGGCCCGCCACTGACGGCCACCACAATGTACTGTTTACCTTTGACCATGTAGGTCATCGGCGATCCGCTCTGCGGCGCCGGCATATACACAGCCCCGACTTCTTTCCCGGTCGCTTTGTCATACGCGCGCAGCATCGCGCCGCGCGGATGATCCGCGGTCGTCGTCACTTGACCTTCGCCCGCGATCACCAGCGTCTTCGTAATCAACGTTCCAATGTTGTAGGTTTGCTGGCCGGTGCGCGCAATGCTAATTCCCTTAAGAGCGGGGTTGTTTCGCACTACATCCGGCGTCTCGCCATGCGCAATCTGCCAAATGATTTTTCCTTCGTCCAGGTTGATTGCGGTAATCGTTCCATAAGGCGGCTTGATCAAAGGGAGATCATCGACGTTCAACCGCACAAATCCCCCACCGGCTGGTTTCTTCGGAGGCATGGGAGAATCCGCGCCCGCGTTTTCTCCGGGTCCTTTCATGATCCCCACTTCCTGCCCATCCACCCCCGCGATGTACTTCAAATCGGACACTGCCTTGGGAGCAGGCACCAATCCAATCGGCTCTACGCATGCGTTGCAGGCGTACGCATAGACGATGTGGGTTTCGGGATCGTACGAACCACCCGGCCAGTTCGTTCCGCCTGAAGCCGTTCCCAGCGTCAGCGTCCCAAGGGGGCCATCCGTTTTACTTGCTACCGGTGGTGTGAAGACTGGACCCAAGTGGTATCTTGCAACGATGGCCCTCGCCTTCTCCCGCAACTCCGGATTGAACTCGATCAAATCTTCAACCGAAACGCCATTGCGGCTATACGCCGGTGGCTTCGTCGGAATCGGCTGCGTCGGGGAGTACCACTCGCCAGGCACGCTCCCCACTTCCACTTTGCGTTCTTCGATTGGCCACACCGGTTTGCCAGTCACGCGATCGAAGACATAAAGGAAACCCTGCTTGGATGGCTGAGCGACCGCTTTGACCGGTTTTCCGTCCACCACAATGTCGGCAAGGATCGGAGCGGACGAAATGTCCATATCCCACAGCGGGTGATGCACCAATTGAAAATGCCACTTCCTTTGTCCGGTCTTCAAGTCCACGCAAACCAAGCTCTCGCCAAATAAATTATTTCCTGGGCGGTGTCCGCCGTAGTAGTCGCTCGTGGGAGATTCGACCGGCAAATACACCAGCCCGAGTTGTTCATCCACCGTAATTTGTGTCCAAACGCCAGTGTTGCCCGTATACTCCGCGGAATCGTTCATCCAGGTGTCATAGCCAAACTCATCCTTTTTCGGGATCGTGTGAAAAATCCAGAGCCTCTTGCCCGTGCGCACATCGAATCCGCGCACATAGCCCTTATTATTTTTCATGCTCTTTGGCGTCATACCTTCGCGGAACGCCGCGCCCACGATCACTGTATCTTTGGCCACGACGGGCGCGGACTGAATTCCGATTTCACCGGTCGTCAAGTCTGGAAAGATGGTTTGATCGTCATCGAGTTTTAAGTCCAACATACCGCCGTTGCCGAAGGACGCAACCGGCATTCCCGTTTTCGCATTCAAGCAGATCAGCCGGTAGCCTGGGGTTACATAGAAAATGCGCTCCTCTTTTCCGTCCGACCAATAGGCCAGACCGCGACCCGAGAGTTGTCGTGGAGCGGCCCCGCCGCGCGCTCCTTCATGTTCGCCATGTACCCAGAGCAATTCTCCAGTCGCCGCGTCCAGAGCAATCACTGCCCGGCGCGACCCCGCCGTCGCATACAGAACATCGTTCACCATCAGCGGTGTGCCCTCGAGTTTGTATTCCGGCCGGTTGCCGAAATTGTCCGTCTTTATACGCCACGCGATTTCCAGCTCGCTAAAGTTCGAGGGGTTGATTTGGTCGAGAGGACGATACCGCGTGCCCGCCAAATCGGCTGCGTAGCTTGGCCACTCCGTGTCTTTAGCGCGATATTGAGCGGATCCCACCGAAGGCATAAACGCGAGCGCGCAGATCCAGGCGACTAGTAGCCCTGCTTCTGCCGACAAAGAAGCCCGACTCATATTCTTTCCACGCATTTTCGCTCCTCTGCTTCCCTGCACAACGCAAGCTGCGCCATGCGTAGGCCTCACCCCATTTTCTTGATTTCTTCCAATGCTTCTTTGATCTTTGCCTTCTGCTCTTCCGTGACGTCGGAGTTTGGCGGACGCTGGTAGAATTGCCGTGTCCCCATTTGCAAGCTCAGCGCATATTTCATTGGCCCGTACTCATCCACTCCTCCTGCGCGCAACAGCTTCAGCGCCGTCTCCAGTTTTGCCAGCGGCTCGGCGATATCTTTGCCCGCCCGCTTCGCCGCGAAGACGGCCGAGATTTGCGTTGTGAAGTTATTTCCTTCCGCCAGGATCGCTCCCATCCCGTGGTCCAGCGCATACTTCAGATTCGTCGTAGTTCCAGTTCGCATGTTCAGCTTCGGAAATTCGGCAACAAACTTGTGATACTCGTCTTCGTCGGACCTAGAATCCTTGATGCCCGCCAGGTTCGGGTACTTTTCAAGGCTGTGCATCAATTCGAGGGAGATGGGAATGCCCGAGGCAAACGGTATGTGATACAGGTTGATCGGAATCGTCACCTTCTCAAAAATCAGCGAAAAATACTTCGTCAAGCCCTCGAGCTGTGGATGCTTGTAGTAAAAAGGCGGAACGATCAGCAAACCGTCTGCGCCGTTTTCTTGCGCATGCTGCGATAGCTCCAGCGTCTCCGGAAAATTCGACGTTCCCGGCGACACGATAATGTTCAGGCCGTTCCTATGTTTGAAAGCCGTCTCCGCGATTTTCTTTCTTTCGGCGAACGAAAACGAAGGGAACTCTCCCGTCGTACCGAGCACAACTACACCGTCCGCGCCCTTTTGTTTCAGGTAAGCCAGCACGTCCTTGTATAGTTCGGGATCGAAATTCAGACTCTTGTCGCACGGCGTGGAGGCCGCTACCCAAAACAGCACTTTCTCGCCGCTCGCAGCAGGAGTCTTCGCAGTGGCTGGTAATGCTCCTCTGGAAATCTCGGGGAGAGCCGTCTCACCGGCCACGCCTAGCGCCGCAGCCGCACCCATAGCTCCAAGAAACGTTCTTCGCGTCGCTTGCATAATGGAACCTCCAGAAGTTGCCGGAAGTCTAAGTCAGAGCACTCCAATACTCAAACGGTTAGTTCTCCGTATTCTCTTTTTCGAATCTGTCACTACTGCTTCTGCATTCCCAGCGTCGGGTGTCTGGGCCTGCAGTTCTTCTCGAATTCGGTCAGTTCCTTTTGCAGAATTCCTATGAGTAAGTGACCGGAAACGCTACGCTTTGTCCCAGAATCGGACGGTATTTCCTGCGGTCCGAGCGGCACTATCCAGAGTTAGTCTTTTGTTTTCAATGATATAACCTCTTTACTGCCTGGCGCTCCGGGTGCGACTCTGCAGCCCGATATGAGCGCCGCCACCGTAACACTAGACGCCTATACTCTTGAGCCACGAATGTCCATGGAGGTTCGCGCGGCCAAGCGCAAAGTTCTGGCCAGCGCCCGGCTGGGCGATGGCGAGGCCTTTGCCGAAATGGTTCTGCCCTATGGCCCTGGGCTTTACCGCCGCGCGCTGCGTCTGACCGGCAACCCTGCCGACGCCGAAGACGCCCGCCAGGAAGCGCTGCTCAAAGCCTTTTCGCGCCTAAACCAGTTTGCCGGGCAGCAGGACGACGGCAAAGACGATCTCCACGCATGGGTTTCGCGTATCACAACAAACGCTTCGATCGACCTAATCCGGCAGCGCCGCGAAGGGAAGTACGTCTCTCTCGAAGAGCCCGGAATCACGCCGGATGAAACTCTCGGTAACCGGCTTCCCGCGCGCAGCGATAATCCCGAGGAGCGCTATGCGCGCCGTGAGCAGCGTGTCCTGATGGCCGGTGCCATCGCCCGCCTCGCGCCCGACTTGCGCCAAATTTGCTTGCTACGCGACGTCTTGCAGTATTCGACTCACGAAGTAGCCGAGCGACTGGGAATTTCCACTGTAGCAGTCCGCCTGCGGCTCTTCCGAGCACACAGAAGGCTCCGCGATATTTTGCGCGATAGCCTACGGAAAAAGCAGCGTCGCGCCGGTTCGCAGATAGCACGGCTTCAGACGTCCAAGCCGATGAAGCCGAACCGCCGTCAAGAGTTCCTGCCCATAAGCACGCGAGCAGAATTTGCTTGCGGCGACTAGCCGCCTTAACGCGCGCGTATCCCCTAAATTCTAAACGGTCGCGCTCGACGGTTCCGAGAAGTCACTTCTTTGGCTTTGTTACCGCGGGCGATGATTCGAGCAGCCGCTTTGGCCCGCTGACGAAAGGACTACCGCGTTCGTAGAAGCGAAAGGGCTGATCGGCCGCCCGCGTGATTCCAATCCGCACGGCAGAGGCAACCACGGTCTCCTGGGCGAGGGCCCGCACGGAAGGCTTGGCATAGACAATTTCGGCTAACCACACCGGCCCGCGCGAGAATAGATCCAGCCCATCGAGGCTGCGGTCGATCCGTAATGCGGCGGCCAGCCGCCCCGGGCCACGCGCCAGATCGCGCAGTTCCGTGCTCTTTCGGTGGCGCTGCATCATTTGGATTCCTTCCAGCGGTTCCAGCGCGCGAATCAGAACGCCCCCGCCAATGCCCGCGGGCTCGCTGGAAACATTCAGCATGAAGTGCATTCCATAGTTGAAATAAACGTACACGTGGCCATGGCGGAGAAATAGCGAGCGGTTGCGCGGCGTGGGCCCGCGATAATGGTGTCCTGCGGGGTCGCCCGGCGGATAGCCCTCCGCTTCCACGATCCGCCCGCTCATCCGGCCTTCCGGCAAATCATGTACAACGACAATGCCTATTAGAAACCGCGCGAGCTCTAATGTGTCGCTGGGAAGCTCTTTTCGGGCGAGGCGGCGAAGTTTGAACGTAGGGCATTCCACGGATTACGGCGAGCTGACGTCGGGAGGCTCGTTGTTAAACAGACGCGCGAGTTCCGCATGGTCAATGACAACCGAAGGGTCCGACTGAATCGCGTCGAAATACTTTTTTTGAAATGCGTCACCAGCTTCCGAGGGTGCAAACATCTTGCGTGCCAGCGAAAAGGCGGTGCGCACATCTTCCGGAGTGACAGGATTTTCACCCGCTAGCGTTTCATCGAGGCGCACCACAAACTCAGAAATATTGTGAAGCCAGCCGAACTGCTGGTGGTCAATCACCAGGCGGAAAAGCTCGCCCACCGTGACTTTGCCGTTCGCGCGTTCATATTCGCGTCGTTCCATGTCCAGCAGCGTCTTATGAAGTTTCAGCAGCGCCAGGCGCAGCGTGATGAGCTTCTCGCGCGCGCTTGCGTCGTCGTCTTTTCGTGCCTGCGCTCTAGCGTCGGGAGGAATCATGTTTCGCGTATTAGATTTATTGTCCGACAGATTGCCGCTAAATTCCAAATCTCACTCGTGGTACCGCTTCTCCCCCACCGGCAGCGCGATTGGCAACCGGTTCTGCGGCGGTGGCAACGGGCAAGTCGCAAACGGCGTATACGCGCATGGCGGATTTTCCAATCGGTTCAAATCCAACCAAAGTTCACCCTGCTTGTTGACGCCGTGTGTCGGCAAAACGGTGTACAGAAATCGGCAAGCTTTGTATGTCGTGGTTGCGCTGGTCGTGTCGCGAAGAATAAAAAAGAGCTGCGTCGCTGCGGGATCTTCGAGCACCGGCTCCAACCGGTATGTCTTTCCGTCCAACACAAATTCTGCTGCGCCGGGCACGGGCTGTGAATAGGTTGTCCCCGCCAGCGTTGCCAAAGTGACTGACTTCTGCGGATTGTATGGAATCCATTTCGCTTTCACGCGATATTTTTCGTTCGGGTCATACCAGTTCAAACCGTGGAATCCGACCAGCGTCGGCGACTTCGAGTCTTTTACCCGCAGTGCATATTTGTCTTCGCGCCGGATGACGTACATATTCAACGTACCAATCGTGATGTGCGGAGCGTTTCTGTCATTGTCCGCTTCCACAAGCAGAAGCTGCTCCTTGGCCGGAGCGCCGCCCACTTGCAAGTCCGGCGCGAATCCACCGGCCGGGGGCAGCAGCTTCACGTTGTTGCCTTCAAGATGCAGAACACCGATGTGTCCCGCGCCGCTTCCGGCTAGACGAATTTTATTGTCGCTCGCAGTCCCGAATGTATTGTCGCCGGGCTGCAGCCATTCGAGTCCAGTAAGCGATAGCCATCCAGCGGGCTTCAAAAGATCATTGACGTGCTGCGTGCGCCAGGCTGCAAGCTCGCGCTCCCAGCTGGCTTCTTGCGCAAACATGGGCGCGGCCATCAACGCGCAAAAAATCGCAATCAAACGTATGGATTGAGAAACTCGATGAGTAGGCATATGGAATTATATCGTGGCCTGTGGATGTTTCCACCCATGCAGTGCCTTGAATGTTTCCAAATAATCTCGTGGTCTGATGCAGGTCCAATAGAACTATTTCGCGTCGTGAAAAATGATACCCAGGGTGTACCGCGTTCCGCGATGCACGCGGCTGACGCCGTGCCGCAAATTTACTCGATAGTATCCGCGCGCCCCTTTCACCGGACGGTATCGCGTAGTGAAAATAATCGCTTCCCCCTGCTGCGCGCTCACCACCTCCGCTTTCGACTGCGCGCGCGGCTTCTGCTCCATCAAAATAAACTCGCCGCCTTCCCAATCCCGTCCCACTTGCCCCAGCATGATCACCATCTGCAAAGGGAAACTCACTTCGCCATAAAGATCCTGGTGCAAGCAGTTGTAGCCACCCGCTTCATAGTGCAACATCAACGGCGTCGGCTTTTTTTGTCCCGCCTTATGGCAACGCTTCAAGAACTCGCTGTGCTCCTGCGGGTATTGCTTGTGCTCGTCGCCGAGGCCCAGCGCCTTCGCACCCAGTGTCTCCACCCAGCGATTAGCAATTTTCGCCAAGTGCGGATAAGCGGCCTTCCTTAGTTCAGCAACTACCCCCGGCAACGGATCGTCGAAATATTTGTAATCTCCAATTCCAAAACGATACCGCTCCATCCTGATGTGGCTGCGAAATAGCTTTTCTTCGCTGTATACAGCTATCAGCTCTGCGCACTCTTCCAGTGTAAGAATTACGTCCGTGACGCCATAGCCTCGCGCACAGAGCGATTCTTCCGCCTCCGTCCAATTCAATGCTTCGACTCTCTGCTCAATTCCACTCGTATTTTTCTTCGCCGAAAACAAAGCTTTCATATCAACTCTCTTTGGTGCTGCGGCCTCTCTCACCGCAGCGCCGCCACCTTATAGCAATTCCAGGATTCATTTCTATCCGTTTAGTTCCATGAAATTATTTTCTGCTTTCCAAGCAAACTTTGCGGCGCCCCGGCTCTAACCACGCCACCCCATTGCCATCTAATTAAACGAAACACCAAGTCAAAATCCTCCGCAGACCGTATCGCCGAACGCGATCAAGGATCCGGAGAAAAAAAGGAGTTGTACATGAAAGCGACAAAACTCTTCACTCTATTGGCAGGCAGTTCGTTATTGCTCTCCGCCGGCACTTTCGCAGGCAACGGCGGCAAAAAGTCCCTACACTTCGATACGACCGTCACGATCGAGGGCAAGCAGTTGGCGCCCGGCGACTACAAATTCTCCTGGACTGGCACTGGCAGCGACGTAAAGCTAGATATCGTCAAGGGCAAGGAGACAGTCGCCACCGTTCCGGCGCACATCGTCACTGTGCCTCTTGCGAACAAGCAGGATGGATATTCTTCGACAGCCGCGAAAGACGGCAGCCAGGCCGTCACTACGGTCTTCTTCACCGGAGACAAATTCGATCTCGAAATTGGCCAGGGGACGAGCGCAAGCACTGCGCCGGCCGCTGCCACCACTAGCCCGAACTGACGATTTCGTCCTTTCGGAATACGAATGGCGTATGAAAACGCGAGAGGGGCCTATCCAGGCCCCTGCGCATTCTGTTTGAAATTGTTACTGAAGAGCGAAGTCTAGGCTGGCGCGCTCGATGTCAACGGTGCGTGCGCTTCATGCGCGTGGTCGCCACCGTGGAATTGCGCGGCTTCCGTCGATCCGGCCAGCGCCGTCGTTGACGACGCGCCGCCAGAAACCACTTGCGCGATTTCGTCAAAATAGCCCGTGCCTACAAATCGCTGGTGCGTCACGGCGCGATAGCCAAGTTCCTGCGCGGCGAATTCTTCTTGCTGCAATTTGGAATAGGCCGTCATGCCAGCTTGTGCATAGCCACGCGCCAGATGGAACATCGACATGTTCAGCGAATGGAACCCAGCCAGCGTCACGAACTGGAATTTGTAACCCATTTTCCCCAGCTCTTGTTGGAAATTCGCGATCGTCACGTCGTCCAGCTTCTTTTTCCAGTTGAATGACGGTGAGCAGTTGTACGCCAGCAGCTTGCCGGGGAATTTCGCGTGAATCGCGTCCGCGAATTTCCGCGCTTCGCCCAAATCCGGCGTCGAGGTTTCGCACCACAGCACGTCGGCATACGGCGCATACGCCAGCCCGCGCGCGATCGCCGCGTCGATCCCGCCGCGGAATTGGTAAAAGCCCTCCGGCGTCCGCTCGCCATAAATAAATTCGCGGTCGCGCGGATCTGCGTCCGCTAGCAGCAGGCCCGCGGAGTTAGCATCCGTGCGTGCAATCAAGATTGTCGGCACACCGCAAACGTCAGCCGCCAGCCGCGCTGCCGTAAGTTTTTCGATAAACTCACGCGTCGGCACAACCACTTTTCCGCCCAGGTGGCCGCATTTTTTCGCGGAAGACAGCTGGTCTTCAAAGTGCACGCCCGCCGCGCCTGCTTCAATCATCGATTTCATCAACTCGTAGGCATTCAGCGAGCCGCCAAATCCCGCTTCCGCATCGGCCACGATCGGCGCGAACCAATACGTTCCGCTCGACTTCCGCTCCGCCGATTCGATCTGGTCCGCGCGCATCAGCGCCCGATTGATTCTCTTCACCAGATTCGGCGCGGAATCGCACGGATACAAACTTTGGTCGGGGTACACGTCGCCCGCCGTATTTCCGTCCGCCGCCACTTGCCAGCCCGATCCGTAGATCGCTTTCAGGCCCGCTTGTACCATTTCAATCGCCTGGTTTCCGGTGATTGCTCCGAGCGCCGGGACGTACGCGTCGCTATGCATCAAATTCCACAGCCGCTCCGCGCCAAGCCGCGCCAGCGTGTACTCGATCTGGATCGTCCCGCGCAATCGCAGCACGTCATCGTACGAATACGGACGCGCGATCCCCGCCCAACGGGGACTTGTGTCCCAGTCCGCGCGCGAAGGATTCGCTTGCGAAGAATTGTTCTTGCTGTTGTTCCCATTCGTTCCATTCGATGACATTTTCGTCTCCTTACGAAAACTTATCTTCTCCGGTCTGTAGTCCTTCACGCAGTAAGTAGACCGCGTTCAGTTTCAGGCCGGATTGAATTCGTGCCGCCGGATCATCTCTTCGCTCATCTTGCGGGCTTCTCGAAGAGCGTCCGCCGCTTTCGCATCATTTGCGTTTGCGGGCTCGCCAAGCAAACGCTCAAGCTCTTCATCAAAAATCCGGCTGATCAAGTCCGGCGTGTGCCGCACCGCCGCGCCATTTTCGTCCAGAATCTCCACGCTGCTCGAATGATTCAACCGCTGCGCGATCATCAGCCGATAAATGCGATCCGTCGCGAGATCCTCCATGTAGCCGTCCAGCAGGCTCGCGCCCTTTCCATTGAGCACTCCGTTGCGGTATCGAATCACCGTCCGGATTGCCGCTCGTGTTCCCGCAAGTGTTCGCTTGCCTACGCCCGTCGGCAGGGGCCGCAGGTTAGGATGCGTGTTGCGACTTGCCGGCCGCGCGCTCAATTGATTCGGGGCAGGGAATTGTGCAACGGCGATGGCATTCTGGTCGGGATGGCCGGTCCATGCGCCATCCATTAACGATGTCGACTCGTTTTTCTTGTCTTCCGCCAGCACTTTCAAGGCGCGCGCGTTCAATTCCGCGTCTTCCCGGCTCGGATATAGAGCGGTCATGCCGCCAATGGCCAGCAGGCCGTGCTTGTGGCAAATCTCCGGCATCAACTCGCGCAAATTTTGAAAAAAACCCACGTTGTGTGGAATCGTATTGCGGTCCGGCAACACCCATTCCGGATTTTCCAGGTTGAAATGAATCAAGCTGGCCATGTAATCCCAGCGGCCAAGATTCAAACCCAATATATGCTCGCGAAGATTCCAGGCAAATTCTTCCATCTGGTAAGCAAGCGGATGCGATTCCACCAGCGCCATGCACTTGATCGCATTTGCCGGTTGCCCCTTCATCCGCGCAATCATTTGGAAAAGATCGCGCCACCACAGTGCCTCATCCGCGGACTCCGATTTCGGTATGTAGAAACAAAGGGGATGCTTGAGCGCGCTGAAATCCACTTGGTACGCGATCATCGCTACGTCGAAGAGCGGCGCCGGCAGCAGCTCGCCAGGCAAGATGCCCTCTTGGTGAAGGTGCAAGCCTCGCGGCCGCGTGAAAATCACCGTGTTGCTCGCCGAAATGCCAATCGTCTTTTCGCGCTTCCGGTCGTAATACGTCAGTCGCCCTTCCAGCGCATCCAAAATATTTTCGATGCCGCAGATCGTGTGTTCCCATGAATTCGCGTTCGAGTCTTCGAGATCCAGCATCACGCCCGGCGCGCCGGAATTGAGCATCTTCACTACGAGCTCGGCCTCATCGGCGGGCCCCGTCATTTGATTGCGCTGGTCGGCGCACCACGCTGGCAGTTCGATCTTCCAGGAATTTGTCGTGGCCACGGACGGCGGCAAGTAGTTCGGCAACTTGCCGGTATGCGCGTCGTCGAGAGCGCTTTCGCGCCGCGCAACCAGAGCACGCTGCCGCAGCGTTAGCGCCGCGTGAAGCGGTGCCAGAAACTCGAGAAACCCCGCCGGCAAACCTCTCTCCAGATCGAACTCCTCGGGCATAGCGTTAACGGACACGACGCGATTCGCGAAGGGCAGGGGCGCCGTCGCTGGGTTCAGTTTTGCGGTTGCTGTCGCCATGTTCTTCTCAATCCTTCCGGGTGTTCCGTCGTACGTAAATGGGCCGACTCAGGAGAAAGGCAATTGAAAGGCCAACGGCCATTTTCTCGGCTCCTGTAACTGATTTGTGATCAATCACATAGAAGGCCGTCCTGGAACCGTGGGGCCGCCGCGTATCTGGATTGGTAGAAAACGACAGGAAATTACTCACCTGGGATTTGTAATTTCCCGCGAGGCCCGAGTTGTTCAATAGGCTGAACATACGTTCACGATCTAGCATGTTCTAGCAATACGCTGAAAAGCGCGCAAGTCTCTGTTCAATATCCCGAACAGATATTCTATACTTGGGACTGCACCGGTTTCCTTTACCCTGGGAGTCGCGCCATGCCTGCTGCCGATTCGAGCCCCGCCACCGCCGTCGAACGCGCCCTCAACATCCTCGAGACGGTCGCACATCGCCGCGATGGCCTCACCAATTCCGAGATCAGCCGCAAGCTTGCCATTCCCAAAAGTTCCGCCAGTTACATCCTGCGTACTTTGGAACGCCGTGGCTATCTCCGGCGCGACGCGGAGACCGGCCGTTACAAGCTGGGCCTGAAAATTCTGAGCCTCGGGGGCGACGCGCAATCCAATCTGGACATTGCGGATGTGGCCCTGCCGTTCATGCGCTCGCTAGTCGAGCGTGTACACCTCACGTGTCACCTCGCCGTCCTCGATCAAGGCGAAGCGGTTTACATCGAAAAGGTCGAAGCGCCCGGCTTTTTCAAGGTGAATACCTGGGTCGGCCGCAGAATGTATCTGCACTCCACCAGCGTGGGAAAAGCTCTGCTGGCGTGGCTGCCCAAACAGGAATTGGAAGCCATCGTGCGCCAGCACGGCATGAAAAAACGCACGCCGAAAACCATCACGGCAGTGTCGCGTCTTCTAGCTGACCTTGAACACGTTCGAGAACAGGGCTATGCGGTCGACGACGAAGAGAACAGCTTGGGGGCGCGATGCTTGGGCGCTCCGATTTTTGATGCTACGGGAAACGTGACCGCCGCTCTGGGTGTCAGCGGTACGATCACGCA
Source organism: uncultured Acidobacteriota bacterium (assembly GCA_963718785.1). Classification (GTDB taxonomy): domain Bacteria; phylum Acidobacteriota; class Terriglobia; order Acidiferrales; family UBA7541; genus Acidiferrum. The sequence continues at coordinate 467,307 of CAVQZW010000009.1, read as the reverse complement.
GGTGGACGAAGAAAATCTTCCCAAAATCGTTGAAGCCTTGAAAGAGGCGAGCCGGCGCATTTCTCGTCAACTGGCGCGAAGCGGCGCAACGGGCGGGGCTTAGTAGCATGGGAATGTATTTAGACGCGGTTTCCGAATAGTTAGAATCAAGATGCCAACAGCGCGTACGCGCTCTTTTTGAGGGCTGCTGGATGTTAGCATACAAAAACGGGATGGTTCTGTCAGCGCGAGACGATTCGGCGCGATGCGAGTGCGAATCCGGCTCGCAAGAAATAAAAGTGGCCTGAAGGAAGTTTTTCAAGGGAGGCATCGGAGTGTTCATCATCGGACATCGCGGCGCCTCTGGGCATGCCCCGGAAAATACTTTGGCCGCGTTCAAGAAGGCTGTCGCTCTGGGAGCAACGTTTATCGAGACGGATTTGCAACTCTCGCGCGATGCACGGTTTGTGGCCATTCATGATGAAACCCTGGAACGTACCACCAATGGCCAGGGAAGGGTGCATGATCAGACGCTCGTTGCGCTTCGCCGCCTCGACGCCGGTTCCTGGTTCGGAAGTGAATATACCGGCGAGCGCATACCGACCCTCGAAGAGATCCTGGAGTTTTCCAAAAAGAATGACGTCGTCTTTTATTTGGAGCTGAAACCCAGCGGCTCCTGGGGTGGCGAGCATGCCTTGATCGGCGCGCTGCGGGAATCGGGAGAAGTAGCGCGCGTGATGGTCATTTCCTTCGATCCGGGAATTCTGGCGAGCCTGCGCAAGATCGAACCCACGCTGATGACTGGAGTTCTTTATGACGGACAGCTCGCAGATCCCTATAAATCCGCGCTGGACGCGGGCGCGCGGCAACTTGCGGTGCGCGGTGACTTGGTGACCCCGGCGATGATCGAGCAAGCCCACAAACGCGATTTGCAAGTGGTGTGCTGGACGGTGAATCATCCCGCCCATATCCGTATGCTGATGGCCGCGGGGGTGGACGGCATCATGAGCGACTATCCGGATCGATTGATCGCGGCGCTGAAAAAGGACGGCGACAAGAGTTAGCTCGCGGGGCTGAGCGTTTCAAGAAGCGCGGCGAATTGTGTGATAGAAAATTGTTCCGCCCGCGCGTCAGGCCGCATGCTTTGCTCGGCGAGTGCTTCGCGGACAGCATCTGGTTTAGCCAGCGATCGCAAGTTGTTCACTACCGTTTTGCGCTTCTGCGCGAAACACAATTTTACAAAATCCAGAAATGCTACTTCGTCACGTAGCCCGAGCTTCGCTCTTTCGCCGGGAAGGCGCAGTGTTACCAGGGCTGAGCCGACTTCCGGTGGCGGGCTAAAGGCAGTTCGCGGAATGCGCAGCACGAACTCCGGCCGCGTATAGAGTTGCGTGACGACAGAGAGATACCCATATTGCTTTGTTTCAGGTTTCGCGGTGAGGCGTTCCGCAACCTCTTCCTGAATCACAATGTGAATTTCATCGATCAAATTCGCGAACATAAAAAAATGATGAAGAATCGGCGAAGTGATGTAGTAGGGCAGATTGCCGTAAAGGCGGATGCGCCGGCCGGCAGCAATCGCCGCGAGATCGGTTTCCAGAACGTCGCCTTGGACCACGGTCAGTTTCGGGAACTTTTTCGCGAGCTTCTGGAGCCGCGCAGCAAGAAGCGCATCGAGTTCGACGGCATAGACGGGGTCTCCACTCGAGAGCAGGTGCTCGGTCATCTCCCCGTGGCCGGCCCCGACTTCAATCCAGCAATGCGATTGCTCTTTTGCGGACTCGGATGCCGTTGAAAGAGGCCGCAGTGTCGAATGCGGCGAAACGCCGATGGCGCGTGCGATTTGCTCGCGCCAGTCGATACCTGCAAGAAAGTGTTGGCCAAGCCGTTGACGAGCCATGCGCCGAAGTGTAACAGGAAGCGCTGTGCAGTTCCGCCCGGGCGGTTCTGTCTTGACGGCGGGAATCGGGTCCAGTAGCGTAAAATGAATGCGCAGCACGCGATCAATGCCGTGAACGCGCCAAGAACGAAAAGGACGCGAAAGTCGTCCAAGGACTCAACTAAAGAGCCTAAAGTGAGAATTCTTTTCGTAGCATCGGAAGGGCTGCCCTTCTCAAAGACTGGTGGCCTTGCGGACGTAGTCGAAGCGTTGCCGAAAGCGCTCGTGGCGCAAGGCCACGAAGTCGCTGTCGTTCTGCCGCACTATCGCGGCACCAAGGCGGGAGCTGTGGTGCTGCCCAGCCTCACGATTCCGATGGCGAACCGGCTGCGCTTTCCCGCCGTTTTGGATGGCACGGTAATTGGCGGCGTTCGGTATTTTTTTGTGGATGATCCAGCCTATTTCGATCGCGATGGTTTCTACGGCAACGGCGCTGGAGACTTTCCTGACAACGCGGAACGCTACAGCGAATTCTGCCGCGCGGCGATTGAGATCGCCAAGCACGTTTGGCCCGCGGACGTGATTCATTGCCACGATTGGCAGACCGCCCTTGTCCCGGTCCTGCTGCGTAGCGCATACGGCGACGATCCGGCAGTGAAAGATATTCCCGTGGTCTTCACGATCCACAACATGGGCTATCACGGGCTTTTCCCCAAAGAAGTCCTCGAACGCGCTGGCATTCCACTACCCTTGTTCAATCCTGGCGCCCTGGAATTTTATGGCAACGTGAATTTTCTCAAGGGTGGACTGGTCTTTTCCGATTTTCTGACGACGGTCAGCAAAAGGTACGCGCAGGAGATTCAGACCTCCGAATTCGGATATGGATTGGATGGAGTCGTGCGCAGCCGCGCCGACCGGCTTGTTGGCATCTTGAACGGTGTCGATTATTCGGCTTGGAGCCCGGATAAAGACAAGCTCATTCCCATGAAATATTCCGCGAAGGACATGAGCGGAAAGCAGGTGTGCAAGCAGGCGCTGTTGGAGTTGTTCGGCATTGCGCCAGAGCACGCGGCTCGCCCGTTGATTGGCATTGTTTCCCGCTTTGCGGACCAAAAAGGCTTTGATTTAATCGCCGAGAAAGCCTACGAATTGATGAAAGAAGATCTCACCCTGGTCGTCCTCGGTTCCGGCGAACGCAAGTACGAAGAACTGTTCCAGGCGATGGCCAACACCTTCCCCGGAAGAGTCGGCGTGAAAGTTGCCTACGACAACGAAATTGCGCATAAAATCGAAGCTGGTTCGGACATGTTCTTGATGCCGTCGCGCTACGAGCCTTGCGGCTTGAATCAAATCTACAGCTTGAAGTATGGTACGGTGCCCATTGTGCGAGCGACAGGCGGCTTGGACGATACGGTCGAACCGTTCGACTTGGAACACGGCACCGGAACGGGATTCAAATTCGCGGAATATTCCGGCGCCGCGATGATGTACGCGATTCGCCAGGCTTTGCATCATTGCACTGACGAACGCATCTGGCGGCGCATCCAATTGAATGGCATGGCCAAGGATTTTTCCTGGAAGGGCCCGGCGGCGGAGTACGCGAAAGTGTACAAAGCAGCGCTGGAGCTCCGGGGCGCAGGGCAAGCACCACGAAACCAAATGTCTGTTACAACATCTAATTGAACTGACGAAGGAGACAGAGACAGCGGCCTAGCGGCAAGCTGTTGAGGACAAACAACATGGCTGACAATACCCAAACGGAAAAGATCCAGGCAGTGACGGATGGAAATTTCGAAGCAGAGGTGCTGACGGCGAGCAGCGCGCAGCCCGTGCTTGTGGATTTCTGGGCGGAGTGGTGCCGTCCTTGCCACATGCTGGCGCCCACAGTGGCCGAGATCGCGCACGACTACGCCGGCAAACTGAAAGTGATGAAGCTGAACGTCGACGAAGCAATGAACTCGGCGGGGCGCTACAACATTCGCGGAATCCCCACCTTGCTCGTATTTAAGAACGGGCAAGTCGTAGAACAGATCGTTGGCGCAGTGCCTAAAGATCAGATCACCAAGGCGCTGGACCGCCACCTCGCGTAATTCGCGACGTCCGACGTCGATTCGTTCGTCGCTCTAAAATCGCTTGCAAAAAGATAGGAAGATTGGCGGGGCATGTCGTACAGTTAAGTGCGGCATGCCCTCGTCTTTTGTGCGTGCCTGAAATTTCAGGAGCATCGATTGGCTACAGCGGAAACAGCAGCAACCACGACGCGGACAATAAAACCGGCGGATCACCCGCCGCTACTCGCGGGAAACCGCGGTCCAATGCCAATGTCGCGGCCAGGGCTGCACGAAACTGTGCTGAAGATTTTGAAACCATTGCCGCGCGGCTTGATTCTAGATTGTCCGGCTGGCGAAGGCGCACTGGCCCAGGATTTCGTAACCGAAGGTTTCGACGTGCGGTGTTGTGATCTGTATACCGAGCTCTTTCGCCTGGACGGCGTGGAGATCAAGCGCGGCGACTTGGCTGGCACGCTTCCATACACATCTCAGTCGTTTGACTACATCACCTCGCTCGATGGTCTGGAGCACATCGATTCGCCGCCGCAGGCGTTTCGTGAGTACCGCCGCCTGCTCAAGCCGGGCGGCCACTTGATCATCAGCGTGCCCAACATCATGAACGTCGAGGAGCGACTGAAGTGGCTCCTTTTCGGATACACTTCGCATTTCAAGCCGCTTTCGGATCAGTCCAAGGCCAAGATCCATTACGATTGCGCCGGCATGGACGAGATTGCGGTCCATGCAAACCCCATTGGCTACAACGAGCTACGCTATTACCTCGAGAAAAACGGTTTTGTCATTCAAGGTGTTTACCGCGACCGCAAAAAAGGGAATCAGTGGCTCTATTGGCCTCTGGTCGCCTTCATCCGGCTGCTCGCTAAGCTGACGCCGGAAAAGCGCCGTAAGGACCGGTGGACCGACGAGTTAGCGTCAGACCCGGTCCTCCTCGGCGGCAACACCATCATCATTCACTCCATCTTGAAATAGCTCCGCCCTCGCAGCCGGCCCGGCAGCGGCGCGTAGTGAATGTTACGTTTAGGTGCAATAAGAGAGCGGCGCATGGCGGCCTCTAAGACTTCGAAAATAGTGCGTTGCCATTGGGCGGCGAACGACTTGAACATTCCTTATCACGATGAGGAGTGGGGTGTGCCGCTCCACGACGATCGCGCATTGTTTGAGTTATTAATTTTGGAAGGGGCGCAGGCGGGGTTGAGTTGGGACACAGTTTTGAAGAAGCGGCCGCGCTACCGCGAGGTGTTTGACGGGTTCGACGTGGAGAAAGTGGCGCGCTACGACAAGAAAAAAGTCCGCGAGCTTTTGCAGGACCCGGGCATTATTCGGAACAAGTTGAAGATTGCAGCGACGATTTCGAATGCGCAAGCCTTTTTGAAGGTTCAGGAGGAGTTTGCAACTTTCGATGCGTATATTTGGCGGTTTGTAGGCGGAAAACCGAAACAGAATTCATGGAAAACGCACAAACGCCTGCCAGCAAAAACGTCTGAATCGGACGCCATGAGCAAGGATCTGCAAAAGCGCGGGTTCCGGTTCGTAGGATCGACGATTTGCTATGCCTTCATGCAGGCCACGGGCATGGTGAACGACCATCTGGTGAGCTGCTATCGTCATAAGGTTTTGCGACCGTGACCAACCCAGGTAGTGTTCGTTCACTCGCCCAAAGTTTCAAAGGTATTGGACATCTGTTTTTGGAAAGTCATTTCCTTTTGCCAGTAGCGGCTCACCGGACGTTTTTGACAAAGCGTAAGCAAAACAGTCTCCAAAATTGAGGCTGGCTGGGTGCCGGCCCTTGCCATATTTGCGCCATCCAGCACGCGCAACTTCGACTTGGGCGGCGTCAACGGGAACGAGCTCTATGCTGAGCCGATGCATAAAGAGATCCATTTCACGGCCCGCCACTTCGCCTCGCCTAGCCTCCAACACAATGGCGGTTTCCAAAGCATTTGCCGTGGACAACAAACGGGATCCATCCTGGCGAATATGTTCAAGGAAACTCTGCCGTTCGGGTTCACCCAGAAAGATCGCTAGCAGGGCGGATGTATCGATGACCATCAGTGCGGAAGTCCCTGAGAATCGTAGCCAAGAATCTCGTCTTCAGGACGGTTGTCCAATTGAGGAAGGGCGTCGACGCGGTGGAGGATGTCGTCCACTTCCTGGATTAGATTCTTTGCATGGCGACGTCCGCGGAGGCGCTGTAGACGATCACGGAGGGCGATGGTGATGGCGTCGGTCAAGGATTCACCCGTCTCCTTGGAAATCTCACGAGCGAGTTTTTCAGTTTCAGAATTTTTTATGCTGAGCGGCATAGTGACCCGAATCGAGATTCTATAAGATAGACTATAGTATAGAATCTATAATTGCAAGCGTCGAGCCTAACCGAGGCTCCTCATAGACTCTAGCATTGCTAGCTGCACGCACACTCTACGGAAAAGACCTCGACGTCGATGACATGGAACGGAAGCTTTCCCGCGCTGCGCACGCGATGAGTATAGGCCTGCCCACGCGCCTTGCGAAAACCCGCTGCCCCAGGTTTGACGTCCTGCACGTCCGTCCACTCGCCGCCGAATGGTTGGGACTGCGTTTTGTCTCCGCTGATCGGAATGCCGACGTTGTCGTTGCTGTGCGTGTGGAAAAGAGAAGATTCGCCGGCAGGGAATAATACGTTAAGGATACGCACGTACTGGTTCTGGAAAACAAAGTGATGGTGCGGTTCCTTTTCGACAGGAACCGGCTCCGTCAAGGCGGCAGCTGAACCGCCAGGCGCCGGAACGGTTACCGACGCCGTGGACGCATTTTTCAACTCGATTTCCACGATCTCAAACGGCGCCTCTTCGAGATTTTCGACGGCATGAGTGACGGGCTCCGACCATCGCGAATCACCCGCCTTCATGCGCAATTCCTCTTTTGCGCCGTTCGCGGAAAGGATCAGAGCGTGCATGTCCGTGATGTAGACCACCACCCGTGATGGATGCGAGTGCATCGCGAGCTTCTGGCGCGGCGCGTAGCGCGCATGCAAGACGCGAATTTGCTCGTTTTCGAATGTAACTTTCACATCGGCAGGATCGACTGATACCGGGTCCTGGCCGAAGGCCGCTGGCGCTACCGCGAGAGACGCAGCTAAGAAACCAAGAGAAAGCGATCGCATAGAACAAAGCTCCTTTGAGCTCTGACAGCATAAACGCGCTCTCCCCACGATGCAATGAAACCGCGGCAGTGCTAGCGTCGGACGCCTGCTTGCGTTGAGGGCTAGGCGAGCTTACGATAGCAACCTGCCGTAGATTGGTGCTTTCCAACGCAGTTTGAAAGATGTGATCGAATTCGCGATGGGGTGTGGTTGCTGTTGCTGTTGTTGAGCAAAGGTGAAAGAGAACAGATAAGTGCGCCTGTTCTACTGGGAGACCTCCTGAATGAAATCTGTCGTAGTGGTGGGCGCGCAGTGGGGCGATGAAGGCAAAGGCAAGGTGGTGGACTACCTTGCGGGGTCTTTTGATTTTATTGCGCGCGTGGCGGGCGGTCACAACGCGGGGCACACCGTCATTATCGGTAAGGATCGCTACGTCTTGCAGTTGATTCCGTGCGGGATTTTACGGCCCAAGCAGCAAGCCGTGATTGGAACGGGAGTCGTAGTGGACCCAGCGGCGCTGGTAGCCGAGATCGAGACTCTGGCCAAAGCCGGGATCGATGTGAAGGGGCGCTTGCACATCAGCAATCGCGCTCATCTGATTTTTCCCTATCATCGTGAATTAGACAAGGCTGCTGAAGGCGCGAGAGGCGCGGACAAGATTGGGACAACGTCGCGGGGGATTGGCCCGGCCTATGAAGACAAGATGGCGCGCCGCGGTTTGCGCATGTGCGATTTGCTCGAGCCGGAGTTGTTTCGTAAGAAGGCCGCGCGCGTTGTCGCCGAGAAGAACCGGCTTGCGAAAGGCGCCTATGGCGCGGACGTTGATTTTTCGCATGAGGTCGAATCCACGCTAAAGCTGGGCGAGAAAATCCGCGGATTCATTTGCGATACGGCGGAGCTCGTGAATCGCGCGCTCGATGAAGGGAAGTCGGTTTTGTTCGAAGGCGCGCAGGGCACCATGCTGGACATCGACCATGGAACGTATCCGTATGTCACTTCCTCCAGCGCGATTTCCGGTGGTGCGACCACCGGTGTGGGTGTTCCGCCGACAAAGATTAAAAACGTCCTGGGAATTTCGAAGGCTTACACAACGCGCGTCGGTGGCGGGCCTTTTCCCACGGAGATGCCCGAGCTCGAAGCGCAGGAAGTGCGCGAGCGCGGAAAAGAGTTCGGCGCGGTGACAGGGCGGGCGCGGCGCTGCGGTTGGTTGGATTTGATGGTTTTGAAGTACGCGAAGATGATCAACGGCATCGATTCGCTGGTCGTAACGAAACTGGATGTGTTTGATACCCAGCGTGAAATCCAGGTGTGCGTCGGCTATACCTACAAGGGCAAAAAGCTGAAGGAGATGCCGGCTCTGGCCGAGGAGTACGAGCACGTTGTGCCGGAGTACAAGACGCTGCCCGGATGGAATGAAACGACGTATGGCGTGAAGGACGGCGCGAAATTGCCGAAGGCAGCGTTGGACTATTTGCGGTTTATTGGAGATTTTCTGCAGGTAGAGATTGGCATGATTTCGACGGGGCCGGAGCGCGATGCCACGATTGTGCCCGCAGGGACATTGTTGGCTAGGTGGCTCTGAGGGTCGCTCCGAGACCGCGCCTACGGTTTTTTTAATAAAGATTTCGTGTAGGACTCTGAGAGGAGAAGGCCGCTGAGAATCGCTTACCTATGCTCACTTACGAGCAAGCACGCCAGAAAGTCATCGAACAGCTAACGGAGAAGAAAGGTCCGCGCGCTACGGAACAGGTTCGCGTCGGCGATGCTCTGGGATTTGTGTTGGCGCAGGAGGTAAAGACGGACCGCGAGTATCCGCCGTTCAACCGTGCGACGCGAGATGGTTATGCGGTGTTTGCGTCGGATGCGAAAGCGGGAGCGACGCTGAAGTGCACAGGGGAGATCAAGGCGGGAGACCGCGTCACCAAGGAATTGTGGGCGGAAACGTGTGTGCAGATTATGACGGGCGCGGCAGTCCCGTCGGGCGCGGACGCGGTTGTCATGATCGAGCACACCAAGCGCGATGGAGAGCAGGTGAAGTTTGAGCGCGACGCCGTGACCGGGCAGAATTTTGTGCCCCGGGGCAGCGAAGCGCGTGCCGGACAGACGCTTTTGACTCCGGGCATGCGGCTTGGCTATGCGGAATTGGCATCGGCGGCGCAGGTCGGGGCGGCGGACTTGAAATGCGCGTCGAAGCCGCGCGTGGCGATTCTTTCTACCGGTGATGAGATTGTCCCCGTCGATAGCATTCCGGGGCGCTTTCAGATTCGTAACAGTAACAGCGTGTCGTTGGCGGCGCAGGTGCGTCTAGCGGGCGGAAAGCCCATTTTGCTAGGGAACGCGATGGACCGCGAGGATGATTTAGCTTCAAAAATTCGGCGCGGGTTGCAGGAAGACTTGCTCGTTCTGTCAGGCGGCGTGTCGATGGGCAAGTACGATTTGGTGGAAAAGGTTTTGCGCGGGATGGAGACAGAGTTTTATTTTGATGCGGTCGCCATTCGTCCGGGAAAGCCGGCGGTATTCGGAAAGTGTGGAGAGAAATTCGTGTTTGGGCTGCCCGGGAATCCGGTGTCAACGATGGTCACGTTTGAATTGTTTGTGGCCCCAGCAGTGGATTTGTTGAGTGGGGCGGAGGCTCGGGAATTGCCACTGGTCGAGGCGCGCCTCGGCGAGGAATTAAATGAGAAGCCCGGAGTGACCCATTTCCTGCCGGCGCGCATGGAAGGGCAGGGCGCGACGCGGGAAGTGAAAGCCTTGAAGTGGCAAGGATCAGGGGATGTGGCCGCGCTGGGCAAGGCCAACTGTTTTGTGGTGGTTCCGGCGGAGCGAGAAAAGTTAGAAGTCGGAGAGAAAGTGGAAGTCATGATGAGACGAGATTTGATTTGAGGCTTGGACGCAAAGAACAAGCAAAAGATTTTACACAGAGAAGTCAGAAAACTCTTAGAACACAGAGAGCGCGGAGAAGAGTGGCTAAGCTATCGCATTACGGAAGCCGCGGCGAAGTGAGAATGGTGGACGTGTCGGAGAAAGCGGTGACGACACGGACGGCGGTGGCGCAGGGGTTTGTGAAGATGGGGCCGGCGGTGGTGCGGGCGGTGAGGTCTCTCAAGAACCCCAAGGGGAATCCCCTGGAAGTTGCGCGGATTGCGGGGATTGCCGCGGCGAAGAGGACTGCCGAGTGGATACCTCTTTGTCATCCACTGCCTCTGACTCACATTGATGTGACTGCGCGGCTGTGCCAAAATGGCGTTGAAGTTCGCTCCGAAGTTACGGCGACTGCTCAAACAGGGGTGGAGATGGAAGCCCTTGTCGCCGTTACCGCTGCGGCCCTTACGATCTACGACATGTGCAAAGCGCTCGATAAAGGGATGGAGATCGGCGGGATTGTCCTCGTCAAGAAGACCGGCGGGAAGAGCGGTGACTTTTTGCGCGAAGCGAGCGCCGCGGCCGCGAGTAATCATAAGAATCTTAGAAAGAAAACTGGCAGGAGCGGGACGCGATGAGCGCCGCGGCCGGAAAAACCGTTAAGTTGCTGGTCGCGGATGACAATCCGCTGGTGCGCGACCTGGTCATGAAGGGGATGGAGCCGTATTGCGAAGTGGAAACAGCTTCCGACGGAGCCGATGCTCTCTTAAAAGTAATTGATACTCCGCCGGACGTCATTCTCTGCGATTACAAGATGCCTGGTCTGGATGGCCGTCAGCTTTTTGAAAAGCTGCATGGGCGCGAGGCGACGCGGCACATTCCGTTTTTGTTCATGGCGAGCCGGGCAGATATAGAAGAACGGCTGCGGCCACTGGTCGATGGCGTCGAGGATTTCGTCACGAAGCCGTTTTTGGTGAAGGATTTGGTGCGCATCGCCAAGAAAGTCGTGGACCGTCTGCACCTGGAGAAATTGCAGAAGCGCGCTTCGCGACCGGGTGTGATTCAGGGGCGGCTCGAAGAAATGAGCATGATCGATCTCATGCAGTCGCTGGAAATGGGGCAGAAGTCTTGCCGCCTCGTGGTGAATCACAACGGGGAACAGGGCGAACTTTATTTTGCGAACGGGCAGTGCCGCGACGCCAAGAGCGGAAAAATCGAAGGTGATGACGCGGTTTACCGAGTGCTGCTATGGACCGCTGGAGAATTTGAGATTGATTTCAACGCGGCGAATGCTTCGACCCGCACAACCACGACAAAGAACACTACTGGTCTCTTGATGGAAGCGATGCGGCTGATGGATGAAGCCAGCCGAGATACTGTGGAAACGAAGTAGCCTGCCTGATGCGCGTTGCGGTCCTCACCATCAGCGATACAGTATCGAAAGGCGAACGGGAAGATCTTTCCGGCCCTGCCGTGGTGGCGGTGTGCCGCGGGCTTGGCTGGGAAGTGAATTCCGTGCTGCGCGTTTCGGATGACCCCGCGAATATTCGCGAGCAGTTGCGAGAGCTGGCGGACTCGGGGCGCGTGGATCTGGTTTTGACGACGGGGGGCACGGGGATTGGGCCGCGGGACAATACGCCGGAATCGACAGAAGCGGTGGCGGACCGCGTTGTGCCGGGAATCGGCGAAGAGATGCGGCGCAAGGGAGCGGCGTTGACGCCGACAGCGGTTCTTTCGCGCGGTTTGGCCGCAGTGCGAACAAAGACATTGATCGTGAATTTGCCGGGAAGTCCCAAGGGCGCGACGGAGTCGCTCGAAGCAGTGGCGCATCTGCTGCCACATGCAGTCCATGTGTTGCATGGAGCGCGACACGATTGATCGCGCGGTTTCTGCCTGTTCCTATCTGCTGAAGTAATCCTATTCATTGATGATTCTAAGGTTGACCGAAGGGCTATTCGCGTCAACAATGTTTGGACCATGGCGAGAAATCTGGCGGGCAAGAAATTGGCGGTATTGGGGACGGGGAAGCTGGGCGGGATTTTGCTGCGGGCTTACTTGAAGCAGGGTTTGTTTTCGGCGAAGCGCGTGACGGCGACGGTCAAGCATGCAGAGAAAGCGGCTGCGCTGGCGAAAGAGCTTGGCGTGAAGGCAGTCACGGAGAATCTCAAAGCGGTGCGCGGCGCGGACATTGTGCTGCTGGGAGTGAAGCCGCAAGTCGTGGGCGAAGTGTTGAAAGAGATTGCGCCGGAACTGAGTGAGAACACGCTGGTAATTTCGGTGGCGGCGTCGGTGCCGACAAGTTATATCGAGCAGCATGTCGGCGCGAAAGTGCCGGTGGTGCGAGCGATGCCGAATACGTGCTCGAGAGTGGGCATCGGAATGACGGGAATTTGCGGTGGGGCACACGCGAGCGCGGCGCATCTGGAGATCGCGCGGGCGATGTTTGACGCGGTGGGGCGCACGGTGGTTGTGGACGAGAAGCACATGGATGCAGTGACGGGGCTTTCTGCGAGCGGGCCAGCGTTTGCGTACATCATTTTGGAATCGTTCGCGGAAGCAGGCGTGAAAGTGGGTTTGCCCCGGGATGTTTCGACGCTGCTCGCGGCGCAAATGATGAAGGGCGCGGCGAGCGTGGTGCTGGAGACGGGGGATCATCCGGCGCTGTTGAAAGACGCGGTGACGACTCCGGCGGGCTGCACGATTGACGGAATTCTGGAGCTGGAAGAAGGCAAGCTGCGCGTGACGCTGATCAAGGCGGTGGTGAAGGCCACGCATCGCGCGGGAGAATTGCTGTTCGAGAAGTGAGCCGCATAGCGCTTCGTTTGTTTGGGGCTGCGCAGCATCCGATTTCTGCGCGGCGCTTCTTTTATAGTCGAGAAAATCCTTTCTGATGATTCCTACCATTTTCAATGAGCTGCGCGGGTTTCTGAGCGGAGATGGCGCGCTTATTTTGCCCGAGATGGAGTTGGTGCTCTTTGCTTGCGGAATTTTGGTGATAGACCGCTGGCTTTCTACGAACGAAAAGCACTGGAACGCGCTGCTGGCGCTGGGGGGAACGGCGTTCAGTGGGTTTACGCTGTACGTGCAGCACGGAAAAATGCAGGCGCTGCGAGCTGTGAATCCGGAATCGCCGGGACTGCTGGGTTTGCACCAAGGCGTGCTGGTTGATACGTTCTTTCTTTTTTTCGCCGCGCTATTTCTATCCGCCACGGCGCTGACGATTTTTCTTTCGGTGCGTTATTTGGAAGTGCAGGAAGACCGACACGGAGCGTACTACGCACTACTTCTGTTTGCTTGCGTTGGCATGATGCTGATGGTTTCAGGCGTCGATCTGATCGTTGTGGTTATAGGGCTGCAGTTCCTCTCGTTGAGTGGTTTTCTTCTGACCGGATTTGCGCGAAGCGGACCGGCGACGACCGGAGCGTCGCGGAGTTACGCATTTCTTTGGGCGTGCAGCTCGTTTGCGTTAGCTGGCGGCTTTCTAACACTCTACCGGCTATACGGGACGTCTAATCTAGGGAGAATCGGCGCCGTCCTTGAGACGCGCTTGAATGATGGCGTGGCGTTTGGAGGGCTTACGGCCTGGCCTTCCGTGCTGGCACTCGCGTTGCTTGCCTGCGGAACATTTTTCTTGATCAATGCGGGGCTGTTTCATTGGTTCACGCCGGGCATTTGCGAATCCGCGCCAACGCCGATTGCGGGGTATCTTAGCGCGGCTGCAACGGCAGCGGGCTTCGCTCTGTTGCTGCGGTTTTTTACTTTCTTGTTTGTCTTCGCGCACCAGAAATGGATTCCTGTCTGGGGCGGTGTAGCGATTGTGTCGCTGCTCTGGGGAAACATTGCTGCGCTGCGGCAGACCAATGTAAAGCGATTGCTCGCCTACGGAGCGATCGCGCAAACGGGATTTATTTTTCTGGGGCTGGTGGCCGGGAACGAAGCTGGCTTCAGCGGAATGATGTACTACCTGGGCGTGTACATTTTCATGACGATTGGAGCTTTCGGGATTTTGGTTTTGCTCCAGCGGCCCGGCGCGGGAGCAATCAGCCTTTCCGACGTGGACGGTTTGTACCGGCGCAATCCGGCGGCAGCTTTACTGCTGCTTGTTTTTATAATGTCGCTCGCGGGGATACCGCCGACGGCGGGATTCCTGGCGAAGTATTACATTGTGAAAGCATTGCTTGCACATCCGCATCCGGAACTCGCTGCGTTTGCAGTCCTTTGCGCACTGCTCTCGGTGTACTCTTACGGCCGCGTCGCGGCGCATGCTTTCAAGAAGCCAAGCAGCGACGCATCGGCCATCGAGCTGCCCGCCTTGACGATCAGCAGCGGGCAGACTGTGGCACTGACTGTGGCCGTGTTTGTATCGACTGCGGCGGGGTTGTATCCTGAACCATTCGTGCGCCTGGCGCGCTACGCCTTTGGACAATAATTTTGGAAAATGATCCGAACAAAACGGGCTCGCCGTCTCCAGCCCCGGAAAAAGGGAAGGGCTTCAGCACGCAGTTTGGGCTGTCGATGGAGCTGCCCTTCGTGTTTGTGGCTGCCGTCGGACTTGGCGGAGCAGTTGGATATTTTCTGGATCACTGGCTGCACACCAGGGTTATTTTCCTACTGGTGTTTGGCGGCCTCGGGTTTTTCGCGGGCCTGCGCGAAATTTTGCGGCGGCTGCCCGGCTGATGGCGATGGAAGGTTCGGAACAGCCAGCCAGCACGTCTCTTGGCGAGAAAGATGCGGCTGCTTTTGCGCGGACGGAGCGGCGAATCGCCTGGCTGACGCTTGCACTCGGTGGAGCAGCGGCTGGCATTGTAGCGATCCTGAGTTATTGGCATTGGGCCGAGGGCCTGGCGATTGGCACCGTGCTGGCCTGGCTGAATTTCCGCTGGCTGAAGCGCGGACTGGACGCCCTGGTGGCCGCGGCCACGGCGCAAGAAGGGGCCGCGAAGCCGAGAGTCCCGTTTGGAACGTGGTTCCGTCTGATGTTCCGCTACGGCTTGATAGCCTTGTGCGTGTATGTTATTTTTGAAGTTCTGAAAGTTCCCCTTGCGAGCATGGTAGTTGGTTTGTGTGCTTTAGGAGCCGCGACAATCACGGCAAGTGTGTACGAAATCCTGCGTCCTGTGGAATAGGGAATGGAACAACACGTAAGCTGGCTGACACAGTTTGTGAATCACTACCTGGGCGGACTAGCCCTGGCGCTGCTTTCGGCGCTGCATATCAAGCCGAACCATCCGGAAATGCCCATCCCCGAGCATGTAGTGATGGCGTTGACGGTTCTGGTGGTGGGCACGGTGCTGGCACTGTTGCTGAGGTCGCGGCTATCGGTGGAGCGGCCCGGACCTTCGCAACAGATCGCCGAAATGCTGCTCACAAACCCGATGGGGTTCGGCATCAAGGACGTGTTGGAAGAAAACGCCGGACATCATTGGCAAAAATATGTGCCGATGGTCGGCAGCGTGGCGCTCTTCATTCTGCTATCGAATCTGTTTGGAGTGTTCCCATTATTCACTTCGCCCACGGCGAATGCGACGGTACCGCTGGCTTGCGCGGTCATTACGTTTGTTTATTTCAACTGGCAAGGCATCAAGCACCATGGCCCCCTGGGCTATACGAAGCATTTCGCGGGGCCGGTTTGGTGGCTATCGCCGCTGATGTTTCCCGTTGAAATTCTCAGCACTACGGCGCGGTTGCTCTCGCTGACGGTTCGTCTTTGGGCCAACATTTTCGCCAGCGATTTGATTTATGGTTTGTTTCTAGGTTTATTTACCGGCCCGGCGGTGTGGGGCTGGACAAAGTCTCCTGTGCTGGGCGTGATTCTGGGCGTGCTGCCGGCTTTGGTGCCCATCGCGTTCATCGCTTTGCACGTATTCGTGTCCGTGGTGCAGACGTATGTGTTCGCGATTCTGCCTGCGGTGTATATCGGCCTGGCAACGGCAGACGAGCACTAAAGGGATTGTTGCCTAGCGAGTTTGACCGATTTTGTTGAGCCGTTTCAGCGTGAGCCCGGCTGCACGGTGTCCGGGAACCACCCCCTGGCGGCATTCATGAGGAGGAAGTGATGAAGAAAGCAGCAGTAGTCCTGCTTGCGCTGATGGCGTTGCTGGTGATTGCACCGGCAGCCTTCGCGCAAACAGCACCAGAAGCAGCCAAGCCGGCCATCAATACGACCACGATCGTGATCGCGATTGGGTTCGGCGTGGCGGTTGCAGCGTTTGGCGGCGGCTTGGGACAGGGACGGATTGCGGCAGCGGCCTGCGAAGGCATCGCGCGGAATCCGGGAGCAGCGGGGGGCGTACGCGCGGCCATGATTCTCGGCCTCGTGTTCGTCGAGACGCTGACCCTATTCACGTTTGCGCTGGGATTCCTCCTCTACCTGAAACTGTAGCTCTTTTTCGGGACGATTTGCAGATTGCAGAAGGCCTGGAAGCGAGAGCTTCCAGGCCTTTTTGTCTTGGGATGGTGGGGCCTCCGAGACTGGACGTGCCCTGCTTGACGTATAACGCGAGACGTTCTATGCTTGACAGGTGATCCAGAGCTTCGCATCGAAGGAAACCGAAGAACTGTTTCACTACCAGCACTCGCGGCGATTCCGGGCTTTCGAGCGAGTCGCGCTTCGGAAGTTGCTCCAACTGCACGCCGCGAGCGAATTGCGAGTGCTCGCGTCGCCTCCGGGAAACCGGCTGGAAGCGCTCCATGGCAATCGGATAGGGCAGCACTCGATACGAATCAATGACCAGTGGAGGATTTGTTTCGTCTGGCGAGACGGGCATTGCCACGACGTCGAAATCACGGACTACCACTGATGGAAGAGGGCAACGATGGCGAAGAGAGAGAAACCTATGGCGCCGGTACATCCCGGAGAGATTCTGCGGGAAGATTTCATGAAGCCGTTGGAGCTTTCGGTGAACAAGCTGGCGCTGGAACTGCACGTGCCCGCGACGCGGATCGGAGAGATCGTGAACGAGCGCCGGCGGATTACCGCTGAGACGGCCCTCCGTCTGGCGCGGTTCTTCAAAACGAATGCGGAGTTCTGGTTGAACCTGCAGAATTTCTATGACCTGGAATGCGAGCGGCGTGCAGGCAAGGTATCGCAGATCGAGAGGCAGGTCGAGCCGGTCGAAGCCGATTAAGCGAAGAGTCGCGAATACCTTCTCCTCACCCCCCTCTCCCTTTTCTCGTAAGTGCGGATTCTAAAGGGCTTAGCTATCCCAGTAAGTCATTTAGAATGAATACTTGTGAAGATTTCCTGGAAGTATTCATTTTAAAGGGGTTGCGGTGCCAGAAAAGCCGGCAAAACACGGCAAAACGCGGTGTTTCTCGATCGACTCATTCTAAAAGACTTAACTGAATTGCGGGAAGGGCGCCCTAAAATGAAAAAGGCGGCAGAGGGTCTGCCGCGGTTAAGACGCAAGTTTCTACAGGGCCCATCGTAGCACAAAACAGGAAAAAAACAAGGGCATTTTTGGAGCGAAATCGTCAGCCAATGCCGAAAGACTGTTCCGATTTGGAACAGACTGAAAGTTCTGAGTGGAAATGATGTCAACAATGGCACGTCGAATCCGTGGACTGACTCCAAGTCATCCGCGATCTGAGTGCTCAAATGGTTTGAAAATCGTGAGCCATTCTTCGTACTCTACGACGCCCAAGATGTTAGCAGCCGTGCTTCTGATGCATCGGCGCCTTACGACATCTTGCGGCCGCACATTAGCTCTGCCAAGATATGTCGAGCCATGGGTGAAGACGAGCTGAATTCCGCGTCAGAGCAGGAGATGTGATCCGATGAAGTACACACGGCTCGTATTTGTCTTTCTGGTCGTTGCCCTAACGGGCGTAAATGGTCAGCAAGTGCCCAGGCATGGTAGTCTGCCGGTGGCCTCGCCGGAAGGTTCGTATATCGCGTTCCTGTCGGATCGGGATGGCGGCAACAATCTATTCATTATTTCTACAGAAGGCACAGACGAACTTCAACTGACGCACACTTCTGAGGATAAAGGCGCTCTTGGATGGGCCGCGGATGGAAAACGAATTCTATTCTCCGTGTTTGCGAACGATGCCAGCCGTCTTTACTCGATCGACCCGGACGGTAAGAACCTGCGAGAGATCGCAAGCGTTCCCGGCCGCGCTCCGACGCTCTCACCCGACGGGAGTCGACTCCTCTACATGGTTGGTACATGGACTGCAACGCGGCTAACGGTGTCTTGGCTTGATGGATCGAATGTGCAACAAATCACCGACGGTTCGTCAATCGCATGGAACAATCACTGGTCGCCAGATGGGAAGCGTATCGCATATACGAGCCGGAACGATCCGAAGAGTGAACTGGCCATCTTCGTGATGAACGCGGACGGCACTGGCCGGCGCCAGGTTAGTCATTTCGCGCCTGGAGCGGGCAACGCCCAGTGGCCAGTATGGTCGCCAGACGGAAGCCAGTTGGCTATTCAGGTTAACCGTCTGCAATCCAACGACGCGCACATCTGGGTCGTTGATGTGAAGACCGGCGATGCCCACAAACTAGCGGCTCATGATCAACCGTACCTTGACGAAACCCCCTGCTGGTTTCGGGATGGCAAGCGCATTACGTTTCAGAGTAACCGCACGGGACGAATGGAAGTGTGGGTGATGAACGCCGACGGTTCCGGGCAACGCCAAATTACGCGGTAATCTGAAAAGCATGGCACCATCACGATCGGTACGCCTGCTTAACTTCCCTTGTGGTTTCTTCTTGAGTGGCTCTTGAAATCTACTTTTCCGGTAATCGCGGAAGGTGGCGACGATTTTTCGTTGCGATGGGTAGCGAGAACTTCAGGTCAGCACACGTCCAAGATGTTCATGCAATTTCGCGGCGCAGTAACGTAGATTTTCGCCTGCACCTCCAGGAAACGGCGGTCTAGGTGAAAAGATCAGAGCTGGGGCGCCATGCACCGTCGGCGGTGCCATAGCGACTGGCGACAACTACGCTGTAGCCGTCCGGGTCGCGCATCCAGCACTCCCAGTGGTTGGGGCCGCCGTCGCCATCGGGCGGGTTGCGATGACGGGGCAGCACGAGCTCGACGCCCATTTCGGCGGCGCGATGCATGAGCGCGTCGAAGTCATCTACCTCGAACCAGAGCAGCACACCATTACCGTAGGGTTTGTCGGCGGGATTGCCGATGGGGCCGTGATGATGTTCGACGTCAAAGCTGTGCAATTGGAGGATGAGCTGGCCATCTTTCACGAGTTGTTCATAGTGGGCGCCGCCGTGGGCGCCGCGGCAATCTAGCAGGCGCTGATACCAGCGGCTGCTCGCTGCAACATCCGAGACACAGATAAGAGACTGGGGCCGCATGGGTCCTACCCTAACAGAACTCCTGCTTTACGGGAGAAGTGGAATCGCTGATTGGGGCTTTGTCCGGTTTGCGCGTTTCACAGGATCTGCGTCACTTAAGCGGGCAGGAGACCGCAGGGACTCGTACAAAGTAAAAGGTCAGCGCTCAATCCTTGGGAGGAGCAGCCGTGCCGTCCGACCAATGGCCGACTGGAATCATGAGCTCGGTGATTGGCTCCGGGGCGCCCCCAAACTGTGGATTCAACAGAACCGGGGAGCCAGGCAGACCCGCACCCCAAACCTTGGGATCCGTTAGTGGGATGTAAAACATCAAATGCGGAAGCCAATGCCCGGCGGAGTCGTTCAGGTACCCTTGCCTGGACAGCATGAAGCACATTGCGCCCGGTTCCAGGGCCGGCAGATCTTTCGCCGCGAATGCCTTGATACCATCGACAATCTGAGCTTTGGACAGCCCGGCCAATACCAACTCCGTCCTCTTGATCGTGAGTGGCAGGATGGAGCGCACCGCCGGCGGATTGAAACAGATCGGACCTCGCATCTTGGGGTTCCAGAACTGCGAGAAGTCAAACGGGGACATCCACGATCGCTCTACGACACAGACGAAACCGTTCTTGCCTTTGATCGCCGTTTCGTAGCCATGCCGTCCGAGGACCAGGACCTCGGCATCGCCTGAGATGGAGGCGGGAGCAGCACTCCGCGCCAGCTTGATCTCCTCGTCGCGATCCGGCATCAGGTATTGTTCGAGCGGGGCCATGGCCGGATAGAGAGTTTTGGTGTCTTGAGCTTTTGCTTGCCACGCGGCACCGAACAAGACGATCAGAGCGATGCTCTTCAGGGCGGCGTTTCTCACTCTTTTTCGTTCCATGGCTTCTCCAGCAGCTGGACTTGACCTACAAAGGGATCGTCCCACCCGAGCAATATAGATTGATATCAACGTACCACGCATGGAGACCTCTTGGCAAGATACGTTGATATCCATATTATTTGTCTATGGCCGCTCCGGCGAACACAAACCTTCAGACAACACACCTGATCCGCGATTGCTGTCTCTGCCTTCACGTGCAGCGGGCGGCCAGAGGGTTGGCGCGGCGCTTCGATGACGCGCTTCGCCCCATCGGCCTGACAAACGGACAATTCTCACTTTTGGTGTCGCTGAACCGTCCGAAGCCACCTGGCATGGCGGCAGTGGCCTTGTTACTTGCGATGGATCGGACTACCCTGACGGCCGCTCTCAAGCCCTTGCGACGCCGCGGTCTGGTCAAAGTCACGGCAGACCCCGCGGACGGTCGGGGCCGTCTGATGGTGCTGACGGCAAAGGGGCGAAGGTTGCTGGCACGCGCCGTTCCAGTCTGGAAGAATACCCACGCCGCAGTCGAGGGACTTCTGCCCGATGGTGACTTAGATCGCCTTCGGAACAATTTACGCGCACTCTCCTGAGCATCCCAAGAGATCGCGAATCATCGCGCCTGTTGGGGTGTTCAGCGTCATCAGGGTCTCTGACATTAGGCGGGTGGCACGGGCAGGTACTTCACTAGATCAAGAAAAGGCGGCGCAACACCCTGCGTGCGCAAGAGCACGCTAATCTGTGCCACGTGCCGCGCCTCGTGAATGATGAGGTTCCACAGCAGGCCATCCACTGTGTGCCGCTGCCCCGGCCTGTCGTGCACACTCACAATCCGTTTCAACTCGTTGTCCACCAGCGCCGGGAGATACTTGAGGGTGCTCCGCTCCACAACGCGCCAGTAGTCCAGCAGCGTTTCCAGCGCAAAACCCGCAAAAACAGGGCCGCCACGAGTGTCCTTGAAGGCAGAAGTGGTCTGGCGCAGAGGCTGTGTGCGCAGGATCTCCTCTTGCATCCAGAAATCCTCCGTGGCGGCAATGTGGAAGAGAAGGTCCTTGATGCAGTGGAACTTCGCGCCGTTCAGCAGCGGGCGGGATAAAACCTCGTCCGGCACGCTTTGCAGAGCGCTCCACAAGTCCCGCCGGGAGCGAACGAGGTAATCGTAAGCTTCCGAAATGTTCATTGGTCCCTTCCTCAAGGCTCACATTGCATTCGGAAAGATTTTTTGCAGATCTGCTTCAGCTAATGATTGTTGAAGAGATTGGGTTGAAGCAGGTAGCTCAAGGTTTGGCTGGGCAATAGTCCGAGAAAGATAGTGCCAAAGGCGGCGATGACCAGGACGACGTTGACGGAGAGCGGGAAGCGCGCGGGAGCTGTCGCGGCGATTTCGGCGCTGGGTTCGCGCATGTACATGATGACGATGAGGCGGATGTAGTAGTAGGCGCCGATAACGCTGTTGATGGCCATGACGACGGCGAGCCAGATGAGGTGAGAATCGACGGCGGCTTTGAAGATGTAGAACTTGCCGAGGAAGCCGGCGGTAACTGGCAAGCCGAGAAGGGATAGCAGGAAAAGCGAGAGAACGGCAGCGACGAAGGGCTGGCGTTCGCCGAGGCCGGCGAAGTCGTCGAGCTGGAGATGCTTTTCACCGGCGCCGCCGAATTGGGAGACGATGGTGAAGGCGCCGACTTTCACCAGGGCGTAGGTGAGCAGATAAAAGAGAACGGCGGCGTAGGCGGGGCTGGCGCCGATTTCCATGTCCTTGGAAAGTTTGGTGACAGCAGCAAATGCTACCAGGATGTAGCCGGCATGGGCGATGGAGCTGTAGGCGAGCATGCGCTTGATGTTGGTCTGAAGCAACGCGCCGAGATTGCCGGCGAACATGGTGAGCACGGCGAGAATCCAGAAAGCCCAGAACCAGAACTGCGTGGCGGCGTGCACGTCGGCAAAGATGCGCAGGAGCAGCGCGAAGGCGGCGGCTTTGGGACCAGCGGAAAAGAGCGCGGTGACGGGCGTGGGAGCGCCTTCGTAGACGTCCGGCGTCCAAATCTGAAATGGGGCGGCGGCGACTTTGAAGCCCAGGCCGATGAGGATGAGCGCGAGGCCGAGCTTCAGCATGGTGCTGGTGCTGTCGGGGCCAGCGGCGGCGTCCATGCGGAGAAGATTTGTGGTGCCGGTGACGCCGTAGACGAGCGCAATGCCGTAGAGAAAAAAGGCGGTGGCGAAGGACCCGAGAAGGAAATACTTCATGGCGGATTCGCCGGATTTCAGAGTGTCGCGGCGATAGCCGGCGAGGATGTAACTGGAGATGGAGCTGAGCTCGAGCCCGATGAAAGCGGTGAGCAGTTCCTGCGCGGAGGCGAGAACGCCCATCCCGGCGGTGGCGAAGAGGACGAGCGCGTAGAATTCGGCGTCGGCGAGGCGTTCGCGGTCGAGGTAGGGCGCGGCCGCGAGGATGACGAGAACGGCGACGAGGCCGACGAGATGGCTGAAGAAGATGCTGAACGGGTCGGCAGCGACGAGGCCGGAGAAGGCTGAGCCGGGATTGTGGACCGCATAGAAATTGCCGACGATGCCGCCGAGGGCTCCGATGACGGCGACGGTGGTGAGGACTTTGCGGCTGCTGACGATCGGCTGGAGAAGCATGAGCAGCGCGCCGAAGCCGCACCAGATGAGTTCCGGCAAGACGCGGAGCATGTCGGAGTAGTTGGGGAACGCGGACATTTAGCGGGTTCCGAGCCTTTCCAAGGAAGTTGGTTTTTGCGCGGCGCTGGGGGCGGCGGCGGGCATCGTTGAAGCAGCGGGTGCGGAAGGAACAGGGGGCGCGAAATTAGCAGCGGGCACGGCGTGCCGTGCCCCTACGGCTTCTTCGGCGCGCGGCGGGCGGGTCATCTGGTCGATCACGGACTGGCTGGCGGCGGCCGTGCGGCCAGTGATGAAGACGGAGCCGATGCCCATCCAGAGAGTGATGACGGCCATGGTGACAAGAATGGCGCGCTCGCGGGCGGAGATGTCCGGAAGCGCGCGGTTTTTCTCGACAGTGATGTCGCCGAAGAAAACTTTCTGGTAGGACCAGAGGAGATAGCAGGCGGAGAGAATGACGCCAGTGGCGGCCCAGGCGGCCCAATTCCAGTGGACTTGATAGGTGCCGAGGAGGATCAGAAATTCGCCGACGAAGCCGTTGAGCATCGGCAGGCCAAGCGAAGAGAGGGCAACGAAGAGGAAGAACGCTGCGAGGCGCGGCATGGGAGTGGCGAGTCCGCCGAACTGGGACATTTCGAAAGTGTGGCGGCGGTCGTAGAGCATGCCGACAAGCAAAAAGAGCCCGCCGGTGGAGATGCCGTGAGCGAGCATCTGGAAGACGGCGCCCTGCATGGAAATTTGATGGAAGGCAAAGATGCCGAGCACGACGAAGCCGAGGTGGCTGACGCTGGAGTATGCGACGAGCTTTTTGAGGTTGGGCTGAACGAGAGCGACGAGTGCGCCGTAAATGATTCCGATGATCGCGAGGGTGGCGATGGCCGGGGCGAAGCGGCGTGAGGCTTCGGGGAAGAGGGGCAAGCAGAAGCGCATCATGCCGTAGGTGCCCATTTTCAGGAGGACGCCGGCGAGCATCACGGAACCGGCGGTGGGCGCTTCGACGTGCGCGTCAGGCAGCCAGGTGTGGAAGGGGAAGAGCGGAACTTTGATGGCGAAGGCCACGAAGAACGCCAGGAAGAGAAGCGTTTCGGTGCCACGGGGTAGAACGAGCGGCCCTGCTGGAGGGCCTGCTGAATCGCGGGAAGATCGAAACTGCCAGTGGCGTTGTAGAGCCAGAGGATGCCGACCAGCATGAAGATCGAGCCGGCCATGGTGTAGAGGATGAATTTGATGGCGGCGTAGATGCGGCGGTCATGGCCCCAGATGCCGATGAGGAGGTACATGGGGATGAGCATGACTTCCCAGAAGAGGAAGAAGAGGAAAAGGTCGAGCGAGAGGAAGACGCCGATGACGCCAACTTCGAGAAGCAGGATGGCGATGAAAAATTCTTTGACGCGCTTCTGGATGCTGCTCCAGGAACAGAGGATGGAGACGACGGTGAGGAAGGTGGTCAGAATGACGAGGAAGAGGCTGATGCCGTCGGCGCCGAGGTGATAGTTGATAAAGGTATCTTTGGCAGAGCCGTGGGCGCCGAGACGAATCCATTGATGAAATTCTTCGAGTTGGTAGCCGGTGCTGCCAAGCGGAACGCCGCGGAGGAGCCACCAGAGCGAAAGAATAAATTCGGCAAGCGAAACGGCGAAAGCGAGGCGGCGAATCCATTCGTGGTCATCGCTCCGCAGGAAGAGCAACGCGAGCGCGCCGACGGCGGGCAAGAAAATCAGAATGGTGAGCAACGGTCCGGCGGGCATTAGCGCACCATCCCGAGGACTGGCTTTGCGGCGGGCCAGAAGAAGATAACGGCGATGACCACGAGCGCGCCGATGACGACCCAAACGGCGTAGCTGCGGGTGTTGCCGGATTGGGTGTGGCGCACGGTGTCGCCGATGGCGGTGGCGCCGGTGGCGATGCCGTTGACGGTGCCATCGATGCCGGCAACGTCGACGATTTTCCAGAGCACCTCGGTCGAGAGCCACATGAGCGGCTTGATGACGACGGCGGCGTAAAACTCATCGACGTAATATTTGTTGAGGATCGTTTTGTAGACGGGCTGCAAAGATTTTGCGATTTGCTCGGGCTTGCCGGGTTGGCGGAGATAAAGCCAGAAGGCAACGCCGAGGCCGATGAGCGCGGAAGCAACGGCCACGATGGCGAGAATAAGCTCGAGTTGGTGCGCGGCGGCTTCGTTGACGGCGCCGGCGGCTTCGGGCGAGCCGAAGATGGGAGCGAGAAAGCTGGTGAAGTAATCGGGGCCACCCCACAGAGCGGGAGCGGCGAGCCAGCCGCCGATGATGGAGAGCACGGCGAGAATGACGAGCGGGCCGAGCATACTCCAGGGCGATTCGTGGACATGAACGTGATGCTCGTCGTAGCGCTGCTTGCCGTGGAAGGTGAGGAAGATCAGCCGGAACATGTAGAAGGAAGTGAGCAGTGCGGTGAGCAAGCCGATCGCATAGAGCGGATGGCCGCCTTCGATTTGGAACGCGCTGAGCAGGATGGAGTCCTTGCTGAAGAAGCCGGCGAGTGGCGGAATCCCGGCGATGGCCAGCGTGGCGATGAGCATGGTCCAGTAGGTGTACTTGATTTTTTTGCTGAGGCCGCCCATGTGGCGCATGTCTTGTTCGCCGCCCATGGCATGAATGACGGAGCCTGCCGCGAGGAAGAGAAGCGCTTTGAAGAAGGCGTGGGTCATCAGGTGAAAGATGCCTGCGGAAAACGCGCCGACGCCGCAGGCCAGGAACATGTAGCCGAGTTGGCTGACAGTGGAATAGGCCAGGACACGCTTGATGTCGGTTTGTACAAGGCCGATGGTTGCGGCGAAAAAGGCCGTGGCGCAGCCGATAACGGCGACAACGACGAGCGCGGTCTCTGAGTGGGCGAAGAGGCTGTGCGAGCGGGCGACGACGTAGACGCCGGCGGTGACCATGGTCGCGGCGTGAATCAAGGCGCTGACGGGCGTGGGACCTTCCATAGCGTCGGGCAGCCAGACATATAAAGGAAGCTGGGCGGATTTGCCGGTCGCGCCCATGAAGAGGAGCAGGCAGGCAATGGTGAACGTGCCAAACTGGCCCCAGGGCTCGTGAACATTGGCCCAAGGGGAACCTGCGGCGGCGTCGAAGACGCCTTTGAAGTCCAGAGTGCCGAAAGTACGGAACAGCAGGAACATGCCGAGCATGAAGCCGAAATCGCCGATGCGGTTGACGATGAAGGCTTTTTTGCCCGCGTCGGAGGCGGATTTTTTCAGGAAATAGAAACCGATGAGCAAGTAGCTGCAGAGGCCCACGCCTTCCCATCCGACGAAAAGCAGCGCGTAGTTCGCGGCCAGCACGAGGATGAGCATGAAAAACATGAAGAGGTTCAGGTAGGAGAAGAAGCGGTAGTAGCCGCCTTCGTGCGCCATGTAGCCGGTGGAGTAGATGTGAATGAGGAAGCCGACGCCGGTAACGACCAGGAGCATGACGACAGTGAGCTGGTCGAGTTGCAAATCAAAGCCAGCGGTGAATTTGCCGGCGGAGATCCAATTGAAATAGTGGTTGTGTACGAGCGCTTGGTTATTGGGCGAGGCAACAAACTCGCGGACAGCTTCAAGCGCAGCGGCGAACGAAAGACCCGTAGCGCCCAGAGCTACCCAGTTGACGATCGTCTTTGTCCACTTAGCGCCGAGCAGGCCATTGATGGCCGAGCCAAGCAGCGGCAGCAGCGGAATGATCCACAGATGGTCGAGTATGAGCATTAGAGTTTGAGCAAATCCACGCGTTCGACGTTGAGCGATTGCCGGTTGCGCGCCGTGAGGATGATGATGCCCAGCCCGACGGCCGCTTCCGCCGCCGCGACGACAATGACGAACAGGACGAAAACCTGGCCGTCTGATTGATGGCGCGCCTGGCTAAAGGCCACAAACGCGAGATTGACGGCGTTGAGCATCAGCTCGATGGACATGAAAATCGTGATGACATTGCGCTTGAAGACGAAAGCAACGACGCCGAGACCGAAGAGTACGGCGCTGAGAATCAGGTAGTAGCTGGTCGGGACCATCTTCAGCTTTTCTCCCGCTGCGCGAGGACAATCGCGCCAAGAATCGCGACGAGGATGAGGAACGAAGTCAGCTCGAAGGGATAAACGAAATCCTTGAAGAGCATGGTCGAGATTTCTTTGGTATTGGCGAGCGCGCCGGTCTGCAAACCCGCTTGCGCGCTTTCATTCGAACGCGCAATGGCCGCGGCCAGAAAGCCGAGCAGCGCGACCGAAAGGGGAATGCCTGCGATGCCCGCGAGCTTCGAAAAACTCGTGTGCTCTTCGATCCCGGCATTCAGAAGCATAATCACGAAGACGAAAAGCACCATGATGGCGCCACCGTAGACGATGATTTGTACGGCGGCAACGAATTCCGCGCCCATCAAAAGATAAAGCCCCGCGAGCGCAACCATTACCACGATGAGCGAAAGCGCGCTGTGAATCGGGTGTTTCTGAAAGATGAGGCTAAGCGCGCCAATCACGGCGAGTGCGGCAAGAACAAAGAAGATGGCGAGCTGGGGCGTCACTTCGCACCCCACATCGACTTAGCCAGGATCGCGAAGGCGGTGATCACGACATTCGCAATCGAAACGGGCAGAAGCAGCTTCCAGCCGAAAGACATGAGCTGGTCGTAGCGGAATCGGGGAAGCGTGCCGCGCATCCAGACGTACACGAAGAGGAAGACAAAGATTTTCGCGAGCAGCCAGAAAGGGCCTTGTATGAATTCGTTTACGGCTGGGAATACGACCAGCACGGCACCGATTGCCGTGATGGCCGTGCCAACGCCGGGAAGAATGAGGCGGCCAAAAATCGTTTCGTAACGAATGCCGTCCCAGATCACCCAGAGGCCGAACGGAATGAGAATCACGGACGGCAAATAGTGCGTGAACGTCCAGCTTGCAGGGAAGGGAGAGAGCCAGCCGCCGAAGAACATGATCGTGCAGAGGCAGGACACGGTGATCATGCTGGTGTATTCGGCGATGAAGAACATGGCGAACTTGAAGCTGGCGTATTCCGTGTGGAAACCGGCGACGAGTTCCGATTCTGCTTCGGGAAGATCGAAGGGGACGCGGTTGGTCTCCGCGACGGCAGCGACAAAGAAGCAGAAGAATCCCAGGATTTGCGGCCAAAGGTTCCATCCGAAAAGGCCGCGCTCCGGATGCTGGGCCTGCGCGTTGATGATATCGCGCAAATTGAAGCTGCCCGCGAGGAGCAGAACGCCCACGACGGACATCGTCAGCGCTAGCTCGTAGCTGACCATCTGAGCCGAGCTGCGCAAGCCGCCGAGCAGCGGATATTTGCTGTTCGAAGACCAGCCAGCGAGAGCCACGCCATAAACGCTGAGCGCGGTGATCGCAAAAAGCGCGAGGATTCCGATGTTCAGATCCGCAATTCCGAGATAAACCTTCTGTCCCCAGATGGTCCACGGCAGAGGATCGGGCCCAAACGGAATGATCGCGATGGAGGTCAGCGCGAGTGCCAGCGCCATTAGCGGTGCCAGGAAATAGGTGAGCTTATCCACGCCGGCCGGCGTCGGATCTTCTTTCAGCAAAAATTTTGCGCCATCGGCCAAAGGTTGCAGCAAGCCATGCGGGCCGACGCGATGCGGTCCCCAGCGCGATTGCATGTGCGCGACGACTTTTCGTTCGAACCACGTCAGATAGGCGTTGACGGTGAGAACGATGAAAAGAAGAAGGGCTATTTTTACCACCGCAATAACTACCACGGCGTGCGCGGCTAAGAAGGCGAGTAGTGAGGAGATCACGGCTTGGCTTCTGCCTCCGGGAGAGATTCCATCATGGTGCAGAAGCGGCCAAGCGTGCCGCTGGTGAAAAGGGTGTCTTGCGCGGAGCGAATCAGGCCGACGGGAACGTCGTAAGGCGCGTGGCCGTTTTTCGCGACATGCACATGCGTGGGTTCCGCGCTGCCGGTCAGCAATCCCGCGGCCTGCACGTCATATCCAGGCACCGCTTTGCGAATTTCTTCGAAGACATTGGCAGGCGCTTTGTAATGGAATGCCTTGCCGAGGCCGAGCCGCTCCAGTTGATGCGACAGAATGCGCAGCAGATCGAAGTCACTGCGCGGGCCCATCACTTCAGCGGCTTTGTGCAAAAGCTGCACTTCGCCTGAGGTATTGGTGACGCTGCCTTCCTTTTCGTAAGCCGAAGCCGCCGGGAAAACAATGTCGGCAAGCTTCGCGGTCTCCGTCAAAAACATTTCGTGAACGATGAGCAGTTCGAGTTGGCCGCGCCCGAATCCCAGCGTGCCAAAATGCGAAAGCGGGTTCGCGCCCATCACGTAGAGCGCTTTGAGCTTTCCGTTTTGCGCCGCATCCACCATTGCGGGCGCTGTTTGACCAGGCTTTGCGGGAAGCACTCCGCCCCACAACCGTTCGAACGCCTCGCGAGCGGACGAATCGTCCGCGTGCGCGTAACCGGGGAGCCGGTCAGGCAGTAACCCCATATCGGCGGCACCGCGCGAGTTTGCGTAATCGCCGAGAGCCATGTAGCGCACTTTGCCGTGGAGTTTGGAGCCAAGGGCGACAAGTTGCGCGACCGCTGCGCCGGATATTTCCGCGCCGAAAACGATGGCCACTTCGGGCTCAGCGTCCAGCGCCGCCTTCAGTTGCACCAACTGCTCTACGAGAGCGCTGGGCAATTGCCCCTCTTCGTGGGCCATCCAGCGGATCGCCGCTGCTTCCTGACCGGCGACGAGCTTGACGAATTGCGTGGCCTTGCGCTTGAGCTTGATTTCGCGCGCATTCAAAATAAATAGCTTCGACCCGATGTGGCGAATGCCTTTGCGAATCTGCCAGGCGGCCAGCGGGTTTTGCTCTGTCGGGTCGTTTCCGACCAGCAGAACCGCTTTGGACTCCGCCAACTGCGTCATGGTCAGAAGGGAATCGCTGGCACGGTCGCCGAGGGCAGTGACTAGGCCGGTGTAATCGGCGGTGCGGTGATGGTCAACGTTGTTCGTGCCAAACGTTGCGCGCGCCATTCGCTGGAACAAATAGTTTTCTTCGTTCGATGTGCGGTTCGATCCGATAAAGCCAATCGAGTCGCTGCCGCCCGCGTCGTACACCTGTTTGAGGCGGGTCGCGGCGGTTTGCGTGGCCTCTTCCCACGAAACGGGATAGAGTTTGTCGCCTTTGCGCACCATCGGTTGCCGCACGCGCTCCGGATGCTTCGTGAAATCAAAGCCAAAGCGCCCCTTGATGCAGAGAAAATCTTCGTTGATGCCGGAGAGGTCACGGTTGTTCGCGCGCATGATCTCGTGATTGCGCACGCTCAAAGTCGTTTTGCACCCATTCGAACAATGCGTGCAGACGGTGGAAACGTACGTCATCTCCCACGGCCGCGTTTTGTAGCGATAGGTGCCGCTAGTCAGCGCGCCGACCGGGCATATATCGATACACATGCCGCACTCTTCGCACTCGAGGTGATCTTCGCGATTCGGTATGATGATGCTGTTCGCGCCGCGCATACCGACACCCAGCGCCTTCACGTCCATGCCTTCATCGCAAACGCGCACGCAGCGGAAGCACAAAATGCACCGCGGAGCATCGTAGTAAACCAGTTCCGACCACTTTTCTTCTGGCCGGTGAATTTTTTCCTCGACGAAGCGGCTGGTATCCGCGCCGTAGCGGAACACCATGTCCTGCAGTTCGCACTCGCCGCCCTTGTCGCAGACCGGGCAGTCGAGAGGATGGTTCGTCAGCAAAAACTCGAGCATCGCTTTGCGCGCGCCGCGCACTTGATCGGTATTTGTGCGCACGACCATGCCCTCGGTCGCCACAAGCGTGCACGCCGTCTGCAGCTTAGGCATTTTTTCCACTTCGACGAGGCACATGCGGCAAGCCGCTTGCAGCGAAAGTCCAGGGTAATAACAGAACGACGGCACTTCCGTTCCGATACGCCGCGTCGCTTCAATCACCAACGTGCCCGGCGGAACCTGCACGTCGCGGTCGTTAATCTTCAGCGTAACCAGCTTTGTGTCTGCCATGGATTCCTAACGCGAGCCTACGAGCACTTCCGCGGATTTATACGCACAGCGTCCGTTCAAATGATCTTCGAATTCGTTGCGCCATTTTTGCACGATGCTGATGGTCGGCAGCGCGGCGGCGTCTCCAAGCGGGCAGAACGTGCGGCCCAGCATGTTCTTGGCGAGCTCGCCGGTGATATCGATATCTTCCGGCCGTCCGTAGCCGGCATGGAAGCGATCCAACATTTTCTTGAGCCAGGAAGTGCCTTCGCGGCACGGAATGCACCAGCCGCAGGATTCGTGTGCGTAAAAATGCATGATGCGGCGCGCCATGTCTACCATGCAGGTGGTTTCGTCCATCACGACCATGCCGCCGGAGCCGAGCATCGAGCCGGCTTTGGCCACGGAATCGTAGTCCATCGCGATGTCGATTTCGCTCTCACTCAAAATCGGGCAGGAGCTTCCGCCGGGAATCACGGCTTTCAATTTTTTGCCGCCGGGAATGCCGCCTGCCATTTCGTAAATGAACTTTTTCATGTTCATGCCGAGCGGAATTTCGTAAATCCCGGGCTTCGCGATGTGGCCCGCCACGCAGAGCAGCCGCGTGCCGCCGTTTTTCGGCGTGCCGCGCTTGGCGTACGCTTCGCCGCCTTCCAAAATGATGGCGGGAACAGAACTGAGCGTCTCAACATTATTAATGATCGTCGGGCAGCCGTACAGGCCAACGACAGCAGGGAAGGGCGGCTTGATGCGCGGATAGCCGCGCTTGCCTTCGAGCGATTCCATCAATGCGGATTCTTCGCCGCATTCATAAGCGCCCGCGCCAGTGTGGGTAATCAAATCGAAATCGAAGCCCGAGCCCAGAATGTCTTTTCCGAGGTAACCGTGCGCATAGGCTTCATCGACCGCGGTCTGCACGATATCCAGAACGTAGCGATACTCCCCGCGCACGTAGATGAATCCTTTGTGAGCGCCAAACGAGCGGCCCGCGATCACCATGCCTTCGATCAGTTGGTGCGGGTCCATCTCCATCAGCGGCCGATCTTTGCAGGTGCCCGGCTCCGATTCGTCGGCGTTGCAGATCAAATATTTCGGCTTCGGCGAATCCTTCGGCACGAACGACCACTTCATGCCGGTGGGAAATCCCGCGCCGCCGCGCCCGCGCAAGCTGGATTTCTTGACTTCGTCGATGATCAATTCCGGCGTCATCTCTTTCAGCGCCTTTACGAGCGCCTTGTAGCCGTCATTTTGCAGATAAACATCGATCTTGCGCGAATCCTTGATGCCCCAGCGTTTGCTGATGAGCGGTGTTTCTCCCGGCTCGCGCTCGTGCAGTGCGCCTGCCGTCACGGGCTCCGGAGGCGGAACCTTTCCACCGTCTAGATCCTTGATGATGCGATCGAACTTGAGTGGAGTGAGATTTTCGTAGAAGTCGTAATTCACCTGCATGGCAGGCGCGCCAGTGCAAGCGCCAATGCACTCGACCTCTTCGAGCGAGAAGACGCCATCCTCGCTCACTTCCTTATGGCCGATTTCCAGGCGCTTTTTGGCCCGGTCCAGAATTTCGTTCCCGCCCTTGAGCATGCAGGCCACGTTGGTGCAAACCTGTACGTGATACTTGCCCATCGGCTTACGGTGCAGCATCGAGTAGTACGCCAGCGTTTCCTCGACTTGCACGTTGTTCAGGCCAAGCCGGCTCGCGATTTCCGCAATCATTTCGTCGCTCACGCAGCCGTACTCGTCCTGCGCGTACATCAGCATGGGAATCAGCGCGCTACGCTTGAAGGGATACGCGTTCTGCAATTTCTCAAAGCGCGCGGCAAGTTGTGTGGACAGTTCCATGAGGTTAGCGGTCGACCTCTCCCAAAACAATATCGATCGTTCCGATGCAAGCCACCACGTCGGAAATCAATTGCCCGGTCACCAGCTTTGGCAAAGCCTGCAAATTGATGTACGACGGCGAACGGAAGTGCGCGCGCAGCGGTTTCGGCGAGCCATCACTGGCGATAAAACAGCCCAATTCACCTCGCGGCGATTCTACGGTTACAAAAGCCTCGCCCGGGGCAGGAGAAAATCCTTCGGTGAAAATCTTGAAGTGGTAGATGAGCGCTTCCATCTCCGTCTTCATTTTCTCGCGCGACGGCGGCACGATGCCCGGCGCTTCCGTCCGGATCGGCCCGCTATCGGTAATCTTGGCCATGGCCTGCCGCACAATCTTCAAGCTCTCGCGCATTTCAAGCACGCGGACCATATAGCGGGCGAAACAATCGGACTCCGTGCGCGTCGGAACATCAAATTCAAACTCGTCGTAGCTGGAATAGGGAAACACTTTGCGATTGTCGTAGGGGATGCCAGCCGCGCGCAGCGTCGGCCCGGTCATGCTCAGCGCCACGGCGTCTTCCGGCGAAATATAACCAACGCCCTGGAGCCGCCCCATCCAGATGCGATTGCCAGTAAGCAGCGATTCGTAGTCGTCGATGCGGCTGGGCATCATCTTCAAAAAGCGATCTACTGCCGCGCGCCAGCCCGCGGGAGGCTCCAGCGCGAGCCCGCCGATGCGAATGTAGCTGGTCATCATCCGCTGCCCGGCAAACAACTCGAAAATCTTCAGAATTTCTTCGCGCTCGCGGAAGCAATAAAGAAAAACGGACATCGCGCCCATATCGATGGCGTGCGTTCCGAGCCATACAAGGTGCGAAGAAATGCGCTGCAACTCGACCATCATCACGCGCACATACTGAGCGCGCTTGGGAACTTCGAGTCCGAGCAACTTTTCCACCGCGAGGCAGTACACCAAATTGTTGCCGAGTGGATTCAGGTAATCCATCCGGTCCGTCAGCGTAATGGCTTGTGAGTAGGTCTTGTCCTCGCAGCTTTTTTCGATCCCCGTGTGCAGATAACCCAGATCGGGGACAGCCCGAACGACCGTTTCGCCATCCAGCTCCAAGAGCACACGAAGTACGCCATGGGTCGAAGGGTGCTGCGGACCCATATTCAGCACCATCGTTTTTGTTGCGCCGGTTGCGGTCTCGACAGTCGTCATACAGAGCTCTTCCTGAACCCCGTCATCATCGGAACATCGCGGAATCCTTCGACGGGATAATCCTTCCGCAAGGGATAACCTTCCCAGTCCTCTGGGAGCAAAATGCGCCGCAAATCCGGATGGCCCGCGAAACGTATCCCGAAGAGGTCGAAAACCTCTCGCTCCAGCCAGTTTGCGCCTGGCCAGACCGGAACAAGAGTGTCCACGACAGGGTCTGACCCCGCCAACCGAACCTTCAGCCGGATCTTGTCTTTTCGAGGAATCGAAACCAGGTGGTAATTCACTTCGAAGCGCGGCTCATGAGGGAATCGGTCGACGCAGACGGCATCGGTGATCAGGTTAAACTGCAGCTCTGCGTGATCACGACAGCGTTCTGCAACGGCCCGCAATATCTTGCGGGGCAGCACCAAAGTGGTCTCACCGCGAAATTCAATCACTTCCTCAATCGCGTTGGGATTCCACGCACGCAGGTGCTCGGCCACAACACTAGCGCGTTGACTGGTATTCTCGGTCACCGTTTCCAGGCCCTCAGGCGCAGGCTAATACTTATGCCAGTCCAGCGCGCCTTTTTTCCAAAGATAGAAGTAACCCACCAAAAGTATGGCGATGTATACCATCATTTCCAGGAATCCATACATGCCAATACTGGGAGACATCTTTATGAAATCCCGGTAGATGTAGGCCCATGGATACAAAAAGATGGCTTCCACGTCGAAAAGAATGAACACCATTGCGACCAGATAAAATCTTACGGAAATCGGCGCCCGTGCATCGCCAGTCGGTTCCATGCCGCATTCGTAGGGCAGTTGCTTGGCGCGGCTTGGCTTGCGCCAGCCCACCAGAACCGACGCAGCGGTTAGCGCCCCAGCCAGAGCTGAGGCCACCAGGAGGTGTATGAGAAGCGGAGTGTACGCTTGTAAGCCTGAATCAGTCATAAGCGAAGCGCTATAATATCCATTCAACCGCCAGTCGGTCAAATGGCCTGAAAAAAATCCTGCGGCGCGCGCGGCGGAAATCAGAGTCGATGTGCCGCGGGGGAAGTGGACCTACATTATATGCTCTTTGGGCATAACACGGATGTGAAAGTGGGCGACACGGTCTATCACGTCCAGACCGAGGACCGTGGCGCTCCCAACGCCCTGATCGATACCACCGTTTATTGCCGCGGCCGCGTTCTGCATCGCCGCACGAACAACTATCTCGATCTCATGCCGCTGGACGCCGAACGTGAGAATTCTCTTAGGAAACGCATCGATGAACAGCATCGCGCGGTCGCCGAAGAAATTCGTAGCGGTGCTCTGCAACTTGTGCCGCCTGCGCTGCCCGCCCAGGATAAGCCCGCTCTCAAAAAGACGGAATCCGCCGCTCCCGTCGCGAATACCATACCCGTGCCCGCACTCGCTCTGGAACTGGTCAATGCCAAAAGCTGGCTGGCGGGGAAGCGCGCGAATTTGCATGTTGCCGTTCGGAGCAAGCAAAATGGAGAACCGGTTCGAAGCGCACGCGTAACGGCCCGAATCGATGGTGCCGCCGACGCCGCTGAATTTACGGCGCAAACAGGCGCCGATGGCCAGGCGCGGCTCGAATTTGACATGCCACGTCTCGCCGGGGCGGACTCTGCTCTGGTGATAGAAGCGGCCCAAGCGGATGCGAGGACGCAGTTGAAATTTCAATTGAAGGCCCGCCCGCGCGTGCCAACGGCCTAGAAGTACTCTTGGATTTGCCCCGAGAATTAAATATGGCGAATGAAGTAGCGATTTCCATTGTGGTGAATGGCGAAAAACGCGAAGCGCAACCGGGCGCGATGGTCGCCGATTTGCTTGTCACTCTGGGTCTCAATTCCGGCCGCATAGCCATCGAGCGAAACCTGGAAATACTCCCTCGCCCCGCCTGGCCGCAGACCCCCGTCGAACCTGGCGATCATTACGAGATTGTGCAATTCGTCGGCGGGGGCTAGTTTCTCCTACCCATTCCTCCTTTTTCTTCGGGCCAACGCTGCCTAGAGCCCGTCGAGCAGATGCCCCATCTTGCTTTTTTTCGTTTGCATATACGCTCGCGAAATCTTCGATATCCGCGGCTGGCAGGGAACTCGCTTCACGACGCGAATCCCCGACTGTTCCAATTGCCGGACCTTTTCTGGGTTGTTCGACAGCAGTTGGATTTTCGTAGCCCCAAGCTTTCTCAATATCTGCGCTGAAAAGTCGTAGTCTCGCGCGTCAGCCGCGAATCCGAGCGTTTCATTCGCCTCGACCGTGTCCATCCCGCCGTCCTGCAGTTGATAGGCCCTCAGCTTGTTCATCAACCCGATCCCGCGCCCCTCCTGCGGCAAATACAACAGGATTCCCGAGCCCGCCTGCCCGATTTTCTTCAGTGATAGCTCCAGCTGTGCCCGGCAATCGCATCGCAGCGACGCCAGCACGTCGCCGGTCAAGCATTGCGAATGCACGCGCACCAGCGGCGCCGTTTTTCCATTCACTTTCCCGCGCACCAGCGCGATTGCCTCGTCCAGAGGACCACGTCCTTTGAACCCGTAAATCGTAAACCGCCCGTGCCGCGTCGGAAGCGCTGCCTGTGCAATCAAGGCAGCTCCCGCGCCCTTTTTCTGTGTCCGTTTATCTGCTTTCACTTTTGTCGTCATAGCAAACGACAAGTATAACAGGTACGCCAAGAGAGCCTTTACATCGCCGCCGCGATTGGCTAGCGTTACCAAAGATGTTCGCGCAAGCCACCATGGACTCCGCCACCCAAGTTCGCGACCTCCTCTTCACCTTGCTCCTCAAGGTCGGCGTTGCCTCCTCCATCGCCGCCCTCCTCGCCCGCTGGAACACTTTTCGCCGCGTCCTCTTCACCGAAGAGCGCGACCCCGATCAAAAACTAAAGCTCATGCTCTTCATGACTCCGCCGCTCATCGTCGGAGTCACGCTTCGCCTCGTCGGCTATCCCTACCAGTTCGCCGACCTCTCTCTCGAAGGCGCTTTTCTGATGGGCCTGCTCGGCGGTCGCGTCGTCGGCCCCATCGGCGGAGCGATCATCACTATACCCGCGCTGATTTCTCACGAGTGGCTTGCCATGCCCGCAGCTTCCACCGCCGGCTTGCTCGGCGGTTTGATCCGCCAAGCCATCCCCAATAAAGAGGACCTCTGGAACTTCGGGCCCTTCACTTTTCTCAACATTCCCAAAGCCGTCGTCCGCTTACTGAAAAAAGCTCAACTTTCCTGGGAAATGGCGCCCCTCGGCGTCTGCGTCGTCCTCGAGCTCGGCCGCGTGGCCCTCGTGCAAGCCACCAAACCCAAGTGGCTCTTCGCCATTCACCCCCAGTGGGACTGGTGGCTCGTCTTGACCGTCATTGCCACGCTCATGTCCGTCGCCGCTCCGCTCAAAATCTGGAACAACACCCGCATCGAGATGAACCTCGAGCGCCACCAGCAACTCCTTCTGAAAGCCCGCATGGACGCCCTCTCTCGCCAGATCAATCCTCATTTCCTTTTCAACACGCTCAACACCGTCTCGGCGCTCATCCGCTTCGACCCCGATAATGCCCGCGAAGTCGTCCTCAAACTCAGCAACATTCTTCGCCGCCTCCTGCGCAAGCACGAAACCTTTGTGCCTCTGCGCGAAGAGCTCGAATTCATCGACGACTATCTCGATATCGAAGTTGCCCGCTTCGGCCGCGACAACCTCGACATCATCAAACACATTGACGACGAAACTCTCGAAGCCTTTGTCCCCAGCATGCTCCTCCAACCCATGGTTGAAAATTGCCTCAAGCACGGCCTCGCTCCGAAACTCGACGGCGGAAAAATCCAGCTTCGCACTACCAACCGCGATGGACGCCTCCACATCGAAATCGAAGACAACGGCGTCGGCATCTCCGAAGAAAAAATGCCTCACGTCTACGTCGAAGGCATCGGCCTAAGCAACGTCCGCGAGCGGCTCCGCGTCCTCTACGGCGCCGATTTCCACCTCCAAATCGAAAGCCGCCCCGGCCAGGGCACGCTCATCAAAATCGACATTCCCGAACTCGTTTCCGCCATGCAAACGGTTGGATGAAGCTTCCTGTGTGGCTGGAATTACGGTATGAGCGTGGGGCGCGTGCGATTGTTGATGCGGTAGACCGAGAAATCGCGCCGGTCGACGGTAAAGATTTTGCGGAGGCCTTCACGCTCTGCGACCCTCAGGAGCGCCGCGTCCGCGAGATCCATTTGGCGGTTTGCGTATTTGCGCATTAATTCGCGCATTCGAGGTATGTCGCTGGAATCGAGGGGAAGCATTAGAACCACGCCGCGGTCGAGCATTTCCCAGAGCGCTTCTTGCGCCAACGGCACATCCGACAAGAGATACATCGCTTCGACAAGTGGGGGCCAGACCGTCGCGAGTGGCTCGCGAATCTCTTTGAGGGCAGCCGCACATTTATCGTGGTGCTGGTCGTCCGCATCAACAAGCGCCACGAGCGGTCCGGCATCGATTAGGATCAACGCAGGCTCCGGCGGCGCTTGAGCAGGGCAGTGAGTTTCCGCCCCGATTGCTCAGAGCGCTTCGGGTTCCCGCCTTTCACCACGCCGATCAAATCCTTCATTGCTTCATAAGGAGAAGTAACCGGCTCCTCGCGGTCTGCCCACGCCGCAATCGCTTGACGAACGACCTCCGATGTCGAGACACGTTTCCGGCGGGCCAGCCGCGCGATGCGTTGCCGCGTTTTTTCATCCAGCCGAAGGGTGAGAGGTGATGCCATGACTTTTCCTGGTTCGATTCTACTGTATTACACTCTGTAATACAAATTGACCACGGGAACCTCGTGCGCCGAAACGGCGCTTCGTTCATCGGTGCGCCGCCCGCTCCACCACGTCGTGTATCGCCTTCACGACCAGAGACGGCTCGTCCAGTTGAATATAATGTCCGCTGCTTTTAGCGATGACATACTGAATATGCGGAACCGCTAACGCCAGCAGCTCCTCGGATTTGCGCCACGCCGGCTCAAGCACACTCGCAAACTTCGCCGGGGCAGTGGATGGCATCTCCACCGGAAGCCTGCGGACCAGAATCACGGTGGGGATCTTCTCCATCGGCCCGTTACCCATCTCTCGTTCCATCTGCTCAAAGCTCATATCAAAATCGATCGTTTCGAGCGCCGCATACTTTTCAAACCCAGGAACCGGCCCGGAATTCAGTCCGACAAACGTCGTCCAGTCGCTGGGTTTGAAAAGCGGCTTAATCTGTTCCGCCAGCGCGTCCACCAGAACCAGCCCGCTGACTTCTTGCGGATAAAGCGCGCTATAAAGCCGAACAAAGAGTCCGCCAAACGAATGTCCTACCAATACATAAGGGCCGGGGATCCCGGCCGCTCTTAACAGCGCGTGCAGATCGCGCGCCACATTCAGCGCTGTGCGCGGCATCGGCGCCGGATCGCTGCGGCTCACTTCGCCCGGATTCAGAGTCGAGCCCGGCCGATCGTATGCGCACGCGCGCGCGAACTTCGCGACTTCCGGCAAAACAGCATCGCCGCCGTGCGACAGCAAATCCACTCGGCTCCAATTGTCCCCACGCGTTCGCAAGCCGGATTCAAAGACGACTGTCGGTGCTCCCGTTCCTCGGCATTCAAGAAAGAGCTTCCGCCCATTGCCAAGGTCGACGGTCCCTGAGAAGTCAGCACCTGTAGCAAATGCTTCGGCAGGCTGTTTTGTCTGTGCGGCACCACTGGCAGGAACCGCAATTCCGCTGCTCGCAGCCGCCATCAGAAAGCAAGCCGCAAATCTCACGCACACAAAGCGCACGAACACTCCCCCTCTTCTGAGCCGAATGGTAGCACGGAGGTATTTAAGAGAGTGTTGGCTGTAGGTGGATATCAGCAGGTATAATCGGTTTTACGCGCCCGTAGCTCAGCGGATCAGAGCATCTGGCTTCGAACCAGAGGGTCGGGAGTTCGAATCTCTCCGGGCGCGCCACTTTTCGCCAAGAGTTTCTCGGCAGAGACTTTTCAGCGCGTGGCCGCCGGCCCGCCTTCGTTATTTCCTTACGTCCTTACCTCCGCGACTTCTCACTTCTTCAGATTTACCAGCGCTTGGTACACCACCGGCCGGCTCTGATACTCCACTTGCGGGCTGTCCGGCCCCAGCACCCGCTGCACCATCCCTATAAACACCACATCATTCGTCGGGTCGATCCAGAACCACGTCCCCGCCGCTCCGTCCCAGAAAAACGTCCCGCGCCCATCCGGCAGATTCGCCTCGGCGGGCTCATACTCCACCGCGCAGTCGTACCCATAGCCCAATCCCTGCCGCATCACCTGCGCGCCAATCCCAAACTCCCCGGTCAAAAGATTCGCCGCCAAATGATTCGTGCTCATCAACTGCACCGACGCCGGCGACAAAATCCTCACGCCGTTCAACTCGCCCCCATTCGCCAGCATCTGCGCAAACCGAAAATAATCTTCCGCCGTGGTCACCGAACCGCCGCCTCCCGACGGCATCCCCGGCTGCTCCGCGTAGTCGCCGCCAAACCCCGGCGCCGGAATCACTTCGTCTTTTTCATTGCTCCGGTAAATGGTAACGAACCGCGCTCTCTTCTCCGCCGGCACAAAAAATCCGGTATCTTTCATCCCTAGCGGCTTAAAAATATGTTCCTGCATGAAGTCCGGCAGCGTCTGCCCCGACAGCTTTTCAATGATGTATCCCTGAATGTCCATCGACGAGCTGTACACCCACTTCGTCCCCGGCTGGTACGCCAGCGGAATCATCGCGAGCTTCTCGATAAACTCCCGCAGCGTCTTTGACTGCATCACGCCCGCTCTCTGATATTCCTTGTCCACTGGTGTGTTGCCGAAAAATCCGTACACAAACCCCGCAGTGTGTGTCATCAACTCTTGCATCGTTGGCGGATGCACCGGCTCCTCCAGAATCATGTTTCCCGCCGCGTCCACTCCTTTGCACACTTTCAAGTGCGCGAATTCCGGAATGTGTTTCGCAATCGGATCGGAAGGCAGCCACTTGCCCTGCTCGTAAAGCAGCATCATCGCCACGCCGGTCATCGGCTTGGTCATCGAAAACGCGCGAAAAATCGTGTCCTTCGTCATCGGCGCGCCGCTGGCCGCATCGCGCATTCCGTAGGTCCGGTAGTCCACAACTTTCCCGTGCCGCGCCAGGAGCGTCACCGCCCCCGGCAACTCCTTCGCATCCACCACCTGCTGCATCAACGCATGCAGCCTCTCCAGCCGCTCCGAAGAAAATCCCACCATCTCCGGCTTCACCACCGTCATATCGATGCTCGTAGCCCCGCCGGCAGCCGCCTGCTGCCCCTCAACCCTCACCGCCCCGCCCGCGCAAAACAGAATGCCCAGCACTGCCGCTGCATAGAACGAAGTCCGTGTCTTCATGGTGATTCCTCCCCTCATCAGTCACCACCGCGACTTTCAAGGTCCAGTGAACCGCAAACACCCGCCTCCACTTCCGCTAACATGCCCTCAATCTCGCCGGAGGGAAAGTCATATCGTACAGCCCGGCGGATAGCTTCCAGCTTTTTTCCGAGATCAATGCGAGGTTCACTCTGGCACGCCAAATCAAGCGCCTTGCCGACCCACTCGGCGACCGACATTTGACACGAACGCGCCATCCGCTTGATTTCTCGGTTCTCCGAATCCCCTAAAACGAATTGTAGCCGCTTAGCCATCCGCACCTACTTCACTCCCGCCATCGGTCGAACGTCGCGCTTGATCTTTTCCTCCGCCAACCGCCTGGAAATAGAAAGATCGTAGTGCGCCTGCAAATTAATCCAGAACTCTGCCGTAGTTCCAAAGTACCGCGCCAGCCTCAGCGCCATCTCCGAAGAGATCCCGCGCTCCTCCTTCACAATTTCATACACCGTCGGAGGAGGTACTCGCAGCGCCAATGCCAGCCTATTAGCGTTCAACCCAAACGGCACCACAAACTCCTCTCGAAGAATCTCCCCCGGATGAATCGGCTTTAGTTTCGTCATACTCCCTCTCAATGATAATCAACAATTTCCACGTCATACGCGTCGCCGTCCCGCCACTCAAAA
Source organism: uncultured Acidobacteriota bacterium (assembly GCA_963718785.1). Lineage (GTDB taxonomy): Bacteria > Acidobacteriota > Terriglobia > Acidiferrales > UBA7541 > Acidiferrum. The sequence goes on along the minus strand of CAVQZW010000009.1, from coordinate 425,525 downwards.
CACACACGATACTGGTCGTTGATCCGAATCGAATACTGGTTCTTACGATCTCCCTGGAGCTTCTCCAGCTTGTTGCCAGGGGGAACTTTCAAATCTTCCAACCGTGCGGCCGCGTGCACCAAATTTAGTTTTCGCCGTGCGATATTCTCGATTGCTTGCCACTGCCGGACTCGCTCGTCGTCGAAGAGCTGCTCGGTATCCTTCGTCTTGAACGACCTGATCACCCAGCAAGAATATAACGCTACGCATTACATGTAAAGCGTTACGCCGATTTCTGTCCGAGAAAGATGATGTGCCGAGGCCCGCCCTTTTTCAGCCGCCCCCGCACGCGTTTCACCTGCACATCGAATCCGCCCTCGCGCAACCGCCGCTCGAATTGTCGATCCTCCCGCGCCGCCCATACCGCCAGCACTCCCTCCATCTTGAGAGCCGCATGGACAGCGGCTATCCCGCGTCTTTCATAAAGCCCGTCGTTGTTCGAGGCGGTAAGCGCATTCGGGCCGTTGTCCACATCCAGCAGCACCGCATCGAATTGGCCGCGGCCTGAACTGAGTGTGACGGCGACGTCCCCCGTCTCCACCCGCACGCGCTTATCCTTCAGTGGGTGCCCTGCCAACGGCCCGAGTGAGCCGCGATTCCATTCCACGACTGCAGGCACCAGCTCCGCCGCAACTACCGTCGCGTCCGGCGAAAGCAGATCGAGCGTCGCGCGTAGTGTGAAGCCCATTCCCAGGCCGCCAATCAGCACGCTCGGTCGCTTCAACTTCCGCATCCCTTCGCACGCGAACGCAGCCATCGCCTCTTCCGAGCCATGCATCCGGCTGGACATAAGGATCGCGCCGTCCGCCAATATGAGGTACTCGTCGCCGCGACGAATCAGCTTCAAAACCGTGCCGTCCGGTGAAAATGACTGGCCCAGCAACTCAATAGGCTTCACGAGGGAGATGTTACAGGACAGGAAATCCTAAGTAAAAATGGACCACTCACCACTGCTTAAGATTCAAGACTGGAGAGCATCCGCCACAGAAAGCGCCGTTCCACATCGTTCGTAGCAAGTCCAAGCGCCAGCCGATACGCTTCGGCCGCTTCTGCAGTTCTTCCCAATCGCCGAAGCACATCGGCGCGCGCCACGGGTAGAAGATGAAAATCGCTTAGCTCACCGCGCCTCTCGATATCATCCAGCAGCGCAAGCCCTTCCTCCAGAGACCGCCCCATCGCCACCGCCACCGCGCGGTTCACTTCAATCACCGGCGAAGGATTGTCTCGCAACAAAATGTCGTACAAGCCCGCAATCTGCGGCCAATCCGTTTCTTGCGGCGTCTTGGCGTTGGCGTGAAGCGCCGCAATCGAAGCTTGCACCGCGTAAGCCCCAGCTGCTCCGCTGCGTAGCGCGGATTCCGCAATCCGCGTCCCTTCCTCGATCTGTTCTCGGTGCCACAGCCCGCGATCCTGCTCCTCTAGCAAAATCAACTCGCCCTCGCTGCTCACGCGCGCATCGCGCCGCGAATCATGCAGCAGCATCAATCCCAGCAAGGCTTGCGCCTCAGGCTGTCGCGGCAACAGTTGGCACAGCACTCGCCCCAGCCGAATCGCCTCTGCACAAAGCTCCCGCCGAATCAGCGCATCGCCGCTGCTCGCCAGATAGCCTTCGTTGAAAATGAGATAAACGACCAGCAGCACGGCCTCCAGCCGGTCGCGCAAATCTTCTTGCGACGGAACACGATAGGGAATTCCCGCATCACGAATTTTTCTCTTTGCACGTACCAGCCGCTGCGCCATCGTCGCCAACGGCACCAGAAACGCCCGCGATATCTCCTCCGTCGTCACGCCGCAAACCGTCTGCAGCGTCAACGCCACTTGCGCTTCCGTCGGAAGCGCCGGATGGCAACACGTAAAAATCAGCCGCAAGCGATCATCGGGAAACATTTCTTCTTGGGAATCAGCCGAAGCCGCCGAATCAGGGGAATCGGCAACAACAGGTGATGTGAGTTCCGCGCGTCTCGCAATCTCTTCGCGCTTCGTATCGAATCGTCGATCGCGCCGCAGCCGGTCAATCGCTCGGTTGCGCGCCGTACTGATCAACCATGCTCGCGGATTCGCCGGCACGCCATCCCCCGGCCACTTTTGCAACGCCGTCGCATACGCTTCCTGCAACATCTCCTCGGCGAGATCAAAATCGCCGAGGAGACCAATAAGCGTCGATAAAATCCGCCCGGACTCTTCGCGGTGGAGTTTTTCCAGGTCCATTAGGGTGAGTTTTATCTCACCCTCCGGCAGAGTAATTGTCAATGCTAGCCCTTCGCGCTATCCGCTCGAGCTTCGTGGACCCACAGCGGACGCACCTCGATGGAACCCGTGCGCGCGCTGGGAATTTTGCCGGCCATGGCAATCGCATCATCCAGGTCTGTCGCTTCCACCAGGTAGTATCCGCCAAGCTGTTCCTTGGTATCCGCGAACGGGCCATCCGTAACGACGCGCTTGCCGTTGCGCACGCGCACCGTCGAAGCCGAAGAGATCGGCTTCAGCTGGCTCCCCGCCCGGTGTTTGCCTGCTGCGGTAATCTCCTGCGTGAACTTGCCGTATTCCTGGTACAGCGCGCCCACTTGCTCCGGGGTCATGTTTGCGAAATTTGCTTCCGCATCGTAAATCAGAAGAAGAAATTGCATGGTTGTTGCCTCCTACCCGTTAGACGAACAGCCTTCCCCAAATCGACATGCTAACCTTCGCGGCCAAACACGAACAGTGGCATAATCCCTGCCGGTCGAAGGTCTGACCACGCAAGGAAACCGAGCCTCTCACAGAAGACCACGAGGATATATGAAAGCCGCCGTCTTACATGAGTTAGGCAAGCCTCCCCGCTATCAGGACTTCCCCGAGCTTTCCCCGTCCGCCGAGGAAGCCCTTGTCCACGTACGCGCCGCGTCGCTAAAGCCCGTCGACAAACAGCTTGCTGCTGGCACTCATTTCGCCAGTCCACGAGAACTGCCCGCTATCTGCGGAACCGATGGTGTCGGCATCCTCCCCGACGGCCGCCGGGTGCTCTTCGGCGGCGCGCGCCGTCCCTACGGTGCGATGGCCCAGCAAACCGTTGTGCCCGCTGCCTATTGCTTTCCCGTCCCGGAGGGGCTCGACGACGCCACCGCCGCCGCGATCCCCAATCCCGGCGTCTCCGCTTTTCTCTCGCTAACCCAGCGCGCCAAACTCGCTAAAGGCGAAAAGATCCTGATCCAAGGCGCCACTGGTGTAACCGGAACTCTCGCCGTGCAAATCGCCACGCAACTCGGCGCAGGACGCGTGATTGCCACCGGCCGCAATCTCCAGGCTCTCCAGAAACTGCGCGAACTCGGAGCCGATGCAACGATTCAGCTCAACCAGCCAGAAGACGACTTACGAAAAGCTTTCGCGCTGGAAGCCGGTGAGGCTGGATTCAATGTCGTGCTTGATTATGTTTGGGGACGGCCCACGGAGATTCTGCTCTCAGCTATCACTCGTCCGGAATTTGCCGTCATAAATTCGGAGACGCGCCTCGTACAAGTCGGCGAAAGCGCCGGGCCCACCATCGCGCTTCCCGCAGCCGTGCTGCGCAGCACCGCCGTCACAATCACCGGCACCGCCGGCATCCCTCCGATCGATATTCTAGTCGCCGCAATGCGCCACGTTCTGGACGCCGCCGCAAAACGCACCCTCCAAATCGAAACCGAATCCGTGCCTCTCGCCGATATCGAGCAAGCCTGGCAACGCCCCGAAACCTCTGGCCGCCGCCTGGTCGTCATCCCCTGATGACTCCCCTAAACCTTTTCGCGCTCTCCTACTGCACAACGAACGCATTCTCAAACGAATAGGTCTGCCCATCAGGATTCGTCAACGCGATGAAAGCTGACCCAGTCGGCAGCGCAGGCACTGTGCAAGACAAAGTTTCACTATCGATTTCCGTGCATGCCGCCGTCTGTCCACCAATTTTTGCCGTCGTGCCCGAAACAAATCCGCTCCCATGTAGTTGAATCATCGCTCCCGCGGACACCGCGGCCGGTGACACCGTTCCAACCCCAAGAGGCACAACACTCAGCTCGAAATAAGACACACCGTTCTGCGTTGCCAGGACAATCTTTGTTCCAGTAGGGTCAATGGCCAAAGGCCGAACCGGAGCGATCACCGTGCCGTTTGTGTTTGCCACCGTCAGCATCAATTGCCATCGCCCGTTGCGCGTGTCGGACACAACAATGGTGCTGCTCTCGCTTCCGACCGTATACAACAAGCTCCCTGTTTCATTCAGGCGGGCATCCCATCCAGGTTGGGCAATGGGCGAAAGCGGCAGGAGGTTCTGGTCCAGCACTCCTTGAGGAAGTGCCAGCACTCCTCCATCACCGTCCAAGGCCACTAGCCCCTGTGCCCATGGTATGTCATTCACAACCACTGGTCCGCTGAACGTGTCCGTCCCCGCGCTGTACCGCCAGATAGACTCTGCTCCAGAAGGCTCCAAACCAAATTCCTGGCCCCCGTTTCCCGCATAGACCACCGTACTCCCGTCCGCGCTAGCGCCGCCAAATTCGGGATACGAAACGTATGTGGCGCACGTCGACGCCATGTCCATCCGTGGCTGCACGATAAGATTGGTCAGATTGATTTCTCGGAGCGGATAACTCTCACAGGGCGTCACGCTCACAAACGCGCGATTGTTAGCTGCCGTGGTAATACCCACAGGCAGCACTTGCGTGCCTGCTGGATCCGACGTCAACACCGCGCTCACCGCATTGCTCGTGCCCCCCGCCAGGTCGAACACGATCACGCTCTGATCCGTCAGGTCCAGTACCAGCAATTTCGAACTGTCCGGCGTCAGTGCTTCCTGCCCCAATACTGCGCTTGCGCTAATCGAAGTTGATTGCAGAGGTTTTCCCAGTGTCTCGCTGGTCGGGTCGAATACCGCCACGCTGTTTCCGCCCCCTGTCAGATAAAAAAGATCGCGCTTGGAATCATAAACGGCAAAGGAAAATGGTCCTCCGCCGACGCTCGCTTCCTGATTCAGATATTGAATTCCGCGCTTCATCGTGTCGGTGCCATTGCTTGTCGTCAGCACGATATCCGCCCATCCAGGCGTCCCATTTGGCACGGTCACTGTCACCGATTGCTCCGGATAAATGTTGGATGCGTATGAGTTCAGTAAAATCGGGGTGGCTTGCGCCCCGCCGATCGTCACGTGAATGTCGGAGAGATCGAAAAAACCGAGTCCATAGGCGAAAATGGTGATTTGGTCCCCTCCCTTGGCGGAAACCGCGTTGGGTTCTGACCGCAGGATACGGGGTCCGTATGTAAATGCATCTGGCAAGAACACCGCGTTATTGTTGGAGTCTGTCAATACCACGGAAACCGGCCCTGGATTCGTGGTCGGAGGGGCTGTCGCAGTCAGAAAATTTCCGTGGTCCGAAGAGGCTGGGTACGGCGCAACTGTGTCCAGAACAGCTGCAATCGAACCAAAATATGCCTCCATACTATCGCTAATCCCGTCCGTACTTCCTCCCCCCGGCTCTGGAGCTGGAACGAATTCAACTAAAGTTCCGCCCGCAACGGGTCCCGTGTTCGGTGTTGCTTCTGTGCTCGGCCCGATGAATATGGCCATAGCTGTTGGGGCCGATGGCTGTGGTTTCGAGGCATTAAGTATGAACACACCTCCCGCACCACTACCAATGAGGTGGTACGTTTCGTCCACGTCGAACAAAGTCGGATAAAATGGAAGGGAACCGATCGCAAAACCCACGTACCCAGCCAGAGTGGCCGTTTGTGTATCCACTACAAGCGTGTGGCTCAATTGGGTTGCGAGATATAGGTACTTCCCGTCGCGGCTGAAGATTGCTCCCAACACGATTTCGGGCGCCGTATATTGCGTTTGCACCTGGAGATTAGCACTCCAGAACTTAATCACAGGGCCGGCGGCTCCCGTTACTGACTCCACAGAAGCGAATTGGGAACCATCCGCGTTTGCTGCGCCGAACATATCGCCGTTCTGCGTTTGGCCGAGGAGAGGGAGGTATCCCTGTGCGGCAACCGAGTAAATCATGAGTCCCGCGCCTGCATTTCCTTGGCCGCTCACCAGCAGATACTTGCCGTCCAGAGTTCGGCTCGGATTTGTAGCGAGGCCGTTTGGTCCCGGATCCACCTGCGTGAACGTTCCGTCGAGGGGACTATATCTGACCAGATGCGTCGGTCCCTGATACAAGTACGATGCAGATTCCGATGTCCAACCCATCTGAATTAGAACGCTGCCATCCGCCATAACAAATGGCTGCACCGGCATGGCGCTGGCTCCCTGCGAAGGGCTGCCCAGCAGCGCCATTGGAACTTCGATCTGCCCCGTTACGTGTAGCGCGACCGGGTCCGCCACATAAAGGTAGGGCGTGATCGTGCCGATATATAGCTTCGAGAAATCAGCTGAAAAGCCAACTCCCGCTGGTCCCGGAACCGAGATTTCGCCGACATGGTGGCCGTCTACCGTCGAGTACACTTCCACCGCGTTGAAGTTTGGATCGCTGACGAATATTTCTTTCAAGGCTTGGTCGTAGATTGCAGCTGGAATCTGCCCATCGGCGGCCGCCGTTGGCAGCCTCATGATAAAGTCGCCGGGGAACGCTCGCGCTTGAAACGGCGGAGGCGGTCCGATGGGAGGTTGCTGGATGGCAATGCTGCCTCCTCCGCAGCCGGTTACCATCAGAAAACCGATTAGCGGCGTAAGGCAGAACCACACAGGGAGAGCACGACCGTCATTCTGCACGCTTCGAATCTGCGCCCGACTCATGGATACCCCTGGAGGGACAGCGCGCAGTATACAGGAAGTTTTGAGCGGTTGTTAATCCCTGAATGGGTTATGGCATACGGAGTAATAGATACCAATGGGACCGACAGACAAAGGAGACCGCCCGCGGCTTACTGCTCGGGCTTTTCCGCGGCGGCAGTAGATCCTGTCTGCGTCGCTCCCGTGGATGGGGGCGTCGAGGACGCAGACGTGGACGAGTGCCAGGAGACGTTGTGCTGCTTGAGGAGGTTAATGGCGTATTGAATGGGGATGGCCGCACCGGGCGTCGAGCCACTTTGCGCCGAGGATTTGGCTATGGCCATCGGCGTTCCTCGTAGCCACAACCCTTCCACGAGCCCCACTACCGCGCGGGAATCCGCGTCCAGAACGGGAGACCCGCTCTGGCCTTTGACCACCGGATGACTCAGCAGAAAGACGTTTACGGCCGGCGCGGACTTCTCGAGTTGCGTTGACTCAAAGCTGAGAACTGTTCCGGGGGAATTGTCCTCGCGCTCGGTATCGAAACTGTGCGCATCCTGCAATCGTTGCGGATGCAGCGAAAGGGCGAGGACAGTTTCGCCGCGTACGACTGGCCCCGTCGCTAAAGGGAGAAACTTCACGTTGTACTTGCCCGCAAAAGGATTCGTCGCAGCGCGCAGAATCGCTACATCGTGCTGCGCATCTTTCGCCACCACCGTCACCTTCAGAAGGCCCGGCGGCGCGTTTTGCCGGTTCACCAGGATGGAGGCTTGCCCGCCATCGCGAAATGTCTCCACCACGTGCGCCACCGTCAGCAGATAGCCTTGCTCATTGATGAAGAAGGCGTTCCCGAAGAACGTGTAGTGGTAGCCGCGCGAGGCTGGCTCCTGATCGTCCGGATAAACCACCGGGCACAGCGCCGCGGTTGCTGCTTCCTCGGCAGAGTTGGCCTGCCCCTGGGATTGCCCCGCAGGCAGTGGATTGTACGCGCAAGCGAGTGCCGCGAACGTTGCGGTCGCTGCCAACAGTGCGATCGGCGTAACCGCGCCAAATCCCGCGAATTTGCCGCTGCGGATTTTGTTTAAGCTCGCCGACACAACATCCTCACTTCCACCACTCTGGCAAAGGCTTTCGCTCATGTAAATGGCAGGGAAGTCCGAAAAAAGGACAGGTGTGAGGTAGACGGTGGATCTCGGGGCAGGGAAGGGAGATCCGAAAGAAGGACTTTGCTGCTTGCGGACGGCGAGTTGCGGCGCGGCAAAAAAGGGCTTGACAAATAGCCGTCTCTACGGTAATTTCAGTACAGAGAGAAACAACAGAAATGACAGACCATACAAAAGCAACGCTTTCGCCTGTAGCTCAGAAGTTCATCCTACATTGGGGTGAGATGGGCACCCGCTGGGGCATCAACCGCACTGTGGCGCAGGTCCACGCCCTGCTCTTCCTGTCGCCGCTCCCGCTGCCCGCCGACGAAATCTCCACCACTCTGGCGGTGGCGCGGTCGAACGTCAGCACCTGCTTGCGCGAACTGCAGGGGTGGGGAATTGTCCGCGTGGTGCATGTTCTGGGCGACCGGCGCGATCACTTCGAATCCATCAAAGACGTCTGGGAAATTTTCCGAATCGTATCGGAAGAGCGGAAGCGGCGCGAGATCGATCCGACGCTGCGTGTGCTGGCCGAGTGCGTCGCGGATGCGAAAGCTCACCCGAACGGCGAGGGAGAAGCGTACACGCGGGAACGTCTCGAGTCCATGCTGGAGTTCTTGACAGTGATGACCGGGCTGTTTGACGAAGTGCTGCGCATGCCGGTTTCAGCGCTGAAGGGCGTTGGGAAGTTGCGCGGGAAAGTGGTGACGCTGCTAGGCAAGAAAGCAGCGAACGGATAAAAAAATTACGCAGAGTTCGCTGAGGACACAAAGAGCGCAGAGAAGAAAAGACAAAGCAGAATGCGCTGAGATTCGCAGGGAAGAAGAAGCCATGATTTCGCTGACATCGGAATTTACGGACGGAAAAGGGCGGCACGCGCGAGGGTGGTTATTTTTTGATGCGGAATGCGCGTTTTGCACGCGGATTGCGCGGTGGCTGGCGCCGATTTTGCAGCGGCGCGGGCTGGCGGTAGCGCCGTTGCAGGACCCACGCGTTGGAGCTTTGCTTGGCATGACGCGCGAGGAGTTGTTGCGCGAGATACGGTTTTTACTTTCGGATGGGCGCCAATTCGGGGGAGCGGACGCTGCAGTGGCTTTGGCTCACGAAATCTGGTGGGCGCGGCCGCTGGTGTGGTTCAGCAAAGTACCGGGAGGAATGGGGGCGCTGAGGAACTGGTATCGGTCGATCGCGATGCATCGCAGTTGCGCCGCGGTCAGCTGCGCAGTTCCCGAAGTCACGAAACGAGCATAAGTCTCGATGCACAAAACGAGCGTAGAGCTCGATGAAGAAACGAGCTAGCCGCTCGATGCACAAAACGAGCCTCTCGATATCTGAAACGAGCTAGCCGCTCGATAGGAGACCAACATGAACGCCCTGCTACTGCTTCTGTGGTTGGCCGCGCTGGTGCAAATCCTCATTGCGGCTTCCAACTTTTACCTTCCGCGAAAATTGAAATACCAGGAAAATTTAGAGCGTGTGGCGCCGATCATCCGGCAAATTTTTGTAGTGCATTCGGTGTACATTGTCGGCGTTTTGCTGCTGTTCGCCGCGCTGACATTTGGCTTTGCTGCTGAGCTTGCGAGCGGGCACGGGCTCGGCCGATTTCTGGCAGCGGGGATTTGCGTGTTCTGGCTGTTCCGCGCGCCGGTGCAGCTTCTTTACTACGACGCTTCGTTGCGGCGCACGAACCGGCTTGGCGATATCGCATTTACTTCGGCGGCGATATTTCTGACAGTGGCGTACGGAGCGGCGGCTTTTTTGCCGCGCGCCTGAGGAGCCGCCATGAGCCAGAAATCCAGCGTTAGTGGTGTCTTTCGTCTCCCCTTCCTACTTGGCGCAACTTTTTGGCTCGCTCTCGCGTTCGCGAGTTTCGCGCCTCGCGTTCATATCGGCATCATCGAAGTGTTGTTTCTGCTTGGCCCGTGGATTGTGGTGCCGCTCGGCGCCGATTTGATTCGTGGCACGACACCATCCTCCGCGATCAACTACGTTCGGGATTGGGTTTTCTTTACAGCCGCTCTGTTGACCACCGTTTCGTTCTTTGTTGGCCACCGTGTGGCGGCGGCTTGGCTAGCGAGTGCCTGGCTATTGGTTTGCGCTGGGTTTGCAGGCGATGGATTGCGCAGGTTCGTTACTTCAGGGACAAAGTCTTTCGCACAGTTTTGCTTTGCGACTGGCGAAGGATATTTGCTCGTCGCGGGAATCTGGCTGGTGGCTTCGCGGGCGGGAATTTCTCTCTTCGGTTTTCACGAGCCGATCGTTTTGTTGACCGCAGTGCATTTTCATTTTGCCGGCTTTGCTTCCGCGGTGCTCGCCGGGCTGGTGGATCAGGCTTTCGTTGGACGCAGCGGGCAACGATTGCTGCGCTGGGCTCTAGCTGTTGTTGCCTTGGGGCCCGGGATTTTGGGCTTGGTGTTCTTTGCCGGGCCGAAGGCGAAGCTGGTTGGGGCGCTGGTGTTTGCGTTAGGGCTGCTTGGTCTTGCGGGAGCTATGATTCGCGTGGGCCTCGCGGCCAAGAACGGACTGGGCCGCTGGCTGCTGTTTGTGTCTGGCGGTTCCGTGGCCGTCGGGATGATCCTGGTGGCAGTGTGGGCCGCTGGGGAGTATCCGCTGCAGGCGTTTGTGAATATTCGGCAGATGGCGCAGTTCCATGGGGTGCTCAATGCACTTGGGTTTGTAATGTGCGGGTTGTTGGGATGGCGGGTGGTTAGGTTAGGAGTGAGTAGTGAATAGTGAGTAGACGGAAGCTGTGCAACATTTTTGGTTAACAATAATTGGGCCCCCCCCTGGGTTTTGCGTAAGTGTTCATTCTAAAGGTAGATAAAGTCCTTTGTTTAGAACACTTACATAAGTGTTCATTCTAAAGGGAGTTAGCGGAGGCCCGCCCCAAGCGCGATTTGGGTCAAGACCTCGGCAACCTTGCTGACGCGATTCAGGCGTTGGTGATGCTTAGGACGTTGTTGTCGGGGTCGGTTAGCCAGGCTACCTGGATGGAGGTGCCGGGGATGGTCAGGATGCCGAGTTCGTCTTGATGGTAGTGCGGGAGGCGGAGGAAGGTGATGCCGCGATCGGTTAGGGCTTGGACTGTGGCTCGGACATCGGGGACTTGGAAGCCGAGGATAGCGTGGTTGTGGGGCGTGAAATCGGGGACAGTGGAGATGCGGAGGGTGGCGCCGCCGGTATGGAAGACGGCGGCGAGGTTGTCTTCGTGGGCGAGGATGAGGCCGAGGGTGTCGCGGTAGAAGGCGGTGGAGCGGGCGCGGTCTCTGGTGCAGATGACGATGGCGGGCTTGGCATTTTCAAGGATTCCCATGGGTTATTTCCTCTCTTTTCTTGATTGAAGCTACTTACTTTAGCCGGAGCAGAGGGAGGGGCACAGCCCCTCCCCTACAACTGCGAGAGTTCCGACGGGGGGATCAAGATTTGGAAGTGGAAGCGGTTTCGGGTTCTACGGCTTCCGCCGTTGGGGCGGCGTCGGGGAGTTGGGGAGGTTTTGGCGGCGGGGCTGGTGATTGGAGCTGGCTGGGGGTTTTTTCCGATGGAGCGGGAGGATGGAGGCGGCTGTAATTGTCGGTGACGGAGTTTTGGACGGCACCGGTCCACCTGTTCTCGCCGAAGGTCTTGAGGTATTCGTGCTGGGCGAGAGGGATGGTTTGGCGGAGGGTCTGGGAGAGTTGGTTAATGGCGGTGGCGGTTTTGGTGTCGATGTGACCCTGGGCGACGGCCTGGATGGTGCGGCCGAGGGCGGTGGTGAGATCGCTAGCGGAGAGATAAGCTCCAGAGAAGAAAAAAGACAAATCCTGGCCGAAGTTCTCGGCGGCCTGGGCTTGGGCTTCCCTGCGGGCATGTGAGACGCAGAAGTAGGCATGGTTGCGGGAACGGGGAGTACGGCAACGGCGTCCGTCAGCGAAGGTGTAAAGACACACGTCGGCGCGGACCAGTGAGGTGTCAAAGGGCATGAGAAATCTCCTAAATGTTGAGTTGAAATAAAAAAGCCTCGCGGAAGCGAGGCGTAGTGTTATCCAAAGAAAGAATAGCATTATCGGGGAAGGATTGGCAAGAGAAATTTGAAGTCAAAACCCGCAGACTTAAACCGAAAGCTGCGGCACCCCGTCAGTGCCAAGCGATTAAGGGCTGCCACCCGCCCGACAAAGTTCAGTGAAGCAATCCAGCGGACTCCTAGGTGCCACTTTACCGGTAACGGCTGCCAGGACTTTGGCCGACTTGGGATGTCAGTGCGATAGTGACGATATGCGAAGAGTCCGAAAGCCTGCGCTCGTGTTGCTGACAAAGCTCAACTTTTCCAATCGGCCAATTCACTGTCACTTTTGACAATGTTCGGAACTTCGTGTTCGGGGTATGCAGGATAACGGAGCAGTCGGAGGAACCACATGAAACATTCAACTAAGAGCGTCCTGGCCCTGGTATTCGCCGTTTCGTGCGCGGGGAGTGTGCTGGCACAGGTCAAACCGCAAGTTCCAGATTCAGACGTCGTCAGGAAGTCCATCAAAGCAGTTGGCTATGAAGTTGGCAAAGGGGCAACTAAGGTGGTTTTCATCGCTGGCCCTGCCGCACCAGATGCGAGTGGTGAGGCCAAGGTAGATGCCAAAAAAGGTGGTACGGCCATTGAAGTGAAGGTAAAAGGAATGCCACAGCCAACGACATTGGGATCTGAATTCCTGACCTACGTACTTTGGATCGTCACACCAGATGGTGCCACCACCAACCTGGGCGAGATTCCGATCGACAAAAATGGAGAAGGCAAGCTGAACACAATTGCGCAGTCCCAGACATTCGCGATGGGCGTCACTGCTGAGCCTTATTATGCGGTGGCACTGCCGAGTGAAGTCGTTGTGCTGGTAAATGACACCACGAAAAACACTAAGGGCAAGATTTATCCCGAGAACAGCTACAAGCTGATGAAGCGCAGTCAATACGCGAAACTCGGGAATCCGCTCGCATTGACCCCTGATCTGAAGAATGTACCGCTCGACATGTACGAAGCGCGGAACGCTGTGGATATTGCCAAGTCGCAAGGCGCGGAAAAGTACGCCCCCGAAATTCTCAGCAAGGCTACCGGCAGTCTTCAAATGGCTGAGAACTCGCTGGCTTCCAAGTCCGACAAAAGCAAGATCGTGACAAACGCCCGGCAGACCACCCAGTTTGCAGAGGATGCGCGGGCGCTCTCGGCGGAACGCGAGGAAGCGGAACGCATCCAGAAGGAAAAAGATGCAGCCGCAGCAGCCGCGAAGGGTAAGGCAGAGGAACAGGCAGCCGTAGAGGCAAAGCGCCAGGCCGAGCTGACGGCGGCAAAGGAAGCCCGGATGAAGGCGGAGGCTGCTAAAGCTCAGGTAGAGGCGGAAGCCAAACAGGCGGCTGAGCAGGCTAAGACACAGGCGGCCAAAGAAGAAGCAGAACGGGCCCGTGCCGCAACCGCGGCTCTGCGCGCTCAACTCTTGCAGCAGCTGAACAGCCTTCTTCAGACCACCGATTCGCCTCGCGGTTTAGTCGTGAACATGGGCGATGTGTTGTTTGATTTCGGCAAGTACAACCTGAAACCAGATACCAAGATTACGCTGGCCAAACTTGTTGGGATCATCCAATCCCATCCGGGCCTGAACCTGGCTATTGAAGGGCATACGGACAATATCGGCAGCGATGAAGCTAACATGAAGCTATCTCAGCAGCGCGGGGACGCGGTGCGCGAGTTTCTTGTGCAACAGGGGCTGGCGGCAAATACGGTAACAGCCGTTGGACTGGGCAAGGTCGAGCCCGTTGCAGACAACAGCAGTAACGAGGGGCGACAGAAAAACCGCCGAGTGGAGATCATCGTGTCCGGCGAAGCGATTGGAACAAAGATCGGCTAAGCCACAGTCACCTCTGGCATGTTCGTACTGGAAGCCGGCTGGTTTTTCGCTTGTCGGCGGGACGATCCCCTTGAGCCGCATATAGGTCACCATGTTCCTATAGTGTTCATCCGTGTGCGCCGTATTGATCGAGAATATCGGCAGCGTCGCCAAGTTGAAGTTGAAGAGTTTCACCATCTCACTGCCTTTTGCAAACGTCAACCGCAAGCGAGTAAGAACGAAGAGAGATTTCTCGCTGCGCCCTTCGGCGCTCAGGGTAAACAGGCCGACACGTTCGCAGGAAGCGAACGTGAAGGAAAAAACTTCGGCCTGCTCCGCTCGAAATGACGGTGTTGGGAGGGTGGTGCTAGTAGAACGGGATTTTTCAAATTCTCAATTTTCTGACGCGCGGGCCACCCGGCGAGAGAAGTCGTTCCATTGCGCACTTCGCTAAATTCCGATTCGACTTCGAAGGTTAGCCGCAAAGGCGCTTTGAGCCGACCCATAGTTGAGCGAGATCTCTGAGGTTGTTTTTGTATGTACGCGTTACCAGGTATTCTTCTCCACCCTTAACACGCAACCTGTACTCTCCTGTCGGCAAAGGTTGGATCTCCTCGACGGCCGAAATATTCACGACGACCGAGCGGTGGATGCGAATGAAACCGTAGGGCTTGAGTTTCTCCGCGATGGACGAGAGGGACTCGCGCAGCAAATAGGGATTGGGCTGGTGCCGCAACGAAACATAGTTACCTTCGGCTCGCACGGCCACAACCTCAGCCAAACGCAAGAAAAGGATTCTACCCTTTTCCTTGAACGCGATTCGCGGCGCCTGTCTTCTTGCTATCGTCTCCAACTCCCGCAAGACTCGGATGAGGCTTGCATCCTCGACGCGAGTTACCGGAAGCAATGAGGTATCAGCGGGTTCGAAGAACTCTTCTTCTGCGTTCGATTCAAGAGTGTAATGTCGGCTACTTTTGGTGGGGCAAATCGCATTCGCCAGCAGTGGGCTAGCCGCGCTGCCCCCATTTGCGTGAGCGGCGTTTTGAGCGAACATCTCACTTGCAGTAGCTTTCTGGTCTTGAATCTTACGGGCGCTCATGATGGAACAATTGCTCCTTGGACACCCATCGTCTGCCTGCCCCATATTCGCGCCGCACGCGGAGAGATTTGAGCCATCCCACGATATTTCTGATTCCGACTTTCAACACCTTCGCATCTTGCGCACTCTTTGCTAACGAGCTGTAGCCTTCGACCGCCGCGATCAGAAAGCCGGCAGTCTCGGCTGGGTTCAGATCGCGGCGAACCGTTCCTTCGGACTTCCCCTTGCGCAAAAGCGCCGCAATGCCTTCCTGCCAGTCAAGGAATATCCTCTCGAGCCGCTTGCGGAATTGCTCGTCGAGCGGAGACATCTCCTGTGACAAAAGGAGCAGCGGACAACCGGCGCGAACGTCCCGCGGACCAGCTGGTATCCGCCGGACAACTCCGATCAAAATGTCGATGGCTTCCCCCTCGCTACGCATAGGACGCAACCACTTGTCGTGAGTAAGCTTTGCGATTTTCTCTTCGACGACGGCATAGCCCAGAGCCTCCTTGCTCTCGAAGTGGTAATAGAGCGCTCCCTTGGAGACGTTGGTGGCGGCGAGAATGGCATCGATACTGGCACTCTGGAAGCCCGATTTGTGGACCTCACGAAAAGCGGCTTCCAGCAAGCGCTCGCGTGTACGCTCCGGATCACGAGCCCTACGCTTCTTTTCGTGAGCAACTAACATACCGACTAGTATGTATGTTAAATCACTTGAAAATCAAGCGGAATGTCCAACTCCTGGCGACTGGACGTTCTCGAATTCCGTAACCTCTCGCCAGGGGTGTACTAAAAGCTGGAGAAACAATCGCTCTCTTTTTTTGGTGTTGTCTCAAGCGGTTGTTAGCCTGCCACTCCTCGCCGGCATTTGAAATGTTGGGCCTGTAGGGTCGCGTAATCATGTTCAACGCGGAACACCACATGCTCCCTCGGTTGTACGACAGCAGGAATCTTGTGGAGTTGTGAGCCAATCCTGCTCTGACTTCTCATGGGAGGAAAAAAGAAATGGAAATGCCAAGACGGTTGCGGAATTTCTGGATACCGGCGGTTACCACGCTTGTTCTGGGTTGCTTCAGCAATGCAGCCGCTCAAACGAGCTATAAAATCAAAGATTTGGGGATAAACAACAGCAAAGACAACTTTAGTATGGCTATGGGCCTGAATAATCAAGGCTGGGCGGAGAACATGGATGGGTTCGTGAATCCTCCCGAGAATAATATGGGTACGTCAGTTTCAAGGGGCCGCGCGGTGATAAGCATCTACGGATTCAACATCGACCTGGGCACGCTTGGAAAACCCGGCGCCAACAGCTGGATCAACTGGGGCGGGATCAACGACCGCGGGGAAGCCGTTGGTATGTCCGAAACAGCTGATCTAGATCCGATCGGCGAAGACCTTTGCGGCTTCGGCACACACCTTACGTGCGTTCCGTTTCTTTGGCGAGACGGCCACATGAGCGCTCTGCCGACAGTGGGCGGCAATAACGGGCAGGCTAGCGCCATCAATAACCGCGGAGAAGCCGTGGGATTTGCGGAAACGGCTGACGCTGACCCGACATGCCCGCCTTCCCCTATTGAATTGCCGGTATTGTGGGAGAAAGGCCAGGCCCATGCTCTTCCTCTGGTAGGTACCGATCCAGACGGTTTTGCAAACGGGATCAACGATCGAGGCGAGGCCGTAGGCTACTCGGGAAACTGCACCACAGCGCTTCACGCCGTAGTGTGGAAAAACAACACTGCCTTTGTGCTTGAGGACACCGGACATGCACGTTCCAATTTCGCCTTCGCCATTAACAACCTGGGCCAAGTTGTTGGGAAAGTCCGCAGCGTGGATGGCTCCACCTACGTAGCCTCTCTTTGGCAGCCGGACGGGAAACTCACGATCCTCGGCATACTGCCGGGAGATCATGCCGCCTTCGCCACCGGCATCAACGACCGGGGCCAAGTGGTGGGAAACAACGTTGACGCCGGCAACAACTGGTCCCACGGCTTCATTTGGCAGAACGGTGTGATGACCGACCTCAACACGCTCATTCCGGAGGATTCCAACATCTTCATAATCTCAGCTAGCAATATCAATGAGCGCGGACAAATCTCGGGCATGGCAACGGTGCAAACTGGGCCCCATGCGGGCGACATTCACGCGTATCTTTTGACACCCACAGACGGACGTGTAGGCGCCTCGATGGCAGATTTCGCACGTACACACCCCCATTCCAATTTGCGCACGAATGCCTGCAACCACTTTTTGCAGAAATTCGGACGCGGCGGGTTCGACCAATAAGGTGCTCGTTCCCCTGAGAATCGGGGAGTTGACTTGTACAATGACGGCGCATTAACAGGGCCCTGGCGGTTTGCTGTTCGCCAGGGCTTCAAAATGACCGAGTTTCAGGAGTTGGGTGTTTGAAGCTTTTATTTCGGTGCTGGTGCTGGCGCGGGCTGGTTTTCGCTCGTCGGCGGGACGATTCCCTTGAGACGCATGTAGGTCACCATGTTTCCATAGTGCTCATCGGTGTGCGCCGAATTGATCGAGAATATCGTCAGCTTCGCTAAGTTGAAGTTGAAGAGTTTCACCATCTCGCTGCCTTTTGCATCGGTCATGCTCTCGAATGCTTTGTTGCAGTACGCAACTCCATCCTTGATGGCAGCCACCAGGTCGGCCTTTGACGTCTTTGTTTTTTCGATGTCTTTGGCTGGGTTTGCTTCACCGATGGCTTGCGAGCAAAACGAATATGAAGCGTCGGCCACGTGGCCGACGAGCTGGCCAAACGTGCGAACCTCCGGTGTCGGTTTGAAGGAATAGTTTTCTTCGGGCATTTTCTGCGCCGCACCCACCACTGCGGTGCTTACAAACGAGTAGAAACCTCTTTCGCTCGCGGTAATTGGATTCGCGGGCGGAGCGGTCTGCGCCGTCGGGGCGGATGGCGCCGCCGGCTTCTGCTGCCCGAGGAGTGCAACGGGAACTGTCATCAGTGCAACAAACACAAAACCGAGTTTCTTGTTCATGGACACACCTTTCGCGGAATGATGCCAGCTTGCGGGGCGTCGGGGATCTTCGTTCCGAACGGCCGCAATCTACTATACGCGTGGGGTGTCAGATTGTTTCGGTAGACGGTCTTGGAAGTGGAGTGCGTGAGGAACGAGAGCTTACAGCCAACAGCTGACAGCTAAAGTTAACAGCGGAGAGGACAGAATGAGGGCTCGGCAACGTGCCTTTTTTCGGAGACAGGCGGACGCGACTGGGGAGGAGCGGCTCTACGTGGTGGATGAAGGAAATGGCTACTTGATTTGCTGGTCGGCGGATAGAGCCTGATTAATGCTCTTGAGGGTTTGGAAGCCGTCCTGGACGACGGTTGTCTTGATATTTTCCTTTGTTACGACAATGGGTTTCAGGAGGATGGCGGGTATTTCTGTCTTGCCGTTGTTTGCGGTCTTGTTGGCGCGAGACTTTTCGCCTTTTGCGAGGCGAACGGCTTCTTCGGCGGCAACGACCGCTTCATTTCCAACGGGCTTATAGACCGTCATGCTTTGCACGCCCTGGGCAATGCAGATGACAGAGGCCAAATCGGCATCTTGTCCGGAAACCAATACTTTGCCGGCTAGATTATGCTCGCGCAGCGCCTGGATGGCGCCTCCCGCCAATCCGTCATTGGAAGCGAGGACGGCGGCGATATTGCCCTTGGAGGAATCGATGGCCTTGAGCATGGAAAGGTAGGCCTCGGAAGGCAGCCAGTCTTTCGTGTAGCTATCCGCAATCACTTTGATGTCACCGCGGTCGATATAGGGCTGCAAAACCTTCATTTGCTCGTCGTGGAGAATTTTGGCGCCTTCGTCGTTTGGAGAACCCGCGATCAAAATGTAATTTCCTTTGGGCGCATGTTTGACGAGGTAATCGGCTTGCTGCCAGCCGATCTCGACGCGGTCAAAACTGACGTAAAGATCGACGTCGCTAGCGAGGACCAGACGATCGTAACTGATGACCTTAACTTTGGCGGCCTTCGCGGCGTCCACCATGCGGCTGGCTTTTGAGGTGTCGTGGGGCAGTAAAACGAGGACTCTGATTCCTGCTTTGATCATGTCCTTCACTTGCTTGTACTGAAGATCATCGTCGCCGCCTGCGTCGCTGGAAATGACCTCAGCACCCAATTGCTTAGCGCGGACTTGAAAGGAATTTAGATCGGTCTGCCAGCGTTCGCCCTTCATCGCTTCGATGGAGAAACCTATTTTTAGTTTGTTCGTGTCCTGAGCCCGCGCGAGTTGTCCAGTGAGGACAACCGCGAATAGGATCGGCAGAATCGGCAGCCTGCGAAGTGCTTTGATCAAGCGACTACCTCCATTCTTATGCCGACCTTAGCATAGCCCGTGGAAGTATCAGGAGGCTCGACAGGAGGTTGTGTCGTGGGAAGAATCCTCGTGAAGTGCCTGGGGAGGGCGTCAACTGTGGAAAGGGAGGAAAAATCGGCAAACTTCCCGTTATCTGAAGTAGTGTGAGCTCGTAAAGGTAAATGGGAAGCCTAACAGACATAGGAGCACGACGATGGCGAGTGGGAGCGCACCTGTAAGTCAATGCCAGAAGCCAAGGGGATGGTGGGGACGCATGACGTTGAGGCGCATGAATGCGTCACATGCGAAGCTGACCGACTGGGGCTTGGGGCAGATCGGGATAGAGAGAGGCTACACGATTCTCGATGTGGGGTGCGGCGGCGGCAGGACGGTGAGCAAGTTGGCGACGATGGCTGCGGAAGGAAAAGTCTACGGCGTGGATTATTCCGAAGAGAGTGTGGCCGCCACGAAGAAAATAAACGCGCGAGAGATAGAGGCGGGGCGAGTCGAAGTGCGGCATGGATCCGTGTCGCAGTTGCCGTTTCCGGATGGCGTATTCGATCTGGTGACGGCGGTGGAGACGCATTTCTGGTGGCCCAACTTGGCCGCGGACATGCGGGAGGTCTTCCGGGTGGTGAAGGCTGGAGGCAAGCTGGTCGTCGTGGCGGAAGTCTATAAAGGAGCGGGGACGATGACGTCCAAGTTGGCCGAAAAAGTTGCCGCGCGAACGGGGATGACGCTGTTGAGTGCGGAGGAGCATCGCGAGCTTTTCGCAAATGCGGGGTATGCGGATGTGCAGGTCATCGAGAAACGTGAAAAAACGTGGATTTGTGTTGTGGGCAGGAAACCCTAGACGCCGAAAGACAGTTGAGGACAAAAGAGAGTAGGCTCGCCTAACGAAAAGAAAAACTGCGTGGGCTACTGCTTGGAGAGTTTCCGGGTGATATGCAGTTTCACTTCTTTGCCGGCGACATCGAGCAGGTAGATGTGCCTTCCCTCGATGGCGACTTTCGAAAACTCATTTGCCGTTATATCCGGGCCATGGCTATTGGAGTGGCCTGGTTTGAAACTGTACTCGACGAAATAGATCATGTCTTCGGTTTCTATGGTGTAGTGGACGGTGTTTTTATCGCCTAATAGTTTCGAGGAGACATCGGTTTCCGAAGTGAGTTCGACCTTGGCCATTTTCCACTGGCGCGCGTTCGCGGGCGAAGCGGCAAAAACCAACAACGTAAGCATCAAAAGGCTGAGCTTTTTCATCGGGGCTCCAGTACGGAGTATACCGCTATCTGTATCTTACCCGCGCCGGCTCGCGGGGGTAGAAACGAACGAGCCAATAGGGCGGGGTGCGGTCAGCTGCCGAGGAAGTGCAAGGGGGCTTTCTTACGCAGGGGACATGGATGTCGCAGACGGAGAGTTGCCCCACTAGGGTTTAGTGTTTTTTTTCGAAGTCGATTCGCCTGCCGAGATCGGGGTCGTCGTGGAAATAGAAAAGTGTCACGCCGCCGGAGGTCTTTTCCACGGAAGTGATCATCGTTGAGAAAGGGATCTGGTACTTTCCCGGGCCCTGGATGGTCTTGAACTCGAGCATGAGTTGAGTGGGGGCGCCCAGGCTTCTTGGTTGGAGCAGCTCCCACCTGCCCGAGCCGTTGATGCGGATAGCCGCATCAACGGGGGTTGGCACGGAGACAACGAGTTCCTGGGGGAGACCGGTGCCAGTGAAGGTCTTGTCAGGGCTGAGCACGAGCGTGGCTGTGGAGACGTCGAAGTCGGGCGGGAATAGGTGTTGCGAAGCTCGGTTAATAGTCCAGGTGCCGAGGAGTTCGCCGGGCGAGATGCTTGTGCGGCAGCCAGCGGCGAAGATGAGCATTGCCAAGAGCATCCAACCAGCGAGACTTGTGATGGAAAAATTGCGTGGCATGAGTTCTCCATTTTGAGTGGTAGGCGAATGATCATTCCAACTTAGGGCTCTGGAGAACTTTATCCTGCGCGGGGCCGCAGACTCAATGCGCAAAGCGGGTCAAGGTTTGGAGGCGAGGGTGTCGCGGAGGGCGAAAAAGGCGGGTTTGGGATTGAGTTGGGCGTCGAAGGGGAGAGGGCGCTGGGGGAGTCCGTCTTTGCGGGGACGGAAGCTTTGCAGCCAGGAGCCGCGGTCGGAGAGGCACCAGGTGAGGATGGCTTTTACGGAATTGTGGCGGAGGACGGTGTCGAGGAAGCTGCGGTAAAGATCGGCGACTTGGCGGTCGCGTTCGGGGATGTCGGCGGGCATGAATTGATCGTCGACGTCGAGTTCGGTTACATAGACTTGCAGATTGAGTTTTTCTATTTCCAATAAAAATTTGTTTAGGCCGGTCCAGGTAGGGATGCCCTCGTTGGTGCGCAGGTGGGCTTGTACCCCGAGGGCGTGGATGGGAACGCCTTTTTTGATAAAGCGTTGCAGCATGGCGAGAATGGCTTGGCGTTTGGCTTCCTGGGCTGGCGCATCCGTCTCGATGTCGAAGTCGTTGTAGGTGAGGAGGGCAGCGGGATCGGCTTTGGCGGCGGTGCGATAGGCGAGTTCGACGTAATCTTCGCCGATATTTTGCAGCCAGAGCGAGTTGCGCAATCCCTGCGGATTTTTGTGCGAGGGATCGATGGCTTCGTTGACGACGTCCCAGGAATGGATATGGCCTTTGTAGTGGGCGACGACGGTTTGAATGTGCGTCGGTGAGCAAAGTTACGGCGTTGTGCGGGGTGATGGCGGCGTCGAGCCATGGGGGATTATATTCGTGCCAGCAGAGATTGTGGCCACGGGCGGGGAGGTGGTGGGATTCGGCGAAGTCCACGAAGAAATCAGCTTGCCTGAAATCGAAGCGGGCGTGTTCGGGATCGGTAGCGCGCCACTTCATTTGGTTTTCGGCGACGAGGATGGAGCATTGGTCGAGGAGGAGGGGTGTGAAGTCGGAGCGGTGGAGTTGGGAGTCGGAGACGGCGGCACCGAAGAGGAGGTTGCGGTGCTTGGCGACTTCGCGGAGTTTGGGGAGCCCGGCGGCGCGCGATAAAGATGGAAAAGTCGAGGCAGCGAGCGTGCTGAGTGAGAGTTGGACGAAATCGCGACGTCGCATGGAACGTTGGTGGTGGTGAATTTGCAGGCAGATTTTAACACAGAGGATACAAAGGGCGCGGTAGAAGAAAGATCAGGCGCGGGCGGCGGAGGATTGTTCGAGGACGCGGCGGTAGTAGGCTTCGTAGGCGGGGATGACGTCGTTGGCGCAGAATTTTTTCTTGGCGTTGATGCGGGCCATGTGGCCCATTTCGCGGCCGCGATCGGAGCGAGAGAGGATTTCGATCGCGTAGGCGGCGGCGGATTTGACGTCGCCAGGTTCGACGAGGTAGCCATCGACGCCGTGCTCGACGACTTCGGGGACGCCGCCGACGTTGGTGGCGATGACAGGAACTTCGCAGGCCATGGCTTCGAGAGCGGCGAGGCCGAAGGACTCGAGCTGCGAGGGCATCAGGAAAAGATCAGCTACAGCGAGTTTTTCGTACACACCGTTTTGCTTCCCTAGAAAAATCACGTCTTTTTGCAGGCGCTTTTTGCGGACAAGATATTCCGCGGCGCCTCGGTCCGGGCCATCGCCGATGAGGACGAGTTTGACGGGCATTTTGGCGCGGACAATAGCGAAGATTTCGACCACGTCGGTGAGGCGCTTAACCGGGCGGAAATTGGAAAGGTGCATGAGGATGGGCTCGCCATTGGGCGCCCATTGTTCGCGAAGCCCGGGCTGCGGCTTGCGGGTATAGAGATCGCAATTCACAAAATTGGGGATGACCTCGATGGGGCGCTTGATGTCGAAGTCCTTGAGCGTCTGGTTGAGGAGATAGCGGGAGATGGCGGTGACGCCGTCGCTTTGCTCGATGGAGAAGCGGGTGATCGGGAGATAGCTGCGGTTGGTGCCGACGAGCGTGATGTCCGTGCCGTGAAGAGTGGTGATGAAGGGGAGGCGGCGCGGGGCGGCCATGGAACGAGCGAGCATAGCGCTGACGGAATGGGGGATGGCGTAGTGAACGTGAAGGAGGTCGAGAGATTCGGCTTCGAAGACTTCGAGCATTTTGGTGGCGAGGGCGAGGGTGTAGGGAGGGTGATCGAAGAGCGGGTAGCTGGCGACTTCGACTTCGTGAAAATGAATGTGCGGATCGTTGGCGTTCATTCGAATCGGCGGAGCGTAGCTGATGAAATGAATGTCGTGGCCGCGGGCGGCGAGTTCCTGGCCGAGTTCGGTGGCGACGACGCCGGAGCCGCCGTACGTGGGATAGCAGGTGATGCCGATTTTCATGAATGAGGATCTCCGTGGTCCTCAGTTGTGAAACGCGGGCAGATAGGGCAGCATTCTACCGGCAAACGGCGCGAATGCGGGGACTTAGACTTTATTGGCGCATAGCGTCGAAGCGGTGATGCGTAGCCTCGAGGCGAGGCGCCAAAGGCACTCCATTAGACGCAGGAGGCGGTGAAACCGTGACACGACTGGCGGGGAAGGCGGCCTTGATAACGGGAGGGGGAACGGGGATTGGGCGGGCCATCGCTTTGGCGTTTGCGCGGGAAGGGGCGATGGTGGCGGTGGCGGGACGGCGGAAGGAGAAGCTGGAAGAGACGCTGCGGGAGATGGAAAAGCAGCGGGGCGAAGGAGTGGCGATTGTCTGCGACGTTTCGAATGAGCGGGATGCGCAGAGGGCGGTGCGGGAGACGGCGAAAGCGTTTGGGAAATTGAATGTGTTGGTGAACAACGCGGGGGTGTTGCACGCGGCGACGATTGAGGGGACGAGTGAAGAGCAGTGGGACAAATTGTTGAAGATCAATTTGAAGGGGCCGTTTTTGATGTGTAAAGCGGCGCTAGTGGAATTTCGTAAGGCGGGCGGCGGAGCGATTGTGAATGTGGGCTCGGTGCTGGGGCTGGTGGCGATGAAGGATCGCGCGGCGTATTGCGCTTCGAAGGGTGGAGTGACGTTGCTGACGAAGGCGATAGCGTTGGATCACGCGCATGAGAATGTGCGTTCGAACTGTATTTGCCCTTCGATTGTAGAGACGGAACTAGTGCAGGGATTGTTTGCGGCATCGGAAGAGGGGAGATCTTTGAAGAAGGCGAGGATTGGGTCGATTCCACTGGGGCGAATGGGACGGCCGGAAGATGTGGCGGAGATGGCGGTCTTTTTGGCGTCGGAGGAGTCGAGTTGGTTGACGGGGGCGGCTGTGCCATTGGATGGCGGGCTTTCGGCGTATTGAGAGGGGCAGGAGAGATCGATGAAATCGGAATTGTTCAATGATTTGAAGAAGTATGAAGCAGCGCTACGCAAGCGTACGAATGAAACGGGAGCGACTTCGCTGCTAGGGCTTTCGCTGGAGAGCTTGGAGAAGGGACACGTGGTTTTCAGCATGAGGGTGAGGCCGAGGCACAAGCAGTTGCATGGCGTGGTCCATGGAGGAGTTCTGGCCACGGTGGCCGACACAGTGGCGGCTATCGCGGCATATACAACCGTGCCAAAAGGGACGCAGATCGCTACGGTGGAGATGAAGATAAATTTTCTGGAGGCGGTGCCGGGCGGGCGGATTAGGGCGGAAGGAAAAGTGTTAAGGACGGGACGAAATTTTGTAGTGACAGAGTGCGAGATTTATAAAGAGGACGGCACGATGGCTGCTAAAGCCCTACTGACATTTGGAGCGGCCAGGGGACACACGATTACGCCGAAGTGAGCAAGCAAAAGCCGCCTAGTTGACGGTCAAAAGTAAAACCCAGAAAAAAATCGAAAGCTCTGGCCAGCGTACGAAAGGGCTATTTGGTTATTCGTCGCCGCCGGCTGCGGCTTCTTCGCCGTCCTTATGGACGTACTTAATCACGCGCTTAAAAACGAGCAAATTGGGGCTGCCCTGGCGGGTGAGCTTGATGCAGTCGCGGTCGTACCATTCGACCGTGCCGCGCAAAATTTCGCCGCTGTCGAGGACGACGACCATGGGGGTGTGACTCTGCATCTGCTTGACCCAATAGAAGTTCTCGGCATGGGTCGTCTCCGGGGGAGCGGGCTTTTTGCTGGGCGCGGGGCCGTTGTGACTGATCCGCTGGGGCGGCTGCTCCTTTATCTCCGGAAATCCCGGGCGAAACATCCTGCGGTTCACCATGACTTCTCCTTGCAGCTAACGGTGGGGTGAGTTCATTGGTGAGATGCATGGCCGAAGCGCTGGGTTACAGTCCAAGAAAAGAAATTGACACCCAAATTAGAGGGTTTATATCGCGGAGGAGGGCCACAAGATCGGAGTGTGGTCGGCTCTAGGCATCTGGTGCGAG
Organism: uncultured Acidobacteriota bacterium; assembly: GCA_963718785.1. Lineage (GTDB taxonomy): Bacteria > Acidobacteriota > Terriglobia > Acidiferrales > UBA7541 > Acidiferrum. Next base: position 400,051 of record CAVQZW010000009.1, on the reverse strand, counting down.
GGAAACGGCGAGGGCGTCGAGGCTGAGTTGGCGGCTGAGGTTGCGGCGAGCGCCGGCTTGCACTTCATCGATGCCGGCGATAGCGCGCATCACCCAGCGGAGGTCGATCGACTTGGCGAGGGCAGCGAGTTCTTTGGCGAGGTGAGCGTTGCGTAAAATCGGGCGCTTGACGCCAGAAGTGAGTTCGAGAAGATCGGTGAGCAGGCCGTAGAAAACGGCGAGCTGATCTTCGAACGAAGATTCGCGGTCCTTGGCGAAGATGGAGGTAGCGGTGAAAAGATGAGCGAAGCCCTGGCCACGGGCGGCGTGTTCGAGGATCTGGAGGGCGTTGCGGTGGCGTTCGGCAGTTGCTTCGACGTCCATTTCGAGGGCTAGGCCGGGGCTGCCCTCGGAAAGTTGGGCGGCTTTTAAGCGTTCTTGCGGAGTGCGATCCGTTTTTTCTTTGAGAATATTTTCGACATCAGGTTGCGAAAGGGGCGCGAAATGAAATTGCATGCAACGGGAGACGATTGTCGGAAGCAGAGAGTACGGTGATGGAGCGATGAGGATGAGAGTCGCGGAGCCGGGTGGTTCCTCCAGGATTTTCAAGAAGACGTTTTGAACGTCCGAGCGCATCGTTTCTGCGCCATCCATAATAAAAACGCGGCGACGGCCCATGGGTTGGAAGTAGGCGGCGCGCTGCACGGCGCGAATCTGGCCGATGCGGAGCATGGGGCGGGCGACGGGAGTCTTCAGGCGAACGGGGTCAGGTACGAGTGCCCAGACGTCGGGATGCGTTTGTAGGATAAGCGGGACGCGCTCGACGGTGGCGGCGTCAGCGCTTTCGCCGCGTTCAACGAGGCCTTGTTCGATGATCGGCTCGGGATTGGCGAGCAAGGCGATGCGCTTGCAGGTTGCGCATTCGCCGCAGAAGTCGTCTTTCAGGCGCTCGCAGTTGGCGGCTTGCGCGAACATGCGCGCGAGCGTGTATTTGCCTACGCCACGAGGACCGGTGAAGAGCAGGGCATGCGGAACGCGGTCGGTGCGCAACGCGCCGCGAAGGGCGGCGATGATGCGCTCGTTGCCGAGGAAGTCGGAGAAGCCCATGCGTCAGCGGGCCTCCCTGGCCATGCACTTTAATACCAGCGGCAAAACCACTGTTTGAATTTTCGCAGCGATGTGATTTTGAGGCCGGATTGCGCCGCGTTCTTCGTTGAAGCACGGAATTGTGACCCAATTGGGACGGCTTGCGAGTTGATCATACATGGCCGCGGCATCCTCCAGATGGCGGAGGCTGGCTTCCAGAAGATCCTGCTTGTCCTTGGTGTAGCTGCGGGCGGATTTGCGGGACACCAGCTCCTGCGCTTGGCGGGGTGGAACTTGAAGATAGAGGACCAGAGTTTCTCGAGGAAGACCGTAGATGTCGTATTCGAGATGCTCAATCCAGGAGATGAAGGCAGGGCGGGCCTCGGCGCTGACGCGCGCGGTTTGGTGGGCGAGATTCGAACCAATGTAGCGGTCGGCCAGGACGATCTTCCCTTCGTTCAGAGCGGCTTCGAGGCGAGGCTTGGCTTCGAAGCGATCGCCGGCATAGAGCAAGGCGCTGAAGTGCGGGTCAACGGTTTCGAGGGCGCCAAAATCGCCGTTTAGAAATTGCCCGACCATTTTGCCGAACCAGGAATCGTATTGAGGAAAACCTGTCGAGTAGACCGCATGTCCCCCGGCGACAAGAGATTTTTCGAGGAGTTCAACCTGGGTGCGTTTGCCGCTGCCATCGATTCCTTCAATGGCGATGAGAATACCGGGAGGAGTCATGTACGAAAGCCAGTCTAACCGCAGAGTCTCCACGCCGCAATGCTGTGCGTGCTACGATTTAAATTTGGACAAAGCGGGAATGGCGACGACATCGATCAGAGAAAATCTGCAGCGAGTGCAGGAACGGATTTTTGCCGCGGCAAAGCGAGCAGGCCGAAGCCCGGACGAGATTACGCTGATTGGTGTTTCGAAGACGCACCCGGCGGAGGCGATTCACGAGGCTTATGAGGCGGGTTTACGGCATTTTGGGGAGAACCGCGTGCAGGAGTGGGAAGGCAAGCAAGGCGGGGTTCAGGATTTGAACGCGACTTGGCATCTTATCGGACATTTGCAAAGCAATAAGGCGGCGAGAGCCGCGAAGCTGTTTCACGCCATTGATTCGGTGGATGATTTTGCGTTGGCACAGCGATTGGATCGGGCACGAAGCGAATTCAGTAGCGCTGGGAAGTTGCGCGTGCTGATCGAAGTACACATTGCCGGAGAAGAAGCGAAGAGCGGGGCGGCGATAGAGGAAGCCCCTGAGTTGGCCGAGAGAATTGCCGGGCTGCCTACACTGGAGTTGGCTGGGCTGATGTGCATACCGCCGTTCGCGGAGAATCCCGAGCAGGGCAGACCGTATTTTAAGAACTTGCGGGAATTACGAGATGCGGTCGCGAAACAGATGAAGCGCTCGCTGCCTGTGCTGTCGATGGGAATGTCGCATGATTTTGAAGTGGCGATCGAAGAAGGAGCGACGGAAGTGCGCGTGGGGACGGCTTTGTTTGGAATGCGCGAAGCGGCAAAAGTGAGTCGATGATTTTCCGGGGAGACAGGAATGAAGCTTTTTAGTCCATTGCGCTTGCGCGATATCGAGTTGAAGAATCGGATTGTGGTTTCTCCAATGTGCGAATACTCCGCGAAGGACGGCCATCCGCAGGCGTGGCATCTCGTGCATTTGGGAAGCAGAGCGATAGGGGGAGCGGGGCTGGTCTTCACGGAAGCGAGCGCGGTGGAAGAGCGGGGAAGAATTTCTTCGGCGGACGCTGGAATTTACGACGACGCGCATACCGAAACGTGGCGGCCGATTGTGGAGTTTATTCGGGAGCATGGCGCGGTTCCGGGGATGCAACTTGCGCACGCGGGGAGGAAGGCGAGTACGGCGCCACCGTGGACAGGAGGGAAGCCGGTCTTGCCGCAAGACGGCGGATGGGTGCCTGTGGGACCGAGCGCGGTGCCGTTTGACGCTGGGTATACAGTGCCTCGCGAGTTGTCAGTTGCGGAGATCAGCGAAATCGTAGGTGCGTTCAAAAGGTCTGCGGAACGTGCGCGCGCGGCAGGCTTTGAGGTGATCGAGATTCATGCGGCGCACGGATATTTGCTGCACCAATTTTTGTCGCCGCTCTCCAATACGCGAACGGACGAGTACGGCGGGAGCTTTGAAAATCGAATCCGAATGACGTTGAAAGTCGTGCGCGCGGTCCGCGAAATTTGGCCGTCGAGGTTGCCACTGTTTGTGCGCGTGTCGGCGACGGATTGGAAAGAAGGCGGATGGGATTTGGCGCAGACGGTCGAACTGGCACGGCAGTTGAAGGCGCTTGGTGTGGATCTGATTGATGTATCCAGCGGCGGCGCAGTGCCCGGAGTGAAGATACCTTTCGGTCCGGGATATCAGACTGGATTTGCCGAGACGATTCGCAAAGAGTCGGGGACGGCGACTGGCGCCGTGGGGATGATCTTGGAGCCTGTGCAGGCGGAGACGATTCTTTCGACCGAGCAGGCGGACCTGGTTTTTCTGGCGCGGGAGCTGCTGCGCGATCCGTATTGGCCACGGCGGGCGGCGAAAGCCCTGGACGTCAAGATCAAAGCGCCTCTGCAGTATGAACGGGCATGGTGAGCGGGTGGTGGTTCCAGAAATTTCGGAGAATATTGCTGCCGGGACGGTGTCTTTTGCGGTGCGCGTGCAGCCGAGAGCCAGCAAAGACGAAATCGCAGGGGTGCTGGACGGGGCGTTGAAAATACGGTTGCAAGCGCCGGCGCTCGAAAACCGGGCGAACGAGGCCCTGGTGGAATTGTTGGCGTATCTTTTGAAAAGGCCCAAGTCGGCTGTTAGAATTCTTGGCGGGGAACGCAGCCGAACAAAACGCATCGAAATTCAGGGAGTGACGAAGCAACAGGTTCTGGGTCTGTTGGTGCAAGAGGCGTAAGGAATTTTGCTGGGTAGGCGGGGCGAACCGTAAGGACAACTTCTAAAAATGAGCGCCGACATTAACGGAATACAGAGCGATTTGCGGGCTGCGAAGCTGGATGGCTGGCTATTCTACGATTTTCGTGGGCGCGATCCGATTGCGCAGGGCATTTTGCAGCTTCCCACGGGAATGCGCACGCGCCGCTGGTATTACTTCGTGCCAGCGAAGGGCACGCCGCGGAAATTGGTACACAGGATCGAGACGGAATCGCTTGCCGCTTTGCCGGGCGAGACGTTGTATTACGCCGGGCAGGAGGAGTTGCGGAAAAATCTGCGCAAGCTCTTGGGACGCGCGAAAAAAGTAGCGATGCAATACTCGCCAAAAAACGAGATCCCGTATGTGGCAATGGTGGACGCGGGGACGGTGGAGCTGGTGCGCAGCATGGGCGCAAAAGTCGTAAGCTCCGCGGACCTGGTGCAGAAATACGAAGCGTGCTGGAGCGAGGCGCAGTTGCAATCGCACCTGGAAGCCGGAGCGGTGATCGATCGCGTGGTGCGAGAAGCGTTTCAGTTGGCAGCCAAAAATGTGCGCGAGAAGAAGACCTTCACGGAATATGATTTGAAGCTGTGGATTTTGAAGGAATTTGATGCGGCGGGCATCGTGTTGGATCAGGGGCCGGACATTGCGGTCGGGCCGCACGCGAGCGACCCGCATTACGGGCCGACCCCGGAGAGCGCGTCGCCGATTCGCGAGGGCGACTTACTGCTGCTCGACGTTTGGGGAAAAACGAAAGCGGCGGGGAGCGTCTATTACGACATAACCTGGGTCGGGTATCTCGGCGCGAAAGTGCCGGAAAAAATGGCGAAAGTTTTTGGGATCGTGCGCGAGGCGCGAGACAAAGCGGTCGATCTGATTCGAACGAGCGTCGCCGCCAGGAAGCCGCTGCAAGGATGGCAAGTGGACAATGCGGCGCGCAAAGTGATTGAAAAAGCGGGCTACGGCAAATATTTCTTTCACCGCACGGGCCACAATATCGGACAGTCGGTGCATGGAAACGGCGTCAATATGGATGGGTTGGAGACGCAAGACGTTCGCCATTTGATTCCGAAGACTTGTAACTCGATTGAACCTGGGATTTACCTCCCGGAATTCGGCATTCGAAGCGAAGTCAATGTCTATGTCGGGGAAAAAGAGGCACGCGTAACGGGAGCAGTACAGAAAGAGATTTTGGCTTTGCTGGCTTAGAAAAAACCGGTTCGCTAAACGAACGTAGAGAGAAAATGCCTGACGAAATGACGACAGAAAACGCGGTGACTGCCTCGCATACTTCCAGCGAACCAGCACAGAGCCAACCGGCGCCGGACGGACCTCCGCAAGTAACGGAAGCAGTGGCGTTCGCCATCGGCGCGGCGGGGTGGATCGTTCCTGGGTTGGGTCACGCGTTGCAAAAGATGTGGGGGCGCGCGCTGGGCTGTTTTCTGACGGTAGGAGTGCTGGTGTTTCTCGGCGTGGGGATGCGCGGCAACTTGTTCAATTCCGATGGCGGCGACGCGTTTGCCATGTTGGGATATGTCGCGGATCTGGGAACGGGATCGTTCTATTTCGCGGCGAGCGCACTACAAACGAAAGGCTCGGATGTCGCGCATGCCGAAGGCGATTATGGGACGAGATTTCTGGCGGCGGCAGGCGTGCTGAATCTGCTGGCGGCGTTGCATGCGTATGAAGCAGCGCGAGGGCGCAAGGCGTGACGAGCGCAGCTGATTTTCACCTCAGCCATTTTCAGGCGATGGTGCTTTTTGCGTTGCTGATTTCCGTTGCGTTCGGATTTTTGAGCCGCCGCCGTACGAGCGAGCGCGTCAAGTACATCTTGTGGTCGCTGATTCTTTTTTTGCTGATCGGCGTCGGAATTGGCTGGGCGATGTACCCCTTCTCGCGATAGCCCGCCATATCCGCGGCTAGGCAAGCACGGACGCGCGAATAGAACTCCGTTTTCGCCGTTCAATTGACAGAAATTTTGCGCGAATGCTATCGTTAATCAACGGGCCGAGGTAGCTCAGTGGTAGAGCAGTCGATTCGTAATCGACAGGTCGTGGGTTCAACTCCCACCCTCGGCTCCATTTATCCTGGGTCCGGTCCGGAGACATAGGTAACAGAACGTACCGGCTACATAGGTAACAACTTCGGGCTTTTCAAAAATAGACCACATCGCAGCGCCGGCCTCCTTGCCTTTACTGATTTTCTTCATTATCTTCACTGCAAATTCTGCTTTCTCGGGCAGATACAGTGAGCCCCGGACTCGCCGCGGGGAAGCATCTTCGCCCCTAAGCGGAAAGTTGTAACCCCGGATCAGGTCCAATCGAACGTCCGGTGCTCAAGATGACGGAGATGAACTGAGGCGAAACGCGCATGAGAATTGCCGGCTGGATTCTGTTCCTCTTCGGGGCTTTTTTTAGTGTGCTCTTTGTTGTGAAAGTAATCGAAGGTGACTTTCCGCTGCGCGGCTTGCTGTATGGCCTGATTCTGATGGTCACCGGCTGGCGGCTGCTGGCCTACGGAAAGGGAATTTCCGAACTCAACACTTCGGCGGCAGCATCAATCGCCAGTGGCGAGGCATCCCCAACGATCGAACTCCCGCTGACAGCCAGCGTCGCCAACGCCATTCGCGTTTTAATGAGGAAATCCCTTCGTGATTCTTTTCTTGTCTTCGCGTTCACAGCGGGAGCGCCTCTGCTCGTCATGGCTGTGATTCTGTATTTCAACCCGAGCACACTGTCGTCTCCGAATAGATTCTATCTTTGGATTCCTGTTGCCATCTTCGGCGGCTGTGGGCTGCTTTTTGGAGGTGTCGTGCTTCTGACGTCCTGGTTGCCCCTGCGACGAGACTTGCGCGAGACCACGTACTTGATCACAACCGGGCCGATACAGATTGTGGCCGTGATGAATGGCAGTCTTCTTCGGCTCGCTGACCGGGCCTTCATTGTGAGAAAGGATGCGGCAACGCAGCTAGCGGGGTTGGGCTGGGCGAAGGTGCATCACACCAAGCATGCGCACATGATTCTTGGCGCCTGGAGACAAAGTGGAACAAGTGTGTTCCTGGCCGACGAATATGAGCCGGATCCTGCCACTCTCATTTTCCAGTCCTGATTCGGTCATCGCAGCGGAACATCCAATTCCTGGTGCCATTGGAGGCACCCGTCAGCTGCTCACTGGTTGACGCCGCTGGCGAGAATCCCACCATCCACGATCATGACGGAGCCTGTGGTGTAGCTGGCAGCATCGGAAGCCAGGTAGACAGCGGCACCGGCGAGTTCTTCGACTTGGCCGAAGCGCTTCATAGGGGTGCGCATCAGCCATTCTTTGCCCCGCGGAGTTTCGTCCAGCAGTTTTTGATTCAGCGGGGTTCGGAAGACCCCGGGAGCGATAGCATTCACGCAAATGCCGTGCGAGGCCCACTCGATAGCGAGCGATTGCGTGAGCGAGGCGACCGCCGCCTTGCTGGCGGAATACGCGGAGACTTCCAGCATGCCGAGGAAAGAGCCGATGGAAGCGATGTTAATGATTCTTCCGTAGCGGCGCTCCATCATGTGGAGGCCAAAAAGCTGGCAAGCGCGCAGGATGCCCGTAAGATTTGTTTCGAGAATGTCATTCCAATCTTTTTCGGAAAAGTCGATGGTCGGAGCTTTCTTAGTGCGTCCAGCGGAGTTCACGAGAATGTCCACTTTTCCAAATGTTGCGACGGCCGCGTCGAGCAATTGCTGAAGCGAGGCCCGGTCGATGACGTCGGAAGTGGCGCGCAGAGAGCGGCGGCCAAGCGCTTCGATTTCGCGAGCCGTGGCTTCCACTTGGTCGAGGCGGCGTGAGGTGGGGGCGACGTCGGCGCCGGCTTCCGCGAGGCCTAGTGCGATAGCGCGGCCGATGCCGGAGGTGCCGCCAATGACGACGGCCGATTTGCCGTTTAGATCGAGCTTGCTGTATCCCATGACTTAGGTCTCCGAATAAAGAATATTTATTTGGTGCGTGCGCGCCGAGTGCAAGTGCAGGGCTGCCCTTGATGCCCTTGAGCTACCAATTGAACATCGTGCCGTCCAGTTTTCTGTTTACCGGTAGAGAGGCGCGTTCGTAAGGAAATGTGGCGGCGAGTTTCTCGTCGTAGTCGACGCCAAGCCCCGGGCCATCGCCGGGATGCAGATAACCGTCGCTAAACGAGTAGGTGTGCGGAAAGACTTCGTCGGTTTGTGCACTGTGCAGCATGTACTCCTGAATTCCAAAATTGTTGACGGAAATATCGAAATGCAGCGCGGCCGCCAAGGATACCGGCGATAAATCCGTGGCACCGTGGCAGCCGGTCAGAACGTGATAGATCTCCGCGAGCGACGCAATTTTTTTGAGGTGCGTGATGCCGCCGCTGTGGACCGTGGCCATGCGAATGTAGTCGATCAGTTGCTCCGTGATGAGGGTCGTGGCGTCCCAGATGGTGTTGAAGACTTCGCCGAGCGCGAGCGGCGTGGTGGTGTGCTGGCGGACGATCCGAAATCCTTCCTGAAGTTCAGCGGTGACGGCGTCTTCGAGCCAGAAGAGGTGATAAGGTTCGAGGCTTTTGCCGAGGCGCGCTGCCTCGATAGGCGTGAGGCGGTGATGCGCGTCGTGCAGCAGGTGAATGTCGTCGCCATATTTCAGGCGCAGGGATTCAAACAGTTTTGGGACTTGCAGCAGATATTTTTCGGTGGACCAGATGTTTTCCGGCGGGAGGCCTTTCTCCGCCGGTTCGTAATACAACTTGTCCTTTGCGACGCCGTAGGTCGAAGGAATTCCGGGAATTCCGGATTGCGCGCGAATGGCACGGTAGCCCATGGCCAAATATTTGCCGACTTCATCGATGGTTTCTTCGATGTCGCGGCCATTGGCGTGGCCGTAAACCATGACGCCTTTGCGGCTTTTTCCACCGAGCAGGTTGTAGACGGGTGTATTGAGCGCCTTTCCCTTGATGTCCCAGAGGGCGATGTCGATGGCGCCGATGGCAGCCATGGTCACTGGGCCGCGCCGCCAATATGCGCCGCGGTAGAAATATTGCCAGATGTCTTCGGACTGGAAAGGATCGCGGCCAATGAGGCAGGGAATCAAATGTTCGGAGAGATAGGAGGCAACAGCTAGTTCCCGCCCGTTCAGTGTGGCATCGCCAAGGCCATAGATGCCCTGGTCGGTGTAAATCTTCAAGGTGACAAAATTTCTTCCGGGCGAGGTGATGAGCACCTTTGCATCCGTTATTTTCACCGAACCCCCTTGGTCAAATGAGCTGTCGCGTCCAGGCGAATCAGAGAGTCTACATCACCGCCAAGGGCAGTGAAATTGGATTTGAAGACGCCACTTGCTGCTTTCCCGGTGGCCCCTTTTTGATATAGTCCCTGCGACAATGGCGCTTGCCTCTTCCAAAGCAATCGAGTCTGCTTCCGTCGCTCTCACCTCCAATCAAATCCGGGGATTCTGGGCCGCATGGGGCGGCTGGACCCTCGACGGGATGGATTCGTTTATTTACGCGCTGGTTCTGTTGCCTTCGCTGCGTGATCTTCTGCCGCGCTCCGGCATCGCGGCGACAAAAGGCAATATCGGGTTTTACGGTGGGTTGCTTTTCGCACTTTTCCTGATTGGCTGGGGACTTGCCTTCTTGTGGGGACCGGTGGGCGACAAGTTCGGGCGCGTTCGCACACTGATGCTTACGATCGTTTGGTATTCCGTGTTCACGTTTCTCAGCGCGCTGGTAACGAGCGTATGGCAGTTGGCGATACTGCGGCTTCTGGCGGGGATTGGAATTGGTGGGGAATGGGCCATGGGTGGGACTTTTGTTGCCGAGGAGTGGCCAGAAAGCCGGCGTCGAGCAGGCGCGGGCTTCATGCACACCGGCTATTACGTTGGCATTTTTCTTGCCGCGCTGGCGAACTACGCTATCGGAAGCTACAGCTGGCGAGCGATGTTTGCCGTTGGGGGGGTGCCTGCTCTGCTGCTGGCTTGGGTGCGGCACGGCGTGACGGAGCCGTCACGCTGGTCCAGCAAGGTGGAGGTTGTTCGTTCTTGGCAGATTCATCAGCCTTTCACGGCGCTTTTTTCGCGCGCTTTGCGCCGTCGCACGATTCTAAACTCGCTTTTCATGCTTGCCTCGATCAGCGGGCTTTGGGCGGGTACAGTTTATGTTCCGGCGGCGGTCACCTCACTTGCGGAAGCAGGTGGCCGTGTTGGACCGCAAGCAGCGCAGCTTGCTTCTCGTGCAACGATGCTCGTCGCCTTCGCCACCATTCTTGGATGTCTGGTGATGCCGTGGCTTGCCGAACGGCTCGGCCGGCGCGGTGCGCTGGGCTTTTATTTCAGTTTAATGATGGTGTTCGTGGCGTTTACATTCGGCAAAGTCTTTTATCTTGGGCCAACCGCGTTGCCCTGGTTTTTTGTGTGTTTGTTTTTCCTGGGTTTAGGCGGGGCAAACTTCGCAGTCTACACACTTTGGTTGCCGGAACAATATCCAACGGAATGCCGCGCAAGCGCGTTTGCCTTCTCCACATCGTTCGCGCGTTTCGGCGGAGCTGCCATCACGTTTCTCGTCGGCAGCGGGGTGCAGCGATACGGCTCGCTCGGAGTTCCGGTGGCCGTGACTGCTCTGGCATTTGCCGTAGGCCTGCTGTTGATTCCTTTCGGAGCTGAAACTCGTGGACAAATACTACCTGCGTAGTGCCAAAATGCGACGGAGTCTGAAGCAAGCGAAAGGCGAACTTCTCATCTCTCAGCAGTCACTGCCAACTCCGGACGGTCAGAGGCTCACTTCGTGGAAATAACGGCCTCTGCTGCTCCTTCGAAATCGAACGCGCGTCACGCGGTCCTCGCCGGTTTTTTTGGCTGGACACTCGACGCTTTCGACTTCTTCGTTGTTGTCTTTCTCTATGACACACTGGCCCGTCAATTCGGCGTATCCAAGAAAGAAATCATCTTCACCACCACGGCTACGCTCGCCATGCGTCCGATTGGGGCAGTGATTTTCGGCCTTTTATCCGATCGCTACGGCCGGCGTAGACCGCTGATGGCGAATGTCATCTTTTTTTCGTTTATCGAGCTCCTGTGCGGCTTTTCGCCAAATTTTACTTTTTTTCTGATCATGCGCGCGTTGTTTGGCATTGGCATGGGAGGGGAATGGGGCGTTGGCGCTTCACTCACGATGGAATCTGCTCCGGTGCGCTGGCGCGGGATCCTCAGCGGAATTTTGCAAAGCGGCTATTCGATCGGCTATTTACTTGCCGCCATGGCCGCGCGCTTCCTTTTGCCCGTATGGGGTTGGCGGCCCATGTTCTGGATTGGCGCCATCCCGGCTTTGCTCGCGCTCTATATCAGGGCCAAAGTTCCGGAGTCGGAAGCATGGAAGCAACATCGCGCCGCCAGCATGGGTGAAGTCTTGCGCACAGTGATGCTCGACTGGAGACGCTTCCTCTACTTGATCGTGCTTATGACTTTCATGATGTTCATGTCGCACGGCACCCAGGATTTGTATCCAGACTTTTTGAAGGAAGTCCATCGCCTCTCGGCGCGCGTCGTTGCGAATATTGCGATTGTTTACAACGTTGGAGCCGTCATCGGCGCAATCATCTTTGGACATCTTTCGCAAGTCGCCGGCCGTCGCAAAAGCATGATCGCGGCTCTTGGACTATGCCTGCTGATCATTCCTCTGTGGGCGTTTGGCGGAGGTTTGGCTGTTCTCGTCATCGCTCCCTTTCTTATGCAAATGGGGGTGCAGGGCGCTTGGGGCGTGATCCCGGTGCACCTGAACGAAATGTCGGCGGACGCGACGCGCGGATTGATGCCAGGCCTGACTTATCAATTGGGGATTCTTTTTGCGGCCCCTACGAATACGATGGAGTACGCTCTGCGCGATCGCGTGGGATACCAGTGGGCCATCGCGGGGTTTGAACTTGTGACGATTCTCACGCTAGCCGTACTTCTATTGCTCGGGACGGAGCGCCATGGACGAAGTTTTGTACGAGACCCTTTGCTAGTTAAGCCGGCAGGCGCGGATTAATTTGCGTGGATTTCACAAACCGCCTTGGATCATTCGATAATCGAAGCGGGCTTGGCGTATGCTGTTGCTTCTAGTATTTTCCCATGCGCGAGTGCGTATGCTTGGGGAAGGCTACGATTGAGTCTTCCTGGCACATCAGACAGAACGGGAAAGCGCTACTTACGATGAATGTTCGACAACTCTTTGACCTGACTGGCCGAGTGGCGATCATCACCGGCGGCTCCATTGGTCTGGGCCGCCAAATGGCGGAAGGCTTGGCCGAGATGGGCGCCAACCTTGTACTCTGTGCTCGCAAGAAGGAGCGTTGCGAGCAGGCTGCCACAGAATTGCAGAGCCTCGGCGCAAAGACGCTGGCGCTCGGCTGCGACGTGAAGAATCCCGCCGACGTCCAGGCCGTTGTCGACGCGGCGATGTCACAGTTCGGGCGCATCGATATTCTCATCAATAATGCCGGCACTTCCTGGGGCGCCCCGGTCGAAGAAATGCGCCTTGAGCATTGGAACAAAGTAATCGAGACAAATCTAACGGGCACTTTTCTTTTTTCCCAGGCGGCCGGCAAAATTATGATCGCGAATCGCCGCGGTAAGATCATCAACATCGCCTCCGTCGCAGGCATTCACGGCGCTCCGCCCGAATTTCAAGCGATCGGTTATCACGCCAGCAAAGGCGGCGTCATTGCCTTCACGAAAGACCTGGCCTGCAAATGGGGCATCCACAACATTCAGGTTAACTCCATCGCTCCCGGCTGGTTTCCTACAAACATGTCTCAGGTCGTGATTGAGCGGAACAAGGAAGAGTTTTTGAAGAGAATCCCACTGCGGCGTTTCGGGAATGATCACGATCTGAAGGGCGCGGCCGTTTTTCTGTGCTCCGATGCCTCCGACTACGTCACAGGCCACGTTCTTGTCGTCGATGGAGGACAAACCGCCTAAGGGGCGCTGGATTGCACATGAATATCCCACTTACACCACTTCGATGTTTACGCTATGCGGAAGAACAGTTTCCGCGGCGGACCGCCGTCGTTTGCGGCGATTTGCGCTTCACTTACAAGCAATTTGCTGAACGTGCCGCACTTCTAGCAGGCGCATTACGCGCAGCCGGCGTCAAACCTGGCGATCGCGTCGCTTTTCTCAGCATGAATTGCCATCGTTTGCTCGAAGCCTATTACGGTGTCCTCGACGCGGACGCCATCCTGCTCCCGCTGAATATCCGGCTCGCGCCGCAGGAACTCGCTTTTATTTTGAACGATGCCGGCGCAAAAGTGCTCTTCCTCGAAAAAGATTTTCTCCCTGTCGTCGATTCTTTTCGTCAAAACGTATCGACCGTGGAAACCTTCTATCTCCTCGATGGCGCACCCCAAGCAGACTGGCTCGCGCCAAAATCCTACGACGAACTTATCAATACCGCTTCGCCCTATCGCACCGACATCATGTCCGTGGACGAAAATGCCGTCTCCGAAATCTTTTACACCAGCGGCACAAGCGCCAATCCCAAAGGCGTGATGCTCAGTCATCGCAATGTGTACATGCACGCTCTCTACGCCTGTCTCACCGACGATCCCACCGCCGAGGGCGTTCAGCTTCACACCATCCCACTGTTCCACGCCAACGGCTGGGGCACGCCTCACGCCCTGGCTCTAAGCGGCGGAAAACATGTGATGCTCCGGCGCTTCGAGACCGCCACAATATTTCGCCTGATCGAACAGGAGCGCGTTCGAACCATGTGCCTTGTTCCGGCCATGGCCACCGCTCTCGTCAATTGCCCCGAGCGCACAAAGCACGATTTGAGCAGCCTGCGCATCATCAACATTGGCGGCGCAGCCTCTTCGCCGACGTTGGTGCGCGAGGTCGAAGAAAAACTCGGCGCTAATTGCCGATCCGGCTACGGCCTCACGGAAACGTCTCCCACGCTTTCCATTTCCAGAATGAAGCCGGGCCTCGATTGGCAAGGCGAGCAAAAATACATCGGCCAGGCCATGACCGGTTTCGCCATTCCAGGAGTCGAACTCCGCGTCGTCGATGCCAACGACAAAGATGTGCCACACGATGGCCAGAGCATTGGCGAAGTCGTCGCCCGCAGCGATGTAGTGATGGAAGGCTATTGGGGCCAGCCGCAAGCCACTGCCGAAGCCATGCGCGGCGGATGGTTTCACACTGGCGATATGGCTACGATCAATGAGGATGGCTATCTGCTTGTCGTCGATCGAAAGAAAGAAATCATCGTCAGCGGAGGGGAAAATATTTCTTCGCTGGAAGTGGAAAAGGCCTTGCTCGCGCATCCCAACGTGTATGAGGTTGCCGTTGTCGCCGTCCCCGACGAGAAATGGGGAGAAGTGCCGAAAGCTCTGGTCGTTTTGAAACCCGGCGCACAGGTTAGCGAAGCCGAATTACTTGATTTCTGCCGCGCTCGCATCGCGCATTACAAAGCGCCTCGCTCCGTCGAATTTCTGGATAGTCTGCCCAAAACGGGCACGGGGAAAATCTTGAAAAGGGAACTACGCAAAAAATATTGGGGTGGCCAAGACACGATCCGGCCTGAATTTGCCAGCCGTAAGTGAGACGTCTTATAAATGAGTTCTCAGTCCGTGCATCGGCAACTGGCGCGGGCGCATTGTTCCGTGAATTGTAAAAAGGATCTCTCAAGAAAGAGCGGCGACACATGAGCGACATGGTTCAATTTACAAAAGACAACGGCATTGCCGTCATCACCATCAACAATCCTCCGGTCAATGCGCTCAGCCCTGGCGTGCCGGAAGGCATTGCCGCGGCGATTGAGCAGATTGATAAAGACAATTCCATCCAAGCGGCGGTGCTCATTGGGGGTGGTAAAACCTTTGTGGCCGGCGCGGACATTAAAGAGTTCGGCAAAATTACTTCCGGAAGGGCTGGCGGAGGATTGGAGTTGCCGTCGCTGCTTTTGAAAATCGAAGACTGCAGCAAACCCGTAGTCATGGCCATTCACGGCAGCGCTTTCGGCGGCGGCCTCGAACTTGCCATGTCCGGCCACTACCGCGTAGCTGTGCCTGGCGCGCAAGTCGGCCAGCCCGAAGTGAAGCTCGGCATCATTCCCGGCGCGGCGGGCACGCAGCGTTTGCCGCGGCTCGCAGGCGCTGCTAAAGCGGTCGAACTGTGTGCGGACGGCAATCCGATTAAGGCTGCGGACGCGTTAAAGTTCGGTGTTATTGACCGTTTGATCGAGGGCGATCTGCTGGCCGGCGCAATTGTATTTGCTCGAGAAGTTGCGAATAGGCCCGTGCGTAAAACGCGCGAGCGCAGCGAAAAACTGGGCTCGGCGGAAGAGAATGCTTCCATCTTTGCTGCGGCGCGCGAAAACGCCAGGAAAAAGCAGCGCGGTATGATCGCGCCACTCGCGGCGATCGATGCGGTGGAGGCCGCTACCACGCTCCCGTTCGAAGAGGGCTGCAAGCTCGAACGCAAGCTCTTCATGGATTGCCTCTTCTCGGATCAATCGAAAGCGCTCATCCACGTTTTCTTCGGCGAACGCGAAGTCGCCAAAATCCCCGACATCCCGAAAGAGACTCCGCTTATTCCTGTGAATGCTTCGGCGGTCGTCGGTGCGGGAACGATGGGTGGCGGTATCGCGATGGTCTTGGCCAACGCCGGGATACCCGTTCTATTGAAAGAGGCCGATCAGGCCGCTCTCGATCGCGGCCTTGCGAATATTCAGAAAAATTATGCGACCTCGGTGAAACGCGGCCGGTTCACGCAAACCTTCGTTGATGAGCGCCTCAAGTTAATTCAGCCCACACTCAGCTACGATTCTTTCGCAAACGCCGATCTCGTGATCGAAGCCGTTTTCGAAGGCATGGCGTTGAAGAAAGAAGTCTTCGCTGAACTGGACCGCGTCTGCAAACCCGGCGCGATTCTCGCGAGCAACACTTCCACTTTAAATATCGACGAGATTGCTTCTTCGACTTCACGTCCGCAATCCGTAATCGGCACGCATTTCTTCAGCCCCGCCAATGTGATGCGTCTTCTCGAAATCGTCCGCGGCAAAGCCACAAGTAAAGAAGTGATTGCCACCTGCATGCAACTCTCGAAAAAAATCGGGAAGATTGGCGTTCTAGTCGGGAATTGCCGCGGCTTTGTTGGCAACCGGATGTTTCATCCTTACGTCCGCGAATCCGTTTTTCTCCTGGAAGAAGGTGCCAGTGTCGAAGCGGTCGATTCCGCGATGTACGATTTCGGCATGGCCATGGGCCCGCTGGCCGTTGGTGATCTCGCAGGTCTCGACGTCGGCTGGCGCATTCGCAAGGAATATCGCCACTTGGAGAAGCCCGGAATTCGCCAGGCGTTTGCTGGAGATAATCTTTGCGAGCTGGGCCGCTACGGCCAAAAAACTGGCGCGGGCTGGTATAAATACGACGAGAACCGTCGCGCCATTCCCGATCCCGAAGTCGCGCAACTCGTCCGCAAATGGGCGTCCGAAGCCGCTATTCCGCAACGCGACATCTCCAAGCAAGAAATCGTCGATCGCTGCATCTACGCGCTCGTCAACGAAGGAGCCCGAATCTTGGAAGAAGGTTTTGCTCTACGCGCGGTTGATATCGACATTATTTATCTCAACGGCTACGGCTTCCCGGCCTATCGCGGTGGACCAATGTGGTATGCGGATACTGTAGGCTTGAAAAATGTCCTCCATCGCGTCGAAGAATTTCACAAGCAGCACGGCGAGCTCTGGGAACCGGCTCCGCTTCTGAAGCGGCTCGCGGAGGAAGGCAAAAAGTTTGCGGATTTCAACAAGGAACAGAGCGCGGTCGCATAGTCCACGGCATTTCCGCGCTGGTCCGATTCTGCTATCAGTGGGCTTCACGGCTTTCACAATAGGCACGTCGTCTTTCAGGTGACGCATGGGACGCGTTTTTCTGGTTCGCCACGCTCAGGCTTCTTTTCTTGAGCCGGACTACGACAAACTTTCCCCAACTGGCGCAACGCAGGCGCGCGTTCTGGGTGAATATTGGGCTCGCCACCGTATTGTTTTCGACCGCGTATGCACCGGCCCGCGTTTCCGCCATCGCGACACAGAAAAGGCGGTGCGCGAAGCTTATGCCACCCACGGCCTGAATTTCCCTGAGTCCGTCATGCTCCCGGAATTCGACGAGTTCCAAGGCGACGTCGTGCTCGAAAAAAGCCTCCCTCGCCTTATCCACACGGACTCCCACATCCGCGAACTCGACGCCGCTGTTCGAGCCGCCAACAGCCCTCCGCAGCGTCGCAGAAACTTCCAAAAACTCTTTGAGACGGTGGTCACAAGGTGGGTCAAAGGAGAATTGTCCGTCGATGGCGTCGAATCCTGGCAGGCCTTTCTGGCACGCGTCCATCGCGGTCTCTCGCAGTTTCTGTCTAGTACTGGTAAGAGCGAAACCTGCGCAATCTTCACTTCCGGCGGCCCGGTCGCTGCGTCCGTGCAGCGGGCCTTGCATCTTTCGCCAGAGCAGACGTTACAAGTCGCTTGGATGCCGCGTAACTGTTCCTACAGCGAATTTCTGTTCTCCGGCGATCGTTTTACGTTGAGCACTTTCAACTCGTTTCAGCACTTGGACGATCCCACTCTCCTGACCTATCGATAGGGACGCGAGAAAAATATGACCGTTTTTCAAGACAAAACAACGGCCGTTCGCGCAGGAGAAGAGCTCGACCTCGGCAAGCTCGAACCGTTTCTTCGCAGCCACTTTCCCAAAGAAACTGGCCCGCTCGTCGTCCGTCAGTATCCCAGCGGCCATTCGAACCTCACTTATTCGGTACAGCTGGGGCCGCGTGAACTGGTGCTCCGTCGTCCGCCCTTCGGCAGCAAGGTCAAAAGCGCCCACGACATGGGCCGTGAATTTCGCGTGCTTTCGAAACTCCATTCTCATTACTCCCCGGCTCCACATGTTTTGCTTTTTTGTGACGACGACTCTGTTCTTGGCGCTCCATTTTACTTAATGGACCCAATTCACGGCGTCATCCTTCGTAGAGATGTTCCGCCGGGTTTGGACTTTTCTCCCGAGACGGCGCGCCGCACCTGCGAATCGTTTCTCGACAATCTCGCGCTCCTTCACAGTCTCGATTACAACGCGATTGGCCTCACGGATTTGGGCAAGCCCCAGGGCTACCTCGAACGCCAGGTGCGTGGCTGGATCGAGCGCTACCATGGCTCGAAAACACACGACATTCCCGAAGTCGAAACAATCTCAACTTGGATTCAGCGGAGCATGCCCGAAAGTTCCGGCGCCGCTCTCATTCACAATGACTACAAATTCGACAACGTCGTCCTCGATCCCAACGACCTCCCCAGAATTGTCGGCGTACTGGATTGGGAAATGTGCACGATTGGCGATCCGCTGACGGATTTGGGTTCCGCTCTGGCCTATTGGGTCGACGCCACCGATCCACAAGAAATTCTCGATACCCGCTGGGGACCTACGACCTATCCTGGCTGCATGACGCGCGCACAACTGGTCGAGCGCTATGCGCAAAAAACCGGTCGTGACGTTTCGCACATGGCTTTCTATGTGGTCTTTGCGCGCTTCAAAATTGCCGTTATCGTCCAGCAGATTTATTACCGCTATCACCAGGGTCTGACCCACGACGAACGGTTTGCCACTATGCCTCACAGAATCAAGCTGCTGCTGGGCGCAGCCCTACGAACGTCCGAAACTGGCGCAATCTGAATCTCTTCTGCGCTGATTTGAATGAATGGAATTGTCCAGATCTGAAAAGCAAAGCTCAACGGTAGTAGCGGATCAAAGATTCTGCGACGCAGCACGGCTTCTCGGTTCCTTCCACTTCGATAGTCACCGCAAACGTAGTTTCGTAACCTCTCTCAATTTCCTTAAAACTGTGCAGCACGACTCTTGCTCTGATCTTCGATCCGGCACGCACCGGGGAAGGGAAGCGCACCCGGTTCAACCCGTAATTAACCGTCATTCCCACGCCACCGCGGACCTGAATCACATCCTTCATAAATCGGCTGATCAACGACAGAGTCAAAAATCCGTGTGCAATCGTTGTTCCGTAAGGGGATTCTCTCTCCGCCCGCTCGCGATCCAGATGGATCCACTGCCGGTCTTCGGTCGTCTCCGCGAATTTCGCGATACGCTCTTGTGTCACGATGAGCCATTCGCTCACACCAATTTCCTTACCCACATATTCTTTAAGAGACTCCGGTGTTTCCACGATGAGTGGCGGCAATCTATTCTCCGCGAGTAAAGAGATGTTCTGCTACTGACTCCTGCCTATCATCAGACGGAATTCTACTGGCCCCGCGGCTTTCCCCATTTTCGAAGTTCACCCTTCGCAATCGATTCCGCGTGTACTTCATCCGGCCCGTCCGCCAGCCGCAAAGTCCTCACATTCGCCCAGGCGCCGGCGAGAAACGTGTCGTCGGAGACCCCGGCCCCTCCATGCGCTTGGATCGCACGATCCAGAACGCGCAGCGCCATATTCGGCGCAACCACTTTGATCATCGCGATCTCCGCACGCGCTTCCTTGTTCCCGACGCTATCCATCATGAATGCCGCCTTGAGCGTTAGCAGCCGCGCCTGCTCAATTTCCATGCGCGACGCCGCGATATCGGCGCGAATAGTTCCTTGCTCCGCGAGTGGTTTTCCAAATGCCACGCGTGCCTGTACACGCTTGCACATTGTTTCCAGCGCGCGCTCCGCTACTCCGATGCATCGCATGCAATGATGAATGCGCCCCGGCCCCAGCCGCCCCTGCGCAATCTCGAATCCGCGTCCTTCGCCCAGCAGCATGTTCGACGCAGGGACTCGCACATTTTCAAACGAGACCTCGGCATGCCCGTGCGGCGCATGGTCGTATCCAAACACAGTCAGCAGCCGCACCATCTTGACTCCAGGGGCTTCCAGCGGCACAAGAATCATCGATTGTTGTTTGTGCGTCGCGGCCGACGGATCGGTTTTGCCCATAAAGATCGCGACCTTGCATCGCGGATCGCCCGCTCCCGATGTCCACCACTTCCTGCCATTGATAACGTACTCGTCTCCATCCCGAACGATGCTCGCGCGAATGTTCGTTGCATCCGAAGAAGCCACTTCCGGCTCCGTCATCGCAAAGCAGGACCGGATTTTTCCCTCGAGCAGCGGCTTCAGCCATTTCTCTTTTTGCTCCGGTGTTCCGTAGCGCGCCAGTACTTCCATATTCCCCGTGTCCGGCGCCGAGCAGTTGAAAACTTCCGGCGCCATCACGCTACGTCCCATAATCTCGCACAGCGGCGCGTATTCGAGATTCGTCAGTCCCGCCCCGCTCTCATCATTCGGTAAAAACAGGTTCCACAATCCAGCCGCGCGCGCCTTCGGTTTCAGCTCTTCAATAACCCGCGTCGGCTTCCATCTTTCTCGTTCAATCTCTTCCTCAAACCGCCGCTCGTTCGGATAGATGTGCTCGTCCATGAACGCGTGCAAGCGCCGCTGCAGCTCTTTCGTCTTCTCGCTGAATTCGAAATTCACCCCATCCGCCTTTTGTCCGAAGACTCCAAAGATTTGCTTGATTCCATGCGCTGGCCGCGATTATATACGACATCCGCCTGGCACACTCGCCACGCTACCTATTCCGTTCGTAGCAAGGAGACTGTCCCCATCATGATGAGTAAGAATGGCGCCCATTTCGTTTTTGCTGCCTGCGTTGTACTCTCAGCTGTCACCGCTCCAGTCCATGCAATACCGTCCACCAACTGGATCTCCATTCCGCACGCAAAACTCTGCGTGACCGAAGGCGCTATCGAGCAAACCTCCGGCAATCGCCTGTCCGTCAACGTTTCCAAAATGCGCGCCTTCGTTACCCTTTCCACCTCGCAGGATGTCGAAGCCCATTTCACCTATCTAGGCAAGACTCCCGGAGAGAAGCCGCTCGGTTCCGGCGAAATGCGTCGCCAGTTCGGTCTCAAGCTTCGCGCTCAAGATCCATGCAATCTCGTTTACGCGATGTGGCGCATCGAGCCCGAATCCAAGCTCGTCGTCTCCGTAAAATCCAATCCCGGCCAGCATACCAGCGCCGAATGCACCAACCACGGCTACACCAACATCAAGCCCTCACATAGCTCGCCTGTGCCGTTCCTGCGTCCTGGCGCCGCGCACACGCTTCGCGCCGAGATGAATGGTGCCGAACTACGCGTCTACGCCGACAACAATCTTGTGTGGGAAGGAAATGTTGGCCCGGAAGGCGGCAAGCTCAATGGCCCCGTCGGCATGCGTTCCGACAACGCTAAACTCGAGATCGAACTTCGCGCCGGCCAATCCAGTGGCCCGCATCCCGATTATCAGCTAGCTTGCAAGCCCGGCTCCGGCGAAGGCGAGTAACTCCTGTCTAGTTGTGAACCTACGCCCCGGAGGATAAACTCCTCAAGAAACAATCAGACATCCTAAACGGTGTTCGAGGCATTCACTTGGCCGACCCTAAGCCCCCATTAGAGCAGTCAGCCCCGCATTCTCAACCACACTCTGAACCATTGATCCGCAATGTCTCCGACACCGCGCGCTGGGTCGCCGTTTATCGCGCCCGCGAAACCGAGCGCCCCAACGCGCATTTCCGCGATCCCTTCGCGCGCCGCCTTGCCGGCGAACGCGGCGAGCAAATCGCCAAGTCCATGCCCCTCGGTCGCGGCAACGATTGGAGCATGATTACCCGCACCTGGATCGGAGACCAATTCATCAACCAGCAGGTCCAGCAGGGCGTCGACACGGTCATCAACCTTGCCGCTGGCCTCGACGCCCGCCCCTACCGCATGCAACTTCCGCCGTCTCTCAATTGGATCGAGGTCGACCTTCCTGAAATTCTCGCCTACAAGGAAGAAATTCTTCGCGAAGAAAAGCCTGTCTGCTCTCTGGAACGCATTCGCGTCGATCTCTCCAACGCGACCGCGCGCCGCGAACTTTTCGCCGCACTTGGCAGCCGCTGCAAGAAGGCCCTCGTCATCACCGAGGGTCTCCTCATTTATCTAAACAGAGATGATGTCGCCGGCCTCGCTAAGGATCTCGCAGCGCCTCCCAGCTTCCAATCCTGGATTCTCGATATCGCCTCGCCCGGCCTGCTTCGCATGTTGGCAAAGAGAATGGCCAAGCAACTCACCGATGCGGCGCCCTTTAAGTTTGCTCCGCCGGAAGGGCCCGACTTTTTCATCCCCTATGGCTGGAAGCCCGTCGACGTGCGCTCGCTTCTCAAAACCGCCGCAAAACTTAAACGCCTTCCCTTATTGCTTAGATTCTTTGCTCTGTTGCCGGAGACAGAAAAATCGCGGCGCGAGCGCCCATGGTCAGGCATGTGCCTGCTCAAGCGGCAGTAACACAAAGCCCAGCCGACGCCCCTCGTAGGGGCACGGCACGTTTACCCTGAGCCGCGAAGGGCCGTGCCCGTCCCCGCAACCTCCCGCAAAATCAAAATGTAACGATGAATTTATTCCGCAAGCGCAGGCGGGAGAGAATTGTGCTCCGACGCAGGCGCAACCGCTTTCCCACGCCCACCAGGAAAAATACTCTTCACAATTACGTAGAGCACCGGAATAAATACCAGGTTCAGCGTCGTTGCGGCGATCATCCCGCCGAACACCGTCGTCCCCACGGAAATTCGCCCCGCGCGTCCCGCTCCTTGCGCCAGCACCAGCGGCACCACGCCTAGAATAAATGCGAACGACGTCATCAAAATCGGTCGCAGCCGGATCCGCGCCGCTTCAATCGCGGCTTCCACAATCGTCATCCCTTGTTCGCGCAACTGCTCCGCGAATTCCACAATCAAAATCGCATTCTTGCTCGCCAGCCCAATCAACATCACCAACCCGATCTGGCAATAAACGTCGTTCTCCAATCCTCGCATCGCCTGCGCCCCAATCGCGCCCAATATCGCCACAGGCACGGCCATCAGCACGATGAACGGCAGCACAAAACTTTCATACTGCGCCGCCAGCGTCAGGTACACCACAACCAATCCCAGCCCAAACAAAATCAGCGCCTTGCCGCCCGACTGAATCTCCTCCAACGAAAGCCCGCTCCACTCGTACGCCATTCCTTGCGGCAACTCTTTCTTTGACAGTTCTTCCATCGCCGCGATTCCTTCGCCGGAGCTGTGTCCCGGCGCCGCCGAACCATCAATCTCTGCCGACCGGAAAAGATTGTAGTGGCTGATCACTTGCGCGCTCGCCGTCGGCGCAACTGTCACCAAATTATCCAGTGGAATCATCCGGCCAGCGTCCGACCGCAAATAATATTGCCGAATGTCCTTCGGCGCTGACCGATACTTGCTGTCCGCCTGCACATACACGCGATACGACCGGTTGTTGAAATCGAAATCGTTCACGTACACCGAGCCCATGTACACTTGCAACGCGTCCGTCACCTGGTTCAGCGGCACTTGAAGGCTCTTCGCTTTTTCGCGATCGATTTGCACCAGATATTGCGGATCATTCGCCGTAAAGCTGCTGAACAATCCCACCAAATCCTTGCCCGCATTCCCTTGCGCCGCCAGTTTCTGCGCCGTGTCCGCAATCGTCTGCAGCGAATTCCGTCCCAGGTCTTCCAATTCGTACTGAAATCCTCCGAATTGTCCCAATCCCTGCACCGCCGGCGGATTGAACGGAATTACCAGCGCTCCCTGAATCCCGAATAGCTGGCCGCGCAGCCGCTGAATCACCGCCGCCGCCGAATGCTGCGCTCCTTTGCGCTCCGCGAATGGCCTCAAATTGCTGAACACCACGGCGCGATTCGGCGCGCTGCCAAACTGGCTGAAACCAGGGAGCGAGAATGCCCCCGCAATCTCTGGAACATGCGAAAGCGTCTCTTCGACCTTCGCGCAAATGCCCACCGTGTACTGCAACGACGCCCCTTGCGGCGCTTGAACCGCGATGATGATGTAGCCCTGATCGTCTTCCGGAATGAACGCGCGCGGAACCTTGTTATAAATCCAGTACGTCAATCCCAGCGCCGCGAAAAACACCAGAACCGCCGCCCAGCGCCAGCCGATCGCTTGACGCACAGCATTCCTGTACAAATTCGTTCCGCCCGTCACCATGCGGTTGAATGCGTGAAAGATTCTCCCTTCCGCACGCTCGCGGTGGCGCCCCAGCAAAATCGCCGATAGCGCCGGCGTCAGTGTCAGCGCGTTGAAAGCCGAAATCGAAACCGAAAACGCAATCGTCAGCGCAAATTGCCGGAACAAGATTCCCGTTGTTCCAGGAAACAACGCCACGGGCACAAACACCGCCACCAGCACTAGCGAAGTGGCAATCACCGCCCCGGCAACTTCTTTCATCGCCACCGACGCCGCGTTGTGCGGCTCCGTGATGCCCTCCATGATGTGCCGCTCAACGTTCTCGATCACCACGATGGCATCGTCTACCACCAATCCTGTTGCCAGCGTGATCCCAAACAGCGTCAGCGTATTGATCGAGAATCCCAACAGCTTGATGAAAACGAATGTCCCGATGAGTGAAACAGGAATCGTCACTGCGGGGATTAGCGTACTTCGCCAATCCTGCAAGAACAGAAAGATCACCGCAATCACCAGCACGACCGCTTGCGCCAGCGTGATCAACACATCCTGGATCGATTCGCCAATCACCGTCGTCGAATCAAACGCGATCGCGTACTTCAGCCCCGGCGGAAAACTCTTCGATAGTCGCAACAGTTCGGCCTTCGCGGCGCGATCCACATCCAGCGCATTCGCCCCGGGAAGCTGTGTCACGCCGAACCCGACTCCATCGTGTCCGTTATAGCGCACCAGCACGTCGTAGTTTTCCGCGCCCAGCTCCGCGCGGCCCACATCCTTCAGCCGTACGAGCGTCCCGTCCGCTCCCGGTCTTCAAAATAATATTTTCGAACTGCGACGCATCCGTCAGGCGCCCGACGGCCCGCACGCTGATCTGAAACGCTTGTTCGCTTGCGTTCGGTGGCTGACCGATCTGCCCCGCCGCCACCTGCACGTTTTGTTCTTCCAGTGCACTGATTACCGTCGATGCCGTCAGCCCGCGCTCTGCCATCCGCGAAGGGTCCAGCCACACCCGCATCGCATACTTCCGTTCACCAAAGAGGAACGCATCATTCACGCCCGGCACGCGCTTCAACGCGTCTCTAACGTAAACGTCAATATAGTTGCTCAGGAACAGGCTGTCGTATTGTCCCTTGTCTGCATAGACGCCCGCGCCAAACACGAACCCGCTGGCCTGCTTTGTGATAATTACGCCGGTATTTTTGACCTCATTCGGCAATCGTCCCAGCGCCTGGCTCACGCGGTTCTGCACGTCCACCGACGCAAGGTCCACGTCTCGCGAAACATCAAACGTAACCGTGATTTGGCTTGTGCCGCTGTTGCTGCTCGTCGACGTGATGTACTTCATCCCCGGCACGCCGTTGATCGCCTGCTCCAGCGGAATCGTCACTGCCGACTCTACCGTCTGCGCATTCGCGCCAATGTAAGTGCTGACGACCAGGACTTGCGGTGGAGACAGATTCGGAAATTGCGCAATAGGAAGCGACGGAATGGAGATCGCGCCCGCCAAAATAATCATCAGCGCGCACACCGTCGCAAACACCGGCCGCCTTATGAAGAAATCAACGAACAAAGCCGGGTTCCACCTTTATTTGAAGTGAGAGAGAGCCGCTCATCGAGTTTGCGGCGCCTAGCGCGCTGCGGCGCTCTTGCCGTCGCCCGGTTTCGCGTTGTTTTGAATCTGCTCCAGCACTGGAGCGCCATCTTGCAGAAATTGCGTGCCAGAAAGTATCACGTGGTCTCCGGCCTTCAGTCCGTCCAGCACACTATAGTTATCGCCTGTCGTGTCGCCCAATTTCAAAAGCTTCTGCCGCGCCACACTTCCTTTTCCTTCGTTCACCGCGACGAACACAAACGCCTGCCCGTTAATCCTCAGCACCGCAAGAACCGGCACTACCGGCCCTTCGTGTGAACCCCAAGTCACCTGCGCCCGCACCTGTTGCGCGATGCGCAGCTTGGCTCGCGCATTTTCCACCGCCGCCTTCGCCAGCACCGTTTGCGTGTCCGTCTCCACTTGCGGCGAAACAAACGTAATCTGTGTATCCGAAACCGACTCGCCGTTTTCTCCCAGCAATCGCACCGGCAGTCCCAACCGCAAATCCTTCGCGCGGTCCGCCGGAACGTAAATGTACGCTTCGAGTGCGCCAGGAAGGTCAATCGTCGTCAAAAGTGTGCTCACCGTGACGCGATCGCCCACGTGCACCGGTATGTCGCCCACGATTCCATCCGCGGGCGCGCTCACCTTGTAGTAGTGCAACTCCACTTTCTGCTGCTCCACTTGCTGCTCCAGCGCTTTCACCTGCGCCGCGATCGCGTCGTAATTCGATTGCGCGTTGTCAAAGTCCTGTTTGCTGGTTACTCCTGCCGCGAAGAGCTTCTGCGCCCGCTCGAGAGATATTTTAGCAAGCCTCAGATTGGCCTCTTGCGATGCCAGCGTCGCCGCCTGGCTGTTCAATGTGGCTTCCTGTTTCAGTGGATCAATCTGCAGCAGCGGCGTGCCCGCATTCACTTGGTCGCCGGACTTCACAAATATTTTGGTGATTTGCCCTTCCACTTGCGGATTGATCACCGCCGATTGCCGCGACTTCAGCACCGAAAGGTATTCCGTCGTTTCCGGAATTCGTACCGATTGCGCCACCTGCACCTGCACAGGCATCGCCGGCGGCCCGCCCGCTCCAGGGCCTCCTGCTGAGGTCTTCTGGCCACAGCCCACCACTAGTAGCGGAGCGGCCGCCAGCAGCATCAGCCCAGCCTTCCTCTGCTTCATCTTCATTATGTTTGGAACCCACATAGCTGCGTGCAACTCCCCCGGTGCAACCAGAAATTTTACGCTACCTTTGCGTCCCCACCAAGACACAAAACAAGCGTGCCAGTTAGACGCCCAGAAAACTCCCCGGTTATATGCCTTATGTGTTTTTGTAGGGGCGCAGCATGCTGCGCCTCACCCGCCTGCCTGCTCGTCGGAGATCCAAGAAAAACGAAAAGGTGAGAAAAACTCAGTAAAAATCGCTTGGATCAATCCGCTTCCCGGAAAGCCCCAGTTGCAGCACTTCCATCTGGTTGGGCCGGTCAAACACCTTGCCGGGGAAGAATCTCTTCGTCACCACGCGCACGCCGCCAAACGCAATTCCCAAGACCAGCGCCGCCACCATGAAAACGCCTGTCCCAATAAATATCTTCACCATAATGCTCGTAATCGGCGGGTCCGTAGCCGCCTGGCTCGCTTCATTCCATGTCACCTGCGTCTCGTAATCCACCGCTTCTCGCAAGGACTTCGCATACTCCGCCGAATTGGGCGACAAAACCAATTTGAGCAATGACCCCTTCCGCTCGATCACCGTTCCTGCCTGTTTGGCTGCCGCCGGAAGCAATTCGTCCAGATGATGAATGTGTTGCTCGGCCAACTGCGGCGTCGGATATTCCAGCAGCACCAAAATTCCGGTGCCCCCCATCATGCCTGGCTTGGAATATCGCGCCACCATAGCCTCTGCGCCAGAATTAAACCCGGCAGCATCCGTCAGAGTCGCGAAATCGTTCACACCAAGCCGGTCGAGTGCCTCGCGAAATCCATCCGGCCCCAGTGCATACCGCTCGGTCCCCAGCACCCGCCCTGTCTTCGGCAAATAGGTCCGGACCGGAGGTAGCGGTCCTTTTTCGCTGCCTGCTTCCACAGCTTTTATGAGGGCATTCAGATCATCCCTGGAAATATTCGACGTCGACGAAAGAACCAGGGTGCCTTCCAGAATCAAAACTCCGTCTTTATCGAATGCAGCGGTCTGGCCCAGGTTTGTTGGAACCATTCCGGCTCTCAACTGGCTTGTATAGGCCTCAAATGCACTGCTCGGGTCGTGGTAACGGCCGCCGGAAATCCCGATGACATTGTCCCCCGAGCTGAACTTGCATGCGCTGTACTCCCGCATTCCCGTCTCTTTCCAAATGGATGGAACGGCGGGTTTGGCGATGCAGCTCGCCAGCTTCCAGACCTGGAATTGCTTTGGGAGAGGACTCTCCTGGGCGGAGAGCGGCGCAGCGCTGAGCAGCGCAATACCGCAAACGAAGAGTGATAGTCGGCGCATCCCTTGCTATCGCTTAGACACCAACAGATTACCGTTGGTTCCTGGATTGTTCAACTGGAGTGACTGCTGGCGGGCCGGCCTGGGCCGTTCTTGCCATTCGTGTTCAGCGTCATGCTGTTCATGCTCTGCAGGTAGCTTGCAACGCCCTGGTAAAGCCCTTCCGCCACGCGCTGGCGGTATTCCGGCTGCTTCAGCATTTTTTCGTCGGCTGGGTTGCTCAGGAAGGAAATCTCCGTGAGGATCGAAGGCATGTCCGCGCCAATCAGCACAACAAACGGGGCTTTGCGCACGCCGCGGTCTTTCACCGTTTTGCTGGTTTTCTGCATGCGCTTTGCCAGCGAGTCCTGAATATCCTCGGCAAATTCCTTGGATTCGTCGATCTTCTCGTTCCGCGCGATCTTCTTCACCAAATCTTCGAGGTCATGCACGCCCTGTTCCGACGATGCGTTCTCTCGAGCCGCCACTTCCATCGCTTCCGCCGAGCCCTTCAAATTCAAATAGTAGGTCTCTACGCCGCGAGCCGCGTGGTCCTGGCTGGAATTTGCGTGAATGGAAATAAAAAGGTCGGCCTTCGCCTGATTCGCAATGTTCGTCCGCTCTTCCAGCGGAATAAACGTATCGTCGGAGCGCGTGTAGACGATATCCGCGCCCGGCAATCGCTGCTGAATGATTTTCCCAAGACGCAGCGCCACGTCGAGGCACAAATCTTTTTCCATCAAGCCAGTCGGCCCGATCGTGCCCGTGTCATGCCCGCCATGGCCCGCATCGATCACGATGCGTCCAATCTTCAATCCCAGTGCTCGCGTCAATGTGGATTGCCCGTCCCGCGTTGGCCCCGGCGCGCTACTTGGACGAACCAAATCCGGCTTGGCATCCGGACTACCAGCTAACGGGCCGATCTGTTTCGCCCGAGAATTTTTTCCGCTTGTCCCTGTACTGCGCGTCATGGCGTTCGACGGCGTGCTGGATGCGGAAGGCCCCGGATCCACACTCGTTGTTTTTTCGGAGACACTCTTCACGTTTCCAGAATCGTCCGATCCGGCTCGGGCATCCTCGCTCGCCTCGCCACTCGACGGCTTCGCGTTTTTGGATTTTGCCGTCCGGACCCCAGCGCCATTTCGCACTGTCGAATAGAGATAAATCACCAACTGCGGCGGATTATTCAGCAGCGTAGCCGCGTAATCCTTTACTCCTGTTACGTCCAGCACCACGCGAACAACGCCCTCGTGGTTCTGCGCGACGCGCACTCCCGTCAACAAATCGCCCCTGACCTGCACGTTCCCGCGCGCCACTTCCGGCGTGAGCCGTGCCGAGTGCAAATCAAAAAAGATGCGATCGGGATTGGCGATCCGCGCCGAGCTGTACTGCACGGTATCTTCAAGGTCGATCGTTATGCGCGTCGCATCGGCATTCGCGCTGGCCGTTATCCGCCGGATGCGGGGTGTACCTTCGGAACTGCTTCGCCCGGTTGCTTCCACTCCTCCGTGCACCGGTCCAGGCACTTCTGCGTTCGGTTGTGGCTGCGGCGGTGCGCTTGCCGACGTCGCAGGAGCAGTGTTCTCCGCCGGCGGCGCATCGCTATGCTGCAGCAGCGCCAACTCCGCAAGTAGTTCCTGCGCTTCGCGCTTCCGCGGCGAATGCGGATACTTCTTCAAAAAATCCTGGTACGTCTTCGTCGCTTGCGCGCTATCGCCAAGCTGCTCTCTTTGCAGCTTCCCGATTCGCAGAAACGCATCCTGGCTGTATTTGCTGGAAGGATATTCGTGCACCAAAAATTGGTAGGAATCGACCGCCGACTGGTAGTAGCTCCGCCCGAAACGGTCTCCCATCTCGGTGTAAAGTTCTGCCACAGAGAGAAGGGAATCCACTACTTCGGCGGCTCGCGGCGTAATCAAATACACGCGGCGGTAACTCGCAACAACTTGTTTGTATTCCGCAAGAGTGCGCTTCTCGGTGGGCTTTCCGTTCAAATTCGCGCGTTGCTCTTCCGCGCGTGCAAACTGCGCTCCAGCAGCTTCGCGCCTCACTGCGCTGGTTGTCGTGGTATCCGCAGCCGCGGCCTTGGAAGCCCTCGCAAAACTCACGAAAGGATTTCCACAGAGCACGCCCACTGCAATCCCCAGCGCTATGAAAACTGGCGAAAGCCGGGCGAATCTTCTGCTGAAAATTTTTCGGACCCCCAACATGCGCGCCCTACATTCTGGGAATGGAATTCGCCGGCCCCCCACGGGCCTTCACTCACAGGATCGCTCAGCGATCACTCTGACTGTTCGCCACCGCACTGCCGATTCAGTCAGTCTTGAATCAATCGTTCTTGAAAATGATGCGTCCGGAGGGATCGACTTCTCTGTGGATTGCGCGCGGATTTGAAAACGCGCTCTCAAGACGACCCGATCCAGGCCTGAAATACGCATCCTGTACCTTCTGCACGTAGTTCCGGGTTTCCCGGAACGCAGGGATGCCGTGAGCCCGATCAACAGCCCCCTCACCCGCATTGTACGCCGCCAAGGCCAATTCCAGGTTGCCATTGTATCGTTCCAGCAACCCCTTGAGGTGTCTAACCCCGGCGTCGATATTCTGTTGCGGATTGAACACGTCGTTTGCACCGTACCGTTGTGCCGTTGTCGGAATCAACTGCATCAGTCCGCCGGCTCCCTTGCGGGAATACGCCGAAGGATTCCAGTTCGATTCCGTTTCAATCACTGCGCGGACCAAAGCCGGGTCCACGTTGTGCCTCTCTGCCGCTTCCTTTACGAGCTTTTCCGCACCGTCCCGGTCGATACTCATGGCCGGATGGTTGGCGCCCATAAAGCTAGATTCTGCAGGGAGGTAGATGGTTTTACGCGGTTTGGCGGCAGCGAGTTTGGTAACGACCGGCGGATCGGCGTTTACGAACATTTCCCGACCGCTGGTGTCCACCGTCCTGGCGATCTGCGCATTCGCTCGGGGCGCAAAACTGCTTGCGCTTAAAGCGAAGGCTGCCAGTGCGATGCTTGCCGTTATTTTCGCGCGTTTCGTCATCTTGCCTCGGGGAAGGCTGTGCAACGGTGATGCCAACTCTGTACAACGATACGCCACCGATCAAGGTGGCAAACGAATCGTGTTCGGGGCAGCCTATCCGTTTCGCGATGCAAAGTGAAGACGGAATTGGCTGACTCGTCTTGGTACTAAGAAGCGGTGCCTTGGCTGGGATCCCCTGGAGGCAGGTGGCATGGTTCCACCACCGACTCGCTAGCGTCTCCCGCCGGACACGCTTCTGGCGCTGGGAACCATCATAGCAACGGCTCCAGGTAGGCGGGGATGGTACCTAAGGCACTTTTTAGGGCAGATGTGTCCTTTCCGCCAGCCTCCGCCAAATCGGGCCTTCCGCCGCCGGAACCGCCGACCAGTTTGGCGAGTGTCTGTATCATCTTGCCAGCATGGACTTTAGCGGTGAGGTCTTTGGTGACCCCGGCGATCAGAGCCACTTTTTCCTCGTGGATGGTCCCTAGGACCACTACACCGGATCCAAGTTTTTGTCTGAGAGAGTCCACCAATTGCCTAAGACTTTCCTTATCCGTTCCGGAGACTTCGGCGGCGATTAGCTTAACTCCTTTGATTGCTTGGACTTGCGAGGCTAGCTGGTCTAGCTGGCCCAGGGCGCCTTTGCGCTTCTGGCCCTCCAGTTCTTTCTCTAAGTGCTTGACAGTATTGGACATCTTCTCGACTGTGGCCAAAAGGGCGTCTTCGCTCGTATTTAACCGGTTGGTTAAATGCGAGAGGATCTGCGCCTGCTTTTCGTAGTGCTCCAGGGCGCCGATGCCGGTGACGGCTTCGATGCGGCGGACGCCGGCGGCTACCGAGCCTTCGCTGACGATTTTGAGGACGCCGATATCGCCGATGCGGTGGACGTGGGTGCCTCCGCATAGCTCCTTGGAATAGAAGCCTCTGGGGGAGCGCTCGTCGGGAATGGTGACGACGCGGACGTTGGCCTCGGGATATTTGTCGCCGAAGAAGGCCAGCGCTCCGGAAGCGAGGGCGTTGTCCAGCGAGGTGATCTCGGTTTCGATTGGCGTGTTGTGGCGGATCTCGTCGTTCACCTGTTGCTCGATATCTTTGAGTTCTTCGGCGTCGACGTGTGCGAAGTGGGAGAAGTCGAAGCGCAGGCGTTCGGGAGCGTTCAGCGAACCGGCCTGCTTCACGTGGGTTCCCAATATGTTGCGTAGAGCGGCATGGACAAGGTGCGTCCCGGAGTGGTTGCGAATGATCCGGGCGTGGCGGTCGGCGTCGGCGATGACCGAGACGCGATCGCCAACGCGCAAAGTTTCCTTGGCGTTTACTCGATGCGCGACGAGTCCTGCAACCGGATAGTACGCGCCAGTCACTTCGGCGAGAAGTTGCGCTTCAGCGTTGTCGTAGAAAGCGCCAGTATCCGCCATCTGGCCGCCCGACTCGGCGTAAATCACGGTTCGGTCGAGCACCACTTCGCCCGATTCGCCAGCTTTCAATTCGTTGACGGGTCCGCTCTTCGTAAGAATCGCTTCGATCCGCGCGTCCTTCGCGGTCGTCCCGTGGTAAAAATCCTTCTCCGTCTTAAACGTCTCCGCAATCTTCGCGTACGCCGGATTCGACCGCTTCCTTTCCCACCGCCCCCTTTCCACGACGCTCGTGCTCGCGTCTTCTGCTCCTCCATCGCTTTCTCGAAATCCGGCCTCGTCAAATTCAATCCCCTATCACGACGCACGTCTGCGATATAATCGATCGGCAGCCCAAATGTGTCATAAAGTTCAAAAGCGGTTGAACCTGGGAATACGCCCACGCCTGTCTGCGCCACAGCCGCCAGAGCGTTGCTGCTGCTCAGCTTCGTCATACCGCGGGCGCATCGGCTGCTGAGCGTCGTCCTGCAGCCAGCCAATCGGTGGGAGCTTCGTCCTCAAGCTTTTTCGAGCCGAGCTCCAGCGTGTGCGCAAATCGCGTTTCCTCGGCGAGCACGAGTCCTTCACGTCAGCTTTCTCTGCATCCGCAAGTTCCGGGTATGCACCTTGCATTAGCATCGTCGACAGCTTGACACCATTTCGTACAGGAAGGGTTTGGTCGCGCCGAGCAATCGCCCATGCCGAATCGCGCGACGCATGATCTTTCGGAGTACGTATCCTCGGCCCTCGTTAGAGGGAACAACGCCATCAGCGATTAGAAATGTTGTGGCGCGGGCGTGGTCGGCGATGACGCGCAGGGAAGCGGCGCCGCCTTTGCCTTCCTCGAGTTTTTCTTCGCGTTGGAAATCTACACCGCAGAGTTCGGCGGCGCGCTTTAGGAGTGGGACGAAGAGATCGGTGTCGTAGTTGGAGATGACGCCTTGGAGGACGGCGGCGGTGCGTTCGAGGCCCATGCCGGTGTCTACGCAAGGTTTGGGGAGAGGCGTGAGGGTGCCGCTCGCGTCGCGGTTGAATTGCATGAAGACCAGGTTCCAGATTTCGACGTAGCGGCCGCAGTCGCAGGGGAACTTGCACTCCTTATCGCCAACGTGGCCTTCTTCGGAGGCTTCGGGGCCCATGTCGTAGAAAATTTCGCTGCAGGGGCCGCAGGGGCCGGTGTCGCCCATGGCCCAGAAATTGTCTTTGAGGCCGGGGATGGGGACGATGCGGTCGGCGGGGATGTTTTCCTTGAGCCAAATATCGCGGGCTTCTTCGTCGACGCCGAGAATAATGCCCGATGTAGGGGCGCGCTTTAGCGCGTCCCCTTGTGGCGGTGCTTCGGAGTGGGACGGGCTAAAGCCCGCCCCTACATGTGCGACGTTCGCTGTCGTGGGGAGAATTTCGGCGCCGCCGAAGACGGTTACGTAGAGCTTTTCTTCGGCTAGGCCGAACCAATCGGGCGAAGTGACGAGTTCCCAGGCGTAGGGGATGGCTTTTTCCTTGAAGTAATCGCCGAAAGAAAAATTGCCCATCATCTCGAAGAAGGTGTGGTGGCGCTTGGTGAAGCCGACATTTTCGAGGTCGTTGTGTTTGCCGCCGGCGCGGACGCATTTCTGGGCTGTGGTGGCTTTGTCGTACTCGCGCTTTTCGAGGCCGAGGAAGACGTCTTTGAACTGGTTCATGCCGGCGTTGGTGAAGAGGAGGGTGGGATCGCCATGGGGAACGAGCGAGGAGCTGCGGACGCGGCGATGGCCTTTACTCTCGAAAAAGCGAAGGAACATTTCGCGGATATCGTTTCCGCTCATTTTCTTGGTGTCAGACGGCGTCATGGGTTCGCGGATATCCTCGTTGTCGAGCATTGGCTGAGTGCGCGGCGTTGGTGAGACCGACGATTATGGCAGAGGAGGCGGAGGCGCGGCAATTGGAGGGTATGTGGCCCCCACCCCCGGTAGCGATGGAAAGTGTGCGCAGGCGATTGGCGGAAGAGTAAAAGAATAACGGAAAAAAACAGTTAAATTTTAGAGCCTGGGCAAGATGGGGCACAACATGTTGTGCCCCTAGAGTGGGCGGCGACGTGGTTGCTTGTTTTGAAAGAATGTATTGGGTAGAATCCGGCCACTGAAACCCGGAATTGTTCCACGTAGATCCAACCCATTGTTTGACGTTCAATTTGAAAGGAATCCGAATATGCCCCTCTCTAAGAAAGTCACAGCGGAATTTTTAGGCACGTTTTGGCTGGTGTTTGGAGGTTGCGGAGCGGCGGTTCTGGACGCGGCGTTTCCGCAACTTGGGATTGGGTTTCTGGGCGTGGCGTTTGCGTTTGGGCTGACTGTTTTGACGATGGCGTACGCGATTGGCCACATTTCCGGATGCCACTTGAATCCAGCGATTTCCGTTGGATTGGCGTTCGGGAAGCGGTTTCCGTTTTCGGAAGTGATTCCGTACATCATTGCGCAGGTTTTGGGCGCGCTCGCTGCAAGCGGCGTTCTCTACATCATCGCGAGCGGAAAGGAAGGTTTTTCGCTGAGTGGCGGATTTGCTTCGAATGGCTATGGCGCGCATTCGCCGGGAGGCTACTCGCTTATGGCGTGCCTAGTTGCGGAGATCGTGCTGACATTCATTTTTGTTTTTATCATTCATGGGGCGACGGACAAGCGCGCCCCCGCGGGATTTGCGGGAATCGCAATCGGTCTATCATTGACGCTGATTCACTTGATCGGGATTCCGGTGACAAATTTGTCCGTGAATCCGGCGCGGAGCACGGGACCGGCATTGTTTGTGGGCGGCTGGGCGCTGCAACAACTGTGGCTCTTCTGGGTAGCGCCGATCATCGGCGGGGCCATCGCCGGGCTAGTCTATAGCGGTTTGTTCGAAGAGAAAAAATAAAGCCCCGGTCGCTTCTCCGCTAGCGCCCGAAAACCAAGACGTGAAATGTGCCCATTATCGGGGAGCGCTGCGGGTGCGGGCGATCGGCTGTGGGGGCAGGAGTTTCGCCAAAGTCCGCAGTGGTTAGGAACAGGTTGTGGGTTTTGGTGTCGAGGCCCATGGTCTTGGCGCCGTATTCGGTTTTGACGGTTTCGACTTCGCTATATTTGTCGGGCGAATCCTGGTGGTAGACGTGGACCTTGCCATCGCGAGTGGAGACGAAAATGAGTGAGGTTTCCGGGTCGAAGGCGGCAGCATCGACGCCAGCGGAAATCGCGAAGGACTGAATCACTTTTCCGGTTTCGGAGTCGAGTACAACCATCATTTGCGGATTGCGGCCGGCGCTGAAGAGGCGATGATGTGGCACGTCCATCGCGAGAGCGGTTGGCGCGCCGGCGGGAGCAAGGGGCCAACGCGATTTAATTTTCATCGAAGTGGAATCGACGGCGACCAGTTCGCTCTTGTCTTCGAGGTTGATATAGACAGTACCCTTGCCATCGGCAACGGCGAATTCGGGGCCGCCGCCGAGATCGATCTTGCCAAGCACGCTGCCGCTCTTCGCGTCAATCACGGTGGAGTTATGGGGATCACCATCCATGACGAAGACACGTTTGGAGAATGGATCGTAAATGACGCAGTCGGCGTCTTTGTCGGCTTCGGCTTCGCCGGTTACTTTGAGTGTCTTGAGATCGAAAATGATGACTTTGCCCTGGGCACCGTCGCTGATGAAGCCGCGGCCGAATTCGGCGGCGACGGCGACGCCATGATCCTGTTTCAGGCCGGTGATGTTGCCGACGAGAGCGCCAGTGTCGGCGTCGAGAACCTTGATTTCGGTGCCGTGGGAAACATAAACGCGGCGAGCGGCGGAATCCACCGTGACGTAATCGAAATATTCGCGCGTGGCGCCTTCGGCCGCGCCGAAGCTATATTTCTTGAGCAGGTGATAGCCGCCTGACGCGGCCTTCAAGATAGGAAAACCTGCGAGCGCAAACAGAAGCAATCCAAGGGAAAATCGCGTGAACCTGTCAGCTTTCATGAGAACTCTCCTTCGCGACGGGGTATCGCGCTGGCAATTTGCAAATTAGGCGCCGCTATGATGCGAATAGCCGATGCGCTACGAAAACCGACCTTGCGTGCATCGAGAAATTAGCGCTCAGCGTATAAACAGAAGATAAATGGAGCGGAAGCTGAAGTGCGGACGGTGTGTCAAGATGTGGAGGCCAATTGCCAAGAACGAGGTAGGAAGTGCGACGAATTACATTCAAGTACGACGTGCCGCTGGAAGAGACCATGGAATTCGAAACGGTCTATCATCCCAACCTGCAACTGGATCTTGCGGACAAGAAGGAAATTTGGGAAACGCCGGGGGCGTTTTTTGTGTGGATGTATGTGGATGGGGAGCTGGCGGGCGAGTCTTATGGGATTCCACTGGCCAGCCCGACGGATTTTCTGGAGAATCTGCTGGTCTTGCCGGAGCGCGAGGGGGAAAAGGCAGTGTGCTGCTATTCGAATACTATTTTGCCGGCGTTCCAGAAGAGCGGACTTGCATCCATATTGAAAGCGCATTGGTTGGGGATCGCGGCGGGCAGAGGATTTAATGTGGTGTATGGGCATGCACGGCCCGGAGGAAGCCAGGCGTTGAACGCAAAATTTGGAGCGGAGTTTCTGGAAGACTTGCCGAATTGGTTTGGGTCGGGCGAAGATTATCGGAAGTATCGATTGGTTTTGAATCCGAAGAAAACTGAATAGAGTTGGCGGCGAGGCCGAGCTAATTTATGCGCCAGGGCGAACGCTCCGGCCATTGGCGCATGGCTTCGGTAGCCCAGGCAGTGGTTTTGTCGGTGTGGCAGGTGGTGCAGGGATTGGGGATTTTGTATTTGTCGGTCATCGCGGGAGTAATGAAATCGAAAGTGTGAGCGCGGACGAACGTGCCGGGGATGGTGACTTCGATTTTGGGCATATGGCAGGCGACGCACTGGCTGCCTGTTGATGCGGCTTTGTGATGGGTGTGCTCTTCGATGGTGGCGGTGAAGGGACCGTTGCGTGAACCGGGCTCGTGGCAATCCAAGCAGAGTTTGTCGACAGGTTTTCTGAGTTGCGCGTAATTGTCGGTGCCGTGGACATCGTGGCAATCGAAGCAGGTGACGCCGCGGCGGTACATGACGCTTTGGACGAAATCATTGCCTTGCATGCGGTTTTTGTGGGCGGTGCCGTCGGCGAAGTGCGTGAAGGATTGTTGGCCCAGGGTGTGATCTTCGAGTTGCCAGAAATTCGATAGCTTGAGAGCCACGTTATAGCCAACGGGCCAGTCGTAATATTTTCCCTCGATGGGGCTAGTGAGCGGGCGGCCTTGCGAGTGGCACTGGATGCAGGTGTCGTTGGCGGCGACGTATTCCATGCGAGAGGGATTCAAAATGTTGCCGCGCATGGCGTGGGCGACGTGTTCGCTGCCGGGGCCGTGGCAGCGTTCGCAGCCGACGTTCCACTCGGCGACTTGCTTCGTGTGGATGTTGTAGTCGACGGAATGGCAGCCGTCGCAGGTGGGGCCGGTGGGGCGCTGCATGTTATCGGCGGGGATAGAAGGGCTCCCACCAGTCGGTTCCTTTGGCGACGAAATACGGCTTCCAGGCGTGGTTGGTGACGTCCCACTGCGCGGGTTGCGGAAAATAGTCGTCACCGATTTTTGTGAAGTAACGCTGCTTCCAGAGGCTGCCGTAGACGAAGGCGACGTCGGCTTTCGTGAATTTTTTGCTGACGTTGTTGGTGGCGAGATCAGGAATGATGGCTTCGGGATGCTCGCGAGGATCGCGCACGACGTTGGCCATGGGAGTGCGCTTCCAGTGCGCGTAGATTTGCTCGTGGCATTTTTGGCAAGCAGCGGAGCCGACGTAATGAGCTGATTTCGCGGCGGCTTGTTGGGATTGCTCCTGCGGGGAAAGACCGGCGATGCTGCGAACGAAGAGGACGAGCTTCCATGCGTCGGTGTCGTCTTGCGCGATATGGGGATTGCCCCAGGCGGGCATAGCGGTGAGGCGGACGCCATTTTTGATGATGTAGTGAATTTCGCCGTCGGTTAGATTTTGCGTAGCGGGGAGGCGGAGATCGGGAGCTTTGGGATAGAGATTTTGGCCGATGTTCGACGGGCCGGTGCCATTGTTGCCGTGACAGTTGGCGCAGCGGTTTGCAAAATGATTGCGAGCTTCGGCTAGAACTTCTGGAGAAAGGGACACAGGATTTTTTTCGTTGCGCGCGTGGCTGGGAATGGAGATGTTGCGGACGGTTCGCGCCATGACGCGTTCGGCGTAGGAAGGTTGATCGGCGGCGCTGAAGCCTCGGCGGATAACGATGACGGCGTAGATGAACGCAGCCACGGCCAGCAGGATCAGAGAGACTGCGATCCAGCGCTTCATCGGGTTCCGTGCCTCCCGCCATCGCAGCAGAGATTGAACAAGGCAGCATAGCAAATCAAGATAAAGCGAGGATTAATTCGTTTTCCGGGGCAGTTGCGGGACGGCGCCTGCGCTCGTCAAGCGTGCGGCAAGCTAGTCTTCGGGCTGGGACTCTGGCTCTGGGACTTCCTCGCGCGTGAGGGATTTGAGCTCGCGGCGGACGATGTCGGCGGAAAATCCGGCGCGGAGGAGGCTGCGGTACGTGGAGGCGATTTTGTTTTCGTTGATTTCGCCGCGGAAGGAGCGAAGCTTGCGTTCGAGGCGCTGGCGGACGACGGCGGATTCGTCGGTTTCCTTGGCGGATTCGGCGAGGGCGGCTTCGATGTGGCGGTCGGGGACGCCGCGGGCGCGGAGGTCGCGTGCGATGCGGAATTTGCCCTGGCGGCGGATTTCGGTGCGCTGGCGGGCGAATTGTTTGGCGAAGCGCTCGTCGTCGATCATTTTGGCGCGCTTGAGGCGGTCCATGACGGTGCGAAGGAGATTGTCGTCTTCGGTGCGGCGGCCGAGGAGTTGCTTCATTTCGTAGACGGAATAGGCGCGGCGCATGAGGGCGCGGACAGCGGCTTCGTAGAGCTCAGTTTCGGATTCGAGTTGGCGAGGCTTGCCGAACATCTGGGAAGCATAGAAGTAATGAAGTAACGAAGTAAAGACGGATTACGGTCGGTTAGTTGTAGCCGACTTTCAGTTCCACTTTGTGGCGGAAATCGCCGTAAACCAGATCGTAGGTGTCTGAACTCTCAGAGCGCATCGAGAAGAAAATCAATTCTGAATGCCCATCATTGTCATAGTCTCCTGCATCGAGGAGTTGGTAAAACCCCCGATTCGGCGCACGGACCTGTCAGGGGCTACGAAGAACCATTGGTCGACAAATGTGTGGAGGGGATCATCGGGATGGCCTCCCCATCCGCATTCACCAGCGTTGAGATGAACCGAGACGAGAAAGGAATTTTTACTAGACCCATATGCAGTAACAAGCTTGATGGCTGAGTCGGGATACTTCCATTCTTTTTCAGCAATTTCCTCATCCCTGCAACGGCCGACGTGAGGGAACTGGGTTCGAAATCCTTTCCGAACGAGTTGAAGGATATCGTCTGGGAGAGTTTTTCGCTTCCAGTTTTCAGGATCCTTGAAATACGGTCTGGATACTGCCACCAGGGGCCGACGAAATTTTCCTGGTCCCGGACTGAAGACACCCGCGAACTTTGTCGAAGGATCGCCAACAGATGGAATCTCCGCAGAGGGAGTCAAAATCGCTTGTTTCGCTCTAGAATACTCGGAAGTCAGTTGGTCTCCGTCTGCGTTGCTTTGGCTTTCCACTAAGCCAAGATTTTTGCCATCAAACGCAATCGTCCACTTAACTTGCGTAGGTGCGAAGGACCTGATTGTCTTCCATCCACTTTCATCCTTCTCGAAAAGGGGCATGATGATGCGGTGCTCGGCGACGCCGGCCTTCCAATTCCTAAGTTCTTCGCGAGCATCGTCCAGAATACCGACGTAAACCGAGTCTTTTTTCGCATTTTGGTTGGCGGTGCTTGCGCGCAACAAGCCGAAACTGAGCAGCGAAAGAACTAGGCCACCGGCTCGGAATTTGCTGATCGCTTGGTGCATGAGGAAAAAGCGGCGGCAAGCCGCCGCACTCCAAATTACTTGCGGGCGAAGCGCTCGAAGTCGGCCATTTGGCGTTCCATTTCCTCGCGAGCGGAGTCGGCGGCGGAACGGATTCCCTGGATGCGGAGCTGGAATTCGTCCGGGTTGGTGGAGCGGAGCAGCGCTTCTTCGAGGGTGATGAGTTGCTTGGTGTAGAGGTCGAAGAGCGACTGGTCGAAGGTCTGCATGCCGTATTGGCTGGTGCCGGCGGCGATGGCGTCATGGATGAGGCGCGTTTTGTCGGCGTTGATGATGCAATCGCGAATGTACGCGGTGGCGATCATGACTTCGACGGCGGGTACGCGACCTTTGTCGTCAGCGCGGCGAACGAGGCGCTGCGAGACGATGGCTTTCAAGGTGGCGGCAAGCTGCAAGCGAATCTGTTTCTGCTCGGGCGGCGGAAAGACGGCGATGATGCGCTGAATGGTTTCCGTGGCGTCGAGTGTGTGCAAGGTGGAGAAAACCATGTGGCCCGTTTCGGCGGCGAGCAGGGCAGTGGAAATGGTTTCGAGGTCGCGCATTTCGCCGACGAGGATGACGTCGGGATCTTGACGGAGAGCGGCGCGCAATGCCGTCGAGAAGTTGGCGGTATCGACTTCGACTTCGCGCTGGTTAATGAAGCTGCGCTTGTCGCGGTGCAAAAACTCGATGGGGTCTTCGATGGTGATGAGGTGATCGGCGCGGTTGGCGTTGATGCGGTCGATCATGGCGGCGAGTGTGGTGGATTTACCGGAACCGGTGGTTCCTGTTACGAGAACGAGGCCGCGCTGCTCTTCGCAAATTTTGCCGATGACGGCGGGGAGATTCAGTTCTTCGATAGTGCGAATTTTGGTGGGGATGACGCGAAGAACCATGCCGACGTTGCCGCGTTGCTGGAAAACGTTGACGCGGAAGCGGCCCAGGCCGGCGACGCCGTAAGCCATGTCGAGTTCGGCGGTTTCCTTAAACTTTTGTTTCTGGCGGTTGGTCATCATGCTGAACGCCATGGACAGCATCTCTTCTGGAGTAATGCGCGGGACGTCGGTGATGGGGTTGAGGAGACCGTCGACGCGGAGATAAGGGTGGTTGCCGACTTTTAAGTGCAAGTCAGAGGCTTTGTTTTCGACAGCGCGCCGGAGAAGATCGTCAATGCTAATTGCCATGTCGGTGTGAGCTCCGCGAGAATGCGACCAAACTGCGACGTTAGCACCGGAAATTGAGGCGGGCAAGAAAGGCGCGGAGAGCG
This sequence comes from uncultured Acidobacteriota bacterium, assembly GCA_963718785.1. Lineage (GTDB taxonomy): Bacteria > Acidobacteriota > Terriglobia > Acidiferrales > UBA7541 > Acidiferrum. The sequence goes on along the minus strand of CAVQZW010000009.1, from coordinate 358,330 downwards.
GTTGCGCGGTAGTCACCTGAACGAAAGGACAGTTTTTGGGGCGAGTGGGATTCGTAAGGTCAAGGGACAAGGAAGAGCGGGCACGGCCCTTCGAAGCTCAGGGTAAACATGCCGTGCCCCTACAAATTCTTCTTTAAGAAGAGAGAGTCGTAGAGGAAGCCGGCTAGGAAGCCGCCGGCCAGGGGGCCGACCCAGTAGATGCCGTGATTTTGCCAGTGGGAAGAGGCCAGGGCTGGGCCGAAGGCGCGGGCGGGATTCAGAGCGCCACCCGTGAAAGGACCGGCTACCATGATGCCCAGAACGATGCTAATGCCGATCGCGAACCCGGCGACGGGGCGGAAGGCGGCGGAGCGGTCGTCGACGGCAGTGGCAAAAACGGTCAGCACGAGAAAGAAGGTCGTGATGCCTTCGAGGAGCATGCCGTTCAAACGGGTAAAGTCGTGCGCGAACATGGGCGTGCCGAGGGCCACGGCGTGCCAGGTGTCTTCTGGGATTATAGCCTTAAGAAGAAATGCCGCAGCTGTGGCTCCTGCGAGTTGAGCGATCCAATAGGCGACGGTGTCGAGAGTGTTCAGGCGCTTGGTGACCCAGAAGCCGATGGTGATGGCGGGGTTGAAGTGGCCGCCGGAAATGTGGCCGAGCGCGCAAACCATGATGGCGATGGCGAGGCCGTGCGCTGTGGCGATGCCGAAAAGGCCGAGCGCGTTGGAAGCGTGGGGATACCAATCCACGCAGACGGCACCTTCGCCGAAAAAGACTAGAGCAAACGCGCCGATGAACTCGGCCGTGAGCTTTTGCCCGAGGTTGTACATTAAGGAGCCTCCCGGCCGGGGAACGAGCCGCGTCCGCGGCGACCGGGAAGGATTCTAGCTGGAACGGAAAGTGAAACGCCAGTCTTTCGAAGACTGGATCGTGGCCTGGTTTCCGATTCGCGCGTTTGTCGTCCAAGTGGCGAGTTTACTTCGGGGCTGGTATTTCCGATTTGCTCCAACGAGGACACTCTGGGAGAGGCTCGGCTTTGCTCCATTCAATCGTCGAGGACACTCCTTCAATCGCACGTTGAATAGTCCACAGTTCAAGTGGTCCGCCACCCGCATATTCGACGACTTCGTGTTTCGTGCCGTTCCGAATCACACGAATGGAGACAAAATCGGAGTCTGTGATGTTTCTGGTATAGTCGGCTCGCAACATGAAGTATCCATTTTTCTCAAGCGTCCACGCCAGCATTGCGAACTCCTCACCCCAAATGCGTCCTTTTTCCACTTCGCAGAAGGTTCCTCGATCTTTCGGTGAAGCGTTGCGACAACGCTCGGCGAAGCGAATTGCAGTGTTGTCCGAACGAAGAACAACCCGCTGCCGTGCGCACAATATGGCGGAGGCAGAGAACTCATAGTCGATTTCCGACACATCTGTAAGTAGGGGTGCTTCCGCTGTGACCCACAGCGAACCAGACAACCACTGCCGAATTAAAGATTCAGGAAGCCTGCCTGAGAGGCCGTTGCGAAAAAGAAATAGCGTTTGAAGATGGACTAACTGCCCGATGGCACCCGGGATGCGGCCGTGGAGATTATTCTCTGAGAGATCTAGCTGAATTACAGTTGTGGGTTCAGTGGCGCTGGGCTCGCATTCGACTCCATACCAAGTGCATTCGCTGCCTGTTGGACCCATCCAACCATCATGGTTTTTCCAGTTGTTTCCTTCGGTGGCCGCGTAAAGGGCTACTAAGGCCTGTCTTTCCTGCGCCGAAATCCCCTTGGCCAATGACGGAGGTCCACCGCAGCACGGTTGATTTAATCCTGCTGTGCAAGCCAAGAAGCCAACCGTTAGCCGCAGTGCCTCAGCGATTCTGCTCATTCAACCTTTCCCGCTTCATTATCGCAACGTGTTGAAATACCGGTGTCTGTTTTTACAGTCCAGTTTCATCTATGTGGTTAACTTCTAAAGGGTTATGGTGGCTCAACTGGTCGGCTTCTGGAGACTGTGGCTGCTGCTAGCGGGAGACTGCCGCCACTGGGGCGTTGACGGGAGTCAGCCAGTTGTGGCGATCGGGTTTGGTGCCGCTGGTTAGGGCGAAGAATTCTTCTTGAAGTTTGCGCGTGATGGGGCCGGCGACGCCTTTGCCGACTTGGATTTTGTCGACGGAACGGATGGGCGTGATTTCGACGGCGGTGCCGCAGAAGAAGACTTCGTCGACGATGTAGAGCATTTCGCGCGGGATGACATTTTCCTTTACGGGAATGTTCAAATCTTCCGCCAGAGTGATCACCGTATTGCGCGTGATGCCGGGCAGGATGCTGGTGGCCAAAGGCGGCGTGTACAGCGTGCCTTCGTGGACGAGGAACACGTTCATGCCGGAGCCTTCGCTGACGTGGCCGCTGGAATCGAGCGCGATGCCTTCGGCGTATCCGTTGAAGGAGGCTTCCATACGGATAAGCTGCGAGTTCATGTAGTTAGCAGCGGCCTTGGACATGGCGGGGAGAGTGTTGGGCGCGATGCGCGTCCAGGAGCTGACGCCGACCTCGACGCCCTTGGTGAGGGCATCGGGGCCGAGATAAGCGCCCCAGGACCAGCAAGCCATGTAGATTTCGATGGGCGAGCTGAGAGGGTTTACGCCGACTTCGCCGTAGCCGCGCATCACCATGGGTTTCACATAACACGAATTCAATTTGTTCTGGCGAACCAACTCCGTGGCGGTGTTGCAGAATTCGTCGAGCGAGACGGGGAGTTCCATGCGGTAAATTTTCGCTGAGTTGATGAGGCGCTGCATGTGTTCGCGAAGGCGGAAGATGGCGGGGCCTTGCTTGGTTTCGTAGCAGCGGATGCCTTCGAAGACGGCGGAGCCGTAGCTCACAACGTGCGAGAGGACGTGAAGGGTGGCGTCGTCCCAGTTGATCCACTTTCCGTTGTGCCAGATTTTATCGGTCTTTTGGATGGGCATGATGGTGTCCTTTTATGTAGCGCCAGTCGCGGCGCAGCTCGAATTTGCAGAATACGGTACGCGGAGGGGAGCGTCAATCAAGTGTACGTAAAGTGCCAGCCAGAGCAAAAACCAAATTGGCGCGTATTGCAGTGCACGCGGAGAAAATGCTCCGTCACTTGGGCGAATCAGGGGCAGAATCCCGTGGCGGGGCGGATTTAGCCGGTGCATTCAGGGAATCGAGCGCCGACTGAGCTAGCGCAGGGATATTGCCGTACTTCATCTCCCAGAAGCCGAGAAGCACGAAAGGAATGATGGTAGCGACCACCAGCAATTTGGCTTTGCGTGGAACTTTTACCTCGGGCTCCCACCGAAAAAGCTGAGCCGAGAGAAAGAAAGTAATGACAGCCCAAAAGGCAAGAGAGCCGACCTCCACGGTGAGCCGCCAAATGGGAACAGAGTTAAATATGGCGCGCTGCAAGCCCTGGACGAGATATGTGGCCGGCAAGAACAGGGAAACTTTCTGGACGACCTGCGGAAGGAATGCCAAGGGAAATGTGGCACCGGAAAGAAAAATCAAAGGAAGCCAAAGAAGCTGATTTATGACCTGCGTTTCCTGCATGGTGTTCGTGACGCTGGCAACAACGAGGCCCAAGGAAGAGAAAGAGATGTTACCGATGCTGATCAAAATGAACGCCGCGAGCAGGTCGCCCAAATTAGTTACATGGAAGACGAAGCGAGCACAAAGGAATTCAATGAGGACGGTAGGGAAAATAAGGAAGTAGTTGGCGACGATGCTGGAAGCCAGCATATCGCTGGCGGTAACGGGGGTGACGTGAAAGCGGCGGAGAATACCTTGTTCACGAAACATGACGAGGGCCGCGCTGAGTCCCCAAAAGCTGCCCATAACGGTGAGAGCGACGACTGGTCCCAGGAAGAACCGGACGCCGGCGGGCTGACCTTTGGCGAACACGCCTGCATAGAGAAAGAAAAAGCCAAACGGCATGACCACGCTGAAAAACAAAAACATTTTATTGCGCAGCGTGAGCTGAATACGCATGCGGGTGAGGCTGAGGAAGTTCGTCAATCGCGTAGCCTCCTTCCGGTCATTTCGATGAAAACGTCCTCGAGAGAAGGGGAGGCGATCTCCAGGCTGACGAGTTCGTTGCCCTGGGCTTCGAGGTATTTGACGAGAGAGACGATGGTCTGCGGCGGGCGATTAGAGTGAATCACATAAGTGCCATCAACAACGCGCGCATCGGCAGCGCCTTCGAGACTTTTGAGTGCGGCGTCCGTTTCGGGTTTCGAGAGGCGGACTTCGATGCGCGTGGCGCTGCCGGCGCGGGACTTCAATTCGCGGGGAGTGCCTAGAGCGACGACTTTGCCGTGGTCGACGATGGCCACGCGATCGCAGAGGCGTTCGGCTTCTTCGATATAGTGCGTGGTCATGACGATGGTTTTCTTTTCGCGCTTGAGTTCTTCGATGATGTCGTAGATTTCGCGGCGGACTTGAGGGTCGAGGCCGGCGGTTGGTTCGTCGAAGAAGAGGACTTTGGGATCGTTGACGAGGGCCATAGCCAGGGCGAGGCGCTGCTTCTGGCCGCCGGAGAGCTGGCTATAAAAGGCGTTGCGCTTTTCTTCCAGGCCGAAACGCTTGAGAAGTTCTTCCGGATTGCGGCGGCGTTTGTAGAAGCTGGCGAAGAGGCGCAGAGCTTCCATGACCCGAAGTTTGTCGGGGAGGGAAGTGGATTGAAGGGCGGCGCCGATTTCGTGTTTGAGGGCTTGCGAATCGCGTTGCGGATCGAGACCGCATACCGAGACGCGGCCGGTATCGAGGTTGCGAAGCCCTTCAAGAATTTCTACGGTGGAAGTTTTTCCGGCGCCGTTCGGACCGAGCAGGCCGAAGACTTCGCCTTCTTCGACGCTGAAGCTGACGCCGCGGACGGCTTGGACGTCGCCGTAGCTCTTAACCAGATTCTCGACTTGCAGGATTGGGTTTGCCATCGGCATTGAGTGTTATGTGCTTCTACGCAAGGGCGCCCCTAAGGATAACGCATGTACCCACTTTCCCTGCTATCCAGGCACGGTGGTCTGGCGGGTTACCTTGGAGCGTAGAAAAAGTAGTCGGCGGAATAGGGAACGCGGAGTTCCTGTCCTGCATGGGCGGCATCGCATCCAGTCGCGGGGGCTTTGCCGCCTTTGGTGTTGAGCCGCTGGATGCTTGTGGCGCGGGAGAGAACTCCGGTGCTTTCATGGCTCACGATATTGACGAGAAGCCAGGGAATGGAATCGGCGTCTGGCGAAGGCGAGTTGGCCATGGCTTTACCTGTGACACGGCTGCCATCACTCGATTCCCAAGAAGGCCCGGCGAAATGTTTTCCGAAGGGCTTGCCGTCTTTGTCGAAGAGCTGAGCGTCGGGAGCTTTCAGAGTCCAAGCGAATTTGGCCGCATCTCCCTTGCAGGTGTAGATCTGGTCGCCCTTAGCATGGACCTGAAGCAGTAGTTTTTCGCTGGCGGGTGGCTGGAGTTTCTGCGGGACTTACTGTGCGACAAGCGAGAACGCAAAAAAGTTGACGACCGCAGCGAGTGCGAATCTACGAATGTGGTTTCGCATTGGATGACTCCTCCCTCGAGGCTAGGTATGCGTCCTCAGAATGACATATCTCAATTACCGGCGCGTAGCGGGCTTGCAAGTTTTCTTTGTGCCCGAGGATTTCTTTTTCAGTGGTGTCCAGAGGTGTTTTTTTACGTTGATGCGAGATTCGATGACTTGAATGCCCTCGGATTCTAGAAGCTTTTTCTGGAGGGAGGCATAAGGTTCACGGATGAGGATTTTGCCGTTGGCGCCGAGGACGCGGTGCCAGGGAATGCCTTTGCCTTGAGGAGTGGCGCCCATGGCGCGGCCCGCGGTGCGCGCGCCACCAGGAAGGCGCAGGGCTTTAGCGAGGGCTCCATAAGTAAGAACCCGGCCGCGAGGAATTTGTTTCACGAGTTTATAGACGGGATCGAACGACACGGTGGAACGACTCCTTGCACTACCTTTAGAACACGCCAGGCTGGCACGCGGCAGACATGGTAGGAGCAGGCGGGAAAGGCGACAAGAGAAATAATCTCGGCGGCGGTGTTTGATAGAGTGAGCGCCGCGGAACCGAAAAGCGCAACAAACAAAACGCCGCGGCGAGCATCTAATGGAGAGTAAGAGAAGTGAAACTAAAAAGAAAGGCAACGATGCATGGAATCGATGAAACAGAGCAAAAAAAGTAATGAACGAATCTGGAGCAAGTTCGTTACGTTGTACGCATCATCCATGGAAAAGAATCGTTCGCTCTAGTTGCTTAGTACGAAACGTTCATTGACGTGCGTAGTGGAACGCAAGTACACTACGGGCACAGTCAGTGACTCGAGGTGTAGTCATGGCTTTCGTCCGCCGGAAAGGGAATTCGTTTTATCTGGTGCACAATGTGCGCCGCGGTGGAAAAGTGCGGCAACTGCATCTGGCGCGTCTCGGGGAACGCGCGCGCATCACGGATGAAGTGGTGCGCGAAGTTTCAAAAAAACATCCCTTCGTGGAGCTGAATTGGCGTGCTCTGCGGGAACAGACCAATCAGCAAGTGGATTTGGCCGATGCCAGCTCACCGGCGATCCAAAAGCTCGTATCCAGCCTGCGAGCGTTGAACCTCGAACTGGCGGACCTGTTTCCGCCGCTTCTCCGGATTTCTGAAACGCCCACGGTGGCGCGAGAGCTGTTAGTGCAGCTTCGGCTTTTGCAGTCCACACTCCAGGTGAAACTCAGTCAGTTTGACCGGAAACGCGGACGGTTCAGTCACGCGACCTTGCGGATGCAAGGCCGTTAGGAGGAGACCATGAGCTCCCAAATACTGCCACTCGATCCAAACCTGCGAAGCAACACGACGATTGAATTTCAGACCGCGCTGCGGTCGAAGATCGTCGGACAAGCGGAAGGGGTGCAGGCGCTCGTGGACCTGTACCAGGTCTTCTGCGCAGGATTGAACTCGCCGGGGCGGCCGGTGGGGAATCTCCTCTTGCTGGGGCCAACGGGCTCGGGCAAAACACGCATCGTCGAAGCGGCGGCCGAGATTTTGTTTGGCGACCCGCGCGCGGTCATTAAGGTTGATTGCGCGGAGTTTCAGCACTCCCACGAGATTGCTAAATTGATTGGCTCGCCCCCAGGGTATTTGGGACACCGCGAGACGCATCCGCTGATCACGCAGGAGGAATTGGCGAAGAGCCACACCGAGAAGCTGAAGCTGAGCTTTCTGCTCTTTGATGAAATTGAGAAGGCGTCCGACGCCTTGTGGCAGTTGCTGCTGGGCATGTTGGACAAAGCGACGCTGACGCTGGGAGATAACCGGCGCGTGGATTTGTCCAATACCGTGATTTTCCTGACGTCGAACCTGGGTGGAGGTGAGATTACGGAATTGATGAACGGCGGGATGGGCTTCATCCAGCCAAAGGACAAACCGACCTCGGGATTGGACGAAAAGGTGGAACGGACGGCGATGGAAGCGGCGAGAAGGAAGTTTTCGCCGGAATTCATGAACCGGTTGGACAAAGTGGTGGTGTTCCACCCGTTGAAGAGGGAACAACTTGAAGAAGTACTTGAGATTGAGCTGGGGCAAGTGCAACAGCGAGTCTTGGAGACGGCGAAGGGCCAGTTTTTGTTCCGGGTGACGCCTGCGGGGAGAGACTTCTTGTTGCAGGAAGGAACTGACCAGCGCTATGGTGCGCGTCACCTCAAGAGGGCGATAGAGCGTTATGTCGTCTATCCTCTGGCGAATCTGCTAGCTACGGAACAGGTGCACTTGGGAGACCTGGTTTGCATCGATTGGGATCGCAAGCACAAGGAGCTGACGTTTGCGCGTGAAGGTGAGGGCGCACTTGTGACGCCTGCGACGCCCCAGACGGACCAACTTGCGGCTGCGGCCGAAGCAAAAGACGGCAAGACTGCCGATCCTCCGGCCGAAGTGATTGTCGCTGAGCGGAAGCTGCGGGCGGCGCAGCCGTCCGTGGCACCGGCAGCGGCACCACAAGGACGGAAAAAGACGGAACGTTAGAGAATTCAATCACTTCTGAGGAGTTGGAAGGGGCGCGTCAATCTCGATGCGCCTCTTTTTGTCGTTAGCGGGCTGACAGAAACTGTTTCATCCTCTCACTTTGAACCTGTATGGCACACTGTCTCACGGCTTGAGACAGTTTCCATAAGTGCAACATCCGTATGTCATTGAAATTGTAACGGTTTGTAGAAGCAGAAGTGCGGAGCAGGAATGGCAGTTCTCATGCTCTATTTCCACGAAGCGCATGGCTGAGACGCGCAAGGCGTTTCGGCAGGTGAACGCGGAAGGGAACAAGCCATGAAAGCCGCCGCAAGACAGCAACTGGATCCAACAATCCGTAGCACCGATACCCGTGATTTTGAAGGAGCGCTTCGCTCTAAGATCGTCGGACAGACGGAAGGTGTGCAGGCGCTCGTCGACCTCTATCAAGTGTTCTGCGCAGGATTGAACTCGCCGGGGCGGCCGGTGGGAAACTTGCTATTCCTCGGACCGACCGGTTCGGGTAAGACGCGGATCGTGGAAGCGGCTGCGGAGATTCTGTTTGGAGATGCGCGCGCGGTGATCAAGGTGGATTGCGCGGAATTCCAGCATTCTCATGAGATTGCGAAGCTAATTGGTTCGCCTCCGGGGTATTTGGGTCATCGGGAGACTCACCCCCTGATCACCCAGGAAGCTCTGGCGGCAAGCCATACCGAGAAGCTGAAATTGAGCTTCCTGCTGTTCGATGAGATTGAAAAGGCATCCGACGCCCTGTGGCAGTTGCTGCTAGGCATGTTGGATAAGGCGACTCTAACTCTGGGGGACAATCGCCGGGTGGATCTGTCGCAGACGGTGATCTTCCTGACTTCTAACTTGGGCGGCGGAGAGATCACGGAATTGTTCCAAGGCGGGATGGGCTTCATCCAGCCGAAAGATAAGCCAGTGACTGGTCTTGACCAAAAGGTCGAGCGGACGGCAGTGGAAGCGGCGCGCAGGAAGTTTTCGCCAGAATTCATGAACCGGCTCGATAAGGTCGTTGTCTTCCATCCATTGCGTCGCGAACAGCTTGAAGAAGTGCTGGAGATCGAGTTGGGGCAGGTCCAACAGAGGGTTCTGGAGACGGCGAAGGGGCAGTTCCTTTTCCGGGTGACGGCGCCTGGTAGAGAGTTCCTGCTGCAGGAAGGGACAGACCAGAGATACGGAGCGCGGCACTTGAAGCGGGCTATCGAAAGGCACGTGGTCTATCCCTTGGCGAATCTGCTGGCTACCGAGCAGGTGCACCTTGGCGACCTGGTGTGCATCGACTGGAACAAAGGCAACGAAGGATTGAGCTTCATTCGCGAAGGGGAGAATTTGGCGATCCCGGCGCGGAGGTCAGAGCCAGTTGCCACTTCGCGGGCTACGCAGGCCAGGAGCGGCAAGAGCGTCGAAGCACCATCGACGGCGATTGGACCTGAACCGACACCGCGGATGGCGCGCTAAGCAAACTTCTGAATTCATGAAATGAAACGGCCCGGGAGGAAATCTTCCGGGCTTTTTCTTTTGGTAGCCGGTCGGTGTAAAGTGATCCGTATGGGCCCCACTTGGCTGCGTGTTCCCGGAACTGTCTCTTTTGCGTTGGTGTGTCTCTTGATTGTGCCGAATGCCACCGCGCAGCGGACGCAGTTCAAGCCGGGATGGAATAGGTATTCGCCGCAGGAAGATATTAGCCTGGGGAAACAAGTGGCTGTGGACGCGGAAAAGCAGTTGCCATCGTGCAACGCGCCGAACGTGGACGCCTATCTGACCGAACTTGGCAAAAAACTGGCTGCGAAACTTCCAACGGGAGGAGTGCAGTACCCGTTCGAGTTTCATTGCGTGAATGACAAAGCCATCAACGCCTTCGCTTTGCCGGGCGGATATGTGTTCGTGAACCGCGGTGCTATCGAAGCGTCGGACAACGAAGCGCAGCTTGCGGGAGTGATGGCGCATGAGCTTTCGCACGTGGCACTGCGACACGGAACAAGTGAGGCGACCAAGGCTCAGTTTGCGCAGACGGGCGTAGGAATTCTTGGAGCTATATTCGGAGGGAATGCGGGCGGCGCGCTGCTGACAGAACTCGGAAGATTCAGCGCGGGCGGCGTGCTGCTGCGGTATTCGCGCAGCGCGGAGACGCAAGCCGATGTGGTTGGGACGCAAGTACTTTACGACGCCGGCTACGATCCGCGAGCGCTGGCACAGTTTTTCGAAAAGATAGAAGCGGAAAGTAAAGGAAAGAACCCGCCGGAGTTTTTCTCTGACCATCCAAATCCGGAACATCGAGTGGAGCGCGTGCAGGAAGAGATCGACAAGCTGGGCGGACTACCCAGGAATGTGAAGAGAGACTCGGTGGAGTTTGAGACGATCAAACGGGAAGTTTTGGCCCTGCCTCTCGTGAGAAAGGAGACTCTGGCCGGTGGCAGGCCAGACTCCAGGCCGATGGGGCCACCACCTGCTCCTTCGACGAACTATGCGGAGTATCACGGAAACGCGTTTGGGATGAAGTATCCCGACAATTGGAAAAAGTATGGGGAGAAAGACGATATTTCTTTTGCGCCGGTTGGCGGGGTGATGGAAGGCGGAGACGGGCAAGCTGGGATGGCTTATGGGGTCATCGTGAGCGTGACAAGGGTGGAGGGAGACGCCGGGGGAGAGAAGGCGCTGGAAAAGGCAACGCAGGAGTTGATTGGGACGCTACAGAAGGGCAATCCAAAGATGAAAATTGTGCGGCAGCCAGGGCGGGTTCGTCTGAATGGGCAGCCTGGGCTTTCCACTTATTTAAGCAATGAGTCTCCCGCGGGTGGAGAGGAGACGGATTGGCTGATTACAGTCATTCGCCCGGAGGGGTTGGTGTCCGTCGTGTGTGTAGCGCCGCAGAAGGAGTACGAAAAGTACGATCAAACATTCAGCGCGATATTGGACTCGGTCAGGTTTGGAAAATAAAGAGGGGGGCGACGACGAACTAATGATGTCGACTTTCGCCCGAACCTCCGCTAAAACGCCGCTTCCTTAGAAGTACAATCCACATTTTTCCCTCATAGACTTGAGCAGTTTGGCGAGCAGCCCTCTATTTTTTTCGTTCGGAGCTGCTTGTGTCTGAAATTCCACGCCATCGTTTTGCTTGACTCGAAGTTCCTGGTTTTTGTCTAAGCGAAATTCTGCGGATGCAAACGAGAATTAACGCCAGTGTCACAGAGTCGCAACAACTCCCCTATATCACAGTTCGCTGGAGGATTTACTATGTCTCGTAGTTTGCTAGCCAAGTCATGCTCGTTTCTTATTGCTTCCGCTATCTCGCTTGCTCCGGTCGCCGGCGCGCAAGAGTGGAACCACTCTGATGAACACCACGGTAGCCGCCATGTGCTCCTCATCAGTATTGATGGGATGCACGCGGTCGACTACGAAAATTGCGTGGCTTCCAACACTTGCCCAACCCTCGCCGGTCTCGGCAAAACGGGAGTGAATTACACGCGCACCTCAACTTCCAGGCCTTCGGATTCCTTCCCGGGTCTCATGGCCCTTGTGAGCGGCGGCACACCTAGAACTGTTGGCGCATTTTATGACGTCGCTTACGATCGCGTCCTGGCGCCGCCGAAGATTGCTACGGGCAACCAGCTGCCGGGCGGGGATTGTGTCGTAGGTCAAATCCATCGAAACTCAGACGGATCAACGGGAACGCAGACCGAATATGAGGAAGGCAACGAATTCGACGAGACACAGCTCAATGGTGGGTTTGCCGGGTATGCCCTCACGGACGGTGGCGTTAAATCCATCAATCCCGACAGGCTGATACGCGATCCGTTCAACAACTGCGCGCCCGTTTACTCCTGGAACTTCGTCCGCACGAACACTATTTTTGGTGTGATCCACGCCGCTGGCGGCTATACCGCGTGGGCCGACAAGCACGCAGCTTACGCCTCCGTTTCGGGTCCCACGGGAACCAATCAACCGACCAACGTGGATGATTACTATTCGCCGGAAGTTAACTCCCTCCAGATTGTCCTGCCGGGGCTTACGACGGCTAATGGTTTTGATTGCGGCAAGCTTGTTCCCAATGGTGACGACTGGACGACTGATTTCGACGCTATCAAATGCAATGACCAATTGAAGGTAAACGCCGTGCTCAACCAGATCCACGGTCGAACGCACCTCGGTACGGGCTCGGCTCCTGTCCCAGTAATCTTCGGCATGAACTTCCAGGCGGTTAGCGTTGGAGAGAAGCTGATTGAACCCAAATCCGCCGTCAGGACCGACGCAAACTCTGGCGGTTATGAGGATGCCCAGGGTACGCCCAGACCCAAAATGCTAGCGGAGATTCAGTTCGTGGATGCGGCGATTGGGCAGATGGTCGCTGCGCTCAAGCACCAGGGTCTCTTCGATTCGACCACCATCATCATCACGGCCAAACACGGGCAGTCTCCGATCGACCCGAGCCGTTTCTTTCCCATTCCTGGCAATTCCGGCAACAACGGCACGCCGCCGTCCGGAATCATCCCGAACTTACTCCCGGCAGTTTACAGCGACCCCACTAACGGTCTTGGGATAGCCGAGGATGACATTTCGCAGATTTGGCTGGCGGATTCCAGCAAGACCAGCGACGCAGTAACGGCATTGGAGAATGCCGGGACAACCATCGGACTGGGCCAGATACTCTATGGCAGCTCGCTCACAACCATCTTTAATGCACCCGGAGTACCGAACAACCCCGGCCCCTGCTGCTCCCTCCGTCCCGGCGGCGACCCACGCACACCGGACATCGTCGTGTTGCCGAACGTGGGCGTGGTCTATACCGGAAACCTGAAGAAGCAATCCGAGCACGGCGGCTTCGCTTGGGATGACACCAACGTGATGCTACTGGTCTCGAACCCCAGCATCGAGGCCCGGACCATTCACAGTTTTGTGGAAACCACTCAGGTGGCTCCTACGATCCTGCAAATCCTCGGGCTCGATCCCAACAAGCTGGATGCCGTCCGCAAGGAAGGCACGCCTGTTTTGCCAGGTCTCAGCTCCGGGGACGAAGACCGATAGCCATCGTCATTCTGGAAGTCGTTCACCAACACCAACAAACGTAAGCGGGCGCCTCATCGAGGCGCCCGCTTTTTTCTGCGGCCAAATTTTCGGAATTCCCTTGGAACGAATCGCAATCCGTTCCCCCGTTCTTAGACCACTTTTTCGGCAATCTCCTCGATAGCGGAAGTGTGCTGTGCGCTGTGGAGACTCGCGGCGCGCTGTAGGGCGTCGGCGATGCTTGGGCAGATATTTTCAGGACCGACGTGGCGTTCAAATTCGGCTTGATGCATGAGTCTTGCGGGTTGCTCGCGGGCGCCGCAGAGGAGCAGGGAACGACCGGAAGCGTGCAGTGTATCTGCAAGGTCGCGAATCGCCCCTAGACCCGTGGCATCAATGGCGGTCATATTTCGCAACCGCAGAATGACGATCGGTGGCAGAGAATCCAGTTCGCCCAGAATATCCGCGAATTTGTCCGTAGCTCCGAAGAGGAAGGGGCCATGAATGCGGTAGACCGTGGCATAAGGCGGGATGTCTTTTCCCTGCAGGATGTGCTTGCGGCTGTCCTCGACATAGTCTTTCGTTACGCGGGCCACTGTCGTAGTGCGCGACACCTTGCGAATGAACATAAGCGCGGCGAGGACCATGCCGACTTCAACGGCGAAGGTGAGATCGGCCACGACGGTCAAAGTCAGAGTGATCAGCCAAACCGCAATATCCGCGGCGCTGAGTTTCAGAATCTCGGGAATTTCGTGCCATTCGCCCATGTTATAGGCCACGATCATGAGGATTGCGGCGAGCGCGGCGAGGGGTACGTTGCTAACCAGCGGCGCGGCGAAAAGCACGATGGCGAGAAGTGTGAGCGCATGAATCATTCCGGCGACGGGAGTTTTCGCGCCGGAACGTACGTTGGTGGCGGTGCGGGCGATCGCGCCGGTAGCGGGCAATCCGCCGAACAGAGGAGAAATTATGTTAGCTACGCCCTGCGCCATCAACTCCACGTTGGGATTGTGCTTATCGTTACTCATGCGGTCGGAGACGACGGCGGACATAAGGGATTCGATGGCGCCGAGCATGGCTACCGTGAAAGCAGGAGAGAGAAGTTGGCGCGCGGTGTCGTAGCTGAAATGTGGGACGGCAAACGTGGGAAGTCCGCTGGGGATGCCGTGGAAGCGCGTACCAATCGTCTCGACGGGAATTTTCAGCAGAGTGACGGCGATGGTTGCGCCGAACGTGACGACGATAGCTCCCGGAATCCGCTTGGCATACTTAAGACAGAAAATCATGATCGTGACGGAGAAAATAGCCAGCGCAGTGGCTGGCATGGAGATGGTGTTCCAGGCGGCGCCGAAGGCTTCCATGCGATGGAAGAAATCGCCGGGGACATGATCCATGCGCAGGCCGAAAAAGTCGCGAATCTGAGTGCTGGCGATCAGGATGGCGATGCCGTTTGTGAAACCGATGATGACGGGACGTGGAAAATATTTGACGGCCGCGCCCATGCCGGTGATGCCGAGGAGTACGAGCAGGACGCCGGCCATCATGGTGCATTCGAAAAGGCCGTCGATGCCATGCTTGGCGATGATTCCGGAGATAACGACGACGAAGGCACCAGTGGGGCCGCCGATTTGAGTCTTTGAGCCGCCGAGTGCGGAGATGAGGAAGCCGGTGACAATGGCGCAATAGATGCCTGCTTGCGGGGAAACGCCAGAGGCGATGGCGAAAGCCATTGCGAGGGGCAGGGCGACGAGGCCGACGGTGACCCCAGCGATTAGATCCGAGACGAATTTATGACGGTCGTAATCGCGCAGTAGAAGAACAGATTTTGGAAGCCACTGATTTAGTGCGGAACTCATTCGGGCACGGGCAACGGAACTCACTCCGGCTTGATAAGTCTAACAGGGTAAGAGCGTGCGAAGTTTTTCGAAATAAAGAGTGTGTCTGAAACAAAAATGAAACGAGCGCTCCCCGTTTGTCATGAAAGCAAATTTGGGAAGCTTGGTTAGTCCGCAGCTTCCTTGAGGGACGTCCGCTGCTTCCATCGTAGGATGGGTTTGCGGGCGGCTCCTACTTCATCGAGACGACGGACTCGCGTGGTGTGTGGGGCCGTTTTAACCAGCTCTGGATTCGATGCGGCTTCTTCGGCGATGGAGCGCATGGCATCAATGAAGAGGTCGCATTCTTCGCGGGATTCGGATTCCGTTGGTTCGATCATCAAAGCGCCGGGAACGATCAACGGAAATGCCGTAGTGTAAGGATGAAAGCCGTAGTCGATGAGGCGCTTGGCGATGTCCATGGTGTTGACGCCGTTTTTCTTCTGGAGCGCGTCGCTGAAAACTACTTCGTGCATTGAAGGCAGGGAATAGGGAAGGTCGAAAACGCCTTCGAGGTGTTTGCGAATGTAGTTTGCATTGAGGACTGCATCCTCAGTGGCCTGACGCACGCCGGGGCCATACGCCAGAATGTACGCGAGCGCGCGGACGAGTACGCCGAAATTTCCGCTGAAAGCTTTGACTCTGCCGATGGAATCGGGACGAATTTGTTCAAGCGCGAGGCGTCCTCCATCTTTTTCGACAAGGATCGGAACAGGGCGGAAGGGTTCGAGGATTTTCTTCATCGCCACCGGACCTGCGCCGGGACCTCCGCCGCCGTGGGGGGTCGAAAAAGTTTTGTGCAGGTTGAGGTGCATGACGTCAACGCCGAGATCGCCGGGGCGCGTGATGCCCGTGAGGGCGTTCATGTTGGCGCCGTCCATGTAAAGAAGCGCGCCTTTGTCGTGCAGAATTTTTGCGATTTCGGGAATGCGCTCTTCGAATATGCCCAGGGTCGAGGGATTTGTGATCATTAATCCGGCGACGTCTGGCGTGACCTGATCGCGCAGCTTATCCACGTCGATCTGTCCGTGGGACTCGGACTTGATGTTTTCGACTTCGTAGCCGGCGATCACCGCAGTGGCCGGATTTGTACCGTGGGCCGAGTCCGGAATCAAAACTTTTTTGCGCGGGTTGCCATTTTTTTCGTGATAGGCGCGGATGAGCAGGAGTCCTGTTAATTCGCCATGCGCGCCGGCGGCCGGCTGCAGCGTTACGGCGTCCATGCCCGTGATTTCAAGCAGGCACTTCTCGAGGAGTTGCAAAATTTTCAGACAGCCCTGCGAGAGGTCTTGCGGCTGGTACGGATGCTCGGTGGCAATACCTTCGAGGCGGGCCACAAACTCGTTTACGCGCGGGTTATATTTCATGGTGCAGGAACCCAGCGGGTACATGCCGAGATCGATGGCATAGTTCCAGGTAGATAAGCGCGTGAAGTGGCGAATGACTTCGATCTCGCTGACCTCGGGGAAGCCTTCGACGCCTTCGCGGCGGTGAGCCGCGCCCAGTGACTTTGCAGGATCGGCGCTGGGCACGTCGAGCGGAGGGAGTTCGAAGGCGCGCTTGCCCGGCGAGGATTTCTCGAAGATCAACCCTTCGTTCTGGCTCGGATGCGTTGAGGCTTTTTTGATTTTGTCGGTCATTTTTGAGTTCGTGTTTGTAGGGGCGCAGCATGCTGCGCCCCTACAAAGAAAATGTCCCCGCTAAAGTGGTTGCTCCAGCGCGCGGCGAACGGCTGCGGCGAAGCGCTCGATTTCTGCGCGCGTCGTTGTTTCCGTGACGCACACCAGCGCGTGTTTAGTCAATTCGGGATAAGCGGTGCCCAAAACAAAGGGGCCGATGATTTTTTCGCGCTGCAAATAGGCGTTTACGATTTTTACGGAGCGCGGGAACTCGACCGTGAACTCGTTGAAGAAAGGAGCGTCGAACGCGCGGCGTACGCCAGGGATTTTTTCGAGTTCGCTGAGAGCGAACTGGGCTTTGGAAAGATTTTGGTGCGCCATCTCGCGCAAGCCCTCTTTGCCAAGGAGCGTGAGGTGAACCGTGGCCGCCAGCGCACAAAGGGCTTGGTTCGTGCAGATATTGGAAGTGGCTTTCTCGCGGCGAATGTGTTGCTCGCGTGTGGCTAGCGTCAAGACGAACCCGCGGCGGCCTTCGGAGTCGGTAGTCTGGCCCGACAGCCGGCCGGGCATCTGACGGACAAACTTGTCGCGCGAGGCAACCACACCTGCGAAAGGTCCGCCATAACTCGGAGCCAAGCCGAAGCTTTGGGCTTCCATCGCTACAATGTCGGCTTCAGCGGGTGGACTCAGCAAGCCTAGCGACACGCCTTCGGTGATGGCGGTAACCAAAAGCGCGCCGGAAGCGTGCGCGGCATCGGCCAACGGACCAATGGTTTCGATCACGCCAAAGAAATTGGGGGATTGCACGACGACCGCTGCCACATCGTTTTTGAGCGCGGCTTGCAGCGCCTTTTGATCGACCGTCCCGCTCGCGGTATACGCAATTTCTTCCACCTGCAAACCAGAATTCTTGGCGTAAGTTTTCAGGACGTCGCGATATTCTGGATGGACGGAGCGCGCGACAAGGATGCGGCTGCGGCCCGTGAGCCGCTCGGCCATCAAGACAGCTTCGGTTGTGGCGGTCGAGCCGTCGTACATCGAAGCATTGGCAACTTCCTGGCCGGTGAGCTGGCACATCAGGGTTTGAAACTCAAAGATGGCTTGCAGTGTGCCCTGCGTGATTTCCGCCTGATAGGGAGTGTAAGAAGTAAGAAATTCGCCGCGCTGGATAATGGCGTCGGTGACCACCGAGCGAAGATGGTTGTATACGCCGGCCCCGAGAAAACTGGTGTAGCCGCCGGAATTTTCCGCGGCGCGCGCCTTGAAATAATCGATGACTTCAGTTTCGGAAAGCGGGCCGGGCAACTTCAGAGCTTCACGAAGGCGGTAAGCCTCCGGAATGCTTGAAAATAAGTCGTCGATGGATTTTGCGCCGATGGCGGCGAGCATGTCCTGCCGCTCGGCGGGACTCTTCGGAAGATAGCGCATCAGGCGGAGGCTTCCTTGCTTTGCGACGCGATGTAAGCTTCGTAAGCTGCGGTGTCCATAAGGCCGCTAATCTCCGCGGTGTTGGCCAGGCGGACCTTGATCAGCCACCCTTCTCCATGCGGATCGGTGTTGATTTTTTCCGGAGTGTTGTGCAGCACTTCGTTGGCTTCGACAACTTCGCCCGATGCCGGAGCGTAAATATCGCTGACGGCTTTCACCGACTCGACCGTGCCAAACGTCTTGCCCGCCTCGATCTTCACGCCAACTTTAGGAAGTTCGACAAAGACCACGTCGCCAAGCTCATGCTGCGCGTAATCGGTGATCCCGATCGCGGCTACGTCACCTTTCACGTCCACCCATTCATGCTCTTTGGTGTAGCGATAATTCGCAGGATATGCCATCGGACCACTCCTCACCGCCCCGCAAGGCCGGGGCTGCCGTAAATATATCTCGTTCAGTCATTCGCCGCGGCTTGCGGCGCCGCAGCTTTTTTGGGCCGTTTGTAGAACGGAGTTGCAACTACCTGGGCTTTGCACTTCTGCGTTCGAATCTGCACGTAGATCGGTGTGCCGAGTGCAGTCATCGCCGGCGGGACATAAGCCAGCGCAATATTTTTGCAAAGCGTCGGCGAGGGCGAGCCGCTGGTGATTACGCCAATCACGTTCGCCGCTCTCGTTGCAGCAGCAATACTCGTCGCGTGCGATGCCACGGTCAACCATCTCCAGCCCAACCAGGGCTCGCTTCAGCCCCGCGGCTCTCGCACGTTCCAATGCGGCGCGGCCGATGAAATCGCCTTTTTCCATCTTGCAATAACGATCCAGCCCCGCTTCCCAAACGTTGATCTTGTCGCTGATTTCGTGGCCGTACAGCGCCATCTTGGATTCGAGACGCAAGCGTATTGCGTGCGCCGAGGCCGCAAGGAATGACGCCGAACTCGCGTCCTGCTTCCATCACCTGGTTCCAGACCATCTCGCTTGTCGCAACATCCGAGGGAACATAAATCTCGAAGCCGTCCTCACCGGTGTAGCCAGTGCGCGCAATAAGCGTGTTCTTCAGCCCGCAAACGGTCCCGTGCGTGAACCAATAATTCTTGATCACGTCTAGATTGGCATCTGTGAGTTTCTGCAAGAGTTCTTGCGCGCGCGGACCCTGAATCGCCAGCTGGGTGTACGCGTCACTGAGCTCCTCGACTACGCAGTCAAAACCCTTCGTATTTTCGCGAACCCAGTTGATATCTTTTTCGCGCGTTCCCGCGTTGATCACGAGCAAATAGTCGTCTTCGCCAAGGCGATGAACGATCACATCGTCAACAAACGTGCCCTCGGGATAAAGCATCGCCGAATAGTGCGCCTGACCAATCGCCAGCTTGGAAGCATCGTTCATGCTGATATGCTGCACCGCTGCTAGCGCGCCGCCGGGTGTGCGCCCGCTACGAATCCGGATGTCCCCCATGTGGCTGACGTCGAAAACACCGACGCTCGAGCGTACCGCTTTGTGTTCGGCAACCAATCCGCCGGTCGCCGGGTATTCGACGGGCATGTCCCAGCCGCCAAAATTCACCATCTTGGCGCCCAATCGGCGGTGCACCGCGTTCAGCGGCGTCTTACGAAGTTCGGTGATAGGAGGAGTCGTGACGGATTCCATTCCGTGTGCTCAAGCAGAAATTGATACTAGCACGCGCCTCGAAACGCGTCAAAGAAGGGCCGTGCAAACTTCAAGAATCTCGAGCAAGGCCCCGATGGCGACGTACAAAACAC
Organism: uncultured Acidobacteriota bacterium; assembly: GCA_963718785.1. Classification (GTDB taxonomy): domain Bacteria; phylum Acidobacteriota; class Terriglobia; order Acidiferrales; family UBA7541; genus Acidiferrum. Next base: position 338,655 of record CAVQZW010000009.1, on the reverse strand, counting down.
GAACGCGCCATGTAATAGAAGAAACGCAGCACAGCCCGAACGTCCAGCTTGCTGGCTTCAGCCAACGTCAGGTACAGTTTTGTTGGAGGCGCCCATGCAGGGTCCCGTCGTTTGCGTTCAATGTGATAGGCCGGAAGGCCAGTGCAACTGCGAAAAATATTGCACGATATGCAAGGGCCAAGTTAACGTGAAGCTCTGCGCGGACGGCTTGTACTATTGCCCGGACTGCCGCGAGGCTTGCGACGTGTCGCTTGCGAGCAGTAACAGTGAGCGCTGAAACCAAAAGCATTCAGTTGCAGATTGACGCCGATCCACGGCTGGCGGCTGCCGTGGGCGGGGCAGCGCGCTTTGTCGCCGAAGCTGTCGGATTAACATCCGAAGAAGCTGCCGACCTGCAAAAGTCCATCGTCGCCGCATGCGAGGAGGCATTCGAACATCTGACGGGTGAGCATCCGCACCTCACAGTGACACTGACTCGCTATCCCGATCGCATCGAAGTCGCTATGGCTCACGAAGGTGCCGCAGAGCCGGCTGTAGGTCTGGACCGAATTGCCGGTTTTGCCGGCCAATTGGAAGGCTTGGGCGGCGTTGACCGGGTTCAGTACGAAGCGCGCGACGGAATGGCCGTGACTCGTTTAACGAAGTATTTCGGCCGCGCACCGCACATCGCGTAGATTTCTCTGAAAAGTAAAGAGCCGGGCACATTCCTGTGTCCGGCTCTAAGTTTTTTGTAGCGACGCTAGAACCTACATCTTGAACGTGAAGGTGTTGTGCTTGATGAGCGAAGTCATTTGATCGTCGCTCAGCGACATATGCAAAGTCACGCGGTCGCCTCCCGGCGTGATGCGAACCTGATCGAGAAGCTGGGCAAGATCGGGATTGTCCTTTTGGGCTTGATAGCGTTTGTAAAGGAACCCCGCCTGCAGCAACTGGCCCAGCGTGTTGGCGTCATCGGTTGAACCGCAAATGGCCTGGACTTTTGCGTCCAGATCGCTGCCCGCTTCGACATTGATGATCGAGTTTTGCATGCGCATCACCAGCTTCGCGGCTTCCGGGAACTGCTGAATCTCCGGCGCGAGTTGCTGAATTGCCAAACGTGTGTAGGCGGGATTGGTTACGAGCCACACGGAACTGCCCGTGTTGGCTTCATTGATCAGCGTGAAGAACTTGTCGTTGCGCATCAATCCTTCTTCATCCCCAAAGCGGACGCTGATCATCTTCTCCAGGATGCTTCTGTGCCCGTAGGCCGCGGTGCTTGAATCGATAAACACGAAGAAGAGGTCCGTGGCGCCGGTCCCCGAGCCAAACGCGTAAAGGGTGTAGCCGTGAAAGGTGGAGGTCGGAAGCTTTTGTTTTTTGAAGTAGGCCGCTGTCGAGTCCTGGTTGAAATTGCCCAGCGCAACGCCCACCATCTGTTCGCCGGTCGGAACCGCATCCGAGCCGGTTCCCTCGGTCTTCGCCGTCATCCCTTCGGCAACAAGCGCCCAGGCAATCTCATCGACCTGGCTATTCGGATCATTGCCGGTCGAAGCCAGGAATTTCTCGAATTGCCGGAACCTCTCAGGAAGCACTTGTTCCTGCAATTGCGGAAACCATTTCAGCGTGCGGGCTTTTTTCATATCGGCATAACCAAATTCGCCCACATCCTTCGGGAACATTCCGATGACATTCGCGCCGAGTGTTCCGGCTTGCGTGGCCTTAGGCAGCGCCAACGCGGCACCAAGCAGGAACCCGATGGCCGCGAGGCTGGAAATCGCCCGCCCAACAGAGGACAAGGCCAATATCGATTTTAGTTTCATGAAATGCTCCTTTCAAAGGCCGGGGGGAAGATCAATTCTACGCGGTTGTTGTACGCGGTGCATTCCCCAATCGCTCGCGAAGGGCCGCGACTTTTGAGCGCATCAGCGCCACATAAGCGCTGTCCGTAATTCCATCGAGGTTGATCTCGACGTTGGCCAGAGCGCCGCGTGCCCCCGCAGCGGCCATGTAACGCGCCACTTCCAAGTCTGACTTCATGGATGCGGCGGCGATAGCATCCAGTTGTCCCAACCGTTCGAAAAGAGCAACTGCACTCTCTGCCACCTGCAGGGGAACCTCGGAAGCGCCTTTTGTAGCAGCCTGGATCGACGTTTCCCGTTGTTGCACTTCGTCCGCGCTATTTTTCGGCAGCTTGAACGCCGCCATCACGGCGTCGTAGGACGAGGCATCGCGGTCGATGGCCGTTGCAAGCTTGTCAGCCGTCCGGCGCAAAGAGTCCAGTTCTGTCGAGAGCCGATCGGCGTATGCAGCTTGCGACTTTTTTTTGCGCGAGAGTCCCGCAACCATTTGCCCAAGCGAGGCTGCCAGCGCGCCAGCAAGTGCGGCTACGCTGCCGCCTCCTGGCGTGACCGTTGGAGCAGCCACAGCCTCCAGAAAAGGCCGCGCCAGGCTTGCGAGTTTGCCGTCCTTGCTTGCTTCGAGCGGAGCCCCGCCGAGCGCCGCGGCCAGCTTGTTCTCAAACACCTGCGCGGGAGAGAAGTTTTCCAGTTGCAGAAAAAAATCCGCCGCCATCTCAATCGCTTTTTTCGGAATCAGGCCGACGATTTCGCTCCCCACGGGCACCGCGCCATAGCGTTCCGCCTCGCGCTTGACCATTTCGTAGACACGGTGCATCGGCGTCTGCTCAAAATCGGTGAGGTTGATCGACACTTGCGCCAGGTTTCGCGCTTTCAGCTCCACTCCCATGGATTTGACATAGCGCAGGCCTCCTGACGAGTGACGGATGGCTTTCGCGATTTTGTTGGCGATGCTGATGTCCGAGGTATTGAGATTGATGTTGTACGCCACCAGAAATTTGCGCGCCCCGACAACCGTGACTCCCGCCGTCGGATGCAGTTTCGGCTCCCCCACATCGGGCTGGCGGTCGTGATTGTGCTTCATCTCTTCGCGCAATCCTTCAAACTGCCCCCGCCGGATATTTTCGAGATTTACACGGTCGGGCCGCTTCGCCGCCGCTTCGTAGAAAAACACGGGAATTCTGTAACGCGCCCAAATCTCGTTCCCGGTGCGGTGCGCCAGAGCGACGCAATCCTCGATGCTCACGCCTTCGATGGGAATGAACGGCACCACATCCGTTGCGCCAACGCGCGGGTGCGCTCCGGTATGTTTCGTCAGGTCGATCAGTTCCATCGCCTTGCCCACGCCGCGCAACGCGGCTTCCGCGACGGCATCCGGCTCCCCTGCAAGCGTGATCACGCAGCGGTTGTGGTCGGCATCCATCTCGCGATCGAGAACGTAAACACCAGTGACGCCGCTCATCTCGGAGACAATCGCGTCGACCTTCGCGGCATCCCGCCCCTCGCTAAAATTCGGCACGCACTCAATCAGTCGTTTCATCGCAAACGTGTCCCCCCCGCGTCCCCACACCATCATAAGAGATTATGGGTCTCTACAGCCACCTGCACACTACAAGCATGGCCGCCGACAGTTTCAAAACGCAGTTAATTCTTAGTAGGTGGCTTTATGAAGGGGCTAGGCGGAGGATATCTTTTGTCGCCCTTTGGTGGCATCGGACGGAAATCTTTGCTCACGCGCGGCAGCGCCGGTGGCGTATATTTTTTCGGCGGCATCGAAGCCAGTGGCTTTTTCACTTCCTTCTTGGGAGCTGGTGCTCCCGTAAAGTAAAGCACCGCCTGCCTGCCAACAAAAATGATTCCCACCATCCACAACCCAACCACTCCCGATTCATCCCAGCTCAGTCCGAACGCTCCAAGGAAAAAAATAATCACCACGAAGAGAATTCCCAGAATGGGATAAAAGTACTCCTGCCACACGGACTTCCGCTCTGTCCTCTTCACTTGCAGGATTTTTATCTTTTTTTCGGGCTTCTTATGCGGGTTAGGCCTTGGCTTCGTCGGCGGCATGGACCACGACACCCCGCTTCATGGTCATCCAACAAGAGTTCATCCCAAAATAATAAGGAATTTCGCGGTAATCGGCCACTTCGAAGACGGCCAGGTCCGCGAATTTGCCAACAGCCAGCGATCCAATCTGTTTTTCGCGCCTTAACGCATAGGCCCCATTTACGCTTGCCGCGGTAATGGCCTCCGCGGGACTCATGCGCAGCCGCGAGCACGCCAGCGACAGGATCATCGGCATGCTCATCGTCGGGCTGGTGCCGGGGTTGTAGTCCGTGGCCAGCGCCACAATCGCTCCAGCATCGATCAACTTGCGCGCCGGTGCGTATTTCTCCAGCCCAAGATGGAAATCGCATCCCGGTAGTAGCGTCGCAACTGTCTTCGACTTGGCCAGCGCCGCGATATCGCCCGAATTCACTTGCTCGAGATGATCGCAACTCGCCGCTCCCACCTCCACCGCGAGTTGGGTCGCTCCCGTGCGCGTCAGTTGCTCCGCATGCAACCGCGGCGCCAGCCCATTTTGCTTGCCCGATTCCAGAATTTCCGCAGCCTGCACCCGCGTGAACGCCCCTCGATCGCAAAAAACGTCGCAGAACTCCGCGAGTTTCTCCGCCGCCACTTCGGGAATCAGTTTTTCCGTCAACAGCTCGATGTACTTCTTCGCACCTTCCGGCGTTCCGCGATACTCCGCCGGCACCACATGCGCCCCAAGAAACGTCGAGACGATATCCAAAGGCTGCTCGGCGGCAAGCTCCCTATGAAGTCGCAGAATTTTCAGCTCGCTGGCGACGTCCAATCCGTAACCGCTCTTCGCCTCGATGGTCGTTGTTCCATGCGCGGCAAATTGCGTCAACGCGCAGCGTGCCCGCTTCTTCAAAGCCTCCGCCGTCACCGCCCGCAGTTTCCTGACGGAATTGAGTATCCCGCCGCCCTTGCGCGCAATCTCCTCATAGCTCGCGCCCGCAATCTTCAGCTCATACTCTTCCGCGCGGCTCGCCGCATGGATCAGATGTGTGTGTGAATCGACGAACCCCGGCAGCACCACGCGTCCGCCGAGGTCCAGTTTCTCCGCGCTGGCGGCTTCCGGAAGGGCTTCTACTTTTGCGCGAGCTCCCACGGCTGCGATCAGGCCATCGCGCACCAGCAGCGCTCCATCCTTGATAATGCCCAGGTTGGCGAGCGCTACGCCGCGCCGAGGGCCGCTTCCGCGCAGCGTCAAGAGTTGCGATGCGCCGGTAATGAGCAGGGAATTCGCCAAGGCCCCGGTATTATGCCGGATACGGGATGATCATGCACGGAGCGAGAGGAGACAGACGTTTCCGGCCAGCTTGCGGCTCGGAACTTTCCGCGAAAGTCCAAACTACGCAGGCCAGAAGCCGAAAACGTCCGTTTACCCGCGTTAGGCTCCCGCGGCTTGTCCTTTGTATGCAGGAACAAAAACCTTTCGCACAAACTCCTCGTACGAAGTCGGCGTTGTGTTGGCTGCCGACCGCGGCTCGAGTTCGCGCATGTAGCCGCTATTCATGGCTTCGGTCATTTCGCAGAGCAGAGTCGCCAGGTTTTTGGACATGCCCATTTCAGTCATCGCCTGAATCACCTGATCAGTGGGCAACTGGATGTAGGGGAGATCGGGCTGTCCAATAGCCGCTCCGGCGATTTTGGCCATCTCCGAATAGGTGAGGTTTCTCTGACCCTGCAATTCGTGCGTCTGGAGGCCGGTGAAATCGAGTTTGAGCAGTGCTTCGGCCGCCGCCACACCGATATCCTGAGTCGCAACCACCGCAATTGGCAAATCAGCGCGGACGGGCCCAGCCATCTTTCCAGCCTTTTTAATAATCCCGGCCTGGGGCAGTGTGTTTTCCATGAAATAGCCGGCGCGCAAGTGAAGAGCATTCAATTTGGGGATTTGGGCAAATCTCTTTTCCATGAAATGAAGGCCGACGACCGGTCCGGTTCTTTCGGGTTTATCAGCGCCAATGCTGCTCAGTGTCACCACGTGAGGGACTTTCGCAGCTTCCAAAGCAGTCGCGATCGAGTTTGTGACGTGATCTTGATAGGCTCGGAAATCGAGGCTAGTCACATTGGGTGGGATTAGCGCGTAAACCGCACGCGCTCCTTTGAAAGCTTTCGTCAGAGCGGCAGAATCTGTGACATCCGCCACAAATGCCTCCGCGCCGCGAGAGACGAATCGCGCAAGATGCTCCTTGCTGCGACCTACCACTCGCACCTGTTGTTTCTTCGCCAGCAGAGTTTCCGTGGCGACACTTCCTGTGTTTCCTGTGGCTCCTAAAATGACATACATGGTTTCCTCCTGCGGAACTACTCTTTCTAGGATGCAAGACCGAGCAGGAGAGTTCCACTGCACTTAACAGTATTTCGCTACAGCATGGGGATTTTGACGCTGTTTTTCTTCGCGAACGCAATCGCTTCCGGATACCCCGCGTCCACGTGCCGCACCACGCCCATCCCCGGATCATTCGTCAAAACGCGCTCAATCCGCGCCGCCATTTCTTTCGTGCCATCGGCCACGGTCAAACTTGCCCCGCATGCTGCGAATACCCAATCCCCACGCCGCCGCCATTGTGAATCGAGACCCACGACGCCCCGCTCGCCGTATTCACCAACGCATTCAGTAGCGGCCAATCCGCAATCGCATCCGACCCATCCAGCATCGATTCCGTCTCGCGATATGGCGAAGACACCGACCCGCAATCCAGATGATCCCGCCCCATCACTACCGGCGCTTTCAATTCGCCGCGCGCCACCAACTCATTCAACGCCAACCCAAACTTGTCCCGCTCCCCATACCCCAGCCAGCAAATCCGCGAAGGCAGCCCCTGAAATTTCACGCGCTTCTGCGCCAACTTAATCCACCGCGTCAAATGCTCATCGTGCGGAAACATCTCCAGCACTAGCTGGTCTGTCCGCGCAATATCCGAAGCCTCGCCCGAAAGCGCCGCCCAACGAAACGGCCCTTTCCCCTCGCAAAAAAGCGGCCGGATATACGCCGGGCACAAATCCCGGAAAGTCGTAAGCATTCTTCACGCCATATTCGAACGCAAACGTCCGAATATTGTTCCCGTAATCAAACGTCACCGCTCCCAGCTTCTGCAAATCCAGCATGCCCTGCACATGCTGCGCCATCGCCGCCAGCGAATGCTTCCGATACTCCGCCGGATCGCTCTTCCGCAGTTCCAAAGCCGCGTCCAGCGTCATCCCGTTCGGCACATAGCCGGCAATCGGATCGTGCGCGCTAGTCTGATCCGTCAAAAGATCCGGCACCACGCCGCGCTTCGCCAACTCCGGAATCAAGTCCGCGCAATTGCCCACCAGCCCCACCGAAGTCGCCTCGCCCTTGCGCACTGCATTCTTCAAAATCCGCAGCGCCTCGTCGAGGCTCGTCACCATCACGTCGCAATAGCCGCCCTTCACGCGTCGCTTGATGCGCTCCGGGTCCACATCAATCCCCAAAAACGCCGCGCCATTCATCGTCGCGGCCAGGGGCTGCGCGCCGCCCATCCCGCCCATCCCGCCCGTCACCACCAATTTCCCCGCCAGCGTCCCGCCAAAATGTTTTCGCGCCGCCGCCGCAAACGTTTCGTACGTCCCCTGCAAAATCCCCTGCGTACCGATATAAATCCAGCTGCCCGCCGTCATCTGCCCGTACATCATCAGCCCGGCGCGATCCAGTTCGTTGAACTTCTCCCAGTTGTTCCAGTGTCCCGTCAGGTTGGAATTGCAAAGCAGCACGCGCGGCGCATATTCATGCGTCCGGAAAACCGCCACCGGCTTCCCCGATTGCACCAAAAGCGTCTCGTCCGATTCCAGCGCCTTCAGCGACCGCACTATCGCATGAAAGCACTCCCAATTCCGCGCCGCTTTCCCCGTCCCGCCGTAAACCACCAAATCTTCCGGCTTCTCCGCCACTTCCGGGTCCAGGTTGTTCATCAACATCCGCAGCGCCGCTTCCTGCTGCCACCCCTTGCACGAAAGCGAAGTCCCCCGCGCCGCGCGAAAAGGCCCGCGCGACAAAGCTCCGTCAGCCACCGTTCCAGAAAGCGTAGCGCTCATCAAGAAACTCCGCGTTTTATCTTAACGCAGCCCCGCTTTGCGCACCACACCGGCCCTGTGCACTCTAGGCGCGTAGTTCATGGTCGGCGCTGGGGTAGCATCTGCCTCCCGTCACCGGATCTATTAGCATTTTCGGACTAAGAATCGAGTGTCGCTAAGTCGGATTACTCCTAGCGTGGGGGGCTGGAGCCAGCCATTAGAAATGATACTCTACTCCCGAGCGGGGTCATTCGTTTTGGATTCAACATCAAGCATTGGGCCAACGTTACCCGTCACTCGTCCCGATTCTGAGGAGTCGCAACGAAAACTTTGGATTGAGTACATTAGAAGACTCGGTGATCGACATGCTGCATCGATTGGGAGATCGGGCGCTTCAACATGGGCACTATTCGGCGTCCTAGCAGCCATTCTGTATACCTGTCTCCCACAGATACCCTCATTCCTTGCAAGTCCGAAAAACTGGAGAAACCAGCTTGTCCTTCTGACGGTTGCGACAGACATGGTGATGTTTTTCGTCGTAGCCTACGCGTTGCTCGTCTATTACTGCATGGGAGGAATGGAAGGGCGGGCACTACCTGAATTCAACAGACGATTCCAGTCAGTAGCTTATCTAGCGATCATATCTCTAGAACTAGTACTTGCGACCGCGCATTTGTTTGCGGTAGGACTCGCTGATGTTCGAGGATTCGTTTTTCGTTCTGTGGTGCTACTGTTCGGCTTCTTGTGGACACTAGAAGTCATCCTAAAGCTTAGAAACCTCCTAAGGAATATTCAGCGCGCCAGAAAGTATCATGTTCCACTGCCGTGGTTTGCTGGAACGGCTGTAGATGCCGGCCGCAGTGCGGTGGTTTTGTTTGCGCTGCTCTCGTTGCTGAGCTTGGCTGCACTCGCGACGATTGTTTGGTACTCACACATTCTGGTGCGCTCGGGAGAGGAATGGGTAAAGCCGTTGGCGGCATCTGGTTACTCCATCGCGTTTGCTGCTGCAGCCGCGATCTTACTCATGAGGGGGTTCCAGCGGATTGGTGCAATCCCATACGATTCACTAGAGAGCGAAATCGTTTGCGAAAATCTATCCTCCTCAGAAATCAAGGAGCGATTCGCCGCGTATATCCTTGGCTCGAGCGCTGCTGAATGGCTTACGCAACAGACTGAACTCCTTAAAAAAGCAGATAAAGCAATGGACGAGGCGAGGATCTCAATTGACGCCACGTTCAAGGATGTTCAATCCTGTCGCCGAGAGAAGTCCTATAAGGAGTTACACAGCGACATAGAGAAGCTGCTGAAGACGTTCGGAGATGCAACTCAAACTCACAAAGACGCTGTCGAGCGTCACCGGTTTTTGATCGGAGAGTTCGCCCGCTGCTTGGGAGGTCAAAGGAAGACTCCAGCCTTCACGTTTGTGATGTCAGAGTGGAAAGCACAGCTAGCACAAATGGTCGAGGCAGCGAAGTTATCGAGTGAGCTGCGCAAACGTTTGATTGAGTTTTCGCAGTCAGTGCAAGGCACTTCAACGCCGGAATGATGGACCTTACGGCAGTACGCGAGTCGGATTGCGCAACGAAATGGCCTGAGCTAAAGTGAAAGCACCGATGAACTACGGGACCCTTCCCTCGCGCTTACTCAACGCCGTGGACTCTCTGCCGAATCCGCGCGCACAGATGTTTCGCACCGCCGACGGATGGCAGTCCATCTCCTCCGAAGAATTCCTCCGCCGCGTAGCCGGCCTCTCCACTGCCTTCGTCGAACTCGGCGTCAAGCCCGGCGACCGCGTCGGCCTCTTCGCCGCCAATCGCCCCGAGTGGCACACCGCCGACTTCGCCATCACCGGCGCTGGCGGCGTCACCGTTCCCATCTATTTCAACGAGTCCCCCAACCGCCTCACCTACATCCTCAAGCATTGCGGCGCAAAGGTCGTCTTCGCCGCCGGTGCCGCGCAGATGCAAAGGCTCCAAAGCATTCGCGCGCAACTCCCGGAACTGGAACAGATCATCGTCGCCGATGGCCCTGCCGATCTGCCCGCGGATTGCCTCCGCTACGAAACTTTAATCTCCACCGCCACCGGCGCCGATGTCGCCTCTTATCGCCTTCGTGCCTCGCAAGTCCTCCCCGGCCAGCTTGCTTCGATCATCTACACCTCCGGCACCACCGGCGAGCCCAAAGGCGTCATGCTGACGCACACCAATTTTTGTTCCAACGTCACCGACACCTGCGCCAACGTCAAATTTGAAGCCAAGAGTGACATTGCCATCTCTTTCCTTCCGCTCGCGCACGTCTACGGCCGAATGCTGGATTATGCCTATATTTTTCACGGCATAACCATTGCCTACGTCGAAGCCGTCGAGCACGTGGCCCAAGCTCTCCTCGAAATTCATCCCACTCTGCTTGCCGCCGTGCCTCGCGTGTTCGAGAAAATCTATACCCGCGTCATGGAGCAGGGAAGCAAGCTGACCGGCTATAAACGAAAGATCTTCGACTGGGCGATGGAAGTCGCGAGCCGCTCCGCTCTATGGCGTTCCGGCGAGAAAAACACCAGCTCCCAGGTAAAGCTAGCCTGGGGTCTGGCCGACAAACTCGTCTACTCCAAGATCCGCGAAGGCACTGGCGGAAAGCTGCGCCTCGTCTTTTCCGGCGGCGCGCCGCTTGCCAAAGAGTTTGCTGAATTTTTCTGGGCGATCGGCGTTCCCATCTACCAAGGCTACGGCCTGACGGAAACGGCTCCCGTTCTGACTTCCAACTATCCCGGACACAGGATGGGCAGCGCCGGCAAGCCCATTCCCAACGTCGAGCTGCGCATCGCCGAAGACGGCGAAATCCTCGCCAAGGGCCCGTGCGTCATGCAGGGCTATTACAAAAGCGCCGAAGCCACGCGGGAAGTCCTCAGCGCCGACGGCTGGTTCAGCACCGGCGACATCGGCTATCTCGACAAAGACAACTACCTCTTCATCACCGACCGCAAAAAAGACCTCATCAAAACGGCTGCCGGAAAATTCGTCGCCCCGCAACCTATCGAGAACGCCCTAAGAACGAGCCGATTCATCCTCAACGCCGTAGTCGTCGGCGACAAACGCAAATTCATTTCCGCGCTCATCGTCCCCAATCCCACAGCGGTCGCCGACAAAGCCGCCGAGCAGGGCATCAAGTTCGCCTCGAACAAGGAAATGGCTGCCCACCCCTTCGTCCGCCAACTCATCGAAAACGAAGTAAAGCGCCTCACCGCCAACCTGGCTCAATACGAGACCATCAAACGCTTCGCCCTCCTCCCCGAAGACTTCACCTTCGACAACGGCGGCCTCACCTTCACCCTAAAACTTCGCCGTCGCGTCGTCGAACAGCAATTCGCCGATGTCATCGAGCGCCTCTACTCCGACGTCTCCGAACCCCGCCCCATCCTCCAGGACTAATGTGGCGTGCGGCAGCTCTGCTGCCGCTTTACGCCCCGACTCGCCACCCTCCTGTGTTTCTGCTTTCGTAGTGGCGGACCTTCAGGTCCGTTCTTCTTACTCTGTAGAGGCGCGGCCTGTTTACCCTGCTTGCCCGAGAAACGAAGGGAATCTCGAAGGCCCCCCGGTCTTTCAAAATAGCCCTCGTTTTTTTCCAATCTGTGCTACACTTTTCTCTGTACAACTTTGCGTTCCTTGAGCGCGGCAGACCCTTTGCCGCCTTTTTCATTTTAGGGACGCCCCGCCCGTTATTCAGCTAAGTCTTTTAGAATGAACGCATCCTGAACGCCGCGTTTTACCGTGTTTTGCCGGTTTTTCTGGCCTCGCAACCCCTTTAAAATGAATACTTCCAGGAATTACCCGCAAGTGTTCATTTTAAATGACTTACAGGACGTCTTAAGTCCTTTAGAATCCGCACTTACGAAAAAAGGGGAGGGGGGTGGAGGCGCGTCTACGCAAAACTGATCCTGGCCCGCACCCGGCCAGGATCAGCTGAGTCTCCGATTAAAGTGAATTGAAGTGGGATGAATGTCCGCCCAGCCCGAAACGCCAAACGCCAAGCGCATCTGGCACGTCTGACTGTCAGCTGTAAGCACTCTCTCAGATCGGCTTGCCATCCGCGTCCAGCAGCCGGATCTCGCCCAGTCCCAACTCCTTGATCCCGGCTTCGATCTTGGCCCGGTCGCCGACAATCACCCAGATCAAATTGTCCGGATGCACGATCGCCTTTGCGCCGTCTCCTACGTCGGTCGTCTTCAAAGCGCGCACTTTGCCGGCATACGTCTCGTAATAATCTTCCGGCAAGCCGAACTGCACCATGTCATTGATGGACTGCCCCACGGCATCCATAGTTTCGCGCGAACCCGGCAGGCTCAACGTCTCGTTGTCCTGAATTTTGGCAAGCTCTTCCGGCGTCACTGGGTGGTCCCCCAAAATCCCGCGAAATTCTTTGTTCATTTCCGCCACGGATTCTTTCGTTTTGTCCGTCTGCACCGGCGCCAGCGCTAGGAACGGCCGCTGCCCCCGCGCTCCCCATAGCAGGGAAGACGCGCCATACGACCAATGCTTGTCCTCTCGCAGATTCATGTTCAATCGCGAGCCGAACATTCCGCCCAAGTCGTCGTTCGCGGCCTCAATCGCAATCTCCTTCGGGTTGGCCTGCGGCGGTGCAATGTCACCGGCAATGATGATCGATTGCTGCGCCCCCGGCTTGTCGATCAGGTACACGACGCTCTTCGCCGGCAGTTGCACGCTCTTGATGTTTTTTTCCGGAACTGTCCCCGGCTTCCACCCGGCAAGCAATTTCTCGAGCTTGGGCGTCACTTCCGCCAGCGTCGTATCACCCGTAATCACCAGTGTCGCGTGATTTGGCTTGAACCATTGGTCGTGGAATTTAACGAGGTCCTCCCTCGTCATTTTCCCAACGCTTTCCGTGGTTCCCGAACCGGTCAGCGGATTGCCATAAGCATGTCCCGGACCGTACAGCAGGCCCGGCAATACGCGCAGCGCCATCTGCACCGGCGTATTTTTCTCGCGCTGAATTCTTGCCAGTGTCTGCTGCTGCTGCCGCTTGAAATCCGCATCCGGAAAAACGGGATTCAGAATCACATCCGCGAATAATGCCAGCGAAGGATCGAGTTTCGATTTCAGCGCCGAAAGCTCCACGATGGAAAGGTCGAGATTCGACCCCGCTCCCACTTGCGCCCCAAGCAGCGCCTGCTCGTCGCTGATTTGCAGCGCGGTTCGCGTTTTTGTTCCGCCGGTGAGCAGGCCCATCGTCATGCCGGCCGTCCCTGGCGAAGCAAATTGATCCGCCGCATACCCCGCATCCAGATTCAGCCAGAAACTCACCAGAGGAACTTCATGGCGCTCCGCGAGAATGACTTTCAATCCATTCGAGAGCGTTGCATGCTGCAGCTTCGGCAGCTTCAACTCTGGCGGAGCGCCGATTACCGGCGCCTTCGAGCGGTCCGCTCCGGTCGCCGATTCCTTGTAATTCGGGAAGGGCAGCACTTCCAGTACATACACGCCATCCGAAAGCCAGCGATTCGCCGCCGCTTTCAAATCTTCCGCCGTCGCCGTCTGGAATCTCTTCAGAGAAATCTTGTACGCGTCGGGGCTTCCGCGGAACACCTGGCTCTGCGCCAGCCGGTCTGATTTTCCGCCGAACCCTCCGATGCGCTCGATGCCTCGTACAAAACTCGCTTCATGCTGCGCCCGCACGCGCGCCAGTTCCTCCGCCGTCGGCCCATCCTTCAAAAACCGCGCCAGCTCTTCATCCAATTCTTTTTCAACCTGCGCAAGGTCCTGCCCGGGCCGCGCCGTGGCTTGCACGCGAAACTGTCCCGCGATTTCGTTCAAGCTCGTAAAGGCGCCGGCGTCCGTCGCGATTTGATCGTCATAGACCAGCCGTTTGTACAAGCGCGAACTTTTCCCCAGCGTCAGAACGTCGCTCACCATATCGAGATAGTCTGCGTCCGCGCTTCCGTACTGCGGAATATTCCACACCTTGTAAACCCGCGCCTGCGGCACGCGGTCCTGTACGATCTGCCGGTGCGTTCCCTCCATCTTGGCAACCCACACCTCCTGATGCGCCACCGGCGGCCCAGGCGGAATATTTCCAAAATATTTTTCGACTTTTTCCTTCGCGGTTTTCAAGTCGATGTCGCCGGCAATCACGATCGTTACGTTCGATGGCCCGTAATATGTCCGGAACCATTCCTTCACGTCATCCATCGACGCCGCGCTGAGATCGGCCATGTCGCCAATCACCGTCCACGAGTACGGATGCCCCGCGGGATACGTGTTCTGCGTAATCAGCTGCCGCGAAACGGCGTACGGCTGGTTCTCGCCCTGGCGCTTTTCGTTCTGCACCACGCCCCGCTGCAAATCGAGAGTCTTCTGATCCAGCGAGCCAAGCAGGAATCCCATGCGGTCGGACTCCATCCACAACGTGTAGTCCACCGCCGACGTGGGGACATTTTCAAAATAATTGGTGCGGTCGTTATTGGTGGTGCCGTTCAAATCCGTCGCGCCGATTTTTTCCATGGCGTCGATGTAGCGTCCTGACGAATGCTCGCTCCCGCCAAACATCAAGTGCTCGAACAGGTGCGCGAACCCGGTCTTGCCCAGCTTCTCGTTTTTCGAGCCGACGTGATACCAGGTGTTGATCGCCACGATCGGCGCCTTGTGATCCTCATGCACGATGACCGTCAGGCCGTTGCTCAGCACGAATTTCTGAAATGGGATATCGATGTCGTTGCTCTGCGCGCGCGCTCCGGCCGCAAAGAGAGCTGCAAGCAAAATCACCAGCGCCGTTCTAATTCGCATTTTTCCCCCCGAAAACTTTCGCCCACCCATTTAGGAATTTCCGAGCTCTGAAAATAACTGTGAATGCACTACCTCAGCAACTTTAGACGAAGAGGACCGTGAACCGTTACAGGCAAATGGCCACCCCGAGCCACTCTGCAGGCCTCTCAGTATCGAAAATTCAAGCGGGAAAGTCCATGCTCGTCATGGAACGGCGCTGCACGCTAGAAATGCGCCTTCCGATTTGTCGCCAGCCTCGCAGAGGTCTAAAATCTACCCGGGGATACCAATGTCCGATGAACTGATCATAGCCGGCCGCGCTTTTAAATCCCGCCTGATTGTGGGAACAGGGAAGTACCGTAGCTTTCCGGAAATGGCGCGCGCGCACGCAGCCTCTGGCGCGGACATGGTGACTGTCGCCGTCCGCCGCGTGAATCTCACCGACCGCTCCAAAGAGTCGCTTCTGGATTATATCGACCGCGAGAAAATCTTCATCTTGCCCAACACCGCTGCCTGCTACACCGCCGACGAAGCTATCCGTACCGCGCGTCTCGCCCGCGAAGTCGGCCTCTCGAACTGGGTCAAGCTCGAAGTCATCGGCGACCAGCAAACGCTTTTCCCCGACACCGAACAGCTCATAGAAGCCACACGCGTCCTCGTCAAAGAAGGCTTCGTTGTTCTTCCGTATACGAATGACGATCTCATCGCCGCGCGCAAACTGATCGACGCAGGCGCTGCTGCTGTCATGCCGCTTGCCGCTCCCATTGGCTCCGGTCTCGGCATTCAAAATCCAGCCAACCTTCGCATCCTGCGCGAGCGCATCACCGAAGTCCCCATGATTGTTGACGCAGGCGTGGGCACCGCTTCCGATGCCGCCGTCGCGATGGAGTTGGGCGCAGACGGCGTCCTTATGAACACCGCCATCGCCGAAGCCGCCGACGCGGTCTTGATGGCCGAAGCGATGCGCGAAGCCGTTTCCGCCGGCCGCAAAGCCTGGCTCGCCGGCCGCATGCCAAAGCGTCTCTACGCTTCCGCTTCCAGTCCACTGAGCGGCGTCGTGCGCTAGCTGCTCATCCGTTTTTGCATCGCTATTTGGGAAGCTAAACTCCGCATTTGTAAGTCCGCCCGAATTCGCCTATCCGCTGTGCTTACGCGCGGATCGCACGACCGCCTTCTTCTGTCTCCCTTGAACTCTAGTTAGCGGCGGACTTCCGCCGCTCAACGCGATTTCCCGTTCGATCGTTTTCAACGATTCCGGCGGAAGACCGATGAACTCGACTCCAATGCCGACACCTGCCTGGCAGTAGCGGACCTCGCAGCGGGTGCGAACTTCCGCGCCTGTCAGCACCAGCGCAAAGCGGAGGTTCAAGACTGCTCCTTCCGGAAACGTGCGGCTGGTGTTGATAAACATGCCGCGCTGGCTGAGGTTTGGTGGTCTCACCAAAATCTCCTCGTTCTGTCCTTCATAGGAAATCGTAATTTCCCGGACGCCGTACACGCGCGGGCTGGAGCGTTGATTGGACGGCGCGGGCAAGCGACCATTATTCTTCATTCGTTCACCGCCTCCCGCTTCTCCGGCCCCTTCTGTAGGGGCATCTGCAGGTGCCAACTGTGCCGCTTCACGCCGCAAAACGGGCAGAACGCAAAATTCGGCGAAAGCTCTCGCCCGCAGGACCCGCAGCTTTCGGAGGAAGTCTGCCCCAGAGCCACAACGCGCTGCACCTCTTCAAACGTTGTTAGCCCGTCCCGTATGAGGTCCAGCGCATACTCCTGTATGAATTTAATTCCGTTGTGGCGTGCCAGAATGCGCATTTCATCGTTGTGATTCCCCGATCGCGCCGATTGCCGCAGGGCATCGTTGAACCGCAGCATTTCGTAGATGCCGATGCGCCCGCGGTAGCCGGTGAAATCGCAGGCTTCGCAGCCGTTGGCCATGTTCTGGATTTCCGGAGGTTCCATCATCCCAGCCGACATGACCGACTGGATATAGTCCTCCGTCGGAGCGGAAGAGTAGTGGCAAGAGCACAGCCGGCGGATCAACCTCTGGGCGATGATGGCGCTGAGAGCGCTTCCAATCTGATATCCGGGAACGCCCAAGTCGAGCAGCCGTGTCACGGCCGAGATGCTGTCGTTGGTGTGCAAGGTGGAAAGAACGAAGTGGCCGGTCTGCGCGGCTTTGACGGCAATCTCCGCCGTCTCGCCGTCGCGAATTTCGCCCACCATGACCACATCCGGGTCCTGGCGCAGCACGGAGCGCAAGCTGCTCGCAAACGTCAGCCCCGCTTTCACATTGACTTGTACCTGATTGAGCCCGGGCACCATGTACTCGACCGGGTCTTCCACCGTCACGATGTTGACGGCCGGCCGCCGGATTTTGTTCAAACACGAATAGAGGGTCGTGCTTTTGCCCGAGCCCGTCGGGCCCGTTACAAGGAGCATCCCTTGCGGCAGGCGCAAAATCTCGTCCAGCGCTTCCGCGATTTCCCTGGGCAAACCAAGCTCCGAGAAATCTTTTAACGGCGATTCGCCTTCGAGCAATCGCATCACGACTTTTTCGCCATACTGCGTTGGCAGAGTCGAAACGCGCAAGTCCACCCGCCGGCCGGCTATTTTCACGAGGAATCTTCCGTCCTGCGGTGCGCGTCGTTCCGCAATGTTCATGTCGGAAAGGATTTTCACTCGCGAAGCCACCGTATTTTGTAGAACTCGCGGAATCCGCTGGTAATCCCGCAAGATGCCGTCCACGCGGAACCTCACTGCCGTGTCGTTCTGCTGCGGCTCGATGTGGATATCGCTGGCCTTCTTGGCGACCGCGGCCTTGATCATCGTGGCCACGAGATGGACTGCCGGTGTGGTCTTCGATTTCTGCTGCAGCTCGATCTGCATTTCGCGCATGGCTTCCACGTTGCGCTCTTGCGAACTGGAGGAGATGAACTCCATCCCGGTCGTATCGTCGGCAACCTGAACGGCCCCGGGAGGCGCGCCTGGAATTCCATATAGCCGTTCGATGGCGGAGAGCACCTCGCTTTGAAAGCCAAACTTCGGCACGATCTTGAGTCCCGTTTTGAAGCGAAGTTCATCGAGCAGGTGCAG
Source organism: uncultured Acidobacteriota bacterium (assembly GCA_963718785.1). Classification (GTDB taxonomy): domain Bacteria; phylum Acidobacteriota; class Terriglobia; order Acidiferrales; family UBA7541; genus Acidiferrum. The sequence goes on along the minus strand of CAVQZW010000009.1, from coordinate 320,843 downwards.
ATTTTGCGGCTCGGACATGGCCACAACGAGCGTTTTTCCCTTTAGCTCGATGGGGATGGCGCGGCAGCGTTTCGCGAGCGCGGGTGGAATCAATTCCAGCGTTCCAGGGGAAGGGTCGAGCTTTTGGCAATCCACATACTCCACGCTGGACACTTCCGCCAGGGCAGCCGCCAGATCCTTCTTCGAGACGAGCTTCCGCTGCAGGAGCAGTTCTCCTAAATGAATGGCTTTCCCTTGTTGTTCTTGGAGGGCGCGTTTCAGGTCGGCAGCGCCAATATGGCCGCGTTCGCAGAGGACTTCCCCCAACCGTTTTTTCGCCATCGGTTAACTTTCCGCCAGAAGAGCCCAAGCTTCTTCCGGACGACACAATTAGCGAAGGGGGAATTACATTCCTTTAATACCATGCCGAACGCACTGCCCGAAAGATTGCGTTGCAAGGCGTGTCGCTTTGTTCAACCCAAAAATGAGTAGGGGAGGCAAATGTTGCTTCGCCTCCCCTACTGGTCTCGCGGCCACCGATTCTTGTCTAATTTCGCCTAGGCTGATCGAGCATTCGCCTACTGGACTAGTATCTGCCGGAGTGTTCGTGCCGCCAGCGCCAATACTCGCGCTGGTCTTCCCGGCTCAACCGGTTATAGTCGCGGTATTCGTAACGCCTTTCCCCCAGCCACACGCGGTAAGCGTGCGCTTCGCCGTCATTCCACGGATGGTAGTCGCTGTAATACGCGTCGTAATAACGCGCATGGGCGGCGCATCCGCTCGCAAAAAGCGGAGCAAGCATCGCGGTCCCAAGCACCAGGGTCCCCAGATATCCCTTTAGTCGCAACATTTTGAAATCCTCCTCAGGATTCTCAGCTTCGCATCGCGCTATTGTGCTGACTATGCAGCGATGCGTGTCGAGTCCCCTGCTGGGGAATCGCGGGACTCTCGATGTCAGCTATCTATAGAACACGAGGAGCGAGCCCAAGTTGCGATGGGCGCGAATCGACGATCAGAAGATGTTTTTAAGAGCTTGGGAGATCTACGCTTGCGCGGCTTTTCTGGCTTGTTCGGTGTCGTAGCTTTCGCCGTAGATCGAAGGCACCTTTGCGCCCATACAGCGTAAATACGCGCTGAGCTGCCCGCGATGATGAACGGTGTGGTGCGCTCCGATCATCAAGAACGCCACGGCGGGGCGTTGGAACATCCCGCGAAAATCGACGATCTTCATCAATTGCTCGCTCGTCAGCTTCGAGAGCGCGTCGATTCTCTCGGCCATGGATTTTTCATACCAGGTGGCGATTTCCGCCGGCGTTTTCAATTCCGGAGGGAGGACCGCGCCAGTCTCAAACTTTCCGTTGATCACGGTATCGGCAAAGCGCACATCCGAGGCCGCGATGTGCCTCAGTAGTTCGTTGGCGGTCTTGGATACCGGGTCCGGCCGGTAGTCGGCCTTATCCGCGGGCACTGCTTCGATCACTTTCTTGGTCAGTTGGCTTTCATTCTTCAACGCCGGAAGGTACACACCGTGCAGCAAGAACGTTGCATTATCCGCAGTCATCTCATTCATGTAGTTCGCCTCTTTTCGTTGTCAGCTTGGTCTGAATCCCGCGCTTGCTTGGATGCAGCATCCCGGCGGACGTTTCATCGTTGAGCTGCTCTCGGCCGCTTCGGGTTGCCACCGGACCCGCTTCGATCAGATCACATGCCCCGCGAGTCGTGGGATGGCTGCCGCCAAACGTCCCAACCCAGGGTGATACTCTCGCGCGTTTGCCGCCTTTTGCGCAACCTCTGCCGCCCCGCGCGCGCTGGCCCTGCCTGTGCTTGTCATCATTCTATTCCAGCCCAAAAACAAAAAGGCCGTACCGCGCCTGCGGATCGCTTTTCGCAATCCTCGGCGTAGTACGGCATTTGAAATCCCGCGTTCGACTAGCTAAGCCTCGAACCCTTACTTTCCGTCGTGATCATGATCGGCGCCAATCGACGAAGCCGTCTGCTTGGCTTGGGCCGCCGCGCTGATGGTAACTTTGTCCACCGGAAGGGGGCTCGTCTGGCTCGCCTGTTTCTGAGCTGATTGCGCCTGCGAGACCGCCTGTGTCTGTACTGCTTGGGTGTTTTGCACGGAGTGCACGGACATGGTTCACCTCACCCAGTCTATCGGCCAAAACTCGTGCTTCTTTACTGTCTCCCAGATTAAATCTCTTTAACGTTCGCTCGATTTCCTCTCGTCTGCCGGGTCTCTTCGTCGGGCGGAAGTTCGTTGCGCCGGCGTAGTCGCCTCCTCCACGGGTGGGCACTCTTTGCAGGCTATGTATGCCGCGTATCGTGCCTATTGGTCTAACTGTTCGTCGGGTCAGGATATCAGCAGCACACAGCCAACTTGGATGGGCCGCTGCGAATGGGAATGTGCTCCGCATAATTACAGAAATGGAGCGTGTTTGATTCCCATGCACCTTACCTTCGCCAGAAAAGTCTGCGAGTGCCCCATCTGCGAAAGCACGTCGGTACGGAGATCCACAAGAAAGGGCTTTGTGGAGCGGATCTGGCTTCGGTTCGCGTTCGTCTGGCCGTACCGCTGCGATGACTGCGACTCGCGTTTCTGGGGGTTTCGCCGCTACTACCAGACCTCCGACCGCTCCTACGTTTAGGGTCGAAACCCTCTTGGTCTATGACATGTGTGATGCTAAAATGCATCACATGAAGAAAGCCTCGGTTCGCGATCTGCGCTACCGCTTCTCCGTCGTGGAAGATCTCCTTCGCGACGGGCACGAGATCCAAATTACGAAGCGTAGACGCGTCGTCGCTCGACTTTTGCCACCCGAGCCTGTGACTCCCGTTCAAATGCCAGACTTCCTGGGCCGCATGAAGAAAATCTTCGGCAAGAAGCGCACAAAGCTCTCCGGGGCGCAACAACTAGCGGCGGAGCGCGAACGCTTTTGAGGGTTTACGCCGATACCAGCTTTCTTCTTTCGCTCTACATTTCTGACGTGAACTCCGCTGCTGCCACAAAGATGGTGAGCCGCTTCGTAACTCCGCTCCTAACGACAGACTTTGGTACATTCGAGTTCACGAACGCCTTGAGTTGGCGGGTTTTCCGTAAGCTATTGTTGGTTGGCGAGCAGCAGGCAGTGCTTGATGCGTTCTCGATGGACGCAGAGGCGGGTGTCATTCACACAATTCCACTCCCGTCGGCAGCGTTTGCTCGCGCAGGGCAAATCGCCCGAAAGCAGACTCCTGTGCTCGGGAATCGTGCGCTTGACGTACTGCATGTCGCGTCTGCGCTAGTATTAAAAGCGGATACCTTCTATACGTTCGACAACAAGAAGGCCATGCTGGCTTCTACTCTCGGGCTACGTGTTTCCTAGCACGTACTTGGGGTGCAATCCCTCATGCGATAACTCGCCGTGGCGTGCAGGAGTCACGCTGTCCGGAACAGGAAGTGCCAGGTGACATCCACCAGCGCATGGACAATGGCGGAAGCAAAGATCGAGCCTGTTTTGCGCCACGTCCAGCCGTAGAAAATCCCGGCAATCGACGCCAGAATCACGTATCTCCAGTTCGGAAAGCCCATGTTGCTGATGTGGGAAAAGCCGAAGAGGACTGACGCGGTCCACCATCCGGCCAAATCGCTCTTACTTGCCCGCGAAAGCATGTTTTGCAGCAACCCGCGGAACAGAAACTCCTCCGGCCAGGCGGTGAAAAAGAAAATCCCCAGCGAAGTGAAGACCAGCGAACCCCAGGCATGCCACTGCGGCGCGAAGGTAATGAAATGCATCGCCGTGCCCAGAGGAATCGCGATGCAGCCAAAAACTAGAAAGCTGCCCAGCACGAAAAATCCCCAATGCCGCCCCCAACCGATGGAATAGCCGATACCATCGACGCGACGCAAAAGTAGAAACACCGCAAGCGCCACGTTCAACGCCAGCAGCACGGTGAACACATAAGCAAGCCGCTCATTCGGATATGGCCAAAGCCAGTGGGAAAGAGAAATTCCCCAGCGATTCGGGAAGGGCTTGACCGCTACCCAGATGGCGGCGAGCGTTAGAAAATCCTGCCAAGTCCCTCCCGGTTTTCTTTGGGCGGACACCGTCAGCACCATCGGGAGGAAGACGAGACAACCCGCTGCCCCAGCACGCGCAAACGTAAAAGTATTTGTCCCCAGCGCGTAAATCAGGTATGCAAGGAACGCGGCGGCGCCTAAAGCGATGCCTCCGCCGGGGCCGAAGCGCGCGGAGAGGGCGTCAGAAACGCCGCGCGCCGTGAAAAGCAGCATCACCAGAAAGAAGAACGCGAATGCGGTTAAGGTGGCTGCAAAGCCGCGACCGCCATAGCCTTGCCATGTGGCATAAAGCGTTCCCGTAAGGCACAACGCGGCCCACAGGCCGAGCATGGGAAGCACACCGAATTGGCGAGTGGCGGGCAAAGTGGTTTATTAAAAGTTCAAAAAGAAAGAGAAGATTGTAGCGCAGACGAATGACTTCCCGAATTCAACGCGAACTTTCCCGAGATAGCACGCGACTGCGCGAATCGTTGGCGCGCGCCGGGGCCTGAAAATCATGAAGCGGCTCTCCTATATAGACTGGATGCGCGGGTTGGCCTGCGTGCTCATGTTTCAGACGCATTGCTACGACTCCTGGCTGAGTCCGGAAGCCCGCAAGTCCGCGGTTTTCATCTGGTCGCAACTCCTCGGCACCCTTCCCGCGCCACTCTTCGTCTTTCTTTCCGGCATTTCTTTCGCGCTGGTAACGGAGCGACTCCGCGAAAAAGGCGCCCCTTCCGGCGAAATCGCAAAAACTACAATCCGTCGAGGGGCGGAAATCTTCGGGCTTGGGCTGCTGTTTCGCGTGCAGGAGTTCGCGCTTGGCTATGGCTACGCTCCCTGGACCGATCTGCTGCGGGTTGACGTTCTCAACATTCTTGGGCTTTCGATGATGCTGATGGGCGTGCTCTGTTGGCTTAGCGCCGGACGCGCCTCCGCAAACGTGGCTGCGGTTTCCCAGACCGTCGCGATCTCGCGAACTCGAGGAATTGTCGCGAGCCTCGTTGCCGCAACTCTTGTGGCCATGGCCACACCGCTCCTCTGGACCACGTATCGTCCCCGTGCGCTCCCTTGGCCTCTCGAGTCTTACATCAACGGCGTCCATATATATGGCGTCCCGCAACCCTGGCTGTTCCCACTTTTTCCCTGGGCCGCCTTTGCTTTCGCAGGCCTGGCCGTCGGCTTCTTCCTCTTCACCGACATTGCCAAACGCCACGAAGGGCCTATCTTTGCTGCGCTTGGCGCCGCAGGTATTTTTGCTTGCTGGCTTTCCATCAAACTCGACGCTTCACCAGTACATCTCTACTCCGTTTACGACTACTGGCACACCAGCCCCAACTTTTTCCTGATGCGCTGCGGGATACTCCTTATTATTCTTTTTTGCGTTTACGCGTGGTGCCGCTGGGGCCTCGCTCAATTGGGTTTCAGCCCCATCATCCAACTCGGCAAAACATCGCTTCTTGTCTACTGGGTGCACATCGAATTCGTCTACGGCCGCTTCTCTATACTCCCCAAGCGCCAGTGCAGCGTCTTGCAAGCCAGCATTGGCCTCGGCATCATCTTTCTGGCCATGCTCCTGCTTTCACTTTTGCGCACGAGTTGGAAGAGCCGCCGCGCCAAAGCGCAAACGCGAACTGCCGCGCCGTCGCCAGCCTGAAAATAGTTTTCTGTAAGGAATTAAGTCAGTAGGGAATTAAGCGAAACCGAGCACGCAATCTAGTGCTTCACAACCGGATTCTGCTCCAACTGCTGCCCCGCGGGAATCCTGATAATAATCTCGCCGGGCCGCGCCAATCCCAGATCGTCCCTCGCAATTTTCTCAATCAATCGCGGATCGCTGTTCAGATCCTTCACTTCCTGTTCGAGCACCGCATTTTCCTTGCTCAACGCATCGAGATCCGCTTCCACTTTTTGATCTCGTTCTGCGTCCGCCGCATCGCCAAAAATCCATGCGTGCCGAATACGTCGTGCACGATCATCACCAACACCAGCAAGCCCAAAAGCCCGCGCCCATACTGGCTGATCAGCGACTGCATCTTCTCCTCCGCCGTCTTCTTCGCGATTTTCTTTTTCAACTTTCCAATACCCACTTCGTCGCCTCGCTCGTCAATTTCGCGGAAGCCGCCGCGCTATTCGCTTCCACGTACAAGCGCAACAGTGGCTCCGTACCGGACAGCCGCAGCAACATCCACGAGCCATCCTCGAAATTGAATTTTGCCCCGTCCGTCCGATCCACCGATACAACTTTCCGTCCCACCAGTGTCGAAGCGTCCACCGCCACCTTCTTCACTGCGTTTGCCTTTTGTTCGTCGCTCAAGTGCAAGTTTTCGCGCACCGGCCAGAATTCCCGGCCCACTTTTTTGAAGAGTTGCTTCACCTGCTCGCCCAGGGAAGCTCCGCGCGCGGCAATCATCTCCGCCACCAGCAGGCACGCCAAAATTCCGTCCTTCTCCGGCACGTGCCCGCGAATCGTCAAACCGGCGCTCTCCTCGCCGCCCAGCGCGATCTTGTCTTCACGAATCAGCTGTCCGATGTATTTAAATCCCACCGGCGTCTGGTAAGTTTTCTGCCCGTGCGCCGCGGCCGCCGCATCGATCAACTGCGACGTCGCCACGCTCCGCGCCGCCGCCATGTTCCATCCGCGCGTCTCGACAATGTAGTCGTACACCAGCGCCAGAATATGATTTGGCTGAATCCAGGTTCCGTCGCGATCGATCATCCCAAATCGATCCGCGTCGCCGTCGGTCGCCAGACCCGCCGCCGCTCCCGAATCCATCACCGCTTTCCGAAGCGGAGCGAGATTTTCTTCGCTAACGTCTGGCCCCGTCCCGTCAAACAAACAATCGCGGTTCGTCCGCATCGCTTGTACGGCAACGCCGTGGTCTGCAAGAGCCTTATCCAAATATCCCGCGCCGCAACCATGCAGTGCGTCCGTCACAAATTTTACGTTTGCCTTGCGCAGCGTTTCGAACCGCACCAAATCTCCCAGCCGCTTCAAATAATTCTCGCGAAGATTCACCTTTTCCGTTTTGACGCCGCCCGAAGGAACGGCCGGGGAAGTTGGATATGCGCCATCCTTGGCAATAATCCTCGCCACGCGCGCCTCAATATCCTTAGTGACCTCGGGCAGCGCCGGTCCCGCGTCCGCCGAAGAAAACTTCAGCCCGTGGTACTGCGCCGGATTATGGCTGGCGGTGAAGTTGATCGCCCCATCGAGCTTCGACCGCTGAATCTCGTAGGCCACCGCAGGCGTCGGAGTAAACGTCTCGCACAGTAGCGTGCGAATCCCATGCTTCTGCAAGATCGCCACCGCCAACTGAGAAAACTCCTCCGAATAAAACCGCGTGTCGTAGCCCACCAATATCGTCGGGTTGTTCGCCTTGCTGTTCACGTGCTCCGCGATCGCCGTCACTGCCAGCCGCACGTTCGCAAACGTAAAGTCGTCGGCAATCAGTCCGCGCCATCCGGACGTGCCGAATTTGATGGGACTTGCGTTCATCATAGGTGATGCGCTCATAGCGTCGTATTCTATTCCCAGTTTCGCGTAGGCGAAAGCCTTCAAAAGAGTTTCGGAGAGAACCGCATGAAGCCCGCCGACAACTATCGCCTGGTCCTCGTCACCTGCGCCAGTCCCATTCAGGCAAAGCTCATCGCCCGCAGCGTCGTCGAAAAACGCCTGGCCGCCTGCGTCAACATTCTCCGCAGCCCCATCGAATCCCACTATCGTTGGCAAGGAAAAGTAGAAAAAGCCCGCGAACTGCTGCTCATCATCAAAACTACCGCCAGAAAACTAAGCGGCCTCGAAAGGGAAGTGAAACGCCTGCACAGCTACGAAGTCCCCGAATTTATCGCCTTACCCATCGTCGCCGGCTCCAAAGCCTATCTCGACTGGCTCGACGAAAACACGTAGAGAGTTCTTCTCTGCGCCCTCTCAGCTCTCTGTGTCCTCTGTGTAAATTCTTGTCTTTTCTTTTTGGCGCTAGACGTACAGCAGCGCCTGATCCAGATCCGCCATGATATCTTCCACGTCCTCAATCCCCACCGAAATTCTTACCAGCCCTTCCGTAATGCCAATCCGTTCGCGCACTTCCGGTGGCATCGAAGCATGCGTCATTTGCGCTGGCAACGAAACGAGCGACTCCACTCCCCCCAAACTCTCGGCCAGCGAGCACAACTTCAACTGATTCAAAAATCTCCGCGCCGCTTCCAGCGAACCCAAATCCATCGCAATCATCGCCCCCGGGCCCTTCTGCTGACGCCGCGCAATATCATGTTGCGGATGCGTCGGCAATCCCGGGTAATACGTCTTGCGCACCTTCGGATGCGCATCCAGATGCCGCGCCACGGTTATCCCGTTTGCGTTGTGCTGCAGCATGCGAATCGCCAGCGTCTTAATTCCTCGCGAAATCAAAAAGCAATCCATCGGCGCCAGCCCGGCTCCTGCCGACCGCTGAATAAAATAAATTTTCTCCGCATCTTCCGGCCGGGTCAGTACCACCGCTCCTCCGGTCGAATCGCTATGCCCGTTCAAATACTTCGTCATCGAATGCACCACAATCTGGGCACCCAGCTCGATCGGCCTCTGCAAGTACGGGCTCAAAAACGTGTTGTCCACCGCCAGCGTCACATTCCGCTCGCTCGCCAATTTGGCAATGGCCGCAATATCCGTCACACGCATCGTCGGATTCGTCGGCGTCTCGATGTAAATCAGTTTGGTGTTCGGCCGCATCGCCGCCAGCACGCACGCCGGAATCGACGTATCTACGAAACTGAACTCGAGTCCAAAGTGCACCAGAAGCTGCGTCGACAGCCGGTACACGCCTCCGTACACCGCTTCCGAAAGCACAATGTGGTCGCCGGGTCGGTAAAGACGAAACACCGCATCGATCGCCGCCATTCCCGAAGTGAAAACATACGCGCTGTGCCCGCCTTCCAGTTTGGCGACGGTCCGCTCCAGCGCCTTTCGGTTCGGATGGTTCGTCCGCGCGTAGTCGTAACCCTTGTTTTTCCCCAGCTCCTCGTACACGTACGTGGAGGTCTGATAAATCGGCGCAACGATCGCACCCGTCGCCGGCTCCGGCTCCTGCCCGACGTGTATGGCGTTCGTGGCAAATCCCATGGTGGTCTCCTCTTGCTTCTTGCGCCTTAGTCCCGCGTTTCAAACCGCTCGCATCGGGAATGGCCCGCTGCAGTTCCCCTTGGTTGTGGAAGATTCGGGACTAGGGGCCCATCGCTGCGCTGCGGCTTCGAGTACCTGCAAAGCAGATTCCTCCGAACTTACAGGACCACAACCAGTGAGTCAATTCCGCCGCCCTCGGCTGTAGCCTGGGACGCATCGGTCCTCCTAAGGCTGGAACGCGTCAAGCAGCACCCGGCCCCTCATTTGCATCTTAAACCACAGCGCGGTAACTTAACGTCATCGGGTCTTTCCGCGGAGGATGGGGTCCACCGGAACATGATATTTTCTCGCCCTAAATCAGGTGTTTTTCTCTTTGCTTTCGTGTTCGCAGCCGCGCTTGCCGTCTCCGCACAAGATCCTTCCGCGCCCCCGCCCAAGCCGCAAGCGCAATTGACGGAGCCTAATCGCCTGACCATCGAAGTCACCGGCGGCGAAAAATCCATTCCCGTCGAGAACGCCAGCGTCTACGTCAAGTACGTCGAAGAGCATGTCATCAAGAAGGACAAGAAAGTCGAACTCAACGTCAAAACCAATCGTGAAGGTATCGCCCACGTCGCTGAAGCTCCTCTCGGCCGCGCTCTTGTTCAAATCATCGCCGAAGGTTGGAAGACTTACGGACGCTGGTATGACATCACCGATCCTCATCAGGTCATTAAAATCCGCCTCGAGAGACCGCCGAAGTGGTACTGATTCGTTTTACGCCGTGAAAAATTCGAACGGTTCGCTGCAACTCCTCAAAAATTTCTCGTTTGATTGCGCACCGCTCTGATTCCACACGCTTTGTGTTTCATTTCCATTCCCGCAACACATGGAAACGCGCCGTGGAAAAAATGACTGCACCAAAATTGTGCAAACAGGAGCAGGCCGTTGAAGAAAGTACAGTTACCCCGCGGTGCGACCCGATTTTCCACACACTTATCAACACTTGTGTTGAAAACTTAATCGTGCAGAAATATTTTTCGTCGAGTTCGGCATAATTCTTGCTAACGCTTCCCGCCATTTTTTGACCGCAGCCAAGCCGGATGCTACAGTGGCTCTTCGGTCTTTCTGATGAACGATACCTTTGACGGAACTTTTTCTCTTCTTCAGATGCTCTGGGGCAACATTACTGCGCGCCGCCTCCGCAGTTTTCTCAGCGTCATTGCCATCGCCATCCAAGTTATTTTGGTTCTGCTGATTACAGGTCTCACAACGGGAGTTCTTTCCGAATGGGGAAAACGCGTGGAAGGCGTCGGCGCCGATCTTCTCGTTCAGCCTCCTAACTCTTCCATTTTCTTTGCCTTCTCCAGTGCCGTCATGCAGGAATCTTTGGGAGACAAAATCGCCGCGCTGCCCGGCGTCGATGAAGTTGCTCCCACGCTTATTCTGACCGAGCCAAAGAACCTGGGCATCGTCTACGGCATCGACTACAAACGCTTTAATGCTCTCAGCCGCGGCTTTTTGTTCCGCGCCGGTCACCCCTTCGCATCCGCCGACGAAACCATCGCCGACGACATCATCGCGCAAACAAAACACTTAAAGGTCGGGCAACAGATCGTTCTCCTGAATCATTCCTTTACGATTTGCGGAATCGTCGCTCACGGCAAAGGCGCTCGTTACTTCATTCCGCTGAAAACCGCCCAGGAAATCGCCGGCGCGGAAAAACGCGTTTCCATGTTCTACGTACGCAGCAAAGGCGACACCGAAGGCACTCGCGCGCAAATCGTCAGTCTCACTCCGCTCGACCGTGTGCGCTCCGTCACTGAATACGTGACGCTCATGAGCTCCTCGAATCTTCCTCAATTGAAACCGTTTACCCGCACCATGGTCGGCCTCGGCGTCGTGATCAGTTTCCTCGTCGTGCTCCTCAACATGCACACCATGGTCATGGAACGCACTCGCGAGATCGGAATTCTCAAAGCCCTCGGCCTTTCCAGATTGGGAATCATGCGTATGCTTCTGGGTGAAACGCTTTTGTTGACGATTTTGGGATGCGCGCTCGGTATTGTTCTTACCTTCTCTTTTCAAGCCATCATGAAGGAAGCCAATCCCAGCCTGATGATTATGATTACTCCCCAATGGGTTCTCGGCGCTGCCTTGCTTGCTCTCGCCGGCTCCGCCATCGGCGCCATGTACCCCGCCCTCCGCGCCGCCAGCTACGACCCCGTCGTCGCCCTCGCCTACGAATAAGATCTTTTCTAATGCGCCCGCCACTGTCGGACGAAGCAGCCTTCACCGCGCTCTCGCCTCCAGCCAGCCCCATGTCTCTTTTGACAACCAGGTTTACCCATCTCGATTGCTCCCTCTCCTTCCAGCTGATAGTTTCGAAACAGTCTTTGGCCTTTCCCGATGGGGAATTCTCGCCGCAGCGACACTCATGGCGACAAGAAACTAACAAGGAGCTCAACGATGAAGCGATTCCTTTTAATCTTGGCAGTTGCATTCCTTTGCATCGCGATTGGCACGGTTGCCCGCGCACAAATGGGCATGGATTTCTTCAAGAAGCCTGCGATTGCCAGCCTCTTCAAGCCCGTGGTCGGAAATGGCGGAGTTTATGAAACCACGCGCACGGACCAGGGCAGTGCTCCCAAACAACTCATGGAATGGCTCGTCGTCGGCAAGGAAATGGCGGACGGCAAAGACGCTGTCTGGTTGGAAATTGGCCGACCGATGAAAGGTGTCGACGGGATGATCTACAGCAAAGTGCTGATCTCCACGGACGATTTTCAGCTACACCGCTCGATCATTCAGCTTCCCGGCCGCCCGGCCATGGAAATGAAGATGAATCCTTCCGCGCGCACGCAGCAGCACGTCGAAGAACAGATGAACAAGTGGAGTCAAGTCGGCACAGAGACCATCACCGTTCCGGCGGGAACCTTCGTCTGTCAGCATTGGAAGAAGGATGATGGTCAAAGCGAAATTTGGGCGAGCGACAAAATTTCACCACTCGGAATGGTGAGAGAAGTTAGCCCGGGGACAGTTCAAGTGCTGGTGAAGGTGCTTACCGACTCCAAAGACCGCATAACTGGCCCCGTTACTCCATTCGATCCAATGGCTTTCCGCCAACTGATGATGCAGCAGATGCCGCAGCAGCCGTAATCTTTGCAGTTCCACTTACGAGAGATACGCCAGCTAGTTTGGTGGCAACTGCTCAGGATGCCGGTGCCAGGGTGGCAAGCTCGCGCGCAACGTCATCGATGGTGGCCAGCGGGCAGGAAACATGCACAGTTTGGCCGGGCTCGTCCGCATCAATCATCAAACTGCCATTGTGCGTGCGGATCCGAACGTACTGCGCTCCATCGTGAACTTCCACCAATTCGGCTTCGGGATATTTCTGCAGCTCTTTTGCCACGGCATGCACCAGTGGCATGAACTTTTCGGATCGCTCTCCGGCGCGCAGCATCTGTTCTCGCGGAACGAAATGCAGCGCCATCGGCACCATCGCTGCAGGCGCCCAGACATGCACGTGCGATCCTCGGCCGCGAGTTTCATCCACGTCTACACGAATCACGCCCTGCCGAAACGTGTAAGCCCCCGCCAGCAGTACTGTGGCCCCAAAACCTAGAGCGATTTTCCCGAGCAGTACCATGTTGCCTTTCCTTTCCCGCCTCCCGCTTTCCGAATGAGGCCGCCCGAGGGTTGAAATTACGAACTGCCGTACTTAGTCCGTTGTCACGTTTTTGGAATCGAGCCAGACGCGAATCGTGTTTTCGTCATCCTTCACGGAGACCAGTTCTACATCGCCCTGTGACGCAAGCGCATGCAGCCCGGCCGCGATATCCAATTCATCCTTCGAGCCGGAGAGCAGCGCCTCCACAACCTTCATGGGAACCTTGACCTCGACTTGGGAGTGCTTGGGCTTGTTCTTGTCGTGCACGTGAACGTACAGCATCCCTTCCTTCTTCATCACGCTGACGTCCGCGTCGTTGCTCTGTACCGTCACAAATTCGCCGTCTTTGCTCGAGCGAACCGCTTCAAAGATGGTGCGAACGTCTACGCCGTCGCAATCCATGCAGCCTACGCGCACTTTGCCGTTATGGAGACGATCGTGGTCGATGGCCGGCAGAACCTTTTCCGCCAGTTCGAGAGGAACGTTCACGCGGACGGTCTCGCCTTTGGAATTGGTGCTGATGACGCGCACGTGCAGCCAGCGCTCGCCATGAGCAGATGTGCTTGATTGGGTTGGAGTTGTTTGCGCATGCGTGCGGAGCGGGGCATAGAGAAAGGCGCCGGCCAGAAAGGCTAATACGGGGAAGAGGTGCCGGGTGCGGCTATTCATAACGGGATGCCTCCTTGGGCATTTGCATAGACATACGAGAGCCGGACCGAAAATGTTTCCTCTTTTTTCGCCAAGCCGGCGTTATTGGTCCTCGGCCCTTGCCGTCGCCCGGCGGCGTTTCCTGTGGTACAGTGGCTGCACTGCGAGTGTTCGAATCGTGCTTTTTCATCGGCCGGTGCCCAACGGCCGCGCGATGTTGCGAGTGGTGGCGAGTGAAGGATGTTGCCCTGAGGCTGAGCCGTGTTGGCGCTCTGCTTTGTGCGTGCGCCGTCGTGGCGGTCTGCCCCGTCTCCGTTACTCCGCAGTCCTCCTGGGACGCGACGATGGCGGCTGCGAATAAGGCCTATCAAGACAGAAACTTTCCCGAGGCGGAGAAATTCTACTCCAGCGCTCTTCAGCTAGCGGAAGCGTTCGGTCCGGCGGATCCCCGCCTAGCTACAAGTCTAAACAACCTTGCCGAACTCTATAGGCAGCGAGATAGCTTCGCCGAAGCTGAACCACTCTATAAAAGGGCGCTCGAAATCTGGCAAAAATCTCGTGGAGACGGGGATCCTTCTTTGGCCCCTGTCTTGAGCAATCTAGGTGAGTTGTACCGCCAGATGGGCCGCTATCCTGCGGCGGAGCCCCTCCTCAAACGCGCGCTCGAAATTCGCGAGGCTTCTTACTCGGCGGCAGATCCGCGCGTGGCGGCCAGCGTGAGTCTGCTGGGAGTGCTCTACCGCTTGGAAGGCCGATTTCCTGATGCTGAGGCATTGCTCGAACGATCTTTGGAGATGCAGGAGAGAGCGTCCAGCCCAGACAGCCCCACCTTGGCAACACCGCTCAGCAATCTCGCCGAGCTTTATCGCGCCATGAGTCGCTACCGCGAGGCGGAGGCCCTCTACTTGCGGGCAGTGTCCATCCAGGAAAAGGCTTTAGGGCCGGAGCATCCTGACGTGGCCATTACTCTGAATGACTTGGCAGAGCTTTACCGGAATGAGGGTAAACTCACCGAGGCCGAGCCTCTCTACAGGCGCTCGCTGGCGATTCGCGAGAAGGCGTTTCCCCCCGGCGATACGCGCGTAACAACTGCTATCAACAATCTAGGTCTGCTCCGCGAAGCTCAAGGCAACTACGTCGACGCCGAGCTTCATTTCAGTCGCGTCCTCGACCTGCGCGAAAAGGCGCTCGGCGCGAATCATCCTGATTTGGCGACACCCCTGAATAACCTGGCGGAATTGTACGCGCATCAGGGGCGCTACTCGGACGCCGAGCGGCTCTACAGGCGAACGCTGGATATCCGCGAGGCGGCCTATGGGCAGGAACATCCGGATGTAGCGGCGAGCCTCGTAAATTTAGCGCAATTGAAGCAAGCGCGGAAAAAATACAGCGAGGCCATCGATTTGCAGCAGCGCGCGCTGACGATTCGCGAAAAGGTCTTGGGCCCGGAGCATCCGGCAGTGGCTTCCAGCTTGAACAATCTTGGCGAATTGAATTTCGAGCGCAAAAACTATGTCGATGCCGCAGCTCTGTATCTACGGGCGCTTGCCATCCGTGAAAAAGCGCTGGGGCCGGAGCACCGTGCCGTGGCGCAATCGCTGCACGATCTCGGCGATTTATACAGGGTGGAAGGAAGGTATTCCGATGCCGAGCCGCTTTATCTCCGCGCCCTGGCGATTCGCGAAAAAATTCTGGGCAAAGACCATCCGGACGTCGCCGCGCTGCTCGTAAGCTACGCGCTATTACTCCGTCAGACGGGGCGGCCGACCAAAGCCGAGGACATCGAACTACGCGTACGCCAGATTCGCGCTAGTCTTCCGCAGACGGACAAGCCGAAACTGATATTTCCCAATCCATTGATTCCAGCGATGCCGACTTTGCCGACGCGGAAAACTGCGATTCAGACCATTTCAGGCTTGCCGCCACTTTAGGAATACGGCGGCTAAGGGCGGAAGTGTCAGAACGAGAGAATGGGGACGGCCTTGCGACGGCTGATTCGAGGCGTTTTGGCCGCCGAGATTGCCAACGTTCGAGCCGCCATAGCTTACAGCGTCGGTGTTCAGTATCTCCGAGTAAAAGCCCGGCTGGGGGACGCCAATGCGGTAGCCCTCGCGGACGACTGGGGTCGCATTGAGGATGACGATCAACAAGTCTTGCGGCCCTTTGCCGTGGCGGGCGAAGGCGAAGACGCTGTTGTCGGAGTCGTTGGCATCGATCCACTCGAAGCCTTGCCAATTGAAATCGACTTCATGGAGAGCAGGCTGCGCGGCGATCAGTTTGTTAAGGTCGCGGACCAGGTTTTGCACGCCGCGGTGCGAATCGTGTTGAAGCAAATGCCAGTCCAGGCTGCGTCGCTTCGCTCCACTCGTCGCGTTGCGCGAGTTCCTGGCCCATAAAGAGGAGTTTTTTGCCAGGATGCGCGCACTGATACGCGAGCAGCAGTCGGAGATTCGCAAACTGTTGCCAGAAGTCGCCCGGCATTTTGTGGAGAAGGGAATTCTTCCCGTGGACGACTTCGTCGTGGGAGAAGGGAAGCATGAAATTCTCGCTGAAGGCGTAGAGCATCGAGAAAGTCAGTTTGTTGTGCTCGTATTTACGGTGGACGGGATTCGCGGAAAAATACTTTAGCGTGTCGTTCATCCAGCCCATGTTCCATTTGAGGCTGAAGCCGAGGCCGCCCAAGTACGTGGGCCGCGTAACGCTGGGCCAGGACGTGGACTCTTCGGCGATGGTGAGAATGCCGGGGAACCGGCCGTGCGCGACTTCGTTCATGCGCTTGATGAATCCGATGGCGTGAAGATTTTCGCGGCCGCCATATTCGTTGGGAATCCACTCGCCCTGCTTGCGCGAATAATCGAGATAAAGCATGGAAGCGACGGCATCCACGCGAAGGCCGTCAATATGATATTTGTCGAGCCAGAATAAAGCGTTGGAGATGAGGTAGTTCTGGACTTCGTTGCGGCCGTAGTTGTAGACGAGCGTGCCCCAATCGGGATGGGTGCCCTGGCGCGGGTCGGCGTGCTCGTAGAGATGCGTGCCATCGAACTGAGCCAGGCCGAACGTATCGCGCGGGAAGTGCGCGGGAGTCCAGTCCAGAAAAACGCCGATGCCAGCGTGGTGGCAGCGGTCGACGAATTCCATGAATTCCGCGGGGGAGCCGTAGCGGCTGGTCGCCGCGAAATAGCCAATCGTTTGATAGCCCCACGAGCCGTCGAAGGGATGCTCCATGATGGGGAGCAGTTCGATGTGGGTGTAGCCGAGATCCTTGACGTAGGGAATGAGCTGGTCGCCGAGCTCGCGGTAAGTGAGCCAGCGATTGCTGTCTTCGGGAACGCGGCGCCAGGAACCGAGATGAACTTCGTAAACGGAGATGGGGGATTCGAGCCAATTTTTTTGCGAGCGCTGGCTGATCCAGTCGCCGTCAGTCCATTGGAAGTTGTCGAGATTGACGACGACGGAGCCTGTATTGGGCCGGAGTTCGGCGCGGAAGGCGTAGGGATCGGCTTTGAGGGGCAGCATCGCGCCTTGCGCGCCGATGATTTCGTATTTGTAGATGGCGCCTTCAGCAAGTTCGGGAACGAAGATCTCCCAGATGCCAGAAGAGCCACGGGCGCGCATGGGATTGACGCGTCCATCCCAGCGATTGAAGTCGCCAACGATGCTGACGCGCTTGGCGCTGGGTGCCCAAACGGCGAAATGAACGCCGCGAACGCCTTCAAGTGTTCTGAGGTGCGCACCCATTTTTTCGTAGGTATCGTAGTGGCGGCCTTCCCCCATAAGGTGAAGATCGAACTCGCTGAGGAGATAGGGGAAAGAGTAAGTGTCGCAAGCTTCGACGGTTTCGCCGTAGCCAGTACGGTAGCGGATGCGGTACGCGCTGGGAGCGGGTGCGCTTTGGAAAGAATCGGGCAGCGTGGCTTCAAAAAATCCTTCGGAACGCAGGCGGCGAGCGGGAATGGGTTCTGAGGAGCCTTGGAGGAGGATACTGGCGTCGGCGGCACCGGGGCGGAAGAAGCGAACGACCCAGCCGTTGCCGGCGGGATGCGGGCCGAGCAAAGCGAAGGGATCGGCGTGGCGGCCAGAGAGCAAGGCGTCGATTTGCGCTTCGAGGTGAGGATCTCGCGCCGGAGCAGCGGCGCTGGCGTGCGGAGAGGAGGCTGGCTGTTTTTCGTCAGGCATGGGGCTTGGCTCCGAAGAGGTCGCTTGGCGGAGGCGGGGTACAGTGTACAGCGGGCGGTAAGCAGTGGGTAGTGCGACTGTAGTGAAAGACACAGGATGACCTGAGGGCAACTCGGAGTCGCCATCGATTCACGGCTGCTTTGCGTGATAGAATGTGTTTATGGCGAACACACGAAGCGCGACACTGAGCATGCGGTTGAAGCCGGACATTAAGAGGCGGCTAGCGAAACTGGCCAAGGCTTCCGGGCGCAGTTCTAACTTCCTGATCTCTGATGCCGTCGAGACATACGTGGCCGATCAGGAAAGAATGCTGGCGGAAACGCGGAAAGGGGAACGGCAGGTAAAGTCAGGACACTACGTCAAGCAAGAGGACATGAAAGCCTGGCTGCTTTCCTGGGGCACAGAGAATGAATTGCCTCCGCCAAAATGCGTTTGCGGGAAAGAGCATGATGACGAGGCGCTGTGCCGGTAGAGATTGTCTGGTCGCCACTGGCGCGGGCAAGGTTGCGGGAAATTAACGCGTTTGTGGCGCTGGACAAGCCAGAGGCAGCGAAACATTTAGCTACAAGAATTGTCGCGGTGGTCGAGACTCTGAGGATGCACCCGCATTTGGGGCGAGTTGGGGCGGAGCCGGGAATTCGAGAACTGGTTATCGGTGGAACGCCCTATTCGATACTCTATCGAGTACGCGGGAAGCGGGTGATTATCAGCACGATTTGGCATGGCGCGCAGGAAAGATGAGCGCCGGCTGGACGTGGCGGCGAGAAAGACCAAAGTCAAAAACTGCACCCTTTGAAAAACAAAACCCAAAGGTGCGCCACCTAGTGCGCTAACCTATGAAGGTGACATATTGGCTTTGCACGCCTTTTGCTTAGGTCATTTAGACATCGAACAACCCATCGCCATAGCCTCCCGGATTATTCCTTCCTCATCGCTGACGAGGGCATACGCGCAATGCTTATCGGAGGTATCGGCGAGTAGTACGGAGTAGAATCTGTTGTCCGAGGAAACCGTGAGACGGAGCCTCCACCCAGTCATGATCTCGGACGGGTCATTGAAATTGACGTGTTTGAGCTTTATATCACCCTGAGAGAACCTATTAACAGCCTGCGCAAACCCCCGGCTCGCCGTGAGGGCTGCCCAGGGAGCAAATGAACCTGCCGATTGAGCCCTATAGGCCATTTCCGCTGTGTTGACTGTCCGGACTAAGTCCACCGCGAGCTTCCGTTCCTGCTGGTTAGGCCCCTGCGCTTCCGATGTCTGATCGTGGTTCTCCAAGGTTATGAATGGTAGGGCGAGAACAAGGGTAGCCATCGCGAGTCTTAAATACATGTGAGAGCCTCTCCTTCTTGATGCCACTAATTTGGGGTTGCTTGAACGTGCGAAGTGTTTGATGTGACTTTGGCGGCGAAGACAACCCCGGTCAAGCTCAAAAAAAGAGCTATGATTATGATTCTAACGCCGCCAGGTGTGCCCCCAAATGCTATTCCCGCGAGTGTGACGTTTCGGAAAACGAGCAGCCATGAGATTGTTCCTTTGCCCAGGAATCCGCACCCGCAGGGAACATTTCCGCGCCCTCGCAGAAGATTCACTGACATCGCGGCTGCGAAACCAAGCAGAAGCGTCGCGCAGAGACTTGCTAAGATACGACTGTGGCCCGATCGAAACATTGCGAGTCCTAGGACGATTTCAACTACTGGTAAACTCACCGCCGCCAAAGGCACGAAAGTAGGAGGTAGCAAGCTGTATAGCTTCAAGGCATTCACAAAGGGACGAGGTCGTAAAATCTTGGCTGAACCAGCTAATAAGAAGAGCGAACCGGTAATGATTATTGATAGGTAGCCAACTGCCGTGCCGACGTTTGAATTGCGTAAGAAATCCATATCTCTAAGCTTTCATCGTTAAAATGTACATCTGCACGTACCATTTGGTTGTTTGGAGCAATTGCCTTGACACCCTGAGCAGCAACCATCTGTTATGACTTTACACACTGCAAATCGACACCACACACAGGACGCGCAACCCTGGCAACCACAGTTCATGCAGCAATAATCCTCGGCGCTATCAATGCAGGTGCTTTGACTTGGGCAGTCGTTCCTGCATTCGCAGCCCGACCCACAAGGGCACGGAAAATCGCAGGTGCAGCACACACAACCACTGCCGTCTTGCGGAAAGGAAGCAAATATTAAGCCAAAGAACCGGGTGGTGATGACCGTAGCGAAAAGTCCTGCCCATTTATGCGAATCTTTCTTAGATTCTGCCAAGCTCCTTGCATCCGTAATCAGTTTCGGGACGCCCTCACGAATCGACTGCTGAGGTCCGAGCGGATGGCCTTCATAAATTATTCCCTCTTCATCGCTAGCGAAAGCAAAATTGTAGTCCGGTCCTTTCATCGAAACTATTGCCACGTATTGGGATCGGTCAGTAGTTGCTTCGACGCTTATTTCGTACCCAGAGATTTCAAAATTATCCGTTGGCCCAAATGAGTTAAGAACGCGTCCGAAGCGATTACGAACTCGGGGTAGATCGGCAAGCTTCTGATAAGCTTTGCTTGCCGCCAGCTCGTCCTTGGAGACGTGCCGGCCCGTCGCTAGGAAGTTCCATTTCTCCAAAGTATTGATAAGTCTTAACGTCTCTACAGCAAGATATTTGTCTTCCCATTCCGGGTCTGGCGCCGCCTCTTGAGCATAACCTAGCACTCCCATCCACTCGGAGATAATCGGAATCGTGCTTAGGAAGGCGAGAAACTTACGGCGTGGAACTTTGCCCATCGGAGTCCTCCGCTAAAAACAAACTAGGTCAGTACAAACTCGACCTATGAGGTCCCGGCCAGTAAGGAAACGTAGTTAACTAGGATGATGATGTCAAGAGAATATTGAGGCACGGTCCGGGCAGAGGTGTTAGTTGCCCATTTATGTCCATTGCGATGGTATTGGAGTTCTAGAATTTTGCCGCGGAATCGACGGAGGCGAGGACTAAGTGTCCGATGCGGCGAGGAGTTCAAGGGCGGTGCGAACGTTTTGCGTGATGCCGGCGCCACTTGCTTGCTGGGCCTTTTCGAGAAGGTCTTCAGGGATTTCGACGGTGATCTTGGGGGCTGTAAATGAGCGACACTTTACCATACTCCGAACCAGCATTGAGTATGGTGCCCTGCCTTAGGGACAAGGAAGACCTACTCTAAGGAGGCGAGAAATGGGACACCCCTGCACAAAGACAGCGAAATGGGGGACGTGTGCAAAATTGAACAGGTTGCCGGAAAGCCACACTTCTAGACTTCGCCAACGTACTGAGCGTGTATCACGCCTACGCTCAGTAGGCGGAGGCGCCATGAATCAAATGGATCGGGCCAGGAAACAGGATCGTCGTCGCAAACACGCCCACTGGCTTGTGACCGTGAGCTACGGGGACCAAGATGTGTTTGGGCGAGTGTATACCGACCGCGAGAAAGCGGAGAGATTTGCTGCCCGGCAGCTGAAATCGCCACTAGTGAAGAACGCAAAGGTCAAACAAATCAGCTAGGAAATTGTGAGGTCGAAGCTCTCACGGTGGGAGAGTGCGAGCCGAGCACGCCGGAGAACAGGATATTTGCAGGCGTGCCAGGCATTCCCATCCGTGGGGGGAAGTAATTCAAGCCAGCAGATCGATCGTTGTTTTCTGAATTTCTTCGGCCATTTTTACAGTAGCGACGTTAGCCGAGTAACTGTTCTTCGCGGAAAGCAGCGCGACCACTGCGGCACTGAGATCCACGGTGTCCACGCCGGCGCCAGCTGGAGTGTTGGCCTGAAACGAGGCGATATTGCTCGCAGCACTCGCCAGTTGAGCACCCGCTTGATCCAGCCCCTGCAGGGCAATGGCACTCAGGTCCATAAGGGTTCTATCGGCAATGTGGGCTCCTGACTTTAGCGGGGCTCGCCGAAATCTCCGCAGAATAGCAGGACTGGGGCATAGGTGACGCGTGGGCCCATTCGGCCGACTCCCTATCGGAGTTGTAGTACCCGCAACGCAGGGTTCACGGATTATTCACAGAGTAGAAAACCTCCGTTTGAATGCGCGTGGGAATATTCGAGCGCCTTGGAGGGCTTCTTACGTGAAAAGACCACGAACTGTAGCATTCTTAGCGGTGACGACCGCATTTGGGTTGGCGGGAGGAGTGTTTGTCAGCAAGATGGCTGCGGACGATGATGATGGCCATTCGAAGCATTTCCGATTTGCAGAGGATAGTTTGGTCTTGAGCAAGACCGTGTATGCGGGGGACGCTTCGACAGTGATTGCAGGCGAGGCTTTGCCGCCGGGATGCATGGGAGGCGCGACCGGATTGACAGTCCAAGTGCCACTCATCGCGGGAGGCACTACGGGAGTCGGCGGTTCCGTGCGGGTTCGCCAGCGATAACGGCGAATTTCCCAACGATAAGGACACCAACAACGTTTGGAATAACGCGGGAAGCGATGGCAGCTTTGGAATCACCTCACCGATTTTCCTGGAGAACATCACGGAGGATGGCTGGATGCTGGGTACGTTGCCAATCCCAAGCGACAAGATCGTAACGAGCTTCAGTTCGAAATCGGAACTAGCGCTGAACCTCTCGGTGGACGGCAAGTCGCTGACATTTATGGCATATCACGGCGGAACGGGATGCGGCGGCACGGAGGTTTCTCCGACGGCGCCGAATCTGATTGACGTTTCGGGGTCGAATACGCCGGCAATCTGCGATCCAACCAATCCGGTTACGTCGAGCTTGCAGAATTCGCCATCCACCATCACAGCCTACTATCGAGCGGTGGCGGAAGTGGATGCGGACGGCCACCTGAGCATCACCGACGGCAATGCGTACAGCGGTGATAACGGGCGCGCGGCGATCAAGGGCAGCAACGGCATCTACTACATGGTGGGCAACGACAACAGCGGGAATATCGGGAAGAAACAGTTGCCAACTACGGTGGCGGGCTTTGAACTGATCAACGCGACGGGCGCGGAACTGCTGGTTCCTGGACTCACGCCGCCTGTGCCGCCGAACATTGGCATGATTGGAAGGTTGGAGTTCCTTTCCAGCGACAAGCAGGGCAAGGACACAAACTTCCGCGGCATAACCATTTTTAACAATACGGTGTACGTCAGCAAAGGCAGCGGCGGCAATGGCATCAACACCGTGTATCAAGAGGGGACGCAAGGCACTCTGCCGACGGGCACAGCGGCAGAGTTGGCAGCTGTACCACTGACGATCCTGCCGGGCTTCCCGAACACGGAAGCGAGCACAAACACCAATTTCCCTTTCGGGATGTTCTTCGCCAATGCGAACACTCTGTATGTGTGCGATGAGGGCGATGGAACATTCGTGACGCCGCCGGTGAACGGCAACGTCGCGGACGCGCAGTCACAGGCCACCGCAGGCTTGCAGAAATGGGTGCTACAGAACGGCGTATGGACCATGGTGTACGTGCTGCAGAATGGCCTAAACATCGGCGTGCAATATAGCGTCGACCACTATCCAGCGTCGCTCGACCCGGCGACGGGCGGATGCCGGAACATTGCTGGCCGCGTAAATCGCGACGGCACGGCCACCATTTGGGCCATCACTTCTACAATCAGCGCCAATGGAGACACCGGCGCGGATCCGAACAAGCTGGTGAAGGTCACCGACGTGATCTCCGCAACCATCGCGCCAACCGGCGGCTGGATCGGGACTTTCCGGACGGTGCGTTCCGCACGTGCGGGAGAAGTGTTCCGCGGTGTGGCGTTTGCACCGAAAAGCGATGACGATGATCATCGCTGGTAATCGCTGAAGAAAAAGCAATTGGGTCAAAAAATCCTCCCCAGGGTGATGTGATAGCCCTGGGGAAATTTTTTGTGCGAGTTCGAATACCGAAGAAACAGAGCTGTAATTTGTAGGCCCGGCCAAGCTGGGGCACAGCATGCTGTGCCCCTACAAAGGAATCGGAGACTTACTTCTGACGCCGATGTAAGATGCGGGCGTTCGGCGCAAGGGAGTTGAGGGGGAGTATGCGAATTTACGGGCGGTTGCGCGGGTGGGAGCTGATCGTTTTGGCGGGGGCGATGGCGATGATCGTTGTGAACGCGGACGCGCAGGATCGCGGGCAGACGCGGTCGATGGTGATCTCAAAGGGCGGGATTGTGGCAACGGAGTCGCCGCTGGCGTCGCAAGCGGGCGTGCGGATATTGGAGAGCGGCGGCAACGCGGTGGACGCGGCGATCGCTGCGAACGCGATGATGGGCATCGTCGAGCCCATGATGAACGGAATCGGCGGGGATTTGTTCGTGATTGTGTACGACGCGAAGGCCAACAAGCTTTATGGCCTGAATGCGAGCGGGTGGGCGCCGAAAGCGCTTACGATCGATTTCCTGCACAAGCAGGGCTTGCGAGACATGCCGCAGACCGGCGTGCATTCGATCACCGTGCCGGGCGTGGTGGACGGTTGGCAGAAGTTGGCCGACAAGTTCGGGCGGAAGAAATTGAAGGACGATTTGGCCGCCGCGATTCGAACGGCCCAGGACGGTTTTCCGGTTCCGGAATGGGTTGCCGCCTATTGGGCGGCGGAAGTGGATTTACTGAGGACGGATGACGCCGCGACGAGTCTCTATTTGCCCGGGGACCACGCGCCGAAAGTCGGTGAGGTATTTAGGAATCCGGACTTGGCGGCCTCGCTTGGGCAGATTGCGGAGCACGGGAGAGACGCCTTCTATAAGGGAGAAATTTCGAAGAAGATTTTGGACGCGATGAAAAAGCATGACGGCACGATGACAGACAAAGATTTGGCGGAATATTCCAGCGAATGGGTCGAGCCCATCTCGACGACCTATCGCGACTGGACCGTCTACGAAATGCCGCCCAACGGGCAGGGCATCGGCGCGCTCGAGATGCTGAACATTATGGAGACGTTTCCTCTGGGGCAGAAGGACAAGGACATGGGTTTCGGATCGACGAGAGCTCTGCACACCATGATCGAGGCCAAGAAATTGGCCTACGCCGATGTGGCGAAATATTTAGCCGATCCGCGCGGGCAAAAAATTCCGACCGCGACCATGCTTTCCAAAGCGTGGGCCGTGGAGCGCGCGAAGCTGATCGATCCGGATAAAGCGGCGTGCGACACTTCGGCGGGAGAAATCGCGGCGGGGAGCGATACAACTTATCTGAGCGTGGTTGACCGCGACGGAAATATGGTCTCGCTCATCCAGAGCAACTACGCCGCTTTTGGCTCGGGCATCGTGCCGGCGGGGGCGGGCTTTGTGTTGCACGACCGCGGCGGTCTCTTCTCGCTGGACCCGGCGTCGCCCAACGCGCTGGCGGGACACAAACGGCCGCGCCACACGATCATTCCGGGCTTCGCGCAGAACGGAGACAAGCGCATGGCGTTTGGGATTATGGGCGGTTGGAATCAGGCCCAGGCGCATGCGCAGTTCATCGCCAACATTGCGGATTTCAAGATGAACATTCAGGCCGCGGTGGAAGCGCCGCGCTTCACCAAATACACCTTTTCGGGTTGCGACGTCGAGATGGAGAACCGCTTCAATGGAAAAGTTCGTGATGAGTTGACGGCGAAGGGCCATCAGATTAAGGTGCTGGGCACGTTTTCAAGCCGCGTGGGAGGCGGGCAGGCGGTCTTGCGGGACTTTGCTGCCGGCGTGAACTATGGCGCGTCCGACCCCCGCAAAGACGGGCAGGCTGCGGCGGAGCTGCCGTTCTAGTAGACGAAGCCGAGAAGAGCGAGTCCTAGAGGCAGGGGGTTACTTTCGTAAGGGAACTCCTCTGTACTGTGAAAAATGGGAAGGAATCTTCCCGGCCTGGCGCGAAGTACAGGTCTTTGTTTTTATTAAGACATTTGTTATGAATAGTTTACGAGGTACAGGCTTGGCTGGCGAGTTGCACCTGTACCAATGGCCAGGGACGATGCTCCGCAGCTACCCCACCTGGTTACGGAGAGCCGGATGGGACTCGAGAGAGTGGCACAGAGCTTTCTGCGGTATGTAGCGTTCTCAGTCTTCTGCATCGTGGTCAACCCTTCTGTTTCGAAAGCCCAAACTGTGGACGTTTCCGGAAGCTATCAGTGCACTCAGGCGAAAGTGCAGGGGAAGGTGCTAGCCTGCTCGGCGGCGCCGTTGATCCTCAAGAATGATGGGCGGTTCGAGCTGCGCGGCTGGGAGGGTAGTTACCTCGTGGATGGCGAATGGGTGACGCTGTCCGATTCTCTGACCAAGGCGCGCGCCAAGATCGTGCCGGGCCATAAGATTGTCCTTCGGTTCTACGGAAAAAAGGGCTGGTCGGAAATGACCTATGAGCGCCGTGTCGCGGAGATGGGCAAGACGTCGCTAGGCTAAAGCAGTGAGTGGTGCGCAGTGAATAGTGAGTAGCAAAGAGCCATCAGGTCTATGAGCTTAGGAGTCCCGGGATGGCGTGTGCGGCGCCACGCAGTTTCCTTCCGATTTGAACATCAAATAAAGAATCTGCAGCGGCCAGGGCTTGTTTATCCTGAGCCTCGAAGGGCCCCGCCCACTCCAAGTGGCAGGACATACCGCTGCCTCCACAATTCCGCGCGCTTCGGAATGCGAAGCCTCCTGGTTTTTCCTACTCACTACTCACTACTCACTACTCACTATTCACCACTCACTCTTCACTTCCCGCTCGGTTGGTAGCCGCGCCCGCGCAAGACTTTGCCCGCCGTCACGCCAGTAAGCTTCCCATGGTCGAATTCGATCTGCCCGTTAACGATGGTGTACGCAATGCCTTCGGAGAGTTGCGTAGGGTTCACGAAAGTGGCTTTATCGATGATTGTCGCGGGGTCGAAGATAGTTACGTCGGCGAAAAAGCCGGGCTTCAAAATGCCGCGGTTTTCAAGATGCTCGCGCTGCGCTGGGAACGAAGTGATTTTGCGGATGGCGAATTCCAGCGGCATGAGATGCTCGTCGCGCACGTAATGACCCAGGAAGCGCGGCATAGAGCCGAAAGCCCGCGGATGCGTGTGCGGCTCGAAGATGGGCCCGTCGAGCGACATTTCGTTGGCGTCCAGGCCGATGCTCGTCCAGCGCTGTTCGAGGCCGGTACGAATGTCCACTTCGCTGGCCATGAAGTACAGCGCGCCGGTTTGCGCGTTATCTGCGATCACGAAATCCATCAGCGTGTCTTCCGGGGATTTGTTCCACGCCTTGGCCACGTCGGCCACCGTTTTTCCTTCGAACTGTTTTAGTTCCGGCTTTTCGATCGACGCGAGAAGCACGCCCGCGCCGCCGCCGCAATCGTAATAGAGATTCTCCCAGTTGGGATGATCGCCGGCCAATTCCTTTTTGATCCGCGCGCGCACGGCGGGATCATGGAGGCGAACGAGAAGCTTTTGCACGCCGCCATCCGCGACCCACGGCGGAAGCGCCGACGCCAGCGCTGTGCCGCCCGCGGGATACGGGTACATACTCGCGGCGATGTCCAGGCCGGAATCACGCGCGTCTTGAATTTTTGCCACGACCTTCTTCATGTTTCCCCAGCGCGCTTTGCCGCTGACCTTCAGGTGAAAAACTTCAACGGGAAGATTCGCTTCGCGGCCGATACGGATGGCCTCATCCAGAGCCTGCATTTCGGAGGTGCCTTCGCTGCGCATGTGCGTGGCGTAAAGGCCCCCGTATTTGGAAGCAACTTTTGCCAGGGCGATCAATTCGTCCGTCTTGGCGTAAATATTCGGCGGATAGATCAGCGCGCTGGAGACGCCGAGAGCGCCATCCTTCATGGCTTGCTCGACGAGAGACTCCATTTCCGTAAGCTCTGCCGGAGTAGGCGCGCGATCGTCGTCGCCGATGACGGCTTCGCGAACCTGCGCGGAACCGACATAGGTGCCGATGTTGAGAGGCGTGCCTTGCTTTTCGAGGCGTTTGAAATAGCCGTCGAGCGTGGTCCAATCCACGGTGAATTTGAATTGATCGAGGAACGGTTTCAATGGAGCAAGTGTTTTTTCATTTTGCGGAGCGATCGAGCCGCCTTCGCCGGTGATTTCGGAAGTGATGCCTTGCGAAAGCTTGCTGAGCGAGCGATTGTCGAGCAACAACGAAGACTCGGACTGGCCCAGCATGTCGATGAAACCGGGCGAGACGATTTGGCCCTTAGCGTCGATTTCTTTTTTCGCGGTGGCGTTGCTTAGGTTTCCGATCGCGGCGATGCGGTCGCCTTGGATAGCGACGTCCGCGGCATACCAGGGATTGCCGGTGCCGTCGATGATGTGCCCGTTGCGGATGATGATGTCGTAAGAGTTGGGTGCTGCGGCGGCAGAAGCTGACGGCGTGGGAGCATCAAGCGGCGCGTCATAAGCCGCTGCGGCGATTTCGCCAAGCGCTTGCCCCCCGACGGATTGCGCGGCATCGGGATCGGGCGGCAGTGTGACGTGATTCACGTAAGCCGCAAACGCGAGTTTCTGGCCGCTGGCGGTGATAACGAAGCCAGCGAGGCCTTTGCCATTGAGCATCATCTTGCCGTTGAGCTTGTCTTCAGAGCCAAAGGTGCCTGTTTTTGCGAAGACGTGCCCCGCGCCGGGATTGTTGACCTGAATTTTGGCCAGCGTGCCGTCTTTGCCGAGAATAGGCAGCGCCTTGAAGAACACGGGGAAGTCGGGGCGCGTGCTCCAGTAGGCCATGTAGTGCGCGATGAACTCAGGACTAAAGAGGTCGGCCCAGTCGCCGCCTTCGCCATCACCCTGCGAAATGCCTGAAAGGTCTAGCTTGGCGTCCTGCAAAAAGCCGCGCTCGACTTTGAAGCCCGCGTGAAGCGGATCCGTGGAGTCCTTGGCGATGAGAGTGCCAAGAAGCCACGGGCCCATGCTGGCATGAAGATTTTGGCTGACTTTGAGAGTGACTTTGACTTCTTCGCCGAGAGGAAGAGACACGTGCTCGGCGACTTGATTATCGGCCGTGTAGAGATGGGCGACTGATTTGAAATCAGGCGCAGCCGCGTTTTTGGGAGCCTTGATTTCGATTCCAGCGGCAGTGAGAGATTCGCTTAGAACGGTTTCCGCAAATTTTGTTGGCGAGGGAACGGCGTACGGTGCAGTGATGGGATGCGTACCTAGTGGAAGTGTTCCAGAAAGAGTGACGATGACTGAGCCGTCTGGATTTGTGACTGCGGTGGGATCCTGGATTGTAGGCGACGAATCAGCGGTGGAGGTCGTCAGGTGATTCACGAAACTGACGTAAGCTGTTTTTGGCGAAGTCGTGAGCGAGACCGGATCGCCAACTTTAGCTCCCGGCGTGGCCACCAGGTCGATGACGTTATCGTTGACCACGATGCTCGATACGACCACGCCCGTGCCGCCTTCTTTCCCGCCGTCAGGGAAGAGGCTGGCATCCACAAGAACGCGCCCTTCGATTTTGTGAATCCCTTTTTCGGCGACCGCTTTCGCGAGTTCCTTGATGACCGCGAGTGGATCACCGGGAAGTGCAGGGCCTCCATACGAATGGTCTTCATCCACGAAGGCCAGCGTGCCGTCAGGCTGAGTGCGATTGGAAAGATTCGGATCACCGCTGGCGACGAGGATGAGGTCGCCCTTCAAAACGCCCTTTTTGTCGATCGGGCCGGTGCGGTAGATGATGGTGTGAAAGCGGTAATCGGCGCCAAGCTTCGCAAGCACAGTGCCTTCGGTGAGCGTTTTGGTCGTCGAGGCGGGAACGAAAAGTTTATTGGCATTGAGCGAGTAGACGACTTTTCCGCTTGCGATGTCGTAGAACTCGATGCCGAAATTGGCGCGTGCGAATTCGGGGCGATCCATCACCTTTTGAATGCGCTCGGAGAGAGAAGCGGTGGATTGCGCGCGCAGCGTCTGCGGCGCAGCGATCAGCAGAATGGCGAGGCAGAAAAGTGCGAAAATCTGGAAAAAGCGTCGGCTGGTTTGCAAGATACAATCCTCCAGAAAAATCGGCTATGGCCTGGGGGCGCTAATGAGCGCTCGCCAGCCCTTGGCCGGAATGCAAATCTTCAAACTTGATATTCAGAATCGGATATTCGTGCCAGTCCTTGTAATCGAAATGCCACCATTCATGTTCGTAGACGGTGAAGCCTTCGGATTCCATGGCGCGCCGCAGCAAATCACGATGCCAGCGTTGCAACGATGTTCCGCCCGGATAATCGGGAAACGAGCGCGGAGACATCTCATCGTACGTTCCGGGCATTTCGATAGGCTTGCCGGTAGCGAGATCGTAGAGCGTCAGATCGGCGGCACACCCGCGATTGTGCCGCGAACCTTGCGACGGATCGGCAACAAATATCTTGCCTTCCGGCGGCGTTGCATCCCAGAAAATCTTCGTGACGTACCAGGGCCGATAAGCGTCGTGAATAAGCAATCCGTAGCCAAGCGGCTGAAGCTTATGCAGCGCGCGTACAAGAGCTTCTGCAGCCGGTCGCTGCAGAAACGCGCGCGCCTGCGTATAGACAGGCGTGCCAAGAAAATCGTTCGTCGTTGCGTAACGAATGTCCAAATGAATCGCAGGATCAAGCGTCGTTAACTCCACAAGTTCGGGCTTGCGAAACGTCCCGTTTTCGTGTGGCGGGGAAGCTGCAAGAGCGTGACTGCGGAGGCTCCAATCGGCTCCACTGGTTTTATCAGAATCTGCTGTGTCGCACTGGCATCCGGAGTGAGCTTGCCCCATTCCACGTCCCCTAGTGACAAACGCGCGCTCACCGGACGGCCGGATATTGCAGACCATGAGCGCGGGTCGGCGGGCGAGACTTGAATCGAATACTCATCAATGTTTTCGTACTTTGCGTCTTCCGACTGGCTTTGCCGTCGCAAGATCGTTATCGAACCATGATTCTCACTAACTACGTACGACGGGTTGGCAGTTCCATCCGAGGGAGGCCATCCATATTCGCCGATCCAGGGTTTCCAGCGCGCGGGAATATCGGACGGCTTGGGGCCGGGTTCGAGGGCCGGCGCGGATTGCGCGGCGAGACGCGGCGGCGAACAAACGAAGGGCAGCGCCGCGGCGAAAAGCAAAAGAATGAAATGCGTTTCGAACGGTGGTGAGCAAGTGGAATCATGAGCGGCGGAAATTCCCCATTGTTGCGTGCCAGCTTCAAAGGACAACCGACAACATCATCCGAACGTTGGACATCATAACCGAGAACGCGCGCCTACGCGAGATACAAATGTTGCCGAATCCGGTGTCATAGGAGGGCATGCGCTCCCGCCAATCGATTAGGCTCTTCGGCGAGGCACTAGATGCGGCGCTCCTGCAATGAATCGAAGAAACGATTGTTTCACAGCGAGCAATTGAGCTAAACCGTGTACCAGCGGAAGCCTTTGCGCTGCTCTTCGGCGATTTCCTTGACGATGGCGAGCGTTTGCGTGCGGCGATACTGGCCGCAGGCGGCCAGGATGGCGTTGACGAGCGCGACAGGAGCTGCGTACGACGCGCCAAACGATGTGGACTCGACGCTGGCGAGAAACACTTCGTCGCACTCGCGTGCCAGAGGCGAAACGAAAGTATCCGCGATGCCAACACAGTAGGCGTTGCGGTCGTGGGCGAGATGCACGCCTTCGACAGTCTGTCTCAGTCCGCGGCGAAAGCTGATGGCGAGCACGAGATCGTTTTTGTTTACGGTGCGAACGAGGTGAGCAATGCGGCCCGCGGACGTCCCGGTGAAAACCGGAAGGCCCAGCAGTGTGATTTGATACTCCAGATAATCCGCAAGAACGGCGGCGAGATCTCCGGCAAGAATGACGATGCGGCGCGCGTCGTAAAAACGCTTAGCGAGCGAGACCAGTCGCTGCGCGTCGAGGCTGTTCTTGAGTCCATGGAGATTCTTGAGGTCCTGCTCGAGCGCTTCGCGAACGTACGTGGGCATGCTGCTGACCCGCCCGGCGGATTGCATGGTATCGAGCGACGTGGCGAAAGCGATCGAGAGATCATGAAGATGGCGCTGAAAATCGCGGTAGCTCTCGAAACCGAGGCCGCGGACGATGCGCACGACCGTGGCGGGATCGGTGTGAAGGCGCTTGGCCATGGCCCGCACGCTGAGGAGAACATAATCGCGTGGGTGCTCGAGTATCGGCCGAATAATTTCCTGGCGCTTGGCGCTGAGGAGTTCGATGCGCTCCGCGAGCGAAGGAGCCGATGCTTGAGGGGGAACTGGTAGTCGTTTCATAGCGCCAGAGAATTGCCCAAAATTGCAAGTATGTCAACTGTGCTCAGTAAACGCACAAAGTTACTCGTGACTTGCCGCTAGTGACTGGTATCTCTCCCTAGTGCGTGCCGTTAAGGATCGTTTTCTGTGCGAACAAATTATTTCTTTGCTGCGGCTTTTTCTTCGAGGCCTGGAGCGACCACAGGCTGCAAAAAGGGCATCATGGCGCGAAGTTTGGGACCGAGCTGCTCGATGAGAAGACTTTGTTCGCGCTTGCGCGTGGCCAGAAAATTCGGGCAGCCCGCTTCGTTTTCCGCGATCCATTTCTTGGCGAAGCTGCCGTCGCGAATTTCGCTGAGAATCTGCCGCATCTCTTCGCGCGTTTTCTGCGTGATGATGCGTGGGCCGGCTGTGTAGTCACCGTGCTCGGCGGTATCGCTGACGGAATAGCGCATATAGCTGAGGCCGCCGCGATAAATCAAATCGACGATGAGTTTCAGTTCGTGCATACACTCGAAATACGCGACCTCAGGCTGATATCCTGCCGCGACGAGCGTGTCAAATCCCGCCTTGATCAGTTCGCTGACGCCGCCGCAAAGCACGGCTTGTTCGCCAAAAAGATCGGTTTCGGTTTCTTCCGTAAAAGTGGTTTCAAGAACGCCGGCGCGCGTGCAGCCAAGGCCTTTTCCATACGACAGCGCAAGCGCCTTGGCATTGCCGCTGGCGTCTTGCTCGACGGCGATGAGCGCGGGCGTGCCGCCGCCTTCGGTGAAGACTTCGCGGACGCGATGGCCAGGTGCTTTCGGCGCGATCATGGAGACGTCGACATCCTTCGGCGGCTTAATGGTGCCGAAACGAATGTTGAAGCCGTGCGCGAACATCAGTGTCTTGCCTTTGTGGAGATGCGGCTCAATTTGCTCGCGATAGAGTTTGGGCTGCTTGGTGTCCGGCGCGAGAATCATGATGACGTCGGCCCATTCCGCGGCTTGCGCGGGCGTGTTGACGGTCAGCCCTTCCTTTTCGGCTTTGGCGCGTGAGGCGCTGCCTTCCGGAAGGCCGACGCGGACGCTGACGCCGCTGTCGCGCAGATTCAGAGAATGAGCGTGGCCTTGCGAGCCGTAGCCGATGATGGCGACTTTTTTGGATTGGATAAGAGCGAGATCCGCGGAGTCGTCGTAGTAGAGATTTGCCATTTTTTCCTCTTGGGCCGGGTTACGGCCGGGGTTTAGAAACTCTCAAACTTCGCCCTTCTCGAACTTACCTCGACTCCAGCGCGTGAGCGGGGGCATCGGTCGCGGTCGGGGGACGGAGCAGGTCGCCGCCACGGGTCATGCTGATGCGACCGCTGCGAGCCATTTCGAGGACGCCGAAGGGGCGGAGCACTTCGAGCAGGCCATCGATTTTGTCGACTGTGCCGGAAACCTCGATGATCAGTGACTCGGGAGCGACATCGACCACGCGCGCTCGAAAGACCTTGATCAGTTCCATCAAGTGCGGGCGAGATTGCTGGTCGGCAAGCACCTTAATGAGAGCCAAATCGCGCTCGAGCAAGGAGCGGTCGGAGATATTTTCAGCGAGCAGGACGTCCACCAACTTTTCGAGGCTGGCCTCGAGACGATGGCCACCTTTGGCGTCGGTGTGGGCCACGATGGTCATGCGGGCGATCTCGGGGTTATCCGTGGGACCGACGGTGAGGGAGTCAATGTTGATGGCGAGGCGCCGCGCGAGCGAAGAGACGCGGTTGAGCACGCCCGGTTTGTTTTCGACGTATGCGACGAGTGTTTGCATGCTTTCCTCTTTGCTCATGGCTTCTATGGCTCCGACGCCGTTTCGACAAGCGGGTTGTTGGGGCGGCGAATCATTTCGTGCAGCGAAGCGCCCGCGGGAACCATCGGGTAAACGGAATCTTCCTGCTCGACGCGGAAGTCGATAAGCACGGTTTCGCTGGATTCGCGGGCGGAGCGAATGGTGGACAGCACATCGCCGCGCTGGGTGATGCGCTCGCCGCGGATGCCGAAGGCGTTTGCGAGCGCCGCAAAATCCGGCGCGACGAGCGGCGTGGCAACGTAGCGCTTGTCATAGAAAAATTCTTGCCACTGGCGAACCATGCCGAGGTAGCCGTTGTTAATGATGGCGATCTTGATGTTGATTTTTTCCTGGACGATGGTAGCGAGCTCGCACATGGTCATCTGAAAGCCACCGTCGCCGACAACGACCCAAACTTCGGAGTTGGGCTTGGCGAATTTTGCGCCGATGGCCGCGGGCAACGCGAAACCCATGGTGCCGAGGCCACCGGAGGTGATGAGGGTGCGTGGCTGATTGTGGTGGTAATACTGCGCTTCCCACATTTGATGCTGGCCGACGTCGGTGACGACGATGGCTTCGCCGCGCGTTTCTTTCCAGAGATCGTTGATGACGTGCGCGGCGTAGAGATGGCCGTTGTCGGGAAGGCTTTGAATGTCGCGGACGGCGGAGTCGCCCTTTAGTTCCTTAATATGGGCGAGCCAGGGAGCGCGGTCGGGATTGACGATGTGCGGGATCAACTTTTCGAGAGTTTCGCGAGCGTCGCCGATGAGGGCGGCGTCTACTGTGACGTTTTTGTTAATTTCGGCGCGGTCGATTTCAATGTGAATTTTGCGCGCGCCCTTGGCGTAGGTGCGGAGGTCGCCGGTGACGCGATCGTCGAAGCGCATGCCAACGGCGATGAGCAAGTCTGATTCTTGAATGGCGTGATTGACCCAGGCCTCACCGTGCATGCCCATCATGCCAAGGTTCATGGGATCGGAAGCAGGGAAGCAGCCGATGCCGAGAAGCGTCATGGCGACGGGAATGTTGCAAGTGCGAACGAATTGCTCGAAGGCGCGCATCGCTCCGGAAAGCATGATGCCGCGGCCGGCAAGAATGACGGGGCGCTTAGCGGTGTTGAGCAATTCGACGGCGCGATCGAATTCGGCTTGATTGTGATCATTGCGCACGCGCTTTTGAGGAAGCTTCGGTGTTGCGGCTTCCCAATCGAATTCGCAAGAAGCCTGCTGCGCGTCTTTTGTGATGTCGACGAGAACGGGGCCGGGGCGTCCGGTGTTGGCGATGATGAAGGCTTCGCGGACGGTGCGCGCGATATCTTCCGCGCGCGAAACGACTACGTTGTGTTTGGTGATCGGCATGGTGATGCCGGTGATGTCGATTTCCTGGAAGGCGTCGGAGCCGAGGAGCTTGCTGCTGACCTGGCCGGTGATGCAGACGACAGGAGAAGAATCGAGCATGGCGGTGGCAATGCCAGTGACCATGTTGGTTGCGCCCGGGCCGCTGGTGGCCATGGCCACGCCAACGCCGCCGCTGGCGCGCGCATAACCGTCGGCCATGTGCGTGGCGCCCTGTTCATGGCGCACGAGAATGTGGTGGAGCTTCGATTTGCCGAGCGCGTCGTAGACAGGAAGAATCGCGCCGCCGGGGTAACCAAAAATATCATGCACACCCAGCTTGGTGAGCGATTCGCAGAGGATTTCCGCGCCAGTAAGGGTAGGACGCTGGTTCGTTTTATTGCTCATCTTTGATCCTTCCAGGGATCGGATCATATTGTGGGTGATCGATCACCTTCTTGGTGCCAGGCTGAAAAATAACGTGGACTGCATATCTCTTTCGCAACGGGAAAGGGCCAATGAAAAAGAACCACGAACTGCCTTCAGAGCTCGGGCCCTCCTTTCCTACTGTGGCGCGAGCGACAGTGAATCCGTCCGCGCCTTTTTCTTCAGACGGCTCGTAGCAGGTGTCCATTCCGCTCGTTTGTGAACATACGTAGTTAGACGGCACGGGCACTCTTGTTGTGCCTCCCCTAGCGTCCAGTCGCTTGTAAAAGAATTCGTCGTGCGCTCCGACGAATGTCGTGTGGAAAGTCGGGGTGCGAAAGATTCCGCTTTCGTCCAGATCGACAAGCAAATTCCCCTTTTCGACGACCGGCTTCGCGGAGTCTGGGGCTTGCGAGATAACCTGCACCCACCCGACGTAGCCGTCCGGCAGCAGAAAGATGTAGTGGGGTTTGCTGCGTCCAAAGCTACTCTGCGCAGTGGCCAGTAAAACAATCGAGCATAGAAAGAGCCTCCGCATATTTAGGACCGCTTTTGGATTTCCGCGCCAGTGAGCTTCATAGAGTCCTTCCCAATTGCGCATGAGCGGCGCCCGGCGCAACCGCTTGAGGCTGAGTTGGTGATGCAAACGATGCGGGCACGGCGGTGACGGCGCCGACCGCCGCCGAGGAAACGAGCAGAGCATATTTGGCCATGACGCCCCTGGTGAAACGCGGTGCGGGTGGCTTCCAAGAAGAGAGACGCTTCTGAATTTCGGCGTCCGTCAATTCGACGTCGAGCTTGCGAGTGGCAATGTCGAAGACAACCATGTCGCCATCGGCGATGGCCGCGATCGGGCCCCCAACCGCGGCTTCGGGAGCGACGTGGCCGACCATAAATCCACGAGTAGCGCCGGAAAAGCGCCCGTCGGTGAGAAGCGCGACGGAACCGCCGAGACCAGCGCCGACAAGTGCGGCGGTGACAGCGAGCATTTCGCGCATGCCGGGGCCGCCTTTCGGCCCTTCATAACGAACCACGACGACATCGCCGGCCTTGATCTGATTTTTCTCAATAGCGGCAAACGCCGATTCTTCGCCATCAAAAACGCGGGCAGGGCCGCGGAAGTGCTCGTAATTGTTCCCGGCCACTTTGATGACGCAGCCGTCTGGGGCAAGATTGCCCTTCAAGATGACGAGGCCGCCGGTCGGCTTAAGGGGCGCATCGATTTTTCGCACCACTTCCTGCTTGGGAGTTTCTTTTGCAGCGGCGGCCTCTTCGGCGAGGGTTTTGCCTGTGACAGTGATGGCGTCGCCATGAAGCATCTTCGCGTCGAGCAGGCGCTTGGCGACAAGTGCTGTGCCTCCGGCGGCATAGAGATCGGTGGCGACGAAACGCCCGCCAGGTTTGAGATCGGCGATGATGGGGACGCGCGCGCTGATGCGGTCGAAATCGTCGATGTTCAGCGGAATGCGCGCCTCATTGGCAATGGCGAGCAGGTGAAGGACGGAGTTTGTCGAGCCGCCGGTGGCAGCCACGCCCGCGATGGCATTTTCGATGGCGGCCTTGGTGATGATTTTGGAGGGCGTGACGTTGTTCCGCAGAAGATCCATGACGAGTTCGCCGGCGCGATGGCCTGCATGAGCTTTGCCCGAATCGGTGGCCGGAACGCTAGAAAGCCCCATGGGAGCGATACCGAGAAACTCGCAAACAAGAGCCATAGTGTTGGCGGTGAATTGCCCGCCACAAGCGCCAGCTCCAGGGCACGCCGTTTCTTCCAGGGCCTTCAGCCGAGCGTCGGACATGTCGCCATGCGAATGGCTGCCAATGGCTTCGTAAACGTCCTGAATCGTGACGGCGTGGCCTTCAAATGTGCCGGGAGCAATCGAGCCGCCGTAAAGAACGAGGCCGGGAATATTCAGACGCGCCAGAGACATGATGCCCGCCGGAATTGTTTTGTCGCAGCCAACAAGAACGACCAGAGCATCAAACATATTGCCGCGCGTAACGAGTTCGATGGAATCGGTGATGACTTCGCGGCTGATCAGCGAAGCGCGCATACCCTCCGTGCCCATAGTGATGCCGTCGGAGATGGAAACGGTGTTGAACTCGAGAGGAGTGCCTCCGGCGGCGCGAATCCCGTCCTTTACATGAACGGCCAGTTCGCGAAGGTGAAGGTTGCAAGGTCCGATCTCGATCCAGGTATTGGCCACGCCGATGAGCGGCTTGGTGAAATCGTCATCGCGGAGTCCGCACGCGCGCAACATGGAACGCGCACCGGCACGATGCGGCCCGTCGATCAGGGCGCTACTACGAGACTTGAGCGAAGATCCGGTCACAGTGGCATTCTCCTCCGCGGACTTTCTGCTACATCGACTTACAATGACCCGCAAAAAAACTTGAGGCCATCATCTTGGTTTTGATGATGGCCCCGAAACTCTGCGGTGATGCTGTGCTAGGCGGCCATCATCTATATGTTACGCCCCGTACGATGACAGGGGTAATTCGTACGACGGCTCGCGATACGACGTTCCGCCGAGACAATGCGGAAACGGGCCGAACGTTCGAGATGGCGCAGGGATACATAAGAACCGCCATCAAGATAACAGGATGTGGGCGGGGAAGTCAATCAGTCCAATTAATAGTTATGTTTATGACGATAAGTGCGCCTTATATGGGATTCTAGGGGGCAGCGCTTGCGGAAGGAACGCCTCAAAAGGGACAGACAGGCATCCCCTCCTGACGGGCAACATCTAAAGTGAGAGCCAGTGAACGGGTCGCACAGGTCGATTCTAGAGAGCAGGGTACGGATGGGACGGGACACAGATGTTTTCGTAGTAGGCGGAGGCCCCGCTGGGCTTGCAGCTGCGATTGCAGCGCGCCAGAAGGGTTTTCGCGTGATCGTTGCGGACGGCGCGAAACCTCCCATTACCAAAGCCTGCGGAGAAGGACTTTTGCCGGATGCCCTGGCGGCGCTTCGTCATCTCGGAGTGGAACTGAAAGAGGAGGACGGACGTGCGCTTCGCGGAATTCAATTTGAGAATGATCGTTCGTCAGTAAGCGCCCGTTTTCCTGACGCGCATGGCCTGGGAGTGCGCCGGGAAATTTTGCATCAAAGAATGATGGAGCGCGCACGAGACTGCGGAGTGTCTTTACTGTGGAACAAGCCGGTGACGGCAGTTAACGAAGACGGAGTCATGGCTGGAGGGAATAAAATCCGGGCGCGTTGGGTCATTGGTGCTGATGGCCGGGGTTCGCGGGTCCGGCGATGGAGCGGCTTGGAGAGTTTCGGGCGACCGAGAGTCAGGTTTGCATTTCGAGTGCACTTTCGTTTGGCGCCGTGGAGCGATTTCACCGAGATTCATTGGGCCGAAGAGGCGCAAGCTTACGTCACACCGGTGGGTCCGCAAGAGATTTGTGTTGTGCTCATTTCGAGGAAACCAGACTCACGTTTTGACGAAAGCCTGCTGAGCTATCCCAAATTGGCCGAGCGGCTCAAAGGCGCAGCTCGGGCAAGCGCGGAACGCGGGGCGGTGACGAGCATGGCCAAGCTGAAGCGAGTGTATCGGGGCAATGTCGCGCTCATCGGAGATGCATCAGGGAGCGTGGATGCGATTACGGCGGAAGGACTTTCGCTGAGCTTTCGGCAGGCGAGCGCGCTGGCGGATGCGCTGAAAGCTGGTGACTTGCGTCATTATCAGGAGGCGCACGAACGTCTGTCGCGGCGGCCCTGGCAAGTCGGAAATCTATTACTCTTGCTTGGCCGGCAGACTGGACTGCGAAAACGTACTATGCGTTCGCTCGCAGCTGCACCGCAACTTTTTGAACGGATGCTTGCGTACCAGATGGGAGAGACGCGTCCACTGGAACTGGCAACGGCCGGAGCGATTTTCGGCTGGAAATTTCTCGCGGCTTGATTCTAAAGGAATGAGATGAAGCAAAGAGTGAATGCAGTGGGGGGTGTTCGACCGATATTGCTTTTCGCGCTCCTTGCTCTAGCTGCGGCAAACGCGTTGCCGCAAGCACCTCAGCCGGGAGTTCCTACAAATCCGGGTGACCTGACTCTGAATCTCGATCCAGCGCAGAGCAAGTTGACATGGACGCTCGGCAGCACTCTTCACACCGTTCACGGAAAATTTGCCCTGAAGAGCGGTGTACTGAATTTTGACCCCGCGAGCGGCAGCGCTAGCGGTGAGTTCATTGCTTATGCGACGAGCGGCGAGAGCGGAAACGATTCTCGCGATAAGAAAATGCATAACGAAATACTTGAGAGCGCGCGCTTCCCCGATATTGTTTTTCGGCCAACGAGGATCGATGGAAAAGTGTCGCAAGCAGGAACGTCCGACGTGCAATTGCAGGGAAAGTTTTTGCTGCACGGCTCGGAACACGAGATCAGCGTGCCCGTGCATGCCGAGTTGACCGCCAACCATTGGAAAGGCTCGGCGAAATTCAGCGTGCCGTACATCGCGTGGGGTTTGAAAAGCCCGAACACATTCTTGTTGAAGGCCGATCCCGCGGTGGAGATTGAACTGGAACTGAGCGGAACACTGCAAGATGCCGCTACTCCGTAGAGAGCGCTACTCTTCTTCAGCCTCCTGAGTGACGATGTGAACGTCGACCGGCGGAGATTCCCGAAGGAAGCGGTGTACGGCGGAGAGATAGAAATACTTTCGCCAGTCGTGAATCGGGGCGCGGCCGAAGATCACCTGGGTAATATGTTTCGAACGCACAAAGTCGGCCACGGTATCCGCCACGCTGCGACCCTTCAAGCGAACCACGGTTGCGCCGAGGCTCTCGGCAAAACGCAAATTCGCCGCCAGCGCCGTGGCGTTTTGCTCTTTCGGGCCTATTTCGCGCTCGACATGGACGACATATAGCTCCGCGTCCATGCGGCGAGCCATGCGAGCGCCACGAGCGACAAGATACTGGCCGGCGGGATTTCCGGAGATGCAGATGGCCATGCGTTCGCGGACACCCCAATTCTTGCGGATGTCCTCGTCTTCCATGTAGGTTTCGAGGCTGCGATCTACCTGTTCGGCGACCTGGCGGAGAGCGAGTTCGCGAAGAGCGATCAAATTGCCGCGGCGGAAGAAATTCTTGAGGGAGCGCTCGACTTTCTCGGTGCTGTAGACGTCGCCGCGCTTCATGCGGTTGTGGAGTGCTTCGGGAGTGAGATCGACCATGACGGTTTCCGTGGCCGTCAAGGGCACCCAATCGGGAACGGTTTCGCGGACGGTGATTCCAGTGATTGAACGAACGACCGGGGCGATGCTCTCGATGTGCTGAATGTTTAGCGTGGAGACGACGTCGATCTTTGCGGCGAGAAGATCCTGAATATCTTCGTAGCGCTTGCGATGGCGGCTGCCGGGAATATTGGTGTGAGCCAGTTCGTCGACGAGCACGACTTCAGGTTTTCGCGCGAGGATGGCGTCCACGTCCATCTCTTCGAAGACAGTGCCTTTGTATTCTATTTTTTTGCGCGGGACGGCTTCCATTTGCGTGGACAGCTCTTCGATGCCTTTGCGGCCGTGGGTTTCCACCACGCCGATGACCACGTCTTCGCCACGGCTCCGGCGGCGGAGCGCTTCGCTCAACATGCTGTAGGTTTTGCCGACGCCTGGAGCGTAGCCAAGGAAAAGTTTGAATATGCCGCGCGATTTCTGGTGCGGCGAGGCGACTTCTAGCCAGTCCTCTGGCTTCTTTGGCAAGGCTCAGGTTCTCCGTTTCAAACAGGTTGCATACGATAGAATAGCAGGATGCAGAGATTGCTTGCT
This sequence comes from uncultured Acidobacteriota bacterium, assembly GCA_963718785.1. Classification (GTDB taxonomy): domain Bacteria; phylum Acidobacteriota; class Terriglobia; order Acidiferrales; family UBA7541; genus Acidiferrum. Next base: position 279,788 of record CAVQZW010000009.1, on the reverse strand, counting down.
GGCCGCGTTTTCGGATTTGCCGTGGCGCTGGCTATCGTCACCGGGATCACTGTTTTTTTTCGCCATGCTCGCGACGTCAATCAAACGACGATCGCGCTCACCTTTTTGTTGGCAATTCTAGCAGTTTCGGCGGTGTGGGGGATGGCCGTGTCGGTGTTTATGTCCGTCGCGGCGGTGCTGGGATTCAACTATTTTTTCCTTCCGCCGGTGGGAACGCTGACGATAGCTGATCCGCAAAACTGGGTGGCGCTGTTTGCGTTTCTCGTGACGTCGATTGTGGGAAGCCAGCTTTCGGCGAGAATCCGCAAGGAAGCGGACTCGTCGCATCAGCGGCGGCGCGAGATCGAGCGGCTGTATAAGTTCAGTCAGAAGCTGCTGGCGGAAGGGAACGTCATTCAGTTGATGAACGCCATCCCGAATTACATTGTGGAAAGTTTTGAAGGCGGGGCGGCGGAGCTTTTTCTTCCGCAAAAGGATAAATTTTATAGATCTGGGTTTGGTGCGGCGCATTTGGATGAAGAAAAGATGAAAGCGGTTTTTCTTCGCGATGAAGGGGTGTTCGAATCGCAGGAAGGGCTTTATTTCATTCCGGTTCGAATGGGCGTGCGCCCGATCGGGAGTCTGGGCATTTCCGGCTCGCGGCTTTCGCGGCAGACGCTCGATGCGGTGGGCAGCCTGGTAGCTATTGCCATTGAACGCGCGCGCGCCGTGGAAAAACTGGGAGAAACGGAAGCGGAGCGCCAGGGCGAGCGGCTGAAATCGGCGCTGCTGGATTCCATCGCGCATGATTTTCGTACGCCGCTGACATCGATCAAGGCCGCGACGACGAGCTTGCTCTCCGCCGAATCTCCAGATCGCGGACAAACGCGCGAGTTGCTCACGATCATCAACGAGGAATGCGACCGGCTGAATCGTCTCGTGGAAGAGGCTGCGGAGATGTCCCGGCTCGAAGCCGGAGAGTTCGAATTGGACCTGGCGCCAATACCGATTGGCGACATTATTCAGGCCGCTCTCGAACAGTGCGACACGGCTCTGGCGGGCCGGCGCGTAGATGTGAAGCTCAGCCCCGATCTGCCGCCGGTGCGAGCCGATCTGGTGCGCATCAAGGATGCCCTGGTCCATCTCATCGACAACGCCAATATTTATTCGCCGAAAGATCAGCCGATCACCATCTCGGCGGAAGTCGCTGGAGATAATGTCACGACCAGCGTTGCGGATCGCGGGCCAGGAATCGATGACTTTGAGCAGGGCATGATTTTCGACAAGTTCTACCGCGGGAAGGATCAACGCTACCTGGTGCGCGGTACGGGAATGGGCTTGCCGATCGCGAAAGCAATTATCACTGCGCACAAGGGAACAATCTCCGTGACCAGCCAATTAGGGCACGGCTCGGTGTTCTCCTTTACCTTGCCTGTGGACCGCAGTGCTGGAGAAGCGCGATGAACACCGCCTCCATTCTTGTAGTGGATGACGAACCACAGATCAGGCGCGTGATGCGCACAACGCTTTCCACGCACGGCTACGTCATCCGCGAGGCCACGACCGGCGAAGAAGCCGTCGACGCGGTGCGCAAGGAACGGCCTGACTTGATCTTGCTCGACGTGAATATGCCAGGAATCGGCGGCATCGAAGCCGCCCGTGAGATTCGCGAAATGAGCGATGCGCCTATCATCATGCTAACGGTGCGTAACGCCGAGCGCGACAAAGTGATCGCTCTCGATGCTGGTGCCGATGATTACGTGGTCAAGCCATTTGGAATCGAAGAACTGCTTGCGAGAATCCGTGCCGCGCTGCGGCGTTACGCGCCAGGCGATGCGATTCCCACGTTCAGCGCCAAGGATTTGACGATTGATTTCGAGAATCGCCAAGTCACTGTGCGGGACAGGGACGTGCATCTGACGCCCAAAGAGTTTGATGTGTTGAAGCATCTCGTCGGCAACTTGGGAAAGCCATTGTCGCACCGCAGGCTGCTCCAGGCGGTTTGGGGACCGGAGTATGGGGAAGAGACGGAGAACTTGCGCGTGGTGATCAACCAGTTGCGGAAAAAAATTGAGAGCGATCCGGGGCGTCCGAAATTTATTTTGACGGAGCCGTGGGTCGGTTATCGCTTCCAGGCGCCGAAGGGCGCCCCTGCCAAGTCGGCATCTAAGAAAGCCTGAAAATTATTGTTTCGGATGCGCTGCATCGAGCTCCAGATTCAGTTCAACCACATTTACGCGGGGCTCGCCGAGCATGCCGAACTGTCTACCAAGAGTGTGCTTGGCCACCAGAGCGCGCAGATCCATTTCGCTCATGTGCCGTTCACGCGCGACGCGCGGAATCTGAAATTCGGCGGCGGCCGGGGAAATATCTGGGTCAAGGCCTGAGCCGGATGTCGTTACAAGATCTACAGGAATCGCCACGCTGGGATTTTCTGCCTGCAGTTTTTCCACGTCACCCTTAACTCGATTCACGAGTTGGCGATTGGTGGGGCCAAGATTCGAAGCTCCACCGCTCGGTGTGACGGGATCGTAGCCGTTCCCCGCTGCAGAAGGCCGCGAATGAAAATACCAGTTGGCAGAAAAGGGCTGCCCGATGAGGCGTGAACCCACGACTTTGCCTTGTTGCACAATCATGCCGCCGTTCGCCTGCGCGGGAAAAAAGAGCTGGCTGAGGCCAGTGACCGCCAGAGGATAGAGCAGACCAAAAATCACTGTAGTTACCACAGTCATTAGAATCGCGATGCGCAAATGCTGTTTCATAGAGTTCCTCCCGCCAGGTGCAGGTAGGTAATCGCCATATCAATCAGTTTGATTCCCAGAAATGGTGCGACCACTCCTCCAAGGCCGTAGACGAGCAAATTCTGACGAAGAAGCGCCGCGGCTCCCAGAGGCCGGTAGCGCACTCCGCGCAGCGCCAGCGGGATAAGAGCAATGATGATCAACGCGTTGAAGATGACGGCAGAGAGAATCGCCGACTCCGGAGTATGCAGCCCCATCACGTTCAGCACTTCCAGTTGCGGAAATGCCGCTTTAAACATCGCCGGAATGATGGCGAAATATTTCGCTACGTCGTTTGCGACGGAAAAAGTTGTGAGCGCTCCGCGCGTGATGAGTAATTGTTTCCCGATTTCCACGATCTCGATCAGCTTGGTCGGATTCGAATCGAGGTCCACCATGTTGCCGGCTTCTTTCGCGGCTTGCGTCCCGGTGTTCATCGCCACGCCGACGTCGGCTTGCGCAAGGGCCGGCGCGTCGTTGGTGCCGTCGCCGGTCATGGCGACAAGTTTGCCCTTCGCTTGCTCACGCTTGATCAGAGCCATCTTGTCTTCCGGCTTGGCTTCCGCGAGAAAATCATCCACGCCGGCTTGACGCGCGATGGCGGCCGCCGTCAGCGGATTGTCGCCGGTGATCATCATGGTCCGAATGCCCATGGCGCGCAGGTGATCGAACCGCTCGCGCATCCCGCCTTTTACGATATCTGTCAGGGCGATGGCGCCGAGTACATGGCGGTTCTGCGTCACGAGCAGCGGCGTTCCTCCTCCATTCGCAATCTCGCGCACGATGTGTTTAATCTCAGCGGGAACCACTTGCCCCTTTTCGGCCACGTACTTGTCGATGGCTTCCGGAGCTCCTTTGCGGATTTCGGTCCCGTCCATGTCCACGCCGGACATGCGCGTCTGCGCGGAAAAAGGGATGAAGACTGGATTGTGCGGAGCAAGCTCGCGGCCGCGAAGCCCGTATTTTTCCTTTGCCAGGACGACGATCGAGCGTCCTTCCGGCGTTTCATCCGCAAAAGATGCAAGTTGCGCGGCGCTCGCGAGCTCTACTTCTGTTACGTTGGGGCACGAATGAAACGAAGTTGCCTCGCGGTTGCCCAGGGTAATCGTTCCGGTTTTGTCGAGCAGCAGTACATCGACGTCGCCCGATGCTTCCACGGCGCGCCCCGACATGGCGATCACATTGCGCTGGATCAATCGGTCCATGCCCGCAATGCCGATCGCCGAGAGTAGTCCTCCAATGGTTGTTGGTATGAGACATACAAGCAACGACACCAAAACGAAAATAGTCTGCGGCGCGCCGGAATAAATCGCAAAAGGTTGCAGCGTCACGACAGCCAGCAGGAAAATAATAGTCAAGCCAGCCAAAAGAATGTTAAGCGCAATCTCATTCGGCGTTTTCTGCCGCGACGCTCCCTCCACGAGGCTGATCATCCGGTCAAGAAAAGTCTCCCCGGGGTTCGACGTAATGCGCACGCGAATTTCATCGGAAAGCACGCGCGTGCCGCCGGTAACCGCCGAGCGATCTCCGCCAGATTCGCGAATCACCGGCGCGGACTCCCCGGTGATCGCCGATTCATCTACCGAAGCCACGCCCTCGACAACTTCTCCGTCACCGGGAATGAATTCGCCCGCGGCAACCAGGACTTGGTCTCCCGAGCGCAGCTTTGAGCTCGGCACCACCTCCGTCGAGCCGTCCGCCTTCAATCGCCGCGCTTCCGTTTCCGCCCTTGCTTTGCGCAGTGTGTCCGCCTGCGCTTTGCCGCGACCTTCGGCCATGGCTTCCGCAAAATTGGCAAAAAGCACGGTGAACCACAACCACAGCGTAATCTGTAAGCCAAAGAGAAGCTCAGCATTATGGTGTAAAGCGTCGCGCCCCAGCTGAATCGATGTGAGGAGCGCTCCCACTTCCACAACGAACATCACGGGGTTCTTGATCATCGTGCGCGGATTCAGTTTCCGGAACGAATCCACGATGGCGACTTTCAGGATCTTCGTATCCGCCAACGACTGTGACTTTACCTGGGATGCGCGGTCCATATTTTCCTTAAAAAGCCTTTCCGGAGAGCATCAGCAAATGCTCCAGAATGGGGCCAAGACTCAATGCTGGGAAAAACGTAAGCGCTCCGACGATCAAAATGGTGGAAACCAGAAGGATGCTGAAGAGCGGTCCAGTCACAGGAAAGGTGCCCAAGGACGCTGGGGTCATCTTTTTGCGCGCAAGATTTCCCGCGATCGCAAGAATGGGAATCACAACAAAAAATCTACCCAGTAACATGGCGACAGCGAGACTAGTGTTGTACCAGAGGGTGTTTGCATTCAATCCGCCAAACGCGGAGCCGTTGTTGCCAGCCGCCGACGTATAGGCATACAGAATTTGCGACAATCCGTGCGGACCAGGATTCGAGATACTCGAAGTGCCAAACTTTGCGACAACCGCAATCGCGGCAAAGATAAGTATCGTCAGCGAAGAGATGAGCACCGAAAGCATGGCCATCTTCACGTCGAACGCTTCAATTTTCTTGCCCAGGTATTCCGGCGTTCTTCCCACCATCAAGCCGGCGATGAACACGGCAAGAATGACGAAGACGAGCATCCCGTAAAGTCCCGATCCCACGCCGCCAAAAATAACTTCGCCGAGCATGATGTTGACGAGCGGCACCATGCCGCCGAGCGGAGTGTACGAATCGTGCATGCTGTTTACGGCGCCGCAGCTCGCGTCCGTGGTCGTCGTCGCAAAAAGTGCGGAGTTCGCAATGCCGAAGCGGACTTCTTTCCCCTCCATGTTTCCGCCTGAATGAACGGCGCTTGCGGTTTGGTCGACGTGAGCGAGTTCAGGGTTGCCTCGCGCTTCCGCCCAATAAGCGGCGCTCACGCCTACGAGAAACATCGCGGTCATGGCGCTCCAAACGGCCCAGCCATGGCCTTGCGATTTCGTCATGCGGCCTAGCGTGTACGTCAAGCCGGAAGGAATCGCGAAAATCAAGAGCATCTCGAAGAAATTAGTGAAAGGTGTCGGGTTCTCGTAGGGATGAGAGCTGTTTGCGAAGAAGAACCCGCCGCCGTTTGTCCCAAACATCTTGATAACTTCCTGCGATGCCGTTGGGCCGACAGCAATCACTTGCTGCGTTACGGTTTGCGAGACCGGCTTGCCGTCTGCTCCCTGGGTTTGCACGACTTGCGGCTCCACGAGTTGCGCCGTCGCGTAGGGTTTCAGCGTTTGCACAACTCCCTGCGAAACCAGCACCAGCGAGCCGATAAGGCACACCGGCAAGAGCACCCAAAGAAAGCACCGCGTCAAGTCCACCCAAAAATTTCCAATGGTTTTCGACTCGTGCCGCGAGACGCCGCGGATCACCGCGATCGCCAAAGCAATGCCAACCGCCGCGGACGCAAAGTTGTGGTAGGCCAGCCCGGCCATCTGCGTCAGATAACTCATGGTTGTTTCTGGCGTGTAGGCTTGCCAGTTCGTGTTGGTCGTGAAGGAGACCGCCGTGTTCCAGGCCAGGTCGGGAGGCACATTGGCGAGCCTCTGCGGATTCCATGGCAGCCAATACTGCACCCTCTCAAAGAGGTAGAGCAGGATTAACGAAGCGGCGCTGAACACCAGCATCGTCGTGCCGTATTCCGTCCAACGCATTTCCTTGTTTTCATCCACGCCGCAGAGCCGGTAAATCAGGCGCTCTATGGGACGCAGGACGGGATCGAGAAAAGTCTTCTCGCGTTCGAACACACGCGACAGAAAAATTCCGATCGGCTTGGTAATAAGAAACAGCACCAATATATAAAGACCGATTTGAAACCACCCATTGGCCGTCATGCTAGAAATTCTCCGGTTTGAGGAGCGCGTACATCAAATAGCCAAAGAGAAACAAAGTGATGAGTATGAGGACCACATTTTCGAGCATGGAAAATCTCCGCCTTACTTCAGCCGTTCACAACCGCGCAAATAGCCAATCGCGACGAGAAAGAAAACGACGGTCACTAAAGTGAAAACCAAATCCCGCACGCGATTCTCCTTTGCCTCCCGTTTGTCACGCGCCGCAAGATACTGCGTCGTGCGCCAACTCCAGAGGCCCACTCATGGTAATTCGGACCCTATGCCGCTGAGGCTCTTTGCCAGTGCCTGGACGAGGTTCAGTTTCGCAGAGTTTCTTGTGACAAGGCAATTTACTTGCGGGCGCCTTGGAAAGTGGTGAACGAATATAAAGATTTTGTGAGGACGGATCGTGCGCCCGCGTGCTACCAGCTGTGGGTCAGTGCTTGCGAATCGCAGGCAAGTGCGTGATTTGAAGCGAAGCCGCCACGTTGGGAAGAATACTGCTCAGATTGGCAGACGCAGTTTTGCTTCGCAGCCACGTCCGTCCCGGCGATTTTGCAGAGTCAAGGTGCCGCCATGAGCTTCCGCAATCTGGCGGCTGAGAACGAGGCCGATTCCTGAGCCTCCCTGTTTTGTGGTGAAGAAGGGAACAAAGAGGTTTGCCGTGTTGGAAATTCCCGGGCCTTCATCGAGAACGGACACTTCCAGATAAGAGCTGTACCGAGTCCAGGTTAGCTTTACTCCGCCTCCCGTTTCATGCGCGGCGTCCACGGCGTTGTGAACGAGGTTGATCAACAACTGTTCGAGCTGATCCGCGTCCGCGGAAATCACGAGCGGCGGCCCTTTCTCCAGTTTCACCTTAGCTCGCGATTCCAGTTTGGCTACACGTGTGATCCACTCCGTCACATTAACGGGAGCAAGTGTTGGCTGCGGAAGCCGCGCAAGCCGCGCGTAAGCAGCCATGAACCGGCCCAACGCTTCCGTGCGAGACCGAATGATGCCGAGGCCGTGGCGCATATCTTCCATCATCGAGGCGGCAGCACTGCCTTGCAGTTCTGGCACGCTGGCCGTTCCCGCAAGTCCGCTCTCCAGGCTCTGCGCTACGGATTGAATTGGCGCCAGAGAATTATTGAGTTCGTGTCCTAGCACTCGGATGAGCCGCTGCCAGGCTTGCCGCTCTTCGTCGCGCAGCGTGCGGCTCAGATCGCTGAGAACAATCAGATCGTGCGGCAAACCGCCTTGACGAAAAGATCCGCGGCGCACGCCCCAGCGGCCCGAGCCTCCCGGAAAACTCAGTTCCATAGTGCGCGCTGGCTCACCTTCGAGACAGGCTTCAAGTCCAAGTTCACCGGCCGTGAAGCCCAGCAGCCTTTCGCTTGGCCTCGAGAGCAACCGCTCGCCCGCGCGATTCACAAGCCGCAACTGCCTTTGGTTGTCAAACGTGAAAATTGCGACGTCAATTTCTTCCATCACCGCTCGAAGCAGCCCCGTGGCTTCGAGCGCTCCCAATCGCTGCGAACGCAGCGTCTCGCTCAGCGCATTCACTTCCAGCATGACTTCGCCCAGGGCATCGTCGCTACGAGCGTCGCGCGCGCGGAACGAGAAATCCTGTTCGCGCATTGCCGAAAGCAAATTTGATAGCGTTTGCAGCGAGAAGACTACGCGGTGCCGCAAGGAAAGCGCGAACCCCACCCACAGACTCACGATAAGAAACGTCAGTGTCCATGCGGTTCGCGACGAGTACGAGCCATTCCAGAGGAGAATCAGCGCAATCAGCGAGCCGGGCAAACCCGCCGCAAGCGCCAGAAGCTGGATGCGACGTTCGTACGTCAAGCGTCTCATTCCAACCCGTGTTTTTGTAGCCGGCGATACATCGCGCTGCGGCTCAGGCCCAGCGCCTTGGCCGCCTGGCTTACGTTTCCGTCGTGGCGCGACAGCGTGCGCTGGATCAGGTGGCGCTCGACTTCATCGAGGCTCATTTCCTCGAGCCTCATGGTGCCGCCTGCGGGGCCTGTACGCAACCCGAGGTCGGCGGAGCGGACAAACTGGCCTTGCGCCAGCAACACGCCGCGTTCTACTGCGTGATCAAGCTCGCGCACATTTCCGGGCCAGGGATGCTCAAGCAGGAGTTGCGTCGCGCCCGGATCGAAACCAGAAATGCTTTTGCGATAGCGCTGCGCATAGCCGCGTAAGAAGTGGTGCGCCAGCAAAGGAATATCCTCGCGCCGCTCGCGCAAAGGCGGAAGATGAATCTCGATCGTATTCAAGCGAAACAAAAGATCCTGCCGGAATCGTCCTGCCGATGCTTCGGAATTTATATCGGCGTTGGTCGCCGCTAAAACGCGCACATTAACACGCCGCGTCGAAGAAGAGCCAACGCGCTCAAGCTCGCCTGTTTCCAGTACGCGCAAAAGTTTTGCCTGTAGATTCAGCGGCACGTTTGCAATTTCGTCGAGAAAGAGAGTACTGCCTTCGGCAAGTTCGAATCGTCCCACGCGATCGTTACGCGCGTCGGTGAATGCGCCTTTTACATGGCCAAACAATTCGCTCTCGAATAGACCGTCCGACAAGCCGCCGGCATTCACAGTCACCATCGGTTTTCCGGAGCGCTGCGAAAGCGCATGCAGTGTCTGCGCCACGACCTCTTTGCCCGTGCCATGCTCTCCAGTGATAAGCACGCTGGCGTCCGACGGACCTACTCGCCCAATGATATCGAGCACCGGCTGCATCACCGGCGCCTCTGCGATGAGCGTGGGGCGCGATTCGGCGCGCAGCAAGCGGTTCTCCGCTTCAAGTCGCGACGCCTGGCGCAACGCATTTCGCAGATCGATCTGCGTTCGAAGGATGGATAGCAGCCGCGCATTGTCCCAAGGCTTTTGAATGAAGTCGCGGGCGCCTCGCCGCATTGCTTCGACGGCAATTTCCACGCTGCTCCACGCGGTCATGACTATCACCGGCAGGGTCGCATCCGCCGCCTGGATGCGGCTCAGCAAATCGAGACCTTCCTGCCCGGAAGTCGTGTCCCGCGCATAGTTTAGGTCCATGAGGACTGCGTCAAACTCACGCGATTCAATCGCGGCGAGAACCTCGGCGGGGGAGGCCGCCGACTGCGTCTCGTAGTTTTCTCGCTTGAGCAGCAGCCGGAGCGCGTCGCGGATATCGGCCTGGTCGTCAGCCACAAGGACGCGATAGGGATGAATGGTAGGGTTTTTCATTCGAGTCGGAAGATATTCTCAGTCCCGATGCCCTTAGTATTTAACTCCACAGTTAAATACAGCGTCGCTCAAAACTCAGGCGCAAAACCAGATAACTTCATGGAAAACAATACTTTACCTTGCGGGACGCACTCCGGTTTCCTGGCAAACCAGCGTCCGATAATAATGCTCTCCCGAACCTGGCAATTCCTCAACCGACCCGCGCCGCAGCATTGCTGGTCTCGCTGACCACCCAGCCGTCTTTCAGCTGGATGACCCGGTGACTATAGGCAGCGTTCCGCTCCGAGTGCGTCACCTGGATGATGCTCGTGCCCGCCTCGTTCAGCTTGCGGAAAAGCTCCATGATTTCTTCACCTTGCGCGGAGTGCAGGTTCCCGGTGGGTTCGTCGGCCAGAATCAGCTTGGGGCTCTGGATCACGGCGCGGGCGACACCGACGAGCTGTTGCTGACCGCCGGAAAGCTGATTGGGGAAGAGGTCCTTTTTGCCTACGATGTTGAAGCGATCAAGAATGTCGCAAACCAGGCTGACGCGCTCTTTGTGAGGGACATTCTTGTAGGAGAGGGGAATTTCCAGGTTCTCGAAGACCGTCAAGTTGTCAATCAGGTGGTAGCTCTGAAAAACGAAGCCGATGTTGGCTTTGTGAAGTTCATTGCGCTTTTTGACGTTGAGCCGGTGAACCGGCTCACCATTGAAATAGTATTCGCCCGTCCAGGATCCATCGAGCATACCGATGATGCTCAACAGCGTCGACTTTCCTGCCCCCGAGGGGCCCATGAAAGTGACAAACTCGCCCGGCTGAATCTCCAGCGACACGCGGCGCAAAACATAAAACTTGCTGCCGCCCGCCTCGTAAACCTTCTCCATGTTGCGCAACTGAATCAGTGGTTCCACTCTCGCTCCTTGGGCGCTATTCAGATAACGCCCGAATCCCTATTCCGTTTCGAGACTATCACACTTAAATCCAGCCGTGCCCGCACGACCGCAGGCGGTCAAGACCTCCGATTTCTGCAGTACGCTAAACCGCCGGGCGGCAGGTCACCTCCGGCAGCCAGCCAGTCTTCATTCGTAACGCAGTGCGGCGAGAGGATCCAGGCGCACGGCTCGCCGAGCGGGGAGATAGCAGGCGACGGTAGCGACCACAGCCAAGAGCAGGGGCAGCCCCACAAAAGCGAACGGATCGGCGGCTTTTACCCCGAAGAGCAGGCTGGAGAGCGCGTAGGCAATCCCCAGCGCCAAGGGCAAACCTATGGCCATGCCGACTACCGTCAGGAACATTCCATTTCTGAGGATGAGTCTTTGAATATCCTTCGAAGTCGCGCCCATGGCCATGCGCACGCCGATTTCATGAGTGCGCTCGCCGACGGAGTAGGACATCACACCGTAGATGCCCACCGAAGCAAGAACTAGCGCAATCAACCCCATGATGCCCATCAACGCGGCGACGTAGGCAATGCCGACAATCGAATTGGATATCAATTTGTCGAACGGCATGACGTCGAAGAGCGGAAGGTCAGGATCGACGGCGGCAATCGCGGCGCGGACGGCGGGAATAAGCGCTTTCGGATCACCTTGCGCCCGCAAAACCAGGGAAGTGTAGTACTGAGGGGCCTGACGGTAAGTGCGGTAAAGCGTCGGCAATTCCTGTTTGTCGATCCAACTGTAGTGGACATCGTCCACGATTCCCACAATCGTCAGCCACGGACTATCGGAATCTTTTTTTCCAACTTTAATTTTCTTTCCCATCGGATTTTGGCCGGGGAAATAACGTTTGGCCAGGTTCTGGCTGATGACAGCAACCGGCTGAGTGGAATTGCCATCTGAGTCGTTCAATTCGCGGCCATCGCGCAGGCCGATACTCATCAAGCGAAAATAGTTGGGGCTGATGGTTTCGACGATAGTGCTGGTGCTCTCACCCCGTTCTTCCGGAGCGCGTCCTTCGATAGTGAATGGGCTTAAGCCTGTGCCACCGCCGTTTGCATAAGGCACATACGTAGCGAGGGCGGCCGATTGTACGTTTGGAATGGCGGCAAGCCGCTGCAGGACCTGCTCGTGGAAGGCCACACGGCCCGGCTGCTTTTGGTACTGTTCTTCGGGCAAGTTCAAAGTGAGTGTGAGAACCGACTCAGGATGATAGTTCTCATGCACGCTGATGAGAGCGCCAAAGCCCTTCACCAGTAGACCGGCCCCGACGAGAAGGACGAGAGCGAGGGCGATCTCGCCAATCACGAGAACACTGCGCAGGCGGTGCCTCGATGGGCCGGTGCTGGCTCCGCGGCCGCTCTCTTTTAGAGTCTCACTGATATTCGTCTGAGAATGCAGCCAAGAGGGTGCAATGCCGGAGAGAATGCCGCTGACGAGGGCGACGGCCAGCGTGAACAAAAATGCGTTGCTATCGAGGCTTATTGTATTCCAGCCGGCGATGTATCTTCCCACTTCCGGCGGCATGTGATTCATGATCAAAGCGACCCACCAGGTCGCCAGCAGCAGTCCCAGAGTGGCGCCTGCCAGCGAAAGCAGAACGCTCTCTGTTAGCAACTGGCGAATGATGCGGCTGCGGCTTGCGCCCATGGCTGTCCGCACGGCAAGTTCCTTGTGGCGGCCAGTTACCCGGGCAAATTGCACATTGGCCACATCCGCGCAAGCAATCAGCAGCACAAATCCGACCGCTCCCAGCAGTAAGAAAGTGAATTGGCGAGTGAGGTCATCCGTTGCGAAATGGGAAAGTGTCATTACGCGAAGATTCCAACCCTTGTAGGAGTCGGGATAGGCCGCGGCTTGCCGAGCCGCAATCGTGTGCATCTCTGCAGAAGCTTGCGCTACGGAAACCTCCGGTTTCAGCCGCGCCAGCACCCATAGGTAGCGCGAATCGCGCACGGCCCGGCTCTTCACATCGAACGACAGCGGCACCCAGGCTTCGGCGGGCTTTGGATAATCAAATCCTTTGGCCATCACGCCGACAATTTCAAACGACTTGCCATCAACCTTAAGTTTCTTGCCAAGAATATTGGGATCGGAAGCGTAGCGGCGTTCCCAGAGGCCGTAACTGAGAATGATTTCCTGGTCCTTGCCAACTTGCTCTTCCTCCGGCAAGAAGGCGCGGCCGAATCTTGGATGAACCGCGAGTACGGTCGAAAAAATTCGCGGTTACGGCAAAGGCTTGCACTTTTTCCGGCTTACTGTCGCCAGTTAGATTTACGGAGTCCCAGCTGTACGCTCCCATTTGTTCGAAGGAGTGCGCCTGATTCTGCCATTCGAAATAGGTGGCTGGCGAGACGGAATTTGTGGTGATTCCTTGTCCGGGGCGCGAATCCACCAGAGCGATAATGCGGTCCGAGTTCTCAAAAGGAACGGGATGGAGTAAGAAGGCTTCAGACACGCTGAACATCGCCGTATTTGCGCCGATGCCCAGCGCCAGCGCTGCTACGCACACAATCGTGGTAAGCCGGTGCTTGACGAGCATCCGCACACCATAGCGGATGTCCTGCCCGATGGTTCCCATGGAGCGCCCTCTTTCGCCAGACGCCCTTATGCGCTAACGCCTGCTTCCTTCGTTTCTTCGACGATGCGGCCGTCAAAGAGGTGGATGGTGCGCTCGGCGAAGTTTGCATAGCGCTGGTCGTGCGTCACCATGCAAACGGTGGCGCCGTTGCGATGCAAGTCGCGCAGCAATTCCATGACAGCTTCGCCGTTTTTCGAGTCCAAGTTACCAGTCGGCTCGTCGGCCATCAGGATGAGAGGATCGCCGACCAAAGCGCGAGCCACAGCGACGCGCTGCTGTTGACCGCCGGATAGTTGGGAGGGGTAATGCCGCAGGCGGTGCGCCATGCCGACGCGCTCGAGGGCGTTCTGCACCTTCTGCTTGCGCTCCGAAGCGCTCGTGCCGCGGTACGTCAGCGGCAACTCGACGTTTTCATACACCGTGAGGTCGCCGATCAGGTTAAACGCCTGGAAGATGAAGCCGATCTCGCGATTGCGAATGCGGGTGCGTTCGCTGATCGTCAACTTGCCGACGGGCTGGCCGTTCAGCATGTAGCTCCCATCGCTCGGCGAATCGAGCAGCCCCAAGATCGAGAGCAGCGTCGACTTGCCGCAGCCCGAAGGCCCGGCGATCGAGATGTACTGCCCCTTCTTGATCTCGAGATGGATTTCCTCGAGCGCGTGGGTCTCAACCTCGTCCGTGTAGAAAACTTTCTTTACGCCTTCCATTTTGATGAGTGTAGGTGCGTCTGACATTTCGTCTCCTTAACCAGTTTTAGTCTTGAAGCTCATGCTGCAAATTCGTTTCCGTGCCCCGACTGCTGTGCCAACTGCCGAAAGCCGTTCGAGCTACTCACTCATACCGCAAAGCCACCAAAGGATCGACTCGTGTGGCGCGCCTGGCTGGAATGAAGCAGGCCGCCAAAGCGATAACCGCGATTAATCCCAAACCGAGAGCGTATACTGCGGGGTCACCGGCATGCACGCCATAAAGTATCGATTCGCTGAACCGAGCCAGCCCATACGCCAGCGGCAGGCCTAGCCCCACTCCAATCAGAACCATCGATCCGACTTCTTTTACAATCAGCAAACGCACATGCCCGGCGACAGCTCCCAGCGCCATGCGAATGCCAATCTCTCGCGTGCGCTGTACAACGACATACGCGAGCACGCCGTAAATTCCCAGCGCCGCCAGTAGCGCGGCAAGTCCAGCAAAGCTGGCCGACAACATCGCAACGAGCCGCGCCGAGAACAAATCTTCTTCCACGACACGTTCCATGGTTTTCAAATCATAGACAGGCAGATTCGCATCCAGGTCGCGCACTGTCCCTTGCAGCGTCGTTCCCAATAGCAGCGGATCCTGCGTCGACCGCACGTAAAACGTCATTCCCGTCACTTTAGACCTTTGCGCGTAGGGAAGATAGACGTACGGATAAGCCGTGCTGCTTACATGCTCCTGTTTTACGTCCTTGACCACTCCCACAATTTCGATGTCCGGCTTCACTTTGCTGCCGCCGCCAAACGCAAAATGCGCTCCCAGCGGATTTCGCCCAGGGAAGAAACGTTTCACCATTGCCTCGCTGGCAATCGCCACTTTTGGTGCCGTTGCTCCGTCACCCTCGTTGAATTCACGGCCGGACAGCAGCGGAATTCCCAGGGTCGAGAAATAGCCGGGGCTCACGGCGTCGTAGTCCACATCCTGGAGGTCTTCTGCCAGCTGCGGACCACCTTCGACAGTGATATTGCTTCCTTCGTCGTCGCCGGTAAGTGTGGGGACATCTCCCGTGCCGACCGACCTCACACCTGGTACAGTGGCGATTCGCGCGCGCATTTGGTCCACCAGCGCGACCAATTTCGGCGTGTCATATCCATTCAGGGCAGGCTCGATGGAGAACGTGATTACGTTGTCTGTCTTCATGCCCAAGTCTTGATTGCGCAGGTTCCAGAGAGAGCGAGTGAACAATCCCGCACCCGCCAGCAAGAGCATGGTGAACGCCACTTGCCCTGCCACAAGCACTTTGCGGAAGCCGACGTGCGTGACGCTGGCGGAAGAGGTCGAGCCCTGATCCTTGATCACGTCGGTAACGCCCATCCGCGTCACGCGCCACGCGGGAATCAGCCCAAAGAAAACACCCGAGAAGAGCGTAACGCCGATGGCAAACGCCAAGACGGCTGGATCGAGCTTTTCTGTCAACCCGCGAATCCCCGAACTGGAGACCACCATGGGAGTGAGAATCTTCATCAGTCCAGTGCCAAGCAAAATACCCAGCGCTCCGCCGCCCAGCGCGCACATTAAGCTCTCTGCCAGAAGCTGACGGATCATTCTGCCGCGGCTCGCGCCCATCGCTGTACGAATCGCGAATTCGCGCTGGCGCGAAGCGCCCCGGGCCAGCAACAGGTTCGCTACGTTCGTGCAGGCGATCAGACAGCACCAGCGCGACCATTACGAAAAGGGTGATGATCGGCGTTCCTGCTTCCCGCTGCGCGATCGTTCGCCCGCGCGCTCCCGAGGAAAGGAAAATCTTTTTATCCAGGAATTTCTGCCGCTTGTCTTCGTTCCATCCTGACTTGATTTGCGGGAGCTGTTCTTCGAGCAGGGGCTTATAGGTCGTGTTGATTCCGGCTTCCGCCTGCTTCTCAGAGACTCCCGGCTTGCGGCGAGCCAACACCGTCATCCAATAATCGTTCCACCCGTCCAGCGTCTCGCCGTACTTCGTCATCTGTACCGCCATCATCATCGGCACGAAAATATCCGGCGTCTTGCCCACTTGCACGCCGAAAAATCCCGCTTGCGCCACGCCAACAACGGTCATTTCGACGTTGTTGATTAAGAGAACCTTGTTGAGCACGGTCGGATCGCTGCCGAAATGACGCTGCCAATAAGAATGACTCAGCATCACGACAGGCTGCCCGCCAGGCACCCGATCGTCGTCCTGGCTGAACACGCGCCCAACGGCCGGCTGCACTCCGAGCACCTCAAAATAATTACCGGTAACGAGTTCGCCCGAGGCGCGATCCGTCTGGCCGTGATTCGACACGCTCGCCGAAAATCCGTACCGTGCCAGAACGCCGGAAAAGACCGAATTGTTGTCGCGCAGCCCCTTGTACATCGGGTAGGAGAAGGATTCGGCGTTATCGCCGTCACTCGAAATGTGTCCCGTTGCCGGCCCAGGCGCGCGCAGCACCACCAATTCGTTCGGGTTCTTCACCGGGAGCTGCTGCAGCAGAATCTGGTTCATCAGAGAGAAGATCGCCGTATTCGCGCCAATGCCCAATGCCAGCGTAATCACGGCAATCGCCGTGAAGCCAGGGCTCTTCGCCAGCATCCGCAGCCCAAACGTGATGTCTTTCCACACGTTCTGCATTACGCGTTCACCCCTGCGCTTCTCTCGGACCTCAGAAGATTGCTAAGAGCTCCCAAAGACGCCTCTCTCGCCACCCGATTCGAGTACCGGTACCCGCTCTGCGGTTTCACAAGCTGCTGATTCCCAATTGCTGCGGTAACCTGAGATTTGACAACCCGCGCTACTCCTCGTATTGGACGTACCAAGCCGCAATAGGTCAGGAGCATGGGACTCCATCCTTCGTAACAGGGAATACGCAATGCCTGGCCCAATGGTTCCCCCAATCGTCTCTAATTTCAAAACTATTCATATCTCAGAGCCACCACTGGGTTTACTCTCGTCGCGCGCCGCGCGGGAACATAACTCGCCAGCAGCGCAATTCCCAACAAGAACGCCGGCACGAACATAAACGCAATCGGGTCATGCGCGCTTACGCCAAACAAGATCTTCGCCAACACCGACGACACCGCCGCACATACCGCTATCCCTACCCCCGCTCCGATTAGAACCGGCCGCATGCTTTGCCGCAGCATTAGCCGCATTACGTCGCGCCCGTCCGCTCCTAGCGTCATGCGAATTCCAATCTCGCGCGTCCTCCGGCTCACGGCATAGGACACAACTCCATAGACTCCCACCGCGGCCAAAAGTAACGCTAATGCGCCGAGAGCGCCCGAGAGCCCGGCAACGATCCGCGCCGGCACTCGCCAATTCTCCAGGTTGTCCTCAAACTTCGTCACATCCACCATCACATCCGGATCGACGTCCGCAGCCGCGCTCTGAACGCCCGCGGCAACCGCTGCAAACCCTCCTCCGCCATGAATCATCAGTTGAAGCTGCGATTGTTCTTTCGGGCCCGCGGGCAGATAAACATAAAGTTTCGGAGTTTCGCCGAGATGGGATATCTGCGCATCCCTGGCCACTCCCACGATTTGCAGATTGGTAGTCTCACCTTGTCGCAAGATCTTCCCGATGGGGTCCTCGCCGGGCCAGAACTTCTGCGCCGTTGCCTCCGTGACGATCGCCAAGTTGGCTCCTGTGCGCACTTCCTGCACCGTGAAGTCCCTTCCGCGAACAATGGGGATCCCAATCATCGAAAAATAGCCCTGCGAAATGGCGTTGTTTTCCACGTCATACTCCGCGGGCTTGCCTGGCAAGGAGAAATTCGTCACCCAATGATTGTCGTTAAGAGGAGTCTGCCTCACTTCGGCAATGCCATCCACGCCCGGCAGCGCAGCCACCTTCTCTTTGAGCCGACGTTCGAAAGCCGCGGCCGGTTCCTCTTTGAGCCCCTGTGTTCTCAGATCCATGCTTACGACCGAAATTCCGCTCATTGTGAAGCCCGGATCGACTGTCTGCGTAAAATAAAGCCCGCGGAGCAACAATCCCGCCGCGATCAGCAAAATCATGCAGACGGCCACTTGCACCGCCACCAGCGAGTGCCTCAACCACCCGCCTCCCCGGCCACCAGGTAAGCTATCTCCATCTTTCAGTGCCGTGTTCACATCGGCCCGAGACGCTTGCAGCGCAGGCGCCAGTCCGGACGCGACGCCAGTGAGGACGGTCAGCAGCAGCGCATATCCCAAGACGCGGACGTCGGGCGTTAGGTTCAATGCCAGCGTAGGAGTTCCATGCGGCAGATGCGAAATCACAAAATTGGAAAGTGCTTCGAAGGACCAGAACGCCAGAATGGACCCGGCCACTCCTCCCATCAGTGCCAGCAGCAGGCTCTCCGTCAGCAGTTGCCGGATCAACCTCCATCGTCCCGCCCCGACGGAAAGCCTGATGGCCATCTCCCTCTGGCGTGCTGTGGCGCGGGCCAGCATCAAGTTCGCCACGTTGGCGCAGGCAATTAGCAAAACCAATCCGAACGCCACGAGGATCACTGCCGCCGCACCGAGTACAAAATTATGTTCTTCCGGCCTCCCCAGAAACGTGGCCGTTCGAATCGCCAGCGCCGTTTTCCGCCCCGCGTGCTGCTCATCGATGCTGCTGGCAATGACGCCGAGGTCCGCACGCACTTTCCCCATCGAGACGCCGGGTTTCACGCGCCCCAAGGAGCGCCAGCCAGCTCACATTGGCGTCCCCAAGCAAAGTAGAATCTGGCTCGAGCGCCGGCTGCATCGTAATCGGTGCCCAGAAAGAACTCGGGATCGGCTCAGTCCCACCGAATCCTGGCGGGGCAATTCCAATCACGGTGAACGCCGTACGGTTCAGCACAACGCGCTTGCCGATCAATGTGGGGTCTGCGCCAAAAGCGCCTTGCCAAAGCTGGTCGCTCAGCACCACCACCGCGCCCGCTCCGGCCGCCGCGCAATCACTTTCGACAAATCCACGCCCCAGCTGCGGGTGCTCATTCAGCGCGTCGAAGTAGTTACACGAAGCCACCTGCCCATACAATTGCCGCGCTCTTCCGCCCGCCAGCGTAGCACTCAGGAATGGATAGTAGGCAATCAGCCCCGAAAAAACGTGATTGTCCGCACGATACTCCTGATATTCAGAGTAGGAGAACAGCGTAGGTTCGCCATGCACGTTCCGCTTGATATTCCCCTGAAAAATTTGATCGATGCTGACAACCTGCTCCGCGCTCGGCACAGGCAGCATCCGCAGCGCCGCGCCGTTGAGCACTGAAAAGATTCCCGCGTTTACCCCGATGCCCAACGCAATCGCCAGCACTGCGACTGCCGTGAACCCCGGATTTCTCCCGAGCATCCGCAATCCGTACCGTATATCCTGCAATAGGATTTGCATCAGCTTCTCCTACTCATAGCGCAGCGCCACCATGGGATCGACGCGCGTTGCCCGCCGCGCCGGGATGTAACACGCCACTACTGCAACAATCGTCAGCCCTGCCACCACTCCGAGGAACGTCAGCGGATCCGTCGCCTTGACGCCAAAAAGCTGGCTCTTTACGATGCTGGAGAGCCCGAGCGCCCCGAGCAATCCGAAGCCAACACCCACCAGCGTAATCCCCATTCCTTCCTTGAGAATGAGTCGCAATATGTCTGTTTTGGCGGCGCCGACGGCCACCCTCACACCGATTTCATGCGTGCGCTGCGCCACACTGTAAGACATCACGCCGAAAAGGCCGACGACCGCGAGTAGCAGGCCTACACCAGCAAAGATCGAGCAAAGCAAGCTGGTAAACCGCCGTTGGGAAATAGACGCGGCCACATAGTCTTCCATTCGTTGCGTTTTATAAATGGGAAGCTCGGGATCCTGGGCCTGTACTTGCGCTCTTAATGCGGGGAGAAGCGTCATCGGGTCGCCTGCAGATTTGACCACGATGTTCATGCCGCCGATGGGGTTCTGGTCGTAGGGAACATACGACTCGGGATCATCCGGGAGCCACAGCCTTTTGTGCTTGACGTCGCCCACGACTCCGACAATTTCACACATGGAGTCGGTTTTTCCGGAGGACATGCCGGGCTTGATGCGTTTCCCGATGGGGTTCTCATTTGGAAAGAATCTCCGCGCCAGCGTCTGATTGATGATGACGACGTGAGGCGCCTGCCGGTCATCGTGGGCGTTAAATTCCCGTCCCGCCATCAGCGGAATCTGCATGGTCTGAAAATAATCTGATCCCACAGCGCGAATGTTTGTACCCGGCAAATCGCTCTTGGCGATCGGCTTGCCTTCTATTTCAAAAGAAGTCCGCATGGAATCGCCGGAGAGCGGCAAAGGAAGCACGGCGCTGGCAGACGTTACGCCGGGAACCGCGCGGATTCGGCGAAGCAAATCGCGGAAGAAATCCGCTGACTGCTCCGGCTTACCGTAGCGCGAGTCTGGCAAATCGAGATTGAATGCCATAACTCCGCGCGGCTCAAATCCCGGAGATTCATGCAAAAGGTGATATACGCTCTCTATGAGAAGGCCTGCGCCAATCAGGAGAACTACGGCGAGCGATACTTGCGAGATCACCAGCAGCGCTCGTATTCGCGAGTGGCCTACACCTTCGGTCGCGGTGCGGCCTCCTTCCTTCAGTGAGCGAAACAAGTTGAAACGGGAAGCGTGAAGTGCCGGCGCGAGGCCGAAAACGACGCCCGTGAACAAAGACAATGCCACGGTGAAAACAAGCGCACGTCCATCCACGCCCGCCGAGGCAATCCGCGGAATCCCCAACGACGGGAGGTTTGCAAGGGCGGCCGTTCCCCAAACGGCCAGCAGGAGGCCAAACGCTCCGGCTGCGAGGGAAAGCAGCACGCTTTCGGTCAAGAGTTGCGTGAGAATGCGGCTCTTCGCCGCACCGAGCGACACGCGAATGGCCATCTCACGCTGCCTTCCGGCAGCGCGTGCAAGCAAAAGGTTCGCCGCGTTTGCGCAGGCGATCAGCAGCAGAAATCCAACCGCACCTAGAACCATCAGCAAAGCCGGGCGCACGTCTCCTACCAACTCTTGCAACTCCGGCTGCAAAGCCATGCGCCAATGGCTGTTCGTGTCTTTATACTGTGTTCCGAGACGGGCGCTGATCTCCATGGTTTCCGCGTTTGCCGCCGCGAGCGTTGCCCCATCGTGGAGTCTTCCAATGACTCCCAGAAAATGAGAGCCCCGCTCCGACTGGCTGTCCGCTCCCTCCACCGCAATCGTCGCCCAAAGGTCCATGGGCTGCGAGTCCACGGGAAACTGAAACTCCGCCGGCATGACTCCGGCGATGGTGTAGGGTTTGCCATCCAGCACGATTTGTTTGTCTGTAATCTTTGGATCGCCCCCAAACCGCGTCTTCCACAAGTGGTAACTCAAAATAGCAACATGCGCGCCGGGTTTGTCTTCCTCCGTCGTGAATTCGCGGCCAAGTATCGGCCGAACTTGCAACACCTTGAATATGTCCGCCGAAAAAATTCCCATCGTCAGGTGGAGGGGATCGCCCATACCCGTCATAGTCGTGGAGGACTCGTCATAAGCTGCCGCAGCTTCGAGGGACTTGCTTTGCGCGCGCAAGTCGGCGAAGTCGGGATAACTTTGCGCCCGCGATTTTTCTCCCGTTCGCGTGTCCACGCGATAGAGGTCGACAAGCTGATCTGGTTGAGGGAAGGGAAGCGGCCGAAGCAGCACGGCGCTCACCACGCTAAAAATCGCCGTGTTCGCTCCGATCCCCAATGCCAGCGTGAGAATGACCACGGCGGAAAAGCCCGGCCGCTTCGCCAACATGCGAAGCCCGTAACGTAGGTCCTGCCAGAACATCAACACCACAATCCTCCAATTGATCCGAGCTCACTCCTGGAAATTCTATTCATAGCGCAACGCCACCATGGGATCGACGCGCGTTGCCCGTTGCGCCGGGATGTAGCACGCCGCCATCGCAACCAGCGTTAGCAGCCCGCCCACGCACAGGAATGTAACGGGATCGCTCGGTCGTACTCCGTAAAGCAAATTCCCCAACGACCGCGTAAAGACGATCGCGGCGCATATTCCGAACACCAATCCGAATGCAACCAGCACCAGTCCTTGTTTTCCTACCAACCGCAGCACGTCCCGGCTTTGCGCGCCGAGAGCCGCGCGAATGCCTATCTCTCGCGTTCGCCTTGCCACTTCATACGCCAGCAATCCGTACAGCCCGATGCACGCCAGCGTCAGCGCCAGCAATCCAAACAGGCTGGCCAGCCGCGCCAGCAGCCGCTCGTTAAACAGCAAGCGATCGATTCGCTCGGTTTGCGTTCTCACGTCAAACAAAGGGAGATTATTGTCGAGATCGCTGATTACTTTGCGTACGGCGGGGAGCAGCGACTGAGGATCGATCGCAGTCCGCAATGCGAAGTGTGCTTCTCCATCTTTGAGAGCGATGTAGGCTGTCGGCGCGATCTCATCTCGCAAGCCGGCGTACTTTGTGTCGCCCACAACTCCTACAATTTCGTATTGCGGGTCCTTCGGATCTTCCCCGCCAAAATGCAGCCCCAGCGGTGCGCGGTCTTCCAGAAATTTCTTCACAAAGGCCCGGTTCACGACGGCGATATCTCTTTTCGACTCCGCATCCTCGTGAGTCAGCGTGCGGCCAGTCGTCAACGGAATTTTCATGGTCGCGAAAAACTCGGGCCCAACCGCAAGCATCTGCGTTTCCACTGTCGATTTATCCGTTCGGCCTTCGACCTTGACGTCCTCCGTCCACAGCCCACCGTCTAGCAGCGTCTCCGACGAATAACTTACCGAGCTCACGCCCGGCAAGCTGCTGAGCCTGCTTTGCAGCTCTCGATAGAGCGGCCCGACCTGTTCGCTTTTGTAATAGCCCGTTAGCGTCGGATTGACCCCAAACTGCAGCACATTTCGCGTGTCGAACCCGGGGTCTATCGCTTTCAAATTTGCCAGGGACCGAACCACCAGCCCCGCGCCTGCCAGGACAACCAGAGAAAGCGCCACCTGCCCAACCACGAGCCAGCTCCCAAGTCCGAATCGCCGCCTTCCACCGAAGCTTGCTCCCGAAATATTTCCCGCGTTCTCTTTGAGTGCCGGCGCCACGTTGACGCGCGTCCCTCGAAACGCCGGCGCAAGTCCAAACAGGATTCCCGTTAGCGCGGCCACCCCTACGGTAAACGCCAACACTCTCGCGTCTGGCTCGGCGTTAATATGAAAATTCGAGTACCGGTTCGCCGAGGCAAACGCCGCCAAGGCGCTCGCTCCCCAGTACGCCAGCAGCACACCCAGCGCGGCCCCCGAGAACGAAAGCAGCACGCTCTCCGTCAGCAGCTGCCGGATCAGGCGTCCTCGTCCGGCTCCCAATGCCAGCCTTACCGCCATCTCTTTTTGTCTTGACGCCGAGCGCGAGAGCAGCAGCCCGGCCACGTTTGCGCAGGAAATCAGCAGGACTATCCCAACTGCGGCCATCAATATATAAAGCGGCTCCTGGAGCTGTCCGCGAATCCCGCTGAGCCCCTTCTGCGCCGCTGTTAACACCACTTCCGGCTTGTCTTCCGCCTTGAGCTGCTTTTCCTGAACGATTTCATTGCTGAAGACAAGACTCACGTTTGCTTGCGCCTGCTCCCGTCCCACTCCAGGCTTCAGCCGCCCAACAATCGCCAGCCACCAATTTTTTTCGTCCTGTGAACCTCGCCCCCAGTGAATGCCAATCGCACTGGCTTGCGACAGCGAAAGCCACAAATCCTGTGAATGTCCCGGCGTTAGCCGAGTGAATCCCGCATCCGCTACTCCCACGATGGTGAACGGCACTCCATTCAGCTTGATGGACTTGCCGATCGGGCTCTGCGCTCCGCCAAACGCTCCTTGCCAATACGCGTAGCTCAGCACTGCCACGCCTTCCGCGCCGGGCTTTTCGTCCGCGGGTTCAATGGTCCGTCCCATTGCGGCTTGGACCCCAAGCGTCTGGAAGTAATCGCCCGAAACGAGTTCGCCGCGCGCTATGCTCGCCGTTCCGTTCCCGCTCAAATCCAGTTGCGCCGGTCCCGCGAAGGCTGCGATATTTGAAAACGCCTCCGCATGCTCGCGAATCTGCTTGAACATCGGAAGGGAGAAAGAGCAGCTGCCGGCCACCTTTTCCGTCCACTTCGTCCATTCACAATCGCCGTAGCTGCTCGACCCCGCGTCTTTGGGATGCGCTTGCGCCGACCATCTCAGCACCACTAATTCTTGGGGGTTTCGAACGGGAATGGACTGCAGCATCACTGCATTGACGAGACTGAATATCGCGGTATTTGCGCCGATGCCGAGGGCCAGCGTGGCAACGGCGACTGCTGTGAACCCCGGATTCTTCCCCAGCATTCGCAACCCGTAGCGAATGTCTTGCCAGAGAGTCTGCACTGGGCCTCCGCAAGAGCCAGGACTGCCGTCTATGGAATGAGAGCAACCAGAACCAGAATTCGTTTGTGGCCAGGCCGCCAGCCACCCGCTGGCGCCGCAGCCGCCATTATTTCAGGCGAATGCGGTCGAAATTATCCCAGGCCGACATATCCGAAAGAATGACCTTGTCGCCCACCTTCAACCCATCCAGGATTTCGATAGTGTTGACGGAGCTGCGGCCCAGCTTCACGTTCACCCGCGTCGCTTCCGACCCATCCTCGGTAAGCTTGAAGAGTCCAATCGTGCTGTCGGACTGCCCGTGTACCGGCCTGCCGACAAACAGCACGTCCTTCAAATTTTCCAGTGTAATTGTGCCGTCCACACTCAAATCCGGCCTTGCGCCAGGGGGAAGGGGATCATCAATCGTCACGTCTACCGTCACTGTACCGTTGATCACCGAAGGATCGACGCGCGACACGTGCCCGTTCACGATTCCATTGCGCGTATCGATCGACGCCTTCTGCCCTGGCACAACATCTTTCGCCTGCGTTTCCGCAATCTTCACTTCCGCTCTCAGCTTCTTCGGATCGGCCACACGTGCCAGGTTCATTCCCGGAGTCACATGCTGCCCGACATCCACCGACAGCAGTTGCAGCACTCCGTCAATTCCCGCGCGCACGTGCAGATCCTCTACCTGGCTTTCCTTCAGCTTGTACAGTGCCTTCATCTGCTCAACCTTTGCCTGCTGCGCCGCGAGTTTCGCGCTCGCCGAATCCGACGCGATTTTCGTGCGTTCGGTTTCCAGTTGTAGCCGGATCTTCAGCTGCTCTTCGGTCACTCTAGATTTCTGTTCAATCAGCACTGACGTCAGCCCTTCTTTCACCAGCTTCACGTCGGTATCGTGCTGAATTCTCGCCTGCTCGTAGTCGCTCCTCACCGAAGCTTCCGTGGCCTTCTGGCTCATCAAGTCGCTATTTACCTGCACTCGCAGGTTCTGGTAATCCGCTTCCGCTCCCTTGAGCTGATACTCCGCGTCCACCGCATCCTTCTGTACCGTCGGATCGCTCAATTCCATAATGATGGAGCTCGGCTTGACGATGGCCGGCGGCCGCAACACCCATTTATCGACGTGCGCTTCCGTCTGCGCCGGGATCCACCGAATGTCTTCGGGCACAAGTGTCCCCAGCCCGCGCACTTCGCGCAGCATCGGCCCGCGCTTTACCGTGTCCGACCAGATCGTGCCTGGGTCCACGGATGGCGCCGCTGGCTTCAGCTTCGATAGTGCGTAGGTGACGCCGCCAAGCAGCAGCAGCGCGATGGTGCCGTAGGCGATTCGGCGTATTTTCTTGGCCCTTGCGTTAGATGGTCTTTGGATGTCCATAGTCGTTATAGCCCTTCTTAGGCGCAACTCCCGTGCCCAACAGAATTCGCTTAAACCCTCGCTTTGTCAATGTCTTACGGCATCTCCTCAAGCCCATACTGCCGCCACCCTGGCCGAATGTGGGAATCCCCGTCCCACGACCGGACAGTCTCGCCCATGCCATTCCAGTCCCATTCTTGTAATGACGCTGCCTATAGAGGATACGTGCATTCCGCCGCTTTGTTCGATGATCACTGGAGACCACTCGTTTCCCGCACCCGCTCGGCGCCAGCGCTACAGTTTGGTCCCGCCGCTAGCGGTGCAAAAGCTCGACTTAAGGCTTCCGACATTACCAAAAGCCTCCCTTACCCATGACTCGTTCGCGCATCCGGCCAAGTCGTGATAGCCTTCATCACCGACTCTCAGGCTCAGGAGGGTTGCCCCATGCGTCTTGCAAGAATTTCACCGCTCCTCTTCCTCGCTGCCGCTCCGCTCTTCGCGCAATCCGCGCCCGAAGGACCCACCAGCGAGAAAGCACAAAAGTCTTACAAAGATGCTCTCGAGGCTGTTCGGTTGCGCCGCAACGATTTTGCCCTCGAGGATTTCAAGAAGGCAGACAAACAGGACGATGGCCGCTGCCTTGCCTGCCAAAAGAAAATGATCCAGTACGGCCTGGAGCTTCATGAATGGAAAATGGCCCAGCTTGCCGCCGAGGAAATGGTCGCGGAAGCACAAGGCGACAAAAGCGTAGCCCTCGCCCATTTTGAGCTCGGCTTTGTCCTGTTCAATGAGGGACTGGATAAGCACAAGGATGAGTTCTTTGCGCGCGCTCACGAAGAATTCACAAAAGCCATCGCCGCCGGACCCAATTTTCCGGAAGCGATTGTTTCCGATGGCAAGGCGCTCGCGCACCTCAAGCAGGACGACGCCGCAAAAGTCCAATTTGAAAAATACGTGAAGATGAGGCCAGCCGGCGACCTTCAGCGCCAGCGAGTCCTTCGCTACATCAGTGAGCCGGAACTGGCTCGCGCGAGGATGGCTCCGGCGTTTGCCGTCGACACACTCGATGGACAGCACGTTTCGCTGGACGATCTAACCGGAAAAGTCGTGCTCGTCGACTTCTGGGCGACATGGTGCGGCCCCTGCCGAGAAGCGCTGCCTCACATGCAGCAGATCGCAAAAAAGTTTCAGGGTCAGCCGCTCGTGGTATTGAGCGTGAGTCTGGATTCCGACGAACAGAAGTGGAAGGACTTCGTTGCGAAAAACGGAATGACCTGGACTCATTACCGTGACGGAGGCTTCACCGGGCCGGTGGCCACGATGTTCGGCGTGAAAGCCATCCCCCAGACCTTTACTATCGATGCCGACGGCGTCCTTCAGGACCAGCACATTGGTGACGCTTCCGTCGAAGGCAAACTCAAGAAACTTGTGGCCCGCGCTCAGGAATTGCAAGCTTCGCAGAAGCCGCTGCAGTAAGCCTGACCGATAACCAACGAAGTGGCCTGTACCTCGCAGGCAACTCGCAGAGTTTCCCGGCGCGAGAATTTGTAGGGGCGAGGCTTGCACCGCCCTCTTCTGCTAGGTCGTCGGGGGCGTGGGATCGCCGCAGCCGACGAACTCCTGAAGTATGCGGTTTCCTTTGTACTCCAACTCGTCGTGAATGCCGATCTTGCTGGTGTAATACCCGCGTACCGTCAAATGTTTTAGCTCGCGGAAAAATTGCACTTCGGGAAGTTCAATCATTTCCACGTTGTCCGAAAGCACTTGCAGCACGGCGATTTTTTCCTCTGCGCTCGCGGCGCCGAACGATTTTCCATTGTAGTGCTGGCTCATCACTTCGATCAGCCGCAGACCCTCGCGCCAAGTCGCTTTTTGTTGATCGTCCGTGCTCTCGCGCAGAGTCTGTTCGATGAAGTCCGCAACCTTCGCCGCTTTCGCTCCGCCCGAGTGGCTGTCAGCGGGAATGATCGTCTCCGAGAGTTCTTCTACGAGCGTGTGCTGCGCCGGCGTGAAAAAACGCGCGCCCGACTCTGCCTCCGCGCCCGTGGTTGCCGGCGAGGTAGTTGTAGGACGTGCAGCGCCCTGCGGCTCTGCCTGCAGAGCTTCGGTTGCCGCCGCGGACAACGGCAAAACCGCCGCACCCAGAGCCGTCGCGGAAGCCTTCAGCCATTGGCGCCGGTCCTGTTTTAAATCGATAGGATTCTTCGTGTACATCTTTCCTCCTCGAGGCTGCTGCAGCGGCTCCGTTGCCATCACTTCTTTACGTCCTTACGTCATTACTTCTTACTTCGTTTTTTCACTACAACTCGTTCTTGGCCATCTGATCCGCCAGGTAGTCGCACGAACGCCAGCACAGCGCCATGATCGTCCACGTGGGATTCTGGCAACTGGCGTTCACGAACGCGCTGCCGTCCACCACGAACAAATTCTTCACGTCGTGCGACTGCTGAAACTGGTTCAGTACTGATTTCTTTGGATCATTTCCCATGCGCGCCGTGCCCAGTTCGTGGATCGACCATCCTTCCGTCAGCACACGGTCGCTCACGAAAATAATCTTGAAGCCGGCGGCCTCGAACATTTCTTGCGCCGTCTCTTTCATGTCCTTGGCCATGTTGTGCTCGTTCTCGCCAAACTTGTAGTGAAAACGCAGCGCCGGAATACCCCATTTGTCCTTCACCACCGGATCGAGATCCACAAAATTCTCGTAACGCGAAAGCACTTCGCCAAACGCGCCCATGCCGATGTACGACCCCTGATTCTTCCGGATTTCTTCCTTGAACGAAGCGCCAAAACCGGGATTGTCCGTGCCCGGCGGAAACATACTGCTTCCGCTGCCGCCCTCGAAGCCGTAGCCGCGGATGAATTTCGGATGCTTCTCCGCGAGGTTGCGGAAACGCGTCAGGTAAAAGCTCCCCGGCCGCCCGTCGTCCAGCGTCGGCGGTTTTCCAACAAGATCGGTCGCTTGCCCCGCTACGAACGGCCCCATGATGTGTTCGCAAAAATTGTGGCCAACGTGCCCGCTGGAGTTGGCGAGGCCATTGGGGTAGAGGCGCGATTTGGAAAGCAGAAGGAGCCGCGCGGATTCGAGAGTCGATGCAGCGACAATCACCGCTTTCGCGCGCACCGTGTAGTCCTTCATGGTCTGCGAATCCGTGAAGTGCACGCCGGACGCTCTGCCGGTTTGCGGATCGACGGTGATTTCCCGCGCGATCGAATTTGTCCGCAGCGTCAGATTGCCTGTATCCATGGCGGGATAAATTAACCCCGTCGGCGAATCGAACGCCGCGTGAATATCGCAGCCGCCCTTACGCGAACAGGCCCCGCGCCCATAGCACCGGCTGCGGTATTTATTGTGTTTCAATCCGTCCGTTGTGACGCCCGCGCGATACTGCGTTAGCACGCGCCCCATTTTCGCGATGCCTTCTTTGAGCGTCACTTCCGAGCAACTCAATTTCGTTGGCCGCTGAAAAATACTGTCCGGCAGATACGGCAGATTTTCTTTCACTCCCGTGATGCCGAGATACAAATCCACCTTGTCGTAGTAGGGAGCAATATCGTTGTAACTGATCGGCCAGTTTTCGCCGAAGCCGTCGCGGTCCTTCGCTTTGAAATCGTAATCGGAGAGGCGCAGCGCCAGCCGTCCCCAGATATTTGTTTTGCCGCCCAGGCATCGCGCGCGAACCCACGCGTAATTCGTTCCCGTGTAGGGATTGTCGCGCTCGTTGACGACAATGTTTTTCATGTAGTCGTTGCTGCCAATATAACTGTAGAGATTTTTCGATTTTTCAAAGCCCGGGCCGTAGGGCGGCCGGCGAATGGTGTACTCATTGTGTGTCAGCGAATGTGAGCCCGGCGGGAGCCCTCCGCGGTGCGCATTGTCGTAAGGCCACTCCATCGAGCGCAACTCCTGCTCGATATTCAATTTCTTTCCCGCTTCGAGCATCAACACTTTCAGCCCGTGCGTCGTCAAAACATGCGCCGCCATGCCTCCAGCCGCACCCGATCCGATGATCACCGCGTCATATTTTTTGCTGAGGTCTACTTCCGGTTCGGCCATTTTCGACGCTCTCTTTCTACTCTCCGCTCAAAGCCAATGCATTCAACAATGAACTTCCGTCTTTGTCCAGCCCATCCGCCCCGGCCTCTCTAGGCAATCGCAGTTACTTCACATTCTTATACAATCCGAGTGGTACAATTCTCCGCGATGTCTCTGACCAGCACGCCGCAACAAAACATCATCCGCGCCGTTCATTTGCGCGGCATGGATCTGCTCAACAATCCCGCGCTGAACAAAGGCACCGCATTCACCGAAGACGAGCGCGAGAGCTTCGGCCTGAATGGTTTGCTGCCGCCGGTCATCGAATCGCTGGATGATCAGGTCGGCCGCGCCTACCAGGCGTTTTCTCTGAAATCGAATGATCTTGAGCGGCACATTTATCTTCGCCAGCTTCAGGACGCCAACGAAGTCCTTTTCTACCGGCTGCTCCTCGACCATATCGATGAGATGCTGCCAATCGTCTACACGCCGGTCGTCGCTCTGGGCTGCCAGGAGTTCAGCCATATCTATCGTCGTCCGCGCGGCCTCTTTATTCCATATCCGCAGCGCCATTTCATTCCCGCGCTGCTGCGCAACCATCCAAGCCCTGAAGTCGACGTCATCGTAGTGACTGATGGCGAGCGCATTCTGGGCATTGGCGATCAAGGCGTCGGCGGCCTCGGCATTCCTATCGGCAAACTTTCTCTCTACACGCTGATTGGAGGTATCCATCCGGCGCGCACGTTGCCGATTGTTCTC
The DNA here is from genome assembly GCA_963718785.1 of uncultured Acidobacteriota bacterium. GTDB lineage: Bacteria > Acidobacteriota > Terriglobia > Acidiferrales > UBA7541 > Acidiferrum. The sequence goes on along the minus strand of CAVQZW010000009.1, from coordinate 249,296 downwards.
GACGTCGGCACGAACAACGAAGAACGTCTGCGCGATCCGGAATATCTTGGCTGGCGTCACGCGCGCGTGACAGGCTCCGATTACGATGACTTCATCGGCTCGTTTGTCGCGGCGGTCAAGCAGGTGCTGCCCTCGACGCTTCTGCAGTGGGAAGACTTTTCCGGCGTACACGCGCGTCCCATCCTCAATCGCTACCGCGATCAAATGCTCACGTTTAATGACGACATTCAGGGCACAGCCGCTGTGGCGCTCGGAGCCATTCTTTCCGCGATTCGCGTCGCTGGAACCGCGCTTCGTGATCAGCAGATCGTTTTTCTCGGCGCTGGCGCCGCAAGCACCGGCGTCGCCGATTATCTCCGTGCCGCCATGGTCACGGAAGGGCTCTCCGAGGAAGAAGCCCGCAGCCGCATCTGGATGGTGAATCGCGACGGCGTGTTGCATTCCGGACGCACAAATTTGACGCCGGAACAGCGCGTTTACGCGCAGCCGCAGAGCCGTCTCTCCGCTTGGCCACGCGCCAACGATGCAAAGTTCGGCCTCGCCGACGTCATCAAAAATGTTCGGGCTACCGTTCTGATTGGTCTTTCGACGCTCGGTTCTGCATTCACGGAATCCATCGTTCGAGAGATGGCTAGCAAAGTCGACCGCCCCATCATTCTTCCTCTCTCGAATCCCACGGACCGCTCGGAGGCCCGTCCCGCGGACTTGTATCGCTGGACCGATGGGCGCGCTCTGGTTGCCACAGGATCACCGTTTCCTCCGGTCGAGTTCGGCGGACGCAAAATTCCCGTCTCGCAGTGCAATAACGTCTACATTTTTCCAGCCGTTGGACTCGCCGTTGTGGCTTCGCGTCCCTCAGCGGTCGCCGCCGGCACACAGCGAGTCACCGACTCGATGATGATTGCAGCGGCTCGCAAACTTGCCGAGCACTCTCCTGCGCTCAAAGACCCCTCCGCGCCGCTGCTGCCCGCGCTGAAAGATCTGCGGAGTCTCGCCGTGGAAATCGCCTTTGCCGTGGCCCAGGAAGCAGCGCGCTCCGGCGTCGCGCCGCCGCTCGATTCTCCCAACGCGCTCCGCACGCAAATTCTGGCCAACCAGTGGACTCCCGCGTATCCCGCTTACGTCGCCGCAACGTAAAAAACCTCGCCCAGCGCATTGCTCCATTTGTAGGAATTCCCTCCATAGTTGGTTGCCCTTTCCAACACACATCGCGTGGCTGGCGGCCTTGCAAGAGAAGACCCGCTGTTTCAAAGGGCATGCCACAGATGGTTTGCTGACATACAATCGGGCGGCCAGAGAGTTGCCCTCTGGCGGGAGCCTGCTTATGAGACTTGGAATCCGGAAAAGGTTCAAGATTCTAGCGCCGGGAAATTCCTTACGGAAGAGAGTGGCGTACAGTCTGGCGATTGCGCGGGCGATTCTGGTGCCGGTGATTTTTCTCGCGATCTACTACTTGTTCGAGATGGGATGGATCGTGGACCGCATTGTGAATGTGGATGCGCCGGCAGCGACCCTGGCGCAGCAGGCCTCGATTGAAATGCTGGAAGCGCGGCGCGCGGAACGAAATTATTTGTTGTTGCATGACCGCAACTACCTGACCGCGAATCGCGAGTCCTTGGGAAGAACCAGGCAGATTGTGAGCCAGATACAAGACCTCGAACCGCAAGATATGGGAGAAACACAAAAGGCGCTGGAAGCTCTCGGTGTTTACGAGCAAAGAGTCGCCGCGGCAGCGGCGGCAGTGGCCGTTCCTGGGCAGGGGGATGCCGATCGCATTCAAGCGGTGGTGCGGGCCTATGAGAAGGACTTAAACGATTTGCTGCAAGGGGCAAAAGTGAAGCGGCGCGAGCAGTTGATCGAACAATTGCGAGACCGCGTCGGCTCGTTTGACACACAGATCTCGCAGACCGTTCAGGCGGGGAATCCCGCGCTTGGACCCGTGACGGCGGACTTGCAGTCTTCGAGCCAGGAGGTGCTGAGTTTCTTGAGTGAATTGGAATCGGAAAATTGGAAGCGCGTGGAAAGCGATCACAAGGAAGCGCGGCGGCTGATGCGCTCCGCGGAATGGGCGCTGAGCATCGTGTCCGCGATTACGTTTGTGTTCAGCGTGTGGGTGAGTTTTATTTTGCCGCGGCAAGTGGTGAAACCGCTGATTAGCTTGCGAGAGGCGGTAGACCACGCGGCGGAAGGCGGCGGCGCGACGGAGTTGGAGATCGAAGGACGTGGGGAAGTGGCGGATCTGGCCCGCAGTGTCCACAATTTGATTGTGCAGTTGCACCATACTGCGTGACGCAGTTCTTGCGTTTCGCGACGGCGAACTTGGTTGAGCCCAAATCTTACTTGACTGGGGTCGAGAGGCGCTTGACGAGTTCGTAGAGAAACGCCTGGCCTTCATAAAAAGATTGGACACCCAGACGCTCATCGCGGCCATGGAAGCGAATATCGTCGCGGTCCATGAAAAATCCTTGAATGCCATAGCACGGAATTCCTTGCGAGCGGAGATAGCGGCCGTCGGTTGCGCCCATGACCATGATGGGAACGGTGGGAACGCCGGGCCACATGCTCGCCGTGACGTCGGTAACGGCTTTGAGCACGTCGGGGCGCATCGGCGAACCGGCTGCCTTGCCGAAGCTGCTTAGCTGCGTAACGCTGACCTGATTGTCCGCAGCAACTTTTTGCAAAGTGCTGAGAACGTATTCGGGAGAATCTTCCGGGAGCACGCGGCAATTCACGGTGGCGGCGGCAAGCTGCGGCAGCGCGTTGATCGCGTGGCCGCCTTCAAGCATGGTTGCGACGCAAGTGGTGCGGAGCGTGGAATTCCATGCGGGAGACGCGGCGGCGACTTTCTCCATTGCTTCCTGCGAACCGGCGGCAACTCTGGCGAGATCTTCCTTGATCGGTCCCGTTTCGATTTTCGACATTTGCTGGAAGTAGGCCGCGGTCACTTCGTTGGTTTTCAGAGGAAAGCCGAAATCGCCAAGCCGCGATAAAGAGCCCGCGAGGTGGTAGATTGCGTTGTCGTGCACGGGCATGGAGCTGTGGCCGCCTTTGTTGCGCACCTCGAAACGGAAATTGAGAACGTATTTTTCGCTGACCTGCAAATCATTCGAGATCTTCTTGCCTTTGGACTCTTCGCCCCAGCCGCCTTCATTGAGCGCGAGTTCCGCTTCGATCAGGTCGCGGTGATTCTTGAGCAGCCAGTCGACGCCGTTGTAAGGTCCGCCGCCTTCTTCATCGGCAGTCAGCGCGACGATGATGTCGCGGTCGGGCTTGAAGCCTTCTTTTTTATATTGAATAAGGTTGGCGATCCATACCGCGGCCTGGGCTTTATCGTCGCCGGTGCCGCGTCCGTAGAAGAAGCCGTCCTTTTCGAGGAATTGAAACGGGTCGGTGCTCCAGTCTTCGCGCTTGGCTTCGACGACGTCGATGTGCGCGAGGAGAAGAATCGGCTTGCGCGCGCCCGTGCCGTGATAGCGAACGACAAGGTTGCCTTTTTTCGGGATGGCGCCGCCTGTGAAAATGTCGGCGTCGGAGAATCCAGCGGTTTTCAAGCGCGCGACGGCGATGTCAACGACGGGAGTCGTTGCTCCGGTCGTAAAACCCGATTGGACTTCGATGAATTGTTTGTAGATGTCGTGTGCAAGCTGCTTTTCAGAGTCGGGGCGAGTGGTTTGGGCGTTCGCCGAGGCGGCGCAGAGAAACACCAAAGCCAGAATTTTGAAACTAAGCCAAACTTTTGTGTTTTGCATGCAGGGATTTTTGCACGCGGAAGGCAATCGCGCAACTTTTGGCATTAGGCACGGAGTGCGAATACACGGAGCAACTCCGGGCTTCATTTGCTCGAAGATCCTACGCCCACTTGTAGCCTTGCTTGGCAAGCGGGAGGGTGCGGATGCGTTTTCCGGTGACGGCGAAAATGGCGTTGCAAACTGCGGGCAAGATCGGCGGAAGCGCTGGCTCGCCGAGCCCCGTCGGCGGATTGTCGGTCGTCAGGAAATGGACTTCGATTTCCGGCGGCACCTGGTTCATGCGCATCGGCGGATATTCGTGGAAATTATTTTGCATGGCGCGGCCGCGCTCGATGGTGATTTCGTAGCCCATTAAATGGCTGAGCCCTTCGATCACCGAGCCTTGCACTTCGTTGAGGGCACTGGTGGGATTGATGATCTGGCTGCCGATATCGCCCGCGACCCAGACTTTGTTTACCTTGAGGCCTTTATCCTTGCTGACGCGAACTTCGGCAACTTCGGCGAAATAGCCGCGATGGCTGAAGTGGAAAGCGACGCCCATACCTGTGTCGTGCGGCAGTTTGCGCGAGCCCCAGTTGGATTTTTCGGCGACGAGTTCCAGTACGCCTTTCATGCGCTGCGCATTGAACAAGAAGGCCGGCGGAGTCGGTTGGCCGCCGGCGGGAGGCGGCGCGCCATCCAGCGCAGGCGTGTTGAGGAGTGCAAGACGAAACTTCACGGGATCGGCGCCTGCGGCGTGCGCGAGTTCATCGATAAAGGATTGCATCACGAACGCGATGCCGTTGCTTCCCGGAGCGCGCATCGCCCCGGTGGGAACACCTAGCGCCATCACGGAAGTGTGCGTTGCGAAATTCGAGATGAAGCGGGCAGGGAACTCGTCGGGAGAAATCTGCGCGCTGGGCGCAAAACGCTCGCCTTCGCCAAAGCTGACAAAATGGTTGCGCCACGCAACGAGCTTGCCGGAGGAATCGACGCCGCCTTTCAAAAAGTGAAATCCAGCGGGACGATAAAAATCGTGGTGCATGTCGTCTTCGCGCGACCAGAGTAGTTTGACCGGCGTGCCGCCAAGTTGTTTAGCAATCCACGCGCCTTCGATCATGTAGTCGTTGGTAAGGCGCCGGCCGAAGCCGCCGCCCATGCGCGGCAAGTGAATCGTCACGTCGCTCTCGGGGATGCCGAGCGTTTTAGCAACTTGCGTCAAGCCGCGCTGCGGCGTCTGGCTGGGCACCCACATTTCGAGCTTGCCGTCTGCGAAACGCGCCGTGCAATTTTGCGGCTCCAGCGGCGCGTGCGCCAGGAACGGATAAAAGTAAGCGCCTTCCACGGTTTTCGCGGCGGATTGCAAAGTTTCATCCGCATCGCCGTCGGTGCGTAGCGAGCGCGCCGGTTTTTGTTTGGAAAGTTCGACCGCTTTGCTCGCAAACCCTTCGCTGCTCTGTTGCGCCGTCGGTCCTTCATCCCATTTCACATCCAACTTTTCCCGCGCCGTCTTCGCCGTCCACCAGTTATCCGCAACGATTGCGACGCCGCACAGAAGCCCGGTCAAATCCGAGCCGCCTTCCACGATAAACGCATGGCGTACGCCGGGAATCGCCTTGATCACATCCAGATTCGCGCTGACCACTCTTCCGGCGAATACGGGGCACTTCGCAAACACGCCCCACAACATTCCCGGAAGCCGGAAATCGATGCCGTACAGCGGTTTGCCGCGAACGATGGCTTGGTTGTCCACGCTCGGAGTCGATTTACCAATAATCTTGAAATCCTTCGGGTCTTTCAGCTTCACGCTAGCCAAATCCGGCGCAGGCATTTCCGCGGCCTTTGCAGCAACCTCGCCGTAACCGAGCGAGCGCTTCGTCGCCGCGTGCATTACTCGCCCCGAAGCTGTCGTGCATTCCGTTTCCGGAACCGACCAAGTCTGCGCCGCCGCCGCAACCAGCAACTGCCGCCCCGCCGCGCCAACCTGCCGCATCGGAATCCAATTGTTCGGCGTCGCCGTGCTGCCGCCCGCCACCTGCAATCCGTACTTCGCGAAGTTCACGTCGCCCTGCTCAATGCGCACATCCTTCCAATCCACATCGAGCTCTTCCGCGATCAGCATCGGCAACATCGTGCGAATCCCTTGCCCAATTTCTGGGTTCTTCGCCGTGATGGTCACGATGCCTTCGGGCGAAATGCGAATGAACGCGTTGGGAGTCAGCACCGCCTGCGGGGGCCCGGCAGGCGCTTGCGCAAGCGCCTTCTCAACAGGCTCGACGTACGCCGCGAGAAGCATCCCACCTCCCGCAATTGCACTTACGCGCAGAAACGACCGCCGCCCGAGAGTCCTGATGGTCCCAGCCTTGCTGGTTTCCACTGCTTCCAAAATGTTCATTGGACCTCCTGAGTTTGCAAACTTAGACCGACGGTACGCTGGGCAAGTTACGCGATGGCTGGCGGCAAAGGCCACTCGCCTCGCCGGAACAGGCAGATTATAGCGCCGCTCCGGCCAGCCGGTGGCAGAAAGTGCGGCATCGCCAGGCGCCTGACCCAGCGCACTTGCTTTCAGGCACAAATAAAAATTCTGCAAGTTCTAGCGAAAAATTCGTTCTAACCACGTCACCGCAAGCAACCCGGTGTCCAGAATGCCAACTCTAATGAGGTAACAAACGAGAGTGAGAACGCTGTCCGCCGAGGGACGCGCCTATTGCTCTTGAAGTGGTCCTCCATTCCCCGGGTTGCAATCAGCAAGAGCCGAGGCAATTTCACAAAGCTAGAGGTGTCGAAAATGACCAGCTCACGTACGTCCGTTTCGCTCCCGCACGATAATCGTAACCACTGGCAGTATTATATTTTTCTTTGCGCAGCGCTTTTGCTCTGCGCGCGCAGTGCTCCCGCGCAGAGCGCATCGCACGCGCCAGGATGGGTCGTAATCACCATTAGCGACTATCGAACGCTTCACGCAAAAGCCTATCCGCCCGAGCGCGAACCCGAAGGCCCGCCCGTGGACGCTACCCTCACGCGCGTGGACTACGACTTGCACATCGACGGCGACCTCGCCGCCGGACGCGCCAGTCTCACCGTTGATGTATTAAGAGACGGCTGGGTGCGCGTGCCGATTCCTCCCGGCCTTCTCGTCCGCGAAGCCAAACTCGACGGCAAGCTCGTTTCTCTCGTTCCCGGCGCCGCGGGAAAAGGTACCAACCAACTTTCCGCGCTTCTGTCTCGCTCCGGCCGCGCCGTGCTGCAACTCGATATCGCTCTGCCCGTCGTCTCAACCGCTGGCGAAGAAAGCATTTCGCTGCCTTCGACAGGCTCCGGCGTTACGCGCGCCTCCGTGCGCCTTCCGCGGCAAGGCGTCGATATCAGGCTCGCCGGCGGCCTCCTGGCGGAAAAATCCGAGCCCGGCGCCGAAAGCAAATGGCTCGCCTACGCTCGTGGCAACGAGCCGCTTTCGTTCACCTGGAAGCGCAAAACGGAAGATCATCGCAGCACGCAAGCCTTGCGCCTGCGCGGCTCGCTCACCGAACTCACTGGACTAGGCGAAGACACCACTACGATCGTCGCCGAGGTCAACGTCGAGGTAACGCAAGGCGCCGCGCGCGAAGTCCGCCTCGCGCTTCCGGAACAAGTCACCATCAACCAAGTTTCCGGCGCGACGGTCGCGGATTGGGAGATGAAAGACGGCCAGCTTGCTGTGACGTTTCTCGAGCCCGTTGAGCAAAACGCCAAATTCATCGTCAGCGGAGAAACGCGCAGCCCGCGCGACGGCCAGATTGATATTCCGCTGCTTCGCCTGCTGAACACGGAACGCGACACCGGCGGAGTAGCCGTGGAAGTCCTCGGCGCAGGCGAAATCAACAAGTTCAAAACCGAAGGCCTGGAAAACGCCGACGCCTCCGACCTCGCCGAAATTGTTTCCAGCCGTCAATCCACTTCGCTCTCGGCGTTCCGTTTCCGTTCGGGCGACGCCAAGACTACGCGATCGCTCACCGTAAACGTCGCGCGCTACACGCCGCAGGCCGTGCTGATGGCCAACGTCGCCGAAGCGCGCTACAACGTGCTCATCACCAATGAAGGCAAGCTGCTCGTGCAAGCGCGCTACGCTGTGCGCAACAACCAGCGCAACTTTCTGAAAATCACGCTCCCGCAGGGCGCCACTCTTTGGAGCGCCTCGCTCGCAGGCAAGCCCGTCCGTCCCGGCCAATCGCCCGACGGCAGCGTTTTGCTCCCGCTGGAAAAAGCGCATGCCGGCGAAGACTCGCCGGAGTTCGCGGTCGAACTCGTCTACATCAGCAAAGGCGCAGCGTGGAACGACAAAGGCCAGTTCAAGCTCGCTCTGCCCGCGCTGGACTTGCCCGTCTCGCGCACGGGCTTGCTCGTCTATCATCCACCGCTCTTCAAAGTTTCTCCCGCGCCTGGATCCTTCCGCACCGAAGCATACGCGGACCCGCTCTCCGCAGCTCTGAATCCTCCACCACCGCCACCGCTTGCACAACCGATGCCAGTAAGCGTTGTGGCAGCGGCGCCCGGGGCCGGCGCTGCGATGTCGGTCGATGAATCAAGGGTCGAGGGCAGAGCCGTCATGAATTTGAATCAGCCCACTCCGCAAACGCTCGTCGACAATTTCCGCATGGCCCTGCAAGGTGGAAAAGCCGCTGGGATTCTTCCCATCAAAGTTTCCTTTGCGGCCCTCGGGCCTTCTCTCTATCTCGTTTCCGAACTCACGGGAGAAAACCAGTCTCCCAGCACCGATCTGGACTATCAACGCGAGAAAAAGGCAGGTGGGCGATGAAAAAATTATTTCTAGCAGTTGCATTCCTGATGACTGTTCCCGCATTTGCACAAGACAGAGTTGTCCCGCCCGTTCCTCAGGCGGGAAATGTGACGTTGCCTCTTGAGGAGTACAACCGTTTGCTTGAACTGGCGAACAGATCCCCGCGGCGAGTCGAATCCGCGCCGCTTCCGTACACCATCAAGCGCGGCGACCTGAAATTGCGCGTCACCAGCGAAATGGTGACGGGCTCCGTCCAGTTGCAAGGCGAAACCTTCAACAAAGGTGAAACGAAGGTCGCCCTCACCTCCGGAATGACCATTCTCGATGCGCGCCAGGAAGGCCGCGTTCTTCCTCTCGAACAGGAAGGCGGCACACAAACCGCGATTCTCGCCGGCCCCGCGGAGTTTACCGTCGTTCTCGATGCCGGCTTGCCGTTGAACATTGAAACTGGCCGCGCCTCGTTCCAGTTGCCGGTGCCCTCGGCGGGCAGCGTGCGCCTGACGCTCGAAGTCCCAGGCGATCACACCAACGTAAAGCTCGCTCCGGGATTGATTACCAACCGCTCCTCCGCCAACGGCGTTACCACGATCGAGGCCACGCTTGTCCCCGGCCAGCTGGCCAATATCTGGTGGGCCACGCGCGAAGTCATCACGCCGGTTGCGCCGCGCGAAGTCCGCTTCCTTTCCAACGTAAAAACGCTGGTGTCCGTCAGCGAGGCGGATATTCGCCTCGCCGTTCTAGCCGACATCAATGTGATCCAGGGAGATCCCATAGAATTCGAACTGGAAGTTCCCGCTGGCTACGAAGTTACGGGAACGTCTGGCGCGTCGGTCGATTCAAGCGATGTGCAGTCAGGCGTTTTGAGATTGAAAGTGAACGCACCCACGCAGCGCACGCACCAGTTTCTGATCTCGATGGAGAAAGCGGTCGGCGTGACGAAAGCCGATGTGCCTTTTCTCACCTTAAAAAACTCTCAGCGTGAAACTGGCGAAGTCCTCGTCGAAGGCGTCGGCACCATGGAACTGACCGCGACCGAAGGTGGAAGCCTCAAGCGCATGGACATCAAGGAAACCAATCCATACTTGCGCTCACTTGCGCGCTCTCCCTTGCAAGCCGCGTTTCGTTATCACCGCCAGCCAACGGACAATCCGACGCTCGCTCTGGAATGGACGCGCTTTCCTGACAGCAGCGTGCTTGCCGCGATTGCCGAACGCGCCATCGTTACCACGCTTGTGACCAACGAAGGCCGCTCACTCACCGAAGTAAAGCTGATGATTAAGAATCTAGTTCAGCCGTTTCTGAAAGTGGAGTTGCCCAAGGATGCCAACATCGTCTCCGCGGAAGTCGCCGGCGAAAAGGTCAAGCCCGTTGAAGGCACCGATGGCCAGCGCGTCCCACTCTTGCGCCCAGGCTTCCGCCCCACCGATTCGTACGAAGTCTCTTTCGTGTTCATGCATTCCGGCGCTCCGTTCGCTAAAAAGGGCGGCTCGGAAATTTCGCTGCCGAAAATGGATGTTCCCATTACCGTTCTGCAATGGGAGCTGTTTCTCCCCGAGCAGTACAAGGTCAAGGATTTTGGCGGCGATGCTTTGGCCGCGAACCTTTTGCCGGTGAACTCGCAAGGAGAGATGATCTCTGGGATCACGTCGGCATGGTTCAGCGCCGGCGCGAGCGGCGGCGCTGGCGGCAGTTTTGCGCCGCTGCAACTGCTTCCGGGACAGCTTGGGGGTTACATCATCGACTCGACCGGCGCGGTCGTTGCTGGCGCGCAGGTGAACGTGGTTCAAGCGGATACGGGCGCCCAGCGCACCGCGGTAACCGATGGTTCCGGCCGTTGGCTCGTCGGAGGCATGCCGTCCGGACGAGTTCGAGTCATGGCCAATATGCGTGGCTTCAAAAGTACAGTCCGCGAGGTCGAGTACAACACAAACTACCCGTCTTCCGTCAGTTTCTCGCTGCAGATTGGGGCCGCGGCGGAATCAGTTGAGGTGACTAGCAATGATCAGTACCAGGAGTCACGTCAAATCGAGCGCGACTTGAAAAAGGACAAGGCTCAGCTTTCCAACTCCGCTTCTGCGAACGTTTACGATCTCCAGCGGCGCGTCTCGGGCGTCCTCCCCGTTCGCGTCGACGTTCCTCGCGCAGGCAACTCCCACAGCTTCATCCGCCCGCTCGTTCTGGAGGAAGAGACGAAAATCACATTCACTTACAAAACGAAATAAACCCTGCCGTCGGTGGACGGCTAGCATTCGAACAGGCCAGGGGAGGAAGCTCCCTTGGCCTGTTCCATTTACGAACCATTCATGATTCGCTAGGAGGACCCTCTTCTCGCATTCCTGCCTCCAGCGGGAACTAAGTTTGTGAAAGAACGGAATTTAAGGAGACTGCGATGCGTATAGATAGGCAAGGAAACTAGAACGGCCTCAGCAACCGTCTAAGCTTCCATAGGCAGAAGCGAATAGAAGATGGATACTCGCCTTTGGGCGCACTTCGACTCAACGCAAGAGAAGAGGAAGATCGAATGAAAGCAATCCTGGGTTTCTTAGTTGGCTTAATGTTTTGTTTGCTCTCCGCCACGCTTCAAGTAGCTGCGCGTTCACCTCAGGAAGCTCCACCACCCCAGAATCCCCCCGCGACCCAAGGTGCGAAACCGGCGCAAATGCCGGGGCGCGGCGGCGAGAGACGCCCGGGACTTTTCGGCAAATTGACCGCCGTGCACGACCAATCCGTTGAGATCACGCAGTCGGCCGGAGACACCGTAACCGTCAAGATCGGCGCGAGCACGCAGTTCCGCAAAGACGGGGAGGCTGCGAAGCTGAGCGATTTCAAGGTTGGAGACATTGTGTTTGTACGCGGCGAAGAAAATCCAGATCACACCTGGACTGCGGAAGTTCTCGGAGTGCGCGCCGGTGGTTTTGGTGGCGGGCAGGGAAACGGCGGGCGCGGCGGTCCTGGTGCCGGCGGCGGAATGCGTCCGGCAGGCGTGCTTGGCCAGGATTACATTTTTGGGGAAGTGAAAGCGGTGGACGCCCCCAAGCTGACGATTCTCCGGCCGGATAACGTCACCCAAACCGTCGAGTTGAACGAAGAAACCTCGCTCCGCAAGGGCCGCGACAGCGTTACGATGGCGGACATTCAGGTTGGCGATCACATCATGGTGCGCGGCGGAATGGTGAACAATTTGTTTCAGCCAAAGTCCGTGATGGTCATCGGACCGGAACAGTGGAAGCGCATGCAGGAATTGGGGATGGGAAGTGGGCAGCCTCCCGCGAATCCGCCCCCTGCTAACCCGCCGAAAGACAATTCTCAGCCGCAGAAACCGCCGGAGCCGTCACATTGAGATTTTTTGTTCGGGTTCTGCTTTTCCTGGGGCTGGTGGCTGCTGCAGTTGCGTCTTTGTGCGCGCAGGAAAATCCGCCCGCGGCTCAGGCAACCGCTTCCACTACCTATCAGATTACTGGGAGCGTTCATAGCGGCAAGACGCCGCTGCCTGGCGTTGCGCTGACCGCTTCGAACACTCTGACAGGAAAAAAGTACGCGGCGGCAACCAGTTCCGATGGGACTTTTGCTCTGGCAGGACTGCCCCGCGGGCGATATGTGTTGCGCGCCGAGTTCATGGGATTTGCCGCCCTCACGCAAGAAGTCGTACTGAATCCCGAAAATCCCGCCGGAAAAGCCGACTTGCAATTGATTCTTGCGTCTCGCCAGCAAGAAGAGAACAACCAGCGCGCCGCCGCGGCGGCTGCCGCCGGGCGCGGCTTTCAGTCCCTGGCGCTGGATTCCAGCGATGCGGCGCTTGGAGCAGGAAATTCTGGTTTGGCAGTAGGCGCGGGACAGAACGCGAGCGGCAGCGATTTGTCTGGCTTGCCTTTGAATGGCGCAGGCGCCGACGCACCGACGGAATCCGTGAGTATCAGCGGCGTGCAAGGCCGCACGCAGGATTTCGGTGGCGGCAGCGAAAGTGACCTTCAGGATCGCATTCAGGAATTCCGCGACCGCGCACAGCAGCTTGGATTCGGTGGACAGGGCGGCCCCGGAGGCCCTGGCGGAGGAGGCGGATTGGGGGGCGGACCAGGAGGAGGCGGTCCGATTGCGTTCGGACGATTCGGCCGTGGCTTCAATGTGAATCAACCTCACGGCAATTTGTATTTTTACGATGATACGTCCGCGCTCGATGCGCGGCCCTTTTCGCTGAATGGAAATCCGCTACCCCGGGCGGACTATAACCAACTCCATTTCGGAGCGTACGTTGGCGGCCCGCTGAATATTCCGAAGATTTACAACGGCGGTGGGAAGACATTTTTCTTTGGAGGGTGGAGCGGAACGCGCGGGAGTTCGCCGTCAGATGTTCTGTCCACGGTGCCCACGATGGCCGAGCGTGGCGGGAATTTTTCCGCGCTGGCGACGCCGATTTACAACCCAGCGAACGGGCAGCAGTTCGATTTCAACGGCCAGCTGAATGCGATGGATCCAACGCTGATCACGCCGCAGGCGCAAGCTCTTTTGAATTACATTCCGCTGCCGAATCTGCCGGGCACGACGCAGAACTATCATGAAGTGACTTCTTCGGAGAGCAATTCCAACTCTGTGAATCTGCGGCTCATCCACAATTTTGGCCCTGCCCCCGCGCAAGGAACCTTAGGGCCGGGCGGCGGAGGACGCGGGGCCGGAGGTGGGGGCGGGCGGCGAAGATCGCAAAACAACCTGAATCTGGGGATGAGCTGGACGAAGACGACCAGCGATATCGTCGGAGCGTTTCCTTCTCTGGCAGGCGGTACAAGCACGCAGGGCTTGAACGCCAACGCGGGATGGGTTTACGGCAAAGGGCGTACCACGAATAATCTCCGCTTTACCTACAACCACAATCATGTTGCCACGACGAACTTGTATTCAAATGTGACCGATGTCGCCGGCATCGCGCAAATCGGAGGCGTCTCGACGAATCCGTTTGATTGGGGCATTCCGGGAGTTAGTTTCACGTCGTTTTCAGGTTTGAGCGACACCGCGCCGCGTCGCGAACTCGACCAGACGTATACGATTTCCGATACCGTGATCTGGAATCACGGCAAACACAATCTTCGTTTTGGCGGCGACTATCGCCGGATATTGCAGAGTTTCCAAGCGGCGAGAAATGCGGCGGGCTCTTTCACTTTTACGGGATTTGCCACCGCGCTCTATGTCGGCGGCCAGCAACAGCAGGGAAGCGGCAGCGACTTCGCGGATTTTTTGCTTGGCCTCCCACAGCAAAGCAGCGTTCAGTTTGGCGCGGACACCTACAATTTTCGTGCGAAGTCCTACGATTTTTTTACGCAAGATGACTGGCGCTTCCGCGCGAACCTGACGTTCAACATTGGTCTTCGGTACGAGTACAACGGCCCGTACACGGAAGCAAAAGACCAAATCGTGAACCTGGATGTCGTGCCGGGCTTTACCGCGGCGGTTCCCGTTCAGCCTGGGCAAACCGGCCCAACTTCCGGCGTCTTTCCTGCCTCGCTGATCCATCCGGATCGCAATAACTTCGCGCCGCGGTTGGGGCTCGCGTGGAAGCCGATGAAGCTGACGGTCGTGCGCGCCGGTTATGGCATCAACTACAATCTCGCGCAGTACGGCGCGGTGATTCAGAATTTTGCGTTTCAGCCGCCGTTCGCGGAGACCGCCACCAACGTGGCCACTACGGCGAGCTTTCTGAACCTGTCCAATGCTTTCCCGAGCGTGGCACCGGGTACGGTTACGAATAATTTTGCTATCGATCCGAATTACCGGCTCGGTTACGTCCAGGTATGGAACGTCGATGTGCAGCGCGAATTGCGCGGCGGCATTGTAATGAACGTGGATTACAACGGCTCGAAGGGCACGAGGCTGGATACCGAGCGAGCCATTTTAACCGGCGGCGCGCAGCCATTTATCTTCGAGTCTTCCGCGGGAAACTCTGTGTTTCATGCGGGCTCGATTCGGTTTCGCAAGCGGCTGGCCAAGGGAATCGGACTTAGCGCGACCTACATTTATTCGAAGTCGATTGACGACGCGTCCTCGATTGGCGGGGGAGGCGCGGTTGTGGCGCAGAATCCGTTCGACATTGCCGCGGACCGAGGCCTTTCGAGTTTTGATCAACGCCATAAATTCACTGGAAATTGGATTTATGATTTGCCGTTCGGCGAAAACCGGCGCTTTTTGCAGAAGGGATTCATTTCGCACATCCTCGCGGGCTGGCAGTACAGCGGGAATTTTACAGTGGCGAGCGGGCTGCCGTTTACTGTGCGCGTGCTCGGAGGGGCGTTGGACATTCAGCGCGGCGTAAGCGGATCGCTGCGCGCGAATGTGGTTCCCGGCGAATCTGTACACGTCAGCAATCCGACGACGAAAGAGTGGTTCAATCTGGCGGCGTTTTGCCAGCCGGAAACAACGGCGGGCAATCCCATGCCGACATGCGTGAACGGGAGCGACACAACATTCGGCGATGCGGGGCGCAACATCCTTGAAGGGCCAGGGCAGGTGAGTCTGAGTATGTCGCTGAACAAGACGATTACGATCAAGGAATACCGCTCACTCGATTTGCGGATTACGGCGAACAATGTCTTTAACTATGTGAATTTCACTTCGCTGGGGACGACGGTGAACTCGACGACATTTGGCGAAGTGACTGGCGCCGGAAGTATGCGGCGCGTGACGGTGCAAGCGAGGTTCCGCTTTTGAGGCCAAGAGCCATGAGTCATGTATCACGAAGAATCGCAGCCACCGCGTCCGCAAGCTTGCTGCTGCAATTTGGCGCTCCTGCGTTCGCGCAGCAGGCTCAGCCGCAGCCGCCGGCGGATGCGCAAGCACAGGCTCCGAAATCTCCCATTCGAGTGACATCAGAGTTAGTGCTGGCGAATGTTGTGGCGCGCGACAAGAAGGGAAATCTTGTCCGCGATTTGAAGAAAGAAGATTTCACTTTGTTTGAGGATGGGAAAAAGCAGGAAATATCCACTTTTGATTTTGAAAATGTGGATCAACTGGAGAGGGCCGGGGCGGCGGAAAAAACAGATACAGGAGAGGCGGCAGCCGCGGAACCGGCTGGCGTGTTGAAGAAGAGCAATGCGCCGGCGATGAATGCGCGGGACCGGCGAGTGATCGTCTTGTATTTTGATTTTTCGGCGATGGAGCCGGATCAGATCGATCGATGCGTGGATGCGGCCAAGAAATATATCAATGCCCAGATGCAGCCTGCGGACATCGTAGCACTGGTTTCACTCTCTACGAACATGCGCGTCGATCTCGATTTTACGGCCGACAAGCCGAAAATACTTTCCGTTCTGAGCTCGTACTCTTCCGGCTCAGGGCAAGGATTTGCCGCGGGAGATACAGGGAGCGCGGAGGGGGCGTCGGAAACCGGAGGCTCGTTCACGCCGGACGACACGGACTACAACACGTTCAGTGCGGACTGGAAGCTAATGGCGCTGCAGTCCACGATGCAGGCGCTAGGAAAAATCACGCAGAAGAAGTCGCTGATTTATTTCAGCAATGGAATCGGCCAGACCGGGACGGACAACCAGTCGGCGCTGCGGGCAGCGACGGCGGCGGCTGTGAAAAACAATGTTTCGATTTATCCGGTGGATGTGCGCGGGTTGCAAGCATTTCCGCCGGGAGGTGAAGCGCAGAATGCGAGTTTGCACGGGCAATCGGCATATAACGGCAACGCGGTTTTGAACGACCTCAGCGGCAATGCCGCTTCGCAGGAGACGCTTTCGACGCTGGCGGCGGATACGGGCGGGAAAGCATTCTTCGATACAAACGATTTTGGTGGAGTATTTACGCAGGTGCAGAAGGACAGCTCGGCGTACTACGTGCTTGGATTCACGAGCACGGATCCTCTGAAGGATGGGCACTACCGACGTTTGAAAGTCGCTGTGAACCGGGCTGACGTGAAGCTGGAATTCCGTCCAGGATATTACGCGGGCCGCGACTATAAGCATTTGAACCGCGCGGATCGCGAAGCGCAGCTCGAAGATGAGCTTGCAGCGGAGTTGCCGCAGACAGATGTGCCGCTTTATGCGGGCACGGCGTATTTCCGTCAGGATGATTCACATTATTATTTGGCGGTTTCGCTCGTTGTTCCGGGGTCACAGATTCCATTCGTTTCGGAAAAAGACAAAGATAACGCGACGATCGACATTATTGGAGAAGTGCGTATCGGCGAGAAAGGCCGCGTGCCGGTTGGGCAGTTGCGCGACACGGTAAAGCTGGCGGTGGACACTGCGCAGCAGGTGCGGCGGAAAAATGTGCAGTACAACACGGGATTTGTTCTTGCTCCGGGAAATTATCATTTGAAATTCATCGTGCGCGAAAATCAGACCGGGCGCATGGGTTCATTCGAGACGGATGTGCAAGTGCCGGATTTGCGCAAGGCGCCGCTGCGGATGAGTTCGGTGGTGCTGAGCAGTTTGCGCGCGCCAGTGACGAACGCGCCGAAGAAGAAAGGCGCGAATCCGCTGATTCAGGATCAGACGCAGCTTGTGCCGAATGTGACGCATGTGTTTACGCGAGACCAGCATTTGTATTTGCAGTATGAGATTTATGATGCGGCGCGCGGAAAGGTAACAGTTGCGGCCGTTGCGACGCCAGGGGCTGCGACGCCATCAGGAAATACTGCCGACGCCGGACCGGCGAATTCGGCAGCAGACCTGCCGCACTCCAAAGAGTCGATTCATGTGTTGACGAGCATTGAGTTTTTGCAGGGCGGCGTGAAAGTTTACGAATCGAAGCAAGTGGCAGCGACGGAAGTTACGGCACCGGATCGCAAGGCGGTGGTGTTTCAGATTGATCTGCCGCTGCAATCGCTGAAGCCGGGGCTCTATGTTTGCCAGGTGAATGTGATTGATGATGTCGCAGGCAACTTTGCGTTTCCACGCTGGCCGATCTTGATCAAGGACCCGGCTCCGACGGCGGTGCCTGCGACGCAGTCTTCCTCCAGTTCCAGGCGTTGAGGCTAAGCAAAGTTGAATGAAGAAGGGCACGATGAATCGTGTTCCTACAGTAGGTTAAGGAGCCAACCGCGAGGCAACCATTGCCAGAGTCGAACGGTGCTCCTGCCAGGAAGAGTGCCTCAAAAACGAGGGTGGGGCATCCGGCGTCACCGTTGCCGGCTATTTTTTTGAGACTTTGGATAAATAATCGAGGATTTCGTCCCACGCTTGGCGCAAATCAGAGGTCATCGCCATTCTTATCCGGTCGTGAACGTCCCCCTTGAGCGGAAGGACTTCTAGATAGGAGACGTAGACGGCGTTCTTGATTTCCGAGCCGCCCCATTGAAGCAGTCTGTGGGCGAGACGCAAACATTTCGCGACGGTTTCGAAATTGCCGAGTTTACATTCTCGTGCCGTGAAAAGCGCAAATTCCATCATCTGAAGATGGTGAAGGTCCTCATATCCCTCGCACTAACCTCGAAGCTCGGGAAATTCTGCAAGCAAAAGTTCTGCAAATTTCTGGCCGTCTATCTGTGCTTGAGTCATCTCAATGGGATCCAACGAGCTAAATTGTGATATTCGGTGCCGACCCGAGTCAATCGAAACGCGCACCTAAAAAAAAACAAACGCCAATGGAGCGCGACCCGCTACGCGGTTAAGCCAGGAACATGCAGGCCAGTTATGCAGCGGCCGCGTCATGCGTGGAGGACTTGGTAGGCTTAAGAATAGAAAACCTATCCGCCAACAAGACTTCGAGACCGAAGTAGGAGAATAGGAAGCCCATTAACGGGTAGGTGCGGAGGACATGCGGGTCGAGCTTCAGTCCTAAGACATCATAGTTTGCGACCAAGTACGCGAGACAGCCAGCGACAAAGCTTGTGACTCCGATTCCGAAGGCTCTACGCCAAGTAAAATGCGGCATTCTCGCGGTGGTTTTGTACAGGGCATGAAGCAAAGCGCCCACAATGGCCAAGCCAAAAAGCAACAACCAGGATGGCTGAGCCGCAAGAACCAGACTCTCTTGCGTAAGGACATCGTCTCCGAACTTCAGTGTAGCGTTCACATGAATGACGCCGCCCGCCGGGGACTTCGGCCTTATCTGAAACGGCGAACTTAGAAATGCCCGCGCATCAAGCGGGAGTAATATGGTCGTGGCTCGCGGGGCGGCAGGAAACTGGGCGTCGGAACTCTCGAGTTGCAATTTTTGCACGGCGTGCATTCTGACAGGCTTGCCTCCCGAATCGACGATTTCAAGAGTTAAGGTCGTTGACCGTTCGTACGGCAACGGCTCCGTACTGCTGAGCTTCAAATGGCCGAGATATCCGGTGTTGACTACCGTGTAGCTTTGCTCGTCTTCGCCGAATTCTTTCGTAACCGCATGCACCCAATCCAACCCTGAGTCCGTGTGGACGACGGTGGCCGTCAGCACTTCCTTTTGTCCAGGCGCCAGAACGAACGTGTTCTTGTCGTATGTAATGTTGCCCGTTGCCATGTGGATCTCAACCGGCGTCGTGGCCGGAGGCAGGATCTCAACATGGACGAGGAATGGTTTTTTCACTTCCTCAATATAGCCGCACGTAAAATGAACATGGTGTGCTTGAGGAGCTTGCTGACATAGGGCAGTGGCAGGTAGCAATGCCGTAGCCAAGATCGACAGCCAGGGAAAGAATTTTTTCGTGTTAAAGAAATGATGTAGTGCCATAGCCGTACTCCGAGCTCTTATAGCAGATCTACTGCCGTTGGATTCGACAGCGTCACTCTTTCATTTACTAAAGAAGAAGTAAGTGATCCGGGTCACGCGGCGGTGTGCGTTTGTCTTGAGTCTGAGGAACAGGCGCAACTCCGAAAGCGAAACTTTGCAGATCGCAAAAACACTCAAATCGACTCCACAGCCCCGCCTGCAGCGACATCTGGAAATCGTGGATTTACCGACGAAGGGAATGCTATTCGCCGTAGGGGACCCAGATGTTTTTGATTTGGGTGGCGTGCTGAAGGAAGAAGCGGGAGGCAGAGGGGTGTGGGTTGAACCAGTCGATGTGGCGGCCTTCGTTGGTGAAGACTTGTTTGAGATTGCCCACGGAAAGAGCTTTTGCGGTGGCGCAGGTGGGGGCGTCGGCGAAGCACCAGAGGGCGTCAAGGTCATCGTGTTCGGCTAGAGTCTTCAAGAGTTCGGCGGGGCGGCCGGTGACCATGTTCACGGCGCCTGCGGGGAGATCGCTGGATTCGAAGAGTTGGTAGAGGTCGGCGGTGATGAGCGGATATGACTCGCTTGGGATGGCGACTACCGTGTTGCCGACGGCGATGGCTGGCATTACTGCGGAGATGAAACCCAGCAACGGAGCTTCGGCGGGGCAGAGGATGCCAATGGTGCCGATGGGTTCTTGCATGGCCAGGGTGACGTTGCGGAAGGGCGGATTGTGGATGGCGCCTTCGTATTTGTCGGCCCAGGCGGCGTAGGTGAAGATGCGTTGGATGCTGAGGCTTGCTTCTGCTTCGGCTTGTTGCTTACCAACTACATCGGAGAGACGGGTTGCGATTTCATCGCGGCGCTGGCTGAGATTTTCGGCGAGGTAGTAGAGGACCTGAGCGCGGTTGTGGGCGGTGGACTTGGGCCAGGCGGTGGCTTTGCGGGCGGCTTCGACGGCATTGCGAATGTCTTTGCGATTGCCGAGAGGGGCTTCGCCGAGGAGGCGGCCGTCGGGGGCGTGAATAGGGATGCTGTAGCCGGAGTCGGGGCGGGCTTGTTTTCCGGCGATAAAGAGTTTTACGGTGCGGTCGATGGGGGGCGTCGAAGAATCGGCGACGGATTCAGGGATTTGTCGCGGCGGTTGATCGATCGCTAGAGGACGCGTGTGGAGTTGCGGCGCGTGCTTGAACCAAGTTGGCTCTAAATATTCGAGGAGCCCTTCGCGACCGCCTTCGCGGCCGTAGCCGCTTTCGCGATAGCCGCCGAAGCCGCAGCTGGCGTCGAAAAGATTTGTGCAGTTGACCCAAACCACGCCGGCTTTGATTTGCGCGGCGACGTGAAGAGAGACGTTGATGCTTTCGGACCAGACGCAGGCGGCGAGGCCGTAGGCGGTGTTGTTGGCAAGCTCGACGGCTTCGCTGGGCGTGCGGAAAGTCATGGCGGCCAGGACGGGGCCGAAGATTTCTTGTTGCGCGACGATGCTGGTGGGATGGACGTTGCTGAGAAGAGTGGGCGGAAAATAGAGGCCGCGCGAGGGCATGGGAATGCTGGGTTGCCAGCAGGTGGCGCCTTCGGCGACGCCTTGATCGACGAGGCGCTGGATGCGGTCGAGCTGTACGCGGGCGATGATGGCGCCGATGTCGATGGATTTGTCGAGGGGCGGGCCGACGCGGAGCGTGTTCATGCGGGCGCAGATTTTTGCGATGAGTGGCTCGGCGATGCTCTCTTGCATTAAGAGGCGGGAGCCTGCGCAGCAGACTTGGCCCTGATTGAACCAAATGCCGTCGACAAGACCTTCGACGGCGGAGTCGAGATCGGCGTCTTCGAAAATGATGAAGGGAGATTTGCCGCCGAGTTCGAGCGAAAGTTTTTTGTGGGAAGAGGCTGTAGCTTTGCGAATGGCGCGCCCGACTTCGGTGGAGCCGGTGAAAGCAATTTTGTCGACGTCGGGATGAGAGACGAGAGCTTCGCCGGTGGGGCCGTCGCCGGTGACGATGTTGACTACGCCGGGGGGAAGATCGATCTCCTGGCAAATTTCGGCGAAGGCGAGCGCGGTGAGCGGAGTGAATTCGGCGGGTTTGAGGACGACGGTGTTACCAGTGGCGAGAGCGGGAGCAATTTTCCATGCGAGCATGAGAAGCGGAAAATTCCACGGGATGATTTGGCCGACGACACCGCAGGCTTCGTAGCCGGGAAATTCCCGAGCGAGGAGTTGAGCCCAGCCGGCGTGGTGATAGAAATGGCGGGCGACGAGTGGGATATCGATGTCGCGAGATTCGCGGATAGGCTTGCCGTTGTCGAGCGTTTCGAGGACGGCGAGGCGGCGAGAGTGTTTTTGGATTTGGCGGGCGAGGGCGTAGAGGTAGCGGGCGCGGGCATGTGGCGTGAGGGATTGCCAGACAGGGAGGGCGGCGCGGGCGGATTTTACGGCGGCGTCGATGTCAGCGGCGGAGCCTTGGGCGATGTCGGCCAATTTTTCGGTAGTGGAGGGATCGGTGGTGTCGAAATATTTTTTTTCGAGCGGAGGATGCCAGGTGCCGTTGATGAAATGGCTGAAGCGGCGGCGGTGATGGTCGAGCCAGGTGACGGCTTCGCGGGGATCTTCTGGGGCGGGGCCGTAGTCCATGGTGACGAATTTTTCTACGATGCTCATGGGCGTGAGTAGATTGTAATGGAAATTGGGACAAGTGGACGAGACAGATTCGCGGGGCGAGTTTCTTTGCACGGAAAGACCGAGGTTGTGCTGAGGGTTTGTTTTAACACAGAGGTCACAGAGCGCACGGAGACGAGGCGGTCATCCTCGGATGGATGACCCTACGCGAGACCCTAGGCGATGGGGTGGTGGTAGTCGGCGGAATAGCGGCCGGTGGCGTGGTGTTCGAGTTGACGTTCGATATCGGCAAGCATGCCGCTGGCGCCGAAGCGGAAGAGATCGGATTTGAGCCACGAGGGGCCAAGTTCGTCTTTCATAAGAGAGAGCCATTCGAGGGATTGTTTCGCGGTGCGAATGCCGCCGGCGGGTTTGAAGCCGACAGCGAAGCCGGTTTGCAGGGCGTATTCGCGGATGGCACGAGTCATGACCAGGCCTACCGGTAGAGTGGCGTTCACTGGTTCTTTGCCGGTGGAAGTCTTGATGAAGTCGGCGCCGGCCATCATAGCGACAACGCTGGCCCGAGCAACATTGCGGAGAGTCAGAAGATCGCCGGTGCCGAGAATGACTTTCATGTGAGCGGGACCGCAGGCATGTTTGAAACCGGCGACTTCGTCGTAGAGGGCTTGCCACTTTGCGGCAAAGACGTGGGCGCGCGTGATGACGATATCGATTTCGTCGGCGCCGGCTTCGACGGAGCGGCGGATCTCCTGGACGCGTTCGGCGAGAGGAGAAAGGCCGGCGGGGAAGCCAGTGGAGACAGCGGCGACGCGAATGCCGCTACCTTCGAGAGCGCGGCGAGCGGTTTCCACAAAGACGTGATAGACGCAGACCGCTGCTACTTTGATGTCGAGCGAATCGATGCCGAGTTTTGCGACGAGTTCGCGCTGGAGAGGTTGGCGCGCTTTGGCGCAGAGGCGGCGGACGCGTTCGTCGGTGTCATCGCCGGAGAGAGTTGTCAGATCCATGCAGGAAATGGCGCGGAGGAGCCAGGCGGCTTGGTAATCTTTTTTTACAGTGCGGCGAGTGGTGAGCGATTGGGCGCGGCGCTCGAGGGCGCTGGTGTTGATGCGGATGTCCTCGACCCAGTCGAGATTGAGGGGAACGCCGCGATTGGGTTGGAGAGCGCGATTGTGGAGATGAGCGAGGGCGGTGTCGGAAGAAGATGCGGAGGGATCGAGGCTATGAGGGGCGGCAGGGGCTTTGGTGACGTTGGACATGAAGGGATGCTCTTGGAGACGGAGAATTTTGGTGCAAAGGAAATCTTATCACTTTGCCGACAAAATTATGAAAAAGGTGAGTAGAATGAGGCGGCTGACCCCGTATGCCGTGCCCAGCCCAGTGTGAAAAAGGTGTGACAATTTCGGAACCCAGGGGGTGTCCGCCGGAAGGAGTGCGGGTGCCCTATGGTTCAAAAACTCCCCTCGTTTCTCGGGGCCGGTTTCTGGTTGGGTATTTGGCTCAGCTTCAGGGCTTCCTTACATCCTCACGGACAGGGTCTAATTTAAGCGCTTTCAATGAGTTGCGAGGGAAGAAGGGGTGTGCGCGGAAGCGTTGGATGGGTCTAGTTCACTATCTTCTGGATGGGCACGGGGGATCCACGGAAAGTGCGCGGTTTGGCCCTAATTTTGTTACCATCCAGCCCATAGGGGAGTGTGTGTGCCGCAGCTTTTAGGCAAATACGAGATCATCGCCGAGATAGGGCGCGGAGCCATGGGTGCGGTGTACAAGGCCCGGGACCCGCTGATTGACCGTTTAGTTGCCTTAAAGACCATTACCGGCGGCCCGACGGCCCAGACGAATTTGCTGGATCGCTTTTACCAGGAAGCGCGGTCGGCGGGCGCTCTCCAGCATCCCAACATCGTCACAATTTATGAACTAGGGCATGAGAAGAATACTCCGTTTATCGCAATGGAGTATTTGGAGGGGGAGAGCCTCGACCGGATCATCGAACAGCATCCGGTGATGCCGCTGTCCGTGAAGTTGGGATACATCGTGCGGGTTTGCGATGCGCTGGCGTATGCCCACCATCACAACGTGGTGCACAGAGACGTGAAGCCGGCCAACATCATGGTCACCAAAGAAGGCGTGGTGAAGGTGGTGGACTTCGGGATTGCGCGGCTGACGGACATGTCGATGACGCAGCCGAACATGATGATCGGTTCGCGCGCGTATATGTCGCCGCAGTTGTACAAGGGTGAGCGGGCGGATGCGCGGTCGGATATCTGGGCGGTGGGCGTTTCGCTGTATGAGCTGCTTGCGTATAAGAGGCCGTTCACGGGGGACAGCGAAGCGGAGTTGATGTTCCACATTATTTACGAGAAGCCCGAAGATTTGATGGGGCTGTCGCCGGAATGCACGGAAGAGCTGGTGCCGATCGTAAATAAGATGTTGGAGAAGAAGAGCGAGGACCGCTTCCAATCGATGGAAGACGTGCTGCACGCGATTGAGCCGATCTGGAAAGCGGCGCAGCAGGCGACGGTAACGGGATTGCTGGCCGACTGCCAGCAACTGGTAGTAGCGAAAGATTTGCAGCGGGCACAGGCGCTGCTCAAGAAAGCGTTGCACATCGACGTAGGGAATTCCCAAGCGAAGAGCATGTTGGAAAAGGTCTCCGTGGAACTGCGGCGGTCGGAGATTTTGCCAAGGCTGCAGGAACACGTGAGCCGGGGCGAAGGATTTTTGAAGGCGGGGCAACTGCGCGAGGCCAAGGCGGAAGTGCAAGCGGCCCTGGGACTCGATTCGAAACACGAGCCAGCACACAAGTTGCAGGCGGATGTGGAAGCGGCGACAGCGAAAGCGCAGCAGTTGGAGCAGAAGCTGAAGTTGACGAAGCAGCGGCTGGCCGAGGGCGCGCTCACGGAGGCCGCGGCAGCGCTGGGGCAAGCGCTGGAAATGGACGACGCCAACGTTCAGGCGCAGGAACTAAAAAAGCAAATCGAAGAAGAGCGGGTGCGGCGCGAAAAACGGAAGAAACTGGGAGAAATCCTGCATCGCGCGCGAACCCTCTGGACGGAATTGAACTACGACGAATGCCTGACGGTGATTGCCGCGGCGTTGCAGGAGTTTCCAAACGATCAGGAATTGAAGAAGCTGCAAGAATCGGCGAGGACCGACCAGGCGGAACAGCAGAAGCAGAGGCAGATGGCCGAAGTGCGGCGGCTGCTGGGGCAGCAGAATTTTGTGGAAGCGCGGAAGGTGCTGGACGTTTTGATGAACGAGCACCCGCAAGACACGGCTGTAAAGAATCTGCAAAACCTGGCGTTGCAAGAAGAGCAGGAGCAGAAGCGGCAGAAGCGGCTGGAGACCGAGGTAACGTCGCTGCGGGCCATGCTGGGAGCGGGAAAGTTCAAGCAGGTGGTAGCTAAGGGTGAGCCACTGCTGCAGGAATACCCGCAAGAATACGAATTGAAGGAATTGGTGAGTTACGCGCAGGGAGAAGCAGCGCAACAGGAGCAGAAGAGAAAAGAAGAAGAGCGCGAGAAGCAGATCCAGGGATTTTTGATGTGCGAGCGCTATGCTGAAGCGTTGGATACCGCGCGGAAGGCGATTGAGGAATTTCCAAAGCAGGATGCGTTCCGAAAGCTGGCCACGGAAGCGGAGGCGTTGAAGAAAGAGCAGGACGACCGCGAGCGGGCGCGCAACGAGATGCAGCGGCGAGTGCGCGAAATCAACAGCAAAATAAATCAGGACAAGATAACGGACGCCATCGATTTGGCACAACAAACGATGGAGACGATGGGACCCGATCCCAACGTGACGCAACTGCTGCACGGTGCGGAAGAAAAGCGGAAGAAGAAGGAAGACGTCGAGAAGAAGGTCGTCGCCGCGCAGACGATGGTGGATAGAGGAGATCACGCGGGGGCAACACAACTGTTCAACGAAGTGATGGCGACGCAGATACTTCAGCCTTCCGATCCGCGAATGCAGGAGCTGCGCGGAAAAATTTCGAATCTTGCGAGCGGACAGCGGCCAGCGGCGACAAGCGTTTACCCGCCATCGAAGGCAGGTGCGCAAAAGCCAGCCACGCCCGCGAAAAAGGATCAGCCCGCGGCCGCTAAACCGCCGATTCCCTCGCGCGAGACGACGCAGGTGAGCGAGTCCGCGCAAGACATTCCCGCCGCGGGATTCTCGGCAACGAAAGTTATCGGCTCGGGAGACAGGCAAGGCTTGCGGAAAGATGGCGCGGTTCCCCAACGGCCCGAATCCGAAGCCCGAGAAGCATCTGCGAGACAAATGGAAGGCCCGAGCGGGACAGTGATTGCCAGCCCCTCCACCCGGCAGGCTGCAACATCGGGCGCCGCCCTTCCCGTAACACGCAAGAGCGGAACAATGCCGGCGGCGACAGGGCCGGCGGATGCCGAGGCCAAGAGCAAGGCCGGACCGGATTTCCTGGCGCAAGTCATGCCGATTCTGCGCCGTCCCCCGGTGCTCGTAGGGATCGGCGTCGTCGTGGTCCTGATTTTCACTGTGATGCTGTGGCCGCACAAGACGAATGGCGGCGCGCCCTCGGCCAGGGATTTGAAGCTGAAACAACAAGCCGAAGAGCTCTGGCAGAACCGTCAGTTCGATCAGTCTGAACAAGTTTGGCAGGGGCTGGCAAAGAACAAGGGGCCTCTGCAGAACGAAGCCAACCAGCAGGTCAGCCAAATTGACCAGAAGCGCGCGGACGAGCAGAAAAAGTTTGACGACGCGGAGGCTTTGCTAAAGGACAAGAAAGACTATGCAAGTGCGCAGCAAGGGTTCCAGGACGTCATTCAGCTGAACTTGTGGCATGCAGATGACGCGACGCGGGAGTTGGAAGAAGCAAAAACAGGACTAGCCGCAACGGATGTTCACAAACAGGAGCAGGATCACTTCGACGAGGGAGTGAAGCTCTTTCAGGCGAAAGACTACGACAAAGCGCGCAAGGAGTTTCGCGCGATGCTGGACTTGAACATTGCGGGGTCCGCGCTGAAGCCGCAAGCAGAAAGTTACCTCGGCAGAATAAAGCAGATGGGGAGCGACCAGAAGACGTACGACGCAGCTGTACAGGACATGAAGGAAGAACGTTGGGCGGAGGCGCGGGATCAGTTTCAGGAACTGATCAATAAGAAGGGAGCGCAAAGCAGCGACGCGAAGAAGCAGTTGCCCGGCGTGGAGAAAGCGCTGCAATCCGTCAACAGCGTGGAAGAGGCGATCCGGAGCAGCAACTATAAAGCGGCGAAAGCGCAAATTGAAGGCACGCAACAATGGAGCAAGACACACGATAAGCTACAAAAAGAATTGCATGCTGCCGAGCAACAACAGTTCGAATCGATAAAAAGCGACGCGCAGGCAGCCGAGAGCAAGGGAGACACGGCGGCGATTCAGCACGCGCAAGACGAAGTGCATGGGTTTGAAGGGCGCGTCGAAGATGCTTCGCTGCTTTCCGCAGCACACGGGCTGGAAGGGCGTCTAACTGAGGCTTACAACAAAGCGGCGGAGAAAAACGGAGACAAAGCGGCGTTCGATGCCGCGGTACTGCATTTTGAGCAAGCAAAGCAGAAGAAGGACATCGAAGCTCTGGCGCATGGTGTGACCCAGGAATTTCAAAAAATAGCCGGCGGGAACGGGATTTACAAAGAGAATGCGGCGCTTTACGTGAAGACCACTATCCCCACCGCGATTCAATCGGCGACTCAGAATTCCGGGAAAGTTCCGCTACCTCCTATTTCTTGCGGACCAGGGCGTGCCACGGCGCAAATACCGTCGGTAGGCGGGGCAGTCAGTTGCGCCCAGCTGGACGCGAACGCGCCGTTGCAATGGGTTGGCGTGCCAATGGTGGACATGCCGGACAATGCGAACCAGCCTGGGAGGTTGCCGTATTCCCTAACTGTCATCGTGACCGTCGAATCGAACGGGAACATCAAAGTGGACAAAGAAGGGAATGCAAATCCGGACAAGGATTTTTTCAAAAAGGTAAAGGATGGCTCGAAGCATTGGAAGGCCACGGCGCCGAAATCGGAAGGAAAGCCAGTGTCGGTCCGTTTTCCTCTGACGATTACCTTTCAGCGCTGATTGTCTGCGAGCGGGCCGGGATTTGTTAGGATTGACGAAGTAGGGTCGCCTCTATTGCAGAAGCTGGGCAAATACGAAATACTCGCGGAACTTGGGCACGGCGCGATGGGCGTGGTGTACAAGGCGCGCGACCCTTTCATCGGCCGTCTCGTAGCACTCAAAACCATCAACAGCAACCTGGTAGATCGTCCTGATCTGCTGGAGCGCTTCTATCAGGAAGCACAATCCGCCGGAAAACTTCAGCATCCCAACATTGTGACGGTGTTTGAACTGGGGCAGGAAAAAGAAACACCGTTTATCGCCATGGAATACCTGGATGGCGACAGCCTGGAAAAAACGATTGTCCGGCAGTCCGAACTCCCACTGGCCCTGAAAGTGGGCTACGTAGTCCGGATATGCCAGGCCCTCGAATACGCGCACAAAAACCGCGTGGTGCACCGCGACATCAAGCCCGGGAACATCATGGTGAATTCCGAGGGCGTGGTGAAAGTGGTGGACTTCGGCATCGCCCGCCTGGTGGATTTTTCGCGGACCCACACCAACATGATGATTGGGACGCCTGCATACATGGCGCCGGAACTTTTCCGCAAGAAGAAAGCCGATGAGCGAACGGACATCTGGGCGGTGGGAGTAACGTTTTATGAGTTGCTCTGCTACCAGAGACCGTTCACGGGAGATGGTTACGACATTATCCGGACGATTATGGAGGACGAGTTTCCTCCGATTGCCTCGATCGTCCCGGAATGCGCCGCGGAGATTGAACCGATCATTCAGCGAATGCTGCGAAAGCAGGCGTTGGAACGATATCAAAGCATGGAGGACGTGCTGCTTGATCTGGAGCCGGTGTGGAACCGGCTGCGGATGGGCGCGGCGGTGACGCTGGCTGAGCGTGCCCGCGAGCTATACGAAATGGGAGATCTGCCGACAGCGTACGACACGCTGCGAAGGGCGCGCCAGATTGACAATTCCAACGCGCAAGCAAAAAGCCTGCTGGAAAAAATAACTTCGGAGATTCGGCGGTCGGAAATTCTGCCCAAAGTTCAGGAACATTTGAGCCGGGGGAAAAACTTCTTGCAAGCTGGGCAGTTCCGCGAGGCGCAATCGGAAGCAGAAGCGGCGCTGGCTCTGGACTCGCGCCACGAGCCGGCACAAAAGCTGTTTTCAGAAGTGGAAGCGGCAGCGGCTCGCGCGCAGCAGTTGGAGCAGAAACTCCGGCTTACCAAGCAGAGGCTGGCGGAAGGCGCGTTGGTAGAGGCCGAAACAGCTTTGCGGCAGGCTTTCGAATTGGATTCCAGCCATCCGCAAGCCCAGGATCTCAAGCGACAGATCGAAGAAGAACAAGCCAGGCGCGAGAGGCGTAAGCATCTGAACGAACTCCTGCACCGCGCGCGAACTCTGTGGACAGACTTGAAATATGACGAATGCCTCGCGCTGACCTCAGAAGGGTTGAAAAACTTCCCGAATGAGCCGGAGTTGAGGAACCTGCACGAAACGGCAAAGGCCGATCAAGCGGAGCAAAAAAAACAGGTTCATATCTCGGAGATTCGCAGGTTGTTAGGGCAACGCAAGCTCGCGGAAGCGCGCAAAGGGCTCGAAGTCCTGGCCAAGGAGCAGCCGCAGGACACGACGGTGCGAAACCTGCAGACGCTGCTGACACAGGAAGAGCAGGAAGAGAAGCGGAAGAAGCGTTTGCAAGAAGAATTGACGGCCCTGCGAACCCTTGTGAGCACAGGGAAATTCCGTGAAGCGGCGGCAAAGGGCGAGGGTTTGCTGAAAGAGTTCCCGCAAGAATATGAGGTAAACGATCTAGTCAGCTATGCCAAGAGCGAAGTCGCGCAGCAGGAGTTAAAGAAGAACGCCGAGGAGCGAGAGAAACAGGTTCGGGGGCTGCTGGATACCCAGCGCTTCCGCGAAGCGGCAGAATTGGCGCGGCGAGCCGTTCAGGAATTTCCAAGGCAAGAACTGTTCCGCAGCCTGGCATCCGAAGCCGAGGAAAAATGGAAGGAGCAGCAGGAGAAGGAGAAGGTCCAGCGGGAAGTACAACAAAGAGTTCAGGAAATTCGCAGCAAGATCAAGCGGCAGGAGTTGACGGACGCCATTGATATGGCGCGGCAAACGCTGGCCGCCTTCGGGCCGGACACGGATGTGACGCAGTTGCTTCACGCCGCGGAGGTGGAAGCCAGCCAGCGGGACCGAAAGCGGGATGAACGAAGCCAGAAGCTGAAGGACGCGCGGAACCTGGTGGAGAAGCAAGACTACGCCGGCGCCACGCAATTGCTGCAGAACGCCATCGCCAACCGTGTTCTGGAGCCAGCCGACGCGCAAACGAAGATGATGCTTGCGGAGATCGCCGAGAAGGAAGAAGTTTCCCGGAAAGAACAGCAAAAGAGGAAGAAGGAAGAAGAAAAGAAAAAAGAAGAGAAAAACAGAGAGGAAGAAAAGAGACGGAAGGAAGCGCAAAAACAAGGAAAGCCTGAATCGAAATCGGCACCCCCTTCCGCTGGTGAAGAGAGACCATCCTCTGGTAGCGGTTCCAGGGGACCGGCGCAGCCAATGCCTCCGCCTGGCGTGCCGCCGGCAATTGCGCCGACGATGCATGAATCGGCGACGAGTATCGCGGCCTCTGGTACGCGGCCCAAGCCTTCCGTGCCCGTAATGACGCCGCTGCCTGCCGTTCAGCCCGGCACCTTCATACAAACAAGCGTTCGCATTGAGGAGAGAATTCCGCAGACTCCGGCAGCTCCTGCCCCTGCAGGATTTCTGCGCAAGCCTGCTGTGCTGGCGGTGCTCGGGCTGGCCTTGGCGGGCGGCGTATACGCCGTAATTCATTATTGGCCCACAGGACCAGCGAAGCCTAACCCGGAATCCGCGGCAGATGTCGCGCTGGAGGCGGAAGCGAAGCAGCTTTGGGACAATCACAAATTTGATGAAGCGCTGGCTGCCTGGACGAAGCTTGCGGACCACCCTGGGCCTCTGCATCAAGAAGCGGTGAAGGAGATGACCGAAATTTCGCAAAAACATGTGGCGGTCGAGCAGTTGTACGCCCAGGGGATGAGTCTGCTATACGAACAAAAGAAATATCCGGAAGCCGCGGAAAAATTCAACGAAGTGGTGCAGATGAATTTGTGGAAGATGGATGAGGCGCGCCACGAGTTCGATGTCGCGAACAAAGGGCCGGGCGTAACTCCTATAAAACCGCTTTGGCAAGCCCTGTTTGAGGAAGGGAAGCAGGCATTCGATAAGAAAGATTACGGCACTGCCACCCAGGATTTGGAACAAGCGACGCACGCGAGCGGAGTTTCGAAAGACATCAACACGCAATCGCAGCGGCTGCTAATCGTGATTCGCGACCGCGAGGAGCAAAAGAAGACGCTTGAGCAGGCCACGCAACTGGAAAAGTCCGGAGCGAAACAGCAGGCGAAGGATATGTTTGCCCGTGTGATGAAAGCTCCGAACGGCGATCCTGAGCTGGTGGCTTCCGCCAGGCAGCAATTCGATCAGATTGGTGTGATCGCGCCGCCACCCAATCCCAACCCCAATCCAAACCCGCCCCCGCCGAGACCTGCGCCGGATTACGGACCAGTTTTAGGCGAGGTGCGCGGCCTGGTCGGCCAGGGCAAATGGGACGAGGCGGAAGGGAAATTGAATGGCGTGCCCGCTGGACAAGGGGATTACAACGAGTTGAAGCGCCAGATTGAGAGTGGGCGTCAAGAAGATACGGATTTTAATGCTCGAAAGGGCGCGGCCAGCAAAGCGGTCCTCGATAAGAATGAAACTGTTTTGAAGGAATCCAGCAAATATTTTGCGCCCATTGCCAGCCAAGGTGGCCGGCACGCTGGGGAAGCGACAGATATCGTCGCTCGAATTGATCGTACGTTGAAAGAAATTGACAATTCGAAAGCGCCAAGTGGGGGGAACTCGGCGGGTAATGGGGGGACAACCCCGGTCTCGAATGACGTGGCGGCGATTAATTCGGTAATTCAAAGGTTTGCAAAGGCCTACGACGAAGGAAATCTGGGAGCCCTCCGCGCCGTGCGGGAATACGATCCCAAGGATGAAAAGAAACTTCCTGACATTCTTAATTCCGTCAAAGGAAAGGGATACACCCTGCGAAATTGCACTGTGCCGCAAATCAGCGGAGATACAGGCATCGTGACATGCGATGCCATCCTGACCAAAATGAAAGACGCGAAGCCTTTCCGTACAAACATTCAATTGAAGAACTTTGATGGGCAGTGGATTATTATTTCGTCGAATTAAGAGCTGTGTTTAGCCCGCCGCCGGCATTTTTCCAAATGCTCCCGCAATCCTGAAACCCAGAAATCTGGCCTTGCGCAGGTTTATGATGTGTAGCTTAGGAGTTTCAGGCCTCGGACTGGAGCAAGACTAGGAATGAAAAAGACCATAAGCCCGCGTGCTAGGCAAGATAGAGCGCGCATTCTGGCTGCCGTCCTGCGGATGTTCTCCGGGTGCATAGTTTCATGCCTTTGTCTGTTCCCGGTATCGCCTGGGACCAGCCAGAAGCCAGCGGATCATCAATCCAGCGAGATGAAACCTGAGGGCTGCGTTCGGTTCGAAGAAGGCAGCATCGTTCAGGAGCCACGGGATTTACGAAGCGAAAACGGCGTGTTGCGGGTAGAGCTTTTCTTTCGAAGCTATAAAAAGCCCGATGGAAGGCAGTTGTATTGCTACGTAACCAAGGAGGGCCTTCAAAATCCAAACCTCCGCGTTCAGCAGGGGGATACGCTGATCCTGCTGCTGAAGAATGAAGCGCGGGTTGACGCCGGAGCGGCAACGGCAACGAGTCACTCCGCCATGGCCGAAACAAAAACCAAGGAGACGGGCGGCGAAGGCAAACATGAGGAAGTACCTTGCGCGGGAAATGCGACAACTCCCGGGGCAACGAATATTCACTTCCACGGATTGGACGTCGCGCCCGTGTGCCATCAGGATGACACCTTACACACGTTTGTAGAGCCAGGAGCGCCGCCCTTCGAGTATCGAATAAAAATTCCGATGGATCAGCCGCCGGGCATGTACTGGTATCACCCGCACGTGCACGGACAAGGGAAAGAACAAATCTTGGGCGGGGCCTCTGGAGTTCTGATTGTCGAGGGCTTGGAGCGAGCGGATGCGCAAGTGCAAGGCTTGCCGGAGCGCGTGTTCGTGATCAGAGACGAAGACTTGAAGAACCCTAACGCGGAACCAAGCAAGTCGGGAGCGGGCCAGCCTCCCGTCCGGCGGGATGCAGAGGGCGACATACTGAATGCCGGGACGGGAACGGGCAAACCTGCCAAGGACCTCTCGATCAATTTTGTGTCCGTGCCCTATCCCGAGTACCCTCCGGCCAGGATTCAGATGAAGCCGGAAGAGCGGCAGCTGTGGCGGGTTCTGAATGCTTCGACGATTACCTATCTTGGTCTGCAGGTAAGGCTAAACGGAGATAGACAGGCGATGGGAGTCATTGGGTTCGACGGTGCGCCCTGGGATTTGCGCGGACGATTTGCAAATGGGATTGTGCTGGACAAATACATTCTGCTGCCACCGGGAGGGCGCGTGGAATTCGTGCTGAAGGGCCCTGGGGAAAGCCAGAAAGCGCAGCTGATGACGAGAAGCGTGGACACCGGCCCCGTGGGCGAGAACGATCCCTGGAGGCCGCTGGCTACCATTATCGGCACGGCTGGAGCCCCTGAGCCGCGATCCACGCTGCCGCGAAGCTCAGAGAAGCTGCTCTCTCCGGATGCGGCCTTGCTGGAAAATGTGAGTCCAGTCCGAACAAGAAAGTTGTATTTTTCCGAGGAGCCTCAAGATCCGAAGGATCCCGGAAGCCCCACGAAGTTCTACATCACGCTGGACGGCGAAAAGCCGATGGTGTTCGACCCAAATTCGAAATTGCCAAACATCACCGTCAAGCAAGGCACTGTCGAGGACTGGACGATCGAGAACCGCTCCCAGGAAGTGCATACCTTCCACATCCATCAGATTCACTTTCTAGTGCTGGAGTCGGGCGGACGGGGGATTGGCGAGCCGGCGCTGCGCGATACGGTCAACGTGCCCTACTGGGATGGCAAGAGCAGCAAATATCCCAGCGTTAGGCTGCGGATGGATTTCCGCAGTCCCAGGATCGTGGGAATATTTCCATACCATTGTCATCTTCTCGAGCACCAGGACGGCGGCATGATGGGCACAATCCGCGTCGAGCCTCTGGAAACGAGCGCAGGCAAGAAGTAACGCCGGCCGGCCTCCCAAAAACGAGAACTGGGAAACTCCTTGACAAATTGAAAGTGACAAATAGACTGCCACTATAAGTTGCGCGGGGCGTGTCGTGAAGATATTACAGGTGTTTCCGAAGCTGAAGACCAGGTTAGAAGCCAACTCTGATACCCGGCGAGGGTTAAGCTGGATTCGCGGGAGATCGGCGCCGTTGGCCATCTCGGCAGCGCTCTTCCTGGCCGCATTTCTTGCGCCAACCAGCCGTGCCCAGAACTTGTGTTCCTCGGGCTCGGACAGTGGGAAAGTAGCTTGCACCGTTGCGAACGTTTATGGGCCGGGCGGCCTCTCGACCAATGGCCAGGCGCTGGTACAGCACAATTTCTTCGGGGCGCAACCCACGAGTTTTTTCCTCAACCTGACAGCGTTAAACTCCGCGGTCGGCGGCCAGTTGGGCCAGTTGCCACTGGTATCGCCGGCGTCCGGTATTGCGTTCGCGTTCGACAAGGCCTTGGGAGTCTTCGTTCCCCTCGAATATAACTTCGGTTCCGTTTTGAGCGAACGGTCGGGAACCATTGGGCGGCATAAATTCCTGGTGGGTTTCAGCTTTCAGCGCTTTGATTTTGATACCTTGGACGGGCTGGCGCTCAAGAATTTGCCCGCCGCCTTTACCCAGAACGATGTGGGAAACTGCTCGGCGAGCAGCGCCGCTACTTCGGTGGCGGGCTGCGCTTTTATCCGGGACGTGATCGTCTCCAGGACAAACATCGATCTGTCCGTCAATCAGTTCACCTCCTTCCTGAGCTTCGGCATAACGGACCGGTTCGACGTTTCCGTGGCAGTTCCCGTGATAAACGTCGGAATGACGGTGACCTCTGCCGCCACTGTGCATAACAATGGGTCGGACAACAACATTCAGTTCATTGATCCGACCTCCGGACAGGGATGCCTGCCGAACCCGTGTTTTAACAGGACTTTCTCAGACCATACCGGCTCGACCGGGATTGGCGATCTCACTTTCCGCGCCAAGTACACGATTTGGAAAGCTGAGAAGCAAGGGCTTGCAGTAGGCGGAGATTTGCGAGTGCCCACGGGTGACGCTCTGAACTACCAGGGCGCCGGAGCGGTTGGAGTGAAGGTGTTTGGAGCCTGGTCGCACAGCGGAAGAATTGCGCCGCACCTGAACGTGGGCTATGAATGGAACGGCAGCTCGTATTTGGCCGGAAATATAACGCCGACGACGGTCAACGGTGTAACGCCGACGGCCACGAAAGACAACTTGCCCGCACAAGTGCTGTATTCGGCTGGAGCGGAAATTGGGTTGGTCCGGCGGCTTTCGCTGGGGCTGGACTATCTCGGGAATTATTACTTGAACGCTCCGCGCATTGCTTCCTCGTCCTTGCAGGAATTGCCCGCGTGCGCGGTTCCTCCGCCTCCTGGGCAGACCGGGCTCTCCGCTTGCAATGCGTTTCAGGCAACGGGGGCTGTAGATCCAATATTCCAGCAGACGAAGGGATCGTTCAACACATCGAATGCTTCGGTTGGGCTGCGCTTCCGGCCATTCGGAAAATTCCTGCTTACAGGCAACGTAGTGATCAAGCTGGACGATCCAGGCTTGCGGTCAAAGTTCATTCCGCTCGCTGGCATCTCCTATTCGCACTAGACTTCTCACAAATCCATAACAATCCATAGAGGTTGGCATATCCAGGCGAGGACAGCTCCAGGCAATCGCTTGGATTGCCTGGGACACGCATTTTCTTGCTGCCAACAAGTTCGAGGGGGCGCTTCGACTTTAAGCGTTGCTTAAACGGAACGCTGTTCTATGGATTGATCGCGATTCCGCGTAACCCGCTTGGAATGCTGAGGACGTATGTTTGCTTGCTGCCCCAAGCGCAAGCGGGCCTTAATCTTCGCGCGGGGCATACCTGACGGAGCGCCGCTTACTGGTTGATTGCGACTCCGCCGATATTGTAGCTTGAGCTAAGTCCAAGGAAGAGGATCTTGTTTCCCGATACGACGACAAACTGATCCGGGACCGGGAAGGGAGGCGGAGCGGTGAAGACGATCTCTGCGATACTCTCTCCGTCCGCGCCGTCGTCATTGCCGTCCACGTCGTCGTTAAAGGTAAAGGTACCCGAAACGATGACCGGGCTGGACAGGCTCGAGCCGTTGGCCTGGTCGATTGTGAAAGTGATCGTGCCGGTTTGTTGAATACCTTCGCTCTGTGCGGATAAATCCACCGTGCCGGTGGTCGTGAAGGTCACGGTGCCGCTCTCCGCGATGGCGTTCGAGACGGTATGCCCGCCCGAGAAGGTGCCTTGCACGCCTTCAAATCCAAAGGAATACGTGCCATTGATCGAGGCCTGTCCCTGCGCTCCGTAAGGCCCGCCTTGCTGCAGGTCGAATTCGCCGAGCATGTCGCTAGGGAAGAGCATGGTGGTGCTGAAATTGGAGTTGAAGTTCCAGAGAAAGCCTCTCTGCGGGGAAACGAAATACATGACGAGACGCGGAACGAAGGCGCCTGGGCAAAGCGCAGTTAAGGCAAGCCCGTTCGTCTGAACCATTTCGTAATAACCGCCGCCGGGGAAGTCTTCTCCGATGTCCAATCCCAGCAAAAGATTGCCATCCAGGTTGCCGGTGTATTCGCCTTGCATGAGGTTTGGCACGTTGCCGTTGGCAGGGATCGCCGCCGGAGCCGGTGTCAGGATGGGAGTAATGATGACGTTGCCCGCCGCCGGGCCGTTATTGCTTTGCATGAATAGGGAATACTCGCCGCTGAAGCTGGCATTCTGGAAATTATTCGTGGACTGAAGCTCGGCGGAACCCACGAACGTGAAGCCATTCGTATCCGTTTCGACGAGGAAGATCTCGT
Organism: uncultured Acidobacteriota bacterium; assembly: GCA_963718785.1. Classification (GTDB taxonomy): domain Bacteria; phylum Acidobacteriota; class Terriglobia; order Acidiferrales; family UBA7541; genus Acidiferrum. The sequence goes on along the minus strand of CAVQZW010000009.1, from coordinate 212,391 downwards.
TGGCGGAGACCACGTACCCCGAGAAAGAGAGCGCGGCAATGGTTGAGCCGGTCGTGGTATTGCCGAAGAGCACGTTTTGCAGATTAATGGTCGCCAGACCATTGCTGGTATTCACGGCTCCGTAATTGCCCGAAAATGGGGAATAGCCAGGGGAAAGGCTCAAATTGATGGTTTGCGTTGCCGTGCAATCCCCGAAGGTGGAGTCGGCAAACGTGCGGCCCAACTCGCCGCTGGAGACGGCGCCGCCGCTGAGATTGAACCTACCAACCGCAGAAGCCATGGTGGTTGCGAGCCCGGCATTGGTGCCGCCGCGCAAGGAAAGAGCATAACCGCCGGCGGTCAGGGCTCCGCTGGAAAGCGCCGCAGGATCTTGTGCCTCCATACGGCCGGCGCCAGCTACGGTGCCGCCAAAATCGGTGAGATAGGCCTTGGTGGCAAGAGCGCCCGAATGCGGGACGAGGGCGAATTTGAGTTTGGTAGCAGATCCACCAGTGAGAGTGATAAGGCCTCGACTAGTGCTGCCGGCGTCAAACGCGTACGTACCAGTCACGGCAGCCTGGGTATGGGCGGCGCCGGTATTTTGGTCGATCTGGCTGCCGGCAAGGACCAGGCCGTTGCCGTCAAACAGGAGCGAACCGGCTTCCACTCGTGGAGTTCCGGTGGGAGTGGGATAGCCGCGATAGAGGAAGGCATAGCGGCCCAAAAGTTGACCGAGGGCCCCAGAACTAGCGCCTGTAACTGTAACCGTCGCCGTGCCTTGAGTGGTGTTGTCGACCTGAGAGGTAGCAGTGACCGTGACCGTGGCTGGGTTGGGGACAGCGATTGGGGCAGTGTAGTTGCCACCAGCATCGATCGTGCCGCAAGTAGCGCCAGAGCAACCAGTACCGGACAAACTCCAAGTAACGGCCTGATTGGCGGAGCCTGTGACGGTGGCCGAGAAAGGCTGGGTGTGGAGAACTGCCACGTTTACGGTAAAGGGGAGTACGCTGACCAGCAGGATGAGGTTTACGTCTACGGTGGCGTTCTTGGTGCTGTCAGCAACGGAGGTGGCCTTGATAGTGACCGTTGGCGGAGTGGGGATAAGAATCGGGGCCGTGTAGGTGGCGGGAGCAGCGCCGACGGTGGAGGCGGTGATGGTGCCGCAAGCGGCGCCCGTGCATCCCGTTCCGGAAACAGTCCAGTTCGCGGTCAAGTTGCTCGTGTTGGTGATCGTTGCGGTGAAGGGCTGACTCTGTCCGGCGCCGAGCGTTTGAGTCGTGGAAGGATTCACAGTGATGCCGACGGGCGGGGCGATCGTCACATTGGCGAAGCCAGCCTCTGAACTGTTTGTCGTAACCGACGCAACTATTTGAATGGATGGATTAGCAGGAGGGGCCGCGGGAGCAGTGTAATTACCGGACTGATCGATGGTGCCGCAGGAGCTTGCAGAGCAGCCGTTGCCCCGGACGCTCCATTTAATAGTGGCGTTGGCGAAGCTGCCGGTGAGGATAGGAGAAAATTGTTGTTGTGTGCCCGCGGCGACGGTCACGATATCGGGGTTGACACCGATAGTGCCGGAAGAGGGAGTCGTGGTGAGACATCCCGGCAGGCTAATGGCAAAAACAAGTATGGGCAAATAGAAAAGTTTCTTCATCACCTCTCCGCCAGGACATTTGATATTGCGTATACTGCCTCAAAATCGGTCTGTCAAGCCACAGGAATTTTTAATGTGGGACCGATTTGTGAAAAGGCGGAAAGCGGTGAGGGCGGATGGAGTAGGGAAGCATAGGGAAGTTCAACATCCGAGGCTCTCACGCTGAGTGCAAGGCGGAACTAAAGAGGGCAGCGGCGTAGGATGTGTTTGCCCGGGGCAGTAGGGGAAACGATTGGCTAGCGGCGTTCAGAATGCCGTTCTGGCTTCAGCCACCCTCCGGGGTATTTCGCATAAGTGTTCATTCTAAAGAAGGTTAAAGTCATTTAGAATGAACACTTATATAAGTGTTCATTCTAAAGATAGTTAGCGATTGCACTGAAATTGTGCAGACCTGCCTGCGGCTGACTTGATGCACGCCCGAGGGACGGCGAATTCAAGACAGGACAACGTCGAAACACCAAGGCGGAGGGACGGGCCTAGAGCTGCGCGACAGTCGGCCGATCACTTATTCAAGGCGGAGCAGTTGTAATTCGAGAGGAAGCCCGCCTGGAACAAAGGAACGCCCTTAAAGTCGATATCGAAGCGCACTTCGATGGGCTTGTCGTTGCTTCGGATGGGCTGGCCCGTTGGGCCGATCAGCGGACCTTGAATAACGAAGCCGGTCCCCGAAGGCTGCCACTTGTAGCCGGAGAGGAAATGGGCGACGGACCAGAGGCCAGTATAGTGCGCGATCTCCAGATCGCCGCCGTTATTCAAAGTGACGGTGGCGCTTTGCAAGGCGGCGCCGGGCCAGATGAACTTGCGGGTGCCGCCGCTTCCAGTGACCAGCCATTGCTGGCCATCGAACTCGAGCTTCTCGCTCTTGAAGCCGCCGGCATCCGGAAGATGAGCCGTTACGGAATACTCAAAGTGAGGATCCGTTGCATTGTTAGGGTAGATTGCCAATTGGATCGCGTAGAGTTCATTCAGAGTGCGCAAGAAGTTGGGGCCAACGGGAACGGTGCTGCCCAAAGCCCGGACGAAACTGCCGCCCTGCGGACTGATATTGTTTTTCTGTGCAGCGATGAATTGCGAGAGTTTGCCTTTGCCCGGCTGGAAGAAGTCATTGAACTCGGCAAGCGTGATTTCGCGAGTGCTGTGCGCGTTAAAGGGATAGGCGGTTTGAAGATCTTTTAGCGGTTTGCAAAGTCCATCGCCAGATCCTCCCGTCGCCACCCATATTCTCTGCAGGCCCCTGATGGGTTCGTCCAAGAGAGTTCCCACCGTTTGGTCCACATGGCCTTCGGGATCCGTGGGGAGGCCTTGAGAAAGTTGCGCCGCGGAAAGGTGGGCCTGCGAAACGGTTTGCGTGCAGGTTGCTTTCTGGGCGTCTTTCTGCTCGGGGCCGGCGTCGGCGACTTGCTGGACACACTGCTGAAGATTCAGGAGTCCTTTCATGTATTGGTCATTCGAGGATTGGTCGTATTTTTTTTGAACGCCGCAACCCGGCGAGACGACCTGCTGGGGCGCCTGAAAAGCAAGTTTAATGGCAGTGGATTGCACGTTGGTGTTATCGGCGACGTCGCAGAGAAGAGCGAGGAGCGGGGAAGCGTTCGAGGAAATCCTGGAAAGCTTGCCTGCGGCGTCGGCGTCGTTGGCGTAGGGAGAGACGGAAGTAGCACCCAAAAAGGCGCGCCACTGCTGGATGAAGTCCCTTTCGTACATGGCGCGGAGTTGCTGGCTGAGGTCGGCGGCGGTGAGATTGGTGGTGGTCGCGGTTCCGAGAACCCAGGTTTCGCCTTGGACACGCTTGGGATTCTGGATGGATTGATCCATGACCTTCCAACCGTCGGAAGTGAAAGCGGCGTCAACGTCGGCGCGGGCACTCACGACACCGAGACCTTCCGGATGCGCGGCGGCAAAGCGATAGTTTTTGGCTTTTTGGCGGGCGTCGGTGAGCATGCTGGTGTAGAGGCGCTGGAGTCCGGAGAATTTATTCAGATAGGCGCGAACCTGGTCTATGACGCCGGCGTCGTTGGTTTTCGCGAACGGATTGTCCTGGGTCAGTTCGGTGCTGTAGAAGGCGAACTGTTGGGCGGCAAGGTCGCTGCGTTCCTGATCGATGTCGCCCAGGTCGCGCTTCCAGTCCTTCATCAGCAAGTCTTGCAGGAATTCACCGGAGTTCCGCTGATTCTCGGAAGTGGTCAACAAATAAGCTTTCAAGGAGTCGTAAGCCGCTCCGGAATCGGCGTTGGGCTGGGGATCGCCGCGGTAGGTTTGCAAATCAGCCATGAGATTTTTTTTCGAATGCTGAAAGAGAATCTGGTCGAAGGCATGAAAATAAATGGCGCGAGCGTCGTCAAAGGTGGCGTCACCGCCAGAATACAAACCCCAGCGGAGATGCCAGGGAACGCCGTTCTGGTTGTAATCGCGAAGCTGGACGAGACTCTGACGGAGAGAGTCGAGGCGCTTGAGGGAATCGGCAGTCGGCTGCTGCGAGCCGAGATTTTGCACCGCGGAAAGTTCGTGCCCGGCGCTGCGAATGTCCGAAACGAGGCGCGCGTTCCCAACGAATGAGACGGTGGTGAAGATGATCCAGAGCAGAGCCAGGAAGGCGAGCGTGGCGAAGAGGATGCGTTTTCCAAAGTCGCCACGAGTGCTTTTACCGCTGGCACCGAGGGCGGCGCGATCTTGCAAGAGGACGTGGCTGAAAACGTGACTAAGGAAAACACGCTGGACGGATCGGCGGGCTTCGCTTATGCCACCTTCCATGGACGTGCCGGTGGCCCAAGAGGTTTTGGCGGATTGATCCTGAGCGCTGATAAGACTGGTGGCGTCGGGGTTGAAACCACCGGGAGCGCGCTGCATGGAGGAGCGGGCGCCGATCATGGTTTGGCCGGCGCTGGCGGAGACCGTGATAATTCTTTGGCCTACGAAATAAAAACCGCGAAGAAAAGGACCAGTGCGGAGATGGCCGGGGCGACAAAGGTCGACGAGAAACTGGACGAGAGGTTTGCTGAGCTTTCCGAATTCGCGGGGGAATTCGTAGACGCCGGCTTGGCGGTCGCTATTGCGTTCACGATTGAGAAGGCCGGAGCGGCACTCCGCGAGAGTGAAGAAGATGGCCTGAAAAGCGGCGGTGAGGCGCTTGGTTTCCTGTTCCGCGTAGACGCCGGAGCTAGTGGCGCCGACGAGAGGCAAAGTGGCACCGAGGACCTGGGAGGTTTCTTCGTTGTTGAAAGTGCCAGCAAATTCTTCAAAGTAGGGGATGCGGTCGGCGCGGTTGAAGAGCACATAGACGGGAAGGCTGACACCCATGTGATAGGAAAGTTCTTCGAGGCGGGCGCGAAGTTTGCGGGCCTGCGCGACGATTTTGTCGAGAGCGGCTTCGCGGACCAGTTTTTCGCAATCGACGCAGACGATGGCGGCCCGCGGCGCGTTGGAGCCGCCGCCGAAAATGGAGCGGAAGCTACCGGGGAGGAAATGCTTTACAAGACGGACCCAGGAGCCGGCATCGTCGAGGAGCGGGCCACCGGCTTCGACGAAAACTGTTTTACGGGCAAACCAAAGATTCGCGACGCGAGTGGGAACGATGCTGCTCTCCTGGTAGACCTGGCCAGCGAGAAGTTCAGCGTCCAAGCCGCTCTGATCCATCGCGCTGGTCTTGCCACCACCGGTTTCGCCAATCAGAAAAACGGCTGGGAGGGCGGACAACTTTGCACCAGCTGCGAGACGCGCTGCGGCGACTTTGCCGGCTGCTTCGCGAATCAGAATGTCCACATCCCCGGAGGCGGCGCCGCCAGAGGCTCCCGCTGAGGGGGCGGGACCATCTTCCGAGGCTGGCATGGGAGGCATCGAGGAGCGAGCCCAGAGAAGCAGTCCGATGACAGCAATGACGCCAAGCAAAAGGATGCCGCCGCGAAGTACGAGAGCGTTCGTGCCGGCGACGTGAAGGATTTGCGGGCCGAACCACGTCATCATCAGCACGACGATGGCAGCCGCGCCGGCTGCAAGATGTTGCCATTGAAATCGCATCTACACTCCTGCGAGTGGTTTAGGGTGCAATCGAGTGAATATCCGAAACGCCGGAAAGCAAACGCATCTTGAAAATCACAAAGAATAGAATTCCCAAAATCACGCAGCCCAGTGCTCCAAAGGCAAGGCGGCTAACCCAGGGATCCCGCTTCGCGGCTACGACTCCGCCCTCGGGAACGGCCCACGCGGGCGAGAGCCCCACAAGAGGTCCACGGATGCGGCGGATTTTGTCGAGCGTGGAATCAACAATGGGACGGGTGGCCTCCGGGCCGGACATGCCATAGCGGCCTTTGTAGCCCATCAAGAGGCAGAGTGCATAGACTTCGAGGACGTCCGCAACATCGTGGGTATCCTGGCGGGACAAAAGTTTTTCGAGGTTTTCAAAAAAAGTTTCACCGGCAACGTGATGGCCGAACATTTCTTCCTGGAGCGGCATACTGTGCCAGGAACTGAAGACTGGGTTGCTGGAATTCAGGATGGACTCGTCGAGAAAGGCGACGGCAGCGAGGGTGGCGTTGCGAATGTCGTCGGGGGCGTAGGCTTTCTTTACGGCGTCTTTTTCGGCGGCGCGCAGTCCTGCCTGGATGTTTGCGCGGAAAGCGTTGGCGTCGGATACGGCCTGGCGGTTCTGGCGCACGCGCACGATCACCGTCAGAATCTGTTGGTAGATATAGGCGAGATTTTCGGCTCGCCGTTTGGTGGACACTTCGCGGGGCTGCACGCCCGTGGCCCCGAACATGGTCGCTCCCACCGGATCCTCCTAAGACTCCAAAACAACAAGAAGCTCGAGCTCGACACCGGGCAGGTCATCGGGAACGTAGACGCCGACTTTGCGCGTTTGCACAATGTGTTCCCAGCAACTGCCGGTGCGGCTCAACCCGAAATACTGAAACTCGACTTTGGGGGCAATGGCGGAAGGCGGGATCGGCAAATGAACGAGCCCCAAGCCTGGCAACGCCGTTTTGACGAGTTCCGGCAGCAGGTCTTTGGAGCAGACCTTCACCAGCCGGGGCGTTTTGGCGATGATTTCCGCTTCTCCCGTTTCCGCGCGGACAGCGAGAATCCAACGGGCGCGATCGAGGCAGCGCTGATCCAGGACGTCGCCGTTCCGGAAATTTCGTCCTGCTACGACGAGCGGAATCTGCACGCAGTTCGAAGGCACAACAAGCTCGAGATGCGCGCGGATATGCTGATTCAGAGGGCCGAAACACTTTTCCAAATCGTCGTGATTGTAAGCGGGCAAGGTTTCCGGATGCGAATCCAGTCCGAAGGTACACAAAGCGCCGGCAAGCCGCGACATTTCCAGATAGAGCTGCTCCGGATGGCCGCGCTCGGAGACGCTCAGGTGCCGGAGGACCGAGAGACTCTCGTTGACGGTATGAACGAACCAGAAGCTGGCGATCTCCTCGGAAGAATAGCCAGCGCGGCCCTGTGCAGTGGCGCGGCGCGCGCGAGAAAGGGAGGCGCTCTTTTCGTCAAGAATATCCACTAGTGTGCGCGCGATGACCAGCAAGCGCTCACTCGCACTGATTTGCAAACAAGGAGGAATATAGCTCGGATCGAAAATGAAGCGGCCAGAGCCATCGCGGAGGACTCGAGCGACCGGCAGGGTGACAAGTTCCTGGGTATCCTGGCCATCCACCACAAATCGAATATTTTTGCGGCCAACTTGAATTTGTTTTTCATCGCGGCCGGTATTCTCATCGGGCAGTGTGAGCATCTCCGCGCGAAAGCGCAGCTCCACAGGCGATGGCTCGGAATCCAGCGAGCAATTCGGGCCATCCGGGCGCCTGGCTGGCACTGCCAACTGCACGATCAGAGATTCGCGAGTTGCCGAGAAAAGATCGTTGATGTTTAAGACAGGAGGTACTGCATCAGCGTCGGGCATTTGGAACGCGAGGCCATCGGGGAAGAGCCCTCTGGCGTGAACCAGCGAGAGCATTCCATTTTGCAGCGCCTCTGGATCGAGTTTGCAGCTAATCACACCATACGGCGCGAACCACAAGCTCGACGTCGAGAAATGGACGAGGTCTTCAAAAGTTTGGGATTGCACCTGGAAGTGATGGGGGCCCAGGTACATCCCCTCGTGCCACACCACCTTGGAAAGATGCTTCATTGTTCAGTTGATTCATGCCAGGCTCGGCGCCGGCATGCTGCGTCTCACCCAGCGCGAACCAGCTCTCCTCTGACGCAGTGCAACAATCGTCGCTTCGCCGCTTGGCCAGCCAAGAGATTCCTGGCGAGACGGGAGCGCCGGATGCAACTCGTGAGCGACCTCTAGCCGTAAGAAAGACCCGGAAAAGCCGCTAAAGGCTTGAAACGAGCCTAACTATGGCGTTTGCTTGGATGGATGTCAAGACATTCACCCCGCTCTTGTCGGTATTTGATATTATGCCCGCGCTGTCCGTGAGAGTTGCGCATGCCGCCCCTACAAATGGTTGGTTCGGAGCAATTTGCCGTACTCCGCGAGCATTTACAGCGGTCCGGCTATAACGAAAAGGCTATCCGTCAAAGGCTCGATATACCGGCGGGGAAGGAGTTGGACCTTGCCGGGCTCTCCGGCAGCCCCCCTGTGAAACCCAAAGTGGGGGACAGTCTCGACGCACTCATCTATCTTTTCGTGCTCGGTGAATCGCTACCCGTTACGGAAGCTATGGCACTTTTCCCACCTGCGGTTTGGGAAGCCATGAGCAAGGCGAGTCTGGTTCTGCCCGATCCGGCCGATACAAAGCGGTGCCTCGCCAGCGTTGCGCTCTATCCGATTCGAGATTTGTTCCTAGCGTCGGATCGCTGGTGCAATCCCGACCACTCTCCTCGCGAGATGTTCCCTGACATCGTCTATCCGGCGTTGACGAAGTCAGCCAAGCAGTTCATCGACTTCACTTCTTTTGCCCCCTGCGACGATTTCCTGGAACTATGCGCGGGAACCGCTCCGGCAGCATTGCTGGCATCGCGTTCGGCTAAAAACATTTGGGCCACGGATATCGCCGAGCGCTCCATCGATTTTGCAAAATTCAACGCCGCGCTCAACGGAATCCAAAATGTGACGTTTGCGCAGGGCGATCTTTATCAACCGGTCGAGGGGCGCACCTTCGATCGCATCGCGGCTCATCCTCCGTACGTACCCGTGCTCAAGCCTGCGGAGATTTTCTACGGCGGCGGCGAGGTTGGCGAGGAAATTACCAAGCGGATCATCACGGAACTTCCGTCACGGCTAAAACAGGGTGGGCGCCTCTACTGCAGAACGATGGGAACGGAGAGGCCCGGCCATCCCTTTGAGGAACGGATTCGTGAATGGCTAGGAGAGAAGCATGCTGAGTTTGACGTGGCGTTGTTCACGCGGGTAAATCTTGAGCCGAGGCAGTTTGCCCTAGAGGAAACCATTAACAAAAATGGCGGCAGGCAGGAATTTGCCCTATGGGAAAAAATGTTTGCAAAGTACGAGGTTCACGACCTCGTAATCGGCATTGTGATTGTGCAAAGGCACACCGATCAGCGGCCCTCCTTTACGATTCGAAGGACAATCGGGAGCGCGACACCGGCGGCCGCGCTTGAATGGGCCATGAACTGGGAGGCAGAATTGCAGCGAGAAGGCGCCGCAGGGAGGCTACTGCAGGCCAAACTTTTGGCTAATCCGAGAACGGAGATCATCGTTCGTCATTCGCTGCGCGGCGGAGATATCTCGCCCGAGAATTTCACTCTCTCCATCGAGACGCCGTTCGCGACTGATTGCAAGGCGCAGCCCTGGATGGCGCTTCTCTTACCGCGCTGCGACGGTAAGACAAAAGTCGCCGACTTATTTGCAATGGCGAAACAAAATGGCTGGATTGTTCCTGAGACGCCGGCGGAAGAGTTCAGCCGCCTTCTCGCGACACTGGTCAGTGGAGGTTTTCTGCAAACAAAAGACTTCAGATTGCCTGAGGCAACAGGATGAGGAGTTCGAGTTGTGGCTCTGGAATGTCGCTCGGAACAAACGCGGCCAGGCTGCGACCTTTAGTCACGGTCTCCCAGGCGACACCCGACTGATTCAAGCTGAAGTACTGATAGTTGAGTTTTACAGGAATCGACGCCGGGGGCCTGACAGCGTGCGTAAGCTGCATGCCTGGAAGGGCCTGCCGAACAAGTTGTTCGATTTGCGCTGCTGAACAAACCTTGATCAGCTGCGGCGCCTTCTTGATCAAGTCTCCCTGGTTCATGGTCGAGCTGACCGCCAGATAGAATTTCGTCCCCGCGAGGTAGCGATCGTCATCGATATTGGTGGAGTAGATGGAAGGTTTCACCAGTTTCAGGGGCAGCGCAACGAAGTTGCTGGGAACGACGGTCTCGAGAAGCTCTCGAAGCTTTTCGTCCAAGTCGGTGAAGCAGCCGCCCAGGTTTTCATGGTCGTAGAGAGGCAAATCGCGAGGTTGGATCTTCAGCGAAAAGGTGCTGAGAGCTCCCGCCAGAGACGTGAGCAATCTAAACAGCACGTCAGGATGACCATGCCGCACGTCATGAATATGGCGGAGAGCAGGGAAGTGGCCGTTGACGGTGTAGAGAAGCCAGAAACCTGCGATGTCCGCAGCGGAAAAATCCGCGAGACCCGCGCTTCGCTGCCGCCGGCTACCTGCAAGAATGCTGCTCTTTGCCGCAAGAATCTCCACCAATCGCCGGGCGATCCCCATTAGGTAGTCGTTCGCCGCGATATCCAGCAAGGGAGGAATATACTGCGGATCCAAACGGAACGTGCCTGCCGATGTGCGCAAAACCCGAGCGATCTGCAAGGAATTAAAGCCTTCCCGCGACTCGCCTTCCACCAAAAACCGCAAATTCTTCCGCGCGATTTGCACGGGTTTTTCGGTCAAACCGGAATTCTCGTCCTTGAGATTCACGATTTCGGAAAGATACCGGACATCCGCGTTCTTTTGTGCGATGGAGACGTTCAGCCCATGCAGCCGGTACTCCGGAATCGCCAGGTAAATGTCCAGAGAGGTCTGCTCTGCTTCAAAAAATAGGCCAATCGGCTTGGGCATAGGAGCGGCGTCCGATTGCGGAATTTCAAAGGGAAGCCCATCCGCGAAGAGCCCCGTAGCACGCGTCAAAGCAAAATTTCCCTCGGTCAGCGCCTCTTGGTTGATCTGCAAGTCGAGGAATCCCCATGGGCGGAAGTTCAGCCCCTCCAGGCGAAATTGCAGGCAACTCTCGACATAGCGGTCGCGTGTCTGCAAATGCTGCGGCGTTAGGAAGGTGCCTTTGGACCAGATGACAGGTTGAAGCTGGCGCATGGCTTGCGGCTAACGCTAGCAGGAGCGATGCGTGAAAGTCAAAAGAGATTGCACGGCATTTTTCGCGGCACGTGTCAGCCTGGGGGGGCCTGTCCCGGTAGTCGAGTCTGCCGCCCTCGCCAGCCCGTCCCGCTTCTGTTTTACATGTTCACCCGCAAACTACCTACAGTTCACCCACAGTGCATTGTTCTCTTAAAGGGATTGCGCGATAGTGTGCGGCATGATGACGGCATCGAGAGCAACGTTGGCCAGCCAGGTCGGGGTAAAGCAAATCATGACCCTGCTGAGCCGGCCCGCGAACCTCTCAGCACATTACGCCGGCAGGCGCTTGAAGACTAGTTCTAGGACTTTAGAACTATTTGACGGGCAGGAGGAATCGTGATAAACCCTGCCAAAGCAATCAGGTGTCCTGCCTTGGCGAAACGCTTTTAGCTCTCAACACACTACCCACGATGAGAGGGAGACTTAAGGGGAACACATGGCAAAAGAAAGCGTCCATAAAAAACTTGAGCGGGTACGCCCGCCTCGAGTGCACGTCACATACGATGTAGAAGTTGGAGACGCCATCGAAGTCAAGGAGCTGCCATTTGTCATGGGCGTCCTGGCTGACCTTAGCGGCCAACCCACGGAAGCTCTGCCGAAGCTGAAAGACCGCCGTTTCGTCGAGATCACTCCGGACAACTTTGACGGTGTACTCGAAAGCTTCAAGCCGCACCTGTCGTTGGAAGTCGACAACAAGCTCAGCGATGAATCTGATGCCGGCAAGATCAAAGTGGATCTGGACTTCAAGAGTCTGGATGATTTCGATCCCGCCAATGTCGCAAAAAACGTGAAGCCGCTCAAAGAACTTCTCGACCTCCGTCAAAAGCTTGGCGATCTGCGCGGCGCCTTGCAGGGCAACGATAAGCTTGACGACCTTTTGATGGAAGCCGTCGGCAATACGCAAAAAGCAGACCAAATCAAGAAAGAACTCGAGAAGGACAAGCCCAAGGGAGGCTCCGATGAGTAAGCCGGAGAAGGCGGCGGCTCAATCCGCAGACGCCAAAACGACGGAATCTAGTTTGCTGGATCAGATCGTCGATCAAGGGCGTTTCGGAAAAGAACAGGTGGCAAGAGAACGCGGCCGGGACATGGTCAAGGAGTTCGTGGCGCAGGTTCTCGAAGGCGAGATGAAGCTCTCGCGCGACGCGGACGCCACGATCAACTCTCGCGTTGCCCAGATCGACCATCTTATCTCCCTGCAATTGAACGAAATCCTTCACCATCCCGCGTTTCAAAAGCTGGAAGCCAGCTGGCGCGGCATCAAGTACATGATGGATCAGAGCGAAACCAGCGCGATGCTCAAGATCCGCGTGCTCAACGTCAGCAAGAAGGAATTGCTGCGCGACCTTCAGCGCGCTCCGGAATTCGATCAGAGCGTGATGTTCAAGAAGGTCTATGAAGATGAATTCGGCATCTTCGGTGGCGAGCCCTTCGGCGCGCTGATCGGCGACTACGAATTCAGCAAGCATCCCGAGGATATCGAGCTGCTCGAAAAGGTCTCGCAAGTGGCCGCGGGCGCGCATGCTCCTTTTCTGACGGCTGCCGCCCCGGAGCTTCTGAATCTGGACAGCTTCTCCCAGTTGGGCGATCCGCGCGACATCGGCAAAATCTTCGACAGCACGGAGTTCGCGAAGTGGAAGTCCTTCCGCGCGAGCGAAGACTCCCGCTACGTGGGCTTGACGATGCCGCGCGTGCTGATGCGGCTTCCTTACGGCAAAGATACGAAGCCTGTGGACGACTTCAACTATGAAGAGGGAGTAGACGGGACCGATCACAACAAGTATCTCTGGGGAAATGCGGCCTATGCGCTTGGGGCTCGTCTGACGACTGCCTTCGCGCAGTACGGCTGGTGCGCTTCGATTCGTGGAGTGGAAGGCGGGGGCCTCGTGGAGGGCCTGCCTACGCATACGTTCCGCACGGATGAAGGTGACGTGGCTTTGAAGTGCCCAACGGAAGTGGCCATCACCGATCGCCGCGAAAAAGAGCTCGCCGATCAGGGCCTCATTCCGCTGGTGCATTGCAAGGGCACGGATTATGCCGCCTTCTTCAGTGTGCAGTCCGCAAACAAGCCCAAGAAATTCGACAAAGCTGCGGCCAACGCCAATGCCCGTCTCTCCGCGCAGCTGCCTTATATTTTGGCCGTCTCCAGATTTGCCCACTACATGAAGTCGATCATGCGCGACAAGATTGGGGGCTTCATGAGTCGTGGGCAATGCCAGACGTTTCTCACTCAATGGATCATGCAGTATGTGACGGACGACGATCAGGCCAGCGCCGCGGTGAAATCGAAGTTTCCGCTTCGCGAAGCGCGGATCGAAGTCAGTGAGATTCCGGGCAAGCCTGGAGCCTACCGTGCGATCGCGTTCTTGCGGCCGCACTTCCAATTGGATGAACTGACCGTTTCGCTTCGGCTGGTGGCGGACCTGCCTCAGCCGGCGAAGTGATCAATCTTCGGAGGTTTCGGCTGCTCAAATGGGACTAGCCGTCCCGAGTTGTACGTCCGAAAAGCGAGTTCGTTGTGTCATGGATTTCTTAGTAATTCTAATGAATAGGAGGAAACGAGAATGGCATCAGCTGCTTCTGAGAAAATTTATGCGGGAACTCACTCTGATTTCTTCGTGAAAATCGGGGATATCAAGGGTGAATCCCAGGATAACAAGCATAAGGGCGAGATCAATGTGCTTACCTGGTCGTTTGGTGCGGCGCAGCCGGGTGCTTCCGCCATCGCCGGTCAAGGCGCAGGCGTGGGCAAAGTGCAGTTTCGTGATTTTCACATCACCAAGTACGTCGATTCAGCGACCCCCAAGCTTATGCTCGCATGCGCGAGCGGCCAGCACTTCCCTGAACTCACCTTTTCAGCGCGGAGAGCGGGAGGCACACAGGCCGAATACTTGAAGATCAAGCTCACCAACGTCATCATTTCGTCTTACGAGACCACTTCGCACGGCGAAGGTGGGGCGACTGACACGCAGCTGAAGTCTACTCTTCCGATTGACTCGGTTACGCTGAACTACGCCAAGATCGAAGTCAACTACAAAGCCCAAAACCAGGACGGCTCAGAAGGGGCGAACACGCAAGCCGGCTGGGATCTGCAGCAGAACATCAAGGTCTAAGTATCGTAATGGCGCTGCTTCTGGCTGGGCTGCCCGCGCGAGCAGGCGGCCCGCCAGAAGAAGCGCAGTCCTTTTTGTGCCAATTTCTTGCAGGACCGCATTGGAATCCGGGGTAACATGTCAGTTCAACAACTTTTTCAGGCAGGACGGCTTGACGACGCCATTCAGGCTTTGAATGCGGAAGTTCGCGACAATCCTACCGACGCCAAACGCCGCACTTTTCTTTTCGAGCTTCTCTGCTTTTCAGGTGATTTCGTTCGCGCGGAAAAGCAGCTGGATATTCTTGGAAGCGAGGGCCGCAACGCCGAAATGGGTGCCCTCCTTTATCACGCAGCGCTTCACGCCGAGCGCACCCGACATGATCTATTCAGTAAGAAGCAATATCCGATGCCCAAGAATACCGCCGGCCTCGGACAATTGTCGGTCAGCATCAACGGCAAGCCTTATCACGATTTGTCCGACGGCGATCCGCGCATAGGCACCAATCTCGAGGTTTTTGCTGCCGGTAGTTATATGTGGATCCCTTTCGCACTTTTGACATCCATCGAGATTGCCCCTCCGAAGCGCCTGCGCGATCTCTTGTGGCTGCCTGCAAAGGTCCGCACCTCAGACAAGTACGAAGACCGCGAGCTGGGTGAAGTGCTTCTGCCTGTGCTTACACCTTTTGCGGGCCAGAATTCGGATCCGGCCGTTCGACTTGGCCGCTCGACAGTGTGGGAGGAAACGGAAGACAGAGAAACCATCCCTGTGGGCCAGAAGATTTTGCTTGCCGATGACGAGGAATGGCCGATTCTGGAGCTGCGCAACATCCAAATCGCAATCGCTCAGACGGCCTCTTAACGGCCATGCCACTCCCCGAAGGCCTCCTAAACCCCATCCCAGGGGATAATCCCAGCGGAAAGACGCTGCGCTACGATCCTGTTTACGACAAGATTCGCGAAACGCGCCGCGAAGAGGATGTGCTTCCGCAGGGCGACTGGTCTCGCGAAGTCAAGAAAGCCGATTTCCCGCTGGTCATCAAGCTGACCAGCGAGGCTTTAGCTACCAAGAGCAAAGACCTGCAGTTGGCCGCTTGGCTCACCGAGGCGGTCATGTTCCGCGATCACATCGCGGGACTTCGCGAAGGTCTGGATCTTCTGCGCGGCTTGATGGAAACGTTCTGGGACACGCTCTACCCGGAAATCGAAGATGGCGATTTGGAATTCCGCGCTGGCCCTCTCGGATGGGTGGGGTCCAAGCTGGATGTCAGCGTACGCAAGCTGCCACTAACCAAGATCAAGCTCGACTTCTTCAAATATCAGGAGTCTCGCCGCGTCGGATACGAGGTGGACGCAACTAGTGAAGAAAAGGCCGCCGCGCGAGCCACGGCCATCGCAGAGAAAAAATGCACCGCAGAGGAATTTGATGAAGCGGTTCGTGTCACTGGCGACGCCTATTACGAAAAGCTTTCGGGCAATCTCACGGCTGCTCTGGAATCGCTCCAATCCCTTGAAACCTTAAGCGACGAAAAGTTCGGTCGCGAAGCCCCCAGCTACGCCAGCCTTCGCACAGCGCTTGAAGAATTGCAGGACTTCGTCAGGCAATATCACAAGCCGGCGGAAGAAGTGACCGATGAGCCGGTCGAGGCCGCCGCCGAGGATGCCGTAGAGGAGTCTGCCGGGGCGGTTGCATCCGGCGCCCCCGCAGCCAAGAAAAAATCCGTCACTGCTGAACCTGCTGATCGAGAAGACGCGCTGCAACGGCTCGGCGTTGTGGCCCACTTCTTGCGGCAAGAAGCACCAGCTAATCCGGTTCCGTATTTGCTGCTACGAGCGCTTCGCTGGGGAGAACTACGCGCGGCAGGCGCAACCCTGAATCCAGCATTACTCGAAGCTCCGCCAACTGAAAAGCGCACGCTTATCAAGAAAATGTCGATGGAGGGGGATTGGGCTGGAGTTTTGGAAAACTCAGAACAAGCCATGAGCCTTCCCGTGTGGCCGCGGTTGGCTCGATTTGCAGCGCTACGCCGTGCGTGCCTGCGAATCTCTTGGCTCGGACTATGAACCGGTCGCGGCCGGCATCCGCTCTGGATTAAAAGCTCTCCTCGCCGACTATCCCGACTTGCTCAATTCCTCGCTCATGGACGACACGCCAGCCGCGAATGCGGAAACGCAGACGTGGCTAAAAGAAAGCATATTGCCGCCACCGGTTGCTCCAGCGCCCAGCGAACCGGAGTTTTCGCCCGCGGCTATGTCCTCGAGCTCAGCGTCAGAGAGCAGCAATGGAGAAAAGGCTGCCGACGTCATCGAACTAGCCATGAAAGCCGCGCGCGCCGGAAAGGTGCAGGAAGCCATTGGCATATTGACCCGCGAGATGAACAACGAGCGTACAGGCCGCGGCCGCTTCCAGCGGCACATTCAACTCGCGAACATCTTTCTTGCGACCAAGCACGAAGCTATCGCTTATCCCATCCTTGTTGAACTCGCCGAAGAGATCGAGCGACGCAAACTCGAAGAATGGGAAGAGGCCACCATTGTCGCCCAGCCTCTCGCTTTGCTCTATCGCTGCGCCGACAAGCTGGGCCGCGACGACGCGGAAAAAGAAAAAATTTATCAGAAGCTTTGCCGGCTCGATCCCGGCCAGGCGCTGGCTTTGAGGTAACCGATGCCGGATTACGATTCCAACGCGCCTTTGCGATTGCCGATTCTGGACCGCCTCTTGGACGACGAGCCCAAGATCAAGACGGAAGCACCGATGACGCGCAGCACGTCCCTCGCGCGGCTCAAGACCGCCGTCCGCCGGGATCTCGAAAGTTTGCTCAACACGCGCCGGACTCCGGACTACATTCCGGAGGGCTCCGTCGAAATTCTCCGTTCCGTATACTATTACGGGCTTCCCGACATCACTTCCATGCCCTCCAATTTTCTTTACGAACAGACCAAGCTGCTTCAATCCATCGAAACCGCCGTGAAAACATTCGAAGCGCGGCTTGATGGCGTCAAAGTCTCCCTGGTACCCGTCGTCGGCCAGTCGCGCGTTCTACGTTTTGTTATCGATGGCATGCTCCGTATCGATCCGCTTCCCGAGCACGTTGTCTACGATGCTTCCATAGAGCTGACCAGCCTCGAGGTTTCCATCTCCGGAGAAGACCGTGCGTGACGAGCTGCTCGAATATTACGAGCGCGAACTAACCTATCTCCGCCAGATGGGTGCGGAGTTCTCTGAGAAATATCCGAAGGTCGCGTCACGCCTGCTTCTCGATCCCAACCGCTGCGAAGATCCGCACGTCGAGCGCTTCATCGAGGCCTTTGCCTTTTTGGCCGCGCGCGTCCATCTCAAAATCGACGACGAATTTCCAGAAATCACGGAAGCCCTGCTAAGCGTGTTGTATCCGCATTACATTCGCCCTATCCCGTCGTCCACGATCGTGCAATTTCACCTCGATCCTGAGCAAGGAAAGCTGAGCACCGGACTGCCCATTCCACGCGGCTCGATGCTCTACTCGCAGCCCGTAGATGGCTACCCCTGCAAATTCAAGACCTGCTTCGACACCACGCTCTGGCCCTTGAAAGTTTCCTCGACGCAGTGGGTTACGCCAGACCGCTTGCGCCCCGCCGTCAAATCCCAGGACGCCGTTGCCGCCCTGCGCCTCGAGCTCGAATGCTTTCCCGACGTCTCTTTCGACAAATTGGAGCTTAGTTCGCTCCGCTTTTACCTTAACGGCGAGAGCAGCCTCATCCACACGCTCTACGAATTACTCTGCAACAACTGCGCTCAAATTCTGATTCGCGACAAGGCCCCCAACACTCGCAAGAGCGCCATCTCTTTCCCTTGCACCCACCTCCAGCCCGGCGGGTTCCCCGATTCCGAAGCGCTCTTGCCGTATCCTCGCCGCGCGTTCTCCGGCTATCGGCTTCTACAGGAATATTTTCATTTTCCTGAAAAGTTCTTCTTCGTCGATCTAAAAGGGCTCGAACAACTCCGCAGTTCCGGTTTTGGGCCGCGTATCGAGATTGTCTTTCTCATCTCGCGTTTCGAACGCAGCGAGCGTCAGCAAACCCTCGAGCTCAACGTTTCCGAAGAGACTCTTCGCCTCGGCTGCTCGCCGGCCATCAATCTTTTCCCGCACACCGCCGAACCGATTCGCCTCGATCAAACCCACACGGAATACCTCATTACTCCCGATGCTCGCCGCCGTCGCGCCATGGAGATTTTCTCCATCGAAGAAGTCATCTCTCCCGATCCGCAAACTCACGAAGTCTTGAGTTTTGAACCCTTTTATCGCTTTCGCCACACCACCTCGCGCCATCGCGAACGCCCTAAGGGTTTTTGGCATTCCCGTCGCCAGGCTTCCACGCGCCGCGACGATGAAGGCACTGACGTATACCTTTCGTTCCTCGACCTGAGTGGCCGCCCGCTTCATCCTGATACCGACACCGCCACCATTCACTGCACATGTTCGAATCGCGATTTGCCTCACCGCCTTCCCATGGGCAATGAGCGTGGCGATTTCGAACTCGAAGGCATCTCTTCCATCAAGCGCATCGTAGCCTTGCGCAAGCCCTCGCCTTCCGTCCGTCCTCCCACCGGTAAAGGCATGCTCTGGCGCCTGATTTCCCATCTCTCGCTGAACTATCTGTCGATCGTCGAGGAAGGGAAGGACTCTCTCCAGGAAATTCTCCGCCTCTACACTTTTGGCGAATCGGGCTACAACGAGCGCCAGGTCGCCGGGCTTACACACCTTTCCAGCACGCGCCACTTCGCACGCGTCATCTCGGAAAACGGCATCGGCTTCGTCCGCGGCCACCGCGTCCAGATGGAATTTGACGAAGAACAATTCGTCGGTGGCGGCGTTTTTCTCTTTGCCAGCGTTCTCGAATACTTTCTGGGGCACTATGCTTCGCTGAACAGTTTCAGCCAGCTTGCCGTCCGTACCCAGCAAAGAAAGGAGGTTCTCCGTCAATGGCCACCCCGGGCGGGGGAAGTGATTCTCCTGTAGACCTTTCGGAAGTCGAAGAGCTGCTCCGCAAGGAGCCGTATCGCTTCGAATTCTTCCAGGCAATTCGCCTGCTCGAGCGCATGGCGCCCGATCGTAAGCCCCTCGGACGTTTCACGAATCCGTCCGATGAAGTCGCGCGCGTCGGTGCTTACCCCTCACTCGCTTTCCCCGCTAGCGAAATTCAAACCATTGATTGGCCGGAAGGGGAGCCTCCGTCTCTCGCTGTCAACTTCATGGGCACTACCGGCCCACAGGGCCCGCTCCCGCATTTCTATACGACGCTCATTCTCGCCCGCCTGCGCTCCGGAGATAAGACTCTCCGCGATTTCCTCGATCTCTTTCACCACCGCATGCTCTCCTTTTTCTACCAGGCCTGGGAGAAATACCGCTTTGCCGTTTCCTACGAACGTGGCGAGCGCGATCGCTTCTCCCACCATCTGCTCGATCTAATCGGTCTTGGCACGCTCGGTTTGCAGGAGCGTCTCGCCGTCCCCGACGATGCCTTTCTGTTCTTCGCGGGGATCCTCGGCCAGCGCCCCCATTCGGCGCATGCCCTCGAACTGCTCCTCAACGATTATTTCGAAGTTCCTTTCCAGGTCATTCAGCTTGTCGGCGGCTGGTTCCGCCTGGACGACACCACAGAATGCTGCATCGGCGAGCGCTCCACTCCTTCCGAACAACTTGGCCTTGGCGCCGTGGTCGGCGACGAAGTCTGGAACCAGCAAGCCCGAGCCCGCATACGCATCGGTCCGCTTAATCTGGAGAACTATCTCGATTTCCTTCCCAACGGCTCTGCCTACGAGCCGCTCCGCTCACTCTTGCGCTTTTGGACCAACGAAGAGATCGATTTCGAAGTCCAGCTTATTCTCGAACGTGAAGAAGTTCCGCGTTGCCAGCTTGGCGGCGAAGGCGATGGCGCCCCGCAGCTTGGGTGGATTACGTGGATGAAATCAAAACCCATGGAACGTCACCCGGAAGAAACTATTTTCAACGTTTAGCGAAACGAGGTCGTCATGACGGCAAATCTAAAGGGTCTGATCGGCAAACTAAATGATACTACTCGCAATACTCTCGAGGCTGCGGCGGGCTTCTGCCTCGCGCGAACTCACTATGACATCGAGGTCGAACACTTCCTCCTCAAGCTCCTCGACGTCACCGATAGCGATCTCCCCCGCATTCTCAAACAGTTTGGCGTTGATAAATCACGCCTCACCGGCGACCTCACTCGTAGTCTCGACAAATTGAAGTCCGGAAACGCCCGCACTCCTGCTTTCAGTCCCACGCTCACGGATATGCTGTCCGAAGCCTGGACCATCGGCTCCATCGACTTCGGCTCCGCACAAGTCCGTACCGGCTTCTGCATTCTCGCCATCGCCAGTTCCGGCGAACTTTCCCGCCTCATGCGCGAAGTTACCCGCGAATTCCAAAAAATCAGTGCGGAAGCTCTTCATAAAGACTTCTGGAACATTGTGGCTGGTTCGCCTGAGGATCAGGAAACCGCGCAAGCCGTTCCCCTCGGCTTGGAAGGTCTCCCACAAGGCGCCGCAGGCATTCCCGCGGCAGGGAAGCAGCAAAATTTAAATCAATTCACCATCGATCTCACCGCCAACGCCAAAGCTGGAAAAATTGATGCTGTGCTCGGCCGCGATCACGAAATCCGCCAGATCATCGATATCCTCACGCGCCGCCGCCAGAACAATCCCATCCTCACCGGCGAAGCAGGCGTCGGCAAAACCGCCGTCGTCGAAGGATTCGCGTTGCGCGTCGCTGCCGGAGATGTTCCGCCTGTTCTGAAGAACGTCACTATCCGCTCGCTCGATCTTGCGCTTCTGCAAGCTGGCGCCGGCGTCAAAGGGGAATTCGAAAATCGCCTCAAAGGCCTGATCGAAGAGGTGAAGTCTTCTCCGTCTCCCATCATTCTATTCATCGACGAAGCGCACACGATGATCGGTGCAGGAGGCCCGGCGGGGCAAGGTGATGCGGCGAATTTGCTCAAGCCCGCACTGGCCCGCGGCGAACTTCGCACCATTGCAGCCACCACATGGTCCGAATACAAGAAATTCTTCGAAAAGGACGCGGCCTTGGCCCGCCGCTTCCAGGTCGTCAAAGTCGAGGAGCCTACAGAAGAACAATGCATGGTCATGCTGCGCGGCATCGTCAGCTCTCTCGAAAAACACCACAGCGTTCGCATCCTCGATGAAGCCGTCCGCAGCGCCACGAAGTTCTCGCATCGCTATCTTGCAGGCCGGCAGCTTCCCGATAAAGCCGTCAGTGTCATGGATACTGCCTGCGCGCGCCTTTCTCTCGGCCAGAACGCCACTCCGCCAGCGATCGAAGACGCCATGCGCCAGGTCGACGATCTAGATGTCCAGCAGCGTGTTCTGGAACGCGAATCCGCCGTCGGCGTCGATCATTCCGAACGCCTCGCCAACATCGCCAAGCAGAAAGTGGACGTTGCCGCCCGCCTCAAGACTCTGGAAGAGCGCCGCGACAAGGAACTGTCTCTCGTTTCCCGCATTCGCGACATCCGCACTCAACTCGAGGCCGCTGTCTCTCCTCCATCCGCTATCCCTGCACCTTCTGCGCCGGGAGCCGTCGCTTCCGCGTCCGCTTCCTTAGGTACCGCCGCTCAGCCTGCGACTGACGCCACTGCCCTCCGCGCCGAACTCGAAAAACTGAACGCCGAGCTCGATGCACTCCAAGGTGACTCGCCGCTCATGCGTGTCTGCGTCGATACACAAATCGTCGGCGAAGTCATCTCCGCTTGGACAGGCATTCCCGTCGGCAAGATGCAGCAAGACGAGATCAATACCGTCCTCAATCTAAGAGATCTAATGTCTGCCCGTGTCATCGGCCAGAACCACGCTCTTGAAGCCATCGCTCAGCGCATTTCCACTAACCGCGCCGGCATGGACGATCCCGTCAAGCCCGTCGGCGTCTTCATGCTCGTTGGCCCCAGCGGAGTCGGCAAAACCGAAACCGCGCTCGCCCTCGCCGATTTCCTCTACGGCGGCGAACGGAATCTCATCACCATCAACATGTCCGAATTCCAGGAAGCGCACACCGTCTCCAGCCTCAAAGGCGCGCCTCCTGGCTATGTTGGTTACGGCGAAGGCGGAGTGCTTACCGAAGCCGTTCGCCGCCGGCCCTATTCCGTCGTCCTCCTCGACGAATGCGAAAAAGCGCATCCCGATGTTCTTGAACTTTTCTACCAGGTCTTCGACAAAGGAAATATGGAAGACGGCGAAGGCCGCGAGATCGATTTCAAGAACACCATCATCATTCTTACATCGAACGCCTGCACTGATCTTCTGATGAAGCTAACTGCCGATCCGGAAACCACTCCCAGCGCCGAAGGCCTCGCCAAAGCCCTGAAGCCTGAGCTGAACAAAATCTTCAAGCCGGCCTTCATGGGCCGTCTCGTAACCGTGCCGTATTTCCCGCTCCGCGACGAAGCCATGAAGCAAATCGTCACACTGAAACTCGCCAAGATCCAGCGCCGCATCCGCGAAAATCACAAAATCGAGCTGACTTACGATCCCGCGGTCGTCGCCGAAGTCGCCAAGCGCTGCACTGAAGTTGAGTCCGGCGCTCGCAACGTCGACAACATTCTGACCAACACCATGCTTCCGGATGTTTCTCGCTACCTCTTGAGCCGTATGGCCGAACGTCAAAAACCGGCCGCTATTCACGTCTCCGTCGGCGAAAACGGCGCCTTTACCTACGCCTGATTTATGAGTCCTACTCCTAGCGCTCGGGTGACCGCAGACCTCAACGATGGTTTGAGCTGGACGAATCTTTCTGAGCGTCTCTCTCACAAGTTCTCGTTGCCCGAGAACGCGCACTTATTACGGGGCCGAACTCCTGAGGAAATGGCTTCACGCAGTGTGGCTTCCATCGTCAGGGCGTTTCAGGGCTTTCCAAAGTCCGTCACGTTAGGTGGGGGCACAACCCTTCTGCGCGCAACTTCCTTCCGAGACCCGTGGATCTTCGACGATACTCGCGGCTATGGCCAGCGCAACAATCCTTTCGGAAGCTGGTGGTTTCCGGAAGCGCTCTTCTTGGAGATTCTCGACCAATGCGGTGGAAACTCGCTTCGCGATAGCAATTGCTCCGATTGCGTTAGAGAAAAATTGCAAGCCGTTCTGGCGGTCAGCGACAACTTTAGCGATATCGAACAATTGTGGTGCATTCGCCTGGAGGCTGGTGAAAAACTGACGGTACTCGCTGGCCCTGCCTTTCGGCAGCCTCGGGATTCCGGTTTGGCCGGAAGTTACCTCAACATGGGCAACCTGCCTGGAGGAGCCTCGCAGTATTATCTTCTGAATGTGCCGGAAAGCTTGGTGAAACCGTATCCGCACCAGCTTCTTGAAGGTTTCTGGTTCGGAAAGACAGTTCTCCGGTAAGCAACGGCTACGGAGAGAAGGCACGCAGGGAATATGCCATATACGCAAAAAGATAGAGTCATCGCCATTGAGACGCCTTTGGGGAAAGACGTACTTCTCCTCATGGGCTTTGCCGCGCACGAAGGCATTTCCCGCCTTTTCCGGATTTCCGCCGAGTTGATTTCCGAAAATGCCTCCATCGATTTTACGAAAATCATCGGAAAACAGGTCTGCATTTCCCTTACTCTTACCGATGGCAGCAAACGTTATTTCAACGGCCACGTCAGCCGCTTCGCACAAACTGGAATGGACGAACGTTTCACCCACTACCACGCTGAAATCGTCCCCTGGCTCTGGTTTCTCACAAGAAGGGCCGATTGCCGCATTTTTCAGAACATGACCATCCCGGACATCGTCGCAAAGGTCTTTAAGGATCGCGGCTTCGGCGATTTCAGAAACGCCCTCCAGGGCGACTTCGAACAGCGCGAATACTGCGTGCAATACCGCGAAACCGACTTTAATTTTGTCTCTCGCCTCATGGAACAGTACGGAATCTTCTATTTCTTCGAGCACGAACAGAACAAGCACACGCTCGTGATGGGCAATAAGCCCGGCGTTCATAAACCGTGCCCCGTCCAATCCAAGGCCCGCGTGGACTTCACCGGCGGCGTCTACCTTAAAGACGAGGATCTTGTCGCTTCCTGGAATCTCGAGCAAGAACTTCGCCCCGGAAAATATGCGCTAACGGATTACAACTTCGAGACCCCCAGCACCAGTCTGCTGGCCAACGAAGATACTATTTTCAAAGTAGGCGGCAACGAGAGCTACGAGATCTTCGACTATCCCGGCGAGTACACCAAGAAGGCCGAAGGCGAATCTCGCACCCAAATTCGCATGCAGGAAGAAGAGACCATTCACCTGATTGGCGTCGGCGCAGGAAGTTGCCGCAGCTTTGTCTCCGGCTACCGTTTTGATCTTTCCGGTCATGCTCGCGCCGACCAAAATCAGTCTTATCTCCTGACCGAGGTCCAGCATTCCGCCACTGTCGGAAGCAGTTACATGGGATCCGGAGGGGAATCGGGCGAGCACTATTCCAATCACTTCAAATGCATTCCGTATTCCGTGCCCTACCGGCCCCAGCGCGACACACCGCGTCCTTTTGTCCAGGGCCCGCAAACCGCCGTGGTTACCGGCAAGTCCGGTGAAGAAATTTGGACGGACAAGTACGGCCGCGTAAAAGTCCAGTTTTTCTGGGACCGCGAGGGCAAAAAGGACGAGAAGAGCTCGTGCTGGATTCGGTCTTCTCAGCCCTGGGCAGGCAAGAACTGGGGTGCCATCAATATTCCGCGAATCGGCCAGGAAGTGATTGTCGAGTTTCTCGAAGGCGATCCCGATCGCCCGCTCATCACCGGCCGCGTCTATAACGACGAGCAAATGCCTCCTTATAAGCTTGCGGACAATCAAACCCGCACTACCTTCATGTCCCGCAGTACAAAAGGCGGTGGTGCCAGCAATTACAATGAAATCCGCTTCGAAGACAAAAAGGGTGACGAACAGATCTTTATCAACGCCGAAAAAGATATGGACGTGCGCGTCGAAAAAGAATCTCGCGAATACATCGGGGCGAACCGCCACATGATTGTCGAATCCAGCAAGTTCGAGACCGTTAAGGGCGACAAGCAATCCCAGGTGAACGGCAAATTTCTCGAAAAAATTGCCGGTGACACCTCTATCCAGATCGGCGCCAAGCGCATGGAACAGGTCGGCTCCGATGAGTCCATCACCATCGGCGGCAATCGTAAAGAGCAGGTCAGTAACAACGAATCGATCACCATTGGCCAGAGCCGCCAGGAGAGTGTTGGCAGCAGCGAGTCCATTACCATAGGTCAGAGTCGAAATACACAGATCGGCATGAACGATGTTCTCTCCGCTAGTCAGGCTGTCTATATTACAGGTGGCATGAACGTCGTCATTCAAGCCGGCATGCAGCTCTCTCTGGTTGGCCCAGGCGGTTTCATCGATATCGGTCCCGCTGGCGTTTCGATTCAGGGCACCATGGTCCTCATCAACAGCGGCGGTGCCCCTGGCAGCGCGCAAAGCGCGAGCCCCGGTTCGCCAGCCAGCCCAGACTCTCCCGCCGATCCCAAAGATCCCGACACTGCCGACGATGGCACGAAAGGCGGAAAGCTCAACCAGTAGTCCGAGAACTCACTATGCCTCCTGCAGCTCGCATAACCGACATCACCACTCACGGCATGCCCCTCGCTCCCGGCCCAGGAAGCGTCAACGTCCTCATCGGCGGCCTCCCCGCCTGGCGCGCCATGATGGACCAGCACGCCTGCCCCATGGTCAATATCACCGGCCCAGATGGCGTTGGTATGGTCATGCTTGGCAGCCCCACCGTCTTCATCAACAACATGATGGCTTGCCGCATGGGCGACATCGTCATGGAAATCCCCGGCTTATGTCTTGGCCCGGCCAATCCAATCCTGATGGGCGAACCCACCGTCATGATCGGCGAAGTCGGCATGGGCTCTCCCGCTGTTGTTCCCCCCGTTCCTCCCATGGTTCTGCTCGCTCGAGCCATGAGCGGCAGCGGTACCACCGGTCCCTCCTCTTCTTCCGGCAGCCCGGGCGTCGCTGGCGAAGCACTCGCTCAAGCCGCCCAATCCGGCACTCCCTTCGTCAAACCATGTCCCGGTTGACAAGCCTTATCTAGCGCGGCAGGTTCTGCCGCTCCCACCGGTCACTGGGTAGAAATCGAGCTACTCGATCAAGCTGGCAAGCCCGTCCCCAACGAGCAGTATGAGATCGAACTTCCGGACGGTTCCACTTCCGAGGGTTATCTCGATGGCAAAGGCCAGGCAAGAGTGGACGGCATCGACCCCGGCAATTGCAAAATCTCGTTTCCCAATATCCATAAAAAGTCTTGGCGCAAAAAATGACTCGTTTGCTCTGTTTCTCAACTCCTTTTAGACCAGTGCCATTAGCTCTAGGTGGCAATCATGGGTAGCTACTACAGCGTTCTTCAAGGCGATCACCTCTCCAAAATCGCCAAGGACAACGGTTTCACCGACTACACCGTCATCTGGGATCATCCCAACAACTCCGACCTGAAAAAACTGCGCCAGAATCCCAATGTACTTTTTCCGGGAGACGAAGTATTCGTCCCCGACATGGAACAAAAACAGGAATCCGGCGCCACCGACAAAAAGCATACTTTCACTGTCGACAAAAAAACGCTCACACTCCGCGTCGTCCTAGAGGACATCTACGAAAAACCCATTGCCGGCGCTCAATGCGCTCTCCTCGTAGACGGCCAGACCTATCAGCTAACCACCGATGGCCACGGCAAGCTCGAACAGGAAATCCCGCTCGACGCCAAAGAAGGCGTTCTCACCATCCGCGGCGATCAAACTCCCTTCGCCAACGAAGTCATCCCTATTAAGATCGGTCATCTTGACCCCCTCGACGAAACCTCCGGCCAAGTCGCCCGCCTGAATAATCTCGGCTACTTTGCGGGTCCTCTGGACGGCTCCGACGAGGACGCCTTCGAATCCGCCGTCGAGGAATTCCAATGCGATCACTCCCTGACCATCGACGGCATCTGTGGCCCGAACACTCAAGCAAAACTGAAACAAGTCCACGGTTGCTAGCCTTTTCTCCGGCTTCGCAGCCGCACGCAAAAAGGTCACACGATTAGGCCCAAGCGATTATGGATGACGATCAGAAGGGAACGGTTCTCGGCAGCACGGACGGAGGCGTCACTGGCCTTCACGATCCCGCTGACCCCGCTGAGTTTCTCGTTGCTCCTTCCACTTCTTCCGAATTTAATACCACCCGCCTCAGGTTGATTCCTATTGCTTGTTTTCGCATTGACGACGTGCGCTTCCAATTTGATTCCTCTTTTGTTCTTCCAGGCATCAAGGACGAGATGGATACTTTTTCCAATCTCCGCAAGGAAAATCCCAAGATGGTTGGGGCCCCTATTTCCATTTTCGGCCACGCTGATCCTTCATTTCAGGGCAATTTTGAACTTGGCTCTTCCACCCAGAATTCCGGCGATGACTACAACAAGACACTAAGCGGCCGCCGGGCCATCGCCATTTACGCGCTGCTCACGCGTGATCCCGCGATTTGGAACACTCTTTACAACAACCATTTGGGCGGGGACGTTTGGGGAGACAGTTCGATTGGCACCATCCTCAATCACCTTGATAGCCAGGACCCCTCTAAGAATCAGCCTGCAAAAACACCCGCTTCCTCCTCCTCGGGTGATCCCAGTCCGGATACTTCCGACCCTCCCGATGATCCCCGCGTGGCCCGATACGCCAGCGACCCCGGCCAGCGCCAGCAGTTGTTCCTTCAATACATGAACCTTCTCTGCGGCGATCTTAAACTTGATAAGTCCAACGATTTCCTCGCGCGCAACGCTGGTCCTGATCAAAAAGGTGACGTCCAGGGATGCTCCAGATTCAATCCGCTCATTCTCTTCTCCAAGGAGAAGGAAGATCTTTATAAACAAGCCTGGCAACAGAAAGACCAGGTCACTCTCTCTGAGCGCAACGCGAGAAACAGCCACAATCGCCGCGTCATGATCTTGGTTTTTCGACAGGGAAGCCAAATCCTTCCCGCCAAATGGCCTTGTCCAACATTCAAAGAGGGCGGCAGCGCCTGCAAAAAGAGATTCTTTTCTGATGGCGACAAGCGCCGGTCGGCTCATCATTCCGGCGAAGAACTCAAATTTCATCAGACCCAGAATACTTTTGCCTGCCGTTTCTATCAGCGCCTTTCCAGTGGCGGCCCTTGCGATCAAGTCCATCAATACTGGGTCGTTCGTATTTTGGCGGAGGGTACCGGCCCTCTTAGCAAGAGAAAACCGCTGATCAATGAGCCCTTCGTTCTCTTGGGCAGTGGATCTCCTCTTCCCGAAATTCGTGGCGTCACGGATTCGCTTGGCATTCTTCGTGTCCCTGTCGTAGATCCGACTTGCACGATGACTCTTAAGATTGCCGGAGCCACGGTTTTTCTGGACGGTGGCTCTTTGCTCAGCCTGCAGGATGGAGACCCCGCCGTTAAAGCCCGTCTATATAATTTGGGCTACGGTACGCCCGATACAGAAAACTGGGATGATGATACATTTAGCGGCAACTTGAAGCAGTTTCAGAAAGATCAAAGTTTGCAGGAAAGCGGTTCTGTTGACTCGCAGACCGAATCAAAACTGAAGGAAGTTTATGGAAGCTGAATTCTTTGGAGTCACTCTCATCAGCTGGACTTAATCCTATTTGGTTAATTCTGTTCGGGAGACCTCATCTCGATGGCCACGGATAAAGACAATAAAGATTGGGACTACACGTACCCTTTCCATCGGATCAATTCTCCTTCTTATAATTGGGGAGGACAAAAAGCCAATGGACTTGGCTACCTAAGAGGATGCCACGCTCCCAGTGAGGGGCCTGACGACAGTCTCTATGGCTGGCTCATCCAGGATCTCATCAGGACTGTCCCGGGTTGGGTTCCCGTACTCGACGAATCCGAATTTGAGGTCGAAGGCCCTCTTTTTCACAGCTTTCAGACTTGGACCGACGTTCCCGTATGGCAGTGGCACCGCTGGTATGACTGGAATTTTCATGTCACTCCAGACCTTCCCTTCAGCTACGTCGTCGGCCCTGGCAACGGCGGTCCCTCGCCAGACGAATTGGCCAAAATGAAAAAAGAAGGCAAGGCATGGATAGGTAGAGCCGGTTCCCTCGAGTGCGAATGGGATTGTGGCTCTTTCGGAACCAGGCCTGGTGGAATGTTTTCCGCCGATTGGGCTTGGCCCATGACTGGCCAGCGCGTCTGGATCGCCGGCCGCTGGATCTACGATTGTGGCCACGCTTCCAGCGATGACAGAAAGGTTGGAACAATGCGCACCGAGCTCCATCCTTGCAAAGCCGTAGCCAGTGCCCGCTGGGAAGCCGTCAAGTTTCCGGAAAACGGCAATCTCTACGTTCCCGCCATCCAGTTCATGTTTTTCGCCAATTCCGATGGCGGTTATTACCCCTTCTCATCCCTCGGCGGCAAAGACTACGAATTTATTGTCGATCTTCCGAAGATTCCTGGTGCGAAACCTGTCTCCGCTCCCATCGGTGCGACTCCGGATTTCCCCCTCAATACCGTCGCTCTCCGCACACCCCATCTGCTTCATAAATTTGACTACACTCCTTTTTCCAACGCCGCCGGTAACAAAGTCAGCGTCGTCCCTGTCATCGAACCCATTCCTTCTTCCGACCCGTCTCTTCCTCCGCAGCAAGCCAAAGTCAAGATTCCTCTCTCCACCGTTTCTTCAGGGGGAACTTACGGCGTCATCGTCTCCCTCGGTTGGTTCGACCCGGATGGCTCCCAGGCCCGCAAGGTTTTTCATTGTCAGGTCAAGCTCGACAATGTCCATAAGGCGCACTTCAATCACGACAAGGGCTTTGCCGAGGAATGGTCAATCAAAATTGGCGTCAACGGCCGTTGGTTTACGCAGTACTTCGAAGGCGTCAAGACCAACGCCACCCTCACTCTAAGCAGTGCTCCCGTTATTGATATTTGGCTCTCTGAAGACGATTTCATTTCCCTGTCTTCCCATGGCGCCGAAATCGACCTCGTTGGGGACTTCTTTGATCGGCCCAGGGGAGGCCGCACTGCGCGCATTAACAATCGTGACGTCGACTGGAACCGCGACGTCATGAGTCACGATCGCCAAACCCAGTGGGACATTTGCTACGCCATTGCCGATATGATGTTTTTCACCTTCGACATTGAGAACGATCCCCTTGGTATCATCGATCCCGGTCCGCTTCCTTCCGGCACCGCGAACCCCAGCCAGAAGCCCGGCGTCAACGTGGCTCTCACCAATCCTATCCAGCTCAAATACCTCAGCGATGGCACCATAAAAACCGGTTTCATTGGTTACGCCGTAGAGGCGGATTCCCACAGCGCCGAACTCGAGGAGCTGAAAGGCACGATCGATTACACGCTCAACCTCACCATCAAAGTCCAGCGCCAGCAGGTTCCCTGATGCCTTTACCCACCTTACTCGTCGTCATCGTCCTTGCCACTGGCGAGCTCGCCAGCTTCGAGCTCGGTCCTCCTCTCGAGCCCGAGTTCACTCCCGACGCCCGCGTTCAATTCGTTCTTGCCGATTTCGACGCCCGCACCGATCTCCTTTGGGACACGGACCCCACCACCGTCTCTCAGGCCTTGTTGGACCGCCTCGACCGCGGTTCGCTGAATCCTACAGATCTGGTTCACCTCATCCAGGCTCTCGGAATTGTTGGCAGGCCCCTCGGCGCTCCGACGGTCGAAAAATTGCTCGCTAACCCTGACCCCGCCGTTCGCCTTGCCGCAATTCGTAGTCTCGGTCAGATGGCCAAATTCTCCAGCGTTCCCTTGATCGAGCCGTTTCTTAACGACGCAAATCCCCAGGTTCGCCGCACGGCCCTGGTCGCTCTCGGAAAATTCGGCAAACCCGAACTGATTCCCAAGCTGGAAGAGGCTGCGCGCCGCGATCCCACTTTGCTTTCCTTGGCACAGGAAGCCAAACGCAGAATCACCGCCATCTCCTCCAAGAATTTTCCTGCGTTTGTCGATGCCCTTATTGACACCGACGAATACATGGACCTTTTGCCTCTCCTGATGTTCACCTGGGAGCCCCTCGTCGAACTCCTTCCGCAGAAAGACCGCGGTGTCCGCGTCCGGCGCCGCGCCGTCAAGCTTCTTGGTCTGGGCCGCATGCGCAAGGCAAGTCCCCAGCTTACGCCCATCCTTGCGGACCCTCTGGAGCCTCCCGAATTGCGTCTCGAAACGGTCGTTGCATTGGGTCGTTGCCGCATTCGCAGTTCCGCGGATCTCCTGATCGGCTTGCTCAACAGCCCCGATCAATCCTTTCAAGATGCCGCCCTTGTTTCCCTCGGGCAGCTCGGAGTTCCTCAGGCCCTCGGCCCTTTGTTGAAAAAATGGAACGACCGCGGCGGCGCTCTTCGCGAAAGAATTCGTCTCGCTCTCCGCCGCTCCTCCACTGCCTCTGGCAGCGACCTTCTTGCGGACCTGCTCGCCAATGGTTCCGCTTTCTCCTATCAAAGGATCCTGCTGATTGATTCTTCCCTGAACCTTACGGAAACCTTTCGCGTCGAATTGGTCGAGCCCTGGATGACGAATCCCTCCGCCTCGGTTCGCCGCGATGCTGCTTTATTGCTTGCTTTTCTGGGGCGCCGGTCAGACGCTCCCAAGCTCGAGCGCATGAGGTCCGATCCTGACCCTGCCAACCGCGAAATTGGCGAACGCGCTTTGAAGCGGCTGCGTTCTTCCGCTGTCGAATGATTCGAATGAGGTAGGAGCAGAATTGATACTGAAAATCATCGTCGCTGTCATCTGGCTCATCGCGGCCTTCCTCCTTCGCGGCAATCCCGTGGGCCGCAAAGTCTTTGCCTATCTCGGTAGCATCGTCGCCTTGGTTCATCTCTTCGCTCTTGCGGGGGGCATGCTTCTGAAATGGTATATCGGCAGGACTTCGGTCGAAGGTGGCGTTAACATGGCCGGATTTCTGGCCGGCGTAGTGGTGGGAGTGATTCTCGGCCTCTTTGCGGGTTCGTTTGTCTCCCGGAATGAAGTCGTGTTTTGGCTGATTCAGATTGTCGCCGTTGCTTTTCTTATGTTTTTGCCTCTTTTTCGGTTGTAGCTGTGCCGCGATTTGCCGGGCTTGAACTAGGATCGATATGCTCTATCTTCTATTGCTTTCCTTCGCGACAGTCTTTACGGGCGAGTTGCTCGGGGACAAGCTTCTCTACACCATCAGCTCCCTCGCCACTCGATACCGCATGGGGCCTCTCCTATCCGGTGTCGCCTTAGCCTTCATGGGTAAGATGGCTGCGGCCGTCTTCCTTGGCGGTCTCGTTGCTCGCTTGCCTGTACGAGTCGTTGCCCTCATCAGTGCCGCCACTTTTTTCACCATGGCTCTTGCTCTCACCTTTAAAGCGCCTGCCAAATCCAGCTCCGAGCCCGGCCTCTCACCTCGATGGTTTCGTCCGGCGGTGGTCTCTTTCTCTGTTGTATTTTTTTCGGAATGGGGCGACATCGGGCAAATTGCCGCCGCCACTCTCGAAGCCCGCCTCCAGGCCCCCTTCATTGTTTGGCTTGGTGCCACTCTTGCTATGGTGACCAAGGCCACCTTCGCCATCACTGTCGGCATGGCTCTGCGCAACCGTATCTCTCAAGAAGTACTTCGCTACTGCGGCGTTGGCCTGCTGTTTAGTCTCGGCGTGCTCTCCTTGCTCAACGTTGCCTTGCACTGGTGAAAGGGGCCCACGGAAGATCCATGCGCATCGTTCTTGAAATCCGCTCCGGCCCCAACGCGGGAACCAAAATCCCGCTAACCACCGGCCAACCCCTGCGCATTGGCCGGAACGCCAAAGCCGAACATGCCTTTCCCGACGACCCCCGCATGTCTGGCATTCACTGCGCCTTCGAGTGCGACGCACGCGGCTGCCGTGTCCGCGATCTCGACAGCAGCAACGGCACCTTCCTCAACGGCGCTCGCATCAAGGAATCCATACTTGCCAACGGCGACGAAATTCGCGCGGGCAATACTGTTCTCGTTTTTCGCATTGCTGCGCAGGAATCTCTTCCTCCAGGTCCTCCGCAGCAAAAGCCGGTCGTTCCTCCGCCTGTCCCCGCCGAGGACGCGCCGCCTTCTCCGCGCCTCCTCTTCACCGACACGTCTCCTGCTGCCGCAAGAAGTTCCGCCATGTGGCCTGCAGCGCCACCCGCAGCCCCCTTGCATGGCGGCCTTCCTTCCTTCCCGGCACGTGCTCCGCAGTTCGATCTCCCGCCTGTCGCGTCCGATTCGTCTGCTTCCAAGATTCCAGCGCAAGCCCCGCGCCAACCTCGTCTAGAGGATCTCCTCCGCAAAGATTTCCAGCCTCTCTACGCTCTTCTCGACGCCTCTCGCGAGCCCAGCGTCCTCAAAGTCATTCTCGAATCCAAAGAGGAGCATCAATCTCTCTACGAGGGCCCGCAAGGCGCTCAACTCGCCCACTTCGCCCCCTATCTCATTCGCATCCCGCCCAAATCCGCTCTCCTCGACACTCTCGTCAACCAAGCCTGGTCCAAAAGCTGGGGCGTCTTCCTCACCTGCGACAAGCCCCTCAAGGATCTCCGTACCCACTTCCGTCATTTCCTCACTGTCAAACTCCCCGACGGGGATCAAGTCTATTTCCGCTACTATGATCCCCGCGTCCTCCGCCTCTTTCTCCCCACCTGCCTCCCCGAAGAATCCGCCCAATTCTTTGGCCCCGTAAAACAATTCCTGGTCGAAACCGAAGACCCCAATCTCGCTCTCCACTTCCTCCCAGGCCCCAAAGGCCCCCAAAAAAAGGAACTCCACCTTGCTCCCGCCTAACTCGCTTCAAATACAGTTGAGTCACTTAGCACCTACTCATCTCATTTCTAGGCTTATTATTCTTGCGGCGTTCGCATCCACCGCTTCTACGTTCCAGCCCGCCGACCCAAGATTGCCTGTGCGAACGCTTGTTGACCAGACATGCTGAAAATCCGCCCAGAGCAATTCGCCGTTTTCCAGAAAGCTTCGTCTGAGAGCTTTCAAGATCGCATGGTGTCTCACATCAAGCAGTTCTTTCCCCTGAGCATCGAACAGCTGGGTGAACCTGCCATCCGTGACCTTATCCGCTACGGAATCCAACGCTCCGCGGCATATCAATTTCGCCTCGAGCCGGACGTCTGCAACTACATTGATTTCATGGTCGTGTTCGGCCGCGACTTTGACCGCGATCCCGCGCTGCCTTGGGCTTCTTCTATCCTCAACGATCCGGCGCTGCCAGGGCCTTCCGTGAGAGTCACCGAGCTGCACAAGGCGGCGGCCGCTCTCGAACCTCCCCAAGGAGGGAAGTGATGGCGGATCCCAAGCCTCCTGCCCCCCAAAATTTGCCTGCCGCTGGTGCGAATGCTGGAGCTTGTTTTCCTGCAAAGGGTGTCAACGACCCCGCCCATCCCTGTGACCCGAAGCTCCAGGCTCCCCCTCCGCCTCCTCAGGTTGCACCTCTCATAACTGCTCCGCTGGTCGTCGTAGTGAAGAAGAAACACACCAATCCTGTGCGCGTCCCTATTCTTCTCAGAACGGACAAGGCATTCACAGGAAAAGGTACGTTCACTGCTGCCCCCGCGGACGAGATTCTTTTCTTTCCTGTCAAAAAAGGCGGCACCGCCATCAAATACGACGGCAAACACAATGTTTTCACTGGCGCTGCTCTCGCCAAGGGTGTAACTCTGTTCGCCGAAGGTGCAAAGGTCAGTACCTCTCTCAACGATGTCGTCTTAACTCTGAACTTGTCCGGCGGCGCTGCGACCATCGTCAAGAATCCGATCCAGGTTAAAATGACCGCGATCGACGTATCCCTGCAAATCTGCAAACCGCGCGTCGCTGCCGGAGCTGACCCGCCAACTCTGAGCGAGACTGAGAAGATCGATCCCGGACGCGCGGTCCATGTTCAAGTTGCTTCTACTCACCTTCGTGCCATCCTGATCGTGGGGCAAGTGAAACCTGCGGGCTTCAAGGGACAGTTGGAGCTGTCAACCGTTTTTCTCGGGAAAGGCAGCGCCGTTTTGTTCACTGATGAAAAATCAGTACCCGCTGAAACAGCTTCCAATGCGATGGATATTCCCGTTGCCGGCAAGAAAGTTTTCGTCGAGGGAATCGGCATCAGCGGCACGATCAAAGATATAAAAATCAAACTTGCTGTGAAGGGATTGGAAGACGATGCGGATCACGTGATGCTCACGGTTATTGAAGCCAAGCTGGATATTTGCGCGAGCCGCCAGCGCGTCGATAAGCCTCCCGATCTCTTGTCGGATCTCGATAAAACCGCAGTCGGTCGCTCCGTCGCTTTTCACGCCGCCAACCCCAAGCCTCGCGCGATGATGATCCTTCGCCACATAAAGCCAATCGGATACGTCGGCAAATTGGTCTTGACTCCACTCGCTACCGGAGCCGGAAGGGTCCAGGTCTTTGAAAATGAAACTGGCGGTGCCGCCATCGCTGGTCTCTCTGCTGCAGGCACTCCCATGGAGATCGCTCACGACAAGAAGTTTCCGCCGGCGGGCCTGCACCGTTTTGCGGAAGGTTCGGTTGTCAGCAGCGCCATGCGCGACATAAGCTTTAAACTCGGCGTAAAGGATGTCGAGGATGATTGCGACCGCGTCAACATTTCCGTCGTTGACGTAGCTTCATTACAGGCTTCTTTGAAATCGACTTGGGACGCTACGAAGAAAACTGAGGCCAGTCGGCCTGCCGCCGGACTTTTTAACGCTTTAAAAGCTGACCTTCCTTTTGCCGCCCCGCTGGCCGATCTTATGGTCGTCATTCTCAACTCAGGTCCAATTACTGTCAAAGCTCAGAATATTCGGCCTGCTCCCGCGAAGACCGATTTGCGTTGGGAAATCGAACAGGATCCTACGGACACAGTCGCAAAAGGCCTGCCCGCTTTGGATAAAGACACCGGAGACCAGGTCGTGATCAAACCGAACACACCTGGCACGTTTCGCCTTGTCTGCTATTGCGGTTCGAACAAGAAGCACTTCCAGAATGAAGAGATTCGAGTTCTTCACCTCGTGATTGTTAAGATTACAGCGCAACCCGGCGGCAAGATAAATGGTGATACTACCGCAGCAGTTTTCGCTCCCGGGGTAAACGGCGTTGCAACGAACAACGCGCCTCCTCCAATGAATCTTCAGATAGATTTTCTGGTGGAAGGCGGGGGACACGACCGGAAATTTGGACTGGATGCTGGCCAAACTCAAGTCGTGATAGGTAATGTCGGAAATCTGGGTAAAGTTGGAGCTGCCGCGAACACGGTTGACAATTTTATTGTGAATTATCCGGGAGTGCCCGCTCCAGGTGATCCAAGACCTGGAACATCCGCGGAAGATCCTGATTTCAAGATTAGCCCGGCAGCTGGTTTCCCCGTGCCGATGGTGGACAGCTCTAGAATCGCTCAAGGGGCGGTGGCGACAGGTGGAAATTCGCCCTTCCGCTGGATGTCCAAGCCGCCGACTCTCTTGGGAAATGGCCCTGGTGGAAAAGGCCAGCTTGTGCGGTTGAAATCGTTTGATGCGCCTGCGTTTGGCTGGTTTGGCAATCATCCTACAACTGGAAATCCCTGGGCTTCCACGCAGGGAGTTAACGCTTTCACGGAATGGGTTGTCGCCTATACGAAGACGTTTCCTCGAAATTACATGGTTTTTGGAACCGGCGGCTATACAGTAACTGTCATTGGCTTGAACTCAGGCGGCGGCAATTGGGCTGACAATGGATCATCGAATGTGGTTACGCCATGGAGCACGGCGGGATTCCCGAAGACCGGCGATGATGCCGGCGTCCAGGTTTTGGGGCCATCGTTCGTCAGCGAAGTCAGTATGATCAACAAGCCTTGAGTTGCGGCGGAGGTAAGGTGGCAGGCGTGTGCTTCAGAATCTCGAAAGCAATTTGTGTTCTGAT
This sequence comes from uncultured Acidobacteriota bacterium, assembly GCA_963718785.1. GTDB lineage: Bacteria > Acidobacteriota > Terriglobia > Acidiferrales > UBA7541 > Acidiferrum. The sequence continues at coordinate 175,425 of CAVQZW010000009.1, read as the reverse complement.
GATAGCCGCGCTCGGGATGAGAGCAATGAACATGAATCCAACGGACAACAAGCAGGAAATCAAGCGATATAGATTAGGGCAGCGGCTCGGCGACGCTCTTGTAAATGGCTCTGTCGTGTTCACTGGCGCCATTCAGTCGCTCGGCGAGTTGCACAAAGAACCCGGCGAGGCAGATGAAGACCGGGCCATGAAGGTCCGCAGTGTGCGCCTCAAGGTCACCGAGTGGCTCTATGGAGAAGGACACGCCGAAACCGTTGAATTGCTCGATTCCGTGCGGCCCGCGATGACTAAGACCAGTCTGGGACCTTGGCTAGCGTGGGAAGGGGCTACCCTCAACGTCGGCGGTCAATTGCTGGTCGTTCGCTGGGCGCCGCTTACGCCCAGACCCGACTGGCACGGCGTGCCGGAAGACGTTGCGCTCGTTGTGTCCGACGCAACTTTATTTCCATCCATGCGTGAAGCCGTCTCGCAGCATCAGCGATTCGAACGTGATCCCACTGAAATTGCCAAAATTCCTCAACTTCTGCGCGAGAAACACGACAGCCTGCTTGCCGGCTTCGCCGTGAAATACCTGATGGACCGCGAGGCAATTCGCGACGTGGACAAAGCCGCCACTATACTTAGCAAATTGCTCGGGAATGAAGCCGTGCCTGAGCAAGGACGACAGGATATCGCAGATGGCCTTGTGAGCGATTACTACCGGCTACAAGAACCGACTCGACGGATCGTTGCGGAGACGTTAATCGTGTCAGCCAGCGCGCACGATTCGAACGCTGCGTATCCTGCTCTGGTTGCCCTTGCCAGACTGTGCGACTTGCATCTGCTTAACTTGAAACTGTTCTTAACTCCCGAGCGTCAGCACAAGATCGTGGAGAATTACCGCGCCTTCCGCGAACACAACACGTCCGAGCCGGAGCATCCTGAGTTCGAATCCCAACTCGGCTTGCTATAAAATCGATCGAGAATTCAAGAATAGATTATGGGAGTAATACTGGAAATACGGGAAGGGCCGATGGCGGGGAAGGTCATCGGGCTTAGGACCGGCGAGTCCGTCACGATCGGGCGGGCGGCGGGGCGGGCGCAGTTTGCTTTGCCGCACGACACGTTCATGTCGGGCGTCCACTTTGCCGTGGAGTGCGGGGCGAGCGGCTGCCGCGTGCAGGATCGCAAGAGCAGCAACGGCACGTTTTTGAACGGCGCGAAGATTCAAGATGCGATGCTCGCCAACGGCGACGAAATCAAGGGCGGCCAAACCGTTTTCAAAGTAAAAATTGTTGCCGACGCGAAACTCGCGTCGATGCTGCCGGCACAGGAAGCCGCGCCGCCAGTTGCTCCGCCGCCACGTCCTCGCGAACCGGAGCCGGCTGCTCGACCCGCTGCTTCGCAGCAGCCCCAGCCGCGCGCGCCAGAGCCGCCGTCGATTCCAGAGCCGCGCCCGCGTGCTGCAGAGCCTGCGGTGCCGTCTGCTTCTGAGGCGCCGCGCCGCGTTGTGGAACCGGCTCAACCGTCAGCGCAAGCTGCGCCGCAGCGGCCCGCGGGAACTCCTGGTGTTGAAGAGCCAGAGATTCGCATCGTCTCTGAACTTCGGCCGGCTGCTGCGCCGAGTGATAGCTTGGACGCGGTTGTCGATTCTCGTCAGACGCGGGATGCAGTCGCTGAACCACCTCCTCAAAAGTTTGATCCTGCTCGCGACACGCCGGTCAGAGAGCGCTCGGCGCCGCAACCACCGGTGGAAGCTCTGCCTAGTCCTCGTGGAATTCCAAGCTCGCCCGGCGGCGGAGCGGATGCGCGGCGGCCGAGTCAACCACCGCCTGGCGTTGCATCGCACATTGCGCGGAAGTTTGGAGATGGGCCGCTTGAGCGTGGCGACGGCAGCAGACCGCGAGGCCCGGCATTCTCGGTGATGGGTTGGTCGTTTCCTTCGACGCCAGCGGAGTGGCAAGTGCAAGAAGGATTCGGGCTGCAGCAATCGGGCCACGAAGAATTTCCGGGCAGCGTTGCGGCGACCGAAGAGTTGCTTGGCGGAATCACGCTACAGCAGTTTGTGGAGTCGCAAATCAGCACACTGCGCGGATACTTGCGCGATGCCAGGATCGAGCCGACGATGCCTCCGCGCGTCGGCGGCGCCGACGAGAGCATGGCGATGGACGTTCGGCACTCGACGAAGGACGGCAGGGAACTGGTCTACCGACGGATTTATGCGCGCAGCGGGTCGTCGGTCGGTGTGTTGACGGTGACGACGCTCGCGTCTGAGTTTCCGCAAGTACTGCAGAGCCTGCAGCCGCTGCTGGATGGAGCGGCCTTCCGAGCGACAGGGAACATACAGTGAGTGGTGAATAGGGAGTAGTGAGTCGTGGGAGGCCCGTCAGAATCGCCACAGGATTTATAGTCTGTGCCACCCGCCTCGGAAAGAATCGACAATTCCAGCCTAGCTGCGCAGGTGGTGTTGAAAAAAGCTGACGATCCTATTGCGCGCATCCAGGGCAGACGGTTCGTGAAACCCAATGTCAATCACTCGGAGCGCGTTGAACCACCACATGTCGTGGTTGTTAAGGAACGAATGACCCGCTTCGGGATACTCCTTCACGTCGTGGGGGATATCTGCCACGGTGAGCACTTGCTCAAGCTGCTGCGCTACGCCACGGGTCCAGCGGTCCTTGGCTCCATAGCTGGCGACGATAGGACACGCGCGCGCGAGAAAGGTGCCGGCATCCGGCGGCAACTTGCCACCATAATTCGCGCTGGCCGCTCCGAATCCATGATCCGGAGCGAGCAGTAGAGCGAACCCGCCTCCCAAGCAAAACCCGATTACACCAATCTTGCCGTTGCATCCGGGCTGCTGAATCAGCCATGTGCGCACTGCTTCCACGTCATCGTATGTTTGACCGCGCTGTGCCGTGAGGTCTCGCGCGATGGCAAACAGACACTTCATCCTGCCGCCGCGAAAGAGTAGGTTCGGGGCCGCAGCCAGGAATCCTCCCTTAGCGAGCCAGCGTGTCTGGTTGCGGAGGTCCTCGGTCATGCCAGCAACATCATGCAGCACGACGACTCCGGGCCAGGGCGCACTTTGTTCGGGAGCAGTAACGAATAGCGGCAACTCGCCGGAATGCACGGGAATCGTGATGGCGCCCATGGTGCTCCTGTGCGTAGGCTGTCTGTTGATTGCGCGTGGCATCGTAGCGTAGGCAGTATGCGAGCTCAAGAAGGATCGCTGCCACATACCTCCTCCTGCTTTCATTCAGGAGTAACATAGAAGGCGTAGAATAACCGGCGCTCTCGCTTTCTTGTCCCGCACTGGCGTTCGCCCTTCATGCGTATCTTGGATAAACCTTTGCTCAAACAGCTCTCCGCTGAGCTGGCGATGCTTTGCTCGGACATGCTTGAACTGGAATCTTCCCTGCTGAAACGCCCCTTGGCCCTTCACGAAGCGCATAGGCGGAGCGCGCGAAATCTAGCGCACTATCTTGCGCTACGCCGTCATGATGTCCGTCAACTGCAATCGCAGCTTGCCCTTCTGGGGCTTTCGTCACTAGGGCGGACGGAGAGTCACGTTTTCAACGCCGTGCAGACGGTGCACCGCGTGGTGAATGCCTTGATGGGCACGAACGACTCACTGCCGTGCCCCGAGGAGCCCGCGGTCGAGATCGGCGAGGGAACGGAGTTGCTGGAAAGCAACACGGACGCCCTACTCGGTCCAGCGCCATCTGGCAGAAAAGTCCGCATCATGGTCACGATGTCCTCCGAGGCGGCGACGAATTTTGAGCTTGTGCGCGATCTCGTCCGGAGTGGCATGGATTGTATGCGCATCAACTGTGCCCACGACGGTCCGGAAGCCTGGATGGGAATGATCCGCAATCTCGAGAAGGCTCGGGAAGAGACCGGTCGCAACTGCAGCATCTTGATGGATGTCGCCGGACCCAAGCTGCGTACAGGTCCGATCGAGCCGGGCCCCTCGGTAATCAAATGCAGGCCCAAGCGTGACGTGTACGGGCGTGTCGTGAGTCCCGCGCGCATCTGGCTAACGCCAAACGAGAATCCCGAGCCAGCTCCCGGCGTAGCGGCAGCTTGCATTCCACTCTCAGCCAGTTTTCTCAAGAAACTCCGGCCCGGCGATAAAATCCGGCTTCGCGATGCCCGCAAAGCGCAGCGCATGCTTCGCGTCTCTCATGTAATGGGTAGAAGTTGTTGGGCCGAGTCGAAGCAGACGATTTATTTCATGCCAGGGCTCCAAGTCTGCGCCGTGAGCCGTGGAAAATCAGGGGGGAGTGGCGTTGGGAAAAACGCACAAACTTGTATAGGTAAACTTCCCGCGCTTCCTCAGACGCTGCTTCTGAAGCCGGGAGACACGCTCAAGCTGTCGAGGGAGGCCGCACTCGGAAGACCGAGCACGTACCGCAAGACGGGAGAGCTTGTCGCGGCCGCACAAATCGGCGTCTCGCTGCCGCAAATGCTCGATCACGCCAAGCCCGGCGAGCCCATTTGGTTTGACGACGGGAAAATCGGGGGCATTATCCGTAATGTGAACTCAGTTTCCGTCTCGGTGGAAATCACGCAAGCTCGTCCGGAAGGAGAGAGGCTCGGCGCCGAAAAAGGTATCAACCTCCCCGAGACGCGCCTCGACATACCGGCGCTCACGACCGATGACCTCGAAGCATTGAAGTTCATCGTGCAACACGCGGATCTTGTCGGCTATTCGTTCGTGCGCACGGAGTCGGACGTTCGCCAACTTCTTGAGCAACTGGAAGAACTCGGCGGCCAGCATCTGGGCTTGATTCTCAAGATTGAAACTCGCAAAGGCTTCGACAATCTGCCAAAACTCATTCTCGCCGCCATGCGCACGCGTTCCCTCGGAATCATGATTGCCCGGGGCGATCTTGCGGTGGAATGTGGCTATCAGCGGCTGGCGGAGGTCCAGGAGGAAATCCTTTGGATTTGCGAAGCGGCTCACGCGCCGGTAATTTGGGCTACGCAAGTACTCGAAACTCTAGCCAAAAAAGGGATACCTTCGCGCTCGGAGATCACGGACGCCGCCATGGGGGAACGCGCCGAATGCGTCATGCTCAATAAAGGGCCGTACGCGGTGACGAGTGTCTGTGTTCTTGCCGACATTCTGAAGCGCATGCAATCGCACCAAGAGAAAAAGCGCTCCATGCTGCGGCAGCTTCGTCTCGCGGCTTCCTTCCCAACAACTGTCTGAAGACCCTGTGCAGTGGCTGGAGTAGTGAATTTAACTGGGAGACAGGTTGCGGGGGTATACTTCGGCGAGATTGGTGGTGGTGAGTGGAGATTTTGAGAGCGAGGGAGGATTTTATGCGGAGACATCACGTGACGTTGGCAGTGAAATGGGCAGCGGCGATGGGGATGGCGATTCTGATGATGGCGACTGGCGCAGCAGCGCAGCAGGCGAGCACGGCGGCGGGGCCATATAAAGTTTTGAAGACGACGAAAGTGGGAAGGGACGGCGGATTCGATTATGTGTACGCGGACGATGCGGGGAGGAAGTTGTACATCCCGCGGACCGGGCAGACTGGCGCGCGGATAACCGTGTTTGATTTGGATACGCTGGCACCGTTGGGAACGATTGCGAACGCGAATGCGCGGGGGGCGGCAGTGGACCCGAAATCGGGGCATGGATTTGGGAGCAGCAAGCCGGTGGTGATGTGGGATACGAAGAGTTTGGCGACGATCAAGACGATTGATGTGGAAGGCGGGCCGGACGGGATTCTGTTCGATCCGTTTAACGCGCGAGTGTACGTGTTCAGTCATCGAGCGCCGAATGCGACGGTGATTAACGCGGCGGATGGGTCGATTGCAGGGACGATTGATTTGGGCGGGGCGCCAGAGCAGGCGGTGACCGACGGAGCTGGACATATATATGTGGACATCGAAGATAAGGACAACATCGCGGTGGTGGACGCGAAGACGATGACCGTGACGGCGCACTACGATTTGGCGGGGAAGTGCGGAGGGCCGGGCGGGTTGGCGTTTGACGTGAAGCATCATGTTTTGTTTGCGTCATGCCATGAGCCGGCGGTGATGGCGATATTGAGTTCGGTGGATGGAAAAGTTATTACGACGTTGCCTATCGGCAATGGCACAGATGGGGCGACGTTCAATCCGGAGACGCTGGAAGCATTCAGTTCGCAGCGCGATGGAACGCTGACGGTGATCAAGGAAAACAGCCCGACAAACTTTGTGGTGGAACAGACCGTACAGACAATGCAAAGCGCGAAGACGCTGACGTTGGATGGGAAGACCGGGCACATTCTGCTGATTGCGGCGGAATTTACTCCGCCTCCTCCGCCGGCGCCGGGAGAACGGCCTGGGCGAGGGACGATGGTGCCGGATTCATTTACGATTCTGGTCGTGGGGAAGTAGCGGCGTTCCCTGGGCGCGACGTGCCGCTGGATCAGTGGAAGTCGGGATAGATTTCGTCGGCGATCCAGTAGTTGGTCAGAAGGAGAGCGAGCAAGGTGCCGGCCAGCCAGAGGATCCAGCGGTGGCGTTGCCAGGCGGTGCGGAGAGTAGAGAGTTGCATGGGAATGTCAACGAGATAGGCAGCGCAGTAGCAGGCGTTGGCGATAAGCGCGAGAACGGAGAGAAGAAAAAGGGAAGTGAGTGTGAGTGCCGGGCGAAAGTGTGGCCAAGTGGCGGCCAACCAGGTGAGCGTGGCGGAGGCGAGGATAATGTTGTAGTAGAGGCGACGAGGCTCCCAGAAGTGGATAGCATCGGAGAAGAGAGGGCGAAGAGGACCGGCTGGTGAGTGGGTGAGCGAAGGGTTAGGGTTTGGTTGAGCGGCTTCCATGAGAGGCCTCCAGTACTCGGCGAGGATGGCCGGGTTTGTGTGACGGGATCAGGATACCTCAAAGCTTCTTGTAGTCAAGTACTTTTCCACGCAAAGTAAAATCAAGAGTAGCCGGTCAGAGGTGCGCGCGGCCTATGCGACCGCGGCAAAGAGCGAATAGGGCAACCGAGGCGGCCGCGCTCAGGAATGCGCGGTGGCTGCTGTGGTGTGATGACTGTCACATCGGGGAATGACGCCACTCACAGCATTAAAAGGGCTTAAAGAGCAAAAAGGAAGAAGGGCGATAAGCTCTGGGCTTAGTTACGGCGGCTTTTGAGGTGAAAATCATGACAAAAACAATCGAAAAGGCGGAAATGAAGGTTCTTGAAGGAAAGATCCTTCTGGAAAGCAAGATGGTTCGGTTGACAAACATTTTGGTGGGGGTAGATTTTTCGGCGGCGTCGGAGCGGGCGCTGGACTATGCGCTTGCTTTGGCGCGACGGTATGAAGCGAAGCTCTATTTAGCTCATGTGATTACCAGCGACGCCAATGTGATGCTGGCGCCGGAACTGATGTCCATGGGGCACGAGAGAGAAACTCGCGAAGCGCAAGGGAAGATGGGCGAGATTCTGATCTCAGGGCGACTTCGAGATGTGGCGCATGAGACGATGATCGAGCACGGATCACTGTGGCCGACGATCGAGGCGCTGATTGGAAAGCACCAGATCGACCTGGTGGTTGTGGGAACGGAAGGAATAGGCGGCCTGCGGAAGATGCTGCTCGGCTCTGGTGCAGAACAGATTTTCCGTCAGGCGAAGTGCCCAGTGCTGACGGTGGGACCCGCCGCAACGGGAGGAGCGCCGAAGGAAATATCGTTCAAGAACATTTTGTTCGCGACGGACTTCGGAATTGGCTCGGAGCGAGAAGCGGAATACGCGTTTTCATTTGCGCAGGAATATCAAGCCAATCTCACGCTGCTGCACGTGGTACAGCACGCCGACGATTACTCAGATGAAGGTTTGGCGCTGAAACGGGATGCGGTTACGCGTGAATTGGGAGAGCTTGCGCCGATCGGAGGAGAGGTGTGGTGCAGGCCGGAATTCCGGATGAGGCTGGGCGATCCCGTGGAAGAGACTTTATGCGTTGCGCGAGAAATGAAAGCAGATCTGCTCGTGATCGGGGCGAAGCGAGGGAAGGGACTCGCGGCGGGGCATACTCCGAACACGATTGCATTCAAAATGGTTTGTGGCGCGCCGTGCCCCGTGCTGACAGTGAGGTCCTAATATGAGGGCGATCATGATTTGCGGTGCGCTGCTTTTGGCAGCGTGTGTCGCGGCCGGGCAGGATAAGCCTGCCGCCAAAAAAGCGGGTACTGAGCCAATGGAGGGAGCGTCGGGAAGGCAGACGTATCAACAGTATTGCGCGTCGTGCCATGGAGAAAATGCAAAGGGCGGAGGACCGGCAGCGGCATCGCTGAAAACACCGCCACCGGATCTGACGAAACTGGCCAAGGGAAATGGCGGGAAATTCCCGTATGAGTATGTCGGAGGCGTAGTGAGATTTGGGAAGCCGATCTCAGCGCATGGTTCTCCGGATATGCCAGTCTGGGGACCGATTTTCAATATGGTGGACTACAACGAGGTGGCGATACGGAAGCGCATCAAGAACCTGTGCGACTTTCTGGCGTCGCTACAAGAGAAGTAAGTCGAAGAGCCGGTAAAAAAGAAAACTCCCGCGGAGTTATTCCGCGGGAGTTTTCTTTTATTTGTGCATCGGAAATTTGGGAGAGAAACGGACTATCCACGGCTCACTCTGGCGCGTGGGGCGACTCGGTGATTGCCAGCGACGAGGTGGAGCATCGGAATGGTGGGGGAAAAAGAGCTGAAAGCGTGAAACACCTTGACCTTCTACACGTCTACGAATATATAGGCAGAAGCCGGAGGTATGGGGATGAACCCGAAATCGGATTTGCCGCAAGGGACGTTGGACCTATTGATACTGAAGATTGTGGCACTCGGGCCGGTGCACGGCTATGCGATAGCGCAGAGGCTGGAACAGGTGTCGCAGCATGTGGTGCAGGTGCCGCAGGGGTCGCTCTATCCCGGGCTGCATCGGCTAGAAAACAGGGGACTTCTGGCGGCGGACTGGAAAGAAACGGAGACGGGACGTGAGGCGAAATTCTATCGGCTTACACCAAAAGGACGGATCGAGCTAGAGGCAGAGGCGGCTAGCTGGGAACGGCTGACGGGGGCGGTGGCGCTGATCCTGAAACTGTCGGGAGGGGGTGCGGAATGAGCTGGTGGCAACGACTTCTGCATCGCTCTGAAATGGAAGAGAAGCTGGACAAGGAGCTGCGATTCCATCTAGAGCAGCACACGAAGGAACTGATCTCGCGCGGGTTCAGCCCGGCGGAAGCGCGCCGGCGCGCACGGTTGAGCCTAGGCGGGCCGGAGCAAGTAAAGGAAGAGTGCCGGGACGCGCGTGGGACGCGATGGTTGGAGGATTTTGGGCAGGACTTTCGTTATGCAGTGCGAATGCTGCGGCATCGGCCGGGATTTGCGACGGTGGCGATTTTGACGCTGGCGTTGGGGGTTGGAGCCTCGACGGTGATGTTCACCGTGGTCAACGGTGTTTTGTTGAGGCCGCTGCCTTACCCGCAGCCCGAAAAGCTCGTGGCCGTCCACGGCCACAGCGATGGTTGGAAAACAGATTTGTTTGGAGAACAGAATGTTGCCTATCCCGATTTTCTGGATTGCCAGCGCGCCAGTCGTTCACTGACGCTCGCAGGTTCCTTGTTCGACGGAGGCACCATCAGCGGATCAGGGCTGCCCGAGTATGTCGACCTTCAGAAGATCACTGCGAACCTGTTTTCCGTCCTACAAGTCAGCCTCGCGCAGGGGCGTGCGTTTTTGCCCGAAGAGGACCGGACGGGTGCAGCACCTGTCATGATTCTGGGCTACAGTTTCTGGCAACGGCACTTTGGGGGAAGGCCGGACGTGCTCGGCGCTTCTCTAAGTCTCGACGACAAACTCTATACGGTAGTGGGCATCGCGCCCTCCGGCTTTCGCCTGCGGGACAGCGAGCCGGATGTGATGACTCCGCTGGGCCAGGACACTGCAAAATTCCTGCAGAGCAGAAATGCCCACCCGATTGGTGTTGTTGGGCGCCTGCAGCCCGGCGCGACGCTGGCCACAGCGCAGGCGGAACTGCGCCTGATTGCCCGCGATCTGGCTGAGCAATTTAAAGACACCAATGCGGATCGAAGCTTCGTTTTACAGCAACTCCGGCCGGACGTCGGAAATATTGGACCCACGCTCTGGCTGCTTCTGGGCGCGGTTGGCCTGGTGCTATTGATCGCGTGCACAAACGTGGCCAGCTTGCTGCTGGCGCGGGCGATTTCGCGAGAGCGCGAATTGGCTATGCGCGTGGCGCTTGGCGCGGGTCGCGGCCGACTCGTGCGTCAATGCCTGACCGAGAGCGCTGTGCTGGGGCTTACCGGCGGAGTGTTCGGTGTTGGTCTTGCGGGACTGGGGTTCCGTCCATTTGTGGCGCTCTGGCCAGGAACTTTGCCACGCATGGAAGAAGTACAGCTCGATTGGCGTGTGCTGTTATTTGCGCTACTCGTGTCTCTCTTGAGCGGATTTTTATTTGGGCTTGCGCCGGCACTCCGCGCACCAGTGCACAAATTGGGGATAGTGCTTCGCAGTGGCGGACGGGGTGTTGCGGGAAGTTCTCGGCGTATTCACAGCAGCTTTGTGGTATCCGAACTCGCACTCGCCGTTGTGCTGTTGGTGTCCGCGGGAATGCTTGGGCGCACACTCTTGCATCTATCGTCGGTCGATCCCGGAGTGAATGTTCGGAATGTGCTGGTGACGCGCATGGCACTTTCGCCAGGGACGCTTGCCGATCCGGAAAAGACGCGCGCGGCATGGAAGGACGTCTTGGAACGGGCGCGCCGCGTGCCGGGAGTGCAGTCCGTTGCAACCGTCGATACGTTTCCCATGCGCGAGGGCGACAACGAACAGGGTTATTGGACCAGCGCGGACGTGCCACCCGCGGACAGGATGCCATTTGCTTTGATGACGTGTGTGTCTCCGGATTATTTGAAGGTCATGGGGATTTCCTTGCGCCAGGGAAGATTCTTGGATGATCGCGATGCGCTGGCTACCACGCCCGTCATCGTGATTGATGAGGTCCTGGCACAAACCGCATTCGGGACACAGGATGCAGTTGGAAAACGTCTTTGGATTCCAGAAATGGGCTACGCTTCAAACGTGTTCGAGATCGTGGGTGTCGTGGGCCACGTGCGCCATTGGGGGCTGGCGGGCGATGACCAAGCAAAGATTCGCGCACAAATCTATTATCCGTTTTCGCAGCTTCCCGATGGCCTTATGCACCGGTGGTCCCAATTGATGTCGATCGCCGTGCGGACTGAGATTCCTCCATTGGCCGAGGTTGCTTCGTTGCGAAGTGCGTTAAAGGGGGCGACGGGCGACCAGGTTCTCTACCAAGTTCGTACCATGGAGCAGTTAGTCAGCGATTCGCTTGCGCTGCAGCGATTTCTTTTATTGTTGTTTGGCATATTTGCCGGATTCGCTCTGGTGTTGGCGTGTATCGGAATTTATGGAGTGCTGGCTTATTTGACGGGGCAGCGCGTGCCGGAAATCGGGATACGCATGGCGCTGGGAGCGAGGCCCGGAAGTGTGATCTGGCTGGTGTTGCGGCAAAGCCTGGGAATGATTGTGATTGGAACAGCGCTGGGAACGGCGGCAGCTCTCGCTGGGGGACGAGTATTACAACGGCTGGTTGCGGGGATGCAGACGACCGAGATTTCGACTTTCGCCATTATGATTCCCCTGATGGTGCTTGCGGCGTTGTTTGCCAGCTTTCTACCAGCGCGGCGTGCGAGTCGCGTAGATCCGGTGATTGCGTTGCGGCAAGACTAAACGCATCCGGCGGAGATTGGGTTCGAGCGAGGCATGAGCGGTATTCTCGTTTGCCCAGGATGCCTGAAGTGTCGGGTCCACCTGGACTTCCCGGTGGACAGAAGGAAATGTTTTGGAAAGTCCAGAGACGAGAGTTGACCCTCCCCCCTGGTTTTCGCATAAGTGTTCATTCTAAAGGAGGTTAAAGTCTTTTAGAATGAATACTTATGTAAGTGTTCATTCCAAAGGGACTTACTGGCTCAATTTGCACCAAAACTGTGCAAGTCACGTAAGTGATTGCATACACAGAGTTTAGTGTCTTTAGGCGGAAACGCACGGGCAAGAGTGCCTGTGCTACTGATGCATGACTGTCGGAGTGCTTTTCCAAGTTCTGTAGGGGCGAAATAGTTCAATTCCGAAAAGCACCATGCGATGAGGCTCGTTGCGTTTTGGCTCGGGGCCTCATCACAGGGCCTAGTTAGCTAGCGAGAGTTAAACGTCATTTTTGTGATGTTGGGCTGTGCCTATCGATTTTGCGGATAGAGAAACTGCTGTCCCGTGGTGTCGCCGGGATAAAACCAAGTGTGAATTGCCATTGGGGAGTCGCCGGGACGCTCATCAAAATCGAAGATGGTCCTATCAGGGGTTTCCGGGCGGTAATCCGGAATGGTCATGAGAGTGGCAATGAGCTGACTCTGATCTTCGTTCCAGATCTGAACGATGTGGCGGTCAGAAATGCTGTTAGCCAGTTTGAACACGTAGGTGCCCGGGGGCAAAACTTGCCCGGGAATTTCCACCGAGTCGCCGAAGGTCACAACGGTCTTCTTATCCCAAGTGTCAGCATTCGCGCTGGCGCCAAGAAAGGTACAGAGCACAGCGGCACAAACGCAAAGTTGGAACGCTTTGATAATTCGCATGCAACAGCCTCCTGGTTAAAATTGGGCGGGGAGGTGGGCTGGTTACTGCGGCTGGGGAGAACTGCGACAACTCTTAGAAAGATGCAAGACCCAAAATGCCGGTTGCCTTAGAGTCTTCAGGGGAGAGTATTCTTTGTTGGGACTCAGACGAGGGCTGTCACACGCCGAAAGCGGCCTGCGCGGTACGAGAGGACGCAATACAATCGAAACGAAGGCTCTCTTGAAGCAACTTGCGCAGGCGAGCGCGGGCGCGGTGAAGACGCGATTTTGAGTTTCCGATGGACCAGTCCAACATTTTTGCAATTTCGGTGTGCTTGTAGCCTTGGATATCATGAAGCACGACGACCAGCCTTTGAAATGGGTGCAATTGTTTCAGGGCGCGTTCGAGCGTGAGACGGTCGAGAGAGCCCGTCAAGAACAGGTCAGACGCGGCAAGCTCTCCGATAGTGCCGCAGCGATCGTTGGCTTGTTCGCCGTTTTCCTCGAGGGAAGTTTCCTGGGAAGATTTTCTGCGCAATCTCATGAGGGTGAAGTTGACGGCGATGCGGTGCAGCCAGGTGGCAAAGGCGGAATCGCCGCGGAAAGTTCGGATTTTGCGGAAGACGATGAGGAAAACTTCTTGCAGAAGATCCTCTGCTTCCGCAGGATTGCCGGTCATACGCAGGCCGAGGGCATAAATCCGGGAGGCGTGCAGTTGGAAGAGGCGCTCGAATGCGGAGGCGTCTCCTTGCTGAGCGCGTGCGATGGCTTCCTTCTCCGATAGTTCCAGCGTTTGGTGTTGGTCTCCCTTCGCGAACTCGGCGATCTGCGGGTGATACTGTTGTTCTTTGGCATGCGGACTAATCATTTTCTCCCCCCAAGAAGAATTGAGTTTTAGGCGCGAAATGAATTGGGTGGAAATCACGGAACGGCACCGCAGGACGGTCTGGGCTCGCACGAGCGTCCGAGACGGTGTGAGCGAAATGGCGCGTATGCCAGGAGAAAGAGGAGGCCAGCCTTTGCTGGTCTCCTCCGGTTGAGGAACGCTAACGCTTGAGCTGTGGAGAGGCACTGTGCAAAGCTGCTAGCAGATCGTGAGCGGAACGCGGAGCGGAAGAGTCGGACTCCCGGACGATATGGGCCGCGCTCGCGTCGTTGCCGTAGAGTTTGCGATTGGCGTCTTCATCAGGGCGGAGGGTCGAGCCTTCGAGAGAGACGCCTGCAAAAACGCCGCGTGCGCGGGAATAGCTCAGGATTTCAGCGCGCATGTAAGCGTCGGAGTCGGCTTCAGCAGAGCGGCCCTTCGGGCCAGCGGCAGCGGAAGCATCGGCGCCGAGTTTGACCTTGCTATGCAGCAGGCTGCTGGCGGCGCGGTCGTTCATCAAAAGAAATACAAAGTCAGTGGCTTCGCCGCCGATTTGGAAACCAACACTGGCGCCTTCGAGCGCGTACATCGCGGGAGCACCCCAAGGGCCGGTGAAGTCCTTACCGGTGCGACAAACCATAGTGCCGCGGCCGTAGCTGCCGCCAACGACAAAAGCGGCCTTCAAGACAGAAGGCATAACGACGACGCAGCGAGCCTTGTCGAGGAGGTCTTGGGGGATATCGTCAGGGACGTTGAGGATTTCGTGCATGACTTTTCCCGAGTTTTCGAGGCGATCATGCTCGTCTTTCGCAGTCCCTGCGAGGGTGAGTGAGCCGGATGCGAGCAGGCTTGCGGCGATGGCCGCAGTTGTGAGTTTCCAGCGCGATGTGTGTTTCATATTGTGCGCCTCCTAGCGCGAGATGCGATTTCTTTAGCGCGAGCTTTTTTCTCGAGGGGGCGGAATCTCCGAGATTTTAGTTTGGTCCCGCAGTTTTAGAAGGCAACTTTGCGGCCAGAGACGCACTGAATTTAATAAGTTGCTTAGAATTCAAGGGCATAGAGCGGTTCCGAAAAGAGGTGTGCGGTGCCGTGGGAAAGAAATAGTGTGTAGATTTTTCCAGGTAGACGGAGTTGTTGCCCGCCGCCCGTGGATCCGGCTGAGCGTTTTGGCAAATCCGAAACAACAGATGGGAAGAAATGCGAATTCCTTGCGCGAGCGGAAGGTTGCCAATATACTTCGCGGCGTTGCGGAGCGGCGAAACAAATGTTTCAAGGGTGAGATGGATTTTCAGCGAGGGAGAAACAAGATGACGAAATTGTTGCGCGGGATTTCGATTGGATTGATTTGTGTAGCGACGCTGCCGGCAGCAGCACGGCAGAATTCGCCGAGCCAGGAGACAGCGAGTGCGCGGAGTAAGGACGGCAAGAAGCTGTTTGGCACTGCGGAAGCGCTGCGCTTGGCGCGCGTGAGTTCTCCGAGGATCTCACCGGATGGAGTGCATGTGGCGTATCTAGTGGCCGAGAATGTTATGGATAAGGAGAAAGATACTCCGTGGAAGACAGTGACGCATCTCTGGATGGTGCCAGCGGCTGGACCAGCGACGGCGGCGCGGCAATATACGCGTGGAGAGAAGAGCGTTTCGAATTTGGCATGGTCGCCGGACGGAAAACTACTGGCGTTTACGATGGATGCGGGGGATGAAAAAGATGCGAAACCGCAAGTGTGGTTCATGTATGTGGATGGAGGAGAGCCGTGGCAGGTAACGAAGCACAAATCTGGGGTGCGAGGTTTTCAATTTTCGCCTGACGGAAAAACACTGCTGTTAACTGCGACGGTGTCCCTGGGCGACGAGGAAGAGAAGCGCGCGAAGCAGAAGGATGATGCCGTAGTGGTGGATCACGATTTCAAGCTGGCGCAGCTCTGGACCTGGAGCATTGCGACGAATGAAGAAAAGCAAATAACCAAGGGGGATTTCACGGTCAGCGATGCGCATTGGTCGCCGGACGGAGCGCGCGTCACGTTCACGACAAATCCGACGCCGCGACTGGATGACACGAGCCTGGCGACGGCGTGGGTGTTGGATGTGACGAGCGGGAAGCAGCGGAAATTAGTGGAAACCGCTGATCCGACGCAAACGGCGAGGTGGTCGCCAGACGGGAAGTGGATTGCGTATTTGAGCAGTGCCGGCTTGGTGGTGTATCAGGTGAATCTATTTGTTGTTGACGCAAACGGCGGCTCGCCGAAGAAATTGAGCGGCAAGTTTGAGCTGAACGCGGGTGAACCGATTTGGTCGAAAGACGGCAAGACGATTTACTTCAGTTCGGATGACCATGAGGCGAACAAGATTTTCGCTGCGGATGTGGCAGCGGGGACGATTCGGCCTCTAACCGACGCTGCGAGCGTGGTGAGCCTGGCGGAAATTAGCGCGAACGGGCAAACGGCGGTCGGGACACTGGGCGATGCGACGCATCCGGATGAAGTGTTCCGCAGTGATTTGAACTTTGGGTCATTGGAACGCATCACGAACCAGAATGGATGGCTCTCGGAGTATGCGCTGGCAACGAGCGAAGTGGTTCGCTGGAAGAGCAGCAAGGATGGATTGGAGATCGACGGGATTTTAACAAAGCCGGTGGACTTTGATGCTACACACAAAGTGCCATTTTTGTTGAATCCGCATGGCGGGCCGACTGGAGCATCGCTGCTCTTTTTTAACCCGACGGAACAGATCATGGCGGCGAACGGATACATGGTGCTGCAGCCCAATTTTCGCGGGTCGACAGGACGCGGAGAAAAGTTTGAGGCAGCGAATCAGAACGATTGGGGAAATGGAGATTTCAAGGACGACATGAGCGGCGTCCAAGCGATGGTGGATAAAGGATGGGCCGATCCGGACAGGCTGGGCGCTTTCGGATGGTCGTATGGCGGATACATGACGATGTGGATCGACACGCAAACGGACCGATTCAAGGCGATATCCCCGGGGGCGGGGCTTCCTGATCTTTATTCAATGTACTCGCAGACAGACATTCACCGTTACCTCACCGTTTTTTATAACGCGAAGGCTCCGTGGGACAACTATCAGGAGTACTGGGATCATTCGCCGATGAAATTTATCGGCAACGTAAAAACGCCGACGATGATTCTGCACGGGCAGGCGGATACGCGCGTGCCGATTCCGCAGTCGGAGGAGTTTTACCGGGCCTTGTATGAGCGCCACGTGCCGGTGGAATATGTGACTTATCCGCGAGAGAATCACGGATTTGTGGAACCACGCCATATTCAGGATAGATGGCAGAGATATCTGGTGTTTTTTGGCAAGTACCTGAACAATCCGCCGGTGACGGAAGCGAAGTCAGTGGTGGAGCGCCTGAGCAAAGATCTGCCTTAGAAGAAGGCTTCACACTCCTCGGTTAAGACCCTAAAGGGTTTGCCTGAAGTGTGACGATGGGAGACTGCAACCTTCGATAAGGTTGTAAGCGAGCCCGAGTAGCAAGGCTTGGCGAATTTGCGATGTTAACAAGCGCCCCGGGGCGCGCGAGGAGAGTTTCCGTTTGACCACCGAGAAGATGGTCTCGTTCTTCGCGCGTGGCCCATACTGTTTCCGTGGAAAAGCCCGGTGCATTTGGCTACGGATCGCTCCTCGGGGGAGACCGCGGCGAAGGTTCGCCGGGATAATGCTACGCGCGCCCAGGCGCTGGCGAATGTGTTGATGGTTGGCTTCGGAATCGAACTCCGCATCGGCCAGCACCAAGCCGAGGGGCGCACGTGCTCCGGCCACATTCAGCAACCCGGGCAGCGCCGGGGCGTCGCAACGCGGTCCGGGATGGGCCCGCTGCGCCAGCAAAATCTGTTGCTGCAAATCCGCAACGACCAGCCACTTCAACCAGCGACGATGGGGCGCCCTCCCGTGTGCCTGTTGTTCGATGCGGCGGAGGAAGAACGTGCTGACAGCGTTCTGCGACAGCCCCTAAAAGAGAACGGGGAAGGCCGGTGTGGCCTTCCCCGTTTTTTGCAGCACGTTTGAAGAAACGGCCGGAAAGAGTTAGAAGCGGAAGCGGATGCCCAGTTCGATAGACCGCGGTGTGTTCACCTGCGTGCTCAGGACGCCAAAACTTTGTGGCGACGCCAAGCTGAGAATGGGGTCGGCAAGCTGGTCATGGTTGAAGACGTTCGAGAAGATGGATTGGAATTCGGCGCTGAAGCGCTCGTTAATGTGAATGTTCTTCTTGACCTGGAAGTCCACGTTCCAGAAGGGCATGCCACGAAGGACGCCTGCACCGCCGGCACCGCCGTCCAGACCAAGAATCGGGTCGTGCACGCAGCCGTATACGGCTTGGGGGTTAGCAAAGAGATTCACATTGCCGGCAGTTCCAACGCCGCCTGACCCCGCAACGTTGTTATGGCGCGAGCTTCCGAAGTTGTTGGCGCAGGTGAGAACAGCGTTTTCGTCAGCGGCGAAGTTATTGGCATCAGCTTCGCCGAATGCCTGACCGTCGCCGTTGGTGGTGTTGAGTTCAAGGGGAAGGCCGCTGCCCGCCGTGAAGATAGGAGCGAACGACCAACCTCCGAGGAGGCGTCCGATCACGCCGTGCTGACCCTTAAAGAAAGGTGGTTCGTAAACCGCGAAGACGTTGTAGACGAACTTGCGGTCGAACGGCTGCGGGCCGTAGCCAGCGCCGATATTGTAAGGATCCACGGTGGTAAACCCGCTGGTGGCTTGAACGACCGACACGGTGCCCAGAGCCTTGCTGAAAGTGAAGTTTTGCTGAAGTGTCAGGCCGTGCCAATCGGCCATCTTCAGAGTAACGAAGCCGGCGTTGTAATTGCCGTAGCCGATGCTGGCGTTTTCGCCGACGCCGGATGTTAGTTGTCCATTACCGCCAAAAGGTGAGCCGGCGATGGGGCTATTCATCATGGTGCGGGCGAAGTTGAATCCACACGCCTGAGTCGCGCTGCAGGTAGCGTCCCCTTGGTCGAGGGCACTCCACAAGCTCCAGACGTTTTGTTGCTCAAGGTTGCTTATCTGATTGAACGCTGCGGTTGCGGTGCAGCTTGTCAAAGCGACGCCAGCGTAAGAGCCTCCGCAGTATCCGGTTCCGGAGAGCGACGTTTCGAAGAACGCCTGCGTTGGAAGCGCGTTGAAGTATGCAGTGTACGCAGGGTTAGGAGCGCCACCGGGGAGTTTCGCGGCAGGAACGTTTGCGCCGCAAGCAATGACCGACGTTGCGCAGCCTAGAGAGGTCTCGATGGCCGCGTAGGCTTTGGCGAACGATTGGCCGCCAAGGGTCATCATGAAAGGTACGGCGTTGAGGTTAATAGGCTGATATTCGTGGGAAATTCGGCGACCGATGTAGCCGAACTCGATCATGGTCTTGCTGTTGATCTGGCGTTGAATAGTGAGATCAAACTGATCGGATTCGTCGGGGCGGAAATTCCGATCCAAGGCCTCGCCAGCGCCAGCAGCAATGGCGTTGAAGCCGGGGAAATCCGGCTGTGGCAGGGTCGCGCTTGGCGTCGGGATCGGTGCAGTCAGGCCGTCCGCTCCGGTGCCTGACCCAATGCGGAATGCATTCATTGGGTTGGACCCTTGGGTGCCGGCGCACGTGCCGTTACCAACGGTTGGGCTCTGGGGGTCGATGC
Source organism: uncultured Acidobacteriota bacterium (assembly GCA_963718785.1). Taxonomy (GTDB): domain Bacteria; phylum Acidobacteriota; class Terriglobia; order Acidiferrales; family UBA7541; genus Acidiferrum. Next base: position 156,314 of record CAVQZW010000009.1, on the reverse strand, counting down.
ACTGCACCGGCTGGATGAGGCCAGTGCCGAGCAGAGGCACGAGGACGAGGTCCACGCCATTGAGGCGTCCGAAGATGCGGCTGTAACCGCCGCGGACAACTGTCTTGCCTTGGCCAAATACCTTACCTAAGAGGCCGTCACTATAGCTAGGATTCCAAGCCGCAGCGATGCGCGGGGAGAACGCGCCGTAGAAAGGATTGTAGGGATATTTCTGGCCGCCACCGGTATTGCCGACGAGAGCAAAACCGAGCTCCGGATTGTATACCTGACCTTGCAGCGCGGCAGTTTCGCGGGATTTCAGGTATGCCTGCGAATCGATCTGCTGGCCCGCTTGGTCTACCAGTTCGACTTGCCTACCCAACTGCTCGACGGGAGGCATCTCGAGAGTCCAGCCCAGTCCGTAGGTGACGGTAAGGGTTGGTTTCACGCGCCAAGAATCGCTGAAGTAGACGTTGTAATAGGGAATGGTGCTCTTATCCTGAGCGGGGGTAAGAGGAGGATTGAGCGTCAAGCTGTTGCCCGAACGGGTGAAAGCTGTTTGAGAGATGGATACGATGCCCAGGACCGCGGCGTAATCGCGTCCAAAGTTAGTTGCATCTGCTGTGGCGACGCCCGCAGGAATAAAGCCATTCATGTTGATTCCCGAACTGCTGGTGATACCGAGTTCGTAGACGGGCTGGAAGTTAATTCCACCGCCATTGTCGCTGCGTTCGTGAAAGTTCCAGTTGCGTTGATAGGTGCCGCCGAACTGAAAGAGGTGGTTGCCGTGAAGAATGCTTACGTCATCGCGAACCATGTTGTCCTGGCCGTCCCAGAAACGCGTGCGCGTATTTTGGGTGTCGACGTTGTAAGGGCTGAGGGACTGGGCTTGCGACTGGCCAAACGGATCAAGTGCGCCGCCCAATCCGGCGAGTTGCGGGGTATCGCCACCTGAGCCCCATTGCCAGAAGTTGCGTAGATAACTGTAGTGTAAGTCGTTAGTGGTGTTAGTGGAGATATTGGTGGTCAGGCCAGCCGCGAAAAACCAGGGTACCTGCGGGCGCGCCGAGAGAGAAGTAGGAGTTCCGCCAGAAATGTCAACCTGGCTGTCGGTGGCACGGACGAGCTTGTAATAACGATAGCTGCTCATAAAGTGCCATTTCGCTCCAAAATCATGATCGATGCGAGCGACGCCGAAATTGCTGGTCTGGGCGAGGCCCACATTGCCTGTAAAAGTGCCAACGTTGCCGCCGGCGGCAGTGTTGTCGCAGAGAGTGAGGCCTCCAGAGCAACCGGCCGTGTTATTTGGCAAGGGAATTTTGGACCACATCTGCGCGACCTGGGAATTGATACCAACACCACGGGGGTCGAGATTGGTTCCCGGATAAGTAACGCCGTTGAATGTGACCGCAGTTGGATTCAGGTTGTAATAGGCTCCCCCGAAGAACAGCAATCCCTCGCGCATCGAAGCTGTTGGAACGTCCCTTGTAATTGATTCCGAATTTGGCCAACGGAAACCTTCGTAGTTAGCGAAAAAGTAGGTTTTGCCACCGAGAATTTCCTTGGGAATGATAGGGCCACCACCGGCGAAGCCAAAGCGGCTGTAGTGATAGCTAGGCACAGGGACGCCAGCGGAGTTGTTATCGAAAGAGTTCGCGGACCAATTGTTGTCCAGATAATATTCGTAGCCAGTGCCGTGCCAGGCGTTTGTGCCGCGCTTGGTAACCATGGACACTTGAGAACCAGCAGAACTGTTGAAGTCGGCGGTTTGGTTGGTGGTGCTGACTTTAAACTCTTCGATGCTATCGATGGGGGTGGGCATCACGCCAGTGGGACCGCCACCCGCGTTTCCGGTGACCTGGTTCCTGATGAGGCCGCCGGTGACGTCACCCGCGAAACTCGGAGTGTAAATGTTCATGCTGCCGTCCATATCGTTGGTGTTCTGTCCACCATCGAGCTGGAAGGAGTTTTGATCCATTGCCGCGCCTGCGACGCTGCCATCCGGAGCAACGCCTGGCTGAAGAGTAAAGAATGTCGCTGCGTCGCGGCTAATGCTGGGGAGGGATTCCAAGGCTGTCCCTGAGATGGTATTGCCCACCGTAGCGTTCAGAGTCTGGAGCTCAGCATTCGTGGCGGTGACTTCGACGCTTTCTGCCACGGAGCCAATTTCAAGAGTGACGTTAAGAGTGAGCGCGGAGCCGACATTGACAGTTTGACCGTTGAGCTTGGAGATCCGGAAACCCTGCTTGCTTACGCTAACATCGTAGGTACCAGCGGGAATATCAACGAAGATGTATCGACCATTTTCGTTTGTTGAAGCGACACGAGGTGTATTCGTGGCTTTGTCCGTCAAGGTGACCGTCGCTGCCGCTATGGCCGCGCCAGAAGGGTCCGTGACGGTTCCCGCGACTGTACCGGTAGAAGCGCTCTGCGAAAAAAGAGCAGAGGGAAGTAAAGCGCAAATACAGAGAGAAAGAGCGATTACAAAGAGGGATCGTTTGCTAGACATTCAGAATCCTCCAGTTAAGTGCATGTAAAGCGAAATAAGATCCAGTCTTAGATCTGAAAATTAAGCGGCATCTGCGCCGCCGTGAAGCTTGTCTACTGAAGTGCAAGCGTCATACCAATCAGAAATTTCTCCGATTTAATTTGTTTTCAACAACTTCGAAGAAACTTTAAGAATAAGAATATGGATTCGTGAAGGCCGCCAAAAATGATTCGAGGCAGGTATGGAGGAGTTCACACCGACTATCCGACGCTTTGTATCCACGACAAGTAAAAACGTCCCAGAAGAATGAGAGGCAAGCGAGATTCCAATTCTTGGAGGATGTTTAGTGCGAAAACGAGGGGATAGGAGGGAATAACCGACAAGACAATCTAAAACAGACCTGTAAAATCTAAATTGTTTCTAAAAAATAAGAATCGGTGACACTCAAAGGGACAGACACGTCAAAGATTGTACTCGGTTATTCTCGTGACTGATATTCTCGGGCTTGATGTCTGAGTTCGGCGGCGAGTGATTGAAGTAAGTTACTCGTCCACGAAGGAATCTGTTCCGATCCAAGAGAGGGCCAGTGATTTCAGGTTATTTTTGAATGTTCGAGAGACCATGTATTCTCTGCCTCCAGAGATGCGCAGCACGTACTCGCCATTGGTCCCAGATTGAATTTCCTCCACGGCGGAGGCATTAACAAGGACGGACCTGTGGATGCGGACGAAGCCATAGGGCTGTAGCTTCTCCGCCATTGTCGAAATCGACTCGCGCAGCAGATAGGAATCAACGGGACGCCGAAGCAACACATAGTTTCCTTCCGCTTCGACAGCGAGAATGTCTCCCGGATGAATCAGGAGAATTTTGCCCTTGGTCTTAATAGCAATCTTAATCGGTCTCACCTGCGGTGTCTCCACTCGCGGATCTAATTCCGACGCCTTTGCGCTTCTTTCGGCCATCACCGTGTGAAGGGGCGGCCCCGGGGGCGCGTCTTTGGTTTCCTCCGGCGAATCATTGACTGCTGCTCCAGTAAACTTAGCGCGATATACGTCATTCATAAGGGCCCCGTGCGGAACATCCATTTAGGATTCCCGCTTAAATCACAATAGGTTCCTTTTGCTGAGTGCTTGTTGCACTCGGAATTGATCGACTCTTCGAAAAAAAGAGTCGTCGCTCAAAATCGCATTTTTGTTGGTAGAATCTGCCGAACCCGCACCAGACTTCGGCTTCGAAAATAGTGACGCGGAAGTACTGATTGTGCTGGCCGGAACCATTTGGTGGGATTTCATATTATTTAAACCGAACGCATTCTCAGCTGTTTCTAAGCTCCTGCGGAGTTACTCCCATAACGCGACGAATGTGCAGCGAGAGGTGGCTCTGGTGGCAAAAGCCATTCTCAAGGGCGACTTGGCCAATGGGCATCGTCCCTTTGCGCAATTGCAATGCGGCGCGCTCGACGCGGCGGCGGATCAAGTATTGATGGGGCGGCACGCCCAGCGATTTACGAAACAGCGTTTTAAAATGTGAAACACTCAGACCGGCTGCTGTTGCAATCTCTTCAAGTCCGAGGTCACGCCCCAGGTTGTCTTCGATGAATCCAAGTATCAGTTTGAGTTTGCGGCCGGGCATTGCGGCTCTTGCAGAACGAGAGGGGCGAGCCAACGAACTGTGATTTCTAACGATCCTTGCCGCGAGAGCTGTTGCCAAGGCGTCCATGTAGAAGCGGCCGGACGGATAACCGCTTTCCATCTCAGCTTTCAGGGCCCAACCGATATGCTCAATCTGAGCGTCGCGGGCTTGAAATCGGTTGAGGACCTGCAGTTTGCCAAGATCGACGCCTGACTCTTCCACGATTCGCTCGAGGATACGAAGTTTCAGGCCGATGACCAATGCAGTATCCCGTGATTTGATCTCCCAGACACCGCCAAGCTTGGGCGGAATAATTTCCAAGTCGCCGTGGATTGTCGTTCCTCGATGCCGCTGGCCACCACGGCGACAATCAACTGCAACGGAAGGCCCGACGTGGAGGGAAACGAGGACTCTGGGAGAACCGAGGAACTCGACTAATCCGGGCTCATCCGAGACAAGACTCAGACGAAGACTTTCGGTGGCACCGATGATTTCTTTCCTGGCGGGCTCGGAGGTTCGGTCCTGAAGGTAGCTTCTGCCAAAAGCACCCATACTTGGGATCCCCTTAATAATGCTGACAATTCATCTCGACCAAGCACCCTGCGCCCTCCCGCGCAGACGACCTCCTCTAGGTACACAATTCCTCTGAAGCTTCAATGCCGATAGGCTCTGCTGCACGCTTTGGCAGTTGGACGTATGAAAGACGCAAAGGTTACAAGGAATTTAATGGAGTTGTGAATCAGGAACACTTTAGGGGTTCAAGGGCAATGCGGTTGGCTCAAGCTCTTTCCTTCATCGGGCAGCAAGAAATGAACTTACTTCAAAGTTGAAATGCTCGGGAACCTCAATATTTGAAAGGTGCGCGGCATTAAGCTCCACGTAATGAGCGCCTGCGATCCTGTCGGCGAGGTAGTGACCATCGGCGGGAGTCGTCGCGGCATCGTGGATTCCGGCAATCACCAGAGTTGGAACCCGAATCGCGGAGACGGTCTGGCGAACATCGAAGTCGCGGACGGCAGCGCAATTGGCGACGTAACCCTCGGGACTTGCGGTTTCGAATTTGGCTTTTATAGCAGCGACAACTTCGGGAGAATTGGCGCGAAAGGTGGCGGAAAACCACCGCTCCATAACTGTAGTGGAGATGGATTTCATGCCGCCGTTGCGAACCGCGTCGATGCGCGAGTTCCAGATTTCTGGGGTGCCGATTTTTGACGCGGTGTTGGAGAGGACTAACTTGTTAAGTCGAGCTGGCACGTTGATGGCCAGCCACATGCCCGTCTGTCCGCCCATAGATAGACCGCAAAAGTGGACACGATCGAGTTGCAACGCGTCGAGCAAAGAGAGAACGTCACGCGCCAATTGCTCGATCGAGTAGGGACCCGGCGTCGCGGAAGATTCTCCATGTCCACGGGTGTCGTAGCGCAATACGCGGAATTGCTTTCCTAGTGCGGGAATCTGTGCATCCCACATGGAAAAAGTTGCGCCTAAGGAATTCGAGAATACCAGTGCCGGAGCGGCAGCAGGGCCAGTGAGATCGTAGTGAATTCGAACATCCTTTAGTTGAACGAAGGGCATGGGCTCACTTTTTATTTTTAACGGACTTTTTCTGATCACGCTGCACGGTGCTAGATGCGAGCACACGGTCGATGAACTGATCGGCGACTCCTAAATAGTTAGCGGGCGCGAAGAGTCGCTCTAGATCCCCACCGGAGAGACTTGCTTTCACGATGGGGTCTTGCGCGAGGACGGAGCGAAGATCGCGGCGCGAACTCTGAGCTCGACGGCAGGCGCTTTGGACAAGTTCGTGAGCATCAGAACGTGGCATTTTCTCGGCGAGGGCCATAGTTACGGCTTCCGCGAAAATCAACCCGCGACTGATATCGAGATTCTCACGCATACGTTCGGGATCGATCTCCAATTCTGAGATTGTGGTTGTGAGATGATGCAAAGCGCCAGCGGTCAGACGGACGATGTCGGGCAGAGTTTCCCACTCTGCGTGCCAGCCGCCGAGACCACGTTCGTGCTCTTGCACCAGAGCGGCAAGCATAGTGTTTACAAGGGGAGGCACACGCACCGCGGCCGACAGCACGATGGCACACGTGACCGGATTGCGTTTGTGCGGCATGGTAGATGAGCCACCTCGCCCTTCGGCGGACGGTTCAAAAACTTCTCCAACTTCGGTTTGCGTATGGAGGGAGATGTCGCGAGCAATTTTGCCGAGCGTGCCCATGCAGAGACCCAGCGTCGTGGCGATTTCCGCCAGGCGGTCGCGATGACTATGCCAAGGAAGCTCCGGCAAAGGAAGCTGCAACTCCTTGGCGAGATTGGCAGCGATGTCCAATCCTCGCGCGCCGAGAGCCGCCATAGTCCCGACTGCGCCTCCAAATTGAAGAACCAGGCAACGCGCCTGGGTTTCCGCCAGCCGGGCCCGATGACGGTCGACCGCGTCGAGCCAACCTGCGAGTTTCAGGCCGAACGTGGTAGGCAGCGCCTGCTGCATCCAAGTGCGGGCCGCGATGAGCGTTGCACGATTCTTGTGCACGTGTTCGGCGAGAACCACGGCGAACAGATCAAGTTCTGTGGAGAACAGTGCGAGCGCTTGACGCAACTGCAGCACACGGCCGGTGTCGATCGCGTCCTGACTCGTGGCTCCCCAATGGACATAGCGAGCGGCTTCTTTGTCCTTTTGAGCCACGAGTACGGTGAGCTGCTTCACGAGAGGGATGGCGAGATTGCCGGATTTGACTGCGGAACGCGCGAGGGCGGTCATATCGTAAAGCTCGGCGCGGCACTTCGCTTCAATCGCGGGAGCCGCAGTGGCAGGAATGAATCCAGCTCGCGACTCGGCTCGGGCGAGAGCTGCTTCGAAATCGAGCATGGCCTGAAGGGTCGCCCGATTAGAGAAAACCTTTTCGACTGCTTGAGAGCGAAACAAGGGGTCAAGCAAGTTCATGCGCTGAGTGTAATCACTCCTGGCACGGAAAGAAAACGGTTTCCGGTGAAGTTTGCGACATGGATAAACGTCCGTGGACTGGACATTCAGGACTAACTCACCCCTGGCCCGGACAAACTCACGCCTGACGTAACTCGCTATTAGACGCGCTCGAGGATGATTGCGATCCCTTGGCCCACGCCGATACACATGGTGCAGAGGGCGTATCTCCCGCGGGTACGAAGTCAGTTGATACATCGCGGTGGTGACTAAGCGCGCGCCACTAGCGCCAAGTGGATGGCCCAGGGCAATAGCGCCACCGTTCGGATTTACATGGCTCGCATCATCGGCGACGCCAAGCTCTCGAAGAACGGCGAGGGCTTGCGAGGCGAAGGCTTCATTCAGTTCGATGACGTCCATCTGGCCGACCGTCAAGCGCGTTTTCGCGAGGAGCTTTCGAGAGGCGGGTACTGGCCCCATGCCCATGATTCGCGGAGCGACTCCCGCGGCCGCAGAAGCGAGGATACGCGCTTTCGGCGTCAGACCGTGGCGCCTGGCAGCTGATTCAGAAGCAACGAGCATTGCGCAAGCTCCGTCGTTAATCCCAGACGCATTGCCCGCCGTCACCGTTCCACCGGGCTTAACCACGGCCGACAATTTCGCAAGTGCGGCTAGAGAGCTGTCCGCGCGCGGATGTTCATCGACGCTAAACAAAATGGAGTCGCCTTTTTTCTGAGGGATCGGAACCGAGACGATTTCCTGCGCGAGCAGGCCGCCACGCATCGCTGCAGCCGCACGTTGCTGGCTCCTTAATGCAAAGGCATCTTGATCTTCACGCGAAACATGGAACTCCTCGGCTACAATCTCAGCGGTTTCCGGCATCGAATCCACGCCGTATCTTGCTTTCATGAGGGGATTGACGAAACGCCAACCAATGGTTGTGTCTTCGATCTTTGCGGCTCGAGAATAAGCCGCATCCGCCTTGCCCATCACAAAGGGAGCGCGCGACATGCTCTCAACACCGCCGGCAATAATCAGTTCGGCTTCGCCGGTCTTAACGATGCGCGCCGCAGTAGCTACCGCATCCATACTGGAACCGCAAAGGCGATTGACAGTGGATCCAGGAACCTCTACCGGAAGCCCGGAGAGTAGCAATGCCATGCGGCCGATATTACGGTTGTCTTCTCCGGCTTGATTGGCGCAGCCGAAAACAACATCGTCGAGCGCATTCCAATCCACTTTGGGATTGCGCTCCATCAGGGCTTTAATGGGGATGGCTGCCAGATCGTCTGTTCGGACGGATGCGAGCGCCCCAGCGTACCGGCCGATCGGCGTTCGAATAGCGTCACAAATATACGCGGCTTCCATCGCGATCCTTAGACTCCCCAAACGATCTATCCTAACAGGAAGAATCGGCGCGGCAAAAAATCTGAGAGAATGTGCGATGTTCGAAACCGTACCGAAATGCTTCGTTTTTGGTGATGTTCCAAGGGCTAAAGAGTCGGGGGATACGAGTGCAAGCAATAACCAGCTTGCCGGATTGCGCCATTCACGACAAGATGGGCGCTCGGGGCGAGCCATTGTTCGCGGGGTTTAGCCGAGGCGACCATTTTATACCGTGCACATGCAGAAGGAGAATGTTCATGCACTTCCTTAGATTAGCGTCCCTAGCTTTGGTGCTCTGTTCGACGGCAACAGGTTCGGCGTTTGGGCAGACCAAGGCGGCCGAAGATGTCACGACACTCTTGCGTGAGTTTATTGCAGGTGCAGGAAGTGGTGACCGCGCGCTATTTGAAAAGTTCTTTGCCGACGACGTGATTTACACGAGGGCGTCAGGAGTCGTGATCACCAAGGCCGACATTATGGCGAGTCTCGGGAAACCCGCGGCGGCGTCTGAAGGGAAAAGCAGCTATTTGGCCGAGGATATTACGGTTCATGAGTACGGGGACACCGTGATTGTGGCGTTCCGGCTAGTAGGCCGAACGGACCACGGCGACGGAAATGTGGAGACAGTTCGTTATCGAAATACAGGCACGTTTCTTCGGCGCAATGGCAAATGGCAGGCGGTGGCGTGGCAGGCGACAAAGATCAGCGAGCCCGCCAAAGGGCAATGACCTACACAACGACTCGGGAATCGTCGTGAGGGGATCCGGTGCTTGCGATTTGCAAGTAGTGGCGGGCTCGCTTCTTTGAGAATTTTAATAACAAAAATGACTAGAACACTAAAGTTCTGCCTCGCACTGCCGATGAATGCGGAGAAGAAGAAGGTTGGACTCCGAAGTGCCACGCGTCCAACGCCGCCGGGTAAATATGGAAAGCCATCCGGCAAGATATGCGTCGTAGTTGTGTGCGCCTGCATGGAACACTGTTCCGAGCCGGAGCACTCTTCGTGTCCGCGCCTGCGGCTAACCTCAGTCTTTTCAATGTAAGTGGTTCTTTCCGTTTGGCCATTCAAAAGCAATTCTCTTTTTCCACTGCAGCCCGGAAAAGTTTTCCGAGCGCAACACGCAGGAGCAAGCGGCTGATGGATGGAAGTAGCTGCCGCTTGACGGGAGAGAATCCATGGCCGCTGCTGCTACGCCAACACTTGCACGTTGCTACTCCCGCATTCTTGTTGCCAGTGCCGATGCGGCTTTCCGTAAGCAATTGATCAAGCGCCTCGCATACATGCGAACGCTTAGCGAGGAGGCGGTCGGAGGAGCTCATGCGCTAGCTAAACTTGCACACTTTTCCTGCGACAACGTCCTGCTGGACCGCCATTTGCCGGATTTGGACCCCGCCGAAGTAGCCGCCATCATTCGGCAACGCTACCCGCAGATTGAAGTCGAGTTTGTTGATTCGAGAGCAATGACTGACGCTCTCGTGCATTCCGAAACAGGACAACCGTCCGAATGTCGGTCACCAAGCGATTTCACGCCCGATTTATGCGGGCTGGAATTGCAGCCGACACTGTTCTCCGGCGACGCTCCCAAAGCATTGCCAGGCATGCTCGGATCGAGCCGCGCCATTCAACAACTTTATCAGTTGGCCCGAATGGTCGCCCCTCGCGATACAGCGGTTCTGATTACGGGAGAAACGGGAACGGGCAAGGAACTGGTCGCAGAGGCAATCCACAAGCTGAGCACGCGGGCAGATCATCCCTTTGTCGTCGTCAATTGTGCAGCGATACCAGAGGCATTGTTCGAGGCCGAGCTATTTGGATATTCCCGCGGGGCATTTACTGGCGCCGTGCAGTCGCGGCTCGGTCGAATTCATGTGGCGCAGGGAGGGACACTTTTCCTGGATGAAATTGGAGAGTTGCCGTTAAGCATGCAAGCAAAATTGCTGCGATTCCTTCAGAACGGCGAGGTACAAAGGCTCGGAAGCTCAGAAATATATCGAGTGGACGTGCGGGTAGTGTGCGCGACAAACGTAAACCTACTGGATCACGTGCATGCGAAACAGTTTCGTCAGGATCTTTACTACCGACTTGCGATTTTCCCTCTATCGATACCTCCGCTGCGGGAGCGCGAGGAGGATGTAGCCGCCTTGAGCGATCATTTCCTGGCGCAACTTTCCGCCGAAAATTCCGTGTCGTGCAAATATCTGACCCCTTCCGCTTTGGATCTGCTGCAGCGCTCCAGATGGGAAGGAAACGTGAGAGAGCTGCAACATGCGCTTGAGCGCGCGTTTATCCTCGCGGGAAATGACCCGACATTATCCGTCGAACACTTTCGACCCTTCAGCGAGAACACCCATCTAAGAGAGATTTAAGCCGGGAGAGAGATGCCTGGCAGAAAGCGTGCAGCGATATCCATGATGCCAAATTTGCCCAGAACCCGGCAAAGAACGAGTAGCGCCGCGATGGAGATGAAGGGCCGAGTGGCCGCGCAGGAGAATTTGACTCGCGCTTTCCTGACGTTTACTCAAGCGGCCGGATCGCTCGAGAAGTCGTACACACAACTGCAGGCCGAAGTGGCGAGATTGCATCGGGAATTGCAGTGTGCAAACTCGGAGTTGGAGCGCAGCCTGGAAGAAAACGCCCGAGTGCGGGCGTACCTTGCGCGCGTTTTGGAAGATCTGCCATGCGGGGTTTTGGTGGTTTCCAAGGACGGAGCCTTGCAGATCATCAATCCAGAGGCGAAACGTCTACTTCAAGTACAAGCTGATTGGGTTCCGGGCGAACAATCCGGGCTTCCGCCGGCGTTTGCGAAGCTGATTGCAGAAATTCCAGCCAACAGTTTTTTTTCCGAGCAGGAATGGGCCATGCCAGGGAATGCCCGCAATCGAACTATCGGCATTTTGCGCGCAAACGTTAGTGAAAAAACCAACGAAATCGGAGACACCATATGGATCGTGCGCGATTTGACCGAACAAAAGAGGCTTGCCAGCGAGCGGGAACTGGCCCGGCGTTCTCATGCGTTAGCGGAGGTCGCGACGGTGTTGGCGCACGAGATTCGCAATCCTCTGGGGAGCATGGAACTGTTCACGGGGCTCTTAGCTGATGCAACGGCACAGATGCCGGAGACACGGCAATGGGTGACACATTTGCAAGCCGGCTTACGCGCGCTCTCCGCGACTGTCAACAACGTATTGCAGTTTCACAGCCAACCATCGACGCAAATGTTGCCCACCGAACTAGATCGTTTGGTAGGCGAGACCATGGATTTTCTCATGCCGCTGGCCCGGCAACGAGGCCAACAGATCAAGATCGAAAACGCAATTGGCAAAATTGCAACGAACGCGGATTCCAGCCGGCTCAAACAAGTGTTTTTCAATCTTTCGCTCAACGCATTTCGTGCAATGCGTACCGGCGGGAATCTGGGAGTTAGCTTGCATTGGGCTCCACAGTTCCCCGGTGAACTGGTGCAGATTGATTTCTCGGACGAAGGGCGAGGAGTCCCGCCAGAACTGCTCGACCACATTTACGAGCCGGGATTCACGACGACGCCCGGAAGCCCTGGACTGGGGCTGGCTGTTTGCAAGAAGGTGATTGAACAGCACGGCGGGGAGATTCGAGTACAAAGTAAGCCCGACCAAGGCACCACCTTCTCGCTCTTTCTGCCGGTGTTGGGAGGCCATGCATGAACAACGTTTTGATTGTCGATGATGAACTAGCCATGCGCGCGGCGTTGGAAGCCAACTTCCGCAGGCGCGGATGGTTTGTGCAGACGGCGAACGGCGTTGGCGACGCACTGGCAAAGTTTCATAGTGCGCCCAGCACGCTTGTAGTGACGGACATGCGCATGCCGGATGGGGATGGCCTGCAAGTCATGATGGGTGTGCGCTCGTTTGTTCCCGATACTCCAGTAATTCTTCTGACTGCCTATGGCAGCGTCCCAGACGCCGTGCAGGCGATCAAGGATGGCGCATGCGATTACCTGCAAAAGCCAGTTTCATTCGAACAGTTGGAAGCAACGGCCCAAAGAGTGCTCACCCCGCGCAGGGCGGAGGAATCGGCGACCTCTCAGTTTGAGGGAGTTGGCCAATCGCCGGCATTCCGAAGTGTGATCGCGCGAGCTCATCGCGTGGCGCAATCCGGCGCGGACGTGCTGATCGAGGCCGAAAGTGGCACTGGCAAGGAACTTCTCGCGCGTTTGATTCATCGGGCTAGTCCTCGAGCTGGCGGCCCTTTCGTCGCGGTGAACTGTTCGGCGTTTCCAGAGAACCTTCTTGAGAGCGAACTGTTCGGCCATGTGCGAGGCGCCTTCACCGGTGCGAACACCACCAAGCCCGGCAAATTCGAACTCGCGGATTGCGGAACACTCCTCCTCGATGAAATCAGCGAAATGCCGCTGAGTTTGCAGCCAAAGCTTTTGCGTGTCTTGCAGGAGCGCGAGATCGACCGGCTCGGGGATACGCGGCCCCTGCCTGTGGATGTGCGCGTCATCGCAACGACAAATCGCTCACTGCGCGATCACGTGGAACGCGGCCAATTCCGTGCGGATCTTTTCTATCGTTTGCATGTAGTTCCGCTGGCAATCCCGCCGCTGCGCGATCGCCGTGAAGACATCTTGCCCCTCGCCGAATATTTTCTTCGAAAACACGAAGAAGGAGCGCGGCCTGGCGCCTATCGCCTTTCGCCTGAGTTTGCGGCTCAACTGGAGAACTACAGCTGGCCCGGGAATGTGCGCGAACTTGAAAACGCCATCCGCAGAAGCCTGGCGCTGGCAAGCGGAATGACGCTCGGGCCGCAATCCCTTGACGCAACAAGCCCATTCCCAACGACTACAAAAGCCTCTGGTCTCAAACCAGGCGTAACTCTGCACGAGGTTGAACGCCAGCTTCTGGAAGCGACGCTCGACGCCACTGGTGGTAACAGAACGCGCGCCGCTGAATTGATGGGCGTCAGCTTACGCACGGTTCGGAACAAGATTCGTGAATACGGTATGCCTGCAAGGAGGCCCTCGTGAGCTGGCTGAACTCCGCTCCGCTCATGCTTTTGGAACGCTATCTGGATGTCACGACAATGCGTCAGACGCTGGTCACCACGAATCTCGCGAATATCGACACGCCGGGCTATCACGCGCGGGACGTCGATTTTCGCGGCGACCTGGCGCGCGCAATGAACGGCGAAGACACCAGTTTTACCAGCCCCTTCGTCATCCCCGTGCGTGGTTTGATCGCGCGCCCTGACGGTAACAACGTGAGCGTGGACCGGGAGTCCTTGCTCCTTGCCGAAGTTCAGCTCCAATTCAAAGCGGCCACAGCCGTTATAAGGTCGGAATTTGCGCAGATCAGCACGGCGATCAGGGAAGGAGCGTAGTCATGAACCTGTTTCGAGTCTTGGAAATCAGTGGGTCGGCGCTACTCGCGGAGAGGCTGCGCGCGGAAATTGTTTCGGCCAATCTCGCCAATGCGGAGACGACTCGTACGGATTCGGGGGGGCCATACCAGCGCATGCATGTAGTTTTTGGAGCGCGGCCTGCGCGGCCAAGTTTCGGAATGATGTTGGCGTCGCTCGCCGATATGCACGCCGAGGACGTACGCGTCGTCAGTCTTGTAGGCGATCAGACGCCGCCCGTGCGGCGCTTTCAGCCGGGGCATCCCGACGCGGACGCCCAGGGTTACGTCTCCTACCCAGCGATAAACCCGGCTGAAGAAATGGTGAACCTCATGGGGGCAGCCAGAGCCTATGAAATGAATGCTTCCGCGGTCACAAGTACAAAAAACATGATTCAGTCGGCAATCACAATATTGAGTTAAGCCGCGCAATAGGAGAGAGCCCATGAGCAACACGATCCAAGGATTGCCGCAGAGCGGAATTGATTCTTCGGCAGGCGCCGGTCTGGGGAAGCAACCTGGGACGTCGGCCCAATCGGACTTCATGAAGACTTTAAACAACGCCATGGATCAGGTCGGTCAGCTTCAATCCGAAGCCGACGGAAAAGTGGCGCAACTCTTGAGCGGCAATGGCCAGGACGTGCATTCAGCGATGATTGCGGTCGAGAAAGCCAGCTTAGCCTTTGCGATGATGGTCCAAGTGCGAAATAAAATCGTGCAGGCTTATCAACAAGTGTCGGGGTTGCAGTTCTAAAGCGATTGAGGGCCACGGGCTCGGTTCTGTCCCCCGACCGTCATGGATAAAATCCAGCAACAGATCATAGCCTTTCTGAAAGGGCTCAGCGTCTGGCAGAGAATTACGCTAGCTGGAAGCGTGGTTCTGGTTGCGGGGATACTCTGGCTTTTCGTCCATCTGCTCGGTGTTGGAGACTACAAAACGCTCTACTCCGGCATGGCGCCAGCCGACGCGCAAATCCTTGCGCAGCGGCTCGGCGCACAGAATATTTCCTACCAACTGAGCAGCGACGGCACAGCCGTGCTAGTGCGATCTGATCAATTAGATAAAGCTCGACTCGAAGCGGCTTCGCAGGGCCCTCTGGCCAGCGGACGAATGGGATTCGAACTTTTCGACAAACCGAACTGGTCGGGAAGCGATTTCTCCGAGAAAGTGAACTACCAGCGAGCTTTGGAAGCAGAGCTTGAACGCACGATCGCAACCATGAATGGCGTGGAGGCGGTCCGCGTCCATCTCGTTTTGCCGCGCGAATCACTCTTTACCGATCGAGAGCATCCCGCCAAAGCCGCCGTAGTCTTGAAGATGCGAGGCATGCGGCTCAACGATCAGGTATCAGCCTCCGTCGCAAATCTCGTTTCCAGCGCCTGGGACGATCTTTCTCCACAAAACGTCACTGTCGTGACAACAGACGGGCAGATGGCGAGCCTGGGACACGGTCACACCGTTCTGACGCTTCCCGGCAATCAGGATCTGGAGACCACGCTCGCCGAGCGCGTCGTACAAACGCTTGCGCCCATCGTTGGGAATGAACACGTAAAGTCCAGTATCACGATCGACTATGACCCGACTTCCGGCGAGAGCACACAAGAGCTCTACGATCCCGAGCGCACGGCCGTGCTTACCTCTCAGTCTTCGCAGGAGACTGTCGGCGACCTAGAACCTGCTGGAATACCCGGGACCCCAAGCAACACGCCAAATTCTCAAGGGAACGCGGCCGCGGTGGCCCAGGTCAAAACGAGTAACACAACGCAAGGAATTCACAGTGAAAGCAAGACCTTTGCCGTCAGCCACACTACACACCATCTCCTCGAGCCTCCCGGGCGAGTCAAAAGAGTGGCTTCTGCAATCCTCATAGATGACGCCGTCGATACAAAAACAGAAAATGGGAAGACTCAGGAAACGCGCCGCAAGCGCACCCCAGACGAAATGAAACAGATCGAAGCGCTCGCGAAAGCTGCGGTGGGTTTCGATGCCCAGCGCGGAGATCAGTTTTCGCTCCAAAACGTCACCTTCACAGCGCCTCCCATGGATGTAGTCACGCCGCCGGGCAGAGTCCAACGGTTCCTGACATTCCTGGAGCGATGGACCGGAGTTTTGCGTTATCTGGCGCTGCTTGCCTTGTTCGCGGTGGTGTACCTCCTGATTCTGCGGCCTGTGAAGAAGAGGGTCATGGCGGTGTTCGGTACATCGACGCACGCCCCTCTCGGTGCTCCTCACACTGGCTCAGGCGTAGGTGGTGTGGGGGCCCTAGTTGGAGGCGAAGGCCATCCGGCGGCTCTTCCGTCTGAGGCGGCTACTGGTGTTGTGGGGGAAGTTCAACAAACGGTCCTCTTAAAGAAGCAACTCGTTAACAGAGTCAAGGAAGATCCGGAAGGGACGAGCCAACTGATCCAAAACTGGATCCAAGAGACGGAGGGAAATGAATGAGCACCGAGTCCGAGCCGCTTCCGAACGGACCACGCAAGGCTGCGATTATTCTCATGCTGCTTGGCGATGAGCTTGCCGTCAGCATATATAAGAGTTTGAGCGAGGCTGAAATTCGCCTCGTCACCCAGGAGATCGCCGAACTCGGGAATATCAGCTCGACCATGGCTTCCCATGTGTTGAAGGAATTCCACCGTCTGTTCACAAACCGGGAGAACGCCGCGCGCGGTGGGCAAGAGCACGCCAACAAACTGCTCGTGAAGGCATTTGGCGAAGATGGCGCGCGCGCTTTTTTGGATGAGGTCAGCAAAGCGGAGGAGAAAAACTCGCAGAGTCTCGACATATTGCGAAAGATTGATCCAGAACAACTGGCCAAGTTCCTGCAGGGCGAACATTCCCAGACGATTGCGCTTGTGCTCGCTCACCTCAACACACGAACAGCTCGTTCCGTGTTAATGGTTTTGCCAGAAAAAATACGCGGCCAGACAGTCAAGCGAATGGCCCAAATGCAGCAGTTTTCTCCGGAAATGGTCAAGAAAATCTCAAAGGTCCTCCACGGGAGACTCATGAGCATTGGGCAACAAAGCCGTCGCGCGTTTGGCGGCGTAAAAGCCGTTGCCGATCTCCTGAACCAGATCGAGCAAGCAGCCAGCAAGAGCATCCTCGAGACGATCGAAGAAGACGACGCGCAGCTTGCCACTTCCATCCGCAACTTGATGTTTACGTTCGAGGATTTTCTGGAAGTGGAAGATACCGGAATGCGAGAACTGCTCGGCCAGGTGGACAAGAAAACCCTGGCGGCAGCGCTCAAAGGAGCTTCCGAAGATCTGAAGAACCATTTTTTCAAGTGTATGTCCACTCGTGCGGCGGAAATGCTCAAGGAGGACATGGAAGCGCTCGGCCCGATGCGATCCCGCGATGTCCAAGGAGCGCAACAGGAAATCGTTAACACCGCGCGGAAACTCGAAGCAGAAGGGAAGATGTTCTTGAAGTCCGAGAAGGAGGAGTCCTATGTCGTCTGATCGGACGGCGATGCAAAAGCGGGAATCACATACCGAAACGTATACATACGTTTCGTCTGGCGACGGAGCAAATTTTGGGGGTAACGCCGGAGGCGCGGTTTCCGAGTGGGGTGTGCCGCACGCGCCCAATGTGGCCGTCCTGGAGCAAAAAGAAAAACAAGGATTCGACCGAGGCCTCCAGGAAGGGGAGACACGCGCCCAAAAAATGCTCGAGCAGTCTCTTTCGGTGGAGCGGGCTGCCATCGCGAAGGCTCTCGAAGAGTTCAAACTTCAGCGCTCTTCTTACTTCAATCGAATCGAGCCGGAAGTTGTTCAGTTAGCGCTGAGCATTGCCCGCAAAATCCTCCATCGCGAGGCCCAGATGGACCCTTTGCTTCTTGCCGGGATGGTTCACGTCGCGCTCGAAAAAGTTGATCAAAGCACACGCATCCGTCTGCGCGCCCACCCCGACGAAATCCACTTCTGGAACAGGCACTTTTCAGAGTCAGGCGCTTCATTGATTTCTCCGGAAATCATCGGCGACGCAACGCTACAGCACGGGGAGTGCGCCCTCGAAACGGAAATCGGCAGCACTCAGATTTGCCTCGATACGCAACTTAAGGAAATCGAGCAGGGTTTCTTCGATCTGCTCGAGCAACGCCCTGCGGCGCGATAATGGAGGAATCCGACATTCTCGCGCCTTACTTTCGCAGGCTCGATGGATTCTCGGCTTTGCGCTGGACGGGGCGCGTCACCAAGTCCGTCGGCTACCTCGTCGAATCAGAAGGACCGTTCTGTTCCGTTGGCGAAGGCTGCGCCATCCTCACGGAGGATGGCAAAACCTTTTCTGGCGAGATCGTCGGCTTCCGCGGTCGCACCGTACTTTCCATGCCGTTGGAACGCCCCAGCGGAATTCGTTACGGCGACCGTATCGTCTCTCGCGGCACGCAGCCCTCGCTGCGCGTCGGTCCGGATGTTCTCGGCCGTGTTCTTGACGGTGCCGGTAAACCCATCGACGGCAAACCCACTTTCCGCGCCCGCGATTACTGGCCGCTTCACGGCGACCCGCCGCTTCCTCTTGAACGTGTTCCCATTCGCGAGCCACTCGGCTGTGGCATTCGCGCCATCGATGGATTGCTGACGTGTGGCCGAGGGCAGCGCGTCGGAATTTTCGGAGGTAGCGGCGTCGGCAAGAGCACCCTGATCGGCATGATGACGCGCGCCACATCCGCCGATCTGATTGTCCTCGCGCTAGTTGGCGAACGTGGACGCGAAGTTCGCGAATTTCTGGACGAGGCTATTGGCTCAGAAGGTTTGGCCCGTTCCGTGGTAGTTGTGTCGACGTCTGATCAGTCTCCTCTCCTTCGAATTCGCGCGGCCCTCGCGGCCACCACTCTCGCCGAGTATTTTTCTTCCCGGGGCAAGAGCGTGCTTCTCGTCGTCGATTCTCTTACCCGTTTTGCCATGGCCCAGCGTGAAATCGGCCTCGCAGCCGGTGAACCACCCACAGCGAAAGGCTACACCCCGTCCGTTTTCACCCTGCTAGCGCGCCTTATTGAACGCGCCGGTAATTTCGGTACCGGCAGCATCACCGCTTTCTACACGGTTTTGATGGAAGGCGACGATCAGCAGGACCCGCTGGTCGATGCCGTGCGAGCCCTCCTCGACGGACACGTGATTCTCGATCGCCGTCTTCACGCGCAGGGCCACTATCCTCCCATTTCCGTGCTTGATAGTCTCAGCCGCTTGATGCCCGCAGTCTGCTCATCAGAACACCTGGAAAAGGCTCGCCGCCTGCGCCAACTTCTGGCTGCGTATTCCGCCTCCGAGGATCTCATCCGTGTAGGCGCGTATCAAAAGGGCGCGGACGCGCTTCTCGACAAGGCTATCGCTGCGCTTCCGGCAATCACTTCGTTTCTCCAGCAAAAAAAGAACGATCCAGCCCCTTATCCACAAACTCTTGAGTCTATGCTGGCCTTGCCTGGCTAACGAACATGGCATTCCGCTATTCACTTCAACCGTTACTCCGTCTCCGCCTGAGCCTCGAACGCCAGGAAGAGCAGCGGCTGTTTGCGATTGCGGCTCTCGTGGCGCGATTGCGTGCGGATTTAGATCAACTGGAACTGGACAGCCTGGAGGCTCGGCGAGCCGAGCTCGAGGATTTAGCAGAGGCTGGAATTGGTTCAGGATCTTCCATTCAATTCGCAGCTATCTGTAGAGAAGCCTTTGCAGCAGCACGACAAAAACTTTCACTGGAGCTTCAGGAGGCCGAGCGCAAACGTCTCCATCAATTGCAGGTATACCAAGCTGTTCGACAAAAACGCGAAATCCTCGAAGGTCTGCGGGAACGCCAGGAAGCTGCTTATGAACTCGAATTTGCTCGCCATGAGCAGCAGACCGCGGACGAAACATTTTTGATGCGCGGTTATCTCAGTTCCAACGAATAATTCTTGCCGCCTGGCTCGGCAAGCCTTGCCGGTTCCTACGATTGTCTAACGGAATTGAATTCAAGACCAAATTGGAAACGTCCTATCTCCTGCAACTCCAAGCGATTAGCCCATCCCATGAGGCGGGGAACTGTCACCGCCCAGTGGCAGCGCTCGTGCTCCTCTCCAAACCGGTCATGTGAAGTGCGTGCTCAACATTACACTCAATTCGGGCCGTGCAAATCCAACTGGGGGACTACCTCCCTCCTCGTTGTCGACGGCTGGCAATAACTCCGCGTACCCGGACGGCAACTCCGGCTTCTCGCTACTCGTCAATGACGCCATGAATCGCTCAGCGAGCAATGCGTCTGGGCCGTCATCTCCGTCATCGAAATGTTCTGGCTTTACACCATCCGGAAAGAATCCGGATCCCCGCCTGTCGGTCGCCGCAAATCACGACACAAAGTCCAATGCTGAACCTGCCTCCCCGCAAGCTCTAAGGGAGGTCGGCGACAGTCCGTCGAGCACCACAGAGGGCCAGCAACATCCAACTTCGAATGCGTCCGATCCTGCTCCCGTTGCAGACGGAGTTTTCTCCTCGTTTAGGTTGAATAGCCTGCTTTTCAACGCGCCGGCAATTTCGAAACCCAAGGTGAATTCTCTTTCGACGTCATCCTCGCTTGATGCCGCAGCCATCCAAACATTTCTTGCGCCAGCTATTTCCTCGCTCTCTCCCATTTCTTCGCCACAAAATCAATGCGGCCCTGCTTTGCCGGAGGTAATAAGTTCAGAAACTCCGACAGTCGCGCCATCGGCAAGTGTCCCCACTGTGCCACAGGCCTTCCAGGTGCTACCTGTGGGGAGTCAAGCGTTCCAATTCTTCCCACAAATGCTGGAGAAAATCGGCGCTGCTACAGATGCTACAGCTGCTACACCGGCGGCAGCATCTAGCGAGCTACCTTCTTTCGATGGGTCGTCAAACCCGGCAAACGCTCTGAGCCCTCTGCTCGCGGGAGGAGAAGCAGCTGGAGTTGCCGTAGCGACGACAATAGCGCCCAACGCTGCAGTTACCAATGCGGACGCAATAGCAGTGGCCGCATCACAAATCTCAGCCATAACCTCCGCTCCGCAAATCTCGACTGCCGCCAACTCAGCTGCAGGTATCGCGCAAAAAACCGGCGCCGTCTCTCAAGTCACGGTGCTGTCGCCAGCTTCCGTCCAAGGTCATCCGCTCTCTTCCGTCTTGCAGCAGATCGCTTCGCTGCAAGGACCCGATACGCAGCAATCTCCGGCACCGTCTGTTCTCGTGGATCTATCGCGAACAACAGCACAGGCTCAAGTCACGCCAGCAGCTCAAAAGACCGTGCTGACTTCGTCTTCAGCGCTGCACGTTTCTGAAGCTACATCCTCTCTCTCCTCGTCGGATTCGAGTGTAGTCCGGATCATCGCGCCGGAGTCACGTCTTATCAATACAGTTCAAAATGCAGCTTCGGCAGCGAATGCCCATTCCTCCCCGCAGGATTCGTCTTCCAATCACGGCGGGCAGAAAGCGGCTGATTCCTTCACGTCCTCGGATTCGTCGTCCAGCGCAACTGTTCAGGCAAAGAACGAATCTTCCATCCTTTCGAACGCATTCTCGATCTCAACTGTTTCGAAGCCCGATACCGCGCCATCTGCCCAGCCTGCATTCGCCCCCGCACCAGCAATGCCAACGCCACAACCACTCAGCGACTCGTCAGCGCGTTCATCCCCGGAACCTCTGCCTTCTGCACCCGCTCAAGCACAACAGTCTCCTTTAACGCTACAGCCTCCCGAGATTCCGTCTGGTCATTTTGTGAATGACGCTCAACTTACCACTGCTGCTAATCAAAGCGAAATGCGCATCGCCATGCAAACCAACAAGCTGGGCGCGATTGAAATTCATGCCCGCGTAAGTGGTGATGAAGTCGGTGCTGCCATCATCGTCGAAAAGCGCGACGCCCACGCCGCTTTAGCTGTTGAGATTCCTGCTCTTCAGCAATCTCTTTCGGACAAGCAGTTGCGTGTCGGGCAGGTTGCTCTGTCGCAGGGCTCTCTCGGTTCCACCGCGGGTGACGCCGGAGCCAACGCGCAGCACTATCAACGCGGCCCCGCGCAAACGCCGCAATCCTCATCCTTTTGGAGCGAAGCCCGTTCATTGAGCACCGCGGCCTGGTTCGTTCCGGAGCAAGCTGGAATCTTCAACAGTCAAGGAAGGCTTAGCGTGCAGGCGTAATGGCCCAGCACAGAAGGAAAGGAAATGACCTCACCAACTCCACTCGTCAGCAACAATAGCTCCACCTCCGGCGTCGGCCCATCAGCAAACTCGCCGCAGCCAACTGCCAGCAATACTCTGGGTCCGAACTCGTTCATCACTCTGCTGACCGCGCAGCTGCAAACGCAGGACCCTCTCAGCCCCATGGACCCCAATCAGATGGTAAGTGAACTCACCTCCATCAATACTTTGCAACAACTCGTTCAGATCAGGTCCGACATGGACACACTGGTTGGAGCTCTTCCATCAGGACAAAATAGCAACAGCTCCACGGCGGGCAACTCGCGAGTTGCAACCTCCGTTGCGCCTGCCGCCGCCAAACTGAATTATCTCGTAAATTCACAAATCAATTCGCAATTGAATTCCAATTCCCAATCCTTCTAGGAGAAAACGATGCCATCATTTTCAATACCGCTCTCAGGTCTCAATGCCAGCTCCACTGACCTCTCTGTTATCGCCAATAATCTCGCCAACTTGAACACGGTGGGATTCAAAGGCCAAGCCACCCAGTTTCAGGATCTGTTCTACCAGCAGATTGGCTCGAGTGGCGACGGCAACGCCATTCAAGAGGGTGTCGGCACTAGCGTTGCCGGCATCAGCGCCGACCTCACGCAGGGAAGCATCCAGTCGACAGGTGTGCCAACAGACGTAGCCATTCAGGGTTCGGGGTATTTCATTTTGGCTAAGAACGGCGAGACCCTGTACACGCGCGCGGGCAATTTTTCTTTAGGGCCGACTGGCCTGCTGCTCACGCAGGATGGCGCTTCCGTTCAGGGCTATCCTGCCGTCAACGGCGTCGTCAACGCCAACGCGACTCTCGGACCGCTTTCTATCGCCACCGGCTTGACCAACCCGCCGCAAGCCACTGCAAATGTCCAACTATCTCTAAATCTGGACTCCGGCACGGCACTCCCTGTCACTGCTGCCGCTCAACAGACTGGCGCGGGCATTCCTGCGGGAACCGCTCTCAAGGGCGGAACCACGCTGGCTTTCACCGACGGCATCAACGCTTTCACTTATACGACGAACGCGGCCAACACGGATACTCTGGCCACCGTCGTCAACGCCATCAACGCGAATCCTAATTTCTCCGCCAGCCTGAATGGAAATTCGCTGGCGATCACTTCTAAAAATGGAAATCCAGTCACTTTCACAACCAACTCTCTCACTGATAACGCCACTGGCACGCTGGCAGAAGCCTTCGCTGCTTCCGGAGCGGCGGTCGCCGGCGGCTCCTTCAGTACTTCCGTCGCTGTGCACGATGCTCTCGGCGCAACCCACGTTCTGACTTACGACTTCACGAAGACCGGTCCAAACGCTTGGAACTATCAAATTACGATCCCCGCGGCAGATCTCGGGCAATCCGGAGCTCCTGTGGTCGTGAAAAGCGGCACCCTCGCATTCAACGGCAGTGGCCAGCTCATCGCGCCGTCAGGCAACGTAACCGGCATAACCATCACCGGCCTCGTCGACGGGGCAAACAATCTCACGTTCGATTGGAATATCTTCGATCCCAACAACGGCGGGCTCCTGACTCAGGTCTCTGGTCCTTCTGCAACCTCTGCCACCCAACAGGATGGTTTCGCGAGCGGCTCCCTCGTCAATTACACGATCAGCGGCAATGGGACCATCCAGGGCGTCTTCAGCAATGGTCAAACAACACCACTCGGTCAGATTGCCCTCGCCTCCTTTGCAAATGACCAAGGTCTCAACCGCAACGGTTCCAACGAACTGTTCTCCACGCTCGCCTCCGGTGCCGCAAACGTTGGTGCTCCAACTACAGGCGGGCGTGGCTTGTTGAGCGGCGGCTCGTTGGAACAGTCCAATGTGGACATCGCCACCCAGTTTGCCAAGCTCATCGTCGCCCAAAGCAGTTATCAGGCGAACGCCAAATCCATCACCACTTTCAATCAAGTGACGCAGACGGCCATCAACCTCGTGCAGGGATAGTTTACTTTTCGGATTGCAAGACTTACTGGGGCTCGCCGCGTAGCTTCGCTAGCCGCGGCGAGATCCTGTCTTCTAAGTTTTTTCTAATGAGTCTCTTCCGAATTTGCGCCCCAAGTCCCGTTTTTGTTCTGCGCTACTTTTAGATTTTCTCCGCGCGTTCTCTAACTCGCATCGCCTCAACCACTTCCATGCTCTTAAAACATTGACCGACACGCTCACTTTCTGGCGATTCGGCGTTCAAATTGCATCTTCTCTGCAGCATGGGGGACGAGGCCAACAGAATGAGTTCGGGTTCCGGAGCGGCGCCAGGAATGGCATCGCAAAGGTCTTCCAGCACTGTGCTCATCAGCATTATGCTCTTCGCTCTAGTCGTGGGCGGCGGAGCGGTTTGGTTTGTTCAGCAGCGCGAGCACACCCCCGAGGCCAACAGAACTCGCGAGAATTCCTCCGCGCCGAAGTACATCGTTCATCTGGAAGGCTTCACCGTTAATCTCGCCGATCTTGAGGAAACGCACTTCCTTCGTGCCACCATCGATTTAGGCGTTGACCGCATACCCGAGGGCGCAGACAAAGATAAGCCTGCTCAGTCGCTCCCCGTTGCGCGCATCCGCGACGCCATCCTCTCCGTCTTAACGGTCTGCAAAGCCAACGATTTGCTGACCCCGGAAGGCAAATCCCAACTCAAAAAAAGCTTGATCGACTCGCTCAACCGGCAAGTCCCCGAACTCGGCGTCCGCGAGATTTATTTTACGGAATTCTTGGTTCAGCGATAACCCATGGCCACCACTCTTTCCATGACCAAAGAGATTCCCGTCGCGATCCCGGAAGAAATGTGGGAGGAGGCCAACCACCTTAGCTGCCTCCTCAGTATGGATTTGCCCGTGCATTCCTTTACCGTCCGCGACCTTTTGCGGCTGGAGCCTGGATCTGTTCTCGAAACTAAGAATGCCAATAGCGCTGATGTTCCCATCGTTGTCAACTCCCAGCGCATTGGCTGGGCCGAATTTGAAGTCATGGGACAGCGCTTGGGTATCCGCATCACGGAGTTGGGATAGCGCGGCGATGGGGTTGAGAGCAGCGAACAAGGAGCCTACATGTATTCAGCGTCTACGACAGATTCGATCGACTCACCGACCTCAACGTGGTTCAGACGCTGCCTCGATTCCATTCGCACCGTGTTGCTTAGTGTCCGGGTTCGCCGCCGCGAGCGCTCCCTGCGGCTTTGCGAGACCCTTCCGCTCGGCGAAAAACGTTTCCTCGCCGTGATTCAGTTCGAAGGGCGAAGGTTTCTGATTGCTGCCACCAATCATTCTATTTCCTTGCTTGAAAGACTGGATTCTTCCGCGGCGCAAGGGCAAAAGAGGGAAAGCACTTTGGAAACTAAATTCTTGAATGGGGTTCACTGATGCTCCTTCTGAACTCCCTTCCCAGTCGATGCGCTGGCCCCGCGCTCTGCGCCGCTGGACTTCTGTTTGCCTTGCCGGGACCGTGCCTTGCTGCCTCCCAGGCACCCGTTATTCAGCTTCCAGGTCTCACTTTCCGCGGCGATTCCACATCCATCACCATCATTCTCCTGCTCACGGTTCTCACTCTTCTCCCCGCCATTCTTCTGTCTATGACTCCGTTCGTCCGCATTCTCGTCATCTTCCATTTCCTGCGCCAGGCGCTCGGAACGCAAACCGCGCCAACCAACCAAACGTTGATTGGCCTCGGACTCTTTCTCACTTATTTCATCATGCAGCCTGTGGGTGCAGCCATCAACGAACAGGCCCTCGTACCCTTCGAAAGCGGTCGTATCACCTCATGGCAGGCGCTCGACCGCTGCTCCGTGCCTCTCCGTCATTTCATGCTCGCGTATACACGGGAAAAAGATCTCGCTCTCTTTGTTGAAATGAGCAAAGAGCCCCGCCCGCAAAAACCCGAGGACCTCTCCATGCGCGTCGTCGTACCTGCCTACATCCTCTCCGAACTTAAAACCGGTTTTCAGATCGGCGCAGTGCTCTTTCTCCCGTTTCTCGTTATCGATCTCGTCACTGCTTCCGTCACGACCTCCATTGGCATGCTGCAGCTTCCTCCCGTGGTGATTTCGACGCCGCTAAAAATCTTGCTCTTCGTTGTGGCCGACGGCTGGAATCTCGTCGTCGGCTCAATGATGAAGAGTTTTCATTACTGAGGCAATGCCATGACGCCTGAACAAGTGGTCCAACTCTCTCGCCAGACGATTGAAGCCGCCTTTTGGGTCGCGATGCCGATTCTGCTCTCCGCCATGGTGGTCGGCTTGGTCATCAACATCGGCCAGGTCATGACTTCCATCCAGGACATGACTGTGTCCACCGTGCCGCGCCTCACCGCCGTAGGCGTCATCCTGTTTTTCTTCACGCCGTGGATTCTCCACCATCTCGTGACTTTCACAGTCTCTCTCTTCGGCGATTTCCGGATTTACACGCAGTAATGGAGCAAATGCGCGTGCCGCCACTTCTCGAACATATCGTTCTACGCGTTTTAGCCATCGGATTGCGCGTCGGCGGTCTCATGAGCTTCGCTCCCTTTATCGGCAGCGCCTCTATTCCGGTACGCATAAAAGCTGTCTTCACTCTCGCTGTCACGGCTCTGCTCTATCCCATCTGCCCCGTACCGCAAATTGCTCTCACGATCATGAGCATGACGCGCCTCGCGATGGGCGAGGCCGTTCTCGGTCTTGGCATAGGCTTGTGCTTGCAGTTCATATTCGAAGGCGCGGTCATGGCCGGGCAAATCGGCAGCTTCCAGTTCGCCTTTTCTCTCGTCAACGTGATTGATCCCCAGTCGAACGTTGACACGCCGGTGCTCTCCGTCTTTCATCAGCTTGTTGTTCTTTTGATCTTCCTGCAGCTCAACGTTCACCACTGGCTCTTGCGTGGCATTGTCAAAAGTTTCGAATACGTTCCCGTCGGCAGTTTTGTTCTGACTCTACCCGCCCTCAAAGAACTCTTCCGCGACGCCGGCGGCCTCTGGCTTGTCGGTGTGCAGATCGCTACTCCGATCCTCCTTGGCACCATCCTCCTTGACGTCGCCGTTGGATTTCTCAGCAAGGCTTCTCCGCAGATGCCGGCCATCCTCCTGAGCATCCCGGTGAAGAGCCTCGTGGGCTACGCGCTTCTCGCCGTCACGGTGAGTCTCTGGCCACTCATTTTTGAAAAGCAGTTTGCTCTCGCGCTGGGTTGGAGTGAACGCCTCCTCCATCTCGCGCATTAGGGAAACCGATTCGTGCCCGACAATCGCACCGAGCAAGCAACACCCCGCCGTCGTATTAAGGCTCGTGAAAAGGGCCAGGTGCTCCGCGCGCGCGATCTCGCAGCCGCGCTCAGCCTTCTCGCTGTAGTGATTCTTCTCGCATGGCATCCCGAAATTTGGATCACCCGCTGGCAAGCCTTTTTCGCTCGCGCTCTCGATGCCAGCGTTCGCTCCGACTGGACCGACAACGCACCCGTCCTCGCGTGGACCAGTCTCGCCGTCGCGCAATGGATTGCGCCCGTTTTCGCAGTGGCTCTCTTCGTCGCGGTGGGCGCAACTCTTGCGCAAGGTGGGGTCGTCTTTTCTGCGGAGGCCCTTGCTCCGGATTGGTCGCGCCTCAATCCCTCCCGAAACCTCCAGCAGCTTTTTTCCCTTGCTGGTTTGGGCCGCATCTTGCGCTCTCTCATTCCCTCCGGCGTCATCTTCTATCTCGTGCTCCGCCTTATTTATCGCGACGCGCCCATGATTCTGCATTCCACACGCATGCACTCTCGTGCCTCGCTGGCCCTCATGGGCCAATTGTGTTTCGACCTGGCCTGGCAAGCCGGCTTTGTGCTGGTCGCCTGGTCCGGCGTGGACTTCCTTCTTCAGCGCCAGACCTTCGAAAAATCCTTGCGCATGACCAAGCAGGAGGTCCGCCAAGAGTCAAAAGACACCGACGGTAACCCCATCATCAAAGGCCGCATCCGCCGCCTTCGCCGTGAACAGCATCGCCGCTCGCTGCAAAAAGACGTCCAGCGCGCCACCGCCGTTATCACCAACCCCACGCACTACGCGGTTGCCCTTGAATATCGTCCCGCGTCCATGGCTGCTCCCGTCGTCGTCGCCAGAGGTCGCGACCTCATCGCCCAAAAAATCAAAGAACTCGCCCGGTGGTACGAAGTCCCTATCGTCGAAAATCCTCCACTCGCGCAGGCGCTCTATCGCGCCGCGGACGTCGGCCAAATGATTCCGCCAAGCTTGTATGTTGCCGTCGCCGAAATTCTCGCGTTCATCTACCGCGCTCAGATGCGTATGCAAGGCCGCCCCGCAACGGCCGGAACGGGAGTCCGCTAGTAACCCGCCATGGCCGCCGAACCCGCCATTACCAATCCCAAATCTTCCGCTGAGTGGCTCATTCCTGTCGCCACCGTCGCCACCGTCTTCGTCATGCTCGTTCCTGTTCCTGCGATGGTCATTGACCTCTTTCTCGCATTAAGCATCACTCTCGGCGTTGTCGTTCTTCTCTCTGCCCTGTACATCCTCAAACCAGTCGAATTCTCCGTCTTTCCCACTCTGCTTCTTTTCCTCACACTCTTCCGCATCTCCATCAATATCGCCAGCAGTCGCCGCATTCTCCTCCACGGCACCGAAGGTGCCGCCGCCGCGGGCAGCGTCATTCAAGCCTTTGGACAATTTGTTGTCGGCGGAAACTACGTCGTCGGCTTCGTGATTTTTCTCGCCCTTATTGCCATCCAATACCTTGTCATCAACCACGGTGCCGTCCGCACTGCGGAAGTGGCCGCTCGCTTCACTCTCGACGCTCTACCCGGAAAACAGATGGCCATCGATGCCGACATGAATGCCGGTCTCATCGATGAGAAACAAGCGCGCTCTCGCCGCGAACAAATCGCCAAGGAAGCGGAATTCTACGGCGCCATGGACGGCGCCGCTCGTTTCAGTCAGCGCGACGCACTTGCCACGATTCTTATCACCGCCATCAACATCATCGCTGGTTTTCTCATCGGCGTTTTTCAACTAAACATTCCATTCGCAGAGGCCGCAAAGACCTACACGATCCTCACGGTAGGCGACGGCCTGGTCACCCTGATACCGTCGCTCCTCGTTTCCGTCGCTGGCGGCATGGTAGTCACTCGAACCACGAGTGGTGCAACCGTCGGCGTCGAATTCGGGCGCCAGCTCCTCGGCCGCAAGATGCCTCTGCGCATCGCCGCGGGTGTGATGTTCACTCTCGGCCTGATTCCTGGCTTGCCCAAGTTTTCTTTCTTCCTCCTCGCCGCGCTCACCGCCTACCTCGCTTCTCTCGCTCCCAAGCACGGCGTCAGCGACGTAAAAGCCGCCGAACTCGTTACCGACAAGAAAAAGACCGACCCCCAGCAGCAAATTGAAAGCCTCCTGAAGCTCGACGAAATCAGCCTCGAAGTTGGTTACGCCCTGGTCCCGCTTGTCGATCAAGCCCAGGGCGGCCAATTGCTCCAACGCATTCGCGCCCTTCGCCGCCATCTCGCTCTCCAATTGGGTTTCCTTGTCCCTTCCGTTCACATTACCGACAATCTCAAGCTCAAGCCGCGCGAGTACATGGTCCTGCTTCGTGGCGTCGAAGTCGCCCGTTGGGAAATGCAGCAAGAGCGACTCCTTGCCATCAGTTCCGAGCCGTCCGCCCCGCCTATCGACGGCATCGCCACCAAAGAGCCCGCCTTCGGCGCCTCCGCAATGTGGATTGTTCCTGGCTTGCAGGAACAAGCTCTTTCGACCGGCTATGCCGTCGTCGATCAAACGTCCGTTCTCGCCACGCATCTCGCCGAAATCGTTCGCCAATTCGCACACGAGCTTCTCACTCGTCAGGAAACTAAGCGCCTTCTCGACGCCCTCGCCGAAACCCAGCCGAAGCTTGTCGATGAACTCTTCCCGCGTCTCCTCTCTCTTGGCGAAATTCAACGCGTCCTCCAACAGCTGCTCCGCGAACAAGTTTCCATTCGCGATCTTTCCACCATTCTCGAGACTCTCCTCGAAGCCGCTCCCATCAATAAGTCCCAAATCGCTCTCGTCGAAGCCGTCCGTCAGGCCCTCGGCCGTTCGCTCGTCCACCCGCTTCTCAGTGACGACCGCAAACTCAAAGTGCTGACTCTCGATCCCTCCATCGAGCAGGACTTCCAACGCCAACTCGAGCCGCAGCTCGGCGCCGAACGCCCTGCTCCTGGCGCCATTCCGCCGTTGCGCCGCGTTCTCGAAGGTCTTCAGCGTCTCGTCGGCGATCGCGTCGCCCTCAGCTCCACCATTCTTCTTTGCAGCAGTCCCGCGCGCTTCCATCTGCGCCGACTCCTCGAGCCCTTCATTCCTCGCATCGTCGTTCTTTCCCCTGCGGAAATTCCGCCAACCGTTTCCGTGCAGTCTCTGGGGATCGTCCGATGACCTCCACCAACGTTATCGTCTTTGCCTTTCCCTCAAAGGCTAGCGAACCATGCTGACCACCTCCGACAAGACCCCGCAACCTCACGGCATCGATCCCGCCGAGCGCGAGCGCCTCCTCACGGAAAATCTCCCCGAGGTCCGCTACATCGCACGCCGCATCCACGATCGCCTGCCGTCTCACGTCCAGTTCGACGATCTCGTCCACGCCGGAATTCTTGGCCTTATCGACGCCGTCGATAAATTCGATCCCGGCAAAAATGTCCAGCTCAAGTCCTATGCTCGCTTCCGCATTCGCGGCGCTATCCTTGACAGTCTTCGCCAGCTCGACTGGAGCCCCCGCAATCTTCGCCGCCAGGCTCGTCGCATCGAGGAAGCTCATCGCGAACTCGCTGCGCTATCGGGCCACGCGCCTTCAGAGCCGGAAATCGCCGTTCACCTCGGTCTCAATCTTGAGGACTTCCAGCGCCTCCTAGGAGAACTCCGCGGCCTCGATCTCGGCAGCCTCCACTCCCAGTCCGACGACGGCGGCAGCGACGATCAAATTTCCGGCGTCGCTTTTCGCCCTGAGGAAGATCCCTTCAACGTTACCCTCCGCTCCGAAATGCGCACTCTCCTCTCCCAAGCCATCGATGAGCTGGAGGAAAAGGAACGACAGGTTCTCGCTCTCTACTACCTTGAGGAACTCACTATGAAGGAAGTCGGCATGATCATGAACATCGGCGAATCCCGCGTCTCGCAAATCCACACCGCCGCGCTCATTCGCCTTCGGGTGCGCCTCAAACAGTCGATTTACCCTGATTCCAAGCAGTCCGGAGAAGCCTCATGAGCGATCCCACTCTTCCAACGGCTATCCAACGTTTTTGCACTGTATGGGTTGAATGCTTTTCTCGTGTACTGGGTTCGCTAGGCATCGCTTCGCCCGTTGTCGACGCTACCGATCCCGTCTCCACGCAAGCTCCCACTCCCCAGGAATTCGAAAGTCTGGTTTGCATTCGCTTCACCGGAGGCGGCTCCATCAAGGGAGAACTCTTGTGGGTCGCGGAAAAGCCAGCTGCCCTTCAATTAGCGCAGAGTTTGATGTCCGAAGCTCTCGATCCCGCCGTCGCGTTCGGCGACGACCAACGCGATGCCTTTGCCGAAATGCTTCGCCAAGTCGCCGGACAAACCGCCACCGCCTGGAAAACGCAATCCGGATCAGAAATCGAGCTTGTCTTTCAGTCCACCGTCGAGCCTGCTCCAGTCACCGCACAATCTTCCACGCTGCGCCTCAAGGGAGAGAAGTTTCCCGAGCAATCTCTCCGTCTTTTTCTCGACGAGGATCTTTGCGCTGCTCTTGTGGCCCTTCCCGCGCCGCCTCCTCCTCCACCTCCGAAGCAAGCCGTTGCCTTCACTCCGGAGTCTGTTCCACCTCCTCGTTCCACTCCCTTACCGTCGAATCTCGCGCTTGTCCTTGATGTAGAACTGCAAGCCACCATTCGCTTCGGCGAGCGTCAGATGCTTCTTCGCGACATTTTCGGCCTCATGGCCGGTGCCGTTGTCGAACTCGATCAGACTGTCAACGAGCCCGCTCAACTTTTCGTCGCCGGCCGCCTCGTTGCTCGCGGCGAAGTCGTAGTCGTCGACGGTAATTTCGGACTTCGCGTTACCGAAGTCGCCAGCGTCAATGAACGCGTCGCTGCTATCGATCTTTGAAAGGTGGGTTGACCCGGCATGAGTGCTACAGATTTCGCTTTGCTTGCCGCCGATTCGGATGAATCGCTTAAGTGGAATTCCCGCGCCAAAAAGTGGTGGCTGCGTCTGGCCTCCCGCTGCGCCGGCGCTGATTGTCCCAGAGCCGAAAAATTGTGGCCCTACTGGCTCGCCAAATCGGAGGGCACGGATTTTGACGGCCGCTGGTATTGCAGCCGCGGCTGCCTCGAGGCTGTTCTCGCCGCCCGTATTCACACCTTGCTTTCCACGATCCATCAGGAGAAGCCCCGCGCCCACCGCTTTCCCCTTGGCTTGCTTCTTGTGGATCGCGGTGTCATCTCCAACATCCAATTGCGCGAAGCCATCCGCCTTCAGCGCGAAGCTGGCCACAGCAAACTCGGCGACTGGCTCCGCCAATCCGCGAACCTGAGCATCTCGCAACTCACCGCCGCTCTCGGCCAGCAGTGGGGTTGCCCCGTTTTTCCGTTGGATCCGCAAGCCGCTCCCGTTTCTTGGAGCGATCTCATCCCTCTGCCCGTGCTGCAGTCCGCCTCTGCTGTCCCTGCTTACTCTTCCTCTGATGGACGAACCCTTCACATCGCCTTCAGCGACCGCGTCGACCACACACTTCTCTACGCGGTCGAGCAAATGCTCCTCTGCCGCACTTTCCCTTGTGTGGCCCCCGGCGCGGCCATTCAGTCCCAACTCGAACAGTTTCGCAAGCTCACCTCCGGCAACAACACCGGCTTCGATTCCGTCCGCGAATCTCCGGAAATGACCTGGGCCATCTGCAACTATGCCGCGGAACTCCAAGCCAGGCGCCTCGTCCTGGCTCGCGCC
The DNA here is from genome assembly GCA_963718785.1 of uncultured Acidobacteriota bacterium. Lineage (GTDB taxonomy): Bacteria > Acidobacteriota > Terriglobia > Acidiferrales > UBA7541 > Acidiferrum. The sequence goes on along the minus strand of CAVQZW010000009.1, from coordinate 123,477 downwards.
GGCGCCTTCATCTGGGTCCGATTCTTCCGCGCCGCGTCCTCCCGCGATCTCCTTTTCCGCATCCTTCCTGACCCCAGCGCGAGTTTCGTTGAACGATCCTCGGCCCGCACTAAAGCTTTTTCCGCCCCTGCCGATGATGGAAAGGGCGGCGTCTCGGACGCCTCGCTACCGCTATGACTCCTGTCCAACCGGCGCACCCTTCGTCGCAGGGCACCGCTAGTTTTCTGCTCGTAGAGCAGGAACGCCGCAAGAAGCGTCTCACCGCCATTCTCAGCCAGGATCTTCCCACTCTCCCGACCTACGTCCTGGATCTCAACGCGCTCCTCAGCAGTCCCACGGTCGACCTGAAAAAGGTCGGTAAAGTCATTCGCACCGACCCCAGCCTCAGTGCTCAAGTTCTCCGTCTGTGCAATTCCGCCTTGTTCGGCCTGCGCCGCCGTGTTCTCAGCATCGAGCAAGCCGCGATCCTTCTCGGCACGGAACGCCTCCGCACTCTCGTTCTCACCTGTTCGCTCATGCAATTTGCCGGCAAACGCGTTCCCAGCGCACAACTCATCACCTTCTGGCAGCACAGTTTTCTCACCGCGCTGCTCAGCGAGCGTATCGCCCGTCAGGTCGATTATTTTGAAAAAGAACAAGCTTATCTCTGCGGCTTGCTTCACGACATCGGCCAGCTTCCGCTTTCCATCCTCGTTCTTGAGGAAGAGGCCAAGAAACGCCGTCTCCCACCTCCTGACTGGCTCGACAATATCGCTCTCGAACGCGACTACTTCGGCATGGATCATTGCAAAGTCGGCCGCTGGATGGCTGTCGCCTGGAATTTCATGCCCTCCTTCGTCGACGTCTTCGAATATCACCACACTCCAGAGCGCGCTGAACACGATCCCTACCTCGTCGGCATTATTGCTGCAGCCGACCAATTTCTCATGACCCAGGCTGTGCCATCCGACTCCGCTGCTTCTGAGGCTGTCGTTCTCGAAACATTTCCCCTCTCTCCAGCCGATGAGCCCTCCTTCCTCCAAAAGTGTCTCCCGCTCCTCTCCGAATCCGACCGCCAGGCCGTAATGGAGATGCTCCAGACCGAATACATTCATCTCCTGCCACTCGTCCAACTGGGACTTGCCAGCGCCGGTTCCGCTTCTCCTGATATGCAGACGGCTCGCGAGCCCTTAAACAAAGACGCCTGAGCCTTTTCGCTTTCCTCTTTCACGCTCGCGAGATCTATTTCGATCTTTCCATTCTCAACAAAAGATTCAGCCTGCCCGCTCGTTTTCTTCCTTTTCTTCCGCTCGGCAAACATTGCCGTCCGCTCCTTCCGCACCGGCAAGAATCGCCTCTCTTCTCGCATCTCTCGTCGATTTCTTTTTTCGCTCTCCATCCGCCCCTTTTGTTTCAACGTTTTCCGGATTCTTACAAATCGCTTAATTGGTCTTGCGTGTGCACCTTATCTCCGCGGAGGTAGCCGATGGACAGCGGTTTCTATTCTGCTTTCGCAGGCCTTGCAGCTCGCATGGATGCGCTCGATGTGGTCGCCAACAATTTGGCCAACATCAGCACCACTGGCTTCAAAGCCCAGCACGAGTTCTATCGCACCTTCTCCGCATGGCTTCAGCCTTCTCTAACCACTCCCATCAATCAGGCCGTCAATCAGTTCGGCATACTCGGCGGCGCAAGTCTCGATCTCTCTAACGGCTCGTTCGCTCCCACGGGCAACGACACCGACATGGCTCTCCAAAACTCCGGTTTCTTCACTATCCAAACGAAAAATGGTTTGCGCTACACCCGCGCCGGAAATTTCAGTCTCAACACCCAGCGCCAGCTTGTCACCGCCCAGGGCGACACCGTCATGAGTGAGCAGGGAACCACTCTCCGCCCCATTCAGATTCCCAACGGTCTGCTGGCCGTCAGCCCGGACGGCACCATTTCGGTCGACGGCACTCTCGTCGCCAAACTGAAAATCACGGACTTCGCTCCCAACACCGCTCTCACTATGGAAGGGAACTCCTACTTCGTCGCGCCTGACAACACCGCCAAGCCCGCCGCTGAAGTCAACGTCCGCCAAGGCAGCCTCGAAGCTTCCAACAGCGATCCCGTCATGGGCGCCGTCGAACTCATCGAAGTCCAACGCACCGCCGGTCTCATGGAGAAAGCCCTCTCCATTTTTCACAACGAATTTAATCGTGTCGCCGCCCAACAGCTTTCTGTTGTTTAGAAATTTCCAGGAGGATACCGTCCCATGTACCGAGCTCTCTACACCGCCGCCAGCGGCATGCAGACCCAGGAATTAAATCTCGAAAACGTTGCCAATAACCTCGCCAACGGTAGCACCGCCGGCTTCCGCAGCCGCCGTCTTCAGTTTCAGGATCTCATCTACCAGAGCCTTGTTCTCCCCGGCGCCGCGTCCACACAACAAACAACGTATCCCACCGGCCTTCAGGTCGGCCTCGGCTCTCGCAGTTCTTCTTCCGAAATTATTCAGACCCAGGGCGATTACAACACCACTGGCAATCCTCTCGATCTCGCCATCCAGGGCCAGGGCTTTTTCCAGGTCCAGCTTCCCACCGGTGAAGTTGCTTACACGCGCTCCGGCGCTTTCCATCTCGATCCCACCGGCATCATGGTCACCTCGGACGGTTTCCAGCTTCAGCCCGCCATCACTATTCCAACCAGCGCCACCAACGTCACCATCGGCACCGATGGCACCGTCAGCGTTCAGCTTCCCGGCCAGCAGCAAGCCCAGCAAGTTGGCACCATCCAGCTCTCCACTTTTCCCAATCCTGGCGGCCTCAACAACGTCGGCAGTAATCTCGTTCTCCAAACCACCGCATCCGGTAACGCTATCACCGGCACTCCTGGCGGCGCCGAAGGTCTCGGCACCATCCAGCAAGGCTCGCTCGAAAATTCCAACGTTGATGTCGTCAATGAATTCATTCAGATGATTCTCGCGCAGCGTTCCTACGAAGCGAATTCGCGCGTCGTGCATGCCGCCGACCAAATGTTCCAGACCGTGAATGGCTTGACCAGCTAGGTCACATAACTTTGACCGGCTAAGCACGGATTAGTTCTCGGAGAAGCGAAGTAATACGAAAAAGGATCCCCATGCGAATCTCTCGGCTCCTCACGTTTTCCGCTTTGCTCGCATCTCTCGCGGCATCCGCCGTTGATGCTGGCGGCTTACGGATCGCTCTGCTCGCCAATACGGAAATCCAGGGCGATTCTATAGTCCTCGCGAATCTGCTTCCCGGAGCAGTGTCTCGCCGCATTCGCGAAGCGGCGCAAACTGTTGCGCTCGGCGCAGCTCCGCAAAACGGCGCGACTCGCCAATTCACCCGCGATGCATTAGCCGCCGCAATTTCTTCCAGCGGGCTCTCTCCCGCCGATTTCGTCATTCCGCAATCCGTCACCGTCCGCCGCGGCAGCCGCTTGATCTCCCTCGAGGAAATCTACGCCGCCATCCAATCCTCTCTGGCCAAAAATCCTGTCCCCGGTATTCCTCCCTTTCAACTCCGCGACCTCACTCTTAATGCTGACGTCCGCGTTCCTCCCGGCGATGCCGGCCTCCAAGTCACGCAAATCAGTTTCGATCAGTTCATTGGTCGGGCCCGCTTCCGTCTCTGGCCCAGGTCCGCGCCGGGCGTCCTCCCGTTTTTCGTCACCGCAAAAATCCCCGCCTCCACTCCAGCTTCTCCCTCCACCTCTAAACTACTGACCGTCGCGGCGCACTCTCCCAATACGCTCGACCCATCCGTCTTGGTCCTTGTCCAATCCGGCCGTCCCGCTCGCCTCCATCTCCACTCCTCCAACATGGACATGCTTCTCCAAGTCCTCCCCTTGCAGCGAGGCTGCCTCGGCGAAGTCATTCGCGTGCGCCTCGCAGGAACCGGCCGCACGATGCAAGCGCGCGTCGCCGGCGACGCCTATCTTGACGCCATTCTTTAGGAGCCCCAAATGCCGTCCCTCTTTTTTCGAAAACTCACAGTGTCCCTTCTTCTCGTTGCCGGCTTCTTCTCCCCAACTGCTTTTTCGCGCAGCAAGAAGGCCAAGCCCGATGCCACCGCCGCTCTCGCCGACGACTACCTCAAGCGCGCCCGCGAAATGAATCCCGCCTCTCCCACCACTGCGGGCAGCCTCTGGGTTCCCACCGGCACTCTCGCCACTCTCGTTATGGACTACCGCGCCATCAACGCAGGCGATCTCATCCTCATCCACCTGAACGACACGTTCAAAGCCGCCGCCGCCGGTGAAAATAGCCAGACTCGCGCCTTCACCGGTCAATCCGGTATTACCGGCCTCGTCGGAAAAATCGGCGCTCGCAATCGTCTCCAGAATCTCTTTGGTGGCGCCTCCTCCACCAGCCTTGACGGCAAAGGCTCTTCCACTCTCAGTTCCAGCGTGTCCGTCGATCTTTCCGCCGAAGTCGTGGAAGTTTTGCCCAATGGCGTCCTGGTCGTTCAAGCCGCTCGCAACATTCTTGTCGGCAACGACCGTCAAACCATCATTATTCGTGGACTGGTTCGCCCTGGCGACCTCGCCGTCGACAATTCCGTCCCCTCCAGCGCTGTTGGCAATCTCGAACTCGAAGTCAAGGGCAAGGGCGCTGTCGCCGACGGCGCCCGCCAACCCAATATCGTCCTTCGTACTCTTTTGAAAATCCTTACTTTCTGAGGTGACGTCTAATGTCTCGCGGCCTGCATTCCCTGATTTCTGTCCTCGTCCTTCTCTACCTTCTTCCATTTCCAGAGATGGCTGTGGCGGACGATCAACCGGCCCCCGTTCCTCCCGCCGTTCTTCACGTCGCCCGCATCAAGGACCTCACCACCGTCGAAGGCATCCGCGACAACCAACTCGTCGGCTACGGCCTCGTCGTCGGTCTCAACGGCACCGGCGACAAGCAGCAAACCATCTTCTCTATCCAGACTCTCGCCAACATGCTCCAGCGCATGGGCGTCAACATCAAGTCGCAACTCAACAACGTCCAGGTTCGCAACATCGCCGCGGTCTTCGTCACCGCCAGCATTCCTCCGTTCTCCCGTCCGGGCATGAAAATGGATGTCACCGTCTCCTCCATCGGCGACGCCAAAAGCCTCGCCGGTGGCACGCTAATCCTCACGCCTCTTTCCGCTCCGGACGGTAAAGTCTATGCCGTAGCTCAAGGCCCTCTGATCATCGGCGGATACAGCGCCGGCTCCGCCGCAAACTCCAAAGTTGTAAATCATCCCACCGTCGGCCGCATTCCCTCCGGCGCTCTCGTCGAGCGTGACACCTCTCTCGATCTAACCAAGCTCAAATCCGTCTCCCTGCTCCTCCGCGACGCCGACTTTGATTCCGCCAGCGAAATCGCTCTCGCCATCAACAAGGAGCTCGGCCCATCCTCCGCTCATGTCATCGACAGTCGCCGCATCGAGCTGTCCGACGTCTCCGCCGCCGCTCCCGACGTCCAAACTCTCATGGTTCGCATCGGCGATCTCACCATCCATACCAAGCCTTCCGCCATCGTCGTTGTAAATGAGCGCACCGGCACTGTCGTCATGGGTGGAAACGTAACTATCAGCGCCTGCTCCATCCTTCATGGCAATCTCTCCATCCAGGTCACTACCGAGTTTCAGGTTTCCCAACCTCCGCCCTTATCCAAAACCGGCCAAACCGCTGTCGTTCCTCAAACCACAGTTCAAGCCCAGGAGTCTCCCCTCCAAGTCGTCCAACTCAAAGAAGGCGCCACCGTCGAAGAACTGATCCGTGGCCTCCAGACTCTCGGAGCCACTGCCCGCGACATCGTCGCCATCCTTCAATCCATCAAAGCTGCCGGCGCCCTCAACGCCGACCTCGAGGTCATCTAATGCTCACCACTGACTCCTACACATCGTCCATCGCCAATTACGCCTCCTCCCACACTTCCCAAATCGGGAAATCCTCCCAATCCTCTTCCGTCGAAAACACTCCCGCCGGCCGCAAACTTCTCCAAGCCGCCGGCCAATTCGAGGGCATGCTCCTCTCTTCCCTCTGGAAGTCCATGAAATCCACTTTCGCCGCCCCCGACGACGACTCCACCGATCCCGCCCATGACACCCTCGACGACATGGGCATCGAAGCCATGTCCAACGCCGTCGGCAAAGCCGGCGGTCTCGGCCTCGGCAAACTGATTCTAAAGCACTTAGAGCCCATGCTCGCTCAGCGCCAGGCCCAAAACGCCACCGATTCCGGTAAAGGTTCCGCCCCTTCTGCCGATATTCCTTAGTGAGTGGCGCCGCAACAATCGCCACCATTAAAGTTTTCAGAGATTCGGCCGATAGGAACTTCAATCGCAAGAGATTAGGTTTACTTAAGTTCGGCCCTTAAAGACTTAGGAGTTTGGTTATGAAGATCGACCCCACAATCCAGTTCCCCAACGATCCACAGTCCGATCGCGTCACCAACGCGCCCGGCAAAGCAACTCTCCCATCGCGGTCCGGGGCCTCTGCCGGCGCATCCTCCCCCACTGGCGAAGACACCTTTAGCCTTTCCAGCACACACGACCAGGTTCAATCCTTGACGGCCAGCCTCGCTGGCGTGCCCGAGGTTCGCACCCATCTCGTCGCCGCGCTTCAGCAACGTGTTAACAGCGGCACCTATCAGCCCGACAGCGGGAAAGTGGCGGACGCTATCCTCGCTGATCAGTCCGGGCGTAAGTTGTAGCCGCAACGAAGGGTGATTCTCGGTGGGAGATCTCAGTCCATCGCCGCCAGTTCGCATTGAAGCTCCCTCGGCCGGCGAGGAGAGAAACACCAGGGACCGCCTCGCACCGAAACCGGTCAAGTCCGCTACCGCCGTTCGCGGTGAACTTCCGGCGCCTGACTTGGATTTAGATACGAAAGAGGAAAAGCACCAGTTAGACGAACGAGCCTGAACCGTGAGCGCCGAAACCACAAAGTTTCTCGAACTCCTCGAAGAGCGCCTCTCGCTTCTCAACTCTTTGGCTTCCGCTCTTACCGACGCGCGCACCGACATCGTCTCCCTGGACATCACCAGTCTGGAAGCTCGCATCGCCCAGCAGGAAAAACTCTGCGCACAGATCCGCAACCTCGACCTCCAACTGGATCGTGTCCAATCCCAATGCAACAAGCATCTCGCCCCAGCCGCAAGCCATCTCCTCAGCCCATCCATCAATCCCAATTCCATCCGCTGCCGCGAAACTCTCGATCGACTCTCCCGCGTTCAAGCCAACGTCATGCAGCTCAACGATGAGCACCAAGCCCTCCTGCGCCGCTCTCGCCGCACCGTCAGCGCTCTTCTCAATTCCTACCACTCTTTCGCTATGACTTATTCCAATCCTTCCCACCAATCTGTTTCCACCGGAGAGGGACTCTAGCCATGGGCAGCCTTTCCGCCAGCTTAAACATTGCCACTCAGGCGCTCCAGGCCGAGCAGACCGCCATTCAGACCACCTCTAACAACATTGCCAACGTCAACACTCCCGGCTACTCCCGCCAGGTCGCCAACTTCGAAGACAATCCTCCTATCCAGATCGGCGCTCTCACCCTCGGCTCAGGCGTGCAAATCAGCCAGGTCACCAGCCTGCGCAGCGCCGTGCTCGACCTCCGCGTCAATCAGGAAACTCAGCAGCAGGGAAGTCTTAACTCTTTCATCAGTGCCGGCCAGCAAATCCAATCTCTGTTCAACGAACCGTCCGGTAGCGGCTTGCAAGCCCCGCTAACCGCTTTTTTCAATAGTCTTTCCCAGCTCTCCGTCAACCCCAGCGATTCCAATACGCGCCAGTCTGTTCTTACCGCCGCGCAAAATCTTGCCACCGCTTTTAACCAAACTTCCACGAATCTCAGCACCATCCAGCGCAGCGAAGACCTTTCTGTCACCCAGTCCGTCAACCAAATCAACAACCTCACTTCTCAAATCGCCGCCGTCAACACCCAAGTCGCCGCGGCCACCGGAACCGGACAAAATCCCGGTCCCTTCATCGACCAGCGCCAGCAGCTCATCAATCAACTCTCAAATCTTGTCGATGTCTCCTCTATCGACGCTGGCAATGGCAGCCTCACCCTCACCACCAGCTCCGGCGCTCCTCTTGTCGTTTCTGGCCAAAATTTTCTGCTCAGTGCCCAGACCAATCCCACCACCGGTTTTCAGGACGTCTTCTCCCAAGGCACCGACATCACTTCCAAAATCACGGGCGGCGAACTCGCTGGACAACTCCAGATCCGCGACCAGCAAATCCCCACAACTCTCGCTTCTCTCGATTCCTTGGCGGGTGGCCTTGCGAATGCCGTCAACACACAGAACCAGCAGGGTTTCGATTTGAATGGCAATGGTGGCGGCAATATTTTTGTACCGCCTCCTGCGGGCGGAGCTGGCGCCGCTCGAACTCTCGCCGTCGCTATCACCGATCCCTCCTTGATTGCCGCGAGTGGTGGTCCTGCTCCCGGCAGCCCCGGCGATAACACTAACGCTAACGCCCTCCTCAACATCCAGAATCAGGCCATCTCCAATGGCCAGACTCCTCTTAACGCCTATTCCGGCATTGTCTTTCAAATTGGCAACGCCGTTTCCACCGCGCAAAGCAACCAGCAAGCCGGCGGCTTGGTCCTTCAACAGCTCCAGAATCTTCAGGCAGGCGTTTCGGGCGTCGACATCAATGAGGAATCCGCAAACCTTGTCCGTTTCCAGTCCGCCTACGAAGCCTCCGCGCGCGTCGCAGGCGTCATCGATTCCTTGATCCAGGCCACTCTCAATATCGTCCCGAGCTAAACCATGTCTATACGTCTAAATCCCAATCCGCTTCCCGATCTGCTCGCTGCCTTACAACAATCCGAGCAGAACGCCAACGTCGCTACCCAACAGGTCTCCAGCGGCCGGCGGGTCAATCAACTCTCCGACGATCCGGCTGCCTCCGCCAACATCGTCTTGAACCACGATCAAGCCAGCAAGGACGACCAGTTCCTCCAAAACATCTCCACGCTCCAGCCTCGTCTCCAGGTTGCCGATTCGTCCCTCAGCGACGTGGTCACTGCTCTTACCCGAGCCCTTTCTCTCGGCACGGAAGGCGCCAACGGCACTCTCAACAACGCCGACAGACAAGCTGTCGCCCAGGAAGTGCAAGGCATTCAATCCCAAGTCGTTAGCTTGGCCAACGCCTCCTATCAAGGCACGTATCTGTTTGGAGGGACCGCCGTCGGCTCTCAGCCCTTTACCCTGGATACCACGACGGGGGTTGTCACCTACAACGGAAATACCAACGTCACCAAAGTTCAAACCACGAATGGCAATTCCATTCAAACCAATATTCCTGGCAGCCAGCTGTTTCAGAACGCCTCCGGCAGCGTCTTCACCGCCCTCCAGGACTTGAACACCTCCTTGCAAAACAACACCAACATCGGCGCCGCCGTGAACGAAATCTCCAGCGCCCTCTCCACCGTCAGCACCCAGCGCGTCTTCTATGGCAACGCCCTCAACCAGATCACTACCAGCGAAGACTTTCTCAATCAGGACAAAATCAACCTCAGCGAGCAAGCCAACGCCTTGGTTGGCGTCGACCTGGCCACCGCCTCCTCTAACCTCGTCCAGGCGCAAACCGCTCAACAGGCCACACTTAACGCCGCCGCCCGAACTCTCAGCCTCCCCAATCTCCTGACCTATCTCCCCCCTGGCTAGCCCCCTAATCCCGGTTACCTGCCCCCAATCGCAATTCCTCAGCATCCTCATCGCTCAGGGCAGGGAACTCAGCCCGCTACCCTCCCCAGCCGCAAGCGAAGCATACCGCTAAGTCCCTTTAGAATGAACACTTATGTAAGTGTATCAAAACAAATAACTTTATCTATCTTTAGAATGAACACTTATGAGAAAACGGGGGCTAGACCGGATATTGTTAACTAGAGGCGCAGCAAAGATCCCTAATCTAGGAAGGGCATCCCAAGTCAGCGAGTCTGCCCATACGCGGAAACCCACAGTGTCATCGCGGTCGTATGGACCTGGCCTGCTTGCAAACTGGCCACTCGCGACAGCAGCATAACCTGGATCTGAACAAGACAGGTTTGCAGCTCTCCCAATTGCGACTTGTAGCGGTCGAGTTGCTCCGCAATTTCTGGCTGGAGGCGTCGCAGCTCAGTCGCCTGCAACACGATCGGTTCCATCTCTGCCACCGGTTCGCCGAGTCTGCGCACATCCTCGACGTCGAAGTCGCGCTCGCCTCGCAGCGCTCCGCGCACCTCTTCCAAAAGCCCCGCAAGCCGGCCATTGATCCGTTCGGTGGTTTGCCCTGGCGTTTCGCTCATCACGCGTTCCATCCGCCGTGGCCAGCTTCCTCGGAAGTTCCCGCTATAACGGCATGCCTCTGTGTATTGGCAGGCTCCGACTTCGTGGAGATGCGGAGGCGGTCCGCAGGCTCAGACGGGGCTACGACACTCTCGGCAACGGACCACGCGGCTCGCAGGCGCGCGAACATGGTGATGAGCTCCTGAAACTTTTCTCGCGAGCTCAAGATGCTGGCCTCGGTGAGCATGGCGCGCGAAACATTATAGAAGCTGTCCAAAATCTGGGCTGACGTGCCTCCGCGCTCGAAATCCAGGACGCTCTGCAACTCACCGATGACAATCAGCGCGTGGTTGGAACTATTCACGCGTTGCTCGATCTCTCCGCTCTCGATTGCGGCGCTGGCCTTGCGGAGGTCCCGTAGAATCGTGTCATACAGCGCAATGATCTGTCCCACGGCCGTTGCGCCGAACCCGGTCGATTGGTGATACGCCGAAGCCGATTCGTGTGAGTTCATCCTATCGCCGCCAATTGTTGAGTCGTCTGGCTTATGAGCAGCGGCAACTGCTGCAAGGTCGCATTGACCTTGGCATACACGGCAGTCAGGTTTTGCTCCTGCACGACAAGCGCCGCCTGTAGGTCGCTGATTTGCTTCGCCAGATCCTGCGAAGTGCTGGTAATGCTTTGGGTGTCAAGCGTCAGGATGCCGCCGGCCGGAGACGTAATGTTGGAGATCACTTTCGAGAAATTTTGAGAAAGGCCCGTCGTGCTGTTCTGCAAGAGATTTTGCACCGACGAGAAATTGCTCGAAAGTGCGGTGTTCAGAGCACTGTTATCCACCGAGAGCGTCCCATCGTTGTTCAGATTCACTCCGATGCTTGCCAGATTGACGATCCCGTTGTTTCCCCCGATGGAGTAGGAAACGGCCTGCAGCAGCTGATTCTGCACGTCTCGAAGAGAATTGTCGGACTCCAGAACTCCGCCGCCGCTTCCATCCGAAGCAACATTGAATTGATTGTTGATTTCCGTTACCGCCGTATTGAACGCGGTCACGAAGTTGTTGATCGCTGTGCTCGCCTGGCTGGTGTCCGGGCTTACATTGACGACAACCGGCGTGTTCGGGGACGGCGAACCCAGATTGAGAGTCACGCCGTTAATGACGTTGCTCACCGTGTTATTCGCGCTGCTGATGGGCACCCCATCCACAACGAGCGCTGCGTTGCTTCCCGTCACCGCTTTGGTGAACGTCAGGCCCGTTGAATTCCCCGAAACCGAAATGTCGCCAGGCGCTCCGGAACTCGTGCTCACCAGTGCCAGGCGGTAACCATTCGAGTCTTGAATCACGCTGGCGCTGACACCTATGTTCTGCGAATTGATGCTATCTGCCAATTGACTCAACGTGTTGTTGCTGGAATTTACGGTAACGGTCGCTGGAGTATTGGCGCCCACCTGGATCGTGAAGCTGCCGGGCGCGATCGTCGAATTGCTATTGGCGAGTTCGTTGGTGTAGTACGAAGACGTCGTCGCCAGCGAGCTGACCACGATTGTGTGTGCTCCCGCTGATGCCGTGCTCGAGGCCGTGGCCGCGACGATCGAAGAATTCGAGGAGGTTGCCGCTTGTGCGCTCAGGGCTCCGAGCGGATCGTTTAACGCCGCTGCCGCATTTTTCAAACTGCCAAGCTGCGAGGTGATGGTCGCGATTTCGCCGGCTTGCGATCCGAGTGTGGTCTGTTGCGTACTGAGCGCCGTAATGACCGCCTGTTGATTTGCCACCGCAAACTGCACGAACTGCTGCACGTTTATGCCCTGCCCAAGTCCGGCGCCGCTTGTCGTACCGGAAGATGAACTGCCAAGGGAACTGCCGAGGGCGGATAAGTTATTGGTGGTCGACATCGAGAGGGCTCCTTACGCCTGGACTTTTATGTGTGTGCTGGCTTTGGACTGTTCTTCTTTCAGATAGTCCTCGATACCCTGGCCGATGTCTCTCAAAGCCTTGGGCGGAACTTCCAGAATTTCCTGGCCCGAATTGGCGTCCGACACGACGTAATACACTTTGCCGTTCGTATCTTGCCTGAGAGTGACGTTCGTCGGATCCTCGATCGGCTTTAGTGCTTGCGTGCCGGCTGTTTTTGCCGCTATTTCGATTGTGCTTGCGGCCGGCTCCGGATTCGTCACGGTCTCATTTCTTGCCGGTCTTGCCGTGCTGCCCGTAGGCTCTACGGGCGCCGCTGGAATTTGCCCGGGTGAAATCTTCATGACTGCCTCCTACGTGGCTTTAGGCGGAGTCCTATTAGGGACCCCGCCCGCTGCCTATTTGCCGTTCCTGCGCTTCTTACTGAAGCAACTTCAGGATACTTTGCTGAGCCGAGTTCGCCTGGGCCAGGGCCGAGATGCCGGACTGGTTCAGGATGCTGAATTCGGACAGGTTGGTCACTTGCTGCGGGATGTTCGCGGCAGTGATCTGGTCTTCTGCAGCGGTCAGGTTCTGCACCTGGACGCTTTCCACGTTGCTGGCTGCTTGCAGCCGGTTGATGTTGGCGCCGATGACGCCGCGGAGGCTAGCCACGTTGGAGATCGCCGCGTTAATCAGCGAAAGTGTGGCCTGCGCGTTCGCACCGGGATTGAGGCCCGCTGCCGTCAGGAGGTTATTCGTAACAGCCGTCGGTGTGGAAGTGGCGTCAACGCCGCCAGCCAAAGTGCCGGATCCAGATACGGCGATGCCGCCGCTGACGTTGGTTGGGGCTGTTAAGACGACGGCATTGGCAGTAGCAGCGGTACTTGCGGCCAGCGAAGAAACCGTCAAGGTCGTGCCAACAGGAACTACCGCTGTTACGCTGGCGTTCGCCGCGGCTGCGTCGTACGTGCCGGTGCCCGTGCCATTGTTCGTTCCGCCGGAATCATTGATGGCGTTCGCCAGGTTCACCAACGTGGCGTTTGCCGTAGCGCCAATCAACACATCTCCCGCCGCGGCTACCGTGGCGCTGGTCGCCCGGAATGTATACGTGGAAGCGCCGATCTTCACCTGGTCGCCGGCGTTCGGTTGAGATCCCAGAGTGATTGTGCCTGTCGCTAGGACTTGGGGAGTGTTCACCGTTGTGGTCCCTGCGGCCAGTCCCAGCGTCGCGTTGGACAACGCTCCGGTGGTCGTCGAAATCGTGCTATTGCTGACGCCATCGCTCAGGAATACGTTCTGTGCGTTGGACGTGAACACCGCCGTTCCGTTGTAGTTCGTCGACTGGCCGATGCTCGCGATTTCGGCGTTAATCTGTTGATACTCCGTGTCCAGCGCCTGCCTTTGCGTGGTCGACACCGTGCCGGTCGCGCTCTCTGTCGCCAGGGTAACCGCGCGGTTGAGAAGCGTGGTGATCTGTGCGAGGGCTCCATCGGCCACTTGCAGTGATCCGACGCCGCTATTCGCGTTCGCCGAAGACTGCGTCAACGCCGTGATGTTCGCCTGCAAGCCGTTCGCAATCGCGAGGCCCGCCGCGTCATCCGCGCCGGAATTGATTCGTGAACCGGAAGAAAGCTGGAACAGTGTTCCTTGCAGCTTGGTTTGCGTAGATTGCAACTGGTTCTGCGCTTCCAGCGCTGCAATGTTATTTAGAAGGCTGATGGCCATTTGAAGGCTCCTTTTCCTTATTCAATTTGTCCGTTGGCGTCCGGGAGCCTCTATGGTGCGCGGGGGCTTGAACCCTTTGCTCTGGTCCCAGGTGGCTCGCACTTCCCTTCGGAGCCGCCAGCGTACTCACACTGTTTATCGGCGAAAGGAGCAATCCCTTTAGCTTTCCGAATTGCCTGATTGCATTGGATTTACCAATTTTTTGTCACCTGTACGGGAGGCCACTCAACGATGGCGCGGGCACATATCAGGCACATTGCCTGCGCATTAATCCGGCTCACTCTTACGCTTCGACAGTTGTGTAAACTCGCTCGAAAACTGCCCTGGACGCCAGGATTTGTTCGGCGGCCTCGTATAGATTGGACGCCACTCTATGCGGCTCCTCATTGCATCGCATCGCTTGCAGGAAGGCGTCTCTCTGGATCCTTATACATGCGCAGCCCGCCTCCAGAGCCATTTGGAGTCCCATCTCTCCTTCGCCGACAAAATAAGAATCTTCTAATTGCAGGCTATGGTCTGCCTTGGCTCGCGCAATCAACCCCGTATTGGGGTAATAGCAATCGCATGCATCTTCTATCCGGTGTCTGCAGTAATACGCATGAGCGATGTGACCTCCTGATAGCGCCACTTCCAACAGAAGTCTCCGCGTGATGGTATCCAGTTCGTTCGCAGAGGCCGCTGCCTCGCATTTGCGTGGCTGGTGCGAAATGATGATCCCCGCGTAGTGATGTTCCGCCAGCAAGTGCAGAGCTTCGAGCGCTCGCGGCAGAAACTCAAACTTGTCCCAGCACTCCGGATGTCCGTGGGAGGAGCGCCGGTTGATCACTCCGTCGCGATCCAGGAGAAAATAGCGAAGCGGCTGTTCGTCCATGATGAACCTCACATTCTTCTATTGACCGCGACGCGCGGTAGAATTTGTGATTGCCGCGCCCTTACCGTTTGCCAGATTGAATTCGTTGTCCCAATTTGGTCTGGTCTGCCCGCACTCATCTGCCTGCTGTTGAAAATTTCTGCTTCTCAATTCGTATTCCGCTCATCAGGCTGCACTTACGAGCCCTTGCAGTGATTGTTTTGTCGTCCCCTCGGCATGGCCTGTGGGAAATGTGCACGCCCCTTGCCAATGAGAAAACTGCCATTCTTTCTGGAACTTGCCACTGCAAATTCTCCTGAACCACTCCATATTCCTGCCGATTCTTCTAGAGACGTTTCTTTGTGGTGCGCGGCGTGCACCTGTGTCTACCCGAGCGATCCGCCATGATTCAACTCACGCGCCTCAATAACCAGCCGCTGATGGTCAACTCCGACCTCATCAAGTTCGTCGAGAAAGCCCCAGACACGGTACTCACTCTGGTTAATGGGGAAAAGGTCATCGTCCTCGAGTCCGCGGACGTGGTCCTGCAGAAGATCGTCGCCTTTCGCCAGAACATTATGGCCGCACCTCTGCTTGCGAACTCCGAGCCTCTCGCGGCCAATCCTTCTGCGCCGTCAGCACCGCACCCCAATAGGGAGGAAGCCTAGCCCCCGACATGGACAAGAGCAGTTTTGCCGGTATCTTCATCGCGCTTGGCGGAATTCTCCTCGGCTTAATGCTGGAAGGGGGCAAGTTTGCCCAGATTCTGCAACCCACCGCGGCCATCATTGTTTTTGGGGGGACGCTGGGCGCGGTGATGCTGCAGTTTCCGTTGCGCGTGGTCTTCGCGGCCTTTCGCGGGCTCGGCGCCGTTTTTTTTGACCGCTCCCGGGACCCGCAATCGCTCATCGGCGAGATCGTCGGGTACGCCCACAAAGCGCGCAAGGAGGGCATCGTCTCGCTCGACTCCGAGCTCGAAGCCATTCAGGACCCATTTCTAAAGAAGACTCTGATGCTGGCCATCGACGGCACCGAGCCGCAGGAAATTCGTAAGATGATGGAACTGGAGCTCGACAACCAGGCCGAGCACGACGACAACATTCCGCGCGTGTTTGAATCCGCCGGCGGATTTTCTCCCACCATCGGCATCATTGGCGCCGTTCTCGGATTGATCCAGGTCATGCAACATCTTGACGATATCGGCGAAGTAGGCCGCGGCATCGCCGTCGCTTTCGTCGCCACGATTTACGGGGTGGGCGCCGCGAATATTTTTTTCCTGCCGGTGTCGGGAAAAATCAAGATGCGCATGCGTCAGGAGCAAACGCGGCGGGAGATGGTGCTGGAAGGCGTCATCTCTATCCTTGAAGGCATGAATCCAAGAATGATTGAAACAAAACTCATGGGTTTTTTCTCGGAAGCCAACCAAATCGCGGATCAAAAATTAGCCAAATGAGACGCCGCAAGCACACGGAAGAGCATGTCAATCACGATCGTTGGCTCGTATCTTACGCGGACTTCATCACTCTGCTCTTTGCGTTTTTCGTCGTGCTTTATGCCTCGTCGCAAGTGGATAAACGCAAGATCGGAAGGCTGGCATTGTCCATTCAGGTCGCGTTCCAGGAGCTCGGCGTGTTTGAGACCTCGAACACCAAAATCCCCTTGAGCGATTCGGAAGCCGTTCCTTTTTCGCAAGTCCAGGTGGTCGAAAATTCCGAAAAAACAGCGGACATGGAGCATTTCGTGCAACCCATGAAAGGCATCCTGAGCCCCAATCAATCCGCTGGTCCGATGAAAGCGCTGCAAGCGGAACTGGAAAAGGCGCTGGCACCAGAGATCGGCAAACACACCGTGGAAGTGCAGGCGCGCCGCGAAGGCATTATTGTCAGCCTGCGAGAAATTGGTTTCTACGAAAGCGGATCCGCTTCACTTCGCCCTGCTTCGAAAGAAGCCATCGACCGCCTCGCCTTTGTTCTCCGCTCCCATACGGAAGGCTTGCGCATTGAAGGGCATTCCGACAACCAACCCATTCACAACGCCCGTTTTGATTCCAATTGGGAGCTGTCCACGGCGCGCGCCGCCGATCTGGTGAAACTATTCATCATGCAATACCATTTCGACCCGTCTCGCCTTTCCGCAGCGGGCTATGCGGAATTTCATCCTGTTTCTCCGAACAACACTCCCGAAGGACGGGCGCGCAACCGCCGCGTCGACGTCGTCATTTTGAATCCACCGCAACCCGAGCGACTTGCTCCCGACATTTCTCCCGCGCCGGTCGCCAGCCCTGCCGGAAAATCACGGGCGAGCGCGCCATCCAACTAATGCAACTCACACTCATTTGCCGAAGGAGTGAGAGAGGGGATACTCTTTGCGGCATCGTCCATCGATACTTCGTTGACATGCTTCCGCGCCACGCTCATTATCGTTCTACCCCCTTCCAAATTTAATGTGCGGTGTGAGCCGATGCGCATTCTTGTCGCTGAAGATGACGCGCCGCTGGCGGAGTTTCTCCAACAGCGGTTGCAGCAGGAACAGTTTTCCGTCCAGATGGTATCGGATGGGGGAGAAGCACAACGCCTGGCTTCTGACCAGCCGTACGATTTCGTGATTCTGGACCTGAATTCACCCGCGGAAGGTGGATTGGAGGTTCTTCGACACATTCGCGCGAAGAAGCCTGATCTGCCGGTGCTGATGGTCACAGCGGCGGGCCTTGCGGAAGAGAGAGTTCGCTTGCTCGATGCCGGAGCAGACGACTCCCTTGCAAAGCCCTTCGCGTTCGCGGAGCTTGCCGCCCGAATCCGCGCCGTGCTACGCAGGGGAAGCCGACCGGGCCGCGTCCTATTAAAGGTGGGCGACCTGGAAATCGACCGAGTGGCACACGCCGTTCAGCGTGGGGGCCATGCTATCGATCTGAGCCCCAAGGAATTCGCGCTGCTGGAGTTCTTGATGCGTCACGAGGGCCAGGCGGTCACGCGCACCACCATTGTCGAGCAGGTTTGGAAACTCAATTTCGACACGATGACCAATGTGGTGGATGTGTACATCAACTATTTGCGGCGCAAAGTCGATTCTGGCTACGACCAGCCTCTGATCCGCACGATTCGAGGAGTGGGCTACCAGATCGGTGGGAATGGCACTCCCCATTAGCGCTTACAACGGTTAACATCCCCTTCGAATGAGTCAGGCCTGACGAACAAGCGGGAAGGGAATCGGCTGCCCTACGGATGATAAATTTCCGGCTCATCCTGCCTGTAAGTTTCACATAACAAAACCTTTGCTGGCCATTGGGGTAGGTAGCACCTTTAGCCCAATTTCGCCGGGGTTCGCTCTGGCGCCACAAGCAACTTCTTTTCCACTTTGGGGTTCTACCCAATGGGGGTTATATATAGGTTGGCTCCCACCGGCCGGAACTTCAGGTCCGGACCAAGGACAAGGTGACAACTCATGTTGAAGACCTCTCATTCAGGCAAGCTAGCCCTTAGCCTGGCTTTCTCTCTCATCGGTCTTCTTTGTTTTTCCGTTCCAAGCGCCCGTGCAGGGCAACAGGATCAGCCGAATCAACCGAGTCAAGCAGACCCGGCAGAGCAGCCTGCCGGCAGTGACGCTAGCGATCCGCCGACGCGTGTCGCTCGAATCAGTTATCTCGATGGATCGGTTTCTTTGCAGCCCGGCGGAGCAGGAGACTGGGGCGCCGCAGCGCGCAACCGTCCGATGACGGTGGGCGACAAGATGTGGACGGACAAAGATTCCCGCGCGGAATTGCAGACGGGCGTTGTATCGATTCATCTGGGAAGCATGACCGCGCTTTCCTTCTTGAATCTGGATCAGACGATCACGCAGATGCGTCTCGCGGAAGGTTCCATCAATTTTCGCGTGAAGGAAATCCGCGAAGGAGATACCTACGAAGTTGACACGCCCAACGCGGTTTTCACCATTACACAAGCGGGCGCGTTCCGCATTGACGTGAATGAGAACGGTGACAATACGGGGATCACCGTCATTCGCGGCGCAGGAACCGTGACGGCCAGCGGAAAAACGTATGATTTGCAGCCTGGTCAACGAGGAATTTTTAACGGAACGGACGATGTGCAGTCAACGATTGCGCCGCAAGCGCCGCCTCCCGATGGCTTGGACAATTGGGCCAACGATCGCGACCTCGGCGAGCAGAACTCTGTATCCCGCAAGTACGTTCCTGAAGATATGCCTGGGACGGAAGACCTGGATAACAATGGGACCTGGGGTCAGGACGGCAACAATGGCCCAGTTTGGTACCCGGCGGAAGTCAGCCCGGACTGGGCGCCCTACAGCAACGGCTATTGGAGCTACGTCGGTCCGTGGGGCTGGACTTGGGTGGATTATGCGCCTTGGGGCTTTGCGCCGTTTCACTATGGACGCTGGGGATATATCGGCGGCCGGTGGGGCTGGTATCCAGGCCCGCGGTTTGGCGGATGCTTCTATGGTCCTGCATATGTCGGGTTCCTAGGTGGAGGCTTCGGATTCGGATTTGGCGTAGGATTCGGAGTCGGCTGGTTCCCGCTTGGATTTGGTGAAGCGTACCATCCGTGGTATCACCACGGGTACGGGTACGCGGAGCGGGTCAACGTACACAACACGTTCATTCGCAACGTAAATGTCGTTCACAACACGAACAATAATTATCGGTTCGCGCATGACACGCATGCGGTGACGGCTACTTCGCGAAACGGTTTCACGAATGGTCAAGCAGTGAACCGCGGCGCCGCACACTTCGACGAAGCGTCATTGCGCAATGCGCGAGTCACAAACAATGTGGGGGTTTCTCCGACAAGACAGAGCGCTTTCGGAGCCGGCAATGCTCGAGGCAATGTGAGCCGACCGCCGAGTTCGGTAGAGAACCGCTCCGTCATGGCACGCACGTCGCCAGGTGCAGGGGCTTCGCACATTCCGGTGCACACGATGAATACCAATAATCTGTCGGCCGGACATGCGGGGACGTACTCGGGAAATGCGAATGGGCGACAGAACCAACTTTCGCAGAACCGTCCGCCGTCGGTAAGCGGAAATAATACGCGCACGTGGAACGCGCAGGGCAATTCGACGGACCGCGGCCAGGCTCCGAAGGGTTTCGGCAGCTCGAATAGCCCTTCCAACAATGGCAATGCGTCAGTGCGATCCAACAATCGCCCACCCTGGGCTGGCGCGGGCAATGCGACCAACCCCGGCAACGGCCGTACGTATGCGCCGCAGAACGGGAATGCGCCTTCCAACAATCGGGCTTATACGCCGCAATCCCGAGGGTATACGCCGCCGAGCCGTTCCTACTCTACGCCGCCAACACGAACGTATTCGGCGCCAACCAGGACGTACTCTGCACCCAGCCGGACGTACTCGGCTCCAAGCCGCAGCTACGGCGGGGGAGGCGGCGCTTCTCACGGCGGTGGTGGGGGTTCTGCTCCGCACGGCGGCGGAGGTGGTGCTTCGCACGGCGGTGGTGGCGGCGGAGGCCGACCGCATCACTGATTCGCGACACGTTTCCAAAAGGCCCGCCCTTTCCTACGAGGCGGGCCTTTTGTTTTTTTGGCTCCAGCCTTTTGCCGAAGAGCTTTCCACAACTCTCGGATGGTTTGCGTGTTCTATAGATAGTTCCGACAAGGGCGTTTCCAAGTTCGACAAGGTAATCGGGCGAAGTCCCGGGCGTTCGCCCGAAAATGCTATTGTTTGAATTACACAATGGGGCCAGGTTGCTTGAGCCCAGACTCAAGCGATCAGGTTTTTCTTAGAGGTACCGCGCAAGAAAGAGCCAAGACTGGCTCTGGCATTTCAGGAGAGAGGAATCGCAAATGAAAAGATACACGCTGCATTTGGTGAGCCTGCTCAGTCTCGCGCTGGCGATGGCTTGCCTGATCCCGCAACGCGCCGCAGCCGACGACGATGACGATCCGCCCGGACGCGTAGCGCGCTTGGGTTTTGTACGGGGAAATGTCTCCTTCGAGCCTGCTGGAACCGAAGACTGGGTTTCTGCGGTTATCAATCGCCCGCTAACGACTGGCGATAAACTTTGGAACGACACCGATTCTTATTCCGAGTTGCATCTGGGCTCAGCATCGATTCGTCTGGGCAGCACCACCGGCTTCAGTTTCTTGAACCTCACGGACAATACAACGCAGGTTCAACTGACGGAAGGCACGCTGAACATTCGCGTCCGCCGACTCGGCGATGACGAAACGTTTGAAGTGGATACTCCGAATCTGGCCTTCACACTTCTCCGTCCCGGAAATTACAAGGTGAACGTCAACGAAGCCGGTGACGCCACGATTGTGTTGGTGCGGGACGGTCAGGGCGAAGTAACCGGGGGAGGCGCCGCCTACACGATCCATCCTCGGGAAACCGGGACGTTCAATGGCACGGACCAGATCGACGCCGACATCGAGAGCTGGGACAACTCGAGCGATGATTTTGACAATTGGTGCTCGGAGCGCGATCAGCGCATCGATAATTCAGTTTCCGCTCGCTACGTTTCGAACGACGTGATCGGTTACGAAGACCTCGACGAATACGGCGGCTGGCGGCCTACTCCGGAGTACGGGACGATCTGGTTCCCGCACGTCGCCATTGTTGGCTGGGCTCCTTATCATTATGGCCACTGGGCTTATATCGCGCCTTGGGGTTACACCTGGGTGGATGATGCGCCTTGGGGTTTTGCGCCATTTCATTATGGACGGTGGGTCGTCGTAGGCGGCGTTTGGGGATGGGTACCTGCGCCTCCGAGGCCTGTCGTTGTCGGCGTTGTGTACGTTCGTCCCGTGTATGCGCCTGCGCTTGTTGCGTGGGTTGGCGGGCCGCACTTCGGCGTGGCTGTGGGAGTTGGCGGCGGCTTTGCTGCCGGCGTGAGCGTCGGATGGTTCCCGCTGGGGCCGCGCGAAGTGTACGTGCCGTCGTATCACGTGAGTCGAAATTACGTGAACAACGTGAACGTGACGAACACCACGGTGAACACGACCGTCGTGAACAACTATTACAACACCACGGTGATCAACAAGACCACGGTAAACAACGTTACGTATGTGAACCAGCGGGTGCCCGGAGCGGTGAGCGCAACTACGCCGCAGGCGTTTACGTCGGCGCAATCGGTCTCGAGGAACGCAGTGGCCGTGAACCAAAGGGAAGTGGAGACAGCGCAAGTTGTAGCCACCACGCCGGCTGTTGCGCCATCGAGGCAGGCGGTGCTTGGATCGGGAGCAACCGCGCGCGTGCGTCCGCCGGCAACGTTCCAAAACCGGCCAGTGGTTGCGAAGACGACCCCGCCGCCACCCCCGCCATCGTTTGCGAAGCAACAGCAGGCCATCCAGGCTAATGGCGGAAAGCCGATTGCGATTTCGCAAATGCGGCAGATTCAGCCGGAGCCGACGCAACCTCGGCCTACCATCAAGATTGCGCCGCCGGCTAAACCTTTGCCAACGCAGGCCAGAGGAGTACAGCCGAATACGAACCGGCCGGTGACTACGAATAACGTGGGCAACAAGCCTGTCAATTCGGTGAATCCGCCGAGCAATACGGCAAATCCGCCCGCGAACAATAACAATGGGAAGGCGTATAACGATCGGCCGCCGTCATCACGTCCCAATAATCCACCGGCCAACAATGTGAATACCGGAAACCCTCCAAACAATCCGAAGACGACGACGCCTCCGCCAAATCCGCAACTGGAGCAGAAGCATCAACAGCAGATCCAGGATTTGCGCGTACAGCAGGATCAGGAGCGACAGAAGATCGAGCAGCAACAGCAGAAAGACAAAGCTGATCTGGCAAAAAAAGCCGCCGACGAGGCCGAGCAACAGCGGCTAAAACAGCAGCACCAGCAGCAACTCGAAGAACTTGAGAGAAAACACGACGCCGAGGAGGCGAAGCTCAAGCAGCAACAGCAGGTGGAGAAAAAAGCTCCGCCGAAACCTCCGGCAAAACCAAACAAGGAAGATAAGCCCCCGAAGAAAGACAAATAGGCTTACTTTCCTAGTGTTATTGCGGGCGGGGCGCTTGCCAGATGGCAGGAATCCCGCCCGTTTTATTTGTAAGGCGCGATTGTCGGGCCTAGTTTTACCTTCGATGTGAAAACGGTGGGCCATCTCGCGTAAGATTCTTGTTCCCGAACATGGCGAGGAAATCTCCACGTCTGCTGCAGCGAAAGCAAGTGCCACCTGGTTTGTCGGGCATTTCGATGTTCGTGATTCCTGGTCTGCCGGAGATTCGCAAAGGGCAGAAGCTGGCCAAGTTGGTGGCGGCTGCGGCGCGTCGCGCGAAAATAGCTTTAGAAGATAGGGACATTCTCGTTTTCGCGCAGAAAATTGTTTCCAAGGCGGAAGGGCGGGTGGTTCAGTTGTCTAAGATTCGAGCTACGCCGCAAGCAATCGCGCTGGCGAAGAAACTTTCGGGCGATCCGCGGCTGATGCAGGTGATTCTTGGGGAATCGAAGCGCGTGGTGCGGTCGGAGCGCGTGCTGATTGTTGAAACGCATCACGGTTTTGTTTGTGCGAATGCGGGCGTCGACCACTCCAACGTGCGCGGCGGAGATTTCGTAACGTTGCTGCCGAAGAGTCCTGATCGTTCGGCGCGCTGCTTGGCGGTTGCTTTGCACAAGCTCACGGGCAAGCGCGTGGCCGTCATTGTAAGCGACACTTTTGGGCGGCCCTGGCGCTTGGGGTTGATAAACGTGGCTCTTGGAGCGTCAGGCGTGCCCGCACTTGCAGACCTACGTGGTACCCGCGACCGCCACCGCAAACTTTTGCGCGCGACGGTGCTTGCTGTTGCGGATGAGCTCGCCGCCGCGGCTGGACTTCTCATGGGCAAATCCGCGGGCACTCCGGTTGTCGTGGTTCGCGGTTATCGCTATCGGTTTGTGCAGGAGCCCGCGGCGCGCGTCATCCGGCCCGCGGCTGAAGATCTTTTCCGTTGAAGGTGCGCTCGTTCGTACCATTTAGACTTCTGCTCACAACACGGGATTTCTACTTGCCGGAATCCGCTTGGGCCGGGCATCCTTGATTCCTCTATGGCTCCAGGAA
This sequence comes from uncultured Acidobacteriota bacterium, assembly GCA_963718785.1. Classification (GTDB taxonomy): domain Bacteria; phylum Acidobacteriota; class Terriglobia; order Acidiferrales; family UBA7541; genus Acidiferrum. Next base: position 99,740 of record CAVQZW010000009.1, on the reverse strand, counting down.
AGAAACTCACGGTTACCGCACTCGCCGGCGGCATTGGCGCGTCAAAGTTGCTGCTCGGACTTTACGGCGCGATGGACCCGCACGTGCTGACAGTCATCGTAAATACGGGCGACGACATCGTGATGCACGGGCTGAGGATTTCGCCTGACCTCGATATCGTTACGTACACGCTGGCGGGAGTGGTCAATCCCACCACGGGATGGGGCATGCGTGGGGAGACGTTTCATTTTCTGAAGCGGCTGGGAATTTACGGACGCGAGATTTGGTTTAACTTGGGAGATCGCGATCTCGCGACGCATATTCATCGCACGGACATGCTTGCGCATGGGAAAACGTTGACGCAAGTGGCGGAATCGATTCGCTTGGCTCTCGGGGTGAAGTCGCGGATTCTTCCCATGTCGGACCAGCCTATTCCGACGATTATCGAGACGCGCGATGGCAACTTGCATTTTCAAGAATATCTGATCAAGCATCGGACGGAGCCGGGGGTTCGTGGGATTCACTTCGCGGGGATAAAGCACGCGCATGCCGCGCCAGGCGTTCTCGAAGCGATTTGCGACGCGGATCGGGTGATCATTTGTCCGAGCAATCCGTCTGATCAGCATCGGACCGATATTGGCGGTGCCTCGATCCGCGAGCAGTTGCGAGCGCGGAAAGAAAGCGTGATCGCGGTTTGCCCGATTGTTGGCGGAAAATCGCTCAAAGGGCCCGAGCGATAAGATGCTTATCCAACTGGGGTGCGGTTCCTCAGCGTCCGCTGTGGCGAAGCTCTACGCCGACTTTACCGGTACGTTTGTCATTGACCGGCGCGATGCATCACAGGAAGCGGCTATTCGCGGCCTCGGAATGAAGGTTGCCGTTCTGCCCACGGTAATGCGCACGCGAGCCCAAAAGCGCAAGCTTGCGCGAGCGCTCCTCGCGCTGTAGGAGACTCGCACCATGGCGAAATCGCTGAGTCGCAAGAAACGTTCCGTCAAAGCGGGCAATGAAGAACTGTTTATCAGAGCGGGGAAACAAGAACAGAAGGGGAAGTTCCGATCGGCTTTTCAGCTCTACCTAGCTGCTGCGAAATCTGGAGATACAGGCTGCCAAGTTAACGTCGGAAACTTCTACGATGATGGTACCGGGGTTCGTCGCAATCGTAAGGCAGCACTGTACTGGTATAAAAGAGCCTATCGGCGTGGGGTGGCCAGTGCTGCAAGTAATATCGGCGTAGTCTGGCGAAACGAAAAGAACCACGAGCGAGCGGTGCGGTGGTTCAAAAAGGCGGTACGTTTGGGAGATGACGAAGCAAATTTGGACATCGCCAAATACTACCTGGGGCAGGAGCGCAACCAGGTCAAAGCCATTCGTCATCTGGAAAAAGTGTTGCGATCGAATAGGGTTTCAGAAGCAGGAATGGAAGAAGCGACGGCGCTTCTGAAGCAAACAAAGACGCAAATGAAATTCCACTAGCCCATTTATCGAATTGAAATTCGCGGCTCCTTCTGGTCTCGTCTTTTCCCATGTGCCTCGCAGTGTGGTATCTTCGAAAATTCGGACATGACATCCACTCCTCTCACGGCAACGGACTTTCGTCATGCGCTTGGGCAATTTGCGACGGGCGTCACAGTTATTACTGTTCCACGCGGGGCGGGCCAAGGCCAGGCGCAGGGCTCGGCGCAAGATTCGGCGCAGGCTTATGGCATGACCGCCAATGCGTTTACTTCGGTTTCGCTGGAACCGTTTCTGATTCTTGTTTGCGTGGACCAACGGAGCCACCTGCTGCCGCTGCTAAAGCAAAACCGGTTCTTTGGCGTGAGCGTACTTAAAGAGGACCAGCAGGCGTACTCCGTTTATTACGCCCAGTCGGAGCAAAGTCCGGAGGCAGAGGCAAAGCTCGGCGTGCGTTATCGCTGGACGCCTGCGGGCATTCCGCTGCTCGAAGATACGCTGGCCCAGATCGTCTGCAGGGTCGTTGGTTCCTACATCGCGGGGGACCACACTATTTTTCTGGGGGAAGTACAGTCCGCGGATTTGTTTCCGGGCGAGCCGTTGCTTTTTTTCCGCAGCCGTTACCGCCAGATCGCACCCGGCGCGCTGACGACTACTAACTTCGCTCCTTAGTCGTGACCGCCGAGCGAATCCCTCTTTACGCCGTAGGCCGCGCCCCAGCGGTCCGTCATCTGGCCGCGAATCTCCCACAGTTCGGGGAAAAACTTGTGACGCATGCCGTCTTCGAGGATTTCGACGGGGCGGCCCTTGAGCGACTTCGAGCCAAAGCCAATCGTCCGGAAAATCAGCTGCATGTGCTCGAAGCGGAATTTCTGAAACAGTTCGTCGAATTCGGCCAATTCCTCGGCGACCATGTAGGCATCGCCGTGATTGTATTCGGAATCGTAAATCTTTTCGACCGTCAGACCATGCTTGTCGAGGTAATTCGCCTTAAACGAATTCCAAATGGGCTGGTACATCTTCAGCAGGACGCGGAATCCGGGCGATTCCTGCCCGCTGCCGTTGCCCAGCTTCTTGCGAATTTCCTGGTAGTCCTTGGGCGACATGGTTTCGAGCAGGGCGAGTTGCTGAATCATCAGCCGCTGCGCGGTATGTACGCGACGGAAGAGAGTGATCACGCGATTAGTGTTTTCTTGCTGAAGATATTCGTCGATATCCAGAAGGGTGTAGGCCATCAGCTTCATCCAGAGTTCTTCAATCTGATGGACGATCTGGAACTGCATTTCGTCGGCGTTGCAAAGCTTGTCGTAGTCGAGCTGGCAGGAGAGAAGTGACTTCGTGCTCAGATAGACTTCGTAGTCGAGCGTGCCGTCGCCGCTCATAATTGCGTAAAACTGTTCTCGATTCACGTGCACCTCCTACACTTCGCTACTACGACGAATAAAATGTTTGGCATTCAGTTCGATGGCGCGTCGGCCAAGGGCCGATTGCTGTAAACGCTCTTCTCGCCCGCCTTGGCAACAAAATAGTATGGTGTACCCAGTTTCTGAAGCGGGTCGGTATTCAGGTCACTCGGTACGAAAAAGAACACGCGGGCAGGACCACGCCAAAGACGTGCGAACGAACCGTCATCTTCAAATACTTTGGGGCAATCCGGGTACAGCGAGCCGAACCACAGGTCGTTCGTCAGGCCGTTAAGCATATGCATCTCCACTCCGGTATAGAACAATATGCTGGACGCTCGCGAGTATTGCCCATTCACGACAATGATGTCGCCCGGCTTGTAGTAACGCTCGATCGCGAGGGCCAGGGGTTTCGATCCCAGCACTGGATTAAACGTGCCCAGCGCCAAATGAACAGCACAGAGCAGAACCACCATCATCGATGCGAGAGCCAGATTGGCTTTCATCGAAGCTCCACGCTTTCGAAAAATCCAGTGCAAGACCGTTCCAAAGAAAAAGCCTATAGCCGTAAGAATTAGTGGAAACCGGAAGAAGCCCATGGCCTGTGGCGTCAGATCGAAAAGATGGCCCATCGACAGCTTGTACATGCTGTCCACTCTGCGCAGCACTTCGCCGAAGTCCGCGTCCGCCTGGACCGGCGGCGCCATGGCTGCAAACCAGCCAGCCGCAACGGACGCAATTACGCCCAGGACAAGCAATACTGTCGCGCCGCGCATGGCACTGCGGCGCATGGGGCTGTCTGAGGCGGACTCATCTTCGCGATTGAGCCACACGCCGCAGAGCACGGCGAACGCGGGCAAAGCTGGCAAAACATAATATTCCTGACGGGTCGAAAAACTGAAAAAGACCAGGATGAACGCGGCCCAAACGGCGAGCAACAGCGCCGCCCGCAATGGCCTGTCCGTGTTTTTATTCCAATCGCGGAACCGCAGCGGGATTTGCTGCAAACTTTTCACCGCGTAGAATGTCCACGGGAATGTCCAAACCAGCAGCAGGCCCCAGAAAATCAGGAGCGGCACTTTGTCGTAGTCGCGCGGCACTCGCAGATTTAAGTAGCGATAGATCTGATCGTTGATGAAGTAAAACCAGAAAAAGCCTTTGGCCTCTCCGATTGGCGGATTGCGGAGCGTAGCAAGCACATGCCACGGCGCTCCCACGGCCAAAAAGACAATCGTTGTCGAGACGAGCCGCATTTTCAGCAGATGCCGCAGGTTTCTTGTGATCAGGAGGTAGCCGACAATGATTCCGATCGGAAAAACCAATCCGATGAGGCCTTTGGTCAGCACATCGAGCGCACTGACCACGCCAATCGACCAGCACATCAGCTTCGATGGCTCAGGCTCCTCCAAAGTTCGCCAGAAGAGATAGGCGGTCACCGTCAACCAGAAGCAGACCATGATGTCGGGAATCTGAAAGCGCGTGTAAATGTAGGGGCCGATGGCGGTCTCTAGCGCAAGGGCCGCGTAGAAGCCGGCTTTCTCGCCGGCAATATCACGTCCGAGGAAAAAGACGGCAAGAAAAGTGAAAAGCGCAAAGAAGGTCAGCTCCAGCCGCGCGGAAAACTCCGAGACGCCCACCGTCGAGTAGATGCCCGCCATAATCCAATAGGGAAGCGGAGCTTTTTCGAGATAGCGCACGCCATTGACGTACATCGTCACGTAATCGTGGCGCTGAAGCATTTCGACGGCGATCTGTGCATGTTCGGAATCGACGTCGTCCATCATTGGCGGCGACGCCAGGCCGGGGATGTAAATCAACGCCCAAAACACCACTATGCCGAGGAAGTAGAACCATGTGCGCTTCGGCGATGTGGAAATAGGCGTAGCCGCCGTTGCTAACGGCGTTTCGCCCGTCCTGCTATCAAAATGATCGTTGGATTCTGCGCGCAATTCCTGACGGTTTACCAGCCCCCGGCTCCTGCCGTTCGGGGAGGCTCATCGCGGCCAGCCAGCGCTTCACGGCGGCTGCGAAACTCGCGCACGCTATACACCGGCTTGTTCTGCGATTCGTAGTAAGTGCGTGCCAGCATTTCGCCGATCAATCCGGTGGCGATGAACTGGATGCCGCCCATGACCAGCGCCATGCCCAGTAGCATCAGAGGCCCGTGGTTAGCCAGCAAGCCTTCATCCAGGAGCGCTTTTCGGATAAACACCCACAAGCCGATTCCCGCGCCTCCGGTTAAGACACGCCAAACCCATCAGGCCAAAAAACTGCAAAGGCTTCGTGGAGTAGTCCAGGAGGAATTTGACGCTCAGCAAGTCCAGTAAGACGCGTATCGTTCGCGATATTCCGTAATTCGACGCGCCATTTTTGCGCGCGATATTTGAAATGGGCACTTCCGCCACGGATGCTCCCGCCCAGCTCGCGAGCGCCGGAATGAAGCGGTGCAGCTCGCCGTACAGATGAATCTCCGACAAAACTTCGCGGCGGTAGGCCTTGAAGGTCGTTCCAAAATCGTGCAAATCCACGCCCGACAGCTTTGCCATCATTTTGTTGGCGATGCGGCTGGGCAACTGCCGCATCAGCCAGTGATCGGTGCGCGCGATACGCCAGCCGCTGACGAGGTCGTAGCCTTCTTCAATTTTTTCGAGGAACCGCGGAATCTCGTCGGGGTCGTGCTGCAAATCGCCATCCATCGAGATAATCACTTCGCCGCGCGCGAAATCAAAGCCCGCTTTCAAGGCCGGCGCCTGCCCGAAATTCCTCCGCAACTGAACGACATTCACCCGCGGATCATGCTCGTAAATATCAGAAAGGACTTTGAAAGTTTTGTCTTTGCTTCCGTCATCCACAAATACCAATTCGTAGCGCTCGCCAATGGCGTCCATCACTTCCGTGAGTTTTACATAGAGTGGTGGGATGTTTTCCTGTTCGTTGTAAAACGGGACGACAATCGAGTAGCGAATAGGTGGATCGTTCTTCATTCTCGAAGTTCTGGGCTTTCCTCAAGCTTCCTGGGCCACGAATCCATAGTCTATCAGCCGAATCCCCTGGGATGCGACAAGATTTCGCACCTGCGTGTCCGTGAGGATGGCTATCTCGGCCTGGCGGGAAGCTTGCAGGCGCGTAGCGGATTTTGCCAGATCGTCGTCCAGATAACCAGGGTGGCACATCAATTCGGTGGTGCCCTCAGGCAGAGTTTCCAGCAAATGCAAAACGCCTTCCTTTGTCAGTTCGCCCGTTTGCGCTATGCCGCAAAAATAGTCCGCCGCCGCGATACCGGCGCGTTCGGCTTGTTCGCGTGCGTCGGGGGCGAGCAGTTTCAGGCCACGCGCTTGGACTCCTTGCTTCATCACCACGGTGCCTTTTTGTTTCGCGCCGGCGGAAAGCGCGGCGCGCAGGCTTGATTCTTCGTGCGATATGCGTACCGCCGCAATCCCATGCTTTTTAGCCAGCCGCAGAACAATTTCAAATAGCCCGGGCAGCATTTGCACGTGCCTGTGCCCATCGAGGTGCGTCGGCTCGACTCCCGAAGCGCGCACCTTCTGGATCTGCGCGTCCCATTCCTGTTCTATTTCGTGGACCGAAACGCTGCGGCGCGCCAGCCTCAGCAGCAAGCTCTCGGGCCGGCCCTCAAGTTCGCCCTTGTCGTTCAGAAGCGTGGTCACTGTCTCCCGGTCGGCCACCGGCTCGCCATCGCTCAAATTCAGATGTACGCCGACGCCCAATCCCGGGCTTGTCCGCGCCATCTCGACGCCGGACGAAAAAGCAGAACCGTTGGCCAGCAGGGAAGCGCTGGTCACGATCCCGTTGCGGTGCGCTTCGGCGATCCCCCGGTTGACGCCCTCCGTCCACCCCAGGTCATCCGCGTTTACAATTAGGTTTCTCAAAGACTGCCTGTCCTGATGTCCGGACCTGTCCTTTCGGACAGCTATCCTTTCGTGAGCCTCTACTCGACCGTACCATTGACCGTTTTTCACCTCAACTTTAGCATGGCTTCCAGAGGCAAAAATGTCTGTAAAGACGCGTGCGACCAAGGTGTTAGACGGGCGCTACGGCGATAAACGCCGAGGCCGCCGCATGAACTCGCGCGTTCCAGTTCGACTGGAATGGGATGGCGACGCAGGCAAGCGTATTTCCGTCGAAGCCCACACGCGGGTCGTCAATCCTTATGGCTGCATGGTCGTCCTGGAGCAGGAATTGCAGCTTGAACACCGCCTCGCGCTTACAAATCTTGCCACGGACACCAGCAACGCAGCCATAGTGGTCTGGCGCGGGGTTCCGCGCCCTGATGGCTGGGAGTACGGCGTCGAACTTGTCGCGCCGGAGATGGATTTTTGGGGGCTTGAGCTGTGATTAAACCGCAACCGAACGCCAAACCGGCCCATTCCCCAACGAGGGTTGTCTCAACTCGTCCGCCCACGGCCGAAGAACGCCGCCGCGCCCAGCGTGTGCTGCTGAGGATTCGCATAACGGTCCAGGTGGCGGGCAAGGCGAATCAACTTGAAGGGAATACTCATACCGTCAGTGCCAGCGGCGCTATGCTGATCCTGCCGGAGGGCCTCGCTGAAGGGACCATGGTTACCATCGAAAACCCCAAAGCGCAGAGTAAGGTGGAAGCCAAGGTGGTGCGTCCGCCGCAGATGAGCCATGAAGGCTCGCTTGTTCCTGTGGAATTCACTTCGCCGTCACCCAATTTTTGGGGCATCTTCTTTCCGCCAGCGATCAACTGAAGCGAGTTCATCTTTTCAACGTTAGCGAACTCAGCAGGATGTTTCCCTTTCTGTGCGCTGTACCTCCGTGACCTCTGTGTAGATTCTACACTATTTTTTTCTTCAACGCAAAAAAGCGGCCTCGATTTGCATCGAGGCCGCTTACTATTTCACCCGAACTGAGCTAATGGTTAGTTTACGGTTACGGTGATCGCTGGCGCCACCGGCGTTGCCGCGGGATTGGTGGTGATGGCGATCGTCGTCGGGCCGGTTACAGTCATGTTGATGGTGCCGCTCGCCGACGGGTTCGTATAGGTATCTCCCAGGTAGTGCGCGCTGATTGCGTGCGTTCCCACTGACAAGGCCGTGGCCGTTGGCGTAGCAGTACCACCGGCTACGGTTGCCGGGGTGCCGATCATAGTCGCACCGTCGAACAGTTGAACCATACCGGAAGGGGCAGGCGAGCCGCCAGTCACCGCCACACTGAATGTGAACGCGGTGCCGTTAAGGACTTTGGCGCTGGGTACGGTCAGTTTCGTAACGGTGGCTGATTTGGTGATGCCGCCGCCGTTGTAGACGCCGTTGCATCCCAGCGTGATGCCCAGAAGGCAAATGAGCCCGAGGCCAAGCGCGGCACGATACTTCTTGCGCCCGCCGGGCAGGAACATCAGGAACAAGGCAGCAAAGCCCGTTCCTGCGCTAAGCGTCCACCATCCTTTGCCAGCGGTGGTGTTAGGAGTGACTGGTATCGTGTTAGCTTCGAGCATCTGGTTGTCCGGAACGTTGGAAGCGGTCAAGGTCATCGACGTGGCAGTCACTGCAAGTGAAAGCATTCCTGTGGCGCTGCCATTGGCTGGCGGCGTGATGGCTGCAGGCGCGGTGCAAGTTATGCCCGCAGGCAAGGAAGTGGGGCAAACGACCGTAACGGGAGCGTTAAACCCATTGCTCGAAGTAACTGTAATCGTGGAGTTCACGGGGGCGCCGGTTGCGGAGCTCAATGTAACAGGCGTTGATGCAACCGTGAATGCCGCAGGTCCCCCGGTCACGTTAAACGCGCTGCTGGTCGCGCTAGTCAATGTTGCAGCGCTTGCGGTCAGCGTGTAGCCCGTCCCAGCATTGTTGATCTTCAGGCCTGGGAACGTAGCCACACCATTGACCGCCGCTACCGTCAGCGTTCCGCTAAGCGTTCCGGCGCTTGGGTTGGTTCCGATGGCAATGGTAACTGGATTCGTCGCGCTCGCCACCACAGCTCCCGTCGAATCTTCCACACTCACTTGTACGGCAGGCGTGATCGGAGCGCCGATGGCCACATTTGTCGGCTGGACAGTAAACGCAACTTTCGACGGCGGGAGGGTTACTGTCAAATTCAGAGGCGTGAAGTTGCAGATCTGTGTGGCGGTGTTCACTGCCGTGGTGCAGCTGAAGTAATTACCGTCAGCGGTGGTAAACGTGGCAGTGATGGTCTGCAGACCCGCTGTAGTAAACGTGGTGGGCAGGGTCGCTGTCGCGAAGGCGGCTCCCGTATTGTTGCCGGCAGCTGTCGGAACCACTGGTACTGTGCAGGAACCCGCTGTTCCGCAGGGGGAGAAGGTGACAGAGCCTGTCGGACCGGCTCCGGCGCTTCCGCCGAACAGGCCGAACTGGGGTGTAGTCGTCTGCACTGTGGCTACCAGCGATACCTGTTGTCCGGTCTGTACCGTGGCCGCGGCCTGGCCGTTTACCTTAACCAAGGTTTGCGTTGAGGCGGGAGTGATGGTGAAGGAAAGCGCGGGCGACGAGCTCGAGTTGTAGCTGATATCTCCCGAATAGGCCCCCACGATGGTGTGGGCTCCGCCCGGAAGACCAGTGCTTCCCAGCACGCGATCCTCGACCAATCCCAATACGTTCAGGGTCGCCACGTTCGTGGATACCCCCGTTGCCGTGTTCAAGAAGTCGTTTAATGGTGTGGCGCCATCGTGGGTGACCGTAATGGTGCCGGTCGGGCAGGGAATAGCCACGTTTGCGCACACTTGATTGTCATTCGGCGCCGATCCGAGCACATCGTAGCGGAACAGATAGAGACTGCCATACGGCGCGCTTATAACCACGCTGGGAGTAGCTGTGGCCCACTCGATCATTGTAGCCGCCACGCTGCTGTTTTCTTTCGCAACCGTCACTGTAAAGTCAGCTGAATCGCTGGGTGCGAAAGTCCCATCACCGGCGTAATGCGCAAAAACCGGATAAGTTCCTCCTGGCAGGAAATTATTCGTCAGCAAAACGTGGCCAGGCGTAGTGTTGAATCCTAGCGTTCCAGCGGTCACGCCTTGTTGCGGACCCGTCGTCGGCTTTGCGATTAAGGAGACATCACCTGTCGGCGTTCCAGAGCCCGACGTCACTGTGGCCACGAAGTTTACGGTGGCGCCATGAGCGATGTTTACCGACGCGGGCGCGGTGATGGTTGTAGTGCTTGGCGTAAAGTTTGTCACGACCGTGCCCCAATTGGCGGCAAGCTTGGTGACGTTAACGGAACCCAAGCCCGTTGCCAAGTCGTAGCCAGCGGTAGCGGCCCAGCCAGGTGCATTCGCAGTGTAAGGAGGCACTGGTGCCTCCAGGAGTAGTCCTGTCGCACCGGCGGTCGCGACGCTGCAACCCAAAGCTCCGACACCACCATCGCACGCTACGGAGTTGTTCCCTTTCGTTACATCATTGAACACGCAGGCTGCCACCGGCGGTGTCGCTCCATTGGAGTTGCATGCCGTGGTTGTGGCTGGGGCAGCTTGCTGAGCAGCGGCAAGTTTGTAGAGAACGTAATTTACGTTGCCTTGGCCTTCCCCCGCCTTTAGCCTGGTGGCGGTGACCTCGGACTGGTTAACCAGTGCCATGATGCCTGCAAACGCTGGTGATGAGGCAGATGTCCCGCCCACTCCGGTGAAGTTGAACCCGGTTCGCTCCCGGTCAAACTGCACGGTTGGCCACCTTGTAGACCGGAATCCGCCAGACAGATGATGTAAAAGTGGTTGCTGGCGGTATTTACCGCTGCGAAGAGTGAAACGTCCGGGATATCGCGCGCGCTGTCCGCTGGCATCCCCGTAAGGCCACTAGTTTCTGCCATGAGGGCTTGGGATAGCCGAGGCAATTGTTAAGATTGTCAACCGGCCCGCAGTTGCTCGCCCCTACCCGCAACCACCGATCCAAGTCCGGCGGCGGCATCTCGGCGTCGTTGCAGGTCAATGCTCGAACAAACTGTGTTCAGATTGGCTGAAGTCGCGGCGCTGGCGCAGCCGTCGATTCCAAGTGATTTCGGGAATATACGACTTAGCCGACTGGAGCGCCGGCACCGCTGTTGGTGGCCGTCCAATACGTCGAGGGATTTGCAGCGTCATCAAAATCCGTTCCGCCGACGGCGACGTTGAACGGCGTCGAGGCGTCCCACTGACCTGCAATCCCAACGGTCCGAGGCGCTAAGTTGAACAAATTCGGATCGCAAGCCTGCCGAGCCGTTGTCCCCAGTGGACACCATGACCGTAATGCCCTGGGACGCCGCCTGTTCCCAGAGAGCGCTGTCAAATCCATCATTGGCGAAACAGTCTCGCAAAGCCAAAACTCTCGCTCATGATCTGAGCTAGATTGTTCTGCGACGATGTATATGGCTGAAAGGTCCACTCCGTCAATAAACGTACGTCGCCTGAATGTCCGACACAACCAGATTTGATCGTCGCCTTTGGAGCAACTGCCCCCGACCATTCCACGTCCAGCGTCGCTTCGCCGTCGTCGCCAAGCAGATGCCGGGATCTGGCCCGGTAAGGACAATGTTGTTAGCGGCCGTGAGAAGTTGGTCAAATTAGAAATTCCAAAGCCGTTCCGAACTGATTGATGTCCGAAACCGTGACGTTTGACCGTGCCACGAGGGCGATCGTTTGCCCAGTTCCATCCAGGCTCTCGCATGGGCACGATTATAGATTTTCGCGAAGTCCGCCGGCCCAACTGCGGCGCAGGGCTGCGTGCCACTCGAGCCGCACACGTTCGCAATAGTAAACTGGGCCCTCAGCTGCCCTCTTTGCGCTGGCAATGGCTTCAGAGCTTGCGAAGATGCATGAAAGACTTTTTGCGGAAATTGTGAAGCGAGTGGATTCCCGCGACCACCGGCGACAGCGCCGCAGGGATCTGCGGCACCGAGGTACGTTCGCCATGTGCGATCTCGCCCTTTACCAGGAAGTTATGCATCTCAGTGTGAAACGCGTTGCGCACAGTCCCGCCGGTTCCGCTGAACTCGATGAACATGTTGCCTGGCGAACCTTTATCCCGGTGAAGCCCTTTTGTGCTAAGCCAAGCCGTGACTTTTTGAACGTCCGCGTCGGCCACACCAAACTGCTGTCCGAATTGCTGCGGCGTCAGCCAAGCATGGTAATTGGGCGAACTCTTTGTTTGCTGCTCGTCCAATAAGGCGCGTAGCGCCGTTTCTTCCTCTGGGCTACGCTGTAGCATTAACACCATGTGGTTCATTGGCTGCGAGTCGGCAACAACTCCACGGTCAAACTCCGCGCGCGCCAGCGGATGCACCTTCGCGTGCATCTTGACGAGGTTCGCCTCGTCGATCGCTTGGGTAATGCGCGGCGCGGCTAGTTTCGTTTGCGACGCCGTCTGCGCAGGCACAGAATTCGTTTGCGCCGTCGCCCGCACACTGAAAAACATGACAAAGGAGGTCAAAAGCAGAAGGGAATTGCGAAGAATGAGAGTACTAGTCTTTTTCATAACCCGCCCACGCTGCAGATTTGGTGTGTATTTCCGGGAATCGCCGTCGGTTCGGAGAGCGCAACTTCACTCGCAAGAGAGCCACTCTCTTGCCATGTTGTTGCTTAGGCAGGGCCCCGGGCCGAACGCGATTTCTCCCAAGAAACTGGAGAAGAGGTTACCACAAACGCTTAGCCCGCTTTTCAACAAGTTCCTGGCGGCTTTGCATATGCGGTACCACCTCAAAGTTTTTCCAGCCGATGCCCCGCTCCACTTTCGATTGACGACAAACCCCGCCATCCAATGACTTGACCGTAACTGCTTGTCTCTTATTCCTTTGTTCCGCAAAACAACTCGCAAAGTTCCGCAGATCAGGGTTGACAAGCATCAGTCACAAACTTCTGCCCAAATAAAAACCCCGCATATGGCCATTTGTTTCGGTCGTAACAAAAATAGTTTCCCGGCCCCGGTGCCTTTCATTGCTACACCCTTTGGATGGCGTGAAATCCCTCCGGGATGCTTGCAGGCAAGGCGTCACACGAATCGAGATCCTCAGCGGAGAATAAGGTGGAGCAGCGGTGATGTAGCCATGGTTTCCCGGGGCAGCGTTGGTTTAGAAGGGCAGGGCAGAGAAGTCGACGTTGCCGCCGGAGAAGATAACGCCGAGTTTGGGCGGTGCTCCATCGGCGCGCGGAGGCAGGTCAAGGCCAGCAACGGCTCCAGGTTTGAGAAGAGGCGCGATCGCGACAGCGCTGCTTGGCTCGATGATGATTTTCATGCGTTCCCAGATGAGCCGCATGGCCGCGATGATCTCTTCCTCACTTACCAACAAAACGCGATCCAGATGGCGGCGCAATATGGCAAACGTCCGAGGCGCGAGCGAGGCGCGAAGCCCGTCGGCGATGGTGTCGCTCGAGTCGAGCGATTGCAGAGTTCCCGTCGCGAGCGAGCGGTAAGCGTCGTCGGCACGCGCCGGCTCGCAACCAATGATGTGGATGTCCGAGCGCATCGCCTTTGCCGACAGGCATGTGCCGCTAAGCAGGCCGCCGCCGCTCACTGGCGCGAACACTGCGTCAATGTCCGGAATATCTTCGAGCAACTCTTTCGCTGACGTCGCCTGTCCCGTGATGATGCGGTCGTTGTCGTACGGATGGATAAGAATCGCGCCGGTTTCGGCCTGCACGCGGGCAGCGGTTTCCTGTCGCGAAGTGATTGTGGGTTCGGAGAACGTGATGCGTCCGCCGTAGCTTTCGACGGCGCGGCACTTCACTGCCGGCGCGTTTTTCGGCATCACGATATAGGCAGGCACGCCGCGCCACGCCGCCGCGCAGGCAACGGCTGCGCCGTGATTCCCGCTGGAAGGCGTGACTATTCCGTGCGCGGCTTCGGCGTCCGTCAGAGACAGGATTGCATTGGCCGCGCCGCGAATCTTGAACGAGCCCGTTTTCTGAAAATTGTCGCACTTGAAGAAAAACTGTGCGCCCGCCATGGCGTCCAGCGAATGCGAAGTGAGAACAGGCGTGCGGTGAATGCGCGAAGCAATGCGCGCGTGGGCTTCCCGGATATCTTCCCAGGAAGGCGGCTGAAAATTCTTCGTTTCGACTTGTGGCGCAGTGCTCACAGAGATTCCTACCCGGCGCCGATGATTATTGCACAGGGGCAGGTCGTTGCGGATTTCAGCTGCGAAGATTTGTGAACAGGCGATCAGTCCAATGTGGCCCGACTCAAACGGGCGTGCGGGCAAGAAGAAAGAATTGGAACGCTCTAAATTTGTTCTCCGCAAGCTGAGGAGGTACTATCTTCGCGGTTTTTAAAGATGAAGTTGAGCACGGACCGAGGAGAGCTTATGAGTATGGATGCGAAGAGTTTCCAGCGCGCCGCGTATGCCTGTACAGGAGCTTTGCTGCTCGCGGCGGGAATGAGCATGTCCGCTGTTGCGCAAGTGCGCACGGAGGGGGGCAGCGTCGAAGGTTCCACGAGCGCGGACGGCAAAGTGCAGGTCTTCAAAGGCATTCCGTACGCCGCGCCTCCCGTCGGCGCCCTGCGCTGGAAGGAGCCGCAGCCCGCGGCGAGCTGGCAAGGCGTGCGACCGGCAAAAGAGTTCGGCGCGCGATGCATGCAGGCGCGCGTGTTTGATGACATGGTCTTTCGCGACGCAGCGCCCAGCGAAGACTGCCTCTATCTGAACGTGTGGACGCCCAAGGCCTCGCCGCGAGCCAAGCTGCCAGTGATGGTCTGGATCTACGGCGGCGGTTTTCAAGCGGGAGCGACGTCCGAGCCGCGGCAAGAAGGCGAGCATCTCGCGCACAAAGGCGTGGTCGTCGTGAGCATGAACTACCGCCTGGGAATTTTTGGATTTTTCTCGCACCCTGAGCTTACCAAGGAATCGCCGCATCACGCCTCGGGGAATTACGGCTTGCAGGATCAAGCGGCCGCATTGCAATGGGTACGCAAAAATATCGCTGCGTTTGGCGGAGACCCGGAGAATGTCACGATTTTCGGCGAATCGGCGGGCTCGTTTTCGGTAAGCGCGCTGATGGCTTCGCCAATCTCCAAAGGCTTGATCCATCGTGCGATCGGCGAAAGCGGCGCTTTCTTTGGCAGGACGCTGAATGCGAAACCCCTGGCGGACAGCGAACAGGATGGCGTCAAATTTTCGCAGGCCATCGGAGCGGACACTCTGGAAAAGTTGCGAGCTATGACTTCGCAGCAATTGCTCGACGCCGCCATGAAAGACAGAAATTCCTTCCGCTTCGGTCCGAATATCGACGGCTACTTCTTCCCGGAAAGCCCCGTCGACATCTATGCCAAGGGAAACGAGGCGCACATCGGGCTCCTCGCAGGCTGGAATCACGACGAAGGCAACTACCACATGTTTTTCGGCACCGACCCGGCTACCAAAGAAAACTTTGCAAAGAAAGCGAGCCAGATGTTTGGCGAAAAAGCTCCTGACGTGATGAAAGCGTTTCCTTCCGACACGGATGAGCAAGCAAAGGCCTCCGCGGATTTGCTGAGCACTGCGGGTTTCATCGGCTACGGGACCTGGAAGTGGATTGAAGTGCAATCGAAACTGGGTGATGCCGCGGTTTACCGTTTTGAATTCGATCAGGCCCCACCATTGCCACCGCCTGCGGCTGGAGCCCCTGCTCCGACCGATCCTCCTCGCGCGTACCACTCGGCCGAAATCGAGTTCGTCTTTGGAATGCTCGATTCAAAAAAACTTCCGTGGAAGCCTGAAGATTACGAGTTGTCGGAACAAATGGGCAGCTATTGGACGAACTTCGCAAAGACCGGCAATCCAAACGGCTCTGGACTGCCGCAATGGCCACAGTACGGCTCGAAAGACGGCTACGAAGTGATGCATCTGGTAGCCAAACCACATGCCACAGCCGATCAACAGCGGGAGCAGTACCTGACATTGGACAAAGTATCCGCAAGGCCGTAGGGATACCCGCCACAGCTTTCTGCCTAGTCAGCTGGCTTCGAGACCCTTGTCTTAGGTAGGCGAAATGGACCGGGGGTACCCCTAGTACTTAGGATTGATGCTTGACCCTTCTGGCAGGTCTGCTACGCTGAGATACCCCTTCTCTAACGGCGCGAGGGCCGCTTCATCACCTCCCTCGCCTTGAGGAGGACACTATGCAAGCTGCAGAGCGCAGACAACTTACCCGCCACAATCTCCGCACGCCGCTGCGATTTCGGTCGACCGGCGTGGCTGCGGACAAGAGCGAGCATTTCACCGAAGCCCTTAACATTTCGCGGGGCGGGTTCTACTTCGCCTCGTCGGCCCCCTTGCAAGTCGGTATGCCCATTGAAGTTACGCTCCGCATGCCTGGGGAAGTGACCGGGAGCCAAACCGAGGAGCTGCACTGCACTGCCCGCGTCGTTCATGTGAAGAATGAGGCTTACGCCGACGGCCGCATCGGGTTTGGCGCGGAAATTGTGAAATTCTCTTCTGGCCCAGCTTCCGATCGCTGGGCATCGTAGCTCTTAGCCCTTTGTACGGGCCAAATTCCGTCGCTTCCCACCCAACTAAGTCCACAGATTTGCCGCCTAGTGCATTTTGGTTTGCTATCGCGGTGCTCGCTATTTCTTGCGGCGCTTTGTTGGCCGGCTTTTCGGTTTCGCGGCTAACCCCAGCGCGGTGGGATGTTTTGGTTGGTAAAGTCCGATTTCGCCCCCGCCGGGCAGCCGAATGCGGGTTATGGAGCCCCATCTTTCTTCATGAACCTCGGAACACGTCACGCCCTTCTTAGCGAGCCCAGCCATTTCAGATTTCAGGCTGTCACACAGGAAATAGAGTTCGTGCGGGCCATTTTTTTCGGAGGGATGGAACGCAGCCTCGCCTGGCGGGAGTTCGAAGATCAACCAGCCTTGGCCGGCGTCGACGGACTTAAAGCCGAGAACATTGCGGAAAAATGCGCGGTCGGCGTCGGCATCCTTGCTGTAGATGATTACGTGTGCGCCAGAAATCATTTGAGCCTCCAGAGACGGACGCCCGTGGAATCGAGGGATGCCCCAAGGTTAGTGGATGCTCCAGATTCGGAGCAACATGCATTTAAGTTTAGCGCGAAGGGAAATGGCTCACGGTCTTACGACGGAGCCGTTTACCGTAGTTTTGGCGCTGCCAACGTTTTCGAACCGGTCGTACGCACGCACCGCGATTGTATGTTCACTCGGAGCGAGGCCACTCAGCGCGAACTCATAGTTTTCCGCGGGGGAATCACTGACATTGCCGGTTGGAGCAAGCAGCGTCCATTCGCCACCATCGACGCTGTATTGAGCGCGATCGATGCTGCTAGTGAAGTCGCGCGCAGTGAATTTCACGATGATTGAGGTGATGGCCGGGCTACTCCCGCGGCTTGCAGACGGCGTCGCTTCGAGATGCTCGATCGTCGGTGGCGTGTTGTCCACTTCGAAGCGCTCGCTTTCTCGCTCCGTCTTCAGTGCGACAGCGAGTGGATTCGAAGGTGCGTCAGTGGCCACGATTTTCAGATAGTAGGCGCCATCGGGAAGGGTTGTTGTGTCCCAGGAATAAAATTTCTGGTCCAGCTTGTCCTTCAATAATTTCCACTCGCGTTCGTTTTCGCCGCGATAGTAAACCGCGTAATGCAAATCGTCGTCGTTGTCGTCGTGCGCGCTCCACAAAACGGATTGATAACCTTTTTCACGGAAGCCTTGCGGAGGCTGTTCGAATTTTGAAGGCGTCGTGGTCTGCGCGATGAAGACGTTTAGAGTATTTGGCGTCGGCGGAATTTTCAGCGCGACGCTCGGCGCTTGGCCTGTCGAGATAATCGTGTTGCCTTGCGCGCGGACACCGGGCTCCTGTAGAACGATCGCATCGATGACCGGAGCGACGTTGCGCGGCAAATACGCAAGGCTAACCCAGTTGATGCCGTCGCCGGGGCGCCCATCGTGAATGACGGCTTTCCACTGGAAAAATCGAGCAGGCGGAGCTTCCACGGCGCTTCCTGGTTTCGAATAGGGGCCGAACCAGCGCGACCACTCTTTGCCGGGATCTTCCGTATTGCCGGAGCGTACGAAAAATTCGAGGCGCGGTTCGCCGCCGCTTGATGAGCCCGCGGACTTTACGCCTGCCGCGCTTGCCGGTGGTGGACCCCACCAATCCAGGCGCCCCCACTGCGAAAAAAGTTGTGCGTCAAACGAGCGCGATTCGAACGTGCCTTCAGGTTCGTACTCCGGCCCGACGGAGAAAACCTTTCCCGGATTCGCCGTGCACAAGAAAACTTTGCCGGTAGCGTTGCGCGCGATCCCGGTGATCTGCGCCGATCCGGCCTTGGCTAGCTGCGCGAAAACGCCGTGGCCGTCGATCGCCAGCAGCGACCCGCTGTTGCCGGTGCCCGCCAAAACGCGGCCGTCAGAGGCAAACCCCAGCGAATAAACGACGTCGTCGCGGGAAGTCCAAAGCTCATCAGGGGCACCTTCGGGCGACAAACGGTAGATGCTGCTGGAAAGGGCGGGCGGAAACGCGACGAACGGAGTGGAGGGCTGGATCTGACCAGAAACCGTACCGGCCACGCCGCCTGGGCTGCTCGTAAACGTAGTGGTTCCCTGCGGCGAGGTGACGATGGTCGTCGGAAGGCGTGGAAATTGTGCGCTGTTTTTCGCCGATGGCCGCAACGTAAATCGCGCCATCCGGTGCGACGGCGAGAGAAGTCACTTCGCGTTTGGAGGTTTCATATAGGACAAACCCTTCAGCGGTGGCGGCCGAAGAGTCCTTGTCTTTACTCGGGGATTTGCCATCCGGACGAGAAATTCGCAACACGCGGCCGTTGGGTTCAGTCCCAGCGAGAAGATTTTTGCCCGCATCGAAAGCAAGAACGCGGATGTGCGCTTCGTCGCTCGCGTACCATAGCTGGCTCTTGCCATCGGGCGACACCGCGAATATCTGCCCTTTGTCTCCAGTTGCGACGTACAGGATCCCGTCCGCGCCGAAAGCGATATCCCAGATATATTTTGTCTTTGGCTCGAAGAACACGGACTTCTCGCCGCTGGCGGAAACGCGATAAACCTTGCCGTCCGGAGAAGTCGCCACATAGAGCGTACCTTTTGCGTCGATGGCGATCGATTGTGCGACGAGATCAGTAGACTCAAAGACGGTCGTCGGCTTGCCTCCATTATCGAAGCGAAAAACCTTCGCGGGAGAGCCGCCGGCCGCGTAGAGCGCGCCTTTGGCGTCAACGCGAAGCGACCAGAGGTACGAGGCATCCGCGTCAGCGAGTAAAGTGAACTTGGGAGCAAGTTCGAGGCGGCCGTCACTCCGGACGGCCACGCCGTGAGCGGTGCCCTTTAGAAATTCTTCGTAGGTGGTTTGAAGCCACCGGCGAGTGTGCTCTGCGTGGAGCGAAGAGACCGACAACGCTGAGAAGTAAAGTAGCAAAGAAAAAAAGGCAGCGCGCGCTAGATTGCGAACGAGAAAGTGCGGGCGCAGACGTCGCTTGATGAACTTCGACTGCTTGCGGCTTGGCATTGGCATAGTCACCGGATTTGGAGATTGAGCGAGATCACCCCGGTTACGGGGCCGCCAAGCGGAATCGAGGATTCGCTCGCCAGGGATTCGCGCAAAATTTGGACGGTGCCCGGAGTCGGGCGTCCATCTATAACGTTGATTTGCGAAAGCGGAATGTTTGGCAACTCTTTGTCGTCCCAGAGAATCGTCGGCGTGGGTGCGAAAAGTCCAACGTAAAGGCGGTCGTTGCGACGCTCGCGATTGAGCAGCGCGATCAATTGATCGAGCCCCGCGTTGCTGCCACCTCCGCCCCCAAACGAAAAACCGCGCGATGCACGATTGAGCAAATCGCCGTCAGTGACCAGCACGCGGAGCGTCGTGCCGCGTGCGGCTTGATCGGGGACGCGCACTGTCGTTTCTTCCACGCGTGCCGGCCCGCGATAGGGCCGAAGCAGAACGCGCACCCGAAGCGTTTCTCCGGGCGCAGCTTCGCCTTTCTCCAGCCACGCACTCTCAATGCTGAACGATTGGCGGCCCGGGACGCTCTCGACGCGCAGGGCGATGCGGTCGAACACTGGGATTTCGCGCGTATTCGTGAAGAGCCGGTTAAATACGCTTTGAATATTCAACGCGATGGGCAAGCCGTCCGGCGAGAAAGAGTCGCCGGGAGCGAAAGTGTTTTCAATGAGCACCGGAGCATGCCCATGCACCAGCCACTTCGCCGGAAAGATGGAGCGTAGTTCCTTCCCCATAAAGAGAGTTCTGCGTAAGGCCGTTGAAAACGGTGAGCCCCATCAACAGCGGAGTCAGCTTCGGATGATTGACCATCTCGAAGTGCAGTTTCTTCTCAGCGCCTCCGACTGCCAAAGTCAGGTCAACTGGAATCATGGCGGGCGGAGCGCCCAGTTTGCCGGTCACTGCGGTGAGACGGTCGCCCGTAATCGTGCCGATCGGCCCTCCGACGTTGACGATTTTGGTCGATGCCAAGTCAGAGGAAAGCGTCGTTACCACTTCTGTCCGCGCCATGGGGAATTGGACGTCTCCCAGGCTCAGAAAGGGATGCCCGCAGAGATAAACCTGATTCGCGCGAATCGCCGTCACCGTGCAAGCCGAACTGATCGAAGTGTCGCCTTGCACCAGAACCATGCCGGCCATGTCGCCTGGCAGGAGATGCGCGTCATCCGGCTTAGGCGCCGCAGTACCCCCTTGCGCCGCAACGAACCCGAAGCTTTGCAGTTGGCTGGCGAACTGTCGCAAGGCCTCAGGTTGATAGCCGGAAAAAATAAGCGGAGTTTCGATAGGCTCCAGCGCCGAGCCAGTGGCCAGTCCGGTCCGGGAAGCAGCGTCCTGCGGCAGCGAAATCTGGGCTCCGCCTCCCATGGAAGTTTGCGGCTGCGGCTGCACGCTTTCCGAAGACATTTGCGGCTGAGGATGAATGATGTCTTCGATCGGAGTCACCCCGCCAATAGGCTCCTTCGTGAAGACACCTAGCTTCAATGAAAGTGCGCCCGCGAGTTTTCCCTCAAAGTAGACGGGGCTCCCACTCATCCCAGCAACGACGCCGGTGTGCTCCACCTTCGGCCCCTTGAGTTGAACCAGAATGATCGTCTGCCGCGGCCCAAGGAAGTTTGGCATGATCCCGATGACTTCCAGGTCGAATTTCTCGACCTGGTCGCCCGCAAAAATGGTGTAGGCGTAGCCCTGCATTCCGGGCCGGACTTGGTTGAGAGGTAGGATTTCCGTCGAGGTTGGAGCTTGCGCGTACGCTTCGAAGAACGAAGGCACGGTTGCCGGGCCGAGGAGAAACGCCACAACCGAGACGATGAGAGAGCGGGAGATCTTGCGAGTCATGGACAGATTAGGCCGGGCCGGGAGCATGAATTGCCAATCATACGCGGCGAGGTACGGGGAAGCAATTCAACCCCTGGAAGGCCCAAGGGTAGGACAGAGAGGCTAGGCGTTCTAGGACTGGGTCGAAGTTGGCTATTGGCTTAAACCGATTTAATTGTAGAATTGCGGCGGCGAGGTGCCTTATGGAAGATCCGAATCGTTCATGCAATACCTCCGAAGAGCGGCGTTTCCCGTCGCGAGTTTCTAGGCAAAACGGCCACTGCCGCTGCCGGAATTATGATCGTGCCGCGCCATGTTTTAGGCGGGCCGGGCTATATCCCGCCAAGCGACAAGGTCAATCTCGCCTTCATTGGCGTCGGCGCGCAGGGACTGCGCGTCATGCTGCACTTTTTAAAGGAGCCCGACGTCCAGGGCGTGGCCGTCTGCGATGCGAACAAAAGCGCCGCAAACTATCCGCAGTGGGATACCCACGAGTTCTGCAATTCCGTCCGCAAACTGCTGGGTGTGGACACCGGCTGGGATTGGCTGAGCCCGGACCAGCCGATTCAACTCTCCCATACTCTGCGTGTCACCAGCGGCGTAGCGGGCCGCGAGCCCTGCCAAAAAATCGTGGATGCCCTGTACGCCACGCAAACGCGCTCGGGAAATTACAAAGGATGCGCGGCGTACACCGATTTCCGCGAACTCCTTGAGAAGCAGAAAGATGTTGACGCAGTCGTCGTCTGCACCACCGACAATCTGCACGCAGCAGTCTCCATCGCCGCCATGAAAAAAGGCAAACATGTTTTTTGCCAAAAGCCGCTCACCCACACCATTTATGAAGCGCGCCGCATGGCCGAAGTCGCCCGCGAGACCGGCGTCGCCACGCAAATTGCGGTTGGGAATCAAGCCTCCGAAGCCACGCGTCTCTTGTGCGAATGGATTTGGGACGGCGCCATTGGCCCGGTCCGCGAAGTACACAACTGGTCGAACCGCCCGTTCTGGCCGCAAGGAGTCGAGCGCCCGAAGAGCGACCCAGCCCGTACCAGAAGGACTGGACTGGGATTTGTGGCTCGGCCCCGCGCCCGAACGCGGTTTCAACGAAGCCTATCTCCCATTTGTCTGGCGCGGCTGGTCAGATTTCGGCTGCGGCGCGCTTGGCGACATGGGCTCCTACAGCTTCGACACTATTTTTCGCGTGCTGAAGCTCGATGCTCCCGAAAGCGTCGAAGCCAGCTCAAGCGACCGTTACGACGAGACCTATCCGCTCGCGTCAATTGTCCGCTACAGCTTCGGAGCCCGCGGCAACATGCCGCCAGTAAAATTTAATTGGTACGACGGCGGGCTAAAGCCGCCTCGTCCCGATGAGTTGGAGGAAGGCCGCACGCTCACGCACGAAGACGAAGAGGGCGAAGGCCTCCTGTTCGTCGGAGATCGCGGAAAAATTCTCTGTGGCTTCAATGGCTCCGATCCCAAACTGATTCCGCAAAGCAAAATGGAAAGCTACAAGCAGCCCGCGAAGACGCTTCCGCGCTCGCCAGGCAACGAGCGGGAATGGCTGAACGCCTGTAAGGGCGACAAAACCAAGCCAGGCGCAAATTTTGAATTTACTGGTATGGTGACCGAAACCCTGCTTCTCGGGAATGTCGCGACAATGACCGGCGAGAGACTCCATTGGGACCGCGCCGCGTTGACCGCCACAGGTTCGCCCGCCGCGCAGAAACTGGTCAAGCCCGATCGCCGCAAAGGCTGGGAGCTTTAGACTCGGCTTTGCGATCCCACTCTTGTGCTCGAGACTCGGCTATTCCTTGGCGGCCTTTATAGGCGCAGCATGCTGCCCCCCGCAGGCAGGACTGTCTGCCCTAATCTCGATCTAGAATCGGTGAATGGGCCCAATCAAATTCCAATGGATCGAATACCACGTTAGAAAAACGCAAGCGGCCGCCACCAATGAAAATTTAACGCGAGAAATGATCCGGACGTCCGCTCTCGACCAGATGCGGAGTCCTGCCACGAAGGCAAAAATGCTGAAGAAAACCGCTGCGACCGAGAACCAGTTTATCAACCAGAAGTAGCGCACGATCGTGGGAAATTTAGGAAGCGCTTCATTCTGAAGAGCTGTGGCGAGAGCAATCAGCCAGATCGCCACGATGACCCAGCTAAAGGCCGCCAGTCGTGACCCCAGGTTGATCCACAGTGTGCCCGTTTGCGGTTTCCACGCCGGACGATTCCGGAAGAACAGCCGTCGTCCGAAGCGAATGAGGCTGGCAATCACAACGAACAGCAAAATGATCAGGCTGCCTCCACAGGCGAATCCCAAAAACGTTTTGTTCTCGTACCACGGTACCCGCTGGAGCTGCACTCCGGGGAAACTCACAGCGACTCGCACGATTTTCCCCGAGGAATTTCGTATGGCGAACAGACGAGCTTGATCGTCTTCCGCTTGCCAGAGGTCTTTGCCGATTGGCTTCCATTTGCGCGTGTGGCCGCGCAAATCTTTGGACGTGTCAATCGTCAGTACACCGTCTTTGTCCACGCTGAATACGGATTGCCCGCTGGGATTTCCGATCGCCAGCTTTGTGCTGTCCGCACGCCGCGTCGATTGGAAATTGCCGGCGATGTCTTTCAGTTGATCCGCTGGGACCGATTGGAAGGGCAGGGCCGTATAAGCGGGAAAATAGCGGTCGGCAAAACCATCCAGCAGCTCCGCGCGATTTTTCGATGCGGAGCCCGCGGAGTTGTACGAAACAAAAAGCACAAGCTTTTGCGTTGGCTCCAGCAGGAACATGCTGTGGAAGGCGATCAAGTCGCCGTCGTGGCCGATGAAGCGAAGATTGTTGCGCCACGTTTGGTAGAAGCCCATGCACTGCGGTGGTAGGGCATCGGAAGTGCCGAACTGCTTCGTCCACATCAAATCGCGAGTTTCGGTTTTGAGTATGCGGTGGCCTTCCAGTTCGCCGCCGTTCAGCAGCGCCAATGCAAATCTTTCCATATCGCCCGCGGCGGACGAGATGCCACCCGCGGGAGCCGGATTGAAAATTTCAAAGCCGATGGCGGGCTTCTCGGTGGTCGCGCGGTAGCCGTCGGAGACAAACGGTGCGAGCTCGGCGGTCATGGGCTCGTTGAAGCTGGAATGCTTCATGCCGAGCGGAAGGAAGATGTGTTCCGAGACGTATTGCTCGAACGGCTCGGCGGCCACGCGTTCCACGATGTAGCCCGCCAGCCCTACACCGTAATTCGAGTAAGCCGGAATCTCGCCCGGCGGATACATGCGGCGCGGCTGATTTTGGATCAGGAAATCGCGAAGGGTGTGCGCGCTTTTCGGGTCGACAAAAATGATGTCGTGCAGCACTTCCTCGAAGCCGCCCGTATGGGTCATCAGATTGCGCAGAGTGACGGGCTTGTCGAAAGCCGGCTTGATTTGAAAATCCAGATATTTGTTGACGTCCGCGTCGATGTCCAGTTTCCCTTGTTCAGCCAACTGCATGATGGAAATCCAGGTGAACAGCTTCGAAATCGAGGCCAGACGGAACATGCTCGTATCCGGATCGACCGGCGTCTTCTTCTTAACGTCCGAGTAGCCGTAACCCTTTTTCAGAAGCTCTTTTCCATCTTTCATCACCAGCACAGTCGCGCCAGCGACGTCGCTGCGCTCCATCTGGAGCGGCACAAGCCCGTCGAAGAAGGCTTCCAGGTCAGCTTTCTCGAGCGGGTGGGCTGTAGGCAGGGAAGTCCCGGCCACGGGCTTCGCTTCTGCGGCCGCAATCGGGACGGCGCTCGCCGGCGAAGCAGTTTTTGCAGGAGCAGGCGTTTGTGGAGGGATTGCTTGCGCTGGAAGTAGTATGCACAGCGCGAGAACAAAGATGAGTGCGCGAAGCCGGGTCATGTCGCCTCCAAAGCTGGACAAACAGCGCACAGTCTCTTGGAATCGAGCCGCCGGTGCAACAGAAATTTGAAAATGGCTCTGTAGGAGCGGGGCTTGCCCCGCCTTCTTCGCTACTCGTATCGCAGGGTAATGATGGGATCGACGCGCATTGCTCGCCGCGCCGGAATGTAACACGCCAAGAGTCCTGCCCCTACGAGGAGTAGCGTCACTCCACCGAAAGTCAGCGGATCGGTGGCAGTCACGCCAAAAAGCAGCGACGCAAACGCACGCGTCAGAGCCAGCGAACCGGCGATTCCTATCGCCGCACCAATGCAGATTGTCCTCAACCCCTGGCCCAGGATCATTCGAAGAACGTCGCCGGGGCTTGCCCCGAGTGCAAGGCGCACTCCTATTTCGCGCGTCCGCCGGCTCACTGAATAGGCCATCACGCCGAACACACCCGCTGTTGCCAGCAACAGCGCGGTAACTCCGAAGAATCCGAAGAGAATCACGTTAAATCTCCGCGATCCTAGCGAAGCCGAATAGACCTGCGTAAACGTCTGGAACTTGGCTGGAATCTCTGGGTCGAGATCCTGCAGCATTCCTCGCGCCGCTGAACTGACAGAGCGCGTGTCTGCGTCGCTCAGCATCGCCAAAGTGATCGCCGCCCGTGGCCGCTGGAACAAATTCACGTAAACCGTCGGGCGTGGCGGCGCATCCAGACCATATTCGTGAATGTCTCCCACGATCCCCACGATCGTCAGCAAGCGAACATCACCATCCATGTTTCCGAACTGGATCGTGTGCCCGATCGGGTCCTGCTTCGGCCACCGGTCCCGCGCCAGCGATTCGCTGATCACGGCAACGTGCTGGCTATCAGGGCCGTCGTGCTCATCAAAAATGCGGCCCCGGATCAGCGGAATTCCCAGGACCTCGAAGTATCCATCCGTGGCGACGCAAAAGTCCGCTATGCCGGTGCGTTCTTTTTGCCTGAAAAGTGCATTAAATCCCTCCATTGTCTTGGGCATCTCGTTCTGCGTCATCAACACAAACATCCCATCCGGAAGGCCGCCTTCCACCATCGGCAGGGCGCTCGTCGCGCCAACCTTTCGCACTCCCGGGATTTGCTTCAGCCGGTCGATCAGTTTCGAAAAGAAAATCGCCTGACCTGCTTTTGCTTTCGGATCGTCCAACCAAGGCAGTGAAACGTCCATCGTGACAATCTTGTCCACGCGGAACCCCGGATTCACTTCGAGCACTTTCATCAGGCTGCGCCCGAGCAATCCCGCTCCGATCACCAGAATTAAGGTAATCGTGACCTGCGCTCCCACAATGATCTGGCCTGCCAATTGGCTGCCTTGCGCACCCGCTTGACCGCGCCCGCCTTCCGCGAGCGCCGCGCGCACGTCCCCGGAAGTCGCGCGCGCTGCAGTGAACGCTCCAAGTCCCGCGGCGACCGCCGTGGAAAGCAACAATGTGAACAAAAGTACTGGAATATTGATCGAGACGTTCTCCAGCCGAGGCAGATTCTCTGGCGCAAGTGCAAGCAATCCGTTCAGCCCCCAGAATGCCCCCAGCACGCCTAAGCCGCCGCCGACAATCGATAGTAGGAACGCCTCGGTAAGGAATTGACGGATCAACCGTACGCGCACCGCACCGAGCGCACTGCGAATAGCCAACTCGCGCGCTCTCGCCGATGCGTGCGCCAGCAACAAATTCGCTACGTTCGCGCACGCCACCAGCAGCAGAAATCCCACCGCCCCCAGTAAGATCAGCAGCGGAGAGCGAGCCTTGCCTGTAATCGAATCCTGCAGCGGGAGAACAATTCCGTCTTTGAGGAGATATTGGCTGGGCTCGTTCGAAGCGTCGTGAATGCGCCGGGCTATCGCGCTGATGTCCTGATTCGCTTGCGCGACAGTCACTCCATCTCGTAGCCGCCCAACTGCGCTGTAGTTATGCGATGTTCTGCTGGGATTCTCGCCGTCCAGGTCGGCGGGCAACCACAGATCCACGTTCGTTGGGAAAGCGAAATCCGGCGGGGAGTATGCCGATAACTGTGTAGGCCGCGCCGTCGATCTTCAGATGTATCTTCGAAAGATCCTGCTGAGACCCGAGGGACTGTCTCCAGTATCCATAGCCCACCAGAGCCGTAGGGCCAGCCCCCTTTTTTGCGTCACTCGACGTGAAATCCCGCCCGAGATGGGCTGAATCCCGAAGACCTTGAGAAAGTCAGGGGAAACACTTGCGACCGTAGTGCGCGTTGGCTGCGAAGCTCCGGAAATGGACGCCATAGTATCCGTGTACTTGGCAATCGCCTGAAAACTGCGGTTCTGCTCTCGAAAGTCATCGAAGTTTGGGTCCGCAAGCCGCGACCACGTTCCCTTGGATTGACCTCAAAGACCGCCATGATTCGGCTCGCATCGGCGTACGCCAGCGGACGTAGCAACACCCCGTACACGACACTGAAGATCGCTGTTGCTGCGCCTATGGACAGCGCCAGCGTAAAGACCATAATCGCAGTGGAGCCGGGGTTGTTGCGCAGCTGTCGAAAGCTGTATTTGAAGTCCTGCCAGAGCGAATCCATCGGAGTTCCTCCACAGGGGTAGCGTTAAGCTTCTATGCGCAAGGAATATGCCATGCCCCCGTACCACTCATCTACAGGTAAGAACGCGATTTAGGTGAGATTTGTTCCCGACTAAGATTTTAGAGTTGTCCGGTTGTGGGATTTGCTGTATCTGAACCGGGCGGTCTCTCTCCAGGCAATCAAGCATTGATACCGGCCCGGTAGAGCAGATATCATGCGTCCGGTTCGTCAGGGTAGCGTGCGCGGTATTCCCTTAGGGAGCTAACCGCTGCGACTTCGATGCAAGGGGGAAGAAATGAAGCGTGTATTTCTGGCTTTGCTGGTTTTGGGATTGGCGCAGACGGTTTCCGCGCAAGATTGGGCCAAGGCGGCGCTGGCGAAGTCGCCTCGCCACGGTGAGTGGGTCACGGTCAAGCACGATGGCCGATCAGTCGAGACTTTCGTTGTGTACCCGGAGGTGAAAGACAAGCGGCCGGTGGTGCTGATCATTCACGAGATTTTCGGAATGACCGACTGGGTTCAGGACTTGGCTGATCAGGTCGCCGCTGCCGGTTACATCGCCGTTGCGCCGGATCTTCTCTCTGGCATGGGGCCCGACGGTGGCCGCACTTCGTCGATTGCCTCCGACAAAGTCATGGAAGCCATCGGCAAACTCAATCCCGACCAAATTACCGCCGACCTCAATGCCGCCGCTGATTACGGCAAGAAAATTCCCGCATCCAACGGCAAGCTCTTTGTCGGTGGCTTCTGCTGGGGCGGCAGCCAGACCTTTCGTTTCGCTACAAATCGCGGCGACCTGTCGGCTGCGTTTGTTTTCTACGGAGGCCCCCCTGAGAAAGACGCCATGGCCCGCATCAAAGCCCCCGTCTACGGATTTTTTGCAGGCAACGATGCCCGCATTGGCGCCATGATTCCCGACGCCATCGCCAACATGAAAGCCGCCGGCAAAACATTCGATCCCGTCACTTACGACGGCGCCGGACACGGCTTCATGCGCGCCGGCGAAGCCCCCGACGCCAATGACGCTAACAAGAAGGCCCGTGAAGAGGCTTGGGCGCGTTGGAAGACCTTGCTGGCAAAGGGCCAGTAACGAAAGCTGCGGCAACATAGATTCGCGCGATAGAACCTGCGCTTGCCTGAAAATTATTGTCTATTCGTACCTCAAAGCCACAATGGGATCGATGTGTGTCGCTCTGCGCGCAGGGATATAGGACGCCAGAAAAGCCACTCCGCCCAGCAACAAGAGGACCGCAACGAAGACGGTCGGGTCAGTGGGCCTGACGCCATAAAGCAAACCCGGTCAGGAGGCGGGTCAAGCCGAACGCGGCGCAGAGACCCACAGCCGCGCCGAGCAGCGCCGGCCGCATCGTTTCTCCAACGATCAGTCTCAGCACTTCTCGTCTGCCCGCTCCTAGCGCCAGGCGAATTCCGATTTCGTGTGTGCGCTGCGCTACGCCGTACGAAATCACGCCATAAATGCCGACGGTCGTCAGGATGAGCGCGATGGCGCCGAAAAGGAGAAAGAGAAGCGCGCCAAAACGTTGGTTGGCCACGGAAGCGGAAACGACCTCGTCCATCGTGGCAACCGCCGAGATGGGGACTTGCGGGTCGAGGCCAACTATTTCCGAGCGTACTTCGGCGGCGATAGCGGACGGTTCATTCGAAGTGCGCACGGCCAGGATCACCAGAGAATCGGTGAACTGCGTATTCGGCAAATAGACTTGGATGGTGTGCGGGGCGTCCAAGCCCTTATGCAGGACATCGCCCACCACTCCGACGACTGTCTTCCATGGACCTTTTGTGTCTCCCATGCGGAACCGCTTGCCGATGGGCTCTTCACTCGGCCAGAACTGGCGTGCCATGGATTCGTTGACCAGCGCGACCGCCGGCGCCGTTGCAATGTCGCGTTCGTCAAACTCACGCCCGCGAAGCAGCGGGATCCGCATGGCGCGCAAATAACCCGGAGTGATGGAATAGCGGTCAGCGCTTGGATCTTCCTCGGGATTTGGCAGCGACTTGCCTTCGACGTGAACGCCATACATATCCATGCTTCCGCCGAGGGGAAGCTGGCTGACGATTCCGGCGGATTCGACGCCAGGGATAGCTCGCACCCGCTCGAGAACCTGATCGAAAAATGCCACCGCCGGCGCGTCCGCGGACTTTGGTCCCCAAAGCGAAAGCGTGAGCGTCAGCGCGTGAGAGGGATCGAATCCGGGATTGACTTCGAGAAGGCGCACGAAACTTTTCATCATCAGTCCCGCGCCGGTCAGGAGCAGAAGCGCCAGAGCCACATCGGCGAAGACCAGCGCGCCGCGCAACTGATGCCGTTCTTTACCGGAAGTGCTTTTGCCGGATTCTTTTAGGGTTTCGTTGAGGTCGAGTTTGGACGCGCGGAACGCAGGCAGAAGCCCGAACGCGACACCGGTGATGAGTGCTATTCCGGAGGTGAATGCCAACGTCCAGCCGTCAATATGCACGTCTTGAATTCGCGGCAAGTTGCCGACGCGGAGTTGCTGCAGATAGGCGACTCCGCCCCAGGCAAGAAAAAGTCCCACGCCGCCGCCTATTAGAGAAAGCAGCAAGCTTTCCGTCAAAAATTGGCGGACCATGCGTGTACGGCGCGCGCCAAGAGCCGTGCGAAGCGCGACTTCGCGCTGGCGGCGAGCTGCCCAGGCCAGCAGCAGATTTGCAACGTTTACACACGCAATCAGGAGAACAAATCCAACAGAGGCGAGTAAGACCCACAGCGCAGTTTTGACATCGCCGACGAGATAATCCTTCAACGGAGTCAATGTAACGCCCGACGCGGAGTATTCCGTCGGATACTCGCGGAAATAGATTTTCCGAGATCTGATTCATCTCGGCTTCGGCTTGCTTTATGGAAACGCCATCCTTCATCCGCGCGAATGCGCGGAGATGGCGGCAGTCGCGGCACGCGTAGGGAAGTGTGGCGTCGTAGGCCAATGGAGTGTAAATGTCCGCTGGCTTGCGTGGGTCGAAAGAAAGTACAGAGGGGAATTCGGCGGGAAGTACGCCAACGACGGTGTATGCCCGGGTCCCCAACTGCACGGATCTCCCAATGATGGCGGGATCGCTGCCAAACGCGCGCTGCCAAAAGCCGTGGCTTAAGATCACCACGAAATTATTTCCACGCACATCTTCCGTGGCCAGAAAGTTTCGGCCTTGCTCGAACTTCACTCCCATCAAATCGAAAAGCGCCGACGAAGTCCGGAAGCCGGTTAGCGTTTCCGCATCATGCGCACCGACATACGTTGGCGACCAAAAACTGACAGCCGCAATGCCTGTAAAGGAATGATTCAACCTGTTCCAATCCATGAACGTGGCCCAGGAAGTGTTGGAGCGCGTGCCGTCCTTGTTCTTTTCAAAAAGGATCATCAACTGGTTTTGCTTGGGGAAGGGTAGCGGCTGGAGCAACACGCCGCGAACGACACTGAAAATAGCGGTGTTGGCGCCGATGCCGAGGGCCAGCGTAAGAATCGCCACCAACGCGAACGCTGGGCTGTTGCGGAGCATGCGCAGGCCAAAGCCCAGATCCTGCAGTAGGTCCTGGATGTAGTTGACGCGCTGCGTATCTCGGCAATTCTCCTTGGACAGTTCGAAGCCACCGAATTCGCGCCGCGCTTTCCTCCGCGCCTCATCTGCCGTCAGTCCGCTCGCGATGTATTCCTGCGTTTTTTGATCCAGGTGGAATTGCAGCTCTTCGCTTAAATCCTGCTCGACGCGTTCGCGTCGAAAAAGCGAACGCAGCCGCAGCGGCAAAGTGTAGAACCATCTCTGGGATCGCATGCTTGGACGCCTCCTCGTTTAACCGCGCTGCGCTCAGGCCTCTTTCAGCTTCACGATATTGGAAATCGCCGCCGAGAGCCGGCTCCAGTTCGCCGATTCCTTTTCCAGTTGCGTTCGACCCAGCCGCGTCAGCGAATAAAATTTTGCGCGCCGGTTATTTTCAGTAGGTTTCCATTCCGCCGTGATCCACCCTTCCTGTTCCAGCTTGTGCAGGGCAGGGTAGAGCGACCCATCGCTCACCTGCAGCACATCGCCCGAAACTTGCTTCAGCCGCAAGCTGATGGCGTACCCGTTCATGGGTTCGAGTGCGAGTATTTTCAGTAGGAGTAGATCAAGTGTGCCTTGGACGAGATCGGAGGGTTTGCTCATGTCGTGGGAAGCTCTCCTCGGTTACCGAGACCAAGCTACACGAACTCCCCTCGGTAAGCAAGGGGAAAGCAAGATCCCGAAAAATCCGCGCGTAAGGTCCGCCCATGCCTACTATGCACCTCCGGTGGCACAACAAGGCACGGCAGAGCGGTTGTGGCCTTAGAAGGGGCACCCCCAGGGGGGTGATGGAAAGTGTGCGCAAGTGAATGAAGATATTGGGTTTGCGGACGTTGCTGTGGGCGCACAGAAGCGATCTACCGGTAGTGACGAGTTGTAAAACTTTTGGGTGGTTGAGGGGGGGACCCCCTCCCCCTGTTTTGTGTAAGTGTTCATTCTAGAGGAGTTGAAGTGGCGTGGAATCAACACTTGCAGAAGTGTTGATTCTGAGGGAGTTAGGGAGGAGTTGGTTTTGTTAAATAGTAAACTATGCGAGACGAAGGATTTTGGGAGAATTTGAAGGACTCTGCGGCGGGGACACATAACTCACGTGGGCACGGGTAGGCCCGGTGCCTACTAAAACACAAGCAGTATAACACATTATTACTATTTGTCAAGGATAAACTGTAAGTGCTTTGTTTAGTTTGTGTTTGTAGTGAGTAGTGGGTAGTGAGCAGTGAGTAGAAGGAGGGCGCGGGATCGCGGTTCGGGCTTGGGGGATCGAGGGGTGCTCTTGATCGTGGACTGTTGCCCGTGGGGTGGCGAGCGCCGCCGGGCTCGGACGACCTTGCGGTTGGGGCGAGATGATCAAACGTCCCGTCTGTAGTAGATGCCAGAAGGTTGCGGCACCGGCTCGTTCCTACCGTAGCTTGCTAAGTTCGTCGTCGAGGTCCTTCAAGCCCTTAAGCAATATCTGCGTGGTGCTGAGTTCGTCCTGCGGATTTATTTGTTGGTGTGCCTTAATTGATTTGTGGGCAACTTCGCCGCGATTAATGCCGAATGTGTCGAGCGTACTCAACCAGCCGGGATCTATTTTCGAAGACTCTACACCCAGAGGGAGTAGTATCTGCAACAGGTTGTATTCTCTGATCCCATTGTTGGTTGCTAGGACATGATTGTACGCTGTCTGGGCTGCGCCCAGTCTGTCGTCACAGTAAGGCTTTTTTGTCCCGTGAATTTCTTTCAACCGTTGGAGGCTTACTTTGTCCTGCACCAAATGGAATGAAAGAAGATTCAGTAGCACTTGTCGAGGGCGTCGATCGGTGTGAAAAGACTTGACGGTAGCGTTAGCGATTTCCTGAGCTCTCTCTTCCAGAAAAGCTTCGATTTCCGCATGTACCAGAAGCCTGTATCCGCGAGCAAGATCCAGTGCTCTATCCGTGTAGTCTCCAGTCGGCGAAAACGCCTTCGGCAGGAAACGAGTACGCAACTTCTTCAGTCGTCGTTCCAGTTCGCGAAATCGAGCAGTCGCCATACGGCATTTACTCGATTACGATGACTCCGTCGTCGAGACGGG
Source organism: uncultured Acidobacteriota bacterium (assembly GCA_963718785.1). Classification (GTDB taxonomy): domain Bacteria; phylum Acidobacteriota; class Terriglobia; order Acidiferrales; family UBA7541; genus Acidiferrum. The sequence goes on along the minus strand of CAVQZW010000009.1, from coordinate 66,603 downwards.
GAATTTTTAGGTCGATCTTTAGCCGTTTGGACAATGCCGCGCCCCAGATTTGGAGACGGTTCACTGTTGCGTCTAGACTTTTTGTGGTTGCCTCGATAGCTTTGACGAAATCGGTGTTGGATTCGCACAGGCTTTTGAAGTCAGACTCCAATGCCCTACGGGCGGCGACAGCCTTCCTCTCTACTGATAAATCCGAGAAATAGAATGTCATCACATCAAAGATGGCCCTATTAAACCGTCTCTCATATTTTTTCCCATCCCATTTTCTAAACGCGTTCTCTTGCCCAAAAATCTTAAAGGTGACCTGAATGGACCTCTCCATTCCGTTGAGCTGCACAGTCGCCTTATCTGCAAAGGCTGCCCAATCCCGATTCAGAGTGGCGCATGTGTCGTCTAGGAAAGCTTTTAGATTTCCTCGGTAAGACGTAAGAAAATTGCGAAAGCCAAAGTATCTGACTATGAGCTCCGCGTCTCTCATTCTAAAATCCGGCTTTGTAATCTTCAGGATGGTCTGGATCCCCTTGGCAGCTCCTGATCGTTCCTCGACGAATTCAAGGAACGGGCCGGGGTGAAGCGCCTGGCGCAGTTCTTGAGTCGAAAGCGGCAGACTCCCAGTGTTCAGCCGCAGGAAAATGAGATAAAGGACGGATTCGTTTGGCCAGCCTTTGATAACGACTGTTCTGATGGTCTGATTCTGAAATGCACGCAGTTCGTCAGCAAGAGATGGATCTGTTTCAAAATCGTCGAGAGTCTTGCCAATGAGATCCGCCCGGATTTCTAAATCTACGAGTTTTAATTGCGTGTAGAGTTTATCGTCGGCCTTGGCGGAGAACTGCCGCAGGCTTAGGAGGCGCTGCTTGCCGTCTATGATGACGTAAGCCCCCTTCTGATTCTTGTTCTCGGCGAGAACTAACTGAGGTATTGGAAGCCCTAGAATTAGAGATTCTATGAATTTACTCTTACGTGCTGGAGTCCAGGCATCGCGACGCTGAAAGCTCGGATTTAGGTTTATGTTGCCGCGGTCGAGTTGCCTGACGATTGTTTCGGCTGTCCAGTCACTCGCGGCCACGACAGATTCGTTTAGCTTCTTTAGATCGGGCTTTGCGAGGTCATCCTCCCCCTCGGAATCCCCAACGACAGCATCGACGGCAAATGACAGGTTTTCCTGCGATGCTTCCTCCGGAATTGGTTCCCCTTTACCGTTCATGGTCTTTCCTCACGGTGACACACACTATCAGAAATGTATTGTTTCTCACAGATGGAACCCGGAGGGGAGAAAGAATCAGGTTCCTCGCTACAGTCTGAATGACACCCATTGCGGTGTGTGGCGTTCCTTCATCTGGAGAAGAGCACAGACGGAAGTCTGTGCGACTTTGAGCAGGACTCTGCGGTGTGGTGGTGTTTCGCTGTGAGGTGGTCTCGGTGGAAGAGAGATTCCTCGCTTCGTGGGCCGACATCATCGCAGGAGCGATGATGAAAGAAAAAGAGTCGGCCCACTTCGCTCGGAATGACAGTGGGGGTGAAGTCTGGGCGTCTGAGGCGCAGCGTGCTGCGCCCCTACAGGCGGAGAAGAGCACAGACTGAAGTATGTGCCACTCCGCGGTTCTTGATATTCGGTTTTTCCGAGGGCGGTTGGCACAGCTCAACGGCGATCAAACGAGCGCCTCAGGGCGCAACACAGGCTCTATTTCCCGAGGAACTTCTCGAGCGTGGAGAGTTCGGCTTCCGCCATGTCCAGATACTTCTTGGCGGACTTGGTGTCTTGCTTTTGTATCGCGGCTTGCGCTTTGGAGATATCGGTCCTCATGCGTTGCTGGGCGGCGACGATATCTCCGCGGAGACCATAGCCCGACGCGGCTTGCTGTTTCTGCAGGTTATCAAGAGATGCGGAGACGGCTGTCGACCGGCCGTCGATGTCGTCGTAGAGCTTCTCGACTTCGTCTGCTTGCGCGGCTGCTTCGGCCTTGGCCTGCGCGTCCGCTTCGGAGGCTTGCGTGTCTTTCTTGGATTTGCCCGCTCCCGGTTTGCGCGGAGGCAGCGGGGAACTGGAGTTAGAAGATGTGCCTGACGTTCCAGAATTCGAGCTTGGAGATGTGGTCGTAGCGTTGGGGTCAGGGACGTTGTCGGTGGACCCTTGGCCCGATTGCGGGGATTGCGTGCCTGTCGAACCGGAAGCGGTGCCACTGGCTGAACCCGCTATCCCGCCAGAAGTAGTCGCGTTGGGATCTGTGGGGGGCGTCGGAGGAATAGTGGTGTCACCCGGGTTGGAAGAGGGCACGGACAAGGGAGGAGTGACGGAGGAACCGGTACCGGTCTGCGAAGTTTGCGGAGTGGTGTGAGACTTTCCGGCTCCAGCCAGCGTCTTGATGCGCATTGGCAAATAGAGGCCGGCAGCGAACAGCACAACGACGACGATAAAAGCGCCAAGAGCGATGTACAGCCCGCGATGACTCTTGTGGGCCACGACTACTGGTGACGGAGGGTGCGGTTGCGGCGTGGCCTCGCGAGTCGGCGGCAGCGGTGCGGACGCAAAGACCGGCGCGGGAGTATTCGATGGAATAGGATCCGTCTTCTGAAAAACAGGCGCGTCGGTAACTGTGGTTGGAGATTGCGACGACGGTGAGTCATTGAAAAGGGAAGTGGCGCTGCCGCCGCCGGAAGGCGCGTAGGAGCGCGGATTCACCTCGGGCTGTGTGCCGCCGCCTTGCGCTTGCACGCTCTTGAGAGCGCCGCGAAAAGCATCCGCCGATTGGAAGCGCTGACCCGGTTCCTTGGCGAGCGCCATCACGATAATTTGATTGAGCGTTTGCGGAATGCCGGGACGAAGAACGATCGGAGGCTTCGGTACTTCCTGGAGATGCGCAGCCATCATGGCGTAGTTGCTGTCGGCCGTGAAGGGAAGCTGGCCGGTGACCATTTCGTAGAGCGAAACGCCCAGCGAATAAAGATCGGAGCGATTGTCGGCAGGCTCGCCTTTCACTTGTTCCGGCGGCATGTAATTGAGAGAGCCGAGAGTGGTGCCGGTCAGAGTGAGGCTGCGATCGCTGCCGGAGCGGGCGATGCCGAAGTCCATCAGCTTCACGACGCCGTCGGGAGTGAGCATCATGTTCGCGGGCTTGATGTCGCGGTGAATGACGTTTTGTTTGTGGGCGTAGCTGAGGGCTTCGAGAACTTGATCGATGTATTTGACGGCTTGCGTCGGTGGGATGGCACCCTCGTGGAGGCGTGACGAGAGCGTGACGCCGTCTACGAATTCCATGATCATCACGAGTTGATTATCGAGAGTAAGCGCGGTGCGCAGAGCAGCGATGTTGGGATGGTTGAGGCTGGCGAGGACTTTGATTTCGCGGAGAAAGCGGTCGGCGAGATCTTTTTGGCCGACGAGATCGGGAAGGAGAATCTTCATGGCTTCGACGCGATCGGAAATGGTATTGCGCACTTTATAGACTTTGCCCATGCCTCCGGCGCCGAGAATGCCGAGAATTTCATAGTCGCCGAGCTTTTGTCCGACGGTGTAGTCCTGGCTCATGGAATTGCTCCTTCCGATAAGAAAATAGGCGAGGAAGTTTAGGAGGCTGCCTCGCCTATTTCATCAAGCACCGAGAGTATCAAAAAAAAGCATCAGTGTGCCGCGAATGCGGCGGTGCAGCAGGTTACGGAGTTGCGGCGCCAGAACTGGCAGCAACGTCTCCGACTTTTGGCGGAGTCGCGCCGGAATAAGTGGCGGTGGCGGAGTCGGCATCGACATCGGTGACGGTGGCAGTGCCGAGCTGGCTGGTGACGGTCTTCAAAACTTTGCCGGTGGTCGGATCTTTCACGGTGCGAACGGGGCGGCTGATTTGAATGACATCGCCGGCGCGCACGCCGACTTTGTTGCCGATGTTGATGATCAGAGTGTTGCCGCTGACATCGGCCACGACGCCGGAGTATGAGGCATGGATGGTGGGCAGAGTTGCCGCGGCGTTGTCGAGCTGCGTCGCGCAATCGGCGACCGCTTTGTTCACGGCTTCGCCGAGGATCGTTTGCGAGAAATTACTGCTGCTCATGTCGAAGGCGCCGCCGCCTCCGCTATACCCGCTGCCACCCCCGCCGCCGAGGAACAAGCCGGAGCGGGAGGATTCGCCGTTGCCGGTAACGGAAGCGAGGATTTCGCCTGTGGTGGTGTTGACGAGGCGAGCCGTGATGGCGACGACGGCTTTGGATTCTTTTTTGCCGGCGCCGAGAACCGCGCCAGTCCAGCCGCTATGGCCGCCAGCCACGCCGCCAACTTTGCTGTCGTCGCGTCCGAATTTGGTGATGGAGCCGAGAATGATGGTGTCGACGCCGAGGATGCGGCCGATTTTGGAGGCGCTGGAGGGATCGGCGCGGTCGCTGTTATTGAAATTTTGCTCGGCAATAATCTTGTCGAGAGCAGCGCGCTCGATCACGCGGTACTTGCCGTCTTGGACGAGCTTTTGAACCATGAGATCGGTGATGCCTTTGCCGACGTCCTGGTCGGTGCCGAAGATGGAGGCAACGACGGTTTTGACGGTGCCGTAGTCAAAGTTCATCACGGCGACAAGCCGCTTTGGACCTTGCGGCGCCGGGGTTGCGGCGGGTGCCGCGCCAGGCGCTGCCGCGGGCTGCTGCGCCACGCACGGGGCCACTACTAGGAATGAAACACAAAGCAAACGAAAAAGTCGTGACATAAGAAAGTGCTCCTCACACCCAAGGAATTTGTGAGCGAAAGACGAAAACCGTTTCATTAGTGACCAAAACCTCTTCGGAACCGAAGACCGGCAGTCGCACAGAGACGAGAGACCAGCTTAGGGGCGTATGTTACACCGCGAAAAGGGGAGAGGCAACGGTGGTGTGTCGGAAGGGGAACGGGCGGAGGGCGGAGACGCAGGAGAGAGAAAACTGGTAGGATGCGGCGAGATGTAAAGGGACTTGAGTGTTCCAGGACTAGAGAGGGAGGGAGCAAGGATTATGGCCGAGCCAACAAGAGAAGAGCTGATGGCGCAAATTGAAGAGTTGAAAAAACAGGCGGGGACGCGGAAGAAAGGAAGTCTGGAATTTCGCGTGGGAGAAAAAGGTGGAGTGAGCGTTTACGGACTCGGACGGTTTCCAGTCACGCTGTATTACGAGCAGTGGATCCGGCTGCTGGATATCTCTGCGGACTTGCGAGAATTTTTGGAAGCGAACAAGAGCAAGCTGAAATTGAAGACGGCGGAGTAGGATAGAAAATAAGTCGGAATGGGCTAAACTTTGGGAGGAGGTGCGTGATGTCATCTGGCGTTATAGTCCGCAATCCGGCGATTCTTAGTGGGGAGCCGGTTTTTCGTGGAACGCGCGTGCCTTTCAAGTGCCTCACCGACTATTTGGAGCACGAGAAAAGCCTGACAGAATTTCTGGATGATTTTCCCAGCGTGACTCGTGAAGACGCCGTCGCCGCGCTTGAAGAAGCCAGGATCACGCTTGCCGCAGCGTTGAAATGAAACTGTTGCTCGACGAGTGCGTGCCGCGGAGGACGAAGCTTCTCTTTTCTGGAAGCGGACACACCTGCGAAACGGTGCGAGAGGCGGGATTCGGCGGCAAGGAAAATGGCGAGTTGCTTTCGTTGGCAGAAGGAAAGTTTGACGTCCTAATCACTGTAGACAAGAATCTGAAGCACCAGCAAAACATCACAAATCGTCGGATCGCGATTTTGGTCATCCGCGCTGCATCGAATGACATCGATGACATAAGGCCGCACCTGCCGGAAATGCTGGCTGTGTTACAGACCCTTAGGCTCGGACAGATTGCCGAAGTTGGATTGCTTTCCCAATAGATCACGCCAATGGCGTGGGAGAGGCGTTTTATGCGGGAACGGGTTCGCGGCGTTTCAGGCAGGGAAGAGACTTGATGGAGCGGCCGGTTTTTTGCCGGGCGAGGCGGAGGTCGTAGGCCTTCTATTCCGCGGCACTTCGCAATTACGTGTAACGCCCGAGCAACTCCTCGGCACGCAGCCAATCTTCGAGGTCGTGGCCATCTTGCCGGCCGCGCGACTCGTACAGTTGGAACGCGAGTTGGGCAATCTCGTCGTGGGTAGGGGCTCGTCGACCGCCGGTGTCTGGTCCCATCCCCCACTCACCTGCGGCACTCGAAGTGACGTAATCAGATGCTCCTGTCACGACTCTCTTGTCTAAACTCCCAACATCAAGGACCAATCCGGTGGGCACCTCGCGGATGCGAGGCTCGTTATCTGCCATGTTCTCAGACTCCTTTCACCCCAGCCGCTCGAGCTTCAGGCGCGCGGAGCGGGCAAACCCGGAGAACGCCTTGCCCCATTTCCCGGCGGCAAAATCCCCGGTCCTTCTATCCCGGCAACTAACAATGACTGGACCAGAATAGCGTGAAGTACGCGCATTGCGTCAAGCGTAACGAATCAGAGAATGCCTCGTGATCGCGTTCCATTGAATGAGGAGAGTCAAAACCCGCACCCTTTGTAAAGCCAGAACCCAAAGGGTGCGCCACCCGCGCGCTAGGCCAGAACGGGTTCGCGGCGTTTCAGGCGGGGGAGTGACTTGATGGAGCGGCCAGCTTTTTGCTGGGCGAGGCGCAGGTCGTAGAGAGTTTGTAGATTGAGCCAGAACTGCGGGCTGGTGCCAAAGAAATGAGCGAGACGCAGAGCGGTGTCGCCGGTGATAGAGCGCATGCCATTCAGGATTTGCGTGACGCGGTTGGTGGGCACGTCGAGCTTTCGCGCGAGTTCGGCGGCGCTCATGTCGAGCACTTCGAGTTCTTCGGCGAGGTGTTCCCCTGGATGGATAGCGGTGACGGCCATGATGGATCTCCTAGTGATAGTGAGAATATGCGGTGCCGCCGACTAGGTCTTCTCCAGTGCCAAAACGTCAATGCTTACTGGCTCGTATGGGCGCAGCCGTATTAACGATTCTGACTGCTCCATGACTAATCTCCAGTAGATTACGTAGCCTCGAAAGAATTGGAGGGCGTAGCGTCCCTCACTGTCTCTCTGGGCACTCTTAAGCAATCCGGGACTAAGTGGGTCAGCTTGCAACCGCGCGAGGAATTCACCGAGAGCTGCTTTCACCCGCGCAGGGAGTGAAGGCCATTTCGTGTCGAAGAATTCAGAATAAAACCTGATCGGTGGTATCTTTGGGCTCTTGGGGGATGATCCGGGTCTAGTTCGCTGGCTCTCGGATGGAGGAGGCGGGGGCCACGCGGCCTTCTCAGCCGATAGTTCAGTCAGGGCACCAGTTTCGCTGACCTCCTTATAGTGTCCAGAAGCCATCCTGACTTCTCGACGTAAGAGCTCAACACTCTCTTGAAGATTGAATAGAGCTTCTTTGACCTCTTGAGGTGTTGACAGAGGTTCAGAATGTTGAGCTTTCGAAAAAACAGGTTTGGGTCCGATCGGCGGTGGCCTAAGTGGCTCTTGATGTAGAGCCCGCAGGAGATCATGGTAAGACGTTTCCGAATAAGGGTTGCCCCGCAAGTCAACTCCAAGCCTGCTTTTGATCCAAATGGGTAGTGAAGATGTCCAATCTCCGTTGCGCAAAACCGGGATGAATTTTTTCTGGTCGATTTTCTCCGCCAGTGCGCCAGAGATGATCATTGCCTCGTAGCCGACCCCTCCGGTCCGATCATCGGCTCGTTTTGAATAGACTGGGGTAGTCACGAGGATCACGAAGTCGCTCCGCGCGATGCCATTTTCCATGAATACGGTTTTGTCTTGACCCGGCAAAAGGTGCCAACGATCTAGAATTACCTCCACTCCGTCATCACGTTGGAGTCTTGTTGCAAGTTGTAAGACCCATTCTCTGTGGTCCTCAGATTCCCAAGAATAGGATAAGAACGCCAGCGGTGGTCGCCCACCTTTGAGGACATCTTCTTGATTCATCGTTTCACTTTAAAGGGTTCCCGGCTCAAATATTTGACCGAATCCCGTTGTCAATCGCTCAAGATTCTACTGGAACCTTCACCAATAACGAGCTCCTGTCAAACTGTCGAGGATATTGAGTCCTGATAAAGTCATCTGGTCAAGTACAGAATGGGTGTGAGCGGCGGGATGGGCGGGTGAGAGAGCATTAGATTCACCCCGTTCCGAACCAGAATTGGTTTGGGCCCGGATATCGAAACATGAAATTGCCGAGCATTGTTGAGGATGTCAGCTTTCGAGATTCAAAGCATTCGTACTTCATTCAAGCTGTGGATACGATTGCTTTTCTGGTTTATCAGAATACCGCCCCGAATCTCTATATGCGGAAGAATTCGGGACAAAATTACATCAGCCGGATCAAGTCCATCCTTTGCCTGAAGGCGAGTCCTCATGATCCACTTGGAATTGTCCGGTTGTAAATCCTTGACAAACTAGAATTAGATACTATCCTCAGGATGGAATCTGGCCGTCAGCTAGTCTGACCAGTAGGATTCCCCCGGGGGCAGCAATGCCCCCTTATTCATTTAATGCACCCCCATCACGGCCCACCCCGTGTTTGCACATTTGGCCTCTATTGTGTAAACGGAGTAATCCATCTTAACTTTCCAGTTACGGATGCTGGAGATGTTAGTTGTCTGCCCGGGTCATTGGACGATTTGGGACAAGGAGAGGAAGCGGACTTCTTGTTGGGCTTCCGTGCTGGCCATCGGCGAATAGTAATAACGAAGGATGGCCTCGAGCCTGGCACGCTTTCCGGGAGGAAGTTCAAAGTTGAAGGTCTCGACGCGGGTTTCCTTGGGCGCGAGTCGAGTGTCGCTGACAACCTTGGCAGCTTTGACGAAAGCAAGATGTTCGCGATCGAGGATGGCGCCTTTCTGATCGGCGACGGTGCGCGCATACCTGCGCTCTTCACGATACGACTTCCCGCCACCGTAGGGTTCCAGGCGGACTTCGAGGATGAGTTGCCGGATGGGTGAGCCTGTCGGGACATAATGGCCGGCGCCAGCGTTTGTGAGTTTCACGGTCACCTGGAGATGATCTCCGTCGCGGAGCGCGCTCATCTGGCCACGGATGGCTTTGTTGAGCTGATCAACGGAATGGCTGCCAGGCATTTGATGGAGGTTGATGCTGGTGTCCGCAACGGTTTTGACTCGCGGATCGACGACATTACCGTTTGCGGTGAACATATGACAGGACTGGCACTGCTTTCCCGCTTTGGAATAGGGGCCATCTTTCCATTCGGTGAAAGTCGTGAGCACGGGAAATCCCAGCGAATTCTTGTACTCATGGCAGGAGACGCAGACCAGCGAAGTGGTATGCACGTTGGAAAAAGCTGTGCCGTGAGCCGGAGACACTACATCCGGATAAGGCCCGCTTTTCACGCCGGTGAATTCCACGCGAGCGACCGGATTCGTACCCGTGGTGTTGACGTCCCGGATGGAATGGCAGTAGTCGCAAGTAACGCCCTCCCAACTCACTTTGCGCGTGAGCGCAAGATCATCGGTGAGCACGCCCGCGGGAGAATGGCAGCGTAAACAAATTTTGCGCGAGTCGTTGCCGAAGTCGGCGGCGGCCATTTTCAAGGCGTCCTGAAAGAGGCGGCTCTCCATCGCCCTGGCATGCACAGATTGCTTCCAGCCGTCGTAGATTTCGCGGTGGCAATCGCCGCAGTACTCGGCGGATTGAGGTGCGTGCGTTTGCGCAGAGAGCGGAACCGCGGCTGTAAACAGCCCTAGTAGAACAAGGATTTTGCGCATAATTCCTACCTTTGCGAAAACCTGGGAATAGGCCGGTCTTGCATTGAGCTTCGCGGAAGAAGCGCGTAAAGGACGTCCGGATGTGGAGAATGTAATAAACACAATTAGAACAAGGCCTGATTCTGAGAGCATCTTGAGGACCAGGTCTGTGATGGACATCACCCCAGACGCGAGGAGTTCCTATTTGGGGCAGGCCGGTATCGGGGGCAAAATCCGCGAACTAGGGTTCCTGGACGAAGGCAGCGGGGAAGAAAAATAAAAAGAAAGAGAAAGAGAAAGAGAAAGAGAAAGAAGGCGAGCACTTGCTCGTAGGGGTAGACGTGAACCATCCCAGCCGCAACTGTGCCACCCGGGGCGATTAGGCGAATTGGAGGCGCTTGAGTTTGATGTGGGTGGTGCGGAGGTGGGCCAGATCGTAGTGAGCCTGCTGGGTGAGCCAGGATTCGGCGCAGCCACCGAAAACCTTGGAGAGGCGGACGGCCATCTCGGGAGAGATGCCGCGCTTACCGTTGACAAGTTCGGAGAGGGTAGTGCGCGTGACACCAAGAGCGGTGGCGGCTTGGGTGATCGTCAGGCCCAGCGGTTCGATACATTGGCGCAAAACAAAGCCGCCGGGGTGAGGTGGATTCTTCATCGGCATGGTTTGTTCTCCTTCATTGGCAATGGTTCCAAAGCAATCCTCCGCGACGATGAATCAATGATAGTCGAGGTAATCGACCCGAACTCGAGGAGAAGAGAGATTTCTCTCTACGCAAGCCGACACGTTTGCAGGAGCAAACGTGAGAAGAAACAACGTCGGCTTACTCCGTTCGAAATGACCGTGGGAGGCGAGGGGTCGTGGTGAGGTGTGATCGGCGCGACGTCGTTCGCGCGAGTTAGTCCATGTGGTGGTGCATGGCGTAGATGTTGTCGAGGCCTTCTTTGTACGGATAGACGTGAGTCATCCAGCCGAAAATGATGGGGTGGAAGCGGCCACCGGCTTCGGAGCAGGCGTCTTCGGAGATGATGGAGCCGTGAAGGCCGAACTTGGTCCAGTCGGCGGAGCGGAGCTGATCGCGCGGCGGCATGCAGAGATTGGTGTGGAGATGCCACATGGCGACGCTGAGTGGGACGCGAGCGTTGAGCTGATCTTCCGTGGCGCGCTTGGGCATGGTGTACATAGCGCCAACGAGTTCGTAACCGGTGGCGGTTTTTTTGTAGAGAAGAGAAGTGGGGCGCGCGGGATCGAAAGTTAGCGATTCGAGAAAGCCGTTGCGATAGCTGGTGAAGTGATATTCGGGTTGCGGAATGTTGGGCAGGAAAATCTTGAAGCCGTCGTCGAGAGCGGCGTGATAGTCCTTGTATTTTTCGATGCCGGAGCGAAGTTGCGTGACGATTTCGTTGGCGCGTTCGACATCGGCGGGCGTTTGCGTGCGCATGCTGGTCATGAACATGTGATGACTGTGCGCGTCGCTGTGGCCTGGCGTCATGTCCTGAACGGCGGCCTTTTCATTGGATTTTTCGTCGCCCATGTCCATGCCGGGCATGGATTTGGATGGCGGCGGAGCGGATTCCTGGGCGGCGGCTTGCTGAGTGGCTTGGCCCTGCGCGATTTCGCCCTGAACGGACGGGGCGTGGTGGCCAGGCATGGCGACCAGCAATACGGTGACTACAAAGATGGCTCCTAAGAGCGCGCCAGTTTTGGCGGCTAAATGAAGCAGCGTTCTACGCGCTGACATTGCGTTTCTCCTCACTCAATAATACGCAGAGAGTTGGATGAAAATTTCAGAGAAGGCGTTGCGTAGTGCTTCGGGAAAAACTGTTCGGAGGGACAGGAGGATGAAGCAAATGAAGCAAGGTGATTTGATTTGAGCAAGGGCGGCGTTTTGGGGAGGGGAGTGCGGGGCGTGCTAAAATCTTGGCGTGAAAAAACAAATTGTGAAGCCGGCAAAACTTTTGACGGGCGGAGTGCAGCCGCCTGGAGACAAATCGATTTCGCACCGGTACGCGATGCTGGCGGGGTTGGCCGAGGGGACGAGCGAGCTGCGGAATTTTTCGGCGGCGGCGGATTGTCACAGCACGCTGGGGTGCATGAGCGCGCTGGGCGCGGAAGTGAAAACCGAGAAGGACGTCGTGCGCGTTACAGGGCACGGGCCTCGCGGATTGAAGAGCAGTTGGCGGGCGCTGGACGCGGGGAATTCCGGGACGACGATGCGACTGCTGACGGGGATTTTGGCCGGGCAGGAATTCAGCACAAAACTTACGGGCGATGCGTCGCTGCAGAAGCGGCCGATGAAGCGAGTGGTGGGGCCGCTGCGAGAGATGGGCGCGGAGATTCGCGCGAAGGACGATAATTTTGCGCCGCTGGAGATTAAGGGCGCGCGGCTGCACGCGATTGATTATCAGATGCCGATGGCCAGCGCGCAGGTGAAGTCGGCAGTGTTGCTTGCGGGAATGTTTGCAGAGGGAGTGACGAGCGTAACGGAGCCGGCACGGACGCGGGATCATACGGAATTGGCGTTGGAGGAATTTGGCGCGGCGATCGAGCGGCACGGGCGGACGACGAAAATTCATGGGCTGTTCGGCGCTGGAGGGGCGGGGAAGTTGGTGGCGAAGTCTTTGGATGTGCCTGGAGATTTGTCTTCGGCGGTGTTTTTTATTGCGGCGGCGTCGCTGCTGCCGGAATCGAGCATTGCGATTCACAGCGTGGGGTTGAATCCCACGCGAACGGCGATTTTGGATGTGTTTGCGGGGATGGGAGCGTCGATACAGATGCTCTCGTTGAAGAGCGCGCAGGGAGAAGTGATCGGGGATTTGGCGGTGAAGGGCGCAGCGCTAAAAGGCGGTGTGATTGAGGGCGACGTGATTCCTCTGGTGATTGATGAGTTGCCGATGCTGGCGGCGCTGGGGCCATACACCGAAGAGGGGATCGAAATTCGCAATGCGGGGGAGTTGCGCGTCAAGGAAAGCGACCGCATCGCCGTGCTCGTGGAGAATTTGCGGAAGATGGGCGCAAAGGTGGAAGAGCGGCCGGATGGATTGAAAGTGGAGGGCCGTCGCGCTGGGAAACTACGCGGAGCTGAAATTGAACCGCATGGGGATCACCGAATTGCGATGGCGTTTGCGGTAGCGGGATTGGGGGCCGAAGGAGAGACCGTAATTCGAGATGCCGATTGCGCCGGGGTATCGTATCCATCGTTTTTTGCCGATTTGGAGAGGCTGACGGAGAGATAGGAAAAAACGAAAGTCGAAATACGAAATTCGAAAAGCTGCGGCGTGATAATTGTTTTGAGTTTCGGATTTCGTGTTTCGATTTTTCGTTCTTCAGCTGGTTTTGCGGATGTTTATGGCGCCGTAGCTGGTTTTTACGGTGATTTTGGGGCCGCGAGCGTTGCCGTACTTTCCTTCCAGGTGGGAATCGCCTGAGTTCTCACTGGTTTTCTTCAGAGTGTCCGAAGAAAATTCCGAATCGATGTCGCAGGAATGGCAGTCGGAGAGAATGTTGAAGCTGGCGGACTCAGGGAGTGTGAGCGAGACGCCGGCGTTGGTGTTGCTGACGTCGATGTCCGCTTTGGGCGGCGAAGAGAATCGCAGTGTGACGTCGCCATCGCGGTTGTCGACCTTCACTTTGCCGGTGGCGTTTTCGATGGTCACGGAATAGCGGTTGGTGCGGAGATTGAGGTCGCCAGGAGCGTCAACGATTTCGAGATTGCCAGAACTTGCTTCCATGTGTCCGGTGAGGGAAGTGAGCGTCAGATCCGTGCGCTGCGAGATGAAGCGGAGGCCCTTGGCGACTTTGTCGGCGCGGATGGGACCGTAGAATTCGCCGTCGAGCGTAAAGCTGCCGGTAGCGGAGGCCACGTCGACCTGGGTGCCTTTTCCGGAAATTTTTATATCGCCCTTCGTGTCGGTGACTTTGACGTCGCCCTTGTGCATTTCGATGGTGACGTCACTAGAGGTGTCGCGAACTTCGACATCGCCGCTGGCGCTGGTGATGGAAACGGGAGTGGCCATATCGGAGACGGTGATGTCGCCCTTATCGTTGCGGACGGAGACGGTAGCTTTCGTGGGAACCTGGATGTCCATGTCGATCGAGACGCGGCTGTCGCCGGAGCCTACGCCGGTGGGATGAACTTCATAACCGTCACCATTTTGAACGATCTCGACGGAGATAGGGCCGGAGCGGCGCTGGGCATCTTCTTCGTTCCAGCCACGTAAGTTTTTCTTTCCAGAGACACGGATTTCGGGAGTGTCCGTGGCGCGAACGGTAATGTCGCCACGGCTTCCGCGAACAGTGATGCGCGCGTTGGCAGGTACGGCTTTGGGTACGACATCCAGGTCGAAGGGGTAGGAGTCGCCCATGTGGATGCCCCAATCCGAGCCTTGGGCTTTCGTTTTGATGAAGTCGACGCCGACAACAACGCTGACGAGCACGAGCATGCCGACGACAAGAAAGATCTCGCCGGCAGTGATCCGCGATGATCCGGAATCCGGGCGGCGGCTGGCGACCGTGCGTTCATAAAGTTTGATCAAGCCGAGGAAGATGAGCGCGAGAGGCCACCAGCGGTAGAGCAGATCACCCAGCTCCAAACCTCGGTAGTTGTGGAGGAGGAGAAGAGCGCCGACGGTGATGAGAACGAGACCGGAGAAAATTCCGCTGCTGCGTTGACGGCTCTGGGCCATATCGATTTATTGTCCTTGTCCTGGGTAGGAAGTGGGCGCCTGGCTCGTGGGAGCGGGAGGCACGGTCGCAGCCGGGGGAACAGCGGGCGGCACGTAGGCAGCCGGAGAAATGTGACCTTCGCTGGAAGCGAAAGCGGACGCCAGGTTGATGATGCCAATGACGATAAGGATGACCGGCCAGGTGTTACCGAAGTCAAAGAAGCCGCCGCGCATTTGCGCCAGCAGGAAAAGCACGCCGACGGTGACGACGACGACGGGGCCCATGAGGCCGCGCGTGGTGCAACGCTGACAGGTGCAACGAATACGATCGCTCATGTGTGAACCTCCCGAAGGAGCCTCCTAAGGCTGGCGATTCATCCGGTTACGAAACATCAGGACGCCGACACCAATAAGGAGCAAAGGCCAAAAGTAATCCCAGAAGCGGAACCATTGGAACCACTCAAATTTGTTGAGCAAGAGCAGGAGGCCGGCGCCAATGAGAAGGATGGGGCCGACAGGGCGCTGCCTGGTGAAATTGTCGAGAGGGTCGGACAAAGGCTGGCCGGCGCGCTTGGCCTGAGCCGTGCGAAGAGCATCGATAGGCATGTAAATCCAAAGAGCAGAGATGCAGAGCCAGAGAGCGGCTTCGGCGCCACCGCTCATCGCCCCGTCCACGCCTGCAATGAAAAGAACCAGGAAAATGGCTAGATGAATCATGCCCTTGCCGTACTGCTCGTTGTAGAAAGCGCCGAGCCCGGGCAGGAAACCGAGGAAGAAAGCCAAAGCCGGGTTTGGACCGACGGCCGGGGGGGCGGGCGGAGGCAGAGCCGAGGCTTGTGGTTGCGGCGCAAATCCTTCCGGAGCCGATTGTGATTGCGGCTGTGGTTGAGCAGCGACCGGGGCGGGATGGCCGAGAATGGTGGCGAGGCAATCTTCGCAATAGAGAACGTCGCGCACTGGGCGAATACAAGCTGGGCACATGGGCTTGCCGCAGTTGCGGCAATAGCCTGCTGCGTCCACTTCGGAATGGACGGCACACTTCATGGAATTCTCCTTCCGAGCAACCGGCCGCACATTTGGCCACTGACCACCGGAAAATCGGCGGCAAGGATTTCAAGTTCTCTGCCGATGCCATTTGCGCGATTTTGTTGGCGCGGAGTCGCTGGCTTGGAGCCATCCGTGCTTCCGGGATTTTTTCCGGGAGAGGATTGCGGAACGGTGCTCTCTGGCGTTGTGGGCAATTCGTTGTCTTTGTTCAAGCGAGACTGAATTTCGTAAACGACGCGCAGGTCGCTTACAAATTTGGTGCTGCGGGCGTAGACAAGGTGCGCCTGGCGGTCCACGTTGCGATAAACGTTGGCGGGGGCAAGATCAGCAAGCTTGGGCTTACGCAGTGAGACGCCAGATGCAATGAGAAAAATCAGCAAAGTGGCGGCAACGGAGACGCCGTAATAAGCAAAGCGAGCGGAAGCCAGGCCACGCAACCAGCCGAAGGAAGCCTTCCAACCCGTTTTGGATGCACGCGGCCCGAGCGTCTGATTGAGAATCGCATAAACCAGGCGCGGCGGCGTTTCGATTTGCTCGATGGAGTGCAGGTTGCTCACGAGATGAGAAATGCTGGCGACCATTTGCGAGCAGTTTTCGCAAGTGTTGGCGTGCATGTCGAACGCATGGCGCTCTTCGGGGGTGAGGAGGCCGTCGAGGTAATCGCTCAGGCGTTCTTCGATATGTTCGCAAGTCCAGGTCATGAGATGCTCCGCGCTGGGTACCGCATGTATTCCCATTTAGATGAACGAATCATCATGACGGGCGCACTCCCATCTGTTGGAGGATGCGCGCCAGTTCGATTCGTCCGCGGTTGATTCTAGATTTCACAGTGCCTTCCGGTACGTCCAAAGCTTGCCTGATTTCATTGTAGTCGAGCTGTTGCAAATCGCGCAGGATGACGGCTTCGCGAAGTTCCGGAGAAAGCTTGGTCAAAGCGCTCTGCACTTGGGAACTCAGCTCGCCGAGCAGCAGTTGCTGATCGGGCCGGCGTCCGGCGGACTCCTTGTTTTCGACCACCGGCATGGCGTCCTCGAGCGAGTCTGTCACGCGATCGCGCTTGGTGCGGCGGTAATGGTCGATCAGAAGATTGCGCGTCACGCTGGTCATCCAAGTGGCAAAGCCGCCGTGGGCCGACCGGTAGCTGCCAAGAGTCTTATACACCCGGAGGAAAACGTCTTGCGACAGGTCTTCGGCTTCCGTGCCATTGCCGGTAAACCTGTAGCAAATGTTGAAGATGCGGCGTGTGTGACGACGCACAAGTTCCTCCCAGGCCGAACCGTCGCCCTGGAGGCAATGCTGGACCAGTTGGGCATCCTGCTCCAACGTATCATCAGCCTCGTAACCCGCTACGGTGACCAGTTTGCCCCAAAAGTTGCCAGGGGCCAACTTCGGCCTGCAACTATGGAACGCAAACTGCTCTCGAAAAGTTCCCTGTTGTTTTGGCCCGGGCGACCGACCGCGAGTGAGGGCATCTTACTCAGAGCTGGCTCTGGACACAAGCATACTAACGATTGGAGAGCGGGCCAGTCTCCCGTAATCGCGTTACAAGGAGCTACTTGGAGGCTCGCATTCGCGGGCTGCGCCAGTTCCACACATTGTAGGAATAGAGCGCAATGCAGAAGAGATTCGCGGGTATGAATCCAAATTGCGAGGTTCGTGAAGCAATGACGCAGACGACCAGGCTATTTGCACCGGCTATCATCCACCCTTGCCAGAATTTCCTTCCTATGAGAACGGTCGAAACGACTGTAAGAACGCACGAGATGTAATCCAGACGAAGCACGATCACCTATACCTTATCACTGAGTCTTTGGCGCCTCTTTTTGTGCGCCAGACCGCTTTCTACGCGGCCTATCGTCACACTAGCATTTCAGGTTTCTGCCGATAACTGTTCTGAAGTCCAGTTGCGCTCACGAAGTCAACTCTTGGCAGGTTGGGCCGCCGGATTCATCAAAGTTCTCAAGTTGCCGCTAACCGGGAACCTGGCCACAACGGATCGCAGGCGCACGGCGCTGCCTAGGCCCAACCGCCAGGCGCTTCTAAGTCGTTGAAATAGCTGAAAATTGTGGATGATTCATAGCTTCCGTGTGCTTAGACGGCGACTTGTCCGTGAAGCAAACTCATGCGTATATGGGAGGTAAGAGGGTCCTTCCTTGGGTGTGGTTTACGACCAATTCGCGCAGGAGCTCGCTATGTGGCAGGCCAAGTACGCTGGCCGGCCGCGCGAAGAATTGATCGGGTTGTGTTTGATGGCGCTCGAGCGGGAAGAGCTCGTGAGCGTCGGCTACCGCGAAGAATTGATGACGCAGCGGCTCTCCGGGATGCCGCTCCCGCCCGCGGTGCGCGAATTGATGCGGCATGCATTGATCTGGGCCTGGCGCGACGAGGAGATGCACTCGATTTACATTCGCGGGGCGCTCCTGAAATACGGTGGACCGTTGTTGCGGATGCGGGCGTTTGCGCAGCAGATGGGCGGGTTGGTGGGAGGCTGGGCCGGGTCGGTACGACAGCATGTGCCATGGTCGAGGGCTCCGTTTTCGCGCGCCGGCGCGACGTTTGTGACGTGGCTGGGGACACTGACGGGAAAGGTTCCGGAAGACGTCCGAAAGTATTTGAACTATGGGCCGTTCCGCGATTTTTGCGTTTTCAATATTGATGCGGAGAAGACTGCCAGCCTGTGCTACGAGCGAATGATCGTGCTGGCACGGGAAGCACCGGAGTTGGGAAGGGAACTGGCGGAAGATTTTGTGAAAGTGCGGGATGACGAAGAGCGCCACGCGCGCATTTTCGAGATTCTGGCCAATGCGCTGGATGAAAAAGACCAACTCGTTGCTGGAGAAACGGAAGAGTCGCTGACTCGAAAGATTGAGGATGTTGGCGAATATTTTCTGCCGCGTACTTTGCGGAAGCACACTGTTGTGAACAGCAAGATTGGGAGCGGCGGGCGCGTGTTTGTTTTCGAGGGGAACTCCGCAACGGAAAAGCGCAGCGTATTTCGGCGCCTCTTGGAAGAGAGCGGGCTTGCGCAGAAGCTGAAGGAGCGCGCGGCGGCACTGGGGAAACAGCCGGAGGATTTGCGCATCGCCGTGAAGCCATCCTTCATGCTGGGCTACGCGAGGAAAGACCGCTCGATCATCACCGATGCGGAACTGTTGCGAGAGCTTGCCGATTTTCTCCGCGAGCGTGGATACAAAAAGGCTGTCCTCATTGAGTCGGCAAACATCTACGACCAATTCTTCGAGCACCGGAGTGTCGCGGAAGTCGGTGCTTATTTTGGAATCCAAGACTGCGGACTGCCGGTGGTTGATGGCTCGAACGACCAGGTGGCGCATGTGTATTTTCGAGGAATGGCGCAGAACACGATCTCGCGAAGCTGGAAAGAAGCGGACTTCCGTATTTCATTTGGGAAGATGCGCAGCCACCCGATTGAAATGGCGTATCTCACGATAGGAAATCTCGAGTGGATGGGCGGACGTTGCGACGAATTTCTTTTTGTGGAGCGGCAAGCGCATCGGGAAACTGCCTTGATGATGCTGCTCGACGGGTTTCCGCCAGATTTTGTGTTGCTGGATGCGTACGACCAAGCTTCGGATGGGCTGGTGGGCGTGATGGGATGCCCGCGGCCGCCTTCGCCGCGCAGAGTGTATGCGGGGGAAGATGCGCTGGCGGTGGATTTGGTGGCGGCGCGGCACATGGGAGTGCGCGAGCCGGAGCAAACGAATATTTTACGCGCGGCGTGCCATTGGTTTGGCGATCCACGGGAGCGCATAGAAATTCTCGGGACGAATGAGAATTTGCGCGGGTGGCGAGGTCCATATGAGACCGAGTTTTCGACGATGCTGAGTTTTGTGGCGTACCCGGTATATGTGTTTGGGAGCGGACGCGGATCGTTGTTTGTGCCGGAGATGGATGAGGTGGCATTTCCTCCTTTGCAAAGCGTTTCGTTTTTTCAGCGCGTCTTGCGCGGCGCGCTTCGGCGGCTTCTCGGATTGCATTTTCCTCGAACGAAAAAACGGCAGCCCGTTGAGGCTGCCTCCCAGTGAAAAAAAACGTAGTCGTCATCGGCGCGGGGATGGGCGGGCTGACGGCTGCTCTGCGATTGGCGCGCGAGGGGTGCCACGTACAGGTTCTGGAGGCGCGCGCGGAAGCCGGGGGGCTGGCTTCCGGAAATGTCTATGAGGGATTTTCGTTCGACGCAGGGCCGTATATTTTGCTTGACCGTCCGGGATTGCAGTGGGCGTTCGAGTCTGTTGGGCTGAAACTCGACGAGCACATCGAACTGCGGGCGATCGATCATGTTTATAGCGTGTCTTCGCCGGGCAGTCCCACCGTCAACATTTATTCGAGCGATGCCAAGACCGCCGCGGAGATGGAGCAAACGTGGCCGGGAAGCGGCGAACGCTATCTGGGATTCGTGCGCAAGACAGGTGCGATTGAGGCGTCGCTTCGACCGCTACTTTATGGATCTGCTCCCGGACCAACTTCTTTGGTTGGCGGAGGGCGGTGGCGGCATTCGGGGTTTCTTTTGCGATCGCTGCAATCGGTTTTGCGCGGATCGCGCTTGCCGCAGCCGGTGGTCGATGCGCTATCCATTTGGACGCATGTTGCGGGTCAGCGTCCGGAAGAGGCGCCGAGCCCGCTAGCATTTGTTCCGGCGCTGGTGCATTCCGTCGGATGTTTTTATCCCAAGGAAGGGATCCGAGCGATTCCGGCGGTTTTGGCGAAGGCCGCGGTCGCCGCGGGAGTCGAGTTTCACTACCGGACAATGGCGAAACGGATTTGCACAAAGGACGGCCGCGTAAACGCAGTAGAAACGAGCACGGGCGAAGTGTTTGCTGCCGATGCCGTCGTTTCGGATTGCGGTATCGCGACGTATCTGGAATTGATCGATGCAAAAGAAAGTGCGAGCCGGGAGCGTTGCGAAAAACTTCCGCTGCAATCGCCGGGAGTGTGCGCGTACCTTGCGGTGAAAGGAAAGATGGAGCCGCCGTATTTGCGATTTTTGCTTCCAGGAGAAAACGAGCGCTGCAGGCTGCTGATTCGGCCGGGCGTGATGAACCCTGAGGACAAGAGCGGCGATTGGTATCCGGCGCGACTGCTTGGGCCGATGGACCATGCCAAGGCGCAGCGGATGGGAGCGACGGGCCAAGGCGAGTACCTGGAAAAATTGCTGGAAGAAAAATGGTGGCGAGAGGGAATCGACGAATATCGCGTGTTGGCGCGGCGTACTCCAGCGGAATGGGGAGCGGAGTATTCGCTGGCGCGCGACAGCATGAATCCGGTGATGACGGCGAAGTTCATGCGAGAGGGAAGGCTGGCACATCGCAGCCCGGATGTGCGCGGATTGTACCTGGCGGGTAGCGCGACGCATCCTGGGCAGTGGGTGAGTTTTTGCGCGATTTCGGGAGTGCTGGCGGCGGATTGTGTGCGCAAGGATTTCGACTGATGCTGACGACTTCGTTCGAGACTCGTGGGGGACACAAGTTGCGCGTGACGCGATTGGGGAGCGGGCCGCCTGTGATTCTGTTGCATGGCTACCCGGACAATTTGCAGGTGTGGTCGGAGCTTGCACCGCGGCTGGCCAAACGCTGCGAAGTGATTGCGTTTGACTGGCCGGGGATGGGATACAGCGAAGCGTGGAGCGGCGGGGCGACTCCGTTTGATTTTGCGCGGCGACTGCGAATGCTGATGGATGAATGGAAGATCGAGCGAGTAGCGATCGTGGGGCATGACATGGGCGGGCAACCTGCACTGGTGTTTGCCGCGGAGCATCCTGAGCGAATCAGTCAACTTGTGGTGATGAATTCCTTGGTGATATGGGATGAGAAGACTTCCTGGGAAATTGCGCTGCTGCGAAAATTTGGCTGGAACCGCGTTTTGCTGGAGCGCATGCCGCGAGCCGTGTTTTTTCGGGCGGTGCGAACCTTTCTGCCGCGCGGATACAAACTGAGCGCCGAGTTGCGCAGCGATCTCTGGGAGAGCTTTCAGCGCCCCGAAGTGAGGAGATTTGTAGTGCGCATGTGCGCGGGCTATCAGGGCACACTGCCGCGGTTGAAGCAGCTCTATCCAAGTATCAAGACGCCTGCGCTATTTTTGTGGGCGGAGCGCGACAAACATTTTCCCGCAGCGCACGGCAGGAAGGTTGCTGAGATGGTTCCGGGCGCGAAACTTGAAGAGATTGCGGGCGCCGGACATTGGATGGCGCTGTATCTCGCCGAAGAGGTAGGTTCGCGCATTTTGAAATTTCTCGGAGCGAGCCATGGCAAGTGAATCCGCTTTGGCGATTGACGGGACGCGGGCAGGCTACTATCGCTGGCTTTTTCTCGCCGCTTCCGCGTGGAACGTGCTCTCCGCTGCAGGAGTCTTATTTCTTCTGACTGGCGCCGAGTTTCGCAGGAAGGCCGGGTTTTCCGGACCGCCGGACACGATCAGTCTGCAATTGCTGGCGACTTGCTTGCTCGTTTTCGGGCTAGGCTACTACTGGGTGAGCCGCGATCTCTCGCGCAATCGCGACTTGGTTAAGCTGGGAGTGATCGGGAAGCCGCTCGTCTTTCTCGTGTTTTTTGGGCATGCACTCGCACAAGAGATTCCCATGCGCATCGTGGCTCCCTCCATCGTGGACTTGCTTTTTGGAGCGCTGTTTCTGGAGTTTCTGGTACGGACGCGGGGGAGAGCGCAGTAAGCTCAAAGCAGCGCCAGGGGGTGTTTGTCAGCGACGAGAAGCATGACAATGGATTCACAAGTCGAATTGTTGGCGCAGAATCTCAGCGCGAAGCGGTATCGTTCGATTCCGCGAATATTTCTGGACCTGCTGCTATGGGCGGGTCTGGCCGCGGCGGCGATTTATTTTCACCGATGGTGGTTTACGGCGTGCTGCATTTTTGCGATCGGGTTCGGGCCGTTCCACGACTTGCTGGTGCAGGGACATGAGGGCACGCACGACCTGATTTCGCGGAGCCGGCGCGTCAACGATTTCTTCACGTGGTTTACGCTGGCGCTTGCGGGAATTTCGGCGGAGGCGCACCGGCGCTTTCATCTGGATCACCATCATCGCGCGCATACGCCGGAAGATCCCGAATACCAATATTTCAATCGAGTGGTTTGCGGCGTTCCCGGTTGGGCATATTTCTTTATTCCGATGTTCGCGCAGATCGGTGTGAACTCGTATGGACTGCAAAAGAAAATGCCTGCCGAAGTGAGGCGAAGGATTGTGTTGGAATTGGCGGGTGCAGTGTTTTTGCACGCGGCGATTGCTTTTGTTTTAGGTTGGCGGCGATATCTCCTTTTCGTGGCGGCGCCAATGGTGACCGGATTGTACGTGGCTTCGGTATTGCGAAGCGTGACGGAGCATCACGACGTCACCGAAGGCAGCGAATGGACGAATGCGCGGTCGATCGTGACGCACCCTGTGATTGAGTTTCTCTGGTCGAACGTGAACTACCACCTGGAACATCATCTCTATCCTTCGGTGCCGTACCACGCGTTGCCGGAGCTGCGGCGGGCGCTGGCGGTGGAGTATCAAGAGCACCAGAGCAACGTGGAGAGCGGGTACGGGCGCACGGCGCTAACTTTGCTGCGCGATCCGCGGCATTTTGCTCCTAAGGACGCCGCTGGCGGAACCTCCGGCCAGTAGCGCACCGGGATACAGCCGTAGATTGTTTTTGAAGCCTACCCCCACCCCCCGTGTTTTTCGTAAGAGTGGCAGACAAAAGACTTACGCATGACGTCGTCCGTAAGAGTGACAAACACAAGACTTAAAGTTGCTGTGTTTTCACTCAGATACGAAGGTGTCCGTAAGAGTGGCAAATAAAGGACTTACGTTGCCCCAAAGGTGTGCAACGGGCGTACCGCCCGCAAGAGTGGCAAACAAGGGACTTAGGCGGAGAAGATGCCGAGGATAAAGCAAAAACGCCGGCAGGATGCCGGCGGTGGTAGGGAAAACGCGTGATTACCCAAATACAATTATACACTAACGTCACTTATTGTCAAGAAAAAAATGCCTTTTCCACGACCGCGCCATCCCGTTATCTGGTGCATCTGCATGAAGGGACGCTCAAGCACTCAGATAAAACGCTTACCCGAGACTAACCGAATGCTTGTTTCGGAAATGGTTTGCCGTTAGACATTCAGTTATCCGTGTAGGTTCTATCTGCTGAAGACATTCAACTCGCTGTACACTTGTGCTAGTGAATGACTGATGTCGCCCACCTCAGGCACTTCCCGAATTGTTGAAGGTTTCTTCCATCGAGCCCCCGCGTCGGTTCTTTTTCTTGCCTTTGGCCTCGGCTTGAATGCACGCGTGAGCATGTCCCAGGTAGGCCTCGAGGTGCAGAATCCGCGTGTGCAGGAGAGCCAGGAAAGGTCGGATTCAGCTGTGGAACGGACGCAGGAAGCCAGCCAAGGTACTTTGCCAGCAAACACTCCCAAGCCCGTGCTTACCGACGGCACGGCGGTTCGCCTAAAATTTGTTCGAGCTGTCGTCTCTTCGCAGGTCATTGCGGGGGAAAAGGTGCCGCTCGAAGTCGTTGAACCTGTGCTGATAGGCAAGTTGGTCGCATTACCTCAGCATAGTGCCGAGGAGGCAATCGTGACGATGGCCCAGACAGGCCGAAGTATGGGGCGCGGCGGCAATCTGCGGTTCAAGATCGAGAATATTCGCTTGGCTGATGGTGAGCTTGTGCCCGTGCGGGCCGTGAAATACGCGAAGGGGGAGGGGCGTAAGGCACTCATGATAGCCACCTTTGCTGTGTTGTCCGGTCAGGTGAACGGCAAAAACGCAACCGTTCCAGCTGGAGCTGAAATCACAGCCTACATCGCGGGCGACTTCGCGCTGGATCCATCGAAATTTCAGACTGCTTCCACGAGTCCGCAAGATAAGAGTGCACCCAAATGAGATTCGTTTATGCAATGTGCGTCGCACTGCTCATGTTGCAAGTGGCGACACAATCTGCCCGCGCCCAGGAAACCACTTCGACTCCTCCGCAGGGTGCTGCGGCGCCCGCGATAGCGGAGAAACCGAGGAGCGAAGGCGAAACGAAAAAGCGTTTGGAGCAGCTTGCTTGCGGCCCGCCTCATGTTCACTTCTCTCATCACACGGACAATGGAACACAAGTTCTTCCCGAGCAGCCCTCTGATAAGGGGCTTATCTACGTCATTCGTCCGTGGGCTTATCCGGGCTCGGCGGGGCAGGCAAAGATAGCAATGGATGGCAAATGGGTGGGAACAAACCGCGTTCGGAATTATTTCTACATCGAGGTCGATCCCGGCCCTCATTATTTCTGTATGAAGGAGGCCATGCAGGAACCCGGCCTGCTTAGCCTGGTGGTCGAAAAAGGAAAAACCTATTATCTGCGCCATGGCTTTACCATGGGCGGAATCGACCTGGACCTCGTCGATGAGGAAAAAGGCAAAGAGTACGTGGCTAAGTACCACAGAAGTGTCTTTGAAGTGAAACCCAAAAAATAGCGACCGCTAACTCACGGGCAGACGAGAACATGTTCACCACGTGCCTGATAAACGAGGTAACTGGGGAAGTGGATTTGGGAGCCTAAACCGGTGCCCGTTTGCATCAGGGTAGGACCTGAATTTCAAGTTCCATCGCACGCCCACCCCGGATTGAAAATGCCCGGATGGGCGTAGTGGCGTACGGCCGAGGCGTGACGATGAAATAGATCGCTTCAGAATAGCAGGCCAGCGCGAGGTCTTTGGGCGAAGGCTCGTTCGCATCCAGCCAGTGTGGATGCGAGTGGTAGATGCCGAGGAATTCGAGCCGCCGCTTGCGGAGTTCTCCCATCAGGCGCACGATCTCCTTGGGCGCAATTTCGTAATTCCTGACAGGATCAGCCGCGGCGTTTTTCGCAGGGAAGGCCTGCGTGATTAGGCCGTCCTGGCCCGCCAGAAATCCGCAGCATTCGCGATGCGGCTGGCGGCGGGCATGCTTCAGGAGTTGCCCGAATACTTTGCGGCGACTGCGAACGGCTCGCTTCATTCTGCGATTATACAACTAGGTGAATTCGTGAATCGAGCGACCGACGCGGAGAGACTACCTGACGTAAGTCCCGCAGCGTCAATCGGAATCTGGCCAGTCAACCGCTCAGAGGGTTACTTCATAAGGGTGTCGAGGGTTTTTTCGACCTGAGTGTGGAGATCAGGCGGGGCGCCGTAGAGGATGCGGGAGGTTTTGCCGGAGCGGTCGAAGAGGAAGAGAGTGGGTACGGCGGTGATGTCGCCGAAGGACTGGGCGGTGGGGGCATCGGTGATGGCCCAGTGGAGAGCAGGGCTGAGGGAGCTAGCGGTAGAGCGGATCTGGTCTTCAGGGGATTCGACGGCTAGGGCGAGGATAGCTAGGTTCTCGCCGTACTTGCGCTGGAGTTCACCGAGCCATTCAAGGGTGGAGCGGCAAGGCGGGCACCATGTGGCCCAGAACTCGACGAGGACAACGCGGCCTGAGAGATCCTCCGGACTGAGAGGCTTGCCGGAGAGATCGGTCAGTTTGAAGTGAGGGATGGTGGTGATTTCCTGGGAGGCGGCGGTGGTAGTGAGGTGTTCGCGAGTGACGACGTCTTTCTTGCCGCTGAGGATAAGGTCAATCATACGAGTCAGGTCGCCTTTGAATTTTTCCTGGCTTGCGGCATTGCGCCACGGGGCGTAGCGGCCGGTGCCCTCGACTTCACCAAAGTAACCGAATTCGCGAGGAGCGGCGACGAGGACGTCATCGACGAAGACGGCGGGATAGCCCTTGACGCCGAATTTATCGGCCAGCTTGGAGGCGCCGAAGTTTTCGGTGACAAAGGTGACCTGGCCGGGGTATTTGGAGGCGACTTCTTGAACCAGCAAACTTGCTAGGTCAGAGATATTTCAAGTGTAGGGCCAGCGGACGAGGGTGACGTCGACGGTTTTGCCGGAGGCTTGCAGGAGCGGCGAGGCGGGCTTCTGCGCGGCGAAATAGGCGGGGATGACTTGATCGAGGGTGATGCGGGCACTGCGCCATTCGTCGGCACTGGGAGCGGAACCATCGGGGTGGGCCGTCTGCGATGCGGCGCGCTCGAGGAAAAGCTGGGCGAGGGAATCGTCCTGTTTGCCTGCGGAAAGCTTTTTTCTGGCGGCATCGAGGTCAGATTTCAAGGCGGATTGCTGGGCGGCATCGAGAGGAGGGGCTTCCAGCATGGCGAAGTGGCGCGTGGCTTCGAGGTACTGGTAGAGAGCGCCGGCATAGAGTTTTTGAGCGTCAAGCTCTTCGGCGATTTTTAGCGCGGAGTTCAGTGCGATGAAGCGGGGATGGAGATCGATGGAGGCGGGCGGCTTGAAGGCGGCGTTGGTTTTTTCCTGGAGCTTCTGGAGTTCGGGCAAATAGGAGCGCAAAGGGAAAGAGGCGGAATTTCGAGTTATGAGAAGGGCGGCGCTGAATTTGGCGAAGGTGGCTTCGCCCTGGGCCTCGCCGATGTAGAAAAGACCGTCGGTGGGTTTGGTGGAAGAAGCGAAACCGCGGCCGCCCTCGAGAAGAGGGATGGACCTGCCTTGGGCGGTTTCGGACAAGGCACGAACAGCTAGAGGGACGGAGTTCCAGTCTCGTTTGTGGGCTTGGTCATTGAGCGCGTTGAGATTCTGGCTGGCCTTTTCCCATTCGGCTTCGAAGGCGGGGAAGCTGGATTTGACGGCGTTGGTTTTGTCAACGACGGCACGAGCGCCGTGGAAAAGATCTTCGGCCTGGAGGAGCCTTTCCAGAGCGAGATACAGATCACCAGAATCGAGAGCCTGGGAGGCAGCCTTCAGAGCGTTGCTTATATTGGAATTTATTTCCGGAAAATCCGGGCTGACAATGGGCTTTTCCTGCAAAGAGCGTTGGAGACTCTCGAGTTCGGCTCTGATTTGGGGCTTGGGATCCTGGGCCGAGGATAGGAAGGGCAGCGCTCCGAACAAGGTCAGAGTGAGTAGGAATTTGAAGAGTCTCGGCACGATGCGCATAAGGAAGAGCTTGCTGGATTGGACGTAGATTGTTGAGAGAGGTGAGCCAGGGGTGGGCCGGGAATACTTCCCTTGGAGAACCGATCTGTCGGGCTGTCGCATCGACCCATTGAGACCACCGCCGCTACCGGAAATGTGGAATCCGCCAAGATTCGAACCTGGACCGTGGGGTCGCCCGGCGTTGGTCAGCTGCCTTCTTTGAGTTTTTTGAGGGTAGCTTGGAATTGGGGGAGCAAGAATTTGCGATTATCCGGAAGGTTGGCGATGGTGATCTCCCAGTTCTTGATGGCGTTGGGTTTGTCGCCCAGAGCGGTGTAGCTGCGAGCAAGGCCGAGATTGGTCCAGAACTTTTCTTCGGGATGGCGCTGTTGATCGATCTGAAAGACCTTGAGGGCGCGATCATTGCGGGATGCGCGCAGGAGGCGCGCGCCATAGATATACATGTCAAACATGCTGATGTTGGGAAGGGCCAGGGCTTTGTCCATGACGGCATCGGCATCGGAGGCGCGCCCCATGGCATCGAGAACAGAGGCTTTGGTGGTCATCGTGGAGAAGTTCTCAACTCCAAAGGAGGCTCCGCGGAAAGGTTCGTAAATGGCCTTGTTCGCCCAGATGAGAGCCTCCTCGAGATTGATTTTGTTGTCGGCGCAGAATTGGGCGGCGTTTTGCCAGTTTTGGTAGTTGAAGCCCGGCCAGCTGAGAAGATCCTCGCGAATCTGGTCGACATAGAGCTGGTTGATGTTGGGGACTTCGATCTTGAAGGGAATGCGCTTTTTCTCCCACTGGAGGTAAGCGATAGCGGAGGTTGGGCGGCGATCGTCAAAGCCGAAGGTCATATATTCGGTATAGGGAGCATCAATGGGATCTACCGGAACGCGCAACACGTCGTCCTTGGGATCGAACTGGAAGCTGCCCCATCCTTTGGTGGCTTTGGAAAAAATCCAAGTCCACGGGCCAGACTTTTCCACGTCGAGAAAGAGGCCGTAAGTGCCAGCTTTCAAATCTTTTCCTTCCACCGTGACGTCGTGGGAGAAAGTAATCGTGGTGGTTTCATTGGCGCCCACGCGCCAGGGCGCGGAGTGAGAAGGTCCGAAGCCCTCATCCGTGAAGCCGTAGCTGATGAGCTCGCCCCAGATGTGGCCGGTGCGGTCGGCGCCGCCGCCGCCGTGAACGTTGGGAGAATGATAGTCGATGCTGATTTTGACGAGGCCGATCCATTGGGAGATTTCGGCGCGCTCGTTGTTGCCGTTGGGAGGTATCGCGATTTCGGAGTGAACTTGAGCCCGAGTGGATTGGACTTGGACGCTAGCGAGCAGCAGCAAAAAGAGCCATTTACAATTTTTCATCGGACACCCTCTGAGAAGCAGTCTTTGCTAGATTTGGACGCGAGGTGCACCGGGAGGATAGCCAAGTGTTGCCAGACAAGCTTCGAAGACGGAAACGGCAGAATGCTCACCGTGCGGCGCACCATGTCCATCGAAAAATTCGAACCAGGTGCTGATCCCCTTATGACATACCAGGAGCTACGACTGGGCTGCTTGAGAAGACTTTTTAGGGTTCGAAGCGGAAGTGAATGGTAATGGTAACGTGGGCGGGAACGGGCTGGCCGCTCCGCGTAGCTGGTTCGTACCTGTATTCCTTCAAGGACTCCACCGCGGGCCCGCGCAGTGACGGAGGCCCGGAGATCACGCTGATGGAATGCACCTCGCCCGACGTACCCACGACGGCATCGATAACCACATTTCCTCTTTCGAAATCCCGCAGAGCTTCCAGCGAAGCCACCGCTTGCACCGAATGAATCAATTTTGGCGGAATGAAAGCGCCGTCTTTCCCTGAATTCGGATCCGAATTTGCCTCCGGCTTCGCCGCAGGAGGAACGGATGAGGCCTTCGCTGCCGTCACTGCGCGAGACGTTTTTTTCTTTGATGCCAACGGCTCAACCGGGGCACCCGAGGAGGCTGCTTCCACAGGTGCCGCACTCCCATCCGAGGGGGCCGTCGCGCCTGCATCGGACACCGGCGCGCTTTTCGCAGGCATTCCGGCCGAAGTCACCGGAGCGTCGCTCGCCACTCTCATAGCGTCGTGAGCTGAAGGTTTCTTGAGCTTTGCCCCGGCCGACTTCCAGGGCAGCCAATTCTTGAACCAAGCCGTGCCAACCCCTAGCACCACCAGCAGGATCGCCAGCATAAGCAGTACGCGATTAAATTCGGGGGTGAAGCCGCCGCGCGGCAAGCGCCATCGCTTCGACTGCGGCAATGAATTGATAAAATCGCTGACTGGCTGCGGCGTCTCCACTTGCTCAGCCGCTTCCCATAGCGCGGGAGCCGCAGCGCGTTTGGTTGGCGCAACCGCACCAGCGGCATCCAGCCCACTTTCGAGAATCGCGTGCGTACTCAACGGGTCGCCCGGCTCAGGGATTGCAGAGGCCGGGAGAGCCTCGCCTCTCAGTTGCGCCAGGGCACTCGCCTCCGTATTCGTTGGCGGCGTCTCCGTCAAGACCGGTTTCCCGCGCAGGTCTTCCACTTCCCGCTTGAATGCCTGCAGTTCGCTCGCGTCGGGCGCAGTTGGCAAAATCCCAGGTTGATCCGCGGTTGCCTCTGCGGTGATCACCAGCGCGGCGGTTTCCGAATCCTGAGTGTTCTTCGGCAGCAAAGCCGTCGCCGCAGAAAACTCCGTGCCCCAGAATCGCGGTGCAGCATCGAGAAACTCAACCTCCAGATAGCACATGGTGGGTTTGAAGGAACGCTTCCGCAGTATCTGGACGATCACTTCGCGCTTGGTTTCCACGTTGGCGAGAACCAGCAGCTGCCCGGCGGTCACCGCGGCAGACAAGCGAATCACCCCACCAGTTTCAGCCACCAGGACAGAAGTAGTTTCTTCATTGAAAAGCTGGCGCGCCGGCTCATTCTTTTCCGGTGAAATACCGGTCGCTCGCAACGGCACTTCGCGCGAGACCATATTCGGTTTCAGAAGCGGCAAGGGCATCGTAGGAGGTGCTTCCGTTTCTTTCGGTTCCTCCGGATCGGCCGGCATCTGTTCGAGCTCGGGCTGCGCGTACTTGATATCTCCAGCGGAAGGCGTTTCGCTTGCCTTTGCTGCCGCTACCTCTGCGGGGACTGAGACGTCCACAGTCGGCTGTTCTGGAATTTTCGTAGGGCTGGGAGTTTCGACTGCTGTCGGTTGTTCGGGAGCTGTAGGCAGACTGGGAGCGACAGGCTCTGGTTCTGGCCGTACTTGCTCTGGTACACCGACGACAAATCCCAAAAGCAACAGGGCATAGAGCGCGCGAGAGGCTTCGGGCCTGGGCCGCCCACTTTGTTCGACGACGTGTTTGGCCGAAGTGTGTTGGGAGATGAGGCTGAGCAAGTGCCTCTCTCGATCTTCCAGATCCTCGGCCTTAAAAAGGCGTAGCGCGGGAGGCGATAGCTGAACCTGAAGATCGGAGTCCTCGGCGAGTTGGTCCAGAGGCAGGTCACCGGCTCGGCGCACGGCCGCCAAGAGGAGCCTTCCCAGTTGCAAGGGGATGCCGATTTCCGGGACCACATTTTTTTCAAGAGAGCTGAAGAAAAAATAGCGCCCGGCAGGATAGTCGAGCACGGACGCGGTGATTTGCAGGACCTGGCGTTGCACCCAGCTGACAATCTCCTCGACTCCATAGATCCCCATCTCGGCTATGGCAGAGCCAAAGCGTTGGCCCGTTTCGACGAGCGTCGACGCCTCCTCAAACTGGCTCTGGGTCAGGGCTCCGGCGCGAAGCATCACTTCGCCGAGCCCATCCTGCCTGTCGCTGCTCGTCGCAAACACCAGATCCCCGGCATCGAAAAAGAGCGCCTTTTCCACCCGCCCGAAGACGAGTTGCAACTTGCCGGTCAGGTGCTGGGAGTAAATCCGATGCACGAGGGCGAGGAGGGTGTGGTGACTATCGATTTCACCGGAATCGGGTGGCTGTCCTGCGGAAGAAAACCAGCTGAATGGAGCGGCGGCCG
Organism: uncultured Acidobacteriota bacterium; assembly: GCA_963718785.1. GTDB lineage: Bacteria > Acidobacteriota > Terriglobia > Acidiferrales > UBA7541 > Acidiferrum. Next base: position 35,287 of record CAVQZW010000009.1, on the reverse strand, counting down.
CGGCCTTGCCCTGTTGGGCGTCCAATAGCTGAACGGACCCACTCTGTCCGGCCACAGTGGGAGACGGGCTACGATCTTGTCTTTTGCTTGAGATGGTTGGTGCCCCTGCACCCAGAATACCCGAACGGCATTGGGCTGAGGAAAGGCTTTGCTCAATGACATATTAATCATTGCGAGCAAATCAGCCAGTGGGACCATTCCAAAGGAGAAGAAAGGCTGAGGGCAGATTCTGGCAAATCTTCAATTCCTCCAGGGGTGGTGCTCGATTGATTCATTTGCCGGAAACTGACCGCTATCGAGGTCGCAGCACCTTGACGCCTGACGCCATGACCGCTACGCTTCAAAGCTCATGCGATCTTCTTGGCGGCAACTTCTTATCGTGCTCGCAGCTGTGCTCGCGGTAGGATTTGCCATCTACCGATTCGGCGGCACACTCCAAGGCGCAAGTTTCAGCGGGACGAAGTTGTGGATTGCAATCCGCGACGCCAATGCCTACCTGCTACTTGCATCCTTGGTGGCGATTTACGGGTGCTATGCGATTCGCGCGTTTCGGTGGGGTGTGTTTCAGCAAAATTTGGGTGCATCCAGCTTCTGGTCCATATATGGAATGACCTTGGCCGGCTTCGCAGCGGTGTTTCTGCTCGGCCGGCCGGGAGAACCGATCCGACCTTTGTTACTGGCACGAAAAGAAAAGCTGCCGGTGGCGGACATGTATGGCATATACGCACTCGAGCGTGTGTTTGATGTTGTGAGCGCGGCGGCGATTGCGGGAATCGCGCTGCTGGTCGAGAAGCGACATGTTCCAGTAGCGAACACGACTGGCGCGGTGCTGATCGGCGGAGTCGTGGGCATCATCGGCTTCCTCACTTATTTCCGGCTGCACGGAACGGCGGCGCTGGAAAAGGCGCTGCACGGTTGGCGGAAGTCGACGGGGTGGCGCGTCAAAGTGGCCGAGATTGTGCTGGGCTTTGCACGCGGCGTACAGATTATCCGGAGCTGGAGTGAACTGGGCCTGGCGATTTTTCTTTCCGCGGCACATTGGGCGCTGGTGTTTGTGGTGTATGTCTGGATCACACACAGCTTCGGAGGAAAGTTCTCGGAGCTCTCCTGGGCCGACGCGCTGCTTCTCATGGGGTTCACGCTGGCAGGTTCGGTGTTCCAGCTCCCGCTGGCGGGCGGCGGGTCGCAGTTGGCGGCGATTTCTGTTTACAAGTTTTTTGGGATAGAAACGGAGCCGGCCACAGCGGCGGCGATTGTATTGTGGCTGATTACGTTTGCGGCCTGCAGCGTCGTAGGCACGCCGTTGCTGTTGCACCAGGGGCTAGGCTTAGGGAAGCTGAGAGAATTGGCGCGGCAGGAGCAGGAAAAAGAGAGTGCGGAATTGGGACGAGAGTCAGCGAGTATGAACAAGTGAGCTGGCGGTGAGGAGAAACCTCTAGTGAAGTGTCCGTTCTGCGCGCATCTGGACGATAAGGTGATTGACTCCCGCGAAGGCCGCGGCGGAGACACGATCCGGCGGCGGCGGGAATGCCTCAAGTGCAGTCGGCGGTTTACGACGTACGAGCGCATCGACGAAATACCGTACATGGTGATCAAGAAGGATGGGCGGCGCGAGCGGTTTGAGCGGCAGAAGATTTTGCAGGGATTGTTGAAGGCATGCGAGAAGCGGCCGGTGGCTACGCCGAAACTCGAAGCGATTGTGGATGAGATTGAAAGCGTGGTGCACGAAGCGACGGAACGCGAACTGACCACGACAGAAATCGGCGAAATGATCATGCATCGCTTGAAGAAGCTGGATAAGGTGGCGTACGTGCGGTTCGCGTCGGTTTACATGGACTTCAAAGATGTGCAGGAGTTTATGTCCGAGCTGAAGAATTTATTGAAGGACCGAACGAAGAAGTGAGCGCGCTTAGCGGGGCCAGACGCCGGCCGTGAACGTTCGAATCGTGGTGAAGCCGAGTTTTTCGTAGAGCTGGACGGCACCGTAGTTTTCCGAAGTGACGGTCAGAGTTAATTCCTTAAATTTCATGCTGCGCAGGGTTTCGCCGGAGGTCTGCATCAGCATGCGGCCGATGCCGTGTCCCTGATACCCGGGCAGCACGCAGATTTGTGTAGTATGGCCGACGCCAGGCGAAACTTCGCTGGTCAGGACGGCGGCGACCAGGTCGTCGCTGCCGGGCTGGCGGAGGACAAAAGAGGCTCCTGGCACGAAATGGCCGCAGCCGGGCAACAGTATGATGTTTTTCAAAAATTTGAGGGCGCCGGAACGGCTGCGGTACTGATCGTTGATTTCGCCGTCGATGTGGTTGGCGTAGGCCAGATAAATCAACTTGGCGCAGGGTTCGAAGAAGCGGTCGTTCCAGCGGTCGAGGCGCATGCCGGCGGAGACGCCGGGCTTGGCTTCGGGCAACTTCTGCAAATCCTGGAGCATGAATTGACGGGAGTAAAGGCGAAAGCCTTGTTCGCTCAGGGGAACTTCGACGGGTCCGCTGAAGGGCATGAGCTGGGCTTCGATGCGCGACAATTGGGGAATCGCGCGCATGGAGTAAAGCATTTCATCCAGGAGGCGCTGCCCAATGGTGGCCTGCGAAAACTTGGCAGACACGTAGAGGCCGCCGATCAGTCCTTTTTGTTCTTCGAGCACGTAGAAGGAATAGCCTGCCGCGCTGCCATTTTCGAAGGCGACGCAGCCCGCGAGAGCGTGGGCTTCCATGAAGCGCTTGATCAATTCCAGAGCGCTGCGATAGTCCCAATGGAGTTCGTCGCGCCAGTGCCGTGCTTCCTCCTCGAGGAGCGGCTCGAGTTGGCGGACCGTCGTCTGGCGCAAGTCGACAATGTTCATTTGGAAGAGGACTACCGCGCGGCCCCTGCACCGCTGGCTCTATGATAGCCGAATCCACGCCTGCGCACCCAAGAGGGGCGTGGCGAGGATACAATTCCGACACAACGGGGCCAGGGTTAGAGAAGGCGCGCGGAAAAGGTGTGCTAACATCGCGCGTGTCACGTTTTATTATTGAGGAATAAAGTCCTGCGGCGCTGGCCGCGTGTTTGCGCAGAATACGAATGTCGATCTTCTACGAACTCCGCTATCCGACGAAGTGGTATACGAAACTGTTTATGGCCTTGCTGGCGCTGGTTTTCTTCGCGGTGCTGGCGACCACGGCCATTGCGGGGTTCCTCGTTTACCGGATCGTCAAGCCGCAGCGGACCAGCAGCGAAATCGACATGGAGAGTTTTCCGGGCAAGCCGGATCTTGTGGATTTCACGGTTTCGGGATTGGGAACGCACCACGGGTGGTTTTTCCCGGGGTTGCGCGGCGCGCCGACGATTATCCTCTGCCACGGCTACGGCTCGAGCCGCGGGGAATTGTTGACGCTGGTTTCGGCGTTGCAGGATCACCAGTATAACGTTTTTGTCTTCGACTTCGCGGCGCATGGCGGGAATGACGGGATAACGACGTTTGGCTACCGCGAGACGGATGAGGTGCGGGCGGCCGCGGATACGGTGGCGGCGCGGAACGACGTGGATCCGGCGAGATTGGGTTTGTGGGGATATAACCTCGGAGCTTATGCGGCTTTGCGCGAGGCGGAAAACGATCGTCGCATTCGCGCCATTGTGCTGGATTCGGTTTACGACGAGCCGAAACAGATGGTGAAAATTGGTGTGCAGCGCACCGGGCTGGGTGGATTCCCGTTGATGGTGCGTTCGGCGGAATTCAGCTTTACGTGGCTGAATTACAAGTATCGAGAAGATCCGCCGATTTCGAAAAAGCTGAGTACGCTGGCGGGCGTGCCCAAATTATTTATTGAGGCGTCGGACGATCCGGAGCTTGCGGATATTACGCGGCAAATGTTTGTGAAGTCGCCGGAGCCGCGGGATCAGACGATTATTCCGCATGGGAATTTTGTGGCGATGGATGACGCGGACAAGCGCGATTATGAGAATCGCGTGGTGAGTTTTTTTCTACTGAGGCTGCCCGCCACTGGCGGGCCGGTCCGGTAGCGTTGTCGGAATCAAATGGAACATATGGAAGTTGTCCGACCTTTCCTGCAGATCCCATAGGTTTGAACACACCATCTCTTTAGGTTGGTCTTTGCAAGTTGCTAGCATGGCTCCTGTAAGAAGGTAGACATCCTCCGCGGTGTCGCGATTCCATTCAGGGATCTCAGTATGCAAATAGAAACTAAGTCCGTAACGAAAGCTTCGTGTCAGTCCTGACACTCTTAGAGCTTCTAGCGGGATTCTTTCGGCCTGGATCTCCCGCGCGAGATAGTTTGGAGAGAAAACGAATATGGGAGCGCGCGAAGTGATCCAGCCCAAGGTTGCCAGCAATGCGACGGCGGGCGTAGCAGCCAACGCTAAAGCAGCACTTCGCACGGAGCGCTTGGAACTCGATAGGAATCCAGCGCCAAGAACCAGGCAAGGAATTGTCAACGCCAAGAGGACAAAAAAGACTACCGCACGGAAGGCGTCGATCTTTGCCAGTAGGTGTGTGTTGGACCACGCCAGAAATACGAGAATGCCGCTACTAAGGAGACCGTAGCACAGCGAGAGGACTCCAAACGACTTGCTGTTTCTGACTGCGAGCGATGTGCAAGATCGCGCGAGCAGCAGTCCAAACGCTGGTATGGAAGGCAGAATGTATCCGGGGAGCTTTGATTGGGAGATCGAGAAGAACGCGACGCAGAATAAAGCCCAAGCCAAAAAAAAGCCGGTGGAGTGAGAGAGAATGCTGGTTTTCAATGACTGGTAGGAACCGACGATGAAGCTCCAAAGAAAAATTGCTGACCATGGGAAGAGAGCCACAAGCAAAACAGGGACGTAATACCAGAAAGGCTGGATGTGCTGAAATTCGGGGGTGAGGAAGCGCTTGAAATTGTGTTCGATGATGAAGATGCGGAAGAAATCGGGGTTGCGGCGGGCGCAGAGGATGTACCAGGGGAGCGCGGTGGCACAGAATGATACGAGAGCAACGGGATGAAATAGACGGAAGGCGTCGCGCCAGCGTTTCGTGAAGAGCGCCCAGAAAAAGACGGCACCGCCGCTAAGGATAATTGCCGCTGGGCCTTTTGCGAGGACGGCGAGGCCGAGGAAGAAGCCGAAGAGAAGGAGTGCGAGCCACGGCGTCCTCGGGAGTATGGGAGTATTTTCATTGCGTGTGAGGCCGAGCACTACGGCTGCGCAGACCATCGCGATAGTGAGCATGGCGCTGAAGGGCATGTCGGTGGCGGCGGCATGGGAGAATCCGATCATGCCGACGGATGTAGGCAAAAGAAGCAGCAGCCAGCGTGCGGTTTCGGCGCCGTAGAGACGCCACGCCAGCCAGGCTAGTGCGAGGGTTGCGAGCAGCGCGCTGAACGCGCTAGGCAATCGTGCAGAGGTCTCATTTACACCTAAATACTTAAAGCAGAGTGCAGCACCCCAATAGAAGAGCGGCGGCTTCTCGAACCACGGCTTTCCGTAGAGGCGCGGAGTGACCCAATCGCCGGTCTCGGCCATGTCACGGGCAATCCAGGCGTAACGCGGCTCGTCGGGCCCGACGAATCCGATTGCGCCGAGATGGCTGAAATAACAAACGTAAAGCGTGGCGAAAATAAGAACGGCCCAGCCGAGGCGGGCAGCGGAACTGGTGCTGCGATTCTCACCGATGGCAGTAGGCGATTCGCTCACGGAAGGGAAAGTCTAGCATTGAAACTCTATCTTCGAAGCGGCGACATCTTGCATACTGTCGCGCGTCGGCCTTGCGATGGCCGCATCGAAACCCGCATGAAGGAATGGCTCGAATTCGCCGCCGTCTGGCTTATCTTAAAAATGATTGGCGGGCTGCCTCGTGGCGCCGCGCGGGGACTTGCGGCGTTCGTCACGAAACTGCTTTTTTCTCTGCAGCCGCGGTTGAAGAAGACGGCGGAGTTCAATCTTCGGCTTGCTTTTCCTGACTGGACCGACGCTCAGCGTGCCGAAGTGATTCACAAGATGGTCCGCAATCTCGGCTGGATGGCAGCGGAATTTGCGCGCTTTCCGCGGCTCACGAGAGAAAATATCGAAGAGCTTGTGATTCTTGACGGCCACGAAAATTTTCTCGAGGGGCAGCGCCGCAGCAAAGGCGTCCTGTATTTGACAGGCCACATCGGCGCCTGGGAACTATCTTCGTTTGCCCATGCGCTCTACGGTTATCCGCTGCACTACATGGCGCGACCTCTGGATAACAAGCGCCTCGACGCGCTCGTCAATAACTACCGCTGCGCTTCCGGCAATCAGCCTATCTTCAAGAACGAATCCGCGCGGGTGATGCTGAAAATTCTGAAAGACTCCGGAACTGTCGGCATACTTGCGGATCAAAACACGATGCCGGAAGAGGGTGTGTTCGTCGATTTCTTCGGCAAATCCGCTTGCACAACAACTGGTATCGCGCGAGTGGCCCTGCATACCGGCGCGGCTGTAGTGCCAGGGTATGCCCATTGGGATGAGACTATTCAAAGATATCGATTGCGCTTCGAGCCTCCTGTGGAATTGACTCGCACGGGCGATACGGAACGCGATGTATTTGATAACACGCAGCGTTTTGCCAAAGTGATCGAAGAGATTATTCGCAAACATCCCGACCAGTGGGTCTGGGTCCACAAGCGGTGGAAGACGCGGCCTAAGGGCGAGCCCGCGCTGTATGATTTTTAAGAGAGGTCTTCGATGATGCAAACGGCGAAAGCTATAGCGGAAGCAATCGGCGCGAAACTTGAAGGAGATGGAGCAATCGAACTTCGCGGTGTTGCGGCGCCGGAGCGTGCGGGACTGCACGATCTCATCTACGTCGAGAAAGCCAAACATGCTGACCGTGCCTTGGCGTCAGCCGCTCTCTGTGTGATTGCGCCGGAAAATGTTGTGTTATCCGGGAAGACTATCCTGCGAAGTTCGCAACCAAAAGTTGCGTTCGCGAAAGCCGCTGCCCTCGTATTGGAGAAAACCCCCATCGCGATAGGAATTCATCCAACGGCGATCATCGCGCCGCTGGCGAAAATCAGTCCGAGTGCGGGCGTCGGCCCGTTTGTTGTGATCGGCGAAGACGCACACATTGGAGGAGGAACGCAAATCGGGGCGCACAGCGTTGTTGGAGCAGGCTCGTGGATTGGCGATCACTGCCGCATTCACCCGCGCGTGACTCTCTATGCGGGTGTTCGCATCGGCCACCGGGTGGAAATTCATTCCGGCGCGGTCATCGGCGCGGACGGTTTCGGCTACGCGCAAGGCGAGGGCCGCTACTGGAAATTTCCGCAAGCCGGCATCGTGGAAATCGCCGACGACGTGGAAATCGGCGCGAACACAACGATCGATCGCGGCTCTCTGGACGACACGCGCATCGCCGAAGGCGTCAAGCTGGACAATCTCGTACATATCGGCCACAACTGTCAGATAGGCGCTCACACTGTCATGGCGGCGCAAGTCGGCCTTTCCGGTTCCTGCGAATTCGGCAAGCATGTGGTTGTCGGCGGCCAGGCTGGTTTCGGAGAACAGTGCTATCTGGAGGATGGCGCAATCATCGGCGGGCAATCCGGAGTTCTGGGTGGTAAAACCGTTCGCAGCGGTCAAACGGTTTGGGGAACGCCGGCACGTTCGCTCGAAAAGTTCAAAGAACAGTTCGCCTGGCAAGCGCGTTTACCGGAACTCGCCGCGCGCATCAAAGAGTTGGAAGCGAAGTTGGTAGGCAAATGAGAAGGGAAGTGACGTAAACGTGAGCTCGCAGCGATGGCGAGTGATTGTAGTTGGCGGCCACACCCGCGGCATCGGCAAGACGCAACTGGTGTGCGACATCATCAGCGCCTTCCCGAAAGCCAACTGGATCGCCGGAAAAATCACGCAGTATGGTCACGGCGTCTGTGCGCAGAACGGAAACGATTGCGATTGCGCTCCCGATGAACACATTTGCGCGATCGAATGGGAGTCGCTGCCGCAATCAGGCACGGACAGCTCTCGGTTTCTGGCGGCAGGTGCGAAGCGCTCGTTTTGGTTGAGAACGAAGCAGGGATTTCTCGCCGAAGGTTTGCCGCTGATGCGAGAGGCTCTTAACCAAACGATTTCGCGAACCGATCAGGATTCGCCTCCGCTCATCGTCGAAAGCAATTCGTTACTGCAATTTCTAAAACCAAGTCTCTATTTTGCGGTCATCGATCCTGCACGCGAAGACTTTAAAGACTCGGCGCGAGTCGCTCTTGACCGCGCCGACGCTCTCGTGATTCGCGGCTCGATGGATTCTCCCGCCGCCGCGCCTTCCTGGCTAAAGCTCCCGGCCAATTTGCTGCGCACCAAGCCTTCCGTTTCCCAGAAAGAAGGGGAGCCCTTGCCTGAACCGCTGCACGTGCTCGTGGAAAGGGCGTTGCAGTCGCCGCCAAGTATCGCGCTCTGACAACGATTCTGTAACCTTCCCGCATCTTAGAAGTTGACCCATTTACAGAAGACGGCGATAATTCAGTGGTACTAGTGTTACTCGGGTGGAAAAGAGATTGGCGCTCGTGCCAGTCTCACCGGGAAGTCACTAGGAACACAGCAGTTAGGCCGGTTTTGGCAGAAGCAGGTAACTCGAATCGGCCCGCGACGGAGTTTAGTCTAGCTTCGGGGGACGCAATTTGGCGACAGGAACACGCATAGGACTGGATAGGCCGGGGCTCGAAATACCACCGATCTGGCAAGAGAAAGGTCTTTCCACGTCGCTGGAACAAGCCATCGAGAACGGCGCGAATCATCTGGTGTCTTTGCAAGCCGAAGAGGGCTATTGGCTGGGTGAACTCGAAGCCGATACGACTCTCGAATCCGATTACATCTATTATTTGTACGTCCTCGGCAAAGCCGATCCGGGGCGCATCGCCAAGCTCGCCAATTATGTTCGCCGGCGCCAACTGCCTGACGGCGGCTGGAACATTTTCCCCGGTGGACCTTCCGATCTCAACGCGACGTGCAAAGCGTATTTCGCGCTGAAACTCGTCGGCGATGATATGGAAGCGCCGCACATGAAGCAGGCGCGCGAAACCGTTCACCGTCTCGGCGGGCTGGAATACACAAATTCTTACGTGCGTTTTTATCTGGCGCTGATCGGCGCAGTCGGATGGGAACTGGTTCCGTCGATTCCTCCGGAATTGATGCTTTTGCCGGCCTGGTTTCATCTCAGCATTTACGAGATGTCGTCCTGGACGCGCGGCATTGTCATACCCATGGCGATTCTTTCTGCGCTGCGGCCGGACTGGCGCTTGCCCGAACGCGCGCGCGTGGACGAGTTGTTCAAAGATATCTCGCACAAGGCCGCGGCGTTTGACTGGAGCAAGGAGCTCATTTCGTGGCGCAACGTCTTTCTGGCGATCGATCGCGCTTTGAAACTCTACGAAAAGCTTCCCTGGAAGCCGCTTCGGAATCGCGCGCTGCGCGAGGCCAAAGCCTGGATGCTTGCGCACATGGAGCGCAGCGAGGGCCTTGCCGCCATTTATCCCGCGATGATGAATTCGATTTTTGCGTTGATGGCGCTTGGACATTCGCCAGACGATCCGCTAACCGCTCGCGAGATTCGCGAGTTTTCGCGTTTCGAGATTGAAGAGGGCGACACGATTCGGATGCAGCCATGCGTCTCGCCTGTTTGGGATACATGCATCGCGATGGTCTCTTTGGAAGAGGCTGGCCTGCCCGCGGATCATCCCGCCCTCGTGAAAGCCGCCGACTGGATGCTCTCCAAGCAGGTGCTTGGTCCCGGCGACTGGCAGTTCAAGAACAAAGATGCCGAGCCAGGAGGCTGGGCGTTCGAGTTTCGCAACGACTTTTTCCCGGACGTGGATGACACCGCGTTTGTGCTGATGGCGCTACAGCGAGTGAAGCATCCCGACCCAGAGCGCATGGAGACCGCGATTCGGCTCGGCCTGCAGTGGCTGCTGAGCATGCAGAATAAAGATGGCGGGTGGGGCGCGTTCGATCGCGATAACGACCGCAAACTTTTGTGCAACATCCCGTTCGCCGACCACAACGCGATGATCGACCCGTCCACGGCGGACGTGACCGCGCGAGTTGTCGAATGCCTTGGGCGTTTCGGCTGGCCGGCGGAACATCCAGCTATCCAGCGGGCTGTGAAATTCTTGCTGAAGGATCAGTGCGAAGACGGCTCGTGGTTCGGGCGCTGGGGCGTGAATTACGTTTATGGCACCAGCGGAGTGCTGCGCGCGCTCGAAACGGTTTCGCTCACGGCGAAGGAATTTTGCCAGCGCGCGGTGGGTTGGTTGCGCGCAGTACAAAAAGAAGACGGCAGCTTCGGCGAATCTCTCTGGAGCTATACCGATCCATCCACCAAGGGGCAGGGAAATAGCACCGCGTCGCAAACTGCTTGGGGCTTGATTGGACTGCTCGCCGGCGCCGCGGCCAACGATCCCGCAGTTCAGAAATCGGTGGCTTACCTTGTCCAGCAGCAGAATTCGGATGGCTCCTGGAGCGAAGCCGAATTCACCGGCACCGGTTTCCCGGGCGTCTTTTACTTGAAGTATCACCTCTACCGCAATTCTTTCCCGCTTTATGCGCTCGCTCGTTTCCGTACGCAGGTGCAAGGTCCGCACGAATATTGCGCCATGAAATTCCAGCCAGCTGAATTCCGGCTGCGGAGCGGGTTCTAGAGCCCGCGATGACGTTTACTCTGCGGCTCACCGCGGATCTCAGTCTTGCTCTGGCCGCACGCGCACTCGGGAACAAAAACGCAGATCCTCTGATTTTGCAGCTCTCGCCCGATACTGACTTTCAGATTGCTTCTGGTTCCTCTTCGCGAGACGCGCGCCCGGGCGGCAACAGTCCTTCGCAGTCTGGCGCTCTCGTTCCGAGATACCGGTCGCCCATACTTTGGATTGCCGGTTCCGAGCCACTGGATTATCCAGAAGTCGCGCGCTTCACCAATGCGCTGGCCGCTTCCGATCGTCACGTGTTTCTCCAGACTTCCGGCGCGGCGCTGAAACGGCGCTTGCACGAGTTTCAGCCATCTTCCCGTTTTTATTTCACGATTCGCTTTGATGGCACCCGGCCACTGGAGGAACAACAAAGTATCGGAGATGGCGCCAATCGCGTCGGCCTCGAAGCCATTCGCATGGCGAGGCTGGCGGGCTTTTTCACGTGCGCGCATCTCGTCGCGGGAGGCGACGTTGCCGCAGGCGACCTGGAGCTCCTGCACGCAGAAGTGAGCAAACTTGACGTGGATGGATTCTTGATCACGGGCGCGGCCAATGAGCCCGGCCTCGAGAAAAGCGTCAAAAAACTGCGGCGTCGTTTGTTGAGCAGACGCTGGGCGCTGCTTTCGGATTTGGTCGAAGCTGCTGCGCGCCCGTCGGCCTTGCCAGATTCGCGGCAGATCGATCGTCAACCCGTTGCAGAATCGCAGCCGGGTGGTTTTGAGGAAGGCACCGAAGCGGGATGACCACACTGGTTACAGGAGCGTCGGGTTTTCTGGGTAGCCACGTGGCTCGGCAACTTGTGGCTCGTGGAGAAGACGTGCGCGTTTTGATGCGCCCCTCGAGCACCAACCGGGCTGTTGCCGATCTCTCTCTTGAATATGTGACGGGAGATCTGCGTGACCCGGCGTCGCTCGATCGTGCCTTGGCGGGCGTGCAATACGTTTTTCACGTGGCTGCCGACTACCGGCTCTGGGCAAGGAAATCCAGCGAGATTTACGACTCCAACGTCGGCGGCACGAAGAATCTCCTCGACGCCGCGAAACGCGCGAAGCTGGAGAAATTTATTTATACCAGCACGGTGGCAACGATTGCCGTGGATCGCCCAGAGCTGCCAACGGAGGCCACCGACGCGCGGCTCGAAGAAATGGTGGGTCATTACAAGCGCTCGAAGTGGATGGCAGAGCGCGAAGCGCTCAACGCCGCGCGCGAAGGACTGCCGCTCGTAGTCGCGATGCCCACGACTCCCGTCGGCCCCGGCGATTGGAAGCCCACTCCAACCGGAAAAATCGTTCTCGATTTTCTAAATGGGAAAATGCCCGGGTACGTCGAGACCGGTCTGAATTTTGTAGGTGCGGAAGAGTGTGCGGAAGGCCATTTGCTGGTTGCGGAAAAAGGCAAAGTTGGCGAGCGCTATCTTCTGGGCGCGGAAAACCTGACGCTGAAGCAAATGCTGGACGCTCTGGCCAAAATAACCGGGCTGCCTGCTCCCAGCCTTAAAATTCCTCATGGCTTGGCATTAGGTGTAGCCTACATAAATACGATATTTTCGCGCCTGATTGGGAGAGAGCCCCAAATTCCCATCGAAGGTGTGAAAATCGCGCAGCACATGATGTTCGTGGACTCTAGCCGAGCCCAGCGTGAATTGGGTTTTAAGCCTGGCTCGGTGGCGGCGGCTCTGGAACGCGCGGTGCGCTGGTACGAAGCGAATGGTTACGTAAAGCCCCGGCGTGCCAGGAAAATGCTTCGCGCCGCCGCATAAAACAAGCGCGAAAGGGTTTGGCCGCGCGCGCCAGTGAACCTTTGTAGGGGCAGGGGTTGCCCCGCCCGTTTCATGGGGAACGCAAGATGTAGTTTTGTCCCAACGTGCGGCATCATAGACATACGGAAATATGCGCATCCTCGTCACCTTCGCCATCAAAGCCGAGTTCGCTCCCTGGTCTTCCCGCCATCCCTTCGTGCCCTACGAGTTTGAGAATTGGGAGACGCGCCGCGAATTCGACCTCTTCAAAGCCAACATCGGCTCCGACGAAATCACGGTGTTGCTGACAGGAATGGGCGGAGAAAATGCCGCCAAAGCGATGTCGTCCATTCCGCTTGAGGTACACGATGTGTGTATTTCGTCGGGACTCGCAGGCTCACTCGATCCCGCGTTGAAGCCCGGTGACGTTGTTGTGGCGCAGAGTGCGGAAACCTTGGACCAAGCTCACACGACCGCCAGCGACCCAATTCTGGTTGAACTTGCCGGTGCTTCCGGCGCAAAGCCTGTGAGTGTCTTTCTGACTTCTGCGAGAATTATTGCAACCGCCGAAGAGAAGGAAGCGCTCAGCCAAAAGGGAAGAGTCGTGGAAATGGAAACGAGTCACGTCCTCGCCGCCGCAACGCAAAAGCATGTTCCCAGTGTGGCTGTTCGCGCTATAAGCGACGCTTCCGATGAAGACTTGCCCGTGGATTTTGCGCGCATCCTCGATTCTCACGGCCATCTGAAGATGGGCGGGTTGATCAGAGAAGTCGGCCTGAGCCCGTATCGCATTCCCTTGCTCGTTCAGTTCGGCCGGCAGAGCCGCAATGCCGCCAAGTCTTTGGCCGACTTTTTGGACCGCTACATTCCTGCCATCTCACAAAACTGGTCCAGGATAGCTCATCCAAAAGTGGAAGAGGTCTCCGCGACATGAGCAGCGCCGGAACAACAGCAGAAACCTTGCGCTCGCCTGGGCCTATCCCGAAGACCATGCGCGCCGGTGTCTTCCGGGACAAAGGAGTCGTCAGAGTCGAAGAAGTTCCCGTCCCGGAAGTTGGCGACGGGGAAGTGCTCATCAAAGTCGCCGCTTGCGGTATTTGCGGCACAGACATCAAGAAGATTTTTCAGCGATACGTTGAGCCGCCACAAATTCTGGGCCACGAGCTTGCCGGCACCGTCGTCGCGGTTGGACGTGGCGTAACCAAGTGGATGCCTGGCGATCGCGTCATGAGTTTTCACCACACACCCTGCGGCAGATGCTTTTATTGTGAGAAGCGCCTTTTTTCCCAATGCAAGCAATACAAGACAACGGGGCTGACCGCTGGGTTCACTCCCAATGGCGGCGGCTTCGCGCAATTCGTTAAAGCCATGCCCTGGGTAGCCGAACGCGGCATCGTCGCCCTCCCCGACAATGTCACATTTGAAGAAGCCACTTTTATCGAGCCCATCAACACCATCGTCAAAGCCGTCCAAAAAGCCCGCATCACGGCGGGGGAGACGGTCCTCATTCTTGGCTGCGGTCCAATTGGCCTGCAGTTGCTTATGGTCAGCAACCTTGAAGGGGCGAAGTTGTATACCGGTGATCCAATATCCCAGCGGCGCGAAAAAAGCCTCACTCTTGGCGCGCTGGAGTCCTTTGACCCAACCAGTGGTAAGCTAATAGAAGAAATCCGGGCTCGTACCGACGGGAGGGGAGCCGACGCTGTGTTAGTTGCTGTCGCGCATCCATCGGTGGTGACGGATGCCCTGGCGGCGGCCAGGCCCGGTGGGCGAGTTTTGCTTTTCGCGGCCAACGATCCCGTTACCAAGATTGAGTTTCCTGCTGCAGCCGTGGGTATCGATGAAAAGGAAATCCTGGGCAGCTACAGCGCCGCTGTGGACATCCAAGAATCAGCAGCGGGTCTGGTGCTGGGAAAGAAACTGCCGGTGATGCAGATTGTCACTCACCGGTTTCCCCTGGGTAGAATCCAGGAAGGCTTGGAGCTTGCGGCCCGGCCGACGGCCGAATCGCTTAAGATTCTGATCACGCACGCATGAAAACGAGCACATCAAAGACTGCGGAAGTTGGTGATGAGCTGAAGTTCGCTGCCACGCGTGTCGCCGTGCCATCGAAGATGACGGCAGCGGTGTTGTACGGCAGCGAAGATCTCCGCATCGAGATGATCGACGTGCCGCATCTCGCGGCCGACGAAGTGCTGCTCCGCGTTCGCCTCGCCCTCACCGATGGTACCGACCTGAAAGTTTGGAAGCGCGGCTACCACGCCAAGATGATTCAGCCGCCGGCCGTTTTCGGCCACGAAGTCGTGGGAGACATCGCCGCGGTGGGGAAGCGCGTGGATGCTCGTTGGCGCGTTGGAATGCGCGTGGTGGCTGCGAACTCCGCGCCTTGCCTGCGTTGCTATCATTGCCGCCGTGGGCAAGAAAATCTCTGCGAAGACCTGCTCTTCAACAACGGCGCGTACGCCGAGTACATGCGCATTCCCGGCCGCATCGTCATGGAAAACATGCTCGAAGTGCCGCACTCTGTCGACGACGGCAGCGCCGCCCTCGTCGAACCTCTTGCCTGTGTGCTCCGCGGCATTCACGAAATGGAAGTTCGCAACGGTGACACTGCAGCCGTAATTGGCTGCGGCCCCATTGGCCTGACGTTTGTCCGCATGCTCTCGCGCCGTGGCGTGCGGGTTATTGCACTGGCACGTCGTTCCGCGCCGCTCGATGTCGCGCGCCGGCTGGGTGCCTTTGCCACGATTAACGTAACGGATGGAACGGACGTTGTTGCCGCTGTGAAGGTTTTGACGGAAGACCAGCGCGGTCCGGATTCCGTCGTTGAAGCCGCCGGTAATCCCGCGACCTGGCAACAGGCCCTGGCCATGGTTCGCCGCGGTGGCGTCGTGAATTTCTTCAGCGGCTTGCCTTCGGGCACAAACGTTTCGATCGATCCCGCGGCCATTCACTATTCCGAGATTAAGTTGATTTCGCCCTTTCATCACACGCCGCGCTTTATTCGCGAAGCTCTCGAAGCCATCCGCCGGGGCGATATCGTCGGTCAAGACTTCGTGACGGAAGAGATTCCATTGACCGATCTGCCGCAAGCCTTCGAGCGCATGAAGAGCCGCAGTGGCGAAATCAAGCTGGCCGTCCGTCCTTGATTTTCTTGAGTTTTCATTTGAAGTATCGCTTGTCCGCCCAATGGGCCGCGCTCAGCCGTGTCATTCCGAGCGAAGCGAGGAATCTGCTTTTCTATGCTCCGTCCTGGTGAACTCCAAATTGCCGAACACGCTCCGGCGGACAACTGCTCTGTCGCCGAGGCGCAGCAGTACACGCGCTGGCTCGCTACTCACCACTACGAAAATTTCAACGTAGTTTCCTGGCTCCTCCCAAAGGATTTGCATCAGCATTTTTATAATGTCTACGCCTATTGCCGCTGGGCCGACGACCTCGGTGACGAAATCCCCCAAAAAGAGCGCGCCCTCGAACTCCTCGACTGGTGGGAGCGCGAACTCGACAGCTGCTACGACGGTCGCCCATCGCATCCCGTCTTCGTTGCCCTCCGCGAAACGGTGGTCGCAAAAAATATTCCCAAACAGCCGTTTGCCGATTTACTCCGAGCGTTTCGTCAAGATCAAAACGTGAAACGCTATCCGACTTGGGAATCGATGATCGGCTACTGCGTCTATTCCGCGAATCCTGTCGGCCGCCTGGTCCTTTATCTTTGCGGCTATCGCGACGAAGAGCGCCAGGCTATGTCCGACGCCACTTGCACCGCGCTGCAGTTGGCCAATTTCTGGCAAGACGTCTCGCGCGACCTTGAAAAAGGCCGCATCTACATCCCGCTCGACATCGCGGCCTCCCATGGCGTATCTGAATCCGATATCGTCGAACGCCGCTTCGACGACCGTTACGTCAGCCTGATGAAAGATCTAATCGCCCGCACGCGTGTTCTTTTTGCGCAAGGCGCTCCGCTTGCAAAAATGGTCAGCGGCCGCCTCAGCATCGACCTCGAGATGTTCAGTCGTGGCGGCGTCGCCGTCCTTGACGCCATTGAAGCCATGGGCTACGACACGCTTCACCATCGCCCCGCCATCAGCAAAGCGAAACAAGTCCGCCTCCTTGGTCGGTCCCTGGTAGCGCATCTAGCCGCCAAGCCAGCACAGCCTCCCGTAGGGGCACGGCATGCCGTGCCCGTCCCAGGTCCCTCCGTTTCCGACTCCTACGACGAATGCCATCGCATTGCCCGCGCCGCCCACAGCAATTTTTACTACGCCTTCTACCTCCTCCCGAAGCCACGCCGTGACGCCCTCGCCGCCCTCTACGCCTTCATGCGTCTCGTCGATGATGTTGCCGACGAAGGCCACGACCTCGCCGCCAAACAACGCGGCCTCGCCGATTGGCGTGCTGCCCTCGACGATGCCGTAACGGGTCAGGAGCATCTCGTCGATGGTTCAGCGGCTCTCGTTTCAACCGCACCGGCTGGCGCAGACAAGGTTCTGCCCGCGCTCGTCGACACCATGAGCCATTTCAAAATGCCCGCTCGTTATCTCCACGATCTCATCAGCGGCGCTGAAATGGACCTGACTCTCCATTCCTATCCAACCTTCGACCGCCTCCGCGAATATTGTTACCGCGTTGCCAGCACCGTCGGCCTTACCTGCACTCACGTCTTCGGCTTCAGTGATCCTCGCGCTCTCGATCTCGCCGAAAAGCTCGGCCTCGCCTTTCAGCTAACCAACATCATTCGCGACGTCCACGAAGACTACGCCGTCGGCCGCGTCTATCTCCCGGAAGAGGACCTACAACGATACGGAGTCTCTCCCCAGGACTTCGGCAAAAGCGAAGCCACTCTCGGCGTCCGCGAACTTCTCCGTTTTGAAGCCGAACGCGCTTGGAAATTTTACGAAGAAGGCTCCGCGCTCTTCGGTTTAATCGACCCGGAAAGCCGCGGCGCTCTCTGGCTTTTGGTTCACACGTACAGCGCTCTGTTGGCGCGCATCGAGTCCGTTGATTTTGCCGTGTTCGGCGAACGCGTGCGGCTCTCGAAAGCGGAAAAAATGTTGTTCATCGCAAAGGCGCGCTTCGGCCGCCTATCGGAAGAGAATATCCTTGAAAAGCGTGATCGTGATCGGCGGCGGGCTGGCGGGACTGGCAGCCAGCGTCGCGCTAGCTGAAGCCGGCTGGCGCGTTCGTCTTTTTGAGCAGCGCCCGTTCCTGGGCGGACGTGCGGCCTCTTACGTCTTGCCCGACGGCGAGCACGTCGACAATTGCCAGCACGTCACCTTCGGTTGCTGCACCAATCTCGAGGATTTCTATCGCCGCGTCGGCTCCGGCGACAAAATCAAATTTTTCGATCGCCTTCTCCTCCTCGATCCGCAAGGACGCCGCGGCGAAATGCACGCTGGCCTGCTCCCCGCGCCGTTTCACATGACTGGCAGCTTTCTCACGTTTTCTCCGCTCGCTCTCAAAGACAAAATCGCCATCGCTCGCGCCTTTTATTCCATTCTCAATTCCGGCGGCCATCCTCCCGATGTCGACGAACCAGGCGGCATCTCCATGCTCGAATGGCTCCGTCGCCACAAACAAACTCCCGCCGCGATCTCTCGCTTTTGGCGCGTTGTACTCGTCAGCGCTCTTTCCGAGGAGCTCGATCGCATCGATGCCCGCTACGGCATTGACGTTTTCTGGAAAGCCGTCCTCTCCAACAAAACCGGCTACCGCATGGGCGTCCCCGCCGTGGCCCTCGGCGATCTCTACGAAGGTTGCCGCGCCGCGATCGAACAGAAGGGCGGGGAAGTGATCTTTCGTTCGCCGCTTCGTGGCCTCCGCATCGAAAACAACAAACTCATCGCTGTTCTCTTCGATCAGGGACGCGAAGAAACCGCCGACGCCTTCGTCCTCGCTCTTCCGCACGTCGCTCTCTCTGAACTTCTTCCCGAGACTGTCAAGCGCACCGACACTGCCCTCGGCAATCTCGATAAAATCATCGACGCCCCCATCACCGGCGTCCATTTTTGGTTCGACCGTCAGGTCATGACCGAGCCCTTCATCTCTCTTCTCGACACCACCACTCAATGGATTTTCAATAAATCCGCGCTCTTCGCGGGAGCCAGCGGAACGAACGGCGCAAACGGTTCGTCTCATCAAGCAGCGGAAAAGGCCCAGTATCTTCAACTGGTCATCAGCGCCTCTTTCGACTTACTCCAAAAGCCTCGCCAGGAAATCATCGACCTCTGCCTCCAGGAAGTCCGCCACGCCTTGCCTGCGGCCCGCGAGGCCACTCTCCTCAAAGCCACCGTCATCAAAGAGGCCGCCGCTACATTTTCCCCGCAACCCGGCGTTGACCGTTGGCGTCCAATGCAGGAGACGAGCATCGGTGGTTTGTTCCTCGCCGGTGATTGGACCGCAACTGGCTGGCCCGCCACGATGGAAGGTGCCGTTCGCAGTGGCTATCTGGCAGCGGAAGCAATCTTGCGCGTGGCAGGAACGCCGCAACAGTTTCTTCAGCCCGACTTAAAGCCCGACGGTCTAGCCGGTCTGTGGGCAAAGAGTTAGATCATCTCAGCGCGTCACTCGCTATCGGCGAACTGCTCAAACGCGCCAATCTTGCGCTCCGCCAGAGTGAGGCCTTCGCAAAGTTTGTCGAGGGCGTGGTATGCGTCCGAGTTCGCGAGTAGAAACGCATTGTATGCTTCCCGGTTTTCCCAGAAGTCGCACGTCAAGTAGGTACGTTCACGAAATGGATCACGCAGAAGGAGAGTTCTTACATAAGCAGGGTCGCGCCGGAACATCCGGGCCCAGTCTCCATCCGGCCCGTATACGCTTTCAAACCGTTTCTCGCATCCCTGCTTGACATCGAACTCCCATAGGACTAAAAACATAGATGTCCCATCTCCTGCTTGGACGTAGCCAATCCTGTTCTGATCCTCTGGGTAACGATTGCGCTGTCGGCCGAGTGTAACAATCCGGTCGGATTCATCACAAGGTGTGAGTGCGCTCCAGCGCGGAAGTCTAGACAGTTGTAGTCACAGTCCGGCATTGCGTCCGGACGGAGGCGTTTGTGGATCGAAAGTACGGTCATCGCGGTTATCGCGACACGGAAAAAGGCGAAAAACGAGAAAAGCACGAGCGCAAGCCGCCGCAAGGCGGTCCACGCGCCGATCAATTCGGCCCGCGCACCCCGCGCATGGTCGGCACCGTCACCCGCGGCCGTTGTTCCAACTGCGGCGCCGTCCTCACCGCCGGCTTCGACCCCAACGGTCAATGTCCCAAGTGTCAGTTCGAGCTTCACAGCTGTAAACAGTGCCGCTTCTTCGATTCCGGAGCACAGTTCGAGTGCACGCAACCCGTCCCCGAGCGCATCACTCCCAAAGACACCAAGAACGACTGCAAGTTCTACGAATTTCGCATGACCATTGAAAAAGACACCGCCCCCACTTCCTACGCGCAACCCGCGCAGGTGGCGGCTGCCGCCAGCACTCCTCCGCCGCGCACCAACGACGCCCGCCAGGCCTTCGAGGATCTTTTCAAAAAGTAGTCTTCGGTTTACTTCGACAGTTAATCCACCCAGGTGTTTTGTCCCCCGCATCACAGTCTGCAGCCGTTTTCCTTTCGCGCCCCGGACAATAAGTTTTCGTGATATTGCCGATGCAAATATTGCGTTGGCCTTCCTCTCCTCTCACTTTCACAATGCTCGCACACGGAGTCCTTCGAGTGGTCTCCGCGAACCTTCGAATCGCAAGTCCATCGGCCCCGAAAAAAAGGAGGATCCAACATGAAGAAGCGCATTCTGCTATCTGTTTCCGTTCTTCTCCTCGTCGCCATCCCACTTCTCGGTCAGGACGACAGCCACTCCAAGAAGCCCCTCAATTCTTCTGGGACCATCAGTCAGGACGGCCTGTCCTTCGTCACTGACAAGGATCATAAGACATGGAAGATTGCCAACCCGGCGGCTCTGCATGACATGGAAGGTCAGCATGCCAAGCTCATCTACCGCCTCACTTCCACTTCCGGCGAAATCTTCGTGACGTCCGCCTCAACGGTGCAGGAGCATCCCACCGTCGCCCACAATCCCGGCGATGCCGCTTTCCGCCGGTAATCGGCTCGCGGCAGCATAGCTCCCGCAACTCCCGTTACTTCTCTGCTTGTCGGCAGCCTGCTTCTTCGCTTCCGCCATCGCCCTCGCGAATCCTGGTATCCCATGCAGCCCTTCCACCAAGCGGCTCGCGCGGTCTGCGTCTTTTTTCTTGACAAAATATAATATTGTGATACACTACCTCGTAGGTAACAGTTCGTCATTCATTTGTGTACCGCCAGCTTCCAGCTGGCGTTTTTTTGTTTCTGGATCCTTCCATTTAGGATTAAATCACCTGATTTCAATTGCTTGCCCTCCGAGACTGCCATCCATCTAATTTTGGGGAAGTAAGTTATTTAGAATGAACACTTATGTAAGTGTTGAAAACAAACGACTTTATCTATCTTTAGAATGAACACTTATGCAAAAACCCCGGGAGGGGGGTAATTATGGTTAACCAAATAAGGGGCTGAGGAAGGGGGCCGCCGCTGATGTGGCCCTCGAGCTTCACCCTACTCGTCTCCTCGCAAAATC
Source organism: uncultured Acidobacteriota bacterium (assembly GCA_963718785.1). GTDB lineage: Bacteria > Acidobacteriota > Terriglobia > Acidiferrales > UBA7541 > Acidiferrum. Next base: position 14,274 of record CAVQZW010000009.1, on the reverse strand, counting down.
CTCGCCTCGGGTGCATACTGTTACGTTTTTCGTCTATCCAAGGAGCGTTTTCATGCGGAGCCTTCGAGTTCTTCTCGTCATCGCTATCCTCTCGTCCCTTGCGCCCTTCGTTTACGCGGGACCACAATCCAAGCCGTCTGGCCACGTGCCCACGCCCAGCGAATTCCTCGGCTTTGAAGTTGGCGCCGACCGCAAACTCGCCGATTACAAGCAAATCTCTTCTTACTTCAAAGCTCTGGCCGCAGCCTCGCCGCGTGTCGAAATTCAAGTTCTCGGCAAGACCACTCTCGGCGAAGACATGTTCATGGCGGTCATCTCTACCGAAGAGAATCTGCGCAACAAAGCCAAGTACAAAGAAATCGCCCACAAGCTTGCCGATCCGCGCGGTCTCACCTCTCAGCAAATAGACGCACTCGCTCGCGACGGCAAAACCATTTTCCTGCTCACCTGCAACATTCACTCCACCGAAATCGGCTCCAGCCAGATGTCCATGGAATGGGCCTACAATCTCGCCACCTCGCAGGATCCCGAAATCCTTCGCCGCCTCAACGACTCCATCGTCCTCCTCGTCCCTTCGCTCAATCCCGATGGCGAAACCATGGTCACCGACTGGTATCGCAAATATCTCGGCACCAAGTACGAAGGTGGCGAGATGCCTTATCTCTACCACCACTACGTTGGCCACGACGACAACCGCGACTGGTTCATGCTGACGCAAATCGAAACCAAAAACGTCAACCGCATGGTCTACCGCGAATGGTTTCCGCAATTCTGGCTCGACGAGCACCAGATGGGCGAAACTGGCCCGCGCATTTACATCCCGCCCAACGCCGATCCCGTCGCCAAGCTCGTCAATCCGCTCGTTCATCGCGGCAACAATCTCATGGGCGCGGACATGGGTTGGCGCCTCGAGGAAGCAGGGAAGTCCGGCGTAATTTTTGGCTATTCCTTCGATGCTTACTGGCCCGGCGGTACGCGCAATACCGGCTGGTGGAAAAACATGTACGGGGTACTCACGGAAGTCGCTTCTGCCCGCATCGCCACCCCCGTGGACATCACTCCTGACGAACTGCAAGGCGGCACCAAGGGCCTCATCACTTACGAGCAGCAGATTAATTTCCCGAATCCCTGGCCCGGTGGCTCTTGGCGTTTGCGCGACATCATGGATTACGAACTTCTCGTCTCCGGCGCTGCTCTCGAAACCGTCAGCAAATATCGCCAGGAACTTCTCCGCGGCGTCGCCACCATGGCCACGCAAGCCGTCCAATCCGCCGACGCGCAGGTCTGCTGGCGCATTCCCATCGAAGATCAGCGCGATCCCGTCACTGCCGCGCGCCTCGTCGCCCTTCTTCTCGAACATGGCGTGGAAGTGCGCGTCAACTCCGACGCAAAACTCTATCTCATTCCTACCGCCCAGCCCTATGGACGCTTCGTGGACGAGATGATGGGCATCCAGCGTTATCCCGAAGTCCGCCCCGCCGCCGGCAGCGGCATCCTTGAACCGTACGACGTTGCCGCCTGGTCGCTGCCCCTCATGATGGGCGTCAAAGCAGAGCGCACCACGATCCGTCCTGACATTTTGAATTCGGCGCGCCTCATCAAAGAACCGGAATGGCCCAAAGGCGGCGTCATCGGCCAGGCGAAGTATTATTCCGTCGTCGAACACGGAAACAACGTCTTCGCGTTGATCAACGCCATGCAAAAAGCGGGCGGAGAGACCTACCTGCATTGGCTACCGAATTTCAAGCCTCCCGCCTTGATCTTCTCGGCCAATCCGCAGCTTGCCGCAAACGCAGAAAAGCTCCACGTTGCCCTGCAGCCGGTCTCCGGTGATTTGCCGCCGCAAGCCGTGCCGCTCAAACAAGTCCGCATCGGGATTTACAAATCTTTTCTCGGGCCGATTGATGAGGGCTGGACGCGCTTCGTTTTTGACCAGTACGGCTTCAAATACAAGAACATCGAGAACAAAGAGATGCGGGCCGGCAATCTCAATAGTTCGTACGACGTGATCCTGCTTCCCGATCAGTCGCGCGAGGCCATCGTCGAGGGCCGGCAATCGCGCTTCGGCGGTTCTGAGGAGTTCCCGTCAGAATACACCGGTGGCATCGGCAAGGAAGGTGTCAAGGCGCTCCGCGAATTCGTGGATAAGGGCGGCACGCTCATCACGTTGGCGAACGCCAGCGACGTTCTGATCGGCGAGGACTTCAACCTTCCGGTTCGCAACGCGCTCGCAAGTCCCAGCGCCACGCAGGGCCGTGCGGCCGTTACCTCTACCGATTTCAACGTCCCCGGTTCACTCCTGCGCGTCTATCTCGACACGTCGCATCCCGTAGCCTACGGCATGCCCGAAGAAATCAATGCGTTCGTGGATTCGCCCATTGCCTTCCAAACTTCGCCGCCTCCTCCGGATGTCAAGCGCTCCGTCATCGCCTGGTATCCCGACGACGCGAAAGACATTCTCGTATCGGGGTATGCGCACGGCGCAGAGCGGTTGCAGCGGAAAGCCGCGGCGGTGGCATTCCAGCGCGGCAAAGGCAAAATCGTCATGTTCGGTTTCCGCGTCCAACACCGCGCGCAAATGGAGGGAACTTACCAGCTTCTCTTCAACGCCATCTTCTGGGGAGGTATGTAATTCTCAGCAGGGAATCGCTCAATGGGGGGCATGTAGCACTCAGCAGGGAATCGAGCACGAAATAAAGTGTCATGCCGGGCGAAGCGAGGGATCTACTTTTTCTTTGCTTTGGCAGTGGCCGGTCTCTAGACCGGCTCTTCTGTTCCTTTTGCTTTCACCAGATCGGGATCGGTGCGCCAAATGCCCGTATCATCGATCCGCGTCATCGCGAATAACCTGGCGCGTTCACCTGCCCACTTGCACCGGCCATAGCGTCATACTCTCGTCCCGAACTTTCCGGTGCGAGCACCCACAGCGTATAAATCCCGAGCGCCGTCCCAAACGGTATGCGGATCAGGGCAAAACATGCCAACACGATCCCCAACACGCGCGCCCAGGGCTGCCGCGCGAACAATCCCCACGCCAGCACAAGATGAAGCACTCCAAACACCGTAATAAAGACTCCCGAGGAAAAGATCCCGCCCCACAGCAACGAACGAAGCCCATGATCTAAATTCCCGAACGGCCATCCGCTCTCAAAAAATATTCTTCGAAAAATCATCCACCAGGCCACTCCCATAAACCGCAAAATTCCGCTCGCCGCCCACAGCCCAGCCACAACACTGATGTTCCGCCCGACGCGCCCATCTCCCGACGCGCTCCCAGTCGAGTTCCTCTGGGCGGAAGTGGGGGTCTGCGCATTCGGCGCCGCCGGGCCGGTGACCAACTGCTTCCCGCAAGTGCTGCAATATCGAGTCCCAGGGTTGAATGGTTTTCCGCAGCTATCGCAATACATGGTTCCACCCCCTACGAGCCTCTATGACCAATACTACGCACCCCAAACCAAAAAGTTCCACTCCCCAACCGCGAAAGAAAAAGAAACGAAGAACCGGTCTGAAGACCGGCCACTACAAAAGCCGTACAGCAACAAACGTCGCGGCCCGCCCCAAGCCTTTGCACCTCGGGCACCGCTCCTCATCCCAGTCCAATTCACGCGCTTTCGCCATGCTATCTTTGAACTTGAAGCAGAACGCGGTCCTCATCCTAAAAAATTGACACGCCTCTTAGACTGGAGCCGAACATGTCAAAAGCATTCTTCGCCAAGCGATGGACTCCTCTCCTACTCGCGGCCGGCGCGCTGGCGCTGCTTCTTCCAACCGTCTCTTCGGCTCAGAAACCCGACAAATCCGAAACTCTGAAAAATGCGCGCCTGTCCTACTACAGCCTCAAAGACCAGGGTCTCACGGAATTTCAATGCACCATGGCCCCGGACTGGGCCTTCCTTCTCGCGGAGCAACGCAAAAACGATCCCACCGGAATCGATGCCGCGATCCAAAAGCTGCAAGCGCTGCACTTTGGTCTTACTGTCGGACTGGATGGCAACGCCAAGGTCACGCACAACGAACTCACCGCCGAAAACGAGCAAGTCGCCAATGGTCTAAAGCAGGTTTACAGCGGCATGGAGCAAATGGCCGTCGGCTTTTTCCAAACCTGGTCTGCCTACACCATCTCTCCAGCCTTCCCGGACGCAGCTACACCTTTCGAGATCAACTCTATCGGCTCCGACTACGTCCTTTCCTACAAGGAAGGTGCCGCCGAAGTGACCACCACGATGGCAAAGGACTACGCGATCAGCAGCATGCGGGTGAAGACCTCCGAGTTCGACTCAACGATAAAGCCGCAATTCAAAAAGATTCCCAAGGGCTTACTTATGACCGGCTACCAGGCTCTCTATCGCGGCGCAACCGCCGCGGACGCCACCGACCTCGACGTCGCCATCAACTATCAGGAAATCAATGGCCTGCAAATCCCCCAGGAAATTTCTCTTTCCGGCTCCTACGGCGCTTCGCCCTTCAAAGTGAAAGTCAATTTCACTGCCTGCACAGCCACCAAATCGGGAGACCAAACCATCGCGCAGAGAGTTGCACCGCCACCCTCGAACTAAAATCTGTAAGCCTCTATCGAGAAAATCGCGTTGCTACAACAGCGCATTTTGTTGATCAGCCTCTGTAGATAACATCCTAGACACTTCGAATTGACCGCTCGCACAGCTCGCTCCTAGAATGTGCGCATCTATGCAGGCGCATTTCCAGCCCAAGCCTGAAATGGTGCAACTCACCAAATGTGGTGCTGCTCGTGTTCCTCAAGGAAGCGACTGGATGATTTTTGACGTGGACTGCGTCGCGCCAAGCTGCTCGCATCCCGGCGCGTGGGTCGTTCATGTGCGCGACTATCGCTATGGTAAAGATCCTGCAGGTCTCTTAGGCCGCAATTACCAGGTCTGGTCACTGCGCCCAGGCGAATACGAAGAAGTTTGAGTTTATGCCCAAGTCTGCTTCTCAAAACCCAATTCTCGATCGTCTCAGCAAACTTGCGCTCGCTCTTCCCGAAGCCACGCGCGAACTCAAAAATTCCCACGCCGCATTTTTGGTCCGCAAAAAAACCTTCGCCTATTTCCTCAACGACCATCATGGCGACGGCATTGTCGCCGTCACCTGTAAAGTCTTCCCCGGTGAAAACGCATCGCTCGCCCAAGCCCAGCCTAAACGCTACTATCTCCCGGCCTACATCGGCCCCCGCGGCTGGGTCGCGCTCCGCCTCGATCTCCCCAAAATCGACTGGTCTGAGGTCCGCGATCTTCTCTTGACCGGCTACTACCTTACCGCTCCCAAAAAACTGGCCGCCCTCGTCAAACTCCCCGAGTGAGCGCGTGCTGCGGATACGCAGAACCTCGTCTCAAATAGCACCTGCCTGCCTTCCTTTGTGGTGGCGTTTTTGGAAATACTACTGAGCAGGGATGCGATACACGGTGAGTGAGTACGGGCGCAACTGAACCGAAATAGTTCCATTTCTCACTTCAACGGTAGAAGGTTCCGGCGCGACGGCCGTCGGGTGTTCGAAACTGTTCTCGGCATTCAGGTCGGCGCTCGCCAGAGTTGTGACTTTGGCTTTACCGGACACATCTATGCCATTCAACTTGATCTGTGCCGGTCTCGGATTCGCCGAATGGTTGATGACCTTCACGATCAGTTCATGATTGCGCTCGTCCAGCGATGCGCTGGTGTAGAGGCCACCTTCGGCCTGTGGCGTGACCGGCACTATACGCGTGCCAACATTGCTGGCAAACACTTTCTGAACGTAGTAATTAGGAGTGCCGTAAGAATGCAGATTGTCAAACCAGATCGCGTCCGGCTTCCACTGCCACGCTTCAGCATGCGCCAGGAGTGGAGCGTAGGATGCCATCCGCACAACGTCTCCATTGCGTTCCAGGCCGGTCATGAAAGCAGCTTCGGCGATCGCAGCCTTCCAGTTGTTGCGATTTTCTGAGCTGGTGATGCCGGCAGTCTGGACGGCATACTCACCGGCGAAGACTTTCGGTCCCGACCGGTCGTAGCCGTTATAGCGCCCGGTGTTCGCGAGGAACCACTCGGGATTCATATAGTAGTGTTCGTCGACAATATCGGGCTTCAGCGTGCGCCAGCTGGACCACAGGCTCTCGAATGGTTCTCCAGCCGGGAAAGGTCCAGCGCTGACGACCAGCTTGATTTCCGGATGCTGCGCTTTCAAAGCAGCCGCGAATACTTTATAGCGGTCCACGTAGCGCGAACCCCACTGCTCGTTGCCTACGCCTAGCATCGTGAGATGAAACGGCTCCGGGTGACCCATCTGCGCCCGCAGCTTGCCCCACGGTGTAGTGACGGAACCGTTTGCGAATTCGATCAGGTCCAGCGCGTCACGCACATATTCGTCGAGTTGGTCCAGCGCAGCCGTCTCACTGGAATTGAACTGGCAAGCCATCCCGCAGTTCAAGATTGGCAGGGGCGCGGCGCCGATGTCCTCGGCCAGTTGGAAGTATTCGTAGAAGCCCAGTCCAAAGGATTGGAAGTAGTCGGGAGCCGGGCGGAAGTCGAATTCATCGTTCCAACGATTGATGATGGTTTGCCTTTGATCGATGTCACCCACCGTGGTCTTCCAGCGATAGCGCGTCGCCAACAGGCGGCCTTCAACGATACAACCGCCCGGGAAGCGAAGAAATCCCGGGTGCATATCGGAGAGTAACTGCACCAGATCCTTGCGCAAGCCGTTTGGACGATGTTTCCATGTGTCCACCGGGAACAGCGAGACCATGTCGAGGTCGAGATTGCCAACGCCGTCAACAAAAACATTCAACTGGGCATGCGGCTCGGTGGCGTTTGTTCGGATGACGGTTTCATACCGTTTCCAATGATCGTCGAATCCTTCGAGTTTCCCGCTTCCAAGCTCGCGGCCGCTGCTATCCGTTATTGTGGCGCGAATGGATTTTGGTCCGCCGCTGCGAGCATAGGCGGAGAAACGGTATTCAGCGCCGCTTTGCACTCCGATGCCGCGAAAACCAGTGTTCCGGAATCCGTAGCCAGAGTCGTAGACGCGGACCCTGAGATAGTGAGGGTTGAGCTGGTTGAGCGGATCCTCTGTATGAACAGAGAGTTCGCCTTTTGGAGGATCGAAACCTTTGCTGCTGAGACCGAGAATTTCATGCCAGCCAGTCAGCGGCTCCTGAAACTCGAAGGATCTGTTCTTGACGAGTTCGGGATAGAGCCCGCCGTCGGCGCCGAAGTTGATGTCTTCAAAAAAGATGCCAAACATCGAGGGAGAGAGCGCTGCTCCTGGATGCGCAGCGTCGACGAAGATGACAGCGGCATCCGGTTGGCCTTGGCTGGAGAGGCAGACCGGGAGTAGCGCGACGAGAAAAACGGCAAACCATTTGCTCTTATTCATAGGATTTCGCAACCATCCTAAAGCTTTCTCGTGAGCACGTCCATGCGCTGGCAAAGTTTATGTCCGCGTCTCGAGCAGAAGTGTAGGGAGGAGTCCTGATGTAGTATCGTTCGATTATCAATCTTGGGGGTCGAGTTATTCGGCGACCTGCTTGGCGGTTATCAGCGTGCTCGTGGTTGCTACGCATTGCCAAGTGCCATTGGTCTTGATCCACGTATCCACAAACCGTTCGCGGTGTACGTACGGTTTCCCTTTCTCCAAGCCCTTCACTCGCAGGATTCCGACGACTACTGCCGAATTCCCGTAGACCTCCGCCTTGCTTTGTTCGGTCACTGCCTGGGACGGCTGATAGTCAGGTGACGTAATGCTTGCCAGGAATTCGCCCTTGGAAGAAATGCTCCCGTCGATATCGATGGATACAAACGTATTTGCGAGGATCATGTCCAAGGCCTTAGCATCTTTCGCTTCCAGGGCATGATTCCAAGCTTTTTCAAGCCCAAGGACCCACCCACCATCATCGTTTAGACTTTGAGGCCGTGGCACGGCAATGCCAGAACATGACAGCAACATCACAAGAGTCAGAAAGTTCCTTCTCACGGTTTTAAACTCCGAACGCGTAATCGCAATTCACAAGCGAACATGCTTCCAGCGTAAAACAAGGACGCTGTTTCGAGCCAACTTCTACACGTGAATTTCTTGGGATGAACTCGCTGGGGAACTCGTTGTCCGTTACAGCGTTTACTTGGGAAACAGAGTCGGCTCTGCCGGTGGCGCATCGGCGATCTTTTCCAGTTCGGGGAACCGCTCGCGCAGAGGTTCCGGAACTTTCACTTTCGAGCCTTTCAAAATGCTGATTAGCTGCAGCGCGTTGACCACTCCTTTTCCCTGGTAGTGGTTGTTGGTGATGACGAAGACTTCGCGCGACTTTTCCGCCACTTTTTTCACGCGCTTCGCCCACGGCGCCAGTTCTTCCGTGGAATAAAGGTAGTTGTACCGCTCGTGGGAAGGAATCGAGGCGTCGTCGCTGAACCACGTGTCGTACCTTCGCCCGTGCAGCCGTACGTAACCGATGGGAGATGTGGTTTCCGCGGAGGGCTCGAGCGACTTGCCGATGACGGGCTGGTCGATGTTGCAGAAGCCTGCGTTGCACTCGGCAAGCATCGCAAATGTTTCCGGCGTTTGCCACGACGCATGCCGCACTTCGACGACCAGGGGATAAACCGCGAAGCGTTTCAACAGCGCGGCGAGATGCGCCACAGTCTCTCGCGTCCGATGAAACGAAAAAGGGAATTGCAGTAGCACCGCGCTCAGTTTTCCCGCGTTGTGCAATACGTCAAACCCCGCGCGTACCGCTCGCTCGTCTTCGGCCGTTGCCGCGGCGATAGCCGAGCCTACGGCGCCGGTTGCGTTTGCAGGAACGATTTCGTGTGTGAAGCGCTGCCAGAGCTTCGCCGTAAAGACGAACAGGGGATTTGCGGCCACGCGGTCGATCCATTGCGCCGCATGGTCCGGCCGAATCGGATTGTAGAAGGAAGTGTTGATCTCAATGGTGTCGAAAAATTCCGCGAGGTACGTCGCCTCGTGAAAACCTTTCTGTTTCCGCGATGGATAAACATAGCCAGCCCAGTCAGGATAGGACCAGCCGGCCGGCCCCACGCGAATCACCGCCTGGGAGCCGAGGGCATTTTCAGAAGGTTTTTTCGTTGGAGGCATGATGGCCTTGCCGCTCTACGGGAGCATAATGAAACTCATCGCCGGAGGTCGATTTTGCTAACAGAGCCACTCCTGGCCGATCGCAATTCCGCTGTGACGTGCGACACCGCAACTCCACCGCTACCCATGCTACAAAATCCGCGGAGGCAGAGTAGAGTGGCCCAGCCACGAAAGTCAACGCAGGAGGGCTCTCCCGCCCAGGCAGATATATTGTTAGCGACGATTGCCGCGCGAGGTCTGCGCTGCTATCCTGTCCATATGATGCGGTGCCAAGAGCAACCCCGCGTCGCCCGCCTCTTCTGCAAGAACTCCTACAGGTGCATCCATGAAACTGTCGATCAGTTACAAGAACGTCGAACCGCACAAACCAGCCGAAAAAGAAGTCGAGCGCTATGCCGGCAAACTCAGTCGCCTGCTGAAAAGTTATGAACCCGACCTCGTTCTGCTGCACGGAGTCTTTTCAAAAAATCCGCGCCGTGAAGAAAATTCGTTTTCGCTGAATCTGTCGTTGCCTACCGGAACGCTCCACGCCACCGGAACCGGCGACAATGTACGCGCCAGTTGCAAACAAGCCTTCGCCGAATTGGAGTCTCAGCTGAAAAAGCATCAGTCCCTCCTGCGCAGGGACTACGAGTGGAAACGCAAACGCCCCCGGGCCGTCCCGGCTCTGTCGTAATCGCTCACATGCTGTAGCCGTGCCCACGTGATCGCCGGCGAATGTTGCTTGTTGCGAAGGCGGGAAAGTGTGCTTGCGATGGAAGCTGACGCTGGCGCCTGAATCTGGGGAGTTGTGGACGCGCTTGGTGGAAGCACCGCTCATGCTACAATAAGAAATTCACACCACAGGGGCGTAGCTCAGTGGTAGAGCAGCGGCCTTTTAAGCCGAAGGTCGTGGGTTCGATCCCCACCGCCCCTACCAATTTCTCTTTCAAAAGTTAGGAATGCAATTTCGATCTTCACCCCCCCGAGGTCGCCAACGAACACTACTGGTGAGCTCCAATCCCGCGAGTCACTACAACTTGTCTCATAAATGCTCTGGGGTCGCCAAAGTCCTTGAAAAAGCGGCCATTTAGACGGGGCCAAACCATCTATGAGATGGCTTGTAGAAAATCGCAGCTCTCGGGCCCAAAAAATTTCGCAAGGGAAAAAAAAGAAGAAGAACCAAGAAATTCAATATAATGCGCGCAAGTTCGTCTCCACTTACTCTACAATTCGCGGTTTAGCTATGACGGAGAAGAAAATGAAGCGCATCTTCCTCAGTCCAATTTTCAGTGTCCGGTTCGCTGCGATTGCGGCACTAACTTTCCTGCAAGGCTTTCTACAAGCTGGCGCGCAACAACCCGACTCCCTTCAAGTCAACGCTTCCTATGAGTGCAGCGACGGCATGACTGTGACCGTAACTCGCTGTGCGAAACAGGGCGGGCAAGAGTACTGCGAATTTAAGATTGAAAAAGATGGTAAGCCTGCCTTTCAGGCCGTCAATCTTCGTGAGCGAGTGGCTGCAGGGGTGAAGTCCTGCAAGGCACGGGCCGCCAGTTCTCCCACTTCTTTTCCGCGGACCATGGCGGAGCCCGGAAAATCTTTTAATCCTCCCTATCTGAACGAAATGCCTTCGATCGATTTCGTCAAACAACAGATTCAAGGAAAAGATGCCACGGACACCTTGGCGCGTCAGGTGGCCGTGTTCAACCAGTTGCCGACGGTCATCACGCGCTTCCTGCTTGCCGACGGCAAGCGTTACGACCTTACGCCCGACGAACAGAAAATCACGGGGAAATACCAACTGGCAGCGTACGAGTTGGAGCAGGGCTATAAGAAGACGCACACGGCTGCCGAAGCGCAAGCGTTCTTCCAGCTGCATGGCCGTTACGAGCTCGATACGCCTCTCGACCGCGAGATGCACTTGAAACTTTTTTCGCCAGAATTTCTACAGATGCTTACAAGCGCGGACAAAGCGAGGAACCAGGCTTATCTGGCGCATCTCGAACAGGAGAGGCGCGCAAGCGAGCAAGCGGCCAACGCTGCCAAAGGCGGTTCGCCATTCGTCAGGAATGATCCCGGCACACTTGCGGCTCGGCGATGCGTAGAGCTAGGCGGCAATGAACTCCAGTGCATTGGCAAAGGATTTTGGAGCGGCTTGATGGACATGGCGGGCGTTGATGCCGACGTGATGAACCCATTGGGTGGCTCGAAATTCGCGGGAGTCACTATGAACGGCCACTACCAAGGTGGCGCAGGCGTGTGGTTTGACTTCGGGCCACAGAGTCTGTCATTACACGGCTGCGGCAAACTTGTTCCAAATGGGCACGCCTACACGATCACCAAGCAGCCAAATCAACTCTTGATCAACGTGAAAAGTGAGCCCACTCCATTTGTCCTCTCCATGGGAAATAACGGGAGCCTTTCCGGTCCCGGCGCTATAGACATAAAGGGGCAGATTATTACGGGTTACAATCGAGTGTGGATGCAGGAGTACAGAAATGGCATCGCCGTAGCGGGTGGCGGTTATTGGGATTCGGTGCCTATTTACGAGTCAAAGACCGAACGCTGCACGATTGCATCACTGACGCAAGCGCCGCCTCCTCCGCCAGACAAGAATCCGCTGACGCGTGACCTTACTGCCGCCATGAATAGTGTGATGGCAGTGGGGCCTCCTGGACTCCGCATGTCGGGACAATACGCCGGTTCGGGCGGGCTAGCGCTCGAATTTGCCGACGATGCTGTAACGCTCGATTGCGGAGCAGCGCACGCTATGCAGCCGTATACAGTTGAAAATGCGCCCAACCAGATCGTGGTCAATATAAAGAATGGTTCTTCGCCATTCACACTGGCGCTGCAGCCCAATGGCATGCTTTCCGGATCTGGAACAGCAAATATTGCAGGTCGCGTAGTGACGGGAGCAACGCAAAATGCGCTTACCTATGCTCCCCGGAACGCAGGTTGTCCGATTGGAACACTTGCGCCCAAAGGTGCGCGTTAGTTAGCCACGGCTTATTAGAAAGGCGCAGACAGGCTACCAAGAAAAAAGCGTGCCCCGAATGAACGAGGCACGCGAAAGTATTTAGCGGCACTGGTGATAGCCGGATGCGCCAATTTCAGCATTCAACCAATATTCCTCGAATGCCGTCGAATCGCTGCCCGCGCAAGTCAGTGAATATACGACTAGATATCTGAATATCTGAGGCGTGTGAGTGAGGTCACAGAACCTGGTGACACTAGACACTTTGGCCAGAAAGCTGTTGCTGTAGCCTTCTTGATGTGAAATCTAAGTGCCGTATTCGCAAGCACTTACTGCAGGCCGAGTGATGCTCGAAGGCAAACAGAAGATAGCCGAGAGCCAGGGTCGCGGGGCGTGAAGGGAATACTCAAGCTCGCGTATAAGCTGCTCGTGAACGATAAGGCGAAATTTACCGCGCTCCTTGTCGGCAATGCCTTCGCTGTTTTCGGAATGATGTTTGCCACCTCGATGTTTATCGGCGTCCTGCACCATTCATTTTCCACTGTCACCAACGTCGGAGCCTCCATTTGGGTCATGGATCCGGCGGTGCAAACAGTCGCGAACACCGTCGGAATGCCCGATTACGTTCTGGACTCGGTCCGCAGCATGAAAGGCGTCAAGTACGCCGTTCCGCTCTACTCCGGCGGCGCGCTCGTCAAGCTCGGGAACGGCACGTATCAATCCGTGAGCGTGATCGGCTTGGACGACATCAGCCTGTTCGGCCGTCCCGAGCTTCTCAAAGGAAACATCGAAGACATCTACGCGGAAAACGGCTTCATTGTCGTGAAGGACGCCGATTTCGTGAAGCTCGGCAATCCGGATATCGGCTCAGAATTCCAGTTGAACGATCATCGCTGCGTGGTCGTAGGGATCGCGAGAGTTCCGGCGTCCGGGCTTTTCGGGATACCGACGCTCTACACCACCTACAATCGGGCGACTCAGTACATACCCAGCCCGCGCTACACGATCTCTTACGTGCTCGTCGAGCCGAAGACTCAAAGCGACATTCCTGCAATCAAAAGCCAAGTGCAATCGCTTGGCTTTCTCGCCATCACGCAAGACGAGTTTATGGACAAGATCACGGCTTTTTACGTCTTCCAGACCGGAATGGGCACCAACATCCTGATCATGACGGTGATTAGTTTCATCGTCGGACTTTCCATCTCCGGCCAGACCTTCTTCACGTTCATTTTGGAGAACCTCGAGCGCTTTGGTGCTCTGAAAGCCATTGGCACGAGGAGCCGCGAACTGGTGGGCATGGTTCTATTCCAGGCGACTTTTACGGCCTTGACCGGCTATGGCTTAGGCATTGGGCTGTGCACCTCGCTCATCACCATCGCCAAAATGAGGCTGCCGGATTACTTCGCAACGATCACGTACTTCAATCTGACTCTGGCCCTGGTGATGGTGCTTATCATCGACGCGGTTTCCAGCTACTTCGGGCTCGGCCGTGTTGCGCATCGAGCCGTTCGATATCTTCCGAGGCTGACATGGGCAACGTGGCGATCAAAGCGAGCGGACTGGTGAAGTGGTTCGGCGAAGGCGAAGCCAAAACACCGGCGCTGCAAAGCGTCGAATTGGAAGCGAACTTTGGCGAAATGCTGTACATCGTAGGCCCCTCTGGCAGCGGCAAGACTACTTTGCTAAGCGTACTCTCCGGGATCCTGAGACCCAATGCCGGAAGTGTGCTGGTCGAAGGAGTGGACATCTGGAACCTTCCGAGCGATCAGCTTGCGGACTTCCGCCTGAACAAAATCGGATTTGTTTTTCAGGACTATCACCTGTTTCCGCGGCTGACCACGGCGGAGAACGTGGCCATTCCGCTGATCCTGCGAAAAAAAGATTGGGATGAGTCGGTGGAGCGCGCAACCAAGTTCTGGAAATCGTCGGTCTGAAAGAACGCGCTGGTCTGCCTCCCGTAAAGCTAAGCGGCGGCGAGCAGCAGCGCGTCGCCATCGCCAGGGCGATCATCACGGAACCGGACATACTTATCATGGATGAACCGACCGCTTCCCTTGACGGAGATACAGGGCATTCGGTTGTGGGTTTCGTGCACCGCAATCTGCTCACACAAAACCGCTGCATCGTCGTAGTCACCCATGACAACCGAATCTACGAATTCGCTACGCGCATTCTGAAAATGGAAGATGGGCGTCTGGTTGAGACGGAAAGGAGAGCCGCATGAAAACCAAAT
>CAVQZW010000008.1:0-32077 GCA_963718785.1 uncultured Acidobacteriota bacterium | reverse complement strand
GATTTCCGAGTTCGATATTGCGAGCCAGGATGAAGCCGGAAAAGGGCGCGCCCAAATCCGCGTCGGCCAAAGCCAATTGTGACTGTCGCAAGCTGGCCTTTGCCTGGTCCACAGCACCTCGGCTTGAATCGAATCGCGCTCGGCTTTGGTCATACTCGGGCTTCGTCAGGCTGTGCGTGGAGTAAAGCGCCTTGGCGCGTTCGTAATCCTGAGAAGCTTGAAGATGTTGCGCCTCGGCTTGCGTGACTGTCGCTGCGGCCTGGTCAAGCTGGTTTTTTAAGTCCTGGTGGCGAATCTGTGCCAGCAATGCGCCGCGAGCAACATAGTCGCCTGCTCCAATCTCACGGCGTCTTCCATCTGCGCCCATGACCTGTTTGATCTCGGTTATGTATCCCGAGGACTTGAAGGACAACGCCGCCTGCGCCAGCGGCAACACCGAAGCCGAGTACCGTAGGCTTTCTGAAGAAGAGTTGAGCGCAACATCCACTACGCGGACAGGCGTTGGAGATTTCGCCGCTACCTGTGTCGGTTGCTGGCATCCACTTGCCCCTGCGATTAGTGCCAATAGTGCGGCGGCTGCTTTCCATAGTCCTATGCTTGATTTGTTTTTCATGTCTTTACTCCACTCCTATCGCTTTTTCGAAGCTAGCCCTTGCCGTCCAAAATCCCGCGAGTGCTTGCTGGTACTGCGCTTCTGCCTGCGACACCGCGGCTTGTTGCTGCATGAGATCGGACAGAAGCGCTGCTTTCTGGTTGTAGCGGTTTGTCACTTCACCGAGCTTCGCCTGTTCCGCCTCACGCTGATCCGTTAGCGCGTCCAGCAGGATGCGTGCTTCCTCCAGCTTGCGAAACTTTTCTTCAACGTCCAGCAGAATGCGCTGTTCAATGTCGCTTTCCGTTGTTGCCTTCTGCTCTGTCGTAGCCTTCAATTCTGCGATCCGGTGCTTTTTGTATCCCCAATCGAACGGCTGCCATTGCAACTGGAACCCGACAGTGCCGGCGCTCTGCGGGAGGAAATTGACGTTTTGGAATCCAAGATAGCTGACCTGAAAATTCAGATCAGGAATGTATTTCGCGTGCTCGCGACGCACGTCCAGTTCGGCAATCTTGGTTTGTATCCGCGCGCCACGCAGTTCGGGCCGCTGTTCGAGTGCCTGCTTTCGAGCCGTATCCAGATCCCATTCAACAAGCTCGCCGAACGGGAGCATTTCCACTGAAAAGGGAGTGCGCAGCTCGCGCCCCAGAAGCCGATTCAGGTTCTGCTTCTGTAACTCAAAGGCGTCTTCCGCAGTGAGCAACTGGTAGCGTTGTTGTTTCAACTTTGCCCTTACTGTGAGTGATTCGGAGCGCAGCACGGTTTCCTGTGCGAGCCGCTGTTCCGTTAACGTGGACAGCTCGTTCAACGACCGAACAGCAGCTCTTGCACTGGCTACCTGTGCCTGTAGCTCCGCTACTTGGTAGTAGGCTTCCTTCACCTGTCGCACAGTGTCTTGACTCTGCGCGCGCACGCCTTCCTTCGCGAGGTCGATTCCGAGTCGGGCCTGCTTGACTGCCAGATTTACTTTAAAAAGTTGTGTGAGTGGTTGTGCCGCGGAGGCATTCACGAACGCGCCGAACCGCACGGGTGAGTGAATGTTGGAATCGGTCCCTGGGATAGGACCGGTTGCTGGGTAAGTGCCGAAGCTGCCAGCGGGAACTCTAAAATTCAGTGGCTGCAGCGGAACTCCTGCAAGAACGTTCGCATCCAGCTTCGGGAGGTAATTTGTTCTAACCTGCGCGACTATCTCTTGCGCCTTGATGACTTCAATTTTGCTGATGTGGATGTCTCGGTTAGTGCCGCTTGCAATCCGGACCGCTTCGTCCAAGGTCAACAGCGGCTCGTTAGCGTTAGCGGCCTCAGGCGTCTGTGCCCAGGCCACCGAAAAGAGGGTGAGCTGGAGCCCCAGGATCAGAGACACGCGGGACAGAAATGTTTTTAGGGTCCGACGTTCTGTCGGGCCCTGTGTGGTTTTGTTCCTTGAGGTCAGTGGGTTCATTTTGCGTTCCTGTTTGTGAGTAATGCAGACACCATGCCAACCTTTGCGGCTCGCAAGTTGTTGGATTTATTAGGGGCTGATGTATGGCCCACCAGCTGACGTGCCCGAATGCGGGCAATGCTGCCGCCAGTGACTATCGCGGGCACTGTCCTCGTGCGATTTTGCGAGGGCCGGCAGACCAGAGTCAGCAAGCTGATTTGCTACCGATGGTGGAACTGGTGATTCAGCAGATTGCTGCTGCCTCCATCTCGACAAATGGGCAACTTGGCCTTCTTGCTTTATGGAAAAGGCCACACCGTGCCCGCATCGGGGCTTTGCCCGCATGAGGGCAGGTTCTATCCGAACGCATTCCGCAATATCTATTGATTCGAATAACTTATCCCGGCCGTCTTCTGGCACGAGACCTGCTGTTTGATGGGACGATAGTTCGTAGGAAGACGCCCATTGAAACGGGCATGGCCGGTGAGTGTTCCGGCTACTCACATTAAGGAGGCGCGATGCTCCGCGTCGAAATACGCGATTCGGCTGGCACTTTGATCTTAAGACTTGAAGGCCGATTCGCCGGTGATGATGCTGAAGACACTCGCACGTTGGCGGCGCGCTTCGGCGCGCGCGGAAAGCTGCTCGTCGATCTGACGGAGGTCGTATTCATTGACGCGGTGGGAGAGGAAGTGCTGTCTTTCCTTGGCCAGCTTGGAGCCGAGTTCGTTGCCCCCAATTCTTATGCGCTTGATGTATGCGAGCGTCTGAATTTGCGTGTGGTTCCAAACGGCAGCTCGTCTCTGAATACGTTGGGGGAGCCTCCCGCAAACGGCGACGAATCTGGTCCTAACAGATCCAAGCCTCGGAAAACGTAACTACATTGGAGCCTGAATATGACGTCCACCGAAAGACTTGATACTCATCGCAAAGCGCTGACTCTGAATCTCGACGCTTCCACATTCGGTTCATTTGCCGAAATCGGTGCCGGCCAGGAGGTTGTTCGTTGGTTCCTTTTCGTCGGCGGTGCCTCTGGCACTGTTGCGAAAAGCATTTCCGCCTACGACAAGGAGGTCAGTGACAGTCTATACGGAACTGGTTCACGCTATGTCTCCAGGGCGCGGGTGGAAGCCATGCTGGAAACCGAGTGGACCCAGTTGCTCGGCCAGTTAGACAAGACTCGCGGCAAAGATAAGCGCTTCTTCTCTTTTGTCGATACTGTATCCGCACGAAATTACGCCGGAACAAACGACTCCCATGGCTGGCTTGGACTTCGGTTCCAGTCGCGTTCTGGCGGAGAACCTAGCGACATTCTCCTGCACATCAACATGCGGGACTCTTCCAACGTTCTCCAGCAAGAAGCCATCGGTATTCTGGGCGTCAATCTCCTCTACGCTGCTTTCTATCAGTTACAGACAAAGGAATCGTTTTTCGAAGGGCTCGCTCAAGATGTCGTAAGGGAACGGATAGAGATTGATTGCATTGATTTTCGCGGGCCTGCTTTTGCGAGTTGGGATCGCCCCACGCTCCTGGCCTATTTGGTGCATGCGGAACTTGCCGAGGCCGTCTGCTTTTCGCCTTCGGGCGAAGCTCTGCCTCCTAACGAATTTCTGCACAACAAAGCTGTTGTACTGGCACCAGGATACTTCGGCCATGTGGATCCTGTTCATGCGCAAATTCATACGCAAATGCTGGCCGCCGGCATTCAAGAGCTTCGTAGGGAATTGGGAGAATCCACTTCTGCTCCTATCGGCTGCTTTTGCGTGTCAGCGGGTCCAATCGTTGCACAAGAGTCAGCCCCAGAAATCTCCGACCTGCTGACTCGGATTAATGCACTTGTGGCACAAGGCGCCCATGTCCTCTTATTCCGCGAACGCGAGCTATACAACATGACGGCGCTCGTGAATCGCTATACAAAAGCTCCGCTGCGTTTTATCGTCGGACTTTCGCTTTTGATCCGGGCCTTCGATGATCCCTATTTCAATCTCGAAGGCAGGCTTCTTGAAGCCCTCGCGCGTCTCCTGGCTCAGAACGTACGCGTCTATGCCTATCCGATGACTGCAATAGATCTACAGGAGGCGATCAAAGTCTTTTCAGCTATCGACTTGGAATTAAATGAAACGAAAGGTTGGGTCTCTGCTGAAGAGCTGCGTTTCACGCCTCCTCTGGAACATCTTTACGCCTATCTTCTCGCAAGTAATTTTCTGGTTCCCATTCGCGTTCCAGTAGAATCCCCGGACGATGCGAACCACTCCGCTCGAATAACAGAGGATGAACCAGCGGTTGGTGAGGTGTGCGGTGCCTAACTTCCGCTATCTCCCTCGATTTCTTTTCCGGTCGTTCGTTCTGGTTCTTGGGGTCAGCCTACTGGGCTACATGCTACATCGAGCCGGTCCCGGGGCCGTTTGGAAGCAAGTCCAGGCAGTCGGCTGGGGCCTGGTTTTGATCATCATCCTGGGGGGCCTTTCTCAGCTGATTAAGACATGGGCATGGCGACAGACTTTTGCATGCGATATCAGCGCCCTTTCCTGGTCGCGCAGTCTTGGAGCGCAGCTGGTCTCTGATGCTGTCGGACAACTTGGTTTTGCCGGAAAGCTACTTGGGGAGGGCCTGCGCATTTCCATGCTCGGTTCTGCTGTGCCGCTAGCGAATGGAATATCGTCTTCCGCGATTGATGGAGGATTGCATGCTTTCACAGCGGTAGTGGTCACAGTTTTGGGAATCACCGCCACTTTATTGCTTGCGCCTCTTGTTGATGGTCGGTGGCGAATTTACGCGTTGCTGCTCGCTGCCGTTCTCATTGCAATAGTAGCCATTTCAGCTGTGGCTGTCGCACGTGGGTGGCAGCTGATGGGAAACGCCGCTAGAGCGATTGGGCGATTGCCTCGGCTTCACAAGTTGGTCAGCAGCAAGCTGTCCGTCATTGATTCAGCCGAACATAACCTGCTCAGCTTTTATCGCCAAGAGCCTGTCGCGTTCTGTGCGAGCCTGATCCTCAATTTCCTGTGGCACGCGATGGCGGTGTTGGAGGTGTATCTCATCCTGCGATTTATGGGAGCAGATGTTGGCCTGGTCAGCGCAATTGCACTGGAAGGTTTGACCAAGGTGATCAACCTCGTTGGTGCGCTGAGTCCGGGTAACCTCGGGACCTACGAAGGCGGGAATATGCTCATTGCAAATCTGTTTGGTGTGACGGGTACCGCAGGATTGACGTTGGCTTTGTGCCGGCGGACGCGGTCCATCTTCTGGGCAGCAGTCGGGGCTACCTGCATGACAGTGATGAAGAGAGGCGGATCGTCAAGCACAATGGAGGTGAAGGGCAATGATGAGGACCAGATTTTGCATCGCGCTTGCAGTCGCGTTGCTGTTGATAGCACCTGTCACTAAGGCTCAAGGCCCTGACGAGCCGTATAGATTCTTCCGAGAGTTTGTTGGCTTGAGTGAAGATCAGATAGGTGCGATCCGCTCAGGGAAGGCGGTTGCTAAGGTTATTGACTCGCGCACTCCTGACGAAGTGTTCGTCTTCGGCTCGGTATACGTAGAGGCAAATCCAGAGAGCTACCTCAAACTTGCCTCGGACGTCAACGCGTTGCGCAAGCTGCCAGGCTATCTGGCTATCCAAAGCTTCAGTGATCCGCCACAGCCTTCGGACCTTGGGGGCTTCACCCTTGAAAAGCAAGACATCGAAGAACTGAAAAACTGCAAGGTGGGACATTGTGACCTTCAGCTGCCAACCGAGGCAATGGAGGACATTAAGCAGTCCATCGACTGGTCCGCCCCTGAGGTCGCCAATAGGGTGAATCACCTGGCTCGTCAATTGGCGTTTCAAGCGCTACTCAATTACATGAATGGGGGCAATACGGCCCTTGGAGTCTATCGTGACAAAAACCATCCTGCTGCAGTGGCGGAAACCTTCGCGGCGCTGTTAACACGACTAAGCGCACTTCCGGAATACCTCCCTGAACTGAACGAATATCTTCTTGAATATCCGAAGGCTAAGTCAGCTAACGTGCAAGAAGGCTTCTACTGGGAGAACGTTAATTTTGGATTGAAGCCTACATTTAGGATCGTCCAGAGGGTCGTGTACCGCGGAGCAAGCCCATCGGACCCTGCTTATGCATTAGCTGAGAAACAGCTCTACGCAAGCCACTACTTCGAGACGGCACTCGATCTGACTGTTTTGGTCAGAGATGCACAACGCCCCGGCTTCTACATCATTACCGTCAAAGGGTCGAAGCAGGCTGGCCTTACCGGACTAAAAGGAAGCATCGTGCGCAAGGTGGCCGTGGACAAAGCCCGATCCTCGCTCGGACGGGTCCTCGCGACGATAAAACAAACGTTGGAATCACACCACACAGGATGATTGATCGCCTTCCCGGTCCTGCTCACGACGCGAGCCCGGAATCCTTATGTGCTGGAATATTCAGCGCGACCAATGTTTAGCTTGCGCATCTTGTTTTGGAGCGTCGTTCGTTTCAGTCCGAGGCGCTCTGACGCTCCACCTTTGCCCGATATCCTTCCGGACGCGGCCTTCAACGCGTCGACAATCACCTGCCGCTCCGCTTGCTCGAATGTCGATGGTGCTGATCCGACGCCGCGGCTAGCTGTCCTCTTTAGCTGGTTGTGAGGAACATTCAACTCCTCCCCTTGCGTGAAAATCACGCAGCGCTCGATGAAGTTCTCAAGCTCCCGAATGTTCCCAGGCCAGTCGTGATTCACTAACGCCTCCATGGCCTGCTTCGGGACAGACTTAATGCGCTTTTGCATCTGCCGGGACAAGCGCAAAACGAAGTAATGAACTAGGAGAGGAATGTCCTCGCGCCTCTCGCGAAGCGGAGGGATCTCAATCGGGCAGACATTCAATCTGTAAAAAAGGTCTTCGCGAAATTGGTTGTTGCGTATCATGCCCTGCAGGTCGCGGTGGGTTGCGGCAATCAAGCGAACGTCAACTCGGATAGTTTTCGTACTTCCCAAACGTTCAAACTCGCGTTCCTGCAGAGCGCGTAAGAGCTTTGGTTGCAGGTCAAGACTGATATCCCCGATTTCATCCAGGAAAAGTGTGCCGCGATCGGCCAACTCGAACCGACCTCGTTTCTGCATGAGTGCACCGGTAAACGCGCCCTTTTCATGCCCAAACAATTCGCTTTCGACCAGCCCGGAAGGAATAGCGGCACAGTTCAGTCGAACGAAGGTGCGCTCGCGACGCGGACTGCGGTTGTGAAGGGCCCGAGCGAGCAGTTCTTTTCCAGTACCGGTCTCCCCGTGCAGAAGCACTGTCGACCCTGTGGGAGCGACAATCGCAATTTGATCTAGCACTCTGCGCAGCGCGGCGCTCTTGCCAACGATGTCCTCGAAGTTGTGTTCCGACCGAATTTCCGATTCAAGGTAAAGGCGTTCCTCTTCCAGACGCGCTGCCGATGCATTCAGACGCCCGTACGCGAGCGCATTGTCCAACGCGAGGGAGATCTGAATACTAATCTGCGTCAGCAAATCCAGGTCTTCTTGCGCGAAAGCGTCTGGCTTCCGGCTGCCGATCGCCAACAGACCCAGCGGTCCGCTCCCGGTCGCCAGAGGAGCAACGGCGACCGAGGTTATGGATTCGGCTCGCAAGGCGTCGCCAATATTCGTCGGCAGTCTCTCGATATCGTCGGCTGACCATATGTCGGACCGGCGGGCACGAAGTTTCTCATACTCCGTTTCAGTCAGATCCGTTGAGCCGATTTCCGCCAGCAATCCTTTGCGGTCAGGAAAGTCCAGAACCACACTCTGAAGGCGATGTGAGTCCTTCTCAAGAAGCCAGAATCCCGTCAGATGATTGTCGAAATACGAACGAATGGAAGCTGAAGCCGAGCGAAAAAGATCGTCCATATCTAGTTTCGAAACGACGTGATTATTGATTTCGAGGAGTAGCCGTAGCCGGTCGCGCTCGGTAGCGAGTTCCCGCTGATATTGTTCTGCGGAATCCCTGGCCAGCGCGCATTCGAGTGCAATCGCAACGTGCGAAGTCAGAGAGCGGAGCAGTTCGACATCTTCGCGCGTAAATTCCTGCCCCCGCTCCTTAGTCACAGTTAAAAGCCCGTATTGCTGCTGGGCGGTAAACAAAGGAAAAACGTAAGTGCTTCTGCCCGAAGATTGAGCCGCAAACGGAGCCAACTCGGGATGTTTCAACATTTCCTCGGATACATCAGGCAGGAAAACCGGCTCTTTCTGGTCCAGTGCTCGTGCTGCCGCGCCAATCCGCGAAATCTTGGTGCCAATTCTGATGGCGGGAGCGTCCACTGCTCGGTCAAATTCCAGAAGATGCAAAGTATCTCGACCGCTGTCCAGAAGATATAGGTCGGCTCCATGGAGACGAACGCTGCTGGACAAAACCTCGCGCAGGCTATGGAGGACGGCTTTCACCGTCGGTTGCTCGACGAGGGCGGCGGACACATCGAGCAAGGCTCGATATCTGCTATGGGCGGGCGTCGCGCCTACATCATCTTCCGGCATGTGCATCAGACTAGCACCCCAAGCACCGATCTTCCATATTGAGACACGCTCTCGTAGGCGGCGTCTGGTCAGTTCGTTGTGGCCTTGTGCTGTGGCGCCCCAGTTGCCCGAAACGCCGGGTACATTGCCCGAATGCGGGCAACCTTCTCTTGGCGAGAGAAGACCTTTGAAAGATGTGTGGGGCTAAAACCGTGAAATCACGCGGATTGCGCGGCCCGTTTCGTCATTTCTGTTTGGCAAGGCGCGTGCCCTTTGCTAGGGGACTGCCATTCGTATTAGGAGAGAAGACATGCGGAACACGATTCGAAAATCGGTAATGCTGGTGACGATCCTGGTGCTACCCCTGCTGGTTCTCGTTGCGCAAGAGACGAGTGCACTCCTAATCGAAGGCCAACAGGGGCAGGCAAGAGTCATTCAGGTGCAAGGCAAGAACTATGTAGAAGTCGAAGGGCTAGCGCGAATCACAGGAGGTGCGCTGCGCTTCGCGGGGAATCAAATCATTTTGACTTTGCCCGGCGGAGCCAATGCAGCACCTCAGGCGGAGCAGTCCGCACCCGCGGCCGCCCTCTCCAGGCCATTCCTCAGCGCGGGGATCGAGACGATGAGGGAAATCCTTGAATGGCATGCTGCATTGAAAACAGGCGTCGAGCGGGGGTATCCGTTGTCGGATGTATGGTTCGACCACTTCAGGAGGCAAATTCAATCAAGCTTGAAGCAGACTGAGGCCGCGGCCAGCACCGACATGGACCAAAGGGCCCTTCCGCTGCTGACCAACGAGTTCAATACGATGGACGCGTTGACGGATAAATATTTGAAAATCGCCGCCAGTAGAGACTATCTCGCGCCCAACGCTTTGAATAGCGATCCGATGGAACAGAAGCTATTGACGTGCTGGCAATCGCTGGCGTCGATGGCGTCGTCGAATCAATTTGTGGAGAACGATTCGTGTCAGTAGGAAAGCGGGGAATCCAGCAGGAAACCAGCCAATTGGAGGGCCTTTTGGACCTTTATTTTGCCGCGACTAGCAGTGCGAGCTTGTGGACCATCGGTAGAGTACAGGAGTGGCCTCGCGAGGCTGGGCTCGCCGCGATGCCGGCTATCTTGATCCGGCACATGCCTCTTTGCAAGGTACAAATCGCAAAGAACGCTGCGTAGAGAAGATTCTGCTGAACACTTGCTGAACAATAGACTTCAAATGAGAGCTTTTGGCGCAACTGAGAAGGTCGCAATGCTAACAAAACAAATGAAAATAGGTCTGTGCGAAAAGCTCGGAATTAGCAAACCGGCAAAACTGCAACTCAGGTGAGCTGATACCACTTCACCACAGCGCACAGGATCTCAAACAGTCCCTTACAACGCAGAAAACGTGCGGTTTGGAAAAACACCATGACTGATTCACTGCGTTGCGCAAGCCCACAAAACGGCAGCTGCTTCGGACTCACCGTGCGCCGTGGACTCTTCTTAGACAGTTCAGTGGGTCTTCTGTGCAGCGCAGCACTGAACCGCGTAAACGCAGCCCACGTCGTAAGAACACTCAAGCATCCATATGGTGAGTAAAATCGAGGCCCGTGGCTTCAAACTACTTCTTGGATTGATTCGCGGATGAACCATTCAACGCTGCACCGATCGTCCCGCAGTTGCCGGAATTCATGTCATAGATGCCAGCCCGCAGATAGATTTCACCCGGAGGCGCATCGATTTCCTCGTGAATTTGCATTCCCACCTGCCGGGTCGCTTCAAACACGTTGGAATCCATCGTTAGATTGCTACGCTTCCTGACGATGTTCAGGATGTTGCCGCCCGGACCGAATGCGATGATCATGATTTCAATACGGCCATGACGCGTGTCGCTGGCGTCTAAGCCCATCGCGATATCGGGCAGAGCCACGGCGAAGTTGACATCGTAACGGGTAAACGGCGCCTTCAATTTCGTGTTATTTCCCGCACGCGGGGCATTCGCGGGAGGCTGTGGACTCTTCGGCACTACCTGCAGCTTGAATAGGATCTGGTCGAAATCCGGCATATCCAAACCGATAAGTGGTACGAAGGGATCGTCGGCGCCATCTTCGGAGATAAATTCGTGGCTGGGTTGGTCGGCGAAGTAGCCGCGGCGATAGGAAAGTGTGTAGTTATTGTCGGTGAGGCCTACCTGAATGCGGCGGAACTTGCCGTCATTCTTATCGTTGGCAGGCGAATAGGCCAGCGTGTAATAGTGCGATCCGTTGCTCACGGCGTCTTTGACGGCGTCGCTCAACGCGTTTGTGCTATAAAAAGCGCGACCTCCGGTCTCCTGGGCAATAGTTTCCATGGCGATTTGATTAGCGCTGAGGCGGGCTTCGAGTTCCCGACGCGAACCGGCCAGTTTGCTGGCATCGAAGGTGGGGTCTCCGAGAACTCCAAGCGCAGACACCGGATAGATAGCGACCTTTGCCGCCGTGAGCATGTCCGAGGTTTTCTGGATGTGATCCTGATTCTTGGGAACTCTGCCGCCAGTGTCCGGAAAGAAGCTGACCGGGAAGTTGTCTGAGAACCAGATAAGATTTTTGCGGGTAGGAATGGGGGAAAGATAGCGGGCGATTTGCTGGAAGGCTTGTAGTGTCAGCTCACTGCGCGAGTTGGCGCGCTCGGCGGATTCGTCGCGCTGGAAAGACTCCACGGCATCAATTGCCGAGGGCGCAGCCTGACTCTTGCGCATTTGCCGGAGAATTTCCGCGTCGCTGTATTGGTTAGCGTCAGTCTGCAGATTTCGAGAGATCTCGGGCGCTATGCCGAGTTTCTTGTCTTCCAGTGTGGCCGAGATGCCGGAAAAATCCGTCGTAAACCCGCGGACGATGCGGAGGTGAGAACTAAGCGCGAAAACGGCAAGGCGCGTGCCGGGCGGAACTTCGCCGAGATATTTGATGACCTGCTGCCGGACGAATGCCTGATTTTGCGGTTGTGTGTTGAGGAGGTCGAGCAGCAGGACGCTGACGGAATCAGCGCCACGAGCCGTCGGAAAATTACTGAAGACGTTAGGCGGCATCGGCGGCAACTTCGTTTCGTTAGGAGCGGCGCCCTTGTGTTCCTCGAAAGAACTGACAATCTGCGGGCCGCCGTCCTCGGAAAGGTGAAAGTCATCCTTGCGGAGGCCGGGAACGGATTGTCCCTGTTTGTCTGTGACAACCACGTCCACCACAACGATGCGACTTTCGACTTTGATGGAAGGGCCCTGAGTGGGGACGGGGACGGGAACGGGCGGTTCTTGCTCGCGGGATTGAGGGAGACAGAGTCCTGCGAGAAGGAGGAGCGAGGCGGCGGAGAGTAGCGAGTGAGTCACTGTGAATCCACGGAAAGTCTCTCACAAAGAACCTGGACAGTACACGGACTGCAAGCGGTAAAAGCCGCGAGGATGTAGCGAGTCGGATCTTGTACATGGCAACAGTACATGGCGCCTTCCTTTGGACCGCTCGACGACAGATGTTGCGTGCATCGGACGGAAAGACATTTGTTCATGATTAACGTCATTGGCAGCTCGCCTGAAAGCAGAGTGTTTGGCCAAAAAACGGGAGCACATGATTTTGAAAACGGTCTGCCACCTTGCTCGTGTGAGTGCCAGAATACACTTCGAAACTATTCGCGATCGCATACTTATCAAGAACTTCGTGGAGCTTTACGGTATCGGCTCGCAGACCGTCCTGGTCACCTACATCGATGGAGATCGCACGATACCGCCGTAAACTTCCTACGTACTGATCCATGAAAGCGAGTGGCGCATTGGCAGCCCATTTTGCAAAAACTTCGGGCTGTGGCGTTCCATCCTTCGTGGGCAGGTCGAGATAAAGCGGGGGATTCTTCGGGTTGGGTGACCAAGCGGCGGCCGAGGCCAACGTGGCGCGCGCAAAAAACGGCAAGCCTTCCGAGTCCGCTGGTGTTTTCAGAGCCTCAAGGCTCTTCGCGATTTCCGGGTTCATGGACCCGGCGGGCCGGGGAGATAAGCAACACGGACTCATGATGTACAAACTCCCGAACACGTCGGAATGCTTCATGCCAATGCGGGTAGCGCCGTAACCTCCCATTGAGTGGCCGACGAGTCCCCGGCTTTGGCGATCAGGAATCGTGCGGTAATGCGCATCAATGTATGCGACCAGGTCTCGAGCGATGAACAGCTCGAAATCACCGGTAGTCACGGAACTCGAATACATCGAGCCGTTGTGCAACGTCTTCGAATCGGGCAGGACTACGATCATTTCTTTCGCGCCTAGAGCGAAGGCGCCTTCAATAGTCTCGGGGACGTGGATTTCATGCGTCCATTGCTCTGCGCCGATGGAGTAACCGTGCAGGGCGTAAACGACTGGATAGCGTCGAGACTTATCTTGCGCATAGCTGGGAGGAAGGAACACAAACATGTCGCGATCAACCGCGTCTCCTTCCAAATTGCTTTCCAGAGCCGTTCCGTGAATTTTGATGTGCTCGACCGTCACTGGCTTTGCACCCGCAACCGCCGGAGGCACATCCGTTTGCACTTGCGCGGCGAGCTGACGAGCTAGTCCAGCCGCAATCGCAAGCAAAATCCCTCCGAACCATTTCGCGCTTGTCATGGTGACCCTTTCTTGAAACAGCATCGCTCTGGGAGACCCATCTGGCTTTACTGCTCGACTGCAACCACCGTTACCGATTTGGGAGCCAATTTGAGATTTAGCTTTGCGTCTTGCGCTTTTGCGGAAAACGGCTTCGGAACAACCGAGTTGAGCGCGCCGAAGGTATTTACGCTGTCGACCTTGGACGCGGTCAGCGTTTCTCCTGCCGCCGATTTGGCATTTGTACCGGCGAGACTAACTTGCTGGATTTTCTGCGCAGCCGCCACCGGCACAGCCATAGCCACAACGAGCAGAGTCAAGCTGACAAAAAGTGAGCGCACGAGCGGAGATCCCGCTTGAAGCGCAAACAGGAACGTCCGACGACCTGAAGCAAAGGCAGGTTGGCGCAGAATTCCGTGGTGAATTGCTCGGAAACGTCGGAGAGCAAGTATTTGGGCCATTTGCTGTTCTCCCTGAGGTTTAGCTGGTCTTGCACCGGACTGATATCCAACAGTTTGCGTAATTGTCTTTCAGAGTTCAGTTTATGAAAGGGGTAGTATACATTTAGCGTGGCGATGGACGATCTACTACGGATTCTCGAAACGATTCTGCCGATCCGCAAACTCGACAGGTCCGGCAGCACCAGAGTTTTGGCTTTGATCGAGTGCGACTAAATCAATTCCAAATCGCGGTTAATGCCGAGCAGTTGCGCCAGAGCACTTAGTTCCCGGCTGCTGGGGTTTAGATCCTTACAAATAATATTGAGACGAACCTCTCGGGTACCGCCGGCGGGCATGCGTACTGGGAGTAGTTCTTTGCTATCCAAGTGATTCTGAATGCGGTAAACGGGCAACCAGCCAAAGCAGAGCCCGCTGCGCACCGCATCAATTGCCGCCTCTATCGTAGTCACAGATAAAAAGCATTGGGCAGGACTGCGCGGCTGGCGCTTGCCGCCGCCAGACGCTGCTCCTTCGATAGTCACAATCGTGTGATGAATTAGATCGCCCCGAGAGGCTGGCCGCCGAAGGGAATGGAGCGGATGATCCCGCTGCGCCACAGCGAGCATCTTGATTTCCAGAACCGACTTCGCGTAGTAGTCGCGCGACATCAGTGCGGTGATGCAAAGGTGCGCTCCATGCGCCGAGAACTCTGCTTCTGAAGAGAGGAATGCTGCCTGCCGGAGCTTGGGGTGGACATATGGGAATCGCCGAGTAAATTCGAACAAAGCCGCAAACAGCCGCTCATTCGGGTAAATGCTGTCCACCGACAATCGAATCTCCGATTCTCCTCCAAAGCTGAGCGCGCGTGCCCGGTGTTCCAGTTGTTGAAATCCGGCCAAGTGCGGTTCCGCGTCGCCTAGCAACACCCGCCCGGCTTCCGTCAAATGCGCTTTTCTGCCCTTTACTTCTAATAGCTTAATCCCCAGCCGATCCTGAAGCCGAGCGATTGCATAGCTGATCGTGGATTGCGAACGATTGAGCTGCTGCGCCGCTGGCGCAAAGCCGCCGAGCTGGACTATAGCCTGCAGAATCTCCCATTCGTCCAGGGAGCTTTTCATCGGTTAAATATATCGAAAAAATCGATATGTTTCACCGAAAATTAGGACTTTTCGTTCAGTATTCGTTCACCTTAAGATTCCACTCTCCGTTAACGTTAACGGCGACCATAGCCTCAGCACATGACCATGAATCTTCGGGAGATAGCCAGCCGCGCCAAGGTTTCGATCGCCACCGTGTCGCGAACCATCAATCGCGTTCCGACGGTGCGACCTGCCATCGCCAGGCGAGTGCAAAAAGTAATCGACGAAGTGGGCTACTACCCGAACATTCATGCGCGTGCTCTGGTTTCGGGGCGCAGTCGCATTTTCGGCCTGGTGGTTTCGGAGATAACCAATCCTTTCTTCCCGGAGATCGCGCAGACTTTCGAGGACCTCGGGGTCGAGCACAAATACGAGATCCTTCTAAGTTCCGTCACGAACAATCCCGGCCGGCCAGAGATGGCCGCTCGGCGAATGATCGAGCTGCGGGTCGATGGAGTGGCCATCCTGACTTTCGGCAGAGAAGATGCATTAATCGAGGCCTTCCGGCTGCGCAAGGTGCCGGCGGTTGCCATTGATGTCGAGGCCTCAGAACCACTCCTTAAGACTCTCCGCATCGACTATCGTCACGGCATTCGGCAGGCCGTGCAGCACTTGGCAGCCCTTGGACATTCGGGGATCGCCTTTGTCGGCGGACCCGCGCACTTGAAGACGGCCCTCGCGCGAAGAATCGCCTTTCAAGAATGCATGGACGAAATTGGTTTGAGGGTCTCGCCGGAATTTCTTATGGAAGGCGATTACACCTTGGAAGCGGGAAAGAAAGCCATGGCAGCGCTTGCGGCTGCCCCGGTTCGCCCTTCCGCGGTGATCTGTTTCAATGACATGACCGCAATCGGCGTGATGCGCGAGGCATTTGAACTATCTATCCAGATTCCCCGGGATCTGTCGGTGGTCGGGTTCGATGACACGCACTTCGCCCAGTTCACGACTCCGCCCCTGACCACTGTGCGGATGTCCCAGGCCGAAATCGCACGTAAAGCGTTTCGAGCGCTGCTGGACTCGGTGGAAACTCAGCGCAGTCGAACTTCGCACGAGGAATTCACGATCCGAACCGATCTTGTAATTCGCGGCTCCACGGCGATTGCCCCAGATCGACTTAGACAAGGAGCTGTCCCTATGCGCGAGTGTCGACAACCCGGAAGCAAGAGAACGCCGTTGGGGGCGCAGCCGGTTTCACGTAAGTAACTCTCCTGACTCTCGAGATGTAAGATGCTTCGAAAATGCGCGGAAAAGAATTTCCGCGCTCGTCCACAAAACGAATGTGCTTGCTCGAAGGAGGCGAAATGAAGAGGATCGGAATCTTGATGTTGATTTTCGCTAGTGTTTGCTGCGCGCAAGAATCGGGCAACTATCAACCTTCGGTGACAAATGTTTGGGGATCGGAATATCCCCGCGTTGACAGCTCGGGAAGAGTGCAGATCCGTATCAAAGCTCCCGACGCCACAAAAGTCAAAGTGAATTTCTGGAGCGGACCGAAAGTCGACATGGTCAAACAGCCCGATGGATTTTGGACCGTCACCACCGATCCACTGGTGCCTGGTTTCCACTACTACAACTTGAACGTCGATGGCGCCGAGGTCAGCGATCCCGCCACGCATGCCTTCTTCGGAGGGGGTCGGCCTGCTAGTGCCGTCGAGGTGCCCGAGCCGGGTTCCACCTATTATTCGGCACAGGACGTGCCGCACGGTGAGGTTCGTGAGGTTTGGTACAACTCCAAGGTCACTGGCTCCTGGCGGCACGCACTGGTGTATCTGCCTCCGAAGTACGATACGCAGAACGCCGCACGGTATCCCGTGCTCTACCTGCAACACGGTGCCGGCGAGGACGAGACCGGTTGGGTCAGGCAGGGGCACGCGAATTTTATACTCGACAACTTGATTGCCGCCGGCAGTTGCAAGCCGATGATCGTCGTCATGGCCTATGGCTACGCCAGGCGCGCGGGTCAGCCCGCTCCCGATCTCACGGGCAAACCCTTTGGTTCACCGGAAATGCTGAAGGCCATGCAGGACATGGCCGCGGCGTTTGAAGATGATGTGACCCAAGCTCTAATCCCATATATCGATTCCAGCTTTAGGACACTTTCGGATCGCGATCATCGCGCTATGGCGGGCCTCTCCATGGGCGGAATGCAGACTTTCCAGATCACGCTTGATCATCTGGATCTCTTCTCCTACATCGGAGGATTTAGCGGGGCCGGCGGTATGCTCGTGCTTGGAGACCGCAAGCTCGATCCCAAAACCGACTACAACGGCGTATTCGCAGACCCCGGCTCCTTTGCAAAAAAAGTGCATTTGCTCTGGGTCGGCGTCGGCACAGCTGAACCCGAGCGTATGCGCACGGGCCTGCAGAGATTGCACACTTCGCTGCTCGACGCGAACATCCAGCACATCTTCTACGAATCGCCCGGAACCGACCACGAGTGGCAAACCTGGCGACGCGATCTTAAGGACTTTGCACCTCGGCTCTTTCAGCAAACCGGCCAATGAACAATCCAATCGATCATGCCGGTTGGGCAATGGAAGAGCCTCAATTCGAGAGCCGTCTCGAGAGGGAGCGTTTCTTCAAATTCGGGTCGAGTGACAACGAAAGGCAGGATGCCGTGAAGAAAATTTTACGGAGCACAAATATCGAGGCCCATGCGAACATGCGAAAACTGAACCGCAAGACCCTGACCACAATCGCTGTTTTCTTCGTGGCGAGTTGCGCCTACGCGCAGAATTCCGATTCGCCTGCCTATCTCAATCCTTCCCTCCCAGCGGAACAACGCGCCGCGGACCTGGTGCACCGCATGACGGTGGAAGAAAAGGTCAGCCAATTAACCAACCAATCTCGAGCCATCGAGCGCTTGCGTATACCCGCCTACAATTGGTGGAGTGAAGCGCTTCACGGCGTAGCCTCCAGCGGCACCACGGAGTTTCCCGAACCGGTCGGTTTGGCGTCCACATTTGACACCGACGCCATCCACCGCATGGCTATCGCCATCAGCATCGAAGCACGCATCAAGCGCGCACAGTTTGAGCGCGCCGGCCACAGCCGCGCCCAGGAAGGTCTGGACTTCTGGGCGCCGAACATCAATATATTTCGCGACCCTCGGTGGGGACGCGGCCAGGAAACTTACGGTGAGGATCCGTTTCTGAGCGCGCGCCTGGGAGTGGCGTTTGTCACCGGAATGCAAGGCGACGATCCGAAATACTATCGCGTAATTTCGACGCCGAAACATTACGCGGTGCACAGCGGGCCGGAGCCTACGCGACACACCGCTGACGTAAAAGTGAGTAAGCACGACGAGCTAGACACCTACCTGCCAGCGTTTCGCGCTACGGTTACCGAGGGAAAAGCCGGCTCGGTCATGTGCGCGTACAACAGTGTCAACGGGCAGCCGGCGTGCGCCAGCGAGTTTCTATTGCAGGACCAGTTGCGCGGTAAATGGAACTTCCAGGGCTACGTGGTTTCGGACTGCGCCGCCATTGTCAACATCTTTCGCGATCACCACTTCACTAAGACGCAGCCCGAGGCCTCCGCCCTGGCTGTACAGCGCGGTATGGATAATGAATGCCTGAATTACTCGGACATCAAGGATGATCGAGATTACAAGCCTTACCTCGACGCTTACCAGCAGGGCTTCTTGAAAGAATCCGAAATCGATACCGCGCTGATCCGCCTCTACACCGCGCGTATGAAGCTGGGCATCTTCGATCCTCCAGAAATGGTTCCGTACACAAAGATCGACGAAAAGGAACTCGACAGCCCCGCCCACCGTGAGTTGGCGCGTGTCCTGGCGAGCGAATCGATGGTTCTGCTCAAGAACGATGGCACTCTGCCACTAAAGAAGACGGGCATCAAGATCGCTGTGGTGAGTCCACTCGCCGATCAGACTAGATACCTGCTGGGCAATTACAATGGCAGGCCCACGCACACCGTTTCCGTGCTGGACGGAATCAAGGCGGAATTTCCCGATGCGCAAGTTACCTTTGTGCCGGGAACGCAGTTCCTGCGTCATGAAGGTGATGTTGTATCCGCGTCCTTCTTGACCACCTTGGAAGGCCGCCCAGGACTCACTGCGGAATTCTCCTTGGGAGAAATGTGGGGGCCGCAGCGAATGGTCCTCGCGGAACGAACGGTGAATAGCCTCGATTTGAAGGCGGAGGACATCCCTCAGGAAGCCTCAGGCCAATATCCATTACGAATTGAGTGGACCGGCTTCCTCACGCCGACCGAAACGGGAGACTACGCTGTCGGCGTGCGTCTGCGAGGCGGGTACGCGCGAATCGAGGTGGATGGCAGACCGTTGGCCCACGGCTGGGTCGGCGGCGATGAGGCACCACAGGTGCGGGGCGGGCACATTCACCTAGAGCAGGGGAGGAAGGTCTACATCAAGATCGGTTACGGGCAGGGCAGCGCTGGGCCCGTAAAGGCACAGTTGATCTGGTCCAAATATGATCCGCGCCCGAGTCCTGAGGCCGTGCAAGCCGCTAAGAACGCCGATGTCGTCGTTGCGGTCCTGGGTATCACCAGTGACTTGGAAGGCGAAGAGATGCCCGTGAGCGAGGAAGGTTTCAAAGGCGGCGATCGCACCAGCATCGATCTTCCCCAGCCGGAAGAGCAACTGCTGGAAGCGGTGGCTGCAGTTGGCAAACCCGTGGTGCTGGTGTTGAGCAACGGCAGCGCGCTCGGCGTGAACTGGGCGAATCAGCACGTCAACGCAATTCTCGAATCTTGGTACCCGGGCGAAGAGGGCGGCACCGCCATCGCGCAGACACTCTCCGGCGCGAATAATCCGGCGGGCCGGCTCCCGGTCACCTTCTACACAGGCGTCGAACAGTTACCGCCATTCGAAGACTACGCCATGAAGGGGCGCACCTACCGCTACTTCGAGGGAAAGCCGCTCTACCCCTTTGGCTATGGCATGAGCTACACCACATTCGCTTATCGTGAGCTGCGCCTTCCGAAAAAGACAATCAGCGCGGGCGATCCTCTCATCGCGGAAGTCACCGTTGCCAACACCGGCAAGCGCGAGGGCGACGAGGTCGTTCAATTGTATCTCACCTTCCCGAACGTGCCGGGCGCGCCGCTGCGTGCTCTGCGCGGAATCAAGCGCGTGCACCTAAAATCTGGCGAGTCGAAGAGTGTGCGCTTTGAACTGAAGGATCGCGATCTGAGCATGGTCACTGAAGCTGGCGAACCGATCATCGCGGAAGGCAAGTATTCGCTGTCGATCGGGGGCGGCCAGCCGAATACGAGCGCTCCCAATGTGCTGGGAACGTTTCTGGTCAAGGGAACGAGAACTTTGCCGGAATAGGAACGGGAGGTACGGTAGCGTGCGTGCGAAACCCGAGTATCTCACTTGCACAAAGCAACTCGTCCTGCTCGCTGCACTTCTGTTCTCCACTTCTACTCTTCCACAAACTCAGCCGGTGAGCGCCACCATCGACGCTTCCAAGACTGGCCCTCCTATTTCGAAATACGTTTACGGGCAATTCCTCGAACACGGCGGCAACATTGTCAACGAAGGCGTTTGGGCCGAGATGCTAGCGGACCGCAAGTTCTACTATGCGGTCTCCTCAAAAGCGCCGGAAGAACCTCCCGCTCCCGCATGGCGTCGCCGCGGCCCCCTGCGCCATTGGACGCCCATCAGCGCCGATGAGTTCGTGACCATGGACAGCGACAAGCCATATAGCGGGGACCACTCGCCGTTGATCAAACTCGACAAAATAGAGCCGCATGGATTCCTGCAGTCCGGCTTGGCCGTCCGCAACGGGAAAGCGTACGCAGGCAGGATTGTTCTGGCGGGTAACCCGACGGCGTTAGTGAAAGTAACGCTGGTCTGGGGCAAGGAACCGAGCGACCGGCAAACAATCAATATTCGTGCGATCGGCTCCACTTACCGTAAATTTCCGCTCCACTTCGTTGCCAAAGTCGATAGCGACGATGCGCGGCTCGAAATCGCTGGCACTGGCGCAGGCGCGTTTCACGTTGGAGCTGTTTCTCTGATGCCCGCAGACAACATCAACGGTTTCCGCAAGGAAGTGGTCGAAGCGTTGAAGCAACTCCATTCCGGAGTTTATCGTTTCCCCGGCGGCAACTTTGTCTCCGCGCACGAATGGCGCAATGCCGTAGGCGATGTCGACATGCGTCCCCCGATCTATGATCCGGTATGGCATGCCGTACAGCCAAACGACGTAGGAACAGATGAGTTTCTAACGCTTTGTCATCTTCTCGACGTGGACCCTTACATCACCGTCAATGCAGGTTTCGGTGACGCTTGGTCGGCAAAAGAATTGGTGGAATACACCAATGGCACAGTGACAACACCGATGGGCAAATGGCGCGCCGTTAACGGCCATCCCGAGCCCTACAACGTCAAGTTCTGGGGTATTGGGAACGAGCCATGGGGCGATTATCAGATGGGCTCCATGGCCATTGAGCAATTTGAACTGAAGCATGACATGTTCGCCAAAGCCATGCGCAAGGTGGATCCCTCCATCAAACTAATTGCCGGCGGGGCCATGCCCGACGTCATGACCGGAGCGAACCAGTCCAAACGCATCGGCGGCAAGTTCGTTCCGGATTATCTCTCTTCGGCAGACTGGAGTGGGCACATGCTCGCCCACTGCCTCGACAACATCGATATGCTCAGCGAGCATTTCTACTCTTCCAGCAACATGCACACCGATTTGAAGTTGGAGAAGAAAGTCGATATCGGCCCGCAGCCGCTCATCGAATGGGAGCGCGCGCCAGCCACACAGGTTCGCGTCAAATACGAGCACTATCAGGAATACCTAAAGCTGATTCCCGCGCTCAAAGCCAAGCCCGTGCCGATCGCGATTGACGAGTGGGCTTACATGGATCGCGAATCGCCTTTCGGCTCCTACAAAACGGCTCCGGCCTATGCCTGGGCGTTTCACGAGATGTTCCGCCATTCCGATCTTTTCCAGATGGGCGCGTTTACGTTTGCCATCGCAATGATCAACGAAGACCGCACTCAAGCCGTACTCAGCGCCACAGGAGTTCTGTTCAAGATGTATCGCGACCACTTCGGCACCATTCCTATCGAAGTCTCCGGTGATTCCCCTCAGCCCAAGCCGATTTATCCGGCGGGCGGAGACCAACCCACGGTCAATCCCGGCAGCGATACCTATCCTCTGGATGTTAGCGCAGCCCTCAGCGGCGATCGCAAAACACTCACACTTGCCGTGTTGAATCCTTCGGACTCCGAGCAGAGCCTGAAGCTCACGATCAACGGCACGAAGCTCGCCAACCAGGGCCGTCTCTGGAGAATGGCGCCGACCAAAGTGACCGCCGTGAACATCGTTGGCCAAAAGCCCGAAGTGGAAGTGCAGGAGCAGGGACTAACCTCCGTACCGGATACCGTGTCCCTTCCGCCCTTCAGCATCAGCATCTATTCCTTTCCGATGCAGTAGTTGTTCATCAGTGCGATCTTTGACCTACAGCACGTTGAAAAT
The DNA here is from genome assembly GCA_963718785.1 of uncultured Acidobacteriota bacterium. Lineage (GTDB taxonomy): Bacteria > Acidobacteriota > Terriglobia > Acidiferrales > UBA7541 > Acidiferrum. The sequence continues at coordinate 9,954 of CAVQZW010000008.1, read as the reverse complement.
CTTGCAACTAGAAAGCGAGGGAAGATCAACATGCGTTCGAAATCCCTGTTGGTCGTGTGGTCCGTACGGAAGCTACGGCTAATCGGTCGACCCGTACAGCCCTTCAATGGGCCTCACGTATTGCCCAGGGTCACTTTGCCCAAAAGTCGGCTTTGCGATGAAGTGCGATTTAGACACGAGTCCGACTGGCTGTGGTGTCTTCTTCTTTAGGGTTTTTCAACCCACAAATCGGCCATCGAGACGTTGCATAATTACTCGGTCAAGACTCAAGCGGCGGTCCTGCGGGGTCTGAGGTCCGAAAAATCGCTGCGGAATTGGCTAGATTTTTCGTAGGCGCTTGGTAAGCATTCGACTGCAAATGACGGCTTTCAGTGCAACTGGGGAGTTTCTAACGCAAACAAAAGAAACGAAAATCGATCAGTGCGAACGGGTCAGAGTGAATTAGCAAACCGCCTGCGACGTACGCATCGTGGCTCCTGTCATGGTTTTCCACAAACGGTCGGAAAAAACGTCGCCTTATCGGTTGCACAATAGTTGCACAAATCCTGCCGACCAGGGGTCTGTTGCACCCAAATAGGGCATCTCACCCGAACATAAGTTGTTGATTCCGAACAACAGCGTGTGGAATCGGGAATTTGCTAAACCGTTGTAGGGGCCAAAACTCCTACCGGGGGTTCGAATCCCCCCCTCTCCGCCATGTCAACTAAATTTTTCCAATTCTATTGGGAAATCTAAATCCTTCAACTACTTGGGAGTTTTCGTTTGTTCGGCTAAAGTCTCCCTGTTCTCTCCATTTCCCTCTTTTCTCACAATTTTTCGAGCTAAATTCGAGCCAAACGACGGGCTGAAACTATCTCTTGAGCAGTCCGCTTACGGTACGTGCCGTGGTTCGTCTCCGCCAACCTCCATGTGAACTTCGAACGCACCCAAGTGGTCAACTAAACGAATCGAACGCGCTAGATTGATTTGTGAGAGCCATCAATCGGTTGGGTCGGAGTTGCCTTTTCCGTCGCAAGGTGCTGCTGCGCTTTGCTGACGGTTAGCCGCGCGTAGTAAAGCGGGTCGCTTTTCTCACTGCTGCGAAAATCCGCGATCCTGCCGATGATTTCTTCGGGGTCGTCGCCGCGGGCGAGGGCGCGCTTCGCATAGATCCAGTCGTGCTCGGACTGGCTCAAGGGTCGCCTATCAGAAGACCGTTGCGTTAACAGCCTATAGTGCGCGCGGAGGTCGTTGTCGATCGGCTCAGTGCGTAGACAAAAATCCTGTAGATAATGAATGCGGTCGGTGTGCTTCTCGGCTTGCACCCGAAACTCGGTTTGATACTTTCGGTTGACGAATCCCGGGAGACGCAGAACGCGAGTGGAATCGGTGGCAGCAGGATCGCCTCCGAGTTTGCGTGCCATGGCACGCAGCAGGGCCTCGCCGTGTTCCCGGTCAATACCCTCGACCCGCCACACAATCTGGAATTTCTCAGGCGATGTATTTACCGTGTAATTCGGCGGCGGCACCAGGTTGGATTGTCGAATCTTCGCCAAGGCCGACGGGCCATCGTGATCGATGTCCAGGTACAGATGACGGATGGTCTGAATGTCCTCCTTAGTTCGCGTGCGGGCCTCGGGTTTCAAGGTGTTCATTCCGATGTAGATGTCGCATGCCTCTTTTTCATTCTTGTGCTGGAGCCACTCCTGAGTGGAAGTTCCCGCGATCCGTTCAGCAGTCGCGATACGCTGGATCGTTTCGCCCGTACCGCCGTTGCGGACCAGGAGGGCAATCCGATCGGCCGGATGAAAGTTTGTGCTTATGTATTCGCTGGCTGAGATGTCCTTCATGAGTTTCGACTTTCGTCCGTCGTCATTGGGATGGCTCCTATCTCTGGTAGTTTGCACAGTAATCGAAGGGGTCGCCGTCGGCGTCGTAGCTGTTGATTTCGAGGACTTCCGAGATGTAGCGGCGTCCTGGTCTGCGCTTGATCTGAATCACGCCATCGAGCGAGTCAGCAATGTTGCTCTTGATAGCTCGGTAGAGGAGCTCGACGCCGCTTTGCAACACGCGACTCGTGAAGCGGGCGAGGCCCTGCTTCGCCGAATTGGCGTGAATCGCTTCGCTGATGAAGTCATCGAGAATGAGATGTCATACCCTGTAAAACAGAATCCGTCCTGACGGACCGAGTTGCCGAAGGAAGTGGAAATCCGCCGCGTTACGCATCAGCCATGGCTTCTGAGAGAGCAGCCAGTCCGGAAAGTAGTCGGGCAGGGCTAAGTTAGCGAGAGCCGTTTGGATCGAGTCCGAATCCGATCCAATTCCCGTCCGACCTCTTGCTTTCGCAACGACCGCCTCCGGCATTTTCCTTGGATCGTCTTGGCACAGGTGCGGAAGAAAATCCCGAAGTGTTCCTCACGGGAGAGAGTCTCTCTCTGCTCTTCCCAGTGGGGGTTCTGCCTATTTCGCTTTGTCTACGGACACGCTGACCGATGTGCGGTCTCCGACGAGTGCTCCTTGCGGCTGGTCCCATGTTTAAGGGCGGGCTAGTCCTTACCCCTGGGCAAATACGATCCGTTTCTCCCCTTGCAGGGAATCATGAAGAGCAGCTGCCACAGCCATGCCGTCCACAATGCCTTCCAGGGCTTTTGCTTCTTCTCGCGTCACGCGAAAAGTCGTGGCCCGCGGGCGCCGCAAGATGCTCAAGGTAGCGAATTCCGCCCGCGATGAAAGATACGTCCGTTGAATCGCTGGTTCGATCAGCTTGAGAAATCGGATCTTTACGCGAAGGCGGTCTCCTCGGAACTTTTCACTGTTCCGGATGAAAAGCAGTTGTTCTTTCGGCTCCGGTTGAATCCGAGGCGGCTCGGATACCTCCGCCAGTCCGATGATCCCTCCCCGCGGACCCGACTCCCACACATACACCCTGTCTCCCGACTTAATCTGTTCCTTGTGCTGCTGGACGAGCCAGGTATGTTCCCTAAGGGTGCGAACTGCACTCCGAACGTCGGAGAATTCCGAGCTGGCTTGAAAGATCCAGGTGTTCCGGCAGCCTGCCGTGGTACCTATCGGCTCTTCCTTCTTCTCTTCGTGTTGTGCCCCGTCTTGAGTCGGCCCTTTCCCGGAAACATGCGCATGAGAAACGCACCAAGGAGGAACCCCGTTCGTCCCACTGGTTTCCTTTCCTGTGCGAGTCGTTGCTCTGTGGGGGTCGATTCCATTGCCTGCCAAGCCGCCACCGGGCTTGATGACTTCAATCCCGATGCATTCCACGCAATCACCACGAACCTCTAAAACCAAAGAAATGTTTAGTTCCAACGCCTTGTCCGATATCACAGTCCATCTCCAAAATCCGCGCCCTTTCTTGGGGCACGCAATGCTCGAATTCAGCTCCAGGGCTGATACCGTCAGAGCGAACCAATCTCGCGAATTTGGGTGTTCCGAAAGAAACAATATTCCTGCGCGTGCGTGGCCAGAAACGATCTTTTACTTCGCATACTGAGTATTATCCTGGTGATTCTGCTGGCCCATGCGTGTTAGAACCGTAGACTCCCCCCGGTTAGACGGCTGTCATCTCGGCGCCCGAGGTTTCTTCTTGGAAGCACAGCAGAGCCTGGATTTTGAGGAACTAGCCCATCGGCTGACCGCTTTTGGGCTGCGAACCTTTAACGAGTTTGGACTCGGTGGGCGTAACTCTACAGTCGCCGGCGTCGGTCTGTCCGTCGACGACTTTGTCTCGGCAGTCTTGGTGGAATATATGGAAGGCAAGCTTCAACATCAAGCCTCCCGTGGCGATTTGTTCTCCCTGCTGGCGACCGCCTTGCGCAATGACATTATCGATTCCCTTCGTAAGGCGGCACATGCCCACGAGGAGAGCCGATCCTCGCTTCCTGTCAAACGGGATGCCGATCCTGCTCCCCTGTCGCTCGACGAATTGCCGGGATCAACCATAGATTTTGCGGGGTCCATCGATGAAGAGCGGTACGGCGAACGCGCACGGACTGCCTTTGCCGGGGAACCGGAACTAGCGGAAGTTGTGAGGGCGGTGCTGGAACTCAACCTTTACAAGCCCCGCGAAATAGCAGCTGAGTTGGGCATTACTGCAGCAGAGGTGCAGAACAGGAAGAAGAGGCTGCAGCGGCAGCTCATCGATCACAACTTGGTAGAGAGGAAAACCGCATGAGCGAACAGAAGGAAAAGGATCTTTTTCCGCAAAAGGCGCGGTTGGCTCAACTGTCCGACAGCTTGTACGGCAGCCCGAGCGAACTGGTTGCCCGGGAGGCCCGGGAACTCTTGCGGCGCGCAGGAGTTGATCCGGAAGACCTCAAAGCACGCCTTTATCGAAAGTTTGATGCCCTAGCAAAACAGTACGCGGCAGCAGGCCGGCCCGTTCCGGCGCTCTTGAAACAGGCGCTTAGTGACTTGCGTCCAGGCGCACCCGGTTCCCCAAAGGAAAGAGCATTAGTTCGCGAAGCCCGAGCGGCCATCCGGAGTGTCATCGACCATGCTCAGCGTATGCAGGAACGACTCGCGAGGCTGCCGCGTGTGACTTTGGCTACCGCCTATCGCAACAAGAAGGAACTCTCGGAACGGGACAAGAAACTCCTGGACGACCTCGCCGAGGAGCTTTTGAAACACAATAATCGCAGCCGCCCGAAAGACGGTCGATGAGCGGGTCGCAAAAAGGCGGCGCCTATGCTCGCGCCCTCGCGCGCGAACTGCCGCTCGAACATGGCGATCTGCGGGCAATCGCTTCGCGACTCGGACTCCAAATTCGCGAGGTGGACGCTGATGGGTTTGACGGCGCCTTGATTCGAGCGCGCGAGATTCCTTTGGGAACGATTGCGATCCGGCAATCGATCCGCGAGGCTGGCCGCAAGAATTTCACGCTCGCCCATGAAATCGCTCACTTTTTGCTGCCCGATCACGACCTGACGGAGCTCGTTTGCACCAAGTCCGACATCGGGAACTGGGGCGACTGGTCGCGAGAACTCGAGCGCGAGGCCGATGAATTTGCCGCCGAGCTTCTCCTGCCCGCTTCCGCGGTCCAGCCGATCGTCGAGTCCGCACCGCCTTCTCTGCAAGTGATCGAAAAAATCGCCCAGCGATTTCATACTTCTCTTTCGGCAGCGGCCTGGCGGTACTGCGATCTGTCGAAGCAAAGCTGCGCGATCGTATGGGCCACGAATGACCGAATCGATTGGTCGAAACGCTCGAGACACTTTGGCTTTCCGCTCCAAAAGGGGGCGCCCCTTCAGCAAGGCACGTTTGCGTTGCAATGCTTTGCGGGAACACCTGGTCCAAGCAAACCGCAGGAGCTCCCCGCGCGTTTGTGGATCTCCGCAACCGGTTTTCCAGAAGATGCCCCCATATGGGAGGAGTCCAAGGCGCTGCCCGCTTACAACAGTGTAATTTCGCTGCTTTGGATCAAATCGTAGGTTCAACGAAGGCCGTGGTAGAGCCTGGCGTTGGTGCAGGCGGGCAAGAAATCATCTAGGAAATCAATCGAAGGAAGCTTGGGGCTAGTCCAGACTGCAAGCCCGCGATAGCCCCAAGTTCTCGGTCGTTGCTAATCGCCGGTATGCTCGTCGGCGAGCTCGCTCCCGCTTTGCGCTCCATTGCTTGGAGCCGGCGTAAGGAAACGTACATCGCTTGCCACCACTTCTGTGGAGCGGTGCTTCTGGTTTTGCTTGTCGATCCAGTTGCGGATGATGAGCTTTCCTTCGACATAGACCCGCGCACCTTGCCGCAGGCTTGCGCTTACCGTTTCCGCAAGGTCTCCCCACACCTGAACCCGGTGCCACGCAGTCTTTTTTTGCCACTCGCCCAAACGGTCTTTGTACGACTCCTCGGTTCCCAAAGAAAAATTCGCCACGATCTGACCGACTTTGGTATGCCTCACTTCGGCATCCCGGCCGAGTCGCCCCGCCAACATGACTTTGTTGACGGCGTTCTGTCCCTCGAGATCCAGTTGGTTCCCGTTAGGTTGGGCCGAGCTCGTCGGCGAAGAACGCTGCGGCGTCTTACCGTTACCGTTTTGTTCCGCCGGTGTTTCTGCGGGCTGCCCGGGCGGTCTCGGCGGAGAGACCGGTGTGCCGGTCCCGCTCGGGGTTTGCGCCTCCTTTTCAAACGTTGCCTGCTTTGCACCCTCGGCGAGCGCACCATTCACTTCCAACGACATATTCGATACCACTTTACATCTCCAAATTGAGCGCCCTGTACAGCAGCACCCAATCCATTTGAATTTCAGCAGCAAGTGCTGATATCTCTGAAGCGGACTGCTAGCTCGGATTTTGCCATTTCGGTGGGCGCAACATCTTTCCCACGCACGGCCAAACCGGTCTGCTATTTCGCTTACGTAGTGGATGTACCTGGCGCTTGAAAACAGATGTCGCTGCGTTCTTCTCACAACCAGAAGTCAACACACGAGTCGCACGCAGAACGGCGATGCGCATCGGCGTCGGGTCAAGGGCCCTCTGACTTGACAGCGCAGGTAAAATGAGTTTACCCAGATGGAAGGGTTCACTGCTTCGTTTTTCTATCCTTGAGCAAACCGCGACAGGAGGTAAATTTCATGTTTGAATCTATGGCCTCTCACTCTCGTTTGGCATCCAGCGCCGCATGGACCATCGCCAGCTCCGTTAACCGCGTCCTGCCTGAAGGGGCGCTGCCCGCACCAAGCTGGGCGCCGGGTCGGCTTCTGAAGAAGCACCAACGAACGCCAATGAGGACGGGGGTTCCGAGGCGCACCCTGTCGCTCTGCCCGGATTGCAACCGCGAAGCAGTCGAGGCGGTCATCAGGGGCCAGAACGATGTAGCCAGTTTTAGGGACCGTCCGGGGATCATTGACGCCGAGATCCTTGAGGAAGGCGGGCGAATCCTCATGCGAAAGGCGTGCGAGACGCATGGTCCATTTGAGGACGTGCTATCGAACCATCCCGATTTCTTTCAGAGAATGGAAGCGCAGTCCTTGGGGGGCGACTTCGATTGCGTTGGCGACCGTGAGGTCCACGACCACGGCCCTAACAGTATCCGGGCAGGCCGAGGGTCGTATTTGATCGTGGATCTGACCAACCGATGCAACATGATGTGTCGACCTTGCTTCATGGACGCTAACGGAGTTGGTTACGTCGACGAAACAGATATGGAAGGCCTGAAGACAATTTTTGATCGGGCGGGCTCTTTCAAGCCTAACCGCGAAATCAACGTCTTGTTCTCCGGTGGCGAGGCCACACTCTCTCCGATCTTCCTTGACGCAATTCGACACGCGAAGAGCATGGGCTTCCATCGTCTTCACGTTTCGACCAATGGTATTCGTTTTGCGGAAAGCCGAGATTTTGCGGTCGAGGCGAGCGCCGCCGGGTTACACGGCGTGTACTTGCAGTTCGATGGCGTCTCCGAGGAGAAGAACAAACATCGCGGGCTCGGAAATTACATTGAAGTGAAGCTCCGCGCCCTGGAGAACATCGCTGCGGCTGGAATGCAAACAACCTTGCAAGTTACCGTGGTCAACGGTCTCAACAATGATTGCGTGGGAGAGATCGTGCGCTTCGCTCTCCGCAACGCCGATCAAATCCACGGCGTAATTTTTCAGCCCGTTATGTTCACCGGCCGCGACGAGCGCATATCCACTGAGGACCGCTATGCAGAACGGTATCCTCTCTCTCAACTCGCTTACGACCTGCAAGCCCAAACCTCGATCGACTGGAGGCCCATGCGGGATTGGTACCCAGCTTCGGCGTACGCGATCTTCAGCCATTTGGATGATGTCCTTGACCGGGGTTCAGAGCGCGGAAGTCTCTTTCCTGACATGCATCCGGACCACGCGATAATGAGCCCCTTGCTTGTGGATACTGATAAAGGGAAGGCGATTCCGATTCCAACGTTCTTCGATCTCGGAAGGTTCATGCAAGACGTTGTACAAATAACAGATTCCGGTAGGCCGCCTCGGGTGACCAAGGCCATGGTTTTGCTTTCACTTCTTCGGAATTTCAACCAGGCGAAGGCTCCTTCGGGATTGGGACCCTATGAGCTCCGTAGTCTGTTTGAGGGCTCATTGTATCGTTTCACGAGAAGCGACGACGATTGGTCGCGGCAAACATCTGCGAAAACCGCGCACTGGAGACTCATGTTTTTCAATGGGATGTGGTTCCAAGATGCCTACAACTACGACTTTGCGACGATCTACAATTCGAACACGCCGGTAGCAACTTGGCAGGGCGAGATCAGTTTTTGTGCCTACAATGGTGGTGGCTGGCGCAAGGTACTCGAGAGCGTCCATCATACGGCGACCGTGGCCGATTGGTACAGAGACCACGGTCGGCACCAAATCTATGCGGCAGGCAAGAAGGTACATCTAGTGGAATCGCTGAGCCGCCGGCCTGAACCATTGGTTCAGATTGAAGCCGCCCCTGTCGGTACCTTCTTCACGCGCGGATGTAGGGATCTAGAAATGAAGCGGCAAGTGCGTTCGGGAGGGTAGTGGGGTATCGCGGGTGGGATTGAGTCCCCGAGACTCAACTGCTGGAGAAATGGCTATTGCATAACCTAATACAGGCTCCTGAAAAGAAGGTAGTTGAGTTTTCTCAGATGAGAGATAAGCAAAGTCAGCAGCGCCGAAGGAGGGCCGATGGCCCGGTCGGGTCCGTTGCTGACGGAAGTGCAGTGGAAGAAAATCGCTCCCTTGCTTCCCAAACCGCGCAAGCACCGCAAGGGCGGCCGTCCGTGGATCGAGAACCGTCGCGTGCTGGATGGCATTTTGTGGATTCTGCGGAGCGGGGCCCGCTGGCAGGACTTGCCCGAGGAGTATCCGCATCCCTCGACCTGCTGGCGGCGGCTGCGGGACTGGGAGGAGCAGGGCATCTGGATGAAAGTCTGGCGCGCGTTTCTAAGCGAATTGAACGAACGCCAGCAGTTAAAGTGGAGCGAATCGTTCTTGGACGGGAGCTTTGCTCCCGCGAAAAAAGGGGCTGCGGAGTCGGAAAAACCAAGCGGGGCAAAGGGACGAAGTGGATGGTGGTGGTCGACGGCCGCGGTCTTCCTCTGGGAGAGTACCTTCACTCTGCATCCCCGGCGGAAGTCCGGCTCGCGGAAACCACGCTCGCGACGATCCGCGTAAGTCGGTGTCATCGTGCCGGGCGTCCTCGGCAGAAACCGATGCGGGTGATCGCCGACAAAGCCTACGACAGCGATCCGTTGCGCGAGCGGCTGGCACGACGCGGATTCGAATTGATCGCGCTGCATCGCGCCAACCGCAAGAAACCGGCGACGCAAGATGGCCGAGCACTGCGGCGGTACCGGCGTCGCTGGATCGTCGAACGCACCAACGCCTAGCTCGGAAACTTCCGCCACTTGGTGGTGCGCTACGACCGCTCGCTCACGATCTATCGCGCGTTCTTTCATATCGCCTGCTTCATGATCGTCTTACGGAGGGTTGTGCAATAGCTACTCAACCTAGTGCGAACCCCAAAAATTTGTTCGCATTCCTTCTCGGAATGCTCACTTTGACTCAGGGACTTGTCCTTCCCACCGAATCACTACTCCTGCGTCGAGCTGCAAAAGTCCAGAAACGTAACCAATTCCCGATAGCCAATGGCTTTACGGGATCATTGCAGAAAGCTCGGCGCCACGAGGAAGTTCTCCTCGAGAGCCCAACCCGTCCTGCGCGCCACCAAACTCCGGTGTCATCCAAGCGTGCGGCCCGTTCCGATCTGGACGCGGCAATCTCTCCGCTTCTGTCCCCTGTTTCGCTTCCTTGCTCCCTCGGCTGTGGAGGTGAGGTATCCCAACCCTACTTCATATTGTGGAGCACACTTAGAGCACAGTTGTTTCCGGATACGGAGATCGTGGCCCGAAAACTGGCTCAGCGTCCTACGTAGTCTATTGACACCAAACAACAGGACCTGGGACGGTTCCTCTTTGCCAAACCGTTGTACGCGCTAAAACGTAACGCGGGGCGGCATGGGGCTCTCAAAT
>CAVQZW010000007.1:0-133939 GCA_963718785.1 uncultured Acidobacteriota bacterium | reverse complement strand
TGCCGGAGTCGTGGCCGAGAAAACGTTAGAGAAGGCGCTGTTATTTCCCGCGGCATCGGCGGCGCGCACTCTGTAGGAGTACGCAGTCGAAGCCGTCAATCCAGTGTCATTGAAGGTGCTCGCGGCCGGCGTGGCGATCTGGGCAAAATTCGCGCACGCCGCGCCCTGGCAGCGTTCCACTTTATACTGCGTCACGCCCACATTGTCGGTCGAAGCGGTCCAGGAAAGATTGATCGAGGTAGCCAAAGTCGCCGTCGACATCAAATTGGCTGGGGCCGTTGGCGGCGTGGTGTCCGGCGGTGGTGGTGGCGTCGAGGAGCCGCTCGAGCACCCTCCCATCGCTAAAATGAAGGAAGCGCCAATCAAAACTAAAGAGAGGTGCTTGCGCTCCACTGGCCTGACAATTCTGTTGTTCATCTTGGGCTCCATCGAAGATTCCGCCACGCTCGACAATCTGAAGGAGGTCGTTCCCGGGGAGAGGAAACCACCATGCTTAACTCAAAAATTACCACGAATGTCTCAACGCGGGAATATTACGAATGGCCAGAAGCTCTCCTGATCACTAGCACAGCAGGCGGCTTCGCCTTCGCGATTCGCCCTGAAGTGTCCCCGAAGTGCGCTGCCTCAATTCCACAATTTTCGGAAGAAAGACCGCACGCGATCCACAACCGAACTTTGCGCTGGAGCCGGTGGTGCGGCCGCTGGAGGCGTGCGGGGAGGCGCTTGCGGCAGAGATGCGGGCGGGGTCGCGGCTGCCACCATTTCGCCTTCCACTCGCCCTTGAAATATCAACGTGGGCCGCACGCGCACGCGCCTTACGATCACCATCAAGCGCGCGTCCGGCTCCGGCTGCACCTTCGCGGTCGCGTCAAATCGCAGGGGTGGCATATCTACTGTGTAGATCGGCTCCGTTTTTTGCGCAGGCTTTTCCACGGCAGCGGGCGCGTCGCCAGTGGTCGCAACCACTTCGCTGCTTGTATTTTCCTGGCTCCGGGCGGGCGCGACATTCACTGCCGGGGCAACCGTGGGGACCGGCGGCGCCTTCGCGATCTGAAGCTCGCACTTACAATGACCGGTGCCGTTGCCCATCCCTTCGAGCTGACCGTTTGTCAGCGTCACGTCGCCGCCTTGCGGGACAATCACGCTCTGGCCGCTCAGCTGCTGCTCCAGACGCATCGCGCCGCGGTAGGTTCGCACGCACATGATGCCGCTGCTTTCGAATCCCACAAGAAAATCTCTCGGCTCATCGCCAATCGCCACTGGCTGCCCCTGGATCTGCGCGGTGTATACGCTCATCGCCGGTTCGCGGTCCAGCCGCGCATGGATCGCACCGCTCTCCAGAGCCACGGTTACCGCTCCGCCCGCTTTCAAGACCGAAAGATGCGCCGGGCCGCAGATCGAAATCTGCCCGCCTTCCACCAGGCTGATGCGCGCCTGGCCGGACTTCACGCGCACATCGCTCCCGCTGCGCAAAATTGTCTTCGCCACGCCGGCGACCACTTCCACGCTCATTGGTCCAGTCACGGCGATGTCTTCGCCTTCAATCAATCCCACGGCATCGCCCACCGGCTGATCCGGCGTGGCGGCGGATGCAAGGAACATTGCTGCGAAAACCATCGCGCACACGCCTCCGAAAATGCGCGCGCGCCGCATCGATTTCCGCAAATGATCTGTAATCGGCACTCTTAGCGATTCTCCAGCAAGCCGGCCGGGAAACTCTCGCCTATACTATACGTCACGCCGCCTTCTTGGCAGCGCATCCAGAAACCATGCCTCCCACCGACGCCACCAGTTCCGCGCCACCCGATCCCGCAGGGGCTTCGCCACGAAACGAGGCAGCTGAATCCATCAGCCAGCACTACGACACGCGCCTTCCGGAGCTGCCCTGGTCTCGCCGCATGCAAATTCCGCTCATCGCAGCGGCTGTCTATAGTGTGATTCGCCTTCTCGGTCCAACGTTGCGCTACGAAGTTCTCGGCTGGCAAAACGCCGAGCGCGTTCATGCTTCCGGCAAGCGCTGCATCTGGGCGTTCTGGCACCGCGTTATCATTCCAATTGTGTGGTGGCACCGCAATCACGGCGTGGTCGTGATGAACACCACGGCTTTCGACGGGCAGTGGACTCGCAAAGTGATCGAATGGCTTGGCTTCGGCACGGCGCAGGGAAGTTCTTCCCGCGGGGGCCTTCGTGGACTTGCGGTGATGGCGCGCCGTCTGGAAGAAGGCGTCGATTGCGCCTTCACGATTGATGGCCCGCGCGGCCCGCGTTACGTCGCGAAGCCCGGCCCTGTTATGCTCGCTAGAAAAACCGGGTGCCCCGTTTTGGTCTTCCACATCGGCGTGAGCCGCGGCAGAACCTTTGAAAAGACTTGGGACCATTTCCTGCTGCCAGCACCATTCGCGCGGGCCGTGATTCTGTTTGCGCCGCCGATCTATGTGCCCGCTGATGCCAACGCCGAATTGCTCGAAGCCAAACACGCGGAAATGCAAAGCGCGCTCGAACGTGTCCGCGACATCGCTGAGAGTTGGTACTCGCTGAAGGAAACGGATCGCGCAACGTTTCGCGCTGAATTTTCCCGCTAACTTGTAGGAGAGCGGCTGATTAATTCTGCCTCAGTTTCCCGCTCGCTCCCCCAGTTTCACCGGAATATCAATCTTCTTCCCGCCACGATACACGCTGACTGTCACCGTATCTCCTGGCCGCTTGCGGTTCAAAGCAACGTTGAGGTCAAACTGATTGGCAATTTTCTGGCTGTCGACGGCCACAATCACGTCGCCGCCGGTCATGATGCGCCGCATTCCGGCCATTGCGGCGCGGTCTCCGCCATGCAAACCCGCCGCCGCGGCAGGCCCGCCTCGCGTCACTTCTTCAATTAGCAATCCGTCTTTTACCGGCAGATCGAGCGCTTCCGCGAGCCATCCACCTACTTCCAGCGTTTGCGCGCCAAGGAAGGCCTGGCGCACGCGGCCTTCCGTCATCAAATCGTGCGCAATCCGTTTCGCCGTATTCACAGGAATCGCAAAACCGATCCCAGCGGTCGTCCCGCTCGGGGTATAAATTGCGGAGTTAATTCCAATTACCTGGCCATGCGAATCGAGCAGCGGCCCTCCCGAATTTCCCCGGTTGATCGCCGCATCCGTCTGAATCGCCTCATCGATTAACGTCGTTTGGCTCGTCTGCACATTTCTCCCGAGGGCGCTAACCACTCCCGTTGTCAACGTGCTCTGAAATCCAAACGGGTTGCCAATCGCCAAAACTTTTTGTCCCACTTGCAGCTTTGACGAATCTCCCAGTTGCAGCGCCACGAGCGGCTTTCCCTTCGGCTCGATTTTGATCATCGCCACATCGTTGCGTTGATCCGCACCGATAAATTTCGCTGGATACCGCGACTGGTCGCCCAGCACTACTTCAATGGACTGCGCTTCCTGCACCACGTGAAAATTCGTCAAAATATATCCGCGAGGATCGATCACAAATCCCGACCCCGCTCCTTCCACCGGCACAGGGTCCATAAAAAAATCGTACTCGGTGGCCTTCGTCAGAATATTGGCCACGGCCCCGGACGCTTCGCGGTAGACCCGCACGTTGATCGACTCGTCGTCGGTTAGTCCCCCATCCCGCGTGGAGACTTCCTTCGCTTCCGGTGTGGCCAATGGCAAAGCCTCCACTCTTCTCGGCTGCCGCTGCCCCCATCGTCCTCCTGCCCAATACGCTCCGCCAATAATGACCACCGCCACGACAATCAACCGCACCGCATTCGACGCTTTTCCCGCACTCATATTCTCAATCCTTCCTCGACCTCGCCTGAATCCAAACGTTCACTTCAAACTAGTAGGGGAGGGGCTTGCCCCTCCCGGCCACCTATCGCCATGCGTCCGTTAGCATCTTAGACGCTCACTGGAGCCAATTCTCGCTTCTCCCTCGTCTTTACTTCTTTACTTCATTACTTCCGATCTTTCTCGCCATCTCTTCCACTTGCCTTCTTGTCTCCTCCAGCGTCCCCGAGCAATCCATCTTCACCGTGGCAAACTTTAACTTCTCCTCAGCAGGCATCTGCGCCGCAATTCGCCGCCGCGCTTCTAGTTCGCTCAACCCTCGCGCGATCAGCCGCTCCAGTTGCTGCTCTGGTTGGCACCACGCCACTACCAATCCATCCAAATTTTTCTGGGAGCCTGCCTCCACCAACAAAGCCGCCTCGACAAACGCAGCATCTTTCACGCCGCTTTTTTCCCACTCCGCAAATTGTCGCACCATTTCTGCTTCCACGCGCGGATGCACAATTTTATTCAGCCGCTCCAATTTTCCTACGTCCGCAAACACAATCGCGCCCAGCTTCCCGCGATCGATGCGTCGATCTGCTCCCACAATTCCCGCGCCAAACTCGCGGACAATTTCGTCATAGGCCGGCGTACCAGGCTCAATCACTTCGTGTCCCAGGCGGTCCGCATCGATCACGTGAAATCCCAACTCGCGCAGCATCCCCGCTACGGCGCTCTTTCCGCTGGCAATCCCGCCGGTGATTCCAATGCGTTTCATCCCCCGCGTTTACCGCACACCTGAACCTGACGACGGCCCGCCCGCCGAAATCGTGCGCGGGATCGCCTTCGCCCGCCGCATCCGCGCCGCCTTCACCGTGTTGCTCATCAACATCGTAATCGTCATCGGTCCCACGCCCCCCGGCACGGGCGTTAACGCTCCCGCCACATTCGCTGCGTCCGGATGCACATCTCCTACCAACGCATTTCCCTTGGCGCGGAATTTTTCCAAGCGGGCAGGGAAGTTCTTGAACAATCGTTCCGCCTCCGCAGCGTCCGTCACACGATTCGTCCCCACATCAATCACCGCCGCCCCCGGTTTAATCCAGTCAGCCTGCACAAATCCTGCCTTGCCCATCGCCGCCACAACGATATCCGCGCCGCGCACCACGTCCGCCAGATTCTTTGTCTTCGAATGGCAAATCGTCACCGTCGCGTTCGCGTGCATCAGCAGCAGCGCCATCGGCTTACCCACAATGTCGCTCCGCCCCAGCACAACCGCGTTCGCTCCTTCAATCGCAATGTCGTTGCGGCGCAGAATCTCCATACACCCCGCCGGTGTGCAAGCCACCAACCCCGGCCGCCCGCTCACCAGCTTCCCTAAATTCATCGGGTGAAATCCGTCTACATCCTTCGCCGGATCAACCGCTTCCAGCACGCGCTTCGTATCCACCTGCGCCGGCAATGGCAGTTGCACCAAAATCCCATCCGTATCGTTATCGCGATTCAAATCCTCCACAATCGCGAGCATCTCCGCAGTCGTCGCGCTACTCGGCGGCGTAATCAACCCGCTCCCCATCCCCAACTGCTCGCAAGCCGCAATCTTGCTCTTCACATACAGCTGCGACGCCGGATCGTTCCCCACCAGCACCGCGGCCAATCCCGGCCGTATCCCCGCCGACGAAAGGATCGCCACCTCGTCCTTCAACTCAGCAAGCATCGCATCCCGTATCTTCGCCCCATCCAATATTCGCGCCGTCATTCCCGCTCCTGTCCTGCCCCACTGCTGTCGGTGCTTTTGCCCGTCATTATCCAAATTGCCGCAAACTTCCCAACTAGCAAACGTACCGAATTGTCGCCCAGTTCGCGCACAGTGTCACGCCTGAGCGCATACTCTTGACGAATATAGATATAGAATGATATAGATATTGCCATGACTGAGACCGATCCGCAATCCTTCCTTCCCCTAAAAGCCCAGTGGTTTCACATCCTGCTCTCTCTCGCGGGCGGTGACCAGCACGGCTACGGAATCATGCAGGAAGTCCTGAATCGCACTACCGGCAAGGTGCGCTTGTGGCCGGCCACACTTTACGGTTCGATCAAGCGCCTCATCGAAGCCGACCTGATCGAGGAGTCTGCCGAACGCCCCGCTCCTGAACTGGACGACGCCCGCCGCCGCTACTACCGCCTGACCGCACTAGGCCGTCGTGTCCTCGACGCGGAATGTGATCGCCTGCAAGAGTTGGTTCGCACCATCCGCGTGAAGCAATCGCAAGACATGGTGACGGAATGAATTTCGCCTGGCGAATCTACCGGCGGCTGGCGCAAGCGTTTCCTCATGAATTCAAAGTGGCTTATGGCACAGATGTGACGCAACTCGGCGAAGACGTTGTGAAAGAGATTGCCAGGAGACAAGGAACCATCGGCCTGATCAAGTTAATTGCAGACATCGCGATGCGCGTGCCGATCGAATACCTCAGCGAAGTGCGCGGGGATATGCGCTACGCGATGCGGGCGCTTCTTAAGTCTCCCGCCTTTGCGTTTGTGGGCATCATTTCGATGGGGCTCAGCATCGGGCTGACGACCAACGTGTACAGCTCGAAATGGGCGCTGCTGTTCCGTGATTTGCCCGCGGCGGCGAACGCCAAAAATCTGGTGATGCCCGAGAAGCCCGTCTCGTACTACTACATCGAGCAGTTTCGCGAACAAAAAAATCTCTTCGCCGGAGTCGCTGCATTTCAGATCGGCGTCCCGTTCAATGTCACCTTTCAGGGAAACGCGAATGCAAAACCGGAGCGCGTTTTCGGACAGCTTGTATCCGCCGATTATTTTTCGGTGCTTGGCGTCGTGCCTCAGCAGGGACGGCTGCTCAGCGCCGAACTCGACAAGTCCGGCGACGCGCCTGCGGTCGTAATCAGCGATCGTTTCTGGCGCAATCGCCTCAACTCCTCTCCTAACGCCGTCGGGCAAATTCTTCGCCTCAATGGCCAAATGGCGTCCATCGTGGGAATCGCGCCAAAGGATTTCAATGGCGCCTTCTCCATTAACCCCGCCGAACTGTTCGTGCCGATCACCGCGCCTGCCGCACTCGCTCCAGAACTCGCGAACGATGTTCTTCATCAACGTAATGCGAAAGAATTCCTGGCGATGATTTGTCTCGCGCCCGGCGTCACGATAGAGTCCGCGGAAGCCGCTCTCGACGCCATCACTCGCCGCCTAGACTCGCAAGATCCCTCGCTGCCCGAGCGTACCGACAAGGGCAGACGCGTCTCGTTGCTTCCTGCAGGCACCAGGGTCCCGCTTCCTCGAGAGTTGCGCCCCGTGCTGCTTGGATTTTTTCTTTTACTCACGGGACTGGTTATGACGCTTGCCTGCACGAATCTCGCGAACATGTTGATCGCGCGCGGCGCGAATCGCCGGAAGGAATTGGCGATTCGACTCGCCATCGGCGCCGGCCGGTTTCGGCTCATTCGCCAGATGATGGCCGAAGGCATTTTGCTCTCGCTGTTGGGCGGTATCGCGGGATTTGCGCTCGCTTACGGGCTCACGGTGTTGAACTCCCGATTCAGCTCTCCCATGGGTGTGCCTGTCGAAAGGGATTTCAGCTTGGACTGGCGCGCCGCCCTTTTCGCTTTCGGCCTCGCGCTCGTCTGCGGCATCGGATTCAGCCTCGCTCCCGCACTGCAAGCCACGAGAGCCGATCTCACTCCTGCGCTCAAGGAAGGCTCCGCACTCCAGCTGCCTGGTTACCGCCGCTTTGGACTGCGCAATTTGCTCATGGTGGCCCAGGTTGCCGCATCGCTCATGTTGCTGCTGATCACCGGGTTTCTGGTCATGGGAATTCGCAAGGAAAGCAGCGTGCAAACCCGGTTCGATCCGCACGCGATGGCTCTCTTGTCGATCGATCCCGTGCGCGACGGCTACTCGCCAGAGACTGCGCAAGCTCTGTTTGAAAAGCTTCCCGAACGCCTCAAGGCTGCCGCTCCCGCGCGCCGCATTGCCTTCGCAGCGCAGCCGCCGTTTTCGGTCCTAGATGAGGATGACGCCAGGCAACTGACCGCGGAAGATTCAGGCGCGCGCGTGCAGCAATCCGTGATCGCGGAAACCGTCGGCGCGGGCTATTTTGCCGCGCTCGGCGAGCCTATCCTTGCTGGCCGGGAATTCGATGAGCGCGATCAACGCAGGCAAACTGACGGTTCGAAGACCTCCTCTTTTCTCGCAGAGCCAAACAATGTCCTGCCCGCGGTTCTGAACGAGACGGCAGCACGCGGATTTTTCGGAAGCGGCAATGCGCTCGGCAAGCGCCTGCGGGACGACAAAGGCTCTTATGAAGTTGTCGGCGTGGTCGGCAATTTGAAAAACGGCGTGGGAATCAGCCAATCCCTAATCTATCTTCCTCTCACTCCGCGAGATTTCGCCCGCGCTCCCGCCGATGGCATCACCATCATGGTCCGGTCGGAGGCGGGACTCTCTGCGGAAACAGATGCGCTGGGCGCCATTCGAAACGAGATCGCTCTCCTCGATCCCCATCTCAACCTCTTCCATGTGCAAACGCTCAGCGAATACCTCGATCGTAGCCGCGCCTCCACTAGGCTCGCCGTCCAAACTTATGGAGGCATCGGAGTCTTCGGCTTGGTTCTTGCCGCTATCGGCCTCGCCGGAATCACCGCTTATTCCGTTGCGCAACGGCGCAAAGAGATCGCCATTCGCACGGCACTGGGCGCAAGCAGGGCACAGGTGCTGCGGCTAGTCCTCCGCGAAGGCACCGCATTGGTAGGCATTGGAACGGTTCTGGGATTTTTGGGGGCGGTGGCCGTGGCAAAAATACTTTCCGCTCTCACCAACGTTTTTGGCGAAGCGTTTCGCGTTGGCACCGGCGATCTGCGCCTGCTCCTCGGCGCTCCAATGCTACTGGCAGCCGTGACGATGCTCGCCTGTTATTTGCCCGCGCGCCGGTCGGTCAAGATCGATCCGCTGAAAGCACTACGCCAGGAATAGAGCTTCTATTCTTCTCCGCGCGGCTCCGCGTACTCTGCGCCTCTGCGTTATCTTTATTCTTCTCCTTCGCTCCACGCCGTATAATCTCCCCATGTCCGCCCCGGCACCATCCCCGAATCCCTCCCCGCACCTCCGCATCCACTCCATCAACATCTACGTTCGCGACCAGGACCGCAGCCTGCGCTTCTTCGTCGACCAACTCGGCTTCCATCTCGCCTACGACGCTAAACTCCAATCCGGCGAACGTCTCGTCGCCGTCGCCCCTCCCGACGGCCAAGCCGTCCTCTCTCTCATCGCGCCTAAGCCCGACTCTCTCGACTTTAAACTCATTGGCCGTTCCACCCGCCTCACGCTTATCACCGAAGATGTCCTCGCCAAATATCAGGAATGGTCCAAGCGCGGCGTCCGCTTCCAACACACTCCTCGCCTTCGCCGCATCAAGTTCGATCCCGAAACCCGCCAGGTCCGCAACGCGACCGCCGCTGAATCTCCGCTCCTCGGCGAGGAAACGCCCATCTGGGGCGGCGTCTCCACCCGCTTCCGCGATCCCGACGGCAACACCTTCTCTCTCGTCAGCTTCGACGAAATCACCCACGCCCTCGAAGCCCAGCGGCGCGCCAACGCCGCCAAACTCGAACTCGACCGCCGCGCCGCCCAGGAACTCGAAATCGCCAGCGAAGTCCAGTGCCGCTTTTTCCCCCAAATTCGCCCTCCGATTCACGCGCTCGACTATTGCGGCCACTGTTATCCCGCGCGCGCCGTCGGCGGCGACTATTACGACTTTCTCGACCTCGGCCCCGATCGTTTCGGCCTGGTCATCGGCGACGTCTCCGGCAAAGGCATCGCCGCCGCTCTGCTCATGGCCAATCTACAAGCCAATCTCCGCAGCCAGTGCTCCATCGCGCAGGATTGCCTGGAGAATATTCTTCGTGTCGTCAACCAGTTCTTCTGCCAAAACACCCCAGACGGCTCGTTTGCCACACTCTTCTTCGCCGACTATCACGCCCCCAGCGGCTGCCTTCGCTACGTCAATTGCGGCCATCCGCCCGCGCTCATCCTCCGCCGTGACGATTCCATCGACCGCCTCGACCCCACCGCCACCGTCCTCGGCATTTTCAAAAAATGGGACTGCGAACTGGGCGAACGCACCATCCACCCCGGCGACACTCTCGTCCTCTACACCGACGGCATCACCGAGTCGTTCAGCGAAGATCGCGAAGAATACGGCGAAGCCCGCCTGATCGAATCCCTCCTCCGCCACCGCGCCCAGCCAAGCCAATCCCTCCTCCAAAACATCGTCGCGGACGTCCGCCAATTCTCCCCCCACGAACAACACGACGACATCACGCTGATCATCGCCAAATCTGCCCCCGCGCCTCTATAGTGAGCCAGTTCCCGGTTGCGGGTGCCAGCGCAAGGGGACTTTGGCCCGTTCGATAGTCTGTTTCACCGCCCCTGCCGTGTATTCTTTACGACAAGTTGGCATGTCGCGCTCAACAGATTCACTGTCGTAGTTCCTCGCAAATATTTATACGCAGGCATCCATACGGATATTTGTGCATGGATGGTCTCAGATTTATCAAAAATAAGATTGTCCTTCAAGTATTTCAGGTGTAAATAGATAAGCAATTATAAGTATTAAAGCTTCCCTTAAGGGAAGCCCTCGAATCCTTTCTAGGAGCCTGTTTCGCGAGGAGTTGCAGCGTGACTTCGCATCCGGACAAGCGGTACTTCCATTGTTCGCACCTCCAGCCCGTCGTCCAACCCATCCTCCACGAACGTGTGAATCCGCGAACTGATTTTATTCTGCATCTCCCCAGAAGGGTCACTTTGGAGGAATGCGATGCACGAACTAATTAAAAGGCTGTTTTCGAATGGATTGATGCCACATGGTTTCTGCTATCAATGGAAGCCGGCACTGATTTGGCTCCACGCTGTCTCGGACACCACGATTGCGCTTGCTTACTTTTTGATCCCACTGGCCCTACTCTACTTTGTTCGTAAACGCCGGGATATTCCTTTCGGTTGGATGTTCGTTTGTTTTGGCGGTTTTATCGCTGCGTGCGGTGCGACCCACATAATGGACGTGTGGACTCTTTGGATCCCTTCCTATTGGTTATCGGGTGGGGTCAAATTGATTACCGCCTTCGCCTCTGTGCCAACGGCAGTCTTCCTCGTTCGCATCATGCCAGCGGCATTAAGTCTCCCTACTTCTGAGGAACTGCGAACAGCAAACGAGAAGTTGCGATTGCAGGCCGGCAGCTTGAAAGCAAGCGAGGAGCGATTCCGGCAAATGGCCGACAACATCCAGGAAATATTCTGGATGATGAATCCAGCAACCAAGGAAGTTAACTATGTGAGTCCCGCATTCGAAAAAATCTGTGAACTGCCTCTAGAGTCGCTCTATTCCAATCCGACTTCCTACCGTGAGTTGATTCATCCCCAAGACCGGCAACGGGTGCTTGAAGAACTCGAGAAATTGGAAAGTACGAACCGGTTCGATGAGGAATTTCGCATAGTTTGCCCGAGCGGGCGAGTGAAGTGGCTCAGAGGCATCGGCTTCACCGCGCAAGACTCGACGGGCGCAGTCAGGACCCTGGTGGGTACAGCACAAGAGATTACGAATCGCAAAGAGATGGAAGTCTTCTTGCGTGAGAGTGAAGACCGTTACCGCGATCTGGTGGAGAATTCCACGGATCTGATCTGCACGTATAATCTGCAGGGAAATCTCCTCTCCGTCAACGAGCAGCCAGTCAAATTACTTGGATATTCTCGGGAGGAATTGCTGGCCACACCGATGCGGAATCTTCTTCTGCCAGAGGCTCGCGCTCAGTTTGATGAGTCTCTTGTGAACATTCAAAGAGACGGATTCGTGAAAGGCTTAATGGTCGTTCTTACAAAGACCGGAGAGCGCAGAATCTGGGAATATCACAATACACTCCGAACGGAGGGTGTGGCCGTCCCGATCGTTCGAGGTATAGCGCATGACGTTACCGACCAAAAGCATCTGGAAAGGGCGCTCCAACTATCGGAAGAAAAATTCTCAAAGGCCTTTCGCAACAGCCCTAACCTCGTCTCGATTACCAGGCTCCAGGATGGCTTGGTTTTGGATGTGAATGAGAGCTTTGAGAAACAGACTGGGTATTCGAGGAATGAACTTCTAGGTCGTACGAAACTGGAAGTCGGACTCTGGATTGATCCCAGTGAGAGGAAGAAGCTTGTAAGAGGTATCGAAGAACAGGGATTCGTCAGGGACCAGGAAATCCACTTTCGATCCAAATCTGGCCAAGTTGCCGTTTTCCAGATCGCAGTGGAACAGATAAAACTCCGTGGGGAGAGATGCCTGCTAACCGTTGGCCAGGACATCACTCTGCGTAAGCGGGCCGAGGACGAGCTTCGACAAGCTCAGCAACGCATCGAGTCTCTCTTGGACAGTATGACCGATGCCCACATACTGCTCGACCACGATTGGCATTATCTCTACGTTAATGAGGCTGCGGTTAGAGCCACCGGCCGCACGCGTAAGCAGATCCTGGGTTACACCCTATGGGAAACAAATCCTGAAATCGCCGATAGCGAGCTGGGCCGGCGGTATCACCACGCCATGGACCGGCGACTGTCCGCGACCTTTGATTTCCACGATTTGGCCCTTGACGCGTGGTGGGAGTATCGCTTTTATCCCGCTCCGGAGGGACTGGCGGTCTTCGCGACCGATATCACAGAGCGCAAGCGCGCGGAGGAGAAGCTTCGCGAGTACGAGAAAGTAGTGGAAGGTTTGGAAGAGATGATCTTGGTTGTGGACCGGGAGTACCGTCTGCGGCTCGTGAACCGTGCGTATTTGAACTATCGCGGGGGGGAGAGAACCCAACTCGTGGGGTGTCTGCTCCCGGATGTTCTGGACAACGAGGTCTTTGACCGCGACATCAAACCGAAATTGGACGAATGTTTCCAGGGCAAAGTCGTCCACGACCAGTTGCGATACCTGTATCCACATCTAGGCGAACGAGACCTGCGAGTTTCTTACTTTCCCATCGAAGGGCCTCACGGCATCGATAGAGCTGCTGGGGTCATAAGAGATGTTACCGAGCACATGCGTGCCGAACTGGAGTTACAACGGCTCTCGGGGCAACTCTTGCGCTTGCAAGACGAGGAGAGGCGAAGAATCGCAAGAGAATTGCACGACAGCACAGGCCAAGACCTCGTTGCTATGGCAACTTTCTTGAGTCAAGTGCGGTCTTCCATTCCGACGTCCGCCCGGAAGCCGCGCAAGCTTGCTTCTCAGTGTGGGGCGTTAATGGATCACTGCATCCGGGAAGTTCGCACTCTTTCGTACTTATTGTATCCACCGATGTTGGATGAGTCGGGACTCACGGATGCGATTCGCCACTACGTAGTCGGTTTCTTCAAACGGACAGGAATCAAGATTGAATTGGCCATTTCTCCGCTGCTCGGTAGATTGACGCCTGATAAAGAGCTGGCCTTGTTCCGGGTAGTGCAAGAGAGTCTAACCAACGTTCAGCGGCACTCTGGCAGATTCATCGCCAGAGTACAACTCGAACGGAGACCTAAGATGGTATTGCTGGAGGTGAGCGATAAAGGCAACGAAACCTCTGGCAAAGTTCAGAAAAAAAATGAGCGAACACCAATCGTGTTCGGCGTTGGCATCCGGAGTATGCAAGAAAGAGTTAAGCTCATTGGCGGCCGGTTCGATATTGATTCGTGCAGTAGCGGCACGACGGTGCGCGTTACCGTACCGGTAGATGCCTAGGAACACGAGAAATTTTCGAATCCTTGACGCGGCGAAAGGCATCAGTAAATCTTCGCTACTCCCACCGAAACACCTTCGCCGAGAGCGCCGTGCACACGGCAAAGATAAAGGCCAGCGCCGCCACGTCACCCACATGCGCCGACCATGCGTCGCCCCTCCAGATCCCTTCGAGCAGCGATACGGTATACGTCAGCGGCACAACTCTCGCCACGGCTTGCAGCGCCGGCGGAAGCGATGCAGTCGGCACGAAGAGTCCCGAGACAGCGATCATGGGGTACAGAATGACGGCACCGATCGGCTGTGCAAAGCGCGCCGTCGGAACAATGCTGGCGATCAGAAAACCGATCGACAAAATACTCCACGTGCTGATCAGCAGCGCCATCGTGAACGAGAAAAATGGAACCTGCACGCCCACCGGGTAGTAGCGTTTGCCCGCCAGGACCATCAAGGCCAGCGAGGCCGCGGTGAGTATCAGCTTCACAATCACGTGGGCGCTAAGAATCGTCTGCGGGCGCAGCGGCGTGGCGCGCAGTCGCTTGAGAATGCCGCCCTCGCGGTAGATCGAGATAATCGTAACCAGCGAAAGCACCGCGCTGAGCGAGATCAGAATCGATGCGAGAACTGGCAAGCCGACGCGCACAAACCCGGCGGCGGCGAGCGATGACGGCGTCTGCCCGCGGCCAAGCGCGCGGCCCAACACAATAAAAATCAGAACAGGGAACCCGATCGTCCCAAACGCGCCGAGCGGCTCGCGCAGGAATATCTTGATCTCGATCCAGGTCAGTTTCCAGAGTCCACGCAGCATCATAGTCGAGCCTAATCGCGAATCGAATGGCCAGTCAGTTTCAGAAACACGTCTTCCAAGTTGGGCAGAATCGTGCGGAAATCCCTGACCCGGATGCGATTCTCGGACAGGCAATGAATCACTTCGGTCACGAAATCGTCGCCCCGGCCGCGAATGGTGAATCGCCCTTCATTGCAGCTCACCGACTCAACTCCCGGCATTGCCCGGAAGCGTTCTTCCGCGCTGGCGTCGTCTGTGGCGAGTGCCACGGTCCGCTCTGGGCAGTGACGCTCGACAAGCCTTTGCGGCGTGTCCATATCGATGATTCGTCCGTGCTCGATGATGGCTACCCGGTCGCACAACCGTTCGGCTTCTTCCATCAGGTGAGTCGTCAAAAACACCGTCTTGCCCCGCTCGCGGATGCCACGCACCAGCTCCCAGATGGTCCGCCGCGACTGCGGGTCCAGCCCGGTAGTCAACTCGTCGAGAAACACCACTTCCGGATCGTTAATCAACGCAAGAGCAATAAACAGCCGTTGCTTCTGGCCACCAGAGAGATTCATAAACCACGCGTTCCGCTTATCCGCCAAGCCAAGCTGTGTGAGTAAGTTTTCGCCGTCCACCGCTTTCTTCTTGTAAAGCGAAGCCCACAGGTCGACCGCCTCCCAAACTTTGATTCGCTTCTGCAATTGCGCCGCTTGCAGCTGAACTCCGATGCGCTCCTGCAGCTTGTAGACTTCACGAAACGGATCCAGACCCAGAACCGAAATGGTGCCCCGGTCCGGCGTGCGCAGACCCTCTATGCACTCCATCGTGGTGGTTTTTCCAGCGCCGTTAGGGCCGATCAACCCGAAGATCTCGCCGTCGTTCACCTCGAACGACACTTCGTCGACAGCCACCGTTGGGCCGTACGTCTTGCGCACTCTCGAAACTTGAATGACGGAACGCATGATAGTTTGCAAACCGCGGATCTCTGAATCGAGTGGAGAGTCTATACCGACTCGTCGACGCAGCCGCCGCTCAATGGTGCTCCGAGACGCTCAACACATTTCCGTCCGGATCCTTGAACCACGCGATCTTGCTGCCGCCAGGTGCTGTCCATATCCCGCGTTCTTTGTCCTGCACAAACGGATATTTATCGAACACCACGCTGCGCTTCACCAGCCAATCCACGATTGCTTCAACGTCGGGGACCTGCCAGCCCAGCACCGTGCTCTGCAGCGGCGTAAACGTCGGCACGTTCACGATCCGGATCATGCTCTTGCCCGCCTGCATCACCAGCGCAAATTGGTCCAGGCTCACAAACTCAAATCCCAGCGTGCCCTCATAAAATGCGCGCGCCTTCTCATAATCCTTCGTCAACAGAAAGCCGACCATGTTCATGTCTGCCAGCATCGTCTCTCTCCTCTTCGTAGGGTCCGCCATCCCAGGCGGACCGCGTGGTCGTTTACCTGACGTCTCACATCTGGGACATACTATCAACAACGATCTCATAGCTAAGGAAGACAGCATGTCACTATTCGGAGATTTAGGAACGCGGAAGGAATTGGAAAACAAAGCGAAGGCCGAGGGACGCTTGCCGCCGGGGCAATCGCTCACTTTGAAGTGGCCTGTGCTGCACTACGGCAGCATTCCGCACTTCGATCCGGCGAGGTGGGACTTCCAGATTTCCGGCGAAGTCGAAGAAGCGAAGCGCCTCACCTGGAACGAGTTTCGGGCCCTGCCACAGACGGAAACCACTTCAGACTTTCACTGCGTCACGCGCTGGAGCCGCCTCGATAATCACTGGAAAGGAGTCCTGTTCACCGACGTGATGAAGCTCATCAAGCCCAAGCCCGCCGCTCATTTTGCTTCTATCCTCGCCGAAGAGGGTTACACCGCCAACGTGCCGCTCGGAGACTTGCTGAAGCCGAATGTCCTCTTTGCCTTTGAGCACGACAGCGAACCGCTAACCAGCGAGCACGGCGGCCCGCTCCGCCTCATCGTTCCGCATCTCTACGCCTGGAAAAGCGTCAAATGGGTTCGCGGCTTCCAGCTTCTCGACCACGACCGACTCGGCTTCTGGGAGCGCAACGGCTACCATGCTTACGGCGACCCCTGGAAGGAACAGCGCTACTCCGGCCGTTGAACCGGAGAACATTGCGGATGGAAGTTAAGCTTGAAAAACTTCGATGACGCGGAGGACCGCAAAAGGAAGGCTGATTTTGCTCTCGAATTGACATTCGTCCGACCTCTCTGGAATCATCCCAAGACCGTTGCCCCGACTCTTGCGAGTGGCTTAAATGCTAACCGACGCCGCGAACTAGCGTAACTTTTGGGGCTGCTTTTCCGTTAGGTAGGGATGAAAGGACTTGGGACATGGCGGCCGGCATCCGCACCAACGAATTGCGCAAGGTTTATAACACGGCGCCGCCGCTCGCCGCCGGCGGCGGGGGATTCGCGTTTGCCGAGAGGCGCAGCAAAGGCAAGCAGCCCAAACCGGAAGTCGTCGCGCTAAATGGAATTTCTCTCGATATTCACTCAGGAGAAATTTTCTGCCTGCTTGGGCCAAACGGAGCGGGAAAATCCACGACGGTTGGCGTGCTCACCACGCGCGTCAAGCCAACGGCCGGCCAGGCGTGGATTGGCGAACACGACGTTTGGAAAGAACAATCCGCCGTCAAACGCTTGATCGGCGTTGTAGCGCAGCGTCCCAACCTCGATTTTTCTTTGACGGCGCGCGAAATTCTCGTGTTTCACGGCGCGTATTTTGGACTCAGCTCGCACGACCGCAACACCCGCGCTGCATCGCTTCTCGAGCGCTTCAAGCTGACCGACCGCGCGGACCAGATCGTGCGCGGCTTCTCCGGCGGCATGATGCAGCGCCTCTCCATTGCGCGCGCCATGATGCACGATCCGCAAGTACTCTTCCTGGACGAGCCAAGCGCTGGCCTCGATCCGCAGACGCGCCTGCTTCTTTGGGAAATCATCCGCGAGTACAACAAGAGCGGCAAAACGGTTTTGCTCACCACGCACAACATGGAAGAAGCCGATGCGCTTTGCCAGCGCCTCGCCATCGTCGACCACGGCCGCGTCATCGCTCTTGGCACGCCGAAAGAACTGAAAGCTTCGGTCCCCGGCGGATACCTCGTACGCGTTCGTTTCGGCCAGCAATCTCCCGAGCTGTTGGAGAGATTAAAAACGCTGGCCGGAGTTCGTGAAGTGCGCGCCACAGAAAATAACGGGGCCGATCTTTACGCCGACCGCGGCGGCTCGCTCGTTTCGGAAGTGGCGAATCTCGCGCTCGGAGCGAATGTTGAGCTGTGCGACGTGCACATTTCCGAGCCTAGCCTCGAGAATCTCTTTCTGCACCACACTGGCAGGAGCTTGCGCGAATGAACTACAAGGCCTTCATAGCCATGCTGGCGCGGGACGTGCGCGTCGCACGCCGCAACATAGTTGCGCTGCTCTTTCAGACATTTTTGCAGCCATTGATGTTCGTTTTTATTTTTGGCCGAGTTATGGTCGGCAGCGGTTACATGCCGCCTTCTTACAAAAGCCTGCTGCTTCCCGGAATTATG
Organism: uncultured Acidobacteriota bacterium; assembly: GCA_963718785.1. Classification (GTDB taxonomy): domain Bacteria; phylum Acidobacteriota; class Terriglobia; order Acidiferrales; family UBA7541; genus Acidiferrum. The sequence continues at coordinate 116,074 of CAVQZW010000007.1, read as the reverse complement.
GCGCTCAGCATGGTCGGCACGGGGATTTGGGCTGTGGCCATGCCGCTTATCGGGGAATTTCAGTTCACGCGCGAAATCGAAGATCGCTTGCTCGCGCCCATGGATATTTCCTGGGTGGCGATCGAGAAAGTTGTCGCCGGAACGCTGCAAGCGCTGGCCGCGGGTTTGATGGTTATTCCGTTTGCATGGCTACTGCTACGGCCTGGCGTGGATTTGAGCTTGCACCGGCCCATTCTCTTTGCGATTGTGGCGCTGCTCGTCGCGCTATTTTCCGCGTGCGGCGGCCTGGCGCTTGGCTGCAGTGTCGAGCAAACCCACATCGGCTTGATGTTTTCGCTGGTGGTGGCGCCGATGATCTTTTTCGGTTGCACGTACTATCCGTGGAGCGCACTGGACAAGTTTCCAGTTATGCAAAAAATAGTGCTCGCGAATCCACTGGTTTATGCCAGCGAAGGGTTGCGAGCAACGCTCGTGCCGCAGTTCCCGCATTTGTCGCTGATCGCCGTGTTTGTTGCTTTGTTTGGATTTAACGCACTGTTTCTTACGGTGGGTCTGCGGCAATTCCACAAAAAAGCGGTTAGCTAGCGCCAGCGGAAGAGCTTCAGGGCTAGCACGAAGCAAACGACGAGCCAAGCGCTGAGCACAGCGATCTGCGGCGTCAACTGAACGACGCTCGCGCCCTGCAACATATTGGCGCGCAACGCGTCGATCGCTGCCGTGAGCGGTAGCGCTTTGATGATCGGTTGCACCACATCCGGAAATCGCTGCGCGGAGAAAAACACGCCGGAAGCGATCCACATCGGAAGCATCACAGCGTTCATCAAACCCGAAGCGGCTTCGATGGTTTTGGCACGGGATGCCAGCAGCAATCCCAGCGCGCTGAATGTCAACGATCCCAGCAGACAGACGACCGCCAGACTGAGCAGCGAACCGCGCACTGGCACGTGAAAAATCAAAGCGCCGAAGCCCAGCACGATGCCTACTTCCGCCACGAGCATCAAGATGCGCGAGAGAACATAGGAAAGCAAAAAATATTGCTTCGGCATGGGAGTTGCGACCAAACGCTTGAGTAGCTTCTTGCGGCGCATATCAACGACGGTGAAGCCCATGCCCCAAATCGCGCTGCCCATCAGATTCATTCCCAGCAATCCGGGAATAAGAAAATCGATGTAGCGAGAGCCGGGTTCGCGGAGGAAGTAGTCGCTGGTTCGAATTATATCGACGCGGCCGGCGGCTTGCTGCACGGCGCGATCGGCGAGCATACGCGCAGTGCGGCCCTCGGGGTTGGTGTCGTCGTAACTATAGACGACGGAGCCGTTGGCATTCGGCACGGCCAGAAGGGCAATTTTGCCAGTGCGCAGAGCTTCTTCTGCGGCGTTCGAATCGAGCAGCTCCACGGCGAGCAGCTTTTCGCCTTGCAGAGATTGCGCCAGCACGGGATTAGTGGTCGCGATTTTCAGAACTTCCGCGGGGCGATTGCGAAACGCGATGCCAAGGCCGCCGGCGAGGAGAATGGGAAACGCGAAGATCCAGAAGAGCGCTTCAGGTTCGCGGAGCGTTTCGAGAAAACGCACGATAGTCAGTTGCACGAGCGGATGACTGGCGAAGGTCTTGCCTCGCGGGGCTTTGCGCTCCGCAGCGCGGGCTTGGATGTCAGGTATCGCCGTCGTTTCACTCATGTGGTTTGCTCATTCATCGCGGAGGTGGCGTCCTGTGAGGGAGACGAAGACATCCTCGAGAGTCGCGGAATGCGTGCTCAGTTCGGTGAGCGGAATATTTTGGCGTGTTAATTCCGCGAGTAAAGAGGGGACGGCGAGATGCAGTTCGGTGACTTGCATTTCGACAGAACCGTTTTCGGAGCGAACTTCCCGGACGCCCTGGATCTGGCGGAGCGCGGGAATGTCGAGGGCGTGCGCCTTGGCACCGCCGGAAAACACAACCATATGCTCGGCGCAAGTGGAGGCGATCAATTCGCGAGGGCTGCCGAGAGCGATCTGTTTGCCGTTGTCCATAATGGCGACGCGCTCGCAGAGGCGCTCGGCTTCGTCCATATAGTGCGTGGTTAGAAGTATGGTGCGGCCGGAGGATTTGAACTGCTCGATCAAATCCCAAAGTTGGCGGCGGGCTTGCGGGTCGAGGCCAGTGGTGGGTTCATCGAGAAACAGAAAATCGGGATCGCCAACGAGGGCGCAGGCGAGAGCGAGGCGCTGCTTCTGGCCGCCGGAAAGATTGCCGACGCGGGAATTCTTTTTTTCTTCGAGTTGCACGAGCGAGATGGCTTCGGCGGCGCCGGGTCCTCGCTCAAAAAAGCTGCGGAAGAGGCGAAGCGTTTCGAACACGGTCAGCTTTTCGGAGAGTTGCGTGTCCTGCAGTTGAATGCCGAGGCGCTGGCGGAGCTGCTCGGCATCAGATTTCCAGTGCATGCCGAGAAGTTCCACTTCACCAGCATCGGGAGCAGTGAGGCCTTCACAGATTTCGACGGTTGTGGTTTTGCCTGCTCCGTTGGGGCCGAGAAGGCCGAAACATTCCCCGGCATTTACTTCGAGGTCGAGGCCGTTGACGGCGACCACGTCCTGGTAAGCCTTGCGAAGACCCGTTACGCGAAGGGCTGGTTTGGAAGCGACCGCGGACATGAGTCCAGTATCGCGTCGGGAACGGATACGTTCAAGCCCTCATTGCGGGAGGCAGTGGGTCCACTTTAACGAGGCTGGGCTTCATTTGAAATCAATTTTCCGGACAGCGCGCTCGTCAAGCGTGTGTATTGTTTCCGTGTAGCAGGCAATTTGTCGAGAACCGATGACCAAGCGCAGGAATCGCTACCTACAAGCCGACTTCATAGGACTACTCCTGCCTCGAAGCTGGATAGCTTCCGGTTGGCCGACCACCCACCCAGAATCTCCACCTTACGCTTCCCAACGCCTTTTGAAAGGACGGTAGCCGCGGCACTTGATCCCTTGACAGCGGCTGCTAACCATCCGACACTGGCATAGTTTAACTATGCCATGGGGTTGATCATTTGCACCGAGACGAGATTCCTCCAGGAACACTTTATCTGCTGATCTTGAAAACTTTGGCGCGCTCCGGCGAAATGCATGGGTATGAGATCGCCAATTCAATTCAGCTGATATCCGATGACGTTCTCCAAGTCGAAGAAGGCTCCCTGTACCCCGCTTTGCAGCGGATGCTCATCAAGGGATGGGTGACCGCGAAGTGGGGCACGACGGCTGGCAACCGCCGCGCGCGTTACTATCAGCTGACTGCAGTAGGCCGCAAACAATTGGCCGTAGAGATGTCACAGTTCGAACGCGTCATTGGCGCGATCACGCGTGTGATCGAGGCTGTCTGAAAGGAGCCCCATTATGGACTGGCTGCGCGAACTTGCAAGGCGCCTCAACATGCTGATGCATCGCCGACAGTTTGATGCCGACCTCGAAGAAGAGGTGCGCCTGCATTTGGAATTGCGGCAAGAGGCACAGTTCGAGTCCGGCATGACGGCAAACGAGGCTCGGGCCGCTGCCCGGCGTCGGTTTGGCAACGCAACGTACCTGAAGGAAGAAAGCCGCATCGCGTGGGGCTGGGAATGGTTCGAGAACTTGGCGCAGGATGTTCGCCACGGCGCGCGCATGTTGCGCAAGGCCCCAGGCTTCACGGCCGTCGCCATCCTCACCCTCGCTCTTGGCATCGGCGCAAACACCGCGATATTCAGCGTGATCAATGGAGTGCTGCTCAGTCCGCCTCCCTACAAGAATCCGCAGCAACTCGTCGTCATAAAAGAACACGATTCGCTCCCGAACGTGATGGATATCCAGAGACAGACGCACGCATTCTCGCAGGGAGGCGGAATCAATGTCGACAAGATGGACTACATAGGCGGAAGCGAACCTGTGCAAGTCCGTGTTGGGTTCATCGATGAGGGGTTTCTCGAAACGCTAGGCGTGCAGCCGATGCTGGGCCGGATCATTTCGCCCGGGGAAGATGTGCAAGGCGGGCCGCGTTTCGCCATGGTAAGCAACCATTTCTGGCAAGACTACCTTGGCAGCGATCCACATGCGGTGGGCAACACGATTCAACTGGGCGGAAACTCCTATACGGTGATCTGCGTAATGCCCGCGAGTTTTGCTCCGCCAGTGGAGCATGCCGACGTTTTCGTTTCACTCTGGGTCAGCGACCCGGGAGCGGCTGCTGAGCGCGATCTCCACTTCATGCATACCTACTGGCGATTGAAGGCGGGCGTCACGCTCGCGCAGGCGCAGGCCGATATGGCCGCGATCGACCGCCGGCTCGCGGAGCAATATCCGGCCGAAGAAAAAGAACGGAAGAGCCAATTAGTTCCGCTGCATGAGTGGCTGGTAGGAGACGTGCGTGCGGCGCTGCTGGTGCTCTTCGGAGCTGTAGGTTTGGTGCTGCTGATTGCGTGCGCGAATTTCGCGAGCTTGCTGATGATGCGGGCGGTTGCGGAGCGCCAGGAATTGGTTATCCGGGTGGCGCTGGGCGCGGGACGCGGCCGGCTCGTCCGGAAAACGCTGACAGAGAGCTTACTGTTGTCGATCTTCGGCGGTGCGGCTGGACTACTGTTCGCGAAGTGGGGTACGAACCTGCTCCTGGCATTAAGGCCGGAGGAGCTGGCCCGGCTGAGCGGGATTCACATGGATACACGGGTGCTGCTTTTCGTCCTGGTCGTCTCGGTGCTGACCGGTATCGTGTTCGGAATGGCGCCGGCATGGATCGCGGCCCGCTCGGACGTCGTCGAGGCTCTGAAACAGAGCGGACGGAGCACGACCGCGAGCACGATGGGGCATAACATACGGAAAATTCTGGTTACATCGGAACTGGCGGTTGCCTTGGTGCTGCTGGTGGGAGCCGGTTTGTTGATCAAAGGATTCTCGCGGTTGCGCTCGATGAACCCCGGTTTCAATTCCGCGAACGTAATGACGATGTATCTCCAATTGCCCAGGACGCGATACCCCGAAATCCCCAAACAGACCCAGTTTCGCCGCGAGTTGCTTACCCGCTTGAATTCTCTCCCAGGCGTGCAGGCGGCGATGGTGACGGATATACCGCTCGGCGGGAATTATGTGGGCCACCGCTTCCTCATCGACGGACGCCCTCCTGTGGCCGTGGGAGGCGAGCCCAAGGTACAAACTCTTTCGGTGATGGGCGATTACTTCCACGTGATGCAGACTCCCCTTCGCGCGGGTCGCGACTTCACGCCCTTGGACCGCGAAGAGCAACCACTGGTGGCAGTTGTAAACGAGGAAATGGTGCGGGAATTTCTGCCGCACGAAAACCCAATCGGCGTGCGCATCTGCTGGGCGGGCGACGTAGGGCCGCCGCGATGGATGACCGTCATCGGCGTGGTGGCCGACGTGAAACACTTAGGATTGAATCAACCGACGGATCCCGCTGTGTATACGCCTTTTTCGCAGAACGACGAGCGCTGGAGACGGTTTATGACGCTCGCCATCCGGGCGCGAGATGCGTCTCCTGGGCTTGTTGAAGAAGTGAAGAGGCAGATCTGGAGCTTGGACGGCCTGATTCCGGTGAGCGACGTGCACGCCATGGACGAGCTCATAGCTGTGTCGCTTGCGCAGCAACGCTTCAACATGTTGCTCCTCGGACTCTTCGCCGCGCTCGCCTTGATCTTGGCTGCGGTGGGAATTTACGGCGCGATAGCCTATGCCGTGAACCAGCGAACGCATGAGATCGGCATACGCGCTGCGCTGGGAGCGCAGCGACGCGACGTGCTGCGGCTCGTTATGGGGGATGGAGCGAAAATCGCGCTCTTCGGCATCGCCTCCGGGATTGCAGGAGCGCTTGCACTGACTCGCCTGATGACCAGCCTGCTTTTCGAGGTGAAACCGACGGACCCAGCGACATTCGCGGGTGTCGCAATCCTGCTCGCACTCGTTGCGCTCGCGGCTTGCTACATCCCGGCGCGCCGCGCCATGCGCGTGGATCCGATGGTCGCCTTGAGATACGAGTAGTCCTTCGCGCAAGTGAACTGGCAACCCTTCCTTAGAACAAGCTGGCATAAACGGGTATGGACTTCTGAAGCCGTCAACCGCGCGCATGTAGACCTTGCGATGCGCGGTCTGCGGGATTTGGTTGGTGGATGGCAGCATTGCCAAAGCGGCAGAAGAGCTGCCGCCCTCCACATGATGCCTTCACGCCATCTAGTGCATGGTGCTAATCTCACAGCCGCTTTGGAGAGGAAGTGAAGCGATGAAAAACACTCTTGGACGGATGGGACTGGCGATTGTGGTTGCGGGCGCGATGTCGATTGGCGCGGTGAGGGCGCAGCAGGGGACGCCGCTGACGCAGGAGCAAAAGGATCAGCGAGTGCAGACGGAGAAAGAGTTGGAATCGTTGGCGATCATCGAACGGAAAGTGATGGTGCCGATGCGGGATGGAGTGCGGCTGGCGACGGATATTTACAGGCCGAAGAATGCCAGCGGGCCAGTGCCGATTATCTGGGTGCGCACTCCCTACAATTTCAACTTCTGGGATGTGCGCAACGGATTGCCGGCAGATATGCGGACGGCGCTGACAGCGGTGAAGCACGGCTATGCGTATGTGGTGCAGAACGAACGCGGGCATTTTTTCTCGGAAGGGAACTACGAGATTTTGGGGGCGCCGCTGACGGACGGAACCGACATGCTGGATTGGCTGAAGGCACAACCGTGGACGAACGGCAAAGTCGGAACGACGGGATGCTCTTCGACAGCGGAATATCAGATGGCGATCGCAGCGACGGGACATCCGGCGTATGCGGCGATGAATATTCAAAGTTTTGGAGCGGGAGTGGGACGCGTCGGGCCGTATTACGAGCAGGGAAACTGGTATCGCGGCGGCGCGGTGCAGATGCTGTTCATTGCGTGGCTTGCCGGAGAGCAGAACCAAGTGAGGCCGATGTTTCCGGCGAATACTTCGCAGGAAGATTTGGTTCGCGCGTCGAAATTGTTTGATCTGGCGCAGCAGGCGCCGCCGGTGGACTGGTCGAAGGCGCTGTGGCATTTGCCGGAGCAGGATATTTTGAAGGCGGCGGACGCGCCGCACGGAATTTATGCGGACGCGATGCCAGTTCCAACGGGGGGACGGATGATCCAGCGCGCTCCCAATGATCCGGCGTGGTACAAGGGCGGGCTTTATCACGATGACATGCCGCTGAATCTTCCGGGGTTGTGGTTCATGACGTGGTACGACGTTTCGATGGGGCCGAATCTCGAGCTTTACAATCACGTGCGAAAGACGGCGAAGGGCGGAGTTGGGGAGGAGCAGTGGGTGATTATCGCGCCAGTGGGGCACTGTGCGTATACGCGAGCGACGGAGGACACCGTGGTCGGCGAGCGAAGCATGGGCGACGCGCGTTTCGACTATCAGGAGATTACGTACAGCTTTTTCGACCGTTTTCTGAAGGGAGAGAAAAGCGCGAAGATCGACGCGATGCCTAAGGTGACGTACTTCACGATGGGGATGAACAAGTGGCAGACGTCGGAAACGTGGCCGCCTACCGGCGCGCAGACGATGACAATGTATCTGTCGAGTGCGGGGCGAGCGAATTCCTTGACGGGAGATGGGGCGCTGGTCGCGTCGGCTCCGGCGGCGGACAAGCCGGATTCGTTTACGTACGATCCGATGAATCCCGTGCCGTCGTATGGCGGGAATGTGTGTTGCACGGGGACCGCGGTGCAGGCGGGGGCGTTTGACCAGCGAAAGATGGAAGCGCGGAACGATATTCTTGTGTACACGTCGGAACCGTTCAAAGAAGGGACCGAACTGAGCGGGCCGATCACGCCGACGTTGTATGTTTCATCGGATGCGAAGGACACGGACTTTACGGTGAAGGTGGTGGATGTATATCCGGACGGGCGAGCTTACAACCTGGACGAATCGATCCAGCGATTGCGCTATCGCGATGGATACGACAAGCCGCTGGCGTGGATGGAGGCGGGGAAAGTGTACAAGGTGACGCTGCAGCCGCTAAATACCAGCAACTATTTTGAGGCAGGGCATTCCTTGCGTATCGAGATTTCGAGCAGCAATTTTCCGCGGTTCGACAGGAACTTGAACACCGGCGGGAATAATTACGACGAGGAAAAAGGAGTGGTGGCGCACAATGCAGTGCATCACTCGAAACAGTACCCGTCGCAGGTGGTGGTGACGTTCGTAAAGAAGTGACCGCGGAAGATTGGAGCGTTCACGGCGAAAAGCGAAAGGCCTACTTCAAGAACGAAGCGCGTATTACGATTCGCGAAGATGGACATGGCGCGCGCCGAAGGCAATCAGTCTTGTTGGGATGTCCCGCAATATGGGGATGCGAACAAGCAAACGCATTTGCCACGGCACTTTCGGGGCGAGTTGAGAACTAAGAGCACCCGCCACCAGGCGGTTCTGCATGATGGATTGCATTCCTTGAATGACACGGGTGGGCCATTCGCGCTGGCGCTGCACTTCCGCGAGGTCCGCTTCCGAGATTTTTCCGGATTTCAGCGAGTTGGCGAGGAGATTCGCGGCGACGACAGCATCCTGGATGGCGTAGTTGATCCCCACTCCACCGATGGGGGACATGACATGCGCCGCGTCGCCGATGAGGAGAAGGCCCGGCTTGTGCCAGACGGGGCAGCGGCTGGATTCGACGGAGAGCAGAGTTAGCTGTTGCCAGTCGGTAAGAGATTCGGCGTTTTTCGAGAAGCGCGAGTCGATTTCGTCGATGCTGCGGCGCACGGACTCAACGCCTTGCGCGCGAAGCTGCTGGTACGCACCTTTGGGAAACACCAAGCCCGCCTGCCAATAGTCATAGCGGTCCAGCACGATAAAGAAACGGCCACCACCGATGCCGCCCAGTGCGCCACTGGCGACCTCAGGGTCCGTTGAAAGCTTGGGCAGGCGGAACCAGAGAACATCCATGGGAGCAGAGGTCTTCATGGGTTCGATGCCGGCGAGACGGCGCAGCAAAGAGAAGCGGCCGTCGGCAGCCACCGTGAGCGGAGCGCGAACTTCGTGGACGCCATCCGGACCGAGGTAGCGCACGCCGCGAACTACACCATCTTCTTCGATTAAGCGTTGGACCTGGGCATGCATGAGCAGGCGGAATTGCGGAAGCTTGGAAGCCTCGCCGGCCAGGAATTCGAGAAAACGCGATTGCGGAATCATCAAGATGTAGGGGAACCGAGTTTTGAGGCGAGAGAGGTCGAACGGGCGGAAGGGGCCGTTGGCGAAGCGAATCGTTGGGCCGGAAATTTTCCCGTGAGGGATGTCGTGAACAGCATCGGCCAAGCCGATCTGGTCGAGAACCTCCATCGTTGACGGATGGACGGTATCGCCGCGAAATTCGCGGTCGAAGTCTTTGTGCATTTCGAGAAGAGTGACGGGGACGCCGCGACGCGCGAGGAGAAGTGAAAGCATGACGCCGGCGGGGCCGCCACCGACGACGCAACACGAGGTTTGGGTGACGCTGTCGGCTTGCTGTGAAGTAACTTCGGGTTGAGCGGAGGGAGAGAGGCTCATGTGAATGGTCCCCCGGACCTGGATTTCGACGGCTACGATTGTAGCCTGTTAATTGGGGGAGATCGTAAACCAAGATAAGGGTAGGGAAACGCGGGCACGATGAATCGTGCCCCTACAAGAGGGGGATTTTGAGGAGGCGCAGACGCTTGAACATTTTGCTTCGTCTATGCGTATTGAGTGGCAGGTGGTGGTGTGTATCGGTTTTCGCTGATGCGGGGCTTTGCGCCCCGGGAGGCAAATCATGGATCTATTTCTCCTCGATATGAAGTACGCAGCGCGTTCGATGTGGAGGGCCAAGGGATTTGCGTTGACCGTACTGCTTACGCTTGCTGTTTGCATCGCGGCGAATACGGCGCTATTTGCGATCGTGAATTCAGTCGTCTTGCGGCCGCTGCCGGTGCCGGAGGCCAATTCGATTTTGCTTATGGCGAACGAATACCCGAAGGCCGGAGTGACGGGAATGAACAGCAGCAGTTCGGGAGATTACTTCGACCGGATGAAGGAGATGACAGCGTTTGAGAGCCAGGCGATGTTCCGGCAGAGGGATCAAACGATCGAGCTAAATGGACTGCCACAGCGGATGCGCGGGATGGTGGTTACGCCGTCGTGGTTCACGCTATTGCGAGTATCGCCGGCGCTGGGACGGCCGTTCCTCGAGGAAGAAGGAGAAATTGGGCGCGAGCGCGAAGTGATTTTGAGCCACGGACTGTGGGAGCAGCTTTATGGTGGGGACAAAACGGCGGTCGGGCGCGATCTGAGGATCAGCGGACAGACTTTTAAAGTGGTGGGAGTGATGGCGGCAGGATTTGATTTTATCGATCCGGATGTGAGGTTGTGGATGCCGATTGCGTTCACGGCGGGAGAGAAGACGCAGCATCACAGCAACAATTGGACGCACATCGGGAGATTGAAGCCGGGAGCGACGATCGAGCAGGCTCAGGCGCAGGTCAACGCATTGAACAACGAAAATCTCGAACGGTTTCCGGAGTTCAAGGAAATTCTAATCAACGCGGGATTCCACACGATAGTGAAACCGCTGCAGGAAACGGTGACCGGCGGCGTGAAGAGGACGCTTTATCTGCTGTGGGGAGGAGCGATACTCGTGTTGCTTATCGGCGGGCTGAACATCGCGAATCTTGCGCTGACGCGGCTTTCGCTGCGGCGGAAGGAGATGGCGACGCGGATCGCTTTGGGCGCGGGGCGCATGCAGCTGATGCGGCAGCTGATCCTGGAGAACGTAGGACTGGCGGTGGTTGGAGGAGTGAGCGGGATCGCGCTTGGCGCGATTTTGCTGAAGACACTGGGCGCCGCAGGGCTGGAAAATTTCCCGCGGGCAAAGGAAGTTCATTTGGACGCGACCGTGATTCTGGTTTCACTGGGGCTGTCGATCGCGGCGGGATTGTTTGTGGGACTGTTTCCGCTCGTTAGCGCTTCGAAGATCGGCATCAACGACGCGCTGCATGAAGATAGCCGGACGGGGACCACAGGGAAGAAAACTCGGAGTGTGCGTCAACTATTGGTAGCGGCACAGATTGGATTTGCATTTGCGCTGTTGATGGGAGCGGCGCTTTTTCTGACGAGTTTCCGGCGGCTGCTGCAGGTTGATCCCGGATTCAAGGCGGAAGGGGTAGTGACGGCTTCGGTGAGCTTGCCACGAACGAAATATGTTAAACGCGAAGACTGGGGCGGATTTCTGAATCGTGCGCTACCGGCAGTGCGGGCGATCCCCGGAGTTACGCAAGCGGGAGTTACGGACGTAATTCCGCTGAGCGGGAGGCACAACGACGAGGTGATACTGGCCGAGGGGTATCAAATGCAGCCGGGCGAGTCGATCATTTCGCCGCTGCTGATGGATGTGTCGCCGGGGTACTTCGAAGCGATGGGCATACCGATGTTAAGAGGGCGAAGGTTTGACGAGCGCGATAGCGAGAGTGCTCCGCAGGTGGTTATAGTGGACGAACGGCTGGCGCAACATTTCTGGCCGAACAGCGATCCAGTGGGGCGGCGGATGTATCTTCCCAACGATCCTAAAAACCTATTGAAAGTTGACGAGCATACGTTGTGGCTGACGGTCGTGGGCGTGGCGCGGACTCTGCGCTACGAGCAATTGGATGACAAGGGCGCGACGGTTGGTGCGTTCTATCGCCCGATTGCTCAGGATGCCGACAGCAATTTCGCGCTCGCACTGAAGACGACTGGCGATGCGGATTCGGCGGTGCGAGCATTACGCGCGGAGATTGCTCGACTGGACCCGGATCTGGCGGTGTTCGATGTGCGTTCGATGTCGGAGAGGATCGATCTTTCGCTGGCTTCGCGGAAGACTTCGATGCTGCTGGCGAATGCGTTCGGAGTGGTGGCGCTGTTTCTGGCGACGCTGGGAATTTATGGCGTGCTAGCGTATTTGGTGGCGCAGCGTACGCGCGAAATCGGAATTCGCGTGGCACTGGGAAGCAGCAGGGCGGCAATTCTGAAGCTAGTGCTGCGGGAAGGATTCGAGTTGGTTGTGATCGGGCTGGTTTTGGGGATCGTAGGGGCCGCTTCGATGCAGAAAGCCGTTGCCAGCGAAATATATGGTGTGAGGGCGCTTGATCCGTTTGTCTTGGTGAGCGTTATGGCAGTGCTGGCGATTGTGGCGCTTGCGGCGTGCGCGTTGCCGGCGCGGCGGGCTGTGCATGTTGACCCGATTATTGCGTTGAGAAGTGAGTAGCCCCCGCGTTCGGGATCCGGAATGGAGACAGGAAGGGCGGGCCCCCGACGAATCGTGCCTCTAGAAGGCAGGCAAAAGGGGGGGCGGATTGAGTTTTGTGGGGAATGGGTTCATAGTGCTGCGCGGTGGGCAGACTTGAGTTGTGCCTGAATCATTTTCTGTTTTGCCCTTCAAAACCATTATGAGGTGCCTCGTGAATCGGATGAAACTGCTCTGTGTTGGTGCGCTGGGATTGTTGTGCGTTTTGCCGATGGCAAAGGTCAGCCGGGCGCAGCAATTTCCGGAGAGTACGTATCAAGAGATGCGCTGGCGGATGATTGGGCCGACGCGCGGCGGGCGGACGAGGGCGTCAGCGGGCGTGCCAGGGCAGCCAAATGTGTTCTATGTGGGCCAAGTGAATGGCGGGGTGTGGAAGACGGACGATGCGGGGCGGACGTGGACGCCAATTTTTGACGGGCAGCCGTCGCAGGCGGTGGGGGCGATCGCGGTGGCGCCGTCGGATTCGAACATTGTTTATGTTTCTAGCGGAGAAGGATTGGCGCGGCCGGATTTGGCCGTGGGAGATGGAATTTACAAGTCGACGGACGCGGGAAAAACGTGGACACATCTTGCGGGGCTTCGTGACACGCAAGGAATTCCGGCGCTGGCGGTGGATCCGCGCGACGCGAATCGCGTGTTTGCGGCGGCGCTGGGGCATCCGTACGGACCGAATGAAGAGCGCGGGATTTATTTGTCGACGGATGGCGGACAGAACTGGCAGAAGGTGCTTTCGAAGGGCGAAAACGTCGGCGGGTCGGACGTGGAGATCGACGCGTCGAATCCGGATGTGATGTATGCCGGGATGTGGGAATTGAGGCTGGGGCCGTGGGAAGACGCGAATCAATATCAGGGGACCGGCGGTGGACTGTTTAAATCGACGGACGGCGGGAAAACCTGGCGTCAACTGACAAATGGGTTGCCGAAGGTGATTCAAGTGAATTTGACGATTGCGCCGAGCCAGACGAGCAGACTTTTTGCCGCTGTGGCCAGCGCGCGTGGCGAAACTGGCCAAGGTTCAGAGGTGGGGATCTATCGATCCGATGACGCGGGAGAAAATTGGCAGCGCATCACGATGGACCCGCGGCCGGCGGGGCGTATCGGGGGCGGCGATTTGCCGATGCCGAGAGTGGACCCGAAAAATCCGGACGTGGTCTATTGCACGAGCACGGTGACGATGAAATCAACGGACGGCGGAAAGACATGGTCGAGCTTCCATGGCGCGCCGGGCGGGGATGATTACCAGAATATGTGGATCAATCCGAATGATTCGAACACCATTTTGCTGGTGAGCGATCAGGGCGCGCAGGTGAGTTTGAACGGGGGGAGAACGTGGAGCACGTGGTACAACCAGCCAACGGCGCAGCTCTATCACGTGGCGACGAGCAGCGGGTTTCCTTACTTGGTGTGCGGCGGGCAGCAGGAGAGCGGGTCGGTGTGCGTGTCGAGCCGCGGGAACGACGGGGAGATTACTTTCCGCGATTGGCATCCGGTGGGCGTGATCGAATATGGGTACTCTGCGCCGGACCCGCTGAATCCAGACATTATTTATGGAGCGGGGAGGCGCGAGGTTACAAGGTACTCGTTGAAGACGGGACAGGTGCAGAATGTGGCGCCGATTCCCGTGCCCGATCCCAAATACCGCGCGGACCGGACGCAGCCGATTCTTTTTTCGCCGATCGATCCGCACGTGCTCTATTACGCGATGAATTATATTTTTAAGACGATGGATGGCGGGAACACCTGGAAAACGATCAGCGGGGATTTGGCGCGGGAGCATTCGGGCGTTCCAGCGAGCGTGGGAAGCGCAGCGAGCAAAGACGCCAACGCGGACAAGCAGCGGGGAGTGGTGTATGCGCTGGCGCCGTCGTTCAAATCGCTGAATACGTTGTGGGCGGGGACGGATGACGGGTTGATATGGACTACCCGGGATGCTGGGGTGAATTGGAAAAATGTGACACCGGGAGAATTGACGCCGTGGAGCAAGGTAACGCAGATCGTGGCGTCGCATTTTGATGATGAGACGGCGTATGCGTCGGTGAGCCGTTTTCGCATTGACGATCAGAAGCCGTACATCTATCGCACGCACGACGCCGGAAAGACCTGGAAGCTGATCACGGCAGGGCTGCCTGATTCACCTGTCGATACAGTGCGGGAAGATTCTATGCGGAAGGGGCTTTTGTTCGCAGGAACCGAAACGAGTGTGTGGGTCTCGTTTGATGACGGCGACCATTGGCAGAGCCTCGAATTGAATTTGCCGCACTCGTCGATGCGGGATTTGTGGATTTATGAGAATGATTTGATTGTGGCGACGCATGGGCGGTCGTTTTGGGTGTTGGACGACATCACGCCGCTGCGGCAAATATCGGAAGCGATGCAGAAGTCGAACGCGTTCTTGTTCAAGCCAGGGGCCGCTTACCGCGTGATGCGCGATACGAATACCGATACGCCGATTCCGCCGGACGAGCCGACGGCGCAAAATCCGCCGGATGGCGCGGTGATTGATTACTTTCTGGGGCAAGCGGCGGACGGGCCGGTGAGGCTGGAAATTCTGGATGCGCAATCGAAGGTGGTGCGGCGGTATGCGAGCACCGACAAACCGGACATCAGCGAAGAGGAACTGGCGAAGCAGTTGATTCCGCCGTATTGGGTGAGAATGCCGAAAATACTTGCGACCAGCGCGGGGATGCACCGTTGGGTGTGGGATTTGCATTACGCGACGCCGCTATCGACGCGTTACGACTATCCCATCGCTGCGATTCCGGGAGACACTCCCCGCCTGCCGCAAGGGCCGAGCGCTCTCCCTGGGCAGTACACCGTACGGCTTACTGTTGGCGGTAAGGCGTACACAGCGGCGCTGACGGTGAAGATGGATCCACGCGTGAAGACGCCTCGCGAGGGACTTGTGCAAATGTTCCAGATGCAGTCGAAGCTGGCGTCGATGATGACGCACAGCACCGAGGATGTTACGCAGGCGCGCTCGGCGCACGAACAGTTGCAGAAACTGGCGGGGCATGCGAGCGGTGCTACGGCCGACGCGGTCTCTGGGTTCGATAAGAAAGTAGGCGCGCTTCTCGGGGGCGGAGGCTTTTTCGCGCCGCCTTCACCGAAGCCGACGCTAAGCCGGGCGAACGGCGAGGCCGCGACGCTCTATGCGGAGATTGGAAGAGCCGACGCCACGCCGACTACAGCGCAGACGAACGCTGTGGCAGAGACTGAGAAAGCATTTGCGGCGGTGTCGGCGCAGTGGAAGCAGATGAAAACGGTCGAGCTTACGGCGCTGAACAAACAGCTGCACGATGCCGGGCTCGCAGAGATTCAACTGGCGTCCCCGGCGGCCGAAGAAGACGATTCCGAAGATATCGAATAAGGCCGTAATCTCGGCCACCCCTGTCGAAGGCTACTGCTGAGGATGCGAGGGGCGGTGGCGTAGCCGCATAATGTGAAGTTGCCTACCTGAAGATTGCCGCATTGACGGCGTTGATGCGCTTTTGTAACCTTTTCTTGAGCTGAAACTTGCGATTATGGAGTGGTCTGTTTCCGCCTATCTGCCGCGGATCAACGGTGCAAAATGAGATCGCGCAAGCGAGCCTTCGCAAAAGAATCCGGTCTCACCCTTCTTGAGCTGATCATTGCGTCCAGCATCCTGCTGATTCTTTCCTCTGCGGCGCTTCCGGTGTTGAAGTTCACGGTCATTCGGTCCAAGGAAGCCGAGCTTCGCCGGGATCTGCGCGAAATGCGCGATGCTATCGACCACTATAAGGACGCGGCTGACCTTAACCTGGTCCGCGTAAAGGTGGGCAGCGAAGGTTATCCTCCCGACCTCGATACACTCGTCAAAGGGGTTGAGTACAGCGGGACGGCCGGCCAAAAGAAGAGATTCCTCCGGCGGATTCCGATCGACCCTATGACAGGGCGCGCGGAATGGAGCCTGCGGTCCATTCAGGATGAACCCGACGCGACGAGCTGGGGCGGAAGTAATGTTTTTGACGTGCATTCGAGTTCCACCGCGACCGCGCTCGATGGCACGAAGTACGCCGATTGGTGACTTCCACTCAGCTGCATCCTTCAATCAGTCTGCATTCTCAACTTCCAGTCAGGAATTCACACCCACTTCGTACTCATCCCTAGCCGCAAGGGAATGATTTCCCTGTTTGGTATGACTATCGGGGCGTGGCCGCTTTGTTGATGAACCGTTGGAGCTGACTTTGAACCTTGCGACCAACTCGCTGAGTTGAGTGGACAACTGTGCGAGCTCCAAAGCTGCCTTTTGATTTTCGGCTGAGCCGGCGGAAGTGTTTTGAGCGGCTTGAGCAACGCCGCTGATGTTTCTGGCGACTTCAGCGGATCCCCTGGCGGCTTCGGACAAATTGCGCGACATTTCCGACGTGGTGACGGACTGTTCTTCGACGGCGGTCGCAATCATGCCGGAGATGTCGTTGACCTGGCTGACGATCGAGCTGATGGTCTTGATGGCGTGCACGGCACTTTTCGCGTCGGATTGAATGGCGGCAATTTTTGCCGTGATGTCCTCGGTAGCTTTGGCCGTCTGCTTGGCGAGGGCTTTCACTTCACCGGCGACAACGGAGAAGCCTTTCCCAGCGTCACCGGCGCGAGCGGCCTCGATGGTGGCGTTCAAGGCGAGCAAATTGGTTTGCTCAGCGATAGAAGTAATGACTTTGATGACCTGTCCGATTTCCGCCGTTGAGATGCCGAGTTTGCTGACCGTCTCGTCGGTCTCCGCGGCGGCTTTCAAGGCTTCGGCGGCAACTCTCGCCGCTTCTCCTGTATTTTTGGCGATTTCACCGATGCTGGCGGTCATCTCCTGGGTGCTCGTGGCAACAGTTTGCAGATTACGGTTGATCTCGTCGGTGGCAGTCGAGACAACGTTCGACTGCGCCGAAGTTTCCTCGGAGTTCGCTGTAATTTGCTGGCTATTGGCAGAAAACTCTTCGCCGGCGGAGGCGATCTGCACGGCGCTTCCGGAAACGGAAACAACCATTTCGCGCAAGCTCTCTTGCATTTTGTTGATGGCTGTCGAGAGCGAGCCGATCTCGTCCGAACTATGGACCTCTATGTCAGAGCCGGAAAGGTCGCCTTGAGAAATAAACTGGATGCGGTCGTTCGCCGCTCGTAGTCTTGTCAGAATGGAGCGGCCGATCGTGAGCGAGAGGGCGAGCAGGAAGATCAGGCAAACCAGGGAGACGGAAGCAGCTTTGATAGCTCCGGCATGGCGGACCGCATCGACATCATCGATGTAGATTCCAGTGCCGATAATCCAACCCCAGGGCTCGAATCCTTTGACGTAAGAGATTTTCGGTTGAGGGTCGGCTTTTCCAGGCTTGGGCCACATGTAGGGAACAAAGCCTGCGCCTTCTCTTCGGACCAGGGAGACCATTTCAACGAACATGGTCTTTCCGGCGGGATCTTTGAAGTCCGATAGGTCCTTGCCATCGAGCTTTGGAACAGTCGGGTGCACGATCATAGTCGGATGCCTGTCGTTCACCCAGAAATAGTTGTTCTCGTCGTAGCGCAGGGCCTTGATATCTTCGAGGGCGCGAGACTGGGCTTCGGCGCGCGTAAGCTTTCCATCGGTTTCGAGTTGGTGATACTTCTCCACAAGAGAATACGGGACCTCTAGCAATGCTTTGGCCTTTTCTTGTTTTTCGGCCAGGATGCGGGTCCATTCCCCGGAGAGCCACACGCCTGAAAGTGTAATGAGGCCGGCGATTGCCACTCCAATGATGAGTAGAAGTTTGATCTTAATGCTCATGTTCCCCTCTCGCGAGACGGCTAGCCCGAGATCTGCTTGCGGCGCACATCGACCGTGGAACTCTTCAAGATGGTCTGAACTACGAGGGAAGGGGAACGACTTAAATGTCTAGCGAAAGCAAGAACGAGAGGAATCTTTGCGAGCTAAATCTCAGACTTTTCCAACCATAGCACTTTAAAGGCGCACCAGGCAATACATGGAGTCCGCTATGTTACGGAAGCTCCACTAGCAGGAGCATTGCGGTATGGAGAGCCAGTCTCTCCCGGATTGAAGCGTTCGACGAAGTGGCGCGCCCGGTGAGGTTCGAACTCACGACCTACAGCTTCGGAGGCTGTCGCTCTATCCATCTGAGCTACGGGCGCACGGTTGCGATAGAGAAGATAGAAGTGAAAACGCGCCTGGGTAAGACGAGCGTTTGTTCCTTCGAATTTATTTTAACGCTTGGATGCAATCCGCGCCATAGCGCTTTCTTGGCGCACTTCCCGTTCCGGTTGCTCGAGGCAGAGACCTGATCGGTTACCCTTTTGCGCGAGTCTTGATATCGCGAGCAAGCTTTTCGATTTCTTCAGCCTTTTTTACCATGGCCAGCGAGAGGAACTGAGAAGAATCGGTCTTTTCGACTTCCGCTTTCAGGTCGGTGGCCAACTGATAGAGCTTTTCAATACTCTTCTTGATGTCTTTTTCGTTGGCTTCGAGGAGCGCTTTGGCTGCGGATTTCGTCGGCGCCGCGTCTGAACTCTCCGGTTCCTGGCTCGGATCGGTAGGTGTTGGGCGGCTTGTGGGCTTGGCCTGGCCGCTGAGGAAGGCCGCGGGCATGAGTATTAGCGTCGTGCCCGCCAATGCCGTCAAAAAGCTGCGCCTGGTGTCGGTCATATTTACCTCATTGTGCGGTCTTGAAGGTCAGCCTGGAGTGCTCTTCAGATGCGCATCCTTGCTTTTCCAATGTTATACTTTCCCTCCCGAAAAAACGATGACCAGTCTTCCCATTCACTGGCCCGAAATTACGTTCACGACTGTTGTTGACCTCGTAGCCATCTTTCTTGTTGCGCTGCTGCTGAACCGTTTTCTGCGTGTGATGACCAATCTGATGATCAAGCCGGCCGGAACGCAGAGCCGAGCGGCCCAGGTGCGCGAGCAGCAAACGCGCTCACTCGCGGGCGTGCTTTACGGTTCGGGTAGCAAGGTAGTGTGGTTCGTTGCCTTGCTAACAGCGGTGGATAAGATCGGCATAAACCCCATTCCGGCCTTGACTCTTGGAGGGCTTGCCAGCGTGGCGATCGGATTCGGCGCGCAAAATCTCGTGCGCGACGTCATTACGGGCTTCTACATCGTCTTCGAAGACCAGTATGCGATGGGAGACACTATCCAGGTTGGAGATGCCACGGGGCGCGTCGAGATCCTGACCTTACGGCGCACCGTCTTGCGCGATGCGCGCGGGGCGCTGGTAACGATTGCCAACGGCGAGATCCGCACTGTGAGCAACCTCAGCCGAGACTGGTCGCAGACGTTTGTCGACATATCGATCTCTCCAGAAGTATCCGTCGAAAAGGTAATGAACGCATTGGAGGCCGCCGCGGCGGAGGTCCGCAACGACCCGTCGTGGTCCCAGGCGCTTGTAGATGGTCCGAGAATTCTGGGCGTGCAATCGTTTGACCGCTTGTCTGCGACAGTACGCCTGCAGGTACGCACGGCGCCGACGCGCCAAGATGAAGTGTCGCGCGAACTTCGGCGGCGCATCCAGATTGAATTTCAACGGCAAGGGCTGCCTTTGGCAAGCGTGCAACGATTCGAACTGGCTAGTGCCCCTTCTTCTCCGCAAGAGGCATCCCAGCCAGAGCGTAAGAATTAGAACGAGGAGAATCCGAGATGAGTCAAATCACCTATGAAGAAGTAAATTTGATGCTGAAACTTTACGAGATGAGGCGCGAACCCAGGCTGCGGCAAGCGCGTGCCTGGTTTCTCGAGCATTTTCATCCCACATCGCCCGAGGACATGATCCAGAAGTTTCCGCAGGGCGGGGAAGAGAACACCTTCATTCGAATGGTGATCAGCTATTGGGACATGGTAGCGAGCATCGTTAACCGGGGTTTGATCAACGACGAACTTTTTTTTGAGAGTAACGGAGAGATCTGGGTGGTGTGGGACCGCATGCATACGATCGTGCCCATCTGGCGCTCGGCGTTCAAGAATCCTCAGTTGTTTTCCAATATCGAGGATACCTGCAAGCGGCTGGAAGCCTGGCGGGAGAAGCGGGCACCCGGTTCGAGCGCGGCGATGCGGCAATTGATGGATCAAGCGCGGCAAAAGGCCGGAGGCGCGTAGTTACTCCAGGACTGAGCGGCAACATCGCGCCGTTCCTGCTCAGTGTCTAAGGCGAACGGATTGCGGCAACGGTGCCGGCGGCGGTTCGGCTCTTACAGCGGGTCTGGCGATGCGAAGACAGTCGCGGCCTGCTGACTTCGCCTGATAGAGCGCGTTATCCACTTGATGCAACAATTCTTCGAGCGATTTGATGCCCCACTCTGAGCTGAGTAGCAGGCCGGCACTCATGGTGAGACTGAGCGGGCCTTTCGCGGTTTGAATGGGCCGATGCGAGATGGCGCAGCGGATCTCTTCCGCGCGAGTGGGAGCGAAAGCCGGATCGCAACTATTTAGAACCACCAGGAATTCCTCACCGCCGTAACGCCCCACAAAATCGTAGGACCGGACAGCGCCGAGCAGGCGATTGGCAATTTCCATAAGGACTTCGTCGCCCACAAGGTGACCCAATGTGTCGTTTATACGCTTGAAGTGGTCCACGTCCCCCAGAATGATAGCTGTGGACTTCTGCTCGCGGTGCGAGCGGTGCAGCTCTCGAGTGAGCAAATCCATCACGGCGCCACGGTTCAAAAGGGAAGTGAGCTGATCGTGCGTGGCACGAAAACGCATATTCTCTCGTGCTTCCACCAACCGATCCTCCAGGAGCAGAATGCGTTCACCGACCCTGAGCCGCGCCCGCAATTCTTCGGCATTGAACGGCTTGGTCAGATAGTCGTCGGCCCCTGATTCGAGGCCGAGCACAGTCTCTTCCTTGGTTCCCTTCGACGTGAGAAGGACCATATAGACGTATGTTTGTTCCGACCGGACGCGAACCGCGCGGCAAACTCCTGGGCCGTCCAACTCGGGCATTACCCAGTCGAGAAGCGCCAGTCGAGGTCCCCCGGGCTTGCAGAGTTCTTCAAACGCAAGCTTGCCATTTTCCACCGTGATGACTTCGTAGCCTGCGCGTTCCAATGTCTTCTCGAGCAAGCGGCGTGAGAGCGCCTCGTCGTCAGCGATCAAAATCTTCAACGACGCACCTCCGCCATGTACGCGTTCAGTTCGGGCACCAGGCACTCGGCTTCGTGTCCCAACGCGTCCAAGGCGCCTTTCAGGGACGCCGTTTCCCCGGCGGTTGCCAGAACCTCGAGCTTCGCGGCGGCCGCCGCGGCGCGTGTTCCGCCGAGACTCGAGAGCATGCCTTTGAGCGTGTGACACAGCCTTGAAGCATTTTTCAGGTCCCCGACGACAACAGCTGACTCGAGGGACCTCATCGTGCGCGGAAAGTCCTCTTTGAAAATATTGAGAAGGTCCCGGAGCAACTCTTGATCGTTGTCGACCCGGTCAAGAAGTTCGGCGAGATTCCAAACTTCTTTAGTAAGTCCTTGTCCTTCTTTATTCATTGTTTCACTTCCATATTTAAGTTTTGTGTTTGAAAAGCGGCCAAACTCTGAGTGGTGAAGCCTAGTGAACTCTTTGTCGATTCCGTTCTGGTGATCACATGACGGGCCAGCGCGAGCATGTTTGCGCTTATCCGAAGGCGCGCGTCGGTGGCAGCCCGTACGTTGACTTCAAACTGCAGCCTGTCCTGCTCGACAAGGAAGTCAATTGCGCCGCCATTGGCGAGAAAGTCAGGCGTTTCTCCGACGGTCAGCACGCTTGCTCCCTCCACAGCCTTGAAGACTCTCTCGTAGCGCTTGGCCTCGGACCGGCTCACGAAAAGAATCTGGCATGTCCGCAGATCCTGTTCTTTTCGCGCCCAGCGAACTTCGACGCGCCGCCCGTGTATTAAAGTTCCGCGAGTCCTCTCCGCCAGGGATGTGCCAAAGGAAAAGTCCCCGAACACGCAGAGAAGGAGCGGCGCCTGTTGAGAAGGGAAAGCGTCAGAGGGCCACTCCACAAAGTTGGGAAAAGCGGCAAGAAACGTGGCTTTGGCGCCATATTCGTCAACATGATTCTCCGGCGCGCCGAAAGAAGGCAACGCGGGCGCAATTACTGTGATTAAGATCAAACTCAAAGCAACCCAAACTGGGCTTTCTCTCCCGTAGCAATGCCGCCAGCCACAATGGCGAGAGCACCAGAAAGAGCTGAGACTCCGACGCACACCAATCAATCGTCCGCCAGAGATGGACGCGAGAAGTGCAAAGCGTCGCGCAAGGCCAAAAACCACAGAGACCCCCAAGAGCTTGGGGCAAGAGTAAGGCCAGACATCTATGGCGAAGCGAATGCTAAGCTGTTGAGAAACAAGTCCTTAGCTAACGTGTATGGGCGGAAGAGAAACACCAAATTCCCAGGTCGGGACAATGGCAGCGAACGATTTCAGAGTGGAACAGATTGCTAGATTATCTAGCGGCTTTCTCAGTTTGACTGGTTCTAACTCCGCGACGGTGCCAGCCCATTCGGAACCATTGGAAGGGCTCTGAGGCGTGTGCCTGTGGCATTAAAGATGGCGTTTCCAATGGCTGGAGCGACGGCCATGATCGGGGTTTCACCCGCGCCCGCCGATGGAAGGTCCTTGCGATTCAGAAGAATGGCCTCGATTTCCGGGAGGTCGCGGAAGCGCGGCACGCGATAGCGCGAAAATCGTGGATTTGTGATGCGGCCATTCTCGAATTCGATGGACTCAAAAAGAGCCCCGCCGAGCCCTTGAATGTTTGCGCCGATCACCTGGTTGCGCAAGCCATCGGGATTTACTATTGCTCCGCATTCGAACGCCGTAGTCATCCGCACCACGCGCATCGCACCGAAAGAGCGATCGACGGCAACCTCGGCGCATGTCGCCACGTAACCTCCTTTTTCGAGGCCACCTGCGATTCCGAACCCTTGCCCCTCTTCCATTTTCTTGCGCGGCCAGCCGAAGGATTTCGCCGCGGCTTCAAAGACGGCTTGCAACCGAGGATCGGAAAGATTCTTCAGGCGGAATGCCAGCGGATCTATTTGGGCGGCGTGGGCCAGTTCGTCCATGTGGCATTCTCGCGCGAAAAAATTCGCTGTCGCTGCCAGCCCGCGATAGGAACCGCTCCGCAAAGGGCACTGCGTGGAGTGAAACTGGATGTGCTGGTTGGCGACCACATAGGGCGTGTCGATGGCGGACATCCCGGAATTGTAATTGTGGAATTCCCACGCCGTGAGCGCGCCATCCGCAGCGATGCCGCTTTTGATTTCCATCACGCCGGCGGGACGAAAATAAGCCCACGTGAACTCTTCCTCGCGAGTCCAAACTACCTGCACGGGCCGCCCAGCCGCGCGGGCGAGTCGAGCGGCTTCCAACGCCGCATCACTGGTGTGCTTGCCGCCATAGGCGGAACCTGTGTCGGGTACGATGACCCGCACGTTGCTTTCCGGAACGTGGAAAACGCTCGCCAATTCATCGCGCACGGCAAACGGACGCTGCGAGCCCGTCCAAACCGTGAGCTTTCCATCTGTCCATTCAGCCAACGCCGCGCGCGGCTCGAGCGGGGCGTGTGCAATAAACGCCACCGTGTACGTCGCATCCAGACGGCGCGTAGCCGCCGTGAGACCATCTTCGACAGAGCCTTTTGTTCTTCTCGATCGTTCGTCGCTCTTGCCGGAGGCCTTCTCTTTCAGATACGAAAAGAGCTCTTTGCTTGAGGTTTGCGGGACTTCCTTCCATTCAGCCCGAATGGCCGCTAGAGCTTTGAGCGCCTCGCTTTCACTGGAAGCCGCGGCGCCGATAAACTCGCCATCGTGCACCACGAATACTCCCGGCATTGCTTGGGCAACCTTCGCATCGTAGGAAGTGGGTGTCGCGCCGAATGAGGGTGGACGAAGGACTTTGCCGAAAAGCATACCAGGCGGCCGCAGATCGGGAGTGTATTTGTGTTCGCCGGTGACGAACGACCGAGCATTTTTTTTGGGAACGGATTTGCCCGCGATAGTCCATTGATCCGGTGGCGTAACAGGATCTTCAGCGGGGAGGTTTTGCGCCAGCGCTTTGCCGCGAGCCAACTCGGCGTATCGCAGGGACCGGCCGCTGGCCGGGTCAGTAACTTTTCCGTCGGCCGCAGTAAGGCCCTCCGCAGGGACATTCCATTCCTTCGCAGCTGCGGCGACAATCAAATCGCGCGCGGCGGAGGCCGCTCTCCGGAGTTGCGGCGACATGGTCGGCATCGAGCGGCTGCCCACGGTGCCGAAATCGAATGGTGTCAGCGCCGTGTCGGCGGTCACCATCGTTACGCTCTCAAATGGCACACGCAATTCATCGGCAACGGTTTGCGCCAGAGACGTCCGGATGTTTTGGCCAATTTCAACTTTGCCTGTGAAGGCAGTGACGTTTCCGTCCTCGCCGATATGCAGCCACGCGGTGATGTCCTTCGGCAGATCTTCCTGGTGGAATCCCTGTGTAGGAGCGGTTTCCTGCTTGCCGAGCGAATCTTTCGCGACAGCGAATACGGCAATCCCCGCTCCGAGAAACTTGAAGAAATCGCGGCGCGCCAGTTCGAAATGATGCATCGGGCCGGCGCTGAATTCGTAACGCTCTGGTTCCGGGACAAATCTGACAGAAAAGTCGCTCATTGTCCGCGCTCCTGCATCGACTTGGCCGCCAGATGCACTGCTTCGATGATTCGCGGATAGGTTCCGCAACGGCAGATATTGCCTTGCAACGACTGAACGATTTCTGCCGACGTGGGATTGCGATTCGCTGAGAGCAGGCCAACGCTGCTCAAGATCATCCCTGAGGTGCAGTAAGCGCACTGGAACGCACCGGCATCCAGAAACGCCTGCTGCACGGGATGGAGATGGCCTGCTTTCTCGAGGCCTTCTATGGTTGTAATGGATTTTGCGGCCGCCGCGCTGACTTGCATCTGGCAGGACCGGCGTGGCGCGCCGTCCAGTAAGACCGTGCAAGCGCCGCACTGCCCTTCGCCGCACCCGTACTTGGTGCCCGTCAACCCTAATTCGTCGCGGAGTGCGGAGAGGAGGGGTGTTTCCGGATCGCACTGCAGCGAGTACCGCTTGCCGTTAATTTCAAGTTCGATCGGCTTCGCCATCTTGATTCCTCCGGCTGGAAAAATTGTGGAGGCCGGGTCGCCGTCCGCCTTATCTTACCACCGTCCGCCCCCAGTCAGTCTTTCTCGTGGAGCAGGGACTCCCGCACGACTTCCAGTTCCTTCTTTTTTTCCTTGTCCACGTCGGGGAAGCACAAGTCCAGTTCTTCCAGCGTGCTGATGATCGCGGAGGCCACGATCAGTTGCGTGTACCACTTGTTATCCGCGGGGATCACGTACCACGGCGAATGTTTCGTGGCCGTCTTGCGGATCATCTCTTCGTACGCTTCCTGATAGTCCTTCCAGTAGCCGCGCTCCTTGACGTCGGCCATGGAAAATTTCCAGTTCTTCTTTGAATCCTCCAGTCTCTCCAAAAAGCGTTTCTCTTGCTCTTTCTTTGAAACGTGCAGGAAGAACTTGCGGATGACCACTCCGTTATGCGTCAGATATTTTTCGAATGCGTTGATGTCCTCGTAGCGCTGCTCCCAAATATGCTTGGTAATCAGAGTGTCCGGCAGCTTCTGCGCTTGCAGGTTGGAGGGATGCACACGGACAACCAGAACCTCTTCGTAGTACGAGCGATTGAATATGCCTATCTTGCCGCGCTCCGGGACGCATTTATGCGCCCGCCAGAGATAATCGCGATTTAGTTCTTCGTTGCTTGGAGTTTTGAAAGCGTACACGTCGCAGCCCTGCGGATTCACGCCAGACATCACATGCTTGATGGCCCCATCTTTGCCGGCGGCATCCATCGCTTGAAAGATCAGCAGCAACGCCCAGCGATCCTGGGCGTACAGCTTTTCCTGCAAGTTGCTCAGGAGCCCCGCGCGGTTGTCGATAATCTTTTGACTCTGTTCTTTGTTCTTCACCTCGCCGGTGTCGCTCGTCTTGTAATCTTTTAAGCGGAATTTTCCGCCATCTGAGACGCAGTAAGGTTCAGCAAGCCGCGCAGATTGCTTGATCTGTTTTCTATATTTCATAGCGATGGAAGTTTAGTACAGAGAGGCTGCCCAGAACAGCGTTCCAAGCAGGGCGGAACCAATCCACTCAGCGAAAAAAAAGGCGGCTCGCTCCTTCTCAGAAGCCAGCCGCCTTTCGACCTAACTGCTTTAGCTCTTCCCGGTTAGTGGTCTACTCGCTGCCCAGTCGTGGGATCGAGTATCACCTTATGATTTCGCGGCGCGTCATCGAAGTCGAACATGCCGTTCAACCTTCCGGCGAGCGCGTCGCCCGACCCATTGCCGATTCTTCCCAGATTAAAGTTATCCTCGATGAACCGCACCACGGAAGCGAAGTCGAGCACCCGATGGTCCACATAGTTTTGCTTCGCATACGGCGAAATCACCACCAGTGGAATTCTCGGACCGAACCCGCACCTTCCGTTTTGCGTTCCCCCGCTCACGTCATTTGCCTTGGGCGATCCGCAATTGCCCGCACCCAGGAGCGCATCGTCAGTCACATCGGATTGCCGCACGATCGGCCCCATCTGATGATCGTACCAGCCGTCGGAGTCGTCCCACGTGATGATGATGGCCGTCTCTTTCCACTCGTCGGATTGCATGATCGTGTTGATCGTGTTCACCAGGAAGATTTGCTCGTCCAGCGGATCGGAATACCCAGCGTGGCCATCTTGGATGGCTAACGCCTTCAGGTAGCTCACCGCCGGCAGACGGTGCTCTTTCAGCGCCGTGAAGAACAAGCTCAGGTCATACTGGTGATTCGCCGCGTCGGTTTTGCCGATCATCGCGTCCGAACTGGGCGGCACGTGATTCGCATTCAGCGTCGACTGCCAGTATTGGAACCACGCGTGGTGCGGAATGTAATCTCCCGTCGAAAGCCCGGTGCTGCCCGTCGAGACGTGCGTGCAATTGGCGAAGCCTCCCATAAACGCCCCCCAGGTAACTCCTGCCTCGTTAAGAAGATCGCCTACATTCTTTCCCGACATGGTGATCTGCGCTCGAGCTGGGTTCGAGCAATTGTCCCCGGATGGGTCCGGATCGCCGATCACCGCGCCGCTGTTGCCCCCGCCTGCGATGTTTCCGGCTCCCGTGATTTTGGCGGTACCGTTCGTGAGCGTCGCTTCGAAGCTATTCCCTGAAACCACGTTCAGCGCTCCCGGCGTGGAAGGCCCAAACGTGCTCCCGTAGTGGTTGTCGCTCAACGCGAAATTCTGTGCGTAATTCCAGAGCGCCGTGACGGTATTTCCATCGTAGTAGCCCATCGCGCTTCCCTTGCCCAGATTCGCATCATTGCAACTCACGGATTCCACGAACTTATCCATCAGCCCGCCATTGAAGGCTTTCTGTTCATCCTTGTAGTTGTGGTCCTGGTCGCAGGTGTTGGGATTGCTGCGGTCAATTCGGAAAGGCGCAACCGAATTCGGATTGTTTGTCAGCAAGCCGGAAGTCTCGAGATTGTTTACCCGCAGCGTGTCGTCCTTGGCCCCCTGGAAAAAACGTGTTCCGTTGTTGTTGGCTTTCGCATGGGGATAGGTTGCAAAGTAATGGTCGAACGACACGTTTTCCTGGAAAATCACCACGACGTGTTTGATCGGAGTGGTGGTCGGAAAATCATCGCTATCAGCAAATACCGGCGTTGCCGGCAACAGGGTCAGGGCCGCAGTGGCCGCTACCGCCATCGCCTTCTTAAAGCAATCGTACATATCGATCTCTCCTTATCAATCTCGTTCTGGAACGGCTAGTTTTCGTTCACCCGGACGAAGACACTTCCGGCGGGCCGCACGAGTCGGGCAGCCCGGGAAGGTTGTAGGCTGTTTTTGTTATTCCCAGATGAACGCTTGGTCAAAACTGATTTGCGTAGCTCTTAATTTTGGCTCAACCGCTCTCGCCCTCCGCGGCAAGGGCTAACCCGCTCTGATCCGCGGAGCCACGTTCCCTCCATTGGCGCGTTGACTCAATTCCTTCCGCGAGACTAAGATGCGTCCCCGTGCCTAAACCCCGCCGCACTTTTCGCTTGCCCCATCCTCAGCCGCTCGACGCCCTCAGCTTCGCCCGCTTCACCGGCATCCCCACCTTCATGCGCCTCCCGCACATCGCCCAGCCCGAAGAGCTCGATATCGCCCTCATCGGCGTCCCTTTCGACGGCGGTACCACCTATCGCCCCGGCCCCCGCTTTGGTCCCCGCAACGTCCGCGTCCAGTCCGCCATCATCCGCCCCTGGAACCCCGTCCTTCACGTCAATCCTTTCGCTAAATATCGCATCGCCGATTTCGGCGACCTCCCTGTCAATCCGCTTTCCATCGAAGACTCATTTCTCCGCATCGAGCAGGGAATCGTTCCTCTTCTCCAAGCCGGCGTTCGCTGCGTCTGTGTTGGTGGCGATCACTCCATCAGTCTCCCCATCCTCCGCGCCGTCGCAAAAAAGCACGGCCCCGTCTCACTTATCCAATTCGATGCCCACAACGATTTATGGGACGAGTATTTCGGCAGCAAGTATTCTCATGGAACTCCTTTCCGCCGCGCATTTGAAGAGGGGCTTCTGCTAGATGGCGGTGTCTTACAGGTCGGTCTTCGTGGACAGGTTTACGGCGAAGAGGATTTTGACTTTGCCCGCGCCCACAAGGTCAAAATGGTCACCGCCGAAGAATTTCACAAAAAAGGTTTGCCCTCGGTTCAGCGTCACCTGCGCGCCTTCCGCGGCAAACCCGTCTACATCACCCTCGATATCGATTGCGTCGATCCCGCCTACGCTCCCGGCACGGGCACTCCTCAAGTCGGCGGTCTCACCAGCATCCAAATCCTCGAACTCGTTCGCGCCCTCAGCGGCCTCAACATCATCGGCTGCGATCTTGTCGAAGTCTCCCCGCCCTACGACTCGGGTGAAATCACATCTCTCCTCGCCGCGAATCTGCTCTACGAATTGCTCTGCGTTCTCTAGATGCCCGCCCTCGCTCGCAAACTTCGCCTGCACGACTTGTTTGCTCTCGCCTTCGGCACCATGATCGGCACCGGCTGGCTCGTCCTCATGGACGATTGGCTCGGCCGCGGCGGCCCTGCCGGCGCCGCTCTCGGTTTCGCCATCGGCGGCATCATTCTTCTTCCCGTCGGCTACGTTTACGGCCAATGGGTAAAGCGCCTTCCCGACGCCGCCGGCGAAGCCGCCTACACCGCGCAAGTCTTCCCGCCCATCGTCAGCTACTTCACCGGGTGGATGATGCTTCTCGCCTACTTCATCGTCTGCCCGTGGGAAGCCGTCGCCCTCGGAAAAATCGCCGCCCACATTTTTCCTTGGCTCGATTCCATTGAGTTGTATCGCGTCGGTGGCCAACCCGTCTTCCTTCCTCGTCTGATTCTCGGCATCGCTCTTACCCTGCTCCTTGCCACCATCAACTATCGCGGCATCCGCCTCAGCGCCAATTTCCAGAAGACCATGTCGAGCATGGTCCTCCTCATTTTCGTCGCCCTCGTCGGCATCAGCGCCGTTCGCGGCGCTCCCGCGAATCTCCATCCTGTTTTCCACGCCACTCCGTTTCTCTCCATCCTCCTCACTCTGCAAATCGTTCCTTATTTCATGACCGGTTTCGAATCTGTCCCAAAATACGCCGAGGAAGCCAACCCCGATTTCCGCCAGTCGAGTTACATGAAGGCCATCGGCCTCGCCCTCGGAGTCGGCGCACTTTTCTACGCGCTCTGCATCCTCGCCGTTGGCTACATCGCCCCCTGGCAATCCCTCCTTGGCAGACGTTTTGCCACCGCCTTTGCTTTCGAGAATGCCCTCGGAAAACACTGGCCTGTCCAACTCATCCTCGTCATGGCCCTCTTCGGCCTCTTCCAGTGTTTCAACGGCAACTTCGCCGCTTCCACCCGCCTGCTCTTTGCCTACGCCCGCCGCGGCACTGTCGCCCCACGTTTCGCCACCGTCCACACCGTATTTTCCACTCCCTCCGTCGCCGTTCTCGGCATTACGGCAGGCACCCTCGTCGGCCTCCTCCTCGGCGATGCCATCCTCGTCCCCGTCACAGAAGTCGGCTCCATGGCCTCCGCCCTCGGCTGGCTAGCCGCCTGCCTCTCTTTTTGGTTGGTTGATCCCCGCCCCCGCATGCGCGTCATCACCGCCGCTGGCATCCTCGTCTCCATCCTCCTCCTCCTCATGAAGCTAATTCCCGCCTTCCCAGGCCACTTCACGCGCGCCGAATGGATCGCGTTGGCTATGTGGATCTTCATTGGCTTCCTCCTCCATCGGCGTTCTGCTCTCTCAGCGCCCCTGCCCGCCAAATGAGTACGTCGAGCCACGCTGGTGTCCCTTCAGGCACCCGAACACGCCAAGCACGATGTTGGTGTCATGTATACTCACGAAGGAGCGTGACGCGCATTCATCCATGATCCCTTTCCTCCATCTCGGACCGCTGGCCATTCCAACGTTTGGCTTGATGGTTGCCACCGGATTGCTCGTCGCTGCCTACGTCTTGCAGGCGGATTTCAATCGCCGCAGATCGCAGCTCGCCAGCATTTCCGCGCGAAACGAAAAAGACGAAGGTTTTCTGATCATTGGCCTCGCTGGTCTCGCCGGTCTGATTGGCGCGCGCCTCTACCATGTCCTCGAGAGTCCGCATGAGTTTTTTGCGGACCCATGGCCTCAGCTCTTTAGCCGTTACGGGTTCGCCTGGTTTGGCGGTTTTCTTGGCGGATTTGTTGCGTTGGTGCTCCTAGCGCGCTGGGTGAAAATTCCCGTTCTCGAATTTCTGGACATCTGTTCGCCTGCGGCATGCGTTGGCTACGCCATCGGCCGCATCGGCTGCCTGCTCTCCGGCGATGGAGACTACGGCATTCCTACTTCGCTCCCTTGGGGAATGAGTTTTCCAAATGGTCTTGTCCCCACGACGCAGCGTGTGCATCCCACTCCGCTTTACGAATTTTTCCTCTGGCTGGCGATTGCGGCGTTTCTCTGGCACATGGGCACGAAATCATTAAAAGGCCCGAAAGCCAAAGGCGAAATTTTTTGCAATTACCTGATTCTCACGGGCATTGCACGCTTTTTCATCGAGTTCATTCGCATTAATCCGCGCTCGTTTTTCGGCATGTCCAACGCACAGACCGCGAGCGCGGCCTCCATATTGCTTGGCGCGGTGTTACTTTGGCGTATTAAAAGTCAATTCCACGGACAGAAAAAAGAGCACCGCATCGTAGAGCACATCGCCTCGAGCGGCGACGTCCTCCAGCCCGAGTATCATCGCCCCACGCCGGAATGCCCGCATCCCGAGCGCTGGCACATGTACGATTCCATGAGCGCCGAAGTCGAAGTGCTCGATTTCTTGAACGCCATTGTCACCACACTGAAGCCGGAGCTCATCGTCGAGACCGGCACGTTTTCCGGCCTGAGCACCTTGCGTCTCGCCGAAGGGCTGAAAGCCAACGGCTTCGGCCGCGTCATCACCTGCGAATACGACGCAAAAGTTTTCGCCGCCGCGCAGCAGCGCTTCGCTTCTTCCGGACTCGGTGAATGGATTGAGGCGCGCAATGAATCCAGCCTCGACATGAAAGTCGAAGGCCGCATCGACCTTCTTTTTTGCGACAGCGACGCTCCGCTGCGCGAGCAGGAAGTACGCAAATTCCTTCCGCAGATGAACCCGCACGGGCTCATCCTCATGCACGACGCGAGTTCGTTGATGAAAACAGTTCGCGAAGGCGCGCTCAAGCTGGAAGCGGAAGGATTGCTCTCCGTGGTTCTCTTGCCGACGCCTCGAGGTTTAGTGGTGGCGCAAAAGCGCGAAGGCCGAATTTAGCGAACGACAATGTGGAGGGCGGCAGCTCTGCTGCCGCCCTTTTTCCGAGCCGCCACACGTAATCCATTCGGAAGAAAGGAGCGAATCTCAGAGCATCTGCCGCAATACGTACTGCAAAATCCCGCCGTGATGGTAGTAGGAGACTTCCTCAGGCGTATCGACCCGCGCAATCGCCGTAAACGTCTTCGAGGAACCATCCGCGGAAACGGCTCGCACACTGATTGCCTTCTTCGGCGAGAGCGAAGCCACACCTTCGATCTCGAAGACCTCGTGCCCCGTCAGTCCAAGCTTCTCGCGGTTTTCGCCAGATTTGTATTCCAGCGGCAGGACTCCCATGCCGACCAGGTTGCTGCGATGAATCCGCTCGTAACTCTCCGCGACCACAGCGCGAACGCCGAGCAAGCGCGTGCCCTTCGCCGCCCAATCGCGCGAAGATCCGGAGCCGTATTCTTTTCCGGCCAGCACGACCAGCGCCACTCCCGCTTCACGATATTTCACCGCCGCGTCGTAAATCGTCATCTTCTCGCTTCCCGGCAGATAGAGCGTCCAGCACCCTTCCGTTCCGGGAGCGAGCTGATTGCGCAAACGAATATTCGCAAACGTGCCGCGCATCATCACTTCGTGATTGCCGCGCCGCGCTCCGTAGGAATTGAATTCGTGAGGCTTCACGCCGTTCGCGATCAAATATTTCCCCGCGGGCGAATCGACGGGAATCGATCCGGCAGGCGAAATGTGATCTGTCGTCACGCTATCGCCCAGGATCGCGAGGACGCGCGCTCCATGAATGTCCGCGAGAGCCGGCGGAGTCTTCGGCATGTTCTCAAAAAACGGCGGCTGCTTGATGTACGTCGACTTTTGATCCCACTTGTACAAGTCGCCTTCGGGCACCGGCATCGACTTCCAATGCGCGTCGCCTTCAAATACGTTGGCGTATTCCTTGTGGTACATCTCGCTCGTTACGGAGGCGCGCACCGTCGATTCAATCTCCTGCGGTGTAGGCCAAATGTCCCGCAGATACACCGGCTTGCCCGCTGTATCCGTCCCGAGCGGTTCGGTGGTCAAATCCATATCCATACGCCCGGCAAGCGCGTAAGCCACCACCAGCGGCGGCGACGCCAGATAATTCGCGCGCACCAGCGGATGAATGCGTCCTTCAAAATTACGATTGCCGCTGAGAACCGACACCGCGACAAGATTGTTGTCCTTGATCGCCGCGCCAATCGCGTCGGGCAAAGGCCCGCTGTTGCCGATGCACGTCGTGCATCCATATCCGACGAGGTGAAAATTCAGAAGATCGAGATATTTCGTCAGTCCTGAAGCGTCCAGATAATCCGTCACCACTTTCGAACCCGGCGCAAGGCTCGTCTTCACCCACGGCTTCACATGCAGCCCGCGCTCGACAGCTTTCTTCGCAAGCAGACCCGCGCCCAGCATCAGCGAAGGATTCGAGGTATTCGTGCAACTCGTGATCGCCGCAATCACGACTGCGCCGCTTGATAGATCAAACGAGTCGCCGTTATTCCGCACCGCAACATTCTTCACCGGCGTTCCTTCCACCACCTTCGTGAAAGAACTTTTCGCATTGCGTAGCGATACGCGATCCTGCGGCCGCTTCGGCCCCGCAACGGTCGGCTCGACGGTTCCGAGATCCAGTTCCAGCTTGTCGCTGAAAATGGGATCTTCCATTGCATCTGTGCGGAAGAGCATCTGTTCTTTGCAATAGGCCTCGACAAGCGCAATCTGCTCCGCCTTGCGCGCCGTGAACTGCAAATACGCGAGCGTCTCTTCGTCGACAGGAAAAAATCCCATCGTCGCGCCATATTCCGGCGCCATGTTCGCAATCGTCGCGCGGTCCGGCACGCTCAAACTCGAGAGTCCCGTGCCGCAGAACTCGACAAATTTGCCGACGACGCCCTTCTTCCGCAGCATTTCCGTGACGGTCAAAACCAGATCGGTCGCGGTGCATCCTTCGCGAAGTTTTCCGTGTAGACGGAACCCGACTACGTCAGGGATCAGCATCGAAGACGGCTGGCCCAGCATCGCCGCTTCTGCTTCGATCCCGCCGACGCCCCAGCCGAAGACGCCGAGCGCATTCACCATCGTCGTGTGGGAATCGGTGCCTACGACGGAATCGGGGTACGCTTCCACTCTGCTCCCGGAAGGCATCGCGCAAACCACGCGCGCAAGATATTCGAGATTCACTTGGTGGCAGATGCCAGTGTCGGGAGGCACTACCTTGAAGTTTTGAAACGCCGTCTGTCCCCAGCGCAAAAATGCGTACCGCTCGATGTTGCGCTGAAATTCCAATTCCGCGTTCAAGCCAAACGCGTTTGCACTTCCAAAATTGTCCACCTGCACGGAGTGGTCGATCACCAGCTCGGCAGGGAACAGCGGATTGATCAGCCGCGGATTTCCACCCATGCGCTTGATCGCTTCGCGCATCGTGGCCAAATCGACCACGGCGGGCACGCCCGTGAAATCCTGTAATAAGACGCGCGCGGGCATGAACGCAATTTCTTTTTCTTTGGCTCCTGGCGTCCAGTTCGCGAGAAACTTAATGTCTTCCGGATGAACGAAGCGCCCGTCCTCGCAGCGCAAAAGATTTTCCAGTAGGATGCGGAGGGAAAACGGCAGCTTCGCCAGATTGCAGGATATTTTCTTTTCAAGAAATTCGAGGCGGTGAATATCGAACGACTGCGCGCCAACATTCAGCTTATCGCGCGTTCCGAAGGAATTCCCTGCGGCAATAGCCATTCTTCAGGTCCTTTCCATCAACCAAACAGGCCTCTATGATAACCGAAAACGATTCGTTGCGGCGGGCAGCCAGCTATACTGTTGCAGACGTGAACATCGTTCTCATTTCGACGTACGAGCTTGGCCGCCAGCCGTTTGGGCTCGCCTCACCCGCAGCGTGGCTGCGCAAACGCGGACACAACGTCGCGGTTCTCGATCTTTCGCGCCAATCGTTGGACCAAGCCGCCGTTCGCGCGGCCGGTTTGATTGCTATTTACTTGCCAATGCATACGGCGACGCGTCTCGCCGCAAAACTCATTCCAACCTTGCGCGAATTAAATCCCCGCGCGCATCTCTGTTGCTATGGCTTGTACGCGCCGATGAACGCAGGCTATTTGCGAGCCCTCGGCGTCGCAACGATTCTCGGCGGTGAATTCGAGCAGGGGCTGGCGAGACTCGCCGAGCGATTGCAAAATGCCGACGACGCCGAAGTATCGCCGCAATCGGAACAACTTGTGTCTCTCGAACGGCTCATCTTTGAAGTTCCCGACCGTTCGGGCATGGCGCCCATCGGTAAGTATGCGCATCTCGTTCTTCCTGGCGGAGGCTTCCGCATTGTTGGTTCCACGGAGGCGAGCCGGGGCTGCAAACATCTGTGCCGTCATTGCCCAATCGTTCCTGTCTACAACGGTGTTTTTCGGATCGTCAGCCGCGACGTAGTGATGCAAGACATTCGCCAGCAAGTCGCCGCCGGAGCGCAGCACATTTCGTTCGGCGATCCGGACTTCTTCAACGGCATTCGCCACGCGATGGAGCTTGTAGAAGAGTTTCATCGCGAGTTTCCCAGCGTGACCTACGACGCCACCATAAAAGTCGAGCACCTGCGAAAATATGAAGCTCATCTGCCGAAACTGAAAGAAACCGGCTGCCTTTTTGTCATTAGCGCTGTCGAATATGTCGATGATGCGGTCCTCCGCGCGCTCGACAAGGGACACACTCGCGAAGATTTTCTGCATGTTGTCCGTACTTTTCGCTCGCTCGGCATGACTCTCCACCCCACGTTCGTCCCTTTCACGCAGTGGACAACGTTGGAAAGCTATCTCGATCTGTTGCACGTAATCCATGCCGAATCGCTGATGGAAAATGTTGCGCCCATCCAGCTTGGCATCCGATTGCTCATTCCGGAAGGTTCACGCTTGCTGGAATTGGACGAAGTGCGCCGCAATGTCGGTCCTTTTGATGCGGAGTCGCTCTTCTATCCATGGAAACATTCCGACCTGCGTGTCGATGCTCTCAGCGAAATGGTGCAAGCTATCGCCGCTGAAGGAGATCGTCGGAAAGAATCCCGCTCGACAGTCTTCGCGCGCATCTGGAAAGCGGCGCATGTAGCTGCTGGACTCGACGTTCCCGTCCTCCCGCAGTCGGCGTCGCCCGCAGCCGCCGTTCCATTTCTCAGCGAGCCGTGGTACTGCTGCGCCGAGCCCACGCGAGAGCAATTTGTGTCGATCGGGCACGTCTCGAAGAAGATCGAAGAACCAATTTCTGCGACCGGCAGCTACGTCTAAGCGCAATGCCCGAGAATTCTCCAGAATAGAAGCAAATGCCCCGACTCCTTCTCTTCACTGCCAAACTCGGCTACCAAACACGCAGCTTCGACGAAGCGGCGCGGAAACTCGGCGTCGACCTCGTGTTTGTCACGGATCGCTGCCACCAGCTCGACGATCCCTGGGGCGATCGCGCCATCCCTGTGCACTTTGAATCTTCGGAGGCCTCTGCCGCGGCGGTTCTGCAGTCCGTGCGAGGTCAAAGTATCGACGGAATCCTTGCGCTCGGCGATCGTCCCGCCGTTGCCGCCGCGTATGCCGCACGCGGCTTGGGCATTCTCTACAATCATCCTGCCGCTGTCGAAGCTTGCCGCAGCAAACTGCGCCTGCGCGAAGTTTTTCGCGACGCAGGTTTGCGTGTGCCGTGGTTTCGCGCTGTTCCCGTTGATCCGACGCCAGAGCCTTCGCTGCTTGGTATCTCGTATCCCTGCGTCGCCAAGCCGCTATCGCTCTCGGCCAGTCAAGGCGTGGTCCGCGCCAATTCGCGCGAAGAATTCGTTGCCGCCGCCACGCGCATCCAACGCTTGCTGGAATCGCCGGAAATCCGCGCCACGCGCGAGCCCAATCTCGATCAAATTTTAGTGGAAGGATATATTCCGGGCAGGGAAGTCGCGGTCGAAGGACTGCTTACGGATGGCCAACTTCGCGTCCTTGCCATATTCGACAAACCGGATCCACTCGAAGGCCCCTACTTTGAAGAGACTATCTACGTTACGCCTTCGCGGCTCGCTCCTTCAAAGCAATGCGAGATTGAAAAATGCGCCACGGACGCCGTGCGCGCGCTGGGACTTTCGCATGGCCCCGTCCACGCGGAGTTTCGCATCAACGAAGATGGAGTCTGGCCGCTGGAAGTTGCGCCGCGTCCCATTGGTGGGCTATGCGCGCGAGCGTTGAAATTCGCACCGGATGCAACGCACCAACCCATCGGGTTGGAAGAACTGCTCTTGCGCCACGCGGTCGGCCTGCCCGGAAGCGATTGGCCGAGGGAGCATTCCGCCAGCGGCGTGCTGATGATTCCCGTGCCCAAAAGTGGAGTGCTCGAAAAAATCGAGGGAGAAGAATCTGCTAGAAGTATCCCGGGAATCACTGCGCTCGAAATCACGGCGCGCTTGCACGACTACATTGCTGCGTGGCCGGAAGGCTCCAGCTATCTGGGATTTCTGTTTGCGATGGGAAATTCCGCACAAGAGGTGGAAGAGGCGATTCGTGCGGCTCACGCTAAATTACATTTTGAAATTACGCCGCGCCTGCCCGTCGAACATCCGGTTACGGGCCGTCTACCGGCGGAAGGGCATTAGCCTTTCGCCTTGGGAGCCACGTAGCCTTCGGGGAGCTTGGCGCCTTCGCCGAAGAAGAATTGTTCCAGTTGCTCGCCCATGATTCGTTGAGAGTTGGGGTCGATGGGATTGAGGCGGTACTCGTTCATGATCATCTTCGAATGTTCGATCCACAACTTCCAAGCATCCTTCGAAACATTTTCGAATACACGCTTGCCTAGATCGCCGCTCCAGGGCACGCGGTCCAGGCCCGGCAGCTCTTTTCCAAATTTCACGCACATCACCATCCGCGTGCCGGGCTTAGCCGGTTCGCTCGGCGCGGGAACGGGATCGCAAGACTCATTCGCCATTCGATTCACCTCATCAAGATTGCCAATTCTCAACATACTGCAAGTTCGCCGAATTGCCTAGTCTATGCCCATCCTGAGGCGGCTTTTCCCCGGCGCACATTA
Organism: uncultured Acidobacteriota bacterium; assembly: GCA_963718785.1. Taxonomy (GTDB): domain Bacteria; phylum Acidobacteriota; class Terriglobia; order Acidiferrales; family UBA7541; genus Acidiferrum. The sequence goes on along the minus strand of CAVQZW010000007.1, from coordinate 77,936 downwards.
ACCACTCGTGAATGCTGTAGCACAAAAGGTGGTTTGCGGAGGGCGCGAAGCAATGTGACAATACGATTATGCGAAAACTATTCTCTCTAGCGGTAACTGCAATTGCGGCTGGAACACTCGTTTTCGGCTATGCCCGGGCGGGGCAGACGCCAGCACCGAGTTCCTCTCAAACTCCGCCGGCAAGTTCTTCTCAAACGCCCGCCGCCAAACCTACTCCCAAACCGCCAGCGGCGAAGACCGGTACCACCACGGCAAAGGCTCCGGTGGTTCTGACGCTAAAAACGCCGAAAGACAAAGCGAGCTACGCGATAGGGATGAATATTGGGAAAAGCATCCACAAGGACGCAGTAGACATCGACCTCAGCATACTCATGCGCGGCATCAAGGATTCCATCACGGGCGGCAAGACGATGATGACCGACGACGAAGCAAGGGCGGCGCTCACTGCCTTGCAGGCCGACATGGTTAAGAAGATGCAGGAGAAAGGAGAAGCGTTCCTCGCCGAAAATAAAACGAAAGAGGGAATCGTAACTCTCCCAAGCGGCCTCCAATACAAGATATTGAAAGAGGGGACAGGTCCCAAGCCTACCGCGGCGGACACTGTCGTCTGCAATTACAAAGGCACCCTGATTGACAGCACCGAATTCGATAGCTCGTACAAGCGCGGCCAGCCGGTCACGTTTCCTGTGAGCGGAGTCATCAAGGGATGGACTGAGGCGCTTCAGCTCATGCAGGTGGGCTCGAAGTGGCAACTTTTTATTCCATCAGAACTTGCTTATGGGGCACGCGGCGGCCCAGGCGGCGCGATCCCGCCGTACTCGGCTCTCATCTTCGAAGTGGAGCTAGTCTCCATTCAGCCCAAGGCGGAAGTCCAGACTCCGAAGCCGGCGCCGAGCCCGACACCAAATCCAAATCAATAAGGGCACTCGAGTATTTCGTAGGACAGCACGAAACTTCGCTCGGTGGCAAAGACCGAAGACGGGCTTTCGCGGCGACATCACGGCCGCCTTGCCCAATGGCACGCAATGAGTTGAACCGTTTGAACTATGCCGTTTGCGTGTTTTCTTACCGCGAAAACGTCTATTATGTATGTCTTTGCTGCACGGTTGGAGGCGCGGCGCACGTGGCTGAGATCACCACCCTCTTCTGGGACATTGGCGGAGTCATCCTGACCAACGGTTGGGACCGTGGCTCGCGCCGGGAGGCGTCTGAAGCTTTCCATTTCGACTACGAAGAATTTCAGGACCGCCACGACCTGTCCTTTCCCGCTTTCGATTCCGGCCACATCACGCTGAATGAATATCTCGACCGCACGCTTTTTTACCGAACGCGCTCGTTTTCTCGCGAAGAATTCACGGCCTTCATGTTTGCGCAATCCAAAGAATATCCAGATACGCGCGCGGTCCTGGCGGACGCCGTGCGCAGCGGCAAATACTTCATCGGCTCGATCAATAACGAGCCCTTCGAGCTCAACCAATACCGCATCGAAGCGTTTCATCTCCGCCGCGATTTCTCCGTGTTCTTCAGCTCTTGTTATGTCCGTTCGCGCAAACCGGAAGAAACCATCTTTCGGATTGCTCTCGAGGTTACACAACGCCCGCCGGAGCAGTGCGTCTTCATCGACGACCGGGCACTCAATCTGGAAAGTCCCCGTCGTTTGGGGTTCAACGTCATTCACCATCAAAATGCGGACCAGTTGCGTTCCGAGCTTCGAAAGCTTGGTGTTGAGGTATAGTTTCATGCGCCGCAATCAGGTGCGGCCATCGCGCAGACGAGCTGAGGACACTCATGGCTGAAGATACCAACCGATCGGGAAGTCTTTATGGCGGTTCGGCGGAACCTTGCGCCGTGGTGCTGTTTGGCGCTTCAGGCGATTTAGCCAAACGAAAAGTTATTCCCGCGATGTTCGATCTCGCTATTCACAATTCGCTTGGGTCCCGTTACGTCATCGTGGGTTTCGCGCGCACCCCGATGAGCGATGAAAGTTTTCGCGCCACCACCAGTGAAGCCGCGAAGACCATGTCTGAGCTTGGCCAGATTGATCCGAAGCAATGGAATGACTTCGCCTCGTGTCTCTACTACAGCTCCGGCGATTATTCGGATCCGCAAGCGTACGAAGCCCTCGTGAAGCGCCTCGCAGAGCTCGAAGCCGAAAAAAAACTCGGAGGCAATCGCCTCTTTTATCTTTCCACACCGCCGGAAGTCTACCCGCACATCGTCGAGCAACTTGGCCGCGCCGGCCTGGCGCGACCCTCGTCGCCGAACTCCTGGACACGGATCATCATCGAAAAGCCTTTTGGCCGCGATCTGGCCACCGCCAAAGAACTCAACAAGACTGTTCTTAACGTTTTCGAAGAGCAGCAGGTCTACCGCATCGACCACTACCTCGGCAAAGACACCGTTCAGAATTTGCTCGTGCTGCGGTTTGGCAACGGCATCTTCGAGCCGCTCTGGAATCGCAACTACGTCGACAACGTCCAGATTACGGCGGCAGAAACGCTCGGCGTTGAGCGCCGCGGCGGCTTTTACGAAACCGCGGGAGCTTTGCGCGACATGATCCAGAGCCACGTGCTGCAGCTGACCTCGCTGGTCGCCGTCGAGCCTCCCGCCTCCTTCGACGCCAACGCGGTGCGCAACGAAAAACTGAAAGTGCTGCAATCCATCCGTCCATTCAATCTCGAGATGGTTGCGCAATCCGTGGTGCGCGGCCAATACGCTCCCGGCCAGCTCGACGGAAAAAGCCTCGCTGGCTATCGCGAAGAACCCGGAGTGAGCCAGACGTCACGCACCGAGACGTTCGTCGCCGCCCGCTTGCTGATTGATAACTGGCGCTGGGCCGGCGTGCCTTTTTACCTGCGCACCGGCAAGCGCCTCGCCACTCGCAGCACCGAAATCATGATTCAATTCCGCTGTGCGCCGCACATTGTTTTTCGCGAGCGCGAAATCCAACCGAACCGCCTCATTCTGAATATTCAGCCTGAAGAAGGCATCTCTGTTTCCTTCGGCGCCAAACGGCCTGGCACCGACATGCGCATCGGCAACGTGACCATGAATTTCAGCTACAAAGAAGGTTTTGGCGACGCCTCGCGCAGCGCGTACGCCACACTTGTCAATGATTGTCTGCGTGGCGACGCGACACTTTTCGATCGCGGCGACAACGTTGAAGCCGCTTGGTCTCTCGTCGACCCCATTCTTGATGTTTGGAGCGCCGCGCGAACGGGCAAAGTCCCGGAGTACAGCGCCGGCAGTTGGGGACCGCGCGAATCGGATCTCTTGCTCGAACGCGATGGCAGGCAGTGGTTCAACCCATAGTTTTCTGTCCCAGTGGCGATAGCGAACGGTAGCTTGACGGAGGCATTCGGTGATTCTTGCGGGTGACGTAGGCGGCACGAAATGCAATCTTGCGCTCTTCTCCGAGAAGGGCGGCAAGCTCACTCCCGTCTTCAAGGAGCGCTTCGCGAGCAAAGACTTTGCTCAATTTGACCTGATCGTTCGCGAATTTTCTCTTCAGGCGGCGTCTCATCTTACGGGGGAAAAAGTTCGTGCCGCAGGCTTTGGCGTCGCTGGCCCTGTCATTAACAACCGCGTTCGCGCCACGAATCTTCCCTGGACGGTCGACGCCGCCGTCCTTGCCAGCGAACTGAAACTTTCCGACGTTGTGCTCATGAACGATCTTGGCGCCACCGGCCACAGCATCGAGCATCTCGCACCCGAAGAATATTGCGTCCTGAATCCCGGCAAGCCCGAGTACGGCGGCACGCGCGCGCTTCTCGCTGCCGGCACCGGCTTGGGCCAGTCCATTCTCGTTTGGGATGGCACCCGCTATCGCGTTGTGCCTTCCGAAGGCGGCCATTCCGATTTCGCGCCGCATACGGAACAACAAATCGAGCTGCTGCGCTACATGCGCCGCCGATATCCTCAAGTTAGTTGGGAGCTCATTCTCTCTGGCCGCGGCTTCCGCACCATTCACGAATTCCTCGCACCAGAGGTCAAGCATCATTCCTTCGAAGATCCCGGCATGGATCCAGCCCCCGAAATCACCAAGCTCGGCCTCGCCAAAGAATGCCCCGTCTGCGTCGATACGCTCGATCTCTGGACCGCCATTTACGGCGCCGAAGCGGGCAATCTCGCGCTTAAAGTTCTCGCCCTCGGCGGAGTCTACGTAGCCGGCGGCATCGCCGTAAAAATCATTGAAAAAATTAAGGACGGCACTTTCTTCGCCGCCTTCCGCGACAAATGGAAATTCGAAAGCTTGCTCAGCAACATTCCCGTTTCTGTCGTTCTCAACGAGTCCGCACCGCTCCTGGGCGCTGCCTACGAAGCCCTAGCTTCGCTTCCGCATCGTTAGGTCTTTGTAGGGGAGGGGCTTGGCCCTCCCGGTTTCACTTGGACTCAGGAATAGGCGATCCTTCCAAAAGTGGCGTTTTCTTTCGCCCCTATCTCTCAGTAGGAAACTCCGATCCCCACTCTGCTTCTTCGACTCAAAAATGCTTGCTAGTCTGCTCCCATGCCTTTATTCGGCGATGATTTCCCAGAGATGAAGCCGGTTTTTCGGCCCTTTGGCATCGCGTGGCTGGTGATTTATTTTCTATTCCTTCTTTATGCGGCCGCGAACACCAGCGGCTTCCTGATCATCGACTACGTAAATCTCATGATTCACGAAGGCGGCCATTTTTTCTTCAGTTGGTTCGGAGACACGATCAGGATTCTCGGCGGCACGCTTGGCGAGCTCATCGTCCCGCTACTGTGTTTCGCGTATTTCTGGTGGAAGCGCGAAACGACTGCGGTCGCCTTCTGCGGTTTCTGGTTTTTCGAAAATTTTCTCTACATCGGAACTTATATGTCCGACGCCCGCCTTTCCGCGCTGCCGCTCGTTGGCGCCGACGATAGCGACTGGACGATTCTCTTCACGCAATGGAACATTCTCATCCACGATCAGCAAATCGGCCACACTATGCGCGCGCTTGGCTGGCTCGGCATGCTCGCCACCGTCGCTTGGCTCGCCTATCGCGTTTACCGGTCGACTAGTCCACAATCTAGCTTGAGATGAGTCCCGCCCTGCTACAATCTAGGTAACACTAAGGATTCAAGAGCATGACCATTACGCTCAAAATAAAACCCGAACTTGAAGCGGAGCTTTTGGCTCAGGCTGAAGCTCGAGGAGTCAGCTTAGAGGAGTATCTGCTTTCCATTGTGGAAGGCACTGTCGTTCAGAACATTCAGGGAACGGCATCAGCCGAGGAAAGGGCAGCTGCGTTCGAGGCGTGGGCCAGAAGCCATGCTCCTTTTGCTCCCCCGCTTTCCGATTATGCGGTCAGTCGCGAATCCATCTATGACGACCGCGAGCGCTGATGCGTGTCCTGGTGGACACCAACGTCTTGCTTCGCACTGTCCAGTCCAACCATCCGCATTTTGCTGAGGCCACTTCAGCAATCGCGACTTTGGTGCGCCGGAGCGACTCAGTTTTCTTCTCTCCGCAAAATATAGCCGAGTTCTGGAACGTCGCAACGCGCCCGGTCGAACGAAATGGTTTGGGATTATCGTCTGACCGAGCGTTTCAAGAAATCACTGGAATTGAGAATTCACTCTCCTTGCTGCCCGATGTTCCAGAGATTTATGCCTCCTGGAAAGAGATCGTCCGCGCGAACAAAGTTCTGGGCGTGAAGGTTCACGATGCTCGCCTGGTCGCCATCATGACGGTCTACTCGGTAAGCGGTCTTCTGACATTCAACGCGACCGATTTTGCCCGCTTCACGAATATCACCACGATCCACCCTTCCTCTTTAGTGCCGTGAGTGTGGGCGTAGCCGCATGCTTTCTTGCTAGAATAACCATGCACGCTGTTCTTTCCGGCCTGCGCTGGCCTTGTTTTCCCGGCCCTAAGGAGCACCTATGACCACCGCCGCATCTACCCAAGTCACTGAAGTCCGAAACTACATCAACGGCGCTTGGCGCCAGCCCTCCTCCACCGAATTTGTCGACGTCACCAATCCCGCCACCACGGAACTCCTTGCGCGTACGCCGATGTCTTTCCCCGCCGACGTCGATGCCGCCGTTCAGGCTGCCGCCGATGCCTTTCCCGCTTGGCGCCGCACTCCTCCCGGCGAGCGCATTCGCTATCTTTTCACCTTCAGGAATCTTCTCGAAGAGCACATTGACGAACTTTCGCGGCTGATCACCTTGGAAAACGGGAAGACCTTTGGCGAAGCCAAAGCCGAGCTACGCCGCGGCATCGAAAATGTCGAAGTCGCCTGCGGCATCCCCATGATGATGCAGGGTTACAACCTCGAAGACGTCACGCCAGGCGTGGACGAAATGCAAATCCGCCAGCCACTCGGCGTCGTTGCCGCTATCGTCCCTTTCAATTTCCCTGCCATGATTGCTTACTGGTTCCTGCCCTACGCCATCGCGTGTGGCAACACCTTCGTCCTAAAACCATCCGAGCGCGTGCCGCTCAGCATGATCCGCGCCTACGAACTGCTCGAAAAAACCGGCTTGCCCAAAGGCGTCGTCAATCTCGTCAACGGCGGTAAGGACGTGGTTAACGCGCTCTGCGATCACCCGCAAGTTCGCGCCATTAGCTTTGTCGGCTCCACTCCCGTCGCCAAGCACGTCTACATGCGCTCCGCCGCCAGCGGCAAACGCATGCAGTGCCAGGGCGGGGCAAAAAATCACGTCATCGTCCTTCCCGATGCCGACATGGAACTTGCCACGCAAATCATCAGTGACAGCGCCTTCGGTTGCGCCGGCCAGCGCTGCCTTGCCGTGAGCGTTGCCGTCACCATCGGTGATGCACAAAAAACTTTCCGCGATTCCATCGCCCAATCGGCTTCGAATCTCAAGGTCGGCAACGGCCTCGAACCCGGCGTCCAAATGGGTCCCGTTATTTCCGGCGATAGCAAGCGGCGCATCGAATCTCTGATTTCGGCTGGCGTCGGCGAAGGCGCCAAAGCCATCCTCGACGGCCGCAACACCAAAATTTCCAATCACGAGTCCGGCAGCTTTCTCACTCCCACCATTCTCGATGGCCTCCCATCGACGAGTCAGCTCGCCAACACGGAAATCTTCGGCCCCGTCCTCAGCCTCATTCATGCCAACTCGATCGACGACGCCATGGACTTTCTCCGCCGCAGTCCCTACGGAAATCAAGCTTCTCTTTTCACTACTAACGGCGCCGCCGCCCGCCGCTTCCGCTATGAAGCGCCTGCCGGAAACATCGGCATCAACATCGGCGTGGCCGCTCCCATGGCGTATTTTCCGTTCAGCGGCTGGAAAGAAAGTTTCTTCGGCATCCTCCATGGCCAGGGCCGCGACGCCGTGGAGTTCTACACGGAATCCAAGATCGTTGTGGAACGCTGGTCGCGCCAGGAAACCCGCAAGTTCTGATACAATCCGCCGCAGTTTCTCCTGACGGAGACTCTTGCTCGTCTTCCACTTGCATCCTGTTTTCGCTAGAGAGGATTTTCCATGCACACGCCTTCCTTAAAGCTCCGCCTTCCTCTTCTCTTATCTCTCCTCCTGGCCTCTTCCCCTGTCCTTCTCGCGCAAGCGTCTGCTCCCGCCGCCGCCCCTGCCGAAGCTATTGACACCAGGCTCGACGACATCATTAAGGACACTCAGAAGCAGGTCGGTGGCAAGGACGTCGCTGGCTTGGTATGGTGGATTCCCGCGGAATTCTGGGAAGTCTCGGCGGTACAACAGGGCTCCACGACCGAGAAGGCTCGCGAAACCTTCGCTCCCATGCGCGAATACACCATGGTTATCGTCGCCGTGGGCAAAGTGGGAATTGGAAATATCACCTGGTATTCCGAAGCGGAAGTCCGTTCCAACACCACCCTGCGGGATGCCGATGGGCAATCGTATAAGCCGCTCACCGATATCTCTCCCGACGCCACTGGAATTTCCTCGGTTGTTAAGCCTGTCCTGGCCAACACCCTCGGCCAAACCGGCCAAAATCTTCAAATTATGTTTTTCCCTGCGAAAACAGCAGCCGGAAAAATTATTGCTGATCCTACGCGCGCGGGCAGCTTTTCCCTGGTCATTGAAAATCTCGCTGGCCCGAAACTTTCTACCTTTGAATGGCGGCTCCCTTTGACCAGCCTCAGTCCGCCCCGTTTCTGCCCTGTGGGAAAGGAGCGCGTCGAAGCAAATTGGAAATACTGTCCCTGGCATGGAAACAAACTCGAGGATCTGCCGCCTACTCCTGCCCCTGCCGCGAAGAAGAAAGAAGAAAAGCCTTAATAAGTTGCTGGCCGCGCGTCGTCACGGCCCTGCCCGTGCGTGAGGGGTCGCAATCTGCGAGGTTTTTTTTCAAACTTTGAACTTTTGACTTTCAACTGCTACTTTCTTGCCATGCCCACAAATCCTCTTCACCTCGGTGTCCACGAACAAATCGAATGCGCTCATACTCTCGCCTCAAGGTTCTATACCGACTCCGCCATCCTCAATGCCGAAAAAGACCGGATCTTTCGGCGCACTTGGCAGCTTGTCGGCACACTTAACACCTCATGCGGAGAACACAACGGCGCGAAACGCACGATCGCAGATCCCGAGACTTTCTTCACCGCGGACGTTATCGGAGAGCCGGTTGTTGTTGTGCGTGATAAGAAGGGCTCGCTTCGCGCCTTCAGCAACGTCTGCCGCCATCGCGCCGGTCCTGTCGCCCAAGGCAGCGGCTGCAAAAATGTTCTTCGCTGCGGCTATCACGGCTGGACGTACACCCTCGACGGCCGCCTCATCGGCACTCCCGACGTCGAAGGCGTCGAATTTTTTGACCGCAGCACTATGGGCATGGTGCCGCTCCGCCTCGAAATCTGGGAACAACTCATTTTCGTCAACTTCGATCCCAACGCCGAGCCTCTCTCCGCCTATCTCGGCAAAATTCCAGAGCAAGCTCGCGGCTTCCAATTCCAGGGCCTGCAATCTGTCGAGCGCCGCGACTACATCATCGATTGCAATTGGAAGGTCTACGTCGACAACTATCTCGAGGGCTACCACATTCCCATCGCGCATCCCGGCTTAATGCGCGAAATCGATTATTCGCAATATCGCACCGACACCTATCGCTACTACTCCCAGCAATTCGCGCCGATTCGCGCCATGAAACCGGAAGACGGAGCCGAACGTTTCTATCCGCCAGGCACGGGCCTTCAAGAAGCCCTCTATTTCTGGATTTTTCCCAATCTCATGCTCAACATCTATCCCGACAATCTCTCCACAAATCTGATCGTCCCGCTCTCTCACGACAAAACCCTCACGATCTTTGAATGGTTTTTCCATGACGCTCATTCGGAAAAAGTCCGCGAGCGTATCCAGCGAGCAGTCGCCTTCAGTGATGAAGTCCAGCAGGAAGATATCGAACTGTGCAGGAGCGTCCAGCGAGGACTAAATTCCTCGACCTACGACCGCGGTCGCTATTCCGTCAAACGCGAAAACGGCGTCCACCACTTCCACATGCTTCTCAGCGAATTTCTTTCCAAGGCGTGAGTAGTCGGTCAGCAGCGTGGAGCTAGGCGAAAGTAACTTCCTCTCAATTCGAAAATCTCAACACCTTTGCCGACGCCACTCTCGCTGTCGAATCCCTCACCACAAACTCCGGCTCGATCGCAATTGCCGCAACCCCCTCCTCGTGCCCTTCAATCTGATTGACCAGCGTCCGCGCGGCAATTTCCCCCATGCGCAACAAGGGCTGCCGCACCGTCGTCAGCCCCGGGTTTGCAAACGCAGCTCCAGGAATATCATCAAAACCCACGACGGAAACATCCTGAGGCACCCGCAACCCAGCTTCACGAAGCGCCCAGATCGCCCCAATCGCCGAAATATCGTTATACGCAAAAAGCGCCGTGAATGGCTCCTTCCTCGCAAGCAACTCTTTAGTTACTGGGAACCCCACTTCCGGCGTCGAATCCTTGCTCTCGATCCGTATCGTCAGCTCCGGCCGGATTCGAATCCCTAGTTCCGCAGCAACCTCGCAAATCGCGTTCCACCGCTCTTCCGAGTCCGAACTGAAGACCTGTCCCTGTAAAAACGCAATTCTCTCGTGGCCCAGCTCCTTCAGGTGTTCCAGCGCCATCCGCGCCGCCAGTTTGTGGTCCAGCACAATATTCGTTACGCCCGCGATCTCCCGGTGCCCTGCGACCGCCACCGTCGGCAGCGAGGGCTCCGCTGAAATGGACGTATCAACGGTAATGAATCCCTCGACACCTCGCTCCACCAGCATCTGCGAATACGTCTGCAGCAGCTTCGGATCGTGCCGGTGCACCACCGTGAGGAAAAAATAGTTTTGACCTGCCAAATATTTCTCAATCCCGCTGATCACCTGCGAACCGTACGCGTCGCCAATCTCCTCCGCGATCACTCCGATCGTAAACGTCCGCCGCATCCGCAACGTGCGTGCAAAAAAATCCGGCCGGTAATTTAATTCCTTCGCGGCCGCAAGAATCCGCTGCTTGGTATGTTCGGGAATGGAGCGCGAAGCGGGGGAGTTATTCAGCGTCGCGGAAACCGTGCCTGCCGCCAGCCCAAGGTGCTTCGCCACCGTCTTCAAGGTGACTTTCTTGTTCTCTCTACGCGGCCAGGCCTTCTTCTTTTGCGTCGGTGTCATGGAGACGCCCTCGACAATCTTCGCAGTGTTTGCTTCATTGCCGCACTATCTGGTTCGCGTCCTGCTCCGCTCACCAGCCCTTTTTCTTGCCGCGAGTATAGCAGGGACCCACCCCTTCCGCTCTTCCCGCTCAACCCGGAGCGGTTCCCTCAGTTGGACGTGCCAACTCTCGTTTCCTCGCAACGCTTAGAAATCGCAGATCGCCTTGGCTGCTTTCGGTCCACGCAAGTCTTTTAGAATGAATACTTATATAAGTGTATCAAAACAAATGACTTAATCTCCCTGTAGAATGAACACTTACACAAAACCCCCGGGGAGGAGGCAAATTGTCGTTAACCAAATTCCGTTCCTCGACCACGCCGTTTTGGGCTCGCTATTCCTTTGCGTTAGAATGCCTCCGATGCTCGGCCATCGCTCTCGCTTCTTCGCTCTTCTTATCCTTTCGCTTCTACTGCTTCTAAGTTCCACGACACCGAAACCCCTTCGCGCCCAAAGCACCTCTGTCCCTCTTCCGCCTTCCGCAAAACTCCCAAAACCCAAAGTCGACCGCCCCGGTTTTTCTCCAGTCCCCAAATTCAAAGACATCGCCCAGTCCGTTGGCCTCACGGTCTCCCACATCTCGACTGGCGAAAAGCGCTACATCATCGAATCGATGAGCGGCGGCGCAGGCCTCTTCGATTGTGATGATGATGGCCGCCTCGATATCGTCACCGTCAACGGCTCCACCGTCGACCGCTACCAAAAAGGCGGAGACCCCATGGTCACTCTTTATCATCAGGAGCCCGACGGCACCTTCAAGGACATCACCAAGCAAGCTGGACTCACGCGCCTCGGCTGGGGAATGGGCGTCGCCGTCGCCGACTACGACAACGACGGTAAACTCGACCTCTTCGTAACCGGCTACGGCGGCAACGTCCTGTACCACAATCTCGGGAATTGCAAGTTTGAAGACGTCACCGAAAAAGCCGGTGTCCGTGGCGGCGGCTTCAGCACCGGCGCCGCGTGGGGCGATTACGATCGCGACGGCAACGTCGACCTCTTTGTCTCTCGATACGTGCACGTGGACCTTGCGCACATGCCGGAGCCAGGGAGCAACAAATTTTGTTTGTACAAAGGACTACAAGTGCAGTGCGGCCCCTGGGGCCTCGAAGGCGAGAGTGATTTGCTGTACCACAATCGCGGCGACGGCACATTTGAAGAAGTCTCCGTGAAAGCCGGAGTGCACAATCAAATCGGCTACTACGGCCTCGGCGCGATGTGGTCCGATTACGACAACGATGGCTGGCCCGATCTCGTCGTCGCCAACGATTCCGTGCCCAACTATCTCTATCACAACAATCACAACGGAACTTTTTCCGAAGTCGGCATGCTCTCCGGAATTTCTCTCAGCGGCGACGGCACACAGCTTGGCAACATGGGCATCGACTTCGCCGATTACGACCACAGCGGCCGCTTCAGTTTATTCATCACGACATTTCAGGAGCAGCCCAAAGCGCTCTGGCGTAACACTGGCGCAAACGGGTTCGAGGATGTGAGCTGGCCATCGGGTGTTGGGCGGCCAAGTTATCAGGACGTCTGCTGGGGCACCAGTTTTTTCGACATGGCCAATACCGGCTGGCTCGATCTCCTGATTGCGTGTGGCCACGTCTACCCGCAGATCGATACGCTCGACAACAACCCGCACTACCGCCAGCCGCTTTTTCTTGAGCGCAACAATCGCGACGGCACTTTCGACGAAGTCTCGAAAGAAGCTGGTCTAGCTGAACTACCGTTAAAATCGCGCCGCGGCGCTGCCTTCGGCGACATCTTCAACACCGGCAATATCGACGTTGTGCTGGTAAACGTTGGCGAAGCGCCAACTCTGCTGCTCAACCAAAACAATGATGGCAATCACCGCGTGCTCTTCAAACTCATCGGCACGAAGAGCAATCGCGCCGCCATCGGCGCGCGCGTCACTATTCAGTCCGGTGGCGTTCGCCAAATCGCCGAAGTCCGTGGCGGCAACAGCTACCTCTCGCAAAACGATCTTCGCCTCCACTTCGGCCTCGTCAAATCCACAAAAATGGAAACAGTAGAAATCCGTTGGCCCAGCGGCAAACTCGAAATCCTAGAAAATGTGCCAGCCGATTCGATTTGTACGATTGTCGAAGGCTCCGGCATCCGCGACACAAAACCTCTCCCGCCTCAGGGAGCGGGCGTACCGCCAGCCGCAAATCACTAGCACACCGTCGATGTCAATTCCGCCGCGGGCGATTGGGTGAAGTTCGCGATCACGTTTGAAACTCGGCGGAGTGATCGGTCACCCAATCGGCGAAGGCTCGCGCGGGCGCTCCGGTGATGTCGGCAACTGTTGATGTCATGAACGCGGGTTGACCGATGGCAGCCGCCCAGGCGTCGAGCAGCATATTCACTGCAACCAGTGGCCCAATCCTGAGCAACTCATGTCGTGCTTCGTCTGGCGAGATTTCTTGGATTTGCAGAGGACGGCCGAGCCCGCGGCCGATGGTCGATACTTGCTCGAATTGGGTCAACGATTGCGGTCCGGTCAGAACATATTCCGCTCTGGCATGACCCTCCTCACACAACGAGCGAACCGCGACTGCGGCGATGTCACGCTCGTCGATCGGCGCTGTCGGAGCGGATAGATATGGCCAGCGCACGATATTGCCGGCGCGGATCTGTGGCGCCCACCAGCTCAAAGCATTTGCGGCGAACATTCCGGGCCGCAGAAAGGTCCATTCACGTCCTGATGTTTCGATCAACCGCTCAATCTGCTCGACCATTGATTTGAGCGGGTTGGGCTGTTGGAAAAGCGGGTGCGCCGTTTTGATCGGGGCCGAAAGGAAAACGATGCGCCGCGAGTGTTTAACAATTCGTTCCAAAGCCGGAGCAACAGCGGCCGCGGGGGCGGTCCACACCAGGAACACGGCATCGATACCATCCAAGCACACATCGAGCGTCTCGGGAAGGTTGAGATCTCCGCGTACCACTTCGACCTGTGGCGGGAGATTAGCCGCGCTTGGGTTGCGCACGAGCGCTCGGACTTGCGCGCCCCTAGCCGTCAACTGAGAAACCACCTGGCGCCCAACGGTGCCAGTACCTCCAACAACGAGCACACGAATCATCGAAGCTCCTTTACTTGTGCCCGGTATGAGTTCAGCCATTCTACAGGTCAACGTCTACAGCTCCACCATGCAGATAAGGCTGATGGGGAGCATTTGAATCGGACGGCGCACTCTGTGAGTTCTGGTGTTGCCTCAGTTTGGGTAAGGCTGAATTTTGGCGCTGGCGGAGAGGCGCTCCAGCCAACGTTGCGCGGTGGCGGCTTCGCGGCGGTCGGAGTGATCGCGGAGAAATTCGCGGAGCAGTTGCCCCGCTTCTTCGTAGTGTCCAACGGCTGTAAGAGATTGGGCTACCAGGAGCGCGATCTCGGGCGCCCTTCCGCTCGACGCGGCCAGAGCCTCCTGCGACATTTTCAGCGCGTCTTCATATTGGGCATGCTGGTAGTAGGCTTTCGCGAGAGTCCATCGCGTTTCCCAAGTGCCAGCTGGATTCAGTTGGAGCGACTTTTGCAGCGGTTCGATGGCCGCATCGCATTTCCCTTGATCGCACAGCGCCATTCCTAAAGCCGCAAAAGCGCGCGCATGACTGGGATCGATCTGGGTGGCTTTTTCCAGAGCGCCTTGCGCTTGCGTCCACTTGCGCTCTTTCAACCACACCACACCTTGTACGTACAAGACGTCGGGATGACCGGGGGCCAGGCGCATCGCCTGGCCGACATACTTCTCTGCTTCACTCAACTTGTCTGCGCCAAGCGCTTGCAAACTTTTTTCCATTGCTTCTTTTGCTTTCGGCGCTAGCAGCGGTCTTCCCGGAACACCTTCCGGATTTTTGGCGGATGGAAGGCGCCGCAGATAAACGTCGACTTGCAGCCGTCCGGTTATTTGAACAGAGACTTCTTTTTGCGCGCTTTGGTATCCCGGCGCTTCGACAATGACGGTGAACTCACCAAGAATGTTCACGACCAGCAGCGCGCTTCCGCGAGACGTTTCTCCCTGCCGACTTAGAATCGTCCCATCGCGATAGAGTTTCACCACTGCTGCTGAGGAGATGGGCTCTCCCGAACTATCGTGGACGGTAACCGTAATCTCGGAGCCTCTGCCGTGGAACTCGTTGACCTCACTTCCGTTGTCCTGGGAGCAAGCAGGACGAGCACAAAGCAAGAAAAGAAGTATGAGCAGGAAGAATCGGGCGAGGGGAGCTGCGGATCGCAGGATGCGCAGGCACGAGCTCTCGCTCGCTCGTAATCGAGCACGCACAGGCACCAAATTCCGGGCCCCTTCGCAGAAGAAACGCATGAAAGCCCCCGACCGATTGCGGCGAGCGTAGACCCGCTCATTGCGCAGGTCAAGCAGAACGTTTTGCCACTTCCTAGCGGGTTGGTGACGCAGGTCACTCCGCGGGGTGCTCGACGGCACAGCCGAATGGGGGTAGAGCGTGTAACTGTAAAGGCCTAGTGGCGGCTCGGGATAGGACTCCAGTGCCGAGCTGGGGGAGCAATCGTGCCGTTAGAATTCGGTTGCTCCTGAGCCGCTGAAAGATTGTCGACGCGGGTTGGCACACTGGGTTTTGTTGGCCCAGTGGCGGAAGGGAGCGAGCGATGACGTATATCCTTTATGCCCTGGTGATACTGGCAGCGGGTGTTCTGGCGTTTGGATTGAGCCGGGCGCTGCGCACTTATCTGAAATTTCGTGGAAAGAGAATTGTATCGTGTCCGGAGACGCATCACGCTGCCGCAGTGCGCGTGGCAGCCGGCAGCGCGGCGGTGGAAGCCGCGCTTGGGCAGGAGCATTTGAAGCTGAGCGCATGCTCGCGCTGGCCGGAGAGAGAAGTCTGCGGGCAGGAGTGCTTACAGCAGATCGAAGAGGCGCCGAAGGCGTGTCTCGTTTCGACGATCGTTAATCAGTGGTATCACGGGCAGCAATGCGTGTACTGCCACAAACCCTTTGGCGAGCTGCATTGGCACGATCACCCGCCAGCGCTTGTGAACGAGCAGCGGAAGACGGTGCAGTGGAGCGAAATCCCTGCCGAAAAGCTGCAAGAAACGATGAAGACGCATTGGCCCGTTTGCTGGAACTGCCATATTGCGGAAACGTTTCGGCGCGAGCATGCGGAGCTGGTTGTGGATCGGCCGGCGGATCCGCTGCGTATGAGTGTCTACAAGTAGCGAGGATGCAAGTCTCCTTCAGGAATCCTTGAGTCGTGACAGCAGCTTCCTTGCAGCACCAGGAAAAGCGACGGCTAAGCCTTGGCCTTCCTGGCCCGAGAGGCGAGCGAAACGTACGTGGCGCAGAATTCATGGAAAGGAATTACCAGCCGACGCGCTTCAATCCGCGCACGATGTCGAAATGGCGGTCTCGACTCAAGAGAGGGAGATTGTGTTGACGGCAGAGGGCGGCGATCCAGATGTCATTAACGGGAATGGGCTTGCCAATTCGCCGCAGCTCAACTCTGATCGCAGCGTAATGATGGGTCGTTTCGTTGGTGACCTCAAGTACCAAGCAATCTGCTATTAAGCTTTCAAACCATTTAGCCAAGCGCACACTGACCTGAGACAGCGCAATCCCATAACGATATTCACCAATGACCGGTACAGGTAGAGCCAGGTGACCTGCGGCTCCTGCCGCCGCGCTAACGCCGGGATCCTCCTTGGCCAGGGAAGAGACCGCGTTCGTATCTAGAATCAATCCTTAGGCTCCGGGGTCCACATTTCCGGCTCTATTTTTTCAAAGGCTTCTTCAATGTCTCGGTCAATCTGTTCGATCTCTTTGTGCAGGTGTTTGAGCTTGCCGACGTGCTTCATCCAGGGCCGCTCGGCGGACGAGGAGGAATTTTTCAGCTTGTCTTCGACTGCCTCGGTGACGAACTGGCGCAGGGGAATGCCTCTTTCCGCGGCTTTCGACTTGGCGCGGCGGAAGATGGCGTCCGGAATTTCGAGGGTCGTCTTCATAAAGCAATGCTCCCATATTTATGGGAGGCAAGCAAGGCCCGCCGTATCAGGGCGTTATCGTGAGCTTCTTTCCAGAATACTCAACAGTTTTGTCGGCGGCGGTGAGAGCGCCGCCGGTGCCGTGATTTTCCTTTACGAAGACAATGCGGAATGTGCGTTTTTCGAGCATGCCGGGGAAGGAGCCGGTGCGATCTCCAATGGTGAGGGTGTGGGAAGCATCATCCCACGAGAAAGGAATCGTGGCGTGGACGCCCTTTTCGTAATTGTAAGTATCGTTTTCGTCTTCGTAGAGAGTGAAGGCGCCGTTGGAACCGGGATAGACGCGGAGTTCGATAGGGTCGGCGGATTTTTGGGCAGCGAATTCGACGTCGGGGCCGAGGGGAAGAATGGAGCCCGCGCGGACGAAAAGGGGCAGGCGGTCGATGGATGCTTGTGCATTGATAGCTTGACCGCCTAAGAATTGTTCGCCGCTCCAGAAGTCGTACCAAATGGCGGCGGGTAGATAGAGATGGCGGACTCTGGCGCCGGGTTCGGTGACGGGGTTTACAAGAATTGCGGGCCCAAAGAGAAACTGGTCGCCGATATTTTGCGCACGAATGTCTTCGCGGAAGTCCATGACGAGGGGACGCATGATGGTGTAGCCCTCGCTGGTTGTTTTCCATGCTAAGGAATAGATGTAAGGCATGAGGCGATAGCGAAGTTGGTCGTAAGAAGTGAGGATCTTTTGCGCGTCGGGGCCGTAAGACCAGATTTCGTTTTGATTTGTGGTACGCGTGCCGTGAGCGCGGAAGATGGGGCAGAAGGTGCCGAACTGGAACCAGCGAATGTAGAGTTCGCGATAGGCAGGGTCGTCGGGATTTGCGGAGACAAAGCCGCCGATGTCGGTGGTCCAGTAAGGAAGGCCGGAGACGGAATAGTTGAGGCCTGCGGGAATTTGGCGGCGGAAGGTTTCCCAATTGGGATCAACGTCGCCTGACCAGGTGGCGGCGGCATTGCGCTGGGCGCCGGCGAATGTGGAGCGCGAGAGAATGAAGACGCGCTTTTTGTCAGAGGCTTCGCGCTGGCCTTGATAGACGGCTGTGGTTGTCATCAGGGGGAACTCATTGGCGTAACGCGCGCCATTTTCGCCGCCGTTTACTTTGTTGGTGACGAGAATGTTGGTTTCGCGGCCTTCGGTTTCGGCTTCCGTAGTGTCGAGCCACCAGGCGTCGGCGCCAATTCTGAAGAGCGCGTTATTCATGAGGTTCCAATAGTATTTGCGGGCTTCTGGATTAAAGGGATCG
This sequence comes from uncultured Acidobacteriota bacterium, assembly GCA_963718785.1. Classification (GTDB taxonomy): domain Bacteria; phylum Acidobacteriota; class Terriglobia; order Acidiferrales; family UBA7541; genus Acidiferrum. Next base: position 60,040 of record CAVQZW010000007.1, on the reverse strand, counting down.
TAGAGCGCCTGAGCGACAGGATGAAAGCTGGGAGCGATGGTTTTGTCGATGAAGAAGCCGCGCTTATCCATGTCGTCGTAGACGGGAGAACCGGGGCGGAAATAGGGCCAGACGGAAATCATGAGGTGGACGTTGTTCTTGTGGAGGCCGTCGACCATGCCTTTGGGATCGGGATAATTTTTGTTGAAGACAGGCTCGCCCATGGTGTTCCACCAAAACCAGTCCTGGACGATGTTGTCGAGCGGGATATGCAGATCGCGATATTTTTGCGCGATGGCGAGTAGCTCCTGCTGCGAGTCGTAGCGATTCTTGCATTGCCAGTAGCCGTAGGCCCACTTGCCGAAGAGCGGCGCAGTGCCGGTAAGTTCACGATAGTCGGCGATGAGGCGGTCGAAGTCGGGGCCATAGAAAAAGTAGTAGTCCATCGAGTCGGAGACTTCGGAGCTTAGGTAAAAGGCATGGACGAAGCGGTTGTTGAAGCGGCTGCGGGAGCCGTTGTTCCAGAAGATGGCGTAGCCGTTGCTGGAGAGGAGCAGAGGGATGGAGATGTTGGTGTTGTCCTGCGAGAGGTCGACGGATTCCCCACGATAGTTCCAGACACCTGCTTGATGTTGGCCCAAGCCGTAGAAGGCTTCCTGGGTGTCCCACATATTGACGAAGCGCTCGGAGTGGTAAGTTTTTTCGCCGTTGACTTCGGTCGGAGTCAGGGTGCGCGTGTTTTCCTGGGTGAGTTTGTGGCCGGCGGAGTCGTAGAAAATAACGGAGCTGTCGGCGCGAGTGATTTCGATCTTCAACTTGGAGGTGGTCAGCGTGATGAGTTTGGGGTCGTCGGTATGAAGTGAGAAGTTGGTTTTGGGCCAAGTCTTCTTGACGACGAGATTGTCGGGATGCTGAGGGACTTCGCGTTCGAGGGAGTAGATGACATGAATGATGGAGTCCGACCGGACTTGAAAGCGGAGGAAACCGGTTTTGAGGACGAAGACGGCGCCGTCGGGTTCCGTGCCAACGGCTTGGACGGGGTTGAGAGGCACCCATTGGGCCATCAGGGAAGGAGTGGCAAGGAGGGAGATTAAGAGCAGAAGGGGCGCGAGGTGCTTGCGAGGATGCAAAAACGAAATAATTCGCATGAAAATCATCGAACTCCGTGTACGATAACGATATTTTAAGGCGAAAGCTCGCAGGCACATTGTCACCGTGAGTTGAGGGTTGTCAATGACCTTTATGAGGTCGGGCGGGCGGAGAGCGCGGGCGCGCGGAATCGGCAAGTCTAAGAAAAATAAGGGGAAGATTCGCGAAGGATGAGTTTTTGTGATACAAGGCGTGGGGCAGAATGAATGCATCCAAGCTGGGTTGAGTGCGGAGGAGGGCTGGAATGGTACTCCGAGGGGGAATCTGCATGCTGGCGTTCTTGATGGCTTTGGGACCGGAGTTCGCGTCGTCATCAACGGCGGGAGGCGGGCAATCGGCTCCCAAAAAGGGTGCGCATGTGGAGAAGGCGTCGTTCGGAAAGACCCCGGAAGGAGTGGAGATTGAAGCGTATACCCTGTACAACTCGCAGGGGGCTTCGGCGAAGCTGATTACGTATGGGGCTACAGTGGCTGAGTTACATGTGCCCGACAAGAACGGGAAGATGGGCGACGTGGTGCTGGGATTCGACAACCTCGCGGGGTATTTGGGGAATCATCCACACTTTGGCGGAGCGATTGGACGGTACGGCAACCGCATCGCGAAAGGGAAGCTGGTAGTGGATGGGAAGGAATACCAACTGGCGATCAACAATGCGCCAAACAATTTGCATGGCGGGCCTACGGGATTTGACCGGAGAGTATGGAAAGGTGAGACGGTGGAAGTGAAGGACGGGGCGGCGGTGCGGTTTACGTACTTGAGTAAGGATATGGAGGAGAACTTTCCCGGGAATCTGACAGCGACGGTTACGTACACGCTGACGAATACAAATGAGTTCAAGCTCGAATATACGGCTACCACGGACAAAGATACGGTCGTGAATTTGACGAATCACAGCTACTTCAATCTGGCGGGGTCGGGGGATGTGCTTAAGCATGTGCTTTATTTGAATGCGGACAAGTACACGCCGGTGGATTCCACGCTGATTCCGACGGGGGAGATTGCAAGTGTCGAAGGCACGCCGCTGGATTTCCGCAAGCCTATGGAAATCGGCGCGCGGATCGCGGAGATCAAGGATATCGGCGGCTACGACCACAATTTTGTTTTGAATGGAGCGGCGGGGAAGATGCGGATCGCCGCGCGGGTAACGGAGCCCACGACAGGCAGGCAGATGGAAGTATGGACGACGGAGCCAGGAGTACAGTTCTACTCGGCCATTGGGTTGAACGGGAGCATCGTGGGGAAAGGCGGCATTGCCTATCCGAAGTATGGGGCGCTGTGCCTGGAGACACAGCACTTTCCGGATTCGCCGAACCAGCCGAATTTTCCGTCAACCCTCCTGAAGCCAGGAATGAAGTATCACACGGAGACGATTTACAAATTTTCGGCGAAGTGACGCGGATCTGGGATTTTTTTCGCTTGGGACCTTGTGGATTGCTGGACTCGTAAGATGCACGCAGAGGAGAAGACCTTCGGGATTTTATGACGATTCCCTACGCGTTTGCAGTGCCTACTCGGCTCGTTCATCTCTCTTCAGTAGACGTCGTCATCGTTGTCTTTTACTTCGCGCTGGTGCTGGCGATTGGATTCTACCTGCGCGGGCGCGCGAATACAGGCGAAGATTTTTTCATGGCCGGGCGCGAAATGACGGCTTGGGTGGCAGGGCTGAGCTTTCTTTCGGCGAATCTCGGCGCGCTGGAATTGATGGGCTGGGCGGGTTCGGCGTATCAGTACGGAATTCTGGCGACGCACTGGTATTGGATTGGCGCGATTCCGGCGATGCTGTTTCTCGCGCTGGTGATGATGCCGTTCTACTACATTTCAAAAACGCACTCCGTGCCGGGATATTTGAAATTGCGTTTCGGAGAACCTGCGCGGGCGGTCTCGGCGGTATCGTTTGCGTTCATGACTGTGCTGATGAGCGGCGTGAACATGTTCGCGATGGCCAAGGTCATGCAGATTGTTCTTGGCTGGGACATCAATTTCAGCATCTGGGTTTCGTCGCTGACGGTGGCGGTCTACGTGACGCTTGGCGGATTGCGGTCCGCCATTTTCAATGAAGTGCTGCAGTTCTTCTTGATTTGGGCTGGGGCGCTGTTAATTCCCATTCTTGGCCTGTACGAAGCGGGTGGCTGGGCTAATCTCAAACTGCAGATTGCACACCGGGCATCGGAGCAATACGTTCACATGTGGTCCGGCTTGGGCTCCTTTACAAACAACCCGATGGGGATCAATTGGGCTGGCATTGTGTTCGGGTTAGCGGCGGTCATCTCGATGGGATACTGGACGACGGATTTTCTGGTCGTGCAGCGCATCCTGGCGGCGAAGGATATTCGCAGCGCGGAGTTGGCCCCCATCATCGGAGCGGGATTCAAGATGTTTGTTCCGCTCATCGTGATTTTGCCGGGACTGCTGGGATTGGCAGTGCTGCCGATGAAACTCGAGCCTGAATCTGTGGCGGCGGTTACGGGGGCGCACAGCTACAACGACGTGCTTCCATTAATGCTGGCGCGCTATTGCGGGCCCGGTTTACTTGGCCTTGGTATTACCGCGCTGATCGCGGGCTTCATGTCGGGAATGGCGGGAAATGTGAGCGCCTTTACGACGGTGTGGACGTATGACATCTACCGGCCACTGATCAACAGCAAAGGCACGGACCATCACTATGTAAACATGGGCCGCTGGACGACGGTAATCGGCGTGTTGATCAGTGTCGGTACCGCGTATTTGGTGATGCAGTTTGCCAGCATCATGGATTATGTCCAAGCCTTGTTCAGCTTTTTCATCGCACCGCTTTTCGGAACGGTGATTCTCGGCATGCTTTGGAAGCGGGCGACGGGAGCGGGCGGTTTCCTGGGATTGCTCTGCGGAACTTTGTCTTCCATCGGGATGTGGGCTTGGGTGAAAGTTGATCCGTCGGCTTTGCGATATGTGGCGCTCTCGCCGAATGCCAAAGCCCTGGCGCAGGATATGTTTCAGGCGCTGTGGTCGTTTATTGTTTGCGTCATTGTGACGGTAGTGGTGAGTCTGGCGACGAAGCCCAAGACTTCGGAGGAACTCACTGGCTTGGTTTACGGATTGACGCCGGTGCCATCTGTCGGAAATATTCCTGTTTATCAGAAGCCGATTTTTTGGGCGGGTGTGGTTGGAGCCGTGTTTTTTGTTCTGAATATCATTTTCTGGTAGTTCCTGCAGCTGGAGGTCTGAGGCATGGTTTCCATTTGGTTTTTTATCGGGATATCGTTGCTCGTGAATGGATTGCTGATTTTTGGCGCTGGCCTGTACGAATATTGGCATCCACCAGCCCTTGAAGGGCGCGTGCAATTGTTCGATTTGCACGCTGGCATTTGGTGGGGCGCGCTGATGACCCTGATCGGAGCGGCGTACTGCTACTTCTTTAAGCCGGGGCAGAAAAAAGCCTAGGGCGGTTGCCTCCGTGGAACGGGCTTACCCAGATGAATTTTGCCGCTTAGTGAGCAGACGAAGATTGATTCTCAGCAAAAATACAATGTAACGCCGGATAGATCCGGCGGTAGGTTTTGTAGCTGCGCTGCATAGCAGCACTGTTTTCTTTGCTGGCGCTAACGCGTTTCGCAACGTTGACCGTGGCGTCGCAAGCTTCATCGACACTCTTCCAAACACCTGAACCCACGCCCGCAAGGATTGCCGCGCCGTAGGCTGCGCCTTCTTCCGCTTTCAGAATTTCCACTTCGTGTGCATAGACATCCGCTTGAATCTGTTGCCAGAGTGGCGAGCGGGCGCCTCCTCCGCCGAGGCGGATGCGTTCCACGGGGACGTAGATTTCGTTAAAAATGCTAAAAGTGTCTTTCAGGCTGTAGGCCACGCCTTCGAGAACCGCGCGGATCAGATGCGCGCGAGTGTGCGAAGCGGAGAGGCCGACGAAGGCGGCGCGTGCGAACGGATCGAGATGTGGCGTTCGTTCCCCCATCAAGTAGGGCGCCCAGAACGCGCCTTCGGATCCAGCCGGAACGGTTGCGGCTTCGGCGGACATTCGTTCATACGGATCGCGGCCGTCGTCAGGGCCAGCGCCAAAGCGATCGCGGAACCAGCGAAGAGACAAGCCGGCGGATTGCGTTACACCCATGACGTGCCAGCGGCCGGGAATGGCGTGACAGAAAGTGTGGAGGCGGCCTTTGGGATCAAGCGAAGGGCGATCGGTGGCCGCAAAAACCACGCCGGAAGTTCCGATCGTGGCGCTGACGACTCCCGCGCGCGTGATGCCCATACCGACAGCACCGGCAGCTTGATCGCCTGCGCCGGCTACGACTGGAGTTCCTGCTCGCAATCCGGTTGCTTCCGCTCCTGCTGCAGAAAGGTTGCCGCAAATTTCCTGGGATTCGTAAAGCTTGGGGAGAAGGTTCACGTCGATGCCGGTTTTGTTGAGGACTTCGCTTGACCAGATGCGGTGCGTTACATCGAGGAGCAGCGTGCCGGAAGCGTCGGCGACATCGATGGCGGATTCGCCCGTGAGGCGCAGACGGACGTAGTCCTTAGGCAGCATAATTTTGCGGACGCACTGCCAATTTTGCGGCTCGTGTTCGCGGACCCAAAGAAGTTTAGTGAGCGTGAAGTTTGTGAGTGGGGGATTGCAGGTCAGTTGGATAAGGCGGTCGAGGCCGATAGTGCGCTCGAGTTCTTTGGATTGCGCTTCGGTGCGTTGATCACACCAGATGAGGGCAGGGCGGATGACCTCGTCTTTCTCATCGAGCAGGACAGCGCCATGCATCTGGCCGGAGAAACCGACGGCGGCGATGGCATCGGCGGCGAGGCCGGAGGCATGAAGCGCTTTGCGAACCGCGAGGGCCGCCGCACGCCACCAGTCGCGGGGATCTTGCTCTGCCCAGCCTGGCTGCGGGCTGGCGAACTGTGCGTGTTCTTCGGTGCCCGAGGCGAGGACCGTGCCGCTTCCGTCGAGGATAACCGCGCGGGTTCCGCTGGTGCCGACGTCGATGCCGAGGATAGGAATAAAGCCCCCCTTCTAGACTAAGAATTGCGTGTGACTTCACCGAAACACGATTCTCGAACGCGACCTGGTCAGGCGAGAACTGCTTCCAGAACCGCGGCAAAAAAGGTGCGGTATCGCTTATCGTGAACGTTCACGGTGGACATTTAAGACTAGCGGCAGGGGCTTGTCAACGCGGCGACTGGATTGACAACCCGCTTCGGCGAACACACAATGCGTTCGCTTGACATAGCAGACGCGGATGGCGGGAAGCAATCGATAAACGCCCACATGCGAAATTGCATCGGAGCAGAATTGTGGCGTCAATATCGGACGACATTCCGAAACGCAGGGAACTGAACGGATGACGAAGAGCGCAGCCGAGATACTGGCGGGGACTCGTGGCGTTCGCGAAGGCGAACTACTCTGGACGCCGAGTGCCGCCCAGATTGAAGATGCAAACTTAACGCGGTTTGCGAAGTGGCTGGTGCGCGAGAGGGGATTGTATTTCGCAAATTACGACTCGCTGTGGCGTTGGTCCGTCACCGAATTGGAAGAATTTTGGCAGGCGATTTGGGACTACTTCGGCATTGAGTCGTCCGCGCCGCACACTCGTGTGCTGGGCAAGCGCGAGATGCCGGGGGCGGAATGGTTTCCTGGCGCGCGGCTCAACTATGCGCAACACGTTCTACGAAACGAGCGGGCGGGCACCGACGCGCTTTTGTTCATGAGTGAGACTGCGCCGCTGACCGGCTTGCCGTGGGAAGCGTTTGGCGGACATGTACGTATTTTGGCGACGCGGCTGCGCGAATTGGGTGTGCGGCCCGGCGACCGGGTCGTGGCGTTCATGCCGAATATTCCTCAGACAATGATCGCGATGCTGGCCACGACTGCGATTGGCGCAATCTGGGCGTGTTGCTCGCCGGACTTTGGTTCGAGCGGTGTGATCGACCGGATACAACAGCTTTCGCCGAAAGTACTTTTCTGCGTCGACGGCTACAGATACGGCGGAAAGGCATTCGACCGAAAAGAGGAGCTCGGAGAAATCATTGCGGCGCTGGATGGTCTCGAACATGTCGTCCACGTGCCCTATTTGAATGCCGAGGATCACACGTTTCCGCGCGAGGGGGCGCTGCGTTGGAACGATTTGATGGAACATGCCGGCGTTTCGCGCGAGGAATTCCACTTCGACCAGGTCCCGTTTGGCCACCCGCTGTGGGTGCTGTTTTCTTCGGGCACGACCGGTTTGCCGAAGGCGATTGTGCAGAGTCACGGCGGCATTTTGTTGGAACAACTCAAGCTGCAGCATTTTCATATGGACTACCGCGCGGGGGAGCGCGCGTTTTTCTTCACGACTTCGGGATGGATGATGTGGAATTTTCTGGCGAGCATGCCGCTGAGCGGTGTGTGCCCGGTTCTGTACGACGGGAACCCCGCTTATCCGGCGCCGGATGTGCTCTGGAAGGTCGCTCAGGATTCGAAGGCGAGTTTCTTCGGCGCGAGTCCAGCGTACGTCGAAGTAATGGCCAAGGCTGGCATCGTTCCGCGTGAGAGGTTCGATTTGTCGCATCTTCGAGCGGTCATGCCCGCGGGTTCGCCGGTGTCGCCAGAGTGCACGGCGTGGTTCTATCGGAACGTAAAACAGGATTTGCTGGTTGCAACGGGCAGTGGCGGTACGGATTGCTGCACCGGGTTTGTTGGCGGCGTGCCGACGCAGCCCGTGTATGCAGGGGAGATACAGGGGCGCTCGCTGGGTGTGGCGGCGTATGCGTTCAACGAGAAGGGCGAGAGCGTGGTAGACGAGGTGGGGGAACTCGTGCTAACCGAGCCTTTGCCTTCGATGCCCATCTACTTTTGGGGAGACAAGGATGGATCGCGTTATCGCGAATCTTATTTCGATGTCTATCCCGGGGTGTGGAGGCATGGCGATTTCTTCCGCGTCAACGAGCGCGGCGGTTGCTTCGTGCTGGGAAGATCGGATGCGACGCTGAACCGTCTGGGAGTGCGTATCGGCACCGCGGAAATTTACCGGGCCATTGCGCACGTCCATGAAGTCGAAGACGCATTGGTTGTGAATCTCGATTTGCCGGGCGGCAAGTTCTTTATGCCGCTATTTGTAAAGCTAATGGACGGGATCCAGTTAAGTGCGGAGCTTGAGCAGAAAATCTGCGAGCGGCTCAGGCACGAATATACGGCGCGGCATGTGCCGGACCGGATCATCCAAGCGCCGGGAATTCCCATGACGCTCACGCGCAAGAAAATGGAAGTACCGGTGCGCAAGATTTTGATGGGCGTGCCGCTAGAACGAGCCGCCAACCGCAATGCCATGGCCAATCCGGACTCGCTCGAATTTTTTGTGAATTACGCGAAGGCGCAAAAGGACTATTCGCTTGCCGCAAATCCATCGTTGGCCAGTGTTGGCGGCGAGGTGTCGGTTTTGGAGAGAAACGATGGGCGTTGATAGCAAGAGCCGCAGCTTTACGTTGCCTTCCCAAATAGCCGATGTACCGGGCACGGAGGGCTGGCAGTCGATGTATCCGTATTACACGCGGTTTCAGCCCGAAGATGATCAGCGCTTCTGGTTTTATAACGCGATGCACTTTCCCGAGCCGATGCCAGCGTTCGATGCGCTGACAGCGGAGATTCCTTACGAGGCACTCGGCGCGTTTACGACGCGCATTTTTGTGTTCCCGACGACGATGGGCATTGAGCACCGTATCGTCAACGGCCGCATTTACATTACGGCGAACCCGGTTACCGATCCGGCGGAGATTCAGCGGCGGCTTGCGATTTTCCAGGAGCGGGCCGGCTACTACTACGAGAATTGGAACCGGATATTCGGCGAGTGGAAAGTTCGCATGGAGAATCTGATCCACGAACTCGAAGCGATCAAGGTGCCGATGTTGCCGGAGTTCGATGAAGCGGAAGTGGTGACGAAGGCGAAGGGGCTGGGCCAAAACCATTACATCCGCGAGAATTTTCACCGCACGATCGAGTTGTTCTCCAAAATGTGGCACCACCATTTCGAAATGTTGATGCTGGGTTATGGCGCCTACATGGTGTTTTTCGATTTTTGCAAGAAAGCTTTCCCGGAGACGGCAGATCAGACGGTGGCGCGAATGGTGGCCGGCATCGACGTGCTGATGTTCCGGCCGGACGACGAGCTTAAGCGCCTGGCGAAATTAGCCATTGAGTTTGGTGTGGACGATTTGTTTACTGCCGATTGCGATGCGAAAAAGGTGCTGCATGAGCTGGGTGGCCGTGGGGATGCCGGCAAGCGGTGGCTGACTGAACTCGATAAGTCGCGCGAGCCGTGGTTCAACATGTCCACGGGAGATGGTTTCTATCACCATCACTTGAGCTGGAATGACGATCTGTCTGTTCCGTTCGCGGCTTTGCCACGCTATGTGGAACAGTTGCGGCGCGGCGAATCCCTGGAACGCCCCACGGAACGGCTGAAAGAAGAACGCGGGCGCATCATCGCCGAGTATCGTGAGTTGCTGATGAGCGAAGAGGAGCGGCAGGCGTTCGATCAGATGCTCGGCCTATCTCACCTCGTCTTTCCGTTCGTGGAGAACCACAAATTTTATTGCGAGCATTGGTTCACGAGCCTTTTCTTCAAGAAAGTGAAGGAATTCGGCGCGTTGCTGGTTACTTATGGAGTGCTGGCCGATGCGAGCGACGTGTTTCATTTGCAGTACGTCGAGGTCGAGCGCGCGCTGGCCGACGTGAGTCTTGCGTGGGCGGGCGGCGGCAAACCACTTGGCGCTGCTCACTGGCGTCCGATTGTGGAAGCGCGCAAATGTATCGTCGAGAGGTTGAAGGAATGGAACCCGCCGCCAGCTCTGGGGCCGATTCCTCCGCAGATCAACGACCCTGCTTTACAGATGCTTTGGGGAATCACTTCGGAGACCTTGGAATCCTGGTCGGCGACGGTAGAAGCCGGACATGAAAATGAAATTGTCGGATTTGCAGCGTCACCCGGCGTCGTGGAAGGCATTGCGCGCGTGCTTAAAAACGTGAACGAGATCGGGCAGATTCGCGAAGGCGAAATTTTGGTTTGTCCCGTGACCGCGCCGAGTTGGGGGCCGGTCTTCGGCAAAATAAAGGCGGCAGTCTCCGACATTGGCGGGACAATGTCTCACGCTGCGATCGTCGCGCGCGAATATGGATTGCCTGCCGTGGTCGGTACTGGCCAAGCCACGCAGCGCATTAAGACGGGGCAACGGCTTCGAGTGGATGGAAACCGCGGGATCGTGTGGATTCTGGATTAAGAGAGGATCGATTTGACGAGTCATAATCTCATAAGCCGCTTCGAGGAAATCGGCATTGCTGACCGGCCGACCGTCGGCGGCAAAGGCGCCAGTCTCGGAGAATTGGCCCGCGCGGGCATTCGCGTGCCGCCTGGGTGTGTAGTGACGACGGCGGCCTTTGAGCGGTTCTTGACGGCCATTGATCCCGCTGGCTCGATACGGCGCGAAATCGAACAATTGGCGCCAGATGATCACGCTGCTTGCTCGCGCGTCGGAGTTGAAGTGAGGGTACGACTCGAAAGCGCGGCATTGCCCGAGGATTTGCAAACGAATATAAGCGCGCACTATGAAGAACTTCAAACACGTGCCGGCAACGACGGGCCGGGTGAGCCGGTTGCTATTCGCTCGAGCGCAACGAGCGAGGACAGCGCCGATGCGAGTTTCGCTGGACTGCAAGACACGTACCTCTGGGTGCGCGGCGCTGATTCTGTCATCGAACACGTGCGCAAATGCTGGGCAAGTTTGTACGCGGTGGAGTCGGTGATGTACCGACGGAGATTGAAGTTGCCCGAACAGGGTTTGGCGATGGGAGTGGTGATTCAGCGCATGATCGACTCGCGCTGCTCTGGAGTGATATTCACGCGAAGCCCGAACACGGGTGATCGTTCCGTCGTGGTGGTGGAGGCAAGCTGGGGGTTGGGCTCGGCTGTTGTCAGTGGGGAAGTCACGCCTGACAAATATGTCGTCGGGAAGATTACTGGCGAGATTATGAGCCGCACGGTGTCATGCAAGTTGCGCCAGCACCGGCCCAACGCGGCGGGCGCAGGAGTGATCGACGAAGAAGTCCCGGTTGAGAAGCAAAACGCTCCATGCCTTAGCGACGACGAGCTCCACAGCCTCGTTGACATTGCGAAGCGGGTCGAGCGTCATTATGGCTGCCCACAAGATATCGAGTGGGCCATCGCGCGGAATTGTCCGCCAAGCGAAAATGTGTTTCTGTTGCAGAGCCGGCCGGAAACGGTTTGGGCAGCAAAGGATGCGGCGCCGGTGGCCGCGCCTAAAGGCAAACCATTCGATCATGTGTTTTCGCTCCTCAGCGGAGGAGCCGGAAAAAAATGAAGTTAACCAACGAGGATGTGCAGCAGATTCTGCAACTGCTCGACGCTGCGAAATATGATGAGCTGCATCTGGAAACCGAGCGCTTCAAGCTGACGCTACGCCGCAACCTCGCCAGCGGAGACTGGACTCAGGAAACTCAAGTGCTCTCGGCGCCGAATGTAGTGCAGGGCTCGCCTGATTTGTCCGCCGTTCTGAACAGCGCCGCTCCATCGGCTGCGAAAGCTCCACGAGACCCACGCGACGTTGTGTGGACGGACGTTCGCGCACACCTTCCGGGCACGTTTTATCGCGCACCAAAGCCGGGGGCTCTTCCGTTCGTTGAAATCGGGAGTCAGGTGGAAGCGGACACAGTCGTAGGCATCATCGAGACGATGAAACTGATGAACGCGGTTCACGCAGAAACGTGCGGCGAAGTCGTCGAGATTTGCTGCGACAACGCGCAGTTTGCCGAGAAGGATGCAGTATTGATGCGCATCAAGCCGGGAGTCGCATGACGCTGCGGCGCATCCTGATCGCCAATCGCGGCGAAATCGCCGTGCGCGTGATTCGAACTTGCCAGACCCTCGGCATTGAAACTGTACTGGCTGCATCCGAAGCGGATCTGGATTCCATGGGGGCGAGACTGGCTGACAGCACGATTTGCATAGGTCCGGCAAATTCCGCTGCCAGCTACTTAAACGTGGAAGCAATCGTCGCCGCCGCTGTGGCGAGCAAGGCCGATGCGATTCATCCCGGGTACGGTTTTCTTTCCGAGAATCAAAGATTCGCCTCCGCATGCAACCATGCTGGGATCTTCTTCATCGGTCCTACGGTCGAGCAGCTCGATGCCGTTGGCGACAAACTTAAAGCCCGTGCGCACGCCACTGCCGCGGGACTACATGGCGTTCCCGGCGGCGAAGTGCGGAGCCTCGTTGAAGCGCGGCAGCTTGCCGACAAGATTGGCTGGCCAATCCTGATTAAGGCCGTTGGCGGTGGCGGCGGCCGCGGCATGAAACAAGTAACTGACGCCGGCAAGCTAGCTGAGGCGATGGAATTGGCGACAGCGGAAGCACTGGCAAGCTTCGGCGATCCGCGTCTATACGTCGAGCGCTTTATCTCGCATGGCCGCCACATCGAAGTGCAAGTGCTTGGCGACGGCGAAAATGTGATTCACCTCGGCACGCGCGACTGCTCAGTTCAGCGGCGCTACCAAAAACTTGTGGAAGAAGCGCCGGCCCCGAATATCAGCGAAACTCTTCGCGAGGAGATGCATCTCGCGGCTGTTGCCTTCGCGAGACACCTGAAATACCGGGGAATGGGCACTGTGGAATTTCTCGTGGATTGCGATCGCGACGCATTTTATTTTTTGGAAATGAACGCACGAATCCAAGTCGAGCACCCTGTTACGGAGGCGATTTGTGGTCTGGATCTCGTGGAGGAGCAGATCGCCGTCGCCGAGGGCCGCAAGCTGCGCTGGAAGCAGGATGAACTGAAGTTCTCCGGCCACGCCATCGAGTGCCGCATCAACGCGGAAGACTGGGAACATGATTTTTGTCCGAGCCCCGGTACGGTGACGCATGCCGTTTTTCCAGCAGGACAGGGAATTCGCATGGACACGCACATCCAAGCGGGTTCGAAAGTGCCTCCTTTTTACGACTCGCTCCTGGGCAAGCTGATCATTCATGGCGCGGACCGGAAAGAATCGCTTCGCAAAATGCGTCAAGCTCTTGCAAACATGGAGATCATAGGTGTCTCCACAAATCTGCTGATGCATGCCGAGTTGATGCGGGAAAGCGAATTTGCTCGCGGCGGTATGAACACTGCTTTCCTGGGGCAATTCCTCCAGAATAGAAATATGGGGGCAGCGTGAGAACACGGAATAAAGCGCTTGGTGCCACGGACTGAAATGGCGGACATTCAACTTCTCGATGTTTCAATACGGGACGGCAACCAGAGTTTGTGGGGGGCGATTGGATTTACAACCTCGCAAATCCTGGCGATTGCTCCCGTGATGGATCGTGTGGGATTCCGCGCGCTGGACTTTACATCGAGCACGCACATGGGCGTTGCCGTGCGAACGCACAAGGAAAATCCTTGGGAACGCATTCGCCTGGCGCGCTCTGCGATGCCCAATACGCCGCTGCAGTTCATTGGCACTGGACTCCGCTTCATCTCTTGGGAAGGCCAGCATCCCGATTTCATGCAGATCGTCTATGACCGGCTGGTCGCCAATGGGATCTCGCGATTTGTCGTTCTTGATCCAATGCATGATGTCGAAGCTTTGCTCGAGTCCGCGCGGATGATTCGAAAAGCTGGCGCCACGGAGATTATCGCGGCCCTGACATATACCATCAGCGACGTGCACGACGACGGGTTCTACGCTAAGCTTGCCGCGCGAGTGGCGAAATCACCGCACGTCGATCGTGCTTATATAAAGGACCCGTCAGGGCTGCTGAGGCCCGAGCGCGCGCGCACTCTGATTCCCGCAGTTCGTGCGCAACTGGGCGCAAAGCCCCTGGAACTTCATTCGCATTGTACGATTGGCCTTTCGCCCATTAGCTATATGGTTGCGGCGGAGCTCGGTGTGGAAGTCTTGCAAGTCGCCTGTGGCCCGCTGGCGAACGGATCTTCGCTCCCCAATGCACAGAGAGTGGTGGCAAATCTGCGTGAGCTGGGCCACACAGTCAACGTCGACGATCGCGCACTCGCGAAGGTCGCCGACTACTTCGCGCGGCTGACAGAAGCGGAGAATCTCCCGGCGGGTACGCCGCAAGAATACGATGCCTCGTTCCTGCGCCACCAGGTCGCCGGCGGCGTTTTGACCACGACGCGTCGCCAGCTTGCCGAACTGGGCTTTGAAAACAGATTTGCCGATGTCATGCGCGAAGTCGTCCAGGTTCGCGCCGAGCTTGGTTACCCGATCATGGTCACGCCGTTCCCGCAGATCGTTTGCACGCAGGCGCTTTATAACATCATCGGTTCCGAGCGCTATGGCAACGTTTCCGACCAAGTGATCCGCTACGTGCTCGGAAGATTCGGCCGCCCCACCGTCCCAGTGGATGAGAACGTGAAGGACCTCATTCTCAATCGCCCGCGTGCCAAAGAGTTGGCGGCCGAACCGCTGCCGTTACCGCCAGAAGAATTGCGCAAGCAGTTCGCGCCCGGAATTTCTGACGATGAGTTCTTACTGCGCGCGGCGATGCCTGCGCAAGAAGTGGACGCGATGCTGGTCGCCGGCCCCGCGCGTCGGCATTACAATCCGGACATGCAGCCCGTTTTCAAACTACTGCGCGGACTGCAGATCCGCCCCAAGGCTTCCCATATCGTCATTGAAAAACGCGATTTCCGTTTGGAGCTGCGCAGTTCGCCAGAGCGCGAGGCAGCTAGTGCCTAAGAAAGTCGCAAAGCCCGGTGTTCCCGCGCATCCCCTTGCCGCAATCAAACGATTGCGTCATTCGCGTGGTTTTCTGTTCGATATGGACGGTACTCTGGTTCTGGGCGACAAGAGCAATCACGGCCTAAAACCGCTGCCTGGAGCGCTGGAAATCACGCGGTTTCTCGAAGGACGCGGGGTGCCATTCGTTCTGTTTACCAATGGAACGGCGCGAACACCGCGGGAATATGTCGGAATGCTCCGCGACGTTGGTTTTCCCCTCCCGGACAATGGCGTGATGACGCCGGCAAGCAGCGCGGCCGATTATTTTCGCCGCTGCGGTTACAAACGCGTGCTTGCGCTGGGCGGCGACGGCCTCCAGAAACCTCTCCGCGATGCGGGCATGGAAATTGTGGAGCCGGAGGGCAAACCCGAAGTCGACACCGTGCTGGTCGGCTGGTTCCGTGAATTCACAATGAGCGCGCTGGAAGCCGCTTGCTACGCGGCATGGAGCGGCGCGAAGGTCTATAGCTGCTCGCAGTCCCTTTTTTTCGCCACGGCCAACGGTAAAGCACTTGGCACTTCGCGTGCGATCTCCGCGATGATCAAGGATCTCACCGGCGCTCGCATACATGTCATCGGCAAGCCATCGCTCGAGGCGTTGTGGTGCGCGGCCCGGCAACTCGGCCTGCGCACTAAAGAACTCGCCGTAGTCGGCGATGATCCTTCGCTGGAAATCCCCATGGCGCTCCGCGGCGGTGCGCTGGCTGTGGCGGTTAGCACTGGCGTTGGCGCGGCCGATTCCTACGCGCACTTGCCAAAGAAACAGCGTCCACATCTATCCGTCCACGACGTGGGCGAACTTCTCTCGCTCTACAAAGGCCAATCATGAACGTAGCGGAACTCGTTGCCATCGATGTTCACACCCACGCAGAAGTCTCTTGTCATCAGCCGTTCGACGAATTCGGCAAGGAATTCGATGACGCGAAGGTGAAATACTTCAAGTCTGGAAAACTTCCGAC
Source organism: uncultured Acidobacteriota bacterium (assembly GCA_963718785.1). Lineage (GTDB taxonomy): Bacteria > Acidobacteriota > Terriglobia > Acidiferrales > UBA7541 > Acidiferrum. Next base: position 44,206 of record CAVQZW010000007.1, on the reverse strand, counting down.
CATCGCAGAGACCATCGAATACTATCGCAGCCGCAAAATTGGGCTGGTCATGTTCTCGGTGGATAGCGAGTTCGAAATGGGCCGTCGGCGAATTCCCAACGAAGAAGTGGCGGAAGCCGCAGCGGCGAATCCCGACATCATGATCGCTTTCGCCAGCGTTGATCCCCACAAAGGCAAGCTCGGCGTGCGCGAAATGCGTCGCCTGTTCGCCGATCATGGTGTGAAGGGATTCAAATTCCATCCAACTTGCCAGGGTTTTTTTCCGAACGATCGTATGGCCTATCCGATGTACGAAGTCATCGCCGAACACGGACTCCCGGCGATTTTCCATAGCGGACATTCCGGCATGGGTACTGGAATGCCCGGCGGGGGAGGGCTGCGGCTGAAATACTCAAACCCCATGCATCTGGATGATGTTGCCGCGGATTTCCCGCAAATGAAAATTGTAATCGCCCATCCTTCGTGGCCGTGGCAGGACGAAGCTCTTTCCGTTTGCCTCCACAAACCAAACGTTTACATCGACCTTTCTGGCTGGTCGCCCAAATATTTTTCCCCTTCGCTGGTGCAGCACGCCAACACTTTGCTCAAGCACAAAATACTTTTCGGCACGGATTTTCCGTTGATCACTCCTGACCGCTGGATGGAGGATTTCAAGCAAGCTGGCTTCCGGCCGGAAGTCCATTCGCTTATTCTCAAAAAGAACGCTTGCCGGTTGCTCGGACTCGGTGGTTCCGCGGCTTCCCTTTAGAGAGGCTCGCCGGCCCAAAACGAATTCTTGCGTCTTCCCCTCGGCAAGCCCGATCAGGGAACGGTGACAATCACCTTTCCGATTTGCGCGTTGCCTTCCAAATAGCGGTGCGCCTCGACCATCTGGTCGAAGGGAAACGTCTTCGCAATGACAGGTTTCAGCCAGCCTGCACGTAATCCTTCTTCGACAAAGAGCCGCGCCTTCTCAAACCGCTGCGCGTCGCCAATGATTTCGAACACAACATACGCGCGCATGCTGAAGCCTCGAGACATGGAGAGTCCAAACGGGAAAATCGTGTTCTGCGCCTCTCCGCTAAGATTTCCGTACAAAATCAGCCGGCCTCCCCGAGCCATTGCTGCAGCGAGCGAAACAACGATTGGTCCCGCAATCGGATCGAAAGCCACCTTCGCTCCCTTGTCGGCGGTAATGCGGAGAACTTCCTTCTCCAGCGTCTGCCTTTCCGTAACGATGACATGAGCCGCGCCCAATTTTCGCAGTTCCGCTTCCTTGGCAGCCGTTCGCGTCACGGCAATCGATGTTGCGCCGACGTGGTTTGCGATTTGAATCGCGGCGATCCCAACGCTGCTTGAAGCTGCGGTAATGATTACCGCGTCGCCCGCGCCGATTTGGGATATGTCGATGAGCGCGCCGTAAGCGGTCAAATACTGCATCCAGATGGATGCGCACGCTTGCGTGCCTAATCCCGCAGGGCGTTTTAGTATGGCGGAAGCTGGAAGGATGGCGCACTCCGCGTACACACCGTATTTGTTCATCGAAAAGGATGGCATCACGCAAATCTGCTCGCCGACCGAATAGCCTTTCACTCCGTCGCCAAGCGCCTCGATAATTCCCGCGGCTTCATAGCCCAGCCGCGCAGGCAACACCGCCCTCTCGATGTACCGGCCGGACCGAAATGCAGCCTCGGCGCGGTTCAGCCCGATCGCCTCTACGCGCACGCGCACTTCGCCCGCCCCAGGCTCGCCGACCTCCAGTGACTCAAAGCGAAGGACCTCTGGGCCGCCAAATTCGTGGAATCGAACTGCCTTGGTTATCATTTCCAGTCTTCTCCCTTGAATCTCGTCTTGCTTCTGGCTCTCTCAAAAAGGGCCGCAACCGCAGCGCTTGCCAGTTAGATGTTCGCCGCCTTCATTTGTTGCGCGATGTATTCCGCCTGCCGCAGCGCCAACGCGACAATGGTCAGAGTAGGATTTGCCGAACCTGGAGTGGTCAACGCGCTTCCATCGGAAATAAACAGATTCTTGATGTCGTGAGTTTGTCCCCAGGCGTTCGTCACCCCATCCCGCGGATCGGCGCTCATGCGTGCTGTACCAAGGTTGTGCGTTGCCGGTGGTGTCGGTCCGAGAACGATCCGTCTTGCGCCGATCGCATCATACATTTTGGACATTTGTCCTTGCGCATGTTTGCGCATGGATTGATCATTCGAATGCTCGTCCACGTGGACATTGGCTACGGGCAGGCCGAAGCCGTCCTTCACTCCTGAATTCAACGTGATGCGATTCTCCGCGCGAGGCAAGTCCTCGCCGTTAATGAACATGCCGGCCATGTTTCGATAATTTTCCATGATGGATGCGAAGTCCCGGCCCCATCCGTAGGGCAAACCAACCAGTGGAAGAGTAGGGAGGTCCAAAGCAAGCAGTTCGATCCGGTAGCCGCCGACAAATCCGCGGCGTGGATCGTTGATTGCTTCGTCTTCCACAACGCCTGCCAGCGTCGCTCCTCGCCACGAATGCACAGGCTTTTCGAATATCCCCCAAACGAAGCCGGTGATCTGGTGGCAATAGTTTCGGCCGACCTGGCCCGCGGAATTTGCGAGGCCCTGCGGAAATTTCGAAGATGTCGAGAGCAGCAGCAACCGGGCCGTTTCAATGGCGTTGCCCGCGACACAGACCAAGCGAGCAGATTGCCGCTGTTCCTGGCCCTGCTTGTCTCGATAGACGACTGCGTTCACGCGGCCGTCCGCTCCATGCTCAATCCGGGTCGCCGTCGCTTCTACACGCAGATCAAGATTGCCCGTTGCTTCCGCTCGTGGAATCTCCGTGTACAGCGTGCTCCACTTAGCTCCCATTTTGCAGCCTTGCACGCAGAAACCTTGCTGGATACAAAAGCCTCGCCCGTCGGCGGCCCGCGAATTGATCGCCATGTGTCCTGTGTGCACTTGCTTGTAACCGAGCTTCTTCGCTCCCGCGTACATGACTTTGAAATTGTTCGAAGCCGGCAGGCCTGGCACACCATTTCGCCGCGTCACAACCATGCGGCGTTCCGCGATTTCGTAATATTTCTCGAGTTCCTCGAACGAAATTGGCCAGTCAATCAACGAAGCGCCCGGCACGCTGCCGTAAGTGCTTTTGGCCCGCATCTCCCAGGGTTGCAGGCGCGGCGTGGAAGCCGTCCAATGTACCGTTGTCCCGCCAACGGTTTTGCAATGCCATGCGGGCAGAGTAGGGAAGTCGCGCGCAACACCCCAATTCCCGCTCTGCGTTCGCGGATCAAGCCATGTCAGTTGGCCGAAAGCTTCTCCTGGCACTTGTGAAAATGTCTCAAGCGATTGGCGCTTGCCCGCTTCGAGCAGCACAACCTTGATGCCACGCCGTGTCAGTTCGTGCGCAAGCGTGCCGCCGCCCGCACCGGAACCAATGATCACTACCGGGCTGCTGTCGTTGAATTCTATGCGAGGCATATTTGCAGTTTCCGTGAATTACTTGCTGACGGGTATCGTTCCGCTGTCCCCAAACGGCACTTCTGGCAACCACTTCAGATCGTTGAATCCGCGGAGAAGGTATCCGCCTTTGGAGAATGCTTCGCCCTCATAGCCGAAATAAGCGTAGGCGAGCGGCGTGGAATAAAGAACTTGCACTGTCCTCAGCCGCATCGCCTTGAAAAACTCAGAGAACTCCAGTTTTTTCAGTTCAGCAACTCTTTCATTCTCCGTGCTCGTAGCAAATCCTCCTCCGAGACTTTCGACCCCTTCCTTAAACAACTTGCGGGTCAGTTCATCTTTGCTCGCATCACCATCGATGGCACGGACGACCAGAGCGTAAGCCGCGTCATCGAGTTTGTCGTGTGGCATCATCGTGCGCGCCGCAGCCAGGAGAGCGGCACCCTCGGGAGTCGTGAATGCCGTTAGATCAATTGCCCACGCACGCCCACGCGCGATCGCCGCCAGAGGGCTTCCGGCCACCACCAGGCCCGCTAAAATGCCGGTAGTAGCTCTTAGAATTTCCCGGCGATCCAGGCTGATGAGTTCGTCCATTTGCTTATTCCGTTTGGCAGCGAAGCTAACGAAGCGGGCACAAAGCTATTACAGACTCTTTGGAGGAACAAGCGAATTAGAGAATTGAGGACTGCGCGATATTCGTTTTGCTTGGAAAGAAGCGCGGCGAAGTATATAAAGATAGCCCGCGCAAAACAGCGTTCTTGTCGAACCGCAATTTAGAGCTGGGTGGAATCGAGTGGCGCATCTTCGAATCAGCGCCTCAAGGAGTATCCATGAAGCGAAAATTCTTGCAGCCTCTCGCCATCGGAATCGTGCTCTTCTGCGGGGCGGCATGCAGCTCGAAAAACGGAGCCACGGAAAAATCTACAGCAACAGTCTCGCCAGCCAACGTGGATGAATCACGGCTGCTGCACGCGGATCAGGAACCAGGAAACTGGATGAGTTATGGACGGTCCTATGATGAACAGCGCTTTAGCCCGTTGAAACAAATCAACGACCAGAACGTCGGCCAACTCGGGCTCGCATGGTCTGTGGACCTGAACGTTCGCCGCGGACAGGAAGCCACTCCCATCGTTGTCGACGGTGTGATGTATTTCTCCACCGCTTGGAGCAAAGTCTTCGCCGTGAATGCGGCGACAGGAGAGAAATTATGGTCCTACGATCCGAAAGTGCCGCCCGAGTCAGCCGTCAACGCGTGCTGTGACGTGGTCAATCGGGGCGTCGCGGCTTGGCGCGGAAAAGTCTTTGTCGGCACGCTGGACGGGCGACTCGTTGCTCTCGACGCTGCGACGGGAAAGCCCGTTTGGGAAACAAACACCACTGATCCCAAGACCCGTTACACCATCACCGGCGCGCCGCGCGTTGTGAAGGGCAAAGTGCTTATCGGGAACGGCGGCGCGGAAATGGACGTGCGTGGTTACGTCTCCGCTTACGACGCCGAGTCCGGCAAGCTCGCCTGGCGTTTCTACACCGTTCCCGGTGACCCGGCGAAGCCCTTCGAGAACCCTGCGATGGAGAAGGCCGCGAAAACCTGGAGCGGCGAGTGGTGGAAACTCGGCGGCGGCGGTACCGTCTGGGACTCCATCGTCTACGATTCCGAACTCGATCTGCTTTTCATCGGAACTGGCAACGGCACACCGTGGAACCGCCGCGCGCGTAGTCCGCAGGGAAAAGACAATCTGTTCACAAGTTCAATTGTGGCGATCAAGCCGGACACCGGAGAATACGTCTGGCACTACCAGGAAGTTCCCGGCGATGCGTGGGACTACGATGCGGCTGCCCCAATGATCCTAGCCGACCTCACTATTGGAGGCGCTGCGAGAAAAGTGCTTCTCCAGGCTCCGAAAGACGGATTCTTTTACGTGCTCGATCGCGCCACGGGACAACTCATTTCCGCCAAGCCCTATACCAACGTCACTTGGGCCACGGGAATTGACTCGGCTACAGGCCGCCCAATCGAAAGCAGCAGCGCGCGATACGAAGAGGGCGGCAAAGGCACGCCGCTTACTCCAGGGCCGCTGGGCGGTCACACTTGGCATTCCATGTCCTACAGCCCGCTAACAGGGCTGGTCTATATTCCCGTGGAAGAGGCCGGCTTCTACTACAAATCGGAGGAACACTTTGCGGCAAGAAATCTCGCCTACAACACGGCGATCGACTTTGTGGCTGCGGGCTTGCCACAGAAACCCGATGTGAAGAAATCGATTCTCGATAGCATCAAGGGGCATCTGTCGGCGTGGGATCCCATCCAACAAAAAGAAATCTGGCGCGTCGATCGCACCAGCCCTGTAAACGGCGGAATTCTAACGACTGCCGGGAATCTGCTCTTTGAAGGCACCGCACAAGGCAATATGGAAGCCTATCGTGCCGATAAAGGTGAAAAATTGTGGTCTGCCGAGGCGCAAAGCGGGGTTGTCGCCGCGCCTGTTACTTACACTGTCGGCAAAGAGCAGTACGTCGCCGTGGTAGTTGGCTGGGGAGGAGCATTCCCTCTGGCCACGGGAGAAATCGCGCTGAAAGTGGGCAGGCCGCAAAACATTAGCCGCGTGCTCGCCTTCCGATTGGGTGGCAAGTCGAGCTTGCCGCCATTGCCGCCTCTCTCGCAACCACAGCTGAAGCCGCTGCCATCAACAGCCACCGCGGCAACTGTGCATAAGGGCGAAGCGCTTTTTCAAAGCTACTGCTCCACATGCCATGGAGATGTTGCTGTAAGTGGCGGGGTTCTGCCGGACCTGCGCTATTCCGGCACGCTGGAGAATTCCGCTTGGTCCGACGTTGTTCTCGGCGGCTCGCTAAAGCCCTTCGGCATGGTCTCGTTTTCAAAAGAGCTCTCGAAAGAAAATGCCGAAGCCATCCGCGCCTACGTGATCTTCCGCGCGAACCAAACTCTAGCTGAATCTAAACCGCCAAGTAAATAATTGGCCGATCGGCCCATGAAAAATCAACTCACCTGGCGCTCTTCGTGGGGCGGCGGGCCTGGCATCGTCGCAAAAAACAGCGCAGCAACTCCGAGCGCCGCGACAAGCATGTTGATCTCAAACGCCAGTCTGTAGTTTCCCAGGATATCGAACAACTTTCCGCCAATAAATCCCGCAGGCGAACAGACAGCTCCCGTAAGGAGTAGCGCCATCCCGTTTAGTTTGGGAAATGCAGCCGGCCCATAGAAATGCGCCGTCGCCGTGTTCAAGCAGACAAACGTCCATCCAAATCCCGTTCCATACAAAATCGCCGCGGCATAGGCAATCCACAGCGCATGGGGATTCACGCTGATTGCCAGTACAGAGCCGACAAAGTAGCAACACAAACCCAGCATGAAGGCCAGCCGCGCTGTCAGCCGGTCCATCAACCAACCGCCCACGAGCCGCCCCTCCACCGCTCCAATGCTAAAGAGTCCCATCGCCCATGCCGCATCGCTCGCGGCAATGCCCGCTCCCTTGAGATGCAGAATCCAATGCGCCGTAAAAAAGAAAAATGGAAATTGGCATGCAACTCCGCCGATCACAATCATCCAATACGAGCGCGTTGCGTACGCCTGCTCCGGCGTCCACGCGAACTTCGTTACGAGATGATTTGTGATGGCGGCCTGCGCCGAACCGACTTGCTCTTTCTGTCCATCGACTACTTGCCCCAGATCTTCAGGGCGTTCCTTCACGAAAAAAAACGCGAATAGCGCGGAGAAAATCGCGACACCCGCGACCACCTCCCACGCCTGCCGCCAGTTTCCCCCATTCGCTGCCAAAATCTTGTTCGTCAGTGGCGCTCCAACAAATCCCGCGAACCCCGATGCGCTCAGCGCGACTGCCATCGCCCTTCCTCGGTACCGCCTGAACCATCGCGTCACCGCCGTGGACACCGGAACGATCGTCCCAAAACTAATCCCCGTTCCGATCAAAACTCCGAATCCGACAACATAGTGCCAGGGTCGCGAGGCAAACAACGCCAGCCACAGCGCGCCAGAAAGAATCACCGCCGAGCCAATTCCAAAAGTTCTTCGGATGCCCCACTTCAAAATCGACATCGCCACGATGATCGAAGGCAAGCCAACAAGTAAATTTAAAAGGGTGAACCCCAAGCCGAACGTGCTTCGGCTCATCGCAATTTCCTTCAACATGTAGGTGTTGATCACCGCTCCGCCATAAAGCGGAAACCCCATGTTGAGAAAGTCCAGGAACCACAGCGCTCCTACCAGCTTCCAGCCATAGAACGCCTGTTTGTTCGGCATGCTTCTCTCAATCTCTTAAGTATTTTTGCAGCCGGGCTCTGGAACGCGCGAACGGCGCTACCGCGATTTGTGAGGATATCAGGTCTGGCTGGCCACAGCATGATTCCTGTCTACTTCTAGTGAGCGAAGGTGGCAATTTAAATGACTCTCAACGCGACGTAGCAACTGCGCTCGCTTGCCGCGCCAATTCACGATCCACAATCCGTCGCGCATAAACCCCGCCGGAATCAATCTTCAAATCCAGCAGCTTTCGATTTTCCCGCTGGAGAATGCTCTGCTGCTGCGCTTCCAAAATGTCCATATCCTCTGCAAACACAGAAGCCTGCGCGTCTCGAATGCGAAACGTCAAACCGCGGTCCTCCAACTGGAAGTTCCGCGCCATCCCCCAGTGATACCAAGTCGTCGTTTCCGTCTCCGGAGTCATTACATTCACCACAATACCCGTCACCCCTTTGGAGCGGTCACCCTGCGGGGCCCCCGTTCCCGCGAGCGCCACGCCCACGTCAATCATCACGTTCGCCGGCAGCGAAAAATGACAAATCTGCCAGCGGTCGCATTTTTCATGTGACCTCAGATTTGCCGCCCAAAACGGAGGCGGATCGATGTTGTACATCCACCGCGTGGCCGTCACGGATTTCTCATCCGATGTCGTCTTGATCGGTGCTTCAACGATTTCGTGTTGCCCGATACTCGAAGGATGCACGTAGGTTTCGTGCGACAAGTCCATTAGATTGTCTACCAGGAGCTGCGCGCTGCATTTGACGTGGTAAGTGCTTCCTTCGAAAATCCATTTCGGGTCCGAGCACCAACCAAAATTCGGAATCTTGCTCACGTCGGCTAGCTCCGGGCTTCCCATCCACACCCACACAAATCGATGCCGCTCCGCCACTGGGTAAACTCCAATCTTCGTGTCTTTGTGCACGCCTTGCTGTCCTGGCATCCACACGCATTGGCCGCACTCGTCAAATTCCAACCCGTGATACTTGCAAATCAAATGGTCCCCTTGCAGATATCCCTTCGAGAGCGGCAACAGGCGATGCGGACAGCAATCTTCAAACGCGCTGAGGGCGCCGTTCGTTTGACGATAGAAAACAATCGGCTCGCCGCAGATCGTTCGAGCGAGGGGCGCGTGCTTGATCTCGTGGTCCCAGGCGGCCGCGTACCAGTAGTCGCGCAAAAACATACTTGTTTTCCTCCCGGTTCTGGTGTTTCATATTGTGAAACTATGTTTCACAATATGAATGGCGCGATTCTAACTCTCCCGCCTTCTGCGTTAGAAAGGATTTTTTCTACCTGCCCTGCGCTGATTCGGAGGTTCCCCATTGCCCGCCGCCTCGAAGCGTAGTCGAAGGCCACTCTCCCCCGATCGCGGCGAAGCCGGTGCCAGCAAATCTTTGCAGAAGGCCATGCGCATTCTCATCCACCTGGGCGAGAATGGCCCTGAAATGGCCATCTCTCAGATTTCTTTCGACCTCGCTCTCAACAAATCCACTGTGTATCGGCTCCTCGCCGCCATGCAGAAATTCCATCTCATCGAACAAAACCCTCTCAACGAAAAATATCGGCTTGGCCTCAAGTTTTACGAACTCGGCGCGCGCTCTCTCCACGCACGCTCTCTCCAGTCCGAAGCGCGTCCCTTTCTCGAAGAGCTCGCCCGGCGTTCTAACGAAAGCGTCAGCCTCGCCGTTCCCGGCGCAGGCGGAGTCATTTGTCTCGACCGCATCGATTCCCCGACGTCCATCATCACCGTCCGCACGCTCATCGGCGAACGATTCCCAGCGCACTGCACTGCGGTTGGTAAAGTTATCCTCGCGTGGCTCCCCGAGCGCGAGGCCTACAACATCATCTTCCGAAATGGCGCCAGGATGTACACCCCTCTCACCATTCAGGGTACTCGGAATCTCAAGCCCGTTCTCGACCTTATTCGCCTTCGCGGTTATGCTACCGACCACGAAGAATTGGAAAAGGGATTGAGCGGCATTGCCGCTCCCATTCTTTACAAAGGTGGTCGCGTCATTGCGGCCCTCGGTATGGCCGGGCCCACGCTACGATTTGTCGGTCCGGATTTCGACAAGAAAATCCCTTTGCTTTTAGATTTCGCGGCGAGGCTTTCCAAAGCGCTCAGCCGCGGCCCGGCCAATTTCGGCACCGTCATGGAGCCGCTCGCCGGATCCAGCTTGGGAGGAAGGTCCAAACCATCATGGCGAACACCCTTCGCGCTGACCAGATAGGCAGTCTTCTGAGACCACCGGATTTGCTCGCAGCCAGGAGCAACGGCACAAATGCGGAGAAGCTGCGTGCACTTGAAGATCAGCACATCCTTCGCGTGCTCGCGAAACAAAAGGAGCTTGGGTTCGCGATCTTCACTGACGGAGAATTGCGGCGCAGGAACTTCATGAGCGATTTCACTGATGCCGTCGAGGGCTTCGACTTCGGCGACGCCGTCGCACGAAACTGGAAAGCCGGCGATAAAGGCGCGGCGCCCGTGAGCAGCGTCGCCGGCATCGTTACCAAAAAATTGCGCCAGGTAAGGCCGCTGACTGGACACGAATTGCCCTTCTTGAAAGCTCACAGTCCGGGCGACATTAAAATGACCCTTCCCAGTGCAACTCAATTTCCGGCCATCTCTTTCAAGCGCGGCGTAACGGATGCCATCTACAAAAACCACTCCGAGCTTTTGTGGGCTGTCGTGGAAATCATGAAGAGCGATCTCGCGACGCTCTCCGGCAATGGAGTGAAATACATTCAGATCGACGCTCCTCGCTACAGCTACTACATGGATCCCAAGTGGCGCGAATGGATCCGCAAAGAGATCGGAATGGACCCCGACGCAGCGCTCGACGAAGCCATCAAGGCGGACAACGCTTGTTTCCGCGCTGCTCGCCGCCCCGGCGTAACCCTCGCCATTCATCTCTGCCGCGGAAACAATCGCAGCCATTGGTATGCCGAAGGTGGCTACGATGCCATCGCCGAAAAACTCTTCGGCACTCTCGAGGTAGATCGGTTCCTTCTGGAATACGACGATGCCCGTTCGGGTACATTCGAACCGCTGCGTTTCGTTCCGAAAAGCAAGACGGTTGTTCTCGGTCTCATCAGTTCGAAGCTCCCGCAAATGGAAGACCCCCGCGAGCTTACCAAGCGTATCGAAGAAGCCTCGCGCATCGTTCCGCTCGAGAACTTGGCTCTCAGTCCCCAGTGCGGTTTCGCTTCGACGGCGGAAGGGAATCTCATCACGGAAGACCGCCAGTGGGCCAAGCTGAAACTTGTTGCGGATACGGCTCGTCGTGTCTGGGCCTAAGCCTTGACGCAACTCGTTGGCAGGAATCCCCCACAGGGCTCTGAAACGGCCGCCACACTTACAGAATTCGATCTCCGTTACTACGGCTGGCGCGTAGTCCTCGCGGCGTGCTTCGGTGTAATGGCGGGATTTGGCTCGCTGTTCGTCTACACCTTTAACGTCTTTGTCAAACCGCTCAGCGCGGCGTTCGGTTGGAACCGCGAAGGCATCTCGCTCGGCTTCGGTCTCGCCGCCATTACCCTGGGCTTGATCTCCCCTTTTCTGGGCCGTTGGATCGACCGCTTTGGCCCTCGCCGCATCATTCTTCCCTGCATGACAGTTTACGGTTGCGCGATTATTTCGTTGTCATTACTCCACTCGCATTTGTGGCAGTTCTACGTGACCTGCATCTTGCTGGGACTGGTCGGAAACGGCGCGGCTCATTTGGCTTATTCGCGTTCCATTTCTACTTGGTTTCGGCAGCGATTAGGGACGGCGCTGGCTTTTGTCATGGTCGGAGCGGGCTTGGGCGCCATGATTCTGCCGGTCGTAGGACAAGCCATCATCAGCCGATCCGGTTGGAGGGCAGCTTACCTTTCGCTCGGCGTTCTAGCCTTACTTCTCGGGCTGCCGCTCAGTTGGCGTTACATCGTCGAACGTGGCGCAGTCACGCAGGAGCCCGCCCCCATCGCGCATTCCGGGTTGACTTGGCAGCAAGGCCTCCGCTCTTTTGCCTTCTGGATTATCGTCGCCATCCTTTTCGTAAGCTCGATCAGTATGAATGGCGCGATCACGCATCTCTCTGCTTTGCTCACTGATCGAGGCATCACTCCTGGGGATGCGGCGCTATGCGCATCTCTACTGGGCGGTTCAAGCGTTCTCGGAAGGATCGGTGTAGGCTGGCTGCTCGACCGATTTTTCGGCGCGCGGGTAGCCTTTGTGGTGAACCTGATTACCGCGGCGGGCATTTTTCTGCTTGCACGAGCGAGTAGCTTTCCTGCTGGTTGCTTCGCCGCTGCGCTCATTGGTATTGGTGCCGGCGGCGAAGCCGCCATCACGCCTTACTTGCTGACTCGTTATTTTGGGCTGCGCGCCTTTTCCACGCTCTACGGGCTTACCTGGACGTTTTACGCCGCCGCGGGAGCCATTGGTCCCGTGATACTGGGCCGCACATTCGACCTGACGGGCTCCTATACCTCCTTGCTGGCTATTCTCGCAGGGGCGTTGGCGCTGGCCGCCGCTATGAATCTCTTGCTCCCACAATATGCAAACTCCTCTGCAATGGACCTCTCCTGAGCGAAATCTCTGTGCTGACTTTCCCCGAGCCGTCGCTTGACTTTCGCGGAAGCGCGGAGAAAAATCGTGACGTTCCTGGCAATTTTGCGCTGGTGCGATAAGCGCCTGATTTTTTCTGTTTGATCCGAATGCACCGCTCTGCGCTTTGAATTTCTTTGCGAAGCTAGAAAAGAGGCCGCATGTTCTCGACTCCATACATTGGCGGTAAGGCGATTGAAGTTCCTCCTTCTGCGCTCTCCGACGTCATCAATCCCGCGAATCAGCGTCCTTTCGCCCGCATCTTCATGGCGCAGGAGCAGTCACATGCGCGCCGCCATCGACGCCGCCGATGCGGCGAAGAACGCTTGGGGCGCAACGCTTGCCGCCGAACGCGAACGCATCTTGATGCGCGCCGCCGATGAACTCGAAAAAGCTTCTGAGGAAATGATCGAACTTCTGATTGATGAGGCGGGCTCAACTTTTGGCAAAGCCCATTTTGAAGTACCGTTCGCCGCAAACCTCGTCCGCTCCATTGCTGGCGAAGCTCGGCGAATTCGCGGTGATGTATTTCCTTCGGACGTGCCCGGAATGATCTCCATGGCCATCCGCCGGCCATTGGGAGTCGTCGCTGGGATTTCTCCTTTCAACTTTCCCGTCGTTCTTTCCTTAAAAAAAGTCGCGTTTGCATTGGCTTGTGGAAACACATTTGTGTTGAAACCTTCGGAAGAAACTTCTCTTGTCGGTTTGAAGCTTGCAGAAGTCTTTGAGCGCGCCGGTGTTCCCGCTGGAGTTTTTAACGTTGTCCCCGGCGATGGCCCCACCCTCGCGCGTGTGCTCTTCGACGATACGCGCGTGAAGCTTGTTTCCTTTACGGGATCGTCAGCCGTAGGACGAATCATCGCCGTCGAATGCGCCAAGCGCGGCAAACGCTGCGTCCTCGAAATGGGTGGAAAGAGTCCGCTCATCATCCTGAAAGACGCGGATTTGGACTACGCGGTGGACACAGCTTGTTTCGGCATTTTCATCCATCAAGGGCAAATCTGCATGGCGGGCTCGCGTATTATCGTAGAGCAACCGATTTATGAAGAATTTCTGAAACGCTTCGCGGCCAAGGCCCAAATGATGAAAGTGGGCGACCCGCGCGATCCTCACACTGTCATCGGCCCGCTGATACGGTCCTCGCAGTGCCCCATGATCGACAAGAAAATCAAAGAAGCCGTTGCCGCTGGAGCGCGTATACTGACTGGCGGAAAGTACGAAGGGAATTTTTATCATCCCACGGTTGTCGCGGACGTTACGCCGGAAATGGCTGCGTTCCGCGACGAACTCTTTGGCCCCGTTGCTGCCGTGACGAAAGCCACGGATGCCGATCACGCCCTGGCGCTTGCGAATAGTTCCACATACGGCCTCTCGTCGGCCGTCCTGACCAATGATCTGCAACTGGCGATGCGCTTCGCTCTCGAACTCGAAGCAGGAATGGTTCACTTGAACGGCCCGACGATCCACGATGAAGGCACTGTTCCCTTTGGCGGAGTGAAGGATTCCGGAATGGGCCGCGAGGGTGGTCGCTGGTCCACCGACGAAATGACCGAAGTAAAATGGGTCACCATCCAAACCGGCCGCCGCCACTATCCTTTTTGATCAGACGCCGAAATAATGTCTGAATGAATCTGTAGGGGCGGGGCTTGCCCAGGGCTTGCCCCGCCCGAGCCATCAGATATCAAAAAAAACCGTTTCGCCTTGCCCCTGAAGCACAACATCCCATTCCAGAGAGCCAGCCGTGCCTGTCATCTTTTTCGCAATAAGCGTCCCGCGCCTCGCCGGATCGACAAGTCTAAGCGCGAAATCCTCCGCGTTGCTAGGCTCATCGGGAAAATAAATCCGAGTCACAAGTCGCCGCAGCAACCCGCGCGTAAAAACCGAAACCGCCAGATGTGGCGCCTGCAATTTTCCATCCGGCCCAGGAACTCGCCCCGGCTTAATCGTTGTAAAACGAAATCGCCCCTCATCATCCGTAGGCACGCGGCCATATCCGCTAAAACCCGATTCGGTCCGTTTCTCCTGGGGATCATCCGGATGGGCGTACTTACCTTGCGCATTAGCCTGCCAGATTTCCACGATTCCGTCGGGCACCGGTTTCCCATCGCCGTCGAGAATGCGGCCCGAAATTTCCACGCGCTCACCCGGAATGCCGGGGCCCGCTAGGTTGTCGCGATAGAGCCAGGAGAAACCAATTTTGAAAAATGGCCCTACCGTTTGCGAAGAGGTCGCATGCAGGCTCATGACTTTTCTCCGTGAGGATGAGTCTCCATCGGAGTACTCTCTCGCCCGCTTAGCACGATATCGAATCGGTAGCCCAGCGCCTCTAGGGGAATGGTCGTCTCCCAATCGAATTGCGAGATCAGCCGGTTGCGCGCCTTCTCATCATCCGTGCAATTGAAAATTGGATCGTAGGGAATCAAGGGATCGCCCTGAAAATACATTTGCGTCACCAGGCGCGTGGCAAATGCCGGCCCGAAGAGCGAGAAATGAATATGCGCTGGGCGCCACGCATTGAAATGATTTCCCCACGGATATTCGCCTGGTCGAATGGTTACGAATCGATAGCGGCCTTCGGAATCCGTTACGGCTTGCCCGCATCCCGTGAAATTAGGATCCAGCGGAGCGTTATGCTGATCTCTGCTATGCAGGTATCGCCCCGCGGCGTTGGCTTGCCAAATCTCCACCAGCGTTCGCGGTATTGGCCTTGAGTTTTCATCAAGCACTCGCCCGCTCACGATTAAGCGTTCGCCGAGCGGTTCTCCGGAATGCTGCCGCGTCAAATCGGAAGCTTTCACATCGACAATCTCTGGTTCGAACAGCGGCCCAGTAATCTCAGAAAGCGTTTGCGGAAGCGTCACAAAGGGCTGTAGGGGAGCCCTCTTAAGGGAAGACACATAAGGTGGATGCAAATGCCGCGGCTGAGTGCCTGGATAGTTCCGCCGGTAACCCGGAATGTTCTTCATACGTTCTGCCCCCCTTGAACCCATTAATGGCGTTATCGTGCGGTTCATTATGAGACCTGTCCGAATTTCGGCCGCGCCGGGCATTCTATGGCTCCTGCCAAATTCCCGCAATACCGATTATCGAAATATTGGGCGCATATCGGTCAAAAAAGTGTATTCTCTTCGCCTGCATCGGCTTTTTCGATGCTCGTTTCCAGGGGGATTCGCATGGCTTCCGCCTTTTCCGATCCGGGCTCCCGGCAACAACTCTCCGCCAGGCCCGCCTCAAAGCAACAAGTTGCAAGCAAGCCCGCTCCCAAGCAACAAGTCCTGGTCTCGCCTGCTCCTAAAAATCAAGCCGTCGCCAAGCCTGCGTCGCGATTCGATGTGCAGAGCAATCCTGTTTCGACTCCCCAGGCCGCCGCACCACTGACTGTCTCGCAACAGATTGACCAGTACAGCGGCGACCCCAACTTCATGACGTCACTCGCTCGCGGACTCGCGGTCATTCAGGTTTTCACTCAGCGCCAGCGCGAACTCACAGTCTCTCAAATCAGCACCAAGACCGGCTTCTCGCGGGCCGCAGTGCGGCGCTGCCTCTATACACTGTCGAGACTTGGATTCGCTGCCACTGTCGACAGCAGACATTTTCATCTTCGCCCCAGGGTTCTCGCGCTCGGCCACTCTTACATTTCTTCCATGCCGTTGGCCGCGATGGCGCAGCCGATACTGGAAAACGTCAGCCGCGTTCTGCATGAGTCCTGTTCCATCGCCACGCTGGATCGCACAGACATCGTGTATATCGCCCGCGCGAACGTAACGCGGATTATGTCGATCGATCTCGTTGTCGGCAGCCGCCTCCCTGCATTTTGCACGTCCATGGGCCGAGTTCTGATGGCCGACTTGCCGGCGGACAAGCTCGACGAATTCCTGTCCCGGGTCGAGTTCAAACGGTACACGGAGCGCACCGTCGCGAACGCTGAAAGACTTCGCCAGATTCTTCGGCTGGCTCAACGAAACGGCTACTCCGTAGTGGACCAGGAGCTCGAATCCGGTTTGCGGTCCATGGCAGTGCCGATCCACGATTCTGCCGGGCGGGTGATCGCGGCGCTCAATGTTGGCGCGCACGCGCAACGTGTTTCCATCCAGGACTTGCAGGTGCGGTTTCTTCCGCAGCTAAGAGCCGCGGCACAAGAGCTGAGTCTGTTTGTAAAATGAGTTGAATTTGTTTCTGGCGGCAGAAAAACTGCGCGAAAAAAGGATCGCGCGGCGTTACGAGTGCGAGACGGGATTCGAAATATCCGTCCCTGCGCGGAAAATTTGCGCGATAGCCGCACGGACGCACCGATTAAAGACTTGACAGCCGCGATTCGAAGCATTAGACCTTTTTGCAACATGGGGTTGTTCGGAATTTGAATGGTAATTATCGCTCGTTCGAATCGTTCCGGGAGGGGTGAGTCATGAGGCGAAGTTTTGCGGTTTGGGCCGTCCTTGGGATCCTGATTTTTTGTGGCTGGGCAAAACCGGCGGTGTCGCAAGTCGGCAGCAGTTCGGCCCAGTTAAATGGAACTGTTCGCGACGCGAGCGGCGGGTCGGTCGCCAGAGCTACGATCACCCTGAAAGAACTCGCAACAAACCGCACCTATACCGCGGTTTCGAATGACAACGGACTTTACGTTATCCCCAACCTGCCGCCGGGCCGGTACGAATTGACGACGGAAGCCACGGGGTTTGCCAAGTCCACCCAAACGGGAATCGTGCTGACAGTCGGCCAAGTCGCAACGATTGACGTAAGTGTAAGTGTCGCGCAAAGCGCGGAGAAGGTGATAGTTACGACCGAGACGCCGCCGGTGGAGCCCACCAGGACCGAGATCAGCCAGGTAATTAGCACCAACCAGATTCAGTCACTTCCGATCAGCGGCCGACTTTTCACGGACTTCGCGCTTCTGACACCCGGAGTGACCACGGGCCGCACTAGCCTTCAGTCCACAATCACGGAAGCCGAGGTCACAAGAATCTCGTTTGGAGGGATGCGCGATCTCAGCAACCTGGTAACGGTCGATGGCGCGGACACAGTTAACACGGCGACCGGATCGCAGCGCAGTACTCCTTCTCAGGAAGCAGTCAGCGAGTTTCGCGTTGTTAACAACGGGTTCGGTGCGGAGCAAGGGCGAGCCATGGGCGGCATCGTCAACATCATCACGAAGTCTGGCGGAAACGATCTGCATGGTTCGGTTTATGACTACCTCGAGAACGACGCGATGAATGCACGCGCGCTGCTGCAGCCCGCGGCAACGGCGACGACTCCTGGCGCACCCAAAACACTTCGGCAAAATCAGTTCGGGGGCACGCTCGGCGGCCCAATCAAAAAAGACAAGACCTTCTTCTTCATGAACTACGAAGGGCAGCGCCGCGCGGAGGCTCCAATCCAATCGCCCGAACTGCTCAACAACCTGGCGTTGATAAACTCGGCGAAAGCAATTCTTTTGGGGGGTGCGCCAGGCCAATTTAATGAAAATATTGGCGCCCTTAAAACGCAAGACACCGACAAAGGGCTCATTAAAGTCGATCACCAGATAAACAACAACAATCGCCTTTCCGTGCGTTACAACATAGAGGATGCCCGAAACTTAAACGTACTGGTTGGCGACACACTCGACGGCGGAGGAATTGGAGCGCCTAGTAGCGGCCACAACAATTTTTTGCGCGACCAGTCCCTGGTAGGGACGTTATCCTCTCAAATTAAGCCTGACCTTGTTAATACATTCCTGGGTCAATACGCGCGGCGGCATTCGAACTTCCCCGGTGTAACCGGACAGCCCAATCTGGATCTGCCAAATTCGCTTTTGATTGGACACAATTTTGGCGTTTTCGATGCCACTTATGAGAGCCGGGGGCAGTTCGCGGATTCTGTTTATTGGGTGAAAGGCTCGCATTTGATCAAGTTCGGCGTGGACTACAACCACGTCAACGATCACATCATTTGGCCGGGATTTTCTCCGATGCGCATCGTGTTGCCCGGTATCAACTGTCTCGTGGATTTTGCCAATTATGTGGATCAGCTCAAGGGGCAGCCGCAGCCGTACCTGGCTTCAAATTTTGCGGAGGGGCCGTGTCCGCTTGCTCTTGGGCCACAAAATGCCACGCTTCCTCCTTTTCCGGTTACTCCGGGGCCTAACCCGGCAGACGCGCAGAACGGTGTTCCGGTTGTCTTCTGGCCATCCCCGCTCGGAACGGCAGACAATTCCGCAATCAATGGAACTCTTCCTCCGCCGGTGGACACCAATTGGCTTAGCGCGTACCCCGCTTCCGCGACACCCAATTATTTTTCCAATATCATCCATAGCTACTACGGATTTTACGCGCAAGATCAGTGGCGCCTTACTCCAAAGCTGACTCTCAATTATGGGTTGCGGTACGACTTTGAGAGGGGGCTATACAGGCAAATCCAGCCCAACTATAAGGGCGTTCAGCCGCGCGTTGGACTGGCGTATTCTCCAGACAAGCACACGGTCATTCGCGCCGGATTCGGCATCTTCGATGATCGCTATAATCTTTCCTTCCTCTTCGTGACTTTCCCGCAGCGCGCGGTGACGTATTGCCTGGATCCGGCTTGCACGTCGACGTACCCCTTTCCGGGCGTCCGCCAGGGGGGGTACAACGGGACTTACTCTTTGAGTCAGCTTCCTTTTGTTCCGGGGCCAACCCCCTTTGGAATCGAACCAGCTGATGCTGCCGCGAACCTGGTGCGGTTTGGTACCTATCAGCCGGTCCAAATGATTACCAATCTAGCGGCTGGCGAGGTTTCTCCGGTAGGCAATGGCACCGTGGAGACTCAAAGTAAGATTCCCTATTCCGAGCAGGCCAGCCTTGAAATCGATCGGGAAATTGGAAAGGGACTGGTCGTGAATATTGGCTATCTGTTTGTTTCGGCTCACCATCAGGTACGGGCGGAAAACCTGAACGTCTGCCCTACAACAGGTGCAACGACAGGATTGTACACATGCACGCCGTCGCCTGCGCCGCTACCTGGTTATCCCGCCGGAAAGGCCAACTTCAGCGGCGTTCTCGCCCCAGTCGGCTTGATCTATTACACAGATAACAGCGGAAACAGTGTCTATCATGGAGCAACTGTATCCCTCACTCAGAAGGTCGGAGAGTATTTCCGGCTCAACGCTAACTACACGTTTTCGAAGACATTGGATGACGGAACGTTTACGACATTTGTGAGCACTCCGCAGAATCTTTACGACCGTGCGGCGGAGCGGGCCAATTCCAATCAAGATGTTCGCAATCGCTTCGTGGCAAACTTCACGGCGACCGGACCTAAGAAGACCTTCCTGCGGAACACCGACTTGAGCGGCATTGTCACTGTACAAGGCGGGCGCCCATTTACCGACTTTGTGGGATTTGACGCGAACGGCGATACCAATCCGGTAACGGATCGAACGGGGTTAGCGGCCCGCAATACCTACTGGGGCGATAGCCTGCAGACAGTGGACTTGCGGATCACGCAGCACTTCATTTTCCGCGAGAGGCACAGGATAGACGTAGCCGTGGACGCTTTTGACGTTTTCAACCGGCCCAACGTGAACGAGGTAACTTCCGTGTACGGCACCTACAATTTCTGTGGCGGAAAGGTGCCGACACATTATAAGGATGCCGCTTCTCTCAGTATCCAAACGAACCCGGATTCTTTCATCGGAAGCTGTCCAGCGGCCGGCCCACCGTTCCCGAATCCAAGCTTCGGGGCGCCGAGAACGATGTTTAACCCGCGGCAATTGCAGATTTCTTTGAAGTACTCTTTCTAGAAACTCAAAGACGACAGGGTGGAGCGGGGGATATCTCTCGTTCCCTCCTTGCCGGACTCAGCTTTGTCACAGGAAATGCAGGCAAAGGGCTGCTGTTCTCATCCGTAGTTCGGCGGATGTACGGACTGATCCATGCCCATACACGTCTGCCCGCCTTTCGCGATATTGACGCTGATAAGGCGCGGCTCATGCGAAGCAAAAGCTTCACGCAACGCTGCTTCGAGTTCGCCAGGCTGATCGACCTCCTTCGCCGCCATTCCGTATCCCTGCGCAATTTTCACCATGTCGATGCCGGGTAACTCCATACCGGGAACATTGCGGCCCACCTGGGTGAAATCGCAGAAGGATTTCAGCGCCGTATAGTCACCGTTGCGCAGAACAATAAAAATGACAGGGGCTTTGTATTGAACGGCGCTCCACAGCGCCTGGATGGAATATTGGATGGAGCCGTCACCCACTGGACAGACCACTCTCCTGTCTGGATGGGCGAGTTGCAGGCCGACGGCGGTCGGAAGGCCAAATCCCAAGATGCCATTTGGAACGGAATAGAATGAGCCAGGCTCGTCCAGCAACAGCTGACGATCGAGATCGCCTTTGGAAGATGGACACTCTTCGGCAATCACCGCATTTCGCGGCATGACTTTGTTAAGCACGCTAAATAGAAAAGCTGCAGTGATGGGGTAGCCGGGTCCAGGCGGCGCAGGATCTTTCCGATCCCGCCCATGAACTTGCTCTCGCGGCTCGGCATGTAGACGAAGATAACGCGCTGCCGCGGCAAGATTGCCGACGATGCTGGTTCCGGCCAATGCCGCCGCCGCATCTTGCGGTGAATTCGTGATTTGAAAAAGTTTGGTGCCAGGCTTGATCGTATGGCCGGGAACATAAGCGTAGTAGAGAAAAACAGGGGCGCCCAGGACAACGACGGTGTCATAATCCGCCAACTGATCGGCGAGCGGTTGCTGCGCGGGGAGCAGGCCGCCGCAAAACAGGCGATGCGTTCGCGGAAAAGTCCAGCGTGAAGGAATAGGCTGCTGATACACGTCGGCGTTGAGGTGCTCGGCAAGCGCGACCGTTTCGTGCCAACCGTGGTCTTCTTCCACTTGCGCTCCGACCACTAGCGCGACTTTGCGGCTGGCATTGAGCGCGCGAACCACTTCATCGAGAGCCGAGGAATCGGGTTCAACGACTTGCGATACTTCGCGCACGGTCAAACTTTGGCATTCGCGCGTCCAGTCATCCATCGGAATCGAGATAAACACCGGTCCCATGGGAGGCTGCATGGCGAGGTAGTATCCGCGGGCGATCACGGCTGGCACATCTTCCGCGCGCAAGGGCTCATAAGCCCACTTCACGTAGGGCTTGACGGTTTCCACTGCGCGGCTCACAAGAAATGGTTCGGCAAGAACCTGGCGGCGATCCTGCTGGCCTGTCGTTACAACCAGGGGCGCATGGCAATGAAACGCGTCGATCAGTCCCGAGAGACCGTTGCCAACACTTGCAACGGAATGCACGTTGACGAACGCAGCCTTGCCTCTGCCCATCGCATATCCCAGAGCCATGCCGATTGCCGTGCGTTCGTGCAAGGCGAGAACGTACTGAAAGTCGGGCGGCATGTCGCGCAGAAAAGGCAATTCGGTCGAACCGGGGTTGCCGAAGATCAGATGCATCCCCAAGTCGCGCAAAACCTGATAGGTGACTTCCCGGACCGTGCTCAACGTGTCTCTCCCTGCTCGTGCCACTTCGCGTCACAAAGACCGAAGTTATACCATCGCGGCCGGGTTTGCAGCCCGAATTCTCGCGGACATCGATTTCTTCAGCGGCCCGTGCGTCGAATTTTTACAAAAGCTCCGATTATCGCGCGTGGCCAATTTTGTCTTCCCGTTTTTGTGTATTGTTGAGGCTACGCGGGACCGCGATAATACGCACGATTTCTGGCCGCGGTCTTTTTCGATTCGATTTGGGATTGCGATGGCTTCATGGTAGAAGCCAATGGATCTCGCGAAGTTCCGGGAGGTATTCAAATGGATGAAAGCCAGCGCTACGAGCAGGGAATGAAGACGCGGCGCGCCGTCCTGGGAGACGCGCACGTGGACGCTACGCTGACGAATCGCAATGAATTCACGGAAGCATTTCAGGATTTCATCACGCGTTATGCCTGGGGAGAGATCTGGAGCAGGCCGGGCCTGGCAAAAGAGACGCGGAGCATGCTTACGCTAGGCATGATGGTTGCGCTGAATCGGCCGGACGAACTCCGTATGCATTTGCGCGCGGCATTAAACGTCGGAGTCACGCGGGAACAGATAAAAGAGGTTCTTCTGCAAACTGCGATCTACTGTGGCCTGCCTGCGGCAAATTCGGCGTTCCATATTGCGATGGAAGTTTTTTCTCAGCACCAGCCGTGAACCACTTCAGTGGCGTCTTAGCGCATTGAGGACCCTTCGTGAAGACTCAGGTCGGTATTGTCGGGGCTGGACCCGCGGGATTGCTGCTCTCCCATCTCTTGCATTTGCGAGGTATCGAGTCCGTCGTGCTGGAGGCGCGCAGCCGACAGTATGTCGAGGAACGCGTGCGCGCCGGGATTCTCGAGCAGGGCACTGTGGATTTGCTCAACGAGACCGGCGTCGGAGCGCGCATGATGCGACAGGGGCTCGTGCACCATGGAATCGAACTGCAGTTTGGGCGTGAACGGCACCGCATCGATTTTCAGGACCTCACCGGCGGAAAGTCGGTGATGGTTTACGCTCAACATGAGGTGATCAAGGACCTTATCGAAGCGCGCGTCGCCGCTCAGGGGCAACTCTTGTTCGATGTCGAGGACGTCGCCATAAGCGGCTTTGACAGTGTCAGTCCCAGGATTCGGTTTAAGAAAGACGGAACGGCGCAAGAGTTGAGCTGCGACTTCATCGCCGGGTGCGACGGTTTTCACGGAGCGTGCAGGCCCTCCATTCCCGTGGGCGTGCTGAAAACGTTTGAACGAATCTACCCATTCGCCTGGCTTGGCATCCTCGCGCAAGCCCCGCCTTCCTCAAAAGAGCTGATTTACGCTTACCACGAGCGCGGCTTTGCGCTGCTCAGCATGCGTTCGCCGGAGGTTTCGCGGCTTTACGTTCAATGTCCACCGGACGAAGATATTGCGAATTGGCCGGACGAAAAAATTTGGGAAGAGCTTCGAACGCGGCTCGAATGCATTGAAGGCTGGGAGCTCAAGGAGGGTCCCGTGTTGCAGAAAGGGATCACGGGGATGCGCAGTTTTGTTGTCGAGCCGATGCAATACGGCAGACTTTTTCTCGCGGGGGACTCCGCGCATATTGTTCCACCTACCGGAGCCAAGGGACTCAATCTCGCCGCGGCGGATATCCGCGTACTCTCGCGTGCTTTGGGCGAGTATTACGTTTCCGGTAAAACACATCTTTTGGACAACTATTCAGCCACCTGTTTGCGGCGTGTGTGGAAAGTGCAGCGCTTCTCCTGGTGGATGACCTCCATGCTGCATCGCTTTTCGGAGGACAACGCTTTCGATCAGCGCCGCCAGCTCGCCGAGTTGGATTATGTGACGAGTTCGCGGGCTGCTTCCATCTCGCTGGCCGAGAATTACGTCGGCTTGCCGATGGACTGAGTCGTTCGGCCGCAACACGGGAGGGGAAAAAGGCTTGCCAACTACAAAGCGCTATCAAACCGGCCTGGTTGTTCTTTTTTTCTTTACATGGGGCAGCGTGTTTCTGGCGCGCATGAGCGTCGTATATTTGGCGCCGTTCATCGCGCCGGATCTTCATCTCAGCCATGCGCAGGTCGGATTGCTTGCATCGGCCTTGGCGATTGCCTGGGCTGCCTCCGGCCTGATTTTTGGCGTTGTTTCGGATCGCGTTGGGCGCCGCCCGGTTTTGATTCCAAGCGTCTTTTTGTTTTCTGTGTTTTCCTGGTTGTCTGGCGTCGCTCACACTTTCACTTCGCTGCTTTTTGTGCGCACTCTAATGGGCGCAGCTCAGGGTCCAGCCTGGCCCGCAATGACTTCGATGATCGAAGCGTCTTCCGAGCCAAAGAACCGCGGACGTAACATTGGCATTGTTGTTAGCGCGAGTGCGCTCGCAGGGCTGGCGCTTGCACCAATCCTGACCACTCAAATCGCTGCGCGGTTCGGATGGCGCTCTGCTTTTGTCGTGGTAGGGATGCCTGGACTCATTCTCGGCCTCCTGATTTGGAGTTTCGTCAAAGAGCCCGAATCCGGCGAGCTGCACCACGCCAAGCCCGCGCTCAGCGATTATTTTTCGCTTCTGCGGTATCGCAACATGCTGCTGTGCTGCATTGCCGGCGCAGGCTTCATGACCTGGCTCTTTGTGATGCACGCATTCGCGCCGCTGTACATCACGGAGGTGTCCAAGCGCTCCGCGACAACCGCAGGCTTCATCATCGGCGCCGGTGGGCTTGGCGCGTTTATGTGGGGTTGGATCTTTCCGTGGATTTCCGATCGCGCCGGACGAAAACCTACACTGCTTTTTGTGGCGCTGATTTCTTCGGCGGCTCCGCTGATTTACCAAGTGCCGTTTTTGATTGCGCACCCGTGGCTCATGGCCGCTGCTGGATTTTTCGCCAATGGCGGGCAGGGACTCGCCCCGCTTGTTCTGGTGCTGGTCCCGACGGAAAGCGTCCCCGCAAAATTTGCCGCCACGGCCATTGGGCTTGCGACCCTTGTGGGAGAGATTGTCGGCGGCGCGCTCGCCCCAGCCTTAGCTGGCGCCGTCTCCGATCGCTACGGACTCGCAGCGCCGCTCTGGATTGCCAGCGGCGGCGCGATCCTCGTCTTGCTTGCTTCACTTTTTATGACGGAGACCGCCCCATCGAAAACGGGCGTTCAGAAAATTGCCTGAGCCGTCGCGAAAGAGATCTGGAAGCTGGCGCGGAAATCCTGATTCCTTGTGTCTGAAAAAAAATGGCGCGCCCGGCCAGACTCGAACTGGCGACCCTCTGCTTAGAAGGCAAGAGCAGAAACGCTAAGTAGTTGGTTCGTCTAGCATTTTCCTATGTCATGCATGACGGTTTTGCACGATATTCGTCAATGTTTGTTCCTAAGTTGTTCCCAAGTTCTGAGGTGACCCCCTAAAGTGTCACAAAAACTTTGGGCACAGTCTCCGACTTCATTTCAACGTCTTTGCATCTCCTAGCAAGGGTTGGGGTCTGGGGAAGGGGACGGCGTTTGAGTCCCCTTCCCCAGATAGTCCTGTAGAAGCCCACTCCTCGTTCTCACTGTTCCCATCGTTCACAATAAACTGCACGGTTGCACCCCGAGAGTCTGCCGCGTGTCCCCGCTCGCTTTGTTGTTCGAATTCCTCGGGAGATCGGTAGCCCAAGGCGGAGTGCAATCGCTGCCGATTGTAATACTCCTCGATGAACTCTTCGATATTCGTGCGCAACTGCTCTAGATTGTTGTACCGGTTGGCGTAAATTTCCTCTCGCTTCAGCGTCTTCATGAAACTTTCACAACTCGCATTGTCGTACGGGTTCGCGGGTCGGCTCATGCTCGCAACCATGCCGTATTTCTCCAACGCCGCCACATATTCCGGGCTCGCATATTGCAGCCCTCGATCGGAATGGTGCACCAAACCCGCTTGCGGCTGTCGATCTGCGACGGCACGCTCTAGAGCAGCCACCGTGAGGCGGCTACTTATCGTTCGATCCACAGCCCACCCTACAACCTTGCGAGAGAAACGATCGAGGATCACCGCTAGGTAGACAAACTCGCCTTTCAGGCGAACATAGGTGATGTCTGCCACCCAGAGTTGGTTGATACCCGTCAGCGTCATGCGACCTGCTAAGTTCAAATACACTTCGCACTTATGTTTCGAATTGGTAGTGACAACGAACCGTTTCGGTTGAATGGCCAGTAGATTATCGTCCTGCATCATCCGTGCTACCTTCTTGCGGTTCACTTGCACGCCTCGGCGGTGCAGTTCTGCAGTGATCCGTCGATAGCCGTAACGACGACGATGTTCCAGAGCGATCTGTTGAATCAATGACCGCACTTCCGTCTCTTCCTCTGCCGGTTCCTGCTGTCGCAACGACCGGTAGAAACCTCTGCGACTCAGCACTACCAACTGACACATGTTCTCGATGCTCAGTCTGCCTCGCAATGGCATCAGTTCTCGGATGTGTTCGTAGATGCCTTCTCGCCAGAGTCGCTGCTGCGCCGGCGTCGAGCCTCTACTTTTTGCAAGGCACCCTGGCTCTGTTGACATCCTCGGCACAGTCTCGGTTTTGCGGGGTCGACAAGGGGGCGGCGTGCGTGTTTTCTGATCGAGCAGGAGGGACGATGGCCGAAGTGGGACTCCTGCCTTTTGCTCGCGTGGCCTTGCAGGTGGCCACCCGGGTCTTGCCGCCCTACCGCAGTCGCTTCAGCAAACATCAGTTCACTCAGCCGCAGCTGCTGGCGGTGCTGTGTCTGATGCGCTACGAAGACTGGACCTTTCGCGAAGCCGAAGTGCGATTACGCGAGCATGGCGAGTTGCGCGCAACGCTGCAGTTGGAAAGCGTGCCCGATTACACCACCTTGTACCGTTTTCTGAAGCGGCTGGACGACGACACCATCGACCGCGGACTGGAAGAAACCGTGCGCCAGTTGCGCCGCGGCCGACGCTCGGCACGGGTGACGGCTGGCGTGGACGGCACGGGGCTGTCGCAGAACGCCGTCAGCACGTTCTTCCTCCGCCGCATCGAACAACAAGCACACGGGAGGGCGCCCCATCGTCGCTGGTTGAAGTGGCTGGTCGTTGCGGATTTGCAGCAACAGATTTTGCTGGCGCAGCGGGCCCATCCCGGACCGCGTTGCGACGCCCCGGCGCTGCCCGGGTTGCTGAATGTGGCCGGAGCACGTGCGCCCCTCGGCTTGGTGCTGGCCGATGCGGAGTTCGATTCCGAAGCCAACCATCAACACATTCGCCAGCGCCTGGGCGCGCGTAGCATTATCCCGGCGAACCTTCGCCGCGGTCTCCCCCGAGGAGCGATCCGTAGCCAAATGCACCGGGCTTTTCCACGGAAACAGTATGGGCCACGCGCGAAGAACGAGACCATCTTCTCGGTGGTCAAACGGAAACTCTCCTCGCGCGCCCCGGGGCGCTTGTTAACATCGCAAATTCGCCAAGCCTTGCTACTCGGGCTCGCTTACAACCTCTATCGCTTGAGGCACCGCAGCCGTTCGCAAGGATGTCAACAGAGCCAGGCACCCTTTAAAAAATCCACCTCCATCGCCTTCTCGGCGAGCAAGCGCTTTAGCTGAAGGATTTCCTTTCGATGTGCTAAGGCATGTGTACTCGGGCGCGCCGCTTCTTCGCCAGGTTCAACTGCCTCAAGCTTAGTGCGCCACTTGTAGAGGCATCGTCGAGTGACCCCGAGCTCCTTGGCCAACGCATCGACGCTCTCGCAGGTCCTCATGCGCTCTACAGCCATGCGCTGGAACTTCCGGGAATATCGCTTTCTTCTCTCCACTCGTGTTTCCTCTCCCGGAGAGTGTGCCCATCGTGGGTGTGCCAATTCAAGGGGTCATTCCATTCTGAGGCAAGATTGGCTGTTTGATCCTTTCGTTTCTCGGATAAGATCTTCCGCGGAGCTTATGGTAATGAACAGCGGCGTACCTGATCAGGACAAGATTCAAGAGCACTTGAAAACAGCGCAAGAGGAATGTGGACGGCTTCGTAAAGAGAATGTGCGTCTCCGAGCAATGCTCGGGATTGATCATTCGCCCACCAACGACCCCGCTTCCCAAGTGGCCTTAGGCCCAAAGCCGTTGTCCACCAGCACAATTGGAGTTTCCACGCCTGAAGAAAAGATTGCGTTCTTTCGAAATCTGTTTCGTGGGCGCGAAGACGTTTTCGCAATTCGATGGGAAGGGAAAAATGGCAAAACTGGCTATTCGCCAGATAGCCTTATGGACTGGCGCGCCATACATGCATCGAGACCAGAAGACAGAAAGAAGGTTGCCCGCAAAACCCGGATGCTCCAGTCACTGACGGATGATGCGATTCGCAATCATCTTACTGGAAAGCAGACGGTCGGCGTTTATCCACTGCTGCCTGACGACACTTGCTGGTTTCTTGCAGTGGATTTCGATAAGAAGTCCTGGCTAGCTGATGCAGCCGCGTTTGTTGCAACGTGTAGGCGATTTCAGGTTCCTATAGCTGTCGAGCGCTCGCGATCAGGAAATGGCGCGCATGTATGGATATTCTTTGACCGCCCGGTGTCCGCTGTCGATGCTCGAAGGCTTGGATGTGCCTTGTTGACCCGCACTATGGAAAATAGGCATGAAATTGGCCTTGATTCATACGACCGCCTTTTCCCTAGCCAGGACACCACCCCCAAGGGCGGTTTTGGAAATTTGATTGCGTTGCCACTGCAAAAGCGTCCCAGAGAACAAGGCAATAGTGTGTTCTTGGATGAACTGTTTCAGCCGCATCCTGATCAGTGGAGGTTTTTAGAGTCCCTTCCGAGAATGCCAATCGATCAGCTGGCTACAATAACTCAAGCGATCGTCCCAGAGGGAAATCCCATTGGAGTGCACCTCCAATTGCCCGACGAAGACGAGGGCGAAGCCCCATGGCTCTGGCGCCCTTCCCGGAAGCGCAAGGAAAGACAAATCATTGGTCCGCTGCCGCCGAAGGTTCGTGTGGTAGCAAGCAATCTTATCTATATCGAGAAAGAGGGCTTGCCGTCCGGGATGGTAGATCGCCTGGTTCGCATCGCTGCTTTTCAAAACCCCGAATTTTACAAAGCTCAATCGATGCGGCTCTCGACCTACGGTAAGCCGCGGGTCATATCCTGCGGTGAAGTCTTCCCCGAGCACATTGGCCTTCCAAGGGGGTGCATGGAAGAGGTAGTTCGTGTTTTCAAGTCACATCACATTAATGTGGAAGTTCATGATGAACGAACTGTAGGGCAGCAAATCGATGTTGCTTTCCAAGGTGAATTGCGGCCTGAACAACGGGGCGCTATCGAGCAAGTGCTTGCTCATGACCAAGGCATACTCTGTGCCCCAACGGCGTTCGGAAAAACAGTAGTGGGGGCTTTCCTTATCGCCAAACGAGCGGTTAACGCCCTGATCCTCGTGCATCGGCGTCAATTGATGGATCAATGGCGCGAGCGATTAGCTGCGTTTCTAGCTTTGCCGATTGGGCACCTTGGACAGCACGGGGGAGGGAAAACCAAGAGAACCGGTTCGATTGATGTAGCTGTAATCCAGAGCTTGCAGTGTAAAGGCGCAGTCGAAGATTTCGTTGCGGACTACGGACACGTGATTGTGGATGAATGTCATCACCTGTCAGCAGTGACCTTTGAACGAGTCCTTCGCGAAGTCAAAGCAAAATACGTTCTGGGATTGACGGCGACACCGACTCGAAGAGATGGGCATCAACCCATCATCTACATGCAATGCGGCCCAATTCGTTTTCATCTCAGCGCGAAGAAGGCTGCCGAGTCTTCACCACTCCAACATAAGGTTTTCCCAAGGATTACTGATTTCGTTTGGAGTCGGCCTGACAATGAGACGGCCATTCAGGATATTTATGCTGCTCTCATCGTTAGCCAGGAGAGGAACAACCTAATCATTCGAGACCTTCAGCAGGCTTTGGCCTGCGGGCGCTCGCCACTTGTTCTGACAAGTCGGACGGGACATCTCGATTATTTGGCTGGGCGCCTGGGTGCCGTTTG
This sequence comes from uncultured Acidobacteriota bacterium, assembly GCA_963718785.1. Taxonomy (GTDB): domain Bacteria; phylum Acidobacteriota; class Terriglobia; order Acidiferrales; family UBA7541; genus Acidiferrum. Next base: position 14,465 of record CAVQZW010000007.1, on the reverse strand, counting down.
TCCGCACATTATTATTTTGAAGGGTGGGATTGGCATGAAGCAAAGGAAGAAACTGGCTGAATCTCTAGCAGCCGTTCCTTGCGATGAACCGCGCGTGATCCTTGCGACCGGAAGTTACCTCGGCGAGGGATTTGACGACCCACGTCTCGACACGCTTCTTCTTGCGATGCCGATTTCGTGGAAAGGTACTTTGCAGCAGTACGTGGGCCGCTTGCATCGTCTCCACGACAATAAGAGCGAAGTCCACGTCTACGACTATGCGGATGTGATGGTGCCTATGCTGGTTCGCATGTACAAGAAGCGACTTGCAGGGTATTCTGCGCTCGGCTATACAGTTGCCGAGGTCGTGCGGGTTTGACTCGCAAATGTCTCAGAGCTACCGATACGAATGCGGGAACGTAATACTCCTGTCAAAAGTTTGATTGAATCCTCATGGTGGGAAAAGGAGGATTCGTAAAGTAACGGGGAAACGAATTCTACAGTAAGTGGGAAGCAATTCAAACTGATTCGTGTAAATGCCGCGAGTCTCATTGAATCGTTGTCAATAAACCGCAGTATTCCAAGCGATTGCTCGCGCCCCTGCCCGAAGTTGGACCGGGCTATGTGACTAGTTGCTTGTGACTTGAAAGGGGTTTGTCCCTATGCTGTCAAGTCCGTCTACTGTGAGATATAGATAATTGAGACAAATAGGAGTTAGCTTAGGCACAGAAACGGTAATTAGCTCGTCTGACCAGCTAATCACGGGCAAATTGGTATGAATGTTCGTAGCTGATAACAGTGTCACTGAGCTTGTTCCCTGACTACTGCCAAACCCCGTTCCGTTAATTGTAATTACAGTATTCGACGGTCCCGTAACAGGAGAATAGCTGGTGATGGTTGGAGGAATACCGACCGTGAATGGATACGTTCCAAGAACCCAAAGCGGAGCTACATAAACACTTAGATAGACTTTCCCCAGGGGCATTGTGCTCGGTATGGTCACAACAATTTGCGTGTCACCCCAGCTGTTCACCGGGAGCGGGATGAATTCATTAGTGACAGAAGACAAGGACAGGACGTAATTGCTTCCTTGAACTTGCCCGAAGCCTACACCTTGAATCGTGATCTGTGTTCCTGGATTGCCGAATGAGGGAGAGTAATCAGAAATTGTCGGAGGCAGTCCCACGCTGAACGGATATGTGCCAATGCTGGCGAGTCCGTTCACAAATACGCTGAAGTATACATCGCTGCGCGGCATATCGGGGGGAACCTCTACCGTGATCTGCGTTTCACTCCAAGTTAGTACAGGCCAGGTGGTCCACCCGTTAGTCAATCTGGACAAAACGGATACATAGCTAGTGCCCTGCACCGCCCCGAACCCGGAACCATTAATCGTGAGCACTGACCCCGGCACGCCAAATGTCGGGTTATAGCAATCGATTACTGGCGGGATTCCGACTTCGAACGGATATGTCCCTACTGATTCCAGGCCGTTAACCGCGACAGAGATGTAGACGTTTTGGCTAGGAAATCCCTGTGGCACATTCAGGTCAATTCTCGTATCCGTCCAACTTGTTGCAGGCCAGACAGTCAATGTCGATGCGGTCGGGATGGTCGGGCTCACTCTGACGAAGCTAGTGCTTGTTGGTTGTCCGAATCCTGAACCGTTGATGGTGATATGAGTCCCTATGGGACCCGAAACCGGGGAATAACTCGTGATGGCAGGCGGAATGCCGACTTCGAATGGGTAAGTCCCTATTGTATCCAGGCCATTAACAGCGACAGTGATGTAGACATTTTGGTTGGGAAATCCTTGGGGCACATCAAGATCAATTTTCGTATCCGTCCAACTTGTTGCAGGCCAGACAGTCAATGTCGATGCGGTCGGGATGGTCGGGCTCACTCTGACGAAGCTAGTGCTTGTTGGTTGTCCGAATCCTGAACCGTTGATCGTGATGTGAGTCCCTACGGGACCTGAAGTTGGGAAATAATTCGTGATCGCAGGTGGAATTCCGATTTCGAAGGGATTGGTTCCTCCTCCGAACGTCACGCCATTAACGACCACATAAAGATTTGACGGCCCGATTGGCATGTTAGCGGGAATGGTGGCAACTATTTGGGAATCCGTCCAAGTCGTGGCAGGCCATTGGAAATATGTTTGGGCCGTAGTGGAGTAAACTCGCACAAAACTGTTCGCTTGTGGTGGTCCGAATCCTGTCCCATTGATGGTTACGACGGTACCGGGGTTTCCAAAATCCGGTGTGTAACTCGTGATCGTCGTCGTCTCTGCCTGGGCGGTAGAGATGGCTGCTCTTGGTGATGGTTTTGGAGTTGGGATTCGGATTCCTGTCTCAATCCCTCTAATGCTGACAACTGTTACTTCCTGGTGTTGAGGACTGAATGAAAACGGAGTTTTCACAAGCGGATCGAGCTCACTCCTGTCGAGCGGAGTGCTACTTGCTGCAAGGTTTGCTGGAGTGAGGGAAGAGTTTTGAGCCAATAAGGGCTGCATTGGTTTCTTACGCCGTTTCTTCATTGCTCCGCATGGATTGTTTTGTGTTGGCCCGCTACACGCTGGGTTAGTAGGAGTCTTATGTAGATTGAAAATGAAATTGGAATTCGACTGGGTCGAGGAGTTTGATTGCGGGACTTGACTGCTGGGTCTCGTGGAGCTGGGATCGGGAGGAGAGAGTTGTGTGCGTGTAGTTTGCGCAGTGGACGCCGTCAGGCAAAAGTGAGTCACGACGGCGAAAATCAGAAATTTGTACATCATTTTTCTCTGTTTCTCTGCCTTGGAGCAGATGGAGTTGCGGCAGCGTCAGACTGATTCGTAAGCTGCGTCTGGCAGAGAGATGCATTTGCAGTGCCAATGTGTTAACGACTCGATTTATATTTCGCTATTGAATCTTCAGGACTTCTTAAAAATGTCTCAAACGAACCACAACACTAAACGCCATTTCAGGACGAATTCCCGGTGCATGTTTCAAACTGGAATTGCTTGGCGAGGAGGTCAATCTTCCAATCAACTTTAGCCCGTTATTCGCCGGACTATCCTGATGGCATTGCCTGCGGGAACGTGTGCCGGAGTGTCGATTCTGTCGTAACCAAAATGTGGTGAAATATGATCGTGTGAAAACTATATGTTCAGCAGTTGGATAGTCGAGCTTTAGCGTGTATGGCTATTCTCTATAGTTCATCGCCAAATGGTTAGAATCTTTTTTAGTGCTCTCGGTAGTCATCTTTCCATTCCATCCCTTTTGCGACTCCGCGAAGTTCGCAAATCGGACGTAGACGTTCTAGGCGTATGGACCCGTCGAGAATAAAAATCTGCAATTCTTCTCCTGGCTTCAATGCGAGCGCCTCTCTGAGATTCTTGGGAATGACGACCTGGAATTTAGGAGACACTCTTACAGTTTCCATGCTCTCAGATCCTTGACCTCAATGCTCATCTCGACAAACATAGTGCGCCTCGCTGAATGCGTAACGCACTTCAATCCCTAAGATATAGGTGAGGAAAATCTTCAGAACCTTCTTCTTGGGTGCTGCCACACAAAGAAGACGATACTGCACACAGCGCGAAAGTCGCTTTGTCCTCGAATTTGTATATTCGGATCGTAAAAATATGTGTGTTGATAGTCACCGCCGGTTCGGAAAGCAAACAACGGCGAGATCTGATATTCGACCCCACCTCCGACAGCCCAAGAGAATTTGTTGACGTAGCCAGTTGTTGGGGGAATACCGCTTGACGGAACAGCGCCAGATACTCGTGCTCCCCCAGCGAGGCCGTGAATGTATGCTTTTATCCTTCCGTGTGAAACGGGATAAAGTATCGGGCCGCCGAGGTAACTTAAAACGTTGGCGTCGTGAGCTGAGCCGAAAACGTTCGCCGCTCGGACATAGCTGGAATCTGCCGTCACTCCAAAGTAAGGCGATAGATCGGCAATAACCGCCGCGTCTACGCCTGTTAGATTAAAGCGCTCCGCAGATGGCATGCCCGAATTGGTGAAGACATAGCCAACGCTAGCCTTGAGGTCCAGTCCTGTAGGCACAAACACTGGCTTGTGCGCCGCAGGTATCGGCTTCTGCGATTTGGTCAGGATATTCATCGCCTTCGGAGGCGCACTGTCGTCACCGGAGGGCGCTTGTGCTTGCATGCAGAAGGGGGAAAGTAAGACGCAAGCAATTCCACTCAAGATCAAACAGCGGATCATTGCGGTTTGTCCACTCGGTGATCGAGCTTGGCCCTATCCATCACCAAGTCTGTTGCCGTATTTCCGATTTTGAACGTGGAGGCGAACTCGTGATAGTCGGAGAAAATCCCCTGGCACCAGTAGAGCTTGCCGCGGAACTCCGCCTGGGTAGCGATGGTTATGGGGACTCGAACCTGGTGATCGCCAACTGTCACCACGCCAAAAGTCACCACGCCGTGATAATTCTTCCAAGTACCTACCAATTTGTAGTTCTCTGAGGCGCGGACGAGGTTTAAGTCGTCGTCAGTCCAGACTTCTCCGTAACAGTCAAGAGTGTTGACTTTACTTAAGGACGCTAAACCTAGGTCAACTACTGTCTTAAACTTACAAACATCATCCTCGATCTGTCCTACCCATTGAAAGACATGGAATGTCTCCCCACTCATCGTGATATCAGGAGCGTGGTTGAGGCGCAGTTTCAGGTTATTTCCTACCAGGTCAGGCATCTCCGCCCATTCTCCTCCGGTAGCAATGGCGGTGTTCAGCGGGGCGGGGAACGGTACGTCTTGAAACTCTTTAGTGCCATCCGGGTACTCGCGAAATCTCTGATATCCGTCGATTACACGAACCTCAAATTGCGCAATAGCTTCTGGAGTGTTGCTCCGGTCCCCCTTGCCCCACTCAAGCGACTGAACCGCCATGAAATTGCGCATACTATCGGCCAACACGGTGGCCTTCTGGCGCAATGCCTGAACCTCAGGAGGCTCAATTGGTCGTTTTTGGAGAATACAGGGGGCGCTTTGACCGCAATCGTAGGTGGTGTGATTGCGAACTGGAACCCATTCAGGGTAGCTATCGGCAGAGGCTGGGGCGATCACGACGCTCTTGGGGAACAGTTGCGTGCTCAGGTAGGGCTGCACGCGGCTTACGAAGTCTGCGAAGGAATGAACCGGAACGGCTGTAATGGTGTGCTCCATATCGGAGGCCAGTGCGTTGAGGATTCCGATGATGCGTCCTTGCCCGTCTACCACAAGCCCGCCGCTTGCCCCGGCGCGTAATTTTCCGTCTTCTTGGTCGTAATCGAACACGAGTGGCTTATCGCTCAAATCTTCCCAGGGTAGTTTAGAGTACTTTACGTTGTAACCAAGGAACTCGGCTTTGAACTTCTCCAAATGGCGCTTTGGGTTCCATTTAAGCGGAAAGGCATAGATGTAAGCCTCCTGTCCGTATTGGAGATCGTCGTTGTAAAACGTAACGCCGTGATATCCCCTTTTTGACAGCGGCCAGCGAAGCTCTACGATAGCGATGTCACGAATGAGGGCGTACTTCTCTTTGAACTTCATTCCTGGGAAGAAGGACTGCGTATTTTCCGAGGCTTCTTCGTCATCCGGCCCCGTCCCTAGCCAACGATGGACAACTGGGCTGCCCTCAACCTTGAAGTGTTTACCCATCGCCTTGGCGACGTGATAGTTGGTTCCGACAAATCGGCAGTCCGGGTCTATACAAAAACCAGTTCCGAACTGGACTGTTTGAAATGGACCATAAAACTGGAGCTTAGTAATGGGGACGACGGTCTTGTTGAAGTCTCGGCTTTGTTCTTCAGAGGAAGTGGCGGACACGTAGTGCGTGCTTTCTTCAGCCAGTCTCACCGAGCTTTGGGCATTCGTGCGTTCTATTTGCAGCAACACAATACTCAGAGCGAATAGAAGTTTCACAAAGCCTCCGCCCATGCATCGGGACAGAGGTTTGCAATTTCTTAGCCAGAATAATTAACTTATAACTATAGTCTACTTACAGTGTTGCATGAAACTCTGACTACGGAATTCCCATTTTGGGAGTTCCAATTCGGGAAGAGTGTCCTGCCTGTGGACCGCTGCATTCCGGCGCTGTTTCAGAACGGGGCATCTAACATCTTTGGTTTCTTCGATCTGCGACAGCCCAGAAGTGACATTAGAAAACACAAATGATGGTTAGGAACGTGCACTGATCGCGGCGGGACGCTGTCCCAAGATACGTAGGAGAGGAGCTGACCATGAAATCGATAGGTTCGAATGCGAAGTGGCTACCCAAGATCATCATTACCGCTGCAGTCGTCACTGGCCTGGGGTCGGCTGTTCGATCGCAACCCCCGAGCAAATCTATCACTTTGGGAGGTAACGCGCTTGGCGAGAGTTTTGAGGATTTCAAGGCGAAGTTTCCCCGCGCCGTATGCGGATCGGCTCTGCAGATTCCAGAAATACTACACAGCTTCCCAGACGAAGACGGCGTGGAGGCAATCGGCTGCTGCGTCAATAGCCCCGAGGATTTAAAAGTCTTTTCCTCTCTCAGGATTCTATCCTTCGGAAGCTGCCGCGTCCTGGCCGTTTTCAACCATGGGCAGCTAAATAGAATTCGATACGTTATCGATGCCCCGTCGATTCACGAATTGCTATCGCAGTACGAGAGAGAATACGGCCCCATCATGCTGGGCCGCACAATAGATTTTGATGGCATTCATCCCAAACGAGCAGTCGTCGGATGGATGAGGGGCTATGACGCTCTATATCTGACTGAGACCACGCTTGTTGGCGAGGCCTCGAAATCCGATCCTGCTTTGAGTAGAGAGTGGCCAGAAAAGACCGTTGTTTTCGTTCATTTCGTGAAACTGGCCCAGCCAAAGACCCCTGCGAACTAGGCAGCGGCATTAGGGAAAAATGTCGTTCAACAGCTATTTAACATCGATGATTTTCTCCGAGACGGCAAGCAAGATGAGTTCAGTTACGGAGTGTACCTGCAAACGGGACATTAGGTTCTTTCGGTGCGTGTCAACAGTTCTTACGCCGAGGTCCAAAACATCGGCCACTTCTTTGTTGCTCTTGCCCTGAACCAAGAGTTCGAAAACCTGACGCTCCCGGTCCGTGAGTCTGGCGAGGCGTTCGCTAGCCTTCTTGTCACCGCCGAATGAAACCAAGATTTTGACGGGCTGCGTTGTGCCATACTCGCTCCGTTTGTTCTGATGGAGGGTGCTTTCTGCCCTCATTACCAACGTTTGTAGCACGTCTCCATCAACATAATCGGCCCATCCGGCAAGGATGTCTAGACGGTGCTCCCCGAATTCGAGCACCATCCGGTTCAGACGATTCACGACTATCTCCGCTTCGTCAGCGCCACATTCTGGTAACACGATCAGGAACTCGGTTCGGTCAAGACGAATCGGAACGTCGGAGTCTCGGAGTTCTTTCTGCAAGTGCCCCGCGAATAACCGAGTTGCACAGTCCGCGGAAGCAGAGCCGAGTTGGGCGTCAATCTTGTCTATCCCTTCCAGGTTCAAACGGAGAACTGACAAACGCCTGGTTTTGCGTCGTGAACGCGACATCTCTGCGTGCAAGCGCTGTTCTCCGAATTCTCGATTGTAGAGATCAGTCAGACTGTCGCGACCCGCTAACTTATTTGCCCTCTCCGCCCTATCCTGAATTTGTCCGAGTGCATCGAAGACTTCCACATCAATTCGGCGGATTTGGAGTTGTTGGTAAATGACGTAGATGGCGAATAGTAGGACCAAACCGACCAGTCCTCGGACCGCAAGGGCGAGATTCAGTCTGTAGAATTCTGAATCCGGCTGTTGCGACAGGAGACCAGGAAACGCGAACGAAGCGATCCCAAGGACGAGCAAGATGACTACCATCACGCCCGTTGACCATAGCCACCACTGACGGCGGGCGACTTGACGCACGGCGCTTCGAATAGTGTGAGCTGTTGATTGAATCGAATCGGAAACGGCCTGATTCGCTTCTTGCTTCAACGGATTCCTCCCCAAAGGACCGCCGAGGGTCACGACCACTAACTATATAGATCAGATATATACACAATGCAAGCATTTTTATTTATCTAGTACGTGTATTCACCCATTGATAAAACTTAATTACTATGGTAAAAATCCTTCAGCTTCCCTCTGGAGGGTGCCCATGCCCTTTTCCATGGTTTGCACGAGTTGCCGTGACGAACACCTAGATAAATCTCTCCCTTGGCTCCGGTACTTTGCGGGAGATGAGCGATGAACTCGCTCGTGGTCTTGGCTCTCGTGGTGTTCGTGACCGCGATCGCGGTCATCCTCGTGCTTTCGGCGTCCCTTCTAGCCCTTGTTGTGTTTCGGTTCGCTCCTGCGCTCAACGGGACAATACTCGCGTTGACGACATCGGACATCGGTTGGATGCTGCGGCAGATGCCGCTTTATCCTGCCTGGTGGCCCGGACGTGGACCAAAGAAGCGCGAGGGGAAGATGGTAATGCTCGCCTTAAACCCTATTGAGAAAGCTGAGTATTTTTCCGGGTTTGATGCAATTCACAAACCCATGTTCACGTCGGATAAAAGCATGGGGTTACAATTCGATTTTGCCGACAGATTTGCAATTGAGCGGCTAATTAGTAGGCTGGAGGACGACGCTCTGGAGGTGTTTTTGGTGTTTGTTGAGACTCGTACAGGGACTCGCAAGACTCTCGCGGCTAGCAGGTACACGAAGCGTGGTTTGCACTGGTATGATCTCAGGCCGCCTGTTAATTACCCCACAGGACCACACAAGGTTCCAAGCAGACCACACCCTATGTATCTCCTGGGCCATCAAAAGCAGACTGTCTCACCGCGCCCACGCTGACCGCCAGGTAATTTTGTTCTTCGCCGAAATACGCTCCGTAAAATACGGTAGTAAAACTTACGTTCCGTACTTAGGGCTCAGTAATCTACGGAATTGACGCCGAAATATCTCTGTCGTAGGAAGGGAGCGCACCATGTAAGACATCGATTTATCGGGAGACTCATTATGACGTCTGTCCCTTCCTGGACGATCCGTGAGACGCGCCGAAGGCATTCTTGGCGGAGGCGGACGAGTGCTCGGCAGCGAGAGCCGATTGATGGCTTGTGCATGACCCAGGCTTGTCGAGGGGCGCTGCTTGATCTCCACTGCGCATTGGAGCAGTGGGCCGACCACTACGACATACCTAGTGAGGCGCTCGGCGCGATGGTATCCGACCTATTTGTATTCGAGCGATTTGGATTGCCTCGACTCTCCCCTGAAGAGTTCGCGGCATACGCGAACGAGATAATTGCGGAGGAAGCTGTCGAGGTAATTGGACTTCCCGCAGTCCCGTCCGCAGAGTCGGTCAAAACTAACTGTTTGCCTGAAGCAAGGTAACGTTTCAAGCTTCAGAAAGGGTGGAGCGACATGACCGAGCCGAGACCTGTTGAGGTTCTTGCGCCGCCTAGTATGGCTGAGTGGATCAGCAACTGCGCGGCAGGTAGGCCCTTGGGTGAGACGCCGCAGCTCATTGGTCCCGAAACTCTCTTTGAGAAGGTTAAATTCTGCCGTTCCAATATCGTGAATCTTGGAGAACGCCTCAGCGAGGAAATTACTTTGGGCAGTTACGAAGATGCCAACGAGACGCGTCAGGAGTTGAAATACGAACTTCATTTGATGGCAGAAGTTTTGGAGGATATACAGGACTCGGACTCCGATGAGTGCTCGCACGAGCCGGAAGAGTTCGAGGAATACGCTGACGAGATCATTGCAGAGGAAACGGAACCGGTGCTGCCTGGAATCCCGTTTGCAGAGCTGGCCGGACCTGACCGCTCTCTATAGCAGAACGACGTTTCAATGTTTCAATTTCACTTTGGGAGGATTGAAATGCACAAAAGTGCAGGTTCAGGTCCAGAATCTACGCAGGTTCGCAAGCCGTTTGTCGAGTGCTATAGCGTTACGTTAAGAGGACTCGAATATCTCCACGTTCAGCGAGTGCTGGAGATGTGCGGAGGGAGTCGCGCTAGGGCTGCCAAGGTGCTCGGGGTTGAGCGTGCGGCGCTTCGCCGATATTTGGGTGGCGGAGCGTGAATACCGCCGGACCAAGGCTAAGATCACTGTAACCAGGGGAAAACAGGGCATGCCTTGTGCAGGATGTCGCTGGCACGATTCTCTACTTCTTCCCGAGTCAAAATACGCTTCTGTTCGAGAACCTCGAAGACTGCATCGAGCATCACTTTGTTGTAGAGAATAGTTGCCCGAAGTGAATCCGGTTGTTCGGCTGGCTTGTTTTTCCTCGCCATGATTGCCACCTTAACTTCGAGTGATTGTGCTTGACAGATATCTCATACTGATATAAATAGTACAGTAAACATGGAAGGGATAGGTCGTCAAGGAGAAAACATGAGCCAACCCACCTCTCATGTCGCCTACGGGATTCGTCCAAGCCAGGGTTCATTGCTGATCGCAACTCTGATTTGCGTAATCGTGGCCGCCCTACTCACGGCGATATTTTCTGATGCTCAATTCCGGTGCAAGAGTCGTATTAGTTTCTGTGCCCCGGTACGACTGCAACTCTGTCTAGTTGTGTTCTCCTGCTCGCGCCTCTTCGACAATAACCGCGTAATATTCGTGATGCGCCCCCCGTTCGCTAACGGAATTCTGCGGCCAAAAGGTAATTAGATCAGCTTCCAGCATCCTGGCTTCATGCACGCCTGTTTCAAACTGTGCGCAGACTGAATTGTTTTGCGGATGTTCTGGAAATATGCGGGATTCACACACCAAGATGAAACTCGCGGTGGCACTATGCGCCTCGATGGTCGTAACGTAGCCGCAATTATCGCAGACTGGCGTGGGCTTTCGCTCTCTCGTTATCTTTGTGACGGTTAAGGTTATCGGCTTAGGGTATTGCGCTAGGACAATGGTCGGTGTGAGGGAAAGGATCGCCAAGAGAAATGATCTCATGTTATTAAATCTCTTTCATAGTATATCATACAGTAACATATTGAACCAGCGTAGAAGTGTTGTAAGCACCCTTGCGCGGGGCTTGCAAAGCTGGGTGATCTGCGACCCATTTGCCCGTTGCTGGACGTGCTACAGACAAAGGAGTTGGACTTCAGCCGGATGTCGCATAGGCGCTCGCAGCGTTTCAGGACGCGCGCATCGTTCCGGGGCTGATTCAGTCGTTGCAATCGGACAACTATTCATTGCGAGGAGCGGCGGCGGACGCGCTGTCGCATTTTCACGATGCGCGCGTGGCGCCGGCGCTCATTCATTCGTTGACGGACGAAAACGCAGATGTGCGGTACAGCGCAGCGGAAGCGCTGAGGAATTTGGGAGACGCGTCGGCAGTCGAGCCGCTGGGAAAAGTTACGAAAACGAACTATCAGGCAGTGCGGGCGCTGGGCAAGCTGAATACTACCGGGAGCGTGACGCGCTGGCGAGCGTAGCGCAGGACAGGCAGACGCAGTCTGCGACGCGGATCGAAGCGGTGATGGCTCTCGCGAAGTTGAAGGACCCGGGCGTTGTGTGGCCCTGATTCAAACGATGGAGCAGGAAGTGACGGCGGACCCGTCGAGCAAGGTCGCGGTGCAATGCGTGCAGGAGTTGGGGAAGATTAAGGACCGGCGGGCGGTTGAACCGCTGCGGAAGCTGCTGGGAAAGCCGACGATGCCCAGCCAAGAGGCGGAACGGGTGCTTAGGGAGATGGGCGTTTTGCCGACGGCGCAGAACTAGATTGGTGCGCGCCTGGCGATACTCGGTTCCTGGCCACTCCCTCCACTCCGGCCTAAGCGCGCCGGGCCGGAGCGGAGAGGAATTACCAGAGCGGTGAGCCCAAAGAAAATCGGAAAAGAAAGAAAGGAAATGTCCGAACCCGGGAACGTCGGGGAGGGAAGACTTGGAGGGCGGGTCGGGTCGAAGGTCGCGGTCATCGTCGTGTTGGAAGTCACCGATGATGGGGCGAGGAGACGCCGTTAATGGCAGCGACAAACCATCCGGCTGTCGCTTCCCCCAGTGCTGCTAAGTCGGCTCAAGCTCGAAGCCTTCGCAAAGCAGGAGGAGGACAGAGGAAGTGTACGTTTCATGAACGCGTTCCGAGTGAAACGGTAATGTGAAACGTCGAGCCACGTCCAACTTTGCTTTCAACCCAAATTTGCCCGTCCATCATGTCAACCAAGCGTTTTGACACAGTCAGGCCGAGTCCTGTGCCCCCAAACCTGCGCGTGACCGATGAGTCCGCCTGAAAGAATCCGTCGAAGATCAGCCGCTGTTTTTCTGGAGGAATTCCGATCCCAGTATCTCGGACAATGAAATGAAAGATGGCAGAGTTATTACTTTCCTTTCCCTTTCGTACTTCTAAAAGAATTTCTCCTTGCTCTGTAAACTTCACAGCATTGTCTACCACATTACCAAGGATCTGTCGCAGACGAATGTGGTCACCTACTACATGCTTCGGCACACTTGGGTGTACTTTCAAAACCAGCTTAAGGCCTTTGCCGTGAACCTTGACTGCAAACTCTTTGGTCATCTCATCCAAGAGTGTTGGCAAATCGAATGCGAGGCGATCTAATTGCAATTTCCCGGTCTCAATTTGTGAATAGTCCAGAATGTCGCTGATGATCGACAGCAGCGAATCAGCCGACGTTTTTGCCATTTGAACGTATTCGGCCTGCTCTTCGGTCAGGTCTGTGCCGAGAAGTAGATCGGTCATTCCGATGACCCCGTTCATTGGCGTCCGGAGCTCGTGACTCATATTTGCTAGGAATTCGCTTTTTGCCCGGTTGGCAGCTTCCGCGGCTGCTCTCGCCAATTCCGCTTCTTCGAGCATTTTTTTTCGGTCAGTAATGTCCTCAGCAATACCCACAATGCGGCACAGCTCGCCCCGCGAATCCTCAACCGGAAAGCTGCGTGCATGAATGCAGCGAACCGAACCATCTGGTCGGTGCAATCGGTACTCCATTGCGGTTGCGACGCCGCGCATGGATTGCTCAAGAACGGTTTGAGCGTAATCACGATCTTCTGGATGGACGAGGTCGAGCCAAGCATCAAAGCGCTCGTAAAGTTCCTGACGGGACCTCCCGGTGACTTCCTCGTAGGCCGAGCCGATGAAAGCCATCCTCGGTGGACCTGGCACAATAACAAAAATGATTTCCCGGATGTTATCCGCCAGCTGGTGAAGCATCTCTGCACTTTCCCGCAGGGCGTACTCCGCTCTCTTGCGCTCGGTGATGTCGACAAAAGTTACGACGGCTCCCATCAGGACGTTGTTCTGACGTATGGGATAGGACCAGTACTCAACGGGGAAGCTCGATCCATCGGCGCGCCAGAAGACTTCGTCGTCCGAGTGACTGCCCTCGCCTTGCCGAAAAGCGAAGTAGATACGGCACTCATGGTTTGGATAGGACGATCCATCCGTTCGACTATGGTGAATCAACGCGTGCATGTTCTTTCCGTGGAGCTGAACCGGGTCGTTATAGCCTAGCAATCGCAGACATGCAGGATTGCAGAAAGTGCAATTACCGGCCATGTCTATCGCATAAATGGCTTCACCGGCTGATTCCAGCAAAAGTCTTTCCAGTTCTGCGCTCTCAATCCACGCATTGGCTGGGGTGGGCATCCTGGGTCTTTTTTCCATTACTCAGTCTTTCTTTTCTGGTTCATGCCGTACTGCTATCGGGGTTGTGGCGTAGTCTTTGAGCTTGCGATATAGGGTGGTTTTGCCGATGCCCAAGAGGCGTGCGCCGGCAAGTTTGTCTCCTCCGGTTTCCCTCAGAGCATGCAGGATCGCGCGACGCTCGATTTCCCTCAGAGGCATTATCTCGTTGTTATTGGGACCATCCGAAGCGGATGCTCGGTTGGGGACCGATACCAGATCGTCTGCAGTCAGAACGCTGTCTGAGCTTAGCGCCACCGCACGCTCAACGGCATTTTGCAACTCGCGAATGTTGCCTGGCCAGTCGTGGGACATCAACCTTTGCAGCGCCCCATCCGAGAGTGCATGGACGCAATCGACAGTTCCGGAGAATTTGTCTAGGAAGTGCATGACTAGCAGCGGGATGTCGACCTTGTGGTTACGCAGGGGAGGCAGATGGACTTGTATGACGTTTAGACGGTAAAACAAGTCTTGGCGGAATGTCCCTTTTCGGACCCCTACTTCAAGATCTCGATTCGTAGCTGCGATGATACGAACGTCTATCGGGATTCGCGCCGTGGACCCCACCGGCCTCACTTCCCTTTGCTGCAGTGCACGAAGCAATTTAGCTTGCAACGCTATTGGGAGTTCGCCGATCTCATCCAGAAAGATCGTCCCTCCATCAGCCGATTGCAGGAGGCCCTCTCGAGAGTGGTCTGCACCCGTGAACGCACCTTTGACGTGGCCGAATAATTCGGACTCTATTAGCGTGTGTGTCAGCGCTGAACAATCAACCGGAACAAATGCCTTCTCTCGGCGCAATCCCTCTAGATGAATGCCGCGTGCTACCAATTCCTTTCCCGTGCCGGTCTCGCCTAACAAAAGAACTGGAGAA
>CAVQZW010000006.1:0-74875 GCA_963718785.1 uncultured Acidobacteriota bacterium | reverse complement strand
TTTATTCTGGCATTCCTAACCTGATCCACTTGCTCCGGCTGCTGGGCGATCTTCCGGCTGACGCGAATGTTCCGGCCGATGGAACTGTATACCAGGCACCGCTGGTGGATGCGGTAAAAAATTTTCAGAGCCGGCATGGCCGCACGCCGGATGGACGAATCACCACGCAAACATTGGCGGATCTGAATGTTCCGCTGAGCCGCCGCGTGCGGCAGATGCAACTGACGCTGGAGCGCTGGCGCTGGCTGCCGATCGGTCTGCACGCGGCGCCGATCGTCGCGAATATTCCGGAGTTTCGCCTGCGCGCGTACGACGAAAACTTCAAAGTGGCGCTGACGATGAACGTGGTGGTCGGCAAAGCGTATAACCACAACACTCCGGTCTTTGAAGACAACATGCAGTATGTGGTGTTCCGGCCGTATTGGAACGTTCCCTATTCCATCGCCAGAGCGGAATTCCTTCCGCACACTGCACGCGAGCCCGACTATCTGGCCAAGAAAGGATTCGAGGTGGTGGACAGCCGCCAGCAGGTCGTGACGCTCGGGAGCGTGATCGAGCGATATGCTGGCAGCAATTGCGGGCAGGAAAACTTTTCATCCGGCAAAGGCCGGGCCCCAAGAATTCACTCGGCTGGTGAAATTTATTTTTCCGAATGACTACAACGTCTACATGCACGATACGCCCGAGCAGGAATTCTTCTCGAAGATCGCGGCGGGATTTCAGCCATGGCTGCATTCGCCTGGAAAAGCCCGCCGATCTGGCCGTGTGGGTCCTGCGCGACAATCCGGGATGGAACGTGGATCGACAGTCCGCGCGGCCATGAACGGAACCACGACAGCAGCAAGTGAATCTTGCGCATCCGATTCCGGTGTTGATCGTTTATGGCACCGTGGTCGTGCCGGAGGATGGACTCGTTCACTTTTACGACGACATCTACGGGCACGATGCCGCGCTCGAGAAGGTTCTCGCGAAGGGTTATCCGTATCCGGGCTAGTCGCCGGCTGGTCAGATTGCGTGGCGGCAGTCGAAACACCACTGGCGGACTCGGCCCGTATCAACGTGGATGAAATCCGAGTGAGGATAATAGCCCACGCCGCCGCGGTGCAGGGCGAGCGCCGCCTTGCGCAGCTTGAGCGTGTTCGATGCCGGGCATGCGCAGGTCAATCGCTTCCGCCTGAATGTGCAGGCTGTTCTTTGCGACTCCGGTGTGTGGGCGCGAAGAGATTCGTTCGTCGACGGTGTGCGGTAGCCGCAGACGATGTCGATCTCGCCGCCAGGATGGCCGACCGACGCCGTGAGATCGGAAAGAATATCGTAGAGGCGCGGATCGAAATGGCGCACTTCGCCGGTGCGTGATCGCGCAGGAAATAATCGAGCTTCGCGAGCGCTTCCGGCATGTACTGGTCGCCGCGGCGATAAATAATATCCATGCGTTCGCCGGTGTGCGTGTTGTATAGCAGCAGGCGATGATCCTGGCCCTCTCGAGGTGACGACTGCTGAACCGACACCCTTCGCGATTGGGCCGATGCGTCACTGGGGGCAGACATGAACAGCATCGCGCACACAACCCATAAACACCACGAAACGCGTATAGATTTGTACATTTGTTCCTTTTCACTCCAATTCTAATATAAGCACGCGCGGCCCTCATTGCTCCAGGACAATAAGTCACCATTCCTTCCAAGGCTGCGCAATCGGCTGGCTTTCGTCCTGAAATACGGAATCAAGCGAGTCAACAGGGCTAAGTGCTTGGCGTCTACTGATTGCATCCTCTTGTATTCTTCGTACATGTGGTTCAGGTAGGAAATGTAAAATGTGGCTGCTTTTGCTGATTCTCTCCACTTACCTGGGGTTATTGGAAAGCGAGCGATTCCGGCTCCGACTGCGTACCAACCTCCACTTTTTCGGTAAGCGGTCTAAAGTCAACGCCAATCGCGGAGCTCACTTCCTAAAAGCCGTTGATTAGGACTTACACCGAGCTGACGGAATCCCTGCGCGATAAGCGTCCCTCCGCTTGGGGATCTCTCTCGCCGGTTCCACTCTCTTCGCCGACAACGGAGCCAGCTGGCAGTTATTCATCAGCGAGCTCCCGAGGCAGGATTAGTCCATTACCGATTAAATAGCGATAAAGGTGGTTCAGCGGTTCGGGAGGTTCGATATCCCGAGCGCCAATAAGACCATTCGCTTCCTTCCACTTCCAGCCAGCGGCTGAGTCCGAGTCCTTCATCTCCGCAGCGGGCATTGGGAATACGCTCACCCGCACATTTTCGCGAAAGAGACGAGCAATGCCTTCCAGAGACTACCGTCGAGATCGTTGTAATTATCCTGCAAGACCCGAACCAACACAGAAAGCTCGACAGCAAAATGAACCCGGGATTTGGTGAAGCGGCTGACGAACGCGCCCATCTTGTAAAGCTCTCGCTCGCGAAATACGAGGACGCCTCTCGCTAGCTTTTGCAGAACATCAACGCGTTCAAGGATCTGAGTGGCGGTTAACGTCGGTTCACTAGGCTGGCTCGCGGCACAGCTCACAGAAAACAACCCGATAGAACCTCTGCTTTGCTCGAGCTCCTGCTTGGGCAGCGAGGCCAGTGTGGCTTCGATCATCGTTCGCTGCAAAGGGCCGACAACGCCAAACGTTCCGGGTGCGAGCACGATTGCTTTTTTGTAGAGCAGTTCGGTGGGAGGAATGAGTTTACTCTCCACGGGGAAGCAGACCGCTTCGGCGAGTTGCTTGGCGACGAGCGATGCGTGGACGGCACGAGCATTCCACTGTTCAAAGGCGGGGCCTGTATGTTCGACGCAGTCAAATTCGATGCGGTGCGGAGAAAGGTCGGCGGCCACTTGCGTAAGGAATTCATCGGCGCTGGAAAGATGGTGAAACGCAGCATAGATGAGATTGACTCCGAGAATGCCGACAGCGGCCTGCTGGGCCAGGTTGCTGCGATCGCGGAGGTTGATGTGGAGAATAACGTCGTTGGGCGGAGATTGTGGTTGCGTCTGAAAGCGGATGCCGATCCAGCCGTGACATTCGTTGTCTCCGGAGAAGTTGCGCGCGGAGACAGTGTCTACAAAAGAAAAGAAGAGCGACGTGGCCCCGCGGCTGACGCTGAGTTGAGAAAGGAGATCCGACCACTCGTGCTCGAGCATGGATTGCAGACGAGGCTTAGATACGTACCGCGTGCCGGCACCGTAGAGATCATCGCTGACTTCTTTGTCGTAAGCGGAGATGGTCTTTGCGACCGTGCCAGAGGCTGCGCCGACTTGCAAAAACCAGCGTGCGACCTCCTGGCCCGCTCCGATCTCAGCGAATGACCCAAAGATTTTAGGATCGAGATTGATCGAAAGCGCTTTCTGGTGAGTATCGATTCTTTCGGGAACAGACACGGTTTGACTCCGCAAATCTGTGAAACACCGCGAAAGAGGGGTGTCGAGAAACGACCCTGAGACTAACACAAACCTAACTGAGACTGCGGACGTACCTGCACTCGATTCGATTCCTAATCTGAGAAGCCAGGTTGTCAACTCGCAATTAGCCGCGCGGGCTCAATGGGTTGGCGCAACGGCGCAACACCCATCTAATCAGTTGATCCGACCATACTTCCCCCAGGAGAACCGAACTGTCTGGCTGCACTCAATCAGACCTAGCCAGGTGGGGTACCGTTTGAATCACCCCTCGCGAGCGACTCTTAGCTGTTGATTCTCACCGTCACTGATATTTCTATGCCCATTCTCATGCTTGCCGCATGAATGCTCGCGGAGAAGAAGGACGACCCTCCTTAACGCAACCGTCGATTCTGTAGAGAGAATCCTGACTTGGCCTCACTATGCCCGTAGTTTCTTCACAGCTTCATTCTCAGAGGTGGTGCAGTCTAGTAGAGTCGGCGAAAGGCGCGGAAATATAGTCTAGCGTCGCAGCATCAAGTTCTTGACCTCAGGGAACCGCCGCCGGCCTCAGTTGGCGAAGCCATTCGCCCTTACTTGCCAGCGCCTCGTGCTTTCTCCTTGAA
This sequence comes from uncultured Acidobacteriota bacterium, assembly GCA_963718785.1. Classification (GTDB taxonomy): domain Bacteria; phylum Acidobacteriota; class Terriglobia; order Acidiferrales; family UBA7541; genus Acidiferrum. The sequence goes on along the minus strand of CAVQZW010000006.1, from coordinate 70,865 downwards.
CGCGGCCTGCTTGCCCCCTTCCAGGAACCGCTTGGCATCCAGAACGCCGTAAAGCTGGATGATTTTGGCCACGAGCCCGGTCCAGCCGGTCTGATGGCTGGCGCCCAGCCCGGCGCCGTTGTCGCCGTGGAAGTATTCGTAGAAGAGGATGTGGTCGCGCCAGTGGGGATCGGACTGGAACTTCTCCGTGCCGCCATAGACGGGACGCCGGCCGTGCTCGTCGCGCAGGAAGATCCGGCTGAGCCGATCCGCGATCTCCTTGGTCACCTCGAAGAGGTTCATCATCTTGCCGGACCCCGTGGGGCATTCAATTTTGAAGTTGTCGCCGTAGTACAGGTAGAAGTTCAGGAGCGCCCGGATGATGAGCACGTTCACCGGCATCCAGATCGGTCCCCGCCAGTTGGAGTTGCCGCCGAACATGCCGGTGTTCGACTCCGCCGGCAGGTAGTCCACCCGGTACTCCTGGCCGCTGCACGTGGAAGACGTACGGGTGCTGCTCGTGGAACTTGGAGAGCGAGCGGATGCCGTAGGGGCTCAGGAACTCGTTCTCGTCGAGCATCTTCGTGAGGATCCGGCGAAGCCGCTCCGGGTTGACCAGGGCCAGGATCCCCCGCTCCGCCACGCCCAAGTGTCCCGGGCCCGTGGGGTGGATGGACTTCAGCAGTTCGGGCATCCGGCGCAGGCGTTCCAACAGCTGAGCCATCGCCCGCGGAACGCGCTCCCGCTGCCACTTCTCGATTACCGTGGTGGCGCACAGGGGCAGCAGCCCCACCATCGAGCGCACCTTGAGCCGCGTGGCGCTGCCGTCGGGGAGCCGCAGCAGGTCGTAGTAGAAGCCGTCCTCCTCGTCCCACATGCCGTCCTGACCGGGACGGTTCATGGCCGCGGCGATATAGACGAAGTGCTCGACGAACTTCACGACCATGTCCTCGTAGGTGGGGTCGTGGGCGGCGAGCTCCATCGCGAGCTCCAGCATGTTCTGGCTGAATAGGGCCATCCAGGCCGTGCCGTCCGCCTGCTCCAGGTGGCCGCCGGTGGGGAGCGGCGCGCTGCGGTCGAAGATGCCGATGTTGTCGAGGCCGAGGAAGCCGCCCTCGAACACGTTCTTGCCGAACCGGTCCTTGCGGTTCACCCACCAGGTGAAGTTCAGCAAGCAGCTTGTTGAACGCCGACTTGAGGAAATCCACGTCCGTCTCGCCGCGCAGGGCCTGCTCGGTGCGATGCAGGAACAGGGTCGCAAAGGCGTGGACCGGGGGGTTCACGTCGCTGAAGTTCCACTCATAGGCGGGCATCTGCCCGCTGGGGTGCAGGTAGACGCCGCGGAGCATCAGTTCCATCTGCTGCTTGGCGAAGTCGGGGTCCACGATCGAGAGCGGGAGCGTGTGGAAGGCCAGGTCCCAGGCCGCGTACCAGGGATACTCCCACTTGTCGGGCATCGAGATGATGTCCTCGTTCAGCATGTGGAACCACTCCGAGTTCCGGGAATTTCGATATCCGGTATGGAGGGGGTTGGAGTGGTGCTCGTCCAGCCAGTTGTCACCGTCGAAGAAGAAGAACTGCTTGCTCCAGAGCATGCCGGCGATGGCCTGGCGCATCACGTTGGCCGCGTCTTCACTCAGACCGATGGCGGGGTCACCGACCGGTAGAACTCGTCGGCTTCACGAAGCCGGTCGGCGAAGATTTCATCAAATTGCTTGCCGAAGGAGTTCGTCGCTTCTGGTCTCGGAGAACTCTCGGAGAGCCGCAGGCGAATCACTTCGCCGTCTGACCGGCACCGACCTTGACCCGATAGTGCGCCGCGACCTTGGTGCCCTGCTTGCCGGGGTTCACCGCGCCCTGGTTGCCCTGCACCACGCAGTCGTTGATGCCGTCCTTGACGTAGGGGCTCTCGTTCTTTTGCCCGGGGAAAAGCCGCTCGTGGTTTGTTTCGTTCTCGGTGAAGAGCAGCGGCACCTCGCCTTCGCAGGAAAAGGTCAATTCACCCAGCAGCGGATGCGTCGCCGCAACCGCACTCGTGCCCGCCGCTGCCTCGATCTGCTTGAGGTTTGGTTTCTCGGCAGCTCGGTTGGATTCGGCAATCCACGACGCCCAGTCGTTCCGGAACCACAGCGTCGGCAGGAGATGCAGTTCTGCCGCCTCCGGTCCCCGGTTGGCTGCCGTGATCCGCACCAGGATGTCTTCCGGACCGTCCTTGGCATACTCCACGAAGACGTCGAAGTAGCGGTCGTCCTTGAAGACGCCGGTGTCGAGGAGCTCATACTCCATTTCGTTCCGGGAACGACGGCGGTTCGTCTCCACCAGATCGGCGTAGGGATAGGCCGCCTGCGGGTACTTGTAGAGATACTTCATGTACGAGTGCGTCGGCGTGCTGTCGAGGTAGAAGTAGTACTCCTTCACGTCCTCGCCGTGGTTGCCTTCGCTATTGGTCAATCCGAAGAGTCGCTCCTTGAGGATCGGATCCTTGCCGTTCCATAAGGCCAGCGCGAAGCAGAGACGCTGTTTGTCATCGGAAATGCCGGCGATGCCGTCCTCGCCCCAGCGGTAGGCGCGCGAGCGGGCCTGATCGTGGGTGAAGAAATTCCAGGCGTCGCCATTTTCGCTATAGTCCTCGCGGACGGTGCCCCACTGCCGCTCACTAAGATAGGGTCCCCATTTTTTCCAAGGATATTTTCCCAGTCGCGCATCATTTAGCCGTTGCTGTTCCGTCGTAGTCATGATTACCTCCCGACACGGCGCACTCTTACCCGTAGTAAAACGACTTAGTTATTACTCAGCTCCAAAAGTAATCGGATGCCTGTACGTTCGGTTTTCGACGTGCCTCGAAGCTAGCGCCGCCCTGGCTCTGGCACGCCTATCCAAATTACTAGTTGCCTAGGCTGCCGCGAAATGGACAGAATCAATTCAGGTCGTCATCTTTGTAGTATTTCGTGCCCGTGGCACTGATCTCGGCTGCCAATCCTTTGTCCGTCAACTGATACATCCAGACTCCTTCCGAGACGGACGCCGCTCCCGCCTTCGATCCTCCTTTGTCCCCGGTTTTGGCCGCGGCTGTGGATTGTCCGCCCATTTGCCAGCCTGAATTGACGAAGCTCTCGAGCGCCTTCTCGTTGTCGAACACAAAGACAACCCGAAATTTCTTGACGCCCACTCCGAGCCCAGCTTGGACTTGGAGCATTTTCATAAAGGTCTCATGCTTGCTCTTATTGTTCACGGCGATGCCTTTCCCGTTGCCAGAGCCAGCCACGAGGATCTTTACTCCCAGATTGCTAAAGACCGCATACCCTGCCGCGTTTTGGACCACTCCCTTGGTCTTTGGGTCGGCCTTATAAAGTCGTTGAAGGGTGTCCTGGGCCATGTTCTGGATCTCCTTCTGACTCTTCTCTTTCTTGTCGTCGCCGGCGTAAGCTGAAAAGCCAGGCAGAATGATGGCGACCGACAGCACCCCCACTAAACTGGATCGAATCCAACTGGAAGTGTTCATTTTTGTCCTCCGCGAGAAATTCCATTGAGGTCCGAGCCTGCCCTCACGTGTGCGCTAGTGTGTCGCGGATTGCAAATGGATGATTCTGTCAAAAGTGACAGATAGAGCGCTGGGCCAGAATGACTTAGTCCAGTTTTGCAATCTGCTAATTGAGTCAGTCCCTAGTAAACGCAATATAAAAGAGCGCCCGTTTGGAGTAGGTTTTGATCGTTCGCATGATCACCTACAAGGAGCACTCCGGCGTTCGTATACGTTGTGATGCGCAAGAGTCTGAGTCACAACCAGCCTTCTTCAATGTAAATCACTGCTTGGGAATGTCAGCGTCCGGCATAGCCTTCAACTTACCCAATTCATGGAGAACTTTTTGCCAGGCTTCGGGGTGCTTCTTGGTTGCAAATGGCTTCTCTGGATCAGCGTAATAGGCGAGAATATTCCGGCGCAAAGGGTCGGAAACAGATTTGCCGCTCGTCTTGTCCAGCAAGTTCGCGTAGGTTTCATCTGTCAGCTTGTAGACGGCTGGTACGGTAATGCCACCGGTGTCGAGGTTATCGTTGGGCAATTTGAGTGTGCCTTCCTGTTGGGCGAGGAGCAACACTCGATAGTGGTCCAATGTTTCGTTGAAACTGTGCATGTATATCTGTTCTATGGCCGGAGTAGGAGGATGAAACGCGAAGGCGCTGAGCGGACCGATTTTGGGTATCAGGCGCACTATGACCGCCTTAAGGCGCGCGAAGAAACTCGGCTTTTCGTAGACGTCACCCCACTCCTTGCGGTACCCGGAGCTTGAAATGTTGTAGCTGAATTTCGTCTTGGTCTCGCTGGGGTCGCTGTGCTGGATCTCACTTCTTTTGAGATGCCATGCTACTTTGGTCGTGCGCGGAATAACGGTCGAAACAGCGTGACGATAGCTTCCGATCGCCAGATCCACTCGAAAAAAGACGCTCGACATATCGACCGAGTATGTTCTTGCGAATGCTCTTTCCAAAACCGGCTTAGAGACCTCAAACCCGATAAAGTTATGGTAGGCTTTCGGCGCATAGTTTCCCTTGGCTACTTGGTCGACATCGAAACCAAATTCTACCTTCATATGCGCGGACGGTTTTTCCTCATACGTAACGACGGATCCATATTTCTTCTCCAGTTGGGGATACAGCATTGCAACCGCGCGATTGGTTGCCAGCGGGTGTCCCGAGTTGTCGGCCGCGTAGTGCGCCAGTGCACCCAGCGCGAAAGCGTATTCGTTCAGATCTTGGGATTCATCGATCAAAGCGAGAACAAAGTCACCACTTCGAACATAGTGCGTTAGATCGCTGAAGAATCGGTTGCCGAAAGGATAGTAACCCATGTCCTGGATAATCGCGCCCCCGTAGGCATAGGCGTGGGCCTGGAGCAGTTCCTCCGGCGTCGCATCGGGGAAGCGCTTCAAGAGTACTGGCACAATGCTCTCTTTCCACGCGGCGTCGATAATCGCTTCATGCGTCAGAACCGAGTAACCGGCACAACCGGGGGTGCAACATATCCCCAAAATAAGTCCGAGAATAGAAGGGACACAGAGTGAGAGCGGCGTGAATCGTCCACGAGTCAGCATCCTCACTGATGGCAACAGGGCTTCCCACCACATGGTTGATCTGGACCTGCAGGGGTAATCGCGGGACTTGTCTGGAGTTTCATACTCGGGTTGTGGATACCGAAGAATTAGCGCACGCCATAAAGACTGACTTTCGGGAGCATGGCCCAATTGGCTTTGCTGTACCAAAAATCCACGCGCTGGATGACGCGGCGGTCTCCGGGCAGATCAATAATGCGAGTGCTTCCACCCGCAGGGATGTTGCTGCGCACTTCAATCTCGCTCCTCGTTCCATTGCCATACTGTACGATGATGCGCAGGAAATTCACGGCTCCCCCGCTAACACGTAGTTGTATGGCACGAAATGTACCTTGCTGCGGCCCGGCTTGTATCGTGTCGTGGTCCAAGCCATTGTTGACCCTGCCCGAACCGAGAAAGACCATGTGAGATTGTTGGGCTGACAAGACTTGTGCGCCCAGAATTGTTACAGAAAGAAAGAGAAGGAAGACCGAGATGAGGCGACTGCCGGAATTTTTCAGCATGCATCGTTCCCCGAATATGAACAAGGCGACATAGTTCTACTTATTTAAAAAAGATGTCATTGGGAGGCGCCCTCTCCAACTGTCAAAAGTTACAGGCTATGTAGTCCCGCAACCGATCTGCGATTTCACGTGCGCGATAACCCGACTTTGAAACCAGCCGGTCCAGAGACGCCTCTTCACAGCGTATCAAAGCCACGGATCGTGCGCCGTGCTCGATGACAGGTTCGGCAAACTTTCGGACACGACTTAGCAGGGAGCAAAGCTGCTGGCCGCCCGGTTGTCCGAAATTTGATTCACGTCTTTTGCCATGGCGCCCATTACAGGCTTCTTTCCAGCGGAGTTGGGCCTGCATCGGTAATCCAAGCCCAAAAGGTATATAGACATGTTAAGAGGTCTATAAGAATGCTATGATTGACATATAGACCTGAATAGAGTACTCTGTAAATGGCCAGAGGGCCATGCTATGTCTACTCTACTGAGACCTCAGCAACCCAAGCGGCAGCGCAAAAACGCACTGCGCATCCTGTATGTTTTCGTGTTCCTTACAACCGGGACTTTCATGGTGGCAGTCAAAGCGAGTCAGGCCGCGCAAGAAGCACTGTTTGCCTTTGGCATTGTTCTGGCTGGCGGCGGAATTTGGAGTTTCCTCCGCTTCCTGAAAGTCGCAGACACACATCAGAGATTGATCAACCACGAAGCAACAAGCTTTGCTTTTGTTGGCTCCTTACTCCTCACACTCGCTGTCGGCATCCTGCAACGATTCGGTTTCCTTCCCGGAGCCTCACTCCTGGTTCCGCTTTTTATGATCGGCCTTTGGAGCATCGGCCTAATTCTCTTTTCTTGGCGGTACCAAGAATGAAGACTCGACTTCGCGTCCTGAGAGCAGAAAAGGAGTGGTCGCAGGCCGACCTTGCCGATGCCGTCGGCGTAACGCGGCAGTGCATCAACGCGGTTGAGACGGGTAAATACGAGCCGGGGCTGGACTTGGCTTTTAAGATTGCTCGCATCTTCGGGAAGAATGTCGAAGAAGTCTTCCTGTACGAAGGAAGCGAGGCAAGTACAGGGCAACAGTAGAAGTTTTTCGCAAGTACAGCACGACATGATGCGAACTATTCTTCAGCAGGCGTTTTGTTTTTCCCCTCTGCTGTTGATTTCTGCTTCGGCTGTTCGGTGAAGCCAACAGGAGTCCTTTGATGTCGCGAGGCCTTGATGGATTCGAAATTGATGATTTTCGCGATTCGCAATGGCCGTCTGAACCCTCCGGCCACCGTCGGGAATCAAGCCGAGGACGAGGCAGCGGTTCGCAACCGGAGGCCAGCGTCAGAATGAAACTGGCAAAGCTCCGTGAAACCGAATACCAGTCTGACCATCTCGATTCGCAGAGCCGCGAACGCCAAGAAGCCATGCCGCCCTCCGTCTCCCACGATACAAGGCAAGCTGACCTTCTCGCGGATCGTGAACGCACGGAAATTCTTAATCGCGATAGAAGCTATTCGCTCCGGCCATCGGAAATTTACACCCTCACAGAAGTCGGCAAGTTTCGAGTAGTGGCTGTCGAGGATCTCGCGAAGCACGCCTACGCCGGTGACCGCCCACGACTGGACAGCGACCTTCGCAATCTCATTCAACAACGGCTTGTCGAGCGAAGAGACACGAGCGTGCTCAAGAAGGAGTCCCAGCAGGTTCTCACTCTGACAAAGGAAGGCAAATGCCTGATTCGTCGCCACGGCTTCGTACTTGACGATCAAGCCATTTACTCGGGCTTTGTGAAGCCCAAGGAAGCAGACCATGATGCCACCTTGTACCGCCTGTATCACAAGGCTGCCGATGAGATCGAACGCAAAGGTGGCAAGGTGCTCAGGGTTCAGCTCGACTATGAACTCAAGGAAAAGCTCTACCGAAAACTTGGCCAGGCCCAAGCGCAAGGCGAGGGTCAAACGCAACGCGGCAAGGAAGCCTTGGCGCACCAGTTGCAGCTCCCGGTCGTTCACGGCAAGGTTAGTTTCCCCGACCTGCGCATCGAGTACGCCAACCAAGAAATGCAAATCTCCCGTGTGGACCTGGAACTCGCCACCAGTCACTACCACGCTGGCCATCTAGCGGAAAAGGCCCGCGCCGGGTTTCAAATCTACGCCCGGTCGGAGGACGCAGCTGGTCTTCGCCGCGTGCGCGACGAGCGGGAGATTATGACCGCAATTCTGAGTCTGTGAGCCATGCATTTTCCTGAAACCAGCATCGAGAACCTCCTTGGCTTCGGTTACACCGAGGACGAGGCGCGCTTCCTCTATCTCGTGGCTACCCACTCTGGGTATTTCTCCACTCGCCAGTACTTGGCCTTCACCGGGGCCAAGAGCGGCGATAAGAGCATGGCTTTCACGCAAAAAGTGCTCGGAAAGGGACATGCCACCGCCCGCCTGCTGCTGCGAAACGGCCGCGTCTACCATCTATTCTCTCGCCTCGTATATCGCGCCATCGGCCGGGAAAATCTCCGCAATCGCCGCGAACATTCAGCGGAACACATCCGCACGAAACTGGCGATTCTGGATTTTGTCCTGGCGCACCTCGATTATCGCTATCTCGAAACCGAAACCGAGAAAGTCGACTATTTCTGCCGCAAACTCTCCATCCCTCGATCGATGCTTCCCTCTAAACGGTACAAGGGAGCGATTCGGGAAAAGACCACGGACCGCTATTTCGTTGACAAATTCCCGCTGTTCTTCGCCCCTGAATCTTCCTCTTCATTCCCTGTGGTTACCTTCAGTTTTGTCGATCCGGGGCTCCTCAGTCTCGCCAGTTTCGAGACGCATCTGTTTGCATATAACGGTCTGTTTTCAGCTGTGGCGCAGGTGAATTTTGTCTACATCGCCACGCGTCCCAAGCACTTCGCAGCGGCTCGTGAGCTGTTTCTGGCGATGGCCCCACGCACTATGAATCCCGATCCGGGCGTGGAAGGCTTGCGCTACTTCCACTACCGTCACATGTGGGAGACCAAGCAGTATGCAAGGCTGAACGCGGAACAGATCGAGTTCCTGAATGAGGCCAAGGAGCGATTCGATGATGCTCTGACCGACATTCGATATGAGCAATGGTTCAACGGCCAAATCACGGCTGGGGCTGTGAGCGAGGAATTTCGGAGGCTGGCGCCAAGGCGGGAAGTATCGTTCCGGACGGAACTCGTGGACGGCCAAACCGCCCTGTTTGAAGCGCGAGTCCCAAGCAAGAATCGCGAGCCCGGCAAGCACGAGGTGACGAACAGCTCACAACCGACTTTCGGCTCAGCTTTCGGACCAGCTTTCGAAGGGAATGCACTACAAACAGAAGAGAAATAAGCAGATGCGTAAGACGAAGGCAAAGAAACTGCACGCGGGCAAAACACTAGGAAGGGCGGGAGCGACCCCACTTTTGACGGCTTTCAGCCGCCCAAAGTTCCATGGGGTCGCTCCCGCCCGTCACGCAGGAAGCGTGACCGTGTTTTGCCCGCGTGCATACACAGATGTAATCAACCCCGAATGCGGAGAAGTAACGATCTCGAATAGAGAAAGGAGAGAATCCCGATGGCAGTATTGAAAGCACCACCCAAACAACCCAAAACCACAGTTGTCCAACTAAGACTCGACGACGAAGCAAAGATGAAACTCGCGAAATATGCAGAGTTTCTCGACTGCTCACCGTCGTATGTCGTGACGGAAGCCTTGAAACTTGTCTATAACAAAGACAAAGAGTTTCAGGCGTGGCTTTCAGCCGAACACACCAGTAATCAAGAATCAAGCTCGAAAGGAGAATCGTTCCAACTGGAATTGAAATAAGAACGCCATGCAACACCACCTCCAATCTGGCATGCGTGAGAACACAGCGTCATCGACCGACGACATGGCTCACGCCAAGCAGTTCGCCAGTCTTTCGGATGCAAGTCTCGTCGAGCAGAAAAAGTAACCTCAAGCCGCCGGCACTTGGCCACAAATAATTCGTTCGGTGGCCCTGATAACAAGCCACATGCCGCCCCGCGGCCACAGGCGAAGAAAGAAAATTAAAAATGAGAGTCAAGCTGTCGCGGTCGCACTCATGCGTTCACAAAAGCCTACGCTCGACTTCGAGCCGCTGATCGGGAGCCCCGAGGCGGCCAAAATGCTCGGCAACATCCACGTCAAGACGCTGCAGCGCTATGCTCGTCGACCGACGCATTCCTGGATATCAAATTGGAGGTCACTGGTATTTTCGTGCATCGGAACTGGACTCTTGGCTACGTTCTCGATAAATTCAAATTGCCAACCCGCTGACCGCGTGGATCTCACATAGGAGAACACCACAGTGAAATTCACAAGGCAACGGTATCAATCGGGAAGTTTGACCAAAGAGAAGCGGAAGGCTGGCCCGGCAGTCTGGATTTTCAGATGGCGCGAAAACACGCCAGATGGCAGGGTTAACCGGAAGGTAGTTGTGGGCACCGTGGAGCAGTTCCCAACCAAAACAGCAGCACGCAAGGCTGCTGAACCACTTCGCACCAACGCCATCGCGGATAACCCCGCAGTGCCAGTGACCGTCATGCAGTTGGTCAAGCACTACACGGACAACGAATTGCCCAGCAAAGCTCACTCGACTCAGCGAACTGTGGAGACATCGCTGAATGTGTGGATCACTCCCAAGTGGGGAGAACACAGACTCTCTGATGTCCGAACGGTTGAAGTTGAAAGCTGGCTCCATGGTCTTTTGCTGGCGAACGCAACAAAGGCCAAGGTCAGAAATGTCTTGCACGTCATCTTTGCCCATGCTTGCCGTCACGAATGGCTGCAAAAGAATCCCATCAGCCTTGTGCGGCAGAGTGCGAAGCGGAAGAAGACGCCTGACGTTTTGGAAGCCGAAGAACTGAAGAAGCTTCTGGCTGAGCTTCAGAATCCTGCCCGAGCACTAGTCTTCTTGACCGCTGCTACCGGCCTAAGGGTATCTGAAGCTCTGGGCCTGAAGTGGTCTGATGTTGACTTCGACGCTGGAGTCATCAACTTGGGCCGTGCTGTCGTTCATCAGCACGTTGGCGAGATGAAGACAGAAGCATCGCAGAAACCAGTTCCGATGGATGGTGCGTTGGCCACTGCGCTACGCAATTGGAGTACACAGTCGCCGTACTGTCAGCCAGGAGACTGGGTGTTCGCCAGCCCGAAGATGAACGGGAAGCAACCCTACTGGCCGGAAACACCACTGAAGTGCTTTGTACTGCCTGCTGCGAAACGACTAGGCATCGCGAAGCAAATAGGCTGGCATTCTTTCCGGAGAACGTTCGCAACGCTGCTAAAAGGCAGCGGAGAGGACGTTAAGACCACTCAAGAACTGATGCGCCACGCGAACAGCAGATTGACGCTTGACGTGTACGCACAGGCTCTCACGCCAGCGAAGCGTGCAGCGCATCTGAAAGTGGTTGAATTGATTCGGCCAGCGGCGGAAACAGGTTCTGTTCCTTTGTGTTCCCACGCGGAGGAAGCGGAATCTGTAAGTGCTTGATTTTATGGAGCGGCCTATCGGAATCGAACCGACACCTGAACCTTGGCAAGGTTCCGTACTACCACTATACTAAGGCCGCTCAACGACACTTCTTTTTATAACATGACCGTACGGTAGCTACAAGCCTTTCGCGGCTTGCTTTTCGTGCCCACACTAATCCTGTTTGCTTGCTTCAGGAAACCATCGTTACGCGCGCGGACTTGACCACTGGCGAGCGCTTTTGCCGGTCGGCAAAGCGATCTGCCTTGTCCTTGTCGGTGTAGACGCGGCCGAACTTTTCGCCGTCCGCGTAGTATACCGTCACAAGAAAATGGTGATGCTTGCGGCGCTTGTCTTTGCCGAAAGTGGTCTTCTCTTTCTTTGGGGATTTTTTTGTCGGAGTTTTTGTCACAGAGGCCATCCCTGATTAGTATGGTGGGTCACTGGGTAAACTATCGCAAGGAAGCTGCAGACGCGCAAGTACCGCTGTCGATAGTAACGGCACATCCATTAAGATAGTTTTAGGCACATCCGGAATCTTTGCTCTGGTGTGAATTCGATGCTGCCCTTCACTCGCACCGCGCGTCAACCAGTCCTTTCCGTCAAGACGAGGATGAGCCAATTTGGACTACCTTCAAATGCCCTCTTTTGGCTAAAAATGCAAGGAAAATCGCTATTCTAACTACTAGGGCGCCTAGTGGTCACGAAACATTCATCAAAACGAGTTGCCGCTGATGAAACTTTTTCCCCTTTTTTTCGTCTTAGAGAGTGAGGACAACGATAAGCTGAATGTGGCGGAGAATGAAAATGATGATGACAATCACGAAGCACCCGCCCCTCGTCGAAGACCTGCGGAACCATTCGCAGGAGCAAATTGCTGAACTGCGCATGCTGCTTCAGTCCGGTGCGCCCTCGCGGCCAGATCCGCGGCGGCCCGGTTTCTTTGAAGTCGAAGGGCGTTTCAACGTTTATTACGTATTCAAATATCCCACGGGGACGAAAGTGATGTTGCTTGGAGTGTGGGAGCGCGAAAGCGACCCAGTTGCAGAGCTTGTAGCCTGCACCTGCCCTGCCGCGTAATTTTTGTTTTTCTCCTCAGAGCACAAAAACGTAAGAAGCGCTCCGGCCCCGCCGGAGCGCTTCTTCTTTGGAGATTACTCTTTTTCTTCGAGTTCCAGAGCTGCCGAGTTGACGCAGTAGCGCAAGCCGGTCGGGTTTGGACCATCGTCGAACACATGCCCCAGGTGCGCGTCGCAGCGGCTGCACTTAACCTCGACGCGGCGCATGCCGTGGCTGGCATCGGTTTCCGTCTCGACGGCCTCCTCATTGGCCGGGGCGTAGAAACTTGGCCAACCGGAGCCAGAGTGGTATTTGGTATCAGAACGAAACAGCGGCTGACCGCAGCAGACGCACTTGTACACGCCAGGGGTGTCGGTATCCTCGTACTCCCCGGTGAAGGGCGGCTCGGTTCCCTTTTGGCGGGTTACATAGTATTGATTCGACGTGAGTTGCTTCTTCCAAGCGGCTTCGTCTTTGCGAATTTTTTCATCCATACGTTCCATTACCCCTCTTCGAAGTTGGCCTTCGCTTTGCTCCATCTGGATATCAGATACGCTGCACCGGCCTGACGATTCAGACCCGGGCGCTCCCAGTCTTGGTACACTCAGATTCTAGCGCGGAAGCCTCTATGGCAGAAAAGCTCGAAAAAAAGGTCTCGGATAAGCGTGTCAGCCGCAGAGCCAAAATTGCGCGGCCCGTGCGGGTGCGGCCTTCCGAGCCGCGAGACGACCACTTTGAAGATCTACCTATCAGCGTAAACGCTTCAAAAGAAGGCATTTACTTCACTACACGGCTTAAGTCCTACTATCCCGGCATGCGTGTATTCGTCACTTTCCCGTATTCCTCGCCGCACGATCCCATGAACTGCGAATATGTGGCACAGGTGGTTCGCGTGGAAAAGCTGGAAAACGGCAAGACCGGGGTGGCCGTGCAGCTGAAGTTGAGCATGAATTTCAACGCCGGAAAATCTGCTGGCCCCGGCACACGCAGCTAGCCCGTCCGTCTAGTTTTTACCTTCTTCCAAGCCAACTAAGAAAAATTTGTAGCCTTTAAGATAAAAGGCAGTGGGTCTGCTTCCGGTTAGCCTGCGGCGCGGATGTATCATAGGCCGAGGAGAGTAGCGAGCCGTGACCAAGCGTCAACAAAAGGATGACTCACAACAGGTTCAGTTGCACCTGGGCCGAGCCGCAGCCCAGATATTCTCCGTCAGCGACCGCATGAACCAAATCCTGATCGAGCGTCTTGACCGAGCCGTCTGGAGTGCCAAACCGCCCGGCAAGGTACGCAATATTGCGGCGATTTTCACGCACATGCACAATGTACGCACCAAGTGGATCAGGCTTACGGCGCCGCACCTGAAGGTTCCCAAACAGCTTGACCGCGCACACTGCACGCCGCGGCAGGCTCGTGCCGGATTGGCCGAGAGCGCCGCGCGCTGCGAAGAGATGCTGGCGGAAGCGCTCGGCGGCCGCGGGGGCCGCATCGAAGCGTTTCTCAGAGACGGTTGGGCTCGGCCTTGGCCAGTTGGCCCGGAAATGCTGTGCTACATGCTTTCCCACGAAGCCCACCACCGCGGGCAAGTTTGCATGCTTGCCCACCAGCTCGGATTCCCACTATCCAACGAGTTGACAAGCGGGCTCTGGAATTGGGAGAAGCTGTGGAAAGAGTGCGGCGCGTCTGGCGGCCCCGGCTACGATTCTTAAGGGCTCGAGCGAGTCCGTGCTCTACCGGCACGAGCCGCCCGCTGATGGAGACAAAAGCCGTTGTTGACACCAACGCGCATTTTCTTTATTTTCTTAGAATGAACTCTCGGGCGCATCGCCACCATCATCATCACGGCCACACGCCGCGCCCGATGAGGTGTGCATAGAGTTTCGCAACACAGAGCACTCATCGGCCCGCTGGCGCAAAAAGCCCCAGCGGGTTTTTTGTTTTCAGCGGATGAATTTGGAGGCGGAAAGTGGAATCCGTGAACATTGACTTTGAGAAAGCGGGCGGGCTAGTTCCCGCCATTATTCAGGATCATCGGAGCGGGGATGTGCTCATGCTTGGATTCATGAACTCGTCCTCGCTGGCGGAGACGCAACGGTCCGGCGAAGTGGTCTTCTTCAGCCGCTCGCGGAACAAGCTTTGGAAGAAGGGTGAGTCCAGTGGGCACGTGCTGAAAGTTCGCGAAGTGCGCGTCGATTGCGACGCCGACGCGCTTCTCGTACGCGTTGAAGCGGTTGGCCCCGGCGTTTGCCATGAAGGCTATCGCAGCTGCTTTTTCCGTTCGCTGTCCTCGAATGGAGCGGCGCAAATAGTCGAAGAGCTTACGTTCGCGCCGGAATCCGTCTATGGCGCGCCGCAATCGGAGAAAAAAGCATGAGCTGTCTGAAACTTGGAATTCCCAAAGGCAGCTTGCAGGACGCGACCCTCGATCTTTTTGCGCGCGCCGGCTGGAAGATCACGCTCAGTACACGCAGCTACGTCCCCACCATCGATGATCCTGAGATTGAATGCCTCATGGTTCGGGCGCAGGAGATGGCGCGCTACGTGGAAACAGGCGCGCTGGACGCTGGAATCACAGGGCACGATTGGGTTGTGGAAACCGGCGCGGCTGTGGACGAGCTTTCGGAGCTGGTCTACGCCAAGCAGCGGCTCGCGCGAGTACGCTGGGTCCTTGCTGTGCCGGAAGATTCTTCGATGCGCGATGTGCGCGACCTCGAAGGCAAAACGATCGCCACCGAAGTGGTGCAGATTACCGAAAAATATCTCGCGCGCCATGGCGTGAAAGCGCGTGTGGAATTCTCCTGGGGAGCGACGGAAGTCAAAGTTCCGCAGCTTGCGGATGCCATAGTGGAAGTGACCGAGACAGGCTCGTCGCTGCGAGCGAATCGGCTTCGGATTGTGGATACGGTGCTGGAATCGGCAACCGTGTTCATCATGAACCGCGCCGCGGCTACCGAGCCATGGAAGCGCGAGAAGGCGGAAAACTTAATCCTGATGCTGCAAGGAGCCATTGCCGCCGCGAGCAAAGTGGGTCTGCTGCTCAATGTGCATCGCGACGATCTCGCCGCCGTCCTCGGCGTCTTGCCGGCCCTAAAAAAACCCACAATTTCAGCTCTCAGCGATCCGGATTGGGTCGCCATCAATACGATTGTCGAAGAAGCCGTGGTGCGGCAAATCTTGCCGAAACTGAAAGCCGCCAAGGCGCAGGGTATCGTCGAATATCCTCTGAACAAGATCGTGCTCTGATGCGAATTCTCAAATTAACGCCGGCCGTCGAAAAGAACCTTCTCCGCTCTCGGTACGAACGCGACCGCAACGCGGAACGTATTGCCGCGAGAATCATTTCGGACGTTCGCAAACGCGGGGACGCTGCCCTTGCGGCATGGGCTAAAAAGCTGGAAAGCATCGACCTTCGGCGGGACGACGTTTGGGTTTCGCAAGACGAAATCAACGCCGCGAGGAAGCAGGTCAGTCCGGATTTTCTCCGCGCCATACGCCACGCCGCGGCCAACATTCGTCAAATCGCCGAGAAGCAACTCCCCCAGGAGTGGATTGTCTGCCTGGATCTCGATCATGGTATCTGCGTCTCCCAAATTGTTCGCCCCATTGACTCCGTCGGCTGCTACATTCCCGGCGGCCGGTTCGCTCTTGTCTCGACGCTTCTCATGACCGTCATTCCTGCGCAAGTCGCCGGCGTGAAGCGCATCGCCGTCGCGTGCCCCAAGCCCAATGCTGAACTGCTCGCCGCTGCCCATCTTCTTGGCGTCTCGCACATCCTCCGCGCCGGCGGCGCGCAAGCCATCGCCGCGCTGGCCTACGGGACCAGGAATATCCCTAGAGTCGACAAGATCTGCGGCCCCGGCAATCGCTTTGTTACCGCCGCCAAACAACTCGTCTCCAGCGATTGCGCCATCGATCTCCCCGCCGGCCCAACGGAGGCCATCGTACTTGCCTCGAACGGCAAGCCCAGATTCATCGCCGCCGATCTTCTTGCGCAGGCCGAGCACGCTCCGGACGCAGGAAGCTTCCTTGTGACGACGTCGCCGGAACTGGCCCACGCGGTCCAGGCCCAAATCGAAATGCAGCTCGCCAAGCTTCCACCAGACAATCCCGCTCACTCTTCGATGCGAAACACCGGCGCCATACTTCTCGCACCCTCGGCAGCTGCGGCTTGCGAATTCACCAATCGCTTCGCTCCCGAGCATCTCAGCCTTCCGTATTCTCAAGACTTGCTGCTGAAGAACATTGCTTCCGCTGGAACGGTTTTCCTCGGATTCCTGGGAGCTCAACCTCTCGGCGACTACATCACTGGCAGCAATCACGTTCTCCCAACGGGCGGATGGGCACGCGCTCGCGGCGGGCTCTCCACTGCCGAC
The DNA here is from genome assembly GCA_963718785.1 of uncultured Acidobacteriota bacterium. Lineage (GTDB taxonomy): Bacteria > Acidobacteriota > Terriglobia > Acidiferrales > UBA7541 > Acidiferrum. The sequence continues at coordinate 54,377 of CAVQZW010000006.1, read as the reverse complement.
TTCGTCAAATGCATGACCGTCCAGACCTTCACGCGCCGCGGCTTCGAAAGCGTCGCGCCTGATGCGATAACGTTGGCCCGCGCCGAAGGCCTACTCGCTCACGTTAACGCCGTTAAAATCCGCTTGAGGAGAAAGTCACCCTTGAAAAAGAATGGCGAGGTCGGGCAATGAGCCCACAGCTTCCAACACGACAAGCAATTCTCGATCGCCGCACTTACGAACCTCCCGGCGAAGGACGGGCCGACAAACTCCGTCTCGATTTCAATGAAAACACCGCCGGCTGTTCGCCTGCTGTGCGCCGCGCCTTGGCGAAGCTCACGCCAAAGCTTCTCTCGATGTATCCGGAGTATGAGCGCGGCACGCGTCGCCTAGCGCGCCATTTTCAAGTGGCACCCGAAGAACTCTTGCTAACGAACGGCGGCGATGACGCTCTGCGCCTTTTTTTTGACGCGTTTGTCGACGCGGGAAGCAGCGTCGTTATTTGCGAGCCGACGTTCCCGATGTACCGCTACTGGGGAGAAGTAGCAGGAGCGAAAATCGAGGTCCAGCGCTATGGGCCTGCCATGGAATTCCCACTCGAAGGAGTTATCCAGGCGCTCAGTCTGCGCCCGCGTGTCTTGTTTCTCTGTAATCCCAACAATCCCACCGGGACGCTGCTGCAAAAAGATGCGATCAAATCGGTTTTGAAAGCCGCCACACACACTGCCGTCGTTGTAGATGAAGCCTACGCGGAGTTTTCCGGCCTCACCGTCGTTCCGTGGATCAACGAGTACCCGCAACTGTTCGTTGCGCGCACTTTTTCGAAAGCGGCGGGACTCGCGGGACTGCGTCTCGGAGCCGTCATTGCCTGCGCGGAATCTCTCGCGATTCTTCGGCGGGCCACAGCACCATTCCCTGTCAACGTGGCGGCGTTGGCCGCCGCGGAAGCGGCCGTCGGCGATTCCAAGACGATGAAGCTCTACGTCAAAAACATCCTGGGAACGAGGGGTTGGTTCGAAAAAGAACTTCACAAGCTCAATGTGAAAACCTATTCGAGCGCCGGGAATTTCCTGCTGGCTGATTTCGGTCCCGGCGCTTCCGAAATGTGCCGGAAACTACAAACAGAAGGTGTTCTGCTGCGTGATCGCTCGAAAGACATAGGCCCGGGCTTGGTGCGAGTGACGATCGGCACAAGAAGAGAAATGGAACGCTTGCTGAAACTGATCAAGCGTCACAGGTAAACACATGCCTCGGTCCGCCACCATCCATCGCAAAACCAACGAAACAGATATCCGATTGAAGATGAATCTGGACGGGCGCGGAAAATCGAGCGTCAGCACAGGTATTCGTTTTTTTGATCACATGCTGGATCTCGTGGCGCGGCACGGCGCTTTTGATTTGGAAATCAAAGCGAAGGGGGATCTCGACGTCGATCAACATCACACCGTGGAGGACGTGGGCATCGCCCTCGGCGAAGCGGTCGTGAAAGCTCTAGGTTCCAAGCGAGGCATTCTGCGCGCGGGATATTTTTTGATGCCCATGGACGAGACGCTCGCCGCCGCGGCGGTCGATCTCGGCGGACGCCCCTATTGCGTAGTAAACGCAAAAATCTCCGCGAAGCGCGTCGGCGATTTTCAAACGGAGCTTACCGAGGATTTTTTCCAGGGTTTCGCGCAGGCGGCGCGCGCCAACGTTCATTTGCGCGCGCTTTACGGCCGGTCTTCGCATCACCAGGTCGAAGCCATGTTCAAAGCATTTGCGCGGGCGCTTCGTTTCGCCGTCTCGCGCGATAAACGGCTTCGCAGCGTGCTTCCGAGCACGAAAGGGCTCTTATGATCGTCACGCTGCTCGATTACGGCGCGGGAAACGTGACGAGCGTCGAGCGCGCGTTGCAACGTCTCGGCGCTGCAAGCCAACGTTCCAGTTCACCTGAAAGCATTGCGAAGGCGGAAGCTCTGTTGCTTCCCGGAGTCGGCCATTACGCGGCGCTCAACCGCGCACTTGACGAGCGGGCGTTGCGCGAGCCTCTGCTTGACGCGATTCGTCGCGGCATTCCATTTCTCGGCGTGTGTTTGGGGCTGCAGGCGCTTTACGACTCCAGCGAAGAAGCTCCCGAGCTCAGCGGTTTACATCTTTTTCCCGGTTCGGTTCGCTCGCTTCCCACGAGCGTCAAGCTCCCGCACATGGGTTGGAACCAGCTCAAGCTCACTCGTCCCTCGCGTCTTCTTGAGGGGATCCCCGCCGATTCGTATTTTTATTTCGCACACTCTTTCGCCGCCGCAGGCGCTGACGGCGAAACTGTGGCGCTCTGCACCCATGGCCAGACTTTCGCCGCCGTCATCGAAAAAGACAATATTTTCGGCGTGCAATTCCATCCGGAGAAAAGCGGCAACGCTGGGGCACAGCTGCTGCAAAACTTTCTGAGGCTCTGCACATGAGCCTCGCTCACCGCATCATTCCCTGCCTCGACACGGACGGCGAACGCGTCGTCAAAGGCGTGAACTTTGTTGGCCTTCGCGATGCAGGCGATCCCGTTGCTCTCGCGGCCCGCTACAACGCGGAAGGAGCGGACGAGCTTGTGGTGCTGGATATCGCCGCTTCGCGCGACCGGCGTCCTACGTTTCTCGAAACGATTCGTCGCGTCGCCGCAGAACTTGCCATTCCGCTCACCGCTGGCGGCGGCATTCGTACCCTCGACGACGCGCGCTCCGTGGTCCGCGCAGGAGCCGACAAAGTCACCGTCAACACCGCCGCGGTCGAAAGGCCTGAACTTATCTCCGAGCTTTCTCGCGAATTCGGAGCGCAAGCGGTGGTTCTGGCTGTCGATGCAAAACGCTCGGGCGACCGCTGGGACGTCATGGTGCGCGGAGGCCGCGACTCTGCTAACCGCGATGCGCTCGCGTGGGCGCGGCAAGGGGTCGAGCTCGGCGCGGGTGAAATCTTGCTAACTTCCGTGGATCGCGACGGCACGCAGTTGGGTTTCGATACGCCACTGACAGCAACGATTTCGCGTGAGGTATCGGTTCCCGTGATTGCCTCGGGCGGCGCAAAACTTCCCGAACACTTCGCAGAGATTTTTTCCGATGGTGCGGCGGACGCCGCTCTGGCGGCTTCCATCTTTCACGACAATGTGCAATCCATCCGTGCCCTCAAACAATTTCTCGCCGCCAAAAAAATTGAGGTCCGCTTCCCATGCTAATCGCGACGTTTCCTTCCACCGCTTGTAGGGGCACGATTCATCGTGCCCTCGCTCGCTGGCTTGCTGTTGACCGTTCGCCCAGGTCGATCCAGGCGCTCACCCCATGTTGATTCCCTGTATTGATTTGCAAGGCGGCCAGGCCGTCCAGTTGGTCCACGGCCGCAAACGCGAGCTTGCCGTCGCGGACGTGTTCGGCCTACTGGACAAATTCCGCAAATATCCCTGGCTTCACGTAATCGATCTCGACGCTGCCATGCACAAAGGCGATAACAATGCGCTGGTGAAGGCGTTATCCGGGAAAGCATTAAAATCCTTCGGCCAGCGCGTTCGCGCAGGAGGCGGCATCCGCACCGCAGCCCGTGCGAAGGAACTGCTCGATTGTGGCGTCGAACAAGTCATCCTCGGCAGCGCTGCCTTCCACAACGGAAAGCCCAACAATCGCTTCCTCGCTCAGCTCCGCCGGAAGGTCGGCAAAGAGCGTGTTGTCATCGCTCTTGATACTGCTAGAGGCCGCATCGTCGTGGATGGCTGGCGCCGCAAGCTCGCTCTTCACCCCGAAGACCAGATGTCCGCGCTCGAACCCTACTGCGCCGCTTTTCTCTGCACCGATGTGGACCGCGAAGGCACCATGCAAGGCGCGCGCCTCGAATGGTTTACAACTCTCCGCCACGCTACGCATCACCCCATCATCGCCGCGGGCGGCATCAAATCCCGCGGCGAAATTGACGCCCTCGAAAAAATCGGAATGGACGCCGCCGTAGGGATGGCCGTTTATAAGAACCGCCTGCGCTAATTCTCTTCTCTGTGTCCTCCGCGAACTCCGCGTTCTCTGCGTAATTCTTTAGTTTTTTCCTCTGCCGCGATACCATACCGGACCATGCGCAAAACAATCGTCGTTTCATTCCTCCTGCTTGTTCTTGTGTGCGCGTCGCGCGCGCAGGAAGCATCCACCGATTCGCTGCTCTTCACGATCAAACCCCTTGGCAACAACGTTTTCGCCGCCATAGCCAAGCCGAAAAGTTCCGCTGGTTCCGACTCAGGCTTTGTCATTGGCGACGATGGCGTCGCCGTCATCGATACTTTCCAAGACGCTGCGGCCGCGAAGCAATTGCTCGCTGAAATTCAGAAGCTCACCAAGCTCCCCGTCAAGTTCGTCGTCAACACGCACTATCATCTTGATCACGTCGCCGGAAACGGCGTGTTTGCGGAAACAGGCGCGATAGTTATCGGGCATAGGAATCTGCGCGGGTGGATTCACACCGAAAATCTGAAATTCTTCGGGAAGGACATTAAGCCGGAACAAAAGGCCATGGTCGAGGGACTCGTCGCGCCGAACCTTGTCTTCGATTCCGCCATCGAATTGTTTTTGGGTTCGACGGCGAATTGTGGTGCGCTATTATCCGGGGCACACCGGAGGAGATTCCGTGGTTTTCGTTCCAGACGCGCAAGTGGTTTTTTGCGGAGATCTTTTCTGGAGGAAGACTCTGCCAAATTTAATTGATGGAACGACGGACAAGTGGGCCGCGACGGATGCCAAGCTGGCGGCGGAAGTACCTAAAGGCACATTCGTTCCTGGGCACGGGGATGTTGGCAATGCCGCGGACGTCCAAGAGTTCGCCGGATACATCAACGACTTGCGCGCGATGATGGCTCAGCCGGTGCAAGATGGCTTGATGGGCGATGCGCTAATAAATGCCGTGATGCCGGGCTTGAAGCAGAAATACGGAAGCTGGAACTTTTTTGATTATTTTGCGAAGCGGAATATTTTGGACATGGCGAAAGAACTGCGCGGCGATAAGCAAATTCCGAAACCTTCTGAACAATGACAATACATGAGTTGCGAGTTTCTTCTTATTCGTTCGCGAGCTAATTTGCCCAGGTGTCGCCGCTTACCTTAGATAGGCGTCTGTGATGTATTGCTGGACCATGCGCTGCGTGTTGAAGAACGAGCCGTTGATGGCGATGGCGTGCTGCATGACCTGGATATAAAGATGCGGATCTTTGTAGAACATGGGGAGAATCACGTTTTCTAATTTCGAGTATAGCGATTCAGCTTCTTTGGCGTTGTCCGTGGCGATGTCCGTCGGGTCCATGGAGCGCCGCGGCTCACCAATCGACCAGCCGGTAACGCCTTCGATGTGACCTTCCACCCACCAGCCGTCAAGAATGCTGAGGCTGGGTACACCGTTGAGCGCGGCTTTCATGCCGCTCGTTCCGGAAGCTTCCAGAGGAAATTGCGGCGTGTTGAGCCACAGGTCGACGCCGGAAGTGATTTTACCGCCGAGGTCGAGGTTGTACTCGTCGAGGAAAACGACAGGTACGGCTTTACGCAGCGCTTTTTTGGCGTGAAAAATACGGCGAATGATGTCCTTGCCTCCGCCATCGTTGGGGTGCGCTTTGCCGGCGTAAATAATCTGGAAATGTCCGGCGTTCTTTGCGATCTGGCGCAAGCGGTCCAAGTCCGAAAGAATCAGGTCGGCGCGTTTGTATCCAGTAGCGCGGCGGGCAAAACCAATCGTGAACACTTCTTCGTCGAGACTAAGACCGGTTTTTTCACGCACGGCTTCCAATAATTCGTGTTTGGCGATGAGATGCGCCGACCAGACTTCCTCGGGAGGCAGCCCGAGCGCGCTGCGAAGACTGTAATTATCTTCGCGCCACTGCGCAATCTGGCGGTCAAAAAGCTGTTGAAATGGAGGCGAGGTCCAGGTCCCAGCGTGAACACCATTGGTGATGGCTTCGATCGGAACTTCCGGAAACATCTGGCGGGAGGTGACACCGTGCTGTTTGGCGACCCCGTTGACGTAGGTGCTGAGGCTCAGGGCCAGGTACGTCATGTTCAGGTGCGCGCCGCGAGCGGCAGCTTCCTGCAAATCCGGATAGTTCTGCTCGGTTTGCAGAGAACGTTTCACAAGATCCGCAACCGCAGCGTCCTTGAGATCGAAGAACTTGCTTTGCTGCGGGAAAACGCGAGTGAGGTATTCAATGGGAAAGCGATCATGGCCGGCGGGAACCGGCGTATGCGTGGTGAACATGCACCTGGCGCGAACTTTTTCGATGTCATCGCCATTGATAGCCGTGCGGCCCGCTTTAGTGGCTTCCGCGCCGAGCAATTCGAGGGAAAGCAACGCGGCATGGCCCTCGTTCATGTGATAGCGCGTGAGGTCTTCGTATCCAAGGGCGCGGAGCATGCGCACACCGCCAACGCCAAGCAAAACTTCCTGGCACAACCGATAGTAAGAATCGCCGCCGTAAAGGCCGCCGGTGAGGTTGCGGTCCCATTCAGCGTTGGAGGGCAGATCGGCGTCGAGAAAATAGACCGGAACGACGAAACCGCGCACGCCCTTAACGTCGTATCGCCAGCAGCGTAGTTCGACGCGGCGGTTCTCTAAAGGAACGGTTACGCGCGCAGCCTCTTCCTTTAGGAAATCTCCGACACTCCAAACGACCGGCTCTTCCGTTTGCGAGCCGTCTTCGGAGAGATGCTGAGAGAAGTAGCCTCTGCGGTAGAGGAGCGATACGGCAACCATGGGAAGGCGAAGGTCGGCGGCGGCGCGGATGGTGTCTCCGGCGAGCACACCCAAGCCGCCGCTATAGCTCGGCATGGCGTTCTCAAGGGCAATCTCCATCGAGAAGTAAGCGACAAAGCGTTTAACCAAATTGGATTGCGGGGACATCTCTCTCGCTTCTCCGCGGGGCGCCACAGCGACGCGCAGGCGGGGAAAATGGTCAAGTTATGACCTTCAATTGTCGGGGAAACGCGTGGCTCAATCAAGCGGGTTGCTGGGATTAGTTGTCATGTGTCGCTTTCCTATTAGGTTTGGCTTCCGCTGGGTGAGATGGACGCGGAGGCAAAGGCAGACGGGCAGGAAAGCCTGTCCCGCGTCCCACATGTCGACTTTCAATCCTTCTTGCCGACGGCGACATGAGCTTGCGGCGTCGGGCGAGTGAGCAGTTCCACGTACTCCTTGTAGAATTTTTCCTTGTCGAGATCTTTTTGGACGTCGACGAGGATCTCGCCCATGCCAGGCTGCTGTCCGGGCGCCCATGCCAGGGTTTCGCCATAGGAAGCGCCATGATCGAGATCCACGTCGATGTAAAGCTTTTGCCATTTGGTGATGAAGCTCGGATCGAGCCAGGCGACAGCGGCGAGCTCATCCCAGAGGTAGTTGGCTTCCGCGTATTTCGCAACGTACTGCGCGGCGGGAGTTGGGCTTTTGGCGATCTCGGCAATCAAGCCCTTTTCCATGCGGGTCTTGACGGAAATGTCCACGGTGGTGAGGACCAGGCGAGGCCAGTGGGCATGCAATACGGCGTGGGAGGCTTCTGGATCCATCCAGAAATTAAATTCGTGGCGCGGGGTGAGGCTGAATTCGGGATCGTCGGTGGTCGGATTGATGCTACCGCCCATGACGATCAGCTCTTTGGTGAGTTCGGAAAAATGTGGGTCGAGAGCGATGGCCAGGGCGAGGTCGGTCATGGGGCCGGCTGCGTAGACCGTGACTTCGTGGGGGTATTGGTGAACCATGCGCACCATGAAGTGGGCTGCGTCTTCGGTCGAAGCTTTGATGGTGGGAGCACCTTCCGGCATGGGCGGAATTTCGTAAGGGCCATGAACGGCATAACCCCTGGCGAAATTCCATGCACCTTGGTACACAAGCTTTCCGTAGAGCACTTCCCACTTGGCAATGTATTCCTTGGAATTCAAGAGAGGAAAGACGGCACCGGGAACGACGGGGATGTCGGTGCGGCCGATGATTTCGAGCAGGCGCAGGGTGTGCTGAATTTCTTCGTCGCGCCAGGCGTCGCCGGTGAGCACGGTGATACCAAGAACGTCGGTATCCGGTGAATTGATGAGCGTGAGAATGGCCTGCATGTCGGTGCCGCCGGGCCCAGCGCAGTCCTGATCAATGATGACTTTGCGTTTGGCTTGAGCAGCGGCCACGGATGCAAATAGGCCAGCCAGAACAAGGAGCAATACGCCGCAGCGAGCCACAGCGCGAGAAGAAATTCTAGTTAACAATAAGACCCCTCCCCCTCCCCGGTATTTTTGTAAGTGCGGATTCTACAGGACTTACGGATAGAAAGCACGTAAGTGTTGATTCTAGAGGATTTAGGGTTTTTATAAAGCGAAGCGAATGTTGATTGCAAAGGAGTTACAGAGGGCGGAATCGATGGTGCCTTGCAAGTGCGGATTCTAAAGGAGTTGCAGCATTCAACAGGGAAAGTAAAGATTCTAAAAGAGTTTAAACGAAAGGCATGGAGGACACAGAGAAAGCGGAGAATGCCGGGAGGAGGGAAAAGATGGGGCAGCGGAGGCAGGACGAACTGTGGCGTCTGATTCACACCGAATGGTAGCACGATATGTACCAAATGTGAAGCTAAAAGGATGATTCATTCGAACGAACTGTGGAAAAGTCTAGACGAGGATGTTTAGGAGCCCACATCTTCGGGTTCGTAGGGAGGCGCGGGGTTGAGATATTCGCGTTCAATCTCATCCACGAGTTGGCGCGCCTTGGTGAGCCATTCAGCGGGAATGCCTTTGGCATTCAGCAGATCGCGGCACTCCTGCCACTTTTTTCTCAATTCCAACTGCCTGCGCCGGTGTTTGTTCAACTGAGGGCGGTCGAGCCAGATATGGTCGACGGTGTATTGGCCGGCAAGGGTGTGGACGCGCAACGTGCCATCCTGCTCGTTTACCTCGAAGTGCTTGCCGTAGGGGTCCTCCTCGCACGGGTCCACGAAACGGCGTCCGGCCGCCAAGTCTTCGGCAGTGGGCCACCAATCGCTCTTGAAGGTATTGCACAAGCCGCAGGCGTAGTACAGATTCGAGTAGACGAGCGCGAGTTCACGAAATTCTTTCTTGTTCTTGGGACGAAAATGATCGACGTGGAAGTTGCGGAGACCGCCGTAATGAGCTTCGTGGATCAGACAGTAAGCGCAACGGAATACGAAATCCCTGCGCAAATAGGGTTTGTAGCTTTGATATCTCTTTTGTGGCGTGGGATTTTCGCGTCGCTCGAAGAGCATGAGAGATGAGGTTGCTATTCGGCCGCAGCGGAGAAGCGGCGAAGTTCGTCGGTCAGAGTTGAGAGCTTTTCCATGAGGGCGCCGTGGCGCTGTTCGAGAGCGGCCTCGAACAGAGAAGTTCGCGCATCTTCCATCGCCAGCATTTTGCTCCTGGTCTTTTCCAAGTCGGCCAACTCGCTGGCGGTGGCGACTCCCTGGAGCTTTTTGTCCACCAGTTCGTGATATGCGCGGATGAGCCTGTCCTCGACGGCCTTCGACGAGAGATGAACTTTGCGGCTACGTGCGCGTTTGCGGGCGCTCAAAGAGAGAAAGCGACTCTTGTGCGAACTTTTCTTTGCCGCGGTTGGAGCGGACTTTTTTTTGCGGCGAACGGAACGTGCGCGCTTTGCGAGTGGCATGGCGAAATCCATTATCACACAGAGTGGCCGGACACCGGAGTGAGTAGTGGGCAGCGATTGGTGTCGAGTGGTTGGCTAAAAAAGTCCGGCCCGCAGCGACGGCCGCGGGCCGGCAAGGTTTACCAACTACGGCTGATCAAACGCTCGAACTAGAACGTCAATTTTAGGCCGAGCTGTACGAGGCGCGGGTTGTTTACGGTAGAGTTGACCGCGCCAAATCCGCTGGGGGCGTTGATGTCGTTGACCGGCTGACCGAATTGAGCGTGGTTGAAGAGGTTGAAGAATTCCGCCCGGAAATTCAGACCCATATTTTCCCATGGAAGTTTGAATTGTTTGATCACGGAGAAGTCGGTATTGACGAAATCCGGACCGTAGACGGGAACACGACTGGCATTGCCGAGTTTACCCGTTGCAGGCTGCGCAAAGCAGGCTGGGTTAATGTACTGGGTCTTGGTGTGGTTGGCGTAAAGATTGCAGCCGGCAACCTGGTCCGGACGCTCAAAAGCGTTGCCGTTGCCACCGGTGTTGAAGGAGACGCCCGAGGTGTTGTTACTGTCAACCAAGGGGAAGGCAAATCCGGAAGTGACTTTTTCGATGAGCGTTACCTGCCAGCCGCCCAGCAGCGAATTCGTCACGTTGCTCCAGTCGGAGCCGAATTTCTTGCCTCTGCCAAACGGCAAATCATAGATGATGCTGGCAGTAAAGTTGTTGTGAAGATCGAGTTGAGAAGGGGCCCAATCCAGCTTCTGCCAATTGGGCAGCGGGAAGTACGGCGAGCTCAGCAAAGAACCGAGGCCGTCGCTAAGCCCATTGTCGTAAGTATGCGAATACGTGTAGGCGATCAGGGCATAAACGCCGTAACGGGAACTCTTGGTCTCGGCCTTCACTTGCAATGAGTTATAAGTCGTTTTGCCAAGGTCCCCGAATTCCAGGATAGCGTTGAAGTTTGGTGGAGTGTAGGGCGATATGAAAGGAGCGCCGCCGGCGGCGCAACCGAGGGTGTAGGTTCCTCCGGCAACGCATGCCGAGGGACCGTTAGTGTCCATGGCGTTACCGGCGACCAGGATGTGGTTGCCGTGCGAGCCTGCGTAGCCGACGGTGAGCACGATGTTGCCGGGCAACTGACGCTCGACGTTGGCGTTGTACTGCAACACCTGTCCCTGCCGGAAGTCCCGCGGTTGGAAGAAATATGTTCCGGAAAAGGTTGAGATGGTTGGCGGAGTGTTAAAAATTGGAAATCCGCTAGAGATGCTGGATACGTTGCCGCCCGGGCCGCAAGCCGGGGTATTACCGGATGGAGTAGAAACCGGGCACCCCCCGAACTGGAATATGTCGCCCTCTGCGAAAAAGGGCGGGTTCTGCCAAAGTCCCTGGGCGCCCTGGCTCCACGCGGAATCGTGATAGATAGAGAATCCGCCGCGTACTACCGTCTTGTCGCTGCCGAGAACCTTCCAGGCTGCGCCAATGCGCGGCTCAAGAGCCTGCCAATCCATGTAAATGCCAGCCGAACCACCTATACCACCCTGATTGGCAACGAGAAGTTGGCCCGTGGCGGCATTCGCGCCGGTGGCAATACTGGGAGGAATGAAGTCCGCCATACGCCCGGCGGCCTCGGTGATAGGCGTGCTCAAATCCCACGCCAAGCCCAGATTGAGGGTAAGGTCTTTGGTGACTCTCCAGTCGTCTTGAACATAGGGGCGGATGATTTTCCAGCGGCGACCGGTGACCGGGCCGTTAAAAGTCTGATCGTGTTCTGAGATGTTCACATAGCCCAAGGTTAGATCGGCTTCGGGATTACCGGAGAAAAAGCCGAGAGGAATCCAAAACCCATCCTGGAAGGCTTGGGTGCCGACGTTCATCTGATTGGCTCGGATGTCAATTCCGACTTTAATTTCGTGCTTGCGGCGAATCAAGTCGAGGGAATCAGCGAAGGTAAAAATATTGGTTCCACCCTGGAATGGAGTGTAGCCGCGATCGCCAAGGGACCACAGGCCGCCGTTGAACAACACAGAAACCAAGCCGCAGCTATAAGCTCCCGGGGTACACTTCGCGCTCCCGGGCGTGCCGGTGCAGCCGAGGTTGGCGCCGGGGATGCCGATGCCGGCGAGGTTGGCGGAACTGCAAGTGCCGGTGCCCTGAGAAGTGATGTAGTCGAAGATGCGGTTGTAACCAAAGCTGGCCTGGTTCACCGTAGTAGATGAAAAAACGTGGGTCTCGCTAATGGCCACGCTTCGGGCGTGATTGATGATGCCCTGGTTGCTGCCGAAGGCGCTGGCCTCGGCAAAACCGCCGGTCAAACCGCCAGGAACGTAGGAGACGGCATCGTCGTAGCTAAAACGGCCGAAAATAGTGTCGTTGGCGGAGATGTTGTGGTCCACACGGACGTCAAACTTCGTTTCATAGAGGCTGCGGACCGGCTCGCTTACGAAATTGAATCCCTGAGCGGCATTGTTGGCGTTTGGCAAGGGATACAAATTCACTAAGGCCGCACCGAGGGGGTTAACCAAAGCTGCTGGTATTTTGGCGCAGTTGGCGCCGGGAACCTGGCTGCCGTCCGGATTGACGGCGGTTGGCGTGCCGCTGGCACTGCCAACGCACTGAAAAGGAGTACCACCTGTATAGGGATTGGTGATGGAAGTGGCGGAAACCGGAGCCCCGAAGGAGTCGGCGCTGAAGTCCGCGAAGGGCTGCGCCGCGCTCGTGTGCATCGCAGCGCTGGGGACTAGGCCGGTAAAGGTAATGCCGCGGAGCTGATCCTTTTGCTCGCCATCGACGAAGAAAAAGGTTTTGTTCTTATAAATCGGGCCGCCGATGGAACCGCCGAATTGGTTCAGATTGAACTTTTCTGGCGTGGTGGCAAAGAAGCTCTTTGCATCGAGCGAGGTATTGCGGAGGAACTCGAAGAGCGATCCGTGGAAGTCGTTGGAGCCGGATTTGGTAGTGACAAGGACGGTGGGACCGGCGCGGGTGCCGTATTGGGCGGAGTAGTTGTAGGTCAAAACCTTGAATTCCTGAATGTCGTCAATCGAAGAAAAAGTTCCGATACCGCCAGCCGTCAATTCGTTGTTGTCCACGCCATCCAGAATCCAATCTGTGCTGTTGGGGCGCGAGCCACCGACGGATAGCGAGAAGGAGCCGCGTGCGGCGACTTCACTCGCAGCGGAGGAGGAGTTGAAAAAGCTATTGGGGTTCGACTCTGCCGTAGCGCCGGGGGTGAGCGTGGCGAGCTGAACGAAATCGCGGCCGTTGAGAGGAAGTTGCGAGACTTCCTCCGCGGTGATGACTTGTCCCAAAGTCGGGTTGGTAGTCTCGACCGCCACGGCTAAAGCGTTGACTTCCACCGTGGAGGCGACGGTGGAAGGAGAAAGCGTAAAGTTCAATTCGCGCGCCTCATCGACTTGCAGGCGGAGATCTTTGCTCTCGGTGGTCTGAAATCCCTGAAATTCGACGCGCAATGTGTAAATGGAAACCGGAAGCAAAGGGATGAGGTAGTGGCCAGCTTCGTCAGTTTTCGCTTGGCGCGCTACGCCTGTTCCTTGAGAAGTGGCGGTGACTGTGGCGCTCACGATGGCTGAGCCAGATTTGTCTACAACGTTACCGGAAAAGCTACCGGTCGCTTGACCGTAGAGAGACGGAGAAACGGACAACGCCAGCGCACAGACCACCAAAAGGAAAAGCATTCGAGACTTCATTTCTAACACCCCTTTCGACCACCCCTGTTTACGGCTATTGATGACGATTGCCATTGACCTGCCCCGGCAAAATTCTACTGCAACGTGAAACGACTCGGAAAATTTTCCGTTCACTAAACTGCGGCCATTAAATATGCAAAAAAGTGTTTTGGCGAACTGCTTCTCGACGGGAGCAGAGCCAAGGACTTTGCTTTTGACGCGGCTGGGGGAGAGAGTTTCCGCCAGCTATTGGTCCCGCAGGATGTGCGGAATCAGTCCGTTTGCATGAGGGAAGCACCCGGCGCAAGGTCGTGACGTGTACGAAAGAACCTGTCTCGCCAGCCGAGCGCGAATGTGATCGAAAATTAATGCTTTCCAGAACGTTCCCCCAGTTGCACCAGTGAACGTAGGCTAGCGTCCGGTTGAGAGGAGTGTCAAGACAAAAGTAAGGTTTGAAAAGGATAGCGGTGGAAAACGTGGGAGAGATTTTTTTACTTTAGAATGTATTCAAAATTTCGATGATGAAGGTGGTCAGAAAGCAGAAGCGAAGGCGATTTGCGGGAAGGGACGTCGGGATGGAAAAAAGAATTGAGCGGTATGTCGGCTATAATCACCCAGAGTGAGCGCGACAAACATTTTGGACGGAGTGCGCGTTGTTGAGTTGAGCGAGGCGCTCGCAGGGCCCTACTGCGCGATGCTGCTCGGCGATCTGGGCGCGGACGTCATTAAAATCGAGCGGCCGGGCATTGGCGACCAGTCGCGCGGCTGGGGACCGCCGTTTGTGGCTGGCGAATCAGCGTATTTTCTGGGAGCGAATCGCAACAAGAGATCGGTGGCGCTGAACTATGCGCATCCTCAAGGGATGGAAGCGCTGAAGAAGTTGATTGCAGCGTCGGATATTTTCATCTGCAATCAACCTTCATTGACATCTTTGCAGAAGCGCGGGTTCGATGCAGAGACGCTGCGGGGAAAACATTCACGGCTGATCTATTGCAGCATCACGGGCTATGGCTTCACGGGACCGAAAGCGGGCCGGCCCGGCTACGACATCCTCGCGCAGGCTGAGGCGGGAGTGATGAGCTTTACCGGCGAGCCCGATGGCGGATCGATGCGCTATCCCATAGCGATTGCGGACATGACTTGCGGTATGTATTCAGCGATGGGAATTTTGGCGGCACTTTACGCGCGCGAGAAAACGGGACGCGGCCAGTTTCTGGATATGGCGCTGCTGGATTCACAACTGACGTGGCTGGCGAATGTGGGGAGCAGCTATTTGAACGCGAAGACCCGGCCGAAGCGGTGGGGCAATGCGCATCCGAGTATTGTGCCGTACGAAGTCTTTCGAGGCGCGGATGGGCGAAGCTTTGTAATAGGAGTGGGAACGGAAGCGCTATGGAAGAAATTCGTTCGGCTGATGAAGCTGGAAGGAGGGGTTGGACAAGATGAGCGATTCCGGACAAACGCGTTGCGCACGCAGAATCGAGCGGAACTGATTCCTCTACTGCAAAAAATGTTTGATACGCAACCGGCGAGCGCGTCGCTGGAGCAACTGGCCGCGGCGGAAATTCCGGCGGCGCCCATCAATACAGTCGAAGAGGCGGTCAACGATCCTCAAACGTTGGCGCGCAACATGATCGTGCAACTGGAGCACCCTGCGCTGGGGGTCGCGCGAAGCATCGGCAATCCCATCAAGTTTTCCGAAACGCCGGTAAGCTACCGCCTTCCGCCGCCGATGCTCGGCGAACATACAAAAGAGACTCTGTGTGGTCTCGGATATTCGAAGGAAGAAGCGCTCGCGATGTCAGCTCCATGAAAGCGGACGCCGGAATCTAGCTGGATAACAATGCGTGCTAGATGAAGTTTGCGACTCCAAAATAGGGATGTGCTCCCTCGCCACCGCCGAGTCCAACGTAGGCGCGAAAGACGACTTTTCCGGCGAGAAAGAAGGAAAGACCGCCACCAAATCCTTGATGCAGATTTGTGAAGTTCAAATCACCTCGAGCCGAAGTGACTTTCCCCGCATCGTAGAAAAGCAAGAAGCCAACGGGACCAATGATCCTACGGTCGTATTCCGTTTGCACGAGAAATGAATTCGGACCACGGAAGCGGAAATCGCGGAAGGAGCGGAGCGTAGGTTGATTGTCGATATCGCTGCCGCCGATGGTCTCCTGGAGATAGAACGGTACGGCATTGGAGGCGCTCGCGTCAGACATGGAGATGCGGAAACGAACGCTCAGAACGCTGTCGAGACGGCGGTGGCCATTTTCCGATTCGGGGTAAATACTGTGGCCGAAGTCAGCGACGAAGCGACGGAACGAATAGTGCCCCGTGTCAGTGTCGTGAAAATAGCCATAGCGAAAACGATAGTCGAACTCAACGTGATTCGAAGCGAGGCTAAAGTGAGGCCGAAGAAAAGCTTCAAAGTGCAAGAAGGCTGGCTGGGAAGTCAGGCCAGGGGCGTTCTGTTCCGTGTAGACCTGTCCGATGGATGTGACTTTGGTTGAAGAGACATTGCCGACGTTGGGCCACAAGGTTTCGAACGTGCCGGCGGCAGAAAGCCAGGAGGTCAAGGGACTGGCAACGAGCGCACCAAAGCGCGTGTCGCGCTCGGAGAAGTGAACGGCATTGTGGACGCTGGTGTCGGGACCCAAGCCATAGAACGGCAGATCCTCCATCTGTTTGTTGTGAGCATAGATCTGAAAAGCAAAGTTCTCGTCGGAATGATAGGAGCCGAAGTGCGGTCGTCGCGCGGTGAATTTTGCTTCGGTAAACCAGAACTGGCGGATGGTCATCACGCCCGTCAGTTCAAGACGATTTTGCCAAATATCGTGGTTGAGGTCGCGGCCGTAGTAGCCGCCACCGCCAACACCGCTGCCGGGAACAACGCTTTGCACGAGGAAGTGAAACGGGCGCGACCGAAACGTGCTGGTGGCGCAGGAGAGAAACGTGTCTTTGCCGAAAGCAGTGGCCATGTCGTGACAATTCGTTTTCCATTGATCCCAGTCGTCCGTTCCCGTGACGGTTGGGTCGGACGCCCACATGGGCGGATTTGTTGGCGGGCTGCTGGGAGCGATTTGGGCAAAGAGAGGCGTGGCAACAGAAACAGCGAACGCTGAGGCGATTAGCAACCTCGCCATCTTCAAGTGTGTGGATGCGATGAACTTCATTGCTGGTCCCTCCTAATTCCCTTTTCCGGCGGCAGATGGGCTGGAAGGCGTACTTGCCTGCGCGAGTAGTTTGGATTGGACGCCAAGGAGAAAATCAGAGGCCTGCTTTTCCGAGCGAATGTCGTCTGGGTTCACGCCACTCTGCTGCGCTGCGGGAAGAATTCTCTTTTCGAGCAGGGATGCCATTTGAACGTGCGCGGCCAAATGATCGTTGATGTCAGCGTTCAAATGAGAAGCGTCTAAGTGTGCTTGGCCAAGTCCCACGAGCGATTGATTAGCCGCTGCGGTGAGTGTGAAATTGGGCGTGTCCGTGCGGGGAGCAGCGAGCGTTAGGTTGCCCTCAAATGTATTTGCGGCTCGGTCGCGGTCCGTAAGCGAGGCGTTTGGCACGTTTTTGAGGAGGAGCTTGCACGCAGTAGCGATGAGCGAACCGTGATCGTAAAGGGTGTGATCAATGGTGCCCGCGGGGATGTACGGAGAAATCAGGATGGCGGGAACACGCACGCCGAGGCGTGTGAAGTCAAATGGTGGATCGAGCGAGTTGCGGTCTCCCGCCCAATTTTTTTTGTCTGGATTTACGGCGGGAGGAGGCGCGACGTGATCGTAGAGTCCGCCGTGCTCGTCGTAGACGACGACCAGGAGCGTAGATTCGCGCAAAGACTGATTATTCCAAATAGCGTTGAAGGTGTCCCGAATGAGGATTTCGCCCTGTTGGACGTTGTGGTCCGGATGTTGATCGCTGGCGGAGAAGAATGCATTGTCGACGGGATCCTGGCCGTTCGCATAGCGCGGCTCGATGAAGCTGTAGGCGGGCAGGCGATTCTTTTTACAATCGGACAGAAAATCATCGAACAGTCCAAAATAGCGGCTCTGATTCATAAGGCCCTTGAAGGTCATGGCCATCGTCGAGTCGTGGTAATAGATGCGGGAATCGACGCTGTTCTCCTGAAGCAGTTCGTAAATGGTCTTGGACATGCCGAGCCAATCGACTCCCATGTCCACTCGTCCGATGGAAGTAGAGCCGTGAGCGAACGCACGGTTGGGAAAAGTTGGTCCAGGAATGGACGAGAACCACCGGTCGCAAACAGCGAATTGGCGGGCAAGCGTGGTGAGAATGGGAACTTTGCTCGGCGAGAAGCACTTCATGATGCGATGAGCATTGGGGGGATTGTGCGTCTTGCCCTCATAGCTGAGCACAAAACCATTCATCGAGGGATTCTGAGAGACAGGAGTGCTCGCGTCTCCGTAGAGCTGCGTAAGGGTATCGAAAAGAGCGTGGCCGGGATCGGGAGTGAAATCGCCGGAGTAGCTCGCGTCGTTCGAAACCGTAGCAATTTCACCAGTGGAATCGCGGTTTCTCTCGCCGCCCGTGAGCCCATCGATTTGCCAGCCTGGAGTGGCTGCAAAGCCCAGCATGTGGTCAAACGAACGGTTCTCCATCATCAACACAACAATGTGCTTCAGGTTGTCCAACCCGGCTGACATACACACCCCCAACATATTTCAGAGTTTTGGCTGGTTCTCTGCAGGTAGTGACGCTGGGACCACAAATCGTTTCATCGCCCGGACGCACTAATGACAAACAGCATAGCCAACCGCTTCATACCGTCAAGGGTTGATTTGGTCGAGGGTATCTTTACAATGGGGAGAATCCAATCGCGAGAGTATTCCAACTCGAAGAGCGACAATCAGTCTGCGATGTAAAGGGGGGAGCAGCGGAGCATCCAGGCGTCGCTGGGATTTTTCTCGCCTGGAGCAAGCCGCGGAGACGGGTTTCTAGACAGCTTTCTTAAGCTGAGCATCGAGATCGCGCTCGTTGAGGATTTCCATCGCACGTTGCAGTAATTGCTCGAACTCGCGGCGTTCGATTCTTGGGCCCAGTGGTACGGCAATTTGAAGTTGCGAGGCCGCCGTCGAGCTCTGTTCCTCGATCTGTAGACTGCCATGAACAAGATTCACCGATACACCCCTTGCAGAAGAATTGCTGGACCTATAGTAGTGACCGGGGAGGGGAAAGCGTTTCACGCCACGGAGTTTTGGGCTACTTTAGCTGCGAACTTTCGCATTACCTGGATTCGATGTGGTGGTACTTCAGGACCCGGCGTAAAGCTGGAAGGGCGCCCAGTAATACGGCTTCCTAAAGACGCTGTCGGAGCGTAGAAGCGAGAGCTTCGCCGCGCGCAAGGCGGAGGCGGGATCCTGTCCGCGGCTCAATCCATCGTAGAGAGCGTCCATAAGTTGTGGCGTAGAAGTGTCGCTCACTTCCCAAAGCGCGCCGATGACGTTATGCGCGCCAGCACGCAAGAACGCCCAGGAGAGGCCAACGAGTCCCTCGCCAGAGAACGCTCGCGTTCCCGCGCCATTGCACGCAGAGATTGTCACTAGATAAGCAGAAAGCCGCCGCTTTACGATATCCCGCGCATAGAGTTTGTAGGAGTCCTCGTCTTTCTCCTTGCTGAGAACGACTGCGGATTCGAGCGGCCTCGCTCGGCTAGCCGTCCCATGCGTCACGAAATGAAGATATGCGAACTGTTCCGGCTTGCTGGCGAGATAAGCGGCTGGCGTCGCATCGCTGCCCGAAAGAACTGCCCGGCGTGGCGCCGGAAAATATTTCTCGATGCTATGCATCTCTGCCCCAGCTTGCGGTAAAGCCGGAAAGTCGGCGTTCGGAGAAACCGTGTCACCCACAAGGAACATCCTCTTCTCTTTCAGAGAAGGCCGTATCGCGGCCGAAGCCAGAAGCGTCAAGGAACTCGCCGTCGTCACGGTGACGTCTTCGATCCAGTAGTGCAGCTTCGGGCCAGGAGCGATCAACGTTTCAAAGTTGAGGCCGTATAGGCTACCGTCTGGAAGCACGATGACTCGCGAGCCTTGCGGTATCAGCTTCTTCGCTGGCTCGACAAGCTGCTCGTAGAGTTCGTGCCCGGCGGCATTGGCGGTCTCGATCGGATCGCGCGCCCCAAGGAGCGCTTCCCGATACGACTTCACAAATGGATCAATTTCTGGCGCAGGGGCCAACGCGAGGCATGTTGTCTTCCCTGCTGTGATGACCCAAAGATACGACCGCTCCTGGCCCAGCCAATAGAAGAGAAGCGTAGCCTTCAGTCGCTGCGCGAGTTGTTCTGCTTTAGCGTTCCTCGCGGAGAATCTGCTGGTCTTTGTCGAAGACCCAAGACCTTCCTCAAGCGTGCGCGCCCGGCTCAACTCGGCGACTTCGAGTGCATCTCCCTTCCTGCCTCGGGCCACCAGAAAACGTATGTAATCGTCGTAAAATTCGATACCATTCGAGAGGAAGCTTAGCCGCAGATCCTCGCGTATGACCGAGGCCCGCGCAGCCTCAATGGCGTCGATCGATTCGCGATACTCCTGCTCAGCCTTATTTGGGAGCCCCTGATCATCATGGAGTTTCGCGAGCCGGGCTTTGGCCTCCCACCGCGAAGGCGTATCCGCCTTGGAGTCTTCAAGCACACGCACAAAAAGTTTCTCCGCCGAACCGTAATTCCCCTTACTAGCCTCGATTCGGCCAGACAATATCCATGTTTGGACCGGACCAAAATGATCCAAACCGGCCTCTTCAAGACTCAGGGCCTCCTTAACCTTTTGCTCCGCCAAGTTCAATCGGCCAGTTTTTAGACAAATCAAAGCGAGTGCGTTAAGGGCCGTCGTGATTGTCTCCTTATCGTCTAATCTGCGCCCAACCTCTAGCGCGCGATTCAGATTCGACTCAGCCGCTGCGTAGTTGCGTTCCTGCTGATAGGCGTCCGCAATTCCGGTCAGCCAATAGGCCCCGTAGCCTGTCAGGGCGCTCTTTTCCGATAGGTCCTCTCCTTGCTTAAAGAAGTCGAGGGAATTCTCAAAGTCGCCCAATTCCGAGTATGCCCAACCCAAGTTGCCAAGGTTTGTCGCTACGAGACTTCGCATACCCAGGGAACGAGCTAGACCTAGCGCTTCCTGGCTCCGGTCGATGGCTTGATCGAAGTGTTCCAGACTAATCGCCACAAAAGCCAGGTTCCCCAGCGCCCTAGCCTCTTGACCTGCCTTCTTTTGTTGCCGGGCAGCTGCTAGCGCTTGGTGAAATGTTGCTTCGGCTATTGAATTCCTTCTCTGTGCTACCTCGAGCGAACCGCGGGCGTTCAAGACGTCACTCAGTAGTTGCGGTTGAAAAGAATTGGCCAGGCGTTCCGCTTCTGCAATCTCCTTACTCGCATCTTCGAATTTTTGATCGTAGGTGTGAGCGATACCTTGGAACATCGATTTTTTCACTGCGATCTCGCTGGAAGCTAGAGAGGCTGGGAGCGAATCCTTCAATAAGGAAAGAGCTTCCTCCGGCTCCGACTGGGAGACTAGAATTTGCGCCTTTAGGAGCCGGAAACGCCAATCCCATTCTTGGTTTCTGCCGCCGTACTCTTCAATCGCGCGGTTTGATTCGGCGAGGGCTGTGGCAAGTTCCCCATGGAGGATTTCGGCCTCGATCTGGTTATAAACACTCAGAGGTTCTTGGGGCGTTCGGCAGGCTGTGCACGCGATTGCAGCAGCGGTCAAAATGAATGAGGCGGCTCTCGAAAATCTCAGGGAACGGGCGGCATGGGCTTTCCGTTCGTGCCTGCTTCCGAGACTGTGCCACCACCGCCATCGGGAGAGCCCAATTTGAAGCGAATCATGGTAAGCGTCATGGCTCCGGGTTCGATAAAGAGCTCGGCCAGTGCGATCTCGCCAAAATGAGGAATGTGAATGACATGTCCATCGATCTCGAACCCGCGGAGTTTCCTCAAGCTCGCATCGACCTCTATTTTGTCCACGAGTGAACAAAGCGCGACTCCATTTTCGATTCCGGTTCTTTTGTCGGGCCTTTTATCGCTCTTGAGATTATCCGTCAATTCGGCAAATGTTTTCGAGTTAAGAAGAAGATCGTGGCGGAGGATGACCTTCACCTCATGTCCGCCAAGTCTGAGGTTTTCAAAGTGGCTGCCTAAAGCAATGATGTGCCCTTCTTTCATCGTGGTGTGTGTCGTATATTGAGCCGTAAGCCGAGCAACGATTTTGTCCGCTGTCAGGAAGTCCAGGAGCTTCAACCCCTCAAGGACCGCAGTAGCACTTGTCGTCACGATGGTGTCTTCTTGCCAGCTTCCCGAAACATGGGTTTCGCCCAACCTGAAGGAGGCAAGCCTCGGAACGTTAAAATTTTCAACGCGAGAGTGCGCATGGCCGCCAATCGTGGGCAATGAGGTTGCCGCTTGCGCAGCTATAGGCACATCGACTGGACGAACAAAGTGGGCGCTGAAAGAGTGACCTTTAGCATTGAAATGGAAAGGGATGCGCTGCTCAGTGCTCATCGGGGACACCTCATGAGATTGAACTTAAATGGGCTTCAATACTTATTCATTTAGGGGATGAATTCAATCACAAACGGTTTTTGTGAAGCAGCGTTTCTGGAGGTGGCTTGAGTGGCAGGCACCTGTCCGGTGAATATTAGCAAGTTGTACTTTCCAGGCTTGAGTGACCCACCCCGTACGAGAAGGGTGACCGTATTCTTTGCCTCTTCGGCGGAAATCGGGAGAGCGACCAGCGTCTTGGCAGACTCGTCTTGGATCACGCAAGTGTAACCGGTCGCGGAGTTGCCGGGCATATCTACGGCGAGATTGAAATCTTCTCGAGGGCCAACGCTAATCTTCAGGGAGGGCGCCCCCTCGCCGCGTGCACCTAAAGCCATGAGAGAAAAGGATTTGGCAACTTCTGCGACAGGAGCGTGTGACGAGGATTCCTTCAGGCTGGGGATTGTAATGCCATTCTGGTAGCCAATGACCAGCAGCAGCGCCGCCATCACAGGAATCGCGAAGGCCGGCTTCAGCCACGCGAACCAGCCGCCGCTCTTCGACGCCGCCGCAACAAGCCTCTTTGAATCAATAACTTCTGAAACTTCCTCGCGGGTCACCTGCCGCGCGCTCTCCATAAACGCTGCCGTCGCCTTAATCTCTTCCGCGCAAACGGAGCAGTCGAAATAGTGCTCTTCGTACGCGGCGTGCTGTTCCTTCGGGAGTTGCCCGAGGAGGTATTTCTCGGCGGCCTGGAGGCGCACCGCTTCATCATGATCCATGATTTTCATTGTTTGTCATCCACCGATGAGTAGTGCGGGATGGGCTTGATTCGTTTCATGCCTCCTGCCCCGGCGACAGCCTCCCTGACAGCCCTTCCCTGTCTTTCCCATACAAAACCTTGAACTTATCCTTGGCTCGATGCAGCAAAACCCGGAAATAGTCGCGGTTGACGCCAAACTGGTTGCACACCTCGTCTTTATCCTTTTCCTCCAGAAAGAAGGCGCAAAGCAGGTCGCGGTCCTTCTTGGGTAGTTCTTCGATGACTTGGCGAACCCTGGCCTTCATCTGCTTGGAAATAAGGAAACCCTCCGTATCCACCGCATGATCAGGCATTTCCAGGTAGGTGTCATCCCACGGGCTGGTCTTGGAGGAAGCCCGGTAAAACTCCTGGATAACGTGATTGCAAATCCCGTTGACGAATGCGCCAAACCGTTCTGGCTGCCGCACGCCATCTCGGCGCAAAGTAACCAGCACCCTTATATAGGTCTCCTGGCGGAGGTCTTCTACCGTTTCCGAAGCGAACATCCTCGCGCGCAATTTGATCCGGAGAAGCTGGTCAAAGTACGCGACAAAATGCTGTTCCGTCGAGGGATCACCCTCGCGGAGTCGCTCCACGTATTCCCTGGTGAATGCGAAGAGTTCCACGTAGCCCTCGAATTGGCGTGCCGAGGAGTATAGCCGTGCCACGAAAGGGGAGCAATGCTTCCTGTTCGCTCTGCCCCGGCCTTTCTTTTCCCATTTTGGATTGAAACCGTGAAACGAAACGCGCCCAGCCCGCACTAATCGGGTGTAGGAACCCATCGTAATTCTTGGGCGTCCTGCTGCGAAGGGACGGTTCCCCTGTCCCGCGCGTGTCCCACCAGGGCGCATCCAAGTTGGACCTGGACCCACGAGGATGCGCCTCCCCCCTAAAACGGGGAGGACCACTGAATTCGGAGGCTCCGTGTCACGTTCTCTGCACAACCACAGTCTTGCCCATCCCGTATTACGCCCCATCGATTCGGACGCATTTAGTACTAATGCACGGACACTCGGCATGTGCTACACAAGTTCGCGAATTACAGCTCTCAACGTCGAGTTTGTTGCCAATCCCAATGAAGCCCACAAAGTTCACGCCACTCTGCCCGCCGCTATCAATGGTGCGCTCGGCGAGGTCGCCGGGTTCGCGGGGTGCTTCGTCATGATCGCAAACCACGAAGCGCGGCTCGTCACGGTAGTCACGCTGTGGAGCGGCGAAGACCGTATGCAGCGTTGCCAGGAAAATGTTCGCTGGGTGCGCGCTCTACTAGCGCCGTATCTGGATCGTTGCCTGCGTGTGCAAACGCTGGCTGCCTATGTTCCGGCATCACCGCAAGCTCCGCGCGAATTCGTGCAGTCAGGTTCGGACGTACCTTTCGGAACCGATGCACATGAGGAGCCGTCGCCTTGTTTTGCTTGAATTTAGGGTCGGCAGCAATCGAGGGGATTCGCCGTCCGAATGAAAAACCGTCCCGGCAACAGTTGGGGGGCCTCGCAACATCCAAGCTTACATAGGGTTTTATACAAAGGATGGGTGCGAGCCCCAGAAAATGTTTTTGCAGTTGAATTGGGGGCCATGTCTACGATGTTTGAACACAAGACCTGCGCAGTAGATTTTTGTGAAAGTGCCGCTGTGGCTTCATTGGCGGAGCAGGATTTTTGCCTGAGCCACTTCATCGAGCTCTGCTACGAGAACTTACAACGCATCGATCCGCGCAGCCAAAAGCTGGGCCGCATGAATCTCGATCTCGCGTCACTGCGCGCCTTCATCGAGGAGTGCTCGCACCGCACCCTGGAAGTCGCTTTGCATTGCAAAAATATCGACAACCTGCAGCGCGGCCGCTTACTCGACATTCTATTGTGGGCGGGCGAACTTTTTCTTCTCTTGCGCGCCCCCAAACACGGTTTCGCCGACTCTATTCTGGAAGAGCACGATCCCGTTCTCACCCGTCTCGCCGCCCGGCATTACTAACCTGAGCGCCAACACGCAGGAAATGGGTTAGTCCGCGGAGGAATCACCAACTGAGCTGCGCGTGCGAGTGAAGAGTCGGCGGGCGGCGGTGGCCCATGGCACGGTCTCAAACTCGGCTAAATACGAATAAGCAACGGGCACTACGAGAAGCGTGAGTAGCAGGCACAGTGTCTGCCCGCCGATGATGGTAACCGCGATCGATGCCCGCTGTTCAGATCCAGCGCCCATCCCTATGGCGACAGGGATGAGGCCGGCAACGATCGAGAGCGTCGTCATTAAGATGGGGCGGAGACGGACGCGGTTGGCTTCGAGGATGGCTTCGCGCACCGCCATGCCACCGGCGCGAAGTCGATTCGTGTAGTCGACCTGCAAGATTCCGTTTTTCTTTACGATTCCCAACAACAAAAACATTCCGAGGGCGCTCCAGAGACTCAGAGCGCGGCCGGTGATCCAGAGAGAGAGCAGGGCGAACGGGATGCTCAGCGGCAGCGTGAGCATGATGATAAACGGATGAGAAAAGCTTTCAAACTGCGCGGCAAGAAC
Organism: uncultured Acidobacteriota bacterium; assembly: GCA_963718785.1. GTDB lineage: Bacteria > Acidobacteriota > Terriglobia > Acidiferrales > UBA7541 > Acidiferrum. The sequence continues at coordinate 29,305 of CAVQZW010000006.1, read as the reverse complement.
CATGTACATAAAGATCGAAGCAAGCAGCATGGCGAGCAAAAGGTTCCAGGTGGTTTCTTCCAGGACCTTCACTTGTCCGGTGAATCGGTAGGAATAGCCCGCAGGAAGGCCGATTTCTTTAATGGACTGAACCGTATGCGCAGCTGCGAGGTCAAGCGGATAGCCGCTCGCGACGTTAGCATAAACGGTGACTTCGAATTCGCGATTGTAGCGCCATAGCGTGGCAGGTCCAGCACCGCGAACGATGCTCGCAACATTCTCTAATCGCACCTGACCGAGTTTGGTCGAGGGCACCATCATTTGCGCCAGTACGTCCGGATTGTCACGCTGCTGCTGCAGCAACTGCATGATGACGGGATATTGCTCGGAGCCTTCCTTGAAACGCGTGATTTCATCCTCACCAGAATAAAAAAGCCGAACGGCGTCGCTCACATCCGTCATGCGCACGCCGATGTCCGCGGCGCGCTGTCGGTCGACTTTCACCTGCAGCTCGGGAGTATTGAGGTTGAGGCTGGGGTTGACGTCCACCAGGTCGGGATACTGATGCATCAGGTCCGCGACTTGTTTGCTGATGTCGGCAAGCTTGTTGAGCTCAGGCCCGCGGATGACTGCGCCGATGGGAAAGTACGTTTCGCCGCCGAAGACCGAAGGCAGGCGGACATTTGAAATCATGTTTCGATAGCCTGCGAGATAGCCGCGAATTTCCGTAGCTAGTTGCTCATGGCTGCGTTTTCTTTCGCTGCGCGGAACCAGCCCAATAAAAAGGTGCGCATGATTGGTGGGGCCATGGGTGAACGATTGTACGAAAGCGACTTCGGGGAGCGCGACGACGCGTTGCGCAATCTCTGACGCCCGATCCGTAGTTTTCGAAAGAGCTGTCCCCTCCGGCAGTGTGAATGAGCTGATAAGTTCGGACTGATCGTCAGAGGGAATCCAGTCGCGACCAACCAGGTGATACAGGCCAAAGGTCGATAGGAAGGTTCCGATGCAGATGACAATGATGACCCATCGATGGGCGAGCGACCACTGCAGCAGCCTAAGATAGGATTGCTCGATCCAATGTAGGATTCCAGCGGCGTGCGCTTTCTTCTCTTTTTCGCTGACCTTCAAGAGGCGCGAAGACATCATCGGCGTTAGCGTGAACGCGACAAGCAGCGAAACGAGAATCGCCATCGCCATCGTCCAGCCAAAGGAATTCACGTACTTTCGCGCGTAGCCGTTCATGAAGGCGATCGGCAGGAAGATAATGACGAGCGAAAGCGTGGTGGCCATAACGGCCAGGCCGATTTCCTGCGTGGCCTTGATTGCGGCGTTTTTACGGTCTTCGCCCTTCTCTTCCATGAAGCGAAAAATATTTTCGAGGACGATGATGGCGTCGTCGATGACGATTCCCACTGCAAGCGTGAGCGCAAGAAGCGTCATGTTGTTGAGAGAGAAATCCATGCCGCGCATCAGCGTAAACGTGGCGATGATGCTGGCCGGAATTGCGACGGCGGCGATCAACACGGCGCGCCAGTTGCGCATGAAAAGAAAAACGATGGCACTGGCGAAAATGCTTCCGAGGATCAAGTGTTCAAGAAGCGAGTGAACCGAAGCCTTGATGAAATCAGAGATGTCGTGAATGACCAGGAGCTTGACGCCGGGCGGAAGCTGAGCGCGAAGCTCATCTAGTTTGGCCTTCACGTTGTCGGCGACTTGCACTGTGTTGGTGCCTGATTGCCGCAGAACTTGGATGCTGACAACATCTTCGCCAGGAGTGCCCTTGCGATAGAGCGCGGACCAAGTCCGAAGCTCCTGCGCTCCGTCTTCGACTTGCGCAACGTCGCGGACGCGAACTTGCGCCCCCCCGCGCGTGCCAACCACAATCTCGCCGAACTGTTCCGCTGAAGTGACGCGGCCAAGCGTGCGCAGGCCCAGTTCCTGCGGCCCGGTGATCATGCGGCCGCCGGGTGCTTCAATGTTTTCGCGTTGAAGTGCGTCGCGCACATCGAGCACAGTGAAATTGTGCGCAGTGAGCTTTTGCGCGTCGAGGAGAACGCGGATTTGCCGCGCCTGGCCGCCATTCAGCTCGACGCTGCCGACACCATCTACCGTCTGAATTGCGCGGCGAATTTGTTTGTCGGCAATTTCCGTCAACTCGCGGCGGCTGATGGGGCCGCTTACGAGCAGCGTAAGAATCGGATCGGACTGCGGGTCTTGTTTAGTGATAACGGGCGGCAGCGTGTCGCGCGGAAGGCGATTGACCGCAGCAGCGACCTTCTCGCGTATGTCCTGGGCCGCGCCATCTATGTCCCGTTCGAGCACAAACGTACAGGTGATATCCGCAAAGCCTTCGCTCGAGTACACCGTGATTTCGTCGATGCCGCTGACGCTTGAGATTGCGTCTTCCAGCGGAAGTACGACGCCGGTGACAACTTCTTCAGGCGTAGCACCAGGCAACTGAACGTCAACGTTGACGGTGGCAGGATCCGCCTTGGGAAAGAGATCAACAGCAAGACCGCGATAAGAAAACGCCCCGAGCGTCACCAAAAAAGCGATCAGCATTACTGTGAAGACGGGATACTTTACGCATGTTTCGGCTAGCTTCATCGGAGTGTTTGAATTATCTCCCGCCGCGTTTATCTCAGCGCCGGAGTCTTCCCTTCGGCTTGCTCTTGAACCGTGGCACCGTCGTGCAAATCGCCGGAAACCGCCACCGCTACACGATCGCCAGGCTTCAATCCTTCCGCTACTTCAAATCGCCTGCCCCGCTGATCTTCGGTCTGACCGGCAGGGCGGATTTGGTGCTCGGAGACTCGATTCCCATTCAGCAGAAATACTTTGTAGACACCGTAGCGGTAGTTCACGGCGCCTTCGGGAAGGAATATGGTTTTTTCTTCTTTCTCGCTGGGGATGGAAGCTTGGACAAAGAAGCCGGGCTTCAATCGTCCGTCCGCGTTGGCCAGCAGGGCTTCCGCTTCAAACGTTCGCGAATCCTGAGCCACGGCCGGATTGATGCGTGACACACGTCCGTGAAACGTCTCGCCGGGAAATGCCTCGACGCTCAGATCCACCGTCGCGCCGTCCTTCACTGAGCCTGCCCATCTCTCCGGAACGGCTAGCCGGGCGCGCAGAGTGTCCGTTCGCACGAGAACCATCACCGGCCCTTGTACGCGCAGATATTCGCCGGGATGAACGTCGCGTGTTTTGATCGAGCCAGGAAACGGAGCTCGGATCGTGGCGTCATCCAGCTTTTTCTCAGCCAGCTTTTCACTGGCCTCGCTCGAAACCAGCAGCGCTTTCAGCCGGTCGACTTCCTGCAAAGCCACTGTATAGCCCGCCTGTGTGCTCTGAAAACGGCTGGCGGCTTCATCCAACTGCTGCTGCGAAATCAAATTGCCTTTGAACATCTCCTGGGCGCGGGAATACTTTCGTTCGGCGTCGAAGAGATCAGCCGCCGCGCGCTGCACAGTAGCGAGCTTCTTAGGATCGGCAGGCGGCGGATCGTTCGGCCCGATGCCAAGCTGCGCGCGCACTTGTGTGACAAGTCCACGCTGTCGGTCAACTTCGTATTGCAGCTCTTGCGTATCGATCAGGATGAGGGCCTGCCCTTCCTTGACGTTGTCGCCTACATCGGCAAGAACCTGTGACACCGTACCTTCTACCTGTGCGCTCAAAATGCTTTCTTCCAACGCAAAAAGCGACCCAGCCGCCTGTACGCGCCGCTGCGCTGTCTCTTCGGCCACCGTATACACATGAACTGGCGTAGGATGCGCCGCATCACCTAGCCCACTGCTGGAAACGGACTTTGAACAGCCACCCGAAAGAAATGTGGCAGAGGCAACCAGCCAGCCGAGGAGAATATGCGTTTTCCGCTTCATAGTGTTTTGCGTGGAGCTGTCCGTCTGCGTGCGCCTGAAGAGATTTCCCGACCGCTCGAAGAACACACTCTGACCGTCATCTCCTGCTTGCTTCTTGGACGTGCGAAACTATCACAACGTTTCGCGCCCTGCGGCAAATTCCGACAGAAACGTTCGTTGCAATTATGACGCGGAGTTCTCCCCGAATCCAGCACTACTGGGAGTCACCCGCGGCCTGACCATTCGAACTGCAAGCACTGAAGGCCATGCCCGGCCTTTCGTCTCGGATCCAACCTAGGATTTATCACAGCTACGTGAATTTGGAGTACACTGTCGCCAGTTTTCTGCGAGGAGGTCTATGTCAGGTTCCCCTCCACGAGCCGGACTCTTTGCGGCCATCTTCTTGCTTTCCGGCATGCGCGCCAACGCCCAAGATCTGGCGGTGCGCACCGAAGCCATCAAACTGATGGAGCACGCCAACGCGGTCAGCCGCCCCACCCACCGCACTCGCCCTCACAAAGAGGAAATCACCTTTCGCGCCTACCGTATTGATGGAACTACTATGGACGGTAGCGCCAACAACATCATCGCCGGCGACATCGAGCGCTACGAGGTCACTATCGGCGAATATCACAGCATCAGCATCCACTTCCCCGACAGAATCGTCCAGAATGACTCCTCACCCGAGCCCGCGGAAACTATCGAGCTCGAAAAACTCACGCCCTTGCTCATCGGGCGTTTCGACAAATCCGACATCATTCATTCCATCACACCCGCGACACTCAGTGGCCGGCCCGCACACTGCGTTCAGTTCGAAACCGTGAACGGTAGAATGCGCCAGCCCGCGAACGAAATCTGCTTTGACGATGAACTCGGCGCGCTCGTCCGCTGGAACGTTGCGGAAGATCTCATCGAAGACACTGACTACGTCTCTTTCGAAAGCGTTCTAATGCCCCAGACGATTCGCCACTACATCAACGGACAGTTGCGCATGGAAATTAAGCAGCAGTTCAGCGTCGTCGAAGGTCCCATCGACTGGGATGCGCTGACTCCGCCGCACGCGCATCGGCTCACCACTTGCCATGACTACAAGCCTCCTGCCATTCAGTCCGTGCCTCAGCCATCCGACGCAGGGCCTGGCCCGTGGTACGACGTGCAGGTGCACGGCGCCATTGGGCCCGACGGTCGCGTGCAGCAAGCGGTTGTACTTCCGGCAGGAAGGCCCGACCTCGAAAAGCGCGCCGTCGAGATAGTCTCCACCTGGGTCTTTTCCCCGCCTCTTTGCAATGGAAAACCAACGATTATTGGCGTTGACCTCGTCGTTCATTTTGCGCCGCAATAACGTGTCGCCTGTTGGGATAGCTCGCCGCGACGTTCTGGCTTGTCTGTATCGGCGTGTCTAAGGAGTTGAACGAACCGACAATTCGCCACGGCGATGTTAGGCCCAGGCTCGAGGATCGTTACGCAATCGTGCGATGTCCTTGGTCGGCGCACTCCCGAAGAAACGGCTGTATTCCCTGCTGAACTGCGAAGCGCTTAAGTAGCCCACGCGCTGACCTGCAGTACCCGCATCCGTCATCGCCGACAACATGAGACGCCTCGCCTCTTGAAGTCGCAGCACCTTTTGATAGTGCAACGGGCTCATCGATGTGACGGACTTAAAGTGCTCGTGGAACGAGGAGACGCTCATGTTCACGAGCTCTGCCAACTCTTCGACTTTCATCGGCTGAGAGAAATTCTCGCGCAACCAGGAAATCGCCTTCGCAACACGGTGCACGCTGGTCTCCGCAAATCCCATTTGCGCCACGCGAAGACCGATAGGACTGCGCAGCAAACGGATCAAAATCTCATCCACCACGAGTGGCGCCAGTAATTCCACATCTCCGGGCTGCGCCAGACACTGCATTAATCTCGTTGCCGCGTTGAGCACGCTCAAATCCAGCGGTGCGACGTACACCGCTTTCCTCTCTTGCACTGGAGGCACTCCGTGAGGAAACACCTTCAATACGAGTTCGGCGATCTTGCGCGGGTCGAGGTCTAGCTTGAGCGAAAGGTAAGGTTCGGTACGGCTCGCTTGCGTGACTTGCGCTGCCACGGGTAGAGCAACCGAGAAGACGATCATGCGAGACGCGTCGTACTCGTAGACCTCTTCCCCAACAATGACGCTTTTCGCCCCTTGCGCGATGATGCACAACGAGGGCAACCGCAGCGTATGCACGCACTCGCCGTTGATCCGCGAAAAACGGGCGACAAGCAACCCTGGGACGCGCATCTCAAAAGCGCCGTCGTGAGGAGCGTACGCAGCGATGCAACGCGCCAGCGGCGCCGTGTCCGCTTCACCTGGCCCCGCAAGCTTGTTTGCTTGCCGGAACGTTATCGCTTTTCCGCTTGCGCTCATGCCTTCAATACCGCCTGCACGTAGGCCCGTTTCAGCGGAAGCCGCCTCATGACTTTTCCCGTTGCATCATGTAGAGCCGCCGCGATCGCCGGGGCAGCGAGCGCGTTCGCCGCTTCCGAACCTCCGCCGTAACTTCCCACTTTCGGATTGTTCAGCAGCACCACCTTTATCTCAGGCATGTCCCCCATTTTCAGAATGGGATAGGTGTTCCAGTCCCTGGACGTAATGCCGCTCTCATCAAACATCGCCTCTTCGAGCAGCGCCTGGCTGATTCCCATCACCGCGCCGCCCTCCACCTGCCTCTTCAATTGCATCGGGTTCACAACGATGCCCGGGTCTACCGCGATCGTGTACTTCTCCACCGCAATCGCACCTGTGCTCGGAGTGACGGCGATCTCGCAAACGCAAGCCCAGTAAGTTCCCGAACGGAACATCAGCGAAGCTCCCCGGCCCCGCACCGGCGTTGATCCCGTGGATACCGCGTGAGACCGCGGCGAGGGTCGGCTGTCCCAACCGGAAGCGTCACGTACCGCCTTAAGCACACCGACAACGCGCTCTTCCTTTGCGTGGTCAATGCGAAACTGGATGGCGTCCGCGCCCGCCAGCGCTGCCGCCTCGTTCACGGCAAGCTCGCGAGGATAGTTCTGCTGAAATTGCCCCGGAGTCCGCATGCTGTGATCGCGAAGGCCGACGGCAAGAGGCGAAGCCTTCTGGCCAACCTGGAACGTGCCATGGCCGCGCTCCATCACGTTCGAAACGCCGCCGTAAACCCACGGATCGGAAAGCCCGTTGACTGTGGAAGTCACGGATTTGGATTCAACCTGCGGCGCGGGCATTGTGGGCAGCCCCGCGATCACCGCCCCGATGGGCCGGTCATCCTGCATGGCGGGCATATAGTGGTCAATTTGATAGGCCGCGATCTTGCCCGTTTCATCGATGGCAAGCTCCACGTCGGAATAGGCCGCGGACGATTGCGTCGACCACTGCAAATCCTCCCCTCGCATCCATTGCACACGCACCGGTTTGCCGACGGCTTGCGACAAAATCACCGCTTCGTCTTCCGCTCCTGCGTTTCCGCCATTCGATCTTCCGTAGTGCCCTGCTCCCGGATGCGTGTGCACGATGACATGATCGGGCGTAGTGCCGAGCATCGTGGCTATTTCGCCACGCAGCGCCTGCGGATTTTGATTGTGCGTATGGATGTGCACGGTGCCGTCGGGCTTCACATCTGCGACCGCCATCGTCGGCCCGATCGGCGCGTGTTTCATATACGAGAACTGATAGGTGGCAGAGAATTTCTTGTGAGCCGCTGCAAGCGCGGGGCCCACATCTCCGGCATTGGCTCTACTCTTCGTTATGGGCGCGGTAGTCCAATCAGCGTCTTTCCTGAGATGGTCGTATAGTTTCGCGCTCCCCGGCAAACCCTTCCACTCCGTCCATTTCGTGCCAGCAGCAACCTGCTGAGACGCCTGGATCGCTTCCCATTCCGTCGGCGCGACCACTCCAACCAGATTCCCCTTCACCACCACTTGCGCATTCGGAAATTTGCTTTTATCCAGTGGCCCCGCCGACACGAGCGTCGAGCCCAGCGTCTTCGGATGCACTACGCGCGCATGCAGCATGCCTGGCAGGCGGATATCCGTCGCCCACGTCTCTTTCGCCGTCACTTTCGAAGTGATGATCGAATTTGGCAACGACTTGCCGATGACCTTGTACTCGCTCACCGGCTTCATCGGCGGATTCCCTTCGACTCTCAGCCCAAAGATGCTGGTGAGGTCTCCGCTGACAGGAATCGTGAGCTTCAACTGTTGATCCTTGACGAGTTCGCCGTACGAAATATTTTTCCCGCCCCCGGAAATGACGCCATCTTTCACCGATAGCTGGTCCTTCGGCACGCCAAGCTGCTCTGAGGCCAGATCGAGCAATGCTTGATAGGTGTACGCGGCCGCCTTGCGAATGTTTGGTGTTCCGCGCCCGAGAAAGTCGAACGCTCCGCTGCCGTCCGGCGTGCGATCCGTATCTCCTGCCACAACAGTCGTAATCGCTTCGAAAGGCACACTCATCTCATCGGCCACGATTTGCCGGTACGCCGTAAACGTCGTGCCCTGGCCGAAGTCGCTCTTCCCTGTCCGTATCAAAATCGTGCTGTCCGGATGAATCTCGATCCACGAGTTGGGGAGAGTCGGATCGAGCGAGTTCATGAAAACGCTGGCCTTGGAAGGGTTGGCCTTCAAGAGCTCCGACCCAACCAAACTTACCCCCACGACCAGCGCTCCGCCTGTCTTTACGAATTGACGGCGAGAGAGAATCGCACCGCAAACACTCCGGGAATTTTCTGTCACGGTCGCCATCACTTGCCTCCCTTCGCCATAATTACCGCCGCCTTTTTCACGGCATCAATGATGGCGTTGTAGCTTCCGCAGCGGCAGAGATGCGCTGACGGCCCGCTTGTGGTGAAAGCCGATTTGATTTGCGCTGTCGTCGGATTCGGATTGTTTTCCAGCAATTCCGTGGCGACGATCATCATGCCGCTCTGGCAGAATCCGCACAGAGGAGTCTGCTCTGCAATCCATGCTTGCTGCACCGGATGAAGCGTGTCCTCCGCCTCCGCCGCTGGAAGGCCCTTCTGCTTTGCCCATCTCGCAGGCAAACCTTCGAGCGTGGTGATTTCCTGATTCGCGACCGTCGAGACCGGCGTGACGCACGAACGCACTTCCTTACCGTCGATCAGCACGGAACATGCCCCGCACTGCGCGAGTCCGCAACCGAACTGCGGGCCACTGAGTTGGAGATCGTTGCGCAAAACGTAGAGCAGCGGAGTATCGCCTGGCGCCTGAACCTCGCGCTGAACCCCATTCACTGTAATCTTGACCATAGCCAACTCCCTCCAACCCGCATTCTGGTTTCGATTCTACTCCCCTAAAGTAGGAACAGGTATTCCGCACTCCATTCCCGTCACTACGGCGCCTTCTACGTCTCCGCTACCACGGCAACGTCGAGCTTCGAATAAAGTTTTATCCCGCTCTCCCGTACTTCCCGCGGAATTTCTCGATCACAGACGCCACTTGCTTGCCATCAGTGACGGGCACAACCTTTACCTCGGCCGCTGCCCCGCCCTCTTTGATTCGAATCGACGGCTTCTTCAGCACATTTTTGTACCACTGCGTGTCCGACCCGTGTACCGGCAGAAAGTACAGCTTCTCGTCTTCCGCAACGAACCATATTGGGATGGAGATGGTACGCCCGGACTTTCTGCCGGTTACACTGATGTTAATTTCACGAGACCGCGAAAGTCGATCTCCCAACGGTCCTTTTCGCGCTGCCTTATTGCTCATGCAAATATCCTTTATCTATTTCGCCACGATATTCTGTTAGCGGCCCACGAGTTTTTGTAGCGCCTCCGGGTACCGAGCGCCCTGCAGCGCAATCCTTGAGACTGCGGTCTCCAGTTCATGTAAATCGCTGGGCGAAAGTTCGACGCTGGCTCCTCCGTTGTTTTCATCGAGCCGATGCAGCTTGGTCGTTCCCGGGATCGGCACGATCCACGGTTTCTGCGCAAGCAGCCAGGCGATCGCGATCTGCGCCGGTGTCGCTTTCTTCTGTTGCGCAAATTTGCTAAGCACATCCACCATCGCTTGATTCGCTTTCCGGTTCTCTTCCGTAAAACGAGGGACGATGTTTCGGAAATCACTTTTGTCGAACTTGGTATCCTCGTTGATTTTTCCTGTAAGGAAGCCTTTGCCCAGTGGGCTGAAGGGAACGAACCCGATCCCGAGTTCTTCGAGCGTCGGAATCACTTCCGCTTCAGGCTCTCTCCACCAGAGCGAGTATTCACTCTGAAGCGCAGTCACAGGCTGAACCGCGTGTGCGCGGCGGATCGTCTTAACCCCTGCCTCCGAAAGTCCGAAATGCTTCACCTTTCCTTCCTTAATCAGCTCCTTCACGGCTCCAGCGACTTCTTCGATCGGAACCTCGGGATCGACGCGGTGCTGGTAAAACAGGTCGATGACCTCGGTCTTGAGCCGCTTCAGCGAAGCCTCGGCCACTTCCTTGATGTGCTCAGGCCGGCTGTCCAGCCCTGTCTGTTTCCCCGTTGTAGGATCCAGCTTGAACCCGAACTTCGTGGCGATCACCACTTGCTGGCGTAAAGGAGCCAGCGCTTCGCCAACGAGCTCCTCATTCGTGAATGGCCCGTAGACTTCCGCCGTGTCAAAAAACGTTACGCCACGATCCACCGCCGCCCGAATCAGCGAAATGCCTTCTTGCTTGTCCATGGCGGGACCGAATCCAAAACTCATTCCCATGCACCCCAGTCCTATGGCCGATACTTCCAAATTGCTTTTTCCAAGTTTGCGTTTCTGCATTGTTTCTCCTCGAGAGATGTTCAGCCGAAAACTCCGTATGGCTTCGTGCCGGCTCTCAGCCGTAATTGCCAAAGGCTAGTGTCAACGACCAAAAGTGTAGTCTGTCCACGCCTCGCGTGGTTGCCTATTCCGCCGGAGTATTTGCCCGATCCTCCGAAACTCCCCGCCTTCCGATGCCGGCCAATTGACCGAGCAACCCACTCCGCACCGTGCCAGCCGCGAGTTCACGGAAACCTCAGTAGTTGGTGACACTTTTCACGATTTGCGTTATACAATCGCGCTCCGATGCGCAGGGTGCCAAATATATGACGAATCCTGGTCAACATTTCGTGGCGGTCATTGGCGGGGCGATTTCTGGCTCCGTCGCGGCGGAGATTCTGGCGGACAGCGGAATTCGCGTCGCCATCTTCGAGCAGAACACGCGTCCCTACGGCAAGATCGAAGACGGTCTGCCTCGTTGGCACGTCGATCAGCGCAAACAGGAATACGGCCGCATCGACGCCCGCATGAAAAAGCCGAATGTGTATTTCATCCCCTCTACCAAGCTGGGCCGCGATTTCAGTCTCCCCCAGCTTTTCGAGTGGGGCTTTTCGGCCGTGATTCTCGCCAATGGCGCCTGGCGCGACCGCGAGTTGGGCGTGCCGGAAGCAGAGCAGTACGTCGGCAAAGGCCTCGTTTACCAAAATCCGTTCATCTACTGGTACAACCACAAAAACGAAAAGGACTACACCGGGCCGCGTTATGAAACTCCCGACGAAGCCGTAGTCGTAGGTGGCGGCCTCGCATCCCTTGACGTCGTCAAGGTCCTCCAACTCGAAAATTATGAACGCGCACTACGGGCTCGCGGCATTCACACCAGCATGCATGAGCTGGAAAAAAGTATTCCCGAAGTTTGCAAAGCGCACGGCCTCAAGCCGGAAGAGTTAGGCGTGAAGGGCTGCCTCTTGATTTATCGCCGCCGCGAACAGGACATGCCGCTCGCCCAACCGCCCGACAATGCCACCCCCGAGCAGAACGCTAAAACAGAGATGGTTCGCCAGAAAATGCTGCGCCTGGCCCGCGACAAATTCCTGTTTCGCTTTCAGGACCGCAGGCTCACCACCGGGATCATCGTGGAAAATGGACGTCTCGCAGGCCTAAAGGTAGTCGAAACGAAAATCGAGGGCCGCAAGGCTGACCCCATCCCCGGCTCGGAACACGAACTCCGCGCGCCTCTGGTCGTTTCTTCGATCGGCTCGGTTCCCGAGAAACTTTCGGGAATCAACATGAATGGGGAATACTACACATTCTCCGGCAAGGATCTTCCGAAGTACACCGCTCTGGACCGCGTATTCGGCGTCGGAAACGTCGTCACCGGACAGGGGAACATCCGCGTATCCCTAGTGCACAGCCAGAAAGTCACCAAGCGCTTGGTCGATTGCATGAAGAGCGAAGAGGCAAACGCTGGCGGCGGAGCCAGCAGTGCGGAGCAACAAGTCGCTGGTGCCATGGACGCCATCGGGAAGCAGATCGAAGTCATCCCGCCTCTTTCCGATGACCAGTTGGCGGCGGTCACGCGCCAGGTTCATGCTCTGCAGCAAAAAGTGGGTTTCACTTCCGACTACGACTCCTGGATTGCCAAGGTCACTCCGCCCGACCTCGAATAACTCGCAAGTCCTTATATTTGCTATGGGGCAGTGATTTTCGTCTAGCCGAACTTCGGGAGCAGCGCTCCATTCATCGATGGATGTCACATTAGCGCCTGGTTTACCTCTGGTGTAGCTTGAGATAGTTTGCGAGAGCTTTGATGCGCAAACTAACCTGATCCTTGCCCAATGGCCCCGTGGTTTCAAAGTCCGTTCCCCAAACGGGCATCTCCGCCGGACCATGCGCCGGCAATTCCACGCCATTGCGAATTACTTTCGACACATAGTCGTTCGGGAATTTGCCGCCATGACGACGCGCTAGCGTCGTAAGATCGGGCGGCGTCCGGTATGGCGGGGGGAAGTTTTCTGCTCCTCTTAGGTCGTCTCCGTGGCAAGCGGCGCAATGCTTCTTGTAGAGTTCAGCTCCGGTTGGCGGATTGGAAGGTACGGCCTGCTCTTTATCTTTCGCGACCGGCTGTTCCTGCGCTACACATGGACTGACGAACCATCCCAAAAGGACACACGACACGACAGCCGTGAGGATGATTCGGATGACCACCAAGCAAGCTTACTCTAAACAGGTTTGTAAATCCCTCAAAGGGTGCCTTTCGCATCATTCGAGACTTACAAACTCATGGTTCGAGCTCCCCCTTATTCGGAGAATAGAACGCGGAGGCATTGTTGCCATTGCGCGGCCTGTTAATCCTTTGCTTGTCGATGGGAGCCCTCATCGCCGGCTGGCTCGTGTGGCGGAGCTTCTCTTCGCCACACCAGCTCAGCGAACATTCTGGCTCGACAATCTCCAAGCAGCCGATTGTTCTTGCGACCCGCTCGTTTGACCCCGCCAGTCCGCCGGCCGATATGCCGCCTCTCGGCTCCGGCGAAAATGCCGAGTGTGATTCCGATTTTCGCTCCAGCGCCAGTGTCCGTGGCGAGGCTCGGCCAACGGATGCCACGCACGCCACCGTAACGATCACCCACGTCAACGTAACGCTCCAACTCAATATCAACATCTGGGTGCCCGCCGGGGTAACTCAGCATGTCATCGAACATGAAGATGGCCATCGCCAGATCTCCGAGTTTTACTATCAAACCGCCGACAAACTCGCTGAGCGAATCGCATCCACCTACTTGGGCAAACAGGTCGACATCACTGGCACGGATCTGAGCGCAGCCTCCAACAAGATGCTCCAGGAAATGGCCGCCGGCATCACCGAGGAATACAACAAAGCGCTAAACCCAGGGCCAACACAGCTTCTCTACGACGCAATCACCGACCACGGCCGCAATGAGGTGGTCGTCGATGATGCCGTCGCTCACGCCCTCAAAAACATTTCCATCGAGTCACCTCAACCCGCGGTTCCAGGAAACTGAACGCCTATCCACATTTGTTCACCGCTGGCTCGTTTTCGGATATCGAAGTTGTTGTTATTGATTCTTGGAATCGGATGGGCGTTTTAGCCCGGCCTCCCGTCTTAAGTGTCCAACCTTTCCCTGCCATCCAACTACAGTGGAGCACGCCCACTCAAGTGAACCTGCGGTATAGTGCTTTAGAGGCACAAGTGTTGCCGGAGCTTGCCAAGTTACATGATTTTGCTACCCGCTACGCTCAAGCGTGGTGCAGTCAGAACCCCGCGAACGTTGCCGCCCATTTCTCGCCGGAAGGCTCGCTCACCATAAATCATGGAACTCCCGCGGTGGGTCGAGCCGCCATCCTAGCGGCAGCTCAATCGTTCATGACCACCTTTCCCGACATGCTCGTGATCATGGACAACATCCTCGTCAAAGGTGACCGCGCGGAATTTCACTGGACACTCATCGGCACCAACACTGGGCCGGGCGGCACCGGACAACGCGTTCGCATAAGCGGCTTCGAGGTCTGGGAGATCGGCTCTGACGGGCTCATCGCCAATTCACAGGGCAGCTTTGACGAGGCTTCCTATCAGCACCAGCTTCAACACGGGTTCGAGGCATCCCTCCAATGATTAGGCCCGATAGGTACACATAACTCAAACCAGTTCTCGATCCAGGCGTTCGCGCGATGTAACTCCTGGTGACTCACCCAATAGAAAACCGAGTCTCCTTCGCCTTGGTTGTCTCCGATTTTCTTGTCAAAATGTTAATCTATGCTATAATAATTTGTAGGTAACAGTTTGCCTGCTCTCTGTGGTGCCAGCCTCTCGCTGGCGTTCCATTCCCTAACCCTGAACACGAACTAAGTGCTTTAGATTCAACACTTGCAGGGCCTTGACGAATTGCCCCATTTTAGTGCAACTCGGCAGACCTAAGTCATTTGGAATGAACACTTACGTAAGTGTTCATTCTAAAAGACTTTAACCTCCTTTAAAATGAACACTTACGCAAAAACTAAGGGGGAGGGGCGGACACGCTCGCCTAGCAACTTCAGCCACCCGCGTTCGCGCTCTCGGCCGTGTGAATCAAGCTGGGCAGCACATCGCCGAACTTTGCATCCTTGGGGTTCCCAAAAGCGAAGTAGAGCTTTTGGTAGAGCGCATAGAGCGAATGGTAGACCCGCTCCGCGGCGGGTTCCGGCGTAAACACCTTATGCGAGGGGCAAATCTTATCTTGGGCCTCTTCCACTGTTTTGAATGTTCCGGCGGCAAGAAACGCAAAGATCGCTGAGCCGAGACTCGTCACGCTTTTGCTGGGCACCAGCACCGGCCGCCCCAGCACGTTTGCGTAGATCTGATTCAGGACGTTGTTCTTCTGCGGAATGCCGCCTGCATTGATCACTCGCTGGATGTTTACTCCGTGCTCCGCCATGCGGTCCAGAATGATTCGCGTGTGGAACGCTGTGCCTTCCATCGCGGCGAAAAGTTCGTCCTGCGCGGTCGTCTGCAGGTTCCAGCCGAGCGTGATTCCGCGCAAGTTCGGGTTCACTAAAACTGTCCGGTCGCCGTTGTCCCATGTCATGCGCAGCAGCCCGGTCTGCCCGGCCTGGTATTTTTCAAGTCCTTTGCTCAGCGTCGCCACATCTGTGCCTGCGCGTGTCGCAATGGCGTTGAAAATATCTCCGACCGCGGAAAGACCTGCTTCGATTCCCGTACGTTTCGGATGCACGCTTCCTTGCACCACTCCGCAAACGCCCGGAACCAGATTGACCGACGGCGTAATGCCAATGATGCACGTCGAAGTCCCGACGACATTCACCATGTCTTCGGTGCGGCAGCCCGCGCCAATCGCGTCCCAGTGCGCGTCAAACGCGCCGACCGGAATCGGAATGCCTGCTTTCAACCCCAACTTCTCCGCCCAAACCGGCGAAAGCTGCCCGGCGATCTGGTCCGACGTCGCGTATTCGCCTTGCAGCTTCTCTCGAACGCCGGCGAACAGCGGATCGACTTTGACGAGAAATTCTTCCGAAGGCAGCCCGCCCAGTTCGCGATTCCACATCCACTTGTGTCCCATGGCGCAAACGCTGCGCTTCACTTTTCGCGGATCGGTAATTCCGCAGAGTGTCGCCGCCGCCATGTCGCAGTGCTCAAAGGCGGAAACAAATTGCGGGCGCTTGTTTGGATTGTGGCGCAGCCAGTGCAGCAACTTCGAGAAACCCCATTCCGAGGAGTACACTCCGCCGCACCACTGAATGGCGGCAAGCCCTTCGCGGTGCGCCGCTTCGGTAATCTCCGCGGCTTCGGCTTTAGCGCGGTGGTCGCACCAAAGATAATAATCGTCAAGCGGCTCGAGATTTTTTCCAACAGGAATGACCGAGGACCCCGTGGTGTCCATCGCCAACGATTCCACTTGCCCGCCGGAAATGCCGGCCTTCTGCACCGCTTCACGCGTGGCGCTCGCGAGTGCGCGCATCTGATCACTATGCGATTGCGTCGCGAACTCCGGATCTTCGCGCTTGCGGTGCAGCGGATATTCCGCCAGCGCCGTCGCCAGCATGCCCCGCTCGCTGTCCACCATCGACACGCGAACGCTCAAGGTTCCAAAATCTACGCCAGCTACAATGGCCATGGGATTTGGAATCGCTCCCTGCGAATGAAGTGACGATTATCCCGCGTGGGCGTACATATCCCAGCCGAGATAACGCGACGCGGCTTCATGCACCGCCGGCGCCACGGAAGAAAAGTTCGCCGCAACGTGATGCTCGAATCCCTTCTCGCAGATATAGTGCAGCAGTTTCTGCAGTCCGGGAATTTCCACCACGCCCGCGCCGCCGAACGTATCGAGCGGATCGTCCGTAAACCTGCCGCTGCCCGTATACCCGCGCATTCGCCCGGAAGTGTCGTCCGTCGAAAAACGCGCGAAACACATCGCTCCTGATTTGACCTGCCCTACGCACGTTCCAAACGTATTTTCCTTCCCTACTGTGCCCGCGATGATTTCCTGAAAATCCATTTTGACGCTTTTGAAAAAATGCTTTGGCAAATTGCTGCAGTGGAAGCACACCGCCTTGTTCGGATCGTTTCCGTAGTTGTTGTTCCAATCGAGCAGCGCGCTCGGCGTCTCCGATGCCAACTGCAACGCGTGCATGCCCAGCACGCCGCAAACATCCACTTCGCAAGCGCTCGATAGCAGCGAGTCGCTCATCATGCTCATTACCGTGCACGGCACCACGCCCAGATTTTCCTCGAGCGATGTCCAGCACTGCACCGCGCTGATCTGCAAATCCGTGGATTTCATCCACTGATCGATCACCGCTCCGAGCTTGGCCATCTTCATCAACGCGGCCTGCGGGATGTCCGTCGTCGTCACGTATTTCTGGATCGACTGCAGCTTCTCGACCGCCGCATCATCCGTGTCTTTCATCTTGCCGATGCGCCCCAGCACTTCCGAAAGATCGAGCGTTTCAACGGAAATGCCGCTGGCCTCCAGCAACTTCTCGCTGTAGCGCACCGTGTTGAACGCCGTCGGCCGCGCGCCCACCGCGCCGATGCGCAGATTCTTCAACCCCTTCACGATCCGGCAAACGCCGGCGAACCACTCGAGGTCTTTTGTGAACTCCGGCGATTCCGGCGATTCGGTGTGCAGCGTGGTCAGCGAATAAGGAATCCCGTACTGCCTTAAATTGTTGCAGGAGGACATTTTTCCGCAAAAGCTGTCGCGCCGGTGCGTGATGGTCATCTTGGACGGCGTGTCGGGCGTTGCCTGCACCAGAACGGGCACGCGAAGACCCGCCAGCCGCAGCGTATCGGCAATCGCGCGCTCATCTCCGAAATTCGGCAGCGTCACGATCACGCCATCGATCGCATCGGCTTTCGATTTAAATAATGCCGCGCATCGTTTCGCTTCTTCGTATGTTTCCACCGCGCCGTGCTTGCTTTGCTCCGGATCGAGCACCACTACATCCATGCCCGCCTTTTGCAAGACCGCGGTCATCTCGTCCCGCCCGGACTTCGCCAGATGCGCCGGGAAAAATCCCCGGTTCCCTACTATCACTCCCATCGTCATTTTTCTCTTGTTCGCCATGGTCCGCCAGGTAGTTTCCTCTCTCACGCGCCTCGAATTCAGGCGCGAATGAAACGCTTAATTCTTGCCAGCTTCTCGTTCCATTATCTCGACTAAAGGTTGGCTTGCAAACGGCAACCGCGAAGCGATTCTGTCATCGTATCGTACACCGGAAACTCCTCCAACGGTCACAAGCGAGCTGCGTACGTTCCCGATCACTTCTCCTTCGCTTGCGGTTGCCCGTAATACGCTTTCTTGCCGTGCTTGCGCAGAAAGTGCCGGTCATGCAGCGTCTTGCCGACGGGGCGGGCGTTTGTATTTAACCCAACGGTTAAATACGCCAGCCGCGCGACAGTTTCGAGCATCCAGGCGTTTTCGGCGGCCTTGCGCGGGTCCGGGCCCCAGGCAAACGGGCCATGATTGGGAACCAGCACCGCCGGAACTACAACAGGATCAATAGCTTGGAAGGCGCGGATGATGACCTCCCCCGTATTGGCTTCGTACTCGCCATTGATTTCGTCGTCGGTCATGAGGTCAGTCAGCGGAATCGGGCCGTGAAAATAGTCGGCGTGCGTGGTGCCGAAGCATGGAATCGATTGGCGAGCCTGAGCCCAGGCCGTGGCGTACTCCGAGTGGGTGTGCGCGATGCCCCCGATCGTAGGAAATGCGCGGTACAAGGCGGCGTGCGTAGGAAGATCAGAGGACGGGCGCAAATTTCCTTCGACGATTTTGCCGTGCAGATCCGAGACAACGAGATCCGACGGCTTCATGCCGTCATAGGGAACACCGCTGGGCTTGATGACGATCAGACCTTCCTCGCGGGAAACGCCGCTGGAGTTGCCGAAGGTCGAAAAGACCAGTCCTCGGCGGACTAAATCGAGATTCGATTCGAGAACTTCTTCACGTAGTTTTGCTAGGAGCATTTCTCCTCGACTTTACACCAGACGGTGCTCAATGTGCTCCCGCGGCGGAGAGGAAATTTCCGTAGCCGACAATCACCGTGGAGCCAACGAGCAGGATCAGCGCCAGGGTGAGAAAACTCATTGCGGGAGCTCCTGCGCCGCGCCACTCTTTGAAACCCAGCCCCCAGAGCGTACTGAAGATGATGATGCTGGCCATGTGCAGAGTCCAACTGGAAAAGCCGTACTTGCCCATTTGGGTTTCGCCCATGGTGTAGAAAAAGAATTGAAAATACCAGGTGGTTCCGGCAAGAGCGCACCAGAGGTAATTGGCGAGCATGGGCACGCGAACTGCGTCAGATGTATGCGGACCGGGAATGTGTTCGACAACTTCGCGAGCTGGCGCGTCGATGGCGGTTTCGAGCGGAGTCTCGTTGTGGGGGACAGGATATTTCCTGGGGTCGGAGGAGAAATACTGGAAGCCCGATTTGTTCTTGATGTTCAGAGCGACGCACCAGATGAAGTTAGTGGTAAAGCCGCCGATCAGTACGACAACCAGAACCGGCAAGCCTTGCCAAAGTGACGGCGTGCCATGTTTCACGGTGAGCAGTTTGATCGGAGCGCCGGCGGCTAATCCGTAGGCGAAGCAAGCGCTCATCACTCCCGACAGCGTTGCGACAGCGACACCCTTCTTCAGATTAAATTCCCGGATGACGGCTGTCTTTTGTTCGGGAGACATTCTGCGTTCCTTCAAGATTCCGGCGACGCCCGCCGCTGCGATACCCAAAAGACAAACGAAAACGCCGGCAAGGATAATACGGCCGGAAAGAGTGCCGAGAACCTGAGTGGCGAAGACGCCTGCGAACAAGGGAGGCATCAGCGTGCCGAAGGCGGCGCAAAGGCCGAGGACGACAGCCATGCCGAGAGAGAGTCCGAGGAATCGCATAGTGAGTCCGAAGGTAAGGCCGCCGACTCCCCAGAGAAGGCCAAAGAAGACGGCCCAGAAAATGGTAGAGCCCGGAGCTTCGGAAAGAACTTGAAGCAGATCGCGAGTGAGGAAGGACGCGAGAATCCACGGCGCAATAATCCAACTGAAGAAACCGCCGGCGAGCCAGTAGGTTTCCCAGGACCAGCGCTTCACACCGCGATAAGGAACGTAAAAGCTGGCGGAAGCCAGGCCTCCGAGCCAGTGAAAGAAAACGCCGAGCGCAGGATTAGGGATCACAAAGCCCTCGATTGGAATTTATATATGAAAAACCTCTTCGAGTGGGGCCATGGACTGGTCCGGCAAGAGGCCCTCGGGCTGCACGAAGAATCGGGACATTTCGCGCTGCCAGCGATCGTTGACTTCGCGCGAAGCCATGCCGGAGCGTGCGCGCTCGAAGTCTTCGGTCTCGAGGTAACCAACCAGGAGGCCATCCGCGCGGAGGAAGAGCGAATAATTGTTCCAGCCGGTTTCGCGGAGGGCGCTGATCATTTCCGGCCAGACCGCGCGGTGGCGCTCTTTGTATTCGGCGAGAAGTTCCGTTTTCACTTGAAGCACGAAACAGATTCTCTTCATGCATTCACCCGTTTGTTGGCAAGCGCAAAATCTTTCCCACAGCAAAAAAGTCCAAGACTACCGAAGAAAGGCTTCCGGCAGGCCGCCGTCAACCGGAATGATGTGGCCTGTCGTGCGCGCGCTTTCGTTGCTGGCGAGCCAGACAATGGCGGCGGCGCAGAGCTCGGGAGTAATCGGCTGCTTAGTAAGGGTTCGCTGGGCATAGAAATTCGCCAGTTTGTCGCGCAAGTCTTCTGTGGAATCAGACTCAGAAAAAGCAATTTTGTATTTTTGTAGGGATTGCATCACGCGATCGCGGGGAAACATGGTGGAACCGGCGACAACGGTGGCGGGAGCAATGCCGTTCACGCGAACCGCGGGCCCCAGCTTGATAGCGAGTTCTCGAATCAAGTGGTGGAGAGCGGCTTTGCTGGTGTCGTAGGCTTCGCTGCCTTTTTTGGGGACAACGGCGTTCGCGGAGCTGGTGAGGACCATGGCACCAGAAAGATTTTGGTCTTGAAAGGTTTGTTCGGTGGCGCGCGCAAGAAGATAGTTGCCGGTCACATTGACGAGAAACGTTTTTGCCCAGAGCGAATCGGAGAGTTCGCCGTCCGCGCCGGGGACAGGATAGATGGCGGCAGTGTTGACGACGATGTCGATGCCGCCAAATTCGAGAATCGTGCGACGGACAGCTTCTTGCAGGCTTGGCAAGGAACTCAAGTCGACGCCCGTGGATGCCGCAAATTCCGGAGTCGAAACGGCGCCGGCTTGCTCGGCGACTTTTTTTGCTCCGGCTTCGTCGAAATCAGCGACGAGCACATGCGCGCCCTTGCGGGCGAGGAGAAGAGCCACTTCCCTTCCAATGCCGCTTGCGCCGCCGATGATCAGGCCGATCTTGCGGCTGAACTGGGCTTCCGCGGGCATGCGCTGGAGTTTTGCTTCTTCGAGAGCCCAGTATTCGATGCGAAAGGCTTCGGAGCGCGGAAGAGCAACGTAATTGTGAAAGTGAGTGAAATGGCTGGATTGCTCGGGGCGGCGGGCTTGCGGCAGAGGATGGGAGACTTCGCCGCCTTCGAGAGCGTTGGCGCCGGCCATCACATGAATCGCGTTGATGAAAAATTCCGTGGCGATGCGGGCTTCTTTTTTATTTTTGCCAAAACCGAAGAGTCCAAGGCCGGGAACAATCACGACGGAGGGATTCGAATCGCGGAGTTTGGGCGAATCGGCTGTGGCCCATTCTTCATAATATTTTTTGTAGGCGGCGCGGTATTCGACGACTTGCGGCTGAATACTGGCTTTGAGTGCGGCGAGATCCTGCTTGGCGGGATCCCAGCCGAGAAACATCGGGCAAACGCGGGTGCGCAAGAAATGATCTGGGCAACTGGTGCCGAGATTGCTCAGCTCGCGGGACCATTTGGAGCCGGCAAAGACAAGAGCGTCTTCGTGATCGGCGTAATGCGCGATGACCCGGCGATTGGAGGAGACGACGCCGCGGAGAGTGGGAAGAATTTCGGCGGCAATCTGTACGCGATCGGGGCGGGCGTGATGTTCAAGTCCACCGAAGAGCTGGCCTTTCTCAGCCTGATGTTTAGCGATGAATTCGCCCATCTGGTCGATGGTGTGAATGCTGCTGAGATAGCAGTCGCGCTGCGACATACCCCAGGTGAAGAGGCCATGACCGCCGAGCAAGATTCCGTCGATGCCGGGACTTTCGCGAACGGCTTTTTCGATGAGCAGAGCCAGTTCGAAGCCGGGGCGCTGCCAGGGAACCCAGACGATTTTGCGGCCGAATTCGCGATTGAACTGTCCGAGTTTGCGCTGGCCATTGGCGCTGGCGGCGAGAGCGATGGCCCAATCCGGATGGAGATGATCGACATGAGGGAAAGGGAGAAGGGCGTGGAGCGGCGTGTCGATGGAAGCAGCGACGCGGTTTTCTCCGAAGGCAGAGAGCGGATAGAAGCTCACCATTTCGTCTTCGTGGGCTTCGCCGCGGTAGAGATCCTTTAGCTGCTCGAGGCGGTCTTGATAGAGCAGCGCGAAACCGGATTCCTTGATAGAGCCAAGATCACCGCCGCTGCCTTTTACGGCGAGAACGCGTGTGGGCTTTCCAGTGAAGGGATCGGGGAAGTCCATCTTCGAGCTAGTATTGCCGCCGCCAAAATTGGTGATGCGGAGGTCGGCTCCGAGAAGGTTGGAGCGGTAGCGCAGAAGGCCGAGAGGACTGCTAGATAGTTTTTCCGCAGCGGCGGAATCCCAGAGATCCGCCAGGTGCGTTAGTTTCCAGATTTCGCTTTTGATTTCAGGCATAGACTACCTCGCAATATTGTTCGAATCGTTTTGCCTGGCGATCCCATTTCGCGGGATCGAGGGGTTCGAAAACTTCGACCGGGAAAGAGCTTTCCATGATGCCACGAACCTCTTTCAGGGAAGCAACGGCACCGGTGGCCAGGATTTGCAGCGCTACGTTGCCGAGCGCAGTGGCCTCGGCGGGACCAGCGATGACTCTCCGTCCAGTGGCGTCCGCGGTCATTTGATTGAGCAGGCGATTTTTTGAACCGCCGCCGATGACGCGAATCTGATCGATGCGGCGGCCGATGAGCTCTTCGAGATTTGATATGACCAAGCGATATTTGAAAGCGAGGCTTTCGAGGATGGCGCGCACATAGGCGGGCGGCGAAGCGGGAGTGGGCTGCTGCGTTTGCGCGCAGAAGCGATCGATATTGGCGGGCATATCGCCGGGACGGAGGAAGGATTCGTGATCAGGATCGACTAGGGTGGTGAAGGGCGATTCACGCGAAGCGAGTTCCATCAGCTCGAGATAATCGTGATATTTTCCCTGAGACTCCCAGGTCTGGCGGCAACATTGAAGCATCCAGAGGCCCATGACATTTTTCAGGAGGCGCGTGGTGCCGTTGACGCCGCCTTCATTGGTGAAATTCATTTGCAAGGCTTTGGGATTGATGACGGGAGCGTCGAGCTCGGTGCCGAGGAGCGACCAGGTTCCGGAACTGAGGAAGGCGGTGCCTTCGCGAGCGGAGATGGCGGCGACGGCGGAGCCGGTGTCGTGGGTGGCGGGGGCGATGACTGGAGTGTCCGCGAGCGCGGAATCGCGGGCAATGTGCGGGGACAATTTACCGAGGAAAGTACCCGGCTCGACGATCTCCGGCCAGAAGTGCGTGGGTAAGCCGAGACGCTCGATCAAATCTTTGGCCCAAGTTCTGGTGCGAGGATTGACGAGTTGCGTGGTGGTGGCGTTCGTATATTCGCAAACGGCATTTCCGGTGAGCCAGAAATGGAAGAGGTCGGGAATGGTGAGAAATTTTTGCGCTGCTTTTAAGAAGGAGGGCGTATCCTGCGCGGCGGCGAAGAGTTGGTAGAGCGTGTTGATGGACATGAACTGAATGCCGGTGGCCATGTAGATTTCTTCACGGGGCACTTTTCGGAAGACTTGCTCCATGCGGTTTGAGGTGCGCGCATCGCGATAGTGGTAAGGATTCTGGAGCAACTCTCCTTTTTCGCCGAGGAGGGCATAGTCCACGCCCCAGGTATCGACTCCGATTCCGGCGAGCTGTATTTCCTCAAGAGAAGAGAGAGCTTTGCGAACTTCCCACCAGAGGCGAGCGACATCCCAGTGAAGACTGCATCCGTATTCGACCGGCTCGTTCTTGAAGCGATGAATTTCCTGCGTTGTCAAAACGCCGGAGTGCAGATGGGCAAGAATGGCGCGGCCGCTTTCGGCGCCAAAATCGATGGCGAGATAAGGCTTGGAAGAGCCGGAGCTAGGCATACGAGGATACGCTTTGCGAATTCCTGGCGGAGCGCTGTTGGGTGATGCGTTCGAGGTAACCGCTCTTGCGGAAGGCGTCAAGGGGATTGAGGGGAACGCCTTTGGAATGGCGCCATTCTTGAATGGCCGGGCGGACGTCGGTGGCAAAGGCGTCTTGCAGGAAAGATTCCGCTTTCACCAGGTCGCAGCGCTTTTGCGCAACAGCCAGTTCGGCGTGGTTGACGAGGCAGGCTTTTGCGAAGAGTTCCTGCGCCATGCAGACGGTCTGCAGCATCGCCTCGATCTTTCCTTTGAGATTGTGGCTTTGATCGATCATGTAGGCGATGTCGGCTTGTTTGCGAGACTCCCACTCGTAGAAAAGGATTTCGTGGAAGATGCGGAAGACCTGGTAGGGATCGATGGAGCCGAGCGTGAGATCGTCATCGGCGTAGCGGCGATCGTTAAAATGAAAACCGCCGAGCATGTCCTCGGAGAGGAGCCAGGCTACGATTTGTTCGATGTTTTGCGCGGCGTAATGATGGCCGGTGTCGACGAGAACTTTGGCTTGCGGGCCGGCATGGCGGGCGAGAAGTAGAGCCATTCCCCAGTCGGCGATGTCGGTGTGATAGAAAGCAGGCTCGAAGGGTTTGTATTCGACGAGGAGACGCTGGGCCGGGGAGAGATCGGCATGAGCGGACTTCAGGAGTTCCTGGAACCAGAACTTGCGCTGGCGGATGTTGGCGGTGCCGGGATAATTCGAGCCGTCGGCGAACCACATGGAAATGTCGCGCGTCTGGAGGCCGCGGGCGATGGCAATGCTGTCTCGCGTGTGCTGGAGCGCCTGCGCGCGGATGGCGGGATCGGGGTTGCCGAAGGAGCCGTACTTATACTCCTGATCCTGAAAGAGGTTGGGATTGATGGAGCCTGGCTTGATGCCATAGCGGTCCGCGAAGGACTGAACTTCAGGAACGCTCTGGATTCCGGCAGGAAAATCCCAGAGAACGTGGAGAGCGATGGTGGGGCAGGCGCCGGTTAAAGAGTGAACTTGGCCAGCATCGCTGAATTTTTCTTCGGTGGTGGTGGCGGCGGCAGGTTGGATAAATTTGCCGAAGCGCGTGCCGGTGTTGGCAAAGCCCCAGGAAGGAATCTCGATGCGGAATTTGTCGAGAGCCTGAGAGATGCGATCGGAGTTGGCTGAGTTCATGGGCTGCCTCTGTGCGCAGAAGAGAGTACCTAAGGGATTGCTGGGAGGTCACGCGGTATTTGCGGATGGAGAGACGGAGGTGAGGCAGGAATTGGGTTAAGAAGCACGGCAAAAAAAGGAATTGGTGAACCGGGGAGGACTCGAACCTCCAACCCGTTGTTGAATCCAGAAATGTTAAGTAGTTGGCTTTTCTTGCATTTCCATGCGTCGTGTATCACGGTTTTTGAGGGTGTTTGGCAGGGTTTTGTTCCCAGACTTGTGCCCAGACTTCTCAGGCCTTCGAATTGTCGTATGATTCTGATTGGGTTTGGGACGAGGCAGTGTCTCGAATGCCATCGACGTTCTCTTGAAGAGGTCCGCCATGTTGAACTTCCATGATGAATAAATGGAAGCCGTCCTCTCCGTGGTTGCGTAGGAAAGTCAAGCAGGGCTTTCGCGGCTATCCTATCGCCACCATCGCCTTCTACGGCCCCACAGCCGATCTCGCTACGAAAGTCGTTGTCGCCATCGTGCGTTACGAAGGCTGCGAACCCGACCCCCTTGAACGTTGGTTCTCCGTAGACAGCGACGTGCGCACCAACCCCTCTGTCGGCGAGAAGGTTCTCACTTTCCTCAAAGAAAACGCCGCGACGTCTGTGATCGTTACCGATGGCATTATTGGTTGCCCGCATGAAGAAGGCATCGATTACCCAGAAGGGAAATCCTGCCCGCAGTGTCCCTACTGGGCTGGCCGCGATCGCTTCACTCGCGAGCGCATCCAATGAACGCCTGACGGGCGGTGCGCCTTTTCCTCGTCCACAGGGTCTTTGTTTTCAATAAATTCCCAGATAGGAACTTCCGACGCTCTGCGGCGCAGCAGATTTTGTAAGCCGCTGGTTTCTCGATGGTTCCTATACAGCAACCAAAGTTGCTGTGCAGCACCCTTTTAGGGGTGACGTGTCTACCCCCCACCCGGCGTCGAAGACGCCGCTCTTCTCAGCGTCCCCCGGTGCTCGGCGTTAGGCCCCCAGATGGAGCGGGCACAGCGGATTCACGGCGAAGCGCATACTTCAGAAGCCGAAAGGACAGATAAAACAGCCCCACCGCTACGACCCAAAACACGACAAGAAACACGATGTCCTGCCAGCGGAGCGGCATCAGAACCCCGTATTTCTCCCTTGGCCAAACGTAGTGTTCTTGGTAGAATCCAAAGCTCTGAAAATACCCCTCGACGAGTGTGCCTAGCAGGAGTAGGCCCCCCGTCAGTGCTGATACGAGGCGACGCGTTCGCATCCTGAACTCCTTTCCCTAGGGCTTAACCGTGAGCCAGTTGTTGCCCTCTTGTGAACCGAGCAACTGCTGCATGGCATGAAACGCGCCCACTGCCTGCGGGTCGGTCTTATCGGCGTTAATGCATCCGTGTGTAATCGAGCCGATATGTAGTTCGAAGCCCCCTCTCGCCAGATGGAGTCTCTCAAGCGGACCGTGCCACCTACTGTAAGGCGAAGGCTCAAGTCGATAATCTCCCCAACCGTTGTGTTCAGGTCTGTTATCGAAGTTCATTTTGTATCTGCCAGGTTGAATTGGCCCTGAGCCCCAGTTGTTTGCACATTTCGGATTGTCCCGGCAGTCTCCCGGATCACCAGAATGAACCCCTCCCGGACCCACTTGTACGGACCACGTTGGCCCAACTGGAGGAGCAAAGTTTGAGGTGCAAACCAGCGTGTGTTGCGAAATGGAGTACACGCACTCGGCTAGCCCATAGGGATCATTGAAACTGGTTGGACTGTTGCTGACATACGTGTAGAAGTTGAGCCCGGCATCGAAGTCCAATGGATCTTCGCTCAGGAAGCGACCTGTGGCCGGATCGTAATAACGGGCTCGCGAGAATTGCAGGTTTGTTTCGCTGTCGAACTCGCGAGCGGTGTATCGGAACGGGTTCACTAGAGAGCCGGTGGAGGCCGTCAGATTTCCGAATGAGTCGAACGTGTACGTCTGGGCCAACGCGCCTGCCGCGTTGCTCAGCGAAGTGATGGAGCCGACGCCGTCCGCGTCGTAGTAACTGGTTGCAGCGCTACGTAACATCGCCAGTGGCTCGTCCACATCCCGCGTTTCGACATAGCGAGCGACAGCGGCACCCGATGAATTCGTTTCTTCGATCAAATTGTCTCCATCGTAGGCGAAGACACTTGTGCCACTGGATGTAGACTTATAGATTCGCCTGCCGAAGGGATCGTATTTGAAGCTCGCTACTTCAGCGTGGACCACAGTGTCAAACGTGCCTCACCACGCGGCGAAGACGGCTCCGGTGAATAGCCCCAAATATGAGACCGAGGACCATGCCAACGGCTGCACCCGTGCCGCCGGAAACAGCTTGGTCTGAGAAAGAATAGTCGGGCTTGGCTCCAATGACGAGTCCGAAGAACGGCCCAATCAGTGACAAGGTAAATCCCCAGTAGACGACAAGCCACATCGTGGGCTGGCGCTGGTCGAAAATCGAGCCAAACCCATAACCGATGCTTGCGCCCCAAACCAGACCCACCGCGCTACCACGAGTCATCGCGCCAATGCCACCGATTATGAAACCAGCAAATCCAACGCCAGCAGCCCATAAAACTCGCCTTATCGTTAGAATGCTCTCGTATCTCATTTCGTTTCCACTTTGCTCACCACTTAGTGCGATTAGTTAACAAAAGGCACTCTGATGTCTATGGGTTCGCCGACTCCGGGCTGCCAAGGAAGAGCCGTCCAGCTAAAGTCTCGCCATGGATCGCAGAACACGATCGGGTCGTTCGGATCATCGCTCTTGGCCCGGACGACAGTATGCAAACCCAACCACCAGTCCCACTCGGAGAAAGTCCAGTGACTATCGTATCCTTTGTCGTCCAGGCAGGGCACGTTTTGAGCCGCTTGCTCTTTGCAACCGAAGAGATGCTTGCCCGTAAGCCAGTTCCAATTGCGTTTTTGATCATTCTTGAGACCCATTGGCCACCCACTACCGGCAAGCCTATACCCGCCGTTGGTTAGGCTCTGAGTGCACCTCTTGCATTTGTCTTTGATTCGCTGAACGTCGGCCGGACTTAGCCCGTATGGGTCACTTAATTTAGTAGGTTCGTTGTTCACGAAGCGATAAAAGTTTCCGCCGCCTTGAAACTTTATTGGGTCTTCTATTGTGAATCGGCCAACGACTGGGTCGTAGTATCTGGCGCGATTGTACGATGCCTGGGGGTGTTGGAGCAGGGGACGCGCTCCGTTCGGGGCGACTTGTTGCATGAAGTTCACTCTAAACCCGGACCCTTCAAACCAAGGGGTTCAGTACCCGCCTGCCCGCCAGATTTTAGTGTGGTTGGTCTTGCGCAAGGACGTAATGTGCTGGTCACTTGCTCGTGAAACTGTCCTCATCACAATGTTTTACCGGTTCGCCCAAATGTACCAATTACTATCGATGTGCCTGTAAACGCTAGTCGGTCTGTTTGGGTTCTTATAGTACGCGTCCAGGCTGGCGACTTGGTTTTGCGGTGGATGTTCTGCCCAGCAGATTTCCAGATGTCTTGAGTCTCCAGCCCAACCCGATGCCCACATACCAATTGAAATAAGCTCCGGTTGTTTTCCTCGGTCGCGCGATACCGAAATGCCGCCGGTTTGTTTGAGTAGTGAAAGATACTCGTTGTATCGATCTACTGGAAAGTCTCCTCCTGGCTCAACGCGATGTGGCCCCGAGTTTATTGTCTCAACGCCCCAATTTGCGAGTTGAAATAACTGTTCATCTTCCCTCAGCATATCTCGCATATGCTCAAACGCTACGCGATGGGCGTAAAAAGTCTCAAGCAGTTTATTTTCTTTTGGTGGCTGGCTAGTCGGGAAGACTATAGTAAGGAATCCATAAAAACTTACGACCAAAAGGAGAAGCGTGCCTAAAACAATCAATCCGATTCGCTTCGATTTAGTATTCCAAATCTGAGACATTGATGTTCGCCTTATAACTATTGACATCCACAGTCGCGGCCGTTGTACCTTGGTCCCGCATTCTCGCCGAGGTGGATCCAAGGCATTCCGGTATGGTCCCCGACGGATCGTTCGGGACATCTGACTGCTTCGTCAGGTGGTAGTAGATGCCGGCCGCCTCGACAGCTTGGTTCGCATCAAGCCCGGCTAAACGCCCATACCACGGATAGTTTGAGTCCCACACTCCGCCCTGAAAACCTGCGATATAATTGCCGAAGTCTCCGGCACTCATTTTGACGCCACACACACTAAATGTATCTCCCGCATGTTT
>CAVQZW010000005.1:0-23885 GCA_963718785.1 uncultured Acidobacteriota bacterium | reverse complement strand
ATCGGAAGTCCGCTGGCACAGTCAGTGAACCGCACTTTTATTAGTATCGGCGAGGTGCAACATACGCGCCGGGTGAAGTCAATCCTCAACCGTCATTGTGCAAGAAACAAATGTTGCACATTCGTGAGACGCTGTTGCGTTTGTTGCGCTCGCGTGGTACAACGCGCGCACGGGAATGCCCCTTTGTTGTCAGAAGGTTTGTGTCGAACTTATTTAGCGAGCGGTAGCCCGCCCAGCGGAGAAATTTCGGAGAATAATGATGCGACACTCTGCCCATACGCATATTGCCCAGATTGGTGCTTGCCATAGCCGCCTGCGACTTTTTCCCTTGCTGCTGGCCGCCATGATTCTTGCCCCAGCGTGGACGGGGGCTCAGGAGAAGTCTGCCGCTGAGTGGGACACCACCCAGGCGCGCGGCACGACCCGCGACATCGACTTCGACACAAGTGAAGGCACGTGGATGTCGCTAGACGTGTCTCCCGACGGCAAGTGGATCATCTTCGATCTGCTCGGACACGTCTACCGCATGCCCGCGGCTGGCGGCAAAGCCGAAAGTCTCACGCAGGATTCCGGCATCGCTCTCAACCTTACCCCGCGCTTTTCGCCGGACGGTAAGACCATCGCATTCATCAGTGATCGAAAAGGCCAGAACAATCTTTGGCTGATGGATGCAGATGGCAAAAACCCTCGCGCCGTCTTCACCGACAAGACGCACGCGCTCTCAGCCCCGTCTGGACGCCCGATGGAAACTACATAATTGTCCAGCGCCAGGGCACACGGCCGGGCGGATCGCCTTTCGGCTGATCGCACGCGATGTACCACAAGGATGGCGGCTCAGGCATTGAACTCGTCGGAACGGATAAAGGGCCCGGTTGGCACTCCGTTTCTCGAGACGGAAAGTATCTCTACTTCGACGTGCAAATCTGCTCGCCGCTTCCCTTTGGCCACACCGACCCGATGCTCGGTTGTGCGCAACTTCGGCGCATGAACTTGCAAACCCGCAAGATCGAAGAGATCACCGGCGGCGAAGCCGAACAGCAAGACCGGGGCACCAGCGGTGGCGGCATCGCGCCGGAAGTTTCGCCTGACGGAAGATTCGTGGCGTTCGGCAGGCGCATTCCCGACGGAACAGAATCCTACAAAGGCCACATCTTTGGCCCGCGCACCGCTCTCTGGCTGCGCGATTTGCAGACCGGCACAGAGCGTCTGATCATGGACCCCATCGAACTAGACGAATCCGAAGAGATTTCGCGCCAGATGACGATCTTGCCTGGAATGGTCTGGACGCCAGACGGCAAATCGATAGTGATTTCGCAAGGCGGAAAAATTCGCAAACTATGGGTCGAAAACGGAAAAGTCGAAAATATTCCATTCACTGTCCACGTTCACCGCACCATTTCCGAGATGGCCTATTCGCCGATCCCTCTTCGCGACGACGCGTTTGAAGCAAAATTCATCCGTTGGCAAACCGCCTCGCCGGACGGCAAGCGCATCGTCTTCCAAGCCATCCACAAGCTTTGGCTGATGGACCTGCCGAGCGGGAAGCCGCACCGCCTCACTCCGGATTCCTTCGCGCCAGGCGAATTCTCACCCGCTTGGTCGCCCGACGGAAAAACCATTGCCTTCACGAGCTGGGATGACGAGAAGTACGGCCAGCTCTGGACCGTTGCGGCGGCGGGCGGCGAACCGCGAGTCATCAGCAAAGACGCTGGCGAATATCTGAATCCCACTTGGAGCGCCGACGGCGCAACACTTGCCTATTCTCGCGGCTCCGGCGCTACGCTGCGCGGCCGCGACTGGGCACGCAACGAGTGGTACGACATTGTGCTTCAACGCTCAAACGGCGGCGATCCGCAAACCCTCGTACGCGTGAGCGGACAGGAAGGTCCGGGTGCACGTCCGCAATTTGGCCCTGGCGGCAGAATTTATTTTACGGAGCATCGCATCGAGAAGGGCGCAAGTCCCTTTGACTCGAAAAGCGTAACGGATCTCGTCTCCGTCCAAATGGATGGCTCGGACCATCGCGTTCACGCCACATTTCCAAACGCCACTCTCGTGCAAGTGTCGGCCAACGGCCAGCAAGTCGCGTATCAGGAAGGCGATAACGTCTACGTCGCTCCTCTGCCGATGAATGTGACGGGCCAGGAAGCGATTCGACTCGATCGCAAGACGCCGGTATTCACAATTAAGGCCGCGAGCCTGGACGGCGGCATGTATCCGCGCTGGCGCGACGCCGCGACCATCGAGTACGGCAACGCGAACAAATATTTTCTTTACCATACGGACACCGCGAAGACCGATACGACCGAGATCCACCTCAGTGTGCCCCGTGCCATCGCGCAAGGCTCCATCGCGTTGACGAACGCCCGCATCATCACTCTCCAAAATCGCAAAGTGATCGAGAAAGGCACGATCGTTGCGAAGGCAGGGCGCATTACTTGCGTCGGCACATGCGCCACGACGGGCGTCGATCGCGTGGTCGACGCCAAAGGCAAAACAATCATTCCGGGATTTGTCGACATGCACGCGCATCATCATCGCGAGTCAGGCGGCATCACTCCCACTCACAATTTCGAGTCCGCCGTCTATCTTGCTTACGGCGTTACAACCACTCTTGATCCTTCCACGTGGTCCGAGGAAGTTTTCCCCCTTGCGGAAATGATCGAAGCCGGCAAATCGATTGGGCCGCGCACGTATTCCACAGCGACGCCATTGCTGAATGGAAGCGGGCCCAATTTCAACGAGCTCACCAGCTATGAAGTCACAGAGCACGAAATCACCCGGCTCGCGTCTTACGGCGTCGTCTCGCTCAAACAATATCTCCAGCCGGATCGCGAGCAGCGCCAGTGGATTACCGAAATAGCGCGCAAGAAAGGCCTGCGCGTGACTGGCGAAGGCTCCAGCGATCTGCTCCACAAACTCAGCATGCTCATGGATGGGCAGACCGGTTTCGAACATCCCACGCCTTATGTTCCGCTTTACGGCGACGTGGCGAAATTCTTCGGCCAGTCTCGCACCGTCTATTCCCCAACGTTCACCGTAGGCGGCACGGCCCCCTGGAACGAAGAATATTTCCAGCAGATTAGCGACGTCTGGAAAGACGCGAAACTCCAACGATGGACTCCGTGGCGCGAACTGATGCCGCACCTCCGCCGCCGCTGGTTGCGTCCGCTCACCGACTATCATTTCGGTGTTCAAGCGCAGGGCCTGGCTGACATAATCGCCAATGGGGGCTACGGCGCGATCGGCTCGCATGGTCAAGCGCACGGCATCGGCTCGCATTGGGAAGTCTGGATGATTTCCAGCGCAACCGGCCCCATGGGCGCGCTCGAAGTCGCCAGCGTCCACGGCGCGCATTTCCTTGGCGCCGACAAAGATCTCGGGTCACTCGAAGTCGGCAAGCTCGCCGACCTCATGGTCCTCAACGCCAATCCCCTCGACGACATCCACAACACCGCGAACATCGCCATGGTCATGAAAGCCGGCACCCTCTACGATGCCGACACCCTCGACGAAATCTGGCCTGAGAAAAAGCCATTCGGCGCTTACTACTGGCTGAATCTCGACGAACTGCGCAACGACACCAAGCCGGTGGACATCTTCGACCAGAAATAGCTCGCGGCAGATCCCGAGAACGCGCTGGCGTTCCGCATAGGGGCGCAGCATGCTGCGCCCCTGCAACCAAGCAACCTACACGTTTGTTACAATTCTCCCGTGAAATCGGGCATGTCCAACGCGCTTCGCATCGTATCCCTGGCTCCGAGCGCGACCTCCATCCTCTGCGCCATCGGCGCCAAGAAAAGCCTGGTTGGCGTTACAAAATGGTGCGCCGACGTCGCCCCAGTGAACGGTCTCCCAAAACTCGGCGACTGCTGGCACATGGATTCCGTCGCCCAAATCCTCAAGCTAAAACCATCACTCGTGATCGGCTCAGTCCCCTACAAGCAAGAAACACTCGCGAAGCTCTTGGATCATCCTCTCACCTTCCTGGCAACCAACCCCCGTTCGCTAGCAGACATCGCAAATGATATTCGCATGCTGGGCCGGATCGCCGGCCGTCCGGGACAAGCCGCTCGGCTTGTTATGAAAATGCGGCAGGAATTTGCATCGATCGCAAGGAAAGCTCGTTTGATAAAAAAGAGATGTCGCGTTTACTGCGAGGCTTGGCCGAATCCACGTATCAGTTCGCCTCCTTGGGTCGCCGAACTCGTCACACTCTGCGGTGGAGAGATGGTCTTGCCCTCTGGCCAACGAGTATCCGAGCAACAAGTCGCAAACGCCCGGCCTGACGTTATTCTGCTCGCGTGGGCCGCTACGGGGGATCGCGCCAATTCCCAAAAGGCCTACGAAGTCGCAGCGTGGAAGGAACTCCCCGCCATCCGCAACAAGCATGTCTACGTCGTTCGCGACGAACTGCTCAACACGCCCGGCCCACCACTCCTCTCGGGAGCAAAAAGAGCTCTTCCGAATCCTCGCAAAGATCGCGCGACAGGAACAGAAAACATGAGAGTCGTGGTCACCGCCGTGATTGAACGAAGTGATCGCCGCCTTCTGATCGGTCAGCGCCGCCGCGATGACACCTCTCCGCTCAAATGGGAATTTCCCGGCGGAAAAATGGAAGATGGCGAAACGCCGGAAGCGGCATTAGCGCGCGAGCTGACCGAAGAACTTGGCGCCACACTCGCAAAATGCGTCGAGATGGCTCGCACACGTCACAAATACCCCACAATCTCCGAAGAACTTGAGATTCGTTTTTACGCCGCGAGCATCCTGGAAAGCGAAGTCTCTCCTCGCGAGTTCGAGCAAATCGTCTGGGCTCTGCCGAGAGAATTGGCCGACTACGACTTCCTTGCGGCTAATTCCCAACTCATCGCACAACTCGCCACCGGCCGCCTCAAACCTGCCGAAATTCTCGAGCGCGCTGGAAACGAGCGCCAAGAATAAGAAAGGCGAACCGAAGTCCGCCTCTCAACTTAAAACCACACCTTTTCGGTATCTTTTACGAATCGATCAGGAAATAACTGGATTCGGCTTCTCCGTATTGATTCCCAGATCTTCGATCGCCCTATCGACCACCGACTTTTCGATTTTCCCGTCGCTATACAGTTCATGCAGCGTCGCGAGCGTAATAAAGCGCGCGTCCACTTCGAAGAAATCGCGCAAAGACGCGCGTCCTTCGCTTCGCCCGAAGCCGTCGGTTCCCAACGATGCCAGGCGCCTTGGCATCCACTTGCTGATCATGTTCGGCAGCGTTTTCAAATAATCGGACGCAGCGACGAGCACACCCGGGGCATCCGCGAGGCATTGCGTGACATACGGCACGCGCGGCTTAGCGCCAGGATGCAGCCGGTTCAAACGCTCCGCTTCATTACCATCGTTGTAGAGCGCCTTGTAGCTCGTCACGCTCCAAACATCCGCCGCAACACCGTACTTCGTTTCCAGGATTTCCTGGGCGCGAAGAACTTCGTTCAGAATCGCCCCGCTCCCGAAGAGTTGCGCGCGTAGCTTCGATTTCGGATTCGTCGCCTTCTTATAACGGTACATGCCCTTCAGGATCCCGTCCTTCACGTCGCCGGGCATTGCCGGCATCGCGTACGGCTCATTCATAACGGTGATGTAATAGAAGATACTTTCGCCGTCCTTGTACATCCGGCGGATGCCATCCTGCAAAATCACCGCCATCTCGTACGCAAACGCAGGATCGTATGCGTACAAATTGGGCACGGAAAGCGCCAGCACGTGACTATTGCCGTCCTGGTGCTGCAATCCTTCTCCGGAAAGAGTTGTGCGCCCTGAAGTTCCGCCTAGCAGAAAACCTCGCGTGCGCATGTCCGCCGCCGCCCAGATAAAGTCCGCGATGCGCTGGAACCCAAACATCGAATAGTAAATGAAGAACGGAATCGTATTGATGCCGTGGGTGGCATACGCCGAACCAGCGGCGATAAATGACGCCATCGAACCGGCCTCGGTAATTCCCTCTTCGAGAATCTGCCCGTCTTTCGCTTCCTTGTAATACAGCAAAGTATTGACGTCGACCGGTTCATACTTCTGCCCGACACTCGAATAAATTCCCACCGTTCGGAATAGCGACTCCATGCCAAAAGTCCGAGCCTCGTCTGGAACGATCGGCACGACCAGTTTGCCAATCTCCGGATCCTTCAGCATTTTGCGCAGCATTCCCACGAACGCCATGGTCGTCGAAACTTCCCTGCCCTCGCTGCCGTCGAAAAATTCCCGGAACAGTTCGTCGTGGTCGGCCACGAGCGGCTTCGAGCGCACGCTGCGCTTGGGCGTGTAGCCTCCGAGCGCTTCGCGCCGCGTTCGCAAATATTGCAGCTCGATACTGTCTTCGGCCGGCCGGTAGAACGGCACTTCGACGCAGTCGTTGTCGTTCAGCGGAATGCCGAACCGGGAACGAAACTCCTTCAACTCGTCTTCGTTCAACTTTTTCTGCTGGTGCGTGACGTTTTTGCCTTCGCCCGCTTCGCCCAGCCCATAACCCTTGATCGTCCGCGCCAAAATAACGGTCGGCCCGCCTCTGTGGTCAACGGCAGCCTTGTACGCCGCATAGACTTTCCGCGGATCGTGACCCCCCAGCCGCAAACGCCGCAGCGCTTCGTCCGGCAATGGCTCAACGAGCGCCAGCAGCCGCGGATCACTCCCAAAGAAATGTTCGCGCACGTACGCGCCAGACGAAACCACAAGTTTCTGGTATTCGCCGTCCACCAACTCGCCCATGCGCTTCACGAGCAGCCCTTCCGTGTCGCGCTCCAGAATCGGATCCCACTCGCTGCCCCACAACACCTTAATAACGTTCCATCGCGCGCCGCGAAACGCCGATTCCAGCTCCTGAATAATTTGCCCGTTCCCGCGCACTGGCCCGTCCAGCCGCTGCAAGTTGCAGTTCACGACAAAAATCAGGTTGTCCAGTTTTTCGCGCGACGCCAGTGTGATCGCTCCGAGCGATTCCGGCTCGTCCGTCTCGCCGTCGCCCAAGAACGCCCAGACTTTCGCGTCCGTCACCGGTTTCAATCCGCGGTCTTCAAGATAACGGTTAAACCGTGCTTGATAGATCGCCATCAACGGGCTCAAGCCCATCGACACGGTCGGATATTCCCAGAATTCGGGCATCAACCACGGGTGCGGATAGGAGGAGAGGCCGCCTCCCGTTTTCAATTCGCGCCGAAAGTTCTCGAGTTTCTGCGGCGAAATGCGTCCTTCCAGAAACGCGCGCGCGTAAATGCCTGGTGCCGCGTGCCCCTGGAAATAAACTGTGTCCCCTTCAAACTCCTCCGAGCGCCCGCGAAAGAAATGATTGAACCCGACCTCGTACAAAGTCGCTGCGGAAGCGTAGGTCGAAATGTGCCCGCCGATGTTGTGCTCCACGCGATTCGCGCGCACCACCATCGCCAGGGCGTTCCAGCGGATCAAGCTCTTGATCCGTCGCTCTAATTGCTGATCGCCGGGAAACAGCGGCTCCAGCCGCGCAGGAATCGTGTTCGCGTAAGGAGTGTTCGCGGAAAAGGGCAGATCGATGCCGGCGACGGTAGCGTGCGCCCGGAGCCTCTCCAATATTTCAGCCGCTACTTCCGGCCCGCTCGACTCCAGCACCGAATCCAGCGACTCTAGCCATTCCTGAATCTGCGTGTCTTCTAGTCCGTGCGGTACGCTGATAGCCTCGCTTGGGCTGTCAACGTGGGTGTATGTCTCATTGTCCATAAGTCAGGCTGGTCCTCTTTTGTCGGATTCCGGCGCGCTGGTCCTCGCGCCTCCCAAACTTATCCACGCTATAAGGAGAATAGAATACACCGCCCCGCACTTCTCTGCACACCGCCTTTCGCAGATTTGTGAATCGCATTTTCGCGGAGGAGAGCTGGCTTCTCGAAAACGGGAAGATTAGACTGGTGGCGACGAAATTACCGCATGCGGCCACGCCTACAAACTATCGCCCTAATTGCTGCCCTCGTTAGTGCCGCTGGAACGCTCTCTGCGCAGAACCCGCCAAATCCGGACGTTAACCAGGCCTCGGTTATTTTGACGGAGCTATTCCCACCCGCCTACCCTCCCCTTGCAAGGCAAACGCGCATAACTGGTGATGTACAGGTTGCGCTAAAAATCAGGCAGGACGGAAGCGTCGATTCCTTAGAAGTCGTTAGTGGCCACCCCTTGCTCGCGCAGGCTGCCTTGGATAGTGCAAAGCAATCCCATTTTCGTTGTACTGACTGCAGAGAGAGTCTGACCTCTTACCGGCTGGTGTACACGTTTCAGTTTTTTGATACCGAACACTGTTGTAGCGCCAACCAGGCCGATTTGCCAAAACCGAGTCAATCGGAAAATCACATCACGGTGTTCGCGCGTCTCACATGCCTTTGCGATCCAGCAGGGACCACCATAAAAGTACGTTCAATTAAATGCCTCTACTTGTGGCACTGTAGCGTTCGTTATCCTGCCTGAAATTCTGCGTCCTTTGCACCCAGAATACGCCCCCCGTCCAGCACCAGCGTGTGCCCGGTCATAAACTCCGCATGCACAAGGTAGGACACAGCGTCAGCGATGTCGTTCGGCTTACCTGTTCGCCGCAGCGGCGCCAGCTTCACAAAATCCGCCTCCCACTCCGGCGGATCGCCGGCCATGGTGATCGTTCCCGGCGCTATGGCGTTCACGCGCACTTCCGGAGCCAGCGCTTTCGCCAGCACCTTCGTCAACATCACCACACCCGCCTTCGAAATGGAATGCGGTATGTACCCCGGCCAGCCCATCAACCCGCCAGCATCCGCAAAATTCACAATCACGCCTTTTGTTCGGCGCAGTAACGGCGCGGCTGCCTGCGCGCAGAAAAATCCTGCCTTCAGATTGGTATCCACTGAAGCGTCCCAAATCTCTTCCGTCGTGGAGATAATGCTCGCTGGCAGAAAGTTCGCCGCACTGTTCACCAGAATGTCCAACCGCCCGAATTCCTTCCCAGCCTTCTCGAAGAGTCCGCGAATCTCGTCCACCTTCCGCAAATCGGCGGAGATGGCCACAGCCCGCCGCCCCAGTTTCTCAATCTCCGCCACAGTCGATTGCGCTTCGGCATGAGACGCGCCATGGTGAATCACCAAGTTGGCGCCCTCCTCGGCAAGCCTCATGGCTACCGCACGTCCCAGTCGCTTCGCCGACCCCGTGACCAGCGCCACCTTCCCCGCCAGCGATTTCGTCCGTCCCTCGAGATTTTCGCTCATCCGATTTCCGCCGCCCGAAACCTTACCACAGTCTGCAATCACTGCATTCGCGTCGTCGCCACTCCCTCAGTGCTATCATCTCGCCTGCTATGGAGTGCGGCAGCTCTGCTGCCGCTTTTGTCAGTCGACACCGCGACTCAATATTGATATTTAGCGCGTCATGAAAAATGAAAAATGTGGAGTCACCCGATGAAGCTTGACCTGCTAGCCATCGCCGCGCATCCCGACGACGTGGAACTCTCCTGCGGCGGCACTCTCCTGAAAATGGCCCGCGCTGGCTACAAGACCGGCATCCTCGACCTCACCGCTGGGGAAATGGGCACCCGCGGCACTCCTGAACTCCGTGCTAAGGAATCCGCCAAGGCCGCCAAACTTCTTCGCGTAAGCTGGCGCGGCACCCTCGGCGTCCCAGACTCCGACGTGCAACCTAGCCGCCAGCACAAACTCCGCCTCGCCTCCGTCATCCGCGAACTCCGCCCCAAAACCGTCATCCTCCCCTACTGGGAAGCCCGCCACCCGGATCACTACAATGCCTCGACACTCGGCTACGAAGGCTGCTTCCTGGCCGGCCTCAAGCAACTCCCCATCGACGGCGAGCCGCACCGCCCCTTCAAAATCCTCTACTCCACTGTTTTCGCATCCGTGCGTCCCATGTTTGTTGTCGACATCACTCCACATTTCGAGCAACGCCGCCGCGCCATCCGCGCCTTCGCCTCTCAATTCCTTCCCAATAAAAGCGAATCTCGCAAACAGTTCAAAAAAACAAACGTCTTCCTCGCCATCGACCGCCTCGAAGACGAAATGAACCTGCTCGCCCGCCACTACGGAGAACTGATCGGCGTAAAGTACGGCGAGCCCTTCCTGATCAAGGAGCTAATGGAGGTCCACGACGTCGTTAAAATGGACGTCCGTTCCATCTAACTGCTTCCTCGTCAGGAATGTTCTTTGTACAGGCAGGCTGAGCTCTAGGGAGAGGCTCTTTGTAAGGAGACCAAGGAGTGAAAGAGAAAGGTCTTTGAGAGGGGAAAGGCTCCTTTAACAGTGAGGACGCCTTAGGAATGACCGGCAGGATCCAAGTCTAAGCTAGCTTTTGCTACTCACTACTCACTATTCTCTGCTCACTGCTTCCCTCAAAAATTCTCTTCATCCTGCGCCGGTGAATACCCAGGTATCCCTGGCCCCTTAGGCGTATTCTCCGCCCGCAGCCGTGTCAGCGCTTCATCCTCCGCCCCGGACTTCCGCAGCACCACAATCGTGCTGAGCGCCTCGCTATAAACACGGGTCACCAGGTAAACGTCCCCGGTGTCATTCTTCCTCCATAGCTGCCCGATCTGAATCTTTTTTACGCTCATTATCCCTGACCTTGACTCTAGAGGCCCTCGCCAAACGTGTCAACCCTTCTAATCTTGCACTTTGCGCACCATCCACCACGCTTTTCAGCCCAGCACATACACATTGTCCCTGTTTCCCTACCCCGCCGTTCAAGCCAAAACCACGCTACTTTACCCGAACTCCTCGCCAGCCCTTCCAGATAAGGAAACCTTCTTCCATGGTCTTACATCCTAGTGACTAGGGCGCTAACGCCTTTACGCCCCTACACTGCCAAAATGGGTGTATACTGACCGTATCGGGAGGTTAATGCCATGAAACTGTTACCGAGATTGACTTTAGGCCTTACGGTGGCGGGCCTCCTGGTCGCATCGGCTGCTCTGGCATCCGCTGCTCCCCAGCAGTCGAGCCAAGACCCTGGCCAGACCCAGACGCAAACTCCTCCGCAACCTGCTCCACCCCAACCTGCGCCTCCGCAACCCGCGCAGACGCAAGCTCCTAAAGATCAGCCCGTCCCCCAACAGGACACAGTGCATCCGAAGAATTCCAAGGAAGACGTCGACGCCATCGGCAATCGCAATGTCGGCAAAGGCGTGAATTTCTATTCCCTCGAGCACGAAATCGCTCTCGGCAAATCCCTCGCACAGGAAGTAGAACGCTCATCCAAACTCATCGATGATCCCGTTGTAACCGAGTACGTGAACCGCGTCGGCCAGAATCTGGTCCGCAACTCCGACGCCCGCGTGCCCTTCACCATCAAGGTCATCGACTCCGACGAAGTCAATGCGTTCGCCCTACCCGGCGGCTTCTTCTACGTGAATAGCGGCCTCATCCTCCGCGCCCAGGAAGAATCCGAGCTCGCCGGCGTTATGGCCCACGAAATCTCTCACGTTTGCGCGCGCCACGGCACAAAGAACGCCACCAAAGGCGAAGCCATGCAGCTGGCCATGATCCCGCTCATGCTTCTCGGCCCCGGTGGATGGGCCGGTTATGGCATCTACGAAGCCGCCAGCCTCGCGATTCCCGTCACGTACCTGAAATTCAGCCGCGATTCCGAGCGTGAAGCCGACTATCTCGGCCTCCAATATATGTACAAAGCTGGCTACGATCCGAACTCCTATGTGACTTTCTTCGAGCGCATTCAAGCCGACGAAAAGCGCCGTCCCGGCACCATCCCCAAGGTCTTCTCGACGCATCCGCCAACGCCGGACCGCATCGAAGCCACGCAAAAGGAAATCGCGCGCATCCTTCCGGCGAAACAGGAATACATCGTCACCACATCCGAGTTTGACTCAGTCAAGTCGCGCCTCCGCAACATCATGTTTGCGCGCAAGGTCTCTGACAACGCACCCGGCAAGCCGACTCTGCGCACAAAAACCGCGCAGTCCAAGCAGCCCACTTCGACCACCGATCCTAACGCCACCTCGACAGATGGCACCGACGACGGTCGCCCAACGCTCAAGCGCCGTCCCGATCAACCCTGATTCATCGCATCAACCAAGTTTC
Source organism: uncultured Acidobacteriota bacterium (assembly GCA_963718785.1). Lineage (GTDB taxonomy): Bacteria > Acidobacteriota > Terriglobia > Acidiferrales > UBA7541 > Acidiferrum. Next base: position 11,829 of record CAVQZW010000005.1, on the reverse strand, counting down.
ACTCCTCGCGACGCGGTTGACCCTTGCGAAGCAAATGTCATTCCACATCGGCCGCCACGTCACCGGCTCTACATCCTTGTATTTCTATGAATTAAGCGTGACAAACCGCCTTCAAATGTAGGATAACTCTCCCATCATTTAAGTCTTTTCTAGGGCGCGGGTTCAAACCTTCGGACCTCGGTATTTGAACCCTTCCCCGCATTCGTCGGATTGTCGGAGAGGTGCTACATGCGAGCTTATCGAGACATCGCCACACTCTGCGCTTTGCAGATCATTTGCTTCCTGCTTCTCACGCACTTGGAACCCGACTTTTTCATGTTTCACTTGTATCAGACCATTATTTACGTCGCGATCTTGCTGATGCTCTTCTACATGGAAGACCAGTGGGCCTACATGATTGGCATCCTCGCGCCGGTAGCCTGGCTCGTTCTCGCCTTTGAGACCGGCCTGCTGACCGCCGCTTTGCGCCAACTCTTCAAACTATCCACCGCCCAAGCCGTCACCAACCAGGTCAGCCTCGTCGCCGCCGCCACCGCCCTGCTCTCTTTGCTGATGATCGGATTCTGCGGCTATCGCTGGAAGCGCCACTACTCCGGTCTCGGCAAAGGTCTAAAGACCTTCGCCATCAGCCTCGTCGTTGTGGTCATTTACTACGGCATCCTGGTCGTCTGGTTCTGGAGCACCTTCCCCAGAATCTCGGCCTAGATCGTCCCCGCACCTGCACTCGCTCTCGCGCATTCGCGGCGCTCGCCGTTCCTTGGCGCACACCGCGCCGGACCTCTGCTCGTTGGCTCGTCTATCTTCGGAACATTCCGCCAACTCCGCTAAGGGTTCGCCACGTGACCTAGTGTATACTTCTCCCTCGGGAGACGGGCCCCATGAGAGATGAAAGCACCAAGCAAGCAGCTCAGGAATTCCTGGCCACAAAACTCGCCGAGGAAGGCCAGAAACTCGAAACCCAACTCAATCAGCAAACTGCCGTAGCCCGCTCTCTCCATGTTTGGAAAATGCTTCGCGATTCTATTTTCGCCCAGTGCAAAGAGTGGAATGCTGTAACTCAGGAAGAAACTCTCACCTGCAAGGAAACCTCCCTCGGAGACCTCCGCATCTGGTGCGCCGCCACCTCCAAACACATTAATGTCCACTACGATTCCAAGCAGCTCACCGTCACCATCAAGAATGCCGCCCGCCCCGACCTCGCCAAAGACGCCATTCTCACCGTCGAAGGCTACGCCACAAGCTCCGGCGGCCGCGATGCGCGCCTCGTCCGCAACAACGAACCCGTGAACGTCCCCGTGCTCATCCTCGCCGAACTCCGCCTACTAACCGGCATCGGCGCTCAACGCTCCGCCTAGCCCGCCCGCTATTCACTCCTCACTGCTCACTGCCTTCCTCGCGCGACTGTGCAATATTGAACAGACAGCCCTCGCACCAAGTCCTACCTTCTACTCCGATAGTGAAAGTCTGAACAAGGTCCGCGATGACTGGCGATGCACGCCTCCGAGGAACGTCATCGCGGGCCTCCTCTTTCGCCCCGCAATACCCGCTGGCCACACGATTCATCGTGCCTCTCCCATCCCGCCAACTCCCTCGAATACGTAAAGGCCGGGAGGAGAGGTGACAATCTCGGGCCCGGCCCCGGCCATGCCCCTCACCTTTACAGCGCCCTCAAGCAAGGTGTGGCCATGGCCTAAACAAAAGGTCCGCCACCCCCGGCTTTGATATACCCGCCTGGGGCAGCGCCGAACTCCGAACCCGTCATATTAACCGCATGAGCACCTACTACCCCGGAGTGCCCGCTCGTACTATTCCGCCAGACTCGCCCCCACGACTACCTTGAATGTAGGAGTTCCAGCACCGAGCAGCAAACGAAGTGTCTTGGCGAGCAAGTCTTTGAAGTGATGACAGGCGGCTCTCGCATGGGAAAGATGGACTGGAGACAGTGGATCGTCGTTGGAACCGGCGCCCTGTTGTTTGTGATTGGATCCCACCGCTTCTTTCTTCGGCATTCCTTCGGTATGCGCGACGCGGTAAATTGTTGCCTGACCATCCCTGCGGCAGCATTGCTGCTTCTCGTCTTCGACTACGTTCTTCACCATGCGCGGCTGGTGACAGTGATCCCCCTTCTCGCAGCCGGAGTCTTTGTTCTTACCTCTCCTGTATTTGACGTTTCGCTCGGTTTGACTCTGATGGGAGCAATGGTCCTCCCCGCCCTGAGCGAATGGAAAACACAAAAAGCGCAGTCGAACACCCCAGCCTAGTTCCGCTCTTCTCCCGCTCTATCTCTTCCCTCTTCCCCTGCTCCGTCTCTCGCCTCTTCCCCAACAAAACAATGTCATTCCGAGGGAATCGAGGAATCCGCCTTTCCCCGCTACTCACCACTCACCATTCGCTACCCACTACTCACTGCTCTTCCCCGCCTTCAAATCCCCCAACAACCTCCCTAAACTTGCCTTGAGCGAAGTCGAAGGGCACCTTCTTATATTTGTCATGGTCCTTCGATTCACTAAAACGAGCATCCGATGAGGATGCGAGTCCTGAACGTGGCGAAGGATCTCTCCGGCGGGTGGGACAGCCAATCCTGGCTGTCCTCCTCACATCTCAGGAGGCTCCGGCGGGCGCGTGGCAGGGAAAAATTGCGGGACAGAAATTGCACGGCGGGCCAAACTTCATCATCTTCTGAAAAAGACGATCACCCATCTCAAATCTCGTTCAGTTTCTAAGTAAGCGTCCCGTCTATCTCCGATTTTCCGTCAAAACTTGGGCGGCCCAATCTCCAACCTGTAGACGACCGTCTTCGGCTTCACGATTCCCATGCAGGCTTTCGTTGCGGCGGCAGGACCGGGTGTCGAGAGCATCGACACGCTCCCTTCGACGCGATTCAATATCATAGTGTCGATCTCGCATTCCCTGCCTTTCGGAAAATCACTTTCTTCAATCGCGCGGATCTGATAGCCACTCCACTCCTCAATCCGGTATAGATCGATGTTGGTTTGGGAGCCGTTCATGATCTTTTGGTTGCGAGCCAGAATGCAAAGTTTCGAATCTTTCAAGCACCGCACCTCTGTTATCCACTCGAACCCTTTCTCGTCCTTGTCCTGCGTTGTCCAGCGGTTGCCGTAAGCCGAGACTTGCGGGTCAGATACATCTTCTGCGCCGTACCAGCAAAAAGTCATTGTTTCGTTGCAGTGAGTGTCATTATGCTGCCACGGATATTTCTGGGGCTTTCCTGATGCCCCAAAAGCAGAAAACAAGATCAAGAGTGCCGCCAGGCGCACTGGCCCCTCCGATGCATGAATCCCTATCACTGGTTCGGCCCCAGAGTCTCTTCCGCTGTCACGAAATCCCGTTTGTGCGTCAGTTGGTTCGGCTTGTCAAGTGTTCCGACATGAAGCTGAATCCCACGACCATCAGGGAAGATGATCAAAATAGTATCTGATTCTGCGTTACTGGCCTGCTCGCGCTGGACGGAAATCCTAGCCGATCGCTCGAAATCGCCTGTGTCATTCTGCAATACACGTTTCAAGGCACGCGTGAACGCCACCAAATTTTCGTTCGAGAAATCCACATCGTCGGCCATCGGCTTGGCCAAGCCAATGACCTTCTGGTCAGTGAAAAAGATACTACCAATCATCGACATCTCTGTGCCGTCTTTCGTCCAAATGAAATGCCCTCCCCTTGCGTTGGTCTCAATTGGCGGAGACAACTTGCAGCATACGGAAAGAAGTTGCGCGGCCTCGGACGTGCTCATGCCCACATAGAACTGTTTTCCTCCGAAGACGAAGTAAGGCCTCTGGTCAGCCACTAATGGCATAACCAAACCAACGAACAACACAAATACCATCAAGCCCAGCTTGTTGTGTTTCATTTTGATCTCCGTGACCAAACACCGGTTCTCGAAATTAGTCGCCATTGGCTTTCAGGAAAGCCGAGTGAGAAATGCAGTGCTTCAAATGCCAAAGAAGGCTCGAATCATCGGAGAATAAACCAGCCAAAGCGTTGTAACATCTGCTGCCATTCCGATCATAGAAGCGAAGCCTGTTACCAGCGCCTTAACTGTGCCAGTTGAGCGATCCTCTGGTTTGAGACTGGCCTGGTTCACCAGTTCCGAAATGACTTGCAGTGCCAGATGCTTATCGGAAACGTTCATTGCTTGGCTCTGCGCAATCAATTCGCTGAGTCTTTTAATGGCGTCGGCGAGTTCACGATGCGACTGGCTTTGCTCGGCTACTGTATTCAGTGCCGCGTTAATGGTTCCCACCTGCGTTCCGACATTTACGTTTGCGGCGTTTGTGATTGAAATGTGAACGGCTTGTTTTTCTTGAGGGTCCTTACGCAAGCCTGCCTCCTGACGACGAAGTCGTATCTCCAAATCTCGACGTACTGACGCGACAATGGAATCTGTTCGCCTGGAAACCTCTCCGGCCATCGCAGCAACATTGCGCTGAGGAAGAGCAGGGTAACTCAACGTGCTTGATTTTCTAGCTGCTGCGACACCCATGATCTGCTCGACAATGAAATCCACATGCTGTCTTGTCAAAACACCGGAGTTCTTTTCTTCCAACAGATCGAGCCATATTTTTGCATACGCTCGAACGACCGCATCGATGTGTTCCAGGTCTATGTTCAGAGTTGTGGCTGGTGAGATAGAACCCCTGGCCGCAGATTGATTGATTGCGGAGCGGCGCTTTTGCGCGTGTTCTGCTCTCAGTCGTTCCATTTCCCGACCAAATTCTAGCGTGGCGATCTCTTTTAGTTTCTGGTCCACTAATCAAGATGCTATCAGATGTTGGACAATCAGTAAACGGATGAGGAAATGTAAGTCTTAGAAGACATCTGTTGGGGTGCCGGGGTCTCGATTTTCAGTTACATGTTTGGCGGGTGGCCGGGTGCCGCATCCCTTGAGGTCTTCAAGGGTGCGTGTTTTGATTCCTGAAAAGGTGGGTCTTCCTCCGGCCCGGGCTCGAAATTCCCCCACGGGTCACGGATCACGAGCCACGCTCCTCCTGGGCTTCCACCTCTCCGAATATCTGATATACTGATCTTCTGACACTCTGAATGGAGACCTCCCTTGAATTCCGCCCGTATCGGCAAGCGTGGCACCATCGTCGTCCCCGCTGAACTTCGCCGCCGCTTTGGCCTCGAAGAAGGCTCCTACGTCACCGCCGAGCCTCGCGACGAAGGCATCCTGCTTCGCCCCGCCATGCTCGTCCCTATCGAGAAATACACTCCAGAGCGTAAGGCCGAATTCCTGCTCGCCAATGCCACAAGCCGCGCCGACTACAACCGTGCTCGCCGCGAAGTCAAAAAGCTTGGCCTCGACCCAGATTCCATCCCCCACCGTCGTCCGAAGTAACACCACCTCATGGACCGGCTCTTTCTCGACGCCAACGTCCTCTTCTCCGCCGCCTACCGCCCCGGTGCCGGCCTTCTCCGCCTCTGGAGACTTCCCAAAGTCGTTCTCTGCTCCAGCCGTTACGCGCTGGAAGAAGCCCGAGCCAACCTTTCCACCGATTCTCAACGCAGCCGCCTGGCCACCCTATGCGCAGCCCTGGAGTTTTTTGAGTCCGAATCCGGCGAATTGCCTGCTGGCGCTTCGCTTCCCGAAAAAGATTCTCCAATTCTCCTCGCCGCGATCGCCGCCCGCGCCACTCACCTCATAACCGGAGATCTCCGCCATTTCGGTCCCTACTTCGGCAAAAAGTTGGCCGGAGTTGCCATTCTTCCCCCGGCCGACTACCTCCGTCATTCTTCCTCACGCTAACTCCGACAAATTCTCTCCATTTCGTTTGGACGATCGCCGTTGAACCTCCAAAAACAACCGTTCAAACCCCAATTTCGACGATTCCCTGTAAACCACTTAACATCCTCGCCAATCTCATGATAAAATCCTTCATGTTTGCCTCGCAGCCGATGTACGCATCGAACCTCCCCCGCCGCCTCTTCGCCCATCGTCGCGCCCCGCTCGCCTCTGCTCCCGTAACCCCTTTCGTTGCCACTCTTACAGACAGCTCGCAACTTACTGAAAATCCAGCCACTTTAAGTCCTTTCGCTGCCACTCTTACGAGCCGCGTCAAGCCTAACCCCTTTGTTTGCCACTCTTACAAAAAACACCCGGGGGTGGGGGTACCCCGTCAAATTTTCTCTCCCTCCAAATCTTCTATCTTGTCTGTGAACTCTGCACTCTCCGTGCTCTCTGCGTTAAATCCCCTTCCCCCGATTTGTATTGCTTCGACCATGGCTAACTCCCGCAGAATCCGCACTTCCGCGAAACACACCCGTAACCCCTTTAGAATGCGCACTTCCAAAACACAGCACTTAAAGCTCTTTAGAATGAACACTTACCGAAAAACCCGGGAGGGGGCCTCGCAAAGTGGGACAGACTTCAGTCTGTCCTCCTCCATTTCAAAGGAAGGCTTGTATATCGGAAGGAAATTCGCTCACCGGAAAGCGAACAAAAGGAACAACTCAGGGCCGGCGGCGTTCGCGGTCGTCAGGAGCGGCGGCAATTCCCATTCGGCGCAGTTCGTCCGCATAATACTTGCGATAGAGAACGTTCCACTCTTCGCTATCTTCAAGAATCTCTTTTTTCTGCGAGGTGATTTTCTTGCGGACTTCCAGGTCGGCCTTTTCTTCTTCGTGCAGGGTCGCCGTCAGGATCTGCACCACCTGCTGCCGGATCGTGTCGCGGTCCTCGACAAATTCCACGTCATTGCTCGCCACCAGCACGTCCGTCAGCTGATGAGAGATTCGCACAATTTTTTCGCGGCTCAATCGCATTCCAGTGGATTCCCCTCGAGTCCTTCCCTGCTACTGCCCAACATGCTACAGCCCTGCAACCTACCGCAAAACCAGCTTACGGTCCCGCGCCAGCTGCGCTTTCACTTTTTTGTACATTTCCTGGTAGGAGACGTTCGTACGCCGCATTTCTTCCTGATGGTCTGTCAGGATTTGGCGCACTTCTTCGTTCAGCCGGTCTTCGATCGTGACCTCTTCCATCATGCGCTGCCGCAGCCGCTGCGCCACCGCGTCGGCCGCCTTCGTCTCGATCAACTTCCCTTCCACCAGCCGCCTCACCACTTCCGTTGCCATGTATCCGACGTAATCTCGTGCGATCAGCATCCCAGAGTGAGTCCTTTGCGTGTAAGCAAGAGAAAGAGTTTACTGGCTGGCTCCCCAAAGTGCAAGGAAGAGCGGATTCCGGCAGCACAGGCGCCGTTGCCGGTACGCGTTTTGGGCTCTCGCAGTGCGCGGCGTTTTCAAAAAATCCTTTGTGCGCATGCACGAAGGGAGCGCAAACAAAGTTTGGTTTTAACGTGGAAAAATTGGAGGCGCGGGACGGAATCGAACCGACGATAAAGGTTTTGCAGACCTTTGCCTTACCACTTGGCGACCGCGCCTGACCCAAATGCAAACGCTTTGTAAAAGCCGAACGGCTCCCACACGAAAGGAGCGTTCCAGCTCGCAACAAATGATTGCCGCAATTATAGCATCACAGCGCGGGCCAATTTCGAGCCAAATCTTTGCGTCGCCGCGAAAACCAAACAAGTAGCGCAGTCTTTTGGCTTGGCCAGTCAGTAGCGGAAGAGCACATTCGAGGAGCTCGCTGAAGCGTTCATGATGCAAAGCGACCGAACAGAAAAAGCAATCTCGCGGACTCCGTTGACGCTGTTTCCTGCTTCCTGTACGATGAATAATGTAAGGGCGCTTAGCTCAGCGGTTAGAGCGTTCGGTTTACACCCGAAAGGTCGAAGGTTCAAATCCTTCAGTGCCCACCATTGTTGTGCGCCGGCTTTATGACGCATCATCAACCCGGCGCACCGGCAGCACTTCAGTGGCTTGCAGCACCTGTGACGCTTCACCCTTCAGCGGGGACGTAGTTCAGTTGGTTAGAACGCTGCCCTGTCACGGCAGAGGTCGCGAGTTCGAGTCTCGTCGTCCCCGCCATTCCTTTCAAGCAGTTAGAGGGAATGAACATTTCCCTCCATGGTCCACTATGGTCCACTTAGGCCACTGCTTTTCCGGGCTTCAGCACCATTTTCACTACTTTGCTCTGCGCTAGACGTTTCTCCGGCATCCCAGCCTGCGCGTACAGATCGAGAGTAATCCGGCTGTTGGCATGACGCAGCAGTTCCTGCACGACCTTCACGTCCTCGTGGTTTTGCGTTAAGAGAGTCGTGTAAGTGTGACGGAATGTGTGAAACCCAACTCGCTTTGGAATGCCCGCTTTTTTTACAGCAGGTTTCCCATAGCGTCGCCACAACGTCTCCGGCCAGTACGGTTGCTTCCCATTCATCTTTGCCGACGCAAATACCCAATCCGAAGGCTTGTCGTACGGACTGGACATCTTCAACTTCAGCAGAGATTCGGCAAGAGCCGCGTCTAACGGAACGTCTTTTGCAGACGCTTCCGTTTTCGGCAAGCCTTGGACCATCATGACCACTGAGCGGCGAACGTGAATGACCAGAATCTCGAAATTCACATCCTGCCACTGAAGACCAATCAGTTCTCCTCGGCGCAACCCGGTAAAGGCATCGAGTTCCGCCGCCGTCCGAAGTGGCTCCGGCAATTTCGCGAGAAGAGCCGTAATCTCCAGGGGCGTGAGAACATCGGGCGTCCATAAACGCTTTGCGCTCTGTCGTACATCTGTGATCGGATTCTTGTCTGCCCATTCCCAACGGATGGCATGAGAAAACAAGGCGCTCATGATGTTGCGGATTTTGGCCTTGCTTCCTCGAGCCAAAGGAACGGTCTTGAGCCACGATTCCACGTCCACGGCCTTGACGTCGGAAATCCGGTAGGACCTCCATCGTGGAAGAATCCAATTGTTGAGGTAGACCTCGTAGGCATACTGCGTTGAGTAAGTTTTCTGTCCCTCGTCTGCGATTCCGGGAGTTGGTTTCCGGTTGTGAAAAATGTCCGGCAGTTCGTGCTCCCGGTAATGCTTGACCAGGGTCTCGACGCTGACAGCCTTGAGGAGTCCGTGCGGGGTGTGTCGGTTGATGGTTAAGCGAAGCGCATCCACGGCACACTGTGCCGCAGACTCGTTGGGATACTCTCCGAGGGTGCCAATGACGATGTTCTTTCGCCGGATTGAACCGTCTGATTGAACATCTCTCCATCGGAACTCCCAGACCTTTCCCTTCTTGCGTTCCGCAAGTTTCAAACTTCCCAGCTGATGTCTCGTGTGCCTCATTTTTCTCCCTTCAGTGAGGCGACACGGATGGCTACGAAGAGACTACCGTAGCTGCGCGCCCGAGTCGAGATCCGCCTCTTGCAGGACAAGATGAACTTATTCACGCGTTTTTTGGCTTAGCCAGGAATTCAGCACAGATGCACGAAATCTCCATAGCTTTCCGATCTGTATGCCTGCGATCTCGCCGCTGCGCGCCATCCGCTGGAGCGTCTTTGGATGAATTCTTAAGAGTGCAGCTGCTTCCGCGCTGTCGAGCAGCCGCTCAAAATGAACATCAGCGTCGTTAGTTCTCTGAACTTCTGAATGAGCCGAGGCGGCCATAAGAGCCTCCGTAGTGCTGTCAATCGCCAATTCCCTTCTCCCAATACATTTCACAAATTCAATGCTCGTTCGCTTGGTTCCTGCGGTCCGCTCGCGGTGATTCTCTCGGTTCTTAACGTCACTCCTCAATTGATCCGCAATTCTGTTGCCCATGCTACCTGCCCAGAGAAGATCTTCGACCTTGGAGTGGCGACTGTCGAACTGTCGAATTATAAGCGCCACGGCATGATGCTACTATACATATAGCATCATGAAAAGAAATTCTTTTATTCGGCTCAACATTATCCTGAGATGGATTGCCGGGACCTCTAGGAAGCCCTTGGGCATCCCGGGTCGGCAGCCGTGGGGACCGCCCGCGGAGGCACCAGCGCAACGATGGTTTTCGCAGCCTTAAAGTTACCCATGCGATTAAATTGGAAGAGTCGCGCAAGAAAAAGCAAAACTGTGCGGGGGAGTCTGCGACATAACGATTGAAACAATAGAGGGGGACACTCCGATTCGAGGTGCCCCTGATTTCCGCCTTTAGCGGTCGAGTAGTGAAAGTCCAACCGCGCATTTGTAAAGCCCAACTCACGTGTTTCGTCAAACGGGATTATCGTGTCCGGCCCGGCTTCGCGCGTTGCTTTGCGGAGTGTAATTCCTTGCCAAACACTTTCGCAGCCCAGTCCGGTATCGTCTGTGCGGCTTTACTCAACTCGCCGCCAGTGAAATGCGCGACTACGCGGTAGCCGCGGTCATGCGCGGTGTTGTCGTACACGATCAAGTCATCGGCATGTCTACGGACTTCGGAAAGATTCTTCGTGGACTCCCGATAAGAATCAATCACGCTGGACGCCGGCGCGGCTTGTCCGCCGCGACTCATGCGCACCAACACCCGCCCGACATTCAAATTCGCATCTTCCGTGGAAATAAACAGCACCTTCGTGGAGTAGCCTGCCGCCTTGGCTTCGTCAGCAGTTGCGTGTCCACACGAATGTCTTCGACGGCAAAAGAACGCCGATCATTGAGAAACGGTTGTTGCTGTTCCCTTACGGCGGGAACCAGCGTAGGGAACGCTTCCTTCAAGTAGGCTTCATAGAAAGTTGTCTTGCCGGCGCCCAACGGTCCCGCGATAATAAACAGTGCTGGCTTCTGCTGGCTCAGGTTGTCATTTCCTCGTGTGTAATTTGCGCGGACCCTTCGGGACGGAGCTCAAAATTTGCCTCGAATCTCTCGACGGGGTATCGCTCTCCATCAGGCGTTACTCTTACCGCCGCTTTCAGATTGCGATCGTATTCGTAGTATGTTCCATCAGGCTTTTCTGCATCGAAGGAGACTGATTGCATTGCTGAAAGCCCGGAGAGCAGCTGGTGAAGCTCCCGCCGCTCGACCTCCGACATGCTGTCGTACGAATGCATGGATGCCGCCGCGTCGCCTTGTTGATCTCTTGAGCTCGCCTTCCTCAGTCTTTGAATAATAAGCCAGCAGAGCGCTATTCACGAGCTGGTTCATCGAACACTTTCGCTTTTGAGCGACTTGATGAATGCGGTTGCGAAGACGCCGCAAAATGACGACTTGCGTTTCTCTCCCGGTTTGTTTCTGTCTGGACTGAAGATTGACAAGCTCGACAGTATTCAGGTCGACCGCCAGAAGAGCATCGTTGATCGAAGTCGACAGTTCTCCCAGGTATCGCGGTTTATCCCTGAGCAGTTTGTCGAGGGCGCTCAAGAGCCGCACATTGTAGACGCCGAAATGAACGCTTCGCCGCTTTGCCACGTTTCCTACCGTCTTTGGACTTGGGTTCCGGCAACTGAAGATACGTTGCGGTCCATACATGCGATATATACATCACCCTGGAGGCTTGTTCAACCCTTCCCTTCTTTAAGATGCCCCTTGGGTTCGCGTCTCCGTTCCAGGGCCAGACAGCGAATCAGCGCTGCTTTTCTCTTGCGAGGAGTACTGGCTAGCTTTTCCACGCAGCGGCGGTAGGCTTTCTGCATTGAAGCGTCTAGGAGTGCTGCGCATTTAGCACCGAACGCATAGATATGAACCATGAAGACGTTCTGAAAAACGAAATCGACAAGAGTCGGCGGAAGTCGACAAAAGTCAACAAAAGTCGACAAACGTCAACAAAAGTCGGCAGAAGTCGACATTCTTCAACAATAATAGGAGCAGCGTGCATGAAATGCAGGCGGGTCATCGGCGAAAGACACGCGTATTGGAACATAAAGGGTTGTGGCGACGCTGCGCGTTTTTTTACGGGTAACTGCTTGTTTTACAGAGAGAAAGCATGTGGCGACTTTTGTTGGAAATGTGGCACAAATGTGCCACCA
>CAVQZW010000004.1:0-1532613 GCA_963718785.1 uncultured Acidobacteriota bacterium | reverse complement strand
GGCGATTAAGTTGTATTGGATGTGGCGAAATGGCTGCGAGTATTCGCAGTCCGTTAAGTATGGTTCGTACGCGGGACAGCTCGGAACCGTCCATGGCGTGAAGTAGGACGTCGTGCACATGATTGGGCATCCCGCTCCCTGAAAAGGGAGTTTGAAGAAGTAATCATGGTCGAAGTTGTGATCGAAGAGATGGTTGGGTCGGACTGAAGCCGATCGCTAGATTACAAACGAGCCGTGGTCGTCGATGCAGAAAAAAGAAAGAAAGAAAACGAAAGAGAAAAGACCTTTTAGGTGAAAAGAAAGAAGTGTGTTCAAAAATAGTTTGACAGGGCCGACATTGTTAGAGATGGACGGTAACGGCGTTTGGACGTAGCCGCCCGGCGGCGGACGCTTCGCGTGAGGTAGTGGAGCGTTTGTTGCTTGTTGGTTGAGATAAGTTTTGGGTCACAAGGAGGTCCCTGTGACCCATCTAAGAAAAATGATGCTGGAAGAACTCCAGCGCCGTAACTACTCTGAAGAAACTATACGCAGTTATATCCGCAGAGTCGAAGATTTTTCTCGACACTTTAACTGTTCCCCGGATCGCTTAGGCCCTCGACACATTCGCGAATATCAAGCTGCGCTCTTTGAGAAGCGCAAGTTGTCAGCCGGGTAGCGTCGCGGTCCGGCTCGCTGCCTTAAGGTTCTTTTACTTTAAGACGCTCAGGAAAAGCCTGGAACATTGCCGACACTCCTTATCCGAAAAAAGACCATCGCCTTCCAGCGATCCTCAGCCAGGAAGAAGTTGCACGATTCATCCAGTCCGCCGGCACTCCCTTCCATCGCACTCTGCTGATGACTCTCTACGCCACTGGCGCACGGAACCGCTGAAGTGACACAGCTGAAATTCAGCGACTTCGATAGCCAGCGGATGGTTATTCGCATCCAGGGCGGCAAAGGACGCAAAGACCGCGATGTGATGCTCAGCCCAAAATTACTTGAAGAGCTTCGCGAACACTGGCGCGGCTTACCGCGCAAGCCAAGCGTATGGCTGTTCCCTGGAAACCGCGGGCATACCGATCCGCCGATCGACGCCAAAATCGTTTGGAATGCGTGCCATAAAGCCGCCAAGAGAGCAGGTATCGAGAAAAGTGTTCATCCGCACACGCTTCGGCACTGTTTTGCCACGCATCTGCTCGAGGAGGGCGCCGATCTGCGAACGATTCAGATTCTGTTAGGTCATAACGATCTGAAAGAGACGGCCCGTTACCTGCATCTCTCCCAACGTCACCTGCATACGGCTTCGAGCCCATTGGATTCATTGCCGATCGAAAGCCAGTTCGCCGCAGGAACAGTAGATGGCCCGGCCACCACTCGAGGTGGCCGATCTGGTCCGCGCCGCGGGAGATGCTTTCATCGAACGAAATCGTCATTGGCTCCGTGGAAGCACGTCAAAGTACTGCTGGCCATTCGCACGATGTCGTACCGCCGCACTCGGCGGTCATCTCGATGCGTGCACCCGCTGCGGACATCGTGCCTCCATCTCGTATAACAGCTGCCGTGATCGTCATTGCCCGAAGTGTCAGATCGCTGCTCGGGACCGCTGGATCGCTGCGCGTCAACGTGAACTTCTGCCGACCCGCTACTTGCATGTGGTCTTCACACTGCCCCATCGATTAGCTCCACTGGTTCTGCAGAACAAGAAAGTCCTCTACGATCTCCTGTTCCGCACCAGTGCAGAAACCCTTCTCGAAGTGGCACGCAACCCGAAACACCTCGGCGCGGAGATTGGCTTCTTCAGCGTGTTACACACGTGGAGTCAGAAGCTCAAAATCCATCCGCATGTCCATTGTGTTGTTCCTGCCGGCGGCCTCTCACCCGATCACACCCGCTGGGTTCGCTCACGAGACAACTACTTCCTGCCCAAGGAAGTGCTGCGTGAAGTTTTTCGCGGCAAGTTTGTCGACGCTCTCGAGCAGGCTTTCCAGAATGGCCAGCTCAACTTCCACGGAGACCTGAAGCTTCTTGCGCAACCCAAGATCTTTGCCGCATGGCTGCGACCGCTCTATCGACAAGATTGGGTGGTCTACTTGAAACGTCCCTTTGGTGGCCCCGAATATGTGCTGCAATACCTGGGCCGCTATACCCATCGTGTGGCCATCTCCAACCATCGCCTGGTCTCTCTCACTGATGGCCAAGTCACTTTTCGCTGGCGTGATTCCGCTGATCACAACGAACAGAAGTTGCTGCCCCTATCGGTCGATGAATTCCTGTGTCGCTTCTTACTGCATATCCTTCCGAAAGGCTTCGTGCGCATCCGTAACTTTGGCTTTCTGGCCAACCGCAATCGCTCCACGCTCCTGCCGCTTTGCTTTCAGTTGTTGGGCTCGGCACAACAGCCGCAAGCCGGACAGCACGCCTCTTCCACCGAAGACTCTTCCGCTTCCTGGCGCTGCCCTAAATGCGGTGGACCGATGAAGGTCATCGAAAGGCTCACCGCTGCCGAAATCCAACTTCGTTCTCCACCACGGATCAGCGTTGCGGCATGAGACTACTCTCTCCAACTCGAAAACTCTGCGTCCTTCCGGGCGCTCCGTATCTCTGTGCCTCGCCGTCAAACCAATCCCTTCTTCCAGCTTCTTCGACCACGGTCTTTGCGATACTTTTTCGCCGTAGCCACTTTCCGCGCGCACGGTGTCATGTGTCGTGCCCTGCAGCACAGTCTCGGCACGGCTTAACGCCGCTCCTTCCCACCATTGAATTTCCATAGGGACCGCGTCCACCGCAACCACGGGCGGCCACGTCCAAACGGCTTTACCGGACGCGCGCAGAACTCCCCGCCTCCGCTCACTTCTCAACGAGAACGCGCATCCGGTAAAGCGCTAGCGTTTACCGGGACTTGACGGCTTAATTTGTGACTTTCAGGATTACTTCCTGTTTGCCGGCAGTCCGGGGGTGAATGACGAGATATGAGTACGGTGTTATCCTCCCATTGGCCTCTCCATGAAAAAGAAAATCCTGCCCGTTTTTTTCGGCCTATTGCTGGTGTTCGCAGGACTGGCGATTTACGGTAGCAGGCAGGTCCGCGCCACACCTGACGAGCGCGCCCGCACCCTTGCAGGCGATGATCTCATTCCGCGGCCCATCGGTTCGGTCAATCACAGCATCACCATTCGTCGTCTTCCTCGTGACGTGTGGCCATGGCTGGCCCAGATGGGTTCCGACAGGGCCGGATGGTATGCTTACGACTTTATTGATAACGGTGGACACCCCAGCGCCGAACGCATCTTGCCCGACCTTCAAAACATTCACGTCGGGAGTGTATTTCCAGCGCTCCCTAGAGTGAGGCGGGCCGCACCTTCAATGGTGTTATTACTCGGTTCTTCCGCGTGCCCCAAACGTGTAGACCAAGAAAATCGATGAACGCAGGTTGGTCTGCCCCTGCACCACCGCGCTGGAATTGAAGAAAGACGTTCGCAAGTAATCCGCACCGACGCGCACGGAAAAGGAAGGAACGATCGCGTACTGAACTCCTCCGCCGCCAGCCCACGCAAACTCATTCGCGTAACCCAAAACTATCTGCCCATTGTCCTCGAAGTTCACGCCGGTCTGGCGCGCGGCTCCGAGCAGCAGTTCGCCGTACAAGGAAACTTTCCGCCGCCGCACGGCGTAGAACACCGGTCCCGCCATGTAGGTCATCAGGTCGGCGCTATGCCCCGTATGAAAAGCATCGAAGGTGCGCGAATAGCCAAAGTCCGTCTTAAGCGCAAAGTGCCGATTTAAATCGGCACTAAAAACCGCCTGCACGCCGTTGATCCCGATCTGCCCTTCCGAGGGCACGTTCGCCTGAGTATAGGAGAACCCTACACCAACCTCCTGTACCTGAGAACTTCCCGCGGAAATCGGTCCTTGGCCGTAAGCCAAGGGCGCGAAGCTTGAAAGTAGCAGCAATGGGATAATAATCTTCATAGTCGTCATTTAGGAAAAGGCCGCCCCTCAAAGTTTCGATTAGCCCATAAAACCCAAGTTGCTCGTCTGGAAATTCGCCAGGTTCGGGAAGATGGCGGGCAGGTTTGCCGCACTAACGCCAAACCAAGTGGCGAGTGTCGCCGCGTACTGATCCAGGGCCGTCGTCGGGATCCATCGACCGTTTTGGTCGGCGTCATTGGGGCCGCCCAGTGCTAACGTCGGAAACGTTCCGTAAAGAGTGTTGCCCTTTACCGCTCCACCTAGAATTAACTGGTGGCCGCCCCACGCGTGGTCAGAGCCGCCATTGGACCCGGGTTCGAGCGTTCGGGCGAACTCGGATAGCGTGAAGGTTGTGACCTGATTGGCCACGCCGAGCTCTTGCGTCGCCTGGTAAAACGCCGCCATGCCCTGGTTGATAGTGGTGAGCAACTGCACTTGCTGCGGGAGCTGGTTCGCGTGCGTGTCAAACCCGCCATACGAGACGAAGAAGATTTGGCGCTGTACACCCAGCGCGCTTCGGGCGGCAATGACCTGCGCTACCTGCTGCAATTGTTGTCCGAGATAATTCGCCGGGAATTTGGTCTGCAGCGGTGAGATGCTTTGCAACGCATCAGACAGCACCTGCGCAAACTGCACCGCCTGGCTAGTCACAGCGTTGGCAGCCTGGACCATCGACAAGCCGCTATTGAAGGTCAGTAATTGCTGCGTAGCCATATAACGGGCTTGTGCGGTAGCCGACATACTGAACCCTTGCAATCCCGGTGCCTGGCCGGGATTCATGGAGAAAGGCCGCGAGGTAATTCCCGTGCAGAAGACGGGATTGCCGGAAATCGAAAGGATGGGAGGGAATTGCGCGCCGGTGTTGAGGGTCTGCACGTTATCGGCGATTTTGCCCGCCCAGCCGGCAGCCGTAGTTCCTGAGAGCTGCGCGGTCTGCCATTGGTCTTGTTGGTCAGAGTGCGAGAAGAGGTTAGCGGGCAGATTCTTAACCGCCTGGTAGGTCGCCTGCGTGGTGGGCTGTACCAGAGTTCCCACGTTCGCAAGAATCGCCAGCGTTTTGTCACTGTTAAAGTAACCCTGCAGATCCGGCATGTTCGGATGCAGGCCATAAGCGGACTGCCCGTTCGTCTGTAAGGGGAGCAATTGGCTCTCCGGGATCGCCAGCACGCTCCGCGACTGCAAATACTGGGCGTACCGAGAGTCCGTGGGAACCACCATGTTGTTGCTGTCATTCCCGCCGAACATGAAGATACAGACCAAGGCCTTATAATCAGAGGCTCCCTGAGCCAGCGCACTCACCAGTCCGAGTTTGCTGAGGCCACCCATGAGGCTGGCGCCCGCCGCGGAGCAGCAGGCCAGCCGCAGAAGGTCTCTTCTTGTGTGTCGCGTCATTTCTGGCTCCTATCGTTTAATGCTGTACCTGATACATGGAAGACGAAAGATAAAGGTAGGCCGCAGCTTTGGCCTGGCCCGTCGTGTCGCTAGGATCGAGCGCTGCCAGCGCGGTAAGGATGATTTGTTTCATCTGGGTCGGCGTGCTGCTCTGCAGGAAGAGCGTGTCGAGCCACGCCACCATCTGGTCTGATGAGCCTGCGTTGATCAGCCCGCTGAAGTCTAACGTGGTGTTCGCGCCCAGCGAGCCATACGCTACGCTGTTGACGAAATTCATGCGGGCGAGGCTGGAGTTCGTGTCGAAAATCGCGAACTCCGGTCCGTTCAATGTGGTTCCCGCAATGGGATTGACGGGTGGGAAGAAATTGAAGACGCTCCCTGCATTAAAAACGTTCTGCTCCATGCTGCCGCCGAATCCGGCCAAACTCCCGGCGTCGGTTTGAGCGTGGAACGCTCGCGCGATGCTGGCGATCACGACCGCCGGCTCGCGCAGCTTGCCATCCGTGGGCACTACCGTCATGGGGTTGTCCCCCCGGCGGGCTTCCGGATCGAGCAAGATGGCAGCGATGGTCGCTTGCATGTCTCCGCGCTTCCCGGAACCGTAGCTGTCGAAACTTCCGGTGTTGAAGGCCGTCGCCACGCGCTGTACGTAGGCCGGACTCGGATTGCTGGTGACCAGATGCTCGATCATTTGCGTCGCCACGAAAGGCCCAACATTCGGATGGTTGAAGACGATGTTGAACGCGGCAGCCAAATCCGCCTCCGCGGTCTGACCGGCCGGAATGGTTTGGCCAAGGAGGGTTTTCGATCCGCCGTCGTGAAGGCCCTCCACCGGTATCATCGGGCCGCCGTAGTATGTGGGATTATGATTTTGTGAAGGCATGCCCGGCGTTGCCGGAAAAGTCCATCCGGTCAAGACGCGGCCCATGGCCATCACGTCGTTTTGTGTGTAGGTCGGAATCGGATTGCCGCTTCCGTCGAGCACCGGAGTGCCGTCGGGGTTCAACTGATTCAAACCAAGCGTGAACAACTGCATAAATTCGCGAGCGTAGTTTTCGTTGGCATGTTCGCCGGGAGGCGGCGCGTCGTTGTTGACCATGTTCAGGTAATTGCCCATCGCGGGCGTTAGGGTCACGTCGGTCATCACGTTCAGGTAATTGCCCAATGCGTCTTGGTCCAGGGCTCGTATGTAATTGGTGTAGCCCAGCGGATCCGAGACCTCGTTCGCGCTTACCACCCAGAGGTTATTTAGTGCGAAGGCTGTACGCATCCGCAGCTGGTCGCCACCGGCAATTGCATTCAGGAAAAACGACTGCTGTACGTTGTTGACGCCGTCATTCGGCCGCGGGTTCGGATAGGGCGTGACCGTCGAAGCGAACTGATTCTGCAGGTAAGTGCCAAAGCCCAGCTCCGTTACCTGATTGACGTTTTCCAGGTCCGGCCCGAAAGAACTTTGCTCGAGGAACCGCACCGCCGCCGCGGAGCTCACTGGCGAACCGTTGGAGGTCACATTGATATTCAAAGTGTTCGATGTTCCGCCGCCGGGAGCGGGATTGGTGACCTGGATGGCGACCGCTCCCAACTGGGAACTGGAGGCGGTCCCGATGGCGGTTATCATGGTCGAGGTCACATAGGTCACCTGCATGGCCTGGCCGCCGAAGGTCACGTTGGAGGTCGCCACAAAACCTGTTCCGTAGAGGGTGATCTGAAACGCTCCGACACCGAGAGTGCTTGGAGTGATCGAGGTGAGCGTTGGCACGGGATTGGTCAGCGTTACCACTGCGCTGGCCGTCTTCGCCGTATTGGCCTGACTGGCTGCTGTTACGGTGACGCTGCCGAGGCCTACGATATTGTTCGGGGCCGTGTAGTTCCCCTGATAGTCGACGACGCCCACAGCGCTGTTTCCGGAATTTACCCCGTTCACGGACCAGTTGACGCTGAGATCGGCTGTGCCGGTTACCGTGGCCACGAACTGTTGCACGTTACCGGCTCCGAGCGTGGCAGTCTTCGGAGCAATCGTAACGGCGATGTTCGAATTCGGCCCAACCACTTGTACGTTGAAAGGCGGCGAAGTTGCGCCACCCGGGTTGGGATTTACAACGGTAACCGGAACGGCTGCACCTACTTGCGCCAACGTCGGTGTGCCAACGGCCAACAATTGCGTCGGCGCGATATACGTCGTGGAAAGCGGTGTTCCGGCGAGATTGGCGGTGGATGTGGGAATGAAGCCCGTTCCGCTAATCGTAATCGCAAATTCCATGTTGACGGTAAGGACGTTTGGTGTCACCCCACTGATTGCCGGCAACGGATTCTCCAGCGTGATCATAGCGTTACCCGACTTCGTAACATCTTCCACGGAGGTCGCGGTTACGGTTACTGTGTTCGGAGTTGGCAAAGTGAGCGGCGCAGTGTAAACACCTGCAGCGCTTATCGTGCCGGTTGTAGGATTGCCGCCGGCAACGCCATTTACTGTCCAGGTCACACTCGTGTTTAGAGCCCCGGTCACGGTCGCCACGAACGTTTGCTGACTTCCGCAAGGCAACGAGACGGTCAGCGGCGCCACCGTGACCGCAGCGTTACCCGCAACGATAATTTGCAGGCCCGCCGAGATGCTCGGTCCGGGAGGCGGATTATGAACGGTAATTATTTGTGTTCCGGCTTGTGCGAGCGTCGCGATACCGATGACACCCAGTTGCGTCGAGGAAACATAGTTTGCCGTGAGCGGCGAGGTGCCCAGGTAAACGGTGGCGCCTGGCGCGAAGTGCTGTCCGCTCAACGTTATGGTGAAGGGTCCCTGCGCCAGTTCTAGTGGCGTAAGGCTCGTCAACTGCGGTACAGGATTGTTCAGCGTTGCGCCGGCGTTGCCAAGCTTCTTGGTATCGGACGACTCAACGGCGCCGATCGTGATCGCGTTGGGCGTCGGGGGAAATTCGGGCGCTGTGTACAAGCCATTAGAGTCGATCGTGCCGAACGTAGCGTTTCCACCGGTGATGCCGTTGACCGTCCAATTGACTGCGGGCTTGGACCCGTCACCCCTTTTTGCGGCGAACTGTTGCTGCGTAGCGCCTGCTAAGGCTGCGCCAGAAGGTGTGATGGTCAATGCGGTTAGGCCTGGCCCGCCGGGTCCCGAGCCCGGCAGGATCGCTTCAGCGCATCCCCCGAGCACTACCGCCAATGCAATTAGCACTACTAGTGCGGAACGCTTCACGCTTCCCCCGTGGCTTTTTCGATCGCTGGCCGCAGATCCACGGCCATGTCGTCAAGTACGCCTCGAAGATCTCGGTACTTTCGGCAGGACTGGTGTGGGAAGAGTAGGGATGCCAACCGTTTTGCACTACTGCCCGTAGGGCCAGATTCGGAGCAACTGTTCTGTTGTCCTGTTAAGCGGATTCAAAGCGCGCAGATCGGCACATGTACGGTAAGCGCGGCGCTCTCAATGGGTCGACGCAACACTAAGCTCGAAGTCTAACTGCTGGAATCTCAAAGGCTAAAATCGCTTACAGGTGTTAAATCCGAGACGGAACACCGTCCTGGCTAGGTTCTGATTGAGCACAGCCCCACAGATCAGTTTTCTCGGGAAGTGCTGTTCGACCAGACTATTAGAAATGTTGCTGTCGACCGGTTGAGCTGGTCCGGATTACCGGTCATGTGCTTTTTTTGACCGATCCACTTGATTGCATAACAGTGTCGGCTCCTCGACCCGAGTAGACTTGGTTGTCTGACGACCAAAGACTCGGGAGAAAGGAGCCGAACATGATGATTATAGGCGTAGATTACCACCCGAGTTTTCAGCAGATTTGTTTTTTTATTGAAGAAACCGGTGAGTGTGGAGAACGGCGACTGAACCATGAAGATGGGGACGCCGAGCGATTCTATCGGGAGCTGAAGCAAAAAGGAATCAGCGTGCGTGTAGGGATGGAGGCTACCGGCTATTCGCGCTGGTTCGAGCGACTGCTGGCGGAGCTAGGTTTCGAGGCGTGGATCGGCGATCCAGCGGAGATCAGGACCAGGCGAGCGAAGAAGCAAAAGACGGACAGCAAGGATGCCCAGCTCCTGCAGCAGTTGATGCTGGAGGATCGTTTTCCACGAATCTGGATGCCGAGCCCGGAAAATCGTGATCTGCGGCAACTGCTTTGGCATCGGCATCGACTGGTGCAGATGCGCACACGGATCATGAATCAGCTGCAGGCTCTGGCCATGAACGAGAACAAGTGCTGGAAGAAAAAGCTGTGGAGCGAACGAGGGCGAGCAGAACTAGAAAAGCTCTCGTTGGCTCCCTGGGCTAGTCGGCGTCGGCGAGAGTTATTGGAATTGTTGGACCGCATGAATCCGACTATCGAGGAATTAACCGCAGCCGTCGAGGAAGAAGTTAGGAAACGACCCGAAGCCTTGCGGTTGATGACGCATCCAGGCGTAGGCCCACTCACGGCACTCGCCTATGTGCTGATCATCGGAACGCCAACGCGGTTTGCCTGTGCCAAGCAGGTCGGCAGCTATGTGGGGTTAATTCCAACCGAGGACTCCAGTGGCGGCAAACAACGGTTGGGACACATTAGCAAGCAAGGCAGTTCTTTGTTGCGTTTCTTGCTGGTGGAGGCCGCACAGGCGGCCGTACGTTGTAATGCGGACTGGCGCCGTCGCTATCGGAACCTGGCCATGCGTAGGCAGAGGAACATTGCGAAAGTAGCCATGGGACGCAGGCTGGGAGTTTGCTTGTACTGGATGTGGCGAAGAGGATGGGAATATCCGCAGTTGGTAAAATTCGGTTCGCACGCGGGAGAGCTCGGTACCGGAGATGGTGTGCGGTAGAACGTCGTGCACTTGAATGGGCATCCCGCTCCCTGCAAAGGGAGTTTGCATAAGTAATCGTGGTCGAAGTATTGATCGAAGAGATGTATGGGTCGGACTGAAACCCACCGAAAGATTACGAGCGAGCTTTGGTCGTCGATGCCGGGAAGAATGAACACGCAAGAAAACGAAAGAGAAAAACTCTTTTAAGTGAAAAGAAAGAAGTGTGCTTAAAAAGAGTTTGACAGGGCCGACACTGTTAGAGATCTCCGGTAACGGCGTTTACAGGAACTGTCCTCGTCCGCTTCAGCGCCGATGTGGAAAGAGATCATGATTTGGAGTGTTATTCGTGCCGCAGTGCGACCATCGGATCGACTCGCGTGGCGCGGCGGGCGGGGATGTGGCACGCGACCAGGGCGACAACGGCCAGAAGCAGCCCGACCGAGGCAAACGTAATAGCATCGGTCTCACTGACGCCAAAGAGTTGCGCCTTAAGCAACCGCGTGAATGCCACAGCGAGCGCCGTGCCCACGACGAGGCCCGCCAGTGTGAGTCGGAATCCCTGGTCGAGAACGAGACGGTAGATGCTTCCCTTCTCCGCGCCGAGCGCCATGCGGATGCCGATTTCCCGCGCGCGTTGGCCAGTGCTGTAAGCCACGACGCCATAGATGCCGACGGCGGCGAGCAGCAGGGCAAGAAGACCGAACGAGCCGGCAAACGTAGCCGCGACGCGTCCAAAAAGTGTACCGAGCTGCATGGTGACGGAAAGCGGATTCACATTGAACAGCGGCAACTCCCGATTGAGCTGATGGATGGTCTCTTCCACAGAAGAAGCCATGGCACGCGGATCGCCAGTTGTGCGGAGGTGAATGGTGGTGTCATGTGTCGGGCTATAGGTCTGGTAACTCGGTAAATAGATGACAGGCTCGGTCGGGTAGGTGAGCAAGCGGTATTTGGCATTGCGCGCTACTCCAACGATGGTGAACCGATCACCCCAGTCCGTCACCTGTTTGCCGATAGCGTCTTCACCCGGCCAATAGCGATCGACAAAGGCCTGGTTGACGACGGCAACGAGTTGCGAATCCACCGTATCCGCTTCGGTGAATTCACGGCCCGAAATCACGGATGTGCGGAGAGTGCGAAAGTAATTCGGCCCGACGATCGCTCGGCTGATCTCCATCGATTCGTGCAGTTGCGGCACGTAGCCTTCAAGCTGCAGATAGTCGGTGTGGATGCTGAAGCTCAGCGGTGAAAAATCAGCCAAGGTCACGGATTCGACCCCGGGAAGCGCCGACAGCCTGTCGAGCACTTGCCGGTTGAACGCCAAACCCGTCGCGCGCGTGTAACCAGCCGGCGAGAGTTCATAAGAGGCAAGCAGCAGATGACTTGCTTCGAATCCCGGATCCGATTGCTGTGCTTTCTGAAGGCTGCGGGTAAAGAGTCCCGCGCAGACCAAGAGAACGAGCGAGAGTGAAATCTGTGCCACCACCAGGCCGCTCAAGAGACGACCCTTGTGCAAAGTAAGCGAGACGCTAGTCGCTTCCTCCTTGAGAACAGATTGCACCGGCAGGCTCGAAGACCGCAGGGCCGGAACAATACCAAAGAGGATCGCAGCGAGGATGGAAACCGCAATCGTCACGAAAAGCACGCGTTGATCGATGTGCGCGTCGTTTGTCAGCGGAAGAGAGCTGGGCGGAAAAAAAGCGACGAGGCTGCGGGAGGTCCACATCGTAATCACTATAGCGGCAGTACCACCGAGCAGACCAAGCAGCAGGCTCTCGATCAAAAACTGCCGGATGATCTGTTTGCGTGAAGCGCCCATTCCCAGCCGGATGGCAATCTCGCGGCGGCGTCCGACCGAACGCACCAACAGGAGACTGGCAACGTTGGCGCAGGCCAGCAGGAGTAGGACCCCGGCGAGCCCCAGCAACATCGGAAGAATCTTGTAGAGATATCCGTTGATGCCGAAGGGAGAACGCCAAAGCGGGTCGAGAGAAATCTCGTTCGGACTATCCCGGTGATCCTCCGGGAACCGCTCGGCGATTCCCCGCATGAGCAGGTTGAGTTCGGCCTGCGCCTGATTCTTCGTGACACCCGGGCGAAGCTTTCCGAGCACGTTCAGCCAGAAAATGCGGCGATAATCGGGACGGTTAAAACCCCAAACATCACGATCCATCGAGACAGGAATCCACAGTTCGGTGCGAAGGCCGGGCGCGCAGCCCGTGAAATCCCGCGGGGCTACCCCAATAACGGAGTAGGGATGGCGATTGATCTGAATCGTCTTGCCAACGATTTGCGGATCGCCCGCGAAGTGGTTCTGCCAGACGGTGTAACCGATGACGATTACTGCAGCGCCGGCGCGCGGCGTTCCTTCTTCGGGAAGAAAAGTGCGGCCGAGAATCGCGTGGACGCCGAGAAGGTCAAAATAATTGGCGGTGGTCAGAGCCCCGTAGATGCGCTCGGGCTTCGCGACGCCGGTGAGAGACATGTAGTCGTCGTGATAGCCGAGAA
This sequence comes from uncultured Acidobacteriota bacterium, assembly GCA_963718785.1. Taxonomy (GTDB): domain Bacteria; phylum Acidobacteriota; class Terriglobia; order Acidiferrales; family UBA7541; genus Acidiferrum. The sequence goes on along the minus strand of CAVQZW010000004.1, from coordinate 1,519,974 downwards.
GCCCGGAAAAAGTTTGAGTGCGCTCGCTGAGGTCATGAAGATCAGGATAAGAAAATGGCGGGGTGGGGTGATCGCTGCGATCGCCGCGCATGACGGTGACAAGGTCGCTCGTTTGAGCGACTCCGGGAATCGGGTTCAGCAAGGTAGCGCTGATCCAACTGAGCACAGTGGTATTGGCGGCGATGCCGAGCGCCAGTGTAAGAACGACGATGGCGGTAAATCCTGCATTCTTGCGAGACATCCGGAGCGCGAAGCGACAGTCTCGTACCAGCGCGTCGAGCCATGCTCCCGCCCGTGCATCTCTCACCTGTTCCTTCACCTGCTCGACGCCTCCCAACTCGATGCGCGCTTCTCGTTCCGCTTCATCTGGCTTCATGCCTGATCGCAGCTTCTCTTCGATCAACAAATCGAGGTGAGCGCTCACTTCCGCCGCAATGTCCAGTTCGTCTTTCTGCCTGCCGGTAACATTCCGGAAGAAACTGACCGCGCGAGAAAGCCAGCGTAACTTTCGCTTCTTAGTCACGACGCCTCCAGAGTCCGCGAGATTCCAAGCACAATCCGCTCCCACTTCGCGGTTTCCTCCTCCAACTGTTTCACGCCCGCCTTCGTCAGCCGGTAGTACTTTGCCCGGCGGTTGGTTTCGGACTCTCCCCAAGCCGAACTGATCCAGCCTTCTTCCTGCATCCGGCGTAGTGCGGGAAATAACGATCCGGACTTCACCACAAACGTGCCTTGCGATATCTGTTCAATCCTGCGAGAGATTCCGAGGCCATGCATTTCACCCAAGCGCAGGGCTTTGAGGATCACCATGTCCAGCGTCCCTTGCAAAAGATTGGTTTGTTCCGGACTCAAGGCGCTCTCCTGTAGAGATTCTACTGGAAGATTAGGCCTTCCCCTGTAGAATGTCAACGGGTCGCAGATCGAATATACGGAAATGACGGGGTCCGATCAGTACGTCATCTGTTCATCGTCACCGTAGCATGATGAAGCATCCGGAGTTCGACCAGATGGTTGCGCTTGCGGAGCGGCTCCGACTGGAATTGGATTCCTCCGACCGCAAGAACCTGGTCGGTAGTCAGATAATTCCCGATACGTCTTACCGGTAACTTGGGTACCAGGACTCCACTCTTTCGGTTACCGAATGGCAAGGCTTTCAAATGCAGCCATTGGCGGCCAAACGTCTCGACGGTGGGCAATCTTCGACTCCCCGTGTTGAATGCGACAAAACGGAATCTGGGGACGAACTACCGTCACCATCGTCACAACCGGCACGGGCCGTTGCGTTGGAAACAGTCGTAGGAATCTGTCGCTCTGCCGATTGTGACGGTGGTCCCGGGTCCTTTTCCACGACAATCAAACGTCTACCGGTACGTGCTTCCCGATGCGGAAAGAAGTCCATCGCCACCTCCCGCGTGGCATCCCAGTTTCGAATTAGGCGGCAGGCAGGATGGGAATCCCTGCTCTTCGGCTCGCGTTGCCTACCCGCGCCCTAATTCTACCACTCTAGGCTTGATTAGTTAACCCAAACAGTTTAGGATAATGGCATGAAGAAGGACGACATTCGTCGGTTTACGAGTTGGCTGGGAAAGCGCAGTTATGCGGCGCGCGTTGAGCGGATGGGTATCGAGCGCATCCGCCAGATTGCAAGGGAGAACGGCAAGAAAGGCGGCAGGCCGCCAAAGGGTGAGAAACCATAAAACTAGAAATTCTGTCCACTGTGGGTCTCTGTTGTATTTCTCTGTCAGCCATCAGCTGCGGTCGCGGCCTGGCGACGGAAACGCAGATTCACTACCAAAGGTTCGTTCTTGTCCAAGTGGAACAACCGGCCCAGGGATGCGGCGAATCGCCTGTTGTACCGTGTGCAACTGTCGTGTTGGCTCTCGATACAAAGACAGGACAGGTATGCAGAGCGGCGGCTCACCACGGCGAAAACTATCCTCTGTGTCTCCGCCTGTTCGAGTCCTACCCCGATGACGGAGCAGAAGTCGAGCGCTTCAAGGAACGAATTGGAACTGACAGTCGTCTGACTGGGACGCTCATCCAAAGAAGGGAGAATCAAAGTGAGCCTCTATAGGCGCGGAGATGGTGGTTCAAATTTCGATTCGCCGGGCAGATGGTCCGCGAATCCTCGAAGAGTCCGAGTCGGACCGTTGCGAAGGACGCAGAACGTATCCGACGACGCGAACTAGAAGAATCGTGGAATCAAATCAAGCGCCGCAAGCTCCCTCCATTGTTCTCCCTCACGGCGTCGGATTGGCTGAAGACGCGCACGAGCGCCGCTCCCTCGACGGAGCGCAGCTATCGACTCGCCATTTCTCAGCTAGCGAAAGACTTCGGAAGGCAGTTACTGTGTGACCTCTCCAGCCAAGACCACGCGGCCTTTCAAAAGCGGCGCAAGCGCGAGGGCGTCAGCAACCGCACGGTTGACTTGGAGCTGGGCGTGTTGCGGAGCATTCTCAGGCGCTATCGGATGTGGGAAGCAATCGCGGGAGATGTGGACTTCCTGAAAGAAAACGCATCGCCGGGCCGGGCACTCACTCACGAAGAAGAAACTGCTCTTCTCGATGTGGCCTCGAAGAGTCGCTGCCGGAGTCTTTATCCTGTAATCATGCTGGCAATCAATACCGGGATGCGTGCGAGCGAGATTCGCGGAATGACTTGGGCACAAGTGGATTTTCTCGCCAAGAGCCTCATGGTGGGCAAATCCAAGACGGCGGCAGGAACCGGGCGCATCATCCCGCTAAATCACCGCTCCGTGGCCCTCCTAGCGCACTGGCGCAGCCTTTTCCCCGGAGCCGAGGCAGAGCACTATGTTTTCCCGCACGAGAAGTACGGCCTCGCGGGGAACGACAGAAAGCAATGCGCCTATGAAATTATCCCCACGGAACAGATGCACCGCTGGAAAGTGGCCTGGGAGAGCGCACGCAAGGCAGCAAAGGTGTCCTGCCGCTTCCACGATCTCCGCCACACTTGTATTTCGCGGCTGGCCGAGTCTCAGGCTTCTGACTCGACGGTGATGGCTCTTGCCGGGCATGTTTCCCGCGCCATGATGGAGAGGTACTCGCACATCCGCATGGAAGAGAAGCGCCGCGCCGTGGACGACCTCAGCGGCACCGATTTTGAGCCGGGTGTGGCACAAAATTGGGCACAGTTTTTTGTGAGCGAAAAGTCAGACGAAGCTAACTCATTGAAAACAGATGGTGAACCGGGGAGGACTCGAACCTCCAACCCGTTGTTGAATCCAGAAATGTTAAGTAGTTGGCTTTTCTTGCATTTCCATGCGTCGTGTATCACGGTTTTTGAGGGTGTTTGGCAGGGTTTTGTTCCCAGACTTGTGCCCAGACTTCTCAGGCCTTCGAATTGTCGTATGATTCTGATTGGGTTTGGGACGAGGCAGTGTCTCGAATGCCATCGACGTTCTCTTGAAGAGGTCCGCCATGTTGAACTTCCATGATGAATAAATGGAAGCCGTCCTCTCCGTGGTTGCGTAGGAAAGTCAAGCAGGGCTTTCGCGGCTATCCTATCGCCACCATCGCCTTCTACGGCCCCACAGCCGATCTCGCTACGAAAGTCGTTGTCGCCATCGTGCGTTACGAAGGCTGCGAACCCGACCCCCTTGAACGTTGGTTCTCCGTAGACAGCGACGTGCGCACCAACCCCTCTGTCGGCGAGAAGGTTCTCACTTTCCTCAAAGAAAACGCCGCGACGTCTGTGATCGTTACCGATGGCATTATTGGTTGCCCGCATGAAGAAGGCATCGATTACCCAGAAGGGAAATCCTGCCCGCAGTGTCCCTACTGGGCTGGCCGCGATCGCTTCACTCGCGAGCGCATCCAATGAACGCCTGACGGGCGGTGCGCCTTTTCCTCGTCCACAGGGTCTTTGTTTTCAATAAATTCCCAGATAGGAACTTCCGACGCTCTGCGGCGCAGCAGATTTTGTAAGCCGCTGGTTTCTCGATGGTTCCTATACAGCAACCAAAGTTGCTGTGCAGCACCCTTTTAGTAAGCGTCTGGTTCTGGCCGTCTTGACGGGCGGATTATGTTAAGGGAGCGGATTCTGGGGCTAGGTTCCAGGGCAGGAGATCGTCGATGCGGTTGACGGGGTGGTCGGCGATGCGCGTAAGCACGTCGCGCAAGTAGGCTTCGGGATCGATGCCGTGCAACTTTGCTGTGCCGATGAGGCTGTAGATCGCGGCGGCGCGTTCGCCGCCAGTGTCCGAGCCGGCGAACAAGTAGTTCTTGCGGCCCAGAGCCACCACGCGCAGCGCTCGTTCCGCGGCGTTGTTGTCGATCTCGATGCCGCCATCGTCCACGTAGCGCAGCAGCGCCTCCCACCGGGCCAACGCGTAACGAACCGCCAGCGCGGTGTCCGACTTTCTGGATAGTTTACCCAGCGTGGCTTCCAGCCATTGCTTCAACGATTCCAGCAGCGGTCGCGCTCGCTCGTTGCGGACCTCGCGCCGCTCTTCCGGCGAGCGTCCGCGAATTTCTTTTTCGATGGCATACAGCGCGCCGATGCGCTCCAGCGCTTCCGCCGCGACGGGCGATTTGTGGGCCACTACCAGATCGTAAAACTTTCTGCGCACGTGCGCCCAGCAGGCTGCTTCCCGAATGCGTTCGGCTTCGTAAATCTGCTCGAACCCCGCGTAGCCATCCGCCTGCAGCGTGCCGGTGAAGCTGCTCAAGTGCGCTTGCGGATGCTCGCCTTTGCGATCCGGCGTGTAGGCGAACCACACCGCCGCGGGCGCTGTGTCTCCCGCGGGACGATCATCGCGAACGTAGGTCCACAGCCGTCCGGTTTTTGTTTTGCCGTTGCCAGGCGCCAGCACTGGAACCGGCGTGTCATCCGCGTGCAACTTCGTCGCGGCCATCACGTGGCGCCGCAGCGCTTCCACCAGCGGCGCGAGCAACGCGCTCGTGCCGCCCACCCAGTCCGCCAGCGTCGAACGCTCCAACTCCACGCCTTCGCGCGCATAGATTTCCGACTGGCGATACAGCGGCAAGTGGTCGCAGTATTTCGAGACCAGCACATGCGCCAGAAGTCCCGGACCAGCAATGCCGCGCTCGATTGGACGGCTCGGCGCTTCCGCTTGCACGATCCGTTCACAGCACGCGCAAGCTAGTTTCGGACGAACTTGACGAATCACTTTGAACCGCGCCGGCACGTACTCCAGAATCTCCGAAACATCTTCGCCCAGATGCTTCAACTCTCCGCCGCAGTCCGGGCATGCGGTCTGCTTCGGCGGATACTTTCGCACTTCGCGCGACAGATGCTCCGGCAGCGGACCACGTGCGGGTTTTGCTGCATTCATGGGGGCCGCTGGCGCTTGCGAAGGGCGCGCATTTTCTGCCCGCACCTCTTCCAGCTCATCTAGCCGCAGCTCCAGTTGCTCGATCTGGCGTTCCAGCTTCTCCGATTTGCGGCCGAACTGCTGCCGCCGCAGCTTAGCGATCAGCAGCTTCAAGTGCTCGATTTCGGCGTCGCGCGAGACCAGTTGCTCGCGTTGTGAAAAAATCTCCGCACGCTGCGAGTGGATTTCTGTGTGCTGCGAGAAGATGAGAGCTTTTAATTCGTTGGCATTCAGTGCGTCGAGATCGGGAAGCGTCGCACGCGCGGTCATCGTGAACGCAGTGTGCCAGAAGCGAAATTCCCGGCCAAATCATTTTTCAATAATTTCTCTGTTTACACCGCCAACTGCGGCGCGTAACTGCGCACCGGCCGCCGCCAGTCGATCCCTTCCAGCAGCATCGACAACTGCGCAGGCGTCAGCGAAACAGTTCCGTTCGCCGCTTGCGGCCAGATAAATTTTCCGCGCTCCAGTCTCTTCGCGAATAAGCACAGCCCGTCACCGTCCCACCACAGCAGCTTGACCAGATCGCCGCGCTTCCCGCGAAACACAAACACCTGCCCCGAAAACGGATTCTCCGCCAGCGCCGTCTGCACCATCCCGCTCAGCCCCACGAATCCGCGCCGCATGTCCGTTGCTCCCGCCACGATCCAAATGCGCGTCCCCGCCGCCAGCCCGATCATCCCAGCAACTGCTCCAGCACAGCACGCAACGCTTCCGCATCCACTCGGCCCGTGATGCGAAGATGTCCCTTGGGAAGTTCCACGTAAATCGCGCCCGCTGCTTCCGCGATTCCGTGTGTAGCTCGCCGGCGGCCCGTGCCATGCGCTTTGCTTAACCGCGTTCCGGTCACATGCACCGGCAGCAAATTCGCCGTCTCTGCCTGCCCCTCGCCCAACAACCCCTGCCGATACTGACGCCGCCACGCAAACACCTGGTTGGCGTTCACTCCGTGCGCCCGTGCCACCTTGGCCACCGATGCATCTGGCTCGAACGTCTGTTCGACGATCCGCCGCTTCTCCGCCACCGCACGCCGCCTGCGCGGCTCTCTCTTAACGACTATCCGCTCCGAAGTGTCCACTTATTCCCCACGTGGACACTTCCCAATGTGCCCACAAGGGCCATCATCCTCGATCACTCACACTTCGCATAGACGGTCACAAGCGGACGCTTACCCCTTTTAGGGGTGACGTGTCCCCCCTACTCCCCATGCCGCAGGCATGGCTTCTTCGGCCACCCCGGCGCTCCCTGTTAACCGCGTGCTGGCAGGCCCCCCAGACGGCCTCACGGTCGCGCTAATCGGTCAGTGGAAGGAGTTGAGTGCCAGCACCAGATTGGCCAAAAAAGTACCGAGCACCAGGGATGACCACACGGCTCCGATAGCGCGGGGGCTCCCTTTGCCAATGGCAGCGAAGACGAGACCGCAGAGCGAAAGTACTCCGGCAGAGAGCAGCGACCATACCCAAAGCCGCCCACCGAACACAGCCCATTCCCCATGTGGGCTGGCGACATCCAAGGCCTCAAGGAGGCGGAAGTGAGCGGCGGTCACAAGCACGAGCTCGACCGCAAGAGCTATGGTCGGGAGAGCCAAGGCTGCAAGCGAGGCCCGCTGCCTCCAGCTACCGCGCACTTCGCTTCGCCGAAATACTCGGTACCAAGTCCCCGCCAGGAAAATGCCTAAGACACCTTCCGAGATGACGACGATCCCAGGAAACTGCACGCCCGTGCCTCCATCGTGCTTTAAAGAAAGAGCTCGGCAGGGACTCGACTAAGCCCCTACCGCCTGCCTTCCTGAAATTCGTACAGTGTCGCCAACACGCCGTTGCCGTCGGGCCGACTTTCAAGCAAGACGCCTCGCACACGGCCCGGCATTTGCTGCTCGTATACAATCGCCTCGGGGTTTGTCCCACTGCTCACGGACCGTATCCACTCCTGTCCGCCCTGCTCACTCGTCTTGATAGGCCAGCCTTTGCTCCGGGTAAAGCCCTTGCCCAGTCGTTGTCGGTACCAGTCGTCCACCGGCGCCAGTGACTGCTTTATGCTAAATCGCAAAACAGTTTGCTGCGCAGTCTTTTCTTCGTTCCCCGTAGTTCCATGATAGAAATCTGTATCATTCTGCTCGTCCCACTCAGATTTGGGATAGACAACGGCCCACAGGGTAGACGGACCTGCTTTGGACAGTCCCGAGGGAAAGGCCCCCAATGGAGTGTGCACAAGGACTGAACGCTGCCCTTTGCCTTCCTCAACTGAGAAGACAACGTAACGGTTCACGAGCCAGACTGCCAGTAGGCCACCCGCTAAGGACAAGATCAAAAGGCCGCCGATAACACGAAGCGCCCCTCGAACTGGGCTACTCTGCCGAATCACACTTGATTCGTTGTTAGTCATCGGAATTTGAATTCTCCCTGGATCGTGGACCACCGTACCTAAAGATAGTAATTAACACCCGTTCGCTCGCATGATCGGGTTCCAAAAGCACTCCATCTACGGTCCCCGGCTGGCTCCGCAGGAACAAGACAGCGTTTGTATTGGGGTTTCTCGAAAGTCTACGAAGCCAATCTCCAGTCCCTTCTACAGTCGCGGGTAGATTTCCTTCAGTCCTAACAAAATCCGGACCGAGTTGATCTTTGTACCAATCTTCCGCCTGAGCGGGACGTACTCCAGCCTGCAATCGCAGAAGCGCCAGACCCACGCCCTTTCCAGATTTCGGACGAGGTACTGGAAGCCAGCGGCTCAGAGTGGATTCGTCCGCAACGGACCCGGGATAGATCGGGAGCTTCATCATTGCTGCAAATTCGCTAGGTTTAATTCCTCTTGCCAAAGTGAACGGCGTTTCGATTCTCTGTGGGTGAAGCGCGACCCCCGGAGCAGTTCCAAGGGCCGCGCTTCGATACGCAATCCAAGTAAACAGCAAAGCCAGTATCGCAGTAAATGTGACTAGGCTGCCCACGAGAGCCAAGAGACCCCGCATTGGAGAAAGCTTCGTCATCAGAATTTCCTTACTGTGGTGGGCCGACTATTCGTTTACAGAAATACTCATCGTCCGCAAAATCAAGCGGTATTGCATTGAATGGCCCGAGGATTTTTCTTTCGGTAGACTCTTCAAATCCACTGGGCTTTGTCTTTTTTTCCAGGCGGTATTCGATGGTTACGTTGTTGGGAATAGGGCCCCAGGGACCTTCGGTGCTGCCACACTTGCTCGGGTCATCATCGACACAGCGATATTCCTGAAGAAAGTAAGCATACCGGCTGATTGGCTGCTTGACTTTCCTTGTCCACACACAACTGATAGCGTTAGCGCCAGATTCAGCTCCTCCCTCGGCGGGACCGGTACCGGCATATTGCCAGCCCCCAATTGGTATTGGGGGACCGTTTGCCCACCTCATCCAGGGCGTTATTTGGAGCGGGTCTCCAAGCGGAGCGCAGGTCTTCTTGAGACCGAGCGGATCCGCGAAGGTCGGGGAATTATTTTGGACATAAGCATACGCATTCACACCGCCGTTAAAGCCAATTGGGTCTTGGGACAGAAACCTTCCTGCACTCGGGTCATAATATCTGGCCCTCGAAAATTGGAGATTGGTTTCGGTATCGAACTCGCGGCCCGTGAAGCGGAATGAGTTGGTGATCGAGCCGGTAGAGGCCGTCAGCTTCCCGAAGGAATCGTAAGCATAAGTGTTCGCAATGGCCCCGGCAGAATTGCAGAGCGAAGTGACCGAACCAAGGCCGTCAGCATGGTAATAACTAGTCGCCCCGGACCTGAGCATGGCGAGAGGTTCATCAATCTCCTGCGTCTGCGTGTAGCGGCCCACGACTGTACCTGCCGAGTTAGTTTCCTCGACGAGGTTGTCGCCGTCGTAGGCGAAGACGCTCGTGCCGGAACTGGAGGATTTATAGATTCTCCTGCCAAAGGGATCGTACTTGAAGCTAACCCTCAAGACTTCCTTGTATAGTACTCATCTCTGTCGTAGCTTAGGTAAAGCCGCGTTTGCCCCCACCTTCTCTCCACTCCTAAGAGCGTTCCTATCGGCCCGGGATTAGGGGGGTCTGGGAAGTGAGGCTTGAAATTGTCGAGGAAAACCTTAGGCTCGCCTCCATACGCATCGAGTCTCCATATCCCGGAATACTCTATCGCCATTCCGCTGGACGGGCCAAACCGGTCGATATAGGTTCCATCTAAACGCAATTCTAGTCTCTCGATTCCATTCGAGTGCCGGGCCTCGTACAAGCCGACCACTTGAGACTTGTCCGTGATTTTGGAGCAACCCGCCATGACGAGGAACAAAGACAGAAGTTGCAAATAACTCTTTCTATTCATTTTTTGTTGCACCCACAACCAAGACCAGGCTCTGTCCAGTGATACGTTTGTCTGATCGTCCCAAACGGACCGAAAGTGCTACGGTCGTGCGACGGTACTCCGGCCTGGTATAAGAGCGAGGTTAGGCTGGTATCATTCGTTAGTGTGAACGTCACAGTCCCGTCAGCGTTCGGAGATATGCCCCAATCATAACTGCCAATGAATTGGAGGGTTGGGTCGAGACCAGAATCCATAAGTCCCTTCAAGCCAAATTTGTGGCCACCCGTTCTGGGCACGGGATTTCCTGAGCTGTCGCATCCATGGGTGCGGTACCAGTTCCGAGCTTTGTTCACTCCGACCGAATTCTTTAAGCTTTGAACTTGCACGCTATCAGGTCCGAAATCGCGAGGATACTGTCCTTCTCCAGTGATAAAGTCTGACGTCATTTCGCCCGCCGTGCGGGTTCCAGAGACCCAGTTATATGTCTTCCAGAAGTATCCAGGTAGCTGCCAGAGCTCGGGCCACAACCCGAGCGGATCGTAGCGGTTTGTCGGATTCGCTGCCGCGTATTGATATTGGCTGTCGCTGAACACCATCTGCAAAGGGTCCTCGGAAAGGAATCTGCCCGACGTTGGATCGTAGTATCTGGCGCGGTAGTAATACAGGCCGGTTTCGGGGTCAGATTCGCGGGCCGTGTATTGGAACGGATTTGTTAGGGAGCCGGAGGAGGCGGTCTGATTGCCGAAGGAATCGAAGGTGTAGGTCTGTGCTAGCGCTCCCGCACCGCTGCTTAAAGATGTGATGGAACCTAGGCCATCTGCCTGGTAGTAGCTTGTCGTCGCACTGCGCAGCATGGCAAGCGGTTCGTCGATGTTCTGAGTCCCTGCGATAGCGAGCAACGACCGTGCCTGACGAATTGGTTTCCTCGATGAGGTTGTCGCCGTCGTAGGCGTAGATGCTTGTTGCCGCGGAGGACGATTTGTAGATTCTCCTGCCCGAAGGGATCGTATTTGAAGCTAACCGTCCCGCCGGTGCCGGGCAACGTGACGCTGGTCAGGCGATTCTCGAAATCCCAGGTGTACGTCGTGGTGTTCGAGCCGGTGACGCTTGTCAGGGTGTTTCCGTTGTTGTCGTACGTATACGCCGTGATCGGCGTGGAGCCTAATTCGTTCGAGTTGTTGTAGCTGTACGGCGACACGCCCAGCGACGACAGCCGGTTGCCGACCGGGTCGAACGTGTAGCTCTCCGTCGTCGTGGCCCTTGAGTCACGCCAGTCAGCTCGTAGATCGCATCATAAGTGTAGTTCGAGGTCACGCCAGCTCGCTGATCCGTCTTCGCCGTACGATTTCCTGCATTATCCACTGTGTAGCTAGCTCCATCAATAGTACTTCCGGACAGCTGGTGCAACGCCGAGGTCAGCCGCGATAGATTGTCATAGGCGTACAAAGTGCTGACGGAATTTGGCCTCGTCAGCTGCGTCCGCCGCGACAGCGCGTCGTAGCTGAACCCAAAGTTGCCGCTCGCAGTGAAGGCCGCCGGCGGCGTCAGCGTCTGCAAGCGATTCAGCGTGTCGTAGACATAGGCAGTCGATCCGCTCTCGGGATCGGTGAACCCGGTGCGATTCGAGGCTTTGTCATACGCGTAACTCGTCGTGAAATTCCGTCCCGTCAAGAAGCTGTAGGTTGTCGTCGTACCCGTCAACCTTCCCATGTTGTCGAATGTGAATTTGTACGTTCCCGTGGGGTCGGTCACCTGCGTCAACCGGCTGTCAAGATCGTACGTGTAGTTTACAGCCGTGCTATCAGGGTAGGTTTTCTGCGTCAGCCGGTTCATCAGGTCGTAAGCGTAAGTGACGTACTGATTCTTGCGGTCTGTTTTGCTTGTCAAATTGTTGTCCGCGTCGTAGCCATACATCTCGACATATCCCGAAGGAAAGGTAGTCTGGGTCACTCGCCCAAAGGCGTCGTAGGTAAACGAGGTCGTGTTGTGGTTGGCATCCTCGATGCTCGTCAGGTTGTTTTCGGTGTCGTAGCCGTACGTGGTGACGTTGGTGGCCGCATCGGTGACGGTAAGGAGGCGGTCGGCGTCGTCATAGGCGTAGCTGGTCGTTTTGCCGTTTTGATCGGTCACGGAAGTCCGCCGCCCGCGATAGTCATAGGCAAATGTGGTGGTTGTGCTGTCTGGGTAGGTAATCGTGGTTAAGCGATCCATGGAATCGTAAGCGAACGTTGTCTGATGGCTGAGCGCATCGGTTACGGAGGTGCGATTCCCGTGTGTGTCGTAGCCATAGGTTGTGACGTTGCTTTGCGCATCCGTGATCGTCGAAATCAGTCCGGCCGTTGTGTAGGTTAGCGTCGTGGCATTGTTCAAGGGGTCGGTGATTTTGGTGAGTTCGCCGAGCGAATTGTAGGTGAATTGCGTGAGACTCCCGGATGGCCCGTTTCCCGGCGCAGGCGTCGTGACGGTCAACAAGTTTCCTTTCGCGTCGTAGGTATTCGATGTTACATAACCAAGCGGATCGGTAGTGCTGAGTACCTCGCCGAAACTGTTGTAGGTATATTTGGTGGTTGCCGTGGTCGCCGAAGTCACTTGAACAGTCTTCGAGGTAAGGTTGTTCGAGGAATCGTACACGTAGACGGTTGTGTTTCCCATCGCGTCTGTCATTCCGATCAGGTTTCCCAATTCGTCGTATAGATTGTTTATGGTTCCGCGCGTGGTGCAACTGGAGCACCCTGAACCCTGGGCTTGGGTGTACAACCATTGCCCGCCTGAGGGCGAAGAACTATAAGTTGTCTGGTTCCCCAGTGAGTCTGTAAGCGTTAAGCCAAAGGCCACTGTGAACGTCGGACCTTGCGTCGTAATGTTTCCCACAGTGACCATGACGGGACCGGTGTTGGCCCCATCGGGGACGATTCCGACAATCTGGCTGTCGCTCCAACTGGAGATCGATGCCGTTGCGCCGTTAAAGGCTAGGGTGCTGCCACTCTGCGTCGCCCCGAATCCCGAACCTGAAACTGTTACGGATGCTCCAGGCGCACCGGTGGTCGGCGATATGCCAGTTATCACGGGATCGGCCACCGATGCGCCGGCGGTCACGGAAACGTTGTCAAATGTCACTGTGGATAGGGTGGAAGTACTGCCGCTGGTCGCGCCGAGACCAACGTACACGGTTTCCGCCGTCGTGAAGGTCTGCGTCGTTCCTACTTGCGTCCAGCTTGAGCCATTCGAAGATACGTAGGCACTAAACTGATTTACGCTGCGAACCACCTTCAACCAGTAAGGCAGAGTGGCACTCGTGCCATATACCTGCTGCATTGTCACGCCGGGGAATATGCGGTAGTCCATGTACGTGGCAATGGACGAAGTGTAGTTCGTGCTGAATGCGGACATCTCCGCCGCGCCGGCATCCAAGGTTTCGCGAATTAGAACGCCCGCCTGCGCGCCGTAGCTACTGGCGCTCGCCACCCTGGCTATGATCGTTCCGCTCGTGCTCATCGGCTGGTAAACGAAGTGAATTGCGTCCGCAGTGCCTCCCATACTGGGTCCGGCGGCCTGCAGTGTGAATACGCCGCTCGCATAGCTGGCGTTCCCAGCCCTGCCCACTTGCCCGATATCCCGATCTAACCAACCGGACGGAAGGGGCTGCGACGTTACGGTGAACCCGACGGGATTGCTGCTATCCATGTTCGGTCCGATCAAAACGGTCATCAGTCCTGAAGTCGCGCCCGTGGGAATCGTAATCGTGATTGAGGTTGCGCTCCATGAATTGATCGTTACGGCTGTGTCGTTCAGAAGAACGCTGCTACTTCCTTGCGAGGCCCCGAAGCCAGAGCCCGAAATCACGACTTGGCTTCCAACGGGCCCTGTGGTTGCGGACAAACCGGTAATCACCGGAGCAGTCGATGCGGTCGAACTGAGCGACACACCGTCGAATGACGCGGTATACAGGGTCGAAAGATTCCCACCATTCGCCAGTCCGATATAGACATTCTGAGCCATGCTAATTTCCAGTGATCCGCCGACCGGCGTCCATGAAATTGCATCAACGGATTGATAGGCGTTGAAACTGTTTCCGCTGCGCACCAGCTTTATCCAGTAAGGCACGGGAGCTGACATGCCGGTGTTGTTTACGTAGTTTGGGCTTCCGCCACCGAGCTGGCGGTAATACGCGTATACAGAGCCTGCGTAGTCGGCAACGAACACAGTTTTTGCTTCTGGGTCCAGCGTTTCGCGAATCATTACTCCCGCTTGAGCATAGGTGCTGCTGGTGCTCACCATCCGCGCCACAATCGTTCCGTCTCCAGACAATGGCTGGTAGACAAAATGAAAGCTGTCTGGTGCAGGCGCTCCACCATACCCGCAATTTATTTCGACACCACAACCACCCCCCTTTACCGTGAATACTCCGCTTGTGTAAGTCGCATTCCCCACTACGCCCACTTCCCCAATGTCCTGGTCAAGCCATCCCGTCGGGAGCGGCGCCGAAGTCACTGTGAACTTCACTGAATTGCTGTCGTCCATACCTGGTGCGACTGAAACTATCAACGGCCCTGAAGTTGCCCCGCTAGGAATCGTGATCGTTATTGAGGTTGTGCTCCAAGAATTGATCGTCACGAGCGCGCCATTCAAAAGAACCACGCCGCTTCCTTGCGAAGCCCCGAAGTTTGAACCACTGATTGCCACTTGGCTTCCAACGGAAGCGGTTGTGGCGGAGACGCCGGCAATCACGGGGGCAGGACTGGCGGTCGAGTTGACCGATACATTGTCGAACGTCGCGGTGTCCAAACTGCCTGTACTTCCGCTGCTTATTGCTAGCCCGATGTAAACGTTCTGGGCCATATTGATTGTCACGCTCGTTCCCACCTGCATCCAGTTCACGCCATCAGACGCAATATACGCGCTGAATACACCTCCACTGCGGGCTAGCTTCATCCAGTACGGTGGTGCTACGGAAATTCCCGGCAGGTGAGGATACTGTGTGAACTCTTGGTATGACGTGTTTGCTCCGGTCGTAGCCCGATCATAAAACCACATTTGATTTACGTAGCTCATCATGAATGCGTGCGTCGCGCCTGCAGTCAACGTTTCGCGAATCATGACTCCTGCTTGCGCGTAAGCAGAACTGGCACTTGCTACCCGAGCGATGATCGTTCCGTCTCCCGACAACGGTTGATACATAAAGTTGAGCCCATCCGCTGTGCCCCCTTCCCCAGTTCCAGCCCCCTTTATAGTGAAAACGTTGTTCGCATAAGTCGCGCTTCCGGCTAAACCTACTGTGCCGACATCCCCATCAGACCAGCCCGAGGGTAGAGCGGTAACCGTAAACGTCGAACTATTGGCACCTTGGCCGTTCACTGTCACCGCGAACGTCCCTGAAGTGGCTCCCGAGGGCACAACCGCAATGATGCTTGTATCGGACCAACTCGCTGCGACGGCATTTGTGCCGTTGAGAGAGATTGTGCTACTTCCCTGAGGGGTCCCGAAATTTGTTCCCGTGATTGTCACTGGACTACCGACAGGTCCCGAAGTCGGAGAGATATTCGTGATCGTGGGAGCTTGGGCGTGAACTCGACCACAGCAAAGGAAGATGAGCGCGACTGCCAGAGTGAGAATCTGCTTCCAATTGCGCTGGCGCATGATCGAAGCCTCCAGGACCGGATAATCGAAATCCAATGAAAACTGCCAATTCATCAAAGAATGTTTACTGCGGGTATGAAATGGTCACAGCCTCAACGCCGTTTGCTCGCGACGCAGTTAATCCCCGACCGTTGCCATCGTAGGTATGCGACTCCAAGGTCTTTCCATTCGAGTCGGTCACGGCCGTGATGAGAGATTGGCTGTTATACGTGAAAGAGACCGTGGTCAGATCCGGTTTCGTGAATTGACTCAGCCGTCCTTGAGCGTCGTAGGAATATGACAGCGAGATTCCAACGCTTGAACTCAGTGTCGTTACAACATTGGGGAAGCTGCTATTTCCGCGCGTGAACGTCAGCGTGCGCGAAGCTGGGTCAGTAACCGTCACAAGACGATTGGAACCGTCGTACGAAAGCTGCGTTGTGTTGCCGTTTGGGTCCGCGATGGATGTCAGCGATCCACTTGTGTAGCTAAATACTCGCTTTTCACCGTTCTGAAAGGCGAGCGTCCAGGATGTAGTTCCGTTTTGTGTAAGCGTGGCGACGGCGTTTGCAGGAGCTGCCAAATTCCACGTAGAACCGGTGCCTGCGGCAAATACCCAGAGGCCCCCATCCGCTCGCAGATACACCATATAGCCGGCGTATTCGCCACTGCCAGTGAACATTCTCTCTTCATAGGTTGATCGCCAATTCGGGCCGAACATGCCGGTCTGAAATCCGCTCAGAATCGCTGGCCACATGCTATTCCATGTTCTTTCTAGCGTTAGGCCACGTCCCAACCCTGGCAATCTCACGTCGGTCTCTTGGATATATGTGTTGCCGTTGGTCAAATTTATCGGACTTGAGGCAATGGGCACGAACTTACCGCAAGTGGGGCACCAGGCTACGGGCGGACAACTGCCTGTCCACGATGCAATCAAATAGGAAAAAGGCGCGGGGTAGGGAGCAAAGTAGAACCATCCTGACGGAATCGGATTCGGCCAATCCCACCTTTGAGTTGCAAGCTTTCCAGCGCAAGACTGCGCTGCTGATGGACCACAAAGAACGCATTGAAGAACAATTAAAACGAACACGACACCGAAAATTCTCCTAGTCACAATTGCCTCCATAGACCGTTCCCACCTGCGCAGTGCAAATCGGCAGTCTAAAATTGCTCGCAAGTCTGCGCTGCCATTTCGATCTCAACGCAGAGGGACGCAAAGATACCCCTCCGTCATCTTTAACGAGCACTTAAACATAATTCGCCAATACTGGTCTGAGCTATCTCTTCTGAAGTATCTTCCACTGCCTGTCAATAGGGCGGCACTAAGAATTTGTGGATAATCTGTGAAAAATAATGTGCCTAGACTTTTTTCCGAAAGATCCTCTGGGGGCGTGGCTGCTACGATTGACTGGATTTTTTCCTTGAAATAGTCCAGCAGAACGGTGAGTTCCCAAGCGGAAGATTGAGAATTTGCGCTCGGTCTTGGAGTTTCTCCTTCTCATTCATCCCCGCGTAATCTCTGGCGCGGCCGTTACTGGCCGATCCAGAAGCCAGCTTATCCGACTTCGAAAGCAGCCGACCCCGAGACGCTCCTCCAGGCCGTATCACAGCCACGGGTCGCGCGTCATTCTCATACAACCTCAGCGCACCTCACGTACACGACCCAGCAGGCAAGCTTAAGTTGCTGGCGGCAACTTTGTCGGAAATGTGAATCACGGCCTTTGGCCTGGCGTTCATTACAGCGTTCTTTCCAATGAGGCCGGGCCAGAATACATGAGGCTAGGCTTAACACTTCTATGGACACTGTAAACTGTCTTTAAGTATTCTATAGTGGACATATAGACCTAAATAGAGTACTCTGGAGTCGGCCACAGGAGTCGCGCCATGTCAACTCTATCGGGACCTCAGCAACCCAAGCGGAAGCGCAAAAACGCACTGCGCATCTTCTATGTTTTCGTGTTCCTTACAACCGGGACTTTCATGGTGGCAGTCAAAGCGAGTCAGGCCGCGCAAGAAGCACTGTTTGCCTTTGGCATTGTTCTGGCTGGCGGCGGAATTTGGAGTTTCCTACGCTTCCTGAAAGTCGCAGACACCCATCAGAGACTGATCAACCACGAAGCAACGAGCTTTGCTTTTATTGGCTCCTTACTCCTCACACTCACAGTGGGCATCCTGCAACGATTCGGGTTCCTTCCCGGAGCCACACTCCTGGTTCCGGTGTTGATGATCGCTTTGTGGAGCATCGGGCTAATTCTCTTTTCCTGGCGGTATCAAGAATGAAGACCCGACTTCGTGTCTTGAGAGCTGAAAAGGAGTGGTCGCAGGCTGACCTCGCTGATGCCGTCGGTGTGACGCGGCAGTGCATCAACGCGGTTGAGACGGGCAAATACGAACCGGGGCTGGACTTGGCTTTTAAGATTGCCCGTATATTCGGAAAGAATGTCGAAGAAGTCTTCCTGTACGAAGGAAGCGAGACAAGTACAGGGCAACAGTAGAAGTTTTTCGCAAGTACAGCACGACATGATGCGAACTATTCTTCAGCAGGCGTTCTGTTTTTCCCCACTGCAGTTGATTTCTGCTTCGGCTGTTCGGTGAAACCAACAGGAGTCCTTTAATGTCGCGAGGCTTTGATGGATTCGAAATTGATGATTTTCGCGATTCGCAATGGCCGTCTGAACCATCCGGCCACCGTCGGGAATCAAGCCAAGGACGAGGCAGCGGTTCGCAACCGGAGGCCAGCGTCAGAATAAAACTGGCAAAGCTCCGTGAAACCGAATACCAGTCTGACCATCTCGATTCGCACAGCCGCGAGGTCCCATCAGCGAACCCCTCGAGCGTCTCCCGCGATACAAGGCAAGCTGACCTTCTCGCGGATCGTGAGCGCACGGAAATCCTTGATCGCGATAGAATCTATTCGCTCCGGCCATCGGAGATTTACACCCTCACAGAAGTCGGCAAGTTTCGAGTAGTGGCTGTCGAGGATCTCGCGAAGCACGCCTACGCAGGTGATCGCCCACGACTGGACAGCGACCTTCGCAATCTTATTCAACAACGGCTTGTCGAGCGAAGAGACACGAGCGTGCTCAAGAAGGAGTCCCAGCAGGTTCTCACTCTGTCAAAGGAAGGCAAACGCTTGATTCGTCGCCACGGTTTCGTACCCGACGATCAAGCCATTTACTCGGGCTTTGTGAAGCCCAAAGAAGCAGACCATGACGCCGCCTTGTACCGCCTGTATCACAAGGCTGCCGATGAGATCGAACGCAAAGGTGGCAAGGTGCTCAGGGTTCAGCTCGACTATGAACTCAAGGAAAAGCTCTACCAAAAACTTGGCCAGGCCCAAGCGCAGGGCGACGGCCAATCGCAACGCGGCAAGGAAGCCTTGGCGCGTGAGATGCGGCTCCCAGTCGTTCACGGCAAGGTTAGTTTCCCCGATCTGCGCATCGAGTACGCCAACCAAGAAATGCAAATCTCCCGTGTGGACTTGGAACTCGCCACCAGTCACTACCACGCTGGTCATCTAGCGGAAAAGGCTCGCGCCGGGTTTCAAATCTACGCACGGTCGGAGGACGCCGCTGGTCTCCGCCGAGTGCGCGACGAGCGGGAGATTATGACCGCGATTCTGAGTTTGTGAGCCATGCATTTTCCTGAAACCAGCATCGAGAACCTCCGCGGCTTCGGTTACACCGAGGACCAGGCCCGCTTCCTATATCTCGTGGCTACGCACTCTGGGTATTTCTCCACTCGTCAGTACTTGGCCTTCACCGGGGCCAAAAGCGGTGATAAGAGCATGGCTTTCACGCAAAAAGTACTCGGAAAGGGACATGCCACCGCCCGCCTGCTGCTCCGAAACGGCCGTGTCTACCATCTTTTCTCTCGCCTCGTGTATCGCGCCATCGGCCGGGAAAATCTCCGCAATCGCCGCGAGCATTCCGTCGAACACATCCGCACGAAACTGGCGATTCTTGATTTCGTCCTGGCTCACCTCGATTACCGCTATCTCGAAACCGAAACCGAGAAAGTCGACTACTTCTGCCGGAAACTCTCCATCGGTCGAGCGCTGCTTCCCGCTAAACGGTACAAGGGAGCGATCCGGGAAAAGACCACGGACCGCTATTTCGTTGACAAATTCCCGCTGTTCTTCGCCCCTGAATCTTCCTCTTCATTCCCTGTGGTTACCTTCAGTTTTGTCGATCCGGGGCTCCTCAGTCTCGCCAGTTTCGAGACGCATCTGTTTGCATATAACGGCCTGTTTTCAGCTGTAGCGCAGGTGAATTTCGTCTACATCGCCACGCGTCCCAAGCACTTCGCAGCGGCTCGTGAGCTGTTTCTGGCGATGGCCCCACGCACTATGAATCCCGATCCGGGCGTGGAAGGCTTGCGCTACTTCCACTACCGCCACATGTGGGAGACCAAGCAGTACGCAAGGCTGAACGCGGAACAGATCGAATTCCTGAATGAAGCCAAGGAGCGATTCAATGATGCTCTGACCGACATTCGATATGAGCAATGGCTGAAAGGCGAAGTCACGGCTGGGGCTGTGAGCGAGGAATTTCGGAAGCTGGCGCCGAGACGGGAAGTGTCGTTCCGCACGGAACTCGTTGACGGCCAAGCTGCCCTTTTTGAAGCGCGAGTCCCAAGCAGAAATCGCGAGTCTGGCGACTACAAGGTGACGAACAGCCTACCAGCGACTTTCGGCTCAGCTTTCGGACCAGCTTTCGAAGAGGACGCACAACAAGCCGTAGAGAAATAAGCAGATGCGTGAAGCGAAGGCAAAGAAACTGCACGCGGGCAAAACACTAGGATGGGCGGGAGCGACCCCACTTTTGACGGCTTTCAGCCGCCCAAAGTCCCATGGGGTCGCTCCCGCCCGTCACGCAGGAAGCGTGACCGTGTTTTGCCCGCGTGCAGGAGTCGGAGAAGACAAGGCGCAATGCAAGATGTCAGACAAATCCAATTAGGAGGAAGAGAAGGGCAACATGGCAATCATCAAGGCACCACCAAAACAACCAAAGTCCGTAACGATCCAAGCACGAGTCGAGGAGTCGGTGAAAACGCAGCTCGATCAATACGCGAAGTTCATCGATTCCACTCCGTCCTACGTCATCACGGAAGCTCTGAAAGTCCTCTTCAAACGCGATGACGAGTTCAAAGCCTGGCTAGGCCAGCAGCCAAGCAATGCAAAAGTCCATGAGCTTGCAGGAGGCGGACTCAAAGAGACCGCGTAACACAATGAAAGACGTACCGACACAATTCGACATGCGCGAGAACACAGCGTCTTCACGACGACATGCCTCGCGCCCGATGGAAAACATGAGCGAGCGCCCGCAGGCAGCCTCCTATGAAGCGGAAGACCATTCGGAATCAAACGCATTTCGGCGGAAGCACAACGGGGCCACAGGGGGGAGAGACAACGAAAAACTCCTAACGATCCAACAGGTAGCCGACTTATTGCATGTTCCGGTTTCTTGGGTCTACGGAAGGACGCGCAAGCGTTCGATAGAGCGCCTGCCCGGCATTCGCCTGGGCAAATACTGGCGCTTTCGTGAAGAAGAAATTCACGCCTGGGTGGAGAGTCAACGCGGGGGCCATCGTGCGACTTGACACCGGCGCTACACTCAGAAGTGACGCAAGGAAATGCGGACGAGCCAACGGAAAGGACGTTATGGCACGGCCGCGTTACCAAGATGGAAGTCTGTTTATTCGAGGCAAGCGCATCAAAGTTTGGGTGGCACGTTGGAGGGAAGACTTGATTCGGGAGAATGGTTCTCTGCACCGCACACAGCGAACCGTCGTACTCGGGTCAGTAGCCGATCTTTCGCGACGTGAGGCCCGCTCGCTCTTACAGAAACGAGTGTCTGAAATCAACCAAGGGCGACATCGCCCCCGACCTGTAATGACCTTCGAGAAGTTTGCGAAGGAGCATTGGCAACCTTGCGCGCTGTTGGCTTTGAAGCCGAGCAGTGCGCGAATTTACCAGTTCAACCTCGACAAATACGCGATACCTACGCTCGGCCTATTGCGGCTGTGCGACGTAAATCGGGAGACTATTCAGCACTCTCTTCTCACATTCAAAGGCAAAGGGTATTCAGCGTCAACATTACACGCCATTCGAGTGACCGTCTCAAAGGTGCTCCAAGCAGCCGTGGAAACGGGCTACCTTGACCGCAATGCCGCTCGAGGCATTCAGATTGGCGGGCGACAACCCAGTACCACTCGTATTTTCCTCACACCATCGCAAGTGAAAAGCTTGCTGGCGAAGCTTGCGGAGCCCTGTCGTACTGTTGTCTCAACGGCAGTGCTCACTGGAATGCGGATTGGGGAGATTCTCGCACTGCGGTGGAACCGCATAGATTTCCTACGCGGAAACATTGAGGTGTCAGAGACATACTCTGACGGCCAATTTGGGAGTCCCAAGACACGAAGCAGCAGGCGGGTGATCCCGATGAGCTCAGCCTTGTGCAAGGTTCTCGAATCACATCGAATCACTTGCTGTCACAAGGAGCCCGCGGATCTCGTTTTCTGCACGAGCAAGGGCACCCCGTTGAGTCCCAAGAACCTATACAACCGCGCATTGGCGCCAGCCTGTGACAGCCTAAGCCTACCGCGCGTCTCGTGGCATTCGTTCCGCCACGCAAATGCGACACTAATGGGCGAGGTCGGGGAATCCATAAAGACGGCCCAATCGATTCTGGGCCATTCAGACCTAGAAACCACACTCAACACCTACATGCATGCCATTCCCGACTCGCAGCGGCGTGCGGTCGAGCGAGTTGCAGGGGTTTTGTTCCCAGATGTTCCCAAATCAGAAGATGGTCGAGAAAGTAAAGAAGTGCCAAGTAGTTCGAATTCAGGAAGTTAGTCTGAAGGATTGGTGAACCGGGGAGGACTCGAACCTCCAACCCGTTGATTAAGAGTCAACTGCTCTACCATTGAGCTACCGGTCCACGGAGTAGTTAGAATTTTACATGGGACGCGGTTTTTTGTCGAACACGTTGGAGATGAAGGACGAGTCCCGGAGACGGCGCACTTCTTCGTGTGGGACGCAAAACCACACAGACAGGAGTGTCTGTGCTACTTGGCGCGGAGTTCGGCGGCGAGGTCGCGGGCGACTTGGCGGGCGCGCGGGAGGTCGTGCGGATCGAAGGAAATGGCGGAAACGCGGGGGTGTCCGCCGCCGCCGAATCGTTCGGCGAGGGAGGCGAGATTTTTATCGGCAGTGGCTTGGTTCCAGGGATTGGTGCCGAGGGAGACTTTGGCGCGGACGGCGGAAGCGCTGACGCTGACGGAGTAGACGCATTCGGGATGCAGGAGATAAGGGATGAATTTGTTGTAGCCCTCGAGGTCGAGGTCGCTGACGTCGAAGAAAATGACGCCATCCTTGGCTTCGGAGCGCTCGCGAAGAATTTCGATAGAGCGGCGATGGCGTTCGAGAAGCGGGCCGAGGTGTTTGGCGACGATGGGAAGTTTGACCATTTCGGCGAGCGGGCGATAGGCGAGTTCGGGGATGATGCGGGCGGGCAAGCCGTCTTCGGGAGCGGCTTCGATGACGAGGCCGAGTTGAGTGGCTGGCTCTGTGAGTTCGACGGCGGATTGCGGGGTGGGATATTGCGCGCCGTCGATGATGTCGCCCCAGTGGATCAGTTCATCGAGAGGCTTGGTGTCGAAGCCGAATCTTTCCTTGGCAACCGTGGCGATGAGCTTGGTGCAGGATTTGTAGTCGGGCTCGTAAAACATGTGGGGGCCTGGATGATTGCGGAAATGCTCGGCGTCCGCCGGATTGAGGAACGCGCTTTGGTGGTGGTCGAACCACCAGGTGACTTTTGGAGAGTTGGAATACTTGAAATCGACGATGGCGTTTTCGTCGCCGTCGAAGAGGCCGGGAGTCCAGGGCTGCTGAGCGCGATGGGTCATGCCGGTGAAATGAAACTCGGCGGCGGGATCGAATTTCTCCTTGTAGAAACGGTAGAAGAGAGCGGCGGAAGCGGTCCCATCAAAACATCGGTCGTGGAAGCAGAGCCGGACTCGGGTCATGTCTAGGCGAAGGAGCCTTTCGTTTTAGCCTGCTTTACGGGAGCAGGAGGAAAGCCTTTTAGGGTGGAGTGAGGGGAAAAAGAAGTCAAGAGGAAAGCGTGGATGAGAAGTACCAAAAAAAAAGAGCCGCCCGAGAGGACAGGGCGGCTCGTAAAGGGAGACTGAGAAAACGGTGAAGGCTACTGGCCGACCATCTTCTCCACCATGTTGCCAATGATCGGAAGCTTGAACTTTTCGTGGCTGTAGGCCTTATACATCATAAATATCCATGTAGCCAGGAAGGCCAAGCCAATGACGGGCAGCAGGAAAAAGCTAATGAAACCGATCGGGAAATGGAGCATGGCAGAGACCATGGTGATAAAAAAGCTGAAGATAACGTAGAGGATCCAAATGGCCACAAAGCAGATATTCAGCGCGATGGATTGCGCGGCGTGGAACTTCACGAAGGGGCGCTTGTCGATAAGAAGAAAAATCAGCCCACTGAGCCAGCCGAAGATATAGGCGACCAGGGCGGCGATGTTTTCTTCCATGCCAGCCGTGGGGGAATCCGCAGCAGGAGCAGACGGAGGCGCGACAGAGGAACTCTGCGAGCCACCAGATGACGAGGCGCCCTGAGGTGCCCCGCACTTGGGACAAAAGGATGCTTCACCTGTATCTTGACCACACGCTTTGCAAAATGCCATGAACACACCTCCCGGGGGGTTCGACTGTGCGCGGAGAGTAACAAAAGAGGGATGGGAGAGCAATGGAATTTGTAAATGCGCGGCAACTTAGACAAGTGACGCGAGAAAGGAGGACGACGAGCGTCCTCCTTTCCGCGTGTGGAGTTACCTTCGCTTCGAGCTACTTCTCCTCTTTATCCGACTTCTCCGCGGCTGGAGCGATAGCCGGAATGTTGGCTTTCAGGATTGCGGCGTTGAGGGCGGCGAGGTCCTTGGACTGGATCTCCCGCCAGTCGGCTAACTGTTTTTCGAGGACTGCATTGAGTTCGTCGAAAACCGTGAAGGAAGCGGCGGTGGGAGCGGTGTCGGCGCTCTCGACGGTTTCCTGCAACGCGGCGAGCTGGTCGGCGACTTGAATGGGAAAGTTCAGCGGGTCTTCGCCGCTCTTGGATTTTGGCTGGACGATCTTTTCTTCGACGGCATTCATTTTTTTGATGAGAGCATCCGCGGAGTCGAGAATCGGCTTTGCACTAGTGTCCGCGGAAAGGCGCTTTTTCAGAGCATCGAGCTGGCTGCGCACGCTGCGAATCTGGTTGACGGCTTCGTCGCCTGCGCCCACGCGCTGGCTGATGCGCAAGGCAAGCTCATGCTGTTTTTCCAGATCGGCCTGCGAAGCGGAAACCCGCGGATCTTTGGTGAGCTCAAAATTGGCCGTCGATGCTTTTCCGCCAACTGTCAATTTGATTTGGTAGGTGCCAGGAACGACGAGCGGGCCTTCCGGGCGGCCTCCCCAGCCAACCGCTCCGGGAACCTTGGTCGGAGACTCAGAGTGCAAATCCCAGACGAAGCGGTTCAAGCCGACTTCGGCAGGGAGCTCTTCGCCCGGCAGGGTGATGCCGAACTCTTCGGCGGCAGCATTGGGGCCTTCAGCGGATTTTTTGCTGGAATATTTGCGAACCAGCTTGCCCTTGGAATCGAGAATTTCCAGAGTGATTTGCTCCTTCGGCACGGACTTCAGCGAGTAGTCGATCACCGCGCCGGCGGGAGGATTGGAGCCTACGGGAATGCCTGCCGGCAGCGTGAAGCCGGGGCCGCGGAAACGGACAGTCGATGACGGCTGAAAGAGATGCGCTTCATCTGTGGAGGTGGCCGCGCTCATTTGGCGGAGTGGAGCGATACCGTCGAGAACCCAGAAGGCGCGGCCGTGCGTAGCGACGACAAGATCGTCATCCTTGATAGTCAGGTCGTGAATGGGAGTGGTGGGCAGATTGAGTTTCAGAGATTGCCAATGGCCGCCATCGTCGAAGGAAACGTAGATGCCGTTTTCTGTTCCGGCAAAGAGCAGGCCTTTCCGTTTGGGATCTTCGCGGACGGCGTGGGCGTAACTATTGTCGGGCAAGCCGGTGATGATTTTCGTCCACGTTTTGCCATAGTCGGCTGTTTTGAAAAGGTAGGGATGATAGTCGTCGAGCAGGTGGCGATCGATGGCTACGTAAGCGGTTCCTGCAGAATGTGGCGACGCTTCTATGATGCTCACCTTGCTCCACTCGCCGAACTCTTTAGGCGTGACCTTCTCCCAGTTTTTGCCGCCGTCGCGTGTGACGTGGAGCAGTCCGTCGTCGGTGCCGGCCCAGATGAGGCCTTTCTCGACGGGCGATTCGGCGAGTGCGAAAACGGTGTCGTAATACTCAACGCTGGTGTTGTCTTGCGTGAGCGGGCCGCCCGAGGATTGCTGCTTCGTCTTGTCGTTTCGAGTGAGGTCGCGGCTGATGGCAGCCCAGGTCATGCCGCCGTCGGTGGTCTTAAACACGGCTTCGCCGCCGTGATAGACGACCTTAGGATCGTTCGGCGAAATCATGATGGGTGCGGTCCACTGGAAACGATGTTTCAGATCGGCCGCGCCAGAGCCCATGGGATTCAGGGGCCAGGAAGTGATGTCCTGGATTTGGCGGGTCTTTTTGTCAAAGCGGGTGATGAGGCCGTCGTACGAACCTGCGTAAACAACGTCAGCGTTTGTTGGATCGGGCACAACGTAGCCTGCTTCGCCACCGCCGACGTCGTACCAATCCGGTCGGTCAATTACGCCATCATCGCTGCGGCTGGCGATCGCAACCGTGGAGTTGTCCTGCTGAGCGCCGTACATGCGATAGGGGAAGGAGTTGTCGGTGGCGACATGATAGAACTGCGCGGTTGGCTGATTCGCCTGCGTGGTCCAGGTCTTGCCGTTGTCGTGAGAGATGGTGGCGCCGCCGTCGTTCGAGTTGATCATCCACTCGGGATGCGTGGGATCAATCCAGAGACCGTGATTATCTCCATGTGGAGAGCGAACGTAGCCGAAGCTGTGGCCGCCATCGGTGGAGCGGTAGACGGCGGTGTTCAGCACGTAGACCGTGTCGATGTTTTTGGGATCGGCAAAAATGTGGTGGAAATACCAGGCGCGCTGCGTGAAGCGGTGCTCGGGATTGAGGAGTTGCCAGGAATCGCCGGCATCGTCGCTGCGATAAATGCCGCCTTTTTCTGCTTCGATAATGGCGTAGACGCGATTGCTGTCGGCGCCTGAGACGGAAACGCCGATGCGGCCGAGAACGCCGGAGGGAAGGCCGTGGCCTTCGAGACGCTTCCAGGTCGCGCCATCGTCGCTGGATTTGTAGAGGCCGCTGCCGGGGCCGCCGCTGACGGCGGTCCAAGGATAGCGCTGCGCTTCGTAGAGAGCGGCGAAGAGGATGTGCGGATTTGAGGGATCGAACGTGAGATCGATCGCGCCGGTCTTATTGTCCTTGAAAAGGACTTTTTGCCAAGTCTTGCCACCGTCAGCGGAACGGAAAACGCCGCGCATTTCATTCGGGCCGTAGGCATGGCCCATCGCCGCGACGAATACGATGTCGGGGTTGGTGGGATGAACAATGACTTTGGAGATGTGGCGGCTATCCCCGAGGCCGATGGGCGACCAGGTTTTTCCGGCGTCGATGGATTTATACATGCCGTCGCCATAGGAGACATTTCCGCGCCAGCAGGATTCGCCGGTGCCGACGTAAATCACATTTGGATCGGAAGGAGCGACGGCGAGCGCGCCAACGGACATGATGCCGGTCTTGTCGGTCATCGGCGTCCAGGTGTTGCCGGCATTGGTGGTCTTCCAAACGCCTCCTGCGACAGAGCCAAAATAATAAGTGAGCGGATCACCCGCGACGCCGGATACGGCGAGGGCACGGCCGCCACGGAACGGGCCGACCTGGCGCCACTTCATGCCCTTTAGGGAATTTTCGTCGAGAGTCTGCGCGCGAAGAGGCGTGCAGTTGAGCCCCAGCAAAAGAATCGCGAAGAAAAAAGCAGAACCAATCGTGCAGCGTTTCAAACCACTCATCGTTATCGCCCCCAGAGAAACATTTGTTGCAACGGTACTATGGCCGATAGTAAAGCGCGGAACGGAATAGTACACCCAGCCGCGCAATCCATGCCAGAAACTGTGTGTGGATATTCGTTGCTGAGTACCTGAATACATCCTGACGCGCAGAGGAGTGCTTTTGGGTACAATCCCGGCGTGACGACCCCGTCTTCTTCGAGCACCCCCGCCGCGGTTCAAGCTGGCACTTCCCGGTTTGGAACTCTTCTCGGCAGCTTTCACTTCCGATGGTTGCAAGGCGCTACACAGCCAGAGCGAAGCTCGCTGATTGCCGGCGGGCTCGGCTGGATGCTGGATGCGATGGACGTGATGCTGTACTCCATCGTGCTGACGTACCTGATTCGCGAAATCACGATGGATACGCGGACGGCCGGGTTGCTCAATTCGCTGACGCTGGTGGCGTCGGGCATAGGAGGACTGCTGTTTGGAGTCATTGCGGATCGCATCGGACGCACGCGGGCGCTCATGGCGTCGATTCTGGTGTACGCGTTGGCAAGCGCCGCCTGCGGCTTCACACATACGATTCCGCAACTGGCGACGTGCCGGTTTGTACTGGGACTGGGCATGGGCGGGGAATGGACGGCGGCTGCCGCGCTGATTGCGGAGACGTGGCGCGCGGAGCATCGAGGGAAAGCGCTAGGATTGATGCAATCAGCTTACGCAATCGGAGAAGCGATTGCCGCGCTCGTTGTACTTCTGGTTTATCCGCACTTTGGGTGGCGGCCAGTCTTTTTTTTCGGGGTGGCTCCGGCGCTTCTTGCGTTTTGGATTCAACGCAGAGTTCCGGAGCCGGAACTTGTGGAAACAAAGGCATGCGCGCAAAGAAAAAGTATCGTTGCACAGGCTTCTCGAGAAAGGCGTTTTGCGCAACGGCCTACTGGCGACAACGATGAATGCATGCAGCATGTTCGGGTACTGGGGTTTGTTTACGTGGATTCCGGGTTATTTGTCGCTGCCGCCTGAGAAAGGCGGGCGAGGACTCAGTCTCGTAACGACCACCGCGTTTTTCCTGGCGCTTTGTTTTGGAAAATGGCTTGGCTATGCGCTTTTTGGTTTTTTTTCGGACGCCTTTGGGCGGCGAAAGCCGTACTTCTTTTATTTACTCATCGCTGCGGCGTTGGTACCGATTTACGGAATGTCGCGAAGTCCGTTCTGGCTGCTGGTACTCGGACCCTTCGTCGCTTTCTTTGGAACAGGTTATTTCTCGGGGTATGCGGCGATTGCAAGCGAACTCTTTCCCGGCGAGATTCGCGGCGCCGCGATGGGATTGAGTTACAACATCGGCCGAGGGCTTTCCGCCGTAGCGCCGTTCGCAGTGGGAGCGCTGGCGCTGCATTACGGAATTGGCCCGGCGTTTTTTTTGCAGGCTGGAGCCTTCTTGATGGCGGCTCTTCTCGCGCTGGCTTTGCCGGAGACACGCGGACAAACTCTGGATTGAGTCGGAAGATGGAATTGCGGAAGCTGCGGACCGGACGGACTAGGCGACTGCGGAACGCGATTGAATGCGCGCGCCATCCGCGCTCAGAGTGAAGTTGATCGCATAATAGGGAGCCTGCGCCTGGATTTTGTGAAACTCGTTTAGGTCGGCGTAGGGCCGTTTGGGGACGCGCCGGGCAAGAATACTGATTTCCAGCGGATCCTTTGCAAAAGGATAAGGCTGCAGTGTGACAAAATTGCTGCCTGCAGGCTGCAGGTCCCAATCCGCTTCGCTGCCATTGCCATTTATGGGAACTCCGTCGATCGTAGAGCCATCGAGTGGCGCGAGACAGAAGTAAAGAGAAAGCCGATCGAGCGCCTCAAGCCGCTGCAAATTCCCCTGAAGAGAATGATCGTCGGCGTAGGCTTTCATGATGGGGTCAGCGCGAAGGTCGACCTTAAGCCGCAGTTGCTGGAGGCGAAGCCGTTGAAGGAAGTCCGAGACCAACGCCGATTCGCTGGCCCGGACGTACTTCGCGGAAAAACCGGGCATAGTGGCGCGTGTACGGTCATAGAGGCCGGCGCAATGCATACTCACAAGCAGTCCAGCATAGTGGTCTACTCTGACTACGCGTTCGATCCCGCGCTGATAGAGCGCGATGTGCTCCTCAGTCGGGATGGACATGAAGTTATAAGGCGTAAATGTCTTAGGATCGATCTGGGGCAGAAGTTCCCACTCGCTCCAGCCGTTATCATGCTCGGCTGCCGCCAAACAGAAGGATTCAAAGGGCTCAGGGCGGCTGAAGAGTTTGTTGCCGAGGCTGCGAGCAAAAAAGCCCGCCAACATGGCATGGTCAGTCTGCCGAATCAGGATGAGCTGGTCGCCCTGCTCTTGAATGATCATGGCGCTGCCCTCTTTCGCAGCGGGGCCTCGCGAAAACGCCAGTTGACGGATGGCGTCAGCGTCGGCCGCGGGGTTGGCCAAACGTTACACTGTTCTGAACTATTATGCTCCTCAAAGAGGGGCACAATCCAGTGCCTTTCTGCCGCGAGCGAAGGTAGCGGGAGAGGGCCGATTCCCGGTATATTGGAGAAACCACTTGCGGGAGTGGCGGAACTGGCAGACGCGCAAGACTTAGGATCTTGTGGCCGAAAGGCCGTGGGGGTTCAAATCCCTCCTTCCGCACCAGCGTTTTGATTGGTCTTTCCCAATCGCCTGTCTCTTTCATGGGCTCAAAAGTACATTTTCATTCCGCGTGAAGTGCCGCGGGGCAAAAGGTGCGAAGTATGAACCTGCATAGATTTCTGGCTTACACGGTACTCGCGTGCTGGATTGCTCTTACGGCGGTGCTCGTTGGGACGGCGTTGCAGTGGTCGGCGGCGAACGCCATGACGGAAGTGAAGGTGCAGCGGGCTCTAAATGCTCAAAAAGAAGCGAATGCCCGCCTCGCCAGCCTCCCGAAACGGGATTTGCATGCTGCCCCCGAGGACCTGAAGGCGATAGAAGAAGTTCAACGCGCCAACGACCGGTATGTGGCAAAGGCGGAGTCTGCCAGCGAGGCGATGAGCGACGCTCTGAATTCGGAACTCGTGGAACGAAAACAATTTTGGTGGGAACTCGGCGTGTGGGGTTGCCTGACCTTGCTGACAAGCGCGCTTCTGGCAGAAGGCAGGGACGGGGACGATCGGATGGCTGCCCACAGATAGAATGGCTGGCCCTGCGCGGCATCTTGTTCTGGATAGAGAGCGAGGCGCGGCGTTCTTGACGGCATAGAGCAATAACGCCGCAGCGCAATTGTCTCTTTAATTCCGCTCGATTTCGCGGTATGAAAGGTGCTGGCAAGAACCGCGCTTTTTCTCGCCAGTCGCCCCTTTCCAAGGAGCAGGCATGAAACGCAATGGGTGTCGTGTGGCGAACATTTCTACCGCAGTCGCTCCATCGAGGGTAACCCAAGCGGTTCCAGGGACATGCTAGCCGGATCGGCCTCATCTTGAATTCCCCTGCATCGGCAAAGAATGCCCAGCGACTCGCCTGTCCGAACAGCAACAACAAGCGGGGCGGCTCCCTTTTCCCCGGCATGCGCTTGGCCCTGCACTTCCTGATTTGCTTGTTTGCGTTCCTTATGATGGCTCCTGTGGGAAGTTCATCACCGGCGCCCTTCTGGACGGGCGTATTGCGCGACAAAAGTGGCAAGCCCATCGCCAGTGCAAATATAAAGCTTCATGAGAAATCAAGTGACCGCAGCTATGCGGCTGTGACTTCGGCGAATGGAGAGTTTTCGTTCGAGGCTATCGCAGCGGGCAGTTACGAACTCTCCGTGAATTTGGCGGGCAAGACCTATAAAGCCACAGATCCATTGATTGTTGAAACCGGGAAGACTCTCGCAACGGTGCTCGAACTTTCTCAACAGGACGGGACGATCGTTGTTTCAACCAATCGAGAGGCCAATACTGCGCAGGCCAGCGGTGGAACGCACCTTTCGAGCGGCGAAGTCTCGAGCTTGCCGCTGAATGAGCGCGACTTCAGCAAATTATTGCTGCTGGCGGCAGGGACCATGACGGACACCAACGGCGCAGCGAACTTCACGCAACAGTTTGCCGTGAATGGCCAGCGGGGTTCGGCTTCTGTGTTTGCCATGGATGGCGCGGATACGACCGACCCGGAACTAGGCGGCGCAACTTTTACCAACTTTAACGTGGATGCCATCCAGGAAGTGCAATCGAGTTCCGGAGTGATGCCTGCGGAAATCGGCCATGGCGCGGCAGGATTCAACAATCTCATCTCGAAGTCGGGCACGAACGACGTACATGGCAGCGCGTTTGAATTTATCCGCAACGCGGCATTTGACGCGCGCAATTTTTTCGATCACCAGAACGCGGTGGACCGGCGGCGGATTCCACCGTTTGCGCGCAATGAATTTGGAGTGACGAACGGCGGGCCTCTTTTGCTGCCGCATGTTTACGACGGCCGGAGCAAAACATTCTATTTCGCAGAGTATCAGGGATTCCGGCAAGTGCTGGGAACGACGCAAGTGTTTCCCGTGCCCACCGCGGCGGAGAGGCTGGGGATCGACACAACGACTTTTCCCGGCGATACGCTGACTGTCCCGGTGAGCAGCGCGGTTGCAGGCATCCTCGCGGGCTATCCGTTGCCCAACGAGCCGCAAGGCCCCTACGGCCCTCGCACCTATGCAACCTCTTCCAAGGTGGCGACGGATACGGACCAGTTTTCGATTCGCATCGATCATCGACTTTCGGATAAAGCAACCCTGTTCGGGCGGTTCAGTCTGAACCAGGTAAGAGGCCCGACGACGAATCCCGATCAGACGGCCATCAATCCGAATTTTGGCGTTGACTTTTTCGATCATCAGCGGAGTGCGGCCATTCGCTACACGAGAACCATATCTCCGCATCTGGCATTCGTGACTTCGCTCGGCTACATTCGCAGCACTCCCTTTTTTCCGTCCACGGATCATACGCAGCCTGCGATGATGTTTGCGGATGGCCTGTTTCAGAATTTCAATTCGGCGGACGGCGCAATCTTCGGATCCTACGGAAACGTTTATCAATTGAAGCACGATATGACGTACACCCGCGGGTCTCACAGTTTCAAGTGGGGAGCCGATCTGCGGTTTAACCGCGATGCCACTATTTTCGGCCTCAATCCCAACGGCATTTACACATTTGCGGGCGGCCCAGCTTATTCGCCCGTGCTGATCCCTTCGGCAAGCGGCCAGCACGACATTCAACCCGGTCAACTCTTGCCCGATTCGCTGACAGGATTGTTGACGGCGACACCTTTCTCGTACGGGATCACGGCGGCCGCAAGCGTAACGCCCGTGGGGGACAAGTTTAACGAAGCCGGCGTGCGGCGCGAGGCCTATAACTTTTATTTTCAGGACACCTGGAAGGCAACTACGCGGCTGAGCGTGAATTATGGATTGCGCTATGACTTGAACAGCCGCATTAAAGAGGCCAAACACAGGACGTCCATTGCAGACGCTGTCGAAGCATCCGGCAATCTGACTTCGTTTTACGCTCCCGGCGCTAAAGGGATTTTTTTGTACAATCCACAGCCCATATATCCGCTGGATAAAAACGGCTGGGGCCCGCGCCTTTCGCTAGATTTCGCAGCGAACAAGCACACCACACTTCACGCAGGCGGAGCGATCACTTCGATTCTTCCGAATCTGTGGCTCGAAAATTACGTGACCGGAAACTTTCCCCTCATTTTCCAGCCGCTCGTAACCGCACTTCCGAGCGTTCCCGTACCTTTTCAAAACGCGGTCGTGCCCTTGTCGCTTCCCACGGTTTATACAACGCAAGGGCAGCCGCTTTTTGCGAATGGAAGTGCAAACCTTCCCGCCAACATGCAGATCGACTTGCAGCGATACCAGAACGACCTTGCAGCAACTACACCCGGACACGAAGTGCAATTGTTTAGCGCCGGCGTCATAAGCAGACATTTTCGTAATGGATACATCGGGACGTTCACGGCGGGAATCGATCACGATTTCGGAAGCGTCAAGTTTAGTGCCGCCTATGTGGGGACTGCGGGAATCCATCTCGCTAGCGTGGATTCGCCCAACGGGTACGGCGGTGCCGATCCGGCATTCGCACCTTTCACGCAGTTCGACGCCGCAGGCCATGCGATTGGTGGATTCGGGCCGGTGACCATAATGAACACAGCCGCGCATTCCACGTATCATTCGCTGCAAACTAGTGCCACGGAAAACTATTCACGGATTGGTCTGAGCTTCCAGGCGAGCTATACATTTTCCAAGTCCATCGACGACACCAGCGCGGTGCCCGGCGGAATTGCGGGCACTCCGGGAGTAACGCTGCAAACTCTGCCGCAAAATCCGCGCGATCTATCCGCGGACAAAGGGCCATCCACCTTTGACGTGACGCACGTCTTTACCATCAGCGCGATTCAGACGCTGCCTTTCGATCGAGTGAGTTTTCTTCAACCATTGAACAGCCACATTACCAGGGGCTGGCAGTTTCTGAATATCACAACGCTGACGACAGGGCCGCCCTTTACTGTTTATTCCGGAATTCAGCAAACAGGAGCAGGGGCGGGTGGAACGGACCGGCCTGATTTGGTATCCATGCCGGACTTTTCGACGAGCCGCACGGTTCGTGAAGATTATTTTGGCCGCGGCGTTGACGATAGCTCTTTCTTTTTCGTTCCGATCAACGTGCCCGGCGGTACCGGCCCAAATCTGGGACGATTCGGCACACTGGGCCGCAATACATTCCGCGGACCCGGCTTTCACAATTTTGATATGGCCATGATCAAGGACACGCCCTTCGGGAGAAGAGGCAACCGCGAACTGGGAATGCTCGAGTTTCGCGCAGAGTTTTTCAATATCTTTAACATTGTGAATTTCGGACTGCCCTCCAATACCGTGCGCGGAAGCGGGTTCGGCATCATTAGCCATACCGCGGGATCGTCCAGGCAGATCCAGTTTTCTCTGAAGCTGATTTACTGAAGGGGACTAGGTATGGAGCTCAGCGTCGGCGACATAGTTAACCTCTACAATCCGCGCGATCCTCTGGAGGAAGCTTGGACGATTCCAGCTCCCTGGTATTTCGACGAGCGCATCGCGGCGCTGGAGCGCGCAAGCACTTTCGGCACAACGTGGCAGGTCGTGGGCCGCGTAGATCAAGTACGCGAAAACGGACAATTCTTCACTGCGGAACTGGCGGGCGAGCCGCTGGTTGTCGCTCGCGGTGAAGACGGCCAGTTACGTGCGTTTTACAATGTCTGCCGCCATCATGCCGCAGCCGTAGTCACCGAACCGCAGGGTTGCGCCAAACAATTTCGCTGCCCGTACCACGGCTGGACCTACGGAATCGATGGCGTACTCAAAGGGATGGTCGAGTTTGACGGCGTGTGCAACTTCGACCGCGCCAAAAACGGCTTGGTTCCAGTGCGTGCCGATACCTGGGAAAATTTCGTTTTTGTGAATCTGGATGGCCGCGCGGCCCCACTGCGCGATTTCTTGGGGATAGTTCCTGAGCTTGTGGCGCCGCTGGACCTGGCAACCAAGCTCCACTTTTTCGACCGCCGCGTCTACACGCTCAACTGCAACTGGAAAGTTTACGTCGACAATTATCTCGATGGTGGCTACCACGTGCCGCACGCTCATAAGGGTTTGAGCGGCGTCATCGAATACACGAAATACACCATCGAAAATTTCGAGCGCGCTTGTTTGCAATCGAGCCCGCTCTCTTCGGACTCGTCCTCGGAAACCGGAGTGGCCGCCACCCGCCAGGGACGCGCATTTTATCTGTGGCTCTATCCCAATTTCATGATCAACGCCTATGAAGGCGTGATGGACACAAATCTGGTATTGCCGCTTGGCGTGGACCGTTGCGCGGTAATTTTCGACTACTACTTCGCCGATACCAGCGCTGCCGCCGAAGCGCGCCACAAGGAAAGCATCGCCGTCAGCGAGAAAGTGCAGGACGAAGACATGGCGATTTGCGACGCCGTTCAGCGCGGGCTCGGATCACGCGCTTATGTCGCTGGACGCCTGTCGGTCCGCCGCGAAGCTGGTGAGCACCTCTTTCACCGCCTGCTTCATGCCGATTTCACAACTGCGCTGGGCCGAACCGCCGCAGCCGGCTAACGAATCCGCGCCGTTCCGTTTTGAACGTTCAATGGCTCCACTTCCTGCAGCCGCCCCGAAGGCAGCTTAATCAAAGACCAGCGTTCCTCCTGGGCGAGATGGATTCGGATCTTCGCAAGACCAAACTTGACGCCACGTGAATTGACGCTCTCTGCCGCCTCGCCTATACTCTTACTTTGCGTTGCAGGCTAAGTTCTCACCTGTCTGGCCTCTTCTGAGTTCAAGTGCGGCCGCAAAGTGGCCGACAAGCCTGGGCTTTCCGCAAGACACTGGGGCGCGTGCCGTCGAGACCAGCAAGTATTTTCACAATGACCTGAACGTTCGCTGATCGTTTATCTAGGAGAGGATTGTTCCATGGCTGATGCAACTTGCCGCCGCGAGCTGGATTTGGAGATTCCCGCGGAAGAAGTAACGAAAAAGATCGAAAGCGTGGCTAAGGAATTTGCGCGCGTCGCGCGCGTCCCTGGCTTCCGTCCGGGCAAAGCGCCTGTATCGCTCATTCGCCGGCGCTTTGCGGAAGACATCAAGGGCGAAGTGCTCCAATCGCTCGTTCCAGAGCGCGTTGAAAAAGCAGTCTCCGAGCAGAAGCTCACGCCCGTTTCTCAGCCGCAGGTCGAAAAGCTCGATTTTGCAGAGGGCCAGCCGCTGAAGTTTCGCGCTGTTTTCGAAGTCCTGCCGGAATTTGAGCTTGGGAATTACAAAGGCCTCTCAATCGAAATGCCCGCGATGGACATTACCGAGGCGGACGTTACCAAAGCTCTCGAAGAAATGCGCGAGCGCGCAGCCGCCTTTGCGCCGATCGAAGGGCGAGCCGTCGAGAACGGCGACTACGTGCAGTTGAAGTTGATGGGAACTCCCGCCGGCGGCGGCGAACCGCTGCAAGCCGACAGCGTGATGTGCCACATCGGCGCCGAAGAGACGATGGAGCCCTTCAACGAAAACTTGCGCGGGGCCAATATCGGCGACCACAAGACGTTTGACGTGGCCTATCCCGCCGACTATCCCGATCAAAAACTGGCTGGGAAGACTTATAGCTATGCCGTCGAAGTGCTCGGCATCAAGAATAAGAAGCTGCCTGACCTGAACGATGAGTTTGCGAAAGACGTCAGCGATGCCGCCACGCTGGACGAACTGAAAAAGAAGGTTTCGGAGAGCCTCGAACATCAGCGCGATCACCGGCAGAAGGAACTGCAGCGCGAGAAAGTCATCACGGAACTTGTGAAACTGCACGAGTTCCCCGTACCCGAGGCGCTTGTCGAGCATCAAATGGATGTGCGGCTGGAGCGGGTCGTTCGCTCGCTGGCGGCGCAAGGCGTGGATCCCCGCGCGGTAAACGTTGACTGGGTTTCGCTGCGAAAGCGGCAGCAGGAACGCGCGACCGATGACGTGAAAGCCGAACTCATCATCGACCGCATCGCCACCGCGGAAAACATCGACGTAACTGAAGAAGAGGTCGACCACGAACTCGAGCACATGGCCAGCCATAGTGGCGAATCCGCCGAAGTTGCACGGGCTCGTTTGACAAAGCAAGGTGCGCTCGATAGGATGAAAGCCAAGTTGAGAAGTGACAAAACTCTCGACTGGCTCGCGCAGAACGCTCAGATCAAAACCGTTGCGGCAGCAAGCGCCGCAACAGATTCAAAGTGAAACTTTCCGGCGGCTCCACCACTTAAATGAAAAATTTCGAAGAACCAGAGTATCGCGGCACAACGCTCGTTCCGATGGTGGTTGAACAGACCAGCCGCGGGGAACGCGCTTACGACATTTATTCCCGGCTCCTGAAAGAGCACATCATCTTTATCGGCACGCCGATTGACGACCATGTCGCCAACCTGGCCACCGCGCAGATGCTCTTCTTGCAAGCAGAAGATCCGGAAAAAGACATTCAGCTTTATATCAATTCGCCGGGTGGTTCAATCACCGCGGGCTTTGCAATTTATGACACCATGCAATTCGTGAAGCCGGATGTGGTGACGACTTGCGTTGGCCAGGCCGCCTCTATCGCGGCGGTACTTCTTGCCGGCGGAACGCCGAAAAAGCGCTTCGCCCTCCCCCACGCGCGCATTCTGATTCACCAGCCGTGGATGTCCGGGCTCGGCGGCCAGGCCACCGACATCGATCTCCACGCAAAAGAGATTCTGCGCATGCGCACGGTCATCAATCAATTGCTGGCACAGCACAGCGGACAGAGTGTCGATAAGATCGAGAAAGACGTCGAGCGGGATTTCATTATGAATCCCGAACAAGCCAAGGAATATGGCATGATCGACGAGATCATTTACAAGCACCGCTAGCGGTCGCACGCCGCTCAGGGGCGGCGGGCTCTTGCAGCTTGTTCTTAAAAGTTAGTAGTGATTCGAGTTTCTCTTTTGCTCCGGGGAAAAATCGGCCTAGAATAGGGATCAGAGACTCCGTCGAAGCCCAGCGGAGACGAGGCCTTCACACCAGTGAAAAAATTCAACCCAGACGAGCCGCTGCGCTGTTCCTTTTGCCATAAGACGCAGGAACAGGTCGAAAAGCTGATCAGCTCTCCTTCCGACTATCCGCGCGCTTACATCTGCAACGAATGTGTCGGCGTTTGCCAGACCATTCTTGAAGATGAAAAGCGCGAACAGGCCGCCGCGCCCGCGCGCCGTTTGCCGCGTCCGCCGGAGATCAAGCAGTTTCTCGATGGCTACGTGATTGGGCAGGACCGCACGAAAAAGAAACTCGCTGTTGCCGTCTACAATCATTACAAGCGCATATTCTTGAACAAGCAGCCGGGCGACGTCGAGTTGAGCAAGTCGAATATTCTCTTGATCGGGCCTACGGGCACGGGCAAGACGCTTCTCGCGCAGACACTTTCGCGCATGCTCGATGTGCCGTTCGCTATCGTTGACGCCACGACACTGACCGAAGCCGGCTACGTCGGCGAAGACGTCGAAAATATTATTTTGAAGCTGCTGCAGGCCGCTGATGGCGATGTTCAAAAGGCGCAGCAAGGCATCATCTATATCGACGAAATCGATAAGATCGCCAAGAAGGACGAAAACCCCTCGATTACGCGCGATGTCAGCGGCGAAGGCGTCCAGCAGGCGCTCTTGAAGATTTTGGAAGGCACTGTCGCCAATGTGCCGCCGCAGGGCGGACGCAAGCATCCCCACCAGGAATTCACTCCGGTGGACACGACGAACATTTTGTTTGTCTGCGGAGGCGCTTTCGTCGGCCTGGAAAAAATTATCGAGAAGCGCGCTGGCCGTCATTCGCTCGGTTTTCATACCGACGCCGCGCCCTCCACGCCCAGCCGCCGCAATACCGAATTGCTCGAACAGGTTCAGCCCGGCGATTTGATTCGTTACGGACTGATCCCTGAATTTGTCGGGCGCTTGCCCGTCGCCGGCGTCATGAACGACCTCGACAAGAATGTCTTGGTTCGAATCTTGACGGAACCCAAGAACGCGCTGCTCAAGCAGTACCAGCGACTGTTCGAATTCGAAAACGTCCGCCTGCGCTTCACTGATGATGCTCTCGAAACTGTCGCCGAGCTCGCCATGCAGCGCAAAGTCGGCGCGCGCGGCTTGCGCATGATTTTGGAAGACTTGATGCTCGAATTGATGTACCACCTCCCGATGCAGCGCAAAGTGCGCGACTTCGTCGTCACCGCCGAAATGGTCCGCGGTCGCGAGATCAATTGGAGTTTGCTCGAAAAGGCCGGATAGGCCGCTTCGGGCTGTCGTAAGCTTTTCAGGGGCCCTAATGTTCAACCGCGAAAAACAGGAATTGAAGCGCGTGCCCATGATGCCGGTGCGCGATATGGTCATCTTCCCGCAACAGATGACCCCCTTCATCGTCGGCCGCGAAGCTAGCGTCCGCGCGCTCGAAGAAGCGCTTGCCGGCGACAAGAAAATATTCCTGTCCACTCAGCATGACGCCTCGGTCGATGACCCCAAACCGGAAGAAATCTACGCCGTCGGCACGCTCGCGAACATCGTGCAGAGCGTGAAGCTGCCCGATGGAAATATCAAGGTTTTGGTCGAGGGCGTTGAGCGGGCTCGCGCGCTTTCCATCGCTTCCGAAGAAGGCTTCTTCCGCGCCACCGTCCGCTTGCTGAACGCGCGCGTTGAGCCGTCTCCAGCAGTCGACCAGACGGTACAGAAGATCACCGGCCTCTACGAGCAATTCATCAAGCTTTCGCAAAGCCTCAATTACGACACCATGATCGCCGCCGCGCGCGGCGATGATCCAGCGCGCCTTTCGGACACCATCGCGGCCAACTTGCAGCTTCCTGTCGATGAAAAACAGGACTTGCTCGAAACCGTCGATCCCATCGAGCGCCTCAATCGCATCGGGGATATCCTCGAAATTGAACTCGAAAAGCTCAACGTCGACCGCAACATCAACACCCGCGTAAAGCGCCAGATGGAGCGCGCGCAAAAAGAGTACTACCTCAACGAGAAGCTCAAGGCCATCCAGAAGGAACTTGGCCGCGGCGAAAAAAGCGAGATCGACGAGCTCAAGAAGAAAATCGACGCCGCTGGAATGAGTAAGGAAGTACACGAAAAAGCAATTCAGGAATTGAAGCGACTCGAATTGATGCCGCCTATGTCGGCGGAATCCACTGTCAGCCGGAACTACCTCGATTGGCTCCTCGCTGTGCCCTGGAAAAAGAAGTCCAAAGAAATTCGCGACATCCTGGCCGCCGAAAAAATTCTCAACGAAGAGCACTACGGCCTTGAGAAAATCAAAGAGCGCATTCTGGAATTTCTCGCAGTTCGCCAGTTGGTGAAAAATCCGAAAGGCTCAATCCTTTGCTTTGTCGGACCTCCCGGCGTCGGCAAGACTTCACTGGCCATGTCCATCGGGCACGCCACCGGCCGCAAATTTGTCCGCGTCTCGCTCGGCGGCGTCCGTGACGAAGCC
Organism: uncultured Acidobacteriota bacterium; assembly: GCA_963718785.1. Classification (GTDB taxonomy): domain Bacteria; phylum Acidobacteriota; class Terriglobia; order Acidiferrales; family UBA7541; genus Acidiferrum. The sequence goes on along the minus strand of CAVQZW010000004.1, from coordinate 1,479,665 downwards.
GAAATCCGCGGCCATCGCCGCACCTACATCGGCGCGCTGCCCGGCCAGATCATCCAAATGATGAAGAAAGCCGGAACGGTAAATCCGATTTTCGTTCTCGATGAAGTGGACAAAATGTCCACCGACTTCCGCGGCGACCCGTCTGCCGCGCTCATGGAAGTACTCGACCCCGAACTGAATCACGGCTTCACGGACCACTATCTCGACGTCGAATACGACCTCTCGAAAGTGATGTTCGTCTGCACTGCCAACGTGCTGCACACGATTCCCCAGCCATTGCAGGACCGCATGGAAATTCTGCGGCTTCCTGGCTACACCGAGCAGGAAAAGCTGGAAATTGCGAAGCGCTTCCTGGTAAAGCGCGCGCGCGAAGCCACGGGCCTCAACGAGAATAATCTCAAGTTCACCGATGAAGGCCTGCTGCACATCATCCGCCATTACACGCACGAAGCCGGCGTCCGCAGCCTCGAACGAGAAATCCAGAACATCGCGCGCAAGATGGCGCGCAAGGTTGTGACGGAAGGCGCCTCCGTCGGCGTGGAAATCAGCCCGGCCAATGCCAACGATTTCCTGGGCATTCTCAAGTACCGCGAATATTGGCTCGAGAAACACAACGAAATCGGCTTGACTACGGGCCTCGCCTGGACCGAAGTTGGCGGCTCCGTGCTCGCGACCGAAGCCACTTTGATGGAAGGCAAGGGCCGTCTCACGCTCACTGGTAAACTTGGCGACGTGATGCAGGAATCCGCGCAAGCTGCGATGAGCTACGTTCGCTCGCGCTCCGCGCAACTCGGCCTGGCAAAGGATTTTTATCGCAACATCGACATCCACGTGCACGTGCCCGAAGGCGCCATCCCCAAAGACGGCCCGTCCGCCGGCATCACTATCTGCACTTCCATCGTGAGCGCCTTGACCAGGAATCCCGTGCGTCGCGACGTCACCATGACCGGCGAAATCACTCTGCGCGGCAAGGTTCTGCCCATCGGCGGCGTCAAAGAAAAGCTGTTAGCCGCCCATCGAATGGGCTTGCACACAGTACTGCTTCCGAAGGACAATGAGAAGGACCTGGCGGATATCCCGCAGGAGATCCTCTCCTGTCTCACGGTACATTTTGTAGAAACCATGGATGAAGTGCTGCAGGTTGCGCTCGAACGGCCCATCGTGCCGCTCGAACATCCCGAGGTTGCGCCCGTTGCGGAGCCTTTCGTCGCCAGCGCCGAGAAAGACAAGAGTTTGACCAACTAAAAGGAGCGTGGTTCTGGGCCCGCCTTGCGGTTTTTCCAGGCAAGTTGTGGCTCCGCGCTGCTGCCGGTTGCAGAAAGTCTGGTTTGCCCATCCTGGCATATTTTCATTTTTCCGCCAGTGCGGTGCGCCACCTCGCGAACAATCCGGGATTTCGCTGGCCGCCCCGCGGCCACGCAAAAGAGAAGGTCAATTTACACAATCAAAGTTAAGGACATATGAAAGAAACAAACGTTGAAGGAAGCAATCAGATGAGCATTAGCCTCGCCGAATTAAAAGAAAAAAACATCACCGACCTCGCCAAGATCGCCAAGGAATTGAACATCCCCGGCGCCAGCGGTATGCGCAAACAGGAACTGATCTTCCAGATCCTCCGCGCTCAAACCGAGAAAAACGGATTGATCTTCTCCGAAGGTGTCCTCGAATGTCTCCCCGACGGTTTCGGTTTTCTCCGCGCGCCGGAATACAACTACCTCCCCGGCCCCGACGACATCTACGTTTCGCCGTCGCAAATCCGCAAGTTCGATCTCCGCACGGGTGACACCGTCTCAGGCCAAGTTCGCCCGCCCAAGGACGGCGAGCGTTACTTCGCGCTGATCAAAGTCGAGGCCGTTAACTTTGAAGATCCGGAAGTCGCGCGCAACAAGATTTTCTTCGATAACCTGACGCCGCTCTATCCCCAGGGCCGCCTCAAGATGGAAACCACGAAGGAGAACATGACGGGCCGCGTGCTCGATCTTCTCTGCCCCGTCGGCAAAGGCCAGCGCGGTCTCGTTAACGCTCCGCCGCGCACCGGCAAAACCATGATCCTGCAGTCCATGGCCAATTCCATCACCACCAATCATCCGGAAGTCGCGCTCATCGTGCTGCTCATCGACGAGCGCCCGGAAGAAGTCACTGACATGCAGCGCACGGTCAAGGGCGAGGTCATCAGCTCGACTTTCGACGAGCCGCCACAACGACACATTCAAGTCGCCGAAATGGTTCTGGAAAAGGCCAAGCGCCTCGTCGAGCACAAGCGCGACGTGGTCGTCCTTCTCGATTCCATCACGCGTCTCGCGCGCGCTTACAACGCCGTCACACCGCCCTCGGGAAAAGTCCTCTCTGGCGGTATTGACGCCAACGCTTTGCAGCGCCCGCGCCGCTTTTTTGCAGCCGCACGTAACGTCGAAGAAGGTGGGTCGCTCACCATCATCGCCACCGCGCTGATCGATACCGGCAGCCGCATGGACGACGTGATCTTCGAAGAGTTCAAGGGCACCGGCAATATGGAAATCTACCTGGACCGGCGCCTCGCCGATAAGCGCGTCTTCCCCGCCATCGACATTCAGCGCTCCGGCACGCGTAAGGACGAGTTGCTTCTTCCACCGGACGAACTCGCCCGTGTCTGGGTTCTTCGCAAGGTCTTGAGTCCTCTCTCAACCGTCGAAGCGATGGAGCTTTTGCTCAGTCGCCTGACGAAGTCGAAGTCCAACGCAGAGTTTCTCGGGTCGATGTCCGCACCGGCCTGATCGTAAAAAACCGCGCCCCCTTTCCGCAAGCTCTCCTCTCGAGCAGCGCACTACGCCGCGTTACGCAGCAGATTTCATTGCTGCTCGAAGGAGCATTCGTGTACGAACGATTCATCGCGCGCCAGCCCATCTTCGACCACCGGATGAAGGTCTTTGCTTACGAATTGCTCTTCCGAGGCGGACCACAAAATGTGTTTCAGCCGTGGAAGGACGCTTCAAGCAGCGTCATCGTCGAGTCCACGATGCTCTTCGACCTCCAAACGCTCACCGGCTCCGCGAAAGCCTTTATCAACGCGGATCAGAATGCGCTCCTTCAAGGAGCCGTTAAGCTCCTTCCCCCCGATCGCATTGTTGTCGAGATTCTGGAAACCGTCGTGCCCACGCCAGAGGTCGTCTCCGCATGCGCCGACCTGCGCGAGTCCGGTTACGTTTTAGGGCTAGATGATTTCGATGACCATCCCAAGTGGGAGCCGCTACTGGCTCTCTCGAGATTCCTGAAAGTGGATTTCCGCGCATCCGACCGCGACTTGCGTCAAAACATCGCCAAGCGCTATTTGCCCCAAGGACTACAACTACTGGCGGAAAAAGTCGAGACGCAAGCCGAACTCGAAGAAGCGCGCAGCATGGGCTACACCTACTTTCAAGGCTACTTCTTTTGCAAGCCCACCATGGTCGAGGGCCGGAACATCCCCAGTAACAAATTGAATTACGTCCGCCTGCTCGAAGCCGTCAACACGAGCGACTTCAAGTTCGAGAAGATCGAAGAAATCCTGAAACAGGAGCCTTCCCTCGTTTACAAACTCCTGCGCTACCTCAACTCGCCGCTGCTCGGCCTGCGAAGCGAAGTTCGCGGCATCGTCCACGCCATTACCCTGATCGGCGAAAAGGAATTTCGCCGATGGGTATCCATCGTCGCCATCGTTTCCATGGCCGGCGACAAATCTCCGGAGTTGATTCGCACGGCGCTTACACGCGCCTACTTTTGCGAAGAAATCTCGGAAATTATCCATATGGCTGCGCAGAAAGCCGATCTCTTCCTCATGGGACTGCTCTCCATCACGGACGCCATCCTTGACCTTCCAATGAACGACGTTCTCTCAAACCTTCCGCTTTCCACCGAAGTCGAGACCGCTCTTCGCGGCGGCGAAAACCGCTTTCGCGATGTCTACGAAACTCTCCTCGCCTATGAGCGAGCAGATTGGCAAAAGCTCTCCTGCCTGGCTGCAAAAATCAACTGCCCGGAAGAGCGCGTGCCCCAATGCTATCTCTCCGCAACCAAACGCGCGGCCGCCGTTTCGATGTGATTCCCCATTCCATAAAAAAACGGCGCAACGGATTTCTCCGCTGCGCCGACTGCATTGCTCCTGTTTAGCTGTAACGTTCAAAGCGAACTGCTTTACTCGGCGGATTCCGCCTCCGTTGCAGCAATGTAGTCCACAATCCGCTCAGACCATCCGTCGACGTGCGTCCACCCGTTGCCGTAGCTCACGCCGTGCTTGTACGGGGCCACATTCACCACGTACGCGCGCGGTGTCCACGCCGTCAGGATTCCGTCGTGAGACTGCTCGTCGGTAATGACGATCAGGCGGTCAAGACCGCGCCACTCGCGCTTCTCGTGAAGCTCGGTCAGCGCGCGCTTGAGGTACGTCCCCGAGTGCTTCTGCGAGCCCGTGATGGCATCCCGCAGAGCGAACCCGCGCCGCGGAGGCAACTCCACGCATGCTTCGGAAAAGGTTGCGATCGAAAACTCTTCGGCCTTCTCGCGAAGCAGAATGGCAAGCCCTGCCGCGGCGTCCATGCGCGTGGTCTCGCCTTTGTTCGAAAGCACGCCGTCCATCGACCCGGACACGTCCACGACAAGTCCCGTCGATCCCGGCAGCTTTTCGAGTCCAGCGATGCCCTTGTGCATGGCGCTCTCGATGGCGTCCTCGAGTTTCGGCGCGTAGCGAGCCGCCGTCACGAAACGAAACGGCAGCGCCCGCGCAACGCCCTTCTCGAGCCGCTCGCGAATGAGCTTCGGATCCACGCCCGATGCAAGCATCAGGCGCAGGTTTCGCAGGACGGCCAGGCCGCCCAGCTTCCCCTCGCGCAGGAGCCGTTCAAAGTTCTCGCGCTTGTCCTTCCCTGCGGACAAGGCAACCTCCCAAGTGTCGGGAGGCTCGAGCGTGTTCTCAACGAGCTTCTTCCAAACAGCCTCCTGCTCGGCATCCTTCGGCTTCGCGTGGCAAAGAAATAGCACGTCGCGCAGCGTCACCACCGAATCGCGGTCGTACTTCGCAAGCTGGTAAGCGTCGAACTTCGTGAACGCCTGCGCCAGCCCGCGCTTTACTCCCGCCGACAGCGGCTGCTTCATCTCCTTCCAGTAGAGCGCCACGAACTCGCCAAGTTCGTCCGCCCGCTGGATCACGTGCTCGAGCGTTTCCGCTACGAGCGGTCCCGCCCCTTTGCGCCGCGCCAGTTCGCGCGTCACAAAGAGCGGCGCATGGCGAAGCTGCATCTTGTCGCGTGCTTCGCGTGCGAGAGCCGCCACATCTTCGGGCTTACTCTGCGCCACAAGCTCCGCGATTCGCTTCGCGATGTCGTTCCCCTTCTCGTAGAAGGCGTCTTCCCAGAGCAGGCACGTCATCACGGTACGCCGCAGCTCCGTCTTGACATCAACGCGCTGCGCCACCGCTCCTTCGTGCGTCCGCACCGGGAACATCCGCTTCCATACATTCATCTTCACCATCTCGACCTCCCTCCTTTCTCCTAGGGCTTTGCGCCCCGGAATCCTACTCCGGGGCACAAACCCCCTGCCGTTAATCGAGAAACGCCACAAAACGCATTGCCTTCGAGCGGTTCTCGGTGTTCATAAACACGCGGTGCCAGCCATTCAGAACCACGGTTGCATGATCTGGATGCCGAATCTCACCGCGCACATGCACTAACGCATCGCGCCGCATCACTCGAAAGTTGTCGCGCTGGCGTTCCCCTTCCGGCAATCGGTTGTACGCCAGAGCGGTTATGCCCGTGGGATACTTCCGCGACACGTAGACGGTTTCGCCGCCGGACCGATAACATTCTTCAGCCCAGTGAGGCTTTCCGCCGTTTCCGCGAGAGAGAGGCTCGTTCCGAAGAATGAGCAAGCGGTCGGCCTTCACGTCACCATCGGGAACGAAAAACCATTCCCCCTGGCGGACAGAGGCCGCGCTCTTGCGCCGAAAACTCTCTTTACGAGAGATTCCGATCGCTTCTTCTCGCGTCCGGACTTCCTCTGGCTTCAGCGCGATCTTGGCGCCCGCGACGGTGCTCACCGGTTCGTTTTCTGGAATTGCCGCTACGAACCAGTGCCGCTCGTCGTGGCCGCACAAAAACTTCTGCTTGGCCAGAAACTCCCCTTGCTCACCGAACTGCCGGCTCAGCAAGAGAAGATGCTTTTCCCGAGGCTGGATGTTTAGAACGACGATCTCCTGGACGCTGCCTGGCACCGTCCGGATCTCGAAGTATTCGCCTTGCTTGTCCCGACGGATGTCGAAACTGATACGCGGCGATTCCTCGTAAGACCGAATCATGTTCCAGCGGCGGCCCGGAGGTATCGCTTCCAACACTTTCACTCGCGCCCCCATCCGGGAAAAGTACCGATTCAAATCACTGCCCACTGCTTTTTCCTTTCTAAGACTGCCCTATGCAGTCGGAATATGTTAACGGCGTGGAGCTTTGCTCCCCGGCCGCGCTTTGATGCAACACTTGGGCGACTCTCGTTCGTTGCTCGTTCGTTTCCATTTCACGGCCTCTTTCTGCGGAATCGAATCCGCATTCAAACAAAACTGTGGCGTCGCAACCTTCTGCTTTGGCCAGGCCTCAATTCAACTGCCGCGGATCCGATGGACCAATGCGAAACATCCCGCCGGCCTTACGCACGCAAACCAGATCTCCCTCTTCAATCCGAAGTACAGCCGCCAGCCAGGCTGGAATGCTGATCTTCAGAAAGTCATCCTCCACCTCGGAAATGCCGCGCGCGCATTCGACTAACGCATCTCCACCCGCACCCAAGGGGATGAACAAAACGAGTTCTCCATTGACCTTTAGCACTGGCCCTTCCACGGACATGATGTCTTCCATCACGGCACCTCCTTTCTCAAAAAAACTGCTGGACGGGAACATCCGGCCAGGGACATTAGGCGCTCTATCCATTGAGCTACTGGCTCACATCAGCCAGGTGGGATTCGAATCCACACCCTCCCGTGTGTCAGGCGAAGTAACCCTGTCCTGCACCACGTCCAACCTCTTCACAGATCCTCGGACTCTTCCTTCTTCTCTGTGATCTCTGTGTCCTCCGAGTCCTCTGTGTAAACTTTTTCCTTCCTTTGGCCGCGGCGCGAATCGCCGCCCATCCGCGATTCGCGCCCGCAAACTGTAGGGTCATCCTTCTGAGGATGACCGCACTGCCCGGCACTCGCCCAGACAACAATTTCAGCCGGGAGAAATAGTCGAGCACAGCTGCGGAGCCTCAGCCCCACATCGTGTGACAGACGAAGTAACTCTCCCCCGCGCCATCCCGGCGTCCCGGTAGCACAGCCACTCCTGGCTGTGCTCTTTTTACTTCCGGTGGGAACGATCGGTCCGCGTAAATTGCTTTGAGCTACTGCTTCTCGCGAAGCAGGCGGGCTTCGAGACCGCAATCTCTCCGGCTCGCACCGGAGCGCTCTCTTGGGTCGAAGTAACGCGTACCTTCACCACACCGGAATCTTTTTGCAGAGGGAACCAGCGGCCCGAGCGCTTTGCTCTGCCATTTGAGCTACAGCAGCTTTCGCCGCCGGCGGGATTCGAACCCGCAACCGTTGAACGAAGTAGCTCGCGCCTTCACCACTCTGCAAATCCTTGCGGCGGGAAACAGCGGCTCAGGTTTTTTGTCCGATGCTCTGCCATTGAGCTACACCAACTTTCGTTGCTGGTGGGAATCGAACCCACGACTCTCGGAGCCCGATGTAACCCAAGCCTTCACCACGCCGCAAACTCACCGATATTTTTCTTTCCCTCCTTACTTCATTACTTCTTTACTTCGTCTTCCGCGCACACCCATAGCGTCCGCGCGGCAACTCAGCATCGCTCGCTAAATCAACGCGTCACAAATTCCCGGGAGGAATCAGCGTTCACGGTCTTTCGGGCTTCGAACCCGAGCCTTTCGGCCTTGCCACAGAAGTAACCGTGAACTTCACCATCCCGGAACATACTTTTCGCCAGGAATTTCGTGGTAAAAAGCGAGTACGCGGTCCCTGTAGCCTAGAATTGCTTGAACCGGCTACAGTTTCATCGCAAAGCAAAAAGCTTTAGCAACGAATCGTGTTGGATCGAAACGACTTAAGCGGCCAAAGTAAGGATTTGGTTTAGAGTCGCGTGAACAAGCAATCCACGAGACCCGATCGCCTTGGTGCGGTTTCGACTTGGCTTTTATCTTCGTGTCTCATATTTGCTCGTCACGCTCAGTGAGGACCTGCCCTTATTTGCAGCAGGGTACGACTGAGGTAATCCGAAAGTAACCGCACATTGAAATTCTGTCAAGCTCTATTTTCAAGAAATCTTCGTTTTTGGCTCATTTTTCTCGTTACTTGTTAATTTTCAAGTACTTAGTGTCTGTCGACCCTTTCCTTCCCTCTTCGCTAGGCCGTCAGTCCCTGCGTAAGCATCCTCCCAGGCGATTCAAGATATAATCCAGCGCAAAGGGTTTCTGCTGCTTCCATCCAGCCCAGGAGAGACGAAACAAGTCATGCGACCTTACCACGCAATGCTCGCATTCTTATTTTGCACCGGCGCAGCGTTTACTCCGAGCGCCTTGGCCCAGCACGAGCACGGCTCTCCGGATTCTCCGGCCCTCGGCAGCGTCAGCTTTCCCACTTCCTGTTCCCCGGAAGTCCAGCCGGATTTCAATCGCGCTGTCGCTCTTCTCCACTCTTTTTGGTACAAAAAATCCGAAGAGACTTTTCTCGCCGTTGCAAAATCAGATCCGTCATGCGGCATGGCGAATTGGGGCGTGGCTATGACTCACTATCGCCAACTGTGGGATCCACCCACTCCCCTTGACTTGCAAGCAGGCGAAGCAGCCGTCGAAAAAGCAAACGCCGCCGGAGCGAAAACACAACGCGAACGCGATTACATTGCCGCCATGGAAATATTCTACAAAGATTCCGGTAAGCGCCCTCACGCCGCTCGCGCACTCGACTATGAAAAATCAATGCAGCAGATCTACGAGCACTATCCCCAGGATATCGAAGCCGCCATCTTCTACGCGCTAGCTGTTCGCGCCAACGCGCCTTTGGACGACAAAACGTACGCCAACCAGAAAAAAGCCAGCGCCATCCTCGAAAAACTTTTTGCCGAACACCCAGCTCATCCCGGCTTGGCTCACTACATCATCCACTGCGATGACTACCCTACTCTGGCTCCGCTCGCTCTCGAAGCCGCTCGCCGCTACGCCAAAATTGCTCCCGATGCGCCCCATGCGCTGCACATGCCTTCGCACATTTTCACGCGCCTGGGTTTGTGGCAAGAGTCGATCGATTCCAATCTGGCTTCCGCCGCCGCGGCGCGGAAAAATAGCCTGGCTGGGGACGAACTCCACGCATTGGATTACCTGGTCTATGCGTACCTTCAAATGGGCCGGGACCGCGAGGCTCTCAGCGTTCTTGCTTCCCTGCCAAAAGTGCAGGCGGGTGATTCCGCCTATTTCACCGCGCTCTACTCCACCGCCGCGATTCCTTCCCGCCTGGCCATCGAGCGCCATCGTTGGTCCGATGCTGCCGCGCTTGCTTTGCCGCCCAATACATTTCCCGGCGGCCGCTATATTTGGACCGAGGGTGATCTTTATTTCGCCCGCGCCCTCGGCATTGCTCGCTCAGGGAACATCGAAGCCGCGCGCAGTGCTGTGCAGCAATTGATCTCGCTGCGCGACAGGCTCCTCGACGACCACAATAAATACTCAGCGGAACAAGTGGACATTCAAAGGGAAACTGTCATGGCTTGGATCACCTTTGCCGAAAGCAAAAAAGACGAAGCACTTCGACAAATGCGCGCGGCCGCCGATCATGAAGACTCCACCGACAAGCTACCAGTAACTCCAGGAGCGGTCGTCCCTGCTCGCGAACTTCTTGGCGAAATGCTTCTCGAAGCGAAGCAACCCGAACTCGCCCTTGCAGCCTTCGAAACGTCTCTGCAGCTTACTCCCGGGCGCTACAACTCGCTTTACGGCGCTGCTCACGCTGCTCAATTGGCGGGAGACCGAAAGAAAGCTGCAGCCTTCTACACTTCGCTGCTGGCGAACTGCCAGCGTGCCGAGCCCAATCTTCCCGAGCTCCGCGAGGCACGCCTATTCCTGGGCCGGAAGTAATCCCGATAAAGAAGCGATGGCCCACAACGGACTCAACTTTTTTTGCAATCCGTCTGTCGCGCCCGTAAATACGACTGCAGTTCGAGCCCGCAGTTTTGCATCTCCACTCCAAATGCATCCATGCGGTTGGTCAACAAGTTGTAGCACCACACCGCTGGAACCGCGACCGATAGACCGAGTGCCGTCGTCAGTAGCGCCTCCGAAATCGATCCCGCGATCACTTTGATCGCAGTCGCATGCGCGATATCGATGCTGCGAAACGCATTCAGAATTCCAATTACCGTTCCGAACAGTCCCACGAACGGCGCTGTCGCCGCAATCGTCGCCAGACCGCTCAGCCCCCGCTTCATTTCTTCTGTCGTTTCCGCGCTCGAACGCTCAAGACTGCGCTGCACGCCTTCCATCACTGCCTGTTCCGGCATCCCCGCCGGCGCCGCCTGAAAATCCAGCAATCCCGCTGCGACGACGCTTGCGATGTGGCTCCTCTTGTTCTGCTCCGCCGCCACAATCGCCTGATCGAGCTTGCCGTCGCGAAACGCTTCGAGCGTTTCCGCGATATACGCCTTCGATTGTTCGCGCGCCAGGCGATATCGCAAAGCGCGGCTCACCGCTACGCCCACCGACCGCAGAAACATAATCGCCAGCACAATCACCACTCCATGACACAGCGTTCCCATGGAACGCCACAGTTCCACTATGTTCCAGTCGCCCATTGCCATCCTCGCTTTGGTTCCCTGCGACTCTCCAATAGACACCGCGACGCGGAATTTTGTGCCGAGCGGAAGCTTGTAGAAATGAGAAGGAATTGCTTTTGTTACTGCGGAAGGTAAGCCCCAGATGGCTGTTTCGAGGTAAGCTGCCTTCAAAAGCTCAATTTGCCGCCTGCTGATCCACCCACTGCTTGATATGCGCTTCCAGGATATTTAACGGAACCGCACCAATTTCCAGCACAACATCATGAAATGTGCGTTCATCAAATTTGGAGCCCAGCCGCTTCTCGGCTTCCATCCGCAGCTCGCGGATTTTCAGTTGCCCCAGCTTGTACGCAAGCGCCTGCCCCGGCCATACGATGTACCGATCCACTTCCACCGTAATGTCCTGATCCGCTTTGCCGGTGTTCTCCTTGAAAAACTGAATCGCTTGTTCGCGCGTCCAACCCATCGAGTGCATTCCGGTATCCACTACCAGGCGGATCGCCCGCCACATCTCGTAACTGAGCTGGCCGAATTTCGAGTACGGATCTTTGTACATTCCGAGCTCTTCACCGAGTCTCTCCGAATACAGCGCCCACCCCTCCACGTACGCCGAGTATCCGACATGCCTGCGAAACTCCGGCTGCCCTTCCATTTCCTGCGCGAGCGATAGCTGCAGGTGATGCCCCGGAACGGCTTCGTGCAGCGAGAGCGCTTCCATCTCCCACTTTGGCCGCGCGGCCAGATTGTACGTGTTCACGAAATAGCATCCCGGCCGTCCCGCCGATGGCGCTCCCGGCTGGTAGTAAGCGGTCGTTTGCGACGGCGCCTTGAAATCCGGAATCGGGCAAACCCCGTAGGTCAATCGTGGGAGCTTCCCGAAAAGATGCGCCAGTTCCGGATCGATCTTCTTTGCAATGATCCTATAGCCGTTTACGAGATCATCGGGCTTCTCGTAATAAAAGCGCGGCTCGGTCCGCAGATACTCCGTAAATTCGTGAAAGCTGCCTTTGAACTCCGCCGCGGCGATGACCTTATCCATCTCCGCGCGAATGCGCTTTACTTCGCTTAGCCCAATTTCGTGAATCTGCTTCGGCGTCAGGTTTGTGGTCGTCTGCCAGCGCACGTGAAACGCATACGCCGCAGCGCCGTTGGGCAGCGAAGTCGCCGCAATATTCTCCCGGCAAGCCGGCAAATACGTCTTCGCGATGTAATCGTGCAACCGTTGAAACGCTGGCAAAACGGCGCTCCAATAAATCTTTTGAACCTTCTCGGTCAGCCGCGCTCGCTCGCTCGGCGGAAAATCCGCCGGGAATTCCGTAAACGGTTGAAGCAGCGGGCTCTTTGCGGGCTTTCCTGCAATCAAATCTTCGATCTGTTTGGGCAAATCGCGCAGCGCAATTTTCGGCGGCGTGTATCCCGCCGCTAGACCCTTTTGCAGCAGTGCGATTTGCTGATCGACCGCAGCGGGCAGCGCCAACAACCGCGCCAGAATCACGTCATACTCCGCGGGCGTGCGGTGCGGCGTATTCTCCAGCGTTTCCGCCGCGCTCTGCTGAATCCCCTCCATCTGACTGATCGGCATCCACAAGTTTCTCGGCACAACGCTGCGAAACGGCATGGGATCGTCGCCGTAGGTCAAACCTTCTTCCGCCGTCTCCAACAGTTCGCGGTACAAATCATAGTTAAGCTGCTCGCTCGCAGGGAGCGTATCGCGAGAGATTTTCTTCAGCGTTGCGAGGCTGTCGTTCAGATGCCTTTTGCGCGCATCGATGCCCGCCGGAGAATCATCCGTCCAGCGCGCGTTCTGCCCCGGATAGCCGACAGCCGTCGCCATCTCCGGATACTGCTCCATCCACAATTTCCAATCCTGGTCCAAAAAGGCGCGAACTTTTTGCGCCGCGTCTTGCTGAGGACTCCCTTGTTTTGGTTCAGCGCCGGAAACGACAAGAAGTGGCAAGGCCCACAAACCAGCACCCATTGCCAGCAACATCATCAGGCCCGCACGAATCACGCATCTCTCCTTGCGATGAACCACACCTCTAGAGCGATTCGCATCACGCTTCCCTGCCCGCTGCCATGGACAATTCCTTTTCGCGTTCGCGCGCCAGCATCACCACGAGCCTCGCCGTTTCTTCCACATCCATTGCCGTGTTGTCCACCAGCACAGCGTCGGCCGCGCGCACCAGCGGCGAAACTTTTCGTTCGCGGTCGCGCCGATCGCGTTCGCGCACCTCTTCGAGCACCTGCGCGAGCGTCATCGCCTCGCCTTTTTCCTGATGTTCCTTCCATCGCCGCTCCGCTCGCACTTCCGGCGACGCCTCCAGAAAAATCTTCAGCTCCGCCCGTGGGAAAACGACAGTTCCGATGTCTCGCCCTTCCATCACCACGCCTCCGCCGGCGCCGGCGAGTTGCTGTTCGGCCACCAGAATTTCGCGCACGCCGGCAATGGTCGCCAGCCGCGACGCCGCCTGCGCTACTTCGGCCGTGCGAATCTCTTGTGTCACTTCTCCCTTATCAAGAAAGACCCGATTTTTTGATCCAGCGGCTTCCTGTTCCGGCGTTGGCGGCTTGAGTTCGATGTGCGTGGCCCGCGCCAGTGCATCGAGCGCTGAGAAATTCTCGAGTGAAATATTTTTTCGCAGAGCTTTCAGCGCCAGAGCCCGATACATCGCGCCACTGTCCAGATACAAATAGCCGAGGATCTGCGCGACGCGCCTGGCCAGGCTGCTTTTCCCCGACCCGGCCGGCCCGTCAATCGCAATCGTAAGTTTCGCCATTCAGAACGGCCCCGACCTCAAGGCAACCGTAGGTGCACGATTCATCGTGCCCTTGCGCCAGCAAATCCGCATCTCAAAATCCCATGATGTTGTAGCCGCAATCGACGTAAATAACCTCGCCAGTAATTCCCGATCCCGCATCGGAAAGCAAAAACGCCGCTGTCGCCCCCACTTCGCCCGCATCCACGTTGCGTCTCAAGGGAGAGCGCTCTGCTTGTACCTTGAGCATGTCGCCGAAACCGGAAATTCCGCGCGAAGCCAGCGTTTTTAGCGGCCCGGCCGAAATCGCATTTACGCGAATCGCTTGCGGCCCGAGATCGAAGGCAAGATACCGCACCGTCGCTTCAAGCGCCGCTTTCGCAACGCCCATCACGTTATATCGTGGCACGACCTTTTCTGCGCCGTAGTACGTCAGCGTCACAATGCTTCCGCCGGCGGCCATCAGCGGCAGTGCGCCGCGTGAAACCGCGATCAGCGAATAAACGCTGATGTCGTGTGCAACGCGGAATCCATCGCGGCTCGTGTTGATAAAGCCGCCTTTCAAATCAGCCTCTGGCGCGAATCCAATACTGTGTACCAGTCCGTGAAGCACTCCGTAGTTCGCGCGGAGCTGTTCATATAGCCGCGCAATCTGATCATCCTGGGTGACGTCGCACATAAATCCCGAGGCGCCGGGCAACTCAGCAATCAGATCCTTCGCTTCGAGTTCGAGCCTCTCGTTCTGATAGGTAATGGCCAGGCGCCAGCCCGCTTCCGCGAGTTTCTTAGCAATCGCCCAAGCAATGCTGCGCTTATTCGCCAGCCCAAAAATCACCGCCGTCTTCTGCCCTTCCGTCATTCGCCTCGTCTCCTGAAATATTCTTCCGCTCTTCTCTGTGCCCTCTGTGTCTCTGCGTCCTCTGTGTAAATTCCTTTTCCTATTCCTTCTTTTGTTTTCTTCCTTCTCTGCGAATCTCTGTTAACTCTGCGCCTCCGCGTTATCTTTTCTCTTTCTTTCTCTTTCCTTCCTCAAATCCGCTGAAACGCCTTCTCAATCTCCTTCACCGAATACCGCAGCACCACTGGCCGCCCATGAGGGCAACTCATCGGACAATCCGTCTTCGCCAGCGCTCCAAGCAGCCACTCCATTTTCGTCTGGTCCAGCGGCATATTTATTTTGATCGCCGCATGGCACGCCGTCGAAGCCGCAATCTTCGCCTGCAGCGTATCAATCGAAATCGTCGCGTTTTCCCGTTCGATACCGTCGAGAATTTCCGTCAGCAGTTTGTCCGCGTCTCCCGGAAGGATTCCCGCGGGCACCGCTTGAATCGCCACGCTGCGCGGCCCCATCGGCTCAACCTCGAACCCGTTCGCAGCCAGTTCTTCCGCAATCTTTTCGTAAATCACAATCTGCCGCGGCGAAAGCTCAATCACCATCGGCATCAGCATCCGCTGCGCTTCCACTTTTCCCGCGCGCCGTGCCTCCAGATGCTGCTCGAACAAAACGCGTTCGTGCGCCACGTGTTGGTCCACTAGCCACAAACCCTCGCCATTCACCGCCACTATGAAACTCGAGCTCACCTGCCCCAGCGGTTTCAAATCAGCAATTTGATCGGGCCGAGGAAGCGTTGCAGGCGCGCTCGCGTTCGGCGCCGCGAGATTTCCTGCCCAGCTCGAGACCGTTGCGGGAGCAGCAGCGGCGGCGGCAAAAGTGGAACCAGGTAAAACGGAAGTCTCCAGTCCAGCCGAAAACGCAAAGCGTTGCTCGACGGGCCGAAGCGCGTCCGACGTCAAATCAAATCCGCCATCGGAACCGACTCCCGAACCCAAACCGATTTCTTCCATCGAAGGAATGATCGCCCGCGGCACGCCATTTTCCGTACCCGTGTAGGTGCCGGGCTTTAGCCCGGCGTATTTCGGTTCCCCACTTCCGACACCGCTGTAGTGGCCGGTCTTCGGACCGGTGCCGTTCATTTCGCCGTTCGCGCCGGCAGCCGCGGCAAAACTGGGAACGGGACGAACACTCATCAGCGCCTGACGGATCGCATCGCGCGTGAAGTCGTGCACAAAATTAGCGTGGCGGAAACGCACTTCGACTTTTGCCGGATGCACGTTTACATCGACTTCGTCGTACGGCATGTCGAGGAAGAGCAGCGTGACCGGAAAAACTCCAGGCGGGACGATATTGCGGTAGGCCTCGTTGATGGCGTGCAGAATCAGCCGGTCTTTGACCAGCCGGCGATTCACGAACAGATAAATTCCGTTGCGGTTGACGCGCTGGACTTCCGGACGCGACGTAAATCCGCTGACCGTGAGCGTGGACTTCTCTTCGCCGGGATCGAGCTCGGATTCGGTAATCGCCGCGCGAAAACCGGAAGACACCTGCGGAATCTCGACGAGTTCGCTGAGCGCCTGCGCGCCAAAGAGTTGATAGATGCGGTCGGCGAGTTTTTCCGCAGGCGGGCAGTTGATAATTTCTTGCGTGGGCGTGGTGAGGACAAACTGCTTGCTGGGATTGGCCAGCGCATAGTGCGTGACGAGCGAGGCGATGTGGCCCAGTTCGGTAGAGTCGGACTTGAGAAATTTCCGCCGCGCAGGAACACAGTAAAAAAGATCAGCGACGCTGATGGTCGTTCCCACAGGCAGACCCGCAGGCTTCACACTGACTAGTTTGCCTCCGGCAAATTCAATCCGCGTGCCTTCCGCTTCCGATTCGTCACGTGTTTCAAGGAGCAACCGCGAAACCGCCGCAATCGTCGGCAACGCTTCCCCACGAAAGCCCAGCGTCGAAATCGAAAGCAAATCGTCAGCCGATTTCAGCTTGCTGGTGGCGTGCCGCTCGAAGGCCAGCAGCGCATCGTCATGAATCATGCCGTGGCCATCGTCAATGACGCGAATCATCCGCTTGCCGCCGACTTCCGTCTCGACCCGAATCGTCTTCGCGCCAGCATCCAGCGCGTTTTCGAGCAGCTCTTTGACAACCGAAGCGGGACGTTCGACAACTTCGCCCGCAGCGATTTTGTTTGCGACAGCTTCCGGCAGTATCCGAATGCGGCTCATATCAATTTCGCCGGGTTCCGTCTTTCGGAACTATTCTTGGAGTCAGACAGATTTCTTGACCGAAACCAACGGACTACATCCTGGAACACAAAGAAGAGAATCGCAAACGCCAGCAATAGCGATGCGCCACCCACAACGCGTTGCAGCAGAGGTTGACCACTCATACCTGACGCGATTCCGAGTCCCAGGACCATCACTATAGTGAGAACCCCGAGCACCACCGGTCGGTTTTCGCGATGCCGACGTATCGTTTGGTAAAAAAGACTTCCATAAAATAGAACTGCCAGCAAAGCCTGGACCCAATCGGTTGAAGAATTTCGTCCAGGCATTTGCGGTTATCTTTCTTTGATAGCGATCCCAAGCTGATCGAGCTGGACCGTGTCCACGTCCGACGGCGATTCTGCCATTAAATCCTGCGCTCTGGTCGTTTTGGCGAAGGCGATGACTTCGCGGATAGAGGTTTCGCCAGCGAGGAGCATGGCGATGCGGTCAATACCGAGCGCGATGCCGCCGTGCGGCGGCGTACCGTAAGTGAGTGCGTCGAGGAAAAAGCCGAAGCGGCGGCGCAGCTGTTCCTCCGAAAGGCCGAGCGCGCGGAAGAGCCGCTCCTGAATATCTTGCCGGTGAATACGAATGCTGCCGGAGCCGAGCTCGTTGCCGTTGAGGACGAGATCGTAGCCCTTCGAGCGCACTTCCCACGGCGCGGTCTCCAGCTTTTCCAAATCTTCGTCAACGATGCCGGTGAAAGGATGCTGCGCGCTGACCCAAGCCTTGTCGTTCTCGCTCCATTCAAAGAGCGGAAAGCCGGTGATCCACAGAAATTTCCATTGCGTGCGGTCAATCAAGCCAAGCGCGTCGCCGAGTTGCAAACGCACCTGCCCGGCCACGAGCGCGGCGGCTTCCGTGCCTTTGATTTCCTGCTTCGCGCTAACCGCGACGACCAGGTCGCCCGTCTTCGCACCGCACGCGTCGGCAAGCTTCTTCACATTTTCCGCGCCGACTAGTTTCTCGACGGTCGAAGTTGTGCCTTCAGCGGCGAGCTTCACGAAATATGCTCCGCGTGCGCCGTTTGCCTTGGCTTTCTCGGTGAGCTCATCAAGCTGCTTGCGCGAATATCCTGCAGCGCCCGGTGCAGCGAGCGCGAACACGCTGCCTTCAATCCCCAGCTTGGTTCTCGCCTCCTCCGGAAAACAGTTCGTGACGTTGTGCAGCTCCATGCCAAAACGCAGATCAGGCTTGTCGCTGCCGTACTTGCGAATCGCATCCTTGTAAAGCATGTGTGGAAATGGACCCTGCGTTTTGATGCCTGCAGCGGCGCACGCCCGCACCATCACGGTTTCGATGACGTTAAAAATATCTTCCTGCCGCGGGAAAGACATTTCGACGTCGAGCTGCGTGAATTCCAGCTGGCGGTCGGCGCGCTGGTCTTCGTCGCGGAAGCATTTCACGATCTGGAAGTATTTATCGAGCCCGCCAATCATCAGAATCTGTTTGAAGATTTGCGGCGATTGCGGCAGCGCGTAAAACTGCCCGTGATGCACGCGGCTGGGCACGAGGAAGTCGCGAGCGCCTTCCGGCGTCGAGCGCGTGAGCATGGGCGTTTCAACTTCGATGAATCCCATCTCGTCCATGGTCTTGCGCATTTCAAGCACGATTTTGTGGCGCAGTTGCAAGTTGCGATGTGGCTTCGAGCGGCGAAGGTCGAGATAGCGGTAGCGCAGCCGCGTTTCTTCCGCCGCGTTGATTTCGTCTTCGATGGGAAACGGCGGCGTCTTCGCGTTGTTTAAAATGTGCAGCTTCGCAGCGATCAGCTCGACTTCCCCTGTCGCAATATGCGGATTCGCCTTCTGGCGTTTCGAGACTTTGCCTTCGACCGCAACGACAAATTCGCCGCGCGCCTGCTCGGCCTTCGCGTGCGCCGCCGGCTGCGCTTCCTTGTTAAACACCACTTGCACAATCCCCGTGCGGTCGCGAATGTCGAGAAAAAGCAAGTTGCCAAGATCGCGCCGGCCCGAAACCCAGCCCATCACGATAGCGTCGCGCTTTTCCTCCGAAGCGCGCAGCGCCCCGCAATAATGTGTCCGTTGCAAATTGCCAAGAAAATCGAGCACTTCTCTTCCCCCTAAGAAAGAACGGGTCTGAAGACCCGCCACTACAAAGACTTCAGATAGTTTAGCAGAGCTTGTTCGGAGAGTTTCTGTTGCTCGCTGGTTGCCAGATTTTTCAGGGTCCACTCGCCGCCCTGGATTTCGTTGTCGCCGAGAATGAGCGCGAAGCGCGAGCCGAGCTTGCTGGCGCGTTCAAGGGCTTTGCCGAATTTCAGTTCGGTGGCGGGCAGCTCAACACGAAAGCCCGCATTGCGCAAAGTCTTGGCGGCGCGAATCGCGGTTGCGTAGGCGTTCTGGCCCATCCACGCGATGAACACGTCCGGACCTTTCGCGGCAGGCGATTTGCCGCTTTCCTGCAACGACAGGATGAGGCGATCTTCGCCGATGGCAAAGCCGATGCCTTTGGTGGGCGGGCCGCCGAGCAGCTCGACGAGGCCGTCGTACCGGCCGCCGCCGCAGACCGCGTTTTGCGAGCCGAGGCCGCGCGCCGTTATTTCAAACGTGGTGCGCATGTAGTAGTCCAGGCCGCGCACAAGCCGCCAATTTTCGTGATACGTAACGCCGCGCAGATCGAGGTCGCGTTTCACAGCGGCATAGTGCGTTTTGCAATCGTCGCAAAGATGATCGGCGATGCGCGGTAGCGTCGCAATGATGGCCTGCTCGTGCTCCAATTTCGAGTCGAGCACGCGCAGCGGATTCGTCTCGATGCGCCGCTGCGAATCCGCGCCAAGCTTGTCTTTCACCTTGAGAAGTTCTTCGCGCAGCTTCGCGACGTATCCGCGACGGCAATTGTCAGCAGCGTGGCCAATGGAATTAATGTCGAGCGTCGTGCCTTCCAGCCCTAGCCTCGCGAAAAACGTCATCAACATTTCGATCAGTTCCGCATCAATCGCAGGAGCATCCGGTCCGCCAAGAATCTCCGCCCCAATCTGATAGAACTGCCGGTAACGCCCCTTCTGCGGCCGCTCCCTCCGAAACATCGGCCCCATGTAATACAGCTTCACCGGCTGCGGCATCTGCTGCATGTTGTGCTCAATGTAAGCCCGGCACACTGACGCGGTCGCCTCCGGCCGCAGCGCCGCGACAATTCCAAATTCAAGAGCCGAGGCAGCTTCCCATACATTCTCGGCTCTTTGCCGAATGGATTCCGGCGGAAATAACTCGTTCACCGTCGCAAAGAAGTTGAGGTCGCCTTCCAGGCGTAGTAGGGAAAGTTGGTTCTGGGGCGTCTTCGACAGCGTTTTCTTTCCTATTTCCTCATTTGCTAGCGCTAGGAAGCCATTTAGTTCTGTCACTAACGCCGCAGCAGCCTGGGGATTGCTATAGGTAATCGCAGATCTTGCCTCAGCGAGAAGATGTGAGCGCAGAAACTCCAACATTTGCAGGTCGTGATCTTCAAATGAATACATCTCTTTTGAGACCACGTCGGTGTTGAGCCCGATAGAACGCGAGAATAATTCAAGTGGCTCGAGGACGGGCGGGCGGATTTCGCCGAAGCCGTAGGTGGCGAAGACTTCGTGGGCAGTTTGTTCGACGCGATTCCAGAGCGCGGTGTCGGGCGGGAGCAAATCGCGCGTTCCACGAATCGCTTGGAATTGTGTATGCGTCACGCTAGCGCGGGGCTCCGCGTTTTCCGAAGCGCCTTGCTCCTTTTGCTTTGCGGCAGCTTTGGCGCGGTTGATCTCTTCCCACTGGGCGCGCTTGGCTGCTTTATCCTGATCGCTCACTCGTGCCGTTCCTCGCGATAGATATTTTTGTACTCCACGTAACGCTGAGCGTAGGCGTCGATGCTGGCTTGGTCGATGCCGGTTAGGGCGCGTTTGACTTTGCCGGGGTGGCCGACGACCAAGCTGCCGGGGGGAATTTTGGCGCCTTCGAGGAGGAGCGTGCCAGCGGCGATGACGCTGCCGGCGCCGATGTGCACACCATTGAGGATGACGGCGCCCATGCCGATGAGGCAGCGCGACTCGACGGTGCAGCCATGCAACGTGACGGAGTGGCCGACGGTGACGTCGTCGCCGAGGACAAGCGCGTGCTCGTCGCGCATGACGTGCAGGACGCAGCCGTCCTGGATGTTGGTGCGCGTACCGATGCGGATGTAGTGAACGTCGCCGCGAATCACGGTGCAAGGCCAGACGCTGGAATCTTCGCCGATGACGACGTCGCCGATGATGACGGCGGCGGGGTCAATGTAGGCCGACGCGGCAATTTGCGGGTATTTGCCGCGATAGGGGCGAATGTCGGGCTGGCGGCCCAGCCGCAGCGAGCCGCGCGCGGGGTTGGCGCTGGGATTTTGGTTAGACATTGTCGATGACCCACCCCCCTATTTTCCTGTAAGTGTTGCATCTAAACGAGTTAGTTTTTCTGTAAATCCTTTAAATGCAACACTTAGCAACCTCGCTCGTAAGTGTTGCATCCAGAAGACTTAAGTTCACATAGCACGGTCCTAATCGGGAGGCCGTGCTGAACCAATCATCGAGAAAAATTCACACGGACCGAATCATAGCACGCACTTGCCACGGACGCTCCGATTCAGTCGATGGAGACGGTGGGGCCTTGCGCGGTGGAGGAAACTTCGGCGATGCGGGCGGTGACGGCGCGGGCCAGGGCGTAGAGGCTCTGGGTGCCGGGGGCGGATTCGCCGAGGCCGGCTACGGGCTTGCCGGTGTCGCCGCCGATGCGGATGCGGGGGTCGATTTCGATTTCGCCGAGGACAGGGACGCCATAGGCAATAGCGGTTTTCGTGCCTTCGCCGTGGCCGAAGATGTCGATGGGCTTGTCACAATGCGGGCACTTGAAGCTGCTCATGTTTTCGACTACGCCGAGGACTTCGACATTGACCTGGCGAAACATTTCGATGGCTTTACGCACGTCGGCGAGGGCGACGGTGGAAGGCGTGGTGACGACGACCGCCCCGGTGACAGCAACGGTTTGAATGAGCGTGAGTTGGACATCGCCGGTGCCGGGCGGGAGATCGATGATGAGGTAATCGAGTTCGCCCCACTCGACGCTACGGAGGAATTGCGTGATGACGCTATGGAGCATGGGGCCGCGCCAGACCATCGGCTTGTCTCCAGGATTGAGGAGGCCCATGGAGATCATCTTCATGCCGGCG
Source organism: uncultured Acidobacteriota bacterium (assembly GCA_963718785.1). Lineage (GTDB taxonomy): Bacteria > Acidobacteriota > Terriglobia > Acidiferrales > UBA7541 > Acidiferrum. Next base: position 1,457,815 of record CAVQZW010000004.1, on the reverse strand, counting down.
ACTTGAACCGGGATGATGCGTTTTTCAGCGGTGGCTTGGGGCTCTTGCAGGGTGCCGAGCATGATGGGGACGTTGGGGCCGTAGACGTCGGCGTCCATGAGGCCAACTTTGTGGCCGAGTTGGACGAGGGCGAGCGCGAGATTGACGGCGACGGTGGTTTTGCCGACGCCGCCTTTGCCGCTGGCGATGGCAACTAGATTTCTTACGCCGGGGATGGGATGGCGCTCGGGTTGCGGCATGGGTGCTGGGGACATGAGTTAGGCTTTCTTGCTTGTGAGATCCAAGAGAGATTTCTCTCTCCGCAGGCCGACGCTCCGCCGGAGCGGAGCGAAAGAAAATGCGTCGGCCTGCTCCGTTCGAAATGACAGTTTTGCACGTACGGCGCGATTTAGAGAAGGAGAGATCATGCGTTGGCGCCGTGGCATTTTTTGTATTTTTTGCCGGAGCCGCAGGGGCAGGGGTCGTTGCGGCCGACTTTTGCGCCGGCGCGGACGGGTTTGGGGGCTTCGGCTTGGGCGGGGCCCGTTTGATATTGCAGCTCTTTTTGTTGGCGCTCCTGCTTGCGCTCCATGGCGCGAGCGAAATCGGGTAGGCGCTGCGGAGTAGAAGATTCGCTGGCGCGGGCTGCGGCGCTCGCAACGGCGGCTCCGGCGCGTTGGCGCGGCGGCTGATTTGGCGCGCCGGGCGCTCCCTGTTGAGGCTGTTCGCTCTGCTGCACCTGAATGTGGAAGAGATAGCGGATGGTTTCGTTATCGATGCGCGCCATCATGTCTTCGAAAAGGACGAAGGCTTCTTTTTTGAACTCGACAAGTGGATCTTTTTGGCCGTAGCCGCGAAGGCCGATGCCTTCTTTCAAGTGGTCGAGAGAAAGAAGATGGTCTTTCCACTGGGAGTCGACGACATCAAGGATGATGCGGCGTTCGAGCCAGCGGACTAAATCGGCGCCAAACTGCTTTTCCTTTTCCTCGTAGCGCTTGGTGACGGCGGCGACAGTGGCGTCGGCCAATTCGTCGTGGCTCAGCGTGGCGGGATCGGCGCCGGCAGCTTTGGCGTCGATACCGAACTGCGCGTTGATTTCGGCGAGGAACTGTGTGGCATTCCACTGGTCGGGGTGCTGAGCGCGCGGGCAAAACGTGTCGACGAGTTCGCGGGCGACATCTTCCGCAACGCCGAGAACATAATCGCGCTGGTCTTTTCCTTCGAGCGCGGAGCGGCGAATCGCATAAATCGTTTCGCGCTGCTTGTTCATCACATCGTCGTATTCGAGAAGATGTTTGCGGGCGTCGAAGTTTTGCGCCTCGACGGATTTTTGCGCGTTCTCGATGCGGCGGGAGATGAGGCCGGACTCGATGGGCACGCCTTCCGTCATGCCGAGGCGGAACATGAGCGACTGGATGCGCTCGCCGCCGAAGATGCGCATGAGATCGTCTTCGAGGGAAAGGAAAAAGCGCGATGAGCCGGGATCGCCCTGGCGACCGGCGCGACCTCGAAGCTGGTTATCGATGCGTCGGGCTTCGTGGCGCTCGGTGCCGAGGATGTGCAAGCCACCCAGGGCGACAACTTCATCGTGTTCAGCTTTGCACTGCTGGGCGAACTGCTCGTAGATGGGTTTCCACTGGTCGGATGGGACCTGAAAGATTTTGCCTTCGTGCTGGAAAAGAACCATCAGTATGGCGGGCTGAGCGTCGGGGCCACCGTCTGCGGGAATGACAGCAGGCGCAGCGGCATAAGGCATGGCCAATTTGTTCTTAAGAAAATGGTCGCGCGTCATCTGCTCGGGGTTGCCACCAAGAAGAATGTCCGTACCGCGGCCGGCCATGTTGGTGGCAACGGTGACGGCGCCCTTGCGGCCGGCTTGGGCGACGATGCGCGATTCGCGCTCGTGCTGCTTGGCATTGAGGACTTCGTGCGGAACGCGGGCCTTCTTCAATATGTCCGCGATGGCTTCCGATTTTTCGATGGAGATCGTACCGACAAGAACGGGTTGGCCGCGCTCATGGTAGTGGCGAATACCGTTGGCGAACGAATTATCTTCTTGCAGGATGCCGTTGACGACCGCTTCAAATTTTTCCTTTTCGGTGCGGTAAACGACGTCGCGGTGCTCTTCGCGAATAAGCGTGCGGTTGGTCGGGATGACGACAACGTCGAGGTTATAGATTTTGCCGAACTCGGCGGCTTCCGTCTCCGCAGTGCCGGTCATGCCGGAAAGTTTTTTGTACATGCGGAAATAATTCTGAAAGGTGATGGTGGCGAGCGTCTGATTTTCGCGCTCGATCTTGACGCCTTCCTTTGCTTCGACGGCCTGATGCAAACCATCGGACCAGCGGCGACCGGGCATCTGGCGGCCGGTGAATTCGTCAACGATTATGATTTCGCCGTCTTTATTCACGTAGTCAACGTCAATTTTGTACAGGGCGTGCGCGCGCAACGCCTGGTACACGTGGTGCATGATTTCGATGTTGACGGGATCGGACATGTTGCTGAGGCCGAGCAGGCGTTCGCACTTGCTGAAGCCCTCTTCGGTGAGCGTGGCGGTGCGATGCTTTTCGTCGAGGGTGTAATCGACGTCCTGAATGAGTTTCGGAATAATCTTGTCAATTTTGGCGTATTTGTCAGTGGACTCTTCCGAGGGTCCGGAGATGATGAGCGGTGTTCGCGCTTCGTCGATGAGGATGGAGTCGACTTCGTCGACGATAGCGAATTGATGGCCGCGCTGGACGCATTGCGCGAGATCGTACTTCATGTTGTCGCGGAGATAGTCGAAGCCGTATTCGTTGTTGGTGCCGTAGGTGAGATCGGCGCCGTAGGCGGCTTTGCGCTGCTCGTCGTCGAGGTCGTGAACGATGACGCCGACGGAAAGACCGAGACCGCGATAGAGAGCGCTCATCCATTCGGCGTCGCGGCGGGCAAGGTAGTCGTTGACCGTGACGACGTGCACGCCACGACCGGCCAGCGCATTTAGGGAAGCAGGCAAAGTGGCGACGAGCGTTTTGCCTTCACCCGTTTTCATTTCGGCGATTTTGCCGTCGTGGAGAACCATGCCGCCGATGAGCTGAACGTCGAAATGGCGCATGTTCAAGAAGCGACGGCCCGCCTCGCGAACGAGCGCGAACGCTGGGACGATGGCGGGATCGAGGGCCGACTTCAGAACATCTTTGTAATTTGCGTCGGAAGGATCGGCATCCTTAAGGCGGCCCTGGACTTCCGTTCGAAGTTTGTCAAATTGAGCCTTGAGGTCATCGTCGGAGAGAGTACGGACGTCCGATTCGCGCGCGTTGATCAGCGCGACGAGCGGTTGCAATTTTTTAATGTCGCGCTCGTGCTTGGTGCCGATAAACCGAGCGACAACTGAGTCAACTGCCTTGGCAACATCCATGAGGGGTTTCGCCGTCTCCTGGCGGTGCTCCGCGAGAGTGAACGTACTAGCCGCGCTGCCGCGGCGAGTGCAAACATTCTATTCTAACTGGTTGGATGCGCCAGCGCCAAGAACGTCGACAAGCTTGAGCCGGGGAGATACTTGCCCGCGTCCTGCCGGGTCAATTTACACTGTTGGGCCAGCTAGACCTTGCCGAAAAAATCGTCGAGCAGTTCTCGAAAAACGACTGCAGCCAAAGTCCAGTCACCCCGCATAGCCTTCGCTGAAGCCGCCGCATAGCGCGCTCCCGGCCTCGGACGCAAAGGGAGAAAAGGAGGAAGGCCGTACCGCATAGCGATACTATTGGCCCAAAGCCGTGCTGTTCGCCCATTTCCGTTAACAAAGGGATGAATTCGCACCCATTCGGAGTGCGCCCAAGCGCAGACGTCCATAATCGCGCCCAAGTGATCCTGGCTGGGGCGGACATGAGAGGGCAAACTGGCATCTAGTTCCGATACGATAGCTTGAAGCTTGGCTTCAAACTCGTTCAACTCTTTCGCAACATCCGCGGGCTTCGCGCCGTAACGTGAGCCAACCTTCACGTGGATTCTATCCAGGCCGGGTTCGCCTCGAAACGCACCTACAAAATGTGCGCGGGGGGCAACTAAACCACGGTTAATTCGTTTGTGCCAATTTCTTGCGGCAATCAGGGTGGGAACCTCGCGACGTTCAGCAGCGTAGGCGGCCAGATTGAGTGCCGCGACGAGATTATCGTTGAGGCGGCGGCTGTCTTCTTCCCAATCAGGCACGCAAGCGCTCGCGAATTTTGCTACGGACCGTCCCGAGTGGCTGGAATTTTCCGTCAACAAACTCGCCGGGCTCGCCTTCAGCCGGGTCGTCGATCAATTTCGCCTCGGCGTCCGCGACCGCCGCGATCGCTCGTTTGAATCCGGGATCGCGCTTGCGATATTCCTCGAGTTTCTCCAATGTCGCTTGCAGACCCTTTTCCTTCCCTCGGGGCCGGCTCAAGTAGAGTTTTATGGCTTCGTTCACCAGCTGATTGACAGGGCGCTTTTCGATCTTGCTGAGATATTCCAAAGCGGCGCGCTCTTCCGATTCGATGCGCAGGGTAAAAGGGATTCTGGCCATGAACTGAGAATATAGGGCGGGGCAAGTGATGTCAATATGACGTTTTGATGTCAGCACTCCAGCCGAGATCTAGGAGCGAACCGCGGGCTCGGCCACAACGTTCTCGGTCTTTGCGCTTGGCGCGCCAGTTGAAGGGGAGTGGTTATCGGCGAGGAGGCGGCGGTATTTGCTGCGTTCGTCGAGGCTCATATCGACGATTTCGAAGGCCATATCCTGGGCGCGATAGTCGCGCATGAGAGCAGTGGCCAGGACGTTGCGAAGGCCAAGCTGCAGCTTGAGCTGCACGTGGGTGCCAGGAGCGAGATGGCGGCTGATGGTGGCGATCCCGCCCGAGAGGCTAGCGGTTTTAATCTCAAGGCGGCAATTTTCCTTGAGGTTGGTGCTCACGGCGGTGACTGCCTTATGGAGACGGACACGCGTATGGCGCCTCTGGCGGACAAATTTGGAGTTCGGAAGGATGTCCAGCGGAGCCAGCGCCAATTCTTCGCGGTCAATACCACTCTTTGCGAAGAAATCGCGCGCCCACTCGGGTTCCAGTTGGAGGAGAGCTTGCAGGGCGGCGATGCGAAGTTCCTGGGGATGCTGCCAGCCGAACATTTTCTTGGATTCGACGATGCGCTTGAGCGTGCTGATGGATTCCGGAGCATGGATGCGGCCCAGAGCCTCGATCGCCTTTACTTGTAAATAGTGGGAGCCACCAACGGGTAGGTCACCGTCGACAATGGTCAGCAAACGGCCGAGGGCTTCGCGGTCGGAGGTTACGCCAATTTCGTCGATCACCAGAGGCATAATCAGCGGGTCGACATGATCGAGAAGCTCGAGAAGAATGCGGCAGCGTCCTGGAGCGCCGCTGGCGGAAATCTGGCGGATGATGCGGTCCTGCGAAGTCCGCGGAAAATCCTTCATGCGCGCGGGCAAGAAGACTTCGACCGCTTCCGGATCGAGCTTGCTGAGCAGGCCGGCCATCTCGACAGCTTCGGTAATCTGGCCGCCTCGCACAGTGCTGCGGAGATACTGCAAACCCTCTTCGCCAAGATCGGCGGCGAGGTTCGAGACGTGCTCGGCGTCTTCGCGGAGGCCGCAGCGATTGAAACGCGTGGCGAGCTGCTCCATGGCGGTTTGCGGCAGCATTTTCAAAACGTTGGTCATGCCGGCGGCGGCTTGGCGGGCGCGCAGGGCTTCGTCGACGAATTCGGGGATGCGTTCTTCGATGCCCATTTTAGGCCGCAAACTACGGCCGACACCCGGACGTTGCGCTTCGACACCCGAGATCAAATCGAGGGCAAGTTCCATCACACCGAAGGACCGGCTGGTGGCCGCCTCCTGGCTGAGGCGCACGAAAGCGGCGCTGACGAGCGTCTGGAGCTCGCTGTCTTGCTCGACGTTCAGGCGCAGGCCCAGATGACGCAATGCTTCGCCGAGCAGCTTGGGATCGGCCTTGGCATAAAGCTCGGCCATTTCGGACAAACCCATTGCGGTTTTTTTCCGCGCATCGGCCTCGTCGCTTTCCGCGCAGGACGCATAGTTCTGCAGGATGCTGATGGCTTGCGCGACGTCGCCGGTCTCGATCAAATGGGCGACGTAGGACTGAACGTTTTTTGGGGGAATGCACCAAGCATCGTTGGAGAGCAGAACGGCTTGCTTACCGCTTTCGGGTACGGCTGCCCAGAATTGGCGGTCGAGAATTTCGCGGTGGGATTCGACCAACATTCCCGCGTCAGTCATCTTATCTTCGTGAGCGCCGAGAATCTTGCGGAGGTTCTCGATTTCCGCATTCATGCGGTCGAGCATTTGGCGGACGGCGTTGACCTTCACTTCGCCGCTTTCGAAACGTTCGAGGGCAAAACGGATTGCCAGATGCTCGGCGAGTTTCACCAGGACGGATTCGTCGGGCTGGCCTTCTGGAGCTTGCGCGGCAAGTCCGGCAATGGCGCGCTTCAGGGTGTCTTGCGCGCTTCCGGGCAATTCAGACATCTGCTGCTGGAACTGGCCAGCAGCGGCGGCGCCACCTTGGCCTGCGCCCACGTTGCCGAAGCTGGTAAGGGCGCCCAAAATTCCGTAAATTTCGTCTTCACTAGGGCCGTCGCCCCGGCCAGTTCCCCGCCAAGGCCCGCTGCCGGAACCACTGCCAGAGCCACCTCCTGCGCCTCCGGGACCGACGCCGAGACCTGCGCCCAGACCTGCGCCCAAACCCGCTCCGACGCCGCCTGCGGCAGCGCCAGCCACACCGGGAACCCCGCCTCCGGCCACATAAGGCCCGGCAGCGAGAGTTCCGCCAGTGCTGGAACCCGTTGAGTTAAATTCGGCGGGAGCACCAGAGTAAGCACTAGAGCCTGCGCCGTAGCCAGAACCGCCCGTTGGTGCTGAACCCTCTCCGGGACCCGAACCCGGACCGCCTGATCCCGGACCGCCCGATCCCGAGCCGCCTGATCCCGAGCCACCTGATCCTGGGCCACCCGATCCCGCGCCTGTGCCAACGGCTCCGCCGCCTCTGGAACCTTGCGCGGCGGCGATGAGTTCAAGCAACTTCTGCGGATCATTGAGCCACTTCTTAAAATCGCCCTGGTCATCGCCAAGGGAAGCAGCGGCGAGTTGCGCGGCCACGCTGGCATCTTTCAAGCGCGAATCTGTGGCAACGAAGCAGATCTCGTTTAAACGAATGCCCTGCGCGCCGGTGAGCGCGGCCTTCAGCTGTACGGCAAGTTCAGTGGGCTTGGCTTTGCCGGTGGGAAAGGCTCTGGCAAAGCGGCCAATTTCTTCTTGAGTGACGGCTGGGAAAAATTGAATGCTGGCCAACCCCGCAGCGGAGAGCAACTGAGCAAACTGTTTTTCCGCGGGAGCGCCTTCCAGGGGAACACCATCCAGAAGTAACTGGGAGCCGGTGGCGCCGAGCATCAAACCGTTGTCCGTACCTGTGGGAATTGCCGCGCGGAGCTCGCGCCAGGCGATGTCTAGCTGTTCGGTGGTACGGGCGTGCTCGAAACCGTACAAACGGGCAAACTTCAGGAGTATGTTAAGGCTTCTTACGAAGGCCCGTCCCGAAGTCGATTTAGAATCCGCTAACATTCGCGTTCATGCCCGTCCCTTAGTAGGACTACCTAGCTAGTACCGTAGGGTTATGGCCCGTCGGCGGCAATGGTACCAGCGTCCTATGTGTCTCCGCTGTCAAGACGACGAGTGGACGGGTGCGAGACCTGCTCGCGAGGACGGGTAGGCTCCAAGCGAGGACAGGTGGGAAGGGGGATACGCGCTTTCGCACGCCGTCAAATTTGAAACGACAACTAAAAAAAACTACTTATTGAGGGCCACGCGGCCGCGCCGCTTGCTGCGATTGACCACAGCAGATACCTGCGGAATGCCGCCTAGTTCCATCAATACCTTGCGCAGACGCGAACGATCTTCCATGTCCATGTCAACAAATTCGAAGGCCATGGCCTGCGGACGCGCGCCGCGGACGATGGCCTGCGCCTTGATGTTGCGCACGCCGTGCGAAAGCTTCAGGGAGAGGAGCGAGCCCGGCGCAAGATGACGTTCACCAGAGCCGATACCGCCGCCGAGGTTGAGCTCGGGGATGGATAGGCGGAAATTTTCGCGCAGGTTGGTAGTCAAGGCGATCAGGTTGCGCGAGAGCTTCAGGCGGGCGTAACGCCGCTGGCGCATAACGGAAGAGTTGGGCTCCGGATCGATAGGCTCGAGCGAGAGGTCCTTGCGTTCGAGTCCGCTGGAGTTGAGCTTTTCCAGTGCCATCGTGGGGTCGAGGCGCATCAGCGATTGTGCAGCCGCGATGCGCAGTTCGCTGGGGTAGACCCAGCGCCACACTTGGCGTGCATCCATAATGTGTTGAAGCGTGGGGCTGGCGGCGGAGGCACGCAAACGGCCGATCGCTTCGAGAGCTTTCAGCCGGTGAAACGGAGGCGTGTGGTCGTTCTGCGCTAATTCCACAAGCTTAGGTATGCATTCCGGCTGGCTGCTCATGCCCATTTCATCGATGGCGAGCGGCCTGATCAGGGCGTCGAGTGAATCGTAGAGCGAGACAAGCAATATGGCGCGCTGCTCCGGGGGAGCCGAGGAAAGCTGCCGCACCGCCCGATCGTGCGAGGAGCGCGGCCACTGGCTCAGGCGCACGGGAAGAATTTTCTGGACGGCGTCAGGCGCGAAATGGCTCAGCAATCCGATGGTTTCCGCCGCCTCTGGGGCAGGCGCTGTTTGCAGAATCTCAAGCAGGCGCTGCGTGGAATCCTCGCCGAGGCCTCGGACGATTTGGCCGAGCACTTCGCAATCCTCGCGGAAGCCGCAGTGGCCGAAGCGGCTCGTAACGTAATGCAGAGTCGCTTTGGGCATGAGTCCCAGAATTTCCGTCATTCCGTCGGCGATATGACCACCACGGAGCGCTTCTTCAATAAACTCGGGGAGGCGTTCTTCGGCGCCGATGCGCGGGCGCAGGCTTTGTGTAGATCCTGGACGCTGCTGCTCGATGCTATCGAGGGAGGAGAGCGCCTGCTGCATGGCCGGGTAACAACGCTTGGAAGCGGCTTCCTGGCTCATGCGCACGAACGCGGCGCTGATTAGTGTTTGCAATTCCGGCTCGCGCTCGATGGCCAGCTGATTTCCCAACCGCCGAATGGACTCCATCAACGCGCTGCCGTCGCCGCTGCCATACAGTTCCGCCAAATCCGAAAGGCCAATCGCGGTAGTGCGGCGCGCTTCGGGCGCTTCCAGCGAGATACACGCAGCGTACTTCATCAAAATTTCGTTGACCGTCTTCAATTCGCCGCGACGGAGCATTTCTTCCAGGAAGACGCGCACGTTGCGCGGCGGAACGCACCAGGCTTCTTCCGAAGTCAGCACTTCCTTTTTGTTTTCTTCGGGTACCTGCTCCCAGAACTCTTGATCGAGCAGTTCGGTGTAGGACTGCACGGAAAGCCCCGCCTGGGCCATCATTTCTTCCTGCGAACCCAGAATTTTGCGCAGAGCTTCAATCTCGGAATTCATGCGATCCAAAAGCTGTTTCACCGCGTTGACGCGCAATTCGCCGCGCTCGTAGCTGTCCAGCGCAAACCGGATCGCCACATGCTCGGCAAGCTTCAGGAGCATGGGTTTGTCTGCTTTTTCGGATGGCGCCTGCGCCGCAAGGCCAGCGAGTGCCTGCTGCAAAGTGAATTGCGCGCGTACCGGCATCGCGCTCAAGCGCGATTGAAATGTCGGCACGTCCATTTTTGCTTCCGGATCCTTGCGCGACTTTCCGAGTTGCGCGAAAAGGCCAAGCATGGCGCGTACGTCATCTTCCGCCACGTTGAAGCCAGCTCCGCCTGCCCCAACCCCTGTTCCGCCAGACGCGGGACCGCCGCCACTGAGGGTAGAGCCGCGAAGCAGAGCAGAAGCTGTCAGCCACTTACCAGGTGCTTCAGCCCCGCCGCCGGTTCCGTGCCCTCCAGTGCCAGCCCCGCCACCACCAGCCCCAGTCCCGCTTCCACCAATTCCACTTCCAGAACCGGAACCTCCGCCAACTCCAGTCCCACCGGTGCCGATGCCAGCCCCGCCGCCGGCGCCAGAGCCCCCACTGCCGCCAGATCCACCAGTTCCACCACTTCCACCAACTCCACCACTTCCACTGCCCGATCCGCCGCCGCTGGCGCTACCCGTCCCTAATCCTCCACCAGAGCCCAAGCCACCAGAACCCGTGCCGCCCCCGGCACTTTCCCACAGACTGCCTGCCTGACCACCTGTTCCGGCTCCTCCACCCGAGCCAACGCCGCCCGCACCCGTGCCACCGCCTCCCGGCACACCGCCCGGGCCGCCACCGCCAGGCCCAAATCCGGGTCCGGTTCCTCCGCCCCCACCTCCCCCGCCGCCGCGCGAACTTTCTGCGGCAAGAATCATTTGCAGGAGTTTGTTGGGGTCTTCGAAGAAATCCTTGAACTTGTCGCCTTGCGCGCCGAGGGCTTTCGCGGTGAGTTGTGCCGCTACTTTGATTCCAGCGACAGAAGAGTCTTCCGCAACGTAACGAATTTCGTTGACCTTGATACTGGTTTCGCCAGCTAGCGCGGATTTTAGTTGCTCCGCCAGAGAAGAGGGCTTGGCGTTGCCGCTGGGAAATGCGCGCACGAACCGCGCGAATTGCGGCTGGGTCAAAGTGGGAGAGAAGTGAATGCTGGCGATTCCGGAGCCCATCAGCATTTGCGCGAAGCTTTTTTCGCCAGCGGATGCGCCGAGCGGCACGCCATCGAGCAAGATCTGATTTCCCGAAGCGCCAAGCAAGAGGCCGCTTCCGCCGCTCTCATCGAGCGCACCTCGGAGTTCTTTCCACGCAGTTTCAAACTGCGCCGCCGTCCGCACATGCCCAAATTCGTACAGGCGTGCGAACTTCAACAAGATGTTAAGGCTGCGGACGAATGCCCGCGCGCCCCCACGCGATTCGGGGCTCATGCTATTCGGCCAGGAAGCCGATCCTCCCCATGCTGACTACTACACTAGTGGCCTCGCCGCCCTCAGACAAGTCTAACGGCATTCCGTGTAACCTTCTCAATAACACAGGGTTGTCGAGATGGGCACGAAATGGACGGGTTTAGCCGCGCAGTACGGTTGCTTCCTACCCAGCATCGGGACTACCCTGTGTTGCCCGGCAATGTGGCTCGCTCTACAATACACTTGATTCTGTTCTGTCGTTTTTGCCGGTGTCGACGGATCCCCCGTGCTGGGTTCCCATTCGGCGAATAATAAGAGCACGGCAAATGAATATGTCGGACCAGTCCCCACCTGACCGCTACAAGGCGGAAATGCCGCAAATACCCGGAGTTTCCTCGCAGGGCTCCGGGCGTGGCCTCTTTCATAATCCTGCCGTGCGCATGGTGGGCGCGTTACTCGCTGTACTGCTGGTCGTTTTTTTTGGCGCGCGGTGGATTCTCCGCCCCAAACATACCGAACCACCTCCCGCGGAACCCCCTCCTCAAATAGAGGTTCCGTCGCCTGCCCCCGATCCGAATGCAGCGCTGCCCCATGCAACGCAGCAGGATCCGGGGATCGCCACCATCGCGGAGATGGCTCAGACATGGTCTTCCAAGCAGTTCTTTATCCGCAATGGCTTGACGGGAGAAAACATCCCGGGCCTTCTGATCCGGTTGCCGGCAAGTTCTGCTTCTCAGGAAAACGGCTATTGGGCATTCTCGATGAACGCCCCTTACGGAAATTGCCAGCTCGAATACATTACGGACCTCGCCAAACTCAAGAGCGACTACGATTTCAAGGCAGCCAAGCATCCCATGGTGGGCAACCCGTGCAGCCGCACGCTTTATGATCCAACCAAGTTGACGAATCTCCCCGGCAATGTTTGGGTACGCGGCGCCATCGTGCAGGGTTCGGATTTGCGGCCGCCGCTCGGCATCGAACTCAAGGTTCAGGGGAAGACGATTCAGGCCATTCGAATGGAGTAGTTCTCAGTAGCTTCATTGGGGCGCTTCATTTCTCAAGACTCCCCTCCTCTGTTTTTTCTTCCTTCTGCTTGACAAGCTAGGCCTTCGCCAGCTAAACGTCATCTCCACCATGGAGAACAATTCGATGACTTCAGAATTCCCGACATCACGCCGTCGCTTCTTGCAAACCGCAGCGGCTTCTTCTGCTCTTGCACTCGTGCCCGGCTCGGAAGCCTCTGCTGCTTTGCCACAAGACACTCATGGAGCGGACTTCTCCGGTTTGAAGCCGCTCGGAGATCGCCTCAAACCCATAACCGCGGATGAATTCCGCGCTCGTTTGACACGCGCGCAGCAACTCATGTCAGAACTCAAACCCAATTTTGACGCACTGTTTTTTGCGCCGGGCACTTCGCTCTACTATTTCACTGGGATTCGCTGGGGCTTGAGCGAGCGCCTCGTCGGCCTCGTCCTGCCGCGAGCGGGCAAACCAGTTCTCGTGTGCCCCGGATTTGAAGAAGGGCGTTTGCGCGAACAGCTGCGTTTCCCTATTGAAATTCGCGTTTGGCAGGAAGATGAGAGTCCCACCAAGCTCGCTGCCGGCGCGCTAGCCGATCAAGGCGTTCGAACGGGACGGCTTGGCGTCGAAGAAACCGCGTACTTCACTTATTCCGATCACTTGCGCGCGGCTGCGCCGGGCTTTGAATACGTCTCCGCCGACCCCGTAACCATTGCCTGCCGCGGGCGCAAATCTGCGCACGAACTCGAATTAATGCGGCTGGCCTGCGATGCGACCTTCGAAGTCTATAAGCCAGTGTTTGCTGCTTTGCGCGAAGGCATGTCACAAGAGGACATCGCGCACATGGTCGAAGCAGGGTTTTCTAAGATGGGCTTGCGCGGTGGCGCGCTAGTCCTTCTAGGCGCGTCCGCCGCGCTACCGCACGGCACCAAGCAGCCGCAAAAGCTCAAAGAAGGCGATGTCGTTTTGATTGATGGCGGATGCGGAGTGGATGGTTACGCTTCTGACGTCACTCGAACGGGAATCTTTGGCAAGCCGTCGGACAAGATCGCGAAAGCGTACGAACTAAATCGCAAAGCGCAGGACGCAGCGCTGGACGCGGCCCGCGCTGGACGATTGTCTGGCACCGTGGATGACGCCGCCCGCGCTGTGATCGTTAACGGCGGCTACGGCCCGGGCTATAAGTACTTCACGCATCGGCTCGGCCACGGCATCGGTCTTGATGGCCACGAACATCCCTACCTTGTTAAGGGCAGCACAACCAATCTCGAACCCGGCATGACGTTTTCGAATGAACCAGGAATCTATGTCCCTGGCGAATTCGGTATGCGCTGCGAAGACGATATGGTCATCATGCCCGACGGTCCCGCGCAGCTCCTGACGCGAAACTTCCCTGTCTCGCTCGAAAAGCCGATGGGCTGAGTTCACACGCCGCGAAGCGCATCGCAGAAGTCGACGATTCTCTGCTCCGCCCAGAATCGCTCCGCACCGTTGTGTTTCGAAATGAAGCCGCAGTGCCCGCCGTTCTCCGGTGTAAGGAATTTTATCGCTGGGTTCTGGGCCGGATTTGCGCGCTGAAATAACTGGTACGGGACAAACGGATCGTCCTGAGCTGTGATCATCAGCATCGGCACGCGCACTTGCCCCACGACTTTCTTTGCTCCCACGACATCATAATAATCCTGCGCGTCACGGAAACCGAAGCATGGTGCGGTGATTTTGTCGTCAAACTCCCGCACCGAGCGCACCGTTCCAAATCCATCCTTTGGATAACGATCCGGGAATAGCTTGGCCTTTCGCGCGTAACGCGCCATCAGGCCTTTCACAAAATGCCGCTGATAGAAAAAATTCTGACGAAGCTGCAAGGCATCGGCGCAAGCTCCAAGATCCATCGCCGGGCAAACCACGCAAACTCCCCGAAGTGCCTTCGGCGGATTGCCTCCAAACTCGCCCGCCATTTTCGTCATCAAATTCCCGCCCATGGAGTATCCAACGAAGAAAACCTCTTCGAATCCATCGCCGTTCGATAATTCTTCCAGGACGGCTTTGTAGTCACTGCTCATCCCCGAGTTATACAGCGTCGGCGTGAGCGCTTCCGTGCCGCCGCAATTCCGCTGGTTCAATCGCACTGCGTGAAAACCGCGGCGCAGCGCCTTTTCCGCGATGCCACAAACATAATTCGATTCGCTCGATCCCTCCAGGCCATGAAGAATCACGATCACGGGGGCATCGCGCCGTTTTCCAGGCTGCCAATGGCAGTGGCCAAGAATCCGCGATTCAGCATCGACCTGAAATTGCCGCTGTTCTGCCTGGGGTAGGTCAAACCGTCTGCGCACGAACGCCGCCGCGATGGTCATCGCGTGCCCATTTTTCAGCAGCCGGTGCGGCTCGAAATTTTTCGACTCCCAAGTCATCAACTCACTGTAGAGCAGCCCCCGGTGCCGGGCAAGCGGACGCCTCCGCCGCGTTTGCGGTCGCACTGGTTTGTTAACACTGGCACTTCTTTTGGCGTCAACCCAGCCGATGGGATTACAAGGAGCTAACACCATGAAACACCGCCTTCTTGCCTGCGCTGTCTTCACGCTCTCTTTCGCTGCCCTGCCCGTTCTTTTCCGCGCACAAGCCCCGCCGTCCGATCCCGCACTGACCGCCCACGAATGGGGCACGTTCACTTCGATTGCCGGGAGAGATGGCCGCGCCGCCGAGTGGCTCCCACTTACCGGCTCAACGGACCTGCCATCGTTCGTCGAGCACTTCCAAACGGTTGATTTTAAGGGTGGTCTTCGCGGCACAGTCCGCATGGAGACGCCGGTCCTCTATTTCTACACCAGCCATCCCACCACGCTCTCTGTTCATGTCTCCTTCGCCCAAGGCTTGATCACGGAATGGTATCCACACGCCAACCACGTCGAACCAGTGAATCTTCAGAGCCAAACGCGCATGGTCTCCTATTTGAACGACTGGAATCGCCAACACAAGCAGCCAGACAGCAGCATTTCCTGGGACACTATCGCGCTGGAACCGAACAGCTCCGCCAGCCTCCTCCACGAAGACCGGACGAACCACTACTACGCCGCCAGGCAAACCTCATCAACACCACTGCGAATCAGAACGCAAGCCGGCGATCAAACCGAAAAATTTCTCTTCTATCGCGGCGTTGCCAGTTTTTCCGTACCCATTTCCGCTCAACTGGCGCGCGACGGCAAAATTCTCGCGCAAAATCACGGCGCACAGGAAATTCCCGCCATGCTCCTCTTCGAACGCCGCGGTGACAAGCTGGGATTCCACATCGCCGACGCCTCGGCCGCTCAACTGACTCTCGATCCTCCCGAACTGAACGCCACCATGGACACGCTCAAGCAAGCCGTCGAAGACATTCTCATCGCCCAGGGCCTTTACCAAGACGAAGCACAAGCCATGTTTGAAACCTGGCGCGATTCCTGGTTTGAAGAAGGCAGCCGCCTCCTCTACATCGTGCCGCGCCAGTTCGTGGACAGCGTCCTCCCACTTACGATGGCTCCCGCTCCCGCGCAAACCGTGCGTGCTTTCGTCGGCCGCCTCGAACTCGTCACGCCCGCCACACAGCGCGACGTTGAGCAAGCTCTCACGGTTCACGACCAAAAGACCCTCACACGCTATGGCCGGTTTCTCGTCCCCATTCTCGAAAACATGATCGCCGGCGAAAGAAATGCTGCCAAAAAAGCTCAGCTCTTTGAATACCTAAACAACGTCTCGAACGCACAAATCACCCAAAACGCGCTGAACTAGCTTGCCTGCCAAATTTTGGCGAATCGATTGGGGCGAACTTGACCGCAATCCTATTGCCCCCTAGAATAGAAGTTTCACAGTGATAGATTTTTGCAATCTGATGCATTCGTCTTCCGGCCCAGCGGCCACCCGCTGGGCTGCGCTGTTTTTAAGGCGCTAATTTCCAGAAACGAGGTTGGAATGATTGAAGGTCCGATTCCTGAAGGTCTCACTTTCGACGACGTGCTTCTCCTGCCCGGCAAGTCCACGGTGCTGCCAGCCGAGGTAGACACGCGCACCTGCTTCACTCGCAAATTGTCCCTGGAGATTCCCCTGGCCTCCGCCGCCATGGACACCGTAACGGAGTCTCGCCTGGCCATCGCCATCGCACGCCAAGGCGGCATCGGCCTTGTGCACCGCAACATGCCTATCGACCGCCAGGGCGAGGAAGTCGACCGCGTTAAACGCTCCGAAAGCGGCATGATCGTTGACCCCGTCACCATCTCCCCAGACATCACCCTGCGGCAGGCTCTCGAAATTATGACCAAGTACCGCATCTCCGGCCTGCCTGTCACGCGCGGCACGCGCCTGACCGGAATCCTCACCAATCGCGACCTGCGCTTCGAAAAGAATCATTCGCAGCTCGTCGGCTCCGTAATGACGAAAGAAAATCTCGTCACTGTCCCCGTCGGCACAACGCTCGAAGAAGCCGAGCGCATCCTGCAAAAGCATCGTATCGAAAAGCTGCTCGTCGTCGATCAGGATTTCAACCTCAAGGGCCTCATCACCGTAAAAGACATCCAGAAAAAGCGGGCCTATCCCCGCGCCACAAAGGACGAACAGGGCCGCCTTCGCGTCGGAGCAGCCGTTGGCGCCACGGGCGATTACCTCGAGCGCGCCGTCGAAATGTTCAAATCCAAAGCGGACGTCCTTGCCATCGACACCGCCCACGGCCACACAAGCCGTGTCATGGAAGCCATCGCAGCCATCCGCCATCGCCTTCCGGAAGCCCAACTCATCGCCGGCAACGTGGCCACTTTCGAAGCCGCCAAAGATCTCATCGCGCTCGGCATCGATGGCCTGAAGGTCGGCATCGGCCCCGGCTCGATTTGCACCACGCGCGTCGTCACTGGCGCAGGCGTGCCGCAGATCACCGCCGTCATGGAATCCGCGCGCGCCGCGCAGGGCACCGGTATCCCCATCATCGCCGATGGTGGAATCAAATATTCCGGCGACATTACCAAGGCTATCGCGGCTGGCGCTTCCTGTGTCATGATTGGCAGTCTCTTCGCAGGCACGGAAGAAGCTCCCGGCGAAACGATTCTCTACCAGGGCCGCACCTTCAAGTCTTATCGCGGCATGGGGTCCATGGGCGCGATGGATGCGGGCTCTGATCGGTACGCAACCGTTCAAGATACGGAAGAACGCGGCAAGTCCGTTCCCGAAGGAGTCGAAGGCCGCGTGCCCTATAAAGGCTCTCTCGGCGCGCTCACCGATCAACTTGTCGGCGGCCTGAAGAGCGGCATGGGCTACGTCGGCGCTCCCACGCTACGCGAACTCATGGAGAAAGCGCGTTTCGTTAGGATCACCGCTGCAGGTCTCCGCGAAAGCCACGTTCACGACGTCATCATCACGCGTGAAGCTCCCAACTATCGCATGGAATAAATATGGAGTGCGGGAGCTCTGCTCCCGCTCTTCTTGCCGTTAATTCGTTTTCTCGCTGCAACCAACGAGTCTCAGAAAAACAGCATTCGATACGCTAAACTAAAAAAAGCAACCGGAGACTTGGATTTGTCTGACCTTCAACCCTGGCGCAATCCCCGCAGTGCCCCCGATCGAACTGCCACGGCCGAATATGCAATGGGCCGGCTTCGCGCCTGGTGGCCCGCCGTCGCCTGGGCCTGCGTCATCTTCACTCTCTCTACAGACTCTTTTTCTTCCGAGCACACCGCCAATATCCTGTCGCCTGTGGTTCAGTGGCTTTTCCCGCGGCTCTCGCAAGAGCAATTCGATATCATTCACCACATCATCCGCAAGAGCGCCCACTTCACCGAATATTTTATTTTCTGCCTCTTGATCTATCGCGGCGTCCGAGGCGCCCGCAAAGGCTGGCGCTGGACTTGGGGCATCGCTGCTCTTTCCGTCGCCGCTGGCTATTCCATAATGGACGAAATCCACCAGGCCTTCGTTGCCAGCCGCACCGCCTCTCCCTACGATTCTCTTCTCGATTCCATCGGCGCTTTTTTCGCTTTCGCCGCTCTCTTCCTCTGGTTTCGCATACGCAAGCCTAAATCATCCATCCCGGCCGAGCCAGCGTCGCCAGAGCAAACCCCTGCGTCCTAGGCCCTCGGCGGCGCTAACCGAAAAATTTTGCGACCGCGCCTCACCAGTGTTACCTTGCTTGTCACGAATTGCGGTCGCCTAAGTCGCCAGACATGCGCGCAAAGAACCCTCCCATTGTTCAGTACATCTGCCTGGCACTTCTGTTCGCCCTTGCTTCCGCCTATCAAATTCGCTCGACGATGTATTCCTTCCCCAGCTATTTTCATCTTCATGTGGCCGCTTATCCGTTCTATCCGTCCGTCGTGAACGGCCGTCCTCTCGCTCAATTTGTCGGCCCGACGGCGCAGAGAGCCGGCCTAAAGGAAAACGATATTTTGCTGGCCCTGAATGGGAAGCCATTTACCGGCATCGCGGTTTTTGGCGAAGCGATCCGCCATGCCAAACCGGGCGATCCTCTCACGGTAACGGTACTCACCCGCGGTGACACAAACTCTCGCAATGCCACTATCCTCCTCGAGCAAGCCACTTCGCCGCACGGCGCGTGGGGCACCACCGTCACACTCCTTGCCCTCAAGCTGGTGATGCCGACCTTTTGCATACTTCTTGGATTGTGGGTTCCGGCAGTGCGCCCACGCGACCCGTCTGCATGGCTTCTCTGTTTCATCATGTTGTTTTTTTCTGTTTTTTACAGCGTCGGATCGGAGAGTTGGGGGCCAGTCCTACGCGACGTAGCAACCGCCTATCGCGTCGCCATCGGCAACAGTTGGTCAATTTTCATGCTTCTCTTCGGGCTTTATTTCCCCGAGCCATTCCCCGGCAAAGATCCTCTGTGGTGGCAATGGTCGAAGCGCACCGTCATCACAGCTTTGATTGTGTTTTGCATCCTGAACGTTGTCGTACAGGTCGGTCAGATGGAGAATATCGCTTCCGTAGCTTCGCTCTCAGCCATCCTCGGCCGTCTCGCCAAGGTGCAATTCGTTCTCGCGTTTGCCGCCACTGGCGCCTTTTTCGCCTGCATCTCGGTAAAGAAGGCCAAGGCTGTCACTCCCGATGCCAATCGACGATTGCAACTCCTTTATACCGGTTCGATTGTCAGCATGGGCCCCGCGTGCATTCTCTTCGTAACGCAGGCCATCAAGGGCGGCGGGCTCGAGCAGATCTTTCCGGAATGGTTTGTGCTCTCCGCGGTATCCCTGATGCTTCTCTTCCCCGTTACTTTGGCCTACGTCATCGTTGTCCATCGCGCCATGGACGTCCGCGTCGTCATTCGCCAGGGCCTTCAATATGCCCTCGCCACCAGCGGAGTTCGCGTTCTTCAATTTTTGCTTATTCTCGCTACCGTTTGGACGGCGACCAGCCTTGCCTCCGATCCCACTCGCAGCCGACCGCAAAAAATCGCTGCTATGGCTTGGGGCGTCGCGATCGCCATCTGGCTCAGCCGGGGCGCGGTTCGCGTTCGGCAATGGATTGATCGCCGCTTTTTCCGCGAAGCTCACGACGCCGAGCAAATCCTCTCGTCTCTCGGCGATGAAGTGCGCACCATCGTCGAGAAGCGTCCGCTCCTCGAAAGAGTCGCAACACAGATCTCAGGCTCGCTCCACATCCCCCGCGTTGCCGTACTCCTCGAAGACGGCGGTTTCTACCGGCCCGCGTTTGCGCTTGGTTACGCCGGCGCCCTTGATGCGGACCTTTCCGACTCCAGCGCCACTGTTCTACGCCTTAAACAGGAAGCCGGCCCCGAACGCGTCTACTTCGACGATGAAAAATCCTGGGTGAACAGCGCCACCATGACCGATGACGAGCGCCGCAAGCTTGCCGCCCTCGAACCTCAGGTCCTTCTCCCACTAAACGTGAAAGAGAAACTCCTCGGCATCATCAGCCTCGGCCAAAGACGCGCCGAAGCGCCCTATTCCGGCGCCGACCTTCGCATCCTCAAATCGGTTGCCACACAAACTGCCCTGGCTCTCTCCAACGCCGAACTTACTTCCGCCATTGCTGTTGAAATTGGCCGCCGCGAAAAACTGAATCGCGAAATCGAAATCGCTCGCGAAGTCCAGGAACGCCTCTTCCCCCAGCGCCTTCCCGAAATTGCCGGCCTCGATTATTTCGGCCGCTGCCGCACCGCCCTCGGCGTCGGCGGCGATTACTACGATTTTCTCGCCCTCCCCGAAGGCAAACTTGGCGTCGCTCTCGGCGACGTCTCCGGCAAAGGCATCGCCGCCGCTCTCACCATGGCCAGCCTCCAGGCATCTCTCCGCGCCGACGCCATGCGCGCCGGCAACGATATCGCCGGCCTCATCACCCGAGTCAACGCCATGCTTTACGATGCCTCCACCGAAGACCGCTACGCCACTCTCTTTTACGCTCAATACGATCCCGCAACCCATCGCCTAAGCTATGTAAACGCAGGCCACTGCCCACCGATACTTCTTCGCAGCACCGCGAATCACGCCGCCGTTGAACGTCTCGATCAAGCTGGCGGAACTGTAGTGGGTTTGTTACCGGAATGCGCCTTCGAACAGGCCGAAGTCACTTTGTCGCCGGGCGACCTGCTCGTCATCTACACCGACGGCTTCAGCGAAGCCATGAATCCCAACCTCGAAGAATGGGGCGAAGAGCGTTTAATCTCCGCCATTACCAGTTGCGCCGGCCTTCCCGCCAAAGACTCCATCTCAAAAATCATGCAAGCCGCCGACGCCTTCGCCTCTGGCGCTCCCCAAAGCGACGACATGACCCTCGTCATTCTCCGCGCGCTTTAAAGTAAAAGTCTCTGCCACGGGCCTTGCCGTTCCATCGGCTGCAAATGCTCGCGCGCCTCATCCATTCTCTAAGGCTCGTACACCACGCCCGCAAACAGAACCACTCCGCTTTTGTAGTCCCTCAGCAGCAACGCGAACGGGCGATCAAACACCAGCGTCTTTACCTTAGGCTCTCTTCTCACCAGCGAAGCCCCGCACATCAGTGCGACAGATGTCGCCGCAGCTGCCACCGTTCCCTCTTCGTCCACCTCAAGCCGCGTTTTGTGTACCACGTTCCCAATATAGAAAAGTTCTGATCCCATGGGAACGAAATCCGCTCCTGGAAATCGCAGCGCGATCCCCATTCCCATCCGCTCCAGCGATTGGTTCAAATAGCTCTCGAAATCCATCTTGAATCGCGGCAAGGCAAGGTTCAGCACAATCTCCTCATTCGGGTTCCGAAAGAGCCCCGACAAATCCTCCTTCAGTATTTCTTCCGGACTCTGCTTTTCCGGCAGAATCAGAATCAGCTCGACATCCGAAGGAATCCGAAATCCTTCCCCCTTTCCCCCGGCATAGCTCAGGACGGCGGCTTCGCATCGCCTCCCACTGCGGTACTGCGCTCCCATGCCTGTCTTATGCATCATGGGAACCTGCTTTTCCTGCCCATTGGCAAGATGAAACGGCTTCAGCCGGGTTGCTTCCGTCCGAAAGGGAATCTGAAACTTGCCCTTGAAATACACAGCGTTGGTAATCAGCGTCGTCGTATCCTGCAAGGCTTGAGCGCTGACGATCGAGGGGATTTTCCCCCGCGTTTTTTCCGACACCCAATCATTGATGATCTTCGCCGAGGCTGGATTTTTCATGTTGAGAGTTCTCACCAGCGCGTCGAAGTATTCTGCGCATATTCCAACAAACTCCGGAGCAAGCGTCATCTCGCTGTCGATCCACAACGCATTGCCGATGGACAACTCGATGCCGTCTTGCTTTTGCAGCGCCGCCATCAACTGTTTCGCTTCCGCGTTCAGCTTCGACGTCTCCGCATCGGCAGCGGTCCTGAGCACTCTCCGCATCGCCTGCTTTGTTTCTCCGCCGGCTCCGTTCTCCGTCATAGCCAGCGCCAGGTACACGCTCAGCGGCGAAATAAACACGTTTTCCTTCGGCCGTGCTGCACACTCTTGTCTCAGCAATTCCAGCCCAAACGCCTGTATCGCAAACCGCATGTCCATCTCCGCCATCACCTGTGGCGTCGGTTCCACCCTCACCCTTTCGCCTATCTCCGGCGCCAGTCTCAGTGACCGCGTCCCTGCATTCGGCGGATTCGGATGGCTCTCTCTTCCTAGCAACCGCTTCCATAGTGAACTCATCGCCGCACCTCTGCGCGCCAGTGTACTCCCCTCATTTTTATTTTGTTACCACCCCTCCCTTGCTCGCATCCAAAAGGAAATGGAATTCCGACAACTCGGCCATTGCGGCCTGCAGGTTCCCGTTCTCAGCCTCGGCGCCGGCACCTTTGGCGGCGGCAACGAGTTTTTCAAAGCCTGGGGCGCCAGCGACGTCGCCGAAGCGACGCGCCTCGTCGACATTTGCCTCGAAGCCGGCGTCAATCTTTTCGACACCGCCGATATCTACTCCAATGGCCTCTCCGAAGAAATCCTCGGCAAAGCCATCGCCGGCAAACGCAACCGCGTCCTCATCTCCACTAAAGCGACTTTTGCCATGGGCGGCGGCCCCAACGACCTCGGATCCTCTCGCCTTCACCTCATCCAGGCCTGCGAAGCCAGTCTTCGTCGCCTCGACATCGATCACATCGACATCTACCACATGCACGCCTTCGACGCGCTCACTCCCATTGAAGAAACTTTGCAAGCGCTTGACACTCTCGTCAAAAGCGGCAAAGTCCGCTACATCGCCTGCTCCAATTTTTCCGGCTGGCATCTTATGAAGTCGCTCTCGATTTCCGAGCGTTACGGCTGGTCACGCTACGTCGGCCATCAGGTCTATTACTCGCTCATCGGCCGCGAATACGAATGGGAGTTGATGCCTCTCGCCCTCGACCAAAAAGTCGGCGCTCTCATCTGGAGCCCGCTTGGCTGGGCTCGCCTTACCGGCAAAATCAGCCGCACTCGCCCCATCCCCGAAGTCTCGCGTCTGCACAAAACCGCCGACGCCGGCCCGCAAGTCGACAACGAATATCTCTACAAGGTCGTCGACGCCATCGAAGATATCGCCAAAGAAACCGGTAAGACCGTTCCACAGGTCGCTTTGAACTGGCTCCTGCAGCGCCCCACGGTCGCCAACGTCATCATCGGCGCGCGCAACGAGGAGCAACTCCGCCAAAATCTCGGCTCCGTCGGCTGGAATCTCACGAAAGACCAAGTCGCCAAGCTCGACGCCGCAAGCGCCACCCAACCCACCTACCCCTACTGGCACCAGCGCATCACCTTCGCCAACCGCAACCCCATCCCCGTGTAGGGACCGCCTTCCGAGGCCGTCCGCTCGCCACGCGATGGCTCACACATTCAAAAGCTTTTTCACTTCCTGGGCCTGCTCTTTGGCCGGCTGGTATTTTCATTTTTTCGCGCCGGCCGCGCGTGCGCCTTCCAAAACGAATCCACCGCTCCCTCCGCCAGCCAATCCAAACTCACGCTCGATCCGAAAATATGTCGGTACAGCATCGGCCCCAGCAACAAGGCCACACCTAAATCTTCGTCCAGCACGGCCGGAAAGAGTCCGCGGTTCACTCCACGCCGCAGAAGAGCCTTCAAACTTGTGCGCGCGCGGTCCATCACTCGCGTTTTCCACGCTCGGCCAAACGCTTCATTTCGCGCCGAATACGCAATCAGGTGCGGCATTAGCTTTTTGATAATCGCTGCTTTTTTTCGCGAAGGCTCGTATTTCAAAAAGGCAATGAGGTCCGCCCGCAAATCGCCGGAGTCCACTTCCGGCGCGCCGCCATCGATCTCGTGCACGTACTGCATCACTTCCAGGCACAGCGCGTCCTTGTCCGCCCAATGTTTGTATATCGTCGCTTTGCTTACGCCCGATGCCGACGCGATGGCGTCCATACTCGTGACATCGATGCCCCGTTCCGCAAACAGTTCGGTCGCTGACTCAAGTACCTTGCTGTGAGCCTTCGCACTCAATCCGCGCGACATTTTCTAAATCTCGATCTTCGAAAAGCGCCATGCCCCAAGACACAGCAGCCCCACCGCGACGACGGCAAGCACCACCGCATCCACGATCGCCCCGAAGTGGGACGCGCCAATCAGCGTCGCGCGCAATCCATCAACCCCGTACGACAGTGGATCGAGCTTCGTCACGAACGAAAGCGCTTTAGGCAAATTGTTCAGCGGAAAGAGCGCGCCCGACAAAAAGAAAATCGGCAGCACCAGAAAATTCATGATCAGCTGGAATCCCTGCATGTCCTGCAAACTCGAACCGATCGACGTCCCCAGCGCCGCGAACACGATCGCAATCAGCGCCATGAACGCGAAGCCCAGCGGTATTCCAATCAAACTCACTGGCCGGAATCCCGCAATCAGGCACACCACCATGATCAGCGTGCCCTGCAGCATCGCTACTGTCGCTCCGCCCAGCGTGCGGCCGATCATCACGTTGATCCGCGCGACCGGCGCCACCAGCGTCTCCTTCAAGAATCCAAATTGCCGGTCCCACAGCAGCGCAATTCCGGAAAACACGGAGGTGAACAACACCGCCATGCCCACAATTCCCGGCGCCATGAATTGCAAATAGCTTCCTCCGCCCGCTTTCTGGAACACCGGCCCCAGGCCGAAGCCAAGCACCAGCAAATACAAAAGAGGCTGGCCGAGCGAGGCAATAATCTGCACCCGCGACCGGCTGTATTTTTTCACTTCGCGCAGCCACAAAATATAAATCGCGTTCATCGCCGTCCTCCCCCGCGAAACATCTGCGCCACTTGCCGCAATTGATCCTTGGAAGTTGCGGACTCATCCCGGATCGTCGATCCCGTCAGCGCCAGGAACGCATCTTCCAGCGATTGTGCGCTGGTCCTCTGTTTCAATTCCTCGGCCGTTCCAATCGCCACAATCTTTCCGTGGTCAATCACGGCAATGCGGTCCGCCACTCGCTCCGCTTCATCCATATAATGCGTCGTCAGGAAAACGGTAACGTGGTCCGCCTCGTTCTGCCGCTTCACATGCGTCCACAATTGGTTGCGGCTTTGCGGGTCAAGTCCCAGCGTTGGCTCGTCCAGGAACAAGATTTTCGGTGTATGCAAAAATCCGCGAGCGATTTCCAGCCGCCGCCTCATGCCGCCCGAAAATGTCTTTACCAACGCGTCTTTGCGGTCCCACAACTCGAAAAGTTTCAGAAGCGTCTCTGCGCGCTCGCGCCGCACTTTCCCCGGCACGTGATAAAGCACACCGTGCAAATCCATGTTCTCCCAAGCCGTCAGATCCTGGTCCAGGCTTGGGTCCTGAAACACGATTCCGAAGCTTTGCCGCACTTCATTTTCATGCGTCTTCGGATTCAGTCCGTCCACTTCCACCGTCCCGCTGGTAGCCTTTAACAGCGTCGTCAGAATCTTGATCGTTGTCGTTTTCCCTGCCCCGTTCGGTCCGAGAAACGCAAAAATCTCGCCCTTTGGCACCTCGAACGAGATATTGTCCACCGCCGTAAAATCCCCGAATTTCTTCACCAGGCTTTCCACGCGAATCATTGCGTCCACTTCTGCCCTCCACACCGCGTTTTGCTCGAAGATGCATACTAAACGGTTTAGTTTAGTATGTAAATTTTTGCACTCATCCGCGAGCGCGCTCCGCCGCGCCGCGGCATTCACCGATTGAGCCAAACTTTCCCAGCTTCGTCCAGCAATTCGCGCAGCTCGCCGCAAAATAAATCCGGCAAGGATTTCGCACACCCGGTGTTATACTGTTTGTGGGAAGAGATTTTTGCTTCCGTTCTTCCTTACTTCCCCCACCTCAGTTTCTGCTTCAATCCTGTTTTTTCCCTCGCAGTTAGTTGTGCGGACAGCTGGAACTGCTGTGACGCATGTCACAGAAACTTGTGGCCGAAGTCACCGAGGACTTCCGCCTCCTCCGTTACCATAAAACCGGGGAAAACCGGAGGGCCAAGGGGAGTTTCTAAGGAACTCGACCATGCCGGTAACCAGCAGCCACGAAGCAGTCCAGATCTATCGCAGCGATCCCATTCAGAAAACTTCAGAAAATAATTCGTCGAGGTCGGCGTGTGCAAGCGTCACTTGTCCTCTCAGACCCGCCCACGCCGAAAAGCGAAGCCAGCCGCGTTGTCCGTTTACAGCCGCCGCGACCATCTTGGAGCCGAAGTCGGGAGCGCGCATCGAATCGCATACCACGGATTTGTGCCTCGGAGGCTGCTATGTAGACACGATGAACCCGTTCCCCGTCGGGACGAACGTGATCCTGCGCCTCCTGAAGAACGGCAAGTTATTCCAGTCCGCTGGCAGGGTAGCGTGTTGTCAGCTCGGGATGGGCATGGGAATAGCGTTTGAAGCCGTAGAGCCAGTGTCCCGCGCCATTGTCGAGAGGTGGTTCGCCGAATTGCGCGGCGAAGCAGCTCCAGAGAAGCACACTCTGGAACAACGTGAGTCTGCCTGCGACAGGAACAGCTTGAAAGACACGGATCATTATGCCCTCGAAGAACTGCTGCTGTTGCTGATGCGAAAGGGAGTTCTAACCGAGGAGGATGGACAGCCCATTTTGCGGAGACTCATCGGCTGAAAAAAACAGTTAGCCGCCGGCTAGGATGGTCCGGCCCATGTTTCTGTTAGCAATGCGTCTCGTGCCTGCTATAGTACCGCCGTGCTTTGCATCCAAACGCATTCCCTGACGAAACGATTCGGCGGTGTGCGCGCGCTCGATGGCCTCGATTTTGTCGTGCCTGAAGGCGCCATCCACGCGCTCGTCGGTCCCAACGGCGCTGGAAAAACCACGCTCATCAAAATCCTCATGAACATTTTCCGTTCTTCCACCGGCACCGCTTCTGTCCTCGGTGTCGATTCCAGAAAAATATCCGGCAAAACCTTCGCCTCCATCGGCTACGTGTCGGAGAACCAGCATCTACCTCCGTGGATGCGTGTCGGCTATTTCCTCGCCTATCTCCGCCCCTTTTATCCGACCTGGGACACGCAACTTGAAGCGCAGCTCGTTCAAAAATTTGATTTGCCCCTGGATCGCAAACTCAAACATCTTTCCCGCGGCATGCGCATGAAAGCCGCTCTCGCCAGCGCTCTCGCGTTTCGCCCCAAGCTCATTGTCCTCGATGAGCCATTCAGCGGCCTCGATCCCATGGTCCGCGACGAACTTGGCAACGCCCTCCTCGAACGTTCCAAGGAATCCACAATTTTCCTTTCCTCTCACGATCTCGCGGAAATCGAAGGCTTCGCCACTCATCTCGCGTATCTCGACTCCGGACGCCTGCGCCTCTCCGAGGAGATGTCCTCTCTCAACGCGCGCTTCCGCGAAGTCGAAATTACGTTTGACGCTCCAGCCGCCATTCCCGCGAACCTCCCGGCAAACTGGATTCAGGCAACCGCAGCCGGCCAAACCATCCGATTCGTAGACGACTCTTTCCACCAGGAATCCGCGGACGCTGCGATCGCTCAACTCTTCGGTCCCTTCCGCAGCGTCGCGTTCGCACCCATGTCGCTCCGCGCAATCTTTTTGAGTCTCGCAAAAACCGGCCGGAGGCCCGCCTAACCCGCCCCCCCCGCCCATGAGCCAAATTCTTCATATCTTCCGCAAGGACCTCCGCCATCACTGGCCTGAGATTCTTCTGTCAGTAGCCCTGCTTATCTCCTTTGTTGTCGAACAGCCCCGTGTGTGGACACATCAGACTTTTGACAGCCGCTTCCTCACTTCCCTCCTAAGCTATCTCCCCGCTCTCATGATTCTCTCGTGGGGTTTTCTCATTCTTCGTCTTGTTCAGGGCGAACCTCTCGTAGGAGACCGGGTTTTCTGGATCACCCGCCCTTATGAGTGGCAAAAGCTCCTCGCCGCGAAACTTCTCTCCATCGTCCTTTTTGTTCACCTGCCGCTCTTCGCCTGTCAGCTGATCCTTCTCAAGCTGGCAAGCTTCCCCGTCATCTCCTCAGTCCCGAGCCTTTTGTACGTGCACTGCTTGTTCGCCATGGCGATTGTTCTGCCCTTCCTTACACTTGGCAGTATCACGTCCGGAACCGGCCAGGCTTCGCTGGTGTTTCTGGTTGTTTTTCTACTTCTCATTGGCTTCGCAGGCCTAGTAACAGTGGTCATTCCCGAAGCGGATTTGACGAGTGGCACGGATACCCTGGATGGATTTCTCTACTTGGCAGCCAGCCTGACTGCCATCTTTATTCAATTTGTTTATCGCAAAGCGCTCCTGGCAAGGCTCATCGTGGCAGCATTCGTTGCTCTAGTGCTTTTGATTCTAGTCCTCACACCGTACGTCAAGCTTATCAACCGCGATTTTCCTGTCGCGACGCAAACGCATCCGCTCCCACTTCATCTTTCTCTCGATCGGAGCCTCTCCTTCGGCCACCAGGAAGGTCACCGCATGAATTCGTTCGGTGATGAAGTGTACTTGGAAATTCCTTTCCAAATTGCTGCCTTAGGCGAGAAAAGTATCGTTCAAATCCGCGCCATCAAACTTGAACTGGAGCTTCCGGACGGGAAGATCTGGACTTCTCACTGGCGTCGCCTTTATGAGTCGGTTTCGTTTGGCCGCACGCGCGTTTGGCCTTCGATCAGCATGAAAAAGGCTATTTTCGAACGTTTCAAAGACGCGCCAGTCAAAGCCCGCGTCTCGTTCGGATATAACGTTTTCGAAGTGGGATCCGAAACACAAATTCTCGTCGCGGGCGACCGGCTGAGCTTTCCTGGGGGCAGCCGCTGCTTGAATCATACGGCGGACAACGGACTGAGCTGTTTCGCGGCTCTCCGTGAGCCAGGCCCTCTTTTTATCGTGGCTCAACTCCCTAATTTGGAATGCCAGATTTCGCGGGAATACATCGCAGAGGGCTTGGCTCCATCACCGGCATCATATTCAAACCTGTCTACAGATCTCACACCGAGCCTTGAGTTCAGTCCTATTCAAGAGTTCACCATTACTCTCGCTCGCCGCTATGTCTATGAGGACCGTCAGATCAACCTCCCCGTCTGTTCTGGAACTTCTCTTTTCCTAAGCAAACCTAAATTCCTCTATTCCGTACGCGATGAAATCGATTTGGGCGACATTACTCTGGACAACTATCTGCCTACATATCCTCGCAGAATTGTCCCGCCTCATAAGCCACTGTCACCGGGCACGCCGTCAGATTCTCTCTCTCAAAACTATCCGTCCCCCTCGCCGAAGGTCGGGCCCAGCTAGCGACGATCACGTTTCCGTCCTGAGCATCTGGGCGGGCATAGCCGCCCGTGCACTGCTGCATTTCCGCGAATTCGTTGCGAATAGGCCTGTTGACTGCCTGCACGATTGACGGGGTAACGATTGTTTGATTGTAGCTACGGCGCGCAGAAAGACTCGACACCGGCACCGCTTGAACGATAAAGATAGAATCAACATTCCCTACGAACCATCGGGAAGTCCTTCGGACCCGGACGGAGTCTCTCTACCACCATGTCCACAGCGTCAGACCTCGAATTCCTTCTTATCTCCAACGACTATTCCATTTTGACTGCCGTTTCCGGCGGCATGAAAAAATATGGCGCCAAGTTCGATCTAGTGCCGACTGCGGAAGCCGCCCGCGAATTTCTCGTGCGCAAACGAATTGACGGCTTGTTCGTGGATATGCAGGTTCCCGGCGCACTCGAATTGATCGAAGCCGTTCGAAAGGGCTCATCGAACGGCAAGGCCGCGATTTTCGCCTGCATTTATACCGCTGCTCAGACCACCGCCACCCTGAACGCCGGTGCCAACTTTGTATTGCGCGCACCCCTGAGTGTGGATGGCGTCTCGCTCCACATCACCATTGCGAAAGACATCATGATGCAGGAAAGGCGGCGTTTCTTCCGCCACCCCGTCAACCTGTCCTTAACTTTGAAAGACAGCGACGGTGAACAGCGCGGGCGCATCATGAATTTGAGCGAAGGTGGCATGGCGGTCCGCGCCGCAAGAGCTCTAACCCAATGGTCCGTGATTCAATTTGCGTTCGAACTCTCGCTCGGCGTCGAGATTAGCGGGAAGGGGCAGGTGGCTTGGACCAGCTCGGAAGGGATGGCGGGGATACTGTTTCAAACTCTGCAGGGCATGGGGCGCGGTTACCTCGGCGCTTGGCTCGCTGGGCGTGAGGGTCTCTTGCGGAATTCCGAACAGAGTGAAAATCCGCACTAGGATTTTGGAGACAGGAATCCGTTGCCGGGCCGCGCCAGCCTCGAATTTAAGCCATTAATTAAGTCGAAAACGCGCCATTAGTTAGGTCCCCGTTAGCGTAAAACCTTTAGTAAAATAAGGGATTACGTCAGGCTTTTGTGGCGTCTTCGCCTGCGGGCTCGGCCCCGGGAGAAGCTCTTGCAGTGTGTACGTGCGGTGGTCAATTCCCTGCCCCGGAGGGATCCGGATCAGGCGGAGAAATCGCAATGAAGCGGTCGGATTTGCTGAACAATCTGGCGGCGGTGGCGGGGTTGGCAGGGGTGTATTTCGTCGCGGGCAAACTCGGCCTGCAGTTGGCTTATGTGCATGCAAGCGCAACGGCTGTCTGGCCGTGCACGGGAATTGCGATTGCCGCGTTACTGGTATTTGGCTACCGAATTTGGCCGGGGATTTTGATCGGCGCGTTTTTTGTCAATCTGACGAACGCTGGTTCGGTGCAAACCTCGATTGCCATCGCAGCGGGGAATACGCTGGAAGGCATGGCGGCGTGCTACCTGGTTCAACGTTTCGCACAAGGCAAGGCTGCCTTTTCACGGGCGGCCGATGTTTTCAAATTTGCGTTTCTGGCAGGAATACTGGCGACCACTGTCAGCGCGACGATTGGTGTCACGATACTTGCAACATCCGGGTTTGCCGATTGGGCGGCTTACGGATCGATCTGGTGCACCTGGTGGCTGGGTGACGCTGTTGGCGCGGTGACCGTGACTCCGCTACTCTTGCTTTGGTTGGAGAATCCCCGCCTGAATCGGACTCGCAAACAAATCACGGAGATGGCCTTCCTGTTCCTCGGGCTTTTCGCCACCGGCTGGGTTGTCTTTGGCAAGCCGTTCCATTCTGAACTTAAAAACTACCCTCTCGAGTATTTGTGTATTCCGTTTCTCATTTGGGCGGCCTTTCGATTTGGCCGCCGGAAAGCTGCTACCGCCCTGTGCGGGCTTTCGATGATTGCCGCGTGGGGAACTTTGCATGGGTATGGACCATTCGCGCAGGAATCGCAGAACACTTCTTTGCTTTTGATGCAGGCGTTCATGGGAATCATCGCGATCACAACGCTGGCTTTGGCGGCAGAAGTCACGGAGCGCAAGCGAGCCGAGGAGCGGATAAGGCATTTAGCGGTCAGCGATCCGCTAACCGGACTGGCCAATCACCGGCAGCTAGTGGAAGCGCTGGAGACCGAGATCAAGAGATTCGGAAGAAACGAGCGGCCGTTCGTGGTCCTACTGCTCGACTTGGATGGACTCAAGAAAATCAATGATGCTTATGGGCACATCGCGGGAAGCCGGGCGCTGTGCCGTTTGGCCGATATGCTTCGGCTTTATTCGAGGGAGATGGATACAGCGGCGCGGTACGGCGGCGACGAGTTCGTGCTGATTTTGCCGGAGACCGATGCGGAAGCGGCGCGGCTCGTGGCGCAAAGAATTTCCAAGCGACTGGCGGAGGATGGCGAGGAGCCGAGAATTTCCGTGAGCATCGGCATGGCGGTTTATCCGGACGATGGCGAGACCTCGAACGAGATTTTGGGCGCGGCCGACCGTGACCTGTACCGCGAAAAAGGTGTTCCGAAGAAAAGATCCTTGCTGCCCAGTTGATGCGAACCCGCCAGTTTGGATGGCGCCTGGCTTGAAAGTTCTTACAAGATAAATTCCCGCTCGTTCCAGTTTGTTTTCATTTCAAATTGGCGTCGAAAAATTTCCAGGCCATGGCGACGGTTTGCGCGTGGATTTCGTCGCGCAGGATGCCGGCCTGGTCGATGCAGAGCCTCGGCTGGGTGCGATCGCCGAGCTCGGCGCAAGTGGCGAGGAATGTGTAATGGCCAACAGCTTGGTAGATGGTGAGCTGCGCGCCGGGAATGCGAGCCGCGAAAAACTTGGCGCTGGAGTCGACGGGGACTACGTTGTCGACCGCACCGGCGACGATTTGCGTGGGCACGGAAATTTTGGCAAGCGAGGCGGGATCGAACGCCGGGCCGAGCGCAGGAGCCATGGCGAAAATGGCGCGGATGCGCGGATCGCGATGGGATTTGGAGTTTTCGACGAACGCGGCTTGCATTGCTGAATCGGTTTTGGCGAGAGCTGTGACTTTGGCTAAAAGGCCGGGGTATTCGATCGTATCGTTGCACATACCATCGGCTTTGGGCGATTTGCAAAAGTCCTGATAGCGAGTGAACTCGGCGATGCCGCCGGCGAGTTCGAGGACGGTGAGGCCTCCTAGAGAAAACCCGGCCGCGCCGACGCGCTTGGGATCGATGCGAGGTCCGAAAGTGGAATCGGCCATTAGAATGTCAAGAAGAGCGCTCAGGTCGTGCGCGCGCTGGCCCCAGAAGACAGCTCCGGGGAGTGTGTAGTCTTCGAGCGAGTTATTGCCGGGATGATTTACGGCGGCGGCGATGTATCCATGCGAAGCCAGCGCGGCGCCGAACCAAGCCATCATGGCCGACGAACCGCCGATTCCGTGCGAGAGCAAGATCAGTGGGAATTTGTCAGAGCCTGCGATCAGCGCGGCATCGCGCGCAGCTTTGGCGCCCTTGGCGAACGGAGCGTCCGCAGAGCCAATCCATTGCATCTGCTCGACAGCCGCGGGATCGGCGGGATACCAGATGTCGGTGATGAGGGCGTGCGTTTTTGCGCCGCGCCATTCGTAGGGTTCCAGCGGAAGGAACTGGCGGGTCATAACGCCAACTTTGTAGATGACGGTCTTTGCGGCGCGAGCGGGCGTAGCGGATACGAATACTGCCGAGCTACAGAAACAGAAAGCGATCAGAAATGAGCGAGTGCGGTTCATGTTGTTTTCGTGGCCATGGAATTTCAGAAACACTTTAGACGATTTGCGCTGGAATGCGCGAGTCTTTCCAGGGTTAGGGAGTGGGCACTCTCCCCGTTTGCGCTTGAGTCAGGGGCTGCAGTCGGCGAAAGCGACGCAAGAGACGGGTGGCGATTTCTGGTTAACCATAACTGGCCCCCCTCCCCGTTTTTGCATAAGTGTTCATTCTAAAAGTAGATAAAGTTCTTTGTTTTCAACACTTATGTAAGTGTTCATTCTAAATGACTTAGGCCGCTAATCTGCACCAAAATAGTGCACATTCGAGCGACGGTGGCGCAAGTGTTGCAAAATGAGGGGCTTGGGGCGTCTGCGGGCTCCTAAGAGCGGAAACGCCACTGCAGCGCTGGCGTTCCAAGGGCAGGCCCACCAAAATAAAGCATTGTCGTACTCGACGATCCTGCTTGTCGATCTTGCTGCCTGCGGGACGACGTGTAAGTAGAGCTAGAGTTTTAGCCAGGCGAGTTTGGCCGGTGTCCAGCTCCGAGACAGACTAAAGGAGAACCGAATGCGAGTTATGGTGATCGTGAAAGCGAACAAGGATTCGGAGGCTGGAGTTATGCCGAACGGGAAACTGCTCGGCGAGATGGGCAAGTTCAATCAGGAATTGATGAAGGCGGGCGTGTTTCTGGGGGCGGATGGGCTGCGTCCGAGCTCGAAAGGCAAGCGAGTGCGGTTTTCGGGAGAAAGGCGTACGGTGATCGACGGCCCGTTCAGCGAGACGAAGGAGTTGGTGGGCGGATACTGGTTGTGGCAGGTGAAATCGGTGGAGGAGGCGGTTGAATGGCTCAAACGGGCCCCGTTTGACTATGAAACCGAGGTAGAGATTCGGCCGGTGCAAGAAGCGTCGGATTTCGCCAGGTAATCTGGTCATGCTACGTAACCCTTTTAGAGAGATGAGCGACGGGACCCGGAGACAATCGAAACCGCCTGAAAAAAACTGCTCGAACGTGTCGATTTTGCGTACCCACGTTCGACGTTGTAGTAGAGCGGGAATTCACAACCGTTCCTGGGCGCCACCAATTGAGGGGTGCGCTCTAGAAACGAATAAAATGAAACCAAGGAGAGAAGATCATGAAATTTTTGAGCATCTATAAGCATGAGGAGACAGGCGTTCCCCCTTCCCAGGAGGAAATGGCCAAGATGGGGAAGCTGGTCGAGGAAGGCATGAAGGCCGGATGGTTGGTTGCCACAGAGGGCTGCTTGCCCAGCGCTCTCGGCGCCCGGGTGCGCAACACGAGCGGGGATTTGACGGTGATTGACGGGCCGTTTACAGAGGCGAAGGAACTGGTCGGCGGTTTCGCCATCCTGCGAGCCAACTCCAAGGAAGAAGCCGTCCAATTGGCGAAAGACTTCCTAAAGGTCGTGGGCCAGGGCGAGTGCGAACTTCGGCAGCTCTATGAAGCGGATACTTGCTTGGGCGCAACAGCCTAGTCCTGATTTTCACAACGAGAATACCTGAACAGATTGAGTTGAGATAATTGGGGTTCGACTTTGTCGAACCCCAAGGACGACAAGCTGTTTTTGGAGAACGTGGGAAAGCTCTGTATCTAAAGCTAAGAAGAAGGAGAAAAAAAGAGATGCGATTCATGATGATGGTCAAGCACTCTGAAAACCAGGGCCCGCCGCCCCCGGGATTCATGGAAGTGATGGCGAAGCTTGGTGAAGACGCGGTGAAAGCCGGCACGATGGTCCTAAGCGGCGGGCTAGCATCGACTGCCGCAAGTACACGTGTCCGGCTTTCCAAGGGACAGATAAGGTCGATCGATGGGCCTTTCACCGAAGCCAAGGAAGTCGTCGGCGGGTTTGCGATTCTGGAGTACAAGTCAAAGAAAGAGGCGCTGGAAAGCGCCGTGGCGTTCATGGAACTTCACAAAAAACACTGGCCCGGATGGGAGGGCGAGACCGAGGTTCGCCAGTTGATGGGGCCCGAGGACTACGCTCCCAAACCTTAGGAGTCTTTTGCACGGACAGATGGCGCGAACGGATCGCCACAGCGCCCGCTTGCGCAGGCGGATTGAAGATGGTGTGATGGGTAGCCGTGACGTCCACGGATACCCATCGCGCGATCGAAGCGGTATGGAGAATCGAATCCGCCAGAATCATTGCCGGCCTCGCGCGAATCGTGCGCGACGTCGGCCTAGCCGAAGAACTCGCCCAAGACGCACTCGTCGCCGCGCTCCAGCAGTGGCCGGAGTCGGGCATCCCGGACAATCCAGGCGCCTGGCTGATGGCCACGGCAAAGCACCGTGCTATCGACCATTTCCGGCGAAATGCGCGGATCGAGCGCAAGCACGAAGAGCTTGGCCGCGAGCTGCAGGCCCAGCAGGAGTTGGCTGTGCCGGATTTCGATGCCGCGCTTGACGATGCTGTTGGCGATGACCTCCTTCGCCTCGTATTCATAGCTTGTCATCCGGTGCTCTCGACGGAAGGGCGCGTTGCCCTGACGCTGCGATTGCTTGGGGGCCTCACGACGGATGAGATCGCACGCGCGTTTCTCACGGCGGAGCCGACGGTGGCGCAGAGAATCGTGAGGGCCAAGCGAACGCTGGCTGAAGCGGGAGTGCCGTTCGAGGTTCCGCGTGCAGCGGAACTCGCCGCGCGTTTGTCCTCAGTACTCGAGGTCATCTACTTGATCTTCAACGAAGGCTACTCGGCGACGGCGGGAGACGACTGGATGCGGCCGGCGCTCTGCGAGGAGGCGCTCCGCCTGGGCCGCATCCTGGCAGAGCTAGCTCCAAACGAGCCGGAAGTCCACGGGCTCGTTGCGCTGATGGAGATTCAGTCGTCGCGCGCGAGGGCGCGCGTGAACTCGTCGGGCGAGCCCATCCTGCTGCTTGAGCAGAATCGCGCGCAGTGGGATCAACTCCTAATCCAACGCGGTCTCGCTGCGCTTGAGCGGGCCGAGAAACTCGGCGGAAGGCAAGGACCGTATGCGCTGCAGGCTGCGATTACCGCTTGTCACGCGCGGGCGATGAGGCCGGAGGAAACGGATTGGGCGAGGATCGTGTCGCTTTACGATGCGCTTGCGCAGGTGACACCATCTCCGATCGTGGAGCTGAATCGCGCGGTGGCCGTGGGAATGGCGTTCGGCCCGGCCGCGGGCCTTGCGGTTGTCGACGCGCTCATGGGAGAAACGTCACTCGCGAGCTACCATCTTTTGCCGAGCGTGCGCGGTGATTTGCTGAAAAAGCTTGGTCGCTTTGAAGATGCGCGCGCAGAGTTCGAGCGTGCGGCGGGGCTTACGCGTAATGCGCGAGAGCGGGAGATGATGCTAGATCGTGTGCGGGAGTGCGCGGCATTGGGTTCACAGCTTACAGCTGACAGTTAACAGCGAATCTAAAGCTCTCGGCTTTTGAGGATGGTTTTATTCCGACGAAAATTGAGCTTCCACGAAGAGCCAACGTTGTGGTGGACGACGGCGAATCATTGACGGTCGCGGCTAACGGTCGTACAATTTACCTGTACATAGCGTACATGGCTTATGTACAGGGGAGGTCTGTTATGACAGTGAAGGCGTTGACGCGTCCCGGAAGCCGCACGGTCAAGCGGTCAGAGCTACGGCAGAACCAGAGCGCCACTCTTCGATTGGCGAGGGGACGCAATGTCGTGGTTATTTCCGCCACCCATGAGGAAGATGAGAAGCTTTTGCTGGACAAGAAATATTTTGATGAGTTGATCCAAAAGCTGCGTTCGGTGGTCGAGACGTTGGAAATCACCTCGGATCAGAAGTTTTTTAAGCAGATATTGAGCGCAGCCGAGAATCTCGATGAAAACGCTCGACTGGGGAAGCTACATTCGTTCGAGAAGGCGTTTGGAGAGGGTTAGGTGTACCGCTCAAAGTTCACGGACGAAGCCGTCGAGAACATCAAGCGCCTTCCCAAGAATGTGAAGAACGCGCTGAAGAAGGAATTCGAGAAGAAGATACATGTCGATCCCATCGGATGTTCTGAGCCGCTTACAGAACTGCTTGAAGGATTCCGAAGCTTCCATTTTGAGGATTATCGGGTCGTTTATAAAGTGATTGAGGATATTCGTACTGTTGCGGTAGTCGCGATCGGGAAGAAAGACAAGAGTCATCAGACCGATTTGTATAAGCGGCTGGAAGCGCTCGCAAAGTCTGGAAAACTGGCGAAGGCTGTTCTGGAGACCTACCGTTCTATAACCTCTTGATTCGCGAGAGCGGGAGCTGATGCTCGATCGTGCTCGATCGTGCGCGGCATCGGACTCACAGCTTACAGCCGACAGTTAACAGCGAATCTGAAGCACCCGACTTAGCCCTGCTGCACGTTAGAGATGATGTCGAAGTGTGCCACCCGTCCGCGCTTGACTTGCAACGCCAGTGCCGCCGAAGAACTAGGCGTGAACCGGAAACGAAACTAAGGAACAAGCAGGACCAAAGGAATACTGACGTTGCGTGACCGCCTATTCAAAGCGCAGCGCGATGACGGGATCGACACGAATCGCGCGACGTGCTGGAATCCAGCAGGCAGCCATGGCTACGAGGATGAGGAGCGCCGCCGTCACGAGGAAGCTCGGCGCATCAAAAGCGCCGATTCCGAAAAGCAAAGTGCTCATGCTTCGACTGAGGATCGTCGAAATCCCGAGGCCCAACGCCACGCCAGTCGAGACCATGGCCAATCCGCCAATGAGAATCAAGCGGAGGACATCGCGCGGCTGCGCCCCGAGAGTCATGCGGATGCCTATTTCCTGCGTACGCTGGCTGACCGAGTAGGACATGACGCCATAGGTTCCGATGGAGGCGAGAATCAAGGCGAGAAAACCAAAGGTACCGAGCAATTCAGCACCAACTCGGGCCGCAGTCAGCGATTGGACTAAAACCTGACCAACGGTCTGGACGCCAACTAGCGGAACGTTGGGGATGAGGGATTGCACCGTATTACGGATGACGCCAAGGGCTTTTTCAGGATCACCATTTGTCCGCACATAAAGCGCCACGAACGCTGTGTAATGCTGCTTGAGCGGCATGTAGACAATCGCCTGAGGCGGCTCGCCGAGCGTTGAATATTTGACGGTATTCACTTCGCCGACGACGGTTGCGTCCCAGGATTCGCCGAGGAAATGAAGGTGTTTGCCGAGAGGATCCTGGCCAGGCCAAGCGCTTTCCGCGAGAGCTCGATTGACAACGGCAACCATGGCGGCGTTCGCATCGTCATGTTCATCAAAGCCGCGGCCACTGAGAAGAGTGATGCCCGATGTTGGAAAAAAACCGGGAGCGACGGCGACGATCGGCGTGAGCTTGCCGTTGCGGGGATCGGTGAAATCCACGTTTTCGGTGAAAGTGGTGCGCTGAAGACCACCGCTGAAAGGAGCATTATCGGCGACGCTGGCGTCCGCGACGACTGGAAGCGCTTTCAGGCGTTCGACAACGTCCCGGTAGAAGGCCTCGGCCTGAGGTTGAGCATATTTTTCGGCACCAAGGTTCGCGAACATTACGAGTTCGTGCTTGACCTCGAAGCCGGGATCGATCTGCTGGGCATTTCGCAAGCTGTGGATGAAAAGGCCGGCGCCGGCAAGAGCGACGAGCGAAAGAGCAACCTGGACCATGACCAGGATGCCGCGGAGACCGTACCAACGAGCGCTGCCTGTTGGCGCCCCGGTGCGATCCTTGAGGGCAGCGATGCGGTCGGTTTTCGATGCCTGGAGTGCGGGAACCAGTCCGAAAAGAAGCGTTGCGGCGAGCGCGAGGAGCAGCGTATAGAGCAGCACACGACCGTCGAGGCTCAGGTTAAGGCGGCGCGCGAGACCCGGAGGAATCAGCGAAGCCAGCGCGGTTTTGCCCCAGTAGGCGAGAAGAATTCCGAACGAACCAGCCAAGATCGCGAGCAGCAGACTTTCGGTCAGCAACTGCCGGATCAAGCGAATGCGGCCAGCGCCCATGGCGAGCCTGATGGCGATCTCGCGCTGGCGCTGAGTGGCACGAACGAGCAGTAGATTCGCTACATTGGCGCAGGCAATGAGCAGGACCAGGGTGACAATGAGCATCATCAAGGCACCGGCGCGGGCAAAGACGCTGTGCAACTGGGGAGGAATAGCGGTTTCGTTGATAGGAACGAGCATTTCGTTTCGCCCGCCGTTGTCCTTGGGATATTCCTTTTCGAGTTCCAGGCCCAAGGCGTGGACGGCCAATTGTGCTTGCGCCAGATTCACACCCGGTTTGAGGCGCGCAACCATCGCGACCATGCGGAAACCGCGCTCGTACATGAACTTCTTGGTCTCATCGTCGAGCATCAGATCGCGCATGGGGATAGGAATCCAGAGTTCAGGACTGCCGAGCGAGCCAATATTGCGAAACTCGCGCGGTGCTACGCCGATGACGGTGAAATCCTGCTGATTCAATTGGATCGTGCGACCGAGAATATTGCGGTCGGCACCAAATTGTGTGTTCCAAAGCGCAAAGCTCAGAACCGCGACGGGACGAGGAGATGCGTCTTCTTCCGCTGTAAAACCGCGTCCGAGAGACGGCTGGACACCGAGGACGTCAAAAAAACTTCCGTTCACTAGTTCGCCGAAGACCTGCTGCTCCTTGCCGGAAACGATAAGTTTGAGGCCAGTGGGAATGGCAATCGAACACCCTGAGAACACATCGATTTTTTCGCGATAGTCCACGGCGTTGAGGTAGGGAGTGGGCAAGTACACTTGTGGAGGGCCTTTGCGGCTTGTGGCGTTGGAATAAAGACTGACAACGCGGGCAGGATCTTTGACGGGGACGGACTCGAGAAAAAAGGCCTTGGCGAGGGTGAATATCGTAGTGTTCGCGCCAATTCCCAACGTGAGCGACAACACGGCGACTGCGGTAAATGCGGGCGCTTTGCCCAGCAACCTGAGACCGTACTTTACGTCTTCGGCCAGGGTGCGCATGGCACAGAGACGATATGACTTCGATTCCAGAAGCGCAATGGAAAAAGATGCTACGGGGCCAGCTGTGTTTACGTTGAAAAACAATGCATCACTTCTCGGCGAACAGCATCTGAAGGAAACACGTCATCACTTACGTCGATCGCGCCGATGAGGTTGGCGCTGATTTCGTAGGGGGTTTTGATGGCCATCTTAGTAAGAAACGGAGGACCGCCCATGTCACATCATCTGGATTCACCCATTGCCCTTCAGGATATTCGGCTCGATATTACGGACCTGTATGTGTTCCGCGGAGAAACGGGAACTGTGTTTGCGATCAATGTGTGCCATTCGATTTTTGGGATGATTCCTGCGCCGGGCTACCATCCCGAGGGAATGTACGAATTCAAGATTGATTTGAACGGCGATGCGATTGAAGAGCTGACGTATCGGTTTGTATTTGGCGAACGCGATAAGAATGGAAAGCAGATCTACACGGTGCGGCGTATCACGGGTGCAGACGCTGTTAATCCGGATGCGGCCGGCACGGTGGTGGCGCAGGGGACAACAGGAGAATTCGTGAGCACGGCAAATGGTTTGCGCGTGTGGGCGGGCAAGGCTGGCGACCCGTTCTGGATCGAGCCGGATGTGCTGCACGCAGTGGGGCACGCGTTTCAGGACGGGACGACCGTGAATCTTGCGGGTTGGGATGCAAGCCGGGCGAAGAATCTGTTCGCGGGGCACACGGTGTATTCAATCGTGCTGGAAGTGCCGGACAAGGAACTGCTTGCAGATGCGGGAGACTCGCGACGAATCGGCGTGTGGGCATTGTCGACGTTGGCGACAGATGCGGGCGGGTGGCGCTCGATCAATCGCGTGGGGCTGCCTATGATTCATCCGCTGTTTACGCAGTACAACGAAGATTTGGGGAATCGACTGAATGCGGGAATTCCTTCTGACGATCTCGCGACGCACGGAGCCACTGTGGCGAAAGCGGTTGCGGGAGTCGTAGCCGCGTATGGGACCGCCGAGGATCCGCAGGCGTATGGCGAGAAAGTGGCGCGGCGATTCTGCCCGAACCTGCTTCCCTATGAAGTGGGGACAGCCGCGTCGTTTGGATTTTTGGAATGGAATGGCCGCTCGCTTACCGACAACGCTCCTGACGTCATGTTTTCGTTAGGGGCGAACACTCCGATCCGTCTGGGCATCGGGAAGGAATCGGTGACGTCGAAGCCGACGAAGACGTTTCCGTATGTGCCGGCGGCGGGGGAGAGCCGGACGGCGGCGGCGTGAAGTCCATTGGCCTTCGTATAACCACTTAGAGATAGAAGCGCAATTTTAGTGCGTTTGGATGTGCTTGCAGTGAGATCTAAACCCGCACACGCAGAATCGGCGTGTGCGGCACCCGGCTACAACCCCAAGGAACAGCCGTTAAGGCAGTCAGAATCAAAGAGGGGCGGAGAGGTTGCCTGATGTGCGGCTATTTGAGTGGCGAAGGTGGGGACGATACGACCGTTGCGCCCCAAGAGGCGGGGTCTACGTCGCGGGCGTGTTGCGAAAAGAGCCAGCAATGACCCTCGAGGTCGGTGACGCCGTACTGTAGTTCTCCGTAGACGGTTTCTCGAAGCTCTTCCCAAATCGTTGCGCCGTGGAGCTTGGTGTTGGCGTAGTGCGCCCGGACATCCGTCACGAGGACGGTGAGCATTTGCGTTCCGTAGCCGAGCTTCCCTGGGGATTCGAAGCGGCCCTCGCGAGAGCCGCTTAACATGACGTGTGCGTCGCCCAAATACATCTGGATGCCGCTGACGGGCTGACCATAGCGGTAGTACTCGGTGAATCCAAAGACGCGCGCGAGCCAGTCGGAGGCCTCCGCCAGATCGCGGTAGCAAAGATGCGCAAGCATCGTGGAAGTCGGCACGGAGCGATTATGCATGGAGGTAGTCTCCCTCGAATTTGAGCTTAGTTGAAAGACGATGGTTGCTCATTCTTTCTTTCAACCCAGTGGAGCGGGATTGCGGTGACGCTGGCGTTGGCGGCTGGCGGATAGACGTGAGGGCGCTGCGTCGGAGCGGCGTCAAGGCTTATTGACATGCTG
The DNA here is from genome assembly GCA_963718785.1 of uncultured Acidobacteriota bacterium. Lineage (GTDB taxonomy): Bacteria > Acidobacteriota > Terriglobia > Acidiferrales > UBA7541 > Acidiferrum. The sequence continues at coordinate 1,415,976 of CAVQZW010000004.1, read as the reverse complement.
AGTATCGACAGGGAGAATAACCCTTCATTGAGAAGTACCCTGACTGGCGGGAACACATGAAACCCCTTCGCGTGGCCCTACTGCTAGGTATTGCGGCCGTGGTGTTCGGCCGAGCCATCCCTTCCCTGTTGCTCATGGGCCAAAACCATCCCCGAAGACCGCGGGCGCGGCCACGCCGGAAAAAGTTCCCCCCGCCGACGGCGGGATGGGGGTGGCGGCGAGCCAAATGCATGCGATGCAAGAAGGACTGCAGGAATATCGCAAGGAGAATTTCAGGGCCGCGGCGCAGAAGTTTGAAGCAGCGGCAGCCGCACAAGGGGTGGCAATGCAGACGGCGCACGCGTACGCGTGGTTGGCACGTACGTATCTGCACCTGCATCGAGTTTCCGATGCCGAAGCGGCAGCGCGAAAGGCCACGGAAACCGACAAGGATCTGGCGAATGCACAAACGGCGATGGCCGAGGTGTATTTTCGCGAGGGCAAATTCCCGGAGGGCGAAAAGCTTCTCATACCGCTTGTGAAAAATCAGAACGCGATGTCGAGAACGTATCTGGCGCTTGCGAAGATTCACCGAGCGACGGCCAATTACAAAACCGCGCGCACACTTACCGAACTGGCGCACAAGAACGATCCGAAAGATCCGGATATCGATGAGTCCTGGCTGGTTTCCATGACGCCGCAGGAACGCCTGGAAGAATGGAAAAAAAGGCTGGCCGATGGGCGATACGAAGATGAGGAGGAACGCAAAGGACTGGCGGCGGGAATCGCAGTGATAGAAGATCGAGGCAAGAACTCGAACCGAACGTGCAAACTAGCGAACAAGCTGAGCGCCACGCAAACAAGGCTTTTTCCGCACATGCTGGACCCAAGGCGATTTGACAGTTATCAAGTCGAAGTAAAAGTGAACGGCGTCAACTCCAAGCTGGAGCTGGATACTGGAGCAGGCGGGATTCTGGTGAGTTCGCGAATTGCGGAGAAGGCAGGCCTGACGAAGATTGCGGATAACGCGATTGGAGGGATCGGAGACAAGGGCGCGGCAAATGGTTATGTGGCGTTCGCGGAGAAACTGCAAATCGGCGAGCTGGAGTTTCAGAACTGTTATATCGACGTGGTGGACAGGAAGAGGGCCTTGGACGTGGACGGGCTGATCGGCGCGGACGTTTTCTCGAACTATCTGGTGGACATTGATTTTCCGAACCAGAAGTTAAAACTTTCGCAGTTGCCGCCCTATCCCGATCAAGCCGGGGAACAGACATCGTTGCAATCGGAGGAGACGGCAAGCGCGACGTTGCATGACCGCTGGATACCTCCGGAGTTCAAGGATTTTGAGCGAGTCTACCGCTTCGGGCACATGTTGCTGCTGCCAGTTGGGCTGAACAAAGCGCCTTATCGGCTTTTCTTGTTGGATACGGGGGCATGGGACAACACAGTCTCGCTGGAAGCGGCGCGAGAAGCTTCCAAGGTTCACAAGGATTCGGACATTGAAGTGAAAGGGCTGAGCGGCCAGGTGAAGACCGTCTACAGCACTGGCGAGATACTGCTGACGTTCGGCAGATTCCAGCAACGAAGGACCGATATGGTGGCATTTGACCTGAGCAGCATGAGCAACAATGTGGGAACCGAGGTTTCCGGCGCGCTGGGATTTGCCATGCTTTACCTGTTGGATATCAAGCTCGACTATCGGGACAATCTTGTGAATTTTGAGTACGACCAGAAACGGTTCCACTAGGCGCAAACTTCGCGAAAAAACGCCTAGCTTCACCCTCGAACGGTGCCCCCCACTGAACAGGCGATGGATCGGCCTGGGCCGGTATTCACTCTACAATGATGCGGTCGGCCCACTCGACGAGCGAGACGAAGATCGCGGGATTGCCAAATTTTGCTCCCCATTGATTCAAGTCTGTTTCCGTGACCCCACGGGCCCGGGAACAGGCTCCTCAAGAAAAGATCGGTATGTGTTTTGCGACGACCTTTTCGAGAGTTTCGCTTAGAGGCGGCCAGCCAACCGGAAGGATAGAATTCACCATGGACTTTCGCAGCAGAGAAGTCGCTTCGGCGAGGAGGAAAATTTGTACGTCGTGACCGGCCTCTGCGAGAGCGAGTCCGTGCGCAAAAGGAAACGAAGCCCTTGTTGGATCGTCAGGTCCCCATGCGCTTTTCATCATGATTTTCAAAGGCTTTTTTGACTCTTGCGCTTTGGTACTGAAGGCTAGAAAAGGCAAGCCCGCCAACTGGGCCAAGAACGACCGTCGCGCCATACAATTGCCTCCTGAGATTCCACCGAGGGGAATAATTGCCGCAAGTCTACACCACTTTCAGATCAGTCGAGGATGGGAAAGACGCAAGGCCGGATCGCTAGCCGTCCGTCGAATGAGGATTGACAGACTGGCGCATCCCGCATACCGTTCGGGGCCAATGAGAAGTGTGACTTGGGGCCGATGAAAAATAGATGAAGAGCAAACTTTTGGCGGCGGGGATTGTTGCGGCGGCGGTGGCGATTGGGGCTTCGCTTTTGGCGAGCTGGGGCGTGGCGTCTTTGTCCGCGGTGGTGTTGGTGAGTTTGCGGTGGGCGGCGATTGCTTTGATTGCGGCGTATGCGACTTCGCGGCGGTCGCTGACAGGATGGATTTTTGTTGGGTTGCTGGCGGGGGCAGAGCTGGGGCATGACTGGCCGGGCGTGGCGGTCAAGCTGCAACTGTTGGGAACGATTTTTTTGCGGTTGATCAAGGTGATTATTGCGCCGCTGCTGTTTGGGACTTTGGTGGTGGGGATTGCGGGGCACGCGGATTTGAAGAAGGTGGGGCGGCTGGCGCTGAAGTCGTTGGTGTACTTCGAAGTGGTGTCGACGATTGCGCTGCTAATCGGGTTGGCAGCGATCAATTTGAGCCGCGCGGGGTACGGCGTGGCGCTGCCGGCGGCGACGGGCGAATCGCTCAACGTGGTGCAGCACACGGCCACGCAGATGATTACGGATATTTTTCCGGAGAGTATCGCGAAATCCGCGGCGGAAGGGCAAGTGCTGCAGGTGGTGGTGTTCAGCGTGCTGTTTGGGATGGCGCTGATTTTAGTGCCGGAGCCGAAACGGCGGCCAATGCTGGAGTTTGCGGGAAGCCTTTCGGAGACGATGTTCAAGTTCACGAATCTGGTGATGTATGTGGCGCCGATCGGGGTGTTTGGGTCGGTGGCGTACACGATCGGACATCTGGGGCTGGGAGTGCTGCTGCCGCTGCTGAAGCTGCTGGGAACGATGTATGCGGCCCTGACGTTTTTCGTAGTGTGCGTGCTGTTTCCGATTGCACTGCTGGCGCGGATTCCGATTAAGAAGTTTATCCAAGCCGTGACGGAGCCGCTAACGATTGCCTTTGGAACGGCGAGTTCGGAGGCGACGTTGCCGCGGGCGATGGAGGAGATGGAAGCGTTTGGCGTGCCGCGAGAAACGGTGGCATTCGTTTTGCCGACTGGGTACAGCTTCAATATGGATGGAGCGGCCATTTATCAATCGCTTGCGCTGATTTTTGTGGCGCAGGCGGCGGGGATGCACCTTTCGATCGGGCAACAGGCGATGATGATGTTGACGCTGATGATCAGCAGCAAGGGCACGGCGGGTGTGGCGCGCGCTTCGCTGTTGATTGTGTTTGGGACGGCGACTTCGTTTCATTTGCCGATGGAGCCGCTGTTTTTACTGTTTGCGATCGATCAGTTGATGGACATGGGGCGGACTGTCGTCACGGTGCTGGGCAATTGCGTGGCTTGTGTGGTGATTGCGCGGTGGGAAGGCGAGATGGGGGAAGAAGTAAGGACGTAGGGAAATAAGGACGTAACGACAGAAGACGCAGAAGAACAAAGAAGAAAAAGAAGAAAAAGAAAAAAAAGGAAGACGGGCACGGCGTGCCGTGCCCCTACATTTCGCGGTAATTCAAGAGAAGAAGACCGATTAAGACGAGGCAGGTGGGCCAGAGCCAGGCCATTCTGTCGCGCACTTTATTTTCCGCGGGGAGGCGGAGTTCCAGCCAGCGGGACCAGCCGGCGACGATGCCGAAGATAGCAAGAGGAGCGTGGCTGAGCTCGGCGAGGACTTCTTCTTTGATGTTGCCGAGGCTGTGCGAGTGAGTGAGAAGGAGAGCGCTGGCGGCGGCAACGAGAGCGGGGAAAATCAGGCGCGCGCGTTCGGTGGCGACACGACCTGTTTGCACACGCCATTCGAAAATGGCGAGGGCAATGACGAGCAGCGCGAAAATGCGGTGAAGCAAGACTTCGGGATCCTGGAGCGTGACCCAAAAGCCGTTGGGGCCGAGGGGCCACGTTTCGGGATCGCTTCTTAAGAAAAGAAACGCGGAGAGGCCGAGAAAAATCAGAGGCCAGTTGCGAGCCCAGGGAAAATGCTTTGTCCGGGCGAGAAAAGCGAGCAGGCCCATAGCTAAGACGATCAGGCCGGCCCAGTGATGGTTGTACTCGGACCAGGATTTCTCGGCGGTGGTGTTGGGCCGAGTGCCGGCTTGGCCGGGGACGAAGGAGGCGGAGGAAAGTGTGCCAGCGTCGAAAGATGTGACTTGAGCAGCGTAGATGTCCTCTGGGAGATCCTTGACGGAGGGGCTGGAGAGGCGTGGAGTTCGCGGGGCGAGGCGGGCGGCAATTTCCTGACGTGAAACGCGATCAGTTTTCAGGTCGATGGCGGGCGGAAGAGAGGTGAGCGAAGCGGCGGTGAGGATGATCGTGATGCCGATGCCGAGTTCTGCTTCGCCGAAGCGTTTGAGGCTGGCGATGACGGCGCCCCCAGAAGGCGAATGCGCAATTTGAAAATTGAGAGCGCCGAGGAGTAGAAGCGTGGCGAAGAGGACAACTTTTGTGGCGACCATGATGCCGTAGGAAGTGCCGTAGACGGCATTGAACGAGCCTACGTAGGCCAGGCCGAGCGTGAATCCTGCGGCGGCGAGAACAGCTACGCTGATTAAGGCGAGCTTTGAAAAACGCGCGATGAGTTGGCGCGCGAACTGGTTGTCGGGGGAGCGGGGGATAGCGATGAGGAGATAGAAGAGGCCGCCAAGCCAAGTGGCGGTGGCACCTTGATGCAGGGCGGTGACTGCGGCGAGGGGAATTCGGTAATCGAGGCGAGCCATGGCGTGGCTGGTCATGACAGAGGAGAGGAGGATGAGTGTGGCGGGAAGGAGCAGTACGGCGGAGTTGATTGGACGCCGAGGCGTGGTAAGAGCGGCGATGGTCAGTGCGGAAACTATGGCGAGAATACCCGCCAGGACGAAATTTGCGCCGCTGACGTCGGTGAGAGTCATGTCGGCGGACTGCATGAGGATCAGAGTGCTGGCGAGGATATAAGCCAGTTGCATCACCGCGAGAGCGACAGCTGCGCGGCGAATCCAGCGAAGGCAGGCTTGATTGATTTGTTCAGACTGAGAGCCCACGCTGCGCGCGACAAAGTTGAGGAAAACGATGCCGCCAATGGTGAGCGATTCGAAGATTAATGTGGCGCCGCGGAACAGGACGGAGAGGAACCCAAAGATTTGGAGGAGGCGGGCCATGAGTGCGGCTCAGGGCTGCATAACGTGAAACGGGATTTCGCCGCGCGTGATGTGGCCATCAGAGGCGAGGACCTGCCAACGGATGCGGTACTCGCCGGGAACAAGATTTTGCGCTTGCGAAGCTAGGGTGTCGGCGGGCGCGTCTTTGGTGATAGCGAGAGATTGTGTTGTGGAGTCGGGTTTGACGAGAGTGAGGCGGGAGCGCGTGGCGTCGATGCGCACGTTGAAACGCAGCTCAATGGGAACGGTGGGACCGGGGACGGAGCTGTTGATCGCGGGGCTGGATTCCAAGAGGATAGCGTGGGCGATGGCCGAGCCAGCCATCAGCAACATGGCGAGGGCTGCGAACGAACAAACAGCGAGTAGAGATTTGTGACCTGGGCGTATCACTCTTTACTGCGCGCGAAAAGACGGCTCGCGACGAAGCCTCCGCTGAAACACGATGAGGGAAAGAATCCCTGACCTGCTAACTATGTTATTGCAATCCAGGGATAGCGCCAAGCTGCAAGAGCGGTTTGTAACCTTTAGTCACTGCAGTCGGAGAACAGGCGAATGCGGAAACTGTTAACACTTGAGGGGCTAGGGGCGTCTTGCAGCCCAAGACGGCGGCCCAGGGCACAGACAGCAGATGGGCGCGGCGGTGACGACTAGTAGCTGAAGTGGGAAAGCTTACTTCCCGAAACGAAGGGCGAATTTCAAGGATAGCCAATGCTCGAATCCTTCTTGCAGGACATTCGTTACGCGATGCGTGGACTTCGAAAAAATCCGGGATTTGCGATTGTATGCGTGTTGACCCTCGCGCTGGGCATTGGCACCAGCACCGCGATGTTCACGGTAATCAACGCTGTGTTGATTCGACCGGTACCCGGCGTGGTGGATCCCGGTGGGCTCGTGATATTGGAGCGCCTGCAGAAAAACAATCCAGATTTTGCGTTCGGCTATCCCGACTACCTTGATTACCGCGACCAAAGCCAGTCTTTTGCGGGACTGGCGGCGCGCTGCCGCACCGCGCTCACGCTCAGCCACGGCACAACCGAGCGAATCACTGGCGAATTAGTCTCCGGCAACTACTTCGCCGTTCTCGGGGTGAACCCCTCGCTTGGCCGATTGATCGCCGTGGAAGATGTGCAAACGGATGGTGAGGCGCCTGTCGCCGTAGTGAGTTATGGAGTCTGGCAAAGAGTCTTCGGTTCGGACCCGGAAGTCGCTGGGAAGAATATTCTGCTGAATGGTCAAAGGTTCACCGTCATAGGAGTGACGGCGAAAGCCTTCGCAGGAACCACTGTCGGTTCTCCAACGGACGTCTGGCTGCCACTGACCATGCAACCGGCGGCCATGCCGCGAATGTCGAAGGGCGTGCTGCATAATCGGAATGCAGGATGGATTGAGATATTTGGCCGGCTGAAAAGCAATGCCCGTCTAGCGGAAGCTCGGACCGAACTGCAGATCATTGCCGGGCGGCTTGCGGCAGCGTACCCGAATTCGAACGAGCATCGCAGTGTGGATATGATTCCCAGTTTTGGCATGGATCCTGACGACCGCGCCGTACTTGAGAAATTTTTTGGGCTGCTGATTGGTTCTGTGAGTCTTCTCCTGCTGATCTCCTGCAGCAACGTCTCGAATCTGTTGCTGTCCCGCGCGGATTCGAGGCGCAGGGAAATTGCTGTGCGGTTGGCATTGGGAGCGGGTCGTGGACGGCTGACTCGGCAATTAGTAACGGAGGGATTGCTGCTCTCTTCGATGGCGAGCGCGCTTGGACTGCTGCTCGCGCCCTGGGCGGGAAACCTGATTCTTGCTTTTCGGCAGCCGCTCTACGCTCTGCATAACGTGGACACGACGCCAGATGCACGGGTTCTGTCGTTCGCGCTTCTGATGGCGCTACTGACGGGCTCGCTGTTCTCATTAGCCCCCGCTTTGCAGTCTTCGAAGCCCGACCTGGTCGTTTCTTTGAAGGACAACACACCGGGAGGGGGGCGGCGCTCACGCCTGCGGAGCCTGCTGGTTTCTGCGCAAGTCGCGCTCTCTTTGGTGTTGCTAATCGTGGCGGGCGTGACTGTGCGTCGGATGCAGAAGATTGTGAATCAAGATCCTGGATTCGCAACGAACCACATTCTAATGATGTCCATTTCCCCAGGGACCCAGGGATATTCAGAAGCACAGGGCGAACATTTGTACCAAGAGTTGCTCGCGCGAATCGAACTGATTCCGGGAATTCAGTCCGCGAGCCTTGCCGCCACTGTCCCACCAATGGACTGGAGCAGCCGAGTCTCCATCTTCTACGAAGGGCAAGTGCCGCCGCTTGACTACTACCGTGGGCACGAGTTTGAAGTGGGCCTTCGCGTCGATCTGAATACGGTGGCCCCGAACTACTTCAAGACCATGGAAATTCCCGTCTTGAAAGGCAGAGATTTTACGGCACGAGATCGGCCCGGCACGCCACTGGTGGCGATCATTAGCCAACGCCTGGCGGCACGCCTTTGGCCCGGGCAGGACGCGGTGGGCAAGCGGATTGAATGGCCTTCCTGGGAGGGAGCACCTCGGCCTCCGATCGAGATTATCGGTGTTTCTGCCGACGCCCGATATCGTTCCCTCATCGCCGACGTCCCGCTCCTGCTCTATGTGCCGGAATCGCAAAACTACAACGGAACGCAAACGCTAGTACTTCACACAAGTGCAGATCCTGGGCAACTTCTAGCAGCTGTGCGCAGCGCAGTAAATTCTTTGTACCAGAATTTGCCCGTCTTCGGAGTGAAAACAATGGCCGAACAAATGGACGATTCTCTCTGGCAGCCCCGCATGGCCGCGGGAATTCTGGGGAGCTTCAGTAGTTTTGCTTTGATACTCGCGGCCGTGGGACTTTACGCGGTGGTCTCGCAGTGGATGACGCAACGGACGAGAGAGCTAGGGATCCGCATGGCGCTCGGCGCGAAGCCGAGAGATGTGATGCGTTTGACTCTGGGCTACGGAGCCGGACTGGCGGCTTGGGGAATTGTGGCTGGCGTTCTCGTAGCTTCGACCCTTACGAAATTTGTGTCCGAGCTGCTCTTTGGCACTGGCGGCACGGACGTATTGACGATCGGGGCCGTCGCGGTTTTCTTGCTGCTCGTGGCATTGGCCGCGTGTTACGTCCCGGCGCGGCGGGCGATGAGCGTGGACCCTATGGTGGCGCTGCGCCACGATTAGCAGAGCTTAGACCACGCTTCCGAAAACAAGCAGCGGGAATTCGTAAGTGCCTCCCGGTCATCTGCCATATTTGGCAAAAGAGACAATCACCATAGGAATGGGTTGGGCGAATTTTTGCTTGAGGTACCAGCAGGGCGGATCGCCGCGGTGGGGAAAGAGCGAGTGGACGCACTCGGCGCTTTGCTGGGGTTGCAGCGGGTCGACGCTGTATTCGGTTTTGTTGCCTTTTTCGCCGATAGCCAGGATGCGCAGGGCAGTTACGGTCTCGAAGGGGTCGCTGGCTTTCGCGTGCAGCATGCGCGCGCGCAGCCAAACGTAGTCGCCCGCGTAGACGAGCGCAAATGCTGCAACTAAGGTGATCAGAGTGCGCTTGGCAAGTATACGGGCAGGCGGCACGCGAGCGATTCCTCCCGGAAAGTAGACACTATATCAGGGCGCGAGTCGGCCCATTTTCAAAGCGCAGCTAGGGCTGCTTGTCCTTGGGGACTTCCGTGGCCGGGCCGATCTTGATCGTCGAACCGAAACGCTTGTAGTTTTCGTAGCGGACGGTCATGCGCATGTGAATTCCGCCGCTGCTGAACTCGAGAGTGTCGTCGGCGTGCGTGTAGGTCGGAAACCAGTAGTGGCCCTCAATGTTTTCGCGAAAGGTTTCGAAACGCGGGTAAAGATGTTCCGAGTTTTTCTTTTTGATATCGGGAACGGCTTTTCCGTATGTCTTGATAATTCCCATATCTTCCTGGTCGACCCAAATGCGTCCCTGGAAATAGCGCTGATTCTTCTCGATCTTTTTCGGAGCGACATCAAATACGTAAGTGTTGATTTCATCGAGCTGCTGCTGGCCGGCATATTTAACGTCGTATTTGGGCAGTTCCTCGCTTGTGAGAACGAACGGCTGCACGTGCTCCAAATCTTCCGTGTCCTGTTGATCGAGGGAGATACGCTGAAGGGTCGGGGCCGGTGCATACGTATCGTGCTCAGAGCGCTTGCCCTGGGGGTTGAAAACGACTTCAGTGACCTTCCGGTATTCGCCATCGGGTTGGCCCGAGTAGTCGTCGATGGTCTGCACGATGACGGTTTGCGTGTAGGTATAGTTGTCGCGCTCTTTTTTGAACTCGAGCTCGCGATCGGCGAATTTCTGGATGATTTGCTCGGGGGGAATCTTCGGCGGCTCGGTCGAAAGCGGAGACTCCGTGGTGGTCTGGTGAGGCGTCGAGACGGGCGCGGAACCCGCCCGTGGGAGCGGCGATGGAGGCGCCGAGTAGCTCGGAGGAGGCGGCAAAGGGCCCGTCTGCTGTGCGGCAATCGGCACCGACAGAAAAAATGCGACGGAAGAGGCAATAAGAGTCAGAGCGGCCCAACTGAAAACTTTATTCATTTGCGTTTCGATGAAGTGTTGCATTCCTTCCAATCCCTTTCGATGCGCGCGGCGGACTATCAGTTGTGAACTTCAGGATAGCGCTGGGGTTGCTTGGCGTCCAGAAGGATGCGCAATCCGGCGCGCGAAAAGCACCCACGCCCATATGGAGAAGACGTTGGCAAATCCGATGGGCGGTACGGTATCTTGAAGTCGGGAGGGCCGCGAACCGGAAATGCAAGGCGGAAGCATACACGCGATTGAGTTGGTGGCGCTGTTGCTGTTGGTATTCGTGGTGCTATTTGCCGCGCTGGCACGGAAACTGCAAACGCCGTACCCGATTGTGCTGGTGATCGCGGGCCTTGCCTTGAGTTTTCTTCCAGGGATTCCGAAAGTCACCCTCAACCCGGATGTGATATTTCTGGTCGTGTTGCCCCCACTTCTGTACAGCGGTGCGTGGCTCCTGCCTTGGCGCGAGTTCAGATTTAACTTTGCGAGCATTTTTTTGCTGGCATTTGGGCTGGTGGGATTCACTGTTGCTGGAGTAGCGGGAACGGCAAGATGGGTTTTCGCGGGGTTCGATTGGAGGCTTGGGTTTGTTTTGGGAGCCGTAGTGGCGACGACGGACGCCATTGCAGCGACGTCGATTGCGAAGCGCGTGGGGCTGCCACAAGGAATCATCGATGTATTGGAAGGCGAAAGCCTTTTGAACGACGCCACAGGCCTGCTGGCGCTTCAATTTGGCGTCGTCATGGTCGTTACCGGAGAAACTCCGACGCTCGGCAGCGGAATAGGGCGATTGAGCTGGCTGGTCTTGGCCGCCACCACTCTCGGCCTAGTATTGGGTTTGATCGTCGAATCGATTCACAAGGGGATCGATGACGGCCCGATCGAGATTACGATGAGTATCCTGGTTCCTTACACCGTTTATCTCGCCGCCGAAGCGATCCATTCCTCGGGAGTGCTCGCAGTAGTGGCGTGCGGCTTGTACCTGAGCCGTCATAGCTCGCACTATTTTTCGCCGAGTGTGAGGATTCAGGCGTGGGCTGTGTGGGATTCGTTGACGTTTGCGCTGAATGGTCTGGTATTCATGCTGATCGGCTTGCAGTTGCCCTTCGTGCTCGCAGGAATTCGGGAGTATAGCTTTCGCCAGTTGGTGCAATACGGCGCGTTGTTCAGCGGGATCTTGATCCTGTTGCGCATGATCTGGATGTTTCCGGCCGTGTACCTGGCGAACTTTGTTCGCAGGCGAGTGCTTCATCAAACAGTACCGCGCCCGCCAGCACGCCATATTTTTGTGGTCGGCTGGACCGGCATGCGCGGTGTGCTGGCGCTCGCGGCCGCGCTTTCGCTGCCCGAAGTGCTGGCGAACGGCAGCGCGTTTCCGCAGCGGAACCTGATTATTTTTCTGACATTTTCCGTGATTCTGGTAACCCTGGTCTTTCAAGGGTTGACGCTGCCGCCGCTGATTCGAGCGCTGGGTCTTGCCGGAGCGTCGGGGCATAAGGGGGAGGAAGTGGAAGCTCGGCGAGCCATGATCGAATCAGCGCTGGCTCATCTTGAAAAAGCGCGCCGGAGCGATGGTGGGGAATTCGCGGCCATCTACGACGAAATCGAAAGAAAATACAAAAATCGCCTGACGAATCTACTTGGACAGGATGATCAGGGAGTTGTGGCGGATCGGCATGCGTACGCGCGGTATCTGGAACTATCGCGGAGTTTGCTGGGGACGGAGCGGCAAACCGCTTTGAAGCTGCGCGGCGTGGGCCGCATTAACGACGAAGTTTTGCGCAAGGTCGAGCACGAACTGGATTTGAGCGAGACGCGGCTCTCGTTGATGTAATGAGCACGCGGCGGGGAGACGGGCAAGAGGCAGGTAAGTCCCAGCGGGGTGTGATAAACTTTTAGAGTATCCCCGGTGGGGCCGTGGCGCAGTTGGGAGCGCGCCTCGATGGCATCGAGGAGGTCGTGGGTTCGAATCCCATCGGCTCCACCATTTGAAGAATCCAAAGAACTTACCTTCGAAAACCGCTGACTGTTGCCAGCACTGTTGCCAGCTTTCGATTTTCCTCTTGCATTCAAACATGAATCTTTCAGGCTTGCCGAGGAAAACCGGACATGGCCCATTACACTCTCATCGCGCGCATCAACACAGGCGACGGCAGATTTCCGTTCGCGAATGTGCAGTTCTCGAAGAATCATCGTCCGATTCCGATCGAAGGCGCGACCTACTACCTCCGTCCGAGCAGCAGCGGCAAGCGCACGCCAATCAAGATCGGCAAAGATGTCTCTGCTGCTCACACTGCCCTAATCCGAATGGAGGACGGCCAACCCCTCGAATGCATTGCTGCGTTGCACGCTGGACTGCCGTCCGGTATTCCCGCCGCCGCGCCACGCAAGAGGGTCGCCGAAGCCGCGCGAGAATACATCGAGCGCAGCAAGCAAAAATCGCGCAGGACCTACTTGGGCTATCGCGTCGCTGTCAATCTGTTCGTTGCAAGCTGTAAGAAAACTTATTTCGACCAAATTTGCCGCGACGACATGCTCGACTTTCTGCACGACTTGCGCACTCGCCCGTCGCGAGAAACAGGTAAGCCAATCGGCGAGTCAACGGTGTTCAACTACTTCCTCAAAACTATGGTCTTTCTCAACGACCGTGGCATCGGGAAGTACCTGGCGAGGGAAGATTGGGTGCAGAAAAAAGACTGGCCCGTCAACGTGGACAAACGGAACAAGAACAAAAAGTATGCAACCTACACGGAGCAAGAGATCGCGGCCATGATCCAGGTCGCGGACAGTGTCGAGGAAGCTCTCACCCGCCTTCTCGTTGGGACCGGCTTCCGCATCGGCGAAGCTGCCGTCGCGGAGTGGATGGATATCAATTGGGAGGACAAGAGCGTCTCCGTTCGCTTCAAACCGAAATTCGGCTTCAAGCCCAAAGACTATGAAGAGCGGACCATCGCAATCAGCGATACGCTGCTCGCCTGTCTCAAGAAGTATCGCGGCAAAGCACCGAATGATGCATTGATTTTCCCATCGCCCGCGACACAGACGGTGGACAAGCACCTAGATCGAATCATCAACCGTCTCATCGACAAGGCGAACGATGCGAGTTACACAGTTAAGAAACCGAAGAAGCCCTGCCACGCCTTTCGCGTGTTGTACGCCACGCGGCGGCATCACCACGGCGTGGACATCGAAACTTTGCGGCAGGAACTTGGGCATTCCGACATCACAACCACTCAAATCTACTTGCGTTCGGCGAACACAAAGTCCGATAGACATCGCGCTCGCATCAACGAGGCGGACAGGTTCTCTTTGGCCGCGACCTGCAAGCCTTTCCTCCGTCGCGCAGTTAGCGACCCGGCGCACAAAGAAGAGATTGCTTTTATCCAATAATGGATGTATAATACTCCATATATGGAGAAACGTGAGGAGGCCAACGTGGCGACCGTCAATCAACTAGGCGCAGGCATTGCCTGGGAAAAGCCAGCCGATCTTTCGAGCAAGGACGCCCAGAAGCGATTGGGACCTTCGGCAGTGAAAGCATTCTTGAAAATCCGCGAGCTTTGGGAATTGCGCGATGAAGACGCCCGGCAATTGCTTGGCGGCATGTCCAACGGTGCATTTTACGAGTTGAAGCGAAAGGCGCGCGGCACGCTGGATCAAGACCGATTGACGAGGATTTCCATTCTGACCGGGATCTTCAAGGGGCTAAACATCCTCTACAGCAAGAAACTCGCCGACCGTTGGATTCAATTGCCGAATGAAAATCCGATGTTTGAAGGGGAGACTCCCCGTACCTACATGATCAAAGGTGGGCTCCCCGCGATGTTGCGCGTGCGACAACTTCTGGATTCTCGCCGTGGCGGGCGATAGGTTGCTACCTCGCGTTTCCGATGTTCTTCGTGATGACACGCATCGTCTCATACCCGCCCGATATAGCGACCGCGATGAAAGCGTTCTTACGCGGCTGACTGACGATGCCGAGGACCTGAGCGCGCTATTCGAACTTGAGGGAGCTACAAACGACCGCCTCCTCGGAGAAGCTGGCCTGCTTCCGGGTATTACGGTACGGGAACTGGTCTTTGGCCTTTCTTACTCGCATATTGTCAACGCAGCATTCACGCATGCCAGTCCCTTCGGAAGCCGCTTCAACGGGCCGGAACGCGGCGCGTGGTACGCGGCATTCACCCGCGAGACCTCGGAGCTGGAAGTGGCATACCACAAAAGCAAGGAACTGCAGGAGATCAGCTGGCAAGAAAAGGAGACTTTTACTTACGTCGATTTCCTCGCTGATTTTCGAGGCACGTTTCACGACATCCGCAACGACACACGCTTTGGAAATTGTTTGGACGCAAACAGCTACAGCGCTTCACAACATTTGGCCACAGAACTTCTAGAAGGAGGGTCAGCCGGGGTCGTTTATCCGAGCGTTCGGCACAAAGTCGGAACATGCATCGTTTGTTTCCGACCGGCGCTCGTGAACAATGTTCGGAAGGGTTCGTCAATTTCCATCGGTTTTGAGAATGCGTTTGCTACTCCAGAAATTCGAGAAATCAAATAGTCAGCCGCATCCAATTTCTAGGCGTGTCACGGGAGAGGATTGTTGCGGAGGATGACCCGAGAGACCTTCGAAAGCATTGGATTCTGGATACCAGCCGACGCGGTAGAGGTTGGCGAGGTGTTCTTCATGCGCGGCCGGAAGTTATTCTGCTTCGCCATTGAAACATCAGCGATGATGTTGCTTCAATGTCTAGCGTTGGGCTCTCACTTACGCACCTCACGCTGCGCAAGGAACAATTCCACAGCGGCAAGCCGGAAACGAAAACGGTTTCCAACTCGGATGTAACTCAAAAATTTTTGGGAAACCCAACGGCGGATGGTCTTCGGCCTAAAACCGATGAGGGTAGCTAGTTCGTTCGTGCTCAGAAGGACGTTTGGATCATGGTTGTCCAAGAGATGCTGCTTTGACGCCGTTAGTATCTCTCTTTTCTTCGCCCCATTTTTTGCCTTTCTCGGCTGGACACGGGCTCGCCCCTTCGCAATTCCCGACACGTCGCCTGACGTTTCCAACGCTGCGGAACTGCCCGCCCCGAAATTCAGGCGAGCTTTGAAGCGTGCTGAAAAATCTGACGTGGCTTCAGACGCGGGAGAACTGCAAGAGTTGAGTACCGCGCGCCGGACAAACTCGGCATCGGGAGGGAGTTGGTTATAGCGGACGACTTTGTCCGCCTGTTGGACGAGGATGTAGTCGGACAGCTCGCGCCCAGTCTGCTCGCGGTACAGCCTGCTCATGTCGACTCTTGAAGAGCCTGCAACTCTCGGTGCCCACTTCTCGAACGCCTCGATCAACCCCTTGCCCGCCAGTCCTTGCTGTTTCAATACGCCGAGGAGAATCTTTGCTTCCCACAGAGGCGAAACACTCCATTTCCCTCTCGTACGGTGACGTTCGGATTCGGCTCCTTCGATTGCTATTCCCTCGCGTTGTCCTCTGGCTAGGCTTTTCGTGACGGTACCCCGTGAGGATTCCACCAGGTCAACTCTTTCGTACTCGTGGAAATCTGCGCCGCCGCGCGATAACACTCGCGTCATCATAGAGGAGCGTGGTTCCGATTCGCCTGTGCTACTCAGACTTGAGGAAACCGACCGTGCGTGTGGCTGACTCCGCTTCGCCGCCTCGACTTCGATGAGAGGCAATTCGAAAGTTCTCACCCTCCGTGGCAATGATGAGGATGTTTCGTTCCTGTCATCCGTGCGGTTGATTTCCTTTACCGCTGCGGAAGACAAATTTGGTGAGAGGCGCAAGCCATGCACTCGTGGTGAGTCTGGGTTCTTGCGCACGCCGAGTTGGGTACTGCGGTGTTTCATTGCGTTCCTCGTTGAGCCCCGGGGTCTTGTTTTCAACTTGACCTAAAGTCCACGAGAGTCTACTATGTTTACAAACATTCCGTCAATATGTATGACGTATGGTAAGACTCGAAGAAAAGGAGGTATCCTGGATGCCGGAAAAACCAGAAAAGTCCGAGAAGCCCTTACAGCAGCAAACCCTCTCACTTCGAATCAGCGACGCGCTGCATAGGCGACTGGAGCGCGCCAAGGAACTTCTGTCTTCGAAGACGGGGGAGAGTGTCTCTACTTCAGAGGTGGCCAAGCAGCTCCTTGAATCTGCTCGTGAGGACCGCTTTGAAGTCGCAGACCTGATGGAGAAACCGACCGAAGCACTTCTCGAGATTCGCAGGAAAGGGGAGGCGCAGCATATTCTGTCGCGAGCTGAATGGATACTGCTCGCCCACTTCGTTCAGAAGGGGCTAGAAGCCTATACGGAAAGGACGCCTAATCCAGCCTCAAACGAGTCGCTCCTTGCCGTGCTGGACGCATTCGCTGCCGTTTACGAACTTCGGACGGAACGCACGTCCTTGCGGGACTCGTATTACGTGAACAATCTGCCGTCCGAGTGCCGTCCTGCGAAGGCGAAGGGAGATGATTCGGAGCGTGCGACTTCAGAGACGGTTCGTCGGACTGTAGCCGAGACTCGTAAACGACTCAGTGATTCCGCAGTAAAGTGGGACACGTTTCTGGCGGGACGCAACCTGCTTATCCTGCTGGAGGACGAAAAGCTCCCCGCGGCTGACGCTGTGAATCGTGCCCTTCGCCCCTTCTTCCCGGTTCTGTGGCGGCTGGCCGCGCGCGGCCACTACTGCCTCACGCAAGAGTCGCTCCGAGCGAAGTCGATGGGTCAGGACTCCTTCTATCAGCCGCCGATTCCGTCCATCAAGGAGGGGGAGTTCACTCTCTCGTTTAATCGGGGAGAGGGCAGCGAAATCTCCCTGCTTCTGAGTTTCCCCGGTCCTCGTGGCCCGATGTATCCCATCAGCGGCTACCCAAAGATTACAGAGTTCCGAGCCATGCTTGCTGCACTTGCCTCGGACAGCCCGACCCGCCGTTGGGAGGGTGGGCACTTCCTGGGATATGCCACAGCGTCTGAGGAAAGCAAGGGTAAGGACTACTGGTTCCGCGCGCACCAGAATGGCATCACGTTTGGCCTGTCTGAGAAAGAGTGGAAGTTGGTTCAAGCGTTGTTTCGACGCGCGTGGGAGCTTCCCGAAATCCACATGGCCTGGGATGCCCTAACTCTGGAATACGGTGAACTGTGATGCTGCTCTCCTACCAAGCTACGACCGGAAAGTGCCCGGCCAAGGGGCCGAATTGTCGGCCTCTGATCGTCGAAGAGAGGAGCGGTGCCTTCGGCACCGGGAGTTGGACGGACACGTCACCCCGTTTCGGGTGCTGTACAGCAACCAAGGTTGCTATACGGGAACTTGTTGCAAACGCGGCAGCTCGCCACTTTTTCGTTCACTGTGCTCCGCTCGCATCAACTCTTGATTCCCGTATGGGAACTTGTTGATTTTGTTGGGCGTCACGCCGCGCCCAATTGCTTGCCTTTGATTCAGAACCATGGAGTGCGCGAATGCCCACACTACGTATCAAGTCCATCAGCACCAAAGTCACCGAAGAGGAGTATGCGCATTTTGAAACCCTCGCCGGCGATCAAACGATCAGTGAGTGGATGCGCGAAGCTTTGTTGAAGGCAGCTGAGCCAAGTCCCGCCGAGCAAACCATCGTGGCGGAATTGCTGGCTCTACGAATGATTTTGATGAATATCCTGTTCACTATTGCCAATCGGGAGCCGCTCACAAGCACAGAGATGGATGACATTATTAAACGCGCCGATACGGGCAAGTTGGCAAAAGCAATGGACCGGCTGATGAGTGCAACTAGGGAGCCACAGAGAGGCTGAGAGACAACCCAATCGGAGCCAAGGCAATGCGCATGGCATGGAACCGAGAAAAGAGTGCGGGTGGGCTAAGTATTCAGCCGGTGTACACCTACCTCCTCGTGCTCCTCTCCATCGTGGTAACTCTGGGAGCCCAAGGCTTCCGTTACGAGCGAGTCTGGACGCCCCTTGAACGACATTACTTTGGTGCTTATTTGGCCTCGCAGATAGCCGGTTTTGTTCGCGACAACGGCTGGTACATCCTGCTGCAAGTTGTTACGCGTAAGGGGAGCCGATTGGCGCTGGAGAGTGACATAGTGTCTGCAGTTACAGAAAACGGGGAGAACACTTTCGCACTCACCGACGAAGCCTTGAAGCATGGCGCGGTGCGCCTTGAATTCCATCGCAGTTATTGCAACAACTCCGAGATGCACGCCTACCTCGCCAACTGGATATATCAGAACCAAACCTCTTTGGATCTCGTCCGGCCAGCTTTGTGGGCTGGGCTCGTTCTGTTCTTCGCTGGTCTGTTGCCAGCGACCTATCTGGACCGGAAGCGTTCTATTGCGTTGCGTTATGGGCAGAAACCAATTGGTCCGAATTTGATGAATGTGGCAAAGCACAATCCCACGCACCGCTTCCGGGGCTTTGGCTTAGTGAACGGCAAACGCACGATGCTGAACAGACTGTTCAGTCTTCGCAAGAAGCTCCCTGTTCCACCACGCAAAGAGAATCCCCCCGTCCTGGTGCCGGTCGAGCCGGCGCCTCAGGAACCAGTCAGGAGAGCAGCCCCGAATGCTGGAATAGATCGCGGGTTCCCATGGAGCGGCACGCGACAGGAATCAGCGCAACAAAAGCATGCGCCAAGTCAGGAAACAGAGTTGGAGCACGCCGTGAAGCCCACCACGAGGCGCTTTTTCGAATAAAAGAACATGCTTACCATTTCCAAGCCTCTCAGTGCAGATCAAGCGCGTGCTTATCATCAGGAGGAGTTTAGCAACGCGCAGGAGAACTACTACAGCGAAGGCGACCGAATACGCGGTGAGTGGCACGGGAAATTGGCCGAGAAGTGGGGTTTGCGTGGTGGCGTTGAAGAGGAACAATTTCAGCGCCTCAGCGATGGCCAGCATCCGGTTAGCGGCGAGCAGTTAGTTCGCCATCAGACTATGCGGGAATATGTGAACGAGCAAGGCAAAACCGTCAAGACGATGGAGCACCGCGCAGGCTGGGATGCCACCTTCTCCGCGCCCAAAAGCGTATCGCTGACGGCGCTTGTGGGTGGCGATGAACGCGTGCAAGAGGCCCATCGAGCCAGTCTTGGAGTCGCGCTGGACGAGATGGAGCGATATGTCCAGGCGCGGCTTGGAGGAAATCTCCCACCGGAGACAACTGGAAATTGGGTCGCCGCAAAATTCGAGCACGACAGCGCGAGGCCCGTGAACGGTTATGCAGCCCCGCAACTTCACACCCACGTTGTCTTCTTCAATCTGACAGAAACGGCCAATGGAGAAACACGGCCACTTCAACCGCAGGAACTCTATCGCACGCAGCAGTATGCCACTGCCGTATATCGCTCAGAACTGGCGCACCGTTTGCAAGAATTGGGCTACGAGATCGAGCACGGCAAGAGCGGTCAACCGGAAATCAAGGGGTATAGCCGCGAGTATCTCGACGCTTCGAGTCCACGCCGGAAACAGATTAAAGAGCATCTGGCAATGGAGAATCAGAGCGGCGCAGCCGCTGCGCAGATCGCCGCCCATCACACGCGCGAGGCAAAGATCGGGCTCTCGCATGAAGAGATGCAGCAGCGACACAAGGACATGGCAATTGAGTTTGGGGACCAGCCTGAGCACGTGACGGCGGGGGCCAAAGAAAGAGCGCGTGACGTCAGCCAGGATGCGGGAGAGAAGATTGCTCCCTCGGCTGTGACCTTCGCCAAAGAACGAAACTTCGAACGCGATGCCGTAGCCGATGAGCGAGCCCTGCTGACCGATGCGCTCAGGCGCTCCATGGGTGGAGCGACGCTGGCCCCAGTGAAAGCGAACTTCGAAGAGCGCATCAAATCAGGTGAATTCGTCGAAGTGCAAAGGAACGGCGACTCGCCCGACCGGGCGTTTACGACCACGGAGATGATCGGCTACGAACGCGATATGGTCAATGCCATGCGCGCCGGACAAGATCGGCATGCGGCGCTAGTAAGTTTTGGAACTCGCTGGGCTATGCGGGAAGCATATGGTCATCTGAGCGATACGCAACGCCGGGCTGTAGAACAAATCTTGTCGAGTCGCGATCAAGTGACGGCGCTCGAAGGCGTGGCAGGCGCGGGCAAGACTACATCTCTTGCGGCGATCCACGAAGCCGCCGAACGAGAGAACTACATCGTCAAGGGGTTGGCGCCCACCTCACGTGCTGCGCAGAAATTAGAAGAAAGTGGAATCAGATCGAACACGCTGCAACGGCATCTTGCCAAAAGTTATGAGGGGCACGATGAACGGAAACGGCTTTACATCTTGGACGAATCGAGCTTGGCGAGTACGAAACAAATCAACGAATTCCTCCACCGGCTGCGGAAAGACGATCGCGTGTTGCTTGTTGGCGACACACGTCAGCACCAAGCCGTCGAAGCGGGCAAACCGTATCAGCAGTTGCAGGAAGACGGAATCCAGACTGCTCGACTGGACGAGATCGTTCGGCAGAAAGATCCGGCACTCAAAGAAGTTGTAGAAAAGCTATCGCGAGGCCACGTCAATGAGGCGATGGAGAAACTCGATGCCGACGGCCGCGTGCATGAGATCTTCGATCGGGACGAGCGTATCGCCGTGATCGCGCATGAATATACGAAGCAGCCCAAAGGCACGCTCGTCGTGTCGCCCGACAACCAGTCGCGGATGGCTATCAATGAAGCGATCCACTATGCCATGCAGGATACGGACCAGATGCCGTACCTCGAACACCAGATGAGGGTGTTAGTCGCCCGGCAGGAGATCACTGGAGCCGATCGTCGGTGGGCCGCCCAGTACGAACCCGGCAATGTGGTGCGCTACGCTAAAGGCAGCAAGACACTCGGTATTGCACCAGGAGAGTACGCGCACGTCGAAGGCATTGATGAGAAACAGAACCACGTCACGATTGAACGGGCGAATGGCCAACGTCTGAGCTACGACCCTCGCCGGTTACAAGGCGTGACGCTGTACCGAGGCGCAGAGCGGGCGTTCAGTGAAGGCGACCGCATACAGTTCACCGCTCCGAATCGAGACCAGCATGTCGCCAACCGTGAGCTAGGCACCATCGAGAAGGTCGAGGCTCGTGGCAACCTCCAAATCCGTCTGGACGCGGGTCGCGCGATCGCGTTCAACATTCGAGAGAATCCGCATCTCGACTACGGCTATGCGGTAACGAGCCACAGCAGCCAGGGGCAGACGGCTGACCGCGTGCTCATCCATGTAGACACCGAGCAGGGAGGAGAGAAGCTCGTCAATCGTCGCTTAGCTTACGTCGCGGTGTCGCGTGCCCGCTACGACGCGCAAATCTACACCAACGATAAAACCGCCCTCGCGGAAGGCCTCGGCCGCGATGTTTCACGCAGATCAGCATTGGAGTCTACTCGCGCAGCAGAACCGCGGGTCGCTCAAAAGAGCGAGCCAACCTCTTCTCCAACTCTGGAGAGGGAGCGGACAATCGAACGAGACCTCAGCCCTGGCCGCTAGGCGTACCACTTGCTCCTATGGTCGCCTAGCTTAGCCTCTTCGTCCGGCTCTACAGCTTCAATAGTTCTTTGCCTTGTCGTCGAATAACTCTCTTCTTCCAGCTTCTACAACCACCTTTTTCACCATACTTTTTCGCCGTAACCAGATTCCGCACGCCAGGTGTCACGTGCTGCAACCTGGCGCTCGCACGTGGCGAACCTCGACGCCGCTCCTTCCCATCATTGAATTTCCATAGGGCCCGCGTCCGCCGCAAACTGGGCGGCCACGTTCAAACGGCTTAATCGAACGCGCGCAGAGCACCCTGCCTGCCTTCACGTATTCGCGAAAACGCGCGTCCGATTAAGCGCTAGCGTTAATCGTCCAAGTGCCCCGTCTCGTCTGGCTAGTGATCCGTACTTGTCGCGTGTTCGCAGCTTATCGGGACTTGGCACGCCCGCAATCGTAGGTCATTAGTGGCTGTTCGAAACTGATGCGCTAGAAATCCATCCGCTCAACAATCTGGCATGCCCCGGCGACTATCCCGCATGCAAATAGCACGACTATGAATAGCGTTCTCCAAGGAAGATAGGTAAGGAAACAGGTGTCTCTTCCGCTGAAGTAGGGCATGTGCCATGCCCCTATGACATTGTATAGATCCAATGATGGATATTTTTCGAGGGGAGCGAACTCCAGGATGATCAGATAGGCGAACAAGCTTATGAGGCACGCTGCGGCGGCGGGGTAATCTCCCGGCACGAAGGTTGAGAGCAAGAGTCCAAATGCAAAGAAAATCGTGCCACATCCAATCCAGAGAACAGCAAACTCAAGGGCCTGAGGAATCGAGGGGTAAGAGTGATGAGACCAGGCGGCAAAAATCGGTAGCAGGAAGGCAGGAACTAATGCCAAGGCCGACAACTCGGCAAAACCGACGACCGCTCTTGCAAAAACAAATCGCGATCGTCTCACGGGAAGAGTCAATGTGTATGCGAGCGTACCGTAAGAACGCTCACGCAAGAGTCCGCCCAGCCCCAAAAGAATAGTCAGAAGTAAGAATATGTTTCGGAGTATGCCGGAATAAGTAAGAAAGATGATTTGGGTGTATGTGTGTTTTTCTTGAAGGTCGGTACGAGGGAAAAGACAAAGCAGAGTGCATATAACGGCAAAAGCGGAGACGCTTAGTAAAAATCCTAAACGGCTCTCTCGCCAGGCTTTGTAGAAGAGCATCATCGCTGGCCCCTCACCGTTTCAAGAAATACTTCGCGGAGATCAACCGGCGTGACTTCAACCGCCGTGGGATGCATATCGCGCGCGAGCTCCACGACCGCGTCAGCATTTTCTCGTGCCAGAAAAGTCATTTGCCGTCCACTCGTTCGCACTTGCTGAATACCGGGAAGGGGAAGTCCGATCGCTGGCGGGTCCGCGTCGAAACTAAGAGTTATGCGCCGGTAGTCTCGACGCATGTCATCCAGCGAAGCGTCTACGAGCAATTTTCCGTGGTCGATGATGCACACGCGGTCTGCAATTCGCTCAACTTCCGCAATTTGGTGAGAAGAGAAAAATACCGTGACGCCGCTTGCGGCGGCTCCGACAATCTCATGCAGCAGCTCTTCGACGGAAACCGGATCCAAGCCCTCGCTGGGTTCATCCATGATCAGAAGTTGGGGCTGACGTGACAGAGCTAGGAGAAGGGCCAACTTGGTTCGCATGCCCTTCGACAGCGTCTTTATCTTTTGGCGCAGCGACAATTGAAATTGCTTTAGGAGGCGCGTTTCTATGTCATCTCGCCAATCAAGGTAGAAGGAGCGAGTGAAGCGGATAAGCTCTCCGACAGTCATGTAGGAATAGAGCTGCTTATCTTCTGCCACGTAGGCTACTTCGCGGCGCAACTCGCGATTTTGCGAGGCGTCTCGAATCATTTTGCCGAGAACTGAACCCGTTCCAGAACTTGGAGAGGTGATGCCTAGAAGCATCCTGATCGTGGTGCTTTTGCCAGCACCATTGCGGCCCAAGAAGGCGGTGATCTGTTGTTTAGGGACTCTGAGGTCGAGTTGATTGACGACCGCTAGTTTGCCGTATTGCTTAGTGAGCTCGCGGGTCTCGATTGCTAAGCCGTTGTTCATGGCTTCCTATCGACAGACGTGTCATAAAACAACTCCGCCACGAACATCCGGTGAATCTCTTCGTCGGAAAAGCCGTCGGTGTGCAATCTCTCCACCAACGCTTGCACTCGCCCTTGGGCCGCGCGAGTCTGCTCAGCACGGGATTTCAGACGCCGCTTGGCAATTACGTACGCGCCGGAACCGTGGCGAAGTTCGAGGAGGCCCTCGTGTTCGAGTTCTGAATATGCCTTCGTCACCGTGTTGTGGCTGATGACCAGTTCGCCTGCCAGTGCGCGGATGCTCGGGAGCGCGTCGCCGTCCTGCAACACGCCAGTTTCAACCGCGTGTCGAACCTGCTCGATTAGCTGGATGTACAGCGGTTGACCCGCCGATAAATTAAGGCCGAAAATCACCTCAAAAGTGTATCACTGTAGGGATACAGATGGACACTCAAATCGACGGCCTTTGGTTTAGCTCCATCCGTTCGGGGCCGAGGACGGACAAGCCGGAAGTAATCAGGGTCAGAAGGCCCATTGTCCGAAATCGTGATTGTCTCAGTCCACTTGCCTGTGTAGTCGGATTACCGGTAAAGTGGTTTTGACCGAAATCCACATGATTCCATAACAATGTCGGCTCCTCGACCCGAGTAGACTGTGGTTTATCGACGACCATAGGTTCGGGAGAAGGAGCCGAACATGATGATTATAGGCGTAGATTACCACCCGAGCTTTCAGGCGGTTGCATTTTTAATAGAAGAGACGGGTGAGTGTGGCGAACAGGAATTGAACCACAGTGATGGGCAAGCAGAGAGATTCTATCGAGACCTGAAGCAGCGAGGAATCCGCGTGCGGGTAGGCATGGAGGCTACCGGATATTCACGCTGGTTCGAACGGCTACTGGCAGAGCTGGGGTTCGAGGTATGGATGGGCGATCCCGCGGAGATCAAGGCCAAGCGAGTGAAGAAGCAGAAGTACGACCGCGAGGATGCTCGACTCCTACGCCGGCTGATGCTGGAAAATAACTTTCCGCAAATTTGGGTACCGAGTCCAGAGAATCGGGATCTCCGGCAACTGCTGTGGCACCGGCATCGGTTGGTGCAGATGCGCACGCGGATCATGAATCAGTTGCAGGCGTTGGCGATGAACGAGGGTTATCGCTGGAAGAAAAAACTATTCAGCGAACAAGGACGAGCACTGTTAGAGAAACTCTCGTTGGCTCCGTGGGCCAGTCGACGCCGGCAAGAGTTGTTGGAGTTGCTGGACCGCATGAATCCGACGATTGCGGAACTAACCGCAGCCGTCGAACGGGAAGCCCGGAAGCGACCCGAGGTGCTGCGACTGATGACGCATCCCGGTGTTGGTCCGCTAACGGCACTCGCCTATGTGTTGATCATCGGAACTCCGAGTCGGTTTCAACGCGGCAAGCAGATCGGCACGTACGTGGGGATGATTCCGTGTGAGGAGTCCAGTGCTCGCAAGCAGCGATTAGGGCACATCAGCAAGCAAGGCAGTTCATTGTTGCGTTTCTTGTTGGTGGAGGCGGCCCAAGCGGCGGCGCGAATCCATCCGGACTGGAGGCGTCGCTACAAGCATCTGGCGATGCGCCGGCACAAGAGCATTGCCAAGGTAGCGATGGGGCGCCGGATGGCGATTAAGTTGTATTGGATGTGGCGAAATGGCTGCGAGTATTCGCAGTCCGTTAAGTGTGGTTCGTACGCGGGACAGCTCGGAACCGTCCATGGCGTGAAGTAGGACGTCGTGCACATGATTGGGCATCCCGCTCCCTGAAAAGGGAGTTTGAAGAAGTAATCATGGTCGAAGTTGTGATCGAAGAGATGGTTGGGTCGGACTGAAGCCGATCGCTAGATTACAAACGAGCCGTGGTCGTCGATGCAAGAAAAAAAGAAAGCGAAAGAGAACGAAAGAGAAAAGACCTTTTAGGTGAAAAGAAAGAAGTGTGTTCAAAAATAGTTTGACAGGGCCGACATTGTTAGAGATGGACGGTAACGGCGTTTACCAGGCCCCTGATAGTAGTTTCGGGTGGTTGAGACGAACTCTACTGAGTAGCGGCACTCTGCAGAACGTGGTCTAGCTTTGACGGGTCGATGCGCATATGAACGAGGGGCTTCTGCAACAGTTCCCATTCTTTTGGCGTAATCTCGCTCCTGAGTTTGACTAGATAGCGAAGTGCATCTCTATCATACATTTCGAGGAGCCTGGCGTAGAGCAAGAACGCATCTATGCGGTCAACTTTTCCTCCCTCTCCCTTTATCTCCATCAAGGCCAGCGTTCTCATCGCTTCCATTTCTCCCTTTGCGGCGGCAAGTCCATACCAGTTCCTGGCTCTCTTCGCGTCGGGAGTGACGCCAAGACCATGCTCGAATATATAGCCCATACAATATTCTGCGCGGTGGTTTTGCTGCTTCGCAGCCTCACTGCATGCATGGCGCGCTTTCTTAAGGTCTTCCGGGACTCCCTGCGCGCTCAGCATATTGAAAGCCATACCGACCTTAGCGTCCTCGTCGCCACTTGCCGCAGCCACCGACCACCAACGTGCTGCTTCGGCTCGGCTTTCTGGCAGGCTTCCGTCCTTTTCGTACATCTGCGCAATTTTCCCAAGACCAATTGTAATCGTCTGCGGCTTTAACACTGATTCGGCTCTCTCTACAGCTTCGGCGGCCCTCTTGTCGCCAGCTTCCTTTGCCAATCGAAACCAAGCGTATGAGAGGGCATCATCAGTCTGCACTCCGTCGCCGTTGTAGTAAGCTGCTCCCAGGTGGTACATCGCGCCTGAATTTCCTTGGCGAGCCGATTTTCGGAACCAACTGATCGCTTCCACCGCGCTCTTTTCCACGCCCTGACCAATTAGACATTTCTCACCTAGAGCGTCTTGAGCCTCAGAGTTTCCCTGCTCCGCGGCTCTGCGATACCACATCACAGCAAGGCGGTCATCCTGGGGAGCATCTGTCCCGGACTCATAGGCACGTGCTAATTTCAGCTGTGCCGCCGCATTCCCACTTTCAGCCTGTTCCCGCAGCTCGGCAAAATCATGTCCAGATTGGCCAACCCTGTCCTGATTGTGAGCCACCGGATCTCGTCGGGCAACGAAGTGGGTAGCTGATTGCACGTAAAGACCGGACCCTGCCATGGCAATCAATGAAATGAAAAACAACTTGTGCCTCATTCGCGAAACTTATATCACATTTGTGGAATGTCAAAGGCTAGGGCCTGATTAGTCGCATTACCGTACATTGAGAATTTAACGGCCACGCTCTCGGAAAGGGGAGTTTGATATGGCTAGTCGTCGGGAGGCGGCTAACCATGAAGCGCAAACTCAAGGGCGGGCATAACCGAGTGAAAACAAAGCTCGGCCTTCCCGATTTGGAGCAAGCCAAGATCGCCGTAATCGTAAGCTTGAGGTCGTTCGAATCGCAGCGCAGTTATCGGCATTCGATCGATGAGTTTGTAGCTTGGTATTGCTCCACACCCCGACTTTCGTTTAACAAATCGGTCGTTCTCCGGTACCGGCTTCATCTCGAAGATCGGCATCTGTCTGCAGGGACCATAAACGTCAGGCTGGCAGCGGTCCGACGACTCGCCTATGAAGCGGCAGATACCGGACTCCTGAGCCCGGACCTGGCCGCCGGTATCCGTCGCGTGAAGGGCGCAAAAAAGCTCGGGTGCCGACTCGGGAATTGGTTAACGGCCGAGGAAGCTCGAACGCTATGGCAGCTCCCTGATCCTGCCACTTTGAAGGGCAAGCGGGACCGAGCGATTCTTGCTTTGCTGTTAGGTTGTGGCCTGCGGCGTCGCGAACTGACTGAACTCACGGTTGATCACTTCCAACGTCGCGAGGATCACTGGGCCATCGTCGATCTGATAGGAAAAGGCGGTCACGTTCGAACTGTACCCGTACCCTCGTGGGTGAAGCGGACCCTTGACGATTGGCTCGCAGCTTCGAACGTCGTTCATGGGCGGCTATTTCGTTGCGTCTGTAGGACGGGCTCGACTTGGGGAACCGAAATGACCGAAAAGGTGGTGTGGCATGTCGTCAAGCAGTACGCAGGCCAGGTTGGAATCTTGAAACTCGCGCCGCATGACCTCCGAAGATCATGTGCCCGCCTCTGCCACAGCGCCGGGGGCGAACTGGAACAAATTCAGTTTCTGCTGGGCCACGTCTCGGTGCAGACCACGGAAAAATATCTCGGTTGTAAACAACGGTTGAGAGAAGCCGTCAACGACAAAATAGGAATTGAACCTGTTTTCAGCTGAAGAGAATGACTGAGCGGGGCTAAAGATTACTCTCAGCAAGAAAACTTGCTTCGTGTTTAATCCTGGCAATCTTCTCTGCTTGGAGACCGTGAAGGTCGCCCTCCCTCAACCATCCATTTGATAACAGTCTGCCGAAAACCCCTAAGAGCCGCGAATACCTGTAATCATAGATGCCATCCACAATCCTTCTTTGCTCTGTAAGATATTCTTGAACTCGAAAGATCTCAGATGGAGCTGTCAAAGTCTCCAGCATTCGTCTCGCTTCTTGAGTGATTGCCGTGCACTGCCTCTCGAATGCCTTGTCAAAAGCAATCCTCGCCAACTTCTTTTCGGTCGGAGCCCACGTTTCGTCGCGTCTATATTGTGTAATTGATTCCATCGACGATTCGCCTTTCATTTTCAGATTTGCGTGTCGAGGACAGCCCAATAATAATCTCCTGAAACTCAGAGTTCAAGGGAGACCATCGGAAGCTTTGGGCTCTTGGGACGGTCCAGTGGCCACTTGTCCGGTAATCCCGAACTAACCAGGCACCTGGAATTGATTCATGTCTAGCTCCGGCGCTTCCCACTCGGTGCTCAGGGCAGATGGTGTAGCGTCAGCGTCAGCGGAGAGCGGCGAGCCACAAAGGGGGCCATTAGCCCTGAAGAAACGCACATTCCGAAGCGCTGTACGCTAGACTCTTGGTATGAATCGCAGATCACTTCTCTCGCTGTGCGCTGTATCGGCAAGTTGCCTGCTCTTCTCCGTGTTCGCCGTGACGCAGATTTCTCGTGCATCTCAGACTGAGGCGAGGCCGACGTCCGAGCCTCCAACAAGTGTCGCGAGGACCGACTATCCCGATTGGCCTTGGCCGAGGGGCGTACACGAGCCTGCGAAACCCGACGATGGCCAGCTCTTCCATATTCCCGGAAGCACGAAGAGCTACACGGATACTCAGATTAACCGCAGCACCAGCACGGTAGATTGGTTCCCGGAGCTGCACCCTGCGCCTCCGGCTCCGGTAATTTCGGGCAAGCAAGGCGCGTACAACGCGTGCGGGCAATGTCATCTCATCGACGGGCGAGGCAAGCCCGACACGGCCGATCTTCGGGGACTTCCGGTGGCGTATTTTCTGCAGCAACTCGCCGACATGAAGGATGGCAAGCGCGGTGGTTCCGTACCGCACGCAACCGTCAACGACATGATCCCTGTTGCGAAAGCGATCGACGCACAGGACGCGAAGGTCGCCGCGGAATACTTTCACTCCGTGCCAGCGGTTCGAGGTGCTCGCGTCATCGAGACGGATACCGTTCCCGTGACACATCCCGGACCGCATAACGTTCAGTTGGTGGATGCCACCGGAACCAAAGAACCGATCGGGATGCGCATCATCGAGGTGCCGGAGGACGTCAATCGGACGATGTTGCGCGATGCCACGTCCGGGTTCATCGCATACGTGCCAAACGGAAGCATCAAGAGGGGCGAGATGCTGGCGAAGACCGGCGATTCCGGCCGCACCCTTCCGTGCGCCACGTGTCATGGAGAGGGCTTGAAGGGAATCGGAGACATTTTCCCGCCCCTAGCGGGACGCTCTCCTGCTGCTACAGCCCGGCAACTGTATGACTTTAAGAGCGGCGCTCGCGATGGCCGTTATGCCGCTCTCATGAAGCCTGTCGTTGCGCACCTTACGAATCAGGACATCGTCGACCTCACGGCCTACATCGTCTCACTGCAACCCTGAATCAGGATTGCAGCCGAGTGCATTGCGGCCGGTGCGGCGTCACTCTCGGTTGAAAACTCGCAGATATGCATGGTCATTGTCAGCGTCTTCCCGCCGGCTGACACTTCCACTGAATGGCAGACTCGGTGAATACTGAATACCTCGACCGGAGTCGTTCTCTCAGTTAGAATTTTTCTCCTCATGGCTGAATGCTCCATCGCCGTGTTCGATCTCGGCGGCGTTCTAATAGATTGGAACCCACGGTATTTGTATCGCAAGCTTTTTGATGGCGACACGGAAGCGATGGAGGCGTTTCTCGCCACGGTGTGTACGCAATCCTGGAACGAACAACAGGACGCTGGTCGCCCGTTTGCCGATGCTTGCTCTTCACTGAAGCTAGTTCATCCGCATAAGGCACCGTTGATTGATGCCTGGGTCCGACGGTATGACGAGATGCTAGCCGGGCCGATCTCTGGCACTGTTGACATCCTCACCAAGCTAAATTCTCACAGAGTTCCCTTATATGCGCTGAGCAACTGGTCTGCTGAGACCTTTCCTGCCGCTCTGAAGCGGTTCGAGTTCTTGAAGTGGTTCAGGGGAGTAATGCTTTCCGGCGAAGTGAAACTGCTGAAACCTGATCCGCGCATTTTCAAGCTTTTCCTGGAGACTTTTGCAATCGAGCCTGCTTTGACTGTTTACATCGATGACCGCGAGCCCAACGTGGAGGCAGCGATGGCCTTTGGTATGCATGGCATCCTATTTACTGACGCCCCCGCGCTTCGGACCGAACTGACAGGTCTTGGGCTGATCCACGAACGCGCTAACGATCCAAGTCGAACGGGCTGACTCCGGCACTTGTACGGTAACGCGACTACACAGGAGTTGGAGGCCGAACATGAGAAGAAGAGTACTATCGACAACATGGAAGCCAGGCGTAGAATCCGGATAGGGGGTGTGACGCATGCGCAGATCACTCATAGGAATGGCAGCGGTGTTGTTTTCGGGAGTCATCGGGGCCGCTAACGAGAAGCCACCTGTCGTCCAGGAAGTAATTCACGCTACGCCGGAAAACATCAAGAAGGCCGCCGTCTCAATGTTTGTGCCAGACGGCTACGCAATCGACTCGGACAAGGCGGCCCTGACAATGTTTGTGTCGCGGGCCTATGGAATCGACTCGAACAAGACCTCAGTACTATTCTCGCGGCAATGGAGCAGCGAAGAGACAAGCAGCTTTAACACCGAGCACTGGACAAACAAGCCAGTCTCCAATTGCCGCCAAGTGCTCGCCCTCATTCTATCTCCCGGAGACCAAGCAACTAACGTGACAATCCGCGTGGGCAACGAGTGCCATGCAGATGGATCGTGGCTGATTCGGATGGGCGACAACGGAAAAGAAGTTCAATGGATGCAAACCACTTTAGCCAATCTGAAAGCCAAAATTGAGGGAACCCACCAGCGTCATTGATTCCCAAAGGTGAGCCTGACCCTTTCGGTGGCGCTCCCAAATCCTGATAAAACGCCGAAACCGACAAGTCAAAATTGGCCCAAAACCACTTCTCCGGTAATCACGACTTACCAGGCAAGTGGAATTACTTTCCGAGCTGGTGCCCCTGATCCGTCCTTGTAGGGCACCATTTCTGATGACTTGAGGTAACCAACTCAACTAGTGAGAAACCGCTTGCGGCAGTGGGTCTTCAGCGTATGATTTGGAAGGTATGCGTTTGCCCCCTCAAATCCAGCGTCTAGCGGGTTTCTTGTGTTTAATGCTGGTGCTGGTTCTAGCCTTTACGCCCGGCGTGGCGAGCCATACGTTCGCCATCCTGGTTGTATTGTGGTCCTTTATTCCGCTCGCGATAATTGTTCAGCGGTTCGACGTTCCCGATGACAATTATCCGCAGCAAGCTCCCGCTCTTCCTGCTTTCTATCCACGTCCCCCGCCAACGCTCTAATACCCACAACGTATTGAGACCGCGGCTATCTCGCCTACTGTAAGCCACTCATGCTTGCAGTGCGGGTTGCTTCGTTCGCATCTTCATGCCATCGCGATGCCCGTTGGCAACTCTATGAACCCAAGGAATTCATCCACATCACTACGGTTACCAGCATTGGACTCAAGACACTCGGTGAGAATTGCGAAGCAGATAAAGGTAAAGGAGATTCGTATGCGCGATAAGTCACAGAAAGCTTGCCAGTTCGTTTCGTTGCTCATTCGTTTCGCTTGCGTCGCAATCTTGTTCCTAGTGACGTCAGCGATTCCCATGACAACTGCGCGCATGAAGAGAATCGTTCTCATCGGATTCTCTGCAATGGTCCTCCTTTCGACGGGATCGGGTCAGAGCCATGGCCAGACAAGGAGTCCCTCCTTCCAATACGTTGCCAAGGCTGGAGGGGAACTTCGGGGTATGTCGACTCCGTACACGGCGCACCCAGGCTCACGGCAATTCGTATACTTCTCGAACGACAAGTTGACGATTGCGGCCGCCATCGAGGTGGAAGACATTTCGGCGGCGGGACCATCGCCGTTATTTCCGACTCCAGCTTGCGGCGGAGTGGCGCTGGTCAGGGTCAGAACTAAGTCTTATCCAGGGACAGTAGACCGCGAGACCTCCGAGAAAGAACTCAAATCAGCTCTACCACGCGAGTACAGCTATGTTCCCATGGAAAAACTGAGCCTGGCTGTTGACGGCGGAGGTGAGCTCTCGCTTGAGGGAGCAATCGTTGACGAATCTGGCAACTTGGCGAAGCCAATCGCGCCGCTTCCTGTGGGGCCAGAAGCGCGTCAGACCGTGCTAATATCTCCTGCCCTTTTGCGCGGCTATAGGGTTAACGAGGTACCCCAGAAGTTGGGGAGTATGGGTACTTTTAAAATCCTTCTCATCCTACATCTCTCCAACGGGTTCGTGCTGTTAATTTGTTTCTTTTCCCTCGGCATTAATAACCCCTGGAAATGGTTTCAGCAAACGCGCATGAAGAACATGAAATAGAAGGGCGATTCGCAAGGCGGTTGATTTGAATTTAAGCGGAACGCTGCGCGGTTCAAACTCCACCTCTTATCGTCTCTCTAGATGTCAAGTTCGTTCTCAAGGAACCATGAAATCTGAGATTGCCGATATAAGAAGTTTGCTGGTTCAACCAGCACGTGCCTGGTAAACGCTAGCGCTTAATCGGACGCGCGTTTTCGCGAATACGTGAAGGCAGGCAGGGTGCTCTGCGCGCGTTCGATTAAGCCGTTTGAACGTGGCCGCCCAGTTTGCGGCGGACGCGGGCCCTATGGAAATTCAATGATGGGAAGGAGCGGCGTCGAGGTTCGCCACGTGCGAGCGCCAGGTTGCAGCACGTGACACCTGGCGTGCGGAATCTGGTTACGGCGAAAAAGTATGGTGAAAAAGGTGGTTGTAGAAGCTGGAAGAAGAGAGTTATTCGACGACCAGGCAAAGAAGTGCGAACCGTGCCGAGGCACGCGAAGAATTCGAATGGGAGAGCGCGCGTTCATGCTGCCACGGTGACCACGGGCGGCGAGCGGAGTTGGATTTCGGCAGCGGTAAGCCGCTCGATGACCTTCATCGGGCCAGCGCACTTCGGGCAGTGCCAAAGATCGGACGAGTCGTTGGTGGTGGAGACGTTTTGTTCAGCTTTCGGCTGTTGTTGCGAGCCGAGAAGGTGAAAGCAAAGCGGTAGGAGCGTGGCACGCCGCCGGTTGGCCAGAAAGCCGAAGTTGCGGATGCGCACGAAGCCTTGCGGCAGGATATGCAGTAGGAAGCGGCTCAAGAACTGGTCGAGCGGCAGGGGCTTGAGTTTCTGCTCGTTGTTGTGGGCCGAATCGCGCCAACGAAACGTGACGGTTCCGTCAGCGAAGGAGACCAGGCGATGATTGGAGATGGCCACGCGATGGGTGTAGCGGCCCAGATATTGGAGTACATATTGAGGGCCACCGAAGGGGCGTTTCAAGTACACCACCCAGTGTTGATGGAACAGCGGTCGTAGCCAGGCAGCAAAGATCTTGGGCTGAGCGAGGAGTTGCAGGTCTCCATGGAAGTTGAGCTGACCGTTCTGAAAAGCCTGTTTGAGCGCATCGACGAACTTGCCGCGAAAGATTTTGCGCAGCACCTTTTTGGGAAGAAAGTAGTTGTCTGGTGAGCGAACCCAGCGGGTGTGATCGGGCGAAAGGCCGCCGGCGGGAACGACACAATGGAGATGCGGGTGAAGTTCGAGCTTTTGATTCCAGGTATGCAGCACACTGAAGAATCCAATTTCAGCGCCCAGGCGTAAGTGGTTGCGGGCCACTTCCAGAAGAGTTTCCGCGCTGGTACGGAACAAGAGATCGTAGAGGAGCTTCTTGTTCTGCAGGACCAATGGCAGCAACCTGCGGGGGAGTGTGAAGACCACGTGCACATAACGTGTCGGAAGAAGTTCTCGTTGACGCGCGGCGATCCAGCGTTCCCGGGCAGCGATCTGACACTTGGGGCAGTGGCGATCACGACAGCTGTTGAAGGAAATGGCCCGATGTCCACAGCGAGTGCATTCATCGAGATGACCGCCGAGTGCGGCAGTACGACACCGCGCTATGGCCCGTAGCACTTTGAGATGCTTCCAGCGCATCCAATGCCGGTTTCGTTCGATGAAGGGTTCTCCCGCAGCGCGGATGAGATCGGCCACCTCGAGCGGCGGCCGATCCATCTACTCCTCCTGCGGTGACCGGTCTTTGAGCTGTAGTGAGTCCAAAGGACTCGGTGTGGCCTGGAGATGGCGCTGCGAAAGATGCAGGTAGATGGTGGTTTCTTTCAAATCGCGATGGCCTAACAGGATCTGAATGGTGCGCAGATCCGCACCTGCTTCGAGCAAGTGCGTGGCAAAACAATGCCGCAGAGTATGCGGATGGACGCCTTTCTGGATGTTGGCTCTCTGGGCGGCGTTATGACACGCATGCCAAACGGTTTTCGTATCGATGGGCTGATCACTGCTGTGGCGGTGGTCGCCGGGAAAGAGCCAGTTGCTGGGTTTTCGCCGCAAGCGGCGCCAATGTGCGCGGAGTTCTTCAAGTAGCACTGGGCTGAGCATGACATCGCGATCTTGGCGTTCCTTGCCGTCTTGGATGTGAATGACCATGCGCTTGTTGTCGATATCGCTGAGCTTCAAGTGGGTCAGCTCGGCACACCGCGCGCCGGTGGCATAGAGGGTCATCAGGATCGTCCGATGGAAAGGAGGGCAGGCCGCATCGATGAGTTGAGCGACTTCTTCCTGGCTGAGGATCGCCGGCAGACGATGATTCCTTTTTGGATAAGGAGTGTCCGCGACGCTCCAAGCCCTTCTTAGCGTCTTGGTGTAGAAGAACCGCAGAGCCGCCAGACGGATGGCAACTGTGCCCGATGACAACTTCCTTTGTTGAAACAGTTCGGCTTGATATTCACGAATGTGTTGGGGACCCAAGCGGTCTGGGGGACGGTTGAATCGTCGAGCAAAATCTTCGACGGTGTAGATGTAGCTGCGTATGGTATCTTCAGAATAATTACGACGCTGGAGATCTTCCAGCATCAGTTTACGTAGATGGGTCACAGGGACCTCCTTGTGACCCACACTTATATGTCAGCCGTTAGGCAACCACCTCTCCGTACATCCCACGCGCAGCGTCCGCCGCTGGGCGGCTACGTTCAAACGCCGTTACCGTACAAGTGAAATCAGTCCAAAAACCACTTGTCCGGTTTCGCGACGCAATATAAAAGGGCGCCCCTTTTGGTGTAGGTTTTGGGTGCTTGCCTCAATCCCTACGGAAAGGAACGCCCTCAATGGATAGCAAAAAGTATATCGGTATGGATGTGCACAAGGAAAGTATTTCGATTGCGGTGATGAATGGTGCTGGAAAGATCGTGATGGAAAGCCTGATCGAGACAAAAGCGAGCATGATTCTGCAGTTTATCGATGGACTGCGCGGAGACTTGCAGGTCACGTTTGAAGAAGGAACGTCGGCGGCCTGGTTGTACGACTTGCTGAAACCGCACGTGACGAAAGTGGTGGTGTGCGATCCGCGAAAGAATGCCTCCATGCGGGAAGGCAACCAGAATGACAAGATCGACGCCCGCCGGTTGGCCGAGCTGCTGCGCCTCAATCATCTCAGCCCGGTCTATCACGGGGAACACGGCCTACGAAGTCTGAAGGAACTGGTGCGCAGTTATCTCACCATCACCAAGGATCTCGGGCGGGTCATGTCACGGGTGAAGGCCATCTATCGCAGCTGGGCCATTCCTTGTACCGGCAAGCAGGTCTATGCACCGCGCCATCGTGCCGAGTGGCTCGGGAAGATCGGCGAACCGGGAGTGCGCCGGCGGGCGGAGTTTTACTACCAACAACTCGATGCGCTGCGGACGGTGCGTCAGCAAGTGCGGCGGGAGCTGCTGGCGGAGGGCAAGAAACACCAGGCCTGGAAACGGCTCTGCCAGATTCCTTCGATCGGTCCGATCCGCTCAGCCGTACTGCTTGGCATTCTGCAGACTCCGCACCGTTTCCGCACCAAGAGGCAGCTATGGACTTACAGTGGATTTGGCATCGAGACACAAAGCAGCGCCGATCACCGTAGAGTCGATGGACAGCTGCAACGAGCGAAGAAACAAAGCTCCATTCGCGGACTGAACCGCAACTGCAATCACGACCTGAAGAATGTGTTTAAGGGCGCGGCGATCGTGGCCTCGAGCAAACCCGGTCCCTTTCAAGAGTTCTACGCAGCGTTGCTGACCAAGGGCATCAGGCCGGAGATGGCGCGTCTGACCCTGGCCAGGAAGATTGCCACCATCGTGTTGATCGTGTGGAAGAGAGGAGGGTGCTTCGACGCCCAACATCTGAAACCACAAACAGCTTGAGTGTCTCTGATCGAGTCCGCTCCATCTCTGGGGATTTCTCTGGTGGTGGCCGTTGGGTTCTCGAGACACTCTGGTTCGAGAGCGAGTCTCAGCTGGTTAGTTAGGCGCTGTGTGCCTCGGGCACCCAGTCTCATACCCGACCCTAGGCCCTCTCGGATAACCAGAAAAAGCTATGGGCCACGAGTCCCAAATAGAACTATGGTCGCCAAATTTGACCACGTTCTGCTTTGCTGGTTTCGGAACTGAAAGGCTTCGTCGCGAAGAAGCGATGAAAACCGCTGACAGTGAAAACCAAAACCGCGGGGTCGCATGGCCGCGAAACCGAGCATATGGAGCGGTAGGTCAGAACCAATCTCGCTCGATCGAGTGGGCTGAGAAGCAAGAAAAATTCCGGCCGAAGGAGATGTGTTTTTTCTTGACTTCTCCCTTTATAGAACTAACCAGGAGTTACTTGACCCAGTGGCAACCGTGAGCGTCGGCGGACGCCGTGTGAACCTGCCCAGATGGGCATGGCACGCAACTTCTGTTTATCGTGTTGGCTGTTCGCAGCCGAGCCCCATGCCCAGGAAAATCACGCCTGCGTCATCACTGAATGCCGCTGTTCTGCACGACGTTCTCTTGTCATTCTCGTCGTATGTCATCTTCAGACTAATCTGGTAGTGCTTTCCATCTGGACTTGTGGTGACCGACAGTTCGTAAGGTTTTGGATTCTCAAGGTCTATTGGTGACCGGGTCAAGTTGCCTTTCGTTCGGAGAAAGGTGAGCATCTCCTCCAGAGCAGCGAAACGACCGATTTCGTTTTGATATACATACTCTTGCGTGTTTAAGAGCCGGAGGGTATTCACCAGTTTGGCAGTGGATTCAGCTTGTCCGTTCGCTTGGGACGGAATGGCTCTTCCCGTCGCAAGTATTCCCAGCAAACCGCAAAGCAGCGCAAGACAGGTCCTCTTCATGTTCACCTCCCAATCACGGCAATTATAGCGAAACCTAAACCGAAAACGCAGGTTTCAAATCCGTGGGGTGACTCAGCCATGCCTGGTAAACGCCGAAACCGGACAAGTGGTATTCCTGGCAAAGACAGGTGTCCGATATTCCTTAAAGGGAGTTGACCCCAATGTGGCTACAATCAGAGTCGAAAAACGATCGGCAGGTGCGGCCTAAAGTCCGCCACCTGATTTCGGCGCTTGCCGTCGAATTCAATTTCGAGAAGCGGCTTAGCTCCCTCTCGACTTGAGAGAATCTTACTCTCGACCATCCTTTGAGACGCGATAGAACGAAGTGGTACGGGGGTTGTCAAACTCAAGCCGGTGATTTCACGAATACCGGCAGGATGCTCTGTGAACCGCCGTTCGCGGTCAGCTCGCCGCAGAAAGCTGAAATGGATCCACATCGGTTCCTCAACTCCGCTTTCAGCGATGTGCATGACGAGTGGGTCTGGCAAGTAAACTGGTCGATATTGCCACGCTGGAAAAGGTAATTCTGCGTCCTGAGGATTGGCAGGGCGCACGCAGAAGCCAAACGGCGAGGCATTACTTTCCTTTGCGGACCATCTGTCCCAAAGGAGCGTTCGCCGCGTAGCTTCGCTCTGGGCTTCGCGCGGGTCGCTTACCCAGAGTAACTCAATCATAGTGTTGGCAAAGCCGAAACGCCGACACGAAGTGCCTTGTCCGGGGTGTTCGTTGGGAAGTCCTTCGTGTAAACCAAATCGGATAAACTCCTCAGCCTCCGGAGCACTTGGGCTGACACACACGAACACATGGTCCAACTCGATGTTCATGCGAATCAGTCTAATTCAATCTCGACTCTCAGTGATCTGTCGGGTAGAGCAATGGCGCGTAGCGGGCTTCGAATGATGCCGACGTTTCCATTGCTCTACCCAATCAAGTCCCGCCGCTCGCCAGAACGGGGATATGGGAAACGGTGGCTTCTCGGCGCTCCACTACTTCAAACAGCCCCACTGCTAACTGTTGCCAATTGTTGCCAGAATAGGGTATTATGCGGGTGTCCAAAGAACCTCTAAGGGTTTCTAAGGGACATTGGGAAAATCAGTAAGTGGCAGTAAACACTGGAATTTAGCGGTTTTTCTTCGGTTTTCTTCAAAGAGGGAGCCACAATCCCATCGGCTCCACCAAAAAAATCGTCAGTGTTTTCGAGATCCCAACAGCATTCCTTCTAAGCTTCAAAGCTAACCATTTCCGATGCGAACTGTCCTATTACGAAAAGCTGCAAATCCAGATTCTTCTCCGCGAGGAACTCCAATGCGCCGAATGACGCTGCACCTCTTGTGTTTCGCTGCGATTGCCGGACTGTGCTCCACGAATGCGAACGCTCAGAGTGCGGGTGGCGTGAAATTTGCCGCGGAGGTTCCGCTGCTGGATTGCAATGGGATGCCCTGCGTGGAAGGGCGGATGGAGAGCGGTCCCGTCTTGAAAATGGGGATTGATACAGGGAACGTAGACTCCGTGCTGGATGTGGCTTTCGCGGAAGCGGCCGGGTTGAAGTCGACAGCGCCATTGCCGGCTGGGGCGCCGTCGGGCATGTTCCGGACGGTGATCCCGTCGATCAGCGTTGGAAATGTGAAGCTTCTAAACTTAGGCACGCTTGCGATTAGCCTCTCCGACATGATCGCGCAGAACCAGATGCCACAAGTGGATGGGACGCTGGCTTACACGGCTTTCAAGGACCGTATCCTTCAAATCGATTTCGTGGGGCGCAAAGTCCGCATTTCGGAAGTATTGACGGCTCCCTCCGAATGCAAAGGTGCTTGCGGCAAAATCACCTTGATCAAATTCGGAAAAGAAGGACCGCCAATTGTGGTGGCCGATGGATTTGAAATTAATGGGAAAAGGGTGTCGGCGCAGATTGACACGATGTACAGCGGGACTTTGCTCGTGTACACCGCTTCCATCGAAAAGCTGCAACTCGGCGATGCGGCCAAGACCACAAAATCGCGCGACTTCCCTTTCACGGACGGCGGCGTGAAGATGAAGGAAGCTCCCGCGGAGAAGGAAGGCTTTCGTGGCCTGACCCTGAGCGGCCCGGCGCCTCTGGTGTACTTCCCTACTCCAGACGTGCATGAGCCCGATGGTTTGTTTGACGCAACAGTGGGATTGGAATTGTTTTACAAGGCGGCGTTAACGCTGGATTTTCACGACATGACGGTTTCCGTAGAAAAACGCTGATTCCCCGTTTTTTCCTCTGGCTTGGATGAGCTACCTGCAATCGATAACCGACGGCAACCTGCGACGAGCTTATCTATTACGCGAGAAAAGCACCGCATCGCTGGTGATGGCACCGCGAGAAAGCGCGAGCTTGCTTCCATCCACTGACCAAGCGAAAGCAAAAATGCGCCCCGAGACAAAATGCGTAAGCTGCTGGGCCGGTTTGCCGGTCAACGAAAATGTCCAGAGGTTCGGAGTTCCGAAGCGGACATCCACATAAGCCAGAGCTTGCTGACCGGGAATCCAGTGTCCATTTCGCAACATAGTTAGCGTAGGAGGAGGCTCGATGAACGTGATAGGACCGCTTCCATCCAAGGCCGCTTGCCCGACACGAATCTTATTTCCAGCGCCTGCATCCACGAACGCATAAAGAATGTGCTTTCCATCCGGGGCGAGATTGGCGGCGAGAACAGAATTGGGAACGATGCCGGCGTCCGGCCCCCCGTCGAGAGACATCTTGCGCAAGTTTCCGCCTACAGCCGCTTCGTCCTCGGTGACGAAGGTCAACCATCGCCCCTCTCTCGGACACTGCGGGTAAACCTCACCCACGCCGTGCGTGAGCTGGACACTATTGCCGCCGTCCGTGTCCACCTTCCATAGATGATTCATCCCGCCTGACGTGGAAACGAAGACGACCGTGTGTCCCGAATCGCAGACCACAGGCGAACTGTGATATTGCGGCGCGCCAGAAAGAATCTGAGCGGCGCTGCCCGTCAAATCCGTCGCGGAGAGATCCCAATTTCCGGAATCATTGGAAGAATACACGAGCTTTTGTGGGGAGGCAAACTCCAGCCCGTGCAAACCGTCGTTGCGGCCCTGTGTGGCCTGCTTGATATCATCGGGGTGGTCGCTTGGGGCCACCCAGATACTTGCGTTGGTGTCCGTCTGCTGAGCCACAATCGTGCTGGCATCGGCGGAGAGGCTCACGCTGTCGTAATCTTCCAGGTCATTCGTAACGCGCTGCACCGCGCCATCCGGATATGAGACGTACCAGATTTGTGTGGGACTTCCGGCCCGCTCCTGAGCCGTAACTAGTAAACCCCTCCCGTCGCCCGTCCATATCAGGTTTCGCAGAGATCGCCAGCGCGAAGGCAAAGGAGTCGATTTCTTGGAAGCAAATTCGTAGATTTCCAAATGAGCCCGCAATCCCTGCGGATCTTCCTCCGCCAACGTGTAGAAAGCCAGGCGCTTGCCATCCGGAGACCACGCGGGACAGTAGTGCGGCGGATCCCATTTGGCCAATTCCGTGTCGGCCGAGCCGTCGCTGTTGATTTGATGCAGTCGAACGTCATGAGCCGCGTAATCCACGCTGAAAAATGCCATCCGGGCGCCGTCGGGAGAAAACGTGAAACTGCTATGAACACCGTCGGCAATTTTGCGCGGAGTGCCCCCGAGAGCCGGGACCGAAAGCATCTGCATTCCCGCAGTCCTCTCCGTTCCCATTTTTGTGAAATAGATGAAATTGCCGTCGGGTGTGAACATGGGTAGGCCCAGGGAGGCAGGCGGGGCAGCCTGCGCTATTTGTTCGGCGCTGGAGGTCGCTGCTTGGCGAATCCAGAGACTTTGCCCGGCGGAGTCGCGGAGGACATAGGCAATGTACCGGCCATCGGGAGATATTGCGGTAGCAGAGACATTTCCGCTGGTGGTCAAGCGGGAGATTCGGGCTGTGGTGACCAGGGGCAGGTGATCCAAATCATTTCTTGAAAAGAAATGCCTCCAGCCAAAGAAGGCAGCCGCGGCCGCAAACAGAACGACGAGAGCGATCACCAGCTTTCGGGTCAGCGGAACGGACTGGCGAGTCGCCGCGGAAACCGCAACGCCCGATCTCCCGGAGCTGCTGTCCCTCCGCAGGCGCTTCAGGTCGGCCTGTAGCTCCCCGGCAGACTGATAGCGCATGTCCCGATCTTTTTCGAGCGCCTTGTCAATAATGCGTTCCAACTCTGGCGGCACATCGGGATTCAAGCGCACGGGCGCTAAAGGGATCACGTGAAGGATGGCCTCGTAGATGGCAGCAGTGGAGTCTCCGCGGAAGGGTAGCGTGCCCGTGGTCATCTCGTAGAGCACCACCCCAAAGGAGAAGAGATCGGTTCGCGGGTCAAGCGGTTTGCCAAGGACCTGCTCGGGGGACATGTACGAAACTGTGCCGAGTGCCGTGCCGGGACTTGTCAGGTGTTCTTCAGAGACCGTTTGCACCTTTAACGGTGACCGCGTCGCGGTTTCATCGCCGGGCGGCGCGACTCCCGTAACCTTTGCCAATCCGAAGTCGAGGATCTTCGCTTGCCCTCGATTGGTTACGAATAGATTCGAAGGCTTCAGATCCCGATGGATAATTCCCTTTTCATGCGCGGCGCCCAGCGCATCGACCATCTGAATCGCGAGTTCCACGAGTCGGTCGATCGCAACAGGCTTTCCGTTGATTTCATGCTTCAGAGTGTGTCCTTCCAAAAGCTCCATGACAAGGAAGGGCTGGCCATCGTGCGCGGCGATCTCGTGAATCGTGCAAATATTGGAGTGATTGAGCGCGGAGGCCGCGCGGGCCTCCCTCTGGAAGCGTTCCAGAGCTTGCGGAGTATTTGCGAGAGCTTCAGGAAGAAATTTTAGAGCGACGTGTCGCCCGAGGTTGATGTCTTCTGCTTCATAGACGACGCCCATTCCGCCTCCCCCCAGCGTGCGGAGGATTCGGTAATGGGAAACTATGGCCCCGACCATGGAAGGTAGTTCAGGCAATTTCGTTCCAATTCAGAGATGTACTCACTGCCGGGTGGGCCTTTAGCCCTGTCTGCCGCTTCTTGGAATCAACTAAGAAGAAAGTATTGTCTGCCATAGCCGCTAAGTCAATCAAAGCGGAAAACTGAACTCCGCAAGAGCTATTGCGCCTTTTATGGATTGGATGCAAACGCACTTGTCCCCCTCAGGTAAAGAGCTAAGCTTCGCTTGCATCGTTATAGAATGGCAAGCCTATGGCGAAACTCACTTTTCTCGGCGCCGCAGGAACGGTCACGGGCTCGAAGTATCTCGTTGAAGCGGCCGGCAAACGGCTGCTCGTCGATTGCGGCATCTTTCAAGGCTCGCAGGAACTCAGCGATCGGAATTATAAGACGCTCCCGGTCGATCCAAAGACGATCGACTACCTGGTGCTGACGCACGCGCATCTGGACCACACTGGTTGGCTACCCGTGCTGGTGAAGGACGGCTATCGCGGCCCGATTTTCGCCAATCCCGCGACGATCGATCTCACCGAGATTCTCCTGAAGGATTCGGCGCATCTTCAGGAAGAAGACGCGCTGCATGCCAAGCCCGATAAACACAATCATCACGAGACGCACGAACCTCTTTATGTGACGGATGACGTAGAACCTGTTCTGAAGCTACTGAAAGCAGTGCCGCGTACCGGGAGTTTCGATATCAGTCCCGAATTTCATTTCACTGCATTTGACGCTGGGCACATTCTCGGCTCCACCAGCCTGGAACTAATCATCACCGAAAGCGGAAAGAAGACTGTGGTGGTGTTTTCGGGGGACATTGGCCGATACAATCAGCCAATTTTGAATGACCCCGTAACGCCGTCGTCCAAAGCCGACGTGCTGCTTTGCGAGTCCACTTACGGTGACCGTGAGCATCCGGATGGCGATGCTGCTGAATTGTTGGCAGGTATCGTTAATCGCATAGCAAAGCGCGGCGGATCGATCGTGATTCCGGCGTTTGCTATCGGGCGCACGCAGACGTTCATGTATTACCTGCGGCAGCTCGAGGAGCAGCAGAGAATTCCCCGGCTTCCGGTATACGTGGACAGTCCCATGGCTCTCAGCGCCACGGATTTGTACCTGAAGTACCACGAAGATCACGATCTGGACTTTACTCGCGAAGAAGGCGGCGGCAAGGGCGACCCGCTGGATGTTCACGAG
This sequence comes from uncultured Acidobacteriota bacterium, assembly GCA_963718785.1. Taxonomy (GTDB): domain Bacteria; phylum Acidobacteriota; class Terriglobia; order Acidiferrales; family UBA7541; genus Acidiferrum. The sequence continues at coordinate 1,372,395 of CAVQZW010000004.1, read as the reverse complement.
TTTCACCTGGCGCGTTCGGTGGAGGAATCGAAGGCCATCAACAACGTCAAAACGCCATGCATCATCATCTCCGCAAGTGGAATGGCGTCGGGTGGCCGCGTTCTACATCATTTGGCCCAGCGCTTACCCGATGCGAAGAATGCCGTCATCCTGGCTGGCTTCCAGGCCCAGGGGACTCGCGGACGCGCGTTGCAAGAAGGCGCTAAAACGCTGAGTATCTTTGGGCAGCAGGTTCCCGTATGCGCCGAAATCGTCGAGTTGGGGCAATTCTCGGCTCATGCTGGTAAGAGTGAACTATTGCGATGGCTGAGCGCTCTACCTGCGCCTCCCAAGCAAACTTATTTGACGCACGGCGAACCGCAGGCCGCTCAGGCTTTGCAGGCCTCTATTCAGGAGAAATTCAAGTGGAAGGCTGCTGTCGCCCGGTACCTGGACACCGTCGATTTGGATGCCTGATGGATTCTAGAAATATTTTCAAGGAATCAGGAAACTAATTTCGTCCTGGCATCGTCTATACCTACAAGACCACTCGCGGGGTAGGGGGCTAACCACCACAGGGCAACCGACCGTCAGTCTCCTACCCCTAAAAACTTCAAATGCAGTAGTTTTCCCGCAATTTAGATATATTTTAGATACGGTTCGCGCTATTCAGCAGAAGAGGCCGATACTTTGTGCCGTTAACGATTCGCAATGTGTCTCTGTAGGTGCGACAGCCGCTCCTCAGCCGCGGCGAGCGTCGTTTCCTTCTTGCAAAATGTAAACCGGACTTGCGACGCACCGTCGCGGGCGTCGTTATAGAAACTGGAACCGGGCACTACGGCCACGCCGACCTTTTCCACCAAAAATTTCGCGAACGCCACGTCATCCGGAAAGCCAAACGCCGAGATGTCCGTCATGATGTAGTACGCACCCAACGGCTTGTAGACCTTGAAACCGGCGGCCGTAAGAATCTTGAGCAATCGTTCGCGGCGTACTTTGTAATCCGTAGCAAGTTTGTCGTAATAAGACTGCGGCGATTTCAGCGCGATGGCTCCTGCTTGCTGCAAAGGCGCCGCGGCGCCCACGGTAAGAAAGTCATGTACCTTGCGAATGGCTGCTGTCGCTTCCGGCGGAGCAATCGCCCATCCCACCCGCCAACCCGTGACGCTGTAGGTCTTCGACATCCCATTAATCACGATCGTACGATCGCGCATCCCATCGATGCGTGCCATCGAGATGTGCTCCGTCCCGTCGTAGAGAATGTGTTCGTAGATTTCGTCGGTGATGCAGAAGGCGTTCCAGCGCACACAAAGGTCGCGGATAAATTCGAGTTCTCCGCGCGTGAACACTTTTCCCGTAGGGTTGTTGGGAGTATTCAGAATGATGGCCTTGGTGTGCGGGCCAAACGCCGCCGTCAACTCTTCTTCGTCGAATGTCCAAACGGAATTCTCGTTTGCCGGCGGCCGCATCTTTACGAAGCGGGGTTTTGCTCCGCTCAAAATCGCGTCCGGCCCGTAATTCTCATAAAAAGGCTCGAATACAACGATCTCATCGCCGGGATTGATGATCGCAAGCATGGTAGACATCATCGCTTCGGTCGAGCCGCAGCAAATCGTGATCTCGCGCTCCGGATCGACGCGCACGCCTTGTGTCCGCTCAAATTTCTCGACGATCGCGTCACGCAGCGGTTTCGCGCCCCACGTTATGGCGTATTGATTGATGTCATCGGAGATGGCTTGCCGCGCCGCCTCCTTGATTTCCGCCGGCGCCGCAAAATCAGGGAAGCCCTGCGACAGATTTACGGCCCCATGTTTCATCGCCAGCCGCGTCATCTCGCGTATCACGGATTCAGTGAACTGTTCCGCCTTCGCGGAGAGCATGCGGCGCGCCGCCTGCGCCATACCGGATTCAGAAGGAGTCATTTACCCTGCCTGACGATCGGAATTGTCTGTGCAATCGTGTCAAACAAAATCGGCCTGCCGAAAAACTAACGGCCGTGCCCAGCCGAAGACGCGGCCGCAGACGTTGCTCCCGGCTGACCATAAATCATCCGGTAGACTTCGCAATTGCGCAAGACGATTTGCACGTAATCTCGGGTTTCGCTGAAAGGAATGGATTCCACAACTTCAGGTATCTCTTCGTAATTCCGTTCCGCTTTCCACGCGGCGATGCGGTCTTCGCCTGCGTCAAACGCCGCCAAAGCGAATTCGGGCGCTCCCGTCAACTTCACCAGACCGGAAATGTACAGCATCCCGAGCTGAATGTTGTACTCCGGCTGGAATAGCTTGTCGGGAGAAAACTTAACACGCAGCTGTTTGGCCAGTAGCTTCCCTGTTTTCGGGATAACTTGCATGAGCCCGATCGCGTTTTGCGGTGAGAGAGCGTCCGCTTGGAAAGTGGATTCCTGCCGCATGAGCCCCGCGGCGAGCATCGGATCAAAATTGTTCTTCGCTGCTTCGCGCCGGATCACCGACTCATACGGCAGCGGATAGAGCACTTTCCATACATCCATCGGCAGATCGTCCATTTTGCGCGCATCGAAATTCGGAACGATGATGCGCCCGTACGCCATCCCCGCCGCGAAATGTCCTTGATCGAATGCAGCTTGCGCCGCCTCGTACAAAAACCGCGGCGATGAAGTCGCAAAGTACGCGTTCTTCAACTCCAGTTCCGCGCTCGCATCGAACGCGATCGTCCGCAACGCCTGCGCGCGCCCCCAGCGGTCCGCGGCCGCAGGGGGAATCGGCTCGTCAAATGGCCGTAGCGAGGGCGCCGGCGGAATTTTTTCCAGAATTTCCGGCGGGTCTCCGCCTTCTGTCGACTCCAACTTGCTCAGCCTCATTGCCGCGGCGTGCCCAAAGTAGGTCTGCGGAAATCGCTGTTGATCTTTCTGGTAGTAAGCACGCGCCTCGGCGATTTTCCCGCCGCGCTCCGCATCCCGCCCAAGCCAGTAAATCGCGTCGGACGTGTTGCCGGATGCCGGATACTTCAGCAGAAAATTCTTGATCTTGTCGGCCGCGTCGGGCTGCCGGTTTAGATACGCAACCCATGCCACGCGCCATTCCGCGTTGAACGCATTTCTTCCGCCCGGGAAGGTGTCCAGAACGCGCTGGTAGTAGCCGGCGGCTTTCGTGCGGTCCAGGTCCACCCAATAATAATTCCCCGCCGCCATGAATCCCTCTTCGTTCCATTTGCTCAGGGGATATTTCTGCGTCAACTCGTTGAGCGTCGCAAACATTTCGTCGTATTTTTTGTCCGATCGGTAGGCTTGCGACAGCACATACAAGCGTTCTGCATCCACTTCAAAATCCGCCGTCTTCAAGGAAGCCACCAGCTTCGGCGATCCCTTCATCTGCACCCGCGTCTGCGCCGCCCGCAACTCGGCCAACTGCCGGTTGGGATTCTGCGGATCCTTCAGCATTCCCAGCAGCTTCTCAAATTCCGCGCGCGCCTCTCTCCATTTGTGCACGTCGAAGAACGCCTGGGCCCGCTGATGTTGCAATTCCACTCCGGGGTACGGATACTCCTTCCCCATCTCATGCAAAATTTTCTTCAGAGCACCGTCCGCCACTTTCGCTTCGTCGCTCTGCGAGTACTTATAGAAAATGGTCTGGTAATCCTTGGCAGCTCGTGGAAGTTGATGCAGCGCCTGATAGGCTTGCGCCCTTTCAAGGAGCAGCGTAGGCCGCGTGCCCGTCGGCGGGTACGAGTTCAGCGCATCCACCGCCTCCTGCGCCCGCCCCAATTCCCTCGCCAGCGGCGCCAAACTTTCCAGCAACTGCTCCTTCATCGCCGTATTCGGATAGTCGTGCTGTACCGTTTCCAAATCCGCCAGCGCATCCTTCGACCGTCCCAGCCCGTGCTTCGCCTGTGCCGTCCAGTAAAGAACGTACTCGCGCAACAGCGTGTCGCTACTCGCCTTGGCAAGCCACGCTAATGCTTGTTGCTCGCGCCCATGCGAATGATCTTCATACCCCAGAGCCAGCGCCGCGCGCGCACCCCAAACGTTCCCCGCGTTTTTCGTCGCGAACGCCGAAAGATTGCCGTAAGCCCCCGCCTCCCCGTTATGCAACGCGCGCGCTAACGGCGTGAGTTCCCGCCGCAGCGCCTGATCCTCCGGCGTGTCTTCCGTAACTCCAGGAGCCGCAGTCGCCGGTCTGCAGCCCATGCGGCAAGGCACCGCCGTCGGCTTTTTTACTTTTTTTTGTTTTTTCCTCGAGGACTGCGCCAGACTTTCCGACGCTCCGCCAAATAATAGCGAAAAAGCTAGCATCAGCGCGCAAACGCTTCGCGCCGCTGCGGCCCATGAACCAGCCGCAACCGCTCTCCTGGCTGCACTCTTAGCGATGCCGCGCGGGCGTGGCGTACGGATATTCGCCGAGAGCGTGGGCGTCGCCCTCCGCGAGTATTTCCACCATCCAGCGATAAAAGTAATCCACTGGGTGGTCCATGATGGGTTTGAAACGCCGGTCGTATTCTCGATGAGCTTTTTCAATGTCGTCTTTCAATCGCACACAAAGATCTTTTTTCTCGCGCCCGAGCCGCACTTGCTCCGGTCTCAGCATTTTAATATCTTGCATCGAAACTTTCGCCACCCGATTTGCGCGCCTGTGCAATTCCTGCTCTTCTGCCGTTAGCTGGTTAACGTCAAAGTCGCCGTCAAACTCGGCTTCCCCGCTCGCACCCGGCGCCGCAGCCTCGATCAACTCAATCGCTTCCGGCCCGGCTTCCAGCTCAATCACAGGCTCCGGTTCGATGTGCGCTGGCTCCACATGCGGAGCAGCCGGCGGTGCGGCATGGTGCGCAACCGGTGTCTCGACCCGCGGTGGTGCTGGTGCCAGTGCATGCGCCATTGGCGTCGGCACCCCAGGTTGCGGACGCGTCGGCTCAACCGCCGGCTCCGCCCCAGCCGTACTTATGAGATGCGTGATTTGCGCTTCGAGGGGAGATCGCTGCCCTGGCTGCACTGCCATCGTCACGAATCGCGACAATACTTCCAGCGCCGCCGACAGCGACGCCGCCGAAGTCTGCGCCCGTAACATCGCCGGTAGCGCGTTCGTCGGCTTGCTGCTCGCACACGCCGCCACGATGTCCCCGACGGCCTGGTGCAGCTCGTCGGCATTTCGCTGGATCCGTTCGAGGTTCTCCCGCAAGGCCCGCGATACGGCTTGTTCCACGGCGTTTGGCTCTTGTGCCATTCCTGGTTTTGGGGGTCTCTGGCTCATTCCAAGTGCTTTCCGCTGCTCGTTTCGCCTATGCCCTTCAGGCGCAAAGCCCCGTTTTGTGATTGTGGAAGCCAACCCATTTCGAGTCAACCACCTAGCCGTACCCATGTGCCCAATCGTTGCTTATCTTCCCCGCGTTCGGCCCGTGTTTCGGCCACCCCGTCCAAGGGTGGCCATTTGTTATCGCTACTCCCCTTCGACTCTTCAACTCTCGGCTCTCTGCGCGTCTCAGCGTACTCTGCGCCTCTGCGTTATCTTTATTCCTGTACCTTGCACTGCTCGACTCTCGACTTTCAACGCCTAGCACCCAGCTCCCAACCAAAGCGGCTCATCCAACGCCCTTCCCCCAAAAATGCTAAAATACCGCCAGGGGGCGACACGGTTTCGACGGAAGCTGTCGCGGCCCGAAGGCATGCCGGGACCCACCTGCCCGTAACTTGGTGGAAACTAGAAATGCCAACAACAACTTGGCACTTGCTGCTTAATTAATTAAGCGCACGCTTCCCCGGGCTTCGCTCATGGGCCCGGTCAGAGGCGTCACACAGTGAGCTGGCCTGGGCCTTTCGGTCCGTAAGGCTCGGGCGAGATCCATCGGACTAGTTGGTTGCGCATCTTGCTCATTCCAAGCGCCGCTGGCGAACGCGCGATCAGCCCTCACGGGCCGGGTCGCACACCGAATTGAGATAAGCATGTAGGCTTCGGTCCGTAGCGCTTTTCGGACGGGGGTTCGACTCCCCCCGCCTCCACTTTTTCGCCAAAGGCGAAAAAGTGTCCGCCGTAGCGCAGCGAAGGCGGACGACCACATATTCCCCGCTGTCATTCATAATTCCGATTGCAACGTAATTACCAATAAGATAAAGTAATCTCCAATAATCAAAGGAGAATTCATGTTCTACACCTACATCCTCCGCAGCCAATCCCACCCCCAACAACTCTACACCGGCTCCACCACCAACCTCCGCACCCGCCTCCAAGCCCACAACTCCGGCAAATCCCCCCACACCAGCCAGTTCACACCCTGGACCGTAGTCTTCTACGCCGCCTTCCCAGACAAATCCCTATCCCATCACTTCGAAAAATACCTAAAAACCGGCTCTGGCCGCGCCTTCACCTCAAAACATCTCCTCCCCGCAGAGCCCCTAAGCAAAACCCCTTCTCCCCCAGCGAATCCTCTCCCAAATCTCACCTAGCTCCTCCCCATAACCCCGCCGCTACGACCTCTAAGCAACAATTCCCTTGACAACAATTACCGCCAAGCACACAAGTTTCGCACTCGCCCTGTGGAGGTCCCCATGCGAAGCGCACGCTTTGTATCGCTGCTCGTCCTTATCGCTTTTGCAAAATCCGTGACGGCCCAGCAAGCCACCGCATCTTCCCCTCAAGCAACCGCTCTCCTTCAGAAATCCCTGGCCGCCCTCAGCGGCGGCCATCCGCTCACCGACGTCACTCTCTCAGGCACCGTGCGTCGTATCGCCGGCTCCGACGACGAATCCGGCACGGTCGTCCTCAAAGCTCTCGCGACGGGAGCCAACCGTATGGACCTCACCCTGCCAGGCGGCAACCGTAGCGAGACTCTGAACACATCATCCGCTGATCCTGCGGGCGCTTGGTCTGGGCCGGATGGTGTCTTCCACCCAATCGCCTACCACAATCTGTTAGCAGCTCCAGCTTGGTTCTTTCCCATATTCCCCATCGCGTCCGGACTTTCCCCCGGATACGCCGCAACTTACATCGGCCACGAGACGCGGAATGGTCAAGCCGTTGAGCACATAGCGATTTACCAGGTGCCGACCACTCCGACCCCTCCTGGGGACTTTCCGTTCAAGCACTTATCCCAACTCGATTTCTTTCTCGACTCCACGACATTTCTCCCTGCTGCCATCTCTTTCAACATCCATCCCGACGACAACGCCTTGCTCGACATTCCCGTCGAAATTGACTTCTCAAACTACACCGCCAACAACGGCTCCCAAATCCCCTTCCACATCGAGAAGTTCGTCAACAATAGCCTCGCCCTCGACGTTCAACTCGACTCTGCCGTCCTCAACTCCGGGCTCTCGGCCACCGCCTTCCAGGTCCAAACAAAGTGATCCCGTCATTTCGAGCAACGCGAGAAATCTCTCTCTCTTTTTCAAGGAGCCGACTCATGTCCCGTGTCCGTCACACGTTCTTAGTTCTCCTGCTCGCGTTTCTCTTCGCTCTTCCCGCCCCCGCTCAGGTCCAAATCGGGAAGCCTAAATTCGGTTTCTTCGGCGGAGGCCCGGGGCGACTCGACGCCATCGGGAACGCCTCCTGCTACACCTACGACGCACTTCACCGGCCTCTCACGATTGCCTACGCTGTCCAGAGCCCCACCGTCGCCACTCCCACAAAAACCTTCGTTTACGATTCGGCAACGATAAGCGGCAACGCCATGCAATACACTCTAACTTACGACGCGCTCGACCGCACGGTTGAGCAGACGGTCGGCAGCATAAGTTCCGAGGTCGTTTACGGTCCGGGCGGTGGTAAACTAGCTCTAATGAACGGCACAACGTTGACCAAGGCCTTCGTGCCTCTCCAAGCGGTGCCACGGCAGTCTACAATAGTAGCGGTCTGGCCTATTACCGTCATACCGATCACCTTGGAAGTTCGCGTTTTTCTTCTACTCCGACGCAAACTCTCTACTCTGATACTGCCTACTCGCCGTTCGGTGAACCCTACGCCAGCTACGGCGCAATCGATCCGAGCTTCACAGGTCAGAACCAAGACACGACTTCAGGCCTTTATGATTTCCTTTATCGCGAATACGATTCCAATCAAGGGCGTTGGACGTCTCCAGACCCATCTGGCTTCGCTGCAGTTAACCCGGCTGATCCGCAGTCTTGGAATCGTTACTCCTACGTACGGAATAGACCCTTGCGGTTCAGAGACCTGAAGGGTCTAACCTGCTACGCCGTAGATGAGGACGGGAATATTACGGACATCGTGACGGACCCATCGATTGACAACGCGACAGACTGCTCAGACTCTGGGGATTACGGTGGTGTTTGGCTTTCTGTTCAGACTACAGTTGAAGTAAATGGCGACGACCCTTCAAACGATAGCATCATCTCGTCCTACTATGGATTTGGGAGCTTAATGGGCACTCAGATCGGCGACGGTGAATTCATACCTTCTGAACTCCCACTAACGAACCAAGACTATATGAATGCAATCGCAAAAGCACTTCCGACGGTCTGCAGCGCCGGTGTCTTTGTCTATTCAGGCCACGAAGGATCGCTCGGCGTGGCGCACGGATTTGCCGGAACAATAACTGAGTACGATAGCAAAGCCGGATTCACACAAGGGGCCCTATTTGAGGGCGCAGGCGGAGAGGGAATAGTCGGCGGCGTTGGTTACATCGTCGCGGGAAACCCCATTGAAGGATTGGGGAGCTCGGCGCTTGTATTCGGAGGCGCCGGGATAGAGACACCTATCGCTGAAGGGTCAGTCGGTCTGATGGGCTCTACGGCAGGTCCGGGAGTCTATGGAGACGCAGCTTTGTTCGGTTATGAAGCTGGGGTGGGAGGCTACTTGAGTATCACACCAGCGGCTGCGTGCCATCCATGATCACACTACAAGGACCAGTTTCGAGGGCAGCTCACGGCGATTCAATAAGTCCGTGGTTTTCGATTGGAGTTGGAGTCGTTTTCTTGACGGGTTTGTGGATTCAGTATTTTAAAAAAAGAGAACAAACTAAAGTACCGATTGGTTCACTCTTATTCCTCAATGCCATCGGCTTAGTATTTATCGCTATAGGTCTCTGGGGACTGTTCCGCTAGGCTGATTAGATGAAGGCGTCGGCTGCTAGCTGGTGCCAGATCGGTCGCAGTTGCAAATCCGTCTTCTGGATGCGGAACGCGGCCTCGGCCTCGGTCAGCTGCATGTAGGCACGCCAGAGTTCTTCTGGGCTCCAGTCCGTCACGTTGCTGCGCAACACATAACAACCCTCACTGAGTCGTGCCCACTCCCGCCAGCGATCGATTCTTTTCCACTGACACTTCGCAAAGCCGTCTGTATCGGAATCGATCTTGACCTCAAACGCTCCCGCTGCCCGAGAGTTCTTGCCCAATAATCGCCCCACCCGCTGCCCCACAGCGGCCGGCAGTTGTTTGCGCTTGGCGCAGCTGGCCACGATCTTTTCCAGCCCCTCCGCGATGCGTTTCTCAAAGCGCTCATGCATGGCCTGCTCTTTCTCTTTCCTCTGCGCACTCCGGCACAGAAGAAATACTTCTTCCCCACCAGGGGCCGGACACAACCGCACCTCCAGACCTTCCCGCACTTGATTCCAGTCTTTGGCGCGCAGTTCTCCCTCGAACCGTTTCAGCATGCCCTTCGGTGTCCCCACGATGTACCGTCGCTTGGCTGCTTTCAAAAACCGCACGTTTTCTTCGCTGACCATGCCGCGATCCAGAACCCAGATACGGTTTGCTCTCCCGTACAGTCGTTCGATGCGCTCCACGATCTCTTCCAGCGTGGTTCCGTCGTTGCGGTTCCCGGTGAACAACTGGTAGCCCAAGGGCATTCCTTCGCGGCTTACCACCAGAGCAATGTTCACCTGCTTGCAGTCGGGGCGGTGATCGCGCGAATAACCCCGCTGAGCCAGTTCGTTCCGCTTGGCCTCGCCTTCGAAGTACGTACTGGTGACGTCGTACAACAACAGGTCGTAGTCCAGATCGAATAGTTCTCCCAGGCGATTCTTCAGATGTTTTTCCAGCTCTTCCTTATGCGGCAGGAGTCGATCCAGAGAGCGGTAGAGTCGGTCTTCATTTACCTTGTTGGCTGGCACGCCCAGCAGATCGCTTAACGCGCTTGCTTCATAGAATCGTTCCGCGATATGCAACTCGCTCGAGGGCTCACAGAGTCGTGCCAGCATCAGGATCTGTGCCATCACCGGCCAGGAAATCTCTTCTCGTCCCCTTGGCAAGGTCTGTTCCAGAAAATCGATCCATGGCTAGCTCCGAGTAAACTTGGTTGCGCTAACGACCAGGGCTCGGAAAAAGGAGCCGAGCGATGCTGATTATAGGATGTGATTTTCACACACGCTACCAACAGATTGCCATGGCCAGAGAAGAGACTAGCGAGTTGCTCATCGAGCGCCGATTGGACCACGAAAGCGGCGAAGCGCAAGCGTTCTACCGGAGCCTGCAAAATGTTCAGGAACCGGTGCGCGTGGGCATCGAAGCGACCGGCCCCATTCACTGGTTCGAGCGTTTGCTAACGGAGCTCGGCCACGAACTTTGGATCGGCGACTCCGCAAGAATCCGTGCCAGTGAAGTGCGCAAGCAAAAGACCGACGAGCGCGATGCCCGGCTCATTCTCGATCTCTTGCTGGCGAAGCGCTTTCCCAAAATCTGGGTTCCCACTCCAGCCGAACGCGACCTCCGCCAGTTGCTCTGGCATCGCCACAAGCTCGTAAGCTTGCGCACGATGTTGAGCAACCAACTCCACTTTCTGGCGATGAGCCAGGGACTGTGCCGCAAACAAAAACTGTTCAGCAAAAAGGGCCGCGTGGAGTTCACCAGCCTCGCGCTCGGACCGTGGGCCAGCCGGCGGCGTGAAGAGCTCTTGAAACTGCTCGACCAACTCAATCCCGCCATCACGGAACTGGACCGCGCGGTTTTGGAGGAAGCAAAACGGCGCGAGGATGCCGTGCTCCTGATGACGCATCCGGGCATCGGGCCGGTCACCTCGTTGGCGTTTGTGCTCGCTATCGGTCCGATCACTCGTTTTACTCGCAGCAAAAAAATCGCGAGTTATCTCGGGCTGAATCCCAGCGAGGCTTCCAGTGGCGGAAAACGGCGGCTGGGAGCCATCAGCAAACAGGGCAACACCATGGTGCGCTGGCTGCTGATCGAAACGGTGCATCAGGCCGTGAAACAAGATCCCGAACTGCGGCAGGACTATCAGCGGTTGAAATTCCGCAGAGGACACGCAGTGGCCAAAGTAGCCATCGCGCGCAAGTTGGCTGTGCGTATGTACTGGATGCTGCGTAGTGGAGCAGCGTATGCACAGCTGGTTCGCAGGCAAGGCAGCCCGGGGGCCACCCTGGTGGATGCAAGTCCATCGCTGGGCTGATTGGGCGCCTTGCTCCCGCGAGCGATCGCGGCGTCTGAAGAAAGAATTATGGTCGGAAGTAAGTGACCGAATAGATGGTTGGTGGAACCAGAATCCACCGCTAGATTCACGAGCGAGCCTTGGTCGAAATGCAGGAAGAAGAAAGAGAAAAGATCCTTATAGGTGAAGAGAAAAACGAACCCTCGCGGATCGTAAACCCGAGGTGTCCCTTGACAGAGCCGACGCCTTCATAGAGGGTGGCCCAGAGGCAAAACGAGGACACAGATTGGGGTACCCCGCACGTCGGGTTTACGTGCGGGGTTTTTGACTCTTCCACAGGTTTCCACAGCCGTATCAAATGAGTTAGCCCCCGCCCAACCCCTTCAAATCCTTCCACTTCCGCCATCCTCATTCGAATACCAATTCAGTAATCAAGAAATTTATTGACAATCAGTAACTTTCGTGCTATCATTTGTCATGATCGCCGCCAGCCCTGTTCCGTCCCTCTTTCCTTCCTCCGTGAACTCTATGTCTCTGTGTTTAGCCCTCTTTTTCCGCCCATCCACTTTAATCTCTGCTCCTTCACTCTTTTCACTCTTTGCCACAAAACGCACAAAGTTAACTCCCCTGTTTTCATACTCTTCCGCACTCTTCAAAAAAGAGTGTTTGCCTAAACCCTTTGCCATCAACCTGTTCCGCACTCTTTCGCAAAACACCCGGGGTGGGGGTTACATCCTTCAAGCCAAAGGTTTTCTCGGTCATGCTCTTCTCAGGCACCACATCGTCTCCACTATCCCCTTTAGAATCCGCACTTACGCAAAATGCGCCCATAACCCCTTTACAATGAACACTTCCAAAACACAGCACTTAAAATCCTTTAGAATGAACACTTACGAAAAAACCGGGGAGGGGGATCCCTCTCCCGCCAGCCGCGTTCACCCAAAAAATTTCAATGGCGAAGACGCTGCCGCTCGGACCATAATCCCCGCGTCCAACGCGACTTTTCTAATTCGATGTTTGCCCCATTCGCCGATCTCGCTTCCGACCTTCCCGTTCGCGGCTTCCTGCATGCGCCTTCTCAGCCGAACGGCAGCACCATCGTCCTCACGCATGGCGCAGGCGCCAATTGCCAATCAAAACTGCTCATTGAGATGTCCGACGCTTTTGCCGCGTCTGGCTTCTCTGTACTGCGGTTCGATTTGCCGTTCCGCACCGAGCGCCCGCATGGGCCGCCTTCGCCCGGCGGTGCAGCCAGGGACCGCGACGGTTTGCGGCGAGCGGTTGCCATCATGAATGAGAGAAACGCAGGACCCATATTCCTCGGCGGACATTCCTACGGCGGACGGCAATCTACAATTCTTGTTTCGGAAGATACTCAGCTCGTCGACGGCTTGCTGCTTCTCTCGTATCCGCTGCACCCGCCCAAAAAACCGGATCAACTTCGCACCAGCCATTTTCCAAAACTAAAAAAGCCCGCGTTCTTCGTTCACGGCACCCGCGATCCCTTCGGCACGATCCCGGAAATGCAATCCGCGCTGAAGCTCCTTCCGGCTTCACACGTTCTGCTGGAAGTCGATGGCGCAGGCCACGACCTTCTGGTCAAGAAAACTCTTGGCGAATTGCCATCGCGCGTAGTGAGCGAATTTCAGAGCTTTGTCAAAAAATAGGTTGGATAAATTTCGCGCGAGGTATTGAAATATTGAACTATGAAACTTACGACCGCCCGACCGACTTCCCTATCTTGGTAGAAGCGAGCCGCTGCCGCGCATAGCCGCACCAGGGGCTTGCGGGATCCAGCTTGAGGAAAGATTCCCAATGCCGCCGCGCTTCATTGATCGCACCCAACTTTTCGCAAACAAACGCGAGATTGTAATGCGCGTCAGGATAACTTGGATCGAGGCGCACCGCATGGCGCAAATGCAGCCGCGCCGCTTCCAGCCTTCCCACTTCTTCCAAAACGCTCCCTAAATTGAAGTGCGCCAAAGCGTTATCCGGGTCGGCTTGCAGCGCGCGTTCAAAATATTCCGCCGCTCTCTTGAGGTTTCCTTCTTCATAAAAGAGCGTGCCGCAGTTGAGCAAAGCGTCAAGCTTTTGCGGATCAATGCACAACGCATGATCGTACGCATCAATCGCTTCAGCGCGCGTCTCGCCGTAGGCGTCGTACTCGAGCGCGGAGGCGAGCCACTCGTCGGCACTCGGCCCCGGCTTGGCAATGACGCTGACGCGTTCGCGCAATTCGCTGGTCTCAAAGTTCAATACAAACTGCCCGGACAGCGGCTCCAGGCGCGCGCCGCCATGTTCCACCAGGATGTCCTTTCCATCGGAAAGAACGCGCAACTCCGCCAAGGGAGTGTGTGTATGAGAAAGTTTTTCGCGAAGCGCAACCAACGCATGCCGCAAGCGGCTGGCAGGCACTCCTTCTTCCACCAATTGTTTGACGGTTCGCAGGCCGATCAGATCGCGGAAATCGTAGAACCGATTTCCTTCTTCTTCTTTAGGGGAAACAAGACGCAAGCGGTCCCAGTAATCCAATTGCTTCCCGGTCAGACCCACAATCCGCTGCACGTCTTCCGGGCTGAATCTGTCCATTGCACCCATTTAAAATTTAGCCAGCGGCCTTCTTTCCTGTCTTCTTCTGGGCTACGGGAACTGGTTGCAAAGCACGAGTGGGGGGCTTCTTCCCAACTGGCGCTGCAGAGGATGCAGCGGGCGCCTGCTTTTCGGCGAGGCTCTTTTTGAGAGCTTCCATCAAGTCGATCACCGGAGCCATATGCGGTTGCGCGGCCTGAGTTACTTCCTGGCCCTTGAGTTTTGCGGCGATCATGCCTTTTACGTTTTCCATGTACTCGTCGCGATATTTTTGCGGATCGAAAGGCGCGGCAAGACTTTCAATCAGTTGCTGCGCGAGTTTCTTTTCCTGATCTTTCAGCTCGACCTTATCCGTGCCGAGGGATTCCGCCGCGCGAATCTCATTCGTGTAAAACATCGTGTGCAGCGTCATGCCCTTCGAGCCGGGCCGAATAATCACAATGTGTTCGCGCTGATGCATGGTGAGCTTGGCGATGGCGCCGTAACCGGACTCTTCCATGGCTCTCATCAGCAACTGATAGGCTTTCACGCCAGCATCTTCCGGAGCAACGTAATAGGAGGAATCGAAGTACAGTGGATCCATCTCATTAAGCTTGACGAATTCGAGAATCTCCATGACGCGCGCCGAAGGAGGCTCGATCTTGTCCAGCTCTTCTTCGCTGAACAAAACGTATTGATCCTTTTCGTGCTCGTAGCCCTTCACGATCTCGGAGCGTTCCACGTTGCGGTTGCAAACGGGGCAGAAGAGCGGCTGCTTCAGGCGCGAATGACACTCCTTGTGGAGTTGGTTGAAACTGATTCGTTCGCCGCGCGCGGCCGCGGACATGCGCATGGGGATCGAAATCAGACCAAAAGTGAGGTGGCCTTTCCAGACGCTCGTGGCCATTTTGAGCACTCCTTGAGCAACAAATAAATGTGCGTGTGCGCTTCTAAGATAGCTGCGCTCCGCGGCGGGACGCAAGATGAATTCACGGTCGTGTTTGCAACTCAGCAAAGGAGTTGACGCTGAGCCAGAGGTTGCGCTGACACACGGGCTTCTGCATGTGGCTCCGAGATACGGCATGACAAAATCGGGCCAATACGGTAATTTTGGCTTATGGAGACCGTCCGCGTCGACTTACCCTCCGCGCTTCTAGAAGCGGCCAAACTGGAAGAGGGAAACATCTCACAGCAAGCCGCCCGGCTGCTGGCGCTTGAACTCTACCGCGAAGAGAAGATCTCACTAGGCCGCGCTGCCGAGCTGTGCGAAACACCGTTGGCTGCTTTTATGGACTTCGTGGCGAAGCACGGAGTTCCGCCACTAAGGTACCGGCTCGAAGACCTAGAGGAGGAACGTCGAGCGACTGACCGTGTCAAAACGTGATTGTAGTTTCCAATTCCTCTCCCCTGATCATCCTAGCCAAGCTCAGGCATCTTGACCTCTTCGCACCCTATTCTCGAAAGTCTACATTTCCTCAGAGGTTCGCAGCGAGATCGTCGTGTCCGGCGCTGGGCTGCCAGGCGCATTGGAAGTGGATCGCGCGGACTGGATTGAAACAAGGCAGGTTCAGAATCATGCGGGGCTCTTTGAAATGCGAGGGCGCCATGGTTTGGGAACTGGAGAGTTGAGCTCGATCGTTCTTGCGAAAGAACTGAGGGCCGACATAGTGCTGCTGGATGACTACCAAGCGCGTACGTTGGCAAAGAGTGAGAATCTAGTAGTCCGCGGAACGTTGGGAGTTCTTGAAACTTCTTTCCAGCAAGGGCATTTAGCCGATCTTCGCGGCGCCTTCTCACAGCTCCTGAAGCACAGCTATATCGACCCGCGGCTATTAGATGAGCGGCTGCACTTGATGGGACTGCCACCGCTTTAGGCGGCTAAGATCTAGACCCTTGCTATAGAATCGCTTCAATGGCCAAGCTGGAAGAATATAGGAAGAAGCGGCGGTTCGACCGGACGCCGGAGCCGTCGGGCGAGCCCGAGCTGCCGGCTGAAGCGCAGCGGCCGGCGAAGGCAACGCGGCTCCCCATGCCGAATCTGCGGCTGCCGGAAATTCGAGCCGACGATGAGCATGGCCCCACGTTCGTGGTGCAGAAGCACCGGGCAACGCGGTTGCATTACGACTTCCGCCTGGCGATCGATGGGACGCTGAAATCCTGGGCGGTACCCAAGGGACCTTCGCAGAGCCACGCCGACAAGCGGCTCGCCGTGCAGACGGAGGATCACCCGCTGGCGTACGGTAATTTTGAAGGGAAGATTCCCGAAGGAAATTACGGAGCGGGAACCGTGATGGTGTGGGACCGCGGCACGTTTGTGGTGGAAAACGTGCCCGGACAGAAGTTAAATGCGCTGCAGCAGCTTCAGAAGGGCGAAATCAAATTTCATTTAAATGGAGAAAAGCTGCGGGGAAGTTTTGTATTGGTGAAGCTGAAGAAAAGCGAAAAAGGCGATGAATGGCTGATGATCAAGCACAAGGACGCTGCCGAGAATTCCTCGTGGAATATCGAGGAACACGACGGCTCCGTCTTAACCGGCAGGAGCATTGAAGAAATCAAGCAAGAGCAGCCGCCCAAGCGGAGCCCAAGCCCGCTTCGCCCAGATGAATTGCAAGAAACTCGCAAGGCGACCATGCCTACCCGTCTGGAGCCGATGCTCGCTACCATCGGCGATCAGCCTTTTTCCAACCCCAACTGGCTTTTCGAGATCAAGTGGGACGGGGTGCGCGCGCTCGCATGGATCGAGGATGGCCGCCTGACGATACGGGCGCGCAGCGGCGCGGAAATCACCACGCGGTATCCCGAACTCGCCTCGTTGCCAGCGACCATCGCCGCGCGGCAAGCGCTTCTCGATGGAGAAATTGCGGCGCTCGACGCTCAAGGCCGCAGCGATTTCGGACTCTTGCAGGAACGCATGCACGTGCGCGCCCCCGCCGAGAGTCTAATCTCGCGCGTCCCGGTTGTTTTCTTCGCGTTCGATCTGCTGCATTGCGACGGACATGATCTCCGTAGATCGCCGCTGATCGAGCGCAAGCAGCTCCTGCAGCGCTTGCTACACGCAACAGAGAGAATTCGATTTTCCGATCATCAAGTGGATCGCGGAAAAGAGATTTTCGAGTTGGCCAAAGACAATGGCCTCGAAGGAATCGTCGCCAAGCGGCTCGACAGCACCTACGTCTCCGAACGCAGCAGCAGTTGGGTCAAACTCAAAGTAACGCAAACCGTGGACGCGGTCGTTGCGGGCTGGACCGCGGCCCGTACAGCCGCCATCCCGCTTGGCTCGCTCCTCCTAGGCCTCTACGAAGGAAAGAAACTGCGCTTCATCGGACATGTTGGCACAGGCTTTGACGGCAAAAAGCTGGAAGAGCTAAGCGGCAAATTAAAAAAGATCGCATCCACTTCCTGCCCGTTCGATACCGCGCCTGAAACAAATGAGAAGGCCTTCTGGGTTTCACCGGAGCTCGTCGCGCGCGTCAAGTTCAGCGAATGGACGCAAGAGAAGGCGTTGCGCCACCCAGTTTTTATCGCGCTTCGAGAGGACATTCAGCCCGAAGAGTGCAAATGGCAAAACGAAGTCGCCGCCGTGACACCCGCTCCGGCAGCGGCGAATCCCGCGGTCGTCCACGCTCCGGCCGTGGTCGGCAAGGTGATCAGCAAGAAAGCGCAAATCGAGGAGGAGCTGTTCGAAGGGCGCGCAGAAACCATCACCATCGAACTCGACGGCAAGCGTGTGCGCTTGAGCAATCTCAACAAGGTTTATTTTCCGGAATCCGGCTACACGAAACGCAATCTGCTGGCTTACTACTACCAAATCGCGGATTACCTTTTGCCGTTTCTTCGCGATCGCGCTTTGGTTTTGCGGCGCTACCCGGATGGCATCAAAGGGCAGGCGTTTTTTCAAAAAGACGTACATGAAGGTTTGCCGGAGTGGTTTAAGACGGTGCCCATCGATTCCGAAGGACGCGGCAAGGAAATTCACTACGCAACGGCCAATGACCTCGCGTCTCTTCTCTTTCTGACCGGCCTGGGCTGCATCGACCACAATCCCTGGTCCAACCGGTATGACGACTTTGAGCACCCAGACTATTTTTTCTTCGACCTTGATCCTTCGGATGGGACGGAGTTTACCGCGGTCGTTACGGTTGCTCAGGCGCTGCACAAAGCGCTGGAAGAGTTGCAGGTCGTTCATTTCATGAAAACATCGGGCGCGACGGGCTTTCACATTTTTGTGCCTGTCGAGCCGGTGTATACCTACGAGCAGCTTAGGACTTTTGCGGAAATCATCGCCCGTGGCGTGACAGCGGAACACCCCAAACTTGTCACCAGCGAGCGCATCGTGGCGAAGCGTCCTGCCGGGACTGTCCTTATCGACGTGCAGCAGAATGCTCACGGCCGCCCGCTGGCCGCCGCCTATTCGATTCGTGCATTCCCCAAGGCGCCTGTTTCCACGCCCGTGCTGCCGCGCGAACTAAAAACGAGCCTGCGGCCAGAATCCCTGAACATAAAAACGATCGCCAACCGGCTCAGAGAAAAAGGCGACCTTTGGGCCGATTTCTGGAAGCAGCGCCAGCGATTGGAAGCCGCTATTGAACTCCTCAGCACGCGCATGCCTCCGAGGAAAGGGATTCCTTGAGATGGACGCCCACGACGTCGTTCAGCTTTATACGGCTCTGGAATCTCAAGGCGTCGAAATCTGGGTAGACGGCGGTTGGGGCGTGGATGCCCTTCTTGGCGAGCAGACTCGTTCGCATCAGGATCTGGACATCGCCATTGAGGAGAAATATCCCGCCAAACTTCGCGAGTTTCTGCTCGAGCGAAACTTTCAAGAGGTCAAATTGGCCGAAGCCCGGCCCTGGAATTTTGTTCTGGGCGACGCGCTGGGCAGAGAAATCGATATTCACGTGATCGCGCTTGACGAGCAGGGAAACGGCATCTATGGGCCCAAAGAGAACGGCGAAATGTACCCTGCCGCCGCCTTGACAGGGACTGGAACGGTCAGCGGCAGAACAGTCAGGTGCATTTCACCCGAATGGTGCGTGAAATTTCACTCCGGCTATGCGCTTAAACAGAAGGACTTTCAAGATGTTTCCGCACTCTGCTCGAAATTCGGCATCGCGCTTCCCGCTGAATTCGCCCGCTTCCGAAAATAAAGCCGCGCTACACGGCAGACCCCGGGCCGGGAAGCCTTTTCGTACGGTGCCTTCTGTGATTAAATCCCAAAACGCAGGAGGCATGTCATTCCTAACGCGGGCCAGCTACTCGTCGGCACTTCGGGATACTCCTATAAAGAGTGGAAGGGGAGCTTCTACCCGGAAAAGCTCCCCGACAAGGAGATGCTTGCCTTCTACGCGAAGCAGTTCTCGACCGTCGAGATCAATCACAGTTTCTATCGCATGCCTACGGAGTCCGCCCTTTCGAACTGGGCGAAAAGCGTCCCCGAAGGATTTCGCTTCGCGCTAAAAGCCAACCAGCGGATTACGCACATCAAACGGCTGCGCGATTGCGAAAGCACGCTGAAACGCTTCCTGGAAATCGCCAGCATCCTGAATGACGGCGACCACCTTGGCCCCATCCTCATCCAACTCCCGCCTAACTTCAAATTCGATCGCCCGCTGCTCGAAGATTTTCTTGCGCTTCGGCCACCCGCGTTCCGCTTCGCGTTTGAGGTGCGGCACGCCTCGTGGTACACCGAAGAAACGTACGCCGTCCTACGGCAGCATGAGACGGCACTCTGCCTCTCCGAAACCGAAGAGCAAACTCCTCCGGACGTCATCACCGCTCCGTTTACTTATGCACGGCTACGCCTCGAAGAGTACACACCCAAACAACTGAAATCCTGGAGGCAACGGATCGACACCTGGCTGGCGAATGGCACTGATGTCTACGTCTACCTCAAACACGAAGACGCGGGAAAAGCGCCAGCCTTCGCCCGCAAGCTCCTCGGACAGACATCCTGATAATTTAGCGGTGGCGCTCCCACACGTTCCCGTGCCCGGCTATTGCGCTTCTGGAAATCTGCTCTGACCACGCCACCTGGCTTCCCCTCCCTGCATCAGAATAGATGTCAGCCGTTGGGGACGGCTTCCCACCCTGCCCGAGCCGTGCCTTGTTCGGCTGCGCGACTCAAATCTGATTCATTTTCGAAAGGATCTATTCCGATGAAACGCCTGCTCTTGTTCAGCTTGGGACTATTCCTGTTTGCCATACCGTCACACGCCCAGTCCAACGTCGACGCTTCCATCGGCTATTCTTACTTCCACCTCGGCGGCGGCGCAGACCTCAACCAGAACGGCATCAGCGGTTCTGTCGCTTATAAACCCATCCCGTATCTGGGGATCGTCGGGGACTTCGGCGGTTACCATGCCTCTCCCGGGGGCGTTTCCTTCAATACGTACACGTTTCTGTTTGGCCCGCGCATCATCATGCACAACCCGACGAAAGTAACGCCGTTCGTTCAGTTCCTCGCGGGAGCAGGGCATTTCACCGTTGGCAATGGCCTTGGTTCCGATACCAACTTCGCTTATAGCGTTGGCGGCGGCGTGGATGTCGGGGTGCTTCCGCACCTGGCGGTACGTCCGCAGCTCGACTATGTCGGCTTTCACAATTCCGGCGGCAATGCGAATTGCACGCGGGTTTCGTTGAGCGCCGTAATCCGCTTCTAATATCTGCGCAAACTGTTCTGGCCAAAGGAGACCTATCCCTTTGGCCAGTGCTATTTTGGAACGACCTGCCCTTTGGTCCATCTGACGCAGAACTCACTCTCCTAGCTACTCTGTCTCTGGGGCTCGGAGTCTTTGTGGGCCAAGGAGGGGTGATGTTCCGCATGCGAATCCTTGTTTTCTTGGGTGTATGTTTTCTCGCGGCTTCCGGCGCTTGGGCTGACGAAGTTGGCTACGTTGACTGCTCCAACCATTCCGACGCCACGCAAGTGTTCGGGAAACCTCGAAAGACTCCCGATGTGGTCGCGTCTCTCGCTTGTGGCGAACGCTTCACCATCCTGGTCTACGGCTTTTATTTTTCCCGCATTCAGACCAAAGACGGCCAGATCGGCTACATTTATTCGAGCTTGATCGCTGTGGATCGCGGAGCAACCGCGGTCCAACAAAATCCTTCGCTGCAGTCAGCCTCGGAAAAAACGAAAATCCCCAGCACGCGCGCACTTGACGCCAAGCCATCTGCTGCGGCGCCGGCACAAACTCAGGTTGCGTCCGCACCGCCGGCCGCCGCTCCCGTTCAGGCTCCGGCCGCTGTGTTTCCCGCGCCGGTCTCGGCTGCGCCAGCAACTGCATCGGACGTGACTTCAACGAGCGCAGCTTCAACGAACGGAGCTTCGGCGAATGTCCAGGAAAAGGCTGCAATTCCTGCCGAACCGGCTCAACCGGTTAGCGCACCGCCAGCTGTAGCACCTGCGCAGCCTGCCGCCGTCCAAACTGAAACTGCTCCGGCTCAACCAGCCGTGGCTCCTGCAACCGAAATTGCAGCTGCCGCACCGGCCACGAATGCGCCGGAAGTAGCTGCACCTGCTGTCCAACCCGAACCCGCCGCGCCTGTCGCTCAGCCTGAGCCCGCTGCGCCTGCCCCGCAGCCTGCGCCAGCGAAACTAGCACCAGTCATCCGTCCCGCTGACACGCGCGAGACGTGGGAGAAACCGAACCCGAGCGTTCGCCGGCCTCCGATGCTGGAGTTCTTCGGCGGCTTTGGTTTTGCGCGCATGCAAGGCGCCAGCGGCTATTCCAGTACAAATTTCAACGGAGCGCTCGGCTCGTTTGGCGTGAACGTACGGCCGTGGCTGCAGCTTGTTGGCGACAGCAGCTACAACTTCGTCACCGTGAGCGGGACCAAGAATGTGCTCTACGCAAATCACTACGGCCCGCGCTTTTACTATCGCGGACTGCGTCGCTTGAACATCACTCCTTTTGCGGAGGCGTTTGTCGGCGGCTCGCGCGCGGACGTGACTCCCAGCGGGGGTCCGACAACTTCCCAGAACTGCATTTCCTACAAAGTGGGCGGGGGAATTGATTACCGCGCGTCGCGGAGATGGGAAGTCCGCGCGATTGATTTCGATTACTACCGAACGTCGTTCGGAACGAACACCCAACAAACCAATTATTCGATTTCCGCTGGCGTAGTTCTTCGCCTCTTTGGCGGCAGCAACGAGTAGGGACTGGGGCGCGGGCACTTTTAGCTTAAGCCACGGAAGCTTGGCGGGTTTCGAGGAGGGGAGGCATCATGCGAACAAGCTATTTACTGGGAGCGGGTCTCCTCTTGGCTGCGTTTCCCGCAGTCGCGAAAGAACCGCAGCCGGGAACGATCATTTCCGAGAACTCCGTGGCGTGCGGCTCGCAGATCAAAAACAAAAAGCAGACCACGGACGTTCTTTGCCAGGAATACGTCGTGCGCACGGAGTCCACGGAATACCACGTGCGCCAGGAGAAGCCGGCGGATAAGGCGCTGATTCCCGTGAACACCAGCATCGAGTTCACACTGGACAAAGATAAGATGAAGTTCAAAGCCAACGGCAAGAAATACGAGTACGTGATTGTTTCTGAGACGGCCGCGCCGGCGCCAAGGCCTTGATGGCAGAGGGTGGCCAGTAATTCGCGCGCCTGTCCCCGTCTATTCGTCACTCCATCCGCCCGACTGTTAACCACTTGGCTTGCTTGCCATATTGTTGATTGAGTGACATACTCTCGGAATGATTATTGGCGAACGCCTCCGCCAACTCCGCGAAGAAAAAAAACTATCGCAGCGCGAAGTGGAAGAGCGCTCGGGATTGCTCCGCGCGTATCTTTCGCGTGTCGAGAATGGCCACACGATCCCGACCGTCGAAACGCTACAAAAATGGGCCAAGGCGCTGGAAGTCCCTATGTACGTGCTTTTCTATGAAGGCGACCAGCCACCTGAGCCTTCGTCTCTTCGCGTGTGGCAGTCTCCCGATGAAAATGCGTGGGGCAGTTCGGGCGAGGACGCAGCCGTTCTGAAGCAACTTCGCCGGCTCCTGCGCAAGATCGGAGAGCCCAATCGTAAGATCATTCTTCAAATAGCTGGGAAAATGGCGCGCCGCAATAAATCGGCGCCGCTGAACGTTTAATTCAAAAAGCTCTTGCCGCTACCTCTCTGCGTTGTCCTTTTTCTTCTCAGTTCCAACTCAGCAATCGCCAAATCCCGCCGTGCTATACTCCCGCTCGTTTGCACGAGCTAATCTCCCAGATCGCAGGACGCGCCGGCTGGAGGCAGCCACTCTCTTGATCACATTGCCGGAAACATTCAATGTCGCTACCCATTTCGTGGACCGCAACGTCCAGGAGGGGCGCGGCGCGAAAGTAGCCGTGGAGTGCGGCGACGAGCGGGTGACGTATCAGCAGCTCCTGGAAAATACCAACCGCGTTGGCAATGCCCTGCTTGCACTCGGTGTACGACCCGAAGAGCGCGTGTTGCTTCTGCTCCTGGACACGCCGGAATTTCTCTACTCTTTTTTTGGCGCCATCAAAATAGGGGCGGTCGCCGTTCCGGTCAACACCCAAGCAAAACCGCAGGACTATGAATACATCCTCAACGATTGCCGCGCGCGCGTCGTTATCATCAGCGAACCATTGCTGCCCCATTTGCAATCCATTCCGAAAGAAAAACTCCGTTACTTGCAGGAGATCGTGGTTAGCGAGGTGAAGGACAATCCTCCAGCGCAAAATCAGGCTGTACACGGGCATCACTCCTTGCAAAATCTGATGGCCACCGCCTCGGCAAAACTGGAAGCCGCACACACCAGCAAAGACGAGCCTGCCTTCTGGCTCTACTCGTCCGGAAGCACGGGCGCGTCCAAAGGCTGCGTTCATCTGCACCACGATATGGTCGTGTGCTGCGAGCTGTATGCCAAAGGCATTTTGCAAATGAAGGAAAGCGACCGCTGCTTCAGCGTCGCGCGTTTGTTTTTCGCATACGGCCTCGGCAACGCCGGCTACTTCCCTCTTGGTTGCGGCGCGACAACGATTCTTTCTCCCGTGCGCCCCACGCCCGCTTCCATCTACGCCGACATCGAGCGCTATCGTCCGACGCTGTTTTTCTCAGTTCCCACTAACTTTGCAGCGCTGCTTGCCCATCACCGCGAAGATGGGCGTGAGTTTGATCTTTCAAGCGTGCGTCACGCGATTTCCGCCGGTGAATCGTTGCCTGCGCCGCTATTTCACCGCTTCAAAGAACGGTTCGGCGTGGAAATTCTCGACTCACTCGGTTCCACGGAAACTTTGCAGATGGTCATTGCGAATCGTCCCGGAGAAGCGAAACCGGGCTCAAGTGGAAAAATCATCCCCGGGTACGAAGCCAAAATCGTGGACGAGCAAGGCAACGCCGTCGCTCTCAAGGAAATCGGCGATCTCCTAATCAAAGGCGATTCCACGTGCTCGGGCTACTGGAACAAACACGAAAAGACCAAGGAAACATTTGTGGGCGACTGGTTCCGAACCGGGGACAAATACTTTCAAGACGAAGAAGGATATTTCTGGTATGCCGGCCGCTCCAACGACGTTTTCAAAGTGCACGGCCTGTGGCTCAGCCCCGCGGAAGTCGAGAGCGCACTGATCACGCATCCTGCCGTCCGCGAAGCAGCCGTGGTGGCTCGCGTGGACGCAGATGGCCTCACCAAATCAGCCGCGTATGTGGTGCTAAGCCCGGAAGTTTTGCCGAGCGATCAACTGGCGACCGAACTGCAAGAAATGGTTGGGAAAAAGATCGGCGGTTACAAAAAGCCTCATTGGATCGAATTTCTACCGGAGATTCCCAAGACAGCCACAGGCAAATTGCAGCGATTCAAGCTGCGCGAATTGCAAGAGCGGCACTCCCACGATCTTTCGTAGATAGACAAAACTTTCAGGAATAGAAGAGACTCGCATCGGCCGACAATCCCGCAAGCGCGGCCGCGGAAGCGGTCGGTCCTTGAACGACAAAACGCCGGTGGTAGAGGAGCAGGGCACGCAAGCCGGCCAGCTCTTCTCCGCCGCCGGCTCGACCGGGACCGCCATGCAGGCAGCTCGGCACGACGTTACCGTGCCCTGTGAACTGCGTGCCGACGCTGGAATCAACAACCATGATGCGGCCATGCAAATCGCCAATGCCAAGGACAACCGTTTGGAGAAATGCGGGATCATTCGCAAAAATCGAAGCGACGAGTGAACCCAGGCCGCGGCGCGCCATCGCAATGAGATCTTCCACTCCATCGTAGGCAACAAGCGTTGCGACCGGACCGAAGACTTCGATGTCGTGCACAAATTTTGCGTCGAGCCCTTTTTCGCAGGCAAGCAAAGTTGGCTGTACGAACGCGGATTTTTGAGCATCGGCATCGACCAGCTGAAAACTCTCTTCGCCGCCAAACAAAACGCGGCACTCCTGCCTCAATTGCTTCAGACCTGCATAACAAGCAGCTTGCTGCGCCTTGTTCACGACCGGCCCGACTCGCACTTCGGCATTTCGCGGATTGCCAACTTTCAGAGAACTCAGTTTTGCAACGATCGCATCGCCAAGAGATTTCAGATGTTGCCGCGGAACCAGCACGCGCCGAATGGCCGTGCATTTCTGTCCGGCCTTGAGCGTCATCTCACGCAGCACTTCCTTGACAAGAAGTTCGAACAAATCCGTCCCGGGACCAACGTCGGGCCCGAGAATCGTTGAGTTGATGCTGTCGGCTTCGATGTTGACGCGCACGGAACGGCGCAGGACATTCGGATTCGAACGAATGCGCGCAGCGGTGTCCGCTGAACCGGTGAAGGAAACGATGTCGCATTCGGAGACGTGATCGAGAATGTCGCGCGCGGATCCGCAGAGAATGGAGATCGCGCCCGGCGGCAAAATATTTGCCTTCACGATATCTTCGACGATGCGGTGAGCCAGCCAGGCCGTGGGCGAAGCGGGCTTGATCACAATGGGCACGCCGGAGAGCAGAGCAGGAGCAGCCTTTTCACACACGCCCCAAGCTGGGAAATTAAACGCGTTGATAAAAACCGCGACGCCTTTTGCCGGCAACAGAAAATGCTGGCCAACGAAAACGCCCGTCTTCGAAATGGAAACGGGCGCGCCTTCTTTTAGAATTTTTCCATCGGCAAGAGCCTGGCCGATTTTTGCGTAATACTTCATCGTATAAATCGCGCCGTCCACATCGAAGGAGGCGTCGGCTTGGCTCGCGCCGAGATTGAGCAAGGAGATTCGAAAGTATTCGTCGCGATTCGCGGAGAGAGTTTCGGCAATTTTGGAAAGCATATCCGCGCGTTCGCGATACGTGAGCGCTCGAAGAGCGGGGCCGCCGTTCGAACGGGCGAACTCCAGCGCAGCTTTGACGTCAACGCCTTGCGAAGAGATGCGGGCGAGTTCGTCTCCGGTGACCGGATCGACAAGCGCCTCGCCGGGACCGGCGCCTTCCTGCCAATGACCAGAGACATAGTTCGACAGATTCATTTGCGATCCTCCGCCATGGCGCGACGTCGGATGGAATCTCGCGCCGTTGGAATCTTTACACACTTCGAAGCCAGTTCGAAATCCGGACGGCTGAAGTACAAGAACGAGAGATAATAGCACAGGACCGGCATAATACTGCATATCACTGGATAGAGGCCAGCAGGTGATTGCGCGACCACTCCGTCGCAGTCATGTCATAAGCATTTTGTTTGTAATGCTTTAGGGAAGAATCTCCGGCGAAATCATAGTAGGTTTGCGAAATGTGTCCCAGCTCACATTCTTGTACTTGACCTCCCGACGAGTACATGCGCTATACTGCAGCTGCGATCGAATCATCTTTACTATACTGCCATGCAGACCAGCACCCATTCGAGAGACACCGCTGCCCCACGCGTATCCCCGGGTGCGAATGACGAATTCCTTCTTTTTCTTGGGAAGCGAGTGCGCGAATTGCGGAACCGGCGCGGGCTGACACGCAAGATGATGGCGCGCGAGGCGGACGTGTCGGAACGTCACCTTGCACAACTGGAGGTCGGCGAAGGAAATATTTCGATCGTGCTTTTGCGGCGGATCGCGGCGGCGTTGCATGTTTCACTGGCGGAACTCTTCGCACCGGAGACGGAAACACGGCATGAAAAGGTTTTGATCCAGCGATTCTTGGAACGGCTTCCAGCGCATCGCGTAGAAGATGCGATGGTGCGTTTGCTGCGCGAATTTGGGGAGGAAGAGGCGGAGCGGCGCAAGCGCGTCACGCTTATCGGATTGCGCGGAGCTGGCAAGTCCACGCTGGGCTTGCGCTTGAGTGAGGAGATAAAGGTTCCTTTTATCGAACTTGACCGCGAGATTGAAAAAGATACGGGCATGCCGCTTGGAGAGATTTTCTCGCTCTACGGACAAGCTGGGTATCGCGCCATCGAAAAGCGCTTGTTGGAGCGCGTCTTGCGCGAGCACGAGCGGGCGATTCTTTCGGTTGGCGGCGGCGTTGTCTCCGAAAAGGACACGTACGACTACTTGCTTGCGAATTGCTACACGATTTGGATCAAGGCGCGGCCCGAGGAGTACATGGCGCGCGTGATCGCGCAAGGCGATTTGCGCGTGATGGGCGGAAGCAATCAGGCGATGGAAGATTTGCGACGGATACTGGAAGCGCGGGAGCCGCTCTACCGGAAGGCGGATATGTATCTGGACACCTCCGGAAATTCGGTGGACGAGAGTTTTGCCAAATTGAAGGCCTCAATACAGGCGAACAAGAAGTAGAACGAGAGGCAGGAGGATCAAGTGGACGTGGCAGCGACGGAACAACTTCAGGCAAAAGTGGAACCGCCGGACTACCGGACGGATCCCAGCAAATACAAACACTGGAAGCTCGGCTTCGACGGCCCTGTGGCGACTTTGACGATGGACGTGGCGGAAGACGGCGGAATCCGGCCGGGGTACAAGCTGAAGCTGAATTCCTACGATCTTGGCGTGGACATCGAGTTGCACGACGCGCTGCAACGGATTCGTTTCGAGCATCCAGAGATTCGTTCGGTGATCATTACGAGCGGCAAGAACCGGATTTTTTGTTCCGGCGCAAACATTTATATGCTGGGCCTCTCCTCGCACGCGTGGAAAGTGAACTTCTGCAAATTTACGAACGAAACAAGAAACGGGATTGAAGATTCGAGCGCGCACTCCGGGCTGAAGTTCATCGCGGCGTGCAATGGAACGACGGCGGGAGGCGGGTACGAACTGGCGCTGGCTTGCGACGAGATTATTTTGGTGGATGACCGATCGTCGGCGGTTAGTTTGCCGGAGCTGCCGCTGTTGGGCGTATTGCCTGGCACGGGCGGCCTGACACGCGTTACGGACAAGAGAAAAGTTCGCCGGGATTACGCGGACATGTTCTGCACAAATCCGGATGGCGTGCGTGGGCAAAGAGCGAAGGATTGGCGGCTTGTCGATGAGGTGGTGAAGACGCAGCAATTCGCGGAGCATGTGAAGCAGAGGGCACTGAAACTGGCGGAAGCAAGCGATCGTCCCGTTGGAGCGAAGGGCGTACAGCTGACGCCCGTGAAACGAACGGTGGATGAAGCTGGCGTGCATTATGCATTTGTGGACGCGCAAGTGAATCGCGAGGCGCGCACGGTAACGCTGACGATCCGTGCGCCAGAGTCCGTACCTGCCTACACGATGGAGAGTGCGCTCGCGGCGGGCGCAAGCTGGTGGCCGCTGCAGATGGCGCGGGAGCTGGATGACGCAATCCTCACGCTGCGAACGACAGAACTTGATTTAGGCTTGTGGATCCTCAAAGCAACGGGAAATCCCGAGGCCGTGCTGGCAGCGGACGAATTCCTTTTGATCCATCAAGGCAATTGGTTTGTGCGCGAAGTTTTGGGAATGATGCGACGAACGTTTGCGCGGATGGATGTTTCTTCGCGTTCTCTATACGCGATTATCGAGCCGGGCTCGTGCTTTGCGGGGACGCTGTTCGAACTGGCGCTTGCGGCGGACCGCGTTTACATGCGCGACTCACAGGACGCAGACAATGTGGCGAGCGTTGTCCTTTCGCGGATGAATTTTGGTGCGCTGCCGATGGTGAACGGTCTTTCGCGAATGGCGGCGCGGTTCTATCAAGATGCCGGGCAGATCGAAAAGCTTCGAGGGTTGGCTGGAAAAACAGTGAGCGTTCATGACGCGATGGACGCGGGGCTGGTCACCGCGGCGCCGGATGACTTGGATTGGGATGATGAGATTCGGCAGGCGCTGGAATCTCGCGCGGCGCTTTCGCCGGATGCATTGACGGGGCTTGAAGCGAATTTGCGCTTTGGAATAAATGAAACACTGGAGACGCGCGTTTTCGGGCGATTGTCAGCCTGGCAGAACTGGATTTTCATTCGCCCGAACGCCGTGGGAGCAAACGGGGCGCTGAAAGTTTATGGGACTGGGGCGCCGGTGAAATTTAACTGGGAAAGAGTTTGAGAAGAAAAAGTAAAGAAGTGATGGCGTAAAGAAGCAAGGAAAAGACCATCGGAGCGGAGAACCATCATGATTGATTACACGGAGAAAATTCCGAATAACGTGGATTTGGGAAGAGACCGCGGCTTGCAGCGCGCGCTCGAACATTGGCAGCCTGCGTATATGGGCTGGTGGTACGACATGGGGCCGAACGAGAGCCACAATTATGAAGTCTACCTGCGCACGGCGATTAGCGTGGAGCCGGATGGATGGGCGCAGTTCGGCTACGTGAAGATGCCGGAATACCGCTGGGGGATTTTCTTGCAGCCGCGCGACGAAAAGCGCCAGGTAAATTTCGGAATTCACAAAGGGCAGCCGGCCTGGCAGGAAGTGCCTGGCGAATACCGCTCGACGCTGCGGCGCGTGATTGTGACGCAGGGAGATACGGAGCCTGCTTCGGTGGAACAGCAGCGGCTCTTGGGATCGTCTTGTCCTTCGATGTATGACCTGCGAAATATTTTTCAGGTGAATGTGGAAGAAGGGCGGCATTTGTGGGCGATGGTGTATTTGCTGCACCGCTATTTTGGGCGCGATGGCCGCGAAGAGGCGGAGGCGCTGCTGGCGCGGCGATCGGGGGACGCGGACAACCCGCGAATTCTTGGCGCGTTTAACGAGCCGACGCCGGATTGGCTGGCGTTTTATATGTTTACGTTTTTTACGGACCGCGATGGCAAGTTTCAATTGTGCGCGCTCGCGGAATCCGGGTTCGATCCGCTTTCGCGGACTTGCCGGTTCATGCTGACCGAGGAAGCGCACCACATGTTCGTCGGAGAGACGGGCGTGACGCGCATCATCAAGCGCACCTGCGAAGTGATGAAGGAAAACAAAGTGGAAGATCCGGCGCAGGTGAGGGCGCTTGGAGTGATCGATTTGCAGACGATTCAGCGTTACTTGAATTTTCATTACAGTGTGACGCTCGATCTATATGGATCGGATGTCTCGTCGAACGCGGCAAATTATTTCACCAACGGATTGAAGGGACGATTTCGCGAGACGAAGCTCGACGACGACCACGTCCTGAGCGAGGCTGAATACCCGGTGTACGAAGTGATTGGCGACAAAATCGTGAAGAAGAATGTTCCGGCGCTGACGGCATTGAACGAGCGTTTGCGCGACGATTATATTGAGGAAATCGCAGATGGAGTGGGGAGATGGCAGCGCGTCATCGATGAAGCGGGCGTACCTTTCAAGCTGACGTTGCCCCACAAAGGGTTTCACCGCGCGATTGGAAATTTTGCGGGACACCATATCAGCGTGAATGGGGACGTCTTGACGGCAGAGGCCTGGGACAAGCGCAAACACGAATGGTTGCCGAGCCCGGCGGACGAAAAGTTCGTGCAGTCGCTGATGACGGGGCGCGTCGTGGAACCGGGGAAATTTGCGAATTGGATTGCGCCGCCGCTTCGCGGAATCAACAGCAAGCCCCTGGATTTTGAATATGTGCGGTTCAACTGACGGACGACGATTCCCTCTTCCGAGGAAAAATATTCGTGCAGCCGATCATCGACATCCACATTCACATCATGCCGTACCACATGATGAAACCCTCCGCGATGGATTTGATGAAGCGCGGGCGGAAAGACTATGCGGACGTGATGCGCTACTGCGCGGATCCCAAAGCGTTTCTGGCGCACCTGGATTGCCTCGGAATCGAGCGCGCGGGGCTGATTAATTACGTTGCGCCGAAGATTATCGGGTTCACGCCGGAAGTGAACGATTGGAGTGCGAAGTATTGCAGCGCGGCGCCGGATCGTTTAATTGCGTTCGGCGGCGTGCTGCCTGGAACCGTTCCCGATGCGGGCGCGGAAGTGGATCGCATGGCGAAGATTGGAATTCGCGCGATCAAGCTGCATCCTTCGCATCAGGTACTGACGCCAAACTCGTATATCAACGGGAACAAGGATTTGGCTGCGATTTATGAGCGGGCGCAGGTGAATGGTCTCCCGGTGATGATTCATACGGGGACCTCGATTTTTCCTGGTGCGAGAAATCTGCATGCGCAGCCGATGTTGTGCGACGACGTGAGCATTGATTATCCGGATCTGGTCGTGATCCTGGCGCATGGCGGCAGGCCGCTCTGGATGAACGAGGCATTTTTTCTCGTGCGCCGTCACAAGAATATGTACATGGACATTTCCGGGATTCCGCCGCAGAAACTGATGGAATATTTTCCTCGGATTGAAGATATCGCGGACAAAGTCTTGTGGGGGACGGATTGGCCCGGGCCGGGAGTGCCGGAGATCAAAGGGAACCTCGAGAAGTTTCATGCGCTGCCGATTGGGGCCGAAGCGAAGCGGAAGATTTTGTACGACAATGCAGCGCGGCTTTTTCCGCGATAAGAAATTATTCGGAGAGAAGTGAATGAGTCTGGTTACGTTGCCAACAGAATCGCAGAAGACAGCACACATTCGCTTGACGCTGAACGGCGAAATGACGGACGTGTCGTTTGCGCCATACAAGACATTACTCGAAGTGCTCCGCGAGGATTTAGGGCACACAGGCACGAAACATGGGTGTGAACTCGGCGAGTGCGGGGCATGCGCCGTCATGGTGGATGGCAAAGCGGTACTTTCCTGTTTGCTGCTGGCGATCGAGTGCGACAAAACAGTTGTGCTGACTGTCGAAGGGCTTGGGGCAGACGGAAAGCTGCATCCCTTGCAAGAAGCCTTCGCCGATTTGGGCGCGGCGCAGTGCGGGTATTGCACGCCGGCGATTTTGGTAACCGCGAAGGCTCTGCTTGACCAGAATTCGAATCCTTCACGGGAACAGATTCGTGAAGCATTGTCTGGGAATTTGTGCCGATGCACGGGTTATCAACAGATTCTCGAGGCCGTGGAAGCGGCAATGATGAAGATCGCGAGCGAGCGCAATGGCTGACGAGAAACAGATGCGCGTGATCGGCGTTGCGCGGCGGCGAGTGGACGCGCGCGCGAAAGTCACGGGGCAGACGCGGTTTGCCGACGATATTGCTTTGCCGCGTATGGCGTATTGCAAATTGCTGCGGTCCCCGCATCCGCACGCGCGCATTAAGAAAATCGATACTTCGCGGACGGCGGCCCATCCCGGAGTTTATCTAGTCCTCAGCGGGAAGGATCTTCCCATCGAATATGGCATTTTGCCGGTGAGCCAGGACGAACAAGCACTGTGCGTGGATCATGTGCGGCATGTGGGCGATCCGGTGGCGGCTGTGATTGCGCGGGAAGAGTTGACAGCGTTTGAAGCGCTGGACTTGATCGATGTCGAATACGAATTGCTGACGACGATTTCCGATCCGGAAGAGGCGCTGGCGACCTCCACGCCGCGGATTCACGACTACGGCGAAGAGGGAAACGTTCACAAGCGCGTATCGCTGGAATTTGGAGATGTGGAGCAAGGATTCGTGGAAGCGGATCAAGTTTTTGAGGACACTTTTTTTTATCAGGGGAACACCCACCTGCCGATCGAGCAACATGCGTCCGTAGCCATAAAAGATCCAGATGGAAAACTGACGATTTGGAGCAGCACGCAGACGCCGCATTATCTGCATCGCGCGTTGGCGAAAGTTCTGCAGATGGCGCCAGGGCACATTCGCGTGATCGCTACGCCGAATGGCGGCGGATTTGGCGGGAAGAGCGATCCGTTTAATCACGAAATTGTGGTGGCCAAGGCGGCGCTGCTGCTGGACCGTCCGGTGAAAATTTGTTTGACGCGCGAAGAAGTCTTTTATTGCCACCGCGGGCGGCATCCGGTGCTGATGAAATTCAAAACCGGCGTGAAGCGCGATGGCACGATTACCGGAATGCATTTGCAGACGCTGATCGATGGCGGCGCGTATGGATCGTATGGCGTGGCAAGCACGTTTTATACGGGTGCGCTGCAGACGGTGACGTATCACGTTCCACGCTACAAATTTCAAGGATGCCGGACATTTACGAATAAGCCGCCGTGCGGACCGAAACGCGGGCATGGCACGGTGCAGCCGCGGTTCGGGCAAGAAGTGCAGCTCGACAAAATTGCGGAGAAACTGAGCATTGATCCCGCGGATTTGCGGCTGCGCATCGCGGAGAGTTCAAATGCGGTGACGGCGAATTTTTTCCGGTTGAGCGTAGTCAATCTTTCGGAGTGCATTCGCCGTGTCGTCGCGAAATCCGATTGGAAAGAGAAATTTCGCAAGTTGCCGGAGGGACGCGGCGTTGGCCTGGCTTGCTCTGCGTATCTTACAGGCGCAGGGCTGCCGATTTATTGGAACAAGATGCCGCACTCGGGAGTGCACATCAAGTTCGATCGCGGCGGCGGCGTGGCGGTTTTTTGCGGAGCCACCGAGATTGGCCAAGGTTCGGACGATGTACTCGCGGGAATCGTCGCGGAAGTTTTAGGCCTGGAGACTTTTGACATTCGTTTGTACACAGGCGACACGGACTTGGGGCCGGTCGATTTGGGTTCTTACTCAAGCCGAGTGACGATCATGGCGGGCAACGCGGCGTTGCAGGCGGCGGAGCGCGGTCGAGACATTATCTCTCAAGCCGTGGCCGAGAAACTGGACGTTCCGAAAGAGCGATTGCGCTTTGCCGGGAAACGCGTTTTTGATTTGTCGGCACCGGAAAAGGGCTTCACGTTCGCCGAGGCCGTGTCTTTGGCCGAAGCGCGGTTTGGAACGATTGGCACGATGGGTTCGTACACGCCACCGAAATCTCTGGCGCTTTATAAAGGCGGCGGCGTCGGACCTTCACCGACGTACTCGTACACGGCGGCAGTGGTCGAAGTTGCCGTTAATCCGGCGACGGGATGGATTACCGTGCCAAAGATTTGGATTGCGCACGACATTGGGCGCGCGCTGAATCCGGCGCTGGTGAGGGGGCAGGTCGAGGGAAGCGTGTACATGGGGCTGGGCGAGGCGCTGATGGAGGAGCAAGAGTTTCGGCGGCTTCCGAAGAAGCTCTCGCACGCCCTGGTTCACAAATTTCCTTCGATGCTGGAGTACAAAAGCCCAACGTCGCTGGATATGCCCGAAGTGATCACGGAATTGATCGAAGAGCCTGATCCACGAGGACCGTTTGGCGCGAAGGAAGTTGGGCAAGGGCCGCTGTTGCCGATTATGCCGGCGGTGGCGAACGCCGTGTACGACGCCGTGGGAGTGAGGATTGATGAAGTGCCGATCACGCCCGAAAAAATCATGAAAGCACTCGCGGAAAAGAAGGCGGGGCGCGAGCCGCGATTTGGGCCAAGCCACTTTCCGCAAGTCAATTGGCCGGATGCGCTGCGTGTTCCGCCGCCCTGGGAAGGCGGAGACGGAAATGCGGTGAATGATGTTCCGCGCCCAGCAAAACGCAGCGATGAAAAAGAAAAGGTGGTGCTGCGCTCATGATGCGGCTGCCACTTTTCGAGTTTCGCGCGCCGCACTCTCTGGAGGAAGCGGCGCGGATTTTGGACGGCGAGGGATCGCAAGCCATGCCACTGGCCGGTGGCACAGATCTGCTTCCAAATATGAAGCGGCGGCAGCAGGTTCCGCGGACGCTGATAAGCCTGCGAGGCATTGAAGAGCTAACCCTCGTTCGATTGGAGCACTCTGGGTCACGGCTTGGAGCGTGCCTCACGCTGGCTGAAATCGCGGCGGATGCGCGCTTCCGAAACGGATTGACCGCGCTGGCGCAAGCGGCTTCGCTGGTCGCCACGCCGCACATTCGAAATATGGCGACGCTCGGCGGCAATTTGTGCCTCGATACGCGGTGCAATTATTACGACCAGAATTATGAATGGCGAAAGGCGATTAACTTTTGCCTGAAGAAAGACGGCGATACGTGCTGGGTGGCGCCGGGAAGTCCGAAGTGCATGGCGGTCTCATCGACGGACACGGCGCCGGCATTGATCGCGCTCGGCGCGCGAGTTTGCCTCGTTTCGCGAGAAGGACAGCGCGAAGTCTTGCTTGCGGATCTTTACAACAACGACGGCGCAGACTACATCAAGCGAAAGCCCAATGAAATTCTGGCGGAAGTTGCGCTGGATGCTTCCCACGGCTGGAAGAGCGCTTACTGGAAGCTGCGGCGGCGTGGCTCGTTTGATTTTCCGGTGTTGTCGGTGGCCGCCGCCGCGCGAATCTCCGCCGGCGGCGTTGTGGAAGAGGCGCGCATTGTGATTGGTTCCGCGGCGTCGCGGCCGCTGGTTGCCGCTGAAGCGGCGAAATCCCTTGTTGGACGCCTGCTGACTGCGGAATCGATTGGAGAAGCTGCCACTCTGGCGGCTCGCATCGCCAAGCCGCTGGACAATACGGACTTCGATATGAGCTGGCGAAAAAAAGTGACTGGAGAGTTTGTGACAAACGCGTTGCGAGAATTGCGTGGCGATGATGTGCGGCGCGAACGAGAGAGCTACATGCGCGCAAGCTCACTTTGATGGAAAGAAACTGCATTGACTCGCGTCCCACCCCGCTAACAAAAGTCGCCTGAGCAGGTGGAACGCGGATGGCCGGGCAAGACTCGCCTCTCCCCAAATGTTGATATATCAGGCGGAGACGCTAAGACCAGAGGCGGAATTGCTGGAACCACTGGTGGCGGAGAAGCCGTTTCCGCCGGTAAACTGCAAGAAATCCTGCTGCAGTGCGCTGTAGGTCTGCTGCGCCGCCGTGAGATTTCCAGCCTGAAGTTCTTGACTCAAGTCTCCGAAGAGAGTCGCGGGACCGGTTTGCTGCGCGGTTGCTTGCGAGCTTTCCGCGTGCTGATGATGGTGCCGATGGCCAGTCACTGCACCCTGCCGGAAGTCCTGCTGGAGCGTCGCAAAATCCGATTGAGCCGCCGAGAGATTGCCGGTCTTCAGATCCTGGGCTAGTTGGGCGAAGGTCTGAGAGACGGGACCGCTCGATGGCGTGGTGCTCGGCGTGACCGTCGCGGCGTTTTGCTGCTGGCTGGGGAGCAGTTGCTGCAACGAGGAAAAATCATTTTGCGCCTGGGACAAGTTGCCGGATTGAAGATCCTGGCCCACCTGCTGAAACCCTTTCTGAATTTTCTGGAACTTGTTTTGCACCGCCGAGGAATTCAATCCGGCGAAAAAGCTGCTTGCTGAGATTCCAGATACGGACATATAAGTCTCCTTTCATCCTGGCCGAGAATGCGTTTGGAGTCTCACGTCTTACAAACAGACGAAGACTACAGGCCAATCGCACATTTCGTTCAACGCGGATCGGCACATTGCAGTGAACCAAATGTGGCGCGATGGGCAATTCCAGGAACTTCTCTTGCACGAAATCTGCCAATGGACGCATCGCACTTCAGCAAGACGGAGATTGAATCCATGGGGCTTATTTCAATTTAATGACGCAGGATAGGAAATCTCGTTGGCCGGTAGGCAAGAAAGGCCTACTCGAATCGATTCGCACGGCAAATCTTGACACTTGCCGAACCGCAGATGCTCTGCGAAAACCACGAAACTTCAACACCAGGGACGTTGCTAAAGGGACGGTTCTATTTGAGTTCGTGGACGTAGGCGAGGCGAACGGGCTCCGTTGGAATCGGCTTGAAAGGATTTCCGAGAAGGACATCTTGATCTTCTTCGACGCTTCTCTCCCACGCGCCGTAACTAATTTTCAGGCTGGCCATCGTGCTCTGAAGCATCCGCACCGTTTGAACGACGGTAATCACGTCCTGGATGGCGGCAAAAGCCCCGGCTCCTCCCATGGCGATGTTCATTCCGGCGTTGGCAATATCCATGCCCATTCTGAATTTCTCGCCACCCGTAAGCCCTTCCGCCCCAAGCTTGGTATCTTCCAAACCGGGGTAGCGCACGAACAAGCGAGCGTAATCGTTTGAGAATCTTCGGGCGAAAGGTCCGGACTCCTTCGGTGCATTAAACGCAATGGCCAGCGGAGAAACAGAGTACGTCTCGTGCTCGAGCTTGAAGAAAATCTGACCGTCCCTGGTTTCTACTCTCTTGATCTCAGAAAGCTTAAATGCGAAATCTTCGAAATTGAGCGCGCGCGAGCTCTGCGCTTCGATCACGAGATCTCCCAATCCATCCTGACCAGCCTGCCGGGAGGGAGGTTTGGCAACGCCTTTCTTGTCATAGGAGGCCAGAAAAATGAAGCGGATATGATCGCGGCTCAATTCGCATTTTACCGGCCGGTCGAGATTGTGTCCGCGGACCTCGGCGTAGAAGGAAACGGGAAGATGCTGGCTAGATACGGCGTCGTACGATCGAATCGCGCCTCGGCCGTCGAGCGCCTGCAAGTAGACGAGCGCCATCAGTTCGTTGGCCTCCGCTCCGAGAGGAAAAAGGGCAAGGGCTGACTGCAGGTGCTCCGCCGCCTCTCCCATTTGTTGCTGCGCGTATGGCAGCGGGACTGTAAATCCGCCGAGTTTCTTGGAAGCGTCGCCCTTCTTATACTTCCCGCGCCGCGCCCGCAAAGCGGAACGGTTTTCGAGCCCGTTAAATGTGAGATTCATCGATCGATTCCATAGGTCAGCGATAATGTCTTCGGCGTCGCCAACTTCCTCGTCGTACTTCTCCTTCTTCGCGTCGAGAATTCCCAGGTGAAAATCCGCCCGCTTTTGCGATTCGGGATCGACGTCCAATTCCCGGTAACGGGTGAATTGCTTCCGCGCATCGGGGACATTGCCCATGGCCTCCTGAAGCAGTCCCAGCTTCCAATGCGTGAGCGGAAAATCAGGCAGCAAATCGGCAGCTTTCGTATAGGCGATCAAGGCGCCGTCATATTGATATTCCTCGATGGACCGCTCCGCAGTGGCGTACAGCGCGCGTACCTGAAGTCCGGTTTGGTTCGGCAAAGCCTTAAGCACGTCGAGCTCCGCAATGCGTTGATTGACCCTCACCGTGTCCAGAGCATGCGGGGCAAGTTCCAGGTAGCGCCTCAAATACCGTATTGCTTCATCCGGCCGATTGTTGTCCTCGGCGCAATTCGCGAGATCGAAGACGGCCGCGGGGCTGTTCGCAAGAGTCTCCTTCAAACTCTGCAGGGCGGTGCAAGCACTCGAGTAGCGGCTCGACTTTCCGTTGCGGCCTGGATCGGTGGCAGTAAATTTCATGGTTCCGCCACGGACGGACGCCGCGGCATCGGGAGCATCTCCCTGGACCAAAACTTCTTCATCTCCCAATTCGTCTTCGGCCGAAGAGCCATTTCCCATAGTTTCTGCAAGATGGTCGAACATCTCTATTTGCTTTTTCGTGGAGTCGTTCGGCAAGACGGGCGTCTCCGCGGTTGTGATGACCGTGCGCATTTGCCGGAGCCTCGCGCGACTTTTGTTGGAGCCGGCACCAGCGATGGCCTGATCCAAATAATCCACGGCTTTCTGCCGGTCGC
The DNA here is from genome assembly GCA_963718785.1 of uncultured Acidobacteriota bacterium. Classification (GTDB taxonomy): domain Bacteria; phylum Acidobacteriota; class Terriglobia; order Acidiferrales; family UBA7541; genus Acidiferrum. The sequence continues at coordinate 1,333,824 of CAVQZW010000004.1, read as the reverse complement.
CGAGTTGGTGATAGCAGAGCGCCAGGTCATAGGCCAAGACAGGCCGGAAGGTTTGCAGGGCCCAGGCCTCCTCGAGGGCCTGCGCGGACTCCTTATATTTTCCCGCGTCGTAAAGTTTCTGGGCCGAAGCAACAACTGCTTTGGCGTTCGTCTTCAGTGTCTCGTCGAGCCGTGAGACCGCTTGGGCCGCATCCTTGAGTTCGATGTAACCCAGTGATTCCGCATATTTGAGACGAGCCTCCACCAGCTTGCCTGACTTTTCGAGTGACTTGGCCTGTTCGTTCAATGCTTTGGCCGCGGATTCCAACTCCTTTTTCTGAGCCTTTTGCGGGTCATCGCCAGCTCTGAGCAGAGTCGGACCAAGAAACGACAGAAGGAGAATGAAGACGCACAACTTCTTGTCCGCATGGACGATACTCATGGCTGGGAACTCCGTGGATAACCTGGATCAAGCGTCGGGAGTTACGCTGCGGCAGAAATAGCACACAATATGGATCAACTCAAGCGCGGGCCGCCAAGGGCTTGTGTCATTTTTCTTCGCACTTTTCGAGGCCGTCGGACTTCTTGGAGATTCGCCTTGGTTTTCGCGCTTCCAGCCGGGCGCGCCCCTCCTTAACAAATCCGACGAAGCGCTGCGCTAATTCCTTAATTCGTGCGGACTGGCGCCGCTCGATGGCTTCCGTTGGAATTAGTTCGGAGCCGACGCCGATGGCCGTCGCTCCCGCAAAAATAAAATTGGCCGCCGTCTGTTGATTCACACCACCCGCGGCGATCAAGGGAATTTGTGGAAGAGGCGCCTTCAGGGCTTTGATGTAACTGTCGCCTCCGACTTGCGCGCAGGGGAAGACTTTGACGAAGTCAGATCCCGCCCGCCAAACAGAGATGACCTCAGTGGGTGTCAAGGCGCCTCCGAGGACGGCGATGTTTGCTTTGGAGGCGAATTCAATGATCGCCAAATCGAAACCCGGACTAGTCAAGAAGCTGGCTCCGGCATCAACGCACTTTCTGGCCATTTCAGTATCCAAAAGCGTTCCGGCGCCAACGAGCATCTTCGGATGATAACGAACCAGATGAGAGATCAGGTCGATCGCGCCTTCGACCGTCATGGTGATTTCCACGATTGGCACTCCGCCATGCGAGACCGACTCCGCGGCAAAGTGAGCGTCTTCGGCAGAGCAAACTCTGATGGCTGGAACGATGCCGATCTCCCGAATAAGAGCGCACACTTCGGTCTTGTTCATAGTGCGAGTCCTTCCGGTGGCTGGGTGTGCCTCATTGCGAAGAGCACGGAAGCCCTGTCTATGTTCATCGCAAGATTCCTCAGACGGCCTCCTCAGGCTGCGGAAGCTTATCACCATCGCGAGCGAACCAAACGTAGAGCGTAGGCAACAGAAAAACGCCCATCATCAGGCCAAAAATAAGGCCACCGACGATTACAATCGCAAAAGGACGCTGCGAATCGGAACCAATTCCGTGGGAAAGTGCGGCAGGAAGCAGGCCGAGGGTCGCGACTAACATGGTCATCATGATGGGCCGAAGCCTTAGCACAGCTCCTTCCGCGGCGGATTCTTCGATCGCGTAACCTTTGGCGCGCAATTGATTGATGTATTCGAGCATGATGACGCCGGTTTGCACCGAAACGCCGAATAACGCGAGAAAACCAACGCCGGACGAGACGCTGAGGTTCGTGCCCGTGGCAAGCAGGGCGAGCAATCCGCCGAATGGTGCCATGGCGACGTTGATCATGATGAGCAGCGCCCATTTCATGGACTTGAACATCGTGTACAGAATAATGAAAATCACCAAAATGGTGAGCGGCAGTACGAGCATAAGCCGCCGCTGTGCTCGCTTCTGGCTTTCGTATTCGCCTGCCCAATCGAACGTATAGCCTGGCGGCAATTTGACGCCGGCGTTGACCTTCTTAATCGCTTCCTCGACGGTGCTGCCCAAATCCCTGCCGCGCACGCTGTACTTCACGGCGACATAGCGCGAGTTCGCTTCGCGGTATATTTCTGAGCCGCCGTCCGAAACGCTGACCTTCGTCAACTGCCCGAGCGAGACGCGCTCGCCAGAAGGAGAGAGCAACCTAACTTTTTCGATAGCCTCGCGTGTGTCGCGAAATTCCGGCAAGTAGCGCAGCACGAGGTCGTATCTCTGCTCGCCAATGAGCACTTGACTGAGCGCGTTACCGCCGACTGCTGTCTGAATCGCGTCCTGGACATCGGAGACATTGATCCCGTACCGCGAGGATTGGTCGCGGTCAACGGCAAAATCGAGATTCGGCTGGCCGAGGAGCCGAAACAAACCAAGATCCTCAACACCACGCACGCCCCGCATGATGTTGACGACCTGATCGCCCTTTTCTTCGAGCGTTTTGAGGTCGTCGCCATAAATTTTGACGGCGAGAGCGCCTTTGACACCGCTGACAGCTTCTTCCAAATTATCGGAAATGGGCTGAGAAAAGTTCCAGATCACACCGGGGATTTTCTCGAGCTCGCGATCCATGGCTGCAATGAGCTTCTCTTTGTCCTCGTGAAACACGGGACGCCATTTTTCCTTGGGGAGCAGATCGACGAAGTATTCGGTATCGAAGAAGCCAGTCGTGTCCGTGCCGTCGTCGGGGCGTCCGATTTGATCGACGACCTGCGGGACTTCAGGAAAAGAACAGAGAACTTGCCGGGCTCGTTCGGCAACACGCGCGCTTTCGGTCGGACCCGTGCTTGGCGCTAAAGTTCCACGAACCCAGATGGCGCCTTCGTCCAGGTGCGGCAGAAATTCCGAGCCGATGACGCCACTGAAGCCCAGGAAAATAGCCAACGCGAACGAAAGCGCGGCGGCCCCCACGGTTACCGGCCGATGGCGAATCGCCCAGGTGACCGCCTTCCTGTAACGAAGAGTCAGGTAGCGCATGGGAGGGTTATCCCACTCCTTGACCCCCAACCGAAAAAGAAGACTGGCAAGTGCCGGAGCCACCAGCATGGAGAAGATCAGAGCGCCGAGCAAAGCAAAAACAACCGTCCAGGCCATGGGCTTGAACAATTTTCCTTCGACGCGCTGCAAAGTGAAAATCGGAAGATAAGCAGTGATGATGATGGCGATGGCGTAGAAAACCGGCCGCTGCACTTCGTGGGCCGCGAGACGAATCTGTTCCAGGGGAGTGCCCCGTTCGGACTCCCGGCGATTCAAGTGGCGGACAATGTTCTCGATCATCACCACCGCGCCATCGACGACCATTCCGAAGTCCAAAGCTCCGAGAGACAGCAGGTTGGCCGAGATATGACGCAAGTCCAGACAAATGGACGCAAATAGCAAGGCGAAGGGAATCGTCAATGCAACGATAACCGCGGCACGGGCGTTGCCGAGGAACAGAAAAAGAATGATCACGACGAGGATCATTCCTTCGGTGAGATTGTGCATGACGGTGTGCGTGGTGTAGTGGACCAAGTCGTCGCGATCCAGATACGGAACGATTTTCACACCTCGAGGCAGGATTTGATCGTTTAACCGCTGAACCATGGAATGAATGCCTTCGAGCGTGGTGGCGGTATCCGCGCCTTTTCGCATGAAAACGACGCCTTCGACAACGTCCGGGTCGTCGACCACCACGCCATCGGCCCGATGGATCGCTTTGCCGATTTGGCCCAAGCGAATTTTGGGGCCTTGCGAAACGACGGCGATGTCTTTGATGCGTAATGCAGCGCCGTTTTGCGTTTTGAGAACTGTCCGTTCGATGTCGCTGACGTTGTGAACCAAACCCACGGCGCGCACGTTGATCTGCTGCGCTCCTTGCTCGATGAAGCTGCCGCCGGCGTTCGCATTACTGTTCGACAATTGCTGCTCGACCTGGGCAAGGCTGAGACCGTAAGAGACAAGTTTGTCGGGATCGATGCGAACCTGATATTCGCGCGTGATCCCCCCAAAGGAGGAATCGTCCACAACGTCAGGTACGGACTTCAGGTACTTGCTGATCACCCAATCCTGAATGGATTTCAGTTCCATTACGTCGTAGGCGGGATTTTCACTTTTCAACGTATACCAATAGATCGAGCCAATCGGGCTAAAATCCGGACCGATTTGGGCAGTGACGTTGGGCGGAAGCGTAACTTGCGCCACTCGCTCGAGCACTTTTTGACGGTCCCAATCGTTGTCCGAATCATCGTCAAAAATCAGATTGACGACTGACAATCCAGCCAGCGACGCGGAACGCACATGCTGCAGATGCGGGATGCCGTTCACCTGGATTTCCACGGGGATGGTGACCTGCTGTTCGAGTTCCTCGGCGGCGCGGCCCGGCCACTGCGTAATCACCTGTACCCAGACATTTGCCACGTCGGGGTAAGCTTCCACTGGAAGCTTCTCAAAGGAAATCACGCCCCATACGAATAGTAGAAAAGCGATGCTGAGCACAATGAATCGGTTGTTCAGCGTGTAGTCAACGAGCAACCGGATCATTTACTGCTCCACCGCATTCTGGAATTCAAGCGCGTTGCTAACCACTTGATCCCCGGCAGCGAGCCCAGACAGCACTTCCTGCATGCCACCGGAAAGCATCTCGCCGCCTCTCACCTCGATGCGTCGAAATCTGTTGTCCTTAGTAGGAATGTAGACCCAGTCGCGGTCGTGCAAGTGCAAAATCGCGGTCGAAGGGACGGCTACGCGCTTCTCTTTTTTTTGGCCATGAAAGGTAGCCGTTACAAACATGCCGGGCCGCATCAAGCCAGGATTGCGCACTTCGATGCGCACTTTCACCGTGCGGAGATTGGGATCCAGAACCGATCCGACATTGCTGATGATCCCCGTGAAGAGTTTGTCGGGAAACGCATTCAGGCGGATCTCGGCGTTCTGTCCGAGCTGAATGTTTGCGAGATCATTCTCGTAAACATCGCAGAGAATCCACACGTAGCTCAGATCAGATATCGTAAATGGATTGGGCGAGCCAAGACCAGCCACGCCTGACGCGTTGGTGACTTGTTGGTCCGTAATCACGCCCGAGACCGGCGCGCGAATCTCGACAATGCCAGAAGGCTGATCCAAGTCAGTATTGCCAAGAACACGGAGTTTCTCAGCGGCGGTTTTTACGTCCACCTTGGCTTTTGCGTCCGTGTCCTGCGCCACTTGCAAATCGTTTAAGGAGATGGCTCCTTTGTCGTACAAGAGTTGCGCCCGCTCCAGCTGGGTGCGCGTCAGTTTTTCATCGGCGACGGCTTTTTGATAATCGGAAAAGGCAGTCGCAACATCAGCGCTTTGGACGCGTAGTAAAAGCTGGCCTTTTTTTACGGTGTCTCCCAAGCGCGCAGCAACTTCCACGACGCGTCCGGTGGCCAAGGAAATGACCGGAACATTCCGGGAAATATCAGGCGTGATCGTCCCGGTGGCCCTCAACAGCGAAGCGGCGAGATGCTCGACCGCTGTGACCAGAGGAAACTGGCCCGGGTGATCGACCTGAAAAACATTTGGATCGCTGGCCTGCTCGACTTTTAGCGGGGGAGGCGCTCCCGCATTTGCATCCTTGCCGGCATCTCCACAGCCCGCCGCAGCCAGAGCCATCAACAGACAGAGGGCCATGATTTGCGCGAAACTCGTGCGCGGGACCTGAGAGGAACTGTGCGATGCCACGCCGTCGGCGTTTCGAAACATGTTCGTCTCTCTGTTCATACCCAAGGCGATGAAATTTGCTCTTGGGAGGGTAAAAGGCGCTCTATTACAGTACGATGAACGCCACGGGCGGCAATGAGCGCTTGAAATGGTTCGCGTCCCTGCTCTACTGTGCTGGGTGTATTGCATGGGAGCCTCGAAACTTGATACCATACCCCTCTAGGGTATACAAGCAAAAATGTCTCATACCTCTCGCGAAAAACTTGACCTTGTTACGCGCACCAAGAAAGTCATCGGCCAGCTCGAAAGCGTCCTTCGCGCTCTGAATGAAGATGAGCCTTGCGCTGAGGCGCTTCAGCGTCTGGCTGCCGCTCGCGGCGCCATCAACAGCCTCATGGGCGAGTTGATGGAGGACCACATTCGAAACCACATGCCGCGCAACTCGAAGTCGTCGGAGGAAGCCGCCGACGACGTCATCCAAATCGTCCGCACCTATCTGAAGTAATGCAAATCCAGGTCGCGTTTGTAGCCGTTTTTCTGTATCTTGCGTGCACCCGAGCTTCAAGGATGCGAATCCAAGCCCGTGTGGAGGTTCTTCAGTGACACGCCTGCTTGCAAGCTTGCTGTTTGTGGCGTTTTTGTGCGTGCCGTCATTACGGGCTCAGGCAGGCCCGGAGGATGGCGGACATGATCTGCAAATCTGGACAGGTGGCGGCCACGGACTGAATGGCAGCACCTCCGACAGCGGCGTGTGGAATGTGGGCGCGCGTTACGGCTGGATTTTGACGCCACCAGTTGGCCCGGGATTTTTGCGGGGCCAGTTTGAATACGCGGTGGATGTCGTGCCCGTCTTCATGGTGGTTCAGCGCGGCGGCACTGCCTATGGTTTCGGTCTGAATCCCTTCGCGTTGAAATGGAATTTCCGGAAGCCGCGCAAGGTCGTCCCGTATTTCGAACTGGGCGGTGGTACGCTCTTCACAAACATTAACGTCCCCGCCGGCACTTCGCGCGTAAACTTTACAACCAGCGGCGCGCTGGGTCTGCATTTCCTGCACAGCAAATACAACTGGAGCGCCGAGCTTCGCTTCATGCATATATCCAATGCCTCGCTCGCGAACCTCAATCCAGGCATCAATACGCTCCAACTGCGGCTGGGCTTCGGCCGCTTTACGCAATCAAACTAGCCCGCCTCTCACTGCTTTTCTTACAAAACGCTTCCGCCGCGCCCGCGTCTATGGCTGTAGACTTCGTTATCGCCCGGCAGATGCGGCCCTCGGAGGCTTACAAAAACCATGCTCAATTGTTCGCGTGCACTTGGCAAATTCGTTTTGATGACCTTCGCAGTCATCCTGTTGAGCTGCGCCGCCAGCGCGGCTAGAACAGCCCAAATTGCCCCAGCCACGGCCGAGATTCCCAAGACACCACCCGGCGAGCAATTCTCGGCATGGCTTGCCGCATTCAATAGTGGCGACAAGACTCAACTCGAAAGTTTCCGCAGCCACTTCGACAAGCCCGAGGAGCACAAAATCGAGGGTATGCTCGATTTCCGGCGGCAGACCGGCGGATTCGATCTCAAAAAAATCGAAGAATCCAGTCCGATGAAGCTCACGGCGCTTGTTCAGGAACTGGACTCCGATCAATTCGCCAGGCTGACCATCGAAGTCGAAACTGGAGCCGCTCACCGCGTCACCCATCTCGAAGTACGAGCTATCGATCGCCCCGCGGAATTTGCGCTTTCGCGACTGAGGCAAAGCGATTTAATCGCGGCGCTTCGTGCAAAGCTCGAAAAGGATACGGCAACCGGCAAGTTCTTCGGCGCGGCTCTCCTGGCCAAAGACGGTAAAGCCGTTTTCACCGGCGCTTATGGCTTGGCTGATCGCGAAAAGAAAATTCCCAACACTTTGAACACGAAATTCCGGATCGGCTCGATGAACAAAATGTTCACCGCCGTCGCGGTCCTGCAACTCGTACAAGCCGGTAAAATCTCGCTAAACGATCCCGTCGGCAAATATCTCACCGACTATCCGAACAAAGACATCGCGACAAAAGTCACTGTCTACCAGCTCCTCACGCACACTGGCGGCACAGGCGACTTTTTTGGCCCGCAGTTCGACGCTCATCGCCTCGAATTAAGAACTCTGCAGGACTACGTGAAACTCTACGGCGAACGCGCACCAGAGTTTGAGCCGGGTAGCCGCTGGGAATACAGCAACTACGGATTCTTGATGCTCGGCTTGATCGTCGAGCGTGTAAGCGGAAAGAACTACTACGATTACATCAGCGAAAACATCTATGGCCCCGCCGGCATGACGTCTACCGGCTCTTTTCCGGAAGACCAAGTCGTTCCCGACCGCTCGATTGGCTACACTCGATTCGACAGCGAGACGCTCCGTCCCAATACCGATACGCTTCCCTACCGCGGCACTTCGGCCGGCGGTGGCTATTGCACTGTCGATGACTTCCTTCGTTTCGCGAATGCCCTCACCAATCACAAGCTGCTGAACACGCAAAATACCGACCTGCTAACCACGGGGAAAGTGGATACGCCGAGAGGGTCAAAATATGCCTTTGGTTTCATGGACTTAGACCCAGGTACATCCCTGCGCCATTTCGGCCATGGCGGCGGGGCTCCCGGCATGAACGGCGACCTGCAGATCTTTCCGCAAACCGGCTACGTCATCGTGGTGCTCTCTAACCTCGATCCACCAGCCGCAAGCCGCATTTCTGACTTCATCGTGAACCGCCTGCCCGCAAACTAGCCGAAGTTTCGCCTGCGCAAGTGCATAGGAGGCCAGCGTCGGCTTCGGCCTACGAATCTCCAACTGGCGGTTTCCTATCCGACCGCTTAATACTCTGGCAAGGAATATTTTATCCAATCAGAATGAACAAATCTCCCGCCTGACCGTCTAAAGGTCATACGGGGGTGCGGTCCGTCCGATGGAGTTAAGCAAAATTCTTCATTTGACACGGCCGGGATACTGTATACACTCCGTCCATCCTCTCCTTTTGCTCCGCTCTCTTATGCGAGCGCTATTGGGGAGGTCTGGGGGGGTGGTTTTCCAATTTAGAGGTTCAAGTAGATCTGCTTGAACCATAAGTACCTAGGAGGGGTGATGGGAAGGCGTATTGTATTTCTATTCATACTACTTAGCTGTTTGCCGGCGGTCATTTCCGCACAAATCGCAATCACTGGAAAAATCACGGGAGTTGTAACCGACTCCTCGGGATCAGCAGTTCCAAATGCGACTGTGACAGTCAAGAGCAGCGCACTTATGGCCCCGCGTACTATAACCACGGGCGCGGATGGGAGTTATCTATTTGACTTGCTGTCCCCAGGCACCTACGAAGTCACTGTCACTGCCGCGGGATTCCGAACCTTCACCGAGACTGGCGTCGTTCTTACTGCCGGCTTTACAGCTACCGTCAACTCCAAACTACAAATAGGAGAAGTTACCCAGACCGTCCAAGTGGAAGGAGAACCGGTTGTCGACCTGCAAACGGCTCAAACCTCAACCACCTTTGACCAGTCGCTGTTGCAAGAGATCCCGAGCGGCCGTGATCCCTGGTCCACCGTCGCACAGATGCCCGGCGTCACCTCCAGCACGTTCGATGTCGCGGGCAATAACAGCTACCAGCAGTCCGCCATGCAAGTTCATGGCAGCACGCAGGCAGAGCAGATTTATAGCTACAACGGTTTGGACCTAAACTGGCCAGGCGCAAACGGCGGTTACACACAGTTTTATACCAACCACGATTCGTTCGAAGAGTTTCAGGTCGTAGCCGACAATGCGCCGGCGTCCGTGCCGATCGGCGGCGTATACATGAACCAGACGACGAAGTCCGGTTCGAACGAGTTACACGGCCAAGCCGTGATCTATTACTTAACAGCAGGGACGCAAGCCGGCGTCAAATTCCCCGTTTACAACGGCAGTCCCGTCAAATCCGGGTCACCTTTCGACAGCACCAGGGACACCACCGCCAGTCTAGGCGGAGCCATTATCAAGGATAAGTGGTGGCTCTTCGGCTCCTATCGCCGTTACGATCTAAACCAGCAAATCCTCTCTGTGACCGACCAAGCTGGCAACCCCGTTAAGGACATCAATCACCAAACCAACACGGACCTGCGCAGCGATTTTCAGGTCAATCCCAAGAACAAGTTCAGCTTCATTTGGCTCTACAACGAACAGAACCGCTTCTTCCGCCGCGACACAGCCTATTCCTTCGTCACCGCGGAGGCCAGCTGGCTGCAGATTGAGCCCGCGTACATTCTCGAGGGCCTCTGGACCAGCCAGGTCACCAACAACCTCATTCTCGATTTTCGTGTCGGCTACAACAAAATCGTGTTCCCGCTCAGCTACCAACCCGGCGTGACCACGGCTGCCCTCAATATTCAAAACATTCCGGCGTCCACGGAGACCGGAGCTGCGCCGTACCAATTTGCCAATCCGGCATGGGTCTTAAAGTGGACTGCGGGAGGTTCCTGGTACAAGCCTAATTGGCACGGCACGCACAACGTTCAATTCGGTTTTGAGTGGGGCAACAGCTACAACTCGTACGTCTATAACGTCAATCAGGGAATCAACGAAATCCTGAATACGGACCCTGTAACTCATCAAGCCAACAACCAGGTGCTGGCGTACAACACGCCAACAACCCAAAAGAACTACTTCCGTGATACCAGCTTCTTCATCCAGGACACTTGGAACATCAAGCGCCGCCTTACTCTGAATCTTGGGATCCGATACGACAACTTCCGCACCTATTATCCTGTTCAGAAAAGCGATCCCAACGAAACTTTCTCGCAACTCTTCCCGATTACCACCTACGCAGCCTCAGGAAATCTGGTGGATTGGAATAACGTCTCTCCGCGTATTGGCGTTGCATACGACCCGACCGGTAAGGGTACCTCCGTCATTCGGTTTGGCTATGGCCTCTACTACATCATGCAGGGTACGGGCCTAGCGGAAACTGCTAACCCCGTCGGCCTTTCCGGCAAGTATTACGCCTGGACCGACACGAACGGTGATGGCATCCCCCAACAGAGCGAATGGCTCCCTCAAGGGGCTGCAACCATACCTGTAGGTGCGTTCGGTGGCTCCAGTACGCACATCAATCCCAGTATGAGCCGCCCTTACTCCGAAGAAATCAGCGCCGGCTACGAGAAACAAATCTGGCGGGATTTGCGCATCAGCGCCACCTACTACTACCGAACCAAGAAAAACCTGATCGGCATCGAGAACACTGCCGTTCAGGAATCGGACTATGTACCGATCACCACTCTTAACGGAAGCCCAATTCTGAATCCCATCACCAATAAGCCCATGACTCTTTTTAGCTTCCAGCCCACTGACCCCAACAAGTACGGCGCTTTTAACTTCGTTGTCACCAACATTCCCAAACTGAATGACAACGCCTATCACGGCGTGGAATTCACCGCGGTCAAGCGCCTATCCAACAAGTGGCAGGTTCTCGGCGGCTTTACCATCCAGCGGCAGAAAGGCCTCTATGGCCGCGGCTTCTCCGATCAGGCCACCGGAGATAATTTCACCGATCCAAACCTCGATATCAATCGGAGCAACAACTACCTGAACCTCGATGCAACCTATGTCTTCAAGATCGACAGCACTTACGAACTCCCTTGGAAAATCGGCACCAGTGTCAATTTCCAGCACTACACCGGTTTTCCACTGCAGCCAACGGAAACGTTCGGCATTCCTGACGCCAACATCACCGCGGCTCACCCCACTCCTGACATTATCAATGAGTCCGTCATCCTGCAGCCGGCTGGAATTCTGCGCCTGCCCAGCGTGAACCAGCTCAACCTGCGCCTCTCTCGCGAGTTCGCCATTCGTGAAAAGTGGCGCCTCATTCCCACGGTGGATTTCTTCAACGTCACCAACGCCCAGACGACGATCGGTGAGGTCACCGGCTTCGGCGGGAGCTATTTGTTCCCATACAGCACCATCAACCCATTCGTGACGCGCTTCGGTCTCCGCTTTACGTTCTAAACCGGGCGGTCACGTTACATTGAAATCGTTCTTCCCTGTTCGGCGGGTTGGGTGATACTTTCGCCCCACCCGCCGCTCCGGTTTCGGGCACGCAAATTTCTGTCTTCGCACTTGAGGGGGCGCAATGCGCATTCGGATTCACGCACTCCAAGCACTTGGAATTGCAATCACGCTGCTGGTTATGGCGAACGCCGCGTCAGCGCAATCCGCCGGTCAAAAACAAAAACTTACTATCGAACAGTTAATCGACATCAAGCATCCCTCGAATCCCATCTGGTCGCCTGACGGCAAGCTTGTCGCCTTTGTCTGGGACCGCGCGGGCGTCGCTAATCTCTACGTGGCCAACGCCGACGGCAGCGGCCAGCCCAGGCCGATCACCTCTTTCCCCCAGGGCCAAGTTGACGGCGCGTTCTGGAATGCCGACGGCGACATTGTGTACTTCCCGCACGAGGGCGATCTTTGGCAGGTCGCCGCAGCGGGCGGCGCGCCCAAAGCCGTTTGGAGCAAACCCGATCCAGGCAGCGGCTACGTCCCGTCACCTGATGGCAAACGCGTGGCTTTTGTCCGCAGCAAGCATGCCGCAGGCGACGACGGCCCGCATCCCAGCGAACTGATCATTCGCTGGCTCTCCGATGGGACCGAGTCCACCACCGCCCACGACGACGTCAGCATTCACGGCATTCTTTGGTCGCCCGACGGCGCTTCTCTTGCCTACATCGGCGGCGCAAAAATTATTCATCACGACGAATCTCCCTCCTATTCCGGCGAAAAAATCATTTACCGCGTCTCGGAGTATGTCCCCGGCCAAATCTACGCGCTCAAACTTGCCGACGCGAAACCTGTCCCCATCGCCAAGCCGGGCGAGTACGGCGGCTTGGCTTGGCTCGACAACGCCCATCTCGTTTTCGATGGCCAGTCTCCCGACTTCAAGAACTATTTCATCTACGTCGCTGACGCCGCCAGCGGCATCGCAAAATCCATCCACGAAATCCACGAAGAAAAATTCTGGAGCATCCCCGACTGGGGCGAAGCTGGCGCGCAACCCTGGCCCTCTCCCAACGGCAAGTGGATCGCTTTCCTCAGCGATGAAGATGGATGGGACCATCTCTACGTCATGCCCGCTTCCGGAGGCGCCGCCGTTCAAATCACCAAAGGCAAATTTGAAGCCTGGCGTCCCGCGTGGTCGCACGACAGCACGCGTATCGCCTTCGACGCCAACCTCGAAGATCGTCCAGGCGACCGTGTCCTCGGAATAGCAAAGATCGGCGACGATCCCGCTCACGCCGAAGTTACTTACATTCCGGCAGCGCCCGGCACAAATATCGAGCCGCACTGGTCGGAAGGCGATGGCCGGCTCGTCTATCAACACACCGACACGCGCAACAGCGCCGATCTTTACACCATTGGCACCAATCCCGGAGCGCCGCCAGTGCGACTCACGGACTCCATGCCCGCAGGCATGGATCGCTCTCAATTCGTCGAGCCGCAATTCGTTCACTTTCCCGGCCCAGATGGCCAGCAAGTCCCCGGCTGGCTTTTTGTTCCGAAAAATCTCGACAAATCCAAAAAGCATCCCGCCATCATGTGGATTCACGGCGACGGCGTAAACCAAAACTACGATGGCTGGCACGTCCAGCGAAACTACGCCGTCTACTACAGCATTCACCAGTATTTTCTGCAGAAGGGCTACGTCGTCTTCGCGCCGGACTATCGCGGCAGCATCGGCTACGGCCGCGATTGGCGCACCGGCGTCTACATGGACGTCGGTGGTAAAGACGCCAAAGACGCCTGGATGGGCGGGAACTATCTAAAGACGCTTCCCTATGTTGACCCCGATCGCATCGGCGTCTGGGGCCTTAGCTACGGCGGCTTCTTCACACTGATCGCGATGACCGATCAGCCCAAGCTGTTCCGCGCGGGCGTCGACGTCGCCGGCGTCGCCGACTACGCCATGTATTATTCCGATCCGTACCACGGTGACTGGACCGCCAGCCGCATCGGCACTCCCGAGCAAAATCCGCAAGTCTATGCCAACGCCTCGCCGCTTTCGCACATCGACCGCCTCGAGCGCCCTCTGCTAATCCTCCACGGCACCGCCGACGTAAATGTCCCGTTCCTTGAATCCGTCTGGCTGATGGACGAAGCCCTGAAAAAACACAAAGGCGATCTCGTCTCCTTCATGATCTATCCTGGCGAATTTCACTATTTCACGCGCGAGCACGTCCTACGCGACGCCTGGCACCGCGTCGACGACTTCTTCGACCTGCACTTGCGCGAGCCTGCCGTTACCAAACCAAAACCGAAGTGACTTGGCTCGTTTAGTGTGCGGACTCAAGAATCAATTTCTGCACGCGCCAATTCAAAATTTCCGCAACGTATAGCTCGTTTTCAGACGGGCAGGCGATTTCGTGTATCCACCCGAATTGCCCGGGCTGCTTGCCCGCTTTGCCAAACATCCCGAGCACTTTTCCATCGAGACTGAGCTTGTAAATTCTCCCCGGAAATGCATCCGACGCGTACAACACTTGCTTCGGCCCCGGCGTGATGCAAACCGTCCACGGCGCCCCCGGCGACATCGTCCCTGTTGTGCCGGTGGGCTTGTTGCCAATCGCCGCTCGCGCGTCTGCCGGAGCCGGCACATCAATCGTCAACTGCCGCAAAAGTTTTCCCTCGCCATCGAACACTTGAATGCGATGATTCCCGCGATCCGCCACATAGACATTTCCAGCCGCATCCACCGCAATGCTATGCGGCACATTAAACTGTCCCGGCCCGTCTCCCGGCTCGCCCCACGACTTCACCCAGTTCCCTTCCTTATCCACTTTCGCCACGCGCGAATTAACGTACCCGTCGCTGATAAACGTATTCCCCGCCGCATCCCACGCCATGTCCGTCACCTGCCGAAACATACCGTCCACCGGCGCCAGCGGCGGCTTCACATGCTTCAGCGGACCTGTCCCTTCATCGGACGCCTCTTGCTTCCGCCCAAACACCATCACCACGCGCCCCTCCGGGTTGAACTTGATCACCATGTCCGACCCCTTATCCGCCACCCAAATGTTGTCCTGCGCATCGATCTTCACCGCGTGCGCGAACGACCACGCATACAAATTGTGTCCAATCTCGCGCAAGAATTTTCCGCTCGCATCAAACTCCAAAAGCTGCGCGCCGCTCGCCCCGTATGCCGGTCCTGTCGAATTCCCGCGCGAAAAAACAAACACGTGCCCCTTCGAATTCACCGCCACGCCCACCGCCTCTCCCAAAAAAACATCCGCCGGCATCTTCAAAAAATCCGGCACAGACGTGTACCGAATCTCCGGCGGCTGCTGTGCACAAACATTCCTAGCCCCCAAAATCATCAGAGGAAGCAAGACAACAAAGAATCGTTTCATCAGAATCACCTCTCGTCGTAATTGCAATCATCCGGCCGACTTGGACTCGGCCACCGCTTGTTCGACAACGTCCGTCGACATTTCGTTGGTCACGCTGACCGCGCGCTTGGGTCGCTCGTCAACCTGCAATTGAAAAATGTCCGGCCGCGCATAGTGGCCCACAACATCAAGATCGTATTTCCCTCGCACGATTTGCCGGAGATCGATTTCCGCCGTCAGAATAGCTTCACCCTCCGTGTTAGGCCCTGTAAGAAAATTCCCGAAGGGATCCACGATGCAGCTGCCTCCGCGGCAAATCACCGCGTCCGGATCGCTGCCGAACGCCGCGTGATAATCCGGAGGGAAATCGGTCCGCCGCTGGAACTGATTGCACGAAAGCACGAAACATCGCCCCTCGACGGCAATATGCCGAACCGTCGCCAGCCACGAATCACGCGCGTCAGCAGTCGGCGCACAGTAAAGCTCGATGCCCTTGGAATACATCGTAGTCCGCAGCAGCGGCATGTAATTTTCCCAACAAATCACTGCGCCGAGTTTGCCGAGCGGCGTTGCAAACACCGGTAGCGTGGAACCGTCTCCGCACCCCCAGACGAGCCGCTCCGATGCCGTCGGCATCAGCTTCCGATGCTTGCCAAGGAGACTCCCGTCCGGTGCGAAAAATAGGACAGTGCAATACAAAGTACCCGCATCGCGTTCCATCACTCCGACAACGAGATAAATACTGTTAGAACGCGCGGTGCGAGAAAGTTGATCGACCGCCGGCCCAGGCACGTCGACGCTGCTCTCCCAATATCGGCGGAAATCTTCGCGCCCGGCATCCGTCCGCGAACCGACCACCGCGCCAAAATCGAGACCGCGCGGGTATGCAGAGACAAACGCCTCTGGGAACAGCACAAGTCGCGCGCCCTGCTGCGCCGCTTCACGCGCAAGCACCGCGACCTTCTCCAGCGTTCGCGCCCGATCAAATACCACGGGCGAGGCTTGCACCACAGCGACCTTGTCAGTCATGGAGATTGGGGCCTCTCCCCATTAGTGAGCATTTCACTCTCAAATCAGTTCCCAGCCAGGGACTCGTACTGAGCCTTCGTCAGCGGAACAACGGAAAGCCTTCCAATGCGCACCAGCGGCGAATCGGCGAACAGTTTCTTCGCCTTGATTTCCGAGAGTGACACAGGTTTTGCAATCGCCTTCCCCGCCTTGATCTTCACCTCGGGGGTTTTGGGATTCGAAGCATCCACGGAAACCACCGTTGCTGTTCCCACAGCGCTCTTTTCATCGCCAGTGTGATAGATCACCAGCCGCGAGCCCGGCTGCATCTCCCGAAGATTCCTCACCGCCGTTGGATTTGTCACGCCGTCCCAAATCGTCGAGCCATCCTTCTGCAAATCCGCAAACGAATACACCGTAGGTTCCGTTTTCAGCAAATAGTCTGAAGGCATATAAACTCCCCAAGTAGGAATTCTTACGCCCGCCTATTCTACCTATTCCGCCCCCGGAGGTCCCGTCTTCCGGTGGTTCCTTCGCGCAACAAAATTCCAAGTCGTGCTTGCTCGTGCTTCGCGCTTCTGGCACGATGCAAAGAACCGAACGCCGCACATCAGCGCAATCGTCCTGGAGGCAAATATGGCTGGTTTTTGCAGGAATTGTGGCAGTCCACTGGAGGATGGTCAGGCCTTTTGCGCGAAGTGCGGAACGCCCGCTTCTGGTCCTCCCGTCCGCTCCTCGGCCGCGCCTCCGCCGCCAGCTTCCGGTGCTCCGCCGGCGCAGCGTCCTCAAGCCGCCTCTCAACCTAGGCCGCAAGCTCCGCAAACCGCCGCGGCCGCCGCTCCTGCAAAATCCGGCAGCAGCACCTTCGTCAAAGTCCTGCTCATCTTCGTTGTCATCATTTTCGTTTTTGGCGCCATCGGTGTCGCCGGCATTTGGTATGTCGCGCATCGCGTTAAGCAAAAAGTCCACGAAATCGGCCTCGACGACATCGCCAACTCAACAAATGCGTCTCGCGGTCCCGCTCTCGCAGGCATCGACCCGTGCAGCCTCCTCTCCAAAGCCGATGTTGCTCAAGCCGTCAAGATGGACGTCGTCCGTGCCGAACCCGTCGAAGGCAGCGATCCAGGGTGCCAGTACAGCGTTATGGGGGACTATGTGGACTTGGTCGCCAAGCATGCTTCCTTGCTTCACAAAGACCAAACCGACGAACAGCAACGCCAGATGATGGAGTCCTTCGCCAAGTCCATTGGTCATCAGACCAACCGTGACCAAACCAATCCGGCCCATGCTGGCGAGTCGCCGGTCTTTATATTCAGCGTCGGCAATGAAGCCGCGCAGGCGCAGATGAGCATCACCCGGGCTACCTTCGGCCGCATCGGCGGCTCCGTCGTCATCAAGCCGTTGCCCGGCATTGGTGACGAGGCCTTCGATGTCGCGGGCGCCATGATGATGGCACGCAAGGGCGACAGGATCGTCCGCGTCATGTACATGATGTGTCCCTGCAACGCGGATGACGCCGAGCCGCTGTTGAGAAAGATCGTCAGCGGCATGTAGCCGTCCAACGACACTCTTCGCTTTGTGGCTAAGGCGCCTTCGCCGCCACCACTCCAATGTCCGCGATGTTGTCTCCCTTTTTCAGCGAAGGCACCGCATTGACATGCAGAATCACCCCCGCCGCTGGAGCTCGCGCCTCCAGAATCACCTTCCCAAAATAATCCGTCACTCGCCCCAGTAGCATCCCTTCCTGCACATACGTCCCGCGCTTCACCAGCGGATACCAAATTCCCGGCCCCTCCGAAATCACATCCATGACTTTCCCCAGCCAAACCGGATTCTCTACGTAGTGCGGCTCGCCAGGAATCATTTTCAATAAACGCATCACGCTCAGCGTCCCGTTCACCAGTAACGCCACATCATCTGTCTCCACCGTCCCTGCGTGCCCCGCTTCCACCACGATCGAAGGCTTCCCGCGCACCGATGCCGTATTGTCCAGATATCGCGTCGCCGTCGGATCCGTCGGCCGCTCGCTCCAAATAATGATGTGATCCAACCCAAACGCCAGCACCATCTGCTTCGAAACTTTGTCCTGCGCTTCCTTGCCCACGGCTCCCCAATAGGCATACGGCCGCAAGCTCTCATCCAAATCTCCGCCGTGGTAATCGATCAAATAGTCGCAGCGGTCCACCACTTCCTTCGTGATCATGTAAAGCGCGCGATCCGTCTGCGTCCCATCCATCTTCCCCGGATAAAAACGGTTCATGCTTTTATTGTCGATCGGATTCACATGCGGCACTTTCTGTTCGAACGAAAGCACATTCACCAACGGCACCAGTATCACCGTCCCAGAAACCTGCGCTGGATCCAACTCGCGAATTAATTTCTCCACCGCAATGATCGACACATATTCCGTCCCGTGTGCCCCCGTCACCAATGCCAGCACTGGCCCCGGCTTCGCCCCATTCACCACCACCACCGGAATATTCGACCCCGCATCCACTCCCGCTGGCACTTCGATGAACCCGTTCGCCTTCTGCCCAACCGCCGCCGTCGCCGTTCCCACCGTAACTGGCCCGCGCTGCGCCATCGCAAAGAACGGCAGCAGCAGGATCGGCGCGGCAATCCCAAAAATAAAACGCATTTTGTAAACCATGAATCCTCCCCTAAGCGAGTGAGCATATCGCGAGCAAACTGGCGGAGCAACCTCGTCCATCAAATCACGCCCTACGGCTCTCTCGCGCGCTGGTTGCAAATAAGGCAAATCGCCCAAGGAATAATCAGCCAAATTCCGGCCCCGCTATAAACTAAGTCCAGTTGTTGCACGTTTCGTGCTGGTTTGGCTCCTCCCTCCGTCAGACCTCCCTCTTGGCACCAACGCTCGGAAAGTAGCGCCCAGCTATGCTCGATCAACGTCTGAGAGCCGGAAACGGCCATGGCATTTTACCCACTGAGGATCGCCGCACCCACCCGCGTTTTCATTTCTGCGCGGCCGCAGAGGCCCTCGACGCCCAGCATCGCACTCGCATGAACGCGCGCACCAGCGACATCGGCAAAGGTGGCTGCTATGTCGACACTTTCAGCCCCTTCCCGCTCAAAACGCCCGTAAAAATTCGCATCACGCGCGAAAAATTGTCTTTCACCGCCGAAGCCAAAGTCGTTTACTCCAAAATCGGCATGGGCATGGGTCTGGCGTTCACCGCCATGGAACCGAGCGAGATTGACGTCCTGGAAAGATGGATTGGCGAGCTAAGTGGCTCCGCCTCTATGGAAATGGCCGACTTGGGCGTAGTGAAACAAAACCATCACAATGGCGCAGGTCATAGCCCAGCCGCCAAGGAACCCGGCTACGTTCTCAACGAACTGATCGTCGCGCTAATGCGCAAAGGCACTCTCACCGAAGAAGAAGGCAAGACCATGCTCTTGCGCCTCCTTCATCACGACTTCTTGCCTTAGTCCAATAGGAAATACTTGGTATTTGTAGCCTTATCACGCGTCGCTCGCCGCCCCAATTGCCACGTACGCACACTTTTGGAAATCCAACAAAGGGTCATTCAAGAGAGAGATGTCAACCACGTAGCTAATCCCAATCGGCATCTGCTTCATTCCGGAACCGATTCGCGTTCCCTGCCACCGCGCCGCGACTACAATGTGCGTCACTACCGTCGCCTTGCCCTCGTTCAACCATTGAAGGGGTTTGTCGAGAACCGCTATCCAATAGTCAGGTCGGTCTTTACCTGGAATTTCCCTCAGCAACGTAGCCTCAAACGGCGTCTGCGCTTCGAGTTCAGGTGGTGCGTAGTCGACAGATGTGATTCTAAATCTCATTTTCCTTGCGGATCGAAACGCGGCTAGCTAATTGGCGGACTTTATAGCCGCCGCAGGTTTTGGTTCCGGCGTCGCCGGCGTCGATTCGCCCTTCACATAGTGCGCGTACCACGCCAGGTATCGCTCCAGCCGATCTTTGATGTGCGACGGCACAGTAAACCCGTGATACTCGCCCGGGTATACGACCAACTCTGTCGCTCGCCCCAGCGCCTTCATCGCCTGGTACATCTGCTCGCCCCCGAGAATTGGCACATTCGCATCGATCTCCCCGCCCATGAAAAGCGTCGGTGTCGTGATGTTCTTCACTCGATAGAACGGCGAGATTTTGTCCCACAGCGCCTGATGTTCCCACGGATAACCGAGCTCCGTTTCGTAATCGCGCTGGTAGTGGTCATGCCCGTAGAAGCTGGTGATCAGCGCCACCCCCGCACCGGAAATCGCGCCCTTGAACCGCGTCGTCTGCGCAATGATGAAGTCCGTGGAAATTCCGCCATACGACCACCCGCCAACGCCCAGCTTATCGGGATCAGCGATGCCTTCGTCGACCGCGTAATCCACCATCGCAACGTCGTCTTGAAAATCCTTGCCTCCCCAGTCCGCAAAAATCGCTGCGCAAAATTTCTCGCCGTAGCCAGACGAGCCTCTCGGATTCGGCAGCAGCACCGCATACCCATTCGCCGCATAAAGCTGCGCCAGGTGGCTAAACGATGCCTCATATTCGCTGACAGGCCCGCCATGCGGATTCAACAGAGTCGGAACCTTTTTGCTCGCGTCGAAATCGACCGGCTTGTAGAGGTACCCGGCGACAGCCGTTCCATCCTTGCTCTTGAAATGAACATATTCGACTTTGGCCAGCCTCAATTGAGAAATGAGCGCGTCATTCGTCTTCGTCAATCGCGTCAGCTCACCGCCATTCTGAAGAAAAATCTCGTCGGGACGATCCGTCGTACCGACTTGCGCAGCGATCGCGCCGTCCTTCCCCTGTGAAAAGCTCCCCACAGTAAGTCGCCCGCCAATCACACGGCTGACTTGCCCGCCCGTAACCGCGATGCGGCATAGATTTTGCGTCCCATCATCCACGGCAACGAAAAAGATCGAGTTGCCGTCCGCGGAGAATCGCGGCCGCCGCACGTTGCGGTCGAATGTCTGCGTAAGAACTTTCGCGTCACCGCCGTTCGAAGGAGATATCGCGAGATGTTGCGTCGCGTACCAGAAAAGATGCACGTCGAGTTGCGTCACATACGCGATCCATTTCCCGTCGGGAGACCATGCGGGTTGACCGTCCGCTCCGGGATTCGTCGTTATCTGCGTCACGTGTGCGCCTTTGTCCGTGTTGTCCGCCGCAACCACCCAAATATTTGTGTCTCGCGATGCGTCCGGATCGGGCATGCTGCGATTGCTCGTGAACGCCACCTGCTTCCCGTCCGGAGACCACGCCGGTTGTTCGTCATCGAAGTTCCCGGAAGTAATTTGCGTCGCCGTTTTCTTTTCCACGTTGAACACGTAGAGGTGCGTCCGCCGGTTATCCAGATATCCGACCGTGTCCTCTTTGAATTGAAGACGATCGATCACGTACGGCGGCTGCGTTTTCGGTTTTGCCGGAGCCGGTTTGTCCTTATCTTTTTCAGCTTCCGCCTCTTCGGGTTTGGGATCTTGTATTGCAAGAACAAGTCGCGAGCCGTCCGGCGACCATTCAAAATCCCCTACGCCTTGAGTAATGTCCGTCAGCTTCACCGCCTCCCCGCCAAGCCGATTCAACAGCCAAACCTGGCTCTTGCCGCCATTCCGCGAAGAAGTGAACGCCAAAAATTTCCCATCCGGACTCCAGCGCGGATGCCCGGAAGAAACGCCCTCCGCCGTCATCGGCAGCGGCTCGCCCCCATGCGTCGAAACCATCCAAATCCTCGTTTCGTTCTTATCCTCTTTCAACATCTTCGTCCGCACCGTATACGCCACCCACTGCCCGTCCGGGCTGATCTCCGGCTGCCCCACATCGCGAATTTGAAAGTAATCGTCAATCGTCACAAGCCGGCCAGCCGCAGCCCCCGCCCGGGCCTGCCCCGGCTCCCCCTCCGCCCGGCTCCCAACAAAGCCAAGAGCCAAAACCACCAAACCAACAGCAACGCCGCGGACCATTTTCATACCGAAGACTCCTCCCTATCAAAGTGCCAGACAATCGCGCCGAAGTTTAACAGAGGAGATAGCCTCCGACCACAACTGGGGCGACAAGATAGCTTCGAATGGAGATAGTGGTTCCTCTAGACTGTCGAAGGGCACGATAGGCGTGGACAATAGAGCCTCTACGGCGGAGAATAAACGAGAGAGGCGTATCCAGCTTTGCAAGTGACCATCGAACTTCCTGACGAACTTGCGGAACAAATCCGCAAGAGTTCCGGTGACATTGGGCGGCGAATGTTGGAAGCGTTCGCGGTGGAGAGCTACCGTTCTGGCACAGTGACAGGTTTCCAGGTTCAACAGTTGCTCGGCCTGAAGAATAGATATGAGCTCGATGCCTTTCTGAAGCGAGCTGGCATTTTCCGCGAGTACACTGCCGAGGAACTCGCCCTCGATTACGAAGCTAGCCGCCGCGCAAGCGGCGAGCGCTCGCCAACTTCGTGATCGTCATTGCCGATACGTCGCCCGTCAACTATGCCGTCATGCTTGGCA
The DNA here is from genome assembly GCA_963718785.1 of uncultured Acidobacteriota bacterium. Lineage (GTDB taxonomy): Bacteria > Acidobacteriota > Terriglobia > Acidiferrales > UBA7541 > Acidiferrum. The sequence continues at coordinate 1,311,353 of CAVQZW010000004.1, read as the reverse complement.
TCGCAGATGTACTTTTTCAACTGTATGGACGGATTGTCGTGCCTGCTGCAGTCCATCTGGAGCTTACCGATCCGGGCGCACCCGCCTCTCTCCGGTCCTGGATGCAAGATCACTCTGACCGCATTGAGGTACGAGAAGTTACGTTGCCAGACGATCCGGCACTGAACGGCCTGCATGCGGGCGAGGCGCAAGCCATCTTTCTGGCCCAAGAAACACCGAATTCCCTGTTGATCATTGACGAACGGGAGGGGCGTGCCGAGGCGCGTCGCCGGGGTATCGCAGTCACTGGCCTCCTCGGCGTCATCCGCGACGCAGCGATTCGGGGTTACATTCATTTCGAAGACGCGCTAGTAAAACTCAAAGAAACGGACTTTCGGCTTTCGAATGAGATCGAAGCCATCGTTCGCGAGCAATATAGGATGGGCAATGATGAGAAGTAATTTGCGGGTTCCTGGGGAAAACTGAAGGGGCTATGTATATACACATGTTTGCGTTTCGGTTTAAGGCGGGAGTCACCAACGATCAGAAAGACAAAATCGTCGCTGCAATAAAGAAACTGCAAGACGAAATTCCTGGCATTCTAGAAACTTGGGTGGGCCGCAACGATTCGCCGCGCGGACAAGGATACGAGTTGGGCGGCGTCATGAAATTTGCCGATAAAGCCGCCTGCGAAACCTACGGCGCGCATCCGGTTCATCAAGAACTGCTTAGTTGGCTGATGCCGCTCATCGAACCAATTGAAGTCGACTTCAACGCTTGAGCGATTGCATCCCAGGAATTCCAGAATGAAAAGTAAACTGACAGCAAGAGATTTTCGCCGCATCGCGCTAAGTTTGGAAGGCGCGGAAGAAGGCTCGCACATGGGCCACCCCGATTTTCGCGTTGGCGGCCGAATCTTCGCTACGCTGGCCTCCATCGACAACGGCTTCGGCAACCTGATGCTCGACCCCGAACAACAAAAATCCTTTGTCGATGAGTTACCTGAACTTTTTCTTCCCGTTCCCGGCGGCTGGGGCCGCATGGGCGCCACCCACATTCGCCTCGCCACCGCCTCCGAAGACGTCCTCCACGGCGCCCTGCAAGTCGCCTGGAAACTGCGTATCGAGAAGAACGCGAAGACGGGAAAGAAGCCGGCCAAACGATCTAAGCCAACAACCAAGCCGGCTCGCCGCAAGCGCTGAATGCTGCAATCCCAATTTCGATTGCCACCTCTGAAACAACGGGCGCGCTGCCTTTGTAGGGGCGCAGCATGCTGCGCCCGCGCAATAAGACAAATTTCAACTACTCGTACCGCAGCGCGATCAACGGATCGAGTTTCGACGCGCGATACGCCGGCCAAAAACTGGCGAACGCCGCCACCGCAGAAAGCACCACTACCGCGGCAAGCAGAGTGATGGGATCGCGCGGTTTCAAACCGTAGAGCAGAGATTTAGCAGCTTGGGCCGCTGCGAGCGCCAAGCCCGCGCCGATCACGAGTCCCGTCACGGTCAGCAGAGTCGCTTCGTTCAGAATCAGCTTCAGAACATCGAAACGTTCCGCGCCTATCGCCATGCGAATCCCGATTTCTTTTGTCCGTTGCACGACCATGTACGAAATCACGCCATACAAGCCAATCGCTGCGAGCAACGCCGCCAGGAATCCGAAAAAGCCGGAAAGCGTAGCCATCAATTCATCCTGCAATAGCGATTCATGGATGCGGGTTTTCATCACTCTAAAACCGAGATCAATGCCTGGATTCACATTCCCAATCGTTTCTTTGAGCGCGCCAATGAGACTCGTCAGAGGAAGCGACGAACGAACAAGAATCTGGTCCTCCGGTTCAGGTTTTTCATCTTGTGTGGCCGGAAAATACATGAACGGCAAATATTCCTCATGCATGTCCTGGTATTTGCTGTCTTTCACGACTCCCACAATTTCATAAAGCGGGCGCGGTTTACCCGGAGGCTCGTGCTTGCGGAACCGCTTGCCAATGGGATTCGGAGTGCTATCGAAAACCTTACGGACAAAAGCCTCGTTCACGATGGCCACTTTCACGGAGTTAGCCGTATCGCCATCATCAAAGTCCCGACCCGCGAGTAGCGGGGTCCCTATCGTTTGAAAGTAGCCCGGACCAAGATAGTTGAGCCAGGCCACGACCTTTTCGACGTCCGAGCCTTCCGTCAGAACATAGTCGTTCGAGGAGTTGCCTCCGAAGGGAACCATTCGGGCGTCAGCAGCCAATTCCACGCCAGGGATTGCCTGCACGCGTTTAACGATGTCGCGTTTGTATTCGGTGTTTCGCTCTTCGGGAATATGCAGGCGCTCGAAATCCACGCTGGCCACCAGCATACCCCTCTGTTGAAAGCCGGCATTCAGAGTCGTTAAGTTGCGCAAGCTCCTGACAAAAAGGAGCGCCCCCATCAAGAGAACGACGGAGAGCGCTACTTGCGAAACAACAAGAATGCGGCGAAGGCTGAAGCGTTCTTTGCCTCCAGTCGAACCACGGCTGCCGGACTGAAGCAATGTCGCCGGTTCCGCGCGCGTAGCGCGTATTGCGGGAGCCAATCCAAACGAAATCGTTGTGAGCACCGCGAGACTCGTCGTGAACGCGAGCACACGCCAATCCATTCCCAAATCCAGAAAAACTTGATTGTCCGACGTGCTGATAAACGCCACGAGCAGCCGGCTCACGGCAAACGCCAAAATCAATCCGCAAATCGCTCCGCCGAAAGCGAGCAGCAGACTTTCCGAGAGAAGTTCGCGAATCATGCGCCACCGCGTCGCTCCGAGAGCTCGTCGGATCGTGATCTGGCGTTCGCGGGCGCCGGCGCGAGCCAGCATCAAGTTCGCCAGGTTGGCGCACGCGATCAGCAGGACTAATCCGGAAATTCCGAGGAGCAGCCAAAGTGATGTTTCCGAATCCTCGCGCAATTCGGAAAATCCTGTGCTGGCGGAAAAAGCGCCGAGTTTATACGCAAGATATTTCTTTACTGTTTGGCTGTCGTAAATCGGCGGAATCGTTTCTTGCAGAATCTGCGGAGTCACTGCATTCAATTGCGCGTTCGCCCGTTGAATTGTCGAACCCGGTTTCAAACGGCCAATTGAGGCAAGCCACCAGCTATGGCGCATAGTCAGCCGGTCGAACCGCGGGCTAAGAATAGGCTCGACGCAAATGGGCGCGGCCACATCAAAAGTATTGCCGACGGAAATGCCATTGAAGCCGGGAGGCGTCACCCCAATTATTTCGAAAGAATTTCCGTCGAGAGAAAGCCGTTTGCCGACCACCGCAGGATCGCCGCCAAAATTGCGCTGCCAAAACGCATAACTAATATCTACTCCGGACGCTGGGCAACCAGGTTTGTCATCTTCAGGCCCAAGAAGACGGCCCAGAAACGGCTGCATGCCTAGCACGCGAAAAAAATCACCGCTGATGCGGATACCTTTCGCGAACCGCACTTCTCCGCCCGTGGCCAAATTGAAGGACTGCTCTCCCCAGGCGGCAATGGTGGCAAAACCTTCCTGGCGCTTGCGGATCTCCTCCCACATCGGAAAGGTCAGCTGGGAATACTGCCCCGAAAAATTGCCCGAACCCCAGTGCCGGTCCGCAATACGGACAGTGCCCAGCTCTTCCGGATTTTTGACCGGGATGCTCCGCAGCCGAATCGAATCAATCAGCTGAAAAATAGCCGTGTTCGCGCCAATGCCGAGCGCAAGCGTAAGCACCGCAACCACAGTGAAGCCTGGGCTCAACCGAAGCAGCCGAAACGCATGGCGAAGATCGCGCAGAAGATTGGTCATTGCGTCTCCAAGGGTAGACAGGGTCCGTCAAAGTAATCAGACGAAGCAGAATCAGAAAGGTCCCATGGCCGAGCTAGCCCGTCGATTCGATACCGTAAGTGCTTCGTGGCAAGGAACTTCAAAGAAAGACCGGCCTCTGAAGGCAATTTTCCTGCCTTGACATAGCTCCCACGGCTGCCTACTCTGAGGGAATCATGCAGGTGCGATTCACGCCCGAAGAAGAAGCAAAGCTCACAAAAATTGCCACACAGGAAGGCGTCGACCCGGAAGAACTCGTCAAGGAGGCCGCTCTACGCCTGCTCCAAGACGATGCGCTGTTTCGAGCTGGCGTCCGCAAAGGCATCGAGCAGGCCGATCGCGGCGAATTCATCGAAGAAAAAGAGATGGATGAGCGCGTAAAGCGCATGTTGCAACCCTAATGTACATCCGTTGGACGCCTGCTGCCGCGGACGACTTCGAGCAAATCAAGAATTACCTCTCCGAACATTATCCCCAGTTTGTCCAATCAACCGTCTTCGGACTCTACGAAGCCATCCGATCTTTGAAGTCATATCCCAAGCGCGGGCGGCCAGGCCGCGAGGAAGGTACCCGCGAACTGGTACTGCCGCGGTTGCCTTATATTGTTGCGTACCGAATCAAAGAAGAGGCCATCGAAATATTGCACATTCATCATGGCGCCCAGAACCGCGCGTAACTACGCGAATTGTTGCAATTGGGCGGTCGAGCGGAGGGTGGGTCGAGCCCTGGCGATCCCCACCCCCACAGACTGACGAGCGATCAAGCTAAGGGATCATGGGAAATTGCGGACGGGGACCGGCTTCGGCAATGGTTTGCGGGGGATCATTTCGTCGCGATTGGCGGTCAGGTAGACGAAGCTGGCTACGATGACGGCCATTTGCTTCATGTCGGGTTCCTGGATGCGTTCGTAGACGTCCATGTTGGAGTGATGGGTGCGCGTGTCGTAGTCCATCGGATCCTGAATGAACTGGAAGCCGGGGAGACCAACCGCGTCGTAGGAAAGATGGTCGGTGCCGCCGGTGTTGCGGATGGTTAGCGTGGTCATGCCGAGATCGTGGAACGGGACCATCCACGCGTTGAAAAGCGGCGCAACCATTTCATTTCCTTGGAGATAGACACCGCGGATTTTGCCGGTGCCGTTGTCGATGTTGTAGTAGGCGTCGAGCTTGGCGTGTTCGGGCGTGACTTTGATGAGATGCGTCGCGGGATCTTCGGTGTTGGGATCGCCGAAGTGTTGCTTGATGTAGGCGCGGGAGCCGAGCAGGCCTTGCTCTTCGCCGGTCCAGAGACCGATACGCACGGTGCGGCGCATTTTTAGGCCAGTGGATTTGAGGATGCGGATGGCTTCGAGCATGACGGCGGAGCCAGCGCCGTTATCGGTGGCGCCTGTGCCGGACTGCCAGGAATCGAAGTGGCCGCCGAGCATGACGACTTCATCGGCTTTGGCTTTGTCGGAGCCGGGAATTTCGCCAATGATGTTGAAAGAATTCAGATCGTCGTCGTAGAACTTGTTCTCGATGTCGACGAGCATGGTAACAGGAACTTTCTTTTCGAGCGTACGCACGATGCGGCCGTAATTTTCGCTGGCGACGGCGACGCGCGGCGGGGCCGCAGGCTTGCTTTTGTCGCGATCACCGCCTTGCTGGACGAAGACGGTGCCGTCATCGCTGCGGGAAGGCTCGATCCAGGCGGCGACGCCTTCTTCGAGGAGAAATTTTTGCAGCTTTAGCTGAAACTCGCGCTGCGCGCGGAATTGCGCGATGCGGTCCTCGAAACTTTGTCCGGCTGCGGGAACTTCCTGCTTGGCAAGATCGGCGAGCTCGGCGTCGGTGTAGCGGTGAGCCTGGGCTTCAAAGCGTGCAGGATTTTCCGGAATCGCAGCGGTTAGAACAAATTTTCCTTTCAGTTGGCCTTTGAATTTTGCAAAGTCTTCTTCCTTGGTCATCGGAGCGAAGACGGCGTCGGCAGTGACGGGACCGCCCGTGCCGGGCGTCCAGGCTTTGGCGTAGGCGATGAGCGGAAACGGGTGCGGCGCGATGACTTGTACGTTGGTGCGCTCGTTGGACCAGCCGCGGCCGAAGGGACCCCACTGCTCGAGGTGCACATTGGCGAGCTTCCAGGAGTTCATCGTTTCGGTGGTCCACTTGGCGGCGTCTTTGATGTCGGGCGAATTCGTTAGGCGCGGGCCGTTGACGTCGCTCAGGTAGCTGATGATTTCCATGACCTTGGAAGTCTTGGGATCGAAGCCTTCTTCGCGAATTTGATGGATGGCTGCTAGTTCGGACGTGCTGACGGATGGGGCCTGCGCTCGGGACGGGGCAACCGCCAAGAGCAAAGCTAGAATTACAACCACACTCGCATGCTTGCGCACTCTTCTCCTCCGTTATGGGACGGGCTTGTCTGGTTCTTAATGGAGCCGCCACAGGGTACCGCTTGCATGGGGTGTGACGCCAGAGGAGAAGAAAGCGTTTCATGGGGATGGCTGAAGCAAAGAGCGAGGTGAAGAAGTAACGATGTAGGGAAGAAATGAAAAAATCTAAAGATAACGCAGAGGCGCAGAGAACGCCGAGATGGCGCAGAGAAGAGGGGATGCCACCCCCCGGGTGTTTTTTGTAAGAGTGGCAAATAAAGGGGTTAGGGTTGACGCGGCGCGTAAGAGTGGCAAATGCAGGACTTAAAGTGGCTGGATTTTCAATGAGTTGCGGAGAGTCTGTAAGAGTGGCAGGGAAAGGACTTAGGGAGAGGAGGTTGACAGTCGACCCTTCGACTGCGCTCCCTTCGAAGCTCAGGGTAAACAGGGCAGGCAGTTCAAAGTTGAAGGGGGAAGGAGGAGGAGGCCCCCCACCCCCGGTGTTTTTTGTAAGAGTGGCAAACAAAGGACTTATGCTTGACGCGGCGTCAAGAGCGTCAACATTCGGAGAGGTAAAGCTGGGTATGCGGCAATTGCCTGAGGAGATTTGCGGATTCGGCGAGGACAACATGAAGGAGTATACCACAGAGTTGGCGAGAGAGTAAAGACATTTACAGTGAATAGTCGAAATTGGGGGTTGAACGGCTATTAGGGGGGAGTGAACGGAGGTCGCGGAGCGGGGAGAAAAGCCAAAAACCCGAGACGCAGGATCGGCGTCTGGGGCACCCGCTATGTTCTGTATTTCTGGAAACTCTTGACCAAGTCCGCGAATGTCTTGGGCTTGTATTGCCTGAAATCATCTTCCTCGACGAAGACGAAGTCGTAGTGGACACGGTTTTGGCCAGCGTTCACGTCTTCGCACCATTGCTTGAGGCGCTGCATTTTCGGGGGAACGTCGAGGTCTTCGAGGCCTTTGGTTTCGACCACAAAGAACTTGCCGGGCAATACTTTGACGATGAAGTCCGGAAAGTAGTTGGAGATTTCACCTTTGGCGTTGACGTAGTCGAGTTTGAATTGAACGGCCATGTAGTTCTTAACATAGGAGATGATGTCCGGGCAGTTTTCCAGAAATCCGGCGAATTCGAGCTCAAGCGGACTGTCCCCAATGATGCGGTTGAAGACGCTTTTTTTCGGAACGATGTACCCCTGGTCCTTCGCCACAAAGGGACGAGTTTCGCGTAGCTTGATAGTGTCTCGAATTAGAGCGTCACCCCGCTTCTGTATGGTGAGCGCGTTGATGGCAGTCTTGAGAGTATCGAGGACTGTCTTGGTGGCAGCGGGCTCGGACAGGTTGCGAAGCGTATTCGGGCTTTCGAGATCTACAGACCGGTCAAATAGCTCGTCCTGGACGAATTGCTTGACCTTGGGATAGAGAGAGTCATAGCCGCTGACCAAGCGCAGGTCTTTCATGATGGTCTGGGCGAAGTAGCCGATGACGTTGCGGTAGTCGGCCACGCCAGCGGTGTCCAAAATCGTAGTGTGGGTGATCTCGCCAGTGGTAACGTCCTTGAAAACAATTTCGCGCTGATCGGCTTCGCTGAACTTCAGGTAGGCGACGCGCTGGTGAGGAAGGTCGCGTACATCGAGGGAAGCGATATTTTTGTACTCGCGATAGACGCGAGGCGTTAGGACCGGAATTTCAATTTCGAGTTCGTCGAGGTCTTTATCGTCGTTTTCTTCGTCGACTTCAATCACGAGAGGAGTTTTGGCAGCAGTGCCTTCGCCCATTGGCTTGCGTTCGAGCAGCACGCCTTCCGCTTGGATGGATTCGACAAATTCCATAAATGCTTCTGTGCCGACGACGCTCACATATTCTTCGATCCCGCCAAGGTACATTTTGCGGAGGCCACGTCCGAGTGTTTGTTCCGGAAGGATGTTGCTTTTGGCGGCGTAAGGGCGGAGACCGACGATCGTAGTGACGTTGCGAACGTCCCAGCCTTCCTTGAGCATCATGACGGAGACGATAGCCTTGTAAGGACTCTCCATGCTGTCGATGAGGTTGGCCTGGCCGCGAAGCTTTTCCAGCTCTTCCTTGCTCTTACCGGATACGGATTCTGAGATTTCGCCGTTGTTTTTGGTGTGGATAACCAAGACGGCGTCCTTGAGGTCGGGATAGTGGCCTTCGAGGTAGGCGGCGACGTCATCGCAATTCCTGGTGTCGTCGGTCATGACGAAGAGAATGGCCTTTTTGGCGAGCTTTTCGTGCTCGGCGTATGCCTTTCGCCATTCGATGACGCCGAGGTGGAGGTAGTCTTCGTATTTCTCGGTGTATTTCGAGCTTTCTCGCTCTACCAACTTTGCGCGGCTTGGGGCATCGGGAAGCACAGGATGTTTGACGACGTTTTGCGAGATGGCCTCAACAAGCGGATAGTCCGCCACTGTCTGGACGAAGATGGCGCCGTTATTGTGGCGAGGAGTTGCGGTGACGTCTACCTGGAGCGACAAGGCGGAATCTTTTTGCAACAGGCGGTTGTGGATGTCCTGAATGGACTTGAACCAAGCCATGTTGGGATCGTGGATGTGGTGAGCTTCGTCGTTGAGGACGGCGAGCTCTTCGATATCGCGAATGATGATACCGAGGTCGACCTTGGAATCGGTGGTGGCTCCGGTGGGGCGTTTGCCGAGGAAGTAGTCGCGGGTGTCTTCGTCATCTGGGGAGGGGATGGATTCATCGCCGGCGTAAACGCGGTGAATGTTGGTGAGAAAAATGTTGCCCGTTTTGTGGGTGACGCGAACGTCGTCCTGAACGTGGAGAGTAAGCTGGAAGTCGTCGCGCCAGTTGTGGCCGTCGAAGCCGTCGTCGGGAAGGATGGGATCGTCTTTCAAGAAAATCCGCAGGCCCTGAAAATCCTTGTAGATACGATCGAGGACGATGATGTTGGGGGCGATGACCAGGAAGTTGCGAGCGAGGTCCGAATCCGGTTCGTAGGTTTTGTGGAAGAAGCTCCAGGCGAGGACGAGGCTGAGGACTTTGGTTTTGCCGGCGCCAGTGGCCATCTTGACAACGTAGCGACGCCACGTTTCATCGAACATTCCGGCGGAGATGGCGCCAGAGCTGTCAAAGCGCATGAGGTCGTATTTGTCTTTCACGCGCACCACATCGTGCAGGTAGACGATGGTTTCGAGCGCTTCGCGCTGGGCGAAGTAATACTGAAATTCGACCATTTCGCCATTGGATTGCGGCATGAGATGGGGCGTGTTGCTGAACCACCAGTTGAGGAGGGATTTGCTGGTGGGGGCTGCGCCGTCGTAGTTCGCGGCGCGCCAGTCTTTCACCTTTTTTCGTAGCTCGGCGACCAGGGGCGGCATCAATTTGTCGGAGGTGGTGGTGCGGAGGGCTTCATCTGCGGGGAACCAACGGATGGAGGGATCAAGAATGACGAAGGGCGAGTCTGGGAATTGGGGATGTAGGGCCATTGCCTGTCTCCGGCCTCGAGACGCTTGATTCTGGAGTCCTCCGTGAGGACTCTCATCTGTTGAATGGCAATTCCGTTGAGCTTGCGCAGGCGCTCGGACTGGGGAAGGTTCTCGCGGATGAAAAGAGCGTTCAGGTTTTCCAGATTGGAGAGGCAGACAAGCTGGGAGACGTTGGCATAGTCGCGGATGTTGCCTTTGTCGCCGGGGTGGGAATCGCGCCATTGCCTGGCGGTAACGCCGAAGAGAGCCATGTTGAGGACATCGGCTTCGGAAGCGTAGATAAGGTTGATTTGATGGGGAGTGAGGGCCGGTGGGATGAGATTTTCCTTGATGGCGTCGGTGTGGATGCGATAGTTGATTTTGGTGAGATTGCGGCGGATATCCCAGCCGAGTTGGCTGCGTTCCTGGTCCTTGAGCCGCTGGAACTCCTTGATTAGATAGAGCTTAAATTCGACAGAGATCCAGGATGCGAATTCAAAGGCAATGTCTTTGTGGGCGTAGGTTCCACCATAGCGACCGGGCTTGGAAATGATGCCGGTTGCACCGGTTTTTTCGATCCATTGCTTGGCAGTCAAGACGAAACTATTGAGTCCAGCTTGTTTTCTAAACCCATCGAATTCGATGGGATTAAAACCCGGGTTATTCAACTGCTCCCAAATGCCGAGGAACTCGATGGTGTTGCGGTTTCTGAGCCAATTCTGAACGACATAGTCGGTTCTTTCGGGATCCTTGTAGCGGGCCATGTCGGTGAGGCTTATGTAGTCTTCTTGATGGTGGGTGCGGATGGTGATTTCGCTGCTTAGGACCTTGATCTTGGCCATTACTTCTTCCCCGGGATGTTGATGTCGAGGATGGTCATGGTGTCGTTGCCGAAGATGTCTACAACTTTGACGGCGATTTTGCGGCGGCCTGTGGTGCATTCGTGGAAAACGCTGGTTAGTTCGAGGGAGCGGTCTTTCTTGGTGCGGAAAGATTGCCATTCGTTTTCAAAGACGTAGTCGCCGGTCCAGACTTCTTCGTATTCGGGCAGGTCGAGCTGTTCGGCTTTTTCCATTCCGGGCATTTGCACTTGTTTTGCGGGGCCGCGCGCGACGCGGATGATTTCGCGTTTGGATTCGAAGTTGAAGTCTACGGACCAGTAATCGATCCAGTCGGTCCATTTTTTGGTAAGGCGTTCGCGGGTGACAACGCCTTTGGCGTCTTTGGTGATTTTTACGATCTGGCCTTTGTCGACGATGATTTTGGTGGATTTATCTTTCATTTCGGCTTCGACGCTGTTCTGGGCGTCCTGGGAATAGAAGACCGAGAAGTCGGTGAGCTCGACGGCTACGGTGTTCTTCTTGATGTGGGGTTTGACTTCGATGGCGGCTACGTCGTGGAAGACGACCTGGCCTTTATCGACGGCGCTTGTCGAAGACTTCGGCGGGGATGTTTTTGGGAGCAATGTCGATGCCCTTGGAGCGAGCTTCGTCGAGGAGGTTGGGGAAGAGGCCCATTTCGAATTCGAAGCCGAGCACGTCGACGCGGGTGACGTGCTTCTGGCGGCATTCGAGGATGATTTCTTCGATGAAGAGGCGGGTGACGGGGAGATTGACGGGGCCGATGGAGACGAGGCGGCCGGCTTTTTTCCCGTGGAAGGAGTTGAAGCCTTCCACTTTTTCGGCGCGATAGGCGCGGAGGATGAGCTCGACGAATTTGGCTTCTTTTTCGGCGAGTTGCTTTTGCTGTTCGGCTTCGCGGAGGTTGGTGTTGACGCCGACATAGTGCTGGCGTTCGTATTTGCCGAGGTTGAGGATTTCAAAGGCGCGGTAGTCTTTGCCTTCGGCTTTGAGCTGGCGCTGGACGCCGATTAACCGCTTGCGAGTGGTGTGGACTGCGAACTTACCAAGGTCCGTAGCGATCCATTTGCGTCCTAGCTTTTCTGCGACGGCTGAAGTGGTCCCGGAACCAGTAAAGAAGTCACCGACTAGGTCGCCCTCGTTTGATGAGGCCTGTACAATCCGTTCCAACAGTGCCTCCGGTTTTTGCGTCGGGTACCCAAGCCGCTCGTCAGCCATTGGATTCACTATCGGTATATCCACCCAGACGTTTTGAACCATTTGTCCTGGATAAGTATCTTCGTAAATCTTTCGATAGATGCGCGCATTACTTTCCTTGGGCATGACAAGCTCATTCTTCTTGTACATCTCTTCCATTCGATCTTTGGAATACAGCCAACCGGTTTTCGGTGGCTGCACGCCATGGAATTCGTACCGAAGATTTGGCCTGTTGAGTGGATTGATGAGCGGTGACTTCATGTATTTTCGGCCATCGCCATCGTCAAACGTGAATCTTTCTCGCAGATACTTCTGCGTATTGTCGTCCTCTTTCGAATAAATCGGATTAAACACATGTTCGTCGCCTTTGGAGTAGAAGAGCAGCGTGTCGTTGGTCACGCCGAATTGGTCTGCCGACCACGCTTGCGCCTGCTTTCTCCTCCAAATAATTTCGTTGACCAAGCGTGTTTCGCCGAATATTTCGTCCATGGCAAGCCTAATAAGGCTATTTACTCGCCAGTCGCAATGGACGTAAACACTACCGTCTTCCGCTAGTAGGTCTCGAATTAGAGTTAGGCGCTCATAAATCATTGCTATAAATGAATCCGCGCCCTTGCCCCAAGTGTCGCGATAGGCGATTTCTTCGAGGATGTTGGGCTTCTTTGTGAAGGTTTCGTCGCCGATTTCGATGTCCATGGAAAAATCGGCGCCGACATCGAAGGGCGGATCGATATAGATGAGCTTGATGCCGCCCTGCTTTTCGATTTCGTCGCGGAGCGGGCCGTTCTTGAGGGAGGAAAGGATGAGCTTGTTGTCGCCCCAGATGAGCTTGTTGGTCCAGCCCTTGAGCTGGCGGCCACGGGAATCAAAGAGGCCGCCTTGCCGAGCGGTATCGGCGGGCTTTTCCGCGCGAGGCTCATCGACCTGCTCGATGACCTGAAAAGGGAGGACGATGTTGCAGACTTCGTTGGTCTTGCCATTCCAGACGAGCTCGACTTCGCGCTTGTCGTCGAAGAGGAGGAAGCGGTAGTGGTCCGGGAGAGGGCGGCCAGCTTCGAGATGGCGGGTGATGTCGCGGATTTCGTTGGCGGTGAGCTTCATCGGATGAGAGGGCGAATGGGTGAAGGGGGATAATCTTTCAAGATTGATAACTTGTCAAGGAACGGACAGAGAGGAAGGCGCGGAAGAGGAGTATCGAGATGGCGGCGCAGAGGGCGAGCGGGGGGTGGCTTTGAGGACGGAGTGGAATGCGACGTGCGCAGAGATGCGGCGATCGCATTCCGCTCCGAGTGAGGAGGGCGGAGAGAGTGCCTAGCTCTGCGTGTGAGGCTGGCTCTGGCTGTGGGTTTCGTGACTAGCGAAACCGTTATAGAGGGCGGCGAAAATGAGAGCGGCGACAGCGCCGTCCACAAGGCCATTGATCGTGCCGATCAGGACGCTGGTGAGTGTGTGTGAATCGTGGAACCACGGATAGACGGAACTAGTCATTTGAAGAAAGTCGATCCCGTAGCCTGGGCGAGATAGATTGATCAAGCCTACCAACAAAATCGCACCGCCCCAGACCAGGGCTCCGGAGATGGCGATGGCTTTCAGAGAGAGTTTCATGAATATCCTCCTAGGAAATAGATTTATACAAAAAGAAAATCTTTGAAGAGCGTGGCGCGCGGCGCCGGCGACGAGAACAATGCGTGCCGTTGCATTTGTGCTCTTCGCCGGGCCGCACATCGTTCGATTCTCACGGAAAAGTTCAATTGCCTGAAGAGCTGGCGGTCAACGGGAGAGCGCCGGTGACGGCCAATTCCGCTATGTGGACTTTTTTCAAGCTTGGTTCGGTGCGCTGCCAGAGAAGCCGAGCGGCAGCGACATCATTGGGATAGTCCTTGGCGGACTGCACGTCTCTGGGTTCGAGGATGATGTCGGCGCGCCGGTTGTAGGCGAGCCAGGTAGTTTTCATGTGCTTGGTTTCCCATTTTTCCGGTTTCTGAGGATCCTGGGATTGCAGAGCGGCGACTCGCTGTTGATCAAGCTGATCGGATTTGCCATCCGCACGGACCTGGATTTTGTCCGCTGGAACGCCGTGGGAGACCAGAAAATCCTTGATGAGGACGGCTCTGCGGGCGCTGAGGGCCTGGTTGTAAGGAATGGAGCCGCGGACGTCAGCGTGGGAGACGATCAGGAGAGCGCCCTGGTGGTCGTAGGGCTCGTAGTCTTTGAAATGAGAAGCGATTTCGGTGAGAGTCATTTTTTCGCTGGCGACCAGGCCATCCTTGGGATGCTTTTTAGTGGGATAAGCCGTTGGATAGAACATGCTGGCAAGCGTGACCGGAGGCGGGGGATCAATCGAGCCGATGACGTGAAGCGTGGCGGTCTTAGTGGTTGTGCCACCGCAGGCATTCGCAGCCGTAAGCGTGTAGGTTTGGTCCTCGTTGATGGGGCCGGTGGTGTCCTGTTTTGGATTGGCGGTGATGGTTCGGCTGCCGCTTATGGATTCGCTGCCGAAGGGAGCTAGCGTGGCGGAATTGGCGTTGGCGGCGGACCAAGTCAAAGTAGCGGAGTCTTGCTGGACGATCTTATCGCCGATTTTGCGGAATTGGACTTCGGGCTGACTGAGAGCGATGGTGGAGGTCGGCTGACTATTCACATTGACGGTGATGGATTGCGTCGAATTGCCGCCGGGGCCGTTCGCGGTGAGGACATAGGTGGTATTACCGGTGGGCGAAACTGTGCGATCGCCGTGATCGGGGACGTTACCGATGCCGGAGATGGAAGTGTCCACGGCGTTCGCGGAGTTCCAGTTGAGGGTGGTGGACTGGCCGCAATCGAGATTGGAAGTTTGAGCGGCAAGTTTCGCGGAGACAGGAGCGACAGGAACGGTGGCGCTGGCGATTCCGGCGTGGAAGCGCGGCTGCGGGGGCATGTTCAGACCTTCTTTCCATTCTTTCGTTTTGGTCTTTCCGTTTTGGTCGAGATAGACAGTGACTTGCTGTCCGGCTTTTGCAGTGACTGGTCCGGACCAAATATTGTTGCCGTCATGGGTGACCGTCACCTGGTAAGTGCCTGGCTTGACTAGCAAGCGCTGATGCCAAATCCAGTTCCAATTGAATTCATCAACGTGGCCGACGAAATAGGCGGGTGTCTGGCCGTTAAGGAGAACAGCGGCGCGTGGATCGCCTTTGAACTCGATGTCAGCGAAAGGACCAGAGACAACATCGCCGGAGGATTGGAGGGTAACGCGCAGGTCAGTTGTTTCGCCGGCGCCGATGTGAACATCCTGGAGTCTGGGGAGATAGCCGGAATTGTAGACGCCAACCTTGTGATCACCGGAAGCGAGAACGATAGATTGGCTGCCATCGCGCATGGCTTTGCCGTCCACGAAGACGTAGGCCTGTTTGGGATCGACATGAATTTTCAATTTGCCGGTTTCCGAAGCCGACTGGGCAAATGCGGGAGCGACGCAGAAAATGCAAGCGGCACAAAACAGAAGAAAGACCGGGCATAACAATTTTTTTCGCATCTGGGAATTCTCCTTGTTGAAGAAAGTAGGAAGCATGGGGTAAAGGCGGCTGTCCAAAGAACCGCAGGGCGGCGCCGGGCGGAGAGATAAATTCCAGGCACCGCCCCGGCGCGACCCCTAAGGCCCATGAGGGCCCACCCAGCCGCGGGGCGCGCGAACAGGTTCAATATATCGTGATGCGATATGTTTTGAGAGCGTTGCCCACGGAAATATATCGTGTTACGATATATATATTACAAGCCGCTAGTCTACGAAGAGAGATATCTTCGGCGCGCATCGACGCGTCAGCGGAACGATGGATAGGTTTGCGCCATAGTGACATTCCCGGCCCATAGGATCGTGCGGGTCATGACGCGGGCAGAAGAGCGGTCATGTTCGGAAGGATGACCCTACGGCTCGGGGGATTTGGCGGGAGGATCGGCGGGGCGGGCGGGGGTGGGGTCGGATTTGACGAAGTGGGCGTACCAGGCCAGGTCGCGCTCGAGGCGGTCTTTGATGTGGGAGGGCGTGCTGAATTCGTGGAACTCGTCGGGGTAGACGACGAGTTCGGTGGTGCGGCCGAGGCGTTTGAGGGCTTGGTACATCTGCTCGCCGCCGAGGATGGGGACGTTCCAATCGATATTGCCGCCCATGAAGAGCGTGGGGGTGGTGACTTTGGCGACGTTGCGGAAGGGGGAGACTTTGATCCAGGCGGCGGGATTTTCCCAGGGGAGGCCCAACTCATACTCGTAGTCTTTTTGATATTGGTCGTGGCCGTAGAGGCTGGAGAACTCGGCAGCGCCGGCGCCGGAGATGGCGGCTTTGAAGCGGGTGGTTTGGGTGATGATGAAGTCGGTGGAGATGCCGCCGTAGGACCAGCCGCCAACGCCGAGTTTGTCGGGGTCGGCGATGCCCTGCTCGATGGCGTAGTCGACCATGGCCATGTCGTCCTGGAAGTCTTTGTTGCCCCAGTCGGCGAAGATGGCTTTGCAGAAGTCCTGACCGTAGCCGGTGGAGCCGCGAGGATTGGGGAAGAGGACGGCGTAGCCGTTAGCGTCGTAGAGCTGTGCGAGATGGGAGAACTCGGCGTAGTAGGCCCATTGCGGGCCGCCGTGGGGGATAAGGAGCGTGGGATATTTTTGGCCGGCGGTGTAATTCAGAGGCTTATAGAGGTAGCCGGAGATTTGGGTACCGTCTTTGGATTTGAAGTGGACGTATTCGCCGTGGGAGAGCTGGAGTTGGGAGAAGAGGGCGTCGTTGACGTGGGTGAGCTGGGTGAGTTTGCCTTGGGCGACCAGATAGATTTCGTCGGGGCGGTCGATGGTGGCCATTTGCACGGCGATGGTTCCCGGGCCAACGTTGCCAGCGGCGCCCCCGCCAACCGAGTAGGAACTCACAAAGACAGAGCCAGAGACGGGGCGAGCGCCTTGCTGGCCATCGCCGAAATGGACTTGGGCGAGGTTCTGGGTGCCGTCGTCGTCCACGATGAAGTAGATGGATTGGCCATCCTGGGAGAAGCGTGGGGCAGAGACCATGCGATCGAGAGAGAGTGTGAGGACCCTGGCTGGGCCGCCGGCGGCGGGAGAGACGGCGAGATGGTGGGTAGCGTAGTCGAAGAGCTTGGGATCGAGATAGGTGACGTAGGCGATGGACTTGCCGTCGGGCGACCAAGTTGGGGAGGAATCGGCGCCGGGATTGGTGGTGATTTGGGTGAGATGCGCGCCCTTGTCAGTATTGTTTGCGGAGACGGTCCAGATGTCGGTGTTGTAAGTGGCGTCGGGATCGGGTGTGGAACGGTTGCTGGTGAAGGCCAGAAGTTTGCTGTCGGGGGACCAGGCGGGCTCGGTGTCGTCGAAGTCGCCGCTGGTGACCTGGGTTAGAGATTTCTTGGAGAGATCGAAGACGTAGAGGTGGGTGCGACGGCGGTCGAGGTAGCCGACTTCGTCGAGCTTGAATTGAAGGCGGTCGATGACCCAGGGCTTCTTGGATTTGGACTTTTTGTCTTTGGGGTCGTCATCCGCGGCGCTTGAAGAGTGGGCCGTGGACTGGGATTTTTCTTTGGCGGCGTCGAGTTCCTCGGGTGTGGGGTCCTTTAGGACGAGAACGAGGTGGCGTCCGTCGGGCGACCACGCGAAGTCCTCCACATCTTGAACTGTTTCAGTGAGTTGCTGGGCTTCGCCGCCCTGGCGATTGAGGAGCCAGACTTGTTTCTTGCCTTCGTTGCGTTCGGAGAGGAACGCCAGAAGCTTACCGTCGGGGCTCCAGCGAGGGTGCTCGGAGGAGACGCCTTCGGCGGTCATGGGGAGCGCGTCGCCGCCCGAGGTGGGGATCATCCAGATGCGGGTTTCGTTTTTGTCGGTCTTGAGGCTGGATTTATCGACGGAGTAGGCGACCCACTGGCCGTCGGGGCTGAGCTGGGGGTCATGGACGCCTTGGATTTGGAAGTAGTCGTCGATAGTGATGGGGCGTGGAGTGGGAGTCTGGGCGGGGGCCGGAAAAGAACAGCTAAACGCAGAGACACAGAGTACACAGAGACGGAAAGAACCTACTACGGAGAAACACTTCATGCGAATAGCTCCTAAAACGAGTTGACTGCCAGAGGGAACGGGTGAGTCTAGCACAGGGTGAAGGCGGTCACCCTCGGAAGGATGACCCTACACGCTCTCACGCTCGCTGAAGCACAGGCTGAAGCCTGTGTCACTCAGGCTGTGCAAAAGGACAGTTTTCGGCGATGAAAAATATGCGGCCGGGTGCATTTTTTTGTTGCATGCAGGGACCAACCTTGTATCCTGCGAATGCGAACTCACTTTACCCAGCGCGCGAGTGAGCATCGCTTAGGAGGACGAGAGTAAAAATTGAGTTCTTTATCGCTTCCCGCCCAGATTCCCTCCCGCGAAATATCAACAGCGAAAAAAAGAGTCGCAAAGCTGACACTCTGGCCGCTCGTAGCGGCGACGTTCTTCATGGTGTCTGGCGGGACGTACGGGACGGAAGAGATCATTCATGGCGCGGGGTACGGGCATGGAATTCTGATTTTGCTGTTCTTGCCGGTGCTGTGGTGCTTGCCGACGGCGTTCATGATTGGGGAGCTTTCGAGTTCGCTGCCGGCAGAGGGTGGATATTACGCGTGGGTGCGGCGTGGTTTGGGAAATTTTTGGGGATTTCAAGAGGCTTGGCTGTCTTTGGCAGCGAGCATTTTTGATATGGCGATTTACCCGACACTGTTTGTGATTTATTTGAAGCAGATGTCGCCGTGGTTCGGGACGTGGGGACATGGTGTGCTGGCGGGGCTGTTTGTAGTTGTAACTTGCACGATCCTGAATGTCGCCGGCGTTCGCGTGGTAGGAATCACCTCGCTATGGCTGTTCTTCCTTCTGTCGGCCCCGTTTGCGGTGATCGTAGTGATGGCGCCGTTCAAAGCCGGAGCGTTTGCCGCCGCTAGCGGTAGCAGTCCGGCGGAAGCGACCAGCCTGAGCTTGATCGGCGGCGTGCTCGTGGCGATGTGGAACTACATGGGCTGGGATAACGCGTCGACAGTGGCGCAAGAAGTGGAACGGCCGCAGAGGACATATCCTAGGGCGATGATCGCAGCAGTTGTATTGGTGACGATCACGTATGTGCTGCCGTTTGTCGCGGTGCGCCTGGCCGGCATTCCGTCTTCGGCATTTGAAGCGGAGGGAGCCTGGGCCACGGTGGCGGGATTGGTTGGCGGGAAGATTCTGGGAATCGAGTGGCTGCGCGTTCTGATTGTGATGGGTGGCATGATGAGCGCGTTTGGGATGTTCAATGCGCTGGTGATGAGCTACTCGAGATTGCCGCTAGCGATGGCGCGAGACGGGATGCTGCCGAAGATTTTTGCGAAGACCAGTGAGAAAACGCAAGCGCCGTGGGTGGCCATACTGGCGTGCGCGGGATGCTGGGCGCTATGCCTGGGATTGAAATTCGAGAAGCTGGTTACGCTGGACATCATGTTGTACGGGGCCAGCTTGATGTTGGAGTTTGTGACGCTGGTGGTTCTGCGCATTCGCGAGCCGGAGCTGAAGCGCGGTTTCCGAGTGCCGGGCGGTTTGGTGGGCGCGGTGATGATGGGAGTTTTTCCTCTGCTTTTGATGAGCCTGGCGCTGGTGAAGAGCGGGAGCGAAACCGTTCTCGGGATCAATGGCATGGTGTTTGGCGGGATGATTATCGCCGGAGGGTTTCTGCTTTATGCTGCGACAAAGCCGCTGCGACGATCGGTAATTGAGGCGGCGGCCACGCCGAACGCAGTCACAGGCGACTAAGCTGCCGCGCGACGCGCGCGGTGCTGATATACTCCCTTCCTCATTTCTAAAATCTTTTTCATTTGGAGACAAGACCGTGAAGAAGCTGCGGCTTTCCCTACTACTCCTACTCGTTAGTGGTGTGGCTTTGATCGTGCACGCGACGGCTGCAGCTTTGCCGGAGCCGGGACAGGAATTTGATCAGAAACTCTTTGGGGAGATGAAGTGGCGCTCGATTGGGCCGTTTCGCGCGGGGCGGACGCTGGCGGTGACGGGAGTCCGCGGGCAGCCGGAGGTCTACTACTTCGGATCGGTGAATGGAGGAGTTTGGAAGACGAATGATGCGGGGCGGACTTGGAATCCGATATTTGATTCACAGCCCGTTGGTTCGATCGGGGCGATTGCCGTGGCACCCTCCAACGCGAATGTGATTTACGTGGGGACCGGGGAAGCGGACATGCGCTCGAGCATTTCGTCTGGAAATGGAATGTATAAATCGACCGATGCGGGAAAGACATGGACGCATATTGGCCTCGAAGCTTCGCGGCAGATTGCGCGAATTGTGGTGGACCCGGAGGATTCGGAGAAAGTTTTTGTGGCAGCTTTGGGGCATGCCTACGGGCCGAACAAGGAGCGCGGAGTTTTTCGTTCGAACGACGGCGGGAAGACGTGGCAACAGATTCTTTTCAAGGATGAGAATACTGGCGCGATCGATTTAGCGATGGAGCCGGGGAACTCGAAGAATATGTTCGCGGCCTTGCTGCAGACGCGGCGGCCGCCGTGGAGTATCTATGCGCCTTCGAAGGGACCGGGGACTGGACTCTATCGTTCGAAGGATAGCGGAGAACATTGGGAGCAATTGATGGGACACGGTTTGCCCTCGGAAGAGCTAGGGCGCATGGGGATTGCGTTTGCGCCAAGCAATTCCAAGCGAATTTATTTGATTGCCGATGCGAAGGAAGGCGGGATGTACCGCTCGGATGACGGCGGAGAAAATTGGGCGCGCGTTTCGAAGGATGCGCGGATTTGGGGACGCGGCTGGTATTTCTGCGAGGTGAGCGTCGATTCGAAGGACGCGGACACGGTGTATGTGCCGAATACGTCGACGTACCGTTCGCGCGATGGAGGAAAAACATTCACGGCCATTAAGGGCGCGCCTGGCGGGGATGACTATCATCAACTTTGGATCGATCCCGACAACCCGCAACGAATGATTTTGGGCTGCGATCAAGGCGCGATTGTGACGCGAAACGGCGGGGAGACGTGGAGTTCCTGGTACAACCAGGCGACGGGGCAGTTTTATCACGTCGCGACAGACAATCGATTTCCCTACTGGGTGTATGGAGCGCAGCAGGACAGTGGAGCTGCTGCGACACCCAGCCGCAGCAAGTGGCGGGCGCTGAATTTTCAGGATTGGAGGCCGATGGAAGCGGGAGGCGAGAGCGACTTCGTTGCTCCTGATCCGCTAAATCCGGAGATTATTTTCGGCGGATCGGTGGCGCGGCAAGATCTTCACAACGAAGAGGTGCAGCAGATTCCACCGACCTTGATGTATCCCGCGGACTATCGCCGAACCTGGACATTGCCGCTTGTTTTTTCGGAGATTGAACCGCATGTGCTGTATTTCAGCGCGCAGGTTTTGTTTCGAACGGCGGATGGCGGAAGTTCCTGGCAGAAGATCAGTCCGGATTTGACGCGAGAGGATCCGGGCGTGCCGGCGAATCTCGATGCAGCTACGGCGGCGGATGTACAGCCTGGGAAGAGGCACGGCGTGATCTATACGATCGCGCCTTCGCCAAAGCAGGCCGGCGAAATCTGGGTGGGGACAGACGACGGACTGATTCACCTGACGCGGGACGATGGGAGAACTTGGAGTGACGTCACGCCGAAGGAATTGACGCCGTGGAGCAAGGTGACGCACATGGCCGCGTCACGCTTTGCCGCTGGCAAGGCGTACGCGGCGGTCGATCGGCACAGGTTGGAGGACCTACAGCCTTATCTCTATCGCACAAAAGACTACGGAAAAACCTGGCAGCGCGTTTCGAATGGAATCCCGGACGGGAGCTTTCTGAACTGCGTGCGGGAGGATCCGAAAGTTGCGGGATTACTGTATGCCTGCACGGAAAAAGGGGTGTACGTTTCGTTTGACGATGGCGATAGCTGGGCACCGCTGCAATTTAATTTGCCGACGACTTCAGTGCGGGATTTGGTCGTACACGACGACGATCTAGTGATCGCCACGTTCGGGCGAGCATTCTGGGTGCTGGACGACATAACGCCATTGCGGCAGTGGAGCACTAAGATGAGGAGCGCCGACGCGTGGCTATTCGAACCGCAGACGGCGTATCGCGTTCGCCCCGGCTCGGATGAAGGCACCCCAATACCGTTCGACGAGCCACAAGCGGAAAATCCGCCGACGGGGGCGGTGGTCGATTACTACGTGAAAGAGAAGCCAGTGGGAGCAGTGCAGCTTGAGATTTTTGATGCGGCGGGAAAATCGGTGCGGCGATTTGCGAGCACGGACGAAATGCCCAAGACAAATCCCGACGAACTGGACATTCCGATGTATTGGATACATGACGCGGAGCCGCTGTCGGCTGAAGCCGGGATGCACCGGTTCGTTTGGGACTTGCGGTATGCGTTTGCGGGAGCGCGGCGGCGGTCTCGACGAGGCGGAGGCGGACCGTTGGCAGTTCCGGGGCGATATACGGTGAAGCTGACGGCTGCGGGAAAGACGCTGTCTGCGCCGTTAGTGTTGAAGATGGACCCGCGCGTGAAGACGAGTCCAGCGGATTTGGAGCGGCAATTTCAGTTGGCTTCGAAACTGGCGGCGGGCGCTGGAGAATACTCCGCGGCGGTTGGGCGAGCAGACGAAATGCTGAAGCAGCTAGGCACACGCAGCAAAGATGCGGCCGGAAATGCAGAACTCTCGGCGGCCCTGACTGACTTGGGGAAAAAAGTTGGCGGGGTGGCTGGTTCTGGAGCTGGCGGCGGGTTTGGATTTTTTGGATTTGCCGTGCCGGGGGACGCGCCAACGACGTTGCGGCAGGTTGCCACGGCGTATGGTGCGTTGCTCGGAATAGTTGAAAGCGCGGATGTGGCGCCTTCGGCGGATGCCACGACGGCGAGCGAAAGATGGGAAGCGGCGGGAAAGGCCACGCTGGCGCGATGGGATGAGATTCAGACAAAGGATCTTGCACGCGTGAATTCCCTGCTGGAGAAGGCGCAGTTAAAACCATTGAATACGGGCGAGGAAAAGGCGCGTCCCTGAGGGAAGAGCCTGCAGCTTTCGGAGCAAATCGTGCAAAATCGCGCGGATCTCTTTGAGAATCAAGGGGAAGCGGCGACGCTTGTCCGAAGGACAGGTAGCGCGACATTCCGGGGCGATGCGGGTTATATGAGAGTACGAGGAAAGAATGCCAGCCCGGAATGAGGAATCTCCAATGATTAGGAATAGCTTGACGAAACAAATCGCCATTGCCGCCGGATTTTTGGCGCTGACTTTTGTGACGGGAATCAGCCGCGCACAAAGCTCTGCGCAGCCACCGGCGCAAGATCAGAGCCAGGCGGCTCCTGCAACGCCAGCGCGGCACGAAGGAAGAATGCATGGCGCGATGCAGGGACTGAACCTAACCGAAGAGCAAAAGACGGCGATGAAGAAGATTCACGAGTCCACAAAAACGCAATTGGATGCCGTGAATAAGGATGAATCGCTGACCGCGGATCAGAAGGCAGCGAAAATTCATGAGCTGCGCCACAGCGGCCGAATGCAGATGGTGAAGCTCTTGACGCCGGAGCAACGCCAGCAGATGCGTGCGAATGTCCGGGCGATGCGGGCCTCTCGCCGTGAAAAGGAGCAACAGCCGCCACAAGCCCAGCCGCAAGGGAATTGAAGAAGCCGTTCAGAGGCTTGACCAAACAAGACGCCCTGGTCATCGGCCGAGTGATGGTGGAAATCGCGAAGCAGCAAGGGACGGTCCAAGTGGACGTCCCTTTTTCGTAGCCTTTTTCGTAGATAGATAGATTCGGGCAGCGCGGAATGGCGAATAGATTTGGTATGCTGCTCGACGTGGGAAACTTCGTTCGAATCCATAAGCGCGCTTGGGGACGGGATGGCATTCAGATAGGCGCGCTTGCTTTCTTGGCTGTTCTTGGCACCGGTGCGCTGAGCTTTTCTTCGCAAGCGCCTTCGCAAACGGCGATAGCCGCTCCTTCCGTGCAGTCAGCGACACCACAAACAACACCAACGACGCCACCGGCGGCGACGACGCAAGGAATTCCGCAAGGGACTCCGCCACCCACTCCGCGCGCGGGGCTGAATGTTGTCGTGCTTGATCCGGCGCATGGGGGGACGGACCCGGGTGCGAGGGGAACAGGCGGGATTCGCGAGAGCGAGATCCTACTGGATTTTGCGGCGCAAGTGCGGAGGGCACTGGAGGCGCAGGGATTTCAAGTGGTCCAGACACGTCAAGGGAATGAAGATCCCTCGTTTGATGATCGCTCCGCGATTGCCAACGCACAGACCGGCGCGGTTTTTGTCACGCTGCATATTGCTTCGACGGGGTTGCCGGGGACAGTGCGAGTTTACGTCAACTCGGATTTGCCGGTGACGACCGATGCCGGAGGCTTGATTCCGTGGGACCGGGCCCAGACGCCATTTCAGGGCTTGAGCAGAAAATTGGGCGATCTCGTCCAGGGTTTGTTGGCGCAACGCTTTAAGGGATCGCCCAGCACGGCGCAGACCGCGGCGGTGAGGCAGTTGCGAACGACGGCCGCTCCAGCGATTGCGGTGGAAATTTCGAGCGTGGTGGTGGAAGACCGTGCGGATCTGGATCGCATGGCGCCCGGCGTTGCGGATGCGATCGCGACAGGAGTCGCGGCATTCCGGCCTTTATACGTGGTACCCACGACGGCGGGAGGTACGCCGTGACGACGCGTTGGATTCGATGGGTGGTTGGCATTCTGTGCGTTGGCGTGATTGTGGGCGCGATTTACCTACCCATCTTGCGAAAGCGGCTGCGCGAAGCCGCGAAGCTGCAGCAACAAACGGCGGAGCAGGCGCGCCGGGAGTTGACTCAAGCGGTTCCCGTGAATCCGGGCGAGCCGCGCGTGAAGGCAAAACTGTTTTGGGCGTCGGGCAACGGAGATGGGGCGCTGGTGGATTCGACGGTGGAACTGCCGCTTTCGAACGATCCTGTGCTTCGCTCGAAACAAGTATTGAACACGCTTCTGGCAGGACCTGTGGATGCGGACTTGCGGACGCTGCCGCCGGACGCGGTGCTTTTGGCGTTCTATCTTTTGCCGAATGGCACGGCGATCGCGGATTTTTCCGAGGCGCTGGCTACGGCGACACCCTCGGGGATTCAAAGCGAGCAACTTGCGGTGGATTCGATTACGAAGACGCTGGAAGCGAATGTGCCGCGCGTGCAGCGACTGAAGATTTTGATTCACGGGCAGGAAGTGGAGACTCTGGCTGGGCATCTGGATCTTACGGGGACTTTCCTGGTGAATACGAAGGGCGTGCAGGGAGCGCCCGCGCTGTCCGCGCCAGTTGCGGCGCCAGCAACGACGACGCCAAGCGCAGATAAGCCGACTGCTTCCGGAGCGGACAAACCTGCTCCGCCCGCAGCTCCAGCAACGAAACCGGTGACTCCCAAGTCTCTCGAAGATTGACGCTCGACAAGGGGCGCGGCAAACTGGCGTAGATTGAGCAGGGGTCTTGCTCAAGTTTTCGCAGACGATAGGAATTGCAGGAGGAAGCGTGCGAGTTGATGGCCGAGGCCCGGATCAGTTGCGCCCATTGAAGATGACGCCGGATTTTATTTCAACGGCGGAAGGAAGTGTGTTGATTGAGCTAGGCAGCACGCGCGTGATTTGCACGGCCACGGTGGACGATGGCGTCCCGGGATTTTTGAAGGGGACCGGCAAGGGTTGGGTAACGAGCGAATACGGAATGTTGCCGAGGGCGACCGAAGAGCGCACGCAGCGTGAAGCGACGCGCGGCAAACAGTCCGGGCGCACATTGGAGATTCAGCGCTTGATTGGGCGGTCGCTGCGAGCAGTGACAGATCAGGAAGCCCTCGGCGAGCGAACGGTGTGGATCGATTGCGATGTGATCCAGGCGGATGGCGGAACGCGGACGGCGTCGATTACGGGAGCGTTCGTGGCGCTGGCTCTAGCGTTCGAACGGCTAGTCGCGGCAGGGATGTTGAAGCGCTCGCCGCTGATCGATTCGGTCGCGGCGACGAGCGTGGGAATTGTCGACGATCAGGCCCTGCTGGATTTAGCGTACGAAGAGGATTCACGCGCGGAAGTGGATATGAACGTCGTGATGACGGGCAGCGGACACTTTGTAGAAATTCAGGCGACGGCAGAGGGTCGGCCGTTTAGTGGCAGCGAAATGCAGGATTTGCTGGCGTTGGCGGCGGCAGGAATTCGACGTTTGTCGGACGACCAACGCGCGGTGCTGCCCGTGAAGTTCAGTGCGCGCGCGCGGTAATGCCGCCGCACATTAAATTGTTTCTGGCTTCATCCAATCCTGGAAAACTCGCGGAATATCGAGCGCTCGTTGAAGAGAATGCGCATGGTCCCAATGATGC
The DNA here is from genome assembly GCA_963718785.1 of uncultured Acidobacteriota bacterium. Taxonomy (GTDB): domain Bacteria; phylum Acidobacteriota; class Terriglobia; order Acidiferrales; family UBA7541; genus Acidiferrum. The sequence goes on along the minus strand of CAVQZW010000004.1, from coordinate 1,285,344 downwards.
GTTGGCCCCGCGTGTGGAAATCGATTTGTTCCCAGGTTTCGATTCCCTGCCCTCCTTTGAAGAAAATGCGCCGACATTCCCAGAGAATGCCACTGGGAAGGCTCTGCATTACTCGCGGTTGACGGCGGACGTAGTGTTTGCAGATGATTCTGGCTTGGTGGTTCCAGCACTAGGCGGAGCGCCAGGTGTGCATTCGGCGCGCTATGCAGGGCCTGGCGCGACCAACGCGGAACGGATTGGGAAATTACTTGGCGAGCTTCGCGGGAAAACGGCTTCGGATCGGGCAGCTTATTTTGCATGCGCAATTGCCGTTGCGCAAAACGGCCGGCCGACCGCGATTGTAACGGCTCGGGTCGATGGCGAGATATTGGAAACTCCTCGCGGGGGCGGAGGGTTTGGGTATGATCCGGTGTTTTACTTCCCTGCCCTGAAGAAGACGTTTGCGGAACTTTTGCCGGAAGAGAAGAATCGCATCAGCCATCGCGGGAAGGCTTTTCGAAAATTGCTTATGGTATTGAGCGCTCGGTAGTTGGGCAGCACACTGCGCCACTACAAGGGAGGAGCGCGCTGTTCCCAGACGGAAAGTCATCCTGGGATATCATCCCCACCGTGTGTGATATTCTTGCGCGTCATGCTAACGAGAAAAGCTAAGAAGAAAACCAAAACCTCACTGAAGAAGACTGGGGCGGCGAAAGCATCGCGGCCAGCAAAGAGAGCGGCGAACTCGAAAAAAGCGGTGGCGGCGGGGACGGACCCGAAACGCATCGCTGCAATTTTAGCGAAGCTGGATGAAGCGTATCCCGACGCGACTTGCGAGCTGAAGCATGACAATCCATTTCAGCTGTTGATTTCGACGATTCTTTCGGCGCAGTGCACGGATGTGCGCGTCAATCAGGTTGCCGAAACGCTCTACAAGAAATATCCGACGCCGGAAGCGTTTGCACACGCCAATCCCAGCGAGTTGGAGCAAGATGTGCGGCCAACGGGATTTTTTCGGAACAAGACAAAGTCGATCATGGGAGCGAGTAAGGCCATCCTTCAAAATTTTGGCGGTCAAGTGCCGCGGACGATGGAAGAGATGCTGACGCTTCCGGGAGCGGCGCGAAAGACGGCGAACGTAGTCCTGGGAACGGCGTTCGGTATCGCCAGCGGCGTCGTTGTGGATACTCATGTGATTCGCATCTCGAACCGGCTGGATTTGACACGGAACGAAGACCCCAAAAAGATCGAGCAGGACTTGATGCAGGTTATTCCAAAAGAGAGATGGATACGTTTTTCGCATCAAATCATCTGGCACGGGCGGCGAGTTTGCGTTGCACGCAAACCGAAATGCATCGAATGCAATCTCGAGAAGATCTGCTATTCGAAAGACAAAACGATCTAGGCGAATCCACGTCCGGAACTTGTTAGATTGGCCCGCAAAAACTCCCATCCCAGCAAATTCGCGGCATCAGCACGGGCTGGCAACCAGGAGTGCACGCCGGGCCGAGCTTTCACGTATTATGCAGCCATGAGGATTTTGCTGGTCGAAGACGATCCAGGGGTGCGCCGGTTTGTGGTGAAAGGACTGCGCGAGCAGGCGTACGCAGTCGACGCCGCCGCCACAGGTGATGACGCCTTGTATCAGGCGGACATCAACGAATATGACCTGATTATCCTTGACGTCATGATTCCGGGAACAGACGGATTCGAAGTGTGCCGCAAGCTGCGAAAGGCTGGGCGGCGAATGCCAATCCTGATGCTGACAGCGCGGGACGCGGTCGAAGACCGCGTGAGCGGACTCGACAGCGGCGCCGATGACTATCTCACCAAACCATTTGAGTTTCGCGAGCTGCTTGCGCGGCTTCGCGCACTCCTGCGGCGTTCGGCGGAGTTGCATCCACCGCGCCTGAGCGTCGGCGATCTAGTGCTGGATACCGCCGCGCAGAACGCGACACTCGGAGGCCATGCGATTTCCTTGACGCACAAGGAATATGCGTTGCTGGAATATTTGGTGCGCAATTCAGGACGAGTTGTCAGCAGAGCCGATATCGCCGAGCATGTTTGGGATGAGACGTTTGACCCATTTTCAAATTTGATCGAGGTTTATATCAACCGGCTGCGCCGGAAAATTGACCCGGATGGCAACGCGGGTCTGCTGCAAACGCGGAGAGGCTCTGGTTACATCTTGAAGTCCGGAGAAGATGCTGACGGCGGAGGGCGCGAGCCGTCGGCAGGCGAGCCTGGCAAGCCGAGCCTCTCGGATCGTAAGAAACATGCTTGATTCTGTTCGCGTGCGGCTGACCGTGTGGTACTCGGCGGTTCTCGCCGTGGTGCTCATACTCGTCTGTGTGACCACCTACCTCATCGTTCAAAAAACATCGATGCAAAGAACCGACGGCGACTTGGCGGTGTTGGCGGACTCGTTCCTGATCACCTTTCAGGCTGAGTTGGAGGACGCTATCAGCACGCAGGACTCCCCAGTTTTCCTAGCAGCTCATCAGTCGATGATCGAGCATCGGTCGGACAGTGACACGTTTGTGGTCCTGGGGCCGGGCGGAGAGGTTATCGCTAATTCCAACGATGGGGTCGCCCTGAGCGCAAGAGCCGAGTCGTCCATAGCCCGCGTCCTCGCCTCCAGCGACTATCAACGTTTCGCAAAAATGGGAGTCAACAAGGAAATTGGGCTGGAAACAATCCGGGGAGAGCACGCCAGATTCCGAGCCTACTCGCGGCAATTCAAAGCGAAGGGCACAGCCTACTTATTGATTATTCTCCACTCTCTGCACGCGCAAAACGAAGTGCTGGAAACGATTCGGCTGACCTTTACGTGGATGATTTTTGTAGGCTTGCTGCTAGCAGGGACTGGCGGATATTTCCTGGCAAAAAAAAGTTTGGCCCCGGTAGTTGCCATGGGATCGCATGCGCGGCGCATCGGAGCAACAAACTTGCATGAACGCCTTCCGGTGCTGAACGCCAACGATGAACTGGGTCAGTTGGCCACTATTTTCAATGATCTGCTGAATCGGCTCGACCAATCGTTTGACCGGCAACGCAGGTTCATCGCGGATGCTTCGCATGAACTGCGCACGCCGCTGGCCATTCTTCGCGGAGAGGCCGAAGTAGCCATGTCGCAACAGGGCCGAAGCGCGGCGGACTACCTCGAATCGCTGAGGATTTTGCACGAGGAAACTTCGCGCCTGATCAAAATCGTGGAAGACCTCTTCACGCTGACCCGTGCCGATTCAGGGCAGTACCCTCTCTCGCCAGAAGATGTCTATCTCGAGGAAGTCGTGGCCGACTGCGCACATTCGGCGAGGTCCCTCGCGCGCGAAAAAAATATCGATCTGCACGTGGAGGCCTCCTCCGAGTGTCTCGTCCGCGGAGATCGCGCACTATTGCGCCGCATGATCCTTAATCTTTTGGACAACGCGATCAAGTACACGGCGGCGGACGGGCGCGTGGACATTTCTTGTCGCGCCAGCACGGAACAAGTCGAGATACACGTCACGGACACTGGGCCAGGGATTCCGGCGGAACTCCGCTCACGGATTTTTGAAAGGTTCTTCCGAGCTGATCCGGCTCGATCGCGCTCTGGGCGCGAGGGCGGCGCAGGCCTGGGACTTTCCATCGCCCTTTGGATTGCTCAAGTGCACAGCGGCCGGCTGGATTTGGTCCGCTCCGACGCGACGGGAAGTCACTTCGCCGTGTATTTGCCGAAGCCGGGTATTGCACCTGCAGGCACAGATTAATCGTCTGTTTATCTCAAAATCGCTAAATTCGCGTTAGCGGACGTGAAGTCCCGCGGCCGCTTGAGAGAAGGCCCGTGAACACCCGGTTTTCTTGGAAAAAATACACTTTTTTCGCCCTAGCTGCGATTATTTTATTCCCGTTTCGGGGGGCCAGCCAGCAGTCCGAAAATCCGCCGCCAAAGGTGAGCAAGTCCAGCTCGCCATCCACTACCGCGCAGACAGCCGATCAAACTTCCTCGGCTTTGCGACTGACGCTCCAAGATGCTCTCGCTCGCGCTCGCAAGAACAGCGTGGAATTTCAAGCCGCTGCGACGGATGCCGCCATTGCGGGGGAAGACCGCAAACAGGCTCGCGATGCGCTACTGCCGTCCGTCATTTACAACAACCAGCTTCTCTACACGCAAAGCAACGGCGTGGGCGGCGTTCGCTATATTGCCAACAATGCCACTCATGAATACGTCAGTCAGGGAAATGTGCATGAGGTGATCGACCTCGCCGGTGTCGCAAGTTACCGAAGGGCCGCGGCCGCCGCAGCTGTCGCGAAAGCCCGCGCGGAAATTGCTTCCCGCGGACTCGTCGTGACGGTCGTGCAGGACTACTTTCACGTGGCTTCCGCACAGAGCAAGCTGGAAATTGCCCAAAAAGGCGCGGCGCAAGGAGAAGATTTCTTTAAGCTCACGCAAGCTCTCGAAAAAGGCGGCGAAGTGGCGCATTCCGATGTGATTCGTTCCGAATTGCAAATGCAGGATCGCCGCCGCCAATTGCAGGAAACTCAGCTCGAACTTCTAAATGCAAAACTGGATTTGGCCGTGCTCGTTTTTCCGGACTTCAATGAAAACTTCGAGATTAGCGACGACTTGCATGCCAGCGTCCCGTTGCCTACGATCGAAGAAGTCCAGCAGCAAGGTGCGCGGGACAATCCGGAATTGCGCGCAGCGCTTGCGGGAGTCCAACAAGCCGGGCACGACGTAACCGACGCTCGCGCGGGTTACTTGCCTTCGCTGGGCCTCGACTATTTCTACGGAATTGACTCAGCTCAGTTCGCAACCAACAGCGTGATCGACAACCAAAAGATCCACAATCTCGGTTCTTCGGCTTCCGCAACTTTGAACATCCCGATCTGGAATTGGGGTGCCACGCAAAGCCGCGTGAAGCAAGCCGAGCTTCGCCGCACCCAAGCGGAACGCGAGCTTTCGCTGGCGCATCGCAAGCTGCTCGCCGAGATGCGCTCGTTATACAACGAAGCAGAAACAGCCCTAAACGAATTGGCAGGCTTGCAGCGCTCCGCGGACTTGGCTTCCGAAGGCCTGCGGCTTGCGACTCTCCGCTACAAAGGCGGAGAAACAACGGTGCTGGAAGTGGTGGACGCGCAGAATTCCTTCGCCCAGGCGAATACAAGCTATCAGGATGGCGCGGTCCGCTATCGCGTGGCGCTAGCCAATCTGCAAACACTAACGGGAGCCTTGACGACCCCATGACAACGGTAACTCCGTACAGAGCATCGCAAATGTTCTTACGTATTGCTGCAATCTGCGCGATCGCTTGCGCGGCGCTCGGCTGCGGTTCCGAAGAGAAAGCCAAGGATCCGGTTGTTTCCGTGCAAACGACTGCGGCGCACCGCGCCACAATTGCACAAACAATTTCTGCGGATGCAGTGGTTTTCCCTTTGCAGCAAGCTGTCCTCACTCCGAAGATCACTTCCACGATCAAGACGTTTCTCGTCCAGCGCGGCAGCCGCGTTCACAAAGGCGAGTTGCTCGCCGTCTTGGAGAACGCCGATCTTTCCGCGGCAGCCGAACAAAGCAAGGGCGAATTCGAGCAGGCGGAAGCCGGGTACGCCACAACTACCGGTGCAAGTCTTCCCGAACAAATCCAAAAAGCGGAGCTCGACACCGCCGCCGCGAAAAGCGCGCTGGATGCGCAACAGCAGGTCTACAACAGCCGCAAGGAACTCTTCGAGCAGGGCGGAATACCGCGGCGAGACTTCGATTCCGCGCAAGTCGCCCTCATGCAAGCACGCAGCCAGTATGAACAAGCACAGAAGCAGCTCGACGATCTGCATCGGATTGGCAAGCAACAGGCCCTGAAATCCGCCAACGGCCAGCTCGCTGCAGCCAAAGGAAAATTTCTCGGCGCACAGGCCTTGCTCAGTTATTCGGAGATTCGCAGCCCGATCGATGGCGTGGTTACAGAACGTCCGCAATATCCGGGCGAGCTTGCGGCCGCGAATCAGCCGCTGCTGACGGTCATGGATCTTTCCAAGCTGATTGCCAAAGCGCACATCGCGCAGACCGAAGCGGTGGCCATCAAGGTGGGCCAGCCTGCTGAACTTCAACTTCATGGAGTCGACGAAAAGGTGAAAGGCCGCGTGAGCCTGGTGAGCCCGGCGCTCGATCCAGGAAGCACCACCATCGAAGTGTGGGTCGAGACCACCAAGCCCGGCACCGCGCTGAAACCGGGAATGACCGTGCAAGTTCAAATTGAAGCCGCAACCGCAAAAGGCGCGCTTGCTGTTCCCGCCTCGGCGGTTTTTAAGAATCCCGACGGCACCAGCTTTGTTCTCATTGCCGGCGCTGATGAGAAAGCCCACGTCACGACGATAGAGGCCGGAATAAAAAGCGCCACGAAAGTTCAAATTCTCAGCGGCATTAAAGAAGGCGATGCCGTCATCACCTCCGGCGGCTACGCTCTTCCGGACAAAACGCAAATTAAGATCGAGGCACCGGCAACCGCGGAAAAAGAGGCGGGAGACGCCGCCGATTCCGACAAAAAGGGCGACGACAAAACGAAGCCCGCTGCAAAGGCTAAGGATAAGGACTAAGAGACATGGCCTCTGAAGCGGGTTTCCGTTCGAGTGTGCCCGGCGCAAGCGTAGCGCCGTGGTTTGAGCGGCTTTCTCGGCCCATTTTGTTCCTGGTCATCAGCCTTGCGCTGGTTGGCGCCTATCTGGCGTTCATCATTCCCGTCTCGGTTTTCCCTAACACGGATTTTCCGCGCGTTGTGATCGGCGTCGACAATGGCGTCATGCCCATCGACCAAATGTTGGTCACCATTACCCGCCCGATCGAGGAAGCGGTGAACAGCGTTCCCGGTTTGCAGCGAGTCGTCTCCATCACCAGCCGCGGCTCCGCGGAAGTGGATCTATTTTTCGACTGGAACAGCGACATGATTCTCACGCTCCAGCGTGTCGATGCCGTCGTTGCGCGTCTGCAAGGTGAACTGCCCTCGACCGCCAAGCTCGAAACACACCGGCTCACCTTCGCGAGTTTTCCGATCCTTGGCTACAGCCTTACTTCCGATGCGATTTCGCAGGACAAGCTATGGGAAATCGCTACCTACGACATCAAGCCCCGCATCAACCGCCTCGATGGCGTCGCTTCTGTTTTGATTCAGGGAGGACGCGTGCCGGAGTTTCAGGTTTCCCCCGATCCCGCGCGACTGCTCTCGACCGGAGTCACTGTCACCGATTTGCTTGAGGCCATTCGCCGCACCAACGTGATCGACTCTCCCGGTTTGCTCGAACATGATCATCAACTCGTGCTCGGCCTCATCAGCGGCCAGGTACGCACGCCGGAACAAATCGGCAAAATCGTTGTCAAGAACACGCCAGCGGGAGTTCCTGTTCGCATCGGCGATGTCGCGACGGTAGGCCCCTCGGTGGCGCCCGTATACACGATGGTTACAGCCAACGGGAAATCAGCCGTACTCATCAACGTGAATCGGCAGCCGGAGAGCAACACGCTCACTGTTGCCGACGAAGTGCATGCGCAAATTCAGGAACTGGCCTCCACCTTGCCTCCCGGCGTCCACCTCGAACCTTTTTACGATCAATCAACAATCGTGCATGACTCAATCGCCAGCGTACGCGATGCTGTACTCCTCGGCTTGATTCTTTCCTCCGCGATTCTCGTTTTGTTCCTTCGCGACTGGGGCAGTTCTCTCGTCGCAGGCCTGGTGATTCCTGCGACTTTGCTGCTCACATTCATCGTGCTCAAGTTCACCGGCCAGAGTTTCAATCTGATGACGCTCGGCGGTCTCGCGGCCGCCGTTGGCTTGGTCATCGACGACGCCATCGTCGTGCTCGAAAATATCGTGCTACACCGCGACGCCGGCGAAGGCCGTGCCAAAGCCATCCAAAGCGCGCTTCGCGAAATGACCGTCCCGCTGATCGGCTCCACGATCACTCCGATTGTTGTCTTCCTTCCCTTGGTCTCCATCACCGGCGTCACCGGAAGCTTCTTCCGCGCTCTTGCCATTACCATGACAGTTTCCCTGCTCTGCTCCCTGCTTCTCGCCCTCGCGTGGACGCCAACTCTCAGCCAATATTTTGTTCGCAGAAAATCCACCACGCCGGAATTGCCGCAGCCTCTCGAAGATTCTCAGCAGCCGCTCGATGTCGGCGCGCTCCTCGTGGCTGAAGAAGCCCACATCACTGGCCTCTTCGGCCAGCTCGTTAATTTTTATGAACGTTGTATGAAGAGCGTCATCCGGCATCCGGTTCTTCTGATCGCCAGCTCCATACTCATCGTTGTTCTTTCCATCGTCGGCTACAAGTTGCTCGACACTGCACTTTTGCCGGAAATGGATGAAGGTGGCTTCATTCTGGACTACTACACGCCTCCGGGAAGTTCCTTGGCGGAGTCGGACCGCATCCTCCAGCACATTGAAAAAATCCTCCGCGATACTCCGGAAGTGGAAAACACATCCCGCCGCACCGGCCTCCAACTTGGCTTGGCTGCCGTCACCGAAGCAAATCGCGGAGACTTCACCGTCCGCCTGAGGCGAAACCGCAAGCGTGGCATCGACGAGGTCATCGAGGATGTCCGCGCCCAGATCAAGGAAACGGAGCCGGCCGCGGATATCGAATTTGTCCAGGTGCTGCAGGACATGATCGGGGATCTCTCGAACGAGCCGGAGCCCGTTGTGATCAAGCTGTATTCGCAGGACGCTCAGCTCCTGCTTAAGACCGCGCCGCAAGTCGCCGATGCCATCGGAAAGATTCACGGCGTCGTCGACATTCTCGATGGCATCGAGAATACCGTCAGCGGGCCCGCGGTTACATTTCAGATAGACCCTGCCACAGCCGCTCGCGCCGGTTTCACCGTCGAGGAAGTCAGTACCGACGCCGCCGCACTTCTCGAAGGCGAACCTGCGGCTACGCCCGTTGTTTTAAACGACCGGGCATATCCCATTCGAGTGCGGTTTCCCGAGCGCATCCGCGCTTCGCTCGAGCAAATGACCAACACGCTGATCGTCAGTTCGACCAATCGCACAGCGACGCTCGGCTCGCTTGCCACCCTCACGACGGATCCGGGAGAGACAGAAATCCGTCGTGAAAATCTTCAGAGATTGGTGGAAGTCACCGCTCGCCTCGAAAATGTGGGCCTCGGCAAAGGAATTGCCGAGGTACAAAAAGTCGTCGCGGATCTTCACCTTCCGGCGAGCATCCGTGTCGAATACGGCGGCCAGTATCAAGAACAACAGAAATCTTTCCGTGACCTTCTCATGGTTCTCTTTCTGGCGCTCGCGCTCCTCTTTGTCGTGCTGCTCTTCGAGTTCCGCACCTTCTCTGCGCCAGTCGCCATTCTCGCGTCGGCCCTGCTCTCGACCTTCGGTGGATTCCTCGCCCTTCTAATAACGCGCACGAATTTCAACGTCGCTTCCTTCATGGGAATGATCATGGTCATCGGCATCGTCGCGAAAAACGGCATCTTGCTGCTTGACGCAGAGCAGCGCTTCCGCAGCCTGGGCTTTTCTTCCGCGGACTCCATGCTGCAAGCGGGCCGGCGCCGGCTACGGCCCATCGCCATGACCGCACTCGCCACTGTCGCTGGCATGTTGCCTCTGGCTCTAGCCATCGGCGCCGGTTCTCAAATGTTGCAACCACTGGCAATCACGGTGATCGGCGGATTGCTCAGCTCCATGGTTTTGTCCCTGGTGTTCACTCCAGCGATTCACTATTTCTTGCACCGCAAGCCGTCCACTGAAACAAACCAAGCCGAAGCCTTCTGACGTTTCGCTTCTTTCGCTGCACGCAAGTCATTTAGAATGAACACTTACATAAGTGTTCGAAACAAAGGACTTTATCTCTCTTTAGAATGAACACTTACGCAAAAACCGGGGGAGGGCTTGGTTATTGTTAACCAATTCCGCCCACCCCCAACAATCGTGCCGAGACGCCCATCCCTTCCCCAAAAACATCCGGGACCCGCAGTCCTAGGCCAGGCGAACACACCCTCAAACAGATTTCACTTTGTTTGTCACTCCTAGTAAAGTTGATGCCGGAGAACTATCCATTTCCATGCTACGACAAGCAAAAAAGAACGTCGCCGTCATGAAGGGCCGCAACCCAGCCGTGCCCCTCAGCAAGAACGAGCACCTCTTGCGCTGGGTTGAAAAGATGGCGGAACTCGTCAAGCCCGCCTCCATCCATTGGGTCGACGGCTCCGAGGAGGAAAACGAAGCTTTGCGCCGTCAAATGGTCGAGTCCGGAACGCTCATCAAGCTCAACGAAAAACTCTGGCCCGGCTGCTACTACGCCCGATCCGATGCCAACGACGTCGCCCGCGTCGAAGATCGCACCTTCATTTGCTCTCTTTCCAAAGACAGCGCCGGCCCCACCAACAATTGGGAAAACCCTTACGAGATGCGCAAGAAGCTGAAGAGCCTCTTCAACGGCGCGATGCGCGGCCGTACGATGTACGTCCTGGGCTACAGCATGGGCCCCTTCGGCTCCCCGATGTCGCAGATCGGTGTGCAACTCACGGATTCTCCCTATGTGGTCGTCAACATGCGCATCATGGCCCGCATCGGCCTGCCCGTTTTTCAGCAGATCGATACCGGAATTCCACGCGTTGTTCCGTGCATGCACTCTGTCGGCGTGCCGCTCGCTCCCGGCCAGAAAGACGTTCCGTGGCCCTGCAACAAAGAAAAGTACATCGTCCACTTCCCCGAGACACGCGAAATCTGGTCGTACGGCTCCGGCTACGGCGGAAACGCGCTGCTCGGAAAGAAATGTTTCGGCTTGCGTATCGCCTCCAACATTGCGCGCGACGAAGGCTGGATGGCGGAGCACATGCTCATCCTCGGCGTGGAAAATCCAGCGGGTGAAAAGACGTATGTAGCCGCTGCATTCCCTAGCGCCTGCGGCAAAACTAACTTCGCCATGCTCATCCCGCCTAAGGGCTTTGAAGGCTGGAAAGTCTGGACGGTCGGCGATGACATCGCCTGGATTCGCCCCGACGAACGCGGACTCCTCCGCGCCATAAATCCCGAAGCGGGATTCTTCGGCGTTGCTCCCGGCACTTCTGTAAAGACAAACCGCAACGCCATGGCCACGCTGGCGAAAAACTCCATCTTTACGAATGTCGCACTCACCCCCGACGGTGGCGTCTGGTGGGAAGGCATGACCGACGAACCCCCAGCCGAATGTCTCGATTGGAAGGGACAGAAGTGGACGTCGGCGATTGCGAAAGAAACCGGAGCCAAGGCCGCGCATCCCAACGCCCGCTTCACGGCGCCCGCTTCGCAATGCCCGACGATCGATCCTGCCTGGGAAGATCCCAGCGGCGTTCCGATAAGCGCCATTATTTTTGGCGGCCGTCGCGCCACGACTATGCCGCTCGTTTTCCAGGCATTTAACTGGAGCTCCGGCGTTTACATTGGAGCGACGATGGGTTCGGAGACTACCGCGGCGGCGGCAGGCGCCGTAGGCAAGGTTCGCCGCGACCCCATGGCCATGCTTCCCTTTTGCGGCTATCACATGGGCGACTACTTCCGCCACTGGATCAAAATGCAGCGCTCGCTGTCGCTAACGCCTAGAATTTTTCACGTGAACTGGTTCCGCAAAGATGCCGACGGAAAATTCATGTGGCCTGGGTTCGCCGAAAACATGCGCGTTCTCAAGTGGATTGTGGACCGCACCAAAGGCCGCGCATTGGCTCGCGAGACGCCCGTCGGCTGGATGCCCCGCTACGAAGATATGGAATGGACAGGCATGGATCTCTCGAAGGAAAGATTTGAAGAGCTTCAAAAATTTGATCGCGATGCCTGGCGCAAAGAAGTCATCGAACACGAAGAGCTGTTCATCGGCCTTCATGACCATCTGCCGAAGGAAATGGTTTACGAGCGCGAACTTCTGATCTGCCGGCTTTAGCTAGAGGTGCACTCCGATATAAATCAGATAAGCCGCGAGGCCGAGGCCGAGTAACGCCGTCACTATTCCAATAAGATCGATGATGAAGCCGGCGGGCTGAAACCTTCCCGATTCGATCTGTTCACGCGTCCGCCGGTAACGAAGCAAACCCACAACGCAAATCAGCACTCCCGCAATCATCGTGGCCGCCCCGAACCAAACGGAGAGCCCGGACGATGGCCCGACACGCCCCTGGACTTGCATCCACTGCCGGATAGCGACGGCAAATCGGCCGATTGCAAAACCAAAAGCGATTCCCGCAACGCCGGTGCGTACCCACGCGAGAAACGTCCGCTCATTCGCGAGATGGTCGCGCGCCAGATTAGGGTTGCTGCTCGATAGCTGCGGATGCTTCTCTGAAGATTCAGGCATGAGTGTTCACGGAGCCAGCCTCGGGGTCTCCCGACGCGCTTATTTTACTGCCAATGGAAGCAGAGTCCCTGCAGCACTTATGTTTTTTACGAGGTCGGCGGGAACGTTGTGACGTTGCTGCAGATATTCCGGGTTATTGAACGAGACCCACACTTTGCCGCCGGCATCTTCCCAGACCAACGCCTTCAAAGGCAGATCAATGGCAATCGTCGGAGAAGCAACCATCACCGGCGTGCCCGCCTTCGGGCTTCCAAAGAGGATGAGCTGCGTTGGGTGCATTTTCAGCCCGACCTTCTCGGCTTCGCCGCTGTGATCCACGCGGCAGAATATCGTCAGTCCCTTCTGCAGCAACAACGACTCGATACGTCTGAGAGTTTCCGGAACCGAGTACGTGCTGCTCAGGTGCTGCATCCCGTTATCTGGAGTTGGAGACATGCAGAAGCTCCCGAAATTGAGGAATCTGTGGGTGACAGACTCTATCATCGATTCGACATCGCCAAAACCCACTCAAAGGCGGAAAGCAGATTTCTTCAAGCTTACACCGCGCTCATTGCTCTCCGGCTTGTGGCCGGACGGGAAGGAACGATAAAAGGCAAATGCGAATACTTTGTGCGAGCTGCGCGAATGGACTTCAGTCGCGGCGTTTTACGTAGCGCGACTTTCGCATGGAACAGGCGGGCCTTGGCGGCAGGCACGGAGATCCCGATGATCGCCGCCGTTTCTTTCATCGAATGCTCTTGCAATTGTTGCAGCTCCACCACCTTGCGAATTGTCGGCCGCAAGGTGCTGATGGCGCCGTGAAGAATATTCTCCCGCTCGTGCTGCGCGTAGCGCTTTTCCGGGTTCGGAGCGCGGTCCGGCATTTCCCAGGTGGAAGACTTGCTGTCGGCGTCGGTCGAGCCATCCAGAGATATCTCATGGGACGTCCGTTTTTTACGCAGAATCATGAGCGCGGAATTGATGGCGATGCGCGTCAGCCAGGTAGAGAAGCTGGACCTGCCGTCAAATTCCCGAATGTGAGTGAAGGCGCTGAGTAAAGAATCCTGCAGAGCGTCTTCGGCGTCTTCGCGATTCTTCGTGATCCTTTGGACGGACCTGAGAATCCTGGGCGTAAAACGTTGGCACAGGACATCGAAAGCCACGTTTTGCCCTCGCTTTGCGGCTGCAACCAGACGTTTCTCGTCCAGCTCTTCGCACGTGTCCCTATAGGCGAGTTCCTCGCTGACCAGTTCCGCTTCGGTGTAAATAATCAATCGTTGACAAGCCATTTCCCCCCCAGTTTTCTGCTATTTCTGACGTTCTCTGGCGATCCACTCACGTATATAAGGAGAGCAGTGCACCAGTTCTACCCCACTTGCCTCGCATTCGCTCAGGAACTGCACGCCCTCAACGTCCACAAGAGTGAGGTGTTCCAAATCCAAGACTGTCCCGGGTCCCAAACCGCCGATCTCTTCTTTCAACTCCATCAGGTGCTCCGAAGAAACTCGCCCACTCAACCGAAAGATTGCCTTCGCGCCGTCGGAAACGCGTTCTATTCTTAAGGTCATTCCTTCGCTGTCCTATATCTAGAAATGCAATCCGCTGTCCATATCTAAGCGATTGAAAATAAGGACTTTATATAAAAACAGCCGCGCCCGATTTCAGCATTTGCTGATTTTCGGCAAGTGCTCACTTTCTGGTGAATCGATTTGGTAGAGGCGGGGAGTGCTGAAGAGGAGGCTTAGTGGGCAAACGGATGGGTGCAAAAACCTGAACCAGTGGCGTATTTAACTACCAGGTTAAATACGAGGCCTTTCAGGAGGAACGCTATACGGACTTGAACCTGTGCTTGTTGATTCCAAGGCTAGAGATTTTGGACTCGAGCGTCTGCCGGGGTACGCCGAGGAGGGCCGCCGCGCCGGAGGGGCCAGAAACGCGGCCTCCCGTTTGCGCTAAAGCCTTTTCTATCAGTTCTTTTTCCTCGTTTTCATCCAGGCGACCAAGGCCTCTCGCAAGGGTTCGCATACCGGAGGCCGCTTCGGGCAGATCGCGCTTGAGCCAGGTGGGATCAACGAAAAAGGTGTCAGCGTCACACAAAACTACGGCGCGTTCGACGACGTTTTGCAATTCACGAATATTCCCCGGCCAGCGGTACTCCTGAAACAGCGAGAGCGTGTTTTTGTCAATACTACGGATCTTCTTTCCCGCTTTCTTGGCGTATCTGTCGATGAGATATTCCACCAGCAGGGGGATATCGTCGGCCCGCTCCCGCAGCGAAGGAACCTGAATGGGGAAGACATTCAGCCTGTAAAACAGGTCCTGGCGGAAAGTACCGGTGTCGACAGCAGCTCGTAAGTCGCGGTTGGTGGCGGAGAGGACCCGAGTGTCGACACGCACGGACTGGGTTCCACCGACGCGCTCAAATTCACGTTCCTGGAGCACGCGCAGAAGGGCGCTCTGAGTTTCTGCGGGCAGTTCACCGATTTCGTCCAGGAAAAGAGTCCCACCGTCGGCCAGCTCAAATCGGCCTAAACGCCGCTGTGAAGCTCCAGTGAACGCGCCTTTTTCATGTCCAAAGAGTTCGGAAGCGATGAGAGTCGGTGGAATCGCGGCGCAATTGACGCGGATGAACGCGCGATTTGCTCGTTTCGATCGCCGGTGGATGGCGCGGGCAATCATTTCTTTTCCCGTTCCGGTTTCGCCCAGGATGAGGACCGTGGAATCCGTGGTTGCTACCTTCGCAACTTGAATAAGGACGCGGCGGAGGGGTTCGGAAGAGCCCACAATCTCTTCAAACATCGAGACTTTGTCGACCTCCTCGCGCAAGGCGATGTTTTCCTTGTAGAGCTGGTCTTTCAACACCTTAATTTCTTCGAAGGCGGTCTCCAGCGCCATTCCAGCTTCGTGCTGCTCGGTGACGTCCATCGTGGTGCCCACGACCTCTATGATTTCGCCCGAGTCATTCGAAACAGTGTGAGATATGGAATGAAGATGTTTAATCCTTCCGTCTGGAAGAACTATTCGGAAATCAGCCTCCGAGCCTGCCCCCTCTTTCCGCGTGGATTCGAGTTTCGCACGCTGCTCGACAGCGGGCCGATCCTCGGGGTGAACCCGATCGAGAATGTGCGACCAGGTGGGGTTTGTGGCATCGGAATCGTATTCGTAAATACGAAAATTCTCCTGCGACCAGTAGATAACGCCAGTGCGCAAATCCCAAGCCCAGCTTCCGCATCGGGTCAATCTCTGAGCTTCGGAAAGGTAGCCCTCGCTTCGATGCAGAGTCTGCTCGGCTAGCTTGCGCTCGGTGATGTCCGTCGAGGTGCCTACGAAGCGCGCTAACTCCCCCGATCCATCCAGCACCGGATGGCCGACACTGTGGATATATTTGACTGTTCCGTCCGTCAGAAGAATTCGGAATTCCACATCGTATTCCGACTTATCGCGGATCGCTTGTTCGATGGCGCTTCGCCACCGATCGCGATCTTCCGGATGCGCGCGGTGGAGCCGTTCTTCCCAGCCAGGCATGCCATTCTCTGGATCAAAACCATAAATGCGATACCATTCGTCGGAAAGGTGCACGGCGTCTCTTCCCTTCACACGCCAGGCCCAACTCCCCGTGTGCGTAAGCCGCTGGGCGTCCTCGAGATACGCCTCGCTATTCTGCAACGTCTCATAGAGAGTACGGAGCCTCGTGGCCGTGTCATTAAAAACTTGACCAAGCTTTGCAAGTTCATCCTCGCCTCTGAGGGTGACTTGATGCGCAAACTCGCCGCGGGCGAGGGCTTTAGAACCTTCCATGAGGCGCCCAAGAGGATCGGTAATGCTGCGCGTGATGGCCAACCCGAGGAATGCCGCAACCATTAGGGTCAGAGCGCCCGTAATCGGAACAATCAGGAGAATCCTGTGTTGCGCTTGGGCAATCTGGAGGAGGGATTTGGCGCGCTTTTCAGTCACATCGCGGTCGAGGTTGGCAACCAGCCCTGAAGTCCGAGATTCCAGGGGCCGGACCTGGTTGGCCAAGCGCAAGCGAACGGCCTGCCAGTCTTTTGATTTCGCCAAGTCAGTGACAGCCGCGAGCTCCGCCGGCAGCGCATCCTGAAGCACCTCGAGGGTTGGAAGCAATGTCGGATCCAGCTGTACCTCGGGCGGCAAGCGACTTAGGGCGCTGCTGATGCGGCTGCTGCTCGCCAGGAGGTCGTTGCGAAGATTTTCGGCCTCGGTGATTAGTTCGGCGGAGTTTTCAGAATCCGCAAGCACATCCAACCTCTCATAAAAGGACATGAGATTGGCGTGGGCTTGCAGAACTACAATCAACTCCTGGTCGACGCCGGCAAGACGCTCCGCCTCAACGCGGGCATGAAAGAACTGCCACAGCAAAACGGCGTTACCCAGCAACATCGCGAGGATGATGACGACAAAGCAGCCCGACAACCGGGGGCCAATGTTGAGTCGGTGGAGGCGTAGTGTTCTCTCGCCAGCTTTTTGCGCCCTTGCGGCAAGTTTCGCGACCACGTGTGGCTCCCTACCGCTACCCTCGAATACGCTCGCCCAAGATTACCAGCGCGGTGACTCGAAAGGGAAGATGACGAACTACGTTTGAGACTCTCAGAGACCTTATTTGGACGACGATCCATTCAGCTGGGATGGCGGCCCCGGACGGAATCCGGTTAATGCGATCAGCTCCTTCTCCAAGTCCGCGGCAGCCAGCGGCGCGGTCTTTTCTCGCATGAGGACGGAACGCACCGCGCGGATGTAGGCCCTACTAACCTCATCGTACTTCTCGGCGGCAACGACAGAGGGGCGCGCCACAACACCGCCGCCGTGCAGCCTCTCTTGGGTGAACCGGGGATATGGATCCAGAAGCGCCGGAAGCGCGAAGAGCCCGACTTCTTGCGGTGGCTTGGAATGCTCTGTAGCGCTCGTGAGCTGAGCGTCTCTTCGGCGAAGAAACCGGATCAGCTCAAGCGCCTCCTTTTGGTGCGCCGAAGTACGGGAAACCGCCAAACCGTTCCCGCCCAAAGTGCTGGCTCGGCCGGCGGGGCCACCTGGAACGCTGGTCATGCCGAATTGGGTATCGACGGCGCTGGTGGGAGCCGGGGGAAGCGATTGCAAGAAAGGCCAACCACGTGTGATCACGCTAAAATCGGATTGCCAACCGCGAAGGAATGCCGCATTGCCAGCGCCCCAGGCGTTCTGAGCGTCCCACAATCCGTAGGCTGTGACACCGGGTGGTGAAATGGAGCCCACCCAGCGTGCGGCGCGTTGCCAAGCCTGAATCACGTGTGGATTGTTTACGCTAATGGTTTTGTCGTCTTCGATGATTCGCCCACCAGCTTCGCCTGTTTGCCATTCCAGGCCGCTGCACGTCAAATCTTCATTGAAACCACCCTGCCACATGTAACCCCAGAAGTTTTTTTCACCTCTTGCCCGTTCTCCAGCCTGAATCCGTGTGGCCATCTTCTCGAGCTCGTCCCAAGTTTTGGGAGGCGCCGAATAGCCGTACCTTCGCAAAAGATTTGGGCGATAGTACAAAATACTGATATAGGCGTGATTCGGTATAGCGACGAGTTTGTCGCCCACGCTATAGGTCGCGCGCAACACGGGATCCATCGAAGAGACTTCCGCGCCAAAGTAGGGCGTTAGATCGAGAAGATATGAGTTCAGTATCGCGGACCAAATCACGTCGATGCTGACCACATCGAGAGTGGCGTCGCCTTTTTTGAGAAGCTCGCGCGCGAGCGTGAGTTGATTGAGAGAGCCGTCGGGCCGTGGAAGGCGCTTGACCTGAATCCCCGTTTGCCGGGTAAAGTCCTGCAAGTCCTGGCTTATGCCAGGGTGCATACCGGAGGTATCCCACTCCACATCCAGAAACGTGATGGTGACCGGCTGTGGTGAGGAATGTCCGCAACCCACCAGAGCGCTTGCTAGCAGTACAAAGGTTACAGCCGCGATTCGTCTGATAAAAGTCCGGCACTTAATTGAAAGAGGTCGAATCGCGCAGTTCAATGGTCTGTTTTGTTTCAACACTTGCTCCGACTCGGATCACTGACACAATTTGGAGGCGAAGAGTGTACATCAAAAGTGTTGAGGCAAAGTTAAAGCCGAACGCGAAAAGGCGTTTATCCTCCGGCAAAGCGAACAAGTAGGTCGATACAAGGCGGGGCGGAACACCAGCGAACAACATCAAGGCATGACGGCGGCTCGTTGGGAGAGTAAAGAAGCCACTTGCTCACTCGGGGCGGGGCTTTGCTGCGTGGACAATATCTTCAAAGATGAGCCTGCAAACTTCTGGTATGAGTAGGACCGCTGGTCAGGCGCCACTCCAACAACCGTCACAAATTCCACGGATTTGACCTGTGCCGGGATCTTAGCGCCAAACCAACGCGAATCCTCTGTTTGGGCCCAGGTGACCAGCGAGAGCACCGAGCCAGCGGGATAGTCGTGCTGCGCGTTCGTTCTGGCGTATCCGACAGCGACGTCATTGCCGTACAACGTAGACATCGTGGAGTTGGCTGGATCAATTGCAGAAGAAATCACTTTCCATTGGAGCGGATTATATGGCAATTGCCCAACGAGGACGGCACTTTGATTGAGCTCCGCAGATATTTTTGGTTCTTCGCTGGAGCAACCAAAAAGAGCTACGGAAAGAAGTAACCCGAGAAGGTGGATTCGTTTTTCTGCCGGCCTCATTGCTGACCTCGGATGGGCATGGTGAAGACATAGTCGGTGTTGCGCAAAGGCTTGTGACAGCCCACGCATTCGCCGGAAAATGAGGCGTCTTTTCCGTAGGGTTTCAGATCCACACCGCGCCATCTGGCCCAGCCCCAGCCGAGGGTAGAGGCATATTTCTCACGGTCGCGAATCATAAATTCGACCTGAAAGAACGCCCCCGGGCGCACGAGACCTTTCTCATCGGCTTGCTGGAGCCACGCCACTTTGGCGAAGGCGGCGCCATCTGGCCATGGATTGATGCGGTTTTCCGCTATGGCTTTAACGGCCACATCATTTCCAAGAATTTGCCGCATGGTGTGGTTGTCAGCGCGTTCCGTACTGCTGATCGCTTTCCAGTTTTTGTAATCAGAGAAGAAGCCGATGCCGTTTGGGGCTGGAGACACTTCGGGCGCGGCGCCGGCGGATTGAATCCACTTGTCATACTGTGAGTTGGCGGCGGTGATCTCAGCGGATGAAGCAAGCGCGTTCGGACTGAATGGAGTCAGATACCTTTTCAGGACCGCGAGCTGTTGCGGCGTAACCACAGAGTCCGGATGGACACGTTTGTAGGCAGGGAGCGGCATCGCCCCTAGCTCGATTTGACTCACGGATTCAAAGAGGAAAGCCCTCTGCTGCGCGGCGGGAAGATTGCCGATTTCCGAAAAATTCAGGTGCTGGCGGCCTTCTCGGACGTCCCTGGCTGCGATCCAGTAGGCGGGAACAATTCTGTCAAACCAAGGCAGCTGTGTTTCGTTGGAGTGGCAACTGTAACAGGAAGTGCGAAGTATCTGCTTCACGTCGGGAGGCGCATGCAGGTCCGCGGTGATGGGAGGATCCGTCAAACCAGGGCGGATGAATTGAAGGCCAACAAACGCGGCGCCCAAAATAACCACAATCCATACAAGCCCTGTCCAAACCGATCTTCCTCGTATTGCCAAGCGATCCCTTTCTACCATTCAGTGCTCGGGACCGCAGCGGATCGGCCGAAGTGAATCGGCGAGTTCCCCGCTACGACAAGGCTGCGCAGGCCCTTCGTCTGGGCTCACTGAGCGGCCAGGGCAGTCCCTTGCTTCACTGAGTTAGAGATTGGCGAGCAAATCGAGGATGCACTTTTTTTCCGCCTCCCGCGCCGAGGGGGATAAGTCGACAGTTACACAAATTCGAAGCGGGTATCTGACGGCATTTCAGGAATGCTGCTCGCGATGGCGCGTGATGAATTCTTTCAGATACTCGCCGGCTTCCGTGATGTGTTTCCACAGAGCTTCGGAGGCCAACTCGGGATTTTTTTCTTTGCAGACAGCGAGAAGTTCCCGGTGCGCGCGGCCGGCGCGGTGGAGGTCGCGCGTAAAGACGAGGTGGAGACGAGTGTAGCGATCACAGTTGATGTTCAGTGTCTTCAGAAAGGAAAGCATGAATGGGCGATTGGCGGGAGCATAGAGAGCGGAATGGAAACTCCAGTTCCACTGGCCCCAGGACTTCACTTCCGAATCCTTCTCCAGCGACTGCTCATATTGAACGAGGATGTCTTCCGCTTTCTGGAAATCCTCTTGCTGCATGTTCGGAATCGAATGACGCAACATGTAGCATTCAAGGACGGCGCGAGTCTCGAACATCTGCATGATCTCATCGGGCGAGAGAGCAGAGACTACCGCGCCGCGATTGGCGACAATGGTGATGAGCCCCTCGGCCGCCAAATGGCTGAGAGCTTCACGCACGGGAATGCGGCTAATCTGAAATTCGGTGGCGATAGCGTCCTGGCGCAGTTGTTCGCCTTCCCGGAGTTCCCCAGAGAGAATCTTTTCCCGGAGGCGCTCGACGACGGCAGCAGACAAGGATTGACGCCGGATGGGATCCGATTTTTTCGGTGCGATTGTCTCGACAGTTGAGCGAGGACTTGTTGCCTTCATATTCGTAAGTTCACCGACCAATATCGCCCGATGGAGCGGGCCAGGAGTAAAAGCAAAGTTATTGGAGTACACAGCAATTGCCGGTGGCACCGAGCAAACCAGGCGAAATTGCCGCTCGAGTCTTTGTGACGGCTTCTGCGCGCCATGTTGAGACTATAAAATAAATGCTAAATTTACAACTCTCAGCGGGTAAAGTTACCATCCTCCATCCTCCAAATCCCCAACGGATTGCCGTTTTTCAGTTCGTCAGGCAATGCCGCATCCGGAAAATCCTGATAACAGACGGGACGGGCAAAGCGAAAAATTGCTTGTGAACCCACCGAAGTGCTGCGGCTGTCGGTGCTCGCTGGATAGGGCCCGCCATGAACCATGGCGTGACAAACTTCAACGCCGGTCGGATAACCGTTGAAAAGAATGCGGCCGACCTTGTGCTTCAGGATTTGGAGCAAGTCGGAGAATTCCCGGAGGTCTTCTTCGGTGCCGTGAATCGTGGCGGTGAGATGGCCGCTGAGACTTCGAGCGGCATCCAGGATTTCTTGTTTGTTGGAGAAGCGAACCAATAGAGTCGAGGGGCCAAAAACTTCAGAGCCCATGTCTGGGTTATGCAAAAAATTGGCAACATCCGTCTGGAAAAGAGCAACGCCGGCTAGGAACGCCGGCTCAGGACCGGGCTGTTCTCCTTCCGCAACCAGAGCTAGACCGGAACGCCCTTTTCTATTTTGGATTTCTCGTTGGTACGAATTTCGAATGCCAGAGGTCAGTAGAGTTAATTTCGCAGAGTGAGCAACCTTGTCTTGAAGCGAAGGCACGAAACTATCCGATGAATCCTGTTGAGAGAAAAAAACCAAACCAGGCTTTGTGCAGAACTGCCCACTCCCGAGCGTGAAGGAACCGTGAAGCTGAGAAGCGATCTCTTTGCCGCGCGAGGCCATGGCGCCGGGAAGAATGAATACCGGATTCGTGCTTCCCATTTCGCCATAAAACGGGATGGGCTCTGGGCGGCGAACGGCCAAATCCATCAGGGCTCTTCCCGCGGAAATGGAGCCGGTGAAACCGACGGCTTTGACGAACGGATGTTGCACAAGCTTTGCGCCGACCTCTGTTCCAGAATCGAATAAGAGAGAGAATACGCCTTCAGGTAGTTTTTGCTCGCGAACGCAGTCCCGAATGGCGCGCCCCACGAGTTCGCTCGTGCCCGGATGAGCGGGATGCGCTTTGACGATCACCGGATTTCCGGCGGCCAACGCGGAGGCCGTATCACCGCCAGCGACGGAAAAGGCGAGCGGGAAATTGCTGGCTCCAAAAACCACGACGGGTCCGAGGGGATGCAACATCGAGCGGATATCCGGTTTAGGCAAAGGCTTGCGTTGAGGATCGGCGTGGTCGATACGGGCGGAAACCCAGGAACCCTCCTCGATTACGGAGGCGAAAAGCCTCAGCTGATTGCAGGTGCGGGCTGTTTCTGATTTCAGGCGCGGTTCGGGGAGAGCGGTCTCCGCGTGGGCGCACGCCACAAGCAAATCGGTGATCGATTCCAGGCGAGAAGCGATCAGGTTGAGAAAGGAAGCTCGCTCACGCCCTGTTAAACGAGCGTAGCTGGAAAAGGCTTCGCGAGCGAGTTCAGCGGCTCGCTCGATGTCCTCCTGGCTTGCCGAAAAAAAGACGAGATCGATCTTTTCGCCAGACGCGGGGTTCCACGCGTGGAACGGACCGGCGGTGGAGGTCGAGTCGCGAAAACCAATTAGGGACTTTCCGAGGATTTCCATTGGCAGGCTTCCTTTATTTCGCCGCTTGCCGTAGCCGGAGTTCGGTGCTGGCTTTTTGTGGCCGAGTGCGGAGGGCTTGGTGGATCAGCTCTTTTGTGGCTTGCAGTTCTTCGCCAGTCAACCGAAGTTTTGGCGGCCTGACATCGGCGTTCCCGATGCCGAGTTCCTCTTGGACGAGTTTGATCAGTTGAACAAACTTCGGGACCGTGTCGAGACGAAGCAAGGGAAGGAACCAACGATACAGCTCGAAAGCTTCAGAGGACTTTCCCTGCATGCCGTAGTCGAAAAGGTCCACGGATTCGCGCGGCAATGCATTTGCTAGGCCGGCAATCCAACCGACGGCTCCCACGCCAATGCCTTCGAGAATGGCATCGTCAACGCCAACAAATAAAGCGAGGCGGTCGCCAAGCAGCGCGCGAATGGCAGAGACGCGCCTGATGTCGGCGCTCGATTCTTTCACGGCGACAAAATTAGCGCGCTCGGCGGCGAGCTCACGAATCTGTTCTGGCAGGAAATCCGTGCCATAGGCGATCGGATTGTTGTACAGCATGCCCGGGAGAGGCGTGGCATCGAAGACCGCCGAAACGTGCGCTTTCATCTCGCGCCAATCGCCGCGATAGACGTAGGGCGGCAAGACCATCAGACCGTCGCAGCCGGCAGCGTGTGCCTGTTTGGCGAGACTCACAGATTCGGCGGTAGTGAGGGAGGAAATCGCAGCAACCACCGGCGCACGCCCCTTCAAGGCATTGACGCAGGTTTTCAGGACTACGATCTTTTCGTCGAACGAAAGCGTTGCGCCCTCGCCGAGCGAACCTAAAGCGACGACTCCGGTGCAGCCGTTTTCGACAAGCCACTGGCAGTGGTTCGTAATGAAAGCATGGTCTATCTGAGATCCGTTCGCGAAACAGGTAGTGATTGCAGGAATAACGCCTTGCCACTTCATTGTGATCCTCCATGGCTTTGCGCTGGACTAGCTGGCAGCGACGTCGCCGCGAGACTTGAGCAACGCACGGGAAATATCGGTGGACGCGAGGAGTCTATGGTCCATCCGAACAGAAATTCGGCCGCTGCCCCGCAGACGCGCCCCTGACAAGGACCCATCCCGCAGCGGGAGTGCAGTTTTGCCGCACGCCACGAAGCATATTTTCGAGCATCTTCAATGGAGATGTCCTCGCAGCGGCAGAGCAACGTGTCGGACTTTGCCAGTGCTGTGAGTTCGGGGCGTAGTGCGAAAGCCCTCTTCATGGCATTGACGACTTTCGTGTAACTGGCGCGCTTTGCGAGAAGTTTTTTCCTGGAATTGAGGTCGCCTGCCGCGGCATAGCCGCCGATTTGACCTTCGACGATGGAAAGCTCCAAGCCACCGATCCCCGTGGGCTCGCCAGCACAGTAGATGCCGGGTCGCGAGGTTTCCTGAAACTCGTTCACTTCCACAAAACCGTTGGTTACCCGGCAACCCAACGCGCGTGCCAGCTCAAGATTTGGAACGAGATGAAATCCGCAAGCCAGGTAATCGCATTCGATTTCGCGGCAACGCTGGTTTTCGGAGACTTGGACCGCCTGCAAGCGGTCTTTGCCAAATGCGGCGACCGGCCAGGCATTCATGATGTAGGGTGCGCGTCTACTTCGGAATCTGAGCTGCGCTGCTTCTAGAAGTTTGCCGGGAAACGCTGCCAAGGTCAGCGCAAAAGCACGGAGTTGAGCCAACGAGGCTTGCTCGCAGATGCAGATCACGTTAGCGCCATGTTCGCTCAAGTAGGCAGCCACCGCCAGGAGCAATGGGCCGGTTCCGGCCAGGACGACACGTTTGCCCTGGATGGGCAAACCGGATTTCACCATGGCCTGAAGGCCTCCGGCGCCAACGACATTCGGCAGAGTCCAGCCAGGGAACGGGAGAAACAGTTCGCGTGCACCGGTTGCGAGGATTAGCTTGCCGTAGAGGATCTGCCAGAGAGAGCCGTCAGACTCTGCTTCCAATACGCCTTTGTGGGCATAGAAAACCCGGGTGCCGGAGAGTACCGAGACGCTGGAGTTCGAGAGACGATCGAGCCAATGCTTCGCTTGCGAATGGTGTGAAGCTTTCGCGCCGCCGCGCCAAATCTGTCCCCCGGGTGCCGGATTGTCATCGATTAATGCCACGCGCGCGCCAAACTCAGCTGCGGCAACGGCTGCCGCAATCCCCGCTGGGCCGGCGCCGATGACAGCGACATCAAAGTTGCGTTGGATCACACTATCCATAAGCTTTGATTTCCATGTCCGCTTCGCAAATGACCTGGCAACTGCGCCGATGCGGTCGACCGTTGATTTCCACGCAGCATTCGAAGCACGTGCCCATTCCGCAAAGCGGAGCGCGCGGCTGGCCGGAAACCGACGTCCGGCAAGCGCCGGTCGAAAGCAGGACGGCCACTGCAACCGTCGATCCGGCTGGAACGTTTATCGGAGTACCGTTGACGCGCACTGTGAGAGTTTCAGGCATGTGTTTCGGCGACAAACTGTCTCGACGGCAAATAAGGCGCGGCCGGAATCGCTGGAGACTGACCGAGAATCTGCGCGCAAATCAGCTTACCAGTTGCCAGAGAAGTCGTGATCCCCAGACCCTCATGTCCTGTCGCGATGTAAAGAGTTCGATCCTCCGGCCATGAACCGATCAATGGGAGCTTATCGGGAGTGGCCGGACGAAAACCTGTCCAGATGCGGATTCCGGAATAGGAAGCTAGCGCAGGAAGATATTCAAATGTGCGGTGGAGCATTCGCGAAAGAATTGCGGATTCCACCTCGTCGTGTTCCACATCGTACTGGCGGGAAGAACCGATGAGAAGTTGACCAGTCTTCCGCGGCTGGATGTTGAACGCAACCGAATCGCTAGTGAGCGAGTGCGCGGATTTGAGGTAGCCGAGCTCAACAAGTTGATGACGCACCGTGCCGGGATATCGGTCGGTGATCACCAGATGTCCCTTGCGTGGCTTGACTTGAATGCCGGGAGTCAGCTTTGGAGAGAACTTTCCGGCCGCATTGATAAGCACGCCAGCGTTGAGCACTGTGCCATCGGCCAGGCGAGCGCTTCCGTTTCCCAAAGTTAGGACTGCTTTTCCGATGTGCAGCGAAGCACCTGACGCAACCGCTCTCTCTAATAAATAAGAGGCCGCTGCCGGTGGGTAGACAACGGAATCTCCATTCACCAACAGACCACCCGCAAGAGGAACGCGAAGATGCGGTTCAGCTTGCTGCAACGCTTGCGGATCAAGGATTTCTGCGTGAACTCCGCGCTTGCGATAGTAAGCGCACTTTCGGCGAACTTCCGCCATTTCTTCTTCATCTGCTGCAACCCAAATCGTTCCGCATCTTTCGAACTCAACGCTGGGCGGCAACTCTTCATGGATTTCTTCCCAAAGAGTCTGAGAATAGTGGGTTAGGGAGAATTGTGCTTCCGAGTCGTCCATGACCACGACGTGGCCCATGGATGCGCCGGTTGCTCCAGCTGCTGTGAAGCGTTCTTCAACGACAGCAACCTGTAAACCGGCCTTGGCGAGTTCAAATGCGCAGGCCGCTCCTACAATTCCGGCCCCCACAATCAAGACATCGGGCTTGCGAGTCATGCTCGGATGCCATACCGGAACGGGTCGGAGGGATCAAAGATGAAATCCGCATCCGAGGTGATGAACGCTGAGCCCTTGATGACGGGAATGATCTCGCCGTTCTCGATGCGGACCTGCCCCTCAAACACGCTCCCAACAATGCTCTCTTGCCGCCAGACTTCGCCCGGTTTGAGTTTGCCATCGGCGTAAAGGCATGCGAGTTTGGCGCTTGTTCCCGTGCCGCAAGGGGAACGGTCATAGGCTTTCCCGGGGCAGAGAACGAAATTCTTGCTGTTGACGCCGGGAATTTGCGATGGGCTGAAAAGTTCGATGTGATCAATTTCTTTTCCGTCCGCGCCTTTGATTCCCTCTCTCTCGAGTGCTTGACGAATGGCCCATGTAAATTGCGTAAGTTCGTCGATATTGCCGATCGCGAGATTAAAAGAGTGATCGTTGACCAGGAAAAACCAGTTGCCGCCCCAGGCAACATCTCCCCGCACCGTGCCGTAGCCCGGCACATGGACGGCGACACCCTTTGCCGTACGCTGGCTCGGAACATTTGCGACGCTCACTTCGCCGGTTTCCAGCAGTGTGGCCGAGACGGTGCCTACGGGCGTGTCGATTCTATGCTCGCCGACGCCAATTCGTCCCAGATAAGAGAGAGTTGCCACCAGCCCGATCGTGCCGTGCACGCACATGCCAAGGTAACCGACATTATTGAAGAAGATCACCCCCGCGGCACTACCTGGTTTTACCGGTTCGCACAGAAGAGCTCCGACAACAACTTCTGAGCCACGCGGCTCGTTCACCAATGCGCGGCGCAAAAAGTCCTGGTCTCGGCGGAACTCTTCCAAGCGCAATCCCATATTGTCGGAGGGTAGGGCTGGCCCGCCAGAGACGATGATCCGTGTCGGCTCTCCGCCCGTGTGTGAGTCAACTACGTGTACGCGTTCCAGTCGATCAAAGGTGGAAATTGGGATTCATCCTCCCCGGCAGGCCCGGGATTGTTGCTGAGCTGGCCTCTGGAAAAGACCACAAGAGAGCTCAATTATTATGATGATCTATCTATCCTAGTACAGCTCGCCATAATCGTTTCAAGGAGATGGGAGCGAGGAGTGGACAGCAGCGACATCCTGCATACAATATACGTATCTTCTTGGGATTGCAATCCTCCGATTTTCTTGACAAAATGTTACTCTATGTAATAATAAGCGTTAGGTAATAGTTTGCCCGTTCTCTATGGTGCCAGCCTCTCGCTGGCGTTCCATTCCCTAACCCTGAACACGAACTAAGTGCTTTAGATTCAACACTTGCAGGGCCTTGACGAATTGCCCCATTTTAGTGCAACTCGGCAGACCTAAGTCATTTGGAATGAACACTTACGTAAGTGTTCATTCTAAAAGACTTTAACCTCCTTTAAAATGAACACTTACGCAAAAACTAAGGGGGAGGGGCGGACACGCTCGCCTAGCAACTTCAGCCACCCGCGTTCGCGCTCTCGGCCGTGTGAATCAAGCTGGGCAGCACATCGCCGAACTTTGCATCCTTGGGGTTCCCAAAAGCGAAGTAGAGCTTTTGGTAGAGCGCATAGAGCGAATGGTAGACCCGCTCCGCGGCGGGTTCCGGCGTAAACACCTTATGCGAGGGGCAAATCTTATCTTGGGCCTCTTCCACTGTTTTGAATGTTCCGGCGGCAAGAAACGCAAAGATCGCTGAGCCGAGACTCGTCACGCTTTTGCTGGGCACCAGCACCGGCCGCCCCAGCACGTTTGCGTAGATCTGATTCAGGACGTTGTTCTTCTGCGGAATGCCGCCTGCATTGATCACTCGCTGGATGTTTACTCCGTGCTCCGCCATGCGGTCCAGAATGATTCGCGTGTGGAACGCTGTGCCTTCCATCGCGGCGAAAAGTTCGTCCTGCGCGGTCGTCTGCAGGTTCCAGCCGAGCGTGATTCCGCGCAAGTTCGGGTTCACTAAAACTGTCCGGTCGCCGTTGTCCCATGTCATGCGCAGCAGCCCGGTCTGCCCGGCCTGGTATTTTTCAAGTCCTTTGCTCAGCGTCGCCACATCTGTGCCTGCGCGTGTCGCAATGGCGTTGAAAATATCTCCGACCGCGGAAAGACCTGCTTCGATTCCCGTACGTTTCGGATGCACGCTTCCTTGCACCACTCCGCAAACGCCCGGAACCAGATTGACCGACGGCGTAATGCCAATGATGCACGTCGAAGTCCCGACGACATTCACCATGTCTTCGGTGCGGCAGCCCGCGCCAATCGCGTCCCAGTGCGCGTCAAACGCGCCGACCGGAATCGGAATGCCTGCTTTCAACCCCAACTTCTCCGCCCAAACCGGCGAAAGCTGCCCGGCGATCTGGTCCGACGTCGCGTATTCGCCTTGCAGCTTCTCTCGAACGCCGGCGAACAGCGGATCGACTTTGACGAGAAATTCTTCCGAAGGCAGCCCGCCCAGTTCGCGATTCCACATCCACTTGTGTCCCATGGCGCAAACGCTGCGCTTCACTTTTCGCGGATCGGTAATTCCGCAGAGTGTCGCCGCCGCCATGTCGCAGTGCTCAAAGGCGGAAACAAATTGCGGGCGCTTGTTTGGATTGTGGCGCAGCCAGTGCAGCAACTTCGAGAAACCCCATTCCGAGGAGTACACTCCGCCGCACCACTGAATGGCGGCAAGCCCTTCGCGGTGCGCCGCTTCGGTAATCTCCGCGGCTTCGGCTTTAGCGCGGTGGTCGCACCAAAGATAATAATCGTCAAGCGGCTCGAGATTTTTTCCAACAGGAATGACCGAGGACCCCGTGGTGTCCATCGCCAACGATTCCACTTGCCCGCCGGAAATGCCGGCCTTCTGCACCGCTTCACGCGTGGCGCTCGCGAGTGCGCGCATCTGATCACTATGCGATTGCGTCGCGAACTCCGGATCTTCGCGCTTGCGGTGCAGCGGATATTCCGCCAGCGCCGTCGCCAGCATGCCCCGCTCGCTGTCCACCATCGACACGCGAACGCTCAAGGTTCCAAAATCTACGCCAGCTACAATGGCCATGGGATTTGGAATCGCTCCCTGCGAATGAAGTGACGATTATCCCGCGTGGGCGTACATATCCCAGCCGAGATAACGCGACGCGGCTTCATGCACCGCCGGCGCCACGGAAGAAAAGTTCGCCGCAACGTGATGCTCGAATCCCTTCTCGCAGATATAGTGCAGCAGTTTCTGCAGTCCGGGAATTTCCACCACGCCCGCGCCGCCGAACGTGTCGAGCGGATCGTCCGTAAACCTGCCGCTGCCCGTATACCCGCGCATTCGCCCGGAAGTGTCGTCGGTCGAAAAACGTGCGAAACACATCGCTCCTGATTTGACCTGCCCTACGCACGTTCCAAACGTATTTTCCTTCCCTACCGTCCCAGCGATGATTTCCTGAAAATCCATTTTGACGCTCTTGAAAAAATGCTTCGGCAAATTGCTGCAGTGGAAGCACACCGCCTTGTTCGGATCGTTCCCGTAGTTGTTGTTCCAATCGAGCAGCGCGCTCGGCGTCTCCGATGCCAACTGCAACGCGTGCATGCCCAGCACGCCGCAAACATCCACTTCGCAAGCGCTCGATAGCAGCGAGTCGCTCATCATGCTCATTACCGTGCACGGCACTACGCCCAGATTTTCCTCGAGCGATGTCCAGCACTGCACCGCGCTGATCTGCAAATCCGTGGATTTCATCCACTGATCGATCACCGCTCCGAGCTTGGCCATCTTCATCAACGCGGCCTGCGGGATGTCCGTCGTCGTCACGTATTTCTGGATCGACTGCAGCTTCTCGACCGCCGCATCATCCGTGTCTTTCATCTTGCCGATGCGCCCCAGCACTTCCGAAAGATCGAGCGTTTCAACGGAAATGCCGCTGGCCTCCAGCAACTTCTCGCTGTAGCGCACCGTGTTGAACGCCGTCGGCCGCGCGCCCACCGCGCCGATGCGCAGATTCTTCAACCCCTTCACGATCCGGCAAACGCCGGCGAACCACTCGAGGTCTTTTGTGAACTCCGGCGATTCCGGCGATTCGGTGTGCAGCGTGGTCAGCGAATAAGGAATCCCGTACTGCCTTAAATTGTTGCAGGAGGACATTTTTCCGCAAAAGCTGTCGCGCCGGTGCGTGATGGTCATCTTGGACGGCGTGTCGGGCGTTGCCTGCACCAGAACGGGCACGCGAAGACCCGCCAGCCGCAGCGTATCGGCAATCGCGCGCTCATCTCCGAAATTCGGCAGCGTCACGATCACGCCATCGATCGCATCGGCTTTCGATTTAAATAATGCCGCGCATCGCTTCGCTTCTTCGTAGGTTTCCACTGCGCCGTGCTTGCTTTGCTCCGGATCGAGCACCACTACATCCATGCCCGCCTTTTGCAAGACCGCGGTCATCTCGTCCCGCCCGGACTTCGCCAGATGCGCCGGGAAAAATCCCCGGTTCCCTACTATCACTCCCATCGTCATTTTTCTCTTGTTCGCCATGGTCCCCTTGGGTCACTTTCTTGCAAACGCGATTGTTTCGCTCAATGCATCGCAACGAAAATCAGGTTGGGTTCCAAGACTTGCCCTCGTAACTTCGCTAACCGCATTTGCCCCCGACTCTGTTCCGTTGCGCTATTTCCGCGTCGAAAATCGCAAGACTGTGGACGTCCGATACGTTTCGCCCGGCTTCAAGACGGTGGACGGAAAATTGGGATGATTGGGTGAATCCGGAAAATGCTGCGTTTCGAGGCAAAAGCCAGTGCGATGCGCATAAAGCTGGCCGCCCTTTCCCTTTGCCGTGCCATCCAAAAAATTGCCGCTATAAAACTGAATTCCAGGCTCGGTTGTCAGCACTTGGAGGACTCGCCCGCTTGTGGGATCGAAGACTTCGGCAGCGAGTTGCAGCCCGGTTTTTTCCGTCTTTTCCAGCACCCAGTTGTGATCGTAACCTTTTCCGAATTTCAATTGCTCGTCGTCCTGATTGATGCGGGCCCCGATGGCTGTCAGCTTCGTAAAATCAAACGGCGTGCCGCGGACCGCGCGCAATTCTCCGGTCGGTATCAGCGTCGAATCAACAGGAGTGAATTGCGGAGCGCGAAGCAGCAACTGATGATCGACAACCTCTTTAGCAGGGTTGCCGGACAGATTGAAGTAACTGTGGTTCGTCAAATTGACGACGGTGTCTTTATCTGTCGTCGCGGAATAGTCGATGCGCAATTCGCTGGCCTCCGCCGGCAGCGTGTATGTCACCTTTACCTTCAGAGTGCCGGGGTAACCTTCCTCTCCGTCCGCGCTCGTGTAGCTCAACTCCAATACCTGGGCGCCCGCATGCGAGCGATCGATCGCGGTCCATACCCGCTTGTTGAAGCCCCGCGTGCCCCCATGCAGACTGTTCGGCCCATCATTCTTCGGGAGGTGGAACACGGTTCCGTCCAGCGTGAATTCACCGCGGGCGATGCGATTGCCGTACCTTCCGATAGTGGCTCCGAAGTAGGATTTGCCCTGCTCATAGCCGTCCAGATTGTCGTAGCCGAGAACGATATCTGCTGCTTTGCCGTTGCGATCAGGGACCCTTAGCGAGACGAGAGTCGCCCCATAGCTGATTACCACCGCCTCGACACCTTTATTGTTGGTGAGAACGTAACGATGGACTGAAACTCCTTCGCTGGTCTTGCCAAACTCAGAAACGTGCATTTTGGGGCCGGATTCGGAGGCCAGGAGCGATGTGGCGAACATCAAGAAAGCGAAGAAGGCGAAAAGAAGAACGGAAAGTCTGGTCATGAAAGGTCCTCTAGGGGCACCTGGGAGCACCGAAACAACCGCAAGGTAAGTAAACGTTTACCACGATGGAGCCTGGTTTGCAAGAGAGTTTGAGAGCGTGCGCTTCGAGGACAGCCGCCCCGAAACTGCATCTATTTGCGGAATTACCGTTTAGGAGTGGGCCAAGACCCTGTATAGAGTTTGCAAAGGAATTATCCGAGGCAGGAACGCTGGGTTGTCACTTAATTGGGATAGCGTATACTGTAACTAACGATCTTAGCTGAGGTTAGAAGAGGCCTCGTGGACATTCGAGATGTCGCCAGACGAGCCAAGGTATCCACCGCAACTGTATCACGGACGGTCAACCAGGTGGCGACAGTCGATGCGCAGCTGGCAAAACGCGTCTGGAAGGCCATTGCCGAGCTTGGATACTATCCCAACCGCCAGGCGAGGGCACTTGTTTCCGGCCGGAGTCGAGTGTTTGGACTCATAGTTTCCGAAATCACCAACCCGTTCTTCCCCGAAATTGTGCAGACATTTGAAACACTGGCCGTCGAACAAAATTACGAAATTCTGCTGACCTCGACGATTCACGACCCCAAGAGGATGGAACTCGCCGTTCGCAGGATGATCGAGGGACGCGTGGACGGGGTCGCCATCCTAACGTTCGGAATGGAAGACGAGCTCCTGGAGCATCTGCGATTTCGGAATCTGCCGCTTGTGTTCATCGACGTTGGGCCAAAGGCGCCACGCGTCAGCAATATCCGAGTCGATTATGCACACGGGATTCGCCAGGCTGTACAACACCTGGCGGCCATGCGACACGAACGCATCGGTTTTGTAACCGGGCCGCTCAAGCTGCGCTCTGCGATCGCGCGAAGAGATGCGTTTGAGGCGTCGATGCGCGAGATCGGCCTGCAGGTGAAGCCAGAGTTCATCGTCGAAGGAGATCACAGGTTGGAGGGCGGAAAGCTCGCCCTGCAAAAACTCTCAGAACTTCGCGAACGACCCACAGCCCTCATGTGCTCCAACGATCTGACGGCCATAGGCGTGATGAGGCAGGCATTCGATCTTGGAATCACGGTGCCTCAAGAATTGTCAGTGATCGGGTTCGACGATACCCGATTGTCGGACTACATGATTCCTCCGCTAACCACTATTCAAATGTCGCAAACGGAATTGGGGACCCTCGCGTTTAACGCCCTGCTCAAGGAAGTGAAGAGGGACGCTCCCGCGCCGAACGGAACAGAGTTTGTGCTAAAGACGCACCTAATTCTGCGGAAATCGACGACATTTCCTCCGGGCACCAATCAGAACAAATCGCGTTCCACACCAAAGCGTGTTCCGCAAGCCCCGCCGGAAGGCAAAGAATGAAGAGCGTCTTTTCCTGACGACAAGTGCGGCCAATGGTCCGGCGATTCCATTTCAAGCGAGCGCAGCAAGGTATCGCTTTCGGCCTGTTCATCCTTCTGCTTTTCCACCTCAGTATTCGTTCAGGACGGAGCCAATCCGTAAGGGGCGTAGAGCCAAAGCAAGAGGCGAAGCATCCTCCGGAGCCGCTCCCAAGCGCGCCCAGTGGCGCGAGCCGTTGCGTGTTCTGCCACCCAGCTGAAGTCGAAGGATACGCACGATCAGCCATGGCGCATTCCTTGCGGCGATCCGATCGTGAGCCAGAGGGAACCGTAAACGCGCATGGATCGAAAATCACAATGCGTTCCTCAGCAACGGGATATTGGCAACGATGGGAAAATGGAAACGACAGCAGCGACTATCGTGTGGACTATGTAATTGGCTCCGGCAACCATGCCAGCGGGTATCTGATCGACATAGGCGGGCACCTTTTCCAATCACCTGTGGCTTTCTACACGCGTCGCCAATCGTATGACCTAGCGCCCGGCTACGAGAATGTACCGGACCCGGACTTCACGCGGCCGGTCAGCGAGGAATGTGTGCTCTGCCATTCGGGAACGGCGCTTCACGTAAGCGGCACGATGAATCAATATCGCTCGCCGATTTTTCCAGAGGAAGCCATTACGTGTGAACGATGCCACGGTCCGTTAGAAAAACACCTGGCAGACCCACGGGCGGGGACTATCGTTAACCCGGCGAAACTCGAGCCAGCAGCGCGCGATAGTGTCTGCGAACAATGTCATCTATTTGGAGTGGCGCGGGTTCCCAATCCTGGAAAAAAGCTAAGCGATTTCATTCCAGGGCAACGATTGGAAGACACGTTTACAATCTATCGCAATGCCCTGCCGTCTGGCGCGCCGGCGGGATCATTCAAAGTCATCAGCCATGTCGAGCAACTCGCCTTGAGCGCATGTGCGCGCAACAGCGGCGGGCGCTTGTGGTGCGGAACGTGCCACAATCCGCACGATAAGCCGGCGCAACCGGTTCCGTATTACCGCTCGCGATGTCTCTCTTGCCACGCAGCGAACTTCCCTTCCATTGCGGCGCATCCGGGCCGAGACACGGATTGCTTGGGCTGCCACATGCCACGGCGCAATGCCCAGGACGGAGGGCATACTGTTTTTACGGATCACAGGATTCAGCGACGGCCCGAGACGCAGGCCGATCTTCCCGCAGACGTGGGGATTGCCGCATGGCGCGAACCTGCGCCCGAAATCCAAAAGAGGAATCTCGGAATCGCCTACATTGACGTTGGTATGCAGCGTCACTCGTCGGCGTTCATCATCCAGGGCTACCGAATGCTGACGGAAGTGCAGCGGCAATATGCGAATGACAGCGACTTTTTCAAATGGATTGGGGAAGCCCTGCTTGTGGGGAAACAGTCAGCCGACGCCGGGTTGGCTTTGGAGCGCGCGCTTCAGTTGGATCCGGATTCACCGGTCACAGAGGCGGGCGCGGCTTCACCATATCTACTGGAAGGCGACACGGAGCGGGCGATTGCACATTTGGAGCGGGCCGTTAAGCTTGATCCTTTGTACCTGCCAGCGGCAAGCACGCTGATTGAGTTGTATCAGAGACAGGGAAGGACGGCGGAGGCCGCGGAGCTGTCGGGCAGAATCAAAGCTGTGATGAGCGAAGCCAAGACTGGGGATGAGTCGAGCGGTAATCTTTCAGTGAGCGCTGCAATAAAAAGGTCGGACGAAGGTTTTAAGAACATTCGCGTGCTCAAAGGAATTCCCGCGGACCAACTGATACCGACAATGGAGTTCATCTCTTCGTCGCTGGGAGTGGAATGCAGCTTCTGCCATGTCGAAGGACACTTCGAAAAAGACGATAAGAAACCCAAGCAAACGGCACGCAACATGATGGAGATGATGTTCGCCATTAACGGGAACAGTTTCGAGGGGCACCGCGAATTGACCTGCTACTCCTGCCATCGCGGCGCGCGTGATCCTGTCAATACTCCGCTTGTAGAAAGTGAAAAGCGACTTACTGCCAGCAATGGGAATGGCGAGGCGCAAAAGCTTCCTGTGAGTTTGCCGACGGCGTCCCAGTTGCTAAGAAACTATATTGACGCTATCGGCGGGACGGGGGCGATCGAGAAGATCACGAGCCGTGTAGAAAAGGGCAGGGTCACATATCGGGGCGATTCGACGAAGATAGAAATCTTCACGCAATCTCCGAACAAGCAGGCGGTGGTGCGTCACTATGCGGAGGGCGATAGTGTCACTGTATTCGACGGCCAAGCGGCCTGGTTCAGCACTCCGGGCCGTCCCGCGCGAGAGATACATGGCGCTGACGTTGACATAGCGGCTTTGGACGCCGACCTGCAATTTCCATTGCACATTCAGCAGTATTACCCGGAGTTACGCGTCGAATATCCTGAGAAAATCGGCGAGCGACTGAGCTATCTACTGCTGTGCATCAGGAAGGGCCAGCCGGCGGCAAAGTTTTATTTCGATGCGCAGTCTGGGCTGCTGGTACGGCTAGTGCGTTACAAGGAGTCGGCGCTCGGCCTCGACCCTCAACAGGTCGATTATTCCGATTACCGCGATGTAAATGGAGCACAACTTCCATTCCGGATCACTGTTTCCGATCCGGCGAGTATTTCCATCATCCAGATCGATGAGGTGCAAGAGAATGTGCCGATAGCGGCCGCCACGTTTTCCAAGCCACCCAATTAAGAATCGAAAAACACTTGCACGTAGTGAATCACGCGGGGTTCAAAGTGTTCCGTGTAAGCAGAGAAGGCTTGCGGTGACGGGGCTGGAGCCGTATTGTACACTTTTCGCTGTAAACGTTTGCTCATGCGTCTGAGAATGCCGCCAGGCATGACTAAAATGATTTTGGGCTTCATTTTGAAACGCCTTTTCGGCCGCCGGATTCTTATCGGCGAAAGAGACCGCTTTCCTGCTTAGTGCTGTAGTGGGAGGTGAGGGTGTCGATGAGCAAAAATTGGAATCGCCGAGAGTTGCTGGCGCAACTAGCCGGAGTATCCGCGGGAATGTTGTTCAGGCCGGAGACCATTTTGGGGAGCGGTGGTCTACGAGTCGCTGGGGAAAACTGTGAGATTCATCTCTCGCCCGTGAGCCGTCACACCGTCCGCTTCAGCGTGCTTCCCGTCAAACGCGGCAGCACGATTCCCGTCCCATCCGATGGGTCGCTGCTGAGAGCATCCTGGGGTGCTGCAACCACCGAAATACGCGGCGAAGCGCAATCACAAACAATCGAGTGCGGAGACATGAGGGTGTCATTTTCGCGTAGCCCGCTCGCCTTCACGATTGCAACACCTCAAGGAGAGACGATCCAACAGCTCTCCATCGACGAGGAGACCGGCGGCGTTTCTTTCTTAACGGGAGACTCACCACTGCTCGGCCTCGGAGAAGGGGGACCGCAATTCGACCGACGAGGTTCGACGGACCGCATGAAGAGCGGGCAAGGCGGCTATCAATTAGCCACTCACGGCGGGCGCGTGCCAATACCATGGATTATCGGCACCGGCGGCTGGGCAATGTTCTTTCATCAGCCGTTCGGGACTTTCGATTTCACCGGAGCGCAGAGCAAGTTTTTGCCAATCAGTCCGCAGACTGCTTTGCCGCTCGATATTTTCTTTGTGGCTTCGCGCAATCCCGCGACGATCATGGCCGAATATGCCAGGCTCACCGGACATGCCGAGATGCCGCCGCTCTGGAGTTTCGGCTATCAGCAGTCGCATCGCACTTTAGCGAGCCGCGAGGAAGTGCTGGCGGAAGCGAAGACTTTTCGCGAAAAAAAACTTCCCTGCGACGCATTGATCTATTTGGGCACGGGATTCTGCCCCTCTGGCTGGAATACGGAAAACGGTTCGTTCGTCTGGAACTCACGCGTGTTTCCCGATCCCAAGGAAATTATCGATGAACTTCACAAAGAACATTTCCGGGTCGTGCTTCACGCAGTTATTTTGTCTGACAAGCTTCGCGGCGCCGTGAGCGACGCGTGCGAACTTCGGCGCTTCGATGAAGAAACAGCGAGCTGCCATTGGGACGCGCATCGAAAGGATTTCGCGATGGGAGTCGATGGTTGGTGGCCAGATGAAGGCGATCCGCTGGATATTCCCTCGCGCCTGGTTCGCAACCGCATGTATTGGGAAGGCCCGCAGCTTGATCGTCCGAATGAGCGGCCTTACGCGCTGCACCGCAACGGGTATGCCGGCATGCAACGCTTTGGAGCTTTCCTATGGTCCGGTGATGTGTTTTCCACCTGGGAGACGCTGAAGGTTCAGGTGCCGATCGCGATCAACACGGGGCTGACGGGAATTCCCTACTGGGGCACGGACATTGGCGGTTTCGTGCCGACAAAGGAATTCACTGCGGAACTTTATTTACGCTGGTTTCAGTTCGGGGCTTTTTGCCCGCTCTTCCGTTGTCACGGACGCGCTTGGAAACTCCGCCTGCCTTGGGGATGGAACACGGGCGACCCGGGTCCCATTGAAATCAACAATTACAACGGCGCCGCGATTCCGGATTCCAGCCAGTTGCACAATGAGCAGGTTGAACCGATCTGCCGAAAGTATCTCGAACTGCGCTACCGCATGCTTCCCTATCTCTACAGCGCGGTGCGCGAATGCGCGACGAACGGCATGCCCATCCTGCGCGCGCTGTGGCTGCATT
This sequence comes from uncultured Acidobacteriota bacterium, assembly GCA_963718785.1. GTDB lineage: Bacteria > Acidobacteriota > Terriglobia > Acidiferrales > UBA7541 > Acidiferrum. Next base: position 1,247,281 of record CAVQZW010000004.1, on the reverse strand, counting down.
ATCCAGACGATCCCAAGGCCGTTGCGTGCGGGGATGAATATTTGTGGGGGAAGAACGTTCTGGTTGCACCGGTCGTTGAAAAAGGCGCGGAGACACGTACGGTCTATTTGCCCGCGGGTGGCTGGTACGATTTTTGGACGCAAGAACGCCTTGAAGGCGGGCGCGAAATCAGGCGCGAGGTCGACCTTGAAACGATACCGCTTTATGTTCGTGCTGGTTCCATACTGCCGCTCGGTCCCGTAACGCAATTCACGGCAGAAAAAGTAGATCAGCCGCTCTCCGTTTCCGTTTATCCCGGCAGCGATGCTTCTTTTTTGCTCTACGAAGATGACGGAAGCACCTTTAACTATCGAAAGTGCGAATGGATGGGAATCCAAATGGACTGGCAGGACGCGACCCAGACTTTGAGAATGTGTCGCGCCGCCGGGTCACGCATGCTGGCGCCTCTGCGGAGGAAATTGGACGTGAAGCTGCTTGGAGAATCACGGTCGGTCGTCTTCGACGGGAGTCCTCTGAAGGTGTCGTTCTGACGAAGGTCTCGCTGTTTATCGGGCGGCTGAAGAAAAATAAGACGGGGCTGCACCGCCCCGCCTGATGAACTGCAAATTGTAAGGAGCAGAAGATTCAAACAAATCGCCGCAAGGACTTTGGAGAGACCGGACGTCTCCGTTCCTGCAAGGGACCACCGTTCGGGGTGTGGAACGGCGGTCCCTTAAGATCTAACGGGATCAACTAGAAGGTGAACTTGCCTCCAAGCTGCCACCACCTCGGTAGCGTTTGGCCGGTGACCTGGCCAAAGTTCCCAGCGGATAGATCGCTCTGAATGTTCTGGAAATTAGCATGGTTGAATAGGTTATAGAACTCAAATCGGACCTGGAAAACCATGCGCTCGGTTATGTGCGTGTTCTTGTAGATGGTCATGTCCGTCTGAATAAAGGCCGGATTGCGAAACGCGCCGGGCCTCTCGTTTCCGTTAGTGCCAGCGGTCGGCACAGTAAATTCCCCAGCCGAGAAAACTCCCGTTGTGTAGGCGCTCCGCGAAGTTCCTTGGGAGTAGCTCCCCACGTTTGGATAGCTGAAGTTATCCCCGTTGGCTAGGTAGTCGCCAGTTTGAGTGAGGTGTGCGTCTGCACCCGCGACATAGTTTGCGCCGTTGTAGGCCGCTCCATTAAAGACGGTGAAGGGATAGCCGGTTTGGTAAATGCTGGTTCCGCTCACGCCCCAGCCGCTCGTAGCATGGCCAACAAAGCCGGCGCCGTTGTTCAAGCCGGGCTGCTCGTAGTTGAAGCTTGCGGAAATGCGGTTGGGAGCATCCCAAGGCGAAGGTCCGTAATACGAACCAGGATTCTCGGGCGTCGGATACCGGCTGCCGTCGTCTTTCGACGAAGAGCGTGTGTAGGAAACGTCAAAGAACCCGCGGCTTGCCCTGGCCCTGAGATCAAACGTCACAGCTTCATAGTTGGCATACCGATTGTTTTGGGTATAGGCAATTTGGCCGAAGCTCGGATTTGGCCGCGGCGGCGCGGAGCCGAGGGGCAAGCCAATCAGAGCGCCTGGTAGCTCGTTGACGTCAACGCCATAAGAGACCAAGCCGCCGGCGTTGCCGTTTCCGACGAGATTTGCAGTGTGGGACCCACTGTACAAAGCTGAGGCGACAAAGCGGCTGCCAAGCCTATGCTCCAACGTACCCGACCAAATATAGGCCGTAGGCGAAACGATGTCCGGGGTGATGCCTCCAATCCCCAAACCTGCCCCCACAATTCCTCCGGCCGCGTCCAAACAGGGAGCTACCGGGCACAAGGCTGTTCCGGCTAGCGCAGGGAAGACGAATCCGAATGGAGGCTTGCTGCCCGTGCCCTGAACAAAAACGGGCCGGTTCGCCGGCGCATTTCCAGCGAAGAACGTAGGCAGGATCAAGCCTGGCGGGTTGCCACGGAATTCTTCCTGAATGTTGGCCGGTGTCAGCCAGTTGGAAAACATTCCGAATCCGCCACGTACCAGCCAATCTCCCCTTCCCGTGATATCCCATGCGGCGCCAATGCGAGGAGTATAGGCTTTGGGTGTACTTGTAAGCGCATTGTGCGTGGGTTTGGCAAATCCGGCGGCAACCCGATCTTGAAAAGTAGAGCCCGAGCCAAGATAGAAGTTGCCAAAAACAGTAGCGGTGGACTTGGAGTACGGGTTCCCCTGGTCGTCGAAACGGAATCCAACGGTCACTGTCAGATTGCGGCGCGCTTTCCACGTATCTTCCGCAAAAATGCCCCACGTTTTGGAGGCGGCATCCCAGTTCCAAAGTTGCTGCACACCCGTGATGGGGTTGTACATGACGCCGCTCTCCTGGAGCGGCGAGTCTTGCGCAAGCGATAGCAAATTGTTGAAGCTGAATCCGGGATGGGACCACGGTCCTTGGAAAGGTTCAACGTCATCGCCGTATAAGCCTTCGTAGCCCACTTTTATGACATGGGCGCCACGGACATGCGTCAAGACGTCACGCCAGTGATAATTGTGTTGAATGAAATCGCCCTGGGCGAACCCGACACCGTACCCAACACTTTGCCCAGTGACACCGATTCCTGGGATGGTAAAGTCACCCGTTTCGCCGAGCTTACCCTCGATGCGATTCTGGGCAAAAATGACTTCGTTTAACGTCGTCGGGCTGAAGTCGTGCGTCCAATTCACCTGCAAGGCACGCTGCCAATAGTTATTCGTGGTGGAGAATTGCGAGATGACGTTCGGCGATGGATTGGACTGGAGCGTACGGAAGAAGCTGCCATAAATGCGGTCCTTGCTGAAATACTTGTCCACCCGGACGAAATACTGAGTGCCGTTGATGACGTTGGAGGAATTGAAGATTCCGCTGTCAATCATCGGGGTTGCGCAAGGAAGGTTCTCGGTAGCCCCGGTCCCACAAGTTCCCGGGAAAATGTCATTTGCCGTTTTCGAAACGGCGACACCGACGATGTGCGAAGGAACGTACGTGTTCAATATTTTCGTCCCAAACGTGCCTGGATTATTTGTCTGGGCAAAGGCCGCGAACGCGGGATCCGGGAAAGTGATGACGTTGTTGCCCGTGGAGGCGGAAGAACGCAATGCTTCAATGCCGAACACGAAGAAGAACTGGTGATGGGGAATAATCGGGCCACCGATCGTTCCCGAAAGATTGTTGCTATGGAACGGATTGTAAGTATGGTCGGAGCCTGGCAAGGAATACTTGGCGAACATCGACTGGTAATTGAAATAGTCGCTCGCCAATCCGTGGAATTCATCCCCACCGGATTTTGTCGTCATGGCGACCTGAAGGCCGCTGCCTCTGCCGTACTCGCTCGAATAAGTGTTCACCTGATTGTTGGACTCTTGAATGACGTCGGGGTTCGGAGTCAGGTTCAATACTCCCTGCCTCACGCTGCTCGTGACGTCCAGCCCGTCGATGATCCACATATTGGCAACGGTCCCTTGACCGTTCGCGCTGACGTCCACTGCCTCTTCCGTCGAGAAATTACCGGCGTTAGCTCCCGGAGTGCCCGAGGAGACGCCGGGACCGCCGGCAAGTCCAAGTCCGGTGACGCCCGGAGCAATAGTAGAGAGCGAGAGCATATTGCGCCCCGCCAAGGGTAACGTCGACAATTCCTGGCTTTGCAGGGTCTGTTGATTGCGAGTCTCGGTAACGTTGACCAGCGGGTTTTCCGCAACAACAGTAACAGATTCCGTTGCCGCGCCAACTTTCACGCCAATGGGAACGGTCAGGTTTTGGTTGGTCTCGAGTGTGACAGTCGTTTCAGCCCTGGAGAAACCTGGCGCTTCCACGGTAATTTTGTAGGAACCCGGTGCCAAGCTCAGAAATCGATATCCGCCCTCGCCATCCGTTGTCGTTGTCGCAGTGATGTGCGTCGCAAGATTTTCCACCGTTACCTTTGCGTTGGCCATCGCCGCGCCGCTCGGGTCCGCAACGTTTCCTTGAATAGTTCCGGAGTACTGAGCCCAAGCCGGGCCCGCCATTACCAGGACTGCTATGAGTAGTCGGACAAACGATCCAACCAACGATCTCGCTTGCATGCGCTTCACCCCCAAAGATAATGAGTCGACATTTACAGAACAATTTCACTGTAAACGTTTTCTCGATTGTTCAAAGATATATGCCACTTGTATGGGGCTGTCAAGCGTTTTCTAATGTTTTTATACTAGGCGAGCCCGGCGAGCGGGTCGATGCTTGAAAACGCATCTTCCCTTAGGTCTTTGACCACCCACGGTTTGGCACGATCCCAGCGCCCTCTCGCAGTGTAATGAGCTGGTTTATGGGAAGCTGTTTGAACGTCTCCACAAGCCCGTTTGGCCAATGCACCTCCACGCTCACAGAAGTATGGTTTCCCAGGCCGAAATGCAGGCGCCAATCATTGCAGGAATAAAAACTGGATTGACTCAAGACGCTCTGTGCCTGCGTTTTGCCGCCATAATGAGCCAGAACCCTGGCTCCTATCGCACTTCGGTTGGACTTCACTCCCTCGAGCTTGACCTTTATCCAGTTCTGTTTTCCGCTGAGATCATTGCGCAAAAGGGAGGGATTTTCGTTCAGATTTACGATGAGTATGTCCATGTCACCATCATTGTCGAAATCCCCGAACGCGCAGCCGCGGCTGCAATGCGCTTCCGACACGCCCGGGCCTGCAGCCTCGACTAACTCTTCGAAGGCGTTATTGCCTAAATTGCGAAATACAGCACGGGGCGTCTTGTTGGCATATTGCGGAAGAGATTTTTCCACTTCCGGGTAAACGTTACCTGTGACCATGAATAAATCGGGGTTGCCGTCATTGTCTAAATCCAGCATCCCGGCTCCCCAACAGATATAACGGGTCTCTACGCCAACGCGGGACGTGCGCGTGACGTCATCGAAGTTCCCCTTCCCGTCGTTGTGGTAAAGCACATTCGCATCGTCTGCAAAGTGGGTCTTAAAGAGATCCAGATGCCCGTCCAGGTCATAGTCGCCCACGCCGATCCCCATTCCCGCTTGTTCTTCTCCGTCGTCGCTGAGGGCTACTCCTCGGACGACTCCCTCCTCCCGGAATGTTCCGTCATGGTTGTTCATAAACAGCAGGCTCGGCGTGGAATCGCACGCCACATAAATGTCCGGCCAACCGTCTTCGTCAAAGTCGGCGGCCGCAACGGTCATGCCGTAACACTTGTTGGCCTGCGCGATGCCTGCCTGTTGGCTGACGTCGGTAAATGTCCCGTCGCCGTTATTCCTGTAAAGCGAATGGCGGCCTGTGGGCAATCCGCGGGGTCCGCACTCGACGGGAATCCCCTTCCAATTGCAGTTGGTGTTCGCTCCGGGAACCGGCGCATGCTCAAAGGAGAAGCGGACATAATTCGACACAAACAAATCGAGGTGCCCGTCGCGGTTGTAGTCCAGGAAGCTGCAGCCCGCGCCCCAGCAAGGTTGGTCATTCAAGAGACCGGCGGCCTTGGTCACATCCGTGAAGGTACCATCGCCATTGTTGCGGTAAAGAATGTTCTGCCCGAAGTACGTGCAGAAGATATCCTCGAAGCCATCGTTGTTGTAATCTCCGATGCACACGCCGCAAGCCCAGCCAACCGCATGCAGACCGGCCTTTTCCGTGACATCGGTGAAAGTTCCGTCTCGATTGTTCTTGTACAGCCTGTTTGTGGCGCCCTCCGGAGGGCCTTCAAGCCGAGTCCCGCAAAGCAAGAAAATATCCATCCAACCGTCGTTGTCGTAATCGATGAAGGCGCAGCCACAACCTGTGGACTCCAAAATATATTTTTTGCTTTCGACGCCACCATATATCGTCGGCGAGTGCAGTCCGGCGGCAGCTCCGACATCTACAAAATGCGCGTTAAATGGGCGGCCAGAGGGCGCTTGCCTCGCCAACGGCTTGGCCGCATGGGCCGCGACCCCTTGCCCAAGCGTTCGTCCCGCCGAGAGCACGATGGCCGATCCGATCGACATTCCCATAAACGCGCGACGCGAGATCATTCTGGAAGAGTTCCTTTTCGGGGCATCTTGGTTTTTATTTTCAAAAGCGCCATCTTTCAGCTGCGGCTAGGCACATCCTGGAGCCCTGCGAAAAACTCGCAATAGGAATTCAGGCCCAGCTCAGGGCTGCTTAGTCGCTGTGTCCTCTTCAAATAGCTTGTAACGGTAATGCTCTTTTTCTTCTTTCGTTGCGTCTTCGCGGAGTTGCGCCAACCGCTGCAGCAGCTCTGGAATCTCTTTTTTCTCCCCCGTTTTCCGCAGCGCTTGAATCAGCCGGTACACGGCGGTCTGATCCTTGGGGTCAATGGCGAGAGCCTTTCTGCACTGCTCGATCGCTTCGTGATACTGTCCTGTTTGCATGTACAGTTTTGCAAGCACGCCTCGCGCCGCGGCCAGTGTTGGCTGCAGCGCAACCGCTTTCTTCGCTGACTGCATGGCGACCTGAAATTCAGGCGTGCCCGGATCAGCGCCTTTTTGCGAAAGTACATCCGCCTGCAAATAAAGCAAGAGGGGGTCATTAGGCTTCCGCGCCAATTTTGCCTGTACCGACTCCAACGCGTGATCCAGATCATTGGCCTGCACAGCGGCCAGTCCTTGCGCAGCTGTGCTCAAAGACTGATTCGGGTTCAGCTCGTACGCTTTCTCAAAATCGGCCTCCGCCTTGTCGTACTGCGCCAACTGGACGTACAAAACACCCCGCGCTACATATAGATCATCCGACTTGGCCTGCAACAGCAATCCTTCCGTGAGGACGTCAATGCCCACTTGAAACGACTCGTGCGTGAAACAAATATTTGCAAAATCCAGGTAGAGACTCACGTTTCGTGGCGCTAGCAGAAGTGCTTGACGCAGCGTGCTCACTGCTTGGGGCGTGTCGCCGGCGTCTTCATAGGCAGTCGATGCAAGCTGCAGCGTATCCGCATCGACTCCCGGGCTCGCAAGCAGCGGCTGAAGCGTGGCAATCGCATCCTGCGGTTTGTGAGCCATCAGCTGAATCGATGCGAGGACTAAATGCTCTCGAGGATCATCCGGCCTTAGCGCCAGCGCTCGCTGAAAAGTCGTCACCGCTTCATCCATGCGCTTGAGTCTCACCAGACAGGTGGCATAAGCGTGCAAAGCGTCGAGCTGCGAATCGAGCAGTTCGCCAGCTTTCGCAAAATGAGGTGCCGCAGCAACACAGTTTCCCCGCCGATACTCCATCACCGCCAGCATGGCGTGCGCCGTCGGCTCTTCCGGACGCAATTGCACCAAATGATTGAGTAACGGGACAGCGGCCGCGTCCCCCGCCTGGTATTCAATCTGAGCCGCACCCGCCAGTGCCGCGATCGTGTTGGGAGCGATTTTCAACGCTCGCTGAAATGCCGTCAGCGCCTCTTTGTTGTCCCCTTTGCTGGCCAACGCGATGCCTTGTAACGTCCACAACTGCGCATTGTTGGGCGAGCTCTGCAAAGCTGCACGGCTTAACTCCACAGCTTTATCGTAGTCTCTAACGCGGAGGGCCGAGGTAATCGGCTCAGTCTGGCTATCGGGAGTCTGGGAAAAAGCCCCGCCTAGGCAGAAAAGCAGCAATAATGCGAGGCCAAAACTCCTGCACAGAACCATTGTGGATACCGGCGGTCGTTGCATCTTTAGAGAGACAGGATACTTCATCCAGTAAATCGATGACAGCTTGTGTTTGACGCAAGACCTTTCGCGCGCTATACATAGGTAGTTTGAGATAACGCTTACTGAGATTTCCGCACCCGGCGCCTATTCCGTGTGCGCCTCCCCTAATCGGACGAGGGCATCCCGTGAGCAATCCCAGGAGGTTTCACTGTGAAAAATAATACCAGGCGCCAATTCCTCAAGACTGCCGCCGTTTCTACCGCCGGACTGCTCGCCACCCGTTCCATCCCTGCATGGGCACGCTCGACCGCCACTGTGGCCATCACTCCCCAGCTCTCGGTTTTTGGCTACTCCAAAGTGCAACTCCTTGAGGGCCCCTTCCGCACTCAGTTCGACCAGAACCACAAGCTCTTCCTCAGTCTCGATGAAGACGGACTGCTCAAACCCTTTCGCAAGCGTCAAGGCATGCCCGCGCCAGGACCGGACCTGGGAGGCTGGTATGACGACGGCGACGACTTCAACGAAAAGGATAATTTTCATGCCTTCATCGCCGGCCACTCTTTCGGCCAATATCTATCAGGTCTGGCTCGTGCCTATGCTGTGACCGGATCCAAGGCCACGCAGGAAAAAGTCCATCGCCTCGTGCGTGCATTCGGCGAGACTGTCGAGCCCACCGGAAAGTTCTACGTCGACTATCGCCTCCCCGGCTACACTTTCGATAAAACCTGCTGCGGACTCATCGATGCCCACGAATTCGCGGCCGATCCCAACGCTCTGGCGGTTCTCAAGCGGGCCACAGAAGCCGTTTTGGCGCACCTGCCCGAGAAGGCCCTGAGCCGCGCGGAACAAGAAGCCCGCCCGCATAAGTCCATCGCCTACACTTGGGATGAAACCTACACTTTGCCCGAGAATTTCTTCCTGGCTTATCAGCGTAGCGGCGACGTGCGCTACAAAGAGCTCGGCGAACGATTCATCTATCACGAGTATTACGACGCCCTCGCCGAGAACCACAATGCCCTTCCCGGCAAGCACGCGTACAGCCACGTCAACACTTTTAGTTCTGCGATGCAGGCCTATTTAGTTTTGGGCGATGAAAAATATCTGCGCGCTGCAACCAATGGCCTTCGCATGGTTCAGGAACAAAGTTATGCAACCGGCGGATGGGGACCCGACGAGGCTTTCGTCGTACCCGGCCAGGGACTCCTCGCCGCCAGCCTCGGAAAAAGCCGCTCCAGCTTCGAAACTCCTTGCGGTGCCTACGGTCAATTCAAGATCACGCGATACCTGCTGCGCGTCACCCGCGACTCCCGCTACGGCGACAGCATGGAACAGGTCCTCTACAACACCGTCGCTGGGGCCAAGCCCATCCTCCCCGACGGCACCAGTTTCTACTATTCCGATTACAATTCCGACGCCGCCAAAAAGGTCTATTACAAAGACAAATGGCCGTGCTGCTCCGGAACTTTCCCGCAACTGACGGCCGATTACGGCATTAGTTCTTACTATCCCGCCAAAGAAGGCGTCTACGTCAATCTTTTCCTGCCTTCTCGCGTAAGCTGGGCGCAAGGCGGCACGCAAGTCACGATCACGCAAAAAACCAGTTATCCCACGTCGAACACCACGCAACTCGAATTGGAAATGCCGCGTCCCGAAAAATTCACCATCTACCTGCGCGTTCCCGCATGGGCCGACGCCAAGACCCGCGTCTCGGTGAATGGTAAAAAAGTGGAAGGTGATGTCGCCGCGGGAAAATTCTTCGAGCTATCGCGCGCCTGGAAAACCGGTGACCGCGTGGAGTATGAAATCGGAATGCCTCTTAGCTTGCAAGCTGTCGACCCAGAGAATCCGCAGATCGTTGCGCTACGCCGTGGGCCTCTCGCTCTCTTCGGCACTGGGAATCTGCCTGCGAACTTCTCTCGCGCACAACTATTGGCTGCTTCAGCCCCTTCGCAATCTTCGGAAAACTGGCTAGTGCAAAGTGGCGCTAAAAAAATCACGTTCCGGCCATTCGCCGCTATCGGCGATGAGCCGTACCGCCTCTACCACAAAGTAGAAGGCTAGAGGCCGCTCAGCAGCGTACTCTGACCGCCCGACGCAACCCAAGCATGTCGTGTTATGCCTTCAGAACCGGCGTCCAGACCTGCATCGGCGTTGCCGCGCGATTTGCCCACGCGTAGTACGGCACAAAGCTCAGCTCCACCGCCCGCGCTTTAGACGTTTCGGAACTGTACGCGCGATACAACGCACTACGGGAATTGGTCTTCTCGCTGACCGCTCCCGTATGCTTCAGCATCACGATTCCACCAAGCACATCTTTGCGGAACTCTTCGTGGAACGCGGATGCGCCCTTCTGCCGTACGTCAAGCGACACATCAAATAGCTGCACGCCTTCTGGCTGATCCAGCTGCTCGAGACAATACACGATTGGCCCACGTTGCACCGCGACACGTCCGTAGTCATCCACCACGCGTGGATTTGCGTCGATCACTTGCGGCGTCATCTCAAACTTCACATTGATAACATCGCCGGATGTCCACCGACGCCGCACCGCCAGATATTGGCCCGGAGTCGCTACCGAAACCGCTTTTCCATTGACTGTAACCTGTGTTCCTTCCGACCATCCAGGCACGCGAAGATAAAACGTGAACTCGGCAGGCTTCGCCGGCGTAACCGTAATATCCACGCCACCATCCCACGGATAGTTCGTCTTCTGCACAACTTTCAAGCCGGTGCCATCCTCCAGATGCCAATCCAGTTGCGAGTTATCGTACAGGTGCACGTAGAGTCCGTCCTTGCTCGTGCTGTAAAAATATCCGGGCAACGAAGCAAACGTACGCTCCAGATTCGGCGGGCAACATGTCGTGTCGTACCACGGATTGCGAATATGGTCGCCGCCCGACGGATCGAATCCCAGCGGATTGCGATAGCAATACATCGTCCCGTCCAGTGACATCCCCGAATTAATGCCGTTATACAAAGCCCGCTCGATCACGTCCGCGTATTTCGCTTCACCGGTCGCCGCCAGCATGCGCCAGTTCCACATCATGTTCCCGATCGCCGCGCAACTCTCGCCATAAGCCGTGAAGTTCGGCAACTCGTAAGAGTCACCAAACGCTTCGCCTTCGCTTCGCGCTCCCACTCCCCCAGTCACATACATTTGCGAAGAAACCAAATCCTCCCAAAGCACGTTTAGCGTCTTCAAATACGTCGCGTCGCCGGTCTCCAGGTAATAGTCCGTCGCGCCGCAGCACGCGTACATCGCCCTCACCGCATGCCCCTCAAGGTGCGTGCGCGTCGTGAACGGAATCCCGCAGAAGTGATACACGTATCCGCGTGCTGGCAACTTGATCCGCTCGTCACCCTGAAGAAGATAGCCCGCAAGATCGAGATACTTCTTCTCCCCGGTCGTGCGGTAAAGCTCAACCAACGCCATTTCCATTTCGGGATGCCCGGAAAGCAGCGGCTTCTTGTCGGTTCCCGGCCCAAAATTTGGCAGTAAATACCCATCAACAAATTTAATCCCGGCGTCCATCAAAGTCCGGTCGCCCGTCCCGCGATAATACGCAATCGCTCCCTGAATCATATGCCCCAGGTTGTACAGCTCATGTCCCCACCGTTGCACTTCAGGAAGCATGCGATCCTTCGCCTTGTCGCCGACGTAGTAAGTATTCAGGTACCCGCTCGGCTCCTGCACCGCCACGACTTCTTTGATAATGTTGTCGGTCATCGCGCGGAGCTCGGGACCATCGCCCGACTGCAGCGCAAACCCCACAGCTTCTGTCCACTTGTAGACGTCCGAGTCCGAGTAAACCGGTCCCCGTTGCGAAGCATCGCTCTTGCCAACGAGCCTCAGAAAATTAGTCATTCGCCCATTCGATTCCAGCAATTTCTCCATGGACGGAATGCTCTTCGTTACGTTTGTCTCGCGCCGCGCACCCCAAAATCCACTAGTTATCGTCACTGCGTGCACCGGAATGTTGTGCAGCTTGGCGTACGGCGACTTATCCACAAAGAGAACGCCTTCATCTTTCCAGTCCGGACTGGACGCGGCCGAACCGCTTCCCCAAAACGCCCCGAGCAGACCATGCCCCCGCACCGTGCCCACTGCAGCAACGGAAACGGCCGCCCCCACAAACCCCCGCCGCGTCAATTTCGATCTTTTCGACATTCTGGCCTCCTCGGGACTTATCGTTCGTTCTCTGACGAAAGCTTTAAAATTCCGCGCTAGAGCAAACGTTTACCAACCTCGAAAGATAAATCATTCTAGTAGATTCACGCAATCACTTTTCCCTTTGCTCGTCGTCCTTGACCAGAGCAGCGGACCCCTAGCATGTTTCCGAACGCGCTTCCTTCCTGTTATGAGGCAAATTCCGATAGAGTTGCTGTGCGTTGACCCCCTTTGCTCGCGCGGGAGGTCTAAATCTTTAAAAAACATCGTGGGGAGAGTGAGCTGTAGTCAAGTTCACTCCCAGGCGCGCGCGGCGTCGCCGACGAACGGGTTACACAGCTCCTTCGACAGGGCGATGCAAAGGCCTTCAAGAAGTATTCGCAGATGAAATTGCAGATGAAGCGAGAGGCCTCAGAGAAAATGAACCGCCAAGCCAATGAGATGCCGCTGGATTCTGGCAGAGCCACGATTCAGTAAGAGTATTTGGCATAGTTTTGGCACAGTGAGGCCAAAAATGACGACTCGGATTAGGAGTATAGTTGGGAAGTGCTTTAGAATGAACAAAGCAGTCACTGTCGGGGCGTAGCGCAGCCTGGTAGCGCGCCTGCCTTGGGCGCAGGAGGTCCCGAGTTCAAATCTCGGCGCCCCGACCACTTACTTCTTTATTATCAATGGACTGTCCCCGACACTGCAGCGTTGGAGACCAAACTTGGGTCCAATTTGGGTCCAAATATAAGTCTCTCCACGCTTTCTACTGCACGACGCTGCTCTTCTGGAATCGCGTGCAAATAAATTTCGCGCGTGATTTCCGGTGCTGAGTGCCCCAACAGTGCCTGCATGGTTCCTATTGGAGTACCTACGCCATCAAGCATCGTCGCGTGGCTGTGCCTCAGAAGATGCCAAGTGACACCTGAAAGGCCTAACTTCTTCGCGGCAGGCTTCAGGTGCTTGCGCAAGAGATTCCATCGGTCCAATGGCGTCTGATCGCTTTTGGCAAATATCAGGCTTCTGGCATCAACCGTCGCTGGACGCAGGGCAGCTAGCATTTCCGCCGTCTCTGCTCCAATTGGGATTGTGCGCATGCCTCGCTTCGTCTTGGGTTTGTCGAAGTGACCGTCGTACACCGTTTCAACTACTCGAAGTAGTCGAGCCTTCAAATCGACATTGCCCCATCGAAGCGCAAGCAGCTCACCGACCCTCACACCCGTCAACACTAGCAGCAATGTGAACGAACGTACTGGCTCTCTCAAAGCTTCAGCAAGCATTTGCACTTGGACCGGAGTAAGGACGATTCGCTCCGTTCCATGTTGTCGTCGCGGGAGCTTCGTCTTCAGAGCAACGTTCTCGGTGACGCAGCCCCATTCTTCAGCTGCTCCAAGAATCTTGCTGAGCCCACACTTGAAGTGGTGAACGGTTTCCCACGACAACCCGCTGTTGAGCTTCCGACCTAGAAATCCTTGCAGATCTTCTCGCGTCAGATCCCTAAGTTGTGATTTACCGAAAGCCGGAATCAAGTGCACGTCGAGCATATAGCGATAGTGTTTCTGGGTTGCGAACTTGAGCGTTGGCAAGATCACAGGCATCCAATCATTCTTTACAAAATCTCCGAATGTACGGACGGACTGTGGTCGAGCATCGCCGCGGTTGATTGCCCTCAACTTCTGAGACAGTACCTGCATTGCTTTACGACGTGTCGGGAATTCGGTAAATGTTCCGATCACTTCTGATCGCCTCAAACGCCCGAGCGTGCCGTCTACTTGAATTACATCCTCCCACCAACGAGCTACCCAAAGTTTTCTTCGAGTGCCGCGCTGGAAAAGAGTGCCTTGCTGGAAACCTCTACGAGCCATCGTTCCTCCCTTTTCAGGGACCTCGATGGCCCGCCCAGCTTGTTCTGCGTCAGTTTTCAGTTTAGCCCTCATGTCAAGCAGCATGCGATCCGCCGCAGTGACAATCGACCCACGCCAATACTTCATCCTTGCGGAAGCGCCAATATTTCCCAAGCCGGTAGCCTGGCAGCCGTTCTAAAGAACGTTTGCGCATGCGTCCGTAAACCCAGGACACGGGCACATGCAATAATTCGGCTACTTCGTGCACATCGAGAAGATGGCATCCGTCTCTCGCATCTCTGCCTGTGGCCTCGTCGTGCGACGCGGCATGCAAGGGTTTCTCGGGGACTTTCACCGAAGGCGCGTTGCGTGACGAAGTAGGTTGGGCCTCCGGTCTTTCTTCCTCAAAATGGGCAATATTCGAACGAGTATCTGATGCGACGCGCAAGGCATGCTGTCTTAACGACGCTGTATTCTCGCGCACAACGAATTTGGTCGGACGGAGTTTCATGTTTGCTAGACGGCCTTCGCAAGAACGTCTCCTTTAGCTTTTCCGCTGTTGTGGTTATTTGTGTGTTGGTCTGCCCAGCGTCTGAAGTCGTCGTCCTTGCGGAAGAGCAGCTTCAGGGCTTCGGTGATCACGTAAGACGGCGAAGCATCGATGAACTCAGCATAGAGCTCCAGCTGAGTTTTTACCGATTCTTCGACACGCGCCTGGATGGTGACTGCTTTGGGCTGTTTTGGTGGTGACTTCAATATAGACAACGGGCTTCTCCTTTCGTTTTCATACAAAATGTCAGACATCTTGTCTGACAAATTCTCAGGTCTGTGTATGCAACCGCGCAAAACGCGGCCCCTAAGTTCCTGTGAGGGCGGGAGCGACCACACGGCAACCGTGACGCACCGTGCGTCAAAGGGTAGGGTCGCTCCCGCCTCAGGCGCGGTCTGGGCCGCGCACAATTTCGTTCTTCGGGACGATTCATCTGATTGATTCGCGTAATGCCGTGCTCGATGGAGGGTGAAGTAGCAGGTGAGGTAGCGGTGAAGTAGGGGGGTGAAGCCCACTTCACCGGAACTTGAGAATTTGACGGCCAGGAGCGAGGCTGCTTCGCCCTTGGCGAAAAAACATGCGCATCGGAATGCAGCAACGGGCGGGAGCGACCCGGACAAAACTTTTGGGCGGATTGACCGCCAAAGAGTGGGGTCGCTCCCGCCCGATTTGCCCTTTTTTGCGCGGCAACTTTCGCAGAGGAGGTGGTTGGAAAACGCTTCAGAATGAATTCCGTGGGCCGAGCGTCGGGTGAAGAAGTGCCAGTTCTGAAAGTGCACAGAGTTATTCTTACCTCCTTCACCTGATTTACGTTCTTCCTTCACTTGTCTTCTCTTGAGTCCGGCCACGCACACGGGCAAAACATCGGAAGAAATTTCTATGTGGGCTGGAGCGACCCAGGCATCACTTTGGCCACGGAATCGTGTGCATAAGTGGGGTCGCTCCAGCCCAACACGGTGTTTTGCCCGTGTCCAAATTGATCGTCGCGCCAGACGCAACCTCGTGTTCGCTGGGCACTTGCGGGACCGCCAAGGTGACCGCGAGGGTGACGGATATGGTGATCTGTGTCTTTCATGCACACTTCACCTTCCCGCGCTTCAAAATGTGATGAATACCCTTCACCATCGTCTACTCCTCTACTAATAAAGAGGCTTTGCGAACGGAGAAAGTAAGAAAAAATTTTGCCCCCTGACCTACAAGAAACTGTAGCGAGTATCTTCATGGTAGAAAGCCCATCGAATCCCCTCTACTTACTCGGGAACATCCAGTCGGGAAAAAGTGAGAAAAAACTTTCATGCCTCTAAGGGTCCCAAACTGGAAGATAACTCCCTGCAACAGCCCCCTACTTATTTAAGGAACATCGAAACGGGAAAAAGTAAGAAAGAATTTGAACTTTCTTGAGCGAACCGAGCTGTGTAAGTATTTCGGCCGCGATCTCCCTATTTATATAAGGAACGTCGATAAGGCAAAAAAGGAGAAAAAATCTTGGTACCAGTACGTTTTTTTGGCAGTCGTCATAAGGACGGAGACCACAGGGGGGAAGACAGGGAGAGGATCTCAATGCGGTTGCAGGTTTGTATGCCGTCGCGACCGCCAATTCTTCATGAGTGTATATTGGGCTTCCGGGACTCTAGATAAAGAGGGTGGTACTGCTTGGAAACAGCCACTTAGAAGTCTGCGATGAGGCCGAGACCTGCTGAGAAGCGGTTGGCGCACGCGTACAGCGACGTGACGAGCACGGCGTCGAAAATGGCTGCTTCGCTCCACCCGGCCTCTCGCAAGCGGTCTACATCAGCCTTTTCCATTTCCCCTGGACTGCGAGTCAGCTTGTCGGCAAAGCGGAACAATTCCATGACTTTGGAGTGTCTGAAGAATCCCAATTTTAGATTCGCCGCGAGCACGGGCATCCGGCAAACCTGACTTCGTCACTGGGACTGGAGTTCCTGCTTGGGAGGGACTATGCGGCTTCTCCACACATTGATGCTGGTTTCAATCACGTCGGTGCTTGCCCCCAGCCAGAACGAAACCGCGAAAGAACCGCCGCTGACCATCGTGATAGCTGTTGAAACTCCCGTTGTCAAAGCAGGGTCCGGCGTGTCGGTAAATGGACGCCTCACAAATACTTCTAGCAAGCCTCTTGATGCAAGCGGCTGCTATTGCGGCCCATCTGGGCTTGACTCGTATCTCACATGGGAGGTCCGCGACGACAAGGGGCATTTGGCAGCAAAGAAAGTCTACCCGCACCCAGAACTTGCCACCGGCAGCGCAATTTTAGACCGGATCGTGAAACCTGGTGAGAGTCTTGCTGGAAGTCAAGATATTGGCCGTCTCTTCGACATGACTCGTCCAGGTAAGTACGTCATTCAAGCATCGAGACGCGTTTCAGATGAAAAAGACTCCGAGATTGTGAAATCCAACAAGGTCACTGTCACTATCATTCGGTAGCAACGAATCGCGCTTCGGAGTACGGGGAGCCAAGTTGCCGGTAAGGCGAACTAATCAGGCACTTGAAAAGGGCTGAGCTTTGGGACGTAATGGAGAATGTAAGCAATGGCATTGGAGATGCGCGATGGTGCGACAGAGTCGAATCGTTATGGGCTTTTGCCTTGTGGGGGTGGCCGCGTGCTACTTAGCGGCGCCGCTTTGGTCACGGCTGATGATAGACCAGTCCATGGTGGACGTCCGAGCTCAGGCCGAACAAGCGCCGCTGGTGTTTCGCGGGCGCGTCCTGACCGTGGGGCCCGATCCGGCCGAGAAAAGGGTCGGGCTCTGGGTTGACGGCAAGCCCGTGAACACAAACTTCGTTGCAAAATTTCAGGTCGACCGGATCTATCGGGGGGAGCTGAAGGGAGAAGCAGTAGTCCATTTCAGCTACGGCAGCGTGGGCATTAATGGCCACGATTGCATCGACTTTCGACCCGAGCAGAGCTGGTTGGTCTTTGCCGTAGAAAAGAACGGCCTGCTCCAACTTTTCGATGATTGCACCGGGGCACTCGGTATTTCCTCGCGGCTCGGGGTAAAAGTAGGTCAATCCGATTGGTTGGCTCAGATGGAAGCGGACTTTATTGCAGGGCTGGAGGATTCAGGTGTCGAATCGAGAATATTCAGCATCCAGAGATTGGGCGGCCTAAAGCTTGCCTCGTCGCGGCCCGCTCTTCATGAAGTGATCGAGAGACGAAAAGGAATCGAGGCCGGATGGGCGATTTACGCGACGCTTCGCACGGGAGACGTTACAGTGCTGCCAATGGTGAACGGATTGCTGGCGTCTGGCGACAAGAAGATGCCGAACGGAGCCATCGCGTACGAATTGCGAAACGTGAAGGATCCGAGCGCAGTGCCGGATCTATTGGAGATCGTAGAGAAAGCTCCCAGCGATTACGCGCGCTTTGAGGCGCTCCTCGCGTTAGTGGACAACATAAAGGACCCGCGCGTAGTGCCCGTTCTTGGGCCGAGCCTTTCCTCGGGCGACAGGCAAATTCGCTCTATCGCGCTCTCGGGACTGCATACGATAGCCAATGCTGAGGCGTGTAGCACGACACGTCTTACGAACGAGAACGACGAGGCCGCTTTCGAGCGCGAAACGGCCAGCTGCAAAGCCTGGTGGGAACGAGAAGGGAAATATCGATCGTGGACTCGCAATTTGCAAACCGGAGTCAATGCAATTCTGAGTTCGGTGCGGAAAGTCAGAACCGGTAATTGCTTAACTCGCGCGACGTGCAACTCACTCCTGTTTGAAACATCCTCTTTTGAGTCCTGATAACGCCGTTACCGTAGAAGTGAAAATGGTCCAAAAATCACTTGTGTGGAGTCGAGGTGTGACGCGGTGGTTTAGGTTCAGCCTATCCGTTTCCGACTCTTTCGTCTGTCGGTGCCTCACTAGCTGGACCATGCTTCCGTCTTCACACCCCGCTCATCGAACCGGATATGCGGATTTCCCGCTTCCGGCTCTCGGAGAAAGGTTCACGAGGTCGCCCACGGGAGATTGCTCGTCCGCTTGGTAAGGCAGACGAGGCCCAGCACTTCATGCAGAGATGTCTCCGGGAACCGTTTGGCCGCCGGCCACACCAATTTGTGCTTGGCGCACAACCACTGAAGCAGCCTCTTGCGAGCGTGTTGTTCCACCGCCCGATAGGCCGTGCTGACTGGCCCTAGACAGAAGTAGTTGGCCCACCCAACCATCGTGCGGTTGAGCTGCGCTACCACCGTCTCTTGGTCCAGCAGAGTTTGATCCCGTCCAGTCGCTTCGCTAATCGTCTCGCAGATGCGGATCACCCGCTTCTTCGAGGGCACCGTACCGAGGTACGCGCGCCCTGTCTTCGGCGAATAGCACCGACCAAACGTGTAACCCAGAAAGTCGAATTTCTCTTCCGGCAGTTTGCAGACCCGCGTCTTCGTTTCATTCACCGTCAGCTTCAGCTTCGTCATGATGTCTCGCATCCTAGCCAGCGCTTCTTCCGCTCGACCACGACAGCAGATCACCAAGTCATCTGCGTAGTTAACAATGTATGCAGCAAGACGCTTCTCGTGCCCGAGCTTCTTCCATCCCAGCACGAATCGACGCATGTACAAGTTGCTTAGCAACGGGCTGATCGGAGCTCCTTGGGGAGTTCCCTTTCCTTCATCCCGATTGCGCGTACTCCGATGCTTATTCCCTCTCTCGTCGGTCTCTTCGACCGGAGCTTCCAGCCACATCTTGATCACATGCAGCATCGCTCCGTCGACGATCCTTCGAGCCACCGACTTTAGAAGGTCGGAATGTGGAATCGAATCAAAGTAGCCGCTTAAATCCGCGTCTACAATTTGTCCATGGCCGGTGTTGAGCAGCTTGTGGACATGCTTCACGGCATCCAACGCACTGCGGTCTGCCCGATAGGCATACTGTTCCGGCTGCAGGTCGGCCTCGAAAATCGGTTCGAGCACCAGAACTGCCGCCATCTGTGCTACGCGATCTTTGATCGCGGGCACTCCTAACGGTCTTCTGTTTTCCGTCCGGCTTGGGTATCCACACCCGCCGTACGGGCTGCGGTCGATACGTTCTACTTTTCAGCTCTTGCGTCAGTTCGTCCAACCACTTCTTCACCCCGTACTCTTCGATGTCCTCAAACGTTTGGCCGTCTACGCCTGCTGCTCCGCGATTCGCTTTGCAACATTCATAGGCGAAAACCATCACATCTTCTCGGTACACCTTGTCGTACAGCGCATAGAAGCGAAAATTGGGCGATCCCTTCGCTTTGTCGTGCAACGCCGTCTGCAACTTCTGAACACTTAGTGGAGTTGTTAGGCTCATCGCCAATCCCTCGGTCCTTTGTTGCTTCTTGCGTTTCCTTTCAACTGAGGCTCCTTCCCTCCACCGGAGTTACCCGGCTTCATCGGTACTACGAGCCTCTCCGCCATCCCAAACGGCCCGGCCTGTCTCTCGCGAGTTGCCAGTTGATCCCTATTGCCATCACCGCTGGGACTTCCCGTGTTGCGTATGGTCCCCTTTGCTTGCATGCCGTCGCCAATACCCCGGCAGGTCTGATGGAATTTGTTCGCTCGTACGATTCCATTAGCTTCGGCCTTCCCACGAACCGGGGCGGGTCGGCTCCTGCATTGTCGGTTTCGGGGCCTGCTCAGCGTTCACTCACGTTACGGCCTGCATGCTCGCCAAGTCGCCTTGCGACCCTCTGCACCAGAGGCTTCAGCAGTCTCGTTGCCTCCACTACTGCTCTGATTGCTACCGGGTGGAGCGAACCAGTTCCCGGGCGGGTTACTCCCGCTGTGGACCACCGCCTTTTCACGGCGCACCCGGTTTGCCGACTAATCGGGAGCTGACAGCAACCTCTTCGGCCTCAGCAATGGTATTCTGCGGGTGTTGGCCATTCAAAACTCATACATACTTTTCGTTAGCCTGTCCCTTGGTTGCGCCATGACACAGGGTTTTCTGATTGTCAGCTTCTTTGTGCTCTCTTGGAAATGGTATTTGTTCGGGGCTTTTCTGTGGGCACATTATTTCTGGCATCGACGAAAACGTCAGGTCACTGCGGGAGTAAGTGTAATCGATGTTCGGCACACGGGTCGTAACGCGTGCCAGCTGGGAATTACCTTAGGCGCGTTTGCGTTCATCTTTTCTGCCCCTACTCAATGGATTTACGTGGCAAGCGGATTTGTGGCGGGTGGTCTAATAGGGTGGGCGCTGACTGTCTACCTCACCGGGAAACAGAGAGTTCAACACTCGCCAAAGCGAACTGCGAGCATGGTGGTTAGGCAAATTTCATGGATCGTCTTCGCAGCCACTTCCACGTTAGCGATTGCTGCAATCGCCAAGCTGGGAAATTCGGCGCTGATAGCCGTCCTAATCTTGTGGGCCGCTGGTGCGGGCTATCTCGTCGCTCTTGGCCTCTACGTCTCGCTCGTTAAGCCGAATAGAAATCAAGTCCTTAGGAACCCCGCAGTGCCTGGTTAACGCGCCGTTACCGGACAAGTTGCAGCGAATGGGCAGCACCTTTCTCCCATTCCTGGAGCATGCGCTCTCCGACATCAGCAAAGTCAGAATGTTGTTTAATGTAGGAGCGGATTTCGGGCGTGGTGTGTGACATCGCGTCGCCGATGCGCTCCAGAATCTGTTTGACCTTGGAAGGAGTGCCCGCCATTCGTGTTTCACCGAGCCTGCGAAGTTCCTTACCGCTCGGCCACTTGGTCGTTCCGTTGAGAGTGAGCGCCATACTGTCTTCGGGCAGGTAGACAGACGTGGTCACGAGATCGTAGACCGGAGCAAGCCTTGCTTCCCCGAGAACATCATCATAGACAATCCCGAAATTCTTCAGATGCGCGTCGCCGTTCCGAAGGCTGCAATTAAGCGCAATCAAGGTAAAGAGCTTTTCCAGATCTTCGTTTATGTGCGGTGAGTTCGAAAACTCCTGAAACCGCTTCATGATCGAGGTCTCATAGCTGCCGCGATATTTCTCATCCGTCCTCCGGGCGTTAAGCACGCAAAAATCCTCGAAGCCGCGATAGGTGCCGTCCGTGCGAAGATCAAAGCGGTCAATCACGAGCGCCATGCCATCTTCAGCGAGCCGATAGGGAGGCGCCTCAAGTCCGCACCTCTGTGCCACTGTGAGGCAGAAGTACTCGTTCGCCGCGAGCTGCGGATACTCGTTCGACTCCCACAATTTCACGATGTGGGTGGCGCCCCTGTAGCTCTGAGAGAGTCGGGGTTTGGCCTGCTTCAAGACGACGGATGCCTGTTCGTCACGCACGAGGATTTTGGGCTGCACGCCGCTGATGCCGGAAAAGGATGCAAACTTGTCGATCAAATAACGGAATAGGTCTTCGTCTCGGCGGCGCACAAGGATTTCGTCCACGGACTGAAAGGGAACTTCCTCATGGAGCTGCTCTTTTTCGCCGGTAAAGCGAATGCGGCCCACCTGTGATCGCCCGACGATCGAGAGCAGATCAAACTCGTCAAACGTGCCGGTGGCTTTTGCAAACGCGAGGCGGAGGCGCTCGCGCAAAACCCCCTCGGGGAGATTCATCTCGAAAATAGGGGGCAAGCCAAAAGTGGTATTCCAAGAGGGCAGCCGCACGGGCATGGTGACAGAGACCGCTCGCTGTGGTGTTGCTTCTGGCAGATAGATAAATGTGCTGCCGCGATCGCGGTACCTGTCGAGAAAACCGGCTTCAACGCCGTCGGTCCAGACCTTGATCATCGCGATCCTCTTGCATGAGTTCGTCCAGAGTCGGCCTGCGCGAACCCGTTTCCTGGAGCTTTAGCTCCATGCCCAGCGCAGAGAGAATTTTGGTAATCTTGGAAAATCCCAACTCACCGATGCGACCGTTCTCCAGTGCATCAAGCGTTGAACGGCCAATGGAAGCCTTCTTTGCCAATTCGGCCTGGCTGAGGCCAAGCTTTCTTCGCCTTGCGGCGATCTGGGCACCTAAAGGGAAGATCGTCAGCATGTGCTTAATATACTAGGCATTCATGGCTATTTCAATCGGTTTGCCTAGTATATGGTGCATTGGTTTCGATACCGCATCCCGTCTGCCCTATCCCGCCTGCAAGAGCTACCGGGCTCGGAAGGCAGAGACATTGGGAGAGCCTCAGTTCAGATTCTGGCGTCTTGATGTGATAAAGCCCGCAAGATGGCATCCAGAACTCGATCGAGATGCTTGCCGACGTCTTCGGCAAGGAACCGGAGGACCAGATAGCCGTTCTCCTGAAGCAAGGCATCCTTACGACGATCTCGCCGGTAGGCGTCCGCATCGCCCAGATGCTGGCCACCGTCCAATTCGATGGCGATTCGCGATGGCGCGCAAAGCAGATCAACTTCCATGCGACCCCAGCCATCGAATGGAATCGGCAACTCCGCATTCAAACGAAACTTTCCGGCCGTTGCGGCCAAGGTTTCGAGTCGCCGATATAGAAATGCCTCGCTTGCGCTTCGCGCTCGATTGGCGCCCTCGGCATTCGGAGCTGGCCTTACGGCTACGTGGACAAATAGATTTGCCAGAGGAGAATCTACGCCATCGCGCACCAAGCGGCGTACGCTGGCGGCGTATTGGCTCTTCCACTCGGGATCGATGGGAAGTGGCACGTCCGCAGGCCAGCCGGGCACGGCGCTGCCCGGAAGCTGCATCTTGTAGCCAATCGCTTCGTAGCCGCGACAGCGGCGATCAAACATCCGCGCGAGCATGGGCACATTGAGGTCGGCGTAGTCGTAGACGCGCACTTCGCGCTTGCCGTCATAGAGGCGATGCAGCCTGCCCACGTATTGCGCGATGGTTCCATGCCACGAGACGGGCAGCGTCAGAAATAAGGTGTCCAGCCGGGCATCATCAAAACCCTCGCCCACATAGCGGCCGGTGGCCAAGATCACGCGAGCCTCGTCCGCAGGAATGGCGGCCAAGCGGGCGGAGATGGCGTCAAGTTCCTTTTTGCGCATCCCTCCTCGGAGCACGACTAAGTGCTGCACCTCGCGTGCCAATTGCTTGGCCAAAGAGTCCAGATGTTCATTCCGTTCGGTCAACACCAGCGGCGAACGTCCCTCCCGAAGGGTTTGGATCACGTCATGGCAGATGAGCCGATTGCGCTCTTCATCGGCAATCAGCTCCTCATAGAGTTCGTGGAATTGCATGCCGCACATTGGGATTGGCCGGCCGCAGCGGGCGAAAGTCGGTCGGACGAACCATCACCGTATGCTCAAAAGGATGAGCCGCCGCCTGCTCCTTGGCATTAACCCGATAACGCACGGGACCGCATTGCATAAAGATGATCGGATGGTGGCCATCCTTCCGCGTGACCGTCGCGGACAAACCCGTGACGAACTTCGCCTTGGCCTGACGCGCAACCTGCTCAAAGCTTTGGGCGGAGAGATGGTGGCATTCGTCTACAATGAGGTGCCCATAGTTGCCGACCAGGTCATCGACTACGCCGTTTCGGACCAGGCTCTGGATCACCGCCACATCCAGCAGGCCGGTGGGCTTGTTGCGGCCCCCGCCGATCCGCCCGATGGCGCGAACCGGCATTCCCAAGAAGGTGGAAAGTCGCTCGATCCATTGCTGTTGCAATTGCCGCCGATGCACCAATACGAGCGTATTGACGCCGCGTTGGGCAATCAGCCACGCGGCCACCACGGTCTTGCCGAACGCGGTGGTGGCTGCCAACACTCCCGTGTCATGGGCAAGCATGGCCTGGGCGGCGACGATCTGCTCGGGGCGCAGTTCACCCTGGAATGTCACCTTCAGCAGTTGGCCAGGGTTGCGTTGGTCCCGGACCACTGTCTTGATGTTCAGATCCGACAGGGTTTGAAGCAGGTCATCCAGGCAGCCGCGCGGCAATCCAATGTGCTTCGGGTGATCCTCAGCGCAGGCAATAATTCGAGGCTTGTCGTAGGTCGAAAGCCGCATGGCCTGCGCTTTGTAGAATTCGGGATTTTGGAACGCCGCCAGCCGGATCAAGCGGTTGCGGAGGGCAGGAGGCAGTACCTCTTTCGCGATATATATCTGATTGGCCAACGTGAGTTCCAAGGTTTTCGGAAGGGGACCAGCGATCGGAGTATCTTTCCTGCGCCGCGAGGGTGGAGCCATCCAGGGCGCCGCTTCCTCTTCATCGCCCTCTGGCACTAAACGGACGCCAATTACTTTCCCTTTCGCTTCGGCGAGACGGACCACTTCTTCAACTTCACCGCGGCTAATTTTGTGGATCGAGGACAAGAACTCCCATTGGTCGGGATACGGTGTCATTCGCTCATCCAGGAAAACGCCATTGCCTGATTCCCGCGGCCGCTTCTGCAGTGGCAAGGCGATTAAGTTGCCGAAGCCGCCTGGCGGAAGAGTGTCTTGATTGGGAAAGAAACGGTCGTACGAATCCAGGCCGATGTCGGGACGGCGTTCCATGGTTTCCGTCAGAATATGCGCCCCAAACTTACGCGCCAAAGTGGCAGGCACGGCTTCGTTGAAGAAGAACCAAATGTGTCCGCCCCTGCCCGAGCGCGATCGCTCCAAGGCCGCCGGCAAATTCATTTGACGGCAAGTTTCCAAAAACGCGGCGACATCGTCCTGCCATGTTGTTTTGTCAAAATCGGCGGCGAGGAAGAAACAGGTTTCGTCCAGAAGCATCGGATAAACGCCCATGACGAAATCACGGCTATGGTCGTCATGACCCTGCAGATGCCAGCGAATCACATCGTCAGTTACGGGAAGAAAACGCTGGTGGGGACATTCGGAACATTTGATCCTTGGTTTTTCGCAGATGCCCTGGACCCATTCATTGCCACAAACCGGTGAATAGCCGGCCCTGCCAGTCTTGCGGCTTTCGAAGCGACGCGGATAAACATCTTCGCGTCCATGAAACAGCGAGCGGAAGAGGGCGATTTTGGCCTCGGCGGGGGAATGCTGATTCACGCCAGCTCTGCTGCAAGGCAGGCAGTCTGACAAGGGTGTCCACGACGCTATTCTACATTTGCATCCCCGCAAAGCTCCAAGGACAATCGAACCTGACCAAGAGCTTGGCTGACAAGGTCGTGATCGAGTCAAATCTCTATCCGGGGTTTGATCGGGGTGTGGCTCCACGGGTCCGTTTGGGGCTCTTTCGCGGCTGCCCGATTCCGAACTTCATGAACCACGATAGTTTACTGTCGTTCGCGGTTTCTCTCTTCAGAAATCTCGAACTTCAGTTGTAACAAATGTAGTTCCCGATATCAGCTCAGGGATTAGGATTCGTCGAAAGCACTCCGCACTCCATTGATACTCTCTGCAACTGGAACGCATGATTTTTGAGGCGTGGGCAAAGTGATACAAGCGACGCGAGAGCGCGTCCCCTCAAACAGTCGGCGCGACCGCGCATGCCTACTGTCTGCCTGGCAACTTGGGTCCAACTTGGGTCCAAATAGTTACAAACTAGGTCCAAAACCATGAACTATGACGCAGCACAAAGCTAGGCGGACCAATAAGATAGCGTTTCTATCGCTGCCTTGGGCGCAGGAGGCCCCCGGTTCAAATCCGGGCGCCCCGACCACTAACTTACTGAACTAACTGACTTTCCGTTTCCGCAATACTTCCGCAACTCTCCAACTTGGGAACATTTGGGAACAATTGCTCTTCGAGCAAGTTCACAGCGTCTCTTTGTGCACTCCCACTGGCGTGCGTATAGATGTCCAGAGTTGTGGCCATGTGTGAATGTCCAAGCTGAGCCTGTGCAACCTTCAAAGGAGTTCCTTGCGAATGCAACAATGTGCCGTGCGTGTGACGGAGCGTATGCCAATCGATTCGTTGGAGACCAGCTCTCTTGCACGCGGTTCGTAGTGCCTTTTTTCTGAGATTATCCGCCGCGAGCGGAAGGCCTTGGCTCTTAGAGAATACCAATGCCTCTTTAGAGTTTTCTGTCGAACGCGAATAGAGGCCTTCCAGCTCACGAACAACCGCGGCAGCCAATGGAACTTCACGTCGGCTTGCGCGTGTTTTCGGCGAACCGAAGTGCCCTTTGTAGCAAGTCTCTGCCACGCGCAATGTCCCACGAAGCAGATCGATTCGTCCCCAGCGCAACGCGAGGATTTCACCGATCCGCAGGCCGGTCATTGTCGCAAGAATAATGATCGTGCGGAGAGGTTCG
This sequence comes from uncultured Acidobacteriota bacterium, assembly GCA_963718785.1. Classification (GTDB taxonomy): domain Bacteria; phylum Acidobacteriota; class Terriglobia; order Acidiferrales; family UBA7541; genus Acidiferrum. The sequence continues at coordinate 1,221,052 of CAVQZW010000004.1, read as the reverse complement.
TTACTCGCAGCTATGAGTCGTCGAACTTCTTCTGCCGTAAGAAACCTGTGAGGACGCTTCAACGTCCTTTCTGGCATCTTGACACCGCGCACTGGATTATTCAGGACGTAGTCCCAATTGACAGCCGTTCCCATCACTTTGCTGAGGAGATGTCGCACAGGCGATGTCCACCAAACCTTGGAATCAAGTGTTTGCGCAACAGGAGCGAATAAATCTCCCGCGTCGCATACTTGAGTGTTGGCAGTACTCCGGGTTCAAAGCAGTCCGCGATGAATTGCGAAAACAGCATCGTGCCTTCTGGACGGTACTGCCCTTGGTTAACGGGGCTGAGATGAGCGTCTAGTAGTCTGCGAGCTTCACGACGGCCTGCAATTTCACTTACGGGACCGAGCACAACCGAGCGCATCACCCGGTAGGCTGGATCCATCAGCGAGAATCACGTCTTCCCTCCATCGTGCGACCCACACTTTCCGACGCTTACCACGAATAAACAGACAACCATTCTGATATTGGCTACGAGCCATCCTTTTCCTCTCCAATCTGAGGTTGGCTCGTCTGCCTTTTCCTATGTCACTTCTGAGTGTAGCGCCGGTGTCAAGCGGCACGATGGCCTCCGCGTTGACTCTCCACCCAGGCGTGAATTTCTTCTTCACGAAAGCGCCAGTATTTGCCAAGGCGAATGCCGGGCAGGCGCTCTATCGAACGCTTGCGCGTCCTTCCGTAGACCCAAGAAACCGGAACATGCAATAGCTCGGCTACTTGTTGGATTGTTAAGAGCTTTTCGTTGTCTCTCTCCACTGTGGCCCCGTTGCGCTTCCCCCGAAATGCGTTTGATTCCGAATGACATTCCGCTTCATAGGAAGCCGACTGGTGCTGCTCACTCGTACGTTCAATCGAACGCGAGGCGTGCCGTCGTGACGACGCGGCGTTCTCGCGCATTTCGAATTGTGTTGGTGCGTCCTTCATCTTGTTACGCAGTCTCCTTGAATTCGCCTCCCGTAAGCTCGTGGACTTTTCCATTGCTTGGCTGTTGGCCTAGCCAGGCTTTAAACTCATCATCACGTTTGAAAAGAACTTTCAAAGCCTCTGTGGTGACGTAGGACGGGGTGGAGTCGATGAATTTTGCATATTGATCGAGCTGCGTTTTGACCGACTCTTCGACTCGCGCTTGTATCGTCACTGACTTTGGTTGTTTGGGTGGCGCCTTGATGATTGCCATGCCTTCTTTTTGCTCTTCCTCTTCAGTTTTGTCTTACATCCTGTCTTACGACTTCCCTGATTCCCTCATCTTGCGCGGCCCAAAACATGAGCTGCGGATTCCGGCAGCAAGGGGCGGGAGTGACCCCCGAAGCCCATAGGGATCGGGCCGCGATTTTGCGGCGCGATGGGGTCGCTCCCGCCCAATTCAGTGTTTTGGCCGCGTACAAAGTGACCCACCGCTTTATGGCCATCCGTCTCGTCACACGCGAGTTACGTTGGCCATCGAGGTGAACGCCACGGTGAACGAGCCGGTGAACCGAGTATTTCGCTCTCCGTTCACCTTTAGGTATCCTGGAATCAGTGGACATTTACTGCCTCTGCTCCTCTATTCCGCGCTTGGAGAGATATTGGTGTCGCAAGAACGCAAAAAATAATTCGATTGCAATCATTACTCAGCCAGGACCTCCTGCGACCTTAATCGGGCGACGCGGTCCATATAGCCCGGCCGGCATCGCGAGTGACGTTTGGTCCTGATTTGCCCAAAACGGGCGGGAGTGACCCCGATAACTTTTTGGGCGGCTCTGGGCCGAAAAAGTGGGGTCGCTCCCGCCCGTTTTAGTGTTTTTCCCGCGGTGACTTTTGTCGGCATTGCTTGGCTATCTCCCATGCTTCAAAGAAATTGCTCTGGCCACAGGCTGAAGAACTTGGAGAAGACGCAGCTGAAGCTTGTAGTTCTTACATTCTTCACTCCTTCCCTGCTGGTTCCTGTGCAGGAACCCCGACCCGGCGCAGCACTTCGGTTGCGAAGTGCGCTGTGACGTCGTGCTTGCTACCACCAAACTCCTGAACGATATTTGATTCAGTCACTCTGCCGACTTTCCATCCGCGATACAAATATTCGAAACGTTGTCCGGTGAAGCGCATCTTGGCCTGATTTCGAAAGATCAAATCAGCTTCAGTTAGAGATCCGTAGCGGCCGAGGTCCCAGGCCTTTCGGATTTGAAAGTAGCGCAACAATTCTGCCGAGGCGTCCGATCCCAGCGGAACTGCGACCAAAGCATTGAATAGTTCTTTGGCCTTTCCGAAGTGCAAATCGACACTCGCTAGATAGAGAACGCGGAACTCCGAGAGCTGCCGGAAGAGTGGAAGGTAGACTTCGAGGTGGTGCGCAAATTCCGTAAGACTAGCCACTGGTCCTTGAAGATAGGTGAACGTCACCACAGTCGAAGCGGCGTCGCCGTCGAGAAACATTGGCAACTTGTCCACGAAGTAGCGAAGCGTAGGCTGCGACGTTTTCTGTCCGCAATGGATCTTTGAGGGCAGGAAGTGACGGGGAGTCTTCAACTGATCACAGAAAAAGCTCACCTTCTCCGGCTCGGTTTCCAAGTACCTGTACTGTAGGTTGGAAAGGACAAAATCAAGGATTCCAATGCGCCGCTGAATGTATTCGATTTCGTGTTGCCGGCGGTTGCGGATGTTCTCGCGGTCGATCTGGTAGTAGAGCCGGCGGGAGAATAGGTGGTAGACGACGCCACTCTTTGGGAAACGTTTAGTGCGGGCATGCTTCCTGGTGTGAAGCTTGTTCCAGAAACTAGTGGTGCGCTCCCCCCAATGGGCGTTGGCGAAGGCCAGGAATTGACGGGCCACAAAGTAGCCCGAATGCGTCGCCACGAGGTAGAGAAAGCGAGCTTCCGCCTCGGTGTAGCCGAGCGCTCTCAACGCGTCGAGATGGAAACGGGCAATGTTCATGCCGGTATGATTCGCGCGGCGATTTCGGATTCGTCGAGCGCACTCCTAGGCCCCGCCGGGCGTATCTTGGTAGGGAAACCGCCTTCGCGACCGGCTGGCCACCATGTAGCTACACGCAACTTAGCGGAGTAACTGACGAAGTGGGAGGGCCCCGGCGGACCCAGGGAGAAGCGAGCGAGAGCCCCCTCAATATACTAAGAGGCCCAAAGAAAGGAAAAACGCAATCAAGAACATCAAGGCGAGGGCTGATTTCTAGTGCCTATCGTCATGTTAGAGGCACACGGAAAAGAATGAAGTGGGAGGCCTCTACACCTGGATGGGCCAAAGCCTGCAATTAGGAGACTTTGTCGGTTGTCAACTCTAACCTCCCGGCTGGACTCGAGTTCATAGTCAGACTTTGACCACTTTACCGGTTACCGCGTTTATCGTCCAAGTGGATTATTTCCGCATACGCCGCGAACAAGCGCCAAGCAGCTAGTGCGTTGAAAGTCGGCAAAAGTGTAGAACGTGGCAAGCCAGTGCGAACGTTTCCTCAGAAAGTGGTCGCTCGACGAGGCTCGACAGATACAAAGCCGGAGCCTCCTGAAGTGTATGAACCTTTCTGAGGGGCTGGGGCTCGCCAGGCTACGTGCCCGCCACAACCTGAAGGGCGGGCCGATTGCAGATGTTGACTGTGGCACCCTTGACCGTCAGCAAATTCCTCTTCTTAAAAGCAGTCAGCAGGCGCGCTACGGTCTCACGGCTCACGCCGATCATCTCTCCAATCTCCTCCTGAGTGAGCGCGATCCGAAGACGGTCCTGACCGTGCGCGTGATTGGCCGACCAGCCAAGGAAAAATCGCGCCAGTTTTTCGGGAGCAGAACGCGAAAGCCCCAGCGACTGGATCACCTCATGCCCAGCGTAGTGACTGTCGGTCAAGAGTTGAGCCACCTGGATAACAGCTCCCGGGTTCGCGTGCAGGAAGCGCAGAAACGCGGCACGCGGGATGAAATTAACTTGGGCCTGCTCCGACACTTCGGCGGTCACCTCGTACGGTTTACCGGACAGAGTCGCGGGAAGCCCTATCAGCTCTCCCGCTTCGGCAATTTTTAGAATGATCGCCTTACCTTCGCGAGAGGAATTTCGCGGCGACGCGCCACTGCGTACTACACGCCGACGCTCAAAACAGCAATCACTGTGGAAGCCACAGACCTGCTGGAACTGCTGGAATTGCTGGCACATTAACTTTCAACGCCTGGTAAAAGCGGTAAACGTTCAAGTAAAGTATTACTACACATCTCCGGTAGCCGACTAACTAGGAGTTGCCCAAACTGGGTGAGTAAAATGCTGGGCAGTTTGCCCAGAATCCATTCTCAAGTCCTCGCAACCGTTGTTCTGGCCATGACCGTCGCGATTAGGTTGATTAACCGGCGTGCTCTGCTCAAAATACACTCCATGGCAGGGTCGACATGGAAGTGCATGCCAATGATGAAGTCGGGACTCGCGTGCTGTGTATTCACGATGCCTGTCCACGTAACTCAAGCCGCTCAGAACCAACCGAACAAAATCTGTTCTTCCTTTGACGGGCAGGAATGGCTTTGGATGGCGAGCGGTTGGTTGTGGCATTGCTGGCAGTCACGCCAAGCCAAAAGGGTAGGTGCTTAAGAGCGTTCCCGGCGTCGCCTAAGGCATTGTGACCGACACGTTGTCGAAGGTGGCGGTTGCCAGCGAGGAGTTGCTGCGGCTAGTCGCAGCCAGCCCAACGTAAACACTCTGCACCATGCTCACTGTCTGGCTCGCCCCGAGTTGTGTCCAGTTCACTCCGTCGGGGGAACCATACATCGTGAACACGTTCCCGCTTCTTGCCAGTTTTATCCAATACGGCAGCGTCGCACTTCCCAGGGAATTGTAAGAGCTGCTGGCTCCCGTGGTAGTGCGCTCGGTCATCCAAATGGCCGAGGAATAGTCGAACAGGTAGACGTGGTTCGCGCCAGGGTCCAGCGTCTCACGGATCATGATTCCGGCCTGCGCCGTGCTACTGCCCTGCAGGCTCACCACACGGGCCACTATGGTCCCGTCTCCCGTTAGCGGCTGGTAGACAAAATGGAATCCGTCCGAGCTACTGAAAAAAGTCCCCAGCCCCGCTCCCGCCACCGTGAACGTCCCGTTCGCGTAGCTAGCATTCCCCGCCATTCCTACCGAGCCTACGTCCTGGTCCAACCAGGAGACCGGCAGCGGCTGCGAGGTCACCGTGAAAACAATCGCATTGCTGTCATTCATGCTCGGAGCGATGGATACCAGCAACGGCCCCGAAGTCGCTCCAGGCGGAATCGTCAACGTGATCGACGTCGCGCTCCAGAGGTTGATCGTCACCGCCGCGCCATTCAGCAGAACCGCGCTGCCTCCTTGCGAGGTTCCAAAACCAGTTCCGAAAATCACCACCTGGCTCCCGATCGATCCCGTGGTGGCCGAGACAGCTGTTATAACCGGCGCTGGCGCCGCCGCTGAATTGACCGACACGCTATCGAACGTCGCCGTGGCCAAGGAAGATGTCGTACGATTGCTCACTGCCAGCCCAACGTAAACGCTTTGCGCCATGCTCACGGTCTGGCTCGTCCCTTGCGGCAGCCAGTTCAGTCCATCGGCCGAACCGTACATCGTGAACACGTTCCCGCTTCTTGTCAGTTTTATCCAATAAGGTAGCGTCGCACTTCCAAACGACTGGTAAGAGCTGCTGGCTCCCGTGGTGGTGCGCTCGGTCATCCAGATGGCCGAGGAATAGTCGAACAGATAGACATGGTTCGCGCCAGGGTCCAGCGTCTCGCGGATCATGATGCCAGCCTGTGCCGCGCTACTGCCCTGCAGGCTCACCACTCGCGCTACTATGGTCCCATCGCCGGACAGCGGCTGGTAGACAAAATGGAATCCGTCCGAACTGCTGAAGAATGTCCCCAGCCCCGCTCCCGCCACCGTGAACGTCCCGTTCTTATAGCTGGCACTCCCCGCTACGCCTACCGAGCCAATATCCCCATCCGACCAAACTGACGGCAAGGGGGATGTCGGTGCCAGAGTTACGGTCAGAGTGAGCGTGGTGGTGCTGATCAAGCTCCCCGACGAACCCGTGATGGTTACCGAGGCCGTCCCGGTTGCCGCGGTGCTGCTGGCAGTAAGTGTCAACGTGCTCGTGCTCGCGGTGCTGGCGGGATTGAACGACGCCGTCACCCCGCTAGGCAGACCGGATGCCGACAGGCTGACGTTGCCGGTGAAACCGTTCTGTGGAGTGACCGTGATGGCGCTCGCGCCGTTAGCGCCCTGCACAATCGTCAAGCCGTTTGGCGACGCGGAAAGGGTATAGCTCCCCGGAGGGTTCACGGTGAGAGAAACCGTGGTGGTGTTTGACAAAATGCCTGACGTGCCCGTAACGGTTAGCGTCGCTGTTCCTATTGCCGCGGTGCTGCTGGCTGTCAGCGTCAACGCGCTCGTGCTCGCAGAGCTGGTGGGATTGAACGACGCGGTCACGCCACTGGGCAGACCGGACGCAGAGAAGCTGACATTGCCACTGAAACCGCTTTGTGGACTGACAGTGATGGTGCTAGCGCCGCTGGCTCCCTGGGTGATCGTCAAGTTGTTCGGGGATGCGGAGAGGATGTAGTTGCCCGCGCCGGCCAACGAACTCGCCGACACGTTGTCGAAGGTGGCGGTTGCCAGCGAGGAGTTGCTGCGGCTAGTCGCAGCCAGCCCAACGTAAACACTCTGCACCATGCTCACTGTCTGGCTCGCCCCGAGTTGTGTCCAGTTCACTCCGTCGGGGGAACCATACATCGTGAACACGTTCCCGCTTCTTGCCAGTTTTATCCAATACGGCAGCGTCGCACTTCCCAGGGAATTGTAAGAGCTGCTGGCTCCCGTGGTAGTGCGCTCGGTCATCCAAATGGCCGAGGAATAGTCGAACAGGTAGACGTGGTTCGCGCCAGGGTCCAGCGTCTCACGGATCATGATTCCGGCCTGCGCCGTGCTACTGCCCTGCAGGCTCACCACACGGGCCACTATGGTCCCGTCTCCCGTTAGCGGCTGGTAGACAAAATGGAATCCGTCCGAGCTACTGAAAAAAGTCCCCAGCCCCGCTCCCGCCACCGTGAACGTCCCGTTCGCGTAGCTAGCATTCCCCGCCATTCCTACCGAGCCTACGTCCTGGTCCAACCAGGAGACCGGCAGCGGCTGCGAGGTCACCGTGAAAACAATCGCATTGCTGTCATTCATGCTCGGAGCGATGGATACCAGCAACGGCCCCGAAGTCGCTCCAGGCGGAATCGTCAACGTGATCGACGTCGCGCTCCAGAGGTTGATCGTCACCGCCGCGCCATTCAGCAGAACCGCGCTGCCTCCTTGCGAGGTTCCAAAACCAGTTCCGAAAATCACCACCTGGCTCCCGATCGATCCCGTGGTGGCCGAGACAGCTGTTATAACCGGCGCTGGCGCCGCCGCTGAATTGACCGACACGCTATCGAACGTCGCCGTGGCCAAGGAAGATGTCGTACGATTGCTCACTGCCAGCCCAACGTAAACGCTTTGCGCCATGCTCACGGTCTGGCTCGTCCCTTGCGGCAGCCAGTTCACTCCATCGGCGGAACCGTACATCGTGAAAACGTTTCCGCTTCTTGTCAGTTTTATCCAATAAGGCAGCGTCGCACTTCCAAACGACTGGTAAGAGCTGCTGGCTCCCGTGGTGGTGCGCTCGGTCATCCAGATGGCCGAGGAATAGTCGAACAGATAGACATGGTTCGCGCCAGGGTCCAGCGTCTCGCGGATCATGATGCCAGCCTGTGCCGCGCTACTGCCCTGCAGGCCCACCACTCGCGCTACTATGGTCCCATCGCCGGACAGCGGCTGGTAGACAAAATGGAATCCGTCCGAACTGCTGAAGAATGTCCCCAGCCCCGCTCCCGCCACCGTGAACGTCCCGTTCTTATAGCTGGCACTCCCCGCTACGCCTACCGAGCCAATATCTCCATCGTTCCAGACCGAAGGTAGTGTTGGAATCAGACGGATGGTAAGGGAAATCGTAGTGGTCTTCGTCAAACTGCCTGACTTGCCCGTGACCGTGACCGAGGCGGTTCCTATTGTCGCCGTGCTGCTGGCTGTCAACGTTAACTTGCTCGTGTTTGCCGTGCTGCTGGGATTGAAAGACGCCGTCACGCCGCTAGGCAGACCGGAAGCCGACAAGCTGACGTTGCCGGTGAAACCGTTCTGTGGAGTGACCGTTATGGTGCTGGCGCCGTTAGCGCCCTGCACAATCGTCAAGCTGTTTGGCGACGCCAAAAGGGTGTAGCTCGGCGGTGCTTTCACTGTCAGTGAAATTGTCGCTGCGTTCGACAGGTTGCCGGACGAACCAGTGACGGTCACCGTGACCGTACCTGTTGCCGCAGTGCTGCTGGCTGTCAGCGTTAGCTTGCTCGTGTTCGCCGTGCTTGTGGGATTGAACGACGCCGTCACGCCGCTGGGAACGCCGGATGCCGACAAACTGACGTTGCTATTGAAACCATTCTGTGGAGTGACCGTGATCGTGCTGGCGCCGCTGGCTCCGCGCTGGATCGTCAAACTGGTTGGCGATGCGGAGAGAGTGAAGTTCCCCTGAGGGTTCACAGTGAGAGAAATGGTGGCGTTCTTGGTCAAGCTGCCCGAGGTTCCCGAGATTGTTACTGTGACAGTGCCGGTCGTTGCAGCCCCGCTCGCGGATAAAGTCAAGAGGCTGGTGGTTGTTGCGGGATTCGTGCCGAATAAGGCGCTGACACCGCTTGGCAAGCCGGACGCGCTCAAATCCACATTGCCGCTGAATCCATTCTGCGGATTAATCGTAATAGTGGTGGAACCCGCGGAACCCTGGAGGAAGTTCAAATTAGCGGGCGATGCCGAGAGTGTGAAGCTTGGCTGTGACGAAGACGAGGGCCAGTTGTTCACCAAGTTTGCGGCGTTGACGCTACCGATGCCGGTTGCGAAATCCCATCCGGTCGTAGTCCCGTAGGCGGGGGCGAAGTTGGAATTGGAAGTCGAAAGCACGCCCACGGAGCCGCCGCCCAGGTAACAGTTAGGGCCGGCGCAATCTACATCCATATCACCCAAGGTCACATCGTAGAAAATGCAGCTGCCGGCAACAATGTTGCCATTGCTCGAATTGCAGGAGCTGTTACCGCTCGAACCGTACTCGGCAGCCGCGAGTTGATAATAGATTGGAGCGGGATTGCCCTGGGGACCTCCAGCCTTTTGATTGATGAGCGCTTGCATGCCGGCCATGATAGGCGAGGCGAAAGAGGTGCCGCCCGCCCCGGACCACGCGCTCGGATCGGTGCCGCAGGCAGCACCGCCATTCGCGGTATCGGACCAGCAGAACACATAGTAGTGGCTCCACAAACCGTCAGCGGCGAAGAGTGACACGTCCGGAGTGTCACGTACGCCGTCGTTGGGATTGCCGAGAACGGACTGCCACGAAGGCTTGGGCCAGCCTTGGCAGGAGCCACTCACGACGCTGGGAGTTGAGGCCGAGCCGCTGGCGCATTGGCTGGGACCGCCGCCGCCCGCCACCGTGGTCATGAGTAGCGAACCGATATTCGGGTCACTGCAGAGGCTAGACGAGCCATAGGTAAGGCTGTGGCCCTCGTAGGCGGAGAGCAATGCCCCGGCGCACGAGTCATTCCAAGGAATCTCGGGAACGTAGGAAATGGCCGAGCCGAAGTTGGCCGTGTTGGAAGAATTCCAATACGTCGCATTCGTACCGGAATAGGTGTCGCTGAAATCCGTCCCGCCAACGGCCACGTTGTTCGGGGTGGAAGCGAAGGCGTTGACAGCGATGCCGTGAGTTGCTTCGGCGACGCTATTGTCACAGCCCGCCGCGCCACTGTCACCCGCGGCAACGAAAACGGAAACACCTTCTGCTGCAGCTTGCTGATACGCGGAGTTGTAAGACGCGTTGGCGGCCGCGCCGTTAACCGTTTCGCATTGGCCGTAACTGATACTCATGATGGACGGTGGGGGAGTGCTGGCGTTGATTAGGTTCTGGATGGCGATCAAGCCGCCGAACGTGGTGCCACTGTCCGCGCAGGACGCCATTTCGATCGCTGCGCTTGGAGCGGAGGCGCTGGCCCATTCGGCGTCGAGGATGGCCTCTGCATCATTGGGAGCAATCACGCCGGGCGCGCCGCAGTTATTGGTGCCGCTCGAAGGCGCAGGATGGACCTGCGTGAACGACGCAGAGCTGTAGCCGGACAGGCCGAGAGTCTGCCGAAAGGCGCTCCAGTCCGAAGCGCTAAAGACGTCGGTATCTTCAATGAGCACAATAGTCTGACCCTGTCCGGAAATGCCCGCGCTGAATACAGGGCTCAGGTTATAAATCTTGGCAAGGTCCGCAGGCACCACAGCATAGGATGTGCCTCCAAATGAGTCAGGGAATGTGAATTGGGACCGGGGCTGGTGCATCTTGTACATGGCATGGGGTCGAAAATCGTGCAGAGAAACGATGCCGGCCGCGACAGGAGCGAGCGCAGCGGGAATTCGCGGGTCGTTCATGTTGCCAATATGCTTCTCGCCGTTGGCCTCCAGATTGTGAATTTCTGTTTGGAAGGCTCTTCGCACCTGGGCTGCAGTGCCGGAAAAATCAATGAGCATGCCGCTGGCATAGACAACGTTGACGCGAAAACCCTGGGATGTGAGCCAGCTAGTAATTGCGTCGAGATCGGGTTTGGCTACACCGAAGCGTTCGCCGAATTCCTGTGCGCTCAGCCAGTGATGGAAATTAGGCGAGCCCATGGTCTGGAGTTCATCAATGAATTGCTGCACCGCTCGTTCCTGTTCAGGAGAGCGCTTCAACTGAAGCAACATGTGCTCCATCGCAAAATCGTCCGCCACGACACCGCGATCGTTTGCGGCACGCGCCTCGGGGCGGGTGTTACCCTCGAGCGGGACACGATCCCTTTCATCGATGCTCTGCGTGATCCGCGGCCCAGCACGCAGGCCTGATTCGACTTGTGCGTTGACTGCCGAGGCTGTGACAAGAACGGCTAGAACAGTAAGGGAGAAGGACCCCAATTTGCAGGCCATGGGTCCCCTTTCTTATACGAAAATTTGCAACAACCAGGCTGCGGAAAGAAGCACCCGCCCGAAAAAGAGCGCGAGCTTGCTTTATTGCGGTGAAACGTAGATGGCTGGGTGTTCATGCCTGAGAGACTCCTGACTGGAAATACCGCATCCCAGCTAGGATACGAAGTGAAAGGGCCAACTTATTAGTACGTTTAATAGCGAAACTGGGGTCAAAAAGCAACGTCCAAAGGGCCAGTTTTCGGCCAGAGGCCACGCGGCTTAAACGTGCGAAACTCCTTGAGCCTTCTGAGCAGGTAGAAGACTGCGCTACGTAGCCACTATAGAATATACAAGCATAGTAAACTACGTAATGGAACATCTGGGGTACTGGGACGCAGATTTCCGGTCAAGTGGGCCGGAGCAACAGCCCAGCTTTCGAAAATCCGAAGATTGGGAAAACAGCAATACTTCCTTCGAGGGCGTCAGGAGAGGCGGAGATTGGCAGCGCCCTCAGCGAAATCATTCCATTGGGTCTCTACCGCCAGAGGAATAAAGCTCATCGCCCGTTCTGCCAGTGCGGTAATGGTCAGGCTTGGGTTGACCCCGAGGTTGGCTGCCACTACGGATCCGTCACAGATATACATATTCTTGTAGTTGAAGACCCGGTGCCGAGAATCAACCACGCCGTGACTGGAAGAATTGGCGATCACGCAACCTCCGATACAGTGTGCAGTGCCTGGAACATCGAAGAGGATCTCCGGAATCATGCTCATGGCAAAGCCGCCGGTAAGTTGCGCGAATTTCTCTGCGAACTCGTTGGCTTTCGGAATGTAAGTAGGCACCTTCTCGCCCCAGCTCACGAGAAACTTCCTGAAGGGCCAGAACCAGGGGCGCTGCCAGCGCATCTCGATCTCTGCATCAAGGGCCTGCATGCAAAGCAGAATCACAAACTCTCGGGCCCATCCCCATGGTTGCAGCACACGCACCGTCTTCAACGGGTGGCGGAGCATAGAGACCAGCACGTTCTTCAGCCAGAGTGCAATCCGCTGCTGGCCAGGGCGGCCATTGGTCAGAATCGTCGTCAGAAACCCCATTGTGTCTGAGCCACTTGGGTAGCGGACCGCTTCGATGTGCGTGTGCTCGTCAATATAGATGCCGGAGCCGATCGCTATGCCCTTTGACAGATCCTGGGAGTAGCCAGGTGTGCGTGCCCCGATGAGCGATTCTGAATTGGTGCGTACGTGCCTGCCAAGTTCACTGCTGATGGCTGGCAGAGAGGCCTTTTCCTTGAGATGAAAAAGAAGTTCCATTGTGCCCAGTGAGGAGGCAGAGAAGATCACCCCACGGCAAGTGAACCGCTGGGGCTTGCGGCGAATCCACGCCATAGACTTGACGGTGCTCACTTCGTACCCGGCGCTGCCGTCGCTGGCGCCACTCAGCGGTTTCACATCCACCACTCTTGTTTCGGGAAATAGCTGCGCTCCGCGCTTTTCAGCCAGATACAGGTAGCCAAGGTCCAGCGTATTTTTTGCCCTATACCGGCAACCCATCATGCAGCCGCCGCAGCCAACGCAGGTGGTTCGCGCGGGACCTTCTCCACCGAAGAATGGATCAGGGAAAGTCTGATTGCCCGGCTCTCCCTCCGCCGGCTCGAAGATGCCTACCTTGGTGCAATAGAAAGTATGCCCAGTGCCCGCGGCTTCGGCCGCTTTCTTCAGCAGATGGTCGGCCGGTCCGAGGATTCTGTTCTCCGTCACACCCAGCATCCGCTCGGCGGTTTCGTAGTGCTGGGGCATTACTGCTCTCCAATCATCTAATCCAGCCCACGACCCCGCTTCCCACACTTTCTCGGGAGGAGCAAGCAAGGTGCCGGCGTAGGTGATTGATCCGCCGCCGACAGCGCATCCATGGAAGATGGTTGCGTGTTTGAAAAACCGCATGTTGAAAAAGCCGCGCAGGCCGAGGTTGGGACGCCAGAACCAGCGATGGATCGACCAACTGCTGCGCGGCATGCTATCAGGCGTCCAGCGTCGGCCCATTTCCATCACTGCAACTCGATAGCCCTTCTCCGTCAGCCGATGAGCCGAAACACTGCCGCCAAACCCCGAACCGATGACGATAAAATCGAAATCGAATTGATTGTTGCGATGAATCATATACACCTTGCGCTTGCTGCCTCCGGTCGAATTTTGCCATTAGGAGCGAGTTCCAAAGTTGGACTTGGAAACTCTTCCGACTCCGGTCAACCGTGCCGCATCAGAAGGATAGAGAAAATCCTCGATCTCATCGATTCGGTTGCTGGCGTCGTGATAACCAATCTCAATGAGGTCCCGGGTGTACTTTGATGTGAAGAGCAGATAACTCATCAGATCCGCACACGAACTAGCGTCTCGTCCCAAACTGGATACAAAGTACTGGATCAGAGCGGGCATGTCTCTCTGGTGCTGCTCCGCCAGCTCTGACAAATTGACCGAAGGCGTGATCACAAAGGTCTTCACTGACCGTATCTTTTCTTGCCCTTCAATCCCAAGCTGTTGGATGTGGCCATCGTTGAGCAACTGATTCAAATGTTCCAGGTGCTCGAGGTCAGTTGCGAGGTGGTCCAGAAACATAACGTTGAAAAGGACTCCCATCACTTGCGCGATGGAAGGTTGTCTCTCATCCGTGGCTTTCTCTAAACTTTCTTTACTTCCGCCGCGGACGCCGATCACGAAAACCTTTTCCGCCCCCAGCCGGATCACCGGGCTGAGAGGCTGCTGCAGGCGCGCACAGCCATCCCCGAAGAAGGCGGACCCACGCGGGGTTTTGAGTTTTACCGGCTGGAAAACAAAAGGAATAGCACAGGACGCGCAAACATGGTCGACGGTGATCTTGGTCGCAACCGTCACCAGCCGGATCCGCTTCCACATCGGATGGCCCTTCTTTCCCTGAATGAAGAGATAGCTTCTTCCCGAACTGTAATTGGTCGCGGAGATCGCGAGAGCGTACAGGTTCCCGCGCTTGATGTTTTCCTGGATCCGGTCGCAGTCGAGGTGCCGATTGAGAAAATGGTGTAAGGGAGTGGCATCTAATAATGACCGGGCATTGCCTCCCCCCACAATCCCTCCAAAGGAAAGATCGAGCATCCAGGTTAGGGAATTCCGCGCCTGGGACAAGAGACCACAGCGAAAGATTTCGGAAGGTTCGAGAGTCGCCCACGCCTCTGCTATACGCTCGGTCGCAAGAGCAAAATCGCCGCAACCTGTGGCAAGAGCAGAACCATTAATTGCTCCCGCGGAAGCGCCTCCTATGATCGGAAAAGGATTACCCTCGGTTCGGGCGCGTTTCAGATCGCCAATGCGTTTGAGAACACCGGCTTGATAGGCGCCGCGAGCACCGCCCCCCGTCATCACTAGGCCGACCGCGTTTTCCATTTTTCACCCCTCGGAGCCCGCCCTGCAAGAATCCAGCCGAGATTTCCTTTTCAACCTCGAAGAAGAGAAGCATCCTGTCGCTCACTACATAAGCCCGCCAAGCCAGCTACTCTTTCTCCTTTGCCGTTCGAACACAAAAAAAGAAGGGGCTCACTTCGCCCCCTCTTCAGCAGAGAACAACTGCAATTAGGCCGTTGCCGCAAAGGCAATTGCGTGAAACATGGAGTACTGCGGTTCAAACTTCATCACACCCGGAATGCCCTCCGCGAACCGATTTAGGATTTCCTCTACCTCCGGATTACATGCCGATGGTAGTTCTCCGGATGCTCTTCTGTGTCCCACAAGCCGATTGCCACCACTTCCCTTTCTTCGCGTGTCATGAGCGAGAACTCATCGAGGAATCCGCGCTGCTTGCGCAGAGGGGAAGGATTTCCTTCCTGATAGCTACGGCAAACTTGTTGGCTATCCTGAGTCTCACTTGCATGGTCACGTGGCGTGCAAACATGTTCTTGTTCCCGTCGCAGCTGGGGGCGATCCCGCTGCTTCGCCTGCGCTTACGCCGAAGAACCGCAGGCGCCAAAGCTCATTCTATTCTCCTTCTCCTTCCTCTTTTGCTCCAACCCGAGTCGCCTTGCAGTATCCGGCGTCACGCCTCACCGTGTCCTGCGGCACTCGCGCCTCCCTCCGCTCCGCCATCCTCCGAATTCGAATGCCACCCCGGCCCCGATCATCTCGTCGTCCTACTCTGTGCTTCAATGTTAAGCTTTCTTCCTCCAATCGGTGCAGCATCTAGCGTGTAATTCTCAGTGGAATGCGGTTACCGAAAAAGTGAAATCTGCCCAAATCCCATTGTCCGGCAATGCACGACTCATCAGAACTTATACAAGCGATCGGCCTAAGGTTCATCGAGGGGACGCTGATTCTCAGTGACTAGCAGTTCGGGTTCATGTCTTAGTGATAGCGGTTTGCTTATTGGTCTGCATTGCCGCATAGAACACGATGTACATCCCAAAGTAAAAAACCGACCAATGCCCTGAAAAACCGCGAAGGACAATGGCCATAACCTCATCTGATGATTTCCCTTTCAAATTGAACAACGTATTCCAGAACCTGAAGAAGTTGGCAACGGCATATATAAAGAATAGAAAAAACATCCACCTCATCCAGACTGGAGAAGCTTGCAATGCTCGCCTCCAAAACCCTTTTCCTTCTGATTGGCGAAGACGGAAGTATGTGTCAATCACTTCGAAGAGCCCAACAAATATGCCAAAGTGGAGCAGCAATGCGAACCAGCCGCAAAATAGTGTTTTGTTGAATAGCGGAAGACAGAATCAGCCTAACGTGAGCGGGGGGCAGTGGGGACTATTCAGCGGCGCGAGATATTTCCCGTAAGCTCTCAAAGAGTCTTCGAAGGCTCTGCCTTGATCCATGGTGCGGAGTTGTTCGTTTGCTTTCGTGGCTGCGCTCAACATGATCTTGTGGACTAACAAGGTGGCCTCGGTGCCGATATTTTCTGCAGTGCTTAGTCCTGCGCAATGCTCGACAACGTGCTGGAAGATTCGAAGCAAATCGGCGTCCTTCTTTTCGTGATAGCTGGACGCTTTGTCTTCTTCGAAGATAACTTCCCGCTGCTGGCCTTCGCCAAGCAGGTACACAAAACGCCGGCCTTCAAATTTGGAAAGCAGGTTCAAGGCCAGGTGGGCTTTGCGGCCGTTTAAACGACCTTCAATCAATGCGACGCGAACTTCCTGGTTCACGTAGCTGTATTTCTGATTCCGCGATGTCCGTGGGTGCTCGCTGTTCAGCCATTCCTTTGCGTCTATTCCAAGACTGGCGAGCTTGTCGCAGAGGCTAAGTTCGGGGCGCGTGTTCTGAATTCCAAGCCAACTGTCTATGAACGAAACCGGAACCGCGACATTTCCCGGCAGAGTAAAATCCACGTCAAATGAAATCAACGCGAGCGCGGGCCAACGCTCGTCGAGCCTTGCGGGGGAGCCTATATCTTGGAGCGATGTATTCGCGACAGAAAGGAAACTCTTGCTCCTCCCCTGAAAGGCGGATTCATGCAGGGTCAGCAGGTGCGCGCGCGCCTGACTTACCGACAATTGCTTCAAGTTGCGGGGCCCAAGCAACGCGACGGCCACCGATAAATCATGGGGAGCTTTGTCCAGCAAGGCGCCCCCTTCTACGCCGCCTCTGCCATCTCCTGCCGCGATGGATACACCCATACAACTGGCGCGCCAAAAGAACATCCTCTGAATGTCGAAACGCCCTGCGCGAATAAACTCATTTGCTGCGTGGAAGGCCGGATTCTCCGTCTCAATGAAGTCACAGAAAAGCGTCTGCCCCGCGAAGTTTCGTTCAATGAACTCGACTTGTCCTTGCTTCGTAAACAGGGGTTTTTCGCCAAAATAGTAGATCCGCTCCGTTTCGGTGTGAGGCAAAACAGACATGAGGTGCATGTAGTGGTCAATGGTGGGAGTCGCATCGTAGACGATCAACTTCCGTTGACCACCTCCATTCGCGAGCCAGCGCAAGATGTGAGGCATGGCTTCAACCAACGTGCCAACCACTTCACAGCGGCAGTCGAGAAGCGCGGCCACCCTGGAAGCGAGAGCAGCGTGAAAACCCTCTTTCGCTTCCGCCAGGCACACCAACTCCAGGTTGATTCCTTGCATGCTTTCTTCTATGCGAAGCCTGGGCAGAATCTCCAGAGCAGCCGCGCCTCTGTCACCCGCGGCACCGACGATGACTATTCCAACGTTGTTTGTCGCTTCCATTTTTTGAGAGGCTGAAAAGGGACTCACGCAAGATGCCTGGACAAAATCGAAAGACGTTGGTGAAGTAGATCCAGAAAGTGAACCTTGGGCACTAGAAGAACTCCTTTTGATGCGCAACAAGAAACTCGGTCTCCTCGCGGCATTCCTGGCAGCCCAAGTGACCACCAAAGCCGAAAATGTGGCGATGTAGCCGGTCATCCGATTTTGGCATTTGTTGATGACGGGCTGTGTAAACGGCGACCATAGTGGGAAGATACAAGAGTTTGTACTCCTCTGAATCGACAGCGGGGGATTTCTCTTGGATCGAGCGTCTGGCAGCTTTGGTACGGCTGTTGACCCGCGGCACATCCGAATGTGACGGAGTAGTGCCGACTGCAGCTTGGAATTCCGCAAGGGATGTGTTCATAACTGTTCTATCCATTCTTCACACGCTACCTGTTCTTGCTGTCTTTCCGCTGTGAGTAAGCTCACAGTCCGTTGTGACGCTCGCCATCGAAGCGTTCAGCAGAGCGACTCAAGACTTGGGAACAACTTGGGAACAAACATCGACGAATACCGTCCAAGATCGTGATGAATGACATAGGAAAATGCTAGACGAACCAACTACTTAGCATTCCTGCGCCTGCCTTGGGCGCAGGAGGCCCCCGGTTCAAATCCGGGCGCCCCGACCACTTACTTCTTTATTTTCAATGAACTGTTCCTGACATATTTGCGTCGGAGACCGAACTTGGGTCCAAATACAAGTCTCTCGACGTTTTCCACCGCGCGTCGCTGCTCTTCCTGAATCGCGTGCAAATAAATATCGCGCGTGATCTCCGGTGTGGAATGTCCCAACAATGACGGCATCGTTCCTATTGGTGTACCCACGCTATCTAGCATCTCACGTGGCTGTGCCTCAGAAGATGCCAAGTGACACCTGAAAATCCTAACTCCTTCGCGGCAGGCTTCAGATGCTCGCGTAAGAGATACCATCTTCTAATGTCCTCCCGTCACTTTCGGCAAATGCAAGGGCTCTCACATCAGACCCAACTGGACGCCGTGCGGCGAGGAGTTCCACCGTAGCTAGGATACGAGAGGTTCGCGGCGCAGTTTGACAAAGTTTTCCAAGCCTTAGGCGATCCACTTTGCGATCAGAAATGCAGCGCCGGCGGCGAGCGCCCCAATGATGAGTGTTTGGATGGCGCCCCGCATAGGAGCGGCACCTGTGTAGCGTCCCTTAACGTAGCCGAAGACGAATAGCGCCAAGAGAGTTACGGCTACCGATAGCAAGAAGGCCGAATGCATTTGCGTCAGCAACATGTAGGGAAAAAGCGGTACAAGTCCGCCGGTGGCATAGGCTCCAGCAATGATCGACGCACTGCGGAGAGCTCGGCCGGGACGTGGCTCTTCCAATCCGAGTTCGAAGCGCATCATGAAATTGACCCACGCCTTGGGTTTTTGCCGGAGTGCCGTGACAATCGGCTGACTCTCTTCCTTGGTCAAGCCATACGATTCGAAAACCTCGGACACTTCTGATGCTTCCGCTTCGGGAATCGTTTCCACCTCTTTTCTCTCCCTTGTCAGTTCTTGTTCATAGTGTTCAGCATCACTTTTGGCCGCCAGAAAGCCGCCGAGCCCCATAGCGATGGAGCCCGCCGCAATCTCCGCCAAGCCCGCCACAACAACCACGCGAGCCGAGGCCACCGCTCCTGAGAGCCCCGCAGCCAGAGCAAAGGGGACAGTGAGTCCATCGGACATGCCGATGACAACGTCACGGACAAACTCTCCTCCTGTGAAATGCCGCTCGACGTGGGGAGTCTGGGGCATGTTATGACCTCCTCTTATCTCCGTGGTCGGCCACTCTCGCGGCCAGAATAGCGGACACTGCTAAGTTTGCACGAAGCGTCGCCGCAAGCTTATTCACACTAAAAGGACCAGCCGATACCCGAACTTATACCAAGCTCATTCCTTTTTGCGGTCAACGGCGGTTGGCTATCGAAGTTATCCCAGAGCGTGAAAGCCAAGTGGAAGTTGTTTTTTAGTTTGATCGTGAGTGAATTATTCGTCGTTAGGCGAATGCGTCCGGCGTCCGTCAGTCCCGGAAATGTCTGCACCTGGGAATGGAACTCTCCGAAGTTGAAGCGAATTAGGTTGTACTGTAATCCCACCACAGCCTCCATATTCTGGTCTGATGGTTGACTGGCGGTAGTTGCGAAGGACTCGTGGATGTACACAACGCCGCCCATCCAGGAAAAATTGCTGTTCGTCGTACGCTTCAAGTAGCGACCATAAGCACCGCCAAGGGTGGTTCGCAGTGTCAAATCTTGTTGGCTGCTATGAAGAAAATCGGAGAGGGCCGAATTGTAGGCATTTCTGCCTAGAAACTTGGAAAACGTTGCCTGCACGTCTTCGCGATTTGTTTTGGACCCTCCCGATTGACCGTTAAACGTTGAATCGAAGGAGGTCACGGCCTCCCATCCTGGGGTCTTGTACGCCGTACTTGTATCGAGGTTCAACGTCGACTGACTATTTCCGCTAGTGAAGCTGTAACCCAAATCTATGGACCCTTCCAGTTGCCGCACGAACGTGGGTTTTCTGGACTCAAAGCTGACGACGTCCGCCGAGGGGACGTCCACTTCTTCGGCCGCTTCGTGAATCAGAAAGTCTTCGGCCTTCGCTTTCGCGCCAGACACTTTTTCGATCTTCCCTTCGATTCTTCGACCGTTGTTCAATACAATCCGGTAAGTAGCGGTACTCTCAACCGACCGTACTTGATTCCAATCCAGCGGGATGCTGCTGGACACGTAGTCCGTCTCTATGTATAGCAAACCGTTTTGCAGTCGTTTGACTTCCCCGGTAAAATGATCGCCGTTGTTCATGATGACCAAGTCTTTGCGTCCCGCCTGAGCGGGAGAACAGAAACACGCCAAGAGAAGCGCGAGGAGGAGAATGCGGCTCGCGCGGGGTAGCGGAGGAATTCCATTGGTCATTTCTTGACTCCTAGGATGAATCGATATCGCCACTAATTTGGCCTGCCGAGCCAGGAATACTGCCAGGCTACTGAAACGTTTTGGTAGTTTCCGCCATACCTGATGTAGGTACCGTCACTGTAGCCAATCTTCAAACTCTGGTGCTTGCTCAAGGGGATTGATGCTGTCACTCCGATACGGGAGCTGGTTTGGAATGTATTCGAGTTTTCGACGCCATTCACAGTAGTGCGACCACCCCACCAGAAATTGCTGTCGAGCGACACCCAAAGCCGAGGCTTGAAGTCGTAGCTCAGGTGCCCTTCGAAGGAGCCTATGGGGTGCGCACCGGTTTGCCGGGTGTGATGTGGCTGGTGATCCTGCTGGGCGCGGTCATCAGCCTGAGTGCCTCCTTCTTTTTCAAGGTCGAGGATGCACGTTTGCACGGGATTTTAGTAACACTTCTGGCGATGTTTATTGGGCTGGTCATCTTCATGATCTTCGCCCTCGACCGTCCGTTCCGGGGTGACCTGGGAGTACAACCAGAACCCTACCAACTCCTTTACGATCACCTGATGAAACCGTAGCCGAAAACAACATGCTCGACTAATTGAACGCAAAGCGACACAACTTTGAATGTCAAAATCATGAAAATAGACAAAAGGAAAATATCCATGAAAACGAAAACCTTGCTCGCCGCAACGCTCGCCTTCCTGTTGATGGGCGCCGCAATCCCGCCGGTGCGGGCACAAGAAGCGACACCTCCTCCCAGCACCGAGGATGCAGACAAATTGCGCAAGGAATCTCAGAACCCGATCGCCAGTCTCATCAGCGTTCCCGTCCAGGAAAACTGGAACTTCAACATTGGGCCGGCTGATCGCACTCAGAACGTTCTGAACATTCAGCCCGTGATTCCGGTCAGCCTGGGAAACAATTGGAACCTCGTCGTTCGTTGGATTGCTCCGGTCATTTATCAACCTTTTGGTGTGGAGCAACCCCCACCGCCATCCGGAGGAGATCCGCCCCCCATCCAATCTGGCGTATATGGCCTCGGAGATATGCAACCCACATTTTTCCTCTCTCCTAAAAAGAGCAAGGTGATTTGGGGCGCCGGGCCGATTTTGCTTCTGCCAACAGCGACAAAGACGGGCATCCTTGGCCAAGGAAAATTCGGCATGGGCCCAGCTTTTGTCGCCTTGGTACAGCCGGGTAAATGGACGGTCGGAGTGCTGGTGAATAACGTGTGGTCCGTTGCGGGTCATCCTAATGACCCCAACCTGCCCTCCGTGAACCAGTTCCTGCTGCAATACTTTGTCAACTACAACTTACAGAAGGGGTGGTATCTCACGTGGAATCCGACGCTCACGGCTAACTGGGAGATGACAAACGGAGGTCGTTGGGTGGTGCCGTTTGGGGGCGGCATCGGACGCATCATGAAATTGGGGCCTCAGCCAGTCAACCTCGGACTCCAGTTCTATGGCAATGCTGTCCACCCGCCCGGTGCCTCGCCTTGGGGTATGAGAATTGCAATCACGTTCTTGTACCCAAAGATGCCGAAGAATTGAGGCAAGACGTCCCAAGGAAAAGTTCGCCGACACGGGGTCTCAGTTTGAGTTCTATGCCAAGTAACGGAGCATGCGGAAGAATTCGCGCGACAGGTCAGGTGAGATGCTCGCACTCCCTGGCGAGCAGTGTTGGCGAGGCTTTGTTCCCTTCTGATGACCCTGCTCGGCGTGCTTCTCATGTTCTAGACCGAGTAGCACGGTTACGATCGCTCGCTCTGTTACAAGTGGATTGGCCACGGAAGAACGTGCGGAGGTGCCGGGATGATAGATATTTATGTCGTTGAGAGTGACAAGCTGATGGTCGCTCGGCCCAAGGACGTCCTCGATGCTCAAACAGCCGAAAGAATCATCGAATTCATCGAGATCAAAGAGGAGCAGCTGGAATCGGGATTTGACCGTTTCTGTGACCTGACGTACTTGGAAGGGGTCAATCTCTCGTTTGCAGAGCTTGCGCAATTGGCAGAACGACGCGGCGCGTTTAATCCGAATGATATCCGCGTCAAATCTGCCTTCCTGGCCACTCATCCGTTTGCGCATGGGATCGCGCGCACGTATGAACAGATATTGCATTCTCCTCGAATTGAAGTGCGCGTATTCAGCCAGCTGAAGGCCGCAGCAGATTGGTTAGCGGTGAAGCCGGACCGGCTGACACTTTGATCGCTGAGCCTCGATGGGGTTGCCCGATCGCGGGAGTGAAATTGCAAGGGAAGGAATCATCTTGAGAAAAAAATCGCTATTGCTTGCGACCGTCCTCTCTATCCCAGCATTCCTGGGTGCCGGTTCCCCCAAAATGCTGGTGAGCTGGAAAGATCCGATCCTGCGCATCCCCGTTACATCTTAACCGAGCCCTGGCTGGGATACCGCTTTCAGTTGCCAAGTCTGGCCTCCGAAAAGCGCTCACGCCGCAAATTTTGACTTCTAGCGCACGGTAGCGAGCGTGTCGAGCTCCAGATTCAATTCCAAAACATTCACGCGGGGCTCACCCAGAAACCCCAAGTCGCGGCCTCTGGTGTGTTTCTGCACCACGACGCGCACGTCTTCTTGTTTCATCCCGCGCGAATGAGCAACGCGGGAAATCTGAAATTCCGCGGCCGCGGGAGAAATGTCCGAGTCAAGGCCGGAGCCAGAGCTGGTCACCAAATCCACGGGGATCGGAACTCCGGGATTCTCCGTCTGAAGTTTTTGCACGTCGCCTTTCACGCGCTCGATCAGAGTCTTGTTTGTGGGTCCCAAATACGAGCCGCCGCTGGATGTCGGATCGTATCCAGTTCCCGCGCTGGAGGGCCGCGAATGAAAATAGCCGGGTCCGGTAAACGCCTGGCCGATGATTCGGGACCCCACGACCTTGCCGTCTTTCTGGATCAGTTGTCCATTGGCACGATCAGGGAACAGCACTTGCGACAGCCCTGTGACAACCAACGGATACAGCAATCCAAAGATCACGGTCGTCACCAAAGTGAACCACAGCGAGATGACAAGATTCTTTTTCATAAGTTCCTCAAACAACCCGAAGATACGTCAGCAATACGTCGATAAATTTGATCCCGATGAACGGCGCAATGATTCCACCCACCCCGTAGATCAACAAGTTGTTGCGAAGAAGGGCCGCCGCACCCAACGGCCGGTACCGCACGCCACGGAGAGCAAGTGGAATCAGAGCGATGATAATCAGGGCGTTGAAAATCACGGCCGAGAGAATTGCCGATTCCGGCGTGTGCAGATGCATCACGTTCAGGACGCCGAGTACGGGGAAAGCCGCGGCAAACATGGCGGGTATGATCGCGAAGTACTTGGCAACGTCGTTGGCCACTGAAAACGTGGTTAGCGCCCCGCGCGTAATCAGCAATTGTTTGCCGATTTCGACAATCTCGATGAGCTTAGTGGGATTGGAGTCAAGGTCCACCATGTTGCCAGCTTCCTTGGCCGCTTGCGTGCCGGTGTTCATAGCTACTCCGACATCCGCCTGAGCGAGAGCAGGGGCGTCGTTGGTGCCGTCGCCCGTCATGGCCACAAGCTTCCCCTTCGCCTGTTCCCTCTTGATGAGCGCCATCTTGTCTTCCGGCTTAGCTTCGGCGAGGAAATCGTCGACTCCGGCTTGGCGGGCGATGGCAGCCGCGGTCAACGGGTTGTCACCCGTGATCATCATGGTGCGAATTCCCATGGCGCGAAGATGGTCGAAGCGCTCCTTCATCCCTCCCTTGACGATGTCGGTGAGAGCGATCGCGCCCAGCACGCGGCCGTTTTCTGCAACCAGCAGCGGCGTTCCGCCGGCATTCGAGATTTCTCGAACGCATACTTGCAGTTCGGCAGGAACGCTATTGCCACGGTCCGTGCTCAACCGGCTGATCGCTTCCAGAGCGCCTTTACGGATTTCCCGGCCGTCCATGTCCACGCCAGACATTCTTGTTTGTGCGGAGAATGGGATGAAAACTGCCCCATGGGAAGCAAGATCGCGGCCGCGGAGCTTGTAGCGCTCCTTTGCCAGCACAACGATGGAGCGCCCTTCCGGAGTTTCGTCCGCCAGCGACGAAAGCTGCGCGGCATCAGCCAGATACGCTTCTTCGACGCCGGGCGCGGGAAAGAACTGAGTCGCGGCGCGATTCCCGAGAGTAATCGTGCCCGTTTTGTCCAGCAACAGCACATCCACGTCGCCTGATGCTTCGACAGCGCGCCCCGACATCGCGATGACGTTCCGCTGAATCATGCGATCCATCCCGGCAATACCGATGGCCGACAAGAGCCCTCCGATGGTCGTGGGGATTAAGCAGACGAGAAGCGAGACCAATACAAAGATGTTCTGCGGAGCTCCAGAGTAGATGGCAAACGGCTGAAGGGTCACAACCGCCAGCAGGAAGATGATCGTTAGACCCGCCAACAGAATGTTGAGTGCAATCTCGTTTGGGGTTTTTTGACGTGCAGCCCCCTCAACGAGCTTGATCATACGGTCGAGGAACGTCTCCCCTGGATTCGAAGTGATGCGTACCTTGATCTCATCTGAGAGCACGCGAGTTCCACCAGTAACCGCGGAGCGGTCTCCCCCGGACTCGCGGATAACTGGCGCGGACTCACCGGTAATCGCCGACTCGTCGACTGATGCCACACCTTCGATAACCTCGCCGTCTCCCGGAATGAATTCCCCAACGGTGACAACGACAATATCTCCGGAGCGAAGTTTCGAGCTGGCTAGGGTTTCAATACAGCCGTTAGCCCGCAAGCAACGCGCTTGGGTGTCTGCCCGTGCTTTGCGCAACGTATCGGCCTGCGCTTTGCCACGGCCTTCGGCCATGGCCTCGGCAAAATTGGCAAAGAGTACTGTGAACCACAACCAAAGCGTGATCTGTAGCCCAAAACCGAGCTGCCCCGCCGCGTGAAACGCGTTCCATGTGAGCTGGATTGTCGTCAGGACGGCGCCCACCTCCACGACGAACATCACCGGGTTTTTGACCATCGTCCGAGGATGCAATTTGACGAAGGAGTCCAGTACGGCTCTCCAGAGAATTTTCTTGTCCGCTAGCGATTGCGCTTTCGACGGATGATGAAGATGTACCTGATCCATACGCACCTCAGAAAACCTTTCCTGCATGCATCAGCAGGTGCTCGAGAATCGGCCCCAGACTCAGAGCCGGGAAGAACGTAAGAGCACCCACGATCAAAATGGTGGAGACTAGCAAACCCGCAAACAGCCCGCCGGTCACCGGGAATGTTCCCGCCGATTCGGGGACCGTCTTCTTCTTAGCTAGGCTTCCGGCGATAGCAAGCACCGGAATGATCATGAAGAATCGGCCTAGAAGTTGAGCTGCGGCTGTGCTCGTGTTGTACCACATGGTATTCGCGTTCAAACCTCCGAAGGCTGAGCCATTGTTTCCGGTCGAAGAGACGTAGGCATAAAGGACCTGCGACAATCCATGTGGCCCGGGGTTGGAAATACTCGAGGCACCAAAAGGCTTGACGATGGCGACGGCTGAAAAACCTAGGATAGTTAACGTCAAGATGAGGACCGCCAGCATCGCCATCTTCACGTCATACGATTCGATTTTCTTCCCTAAATACTCCGGTGTTCGGCCGACCATCAGACCGGCAATAAACACCGCGAGAATCACGAACACGATGATGCCGTACAGGCCGGCGCCCACTCCGCCGAAAACCACCTCTCCCAGCATGATATTAATCAGCGGAACCATGCCGCCAAGAGGCGTAAACGAGTCGTGCTGGCCATTGATCGCGCCACAGCTCGCGTCGGTCGTCACGGTAGCGAACAAGGCGGAGTTCGCGATGCCAAACCGCACCTCTTTCCCTTCCATGTTTCCGCCTGACTGCAAGGCGCTTACTTGTTGGTTCGTGCCGGCCAAGAGCGGATTGCCTCTGGCCTCTGCCCAATAAGCGGTCGTCACCCCGGCCAAAAACAGGAACGCCATGGCCGCCCAAACCGCCCAGCCGTGGCGTTGTGAGCCCGTCATCCGGCCGAGCGTGTAAGTGAGGCCCGAAGGGATTGCAAAAATCAATACCATTTCAAAAAAGTTGGCAAGGGGCGTTGGATTCTCGAATGGATGCGCGCTGTTGGCGCCAAAAAAGCCACCGCCATTCGTCCCGAATTCCTTGATTACCTCCTGTGATGCCACTGGGCCTTGCGCAATCACCTGCTGCGTCACCGTCTGCGTTGTGGTTTTGCCGTCCGCGCCAGTCACCTGAACTGTCTGAGGTTCGATCAGTTCCACCGTCGTGTACGGCTTCAAGTTCTGTATGACGCCCTGGGACACCAGCGCCAGCGAACCAACCAAGCAGATGGGGAACAGAACCCACAGCAGACAACGCGTCGCATCCACCCAGAAGTTTCCAAGTTTGTCCGTTTCCTTGCGAGCGATGCCGCGGATCACCACGATGGCAAGGACAATGCCGACCGCAGCGGAGGCAAAATTGTGATAGGCCAGCCCCGCCATTTGGGTGAGGTAGCTCATCATGGATTCGCCACTGTAGGCTTGCCAGTTCGTATTGGTGGTGAACGATGCAGCCGTACCAAACGCCAAACCAGGTTCTACGTTGCCGAATTTCTGAGGATTGAATGGCAGCCACTTCTGCGTGCGCTCGATGACGTAAAGCAAAGCCATAGAAACGCCACTAAACAGGAGCATGGCGATGGCGTATTCGGTCCAGCGCATCTCGTGCTTCTCGTCGACGCCGATCAGCCTATATACGACCCTTTCCACGGGCCGCAGGATGGGATCCAGGAAAGTCTTCTCTCTATTGAACACACGCATCATGAAGACGCCCAGAGGTTTGGTGAGCAGAAAGATCACCAGAAGAAAAAAGATGATTTGAAACCAGCCATTCGCAGTCATGGTCAGAACTCCTCCGCCTTCAGCAACGCGTACAGCAAATACCCGAACAGAAGTACGCAAATCACCAGTAGTGCCGCATCACCAGCGTTCATAGAGTCACTCCTATTTCAAGCGTTCGCAGCCGCGAACGTAGAGAATCCCGATTCCAAAAAATAGCGAGATTGCAAAGATGAAGACGATGTCAAGCATAACTATTCCTACCCTCCCGCCATCTTGTACGAGAAATATCCATGATCACCATGACCCTTCCTTGCGTCCCCACCACCATATGAGACCGACCGTCGCGGTTGTCTGATCCTTCTTCAAGACGCCTTGCTCGTCGGAAAGGAACGACGGCTGGTTCGAAAAATCGCGGCGCCATTCGTAGCGCATAAGAAATCCATCCGCCATGGCGTAGTCAAACGTGACGGTGTTCTCTTTCAACGCCTGATTTAGGCCGCTGAAGAGTCCGCCGCGATCAGACAGATATTCCGCGCGGCTGGCCAACGCGAGCTTCGGTGTGAATTGATACCGAATGTATGCAGCGCCGCCGTCAACATGGGAAGGAGCTGCCGACTGGCCAGGAGCTTGATTCTTCCAAAGGCGCTGAATGAAGTAATCGCCTTCCAGTGCAAACGTCAACTTCGACGTAGCCTGCCACGTGACGTAGGTGTCGAAAATGTGGGTTCGCCCGTTGGGCGCAGGGCTAATCGCTTCAAAGCTGAGTCCCGGCTGCACTGGGATGGGCCCATTGGGCGGCACTACGATGCGATCGGGATGATCCTGTCCCAAATAGTAGTTCAACGTCCACGTGACCACCTTCATCGGCTTGGCAGTGAATCCAAAGAGCTCATCCTTAAAGCCGTTGGTCGCTTCCACCTGGTTCGTGCCGTTCACAACCCAGTAGTTCAGGCTGAATTTATCGTTCACCGGATAACTAAGCCGCAATCCCATGTGATAGAACGGCAGGAAGTAGAACCAATAGGACCGCGAATAGTCCATTTGGTCCTTCGTATAATTCCCTTCAATCCCAAGCGAACTGCTCCACTTGCCAAAATCGATGTTCAAACCCTTTCCGATCGGAGCGACGTATGTGCCGTACGCCTGAAAAATGTTTCTATAAATATCCGGCCTCGGCTCGTTGGAAGGATTTCCCTGCAAGGTGTCCGTGGCCTGCCCGAATTGCAGATCCAGCCGCCCTCCCCACCGGCGCCCGTCTGCCACATCTGTCGGGTGATCGAAAACCGCGCTGGCTTGATTCAGGCTGAACTCGTTACTCAACACGTCGTAAGCCCGCAAGTAGTTCACGCGTCCCACCGGCGCATTAAAGTTGTAGGCGTAGTAGCCATCGAGCCCTAGATTGATCGTCGTGTCGTTCAGAAAGTCGAAGATTTTCCTGTCCTCTTTCTGCGCGAGATTTTGCTGTTCAGGCGCGACTCGTGTTTCCGCGACTGCATCAGTTGCGGGTGCAGCGGAACGCGCCGGCGCGGCCGGTTGAATCTGCTTGACCATGGCTTTCAGCTCCGCAACTTCCGCTTCAAGCCTGCTAATGCGCTCCTGCATGGCTTGCGGATTTTCCGCGGCGGATACCGACTGACCCGAAGCCGCAGACTGCGCGTGCAGTGACGCCCCGGACGCACACATCGCGACGATCGCAACTATAACGAGCTTCCTTGAGATATTTGCACCGTACTTCATTACTCTCCGTCCAATCCGTGCGCAGCCTCCCGTTGACGGTAATACTGCGAATCAAAACTTCACGAGGATGGCCATGGTCGCGCGATTCTCGGTTTTGCGAAGATCCGGAAACCATGTATTGCTCGGTGAGCCGTCGCAGGTCGTAAAGCTGCTGAGGCATACGAGGCCACCAGGTGTGCCAGTATTACCACCAGGAGGCGTTACGCCGCCGGAGCCAGAGAAATACGGCACGTTCGCTGCACGATGGTTGTATTCCCAGCGGAAGGTAATGTATTGGCTGGGCATCCAGTCGAAAGTCCCGGAAATATCCCAAGCTTTATATGGATCGCCCGGATTCTCAGTGAAATACGGCGTTCCGGAAGAAGCCGTCGCGCCGTTAATCGGCGGCAACAACACCAAGTAGCGACCCGGATTGTTGATCTGCCCGCCGCCAATTGTCAGGCCGTACTTGTCGTGATCGAACCACAAGCGGTTGTAAAGCATGTAGCCCAGAAAACTCTGCTTGGGACCTTTCGCTGAATTGCCGGCGCAGCTGACGCCACCACCATGCTCGCATCCCATATCTCCCGTAAGCGAGAACGCCGCTTTGCTGATGAAGGTTCCTGGATTGTCGTAATATTTTATCTCGATGCTATCGTCGGTGTGATAGCGTACGCGACCTGGCGTGTTCAGCGCATCTTCCCCCAACATATACTGATTGCCGAGAACCGAAAACCACCCGTTTGGCCGCCATAGAATTTGCACTCCGATACCAGGCCGGTTGTTGAAACGCCCGTAGGATTGCCAGCCATTCGTGAACCATGGCTCGATCTTCAAGTGTTCCGTCGGAAAAATCTGCACGCGAACGCCGTTGAAGAACCACGGAGTGTTGGAGGAGACATAGGAAGGCTGGTAGGCCCAATTGTCGAATTGGTAGTAGCTGAACAGGCCTACATAGGACATGAAGATGCCGGCATCAACGTTGATTCCATGCAGAGCGTTGAAGTGGTAGCCGCCGTAAGCTTCCGAGATATACCGGTAAGCGTCGGCAAGATTCCACTGGCCTCGTGAGGGACTGGCGTCGTTGCGCGGCGTCGTCTCGGAATACATCCCGAACTGGGTCATCAGTCGTGCTCGAACGTTGTCATAGTGGAAATCGCCGCCTACGCCTAGTTGCGTCACTTGCACTTCGTTGGATCGAAAAATCTCGCTCGAACCGCCAATCGTGTCGTCTTTCGGGTGCGCGAAGTCGTAGACATAGTCGACGTCGGCTCGGATTTCCGGTGTAAAGAATTTCGTGTCCATCGGCGATTCTTTTGTGCGCGCGTTGCCGTTGAGCCACGTGAAGTCGGCGAACGCGAAGGGCTCAGCCTTTTGCGGTTCGGCCACGGGCGTCTTTTCTTGGGAAGTAGTTGAGGCTGCGGTCGCGGTGTTCTCCATGGGCATGACCTTTGCGCCCGGCGCTGCAACCGCGGTGGCAGGAGCGGCGCCGGCCGACTCGCTGGCCGCGGACGAAACGGGTTGTGGCGCGGAGGCTGCCGCCGCAGGCTCGCTGGAGTTGCCTCTGGCCTCCATCTCGGTCATGCGCTTTTCAAGTTGCTCGATGCGGTCCAACAGCAAACGCTCGCGCTCCGTCAACGGCGCGGGCGCGTCCACCTTAGCCGCGCCGGGCTTTGCCGTCTCTGTCTTCGCCGGTGAGGTATTGCCGTCCTTCCCGTCAGCGAGTACCACGCCAGTCGCCACGCTGGAATACAAAAATCCAGCCAGCGCTATCCCAATAAAGCCCCTCTTCTGTCGGAACTCACCCATATATCTCTCCTGTACAGCAATTCGCAAAGAAAACGTGCTTTGAGTCTATGCCGATGCCTGACGAACGACGTGACTTGCGTCACGGGTTGAAATGTCTTTAATCACCCGTTTGAAGCCCAGAAGCTGTCCTTCTATCCCCTCTTCGTGCGCGAATACGCACCCAAGCAACATGAATCTCTTCAACCTATGAGAGCGTATTTTTTCTCCTAGCTTCTTCTGCCCGAACTCAATGAACTCGCGATCGTTTCGTACGCAGTCCGTTCACGCTCATGGCCTTGGGCTCGTTATCGCGCGACCACGCCGCGAAGCGACCATTGCTCCCTGCAGCCCTCCGGAAGCCAACGATGTGCGGGCGTTTCGGATCGCATTTCTCATCGGCCTGTTCCTCAGCCGCGGAGCGCGTTGTCCTCTTGCTCTTCGTGTCTCGCATCCAGTGAAACAGGACGTAAACGTAGAATGCACAAGCCAGAAAGCCAATCGCTGTTAGGACAATGAAAGTCATAGCCCCACGCCACGCACGAGTTCCGTTACCTTTCTTCGAACTCACTGAACTCGAAGAACGCAAACGATCTCGAAAACCGAAGACACGATAGCGAAACACCACTGAAGAAGTCCTGAGGGATTTGTAAGGATTCCGTAAATAACGGTGAGTGGATTCTAGGAAAAACAAGCACTTAGCGGCAACAACTGATTGCCAATTCTTTCGCGTCGATTCAAGAAACCCATGCAAGCTATCAACTCTTTAGTGAAATCGCTCACGACTTCTTTATGGGTGTCCCTGTATTTTTCACACATTGCCGCGCGCACTTGAATCGCGCGCAAGGGAATAGGGGGACTCGAACATGTTGAGCAAGGTATCGACATTCTTGATTGCAATGTTGTTGTCCGTAACGTGGGCTACCGGCCAATCGACTTTTGGAAGTGTTGTCGGCGTCGTGAAGGATCCCAGTCAAGGCGCAGTCGCAGGTGCCCAGCTCACGCTCATAAACCTGGACGAACACAGCCAGCGCAACGCCAGCACGGATGGCAACGGAGGATTTGAATTCATCAATCTGAAAGCGGGGCGCTACGAATTGGCGCTTCACGCGGATGGCTTCGCCGACTACAAAGTTTCTTCCCTTC
The DNA here is from genome assembly GCA_963718785.1 of uncultured Acidobacteriota bacterium. Classification (GTDB taxonomy): domain Bacteria; phylum Acidobacteriota; class Terriglobia; order Acidiferrales; family UBA7541; genus Acidiferrum. The sequence continues at coordinate 1,189,428 of CAVQZW010000004.1, read as the reverse complement.
AGCTCGACGCCCGCCAAAGCCTTCGTCTCGATGTGTCTCTCAAACTCGCCACCTCCTCACAAAGCATCGAAGTCAGCAGCGAAGCCGGTCCGGCGATCAACACCGAAAACGGTACGATTGGCGACACCAAGAATTTCCAGCAGATTACCGGTCTTCCCGTAAACTACCGTGGCGCCACCACGAGCCCGCTCGCGATGCTCGCCACTGTTCCGGGGGCGCAGCAAGACGCCAACGGCAACGTTTCCGTGGGTGGCGGACTTCCTTCGCAAGTCCAGTATTCGGTCGACGGCTCTTCCACAGTGAACATTCGCCAGAACGGTGCTCTTGGCAACATGAACCCGTCCTCCGAACTCATCAGCGAATTCAAAGTCACCCAGTTCAACAACAACGCCGAATTCGCCCAAATCGGAGATGTCACCATCTCCACCAAAAGTGGCGGCGATCAATTCCACGGCAGCGCTTTCGAATATCTGCAGAACGATGCTCTCGACGCCGAAGTTTGGAATTCAGGGGACAAACCGCACAAAGCCTACAACACGTTCGGTGGAAGCCTCGGCGGTCCGCTCGCTCTTCCGAAGCTATCCCACGGCAGAGCCAAAACCTTCTTCTTCACCGACTTCGAAGCCAATCGCCGACGGTTTTCTACTCCACTCTTTCTCTTTGTTCCCACCAACGCTATGCGTCAGGGCGATTTCTCGGCGCTTTCCACTCCACTGATGGATCCGTTCACCGGCAATCCTTACCCCGGGAACAAAATTCCCAGCGGCACTCAGTGCGCTAACGCGCAAGACTGCATTAATCCTGTCGCTACGCACCTGCTCAATAACTATCTCCCGGCGCCCAATATCAATGTGAGCGCCGCCAATTTCGGCTCGCAAGCCAACTATTTGCAGCAAACCCCAACGCCCAGCGATACCAACGGTTTCGATATGCGCTTCGACCGCACTATTACGTCCAAACAAACCATGTTCGTCCGCTGGAGCTCGAAACATCTCACCGCGCAGTCCCTTACCGATACGGCGCTTAACACCGTCAACAATTTCCTGCCACCTGATCAAGACTCCGAGCACAATAATAACGTCATCGTTTCGCACAACTACCTGATCACCAACAATCTCGTGAATGAAGCGCGCTTCGGCCTTTCCTTCTGGCAATTCCAGACTAAGTTCCCGCTGCAAGGCACGGCAGCAATCTCCACCCTCGGACTCACAGGCTTGGACCTTAGCGACCATCCGACCGCCGGCGCTTTTCCGATCTTCAATTTCAGCGACGACTCCGGGAACTACTCGCCCATAGGGCGCGACAAGGACGGCAAAACCAAGTCGCAGACCATTCAGTTCGCCGACAATTGGCAACGGCAATGTCTCGAATTCCGCGACGGGCAGCATGTTCAACGCCAGTGCCTTCAATCCCATCCCCTCAGGTCCCGTCGGAAACTGCGGCGTTGGCATTCTCGAAGGCCCTGGCACTACGACGATTGCCGCCGGACTCTCCAAGACATTTCATGTGACCGAGCGGATGCGCCTCCGCTTCGAAGGCACTTTCACCAATCTGCTCAACCATCCAAACTTCGCTCCGCCTCCGACGAATGTGACCTCGTCGGCTTTTGGTGTCGTGCAAAGCGTTCAGACGGCTGAAAACAGTGGCAACCGCACGGGGCAGTTCGGCCTGCGGTTTGAATTCTAGCAACCGCCCCAATACGTAGTTATCGTTCTGGCTCTCTGAGGAGATTGACGTGGGGGCAGGCTAGGCTGGAAGGCTGACCCGCCCCTACGTCGCAACGCCCCACCTACCTGCGACTCGAACCAGCGATACACAATAATCAAACTTTGCATTTGCCTCGGTGTCGGGAAGGCGTCAGCATGCTCACTCAACGGGGCCACCCAACGGTCCCTTGTTCCCAAGATTAGGTTCCTTCGCCTGAGGAGGAGAGCAATATGAAAAAGCCAGCGACGATTGCTGTAGTAGCCTTCCTGACTTTGATGCCGGCCTCGGTTCGAGCAGGACAGAACGGAAGCGCGGTTCAGGATCGCGGTTCTGATATAGCCAAGATGTCTAGGAAGCCGACCAGCATTTCCGGCAAGATTGGCAGCGATGGAAAAACCCTAACGGCGGACAAGGACAGCAGGATTTGGGCAGTTAGCAACCCGGAGGCACTAAGCGGGATCGACGGGCGACACGTAAAAGTAAGAGCGTTGCTGGATGCGGCCCTGAGCCAAATTCGAATCGTGTCGGTCAGCGCGATTGCGGAGGAGCGAACCGGTACAAAGTTCGGCGACGCTGCGTTCAGAAGGTGAGCGGCGGAAATGGCGAGCTAAAACTAACATTCGCGATTGACGCGACCGCCACTACCGTACACAAACATAACTAGAACCTGAATTCTGCAGATTGCGCTCGGTCGAGCATCCGACTGCTGATCTCGGTACATTCTGACACCAGCGTGTTCGTGTTCCTCCCAGCTAGCGTTGCGGCGTCAATCTCGGATGATCAACAAGGCCGCCGTTGCCACGCCTGCGCTGCACTCAAGACAAAACTTTTCGATCCTCCCTGGAAGCTCGAAGAGGTTCCGTGACACGACCACAAACGCTACAGTGACCGATCGATTCCTCACTGACGTTCTCCAAGTTGAGTAACACAGCCGTTCCTTTCTCGGCCAGTACGATGCTTTCCCCAAATTTCATCACGAGGCAAGCGGCCTATCCGGCACGGAGATCGCGCCGTAGAACAGTCCAATTCTAAGAAGAGGCGTGTCAAAAAGTCCTGACGAGTTAATTAGAAAACTGTTAGTCCTGAAGAACATTCTCGATGGGACACTGTCACTCCATCGAATGCTCCCGCCTTTGCGCTCTTTCTCTCCGCGTTGTGGGTCTCCTGTTTAAGGTTTACACTGATGTTTACAATGCGCCTTTCCGAACTACCAAGGCCGAGTCCCGAGCGTCTCCTGAAGCAGGTGCAGGCGGAAGAGAACAAGCGTTGGGGCGCGAAACTCAAGATTTTTCTGGGCTATGCGCCTGGCGTGGGCAAATCCTATCGCATGTTGGATGAAGCCCGGCGGCGCCACGAGCGCGGGGAGGACGTGGTCGTGGGCGGCGTTCAAGGGCAGCAATCCGAAGACGTTCAGGGACTTTGCGGAAACTGGAGCTGATTCCACCGCTCCAGACGCCCGCGGGACAAGCCATCGATCTCGATGCTATTCTCCGCCGCGCCCCACAAGTCTGTGTCATTGATCCTCTCGCCGCCCAGAATCCTTCTGGAAGTCGGAACGCGCACCGTTGGCAGGACGTGCAAGAGCTCTTACGCAACGGAATCTCGGTGTTGTCGAGCGTCAATCTGCTTCATGTCGAGGAGTACAAAGAAAAAGTTCAAGCGATCACGGGCAAGAACACGACCGAGACCATTCCGAAATCGTTCTTGCTCGCCGCCGACGACATTGTGATCGTGGACGTTCCACCGGACCTCTGCCTGTGGCGGCAGGGAGAAAAGCTCACTTCGACGGGAATCAGCAATTCCCAGGAGCGTCGGCTCTCAGAACTTCGCGAACTCGCCTTGCTGCTAACCGCCGAAGTGGTTGATGCGCAACTGGAGACCTATGTTCATGCGCACGGCATCGAGCCTGTGTTTGGAACCCATGAACGTTTTCTCGTCTGCATGACACCGCATTCCAATGCATTGGCAATGATCGAAAGCGGAAATCACAACAAGGAGCGCTTTCAGGGAGAACTCTACGCGGTGTACGTGTGCGAACCCGGCAGGTCCAAGAGGGAGAGAGTTACGATTCGAAGGTATTTCGATGCCGCGAAAAAGGCCGGCGCTTCGGCCGAAGTACTGGAAAGCAACGATCCAATATCCGCGATTGTCGATTTTGCGCGTCAGAAACGAATTACGCAGATTTTCATAGGGCACAGCGACCGCAACTCGTGGCGTGATCGCGTCTTCGGCGATCCGGTGCTCCGTCTCATTCGCGCGGCTGAAGGCATCGACGTCCGAGTCTTCCCTCACTAACTCCGCCTATGCCCGAGTCTGCGGACACTCCACGTGGCAGTCTAAAAGTTTATTTGGGTTATGCGGCCGGCGTTGGAAAGACTTTTCAAATGCTCGCGGATGGCCGTGCTTCCGAGCAACGGGGAGTCGATGTCATCGTTGCCTACTTTCAACAGCATGCACGCCCGGACACGATCGAGCAGGCCCAAAGTCTCGAGGTAGTGCCTCATAGCAAGATCGAATACCGAGGCAAAACATTCGAGGAGATGGACACGGAGGCAGTGTTGCGTCGCAGGCCAAGCATTGCATTGGTCGATGAATTGGCGCACACCAACGTCCCTGGCTCGGCTCGTAGCAAGCGTTGGGAGGACGTTCAAGTCTTGCTGGACGCTGGCATCGAAGTGTGGACCACGATGAATGTCCAACACATCGAAAGCCTCAATGACCAGATATGGCAGATCACCGGAATCCAGGTTCGCGAAACGGTACCTGACGGGATCGTCCGGCAAGCGGCGGAGATTGTAGCAGTCGATGTCACGCCCGATGCATTGCTGAACCGCCTAAAACGCGGAGCCATTTATAAGCCAGACATGGTGGAGAAGGCGCTCGCAGGATTTTTCAAAGGCTCTAATCTAGGCGCGCTCCGTGAGTTGACGCTTCGCTAAGCGGCTCACGAAGTCGACCTCCGGCAGTCCGCTTACGATGAAACGCGGGCATTTCAAGCCCCACGGATTTCACAGGCGCGTCCTAGGGGAGCGGCGGCCAACCAGGCGAAGGAGCGCATTCTCATTCACATCACAGCCGATCCTTCTACGGCCATGCTCATCCGCCGAGGCAGGCGGGTAGCGGACTATCTTCGCGCCGATTGCACCGCTCTCTTCGTACACAGGACTCCTGAATTGTCCCAACTGCCAGCCGGGGAACAGCAGGCTATAGAGAAGCATCTTCGGTTCGCCCGGAGCCTGCAAATCGAAACGCAAGTGATTGGCGGCACCGACGTCGCAAACATAGTCGTCGAGTTCGCTCGCCGTATTCAAGCCACGCAAATCTTCGTGGCCCATTCAGAGGTTCCCCTTCTTGACCGGCTGCGAGGCAAGAATTTCACCGAAAGCATTGTTCTCTTGGCGCAAGACCTGCAAGTCACGGTCGTCGCCGACCGCAGTCGTCGACTAGGTTCCTAGATCTTCGTATAAGCTGGCAAGTTGGGCCTTCCCTCGCACGGAAAAGGATGCCCCGCAACATGAGGCTTGCCACGCCGAAGCAGATGGATCAGGCCGGTGACGTTCACGAGCGTGGCAATAAACAGACCGTAGAACCATCGGCCCGGCGGTCCGATCGTTGGACCCTTGAATATCTGCATTACTCTGTTTTTGTGCGCGTAATCCACGAGCGCGCCTGCACGGTTTTTGCCAAGGGCGATCACTGTAAGGGTGCAGTCAAAATGGAATGACCCCTTGAATTGGCACACCCACGATGGGCACACTCTCCGGGAGAGGAAACACGAGTGGAGAGAAGAAAGCGATATTCCCGGAAGTTCCAGCGCATGGCTGTAGAGCGCATGAGGACCTGCGAGAGCGTCGATGCGTTGGCCAAGGAGCTCGGGGTCACTCGACGATGCCTCTACAAGTGGCGCACTAAGCTTGAGGCAGTTGAACCTGGCGAAGAAGCGGCGCGCCCGAGTACACATGCCTTAGCACATCGAAAGGAAATCCTTCAGCTAAAGCGCTTGCTCGCCGAGAAGGCGATGGAGGTGGATTTTTTAAAGGGTGCCTTGCAAAAAGTAGAGGCTCGACGCCGGCGCAGCAGCGACTCTGGCGAGAAGGCATCTACGAACACATCCGAGAACTGATGCCATTGCGAGGCAGACTGAGCATCGAGAACATGTGTCAGTTGGTAGTGCTGAGTCGCAGAGGTTTCTACCGGTCGTTGCGACAGCAGGAACCGGCAGAGGAAGAGACGGAAGTGCGGTCATTGATTCAACAGATCGCTCTGGAACATCGTCGTCGTTACGGCTATCGACGGATCACTGCAGAACTGCACCGCCGAGGCGTGCAAGTGAACCGCAAGAAGGTAGCACGGATGATGCAGGACGATAATCTACTGGCCATTCAACCGAAACGGTTCGTTGTCACTACCAATTCGAAACATAAGTGCGAAGTGTATTTGAACTTAGCAGGTCGCATGACGCTGACGGGTATCAACCAACTCTGGGTGGCAGACATCACCTATGTTCGCCTGAAAGGCGAGTTTGTCTACCTAGCGGTGATCCTCGATCGTTTCTCTCGCAAGGTTGTAGGGTGGGCTGTGGATCGAACGATAAGTAGCCGCCTCACGGTGGCTGCTCTAGAGCGTGCCGTCGCAGATCGACAGCCGCAAGCGGGTTTGGTGCACCATTCCGATCGAGGGCTGCAATATGCGAGCCCGGAATATGTGGCGGCGTTGGAGAAATACGGCATGGTTGCGAGCATGAGCCGACCCGCGAACCCGTACGACAATGCGAGTTGTGAAAGTTTCATGAAGACGCTGAAGCGAGAGGAAATTTACGCCAACCGGTACAACAATCTAGAGCAGTTGCGCACGAATATCGAAGAGTTCATCGAGGAGTATTACAATCGGCAGCGATTGCACTCCGCCTTGGGCTACCGATCTCCCGAGGAATTCGAACAACAAAGCGAGCGGGGACACGCGGCAGACTCTCGGGGTGCAACCGTGCAGTTTATTGTGAACGATGGGAACAGTGAGAACGAGGAGTGGGCTTCTACAGGACTATCTGGGGAAGGGGACTCAAACGCCGTCCCCTTCCCCAGACCCCAACCCTTGCTAGGAGATGCAAAGACGTTGAAATGAAGTCGGAGACTGTGCCCAAAGTTTTTGTGACACTTTAGGGGGTCACCTCAAAACTCGGGTCCAACTTGGGTCCAAATGCTGACAAATTAAGTCCAAAACCATGTACTATGACGCACCACAAAGCCAAGCGGACCAATCAGATAGCATTTCTACCGCTGCCTCGGGCGCAGGAGGTCCCGAGTTCAAATCTCGGCGCCCCGACCACTTAGCCAGCGATGGAAGTATTCGGCAAGCTGCACGGAGCCATACCGACGCTCTGGAGAAACATCGCATCCCAGCATGGTCGAGGCGATATCCTGGCAACGGGGTTGCCTTCCAGGTGAAATCGGCCTGGATCCCATTGTCGGGTTGCCCGGGTGGAATCTCCAATTACGCTCAGCTCGGCTGCCGTCAAGTTGTCAGACCACTGCTAGTCCAAGCGTCCCCAACGAAAAGTGGGGCCAATTGTCAGCCGGACAAAGTTCTGCCGATCGCTCAGTATATTGGGATACAAATGCGTATTGATCCAGTCGGCTGTGACTCGCAGTCCCACGTGCTTCGACACGTTCAAATCGAAGCCACCTCCCAAGCCGAAGAACAATCGAGTATCTGTCTGATGGGCGCTGGGGACCTGAGCCCCGAGCTGTCCCAACAGCCCGGCCAACTGGGGAGGCAAGTTGACGTCTGCCGTCGCATGGATTACTCCCAGGCCGGGACGGCCCAAAAACGTAATTTGCCGCCACTTCCGCCAGTAGAGCTGCGGACCAACGGCAAACGTATAACTCGTCGACTTAAAGGGTACATTCACAGAACTGGGGGGCGGCGCGCCCAACGGCGCGGCCTTGATCAGCAGGGGCGCATAAACCGTGCGGCTCCCGTTGATCGTTCCGCCCCCGCTGATGATGGAATTGCCAGAGGCACTGAAATCCGCACCAAGTGCAAACCAGGGTTTCACGGTGACACCAAAGTCGGTGTCGAAGCCGCGTTGCGAGAGGCTAAGTCCAGGATTGTTGAAATAGTCGAAACCGGTATATACGGTGTAGCGGTTGATGCTAACGTCTCCCTGTTCCTGCGCGGATGCGGGCAGAAAAAAGAAGAGCGAAAGGCCCACGAGAGCTAGAGTTTTCATAAGAATCCTACCTTACTTTGACAAAGCAGAAGGTCATTTCCTCTGACCCCTCATTTGGGCGTTGGGTGCTGCCTCAAGATGACTGCTGCCCACGCGCGGGAGAGACAAGACTCAGTGAGGATTGTCAGGTTAGATTCTGACGTAAAGCCGAAAATCGCTTCAGTGATGTCGGTCACGCCAGCTTGTGATGTATGCGTATTTATCCATGACGCAGGAAAATGCTAGATCAATCGGGAACCGAAATATCGGCACTCCGCTTCAGAATTTCACGAGGATGGCCATGGTCGCGCGATTCTCGGTTTTGCGAAGATCCGGAAACCATGTATTGCTCGGTGAGCCGTCGCAGGTCGTAAAGCTGCTCAAGCACACCAGTCCCCCCGGTGTTGCCGTATTACCGCCTGGTGTTGCCGTATTACCGCCTGGAGGCGCTACACCGCCGGAGCCAGAGAAATAAGGCACGTTCGCTGCACGATGGTTGTATTCCCAGCGGAACGTAATGTATTGGTTGGGCATCCAGTCAGAAGTCCCGGAAATATCCCAAGCCTTATATGGATCGCCCGGATCTCCGTGAAGTAAGGCCCCTCGCCACGCACGAGTTCCGATTCATTCTTCAAACCAGGTGAACTCAAAGAACGCAAACGATCTCGAAAACCAATATACGGTAGCGAAACACCACTGAAGAAGTCCTGAGCGATTTGTAAAGATTCCGAATGAATGGCGCGGAGCCAGTTGCTCAACTGTTTTGGTTACAATTTCTTGCTGCCAAAACAGGCGCGCTTTGTACGCGTGGGAATTTATGCTTGCGAAACCCGGATGAATCCTGATTCTTGTGGCTGGATACCTTTTGCGCTACGCTAAGTGCAACTTCAGACACCACAGGAGAATACCGCATGAGCGAACCAGCCCCTTTGCAAGCGGTTTTGCTTTGTTCGCAATGCGGACGCACGTTCGCGCACTCTGATATGGTTCAGATCGCCGGGAACTGGGTGTGCGGCGATTGCAAGCCAGCATTTTTAAGCCGGGTAATGGCCAGCGGCGCCGCGGCGGTATCTCCACGCGGCTGGCAATATGGTGGATTTTGGATACGTTTTGGCGCACGCATGATTGATGGCGTTGTGCTGGGTGTGCCCCTCTTGATCCTGTTCGCATTGCTGATCCCAAACCTGCTCAGGACGCAACGCGATCCTTCCAACCCGGATTTCACGGCTTTCGCGGTCTTTGGCATTACTTTTTTCTTGGTATATTTCCTTGCTGTCATTTGTTATGAGGTTTTGATGTTGAAATATCGCGGTGCAACCCTCGGAAAAATGGCCTGCGGGTTAAAAGTCGTGCGCGCGGACGGCACAGGCCTGGGTTGGGGCGTGTCCTTTGGACGTTTCTTCATGTGGAATATTGTCACCAGCGGAATCCCGTATGTGAATTCCATCCTCGTGCTGATTAGCGCGATCATGGCCGGCACGGACAGCGAGAAACGAGCGCTACATGATCGGGTGTGCGACACCCGGGTTGTCTACAAGCAGAGCATCGCGTGAGTTTCAACATCAATCTTTTCACCCCCAACTTGGGTGACTCCGGCAAGACAAGCTCCACTGCAGGCATTGCCAGGGGCTTGTCGCCTGTTAAACCTGGGACTACGACCTGCCCGAGTTGTAAAGGTGATGTGGCACAAGCCGCAACGCAGAACGGATGGCAGAATTGCCCCTACTGCGGAAAGAAACTGCAAATCAGTGTATGGACCGTAGTCCGCCCAAACACGAGCGCGGCCGTTGCGCTTTCGGATCAGGCAACCTGTTTTTTCCACCCGGACAAGGCCTTTCAGGCTTGCTGCCAGCGGTGCGGCCGCTTTGTGTGTGGGCTTTGTGATTTGCAATTGGGAGCAGAGCACATTTGCCCAACGTGCTTCGAGCTTGGGCGCGGGATTTCCAGCACTGGCGCCGCTAAGGCGGAATGGCGGCATCGGGATGTGCTCTATGATTCCATTGCATTGACCGTTGGGTGGGGCTGGATTCTGTTTTGGCCGACGATTGTCGCCGCGATTCCCACAGTGATTGTCTTGCACATAAAGTTTCGGAAGGCACCTCGTTCCTCGTTGATTCCGCGGTATGGCTGGCGTTTCTGGATGGCTTATGTGGGCCTGGCTTGGCTTCCCGCGTTGCTCGCGATGGCATTCTTGTTTCGTTCCACAGGGAGACCATAATTGCAGAGCGCTTTTCGGAAAATATCGCGCGTTGGCGGCCTGACCGGCGGGACCAAGTGGTACCTGAGCGATGACTGCTTGCTATCCGCCAAGCGCATGATGTACTCGGTCGAGTACCGGCGATTTTATCTGCACGACCTGGAATCGATTGTGGTCTGGCCCAGCAAGGTGTGGTTATGGCGACCGATCGCTTTGGGTCTGGTGTTTGGGCCGCTCAGTTTTGCGTTTTGGCAGTGGGTTAATTCCACCACGGGTGCAATTTTCGGCGGTATAGGCCTCGCGTGGATCGCGTTAGAACTGGTGCTCGGTCCGACGGCAAAGTCGCGCATTTGCACCAGTGGTGCAAGCGTTGACCTGCCAGTCGTGCAGCGGACGCGGCGAGCGCACAAAGTTCTTGCCAAGATCGATGCGGCGGTTCGCGCCGCCCGTGGCGCCACAGCGCAACCAAGCGCTCTCCCGATAAGTCCTCAACCGGCGGAGCCCTCCGTACAATCAACCCTCGGAGGTTCCGCGGCGCCTTCCATAGTGGACGCCACACAGACGAATGAGTCCTGAAAAACCAACGGCCAATCTCGACAAACACTCTTCGACGCGCCTGCGCCATGCTCGCTGCTTGTTTCATCCGCTGCGCGAAGCCGCGGCACGATGTCCGCATTGCGGAGGAACATTCTGTCGTGAATGTGTAACAGACGAGGAAGGAAAGCTGGCCTGCCCGCCATGTCTCCGCCGAATGGCACGTCCGCCAGCGCCGAAGCCGTCGAAGGTTCGTAGATTCCGGCAGTTTCTATCCGGAGTTGCCGCGCTTGCCTGTCTGGTGGCGTTTTTTTTCTTTCTGTTGCGTTGGCGAACAAATACGCCGGAGCAGCATTTGAACTTTGACGGCGTCACGCAAGCCGCGCCGCCCGAGCAAAGCCATGACTGAAACGGCTCGAGCTACGCTCACTCCGCAACATGGCCACATAAGGCCGCCACGCGCCCGCCAGAGCGGATTGAATCCACTTGAGGCGCTGGAACGAGGGTTCGCACTCTTCCGGTCGACGTTCAGCCATGAAGCGTGGCGCTATTACGCAGGCGCCGCACCCCTCGTCTTTGCGTTTATTCCGATGTGGGTGGCCAACGGTCAGATTCGCTTATCCAATAGTGCGCTACTGTTGGAGGCCGCGGTGCTCGCTGGAGTGTATGCATTGCGAGCGTGGATGGTTTGCAGCTACATGCAACGCGTTCGCGAACGAGCCTTTGCCATACCAGTACCGAAACAGGTTGGTGCGATCGAGCATGCGGCCGTTCTGGGTCGTCTGCTCGCATGGAAGATCACCTTGAGCGCCGCTGCGCTAGCCGCGCTTCCAACTTTGGTAGGTCTGACATGGCTCTATGCTGCGACTCAATTCGCCAGCATCGAAGCTCGAGAAGATGGCTCGGAGAGACACACCATTCGTGGCTGCGTAGCACGCGCGAGTCAATGGTTCGGCGGCGGATTCCTGCTCTTCTTAATGCTATTCCCACTCTGGATCGCCGTCTCGCTAAACGGCTTGATCGTAGCGTTACTTGTTCCGCAGCTTCTGCACTCGATTCTCGGATTGGATACTCTCCTATCCACGGCAATGGGCATATTTGCGTTGATCCGCAGCTCAGCATTCTGGCTTGCGTTGTTCGCGGGCGCCTGGTTGGCGCTTGATCCCATCGTCAAATGTTCTTTTGTCGTTGTTCATCAACATTTGCGCTCAAGGCGTGACGGGGACGATCTTCGCGGTTTGCTGGCGAGCCTGCCGCGGGAGCAGAAGAGGAAGGCGCAAATGATCGCGTCGCCTGCGCCCGGCAGCAACTCGGCGATCGGCGCGTTGATCGTCCTGGCTGCGGTTCTGGCCTGCACTTCCCTGCCGCCAATTGCGCGCGGGGCGCAGGCGCCGCTAGCGCAAAGCAGCGCGGAGGGCCTGCCCAATCCTGCGCGTCAGATACAGGCCGAAAAATTGCGACGCGCACTTGACCAGGAATCGCAGCGCGCGATTTATCGCTGGCATGACGCCGAACATCCGGGTCCCCCCACGTGGTTTGACCGGTTGCTGGAGAGGATCGGGAACGGGACCGGCAAGGCATGGAAGGCAATTGGAAATTTCCTTCGCAAATTGTGGCCTCGCAGTCTAAATTTTTCGCCAGAAACTAAAGAAAGAGGTTCCTTGCGGATAAAGGATCTTCGGATATGGCTGCTGCTGGTCGCTCTATCAACTATCGCGATAGGAGCTGTGCTCTTTTGGCTGCGGCGACGGCGCCAGGCGGCACCGATTTCTATTCCGCTGTCGATCGCACCCCTTCCCGATCTGAGCGAAAGCGCAATAGCTACTGAGCGTTCCGAGGACGAGTGGTTCGCGCTAGCCAGCCGGCTACAGCAGGAAGGCGAATTGCGTTTGGCACTGCGCGCGGCCTATCTCGGTTTGCTGGCGGGATTGGCGCAACGCGAATGGTTGACGATCCGCCGTGATCGCACCAACCGCGAATACCTCGACGAGTTTATTCGCCGGTGGCGGCGGCGGCCGCAAGCAGCACTCGAAGCGCGGGCGGAAATTCCCGAGAGACTTCGGAGCGGCTTGCGGCGGTTTGATGGCGTTTGGTATGGGTCTCATTCCTTGACGCCAGAGCTGGTCGCTGCGTACCAGCGAGATCAGCAGGAGTTGCTTAGCCATGTCTGAGAGCAGATTCGGCAAGACCTTGGCGCTGGATTGGCGAGGCCCTTTGCTTGCCGCCGGAATTTTTGCCGCCGTATTTGGCATTCTGCTGCTCATGGCTCATCAGAACCAATCGAATACGACCGATATGGGATCCAGCCTACGCGAGGACCCTTACGGCACCAGCCTGTTGTTTGATTCCTACGCCCGCGCTGGTTATCGCGTGGATCGCAGCCAGGATGAAGATTCCCTGGCCGATCAAGATGCGCCAAAGACAACGGCGTTCTTTGTCGGAGGCTACGGCCTCGGTTTTCCTGGAAACGAAAACGAAAATGCCCGGACGGCAGACAAGTTTCTTGGGCAACTGGAAAATTTTCTCTCGCGCGGTGGGCGCGTTGTGCTGATCGATCACTTCGGAAAGCTGCGATCCACGTCGCAGGACTGGGAAGTCGAAAACAATTGGAGCCACGCGGATCAGCAGTCGGGCCCAACTTGGGTTTCTCCCGATACGAGCGAGATGCCCACAGGCAGTGAAATGATGTTTCTGAACGCAGATACCCCTTCGCTCAAAACAGACTCGCACTGGATCGCGCTCTATACCGGAACTGCGCAGAGCGACGCAAAAGCTAACGGCCCCTTGAGGGTCTATATGGCGATGCGGAAAGTCGGCAAGGGAGAACTCCTCGCCGTAAGTCAGGAATGGTTCCTGGTAAACGAAACGATCAAGAACCATCCCAATCCCGTGTTACTGGATTTTCTAACGGGAGGACGCCCGGGAATTTGGGTCGACGAGGCCTTGCACGGACTGCAACAGGATAAGGGTGTACTTTGGCTGGTGCAGCGATACCGATTGCAGCCTGCGCTCATGCTTTTCTGGGGGGCTCTGCTGGCACTGCTTTGGAGTATGAGCGGCGATTTGATGCGGCGTCCGGCTCGCGACCAGATCGCGCAGGTCATGCGGAACGGGGAAAGTGCCGGTGTTGCCGGGCGACGCCTACTGCAGCGTAGCCTTGCAGCGGAATCCGTTGTGGCGGAATGCTGGAATCAGTTCCGGCACCGCTCGCCGCAAGACGCGCAAGCCATTTCCGCGGATCCGCGTTTTGGCCAGCGATTGCGCGCCGCGCTCCAGTTGCTGCCACTGGCTGGGTACCGCGAGCTGAGCCAGTTGATCGCGGAACGCCGCGCATCCGCAAAAGGTCTAGCACATGTTGGCCGCCATACGGCTGACAGCTCCACGAAATCAGAGAAACAGATTCCTAAGGAGGAACGGTTCGCATGAATGAGATACCGACATCAAGTTCAAGCGGTCAAGCACCGCCAGCGAATACGGAAGCAAGATTGCCCGGGTCCGCAATGATCACCGGCAGCGCACGGCGTGTTCGCGAGGCTTTGGGCCGTGTGATTGTGGGCCAGGACCACGCCATCGATCTCGCCATGGTGACGTTGCTCGCTGGCGGACATGCCTTGATTGAGGGCGTCCCTGGCGTCGGCAAAACGCTGCTCGTAAAAGCGCTTGCAAGCGCGGTCGCCGGCGAATTTCAGCGCATTCAGTTCACGCCGGACTTGATGCCCGCGGATATTACCGGAACGAGCGTTTTCGACCTGAGAACCCAGGAATTCCGGCTTGTGCGCGGCCCCATTTTCACCAATTTCTTGCTTGCCGACGAGATCAATCGCGCGCCTGCGAAAACACAGTCGGCTCTGCTGGAAGCGATGCAAGAGCGGCAAGTAACGATCGATCGCCAGAGCTGCGCGCTGCCATCGGTGTTCGTGGTGTTCGCAACGCAAAACCCCATCGAGCATCAAGGCACGTATCCGCTTCCAGAAGCACAGAAGGATCGCTTTCTCGTTAAGATTCGCATGGGCTATCCGGATGCGCAGGAAGAGAATGAACTTGCGATGCGTGTGGCTGCGGGCGAGGCCCCGGAGCGGCGATTAGCCGAGGACCTGCGCGTTCCGGTATTGCAGCCAGGTGAACTTGAACAGCTACGGGCAGCCACTTCCCAAGTGCGCGTCAGCGAAGCGATATGCAGCTATATCGTCAACGTGGCCCGGCAGACCCGGCAGCATGCGTCCGTGTGGGTTGGTGCAGGGCCTCGCGCGACACTCGCGTTGCTTTCGGCGTCGCGAGCCCTCGCAGCGCTCGAGGAACGCGACTTCGTCATTCCCGAGGACGTGAAGACGCTCGCTGCTCCCGTACTGGAGCATCGGATCGTGCTGCGGCCGGAGTTCGAGATGGAAGGCGTTGAGATCCGCGAGGTAATCAATGCCGTGCTGGAGGCTGTCGAAGTGCCCAGGTAAACCGCATGGGCCATGCAGTTAGCCAACGAAAGCAGGGAGCAGGCGAACGAAATGCCGATGGCTGGAGATAGCAAGTTGGTGGGCGCCGGGGCGCAAGGCGTGGCGATCACCGCCGCGGTCCAAGCCCCCGCGGAGGTACCACGCCGGAGCCCCGATTCGCTCGATAGACTCGCGCATCGGATCATGCTTCAGCCGGCGGGAAAACTTTTCAGTCCAACGGGAACGCTCGTGTGGCTGATAGGTCTGCTAGGTGCTGTGGCGTGTATTACGCCATGGATCGCGCGCGGATGGGTATGGTTCGAGCTTATCGCGGCGACTGCGGCGCTGCTGACAGGATATGACGCGCTTGCGCTTTGGTTCACGCGCGAGGAGTGCGCACCTGTTCTGTTGCGTCCAGAGAAGGGCCTTCGGGGACGCGAGGGGCAAACCATTCCGATCCCCCTCGCGCTCACAAGCTCCGGCCGGCGCCGGCTGCGGAGTGCAGTGCGCGTAGCAATCATGCCGGCAACATCGGAGAGCGAAACCGCAATTCGAGTGAATAGCGCCCCTCAACAATTGAAGCTCGAGCAGCCAGAGCAGGGCGCTGGAGGCTCAACGTCGACTGCAGCGCCGCAGGTCGTTCTCTGGCCGTGGTCGCCCGAGATTGCTTTGTTGAAGCGCGGAGTGTGGCCCGGTCCGCGCGTTGGCGTGGAGCGGCACTCGCCTTTCGGACTCTGGCAATTACGACAGTGGTTCGATTCGCAGGAGCCGGTGCGAATCGAGCCGGATTTGCGGTCCGGGCGACGCGAGATTCTGCGCAGCCCGGTTTACCGCTCGCTGGTGGCAGCACGGCAGACGCCGTGGACCGGACACGGGCGCGACTTTGAGCGGCTGCGCGATTACCAGGCTGGCGACATGTACTCGGAGATCGCATGGAAATCCACAGCGCGCCGGGGCACTCCGGTCACTCGGCTATTCCAATGGGAACAGAAGCAGGAAGTATATTTTGTCTTGGATCAATCGCGCTCATCCGCGCTCGCGCTGGAGACACCCGTCGCCAGCGACAGCGAGGTTTCTCGGGACAGAGCGCCGCGACGCGTCTTGGACCTCGCGACGGAAACGGCATTAGTGGGCGCGACGGTGGCGTTGGAACTTGGCGATGAATTCGGTCTCGTGACCTACGCGGATGAGCCGAAATGCTGGTTGCGTGCGGGAAGCGGTCAATCGCATTTTCATCAATTCCGCGATCGTCTTTTGAATATCGAACCGTTGCCAACAACCGCGGATTACGAAGCTCTGTTCAGTGAAATACGGTTGCGGCTCCGGCGGCGCGCGTATCTTTTGTTGCTCGCGGATCTGACCGAGCGCTCGGTTTCGGACTCGCTCCGCCGCGGAGTCGGCCAGCTCTGCTCGTCACACGCAATCCTGATGACAAGTATTCTGCCAGCCCACGCGCGGCCAGCGTTTTCGCCGGGGGAGGATCTGCACACAGACCAGGATGTGTATGCAGCGCTCGCGGGTGAAAAAGAGAATCAGCGTCTCGGCGCACTCGCGCGGCAACTTCGTCAATTAGACGTGGAACTCCGATATGTTCCTGCGGAGACATTCCTGCGAACGGCTGTCGAAGGGTATATGGAAAGCAAGCGGGAGCAACGCCTGTGATTTTGGATTTGGAACGATTTCAAGCACAGGCGAGGCCGCGTTGGAACAGCCTCGAATCGTTGCTCTCTGTCCTGGATGGCCGGCCGGACCACCGCTTGAGCCCGGAGGAAGCCGAACAACTGCAGGAACTTTACACGCAGGTCGCCGCGGACTTAAATCGCGTTACCCACGGGGCGTTGGTTCCCGAACTCAGGCAATATCTCGAGCGTCTGGTGGCGCGAGCTTATGCAGAGCTGTACTACGCTCCGCCGACGCGCTCTGAGCTCTGGCAATGGCGCCGCTGGCTGCGGATTTTCACAGCGTTCCCGGAAGCATTCCGGCGCCAGGCCCGCTACTTCGCCTTGTCGGTGCTGATCACGACTTTAGGTTGCGCCATGGGTGGACTAGCAGTGCGTTACGATCCTGCCTCTTTGGACGTGCTGCTTCCGGCCGATTACCTGCGCGATCCTGGCAAGCGCGTGCAAGCAGAAGAGAAAGGTGAGAACCGGCACCGCGCCTCGGCGCAAACGGAAGCCGCGTTCTCTGCTCAGCTGATTCGGCACAACATCGAGGTAGCCCTGTTGGCGGCAGCGCTTGGCGTTACATTTGGCATTGGGACGGCACTGCTTCTGTTCGAAAATGGCGTGCTGCTCGGAGCCGTCGCGGTTCGTTACACGCAGCAAGGCTTCGGGTTATTCGTTGCAGCCTGGCTCCTTCCCCATGGCGTGTTCGAAATTCCTTCCATCTTGATCGCAGGACAAGCGGGATTTTATCTGGCGCGCCTTCTCCTGCGTCGCCGCGAGGATCGCGATGTGCGTCAATCCATGCGCGAATGGTTGGTGTTGATAGCCGGACTTTCCCTGATGCTAACGTGGGCGGGCATCATGGAGGCGTTTTTCTCCCAGCATCACGAGCCGGAACTCCCGTACGCCATCAAGGTCGCGATTGCCGGGGCGGAACTCGTGCTGCTCACGGTTTATCTGCTGCTGATCGGGCGAAGAAATCCCCTTGTCCGTTCGGAGGGCAAATGACGGATGCTCGTCCAATCCGCCTGGGCACTACCGCCGAACTAACCATTGCCACGCCGGAAGGCGTGCTCTTTCGATTGCCCTTGGCGGGTCCCGCTTCCCGGCTCTACGCGATGTTGTTCGATGCCGTGATCGTGCTCGGTACAGTAAACGGATTGGGACTGCTGGTTTACTGGATCTTTTCGAAAGCACCCGGATTCGGATTCATGGTCATCACGCTGGCGGAATTTGCAATCGGATTTGCTTATAGCGCCTTGCTCGAAGCTTTCTGGAACGGACAGACGATTGGAAAACGCCTGTTTCATTTGAGGGTAATCGACCAAGGCGGACTTCCGCTGCGCATCGAACAGGCCTGGGTGCGGAATCTAATGCGGGTGTTTGATGCCCTTCCGTTCGCTTACCTGATCGGAGGAATTTCCGCACTCAGCAATCCGCTGATGCAGCGCTTTGGCGACCGCGTGGCGGGGACTCTCGTCATTCGGCAAACACCCTTGGTTGCACCGCGAGAGGAATTCTGGGCCCGCCAAAAGTACAACTCCTTCATGGATCATCCTTCCATCGCGATGAAGCTTCGCCGGGCAGCAACGCCGGAACTGGCCAGCCTCATTCAAGACGCACTGCGGCGTCGCAACGAACTGGCCCCATATGCCCGGCGCGAGATCTATCGTGAACTGGCGAACTATCTGCAATCTGAAGTCTCCCCTTTCCCCGACGAACTCGTTGAAATCCTCAGCGACGAACAGTACTTGGTCAATGCGGCAGGCGTTCTGTTCAGGGATCAACGGCTGAGCTTACGTAATTAGTTCGTGCCGCAACGCTGACGATTCTGATCATCCCACTGCGGCGGAGTTACGATAAGGAACGGCCTGTTGTATGTCAGACGGAGCGGTCCTAGTCTCCAGCATTCGTCTCGCTTCCTGAGTGATCGCCAAGAAAGTCTTGTGCATAGCTACTTGACAAGGGCTGCAAAAAGAAAGTAAAAGAAAGAAAGCGTAAGTACTCGTAAGTGTCCACTGAGAGGCACATCTTTCAGGGAAGCGCTCACTGGGTGGGTTTATGAAATCTGCTATCTGGAAATATGCAGCATTCGCGTTTCTTTGCGGTTTGCTTTCCGCCGGCGTGTTCGCGCAGAAAGACACGGGAACTATTGTGGGGACGGTCCGCGATCCCAGTGGAGCCTTGGTGCCGGGGGCGCAGGTGACTTTGTATGAGATAGACCACGGGTCGTCGTTGGTTACGAGCACCAATGATGCCGGAGAATACGTGGCGAGTCCGTTGAGAATCGGACGTTACACCGTGAGCGTCGAGAAGGCGGGATTCAAAACCGCGGTGGCGGGGCCGATCGAACTCAAAGTGCAAGATCGCATCGCCGTGGATATGACGCTGCAAGTGGGTGTCACGACGGAAAAGGTGACGGTGAATGCCAACGCCGTTCGTCTGGAGACGGAAACTTCTGATCTGGGTCAGGTCGTCGACAGCATGCGGGTTGCGACGCTCCCGTTGAATGGGCGGAATTACGCGCAATTGGCTCAATTAAGCGCAGGAGTGGCGCCCAGCGAACCAGGCTCACGTGTATCGGCGAGCTACGGCTTCAGCGCCAACGGCGCGCGCGCCTTGCAGAACAACTTCCTTCTCGATGGCGTCGACAATAACGCAAATCTTGGCGACGTCCTGAATGAATCGGCGTATGTGATCCAACCCTCGGTGGATGCTATCGCCGAATTTAAAGTACAAACCAATTCCTACAGCGCGGAGTTCGGCCGGGGGAATGGCGCCATATTAAACGCGGTGATCAAGTCCGGCACGAACGGGTTGCACGGCGATGCTTACGAATTCTTTCGGAATGAAGCGATTGACGCCGCGAACTCGACGCTTAAACAGCAGGGATTCGGCAGGGAACCGTATAAGCAGAATCAGTTCGGAGTGACGCTGGGCGGACCGATCGTCAAGAACCGGACATTCTTTTTTGTCGACTATGAAGGGTTACGGATTCGAGAAGGGTTAATCCTAAACGGGACGATTCCGACGCAAGACATGATCGGCGGCAATTTTTCTTCGCAACTCAGTTCAACCCCGGTTTTTGCCTCCGATGTAAACGGCAATGCGACAGCACAACCAGCCTTGGACTGCAGCGGCAATCCAACTTATGTCGGAGAACTCTTCAACGCGCGGCTGACGAAAGCCTCAAATCTCAATCCAAACGGATTTTGCGGCGTGCCGATCGGTGTGAATGCAAGCGGCCAACCCACTAACATGTTCGGCACTTCCGGTGGAACGTCCATTGATCCGCTGGCGGCGAGACTGTCGGCGCTTTATCCGGCGCCCAATACGAGCAATCCGAACTTCAATTACCTTGCGCTTCCGGTCCAACAGACGACGCGAAATAACTTCGATGTGCGGGTAGATCATAAGGTCACGGAGAACGATTATGCGTTCGTCCGTTTCAGCTACGAAGACCAGCCGCGCTTCATACCTCCGCCTTTCGGTAACGCACTCGATGGCGGGGATTTCTTCAGCGGGGATGAAGACAATTCCTACCGAAGCGTGGCCATCAGCGAAACCCACACGTTCAGTCCCAACCTGGTAAACGAATTCCGTCTAGGGTACAACCGGATCAACGCGCATCGCTTTCAGATAAATGCAAACACCGACGTCTCGAGCCAACTCGGTTTTCCGGGAGTGCCGTTCGCGCCCGACAACGGAGGCCTGCCGAATATCACATTCAGCGACGGCTCCTCCATCGGCGTCGGAAGTTCGGGCTTTCTGCCCTCGATCGAAAAGCAAAACAGTTGGGTGCTTACAGACAATCTGACCAAAGTTGCAGGACGGCATGCGCTGAAGTTCGGAGCTGAGGTAAGGCTGGAGCAGTTCACCATCTTCCAGCCTTCCGCGTCACGAGGTACGATGAATTTTGGAACGGAGTTCACGTCCAATCCGGCGGCGCCGATTGAATTCACGGCCGCTAACGACAACACGTCAGGTCTCCCGGGGGGCAACGGGTTCGCTACATTTTTGCTCGGCATTCCGGACGGAGGCTCGATTGTTAACCTGCACAACATCGACTACCGCAGGCAAATTTACGCCGGTTACGTGCAGGATGATTGGAAAGTGTCCAACCGGCTGACGCTGAACCTGGGCTTGCGTTACGAGATGTTCAGTACTATCAAGGAGCATCACAATGAGCAGGCTACGTTTGATTTTGCGAATGGAACACTGATTGTCCCGAAGGGCGTCACCGCCACTTTAACTCCCACGCTCGCAGCGGAGATTCCGATCAGCGCCACCGGCACTCCGGGTCTGGTTTCCCCCGATCTGAATAACTTTGCGCCGCGCGTAGGATTTGCTTACAAGCTTGCGGATAAGCTGGTTCTCCGCGGCGGGTATGGGATCTTCTACGGCGGGCAGGAAAATGGCCCGTTTTCAAATCCGAGCCCGGGTTTCAATCCGCCGTTTTTCGTCACGCAATCGTTCAACATGCCCTGCACGCAAGGAATCGCAAATCCAGCTGCGGGGGTTGACTGCTCGATTCCCGGACTGAATGTGCTCTCAAACGGATTTCCGGCGAATGCTCTGGTGGATCCGAACACGCCGATTTTGTATTCGATCGATCCACACATTCGCACCCCCTACAACCAACAGTGGCATTTGGGATTTCAATACCAACTTCCGGCAGATACGGTGCTGGAGATCGCTTACGCCGGATCGCGGGGTCTGAAACTGTTTGATTTCTACAACGGGAATCAGGCGCTTCCCGCCACCGACCCTCAGTTCGCGAGCATCTGCGATCAACCGGCGGCTAATCCTCCCGTGACTCCCGCGAATTGTCCGACGGCGCCGCGGCGGCCTTTTCCGGCGGTGGACTCCTCCATCGCCTTGTTCCGTTCCGATGGGTTTTCGAACTACAACTCCTTGCAGACCAGGCTGGAGAAGCAGTTTTCGCACGGACTGCAATTCGAGATGTCCTACACATTTAGCCACGCACTTGACAATGCTTCGAGCGCGAGCCTGGGTTCAGCAAACCAGGGCGATTTCCGATTGGCAACACAGCCAAAAGCCGAATACGGAAACGCTGACTTTGATGTGCGTCACCGCTTCGTTGCCAGCTACATCTATCAACTGCCTTTCGGAAAAGACCAGGCGTTCGGCAAAAACGCCTCGGGCGCAATGAACCAACTCATCGGCGGTTGGCAAGTCGCTGGTATCGTGACAGCCTCCACCGGGAACTGGTTCACACCCACAGACATTTCCTCCAATTTGTCTACTTCCGATTGCGGCGGCACGGTGGCGAATTCCTGCATACGGCCGGATCGCATCGGAAACCCCAACAGTAAACCGTGCGTGGCGGGAGCCTCGTTCAACACCTGCGCCTTTGTATCGAGTGCAGTGCTAGGATCCTTTGGAGATGCGGGACGCAATATCATCCAGGGCCCCGGATTCCAAAACTGGGATGTCTCTTTCTTCAAGACTTTTCCGATTCGCGAAGAGAGGCGGATCGAATTTCGCGCGGAGTTCTTCAATGCCTGGAACCACGCGAATCCGGAATTCACGAACCCCGATACAGTCGCGGAGAATACCGGAACGGAGCTTGGATCTTCCGCCTACGGGTTCACCGCGTACACGCGTCCTCCGCGCCGAATTCAATTTGCGCTGAAATTTTATTTCTAGTACCAGCCGGGGAAAGAGCGCAATTGAGTTTGCTGGGGACAGATTTGAAAGAGAAAATCAGCGACGGAAAACGGAAGGGGCTGGAAGCTGTCTCCGATTCGCGTGGGATCGTTGCGGCGGTAGCGATCGACCAACGAAGCGCGCTGCGGAACCTGTTCTCGCGAAGCATGGGAATCGAGCCGGAAAATGTCCCAAGCGAAAGGCTCATCCAATTCAAAGAGGCAGTCAGCCGCATTCTGACTCCGCATTGCAGCGCAATCCTTTTGGACCCGGAGTACGGATTGGCCGCCGCGCGGCAGCGCGCAAAAAATGCGGGTTTGCTTTTGGCGTACGAACAAACAGGCTATGACAAGAAAGTGGCGGGACGGTTGCCCAGCCTTCTCGAGCACTGGTCGGTCAAGCGCCTCACGCAGGAGAGCGCGGACGGCGTCAAGCTTCTCCTTTACTACTCGAGTTTCAGTTCGACGGAAGTGAATGACATCAAGCACGCTTTCGTCGAGCGCGTCGGAGCAGAGTGTGCCGCAGCGGACGTTCCCTTTTTCCTCGAGCTCGTGAGTTACGCCGATGGGATGGAAGATAAAGGAATCGATTTCGCGCGAGTGAAGCCAGAAATTGTAGCAAGCGGCATGGCCGAGTTTTCGAAGCCTGAATACCGCGTTGATGTATTGAAAGTAGGTGTGCCGGTGGATTTGAAGTATCTGGAAGGGTCGCCCTCGGCAAGCGGTGAAATAATTTACACCTGGGAAGAAGCGGAGCGGCACTTCCAGCGGGCCGCTGAGTGCGCGGGTGTTCCGTTCATCTATTTGTCGGAAGGCGTTACAAACGAGGCATTTTTGCATGCACTGGAACTTGCGGCCGAAGCGGGAGTGAAATTTTCCGGCGTTCTCTGCGGTCGAGCCACGTGGAAAGAGGGAGTGCCAATTTTTGTAGAGAAAGGGCCTGCCGCACTGGATGACTGGCTACTGAGCGAGGGGATTCGAAATGTCGAAAATGTGAATCAGCGCCTTGCGGCAGCGACGCCCTGGTTTGCTGCACATCGCCCCTCTGTCGCGCAGCGAGGATAATTCGTGTTCCTTTGTGTGAGTTTGAATCCTGCAATCGACAAGCGAGTGCGGTTGGAGCGGCTGCAACGGGGGCGCGTGAATCGTGCGACAGAAGCAGTGCCAGCACCAGGAGGCAAAGCGGCTCATGTGGCTATGGTTCTTCGGACCCTTGGCGCGGATCCGCTTTGGCTGGGATTTGCCGGCGGTCCAACAGGGACGCAACTGGTCGATGGGCTGAAAGCGATGTCGATACAGGCAGAAGCCGTAGGGACAGCAAACTCAACCAGGATGAATTTGGAGATTCTGGAGAACGATGGCACGGTTACGGAAATCCTGGAGCCGGGGCAAGCCATCACCCAAGAGGAGTTGGAGCGGTTCCGACATACATTCGAGTTGGCTTTGCGACGGTCGACTGTGAAGACGACTGCGATTCTCTCCGGAAGTTTGCCGCCGGGCGTGCCGCAAGATTATTGTGCGACGCTTATCGGATTGGGCCATGAATGCGGGTGCCGTGTGTTTGTGGACACGAGTAGTGAACCGCTGAGGCAGGCACTGAAGGCTGGCCCTGATTTTGTGAAGCCCAATAAGGAAGAAGCCGAGTGGCTCAGCGGATGCGTGATCGACGGGCCACGCTCCGCCAGGGGCGCGCTGGAGTCGATATTGGGCGCTGGAGCAAAAGCGGGGGCTATAAGCTTGGGTGCCGACGGTCTAGTTTGGCAAACGGCGAATGAGGAGAAATTGTTCTTTGCCCAAGCGCCGCAAATTGCGGGGCTGTCCACGGTAGGCAGTGGGGACTCCGCGCTGGCGGGTTTTGCATTCGCAGAGGATCAAGGACTGGAACCGGAGGAATCCCTGCGACTGGCGGCGGCTTGCGGCGCTGCCAATTGCCTTGCCGAAGGACCAGGACGGGCGCGAGCGGCCGATATTGTGCGCCTGAAGAAAGAGATTCACGTCGAGATCTTATAGCAGTCAGCGAGCGGATGGACGAACGTAGACATGTTGAGCGAAGAACGACGGCGCAAAATTCTGGAGTTGCTTCAGACGGACGGCCACGTCCTGGTGAGCGATCTGAGCCGGCGTTTCCGCACCTCCCTGATTACGATCCGCAAGGATCTTGAAGTTTTGCATCATCAGGGCGAACTCGAAAGAACACACGGCGGCGCGCTTCCCATGAAGACAGGAGCGTTGAAGGATCGCTCCCTGCATGAAAAAGAAGGGATGCACCGGCGCGAGAAACTGAAAATTGCAGAGGCCGCCGCCCATATGATTCGCCATGGGCAGGTAATCATTCTCGATTCGGGGACGACCACTACGGCGATCGCGCGCGCATGCCGGCATTTCAAAAGTCTGACGGTAATCACGAATGCCACAAATATTGCGGCCGAACTGGCGGATACACCGGTAGAAGTGATTCTCACCGGCGGAGTACTGCGCAAAAACTCTTACTCGCTGGTCGGACCGCTAGCGGAGGAGTCTCTGCGGAAGTTGAGCGCAGACTTGCTATTCCTGGGAGTGGACGGCTTTGACGTGCGTTACGGCCTCACGACGCCAAATTTGATGGAAGCGCGGGTGAATCGCGCGATGGCGGAATCGGCGCGCCGTACCGTGGTCGTGTGTGACGCGAGCAAATTCGGACGCCGCAGCCTGTCGCTGATCTTGCCAACTTCCGCAGTGCACGAAACCATCACGGACAAAAGCATTTCCCGGCGAGACCTAAAGGCGCTGAGGGAATCCGACGTGGAAGTGAAGCTCGTTTAGGGCGAAGTTGTCGAGGGTAGCGTTAAGGACAAAGACGAATGGCGATCAGCAACGCGCGGTTACAACAATCGGAGACTTGGAAAGAAATTCTCTCGCAGGGCCGGGTCTGGCAGGCGGTATTGCAGGAAATAAGCCAGAGTGCGGACGTGGAAAAGATTCTGGCGGCTCATGACAAGCGGAAAGAGTGGATTTTTGTCGGCTGCGGGTCGAGCTATTACCTTGCGCAAGCCGCTGCGAATTCGTGGACGCTCCTCACCGGACAGCGAGCCCGCGCCGTGCCTGCCTCTGAGGTGTTGCTTTTCCCCAAGCTGTATCAATTTAATGCGGAAGAAACTCAAGCGGTGGTGATCTCGCGTTCGGGAAAGACATCCGAAACGGTGCGCGCCGCAAAGGCGCTTTCCGCCTCACTTGGCATGCCAACCGTTGGAGTCACGTGCGCCAAGAGCAGCGAACTGGAACAAATGTGCGATTCGACGATCGTAGTGCATACCGCTGATGAGAAGAGCATGGTCATGACTCGCTCGTTCACAAGCATGCTGCTCTGTCTGCAGGCTCTCGCCGCCCGTTGGGCGGAAAACTCGCAGTTCGTTCGCGATCTTCAGCGTATGGCCGAGCACTTCGCCCCGAGGATTCATACCCTCGCGGAAGCGATCGAGGCTTTCGTCGAGAAGCACTCCTTTGCAGACTATGTTTTTCTTGGGCAAGGCCCATTTGACGGAATTACGAGGGAAGCTTCGCTGAAAGTCATGGAGATGTCCTGCTCGTACAGCCAATTCTTTCATACCCTCGAATTTCGTCACGGTCCGAAGGCCATTGTGAGTCCGCATACATGTCTTATGTTTTTCCTCAGTGAGACAGGCCGTGCAGCGGAACAAGAAGTGCTGGCGGAAATGAAAGAGCTGGGCGGTGTTACGATCGCGGTTTGCAATCATGCAGTCGACTCCGTGAGAAACGTCAGCGACCTGGTCATCGAAGTCGGTTTTGACGGAAACGAACTGGCTCTTCTGGCGCCTTACATTGTCCCCGGACAGCTTCTGGGTTTCTTCACCGGAGTCCAGAAAGGGCTGGATGCCGACCAGCCGAAGAATTTGTCGCGGGTTGTTATACTAGACTGAAAAATAGAGGAGATGAACCCGTGGCGTCGTTCGGCGTGAGTGTGATTGGCGAACTGAATCTCGACCTGATCCTGTATGGTCTTCCGCAGGAGTTGGTACTCGAGCGCGAACATCTCGCCAAGGATTTGAGCATTACGCTGGGAAGCTCCTCAGCGATTTTCGCGCACAATCTGTCTTCCCTCGGGAATAAAGTGGGTTTCAGCTCCTGCATTGGGAGCGATCCATTCGGCGAGATTTGTATTCAGCGGCTCGGAGCCAGCGGAGTGGATTTGTCACATGTCCGCCGCCTGGCGGGCAAGACCACTGGGCTCACCGTTGTCCTGCCGCAACGCCAGCAGCGTTACATCCTCACCTATCCAGGCACGATGTACGATCTCAGCGAGAAGGATCTGGACCTGCGCTATGTTCTCGACGCGAAGCATCTCCACGTCTCCTCGTACTTCTTGCAGAAAGCCATTCGGCCGAAATTGATCGACATTTTCCGCAAAGCCAAAGAGGCTGGCTTGACCACCTCGCTTGACACGAACGATGACCCGGAAGATCGCTGGCCGACGGACGTGCAGCTCTTGCTGAAATACGTGGATATTCTCCTTCCCAATGAACGGGAAGCCTGCAAGCTGGCGCAAGTGGATGATGTTGCGCGCGCGATGGATATTCTCTCGCAGAAAGTTCCCATGCTGGTGGTCAAGCGAGGAGCGCAGGGTGCCATGGCGCGAGTTGGTAAGGAGAAATATTCAGCCTATCCGCCGATGGTCGATGCCACGGACGTAGTTGGCGCCGGCGACAGCTTTGACGCCGGCTTCGTCCATCAATTCATTCGAGGCGCCAAGTTTGAAGACTGTCTAAAATTCGCGAACATTGCGGGAGCGCTCTCGGTCACGCGTGCAGGAGGAACAGAGGCGTTCCGCGACGCGAAGCATCGCCAGGAGTTTTTACACAAACATTCCGCTGGCCTAGGTTCATCTCCTGCAGGCGCGGCTCCCACGATCAGGAAATGAGCGGTTACGGAGCGGGCGAAGCTTGCAAGAGCAAACTGTCCCCAAAATCCACCTTCAGCTTCGCGGTAGGGCCAGTAACCACTCCGAAGTCCTTGCCATTTACGTAGTCCGTAACGCGATAGTTCTTCGATTCCAGGCCGCGCAATTCGACCTCCCCGCTCCATGACAAACGCACCGGCTGCTTGCTATGCGCGTCAGCCGGTTTTGTTGGTGCGTAGAACGCGTAGTAAATCTGCCCATCTTTCTCGATGGCATAGGCCTCAGGAACGTCGTAACCGTACACGTATAGGTCAAGGAAAGTGCCCTTGGAGAGCATCTTCTCGTTGTACAGCTTGATCCACTTCTTCCAATGCGCCTCCTTGCTGCTATTCAAATACACATTCTTGAATTTCGGCCCGTAATCCGGCCAGGTAAATTTCGTGCCAAGAACGCCGCCGGTTCCGAGCGTCGAGGCAAAATCCTCTCCCACGTCTTGCTCATCGTCAGTATTGGCCTTTGCGATACGCGTCAGCTCTACATGGTCTCCATAAACGGCAGCGCGAGACCCCAGCAGTGCTTTGTACATCTTGATCCGCCTCCGCACCTGGACGGAGCCAACAGGATCCGCAGTCACCGCTTGATCCATGTAGCGCAGCCACGCCAGGCTCGGTGGCGTGCCGCAGGGGCAACTCTGCGTCACGCTGTTCGGCTTCAGCGCGCGAGTCGTTTCGAAGATGACCTTGTACACTTCGCCCATGGCGTAGGTCGAATCATAAGGTGACTTGTGATGGTGCTTCGGGTTGTAGCAGGGCGGTACGGCGTAAATGTTGTCTAGCTTGTGTCCGTCGAATCCCCAATCGCGAATGAACCGTTCCGTCAGCTCTTTGTAATACGCTTGTACTTCGGGCAAAGCGGGGCAAAGAGTCGCGAGATTGCGCGTCATCCGGGCAGGCTTTCCGTCCTTATTAAGCACCAGCCAGTCCGGATGTTCCTTAACGACCTCGGAAACGCCGTATTTGTGACTCTCATAGCCGTTGTGTCCATCTTCGACGGCGAGCGGCAGCCACCACAACTGCAGCTTCATTCCATTCGCGTGAAAATCGCTCACCAGTTGCTGAATCGCGTTGCCCGGAAAGGTATCCGTGCGTGGTTTCCAATCGCCGTAATTGTTGAACCAGCGGTCGTCGAGCGTCGCCCAATGTATCCCGAATTCTTTTAATTTCGGAATGGTTCCAAGCATCTGTTTCGGTGTGACTTCCGACTCATAACCCCAGCCGCACCAGCTGACCGCGTAGTTTTCGTTGTTGTTCGTCGGCTTCGTCAATCCCTCGCGCTCTACCGCGTTCGACCACGTGTTCAGCGGCTCATAAAAATCGCCTGCGTACACGGCAAGAAACGTCCGCGGGGTGGAATACATTTCTCCCGGTTTTAACACCGCGTTTGCCGGCAAGCGTACGCCGGCGCTTACCCGCCCGTCCTCCGTGGTTTTCACCGGAATGGATAGCACCAGCGGAAGCGTTTCAAGGTGACCAATCGCCTCGCCGACATTCTTCGTCCAGAAAGCTACAACGGGTATTCCTCCCCCAGCGCTTCCCAGATCGCCCTTCACGCCGACGGGAATCCCAAAGATATTCTCCTGAGTAAATTTTGCTGGAATGGGAAACGCCTCGTCCTTGCCCCACCGAATGCTGGAACCATGGAAAGACCACATCTCGTGAGCGGCGGCGGAGGGATCGGCAAGCGTTGCATTCAAACGGTGCTTCTGGAGCGTAACCTCTTCCAGTGAGACTTCCTTTTGTCCGGCGTTTTGAAAAGTTGCGGAAAGAAGCGCCAGCCCCGGGAAATCGTCGTAAACCTCCAGCCGCATAGTCTCTTCTAGCCCCGTGCTTATACTCGTTCCCCGCATCTCAATTTGCTTCCCGAGTTTCCCGAGTTTTCCTTGAGCGTCTTTTATTTCCGCGTGCGCTACATCCAGCGCCATGTCCTTAACTTCGCTGTGGCCGACAGTGATCGTCTGCCCTGCCCCATCCCCGTCATCCAGCGCCAGTTTTTTTCCGTTGCTGGCTAGCTTCCCTGTCAATCGGCCAGTAGAAGACAAAACAAATTCGGCGGCCGGTGTCTCAACGTGGATTCCATCCCCTGCCCGATCCACGCGAATAGCAGACTCCCGTGGCGCTGAGGACTGTGTCGCGCGCGATTCCGTCCTCGTCTGGCAACCGGAAAGTTGCAGCAACCATGCCCCTGTCGCCACCAGGAGGGCACATGGCACGCCGAGCCTCCATACTCGCTTCTTCATCGCGCTTCTCCTCTTGCGTTCTCACTGCTTTTCGATCCGATAACCGCTGAACGATTGTAGCGGGCGCAAAGTTTTGCTGAATTCTGAGAAAAGTCTACACTCGAACGAAATAAAAGGAAATAAAAAGGAGCAAATCGAAAGTAGCGTTCCCCTGGGTATCTGCAGAAAGAAAGTGTTGCTTCTTCTCGCCGTCTCGCAAACAACCTAAACGGCCGTCAGGGGGAATGCGCTTCTGTCCCCTTTTGTACAGTTTTAGGAGGGTGCTTTTTGTTACGGTAGACATGGCCAGTGAGCACGTGTGTGGAGACCGTGATAGGGCCTGAACATGAAAAAACCAAACCACAAGAATAACGGGAAGGCCAACGGGTTCGACCCGCAGGTGTTTCTCGATACCGCAGGAATTTCGAGGAAAATTGCCCAATTTAAGAGAAATGAGTCCATTTACAGCCAGGGAGATGCGGCCGGTAGTGTCATGTACGTCCAGCACGGCGGCGTGAAGTTATCCGTCGTGAACGGATCGGGAAAAGAAGCGGTGGTCGCGATGTTTGGGCCGACGGATTTTTTCGGGGAAGGCTGCATGGCGGGCCAGACGATTCGGATGGGTACAGCGACAGCCATGACACCGACCACGCTGCTGATTATTGAAAAAGACGAACTGCTGCGCGTGCTGCATACCGAGAAAGAACTATCAGATCATTTCATCCGCTATATGCTGGCGCACAACATCCGGGTCGAAGAGGACCTTGTCGATCAACTTTTCAACTCGAGCGAAAAGCGGCTGGCGCGCACGTTGCTGCTCCTCGCCCGGTACGGAAAAACAGAACATCCGGTTCGTATCCTTCCGAAGGTTTCCCAGGAGACGCTGGCGAACATGGTAGGAACCACGCGTTCGCGCGTGAATTTCTTCATGAATAAGTTCAGAAAACTGGGCTTCATCGAATACAACGGGAAAATCAAGGTCAACAAATCGTTGCTGACCGTGGTCTTGCACGAGTAAAGCAGCACTCCCCCCTGGTTTTTCGCATAAGTGTTCATTCTAAAGGCAGATAAAGTCCTTTATTTTCAACACTTATGTAAGTGTTCATTCTAAAGGGACTTACTGGCCCAACTTGCACCAAAATTGTGCAGATCTCGTAAGTGTTTGTATATAAAGAATTTACTGTCTTGAGGCGGAAACGCACAGGCAAGAGTGCCTGTGCTACTTCAGAGAAAAACTACGCCGGCAAGATGCCGGCGGTACGAAACTGGGGCGTAAAAATATCCCCGATGAAACGCGGGAAACTGCTGGAACTTCGCTTTATTCGGTTACATTCCAGACATACAAGAAAGACGCATCGCTGGCGGTCGCGACTTTCCGGCTGGCTTTGCGGCTGGCACGATTCAGAGCGGAACGAACTTTTTCTTTTGATCCCACCAATTCAGCGAGTGGAACTTTGATTGCCGCGCCAGCTTTTAGACGGTCGAGGTCCTTGAGGATTGTGGTGACGATCAGTTTGTGCTTTCCGCTCCGTCCTTGCGGGACGTCCAATTGCACCATGGTCTTGAAGTGCGTGGGTCCGGTTTTCAACTGAGCGCTCCCCATAGAGCCCTTCCTTGCGGCAGAACCTTAAATAGAAGTATCGCTATCGTATCCCCTCGTAACGAAACCTGCAAGTAAAAGATGTGAAGGCTAAACAAAGCATCGAAAAGCATTCAGCGGAGCGGGAGGCGAATCCTCGCCTCGGCCAAGCAAGCCGCCGGGCTCCGCATAAAGCCGGAGTTCGGCTCCCCAAAAGATTCTAAAAGATCTGACCCGTATGACTTGCGTACTGCTAGCTTTTAGGCGAGAGGAAAGACCCCATGTTCAATTCGAGAACTCATTTTGCGCAAGTGCCGTTAGAGGTTGTCCAAAAGATTGTGGAAGAACAGATGCGGGAGGAAGCCAGCAGCGAAGCAAATCAAGCGCTTGATGATGAACCGCTGAGTGAGGACGTCCAGGAAGTGGCAGAACGATTCGTCGCCCAGCCGCTCAGGCTCTCTCAGGAGGAGTCACTAAACTAATTATGAGTCCTAGAAACAAAATGCCCAGGACAATCTCCGTCGAGAAGATCGGGTTCAATGCGCAAGCCTTTTTGGACTCCGCCGGTGTTGCCAGGAAAGTCAAAGAGTTCAAAAAAGGGGACGTGGTCTACGCGCAGGGTGATCCGGCCACGAGCGTAATCTATTTGCAGGCCGGCACTATAAGGCTCTCCGTCGTCAATGAAAGCGGCAAAGAAGCGGTCGTCGCCATTCTGGGACCGGGGGACTTCTTTGGTGAAGGTTGCCTGGCCGGTCAGTCCATTCGAATGGGGACCGCTCGAGCCATTGTCCCGAGCATCGCGCTCGTCATTGAGAAGAAGGAGATGTTCAAGGCGCTGCATGAGCAGCATGGCCTCTCGGACAGATTCATCGAGTTCATGCTGGCCCGGAACATAAGGATCGAGGAGGACCTGATCGATCAGCTTTTCAACTCCAGTGAAAAGCGGCTAGCGCGGACGCTGCTGTTACTCGCCCGTTACGGCAAAGACGATTCGCCGCACGCCGTGCTGGCCACAGTTTCGCAAGAAACATTAGCCGAGATGGTGGGCACAACGCGCTCTCGGGTGAACTTCTTCATGAACAAATTCAGGAAGCTTGGGTTCATCAAATACAACGGAGTCATTGAGATTAATACTTCTCTGCTGAGCGTCGTCCTCCACGATTGAGGCGGGCCGTGGTTTTCCAAATGCCATGGCACAAAATCAACTGACAGGTCTCCTGAGTGAATCAAGATACTGGTTGAACGAAGATTAGTTCAACGAAACCGGCCATCTAAGCACGCTTCCACGCGCGTGCGCATTTTGCGCCGAACGAGGATTGACCGCAGGGACCGCTTTCGAATCGCATTCTATCGCGATTGCTGCCAGACACGCGGCCCGTTCAATCCATTGAAGCTCATGGTAAGAAGGGTCGCGCGCAGTGCAGCAGTACATCTCCAGAGAGCCGATCTCTCCCCCGCTTGCACCAAAGATGCCGCCGGAAAAGAAAATGTACAGCCCAAAAAGTGCGGCGTTGCGGGCAATTTCCGTGGTATCCGCGATGTCGTCTTCCGGCAGAGAAATGAGAGAAACCATGTTCCCGATCTGGCAATCGAGAGCGGTACAAATTTCATTGAGAATCCTGGGAACGGGCGCTCGGGCGGCAATCGACCGAAGTATTTGCTCTTCCGCTTCCAGCAAGTATTGAACTTTGCCCTCAAA
This sequence comes from uncultured Acidobacteriota bacterium, assembly GCA_963718785.1. Classification (GTDB taxonomy): domain Bacteria; phylum Acidobacteriota; class Terriglobia; order Acidiferrales; family UBA7541; genus Acidiferrum. The sequence continues at coordinate 1,156,575 of CAVQZW010000004.1, read as the reverse complement.
ATGCTGGGGCTGCCGCGGAATCAGCCGCCTTACGCGCTGACGGAAACGTTGCTCATCCATTGCACTTCCCCCGCTGCAACTCATTTCCATTGTCGATTGTGGTTCGCTCCATCCGGACGCCTGACCGGCGCCTGTCTTTCATCGCATAGAGGGCTCTGTCTGCAGCGTACAAGAGAGTTCCGATTGTTTCGGCGTCCTTCGGATGAGTGGCAATTCCGACGCTCACGGAGAGTGTCGGCTTTTCGGTTTCTTTCGCAAGAAGATCGCAAATCCGCCGTGCCACCAAGGTGGCAGCGGCCATGCCAGTTTCCGGCAGCACCAGCGCAAACTCATCCCCGCCATGGCGCGCCGCAGTGTCTATCGATCGACTGCAGTCACTCAAGATCTGCCCGAGCCGGCAGAGAGCCCGGTCACCCGTCGGATGCCCAAGTCGATCGTTGACCTCTTTCAATCCGTCGAGGTCCAGCAATACAAGGGCGAATTCCCTGCTGGTCCGGTTGGAGCGACAGATCTCCGCGTGGAGCACCTCGAAAAGACGGCGGTGATTGGCCAAACCAGTCAACGAGTCGCTCGATGCCTGATGCCGTAGTTGCTCCTCAAGCGATCGCTGTTCTGTAATGTCAACGACGATGATTTCGTAGCCGGAAAAATTGCCGTTGTCGTCGTAGACGCCCCGACCGCTTAACCGGGTTTTCAGAATCGTTCCGTCCTTGCGATTCCACTCGATTTCGACCGGCTCGATTCGTCTTGCCTCCGCAGAATGCCCCACTAGCCATGGTTCTTTGCTGAAACTCGAAAAGAGTTCCGTCGAATGCTTGGCCGCGAGGAGTTCCTCTTTACTTTCGTAACCGAGCATGCTCGCGAGTGCTTGATTAACAGCGATGGTTCGACCTTCCGCGTTGCATCGAAATATTCCGTACGAGGGATTATCCATAAGCGCTCGATAGAGAGATTGCGAATGACGCAAGGCTTTTCGGGCGTCTTCCAATTCCACGCGAAGTTTCTTTTCGTTCAGCGCTTGACGAACTGCCATGGGCAATTGAGCGACGCGGTCTCGGTCCACATAGTCGAATGCTCCATCGGCCGCCAGATGAGCGAGAGACTCAATTCCTGCGGCATTGGCTACGAAGAGCAGAGGAGTCTCCTGCAATTCCCGATGAAGGAATTGCAATGGCTGGGGTCCTTTCACACTCGGGCAGGGGTATTCGGCAATCACGACATCGTAGGATTGCGAGCGCAATCGTTCCGCGCACTGCGCCAGGTTCAAGACGAAATCAGCGCTCACCGTAAACTGCGCTTTTTTTAGCTCTTCCACGCAGTTGTCAACCACCTCCGCATCGCGGTGGGCGAAAAGAACCCGGAGCGGGCGCCGTCGGTGAGAACCCTTGCTCTCCGCGTGGAGACTCGCCAAATCAGACTGCAAACCGTTCTGAGTCAGGTTTGACATGGAGACACACTTGGCCGACACCAGCTGCTCACATATATGCAGGATGAGCTGCTAGGAGGTCGACCCCTTCTGGTTAAGGGTATGGCGCCAAGAAAGTGGAGTCTGTTCCATTTTGAACACATGCCCAATAAGGCAGGTGCGCCCTGAAGGTGCCTTCATTTTGATGTCCTCCTCAGCTTGAGAATTCATAGTTTGTTTTCTCAGCCGGGGCCGAGTATGCAGTCGAGCGCTGGCAAAAGATGTTCGATGCGGGACATGAGCGTTGCGCGTGAGTTGATTCCTTTTCCTTACTTCTTTGCTTTCTTGGCTGCGGGCTTCGGCACAAATCGATAGCCCAAGCCACGAACGGTCAACAGATACCGCGGCTTTGCGGGTTCCGGTTCAATGTAGCGTCGCAGGCGCACGATGAAATTGTCGATAGCGCGCGTATCTGTGTCTTCGTGCAGGTTCCAAACTTCCTGCAACAGCTGTTTGCGAGAGACCGCATGACTGCTATTGCGGATCAGACAGCGCAAGAGATCGGACTCCATCAAGGTCAGGGGAATGACTTGATCGGCTACGCGCAATTGCTGATTCTGAAAGTCCACGATTTTATCGTCAAAGCGAAAAGTCTCGTCGGGCGCTGCATCGGGGGCTGGGGCAGCAGGGCCAGAGGGGGCGCCTTTGGCGGAACTGATCCAATTCTTGCGGCGAAGTAGACTGTCGATTCGCGCGATGAGAATAGCGAGATTGAAAGGTTTGGGCAGATAATCGTCGGCACCGGATTCAAATCCCTTGAGAACATCTTCCGGACGGCCGCGAGCAGTGAGCATGAGCAATGGGGTGTAGTTCTGACTTTTGCGCAATTCCTGCGCGACGGAGAATCCGTCCTTGCCAGGCAGCATAACATCCAGCACCAGGGCATCGAAGGTTTCGCGGTCCTTCAGCAAGCGTTTTAAGGCGTCCTCGCCGGTATCGCTGATCTGTACAGTATGGCCTTCGGCTTCGAGGTTGAAGCGCAGTCCTTCGGCTAGGTGGGCTTCGTCTTCCACGATGAGCAGCCGGCTCATGCGTGATAGACCCTGGGAAGGCGAATGGTGAACGTGCTGCCGCGCCCTTCGCCTTCGCTTTCGGCGAAGGCATCACCGCCATAGCGGCGGGCAATGGAGCGCACGATGAAAAGGCCGAGACCAGTGCCCTTCACCTTCTCCGCTTTGGAATTGGTCGCGCGATAGAAGCGCTTGAAGATGCGTTTCACCTCGTTGCGGGGAATGCCGATGCCGCGGTCCTGCACGCGCAAAAGGACCGTGTCGATATTGGGGGTGAGCAGATCCACAACGATGGATTTCTTGTCGCCGGAGTATTTGATGGCGTTGTCCAACAGATTGAATACAGCGGTGCGAAGTTCCTCGGGATTGCCTAAGACCAGGATTTCCTGCGGCGGGGTCATGCCGAGAGACAAAATCTCCGGCGAGAGATTCTGACGAAGGCGCGCGAGGTCCAAAACTTCGCGCACAATCGAGGAGAACCGCACTTCCTGCCAATTCTTTCGTTCGCTTGCATGACGAACTTCGCCGGCTTTCAGGACTTGTTCGACGGTTCCAAGCAATCGGTCCGTATCATCCAGCATGATGCGATAAAACTCACGGCGCTTGGCTTCGTCCAGGTTGCGGCTGGCCAGCGTTTCCAGATACAAGCGGATAGAAGCGATCGGAGTTTTTAGTTCGTGGGTGACGGCGTTGAGAAAACTGTCTTGCTGTTCATTGCGCCGGATTTCGCGGACAAGGAAAATGGTGTTGACCACCAAACCAGCGATCAGTAATCCGAAAAAAATGATGCCGAGTACGAGCGGAACGACTTGACGCCAGTGGAAAATGATCCAACTGACGTTGAGCACGATCGTCAGGGCAACGAGACAAACCCCGAGCACAATAAAGAAGACGATGGCTTTGGTTCGGCGCGTGATGCGCATGACGTCTTAGTTTACGCCAAGGCGGTCCCAGCGCCACACCGGACGGTTCAGTCGCCGCTGGAAATCGGAAGCGGAGCGACCGCTGGGCTAACTGGAAGTGCAACCGCGGGCGGCCGGACTCCGACTTCGTCAGCATCAGTAGATGGCGCCAGCTTGTGGCGCTTAACGTCTTTGGCAAGGCCGAGCGCTCGCAACACGCAGATCCCGTACCAGTTCATGTCGAATTCATACCATGCAAGGCCATGGCGCGCCGATTGCGGCACCGCATGGTGATTGTTATGCCAGCCTTCGCCGAAGGTGAGTATGGCAACCCAGAGACTATTCTTGGAGGTGTCCTCTGTCAGGAAGCGGCGCGAGCCCCACATATGCGTCGCGGAATTCACGAGCCAGGTGGCGTGGAGGCCCACCACGGTTCGGAGGAATATCCCCCACAAAAGGCAAGACCAACCGCCAATCGCGAAGACAGCGATGCCCAGCGCCACCATGGGAACCCAGTGGTACTCGCTGATCCAAACTTGAAACTTGTCCTTCCGCAGGTCGGGAACGTAGGGCAAAAGTTCCTTGGTGTTGTTGTGCATGGCCTTGCCCGTCATGATCCAACCCATGTGCGCCCACAAACCGCCGTCGCGTGGCGAATGCGGATCACCTTCTTTATCGGTGTTCTGGTGATGGACGCGGTGCGTGCCAACCCAGGCGATCGGGCCGCCTTCGAGGGCCAATGCTCCGCAAATGGTCAGGAAATACTCGACCCACTTCGGCGTCTTGTAGCCGCGGTGCGTAAGCAAACGGTGATAGCCCATGCCGATGCCCCAGCTTCCGGTGACCCACCAGAGAAAAAGGGCCAGCGCTAACGCTTTCCAGGTGAAAAAGAACAACGCGGCAATCGCGCCGATATGAAATGCAAGCATGAATGAGGATGTAGTCCAATTAATGGGTTGAGAAAAAGTTTTGTCGCGGGTTATGGCGCTCATGAATTCCAACGTAGCATGCGGAGCGGCGGGCTTCTGTAATATTTGTGTAATCCCTCGACGGGAAGTTTCGTAGAATTTGTGGCGAAAAAGGTAAGAGGAATTTAATTTTCCTATCGGCTTTGGCGACAGGCTTCTCTTCCCTGCCCAAGCGGACGGCGGGGGTGGCCTTGTGGCCAGTGAACCAAATTTTCACCTCTAAAATGGTTGCGGATCTCGCCGAAAAAATGTCCTAACTAAGGTATACTGTAGGTGACCAAATTCCAGAACAAAGGCACCGTCACCCGAGCGCGTCGGGATAAATCTGGTTGTCATGGCGGCGGCCGCGGCGAATCTACCGCCAGAATTGAAATTCGTATCCTGCCTTCTTGTTTGCCACAAAAGCTCACGCTCTTCTTCTTGGGCGAGGCGTGGTGTGCTGGCAGCATTTGGCAGTTTCGGGAATACGGTTGGGGGAGAAAACGCTTGGCTCTGCTTACTCAGGAAAAGCACGATCTGATGGGGAATCTACTTAGCCTCGGGAAGAGCCGCGGCTATGTGCTGAACGAAGAAGTGAACGACGTTCTTTCTGCCGAGGAACACACCACCGAGGAGATCGACAATCTTTTTTCGTCCTTAGAGCGCGACGGCACCGAAATCTTCGAGGATATTTCCACAGCGAAAGCCGCGCATACCACGCTCGAAGTTACACAACGCATCGAACTTGGCCCCAGAAACGACGCGATCCACGAGGAGGAGGCCGAGATCGAGCGACCGGTGCACTCCGTTCAGAAAAGCACCGATCCGGTCAGCACCTATTTGCGAGAGATGGGCGTCGTGCCCCTTCTGAACCGAGAGACCGAGATCGTTCTTGCCAAGCGCATGGAGCGGGGCAAGCTGCGCGTGCTGAAAACCGTCTCGCGCTCGCCGCTCGTGGCCAAAGAGTTGATTGCCGTGGGCGAGGAACTTCGTAAAGGAACGCTTTCGATCAAAAGAATTCTGCACATCCAGGAAGAGGAACTTACGGATGATAAGGTCGAAGAACATTTGCGGCAGACGCTGCGGACCATCAAGCACATCGAAAAGATCTTCCAACTAGGCCGGAAGCAAAGCCTGAAGCTTCAGAATACGGCGAAGTCCGATAAGCTGGCGCACCTGCGGGCACGGCGCCGCCTGGCCCGGACGCGCGTAGAGATCTCGCATCTGGTGCGCTCTATCGAATTCAGCGACGCGGAAAAAAGGCGCCTGATCGATGTTCTGCGGCTGACCGTCGAGCGGCTGCATACGCTTGAGCGTGAGATTGGCCGCCTGGAGCGCCGCGTCAACTCTGCACGGTCCGATAACGCAAGCGGAGCACGAGAAGAATGGCGGGCGCGCCGTGCGGAACGGAAAGACATTGAGGAATCGGGTGAAGTTGGCTTCGATTCGCTAAAGCGGGCGCTCACGGCCATCCGGCAGGGCGAAGCGGAAACCGAGCTGGCGAAAACAGAGCTCACAGAGGCGAACCTCCGGCTGGTCGTCTCCATCGCCAAAAAATATACCAACCGTGGGCTGCAATTCCTCGACCTGATTCAAGAGGGCAATATCGGCCTGATGAAGGGCGCCGACAAGTTCGAGTGGCGCCGCGGGTACAAATTCTCGACATACGCGACGTGGTGGATTCGCCAGGGTATCACTCGCGCGATCGCCGATCAGGCGCGCACGATTCGAATACCTGTACACATGATTGAGACGATCAACAAACAGGCGCGCACAAGCCGTCAACTGGTCCAGGAACTCGGGCGCGAGCCAACTTCCGAGGAACTCGCGCGGAGGATGGACCTTTCGCTCGACGCGGTCTGCAAAACCAAAAAGATTGCGCAGCAGCCGATGTCCTTCGAGACCCCCATTGGCGAAGACGAAGAATCCCACCTGGGTGACTTCGTCGAGGATAAGGGTGTAGTGTCGCCATCGGACGCCGCCATCCATCTCAACTTGAAGGAACATCTGGCTTCCGTGTTGAAGACGCTCACGCCGCGCGAGGAGCGAATCATCAAGATGCGCTTCGGGCTGGAAGACGGCAACGAACTGACGCTCGAGCAGGTCGGTCAGTCCTTTGCCGTTACTCGCGAACGCATCCGCCAAATAGAAGCCAAGGCACTGCGTAAGCTGCGGCACCACACGCGTTCGCGACGATTTAGGATTTTCCTGGAAAGTTCCTACTAAGACCTGAGGGTACAACTCCAGTTTCGCCGGGCAAGCAAATTGCCTCTCCATCCCATTTGTGTGTTAAGAAGTTTCTAGATATCGCGTCTAGGTTGTAGAAGAGCCGAGGAGGATACTTGGCGGCCGCGATAGAAACAATTATGGTGACGCAAGCAGCGGCAGAGCTTGAGGAAGTCTTTCGGGCGCACCAAACCTGTGTCCTCAAAGCTGCTTACCGCGTAACGGGCAGCATGGCCGACGCGGAAGATGTCGCCCAATCCGTCTTTCTTCGGCTGGCCCGTGGGACCGTCGACCACAGCCGTATCTCCAATCTTCAGAGTTACTTACACCGATCAGCCGTGAATGCAGCCCTGGACCTGATTCGATCGAGAGGCCACCGCGAGGTCGTCCCCGTCGAAGCGGCCGACGACGTGCAATCCAATCCCAGCCTGTCTCCGGAGCGCGCGCATTCCTCAATGGAAATCAAGAATTGGCTGCGCCAAGAACTCGCCAAGCTCAATCCCCGCACTGCCGAGATGTTCACGCTGCGCTATATCGAAGGCATGGATAACCCGGAGATTGCGCGATTGATGAATACATCGCAGGCGGTTGTCGCCGTCACTCTGCATCGAACGCGCGCGCGGTTAAAGAAAAGTCTTCGTGGCTTTAGAAAAGGTGCATCATGAAATTTTTTCGATCGAAGCAAGACGATCATCTGGATCAAGCGATCTCGGAACTCCGCGCGGAACAGCCCGACACAAAAGCGCTCTCCGCTTCCGCAGAACGCGTGTGGCACAAGCTGCAGGAAGGGCTAGGCGAAGAAGCCACGGCCAACGCTTTGCAGCCCATCCGGGGCTGCGCCGACATTCGCGCGCTGCTGCCGGCTTTCCACCAGCAAGAACTCGCTCCTGCTCGCGCGCTCATCGTTGAGGATCATCTAAGAGAGTGTGTCTCGTGCCGTTCTTACGCTCATGGCCGCGCAGTGGATGGGAAGGCCAGCGCCGCCTGGCGTATGGAACCAGTTTCGCGTGGCTTCCAATGGAATTTCGCCAGGCTGTCTTTCGCCGCCGCGTCATTGGCCGTTGTGATTGCCCTGATTTGGACTGGCTACAGTTGGTACAACGCCGGCCCTCCTGGGAGCCGCGCGCGCATTGACTCGATCGCGGGTCAAGTCTATAGCATCGGCTGGGCTGGCGAGCGCGCCTTGAAACAGGGTGACGAAATCTCTCAGGGTGAATTCATCCGTACAGCCGCAGATGCTCATGCGGTCGTGAGACTCTTCGACGGCTCCAAAGTCGAAATGAATCAGCGCGCGCAGTTTGGCGTCAGCGCCGATCGCCGCAACACGACAATTCACCTGAACCAGGGCAGCATCATCGTGCAGGCTGCGCACCGCAAGACGGGACACTTGTATGTGAGCGCGCCGGATTGCAACGTAGCCGTCACCGGCACCGTTTTTTCCGTCAACTCGGGAACAAAGGGCTCGCGCGTCTCCGTCATCGAAGGCGAAGTCCACGTCAAGCACGCTGGCATGGAATCGATCCTGCACTCGGGCGATCAAGTCGCAACGACCCAGAGCCTTGGCACCGTGCCCGTCAGCCAAGAGATCAGCTGGAGCAACGACCTAAACCACGAACTCGCATTGCTCGCGGAATTCTCGCAGCTTCGCCAGAAACTGGAAGCAATCCCGACGCCCGGCCCGCGTTATGAAAGTAAGATTCTTCCCTTGCTCGCGCCGGACACGGTTCTCTACGTCGGCATCCCCAATCTTGGAAACGCGCTGCAGCAAGCCAATCAAATTTTCCAGCAGCAGCTTTCGCAAAGCAAAGTCTTGCAAGACTGGTGGAACAAGAGCGGCAACGCGAATGAGCATCCGACTCCCGAGGAGTTGATTGGACAAATTCAAGCCATTAGCCAGTTTTTGGGCGAAGAGGTGGTGATTACGTTCCGAGCCAGCCCCGGCGCCAATGACCACGGTCCCTTGTTACTGGCGGAGATCAAGCAGGCTGGACTGAAAGATTATTTGCAGAATCACCTGGCGAACACCTTGTCCAGCACGCAGGCAAAATCTGATTTGCATGTCGTGGATCAGCAATCGCTCTCTTCGCTTGTGGCCGGTGAACGAGGAATGATCATGCTCGTGCGGCAGAACATGCTGGTTGTCGGTGGCGACGCCGCTTCCGTGCAGCAAATGAGCGCACAACTCGACGCCGGAGCCACGCAATTTGCGGCCACGGATTTCGGGCAAAGAATCGTGAACGTTTACAGCCAGGGCACGGAAATCGTGGTCGCCGCGAATCTGGGCCAGATTCTGAATGCCACACACACACGGCCCCAAGAATCGAATGCGCTTTCCAATAGCGGATTCAACGACGTCAAGTATCTGATCGCCACGCGAGGCGAGACCACCAATCATGGAGACAACCGGATCACCGTAGAGTTCAGCGGTCCGAGGCGCGGAGTAGCTTCCTGGCTGGCCGCTCCCGCTCCCATGGGATCACTGGACTATGTTTCCGCCAACGCTGGCGCCGCCTTCTCTTTCGTAGCGAAACAGCCGGCGCTCATGTTCGATGATGTACTCAGCATGATCGGCGCCGGAGACCCCGACTTCAACAAAGGTCTCGCACAGGCGAACGCGGAGCTCGGCCTGAATATTCGCGATGACCTCGCAAGCGCCTTGGGCGGAGAAGTGACGGTTGCTCTCGACGGCCCGGTTCTTCCCACACCTTCGTGGAAAGCGATTATCGAGGTCAACCAATCCGGTACCCTGCAGCTTGCCATCGAAAAAATGGTGCAAGCCGCTAACCGGGAAGCGCAAAAACAAAATGAGCCTGGCGTAACGCTCAACCAAACCCAGGTCGGCGGCCGTACGTTCTATACCATCCAGCCGCAGAAGGCTGGGCTGACCATGGAGTACGACTACACTTTCGCGGACGGCTACTTGATTCTGGCGCCTTCTCGCGCGCTGCTGCTCGCGGCCATTGAAACGCACGAAAATGGAACCTCGCTGGCTCGTTCCGGTTCGTTCCGTGGCCTGCTGCCGAGCGACAATCAAGCGAATTTCTCCGCGATGATCTACCAAAATCTCGCGCCCATTCTGAAACCGCTCGCTTCCCAGCTGAATTCCGGGCAGCTTGCGATTGTTCAGCAACTCGCCGCCGACTCCAAGCCAAGCGTGATTTGCGCCTACGGAGAGAGCGATCGCATCGAAGTGGCGAGCAGCGGCAAACTGCTCGACTTGAATCCAACTCTGCCGACCTTGCTCCATTTGCTGGGCATGTCGGAACATGGAACTTCGCGCCAGGCTAATCCGTAATAACATTTAGACGATGACTCCTACGATTGAGCTTGACGCGCTCGAAGTGCAACTCGGCGGCCGAACGATTCTTCATGGCTTGACGGGCGTTCTGAAGAGCCGTGCCATCGGCTTGCTTGGACCCAACGGCGCGGGAAAATCCACGCTCATCAATACGCTCCTGGGCTTCCACGTTCCCTCGAAGGGAAATGCCCGCGTCCTGGGCTTCGACTCTCACACCGGCGGTAAAGCTCTGCGGTCTCTTGTCGGCTACATGCCCGAGAATGACGCGTTCATTTCAAAGATGTCCGGTGTTCGCTTCGTTCGCTACATGGCTGAGATTTCCGGTCTTCCTTCCGAGCAAGCGATGGAGCGCGCCCACGAGGCCTTCGTCTATGTCGGCTTGGGCGAAGCGCGTTATCGTCCGGTGGGAACGTACTCTCTCGGCATGAAGCAGTTGGCGAAGCTGGCGCAGGCGATTGCGCACGGCCCGAAGGTTTTGATTCTCGACGAACCCACAAACGGCATGGATCCGCCGGCTCGCAAGCGCTTGATCGAGCTGATTCGCGAGATTCGCGAGGCCAGCGATATCTGCCTGCTGCTCTCTTCGCATCTTCTCCGCGACGTGGAAGAAACCTGCGATGAAGTGCTCATCCTTCGCAACGGAAAAATCGCCTCGATCTGCAATCTTGTCGAGGAACGTCGCGCCAATCGCAAGTTTCTCGAACTGGAAACCGTTGGCGCCGAGGCGACCTTTACCACCGCGCTAGAGAGTATCGGTTGCGAATGCGCGGTTTTCACCAGCGGCCGCATCAAGGTGGTCATGCCGGACAGCGTCGAAATCCGCGAAGTCTTTAAAGTTGCGGCAGACCGAGGCGTGCAAATTCGCCGAATGAATCACCGCCGCGATTCGCTGGAAGATATTTTCCTGAACGCCATGGAACAGACGGGAGTGGCTGATGGCCGTCTATAAGCGCCGGTACAATTCGTACACGGGGTCGCTGACGCCGCAGTGGTCGCGATTTTTTGTGCTGACGCGTTTTGCGCTGGCTGACCTGTTTAAATCCAGATTTTTTGTTCTTTTGTTGATTCTTTGCATGCTTCCCTTGCTATTCGCTGCGGGCTATATCTTCGTCGCCAACAACAAGACGCTGCAGTTGTTGATGCAAGCCCGCCCGGAAGTTGGGAATTTTTTCAAAGTCGAGAACGATTTCTTCATCGTCCTCATGATTGTGCAGGCGGAGGCAGCTTTTCTTTTGAACTGCTGGGTGGGGCCAGTGTTAATTAGCGGCGATCTGACCAACGGCGCTCTTCCGCTTTTTCTGAGCAGGCCCTTCAGCCGGCCCGATTATGTTCTCGGCAAACTCGCCGTGCTGGGAGTGTTGCTTTCTGCTGTGACCTGGGTTCCTGGCTTGCTTTTGTTTGGACTGCAGTCCGGCCTGGCGCACAACGGCTGGATTTGGTCACACTTGTGGATGGTCGTACCTATTGTGTTTTGCTCCCTGATTTGGATTTTGGCGCTTTCTCTCCTTTCTCTCGCCGTATCGGCGTGGGTTAAGTTGAGAATTGTCGCCACGGGCGTAACCTTTATCATCTTCTTCGTCCCCGCGGGCCTCGGTGAGATGTTCAACCACATCATGGGCACCTATTGGGGCGCGCTGCTAAATTTTTCGTACATGTTCAGGATCATATTGGAGCGAGGCTTTCGCGATCCTTACCGCTTGTTGAATCGGATGTCCGAGGGCGAGATTCCCGTTCCAGCGGCCTGGTGCTCCCTGATCTTTGTTTGCTTGCTTGCGCTTGTCATTCTCAATGCGCGGTTGCGCGCTCGCGAAACGGTGCGTGGATGACGCCAGGCGGCCGCCAAATCGTCTTCGACAATGTCTCCAAGTTTTATGGAGAAGTTCTCGGTGTGAACAAAGTGAACTTCTCGCTAGAGCCGGGCATCACCAGCCTCGTCGGACCAAATGGCTCGGGCAAAACAACGCTGATGAACTTGCTGACTGGCCTGATTAAGCCTTCCCATGGCGAGATTTACGTCCTCGGGCTCACCGTGCAACAGCCCGTCGAGTTCTTCCGTCAAGTGGGCTACTGCACGCAATTCGACTCTTTCCCTCCCGGCACGAACGGCTACGACTTCATTTATTGGCCGTTGCGCCTTCATGGATTTGGCCATGATCAAGCCACGAAACTCACCAACGAGGCGCTCGAGCGCGCGGGAATGGCACAAGTTGCGAACCGCAAAGTCGCGGGCTATAGCAAGGGGATGCGCCAGCGGATTCGCTTGGCTCAAGCCATTGCACATCATCCGACGGTGCTGGTTCTCGACGAACCGCTCAACGGCCTCGATCCCATGGCTCGCGCCGAGTCGATCGCCCTCTTCGAGGCCATCGCCAAGCAGGGCATGCACGTCATCATCTCCAGCCACATTTTGGAAGAGGTCGATCGCATCTCCGACCGCGTCGTCCTGATGAGCAGCGGCTATGTTGTTGCTGAAGGACAGATTAAAGAAGTTCGGCGAGAAGTACGCGATCACCCCATGCAGATTCTGGTGCGCTGCTCGAATGCAGCGAAGTTGGCGTCGGCAGCGTTTGAACTTGACCACGTCGTCGAAGCGAAAATCCTAAGTGATGGGCAAAGCGTCCTTGTGCGCACGCGAGATGCCGAGCAGTTTTCTCTTTTGCTCAACAAAATCGTGTCCAGCGGCTTGGTTGAAGTCGACGCCGTCGCTCCCGCCGACGACGACGTGAATTCCATCTACCAATACCTCATCGGATCGGATGGCGGCCCGGTATGAGCGTCCAGGAATCCGTCGCTCGCGTGCAGAGCACCTTGAAAGAACAGCCGTGGCGCCTTTTCGCTAGCCAAATCTCGATCCTCGTGCGCACCGAAGTCCGCCGCAACCTCTTCACTCGGCGCAGAATTTGGGTTTATCTGCTCGCCCTTATCCCTGTGCTATTCCTGGGTGCTCACAACATTTTCAGCAGATACCATTTCGACTCATCCTCGATCGAAGACGATACAGAGGTTCTCGCCGGACTCATCCAGTTCTACTATCTTCGTCTGGGAATCTTCTTCGCCTGCATGGGCATTTTTACTTGGCTATTCCGCGGCGAAATGGTCGCGCGCACGCTCCACTATCAGTTCCTGGTACCCGTCAGAAAAGAAGTTCTGGTCGTTGGCAAGTTCCTTGCTGGCGTGGTCATTTCCGTCGCGCTATTTGAAACAGCTGTCCTGGCCTGTTTCTATCTCATCTATGAACGGTTTGGCGCTGCCGGCAGATCTTATATTTTTGATGGCCCCGGCCTCGGCCAATTGGGCTCCTACCTCCTCGTGACAGCTCTTGCCTGTCTCGGCTACGGCGCTGTTTTTCTCGCGCTCAGCCTGCTCTTCAAGAATCCCATCATACCCGGCGCTATGTTGATGGGCTGGGAAGCAGTCGCCCCCATTTTTCCCTCCTGGGCCCAACACTTGAGCGTCACCTTTTATTTAAAGCATCTCTGCCCCGTTAAACTCCCGGTCGAGGGCCCCTTGGCCATTTTCACTGTGGTCGCGGAACCCGTCGCTCCCTATGTCGCGATTTTCGGGTTACTCTGCCTTACCGTCGCCATCCTCGTCCTCTCCTGTTTCCTCATTCACCGCCTGGAAGTGACTTACACGGCTGAATAGCTTCACTCTTGCGGCTGTCCCTCCCCAAGCTGTTCTCCCCTGTACTAACGGCCAGTTAGTTCCTAGTCGTCAATAACTTTCCTGCGCCGGAAAATTCGTGCTTCTTGTCCGCTTCACTCCCTTAACCGACCATGGATATTGGCGGGAAATGAGCCGCCACTGGTCCATGGCATGAAGCCCCTTCTGGAAGTCGAGAATCTCCACGTCTCTTACTCCGCCCGCTCGGGGGAAGTTTGCCCTGCCTTAGCGGGCGTCAACTTTTCGCTCAACCCGGGAGAAATCCTTGGCGTGCTTGGTGAATCCGGCTCAGGTAAGAGCACACTGGCTTCCGCGTTGCTGCGGCTTCTGCCTGCCAACGGAGAGATTGAAAAGGGCTCCGTCTTTTTCGAAGGAAAAAATCTGCCGGAAGCCTCTTCGCGCGACCTCCAGAAAATTCGTGGCGGGCGCATCGGTCTGATCTTTCAAGAACCCACTTCTTCGCTCCATCCAACTCTGCAAGTAGGCCGGCAAGTCAGCGATGTTCTGGCAGCCCACGAAAATCTGGACAGACCTGCACTCCGACAAAAGACGAGCAACGTGCTTGCCTCCGTCTTTCCCGCTGACGCCGATCGCATTTCCCGCTCCTATCCGCACGAACTGAGTGGCGGCCAGCGTCAGCGCGTTCTTATCGTACAGGCCATCGCTTGCGGGCCATCCCTCGTCATTGCCGACGAGCCGACGGCGTCTCTGGACCCAACAACGCAACAGGAGATCGTCCAACTTTTCCGCTCCCTCCGAGAGAACCTCAGCCTAGCTATGATTCTGATTACACACAATCCCGCTCTCCTCGCCGGCCTCGCGGACCGCATTCTCGTCCTCTACGCAGGCCGCGTCGCCGAAATTGGCCCCACTTCCCAAGTGCTCTCTTCGCCACAACATCCCTACACCGCAGCTTTACTGCATTGTTTGCCATCGCCTTTTGCCGATGACCAAACCTCGCGCAAGCCCCGGCTAAACGTCATCCCCGGAGATGCTCCGGATCTTTCCTTGCACGACTCAGGTTGCCAATTCGAGCCCAGGTGCACGGAGAGCATGGAAGTCTGCAGGCTCAATGAACCAGCTACAGCCAGTGCAGGCGAACTACACGAAGTCTCTTGTTTCAAATTTGCGGGCTGACTTTCTCACAGGACTATCGAATGCAGCCACTCTTGAAGGTCGAGAATCTTGTGAAGCAGTACCCGGTGAGGAGATCTCCGCGTGCAAGAGACCATTTCGCCGCACTCGAAGGTGTTTCCATTTCGATCGATCCGCAAACAACACTCGCTCTTGTTGGTGAATCCGGCTCGGGCAAAAGCACCCTCGCCCTTTGCATCGCCTGCCTGGAACGCCCTACCAGTGGAAACATCTTTTTTGAAGGAATCGATGTCGCCTCGCTCGACCAAAGCCAGCAGCGTCTACTCCGCCCGCAGATCCAACTCGTTTTTCAAGACCCAGCCAGTTCGCTCAACCCGCGGTGGACCGCCCTCGATATTGTCAGCGAGCCATTTCTCGTGCAGCAGCGCTTCACCAAGCCGGACCGCGCCGTCCGGGCGCTACAACTTCTCGATCGCGTTGCCCTCCCACGCAAATTGGCTGGCAGGACAGCCGGCGAACTCAGCGGCGGACAAAAGCAGCGCCTCGCCATCGCACGCGCCCTCGCGCTGGAGCCAAAACTCATCATCCTCGACGAAGCCCTCTCCGCCCTCGACTGCTCCGTCCAAGCACAAATCGCAAATCTTTTGGTCGAGCTGCAATCCTCCCTCGGCCTAACCTATCTCTTCATCACCCACGACCTTGCGATGGCCGCCCATCTGGCCGATCACGTTGCGGTTATGCATCGCGGGCAAATTGTCGAATCCGGCCCCGCCAGGAAAATTCTCTCTTCCCCAAGCCATGACGCCACCCGCAGCCTCCTTGCGGCAACACCACAGCTCTTCGAATCGCGGCGTGAACTGGTGAATCTCTGATGCGCTATCTTTTGCGCAGATCGCTCCACGCCGTTTTTCTGTTAGTCGGCGTTTCCCTGCTCACTTTCCTTTTTTCCGCTCTGACTCCCGGAAACTATTTCGACGAGATGCGCCTGAATCCGCAAATCTCTCCCGAAACCGTCGCCGCCCTCCGCGCGCAATACCAGCTCGACCGCCCGCTCCCCATCCGCTATCTCCACTGGCTGAACTCTCTTGCCCACGGCGAACTCGGCTTCTCTTTTGCCTACAACACGCCGGTTGCTCCGCTTCTCTGGATTCGCGCGCGCAACACGCTGCTTCTCACCGTCACGGCCACGCTGCTCGCCTGGCTCTTGGCTCTCCCTCTCGGCGTCTGGAGTGCCGCGCGATTCGGCAGCGCGCCCGATCGCGCCCTCTCGTTGACCACTGCGAGTCTCCTCGTGGTCCCCGACCTAGTCCTCGCTCTCGGCTTGTTGATCTTAGCGGTGCGCACCGGCTGGTTCCCAACGGGAGGCCTCACCTCCGTCGGCTTCGAAGAACTTTCGCCTCTCCACAAACTTCGTGACCTCGCCTTGCACATGACGCTGCCCGTGGCCGCTCTCGTCCTCGCAACTCTGCCCATGCTCGTCCGCCACGCCCGAGCCTCCGTCGCCGAAGTTCTCGAGGCGCCCTTCCTGCGTGCCGCGCGCAGCCGCGGTATTCCCGATGGAAAACTCCTTTTTGGCTACGCGCTCCGCGCCGCTGCCAATCCCCTCATCTCACTTTTCGGATTTAGCGTCGGCGCGCTCTTGAGCGGTTCTTTGCTCGTCGAAGTCATCATGAGCTGGCCCGGCCTCGGCCCTCTCCTCCTCGAAGCCATTCTCGCGCGCGATCTCTACGTAGTGATCGGCGGCGTCCTTCTCTCGATGCTTTTCCTCGTCGCAGGAAATCTTTTCGCGGACGTGCTTCTCTACTGGGCCGATCCTCGCATTCGCACCACCGCGAGCGCAAAATGAAACAGCCTCGCAAACTCGCGAAATGGCTCGTTGCACTAGTCGCGCTCCACGCTATCGTCGCCGCCGCCGGATTTTTTGCCCCCTACGATCCCGTCGATCAAGATCGCGAGCGTCCTTATCTCCCGCCGATGCGCATTCATTTGATAGACACCCACGGCCACCTCCATCTCCGCCCGTTCTTCTATCCACTCAAATTGCGAGAAGGTTCCTTCGACCAATACGAAGAAAGCACCGCCACTACTTTCCCTCTCCGATTTTTCGAGCGCGGTGCTCCCTACCGTCTACTCGGCTTCCTTCCAGCCCGTTTGCATCTTTTCGGCGCGACCGGTGCGCGAATCTATCTCCTCGGCAGCGACGCCTACGGCCGCGATCAACTCTCCCGCATTCTCTACGGCGGCCAAGTCTCCCTCCTCGCCGGTCTCCTCGGCGCAGGAGTCACTCTTCTCCTCGGCGCCCTGATAGGCATGGCTGCGGGTTACTACGGCGGCTGGCGTGATGACCTCCTGATGCGGATCGCCGAACTTTTCCTCGCGCTCCCCTGGCTCTATCTCCTCTTCGCGCTACGCGCGTTTTTGCCACTGGGGGTCAGTCCCTTCGATTCCTTTCTCCTCGTTGTGGTCGTTATCGGCATGGTCGGCTGGGCGAGGCCTGCTCGCTTAGTTCGGGGAGTCGCCCTCAGCGTAAAGGAGCGCGACTTCGTGCGCGCCGCCCGCGGTTTCGGAGCCTCCGATCTCTATTTGTTGCGCCGCCACATCCTCCCAGAAACGGCGAGCGTACTCCTCACGCAAGCCGCCATTCTCGTCCCTCAGTTCGTCCTGGCCGAAATGACGCTCTCGTTCCTTGGCCTGGGCGTCCCCGAACCTCTCTCCAGTTGGGGAAATCTCCTCGCCACCCTCCAGCAATACAACGTGCTCGTCTCCTACTGGTGGATGTACTTGCCCGCCCTGGCCATAGTCCCGTTCTTTCTCGGATACCTACGTCTCGCGAGTGCATTGCAGCAGCGCACCGGCGCGTACAAGATAGAAGAGAAGAATGCCTGGAACCCATCGTGAGAAAACAACGCTCCTTCCCCCGGCGCTGCGTCATCACCATGAGTCTTCTCCTGGTTTGCGTTTCAACCATTGCGCCCCCAGCGCATGGCTCCCCACACCCGCAGCAAACGAATGCGAGGGAAGAACTGCTCGCGCTGCCCGGAGATCTCGGCCGCTCCGGTGGACGTCTCGTTATTTCTCTACGTGCAGAACCGAAAACTCTAAATCCACTCACAGCCGCTGACGCTCCCTCTCGCGAAGTCATTGGCGCCATGCAGGCAGACCTCGTTCACATCAATCGTGCAACGCAACTCACTGAGCCAGCCCTCGCCAAATCCTGGAAAATTTCGCCCGACGGCCTTCAATACACCCTCACCCTGCGCCAGGGATTGCGTTTCTCGGACGGCCATCCGCTCGACGCCGACGACGTTCTTTTCACCTTTCGCGTCTACCTCGATGAAAATGTCCACGCCACTCAACGCGATCTGCTCATCGTCGGTGGAAAGCCCATCATCGTCCGCAAACTCGATGCACAAACTCTTGTCTTCCAATTCGCAAAGCCTTACGGCGTCGAGGAAAGGCTCTTCGACGGCCTCGCCATCTTGCCCCGCCATCTGCTCGAAAAGTCCTATCAGGAAGGAAAGCTCGGCCAACTCTGGACCACTGCCACTCCGCCGGGCGAGTGGGCCGGCCTCGGCCCTTTCCGCCTCAAGGAATACGTCGCCGGCCAAAAACTGGTTCTCGAGCGCAACCCGTACTACTGGAAGACCGACACAAAGGGCAATCGCCTCCCCTATCTCGACGAATTGGTCTTTCTTTTCGTCCCCAGCGCAGATGCCCAGGTTCTCCGCTTTCAATCCGGTGAGACGGACATCATCTCCCGCCTTGGCGCCGATAATTTCTCTGTCCTCGGACGCCAACAACGCGGCTACTCCATGGCCGATGCCGGCCCCGGCCTCGAATACAATTTCCTCTTCTTCAACCTCAACGACCTCGGCGAAAAAACCTCCGCCGATCTCGTCCGAAAACAAAAATGGTTTCGCGACGTAAAGTTTCGACAGGCCATGTCCGCTGCAGTCGATCGCGAAGCCATCGTTCGCCTCGTCTATCAAGGCCGCGGTGCGGCGCTCTGGGGCCCCGTGACGCCGGGTAATCGCCGTTGGGTAAATTCGTCTATACCGCATTCTCCCCGCTCGCTTGAGCACGCCCGCGCACTTCTGAAAGAAGCCGGCTTTTCCTGGTCCGACGCCTCAAGTGGCGAATCCTCCCTCTTCGACTCTGAGGGCAAGCGTGTTGAGTTCTCCATTCTGACCAGTTCCTCCAACGCGGACCGCACCAAGATGGCCACTCTCCTCCAGGACGATCTGAAACAGCTCGGCATTCACGTCCAAGTCGTCCCGCTCGAATTCCGCTCTCTCATTGATCGTGTCACCCAAACCAAGGAATACGACGCCTGCCTTCTCGGCCTCGTCAGCTTCGACGCGGACCCTACTGCCGATCTCAACGTCTGGCTCTCCAGCGGTGGCACGCATCTGTGGAATCCCGCCCAAGCTCATCCGTCCACGTCTTGGGAAACCGAAATCGACCGCCTCATGGAGCAGCAACTCTCAACGACGGGCTACGATCAACGCAAAAAACTCTACGACCGAGTCCAGGAAATTCTCGCCGAAAATCAGCCCATGATTTTTCTTGCGAGCCCGGACATTCTCGTCGGCGCAAAAAATTCCATCGCCAATCTTCATCCCGCCGTTCTTGAACCGTACGTCCTCTGGAACGTCGAGCAGCTCTATTTTCGCAATAGTGCGGAGATTGCCGGCCGATGACGCCAGTCCTCACCAAATCATCGAAGAAAGCTCCTGGTGCGTGGAGCGACGAACGTCTCGTGAAAGAGTGTCTCTCTGGCAACGAAGAGGCTTGGTCTCTTCTCATCGAAAAGTACAAAGCGCTTATCTATTCGATTCCCGTCAAATATAGAATGCCACCCCACGAAGCCGCAGAAATCTTCCAAGCCACTTGCGTCGAGCTTCTCCATCGCCTTCCCGAATTGCGCGAACCGCGCGCGCTCCCCAAATGGCTTATGCAGGTCGCTCACCATCAGTGCTACCGCTGGAAGCGGCAACAGCAGCGTGTGGTCAGCCGCGAAGGAGACGCCGACCTTCCCGAACCCGAAACACCCGCCATCGCCGAGTCGCTCGTCCAACAAACGCAAGAGGAACAGATTCTGCGCGAAGCCATGGCCGCGCTTTCGCCGCAATGCCGCCGCCTCGTCGAGCTACTATTCTTCGAAACTCCCGCGCGCCCCTACAGCGAAGTCGCTGCCGAACTCGGTCTCGCCGTTGGCTCCATCGGTTTCACCCGCCAGAAGTGCATGGATCGCCTCCGCAAACATCTCGGCGAGCTGGGATTTGACTGATGCCCACGGCCATCAAAGTAATCCCAGGGGAAGAACTTCTCTTGCAACTGGCGCGCGTCGATACCGATGTGGACCGCCGTAAATTCATTACCCTCCACAAAAACCTGCTTCATAGCGAGGTCGTCAAACAACTTGCCGATCTTGTCCTCGAAAAGATCCGTGTAGACACAAAAGAAGCTCTCCTCCTCGCGGAGGCCGCCGTTTTTATCGGTCGCAAGCTGCGTCGTAAGGAAGACATCGCCCTTGGCACACGCGCAAAAGCCAACGCTCTCTACGCCTCTGGAGAAAATCGCGCCGCCGTCGAGCATCACGAACAAGCTATCGAAATGTACGAAGCTCTCGGCAATCGGAAAGAGGCCGCACGCACCCTCAGCAGTTCTATCCAGCCGCTGATTCTCCTCGGCGAATACGATCGCGCTTTCAATTCTTCCGAGCGTGCCAGAGAAATCTTCACGCAAATCGGCGAGACCCGCCGCATCGCCAGCCTCGACAACAACGTTGGCAACATCTTCCACCGTCAGGACCGCTTCGAAGAAGCCATGATTCACTACGAGAGCGCCTACAAGACTCTCTCCGCTTACGAAGATTGGGAGCGCGCTGCCGTCACGCTCCACAACATGGCCATGTGCCTCATCAGCCTCAATGATTTTCCCAGGTCTCTCGATTGCTACCAGAAATCACGCGAACTTTGCGTTCGCTACGGCATGACGCGCTTGCGCGATCAGGCCGACTACAACATCGCCTATCTCTACTATTTCCGCGGCGAGTACAGTCGGGCCATCGAAATGCTCTTCGCCACGCGCCGTGCCTGTGAACTCTCCGGCGACGCCTACCACTTTGCTCTCTGCCATCTCGATCTCTCGGAAATTTATCTCGAGCTCAACCTCAGCGAAGAAGCCCGCGAAATCGCCCACGAAGGCTTTCTTCGCTTCGAAAAACTTGGCATGGGCTACGAAGCCGCTAAGACCCTGGCAAACGGAGCTATCGCCTACGGCCAGCAGGGAAAAACCGTCCACGCACTTGAGCTCTTCACAAAAGCCCGCGCCATGTTCGACAACGAGAAAAATCTCGTCTGGCCCTGGCTTCTCGATCTCTATCAAGGCCTCCTGCTCTTCCATGAAGGCCGCTACTTTGAAGCTCGCCGCCTCTGCGCTGGCGCTGCCAAATTCTTCGATCAATCTCCCCTGCCCGGCAAGTCCGCTCTCGCGCATCTCCTGCTTGCGCGGATCGCGCTGCAAGTTGGTGAACTTCCCGCCGCACAATTGGAAACCGACGCCGCCATCGCCAAAATTTCCGGCCTGCAGGCTCCTGTTCTCGCTTACCAGACGCACTTCCTACGCGGACAACTCGCGCAAACGCGCGGCGATCGCCCCGCCGCCTACGCTGCTTATCAGGAAGCCCGCAAATCTTTGGAAGCTCTCCGCAGCCGCTTGCACGCCGAAGAGCTGAAAATTTCCTTCGTCAAGAACCGCCTGCAAGTTTATGAGGCCCTCGTCGACTTGCACCTCAGCGGCGACAGCGGCGGGTCTTCTGCCGAAGAAGCGTTCTCCTGTATCGAAGCCGCAAAATCCCGCAGTATGACCGAAATGATTTTTCAAAGCGGCCAGAGCCTCCCTCTCGGCGACTCCGGCCAAAGTGAACTCGTTCGCCGAATTCGCGATCTTCGCGAAGAACTAAACTGGTATTACCACCGCATCGAACTCGAGCAACTCCGCCCCGAAGAGGCTTCCGTCAAACGCCTCCAGCAGCTCCAGGAAAAAGCTCTCTCTCACGAAAACGAACTCTTGCGCACTCTTCGCGAACTCCCCGCTCACGAACGTCAAAACGCCACTCTCGAATCTCCGGCCGATTTCTCCCTCGAAGAATTGCAAGCCGCCATCCCTGTGGACTCAGCTCTCATCGAATACTATTCAACGGGCGATCGCCTGGTCGCCGCTGTCGTTACGCGCAATTCCATCGAGATCAAGCCCATCACCGTTTTCTCCCGCGTGGTTCATTTCCTGCACCTCCTCCGTTTCCAACTCTCCAAATTCCGAATGGGCGAATCCTACACGCAGCGCTTCGCGCAGCCCCTGCTTCAAGCCACTCAGAGCCATCTCGAAGCTCTTTATGCGGAATTGATCGCCCCGCTTCGCCCGCACCTCAGCAATGCTAAACATCTGATCTTCGTGCCCCACGGCCCGCTTCACTTCCTTCCCTTCCATGCCCTCAAAAATGGCGACGCCTATCTCTGCGACACGCACACCATTTCCTACGCTCCCAGTGCCACGGTCTTCGCTCTTTGCCAGGAAAAACCGCCTAGCCACTTGTCAGCCTCCTTGGTACTTGGCATCCCGGATGAGCGCGCCCCCCAAATCCTGGGTGAAGTGCAATCGGTAGCTTCGATACTTCTCAGCGCAGAGCTCTTTCTCGGCGACCAAGCCTCCACGGAGGTCCTCAAAACCAACGGCCGGCAAAGCTCGCTCCTTCACATCGCCACGCATGGCACCTACCGCCAGGACAACCCCATGTTCTCCGGTATTCGCCTTGGCGATGGCTACCTTAACCTCTACGATCTCTATCAAATGCGCTTCTCCGCCCGTCACGTCACTCTCAGCGGCTGCGCCACTGGCATGAACTTTGTCGCCGCCGGCGACGAACTCCTTGGCCTCCAGCGCGGCCTCTTCTGCGCAGGCGCCTCCTCCCTGCTCCTTTCCCTCTGGGACGTCCACGACAGCAGCACCTCCCAGCTCATGCAGTCCTTTTATAAGGGCTTCATTGAGACCGGCGACATGGCTGCCTCCCTCCAGTCCGCCATGAAGCAGCTTCGGCAGCAGAATCCCCACCCCTATTTCTGGGCTCCCTTCGTTCTAGTCGGGCAACTCGCAGTAAATAAAAGACTTAACTAAATCTCTCCCGCCTATATTTTTAGACCGGCTACCCTCCCTTATGCGGTGGGAGAGGTTGATCCGTCGCCGCCGCTGGGGAGCGGAGGAGCGAAGAAGGAAATCAGGGGGGAACGAAATGAAGCACTATTCAACAGAGGAGTGGGTCGATTTCGTGAATCACATTGTCACAGCCGGTCAGCAGCAAGCGATGCAAAAGCACCTCGCAACCGGTTGCAAGCTCTGCAAGGAGACAGTTTCGTTATGGCAAAAGGTCAGCAAGACGGCAGCTGCGGAAGCCAACTATCAGCCTCCAGCGGATACCGTGCGCCTGGCCAAAGCAGCGTATTTAACCACTCGGTTAAATACACCGCCGAAAGAATCGCGCAGCCTCGTCGAAGTGCTCTTCGACAGCTTCCTGCAGCCAGCCGTCGCCGGCGCTCGATCCATTGTAATAGGAACAAGACAAATGCTTTACCGAGCTGACCCCTACCAAATCGACATCCAGATCGAGCCTAAGCCGGGCACCAACCGTCTCGTCATCACCGGCCAACTCCTCGATCTCAGCAACCCCGGCGTCATCGGTAGCGATATTCAAGTAACGATCTCGAATCATCGCGGGAACACTGTTGTTGCCGCCACCAATCAATTCGGCGAGTTCTCCGGCGAAGTCGAGAACACCGGCGATCTGGAACTTACCGTCCCCGGCGAAGCCGGACAGCCCATCGTCATTTCCTTGCGAAATGCTTTGGGGAAACTACCCGGAGGCAAATCGTGAACTTGGCCCCGGCAACGACTTTTACAAGGGTGTCCCATTTCGGTACGGAAGTACCAGAATCCCTTGTAGCTTTTGTTTGGCACCAAGAAACCACCCGTACTATTTGCCCAAAGGAAAGATTCCGCAAGACTTAGCGGGTATCCCTTTGTGCAAATGTGTGGCTGGTTCGGAAGTAGGAGACCCCGAAAGGGACACTAACACACTATGAAACGCAACCTCGGCATCTTATTGATTCTAATCGTTTTCTTCGCTCTAGCGGCCCCGTCAGCATCCGCCCAGAACCGCTACATTGTTCGCACCACCGGAGGCTTGGGCTCCGTCCTGAAGCTCTGCCTCTCGGCCAACTGCCAAGTCCAAGGCTCATTGGATGGCAACGTCGGCCAGACGTACTTAGTAACTTCGTCGGGCAATCTGATCCAGAATCTCCTCGGCTTCGTCGGGACTCTCCTCCAGCAATTGCTAGGAATTCAAAGCGTTGAGGCCGACCATCTCCTCGCCCTCCCGCAAAGGCCAGTAAACACCATCCCCGCAGGCCTTTATGACACCACCCCAGTGAACTATTACGGGACCGTGGTCATGCACGGCTACGCCGCCCAGCCCGCCACGCAGATTATCCGTCTCACCGACGCGCAGGTCGGCTTCAACGTCACCGGCTCCGGAATCGTGGCCGTCATCGATACCGGCGTGGACGTCAATCACCCCGTCCTCGCTCCTGTTCTCCTCCCTGGTTACGACTTCACCCGCAACCAACCTGGCGCTTCCGAATGGCTCGATGTTCCCCAGCTGCAGAACGGCAACCCCAGTAACAGCTCGCAAACGGAGCAACCTGTTGTCGTTCAACAATCCAGCGCTGCCATTCTGGATCAATCCTCCGCAGCCATTCTCGATGGCGGCCCCTATTCCGACTTCGGCCACGGCACAATGACTACCGGCCTGATCCACCTGGTCGCCCCGACAGCCAAGATCCTGCCTCTCAAAGCCTTTACTTCCAATGGCCAAGGCTACCTCTCCAATATCGTGGCGGCTCTCTATTACGCTGTCCAACACAACGCCAATGTCGTCAACATGAGCTTCGACGTCTCCACATCGTCACAAGCTCTCTCGCAAGCCATCTCCTACGCGAACCAGTCCGGCCTCGTTCTCGTGGCCGCTGCCGGCAATGAAAGCACCAGCGCCCCAGTTTACCCAGCTGCGCTCAACTCCAGCGTCATGGGTATCGCCTCCACATCGGACTACGATACTCGCTCAACCTTCTCCAATTACGGCAACACCGACGTTTGGATCGCCGCCCCCGGTGAATACGTAATTAGCACTTTCCCTGGTGGCACCTACGCTGCCGCTTCCGGCACTTCGTTCAGTTCTCCGCTCGTTGCCGGATCGGCCGACTTGCTCCTCAGCGTCAAGCCGTCTCTCAACCAAAAGAACGCAGCAAGCGCGTTCTCTCATGCGATCCAGCTCACCCCAGACCTCAACCACGGCCGTCTGGATGTCTACCAAGCGATCTCGGCTTGGGTGAACAGCCGGTAAGCAACGTGGCGGATCAGATGATTCCGGTGCTCAACATGAGCTCCAGCCATCCTTGGGCACCGGAATCTATTCGTATCAAGCAAGTCGAAGAACAAGTTTCCGCTCTACGCACTTCGGTCATCTGCGCTTTCAATCAGCTTCTGGATTTGAAGGACCTCAACACCGGCGTGCACAGCACGCGCCTTGCGGAATGGGGCATACGCGTCGGCCAGGAACTTGGTCTCGGCGAGGGTGAGCTTCAGAGTCTCGAAGTAGCCGCACTCCTTCACGACATCGGCAAAGTCGGCGTCCCCGATTCCATTCTAAAAAAGCCCGGCAAGTTGGACGACGAAGAATACGCTCTGATGAAAAAGCATCCCGAGTACGGCTGGGCGGTTCTGCGCATGCTCCCCGGATTCGAACGCGCCGCCCTCGATATTCTCCACCACCACGAATCCTTCGACGGCAGGGGCTATCCCGCCGGCCTCAAAGAAACGGAAATCCCGATCGTCTCCCGCATTGTGACGGTCATCGATGCCTTCGACGCCATGGTTTCTTCCCGCCCGTATCGCAAAGGTCTTCCGCACGAAGAGGCCGTCCGCCGCCTCATTCAATGCAGCGGTACGCAATTCGATCCCGTCGTTGTGCAGTGCTTCCTGTCCTTCGCGCAAGCAGAAATGGACACTGTCTTCGCCGCCGCCGGCACGTCCGTTTCTTCAGCTCTATAGGCCCTTCGTCCGCTCGGCAGGCTTGCGCCTTCCCCTACTCCGATTTCTCAGACCGTGCTCCGCGGCGGAACTCCTCCAAGGCCTGAAGAATTCCCGGGCCGTACAACTCCGTCTTCCGTTCGCCAAATCCAGAAACGCCACGAATCTCACCGAGCGATCGCGGCTGCACTCGGCAGAGTTCATCGAGCGACGTGTCGTGCATCACGATGAACGCCGCCGTACCGCGTTCCTTTGCTGTCCTTCTCCGCCACTCGCGAAGATATGCACGCAACTCTTGGTCGATCCCCGCAGTCAATCTCCTCGTGCTTGGATCCCCTGACGCAATCCGTGTTGGCTCTCTCTGAGTTTCCTTGGCTTGAAAAGCTGCTCGGTTGCTTGCACCCCCTGCCGCGGCTGCAGCCATTCGTTTTTTCGCCTTCTTCGCCGGCGCAGCCGCCAGCCACTCGGGCTCTCCAACGCACACGTCGCAGGCACCGCAGGCATTCCACTTGCGAAGCTCTCCGAAGTGCGAGCAAATCTGATGGTGCCGGCACTTCTCGCCTTCCACGAAATCTCGAATCTCGCGATACCGCTGCCAAGCCCGCGTTTTCTCCGCTTCATCGGTGAGTTGCTGCACGAAATACGTCAGCAATCCCACGTCGCGCTTCTGCCAAAGCAAAATACAATCCGCCGGCTCTCCATCGCGCCCTGCACGCCCCGCTTCCTGGTAATACTGCTCGATCGATTTCGGCATCGACAAATGAATCACCGCCCGTACAGCCGCCTTGTTGATCCCCAGCCCAAAGGCAACCGTGCCCACCAGCACGCGCACTTCATCCGACATCCATATTTCCTGATTCTTTCGCCGCGTGTAGCTATCCATCTTCCCGTGATACCCAATGGCCGGAATTCCTTGTTCCTCCAAGAAATCCACGGTCTCCTCGACCCGCGCGATCGTCGGCGCATACACAATCACGTTGCTGTCCGCATACTTCCGCATTGCACGAATCAGCAGCTCATCCTGCGTTTTCCCCACACATTCCTTCACGATGTAATTCAAATTCGGACGGTGAAAGCTCGCGATATATTTATCCGGCTCCCGCAACTCCAGCTGCGCAATAATGTCGTGCCGAACGCGCCGCGTCGCGCTCGCCGTAAACGCCGCAATCGGCAGCTCCGCAAAATATTTTCGTAGCGAACTGAGCTGCCGATATTCGGGTCGGAACTCGTGCCCCCACTCCGAAATGCAATGCGCTTCATCAATGGCAAAAAACGAAATCGGTACGCGCCTCAGCCACCCAACCGTGTCCTCGCGCGCCAACCGCTCCGGTGAGAGATACAAAAGCCGGTACGCCCCCTCCATCGCCTTGCGCGAAACGCACGACTGCATATCCGGCGCCAGCGAACTATTCAACAACGCCGAAGGAATCCCCATCTGTGTAAGTTGCGCCACCTGGTCCTGCATCAGCGCAATCAGCGGCGACACGACAATCACCGTTTTGTGCTGTAAAATCGCCGCCGGCAATTGATAGCAGAGCGATTTTCCGCCGCCCGTAGGCATCACCACGCACGTATCCCGTCCGCCCAGTAGGCTCTTCACAATATTTTCTTGTAGAGGACGAAACGCGTCGTAACCCCAATACTTTCGCAGCGCTCCCAGCAGCTCCGCATTCGAATGCATGCACTGAGTATAGGTGCCGTTTCGTCCACGGTCCATGCACAGCTGCCTCAGCTAGCTGGCCTGCGGTTGAACCACTCTCGAATTCGCCGTCCGGCCTTTATAAACCCTCGCTTACATCCGTCCCTCCGCGCCTTCCAACGGTAGTGCCTGGAAAATACGTGTCTCGCCGTCATACTTCCCGCGTTTCTGCGCTACACTGCCTACCGATGAGGCCGCTGTTTACAATTCACGCCGGAGAATACTTAGTTGGGCTTCATGTTGAGCAGCATTTGAAGTTGACCGTCTGGATACCAGCCAAGGATACCGGCATCGACTTGCTGGTTACCGACAGCGAAAACCTTCGCTCCGTCTCGTTGCAAGTAAAGTACGGGAAAGACTTCCTGCCGGGGAAAGCCGCCGCACTCCGGAACTCGTTCCGCTGCCTCAGTTGGTTCACATTGAACAGAGCGAAACTCAAATCTTCGCTGGCTGAGTTTTGGGTTTTTGTACTGCATGGCTTCAAGAGCGATGCGCCCGATTTTGTGGTTATTCCCACGGCTGAATTACGAGGGATAATGGCGGAAATCCACGGTTCTGATGGCGAAAAGCTCCAAAGCTACCTTTCCTCCACAGAACTCAATCAGTGCTGGGAGACAAGAGGCCTGGCAGACGGAAGCGATGCTATGAAGCAGATTCTAAACGGCACTTATAAAAACCCGGTTCGGGACTTCACGCGATACCTCAACGCAAATGGATGGGCCGCTGTAACAAACAAGTTAAAGAGCTAAATTCCCCCAACGCACATTTCAATCACTACCCATTCCGACTTATCTCTTGACAAGAATGTGTTAACAACGTAACTCAACAACCGGAAAAGCTCGCTTTCCAGTCCGGGCGGCGCTTGGCGATTATCGGCAGTGCCTCCCTAAAAGCATTTGGCGGAGTTCAAGACAATACTATGAATTGCCATTTCGTTTCGGAGGCCCATCCGTGACTTGGAATCAAGTGTATGACCCGCTCGGCCATTGGTGGCTCTCCACGCTCATCGCCGCGCTGCCTGTCGTCGTTCTTCTCGGCCTGCTCGCCGGCTTCAAAGTTAAAGCGCACCTCTGCGCCGTTGCCGGCGCGGCAACCGCCATTCTCTGCGCCATTCTCGTCTTCCACATGCCCGCGCAAATGGCCGTCAGCAGTTTCCTTTACGGCTCCGCTTACGGCCTCCTCAAAATCGTATGGATCGTGATCGCGGCCGTCTTTCTCTACGACATCTCCGTCGAAACCGGCCAGTTTGAAATCATGAAGCAGTCCGTCGCCGCCATCACTCCTGATCGCCGCCTGCAACTTCTCCTCGTCGCTTTCTGCTTCGGTGCTTTCATCGAAGGCTGCGCCGGATTCGGCGCGCCCGTCGCCATCGCTGGCGCTTTCATGATCGGCCTCGGCTTTAAACCCTTTCACGCCGCCGCTCTCAACCTCATCGCCAACACGGCTCCCGTCGCCTTTGGCGCCATTGGCATTCCCATTCACGCTCTCGCTTCCGTCACTGCCCTCAACGAAAGCGACCTCAGCGCCATGATTGGCCGCATCCTCCCTATCACCGCTGTCATCGTTCCCTTCTGGCTCGTTCGCGCCATGGTTAGTTGGTCCGAAACTTTGGAAGTACTTCCCGCCATCCTCGTCGTCGGCGTTTCCTTCGCTGGCACGCAATTTTTTTGGTCCAACTACATGGACAGCAATCTGGTGGACATCGCCTCCGGCGTAGTCTCCCTTATCGCCACCATGATTTTCCTCCGTTTCTGGAAGCCCAAGCGTATCTGGCGGTTCCCGGAAGAGCGCGACGCCGACGCCACTAAAGGCGCCGCGGCAGTCCAGGCTTCGGTCACCGACACCATGGGCGACGAATGGAAAATCCGTCAACGCTCCCTCGCTGGCACGCGCTACTCTGCAGGCCACATCGCCAAAGCATGGCTCCCCTTCGCTATCCTCTCACTCATCGTGCTCGCGTGGGGGTTGCCAGGCATCAAGCTCGCCATGAACAAAGCCACCACTCCCGCCTTCTCCGTCAAGCTTCCTGATGGCAAGAATCGCCCTGGTCCCGCCGGGTGGGATTGGCCAGCGCTCCACAATAAGGTCTACCGCACCGCTCCCGTCGTGGCAAAGCCCGCCGCCGAAGCCGCCCGCTTCGATTTCAACTGGCTCACCGCTACCGGCACTGCCTGCTTCCTGGCCGCTCTCGCTTCCGGCATCATCCTCGGCCTCGGCCTCGGCAAAATCACAAAAATCTTCGGCGGCACGCTCGTCCGCCTGCGCTTCGCCATCGTCGCCATGACCTGCATGCTCGGCCTCGGCTATGTCACGCGCTACTCCGGCATGGACGCCGTCTTAGGCCTGGCCTTCACGCGCACCGGATGGTTCTTCCCCTTCTTCGGCGCTTTCATCGGCTGGCTCGGCGTCGCTCTTACCGGCAGCGACACTTCGTCCAACGTGCTCTTCGGCGGCCTGCAAAAAATCACCGCCCAGCAGCTCAACCTCAGCCCCATTTTGATGTGCGCCACTAACAGTGCCGGCGGCGTCATGGGCAAAATGATCGACGCCCAATCCATCTGTATCGCCACCGCCGCCACCAACCAGGTCGGCCAGGAAGGCTCCATCTTCCGCTTCGTCTTCTGGCACTCGGTAGCCCTCGCCAGCATCGTCGGCGTCATCGTTATGCTCTACGCCTACGTCTTCCCCCAATTCATCCCCAACGGCCTATCCTTCATCCACTAACACTCATCCACCAACACTTTTCTCAAATTGTCATCCCGAGCGTAGTCGAGGGATCTCTTCGCTCTCGTCCGCCAAGCGCTAGCCGTACTTGAGATCGGTGCTCTGCCCGACTTCGATAATGTAACCGTCAGGATCGCGGATGTAGCAACGAATCTCCCCGTACTTGGGAATCGGCGGCGTCAGGAACTCGGCTCCCCGGCTTTTCCACAATTCGTAGCACGCGTGGATATCCGCAACGCGAAAATTCATAAAGCTGTTGATGTGATTCGGGTCGGGCACGCTCAGCGTGACCGTCGGCTTATCCGGAGTCGGCCCGCCCCCCACGTTCAGAATCATCCAGATATTCGCAAGCTGCAGGTACGGAGGCGCGTTGCCGTCACCCATGGTCAGAATGCGAGCGCCGAAGACCTTTTCGTAGTAGCGAGCCGACCGCTCGACGTCGGCGACGGTGAGAAAATGCGCGATGCTGATCCCCTCGCGCGGGGGCATCTCATAGCTTTTCTGTTCCACTTGTACAGCGCTCATGGATAGCTCCTTTTGTACGCCGCTCAGTCACGGCTCTTTCCGATGCGGTGCTGATACATAGATGCCCCCGGCCCTATAAAAATCCTAAAAATCTTTGGCGGCCCCGCCGCGGCGGGCCGCTCCTGCCCTACTCACTACCCACTACCCACTGCTCTCTCGTAGTATCCTTACCCCAGCCACGATGAACGTCTCTCTCCTCACCGAACTCCGCGCCATCACGGGCGCCCGCGCGCTCATCACGTCCCCCGAAGAACTCCACACCTACGACTCCGACGCCCTAACCAATTTCCGCGCCATGCCCCAAGCCGTCCTCCTCCCCTCCTCGACGCAAGAAGTCCAAGCCATCCTTCGCCTCTGCCATCGCGAAAAAATCCCGTTCGTAGCGCGCGGCTCCGGCACCGGCCTAAGCGGCGGCGCGCTCCCCGTAGAAAACGGAATCGTCATCAGTCTCGCGCGCATGAATCGCATCCTCGAAGTCGATCTCCCCAACGCCCGCGTCACCGTCGAGCCCGGCGTCATCAATCTCGACGTTACCGCTCGCGTCGCGTCGCAAAACTATTTCTACGCCCCCGATCCCTCCTCGCAATCCATCTGCAGCATCGGCGGCAACGTCGCTGAAAATTCCGGCGGCGCCCACTGCCTGAAGTACGGCTTCACCACCACGCACGTCCTCGGACTCGAAGTTGTCCTTCCCGACGGCACGCTCGTCCACCTCGGCGGAAAAACGCTCGACGCTCCCGGCTACGATCTCCTCGGCGTTTTCGTCGGCTCCGAAGGCACTCTCGGCATCGCCACAAAAATGATTCTCCGCATCGTCAAGCGCCCCGAATGCGTGCAAACTCTCCTCGCCGCTTTCCCCGACACCAACGAAGCCGGCGCCGCCGTCAGCAGCATCATCGCCGCAGGCATGCTCCCCGCCGCCATTGAAATGATGGACACGCTCGCCATCCAGGCCGCCGAAGCCGCCGTCCATGCCAACTATCCGATGTGCGGCGCGCTCCTTCTCGTCGAGCTCGACGGCCCCATCGCCGAAGTCGCCTCCCTCATGGCCCACGTCAACGAAATCTGCCGCGCCCATGCTGCCTCGGAAATTCGCGTTGCCCAATCCGACGCCGAGCGCGCCCTCGTCTGGAAAGGCCGCAAAGCCGCCTTCGCCGCCATGGGCCGCATCTCGCTAAATTATATTGTTCAGGATGGTGTTATTCCGCGCACCGCGTTGCCACAAGTGATGAGCGAAATCTCCCGCCTCAGCGCCGCAGCAGGCATTCGCGTCGCCAACGTTTTCCACGCCGGCGATGGCAACCTCCACCCGCTCGTCCTCTACAACGCGCGGATCCCCGGCCAGCAACACGCCGCCGAAGCTCTCTCCGCCAAAATCCTCGATCTCTGCATCGCCGCCGGCGGCTCCATTACCGGCGAACACGGCGTAGGCCAGGACAAAAAATACGCCATGGCCAAAATGTTCGCCGAACCCGACCTAGCCACCATGCAACGCGTCCGCTGCGCCTTCGACCCGCTCCAACTCAGTAATCCCACAAAGGTTTTTCCAACTCCGCGCCTCTGCGGCGAAAAACCCGGCGAGTACGTCCCGCATCCGTCTGAACTCTCCGGCGCCGCCGACCGCTTCTGATGCCACCCGAATTGTCAGTGATGTTGCGAACTCTTCGGCGGTGCCAAAAGCAAAAGATGTGCCAGCAGACAGAATGATCGAACTGCGTAGCAACGTTCAATGTATACTTCCGCAACTCGAAGTCCCAAAGATTAAATCCAGGTGATTAACGAATGTCTGCACAGCCTCAAACTCCGCCTCCACACGTAGGCATACTCCAAATCTTGAC
Source organism: uncultured Acidobacteriota bacterium (assembly GCA_963718785.1). GTDB lineage: Bacteria > Acidobacteriota > Terriglobia > Acidiferrales > UBA7541 > Acidiferrum. Next base: position 1,124,038 of record CAVQZW010000004.1, on the reverse strand, counting down.
TGGAGCTCACGTCGCCGGAGCGGTTTCGTGCCTCGCCCAGCTCGGTATTCCTGACCTGCTCGATGATGCTCCAAAATCGGCCGAGGAACTGGCCAAGCAGATCGGCGCAGATCCGCAAGCGCTCTACCGTCTCATGCGCGCAACTGCCTGCGTCGGAGTGCTCTCCGAAGGGCCCGAGGGAAAATTTTCGCAAACGCCGATGTCAAAAGTTCTGCGCAGCGATGCGACGCCCTGCCTCCGCGCTTTTGCAATGATGGGAGGCAGAGAATGGCATGGGCGCGCCTGGTCTAACCTGGATTATTGCGTCCGAACCGGTAAGCAAGCGCTTGAACAGATTTACGGCGTGCACATCTTCGAATTCCTAAAGCAGAATCCGGTGGAAGGACAAATCTTCAACGACGCCATGACTGAGCTATCCATGATTGATAGCCCTGCCGTAGCGGAATCGTACAATTTTGAAGGCATTCGCACTATTGTGGATATAGCCGGCGGTCACGGACTTCTGCTCGCCACTATCCTGAAGAAGAATCCGCATTTGCGAGGCACGCTCTATGAAATGCCGCACGTTCTCGAAGGCGCCGCAAACGGCCCGCTAAAGCCCGTGATGGACCGCTGCACTCTCGCGTCCGGCGACATGTTTTCCTCGGTTCCTGCGGGCGCGGATGCATACATCATGAAGCACATCATTCACGACTGGCCGGATGACCTCTGCGTTCAGTTGCTGAAAGCCTGCCGAAAGGCGGTAAATCCCAGCGGCAAACTTCTGGTGGTCGACAGCGTCATTCTCCCTGGCAACGAGTTCTCCCCCGACAAATACATCGATCTGCAAATGCTGATTTTCCCCAGCGGACTCGAGCGTACCGAAAAACAGTTTCGTCAATTGTTCACGGCCGCAGGCTGGCAGCTATCTCGCATTATCCCCGGAGCCTCCGCTTCCATCGTGGAAGGAATCCCGGCGTAACGGCCATCAGCCCTCGTATCTTTTTCACATGGGTGTGCTGGCTCGCCACTGCTATTTCACGAAGCTCCTAACAAACTGCGCAATCTCATCCGCGGCCGTATCCAACGCGAAATGCCCTCCATCGACTATATGCACTTCGGCTTTCGGCACGTCCCGCCGATAAGCTTCCGGCTCCGAGGGATCAAACGACGCCTCATACTTCCCCCAAATCACCAGCAGCCGCGGCTGCTTCTCCCGCATCCACTTCTGCCATTTCGGATAGTTGGCCACATTCGTTCGGTAGTCGTAGAACAAATCGCTTTGAATCTCGGCCTGCCCCGGCTGGTTCAGAAAGTAAAATTCGTCGGTCCATAGATCCGGGTCATGACGCTCCACCTTGGGATCATCCCCGACATGCCGCGCCCGAGCAGTCGCCAGCGAAAGCAGGTTCACCCGAAGCGCGCTTTCGTTAGCCGCGCGATCCGCCCAGAACGCCCGCCGCGTTTTCCAATTCGCTCCCAGTCCTTCGTTGTGGGCAACAGCATCCTGCACAATCAGCGCCTCAACTCGCTCCGGATGCGTCAACGCCATCCGAAATCCCACCGGCCCGCCATAGTCCTGCATGTACAGCACGTACCGCGAAATCCCCATCGCATCCACAAAATGGTTCATCACCTCTGCGATGTGATCGAAGGTGTACGCGAATTTTTTAGGGTCCGGCCAGTCGCTGTGTCCGAAGCCGGGATAATCAGGCGCCACTAGGTGATAGCGATCCGCAAGCCGCGCAAACAACGGTTCGAACATCCGCGACGAAGAAGGCAGTCCATGTAGCAGCAAAATCGTCGGCGCATCTTTCGGCCCGGCCTCTCGATAAAAAATCGAGAGCCCGTCAATCTGTATCGTGCGAAAAGAAGTCAGGTGTTCCACGGGGCGTTCCTTTCCTCCCGCAAGCGCCAGCAATGGAAATAACGCGACTATCGCAGCAACCGCCAGTATCGTTACCGTGCGATAAAACGCCGATTCCCTACTGCGACGTTCCATGATGAATACTCCTCAGCACCTCGGCGCGCTCACTAACCAAATGTGAAGTCCAGCGCGTGAACACCAGAATCAAGAAATTCGATCTCGAAGGTACGGTCCACGATTGGACCTTTTTGCCGGATGAGCTGATAGAGCCGGGGCTCCCGAATTTCACCGGAGCCGTCCGGGGCCGTGTCCACCCCGGAATTTTCGCCGGGGGCCGCGCCATCCAATCTAACGACAAAGCGTACTGGCTTGCCGTCTTTCGCCGGCGCCAGCACAAAATGCAAGTCGCGGCTGTGGAAGCGAAACACAATCTTTCCAGGCGCCGCCTGAAGCACAGCGCTCTCCTCATTGATGTTCCACCATCCGCTTAGGCCCCAATGATTTAACGCGAGTTTCGTTGGCGCGCTAAATGTCTGCCCTGAATCTTTGTGCAATTTTTCGGGCGAGGCAAAATTCTGCGCCTGCCGATATCCGATATATGTTTCAGGGGATTTCCCATCCGCCCAGTCCGGCGCGGCTTCGATTCCTGCGCCGGGCACGCTACTCATGTCCGAAGCCAAGCCAGTGGCTCCGTTTTCTTTCAGGAGTTCCTGGATGACGCGTTCCATCTCGTCATATTTGCCTTCTCCAAAGTGGTGATACCGGATTCGTCCTTTCGCATCGACAAGATATTGCGCGGGCCAATATTGGTTATGAAACGCCTGCCAAATCCCATAGTCGCTGTCTATGACCACCGGAAAAGCAACGTTCAAGTTCCTCACGGCATTTTCTACATTCTTCCGGTCGTGTTCGAACGAAAACTCCGGCGTGTGCACTCCGATCACAACAAAGCCTGCCTCTTTATATTTCGCCGCCCAATTCCTCAAGTAGGGCAGCGGTCGAATCGAGTTGATGCAGGTGTACGTCCAGAAATTTACCAACACAACTTTTCCGCGAATCGACTTGCGGCTCAACGGAACAGAATTGAGCCAGCCGATGCCGCCGTCCAGGTCAGGCATCGCACCTTCGTCGCTCAGTGAAGAGTGAAAGCTGTCTTCCGCATTGGCGGTATTCATGATGCGAAACCTCGTCAGTAATTTCGCGTCGGAACACAAAGCAAGCGCGGCCAATCCCCAGATGCCAGCCACGCCTAGTGCGTGACGGGCCCAACCTACACTAAATGAATGCCGCTTCATGGTCGTGGCCTCATACTGGCCTCTTTGCCTACCGGGCGACGAGCTGCTGCCCGCCGTCAATGTCGTACGTCGCGCCCGTGAGCGCCGTGTTGCTCATGATGTGCACGGCGAGCGCGGCCACGTCGGCCGCTTCGACGACGCGCCGGATCGGAAGTGTGGCGCGAAGCTGATTGCGCCGGCTTTCGAGTTCATCTCCCAGGAGCGCTGCCGACAAAGGGGTGTCAACGAAACCGGCAGCGATGAGGTTGACTCGGACGGGTGCGAGCTCCAGCGCGAGGCTGGCTGTGAGCGCAGGGAGTGCAGCCGTTACCGTCGACACAATCCCGAGCCCGATGACCGGCCGGCGCCCGCCCGTGCCGCCCATGAACAGTAGCGTGCCTCCCGGCCTCACCTTCGGCGCAGCGTTGCGGGCAACCTGGAGCATCAGCAAGAGGTGCGCGTCGAGAGCTTCGCGCGCCTGCCCCATGTCCATTTCCATGAGGCGCCCGTAGTGCGGCCGGCCCGCCGTAACCATCACATGATCGATCGTACCGGGCAGTTCAATGAAAAACTGTTCCAGCGCCGCTGAGTTCGCCGCGTCGAAAGCTGCCATGCTCGCGGCTTCGAGCTCGCTCGCCGCGCTATGAAGGCGTTCGGGATTCCGGCCCGTGAGGATCACTTTGGCACCCTCAAGCCGTGCTCGTCGCGCCGTTTCGAGCCCGATACCGGCGCTGCCGCCGATGACTACAACCGTTTGTCCTGCCAGCTCCGGCGCGCGGCTCACGACTTCGCCCTCGAGTCGTGCAGAGCGGGTGCCGACGCGTCGAAGTCGCTCACGTCGGCAGCTCCGTCCCAGCCTGCTCCGCCGCCATGTATTTGGCGTACCAGTCGGGCCAGTTTTCGTCGCGTTGGCCGCCGGTGCGTTCTTCGTGCTTGCCGTGTGCTGCCGATGCGCGTCGCATCGCGCTCGCCAGATCGTTTGCCGACGCAAAGGTCGTCGCCGCGGAGTCGATGCGACCCGGCAGCCTCGTCGTGATCTCCTGAAACAGCCAGCCGTTGCCGTCCGGATCATGGAACGAAGCGAACGAGCGATAACTGCGATTCTCGGGATCGGGACCGCTGACGCGAAGCCGCCCAAACAGATAGGGCTCGTCCGCCCCCGCATATACGCCAGCGGCGTCGTGGAACACTTCGGTGATCTCGACGCCACGTTCAAGGAGCGCCTTGCGAGCGGCGTCAATGTCAGAAACGATCAGGTACAGGCCTTGCGCGGAGCCTGGTGCCGCTGGAGTGACATTCTTGCCAAAGATGACCGAGCATCCGGAGCCGGGTGGGGTGAACTGGATCACGCGGAAGTCTTTACCGTTGTCGTAGTCGGCGTCGAGACGCCACCCGAGTTTTGCGTAGAACTCCTTTGCGCGGTCGACATCCGAGACGGGGATGACGACGATCTCGAACTTCATGTCGACTCGAGCGACGCTCGGATCTATGCTGCGGACTGCGTTGGTGCTCATGGCTGCCTCCTGAGTTGGGTCATTTTTTTCCTTTTCTGCTTGAGCCGAGTGTGATCAACCTTACATGGTGAGGACGACCCGGAACTCAGCTTTGCCGCTCATCATCCGCGCGTAAGCCTCCGCCGCTTTTTCCAGCGGATACGTTTCAATCATCGGGCGCACACCGCTGAGCACGGAGAAGTTCAGCGTGTCCTCCGCATCCGTCGGCGTTCCTGAAACCCAGCCTTGAATGCTCTTGCCCCCGATAATGAGTTGTGCCGGCGTAACCTCAATGGGATCAAACGTCGCCCCCACCACGACAAGTTTTCCGTTCGGCCCCAGCCCGTCGATCACTTCCGACATCGCTTTCGAGCTCGGCGCCGTCGCCAAAATCACCTTTGCCCCGCCCAGTTTTTGCAAGGCCTCCGCCGGGTTCGTCGCTTTGTTGTCGATGTACACGCTCGCCCCGAGTTTCTTGGCAAGCGCCGCGCTCTCTGCGCCACGCCCAATGGCCACAACCTTGTAACCAAACTTGTTCGCGAATTGAATTCCCAGGTGACCTAATCCACCGACACCCAGCACTGCAACCAAGTCTCCTGGCATCGCACCGCTATGCCGCAGCGCGTTGTATGTCGTAATTCCGGCACACAGCAACGGCCCTGCTTCCACATCGCTCAGACCTTCCGGAATCGCCGTCAGCGCCGACTCCGGAGCCACCATGTACTGCTGGTATCCGCCGTCGTAGCTGATGCCCGAAATCTTTGCATTCTGGCAATTCACAAAATCTCCGCGTCGGCACTGCAAACACGTTCCATCATGCCCACCGTGCCAGCCGACGCCAACGCGCTGCCCTTTCTGCCAACCGGAAACTCCGGCACCCAGTTCCTCGATCACACCCGCCACTTCATGCCCTGGAACGCGCGGAAACTGGATCCCGGGCCACAAACCCTCTTTCGTAAACACGTCGCTGTGGCACACACCACACGCCTGCACCTTGATGAGCACGTGTCCCGCACCCGCCTTGGGAATCTCGCGCTCCACAATCTCAAACTCGCCTCCCGCCTTGGAAATCTGTGCCGCCTTCATTGGTGCTGCTCCCACTCTTGCCGTTGCCATATCTATCTCCTATGCTCCTATGTCTTTTCAGCATTCCCGCAATTCCCGCAGTCCCACTCCGCGCCCGAAACTAACGGAACCTGTAGGGGAGGGGCTTGTTTACCCTGAGAGTCGAAAAGCTCCTCCCTTGAGCTGTCGGCTATAAGCCGTCAACTGTCCTCGACGGCTACGCCGTAAAAATATAACCCTTCACCTTTACAATCCTATGGAACGCTTATAACGGGATGCCCACGCTCGGCTTGGATGCATCGCACAAAGGAACGGTGCATTTTTTTGACTGATTTACGCCAGAACCTCCGCGCCGTCACCAAGCAACGCCGCCCCGACTGGGACATCACCGCGCCCGAACTCAAAGCCGCCTGGCAGTAAGGCCGCAAAGACCTCTTCTACCCCTACGGAAAGACCTACGTCCAAACTCTCGGCGAACAGGATTAGCCGCGGTAGGCATCTGCAGTCTTTACTCAACGAAGCTTGCCGACCGCATGTTCATGCATCTTCACTGGGAACCAAGGATCGAGGCTTGGTGTCTAAAAGCCCGGGGAATACCAACCTCCGGTAGATGTACTTCCGGCTTGGAGATTCGCAAATGAAATTGCGGCACGTCCTCAGTTTTTCGACCATCTTGATTGTTCTCAACTCGATCTACGGCGCTCAAGGTAGTCCCCAGGTCGAGAACGCGACCACTGCGGTAGTGCGCGCTTTCGAGACGCATGACATCGTCATGTTCGGCGAAGTTCACGGAAACAAGCAGGAATACGAATGGCTTCGCTCGCTCGTTGCCACTCCGGAGTTCGCCGACCGTGTTGACGACATCGTCGTGGAATTTGGCAACTCGCTTTACCAAAAATCCGTCGACCGTTACGTGAGCGGTGAAGACGTCCCGTTGGAACAGGTTCAAAAAGCGTGGCGCAATTTGGTCGGGGCGATTGGGCCACCCTCGCCGGTATATGCGTCGCTCTACCGGGCTGTTCGCGAGACGAACCTGAAACGAAGAGGCAAGCACCAGATGCGGATCGTCTGCGGAGACCCGTATATTGACTGGGAGAAAGTGAAAGATCGCGAGGACATCGCCCCGTATTTGGGTAATCGCGATCAGTGGTATACGCAGGTGGTAAAGGATGAGGTCCTAGCCAAGCACCGTCGCGCCCTATTGATTATGGGTTGGGGCCATTTCTTGCGGCGCTCTCCGTCTGGACAAGGGGCGCCTTCCTTGGAACAACAGTTACGTTCGGTGGGAGCGAAAACCTACCTGATTGTAGTTGGTACAAATGCAACTGGAGGCTACGACGATCTGGATCGCCGCTTCGATGCATGGTCTCCACCCGCGATCGCTCCTCTCGACAAAGGCTGGGTGGGCGAACTCCCGGGTATGGCCGTGCTCTCGGGAGGAACTGTCTTGCCTCGGCCGATTCCGCCCAATTCCGGTCCTGCCTCTTCCGCAACTCCACCTCCAACCCCAAGACTAAAAGACTTCGCGGATGCGCTGCTTTACCTGGGACCGCGCGACATCTTGATTGCTCTGCGAATGCCGCGCGTTGAACTGGATGGCACCCCGTACGGCAAAGAAATGGAACGGCGCCTGACCATTGAGGGATTTGCGATGAATTTTCTCTTCGACCGCGACGAAGCGCCCCAGTTCCCTCGACCAGAAGCAGCCAGCGGCAATGCACCACCTCGCCTCCCGCCACCTCCCAAGAACATGGGCGCTCCACTGCCACCCAGACCCCCATCACAGTAATGAATGCGGTATCGCATCACCAAAGAGTCGCCTTCACTATTCGGGTCAACCCCAACCTGTATCAAGAAGAGTGCTGCTCCCAAGTCGTTTAGAATGAACACTTACGCAAGTGTATCAATCTAAATGACTTTAACCTCCTTTAGAATGAACACTTATGCAAAACTCTAGGGGGAGCCCGGTTACGGTTAACCAGCGGTCCTCCCAACTACGATCCCCGCTCCTGCCTGCGGCACGCCTGAATCTTCACCGTTGTTGGCGAGCCCGACACACCGTAGTACCTCCGCTCTATAGCCCATCACTGACCCTCTCGGGAAAATGGCACCTGTTACAAAACTCTAATCCATCGACGCTTTCGATGCATTGGTCGGCCCCTGGGCCCCCTAGTCAAGACCGAGCCGGAGGACCGCTATGAAGTATTTTGGAATGTTGAAGTTACCGATGATCTTGGTTGGACTGGGAGCCGCTCTGACCCTCTCCCCTGCCAGCAAAGCGCAGGAAGTTAGCCCGGACCATTTCACGGATACCGGCGTGCAAAACGTCTACGAAAACGCCCCTGCCCAAACCGCCGCGCCGAAGCCCAAGCAGAACCAGTCCGCAGCCCAGGCGCACGCATCGCAGACGAATTCGTCCGCGACCCTGCAGCCCGTGGCCAAGCGTACCTCGGTCTCCGCAACGCAACCTGGGCCCAAGGCGGTCGCCGACAAGCGCAAGTCCGCTGCGGCCACGCCGAAAAAGCAATAGCCAGCCCCCGAGATTCAACGCCAGGGACAAACTCCAACTCCGCGTCTGAATGAGCACGATTCGGTCGCCGCGTTCGCGCCGCTCTCCGCTGAAATCTCCCGTGCAATCTTCACGTTAGGTGTTCACCTTTTCTCCACCACCAGTCCAGATGCCGTGCATTGGCACGCAAATCTGCGTGTGAGACAAATGGCTCACGACGGAGCCGTACTCGCGGCAACCGCTCGAAAGAAAGAACGAAAGGAAAAATTCTATGAACGCTTACAAACAGTTGCTGCCCAGAACGATCCTGATCGGTTCGATGGGCCTCGCCGCGATGCTGTTGGTTTCCACTCCGTCCTGCAAGGCGCAGGAAGTGAGCCCAGACCACTTCACGGACACTGGCGTTCAGGACGTATACGACGCCGCGCCTGCGCAGAAACCGGAAACGAAGCTCGTCGCGAAAGAACACGCTGCGGCGCATGTGACACCAGTTGCTTCGACACAGGCGATGGCCACGAACCGCAAGGCTAAGGCAGTCGCCCGCAAGCAAAATGCTCTGTCCGCTTCCAGCCTCTAAGAAGTTCGAACTGATTTGTAAGGCTGATTCCAGCCAGGGCTCTATGACCGGCGATGTGGCCCGCACCTTGACGGCGGATGGGGGTTGTACTCTACTGAGTCCTCCAATCCGATGCCGATGGCGACCCTCGATATCGAAAACGAATTTCGCACCATTCTAGGCCCGGAGTCCGTCCGAGCAGCAACTGCGGCCGATGCGGTTTGCGGAGTTCAACCGTGGTTTGTGATTGAACCCGAGAGCGAACAACAGATCGCTGCTGCTCTTCGCTTCGCAAATGACGCTGGGCTCGCCGTCATCCCACGCGGCGGCGGCACCAAGCTGGGCTGGGGTAATCCACCTTCTCGCGCAGGCGTCATTCTTTCCACTGCGCGCCTCGACAAAATCATCGAGCACCCGTGGGCTGACCTCACGGTCAGCGTCGAGGCCGGTTGCACCGTAGACAAATTGCAGAATGCGCTTGCCCAGCACGGCCAACGCCTCGCTCTCGACCCGCTATGGCCGGCGCAAGCGACCATCGGCGGTGTTCTCTCGACGAACGACAGCGGCTCGCTGCGTTTGCGCTTTGGCGCGCTTCGGGACTTGATCATCGGCGTAACGCTCGCTCTTCCGGATGGCACGCTCGCGTCGAGCGGCGGCAAAGTTGTAAAAAATGTGGCGGGCTACGATCTGCCTAAACTTGTCACCGGAGCGTACGGCACTCTCGCCGTCATCACGCGTGCTTTTTTCCGCCTGCATCCTCTCCCGCGAAACGCGAAGACGCTCTCAATCTCCGGCTGCACTCTCGAAGAAATGCAACGCGTTATCCTTGCCGTGCAGGATTCCAAACTGGCTCACACTTCGCTGCAAGCGCACATGGCGCAAGATGCCGAGCCGGTGATTGACATTCTTTTCGAGGGCACGGAAGCAGGCATCGCGGCGCAAGAAGAGCAACTTCGGGCCATCGCTGGTTCCGCTTCCACTCGCGAAGAGACCTCCGCGGTCTGGAACGCGTCACAAGAACTCTGGAACTCGGCCGATTCCGCGTCGATAGCGATGGCAAAAATCACTACGTTACCTGCATCCATCGCGCGCGCCATGGAAAACGTGCAGCGGATAACCGGCTCGCACAAAACGCACTGGAAGCTGGCGATGCAAGCGACCGGCATCGGCTGGCTGCGCTTGGAATCTGCGCCACAGAACGTCCACGCTGTGCTTTCTGATCTTCGCTTCGATCTGGAGCACTCTGGCGGTTCGCTCGTAGTCTTGCGCCGTCCCAGCGGGATGGAACGCATCGACACGTGGGGGCAGGCCACCGACGCGCTTCCTCTGATGCGTGCCGTAAAAAATCAGTTCGACCCAAAGAACACGCTGAATCCCGGCAGGTTCGTGGCGGGCATTTGATCAAGGAGATTTCGACCGTGAGACAACTCCGGATCGCACTTTCGCTGATTGCTCTTTTGTTTTTGGGGACGGCGTCTCGCGTCGCCGCGCAGTCTACGCCCGCCGATTCTCACGCTCAGGTTCACGCTCTCAAAATTACAATTCTCTCGACGATGCTTGCCGATGAGGGCATCGGTGAGTGGGGATTTGCCGCGCTCGTCGAAGCTGACGGCCGCAAAATTCTGTTCGATACTGGCGCGCGGCCCAACACTGTTCTCGAGAATGCACGTGAACTGAAACTCGATCTTAGCGATGTCCAGGACGTGATTCTCAGCCACTTTCATGACGACCACACTAGCGGTCTGCTGACTCTTCGACGCGAATTCTCGAAAACTAATCCGAAAGCGCTTTCGCGCGTTCACGTTGCCAATGGCATTTTCCTGGAGCGGCGCGGCCACAATCCCAATCCCATGATCCAGATCAAGAAAGACTACGAAGCGACCGGCGGGGTTTTCGTCGTCCACGAAAGACCCGAAGAGCTTTTTCCGGGTATCTGGCTCAGCGGACCTGTTCCGCGCGCGTATCCAGAAAAGAATTATCCCTCAGGCACGGAGGTGAACACAGGAACCGAGTGGGTCGCTGACACCGTTCCCGACGATCAGTCTCTGGTATTCAACACTTCGCACGGCCTCGTCTTGCTCTCCGGTTGCGGCCATTCGGGAATCGTCAACACGCTGCAATATGCCCGCGGCTTTCTTCGCGTTGCACCTGTCGACGCGGCGATCGGCGGCTTCCATCTTTTTGCGGCGAACGACCAGCAGCTCGCCTGGACGGCTTCCAAGCTGAAGGAATACCAAACCGCCCGCATCCTCGGCGCACACTGCACGGGCATTGAAAGCGTCTACCGCCTCCGCGAACTTCTTGGCCTCACTCGGCAAACCTGTCTCGTAGGAACCATCGGCGCAGTCTACGATCTCAACAGTGGAATCAAGACCGGCCCAATCGCGCAGTAACTCGTAAGCAGAAGAGGTGAGTTTGATGAGCGGCACAAAGCTCTTGATCGCTCCGAATAAATCGGCGCTTGTTCGTCTCGTTTGCGTCTTGGCCTCGCTTGGCGTCTCTACAATGGTCTCGGCTCAAACTCCGGCCCCGACTGTGTCTCCTGCGCCGCCAGTACACGCAAATGCCGCGGTTCTGCTGGAAAATCTGTCGTGGGACGAAGCCGAAAAAATACTGACGCCGGAAACGGTTGTTGTCATCGCGCTTGGCGCGGAGTCCAAAGAGCACGGCCGCCATTTGCAGCTCAACAACGATTTCATCATGGCCGAATATCTTAAGAAACGTGTGCTCGACGCGGCGCCGCAAAATGTCGTGGTCGCTCCGACGATCAACTACAGTTTTTATCCGGCGTTTCTCGAATATCCCGGCTCGACTTCGCTTAGCGTGGACACCGCCCGCGCGATGATCACGGACATCGTGCATTCTCTCGCGCACTACGGCCCGCGCCATTTCTACATTCTCAACACAGGCATCTCCACGCTCCGCCCACTTGCGCAAGCCGCCACCGACCTTGCCAAGGACGGAATCGTCCTCCGCTACACCGACATCTCGAAGGAGGATCCCGTCGAGAACAAAATCCGCCAATCTGGCGGCACGCACGCCGACGAAATCGAAACGTCAATGATGCTTTACATTGCGCCAGAAACGGTTCGTATGAAAAAAGCCGCGCGCGATTTAAATCCAAATCAGCCAGGCGGCCTTACACGCGATCCTCAAGGAAAAGGCACGTATTCGCCAACCGGTGCGTGGGGCGACCCTACTCTCGCCACGCGTGAAAAGGGCCAAGCGGTGGTCGAAGCGCAGGTTGCGACGATCCTGAAGGACATCGAGGACCTACGGCAAACGGCTCTGCCAGCGGCGAAATGATTGTCAGCGCGGCCGGAAGAGCAAAGGCAGGAGCAAAAAAAGAGAAAGGATAACGCAGAGACGCAGAGTACGCAGAGTCGCGCAGAGTTGGAACAGGTACACATGCAGAAGCCACAGTCCAGGTTTGCCAGCAGCGCCGCCGTTCGGTTATGTTCACGAGTGGCAGCTAGCCTTGCCATTTCATGACTACTCTTCCTGATGCAAAACTCTTGCCCGGCGCATTCGACGCGCATCATCCGCCGTCGAAACAAATTATCGAGAATTGCGTGCACTGCGGCTTCTGCCTGCCGGTTTGTCCCACGTACGTGCTCTGGAACGAAGAGATGGACTCTCCGCGCGGCCGCATCTACCTGATGAAACTCGCCAGCGAAGGCAACGCCTCAATAAATCCGCAGTGGGTCAGCCATTTCGACTCCTGCCTCGGCTGCATGGCGTGCATGACGGCGTGCCCTTCCGGCGTCGATTACGGAAAACTGATTGAAGCGACTCGCGCACAAATCGAACGCCATCATCCGCGCTCGCTCGGCGAAAAATTTCATCGGAGTTTTCTGTTTGGGGTTTTCACGCGTCCGGATCGTCTGCGCCTGCTTCGGTGGTCGCTGCTTGCCTATCAAAAGTCCGGATTGCAGTCACTCGTGCGTGGGATCGGATTTCTGAAGCTTTTTCCGAAGCGCTTGCAATCGATGGAAGCGTTGATGCCGAGGCTCTCGGAGAACGAGAGTGTGCTGGAGGTTACACCGGCGCAAGGCGTAAAGCGCAAGCGCGTCGGTTTGCTGCTCGGCTGCGTACAACGCGAATTTTTCCCACAAGTGAATGCAGCCACGGCCCGCGTCCTGGCCGCGGAAGGTTGCGAAGTCGTCGCGCCAAAGGAGCAGCCTTGCTGCGGCGCTCTGATGGTGCACGCGGGAGAAGAAGAGGGCGCTCTGGCGCTCGCAAAAAAGACCATCGACGTTTTTGAAAAAGCGAATGTGGAGATTATCGTCACGAACGCCGCGGGCTGCGGTTCCAATGTAAAGGAATACGGCCACTTGCTTCGCGACGACTCGAATTACGCCGAGTGCGCTAAGGCATTCGCCGCGAAGTGCAAAGACATTACTGAAGTTCTGGCGGAGTTGCCGCCGCGCGCCACGAGAAACCCATTGCAGCTGCGTGTGGCGTTCCACGATTCTTGCCATCTGCAGCACGCGCAAGGCGTGCGCTCGCAGCCTCGCCAATTGCTTGCCAATATTCCAGGAATTGAACTGGCGGAAATTCCAGAGAGCGCCATCTGCTGCGGATCGGCTGGGATTTACAATCTCGTGCAGCCCGACGCTGCTAATGCGCTGGGTGATCGCAAAGCTCAGCTGATCGTGCCGCTGAACGCGCAGGTTGTCGCCACCGGCAATCCCGGCTGCTTGCTGCAGCTGCAGTCTTCACTGGCGAGGCAAGGACGGCCGACGCCTGTGGTTCACACCATTCAGATTCTTGATGCGTCGATACGAGGCGAGGCGTTGCGTCTTGGTTGACGAAGACGGGCACGGCATTGCGCCTGGGTTGAAGAAGACGGGCACGGCGTGCCGTGCCCCTACCAGAGCGCGAACGCGCTACGCGGCTTTTTTCGTCCAAGCGCCTAGAATTGCGCCCATCAGGCAGAATCCGACTAGCGCGTAAAATTCGTTGATGGCAAATAACTGCACCGAGCGCATCTCGTACATGTTGGTCGTAAAAGTCACTGGCCCGACGAACCCGATCCACAACAGTATGCCCAGAGCCGCGCCGCGAGCAGCTGTGTTTGCGCTACGCCAGATGCAAATCTGCGCCAGCACGAAGGCGATCAGCAAATTCAGCACAAACGTGATGATGTAGGGCCAAGGCGAACTCTGTGCTTTGGCGTTCTCCATCGAAATATTTTCCAGAGACATCCACTGCTTGTTGAACAAGGTTCCGTACCACAATGCTCCGAGGAGCCAGTACGCCAGAGCCGAAACAAACACCGCCGGATAATTCGTCTTCATCGTTCCCTCCATCATTCCATCTTTAACTCAAGGGCCCTCACCGATATCCACGTATGAAAAAGTACACCGTCATCGCCGCCCCGACTAAAATGACGAACCCGCGAATCCAGGACTGCGGAAGCTTTTGAGCGTAGTGGGCGGTGCTCACTCCTCCCAGGACGGAGCCTGCGGTCATCACTAGCGCCTGCGGCCAGAAGATAGCGCGCGTAATGATGAACGTTACGGCGGCAACACCATTGATGACGCCGCCAAGCAGAACCTTCAATTTGTTCATGGAGTGAATGTCCGTCATGCCCATGGCAGCGAGCATCGCAAGATTCATGATGCCGATGCCGCCGCCGAAGTAGCCGCCATAGACGGCAACGAACAGTTCGAATGCGGAAGCGCCAACGACGGCCGCATTGTTCGAATCGTGCGAGATGCCCGCCGAAATGCGCCCCGTCAAATGCTTGCCAAAGGCAAAGAGCAGGGTTGCGCCGAGCAGCAGCCACGGTAACACTTTCAAGAAGGTTTGCGCGGGCGTCTTGATCAGAAGAATGGCGCCAGCCAAGCCGCCAATTACGCTGGTAACGATCAACGGGATCATGACGCGGCGCGGAATGTCCAGCTTCATGCGGTAAGCGCCGCCGCTTGCCGACGTCCCCACCCACAGGGCGAGAGTATTTGTGGCGTTGGCGGGCACAGGAGGCACTCCCGTAAACAAGAGCGCAGGAAATGCCACAAAACTTCCGCCGCCGGCGACGGCGTTAATGGCCCCGCCCAGAGCGCCGGCGAAAAACAGAAAAATGGCGTTGTGTAAGTTCAAGCAGACCTTGTATCACGATTCGCGGCCCCCACTCCAGCGTCAGCTCCGTATCTCTCTTCTCTTTTCACCGAGCCAGATTTCGAACATCTGCGCAGTCCGCCGCTTTTAAGTCATTTCTTGACAACGCGGGCCTGGCCGTATATGACCGGTGCGTTTAATCGACCTTCCACCACTGAATGCCTGACTCGCTCCCTTGCGGGCCACAGGGGGGATTCAAGAGGAAGGAATCAAAACTCAGGTAAAAGTGTGTCTTGCGGCCGCTTGGACGGGTGATCGTGTGCGCCCGTTAACTTTGCGGGAGGCCGCAGTTTAACAGGAGGAAGCATGGCCAGTCAGGCAAACGTGGTCCCAGCCACCGGAGCGGGAAGCGGCAGCATCCCCAAGGTAATTCTCGCTTCCGCCGTCGGGACGATGATCGAATGGTACGACTTTTACATTTTCGGCAGCCTCGCCGCTGTGCTTTCTCCAAAATTCTATCCGGCCGGTAACGATACCATCGCCCTGATTGCTTATCTCTCGACCTTTGCGGTCGGCTTCCTAGTGCGGCCGTTTGGCGCGCTGTTTTTTGGGCGGATCGGGGACCTTGTTGGACGGAAGTATGCGTTTCTGGTGACGCTGACCATCATGGGTGGGGCGACGGCATTGATCGGGTTCCTGCCGACTTTCGCTACGGCGGGTTGGTTTGCGCCCATCACGCTTCTATTGATTCGCGTGCTGCAAGGGCTAGCTCTTGGCGGCGAGTATGGCGGCGCAACGGTTTACGTCGCGGAACACGTGCCGGACGGCAAGCGCGGCTTCTATACCAGCTTCATCCAAATTACGGCGACGCTCGGCCTGTTCGTTTCGCTGCTGGTCATCCTCGGCACGCAGCAAGCTATGACTCCCGACCAGTTTAAGGAGTGGGGCTGGCGCATTCCGTTCCTCATCTCCATCATTCTCGTCACGATATCGCTCTACATTCGGTTGAAGATGAAGGAATCTCCCATCTTTAGCCAAATCAAGAGCGCGGGGATGACTTCCGCGCAGCCTCTGAAAGATGCTTTTGCCAAGTGGGAAAACGGCAAGCGCGTTCTGATTTCCCTTTTTGGCGCGACTGCGGGGCAGGGTGTCGTGTGGTACACCGGCCAGTTCTATGCGCTGTTTTATTTGCAGACTATTCTCAAAGTGAACGGCAAAACGTCGAACATTATCGTGGCCATCGCGCTTCTCTGCGCTATGCCATTCTTCACACTGTTTGGTTCCCTATCCGATAAGTTCGGCCGCAAGTGGATCATGATGCTGGCCTGCTTGCTGGCAATCACCACCTATATCCCCATTTACAAAGCCATGACGGCCGCGGCGGGAAACGATATCAACACCGTCCAATCGAAGAAAAACCCGGTGACGGGCGCGATCGCCTTGACGCCCATGACCAAGGACGCCAGCGGAGCTCTAGTAGCGGCGAAAGAAGCCCCGAATCCGAATGTTCCATTGCTCGTATTCCTTGTTTTTATTCAAGTGATTTATGTTTGCATGATTTACGGCCCCATCGCGGCATATCTCGTGGAAGCCTTCCCGGCCAAAATTCGGTACACTTCGCTCTCGTTGCCATATCACATTGGCAACGGCGTCTTCGGAGGCCTGGTTCCTTTGATAGGCCTATACACATGCGCGGCCACCGGCAACATTTATGCCGGGCTGTACTACCCGATGATCGTGGCCAGTATTACGCTGGTTTTCGGAAGCATCTTGTTGAAGGAAACCTACGGCCACAAGATCTGGGACGAAGTCGGCGGCATGAAGTAGCTTCACACGAAGCCACGCGACCGCGCGGATTGACTCCCGTGCCTGCGTGGGAGCATCATTTTTGGCGGGCTAGAACATCCGATAGAGGAAATGCGCTCGCCCGAATCAGGCTGTCCCTCGTTGTAGCGTCACAACCGAAATCGATCTTTGAAGGGGAGTTCTCGCCGTGGCCAAAGCTCGCCAGAAAGCAAACGCGAAGGGGTCGAAAAACAAGCTGACGGAAGCGCAAATTGCGGTGCATTGGAAAGAAGAGGAGTATTTTTACCCTTCGAAGAAATTCAAAGCGCAAGCCAACCTCGCCGATCCCTCGTTCGTTAAAAAGTTTAGCGAAAAAAACTTTCCAAAATGCTTCGACATCTACGCCAAGCTGCTCGATTGGGACAAGCCCTGGCGCAAGACGCTCGACACGGCGAACCCTCCCTTCTGGAAATGGTTTGTGGGCGGAAAACTCAATGCCTGCTACAACTGCGTTGACCGCCATCTCGATGAACACAAAAACAAAGCGGCGCTGATTTTCGTGCCCGAACCTGAGGGCGAGTCGGCTACGGTCATCACTTATCAGGAGTTGTACAAGCGAGTGAATGAAGTCGCGGCAATGCTGCGCGATTTTGCGGGGCTCAACGCTGGCGACCGCGTCACGATTCACATGCCCATGATTCCGGAGTTGCCGATCACCATGTTGGCGTGCGCGCGGCTTGGCGTGATCCACTCCGTCGTGTTTGGGGGATTCAGCGGAGAAGCTTGCGGCTTGCGAGCCGCCGATTCCGGGAGCCGCGTGCTCATCTACGCTGATGGTTATCACCGGAACGGCAAGTGGGTGGATCACAAGCCCAGTGCGGATATTGCGGTGGAAACGGCAAAAAAAGAAGGCCAGTCCATCGACAAAGTGCTCTTCTGGCGGCGCTACCATGGGCATTACCGGTCCGAATCCGCGATGATCATCGATCGCGACTTCTTCGTCGACGAAGTTCTCAAAGATTACAAGGGCCAAATCATCGAACCAGTCTCGCAGGATGCGGAAGCTCCGCTCTTCCTCATGTACACCAGCGGCACCACCGGAAAACCCAAAGGCTGTCAACATCGCACCGGCGGGTATCTCGCTTACGCCGCGGGAACTTCCAAGTATTACCAGGACATTCATCCCGAGGACGTCTATTGGTGCATGGCGGACATCGGCTGGATCACCGGCCACTCCTACATCGTTTATGGCCCGCTGGCTCTTGGGGCTACCAGTGTTTTGTATGAAGGCGTGCCGCAGTATCCCGATGCCGCGCGTCCCTGGCGAATCGCGGAGCGGCTCGATGTGAACATCTTCCACACTTCGCCAACGGCGATTCGGATGCTCCGCAAAGCAGGTGGCGACGAGCCGAGAAAATATAACTATCACTTCAAGCACATGACCACAGTCGGCGAGCCGATTGAGCCGGAAGTGTGGCGCTGGTATTACGAAACGGTTGGAAAAGGCGAGGCCGTCATCGTTGACACGTGGTGGCAAACCGAAACGGGCGGCTTTCTCTGCACCACGAAGCCTGCTCTCGATCCCATGAAGCCAGGCAGCGCGGGTCCGGCAGCTCTCGGGATTTATCCAGTGATCTGGGACGAAAACGGCGAAGAAGTAAAACCCGGCACGGGCAAAGCGGGCAACATCTGCATTCGCAATCCGTGGCCCGGCATTATGCAAACGATTTGGGGCAGCTCGGAACGCTTCGTCAATCAATACTACAAAAAATACTGCAAGAATCCGGATAGCAAAGATTGGCGCGATTGGCCGTACTATGCCGCCGATGGCGCTGTGCTTCCCGCCGATGGCTACTACCGCATTCTCGGCCGCGTCGATGATGTCATCAACGTCGCCGGCCACCGCCTGGGAACAAAGGAAGTCGAATCCGCGTGCCTAAGCATCAACGAGATCGCCGAAGCAGCCGTGGTTCCCGTTGTGGACGAAATCAAGGGCCGCGTCCCCGAAGTCTACATCTCGCTGAAGCCCGGCGTTCTGCCCAGCAGGGCCATGCAAGAAAAAGTCATCCTAACGATTGAAACCATCATCGGCAAGATCGCCCGGCCGAAGCGAATCCACATCGTTCCGGACATGCCGAAAACGCGCTCCGGCAAAATCATGCGCCGCGTGCTGGCCGCGATTTCCAATCACATGGACACGGGCGACATCACCACGCTCGCCAATCCCGACATCGTCGCGCAGATTCGCGAGCTGGTGCAGGGTCGCATCACGGGTCCGGTGCAGGAAGGCCCCGAAGATATCAAACTCTTCGGCGAAGAAATATAAGGAGACTTGCATGCCTGCAATTCCCAGAAGAGAATTTCTGAAGAACGCAGCGACAACCGCCGCTGCCGCCAGTCTCTTTTCCGCGGGCGCGCTTGAACTCCGCGCCAACCCCCTCGGCATCCCAATCGGTTGCCAGACCTGGCCCGTGCGAGAAGGCATCGCCAAGGATTTTCCCGGCACAATCAAACAACTCGCCGCCGCCGGCTTTCAAAACATCGAACTTTGCTCGCCTGTCGGTTACGACGATTCCGGCTTCGGCGGCCTGGCAAAATACAAAGGCTCCGAATTGCGCAAAATGTTGAACGATTGGGGCGTCGGCTGTTTCAGCTCGCACTTCGGCATCGAGGAACTTCGCAAGGATCAAGCCAGCCGCATCGCCTGGGCGCAAGATTTAGGCCTCAAACAGATGATCGTCCCCAGTCTCGATGGACCAAAGAATCCTACTCTCGACGACGTGAAGCGCGTCGCTGACGAATACAACAAGATGGGGGATAAGGCCTCCGCCGCCGGCATTCAGCAAGGACTGCATAACGAAGGTTTCGAGATCTCGAAGGTCAATGGCAAACGCACCTACGACCTGCTGCTCGAACTTCTCGATCCCAAGCTCGTCAAATTCCAATTCCAGATCTCGACCATCAGCGACGGCTACGATGCCGCCGAATATTTCAACAAGTATCCGGGCCGATTTTTCTCCATGCACGTCCAGGGATGGAATGCGCCAGCAAAGAAAATCGTCGCCGTAGGCCAGGACACTCTCGACTGGAAGAAAATTTTCACCGCCGCAAAAATCGGCGGCGTACGGAACTATTTCGTCGAAATGAGTTTCGACCTTATGAAAGCCAGTGTCCCCTACCTTCGCAATCTCCAGGTGTGATGCAGAAGTAAGGAGGACCAGCCTTCCTGCGGGCCAGAGACCAGGCTAGGTACCGAATCGCTTCAGTGCGCGATCAATGCGCGCGTTTGATCGTCACGAAGTTACGTCCCAAATACAGCCGGTAGGCCCCCGCTTCCGGTGCCGCGACCACTTGCAGAGGCGTCGCGCGTTTCAACTCAGTATCGCGCTTGCCCGCTATTTCCAGCAGGTTGTGGCCGCCGACATCGCTAACGATAAACTTCGAGTCCGCCAGAAAACCGATGCCATAGGCCCCGGCTTTAAGTAACTGGCCGTTGATCTCGATCGAAACTTCCGTCAACACGTATCCCTGGTACTTTTCCTTCAAGCCCGTGGCATAACCGGCGGTGTCGACCAGACCCGCCACGACATACGGACCATCGGCAAAATGAAGGCCTCCGGTATTGCGCATCTGAACGGGCGCAACTTTGCCAGCGTAAAACACCATCTCCGGAAAAATCTTCGGAGAGATATCCTCAGCCTTGAGGACCGCATCGGTCTTTGTTTCTTCCTGACGTGCAGCACTTGCGGCCAGCACATAGCTTGCTGGAACGGCCAGGCACACCAGCGAGACAAGCATCGTTGAAAACTTACGAATGACCATCCACCCTCCTTGGGTTTCATCGAATACCACGCGAAAGATTCGAACGTCTTTTTACATCGAGTGAATTTCTGGAGATGTGATGCACATCACGCCCGTCGAGGCTCCGCTTGTCGCGTTGCTCGGGATCGTTCTGAGATTGGCGAAGCTATTCCAGGCAGATCGCTCGCGCGCTACTTTTTGGCCAGGAAGCCTGCGACCACGCCGGCGCAGGCTTCGACAAACTCCTGTTCGGGCTTGGTGAACGTATCGGCGAAATAGCTTTCGATGTCGAGCTCCGCCGCGAGCTTCTTCTTCGCGTAAATAGGCACCACAATCTCCGACTTCACCAAATTCGATCCCGCAAGGTAGCGCGCATCCTTTGAAACATCTTGCACCACGACAACCTGGCCGCTGGAGGCCGCCGCGCCGCAGAGTCCCCGGTCGAGCGGAATGCGAACGTTGGGTGAAAAGCTGCCGGCGTACGGACCAACCAGCAGATAATTCGCATCCGCTGGATCAACCAGATAAAAGCCCGTCCAGTTGTAGCGCGTCATCTTTTCGTGAAGACGCTTGGCGATACGATCCATCAGGGCTTCCACCGTGGCGGCGGTCGGAGCAAGACTCTGCAGCTCAAGTAGCAGTTCTTTGTGCGCTGGCGTCATGTCCTAGTCCTCGTACTAAAGATAGAAACTTTTGTTGGCGCGGCACACGTAGCTCTGTGCGCTCTTCAGTTTACACGAACACGAACAACGCAAGGCCGACGCCCGCGTGCCCCCTTAGGAATTATCAAGTGCCGCGCCTTGGGGCTGCCGCGCAAACGACTGCCATTCCATCGTCCTGTTAAGTTATTCGCGACGGCCGTTGCATCCAGCGAGCGACAATCCCGCTCGGAATGGTCTACGCTAGCACCCATGAACCCAGACCGTCGCGGTTTCAGGTTTTCGATCAACGCTGCCGCCGAGATCGCGCAGGAAAGCACGCCGAGCGCAACCGTCTCCGTCCGGGCCACGGAAATCAGCCTGCATGGCTGCTACCTGGAGACTCCCGCTCCCTTCGGCGAACTTACACCCGTCTTCGTGAAGATTTTCTATGAGAACGAATATTTTGAAGCCAAAGGTACGGTGGTATACGTCAAGCCCGCGGTGGGAATGGGCTTGGAGTTTCGCGATCTAAAGCCGCATTGCCGCATTGTCTTGCAAAAATGGATCCTCGCCGCGCTGCGCAATCAATCGAAGCCTGAGTAGTGCTCCTGCAACTCGTCTCATTCCTTGCAGGTGTGAGGCAATCCCGGGCCCGCCATATTCCGTACCCTAACTGTGTCCGTGGCCGCCGAGTCGGTAATAGTGTTCGCGAACCTTCGCGGACCATTTGAGCAGAACCTCTCGAAATGCTTCCAGCTTGGCGTCCTTCAAGTTCGTGTCTGGAATGCTGTGAATGAACACGTCTGTAACGCCTTCATCGAAGACCCCGCCTCGAACCGGCTCTTCACGGAAAATCAGCAGAGGCAACTGCAATCCGAAAAGGATTCCCGCTTCCAGATGATTCCACGGGCTTGGAAAATGTTCCGGCTTGCCGTGTGCCACTTTTCGCTTCTCTTTTGTGCCAGGTTTCCAAATGCCGGCCGTGGCCAGGAACTGCTCGAAACCTAGAATGATTCCGCCTGAGCAGTGTTTTGCAATGACGCAGACTTCACGGAGCGGAAACTCGGAAGGATAATCGCTTCGGCCAAGCGCGCGGGGTTCCAGCTGCAGCCGTTCGAGTTCCTTAAGGATCTGCTCGCGTGACCGGTTCTGCTTCTTGTTCAGCTTGGTCGGACACGACACAAAAACCGGAATCTTCATAAATTTGCAAGCTCGCCCGGATTTGAAGCTCTTTCAAAATACGCCTCCACCAGCATAGCCTGCAAACAGGGTTTTGTGTCTGATTGGTTCTAATCTTTCACGCCTGCTTCCGCCAAGCTTGCCCCTCTAAGCGCCAATCCCCACGCAACCGAAGTAAACTGATTCCCCGTCCGAATTCGTTGTTCCCCGAAGCGCGTTGCAAAAATTCTTCGTACTGCTGGCACGAACGAAGTTCCTCCCGTCAGAAACACCGCATCCACGTTTTTCGCGTAAACACCACTCGCCTTAAGCAATGAGTCCAGACAAGACTCAATCTGTTTCAATTCCTCGGAGATCCAGCTTTCAAAAGATGACCGCTTCACCGCCGCCGTAAGATTCACCGCTCCGTCCGAGTAATGAAATGTTGCGGACGCCTTGCTCGACAATTCGTACTTCACGGCTTGCACCGACTGGTGCAATTGATATCCAAGATCCTCTTTAATCAGGTGGATCAATGCAGCGATTTTCTCCGGCTCCACCGCATCCTCCTTGATTCGCTTCAGCAGCTCCATCACTTCCTTCGCCCTCAAAAACGAAAGGTGATGCCAGCGCTCCAGCTTGCCGTAGATCCACGCCGGCACCGGCAAAAGCCTCTTCATCGAATGCATGTCCGTTCCGGCGCCGAGCGCGGGTGATAAAAGATGCCGGATGAGCTTCGCATCAAACGAATCGCCGGCCACGCCTACTCCCGAATTGCCGAGAAGGTCCGCTGCCCTTCTGCCTCTGCGGCGAATACTCGGACCCACCTTCACCAGAGAAAAGTCGCTCGTGCCGCCTCCGAAATCTCCAATCAGAATGAGCTCATCGTGATCCAGCGTGGCCTCGTAGTAGTGCGCCGCCGCTATCGGCTCAAATTCGAACTGCACGGACTCATAACCGGCCATCTTGAAGGCCGCCCTGAGGCGGCTTTCCGCATAGTGATCCTCTTCCTCGCTCTCGGCTCCCACAAATCGTACCGGCCGTCCAACCACCGCTTTCAAAATCGGCGCGCCAAACTGGGCGCCGGCCTTTTCGCGCAAGTCTCTCAAGATACGCGCGATCAGATCTTCCAGCGTGTATCTCCGCCCAAAAACTTCCGTACTCAGCAAGTTGCGATTGCTCAAAAACGATTTCAGCGATTGAATCAACCGCCCTTTGTGGTCCGCAGACAGGTAATGCGCAATACCCTCAGGCCCGCTCCACGATTTCAGCGCGTTCACTCCACGCTCTTTCACCTGCTCCAAATAGAGCAGCGACCTGTAGGCAGCCGTCACTTCTCCCAGGTACGGAAATTGGGCCAGCGCGACCTCGCCGGTTTCCTTAGCGTAAGCGATGGAACTATTCGTCGTGCCAAAATCAATACCAATCGCGGTGGGCATCTCCCTCAATTTTAAAGCCCGCGCACCGCGCCGGCAACCGACGGCAGAAATCTCGCGAGTTACCACAACGCCCTTCTCACGTCGCATGAGGAAAGCAGCCGATGACCCGCCGTCGCCGCCACTCAGCATTTTCTATAGTAGACTTGCCCCATGATTCGTCAGATCGCGCCTCAGTTCTTCACGCTGGACATCCCAGCCACCCTCGCCTATTACGAATCCAAGCTTGGCTTCAAGTGTTTGGGCACGTGGCAGGACCCGCCGGTCTACGCCATCGTTGCGCGCGACGAGCGGGCAATTCACTTCCGCTGCGCCGAACCTCCCACAGCCAACCCCAACAAATATCCGGACGAACTGCTCGACGCCTACGTATTTATTGAAGACGCGGACGCGCTTTACGCTGAGTATGCAGCTCGAGGCGTGGAGTTCGCGCGGGGACTTGCCCACATGCCATGGAACTCGCGCGAGTTTGTAGTGAAGGATTGCGATGGCCGTCTGCTAGCTTTCGGCGCAAATTTGTAGTTTAGTTTCGAGCCACCCGCCCGCTCTTGTCGCCTTCGCAAATCATCGCTTCCAGCTTTTCTTCTCTGCTACTCCGCTGCCCGCCGCCCCATGTGGCCTTTTCCGGCTTGTCTTCGCGTTCTTCTCAACTCTCAATTTCCACGCCGTTCAGATCAACGTCAATAACCGATCCATCTACGGGAGGAGAGTCGTGAAGTAATCACATTGGGTGTTGTGATAGCCGTTGGTTGAGATCAGAGTGGCGGCGGTGTCGTCGAGTTGGAGCATGGCATCGGCTGCTGAGTCGTAACGCGGCCAGGTGATGGCTCCCGATCCGTTAGGGTCACCAGTCTTGGCGAACCTCGACCAATATCCCATCATTTGCCCGGCAAATGTGACTTCTGCGGTAGATGGAGTGTAAGGGCCGCCGAAGATCAACTGCGGGCTGCCGAATACAAAGGGCAGTTCGGCGGTGTGAAAAGCTCGCAAGGCGTTCAAGCTGGGATCATTTTCATAACGATGCGTGTACAGATAGCGCCAAACCGGAGGGCGGTTAGCCCCCGCTGCGGCGCGGGCAAGGTTTCGCACCGGAGTGATATCAAATGCGTCGGATTCGGCGGCGATGAGCGCGTACACCGGGGCGTCATAGTCCGATGCCGGATAGAAGCTCAATACCTGGGCTTCGACGCTTGCGCCGAACTGGTCAAAATCGGCGTGAAGTGCGGCCTCATACCCTGTCTCCGTGAGTGGCGGGATAGCGGTCGGATCGTCAGCAGCCGTATTTGCTGATTCCTCCTCGCGCGTGGAACCAATAAGGAGCGGCACCGGGGAGCCATGCTGCTGGAGCACGTCAAATGGGTCTACTGGAAGGACATGCGTCCCGATAGCGAGACTTCGAGAGACGAGACCGCTTGGCAGATAGGGAATTGCGTTGTCGTTGCTGATGACATTGGATGCCGGCGCGGCGCGAAGACAAGCGAGCACGTCCGCCGCCTTGTCGCAGCCTGCCGCAGGGACCAGTGCCGCGTCCAAGGTTTCGAGGTCTGCGAGCGCGAGGATCTGCCCGTGCAGGAGAGAACCGCTTTCCATGCCCGCGGCGGAAAAGAGCCCCGGGGTGAGGGGAGAAGCGAGAAGGGCCTCCACATCAAAAGAACCTGCCGACTGTCCGAAAACCATAACGTGGGTGGGGTCGCCACCGAAGGACGCGATGTTTTGATGAACCCAGGTGAGAGCGGCAATCTGATCCATCAAGCCGTAATTGCCGGAGGAGCCTCCGCCTTCGGCGTCCAGGAGCGGGTGAACCAGGAAACCAAGGAGTCCCAATCTGTACTCTATGGTGACTACAATTACGCCCTGGGTGGCCAAGGGAGGCGCGTTCTCGTAAGGCTGATGGGTGCTGCCTTGGCGGTTGCCGCCTCCATGAATATAGACCATCACGGGCTGCTGCAGACCGTGCGCAGTCTGGGAGTTGACGAAGATGTTGAGGAACAAGCAGTCTTCCGAGCCTAGCGGCTGATTGTTCGCGTCGAGCTGCGTGCAGACATTTCCGAAGGTGGAAGCGTCCCGACTGCCCACCCAAGGCAGTGGCGGTTGGGGAGGCTTCCAGCGAAGATTCCCTGTCGGCGGCGCTGCATAGGGGATGCCACGGAACGCAAGAACGTTACCGTCAAGGACTCCTTGGACGGTTCCGGATTGTGTTTGAGCGATGGTCGCTTTGATGGAAATGACAAAGGGCTGCGACGCCGCTTGGCCGCTGGAGTCGCGGACTTGAATGGTGAATGTTACGTTTGTTTGCGGCACGTCCGGCGTGCCGGAGATAGTTACAGAGTTGGCTGAACTGGGCTGCAGCGCCAGGAGGTGAGGCAAGGAGCCAGATAAAATGCTCCAGCTGAAAGGTGCGACTCCGCCGGTGCCCTGAATGCTCTGGGTGTAGGACGCGCCGACCGTGCCGTCCGACAAAGTGGCCGGAGAAATCGATAAAGCCGGCGGGGGTGGGGGGCTGGAACTGCTGCCGCAACCCGTCAGACAAAGGCTCATGGCTAGGATTGCACGTCGGATCCAATGCCCGTTGGTTCGATGATATTCTCGCTCGGTCATGGCATCCTCAAATTCAAGAGAGTCTATCTCATCCGGCTCCCAAGTCCGGACTGAACTTCGCTGTGTACTTAACACAACGGCAAGATCACCGGGTAGAAGCGCACCACATCTTGCAGCGCGCTATTGGTAGAGTTCGGCGGTTGCAACAGGAAAGGAATCAGCGCCGGCTCCTCCCGTCACCAACACTTTGCCGTTCTGCAGCAGCGTTGCAGTATGCCCGGCACGCGGAGTAACCATGTCCGCAGTGCGCGTGAAAGTTTCGTTTGCGGGGTCGAATAGCTCCGCCATGGCGAGGTCAATGCTGCCATCAAGTCCGCCCGTTACAAGGACTGTTCCGTCGCTGAGCAGAGTTGCTGTATGGTTACCCCGGGCGAAGCCCATGTTGCCCTTCGTCGGCGTGAACATTCCGTGTAAATCAAACAACTCTGCCGTTGCGAGGTTAGCGTAAACATCATTTCCAACCGTCATGAGTCCGCCCGTTACGAGAACTGTTCCGTCTTTAAGTAAGGTGGCTGTGTGAAAAGCGCGTGCGGTTTCCATGCTCCCCATCGCCGGCGTGAACGTCTTGCTCTTTGGATCGAACAATTCTGCGGTCGCGTATTGGGTGCGGTTTGGTTTTGATCCTCCTACCAAAAGGACTGTGCCGTCGTTCAGCAAGGTCGCTGTGTGGTCAAATCGCGGAGTCTCCATGCTGCTATTCGTTAGAGTGAACGTTCCGCCGGCAGGATTGAACAGTTCCGCAGTATCAAGAGGAGTTCCACTTGCATCAACCCCGCCCGTCACAAGAACCGTTCCGTCATTCAGCAGGGTGGCTGTTTGATAGATGCGTGCAGTTTCCATGTTGCCCTTCGTTGCTGTGAACCTCCCGGTGACTGGATTGAACAGCTCCGCAGATGCGAGAGGCGTTCCACTCGTATCAACCCCGCCTATCACGAGAACCGTTCCGTCATTCAGTAAGGTTGAGGTGTGATGAGCGCGCGGAGTTTCCATGCTCCCTATCATCGCTGTGAAAGCCCCGCTGATTGGATCAAACAGCTCCGCAGATGCGAGAGCTTGGTTATTGCTGTCCAACCCTCCCGTCACAAACACTTTTCCGTTCGTGAGCGCCGGCCCGAAATCGAGCAACGTCGCCGTGTGGTATTCCCGTTCTGTTTCCATGCTGCCGGTTGCCTTGAAACCATGCGGGTAAATCTGGATGGTGAAATTTTGTGGCGCTGAGTTTTGCCCAACTGCATCTTGCACCATCACCGTGATGGGGGACGACCCTGATGCGGCTGGCGTTCCGAGCAATGCCCCATCATTGTTGAACACCAATCCCGCAGGCAGCATGCCAGTTTGGCTCCAACTGAATGGGGGTTGTCCTCCACTTGCCACCGTGAATGTGAAGCTGTAGGGCAGGTTTACCGCACCAGCGGATGGAGCAGGTGTCGCACTGATGGTGGGTGACGGCGGGGGGGCGATGACTACTGTGTAGTTCGCCTTGGCCTGACTTGAGGGAGATCCAGAGTCAGTTACGGTAACAACTACGTTGTAAGTCCCCTCTGCGGTTGGCGTGCCGCCAATGACAAGAACATGCGCAGTCACACAACAACGGTTGCCACCGGAAGTCAATGTCAACAACTTGATGTCTAAGCCCGGCGGCAGTGACGATCCCTGTGTCGCCGACCAACTCCAGTTGTAGCCTGATACTCCCCCTGTTGCTGCCAGCGGCCATCCAGAATAGCTAAATGTGGCGTGTTCTACCGTAAGCGAGTGGGTGCCTCCATAGGTCTCCCCAACGGTCCCGCTTGGCGGGGCACCTGAGATGATTGTGAGCGCGCCAGCCGGAGTGACGGCGATCGTGTAATTTGCGCTAGCCTGAGCGTGAGGTGATTCCGAGTCAGTTACTTTTACGACCAGGCTGTAAGTTCCGGCAGTGGAGGGCGTGCCAGCAATGCTGCCAGTGCCATCGGCATTGGTCGAGATACTCAAACCCGGTGGCAGAGAAGAACCCGAGGCGGCAGTCCAGCTCCAGGTATACGGCGACCTGCCCCTGAGGCCGTAAGAGAGAATCCACTGCTACCGCCATAGGCAACCTGAAGCGTCGCGGCGGATGGCGCGCCCGAGGTAATCGTTAACGGGGCCGTCAGAGGCGAGATATTGGGAGCCGTGCTGGCGCTGCCGCCTCCGCAGCCGACTAGAAGACACGCTCCGCAAAAAGCAACTAGAAGTGAAAATAACTTTTTCATATTCCTGACGCCTCCTCAAGAGTACTTTCGCTGTGGAGCTCTCGCGCTATTGCAGTCGTTTGAGACACATGAATTCCGAACAACCATTAGCAGAAGCGCGGATTTCTTCATGAGCCTCCCTCAAGCAAGAGATACCGAGTCCCGCTCATTAACATTCGAAACGAGCAAGAGAACGGTGGAAGTCGCAAACTAACCATCGTCCAAATGGGAAGCAATGCGGAGACGGTGGGGATTTGGTTAGTTTTGGGTAAGGGACTAGCAAACTGAAAATGAAGGAGTTATCGAACCAACTGCCGGAATGGTTCCGGCCACTGCTGGAGATTTGAAAGTGATATTATCTCGGCAGCTCTAGCAGATGAGGCAATAAGAGTCGATGCCTGGTCCGGCACCCACCGCTATGAGAGTACGCTTTGGCCCGTTCGAATTGGACGCGGCGGCGGGCGAGCTACGCAAATCGGGTGTCCCCGTGAAGCTGCAACCGCAGCCTTTTCGTATACTTCAACTCCTTATCGAGAGTGCTGGGAAGGTAGTTACGCGGGAGGAAATTCAACATTCGGTTTGGAACGGCGACACGTTTGTTGACTTTGAGCATGGCATCAACTTCTCGATCAACCAAATTCGCACCGCTCTTGCCGACAGCGCGGAGAAGCCGCGATATATCGAAACTCTCCCGCGCCGGGGTTATCGCTTCATTGGTGCGGTCGAATTTTGCTCAGACTTGTCCGCACGAGAAGGCGCTCCTTCACCCGATACCGTTTCAGTGTCACGACGATTTACTTCAACTGCCTGGATCTTAGGAATCTTTCTTGTGGTTGGCCTCGCGACTTACTTCACTTGGCTTCGCTTTCACCGTATCCCGCAAAGCGCCAGAGTCATGTTAGCCGTGCTGCCGTTCCAAAATCTAACCGGAAATCCGGACCAGGAATACATTAGCGATGGCCTCACGGAAGAAATGATTACGCGCCTCGGAAGTTTGAACCCGGAGCGACTTGGGGTAATTTCGCGCACATCGGTTATGGGTTACAAAAACGGGATTCCGAAGCTGGATCAAATTGGCCGCGAATTGGGCGTGCAGTATGTATTGGAAGGCAGTCTACGCGAAACGCCGGGGCACCTTCGTATTACGGCGCAGCTCATCCGCGTGCAGGATCAAAGCCATGTGTGGGCGCAGAATTATGACCAGGGGATTAAGGACGTGCTCGCCGTGGAGGACGAAGTCGCGATTGCGGTGGCGGAGCAAACCCAATCGGTGCTGACACCCGCTGCCCGCAGCGCTTTGTCTCACCCCCGCACCGTCAATCCCGAGGCCCACGAAGCGTATCTGATGGGACGCTTCCTTTGGTACAAGCGGACGCGGGCGGATGAACTGAACAGTTTGACTTATTTTCAAAAGGCAATTGCCCTGGACCCGAAGGACCCGCTCAACTTTTCCGGAATGGCTGATGCGTACATAGCGCTTGGCGGACAAGAGTGGGTCCCGGCCAATGAAGCCTTTCCCCAAGCGAAAGAAGCTGCTCTGAAGGCGCTGGCCCTCGATGACACGCTTGCGGAAGCGCACTCCGCGCTGGGACAAGCTTATCAAGCAGACCGTGACTGGGCAGGGACTGAAAAGGAGTGCAAGCGCGCGCTGGCACTGAACCCGAGCTATGCGGTGGCACACCAGCGGTGCTCGTATTTTCTGTCCAAAGTAGGGCGTTACGAGGAAGCCGTGATGGAAGCGAAAAGTGCTAGGGAATTAGATCCACTTTCTTCCTTTGCGAGTGCAATCTTTGGACAATCCCTCTACATGGCGCGTCGCTTCAACGAAGCCCAGCAGGTGCTTCAGCGGACAGTGGAACTGGATCCGGGCGCGTATGCGGCATTCGTTAATCTCGCCGGCACCTATTCGCAGAAAGGGAAGTTTTCGGAAAGTATAGCGTTGCTGGAAAAACTGGCACGAGGTTCCCCTGACGACATGATGGTTCAAGGGCCTCTTGGATACGCCTACGCAAAATCAGGCAGGAAGGCGGACGCGGAGACCTTACTCAAGAACCTGACAGACGAATCAAGGACCAAATACGTTTCCGGCTACTTCTTGTCCTGGATCTGCATTGGTCTTGGCAGGAAGGAAGACGCCATGGAATGGTTGGAGCGCGCCTACCAGCGAGGTGAATATCAACTCACGTGGATGCGAGCGGAGCCCGTGTTCGATCCTTTACGCTCTGATCCACGATTCGCCGACTTGGTTCGCAAGGTCGGCCTGCCGCAATAATTTAGTCTGGAAGCATTCGGGCTTACGAACATTCGATTAGTGTTAGTCCACAGAACTCGAGCCGTTGCTGGATTCATTCAATAAAATATGTGCTTATGGAACTCGGTTATTCGTTAAAATGATTCCGTTAACGCTCACCGAGGAATTTCTGTGTTCCTCCCGGATGACGGGCTAGCCGGAAGTTATTCCGAACCTGGAAGTCCAATTGGAGAAGTTGCGCCCCAACTTATGGCGCTTTTCAACGGCGCGCTCGGATACGACTCCGTCCCTGCAGCCTAACGCGCGGCAGCGCAAAGGCTGCGCGTTTGCGCCAGCACGTCGGCGTCGAGTTGCGCGGATTGCCACCCGTGTGTCGCGCAAACTTGGTCGGCCGTCAGGCCGAGAGCGCCGCGCAGATCGGCTCCGGCTACGTTTGCTCCGGTGATTTCGGTGCCCCGAAAAATCGCGCCATTAAAAAAAGCGCCGCGTAAATCCGCGTTGCGGAGGTCCGCGTCCATCAAAATCGTTCCCTTAAATTGGGCGCCCGTCATGTTGGCTTCCACTAATTTTGCTGAAGAAAAATCCGTCTGCTCCAGCGTGGCGAAGGAGAGAAAAACGTGTTCCATTTTTGTGTCCCTCATGTCCGCGCGGGTCAAATCAGCTCGCAGCATTTGGGCGTTTCGAAGATTGACCGCATAGAGCGAGGCGCCGCCGAGTCGGGCGTTCGAAAGCAGTGCGTTCTCCAGCGTGGCAAAGGACATATCGGAGCCTCGTAAATCGGCGCCGGTAAAATTCACTCGGGTCGCGTCCGCGGAGACCATCACGGTTTTTCCCGCAAGAACGCGATCGAGAATCGCATCGCGCAAAACGGCTTCGCGCAAATTCGCTCCTCGCATGTCGGCTTCGGAAAGATAAGCTCCTTCCAAATTTGCTCGCCAGAGTTTTGCGTTCACGAGATAAGCTTTGTAGGCGCGGGCGAAGCGCAAATTCATTTCGTTCAATTTTGCTCCGGGCACGGAGGCGAGCGCTTCTTCGCTCCAGTTTCCGTGAGGCGGCGGGCCGGAGAGCGTAGCCTCCGTCAATTCCGCATACGGCCGGTAGCCGATAGATTGCATCGCCTCCGAAGCCCATCGGAGCACGCTCGTTGGCGAGTGCTGCGTCGCTACGTTTCGGTCGGAAGGCAACCCGCGGTTTACTCCCAGCGAGAAGACCAGCAAGGCGCAGCCTGTGATCAGCGCCACGCGCCCCGTCGCGAAACTCAAACGCAATAAGTTTTTCGATTTTTGCCGCAATAGGTCGCCCGGTTGCAGCACGCGCGCGACGATCGTCGGAACGCACGTTGCAGCCGCAACGGAAAGCGTCAATAGAAGCGCGTGCAGCAGCGTGCCGCGAAAATCCTGCCGCACCAGGTACCGCAGCCAGAACATAAACAACGCCGCCGGCACAACCCAGTACGCCAGCGCCGTCGCTACAACTGTCTCCAGCACCCAAAACGGAGAGCGTCCTTCGCGCATCCACCGGAAATGCCGTCTCACCAAACCCATCAAATACCACGGCCCGTCTTTTTCCAGCGTCTGCCCATCCTTGAAAACCGCGGGCAACCCGGACATGCTTCCCCACAGCCGCAACAGCAAAAAATGAAACCGCAAATACAAAATAAAAAGGACCAGCGGCGCACCCATATAAAAACTCGTCATGGAAATAATTTTCGGAAGCTTCGCAATGGGAATCGCCGAAGCATCCACCACGAGCCGCACATCGGTCGTCAATCCGATCAGCGCGACGCAAGCAAGGCTCGCCGCCAAAAGTAGAAAATAAAACCATCGCGCGATTTTCGACGCATCCGAAATAGCTTTCGTGCTGTCGAACTCCGCGATCGTTTCCGGCAAAATCGCGTCGAAAAGATTCGTTCCGCCGAGCCGGCCGACCCACACGCCTTCCGCGCCATAAAGATTCGCGCCCATTAAATTGGCGCCCCTTAGTTCAGTTCCAAGTAAATTACTTTCTCTTAAATCTGCCTGAACCAGACTGGCACTACGGAGGTTGGCCATCGACAAATCGGCGCCAATTAAGTTCGCGCGCTGGAGAAAAGCGCCTTCGAGATTTACGCCCGTCAAGTCAGAATGCGCGAGATTGACTCCGCAGAGATCGGCTTTTACGCCGGATTCTCCGCCGGATTCCACCCACATTTTGTGCTGGTCGAGAATTTCCGCCAGGTCCAAAAGCGAAATTCGCCCGGTGGCTTCTTCGGCGGAAACCGGATTCGAAAGCTGATTCTGCGAATCTTGAATTTCTGCGAGCATCTGCGAACTTTCCCCCACTCGAAAGGATGGCGGCCATTTTCTTTTCTGGCGCCTACACTGCGGCCCACGTTAGCCGAGTGTGACCGGCACGAAACGCCGGTTTGCATGTGCTGATTCACTGCTGGGCGAAACCCATCATCGCTCACAACATGCACGAAAATCGCCTGCCCTGAAGTACAGGACGCGTGGAGGTAACTGTGCCTGTTGAAATCGTGAGTGGACTTAGAAGGCGAAATGCGAAATACGAAAAACGAAACTCGAAATCCGGCTTTCCGCTTTTTTTAGGGAAGGTATGAGAGAATTCGCGCGGAAGCAGGGACAAGAGAGGTGGCCAGTGGCAGACGTTGCGATGGAAACCAGTCTGGAATCGCCCATCAAGCGGTTCGAGCCGGTGGCCGGCCCGCTGCACACGATCTTTCTTCTTGTCGTGCTCGCCGCTGTAAGCGCGGTTGGTTACTTCTCTGTCCACCGGCAAGATGCGGTGAGCCACGCGCGCCGGCTGTTTTTTTATGTCACGACGACGGCGTGGGAATGGCTGCTTGTTGGCTACGTTTATTGGGGACTGCGCCGCCGCGGGAAAACTATTCGAAACATTGCCGGTAAAAGCTGGAAGGGCGCGTCCGATTTCTTCATCGATGTCGCGATTGCATTCGGCTTTTGGATCGCCGCGGTTTTTGTGCTGAGCGTTGTTGCGCGATTGCTACACGCGACGGGAATGGCGGAGGCCGCGCGCAGGCTCGCTCCGCAGGACCTGCTCGAATCGGTGGTGTGGATCGGTCTTTCCGTTACCGCGGGTATCTGCGAAGAAATGATTTTTCGCGGTTACTTGCAGCGGCAGTTCGTGGCCTGGACGCGCAGCGCGCCGGTAGGAGTAATTCTCTCGGCGGCGCTGTTTGGGGCGGGGCACATTTATCAGGGAACAAGGGCGACGGTAGTCATCGGTGTATATGGATTGATGTTCGGAATCCTGGCGGAGGCGCGGCAGAATTTGCGGCCGGGAATGATGACGCACGCGTGGCACGACGCGATCACCGGGTTGGTGGTTCGCTTCTTGCCGGTGAAATAGAGCGATCTGACACGGAAGCTTGAAATTCGAAACTCGAAATACGAAAATCGGAAAACAAGGCCACACGCCAAGCGGCCGTAAATGGCCAGTTGGGCGATCGGCTATACCAACGCTACTTCCCGCTCGAAATTAGGCTTTTTCTCGGCATAGAGGGTCAGTCCGACCCCGCACGCCGTAGCGATGCGTTCCAGCATCGTAAGCGAGTGCCCCGTGTATTCGGCGTCCTCCAGGCGGGCAATCACCGACTGCGTGGTGGCCACCTTCTTGGCCAGTTCGGCCTGCGTCAGACCGGCATCCTCGCGCATCTCGCGCACTAGCAAAGCCAGATCGATCTGTTGCAGCGTTCGCGCGAACGTTTTTCGGTAGGTTGCGCTCTTGCGTGCTCGTTGTTCGACAGCCTCACGATGCTGGTCGCCCTTGACCGCGTGTCTCATAGCTCCAACTCCTTCAGGATAGCTTCTCTTTCCTTTGGCGATCCCGTGTATCGGTTCCTGTACTTCATCCACAACTTCCTCAGCTGCTCCGCTCTGGTAATCTCGCCCGTCGGCGTCTCTTGCGTCTTTTTCTGGAATCCTGAAGTAATCACGATCAGCATGCCCGGCTGGTAGAAAAACAGAACGCGAAAAATCCGGTCGAATTGTTTGACGCGCAGCTCGAATAGGTCGTTGGTGAGCTTCTTGACGAACTTTCCTTGCATCCTGTTGCCATAGATGCGCAGCCGCTCGATGAACGCGTCGATTCTGGCCGCGGCTTTGTCATCCAGCGAATCCAGGAATTCTCGGGCGGGCACTCGCCCGTTCGGTAAGGCAACGTACGCAATGCTGAATTCGCCGTTCACGCGCCTTTAGACTATCGCATTATTGCGATACCGCTGTCAAGTACCCACGCGATGGGGCTGGAGGGGCTCAGGAGTCAAGACCCGCAGCCTTAAAACCGAAGGCTGCGGCACCCGGCCGGAATTCTCTGCTCCACCCGCCGTCTGATTGACGCTTATCAGTAAGGTGGCTACTAGTTCTCGACTCCCGCTACACTGAACCATCCGAAATCGACGAGGGAAGCCCAAAGGAGCGTGTCGCCATGTCTGCGGATCGATTTGTCGGGGCTTGGCGATTGCTTTCGCTGGAGGCCAGAAGTTCCACGGGTGACGTTAGCTATCCTCACGGCCAGGACGCGGCAGGCTACCTGCTCTACGCCAGCGAGGGCTACATGTCGGTTTCGATCATGCAAGCTGGCCGCACCAGTTTCGCCTCGCCGGACGCTCTGCAGGCGCCTGCCGAGGAAAAAGCGGCTGCGTTCGACACCTACAGCTCGTACTCGGGCAGGTATGAAGTCCGGGGCCAGAAAGTGATTCACCACGTCGAAATCAGTTCTTTCCCCAACTGGACCGGGAAAGAGCAGGAGCGCTTCTTTGCGTTCTCCGGGGATCAGCTCACGTTGAGCGCTCCACCGATGCGGATTGGTGGTGTAGAACAAAACCTGGTGGCCATTTGGCAGCGCCTGCCCTCCCACGCCGCCTAAGACACAACGTCGTGGTCAGAAATTCGGAAACGTCCGTCTGTCTCCTTCGAGCTCAAGGAAAAGAAAAGAGTCAAAACCCGCACCCTTAAAACCGAAGGGTTCGGCACCCCACCGGAATTCTCCGCTCCACCCAGTCGCCCACTCGCCCGTTCAAGATGCTAACGCGGCGTCCCACTTCCCCTTGAAATCGAAAAACTCCATCCGAATGGCGGCTTCAAGGTCGAGAAAGATACCAGTAGGGTTGTGCTCCGCGTTCAGGTTCTTCAGTGCAGTTCTGGTGGTTAGGTTTGGAGTCAGATTTGTCAGAGCATAAGTTTCATTAAACTTCTCGTCGTCAACCACGGCTTTCAACACAGCCTCGACATAGAAGACGAGAGCGACGTACCACTTGTCATAGACTCCACTGTACACGCGCATATCCAGAATGCTCAGACGCTCATTCAGTTCAAAAACTCTATCCTGCAATTCCTCCCAATGAATTTGGTCGCTGTCGCGTTCCCGCCCGCGACAAGATGCAGTTTGCGAGCGAGCGTGAGAATCTCCTCTCGCTCGGCATTCAAGCGCAACACCCATTCGTTTTCAAGTTGAAACTGAATTAGTGTATTTTGCCTGCGCTCATGGCGGTCCGAATTGCTGCCTTGCCATTTCATCAGCCGCGCTTGCCAACACAAAACGCCTACTGTAACGGCGGCAAAAAGTGAACTAGCGAAAACACCGACCCATTCAGGGCTATTCTTAGCCAGCTCCCATAAGCTCATCTGTTCCATTGGCGGCATATACATAGTAGGTCAATGATACACTGCACCGAGAAACATGGGAAATCTGGGGACGGTCCCCAGGTTCCCCAGGTTCCCTGGACAAACCGGTGTCCAGGGACCTACGATGAATGCCAGGAGCTCGTCTGTGAGCGCCCTCATTGGTGTAACGACACACCTTCCCTACATCGCCATTCCCGATGACGCCCTTGCTGATTTGAAGCGTCACCTTCTGCTTTTCGACAAAATCTTCTTTGTAAACGACATACCACCCATCATTCGAAAGGACCATCCTGAACTCGCTGCTGACCTCGATTGGCTCAAAAGCGAAGGTGCCGTGATCACCAATAAGATGGGTTCTTCTGAGGACATCCTAAAGAAGCGTGCGGGTTTTACTCCACATGGGAATCTAACCCAAGTTGTCGAAGACCTCCTGGACGGCAAGGCCGATCTTGTAAGTGTCGCGGTGTCTCTCGACCTCATGAGCCTGGTCGAGGTCCTGCTCGGAGTTTCGGACTACACGTCCCGATCCGTCGCCGAATTTTTCCGCCGCGGCGGAGTCGACGCTGTCTCCATTCATCCGCGCTTCGCGCACGTCCCAAAAATCGTTCCGATACAAACCACACTTGCAACAGTAGCGCAGGTATCAATCAACGCCATGCCGCAGCCCTCGGACAATGTTCCCCTCGACCAAATCCTCAGATTCAAACAAGACCCCGACACCAAGAGAAAGTTCTCGGCGTTTCGAAGATGGATAAGGTCTGCCGCTGAGGGAACTGCTCAACCAAGCCACCTCGCAGATGAGCTACAAAGCCTGACTCAAGACTACGAACAGCATATGAGAGTGCACGAGCTCAAAATCAATCGCGGCGTACTCGAAATCATTCTGACGACTGCCGCCGATCTCCTAGAAGATACTGTCAAGCTCCGGTTCGGGAAGCTCGCTCGCCTACCCTTCTCGCTGTCGCATAGAAAAATTGCCTTGATGGAGGCCGAGCTCAACGCGCCTGGCCGCGAGCTTGCCTATATAATCGAGGCACGAAAGGAATTCCGCTAGGCCGCGCGGGCGTGTGGCCGCCCCTGACGCCCGGCGATGATTTTGACTTTGCTTTTTCAGGGGTGGCCTTCGATAGGAACGAAGGCGTTGTCAAGAGACACCTTTTCACCGCAATGCTTTTCGGCACCGGCGGGTGGCCGCGCCTTAACTCTTGGGTGGCCTACGCTCTCGGTTTTCAAAGCGTGGGCCGGGTGCCGCATCCCTGCGGTTTTCAGGGTGCGGGTTGATCCTTCTCCGTGCGGACTAACCCTTATCTACAGACTACAGTCGAGCAAAGCAAGTTTTCTCTTACTCCCCGCCGGGCACACGACCCGATGCCGCAACTCGTTCACGCGTATACGTATGCGAGCTTCTCGGGATCCACTTCGACGCGCACGCGTTTCCGCTGGTCGGCAATGTTCTCGAAGGCTCGAATGTGGTCAGCGGCACGCTTCTCGAACCGTTTGTCGCGGGAAATCACGATAGCTCTGGCCAAGAGGTCACTCTGCAGTCCAATAGGGTCCTCGTTGTTTTCCCACTTCGAGAGAGTCGTCTTGTTCACGCGAAGCAGCCTCGCAAACTCCTCTTGGTTCAGATCAATATGCTTGCGCAGAAAACGGAGCTCCTCACCGCGAAGCCGGTAAGGTTTCTGAAGGACGGCAACCGCGGCGATGTGCATCAACTCGTCCACCTGGAAGAGGACCGGGTCCACGTTGCCGCATTTCCCGCACTTCATGAGCTCGATATCCAGGAGGACGAGATCGCGCAGGCCGGTTTCCTTAAACTCGTAATCGCCGCGCACGATTCGGGCTTCCGCTCCGCAGTTGCCGCACTGAGCTCTCTTCATTTTCGCTTCACCTCGACGGAAAACACGGTGATCAGAAATGCGGTATCCGTGGCCCTGAAGCAAAACACGATCGCGAGCCATTTGCCGTCCACTTCTCTGCCCTCGACCCGGTACTTCCAATCACCGGTTTTGAGGTCACACTCTGGCTCGTGAAAGATGTTCCCTGTCTTAAGCACGCGGAGGGCATCGGGAAGAATGAGCCCTTCCGCGGCCAACTCGTCGCGAAAGTGTTTGCCCGGAATAATCTTGCCGATGCGCAGGCACTCTCGAAGGAGCTTGACAGCTTCAGGACGCGATAGCCGTTCGACCGCCACTTGGTAATATACCACCTTTCTGCAGGCTGCGGGCGTCCAGCGTTGCGGATTCCGCTTGGGACGCAATCTCGATCCGGCAGCCGGCTCAATATTTAACGTACAGTGTATATTCGAGTACAGTATACCTGCTTTCTTCATAGGCGAGTGGCGCAGGGACGGAACATGGGACAGACGGGAGGTTTCCGAATCATTTTGCGTGAAACTGTGGCTGAGTTCGAGCGCCCACACTGAGCCGAGCAGATCGGTACTGCTACGGGTTAGGCGATCTGCAGTACGATTTTGCCGGGCTTGTGTGGTGCGCCGGCAAGCATGCGTTGCGCCTGGCGCGCCTCCGAAAGCGGCAGGATTGCGCCCACACGCGCTGAGATTTTGCCCGCGTCAAATAATGTTGTGAGTGTCTGCAGGCGCGCGGTGGTCACCTCAGCGTAGAAGAAAATGGCCCCGGCCGGCAGCGGCTGCGTGGAGACCGAGGTGACGAGTTTGCCTCCGGGTTTCAACGCAGCGACGCAGCGTTGAAACGTACTGCCCCCGACCGTGTCGAGGATAGCATCCACCTGTGGAAGGTCCTGCTCGAATGCGGGCTTGCTAGAGTCGATGATGGATTTCACGCCCAAGGATCGGAGCAGGTCCTCGTCGTCGAGGTGGGCGATGGCGGCTGGCGCGCCCTGCGGGCTTTCAGGGTGTGGATTTGAATTTCTTGCCGCGGGCCGGGGCTTGCCCAGGGAGGCTAAAGCGACGTCCCGCAACTAAGCAAAGCAAAGGGGACGCGCTAAAGCGACGCCCCTACAACACGATTGCTAAGCTAAGTGTTCCTCTCTTCGGGGCGCTTGCTCCGTCGCAGGGTCCACAATCCGCGCACGGCGAGGATAAAGGCGAACAGGCCAATCACGCCCAACATGTGAAAAGTCCAAACGAACAAAAAGGCTGGGCTGGACCTGGCGATCGCGCCGTGGAAGATGCCTGCTGGGCTCATGACGTGGAGGACCGGCATGCCGATCGCAAGGATCGAGCCGACGAGCATGATGATGTGCCCCGACCGGCGTTCCGCGAGCAGCAGCGTTCCGCACAGCCAGAGGGCCAGGATGGGCACGGCAATGAGGGTTGAGCCACCTGCCTCGGGCGTGCCTGCCCTGGCGTGGATCGTATCGCTCGTCAGGTGAAGCGTCATAAACAGGATCAAGAGCAGAGAGGCGATGGGCAACATGAGCTTTTGTTTCATTTGAGATTCTCCTCGCAAATGCGTGTCTGCTCTGCCGCGAGGAGGGCAACCTCCTAGCGGCGGCAGAACAAACCTCAACAGGGTTATCCAAATTATCCAGGGGGGAACAAAGCGTGCTTCTTCCTGAAACTTATACGTGGACCTGGACCCGAAAGTTGCGGTCTTTCTTTGACAGGAGGGCTGGCGGACCCGAGGCAGGCCGGAACTGATTTTGGGCTTGACAGGCGGATTATTGGTTTGGTATAGTTTGGGTGTATAAAAGTGCGCCCCGACTTTTGGTCGGGGCTTTTTCTTTTTGTGGGTGTTTTTCTTCAGCTAGCAGCGTTTTTCCGAATCTCCTCAATTCAAAAGCAAAAAAAACAGAAACCTGCCGATGCCGGGCTAAAGCCCGGCTACATAAGACGGGCACGGCCCTTCGAGGCTCAGGGTAAACATGCCGTGCCCCTACGAATGGACAACAAAACATGAAAAACAAAGTGGTGGATGGCGTCGAAGTGTGGAAGCAGTTTGAGGATTTGTTGATACCTGGGCTGCGGCTTTCGGTGATCGAGCGGGCGGTGTATTCGCATTTGCTGCGGCATAGCCGGCTGGAGGGCAAGCAGCGGCTGCAGTTTTCGATTGACTGGCTGGCGCGTGGGGCTTGCCTCAGCACGTCGTCGGTGCGCAAAGGAGTGCGGCGGCTGGCGGTGAAGGGCGCGCTACTGCTGGCGGAAAGAAGCAAGAAAGGACATGTGATTGAGGTGCGCTTGCCAGCGGAGGTGCGCGGAGTGGGGGCGAGAAAAACTGCTGCGAGAAAGGCGGAGCGGTTGCGCAGCGCGGCTGCGAATCTGGAGGACGCCGACTTTCTGGAAAAGCGGGAACGGCGGGAAGCGATCCATGCACGCGAGGGCGGGCACTGCTTTTATTGCCGGCGACGGGTGACGTTGGGGACGCGGTGCATCGATCACGTCGTACCACAGGTGCGGATGGGACTGAATGGATATCGCAACTTGGTGTCGAGCTGCTCGGAATGCAATTCACTGAAAGGCGAGCGGCGGGCGGAGGATTTTCTGCGGTGGCTGTACCGCGAGGGGCGTTTGGAGAGCAGCGAGTTGAAGGAGGGGCTGGGGGCGCTGGAGAGGATGGCGGCGGGGAAGATGCGGCCGGCGGTTGGTGAGTGGAAGTAGAGGAGGTAAAGGACGTAGAGGAGTTAAAGGAAGCAGACGGGCACGATAAATCGTGCCCCTACACTGTTCGCGATCGCGCGGAGAAGAAATGCGGAAACGCGACACCCGAAATACAAAACTCGAAATTTTAAATTGCGAAATGCGGAAAACCAGGGAGTAATGAGCGAGGAGGAAAAGATGGAGCTGAAAAAAAAGCAGCCGGGGCGCTCCGCTGAGGGGCCGAGGGACCCCGGCTTATCCTGCCCGCCTCCGCAGTGAGCGAGCAAGAAACTTGTAAGAAGCCTTGAAAAACTTCCTTGCGTTTTCGGACGCGCCGGCGTTCACAGTTGGTGCGGCGACGCCGTTGTTACTGCAAAAGCGGCGAAGGATAATTACTTCGCGTCGTCTTCCTGACCGCGGAGAAATTCGTAGCGCTCGATAGCGGCGACGACGCCGATGGCGCCTTCGTCGCGGGGCTCGGTACGTTGGACGCGGCCGAGGCAGCGCACGCGGACCGGGCCAGCCAGTGTGATTTCGTTCGGGAGGGTGAGAAGAATTTCGACGGGCGAGCCTTCCCGGACGTCCTTGGAAAGAAAGAAGTAAACACCGCGAGAAGAGACGTCGCGGGATTCTGTGCTAGTTTCGCCCACAGCGGCGCCGGTGGTCCAGCGGACGGTGAGCGGGAGCCGCATTTGAAAGCGTTGTGTCGTGCGGCGTTCGGAACCGGTCAAGGCATACCTCCTGATTGAAGGGAGAGTGTATCCGGGAGCGGCCCAGGGAACAATAGGACTGCGGGTACAAAATCGATTGAAGACTGGGAGGTACGCGTGTACTAGGACGGGAGCCAAGAGGGCTCTGCGTGGAAGGGATGGAAAAGAAGGGGCGTTGGAAGGAGGGGATGCCTTCCCTGTTTTTTTCGTAAGTGCGGATTCTGAAGGAGTTTAAGTGCTGTGTT
Source organism: uncultured Acidobacteriota bacterium (assembly GCA_963718785.1). Taxonomy (GTDB): domain Bacteria; phylum Acidobacteriota; class Terriglobia; order Acidiferrales; family UBA7541; genus Acidiferrum. The sequence goes on along the minus strand of CAVQZW010000004.1, from coordinate 1,082,197 downwards.
TTAAACTATTCATTCTAAAGAGGTTAGTGAGTTGTTTACGTAAGTGCGGATTCCCAGGCAGGGGTGACACGAGTCACAGAGTTGGAGTTAGCGCTTCTAGGAAGATTTAATAGCTGACAGTGCGAGAGGATTCTTGCTTGGGGCCGTCGCCGCGCATCTTCTGAGGGAGCAGCGATGGGCTTTCGCGTAGCGTTCTAATCATGGCGCCCAATGGCAATGAACACGGTGTCACGATCGTCGGCTTGACGGCGCAGGAGGCTGAGGCTCGGCTTGAGAAGCTCGGGCCGAATGAACCCTCAGCGACGAAGCAACACTCTTTTCTTTCCGATCTTCTCCATCAGTTCACGAATCCACTGGTATTGATCCTGCTAATTGCCGCGATCGCATCGGCGTTCCTGGGCGACAAGGTTGACGCAGCGATCATCGGCATCATTGTTCTGCTGAGCGCGGCGATTGACTTGAGCCAGACCTACCGGTCACAACGGGCTGTGGAAGAACTGCGCCATCAAGTTGCTCCAACGGCGACTGTGCAGCGCGACGGTGAATGGAAAGAGATTCAGCGGCGTGAGGTGGTGCCTGGAGACATGGTACGGCTTTCGGCCGGGGATTTGGTACCGGCGGACGCGCGATTATTGATTGCGCGCGATCTTTATGCGCTGCAGGCGTCGCTGACGGGTGAATCGATGCCCGCTGAAAAGGAAGCGACCGGGGAGCCTGCATCAACCAAAGCGGACGCGCGCAACATGGTCTTTCAGGGCACATCGATCGTCAGCGGAACGGCGACGGCGGAGGTGGTTCAGACGGGCGCCCGAACAGCCTTTGGGGATATTGTTACTCGCCTGGCGGCAAGACCAGAAGAAACGGCGTTCGATCACGGGTTGCGGAAGTTCAGCCAACTTCTCGCGAGGACTGTTTTGTTTCTTGTTCTCTTCCTGATAGTCGTCAGCGTCATGCGTCACCGCGATGCGTTTCAATCGCTGCTGTTCGCCGTGGCGCTGGCAGTGGGCTTGACGCCGGAATTTTTACCTATGATTACGTCGGTGACGCTCTCGAGGGGCGCCGTAGCGATGGCGCGCAAGAAAGTTATCGTCAAGCACCTGTCCTCGATTCAGAACCTGGGGAGCTTGGACGTGCTGTGCAGCGACAAAACGGGAACGCTCACGGCCGGAAGAATGTCGATGGATCGCTCACTCGATCCGTTGGGGAATCCCTCGCCGCGAGCGCTTGAGCTTGCCTATTTCAACAGCAAGTTTCAGACAGGGATACACAGTCCGCTCGATGAGGTCATTCTTCATCAGCCTCCACCAAAGACGGACGATTACACAAAGTGCGATGAGATTCCGTTCGATTTCGAACGGAGACGACTCTCGGTTGTCGTGGAACGGCAGTCGCAAAGGATTCTCATCACGAAGGGGGCTCCGGAAGGCATTTTTCCACTGCTTTCGGGCTATGAACGAGAAGGCAAAGTGGAACCGATCAGCGATGACGCCGCCGATAGCTTCCGGAAAACCAGCAATGAGCTCAATAGCCAGGGCTTTCGCTCGCTTGCAGTGGCCTACGTCGATGTTGCAACACGCGCGAGCTATTCGATTGCGGACGAACGTAACCTGGTACTGGCCGGTTTTTTGACGTTTTCCGATGAGCCATTGCCGGATGCCGCCCAGGTCCTGGCTGCTTTAAGGAAGGATGGTGTCGAGGTTAAGGTCATTTCCGGTGACAACGACAGGGTCACGGGTCACGTCTGTTCGCGAGTAGGGATCGACCCCGGCCAAGTCATCACCGGCGACGACATGGAACGAATGACGGACCCGGCATTGGGGCACTTAGCGGAGGCAACGCGCGTATTCGCACGCATATCCCCGGCGCAAAAAAACCGGATTCTTATGGCGCTCAAACACAGGGGCCATGCGGTGGGGTTCATGGGGGATGGCATCAACGATGCGCCATCGCTTCACGCGGCGGACGTTGGGATTTCTGTTTCAAGCGCGGTGGACGTGGCGCGCGAAGCCGCCGACGTGATTCTAGTTGAGCCCGGCCTGCGGGTGCTTCATGACGGGATTATCGAAGGGCGCAAAGCCTTTGGGAACGTGATGAAGTACTTGCTGATGGGCACAAGCTCGAACTTCGGGAATATGCTGAGCATGGCTGGGGCTTCGCTCTTCCTGTCGTTCTTGCCCATGCTGCCCACGCAAATCCTGCTTAACAACCTGCTTTACGATTTAGCCCAACTGACCATTCCGACGGACAATGTGGATGACACGTATCTCCAAAAGCCGCAACGATGGAATATCGGCCTCATCCGCAACTTCATGCTGATCATCGGACCGATCAGCTCGATCTTTGACTTTCTGACCTTCTACGTGTTGCTTCATTTCTTTCACGCGAGCGAAACGCAGTTTCATACGGGGTGGTTTGTTGAATCGCTGGCGACGCAGACGCTTGTATTGTTCATCATCCGCACATCGAAAAATCCATTTCGCAGCCGGCCTAGCAGTCCGTTGTTAGCATCATGCCTCGGAGCGGTGGCGATCGGGATCTATTTGCCCTTCAGTCCGCTTTCGGGCGTGCTTGGTTTTACACCGCTGCCGGCGCAGTACTTTGCGTTTCTTGCCGTCGCGACGGGAGCCTATCTATTGCTAGTGGAAGCGGCCAAACGGCGACTTTTCCGTGGGGCAACCGTCACAAAGCGCGGCTTGCGTACCCACGGAAGAGTGAGTCAGGCCCCGTCGTAAGCCTTCTGCAAGGCCTGGATGTCTATTTTATTCATTTGAAGCATGGCGGTGCGGACGCGAGCTGATTTTTGTGGATCTTTGTCTTGCATCAGCTTGCCGAGAATGGAAGGGATGATTTGCCAGGACAGGCCGTATTTGTCTTTGAGCCAGCCGCAGCGGCCTTTTTCGCCGCCTTCGGACAGCTTGTCCCAGAGATCGTCGACTTCTTCTTGTGATTCGCAGTTGACGAAGAGAGAGATGGCCGGGGTGAAAGAGAAATGAGGGCCGCCGTTGAAGGCGATGAATTCCTGTCCCTCGATCTGGAAAGACATGGGGCCGAGAAGCTTCGAGTTCTTGAAAATAGAAACATAAAACTTCATGGCTTCCCCGGCTTTGTTATCGAACCACAGGAAGGTAGTGATCTTTTGCATGGTTTCTCCTCTTCTCCAATCTTGGTGAAATACATTCGTCACATGCTTCGGTCTAAATGAAGCGGGGGTTGAGATTCATTCATGACGGCCTCGCTTATTTCGCGCTTCCAAGGGCGCCAGCCGAACGCAAAAACTGGTCGAAGCGAGCGAAGGTCATCTCCATGCCTTTGGTCATTCCGGTTTGCGTGGCGGCTTCGCGAGCTTCCTTGGAAGGATAGAGGATTGTGAGCGTGGCGGTGGTTTGGCCACCCTGTTCGGTAAGGACGAGAGTGTTGACCGTTTGCGGCCAGTCGCCGCCCCAGGATTCGAGGGAGACGAGGAGTTCGGGCGGACGGATTTCACGATACGTGCCGCGCATTTCCATTTCTGCGCCGTCGCTCTTACGCCAGACGAAGTGCCACGCGCCGCCCTCGCGAAGATCCACTTCGCAGACAGGCATAGTCCAGCCTTCCGGGCCGAGGAGCCACTGAGGAATATATTTGGGATTGGTCCATGCGTCGAAGACGAGTTCGCGCGGAGCGTCAAAGACGCGGGTGACGACCAGTTCGCGGTCGGAAGGAGTCGAAAGCTTCATGGGATGTGTGCTGCTCATGGCAAGTCTCCGTTAGTTTTTTCTGCGTGCGGGTTTTTTTGCTTTGGATTTAGACGCGTCAAACTGCATTAGAGCGAGAACGGCGTCGAGCCGCTGGAAGTTGGCGGACCAGATGCGGCGGCATTTTTCGAGCCATTCGGTGGCTTCGGCAAAGGGCTTGGGTTCGATGCGGCGTGGGCGGCGCTGGGCGTCGTGGCCGGTGGAGATGAGACCGGCGCGTTCGAGGACTTTGAGGTGCTTGGAGATGGCGGGCTGGGACATGGAGAAGGGCTCGGCGAGTTCGATTGACGGAGGCTTCGCCGGAGGCGAGACGGGCGAGGATGGCGCGGCGAGTGGGGTCGGCGAGGGCGGCGAAAGTGGCGTCGAGATGGTCCGAAGCGGTCATTGCATAACCCATGGGTTGTACAACCATATGGTTATATACAAGCCGGAACGGATAGTCAAGCGGAAAAAAGATCGGAGGGTTGGCAACAAAAAGCTAAGGAGGCCAGGATGTGGAGCGAGCCGAAGACGGCGATTGAGAGGGAGGGCTTTAGTAAGCGGAATCTCTTCTTTCGGCAGCTAGGCTGCACGCGGTCCAGGAGGACTTCCCATTGTCGAGAAGGGACCGGCACCCGCGGAAGCGCCAGAATTGGATTTGCGTTTAGGAGACCAGCGGAAGAAGCGGCAATCGCAATTCTCGCAGCGAAATGGCCGAACAGTCAGCTTGGCCAGAAATCCCTCGAAAAAACCTCGAGTCTTGGACCGGCGGGTTCGCTCGGCTTGACACCCGGGACAACGGAACGCCATGGCAGTGCCTCTCTAGAAGGAAAGTGATGGAGAGAGCAGAGGGCCGCCCCAGCCCGGGCCCTTCGATCCCTCGAAGGGTCGCGTCTCTCTGCTCTCCCCGCACGTCCACAATCGGGGATGGAGGCGTTCTTGCCCATCCGATAGATTCTCTACAAGCGCTTAGAGTTTTACTGGAATCGGGCGTAGGGTGAACACCCGATGAGAGTGCGGCAAAAGTTGTAGGAGAGACGGAATTTTGTTTTGGCTAGGACGGGCACGGCCCTTCGAAGCACAGGGTAAACATGCGTGCCCCTACGGAGGAGATGGCGTTAGGTTTGGTCGATGAGGCGGTGGTGGATGGCGTAGAGGGCGAGTTCGAGGCGATCGGAGACGCCAAGTTTGTCGAAAATATTGTGCAGGTGATTTTTTACGGTTTGCTCGCTGATGAAAAGTTTTTCGCCGATTTCCTTGTTGCGGAATCCCTGGGCGACAAGCTGAACGATTTCTTTTTCGCGGTCGCTGAGGAGAGGCTTTTCGCGGCGCGGGCCGGACTCGGAAGATTTGGAGAAAGCTTTCATGACTTCGGCAGTCATGCGATTGTCGAGCCAGATTTCGCCGGCATGAACGCGATGAATGCTCTTCACGAGAAGATCGGTGGCGGACTGCTTGAGGACTACGCCGCGAGCGCCGAGGCGCATGGCGCGGACAACGTCGCGATCGTCTTCGGCAGCGGTGAGCACGATGACGCGCGTGGGAAGCGTATCGAAATTGACTTCTTCGAGGACGGCAAGGCCGTCTTTATCGGGCATGCGCAGATCGAGCAGGAGGATTTCCGGCTTGAGCTTGGCGAGGAGCTTGATGCACTCGGCGCCGTTTTGGGCTTCGCCGACGATAGTGATGTCCTCGTCGGAATCGAGAAGTTTGCGGAGACCATCGCGAAAGATGGCGTGGTCGTCAGCGAGGAGTACGCGAATTTGTTGTTTAGTTTTGGCCATGTCAACCGAGTGGAACCTCGATAGTCAGTCGAGCGCCATGGCCGGGGTTTGACTCTACAGTCAACAGGCCCCCCACGGTACGCGTACGCTCCTTGATGGAAATCGGACCCAATCGCAAACGGTCGAGCTCATCCCCAGTGAACCGGCCGGCGAAACTGAAGCCTTCGCCGTTGTCGTCAACTACCAAAACGATGCGACTGTCGTCCTGCGACAGTTTTACCACGACATGGGAAGCCTTCGCATGCTTTTTTATGTTGTTGAGTGCTTCACGGTAAATCTGGAAAATCTCGCGGCAGACGCGGTCGGGAGCGTGCAGGTCGGCGGATTCGATGATGACGTCGAGAGCGAGGGAGGATTCGTTGCGGTAGCGCTCGGCGAAACCTTGCATTAGGTCGAGCAAGTCGGCGCTCTGCACGCGAAGGGGGCGGAGGTCGGTGACCATGCGGCGGAGTTCGGCGCCCTCGTTTTTGACAGTTTGCTGGAGATTGCCGAGGCCGGCTTCGGCCTGGTCGGGGGAGGAGGAGACGCGGCGGCGGAGGACGTCGAGCTGGATTTCGATGCTGAGGAGAGTTTGGAGAATGCCGTCGTGGAGGTCGCGGGAGATGCGGCTCCGTTCGCCTTCGATGGCGCGGGCGCGCAGATGGCGGAGGAGGAAGACGTTTTCGAGCGAGGGGCCGATGTGGCGGGAGATGCGTTCCAGCCAGGCAAGGTCGGGGCGCTCGAAAGGCTTGTGGCCGTTGATGAGAAACAGGCGGCCCGCGGGTTGGCCGAGCTGATCGAAGGCTACGCGAGCATGGAGCGCATGTGGAGCTCCTGCTGGGTGGGCCCTGGGAGGCGCGGGAGCGTGGCCAGGCGGCGGCCGTCGCGGCGGTCCCAGCCAAAGCCGTTGCCGGCGCCGTCAAGGCTGTTCCAGCAGAGGGTGGCGTCCATATCGTCGAGGAGAAAGCCGTCGGCGCGGGCCAGAGAGTAGCTTTCGGGGACGAGGCGTTCGCTCTCGCCGGTTTTGAGGCGCCAGAGGTAGATGCGCTCGAGGTCGGTGTCGCGGTAGGCGAGGAGGGCGACTTCGACGTCGAAGGCGCGGGCGAGTTCGTCGAGGAGGAGACGCAGGGATTCGGCGAGGCCCTGGTCGACTTGCAGGGTGGCGGTGATGCGGGAGAAGAAGTCGTTTTGGGAGGCGAAGTGGCGGCTGCGATCGGCGAGGAAGGCAAGGGCGGCGCCGCCGGCGAACGTGCCGCCGACCAGACCAACCCAGGCGATAACGCGCATCCAGCCGATTTCGCCTTTGACGGCAGTGAAGAGAACAAGAATCAGAGCTAGGGCACCGGCGAGGGGGATGGCGGCGCGGAGTCCCCAGCGCATGCCTGCTACCCAGCAGATGAAGAGATAGGGGAACCAGACGGGAACGGAGAGCGGGCTGACGTACATGAAAAAGCCCAGGGCGAGAAGGTCGCAAGCGATTGGCAAATGCCAGGCGCGTTTGCGGAGGAAACGTTCGAGAGGAATGACGGCGAGAGAGAGGATTAGATAGGCGACCAGGAAAGAGATGGCGCGCTTGGCAGCTTGAGGATCGGGCTGCTGGAGCAGCGCGAGAATGGAAAGCAAAACGACGATGGGGCGCGCGTAGACGATTTGCCGCTCGAGATGGCGGCGGTCCGTTTCGTGGGGGCTCATGCGCGGGGACGCGATTCCTCTGGAAATAGTCTAGCAAGGCGGGGAGAGGGAGCTTAGGCGGCGTATGCGGGTTGCGACGATTTAGGCAACGCGGGGAGTGCGGTCCCCTTAGCGTTCAAGCAATTCCAAGCGCAGCTAAGGGGTAGGCCAGTTTCCCCTGGGAACACGATGTAATGGAACAACTGCTCTTTTGGTGGTGTCTAACTAAAATGAGAAGTAATGCCTCCGAAAACGCTATCCGGTTTAGGTGCTTTTCCACGCGGCACCGGCCCTCGCATGTTTCCGGACATGGTTCTTCGCAATTTGATACCTCTGAAGAAACATGCTCCGCTAACTCCCATTCACGCTTTGCCCCATTGGGGAATCTTCTGCCCAGCAGTTCTGTGGATTCTGGTAATCATCTTCATGATGTTTGGCCCGCAGATTCCCCGCGGACTTTTAGTGAGTATGAAAAGCGGCGAAGTTGTCTCCTGGAAAAAGTACGCGGGGCAGGAAACAATCGGTGTGTACGTGGCCCCTGGTGGCCGCTTTTTCGTGAATGGTGAGGAGGTTGAGCGGGGTAGCCTGCGCCCGAAACTGCTTGAGCACCTAGGGCGCAGCGTATCGTGGACGGTCTATTTCGAGGGCGATGCCGACACGCTGTATATGGATGACGTCTACGCCATCGACACGGTCCAAGGCTGCGGCGCGAAACTCACCTGGATCACTCCGAAAATGCGCGAAGAATGGAAAAGCCAAGAGCGATCTCTTAAGCGCATTCCCTAGGTGTCGTTCCTGGCACTTGCGCCGACACGTAGCGGTTTGGCGGATGCGCGCATCTATATGGCTATGAAATTTAAGAAGATTGAGCCGGAAGTGTTTGCTTGCACGACGTCGGCGAAACGGCCGTTTGGGTGCATGGAATTGTGGGCGGGGAACGAGCGGGCGCACCGGTCGCTGGAGCTGGCGGGGTTGGAAGCGGATGTGATTGCGGTGCCGTCGGGTGCGGAGAGCGGCGGGGATCTTTCGGCGGTGTTTTCTTGCAGCGACAATATCGCACGGGTGGTGCTGGCGGATTGCGTGGGGCATGGATATGTGGCCAGCGGAGTGGCGCGGCACGTTCACAAGCTGCTGCACAAATTTCAGGATGTTCGCGATACGGCGGGGCTGTTGGCTTCGCTGAATGATGAATTTACTTTGGATTCAGAGAAAACCGGCGAGGCTTTGCGGCTGACGACGGTCGTAACAGGGACATTTGATGGCGAGACGGGAGAGTTTAATTTTGCGTATGCGGCGCATCCGCGGATGCTTCTTTGGCGGGCGCGCGAAGAAAAATTTTCTGAGTTGGGAGAAGGATTGGAAAACTTACCACTAGGCTTCGTCACCGGAGAGATGTATAGCGAGCAGAGCATTCAGCTTAGGCCGGGAGACATGATCCTGGCGTTTTCGGACGGAGCGACGGAAGTGCAGTCACCCGGTGGCGAGCAACTGACGCCGCGGGGATTCTTACATTTGGCGGAAGCGACCTTGGCTAAGTTCCCTGGGACGGTGCGGCTGCCTGATTTTTCAGCCGCGCTATTGGAAGGTGTGCAACTTCATAGGGGAAGCATCGAGCTGGACGACGATGTTACCTTACTGACGCTGCGGCGCTCGGGTTAGCGACGCGAATTCCACCAAATACCGGAAAGACGGGCACGGCCCTTCGAAGCTCAGGGTAAACATGCCGTGCCCCTACGGGTTTCGTTGTTGTGAGCCAGCTAGGGCTTCGGCGCGGGATGCGCGGGCGGGTGCTCCGTAAAGTATTGATCGAGGCTGGCGCGGAATTCAGCTACGCCTTGCTGGATGTTCTTGTCGAGAGCCGCGACGATGGAGCTAATGTCTTTCCCTCCTGCGGGCTCATCGTGGGTATAGAAATGCGTCCACACAACCGTGGCCGTCTTGATGTCGCGCATCTCCAACTCCAGCGTGACGCGGCCAACGACAGAGCCTCCCTCGACATCACGGAAGTCATACAGATGGCCGTGTAAGAGAAAATCTCCGCGGATATCGCTGCGCAAAGCGTAGACGCCATGGTAGTGGCCAGACGCGCGGAACTGGCGTAGCAAAATTTCCGCGATCATCTCCGTGGGCGGTTCGGCCCATTTTTCATACTCGTAGGTGCCCATGCTTTCGCCGTGGGAGCTGTAGACGATCTGCTCTTCGCGATAGATAGAAGGGGCGGTGATCCGGCCGATGAGCAGAGTGATCGGAAGAGTGTTCGCGTTCTCCGAGGCAGCTGAGTTTGGAGGAACAGTTAGCTGATAATACTTGCTGGGACGAGCGGCGCCGCAGCCGGCAGCCAGGCACACAACAGCGGCGACGAGGCCAAGCGTGAATCTTAGCGGCACCGCAAGCCGGGAACGCGGGAAGGCACAGCCTGCAAGGGGCAGTTCCGTCGGAGTGTTCATGATTTCCTGATTTCCTCGCTTCATTGCTTGTCACCCGTTTTGTGTTCGTGCGGATTTGTTGCACGAATGAGAGTGTAAGGACGCTTCTTGATGGTGTCCGTAAATTCCTTGAGATTCTGGGAGACGCGGCGGAAATTATCGAGAAGTTCGTCGATGTTTTCGGTGTTGACGTCGAGCGTTTGATCGATCCGGCTGGTGATGTCGGTGAGATTTGTGAGGGATTTGCGAGCCTCGGCGACGGCTGCGTGAATATCGTCTTCATTGTCGTCGAGAAGTTCATCGATGTGAGCGAGGGCTTTGTTGGCCTGCTCGGAAGTATTGTGCAGGTCCTTAAGAAGCGGTTCGAGCTTCTGGCTGACGGTATCCAGATGCTGGATGGTGGATTTGATCTGCGGGCGGTTTTCTTCGATCAGGCCGCGCGTATCCTTCAGAGCGGCGGAAAGATTATCGCGGTTCTCGGTACTGAGCAGATCGTTGACGCGGTCGATCGTGGTTTTCAGTTCCACAGCGCGGGCGTTCAAATTCTGGACAAGCTGCTTCGCTTCGGGAGCAAGGTCATTGATCTGGGCGGTAAGAGCGTTGAAATCGACGTAGGCATCCGACGGCAGCAGGGAGCCGGGAGCAGCGAGCGCAGACTGCGCGCCACCTGGGAGAATTTCGAGGTGGTTGTCACCGAGCGGGCTCATGCTCATGATCTTGGCGTGGCTGTCGATCTTCACCGGGAGATCGGTTTGCACGCTGAAGACAATGTCGATTTGCGCGGGATTTTTGGGGTCGATGGTCAGTTTATCCACGCGGCCAACTTTGGGGCCACCCGCGTAACGCACGCTCGCGCCCTGTTCGATGCCGCCCGCAAACGGAAAGTAAGCGTGATAAGTCTTCGCGCTGCGGCCAAAGGCGCCGGTGATGGCAAACACCATGCCGATCAGAACGACAGCGGCAACAATGACGAAAAGTCCAACAAAAACCGATTCGCGCTTCCCTGCCATCACGTCCTCTTTCCCCTGCCAATGCCCGTCACAAGCGGCGGTCTTGCGTGAGCATTTGCAGATAATCCATTTCGCGCGCAACTTCCGGCTCTGGCACGCGGTCCAAGAATTGGCGCAGGCGCGGCTGCGTGCTGGCGCGCATTTCGGCGGTGGTGCCGATGGCAACGACGTTGCCCTTGTCGATGAGCACCATGCGATCGGCGATCAAATAGGCGCTGGCCAGTTCGTGCGTGACGACGATGATCGTCATGCGGAAAGCCTGCTTTAATTCCAGAATGAGCTGGTCGATGCCCGCGGCGATAATGGGGTCCAATCCGGCGGAGGGTTCGTCAAAGAAAAGAATCTCCGGGTCCATGGCCAGGGCGCGCGCGACGGCTGCTCGCTTCTTCATGCCGCCGCTTAGCTGCGAGGGCATGTAATATTCAAATCCCGCTAGGCCGACCTGTTCGAGCTTGAGGCGAAGCATGATTTCGATCGTGGAGTCTTCGAGCTTGGTGTGCTCGCGCAGCGGGAGCGCCACGTTTTCGCCGACAGTCATGGAACCAAATAGGGCGCTTCCCTGAAAGGACATTCCGATCTTTTTGCGAATCTCGTCCATTTCGGAATCTGGAATCGCGGCAATGTTTTTGCCCTTGATCCAGATTTCACCGGAACTGGCTTTTTCGAGGCCGACGAGCGTCCGCAAAAGCGTGCTCTTGCCCGAGCCGGAACCTCCGAGGATAACCAGCGTTTCGCCGCGCTTCACGTCAAACGAGACGCCGTGCAGAATCTCCCGCTCGCCGTAGCTCACGCGCACGTCGCGCAGTGAGAGCATTACCTCAGAGTCTTGCGAACCCGTATTTTCGGCGTCCGTGGCCAAGGTCACTCTCTCCTAGCTACCGCTCACAAAAAAGAACAGCGTTGTAAAAACCAAGTCGACCAACACAACGAGAAAAATCGACATGACGACGGCACGGGTGGTGGAGCGGCCAACCTGCTCCGCGCCAGCGCCAGTGTCCAGTCCTTCCTGGCAACCAACGGCGGTGATGGTTATACCAAACATCAGGCTTTTCACAAGGCCGGTCATGATGTCGCGAAGGAGCAGCGAATCCAGCGAGACCTGAACATAACGCACAAACGTAAAATCGGCCTGGGCCACGCCAAACAGTGAGCCGCCCAGAATGCCCATGGCGTTTGCCCAGATGGTGAGGCAAGGCAGCATCACAATCATCGCCAGAAACTTAGGGGTGACCAAAAATCTGATTGGGCTGATGGCCATCGTTTCCAGCGCGTCGATCTCTTCGGTTACCTTCATGGTGCCGATTTCCGCGGCGAACGCCGAACCCGAGCGGCCAATCACCACGATAGCCGTGATGAGCGGGCCGAGTTCGCGGGACATGGAAATGGCGACCGCGGTGGCGACGTAGTTCATGGCACCAAAGCGGCGCAATTCGTACGCCGCCTGAAGCGCGAGAATCAAACCAATAAAAAAAGTAATCAGGGAAAGAATCGGCAGAGCGCGGACGCCAACATCCATGGCTTGCGAAATGGTGCGCTGCACACGAAGCGGCTTGCCCTGGAAGGGGCCGATGAAGGTGTAGTAGGCGGCTCGGCCTCCGAGCGAGGCAAGAGAACCGACGTAGGCCAAGCTGTTCATTACGCTGCCGCCGATTTGTGACACAAATTGCATTGCTATTTGGTGTGACTCAGCTCCGTATAGTGCAATTCACAGAAACTCGAAAAATCCGGCCGCCCAAAACCGAAATTCAGCCGGCGAGCGCCTGCTCTTCATTGTCGTAAACTTCAAAGATCTTAAGCAGGCGTGAAAGCTGCAAAACTTCGCGAGCGGAGGTGCTCAATCCAAAAAGGATAAAACGGGAGCCAACGTCGCGCGAGGCCTTCAAGCCCTCAACAAGCGAAGCCACGCCGGAGCTATCGATGTACCGCACCTTGCTGAGATTCATAACGACGCGGGGCGTGCGATTGTCGCGCACTTCTTTGAGGAGCGCCTTTCGAACTGCCGGAGAGTTCGCAAGGTCGATGTCCCCTGTGACATCGAAAATCGTGGTCTTATCAAGTTGTCGGCTGGAAATCTGCACAGTAGTTTCTCCTTCGAGCTTTTACGATTTCACTCTTGCTTCGGCGCGCGAACGTACTTGACCAAGCGGAGACAATTGGTCCCATTCGCGCGCTTGTATTCGACAATGTCCATGCTCTGCTGAATAAAATGCAAGCCGAGTCCCCCGGGCCTGACTTCCTCGAGCTCGCGCATGCATAACTGCGCGCGTTCGATGGACGGCCCACGATCGCACAGAAGAATCTCGAGACCCTCGGAGGGTTTGTGATCCGATTGGTGGTGAACGGAGCGGAAGGACATTTCAATGGGGCGGTCAGGCCGGCCTTTGTACGCATGACGAATGATATTGGTGAGCGCTTCGTCAACGGCGCGAGTGACGGCACGGCATTCCGGCTCGGAGAATCCGAACGATTCGGTAAGACGTTCCACGGCTCCGCGCACGGCGCAGAGCAGGCTGGGATCGCTGGGGAGTTCGAGCCTCAGCAGCAAGCCGCGGCTGGAGTCTCCGTTGCGCTCTTTGGCTTTATTTCGTCGAACTGGATGCAGAACTTTCATGTGAATCTCAGTCTCGCCACGGGCTCTGCTTCGCGCGCGAAGCGAAGTCATCGCACCGTTCCATCAACCTCATGGGCGTAGCTAAAGCTTGTACGGCCGCTCCCAGCAACCACGGAGAACAGAGGCGGAACAGAGATCCTCAGGCCTGGGCTGAGTTTTGCTTAGCGTACTGTAAGCGTTTGGGGCTGCTTCTTGCAATCCCCGCAACAAAAATTGGATGCCCTAGGAAAGAGGTTAGGTTCATGCGAAGAAATGACGGGCCATACGGGCTTACCGGCAGGTAAGCCGGCGAAAGACGCTCGCTGGTTTTTCAGCGGCGCTTTTCCCTCGCGGGAAAGTAGCGTAAACTAGGTAAATCGAACGGCGGTGGGAGTAGCTCAGCTGGTAGAGCGTCGGTCTGTGGCACCGAATGTCGCGGGTTCAATCCCCGTCTCCCACCCCAACCAATCGAAACAACCTACAGCTCTACTTTCCGCAAAAGAGAGACTTCACGTCATATTTCAGCAACGCGCGGTCCGCTGTGAGTAACACCATGTCTTCGAGACGCGCCTGGGCGATAAGCATGCGGTCGAACGGGTCGCGATGATGAGGTGGAAGTTCGCCCGCCATTAGAGAGTGGAAGTGAGTGATATCCAGCGTACGAATGGCGAGCAGCGCTATGGCGTTGGGAACGAACTGCGTCGGTGGGGTTGGAAGGGTAAGCGCGCCGAGTGCAAATTTGATGGCGATTTCCCAAGTGCTGGCGGCAGAGAGATACAACTCGGATTCCTTGGAGGAGATCAGGTCGCGCGCTTTCTGGTTTAACTTGTGCTCCGCGCCAAGCGCCCAAAGGAAAATGCTCGTATCGAGCAGATATTTCATGCTCACTTTTTCAGTCGCTTCTTTTTACCCTCGAACGCCGCCTGGAGTGCTTCCGGCAGGGGCGCGTCAAACTCCTCTGAAATCATCATCTGGCCGGTGAACGCGCCAAGTTTGCGATTCGTGAGAGGAGCTGCAGGGACCAAGCGGGCCACGGGCACACCGCGATTCGCAATGGTGATTTCTTCCCCCGCAGCGACACGCTTGAGGAGACGCGAGAACTGCGTTTTGGCTTCGTGGGTATTCACGGCCTTCATGTTCCCATAGTGGACTAAGTTACTGGACTAAGTCAAGAGCGAGCGATTTTCCGTCGAATGCAAAATCTCGAGCACGCCTTGAGCGGGCGCTCTGTTCGTTTAAAGATGGCGCCGAAGCCTTTCTTGTTTTCCAAGACTCCAGTAATCTAAATGCCTTTCGTCCGAAGACTCTTGATCAGGCGCGAAAAGTTCTGCCAATGACTCTGATTCGATGCGAAGCTGTGCTCTTCGATATGGACGGCGTGCTGGTGGATTCCACGCCCGCCGTGGCGCGTGTGTGGACCGATTGGGCGCTCGAACACGGCTTGGTGCCCGAAGAAGTCGTGCGCCGGGCCCATGGCAGGCCGAGCCTGGCTTCGATCATTGAGTTGCTGCCGAATGGCGATCACGACGCCGAGAATCGCGAAGTCGAGCGCCGCGAGATTGAAGACATCGCGGATGTAGTTGCTCTGCCCGGAGCGCTGGCACTTTTGCGAGCGATTCCACAGCAGCGGTGGGCCGTTGTCACCTCGGCGACTCGTGCGCTGGCGGAAGTGCGCCTGCGAGCTGCGGGCTTGCCCGTGCCTCAGCATCTCGTCACCGCGAGCGATCTCAAGCGCGGCAAGCCCTTCCCTGATCCGTACTTGAAAGGTGCGGAAATTCTTGCCATGGCGGCAAGCGACTGCATTGTCGCGGAAGATGCCGCGTCTGGAGTCCGCGCGGGCAAAGCGGCTGGAGCTCGCGTACTGGCGTTGCGCACAACTTCGACCGATGCGGAACTCTTGAGCGCCGGCGCGGATTGGATCGCCGAGGACCTGAGCGCGCTCTCACTCGAGACGACAGGAAGAAACGATGGTCTTGCGTTCCGCCTGCAGGAGAAGAAGTAGGGCGAGGCCGCGCCAAAAAGAGATACAATTCTGCGTTTCTGCGAGTGAGCTAATTCTGCACTGATGGGGGAAGTCGCAATGAGCATCACCAAACTCCGTAAGTTTCTCTTGGCGTTGGCTGCGTGTTTCGCCGCCTTTACGATGGGCGTGCAAGCACAAGACAAAGATGCAAAACCCGCTGACAAACCAGCAGACGCGGCTGCGGCGCCTACGCCAAAGGAAGAGTCGTCCGTCACGGAACACTCGATCAAGATCGGCTCGCAAACAATTCCTTACAAAGCGACAGCAGCCACGGTTCTTCTAAAGAACGAAAAAGATGAACCTACCGCGCTTCTCTACTCGACGGCTTACACGCGCAGCGACGTGAAAGACCCGAGCACTCGCCCGATTGCCTTCGTTTATAACGGCGGGCCGGGCTCCTCTTCCGTTTGGCTGCACATGGGCTCGTTCTCGCCGAAGCGCGTGGTGACTGTGAACGCCGACGCCACGCCGCCCGCTCCCTACAAGCTGACGGATAACGCGAGTTGCCTACTCGACAAAACCGATTTGGTGTTCGTCGATCCCATCGGGACAGGCTTCAGCCACGCCGTCGGCAAGTCCCAGGACAAGGATTTCTGGGGCGTCGATCAAGACGTGAAGTCGCTCGCGCAATTCGTCAACACGTACATCAGCCGCAACAACCGCTGGAACTCGCCGAAATTCTTGATAGGCGAGAGCTACGGTACGTTTCGCTCGGCGGCGCTTTCCAACTACCTCCAATCGCACGACGGCATGGATTTTAACGGCATCGTCCTGATTTCCTCGGTGCTCGATCTCGGCACCATTTCCTTTAATCCCGGCGAGGACATGCCCTACGTCTTCTATTTGCCGAGCTACGCGGCGACGGCGTGGTACCACAAGGTGCTGAAAGACCGCCCGGATAATTTGACCGGATTCCTTGAAGAGGCGCGGCACTTTGCCGAGACGGGATATCTCAGCGCACTCGTGAAAGGCTCAAAACTTGGCGCGGCGGAAAAAGCCGAAGTCGCCAAACAGCTTTCGCGCTATACCGGATTGAGCGAAGAATACTTGATCAAGGCGGATCTGCGCGTGAACCTCCCTCAGTTCATGAAGGAGTTGCAGCGCAGCCGCGGATTAACGACAGGCCGGCTCGACGCGCGCTTCTCAGGCTATAGCTATGATTTGCTTGGCGAATACGCCGAATACGATCCGCAGGACACTTCGATCACCGGGCCCTTCACCGCGGCTTTCAACACCTACGTTCGCGAAGACCTGAAGTTCGGGCAGGACAAGGTCTATCACACCGGGGCCGACGAAGCGGGTAACGGTTGGGACTGGAAACACCGCGGCGGAGAAAACTTTGGCTTTCCCGGATCGCCAAACGTCGAAGGCGATCTGATTCAAGCCATGCTCACCAATCCGCATTTGCAAATCGAAGTCGAAAATGGATTGTATGATCTGGCTACGCCGTTCTTCGCGACGGAATTCACCATGGAGCATTTGGGACTGCCGGAAAAGCTCCAGAAAAATATTCACCTGCAGTATTACGACGCGGGGCACATGATGTATTTGCGCGACGAAGACTTGGCCAAGCTCAAAGCAAATATCGCGAGCTTTATTGAAGGTGCTTCGAAATAGAGCGCCGGCATCACTCCACTTTTTTTGCTTAACGGCGTGGCTCCCGCGGCCGCGCGAGCCGCTGTCCACGGATTGTGTCCATCCTGAGCCGCACACCCCGGATTAATGCCGGTTGCGGACGGATGAGGCCTTTCCGATTCTCCCGGTAATCTTTGAACGCTGATCGCTCGCAATACGCTAGAATTCCTGCACGATGAACGTGGCCCGCATGCCTGGCAAGTGGACTTCTGAAGCGTTCCACGTTCGCACCCCATTCGGCGAAATGAATCCACTCGGAAGCCAATCGGACACTCACTTCTGGCCGTCGGCCGAATTTGCGCTGGCCCTCGCCTTGGTCTTCTTATTGTTAGCGTTTTGGAAGCCAGCTCTCGCCAACGGCTTCTATCATAAAACCGAGCAATCGCTTTCTCGTTTCGCAAACCGCAAAACACTCGCTGTTTTCTTGATGTTTGTAGGAGTCCTGAGCGTCCGGCTCGCGGTGCTTCCACTTCTGCCTGTGCCGATCCCTGGGATCCACGATGAATTCAGCTATTTGCTTATGGCGGACACGTTTGCCCACGGCCGGCTGGCCAATCCCACGCATCCGATGTGGATGAGCTTCGAGACGTTTCACGTAAATTGGTTTCCTACGTATTCCTCGATGTATCCGCCGGCGCAGGGCTTTGTCATGGCCATCGGGCAGTTGCTCGGCAATCCTTGGATCGGCGTGCTGCTGAGTGACGCCGCCATGTGTGCGGCAATTTTGTGGATGCTTCAAGCGTGGATGCCAGCGCGATGGGCGCTGCTGGGCGGAATCTTTGCTGCGTTGAATCTGGGAATCGCCAGCTACTGGATGAACAGTTATTGGGGCGGGGCGGTGGCGGGTGTTGGTGGCGCGCTCGTGTTGGGGGCGCTCGCACGAATTCGCCGCCGCGCAAGTATCGGCAGCGCTTTGCTTCTCGGCCTCGGCATCGCCATCCTCGCGAACAGCCGTCCTTATGAAGGCTTTCTCTTTTGTGTCCCAGCGGGGGTTTGGTTCCTCGGGTGGTTGGCGGGGAAAATAAAATCGCGCGATGGAGCTGGCGCTCGCGTTCGCATTGCCTTGCTGCCGCTCTCCGCAGTGATCGCCTTAACTCTGGCATTCATCGGATATTACAATTGGCGGCTGACGGGCAATGCTCTTCTCTTCCCGCACGTTCTAAACACGCGAACATATCACTCGACGCCGCTTTTTCTGTGGGAGCACCTCAAGCCTGAACTTACTTACAACAATCAGCAATTCGAGGATTTCTACAACGGCTGGGAGCGTGAAGACTACCAGACTACCTGGAAGGACGCTCGGGATGTCACCGCCGAAAAAGTTGCGAGAATGGGTGTCGAGTTTTTCTGGCCGGGCGCGCTCTTTCTGGTCCCTGCACTGCCCTTTGCCTTTCGCGACCGGAAGATGCGCCTGCTGCTCGTCACGCTGCTTCTGACGCTCGCCGGAGTTCTTGCGGTGATCTGGTCCGCACCACACTACACCGCGCCGCTGACCTGCGTCATCTATGCACTACTGGCGCAATCTGTGCGCCACTTGCGGACGATGAAATGGAAAGCACGCCCGGTGGGCGTCGCGCTCTCTCGCGCACTTGCAATTTTGCTTGTTCTCGAAACAGGCATCAACGTGGCGCGCCGATCGTGCGATCCGCTGTGGTGGACTTGCACGGGAGACCCAAGCCGCGTCGCCGTCTTGAAACAGCTTAAGGCGACCGCCGGAAAACATCTGATTGTGGTGCGCTACTCGGATGATCACAACATCCACGACGAATGGGTCTACAACGGCGCAGATATTGATGGATCAAAAGTGATCTGGGCGCGCGAACTTACTCCCGAACAAAACGCAAAGCTGTTTGCCTACTTCAAGGACCGCCGAATCTGGTTAGTGGAACCGGACGTCGACAACACCGAAATCAAGCCGTACACTACTCCTCCCGACCAGTGATTTGCTTCCTTCCCTCGAAACGCGTCTAATCTCACCGAAACGCCACCATCAGATTATTTAGTCCGAATTCAAAACGGCGATGCACAAATTTCTGAAAGCCGATGCGCTGGAGCATTTGCTGTAGCGCCGCCACGGGAATGCGCTCCTGATGTTCATCGCTCTCCATTTCATCGCTAATCAGGTGTAGCGCGTGCAGCGTGTTTAGAATCGGATCCACCATCGCTGAAGGCCACGTCAGAATCAGTGAACCTTGCGGCGCGATGACGCGGTACGCTTCGCTGAGCACCTTCTCAGGCTCCGTAAGGTGCTCGAGAACGGCGAGCATCACCACGTGATCGAAGTGGCCATCCGGAAATGGGAGCGGAGAACGCAAGTCTCCGCGCATGCGCTGCCAGCGGCCTTGCACCCCGTCCGCCACTTGATCGTCAAGTCCAACGCCCATCCCGATACGATCGGAAGCATAATCGAGGAAGGCTGCTTCCAACCCGCAGCCGAGATCGCAAACGCGTGAACCCTGGCGGATGTGCGGATAGGCGGCGCGAAAACGCATCCTGGCGATGAAATGGTCAATCCCGGTATAGGGCATTTATTTTAGGTCGTAATCGCCGATGTAGGTTCCGCGGCTGATGCCGAGCATGCTCAGGAAAAAAGAAGAAAAAATAATCTGTACACCAATGAACAGCCACATCGACCAGAAAAGGACCTGACGAACCTGCGCCAGAGGGCCGAACCCGCTCGCGGCCCACTGCCATGTGACCCAGGCGCACCCGGCAAAGCCAGCGAGAAAGAGTGCGCCCCCAAGAAGCAAGCCGGACTCGAGCGTAACGCGCCTGAGAACACGCTTTAGCGAAACGGGGTTGCGGTCAAAGCGTTCGCAGTAACTGAAAACTTTGGCGAAGGATCCGATCGAAAGAATCTGCACGCCAATCAGCGTAAAAATCACGCCGAAGATCATGGTGTGAATGTCGAGAACGACGTGAGGCGATACGCTTCGCGGCCCCGGCAACAGCCAGAACACAATGCAAAGGCCAAGTACAACGAGCGAAGCGCCGGGCAGTAGAAAAAGCCAGTTCGGCGCGTAAAGCAGCATGAAGCGCAAATGGCGCCAGCCATCGCGAAAACTGCGAAGATGCGGCGGGCGGCCGCGCTTGTCCGGCCAGAGCGTGATGGGAATTTCCGTAATGCGCGCGCCAAGCTGTGCGGCTTTAATCACAAATTCGGAAGCAAACTCCATGCCCGTGCTGCGCAAATCCATCCGGTCGTAAACCGCACGAGTAAACCCGCGCATGCCACAGTGGCTATCGCCGATGCCCGCGTGAAAAAAAAGATTGAGGATGGAAGTGAGCACCGGATTGCCGACATATTTATGGTGCCACGGCATCGCGCCAGGCTTGATTTCTCCCCGGAAGCGATTGCCCATCACCACGTCGTAGCCTTGCCGCCACATTTCCACGAAGCGCGGTACTTCGCTGAAATCATAACTGTCGTCCGCGTCGCCCATAATGATAAACGCGCCGCGCGACGCCGCAATTCCCGCTCGCAGCGCCGAGCCGTAGCCGCGCTGCTCCACGCGAACCACGCGCGCGCCGAGTTTCTCGGCAATTTCGATGGAGCCGTCTGTCGAGCCGTTGTCGCCAACAACGACTTCCCCGCGCAAGCCCGCCATCTGAAACGACTTCAGCGCTTTTTCAACGCAAAAAGAAATGGAATTCGCTTCGTTCAGGCACGGGATTACAACTGAGACGTCCACTGGAGGAGCATCCCCGCTCATGTCGATGCGCGTGGTCAATTCCGTTTTAATAGCGGGCGCGCGGTCTACAGCCAATTCACTGCCTCCCTGATTCTGTTGACATTCACACTAAGCGCATGAATCCGGCGGCAACCATGCGGTGCAGCGACTTCCAGCTTGCATTTTGCCACACCACCATTATGATGGCGGAGTTTCCGGTGCTCCCCTGAGACCTCACATTGTCTAACACATCGGCTGAGTCTTCCAGCAGCACCACGCCGCCTGCGGCGAGTCTTAACCGCGGCCGTCTGTTGCAAGTCCTAGGTGTGTGGTTCGGCGTTTCCGCAGCTATCGGCAACGCAATTGCTGCGGGAATTGTGCGAACTCCCGGTGACATTGCCCAGGTTCTTCCGAAAGCCTGGCTTTTCCTCGGCGTATGGGTTGTCGGCGGAATGTATGCACTTTTCGGGGCCTCTTCGCTGGCGGAGTTAGGCGCGGCAATTCCGCGCAGCGGCGGCCAATACAATTTTTCGCGCCGGGCCATCGGCGAATACGCCGGCTTCATCGTCGGGTGGAGCGACTGGCTCTCAACATGCGGAACCGCTGCCGCCGTCGGGATCGTAATCGCCGAATACAGCGGAGACCTTGTTCCCATGCTGGCGGGGCACGTTAAAGCGATTGCAGTCAGCGTTATCGTGGGGTTCGGCGTTTTGCAATGGCGCGGAATCCGCTGGGGCAGCGGCGCGCAAATCCTCACTGCCGTAGTGAAGACGATCGCGTTTTTGATCTTGCTTGTCGCATGTTTTGCTCTGGGCGGACACGCGCGTGCCATCGCCGCTCCGGTGGCCACGCCGCTGCCCGCGATGCCGGTGGGATGGGGACTCGCCGTCGCCATCATTCTTGGGTTGCAGGCCGTCGTATACACGATTGACGGATGGGACGGCGTCGTATATTTCGGCGAAGAAGTTCGCAATCCCGGCCGCGATGTGCCGCGCGCGATTTTTGGAAGCGTCTTCACCATCATGGGAATCTACCTGCTTCTCAATGCGGCGGTGCTGTACGTTTTGCCTATGAATGAAATTGCCGGAAACAATTTTGCTCTTGGCACGGTGGCGTCACGTGTCTTTGGCCACTATGGAGATCCTATTATTCGCTCGATCATGGTGATTTCCATGCTGAGCTGTCTCAACGCCAATCAGCTTTTCTGCACCCGAACGCTTTACGCGATGAGCTGCGACGGCTTGTTTTTCCGGCCGGTCACAAAAGTCAACGCTGGCGGAACGCCCACGATTGCCCTTCTCCTTAGCACCATTGCCGGCGTGCTTTTTGTGCTGGGCTCGTTTGAGCGAGTGATCGCGATGTTGTCGTTTTTCTTCGTGGCCAATTACACGCTATCGTACTCTTCGTTATTTTTGCTGCGGCGCAAAGAGCCGCAGATGGCGAGGCCGTATCGCGCTTGGGGTTACCCGTGGACCACGGGAATCGCGCTCGTACTTTCGGGAATTTTTCTGACCGGGTCGATCGTCACGGATCAGAAGAATGCACCGTGGGCGCTGGCGATGCTGGTTTTGAGCTACCCCGTGTTTCTCGTCCTGAAATGGGTGTCGCGGCGCGCGGCTCCCAACTCCCACGCCTCCTAGTTGCTAACTTTTTCAGCGATGCTTTTTCCCTGCATGAACAGCAGCAGGTAGTCTCTCCCGCCCGCTTTGGAATCGGTGCCAGACATGTTGAAGCCCCCGAAGGGATGTGCGCCAACCATCGCACCAGTGCACTTTCGATTCAGGTAAAGATTGCCCACGTGAAAGGATTCCTCTGCTTTTTCGAGCTTCGCGGGATTCTTGGAGTACACGCCGCCAGTCAGGCCGAACTCCGTGTTGTTGGCGATTTCCAGCGCATGGTCAAAATCCTTCGCTTTGATTACCGCCAGGACCGGCCCAAAAATTTCTTCTTGCGAAATGCGCGCCATGGGATCGACGTCAGCAATAATCGTCGGCTGGATGAAATAGCCGTCGCCAGCAGCACGGCCACCACCATGGAGCAACCTCCCTTCCTTCTTGCCCACTTCGATGTAATTCAGAATTGTGTTCATGGCGGATTTGCTTACAACCGGGCCCATGTAATTATTGGGATCCTCGCTGGGGCCAACGGCGATTTTCTTAGTGCGCTCCACAAGTTTCTCGACGAACCTGTCGTAGACTTTTTCAGAAACGATGGCGCGCGAGCATGCGGAGCACTTTTGTCCCTGATAGCCAAACGCAGCTTGTGCGACGCCTTCGACGGCGGCGTCCACGTCACCTTCTTCGTCCACGATGATGGAATCCTTGCCGCCCATCTCCAGCACCGTGCGCTTGATCCAGATTTGGCCTGGAACGGTTTTGCCCGCCAGTTCGCTGATGCGCAACCCGACTTCTTTTGAGCCGGTGAAAGCGATGTAGCGAGTCTTCGCGTGCTTCACGAGGACGTCGCCGATTTCCGCTCCGGGTCCGGTCAGGAAGGTGAGGGCGTCTTTCGGAATGCCCGCCTCATAGACGATCTCCACAAATTTTGCGGCAACCGTAGGCGTATCCGCGGCAGGCTTGAGCACGACGGTGTTTCCCGTGACGAGCGACGCCATGGTCATGCCAGCGGCGATGGCCGCAGGAAAATTCCACGGCGGAATCACCACGCCGACGCCGAGCGGTATATAGACAAGAAAGTTTTTCTCGCCCTTCATCGGCACGACTTGTTGCGGGCCGGCCAGTCGCAGCATTTCGCGGCCGTAGTACTCCAGAAAATCGATCGTTTCCGCCGTGTCCGCGTCCGCCTCGGGCCAGGTTTTTCCGGCTTCGTAACAAATCAAGGCGTTCATTTCAAATTTTCGCTCGCGAAGAATCTTTGCGGCGCGAAAGAGGCATTCGACGCGCCGCTCGGCGGGCACGCGCTTCCACGATTCAAACGCTTTGGCGGCAGCTTCCACGGCTTGCGCAGCCATCTCTGCGGTCGCGGTCTGGAAAACGCCGATCACCTGCGATGGATGCGAGGGATTGGTGGAAGTCCGCTTCTCCGCCGTGATCACCTTTTGGCCGCCAATGTACATGGGGTATTCGCGGCCGAATTCGGAAGCGACTTTTTTCAGCGCGACTTCCATGGCCTTGCGATTCTCTGGCTTCGAGAAATCGATAAATGGTTCGTTCGTGAACTCAGAAACGTGGATTTTCGCTTCGGCCGTAGCCATGGCAGTTTTCTCCTCGATGAGCAAACAAGAGATTGTACTGCCGGCGCGGATAGCCTTCAAGGCGATGGGGAGATTCGGGGTACGTGATCCGTGGCCCGTGATCCGTGACTTGTGGACGCCTCTCCCCTCACAAGGTAAACTTTCGCCAGCATTTCACGCGCAAAAGCCCGTAGGAGGTTTTCATGCCCCGCATCGTCCGCTGCGGCCTGATCCAAGCCAGCTGTGAATGGTCGCCCGAAAAATATTCTCTCGCTCAGATCAAGCAAAAAATGATGTCCAAGCACGAAGACCTCATCGCCGCTGCCGCCAAGAAAAAAGTCCAGGTCCTCGGCCTCCAGGAACTTTTCTACGGCCCCTACTTCTGCGCCGAGCAACAAACCCGCTGGTACGAACTCACCGAATCCGTTCCCAACGGTCCCACCATCACGCACATGCAGAAAATTGCCAAAAAACATCAGATGGTCCTCGTCGTTCCCATCTACGAAGTCGAAATGACCGGCGTTTACTACAACACCGCCGCCGTCATCGACGCCGACGGCCGCTACCTCGGCAAATATCGCAAACACCACATCCCGCACTGCCACCCCGGTTTTTGGGAAAAGTTTTATTTCACACCCGGCAACGCAGGCTATCCCGTCTTCGAGACGCGCTACGCTCGCGTCGGCGTCTATATCTGTTACGACCGCCACTTCCCAGAAGGCGCGCGCTGCCTCGGCCTCAATGGCGCAGAAATTGTCTACAATCCCTCCGCCACCGTCGCCGGCCTCTCCGAATATCTCTGGGAACTCGAGCAGCCCGCGCACGCTGTCGCCAACCAATATTTCGTCGCCGCTATCAATCGCGTCGGCACCGAAGCGCCCTGGAAAATCGGCGAATTCTACGGCAAAAGTTATTTCTGCGATCCCCGCGGAAAAATCGTCGCCCAAGCCAGCCGCGACAAAGATGAACTCCTCGTCGCCGAACTCAACCTCGACGACATTCAAAAAGTCCGCGACACCTGGCAATTTTTCCGCGACCGCCGCCCCGAATCCTACGGCGAAATCACCCGCACCCGCGCCGCTCCAATCTCCGAAGCCGCCGACTAATTCTTCTATGTCGCCAAACACCACTGTCATCTTTGCGCCAGCAAATAAAATAATTTGCCATTCCGAGCAGAATAAGAAAATTGTCATTCCGAGCGAAGTGAGGAATCTGCTTTTTCTTTCCACCAACACCGTCCGAGCTGAGCGCGCTCAATGACCGACTCGCACGGCACTTCCCTCGCCGCCGAAACCATAAGCACCAGCTCGCTCTACAACGAAGACCTCGCCCCCGTCCCCCCGCAACGCCGCACTTGGGGCACCTACAACTACGCCGCTCTCTGGATCTCCATGAGCGTCAATATCCCCACGTATTTGCTGGCAAGCGGCATGATTGCCGGCGGCATGAGCTGGAAGCAAGCTCTCTTCACCGTTTTCCTCGGCAACGTCCTCGTCCTGATCCCCATGCTCCTCAACGCCCACGCAGGCGCCGCCTACGGCATTCCCTTCCCCGTTTTCGCGCGCGCCTCCTTCGGCGTCCTCGGCGCAAACGTCCCCGCCATCCTGCGCGCTCTCGTCGCCTGCGGCTGGTTCGGCATTCAAACGTGGATCGGCGGCGAAGCCATCAACGCCATGCTCATCGCGCTTTCACCTAGCTGGCAGCATTTCGCGTTCGGCCCGGCGGTCTGCTTCGGTTTCTTCTGGCTGCTCAACGTTCTCGTCATTCTGCGCGGCATCGAAACCATTCGCTTCCTGCAAGGCGTCTCCGCGCCGTTCTTGCTGCTCATCGGGCTCGCTCTTCTCCTCTGGGCCAAAGGAAAAGCTGGCGGCTTCGGCCCCATGCTCTCCACGCCCTCTAAATTCCAAACTTTCCCCGAATTTTTCCGTTTCTTCATTCCCTCGCTTACCGGAGTTGTCGGCTTCTGGGCCACTGTCTCTCTCAACATCCCCGATTTCACCCGTTACGCCCGCAGCCAAAAAGATCAAATGCTCGGCCAGGCTCTCGGCCTTCCCGCCACGATGACGTTTTATTCCTTCATCGGCATCGCCGTCACCTCCGCCACCCTGATTATTTTTGGCGAAGCCCTCTGGGATCCCGTCGCCGTTCTCTCCCGCCTCGGCAATCCTATTGCGGTCGTCATCGCCATGATCGCCTTGCTCATGGCCACGCTCAACGTCAACGTCGCCGCCAACGTCGTCTCCCCGGCCAACGATTTCTCCAATCTTTCTCCGCGCCGCATCAGCTTCCGCACCGGCGGCCTCATCACCTGCGTCATGGGCATCGTCATGCAGCCTTGGAAGCTCATGTCCAGCTACGGCAGCTACATCTTCGGCTGGCTCGTCGGCTATTCCGGTTTCCTCGGCCCTATCGCCGGCGTCCTGATCTGCGATTATTTTGTAATCCGCAAGAAAAATCTCTCCGCGCAAGATCTCTACCAACGCGGCGGCCGATATGAATTCTCGCGCGGCGTAAATTGGCGAGCAATCATCGCTCTTGCTGCCGGCGCAGGCGTCGCTTTCGTCGGCCTCTTCGTCCCCACCCTCAAAGTGCTCTACAATTACGCCTGGTTCGTAGGCTTCGCCGTCAGCTTCTTGGCCTACTTCGCCCTAATGCCCAAGCACGCAACAGTTGTGCAGTCCGCAGACTGAGAGCAGAAGATGAAAAACTGTCATTCCGAGCGAAGCGAGGAATCCGCTTTTTTTTCCTCTGTGCCCTCTGTGTCTTTGTGTCCTCTGTGTAAAATCTTTTTCTTTCTTTTCCGTTTAACTTTCGTGAGGCGACCATGGACTTCGGCATAACCATCAAACCCGACATTCACATTGACCGCATCGTCAGTCTCACCCAGCAAGCCGAGGCCGGCGGCTTCTCCTACGGCTGGATCTTCGATTCCCACGTCATCTGGAAAGAACCCTTCCCCCTCCTCACCCTCATGGCCGCCAGCACCCAATCCATGCGCCTCGGCACCTGCGTCACCAACCCCGCCGTCCGCGATGTCACCGTCTCCGCCAGCCTCTTCGCCACTCTCAATCTTGCCTCCCGCGGACGCATGCAGCTCGGAATTGGCCGCGGCGACAGCTCCCGCCGCGTTCTCGGCAAAAAACCCACCACTCTCGAAAACCTCGAGACCTTCGTCCGCGCCTTCCGCGATCTCAACGCCGGAAAAACCGTCGACCTCGATGGCGTCCCCACTAGTTTCCCCTGGGCCAGCAGCGAGATCCCTCCCGTCTGGGTCGCCGGGTATGGCCCGAAAGCTCTCCGCACCGCAGGCCGCATCGGCGACGGCGTCATCCTCCAATTCGCCGATCCCGACCTGATTGACTGGTGCCTCGGCTTCGTCCGCGAAGGCGCCAAAGAGGCCGGCCGCGACTTCAGCAAATTTCAGGTCATGGCCGCCGCCCCCGTTTGGCCTTCAGCCGATCTAAAGACCGCCCGCGACCGCGTTCGCTGGTTCCCCGCCCTGGTCTCCAATCACGTCATGGATTTAATCTCCAAGTACAAACCGGAAGAGCTCCCCGCATCGCTTACTTCTTTCGTCAAAGACAAGGGAAAATACGACTACCATCACCACTGCGAAGTCGGCAGCGACAACGCAGATTTCGTCAGCGACGAAGTCATCGACCGTTTCTGCATCATCGGCCCCATCGAAGCCCACCGCCAAAAACTCGAAGCCCTCCGCAAAGTCGGCGTAACCCAGTTCAATATCTATCTGATGTGCGGCGAAGAAGAAAAAACCCTAGACATCTACGCCCGCGACGTCCTGCCCCACTATCAGGCCGCACCTGCCTCTTGAGCTGCAGAGCCTCGCAGCTAACCCGCAGAAAACAAATGGCTTACTATTTATCACTTGACAAATTATACCGATGTGCCATAATGCAGTTTGCTTTGGAACCGGCGCTGCTCCCTCGCGCCAGACGCCATGACCGCCCGTCGGACGGACCTTTCAAACTCTCCGGCACGCGTTCACCCTCCCCCGTCACTACTTCGTTATAGCCAAAATCTCCTAAGTCCTTTAGAATCCGCACTTATACAAGTGTTCATTGTGCGCCACTTAAAATCCTTTAGAATGAACACTTACAAAAAACCCCGGGGGGAGGGTACCCTGCTCATGGCCTTTTGTTACTCATTTCTAACTCTGTCCCTCCGCGATCCGAGGCCCATCCATGCGCTTTGACACCATCATCCGCAATGGCACCATCGTCACCGCCTCCGACACCTACTCTGCGGACATCGGCATCAACGGCGACAAGATTTCCGCCATCGCCGCCCTTCTCCCTATCGAGAATGCCGGCCAAGTGATTGACGCCGCTGGCCTTCTTGTCATTCCCGGCGGCATCGACGTACACACCCACCTCGACATGCCCTTCGGCGGCACCACTAGCGCCGACGATTTCCAGACCGGCACAATCGCAGCGGCCTTTGGCGGCACCACCACACTCATCGATTTCGCGATTCAATATAAAGGCCAGACTCTCCGCCAGGCCTTTGACACCTGGATGAAAAAGGCGCACGACAAAGCCGTCACCGATTACGCCTTCCATTGCATCATCACCGACCTTGGCGCCGCCCAGCTCGAAGAAATGGGCGAACTGGTTCACGAAGGCGTCACCAGCTTCAAACTCTTCATGGCCTATCCCGGCGTCTTCATGCTCGACGACGCCACCATTTTCAAAGCCATGCGCCAAGCCGCCAAGCACAACGGCTTAATTTGCATGCACGCCGAAAACGGCGGCGCGATCGACGTGATCGTCCAGCAGGCTCTTGCCGAAGGCAAACGAGCGCCGAAATATCATGCCCTGACGCGCCCTACGACTGCTGAAGCGGAAGCCACTTCGCGCGCCATTGCCCTTGCGGAAATGGCCGGTGCGCCCGTCTACATCGTCCACTTGTCGTGCAACGACGCCCTCGAAAAAGTGCGCGAAGCGCGCGACGGCGGCCTCCCTGCTTACGCCGAGACTTGTCCTCAGTATTTGTATCTCTCGCTCGAAAATATGGACGCCCCCGGCTTCGAGGGCGCGAAATATGTTTTCACTCCGCCGCTCCGCGAAAAATGGCACCAGGAAAAACTCTGGCAGGGTCTTGCGAAAGATACGCTGCAAGTCGTCTCCACCGACCACTGTCCCTTCTGCTTCAAGGAACAAAAAGAAATTGGCAAGGACGATTTCACAAAAATTCCCAACGGCGGCCCCGGCATCGAACACCGCCTCAGCCTCATCTACACGGGCGGCGTCCACGGCAAACGATTCTCTGCCAACCGCTTCGTCGAACTCGTGTCCACATCGCCTGCAAAATTATTCGGCCTCTATCCCCGCAAAGGCACCATCGCCGTCGGCTCCGACGCAGACATCGTGATCTTCGACCCGAACGACGAGCAAGTCATCAGCGCAAAAACACACCACATGCGCGTGGATTATTCGATGTTCGAGGGAATCCAAATCAAAGGAGCGCCAAGAAAGGTCTTCTCACGCGGACGCGCCGTCATCGACTCAGGAAAATTTGTCGGCCGCCCAGGCTCCGGCCAATTCCTCCGACGCCAAACACACAATTCCATCAAGTGAGGCGCAGCTGCACGGACGGATGAAGAATTATATTTATAAAGGCCGGCGCTAGAGCTAGTTCTGACGTGGTTTTTGGGTTGCTGCGTCGCTCGGCCCGGTAACCACCGCCGCGTCGTCAACCTTCGGCACGGTAATTTTCTGCTTGTCGTCCACGGCGAAGAGCAGATAGTTGCTGAAACTGTGGCGTCGATGGATGCGCCGGCCCTTCCAATCGTAGTACACGTCCGCGCTTTGCGGCAGCCACATATTCACGTTGCCCTTGGCGAATTTCACGGGCCCATATTCTATGTCTGCGTGATCAGCAAGCAACTTGATCTGCGGAACGGGAGAAACCAGATCCGTCTCGAGCCTCACGATTTGATAATTGTCCGAGGAAATCCACGCGCGCCCTTTAAGCGCAACCGGGTAAGACGGCCCTTCCGCGCCTATCCGATACCTCTTGATCGTGTTGGGCTTGTCTTCACGCTGCTTGAAATGGACTTGCCAGGCCAGGCCGCCGTTCCATCGCGCCAGGCCCTCGCAAGTCATCTCGAAATTCTTGGCGTTGTAAGGATGGAAGATCAGCACGAGGGCAGGCAATCCGTTGGTCGCGACACCGTCAGGAAATTCCGCCGGCGAACCGCCACTGTTCCGGTACTCTTCCACATTCAGATAGCCATGCTGCACTTCCTGAATGGAAACGACGTAGTTGAACTTGCGCTTTTCCTGTGGCGAAGCTAACCCATATTTGTTAACCGATTCATGCGTCAGAGACTCGATCGCCGCAAAGCGATCGACATCTTTCACAAGCTCGATCAATTGTTTGCCAGCCTTGGTGACCACGTCATCGACGGCACAAGAAGCGCCCGCTTCCACTGGTGGCACTTTCTCGTCCACGTCCGGCGGGAGCCAGTTGGAAGGTACCGGCAAGGCCGTAGCATCCTTGGATAACGCGGCCATGTCGCCCGCCGCGCCGGCATCAGAGGCCGCGTCGCTGGGCTGCGGATTCTTCATTCTTTCCAGATCTTTGGCGGCCACCGTATCTGAAGGATGTCCCTGAACGTAGGACTGCAACACACTGATTGCCCGCTCTCGATCCCCACGCTCTGCCAAAGCTCTTGCCAAGATAAGTTGCGCGGACGTCGCTCGCTCGCGGCCCAATCCGATCGCCCGTTCCGCTTGGCTGACAGCCTCGTCGTACTGTTTTTGCAAGACCAGAGCTTCGCCAAGAAGCGCATGCGCGCGCCAGGAAGAAGGGTCGACCGCTACCGCTCGCTTGAGATATGGCGTCGCTTCGATCGCTTTGCTTTCATGCAGGAAATCGAAGCCGACGGCAATCAGGGCACTCAAATGTCTAGGATCGAGTTCCAGAGCTCTTCGCCAATAGGCCCGTGCGCGGATCTGATCGTTAACCTGCGACGAATAGACGCCCAGCAAGTATTGAATCTCCGCGCTCGTAGGAGCGGCCTTCTCCGCGGTCTCCAGGTGGCTTCGCGCATCATTTGGCTTGTTAGCACGCAACAATTCGAGCGCTTTGCCCACTTCTCTTTGCGGCTTGGGTGCAAGCACAAGCAGAGCTGCAGACGAGGCAGCGTCTTCCGCGTCGGGGTTGGGCTGCACTTCGACAGTCACTTTCACCAAGGTGGGCTCGGAGGCTTGGATCTGTTTGGTAATGACAAGGTATCCCGGAACAACAATCTGAGCGGTGTACTCCTCCATAGGAACGCTGTTGAACCGGACGTAGCCCTTTTTTCCTGTCTCCTGGTTGTAAAACTTTCCGTTTAGTTTGGAGAGCGTCACCACAAAAGGTCCTGGAGGAATCGCGACGCCATCCGGCCCTTTTATGTAGATATCGATGTCCGCAAACTGCATCATGCTGGCGGCGACATCCATGCCCGCCTTGGGATCCTGGGGACCTAGAGCACTTTGAGCGGGAGGGAGGGCGCCGGCGACGACGGGAAGTAAGAAGCCGAATGAGAAAGCAAGAATGACCCGGAAATGTCTGAATATGTATGCAAACATGACCCACCCGTCTCTTTTTGCCTAAGGCGCAACCGAAAACTGACAGTTATGATACTCCAATTCGCCGATGACCGGTTAGCGGTAGTCGGCCGTCCGCGGGGACAAGATAGAGGCCCGTCAGGGCTTTGGTATGGTTAGACTCGCGATTGGGAAGCTCCCTGTTGGTTAGGAAGATTCATCCTCTGTCTAGGGTGGAGTTCCTTTCGCCCGCCCAGGTCAATCTACGTGTAGCCTTGTTTTGTCACAGGCGAGCGCGATGTTAGAGTACGCCCGCCCATCACGGCGACCTTTCTGGCGCAAACGGATGGGTGGGCTATCACAGCGATCCGTAACGATGCCTAACAATCTTGAGAATCGGACCGGGGGCGGCGGCGGGCTTGCGCGCCAGCTTGGGTTGTTTGGGACGACGATGGCCGTGATGGGCGGGATTATTGGGGCGGGGATTTTCATCAATCCGTACCTCGTCGCTAGCCGGGTTCACACTTCCGCGCTCATTCTTAGCGCCTGGATCGCCGGTGGGCTGATCGCGTTGGTTGGCGGATTTATTTATGCGGAGTTGGCGGCGCGGTTGCCCGTCGTCGGCGGGCAATATGCTTATTTGCGCGAGGCGCTGCATCCGGCGGTGGCTTTTCTTTATGGGTGGGTGCTGCTTTTGGTGATTCAGACAGGCGGTATGGCCGCCGTTGCCGTCACGTTTGCGCGATATTTTCTGGAGCTTACGCAGTGGCAGTTCAGCGCGTCGCTGATCGCGGCGTCCGCGCTGGCGCTGCTTACAGTGATCAATTGCCTGGGTGTTCGCGCGGGCAGTCGAGTGCAGTCGGCGATGACTTTGGCGGCGATTGGGGCCATCGGGCTGCTGGAAATTTTTAGCTTTGTTCGCGGCGGGCCTTCGCAAATTTCGTGGCGGCCCGTCCTGGACCAGCCGATGTCAACGGGATTGATTTTCACGTTTGGGGCGGCGATGACCCCGGTATTGTTTGCTTATGGCGGATGGCAAACGTCGAGCTTTCTTGCTGGGGAAGTTCGCGAGCCGCGCAAGACTCTTCCGCGGGGGCTTGTTCTGGGCGTGCTTGGAGTGATTGCGGTGTACACGTCGGTGAATTTTGTCTACGTGCGCACTCTTGGGCCTGCCGGGCTGGCCGCGACCATGACGCCCGCTTCGACGGTGATGCGGATGCTGCTCGGGCCTCGCGGGGGATCGCTGATTGCCGCAGGAATTGCCTTCTCCGCATTCGGCTTCCTCGGACAATCGATGCTGACCGCTCCGCGCGTTTATTTTGCGATGGCGGAGGACCGCGTGTTTTTCCGCGGCGTCGCGTGGATCGATCCGAGGACGCACGTCCCCGTAGTTGCGATTCTGCTGCAGGGCGTGTGGGCCATTGTGATTGCTCTGACGGGAACATACGCGCAGGTCGTCAACTACGTGGTGGCGATGGACTCTTTGTTCTTTGGGCTGACGGCAGTGTGTCTGCTTGTGATGCGGCGCCGCGCGGCGCAACAAAATTCACCGATCATCGAATATCGCGTTCCCGGACATCCGTGGACGACTTTGCTTTTTATCGCCGCGGAATGGATCGTAGTCGTCAGCACATTCGCTCACGATCCCATACGCTCGTTGATTGGGCTGGGTATCGCCATTGCTGGTTTGCCTGCATACTATTTGTGGCGCGCAAAAAACAGGGGAGCAACAGAATCATGAGCGGTTCGGAGCGAACCAAGCGTTCGGTTTACATGGAATGGGCGAAAACGCGTTCGCATGCCAAATTTAATTTGGCGACGAGCGGGCTCACCAGTGTTCCCCTGTCCGAATTTCCGGTTGATCTGAAAGATTTGGAAATCACTCCTGCGGCAGGAGCCTACGGCTACAAAGTCTTGCAAGAGCGGCTCGCCCGCCACATTGGGGTGCCGCAGGAATGCGTCGTCGCCGCAACGGGCACGTCGATGGCGAACCATCTGGCGTTGGCCGCAGTGCTCGACCCGGGCGATGAAGTTTTGATCGAACAGCCCGTCTACGGGCCGTTGCTCGACGTCGCAGAATATTTGCAAGCTCGCGTGAAGCGCATCCCTCGGCGCTTTGAAACGGGGTTTGCGCTGGACGTTTCAGAAATAGAGCAAGCCACTACACGCGAAACTCGGCTGGTTGTACTGAGCAACCTTCACAATCCGAGCGGCGCCTTGATCCCTGCAACCACTCTGCGCGCCATTGGCGAAATAGCGCAGCGCGCCGGCGCGCATGTGCTGGTCGACGAAGTTTATCTCGATATGCTGTTCGACGCGGGCGCGCCGTATTGCTTTCCAATCGGGCAATCGATTGCTCCTTCCGATGAAAATCCATTTATCGTTACCAGCAGCCTGACGAAAGTCTACGGATTGAGTGGCCTGCGCTGCGGCTGGATCCTTGCCGCCCCCGATCTGGCCAAACGCATGTGGTTGCTCAACGATTTATATGGCGCAGTCGCAGCGCACGCCGCCGAACGTATGTCCGTAATCGCATTCGATCACCTGGAACAGTTTCGCGAGCGCGCGCGGGCGCTGCTCACCGTCAATCGCGCGGTGATCGATTCCTTTCTCGATTCACGGCAGGATCTCGAATGCTTCCGCCCTCCCGCTGGAACGGTGTTCTTCCCGCGATTGACGCACGGCGAGCCCGATGCGTTCTTCAAATTGTTGCGGGAAAAATACGAAACGACGGTGGTGCCCGGCACATTTTTTGAAATGCCGCAGCATTTCCGGATTGGCATCGGCGGCGAAACGCTGGGTTTGCGCGCGGGGCTCGAACGCCTCGGCGCGGCGCTCGATGAATTTGCCAAGCGCTGACCGGCAAGTTATCGCGTGTGCGAACGTAATTAGAAGTCAAAGAGTGACCGCCTAAGCACCGGTCCAGCAGGCTTAAGCGTTTAAACTGTCTCTTTGTGTTGAAATAGAAACATTCAAACTTGAGACGAGAATGAAAAAACTTAAATTTCTGGTTTCTCTTACAACCGACGATAACGATTACCAAATCGAGCAGTCGGAGTCTGCCGAGCAAGCCGCACGCAAAACGGGTGTGGAAATCCAGATTATCCACGCGCAAAACGACGCCATCAACCAGAGCACACAAATCCTGAAAGCTGTTCAAGCTCCGAAGGAATTACGTCCGGACGCCATCATTTTTGAGCCAGTCGGCGGAACGGCGTTGCCGCAGGTGGCGAAGGCGGCGGTCAGCGCAGGCATCGGCTGGGTGATTCTGAACCGCGACGCCAATTACATCGAGGAACTTCGCAAGACGTCTACCGCGCCTCTTTTCGCCATCAGTTCCGACCACGAGGAGATTGGCCGTATCCAGGGACGCCAGATGGCCGCGCTGCTTCGCGGCGGTGGTAACGTCCTCTACATTCAAGGACCTTCCGAGAATTCTGCGGCGAAAGAGCGCACGGCGGGCATGCAGGAAACCAAGCCGGGGAACATTCAAGTGACGATGCTCAAGGCGCAGTGGACTCAGGAAAGCGCGCAAAAATCCGTGCGCTCCTGGCTCAAGCTAACCACGTCTCAGCGCGCGGCTATCGACATGATTTGCGCGCAAGATGATTCCATGGCCATGGGCGCACGCGACGCCTTTAAAGAATTGACGAACGAAGATGAGCGCGAGCGGTGGCTCAAGCTGCCGTTTACGGGGTGCGATGGCCTGCCGAAAACGGGCCAAGCCTGGGTGCGCAGCGGCTTGCTCGCCGCCACAGTTTTCGTTCCTCCCAATACTGGCCAGGCGATCGAAATGCTGGTCGACGCCATTCAGAATAAAAAGACACCCGCCGAGCGGGTCGTGACGGAGGCCGTTTCCATCCCAGCTCTGGACGCGCTAGGCCGCAAGAAGCCCTAAACCGCGATTTGGCCCAGGCTTAAGATACTGAATCGCTTCGGGTGTACCTGCCTCCCCCTGCAAGCCGGTTTTGCCGCTACTCGTCACCACAAAAACGATTTTGTGAGTTCCTCTCGCGCGCAGGAAGCGTATAATGCCGCGGGCCGTACTTTGGCCGGAGTGAGACGAGCACTTCTGGGGGATAGGCATGCGCAGCTCGCGTAGTAGTAAATCGGTTGACCGCAGACAGTTTCTCGCCGCGACGGGCGGAGGACTTCTGGCGGCTGCGGTCCCTGGAGGAGCCACTATGAAGGACTCCGCGGTGCGTGCAGAAGGTCGCGCAACTCCCTCAGCCGCACGTCAATCGGCGACGACGCCGTCGGCGAAGCGGAAAATTCCCATTGGCGTGTTCGATCCCGTTTACGACAATTCTTCTCTTGATGAAATGCTGGAGAAGGTGAGCGCGCTCGGGCTGGAAGCGATGGAGATTGGCACGGGAGGTTATCCGGGCACAAAGCATTGCCCGGTGCAGGAGCTTCTGGAAGATGCCTCCAAGGCCAAGGCGTGGCTGAAAAAATTTGAGGATCGCGGAATTCATGTGGCGACGCTGAGTTGCCATGGTAATCCGGTGCATCCCGACGAAAAACATGCGGAGCGAGATCGCGAAAGTTTTCGCAGGACGGTGCTGCTGGCGGAGCGGCTGGGCGTGAAAGTGATTGTGGGATTTTCTGGCTGCCCGGGAGGCACGCCGACAGATACGCAGCCCAACTGGATCACGTACCGCTGGCCGCCCGAGTATGCGCAGATGCAGGATTGGCAGTGGAAGGAAAAAGTCATTCCCTATTGGAAAGAAGCGGCGAAGTTCGCGAGGGAGCATGGCGTGCATCGCATCGCACTGGAGATGCACCCAAACTTCGTTGTCTACAATCCGCGGACGCTCTTGAAATTGCGGGAAGCGGTGGGCGAAGAGATCGGCGCGAACTGCGATTTGAGCCATTTGTTCTGGCAGGGATGCGATCCGGTGGAAGTGATTCATTTTCTGGGCAAGCAGGGCGCTATTTTTC
The DNA here is from genome assembly GCA_963718785.1 of uncultured Acidobacteriota bacterium. Classification (GTDB taxonomy): domain Bacteria; phylum Acidobacteriota; class Terriglobia; order Acidiferrales; family UBA7541; genus Acidiferrum. Next base: position 1,046,005 of record CAVQZW010000004.1, on the reverse strand, counting down.
ACGCGCACATGAAGGATACGGTTTTTTTCCCGGAGAACGTTGCGAAATACGGGGTCTTGAATTTTGCGTTCGAGACCAGCGATCTGGGGAATGCTTCGGAAACGTTTCGCGCGGTGGGATATGGGCACAGCGCGAGTTTGTGGAAGTCAATTCTGCAGGCGTACATGGACATCGGGTACGAAGGGATTCTCAGTATTGAAAATGAAGATCCGATTCTTTCGGGAGAAGTGGGCGTGGAGCGCGCAGCGTATGTATTGAAAAACGTGCGCAAAGAAATTCTCGAAGGATGAGGAATCGGAAAACGATTTTAGGGAGGCTCTATGCAACGGCGTGATGCCTTGAAATTTCTTGCGGCGGGAGCGCTGGCTCCGGCTCTCGCACCGGAGATGTTCGCGTTTTTTCAGGAGGCTCATCCGGCCTCGGGATATGCGCTGCGCACGCTGAATCCGCATCAGAACGCGCTAGTCGTGCTGATGAGCGAGATGATCATACCGGAGACGGACACTCCGGGAGCGAAGGGCGCGCGGGTGAATGAATTCATCGACGTGATTCTGACGGAATGGGCGACCGATGAGGATCGCAGCCATTTTCTGGAAGGGCTTGCGGGTGTCGACAAGCAGAGCAACGAATTGTATGGAAAGGATTTTGTTGATGCTTCGGCGGCGCAGCAACTTTCGTTGATGCGCGCCATGGATGAAGTGGTGGGAATGGGGACAGGGCGCGGCGCGCGTCACGGCAACACCGTCCCGGAGATGGACACGCAACTGAAAGGAAATTTTTTTACGGTGTTCAAAGGCATCACGCTTCACGGCTACTACACTTCCGAAGTTGGTTTTAGCCGCGAACTCGGCCTGACAATTATTCCGGGCGCGCAACATGGCTGCGTGCCGGTTACGGCTGAGAAGAAAGGCTTAAGGGAGACTCGCATGGCGGCGAATACCTACGACGCAATCGTGATCGGCTCGGGAATTACCGGTGGATGGGCGGCGAAAGAGCTGACGGAAAAAGGGCTGAACACTCTGGTGCTGGAGGCGGGGCGAAGCATCGACCCAGGCCAGGACTATGTCGAGCACGTTCCGGTGTGGGAATTGAGATACCGCGGGTGGGATGATCACGTCAAGCGCACGAAAACGCAGCTCATTCAACGGGAGTGTTATTACGCCTGCGACGAATACTCGAACAAATTTTTCGTGAGCGACGTGGACAATCCTTATAGCTGCGAGGAAGGCAAACACTTTGCCTGGATTCGTGGACGGCAAGTGGGGGGAAAATCCCTGACGTGGGGACGCCAAAGCTATCGTTGGAGCGATCTGGATTTTGAGGCCAACCTGAAAGATGGCGTGGCCGTGGACTGGCCGATTCGTTATAAGGATATCGAGCCGTGGTACGACTATGTGGAAGAGTTTGCGGGGATTAGCGGCCAGCCGGAAGGTTTGCCACAGTTGCCTGACGGAAAATTTCTGCCGCCGATGGAAATGACGTGCGTGGAGCAAGATGTGCGCGCGGCGCTGGCGAAACATTTTGACGACCGTATCATGACGATTGGGCGATCGGCGGTGCTGACGCGCGTACACAAAGGACGCGCTGCGTGCCACTACTGCGGCGTCTGCCATCGCGGGTGCATTACCGGATCTTATTTCAGCAGCTTGAGTTCGACGCTGCCGGCGGCGATCAAGACGGGTAAGTTTACGATCCGACCGTTCAGCGTCGTGCACAGCTTGGTTTTTGATCCGGCGACGCGGCGAGTGAGCGGCGTACGCGTGATTGACGCGCAAACCAAGAACGCGCTGGAGTTCAAGGCGAAAGTGTTTTTTGTTTGCGCATCGACGCTGGAGTCCACGCGCATTCTGCTGAATTCCGCAACGGCGGAATTTCCGAATGGGCTGGCGAACAGCAGCGGCGAACTGGGCCACAACTTGATGGACCATCACATGGGCAGCGGCGCAAACGGCAAAATGCCCGGCCATGAAGACAAAATGCCCTTCGGCAACCGTCCCAACGGAATTTATGTGCCGCGTTTCCGAAATGTGAAAACCAAGCGGGCGGATTTCTTGCGCGGCTATGGCTATCAGGGCGGCGGAAGCCGCGAAGGCTGGTCGCGCGGAGCAAGCATGGTCGGGCTCGGGCCGGAATTCAAAAACATGCTGAAGATGCCTGGGCCGTGGCATATGAATCTGGGCGGATTCGGCGAATGCCTGCCGAGCCACGATAATTACGTGGAGATCGAAAAAGGCAAAGTGGATGCATGGGGCGTTCCCACGTTGAAGATTCACTGCGCGTGGGGGCCAAACGAATTGGCGATGTCGCGGGACATTTCCGTGCAAGCCGCGGAAATTCTCGCGGCGTCGGGCGCCACGGATATTTCCGTGTTTCACAAACCATCGCCGCCTGGACTTGGGATTCACGAAATGGGCACGGCGCGCATGGGGCGCGATCCGAAAACCTCCGTGTTGAATGAACACAATCAGGCGCACGACGTGAAGAATCTGTTTATGCCCGATGGCGCTTGCATGACTTCGAGCGCATGCGTCAATCCTTCGCTGACGTATATGGCGTTGACGGCGCGGGCTTGCGATTTTGCGGTTTCTGCGCTCAAGAAGAACGAACTGTAAGCTCGAGGTCGAGAACATGGCTCAAGTGATTCGCTCGCCGAAGATGTACGACGTGTGCGTCATTGGCTCCGGCGCGGGCGGCGGCACTGCCGCGAAGATTTTGACGGAGGGCGGCCTTAATGTGGTGCTGCTAGAGGCTGGCCCGCCGGTCAATCCCGAAAAAGACTACAAGATGCTGATGTGGCCGTATGAATTGCCGCACCGCGGGGCGGGTGTAGGCGGGCACGCGAGTGAAAATTTTGGAGAGTTCCTGGCACCGAATGGCGCGTGGCAGATCGAAGGCGAGCCGTACACCTCCGCGCCTGGTTCCAACTTTCAGTGGTTTCGTTCGCGGATTGTGGGCGGACGGACGAATCACTGGGGACGCATTGCGCTGCGTTTTGCGCCGATCGATTTCAAGTCGGCGACGCGCGATGGGTTGGGCGACGATTGGCCGATCACTTATGATGACCTCGCGCCTTACTACGACAAAGTAGAGTCGTACATCGGCGTGTTTGGGACGCACGAAAATGTTTCGAGCGCGCCGGACGGCATGTTCTTGCCCCCGCCGAAACCGCGGTGCACGGACCTGATCGTCAAGAAAGCCTGCGACAAGATCGGCGTGATTTGTATTCCTTCGCGGCTCGCGATCCTGACGAAATCGGTGAACGGAAGGCTTCCCTGCCACTACTGCGGCCAATGCGGACGCGGGTGCGTGACGGCGTCGAACTTCAGCTCGAGCCAGGTGATGATTCCGCCGGCGATGAAGACCGGCAAGCTGACGATGGTGACCGGCGCGATGGCGCGCGAAGTTCTACTCGGCAAGGATGGCAAAGCGGAAGGCGTTTCGTACATCGATAAGGCTACCCGCACCGAGAAACGGGTCAATGCACGGGCAGTCGTTTTGGCGGCGAGCGCCTGCGAATCCGCGCGATTGCTTCTGAATTCGAAGTCCGCGCAATTCCCGAATGGGCTCGCCAACTCCTCCGGCGCGGTGGGCAGATACCTGACTGATTCCGTCGGAAGCGACGGCTGGGGCATTATTCCGCAGCTCGAAAAAATGCCCCCGCACAATCACGATGGCGTCGGCGGGATGCACATGTACATTCCCTGGTGGAAATTCGATCGCAAGAATGATTTTCCGAGGGGCTACCACATCGAATTCGGCGGCGGGCGCGAAATGCCCGGTCTCGGAGAGTTCAACGATCTCTTGCACGAAGAAGAAGGCTACGGCGCAACGCTGAAGAAGCGCGCACGGCAGGTCTACGGAACGGGCATCGGCATGGCGGGACGCGGCGAGATGATTCCCAACCCGGACACGTACTGCGAGATTGATTCCAATGTTGTCGACAAATGGGGCATCCCCGTGCTGCGTTTTCATTTCAAGTGGAGCGAATACGAAATTCGCCAAGCGAAAGACATGCAGGAAACGTTTCGCGCCATCATCGAAGCAGCCGGCGGCGAATACAAAACCAAGACACCCCTCAACGGGGAGAGGCCTTTCGGCATCGCGGAAGGCGGAAAGATCATTCACGAAGTCGGCACTGCGCGCATGGGCGCGGATCCCAAGTCTTCCGTGCTGAACGGGTTCTGCCAGGCGCACGACGTGAAAAATGTTTTCGTCATGGATGGAGCGCCGCTGGTCACCAATCCCGACAAGAATCCGACTCTGACGATTATGGCTTTGGCGTGGCGTGCGTCCGAATATCTGCTGGACGAAGCGAAGAAAGGCAACTTGTAGGCGCACCGGGCAACCGTTGAAGAGCCGCAAGAAAGGAAATATGAGCGAACACTCCGTAACCCGCCGCGACATTTTGAGAACGCTAGCCGTCAGCGTGGCCAGCGGTTCCGTATTGCAAGTGATCCCCGCGAAAGCGGCGGAATACGCTCACCAGGCCGTCCACGGCGAAAAATCCGCGTCTCCTGCGGGGAAATATGCTCCAAAATATTTTCCCGCGCACCAATACGAGATGCTCACGAATCTTTGCGACACGATTATCCCAAAGGATGAGAAATCAGGCGGCGCCGTAGAAGCGGGCGCACCAGAGTTCATCGATTTGCTCACCAGCGAAAATGAGGAGTATCAGTTGGTTCTGGGCGGTGGGCTGCAGTGGCTGGACAACTACTGCACCGACCACTACTCCAAGACATTTCTGGAATGCACGCCCGAACAGCGCAAGGAAGTTCTGGACTTGATCGCTTTCCGCAAAAACGCGAAAAAAGATTCGACCTTAAGCCAAGGCGTGGCCTTCTTCGCTTTCCTGCGCAGGATGACGTGCGATGGCTTCTACACCAGCAAAATCGGCATCGAGGATCTGCAATACATCGGTAACACAGCGCTGAGCGAGTTCCCCGGCTGCCCTCCGCTTCCAGGCGCCTAAATAAAAATTGCTCCGGGCGAATGACGAGCCTGGAGCAATTCTCTTCTTTTATTCAAACTAATTGTGCGGTTTGCCTTCGCCGTGCGGCTTGCCTTCCGGATGAGCCGGAGGTTTGCTTTCTGTATGTACCGGAGGCTTGCTCTCGTTGTGCACCTGATTTTTTGGCGGATTGTTGCCGCCGCCATTTCCATGCGAGGTGTTGGCGGTGTTGGTGTGCACAGTATTCGAAGTATTCGTATGCGGTGTGGTCGATCCGGTAGTTCCGTTGGTGTGCGAAGGAGGGCGGTCGTTCTTGTGAAGGTCGGCCGAGTTGCTCGGGGGCTTGTTGCCGCCGTTCGCCGTGTTGCCGTGGTAATTCGAGGATTTGGCAGCGACGACCCCATGATTAAATTCGCCGGGCTTGGCGGTCGCAGCAATGGCCGGCTTGCCGTGATTTTCGGAAGCGAGCAGTGAGCGATTCGTGCTGGCACTGTGTTCGTGCTGCGTCTGCACGGATGTAGGGGCAACATGATGCTCGTGCTCAGCGGCCAATTCCGAGGAAGTCGGCCGCGCGGAGACGCCGCCGGTCCCGCCGTTGTAGCTCACGTGATTGTTCACAGTGACGTTGTTGATCACGGTGCGATCGACGTACGTATTGTGAATCACCGTGGTGTTCACGTGCATCACGGCCGTGTTGTAGGCAAAGACGCCGCCGTTCCAGCGTCCGCCGACGAAACCGACCCCGCCGTAGCCAAATCCATAATTGATTCCGCCGTAGAAGCCAACGTGCGGTCCCCAATACCCACCGTGCCAAAAATAACCGCCGCCACCCCATCCCCAATAGCCGGGTGTCCAAAGGTAGCCGACGGTCGGCGCCATGACCCAGGTTCCCGGCACCCAATAGTAGCCATCATCTCCATACGCCCAGTAACCAGGCGTCCAGAGATAGCCCGCACCCGGGCAGATCGGCTGCTCGTACACGGGAAGTGCCGGAGGGCCAATGTGAACGGCAACCCCCACGCTAATCTGCGCCGCCGACGGTGAAGGCAGGAACGCCACTACCAGCGCCAGCAAAACAAATCCTAAAATGTGATATTTGCGCATCTGGGACTCTCCTCGCTTGAACAGCTTCAGTATAAAACCCGAAGCGCCAGCGGAAGTTGCGCTGTGGCTCAATCATCACTGGCCGAAGGGACGGCCATTTCGTTGGCTGGTCTAGGCGGTTTTAATCGTGCCGGACGCCGCATCCCAGGTGACGGCGCTCTTCCGGAAGTACGATTCGTTGGACATGTGGCACGCCAGCGCGGCGTTGTTCCCAAACACAGTGTCTTCTGTAACTTGCTGATGGTTTTTTACGCCCTGGAAATATCTCCAGAGGTGCGGCTTTTCGTCATCCCAGGAATCGCCGCGGTACGTAAACCCTTCCAGCACAGGTTCTTTGCCGGGCACGGGGTCGTTTTTCGCGTGCCAATCCGCCACATAAGCATCCCGCATTTTTTGTGGATAGCCTGACGTGTAGTAGCTTGGCGCCTGGTCCTCGCCCGTCTGCGGATAATAGGTGATGGCAAACTCCGTGACTTCCAGAATGCCCTTCGAGCCTTGGAAACGATAAATCTCCGGAGTTTCGCAGCCCAAATTCAAACGCAGATACACTGGCGCGCTTCCGTAATCAAACAGCGTGGCGTGCACATCGGGCATGTTGCGCCCATCTGGGAAGCGTAGGATCGCGCCGAGCGACATCGCCTTCTTCGGCGGAGCATTCCACCCCAGCATGAAGTTCATGCCGCTGACGAGATGAACGAGCAGATCGCCGGCAAGGCCGGTGCCGTACTCTTTCCAGCAGCGCCAGCGCGCAAAAATATGCGGATTGAACGGCACCTTCGGCACCGTGCCCTGCCACGTATCCCAATCCAGATTCGAAGGCGAAAGATCCGGCGGCGGCGGATACTCCCACGCACCGGTTGGATCGTTACGACCGAGCGAACCCTCCACCAGCGTCAGCGTCCCAATCGTTCCCTTTTCGATCAACTCCTTGGCCTTGGCGCAAATCACGGAGCTGACGCGCTGCGAACCAATCTGTACGACGCGACCTGTTTTCTGCGCCGCTGCCACCATCGCCAAGCCGTCCGCCGCGGAATGCGACATGGGCTTTTCGCAGTAGATATCTTTGCCCGCGCTGACCGCGTCCACCACCACTTGCTTGTGCCAATGATCCGGCACAGCGGCAATGAGGCAGTCAATCTCCTTGTTGTCCAGCAAATCCTGATATCGCCGCGTGGTTGGAATTTTCTTTCCGACGATTTCCTGCGCCAACAGATGGCGCCCGTCGTATAGATCGCAGGCTGCCACACATTCCACTCCCGGCAATTGCACGGCGGCTGTCAGCAATCCCGAGCCCTGCATACCGATGCCGATGATGCCAAAGCGCAGCCGATCGCTCGGCGCCACGCGTTCGAGCGCCGAAGGAATGTACTCCGGCTTCAGGAAGATACTCGGAGCCGCCGCCAGCGCACCCGTAGCCCCAGCCGTGCTCTGCAGAAACCGACGCCGCGAATAACGATTCTCGCCCATCTCACCCTCCTGATTTACATCTGCCTAGCTGATTCGTTGAAGCCGTTATTTCAAAGACTGTATGCTGACTTCTTTGAAGAACACGATGTCGTTGTCGCTGTGGTTTTGCAGCCCGATGTAGCCTTCATTCGGACGGCGGCCACGTTGCGGTTCGAAATCAAACTTGCGGTCCGGAACCGGCTGGCCCTCGGTGTAGTCGGTGACCTTCACATCGTTCAGCACCACAATCGTGTGCGGGCCATCGAGCGTGATGTCCATCGTGTTCCACTCAGGGCCGGGCTTGCCCGGTTTCGCGAGCGGCTTCGTCAACGAATAAAGCGCGGCGGTGACGTGATACTCGTCTTCGTTCGAAGTCTCAGGATGATTGTCAATCTGCACTTCGTAGCCGTAGTGCACGGGCATCCACGGTTCGCGCGGCTCAATCGGAATGCGAATGAACACGCCGGAATTGTCGTTGAAGTCGCGCATCTTGTAGACCACATGGATGCGGCAGTTGCCTAGTTTGCCGGCGGTCCAATAGAGAAGGCCCATGCCGCCGTGGGTTCGAATCAGGCCGTCTTCAACGGTCATCTCGCCCGGGCCGACATGTTTCCAGCCGGCCAAGTCCTTGCCATTGAATAGCTGCTTCCACGCAGGCGCCTGGGCATGCGCTGCGACCAATAGAAATGCGGCAGCCACGATGCAGGCCAAACTTACCACCGTCTTCCGCACGATGATTCCCCCAGTAGAAAGCGGCTGCGGTTAGAAGCGCAGGCCGCTCAAATAGTCGTAGCTGATCTTGATGTCTTCGAACGGCGTCTTTGCATCGTCATTCTCGACAAAGTAGTGCTTGATGCCGCCCTTTTCCGACGCCGCAAAAATGCGCTTGAAGTCGATCGTTCCCTTGCCCACGTCGGCCAAGCGCCCTTTGAATTCCACGGAGCCGGTCGCACCTGCATAACTGCTCGTCGCATTGGGATCGTTCACATAATCCTTGACGTGCACCAGCGGAAAGCGCCCGGGATGCTTTTCGAAGTAGCTCACCGGATCTTTCCCCGCCACGCTGATCCAGCAGAGATCCATCTCCATCTTCACGAACTTGGGGTCGGTCTTTTGCAGCAGAACTTCGTAGGGAAGCCTTCCGCCCATCGTGGAATCCGGAGCGAATTCGAAAGAATGGTTGTGATAGCAGAACTGGATGCCGGCTTTCTGGCTGGCCTCTCCCGCTTTGTTGAAGAGCTCCGCGGCGCGCATCCAGCCGTCAGCATTGCGTTGCTTTTCGTCGAGCCACGGGCAAACGATGTACTTGTGCCCCACAATATGCGACGCTTCGAGGGTTTCTTCCCACTTTTTCTCGACCACATCGTAAGGAATATGCTGCGAGGGCGACGTCAGCCCATTCTTATCCAGAATCGCGCGTACATCTTTTGGCGAATGGTCGAAGTAGCCGGCAAACTCCACTTCTTTATATCCGGTGGAAGCCACTTTGGCGATCGTTCCTTCGAAATCCTTGGGCATCTCGGAGCGCACGGTGTACAGCTGCAATCCCACCCTTTTAATCTCGTGTTCGCTCGCGGCGGCCCATCGGGGATGCGCCGCAAGCACAGCGGCGGTAGCAAGCGACGACTCGATAAATGTTCGGCGTTTCATGGCGTTTTCACTCCTCCTTAATCAGCGGAGCGAGTATACAAAAAAGCGATGTCCATTATCTGAAAAAAAAGGCGGCGCTTGGAAATAAAGCGCCGCCCAATTTCCACGGCCGCGATTAGAAGAACAACCGCAGACCGAACTGCATCTTGCGACCAAGGTGGGTAGAGTTAGCGTGCAAGAAGTCGCTCGCCCCCAGGTCCGAGCTGATGCCGTTGAATTGCGTGTGGTTGAAGAAGTTGAAGTTCTCCCAGCGGAAATCCATGCCGGTCTTTTCGCTGAACTTGAACTCTTTAGAGAGGCCAAAGTCAAAGTTCAAGCGCGACGGGTTGTTCAGAGTGTCGCGACCGATATCGCCGAAGGTCAAACCAGTGGGAATCGCAAAGGCCGCCGGATTGTAGTAGAGGGGCGCGGGAACAGTGGGATCCTGATTCCCCGAGAAGCCCGTCCTCGGGTTGCTGACGAGGTCCGGACGTGAGCCGGTGCCGGTGCCGTTACCGACGCCGGCGTTGTCACCGAATGTGGTGCCATTGGTCACACTGATTGGCGTGCCGGTCTGGAATACGGTGATGCCGGAGGCCTGCCAGCCGCCCAACAGCGCGTGGACGAAGCGGCCCGAGGACTTAAAGAAAGGCTCGGCATACACGTAGCTGAAGGAAAGGCTGTGGCGCTGATCGAAGGTCGAGCTCGCACGATTTCCCGCGATGTTGTACGAGTCTACGAACGCGGAGTCCGAACGGTCCGATTCATCGTCAATGGAGTGGCTGTAGGTGTAGGCCAAGCTGAACGTCAAGGAGCCCACGCTGCGATTCGCTGAGACCTGCAGGGAGTGATAGACCGAGTTGGCCGCGTTGCTCAGGTTCGTAATGTTGCTGTAGCCAGGGAAATTGGTACGCAGCAGATCGGCGCTGGTGCCGCAGGCTACGCTCAAGTTATTGGCGGCTGCTCCGGGTACCACGGTACCATTGGCCAGCTCACCGTCGGCGAAGAAGGCGTCGCAGTCGGCCTGGGTAATCGGTTGTCCGGCGGCGAAAGGATTGGCGGCAGCAGGAGTCGAGTGGAGCTGATTGCCGTTGGAGAGAAGCGTCAGGTGTGTGCCCTTGCTACCCACATATGCCGCGGACAAAACGAAGTGCGCAGGCACTTCCTTCTGCACACTCAAGTTCCACTGTTGCACGTAGGGCCACTGCGCCTTGCCCGGAATCTCCACAACGGTCAGAGGAAATAGCGGAACGGCGCCGGCGCCGGCTCCGACGTTCCCATAGCCGACGATGTTGGACTGCGTCGCAGCTAGCACCAGCGGTGCGGAGCCTTCCAGCGATTCGCTGTTGCCTTCATTGCCGTTCGTGTGTTCGTAGAAGATCCCGTAGCCGCCGCGGATGGACATTTTGCCGTCGCCCTTGGGGTCAAAAGCGAAGCCGATTCTCGGCGCTGGATTGAAGAGATGCCCGCTGAGGCAGCCTGGATTGGAGGATGAGCCGATTGCCGCAGTGGGGAACACTGATCCGGGCAACAGCGGCAGATTCCCGCCTTTGCCGCCGCATTGGATAATGCCGTTCAAAGGATTTGCGCTGCCCGTGCCATTCTGCGCCAGCGAACCATCCGGATTGAATGTAGGTTTGTCGCCCGCGACAAAAGCGCTCGGACTGAACGCGAAGGCTTGTTGGTAGCGCTCACGATAGGTTCCGAACAAGCTCACGCGCAGGCCAAGATTGAGCGTCAGCCGTTTGGTGATGCGCCAATCATCATTGAAGTACGGCTCCACCATCTTGTAGCGGTTGTAGTATTTTGCGATTTGGCTCCACTGCTTGTAGCTCGCGATATTTCCCATCAGCAAATCGGCAAAGGAGTTTTTGCTCGTCACGCCGGAACTCGAGTCGAATGTCAAAATGCCCTGTACGTTTGGAGAGTTGTCTTCATTCTTCTGGGCGAAGGCAACATAGGCACCCATTTGGAATGTGTGCTGGCCGAAAACCTTGGTGAGGTTATCGCGATACGTGTAGGTCGGATTGGCATTGTTCCATGGAAAATAACCCGTGTCCTGCCCAAGGCCGCCATAGAGGTCCGTATTGCCGTTCAACTGGATGGCCGGAAGTTTGCCGCCGAAGCCATTGTTGAAGATGGAGCCCATTGCAAAGGTGGAAGGCAGCGCGGGATTGTTGAGCGCGTTTAGGAAGATGTGGTCCGCCGTGTAACTGGCCACGAATTCATTGAGCAACGTCGGTGTGATGTTCGCGTTAAGGCGCGCCACGAAGCTCGTGCCCGGCCCAACGAAGCCAGTCTGGATGTTCTCGAAGCTCGAGGTGCCATTGCCCCACAACGGATTCGGGACTACCGTGCTCCACGAGTCATGGATGTAGCGGAAGGTCAGACGGTAATTGTCCGTAATGTTGTGGTCGACGCGGACCAACTCCTCGCGCCAAGTAGTTGGCGTAGACACCGTCTGCGCGAATGCCGGAAGACCACCGAGAGTGGTGTTGGCCTTCGGTATCAGGGCCAGTAGGGCTTGACCGGATGGCGAAATCGGTACGGTAGCCCCTACGTTGGGGCAATCCGTGCCGGGGCAAACGTCGCTAAAATTGCCGCCTCGCTCAGCGTCCGAGGGAACGTTAATCGGCGAGATCGTTGCCGGGTTCTTTTCGCGACGCCACTCCTGAGACCAGAAAACGAACGTCTTCTTCTTGTCCGTGTTGTAGTGATTCGGAATGTAAACGGGGCCGCCAATCGTATATCCGAAGTCATGCTTCTTGTATGTTGGGCGCGCGATTCCGTTCGCATTGTTGAAATATTCGTTGGCGTTGAACATGTCGTTACGCAAGTATTCGAACGCGCTTCCGTGGAAAGAGCTGCCGCCGGATTTCGTTTCAACTTCGATTGTGCCGGATCCGTTGCGGCCGTACTGCGCGCCATAGTTCGAGGTAAGCACCTTGAATTCGGCGATGGCTTCGGGGTTGGGATAGACGTTCAGCGTCGCATTCGAACCGTTGTCCATGTTGTCGCCACCGTCGAGTTCCCAGTTGTTGTATTCCGTGCGGCCGCCGTTAATGGAATACTGTACGTTGCCGTAGACGCCGACTTTTCCTTCATCCGATCCCGTCTGGTTGACGACTCCCGGGCTGAGTGTGACCAATTGCGTAAAATTGCGGCCGTTCAGCTCGAGATCGTTAACCTGCTTGCCGGTGATCGTGCTTGTGAGCGCCGAGGATTGCGTCTCTACTTGCGCCACGCTCTCTCCCGTCACCACAACTTCCTCGGTTACCGCGCCAACGGTCAGCTGAATATCCAGACGAATCTTTTGAGCTACGTCTAACACCACATTCTTGGCCGAATATCTAGAGAATCCTTTTGCTGTCACCACAACGTCGTATCCGCCCCCAGGCAATCCCGCCACGGCAAACGCGCCGTCCGAGTTTGTCGTAGTTGCATGCGTCGAACTTCCGTTGGTGCTGGAGATCACCACATCCGCGCCAGCCACCGCCGCTCCGGTTTTATCCGTTACCGTTCCGCCGATGTATCCCGTGTCTTGCGCCTTGGCGACAAATGCCGTGCACAGAATCGCGAGCATCGCGCAGACCAACAGTCGCGCGGCTCTCGGCATGTTTTTCACAATATTCGCACAATGAAAACTACGACCGTATCCCATCACTTTGCTACCTCCCGGAAATTTTTGAAATGAATTACCGGCCTGGTGTGGGCACAATTACGCCTGCTACCGCGGGCACCCCTAGTATTTGCCGCACGCAGAAGGCTACTCATCCGAGACAGCCCCCACCACTCGACATTCAGAAACGCACCCAATGTCACTTATTAAATCGGATTAATAAGGCATTGCCGCGCTCATGTCAAGCTGAAAATCAGGCGCCTGTTCCGTCCCATTCCCGATTTGAGAATCTCTTAGCCGTTTACGTTCACGCTCCCCGCTTGAATTCCTTCTTCCCCTGCTGGACACTACGAGTCGATGCCTTCTCCCCTTCCTTGCCTTCCCGCACGCACTCTTTCTATCTGCTTGATGGTTACTTTCTACCTCTGCCTCCACTCTCTGCCCGCAAATGCCTCCGCGCTTCACTCCCCACAGAAACCCTCCTCAAGCAGTCCTAGCCACGTCCCCGCCAGCGATCCCCAAGCCGCCTTCGCGCAAGGCCAAGCCGCCCTGCAATCCGGCGATCTCGCCGCCGCCGAAGCCGCCTTTCGCCGCGTCCTCTCTGTCGATCCACAATCCGGCGCTGCTTACGCCAACCTCGGCGTCATCGCCATGCGCCGAAAGGAGTGGGATCATGCTCTCTCCCTCCTTCAAAAAGCCGAGAAGCTCGAACCAAAGATGTCCGGCATTCGCCTCAACATCGGCCTTGTGAAATACCGGCGCGGCGATTACGCCGGCGCCATCGCCCCTCTCGCCTCTGTCGTTCGCAATCAGCCCGACTCAACGCAGGCGCGCTACCTGCTCGGCCTTTGCCACGTTTTCACCGAACACTACACCGATGCCGTCACGGACCTCGAACCGCTTTGGCCGCAAATGTCCAACGATTTCACCTACCTCTATGTCCTCGATATCGCCGCCCACAGTGCCGGCAAAGACGATCTCGACGCAAAAGCCCTAAGCCGCCTCGTCGAAGTCGGGGGCCAAACTCCCGAGTTCCACCTTATTCTCGGTAAGGCCTACCTCAACCGCGAAGAAATCGACAAAGCCATCGCCGAACTGGAACTCGCCGCGGCAGCGAACTCCAATTTGCCCTTCGTTCACTTTAGCTTGGGACTTGCTTACTCAAGGAAGCAGGACAACGACCGCGCCGAAGCCGAGTTCCGCAAAGACATCGCCCTCGAGCCCGATCTCCCCGACAACTACGAGCAACTCGGCCTGCTCTATCTACAATTGCAGAAGGACGACGAAGCCGAGCAGTCCTTTCGCGAAGCCCTCCGCTACAATCCCCGCCAACCGGCATCGCTCCTCGCGCTGGGCCGCCTCTATCAACGCCAGGGAAAAAATCGCGAAGCCCTCACCGCCCTCGACGCCGCCGAAAAACTTGTCCCCGAGAATCAAGGTGTCCATTTCGTCCGCGGCCAAGTGCTTCTGAAGCTGGGCCGCCGCGAAGAAGCGCAAACCGAACTTGCCATCTCAAAAAAGCTTCTCGACGCCAGCCTCAACAAACAACGCGAAAAGTACGGCGACAACCCCATTCCCAATCCCGAACTGAAACAGCCACCGCAGTCCTAAATCTTTGGCGCCTCTCTACCCGGTAAGGGCCACGGCCCGCGCCCTCGCTCAATCGCCTCCGCCACCGCCAAAATATTCTCCTCTTCATACGGCCGCCCAATCACCTGCACGCCGATCGGCAGTCCTTCATTCGACATTACCACCGGCACCGCAATCCCAGGAAGCCCCGCCAGATTCAACCACTGCGAATATCGCATCGTGTCCCGATAATTTTCCTTCTCCCCAGTGCGCCAGTTCCCCTCTCCATGCCGGAAGGCCGGCCCCAACGACACCGGCGACAGCAGAATCGTCACTTGATCCATCTGCCGCAAAATTTCCGCGCGAATCGCGTCGCGCTCAGCACAAGCTTTCAAGAGCCCGTCATACGTCAACGTAATCCCCGCCGTTGCCAGCGCCACATACTCGCGCAGCATCGGGCTCATTCGCTCTTCCTGGCCAACCGTCCCCTTGCGAATCAAATCCGCGATCACCGGCCCGAAAAAGTACCACCACAGCTCAATGGCTCGATCGAGCCCAGGCAATCTCTTCCTCCCCACCACAAATCCCTGCTCACTCAAAGTCTTTCCCGCTTGCTCAACAACCGCAGATGTCTCCGCCGTGGCTCTTCCCAACGCCTCGCTCTCCAAAATTCCTACGCGCAATTTCCTGACTTCTTCTATTTTCAAGGTGCGCATCGGCACTGGAGCCGAAAGTGCATCGCCCGCATCCGGCCCCGCCATCACTTCAAACAGCGCCCTCACATCCGCCACAGTCCGCGCCATCGGCCCCACAACTCCAATCCACCCAAACGCTCCACCTCCTACCGGAAAGTGCCCCGTCGCAGGAATCCGCCCCGGCGTCGGCTTCAACCCGCAGATTCCGCAGAAATGCGCCGGCACGCGTATTGACCCCCCGCCGTCGCTCCCCACTCCCCCCGCCGAGCACCCTGCCGCAATCGCCGCAGCTTCTCCTCCGCTCGATCCCCCGGCCGACCGCTCCAAATTCCAGGGATTGCTCGTCTTCCCGCTCAACAAATTGTTCGTCTCATACGCCATCAGATATTCCGGCGTATTCGTATTCCCCAAAATAATCGCGCCCGCCCGACGCAACCGCGCCACCAGCGGCGCATCCGCCTGCGCCAAATACTCCGTCCGCGTCAGTGATCCCGCCGGCGTCGGCCATCCCGACACATCAATACAACTCTTGATGGTCAGTGGCACTCCATGCAGCGACCCCAACTCGTCTCCGCGCTTCACGGCAACCTCTGCCGCCCGCGCCTGCCGCCTCGCGCCGTCAGCATCCAGGTGCACAAACGCGTTCAGCTTCGGCTGCATCGCCGCCACCCGTTCGAGATGCGCCTCCACAACCTCGACAGGCGAAACTTTCTTCTCCTGAACGTCTGCAACAATCTCCGCAATCGTCCCCATAATAATTTTGTCCGCAGTCATGCCTTCGAGCGTATGTGCCCGCCCCCCCGCGGTCAAGCATGACGGAATTTCCTCCCGCATGGCCCGCGCCCTCTGGTCTTATGGAAAGCATGCGGCACGGGCACACAGCACGAGCGGAGCACATCTGGCAGACTCTCGCTCGCTCCGGTATAATCTCGCCGCTCTATCGAGAACTTCGCCATCTTTTGCGCATTCACCAAAGCATTCGTAATTTCCTTTCAAGTCGGGAGAATCTCATGACGTTTTCCAATCGCGCTGCACGCAAACTCTTTTTGTTAGTTGCATCCGTGTGGGCTCTATCCTTCTCCAGCTCGTCCTTCGCTCAATCCACGACTCTCCCCAGCGAGTCCCCCGCCCAAGTCAAGCCAGCCACTGACACCTTCGACTACATCCGCCGCGACGTCATGATCCCTATGCGCGACGGCGTAAAACTCCACACCGTCGTCCTCATCCCCAAAGGCGCCAAGAACGCACCCATTCTCCTCACCCGCACGCCTTACAACGCCAGCGACCTCACGACTCACGCCAACTCCTCCCACCTCGCCCCCATCCTCGAAGGGTACGACAACGCCACCGACGTCATCATCGAAGGCGGCTACATCCGCGTCATCCAGGACGTCCGCGGCAAGTACGGCTCCGAAGGCGACTACGTCATGAACCGCCCGCTCCACGGCCCGCTCAATCCAACCAGCGTCGATCACGCCACCGACACCTATGACACCATCGACTGGCTCGTCAAAAATCTCTCCGAGTCCAACGGCAAAGTCGGCATCCTCGGCATTTCCTACGACGGTTTCACTCCACTGATGGCGCTCGTCAACCCACATCCCGCCCTCAAGGTTTCCGTCCCGATGAATCCCATGGTCGACGGCTGGATGGGCGACGACTGGTTCCACAATGGCGCCTTCCGCGAACAAAATATGCCGTACATCTACGAGCAGGACGGCACGCGCGACAACTCCGCCAAATGGTGGACGGCTCATTTCGATGATTACGATGTTTTTATGGAGGCGGGCTCAGCCGGCGAACTTGGCCGTCGTCATGGCCTCGAACAAATGGGTTTCTGGCGGAAAATTCTCGAGCACCCCAGCTACGACTCTTTCTGGCAGCAGCAAGCCATGGACAAAATTCTTGCCGCTCAGCCGCTGAAAGTTCCCATGATGCTCGTTCACAGTTTGTGGGATCAAGAAGACATCTACGGCGCGACCGCTGTCTACAAAGCCCTTAAGCCCAAAGATACCAACAACGACAAAGTTTTTCTCGTCATGGGCCCGTGGCATCACGGCCAGGAAATTGAAGATGCCTATTCCCTCGGCGCCATTAAATTCGGCAGCGACACCGGTACCTATTTCCGCCAGCACATCCTCGCTCCATTTCTCGCGAAATATCTCAAGAACGAAAGTCCCGAGCACGAAATCGCGCCCGTCTACGCCTACGAAACCGGCACCAACCACTGGCGCGAACTCCCCTCCTGGCCTGCAGGCTGCAAATCCGGTTGCGCGCCGAAACCCACGCCGCTCTATCTCAACGCCGGCCTGAAACTCAGCATGAACGCGCCCACTTCCTCCGATGCACCCTTCGACGAATATATTTCCGATCCAAGCAAACCGGTTCCCTATCGCGCCCGTCCCAGCCAGCCCATGGGCTACACTACCGAACTAACTTGGTCGCAGTGGCTTGTCGACGACCAGCGCGAAGCTTCCGGCCGTCCCGACGTCCTGGTCTTCACCTCCGACGTGTTAACCAAGCCCACCAAAATCAGCGGCCAGCCCATTGCCAACATTTTCGCCTCAACGAGTGGCACCGATTCTGACTGGGTCTTCAAACTCATCGATGTCTATCCTGACGAAGTCGCTAGCCAGCCCAACCTCGGTGGCTACCAACTCATGATCTCCGCCGACATTTTCCGCGGCCGCTACCGCGAAAGCCTCGAAACTCCCAAAGCCATCGCCGCGAACCAACCACTCCTCTACAAATTCAATCTCCCGAACGCCAACCACGTCTTTCTCCCCGGCCATCGCATCATGGTTCAAATCCAATCCAGCTGGTTCCCGCTCTACGACCGCAATCCGCAAACCTTCGTCCCCAACATTTTCTGGGCCAAGCCCTCCGACTACAAGAAAGCCACACAACACATCTATCACGCGCCCGACAACTCCAGCTTCATCGAGCTTCCATTGGTCTCGATGCCCTGAGATGCCGCGAGCATTCACTCGTATCGCAGCGCGATCACCGGATCGACACGAGTCGCCCGCCACGCCGGAATCCAACACGCTCCGAGTGCAACGATCAGCAGCGCCCCAGTCACAAACACAAACGTCCCCGGATCCGATGGCTTCACTCCAAATAAAAGTCCCGCCATCAATCGCGTCAAAGCAAAAGACGCTGCAAGCCCCAGCGCAACTCCGATCACCGCCAAGCGCAATCCCTGGTTGAGAATCATCCGCAAAACGCTGCTCTGCCCCGCTCCCAACGCCATGCGCAATCCCATCTCGCGCGTTCGCTGGCTCACCGCATACGCCATCACGCCATATATGCCTACGCCGGCCAACAGCACCGCAAGCCCTGCAAATCCCGCCAGCGCGCCCGCATTAAATCTTTGCGAAGCCACTTCCGCCGAAAGCATTTCGTCCATCGTCTGCACGCCGAACACCGGCAAATTCTTATCCAGATCGCTCACCTGCGTCCGCACCGCCGACACCAGACTCGTCGGTTCCACCGAAGTTCGCAGCACGAGCGTCATCGTGAACAGCGGCCATTGCAAAGCCGACGCCGTCGCTTCGGGCATGATGTCGCTCGCAAGCCCGCGCTGCTTCGTGTCGCCTATCACTCCTACAATCGTCCACGACTTTGCCCCGCCGCTTCGCGGCGTTAATCCCGCCGTGAATCTCTTCCCGATCGGATCTTCTTTCTCAAAGAAACGCCGCACGAATGCCTGGTTCACCACTACCGTGTTTGGCGCGTCCGCGCCGTCGCGCTCATCCAGCAAACGCCCTTCGATCAGCGGCACGCGCAACGCCGCGAAATATCCCGGCGTCACGGAATTCACGCGCGCCATGGGAACGTTGGCTGTGCCAAAATCCATAGGCGGCTGCCCTTCAACCTGCACCGTCGACATCAGCACGTGTCCGCGCAACGGAATCGCAGCCGTTGCTCCGGCTGAAGCAACTCCGGGAAGAGCTTGTAATTTCTCGGCCAGCCGCTGGAAGAACGCGCGCTGCAAATCGACGGACTGGTATTGATCGAGGGGCAGTGCCACGCGCGCCGTCAACACTCCATTTGGATCGAAGCCTGGCTGAATCGCCGTCAATTGGTGAAAACTTTTCACCAGCAGCCCCGCTCCGATGAACAACACAAACGAAAGCGCAATCTCCGCCACCATCAACACGCGTTGTGCGCGCCGTGTGCCTGCTCCCGTCCCGCTCTGCGAACCGGTTTCCTTCAGCGTATTGTTCAGAGAAACGCGAAACGCCGCCAGCACCGGCGCCAATCCAAACAGAATTCCCGTCAGTAATGATACGAACAGTGTAAAAACCAGTACGCTCCATTCAAGCCGCGCCGCCTGCAAATGCGGAATGTTTGTTGGCGCAAAACGGTGGATCAATCGAATGATCCACGCGGCAAGCAGCAGTCCCGCTGCGCCGCCAGCGACCGCAACCGCGGCGCTCTCCGTCAGCAGCAGCCTCGCCAGGCGCCAGCGTCCCGCACCCAGCGCGCCGCGAATCGCTACTTCTTTTTCGCGCGCCGCCGCGCGCGCCAACTGCAAATTCGCCACATTCGCGCACGCAATCAGCAACACAAAACCAACTGCCCCGAGCAACACAAACAAGGCGGGCCGCACGTTTCCGACTTCGTGATCGTGCAGCAGGAAAACTTGTGTTTGCGCTTCGCCCAATCCTCTTATATGAGCCGGCAAAGCGGCGAGCACGCGTTTGTTGATGGCCTCCAACTCGCTGATCGCTCCGGCAGTCGTCGCACCGGGCCGCAAACGCGCCACCACACTGAGCGGCTGGATCATCACCCTCACTTGTCCATTGGAAACCTGGATGCTACTGTCCGAAAGCTGAAAAGGAACGAGCACGTCCACCGGACTATTATCGAGAAATTCGAAATCGTGCTGCAGCACTCCAATCACGGTGTAGGGCACATTGTCCAGCGCGATCACTTTTCCTACTACTTTCGGATCGGCGCCAAACTTCGCGCGCCAAACTCCGTCGCTCAGCATCACGGTCTTCGGTCCGGTAGGCTTGTCTTCTTCGTCGAGGAAATTGCGTCCGAGCTGTGGCAGCACACCCAACACGTCCAGAAAAGTTGCCGTCACTTGCGCGCCGCGCAAACGCTCGGGAGTGCCAGCTCCCGTCAACGTAAACTCCGCGTTGGTGCCATACGCGCCGATGTTTTCGAACACGTGGTTCTGCGTCCGCCATCCGGCATACTCATCCGCAAAAACCAGATTCTGGCGCTGGCTGGTCACGAAATTCGTGGCCCACACAATTTTGCCGGCATCCCGATACGGTAGCGCTCGGAATAGCACCGCGTTCACCACAGAAAAGATTGCCGTGTTCGCGCCAATGCCCAAGGCCAGCGTCAGGATCGTCACGACAGTAAAGCCTGGCGTCCGCAACATATTCCTCACGCCATAGCGCACGTCTTGCCACATTTCGACGAACCAGCGCCAGCCCCAAACGTCGCGCGTGACTTCCTCCGCTACCGCCACGTTCCCGAACTCTCGACGGGCGGCTTGCTGCGCCTCTTTCGGCGATTGCCCAGCGTCCATCGCCTCGCGCTCCGCCAAAGTCAAGTGAGCCTGCATCTCTTCGCGCAACTCTTCATTGCGCCGCCGGCGCCGCCACAGAGGAAATTTCATATCTCGCTCTCCTTCTTCCGCGGATTCATAACGCCGGCAATCGCCGCCGTGATCCTTTCCCAACGCGACCGCTCTGAAACCAGTTGCTTCCTGCCGCTCTTCGTCAAACGATAGACGCGCAACCGCGGTCCCACATCCGAAGCCTTCCATTCCGCCGCGATCCACCCGTTGCTTTCCAACCGGTGAAGCGCCGGATAAAGGGAGCCCGTATCCACCTTCAAGATTTCCCCCGAATTGGTTCGAATCGCCTTACTCAGCGCATAGCCGTGCCGCGGCCCCCACTGCAATGTCTGCAGAATGAGCATGTCCAGGGTCCCTTGCAAAATCTCGGTACGGTTCCGGTACGGTGCTTTCGATGAAGTCATGAGTGTAGGTAGACGCCCTCCCTAGCATTAAGTAGGACGTCTACATACCACAAAAGGTGAGCAGCCAGGAACCTAGATCATGTTTAGGCTTCTTGCCGATGACTCTCGCATCCCGTGCGGCCAGTTTAGCACTCGCCGAACCTTTTGACTTCCTTTACAAAACCATTGACGCTATCCCCTGCTCTCTGGTCTCCTTGCCTTGACCCTGGATTCTCTTGACAGATACTTCTTTGCCGTCGTAATCAATTCCATTGCAATTCGGCCCATGCTGTCCGCAATCGAACTCTGGTCCCGTTGCTAGGAGTTTCTCATGTCATTTGTCTTCGTCACTCGCCGCAAGCCTTTCGCTCTCCCGGTAAATCATTCCTGCAAACAGGGTTTCTTCCGTGGACGCTTGCAACGCATGGCCTGCGCCGTCGCTATTTCCTTCTTCTTCTTCGCCCCCTGCGCTTCCGCGCAATCCACCTACCGCGATCCCAGCGGGAATTTCTCCGTGGATGTTCCATCGGGGTGGCACTCGGAGAAAAATCCGCAGAGCAGCCAAGTCACTGTCAGCAAGGGAAGTGTGAGCGTCAGCTTCGACGTGGCTACCTCCCAGGATGGCTCGACCCCTCCTCCCAAATCCGTTTTGGATGGAATGGAAAAGCAGCTGATGAAAGACTGCCCACAAGCCGAAGTGCTGCGCCGCGGGGACACGAACCTCGCAGGCCAGGCCGGAGTGTTCCTGCAAGTTTCCTGCAGCGATTCGAAACGCGGCACGGCCCTCATGACCGTATCGGTCGCCACAAGATATGGCCAGATTCTCGTTTGTAACTCTTCGTCCTTTTCTTCGGAGTATGCCGGCGTTAAGCCCGTAGTGGATGGCATCGTGCGAAGTTTCAGGCTCGGAGTTGGCGATCCTGGAACGGCAAGCACGGAAGGTCCTTCCCAAGGTTCGAGCAACGAGCCAAGCACCCAAGAAGGATCGGATGCCGCAAAACTGCGCGCCCTCGAGGACGCCTGCGCTTCCGGAGTTCTTTCCCCCGACGAATGCGCTGCGAAACGCGCCGCACTGGCGGGCAAGGCAAACTCTTCCGAGAACGACCGCAAATTGCAAGCGCTGCAAAAAGCATGCCAGGCCGGAGTGTTCACCCCTGAAGAATGCGCCGCGAAGCTTGCGGCCTTAAAAAGCGCGGCAGCTCCGCAAGGTTCCACTGGCTCTGCCACGACAGCCAGCGGCGGCACAGTTTACAGCGAACCGCACGGCGCCTTCCGGCTGGAAATACCGCAAGGTTGGGAGGCATCCTCCAAGAGCGGTTGCTACGGACCCTCCGATTCCTGCCCGCCCGGCGCAGGAGGCGTAAACATCGCTCAAGGGAGTAACTGGGCGTTTGTCGCGCCCTTTTCCGCCGACGCCAGGCAGCCGACCGATGTGGTAAACGTTGTTGCTGGACAATATCAGTCGCAATACAAAAATCTAAAAATGATCCAGAACGAGCCTCAGAAGTTTGGCAACCTGGACATCGCTCTTGGCCAGTTCACCGCAGTCGATTCGCGAGGCATAACCGTTTCTCTTGTCGTCATCGGCATCGCCGCGCCCAACCACATCTTCTACGTGGCCTGTTCTTCCGTTGACCCGAACGATGCACCGACAGCCGGTCCGGCGCTGACTTCCATGCTGCAATCCCTTCAGTTTGCTGGCCAATAATGTAAAGAGGACTGCTAACCATGATGAAATACATCTTTATCACCTTGCCGCTCGCCATTCTCCTGTTGGCAACCACCGGCTTTACCGCCAGGCATTTCCTGCTCGCCCAGTCCGCCCCGACAAAACAGGAAAAAATCGACGCGCTCAACAACGCCTACAAAAACGGCTTGCTCTCTCGTGCCGAGTACGACGCCAAACTTCGCGCCATCAATGCCGAAGGAGCGCCCGCACGCGCATCGGGCGAAGAACCGCCTCAGGACTTTGGCCCCACCAGAACCGTCTCCATCATCGACCCCATGTTTGGCATGGTGGCTTACACGATGGATATTCCCGCCAACTGGAACTTTGAAGGTGTTGTCCTGCAAGGGCCGGGGTGCCAAAAGCAATATACGAGCGTGGTTTACCGCGCCTACAGTCCGGACATGCGTTATGGCATTCAGCTCATCCCGCAAACAGAATTTTATTGGGCTGACGATCCCCGCACTCTCCCCAAGTTCGGCAAATGCAAATATTTTCCACCGATGTCCGCAGCCGATTTTGCCCACTTCACTTCGCTTCGCATGAGGCCCACCTCGGAGATCGACTCCGTTTCTCCAGATCCCAACGAAGAAGAGTGGCAAGCCAATTTGGACAAAAACCTATTTCATTTCTTTAACCAGACGGGGATTCAGGGAGAAATGAAGCGCGTCCACTTGCGCTTCGACATGGACGGCCAGCCTGAAGAGGAAATTCTGGCAACCACCATGGTCGTTCGCAGACTCAACGTCATGACCAACATCAGCCATACCGCCATGGTCCAATACCGGAAGTTGCCTCAGTACTATTCGATAGCTTTCGTCACGGCCTTGCACGCCCCCGATGGCCAGCTCGACTCCCATCTTGCGGCCATGTTGGCCATAACCAAGCATTGGCATAAGGATGAGCAGTACAGGCAAACGAGTGACGCATACTTCACGAACCAGTCCAACATAGCTATCGCCGCATCCTGGGCAAGTTTCAACACCCTCATGCAGGCCAGCCAGGAGCAGTTCGCGGTCATGAACCAGAACGCCCAGAATTTTATTCAGAACATGCAGGCGCAAGGCGATGCCAGGCACCGGGAATTCATGTCGAAGATGGACGCGCAAGACCGCCACACCCGCGACGTCACTGACTGGATTTTGAATCAGCAGCTCTACCAGAATCCCGGCACGGGCCAAAAATTCACCGCCAGCAATCAGTACCGAAACACCTACCAGGACCAGTCCGGAAATGTCTTGCAATCCAACACCATCACCGATCCCAACGTGCTGTATCACGCGGATTGGACTTCAGCGACCCCCATCCATCACTAACGCTGCCGGACACTCTCACAAATCCATTGACGATGCGGGTCGCTGCACACAGAATCTTTGGTGACCCGTTTCGCGGCCTGCTTCCATCGCCGTGCTTCGCGCGCAAGGACAACGACCCTGATGCAATCTCTCCTTCGGCGTTCTGCTGTGCTTCTCGTTTGTCTATCCGTATTCTCCGCCGCTGCAGTGGTTCTTCATTCTCGCGCGGCACAAGCTCCAGCGCCGCAGACGCAACGGGCTACGCCTCAGTACAACACGGCGGAAGCATATCGCCTCAGTACGCTCGGCGTTGCCTACATGAACCAGCAGCGGCCTGCGGATGCTCAAAAATATTTCGAGCAATCGCTCGGCGTCGACCCCACATTCGAAGTCGCGCGCCTGAATCTCGGCATCTCTCTTTTGGCGCAGCAAAAGCTCGAACCCGCGCGTACCGCGCTCGCCGCCGCCGCCGCAAAACTCCCGCAGGATCCGTACGCCTGGTACAACCTCGGTCTCGTCTACAAAGATTTAGGTGACGCGGAAAAAGGTGTCGAGGCTTTTACGCACGTCACGCAAATTGCCAACGAAGCCGACCCATGGTATTTCGTCGGCTATCTGGATTCGCAGCTGCAGCGCTACGATCGAGCCATTGAAGCGTTTCAAAAAGCTCTGGCGATATTTCCGTTTCATGCCTCCGCTGAATTTGGAATCGCGCGTGCCTACCAGCGCAGTGGCAACGCCGAAGCCGCCAAAGAGCATCTCGCCAAATTTCAGAAAATGACGGCGGACCACGTCGCCACTCCGTTCGGTGCAGGCTACGGCGACCAAGGCCGCTTCTCTCTCGCGGAGCTTCCCCGCAGCTCCATGCAAAACGCCCCGCCCGCCATCCCCGTCCGCTTCACTCCGCAGCCGATCTCATCTCTCCTCCCTGTAGGGGCGGGGCTTGCCCCGCCCGGCCCGAGCACCGGTGCGTGCTTCTTCGATTATGACGGCGACGGCAAGCCCGATCTGTTTCTCGTCAGCGCCTCAACCGACGGAACCAGCCGACTTCTCCACAATCTCGGCAACGGAAAATTCGCCGACCTTACCAAGGAATCCGGACTCGAACTCACTGGCAGCGGCTTCGGTTGTGCCGCGGGAGATTTTGACAACGATGGCCACACCGATCTTGCCGTATGCTTCGCCGATGGCGTGCGGCTCTTCCACAATAACGCCGCGGGAAAATTCGAAGACGTCACTGAAAAAGTAGGCATGCGTCGCGAAAAAGGCTGCGTCGGCGTCACATTTGTTGACTACGACCACGACGGCGACCTCGACCTTTACATCACGATGCAACCGACCGCCTCCGCAACCAAAGAAGCAGCAGCGCACAACATTCTCTGGCGCAACAACGGCAACAGCACGTTCACCGACGTGAGCAAGGAAAGTGGACTCGACTTCGACGCCACGGGAGCGGGGCTAGTTACCACTGACTTCAACAATGATCGCGCCATCGATTTCGTGTTCGCGGGAGGGGCTGACGGCGCATCCATCTACCTCAATCCGCGCGAAGGAAAATTCACCCCGTCAACTGCCATCGACTTCAAAAAAGAAAATCTCCCGCCTGCCGTCGGCGTGGTCGCGTTCGATTTCAACAAAGATGGCTGGATGGATCTCGCCTTCACTCACGCTGGCGCGCCCGGAATCAGTCTCTGGCGCAACGTAGACGGCAAGCATCTCGAGCGTGTTCCTCTCCCGGATTTTGGCTGGCAACGCGGCTGGGGAATTTCCGCCATCGATTATGACAACGATGGCTGGCTCGATCTCGTCGCCGCCGGTGAATCTAGCGCTGGCGGCGAAATTCGACTGCTGCGAAATCTCGGTGCGAAGGGCTGGGCCGACGTCACGAGAGAAGTGCATCTCGATGCCGTCAAGCTCACCCAGCCGCGCGCGCTGGCAGTCGCGGATTTCGCCGGTAACGGTGATGCTGACCTCGTGGTCACGCAACTTTCCGGTCCCCCCATTATTCTTCGCAATGAAGGCGGCAATCAGCACAACTGGATGAGCATCGATTTCAAACCTCTCGCTGACAACAAAAGCGGTATCGGCACGAAAGTAGAAATTTACGCGGGCGCGCTCTATCAGAAGTGGGAAGTGCAGGGTGCGAGCGGCTACCTCGGACAAAATGCGCCCAGCATTCTTGCCGGACTCGCCGACCAGACGAACGCGGAAGTCGTGCGGCTCCTCTGGCCCACCGGCGTGCCGCAAGACGAAATCAATCTCGCGGCGAAAAAAGCTCAATCGATCGGCGAACTGGATCGCCGCGGCAGCTCTTGCCCCGTTTTGTTTGCATGGAACGGCAAGGAGTACGAATTTATTGCGGACATGCTTGGCCCCGGCGTCGTCGGCCACTGGGTTGGCCCCGGCGTGCGCGGTGTTGCGGAGCGCGACGTTCCCGATCCCGACGAATACCTAAAAGTGGCTGGCGCCAGCGCGCGGCCGCTTCACGGAATGTTGAGCTTCCGCTTCATGGAGCCGATGGAAGAAACAGTTTATCTCGATCAGCTTCGCTTGCTTGCGGTTGATCATCCGGCGGCATACGAAGTTTTTCCCAACGAACGCTTCGTTTCCAATCCACCTTTCCCGGAGTTTCGCGTCATCGCCAGCCAGGAAGCGCATCCTCCGATTGGCGCTTGGGATGATCGCGGAAACGATGTGCTTTCGCTGATTTCGCAGCGCGACCGAAAATATGTAACTGATTTTGAGAGTTTGCCGTTCGCAGGCTTCGCAAAACTTCATTGGATCGAACTCGACCTCGGTAGATGGGACGCTGCGAAACCGCTGCGGCTCATCATCGACGGCTATACCGACTATTTCATGGCCACTTCGATGTACGCCGCCGACCAAGCTGGAGTGAAAGTGATCGCGCCGTATGTCGAAGCGCTCGACGCGAATGGCAAGTGGACGCGCGTCGTCGAGGACATGGGTTTTCCCGCTGGTCTTGAACGCACCATGGTCACCGACCTTACAGGTAAATTGCCGCCGGGGACGCGTCGGATTCGCATCGTCACCAATCTAAAAATTTATTGGGACGCGATTCGCATCGATCAGACTCCTGACGAAAAAGAAATCCGCGCCTCCGAAGTCCCGCTTGCGAAGGCTTCCCTCGAGTTTCTCGGCTACCCGCGCGAAATTCGTCTGAGTCCAGCGAGCGACACGACGTATTCGTTCACGCACCGCAGCATGACAGGACCCTACGCGCACGCCGCGGGCAACTACACGCGCTACGGCGATGTGCTGGATTTGCTCACCGCCGCGGATGATCGCTTCGTGGTGTTCGGTTCCGGCGAAGGCGTGAAGCTGGATTTCGATTCGCGCAATTTGCCTGCGCTGCCTGCGGGATGGGTGCGCGATTACTTTTTCTACGCGAACGGCTTTGAGAAAGATCTCGATTTCTACGCAGCCCACGCGTTTACCGTGGAACCGCTGCCGCGGCACGGGATGATTCCTTACCCGTATCCGGCGGGCCAGGAATATCCGAACGATGCGCAGCATCTTGGCTACCAGCTGGAATACAACACGCGGCAGCGCTCTGACAAATTGCCGCCGAGCTTGAACTACCACTATCCGCCGCAGCAAAAGTGATGTTGCTTCAGGCGAGGGCGCGATGAATCGCGCCACTACATCTCCGCTTCGAGTCTTGCGTGTTCGCAGCCGATTCGGTTGCTTGCTTGTTCCTTCCTTGCACGGGCCTCAATCCCAATCGACGGGTTGCCAGGATTTGGTTTGCGAACTTTTCAGGATAGTGTCGCAGAGAATCATCTCGTCGTGACCGGTCTGGAAAGTTGGAAATTTTCTCGGCGCGCTGAAATCGGCGGCGGCGATGTACTCGTAGAAATCGCGGAAAAGTTGCATGAACGTATCCGGATAGCCTTCGGCGTGGCCACCGGGGTAGACGGCGTACGGACGCGCTTCGGCTGACATCAAAGAAGGATCCTTGATCAAGGAGCCGTTCGCCGTCTCGCGGCGGCCGATCCACAGGAGGTTGGGATTTTCGCCATCCCACCAGAGCGAGCCTGCGGAGCCGTCAATGCCGAAGCCGAGACCGCATTTGTGGCCGGCGCTGACTTGCGAAACGGTGACGACACCGCGCAGATTGTCCTGAAAATGCAGAAGTATGGTGGCGTAGTCGTCGGAGGTCATGGGCATTTCGTCGAAGCCGGCGGCGTCGGCCTTCTTGAAGGTCTCGACGCGGCCGCGCGGCTTGCGGCGCACCGGGACGACCGTGGCAAGGTCGGCGCAGACGTCGGTGATTTTCTTGCCGGTGAGAAACATGAGCAAGTCCATCGCGTGCGTGCCAATGTCCGAGACGGCGCGCAACTCACCGCCTAGATTCTGTTCGAGCCGCCAGTTCCAGTCCGTCGGCTGCAGCAGCCAATCCTGCAAAAACTTTCCGTGCGCCGTATGCGGCGTGCCGATTTCGCCGTTCAGAATCATGGAGCGCGCTTGCTGGCAAAGCGGGTAGTAGCGCAAATTGTAGGCGACGCCGCCAACGCGATTCGCCTCCTTTGCGATTTGCACGAGCATGGCGGACTCGCGCGAGTCCATCGCGAGGGGCTTTTCGCAGAGTACGTGTTTTCCGGCTCGAAGCAGTTTGCTGGCCTGCTCGAAATGAACGTGATTCGGAGTACAGATGTGAACGGAGGTGACGTTCGGATCTGCTGCCAGTTCGTCGAGCGAGGCGTAGGACTTCTCGATGCCGAGTGACTGGCTGGATTCCGCGCCGCGTTCTTTGGTGCTGCCAAGGATTCCGCGTATCGGGATTCCCAGCCTGCGCAGAGCATCCACATGCGCCCTGCCGACAAATCCCACACCGATGACCGCCGCCGTATGTTTCATCGCCGCCCTCTCCTCGAATTGCCTGCACGTTGCATCTTGTTCAACAAATGCTGCGCGCGAGGCAGTTTTCCCGCTCCATGTGCAGGAGGCAAGTTACCAGTTTTCCGGCTGTTCGGAAACGGTAGTCATCAGGCGGATAGGGCAGGCCGCCCAAACTGGAAAAGATCTCCGATGCCAAAGTGCAGCGCAAGAACGACCGGAATGGGCACCAAGCAAATTGCTTCGGGTGTGACAGATGTTTCCCTGAGTACTAGGGAAATTGTAACCGGGTGCCACATATGCATTCAGCGCGCGATGCTTCCTTCCGCAAAAAAATGCTTGACACGCGCGACTTCGCTTCTTAGGCTTCTCTCCAAGAATGCAACAAATGTTTCAGACGACTGCTTCACGTCCACCTAGAGGCTGCAGCCAAGGTAGCCGGATGCGAAGAGTCAAAGGGGATCCTCTATGGTCGGTACATTCATTCGCGAAAACGTGTCAGTAAAATCAGGGATGTTTCGCGGCATTTGTCGCCTCGCTTTCCTGCTGACGGCCGCTCTACTCCTCTTGCCCGTTTCCAAGGCGCAGACGACTTCGAACATCGAAGGGACAGTAACGGACCACCAGGGGTTGGCGATTGTGGGCGCCCAGGTCCAGATCAGCGGCAACACGCTTGGCTTGGCTAAGACAGTCATCACGGACTCTAACGGCGCGTACCAGATCACCGCGGTGCCAGCGGGAACATACACCCTGACGGTGTCACGCAGCGGGTTCAGAACGCAGGTCTTCAAAGATCTGGAAGTTACACTGAATCGCACGCTGAGCTTCAACATTTCACTGGAAGTAGGTACGGTCGAGCAACGAGTGGAAGTTTCCGGAGAGACTCCCTTGCTCGAAACATCGTCCTCTTCGACAGGAACAACGATTTCTCCTCAGGATATCGGCAACATGCCGATCAACGGCCGGAACTACCTGGATCTTCTTCAATTGGTTCCGGGCGTAGCTATCAATCGTCAAGCGGATACGGGCAGTGACAACGCAACGCCAATCCTTGGAGAACGCGCAAACAATACCGGATTTCTGATAGACGGCCTTCCCAATGAGAACGAACTGGCTGGCGGAGCCTCGTCGCAATTCAATCAGGACACCATCGCCGAGTTTCAGGTGATCACCACGGGCTACAAGGCTGAATTTGGGCACTCTTCCGGCGGCGTTGTCAACGTGATTACGAAATCTGGAGGCAACGACCTGCATGGCCTCGCTTCGGTCTATCATCGCAATAGCGCTTTCGACAGCTCAGACATTCCTGGCGACAGCACTGTGCCCTATCTCTTGCGTTGGGACTACGATGCAGCCGCGGGGGGCGCAATAGTCAAGGATAAAGCCTTCTGGTTCGCCTCGGCGGAAGGCATCCACGAAAACCGTCAGCTCAATTTCGCCATTCCAAACGGAACGCCGCAGTTCATCGTAGACAACGAAGATAGCTACAACGAGCCAACGACCGACCGCGAAGTCCGGCTCTTCAGCAAATTCGATCAGGTTTTGGGCAGTCACCATCTGACCGAGCAAATGAACTACACGAACGTACACGTCAACAGCACTAACCCGCTGTCTGCGTCGACCGCGCTTCCTTCCACTCGCTCTAATCTCGGAGACCGCAATCTTTTCCTGGGATTCAGCGATATCGTGTCTCTTGGTAATTCTGGAAACCCGTTCATACTCACGTTGAAAGGCCAATATCGCGACGAGCCGACTCTAAACAGCCCCGCTCACCCGCAGGCTGGTCCGGATACCATCTTTAATGTCTTCAGCAGCTTCACAACAAATGGAATCTTTGGCGACGTAGCGACGCCGGAGTTCGGGTCTCTTTACACCTCATCAACGCTTCATCAGAAGTACGGAACCTTGGGCGTCAGCCTAGCCAAAACATTCGGCCGGCATAGCCTAAAGTTCGGCTGGGACTTTGAACGGACGCACGTCGACGGCGCGGAAGCCAGCGCCCAGCAAGATCAGATTTTTGCCACAGAAGCCGATTACTTGCAGTTCGGCTTTATGGATGCCGGATATTTCCTGCTACTCACGCGAGGCGGGCTCACTCCACAAGACGCTCAAATCAAGTTGCGAAATAACTACGACGGGCTCTGGATTCAAGACGACTGGAGAGTCACGCAAAAGTTGACTCTAAACGGCGGCCTCCGCTGGGACTACGATTCCTCCTTCAAGATCGCGACCAACGTCTCTCCGCGTATAGGTTTCGCGTGGGCCCCTAATTCCAAGACCGTAGTGCGAGGCAGCTTCGGCCTTTTCTACGATCATTTCCGCCTCGGACTCGCGCGCGACATCCCTGGATTTGGCGGAGCAGACATTCGCCAAATTCAGCCGGTTTCGTACCCGCGGCTTTTCTACGGCATCCCCACGATCGCGCCTGTAGTGATACCTCCGCCGCTATGTCTTTCACAGACGCAGACCGATGCGCAGATCGCCGGCCAGGCCTGCCCGTGGATCGGCGTGTTCGTTGGAGCCGGCACGCCCTATTATGGTGTGGACCACCTGAACAACATCGTTGCCACTGGTCATGCACCCATTCCGGCCAATTCCGTTGTCAACATGGGCAACATTCAGCAACTGTCCGGTCTAACACCCGACGCATACCTGACCGCTGCAGACGCGGCCATCGGACAGCCCTCTGACTTCTTCTTCTGGGGACCTTTCGGCACACTTTCTGAACTGCCCATTCAAGCCGGCAATTTCCCAACAACCATTGATCCGAGTTTCGCCACTCCCTATTCGCGCAGCTATACATTGGGCGTGCAACGTCAGATCACCAACGATATGGTTGTCACTCTGGACTACTACCACAAGGACATTGTGAACATTCTTGGCACTCGCCAGACGGATCTGGCATTTGCGTCTCGCATTGCCAATAACTCCACCGCGCAGTTCGTCAATAGCTTCGGACCCTGGTATGGTGGCACTTACGACGGCGCTATCCTCTCGTTTAACAAGCGCTTGCGAAACAGGTTCACCCTCGGCGGAAGCTATTCTTACGTGTCGGAAAATGACGATGCGCTCAATTCCAACCTTTCCACTGCCGCCGTTGGAGGTAGTAATGGATATCCGACCGATAGTTTCAGGGGAATTGTCCCGACTGTGACGGATCCAGGAACGGCAACCTGCCCAAGCAAGACGAATGCGAGCGCGTCATTCATCGCTTGCAATGGTAACTACGTCCCGAAAGCTGGCATTTTCTACAATGGCGCGACTCTGGATTCTGGTCCCTCAGACTTTGCGCTACGGAATACTTTCGAACTTCACGGATTGGTCGAACTTCCGTGGAAAATTCAATTCAGCAGCTTGCTCCGCTTGCAGAGTGGCTTCCGCTATACCAACGTTGCTGCCCAGCCTCTGGATCAGGACGGAAATGGCAATTATGGCCCGCGAGATCTAAAAACAGGCCGCAATGCTTTTACAGCTCCTCCCTTCTACAATATGGACTTGCGGATCGCGAAGACTTGGACCATTCGAGAGCGCCTCAAGGTCCAAGGGATGTTCGAGTTCTTCAACCTCTTCAATAGAGGCAATGCGGCTGCGATTCAAAACCAGGAGAGTCAAGCCGCAACGCTAGGAACTGTCTCTCAGAGATTGCCGGGGCGCGAAGGACAAGTCGGACTGAAGCTAGAGTTCTGAGAATGCAGAGGACGCTGTGCGTGCGAGCGCACGGCGTCCCTGTGACTTTTAACTGACTCAGCCTTCGGCTCATTACGACCACGACTGACTCGAATTCTTCGAGCCAGACATCAAAGCCACTGATTTAATGCTGAACCGCGCGGCGCAGCGGCAACTGTGCAACGTTTGTTGCACAGGGAAAAGAGCGGGCACGGCGTGCCGTGCCCTAGCGGAATTGGTGTGAGTGGGTGGTTTCACGGGATGAGATCAGTTGCGGATGGGGCGAGGAGCGTCGAGGATGATTTGGGGCGGGGCGTTGGCTTCGGCGCGGTGGATGGCGGTGTCGATGCGGGTGAGTTGAGAGGTGATGAAGGCAAGGACGGAAGCGCGGCGAGTGGAGACGCGGTTTTGCGCGAGGAGGATGAAGAGATTGGCCAGGAAATCGTAGAGGCCGCTGCCGATAGGGCGGGGCAAGCCCGCCCCTACAGGCGCGTTACGCGGCAAGTTTGGCTGCGGGGATTATTGAGTGCCGCCGGAGATGACTAGGGTTTCGCCGGTTAGCCAGGCGGAATCGTTGGAGGCGAGGAAGACGGCTGCTGGGGCGATGTCCTCTGGGCGGCCGACGCGGCCGAGGGGGGCCTTGGCTTCAAAGTCCTTTTGGAAATCGCTGCCCTCGAATCCCGCGCCCTGGACGCCTTCGGTGATAACGAGGCCGGGGTTGATGGAGTTGACGCGGATTTTGCGCGGGCCGAGTTCCTTGGCTAGGGATTTGGTAACCGCGTCAACGGCACCCTTCGTGGCGCTGTAGACGGAGGTGTTGGGGGGAGCAATGGTGCTGACGACGGAGCTGATGTTGATAATGTTGCCGCCAGCGGGGCCAAAATACTTTACGGCAGCCTGGGAACTGAGGATGAGGCCGAGGACGTTGAGATTGAACTGCTTGTGGAAAGAGTCTTCGGTGACGGCTTCTATCGGGGCGAAATCGTAAACGCCGGCGTTGTTGACGAGGACGTCGAGGCGGCCGAAGGCCTTTTTGGTTTCGGCGAAGAGGCGATTGATGTCGGCTTGCTTGGAGACGTCACCCTGGACGGCGACTGCTTTGCCGCCTTTGCTGGTGATGTCGGCGACGACCTTATCCGCGCCAGATTTGCTGGAGGAATAGTTGACCACGACGGAAGCGCCTTCGGCGGCGAGGGCTTTGGCGATACCTGCACCGATGCCTTTGGAGGCGCCGGTTACGACAGCTACTTGATCTTTGAGTTTGGACATGTGAGTCTCCCTTTTAGGTGCAATTTCTGTACCGTTTGGTACTAAACCTGCAGGACGACTTGACTGGCATGGGTTGCTTTTGTACCAGTCGTTATGAAACGTATGATAGGATGTGGGACGCATGAAAAAAGGTGCAAAGAAAATGAGGGGGGCCCTTCGGAGGCGGGGAGGGACGAGCCGGGCAATGCGCTTGGGCAAACGGCACATTGGCAGGCCGAGGGGGTTTGACCCGGAGAAAGCGCTGGAGGCGGCGCTGCGCGTGTTTTGGAAGAAGGGGTATGAGGGGACGGCACTATCGGATTTGACGGCGGCGATGGGGATCAACCGGCCGAGTATTTATGCGACGTTTGGGAATAAGGAAGCGTTGTTTCGGAAGGCGCTGGACCGGTACTCGGAACGAATGACGAGTTACATGGCTGAGGCTCTGAAGGAGCCGACGGCGCGGGCAGTGGCGGAGCGGTTGATGGCGGGGACGGCGGACTTGCTTTCGTGCCCGGGGAATCCGAAGGGATGTTTGATCGTGCAGGGAGCGCTGGCATGCGGAGACGAAGCGCAAGCGATAAGGAAAGAGTTGATTGCGCGGCGGGCGACGGGAGAAGCGGCGGTGCGGGAGAGATTTGCGGGGGCCGCGGCCGAGGGGGATTTGCCGACAGGGACGGATGCAGCGGATTTGGCGAGGTATGTTATGGCGGTGATGCATGGGATGGCGGTGCAGTCGGCGGGAGGGGCTTCGCGCGAAGAGTTGCAGGGAGTGATTGATCTATCGATGAGGGCTTGGCCGCAGTGAGAGATTGACCGAAGAAGTTCGCGGACGGAAATTCACGCACGCTTGCAAGCCGCGTTTACTTTGACCTTATTTTGGCTTGGAGAGAGAAGCAATCTGTTGCTTCGCCCAATCGTCATCGGGGTGCAGTTCGAGGACCTTGCGGTAGTCGGCGACGGCTTTCTCGGTTTGTCCGTTTACTTCGTGGGTCATCGCGAGCATGTGGTAAGACCAGACGGAGTCCGGATGATTGGAATCGAAGCTCATCTCCATGATAGCCAGCGCTTCTTTGTTTTTCTTTTGTGCCAGCAGGGATTCGGTGAGTTGGTTTAGGGAAGTTTCGCCGAAGTCATACTGTCCGCTGCCGTAATACTTCTGGCGCAGATCGTGGTATTGCGCCACGGCTGAGTCGATTCCCTTTTGGTCGATAGTTTCGGCAAGAACACTGTTGAGTGTGCGGGGTTGCGTCAAGCCGTGATGACAAGTGACGCATTGGACTTGAACAGGTGGGGTCTTGGTGACCTTGCTGATGTAGTCGCGGTTGATCGCGGCGACCATCTCCAACATTACGCGCGCGGTCTTCTTGGCCTCTTTATCGTCGGCGGCGAAGTCCATTTCGAATTTCTTGCCGCCTACTTTCTCGACATGGCAATGCTCGCAGCGCACGTTCAGCGCGAAGGCGAAGCCGCGCATGGTGGACTGCAATTCCTGGCGCGAAATGTCCTTGGGCAAGACTTTTATATTGGTGAATTTTTCGGGAAACTGCGCGGAGGCCAGCACGGGGCAGAGAAAGAATCCAGCCAAGACGAGCGACTTCCATTCCAGTTTGCGTGCAGTCATTGATTTTCTCCACTCGCCAGACACACCAGACCGTTATCTTAGCTTTATGACGCGCCACTAGCGAACAGGTGAGCATTTCATGAGTGAGCTTGGAGAGCGGAGACTTCCCCGCCACAGCGGCTAGCGCCAGTGGGGGTCGCCTTCGGTGAGGGTGATGTAGCGGTTGGTGGGGAGGTCGGTGAAGCGCTGGGCGAGGACACTGGGTTGGGGCCATTTGATTTCGAGCCAATCGAGTTTTTCGTGTTTGGCGAGGCCGAGGACGATGCGGGGGTCGTGGGAGGAGAGATAGCTGCCGC
This sequence comes from uncultured Acidobacteriota bacterium, assembly GCA_963718785.1. Lineage (GTDB taxonomy): Bacteria > Acidobacteriota > Terriglobia > Acidiferrales > UBA7541 > Acidiferrum. The sequence continues at coordinate 1,010,295 of CAVQZW010000004.1, read as the reverse complement.
CGCCTACTTTGAAACGAGTTTGCTTAATGTCGCCGGCTTGATAGGAGATTCGGACGCCGATGGCGTCGGGGTTGGATTTTTTGCCGATGAGATTCAGGCCGAGCCAATGATTTTGGCGGGCGGCGTTGTTGCGGAGGAGGACGGGTGCGCCGTCGTTGACGGCGATGAGGACATCAACGGCGCCGTCGTTATCGAAATCGCCGAGGGCGAGGCCGCGGGCGCTGAGTTGGCGGGTGAAGAGCGGGCCACTTTCCGCGCTGATATTTTTCAGGCCGGTAGGCGTGTTTTGGAAAAGCAGGAGAGGCTCGCTGTAGGTGACGCCGGGATTGATTTTGTCGATGAGATCGTCGGGATGGCCGTTGACGACGAAGAGGTCGAGGAGGCCGTCGTTATCGAAATCGAAAAATTTGGCGCCCCAGCCGCTCATCATTTGCGTGGCGCGAGCGACACCGGTGGGACCGGCTTTATCTTCGAAAGATTCGTCGTGTTTGTTTTGATAGAGGCCGTAGAACTCGTGGTCCAGGTTTGTGACGAAGAGATCCATCCAGCCGTCTTGATTGAAATCCGCAGAATCAACGCCCATTCCTGAGCGGGCTTTGCCGCCGGGTCCATATGCGACACCAGCAGTGAAGCCGATTTCTTCGAATTTTTTCCCTTTGCGATTGGCGAAGAGGAAATTGGCGGTGGTGTCGTTGGCGACGAAAAGATCGAGGAAGCCGTCGTTGTTGATGTCGGTGGCGACAACGCCCCAGGATTTGCCGGGATTATCCGCGATGCCCATTTTTTGGCTGACGTCGGTGAAGGTGCCGTCGCCATTGTTGTGGAAGAGCCAGCTGGGCATGGGATTGAAGATGCGCGGGTAACAATATTCGTTGATGCCCGCGAGGGCGGGGATGTTCGCGGCTTTGCAAACATGGTGCGTGAGCTTGGTGAAATCGACGAAGCGGCAGACGAAGAGATCGAGGCGGCCGTCGTTGTCGTAGTCGAACCATACGGCGCTGGAGGCCCAGCCGGGAGCGGCGACTCCGGCGCGTTCGGTGACGTCGGTGAACGTGCCGTCGCCATTGTTGCGATAGAGAATGCTGCGGCCATATTGGGTGACGTAGAGATCGGGGAAACCGTCGGCGTTGTAGTCGCCAACGGCGACGCCCATGCCGTAGCCGCCGCCGGGGACGCCGGCTTTTTCGGTGACGTCGGTGAAGGTGCCATCGCGATTGTTGTGGTAGAGAGCGTTGCGGAGCGGAGTGGGCGGAGTCCAAAAATCGCAAGGGCCGCTGTTGACGAGGTAGATGTCCATCCAGCCGTCGTTGTCGTAGTCGAGGAAAGCACAGCCGGGGCCGGTGGATTCGGGGAGATATTTTTGGGCGGAGCGGCCGCTGGTGTGGACGAAATTGATGCCGGAAGCGGAGGGTGGAATTTCGGAGAAGGGGAAATTTGGTGCGGGATTGTCCGCGGCGTCAGGAAAGGACGCGCGGAGAAATGGCGGAACGCTGGCGGCTGCGGCTGAGCCGGCTACGTAGCGGAGAAAATCGCGGCGGAGATAGAGATCGCGGCGCATCGGCTATTCAGGATACGCGGAGTTTGGATGCGCGATGCGGATCCAGTGATCGGTGAAGGTGGAATGCAGGTTGGGTGGCTCGACTTTGGGCATGTGGCAAGTGACGCAATTTTTTGCGGCTACGGGGCAGGCGGCGCCGGGATGATTTTCGGATTTTTTTTCTGTAGGGCTTGAGGCGTGGCAGGCGAGACAGTTTGCGTCGTAGGAAGCGACGTCGTGCGAGAGAGGTTTGTGGGGATCGTGGCAAGCGACACAGGTGAGGCGGGCGTCGCCTTGTGCCCAGCACTTGCTGTTTTCGAGGCGGTAGGGAGCGAAGCGGACATTGGCGACGCCAGGACCGATGCCAACCATCTGACCGGAGACGACATCTTGCCAGGTGCGATGGCAAGCGCCGCAGAAATCGACATAATCGACGCGAGCGAGTTGCGCGGGATTGAAGATCAGCCCGCTGCCGCGTTTTTCGTTTTTGGCGCGGGCGGCAGCGACGTGCGCTGCGCCGGGACCGTGGCAGGCTTCGCAGGTAACGCCCGGGTAGGAAGCGCTGGGATCGAATTGATTTTTCGTGGTGGAGGCGGTGGTGTGGCAGCCGAAGCAGAGACGTGCTTCGTTGGGCGGGATGGCGCGGCCGGCGGCGTCGGCGAGAGTTGCGGGGGCGGTGTGCGGTTGGCCGGGAGTGACGTCGAGAGCTTGCGTAGCGCTGTAAAAACTGACGTGGCTTTCGTAGAACCGGCCGTTCTGCCGGTAGATGAATGTTTGGCCCATGTGGCCGGAGCCGAGAGCCCACAGAAGATCGACGGAAACAGAAGAGGTGGCGTTGCTGACAGTGAGCGAGCTTTTTTGAGGAGTGGTGAGGAGTTGATAGGTGAAGGGACCGGCTTGAAACGGCAAGCTGACGTGTTCGCGAAGACTCTTTGCATCTGACGCGTGGGTGGCGGCGTGAAACATGGCGGTGGATTGCGCCGATTCGCTTTTCGCTTCGTGGCAATCGACGCAGGCGTCGGGACCCGTGTATTCAGAGCGGGAAAGCTGGCCTTTTGTTGGCCACCAGCCGGTGCCGCGTACGCGGAGTTCGGTGGAGAGAGAAATACTGCTCGGCTCTGGGGATTGAGATTGAGAAGACTGGGCGCGAGCGGTTAATCGAGACGCAACGACGAAGAACGTGGACAGCCCAAGAGCGAGGAGGGCACCGGCGTGAAAAATGAGGAGCGTGGATTTCACTGCGGGGGCTTTTGGTGCTCGAGGCCTTCGGCGACGCGGCGCTTGAGCTGTTCAAGGGCCTTGGCGGTGTCGCGCTGGAGGGCGGCTTCGCGATTTGCGTCGTCTTTGCGGCCGGCACCGTTGTAGGCAAGAGCGAGCTGATAGTGGCCAGTGGGGCTGTCGGGGGCCATTTTTTCGTAGGTTTCGAGCGGGGGGATGGCCTCGGCGAATTGCTTGCGCTCGACGAGAGCGGAACCGAGACCGAGAAAGGCTTCCGAAAAACCGGCATCGATTTTTGTGGCGCGGGTGTAGTGAGTGATGGAAGTGGAAAGATCGCCGTCGCCTTTTGCGAGTTCTCCTAGAACATATTCGGCAGTGGCGTTGCTGGGATCGATCTCGAGTTCGTCTTCAAAATTTTTTTTGGCTTGGGCGACGGCTTCGGGAGTGGGTTGCGGAACGGAAAGGAGTACGCGGCCCAAGCGGCCGTGGATGCCGCGAAGCGTGGGATCGATGTCGATGATTTTTTGGTATTCGGCGGCGGCTTCCTGCCAGCGGCCTTGCGTTTCAAGAGCTTCGGCGTTGAGTTCATGGACTTGATAGGAGAACGGGGCTTCGCGGACAAGATCCTGGGAGGCGCGAAGAGAGAGATCGGAGAAAGCGTGGGCGGCGGCGTAAAGAACATCGGGGTCACGGGGAAACTCGCGAGAGAGAACGGAAAGGAATTCCAGCGAATCGTAGGGTGCGTTGTGAGTCATGGCGCAGTTTAGGCCCAGCAGGCCAATACGCTTTTTGAGATCGCGATCCGTGACTTGATGGATGGATTTTTTCAAGAGGGGGAGTGCTTCGGCGCAGTGGCCGGACTCCGCAAGGGACATGCCGCGCTGGGGATTTTGCGGTGACTGCGCGGCGGGAGCAGGAGTTTTGGCTGGAGCTTGAGCGTTAGCCACGGAAAAAAAGAAGAGCATGGAGGCCGCAGCGCCAGAGCAGAGTCGTAAGAAGCGATTCATGGCTCGATTGTACATCCAAGTGTTGCTCGAACGAGTGGTCCAGAAAAGGAACGGCAGGCGCCGAAGCGCCTGCCATCCCATTTGGGGGTTGGGTGGAAATTTAGAATATGAACTTCAGAGCGAGTTGGAGCTGACGAGCGCCTTGGGAGCCGGTGATTTGTCCCAGCTGGGCGCTGCCCGAGTCAAAGGAGCCACTGGCCGGTCCGCCGCTGAAGGTCCAGATGGCATGGTTGAAAGTATTGAGAGCATCCAAGCGAAATTGGAGAGTTCTCTTTTCGCCGATGCTGATTTCCTTCTGCAAGCTGGTGTCGAGGATTTGCGTCCAAGGGCCACGGATGTTGCCGACCGAGCAGGTACCGAAAGAACCGCCGCCGGTGGCAGGAGAGCCGACAACACCGCCGGCAACGGGATTCGCTACGGTGCCAGTGTTGGTGTAGGTCGTCAGGACATTCGCTGTCGGAACAGTGGAAATGTTGGTGGGGTCAAACCACTGGATGTGCGCGGGAACGCCGCCGCTGAAAGGTACGAACTTGTTTTCGATGCCGATGGGGCCGTTGCAGTTCGGCAAATTAGCCAAAGTGTAGGGTCCCACAGAGTTGGTGCCGGAGTGGTCGCCGTAGGCGCCCCAGCCGCCGAAGTCATTCAGAGTGAGGGCGTTTCCGCTGTGAAGCGTGAGAATGCCGCTGATCTGCCAGTTGCCAATGATGGCGTTGACGACGTTGCTGACGTCGTGGCCGAATTGTTTGCCGCGGCCGATAGGCAGCTGGTAAGTGAAGTACCCAGTGATGATGTGCTTCTGGTCGTAGTAGCACGGTCCCCAGTCCGCTTGTGGGTTATAGATATTTTCCCAGCCGGGCTGGCCGCCGGAGCTCTGCGCGCCCGTGCTGCCCCAGCCAGTGCCGAAATAGCCGGGTGAATTGCTAAGGCACTTGGAGTAGGTGTAAGCCAGTTGGCCGTCGAGACCGTGATAGCCGCGCTCCTTTAGGACAGCTTGCAAGCCGTCATAGCGCTGGTTGGAGTTGGACATGTTGGCTCCGGCCAGTGCGCCAAAGGCGTTGAAGCCATTGCCACCGGAGTCGGCGTTGTAGAGAGAGCCTGCCGTACCGCAATTCCAGGTTCCGGCGTAAGTAACGGTACCTGCGGTTGGGGTTCCAAAAACGCCACCGCCCTGAGGATTGAAAGTGCAAGGCCCGCCAAGACCGCCAAGGAAGGGCCCGGCAGCTTCTGCGACGATCTGCTGGCCTGGGAGCGCAACCGTTCCAGCAGCGTTCAAGCCTTCACGTTGTGCAACGTCCTCGAAATTGAGGAGGTGAGAACCCTTCTGGCCGACATAGCCGATTTGGAAGGTGAGTGTGTTGCTGAACTGCTGCTCGATAGTGAGGTTCCACTGTTGAATGAGAGCAGGACGGAAATTCTGATCGAAGATGCGGATTCTGCTTCCCGCATAGCAGCTGAATTGCGGCGAGGGGCAGGGTGGCGCACTTTGCCATGCTGAGCCGAGCGAACCGATTCCTGTCGGATAGGTCGATTCAAAGTTCCCGAAAGGAAGATTGAGCGAGAGTTCTTCGTTGCTGCCGCCACCTTCGAGGTAAGAAGAGCTGCCATAGGCCGCGCGCACCACGGTCTTGCCGTGCATGAAACGCGGCGACCAGGCGATGCCGATGCGAGGATTCCAATCGCCGAGGCCAGTGTAATTGTTGTAGAGAGCGCGATCGCTGTAACCGCCAGCGCCAGGAACTACGGTTTGAATAGCTCCGGATTGAAGACCGAAGTTTACGACGTGGTTGTTGTCTTCGTACTGGGGCGTGTGATCTTCAAAACGGATGCCGAGGTTCAGCGTGATGGTCGGCTTGATTTTCCAGTCGTCCTGGAAATAACCGCCAAAAATGCTGCCGCGGAGACCCTGGACCGTGGCCGAACCGCTGTCGCGGAACCCGCCGCCAGAGGTGATACCGGCCCAGAAGTCTGCAGCGCCTACTTGATCCGCGGCGGGTGCGTTGGCGTTCGTTGAGCTGGCGATGTTGATGTTACCCAGGACGCCTTCATTGCCAGGATAAACGTAGTTGTTGCGCTCGCGGATGAATTGGAAGCCGGTTTTGAACGTGTGACGGCCTTTGGAAATGATCAGGTTATCTTCCGCTTGAATTTCCGTGTCGCGGAAAATCTGCCAAAGGTTGATGAGGCCAAGGCTGGCATTACCACCAAGGCCGGTGGGAATCGTGATTTGCACCAAGCCCGGGGCTTGGGCGTTCGCTCCAGTTAACCCGAGTTGCTCACTGATGTTCCCTAGTGAAGTGGTGGGGGTCTGGTTCTGATTGAAGCGGAAAACGTTCACGCCAACACGAACCTCGTTAACAATTGTAGGCGTGAGCGTGTGAGTCCAGTTGGCGGAGCCGCTCCAACCGGGCTCGTCGGTGCCTTCTGCCGCGCCGGCGTTTGCAAAGAGCAATCCGGTGAAAACAGCCTGGCTGGTGTCGTATTTTGAGAAACGGCCGAAGATGCTGTCCCTGTCAGAGGGCTTGTAGTCAACCCGCAAATCGCCCTGGTCACTGTTGAAATTGTTGCCCGCCTTGAAAGAGTAGTTGCTGCCGTAGGCGATGTCGTTCATGGGCAGCGGGTAGTGCTTCGTGTCGGCGAAAAGGGCGGTTGCGAAAGGACTCTCCGTGAGGGTGGAATTGGCCATTTTATTGAAGGCAATGGCCGCGTTTCCATTTTTGGGATCAACGAGTTGGCCGGCCGGATTGCTGCAGATGCCCGCGCCGTTAAATGTGCCGGGGCCGCCTTCCGCTGTAGGCAACTGCGTGCAGAGTTGTCCGAAGTCACCGCTACGTTCGCTACCAGTAAGCAACTGAGCGTTCTGCGGAGAACTCGAGGGGATGCGCATGCCTTGATAGTCGCCGAAGAAGAAGAGTTTGTCCTTGATGATGGGACCACCGACAGTGCCGCCAAACATGTTGTAGCGGAGCGTAGGCTTTGGCTGGACTTGACCTGTGGCCCATGCGGAGGTCTTCGAGTTCGAGTTCATGAAATCGTTGCGAAGAAACTCGAAGGCATCGCCGTGGAATGCGTTGGTGCCGGACTTTATGCTGGCACTGATCACTCCACCGGCGTAGTTTCCGAAATCGGCGCCGGGGTTCTGGGTGACAATGTTGAACTCTTGAATGGCGTCGACGTTCGGCATATAGGCGACTTCGTCGTTTTTCTTTTCCTGGTTGACGATGCCGTCCAGGAGGAAGCCAACGGCCTGCTCGCGGTTGCCGTTAATGTCGGGGCGGCCTGCGCCGGTCATTAATTGAGGTTGCGAAAGACTGCTGGGATTGACGGTCGTCGCGCCGGGGGACAGCAAAGAGAGCTGCACGTAGTTGCGCGCTGCCAGGGGCAGGGTCGTGATGGTATGGGCATCGACGATGCTGCTGACTTCGGTGCTCTCCGTCTGCAGAAGGGGACTTTCGCCGGTGACTTCGACCGTGGCGCTAACCGCTCCGACCTTCATGACGATGTCAATGCGCGCCGTCTGGTTCAGGACCAGAGTGAAGGGCGCATGCACGGCGGTCTCGAAACCTTTGGCTTCCACTTTGAGATCGTACGTGCCAACGGGAACACGAATGATGTTGTAGATGCCGTCCTGATTGGTAACGGATGACCAGTTGGTGCCACGATCGGAGTCGTGGGCCGTAACGGTGGCGCCAACGAGAGGCGCTCCACTTGAGTCGGTGATGGTGCCGGTGATGGTTGCAGTGACATCCTGGGCCCACGCCGCATTGGCGCCGGACAGAAGCGCGAGCAGCGTCACGCACAAAACAAATAGCCGCACAGACTGCAGTTTTTTCATATCGATTCCTCCGAGGCGAGGCCCCCGACAGCCTTCCCGCCTCTCCTCCACTTTCAAAATGTTCCGCATTGCCGAAAGCACCCGTGCACCGCTATAGGTCCGAATGGCCCATAGCTATATAGCACGCTTTTCCGCTTGTCAAGAGAAAAGTAATGATTTATAAGGATAATGGAAGTGCGGACGTATAGCACCGGCCCATAGTGATGTATAGCAGTTTGGAACGGCGCTCTATATCACTGAGAGGCTGCCCGGCGCCTCGGCGCGGCCTTGCCGAGGGAGTGGTCCAAAATGGTCCTGGGTGACAGGCGATCGCGCCCGGCAAAGGGCCCTTGGAGAGGCCCGGGAGTGCGGAAAATCAGCCAAGGATTGGGTTTGCGGTTTATTTTCTGGCGCAGAGGCTGCGCAAGCGCGCCGGTTCGTTGTAGGCTGTCTGTAATCTCGTGGAGCGAGAATGCCTCCTAAAAGTCGAAGCAATGGGTTGCCTGCGTACCAGAGAATCCAGGGTACTCTCCGGAAGCGGATCGAGGCCGGAGACTTGCGCACCGGGGACGCTGTGCCCTCGGAGCGGGATCTGGCGAAGATTCACTCGGTTAGCTTGATGACGGCGCGGCATGCGCTGGCTTCTCTGGAGCGCGAAGGCGTCGTGGAGCGGCGCCGCGGCATCGGCACGTTTGTTTCAGCGCCGAAAATTCACTTTAACAAATTGATGAGCTACACGGAGCAGATGGCCAGCCGCAGCATGACAGCGGGATCGAAAGTGCTGTTCGCGAAGATTATCGATGACGAGCAGGAAGCCAATGCACGGCTTTCGCTTTCGCCAAAGAGCGGCGTCATCAAGCTCGAGCGTTTGCGACATGCGGCGGGAGAGCCGTTTGCGCTGGAGACTTGCTACCTTTCGGCAGCGCAATTTCCCGGATTGCTTTCGGCGCCAGTGCAGAGAGAATCGTTGTTTGGGATCCTGGAGCGCGATTACAAAATCGAAATCGGATACGCGGACGAAGAAGTGGACGCGACCGCGGCCGATCCAAGGACGGCGGATCTCCTGGATGTGCCGAGGCGCGAGCCGCTGCTGCGCATCCGACAGGTCATTTTTTCGACGAACGGAAAGGCGGTTCTTTACGTTTTGGGTTTCTACCGGTCAGACCGTCACAACCTGGTGATACGACGGTTCCGGTAAGTCCAAATTTCGAGTGATGCAGGGGCCCAGTACGGTGTGCTAGTCTCATTGCGTTCTATTGAGTAAGAAGTGACTTATATTTTGCGGCCACCCAGCCGGCATTCTGAACAGTTGGTGGCTGCCACAGGGGCGAAATGATTCTCGCCGGAGACATTGGCGGCACCAAATGCAATCTCGCCGTGTTTGAAGAGCACGGTTCATCGTTGCAACTGGTTTTCAAGCGCCGCTATGCGACGAGCGCGTTTGCCAGTCTCGAAGAACTGATCGAAACATTTTTCCGCGAATGCCAGGCCGAAACTGGTGCATTGCCTCACGATAGAATTTCCGCTGCGGGCTTCGGAGTCGCCGGAGCGGTTGTCGATGGATGCCTTGTGGCGAACAACATTCCTTGGGTGTTAACCGCCTCCGCGCTTGCGCGCAAACTCGGCCTTGGTCTCGAACAACTCACTTTAATCAACGATCTCGTAGCCACCGCCTACGGCCTTGTACATCTATCTACCGGAGATTTTCTGGTCTTGAACGCGGGTGTGCCACAGCTCAACGGCAACCAGGCGTTGATTGCGGCTGGGACGGGCTTGGGCGAAGCGATGATCTTCCGAGACGGCGGCCAGCATCGCGCTTCTCCATCGGAGGGCGGCTCCGCCGATTTTGCACCGCGCACCGAGCGCGAGATTCAACTCTTACAATTTCTGAAGAAGCGGCTCACGCGAGTTTCGTGTGAAGAAATATTTTCTGGACGCGGATTTAGGAAACTTCACGAGTTTCTCGATCCCGCCGTGGTTCATCCCACGTTCAGCGAGCCAGAGGCTGCTTCAGCCAGCGAGATCACCCACAACGCCATCGAGGGCACTTGTCCCGTCTGCGTCGAGGTGCTCGATTGGTGGATTGACGCGTTTGGCGCAGAGGCTGGGAATCTCGCGCTGCGCGTTCTCGCCTATGGCGGCGTGTACTTTGCCGGCGGCATTGTTCTGAAAATACTTCCGAGATTGCGAGAGAGCAGCTTCTGTCAGGCATTCGCCGACAAGGGACGATTGAGCGCGGTGCTTTCGAACATCCCCATGTCCGTCGTGCTGAACGAAGACGCGCCGCTTTTGGGTGCTGCGCACCAGGCTCTCGGCACCGTGCCGGCAACGCCGCGCGAACGGCATGAAATTCTGTTTGAGCTTCAGTCGGAACGCGAAGGACAACCGCGCTAACACAAGCTTCAGCTCGTAATTTTCAATTCGACCTGGCAATCTCGAACTAGTGATTCGTTTTGGCGGCGGCGTGGGCCGACTCAAACTGCGCTCGCGTGTTCTGCACGATCGCAAGAAACTTTCTGGCGTTCTCCACAATAATTTCCGGCTTGTTTGTTTTTAGAGCTTCGGCTTGCACCAACTCTCCGCCAACCCCTAAAGCAACCGCGCCGGCCTCGAGAAATTCCGCTGCGGTATTCAGATTGACCCCACCCGTCGGAACAAACGGAATCTGCGGGAAAGGGCCTTTGAGCGCCTTGATGTATTTCGCGCCTCCTACCTGGCCACACGGGAAAATTTTGACAAAGTCCGCGCCAGCCTCCCATGCGGCCATGACTTCCGTCGGCGTCAACGCACCCGCCATGATGAGCTTCCCTTCTGCGGCGGCGAACGCGACGGTTTGCAGATTCAGTCCTGGGCTGACGAGGAACTCTGCTCCTGCCTCGATACAATGGCGCGCGGCCTCCGCGTTGACCACAGTTCCAGCTCCGATCAGGACTTCGGAACCGCAACTCTTTACAAGTTCGCGGATCAGTTTAACGGCGCCTGGAACCGTCATCGTGATTTCCACGATGGGAATCCCGCCCTTGCAGACGGCTTCCGCGGCGATGCATGCTTCGCCCGCGGACGAGGCACGGACAACCGGGATGATGCCGACTTCGAGAATGCGCTCGCGGACTTTTGCTTTATCCATTGGCGGTTACCCTATTCCGAAAATCCTTCAGCGCGCGATGCGTGCTCCGACACCTTTCATTACCTGCGTGACTTCCTGCAACGTGGCCATGGATGTGTCACCCGGAGTCGTCATTGCCAGCGCGCCATGCGCGGCCCCGCATTCCACCGCCCACTGCGGGTCGTGCCCCGCCAAAAATCCGTAAATCAGGCCGGAAGCGAACGAATCGCCGCCTCCAACGCGATCAAAGACTTCCAGATTCTCGCGGTTTCTTGCCTGGTAGAACTTGCCGTCGCAATAGCAGACGGCGCTCCAATCGTTTTGCGTGGCAGTTTTCGCTTTGCGCAGCGTCGTGGCCACGACCTGGAAGGGGTATTCCTGCGAGACTTTTGCGATCATTTGCTTGAAACTCTCAACCTCGAACGTCGAGTGATGTTCGTCCATGCCGGGCACTTCAAATCCCAGCGCCGCCGAAAAATCTTCTTCATTCCCGAGCATGACGTCGACGTGCGGCGCGATGCGGCGGTTGACGTCTTGCGCTGACTTCTTTTCCCCATGCGATTTCCATAGTGACGCGCGGTAATTCAAGTCGTAGGAAACGACTGTGCCGTGCCGCTTGGCGGCCTGTATCGCCTCGAGCGCAACCTCCGGCGTAGTCGCCGAGAGGGCACAAAAAATGCCTCCGGTGTGGAACCAGCGCGCGCCGTGCTTGCCAAAAATTTCTTCCCAATCAATCTCTCCAGTCTTCAGTTGAGAAACTGCCGTATGCCCGCGATCATAACTTCCCAGCGCCGCGCGTACGCCGAAACCGCGCTCCGTAAAATTAAGTCCGTTGCGTGCCGCATGGCCTACACCGTCGTGCTCGACCCAGCGAATCAGCGACTGGTCCACACCACCTTCATAGAGGAAATCCTGAAGCAACCGGCCAACCGGATCGTCCACGAATGCCGTTACAACAGCCGAATCCAATCCGAAGCACCGTTTCAACCCGCGCGCAACGTTGTATTCGCCGCCGCCCTCGCAGACGTCAAAAGAGCGAGCTGTGGCGATCCGTCTGTCGCCCGGATCGAAGCGGAGCATCACTTCGCCCAGACTGACGATGTCCCAGCGGCAATCTTTCTTCTGTTTGATCGTCAACGCCATCGGCTCACCTTAACGGCTTGTCTTCTCGGGTTCAGTTGTCAGAGCATTTTCACGGTTCTCGAAAGAAATTTCCAGAGTCACGTTTGCAATTCCTGACGGATGCGCGCCGGCTCCATCTTCGGAACCAAAGCATGAATGACTGCGAGCGCCAGTAAATACGCCGAGCCTGCGATGAGAAAAGGAACCTTGTAGCTTCCCGTCCACTGCAGCACGTGTCCGACGACCGATGCGATACACAAACCGCCGAGAGCCCCCGCCATCCCACCGATACCCACCACGGAGCCCACCGCTCGAGCCGGAAACATGTCGGAGGTCAACGTATAAAGGTTGGCCGAAAAGCCCTGATGACAAGCAGCAGCGAGACCGATCAAAAAGACGGCTGACCAAGTACTCTCTACGCGGTAGGAGAACACCACCGGTGTCACTCCAACAGAGCAAACAAGCATGGCGATCTTGCGAGCGGCATTCACGCTTCTCCCTCGTTTGATCAGTGCCGAAGAAATCCAGCCTCCCCCGACACTGCCTACGTCCGAGATCAAATAGATCACCACGATCGGTGGCCCAAGCCCAGTCAAAGAAATGCCGTGCTTGCTTTGTAAAAAACCGGGGATCCAAAAAAGATAAAACCACCACACAGGATCAGTGAGGAATTTCCCGGCGACAAATGCCCAAGTTTGGCGAAGGGGCAGCAAGGCAGACCACCTTGTTTTGGCCGCCACTGGCTGGGGATCGCTGCGGATGTAGTCGAGCTCCGCTTTCGAAACGCGCGGATGCTCTTCCGGCTTACGATAGATCAGCAGCCAGAAAATCAGCCAAACGAATCCGAGCGCGCCGATTCCAACGAACGCGCCGCGCCAGCCCCACCGCGCATTCAACCACGGCACGACAAGCGGTGCTAGCATGGCGCCAAAACTTGTTCCCGCATTAAAAATTCCGGTGGAGAGTGCGCGCTCTTTTTTCGGGAACCATTCCGCCACTGCTTTTATGCTGGCCGGAAAGACAGCGGCTTCTCCAAATCCCAGAGCAGCTCGCGAGATGGCAAAACTTGTGAGGGACTTGCCGAGTGCGGTCCCCATCGAGGCCAGGCTCCAAAAAATCATCGCCAAGGCATAACCCAAGCGCGTACCGAGCTTGTCGATGAGCCGGCCCGTCAATAGCATTCCCGCGGCGTAGGCCGCCTGGAAAGCTATCACCAGATTGCTGAAGTCAATTTCGCTCCAGCCTAGATCGTGCTGCAGCGTCTTGTTGAGCACACCGAGAACGTTGCGGTCCATATAGTTCTTGGTCGTGCCGAAGAGAAGGAGTGCGCAGATCACCCAGCGAAAATAACCAGAACGGGAGGATATGGACGACGCCAAGCTGTCGGACGGTGCTGTGGGAGGCGACGAGTCCATAGTGTGAGGGGAAAGCTACTAGTTTTTGCGTCCCGGTTCCAGAGGATTGGCGAATACTGCCGCAGACCCACTGCGCCTTGTGAATTTCGTGTCATGGCGATGCATTTGGCTTACTATTAGCTCGTTTGAGAGATGCTGCCTTCGGGGCGGGGCATGCCCCAGCGGTCCCAAACGCAATAAAGTTCGCAATATTTTTACAACTGCCAACGAATTGCCGGAGGCTGTATGTCTTCATCTAATGCATCGCGGCGGGACTTCCTAAAAATCGCGGGCGCGGGTGTCGCCAGCACGGCGCTTACCGCTACCGCATCAAGCTATGCGGGAATCCTGGGAGCGAATGATCGTGTGCGCGTGGGCATCTGCGGCGTGCGCGGCCGCGGCAATGATCACATCCACGGCTTTTCGAAGGTTAAGGGAACCGAGCTTGCGGCTCTGTGCGATGTCGATGAAAATGTCTCGAGCCAGCGCGCTGGCGAGATCGAAAAGATGGGCCTGCCAAAGCCAAGAACTTACGTGGACATCCGCAAATTGCTTGAAGATAAAGAAATCGACGCTATCTCAATCGCCACGCCCAACCATTGGCATTCCCTGATGGGCATTTGGGGCTGCCAAGCGGGCAAAGACGTGTACGTCGAGAAACCCTGCTCTCATAACTGGTTCGAAGGCCGCCAACTCGTGCGCGCCGTAAAGAAGTACAACCGCATCTGCCAGCACGGCAGCCAGTCGCGCTCCAATCCCGGCATGATCGAAGCCATCCATCATTTGAGCGATGGCACCATCGGCGATGTCTATATGGCCCGCGCACTTTGCTACAAGTGGCGCCCATCGATCGGAAGAGCGGCCCATGAACCGGTTCCCGCCGGAGTGAACTACGACCTGTGGACCGGCCCAGCGCCACTCAAGCCCTTCACCAAAAATCGCTTTCATTACAACTGGCATTGGATCTGGGACACGGGTAACGGCGACATCGGTAATCAGGGAATTCACGAAGTCGATATCGCGCGCTGGGGCCTGGGAGTCGGCTTCCCCGTTTCCGTCGCCGCCATGGGCGGGCATTTTATGTTCGACGACGACCAGGAAACCCCCAACACTCTGAATGCCACTTTTTATTTCGAGGCCGACGGCGGAAAACGCAAAATGATGGAAGTCGAAATCCGCCACTGGATTACCAATCACGAAGCGGAAATCGGCACTGGCGCTTACGGCGACAGCGCCGTTCCTCCCGCAGGAATGACACCCACTCCCAAGAAGGCCCCCGCCGCCGAAAAACAACCAGTGCTCGGTCCCATGGACGCGAAGACCAACACCATCGGCAATTTGTTTTATGGTTCGAACGGCATTCTCGCCATCGATGGCTACGAGTCCTACAAAACCTGGATCACCAATCAATTGGAGCCAGGACCGCACGGCAGAGCTTCCGGCGACCACTATGCCAACTTCATCGATTGCATACGCAGCCGCCGCGCCGAGGACATCCACTCGCCCATCGAGGAAGCACACAAGTCGACCACACTCGTGCATCTGGCGAACGCATCGTATCGCCTCGGCCGCAGCTTGAAATTTGATCCCGCCCGCGAGCAAGTCGTTGGCGACGACGAAGCCAATCGTACGCTTCGCGGAACGTATCGCGCGCCTTATGTCGTTCCTGAAGAAATCTAAGCGGAGCAAGGTGACCCATGCGCGCAGGCTCGGCAAGCCCTTTGATCCTTTTTATAGCGGCTGCATTCCTCGTTTGTTGTCTCATCGCCGAAGCGAAGCGAGCGGATCGCATCTCCATCATCGCGAATGAACAGCAGCGACGCGTAGACATTACAATGGACGGCCAGCCGTTCACGTCCTACATCTGGCCCACAACTTTAAAGAAGCCGGTGCTCTATCCCCTGCGCACAGCGAAAGGCACCATCATCACGCGCGGCTATCCGCTCGAACAGCGACCCGGCGAACGCATCGACCACCCGCATCACGCCGGCCTCTGGTTCAACTACGAAAACGTCAACGGTCTTGACTTCTGGAACAATTCCGACGCCATCCCTCCAGAAAACGCTCCAAAGATGGGCACAATTCGTCACCAACGCATCGTTTCCGTGAAAAGTGGTTCGCAACAAGGAGAGCTGGACGTCGAAACCGCTTGGATTTCCTTCGAGAAAAAAGTTTTGCTAAACGAACAAACTCACTTCGTCTTTCGTGGCGGAAAAGACTTTCGAAGCGTTGATCGCATCACCACCCTCCGCGCCCTCGACGAAAAGGTCTCTTTCCCCGACGTGAAAGACGGCATGCTCGGCCTTCGCGTCATCCGCGCGCTTGAAATTCCTTCCGACAAGCCCGAGGTTTACACCGACGCCAGCGGCCGCCCCACGACCGTAGCCAAGCTCGACAACACCGGCGTCAACGGCACCTATCTCACTAGCGAAGGAAAAAAGGGCGACGCTGCCTGGGGCACGCGCGGACGCTGGTGCAATCTCAGTGGCGTGGTCGGCGACGAGCACGTTACCATCACCATTCTCGATCATCCGCAAAATCCCGGCTTCCCTACCTACTGGCACGCTCGCGGCTACGGCCTCTTCGCCGCCAATCCGCTCGGCCAGAAAGTTTTCAGCAACGGTAAAGAAGAGCTGAATTTTTCTCTTGCCTCGCACGCCAGCGTCACATTTCGTTATCGCATTCTGATTTCGTCTGCGATTCTCACACCCGAAGCGACCGAAGCCGCCTACAAGGATTTTGTCGCGGCGTATCATTAATATCGCCTTGGCTCACTCATTTTCTATGTCGGTCGTTCCGAGCGCGGCGAGGAATCTGCTTTTCGTTTTAGCTTAGAGTCTCCCATGCCTTTTCACATCGGCCTAATCGGCGGCGGCAACATCACCGAAACGCACGCCCGCGCTGCCCGCGCCATCCCCGGCGTGGAAATCTCCGCCATCTACGGCACGAACCCAGAAAAAATCGCCCGCCTCTGCCGCGGACACGGCGGCACGCCCTATCAAAATTTCGACGACTTCCTCAATCATCGCCCCATGGATCTCGTCATCCTCGGTAGCCCTTCCGGCCTTCACGCCGAGCAAGGCATCGCCGCCGCACGCCACGGCCTTCATGTCCTCACCGAAAAACCCATTGAAATCAGCACCGCTCGCGCCGACGCGCTCATCGCCGCCGCAAATGCTGCCCGTATCCGGCTCGGCGTCCTCTTTCAAGACCGCACCAAGCCCCACATTCGCCAGCTCAAATCCTGGCTCGCTCAAAATCTCCTCGGCAAAATCCTTTTCGTCGACGCTCGCGTGAAGTGGTATCGCCCGCCCGAGTATTACTCTAGCTCTCGCTGGCGCGGCACTCTCGCGCTCGACGGCGGCGGCGCGCTCATCAATCAAGGCATTCACACTATCGACCTCCTCCTCTGGCTTCTCGGCGATGTTGCTCGCGTGCAAGGTCGCACCGCCACTCTCCTCCACAAAATCGAAGCCGAAGACACCGCCATCGCCACATTCGAATTCGCCAGCGGCGCCCTCGGCGTTTTTCACGCCACCACCGCCGCCCATCCCGGCTACCCGCGCCGCGTCGAAATCTCCGCCACCGAAGGCACCGTCATCCTCGAGCACGACCGCATCCTCGCCGCCAATCTCCGCGACTCACCAGCCGCGCAGACAATCGCGCAAGACCTCGCTGCCCTCAACGAATTAGCCAGAGACGAAAACGAAAGCTCCTCTTCGGCCGCCGTCAGTGATTTTAGCGGCCACCAAGCCGTTCTCGAAGATTTTCTCGCCGCCATCCAACAAAACCGCGCCCCCGCCTGCGATGGCTTGGAAGGCCGCCGCAGCATCGCCCTCGTCGAAGCCATCTATCGCGCAGCAAAAACTCCCGACCGCATCATCTCCGTCTAATCTTCACTAAATTCATAACGAAGCTCTTCCCACTTCGTCCCACAGTCGCTCCGCGTTAACATACCTGCCGGCCGTCTGCCTTCAATCTGCAACTTGCGCGATATTCAAAAAGAGGTGCTCTCGATGCGTCGTAAAAACGCCTTTGCACTAGCAGCCATTCTGGCGATCTCTATCTCCACTTCCGCGTTAGCCACCGAAAAATCCACAGCCCCCCAACTCATCGAACTCGCCAAATCCAACAGCCCCGCCCTCAAAGACGCCATCACTAACACTCTCGACGCCAAGGAACTCAGAGACGGCACCGCCTGGATCGCCCACGGCCCCGATTTTTTCTTCGCCATCGAAGCTTCGTCGAAACCATCTCTCCTCATCGACGCCGCCCCTGGCCCGCAAATGCAAACTCTCCCCGGCTCCAATCTCTGGTTCACCTCCGCCCACATCGAACCCGTCGGCAAGCTCCACTCATTCTCCTACCTCGTCAACGGCGCAAAATTCGGCGGCCGCCTCGATCTACCCGCCTTCACTCCTCTCTCCTATCAACAACCAGGCGTCCCCTCCGGCACTCTTTCCCCCAAGCTCTCTCACACCAGCAAAATCTACGACGGCATGAAGAGCGACTATTGGATTTACGTTCCAGCGCAGTACGACCCGCACACTCCCGCTGCGCTCATGGTCTTCCAGGATGGCGAGTGGTATCTCGATCGCGACGGCAAAAATCCCGCCCTCAACGTCATCGACAACTTAATCGCCCAAAAGAAAATTCCTGTCATGATCGCCGTCTTTATCAATCCCGGCGACATCGAAAGCTCCCCCGGCACTCCCACTTACAATCTCGTCAAAAAATATTCCGACGAGTGGCAGCGCACCCTAAAAGATTCCATGCGCAGCACCCTCTACGACACCGTCAGCGACCGCTACGTCCGCTTTCTCCACCAGGAAGTCCTCGCCGAAGTTGAATCCAAGTACAACATTCGCAAGGACGCCTACAGCCGCGCCATCACCGGTCTCTCTTCCGGCGGCATCTGCTCCTTCAACGCCTCGTGGCAGATGCCCGATCAATTCAGCCGCGTCATCTCTTGGATCGGCAGCTTCACTAGCATTCAATGGAAAGAAGATCCCGCCGTCGCCGACGGCGGCCAGGATTATCCCGAAAAAGTCCTCCACGAACCGCATCGCAACCTTCGCGTCTGGCTGCAAGACGGTTCCGAAGATCTGGAGTTAGAAAAATACGGCAGTTGGGCGCTGGCCAACATCCGCCTCGCCAACGCCCTCAAACTAAAAAACTACGATTTCCATTTCAGTTTCGGCAAGGGCACACACAACTCCGCCCACGGCGCCGCCGAATTCCCCGAACAAATGATCTGGCTCTGGCGCGACTACGACTCCGCCAAAACTACACAAACCTACGAGATCGATCCCGCCGAAAAAGCCAAACCCCTCTTCCGCGTCTCCATCACCAACCGCGACGCCCAATAGCCAAGCCAAAACATTTCAACTGGACGACCCTCTGTTCGAGGAAATTGTTATTCTTCGGCAAGCAAGGGGAGAACGCGCAGGCGTGTTCGGTCAGCTTGAATGATGAGAGCGTAGCGCCTGCAGAATATCTTCACGCTCCAGGTAAGGGTAGTCGGCAAGAACCTGCTCAATCGTTCGTCCTTCACCGATCTGGCCGACAATCATTCCAACGGTGACGCGCATGCCTCTTACGCATGGCTTTCCGCCCATGACCGCCGGGTCCTGTGTGATGCGGTCGAGTTCTCGCATGTTCACCCCCTGCAAAGCTCATTAAGTCTGAGGATATCATGTCTGAGGAACGTCTAAGTTTCCAGCCCTTGCGTCTGCACAGACCACGACGATTCTGATACGATGACCGCACCGGGGTCGCCCTCAAATGAAGCGAAGTTGGAATCCACGCATCTGGGCCGGATTTATCCTTTGCCTCGCGGCTCTCATCAGCTATCCCACGTTTTTCGTTCGCTTCCCCATCACGCGCGACTTCCCCTGGGTCAATCTTCTCCTCATCGCCGTTGCCTTCTTTTTGTTAATCACTGGCGTCCTGAACGCCTTTCGCAACCCCAAAGCCTATCGCGGAAAAATCTTCGGAAGCATCCTGGGAGTTCTCAGCGTCTTTCTTGTCGGATTCTTTCTCTACGGAATCTTCGTTCTGACGAAAAACATCCCCGCCTCGCACGGCGCTCCGCAAGTCGGCCAGCTCGCTCCAGACTTCACCCTGCCCGACTCGACTGGCAACGCCATCACGCTTTCGCGCCTCCTTCAATCCCCCTTCTCCGCCGGCCTCCAGCCCTCCGCAGGCGCCGCCCTCGGCCAGACCTCCGCTGTCGTCCTCATCTTCTACCGTGGCTATTGGTGACCCTTCTGTAACTCCGAGTTACGGAGTTTCGAAGAGCGCCTTCCCGATTTCAACGCGCGCAAGATTCGCGTCGTCGCCATTAGCGTTGACACTCCGCAGGAGTCCGAGCATCTCCGCAAGTCCGCTGGCTACACTTTCCCGATTCTCTCCGACGCCCACGACGACGTCATCCGCCGCTGGGATCTCGTCCATCCCCACGCCGGCGTTGACGGCGCAGATATCTCCCGGCCCGCTGAATTCTTAATCGACTCCACTGGCAAAGTCCGCTGGGTGAATCTCACCGAGGATTTTCGTGTCCGCGCCCGCCCCCAGCAAGTCTTGCAAGCCTTCGACACCACGGCTGCTTCCAACCGCTAGCCGCACTCGCACCACAAGAGCCCTCAAAGACCAATCGTTCGTTCCCGAAAATTATTTACTCAAGGAATTTCCACTCAATGTGGCTGTACTTCGATGGGTTCGGGCAATTGCAACGTTCCATTCATGAAATCGCCAACCGAAATATTTTGTCCATGCTGCACATATCGCGCCAGCACGCTCGGCTGCAGCCAATCCAATCCCCACGCATCTTCCACCGCCACAATCGTATACGCACCCGGTATTACGCCCTGCAAAACAAACGACCCGTCGAGATCGCTCTGGTCCCGCCGAAACAAATCAAGATGTGCCACAGGATCGTTCGGCACCAGCGCCACCAGCACCCCGCCGATTTTCTTATCTTTCTTCTTCACCACGCCTTCAATCCTGAGAACCCCCGCAGAAAGCGTCGCCGTCACCTCAGCCGTGGCTCCCGCCGCAATGCTCACCTCGTGTCCCCACGAATCTCCGGCCGGCAAAGTTACTCGCACCACCGAATATGTCTTCCCCGGAGAGTTAACCAACATCGCGTACTTCCCCGGCGGCAAATTTTCAAAAGAAAACTGCCCCGTCGTATCCCCTTGTTTGAACGCCACGAACCGCCGCCGCGCATCCTGCAATCCGACGCCATACTGTTTTGGCAAAGGTGCGTCCCCCGGCATCTTGATCGTCACCTTCAGACCACCCAGCGCCTCTCCACGCGAATCGTTCAACTCCTGTCCGTTCTGCACCAGATCGACGTCCGCGGCCCGCTGCCCTGGCCCCGAGTCCGAACTCTTGACTCTCACCGTATAGTGCCCCGGCGGAACGCCCGTTATTTCGAATACGCCCGGCCCGATCGAGTTCATGCCTTCCGTCTGCACAAAGCTCACCGAATCAAATACTCGTTTTTCGAGCATTGGCATTTGAAAGCCACCCGGCTGGCCTTGCCCATCCGTTGGAACTCGAAACACCAGGTGCAGCGCCGGCACCGGGTTTACGTGCACATCGATTTCCAGCCGGTCTCCGCCTTTCACTTCGATCGCCGTCGCCCCGTCCGCGTCCGTCGCTCCGTTGTAATACGTCGTGGGATACGCCACATCCAGTGCCGAAGACACCTGCGATGCGGGAGCGCTCGCCCCATCAACCGCGCTCGCGGGATGAATCGCGTACCACGGCCTTGCCGTCACGGAAACATAGTATTTTCCTGGCCTCAACAACGAGAAGTCGAAGAATCCCCGGTCGTCACTCGTGGAATTCGAATAACGCGTGATCCGCGTCATTCCTCCGTTATGGTTCTCGAAATACAAGACGACGCTTGCGCTTCGAATTCCCTCGCCAAACTCATCCGTCACATGCCCGGTAATCAGCGCCATCGGCGTCAGCCGCAGTACCAGGTTTTCCGTCGCGAACTCTTCTCCCGTC
The DNA here is from genome assembly GCA_963718785.1 of uncultured Acidobacteriota bacterium. Lineage (GTDB taxonomy): Bacteria > Acidobacteriota > Terriglobia > Acidiferrales > UBA7541 > Acidiferrum. The sequence continues at coordinate 989,078 of CAVQZW010000004.1, read as the reverse complement.
ACGATAGCCGTCGAATACTGCTCGTGCTGTTCGTACGCCGCCGAAATAAATCCGCGCTTCGCTCCTGACAAGGAATACTTCCCCGCCTTCAGTTGCGAAAATTCAAAATGCCCGTCCTCCGAGGTAATCATTCCCATCGGCTTGCTACGGTCCTTCGTATCGGCAATCGAAATCCGCGCTTCGGAGAGCGGTGCCCCAGTCATCGCATTTACAACCGTTCCCGCAATTCTGAAAGTCTGGCCCGCCCGGGAGCTCTCTTGCGCCGCTGATGTTTGCCCTTCGGCGCCACTTGCAGCACCAAGCTGCATCAGCGCCAAACACAACATGCTTAACCCCGTCTTGCTTACAAGCGGCGGGAAACTCATTGTAGATCTCCGTCTCCGATGGGTTTCAGACTCAAGTGCGCCTTCTGGCCAGCTTCGAGATGAATCACTTGCCCCTTGGACTCGAGTTTTCGCATCGCCTCTGGATCTGTATAAACCAGCCCGTTGTGCTGACCTATAAACGCCAACACCAGATAAGCGCCTGGGGGGACCTGTGCCATGTCAAATGATCCATCCGGATTACTCTGCCCTTCTCGGAATTCCCCGGAACTCTCATCCAGAGGGATGAGATAGACTTGTCCCTCTCTGGCTACTTCTACCCTGCCGTCTACCTCCGCTCCATCGTCGCGCAGCGTAATCTCCATCCCCTGGCTCGTTCCGCCCAATCCCACCACAAGCGGCTGGCGCATAAGATTGCTCCCGCCATAAACCACCGACGCCGCATACCCCACCCCGCTCTGCACATGCACTCGATATCGGCCTGGCCGAATATTGGCGATGAGTAGCGTATGCTCCTGCGTCCCAGGCAATGGTTCGGACATCACCATTTCCGCAGCCCCAAATTCCTCGAGGGATTGCAACACAACCTGCACGTTGGCCTGTCGTTGCCGCCGGACGTTCCCTGCCCCGTCTTCCGCTCCCCCGTCTACTTCCCCAAAGACGCTTTCCCCCGCTTTGAACTCTTCCTTCACCGCTACGGACATCGAGCCGTTCGGTATAAGGTTTATCGACGGGCCGGTGCGCGGTCCGCCTTGCACGGAAAAATTCACCGTTCCCGTCAAACCCGCCGGCCCTTGTGTGTTGGCTTGCAGCGTGTAGTTCCCGTCCGGAAGCGTTCCCTGAATCACCTGTTCGTTCGCGTTATATCCAAGCGAATAGCCCGGCCCGGGATGACCTAACGGGTAGACGTTCATTCCCATCCCATGGCCATCACCCGCATTCACCACAGGAATTTTGACGGGGTAGTATGCCTGCCGCGTCGGCGAAAGATTGATCTGCACCGTCGCTCCAGCCGCAATTTGAATCAACCCCGCCGATCCAAAATCGGCGACTCCCGGATAAAAGATCGGCGCAAACCCAAAAAGCTGCCCGCCCGGCGCGTAAAACGTTGGATTTCTGTCGAGCAGTTCGTTGGTCCCAACTCTGTACGTCCCCGCCTCCAGCTCGCTGAAACGAAATTCGCCATCCGCCCAGCTCGTAAATGTTCGCACCTCTTGCCAATGCTCTTGACCTTCCACAATTTCCCGCTGGTAGAGCTGCACCCGGATGCGCATGTCGCCTTCCGAACCTGGCAGGTTCACGTTCCCCACGATCAGCGCTTCCGGGTCGAGGTAGATAACCAAATCACCTTGATCGGCGATCGCACGCTGGCCGGGATTACTGTTGTTCTGTAGATATCCCGGCTTACGCGCATAGAAAAAGTTAGGCCTCGCGTTTTGGATCATCCGAAGCTCGCGCAGACGGTAAGCATTCGCGTCCGGTGTGCCGCTCAGTTCTTCTTTTGGTTCCGGTACTCGCGCCGGAAACTTGAACTCGAACTGCCCGCGATCATCCGTCAACATCGCGTATCTCTGGTCCGGTGAAAACACCAGCGCCCGGCTGATGGCTTCGTGCGTCGCTCGGTTCAGTACTTTGCCCCGAACGGAAGTAGGGCCATCAGGCTGGCTATTAATCCCCTGCGTAATCTGAGCCTTCGTGGAACCCGACAGCAGAACGCAGGTCAGGAAAATTGCCGAAGTGAAAGGACGCACCCACGAACTGGGCACGCACACCAACAAAAGTGAGCGCTTGGCAGGGCTAGCCATAACAATCGTTGAAATCCTCGCCAATTATTACACAAACAAACTACCCATCTCATTTGATTAGTTGCCGCCTCGTCTCCCCGCGCTGCCTCCACCCGCCTCGGGAGCGCCGTAGACGCGTCACAAGTTAACCCAGCCCGTAAGGGCTGGGAAGCATCGACCCCCACCCCAAGCACCGTAGGTGCGGCACAAATCTACGATCTCCAAGCATTCGTGAGACGGGTTCTACTCATTATTCTCTACTCACTCTCCTCCAAACCGTCTCACCAAAATCGCGAATTCCCGCCATCTCCTTCCATCCACTCGACTTCCGCCCGTCTCATTCGAACAGTACTCACTAATTATTCTCCTTGACAGTAATCCAAAACCGTGCTACTATACCCCATGATAGTCTCGCCTTCCCCGTCCACCCCCTCGCGCCATTCCCATCGCCTTTCGTTCCCCAAAACGCGTCCGATAATATCCCTCGTAAACCCAGTGGAATCAACACTTTCAGCACCCTCCGCAAGTGTTCATTCCACACCGCTTACAGGCGCGCCCAATCCTTTAGAATCAACACTTACGAAAAAACAGGGGGAGGGGTGGCCGTTATCGTTAACCAGCGCCGGGCTCAGTAGTCGTCCACGAGAATCACTTCTCGATGTAGCTCACTCTCCAGATCGATTTCGATCCGTCATCTGTCACCAGCAAAGATCCATCCGGCGCAACCGTCACGCTAACTGGCCGTCCCCAAACGTGCCCATTGTCCACAACAAACCCGGTCATGAAGTCTTCGTACTCCCCGCTGGCGTGGCCCGTCTGATGCAGTGGCACGCGAATCAGTTCGTACCCCACGCGAACTGCGCGGTTCCACGAGCCATGCTCGGCCGCAAAAATGTCGCCCTGGTATTCCGCCGGAAACTGTTTGCCGTTGTAAAAAGTCAGTCCCAGCGAAGCATTGTGCGGATGCAGAATCACGTCCGGCGTGATCACTTTGTCTTTCAGTTCGGGATGCTTCCCTTCGTGCCGCGGATCCTGATGCCCGCCCATGTACCACCACGGCCAGCCGTAGAATCCGCCCTCTTGCACGTGCGTGATGTAATCGGGAACCAGATTGTCGCCCAGCGCGTCGCGTTCGTTCACCGAACACCACAGCTCGCTCGTCTTCGGATTCACTGCCAAGCCGACGCAGTTGCGGATCCCATAGGCGAAAACCTTCATCGCCGAGCCATCTGGATTGAAGACGAGAACGTCAGCCCGATTTTTTTCCGCTGGCGTCGTATCGGGATCGTCGATATTCGAGGCCGAACCCACGGACACGAACATCCTCTTTCCGTCGAGTGAGAATTGAATGTCGCGCGTCCAGTGGCCGGGGCCGGGAGGAACGTCGGCAATGTGCTCCGCCGAACCGCGCGCCTGCATGTCGCCGTTGTGATATGGAAAACGCACCACCGAGTCCGTGTTGCCCACGTAGACCCACTGCGGATCCGGCCCAGGAGGATAAAAGTTAATTCCGAACGGACGCTTCAATCCTGTGGCGAAGGTTTCCATTTGCGAAGCCTTGCCGTCGGCAGTCACGCCGCGAAAAACCAGAACATTGCCAGCGCGGCTTTCCGCCACAAAAAAATCGCCATTCGGCGCAGTGCGAATTAATCGCGGCTCATCAAGTCCCGAAGCGTACAGCTCCACTTTGAATCCAGGCAAAACTTGCGGCCACGCATCCTTCGGTCGCGGCACGAGTTGCGGTCCATTGCCGGACGACGCCGTCGCCAGCGGCTCTGGCAAATCCTTTAAGGTGATCTTGCGAACCGCGCCCGGCTTTTCATAACGATAGTCCGTGAAAGGAGCTTTAGGCGGAGGCGCGTTGTTGGCAGTCGCAACGGCTTCATCCGCCGAAAGCGGCACGCGCGGCGAACCGGGCTTGAGGCTGCCCAGCACACGCAGATAATTGATGATCTGCCATCGCTGCTCTTGCGGCAGGCTAGCCCACGGCGGCATGCCGTTGTTCAAATCGCCTTTCGTGATGTACCAGAAAAGTTCGCCGTCGCTGGCGTTTTGCGCCTTCCCTGTCGCCAGAGCCGGAATGTTTCCCGTGCCTTCTCCATTCTGTCCGTGGCACGCGGCGCAGCGGCTGGCGTAGTCGGCTCTGGCCGAGGCGGGGTGCTGTCCTTCAAACGGATTCTTCTGCTGCTTGGCGGCCGGCGGCGCGTCGTGGAAAGACAGATTCTGCGCGGGAGTTTGCGACATGAGAGAGACGGAAAGCAACGCACAGCTTGCGAAGGAAATGGCGGAAATGGCAATGATGCGAACGCTGGATTTCACGTTGATTTTGACCTCCTGAAGTCTTCCGAGAGCGGAAATTTTAGCACCGGTTAGCAACCACCTCATCATGGCTCGCTAAATTTGCGTTCAGGCGCGTGAAGCGAGACTCGGCGCGCCGATCCAGGATTCCGCGTTGGTCCGAAACAGGCGGGTAACGTCGCGCTGAATGTCGCTGCGCGTCACGCCGCGGCCGTCATGCAACAACAATCGGTACGAGCTGGAAAGAATGGGCGCGAGTGTCCTGCGTGTGTTTTTCCATTTGTAAATGACTTGCTCGAGAACGCGCGCGTCCGAATGTTGCGGAATGAAGCTGGTGCCGAGCATCTCGAGGCGCTCGCGTGTAATCTCTTCGACGATCGATGGATTGTTCAGAAACCACCAGCAGCCGAATGGCATCAGGTTGTTGAACTTGCGCGCATACACGCAAAGTTCATGCTGATTCTCCCGGCTAAGTACACTGACCAAAAACCTGTTGTCCGGAAAAGCGAGGCAAAGATTTTCGAGAGCTCGCAAGTCGGAACGGCCAGCTGCGTCGCCTGCCAATCGCAGCGCTGGATTGACCAGCTTGCGGACACCGATCATGAGCGAAAGAGGTATGCCGAGTTCACGGCAAACAGGAAGCACCGCCTCCTTGAGCAAGCAGTTGCCGACAGTCTCTTGCGGATACGCAAAAGAGTCCGGCAGAGAGACTGCCATGTAAACGGCGTTCATCCGCGCATGCCAATCCAGCAGGAAACGGCGCACTTCAGCGGCGGAGTTGCCGGTGGCGTGCTCGTCAACCTTGTAACCCTGGCCGGCCAACACTTGCCAGTGCGCCGGCCAAGTGCAAAGAATTCGATCCAGCCGCAGGACGGCGAGAAATTGTGGGTGACTTGCGACGCCCTTCATCCATGCCGCGCATTCCACAGGATCGAGTGGATCATTGGTCATCACAACCGTGCTGATGCCCGCCATTTCGAGGACTTTTTCCACGTGCGGTTCGATGGATTGCTTCTCGAAGAAAGATCTGGCTTCGGATAAATCCGAATGATCCGTTGGCAAGTGGAAAGCATCGAGGACCGCAATCACGCCTCGGCAAGCTTCCGAAACGGGCGTATTCTCAACAAAAAGAGTCTGCCAGATGAGGTCCGCTTGCCCGCGCTTGGAAAGCGCCCAATATTTCTCCGGCTTGATGTCGGAAGAACGGAAAAGCTCGGCTTCGAGATAGTGGTAAGTCACCAGCTCATCGATGCCCCACAAACCAATCTTGCCAAAAGAGGGCGGATACAAATGAGTGTGAATGTCGATAAACGACGTGGCGGCGAGCACCTCTTCAGCGGCCGGTAGAATTTGCGCTTCCGTGAGTAAGTCAGTCTTGCTGGAGTCGGAAGCCTGACCCGGTGATTTGAGAGACGCTGTGTTCATGCATGCACCGTTCACGTTGTTCTTGAGCACGCCTATCTTGCCATGCCGCTCCTGAATCGTACAAACAACCTCGGGTGTTGCCGCGGAGAGGTCTCCGCAGGAAGCGCAAGCGAGAGTCGCCGGATGAAACGATATAGGCGTCGATGACGTCAACACGATAGGAATTGAGGACTGCCGTTCTCCCGGGCGGTGGGATAGACTTGGTGGTTGCGAGACGGTAACAGGTACAGCAGTTTTGGAAACAACCAATTCGGTGGATTCGAGTTCCAAGAAGCTAGCTTGACGGGCTAACACTCGGTCGTTTTTTAAGTCTTATAGAGGTTATGGGCCAAACAACCCAACACCGCGGCAAGCCCAGAACCATTCTCGTTCGAATCGTTTTTGTATTTCTTCTTGTTGCTATCCCCTTTCTTTTTGTGCACTTCCGGCAAAGCAGGCCTTCGGCGGATCGAACGGAATCGGTCGTTAAAGTAGAGCGCAAGAGCCTTTCGCAAACGCTGCGCTTGAATGGAACGACGCAGGCTTCGCGTTCCTTCGTCGTGCTGGCACCTCGGCTCGAGGGGGCGCAAGTCGGCTCCATGGTGATCACCAAGCTGGCGCCCGCCGGCACTCACGTGAGCAAGGAAGACCTCCTGGTGGAGTTCGACCCGCAGGCGCAAACGAAGGACTATCTCGATAAAAAGAGCACATACGACAACCTGGTGAGCCAGGTGGCGCAGAGGCAGTCCGATGAAGAAATCGCCAGGGCGAAAGACGACACGGCGATGAAGCAGGCGGAAGACGAACTGAAGCGAGCGCAACTCGAGATTCAGCGGAACGAAGTGGTTTCGCGAATCGACGCCGAAAAGAACCAGGAAGCCGTGGATGAAGGACAAGCGACGCTGAAGCAATTGAAGGAAACTTATCAATTGAAGCGGGCTGCGGCGACGGCAGCGATCAAGATCCTGGAGATCCAAAGAGACCGCGCGAAAGAGGCGATGCGTTACGCGCTTTCGAACGCGGCCAAGATGACGGTGCATTCACCGATGGAGGGAGTGGTTGTTTACAACACGATCTGGCTTGGCGGACGGATGGGCACGGTGCAGCAGGGCGATCAGGTGAGGCCGGGAGTGCCGTTTCTGCAGGTGGTCGATCCATCGAGGATGGAAGTGCGGGTGGAATTCAATCAAGTAGACCTTTTGAAAATTCTTCCGGGCCAGAAAGCGGTGATGCATCTGGATGCCTATCCGGGGATGACGCTGCCCGCCGTGCTGGATGAACTATCGCCGCTAGGGCACACCGGACAGTTTACGGAGATGGTGCGGTCGTTCACGGCGCGTTTCCTGGTGCTAGGGAATGATCCGCGGCTGCTGCCTGACCTTTCGGCAGCGATGGACCTGGATCTCGGGACAGATACAAATGTGCTGGTTGTTCCTTACGAGAGTATCGGGACGGAATCGGGACATTCGTTTGTGTGGCTGAAAAACTCGAGTGGATTTGAGAAGCGCACGGTGAAAATCGGGCGGCGAAATGATCTTAGCGCGGTGGTGGAGTCAGGATTAGCAGAAGGCGACGTGATTCGCCGGGACGCTTTGCAAGATCCACAGGCGACGGAGTAGGCATGAGCGGCGGAACTCCAAAGGGGAAATCGCGGAAAAAGGTGCTGGCCGGCGCGGCGGCGCTGGTGATTGGCGGACTTGTGTTCGGGGCGTTTCGCATGGCGCGATCGGCGGTGAATTTTCCGATGGCAGATGTGAAACGGAAGGAGTTCGTGGACTATTTGGAGATAAAGGGCGAAGTGAAAGCGATTCGCTCCGCGGTGATTGCAGCGCCATACGGGGCGGGAGATATGCAGATATTGCGGATTGTGGACAACGCGACAAAGGTGAAGAAGGGCGATTTTCTGGTGGAGTTTGACGCAACGGCGGTAAAGCAAAAACTGGCGGAAGATAAGTCTGCCGTCACATCCGCGGAGGCGGAGATTCAGCAGGCGCGGGCGGCGGCCAGGCTGAAGGAAGAGCAGGATGTGACCGACGTGATGACCGCGAAGTATGACGCCGAGAAAGCGCGGATGGACGCCAGCAAGCAAGAAATTCTTTCGGTGATTGAGGGCGAACAAGCCAAGTTGAAGCTAGCGGATGCAGAACAGAAACAGAAGGAAAACGAATCCAAGTTGAAAGCGGACCGGGCGGCGGCGGTTTCCGATCTGGCGAGCAAGCAGCAAAAGCACGATCAGGCTGCGTTTCAAGTGCAGTTGGACGAGCGCGCCCTGGATTCGCTCACATTGCGTGCGCCACTCGATGGCGTTGTGGCGCTGCAAAATCATTGGCAGCCGCAGGGGAGCCCGACCACGTTCAAGCCGGGCGACCGGGCGTGGCCTGGTGCGGCGATCGCGGAATTGCCCGACGGCTCCGCGTTGAAGGTTTCGGCCCGCGTGGAAGAGGCGGAACGAGGGCAACTGAAACTAGGTCAGACGGCTAGTGTGCGGCTGGATGCGCTGCCGGATCGAAGCTTCGACGGGCACGTTGAAACCATCAGCCCAACGGCCAGCCTGGATTTCGGAGCGGGATGGCCAGTGCCGCGGAATTTTGCAGTGGAACTTGGCTTGAGCGGAAGCGATGCGCGGCTGGCGCCGGGGATGGGAGCGACGGTACGCATCGCGGTGGCTCGCGTGCCGGATGCAATCGTGATTCCGACGAATGCACTCTTCCGCAAAGCCGGACGAACCGTTACGTACGTGCGGCGCGGCTCGAAATTTGAGGAGACGGTGGTGGAAGTGTCGAAGCAAAGCGGCGATGAAGCATTAATCGCCAAGGGATTGCAACCGGGCGAGCGGCTCGCGCTGAAGGATCCGACGCTTGCAAAGTAGGAGCTGGATGTTGCGCAAACGAAAAATGGGCGGAGTGGCATTTCTGCTGGCGATGGCGCTGGGAGGAAGCGGGAACGCGTGCAGACAGAGCACGGTGATGGCCAGCGACGGGGAAATTCCGACGGCCACGGTCAAGGAAGTCGATCTGCAACTCAAGGTTTTCACGAAGGGCGCTTTGCACACCGAGCAATCGCGAGTCGTCTCGGCGCCGCCGATTGCCGGAGGCACGCTGCAAATCATTCAACTGGCGGCCGCTGGGACGAAGGTGCACGCCGGGGACGTAGTGCTGGAATTTGACCCGAGCCAACAGGAATACAACCTGGCGCTAAACCGCAGTGACCTCGAACAAGCGGACCAGGAGATCGTCAAAGCGAAAGCGGATGCCGCGGTCCAGACGGCGGAAGACCAGACAGCGCTCCTGAAAGCAAAATACGCGGTGCGCAAGGCGGAACTTGAAGTCAGCAAGAACGAAATATTGAGCCCGATCGATGGACAGAAAAACGTTTTGGCTCTCGATGAAGCCAAGCGTGCCCTGACGCAGCTGCAACAAGACATTAAATCGCATGGGGCTTCGAATGAGGCGGCGCTGGCCATCAGCCAGGAAAAACATCACAAGGCGCAACTGGCGATGGATCGCGCCGATCTGAACATCAAGAACATGCGGATTACTTCTCCCATCGATGGGCTGATGGTGATTCACGGCAACCGGGACTCGACCGGCGGATTCTTCATGGATGGCATGACGCTGCCGGATTATCACGTCGGAGATCAGGTGAATCCGGGCAGTTCGATTGCGGAAGTGATCGACAGCTCGAAGCTGGAGATTTCTGCGCAGGTGGGCGAGACGGACCGCACCAATCTTAAGACGGGCCAGCCGGTGGAAATAACGGTCGATGCCCTGCCGGGAGAAAAATTCACGGGAAAAGTGCGGACTGTTGGGGGAGCCACGGCGCGCGAGTTCTGGGACAACGATGCGAAGCACAAATTCGATGTGGCCATCCAAATCGACGGCGGCGACGCGCGGCTGCGGCCTGGCTTCGAGGCGCAAGTGAATATTCTTGGCGACCACTTGACGAAGGCGGTGTCGCTGCCCGCTGAAGCAGTATTCGAGCACGACGGGAAAAAGATCGTGTACTGCGAGCGTGGGCGGGGATTCGAAATGCAGGAAGTGAAAGTGCGGGCGCTGAGCGAAGGACGGGCGATTCTGGAAGGCGTGAAGGTGGGAACGGTGGTGGCGCTGGTGAATCCAGACAAGAAGCGCTCCGGGAAGCCGAAGGAAAGCGGAAGCGCGGCACCGAGTCTAGGCGCGAGTTCCAATTGATGCGAATGGGACGGCGATGACCCCCCCCAGGATGGTTCAACCAAGATCGCTGGAACAGTGGCTGCCCGATCTGGCGTTTGGCTTTGAGAATCTGGCGAGCCACAAGCTGCGCTCTTTGCTGACCATGCTGGGAATGATTTTTGGCGTGGCGGCAGTGGTGGCAATGCTCTCGATCGGCGCGGGAGCGCAACAGAAGGTGATGGCCTTCATCGAGCAGCTGGGCGTGCGCAACCTGATCGTGGAGGCGAAGGAAGCGCGCAACGGGCAAGAACTCCAGAAAGTGCGGAAGAACTCGCCTGGTTTAACGTTGAGCGACTACAAAATCATCCGGGCGAACATGGCGAGTATTGCGGAAGCCACTCCGCGAAAGCGATTCACGCCGACGAAAATCCTTCCGAAGCCGCAGCAGGATACTCCGGTGGTTTATGGAGTGGAGCCGAGTTATTTGGGAATTGGACATTTGCGTGTGACGGAAGGGCGCTTCTTCGACGCTTCGGACAATGCGGCGGCGGCTCCGGTGTGCGTTTTGGGAGCGGCGGCGAAAGACAGTTTGTTTGGCGCATCGCAGGCGGTGGGTGAGTACATTAAGCTGAATGAAATGTGGTGCCACGTGATTGGGATCGCGGGGCCGCAGCTGGCTCCGGAATCGGACGTGTCCGGCGTTCGAACGGAGGATATGAATAATCTGGTGTACGCGCCGCTGAATTCGGTGCTGTACCGGTTGGAGGATTCGCAAAGCTGGCTGAAGGACGAGATTGATGGCATGTATCTGCATCTGGCGTCGGTGGATACGAGCGTGTCGGACGCGGAAGTTGTGCGCGGAATTCTGAATTCTTCGCATCACGATGCGGGCGATTTCAGCGTGATCGTGCCGGCGGAATTGCTGGCGCAGCAGAAACGCACAGAGCAACTTTTTAACACGGTGATGGTGGCCATTGCGTCGATCTCGCTGCTGGTGGGCGGAATCGGAATCATGAACATCATGCTGGCGGCGATTCTGGAGCGGACCCGGGAAATTGGCGTTCGCCGGGCGATTGGCGCCAGGCGCTCAGACATCGTTCGTCAATTTGTGATCGAAGCGACACTCATTTCTTTCGCCGGCGGTCTCTTGGGCGTGGTGTTCGGGTTCGCCATGTCACGGCTGATTGCGTGGCTGGCGGGGTGGTCGACGGTGGTGACGATCAGCTCGATCTTGCTGGCGTTTATCGTGTCGATTTCGGTGGGGCTGATCTTCGGGATTTATCCGGCGGTGAAGGCGGCGCGGCTCGATCCGGTCGAGGCCATTCGGTACGAATAGTCGAGGTTCACGATCAAAAAATCCTGGTGGGGGTGATCGATGAGAGTGGTGCGCTCGTTGGTTGTGGCGATGCTGTTTTTTGTTTTGGGCGGAGGGGGTTTGCGGGCGCAAAACTCGACGACCCTGGAGAGGGTGTTGGGGATCAGCGGGAGGCAGAAGCTGGCTTTGCCGCTGTTGCCACCGGAAGGTTTGCAGGATCGCGTGGTCAACGGGAAACTCGTGTTGTCATTGGACGACAGCATCCGGCTGGCGCTTGCCAATAATACGAACATTCACCTGGATCGCTCTCAAATTGAGTTCGCAGAGAACAATCTGCGCCGTACGTACGCGCCGTTTGACCCGCTACTGACGTCGAGCTTCAGCGATCAGCGGACGAAGTCGCCGACATCGACGCAGTTACAAGGGGCGTCGATTCTGAATGATTTGACGCAGCAGACGCAGATCGGCTATTCGCAAACGTTCCAGACGGGGACGAATTTTCAGGGATCGTTTGTCGCGGACAAGAGCTCGACCAACAGTTCTTTTAATTTTCTGAATCCGTCCATTTCGACGGCGCTGCAGTTTACGCTGACGCAGCCGCTGCTGCGAAACCGTGGGCTGTTTCCAAACCGCGCACCCATTTTGATTGCGCAGCGGAATTTGAAGCAGGCGCACGCTTCGTTTCTGGGAGAAGTGAGCAATATCATCCTGCAAATTGTGGGGGATTACTGGAACGTAGTGTTGGCGCGGGAAAATCTCTCGGTGCAGCAAAAATCGCTGGACGAGGCGCAGAAAAGCTACGAGCACGACAAGAAGGCGCTGAGTCTGGGAGCGTTGCCGCCTTTGGACATTTACCGCTCGCAATCGCAAGTAGCGTCGCGGCGGGTGGGAGTGATACAAGCGGAATATTCGTTGAAGCAGGCGGAGGACCAATTCCGGCAAGGAATCGGCGCGGACCTGGACCCGGCGACGCGTGTGCTTGATCTTGAAATGACGGACCGGCCGGAGCCCGCGGGTGAATTGCCGAACGTGGACATTCCGACGGCGCTGACGCGCGCGATCGCGAACCGGCCAGAGTTGGAAGCGGTGCATCAACAAATTGCGGTCGATGAGCTGAGTGTTCGGCTGGCGCACAACGGGCTCAAGCCGGACCTGGAACTCTCTGGTTTCTATGCGGGGAACGGCCTGGCGGGGAATGACCCTACAGTGGGAAACACGGGGCTGAGCAATACGTTGAGCCAATCGTTTCGGTTTGCGTATCCGGCGTATGGAGCGAGCCTTTCGCTATCTTTGCCGGTGAAGAATCATAGCGCGGAGGCAAATCTGGCTGATTCGCTGGTGAGCCGACGTCATGACCTCTACCAAGAAAGAGAGACGAATCAGAGCATCTCGCTGGAGGTCACGACCGCAGTGCACGCGCTGGAAGCCGCCAAGCTCGGAATGGAAGCGGCCAAGGTAGCCGTGGATCTCGCCAAAGAGACGCTGCACGCCGACGAACGAAAGTATGAATTGGGCACGGAGCAGATTTTCTTTGTGCTGGATGCACAGACGCAACTCGCGCAAGCGGAACTGAACCTGATTCAATCACAGGTCAATTTTCAGATTGCCGTCACGCAGGTGGATCACGCGACGGGGGATTTGCTGGAACACCATCACGTGCAAGTCGTGGAACCGGCGAACACAAAAATTAATGGGAAGCCGTAGAGGAAAGGCCAGGAAAAGCTGGAGGCGCGGGTGGGAGTCGAACCCACGAATGGAGGTTTTGCAGACCTCTCCCTTGGGCCACTTGGGTACCGCGCCAAACTACTGAGTATAGCAAAATTTTTGGCGCGGCCCGGAGAAGGGCAGCCCGGAGGGACTGCAAGCGCGCAAGGACCGGTGACGCATGGCGCGCGGAGAACGCGCTATTTTTTTGCGGGCGCCACGGGCGGCGCGACTTTGGCTTCGCGCAGGAAACGCGCGGATTCCTCGGGCGGCGTTGGGTTGATGTAAAAGCCGGTGCCCCATTCGAAGCCGGCGACTTTGGTGAGCTTGGGAATGATTTCGATGTGCCAGTGGTAGTGGTCGTTGATTTCTTCGCCGATGGGCGAAGTGTGGATCATGAAGTTGTAAGCGGGGCGGTCCAGGACGGCGTCGAGGCGAACGAGGGTGTCCTTCAACATGCGCGCGAGGCTGGCGTACATAGTGCTTTGGTTGTTTTCGTAAGAGGAAGCGTGGTCCTTTGGCAGGAGCCACATCTCGAACGGAAAGCGCGGAGCGTACGGCGCCAGCGTGATGAAATGATCGTTCTCGCCGATGACGCGCTCGCCGGTGTCGCGTTCCTGGCGGATGATGTCGCAGAAGATGCAGCGTTCTTTTTCGTCGTAGTAGTGCCAGCCGCTGTCCACCTCTTCGCGCACGCGGCGCGGTACGATGGGCAGAGCGATTAATTGCGAATGCGTGTGTTCGACGGAAGCACCCGCGGCTTCGCCATGATTCTTGAAGATCAAGACATAACGGAACCGCTTATCGTTTTTTAGATCGAGCATGCGATCTCGGTAGGCCCAGAGGACGTCTTCTATGGCGCGCTCGGGCAAAGAGGCCAGTGTTGCCGTGTGATCGGGCGTTTCGACGATGACTTCGTGCGCACCGACGCCGTTCATTTTGTCGAAGAGGCCTTCGCCCTCGCGGTCCAGATCGCCTTCGATACCCAGAGCCGGAAATTTGTTGGGCACGACGCGGACGGACCAGCCCGCGGTGTTCGAACCACCGTTGCTGCGGCCGTAAACCAGAATCTCCGGCGGGGTCTTGGTTTCGTGGCCGGGGCAGAACGGGCAATTCTTGCCGTCGGGGAGCGGAGTGACGCTCTCACGCAGAAAATCGTTGGGACGTTTTCCACGTTCGGTGGAAATAATCACCCAGCGGCCAGTAATCGGATCTTTTCGCAACTCCGGCAAAGCAATCCTCCTCGACAAGGGGCAAATAATCTTGGCTCGACGCGAGCCCCTGGGCTCCGATTGTACCGCGTCTGGCTCTACTGAGAAGGTGTTACGAGTTTTTTCCTGTGGAAGTTTACATTTGGGGGCTGAAGGCGTCTTTATGCAAGCGGACGACAGGCGGCTTGCCCGGGGAATTGTCGATGGCGACGACGTCAAAGCGGCAGGGGCATTCGCGGACGCGGCGCTCCGCGAGAAAGTGGTGGGCGGCGCGAGCCAGGAGATGCTGTTTGCCGGGCGTGACGCTTAGCTCTGGCAAGGCGGACATTTCGTCGCGGACGGTGCGCGTGCGGACTTCGACGAAGGCGAGCGTATCGCCGTCGTAACCGACCATATCGATTTCGCCTTTGGAGGCGCGGGGAGTGAAGTTGCGGGCAACGAAAATGTAGCCGTGGCGGCGGAGATACCAGTAAGCGTAGGTTTCGCCGCGAATGCCGGTGCGGCGGGCAGCGAGTTTTTTGGCGTCGGGCGGAGGGGCTTCGGCGTCACGCAGGCCTTTTCGCGCGGCCCAGTGGACGGCTTGAAAGATCAATCGAGAGACGATCGGCATCGGCGAACCGTGGAAGCAAGCGGCCCCGCGCAGTATAAACAAAATTCCCGTGAGTGCCACGTACCTTTTATGGCAACCACGGGAATCGGGAAGGTAAGACTTCTAGCCATCCTAAGCCCTTCATTTTCAGCGACTTGATGTTGCACCATTTTGGTGCAGTTTGTCCTGCTTAAGTCATTTAGAATGAACACTTACATAAGTGTTCAAAACAAAGGACTTTATCTCCCTTTAGAATGAACACTTATGCAAAACCCCGGGGAGGGGGTACGCCGTTGTTACGCGAAAGCGACTCGCGAGCTAGATTTTTGATTCAGTTTCGCGAATGCACGCTTCGAGAGTGCGCACGGCGAAGTCGGCTTGCTCTTCGTCGATGAGCAGCGGCGGAGAGAGCCGGATGGTGTTTTCGCCGGCGCCGAGAATGCAAAGGCCCTTGTGGAACGCGAGATCCACGATGGCGTTGCGCAAGTCCGCGGCTTTTTCCTTGGTGCGCTGATCGCGAACAATTTCGATACCGATCATCAAGCCACGGCCGCGAACGTCGCCCACGATTTTGAACTTTTTCGTCCAATCGGCCAGGCGAGCGAAAAGGTACTCACCCATGCGGCTGGCATTTTCTAGGTACTGGCTTTCAATCAACTCTGATGTTGCGAGAGCTGCCGCGATGCAGACCGGATTTCCACCGAACGTAGTACCGTGGGCTCCCGGCTTCCAGTTCATGACGCTGGCTGGTGCAAAGAACGCGCCGAGTGGCATACCGCTGGCGATGCCTTTGGCGCTGCAGATAATGTCCGGTTCGATCCCGGCGAATTGATGCGCCCACCACTTTCCGGTGCGGCCCATGCCGGATTGCACTTCGTCGGCGATGAGCATGATGCCGTGCTTGCGGCAAATGCGTTGAAGCTCTTGCAGGAAGAAATTAGGCGCAACGACGTAGCCGCCCTCGCCCTGAATCGGCTCGATGATAATGCCGGCGACTTCCTCGGGATCGAAAAGGCGCTTGAAGATTTGCTGTTCGAGCACTTCGAGGATTTCCGCGCCGCAGGTTTCGGCGGTATGGCCGTGAGCGCAGCGATAGGCGTACGGAAAAGGAATGTGCTCGACGCCGGAAAGCAATGCGCCGAAACCCTTGCGTTGCGTGGATTTCGAAGCGGTCAGGGAAAGAGCTCCCATGGTGCGGCCGTGAAAGCAGCCGTAGAAAGCGATCATTTTGTCGCGCTTGGTGGCATAGCGCGCAAGCTTGATGGCGCCTTCGATGGCTTCCGCGCCTGAATTGGTGAAGAATGCCTTTTTGGGAGCGGCGCCCGAAAGCGTGTTCAAGAGTCGCTCGGCGAGACGCGGCATACTCTCGTAGTAAAAATCGGTGCCGGACATGTGGATGAGTTCGGCAGCCTGTTGCTGAATGGCGGCTACTACTTTGGGATGGCAATGTCCGGTCGAACAGACAGCGATGCCCGCAGCAAAATCCAAAAATGCGTTGCCGTCGACGTCTTCGACAATCGCGCCATGGCCGCGCTTGGCGACGAGCGGATAATCCCGCGTGTAGGACGGCGACATGAACTTGCTGTCGCTCTCGACCACGCGCTTGGCGTTGGGTCCGGGCAGAGCGGTAAGCAGCTTGGGTAGTTTCGTTTCCGTTGTAGCGATCATCTCTTCCTCCTGGGGAAAATGGTCAGCGGTGAATGTGGATGGGCTACCGCAAAGCAGGTTGTGTGCGTACACCAATACCGCGTGAGCGCCCTGCCAGGAGAGGATTGCTTAGTCTACGCCGAAGAGGTTGGGACGCAGCTCGGCCGGCGAGAAATTGCCGGGAATCCGATAGAGGTTAGAGAGTTTCATTTGCGTTTCCAACGGACGCTGCCGTCCTTCGAATCTTCAATAAGTATACCACGATCCGCGAGTTCTTTGCGGATACGGTCGGAAGCGGCAAAGTCGCGGCGCTGGCGTGCGGACTGGCGATCGGCGATGAGTTTTTCGATCTCACCGTCGCTGGGGCCGATTTCGGCGGGGCCAAAACCGAGGGCGCGCAGCTTCTCGGCATCGTTGTCTTCCATAATGGCGAAGACGCGATCGAAATTTGCGAGGAATTCCTGGGCGGCGGGTACGTCGCCCTGACGGAAGTCGCCCTTGTCGATCGCGATATTGGTTTCGCGCAGGAGATCGAAGGCGGCGGCAAGGGCACGCGCGGTATTCAAGTCGTCGGACAGTCCAGCATCGAATTCTTCCGAAGCTTCCGCGATGCGCTCGGCCATGCCTTTCTGCTTTCCGGCGGGAAATTTTCCCTGAGCAAGACGCGCGGCAAAATTGCGAAGGCGCTCGACGGAGCTCGCCGCTTGCTGTAATCCGTCAAACGTGAAATTAAGTTGCTTGCGGTACGGCACGCTGGCGAGCGCGAAGCGTAATGCGGAAGGCTTGTACCCTTTGGCGAACAGGTCGCGCAGCGTAAAGAAGTTGCCCAGCGACTTGGACATCTTCTCGCCCTCTACGAGCAGATGCTCAGCATGCATCCAGTAGCGGACGAAAGGCTTGCCGGTTGCGCCTTCGCTCTGGGCGATTTCGTTTTCGTGATGCGGAAAGGCAAGATCGATGCCGCCTGTATGTATGTCCAGTGTCTCGCCGAGATATTTCATGGCCATGGCGGAGCATTCGATATGCCAGCCCGGGCGGCCCTTGCCGATGGGTGTCTCCCAAAAATGTTCGCCGGGTTTTGGAGCTTTCCAGAGGGCGAAATCGCGTGCGCTCTCTTTTTCGTAGCGATCGACATCCACGCGCGCGCCAGCTTGAATTCCGGCGACATCAATATTTGAGAGTTGGCCGTAATGCGGAAATTTTGCGATGCGGTAGTAGATCGAGCCTTCGCTTGGATAGGTAAAGGTTTTTTCTTGCAAGCGCTGGATGAGCTTGACCATGTCGTCGATGTGGTCGGTGGCGCGAATCCAGTGCTCGGGCGCTTCGATGCTCAGCGTCTTGCAATCGTCGAAAAAGGCCTGCGCGTACTTTTCCGTGTAGTCGCGGATGCTCACCCCGGCCGCGGCCGAGTTGGCGATGATGCGGTCGTCCACGTCGGTGAGGTTCATGACGTGATTCATTTTGTAGCCGCGGAGTTTCAGGAAACGCCTGAGAATGTCTTGAAAAACGAAAGGTGCGATAATTTCCGATATGCGCGTAGTCGTAGACCGTCGGCCCGCAGGTATACATGCGGACTTCGTTGCTCTTCTGCGGGGTGAAAGCTTCTATCTTTCCACCCAGCGTGTTGTGAAAGCGTATTTCGTGCATTGCGGCCCAGAGGGCGTTTTGCGCCAGAGATAAACGTCAAATTGTATCCGAGGCTTCTGGACAGCCGCAATGAAGAACGGCTCGCGCTGTATGGGAGTGCGCATGTCATGTGCGACCCAGCTAGTCCTAATTGACGGTATTCGCGTCCATGGATAGAGTCCTAGCTTCTGATTTGAGAGGTGCAAAAATGAACCGCGTGCGAATAGGCATTGGACTTGCCGGACTGTTGGCGCTCTCGGGAACCACGGCTGCGCAAGATAAGGCCGCTGCGGATACGGCCAAGCTGCTTACGCCGGCCGCCGCTCTCAACTTGCGGTCGATTTCCGATCTGCAATTCTCGCCGGATGGCGCACGGGTCGCGTTCGTTCTCACGGAACCGCCTAAGGCCGAGCGGCGCGCGCGTCATATCTGGCTGTACGAGAAAAAGTCGGGGGCGGTGCGGCAATTCACATTTTCTCCAAAAGATGAAAGTTCGCCGCGCTGGTCTCCCGATGGCAAGCAGCTAGCCTTTCTTTCCAACCGCGACGAGCAGCAGCAGATTTACCTCATACGGGCGGATGGCGGAGAAGCTGCGGCACTGACCAAGGGAAAGCGGAGCGTGCGGAGTTTTGCGTGGTCTCCTGACGGCAAGCAGATCGCGTTTCTTGCGCCCGATGCCAAGAGCGATGCCGAAGAAAAAAAAGAAAAGGATAAGGATGACGCGCGCGTCGTGGATAAAGACGACAAGCAACCCCGGCTTTGGCTGGTCACATTGCCCGGAGGAGAACCCAAGGCACTGACGGATTCGAAATGGGAGATGAGTGAGCTCGCCTGGCTGCCGGCGGGTGACCACATTATCGTCAGCGCGACGGATCATCCGGAATCCGATCAAGAAACGCATCGCATTTTTTCGATCGCGGTCTCGGGTGGCTCGCCCAAGTTGCTGTACGCGCCGCACGGGCCGTTTGGCGATTTGCGTGTTTCTCCCGACGGTGCGACTGTCAGCTTCGTGGGCTGCCGCGTGGATGGCCCCTCGCCGCACGATTTGATGCTCCTGGATATGGCGAAGCGCGCCACTCGCAATCTCACGGGTGCGAGCCTCGATCGCGCGATTCACGAGCATCGGTGGATGAAGGACGGCTCTCTGCTGGCGCTTTACGCGGATGGCTTCCGAAACAAACTGGTTGGTTTTTCTCCGGAGGGCATGAGCAAGAATCCAGCGAATCCACCGTCCGGCAATGTGAATGCCTTTGCGGTCTCGGACTCCGGCAACATTCTTTTCGTTGGACAATCCGCGACGTCGCCGCAGGAACTCTGGCTATGGGATCAGCAGAATCCGCCGCAACAAGTCTCTCATTTCAACGATTCGTGGAAACAGTTCACGCTCAGCGCGCCGGAATTCTACAAATACAAGTCCTTCGACGGCGTCGAAATTGAAGCAGCGCTATTGAAACCAGCGGGCGCAGATCCCAAAGGCAAGCTGCCCCTTATCGCCTTGATTCATGGAGGACCAACCGGCAACTGGCAGGACTCCATCGAAATATGGGGCCAGCTTCTGGCGGCGCGCGGCTATGCGATTTTCTATCCCAACATTCGCGGGTCGGTTGGTTATGGCCAAAAATTCATCGAAATGAATCGCGGCGATTGGGGTGGCGCCGACTTCAAGGACGTGATGTGGGGCGTCAAGGATTTAATAGACCGCGGAATCGCCGATCCTGCGAAGCTTGGCATTGGCGGATGGTCCTACGGCGGGTATATGGCGGAATGGGCCGTCACGCAGACGAACGATTTCAGAGCGGCAGTCTCCGGCGCGGGACTGTCCAATTTGATTTCGGAGTACGGAAGCGAAGAGCATCCGTCCTACGATGAATGGTTCTACGGCGTGCCGTACGAACCCGATGACCTGGTGAAGTATTTGAACAGCTCTCCCTTCACGCAACTCAAGAATGCCAAGAGGCCGACGCTGATTCTGCAGGGCGAGGCCGACACGACTGATCCATTGGGGCAGAGCCAGGAGCTGTATCGCGGGCTAAAACACTATGGCGTAGAATCCGAACTTGTCATTTATCCCAGAGAACCGCACGGTTTGCGCGAAGAGAAACACCTGCTTGATCGGCTGAATCGTATTCTCGCGTGGTATGAC
The DNA here is from genome assembly GCA_963718785.1 of uncultured Acidobacteriota bacterium. Taxonomy (GTDB): domain Bacteria; phylum Acidobacteriota; class Terriglobia; order Acidiferrales; family UBA7541; genus Acidiferrum. The sequence goes on along the minus strand of CAVQZW010000004.1, from coordinate 968,883 downwards.
GCACACATGAAATAGTTGTACAAAGGGCTCAAAGCAGCGATTGTTGACTTTCGCCGTAGAAGTCTTGTCAGTGGGCGGCGACGGGCTGCAGATTCGAAAATTTAGTGAGTTTCCCAAGTGGCGGATACGATTCGAGCACGGTGACCGTGCGCTCCGGCACGTTTGCATTGTTGCGCAGCGCGTTGGCCATGAGCTGAACCGCTTGGCCAGCCATCGGTGGCGCAACCACGGTCGCCGCCAGAAGTCCTGAACGCACCCAAGCTTGTCCCGTCTTGGGCAATCCATCGCAACCGAGGAACGGCAGGCTCACCCATTTTGCGCGTTCTTGTTCATTGCTGAGTTCTTGAAACGCTTTCCTTGCGCCGATAGCCATGGCATCGTTCTGGGCGGCGATGGCGACAATTCCCGCTTTGCTAGAGCCTCCCAGCTTCAGCCAGGTTGCCACGCCGCGGTAGCCGCTTTCTTCCGTCCATTTGCCTCGCAGCAGCGTCGCCCGAAGGTTTTTGGGGCACACGGCATCGAATCCTGCCTTGCGATCCTTGACGGTCGTGCTTTCCGTCGGACCTAATATTTGCAAAATAGTGCCACCCTCAGGAAGCAATGCACCTAGCTGTCGTGCCTGGATTCTTCCAATCTCCGCGTGATCGCTGGTCACAAGAAAGCTTGGAATTTTGGAGCTTCGCCGTAATTCCGAAATGTATTCTGCTTCGCGATTGAGTAGTCCCCAGCCAACTCCCGCTTCGATGGCGGCTTTGGCGACTTGCGGGAGTCCGGTTCCGCCGGCTGGTTCGACAATGATGCCGTTCGGGCGCAGGGTGTGATGGGCCTGGATGGTCTTGAGAATCTGAGTACTCTGCGTAATGGTGTCGCCGTCGGCGTACACAATCTCGAGATCGATATCCAGGTCGCGCGCAGCTGCGTCTGCCGCTACTGCCTGCTGGGTCTGGAAGTCGTTGTTTTTGGTAATCAGCGAAACGAGAAATCGCAGTTTTTTCACACGCTGGCGCCCCCAAGTTGCGCCCGGCCGTTCGCTTTCTGCTTATCGGCATCATACGGGGATTATCCGCAGCGGGCGTGAAGAAACGAGGAAGTGGTTACAATCTGGATAGCCCTTGCCAGTAAGGACACAACGGAGGGCCTCCTCACCGCAGATTCTGATTGTGGTCTGCCCCAATCCGGCACAATCTGTAGGGTAGGCCTTTACACTCGATAATCGTCATGGTAGTCTTTTTTCCCGTACCGCCATCCATGCGCCAGGCGGCTGGGCCTCTGACTGAGAACCTGCCATACGTTTGTCTAAGCGACCGCAAACCGGTCGACTTGTCGCTCGAAAGCCCCTCCCCACGAGGAACAAAGCGTCGTCTCTCTACGCGCATTTTGACGCTGGCCCCTGCCTTGCAGGCTAGATTTGAAGTGGATTTGCATGTTCTTGAGGGATTGGAAAGGCAGAGCGGGTTAGAGGCAAGCGCGAAGCGGTCAGCAAGTTATGCGGCCGCGGACCGGTTGACGACAAAAAGGGGACATCTTGCTTAAGTTACGAAAAGTAGAGATCGTTGGCTTCAAGTCGTTTTTTGACCGCACAGTGGTCACCTTCAGCGGCTCCGGCACGACTTGCATCGTGGGCCCCAACGGCTGCGGCAAATCCAACGTGGTGGACGCCATTTCCTGGGTGCTGGGCGAGCAGAGCCACAAGTCCCTTCGCGCCGAGCGCATGGCGGATTGCATCTTCAATGGCACGACCAAGCGTCCTCCCCTGGGCATGGCGGAAGTTACTATTACGATGGAAGATCCCGAGTTGGCAGAGGCCGCCCGGTTTGTCCTCGAAGGGGCGATGGATGACGCGGTTGAAGCACCAGAGACGGCTACGCTAGCAACGGCAGGCGATCTTGCACCGACGGACGATCCAAACGTACAGATTCTCTCGCTTGACCCCGCGCAGGCCCTCGACTCGCAGCAAGAGGGTGCGGGAGCACCAAATTCCGCGTCGCAGCCCGACGAGGGATCCGCGGCCGCTCCCGAATTCCTGAAAGGCAAACGCCGCAAAAAGGGCGGCGATAAACCCGTCCTCGTTACCAAACCTGGCGAGGTTGTGGTCACGCGCCGCTTGTACCGCTCGGGGCAGAGCGAATACTTGATCAATGGCCGGATCGGGCGCCTCCGCGACATTCAGGAAATGTTCATGGGTGTGGGCCTCGGCCCCGATTCCTACGCGATCATCGAGCAAGGCCGCATCGGGTTGATTCTTTCCACCAAGCCGATGGAGCGCCGCGCCATCATTGAAGAGGCTGCCGGCGTCACGAAATTCAAGACCAAGAAGCGTCTTGCGGAAGCCAAGCTGGAATCCTCGAAGCTCAATCTTGCGCGCGTGAACGATATCGTCGTCGAAGTAGAAAAGCAGCTGGGCTCGCTGAAGCGCCAGGCATCCAAGGCGCGCCGGTACGCGGAAATTCGCGACCAGATGCGAGGCATTGTTCGCCAGATGCTCGCTGGAAAGGCCCGCGAACTGGATGGGGAAGCGGTACGCATCGCCAAGCAGCTCGCTGAATTCACAGCCGCGGAAACGCAGCAGGCGCAGACCATTCAGCAGCAGGAAGGCGAGCAGGACCGCCTGAACCAGCGAATTTACGAGCTCGACGCCGAGATTCGCCAAAATCAAAATGTGCTGAACGCCACGGCGCTGGAAGTCGATCGCACGGAAAATCGCATCAATTTCAACGAGCAGCGCGCTACGGAGCTGGGCACGCGGCGCACGCAGGTATCCGCCGAAATGGCGGAAGCAGCGGTGCAGGCATTGGAATGGGAATCGCGGAGCACGGCGCAGCAAATGGCTGTGACTTCGCTGCGCGAAGAGTCCAGTGCCCTCACTGGCCGCGTCGAAGAACTCGCGACGCAGGCCGAAACGCGCGCGAATCAGATTCGGGAGTCTGAGGCCCGGATCGAGGCGCTGAGGCGCTCCGCTTCGGAAGCGGGCGAGAGCCTCCTTCGTTTGCACGGCGAACAAAAACAAGCGGAAGAAGCGCTCGTGCATCACCATGAAGGGCTCCGCAAACGCGAGGCGAGCGAGCACGAACTGCTCGAGACTTCCATAAAGATTCGCGACGAAGCCGATCAGGCCGCCTACGACTGGGAAGCCGCCAGCGGCCAGCTCAATGCGTTGAATCTGAACGCAGCCACTTTGCAGGCACGCATTGCCGAACTGCGCCAGCAACGCGAGGTCACCACGCAGAAGGCCGATGTGCTGCGCGACTCGCTCTCCGGCGTTCGCGCCCGGCATGCAACGCTCACGCAAATCTTGAATGACCGTTCCTACACCGCCGACGCGGTGCAAAAGCTTTTCGCCGCGAACGAACGGGGTGGCGGACATGACTTCCACGCGGTTGGCGTGCTCGCGGATTATGCCGAGGTCGAAGAACAGCACGAGGCCGCCATCGAGCAATATCTGCGCGACGAACTCGAATACGTCGTGGTCGAAACCTACGACCACGCGCGCGCAGGCGTTTCCCTGCTGCGCGATGAAGTCGGCGGACGCGCCACATTTTTTGTGGATTCGCTGCGCAATTTGCGTCTGGCCGAGTACGAACCCATCATCAATTTCCACATCGAGGATGGCGTAATCTCGCGACTGGACAAGCTTGTGAGCTTCCGCGATCCTCTGGGCGCGGCGGCCAAGCAATTTCTTCCGCGACTTCGCTCCGCGTATCTGACCGATGGCGCCGTGTCCGCCGAAAAGCTCGCGCGCGACAATCCGCAGTTCGCTTTCGTGGCTCCCGACGGCACTTGCTATCAAGGCCGGATGGTCAGTGGCGGGCGCGCGGATGAGGCCGGCCCGCTTGGAATGAAGCGCGAACTGCGCGCTCTCGACGCCGAAGTCCTGCAACTCGAGCGCGAGATGAGCGAAGCACAAGCCGCGCTCGCACAAGTAAGCACGGAACTGCGCGAAGCGGAGCAGTCGCTCGAACAAATCACAGCGCAGCAGCGCGAAGCCGAACGCAGCGTCTTTTCCGCCACGCACCGACACGAGCACATGCAAAGCGAACTGGCCCGGCTCGGTCTCGAACTGACTGTTTGCCAGAACGAACTTTCACGACTGCGGAAAGACTGCGAAGACGCAAAACTGAGAGCCGAAAGGGCCAAGCATCAGCATGCCGCCGCGGCGATCAGCCGAGCCGAGGCGGAAACCGAGAGCGCCAGGCTTGTCGAACAACTCGCGCAGCTTCGCGGATCGGTGCAGAACGAGCAGAACGAGCTTGCCGCCGCGCGCGCCGAGCTCGCCGCCATGAATGAGCGGTTAGCAGCGGCGGAAGCGCTTGCAGCGCGTTTAAAGGAAGAGCGCGCGGAACTCGATCGCCGCGAGACAGCTCTCTTGCAGCAAGAAACCTCGATTTGGGATGAAACTGCCGCTCTGACCAGGCAGAGCGATGAGCTCGCGCAACAGCTCGAAGGCCTGCGAGGCGAAAAACTCCGCCTCGAAGTGCGCCAGCGACAACTCGAACAGGAATGGGACGCAGGCCGCACGCGCGTCACGCAAACGGAAGATCATCTCCGCATGGGCAGGCAATCGCTTCAGGAGCTTCGCGAACGGCGCAGCCACGCCGAAGTGGATCGCGCGCGGAACGATTCCGACCGCCAGCATTTGCGCGAAACATGCATGACGGAAGTCAATGCGCAGCCGGAAGATCTGATCGCGACGGAAGCCGCCTTCATGACTGGTGAAGAACTCGCCATAGCCGAAACAAACTACCGCGAGATGAAGCAGCGCATCGAAGCCATGGGCCCCGTCAACATGATGGCTCTCGAAGAATTCAACGAGTGCGAGCAGCGCTTCACGTTCTTGACGCGTGAACGAGACGACTTGCTGAAATCCATCGCTGATACGCAGCAGGCCATCACGGAACTCGACCTGGTGTCCCGTGAAAAATTCGAGCAGGCTTTCAACGCCATTAACGCGAATTTTTCCGAGGCGTTCCACACAATCTTCGGCGGCGGCATGGCGGAGATGCGGTTGACGGAGCCGGACAGCTCTGGCGACGCCGGTATCGACGTGGTTGCTTCCCCTCCCGGAAAGCGCATGCAAAACGTTTTGCTGCTTTCGGGCGGCGAAAAGGCCATGACCGCGCTCGCGCTGCTCATCGCCATCTTCCGCTACCAACCCAGCCCCTTCTGCATCCTGGACGAAGTCGACGCGCCGCTCGACGAAGCTAACGTCGGACGATTCACGCGCCTCGTTGGCGACATGAGCGGACAAACGCAATTCATCATCGTCACACACAACCGCAAGACCATGGAGACCGGCTCGGTTCTCTACGGAGTCACGATGCAGGAGCCGGGCGTTTCCAAATTAGTGAGCGTCCGGTGGGAAGGCGACGTAGCTCCCGCTCCGAAGCAAAAGGCAGCCTCAGCCGCATAGACACAAACCACTACCACCCTGGATGCAACGCGGGGGCGTTTGCGTTAGAATCCCATCTCGCGGCGGAGAAATCGAGACCAGTCCATGTACTCTGCAGTTCTGCGGACCTGCGCCGCTTTTGTATCCCTATTCTTTGCCGCCATTTTTCTTGGAGCTCAAAATTCAGCGGAAAAGCCCCTCGCGAAAGAACAGACCGAGGATCGCGTCTGGCTTGCTGTTGAAGAGCAAGCTCGAGGCCAGCTTCGCATCGAGCCCATCGCCACAGTTGAAGAAAACGAGCTGACGCCGATTCAGACGAGTTGCGTCTCTTACGAGGAGACTCCCGAGGATTTTTCGGCAAAGTATCTTCAATCCAGCACAAGATATTCACTGCTTTTCGGCGGAGCTTCCGTCGGAGAGGGCCAGGTCGGTGAAGGGAATCGACTGGCCGGTACTGCCAGCTTGACTTATAGCGGGCCGCAGAAAATTCGCGGCCAAGTCCGCGCGCTGGCCACTAACACGCAGCCCGGCGATTTTCGCGTGGCTTCACGCGAACCGGCGAATGCCGAACAGCGGACATCCGCGCTGGCCCTCGCCCGTGAAATCTTTGGCCAGCACGGCGTTTCGGAAGCGCTTCTTCCGAAAGTCCGAGCGGAATATGTCACGCGCACGTATCTCGCGCCATCGCCGCAGCCCAGCCTGATCGGCTCTTTCACGCTCGACACGGGAGACAACGACGAACTCACCCACCATCTGTTTTTCATTGCCAGCCAGCCTGGCGAAAAGCTGGAGCCAGAGCTCCTCTGGATTCACCTTTCGGAAAGCGAGACGGACGAAGAGGTTCTTCGCCTCGTCGACCACGCCGACCTGTTTAGAAACGGCCAGGATGAAGTCGTGGCAAAGCTCGTCTCCGTTGAAACGCAATCTCACCGCTACGTGATCTTCCGCAGAACGAGAGACAGCGCTCACTGGGAGCAAATTTTCAAGACCGAGCCTCTGGGCTGTTCCTCCTAGGGGAGCAAAAAAATAAATTCCTTGGCTTGGATATTTCCGAAAATTTCCACCATGCGGCGCTTTCCCTCGGCGAACTGCTGCGCTAGAATGCTCAGCACCTTTGGGGAGAAACTTTTCCGTGGCTGCAAGTCCAGTGACGCGCATTATTCAAGAAACGCATTTTGCCGGTCTGACGCCCGCGGCGCGCGGGAAGGTCCGCGACATCTACGACCTTGGCGACAAGCTGCTGATCGTCGCCACGGACCGGCTGTCCGCGTTCGACGTGATTCTTCCCACGCCCATTCCCGACAAGGGCCGCGTGCTCACGCAGCTTTCCCTCTTCTGGTTCGACCTTCTCGCGGACGTCATCCCCAATCACGTTCTGAGTGCCACGGAATTCCCGGCCGCATTCAATGCCTTCCGGGAGGAACTCGACGGCCGCTCCATGGTCGTGCGCAAAACACAGCCGCTTCCCATCGAATGCGTCGTGCGTGGCTACGTTTCCGGCTCCGGCTGGAAGGACTACAAGGCCACCGGCAAAATCTGCGGCATCGCGCTCCCCGCCGGCCTGCGCGAATCGGATCGTCTGCCCGAGCCCATTTTCACTCCCGCCACAAAAGCCGCCACAGGTCACGACGAGAATATTTCTTTCGAGCAAGCCGCATCGCTCATCGGCATAAAACTTGCTGAACGCGTCCGCGCAGCCAGCATCGAAATCTACCGTCGAGCGGCGGCCTACGCCGAGCCCCACGGAGTCATCCTCGCTGACACCAAGTTCGAGTTCGGCTTGCTCAACAGCACTCTTGGCTCCCCCGATGCGGCCCGTTCCCTGATATGGATCGACGAAGCGCTCACTCCCGACTCCTCCCGCTTCTGGCCGGCTGCGCAATACAAGCCCGGCGGCCCTCAACCCTCATTCGACAAACAGTTTGTGCGCGACTACCTCGAGCGGATCCGGTGGCCCAAAACCCCGCCCGGCCCGGAACTTCCGCCTGATGTCGTCGCTGCCACGCGTGCCAAATACCGGGAGGCCTATCGCATCCTGGCTGGTCACGAGCTTGACTAGCGGCAATACACCGGCCCAGAACACACTAGAACAAATTCTGCGGAGCGTGCGATCGTGAAAGATCAACTCGAGGGGCTTGTCATTCAAATGGTGGACCGGGGTATTTTGTTTGATGAGGCCGTAGGAGAATTTGAGAAGCGTTTCATCAAGCGCGTCCTGGACCGCGCCAACGGCAACCAGTCGCGAGCCGCGCAGGTTCTCGGCATTCACCGCAATACATTGAGCCGCAAAATTGGCGAGTATAAGCTTGCGTCCGGCAACCACCGATCCCGCTAGGCGGATTCTCTGAAATCTGTTGTAGGGACGCAGCACGCTGCTGCCCTCGTCTTCCCAGACGCATCCACCCAGGGGTCTGGGATTTCTACTCAGGCCTCCAATCGCCTTAAAACCTCGACCGCAAAATAAAAACGGCCCCCGGGCTACACCCGAGAGCCGTCTCTAATTCTCACGCTCCTGGCCTAGTTGCTGGACTTCCCCGACGGCCTCTTCTTCGGAGTCTTTTTCGGCGCGGCCTTTTCTTTCGGAATGTCCTCGTCGTTCACTTTGCCCTTTTCCCAGTGCAGCATGAACGCGGGATCCGGATCGTAGGAAAGCAGCGTCCCCGTAAAGTGAATCGCGCTGTCCTTCTCGACGCGAGATACTTCCGGCTGCCCAACCACTTTCACGTCCATGTTGGGCACCGTGGCGGCATCGAACTCCGCGTCGCTCGTTACAAAGGCTACCTTAAGAACGATCGGGTCTCCGGGAACGTTTTCAATGACTTTGCCTGGCACGCCGGGAAACTCCAGCCCACATGCCGCAAGCCAGGTGACTTTGGACTTATCTCCGCCGGCCTTCAGGTCCTCAACCACGGATTTGATGGTCATGTCTTTCCGTACTGCATCGAGGTCCGCGCTGCTCGGGATGTTGTAGCTGGCCGGACGCTCAGCTGAACTGCCCGCAAGCTGGAGCAGTTCCGCAAGCTCCGCATCGGTCAAGTTATCGCAAGCCGCTTGCTGATAGTTGACAACCAGCTTGCGCAGATAATCCTTAACCTTCTTGGATTGCGCTTCCGTCGCGCCCTTCGCCGTTACGGCGCGTGCGATCGACCAGAACGCATCCATGTGCTGCGGCGGCGTCAGCGCTTCGTAGGCCAGCCCCAGCCGATAGCTCGTGATCCCGTCGTCCGGGTTCAACGCCAGCACGGCCTTATAGAAGGGAATCGCCCCCGCATAATCCTTAATGTTTACCGAAGCCTGCGCGGCCGTTCCGTTGAAATAGATTTGGATCTGCTTCTTCTGGGTGGCAAACGCGTCGTCCGTCATGCTGTCGGGCTTCTTGAGCGAATCCAGTGCCTTTAATCCTGCGACTGCCGCATCTCGTGCCGCTTTCGCGGTTGCAGGGTCCGCCTGCTGCGCTGCGGTCAGGGCGTTATAGGCAAAACAGTGCGCATAGAGCGCTTGATATTGTTCGCCCGCGCCAATCTTCTCGCCGAGCCCGACCACCTTGTCCGAATACTCAATCACCTTCTGATAATTCTTCACCTGCCCGTAAGCCTGGACGTAGAGAGGATAAACGTAAATCAGTAGAGCGGAGTTCGGATACTTCGAGACGAAATCATCGAGGCACTTCACCTGCGTGGCCGGCACCTTCTCAGCCGCGCAAGCCTGATACGAGTTGTACTCCGCCATCGTATAAGGCTGTTTGCTCTGACCAGCGTCCTGCGCACCCCCCGCCGGCGCTTGTGGCTGCGCCAACGCGCTAAGCCCGTTCCCCAAAATCAGACAAAGCGCCGCGACCATCGCGAGGCCTGCCACTTTGCGTGTTCCACTCATTCCCACTCTCCTCGCCCAAGTTTCAAATCTGGATTTTCTATTGCCGTTCTTGCGTGTACTGCCGCTACCGATCATTGCGGTGGTTCCAAAACTTGGGAATTATAGGAAAAGCCCCGGTGTATCCGCAAGCTGTCAAAACAGGAAAGTTCAAAGCGATTCTGCAGGTGTTCCATTCGCCTGAAAGCTTCTCTCCGTCTTCCCAACGCACCTTTGAGGATCCCAAGCCCTGCGGGAACTGCTTAGACTCCTGGATGCTAAGATGAGTTTCGCACAAAATGGGTGGCTCGCGAGAGGAAGAATTCAAATGCCTCAAAAAGATACGGTAGATGCATTGGACCGCGCTAATCCACCACTGGCCGGGGCCGTCGCCCTGGTGACCGGCGGCAGCCGCGGCATTGGCCGCGCCATCGCGCTTCGTCTCGCCCAGCTCGGCGCCGGGGTAGCTATCTGTGGACGTAATGCGCAAGCGTTGGCGGCCACCGAAGCTGAACTGAAGAAACCCGGCTCGCCGGTCTACGCGCAGATCGCCGACGTGTCTCGATCCGGCGATATAACCTCGCTTGTCGAGAAAACTGAAGCGTCCCTTGGCCCGATTTCCATCCTCGTCAACAATGCCGGCATCGGTCTCTTTGGGCCGGCGCACGAAAAAACCGAAGACGACTGGGATCGCGTTCTCAACACAAACCTCAAAAGCGTTTTTCTGGTTTCTCGCGCCGTGGCTCCTTCGATGATCCACTGCGGTGCAGGCGACATCATCAACATCAGTTCGCTCGCTGGCCGCAATGCCTTCGCCGGCGGCGGTATCTACTGCGCCTCCAAGTGGGGCCTGCAGGGCCTCTCCGCCTGCATGGCGGAAGACCTGCGCGAGCATGGCATTCGCGTGAGCGTGATCTGCCCCGGCAGCGTAGCCACCGAGTTCTCGCCGCGCAGCTCGAAAGACCCCGCTAAAGTCCTCTCGCCCGAAGACGTTGCTCATGCCGTCGAAATGATCGTCACGCAGGGGCCGCAAAGTTTTCTCAGCGAAGTCCATCTGCGCCCTGTTCGCAAGCCCTGAAGCGGCAAACCGGCGAGCCGTTCAGGAAGTCTTTTAGCGTGGGAGAACCGGAATATTTCCTCTTGACATTAGTCGTGATAACGACTACTTTACCGGTATGGGCCGCCGCAACACTTCGCATCCCGCTCTTCCCCTGGAGGACAGCATCTTCATTTCCCTCCAAAAGGCGGCCGACTCTCTCGGCCTCGAAGCCGAGCAACTTCTGAAGCCGTACGGCCTCACCGGCACGCAGTACAATGTTCTTCGCATCCTCCGCGGCGCCGAACCAGACGGTCTCCCTTGCCGCGCCATCGGCGAACGCATGATTTCTCACGACCCCGACATGACGCGTCTTCTCGACCGCATGGAAAAGCGCAGCCTCATCTCTCGCGCGCGCCAGACCGATGACCGCCGCGTCATTAAAACCCGCATCACCCCAGCGGGACTCGCTCTTTTAAAAAGTCTCGATCAGCCTGTTCGCGAGCTCCACAAGCGTCAGTTTCACCACCTGCCCTCTTCACGCTTAAAGACTCTCGCCCAGCTGTTGGAGGAAGTCCGCGCTCGCGGACCGGAGTAACCGCAACAAGGTTAGACGCACCAAACTTCAATCTGCTTAAAGGCAGCAAACACTTAAGGAGGCAACACTCATGGGCCAAGTTTTCTCTCGCATCGCAGTCACCGCCGGACTGGCAGCAGCGCTTTCTTTGCCTGCTGCCGCGGCCACTTCCAGTTGGCAAATAGATCCGGCGCATTCGTCGGCGCAATTCGCCGTCAAGCACCTGATGATCTCGACCGTTCGGGGCGCATTCACCAGCGTGAAAGGTTCACTCCAGTTCGACGACAAAGACATCACCAAATCCGTCGTGGACGTGACCATAGAGGTGAACTCCGTAGACACGCGCGTGCCCGACCGCGATAAGGACCTCAAGAGCGACCATTTTTTTGATGCCGATCACTTCCCCACCATCACATTTAAGTCCAAGCGCGTTGAGCAGGTGGCTCCCGGCAAGCTGAAAGTCACCGGCGATCTCACCATTCATGGAATCACCAAAGAAGTCGTCTTGGATGTCGACGGTCCCACCGCTCCCGTTAAGGACCCTTGGGGCAATCAGCGCATCGGCGTTAACGCCAGTTCCAAAGTCACTCGGCAAGACTTTGGCATCACGTATGGCCCAGGTATGATCGGAGATGAAATCTCCATCACCATCGACGCCGAACTGATTCAAAAGAAGTAGCTCGCTGAGACGGCTCGCTGGCTTCTTAGCCAGGATCGCTCACGCCCGCAGGGGCGCAGCATGGGCTGCGTCCCTACGGGCAAAAACTTTCATATGTACTGCTCACGGCCTCTGACCTCTAGCCTTGCACCATCCGCGCCCTCTCTATCATCTAATCGAGGCATCGCAAGAAAGGAAAACGATCGATGCACAAGCCAGCGCCCACAAATTTCCCCGTACACGATCTAATTCGCGATCGCTGGAGTCCACGCGCCTTTGCCGCTAAGCCCATCGATCCAGCTGTTCTTGCGAGCCTCTTCGAAGCCGCACGCTGGGCTCCCTCGAGCAGTAACGAACAGCCGTGGGCTTTCCTTGTAGCCACAAAGGACGATCCGGAGAATTTCGCAAAAACGCTTAGCGTTCTCGTGGAGTTCAACGCCAGTTGGGCCAAAGAAGCTCCCGCCCTGGTGCTGGCCGTTTCGAGTCTTAAGTTTCACGCCAATGGCACTCCGAATCGCAATGCTTTTTATGACACCGGGGCCGCCACTGCCCTCCTCAGCATGGAGGCCACGCATAGAGGTCTTGCCGTTCACCAAATGGCTGGTTTCGATCCAGCCAAGGCTAAACTGGTCTTCCAAATTCCCGAAGACTGGGAGCCCATTGCTGCCATGGCTATCGGTTATCCTGGCCATCCGGATGCGCTACATCCGAAACTGCGCGGCCGCGAGGTTGCTCCGCGCACACGCAAGCCTTTATCCGAATTTGTCATGTCGGGCCGCTGGGGGCATACTTCTGCTATCGTCTCTCGATGATCGTTTACATCAACAATTGAGGACCTAGCCCGGCCAAATGCACCGCACGCTCGAATTCCTTCTCCATCATGGGTACGTCGTTTTGCTCGCCTGGGTTTTCGCGGAACAGGCCGGAGTGCCCATTCCTTCGCTACCGCTTTTGCTCGCTGCAGGCGCCCTGGCAGGCTCTCATCAGATGAATATCTTCGCCTCGCTTTTCGTTGTTACCTTCGCGGCGGTTACAGCCGATTCGCTTTGGTACCAACTCGGTCTGCGCAAAGGTATCAGGGTCCTTCAGTTCCTCTGCAAGATTTCCATCGAGCCGGATTCCTGCGTTCGCCGCACCGAAGGAGTCTTTTCCAAACAGGGCGCGCGTTCCCTGCTCTTCGCCAAGTTTCTTCCCGGCCTCAGCACGGTTGCCCCGCCGCTCGCCGGCGTCTTCCAAATGCGCATGAGGCGTTTTTTGCTTTTCGATTGCGCTGGTTCCATGCTCTGGGGCGCGACGTTCCTCGGTATCGGATACGTTTTTAGCGGCCAGATCGAGCGCATCGCTGAGCACGCTGCCTCGCTTGGCGGCTGGCTCGCCGTGATTCTTGTTGGAGCGCTAGCGTCTTACCTCGGCTACAAATTCCTGGCGCGCAAGCGGTTCATGCGCGAACTACGCATCGCGCGAATCACTGTCGAGGAATTGAAGGACAAGCTGGATTCCGGCGAAGAAGTCGTCATCGTCGATCTGCGCCATTCCATGGACTTTGAAGCCGACCCGGAAACCATTCCCGGCGCCTTCCGCATGGACGCTCAGGAGCTGGAGGAAAAAAACGATCGTTTACCCCGCGATCGCGAAATCATCCTTTACTGCACTTGACCAAACGAAGCCACCAGCGCCCGTGTGGCGCTGCTCCTAAGAAAACAAGGCATTATCCGCATTCGCCCGCTGGAAGGCGGCCTCGAAGCCTGGCGCGAACACAACTATCCCGTCTCCAACACCAAACTCACCCAAATCTCCACTCACATTTAGTCGGAAACTTTGCTTGTAGGTGCGCAGCATGCTGCGCACCAGCTGCCTTGGCGTACGCTTCAACTTGACTTCACAACCGCGGCAGGACGATCCCTCCCTGGGCCTGGTATTTCCCCTTCTTGTCTTTGTAGCTCACTTCGCAATCCTCATCCGATTCGAAGAAGAGCACCTGGCACAGTCCCTCGTTCGCATAAATTTTTGCCGGCAAGGGCGTGGTGTTGCTGATTTCCAGCGTTACAAACCCTTCCCACTCCGGTTCGAACGGCGTGACGTTTACAATAATTCCACACCGCGCGTACGTTGACTTGCCCAAGCAAATCGTCAGCACATTTCGCGGAATCCGAAAATATTCCACCGAGCGCGCCAATGCAAAAGAATTTGGCGGAATCAGGCACTCGTCGCCTTTGAACGGCACCAGCGACCTCGGATCGAAATGCTTGGGATCCACAATCGTCGAATTCACATTGGTGAAAATCTGAAACTCGTCCGCCACACGAATGTCGTAACCATACGACGAAACTCCATAGCTGATGACCCCTTCGCGCACCTGCCGGTCCGTGAACGGCTCGATCATCTTGTGTTCCAGCGCCATTTTACGGATCCACCGGTCTGGCTTTACGGACATCCACGCCTCCTCAATCGGTACCTGAATTTAAATGAAAATGAAAACGCCAAAAGGAAAGACAGTGTAGTTTACCCATCTCGTCTTGACAACCTGCGGCGCACCCTCTAGCATTTGCCTCGGAAGCAGGAGGCGTGTGTGATTAAGCTGGATATCGTAAATGCGGTTGTTGCCAAGACCCTCATCAGCCGCACCAAAGCCGAGCAAGCCGTCGAAACCGTTTTCGAATCTCTCAAGCAGGCTCTCGGCCGCGGCCAACGTATCGAGCTCCGCCGCTTCGGCGTCTTCAGCGTCAAGCCCCGCAAAACCGGCATCGGCCGCAATCCCCGCACCGGCGAAGAGGTCAGCATCCCTCCCGGAAAAGCCGTTCGCTTCAAACCAGGCAAGGAACTCCAGGGCATCGAAGCCGCAAAAAAGTCTTAGCCCGCTTCAGCGTCCCGCACATTTTCACAGCTGCGCATCTCGCTGCCTACCTCTGGGAGCAAGCGTATTTTCATTTAACGTGTAGCCGTAACCCGCCGTACGTTCATCTGATGGGAACGCTTTGCTAATGGCCTAAACGGTTTGGGAGAAACTCCATGAAGCGAATGATGTTGCTCGTCCTGGTTTTCGCCGTCTTCCTGCCGTCAGCCCTGCGAGCCAATCCTGCAAAGGCAGGCTTGGAAGTTGTTGTCCTTGGCTCCGGGGGGCCTCGCGCGTTCGGAAGGGCGGGCTCAAGCTATCTCGTACTTGTCGAAGACACGCCGCGCATTTTGGTGGATGCAGGGCCCGGAGCATTTCTACGGATCGGCGAAATGGAACTGGACTTGGATAAGGTCGACACTGTTTTGCTGACCCATCTGCACATCGATCACAGTGCGGACCTGGCCGCCTTTTTCAATGCGCGTTCGCTCACCAGCGACGGACCAATCTCCTACCGCATCTTTGGACCAGATGGTGCAGGCGTGTTTCCCAAGACTTCGCGATTCGTCGATTTGCTCGTGGGGGGTGGCGGCGCGTTCGCGTATCAAAAAACCTTCGGAGCGCGAGAATCGTTTGTTGTTCGCGATTTGCCGGTGAATCTGGATTCAGCGCGAGCCAAGATTGTGGACGAAGCGGGCGGACTGGTCGTGGAAGAAATCGCAACGCATCACGATGACTGCCCATCGGTGGCCTACCGCATCTCGTACAAGGGCGTGACCGTAGTTTTTTCTGGCGACATGGACGCTTCTGCGCTGTCGAATCTGGTGCAATTGGCGAAAAATGCCGATCTGCTGATTTTCAATTGTGCCGTTCTCGACCCGCCCGGTTCGCCCCCTCAGTTGTACGATCTGCATACCCCACCCAAGAAAATTGGCGAAGCCGCGCGCTCGAGCGCCGTAAAAAGCCTGTTGCTGAGCCATCTCGCTCCCGACGTGGAAAGCCACCAGCCCGCCGTTCGCAAATCCATTCGTTCGTCATACTCAGGGCCGATTGCCTTCGCCGCTGATAAATTGCGCGTCCCCGTAGGAAAATGACGGTTGGATTCGTGCGAGTAAAGACCGGGCCACTCCGGCTACCTTTGCAGAAAGTGCGCTTGCAATTCCAGCCTGTTGGTGCGAGCTTACTTCCATGCCTACAGAACTGAACCGCCGCCATTTTCTGTTTGGAGCGCAAGCGATTGTGCTCGCCGGCTTTCTGAACCGCGCCTATGCGCATCTTTCCCCCGCGGAAGTCGCCGTCGACGAAACCTACTGGAAGACGATTCGCAGCGCCTACGGCCATGATCCCTCCATCCTCAATCTCAACAATGGCGGCGTGGCACCCGCGCCTGCGGCCGTGCTGGATGCGGAGATCGAAGCCATCCGTTACAGCAACCAACTTCCCAGCTATCGCATGTGGCACGACCTCGAGCCCAAGATCGAAGACGTGCGAACCCGCATGGCTCGCATGTGGGGCGCCGATCCCGAATGCATCGCCATCACGCGCAACGCCAGCGAATCGTTGCAAATCGCCCAGTTTGGCATGGACCTCGCTCCCGGCGATGAGGTCCTGACTACATCACAGGACTATCCCCGTATGATCACCACCTGGCAGCAGCGCGAGCGACGCGAGAAAATCGTCCTCAAGCAGGTGGACTTCGCCACGCCCGTAAAAAATCCTGCCGATCTGGTCCACCTCTACGAGCAGGGCATCACCCCACGCACCCGCGTCATCCATGTCTCGCAAGTTTGCTTCATGACCGGACAGATTTTTCCCATCAAAGAAATCTGCGCACTCGCGCGCAGTCGCGGCATCACCAGCATTGTCGATGGGGCGCACGCGTTTGCCCACGTCCCATTTCAGTTCCCTGATGTAGACCCCGACTTCTACGGAGCCAGCCTTCACAAGTGGCTTTCCGCCCCCATCGGTACCGGCATGCTGTACGTGCGAAAAGACCGCATCGAAAAACACTGGGCGCTGATGGCTGCGCCGCCGTCCATGGACAAAAATATTCGCAAGTACGAAGAGATCGGCACTCACCCCGCCGCCATGCACAACGCCACTCTGCAGGCGCTCGAATTCCACGAGGCGATCGGCGCCGACCGGAAATTCGCCCGACTCTGCTATTTAAAGAATCGCTGGGCCGAGCGCCTCTCCAAGATTCACGGCGCGAAAATGCTCGTCAACTTGGAGCCGAATCAATCCGGCGCTTTTGGCACCATCCACTTCGACACCATCGAGCCGGGCAAACTCGGCGACGCCCTCCTGAGCAAGCACAACATTTTCGTTACGCCTATCGTCGCGCCATTCCTTAGCGGCATCCGCGTCAGCGCCAACGTCTACACTTCAACCGAAGAGATCGATCGCTTCTGCGAGGCCGTCGAATCCGTTGTGCCTCGCGCATAGAACCGCAGCCAGCTCGGCATAAATACGGAAACGAGTTCGTGTTAGCCGGAGAGTCAGAAGTGCGCTCCGGATAAAGGGATTACTTTTGTTCTGGAGAAGGAGAGCCTGAAAGAGCCACGGCGTCCACGCCGGCCGCGCGAATCTCGACAAATTGCCAGCCGAATCTTCCCTTGATGCACAAATGGCCGTTGGTCACAGAATGGTCAAGCGGTGAAGTGACGCGCACAATTTTCCCGTCCTGCGCGTGAACGGTGAGTGTGCAGCCCACTCCGCAATACGGGCAGATGGTATCGGTGCGAGTCTGGTGAGGCTCGTCCCAGGTTCCGGCTTTGCGCATGTCGTACTCGGACTTGAACATCAGCGCGCCCGTTGGACACACGCCGATGCAATTTCCGCAATAAACGCAGGCTGACTGGGGCAGTGGCACATCAAACTCGGTAGCGATATGAGCGGCAAAGCCCCGCCCGGCGACACCGATGGCGAAGGTGTTCTGCGCGTCCACTCCGCACGCTTCGACGCATTTGTAGCAGAGGATGCATTTTCCGTAATCGCGAACGTAGAGTTCGTTATCGATTTTGGTTGGCTCCGCCGAATGCGTCTCCCCAGAACCGAAGCGCTGCGGATCGGCTCCGTACCTTTCCATGTACGCCTGCAACGATGGCGCGGTGGAAACATCCACCGAGGAGGCCAGGAATTCCAGAACGAGCCGCCGACTCAGGCGCACGCGCTCGGAATCCGTTTTAATCTTCATCCCCTGTTCGACTTTTCTCGAGCATGCCGGAACCAGTACGCGCGAGCCTTCGAGTTCAACGACGCACACGCGGCAAACATTCACGGGAGTCAGATTCTCTAGAAAGCACAGCGTCGGCGTCTCGATGCCAATTTTCCGCGCGGCTTCGAGGATAGTTGCGCCTTCTGCGGCCTGAACGGTTTTTCCGTCAATCTGAATCTCAATCTCGCGATGCGCAACAGTTGCAGGCGCTTCTGGCAGTGGGCCTCGGGGAATAGGGGTCAACTGGTCTGGAGCTTTTATAGATTCGTTCATGAGAAGAGACTCCAGCGATTGACAGCGGACAAGAGCGCGCTCGAGGCGGTTTGTCCAAGTCCGCAAATCGATGCGTCGCGCATGGCCTGCGCCATTTCCTGCAGCAGGCGCAACTCTTGCTCCTTCGATCCTCGCGGCCTGTTTTCTATAAGCCGCTCCAACGCTTCTTTTTGTCGAGTAACACCGACACGGCAAGGCACACACTGGCCGCAAGTTTCTTCCCTGAAAAACTCCGCAATACGCAGCAGAATCTGTTTCACATCCGTAGTGTCGTCAAAAAGCATGATGACGCCAGAACCCAGCGTGGCGCCGATCGCGCGTGTTCCCTCGAAAGTGAGAGGCACGTCCAGTTCACTGGGAGAGACAAACGTTCCAGCGGCGCCGCCCAACAAAACTGCCTGGAGCCGCCCGCTTCCTCCCACTCCACCCGCGAGATCGATGACTTCGCGCAGCGTCGCGCCAAATGGGACCTCGTAGACGCCGGGACGGATGATGTGTCCCGAGAGGCAGAATAAGCGCGTTCCCGAAGATTGCTCCGTGCCGATACGCGCGAAGCCCGCGCCTCCCTCCAGAATAATTCCCGGAATATTCACCAGCGTCTCAACGTTATTCACTACAGTCGGCTGATGGAAAAGCCCTGCTTGCGTGGGGAAAGGCGGCTTGTTACGAGGTTCGCCGCGATAGCCTTCGATCGAGTTAAAGAGCGCCGTTTCCTCGCCGCAAATATACGCCCCAGCTCCGCGCCGGAATTCGATATCGAACTGGAACGAAGACCCGAGTATGGCCTCACCCAAAAATCCCTCTGCCCGCGCAAACTCGGCAGCCTGCGCCAATCGCTCGGCGGCCAGCGGATACTCTCCGCGTACGTAGATGAACCCCTTCTCCGCCCCAACAGCAAACGCCGCAATAGTCATCCCCTCCAGAATGGCAAAGGGATCTCCTTCCATCAGCGCGCGGTCTTTGAAAGTGCCCGGCTCTGACTCGTCCGCATTGCAAACGACGTAGTGCGGCCGGCCCGAGCCCCGCTGCAGCAAAAGCGCCTCCCATTTTTTGCCCGTCGGGAAAGCAGCGCCTCCACGCCCCAAGAGGCGCGAGGCGATCACTTCGCGAACAATTTTCTCGGGACCCATGTCAATCGCAAGGCGAAGGGCTTCGTAGCCACCGTGTCGGCGATAGCCCTCGATGCTGGCTGGGTCCATTTTCCCAATGCGGCGAAGCAACCGCATTCCCAAGCCGCTTACCTGAGGAACAGAAAGTTTCGCGTCCAACTTATCCGGTTCCTCCGGTAGACGACCCTCGACAGCATCGCGTAGCGCGGACTGAACTGATTCCGCTGTAGCAGGAGCTACAACGCATTCTCGGGGAGTCTCGCCAGCAGCCGAAACCATCGCCGCCGGAGCGCGTTCGCACAATCCCAAACATGGACCGCGCAGCCAGGTCGCGAGATTTTGTGTCCCAGGCGTTCCTGCTGGCCCAAGCTTAGCTTCCAGTTCCGCGCACAGAGCCTTCGCCCCGCGCGCCAGGCACGCGATATCGTCGCAAACGTGCGCTACAATCGGCGCCCTCGGCACGAGAGAAA
Source organism: uncultured Acidobacteriota bacterium (assembly GCA_963718785.1). Classification (GTDB taxonomy): domain Bacteria; phylum Acidobacteriota; class Terriglobia; order Acidiferrales; family UBA7541; genus Acidiferrum. Next base: position 949,475 of record CAVQZW010000004.1, on the reverse strand, counting down.
ACATCGCGTAGAAGGACGCCACGCCGTGAATCTCCGCAGGCGGCAGATTCATGCGAAGCGCTACGTAATTGAGCGCGCCAGGGCTGATCCATCCGGCGCGCGATTGAATTGAATGCAATACGGGAAGGAGCAGGTTCCGGCGAAGCGTATTTCCGAAGCCGGCGCGGCCATCCACTTCGATATGCCGCTGGCCGCCCTCCCAACCGGATTCCGCAGGGCCGAGTACACGATCAACCGCCTCTTTTTCCGCGCTTGTTGCCCGGTCTTCCGTTAGGTGCAGGTCCACTCAGTGCTCTTGGATCTTTTCGATCCGTATGGCTGTTGCTTTAAACTCCGCCGTGCCGGACTTCGGATCGATGGCATCGATCGTCAAATCGTTGGTGGCGACTTGATTGTGGAAATGTAGAGTCAGAAATGCAAGTCCAGGCCGCAGGCCGGCATCAAATCGTACAGGAGCCACTACAGAACCGCGCCTCGAGCTGACACGTACCTTCTCTCCTTCAAGGAGGTTGTACCGCGTTCCATCTTCAGGCGAAAGATCAAGAGCTTCGTTGCGCCGAAGCGGCGAAGCGTAGCGCGAGGTCTGAACTCCCGTATTGTAAGAATCCAGGCGGCGCCCCGTCGTGAGCCGGATCGGGTATTGCTCGTCCAGATGATCCACCGGCGGCTCGAATTCCACCGCGCTCAGTGGCGCGAGCGGCCCGAGCACCGGGCGCTCCCACAGCCGCCCGTGCAGGTACATCTCCCCTGGATGGGACTCGTCATAACATGGCCACTGAATTCCTCCGAGTTCCTCAAGACGCGCGTAGCTCATTCCCCCGTGCATCGGGCTCAACTCTCGGAGCTTCGTTCCAGATTCTGTCGGGTTCCGGCTTTCCCCAGTCGTGACCAAGCCGCCGCGCAAGCTCGAACAGGATTTCTGTATCGTCACGCACTCCGGAAGGAAGCGGCACGGCTTTTCGCACACGCTGCACACGGCGTTCGCTGCTCGTCACTGTCCCTTCGCTCTCGCACCAACCGGCCGAGCCCGGCAATACCACGTCCGCAAGCTCGGCCGTCTTCGTGTAGAAAAGATCCTGCACCACTAGAAACTTTAGTCCGCCCAGAATCTTTAGCGCATGATGACGATCGGCTTCGGAGTCCGCAGGGTTTTCTCCCAGGACGTACAGTGCGGTAAGCTCACCATGCTCCATGGCACGCAGCATGTCGCTCACGTGCCAGCCGCGCTTCGCAGGAATCTTGCAGCCCCATGCTTTCTCAAACTTCCCACGCAGCTCGTCGTTCTCCACGTGCTGAAAGCCAGGCAGCCGGTCGGGAATCGCTCCCATGTCGCCGCCGCCCTGCACATTGTTCTGCCCGCGCAGAGGATTAATCCCGCTGCCGTAGCGGCCAACGTGGCCGGTGAGAAGCGCAAGATTGATGAGCGCCAAAACGTTGTCCACCGCATTGTGATGTTCGGTGATGCCCAGCGTCCAGCAAAGTTCCGCTCGCGGCGCTTTGGCATACGCATGGGCCACTTGTCGGATTGCTTCGGCGGGAACTCCCGTCTCGCGCTCGGCGCGCTCCAGCGTGTACTTCTCCACGCACGCCCCGTACGCTTCATAGCCGCTCGTGGCATTTTCAAGGAACTCTTTATTCGCGAGCCCGGCGGCAATGATTTCGCGCCCCATTGCATTGGCTAGAGAAATGTCCGAACCCACGTCCAGACCCAGCCAAACGTCGGCCCACTGTGCGGAACTGGTGCGCCGCGGATCGACCACAAAAAGCTTAGCGCCCCGACGAATACCCTTCATCACATGGTGAAAAAAGATGGGATGGGTTTCGCGCGCGTTCGAGCCCCACAGAAGAATTATGTCCGTTTCTTCCACCTCGCGGTACGAACTCGTTCCTCCTCCCGCTCCAAATACTGTCGCCAGACCGGCGACGCTCGGCGCGTGTCAAGTCCGGTTACAACTATCGATGTTGTTGCAACCGACCACGGAGCGGACGAATTTCTGCGCGGTGTAGTTAAGTTCGTTGGTGGTTTTCGAACAGCTGAACATGCCAAACGTTAGAGGTCCGTGCTGCGCCATTTCACGGCGCAGGCCTTCCGCAACGCGATCCAGTGCCTCCTCCCACGTCGCTGGGCGGTGCTTTCCGTTTTCCCGAACCAGCGGGCTGGTCAACCGTTCGCCTGAAGATTGCCTCATCGTTTCACCTTGGCCGCGGCCGCTTCACACCGGCCATCGAAAATCCAGAACGCCTCTAAGCTCGCACACAAATGTTAGCGCCGATTGCGGGCTCATTCCAGAACGTTCAAAGTAATTCGTACCAACGAGCCCCTTAGTTGTCGTTTCCATGTTCAACAGTCAGCACGACTTTCCCTTTGGCATGTCTTTGTTCAAGGTAACGGAGCGCTTCCACAACATCGCTTAACGGGTAGGTCCTGTCGATGATCGGCACAAGTTTTCCGCTTTCCACGAGATCCTTCAGAAAAATCAGATCCTTCTGACTTATTTTCGCGATAAAGAAACACGTCTTCTTGCTTCCGATCCTCGATAGGAATGGCGCCAACATCACCGCTTGAACAATTTGAGGCAAGCCGCCTCCGACGACGACATAAGTCCCGCCAGGCTTAAGCGCGCGCCGGCAATCGAATATCGAATGATGTGAGTTCGCTCCCAAAATCAAATCGTAAAGCAGCCCACTTTTTGTGAAATCCTCCCGCGTGTAATCAATCACGTGATCCGCGCCAAGCGTTCGCGTCGCCTCCATTTTCCCCGTGCTGCACACGCCGGTGACTTCTGCCCCGAACAGTTTGGCAATCTGGACCGCAAACGTACCGACTCCGCCCGACGCACCGTACACCAAAACTTTCTGGCCCGCTTGGATGCTCCCGTAATCGCGAAGCCCCTGTAGCGCAGTAAGTCCCGCGATCGGTATCGCTGCCGCCTGTACAAACGAGCAATTGGATGGCTTCAACGCCACCTTGTCTGCCGTCGTGCATGCGTATTCGGCGTACCCTCCCCCATTGAAACCCGGAACACCGAACACTTCGTCGCCCGCTTGAAACTCTTTCACCTGCTTTCCAACCGCTTCCACTTGCCCCGCGATGTCGCAGCCCAGGATCTTCTGTTTCGGTTTTCGCATCCCGGGAATCCCTCGGAGCACCGGCGCGCCTCTCAACTGAAATAAATCGAGCGGGTTCAAGGCCACCGCGCGAATCTTGACCAAAATTTCATTGTCCTTGGGAACTGGCTTTTCGATCTCCCCGATTTGCACAACATCTGGTGGCCCATATCTGGTGCGGATTGCGGCTTTCATCGGTGTTCCTCCGCGACGCTTGCTCTGCCCATAGTCGAACGTTCACGCCCATCACCAGGAGCAACAACTTCCGTGAGCCTTCCGCAAGGAATCCTGGGATTTGAATATACGGCGATAAACTGCGCTTGGACAAGTTCTCCTTCTGCTGACCAGAAGGTCGGTTCGGGCCGAGGCCAGCATTTGTCTTGTATCAAATCACCTCTTTTGATGCGGCCTCTTTTTCCCTTCAGGAAGTCGAAGAATCAAATGGATAGAGTGCCTCTGGCTGGTACCCTTTGATATTGGAAGCCAACTGGTGAACCCCAGGTGGCGGACTCTCGGGAACGAGACCGCTAGGAACCGGCGATTCCACTTTTCCGATAAGCGTTCATCAGGCACTTGGACCATTTCGCTGTGGGAAACATGGCTGGCGATGGCTATGATTGTGGCTGCCGACCTAAGAATTTGGGAGTCAGCCCATGTCTGTTCTCGCAAACATCTATTTTTTACGCGATGACAACCAGGCCGTTGTGTATGACATTGCGCCAGCTCGGTTTGCCGACCGCATGCAATTCACGAGCCAGCCTGAAGGTCGCAAATAAAAAAACATGGCCATCAAAACGATCATAGAGCCGTTCCGCATCAAGAGCATCGAGCCGATTAGAGGCACTACCCGCGAAGAGCGTCAGAGACTCATTGAGGACGCTGGCTATAACCTCTTCCTGGTGTCTTCGGAAGCCATTCTGATTGATTTGCTCACCGATTCTGGGACATGCGCGATGTCCACGGGACAGTGGGCCGCGATGATGCGTGGTGACGAGTCCTACGCCGGATCGCCCAGCTTTACGCGATTCCGCGATTCGGTGCAGGGTATCTTCGGATTCCGCCACGTCATTCCCACACACCAAGGCCGCGCGGCCGAACGCATCCTTTTCAATGTCATGTGCAAGAAGGGCGACATCGTTCCGAACAACACCCATTTCGACACCACGCGAGCGAACTGCGAATATGCCGGCGGTATCGCCATGGATGTGCCCATCCGAGAAGCAAAAGAGCCGGTGAACATGCATCCGTTCAAAGGAAACATGGACACAGCGCAACTCACGGAAATAATCCAGCGTGAAGGCGCCAAAAAGATTCCACTGGTGATGCTGACGGTCACGAACAATTCCGGCGGCGGCCAGCCGGTCTCGATGGAAAACATTCGCGCGGTGAAAGCGATCTGCAAGAAGCACGGAATCCCGCTTTACATCGACGCATGCCGCTTCGCGGAGAATTCCTACTTCATCAAGCTTCGTGAACCGGGCTACGGGGGAAAAGCTCCGCTCGAAATTGCGCGCGAAATGTTTTCCTATGCGGATGGCTGCACGATGTCGGCAAAGAAAGATGGCCTGGCCAACATCGGCGGATTTCTCTGCACCAATGACGACACCCTGGCGCAGCAGGAAAAAGACCTGCTCATTCTAACCGAGGGGTTTCCCACCTATGGCGGCCTGGCTGGACGCGACCTGGAAGCAATCGCGGTCGGCCTGAATGAAGCCCTCGAAGAGGAGTATCTGAAATACCGGATCGCCTCCACCGCGTTCCTCGGCAATCACATTGCCAACGAAGGCGTGCCCATCGTCCAGCCGCCGGGTGGCCACGCCATTTATCTGGACGCGCGGGCTTTCTTGCCGCATGTTCCGTTGTCTCAGTTTCCCGGCGTTGCACTGGCCAACGAACTGTACCTCGAAGGCGGCATTCGATCGGTCGAGATCGGAACGCTAATGTTCGGCGAGCATGCTCAAATGGACCTAGTGCGGCTGGCAATTCCGCGGCGCGTGTACACACAAAGCCATATTGAGTACGTCGTGGAAGTCATTCTCGATGTCTGGCGCAAGCGGCAGCAGCTACGCGGCTACGAAATAGTCTACCAGGCGAAGTTCCTGCGGCACTTCTCGGCCCGGCTGAAACCCTGTGCTGTGTAATTGGTACAACCCTCCGGCCATTCGGCCAAACGTACCTTTATCGCCTTCTACCGTCGCCGTACACACCGGAAACTCGGGGGGGCCATACGATACCTCAAATGGAAAACTTTCGAAAAGCAATCACGTGTGAGAGGTACCATCCGCCGCGGCCGGGAGTGTCTCGCGCGGCTGGAAAGACGGGCGGCTAGAGAAGCTTTGTTGATTTTGCTGCCTAGAATCTGGCATCCACTCAGCGCCTATCGCAATTCGGTCTTTCCGTGCTGCCGTTCTAGTACTTTACTTTTCCGATTACGCGCGTTTACCAGGCATGTGCCCAAATTGTGGAATGTTTGATGATGGACCAGCGGCTCCCGTATTCTCTATCCCCGCGTCTAATAATCGGCTAGACAAAGTGAGGTTACATGTTCACTGCTACTCGAATTCCCCCCCGGCGCAATCATTTCTCGTTTATTCATTCTATTCGGAAGCTCATGCTTTTCTGCCTGTTTGGCCTCGGAGTTTGCGCTGGTCTTTGTTCACAGGCCGCCGCACAGCAGGCCATCCAACCATCCGATGCGCAGGCCCTGGTGCAGCGTGCATGGGAAGTGATGGGCGGCGGGCAAACCGCCGGAATGGTTGTCCACTATCACGCTTCTGCATCTCTTTCACAGAACTATCAATCCGACCGCATGTATCCGCCCTTTCTCGATTTTTTCCAGGAGCAGGAATCTTGGTTCAATCCGCGAACGGCCGTGGAGCGTTCGACCATCCAGTCCTCATACCCATTATCGAAATCTCAGAATTCCGTCCTGCTCACCGACGCCGAGCGCGCATTTTCCGCGGCGCAGAATGGACTGCAAAGTCTGCCCCGATCCGACATGCAGCGCCGCTACCTGAATCCGTGGCTGGTTATCAACGACTGGACGAAGGCGGGCGGAGTGCGCGTCAGCGGCACCGAACGATACCGCGATTTCGCCCGTACGGTGCTTGCCCGGCAAACGGCACAAGGCGAGCAGCGTCTCTTTCTCGATCCCAAATCTGGCTTTCCCGTAAAGCTGGAATTGACTGCCAAGCATTATTTGTGGGGGCAGCGCCATATCGAATATGTCTACACGACTTGGGTCAACGAAAAGGGTGTCGCTTTCCCCGGTGCCAGCTATCTGCTCGCTGACGGCACAACAGAAATCTCTCAGACCATTGGAGAGTTCGAGTTGATCGCAGCAGCCGACGCCCCCTCACTCTCACCTCCGCCAGAACCGCAGCGCTCCGAAGATACGCTTCCCCGGTTCTTGCAGCCGTTGCCACTCCAGATTACGCAGGTCGGCCCAGCAACCTACATCCTGCAAAACCCCGGCTACCGCGAAGTTGTCACAAGAATCGGTGATGAGGTTTTTCTGCTCGACGCGACCCAGGGAGAGCAGCGAGCGCGCGAAGACGAGGAACAGATCGCCAAACTGTTTCCTGGCAAGCACAAGATCACTGTAGTCGTGACCGATCTGGCCTGGCCGCATGTGTCCGGACTTCGTTACTGGGTCGCGTCGGGAGCCACCGTCGTCGCACATGCAACAGCGCACGATTTTCTGCAAAGCGTGATTGACCGCAGGTGGACACTCGCGCCCGATTTTCTGGAGCAGCACCGGAAGAATGCCAAGTTCAAATTTAGAGGTGTAGACAGCCGCTATGACCTAGCCAACGGCGCGCTTACCCTCCACCCCATCGACGGCATCGGCAGCGAAGGGGCGCTCATGGCTTTCCTTCCATCCGATCGCTTCCTTTGGGCTTCGGATTTCATTCAAACGGTCGAGGAGCCCAGCCAATACGCCTCGGAAGTGTGGAAAGCCGCGCAGCGCGACAATCTTCACCCCGAGCGCACCGCTGCTGAGCACCTGAACCTGACACTGTGGTCAAGAATCGAGGAACTGCAAAAACCGCAGCAACCCGCGCGCTAGCTTCGCCGTTCCGCAAGATGCCGCTTACCGGACAAAACGTGCCCCTTTTGCACTTTTAGTGCAATAACACATGCCAGTTCGCGCTATGAAAGCCCACTTGGACGGTAACGGCGTTTACCAGGCATGTGCACCCGTTCCCTCACCAGTCGAAGGAGGAGTAGCTGGTCACTGCGACTTTGATGAGGCCTTGCGCAATCAAGGATTCGTCTACGGCAACTACCTTCTCAACGGATTGGACGACAATCTGCGCGTCGAACATTCCCATGGTGGACCCAAATCCCTTACCGTCAACGGGGTCCTGAGAAGACCGCTTTAAATGTGCTAGCGTGAACCTCTTTGGAAACGCCATCAACGCGGCCAATAACGTCTAGTTACACGATATGTGGTGCAGTCCGGCGGCAATGGTGGAGGGGAGCTGTCTGCGCACGCCTCTCCTTCGCGGAAATTGCCAATAGTGCTCAAGCTCGTCAAGGTCTATATCTCTGATTAAGCGCGACTGGCACCGCTGGCGTGACTCGCCCTCTAGAATCGCAGGTTACCCGACGTCCCTTTTCCGGTGACGGTCGCCACCAACTCAGGCGGGGCGGAACCATCTGCGACAGACAAACCAAATTCCGTTATCTGGGCATGTTTCGTCCAGCAAAACATGAGTATTCAAAATTGGCGCGAACATAGCCCCGTACTTTCACCAGCTTGTTGTCATAAGCAGATGGTTCGTTCACGACTTTACACACGTTTGTCTGAATTGGAGTTTGCTGCTGTTTACTGGCGGCTTGCTGGCCTCGCGCAAGAGGCATAAACAGAATTGAGAGCAGTCCAAGACATCAGTGTAAGAAGTTTTCATTCTGTCGATTTCACTCTATTTCATTCGACACCAGCGTTTGGGAAATAGTGTCCTTCAATCAAGCATCAAATGAAAAGCCCGGAGGGCGGCTGGGAAGTGCCTGTGTAGTCGCATTACCGGAGATGTAAAGTACAACTTCATTTGGACGGTAACGGCTGCCAGGCTCAACCGGTCGATGCAACACTTTGTTGAAGTTTACTGGCGCACGCTGCGGTACATTCCCTAGCTGCCATCGTGCGATTCCACTTTCCCGATAACGGCTGCGTTAATCAGGCACAAGCTAGCTTGACTCAGGTCGCAATGAAGAGTTCATTGCTTGCTGGCAATGCCCCAGATTTTCAAGATGAGATCAAATTTCACGGGCCCGCCTACTTTGGGAGCCGGCACACATCTAAGCCTATCGCGCAATTCTCCCGCGGCCTTGGTATCCAGCTCTGGCACGGCGACAAATCGCACAGCACTCCCTTTTGAGGTTAGCTCAAGCTGAATCGTAATTTCACGATTAGTTCTTGGTTCGAGGTGTGTGAAGAACGTATCGACGGCCTTCTCCACATTATTCGTATGGGCGACGAGGTCTTCGGCTGTAGTGTACGCTTGGAGATCTTGCTGGCCGGTAAGCAAAACGATTCGGCTCGAACTCACCGCAGCGAGCTCCTTCGGTGGCGTTTTGGCTTGAGGTTCATAGGTCGTCCACCCTTCGGCTGTATAGGAATCCCCAGTAACAGGACTGGTGTAGGTTAACGGCTTCGACCACTTCAGCGAAATGCCTGTCCCAGGTAACTCAGCCTCAGGAGTGACAAAATCGGTGCCGGAGAGAAGCGCTTCACGAATATTCTCCCAGTCCCTATTCTTGAGAAAGAGCGCATAACCGTCCTCTACCATTCGGACATCGATGGCCCCCTGTTCCGGCAGGAAGGCAAGAAAAGCGCCGGTCTTTCGCGACCCGTTGCTACCCTGGCGCATGATCGCCATTGGCTGATCCGCACCGGGACGCCACACCAGACAGGCATTGGCACGGGGATCGGGTTGAGTGCTGAGAGCCAGCGGAGTAGTAGGGGGTAGCTCTTCAAGGATTTTTCGAAGCTGCGCTCGGCTGGAGGGTTGCACAGAAAGGAAGATATGCTTCTGCTCCTCGTAATAACTTGCCCGAGCGTAAACTCTTGTGATCTTTCCCAAGAAGCTCTCTCCCATCGCGCCCCGAGATCCCACCGGTTCGCGTTTCAGATCCGACCAGGTGGGATACGGGTAGTAGTGGTACATCTTTCCTAACATGGCAGTGATACGAGTGAGGCCGAACTCCCAAGCAATTGGACCTTCATCGCCCTTGAGGAGGATGGCCGCAAGGAGCGGGCCCTCCCTTGTTTCCACGCCTGGGAATCCATGGGCTTCGACGTAACCAATTCCGCGAACGTCTTTGTAGCCGGGAACTCCGGCCTCGTCAAAGAGTGTCGACTGTCCTACGTCCACGACCTGCCCCTTCTTGGCAAGATCAAAGATGGTGGCCAAAAGGTCGACCAACTGCCTGGGATAATCCTCAAGGTTCTGGTTTGGCTCACGCCTCAGCGTTAAGATCATTTCTTTCTGCTTATGCGCCATCATCCCGTCCGTCACAAATGACCAGCAGGGAATCCTTTCGTCCTCGTACTTTATCTCGTGATGAAAAATTCTTACTTTTAGTTTGCCCGGGATGAGTTCAATCGTCTTTGGGATTTCGCTTGTAGAGGTTGTGACTTGCAAGCTTTCCCCGCTGTCAGCCTTGGCACCAGCAAGCCGACCGAAAAAGTGGCGGGCGAGCTTTATTGCGGTCCCGATATTTAAGTCCATTGTCTTTTCGCTTTTCTCGATTGGAGTCGACTCGAGGCTAGCACACAACCTAGGGAGCGTTTTCAATATTCCATCTACATCCACGAACCTCTCGGAATCTATCCACAGAATGGAAAAGCCAATAGCGCGTTCAGCCGCCACCAGAAATCATGATCTTGTTCCGCATGGGCAATTCCGAAGGCGGGTGGCAGGCCCTTAACCGCCTGGCGCGGACGGGGTGCCGCAGCCTTCGGTTTTAAGGCTGCGGGTTTTGACTTTCTGCTGTAACCGCAAGACGAAGATGCTTCGACCGCTCAGCCAACTTCTTGCCTCAATCCTTTCTCTTGCTCTCGACATCCCCACTTACGCCTACGACGGCCACGGCAGCGTCCGCGCCCTCACCGATCCCACCGGCGCCGTCACCGACAGCTACTTACGGTGACCGGCTAGCGCAAACTCCTCAATCTATGCTGTACTGGTCCTGGTAGTTATCTTCTGCACTGCACTCTCAGATCTTCTGTGACCATGCCATCTTCCGATTCCGCTCTGGACACCTTTCCGGCCCCCGCCGACTGGACCTCCCTTCCCCCGCGTGTCGCCTTCTACGAGCCCGTTCTTCCACGCCCATCCCGCAAATCCCTCATCCTGGCTATCGCCCTCTTTCTTCTCACGCTCTGCACCTGCCTGGCCGCCGGCACGCAATTCGCCGCCGCCTACGCCAACAAACAAGCCGCCTCTCTCGACGAATTCCTCCGAGCCTTCACTCTCTTCTACAAAGATCCCGCTGCCCTCCTCGCGGGTCTTCCCTTCGCCGCTACGCTTCTAACCATCCTTCTCGCCCACGAACTCGGTCATTACTTCGCTTGCCGCCACCATCACATTCGCTCCAGCTACCCTTTCTTTATTCCCTTTCCATCCCTTATCGGTACCTTCGGCGCCTTCATCCTCATGCGCTCTCCCATTCGCACCACCCGCGCTCTCTTTGACGTTGGCGCTTCCGGTCCATTGGTCGGCTTCGTCTTTGCCGTCCCCGCCCTTCTCTACGGCGTCCTTCATTCCAGCCTCGTCCCTGCTATCGCCCACGCCGATCCCAACCAGGACACCGTCATCTTCGGCGTTCCGCTCCTCCTCCGGCTCTTCGACGCCCTCTTCCATCCCGGCGTCGATCCTCACTTCCTCCTTCTCCACCCTGTTGGCCGCGCCGCCTGGGTTGGGCTCTTCGCCACCTCTCTCAACCTCCTCCCCACCGGCCAGCTTGACGGTGGTCACATCCTCCGCTCCGTTAACCCGCGCATTCACCAGTTTTTCTCCTGGCTTGTTCCTGTCAGCCTCATCGCGCTCGGCTTCCTCACTACCTTTCGTTTACCTGACGGCACCTCCCATTGGAGCCTTTGGTATATCTGGGCCGTCCTCCTCCTTGGCCTCCGATTTCTCCGTATCGCTCCCATCTACGACCCCGTCCCCCTCGATCCTCCCCGCCGTTTCGCCGCATTTCTAACCCTCGTCGTCTTCCTCGTCTGCTTCATGCCCATCCCCATCTCCGGCCTCTAGCCGCAGCCCCCTTCTCTCTGTCACTTTTTTCAGTCACTTTTTCCTTGACGAACTATTACCTCTGGTGTATAGTAGCCTCTGTATATTATTGCGCCTTTATTTCGTACCGCCGGCATCTTGCCGGCGTTTTTGATTTGCAGGTAGCACAAGCACTCTTGCCTGTGCGCTTTCCGCACTAACCCGGAAATCTCACGAGGATTGAGAACGAAGCTTTGAATAAGAGTGGAAAAAGGCCGCTTTCTCGGGCATAACTGCGTTGTCTAAGACGTAGTTAGAATCCCAGGAAAGGCGGCCTTTTCAATGACAGAGTGTAACGATACTCTCTTTCCGTTTGAAGCACATTTTTCACGTCAAGTGGTGGCGGAGTTTGCGGGGGATTTGTTAACCACCGAGGGTGGTTCACTGCTGCTGCGGCAGGCGGATCGCAAGATTGGTTTGCTTCGACGCGTAGCGACATGCTTCACCGACTACCGGCAGCCGGAACGGATCGAACACCGCTTGGCAGAAATGTTGGCGCAGCGCATTTACGGGTTGGCCCTCGGCTATGAAGACCTGAACGATCACGAGCAACTACGGCAGGATCCGCTCTTGGGAGTGTTGGCTGGGAAGAGAGATCTGGGGGAACCGCTGGCCGGCAAGAGCACGTTGAACCGGTTGGAGCTGACCCCGGCGGGTTCGCCTGCCGCGGAACGCTACAACAAGATCAGCTATTCCGCCGAAGCGCTCGACGCCCTGCTGGTCGATCTATTTCTGGAAGCGCATCCGCGCGCACCGCGCGAAATCGTGCTGGACTTGGATGCCACCGACACGCCGCTGCACGGACGGCAGGAAGCACGTTTTTTCCACGGCTACTACGGACACTACTGTTATCTGCCGCTGTACGTGTTCTGCGGAGATCATCTACTGTGTGCGCGGCTGCGGCCCTCGAACATCGACGCCAGCGCAGGAAGTCTCCAAGAAGTGCAACGCATCGTGCGGCAGATCCGCGCGCGGTGGCCGAAGACCAGCATCATCCTGCGAGCGGACTCCGGCTTCTGCCGGGAGGAGTTGTTGGCTTGGTGCGAAAACAACGATGTGGACTACGTATTCGGGTTCGCGCGGAACAAGCGGTTGCGGAAGATCATCGGCCGCGCGATGCAGGAAGCCAAACAAGAGCACCGGCGCACGGGAAAACCGGCGCGGGTGTTCACGGAGTTCGCTTATCGCACCAAGAAAAGCTGGTCGCGGGCCCGACGCGTGGTCGCCAAAGCGGAACAGATCGAGGGCAAGGAAAACCCCCGCTATCTGGTCACCTCGCTCGGCAAGGAGGCCTGGCCTGCGCAGAGTCTCTATGAACAGCTCTACTGCGCGCGGGGAGAGATGGAAAATCGCATCAAGGAGCAGTTGAGCTTGTTCGCAGACCGGCTGAGCACGGAGACGCTGCGGGCCAATCAGTTGCGGCTGTACTTCTCCTCGCTGGCCTATGTGCTGGTCGAGGCTTTGCGGCGGCTAGGCTTGGCGGGCACGGAGTTGGCGGAAGCCCAAGCCGACACCATCCGGCTGAAGCTGCTGAAAATTGCCGCGCAGGTGCGCATCACCGCGCGCCGCATCTGGGTTCGCTACACTTGCGCCTATCCCTGGCAGAATGTTTTCGCCGCGGCCTGGACGGCCCTACGCTGCTGAACGAAATGCAAAACAAAACCTTGTCTCGTACTCCCAGAAGCAGTCGAAGTCTGCCTGAACAACCCTTCCAACGGGACTCGGAACGACCGATAACTTCCCAGATAGGCAAAAAAACAACTCAGCAGAGAAAACTGACTAACACAAACCCTGAATCGCTCTTCAGACTGCCGCTCGTGAGAAAAGGCGGCTAAACCCTTTGATTGCAATACTTTGCGAGACTTGCACAATTTTGGTGCAATCGGGGCAGTAAGTCCCTTTAGAATGAACACTTATGTAAGTGTTCAAAACAAGGGACTTTATCTGTCTTTAGAATGAACACTTATGCAAAAACCATGGGGAGGACCAATTATTGTTAACCAGTCCACCCGCCGCGCCATTCCTTCCATCGAGCACTAACCTGGGACCGGCATTCCCGCCCGCCGGTTTTTTCAACTTGTACCGTTCAGCGTCCATCGATGGCGGACTCCTACTGACGCCGAACTAAGCACCCTCCAAAACTTTCGATTGACCGCCCACCGCGTCCGGATATGATTCATCCCTTGAACACGCGCCCCAAGGTCCGCACCGCCTAATGCCGCCGCTCATCCGAACCCTGCGCCTTCGCGACCTCTTCCTGCTATTCATCGGCTCCGTCATCGGCTCCGGCATCTTCCTGACGCCCGGCCTCATTCTCCGCCAGCTCAACGGCTCCGTCGGTTACTCGCTCCTCGTCTGGGTCGCCGGAGGCACTCTGTCCCTTCTTGGCGCCCTCACCTACGCCGAACTTGCCGCCACGAACCCCGAAGCCGGCGGCCTCTACTGTTTTATTCGTGACGGTTTCGGCCGCATCCCCGCTTTTCTCTACGGCTGGTGTCTGTTCCTGGTCATTGCCAGCGGCTCCGTCGCGGCACTGGCCCGCGCGTTCACCGAACATCTCGCGGAAGTCATTCCCCTCTCCGCAGCCGGCAAGACGATCCTCTCCGTGGTGATGATCGCCGTCGTCACCGCCGTCAACGTCTGGGGCACCCGTAAAAGCTCCAACCTGCAAAATTGGACCACGCTCATCAAGGTCAGCATCATCGTGGTTCTTAGCGCCATCCTGCTCTCGCTCGGCCGGCATGGAGGAGATATACCTCCCGCCTTCGGCTCAACGCAGCATGGTGCCAGTCTTCTATCGAATTTTGGTATCGCCATGATCGCCGTCCTATGGGCCTATGAAGGCTGGCAGTTCGGCACCTACAGCGCGGGAGAAGTCGTCGACCCGCAAAAGGCTTTCCCACGCGCCTTCCTGCTCGGATCGATTGTCCTCGCGGGCCTTTACATCATCGCCGTTATCGCGTACCTCGTCGCGCTAGGCCCCGCCGGCGCCACGGCAAGCAATACCATCGCCTCCACCTCCGTTGGCGTAGTTCTTGGACGCAAAGCGGAAATTATCGTCGCGCTCACCATACTCGTCTCCACCTTCAGCGCCGCGAACAGCGTCATCCTCACCGCCCCCCGCGTCTTTTACGCGATGGCGAATGACAATCTCTTCTTCAAGAAGCTTGCGGAAGTCCATCCGCGCTTTCAGACGCCAGCTTCCGCGATTGTCGCGCTGGGCGTGTGGTCCGCCGTTCTTGCTTGTGCCGGTAAATTTGCCGAGCTCATCGGCGGGGTCATTTTCATCGGCTGGATTTTCTACGGCCTCGGCGCTGCCGCGATTTTTCCGCTGCGGCGGGCCGGCAAAGGGCTTGCCATCCCGTATCGCGTGCCCGGCTACCCTTGGACGCCTTTACTCTTTGTTCTCGCCGCCGCTGCCATCGTTGGCAACGCAATTTACCAAGCTATCCAGGACCCATCCAAGTTCGTCAATTTGGCCATAGCTATCGCGCTCTTCGCCCTTGGCTTACCGGCCTACTACTTCTGGCGCAAACGCGCCGCTCCCGCCTCTTGATCTGGAAAACGGGCAGTTGCACCTGCGCCTTTTAGTTTCAATGAATGAATCGGGAATTTTTCTGCGGTAACTTCAATATTGTGGTTGGGATTTTGCCAGCATTTTCTCGGCCCCGGCGCGCACTTTGCGGGCGAGATCGCTCCCAGGTCCGTTGGGCAGCAATTTCAGATAAGCGTCCAAGTCCATGATTTCCGAGCGATAGTCTCCTCTGCTGTCGGCCACGTCCGAAAGCACAAGGTAAGCTCCAGCGAGGTGGGGATTGCGGAGAAGCGCCTCTTGTTCCATTTTTTCCGCTTCTTCCAGCCGATGGAGTTGCATGAGCGCTTGGCCGAGAATGACGTAGCCTTCTGGCGCGGCGTCCGGAGCCTCCAATCCCCGGCGCACAATTCTCTCGGCGTCGGCGGGCTTTCCCTCCTTGCAAAGCAGATAGCCGTAGGCAAATTCCGCCAGAGCGTACTGCCCCCCGCTGAGATCGATGGACGTCTGAAGCGCTTTAATCGCGTCATCCGCGTGGCCCAGCGCCAATTGCGCGAGGCCCAAGTTGTAATACGCCTCAAAATAGTTCGGGAAAAGTTGCGTCGCTTTCACGAAGTGAACGAGACTTCCGGTCAAATCATTCTTCGACGTCCGCTCCAATCCCTTCCGCAACTCTTCGCGAGCTTTTTCGGGGATTTTCAGCTCCCTCACCGACACGGTGTAATTGCTCCGGCTCGTGGTCATCGATCTGGATTTCAGGTACATCACGAGTTGCGCGGAGGGACCGTCGAGTTGCGCGCTAGTCTGTGCCGCCTCGTAGCCCGCTTCCTCCACCGCGATTTCGTAGGTGCCGCGCGGCAGATTTTGTACGTGGAAATGTCCTTCCAGGTCCGTCAAGACGCTGCGAACGATGCCCGCGGCACGCGATTTCAGGCTAACCGCCACCTGGCTCGCTGGGCGCTTATTCGCCTCCAGCAGTACTGTCCCGGAGATTTCTCCATCGGAGCTTTCGAACGAGGACACTTGCGCGTTCGCGCTCGGTGGCCAGATGGGGAGAATGAGGTAGAGGCAAAAAACCAGGAGGAAGATCGGGAGAAATCTCTCCCGCAAATACGACATCGTGAATGAAGACACTTCGAGACGCATCTCGACCTACAGCGCACTTTTGAGGGGTTCCTCGGGAAATTTGGCGGTGGCGGGAGCCAATCCGTTCGGCCGCTCGCAGTTACTTCCAAGACCGAGTCACAGACTGCGGTTTTGGTTTCGCCGGCGCCGACGGTGCACCTTGACTCCGCGATGCCAACCGTCACGTGCTGAAGAGATGCTAGGCCGGAGGAAAACTTCGCGTAAGTTCCCGATTGAACACAAGATTCGCATGTAAACATATTCACGACTTTACGTAACACGGAGGTTATCCCAACTATCGGAAACTTTTTTCGCGTCTCCGGTGTCAAACAGGTTATCCGGGGATTAGGTGGAAGTATGTCCGCTCGCAGGGAGGTGCTCGATGCTCGAAGCGCAAGGGCTCACGAAGTATTACGGTTCGGTGTTGGCGGTGCAGAGCATCGACTTCTCACTCGAGCCCGGACAGGTGCTCGGTTATCTCGGCCCAAACGGTTCCGGCAAGAGCACGACCGTAAAGATGCTCATCGGCCTGCTCGAACCCACCAACGGCCAGGTTCTCTTCAACGGCAAAAACATCCAGCAAGACTTGGTGGGCTATCGAAAGCATCTCGGCTATGTTCCCGAGGAAGCCAATCTTTATCCGTATCTCACCGGCTACGAATACCTGGAGTTAGTCGGCACTCTCCGCGGCATGCCTCTAGCGCGCATGAAGGCCAAAATCGATTCGTTCCTCGAACTTTTTTCGCTTTTTCCGCATCGCCACGTCGCTCTTAGCTCGTATTCCAAAGGCATGCGCCAGCGCATTCTTTTGATCGCCGCGCTTATGGATAATCCCGACGTCCTCGTACTGGACGAACCACTCTCGGGACTCGATGTTACCAGCGCGCTCATCTTCAAGAATCTGATTCAATCGCTCAGCGCAAAAGGCAAAACGGTTTTTTATTGTTCACACGTGCTCGAAGTCGTGGAAAAAGTTTGTTCGCGCCTGCTGATTCTGAGAAAAGGGCAAGTGATCGCCAGCGGTTCGACGGAAGAAGTTCGCAGGCGCATCGGCGAGACGTCGCTCGAACATATCTTTCTTCAGCTAGTGGAGGATCGCGACGTCGCGCAAATCGCGGGCAATATCGTGGATGTGATGGTTGCGCCATGATCGCCCGCGCAAGACAGTTCATCCGTGATGCCTGGGAACCGTTTTCTCGCAGGCCCTTCCCGACTCTTTTGCGTGTATTCATCGGCCGGGTGTTCCACGGTGGGGGAGACTCCGGGGAGTCCGAAATGGACGTCGCTCTCGGCGTCGTTCTTATTCTTCTCGCGATGCCCGGCGTCCTGATTTGTCTTCTCCTGTTTGAGAAATACAGTACTCTCGTCCGCTGGATGCGCGGCGAGCCCGCCTTCGACCCCTTCACGGCCACCATCCCAGATGAGTATTTCTTCATCGTTTTGTCCATGGTGGTAACGGGCGCTGCAGCCATCTGGCGCTGGGACGCGCTCTTCCTGGACCGCCGGGATTACACCAACGTCGTTCCCCTGCCCGTTTCACTACGACGGATTTTTCTCGGAAACCTTAGCGCCATTTTTCTTCTCGCTGGCGCTCTCACCCTCGACGTGAATGCCGCCAGCTTTATCCTCTTTCCTGTCGTCGTAGTCGGCTCGCAAGACTCGCTCTCGCTCTTTCTGCGTTTTGGTACGGGCCATGCCATCGCCGTTGTTCTCGCCAGCGCGTTTAGTTTCTTCGCGGTCTTCGCCATAATCGGCGTGCTCATGGCGGTCCTGCCGTACGCCCTCTTTCGCCGGATCTCTTTATACATCCGGTTTCTGATTGCGCTTTTTTTCCTCGCGCTGCTCGCCACGAGTTTTGCTGCTCCTTCCTTTCTGGGGCAGGCCGCACGGGGCAGCAAACTAGCCGTCAACGCGCTGCCTCCCCTCTGGTTTTTGGGGCTGGGCCAAACCTGCTGGGGAAACGGCGCCAATCCTTTTTTCGCGGCAATGACGCGCATCGCGTTATTCGCGCTGGGAATTTCACTCGTCGTTGCCGTTCTTTCCTACACGCTCAGCTTTCGCCGCTCTTTCATTCGCATTCCAGAGACCGCGGAAATCGGCCCGCTTCCGCGTTCACAGTTTCGTCTGCTTCCCGTGGACCTTTTTGATCGCGTCATTCTTCGCAATGCAACGCAACGGGCATGCTTCCACTTCATTACGCGCACCTTGCTTCGCAGCGAGGCTCACCTGCAAATCGCTTCCGCTTTCGTGGCGATGGGGTTGGTGGTAAGCGCGCAATCCATGGCATCGGCTCTCCACGCGACCGCCGCGGCCGGGTTGCGTACTCCTTCCGAAGACCTTCTCTCCATTCCGTTCATTCTGAGTTTCTGTATCGTCGTCGGAATCCGCCTCGCATTTGAAATTCCGTCCAACTTGCGCGCCAATTGGGTCTTCGCCCTTTGGATTGATCCACATACCTCGCAGGCGCGTCCCATCGCACGCAAGATCCTTCTCACCTTTTCGCTTGTCCCGCTTGTTCCTGTCTGCTTCGTCAGTTCCTGGCTCCTTTGGGGTTTCGGCATCGCGTTCCTGCATGCCGCCATCTTCACGGCATGTAACACTGCCTTTGTGGAACTTCTTCTCCTGCGCTTCCGGAAGATTCCTTTCACCTGCACCTATCCGCCGTTCCAAAGCCGTTCCGCGCTGATTTTCGTGGCTTATCTTTTCGGGTTCGCAGGATTCACCACATATCTTCCCGAACTGGAAGTTTGGTCTCTGGCCGATCCGTGGCGCACGATTCTCTTCCTTCCGCTGGTTGGCTCCATCTTCCTCTCCATCCATTTTTACCGAAAGCAAATGCTCGATATGGACAAGCAGCTCATCTTCGAAGAAATCTCCGCATCACACTTTTGAGTTCTGCGGACAGCTTCTTTCGCTGAAATATTTATCTCGCTCCTTTTTGTGGTCCCTTATAATCCGGACCACAAATGCCGACCACGATTCCGCTAAGCGACGCGAGCAACAAGCCGAAATCATGGCTCGCGAGCGATTCGTCCATCGCCTGGTTCCTGGCGGCTTCTGCTGTTCTTCTGCAGATGCTGACCAACGGGCGCTATGGCTATTTTCGCGATGAACTGTACTTTCTTGCGTGCAGCGATCATCTCGCGTGGGGCTACGTCGATTTCGCGCCGCTTATGGCGCTGATCACACACGCCAGCCGGTTCGTGCTTGGCGATTCCTTGCATGCGATTCGCTTGCTGCCCGCGCTCGCGCAAGGCACAGAAATTCTCATCACCGGCTTGATCGCTCGTGAGCTTGGCGGCAAACGATTCGCGATTTTCCTCTCGTGCCTTTCCGTTCTACTGGCACCAGTGATTCTCGGCAACGCTACGCGGCTCTCGATGAACCCCTTCGAACCGCTCTTCTGGATGGGCGCCGTTTACTTTCTGTTGCGCGCCATAAATCTTGACCAGCCAAAACTATTGCTAGCTGCAGGCGTTCTTCTCGGGCTAGGACTGGAAAACAAACATTCCACCGCATTCTTCGTCGTTAGTCTCACGATCGGCTTGCTGCTTTCGCCGAGCCGCCGGTTGCTGCTATCGAAATGGTTCTGGCTCGCCGGGGCAATCGCTTTCCTGATTTTTCTGCCTAACTTCATCTGGCAATACCTTCATAATTTTCCCACGTTGGAAGCTCTGCAGAACGTGAAGTTAACTCACAAAAATATCGAGCTGCCGCCGCTTCCGTTTCTGAAGCAGCAAATCATGATGCTGCTTCCAGTCAGCGCGGTGGTCTGGATTCCCGGGCTCTTCTGTTCGCTTTTCAGCGGCAGAGGCAAGAGCTATCGCTGGATGGGAATAACCTATCTTATTTTTCTGGCGATCATGATGAAGCTGCACGGAAAGGATTATTACCTCGCGCCGATTTATCCGATGCTGTTCGCGGCTGGCGGTGTTTTCTGGGAAAGCACAATCGCCGCTCACGCCAAGCTTCGCTGGCTGAAAGTAGCTATTCCTGCGGCTGTCATGGGGCTAGGCGTGGTGGCAATTCCGCTGAATGTTCCAATCCTGCCCGTCGAGAAAATCGTTCCGTACATGAACGCGCTCGGGATTAAGATGTCGCGCACGGAAGTGCAAGACCGCGGGCCGCTGCCGCAACATTTTGGGGATGAATTCGGCTGGGAGGAGATGGTTGCTGGGACCGCGCAGGTTTACAACTCACTGGCACCCGAGGAGCGAACCAAAGCAGGCATTCTCGCTGGAACTTACGGCGATGCGGGCGCGATCGATTTTTTCGGGCCGCGCCACGGATTGCCCAAATCGATCAGCCCGCATCAAAATTATTATTATTGGGGCCCGCGTGACTACACGGGAGAGATTCTGATCCTGCTTCATTACAGCTTAGAAGACGCGCAGCGCGGATGCCAAAGCGTTCAGATTGGGCCGACGCTCAACAATCCTTACGCCATGCAAGAAGAGCACTACACCATTCTCGTCTGCCGCGGATCGAAAATTCCGCTAGTAGAAGCGTGGCCGCGGCTGAAAGTCTGGAACTGACGAGCGCTTTGCTTGCGCCAGCCTTGGCTGAAAACGTTCTCCATTCAACCTACTGATACACTACAACTCGGAATGAGCGCTCCTTTTTGCAATGTGGCATTGCCTGTGCCGTTGCGCACGACGTTTACGTACGCCGTGCCGGAGGCTTTGCGCGAGTCCATTCACCCGGGGACGCGGGTGCTGGTGCCGTTCCGCAAGAAATCGATGGTCGGAGTGGTTGTGGAGTTGGCTGACGAGGCGCCGACAAAGGCAAAGCTGCGCGAGATTACGAAGGTGATGGAATTTGCGCCGGCGCTCACGCCGAGATTGATCGAACTGGCGCAATGGATTGCGAACTATTACCTGGCGCCGATCGGGGAAGTGTTTCGCTCGATGCTGCCACCTGTAACAGAGCTGAATTTACGGCGTGAGATTTTTTTGACGGAAGCAGGACGAGGGGCGGCGGAGAGTCTGGGCGGCGGGGAGATTTCGCATGGACTGAGCGGCGCGGAAGCCGCGTTTCTGGAAAAAGCGCATGCGAAGAAAGGTCCAATGTTGTTCAGCATGGCTGCAAAGATGGGAATCCCGGCGGCGGGACTGCACCGATTGCAGCGGTTGGGACTGATAGACATCCGGGAAAGTCTGCAGGACACGAAAAGAAGATCGCAGACGATCGTGGGGTGGAAAGGATTTGCGGAGAAAGCGGGAAGCGCACTGAAGGAGAAAGAGGCGAGGGTTCGTGGACTGCTTGAGACAGAACGCGGACCACTGCCGCTGCCGCAATTGCTAAGACTCGCGCAGGTTTCACGGAGTTTGATCGAACGGATGCTTGCTGCGGGATTGTTGGAAAGCTGGGAAGAGCCTGTGGACCCGGCGGAAGATCCGTTCGACACGGGATACGTGCCGGCGGCGCATGCGTTGAACGAGGAGCAGGAAAGCGCGATGAAAAGCATCCGCGCGAGATTCGAGCTTGGCGAATTTGGCGTGCAGTTGCTCCATGGCGTAACGGGAAGCGGAAAGACGGAAGTGTATTTGCGGTGCGTGCAGGAAACGCTGGCGCGGGGGAAGACGGCGATCATTTTGGTGCCGGAAATTGCGCTGACGTTGTGGATCGGGCGGCAATGCCGGTCGTGGTTTGGAGCGAAGTACGAAGGCGTGGCGGTGCTGCATTCGGCGCTGAGCGATGTGGAGCGGGCGCGCGAGTGGTGGCGCGTGCGAAAAGGCGAAGCGCGCGTGGTGGTGGGCACGCGCTCGGCGGTGTTTGCGCCGCTGCAGAACATTGGGCTGATCATCGTCGATGAAGAGCAGGAGAACAGTTACAAACAGGAAGAGACGCCTCGGTATCACGGGCGCGATGTGGCCATCGTGCGGGCGAAGAGCGAAGACGCGCTGGCGCTGCTGGGCTCGGCGACGCCGTCACTGGAAACGTATCATCACGCGCGAAATGGGAAATATGATTTGCTGACGATGGCTTCGCGCGTGGAGAATCGCGCGCTGGCGGGCGTTGAGATTGTGGATTTGCGCGAGGATTTTCAGAAAACGCATCAGACCAGCCCGATTTCAGCGGCGCTGCATGCGGGGATACAAGAGTGCCTCGCGGGGAAGACGCAGGCGCTTGTGCTGATCAACCGGCGCGGGTATTCGTGGTCGGTCCTGTGCAGAAGTTGCGGGGCGAGCGTGCAATGCGTGAATTGCAGCATTTCGGTGACGTATCACAAGAGCCGCAACCGGCTGGAGTGCCATTACTGCGGCTCGATCCAGAGTGTGCCGAAGACGTGCCCGAAGTGCCAGTCGCAATACGTTTATTTTTTTGGAGAAGGCTCGGAGCACCTTGAGGAAAGATTGCGGAAGGAGTTTCCCGGCGCGAGGATTGCGCGGCTGGATCGCGACACGGCGCGGACGAAACGGCAGTACCAGGAGATGCTGGGAGCGTTTGCGGCGGGAGCGTTGGATATTTTGGTGGGAACGCAAATGCTGGCTAAGGGGCATGACTTTCAGCGCGTGACCTTGGTGGGCGTGATTTCGGCGGATTCATCATTGAGCATGCCGGATTTTCGCGCGGCAGAGCGGACGTTTCAGTTGTTGACGCAGGTTGCGGGGCGGGCGGGGCGCGGGGAATTAGCGGGACGCGTGCTGATTCAAACCTATTATCCGGAGCACTATGCGATTCAAGATGCGGTGAAGCAGGATTACGCTTCGTTCTTTGAACGGGAAATGCATTTTCGGCGGATGATGGCGTATCCGCCGCTGACTTCGCTGGCGAACGTGATTGTGCGGGATGTGAACCTGGAGAAGGCGATTCGGTTTTCGCGAAAGCTCTCGGAATATTTTTCGCCGCACGACGGGCACACGGTGCGGATACTGGGTCCGGCGACGGCACCGCTGGCGCGACTGAAGAAGGAACACCGATTCCAGTTTCTGCTGAAATCGCCTAAGCGATCGATTTTGACGAAGCTTTTGAGTGGAGCAATGGCTTATTGCGATGCGCAGGAGATTCCGCAGACGGCGGTGCTGGTGGATATGGACCCGCTGAGTTTGCTTTGAGGTGGATTAAGAGTTTGCCGGGCGGGGCCCTTCGAGGCTCAGGGTAAACAAGCTCCGCCCCTATAGCGCATTAGCGACTGATTAAGAAAATGCCGGCGAAGATCGCGATGATTCCCAGCCACTGCCAGCGCGAGACGTGTTCGCGGAGGAAAATGGCGGCGAGGCCGACGGTGACGGCGCCGTAGAGCGAAGCAAGCACGCTGACTACGGCGACTTGTTCGATGCGCATTCCGAAATTGTTCATGACGAACGCGCCGGTGTCTGTGAGGCCCATGCCGAGAATCCAGACGCTCACGCGACCGGTTGGAGGCTTGATGGTTTGGCGAGCGGCGAGAATCAGGGCCGCGGTGAGAACGGAACTCGTGAGGCGGATGAGCCAGACGGTTTGCGTAGCGCCGGTAGCCGGAACAATTCGCACACCGAGAAGCCAAAACAAAAATCCAAAGGCAACTGCGGAACACAAAGCCCAGCCAATTCCCTTTCCACTGCGCCGCAAGGCCTCGGCATCATCGGCGTCCGGGGTTTTCTCTCCGCCTGCGACGAGCACGACGCCGAGCAGCGTGCAGGCGATACCAACAGCGCGCGCGGCGCGCAACTGTTCTCCACTCAGGAGGGAGAGGAGGACAGTGAGCACTGGGTAGCTCGCAGAAAGTGGAGCAACGACGGCCATCTTGCCGACCTCGAAGGAACGATAGAGGGAAAGCGTTGCGCCACAATTCAAAACGCCAGCTAGGAATCCCCAGGCCCACGGCGGCCAGCCGGAACCGTCGGCGAGATGGCCCCATCCGCCAAGCCAGGGAAGAAAAATAGTGAGCAGAAGGAAGCCAGTGAACTGCATGTAGAGCATGGTACGAAGCGTGCCGATGCGATGAGTGGCGAAACGCGCGAGAAAATCCGAACTGCCCCAAAAGAGAGCGGTCAGAAGACCCAGCAAAATCCCCATGATGGGTTAGGAGGACTTGCCGGCTTCGGCGGACTTACCTTTTTTTGCTTCGAGGCCAAGAACGGCCATGACTTTTTGGAGGTCCTTCCAGACTTCGCTCTTGGCGCTGGGATTGCGCAGCAAGTAGGCGGGGTGATAGGTGGCCATCAGTTTTCTGCCGCGAAATTCGAGCCACTGGCCGCGGAATTGGGAAATGCCGCGCGTGGTTTCGAGGAGGGTCTGTGCGGAGCAAGCGCCGAGAGCGACGATCACTTTCGGATTGATGGCGTCGAGTTGGCGCAGGAGGAATGGAGAGCAGGGAGTGACTTCGTCTTTTTCCGGGAGGCGGTTCTCCGGCGGGCGGCATTTGACGACGTTGCAAATGTAAACGTCTTTGCGCTGCAAGCCCATGGCTTCGATCATTTGCGTGAGAAGTTTTCCGGCGCGGCCAACGAAGGGGAGGCCCTGCACATCTTCATCGTGGCCAGGGCCCTCGCCGACAAAAACGAGTTCGGCTTTGGGGCTACCGTCGCCGAAGACAATTTTGTTGCGAGTCTTGTGGAGCTTGCAGCGGGTGCATTCGCCGAGGTCGGTGCGAATTTTTAGAAGCGAGTCGTCGGGGACTTTGTTGATGGCTTCGAAGAGCGAAGGGCCCGCAGGAACGGGCAATACATCTAACTTTCGCGCGGATTGCGCTGCGGCAGCGAGAGGCGGGGCAAATGGAGATACAGGCTTAACGGGCTTGGGCGGCTCCGGTTTTCTGGTGGATTTTGGCAAAGACGATTCCTCGTGGGAGATTTGTTGGCCGCCAGGTTCAGCGAATGATTCCGTGGACTGCGCTGCGACGGAACGGCTGATGGTTGCGCCGCGGTCTTTGTAGAAGAGACGGACACCGAGGTCGTCGTAGTAGCTGAGCCGTTGGGAGATTTTTTTCTCGAGAGAGTCTGGAAGGCGCGCGGGCATGCTACGAATCATACAGAAGAATGACGGGCGGCGCGGAGACTTTTCAAGCGCACGACTTCGTCGAGGATACGCTGGGCGACTTCGGACTTGCTGAGCTTGGGCAGCGCGAGGTCGCGGCCATCGCGGGAAAACAAAGTGACGATGTTGGTGTCGTGGTCGAAGCCGGCGCCTTCCGCGGTGACGTCATTTGCGACGATGAGATCGGCGTTTTTGGCGGCGAGCTTTTTACGGGCGTTTTCGGCGACGTGATCGGTTTCGGCGGCGAAACCAACGATAAGGCGGTCGCCTTTCTTTTGCGCGGCTTCGGCCAAAATATCGGGAGTTGGCTCGAGACGAATGGTGAGCGGTTCCTTGAATCTCTTGATTTTCGCCGATTGCATTTCGGCGGGGCGATAGTCGGCAACAGCTGCGGCGAAAATGCCGACGGAGGCATCGGGAAATTTCTGCGCGACGGCGCGGCGCATTTCTTCGGCAGTTCGAACGGGGATGCGCTCGACGCCGGGCGGAGTTTCGAGAATGACAGGACCGCTAACGAGAGTTACTTTCGCGCCGCGGCGCGCGGCTGCTTCGGCCACAGCGAAGCCCATTTTGCCGGAGGAGCGATTGGTGATGTAGCGAACGGGGTCCAGGTCTTCGCAGGTTGGACCAGCGGTGATCAAAACTGTTTCGCTGTGCAAATCCTTTTGCGCGTGGAGAGTTTCGCGCACGGCGGCGAGAATTTCCTCTTGACCTGCCAGGCGGCCTGCGCCAGTCATTCCACACGCCAAGTAGCCTTCATCGGGATTGACGATTCGAACGCCGCGGGCCCGCAGGGTTTCGACATTCGACTGCGTTGCCGCGTGATTCCACATGTTGACGTTCATTGCAGGAGCGACGATGACAGGTGCAGTCGTGGCGAGATAGAGCGTGGTGAGAAAATCGTCGGCGATGCCCCGAGCGAATTTCGCGAGGATATCCGCGGTAACGGGAGCAACGAGGAGGAGATCGGTGCGTTGCGCGACGGCGATGTGCTCAATGGCGCTATCGAGGTTGGCTTCGCCCGTGGAAGATTTCTCGAAGAGATCGGTGATGACTTTTTGGCCGCTGAGGGCGGCGAAGGTGAGGGGGGTGACAAATTCGCGCGCGCCGCGCGTCATGACAACTTGCACGGTGAAACCATCTTGTTGGAGGAGGCGGACCAGTTCGGCGGCTTTGTAGGCCGCAACACCTCCGGTTACGCCGAGGGTGATTCGCATTGGTTCCTGTGTCAGTACATCTTGCCAAGATGGGGCGCAGCATGCTGCGCCCCTACAAATCTCGGAGCAGAGCGGGCACGGCATGCCATGCCCCTACAAACTTCGTTGAACCCCGGGCGGGGCAATCCCCGCCCCTACAAAATCGGCGCCGAGCAAGCGGGCCTGTGGCAATGCCAACTTACTTGCGGCGCTTGTTGCCGTCTTTGTCTTCGTCGATGGAAGACGGCTCTGTGAATTCGTACTCGATGAGGCTGTGCTCGAGTTCCTCGCAGGCGATGCGCGTCGCCTTGAGCGTCCTGGGATTTTCAATCAGCGACGGCGCACCCGCCATGATTTGGCGCGCGCGTCTCGCCGCAAGCACTACATAAGCAAACTGGCTCTCCGGAGCTTTTGTCTGCACAGTCATTTCAGTCTTTCCCCCCAAACGATGCCAGAAGTTCTTCCACCCGTGGTCTGCGCCGTGCGGCGGAACACCGAATCGCCATCACAATGGCTTGTGCTTCGTCGCCCGCGCGTTTCACATCTTCGTTCACGACGCAATAATCGTAATAGCGTCCAAATGCCGCAATTTCGTCCCGCGCCTTTGCCAATCGCCGCGCAATTTCCTCGTCGGCATCCTGACCGCGGCTGCGGAGGCGCCGTTCGAGCTCTGCGCGCGACGGCGGCAGAATAAAAATCGCCACGGACTCGGGCAGCTTTTCTTTTACTTGCGCCGCGCCTTGCACATCAATCTCGAGCACTAGATCGAGATTTTTCTTCCGCGATTCTTCGAGCCATTTTTTCGGCGTGCCGTACGAGTGTTTGCCGAAGACGCGCGCATACTCCAAAAAGTCGCCGCGCGCGACCATGGCGTCGAACTCCGCTTCCGTGACAAAATCATAGCACTTCCCGGTGGCTTCGGTCCCGCGACGCGACCGGGTGGTACACGACACCGAAGGCATGGTCCCGGGCAACTCCAAAATTCTCTGCACCAGCGTCGATTTTCCCGAACCCGACGGGCCGGAAACGATCAGCACCAGCGGGGCAAGCACTCTCTCCGCGCTCATTCGATGTTTTGCACCTGCTCCCGGAGTTTTTCGATCTCAGCTTTAATTTCGAGGGCCAGGCCGGTGATGGCAAGAGCTTCACTCTCGACGCCGGGAGTTTTGGATAGCAAGGTGTTGGCCTCGCGATGCATTTCCTGCAAAAGAAAATCGAGCTTTTTGCCAACCTCGCCGGCGTTGTCCAGGAGTTTGCAGAACTGCTGGAGGTGGCTGCGCAGGCGATCTAATTCTTCACTGATATCGCCGCGTTCCGCAAGCAGGGCGGCCTCTTGCGCCAGGCGCGCGGGATCGATGGCCACGCCACCGAGCAATTCCTTGAGTCGCGCTTCGAGGCGGCGCGCGAAGACGGGACGAAGCGTGGCGGCAAGTTCGCGGACTTTTTCGGCCATGTCGGCAATGTGGGCCAGGCGCGCGCGCAAATCTTCAAGCAAATGGCGGCCTTCGGCGCGGCGCATATCGTCGAGCTTGAGGAGAGCTTCGAGCAAGCAGGCGTCGAGTGCCTGGCCGAGGCGTTCTTGATCATCTTCCGCTTCCGGAACGGCAGCGGAAAGGCCGGCGATGACACCGGGCAAGCGAAGGATGGCGACGACGTCCACGTCGGCCGCCGCGCGAGACTGCTGACGGAATTCTTCGGCGACACGCATGTAGGTCTGCGCAAGTTCGCGATTCACCTGGACGGGAGCCGCAGCAGCGGGATCGACGTTGACGTGAACTTCGACGTGTCCTCGATGAATGCGATCCCGGAGGACCTGACGCAAACGGAGCTCGTAGAGATCGAAGCCTTCGGGAAGGCGAAGCTTGAGATCCAGAAAACGGTGATTGACGCTTTTTATGCTGACGCGGACGGCCCAGCCATTTTGTTCGTGGCGCGACTGAGCGTAGCCGGTCATGGAAAAACATTCGCCGGCTTTCTTGGGAATCGTGGAGGATTGGGTCATAGTGTTTCCGCTGGAGCCGTGACACCGGCCGGTGCTGCTTGCGGCGGCGCGAGAATATCGTCATCCGCGAATTGCAAATCGTGCAGGCGGGCATATGTGCCGCCGCGCGCGATGAGTTCCGTGTGCGTACCACTCTCGCGAATCTGGCCATCCTCGAGGACAAGAATTTTATCCGCGCGGCGAATGGTGGCCAAGCGGTGCGCGATAACGAAAGTGGTGCGACCAACCATTAAATTGGCGAGAGCTTTTTGCACGTACATTTCCGACTCTGCATCCAGCTCTGAAGTGGCTTCATCCAGAATCAGGATGGGAGAGTCCTTAAGTATGGCACGCGCGATGGCAATACGCTGCCTCTGGCCACCGCTCAAACGGGTGCCGCGCTCGCCGATCACGGTGTCGTACTGTTGCGGCAACTCCATGATGAAATCATGCGCGAGGGCGGCCTGCGCGGCGGATACGACGCGGTCTTTAGAGACACTAGTGAGGCCATAACAGATGTTGTTCCACACGGTGTCGTGGAAAAGGATGTTTTCCTGCGCCACCATGGCGATTTGTTCGCGGAGGGAACGGATAGTGACTTGGCCAATGTCGACACCATCGATGCGAATAGAGCCGGAAGTCAGTTCATAGAAACGCGGGAGAAGATTGACGAGGGTTGTTTTTCCCGCGCCGCTGGAGCCAACGAGCGCGATGACTTCTCCCTTGCGCGCAGCGAGGCTGATGTTTTCGAGAACTATGGCGGAACCATTTTCGTAGGAAAAGCCGACATTATCGAATTCGATGTACTGAGAAAATACGGCAAGCGTTTTTGCGCCGGGAAGCTCGAGCTTTTCTTCGACGCGATCGAGGTAGGAGAAGACCTGCGTGCTGGCTCCCTGTGCAGCCTGGAACTGCTGGTAGACGTATCCCATGCGCTTGAGGGGCATATACGCGCCAAAGAGGGCATAGACGAAGGCAAAGAAATCACCAGTGGTCATTTGGTGAGTTCGGATTTGATCGCGCGCATATAGCAGAAGAAGCGGGATCACGATAGCCCCGAGCAAATCCATAATGGGCGGGGTGATGACAGCGGCACGCACCCAGCGCATGTTGTCGCGTAGCAACTGGCGGGCGGTATCGCGGAATTTGCGAATCTCGAAATCCTCCATGCCAAAGGCTTTGACCACGCGGTTGCCAGCAGTGGTCTCCTGAAGAATCTGACTGAGGTCAGCGAGGCGCGTCTGGCTGTTCTCCGCGGAGCGGCGGATTTTGCGGCCAAATTTGCCGACAGGAACGACGACAAGGGGCAGGAGGATGGCGGAGGCAAGAGCCATTTTCCAGTTCAGCCAGAAGAGAACTCCGACGAGAACGACGAGGCTGAATCCCTTTTGAAACAGGTCTGCAAGATATTCGGATAGGGCGACGCGTGTGCGCTCGACGTCGTTGATGGTGGCGGAGAGGAGGCGGCCAACGGGATTGTGCTGAAAGAACGCGATGGGCTGACGGATAATTTTTGCGTAGACCTGATTGCGAAGATCGGTGACGGCGGCTTGCCCAACATATTGGATTTGTGTGATGCCGAGATATTCGGCGACGGCCTTTGCCAGATATAGAACGACAAGGCCGGCGCCGAAAAGCGTTGCGACGTTATGCAATCCCGATGGGAGAAAATCATTTAGATAAACGACGCGATTGCCGGGAAGTGTGAAGAGAACGGGTTTTGTGACGAAAACGGAGGGATTAAGTACGTAGTCGACGGCGATCTTGACCATGAAGGCGACCATGCCTTCGGCGAGCGCGACGAATGCGACCAACACTACGCCAAACGAAAGCCGGAGCGCATACGGCCGGACATAGCTCAAGAGTCGTTTTAGTTGCGGTGAAGGCAAAGAGGGCACGCCCAGATTCCCCTGATAATCCCACTTGGTACGCTATTCGCGGCTACGCGGCGTGTCAAGTTTCCGGGGCCTGCGTGATGCGAGGATTGGCACGCGCGGCTGGGGATTATTTCTCGATGTCACGATGAGTGAGTTTGGTATTGAATCCGCGCTTGGCCAGCGATTTCTTGATTTGTTCGCCGAGCATGACGGAACGGTGTTTGCCGCCGGTGCAGCCGATAGAGATGGTCAAGTAGCTTTTGCCTTCGCTGATGTAGTGGGGAATCAAATAGGTGAGCAGGCCTTCGATGCGGCGGAGGAATTCGGCAGTTTGCGGGAACGAACGAATGTACTTTTGGACTTGCGGATCTTTTCCGGTGAAGCGGCGCAGCGCCGGCACAAAGTGGGGGTTGGGAAGAAAGCGCACGTCGAACACGAGGTCGGAGTCCGTGGGAACGCCGTATTTGTAGCCAAAGCTGACCACGGAAACTAGCATCGGGCGGTGGTCGGGATTTTTGAAACGTTCCGTGACGAAGTGGCGGAGCTCGTGGACGTTAAATTGGGTGGAGTCGATGACGACGTCGGCGAGCTTGCGAATGGGCTCCATGAGCTCGCGTTCGTGACGGAGGCTTTCGCGAACGGAGAGGGCTTTGCCAAGCGGGTGAGGGCGGCGGGTCTCGCTGAAGCGGCGGAGCAAAGCGTCGTCGCTGGCATCGATGAAGACGAGAGTGATGGGATGATCCTTGCGGAGATGCTTGAGAAGGGCGGGGAGTTTTTCGAGTTGAGCGCCTTCGCGAGCATCGACGAGTAGAGCAGCGCGGGCAAAGTCTCCTTCACCGGCGGCGTGCAGCTCCGCGAAAATGGGGATCAATTCTACGGGAAGGTTATCGACGCAATAGAAGCCCATGTCTTCGAAGGCGCGGAGGACCGTGCTTTTTCCGGAGCCGGAGACGCCGGTGAGGATGACGAGTTGGCGCGAGTCGTGTCTGGTAGACGGCTTCACGGAAGGAGGCAAGTCAGCTCTTCACGCGGCGCTGATGCGTGCTGGGGATGCGCATGTCTTCACGATATTTGGCTACGGTTCGGCGGGTGACATGAATGCCCGCGTCGTCTAACTTTTTGGCGATTTGTTCGTCGGTGAGAGGCTTGGTGGTGTCTTCCTCTTCGATCATTTTTTTGACGAGGCGCTTCAGCGTGAGCAGGGACATCCCGCTGCCCTCGGGACCATTCACTGATTCGCTGAAGAAGGAGCGAAGTTCAAGGACGCCTTGCGAGGTGTGCGCGTACTTGCTGGCGACGGCGCGGCTGACGGTGGAGGGATGGACGCCAACTTCCTCGGCGACTTCCTTGATCATCATGGGCTTGAGGGCGTCAGGGCCGTGGTCCAGATATTCGCCCTGGCGGGCGATGATGGATTGGCAGACGCGAAGGATGGTGTGTTTGCGCTGCTCGATGTTTTTCATCAACTGGATGGCTGCGGTGAAGCGCTCTTTGACGTAATTGCGGACGTCGCGATCGGCGGCGTCGCGAGCGAGTAGACGGCGGTACGTGGGGCTGAGGCGAAGCTGCGGCATGTCATCTTCGTTCAAGAAGACTTGCCACGCATCATCGACTTTTCGGAAATAAACATCCGGCTCGACGAGGCGCGGCTCGGTTTTGTTGTAACGCAGGCCGGGGCGAGGGTCGAGCTTCTTGATGACTTCCAGCGAGCGCTTCACGACTTCGAGCGGACGGTTGAGCGCGCGGGCAATTTCCTTCAGCTGGTTGGACTGCACTTGCTTTAGATGTTCGGAGACGATTTGCTGGGCCAGCGTGTTTTGCGGATCGAAAGCCTTCAGTTGCAGCAGCAAGCATTCGCGCAAATCGCGCGCGCCAACGCCGATGGGATCAAAATCCTGGACGACGGCGAGAGCATCGTCGAGATCGTCCTGAGAAAATTTTCCATTCTGGACTAATTCTTCCATGGAGGCCGTCAAGTAACCGTTTTCATCAAGGTTGCCGATGATACTTTCGGCGAGCTCGTTTACGGACTCGGAGCAGATGGTCATGCTCAACTGCCAGGCGAGATGGTCGGTAAGGCCGCTGGGAGAGGAGAGAAACTTTTCGAAGGAAGGGCGCTCGGAGACTTCTCTTTCCTGGGATTGGCCGCCGTCGCCGCCGGTATCGAGATATTGGTTGAAGAAACTGCCGACATCGAATTCATCGAAAGGATTCGCTTCGGGCTTCTCCGGGACCTTTTCGGTTTCGGCTTTCAGGAAGGTTTCGTCGCTGTAGTTGTCGCTCTGAGTGGCTTCTTCGCTGAGCTCTTCAAGAACGGGATTGGCAATCATCTCCTGGTTGATCATCTCGCGGAGCTCAAGGCGATTCAGCGCGAGGACGCTCACCATTTGAACGAGGCCTGGCGTCAGAATTTGCTTCTGCGCCACTCGTAGGTTGAGCTTGAGTCCTTGCCAGGCCATGATCGTTCCGATTATCCCCTCAAAATCACCAGTTTTGCATTTTAGTTCAGGCGGAACTGATCGCCCAGATAAACGCGGCGCACTTCCGCATCGTTGCTTAGCTCAAGCGGCGTACCCTTCGCCATTATCTTGCCATGATTCACGATGTACGCGCGGTCCGTCACGTTGAGTGTTTCCCTGACGTTATGATCGGTGATCAGAATGCCGATGCCGGAACGGCTGAGACCGCGGATGATCTCCTGAAGATCTTTCACGGTTAGAGGGTCGATACCGGAAAAAGGTTCGTCGAGCAGGATGAAAGAAGGCTGCAGGGTGAGCGAGCGGGCGATTTCCAGGCGGCGGCGTTCTCCCCCCGAGAGAGTGTAGGCCTTGCTCGTGCGCACGGTTTCGAGTCCCATTTGAACAAGTAGCTCTTCCAGACGGTCGCGCTGCTGCTCGGGAGTGAGAGGGAGGGTCTCGAGAACGGCGAGCAGATTTTCTTCACTAGTCAGTTGACGAAAAACCGAGGGTTCCTGAGGGAGGTAGCTGATGCCGCTGCGGGCCCGGAGGTACATGGGGAGGTCCGTGATTTCGCCGCCGTTCAAGAGAACTCGGCCGGAGTCTGGCCGGGCAAGGCCTACCAGGATATAAAAGGTAGTGGTCTTACCCGCGCCGTTGGGTCCCAAGAGCCCGACGACTTCACCCTGGCCGATCTCCAGTTCAACGTCATCCACGACCTTGCGACCGCGATACGACTTGCTCAACTCGACGGCCTGGAGTTTCAGCATACCTCGTCACGAACGGCCGCTCGGCGGCCGCGTCACTTTTCGACTCGGTGTTTCGTCAACGTGCGCGAACCATTTTCAGAGTCGACGATGATCGTATCATCCGCTAAAAAGAAGGTCAATTGACGGCCGGTGGTGGTGCCCGCGGAACCGTCGTACAGAGTGGGATTTCCGCCGCTCATCACGAATTTTCCGTCGGAGGCAGTGTATTCGCCGCGGTCGGCGACGGCGCGGCGTCCGGCTTGATCGACGATAACGCCGCCAGTGCCAACGGCGCGGCTGATTTGCCGCGCGCCGGAAGCGGCGCTGGCGGTTGAGCCGTTTGAAGGAGCGCTGCCGCGGGTGAAAAACAAATCCATGATGGGAGCGCGGATCCTTTGATCGGGAGATTGAATAACGACGTTTTTCTCAAGATGGGCGGTGTTGGTAGTTTCGCTGTAAGAGAGCGTGCCTGAGCTAACGTGCCAGAGAACGCTTTTTTTAGGGGGGCCCTGCGACGTGCCGGATTGGAGAGTAGCCGGTTGCGGCGCTGCTGGTGTTTGAGGAAAGACGGCGCGAACCTTCCCGGTTGCGTTCAGGATTTTTGTTTCGCGAAGCAATTCGATGGAGTCCGCCTCCAAAACAGAGTCAGCCTGCCAAAGACGCGCATGGCCGCTGTACACCGCGCGCCCCGTTTTCGAATTGCCTTGCATGCTTTCCGAAGTGATGTTGGCGGGAACCTGGGCGAGCTGGACAGCATTTCCGTTAGGAGAGAAGTCCGTAGAGCGTACCCCGCCTTCGGCGCGAATGTCGCCACTTGCGCCGGTGAAGAAGATTCGCGGTGCATGGGTCTCGGTGGTGGCGTCTCGCGCGACGGCTTGCCCGGTCAAAAGCGCGGTCTGTGCAGCGCGTGTGAAGGTAGCGTGATCCGCTTGCGCGTTGCGGTCCGCCTCTTTCAGCTTCACGTCACCTTGCAGATCCATCTGCGCCCAGCCACCGGAGGCAAGCAGCTGCGCTACTCCGTTCTTGGAGGTGGCCGTCTGTAAAGCGTGGCCCGCTATCGTGCGCTCTGTCTGAACATTTCCCTTTGCATCGAGCTGTTTGGGTTTGCCCTCGTCGCCGAAGGCCAATTGCAGTTTGTCTGCCCGCAGCTTCGTGCGCGTGGGCGGCGTGCCGCCTTGCGCGGCCGAGTCTGTCCATTCCATGCTCCCGGCTGTAAGCGTCTCTGCGCTCGTGGGTTTGCCGGCTTGGCCTTCTTTCCCTTCGCTGAACTCCATGCGAAGAGCGCCGGTCTGCAGGATTCGCGTGTCTCCACTCTTGGCCACGCGCGTTTTCAAAAACACCCCGCCATTGAGATTCATTTCTTTGGCCTGATTGAGGCGAGGCCAGAGATCGAGCGCCGCGGCGTCGGCGTGGAATTCGTCGTCCTCTTCCTGGCCGTGCCGCGTTCCATGGACGCTTCCCGCTCCGTCAATCCGCGTGACCCAGCCTTCGGAAGCGAAGAGTGCGGTCATTTTGTCGGCGTCCATAACGATGGAGTCTGCGCCGCGTTGCGACGTAAGTTCCGGCGACTTGCCGTCGACACCAGCGAAGGCCAGGAGCCTGCGTGCCCGGAACGTAGAATCCATCTCAAGGGTGAGTTCTCCGGCCGTAAGCCGAGCCGTGCGCGATTGCGCTTCCGCTGGTCCCTGGATGTGGAGCAATCTGGCATCGCGGCCAAAGTCCAGACTGGTGCCGGTCACTTGAACTTCCTCAGCTGCCGACGCGATTGGAGGGTGCTTCTCGGTACCTTTTTTCGCAGGCGGTTTAAGATTGAGCCGGACATTTTGCAGCAGGCGGAGAGTTCCCGCCCCCGAATTGTATTCCGCTCCAACGGCATCGCCGCTCCCACTTGGAAACGTAAACTTCACGGGCTGGTCAGTTTTGGCGGCGCCTGTTTCGCGGTCGAAATTTACTCCGTGAGTCTCGACATGTACGATTTGCGGCGGCACGGAGGGATCTTTTGATCTGCGTTCCGCGTCTGCTGTGCTCTCCAACTCAATCTGAACATCTCCATTGCAAGTTACGCCGCCACTGCCTTTAGCGTATTGGCAACTCTGTGTGTGAATCGTGTCGTGGCGGTCGCCGGCCTTTCCAAAAATGGTGACCTTCACATTCTCGAGCAAGCTGGCGTTTTGGTCTTTAAAGTCCGTGGATTTCGAAGCTTCGACGGTGAAAATCTTGCGGGGCCCGTCCATTTTCGAGAACGTCAACCCGCTAGATTGCTTTTCGACATTCATGGGCGCCGCCGGCGGGGCGAGACTGCGGTCGCGAATTCTCTGCCAGCCACGCTTCAGATACACGCCGGCGGTCAAACAGGCCAGCAGCAGTGCTACCGCGGCGGACCAGCGTGCATAGCGCGACGCTTCGCTCCTTCGCATAAGTTCAGTTAAGCAAAATTCTTACGGGCTGTATAGAAGGCAGGGATAGTAAACGCAATGCGAAAGAGAAGCTAACCGGCAGTTTCAGCTGCTGCCGCAGTCGTGTCTTTCAGGATGCCAATGTTGGCTGCCGCGACGCTGTCCCGGTTAGTGTTCTTCACCAAGTACATGGCTTCATCGGCGAGATGGAGAAGCCCCTCTTTGGTGCGCGAATCGGTAGGATAGGAGGCCACACCGAGGCTCGGCGTCAAACGAATGCCCAGACCGTCCTCGTCCAGCCAGGTCGTTTCGCGGATGAGCTTGTGAATGCGGCGCGCCACGTTGAGCGCGTTGTCTTTGGAAGTCTGCGGCAGGAGAATCACGAATTCGTCGCCGCCGTAGCGGAAGGCAAAATCAATTAAGCGGCAATGAGCCTTCAGCGCGTTGCCGATTTCCGCAAGCAAGCGCGAGCCGACGAGGTGACCGTGCGTATCGTTGACTTGCTTGAAATGATCCAGATCGATGAACACCAGCGAGAATTGGTAGTTATATCGCTGCGAACGGTAAATTTCCGTTTCGAGGATGAAGCCCATATGACGTGCGTTGTAAAGACTGGTGCAATCGTCGGTGATGGTCAGTTCATGAATTCTCTTTACGTGCCGGGCATTCTCGAGCGCGATGGCGGCGAAGTCGGAAAGAGCCTCGAGCAACTTAAGATCGCGATCGTCAAAACCTTCCGGGCCGAGGCAATTGATGAGTTCGATGACGCCGAGGCAGGTATCGCGGAATTTGACAGGGACGGCGACGATGGATTGCGTTTCGGTCTTGGTTTTTTCGTCGACCTTGCCGAAGAAGCGCGTGTCCTTAGAAGTGTCGGGCACCACCACGGTCTCGCCGTGTTGCGCCACCCAGCCGGCGATGCCCTGGCCCATCTTAATGCGCACGTCTTTCAGCGCCTGCGAGGCCTTGCCGACCGCCAGCTCAAAATAAAGCTCTTGTTTGGTTTCATCCAGGAGGAGCAAAGACCAGTTGTCCGGGCGGAGAAACTCGTCGATTTTCTCCATGATCGTGCGGAGAACCTGGTCGAGCTGCAACGAAGAGGTCAGCGCCTTCCCCAACTCCTGGAAGACAGCGACTTCGCCTGCTTCGCGCTGCTCTGCGGAAACCGCGGGATTGCGGCGGCGTTCCACGGCTGGAAACTGCTTTACCTCATCCACGCTCGGTTAATCCCTGTTTCGAGAGTTTTACAGGCCAGACCGTCGCCGCCGCGGAAGACAACACCACGAACGCGATTCGGGGCTGGTCCTCGAATCTTTGCCAGTATAGGCGCCTCGCAAAAAGGGGTGCAAGAATCTCGTGGTACAGGCGTGGCTATCTTGCCATCGGCTGGTAAGGGGTGTACCAGGCAGCTCGCGTCGTCATCGAAAAGTTACTGAACGATGGTGCGGTGGGAGCTTTCGCGCAGGACCAGGCAGCCCGAAAGCATGTCGTGGATGGCCCGCTTGCTGGGCGTCAGGCCGGCGCAAACACAGTCGACGAGGAAATAGTAACCACCCAAGAGAGGAACGTGCATCAGTAGGCGGCCCGAACAAAAACGCAGGCTAGCTCGCCAGAAATCCACGGGCTTGCCGGCGGCGTCGGCAACATACAATCCCAGAAAGCGCTTTCCAAGGGTTGCGTGCCAAGCGAAACTTTCCGCAAGCGCAAAATAGAGCCAACTCTCCACAGCAAAGAAACAGACACAGAGAAACAGAAATGTCGGTCCCCACTGGGTAAGGGTCTCGTTGAGAGGAGTTCCCGCTCGATGATTGAAGAAGGGATTCGAAATGCCCATTCCCGCGGCCAAGAAGGAAACAAAGACCGCGAAGGGGACCACCAAAAGAGACAAATCGATGATTCCGGCGATGAGGCGGATCCAAAAGCCTGCACGACGCAGCGATGCGGCGCCGGAAAGATCAGCCTGAGGAATTGTCATTGGCCCGTTCAAGATCGGCTCAGGGACTCAGCCTATCATGGGATAACTACACCAATTTTCACATCGACTCACGCGCTCCGGGAATTCTCGATTGGTTAAGCTCCAAGTTCCCACGGATGGAGCACGCGGATGAATCGCGTTGACTTCCGTTGTTTGACACTGCTGAGCGACACCGCCTATAGTTTCGTCGAGGGAATTTTCGCGGATTGCCCTTCGTGCCAGTTCGCGATCGGCTTTGCGTAATATCGCTCCGCTGCCCCACGAGTTTCGGCAAGGACAGGTTTGGATTAATGGCCACGGGAACTTTTGGCGAACGCCTAAAGCGCGAGCGCGAGCTCCGCGAAGTTTCGCTTAAGGAAGTCACCGCCGGCACGCGCATTGGCCCGCGCTTCCTCGAAGCTCTGGAAAACGAGGAGTGGGATAAGCTTCCGGGCGGGGTTTTTAACCGCGGATTCGTGCGAGCCATCGCGCGCTATCTGGGACTCGACGAAGAAAACCTGCTTGCTGAATATGACATGGCTCGCGGTGAGCAGAGCTTGCCTGTTCCTCAGCCTTACGAAAACAAAATCCCTCGCCCCCCTATCTGGCTGCCAATTCTGGCCGTACTAGCAGTACTTTCGATCCTTGGCGGTCTGATTGCTGGAGGAATATACGGCTGGCGGCGGTATGCCGCGCACCGCGCCGCGAAGCAGCCGTCTTCCTCTGCGCTATTGCCGGCGGAGACACAGTCCGCGACGGCGAGCGTATTGCCGGTCGCTGCTGCTTCCAATACCTCAGACCCTGCAACTTCGTCACGCACGGTTCCCTTGGATCTCGCGGTTTCCACTTCAGCCGCCACACGCGTACGCATTTTGGCCGACGGAACGACCCTGCTCGACGCCGAACTAGCCGCAGGTGAAACGCGCCATTTTTCCGCTACGAAACAGTTTGAAGTGACGGCCGCCGATTCCTCGGCGGTGTTGCTGGAATTGAACGGGCAAGCTATGCCGCCCGTCGGAACTCCCGGAGCCTCCGGTACAATACTGTTGAGTCAGAAAGATTTGAGGCAGGCATCCGGTGGAACCCCTCAGCCCTGAAGTGCTAGAAGATCTCCGTGCAGGCCGCGCTCCTCGCGAACGAAAGATCGCGGTATGCGCCGGCGGAGCTCATTTGGCGCCGGCCGATCGCGCGGAAATTCTTGCCGTGTTGGCCAATGATCCAGATGAAGTTGTCTCCGACCGCGCGCAACAGGCTATTTTTTCTCAGCCACTGGAAATCTTCGTCGAGGCTCTGAAGCGCGAAAAAGCGATTCCAGCGCTTTTTGCTTACGCAGGGAAACACCTTGCGGACAAACCGGGTGTCTGCGACGCCATGGTGCAGAACAAAAATTGTTCGGCGGAGTTTCTCATTCCCATCGCGCGCCATCTTTCTTCGCTTGGGGTTACCGCGCTCATGGAGGAGTTGGAGCGAGTCAGCGAATCGCCCGCTCTCGCGGCCTCGCTCGAGCATTCTTCTTCCATCACCGCCGACCAAAAACACCAACTTCACGAACTGCTGGGCTCAGCGATCGACGAAGCCGCCCTTGCCGAAGCGGCTGCGGAAGCGGAACCGGACGCTACCAAACGAGTCACTCTGCTTCAGCGCCTCGCCAAGATGAGCGTTTCCGAGCGCGTGCAATTTGCCATAAAGGGCGGCTCCGAAGCGCGGCGGACTTTGATTCGCGACTCCAACAAGGTTGTGCAGCGCGCCGTGCTGCAATCGCCTCGTCTTACCGATCAGGAAGTCGAGGGCTTCGCTACCATGACCAGCCTCACAGACGAAATTCTTCGCCTCATTGCGAGCAATCGCAAGTTCCGCAAGAACTACGTCGTCGTGCGCAATCTCCTCAACAATCCGAAAACTCCCCTGGACGTTTCTCTGCACATGCTCCCGATGGTCAATGCCATGGATCTGAAGAAATTGACCACTAACAAAAACGTGCCCGAGACCCTGCGCACCACTGCCCTCAAGCTGCAGCGCACACGAGCCGACCTCAAGAAATAGTATTGAAGAGAAGCTCTGAATTTTCGCGGCCGCGCTCGAAACGCGCCAAGGTATCGCCGTCGCCGCGAATCGGCTTTACAATCGAACACGGAGGCCTATCCTCATGTTTTTCTCATCCACGTTTCGCACGCGTGCGGCGCTCTTTGCACTGAGCCTCTCTGCTGCTCTGCCACTTGCATTCGCCGTCGGCGCGCCCCAAGACAGCACCGCGAAGGAAGAAAAGAAAGCGGATCCTTGGACCAGCGCTCAGGTGCTTTATGCGGCCGATCTCGCGAGCGAGCTTGGAAATGCCAAAGGCGCAAGAGTCCCTGTGGTTGTTTACGTTGGGTTTCGCACATTGTTCGAGGGCGGCCACGTTCCGCAGGCGTCTTTTCACGGCACCGCCTCCAAGGAGGATGGGCTCGCGGATTTGAAAAAGTGGCTGGCGACTTTGCCGCGGTCCACGAGCCTGGTCATCTATTGCGGCTGCTGCCCGTTCGATCGTTGCCCCAACATTCGACCCGCGTACACGGCCCTGCGCGACGTGGGTTTCACGCATGTGCGGGTGCTGGTGCTCCCAACGAGCTTCGCAGCGGATTGGGTGGAAAAGGGCTACCCCATGCAAAAGGGGCTGTGAAGGATTCGCTAGGTTGAAGATTGCTTCAGACTTTGCGCAAAACCAGGCAGCTCGCGATCATGTCGTGAACAGCCTGCTTTTTTTCGGTGAAGCCGGCAAGGATATAACCTATGGCCAGAGGAATCATGCCTGTGATTATTTTTGAGAAGTAGCGGCCCGAAGCCCGGCCAAACGTGATCGGCTGACCGCTCATGTCCGTTACCTTCAGATTTAGCATCTTCTTCCCCGGCGTGGCTTGCCACGAGGAACTCTCCGCAAGTGCGTAGTACAGCCAGCTCACGAGAAATATGATTCCAAACAATCCGAAGATAAAGCCGAAGCCCAGGAAAGCGGCAACATCGTCACTGATATCTTCGCCGGAGCCAATTTTGCTCAGGGCGGCTCCCGCGCCCGTCAGCAGGAACAGTGGAATCAAGAGAACGAGAAAGGCCAGGCTGGAAATGAAGCCATCGATGATGTATGCGACAAACCGTAACCAAAAGCCGGCATACTGAACGGTGCTGTACTGCACGGCGGCGTAACTCGGACTGGGAGCAGCCATCTGCGCCGGAGAAATCGGCGAGAGGTTTGGAAGAGAGGGAGCAGGAGTCGCGGGGCCTAGCACCGAAACCGCCTGGCCGCACGTGGGACAGTATGCCGTCGCGTTCGAAATTTCGCTTCCGCATTTTGAGCAGTACACTTGGTCTCCTTTTCGTGCAAGCAGCCAGGCAGAGTGCCAGTTGCGCAAATCCTACTTTCCCTGCTAGCGATGGTCAATCACCAGAGGTACTGGTTGTTTCCAGACTCGCCTTCACATCCGGCTTTGGAACGGATTGATGACGTCGACATCGAGCTGCGCAAAGTCCTGGTCATTTAGCGTTGCCACGACGAGGCCATAAATTCGCGCTGTTGCGGCGATCATCGCATCCTCAAGAAGATGCTCCTGTTTTCCTTCCATCAGGCGTGCCCATTCGCGAAAACACGCGGTATCCATGGGTAATATCTGGGCGGTGCCTGCGAGTCGCTCAACCCAAGATTCAATCTCCTCAGCTTTGATACGATTTTGCGGTCGAGTTCGTTCAATTCCACGCTGCAATTCCCCAAAAGTCACGGCCGAAAGAAATATTTCCTCATCTCGCAGCTCCCGCAGCCAAGCCAGGACACCGCCGTGAGGTTTGGGCTTCCTCAGTTCGGAAATGACGTTGGTGTCGAGCAGATACTTCTTCACTCGAACTCCACCAGCTCACGTCTCTCCAAAAGGCCTCGCTTTGGCGCCAGGTCGTCGAAGGTCGGGGCAGTCTCTAGAAGGATCTCTTTCAAACAGGGACGTGCGGCCCGTTGGAGCCGCCGCCATTCGCCAATAGGAACTAAAACGGCGGCTTCCTTGCCGCGACGAGTCACAATTTGCGGACCCTTCTCAAGGGCTGCATTCAGGAATTCGGTGAAGCGCGCTTTTGCGTCTTGAAGCTGCCAAGAGGACATGGGAACCACCAGAAGTCATGATATAACTAGTCTTCTGACTAGTCAAATAAAACACCATAGAGTATTAGCCCTCCTGGTTGCCTTACAATTCCGGATGCTTGCGATGGAATCCGGTGGCATCTTGGTACGCTTTGGCAAAAGCGAGCAGCTTGGCCTCTCCATATAATTTTCCCAAAAATGTCAGGCTCACCGGCGTCCCCGGACCGCCAGCATTTTGAAAGTCACTGGGATCGTCGGTCGGCGGCTTCGGAGCGTCATCGCCGCGGAAGCCATTGGGCAAAATCACCGCCGGATGGCCCGTGAGATTCGTAATCACAAGCTGCTCGCCGCCATTGGTGGGCGCAACAATCACATCAACCCCCTCAAACACTTTGGCGACCGCGTCCATCGCGATTCGCCGAGCCCGGCTTGCCTGGATGTACTCGACGGCCGGAATGAACCGCGCTGAACGGAACGAGTTCGGCCAGTCAAACGGCTTCTGTGAAGTCAACAGTTTGTCCTTGCCCGTCCGCGTCAATTCATCAAAAGCCGCGGCCGACTCCGCTGATAGCATCGTCACCATGGATTGGTAAGGGAATTTCGGCATTTCCAGCGGAATAAGAGTCACGCCCATCTCTTTCAATTTCGCCAGTGCCGCGTCGTTGTATTTTCTGTCGTACTCCGACCGTGCTCGCGCGGCCTCCCTTCGCCGCTTTTGTTCATCCCGCTTTTTTTGCTCTTCCGGAGTTGCCGCTCGTTCTTCATCGGGTGCCTGCTCTGGCGGCCTGGGTTCAAAATCCGTCTTCAAATAACCAACGCGCAACTTCCGCCAATCCAATTCCGCGTCCCAATGGAAAGCCGCGTTCTTCACGCTCGGATCTGCGCCGTCTGGCCCGTAAATCGCTTCGAGCACAAGGGCGCAATCTTCCACCGCGCGGCAAATTGGTCCGAGCTTGTCCATGCTCCAGGACAGCGCCATCGCTCCAGTCCGCGGCACGAGTCCGAAGGAAGGCCGCAGGCCAGTGCACCCACACCGCGTCGACGGCGATGAAATCGACCCCAGCGTTTCCGAACCAATGCTGAACGCAACGCATCCAGCAGCCGTCGCCGAGGCCGGCCCTGCCGACGAACCGCTCGAGCCTTGCCCCGGATGCCACGGATTCCGTGTTACGCCGCCAAACCAGTTGTCGCCTAGCGCCAGAGCCCCCAATGTCAGCTTCGCCACCAGCACTGCGCCGGCTTCATCCAGCCGCTTTACGACCGTGGCGTCTTCCTCAATCATCTGATTTTCGAAGCCGCCAGCGCCCCAAGTCGTTCGATATCCCTTCGCGGCCAGCAGATCTTTCGCGCCCCACGGCAATCCGTGGAGTGGTCTGCGATATTTCCCGGCAGCGATTTCCTTGTCTGCCGCTTTAGCCTGTGCAAGGGCACGCTCTTCGGTCAGCGTCACCACAAATTTCAGTGTAGGGTCGTAACGTTTCAATCGTTCCAGGTACATCTCCGTAAGCGCCACCGACGAAACTTTCTTCGTTCGCACCAGTTCAGCCAATTCGCGTACGCTCGCAAACGCAACGTCTTCTATATTCTTTGGCGCGCCTTGCGCAGCGATAGCCGAGGCTTTCGAAATTCGTGACGGCCTCCGCTCGGTTTCAAATTTTGTCTCCGGGACGACGGGATCAAATACCAGACAAGGCACGACGGAATTTGGAATGTGCAAGGCGTAAATCTCATCGTAGCCCTTCGCCCGCTGGTTCAGGTTGTCGAGCATCATGTCTTTGGTTTCTTCAGGAATGGTCACATCAGCAATCGCTGCAGCATGATCGATCATTTCTTTGGTGATCTTTGTCGCCCCTTGCGTCTGGGCCTGAGCCCAAAGCACCCCCGGAAACAGAGTCCCGCTAAACCCTAATCCCGAACAGGCGCTCAAGAATCGTCTGCGATCCAGCATCGGCTTCTCTCCTTGGCACACCACCGGCGCGCGATTGTAATACAAGTGGGGCCTCCGATTGTCCGGTTAGCTGGATTTGCACTGTTTGCTGTGAAAGCTTGGAGAAAGAAAGAAGCGCCCGGCGGGAACTTCCCTCCGGACGCTTTTGTAGTTCTGCGAGGTATTGTGGCTTAGTCTCTGTCGTACTTCAGGCAATCTTCCAGCTGGTGAATCGCCACATCGGTCGCCCGGATGGCTTCCACGCGGTGTCCGCCGAAATCATGCGCGGCATGTTCCATGTGCTCTTTGGCGCGACGCAGGGCACCGATCGCTTCACGAATTTCCGGATGCGGTTCCGCTGCGGCGGCTGGTTGAGGAACCGCTGCTGGAAGCGCATTCCCATTGGCCTTGTTCGGTGCGGCTGGAGTCGACGCCGTATAGGCGAAGGTTACGACCAGAGCCA
The DNA here is from genome assembly GCA_963718785.1 of uncultured Acidobacteriota bacterium. Classification (GTDB taxonomy): domain Bacteria; phylum Acidobacteriota; class Terriglobia; order Acidiferrales; family UBA7541; genus Acidiferrum. The sequence goes on along the minus strand of CAVQZW010000004.1, from coordinate 905,366 downwards.
CCACCGCAAATACAATCAGGATTCTCGTCTTCATGAACCACTCCTCCTCGTCCGATTTATGGCTCGGACAGCCTTGGGTTCCTCGATCCACCGTTCGCGCTTTTGCCGCGGTGACTTCCTGACCTGGCCCCGACAATGGCGCTAAAGAGGCATGCTCGGCTCACGCGAGCCGTGACACTCCTTCTTGAATAGGTCATCTTTCGGGATATGAACAGGAGTATTTTTCGAGCTAGCGCACAATCAGAGACTACCCGTTTGGACTCTTCGCTTCGGCTGTTTGCAACTGCGCCATTAGGTTGAGGTTTTCACCCTCACGTGGGAAGCGTTTTGAAAGCGAGGGAATGTTGCCAATTTTCTTCTGCCACTTGACCTTCTACGATAAAATGCAGATTACTATCGTCTTTGGGAACCCAGTCACATCTGCTATCGGAGGAACACTATGGCGCGCCAAGCTGCGGTACGAATCTGGGTCGGCACACGCAAAGGTGCATTTGCGTTCACCTCAAAAGACCGCAAGAAATGGGATTGCGCTGGTCCTTTTTTCGCCGGCCAGGAAGTCCACCATGTTGCACAGGATCCACGCGACCCCAAGCGCCACTACGCCGCGGTGGGAAACGCCTGGTTTGGTCCCCACCTTCACGCCAGCACCGACAATGGCAAATCCTGGCAAATCTCCGAAAAAGGGCTGGAAGTCAAAGGCATCACCGGCAAGTCCTGGCAAGTGACCGAAAAAGGCATGGAGCTTAAGGACCAGCCCGATGCACCGCTGAAGCGCATTTGGAATATCGCACCCGGTGCGGCCGATGAACCGGGTGTCGTTTATCTCGGAGCCGATCCAGGCGTGCTCTTCCGCAGCGGCGACAACGGCGCGAATTGGGAAATGGTCGCGGGCCTTTGCAATCATCCGACGCGCGAGAAATGGAACCCAGGAGCTGGCGGCATGATGGTGCATTCCATTCAAAGCCTCGGCAGAGGCCGCTTGATTGTCGGTATCTCCGCTGCAGGTGCGTTTCGCTCCAGCGACAGTGGCAAGACTTGGTCCCCATTCAACGGAAATGTCCTCGTCGAGTTCGGCCCCGATAAATTTCCCGAAGTCGGCCAGTGCGTCCACAAACTGAAGGCGCATCCTCGCAAACCGGATGCGCTCTACCAGCAAAATCATTGCGGCGTCTACCGCTCCGATTTTACAGCCGACAAGTGGACCGACATCTCGAAAGGCCTTCCTTCACGGTTCGGCTTCGCTCTGGCCGTTCCCTCCGCTGAAAAAAACACGCTCTTCACGATCCCCATTGTGTCAGCCGAGGAGCGTTACGTCCCCAAAGGTAAGCTTCGTGTGGCGCGCAGCCGCAACGGGGGCAAGACCTGGAAGTTTCTTACCAAGGGCCTGCCTCAGTCCGATGCCTACGATCTCATTCTGCGCGAGGCAATGTCGTCCGACGACCGTGACCCCGCTGGCGTATATTTCGGCACTACGGGCGGAACACTCTTCCATACTCGGGATGCCGGCGATTCGTGGCATGTCCTCTCGGGGCATCTTCCGCCGATCTATTCCGTTACCGCCGCATTACAATGATCGGGGCGTCCGTCAGGTGTGCATCCTAAGCGGCGGCGCAAAACTCAATTCTTTTTTGGCAACGCAAACACTACATAAACTCCGCCAGACGGCGACTTAAGATCTTTCCCGCCGCCCGCGGCAATCACGACAAATTGCCGCCCGTTGACGGCGTAGGTCGCTGGCGTCGCGTTTCCCCCAAACGGAAGCGTTGTTTTCCACAGCAACTCGCCCGTCGCTTTGTCGAACGCCCGGAATTTTTTGTCAAAGTCGCTCGCGCCGATAAAAACGAGCCCTCCGGCAGTCACCACGGGCCCGCCATAATTCTCCGTCCCGGTATTTTTCAATCCTTTTGCAGCAAGCTCCGGATACTCTCCAAGATTTATTTTCCAAACGTATTCGCCGGTGTTCAGATTGATCGCGTTCAATGTGCCCCAAGGGGGCGCAATCGCCGGGTATCCATCTGGGTCCAAAAATTTGTGGTAGCCCGTGAAGCGATACTTCATGTCCGGCGGCGGAGGCTCCGAACTCGAAAGTTCCTTGGACTTTCCGCTAACGAGAAAATCAACCAGCGCGTTCAGTTGTCCGTCATCGAAATTCGCGAACGCAGGCATTCTTCCCTTGCCATTTTTAATCGTTGCCCCAATTTGCTGCGCCGACAAGCGGTCTCCCACGCCCACCAGCGAAGGCATTGCAGGCGGCGAGCCCGTCATTTTCTCGCCATGGCAAACGCTGCACTGGCTTAGATAGAGCGCCTTGGGACCGTTTTCGCCCGTGTTCGGAGCCAGCGCACCCGTCCATGCCATTTCGTTTGCGTTCACATAAAGAATCGCCGTTTGCGGATCGACCGCCGAGCCGCCCCACTCCGCCCCACCGTCGTATCCGGGAAAAATCACAGTGTCTTTGCCCACGCCGAACGGGACAAATTGCCCTTCGCTGCGAAATGTGTGAAATCTCTCGAGAGCCCACGCATGAGCCTCCGGCGTTCGATTCGTCAGCATGTCCTCGCTCAAAATTTGTCGCGCAAACGGCGCAGGCTTGGTTGGAAGTGGCTGCTCGGAAGCCGCCACTTCTCCTGGCACGTCGCTTGGCGGATATTTGTGATATTCAATCGGAAAAAGGGGCTTCCCGCTGACTCGATCGAACAGGTAAACAAATCCTTGTTTCGTGGTCTGCGCAACCGCGTCAACCTCCTTTCCGTCGCGAGTCACTGTCACCAGCGTAGGCGGCGAGGGAAAATCCCGGTCCCAAATGTCGTGCCGCACTCCCTGAAAATGCCAAATTCTCTCGCCTGTCTGAGCATTCAAAGCGATCAGGCAGTTGGCAAACAAATCGTCACCCAAGCGGTTGGCGCCATAAAAATCAAACGCCGCCGACCCCGTCGGCACATACACAATTCCTCGACTGGCATCCACTGCCATCCCCGCCCAGTTGTTGGCCGCCCCGCTGTACTTCCACGCATCCTTTGGCCAAGTTTCGTATCCAAATTCGCCGGGATGCGGAATCGTGTGAAATGACCACCGCAACTTCCCCGATCGCACGTCGTACGCGCGCACATCACCCGGCGGCGCAGGCAAAGTCTCCGGATTACGACCGCCTACGACAATCAAGTCCTTGTAAACTATTCCTGGACTCGTCATCACAACAGATTGTTTTTCTGGATCGCGCCCCAGATCGCCGCGTAAATCGATCCGTCCCTCTTTCCCAAACGTCGCGACAGGCTTGCCCGTGCCCGCATCGAGCGCGTACAGAAAGTTCATCACACCGACCAGGATGCGCTTGTCCTTATCACTCGACCAATAGGCCAGCCCGCGATCCGGTTGCGTCCCCTTAATCCCAGAATCAAATTTCCACAAAAGTTTCCCCGATGCCGCATCCAGCGCGAATATTTTCTGCGTCGGTGTAATTCCGTACAAAACCCCTTCGACGATGATCGGACTCGTTTGCAACCCGCCCTGTTCCCCTGTGTCGAAGCTCCAAGCCACCGCGAGCTTTTTCACGTTGCTGCGATTGATTTGCTCCAGGCTCGAGTAATGTGTGTTCTCCGGTGCGCCTCCATACGCCGGCCAATCTCGCTTTTCTTCGCCCGAACTGCGCGAACTGGAATTACCCGCCGCTTGGCGAGCGCCCGCACGAATCTGGGGCTGCCCCGAAAAAACTACACCGCCGATCGCAAGACTCAAAAAAATCCTCGCGGCCATGCCAGAAAATATTCTCATCGTGCAACTCCGCAGTCCTCGGGCTGGCCCACCTGCAAGCTGAGCCCTCCGCGACGGCGTATCTTACTCCGGAAAAATCCGCATATCTCCTGAATCTCGCTTGCTGAATCCGCGTGGCAACGCGCCGTGAGGCTGCTATAATCCGCGCGATTCGGCGCTCTACTCAGCTGCCAATCAGCGCAAACGAGGCAACCATGTCCGCACCCATTTCGTGGCTCATCGCTTCTCTAATGTTCCTGGCTTTGGCGACCGGAGGCGGCCGCACTCCCGCTCCGGCCACCCACGGAATGCTAGTTGTAGCCAACCAGCATGAGCACACCGCCCTGCTCATTGATCCCGAGACGCATCAGGAACTCGCGAAAGTCTCGGTTGGCGTCAACGGCCACGAAGTAGCCGTTTCCCCTGACTCCCGTTTCGCCTTCGTTCCCATCTACGGCAATGCCGGCGTCGGCAAGCCCGGCACGGACGGCACCACCATCGACATCATCGACCTTCACGAGCGCAAACTCTCCGCCACCATCGACCTCGGCAAACCACTGCGTCCGCATCGCGCCGAATTCGGCCCCGATGGCCTCCTCTACGTCACGGCCGAACTCGACAAAGCCGTTAGCGTTATCGATCCCGCCACGCGCAAAGTCATCGCGGAAATCCCAACCGGCGCCATCGAATCCCACATGATCGCCATCTCTCACGACGGCACCCGGGCCTACACCGCCAATGTCTCCGCCGGCAGCGTGAGCGTTCTAGATCTCAAGCATCGCTCTCTTGTCACCGTCATTCCCGTCGCCAAAATGGTTCAGCGCATCTCGATTACTTCCGACGGCAAACGCGTCTTCACCCACGATCAGAACACGCCGCGCATCGCGGTCATTGATACCACCTCAAATACCGTCGCCAACTGGATTGCCGTCCCCGCAACCGTCTATTCCTCTTCACCCACCGCCGACGGCCGCAAACTGTTTGCCTCTTCACCGTCCGGAAAGATCTTCGTGATCGATCTGGCAAGCGCCAAAGTGGAAGAATCCTTTGACATTCCGCCTGCTCTCGGCGAACTTCTTCTCTCCCCGGACGGCAAGTTTGCCTTCGTAAGCTGCCCGGCCGCAGGAACAATCGAGGTCCTGGACATCTCCGCTCACAAGTTGCTGCCATCCATCAAACTCACCCCGGGCGTCGACGGTCTTGCCTGGGCCCCGGCCATTCCTTAGCCTTAAAAACGAAATGGGCGTGCGCGCTCTCAAAAAATCAGGCGGATAGCCTCCCTATGAACACCGACTGGGTTCGCGAACTCTGTCTCTCCTTTCCACGAACCACCGAACAGATTCAGTGGGGCGATGCCCTCGTTTTCAAAGTAGCTGGCAAAATGCATGCTGTCACGGCTCTCCAGCCCTCTAGAACCTGGCTGACTTTCAAAGCTTCTTCCGAAAATTTCGTGGAGCTGACGGAGCGCCCGGGCATCATCCCCGCGCCTTACCTTGCTCGTGCCAAGTGGGTTGCTCTCGAAACCAGAGACGCGCTCCCCCTCGACGAACTCGCTCGTCTGCTTCGTGAGTCCTACGACATGGTCGTCGCCAAACTTCCCAGGAAAACTCGCGAAGCCTTGGCTAGCACCAAGCCTCAATCACCGCGGAAATCCTCCAAAAACCCCGCGCCGCGGGGCTCCGCTCGCAGGTCTCCCACCAAAAAGAAAAAGCCCTCTCGCTAAAGAGAGGGCTACCGTTACTTGAAATCTCTAATGTCGTGAAAACTACGCCGTAGCTTTTGTATCGGCTGTGCGGCGCAGCGGCCTCGCGCCAGGCAACGGAAAACTCATGTGCCAGAAATTCGAGTCCGGCGAAATAAACTCAACTCCGATGTACGTCTTATTTTCCCTGTCGCGCTTCACCGATACCACTCGCGATTCCACCGTCCGGTCGCTGTTCTCATTCACCAGGATCAGCATCTGGCCTACAGTGACGGGCTGCTCCAATTGCAGCAACGCTCCATGCCTGTTCACCGAGTGCGACTTCGCCTTTACGCGGAACTTGTCGCCGTTCTCGTCCTGCCCGTGCACGGTTATCGGCACCGTGATGCTTACTCGCAATGTTCGGCGCCGCTCTTTACATCGAAAATGAAGTATGGCCATGAGAGACACTGACCTCTCGGTTGAACTTGACGACTAGGGGACTCACGCTTGCCCATACTGGACTGACTTCAGCGTTACGCACTTTGCGTACATAATGCCGAAGTGAACGGTCGACACGAGCGAGGAAACGAATACGAGCGTCGTCCACATTGTTCGTATTCTGCGTTTCGGGGGCCCTCGGGACAATAGAGGGACGGTACCAAAACGAACCCTTTTGCTCCGGTACTCTAGTACGTTACCTCTGCCAGTTCAAGCCCAATTTGGGAACTTCCCCATTAAAATAGTGCACGCTTTCCTCCAATCGTTTCGCCACTCCCTCAGCATGCACGAAGTTATCAACATCAGGCCTCTCCACGCCCGTTAGACGGTGCCTCTTCTGATCTTGGATTTATATAACTGCATTATTTTCATATACTTAGAAGAAAACTCCAGCGGCAAGGTCTAGCGGGGCTGCTCGAGATGAATGTACTTAGCATTCCATTTCTTAGCACCTAAATCCAGCCGGGCCACAGTTACGGGCAAGTAAAAACGTCGCGGACCGGCACTCCCAGGGTTTATGTAGAGCACCCCGTCTTTTTCGATCTGCTCCGGCTTGTGGCTGTGGCCGCTCACCACGATCTGGAACCCGCCGGCGGCTGGATTGATATCTAAGTCTTGAAGAATGTGGATCATATAAATCATTGCGGGACCTGCGGAAACGGTCTCGGTCAACGGCAAGCTTCGGCCCCACGCGTCGGTGTCCACGTTTCCGCGCACCGCTACCACCGGAGCAATAGCCCGAAGACCCTCCAAGATCTCTGGCCCACCTACATCCCCGGAATGAAGAATCAGGTCTGAGCCGCGCAATGCTCGCACGGCTTCCTCACGCAGCAGCCCATGCGTATCCGATATCAGCCCGAGAATCTTTATCTCTTTGTTCACATTCTTTCGTGGAAAGCAGAAAAGGATTTCCAGTGTTCCAAAACGCTACTTTCGAGAATTAGTCTCGCTGCTCCCCAACACTCTCACGATTTCCAGCGCGTTTACGCGAGCGCGCTCCACCTGGAGGCCCCAATGCAGATGCGGACCAGTCACGCGTCCTGTCGCTCCTACTTTTCCCAAAACCGTTCCGGCCACCACTTCATCGCCTACCTTCGCGTCGATCTCGGAGAAATGACAGTAGAAAGTGTAGATCCCTAGTCCATGATCAATGAGAACGGTGTTCCCCGAAAAATACAGCTCTTCCGCTAACACCACTCGCCCCTTTTGCGATGCATGTACAGGTGTTCCAGTCGGTGCGGGGAAATCCACCCCACCGTGCGGCGAACCAGGGTGCCCATTCAGGACGCGCCGCTTCCCAAAGTTACTCCCCTTGAACTCTCCGTCCAGGGGCATCCGAAACGGACCATCCCACAAACGCTCCGGCGTCACCCGCTCATAAATCTCTCGCAGTCGCTTCGTTTCCGCTTCCGCTCGCGCCTCTTGCTCGGGGTTCGGCTCGACAAACTGCTTCTTTACCGTCAAATTTTCCGTGGCGAAGTGTCCTTCTTTCACTTCAATCGAAGCGTGGCAGCTCACTCGTTCGCCGCTTTGTGTCTGCGAGGCAACCGCGAACTCATACTTCCCTGCCGCCTTTTCCAGATCCACACCAAGCAATGCCTTCCGGCTATTGCCGACCGAAGCATTGTGTTCCCTAGCCTCGTCCTGCCAGAAGGGAACATCTCGTTCGTTCCATCTGCCGCTCACTTCCGTTAGCGGCTTCGCGCTGTGTATCTCCGCCAGCAGCAATGTGCCCTGCGCGGCTTCCGGAGCGGTCAACGTCAGCTCCACCCCATTCCCGCAGTCCTCCGCCTGCGCTCCGGCACCTGCCAAAAGCAGGCAGCCCAGAACACCCGACGTCCTAATCAGTAAGCAAGCCTTTCGCAATTCGTCCTCGCTGAAACTCAGGATGTTTTTGGCCGCAGGGCGTTCACTCTCGGCTCCATTTTCGCGTATTGCGCACGCCCTGTTTTCGATCCCAGGATGGCCTTCTCGAGGTTCATCATCAAATCAGGGTTTTTCATTTTTTCTCTCAATTCGTTGAGGAAAGGCCGCATCTTTATAAGTATGAAAAACATCTCGCCGGAAAACGACGGTTGGAGAAACAGCTTTTCGTTCAACAAACCGTTCTGCACAAAAGAGGCTACGATCCCCCAGTAGCTGATGACCTGTCTCATCCAATTGTTCTCTTCCGTACCCATCGCTCTCGCCACTTTTATGTAGTCATCCGCACTGTTTGGCCAGAACGTCACCAGCCACCATTGGCGTGCCTTCCGCATCTCTGGTTCACGCTTCAGGTCATACAACTGGAGAATCAAGCGCGCATCGTCCACTGTCGGTTTCTTGGCCATTGGTGTTCTCCTGAATCTTTGCGTCGAGTGATTTTACCTGCAGTGTTCGCTTTTTTGCTCCCCGTTTCTTTGCCTTTGTCCTCAAAAGTAGAATCCAACCACCAAGGCCTTCTACCCCAATCACTCTTCTCGCTCCCAGCCCACAAAACTACCGCTATTTACTAAGTCTGCCGGGTCGGGGATGATGCAGTCTTAAAACTGGAACCCATGCCGAACTTGAGGAGAGCCTACATGCGCAGAATACTCGCCCCCGCAACAGCAGCTACGGTCCTCGCACTCTTTGGTTGCGCTATTCTCCGTGCGCAACAAACTTCCACGATGCCTGCGGCCGTATCCGGCGCTGCCAGGCAAACCGAAACCGACGAATACACCCGCTATGAACTTCTCGCTCCCGAAACCGCCAGCTTCAAAATCTATTACGAAGTCACCGCCACCGCACCGGGGGCCAAATATTTCTACAATCCCATTCGCAAGGGCAGCACCGCCAGTGACGAAGCCGTGTTCGATTCCATGACCGGCGATCGGCTTCACTTCGAAGTCGTGAGCGGCGCCGAAGCCCGCAAAGACCCACTCATGTCCGACGCTGACGCCGACACCAGCTTCATCAAGATTTCTCTGGCGCGTCCCGTACCCTCTGATGGCCAGGGTCGCGTCCTCATCCTCAAAACCTACAAAGACGTGAAAAGCTACTATCGCGACGGCGACGCCATCATTTTCAATCGTCCCCTCGGCATCAAGCGCAACAAAATCGTCCTTCCCGCAGGCTATGAACTCGTCGGCTGCAACGTGCCATCGCAAGTCTTGTCGGAACCCGACGGCCGCATCTCTATCAGCTTCCTCAACGCAGGCTCCGGCGAAGCTCCCTTAATCTTGCGCGCCAAGCTCGGAGCCCAATCCGGGCCGTCCGGCACGCCTCATCCCGCCACCCAAGCCCGCAGTTGGGAGTCCCCCTTCCAGGGTGAATCCGAACGCTCCCGCCTCTCCGAGCGCGCCCATCAGGATCGCGATATCGTTTACTTCCTGCAGCAACCCGAATCCCACGCCTTCAGCCTCTACCACGACTACACCGAATCCCACGAAGGAGCCGACAAATACCTGAACGTCGTCCGCGAAGGCAGCACCGTCTCCGACCCCTCTGCCTACATCCTGGATACTGGCGAAAAACTCCCCACCAAAATGATGACCGGCGCCGATCTCACCGCCGCCAAAATCGATGCAGGTGAACCCGTCTCTCCCGCCACTCAGGTCGTCCTGATTCCGTTTCCACCGGTGAAAAAGGGCCAATCCATCCGCCTGCGCATCTCCGAAACCTACACCGCCCCTGTCAGCTACAAGCTTGACGGCGACGAACTGGTATTTGATCGCAGCTTAGGTCGTGCCCGCAACGCCGTCGTCCTTCCCGCGGGCTGGTATCTCACCGCCAGTGCCATTCCTGCCACCGTCACCCAACTCCCCGACGGCCGCATCCGCCTCGATTTCTGGAACGGCCGGCCTGACTCCGTTGACGTGCTCCTCAAGGCCAAGCGCCGCTCCAAGTGACCACGCTCTGGAGAAGCTCGTTCCCGATGAAAGGGCTCGTCCTCGCCTCGTTCTTCCTTACTTCTTTGCTTCATTATCTCGTTGCTTCATTCCGTCCACGCACGATCCCTTCCCCAACCCTTTCTCCCCCGTACTCAATCAATGTCTTACACGCTTCCAAACACGTCTCCTTCAATTCCTCCGCAATCTCCTTTTCAACTTCCTCCCCCAATAGCAAAAGCGCAGTCCCATGTACTTGTGCCACTAGCGCCATCGCCAGCCTTGCATAATCTGCAGGATCTCCCCCCAGATCCCCCGCCAGCCTTTCCTTCACATATTCGTACGACGGCATCTGTTCTTTGCGCGCTAGGCGTTCCGCCCAGTCCGAAGTCAGCAACAAGTACTCATTTCCATTGCTCAGCGCAAACTCCAATCCCAAACGGCATGCCTCCACCGTCGACTTCGCTGGCTGCAATGCGTTGAACATCCTCTCCCGAGCCCTAACTCGCAAGAACGCAATGAGGTCGTGCTTGTCTTGGAACCTCTCATACAACGTAGGAGTAGTCGTCTTGGCCGCCAGCGCCACTGCCCGCATCGTTAGCGCCCGTTCCCCACCTTTGCTCCACAGTTGGTACCCCGCATCCAGGATCCGCCCTTCCAACTGCTTGTCAGGTTTCCTCGGCATTCTCCCGGCCCTCCAGACCGTGTTGACTCAAATTATATACTTGACAGCGTTAAAGAAACAACGTATAACTTATCTTCGCCCCCCGCCCCGGCGGTTGGCTAGTCCTGTACAAATCACCTCAGTAAGGAGTCGTTAGAAACACGTTATGGCAAGATTCGAGTATTCCGTTACCACCAAGGCGAGCCCTGCGCTCGCTTGGTTCGTTTTTTCCGATTTACATCGCTGGAACAATTTCGCCAACGTCTATGGCGAATTGCGCTGGCGCGACGGCAACCCCTGGGAGCCCGGCAGCCGCCTCCAGATTGAAATCCTGCGTCCCGTAAATGCCGTCATCGACCACGTAATTACCACATGCGTCCCCGGAAAGAAAGTAGGGTGGATCGACCACGCCATCGGCGTCGCTCTCGCCCAGTGGGTTACTTTTGAGGATAGGGGGGAAGGGACCCAAGTCCGAACCTGGGGAGAAGTGATTCACCCAGGCATCACGATCGGCGGCCGCACAGTCGAAGAGCTTCTCTCGAGCTTTACACGAACCTGGTACGAAGCCTTCCGAATCGCTTGCAACCAACTCGTGCTGCCAAGCGGCGCTGGCCCGGACGGCGCTGACTTCGTTAGGCAGTAGCGCACCAAAACAATCAACTGCCTCAGGCTTGCTCTCTCGGATTCACGTTGAAGTGCAAGCCTGGGGCAGAATCCCAACGTCGACTACCCGTCCTGCTCCCGGGGCGCAGGGACATCTTCATCCACGAGTCAACAGTTTTACAGCTCACTCGTATTTCCACTCTTCACGCCAGATTGCGTTGCCCCACCTGAGGTAACGTCCACTCCCCTGCGCTCACAAACAGCTCCAAACCAATCGCAAACGAATCATTTCCCAATGGCTGACAATAAACCACACGCGCTCTTGACTGTAGGCTGCCCAGTAGCGATCGCACCTTCACATGCTCGTTTGGCTGCCACGGTTTGCTCGTAACTACGCGCGCACCTCGCGCACTCACGTTTTCCGTCATTCCCTGCTGCGCTGCTGTGTGGATATCCAGTCCGGACAAATCGACCGTTACATGCACCGGAGACCGATTTTCTCCTCGGCGCGCTTCGCTAGACATGGGGACACCGCACAGCTTTCTGGACCGGGGTTTAGAACTGGACGTTGCGGTGGGTTCAACGGCTGGCAAATCATACGCTTCCAACCCCTGGGACGGTCAAGAAGTTTCCCCGGTGGAATCACTTATCCTGGCTCCTACTTATTACTCCCAAGTGTCCGGCAACGCGACAGCTCCATCCCACGACCGAACATGCAACGGCTCTTCGGACTATTTCGCTATCCACAAACCTTTCATTTTCTGTTAGTTATATGGAGCCCAAATCGGTTACTCGATTGCCCTTCTTATTTGGCTCGAATCGCAATCACGTCCCTAGCCTGTCGTCAAGGAGGCCGCCATGAAGAAACATGAACGCATCCGAGAAAAGGTCACTATTCTCCCCACTTCCATGTACCTCTCCAAGATGCACGACGCCGGCTGGACGCTTGTAGCTCTGGAATGGGAGCGCGAAATCGAGACTTCCTCTACTCCTGAGCCTCCCGAAGAGATTCTAGGCTCCGAGGAAATCCCCTTCGGCCTCCGCATCGCCGCGGACTGCCATCACCTTGAGGACGATCCTCTCGAGACCCAAACCCTCAAATTTCTCGCGGAACTGATTGTCCAGGACGTCTCCTTCACCAGCATGGCCGACGCCCTCAATGTCCGCGACTATCGCACCCGTGACGGCCGCCCGTGGACCTCCGCCAGCATCTTCCGCCTCATCCCTCGTCTGATCGACATAGCGCCGCGCCTTCTCGCCGGCAGCGAATGGGAATCCCGCAAAAAACAGCTCTCAAAAGTCACCTGGAACTCGTAACAGAATTCTTTTTTTAGGGATGTCCGGCGCAAGATTTTGCGCTTAGCGGTAAATCTCTCCTCGATGCCCGACCCGCAGCACTAAAACCACCACACGTGTGTCCTCAATCTTGCAGATGAGCCGGTAAACACCCACGCGGTATCTCCAGAACTCGCCAAAACGCGCTCCTTGTAATGCCTTTCCTATGCTGCGTGGATCGTCGAGCTTGGCTACTCGTTCTTGGAGGAATTTCAGAATGCGCTTTGCCTGCGGATTGTCCAGTTTGCTTAGCTCCCGGTCCGCCTCCGCCGAGAACTCAATCCTCCATGCCATGGCGCTCTATCACGTTCTCCAGCGGTATGGCCTCTTCTTCGCCACTGCGTATCTTCTCCAGCCGGGCCTCTGCCAGGTAAACATCTTCGAGGTCCTCGAGATGCTGCAAGATCGCTTCGCGCACGTAGAACGTTTTTGTGCGCCCGGTTCGGCGCGCCAGCTTTTCCAGCCTTTTTTCGATGGACTGCGGAAGCCGTATGGCCAACATGGCACCCTCGCTATACAAGTATAGCATACTCTCGGCCATTTAAATTCGGCCACACACTCTCTCCTTGACATTCTACCTATCCTTGCCGTATATAGGTAGAACGTCTAGGAGACGTCATGCCCACAGAGAAATCCGACCTCCTTCAAGGCACTCTCGACATGCTCATTCTCAAGATCGTCGCCCTTGGCCCCGTCCACGGCTACGGCATCTCTCTCCGCATCCGCCAGATTTCCAAGGAAGTCCTGCAAGTCCAGCAAGGCTCTCTCTACCCGGCTCTCCATCGCCTCGAAAAGCGAGGCTGGCTCGAAGCTGAATGGGGCGCCTCAGAAAAAGGGCGCCAAGCCAAGTTTTACAAATTATCCGCAAAGGGCCGCAAGCAACTCGAAAGCGAAGAGTCGAATTGGAATCGTCTGGCGGGCGCAGTCGCCAACATTATGCAAACCGCCCAATAGGAGCCAGTCATGTCCTGGTGGAAATCCATTCTTCCCAAGCGCGCTTCAGACGACCAAATGAATTCCGAGCTTCGTTTCCACATTGACGAGCTCACCGAAGAAAACATCGCCGCCGGCATGTGTCCCGAAGAAGCCCGCCGCCGCGCCGTCCTCGAATTTGGCGGCCACGAACAGCTCAAGGAAGATTTACGCGACGTCTACCGTGTCCGCATCCTTGATGCCACCCTCGTCAATCTCAAATCCGCATTTCGCTTCATCCGCAAATCTCCCACATTCTCCATCACCGTCATTCTCACGCTCGCTCTCGCCATCGGCGCTAACAGCGCCGTCTTCTCCGCCATCGACGCCATCCTCCTCAAGCCGCTCCCCTTTCCGCAAGGCGATCAGCTCATGCGTATCGAGCAGCACCACATCAAACTTTCAAACCCGCAGACCTTCGTGGCTCCCGTCCGGCTCGAAGATTGGAATCGCCTCAACTCCACCTTTCAATCCATCACCGGCTATTACACCGAAGACGTCTCGGAAACCTCCGGCACACTTCCCGAAAAGATCACCCAGGCCCTTGTCGCTCCGCGCTTCTTTGAAGTCTGGGGCGTCGCTCCCGCCCTTGGCCGCGATTTCGTTCCCGAGGAAGAACGTCTCGGCGGACCCGATACCGTCGTGATCAGCGATCGCTTCTGGCGCCGCCGCTTCAATGCCGATCCCAACGCGCTCGGCAAAAAACTGCATGTTGGAAATTTCTCTCCGTCCATCGTCGGCATCATGCCCGCGTCCTTTTTCTTCCAAAATCGCGATGTGGATTTCTGGTCCTGCATCCCCGTCGACCTTCCCTACGCCCAGAACCGCGAGGCCACCTGGTACACCGTCATCGGCCGCCTCAAGGCCGGAGTAACCCTCGCGCAAGCTCGCGCCAACCTCTCCACCGTGCAGAGCCAGCTCGCCCGGCAATTCCCCAAAACCGACGCGGACCTCGCCGTAGTCATCGATCCGCTCAAAGAAATCACCGTTTCCAGTTCCCGGCGCTCCCTCTGGTTGCTTTTCGGCTCCGTTTCTCTGCTCCTCCTGATCGCTTGCACCAACATCGTCGCTCTTCTTTTGGCCCGCGCCACGCAACGCCAGCAGGAAATCTCCGTGCGCTTCTCCATGGGTGCTCCACGCGGAGCTCTCATCGCTCAACTCCTCACCGAAACCTTCCTTCTCGCTCTCTTTGGAGCACTCTTGGGTTTGCTCCTGGCAAACGCTGCCTCCGGAGTATTCCGGTCTCTCGCCGCTAGCCTTCCTCGCGTCGAGGAAATTCATCTCGACACGCGCATCGTTCTCTACTCTCTCGCCTGTTCCGTGCTCGTCACTCTTCTCTGCGGACTATTCCCCGCCATCCGCGGCACGCGTCGTGACCTCGCCGGCTCCCTCAATCACGGCAGCCGCACGCAAGTCTCCGGCCGCAACCCCGTCCAGTGGCTGCTCGTCGGCATTCAAGTCGCCCTCGCCGTCACTCTTCTCTCCGGCGCGGGTCTCCTGCTACGCAGCTTTCAACAATTGGGACGCGTCTTCCCAGGCTTCGATCCATCCCACATTCTTACTTTTCAAATCAGCATAGGCTGGGGTGAAACCGCGGATTTGAAGAAATTGCGCCAGCGCACCGACCGAATGCTGGAGACTCTCCGTTCAACACCAGGCGTCGAAGCTGCCGCTGTATCTGTCGGCGCTCCGGGAGTCCCCTTCAAATTCCAAACCGAACAAAAGCTGGTCGAAGGCCGCGCCGAAAGCGAACCGAAACTTTTCGCCGACAACCGCCTCATTTCCGCGAGCTATTTCGCCACCATGAAAATCCCACTTCAGGAAGGCGTTCTCTGCCGCGAAACCGACGGTCCGCCCACCGTCCTCGTCAATCGTTCGTTCGCGAACGCTTACTTCAACAACTCCTCGGTCATCGGTCATCATCTCGAAGCTACTAATCTCGGTTATTCCGGTCCGGCGGAGATCGTCGGCATTGCGGGCG
Source organism: uncultured Acidobacteriota bacterium (assembly GCA_963718785.1). Lineage (GTDB taxonomy): Bacteria > Acidobacteriota > Terriglobia > Acidiferrales > UBA7541 > Acidiferrum. Next base: position 890,031 of record CAVQZW010000004.1, on the reverse strand, counting down.
ACGCACGCGAAGCCGGTCTCGACTTGTCTCCCGTTCCCACCGTCTACTGGTGCGCTCCCATCGCCGAGCCCGGCACTTTTTTCCTCGTTCGCACCCGCAATGCTCCCATGACCATGGCCGAAACGATTCGCCAGCAAATCCACGACATCGAGCCGCAGCGCTCCGTCTACGATTTCGCTCCGCTTGAACAGCACTTCTCGGACGCTCTCGCCGAAGGCCGCCTCCGCACAATTCTCCTTACGTTCTTCGCGGCCACCGCTCTTTCTCTCGCGTGCATCGGCCTTTATGGAACGCTCAGCTACTCCGTCAACGTCCGCCGTCGCGAAGTCGGCCTCCGCCTCGCCCTCGGCGCACTTCGCGGCCAAATCATCCGCCAATTCCTCTGGCATGGCCTCGTCGTCTGCATCGTCGGTTGTGTCGCTGGATGGGCTCTCGCCGCCGCCTCCACCCGCCTCCTCGTCGGCCTGCTCTACGGCGTATCCCCCACCGACGTCCCCACTCTCGGTGCAGTCGTCCTCTTGGTCCTGCTGGTCGCCGCCATCGCCTCCCTTCTCCCCTCTATCCGCGCCTCCCGCGTAGACCCAATGCAAGTCCTCCGCGACGAGTGAAACGCCCGCCTTCTAGCGCCGTTAAATAGACAGGAGGTTAGTATGTCTCGAAGGTCCCGGAGGATCACTCTGGCGATTGTCGTGGGATTGGTCGTCCTAGTTGTCTTTCAATTGTCACGTCTAAAAGTGGATCCGCCGAGCGTCGACGGCGACGACATTTGGACGGCGACCGTGAAGAAAGGCTCTATGCTTTGGCAAGTTCGCGGAATCGGAACACTCGTTCCCGCAAGCCATTCCACTAAACTCGTCGCAAGGGTGATGGTGCAGGACTCCTTCATAGGCGACATGAAGCTCAACCAGAACGCCGAAGTGGACGTGCAGAACGTCACTATGGTTGGCCATGTCAGCTACATCAACCCGTCAACCTCGAACGCAATGCGCAACGTAGACATTACACTCGACGCTGATTTGCCAGCAGGATTGGGAGCAAATCTCCAAGTAGATGCGTTCATCGAACTCGGAAAGCTCGAAGACACTTTGTACGTCGGACGCCCGGTCCACGCTAACCAAAACAGCTTGATGGGCGTGTTTAGGGTCGTTCATGACGGCGGACAAGCCATGCGAGTCAACGTGAAGTTCGGCCGCGCCTCGGTGAATACAATCGAGGTCCTGGACGGCCTGAAGCCCGGCGACCGCATCCTGCTCAGTGACATGTCCGCTTGGGACAACTTTGACCAGATTCGCCTGCGATGAATCCACTGTGGCGCGCTCAAGCAGGCCACTGCTGCGCGCCATGCAGAATGCGCACGATGTGCAGCGTGTCGCGTCTGATTTCATAGATAACTATGTACGGCAGCGCGTCGATCACCAGTTCGCGCGTTCCCGGTTTTTTGCTGATACGTCCCCGATGCGGAAATGTCTTCAGTCCGGCGATTCGGTCAAAAAGTCTACGAAGAAGTCGTTCGGCGTGTTCGGGGGATTTCTCAAACAGATAGGCGGAGATGTTTTCCAAATCGCCGGCAGCCGCGGCGGTCCAACGGAGCAGCATCAGGGACGACGCCGTTTGTCCATCAACAACTTTTCGAGACGAGCACCGACTTCTTCGTGGTCCAACACTGCGCCGCGCTCAATTTGCGCCAAACCCTTTTCGACCTCAGCGAGGAACCACTCATCGTAGCCGACCAGTCGCTCGACCGCTTCGTGCACCAGCGACTGTGTGTCACGCCCCTGCTCGGAGGCCATACGCTCGAGCTTGGCTTGCAACTCGCGGGAAAGGTGGACTTCCATGTGGCTAGTCTAATTCCGGACGCTAGGCGTGTCAAAGGGGCGGTCAAATGACAGCCGCGTACAAATCTCTCAACACGGTTGTAACCGAACCGCCAAAACTCTATTCTAATTCAACTTCGACGTGCACTAACTGGGATGTGCAGGTTGATTCAAATCCGCAAAGGGAGCAAAACAATGAACTCGGACCTCTTGAAGAAACAAGCCACACGGCGCGACCTTCTCCGCGGTTCCGCCACCCTCGCCGGCAGTGCCTTCCTGGCACAACTCTTCCCAAGCTCCCTTCTCCGCGCCGCTATTCCCGCCTTTTCTCCGCAGACGCCGTCGCCCGCCGACCGCGCCAACGCTTTTCGCGCACAAATGGGTGCCACTCCCATTCAATCTCAAAAGCTGGCCGAGAATCTCACCCTTCTCTCCGGCCCCGGCGGAAACGTCGTCGTTCTCACTGGCCCTGACGGCAAATTCCTCGTCGATAATTTCGTCTCTCCAGCTTGGCCCAAGCTTAAAGAAACTCTCGACGGCCTCGGCAATGCTCCCTTGAAATACGCCATCGATACCCACTGGCACTTCGACCACACCGATAACAATGCCGCCCTCCACGCCGCCGGCGCCACCGTGCTCGCTCACGAAAACACCAAAAAGCGCATGTCCGAATCCCACGACCTTCCCGTTCTCGGCGTTCACTTCGAGGCCTCCCCTGCCGAAGCCTTGCCACAAAAAACTTTTTCCTCCAGCTTCAAACTCCAAGCCAACGGCGAAACTCTTTTGCTCCAGTACCTCGCACCCGCACATACGGACTCCGACATCTACGTCCATTTTGAAAAGGCCAACGTCATCCATATGGGCGACACGTTCTTCAACCATGCCTATCCCTTCATCGATGCAGGCACCAACGGCAAAGCCAAAGGCATGATTGCCGCCGCCGACAAGATCATCGCTCTCGCCAACAGCGATACCAAAATCGTCCCCGGCCATGGACCTCTGGGTAACAAAGCCGACCTCACCAGCACGCGCGACATGCTCATCACCGCTGTCGACCGCATCGAGAAATTGAAGGCTTCGGGCAAGACCTATCAGGAAGCGGCCGCCACCAAGCCCCTAGCCGATCTCGACGCCGCCTGGGCCAAAGGCCTGCTCAGCAGCGATCTCTTCATCCAGGTCCTCTATCTGACTGTGTAAGTCGGAAGCACCCCGTTTTTGTGTAAGTGTTCATTCTAATGGAGTTAAAGTTCTTTAGAATGAACACTTGCATAAGTGTTCATTCTAAAAGACTTAACTTCGCTTCGGCAGCAGAAGCCGGAGCGAGCCCGGCGACACAGTTTGGCCTAGGCGATCATCACACCCACCCAACGTCAGTAGCGGCTTCTGGTATCCTACTTCCTTCCTAAAGGAGCACCATGCAGTCGCTGCGGTTGAATCCGATCCTCAATACTGACTCGTACAAGCTCACCCACTGGTGGCAATATCCGCCGGACACTCGGCACATTTATTCCTACGTCGAGTCCCGCGGCGGCATGTTCAACGAGACCATGCTGGCGATGCTCCAGTACATCGTGAAATCGAATTTCGCGGGTCAAGTCTTCACTTTGGAGGACATCGAAGAAGCCCGACGTGTCGCCCACGCCCACTTCAACGGCCACCCCAAGTCCTTTAATTACGAAGGGTTTAGGTCGCTCTACGCAAAACATGGCGGCCGCCTGCCGCTGCGCATCCGCGCCGTCAAGGAAGGCACTGTCGTCAAGAGTCTTAACGCACTCATCACGATTGAGAACACCGATCCCGAATTTTATTGGCTGACCAACTGGGCGGAAACCGTTCTTCTGCAAGTTTGGTATCCCATCACCGTCGCAACGCTCTCCCGCGCGATAAAGCAAGTCATCGGGCGTGCGCTGGTCCGCACCGGCGATCCCTCGCTTCTACCTTTCAAGCTCCACGACTTCGGTTTCCGCGGCGTCTCTTCCAAGGAGTCCGCGGCCATCGGTGGGGCCGCTCATCTGCTGAATTTCCTCGGCACCGATACGCTGGCCTCCATCCAGCTTCTCAATCAATTTTATTCCGCCGATCTCACCGCCACCGATCCGCTCAGCTGCGCCGGCTACAGCATTCCTGCGTCCGAGCATTCGACGATCACCGCTTGGGGCGAAGCCCACGAAGACCAGGCCTACGCCAACATGCTGGAAAATTGCCCGGAAGGCGTCGTCGCTTGCGTCAGCGATTCCTACGACATCTATAATGCCGTGCGCAATTTGTGGGGCGGCGCGTTGCGCGACAAAATTCTTCAGCGCAACGGCACTCTCGTCATCCGCCCGGACTCGGGCGATGCCGTCACGGTCCTAGAGGAACTTTTCAAAATCGTCGCGGAAGTTTTCGGATATGAAGTAAATAAAAAAGGCTGGAAGACTACCGTTCCCAACGTGCGGTTCATTCAAGGCGACGGCGTGAACTATTACACCATCCAGAACATCACCGCTCAGCTCACGCGCAAAGGGTGGTCCCAGGATATCTGGAGCTACGGCATGGGCGGCGCGCTCCTACAGCAAGTAAATCGAGACACTCTGAAATTCGCGTTGAAATGTTCCGCCATCGATCGCGCCGGCAAATGGCACAACGTCTACAAAAATCCAAAAACCGATCCCACCAAAGCCAGCAAGGGCGGCCGTTTCAACCTGATCCACATCGGCAAGGAATTCGCCACCGTCGAAGCCGATAATGACGCCCCCAACCCTGACAGCTCCCGGCTCGGCGTCAACGCCCTCGAAACCATTCTCGAAGACGGCAAAATCCTGCGCGACATGACCCTTCAGGAAGTCCGCGATATCGCCGTCAAATACGACACCTACAATGAGGCCGCCTGAGTCCAGTTGCTCTCATGTCCGCGCTAAGGCTATTTCTTCACGAATAAAACGCAGTAGTTATTCGCGGGCCAATCATCAACAATTTTTTCGAGCTTAAACCCGGCATTGGTCAACTCATTGATCAGGATTTTCTGCTGGATGCCATGGTCTTCGCGGTCTTTCGGAACCCCTGTGACTTTTCCGTATTCTGGATGAGGCGGAAAATCGATGATTGCGAGTTTGCCTCCAGGCTTCAGTGAGCGAAGCAGGCTGGCGTCGAACTCCAGAGGCTTCGACAAATGATGGTAGACGCGCCGCAGAAAAATGGAATCGCAGCACGACGCGGGCAGATTTGTTTCTGCGTCTCCGCTCTCGACGACCACCACGTTCTGCAAATCCCGTTTTTTGATTTCGGCTCTGAGTGCCTTCAGCTTTTCAGCGTCAATCTCAGTAGCGAACACTTTTCCCGTTGCCCCGATGTGTTCCAGGGCAGCAAACGCATAGCTTCCATCTCCCGCGCCGACATCCGCGACGATGGTTCCTGGCTTCCACTCCATGAGCGTTGCAAGCTTGGGAACTTCTTCCGAAGCCGAGGCTTTCGTATGCAGCGCGAGCAGAAGAGTTGCCGCGAAGGCGCACGCGGCCGCAAACGCAAACCACTTTTTCCTGCTAAGTTTTCGGTTCATGGACAATTCACACTTTCGCAGCTTGCGTCGAGCGCCATAGCCGGACGCAGGTCACTCTTCGCCGATGTCTTCGTGCCAGAGAGCGAGATTTTCCGCGATAAATGTCGCGAGCATCCGCACACATTCGTTAGACGCAAGATCAATCACTTTGATTCCATTTTCCTTCAGCCAATCGATGCCGCCGCGAAAATTCACGGATTCGCCCACGACCACGGTTGCGATTCCAAACTGGCGGATCAGCCCGCTGCAGTACCAGCATGGCGCTAGTGTCGTCACCATGATTTTGTCGCGATAGCTGCGCTGGCGGCCCGCTTTGCGAAAGGCATCGGTCTCGCCGTGCGCCGAAGGATCGCCGTCCTGCACGCGGCGGTTGTGCCCGCTGCCCAACAGTTTTCCGTCGCTATCGAAGAGAGCCGCGCCGATGGGGATTCCACCTTCGGCCAACCCGCGCCGCGCTTCTTCGATGGCCGTTTCGAGGAGCGTCAAATAGTTTGTGCGATCCATTCAGATTTCCTCGCTGCGCACGGAGCGGCCATACCGCGGCGCGATGGCGTAGTGCAGCTGAGCAAGAACAATGAAGGCGATGCTCCAATACGTATCGAAGATACAGAGTAGCGCCCCAAACCCGTAAACCGATTGCGCGATCAAAATGCGCCGGCAAATCGCCGGAGGAACTTCCGGCGGAGTATCGCTTTTGATGAGCTTCGCTTGCGTCGCGCGGCCCCAACTGAGATACAACGTGGCACCGAGAAGCAAAATGTTCGCCCAGTAAGCAACTAGCGCCGTCCGGAAGGTGATGAACTCGGTCAAGAGCCTGGTGGAAAACGGCATGAGCGTGACCAAAAACAGAAAGGCCAAGTGAATCCACGTGAAGTGGCGCTCGGAACGCTCGATATGGTTGAGCTGCGTCTGCTGGCCAACCCAAAAAATGCCAAGCGTCAGAAAACTCATCAGGTAGACGAGGAGTTGCGGGAAAAGCGCGACAAGAGCGCTGCGCAAATCTCCCTCGCTGTGAATCAATTCTTTCGCTGGCGCATGCAGTTCCAGAAGAAGCAGAGTCATGGCCACGGCAAAAATGCCGTCGCTCAGAGCGGCGAGCCGCTCTACGCTCTGCCCCGCAATCTGGTTGTAGGAGGTGCTCATACTCGCGTTACTTCAGAGACGCTTCGACTTTCTTGCCGTATTCGCGGGCTTTGGCAAGGATTTCGGGTTCGTTCAATGTGAGAAGTTTTTTGTTGCGCATGACGATGCGGCCGCCGATGACGACGGTCTCGACGTCGCTGGCTTTCAGGGCATAGGCGAGCTGGGCGTAGATGTCGTAGATGGGAACGGCATTGGGTTCATCGAGCGAAATAAAAATAATGTCGGCTTTTTTTCCGACTTCGAGTGAGCCGATCTGCTTATCCATGTGCAGCGCTTTTGCCCCTTCGATAGTGGCCATTTCCACGACGGATTTTGCACCGAGCGCGCGGGGATCCATCTTGGTGATTTTTTGGAGCTTGGCGGCGAGGTCCATCTCTTCCATCAGGTCGAGATCGTTGTTGCTGCCGGCGGGGCCATCGGTACCGAGGCCGACGGCGATGCCAGCGGTGCGCTCTTCCACAACAGGCGCCACGCCGCTGGCGAGCATCATGTTGCTGGAAGGATTGTGGACGCAGCCAACCTGGCGATCGGCGAGGATTTTGCGGTCTTGCGCATCGACGAAAATGCAGTGCGCGGCGAGAACGTCGGGACCGAGGATGCCGAGCTTTTCAAGATACTGGACAGGCGTTAGACCGTTTTGCTTCAAGCTGTCGTCCAACTCTTTTTTCATTTCGGCGACGTGAATTAAAATTGGCGCGTGATATTTGCGGGCAAGCGCGGCGGAATCCTGAAGAGTTTTTGGCGAGCAAGTGTAAATGGAATGCGGAGCAGCGGCGGCGTGGATGAGCGGATCGCCCTTCCAGCGCTTCAGGAACTTTTCGGTGTATTCGAGCATGGCAGCGTTGGTTTTATTGTCGGGCGCGGGAAAGTCGATGAACGTTTCGCCAAGAACGCCACGCATTCCAGCGGCTTTGGTTTCTTCGGCGACGGCGTCCTCGAAGTAATACATATCCGCGAAGGTGGTGATGCCTGAGCGAATTTGCTCGGCGGCGGCGAGGCGCGTGCCCCAGCGGACAAAATCTTCGGTTACATTTTTTGCTTCGGCGGGAAAAATGTATTTGCGAAGCCAGTCGTCGAGCGTGACGTCATCGTGAAGGCCGCGAAGCAGCGTCATCGGGACGTGCGTGTGACCGTTGATGAAGCCCGGCAGAATTAATTTACCGGTGGCATTGATCGTCTGCTTGGCGACGATCGTTCCCTTTCCTACGAAGGGAAGACCGCTTCCGATCATTGTGATCGTGTCGCCATTCACCAAAATGTAGCCGTTTTCGAGGATGCGGAGGTCGCCATCCATAGTGACGATGGTGCCGCCTGTGATGAGAAGATCCACATTGACGGCCTCGGGCGGCGTATGCGCGCGGAGCATGGATGCCGCAATCAGGAGAATGAAAGAAAGACAGAAGAAAAACATTTTTGCGACGCGGCTCATGGAGGTTTGCCTCATAAACAATCTCGCGCGGTACAAGAGACCGCGCTACAGGTTCGACGAATCAAACGGCTTCGGAAACAAATCGCGCATCTGGAGCGTTTCAGTTTTGCCTTTTAGATTGGACAGAATCACGGGAACGTCGCCGCAAAATTCCCAGATGAGCTGGCGGCAGGCGCCGCAGGGCGGCGTGAGCGCATCGGCGTCCGTGACGACAGCGATGGCATCGAAGTTGCGCTCGCCTTCGCTCATGGCTTTGAAAATGGCGACGCGCTCGGCGCAGACGGTCAAGCCGTAGGTGGCGTTTTCGACGTTGCAACCTCCGAAAATTCGGCCCGAGGTGGCGTGCAATGCAGCGCCAACGCGAAAATTGGAAAACGGCGCGTGGGCATTTTCGCGTGCTTGCTGCGCGGCTTCGACGAGGGCGTCATGTTCGGTCATGCTGCGGCCTCCAGTGAAAGGGCGAAGAGAGATTTCTCGCTTCGCTCGAAATGACAATTTTGGGGGATGCGCTAATCATGAGACCTCACTGGCGATGCGCGGGATTACCGACTTCAGAAGGGCGATGAACTGGGACTTCACGCGTTCGGCGGCTTCGAGAACTTCTTTGTGGTCGAGAGGCTGATCGAGGATGCCCGCGGCGGCGTTGGTGACGCACGAAATGCCGAGGACGCGAATGCGAGAGTGGCGCGCGGCAATGACTTCGGGGACGGTGGACATGCCGACCAGATCGGCGCCGATAGTGCGCAGATAGCGAATCTCAGCGGGAGTCTCATAGCTGGGGCCGGGGAGCGCGGCATAGATGCCTTCGTAAAGGCCGATGTGGTTGCGGTTACCTTCGCCGACGGTTATTTCGCGGAAGCGCCTGTCGTAAGCCACGGTTATGTCCGGGAAGCGCGGGCCGAAGCGTTCGTCGTTGGGACCGGTGAGAGGGCTGACGCCTTGCAGATTGATGTGATCTTTGATGACGACAAGCTGGCCCTGAACGAATTCGCGTTTGATACCGCCGGCGGCGTTCGTGAGGATGACGGCTGCAATGCCCATGCGGGCGAAAACGCGAATGGGGAAGGCGACCTCTTTGGCGGAGTAGCCTTCGTAGAGATGAACGCGGCCTTGCATTCCGACGACGGGGACCTCGCCGACGGTGCCGAGGACGAGTTGGCCGGCGTGGCCAATGGCGGTGGACTTGGGGAAATGCGGGATTTCCGAGTAGGGGATTTTGGCGGCGTTTTGGAATTCTTCGGCGAAGGCTCCAAGGCCGGAGCCAAGAACCAGGGCGATTTTGGGGCGAAGATCAGTTTTGGAAAAAATAAAATGGGCGGCGGATTCGGCCTGGTCGAATTCGGTGAGAGATTTGGATTTCGGTGGAGCGTTTTTTCGAGGCGACATTGGGTGATTGGGATTTTACATGGAGTTGAAGAGAAAGAAAAAAGACAAAAGAGGGGAAAAGCGTTACACAGAGGCACGGAGAGCGCAGGGGACGCAGAGAAACAAAGAGCGGGCACGGCGTGCCGTGCCCCTACGAGAGAGCCGCAATCAGGAGAGGATGCCGACGATGGAGGCGGACATTAAGTTGGCCATGGTGCCGGCGAGCATGGCACGGAGGCCGAAACGGGCGAGGTCGCCACGGCGCGTGGGGGCCAGGGCGCCGATGCCGCCGATCTGAATACCGATGGAGCTGAAGTTAGCGAAGCCGCAGAGCGCGAACGTGGCGATGGTGAAGGTGCGCGGATCGAGAGTGCCCTTCATTGTGCCGAGCTGGCTGAAGGCGACGAATTCATTGGTGACCATTCGCAACCCGAGAAGATCGCCGATTTTTGTGGCGTCCTGCCAAGGAACCCCGATGAGCCAGGCGATGGGTGCAAAGAGCCAGCCGAGGACTTCCTGCAGATTGTAGGGGAACCAATGGATCTGGATGTGGACCCAGCCCATCATGGCGTTGAGCAAAGCGAGGAGGGCAAGGAAGACGATGAGCATGGCGCCGACGTTGAGAGCGAGATGGAGGCCGTCCACAGTGCCTCGGGCGATGGCGCCGAGGATGTTGGACTCTTTTTCCATGGCGGGCATTTCGACGCGACCGGCCGTGAGAGGCTGCTCCGTTTCCGGAACGAGCATTTTGGCCATCAGCAGCGTGCCGGGCGCGGTCATGATGACGGCGGTGAGAAGATTTGTTGGGTTTGCGCCGCCGACGTGGATGTAGGCGGCCATCATGCCTCCGGAGATGTGAGCCATGCCGCTGGTCATCACGGTCATGAGTTCGGACATGGTGAGAGCGGCGAGAAAGGGACGGATCGTCAGAGGCGCTTCGGTTTGGCCCATGAAAATGCTAGCGGCAACATTGAGGGATTCCGCGCCGCTGGCGCCCATGATTTTGGTCATGATCCAAGCGGCGAGACGAATGATGAGCTGCATGACGCCGAGGTGGTAGAGGACGGCGAAAAAAGCGGCAATGAAAATGATGGTGGGAAGTACCTGAAACGCGAAGATGAGGCCGAGGTTGGAATCGGATTTGCCCAGTTCGCCGAAGACGAAAGTAGAACCGACGTAGGAAAAGTCGAGAAGATGCTTGGCGCCATTGCCGAGGGTTTGAAAAATAATCCGGCCGGCGGGCACTTTCAAGACGAAGACGCCGAGAACGACTTGCAGGCCGAGTCCCCAGAGGATGGTTTTGAGCTTGATGGCTTTGCGCGCGGTGGAGAAGAGATACGCGAGGCCGAGCATCGCGAGCAGGCCGAGCACACCGGTGAAACGTCCCATGCGTGGACCTCTTTCTACTTTCTGACCGCCAAATTTCTTCTGAGCGCGTGACAACGAAAACGTTGGGCCGGCGCTACGCTCCGATAATGCGGCGAAGGAGCGGAAGGCTTTCGGCGGGTGCGACTTCGCCGATTTCGTAGCTGGCGGCGATGAGGCTTTGCGCTTCAGCCAGCTTTGCGCCGCTATTGTAATGAATTGTGACGAGAGGCTCGCCTTTTTCTATGCGATCGCCGATGCGTTTGTGAAATTCGAGGCCGACGGCGTGGTCGATGGTGTCTTCCTTTTTTTCGCGGCCGCCGCCGAGAGTGGCGAGAGCGGTGCCAAGTTGTTCGCAATTCGTGGCGGTGAGGAACCCAGCCGTCGGACTTGTAACGTCGACTTTGGACTTGGCTTGCGGGAGCAATTGAGGGTCGTCGATGACGCGCTCGTCGCCGCCTTGCAGATGAATGCAGTGCTTGAATTTTTGTTTGGCTTGGCCGGAAGCGATCATGGCTTCGGCGAGGAGTCGGCCATCCTCGACAGATTTGGTGCGGTCGCCGAGAAAAAACATCCAGGCGGCAAGTTCCATGCTGAGTTGGACAAGATCGGCGGGGCCGCCGCCGTTGAGAACCTCGATGCATTCCGCGATTTCGTTCGAATGGCCGGCCATGCGGCCGAGGGGCTGGTTCATGTCGGTGATAAGAGCTACGACTTTTTTTTCCATGCGCCGGCCGGTTTCGACCATGAGTTCGGCGAGGAGGACGGAATCTTCTTCGCGCTTCATGAAGGCGCCGGAACCGGTCTTGACGTCGAGAACGAGAGCGTCGATGCCTTCGGCGAGTTTTTTGCTCATGATGGAGGCGCAAATCAAGCCGATATTTTCGACGGTGGAAGTGGCGTCGCGGAGAGCGTAAATTTTTTTGTCGGCGGGAGCGATTTCCGCGGTTTGACCGATGAGGCCCATCCCGCATTCGCGGAGCACGCTGTAAAACTCATCGAGGGAAAGATTAACGTTGAATCCGGGGATGGATTCGAGCTTGTCGAGAGTGCCGCCGGTGTGGCCGAGGCCACGGCCGCTGATCATGGGGACGGTGAGTCCGGCGGCGGCGACGATGGGAGCGAGAATGAGAGAAGTCTTATCGCCGACGCCGCCGGTGGAATGTTTGTCCACTTTTCTGCCAGGAATACGCGCGAGATTGAGGACCTGGCCGGAGTAAAGCATGGCTTCAGTGAGCGCGGCGAGTTCGGAACGATTGATGCCGCGGAGCCAGACAGCCATCAGCCAGGCAGCCATCTGGTAGTCGGGAATATCGCCGCAGGTGTAGCCGGAGATCAGGAAGTCAATCTCCTCGCGGGAGTGCTCACCGGAATCACGTTTTTTGCGGATGAGGTCGACGGCGCGCATGCGTCAAGGCAACTGACGCGCGAGCGTAACATTGGCGGGTGGTCGCGTCAACGCGATGTGGCGCGAAGGTTGAGCAAGATGCATCGTTCACTCGCACAAACTCGGATGTCAGGCGGCAGGGTTAACGTTGTCGGTACCCGCAGGCTTTTTGCCGGAGTCTTCGCGTGTGGGCGGGTGAGTGGTCTTGAACATATCCTCGAAAACTTCCCTAAGCTTGTCCGTGGCTTGCTTGGAGAACATCCCAGCCAAACCAGCGAGGGCGGCTATGCCGTAAGGACTCAGGTCCTTCGCGCCGCTGTTGCCGGAGATCAAGCCGCCGCGGGCGGCGAAATAGACCATGTAGGCGAGGGCTGTACCAATGAAGGGCCGCAGTCCATACCACCACTTCCAACTGGCGACAAAAGTACGATTGCCAAGGAACTCCGTGAAAGAAGTGGTCAGGTGGATGAAAGCTCCGAGTGCGCCAACGAGACCGACGATGCAAAGGTAGCGAGTTTCCATATACATGCTCGGCTCGAAGAGACGAGGGATTATTTTTACGACGGCAGGATCGTTGTCGATCGGAATTTTTTCCGGCCATACTCGGAGGACAAGATAAACAAGGGTGAGATTCAGAAGGATCAGGTAAAAACCAAAGGAAAAGATCCAGAACTTCGATGCGGCAGGCGGCTTGTCTGTGGGATCAGCCACCGGAGCCTTTGGGACAACGGGTGGTGTTGGGGGAGTAGCCATTCGAAGACCTCCAAATTAGAGTGACGCACGAGGTGGGAGAAACATGCAGTCCTCGGGAACAGCGGTAGGAGGTTTATATCACATTTGTTTTTTATTTAGTTAGTGACGTGAAGCGCGATCGTGCGGCTGCGGGCAGGAAAGAATCGGAGCGATTCGTCGTCTTAAGGCCGAGGGAGCTGACAGCAGCGGCGCGAGATGAGCAGAGAGTTGGTAACTCAAGGAGCGCGGGATGCGTAGTAACATCGAGGGACGATGATGACATCTGGGAATGGTGTGGCAGTGCGGGCGGAGCGGGTTTCGCGGCACTATGAGATGGGCGCCGCGACGATTCGAGCCGTGGATGATGTTTCGCTGGATGTGCGAGCGGGAGAGTTTGTGGCGCTGCTGGGGAGTTCGGGCTCGGGAAAATCGACGCTGCTGAATTTAATGGCGGGGCTGGACCGTCCAACCGGCGGAGCGATTTTTGCAAATGGCAGGAATTTGTCGGAGCTGAGTTCGCTGGAGCTGGCGCGCTACCGCAGCCGGACGGTGGGAATGGTCTTTCAGTCGTTCAATCTGCTGCCGCGAATGACGCTGGAAGAAAATGTGGAGTTGCCGCTGCGGCTTGCGGAGGTAGATCGCGGCGAACGTGGAGCGCGAGTGCAGGAAGCGCTGGAGCGGGTGAAGCTGGACAAGCGCAGCGGGCACCGGCCAAGCGAAATGTCGGGAGGCGAACAGCAACGCGCGGCGCTGGCACGAGCTTTGGTGAACCGGCCGACGCTCTTGTTTGCGGACGAGCCGACAGGAAATTTGGACAGCGCGACGGGCGAATCCATCATGCTGCTGCTGAAAGAAATTCAGCAAAAGCTGGGGATGACGATTGTGATGGTGACGCATGAAAGGCCGCTAGCGGAGCGGTTTGCCGATCGCATCGCGGCGCTTGCCGATGGGAAATTGCTGACCGACGGGGTGAAATCATGAAGGCGGGGGACCTTGCTGAACTGGCACTGCGGAATTTGCGAGAGGCGGTGCTACGCAGTTCGTTAACGACCCTCGGGGTCGCCGTAGGGGTGGCCTCACTTGTGGCGTGGCTTTCCCTCGGCATCGGATTGCAGGCGCTGGCGACGAAGCGACTTTCGAATTCGGGATTATTCGACACGGTTATCGTGACGCAGAAAAGAAGTCAGCAATCGATTCGGCGACCGCCGTCCGAGAGTTCTCCGGCAAAAAATGCGCGGCTGCTGGATGATGACGCCAAAAAAGAGTTGGAACAGTTGCCGAACGTCGTGGAGGTCTATTCGCAGGTCCGCTTTCCGACAGAGGTTCGCTACGACGGGAACCCTTACTCGACAATCGTCGCGGGGATACCAGCGTCGGCACGGGGAAATGGATCGTTTGACGGAATGCAAGGGAGCTTTTTTTCAGGGCCGAGCGCGGACGAAGCGATATTGCAGATTGAGTTTGCCCGAGATTTATCGGCACAACCATCGAGTTTAGTTGGCAAGGAACTGGTCGTGAGATACGCGGAGCGGCAGGCCCTGCCCCCGCAACCTGAGAACTCTTCAAAGAGCAAAAATGGTGACACAGGCGCCGGAGGATTCTCGATCGTGCCGCGCGAGAAAAAACTGCGCATCGTAGGAATCATCGAGACGGAACCCGCGGCAGGATTTGGAGGATTCGGAAGCGGGCGGCTGCTCATTCCGCTGGAGGTGGCGTCTTCCCTGCGCGCGGCGCAAGTGAATGACCTGCGCGACGCGGTGCGTGCAACGAACGGAAAGCCTGTTTATGCGAGCTTAACGGTGCGCGCGAAAAGAGCGTCGCTGGTCCAAGGGATCGAAACCACAATCAAGAACATGGGGTTTGGAACGTTTTCTCTGCAGGATGCAACGAAGAGTTTAGAGGTGTTTTTCCGAATTTTCGACATGTTGCTCTTCATATTCGGCAGCTTGGCGCTGGCCGTGGCAACACTGGGGATCATCAACACTTTGGTGATGGCCATTCTGGAGCGGCGGCGCGAGATTGGAATTTTGAAAGCGTTGGGCGCAGCGGATCGCGACGTGAAACAGCTCTTTTTTGTGGAAGCAAGTGTCATGGGTTTTCTGGGTGGCATTCTTGGAGTCGGATTTGGCTGGCTTGTAGGAAGAGCTGTGACGTTCGGAATAAACGTGTATTTGAAGCGGCAAAGCTTGCCCCCGACGGATGTTTTTTCGGTGCCGTGGTGGTTGGTGCTTCTTGCGATCGTGCTGGCGGTACTGGTGAGTCTTGCGGCGGGGCTGTATCCAGCGACGAAGGCGGCGAGGCTGAATCCTGTCGAGGCCCTGCGGTATGAATAAACTGTGGCGCGCTGGATGGACGGCGCTGCTGATGGGTTGCACAGTTTGCATTCTTTTATCGCCTGCGGCGCAGGCTACCGGCCGCGCCGAATGCGTTTCCCTTCCAAGCAAGATTCTTGAACGTGCCGTTCCTTACTGCGTGTTGCTTCCACCCAGCTATGACGCGGAGAAAACACGACGTTACCCCGTTCTCTATTTGCTGCATGGTCTGGGCGACAATGAAGAATTCCTGGTGCACTCGGGCGGCATGAATCTCATCGAAGATTTATGGGAGCAGCGCCAGCTTGGCGAAATGTTGATTGTGACGCCAGCGGGCGGCGTGAGTTTTTACATCAATTCGCACGACGGCAAGCGGCGCTACGAAGATTTTTTCTTGCAGGAATTTATGCCAGGCGTTGAAAAGCGGTATCGCGCCCAGGCGGGTCGTGGATCGCGGGGAATAGCGGGAATTTCGATGGGCGGATACGGGGCGCTACACATTGCATTTCAGCACCCGCAGCTTTTTGTGGCCGTCGGCGCACACAGCGCGGCCTTAATCGAGAACCTGCCCAACATCACCAAGGAAAACTCGCGACAAGTGAGCCAGTTGCGCGTTCTCGGGCCTGCATTTGGCTCGCCATTCGATAGCGCATTCTGGAACCAAAACGATCCCGTAAAGATTGCGCGTTCTGCAAATCTTGCAGGCTTGAAGATTTATTTTGATTGCGGCTCCGAAGATGATTACGGATTCGATTTGGGCGCGGAAACTCTGGACAAGATGCTCACCTCGCGGCACATTACGCACGAGTTTCATCTGTATCCCGGCGGCCACGATTGGATCTATTTCGCCGCGCATTTGCCCGCGTTGCTGGAATTTGAGTTTCACGCATTTACGCCCGCGCCGGTCCGGCCGAAGCCAACGCAATAGCCCGCCTCTGTCTAGGAAATGAAAACAGCAGTGGAGGAGAATGTGGCATCTTAGTATGTAGTAGGCGCCGGAAACGCTCCGGCAACGTGTGCGTCTAACGATGCAGCAGTCAGGGGGATTCCATGGAAAACCTTTGGCAGGATTTGCGGCATGGATTCCGTGCGCTACGGAAGAGTCCGGGCTTCACGGCTGTCGCCGTGCTGACATTGGGGTTGGGTATCGGAGCAAATACTGCGATTTTTAGCGTGGTGGAAAATGTTCTGCTCCGCCCGCTTCCCTACCGCGACCCGGCTGCTCTGGTTCAAGTCTGGAACACTTACCTCCCTGCGTTTCCTCACACCCCCATGTCAGCCGGCGATTTTCAGGATTTCCAGCGGCAGGCAAGTAGCTTCTCTCAGATTGCAGCGTATGTGGACCCGCCCATCGGATTTAATCTAACCGGCGACGGCCAAGCTGAACGCCTCGAAGCGCGCCTGGCCACCTCCGGACTGTTTCCCTTGCTTGGCATCCGCCCAGTGGCCGGGCGCACATTCCATCCGGAAGAAGACAAACCGGGAACACCGCCAGTCGTCTTAATCAGCCACCGCTTGTGGCAAAACCATTTTGGTTCCGATCCCTCCGTCGTTGGACGCACCGTCATGCTCGATGGAAGAGGTTTCACGCTGATTGGCGTCCTGCCTGCCGAATTTCGTCTGTCGCCAACATCAGACCTTTGGATGCCTGTAAGCGAATATGGCGACGATCTTACGAGCCATCTGCATCATGACTTCACTATCCTCGCGCGCCTGAAATCCGGCGTGAGTATTTCGCAAGCGCAAGCCGAGCTCACCATATTGAATCGCCAGGAAGAACAAGCCTTTCCAGACACCCACAAAAACTGGGGCGTGGTGATCACGCCGCTCGAAAATCCCTCGGCCGAAAAAATGCGGGTTGCCCTGCTGGTTCTTTTCGGAGCCGTGGGACTTGTGCTTCTCGTAGCCTGCGCCAACATCGTGAACCTGCTTCTGGCGCGCAACGCCGTCCGCCAAAAGGAAATCGCGCTTCGTATCGCATTGGGTGCGAGCCGTTCGCGCCTGCTCGCGCACCTTCTGACGGAAAGCGTTCTGCTCTCGCTGCTTGGCGGCGCGCTGGGAATTGTTCTCGCCGCCGCCGGTCTCCGCGTGCTGGACGAGTTCGTTCCAACGGATCTCGCGGGTGCAAAAGAAACCGCCCTCAATCTTCCGGTGCTGGCCTTCACGCTGGGCGTTAGCTTTTTCGCCGGACTCATCTGCGGCCTGATTCCCGCTCTGCAAACGCTGCGGCAAGACTTACAAGGCATCTTGAAAGAAGGAACAAGATCGGCAGGCGCCGCCGGCGGCCAGAGAATTCGCAGCCTCTTGGTTGTTTCCGAAATTGCGCTCGCACTCGTGCCACTGGTCGGCGCCGGGCTGCTGATTCGCAGCTTTCATCGGCTTATCGAAGTCGATCCCGGCTTCCAGCGCGATCACATTTTGGCGATGGAGGTCGACCAGCCACAGGTCTCGCAAGAAGCGCTTGCCAAAATGACAACGGAGCAGCAGCTTGACATCGTTCGCAAGCAGTCCTTGCAATTCGACGTACTCGCTCAGAAAATCCAGTCACTTCCCGGAACAAAAGCTGTCGGTGGCGTCACGGTTCTCCCTCTTGGCACGTCGATGAGGTCTGCATCCAGATTCCTGGTCGAAGGCCAGCCTCTTCCCGCCAACGGCGCGCGTCCCGTCGCCGAGACCCGCAGCGCCAGCGCTGGCTATTTCGCCGCCATGGGAATTCCTTTGCGCATGGGCCGGCCACTCGACGCACACGACTACAGCGGCCAGACCATCGTTGTGAACGAAGCCATCGCTCAAAGATTTTTTCCGGGCGGTGATCCTGTCGGAAAACGCCTCAATCTCTGCTCCCTCGATCCGAAGCCCTGCTGGCTCACCATCGTTGGCGTCGTCGGAAACGTACATCAATACGCCCTCGATGCCCCTCCCACGCTCGACGTTTATTGGAGCCAAGGCTGGTCGCGCTACATTGTCATTCGCACAGCCTCCGATCCCGCAGCGCTGGCGCAGGCCGCCATCGGCGAAGTCCGCAAATTCGATCCTAACCTGCCGGTGACGCACGTCATGACTCTCGACAATTTATTTTCGGATTCCGTCTCCCCTCGCCGATTCTCGACGTTCCTTCTCGGCATTTTCGCTGGCCTGGCCTTTTTGCTCGCCGCCATGGGCATTTACGGCGTGATGAGCTACGTCGTTAGTCTGCGCACCAATGAAATCGGCATTCGCATGGCGCTGGGCGCGCAACCGCGCGACATCTGGCGACTGGTAATCGGCCGCGGCGCGCAGCTGGCGTTTGCCGGGGTCGCGATCGGACTTGTCGGCGCGTTGGCCCTCACAAAACTCATTTCGAGCCTGCTCTACGGCGTGAAGCCCACCGACCCGGTCACGTTCGGCGGGGTGGCCGTCCTCCTCGTGAGTGTGGCGCTGCTTGCCTGTTACGTTCCCGCGCGACGAGCGATGCGCGTGGACCCGATGGTGGCTCTGCGATATGAGTGATCGCCGAGCGCCTGCCTGAAAAGTTATCGAACGGAAGACAATAAATATTACGGTGGTATACTTGCGCGGCAGTTTCACAAGTTTTGCCGTCTTGCCGCCATGGAGAGTTACGACCTCATCGTCCTCGGCTCCGGTCCCGCGGGACAACGCGCGGCGATTCAAGCGGTGAAGTTTGGCAAGCGCGCGGCTCTAGTCGAAAAGCTGGAAGTGATCGGCGGCACAGCGATCAACACCGGAACAATCCCCAGCAAAACCATCCGAGAAGCGGTCCTGCATCTCTCCGGCTTCCATTACCAGGGCATCTATGGCGTGAATTACCGCGTGAAGGAACAGATTACGATGGCCGACCTGGCCTTCCGCGCGCAGCACGTGATCAAGACGGAGATCGATGTGATCCGAGCGCAACTCTCGCGCAACGGAATTGAAGTGTTCACGGGAATGGGGAGTTTCGTCGATCCGCATCATGTGCGCGTGGTTGGTTCGCGCGGGCAGGCCGATTACGAAGCGGCGAACATCATTATCGCGACGGGGACCAAGCCGGCTTCAACTTCTCTTGTTCCGTTCAACAACCACACTATTATCAACAGCGACCAGATATTGCAGATGCCGGTGATCCCAAAGACGATGATGGTAGTGGGCGGCGGAGTGATCGGCGTCGAGTACACCTGCATGTTTGCGACGCTGGGCGTGCGCGTGACACTGATCGAAAAGCGTCCGCGGCTTTTGGAGTTTGCGGATAGCGAGATGGTCGAAGCACTTTGCTACCACTTACGCGACCGGCGCGTCACTCTGCGGCTAAACGAAGAAGTGGAAAGCGTGGAGGATACTCCCGATGCTGGCGTCGTTGCTAATTTGAAGAGCAAAAAGAAAGTTTCCGCCGAAGCGTTGCTCTACGCTGTCGGGCGCCAGGGCAATGTGGACGAGTTAAATCTGGCCGCAGCGGGCCTGGAAGCCGACGCGCGCGGTCGTATCCCCGTGGATGCGGATTACCGAACCAAGCAGCCGCACATTTTCGCGGTGGGCGACGTGATTGGCTTTCCGAGCCTCGGCAGCGTTTCCATGGAGCAGGGACGCATCGCGGCGGCTAAGGCTTTCGGGATGCCCATCCATTCGAACAAGGCGCTCTATCCCTACGGCATCTACACGATTCCTGAGATTTCGTTTATCGGCAAAACGGAAGAGCAACTCACCGACGAAGGCGTGCCTTACGAAGTCGGTATCGCCTATTTTCGGGAAATTGCGCGCGGACAAATTCGCGGCGACACGACGGGGCGTCTGAAACTTATCTTTGATCCCGATTCGAAATTGCTTCTCGGCGTGCACATCATTGGCGAAGGCGCCTGCGAATTGCTCCACATCGGGCAAGCGGTTTTCGCGCTGAAAGGGACGATCGAATATTTCGTCGATAGCGTTTTCAACTATCCGACGCTAGCGGAGTGTTACAAGACAGCGGCGTTCAACGGCTTGAACAAGCTGGCCAAGACTTAGCTGAGGCCGATGTGAATCTCGGTCGGGCCCGCTGCCGCCAGAAAAACAAACGATAGGCAGGGAGAAGACAGGCAGGTAGACGATGCGCAGGACAGCCGGTGTTTTGGTAATGGAACATATCGCGGTGGGGCTGGTCGAGGACGGCAAGGTCGTCGGGCCGCTTCACCGGTATCCCGAAAAAGAGGACTCGGCGGAGGCGCTGCTGTCCATGCCCGCGGACAAAATCGCCGAATGCATCCGGCAACAGCTCGAATCCCTCGGCAAAGGCGAAAAGATTCACGCGATTGGATTGGGATTTCCCGGCATCATCCGCGATGGCGTTGTGGAGGATTCTCCGAACCTGCAGCAAGTGAAGGGATTTAATTTACAGGTCGCGCTGGCCGGCGCTCTACGTTTGGACGGCAAGGAAGTTCCTGTACGCGTCTTTAATGACGCGGACGCCATGGCCGCGGGAATCGCCGCCACCCGCGGAAAGCTGCACAAACTGAATCGCGTCTGGACGCTTGGGAATGGCATCGGCTTCGGCCGTTATCCCTGGAGCGAAGGCGTTTGGGAAGGCGGCCACTCAGTAGTTTCTCTCGACCCGAAAGAAAACTTCTGTGGCTGCGGTGGCCGCGGGCACCTGGAAGGCATCCTTGGATACCGTTCGATGCGGCTTCGCTTCATGGACATGGAGCCGGAGGAAGTTTTTGCCAACGCAAAAACGGGCGATACTCGGTGCGCTGAGTTTGTCATTCGATGCCACCGCGCCCTGGCGGCGGCTACCGCCACAAGCATCCACATGGAGGGTCCCGGCCAGTTCTACATCACCGGACCAAACGCGAAATTCATCGACGTGGGACTGCTCGAGAGAAGCGTCCAAGAAATGGTGAAGATGAGCCCGCTACAGGGCAGCCGGTTCGAAGTGATTCCCTCGAATGACGAGCTCGGAGTTATCGGAGCAGCCGTCAATGCCGAACGCGCAGCGCTAGCTAATTGAACTAAGCGGGCATAGCGAAACATTGCTTGCGGCGAGGCATTCCGATTTCAGGCCAAAAATTACAACGGTTGTTGCACGTACGGAGGCAGTGGACTTGTCTGCCCGGCAACCACCTTCCATCCGTTCCCGCCGTTCACATAAATGTGCATCACGCGCATTTGACTGTTCACGCTCTGCCCTTTTATGACGGCGCGCGAAGACCACAGGCAGGTTGCCACGGCGGTATCCCGAAAAATGTGAATCTTGATATCCGATGCGTTGAACGCCTCATAGTGGATAGCCGCCGACTGAACCGCATTGATAAACGCCGTTTTGTTCACGGATTCGCCGCGCGAAAGCGTGCCCGCGAAGTCATCGCTGTACACGCGCCGGAAAAATGTCCCGTCGCTCAACTGAATGGCGTGGGCGCCCTCGCGTTCCAGATTGACAATTTCCTGGCGCTCCGCTTCCGGGTCTACCGCCGGCATTTGGCACCGTCTGTAGCACTCCGATAAGTAGTCACCTTGTGGACTCCACGAGGGCGAGAGGGCCAGCCAAAACGTCAGCAAAGCAGCAATCTTATACATGCGGACTAACCTCCTGTGCGGCACCGTGGAATTACGGTGCGGTCATCTTTATAAGGTATATCGACGCTCCACCACCGGAGCAGGGAGATCGCTACGCATGTGATGTATTCGTGACGGCGCAGGGACAGCCGCGTTGTTAGGGAGTAAGAAAGAGGTCCCAAAGCACTTCGCAAGTAGAATTTGCGTGTCGGGAAACGGTTTTAACGGCGCAGAGGCGCGGATGGATCCCGCTGGGAAATTTCGAAAGCCACGCCCCGCGCTTCCTCGTGAATAATGCTGTTCGTAGCCAAAATCACTGGACCACCAAGCTGGTAAGGCTGTCCGGTGAAGTCACTGACTGTCCCACCTGCTTCCTCGATCAGTAAAACGCCGGCAGCGGTATCCCATGGTTTGAGCCCGAATTCCCAAAAACCGTCAAACCGGCCTGCGGCGACACTAGCTAAATCCAGCGCGGCCGATCCGTCGCGGCGAACACCATGAGAGCGCAGCGTGAAATCCCAGTAGTAATGGATGTTGGGATTGGCAAGCCGTTTGTGAACCGGAAAACCAGTGCAGAGGAGGCTTGTGGCAAGAGCATCGACTTTCGAAACGAAAATTCTCTTTCCATTCAGAGTGGCGCCTGCGCCCCGGGCAGCGGCGAAAAGCTCGTCATAGAAGGGATTGTAGACCACCCCGGCGAGCAAGGCTCCCCGCTGAGTCAGAGCGATGGAAACGGAAAAGCACGGGTAGCCGTGTGCGAAATTCGTCGTCCCGTCGAGTGGGTCCACGTGCCAGCGAAATTCGGAACCGCTTTCGTGACCGGTTCCCTCTTCCGCGGCGATCGAATGTTGCGGAAAATATTTGGTCAGCCGCGTGACAATGGCTTCCTCGGATCGCTTATCCGCCTGCGTAACCAGATCGACGTCGCCTTTGTAACTAATCTGCGCCGGCCTGTCGAACTCCTCGCGCAAGATTTTGCCGGCTTCCTGTGCAATTTCAATGGCTGCGTCAAGAAAGTCTTTGCTCATGGAGAAGGTTCACAGGAGAGCGCCGCATCACCCCGCGCGGCAGGCAACTCGTTCTCCACTTTACCATCAGCCTGAAAGAAAAAGCTTCATCCCTAACGGATGAAAGATTCGAGTTTTTACTGCGAGCCGGTCAGATACGTCTTGCGCGCGCGAACGTGGTAGTCACCATTTAAAACTTTTACTTCTACCTTGCGATACGTGTTCGCAGGGCCGCGCGGCGTCGGGTAGTACGCCAGTCGGTATTGCGTGCGCAATTCGCGGTCGATCAGATCGAAAATCACGTCGAGTTCCTGAGGTGAGTCGGGAAAAAACATGTCGCCGCCCGTGGTCTCCGTGATGGTTACGAGCGCGTGCTCGCCGGCTGTGTTCCGTCCGCTTTCGTTTTTCACTGGCCGAATGACGATGGTGTAGAGCAGCACGTCCGAGCGCACCGCTTCTTTGCGTGCGGCGTCAAAGTCCGCGCGGCTGGTAGTTTCGCCGGCGTCCGTCACCAAAACGATTACGCGGCGTCGCTCTTCTCCGCGGCGCTCCAGCGCTTTCGCTCCAAGAAGCACGGCGTCGTAAATCGAAGTGCCCGCCCCTGGCGGAATCTTCCGCACAGCGGCCTGCAATCCGGGAACGTCTTCCGAAAAGGCCCCCAACTGCGTGACGTTTTCATCAAAGGCAAAAACCGACAGCCGGTCGCCGGGGCGCAACACCTGCCGGATGAAATGGGCGGCGGCCTCTTTTTCAAACCCGATTTCCTTGTTCGCGCTCAAGCTCGAGTCGATCATCAGCGCAAGGTCCAGTGGCTGCGTGGTTTCGGATTCGAACACTTCAATTTTCTGCGCCACGCCTTCTTCGAAGATCTGGAAAGCTTCGACGGGCAGATCTGAAGCGGGCCGGTTGTGGTCGTCCAAAACGCTGGCCAGAATGTTTACGAGATCCACTTTCACTTTGATTCTAGCGTGCTGGATATCGGAGTCTCCGGACGGTCTCAGCGGTTGCTCCGGCGTTGGCACAATGCTGGCTGGCGGCTCAGGCGAAGGCAGCACCGGAGGTTCGGGAGCCACCGCGTCTGCGGACGAAGAATTA
This sequence comes from uncultured Acidobacteriota bacterium, assembly GCA_963718785.1. Lineage (GTDB taxonomy): Bacteria > Acidobacteriota > Terriglobia > Acidiferrales > UBA7541 > Acidiferrum. Next base: position 866,343 of record CAVQZW010000004.1, on the reverse strand, counting down.
GGAGGCAACTTGGGCTTGGGTTTTGGCTGTGCCCACGGCGGGCGGTCCGGCTTTTCCTGCGCAAGCATGTTCCCGGCCAAGAATAATGCGGCGAGAAAGGCGATGGCGGCGCGAAGAGGCGTAGAGATCATCAATTCCCGAAATCGTCGATTTGCGAATTCATTTTCTTACTAAGATGCAGGTTTCGCCGCCCGTGTCTCCAGGGGTGCTGGGGGAATCTCGCCATCTGCCCAGACGGCGCCATCCTCGGAGTATTCTTTCTTCCAGATCGGCACTGTCCGCTTCAGTGTGTCGATAGCAAATCGGCAGGCGTCAAAGGCGGCAGGCCGGTGCGCGGAGCTTACTGCGATGAACACGCTGGTCTCGCCGATTTCGAGCCGTCCGAGGCGATGGGCGATGGCGACAAGGTGAACGGGGAACTTCTCGTGAATTTGCTTCGCGATTTCGCGGATTTTTCCAAGCGCCATGGATTCGTAGGCTTCATAGTCCAGGTAGAGCGTGCGGCGTCCGTGCGAATGATTGCGCACGCAGCCATCAAAAGTGACCACCGCGCCGTCCTCGGCTGCGCGCACGTGCTGGATCAATGCGGATGGATCAATTGGGTCGCGCACGAGGGCGAGTAGGTCAGGTTGTAGCGATTTGGCCATGGAAAGTCTAGCTACCCGCCGCTCACGGGCGGAAGAAACGCAACCTCATCGCCGGAATGGAGCGGCGTGCTCCATGCGGCAAATTCCTGATTGCGCGATGCAACCAGCGAGGCGCGGTAGCGGGCAAGTTCAGGATGATTCGCGCCGTAGTGGGAGAAAAGGGCCTCGATTGGCGAGCCGTCGGGAAGTTCGATGGAATCCTCGGCTTGGCCAACGATTTCTTTGAGGCGTCCGAAAAAGAGCACCTTAACGCGCGCTGTCTGTGAAGAGAGGCTCACCAGAGAATTGTAACCTGCGGAAGTGTGTCGGGCCATACCCTGCGCGGTTAGCGCCAACAGTCGAACGCATCGCTAGACTTTTGAACGATTCGAAACAAAAATCCAATCTAAAGCTTTCTCTCCCTTGACCGGCAAACCTTAGTTGAGTAGCGTTCCGACATAGCGCGTTATTGTTTTCGTATAAGAGGATCGAGCGGAATCGCGATGAAAATTCTCGTCACCGGATCGAGTGGCTTGGTGGGAAGCGCATTGGTGCCTGCGCTAGTGAAGTCTGGTCACACGGTTTGCCGTCTTGTTCGGCCAGGAAGTGTCGTAACGGATAAACAGCATGATGGGTTTCAAGTGGCCTGGAACCCGGCGACGGGAGAATTAGGTGGTGCTGGGGTTGGCCCGGATGCCGTCCTGAATCTTGCAGGCGCGTCGATTGCGGATGGCCGCTGGAGCCCCGCCCGCAGAGCGGAATTGCGCTCAAGCCGTATTGATACGACTCGCGCGCTGATAGCAGCTCTCGCCAAAATGAATGCGCGGCCCAGAGTGCTCGTATCTGCATCAGCGACGGGCTTTTATGGCAACCGCGGTGATGAGATCCTGACGGAAGAGAGCGGCCCCGGAAATGAATTCCTATCCGATCTCGCAAAAGACTGGGAATCGGAAGCGCTGAAAGCCGAGGCCATTGGCATTCGCGTCGTCCTCGCACGTTTCGGTATTGTTCTCGCTCAAAATGGAGGCGCGCTGCCGCGAATGACGCTTCCCTTCCGGTTTTTTGCTGGCGGGAAAATCGGCTCAGGCAATCAGTGGATGTCGTGGATCGCGGTCGCCGATGTGGTCGAGATTCTGCGTTTTTCCGTGGAACACTCCGAGGTCAGGGGCCCAATTAACGTCATCTCCCCTCATCCAGTCCAAAACACCGAGTTCACAAAAACTTTGGCGGCAGCCCTGCACCGGCCCGCTCTCTTCCCTGCCCCGGCGTTCGCTCTACGTCTGGCCCTCGGCGAGATGGCCGACGCGCTGCTCCTTTCCAGCCAGCGCGTCCTCCCCAAAAAACTGGAAAGCCTCGGCTACAACTTTCTGCACCCTGACTTAACCAGTGCTCTCGCCGCGGTTCTCGCAGCGAAATAATTTTCGTTCGACGCTTACTTGATCACGTTCAGCGTTACATCCACCTTCAAGACATGTCCTGTCACGGGGTCGGTCGCCACCGTCGACTGAATCGTCTGCCCATCGCGGATGAGTAAATTAACCTGCGTGCGGAATAGCTGGATTGTTGGCTGCGCGCTTGAAATTTCGTTTCCTCCCACGGAAGCGGGCTTCTCGTTGCCACCTGGCAAATATGCGGAAGACTTTTCCACATTCAGCCTTAGGAGAAAGCGCCCGTCATCGGCCTTATTTGCACGCCCGTCGAGATTTGTGCCCACATCCTGATACTGGATTTGCTTTACACCCGTATTGCTGGACGTCTCGATGGGCACGCGCAAGCCCATACGAACGGCAGCCGGTGCCCCAAGGTCGTCCGCATTTACAAGAAACGTGTACGGCAAATTGCTGATCTTCTTGTCCCCCTCGAATTCAGAGAAGATCACTTGCACGCGCAACGGTGTGATCGTTTTCTCGCTTGGTGCAGGCTTGGCTTCGCTTCCGGACTTTTCCTTGTCTTGGGCTAAAGCCCGCGGGACCACTAACGTGAGAATTGCTAGAGACACTGCGAGAATTGTCTTCGTCATGGAACGCTCCTTTTTTAAATTTTCCAACGGCTTAACGCTTTGTTTCGTCGTTCTCCGCTACTGGTCCGGTGCTCACATCTACGAGCGGTCTTACCTCGATAGGCGCGATAGCAAGCGGTGAAACTTGCAACTCTTCCAAGGACTTCTCTGCTTTCGCGGCGAGCAAAACTTCTCCATCAGTTCTGCCTTGCTGAAGATTTGTGAGCAGCGCCTGCATGCCCCGCTTTTCTCCCTCGGGAATGATCACTCTTGCTACTTCGATCTCTGCGGCCTGGGCAACGCCAACATTTTTAGCTGGGCGTTCGAACTCGCGCCTGGCGGGCTGACTCTTTCTGTTTGGCACCACAGCTTGCGGCGGCTGGTTCTCCGCAGGTAACTCATTGCCTGCAGCAGTCAGCGTCTTCGGAGATGGCTCAACGCCGCCGCGCGTAAAGCCGCGAACGTAGGCTATGGTAAGGACGATCGCAGCAACAGCCGCAATCGCGGCACTGGCCGGAATCCACGAAATGCGGGGGGCAGGCTTCTCGTTTAATTGAATTCGCACGCGGGCGAGCAGAGAGTTGGGCATTTCCACATTAGCGGTGGTGTGGAGCCCCGTGTCGATCGCGGCGAAGAGTTGCTTCTCTACGTCAAAGGCCGTGCGACAAAACGCGCACGCATCCAGATGCGAACATAGTTCGTAGGACGGCGCAGAGTCCGCCGCAGCGGCATCGATCAGAAGCACTCGATATTCCTCGCAAGTTTTCATTTTCGATAGCATCGCAATTTCTCCGCTAACTGCTTCCGGGCAAAAAATAATCTCGATTTCACCGTTCCGACTGGCAGGCCAAGCATCTCCGCTACTTCTTCCAGTGAATGTCCTTCCATCGCGGCCAGCAGCAAAACGAGCCGGTGCTTCTCCGGAAGCTCTTCCATGGCACGATCGAGATGTTCCTGGAATTCGCTTGTTGCCGCTAAATCCTCCGTCGAAGGCCGCGGCGCGGACTGCGACCAAAGCGTTTCGCGAACTTCGCGGCGCTTCGACGAGCGAACGCGATCAATCGCAAGCCTGAACGTGATGCGCACCAGCCACGCGCGAAACCGCGCGCGGTCACGCAGTCGTTCGAATCGTCGGTACGCCCGCAACAGAGCTTCCTGCGCTACATCTTCCGCATCCGCGCCGTTGCGCAACACACCGCGCGCCACGCGGTACGCCAACGCCCCGCATTCCGCGAGCCGTTCCTCGAATTCGCGGCGCAGCGCCGCCGCAGCAGCTTCCTGCGCGAATTCCTTCTCGGCGGCACGTCCTGGCTGGATCAGAACCAGCTCCTGCATTGGGTCTCTTTTGCGAGCCAAATGCGCTCGCCCTCCCCGTACACCTGCCAGACGGCACGGCAAGCCGTTTGGTTCAAGAAAATTCATTGTACTCGCGTATTTAACCGACTGGTTAAATACAATGCCCCTGGAAACCCGACCAGCGCCTCCCCGGAATCAGTCCCGTTTTGGAACAACGCCCCATTACCTCAGTTCCGTTTGGGGAGTCCCTTCAAGCCATTTCCGAACTGCTTTCTAACCCGAGTTCCCTGTCCCTCGTCCAAAACATTCCGTAATTTTCATATAACGTACTTATTTTCAGCTACTTATGAAATGCCCTGGTGAGCCGGCTTGGGAAGCCGCAGGCCGTGCTCCCTGTCCGGTTTTCGCTGGCCATTCGCCTGCATTCCGACCTGCATGCGGCCTCTCACGCACAGCGGACGGAAAGTGAAAAGGACGGACCATCTGGAAATCCCTAGGCGATGGGTGCTGGCCGCTCTGCCCATTCTCCCTGCCGCCCTGCTTTGCGCAATGCTCCTCGGCTGCGGAGGCGGCGCAAGCTCCGGTCCGCCCCCTCCCCCACCTCCTCCATCCATCAGTGTGACAGTCACCCCAACCACCAGCTCGGTCCTGCTTGGAAACTCTCAGAGCTTAACGGCGACCGTCACCAACTCCACCGACACCAACGTGAGCTGGAGCGTAAATGGTGTGGCCGGAGGTTCCGCTTCTACCGGAACTATCTCAGCGACCGGCACTTACACTGGGCCCGCCGATCTGCCGTCTCCAGCAATCGTCCTAGTGACGGCGACGAGCCATGCCGACCCGACGAAATCGGCGACTGCGCAACTCACCATTACGAGCGACCTCGCCATCACGCTCGCGCCGGCGAATGCCAGCGTGGAGCTCGGTGCGGTGCAGGGTTTTCATGCCGCGATTAACAGCGCGGGCCATCCGGATACTTCCGTGCGCTGGAGCCTTAGCGGAGCAACGTGCCCGGCGGCGTGCGGAAGTGTCGACCTTAGCGGCAACTACACTGCCCCGGGCGTGCTCCCTGCTCCTGCGACCACCACCATAACGGCGCAGAGCGTCGCTGATCCCCCGAAGCAAACCTCGGCCCTCATCAACATCACCAGCAATTTCACTCTACAAGTGACCGCCCCGCAAAGCGTGCCTGCGGGTGGCTCGGCAACCGTTGTCGCGACGATAACGCCGATTCCAAGCTCGAATCCCAGCACCGTACTGACGTGGTCGCTTTCTGGGCCTGGCTGCAGTTCCACAGCATGCGGAACGCTAACTGTCGTGACTACGCAAGGCGCCGGAGGGAACGTAGTCGCGGATACGGCCACATACACTGCGCCGAGCACACCGCCCAACCCAGCCAGCGTCACCGTCACCGTTACTCCGCAGGCCGATCCCACAAAAAAAGCGCAAGCCACCATGGCCGTCCAGCCAGGAGTTAGCGTAAGCCTTTCTCCTGCCACAGACACGCTTGCAGCGAATCACCGCGTAACACTTACGTCCCAGGTTTTCGGCACAACGAACATGGGAGTGAACTGGAGCGTGAGCGGCGTTCCCGGCGGCAACACCACGCTGGGACAAATTTGCGTCGTGGGTTCAAGTCCATGCCAAAACGTACCGAACGGCACGGCGCTGCAAGTCGACTATCTCGCGCCGGGAGCGATTCCCCAGCCGAATCCCGTAAGCGTGTTAGCTACAAGCGCCGCGGATAGCACTAAGAACGCATCGGCGCAAATTACGGTGATCAATCACGTGCTCGTGTCGGTGCAACCGCAGAGCATCACGCTTGCGCCGCTTGCCGTCCAGGGCTTTACGGCCGCTGTCCTCGGAACAAGCAACCAAAGCGTGATTTGGCAAATTCAGGGAACGCCCTGCGCCAACGCAGGTGTGTGCGGCTCAATCGATGCCAACGGCAACTACACAGCACCAAACTCTGCGCCATCGCCCGACGCCCTGCAAGTAGTGGCGATCAGCTCGGACGACACCACGCAATCAGGCGCGGCAAACGTGACTATCTCCACGGGAGCCAACATTCTCTCGCTGCACCCGGCCAGCGTCTACGCGGGCGCGGCCGACGGCTTCACGATGCTCGTCGAAGGGAGCGGTTTTGTTGCGTCGAGCCCAGGGCCAGGATCGACCTTGCTGGTTGGTGGAACAGCGCGAACGACCACGTGCATCGCTGCGACAGAGTGCAGCGCCCCTGTTACGGCTACCGACGTCTCGATTTCCGGAACTGTTTCCGTTCAAATCGACAATCCTGACGGCAAGAAATCCAACTCTGTCTCCCTCGTGGTTGCGATTCCAAACGCCTCCGACGACGTGATCGCCCTCAGCAGCAGTTCTCCGTCTGCAACCGGAAGAGACATTGTCGTCGTCGACCCGACAACCGCGGGCGTCAGCGCGCAAGGCAACGACGTGGACATCAACGTCGCCGCACTTGGCATGTTTTCGGTCGCGAACAACTCTTGCTCGCTCTCCGGCAATCCCGTGGCGCTGCAAAGGCCGGCAAGCGGCAACTCCACGTTCGACCTTTGCGTGTTCTCGGAGAGCGGACTGGACAGCAGCATGACGTACACCGTATCCGGGCCCGGCGACGTTACCGTGATCGCGAAACAGCCTGCCGGCTTGGGAATCATCCACATCACATTGCAAATTCCCGCTAGCGCTCTCCCGGGCGCTCGCACGCTTTTTATCCAAAACACAAATTTGGACAAAACCGCCGCCAGCGGTGCGTTGGTGATCCAGTGAAAATGCGAGGTAAAGAAAGATGAGCTATGTACAACGCCGCCGATTCTTATGGATTCTTTTTCTCTGCGCTCTCGCGCTGCTCGCCGTGGCGGCAAGCGCCACCACGCTTTCGCGCTTGAAGCTCGAAGCTTTAGCATTGGAATCCACAGCCGTAGCGCGCATGCGGTGCCTGGGCGCCTCGAGCCAGTGGGACAGAGGAGAGATCTGGACCGAGACGAGATTTGAAGTCCTCGAAAGCGAAAAAGGCACTCTCCCGGGAGTCGTCACAGTAAGACTGTTGGGAGGCCATGTAGGAAACCTTCATTCGCACGTGGATGAGGTTCCGGCCTTTCGCACCGGCGAAGAGGTTTATCTTTTTCTTTGGGCGCGTGAAGGCGAACCCTACCAAGTGCTTGGCTGGTCGCAAGGAACGTTTCGCATTGGACGCAATTCGCAATCCGGCCTTGAGGTTGTCACGCAAGATTCCGCTTCTGCCGCGATATTCGATCCAAAGTTACACGCCTTCCATCGCGGAGGTATTCGCAATTTACCTGTAGCCATCTTTAAAGAAAGACTGCACCACGCCCTGCGGCAAGAGGGCAGGTGGTCGGCAGGAGCAGGGCAATGAGGATATCCAAGAGACGCTCGATTTTCACGAACTGCACGGCATTATTTTTTGCCGCTGTTTATGCAACGTGGGGAATCCCCGGAGCGAGCGGCTACGCGTTCAACGAAATCGTTCCCGATGTTCGCCAGCCTTCCAGCGTATCGGGAGGTTCAGCTTGTCCCGTGGCTTCGCACTATGTTATTTCGCAAGGCTCAATTTCCGAACAGTGGAGTACCGTGCTGGGCACGAATCCGGTGACCATCCTGACCCAAAATCAAACTCCAGCTGGTCGTCTAAACGAAATCGAACAAGTCATCACGCAATCGCTTGCCGTCTGGACCGGAGTGAGCGGCACGACTCTCGCGGCGGGAACCTTCGCCCCCGTTACGCGCACAGCCACACAAAGCGCGTGCGGCTCCGATGGCATCAATTCGATTTGCCTCGACCAAGCCGACGGTGCCTTCACGCCGGGCATTCTGGCGTTCACCCGTGTCATCACTGCGGACATTATCGGCGTGCAAGTGGGAACGGGCGCGCCAGCCACGCAAGTCGGCCAAATTCTCGATGCGGACATCTACTTTAATCCCAGCGGTTCCATGGTCACTTTCGCCACGCCCGCGGCGCTGGCATCCGCGCCAACTGCTTACGATTTCGAGTCTTTGATGATTCACGAATTGGGCCACACGCTGGGATTCAGCCACTCCGCGGTTTTAGCGGCGATGATGTACCCGTTTGCGCCTGCGCCAGGAACATATTCCGGAACACGCCCAACGCCCCAGCAGCCCGGCGATCCATTGGGCGAAGACGATCGCACTGGACTGCGTGTTTTGTATCCAGATCCGTCCGACACGCTGAATATGGGCTCGCTCAGCGGCCGGATCCTGCCAGCCAATCCGCTCTCGTTGCCCTTGTCGCCCCCCGGCGTCACGGGAATTTTTGGAGCGCATGTCGTAGCCGTTGACGCCTCGAGTGGCGCGGTGATCGGCGCAACGCTCGGAGGCTGGAGTTGCACCGCGCCAGGTCCGGCCCAATTCGACGGAAGCTACGAAATCAGCCATCTTCCCGCCGGGCACAGCTATCAAATCTATGCCGAGCCGCTGGACAACACCGTCTATCCTTCGCTGGTCAGCCCAGCCACAGCAACGCTCTGCCGCAACCCGACGACAGACGCCGGCTGGCCTCCCTTGCAAGCGTGTGTAGTCCCAACCGTGAGCACCAGCTTCACCACGCGAACGCGCCCGGGATCCTAAATTGTGAGTGATTGGCAAACGCACCGGGACGCGCCAATCGATGTACTTTGACCCAACAACAGCAAGGGGTTGGCCTGGTTGAAGGCGTTTTTCCGATTATTACAAACTTAACGCGCCGGGAAGTTCACCGAGTCCCGCACTCGTTCTGCCTGCAATAGATGGCGGCGTTCGTGGCCCGCAATGATCTCGAATCCAGTGCCGACTGTGAATCGGACTCCGGGGACAAAAGGATTCCAAAACCGAATGCGGTTTACGTCCTTTCCACGCATTTGCACGAAAAGTTCGCGGCACGATTTGTTTTCAGTAAGGAATCGCTCAAGAACAGAAAGCTCGACGTGACCCGGCGGTCTGATTTTGGACGGAGCGGAAACACGCTTGCTTTTCGGCGAGGGTTCGACAAAGCTGCGGATAAACCAGCGACCAAACCACCCGGGAGTAATCTGGTCGACCGGAGAATCCGGCTTCTCTTTCAGCGCGGCGGAAATCGCACCTAAATAGGCTCCGTTCGTGATGCAGAGATGTTCCAGGCATTGTCCCACGCTCCAAGAGCCTTGCGCCGGTTGCCAATTGAGTTGTTCTAAGGTGAGCCCAGCAGCCAGGGCCTGGGCGGTCTGGTCATTTGCAACCAGCTCGAATGCAAGCCGGACGGACCAGGCTGGTGTTCGTATTTCCCGCGGGGCAGTCATGGCGTCTGCATGGGATTGTAACGAATATAGCTGAATAAGGCCGTCACTGGAATTCGAATTGGGAACCAGCAAGGCGCATCACTGAACTCTGATTATCCTGTCCATTGCAGGACTTTGCCTTCCAAAAAGCAACCAGCCCCGGGGGGTGGCCGGGGCCGGTCGAGGGTGCAGCCGTTACGCTGCGTTCTACTGATTGGGCAGGAGGAGCTGTGTAAAGCCCGTGGTGTTCACGTCGCGGAAGAGCGGCGTGCGCGGCGGCAGCAGAGACGGAGTCAGGAACTCCGTATCGAAGTTGTAACCGCGGGTTGGCGGAGAGTAAACCGTGGTGCAGCACTTGAAGGCGCCGATGGCCTGCCGGTTGTAGTACATGCTGATGACCGACCCGCGATAGTTGAGGGTCTGCCCGCCCCAGTTCTCGATGTATCGGAGGAAATTGTGAACCCCTCCATCGGTACCGAAGTCATTCCCAGTGCCTGCAGGCTGCGGAAACGAAACTCCCTTACCGGCCATGATAGCGGTGCGGTAGTAGGTCGTTATCGCGCTTCGCACTGGGGTTGAGGCGCCGGTAGGCGGATAGCTGAAAGCATAGGGAAATGCGAAAGAGTTCACATCGTTGAAGTTGTTGGATAGAAGCGTGACGGCGTCCGCATTGATGGAGACGGCCACGTTCGGGTCGTTGAAGCCGCCGCCGGCAGAGTTAGCGTTAAAGTCGCCAAAAACGTAAGCAGGATTTTCCGTGGCGATGGCCAAACCGCAAGGCACGGTGCCCGGGCATGTGCCCAGAGCGGTGAGGAGGTTGCCGTCAACGATCTTGACAGCCCGGCGGAAGAACGGGTTCGGATTCTCGCGCGCCTCATTTGGGTGGATGACGATAGACATCGGCCAGATGCTGGAAGGCGAAGCCACCGTGCAGCTCGGATTGGCGGCGATAGCGTTGGTGGCCGCCGCGCCGTAAAGGTTACCGGGAGCGCCCAGGCTATAGAATCCGAATTGACCTGTTCCGAGACCAGTGTAAGCGATGCCCGCAGCCATCGTGCGTGTTGGATCCCATCCGTACTGGTAGAAGCCGGTCGTGCCCAACCCGTCCAGATCTTCACCCGTGTCCTGGGTGGAATTCGGGCAACCAGCAGCGCTAACGGGGTTCACAAAATCGTCCCAGCCAAATTCACCGGTCTCGTGAGTGCTCGGGGAGAGCGGAGGCCAGGCGTTGGCGAGTGTCCCCGCCGTGTAGTTGCCACGCCGGTCGGATATATAGACCGCATAGTCGTTGGGGGCGATGACGGCGTCGTAAGAAAGGTGGCCGGAACCCGGCAGTGCGCCACCGAGATACTTGGCCAGGTTCTTCGCATCGATTTCAACGTACTGCATCACGCCGCCGAGTGTAACCATCTGCGAATATTTACTAGCGCCGATACCGGTAGTCGTCGAGGGGCTAACGTCTCGAAGGGTGCCTTCCCGTGTATCAAAAAGAGCGTTCGGCCAATAGTCCGCCGGATTTAAGGGGTATGCCTGACTACCCGGCAGGGCGTTGTTGGTCACACCACAGCGGGTATTTGCGTTCGTGTTGGCCCAATTGGAAGGATTATCGCGCACGCGCTCGAGACGGATGATCGCGTTCGGATGAACGTCCTGGCAGGCGGAGGGAACTACCTGAAGCACGGGAAGTGCGAGAAGCGGCTCGGAGGTGCCATATTGCGCCGCCGTCAATCCCGTCTGCGGGTTCAAGTTTCGGCCTGCGTAGCCGTAAGCCAAAACTTCGAGAGTGACGTCTTTCCAGGTGCCGCAAGGATTGCCGTAGGCGGTTTGCACTTCAATCTTGAGAAAGCCTTTGATAATGGGCAGACCGGAAGCTGTCGCATATTGTGCCACGTTAGGCGTTGGCAGCCAGTAACCGTTAGCGGGATTGTATGCCGTGATGCCTGCACCTTTTGCAGCGCCGGAAGCTGCCAGTGGAACCGGCGGTGTGTTGTATCCGGCAGCGTTGTTGGTGTTCATCTTGGTGTAGAGAGCAGCAGGAAAGCCTCCGGCCAACGTCCAGTTGGCAGCGGGGATGGCGATCTGCGACAAGTCCACAGGCGACGTCGAAGTATCGATGCACGGAAGACTGGTGATGTCGACGGAGGCATCGGAGAGCAAAACCCTAAAGCTAGCCTGAGCGTAGTAGCGCAAGTTGGTGACAGACGCGCTTTCCGTAGTGCCGAAGGGACGGCGAATCATGTCCACGGGCTGAGTGGTGCCATTGCCAAGCAGCACGATGCCGAGGTTCAGAGCGGTTGCACCGGTGGCGCCATTGCGCAAGTTGCCGGCATAGTTGGTCGCGCCAAGGGAGATGTTTGTCCAGATGGGGTTGACCGCGGAGCCGAGGGTGTTCACCAAGCTGCCTTCCGTATACGCAAGCGCGCGGTAGGAAGCAGTACCCGGCGAGGTGGTGATATTCACCGTGCCACCATAGGAGCCGGTGGTCGTGGGGTACCCATTGGAGAGGTTGGTACGAACCACGTTCTTCACGGCAGTTACGCGGTCCGCGAGGGTGAGTGTGCCGCCGGCCGCCAGGAACAGGTTGCCGTTGGTGTGCGTGCGGCCTCCAAAGTTAAAGTCCGGACCGGGGAAGAAGCTGAGGTCCGTATCCGAGAAAATGCCGAACTGGAACATCGGAATACCGACCGTTTGCGTCGTACGCTGCAGCTTCACCTCGTTGTTGCTGAGTGTGCGAGCAGTCACGAGCAATGTGTATTGCGTCGCCAAAGCCGTCATGCCCTGGTAGGCGCCCGATTGGATCGAGGTAACCGTTGCCAGAGGATTGCCGTTGGCGTCCGTGTTGTAATTGACCTGATAGCCGGAAGCGCCGTTGTATTGCGTGTATGCGATCCCGGAAATGGCGGGCGGAGCTGCCGAGATGGCGTTGATTTGGGCGGCTGATGGCGAATAGTTCGTATCAAAGAGCGTGCCAAGATCCGCGGTGATCTTTTCCATGCCGGCTTCCGCAGCGTAGAAGGCGCGGCTGTAGTCGTTATTGATGCCGCTGAGCTTCTGTCCCGAAGTGATCAGCAGGATAAATCCCACCAGCAAGCTGGACATGAGCAGCATGAGCAGCAAGGTCGTGAGAAGAGCGATGCCCGAATCGCGTCGCATCAGTTTTTTAACGGAATTCATCGTTGTACTCCTCATTATCGATACCGGTTTACGTAGGCCATGCTGCGGAGGCTGACCTGCGTCATGAAATTGCTACGGAGATACTTGTGGTTTTGTCCCCAGGCGTTTGTGGAACGGGCTCCCAGGATGACGTCGACCGAGCGAATCTGGCTTTCCGATTCGCCTGTGGGGATGCTGGACTGGCCGGAAGGATTCGCCACCCCGTCGACGAAGTTGTATTTGAACTGGAGATTCTCGATGGTTTCACCGACGGGCTGGCCGGGATTCCAGTTGATGCGGCGGACGAGGCGGACGTGAAGCGGGTCCGTCACGTTGTCCAGATAGTAGGTGATCATCCAAATGCGCGTCGCCGTCGTCGGAGGGAAAGTGCCATTGGGCACATTCACGCCGCCTACGAGGTTTGTGTTCTCGAGTTGCGTCATGGTGCCCTGCGGATCGGTGCGGGCATTCAAGCGCAACCCGTCGCCTGCGGCGAACCGGAGCGTCTGGCCGGACACGCTGGTCACTTCCTGAATCGCGTTGCCCTTGGTGTTGGAGAACATGATCAAGTCGCCGGCGTTAATCTGCACTCCCGTGGGAGAAAACGCGATGCAGGTGGCGTCGAACGTCACGACTTGGCCGTTACTCGTGATGCTTCCCGCCGGGCAGCCGGGATTGGCGCCGATTGCAGGCTCGTTGACCATCCGGGAGTTGAGCGAGAGCGTGTTATCCACATAAAGAACGGTGATAAGGTCGGTGTTTCCGCCGGAAGTGGAATCCGGGCTGGTGATTGGCGGGCCGAGTTGCCAGCCAGGCTCAACGGCGTTGAGACTGACGTTGCATACAGGGAAGGTCAGCCCACCGGACAGGTTGGGGCGATTGATCGGAGCGCCGCCGCTGCCGAGGCAGCTCGCGGGACCGGGGGTGTAGGGCACCGGAATGCCGCCAGTCGGGATGCCTGTGCCGGCCATGATCAGGTCTTGCTGAATCAGGTTGACGCCGGCGCGGAGGTTGTCCGAGAGGTCAGACTTGAGCGTGACGCTCTGGTTCGTATTCGTGGCGTCTTTGAATGCGAGCATGGTGGCAGCCAGGGCGACAAGCGTGATGCCCATGGCGACCATGAACTCGATAAGTGTAAATCCAGATTGTTTTTTCATGGTGAGTTCTCTCCCGCCATCCTCACGCAAACGCCGAGATATAGCTGATGAGCGTATAGGTGCGCTGAATACGGCCGACTTTATAGTTGATAGTGACCGTGATCTGCCGGAGGTTTGCTTCTCCGGTTACGGCTGATATGGCAATCGTGCGGGTCATCCAGGGATTCAGGTTGACGACGACGTCGTCGGAAGTTCCCAGCTTTCCATCCGAACCAGGCCCGATGATGATGGAATCGGGGAGAGAGGCGTTGTCATCCGCAGTACCCACGAGTCCATCTGCGCCGGGATCCAGCAGAGGCTGAGCGCCGCCGAGAAATACTCCACCCTGCGCCACGTTCTGGATCTGCGTCCAGGTCAGAACTTTGGTATCGCGAGCCGTGAAGATGGTTTCCACGGCTTCCTCCGCCTTCTTTTCGGCGATGTAGTCATACTGCGTGAGGCTGGCAAACATGATGCCCTGCGCGTAAACCACCGCCAGAGAGAGCACGCCGAACGAAAGGATGACGATCGAGATCATCGCCTCGATCAGCGTGAAGCCTGCTGGCTGGCGAGAGATTTTGTTGTGTCGTTTCATGGATCTTATCTCCCTATTCCTGCCAGGATGAGCCGGTCCAGTAGTAGGAGCGGACCCGGCCCGTCGCGCCAAATACCGTTACTGCGCGCGCGGTGTTGGTTTTTCCCGTGATACCCAGGAAAATCGAAGCGTTCACAGGATTGTTCGTCGTTGCCTGATAAAGATTGGCTGCGGATTGTGCCGTGCCGCAAAACGAGCCGGAGGTGGAGAACATCACTGTCCAGGCTCCCCCGCCCGTCGGTTGCTGCAAATTGATGGGGGTGGAATTGCCGAAATTCATTGGCGTATCCGGCAGCGATGGGAACACATAGAAACTCAAGCCGCCGCCCGCTCCGTCATTGAGCATGACAACCGGGAAAGCCGGAGGAACCGGCTCGCCCGGCAGAGTCAAAATGGTCGTCTGCATCTGGTTAGGGGCAGTGAACTGCACTTGAACGTTGCGGCGCTTGGCGATGGCCAACTCGCGTGCCTGGCGAAGTTGTGAGACAACCGAGTCCATCGCTGCATTGGCTCTGGAGTTTGCCGTGCTGCTCACTGTGTTCATAACGGCAAAACACATTACGGTGAACGCCAGCCCCACCACGACCACCATCTCCAGAAGCGAGAATCCTTCTTGAGTCCTTTTCGTGCGCTTACTCATTCCGGAACTCCTAAAATTTCTTCCGACCACATGCCGGGTGCCCAGAAGAGTGCACGTACCAAGCCAGGCCTGCCGGCTTGTTAAGTTCATTGTTTTTAATAGTTTAAGAAGAAAGAATATTCCGAGGATTGCGGGGGTATCGCGGGAGTGTAACAAAATGTTACAGGTCGCCACCTCTGAAACAGGAGCGGAAAGAGGGGACTGCTTCAGGCCAGCGTGAGCCAGCCTCCACCGAAAAGCAGGCCAGGACCAAGCGATGCCAGAAAAATGGCGCCGGGCTTATCAGTCCTAGAATGCCGCGCCGCTCGCAGAATTGCGTCCAGGGCCGCGCCACAGGTGGAAGAACCGAGATTGCCAAAAGTTCGAGCTATGGGAGGAAATTTCTCGGTAGGCTCGCCCAATTGTTTTGCGAGAAGAGTGACCAGACGAGGATTGGGCTGATGCGTGGCAAACCCGATGACCGAAGACCGCGCGATGCCGCTGCGAAGCTCGACGTCCAGGAGGACTTTTTCCATCCGGGTGATGGCGGCGCGGGAGAGAGCCTCACCATCAAAATGAACGTCGAGGTTTCCATTCAGGGAGTCAGTCACCCTAATGGCTCCGGCATACTGGCCAGCGCAGCCGAAAAAGAATTCTCCAAGGAGGCAGCTAGGCTGCGGCGCGGAGCTAGCGGCTGCGCGCAGAAGAAACGCGCTGGCGCCATCGCCGAACAAGCCACCGAACTCGCCAGCTACCTTGCCTGGCTTGAGGATGCGGCTGTGAACATCAGAAGTGACGACGAGGATAGCGTGGGCACGACCCGAGGCGATCAGGCCCTGGGCGACAGCCAGTGCATTGAGCAAGCCCAGACAGGCGCCGCCGACGTCAAGCGCCGCACAGGTTTCACGAGCAAGAAGCTGCGAGTGCAGTTGCGCAGACAGGGATGGGTAGCCACGATGTGTCTCGCTGGTGCCGATAATCCAATCAAGCTCCTGCGCCCCGCAAGCAGCGGCGCGAAGCGTTTGCTGCGCGGCCCGCGTGCCTAGCGTCAGTTCACTTTCGCTTTCCACGGCATAGGCAAGCGATTCGATTCCTGCGCGAAGCCGGAGCTTGCCCGGCGGCATGCCGAAAGCGCGGTCGATGTCTTCAGAAGAAACTCTGCGCGAACCGACGGCGGCGCCGGAACTTTCGAGGATTGCCGACGATTGTGTCCTGTCTCGCCCCGCGGTAGGGAGACTCGCTTCAGTATCCAGGACACCGGCAGCAGACACTTTCTGGGTTTCCCGAATGACCTGGAAAATGCTTTCCAGGGAAGGCGTTCGCTGCGTGAGGAGGGTTCCCAATTGACTTATGCCGCTTGCGGATTCCAGGGCGCGAAGAAAACTCACCCAGCCCATCGAGTCCAGAGCGCCCGTTTCAATGAGATCCTGCTGCGGAGCCGGTAGGTCCGCTTGCGGGCCGGCTTCGCGCCGGAAACACTCTTCCACAAGACGCCCCCAATAGGCTTGATCCTTGGTGGCGCCCATCAAAATTCCTCGAGCCAATCGTGCTTCGGAAGAGGGATGAGCGTGTCCAGCATCAGCCAGCAACGCTCATGATAGGGCCTTGTAAGTCCAAGCCGGATGAAGTGATGCGGGCAAGACAAAACCTTGTAGTGGAATTGCGAGTTCAGAAAGCGCTCGAGCCGTGGCACGCGATTCGCGCCTCTGTTTTCGGCCAGCGCCGCATCCACAAAATCGCGCCAATCGCGGTCCACGACCGGAAGATCGCGCAAGACTTCGCCAGAGGAAAGCACCAGCGTGGCGCGCAGTTCATCGCCGCAAAGCTCCAGTCGCAAATTCTGTGTCACTGTCCCGCAGACGGAGCGTGTTGCTTCGGGCGGTTTGGCGAACGCTCCTCCGCTCCTGTTTTGGTGAAGTGCACAGCCGAACAATTCCCCGAGCGTCTCCGCCATTTCCGCCTTGCGGAGGAAGGTAACAAGTTCGGGTTCGCGAACGGCGGTCTCCTTCTGAAAACCTCGGGTCGAAACGCGGTCTTCGACATGCGGCTTGGAACCGGAGAAGGGCGCGAGCTCGCATTGCAGCACATCCCCACGCTGATAAGGAAAACGCAGCCAGCTATTGGCTGTCGCCGTAACGGGCCGGACAGAGCGAATGCTCTCCTTTTCCCGCTGCAAGCCGATGACACAAAATGCCGGTCCCATGCGGGTAATTTCCGTGATGAGCAACTTATTCATGGCACGGATTTTGTTCTTGGATGGCGCGGTTTCGAAGACTTCTGGCGCGGCGCAACGAGATGCCGAATCTCCACTTGATTGCCCTGCGTGCGCCAGTGCGCGGCGAGCAGATCAGCAACGAGGCGGCGATGACATTTCTCCGGACCAGGTTCTGAACAAAGCAGCGTCGCGTGTTGAGGCCAGGAAGCTGCTTCGAAGGCCTGAGGGACTCCGCGCTCTCGCATAAGCGCAAGAAATCCGATCTCGTAGGCAGCCCAGTCTTTTGAATCGCGATAGGTATCGAGAAGTTCCGCCGTTGGCGCCAACTGCGGTTCATGGGAATAGCCAATGCTCGCCACCTTTTCCAGGAAGAAAGGCAAGTCGGGATATTTGGCAAAGCCGGAGAGTTGCCCGCTGCGGTTGAGGCGGATATCGATGAGTTTTTCCACCTGGGCATCTTGCAGAAGACGGAAAAACTCTTCGGCCGTTTTTCCCGTGAAGCCGATCGTGCAGAGAAGAATCGCCATAAAATTAGTAATATTCGATAGCTTCGGGAGAGGCGCGGAAAGCGAACTCTTGTGCCTGGCGGCGAAGAGCATCCTGAAGAGCCACGTCGCGTTCATTGATGAAGAGCGAGCCGCTATCGAAGGCGGCGAGATCGTGCAATTTCAGGAGGCGATCCTCGGCTTCGCGCTGCGATTCCAGCTCGCCACCTCGGCGAATGTGGACGGGGCTTGCTCCTCGATCAAGCAGCGCCGGGCAAATCATAAGGAAGCGGTGGCACTGCAAAGGATCCTCCTCGGCACACATCAGAGCGATGTTGGACGAAGCGGCCAGCTTCAACACGCGGTCAATGCCTGACTGAAAATCGGCGGCCTTGCGGCGCACTTCGTAGTTCACAACTCCGTCCTCCTGGTAAGCACGGGGATCGGAAGGACGCCCGCCGAGGCTCTCGCCGAGAAATTCATATTGGATTTCCGCGGAGGCCAGACAAACTTCCAGTGCTTCACGGTTGAATTGCGGAAACCGGAAACTGCCTGGGCGGCTGCGAACATCGCAGATGGATTTTATCTCATAAGTAACTAACATTCTCAGGAATCCATCGAGCTCAAGGCTCGAATGACCGATGGTAAAAAGCGCGGGGTTGAAGGGAGGCGGTGGCTTCATGGAAGGGTCACACGGATTCGCAGACGTATTTTGCCGAAAGTGGGCGAAGTCGGCAAGCGCAAGTCAATGGCGGAGAGTTGCGATTCTGTTACGGCTTGGCAGGCAACGCGGAGGGACCTCCGGCGCTTCATGCTAACTTAGGAAGACTTGCCAAGCTGCTGCAATTAAGTCCGAGTAGTTGATTTAGAAGTGGAAATAGCCGATTTTGAAGCGCCCGAGTTTCGAGTGCCAAAAACAAACACTCCATTTTTGCCGCGAGGGAAGAGCGCCGTGAAATTGTGTCTTCTGGCGGCGCTAATCCTAATTAGCGGACCACTGGCGCGTGCGCAACGCGTGCGCGGGGAGCTGCGTGTAGAAGTGCGCGACCCGCAAGGCACGGCGGTGGCGGCTAGCGCTGAACTGGTCAGCGAAGCAAACCAGGTTCGCCTCACGATTCAGATTGCACCTGATGGCCGGGCTACAGTGCAGGACCTTCCCTTTGGGATTTACCGGTTGAGTTTGACAGCAGAAAATTTTGCGCCGTGGAACAACCTCGTCGAGATTCGGTCCGAAGTGCCGGTTCACGTCGTAGCGACGCTTGGCGTAGCCCCGGTGACAACCGAAGTGCAAGTAAACGACTCCGCCACACTCGTTGACCCCAGCAGTACGGGAACGATTTATTCCATCGGGCGGCAATCGATCGGCGAAGAAATGTCCTCGCAGCCCGGGCGGGAACTAAGCGATTTGGTGAACAACCAGCCGGGCTGGCTCACGGAGGCGAATGGAGTCCTGCATCCCCGCGGTTCCGAGTACGACGTGCAGTATATATTCGACGGATTGCCGCTGACGCAGAACCGGTCTCCCGCATTCGCGCCGTCCTTTGATGCGGACGAAGTGGAATCGATGCGCGTACTGACAGCGAGCTTTCCCGCGGAGTACGGGCGGAAGCTTGGCGGGATTGTGGAAGTCACCACGACGAAAGATGTTCCAAGAGGGCTGCACGGGCAGTTCGAAGCCGAAGGCGGGAATTTTTCGACGGTGACGGGTTCCGCGGGTCTGTCTTATTCCGCGGGCAAGAACCGTTTTTCGGCGAGCGGAGACGGTTTTCACGGGGACCGTTACCTTGATCCGCCAGTGCAGGAAAATTTCACTAATCGCGGTAATTCGGCAGGCTTTTCGGTTTCCTACGAGAGAGATTTTTCAGATAAAGACCGTCTGCGCCTCACCTTGAGCCACAATGTGGTGCGCTTCCTTGTGCCGAACGAATTGATCCAACAAGAAGCCGGCCAGCGGCAAGACACCGCAAACGACGAGACCGCTGGGAAGATCTTCTTTCAGCACACCATCTCTCCAGATTTGTTCCTGAGCTTTGCCGGCAGCGTGCGCGATGTAAGCGCGACTCTGACTTCCAATCCTCTGGCGACTCCCGTTATCGTCGCGCAGAATCGCGGCTACCGCGAAGGGTATCTTCGCGGAGACATTGCCGGCCATCATGGCCATCACGATTGGAAAGCCGGTGCGGACGGAATCTTCAGTCCTGTCCATGAGGCGCTGCAGTACACCATCACCGATCCGACGCAGTTCGATCCCGGCACGCTGCAGCAGCTTCAATTTGCTGATCGGCATTGGGATATTGAGCCTTCGGTGTACGCGCAGGACCAATGGCATCGCGGCGATTGGAACGTCAGCGCGGGACTGCGATTCGATCACTACGCATTTGTCGTGCATCAATCCGCAGTGAGCCCAAGGATCGGCGTTGCGCGCTATGTATCGTCGCTGAATTTGCTGATTCACGCCTCTTACGACCGAGTTTTTCAGACACCAGCGATGGAGAATTTGCTTTTAGCCAGCTCGCCGCAGTTGAGTTCCATCGATCCGGTTGTGCTGCGTCTGCCAGTGCAACCGGCGAGAGCCAATTACTATGAGGTGGGCGTCACAAAGTCTTTGTTTGGGAATTTGCGGCTTGATGCCAACGTTTTCCGGCGCGATTTTCATAACTATTCGGACGACGACACTCTGCTGGATACGGGAGTGAGTTTCCCGATTGCGTTTGCGAAGGCACGGATTGCGGGCGAAGAAGTGCGAATCTCCGTGCCTCACTGGGGGCGCTTTTCAGGCTTCCTCAGTTATGCGAACCAGTCCGGAATAGGTCAAGGGCCAATCACGGGCGGGCTGTTTCTCGGAGACGATGCGGCAAGCGGCTTATCGGACAAAAACAAATTCGCAGTCTCGCAGGACCAGCGGAATACCGTGCGAGCCCGAGTCCGAGATCAGGCTGCGAAGCGCGTTTGGCTGGCGTTCAGCGGCGAGTACGGCAGCGGGTTACCGGTGGAGATCGATAACGGCCCGATTGATCTAAATTTTCTGCTCTCTCAATACGGCGCCGCGATCAGCAACCAGGTGAACTTTAATAAGGGCCGTGTACGGCCGAACTATTCGCTGGATGTTGCCGCAGGTGTGGACCTATATCACAAAGAGCAGAGGAGCGCGGCGTTCGAGATTCAAGGTGAGAATTTGACGGATCACGTCAACCTGATCAATTTTGCGAGTTTGTTTTCCGGGACAGCGGTGGCGCCACCGCGAAGTGTTTCAGCGCGGCTGAAATTGACCTTTTAGCTTAAGGCGCGATTCACGCCCGGCCCCGCGAGCCCTTAACAGCTGCTATCGGCGGCGCGCTTTGGCTAGCAGGCGGAGAATTTCGAGATAGAGCCAAATCAGAGTGACCATCAGGCCGAACGCGCCGTACCACTCCATGTACTTGGGTGCGCCACCGTTCACACCCGTTTCGATCAGGTCGAAGTCCAACACCAGGTTAAGCGCAGCAACGACAACGACGAAGAGGCTGAAGAGGATTCCCCATACGCCGCCGCTGTAAATCACGGGAACTTGATAATGGAAGAACACTCTCAAGGCCATGCCGATCAGATAGAAAACGGCGATGCCGCCCGTGGCTGCAATCACGCCGACCTTGAAGCCTTGCGTGGCACGGATGATGCCCGTTTTATAGGCGAGGAGCATTACGAAGAGCGTGCCAAAGGTGAGGCCTACCGCCTGGATGGCGATGCCCGGATAGCGCAGTTCGAAAATGGCGGAGATGCCGCCTAGCGCAAGACCCTCGAGGAGCGCATAAATTGGCGCAGTGAACGGGGACCAGTTCTTCTTGAAGATCGTCACCAGGGCGACGACGAATCCGCCGAGAATGCCGCCAATCATCCAGGGTATGGCTGCTTCGGGTGCGTTCGAGTGGGAGAGTCCCCAGGTCCAGGCAGCTGTCGCGACGACACAGAGCAAGAGTAGGCCAGTCTTGTTGACGGTGCCTTGCAACGTCATCGCTTCGCCGATCGCTACTTGGCCCTTGAATGCTTTTTCGTTGAGAGCGGGGTTGGACGTGCGCATGAAATTGGCCATGGCAGCCTCCGAAAGGGTGCAGTGAATAGTTTACTCTGTGGCCAGCCACAATTCCAAGCGGACGTGTTGAGCGGAGTTAGGCTCAAGCCTGTTTTTGGCTGGAGGCGATTTGGCTTTGCACTTGTTCGCGGAATTCGAGCGGGTGGGCGATTTTCTCGAAAACTTCGGGAGTGCCGCCGGTGCCGCGAATAATGACGGTTCCATAGCCGAGGACGCGGCCCATGGCGGGCTCTTCCACAACTACGCTTTCGATGCGCGAGAGGAGAAGCTCGATAGTGCGGCGAGTGGCGAGGCCGGTCTTGACGATGACGCGCTTGTTGGTGAGGCCCATTTCCGTGGAGTTGCGCTTGATAAGGCCGACGACGAATAGGATTGCCGCAACAAGGAATGCTCCGAGAGCGACGAAAAGCAGCGCGACCGAATGAGCGACACCGGTTTGCTGCGCGCCGTAGTGAAGTAGAAGCAGCGCGACGCCGACGGCGAAGAAAAATGCGGCGAGGCCGGCGTGACCGAGCATGACGATCCAATGCAGGTTGGTTTGATACTGGACGGTTTCTCCGGGGATCAGATGTTTTTCGACGTAGGTCAATGCAGATCCTCAAGAGCGCGCGGCGAGTCTGCCGTATTTCGCGCTGACTTTCCCAGGTCGCCCGGCGCCCAACTGCAGAGATGGCTGGCGCGAATTATAGCCGGGAGTGACGCGCGGCATCACGCAAATTCAAATAATTGTTCGACGGATTTTTGGTAGCGCTAACGGGAATCGAACCCGTATTTCGGCCTTGAAAGGGCCGCGTGCTAACCGTTGCACCATAGCGCCACATTTTGTGGAGTGCGTAACCTATCTAGGATAAGAGAAATCGGCGGAATGAACAAGCGGTGGAAGGTGTGGCACGCGTGGCCCACGCAGGCATGGTGAGGGAAATCGCCTCGCTGGAGCCCCCTGGTTTTGCATAAGTGTTCATTCTAGAGGGACTTAAAGTCTTTTGTTTTGATACACATCTATAAGTGTTCATTCCAGATGACTTAGCGACTCGGCGGTTTCGGTAAGAATGCGCCCCGGTGCGCACTAGTTCTGGCGGTCCAAGAATTCTTCGTGCCACGCCATTTGGATGGCTTCCAGTTTGGATTCGTTGGAGGCGGCGGGGTCGCCGGAAAAACCGGGGAGCTCGGTAATCCATTTGTGCATGTCGGTGAAACGGACAGTGAGGGGATCGGTGTCGGGGAACTTGTCGGTCAGGCCGATGGCGATGTCTTCGATTTGGTCCCAACCGAATGATGGCGGCATTGTGTGGCTCCTTGAGAGTTTGTGCGACCGTGCGTCGATTTTCGGAAGGACGCGCTGAAGCGCGCCCCTACAAAAGCCATACAAATGCAGCTCGCCTCAGTGGTCGGCTTCTTTGGCGTAGTTTTTGTTCCAGTCGGGGATTTCTACGACGATGTCGGTGGTGCCGTCGGGGACGGTTTGGCAGCCGAGGCGCGATTTTTGCGTGATGCCTGGAGCCATGTCGAGTTCGTCGAGTTCGGCGTCGGTGGCTTCGTTGCAGGATTCGAGACCTTGCTTGACGATGACGTGGCAAGTGGAGCAGGCGCAAACTCCGCCACAGGCGTGGTCGAGGCCGGCTTTGATGCCTTCGGAGATGTCGAGGATGCTGCCGGGGAGGCCGTTGTGGCCGTAGGGAATTTTCGCCGGATCGACCTCGATGGTTTTGCCGCTGGGAAGAAATGTGACTTTATATTTCTTCGTGGCGGGCGTGTATTTGACTTCGTCGATGTATGGATTGCTGCCGCCCATGTTTCGTTGCCCCCTTGCGATTGCCATTGTTTCCATTCTGCCCGAGAAGGGCACGATGAATCGTGCCCCTACAAAGGAAACTCTTGCGACTATATGACGGGCACGGCGTGCCGTGCCCCTACGAATGTCAGACCTCGGCCAGGTTTTTGCCTTGCAATGCTGATGTGACTGCGCTGTTCATCAATACCTCCGCAAGATGCTCGGTTGCGTGATTCAGGTCGTCGATGCGTTTGCGGATTTGTTTGTAATCCGTGCCGGCGACGGATTCTTTTAGCGCGGCGATCGACACATCAATTTTTGCGCGCTCATCGGCCGGCAAATTTGCGGATTGCTCGTTGGCCAGAGCTTTCGCTGTGGCGACGAGGATCGATTCGGATTCGGTGCGGGCTTCGATGAGCTGGCGTTCGGCGAAATCCTGTTCGGCATATTCGATGGATTCTTCGAGCATGCGCTCGATTTCGTTGTCGCTGATGCCGTAGCTGGGTTGGACTTCGATGGAGTGCTGTTCGCCGGTGCGCAGATCTTTTGCGGCGACTTGCAGGATGCCGTTGGCATCGATAAGGAATTTTACTTCGATGCGCGGGAGGCCGGCTGGCGCGGGCGGTGTTCTCAGTGTGAAGCGGGCGAGCGAACGGCAGTCTTTCGCGAGTTCGCGTTCGCCTTGCAGGACGTGAATGTCGATGCCGGTCTGGTTGTCGACGCCGGTGGTGTAAAGCTCTTGCGCGCTGGCGGGGATGGTGGAGTTGCGCGGGATGATTTTCGCGACGGCGCCGCCGTAAGTTTCGATGCCGAGAGAGAGCGGCGTGACGTCGAGCAGAAGCATGTTGGTAACGCCGCGATCGAGAATATTGGCTTGGACAGCGGCGCCGAGAGCGACGACTTCGTCGGGATTCAGCTCGGTGTGCGGCTTGCGGTCGAAGAATTCCTGAACGGTTCGGCGAATGAGCGGGGTGCGCGTGGTGCCGCCGACAAGCACTACTTCCTCGATATCTGCAGGATTGAGCTGGGCATCAGCAAGCGCCTGCTTAACGGGCACCATCGTGCGGTCAACCACCGGGTGAATCAGCGCCTCAAAGACGGGGCGCGTAATCTCAAGCTCGAAGACAGTGCCGTTTGGCAGCGGGAAGCGCAGACCTTCGTACCTGTGTTCAGAAAGCAGATGCTTCAACGTGATCAACTTCTTGCGAAGCTCTTGAGCGATTTCGCCATGCGGTGAGAAATCGATCTGATCGCTCTGAAGAATCCGTTCGTGGACGAAAGCTTGGAGCAGGTTGTCGATGTCGTCGCCGCCGAGGTGCGTGTCGCCATTGGTGGAGAGGACTTGGTAGATGTCGCCTTCGGCGGTGGAAATTAGTTTGAGAACGGAAATATCGAAAGTGCCGCCGCCGAGATCGTAGACAGCGACACGGCCGCGCTGTTTTTCGTGGAGGCCGTACGCTAGTGCCGCGGCGGTTGGTTCGTTGACGAGGCGGAGAACTTCGAGGCCGGCGATTTTGCCGGCATCTTTGGTGGCCTGGCGCTGGGCGTCGTTGAAATAGGCGGGGACGGTGATGACGGCGCGGTCGACGGGCTCGTTGAAGAAGGCTTCGGCCCAGCTTTTCAGCTCGCGCAGGATGAATGCAGAAATTTCGGGGGGCGTGAAAACTTTGTCGCCGAGCATCACACGGATGACGTTTTTGCTGGCGGGGTCGATGCGGAACGGGAAGAGTTTCAGTTCGCTTTGGACGTCGGCGGGGCCGCGGCCCATGAGGCGTTTGACGGAATAGATAGTGCGTTCGGGCTGCGTGAGCAAACGTCGGCGGGCAGGCTCACCTACGATGACGCTGCCGTCCGGGTCAATGCTGACTATGGAAGGGCAGAGAGTCGAACCATGTGGGCCGGGGATACACTTCGGCTGTCCTGTTTGGCTGTCCAGATAAGCCACCAGGCTGTTCGTTGTCCCAAGATCAATGCCAACGATTCTGCCCATGATAAAAGCCGGGAGGGGCAAGCCCCTCCCCTACAAAATCTCCTTTTGAACGTTTACGACTAGATTTCTTATGTACGAGCGGCGATTCAGCAGTTCGTTCATGCGCGACATCAACTTCTTGCGAGCCGGCTCGTCTGCGTTTGCATCTACTCCGGCGTCCCAGTCGCGGGCGGTGGCTTGCAGCTGAGAGTCGACTTCGGAAAGCTTTTCGCCAAAATTCTTCTCCGCGGATTCCAGGCGCGATTTTAGAGCGGTCAGGTCGTCGCCGGCGGATTTCGCCTCGCGCAACTCGTCGAGAGATTCGTTTAGCTCGAAAACCTCTTCGAGGAGTTCGGGCGGGGCTTGTTGCTTGTGCTCGCCCTCTTTACGCATGTTTTCGAGGCCGAGGAGGTATTCGACGCGAGCGACGGGATCGCGCAGGGTACGGTAGGCGTCGTTCAGTTCAGAGCTGCGCTTGAGAGATAGTTCGCGTTCTGTCTCGGTAGCATTCACGAAATTATCCGGATGCAGCTTCCAGCTCAGTTGCAGGAATTTTTGTTCGAGGGCGTTCATTTCGATCCAGAGTTTCCGGGGCATCTCGAAAAGGGCGAAATAATCGGTGGTGCCCGCGATTTGCTGGAGCTTGCCGCAGCTGGGGCAGAAATGCGTGCCCTGCGCGCGCTCGTGGCAATTCCAGCAGACTAGTGGAGGATTCGTTGTGGGCATCGCTTGGGTCATTATTGGATATCCGACAAATTTAGTCCTAATCGTTTAAGAGCACAAAAAAAGTGGCTGGCGGGTGCGGCTGCCAACCACTGGTGTGACTCGCCTTGCATTCCCCCGCTGGACACGAACAAAGACTACAGAAAAAACAAACCGAAGAGCACAGACTGAAGTCTGTGCTACCTACGCCGTAAACGAACTGCCGCAGCCGCAGTTTCTGGCGGCGTTGGGATTTTGAAAAACAAATCCCTGGCGCATCAGAGTTTCTTCGTATTCGAGCGTCGTGCCGTTCAGATAAAGAAAGCTTTTTGGGTCCACGAAGAGACGAGCGCCGAATTCTTCGAAAATTTTGTCGCGGTCGCGGGCTTGCGTGTCCAGGCGCATGGCATAAGACAGGCCAGAGCAGCCGCCGCCCTGCACGCCGACGCGCAAGCCGCCTACCTCGGGCGAGACACCTTCCTTGGCGAGGAGTTCGCGGATTTTTCTCGCGGCGCGCTCGCTGAGGTGGATCTTGGCGATGGTTGGATTGGCTACTTCTGTTGCCATTTTCAGATGCTCCAAATACTTTCACTGATTAAGACGGGCACGGCATGCCGTGCCCCTACAAGAGACGGCGCTCTGCTGGGCCACCTTGCCGGCGAAAAACTTAGTGCGCGGCCTTTTCGGTTGCCGGGACTTCGATGCCGTGCTTTTTCTTCCAGTCGCCGATGGCGGCCTTGATGGCGTCTTCGGCAAGCACGGAGCAGTGAATCTTCACCGGCGGGAGCGAAAGCTCGCGCACGATGTCCGTGTTCTTGATCGATAGAGCTTCCTCGACCGTCTTGCCCTTGACCCACTCGGTGGCGAGCGAAGAGCTGGCAATCGCCGAGCCGCAGCCGAAGGTCTTGAACTTGGCTTCTTCAATGACCTGCGTATCGGGATTGATCTTCATCTGCAGCTTCATCACGTCGCCGCACTCGGGAGCGCCAACAAGACCCGTGCCGACATTGGGGTCTTCCTTGGGCAAGCTTCCGACGTTGCGAGGATTGTTGTAGTGCTCGACGACCTTATCGCTGTATGCCATTAGCTGTTGCTCCTTGCCAAATTGACGAGATTTCCAAAGCCTGCGCTCTTGACGGCCTTTTCCGACAGGGTGACGTTCGGAACGGACGCGGAGCGGCCAGCGGTAAGCTGGCGAAGAGCATCCTTGATGAACTCAGCGCCAACGCCAAGCATCTTCAAAAAGGCGCGAACCTGCTGGAGTTCGTGGAAAGAGCGCTCGCCAGCGGCGGGAGCTTCTTCGCCCTCTTCATAGGGTACGAATGTGACTCGAAAAGCGGCGCCAGTGCCGCCGATCGAGCGGTGGATTCGGATTGTGCCTTCGTTTGCCATCGTGTTTCCTTCTCTTCTTGAGATCTCGTGCTGCCTACCCCATTAGATGCAGGGTTTAGGCGGTTTGCCACTTCATCTTGGAGATGTCGACGCCTTCCTTGGCCATCTCGTAAAGTGGCGATAGTTCGCGCAGTTTGGTGACGACCTGGACCATCTTATCGATAACGTAGTCGACTTCCTCCTGCGTGTTAAAGCGGCCGAGGCCGAAGCGGATCGAGGTGTGGGCGAGGTCCTCACCGACGCCCAGAGCCTTGAGGACGTAGCTGGGTTCCAGGGTGGCCGAAGTGCAGGCCGAGCCGCTCGAAACCGCAATGTCGTTGATGCCCATGAGGAGCGATTCGCCTTCGACATAGGCGAAGCTCATGTTCAGGTTGTTCGGCAGGCGATGCTCGAGCGAGCCGTTGATGAAGACTTCGTCGAGCTTCGCTTCGAGGCCCTTTTTGAGACGGTCGCGAAGGCCGCTCAGCCGGATTGCTTCTTCCTTCATCTCCTGATGACAGATCTCACAAGCTTTGCCGAGGCCGACGATGCCGGGGACGTTGAGCGTGCCGGAACGCATGCCTCGCTCATGGCCACCGCCGTCGATCATGGCGGAGAGCTGTACGCGGGGATTACGCCGGCGAACGTAAAGCGCGCCTACACCCTTGGGGCCATAAATTTTGTGGCCGCTGATGGCCAGCATGTCGATGTTGTCTTTCTGGACGTCGACAGGAATCTTGCCTACCGCTTGCACGCCATCGGAAGCGAAGAAAATGCCGTGTTCCTTGGCGATTTTGCCGATTTCCGGGATTGGGTTGATTGTGCCAATCTCGTTGTTGGCATACATAATGGTGATCAGAATGGTGGTCGGTCGGATGGCGGCTTTCAGCTCATCCAGGTTGACGCGGCCGTCTTTCTGCACCGGCAAATAGGTGACTTCGAAACCGTCTTTTTCCAGGCGCTTGCAGGTGTCGAGGACTGCCTTGTGCTCGATAGCCTGGGTGATGATGTGATTTCCCTTTTCGCGAAACATCTCCGCGATGCCCTTGATCATCAGGTTGTCGGATTCGGTGGCGCCACTGGTGAAAATGATCTCTTTCGGCGTGGCGTTGATCAGCGAAGCGATTTGCTGGCGCGCGGTTTCAACGGCCTCTTCACCGGCCCAGCCGAAACTGTGGTTGCGGCTTGCGGCGTTGCCAAATTTCTCGGTGAAATAGGGCAGCATCGCTTCCACGACGCGCGGGTCAACTGGCGTGGTCGCGTGATTATCCATGTAAATCGGCAGCTTGACAGACATTTCCTTCGTCTCCTAACTCGAACTCATGTGCGAACCCGAACGCATCGAGCCCGACAATGCGACAAGCGCGGGCTCATTGGGGTCCTCGCTCATCTGCGCAATTGTTACAGTGCTCAAAACTCCCAAAATGCTTTCGTTCACCTTGCGAAGCGGCTCGCGGACGGAACAGCGCTCCGTGGTTTCGCAATTACCGTGGCTCGTTACGCAGGATGTGATGAGCACGGGGCCGTCAATGGCCGAAATCACATCCAACGCGCTCACGTTTACAGGGTCTTTCGCCAGTTGATAGCCCCCCGTCGAACCGTGTTTCGCTACAACTACGCCTTCGCGCGCCAAGCGTTGCAGCACTTTTGCCATCAGCGTGACGGAAATACCATACTCTTCGGCAATTTCGTTGGCGCTGCATGCGTGTTCATTGCGGTGCATGGCCAAATGCTTGACGGCAATCAAGCCGTAATCGGCTTTTTTGGATAGCTTAAACATTTCTCACTCTGTTTCCTGCCCCCGCAGGATATGCGACTGATTCAGTCGCAATGAGAGGATACTCTGTTTTCGCTTTTTAGTCAAACCAGCTGGCCTAGTAGTTACCTCCAAATCCTTTATTTCGTGCGGCTTATAATAAGACCGATTTAGTCGGACTTGCTAGAGAATTCCTGCGAACGAGCATGTATTGCACTGAATGGTCGATTTTCGGGGGTCAACGGTAATTTGGGTTCGTGCCTTGCTCGTCGTGATAGGCTAGCCGACGAAATGATGAGCAGAAGGAACGGCAAAGAAGCATGCGGGGTCTTTGATTTGGCCAAGGGGTTGATTGGTACGGCCGCGTCCGTCGGCATAGTGATCACCGCAATTTACCTGGCAGGCTGCTCTCCGTCGGCGCAGCCTGCGCCTGTCGAACGGCGTGTGGACCCATCGCCATCTCAAGCGGCTCCAGATGGTCAGACGTTTACGCTTGTTGGAGCTGGCGACATCGCGGGATGCAAGGATCTCGAGGGGGCGCGGGCTACCGCCAAACTCATCGAGAAAATACCGGGGACGGTGTTTGCCGCTGGTGACTTGGCTTATGAGAAGGGGAGCGCTGCGGAATTTCAGAATTGCTATGGAGCGACGTGGGGAGAGTTTAAGGAACGGACGAGGCCGACTTTGGGGAATCACGAGTACGCGGAGCCGACGGCGGCAGCTTACTTTCAATATTGGGGTAAACAGGCGGGGGATGCGGGCAAGGGATATTACAGCTTTGAGCTTGGCTCGTGGCACATCGTGGCGCTGAACACAAATTGCGGAGCGAAGGACTTGGGAGGATGCGGCAAAGGGTCGCCGCAGGAGGAATGGTTGCGGAAGGACTTGGCGGAACATCCTGCCGCGTGCGTGCTGGCGTACGGGCATCACGCGCTGTTCAGCAGCGGCGTGTTTAAGAGTCATGCGATCCATCCGGAATTGAAGGCTCTGTGGCAGGACCTGTATGAGGCGCATGCGGCGCTGGTTCTGGCGGGGCATGAACATTCCTACGAGCGATTTGCACCGCAGGACCCCGATGGGCATGCGGATCCGTCGAATGGGATTCGCGAAATTGTGGTGGGAACGGGCGGGAAAAGTCACGACCCGCTGGGATTTGCGATTGCCAATAGCGAAGTGCGGAACACGGATACTTATGGCGTGATTAAGTTGACGCTGACGCCCGGGCATTACGCCTGGCAGTTCGTTCCGGAAGAGGGGAAATCGTTTACGGATTCTGGGTCGGGAGAGTGTCTACGGCATCTGGCGCCCGCGGGGAAGTAGATCGGCCTAGTTGGACGGCGGCCCTTCCAGAGTAGACAAGCCTCGCACCCTACAAAAATTAGCTCAGTTGGCTGGGGAACATGCGCCGCCCGTGGAGGCAGCTTCTACCAACTTTTGGATTGCTGGGGCCGGCATAAGCAGGAGTTGGCCCTTCGGCTTTTGGATTAGCTGAAGAGTGGAGAGCTGTTGTGTCTTCCAATCGTCGGAGGGGTGCAGGGCTTTGGCAATGAGATCCAAAGCGGCAAGGCCTATCTCTCCCAGCGTCGCGAGGTCCTGTGAACTGGCTGATACTTCCTTTACCAGGAACGACCGCTGTGCCAGAGGCTGAAGCTTGCTGTCGTTGTCGCGCCAGACGGTGAGTTGCGCGCGGAGACGGGCTTCAGCCGGCGCATCGTGGCACGAGGCGGCTAAGAACTTATCAATGGATTGGGCGAAGTGGCGGGCTGTTGCGCTTTCGAGCGGCACGGCATCGACGACGCGGTTCAGGGGCGTGGCGCTGGTGGGCTCGGAGGCTGCGGTCTCTTCGCGCGTGTAGTCTTTCACTGGTTCGACGACGCTGGCGAGAGTGGTGAGCGCGGCAAATTCTTCTGGAGTGCTCGGGCCGGCGATGCGCTGGAGCATCTGGCGATGATAGGACTTGTGAGTTAGGCCGAGCCATTCGAGCCGATTGGCGAGTGCTTCCATACGCGAATGCATGGAGGCAGTGTCGGTGACTTCCTGGGGCGACCAGAGCCGCTCCGCAATAGCGGCGTTGCGCGGCCAGATGCGCGAATCGATATTTTCGGGATTGATGTACTCCGCCCACATACAGGACTCGCCGCCAAGGATGCGGGCTTTTTCTTCGGGAGTGAGATTCGCGGCAGCGCCGCTGAGCGGATCCACGGCATAGTGGCGGGCTGCCGACCAGCCTAGGTCGAGGTAGTAGCCGTTCGAAAGTATTCCACGAAAGCCTTGCTTGGCTGCCGCGGCGAGCGCATCCGGCCCGCGCCAGGACTGAATGACGATATCTTTGGGGAGAGTTGCATCGAGCACTTCGTCCCAGCCGACCATGCTCTTGCCATGTTTGCTGACGATGGGCTCAAGGCGTTTGTTGAAATAGGATTGCAGACCTTCGTTGTTCTTCAGATCGTGGGCTTTGATGAATTCCTGAATTTTCGGATTGGCGTCCCACTGCTTGCCGTTTACTTCGTCGCCGCCCACGTGGAAAAAATGATCGGGGAAGAGTTTTGCCATTTCCCCGAAGAACTGATCGAGAAATTTGTAGGTTTTCTCGCTGGTCGGATCGAAGGCGGGATCGAAAACGCCCCATTTTCGCTCGATTTCGTAAGGGCCTGGGCCGCTGGCGAGCTCAGGATAGCCGACAAACCAGGCCGTGCTGTGGCCCGGGACGTCAAATTCGGGGACTACGCGGATGCCGCGGTCGCGCGCGGACTCGATCAGGTCGTGAATTTCGTCTTGCGTATAGTAAAGACCATCGGAACCCATTTCATGGAGCTTCGGGAACTTTTTGCTTTCGACGCGAAAGCCCTGATTTTCAGACAAGTGCCAGTGGAAGACGTTCATCTTCACGGCTTCGAGGCCATCGATGTTTCTTCTGAGCACATCGAGAGGAACGAAGTGCCGCGCGGAATCGATCATCAATCCGCGCCAAGGGAAACGAGGCTTGTCGTTGATTGTGACGGCGGCAGCGGCAAATCCGTCGGGTGAGATTTCCACGAGTTGCAGAAAAGTTTGAAGGCCGTGCAGCGTACCGAGTGGAGTTGGCGCGTTGAGCTTGGCGCCAGAGGTGGTCACTTCGAGCACATAGGACTCATCCTCACCTAGCTCCTGGATTTCCTTGCTGGCGTGATCCGTGTGAATCACGAGAATGGCGTTGGCGGAGAAGCTGGGTTTCCGTGCGAGGGGAATCGCGGTCTGCCGGGACAACTGGCGCAAAAATCGTTCGATAGCACGGTCAAGCCGTGGTTCCGTGTAGCCCGTCGAACCAACAGAAAATTTGGAATCCACGAGGAGATGCCCCGAGCCAATTTGGACGCTGGATGGAACGGGCATGAGATAGTGCAGCCGCTGCTCTTGCCCCACCGCGAACGGAGAGACCATCAGGACACCCAGCACCAACAAGCCAAGACCTCGCATCGAGGGGCCAAAAACCATGGTTTCGAGACTCCTTTGAAAATGGCAAGCAAGCTCAATCTGGAATTGCCTCGCCCGCTGGGCAGCAACGAAGATACTGTCACAATCGCCGCCCACGGCGAAGGGAAAATCCACCTACTGAAATTCGACAGCCGCAGGCAGGCCAACTTTACGCCGCACCAATTTCCCCGGCTGAGTTAGAATAAGCAATTCCGTGCGGCGCTCATGAAGACATCCATTGCGATCTATCCCGGCTCGTTTGACCCGGTGACGAACGGCCACCTCGACTTGATCGAGCGCGGCGAGAAAATGTTTGACCTGGTGATTGTCGCGGTGTTGAGCAACGCCGAGAAGCAGCCGCTGTTTTCCGTGCCAGAACGCGTGGAGATGCTGCGCGAAGTGACAAAGAAATGGCCGGGCGTAGAAGTGGACGTTTTCCACGGGCTGCTCGTCGACTATGCGCGGAAGCGCGGCGCGGGCGTGATTTTGCGCGGGATTCGAGCGATCTCGGATTACGAGTACGAACTGCAGATGGCTTTGATGAACCGAAAACTGGAACCGCGCCTCGAAACTGTTTTTATGTTGCCGGGTGAATCATACAGCTACTTGAGCTCGAAGCTGGTGCGGGAGATTGCGCAGCTCGGCGGGCCGTTGAAGGATCTGGTGCCGCCGGAAGTGGAACAGCGGCTGCGAGCGAAAGTTTTATAATGGATTTTGTGCGCCGGACCTGACGCGGCGCGAAGAGACAGGCTGAAGCTTGTCCTATCAGGAGAACGCAGTGCAACTGACGAATCGCATCAACCGCATACAAATCTCGCCGACGGCGGCGGTCATCGCCGAAGCCGACCGGCTGAAATCGCAGGGCGTGGACATCGCCGACTTTGGTCCGGGCGAGCCGGATTTTCCGACGCCTGAGCACATCAAGAAAGCCGCGATCGCCGCGATTGAGGGAAACAAAACGAAGTACACGCCGACGGGCGGGATCATGCCGCTGCGTGAGGCGATTTGCGCGTGGCACAAGCGTGAACTCGGCTCGGACTACTCGCCGAAGGAGTGCATCGTTACTGTCGGCGGCAAGCACGGCATTTTTAACGTGATGAGCGTGCTGGTGCAGGCAGGCGACGAAGTCATAGTTCCTGCACCGTATTGGGTAAGTTTTCCGGACATCGTCAAGTACACGGGCGGGACGCCAGTCTATGTGCAGACGCGGCCCGAAGACGGCTTCAGCGTGAAAGCCGCCGTGATTGAAAAGGCGATTACGCCAAAAACGAAACTTCTCATTTTGAATTCCCCGAGCAACCCGACGGGCGGCGTCGTTCCTCCCGACGAGTACTTGAAGATTTTGGCGCTCTGCAAAAGGCACAACGTGTGGTTGATGGGCGACGAATGCTACTCGCATTTTACTTATGAGCCGCACAAGCCGTTTTCGATTGCCAGCGCGCCTGACTCGAAGAACAACGTCATCATCATCGGCTCGGTTTCGAAAACATTTGCGATGACCGGCTGGCGCATCGGCTACACGCTGGCGCCTGCAGAGCTAATACAAGCGTTGACAAAATTGCAGAGCCAGTCGACGTCGAATCCGACTTCCATCGCCCAGTATGGGGCTCTCGGAGCCATGACCGGCCCGATGGACTCGGTGCCAGCCATGCTGGCGGAGTACGACCGGCGCAGAAAGCGCATCGTGGAAGGCTTGAACGCGATTCCCGGCGTGAAATGCGAAATGCCCGGTGGAGCGTTCTACGCGTTCCCCAATGTGGGCGCGCATCTCTCGAACGGCTCGACCGGCCACGCCATCGCGAAAGACACGTCGGAACTCGCGAAGTTGCTGCTCGATCAAGCTCGTGTCGCGCTCGTGGCCGGAGAAGGCTTCGGCGCTCCGGGGTATCTGCGACTCTCTTACGCGACGTCCATCGAGCGCATCGACGAAGGACTGCGCCGCATCGAGCGCTTCTTTACGCGCGTCGAAGCCGCAGCCTGAAACGTGAGTGCTTCTTCGTTAAAGCCTGAACCGTTTCGAATCGAACCCATTTTCAGTCCGCGGATTTGGGGCGCGCGGTCGCTTGCGCCCCTTTTTCCTGAGAAGACCAACCTTGCAGAGCCGCTCGGCGAAGCATGGCTGACCGGCCTCGACTGCAAAATCGCTACCGGCCCGTTCGCGGGAAGGACGCTTGGCGCCGCGTGGCACGAAATGTCCGAAGAATGGCGCGGGTCAACCCTCAAGACAATGAGGGAATTCCCACTCCTCACAAAATTCATTTTCCCGAAGGACAAGCTCTCTATCCAGGTACATCCTGACGACGCGTACGCCGCCGTCCACGAAAAAGCCGCTGGCGGCCGAGGCAAAACCGAAATGTGGCACATCGTCTCAGCGGAGTCCGGTGCCCAACTACTGGCCGGACTCAAGCCCGGAGTCACGAAAGAAAAGTTTCTGGAGAGCTTAGCCTCGCACACGCTGGAAAATCTTTTCCAAGCGTCTCATGTTCAGGCAAGCGACACTTTTTTCATTCCTGCTGGTACGCCCCACACCATCGGGCCAGACATGATCGTTTGCGAGGTCCAGGAATATTCCGACCTCACCTACCGCGTCTATGATTACGATCGCGTTGATGCGCATGGAAAACCGCGCGAGCTGCAGATCGAGAAGGCGCTTGAGGTCATCCACTTTGGCTATTCCCACGGAGGCAAGGTGCCTCCGCTCGCGCTTGGAGCTGCGCACCAACACGCAAAACTACTTTGCGCGTGCCGCTACTTCGCCGTCGAGCGCCTGGAATTCTCCGAGCGCTGCGAATTCGCAGGTGACTCCGAACACTTTCAATTGCTCGTCATCCTTGCCGGACGAGGAAATCTCGGCTGGCCGGCCAGCGCCGCACGCTACCACGCGGGCGAGTGCTGGTTCCTTCCAGCAACAGTCGACCTTGCCGCGCTACATCCCCTGCAATCGACCATTGTGCTCCGTGCTTACGTACCTGACATCGCTGCCTTACCCAAGCGCCTCCACGACTCCGGCCTCTCCGCCTCGGCAATCGCTCAATCCGTTTTCTCTTAGTCCTCTGTGACCTCCCTGCCCTCTGTGTTAAATTCTTCTCTGTCCCAATGCCAATCGAAAAACTCACAACCCATGCGGTGATTCTCGCTGGAGGCCGTGGCACGCGCTTCTGGCCACGCAGCCGGACGCGCACGCCGAAGCAGCTTCTCAATATCGTCGGCAAAGAAACCATGCTCGAGCAGACGGTCGCGCGCTTGCGTCCGTTGATTTCTCCCGACCGTATCTGGACGGTTACAAATGCCGAGCAGACTGCCGCCCTAAAAAAGCAGATCCCCGCCGCTGCGCGAAAGCGTGTTTTGACCGAGCCGATTGGACGCAATACCGCCGCCGCGATTGCGCTGGCCGCTCTTCATGTGCGCCACGCGGCAAAAGGCGATGCGCTCATGGCGGTGCTGCCCGCCGACCATTTCATTGCGCAGCCGGACAAATACCGCAAAATCGTCGGCGCCGCTCTGGAACTCGCGCGCGAGCCGGGTCGCATGATCGTCCTCGGCATTCCGCCGACCCGGCCAGAAACGGGCTTCGGCTACGTCGAGCGCATGGGCGATGCTGTGGGTTCGAACGATTTCCCCGCATCCGCGGTGCGCCGCTTCACGGAAAAACCGGCGCTCGACCTTGCCAAACAATATGTCGCCTCCGGAAATTTTCAATGGAACGCAGGCATGTTCTTTTGGCGCGTCTCCACGTTTCTCGACAACTTGAAACGCTTCTTGCCGAAGACGCACGAAGCTCTCGAATCGCTCGCCGAGACCATCGGCAAAAAAACCTACGAGCGGCGCCTGCGCGCCATTTACCCCAAGCTGGAAAACATTTCCGTCGACTACGCCATTCTTGAAAACGCCACGCGCCAGGAAGGCCCGCCGCGCGTGTTTGTGATTCCCGCTGAAGTCGGCTGGAGCGACATCGGCTCGTGGGGCGCCGTCTATGGACTTCTCGGCGGTGAAAACTCCGCGGACGGCAACGTCTTCGTCACTCCGGGATACGCAATCGATGGATACGGCAACCTCATTTCTGTTCCAGGAAAATTCACCGCCGTCGTAGGCGTCCGCGACCTCGTCGTCGTCGAAACACCAGACGCTCTGCTCATCGTGCCCCGCGACCGCGCCCAGGACGTCGCCAATATCGTGAAATGGCTCGAGGAGCGGCGCCGCAAGGACCTTCTGTAAAGCTGGGAGACAGGCCAATCCGGCTGTTTGGCGGATATATCGCTTCGCGTATACTTTCTGCTGCTTCTTATGACTGCGATCAAATTTGGAACCGACGGCTGGCGCGGCGTAATTGCCGAGGACTTCACGTTTGCTAATGCGCGCATCGTGGCGCAAGCGATCGCGCGCTATGTTGTGCGCGGAGAAGACGCGCGCAAAGGCGTGCTGATCGGCTACGACCACCGCTACGCCTCGGACCGAGTCGCAGCCGCCGTCGCGGAAGTCATCAGTTCCACAGGAACTCCGGTCTGGCTTGCCGACAAACCATGCCCCACGCCCGCTATTTCCTTGCTGGTGCGCCAGCGTGGCGCTGCTGGCGGAATCGTCGTCACCGCCAGCCACAATCCCTATCAATGGAACGGCATCAAGTACAAAGCCAGCTACGGAAGCAGCGCGCTGCCATCCATCGTCGCGCAAATCGAAAAAGAACTAGCGGTCGTTTTGAGCAGCGCCGTCCCTCCTTTGCCCACGCGCAAGGACTTAATCCACTCGCTCGAACCGCGCGCCCCGTATCTCGATACGCTTGAGAAACTCGTAGACTGGGAGCGTCTGCGTAAAGCTAAGTTTCACTTCGTCTCCGACGTCATGCACGGTTCCGCGGCCGGCTTGCTCGTCGAGCTTTTCCGCCGCAATGGCATTGCCTGCGACGAAATTCGCGGCACGCGCGATCCACTTTTCGGGGGCGTAAATCCGGAGCCGATCGAGCCACACATCGACGCTTTGCGCAAAGCCGTCCTCGCCGGCAAGTACGACGCCGGCTTCTGCGCGGACGGCGACGGCGACCGCATCGGCGCGATCGATCGCGACGGCTCCTTTGTCAACCCGCATCAGATTTTCGCGCTACTCGTCTGGCATCTCGTTGGCACACGAAATTTGCCCGGCGATATCGCGAAGACCTTTTCCGTCACAAAGCTGATCGACAAACTCGCCGCCAAACTCGGCCGCAAGCTTCACGAAGTCCCCATCGGCTTCAAATACATCTGCGAGCTGATGCTCGAACAAAACATCCTGATCGGCGGCGAAGAAAGCGGCGGCATCGGAACGAGTTTGTATCTGCCGGAGCGCGACGCCACGGTCTCGGCGCTCTTTCTTGCGGAGCTGATGGCCTGGCACGGTAAAACGCTGGGCGAATTGCTCGCCGCGCTGCACGCCGAGTTTGGCGAATACCACTATGGCCGCGTCGATCTTGATGTGAGGCACTCCCAGAAGCAAAAGGCCGTGGCCCATTTCTCCAACGGCACTTTCAAGACGCTGCTCGACTGGCCCGTGGTGCGCCGCGAGAATATGGACGGCGTCAAAGTTTATCTCGGCGAAATCGGCTGGGTCATGGTCCGCGCGTCAGGAACAGAAAATGTCTTGCGAGTCTATTCGGAAACCTCGAAACCTGAAACTACGCGCCGTGTGCTGTCGGCCGTGACGCAACTGGTACAGAGTTTATAGGTGGCGCGATGGAAACGATCAATCTCAAAAACAAATTCGGCCTTTTCTCGGACTATTGCCATCCGCGCATTCTTGGCGAAGTGAACGACTGCCACGTCAAAGCCGTCAAGCTCAAAGGCGAGTTTATCTGGCATCATCACGACAAGGAAGACGAGCTATTTCTTGTCGTCAAAGGCACTCTGCGCATGAAGTTCCGCGATCGGGAAGCGACCGTGCGCGAAGGTGAAATCGTCATTGTTCCTCGCGGCGTCGAGCATTGCCCTGTCGCGGAGGAAGAAGTCCACATCATTCTTATCGAACCGAAATCCACGCTCAACACGGGAAACATCTCCAACGAAAGGACAGTCGCACAGCTCGAGCACATCTGATCTACGCAGACGCTCGGCCCCGACTCACAACCCATGGAACATCGTTTCTACACACTCGACGTCTTCACCAATTCGCGTTTCGAAGGCAATCCCCTCGCCGTCTTCACGGATGGCGACAGCCTTTCGAACGACCAGATGCAAGCCATCGCGCGCGAAATGAACCTCGCCGAAACCGTCTTCGTGCAAAAGCCGACCGACGAGCGCGCTTTGGCCAAGCTGCGCATCTTCACCACGCGCGAAGAACTGAAGCTGGCCGGCCATCCCGTCGTCGGCACCTGGTTTCTTCTAGCAGAGCTTGGCGTCGTTCCGGCACAAGAAGGCGGCGTACACGTGATGCAGGAAACCGGCGCTGGCGTCCTTCCCGTCGAGATTCGATTCAAGGACGGCCGTCCGCAACGCGTCACCATGACGCAAACCGAAGCGGCCTTCCGTCCCATCAAATTTAAGAAAGCCGCTCTGGCCAAATCTCTTGGCCTCACGCCGAAAGACTTCGATCCGCATCTCGATCCGGAGTGCGTTTCGACCGGCATCTTCAATCTGATGGTGCCGCTCAGGAACCGCGCTGCGCTCGGCAAAATCGCCATGAACATGTTCGAGCTACGCAAGCTGCTCGGCAAAAACGCGACAATGGCTTACTGCTTCGCCCTCAGCGGCAACAGCAAGGTTTTTTCGCGCGGCATGCTTCCCTGGGAAATTTATGAAGACCCCGCTACCGGCTCCGCCGCAGGTTCGCTCGGAGCTTATCTCGTGAAGCACGGCAAGCTCGCGGCCGGCCACACGCTCAGCATCCTGCAGGGCGAAGAAATGGGCCGCCCAAGCCACATCGAAGTAGAGGTTACGCAGCGCGGCAAAAAATTAGTACCGCGTGTCAGTGGCGCCGCCGTCAAAGTCTTCGAAGGCACAATCAACGTTTAGCCTGGCACGATTTGTCCGTCGCAAGGAAGATCCAGTGATGTACAGATAAAGGCGAGTACGGCTGGCCGGAATGCAAGGCAAGGACAACTAATCGTTCTTCAGTGACTTGTGGACAGCATCCAGAATTCCATTCACAAAAGAACCGGCGTCTTCGGAGGAAAATTTCTTCGCCAGGTCAACCGCTTCGTTCAGGATCACTTTCGGCGGCGTGTCCGCGGTTCTCAGTTCGTAGATCGCCAGCCGCAAAATCGCGCGGTCGATCACCGCAAGCCGTTCGAGCCGCCAATTTTCGGCTTGCTTCACAATCAATTCGTCGATCGCCGCCGTATCTTTCACGGCTCCTTCGAACAGTTTATTCGCAAACGCGCGTGTGGAGTCTGTCGCCTTCGCAGCTCGCCAGAATTTCGCTTCCAGTTTTGCGGGCTCCTGCTCGCTCATGTCCCACTGGAAAAGCATCTGCATGGCGAATTCCCGGGATTTGGTGCGCAGCGACACGTTACTTGCGCCGTGGCTTTCCGCTGCCGGACGGTTTCGCCGCCGCGCCGCGCAATTTGCGCAACAGATGCGCCATTTCAATCGCTGCCAGCCCCGCCTCAAATCCTTTGTTGCCGCCCTTCAACCCTGCGCGATCGATGGCCTGCTCCAAAGTGTCGCAAGTCAGCACACAAAACATAATCGGGACGCCTGAATCCATCTGCGCCAGTTGCAAGCCACGCGCCGTCTCCGAGCAAACATAATCGTAATGCGAAGTTTCGCCGCGAATCACGCACCCAATCGCGATCAGCGCGTCATACTTCCCGGTCGCTGCAAGTTTCTTCGCCGCCAGCGGCAATTCGAATGATCCCGGCACGCGCACCACATCCACATCCTTGCTGGCCGCACCGGCGCGCTCCAGCGCATCCACGGCCGCCGCCAAAAGCCTCTCCGTAATAAAACTGTTGAACCGGCTCACAATAATTCCAAACCGCAATCCAGCTCCGCTCAACCCGCCCTCAATCTTTCCTGTCTGCATTCGTCAGCCCTGCTAACCCTTCTCCGCGAATCTCTGTTAACTCTGCGCCTCTGCGTTATCTTTTTTCTTTCTCCTTATCTCCTCTGTTCCTCTACTTCCCAGCGAACTTCGCCGCCCTCTTCTCCAAGAACGCTTTCGTCCCCTCACGCATATCCTCGGTTGCGCAAGCCAAACCGAAAAGCGTCGCCTCCAAAAACAATCCTTCTTCCTGCGGCATTTCGACTCCGCGCTCAATCGCTTCCATCGCGTAACGAACCGCTACAGGGGCATTGGCAATAATCTTCTTTGCCAGCGCCTCCGCCGCCGGCAAAAGTTCCGCCGGCTCATATATATGATTCACAAGCCCGATGCGCAGCGCCTCATCCGCGGAAATCATCTCTCCCGCCAGACAAAGCTCCTGCGCCACTCCCTTCCCGCATAGCCGCGCCAGCCGCTGCGTCCCGCCATAGCCTGGCAAAATCCCCAGCTTCACTTCCGGCTGACCCAGCTTCGCCGTCTTGCTCGCAATACGAATCGTGCACGCCAGCGCCACTTCACATCCGCCGCCCAGCGCAAATCCATTGATCGCGCAAATCGACGGCTTCCCCATAGTCTCGAGCAGATGAATCACGCCCTGCCCAAACAACGAAAACTCTTTTCCATTCACCGGCGTCTGCTGCGAAAGCTCCCCAATATCAGCTCCAGCCACAAACGACTTTTCGCCAGTGCCCGTCAAAATCAGTACGCGCACCGCCTCATCCCCGCGCGCGCCGATCAAAATCTCCCGCAACTCTTCCATCGTCCTCCGGTTCAACGCATTCAACACCTTCGGCCGGTTGAACGTTACAAACGCAATCCCATCTCTCTTTTCGTAAATCAAATTCTCGTAAGCCATCTTCTGTGCCCTCTGCGAACTCTGTGCTCTCTGTGTAAGGTTCTTTCCTTCTTCTAGAAGTTCATCGCCTTCGGCTTCGCCGGATCCGAATAATCATAAAATCCCCGCCCCGCCTT
The DNA here is from genome assembly GCA_963718785.1 of uncultured Acidobacteriota bacterium. GTDB lineage: Bacteria > Acidobacteriota > Terriglobia > Acidiferrales > UBA7541 > Acidiferrum. Next base: position 824,864 of record CAVQZW010000004.1, on the reverse strand, counting down.
TCGCCCATTCCAACCTGCAAGCACCATTCTTTTCAAAAGCGGCGGCGACGCAAATCGCCTCTCCTTAAACTCCTCAAACATAATCTGCGAAATATAGTAAGTCGTATCCAATCCCACAAAATCCAGCAAAGTCAGCGGCCCCATCGGATGTCCGCAACCGAGCTTCATCGAATTATCAATGTCCTCGATCGACCCCACGCCCTCTTCCAGCGCACGGATCGCGTCCAGCAAATAGGGCACCAGCAACCGGTTCACAATGAACCCCGTCGAGTCGTGCGCGCGCACCGCCGTTTTCCCCAGCTTCGTCCCGAACGCCACCATCTCCTCATATACATCCACGTCCGTCGCAATCGTCCGCACCACTTCCACCAGCTTCATCACCGGCACGGGATTGAAGAAATGGAGTCCAACAAACCGCTGCGGCCGCTTCGTCGCCGCCGAAATCTCCGTAATCGTCAGCGAGGAAGTATTGCTCGCAAAAATCGTGGAAGGTGGACACATCGCATCCAGTGCCGAAAACAATTCTCGTTTCGCCGGCAACTGCTCGATGATCGCCTCGACAACCAGATCGCAATCCTTCAAATCCTCCAGCGCCGTCGTCCCCCGCAGCCGTCCGCGAATTTCTCCCTGCGCCGCCGCCGTAATCGTTCCCTTCTCCACCAACCGCGCCAAATTCTTGTCAATCCCCTTCAATCCCTTTTCGACAATTTCCGGCGACACTTCCCGCACCACCGTCGTAAATCCCGCCGCCGCACAAACCTGCGCAATCCCCGACCCCATCAACCCACACCCAACGACTCCCACCTTTTGTATCGCCATCATTTTCCTCGCTGGAATTTCACCCGGTGCAGTTCACTGACCGCTAGCGCGCCTCAAAGTCTAACAGAAACAATTCAAGCAATCTCCGCCGCAGAGCAATCGCCACGTCTTCACTCTTCTCTGTGCTCTCTGTGTCCTCTGCGCTCTCTGTGTAAATTCCGAATTCTTTTTCCTAGTTCAAGCTCTCCACAATCATCGCAATCCCCTGCCCGCCACCAATGCAAGCGGTCGTCAACCCATACCGCAGATTATTCCGTCGCAGCTCATTCAAAATCGTAATCAACAATCGCGTCCCGCTCGCCCCCAGCGGATGTCCCAACGCAATCGCTCCGCCATTCACGTTCGTCTTATCGCGGTTCAATCCTAGCGCCTTCTCCACCGCCAGATACTGCGCCGCAAACGCTTCATTCACTTCCACTCGATCCATCTGCTCCAGCGTCAGTCCCGCCAACTTCAACGCCTTCTGCGACGACGGCACCGGCCCAATCCCCATAATGCTCGGATCCACTCCCGCCGTCGCCCACGCCACAATTCTTCCCAGCGGCTTCAACCCGCGCTCCTTCGCCGTCGCTTCGCGCGTCACCACGACCGCCGCGGCTCCATCCACAATCCCGCTGGCATTTCCCGCCGTCACAATCCCATCTTTCTTAAACGATGGCGGCAATTTCTCCAGCGTCTCCATCGTCGTTTCCGGCCGCCGGTGATCGTCTTCGCTAAAAACAATCGTCTTTTTCCCCTGCTTCACTTCCACCGGCGCAAGCTCTTCGCGCATTCGGCAAGCTTTGTAAGCCGCATCCGCCGCTTGTTGGCTGCGCAAAGCATAAGCGTCCGCATCTTTGCGCGTAATCCCATGCTGCTCCGCCAACTTCTCCGCCGTCATAGCCATCGGCAATCCGCAATAGCTATCCGTCAATCCCACAAACAGAAAATCTTCAAGCGCGCCGCCGCCAAGTTTCAAACCGGTCCGCGCTCCGCGCACCACAAACGGCGCCTGAGTCATATTCTCCATCCCGCCCGCCAGCACCATCGTCGCTTCGCCCAGCAGCAATCGCTGTGCCGCCTGTGACACTGCCTCAATCCCCGACCCGCACAGCCGGTTCACCGTCACCGCCGGCGTCTCGACTTTCAATCCCGCCTTCAACCCCACGTGCCGCGCTCCATAAATCGCGTCAGCGCTCGTCTGCATCACGTTCCCAAAGATCGCGTGATCAAACTCCGCGGGATCGACGCCCGAGCGCCGGATCGCCTCCTTCGAAGCATGCGCCGCCAAATCAATCGCGCTCACCTCCGAAAACGCCCCCGTATACCGCGCCATCGGCGTCCGCGCCCCCGCCACAATCACCACATCCGTTGGAAACATAATCTCCTCATTTCTCTAGTTCCTTCGCCGGATCCCAGTATTTCCAATCCTCAATCGGTGACTCAATATCGCCAACTATTTCGAACTTTCCCGCCATGAATCCAAATATGTCGTCTTTCTTCCGTTTCATTCTGCGGGTCTTCAACGCAGCCGGGGGGCGCGGCTTTTTCCCTTTGCTCCGTTTCGACGATTGTTTTTTCTTTAGGATCACTGAACCATTGTGCCATGCCGAGCTGTAGCTTGACACTCCCAGCTGCTTTGCACTACACTGTGGTGCATGAAGACCGAAGTCTATAGCTGGCGCGTCTCCAGCGAGCTCAAGTCCGATCTCGAACGCGCGGCTCGTCACCGCCGGGTCCCGCTTTCTTCAATCCTGGAAGAGGCTGCCCGTAAATGGCTGGCGGAGAGCGCCGCGAGCGTCTCCGATGATGAAACTCAAAGAAGACTACACGCAGCCGTCGACCCTTTTATTGGTACTCTTTCCGGCCTTTCTACAGCCGACGCACAATCTGTTCGCAGGGTAGTCCGGCGTCGCCTCGCGCGTCGCTATGGCCGCTGACGCACTCATCGATTCCGGCGCGATTGTCGCCATGCTGGATAAGACTGACCCTTGGCATCGGCTATGCCAGGAAGCATTTCGCCAGCTTCACTTGCCGTTACTCACCTCGGAAGCAGTCCTAACGGAAGTGTTCCATTTCGTTGGCGAAGAACAATCCAGAATGGAAGGCGCATGGAAGTTCATCCGCTCCGGAGCGCTTGTTCTTGCGAAAATCGATCACAACGAGTTGTCGCACATCCATGCCTTGATGTCACAGTATTGGGATCGCCCGATGGACTTTGCCGATGCCACTCTCGTCCACCTCGCAAAACGTGAGGCCATCTCCGCCATTCTGACCATCGACCACGCCGACTTCACCACCTACCGCATCGAGGGCAAACGCCAGTTCAAGATATTTCCCATCACCCGCCCCCGTTAGGCCGACCGAATCTCAACTGTTCAAACCTTCGGCGTATCCAGCGTCACTACCGTATCCCCGCCCTTTTTCCGCGCTTCTTCCACGCTGAACTCTGCGCGATTGATCAGGTCCGTCACAATGTCTTCGCTGTCGTACTCATGCTTCGCCACCGCTTCCACAATCCCCGCGCTCAGTGTGATCTGCGTCGTATCCCACGGCGGCCGCAAACCCGAAGCCGCGCGCCGCAATTTGTCCGCAAGATTCTGCGCACCTGCCAAAGTCGTATCCGGCAAAATAAACGCCAGCGACCACGACGTATACTTCACCGCCACATCATTCTGCCGCACGATGGGCTGCAGCGACCGCGCCAATTGCTCCAAGAACCGTTCCAACGGCGACTCGCCCTGCTGCCGCAAAATCTCCGCGCCGCGGTCGATCTGCAAAATCGCGAGCGCCAGCGGCGTACCCTGGCTCCGCGCCCGGTCCGCTTCCGTCAACAAGCAACTCTGATACGAACTCCGGCTGAGCAATCCCGTGCGCTCATCCGAAACCCCCATGCGCCGTACCAGCGACCGCAACCGCGTGTGGCTCACGCTCATCAGCATCTGGTCGCCGATGGCTTGCAAGAAATAAGCTTCGTTCGGCTTCCACTTATGAGGTTCGGCATGGCCCACAATCAACATTCCCGCCGGTGCTTGCGTTTCTTTGTCCGTAATCATCACGCCAAGAGCCGTCGCCAAGCCCATTTCCGTAACAATCGAACCTTCTCCACCATCGACAACTAATCCGCCCAGCTCGTCCGGTTCTGCCTTTTCCAGTTGCGCCAACAGCAGCACCACTTGTGCTCCCGGCGCAGGCTTGATCGTCTGGCTGCAAAATTCCGCGGACATCTCCGGTGGCCGTCCCGGCGCGCCGACAACCGCGATACAACGCGCAGCCCGCAAATGAGAGCCCACTTCGCTGACCGCTGTGTTCAGCATCGCGCGCGGCGTCTGCTGCCGGAAAATCTTCTGGTTAATCTCGGAAATCTTCGACAAATCGCGCAGCGTCTCCGCGCTGTACACGCCCGTCCGCGTGGTGATTTGTACCGGCTGCGCCTCAACGACCGGCGCGGCGGGCTGCGATGCCTGTGGCGCGACGGCCGCCGACTCCTGCTGTTTTGGTTTCGCCGCCCCGGGCGGCCACCAATTCGCCATCTGATATAGATTCTGTAAACGCGCGTTGCGCTCTTCTTCTCCGGGAAACATCACGGCGATCTTTTGCAGCCGCTCAAGCGCCTTCGTCTGCAGCGAATATTGCAGGAATATCTCCGTTTGTACGATCAAGTCCTCGAGCGCCTGCGCGTGCCGCCCTTCTTCCGAGTTGGGAGCCGCCTGCGCCACGCTCGACCCCGCGCCGGTGTTGGCCGGCGGTGGTGGCGCCGTGCTCATGGACTTGGCCAGTCTGCCGCCCACCCGCTTCAAAAACGCTTCGTCGACGTGCCCGCGCAGCTTTTCCATCCGCTCCTGGTTCCGGTAGTCGTAAGCGTCGATATCCACAAGCCGTTCCAGCGAATCGCACGCCTTCCGGAAATCCCCCGCGTTGAAATACACGTCAAAAAGTTTTACGAGAATCTCGAAATACTGCGATTCGCGGTTCAGCTCGTTATACACCGCGGCCCAGAATTCCATCATCCCCTGCGAATGGGGATGCTTTCCTGCGACTGCATCCAAATGCGTGGCGAAATCGTTTTGCCGCTTGTCCGCAAACATCCTCCGTTTCAGCGTTTGCAGCACGTCCACGCCTTTTGTCGTCTGTGCCGAGGCTGCGTACGCATCGGCCAACTCGAACAACCGCTCCGCGCCCGCATTTTTTTCGCGCAGCACTTTTTCAAGAATCTCGCGCGCCCGGTCGAGATTCCCGCCGCGAATCAGCGCGTCGCCAAATGTTTCCAGAAAAACCGTGTCGCTTTCCGTGGCGGCAAATGGTTCCAGCAGCGTGGCCGCCTCCGCGGCGCCATCGGTGCGCAATTTCGCTTGCGCGTAGAGCAGCGCAACGCTCCGCTCTTGTGGTGCAAGCTTGTGCGCCCTGCCGAGCAGCTTCAGCGCGTCAGCTTCCGATCCGCCCGCCGTCGCCAGCTGCCCCGCGCGCAAAAACGTTCGCGCCGCCAGCGCGTTCTTTCCGATCTGCTCCGCAGCTTCGGCTAGACGAAGCTGCCGGTTGAGATTTTCGGGGTCGAGCTGCGCGATGCGCTCCCAACAAAAAAGCGCGTCTTCGTGGCGCCCCGCGCTCGCGAAAAGCTCTCCCGCTTTGGAATATTGATCGATGGCTTCTTCGGGATGATTTTGCTTTTGCTGCAAAAATGCGTAGCGCGCGATGCGTTCCGGCGGCTGTGCGGTTCCGGCCGTTCGAAGAAAACGATTGTAAATGGCCAGCGCCTTCGTTTCGTCGCGCGGCTCAATCAGCAAGTCAAACAACAGCCCGTAATAAACAGCCGCGCGGTCCGGTTGATCCATCCGCGCGTACAAATCCCCCAGCGCCTGCGTCGCTTCCTGATGCTGCGGCGCTTCATCCAGCACCGCCAGATACGCTTCGATAGCATCCTCGACGCGGTTCTTTTCGAGGAATCGCTTGGCGCGGTCCAAATGCTTGCTGACGTCTGCGGCCATCCGTCCGGGTTGCCTTTGCTTTGCCTGTCGGCTGACTAGAAAATCTGTGCCGGGTCGCGCGAAGAGAGGTGCGAACCCCCGTTCAACTATATACCGCCCAGCCAAGCCGGGCAAAAACTCCGCATCCGGGTATGCAGTATCTAGCACGGCGCAGATCTGGCGTGTCTCTCTAACCTAACTTTACTTCGTCTACTTGACGCCCTTGCTCGGATCCCAGGAACCTTGCTCCTTGCGAACCATCACGATTTCCCCAATGTGGTAGGCATTGTGTGCGTTGATGTTGGCGATCGTGGGAGCGATGGCCTTTAGCTTCGCTTCATCCGCGTTCTCGACCAGCTTTTCCAGTTCTGTCATCACCGCGTCCAGCTTCTGCACCGTTTCGCTCCAGCTTTTCGCGTCGAACTTGTCAAACGTCTCGTCGTTGTTCCCATTGAACTTTTCCGGATGCTCTCCTCGCATGCTGCGCAGATTGCGCTCATTCCAGAACCAGATGTGATACGCCAGCTGGCCGACGGAGTGATTCCCCTTCCCGTCCTTCCAGTTCGCCTGCTCCGGCGTCACACCCGCCAATGCTACATCCGCGCACACGAACCAGTTGCTGTTGGTATGGGTGTCCTTTAGCTGTTGCAGCAAAACGCTTTTCAGCGTCGGCGCCGGCTTTTGGTCCTGCGCAAACACGGGAATAGCCATCACCAACATCGCGAAAATCGCCACTCGTTTCATCATTTCGAGACCACCTCCGCTTTCTTAGACGCGCCACTTCCGCCACTGTTTTCGGCGCATTTCAATTATTCTGCCGATTCCACTCACCACCCGCTACCCACTACTCACTGTTCACTACTCACTGCTTGTGGCAAACTGAACTGTCGTACGGCACGGTTTTGCGCAGCCTGGTGTCTTGGCTCCTCGCAGCATGCGGCTCCTGCCGGAATCTGAAACAATAAAAGCTGTCGTAGAGCGAAAGCGGTAACCGAAATACATGGACCCGAAGTTCATACGCAATTTTTGTATCATCGCCCACATCGATCACGGCAAGTCTACGCTCGCGGACCGCTTGCTGGAGATGACCGGCGCGCTTTCGCAGCGCGAGATGCACGAACAGGTGCTCGACTCCATGGATCTGGAGCGCGAGCGCGGCATCACTATCAAGGCAAAAAGCATCCGCCTGCACTACACCGCGAAGGACGGAAACACTTACCAGCTCAACCTGATTGATACGCCGGGGCACGTGGACTTCTCCTACGAAGTGTCGCGGGCCCTCTCGGCCTGCGAAGGCGCGTTGCTGGTGGTCGACGCCAGCCAGGGCGTCGAAGCGCAAACCGTTGCGAATACCTTTCTCGCCGCAGGCAATAATCTGACCATCGTTCCCGTCATCAACAAAATTGACTTGCCGGCCGCGCAAACCGATTTCGTCAAAGAGCAGATTGAAAACGTCCTCGCGATTCCCGCGCACGACGCTCTGCTCATCAGCGCAAAAAGCGGGCTTGGTGTCGAAGACGTTCTCGAAGCCATTGTTCATCGCATTCCCGCGCCGAAAGGCAGCTCGGATAATCCGCTGCAAGCGCTGATTTTCGACTCGTGGTTCGACATTTATCGCGGCGCCGTGGTGCTTGTGCGGGTGATGGAAGGCCACGTCAACAAACACACGAAAATCCGGCTCTGCTACAGCAATGAAACCTACGAAGTCGAAACGCTCGGCACGCTCACTCCCAAGCCCGTTGCGCTCGAGGAACTTGGCGCCGGCGACGTGGGCTTCATAGTCGCGAACATCAAGCGCGTGGCGGACGCGCGCATGGGCGATACCGTCACGGAAGCGGCGCGGCCCGCGCCACCGCTGCCCGGATTTGAAGCCATCAAGCCGATGGTCTTTGCCGGGCTGTTTCCCGTGCTCGCTGATGACTACGAGCCGCTGCGCGACGCGCTTGGCAAATTGCAGTTGAACGACGCTGCATTTTTCTATGAGCCGGAAAATTCCGTGGCGCTCGGCTTCGGTTTCCGCTGCGGCTTTCTCGGCTTGCTGCACATGGAAATTGTGCAGGAGCGGCTGGAGCGCGAATTCAACATCAACCTGATTACCACGGCGCCCAGCGTGCGCTACCGCATCACGCGCGTCAGTGGCGAAGTGATCGAAGTCGATAGCCCGGCGAAATTTCCGAATCCCAGCGAAATCGAAAAGATTGAAGAGCCGATCATCACCGCGATGATCATCACCAACAATGAATCCGTCGGCGGAATACTTCAGCTCTGCCAGGAAAAGCGCGGCACGCAGAAAAATCTCGAGTATCTTTCGCCGACGCGCGTGATGCTCACCTACCAGCTTCCGCTCAACGAAATCGTTCTCGATTTCTACGACCGGCTGAAAAGCGTTTCACGCGGCTACGCTTCGCTGGACTACCATCTGGCCGGGTACCTTGAATCCGACCTGATCAAGCTGGATGTACTCGTCGCCGGAGAACCGGTGGACGCGCTGGCGCTGATCATTCATCGCGATTTCGCGGCGGAGCGCGGCCGCGAACTGGTGACGCGCCTCCGCAAACTGATTCCGCGCCAAATGTTTGAAGTGCCGATCCAGGCGGCCATCGGCAGCCGCGTCATCGCCCGCGAAACGGTCGCCGCCATCCGCAAAAATGTTCTCGCCAAATGCTACGGCGGAGACATTTCGCGCAAACGCAAACTCCTCGAAAAACAAAAAGAAGGCAAGCGCCGCATGAAGCGCGTTGGCCAGGTCGACATTCCGCAGGAAGCCTTCCTCGCCGTGCTTAAGGTTGCCTCTTCTTCAGACGACGACTGAGTAACAACTGACGCCGTGGGTTCCGATGCACTCTTGACGCAGTGCTCGGGAACCAGTAGCTTCGCGCGCATCTTCGTACCCGGAGGCAATTCGATGCGCACCTTTCGATTTTTTGTTTTTCTGGGAATTTTCTTTTTCAGCTGCGCGGCGCTGACGCCCGCTTCTCCAAATCATCCGAAAATTCTGATCATCTATGACATGGAAGGCGTTTCCGGCGTCACGCACTATGAAATGCTGTGGTTTCAACGCCCGGAGGAATATGCGAGAGGGCGCGAGTCGCTGACCTCCGACGTCAATGCGGCGATTCGCGGACTTGCCGCCGGCGGCGCTGGATCGATCTGGATCCAGGATGGCCATGGCTCCGGAAACGCAAATGAGCCGGACTTCCTCGTCGACAAGATGGATCCGCACGCCAAATTCGATTTCCGAAATTACGACTTCGATCCCTACAACACCGGCATCGACGGTTCCGTTGACGCCATTGTTTGCATCGCGATGCATGCTCACGCGAACACCGACGGTTTTATGGCGCACACCGTTACGGACCGCATCAGCTACCGCATCAATGGCGTGGAGTTCACGGAAACGCATATCGTGGCGCTTTCCGCGGCGCGCTGGGGCATTCCCGTGATCATGGTTTCCGGCGATCAAGTGCTGGGCGAAGAGTTGAAGCCGGATTTTCCAGAGCTCGAATACGCCGTCGTTAAAATGGCGAAGAGCCGGGCGCTTGCCGAAACTTTGCCCGAAGGCGAAGCGGCCAAGCGAATCGAAGCCGCTGCGAAACGTGCGATGGAAAAATTCATCGCGGGGGCTTACCGACCCTACTATCTGCAGCCGCCGTACGACTTTCAGCTTGGATTTCAGAACTGGCAGCAGGCCAATGGCGCTGCGACTGCGCCGGGCGTTCAGAAAGACGGCGACCTTGGCGTGCGCTACAAGAGCGCGACGTTCATTGACGGCTACACGCTGAGCCTCGACGCTTTGCGACGCAGCAGCGACTCGCTGCAAGTGCTGGTTCGCATTCTCAACAAGGATCCGCAAGGCAAAAAATATCTCGATCAACTCTCCGACACGTTCTGGACGCGCTGGCTCACTCCGGACAAAGCGCCTGCCTACATGCAACCCGGCCCGCCGCCTCCGCCAAAGACGCGCTTTTACGGGGATAACTAGCTCCGAGGGCATCACGCATCTTTCTTCTTCACTTCAGTGGTGAGGCGGCCGCGGTGGAGTTGGATGTTGACGGGGTCGCCGATGTTGACTTGGGTTGCGTCGCGGAGGAGCGCGCCGGAGGCGTCGGTGGCGATGGCGTAGCCGCGTTCGAGGACTTTGAGGGGGCTGCGTTCCTGGAGCTGCAGGGTTAGGCGCTCGAGGCGTTCGCGCTTGGTGCGCAGGAGGCGTTCGGCGCGGACGCCAAGGTCGGCGCTGCGCTTTTCAAGGCGCAGGCGGAACGCGGAAATTTTCACACGAAAATCAAAAGTGGCGATGCGCAGGTGTAGCGCGGTGAAGCGTTTGCGCGATTGCTCGAGGCGCGCGCGGAGGCCTGCGGCGAGGCGCGAGGTCATTTCATCGGCGCGCTGGCGCTGTTGACGGAGGAGATCGAGCGGACGGCGGAAGCCGCGGCGCGCGGAGAGTTCGTGGACGCGTTTGCTTAAATCGAGCAAGCGATAACGGACGAGGCTGGCCAGCGTTTCGCGGAGTTCGGCAATGTGCTTGTCGAATTCGCGGCGCGTCTGGACAACGAGTTCGGCGGCGGCGGACGGAGTGGAGGCGCGAACGTCGGCGACAAAATCAGCGATGGTGAAATCGGTTTCGTGGCCAACGCCGGAGATGACCGGAATTTCGGAAACGGCGATGGCGCGGGCGAGAAGCTCTTCGTTGAAAGCCCAGAGATCTTCGATGGAGCCGCCGCCGCGAGCGAGGATGAGAACGTCCACGAGTTTCCTTTGATTGAAAAATTTGAGGGCTTTGACGATTTCGGCGGCGGCGCCTTCACCCTGGACGCGCACGGGAAACACGGTCAGATGAACGTTAGGAAAGCGGCGGCGCAAGATGCGCACAATGTCGCGGACGGCGGCTCCACGCGGCGAAGTGATCAGGCCGATGCGACTCGGGAGCATCGGCAACGGCTTTTTGCGTTCGGCAGCGAAGAGGCCTTCCGCTTCGAGGCGTTTTTTCAATTGGTCGAAAGCAAGTTGCAGCGCGCCGAGGCCGACGGGGTCAATGTTCTCGACGTAAATCTGGTATTCGCCGCGGGATTCGTAAACAGAGATGGAGCCGCGAACGGTGACGTGCAGACCGTCTTCGGGACGGAACTTGATACCGCGCTGTTGCTGCTTGAAGAAGACGCAGCGGACCTGGGAGCGATCGTCCTTGAGGGTGAAGTAGATGTGACCGGATTGAGCTTCGCGGCAGTTGGAGATTTCGCCTTCAACCCAGATGTCGGCGAAGTTTTTGCCGAGGAGGTCGCGGATGCGGGCGGTGAGCTCGCTGACGGTGAGAGCGCGGCGGGTGGGCTGGAGATTGAAAGTGAGCTGGCTCATAGGGCGTGATCCGTGACCCGTGTTCCGTGGCTCGCGACCCGTCACAGGTGAATCCTACAGGATGACTGTCGAAAAAGGTCGAAGTAGTTTTCTGTAGCTCTTGATTTAGTGTGGCGGGAAGCAAATTTACAAACTCTTGCGGTAGAGGACGGCGCGTTCGGCGACTTGGAAGCCTAGCGATTCGTGGACCTGCTGAGAGAGCATGTTTTCAAGTTGGGTGTCGGAGGCGAGTTCGCGGCAGCTTTGGGCGCGGGCCCAGGCTTCGGCGGCACGGAGGAGGGCGGCACCGATGCCCTGGCGGCGGTGGGAATCAGAGATGTACCAGCCCTCGACGTAGCTAACAGCGTGGCTTTCGTCGCAGCCTTCGGCATGGGAGCGAAGGCCGACTTCGAGGAAGCCGAGGATAGCGCCTTCTGGAGTTTCAGCTATGAAGATCACGAGCGGCAGGGTGGTTGGTGGTTTGCCGGCCAGAATGAGAGCAAGTTCTTGCGCGTGTTCCGCGGCGGTGGAATCGGGCCAAAGTGCGTTGCGGAGAACGGCAAGCTGATCGAGATCTTTGGAATTGGCGAGCCGGACGATTGGATTCGCGGGAATCATATTTCAGTCCGAACGGCGCAGAGAATCAGCGGACGGTTTTCGTGTTTTGCGGCGAGAGGCACGGAGGGCACGGAGACGGGGGCTCAGGATCAGGCCTGTGACGCATTGATGGAGGTGAACGCAGTGACAGTGCTGCAGGCGCTCCAGCAAGTCGAGCAGCCGCCGGGTGAAGGCTAGACGCTGCTGAAGCTCGGCGATTTTGCGGGTGGTGAGTTTTCGCCAGCGTGCTGAAACAGGAGTGTTCTCGCGGAAGCCGTTAAGGAAGAGCTTGATTTCGGCGAGGGTGAAGTCCATTTCGCCGGCGAAGCGGATCAGGAGGACGCGGTCGAGCGCCTCGCGGGAATAGCGGCGCTGGCCGCTGATGCGCTCGGTGGGGGGAAGCAAGCCCAGTTTTTCGTAATAGCGAATGGCGGAAGGCGCGAGGCCGGCGCTAGCTGCCAGTTCTCCGATTTTCATTGCACCGCTCTCCTGCTGTCGCCGCGTAAAACAACACTTGCAAAGGCCCACTCTCAAAAAATCAGGGGCAGGTACCCGGCAGGGCTGGATTTCCGCTTGACTTAAAGCCAGCTTTAACTTTTAGCATTTTGCATGCGAGGTGGCAAATCAAACCTGGAGGATGAGATGAACGAAGGATTGAAGAAGCAGGTACAAGAAATCGGCAAGAGGATCGCGGCGGTTGTGATGGTTCTATCGATCGCCGGAGTAGCGGCGGGGCGAAGCTGGGGGCATCAGGACGGAAAAGATAATGGAACGATCAAAGTCGAAGGCCAATTCTACTGCAACGTCAAGGCGCTCTCTGCGAGCGAACGGGCGCGGCATAAGGCGTTGACGGAGAAGTTGCTCGCGGCAAGGAACGAGACGATCGAGACGGAAAAAGGATACGAGTTTCAGTACAGCCCTGAGAAGGTTTCGATCGCGGAAGTGGGCGAGTGGGTGGTGCTGGAGAGCAAGTGCTGCCCGTTTTTTGATTTTCATATTGATTTGGAAAATCAGGCGAAGCTGGTGTGTTTGCGGCTGACCGGAAGCGAGGGAATCAAGGCGCTTATTCGATCGGAATTTCATATCTAGAAAAGAAGGTGGCACAAAAAGGGCCGCCCAAGGGCGGCCCCTGCACTGCGCTCCGGTAGAAGTTCAGCGGGGTTCGGACCAATCGGCCAGGCGAATTCGAGGGCCAAGATTGCGGAAGGATTGATCGCTGGTGACTAGGGTGAGTCCGGAGGAGACCGCGTGCGCAGCGACGAGGATGTCCATGGCTGCCAAACGCTTGCCTTGCTTCCAGGAGAGTGCACAGAGATCGGCATAGGCTCTGGCGGCGGCAGAATCCCAAGGCAGAGAGGTCACGCCGAGGAGAAATTGACTCACTGTCTCAGCGAGCTTAGTAGCTTGGGGTTTAAGCGCTAGGCCCAGGAGAAGTTCCGCTTCAGTAATGCAAGAGATACAGACCTGCGCCATGTGAACGCGGCGAAGGCGTTCGCGCACGCTCGGAGGGTCTCCGCGAAGCGCATAGCTCACCGTGTTGGTGTCTAGCATGAAGCGGGGCATGGCTCAGTTCTCAGAAGAGGCGGCGTTTTTTGGGCGGGCGGCGATCGCGGCGGCGGAGGAAGTCAGCGGGAATATCCGCTGCGTCGGCTAGGGCGAAAAGATCGTCCCAAGATTCGGGCTTGCGCGAGAGGATGACGTCCCCGGTTTCGGGATCTTTGCGGATATAGACTTCTCGCGAGGAGAACCGGAAAGAAGATGGCAGCCGGACGGCCTGGCTCCGACCGTTTTTGAAGAGCTTTGCGGTTTTGTGCACGATGGCCTCCCTCCAGCGAACGACCCACCTCGCGTTGGTATATACCATAGGATATCACACCAACAGGAAAAATCGCGGAAATGTTGATACCAGCGAGCTCGAGTTTGTCGCGTTACAAAGAAAGGGCCGCCCAAGGGGGGCCCCCTACAAGATGTTTGATGCGCTCCCGCGAGTAGGCTACGGCTTTGCGGGGGCGGGGGCTGGCGCTGAGGTGGGCGCGGGCGTGGTGCTGAAATTGACTTTGGGGGCTTGGCGGGCGCCGGGTTCGGTTTTGAAGTAGGCGTCGTTGCGGGTGAAGCCGCCGAAGCTGGCTACGAGGCTGTTCGGGAAAAGAGCGATGAAGGTGTTGTAGTCCTGGACGGTTTCGTTGTAGCGACGGCGCTCGACGGCGATGCGGTTTTCCGTGCCAGCAAGTTCGTCCTGAAGGCGGAGGAAATTCTCGTTGGATTTGAGCTGGGGATAATTTTCGGTGAGGACGAGGACTTTGGCGAGCGAGGCTTCGAGTTGACTATTGGCGGCGATTTTGTCGGCAGGGGTGGTGGCGTTCATGTAGCCTTCGCGGGCTTTGGCGATGTCAGCGAAGACTTCGGTTTCGTGTGTGGCAAAACCTTTGACGGTTTCGACGAGATTGGGAATTAAATCGGCGCGGCGCTGGAGGACAACATCGACCTGGGCCCACGCGGCGTTGACGGCTTCGCGCTTGATCGCCATTTGATTGCGGCGGGAGATGAACAAGCCGCCGCACAGCAACGCGATGATGATCAGAACGACTAAAACAATCAGAACTGCTTTCATTTGGCTTGCCTCCGTAAAATCAGGAACCGGCTTTGCCGGCTCGTTGCCATTCGCGCTTGGGAACAGTTTTATCCAAAGCGGAAATTACCACACTTAATGCATTCAAGTATTGTCCATAGACATCCACCATGTTGTCGGCGTGGGCGTGTCGGTCGCGAAGCTTGAAGGCGGCCGTAAAAGCGGCGGCGTCCGCGCCGGTCAAGGCGCCAATGCGCGCAAAAACTGCGTGGGTATCCAGCGGCGGCGTTTCGCCAAAGGCAATCAGAGTGTGACGGAGGAGGAGGCGCGCGCTCGACGTAGATTTTGCGACTGCGGCGCGCAGATCATTTTCCTTGTGGTGGGCAAGAAGGAAATGCTGGCGAAGCTTTAGCAGTAGTGTGCGGAGATCATGCTCGACCTGGATGCGATGGAGGTTGGTGGGCACGTGAATGCCGGAGATGACGTCAGCGCCGTGGAGAACACGATGAGCTTGTTGCATGTCGAGCAGTTCGATGGAAAAGACGTCGGCGGACTGGCGCAGATCTTCGGCGGTGAAAAAGAGAGGGGGCGGTTCGTGCTGATCCTGGCACCACCAGTGGACGGCTGGGGAGATGCGGGACAATTCCCGCATGGTCAGAGAGCGCAGCACGCAGAGAACGTTTAAATCGGAGTGACCTTCCTGAAAATCGCCGCGCGCGGCGGAGCCGTAAAGAATCACGGATTCGAGATTTTCTCCGGCGAATTCTTTCATTCGGGCTACGAGATCCGTCAATTTCGCTTCTGTTGAAAGCATTGCTACCGCTCCTTCGGCAAACTCACGGACTCGCCCACAAACTGCATACGCAAAATCTGGTTAAGAGCTTCGTTCACCAACTACCACCAGCCCCACCCCCACCGCTACTACCACCCCCAAAACCGCCGAAACCTCCTGAACCACCACCGCCTCCGGAACTGCCACCGAAACCACCTCCGCCGCCGAGCATGCCACCGATCATGGGGCCGATCCACCAACCGCCGCCTCGTCCACCGCGACCGGAGCCTGAGCGAGCAGCGGCTCGGATTATGCTGATGAAAATGAAAATGAAGATGAGAATTGGCCAGATGGGGATGGAAGAGGAATTGTCGTTCGGACGCTGGACTGGGCGAGCGGGAGGCGCGCCGGAAAGAGTGACGCCGCGATCGTCGGCGACGAATTTGGCGAGTTGCCAGGCAGCAGCTTCAATGCCAGTGCTGTAATTTCCCTGAAGAAAATAGGAGCGCATGAGGCGTCCCGCATCGCCGGCACGGGCGTCGTTGATGACGGGCTCGAGACCGTAGCCGACTTCAGTCCAATACTTACGTTCGGTTGGGGCGACGAGAAGGAGAATGCCGCGGTTGTCTTTTTTGCTGCCGACACCGAGCTGTTTGTAGAGTTCGTTGCCATATTGTTCGGCGGCTTCGCCTTCAAGGGTGCGCACTGTCACGATGGCCATTTGGGCGCCGGTTTTTTGTTCGAGCTCGAGGCAGAGACTTTCGAGGCGGGCTTTGCTATCGGCGTGGATAACGCCGGCAAGATCGGCGACGTAGCCGGTGGGGTGGATGTCCTTGATGTTGTCGGCGGAAGCGGCGAGAGCGGAAGCAAAGAAAAGAAAAATTACCAGAAAGTGCGGCGCGATGGATCGCGCGTGGAGAGAAATGCGTTTGGAGGGAACAAACGGCATGCAACTACGACTATAGGAGGTGCGCGCAAGACTGTAAAGAGAGGCGGAAGAGAATCGTGACGGCGGCATCGAACGGCGAATCAAGCGGAGAGTGGAACGGACCGCCTCGGTCCTTCGCCGGAGCTCAGGGTAAAAAGGCGGTCCCTACACAATCAGGGCTTGCCTGCAAAATCTTTGGGGAGCGGATTGTCAGGGCGCTCTTCATCCCAGAGAATACTGACGACCCACCAGCGCTTGCCGTCGTTGAGAAGCTGAAAGCTGTTGATGCCGCGCGCGAAAGGCGCTTCGCCAGCAGCGTGGCGCGATTCGTAGCTGCTGAAGACCTGAGCGACGTTGCCAAAGGTTTGGACGCGATTCACGATCGGGTGTTCAAAGAAACCGTTCTTGAGGAAATAGCCGCCAGCGCGCGTAGCGTATTCATCGGCGCTCATGGGACGAAGATGGATGGCACCGTCGGTGCCTTTTGTGGCGGCGGTGAGGCGCGCCGTGGGAAGGAAGAGGGAGCGGAAGCGGCTCCAGTCGCGCTCGCCGGGAGGGCCGGAGATGACGTCGTAGACCGCCGCCATGATGCTGTTGATGGAGTTGACGTCGGCGGGCTTGGGGGCCGGGACACTGGCGAATGGGTCGGGGGCGGTTTGTTGGGCGGAGGATTTGTCCGAGGAGGATTGGGCCGCGGAGAAAGATGGCGAGGCAAGGGCGGCGGTAAGTACGAGAAGTGCAAGCTTCATGAGCTGATCTCCAAAAAGAATTTGCCGAACAAGCGAAGCGATACGCTTTTGGACGCGGGAACTATATATCAAGTGAGTCGCGTGCGCGGCGAAAATCGGGCGGGATCAGCGACGGAAGTGGGTGAAGAGCCAGAAGAGGAGAGAGAGGGCGAGGCTGAGAATGAGGCAGGTGACGATGGGAAAGTAAAACGTAGTATGCTCGCCGCGATGGACGATGTCTCCGGGAAGTTTGCCGAGTCGAAACGGCAATTTCGCGTTGAAATAGAGAATAGCGCCAACAATTATCAGCAAGCTCCCGAGGAAAAGCAGAGTGCGGCCGAGATCGCGGAGCGGATCCATAGGAGACGAGCATTATAAGAGATGAGCTTCTTTTCTGGAGTGTGGCGTGGAGTTGGTGATTTGGGGGTGGGCCCAGCGGGAGTTTTGCTGGCTGCGAGCGTGGCTGCTGCGCTTTGCGTCGGCTCCGCGCCCGCTGGTGGCAGGCCGGGGACGGCTTTTCAAGCAAAGGAACAACACGCTCCGGTGCTTGGGACAAAGGTTTTGAAAACCTTTCCGCACGATCCGCATGCTTTTACCCAAGGACTGGAATATTACGGCGGATTTCTCTACGAAAGCACGGGAGAGACGGGGCAATCTTCGGTAAGGAAAATCGAGCTGGAAACCGGCAAGGTGCTGCAAAAAACGGAGCTGGGCGCCGAATATTTCGGCGAAGGGCTGACGATTTTCCGGGGAAAGATTTACCAGCTGACGTGGCTGACGAAAGTTGGGTTCGTGTATGACGTGAAGACTCTCCGCAAGTTGAAGGAATTTAACTTTTACGGAGAAGGCTGGGGGCTGGCTCACGACGCGAAGAATCTAATTTTGAGCGATGGGACGAATAAGCTGCGCTATCTCGATCCGGAAACGTTTGCGGTGGTGCACAAGCTGGAAGTTTATGACGGCAAGGAAGCGGTTACGAACCTCAACGAACTGGAATACATAGACAACGATATTTATGCGAATGTGTGGCACGCGAACCGGATTGCGCGGATAGATGCGAAGACGGGACAAGTGCGCGCGTGGATTGATTGCTCGGCGATCGCAGCAGAAGAGCAGAAGGAGCCGGAAGGCGTCCTGAACGGAATTGCTTATGATCCTGCGCGGCACAGGCTTTTCGTCACGGGCAAAGATTGGGCGCATCTGTATGAGATTCGCGTCGAGGGCATTACTCCTTAGTTTCCTTAAATCCCACCGATAGAGCTGCGAGTACTGCCAAGGCCGTCTATCGTATTTACTTATTCTGTAATCTATGATATTTATTTACTCATAGTTTATATTCGAAGACTGCTTAGAATCCCGCTTTTCGGAGTCGGGGCAGGTGGAGGTATCGCATGGCAGGCACCCAGCGCCTTCTGGCGATCGCAATGACATTTTTTCTGGCAGGCATTCCCGGGGGCGGCAATGCGGATGTGCTTGGAGTTGTCGTCCTGGCGGATCATGCAAGCTCAGGTTCCCTGGCCGCCGCTGAAGGGACGACGATCTACGATGACGATCGGCTTTCCACGGACGCCGGCGGCGCGCTGCGGCTACAGGTTGGCGAAGCCTTCGTGTCGCTGGCGGAGCAAAGTTGCGTGATGGTTCACAAAGGCGCGAGCGGTGTGACGAAAGAGTTTGAGGCAGAACTCGTCTCGGGGAGCGCTGTGCTTTCCGTTGCTGGAGGAGCAGATGCAGAAATCGTTGCGAGCGGAGCACGGGTTCGTTCGCTGGGCGCGCCGCGTGGAGTGGTGCAAGTTCAGATGGTGAAGCCGCTCGAGCTCGTTGTTTTTGCTCGGAAAGGTCCGGCAGCGATTTCTTACCGCGGAAAGAGCGAGACTGTGGAAGAAGGAAGATCGGTGCGGGTGCTGCTGAATCCCGACGAGGATGGCGGACCAGATGTCCAAGGTGCGAAACGCTCGGGGAGGCGGGGCAAAGCGTTCGTGATTGTGGCGGTTGGGGCGGCGACGGCGGCGGGCATCGTGTTGCTGTCGAGAGGCGGGAATGGAGGAAGGAAAGGGGTGGAAAGTCCAGACCGGCCATGAGGAGAGGCGAAGGAAATTGAGGAGATTTAGGAGGTAGAGGAAATAAAGGAAGTAGAGATCGCGTTCAACCTACCGGATGTGTTCCTTCGCGACGCGAGCCAGTGTCGCGAAGGATACGCCAATTGGTGAAGGAAGCACAGACTGAAGTCTGTGCCACGCGAGTGTGGCGCATTAAATGAGTTCGAGGCCAGCGAAGAAATAGCCGATTTCGAAGGCGGCGGTGTCTGGAGCGTCGGAACCGTGGGTGCAATTGTTGCCGATGCTGGTGCCGAGATCGTGGCGGATGGTGCCGGGGGCGGCTTTTTTGGGGTCGGTGGCGCCCATGGTGTCGCGCCATTTGAGGATCGCGCCGTCGGCTTCGAGGACCATGGCGAAAATTTTGCCGGAGCTCATGAAGTCAGTGAGTTCGCCGAAAAAGGGGCGGGCTTTGTGGACGGCGTAGAAACCGCCGGCTTCTTCTTTGGTGAGGCGCATGGATTTGATGGCGACGATGGTGAAGCCGGCTTTGTGAATTCGCGCGAGGATTTCTCCTTGCTGTCCGCGTGAAACCGCGTCCGGCTTGATGATTGCGAAAGTGCGTTCGAGTGACACGAAAGATTCCTCCGGTACATTGAGTGAAGTGCAAGATGCCGGGCTAAGGCCCGGCGCCTACAAAAACGAAACAGTTATTTGAGTGCGGCGGCGATAGTGGAGCCGAGGTCCGCAGGAGTTTCTACCGTGCGGATACCGGCGGCGGCCATCGCGGCGTATTTATCTTTGGCGGTGCCCTGGCCTCCGCTGATGATGGCGCCTGCGTGACCCATGCGGCGACCGGGGGGCGCGGTTTGGCCGGCGATGAATCCGACGACCGGCTTTTTCACGTTAGCTTTGATCCAATCCGCAGCGGTTTCTTCGGCGTTGCCTCCAATTTCGCCGATCAAGATGATCGCATGGGTGTCGGGATCATCGTTGAAGAGGCGCATGGCGTCGAGGAACGACGTGCCGATAATGGGGTCGCCGCCGATGCCGATGCAGGTGGATTGGCCGATGCCGAGGCGCGTGAGTTGATCGACCGCTTCGTAGGTGAGCGTACCGCTACGGCTGACGACGCCAACGTAGCCTTGTTTGTGGATGCGGCCGGGCATGATTCCGATTTTGCATTTACCCGGGGAGATAACGCCGGGGCAGTTGGGGCCGATGAGGCGCGTTTTGTTGAAGTCGACGGTGGCGGCGGCGCGAACCATGTCAATGACGGGAATGCCTTCGGTAATGCAGATGACGAGAGGGATTTCGGCGTCGGCGGCTTCGAGGATGGCGTCGGCGGCGTAGGGCGGAGGCACGAATATGACCGAGGCGTTTGCACCGGTTCCCTTCACCGCTTCCTGCACGGTGTCGAAAACAGGGCGCTCGAGATGCTTTGTACCGCCCTTGCCAGGAGTTACTCCGCCAACGACATTTGTCCCATACTCAATCATTTGTTGCGCGTGAAAAGTGCCTTCGCGTCCCGTAAATCCTTGGACGATCAGGCGAGTCTTTTCGTTGACCAGGACGCTCATCGCGCACCCCCTGCAAGCGCGACGACCTTTTGTGCGCCGTCTTTCATGCCGTTGGCGATGGTGAAGTTGAGGCCGCTATCGCGGAGGATTTGCTGGCCAAGTTCAACGTTGGTGCCTTCCATGCGAACGACTACCGGGACTTTTACTTGCAAATCTTTGGCAGCGGCAACGACGCCGGTGGCGAGAACATCGCAGCGGAGGATTCCGCCGAAAATATTGATGAAGACGGCTTTGACTCCGGGATCTCCGATCAAAATGCGGAAGGCGTTTTTCACCTGGTCAGCAGAAGCGCCGCCGCCAACGTCAAGGAAGTTGGCGGGAGAGCCGCCAGCGTACTTGATGATGTCCATGGTGGCCATGGCGAGGCCGGCACCGTTGACCATGCAGGCGACAGTGCCGTCGAGCTTGATGTAATTGAGACCATACTTGGAGGCTTCGACTTCGAGCGGATCTTCTTCGTCGAGGTCGCGGAGTTCGCGCAGCTCTTTGTGTCGGAAGAGTCCGTTGTCGTCGAAGGTCATTTTGGCGTCGAGAGCGACGAGGCGGCCGTCGGCGGTGACGACGGCGGGATTGATTTCGAGCATGGAAGAATCCGTGTCCACAAAAGCGCGATGCAAAGCCTGGAGAAATGGGCCGGCTTTCATGGCGACGTCGCCGGATAGGCCGAGGCCGAAGACAAGCTTGCGCGCTTGATAGGGTTGCAGGCCCGTGGCCGGATGAATCGTTTCGCGCATGATGGCTTCGGGATGCGTCTTGGCAACTTCCTCGATGTCCATGCCGCCGGAGGCGCTGGCCATAAAAACAACTTTGCCAACGCTGCGATCGACGAGAATGCTGAGATAGAGTTCGCGCTTGATGTCGAGGCCTTCTTCGATGAGGACGCGCTTGACGGTGCGGCCACCGGGTCCGGTCTGCGCGGTGACGAGATTGACGCCGAGCATGTGCGAGGCGATTTCGGCGGCCTCGTCAGGAGAGTGGGCAAGCTTGACGCCGCCGGCTTTGCCGCGTCCGCCGGCATGAATTTGCGCCTTTACAACAACTACGCTGGACCTGAGCCTGGCAGCGCCTTCGCGAGCTTCTTCCTTGGAAAAAGCCACTTCGCCGCGAGGCGTGGTGACACCGTAGCGCGCGAGAATGGCCTTAGCCTGATACTCATGAATCTTCATCGGGGTTCCGTAGTGTTAGAATTTTCGTGTAGTCGCAAACATAAGAGTGTACTCGGAAAGTGTAAAACGAAACAAGGTTGCGACGGAATTTGCAGTAGCAGGGCTGCCGGATCCAGATGACAAAACTCTTAATTAATCGGGCCGTTTCCGGACATATCTTCCTGCGGGAAGAGGCGGAAACGGTTATGGAGGAGCTTCTCAGCGGGAGAGTTGAAACGGCGGATATCGTGAGGTTGCTTCGCGCGATGAACGCGCGTCCGGCTCGCGTCGAAGAGCTGGCGGGTTTCGCAAGCGTGATGCGGCGGCATGCTGCGCCGGTGTTTGCGAAAGGCGAGGAGTTGCCCGAACATCTAGTGGACACGTGCGGGACGGGCGGCAAGGGCTTTGGAACATTCAATATTTCGACGGCGGCGGCGATTGTTGCGGCGGCCGCGGGAGCGCGAGTGGCGAAGCACGGCAACCGCGCGTCGCACTCGGGCAGCGGGTCCGCGGACGTTATCGAAGCACTGGGCGTGCGGATTGATTTGCCGGTTGAGCATTTCGGCCGGGCGATTCGGGAGATCGGTCTCGGCTTCTTCTATGCAAGGGCGGCACACGCCGCGGCACGCCACGCGGCGCCTGCACGCAAGGAAATTGGTGTGCGCACGGTTTTCAATCTCCTGGGCCCACTCACAAATCCTGCCGGTGCGCGAGCTCAGGTGCTTGGGGTACCATCGGCGGACTTGATCGATTTGGTGGCGGCGGCGCTCGCCGAGCTTGGCGTAAGGCAGGCGTTTGTAGTTCACGGAGCCGGCGGGCTGGATGAAATCTCGCTGGCTGGAGAGACTCTCGTCGCCGAAGTGAAAAGCGGAAGCGTGCGACGTTTCATCGTTACGCCGGAGGATTTTGGAGTTACCCGAGCGCCGATCGATGCGGTGCGCGGTGGGAGCGCGCTGGAAAATGCGGCGACCATTCGCGGGATTTTTGCGGGGAGAGACGGCGCGCCGCGCGATATCGTGATTGTGAATGCCGCCGCGGCGTTGGTGGCCGCAAATGTGGCTCTGAACTTCCTTGAAGGCGCGCAACTCGCCTCTGAAGCACTTGCCTCTGGCAGAGCCAGAGAAAAACTCGCGGCTCTCGTTGAATTCACGCAAATGCCGGAGTGAGAGTTTTGTGACGAACAGATTTTGCCGGGAGGAGCTTAGGGGCGGTCCGGGCTTTCGAGACCCTTGTGGATGCCCAAGATCACGACGCCTGTCGCGATCGCAGCCGGAAGAAGAAAGAAGCGGCTCTGACCAACAGAGAGAGGCGCGTGATTTAACATAGCGCCGCAAGCGCCTTTACGTACCACGCGATATGTTTTTCCTTCTTCGAGTATCTTGGTTTCTTTACCGGCGGTGACTTCGAGATCTTGCGTGCGCGCGGTAACCAGAATGTCGCAGTCCTGGAGGGTCACCTGCCCGACAGTGAGCCCGGGCGAATGTGGCCGCACACGGACGTCATCGGCTTTGATTTCGACGCCCGTTCCGTCTTCCGTGCGAAACGTCACTGTGCCGCGCTGAAGCGTAGGAGAAACGATGGAATTCTCGTGATTCATCCAGAGCGTGCTGGATTCCGCGAGTGTAAGTTGAATCTGGCCGGAACGCAGGCTCAAGGCTCCCTTTTCTTGGGTCTCCATGCGGTCGCCGTCGTACACCGTGGTTCCAATGGCGGCATCGACAGTATTCAAACGCGCGTTCGCAGATTGCAGGACAACGCCGGCTGGAGCGGTTTGCGCGGGCAGCGCGGCGCTCGACAACAGGCAAGAGAGGGCGACAGCTAGAATACGACGGCTCATGATGGTGCAAAACCTCCGAGGGAAAGCGAATTCTTAGTGTTGGTTAATCAAACGGCGGGCGCACTGGTACTTTGCGCAATCGACTGTTACCGGGTTCCGCACAAATCGAAAAGGCCTCTGCCCGAAGGGACAGCTGCACGTTGGGACAGGTAAGATGAGAAAATGCAAGCGGCGACGGAGCCGTTGAGGGTCGCGGGACTGGCTGAGAAGAACCGTCGAAGAAATTACTGGAGAGAATCCTTGAGACTCATCGTGGTTGTTTCATTAGCCTGTATTTTTTCCTGGCCCGCGCTCGGACAAAAGACGACACCGATCGCGCCGGCGCAGGTTGTTCAGGAAGTGCGCGACTACCGGACGGACCATGAAGATCGCATAGTCCGCGAGCTGGCGGAATTCCTTTCCATCCCAAATGTGGCGAGCGACACGGCGAACATCCAGAAAAACGCGGAGCACCTGCGCGAAATGCTGGAGGCGCGCGGGATCGAAACACACTTGCTTCCCATCACGGGACGCGGGCCGGTGGTCTTCGGCAAGCTGACGGTGCTTGAGGCGACGCGCACGGTGATTTTCTATGCGCACTACGACGGTCAGCCGGTGGATCCTGCGGCGTGGACCGATGGGACGCCGTTCGAGCCGGTGCTGCGAAGCGATGCAATTGAAGCCGGGGGGAAACGCATTCCGTTTCCAGAAAATAGTGCGAAACAGCCGGCCGTCTACAAGGACGATTGGCGAATTTATGCGCGGTCGGCTTCCGACGACAAATCGCCGATCGTGGCTTTGCTTGCGGCGCTTGATGCGCTGCGCGCGAAACAGATTCCGCTGAAAGTAAATCTCAAAGTCATTTTAGAGGGCGAGGAAGAAGCAGGCTCGACAAATCTGGCGCACGCTTTGGAGCTACACAAGAATCTGCTAGGCGGCGATTTGCTGATCACGGCGGACGGTCCGGTGCATCAATCGGGACGGCAACTCATATTTTTCGGAAACCGTGGCGACATTGGGCTGGATATCACGGTGTACGGGCCGGTGAGGGCGCTGCACAGCGGACATTACGGAAATTGGGCGCCGAATCCAGCGATGGAGCTTTCGCGGCTGCTCGCAGCGATGAAAGATGCGGACGGGCGAGTGTTGATCGATGGGTATTACGACGATGTGACGCCCCTGAGTGATCTGGAGAAGAAAGCGCTCGCAGAGATGCCGGTGAATGACGCAGATCTTGAGCGCGAACTGGGCATCGCGAGGCCGGAAGGCGCGGGGAAGAAGCTCGTCGAGTTGCTCCAGGAACCCTCATTAAATATTCGCGGGATCTCGAGCGCGTACGTCGGCGAGCACGCACAGAACGTCGTGCCAGACAAGGCGGAAGCTTCGATTGATGCGCGGCTCGTGAAGGGGGAAGATCCCCACAAGAAATTCGAGCAGATCGCGGCGTTTATTGCGAAGCAGGGTTATTTCGTGATTGACCATGAGCCGACGATGGAAGAACGGCGCACCCATGCGTTGATCGCGAAAGTGGTTGACCAGGGTGGCTATCGAGCTTCGCGAACGGCGATGGATTTGCCGGTCTCGAAGTCGCTAGTCAAAGTCATCCAGGACGCGACCGCCGGCGATACGGTGATTGCGCCGACATTGGGCGGAAGCGTGCCCATGTATATTTTTGAGGATTTGGGATTGCCGTGGATCGGCGTGCCGATCGTGAATTACGACAATCACCAGCATAGCTCGGATGAAAATCTGCGTTTGGGGCAGTTTTGGCGCGGGATGGAAGTATACGCAGGGATTCTGGCGGATTTGAATTGGTAGAAGAGACGTATTTTACACAGAGGGCGCTGAGAACGCAGAGATCACAGAGATAGGAAATTTTGCAGGAGTTGCTTGCCGGAGGTCGTGAGGACGGATTCGGGGTGGAATTGGACGCCTTCGAGTTTGTAGCGGCGGTGGCGGAGACCCATGATGATGCCGTCGTCAGTCTCGGCGGTGATGGTGAGTTCGCGCGGGAGAGATTTGCGCTCGACGATGAGCGAGTGGTAGCGCGTGGCGGTGAATGGCTCGGGGAGCTTGCGGAAGATATTTTTGCCGTCGTGATGGATTTCGCTGGTTTTTCCGTGAAAGAGTTTTGGCGCGCGAATGATTTTCCCACCGAAGGCCGCACCGATGGCTTGATGGCCGAGGCAAACGCCCAAGATCGGAAATTTCCCAGCAAGCCGCTCGACCAATTCCACCGAAATGCCTGCCTCTTGCGGAGTGCACGGGCCCGGCGAAATCACAATCTTCTCCGGCTTGCGGCGGGCAATTTCTTCTACGGAGATTTTGTCGTTGCGGTGCACTTCCACCTGACAGCCCAACTCGCCGAGATACTGGGCGAGGTTATAGGTGAACGAATCGTAGTTGTCGAGCAGCAGGATCACGTTATTGCACGCTTCCGTCGCGTACATCGCGTAATTTCAAAATCGCGCTCACTTCCCTTTTCGATGAGCCGCTTCCAATGCGGCCAGCAAAGCCTTCGACTTGTTCACGGACTCCTCGTATTCGCCCTGGGGAGTGGAATCCGCAACGATTCCACCACCAGCCTGCACATGGGCCACACCATTTTTGATGACCATAGTGCGCAAAGCGATGCACGAGTCGAGGTTGCCCGCGAAATCCAAGTATAGAACGCCCCCGGCATAAATGCCGCGGCGGGTACGTTCGAGCTCCTCGATGATCTCCATCGCGCGGACTTTTGGGGCGCCGGAGACGGTTCCCGCGGGGAAGCAAGCCATCAGCGCATCAAAACAATCGACATCCTCGCGAAGACGCCCACGCAAACTCGAAACCAGATGCATGACGTGCGAGTAGCGCTCGACGGTCATCAATTTCTCCGGTTTCACGGTGCCATATTCGCAGACGCGGCCGAGATCGTTGCGGCCCAGGTCGACGAGCATGATGTGCTCGGCGCGTTCCTTCTCGCTGGCGAGCATTTCCTTTTCGAGGCACTGATCTTCCACTTCGTCCTTGCCGCGCCAGCGCGTCCCGGCAATCGGCCGGTAGAAAACATCGCGGCCTTGTACCTTGACGAGCATCTCCGGCGAACTGCCGACGACAGCAACGTCGTTCATTTGCAAATAAAAAAGATAAGGAGACGGATTAAGAGCGCGCAGCTCGCGATAGACTTCGAACGGGGCGGCGTGCGTTTTTGCGGAGAATCGCTGGCTGATCACCACTTGGAAAATGTCGCCGGCGCGGATGTAATTCTTCGCTTTGCGGACAACTTCGAGATATTCGGGACGCCGAAAATTGGAGGTGACGCGCAACGGTGCGCCACGCTTGCTGGTTTTCTTCTTAGGCTGCTCTGCGGGCGATGCTTGTTCCAGCAACTGGCGCGTCTTCCGTATCTCGCGCACTGCGACGTTGTATTTCGTGCGCAGGCTGCCTTCGCCATCGGTGTGGACGTTGCGGACGATCCATAGCCGATGCTGTACGTGATCGAAGGCAATGATGCCGTGATAGAACATCAACATCGCGTCGTAGAGGCCGATATCGTCGCGAAGGCGCTTGGGAAGCCGCTCGATGAGGCGCACCATGTCGTAGGAAAAATAGCCGATGGCACCGGCAACAAGAGGAGGCAGACCCGGCAAGCGGACGGGACGGAAACGCTCCATACGTGCACGAAGAAACGTCACGGGATCGCGCTCTTCCCACAAGATGCGGTTGTGGCTTTCCAGGACGCAGGCACCGCCACCGTAGCGAAACACTTCTTCGGGGTTCGCGCCGGCAAACGTGTAGCGGGCGATTTTTTCGCCGCCTTCGACGCTCTCCAGCAAAAACGAATAACGCGCTCCCTGGGCAATGCGCAGGTATGCGCTGACGGGCGTAAGCAAGTCGGCGGGAAACACTTCATAAACGGGGATAAGGTTTCCCTGTTTGGCGAGACGCTGAAATTCGCGAAAGTCCGGCTGAATCATGGGCTCAGTTCACAACTCGCGGCGACAATTTGGTTTGCGAGGACGGCATTATCGCATTTCTGGATTAACTGTGCTGGCGGGACTTTTCTTCTGCAAGAAGGGCGCGCAGAACGGCTTTGCGCATAATGGATTCGGGAGCCCGCTTGCCGGTCCAGAGTTCCCATTGAGCGACGCCTTGGGGCACAAACATTTCGACGCCGGAAATGGTGGCGACTCCCTTGTGTTCAGCGAGCCTGAGAAGTTGCGTCATGTGTGGCCGGTTGATGAGGTCCATGACGACGCGGCAGTTCAGCTCGCGGGCAGTGAGCGGCGATATTTTGTCGTTGGGGTGCATGCCGATGGGCGTAGCGTTGAGAATGGCGTCAAACTTTACAGCTTTCAGGGCGTGGCGCGGAAAGACTTCGCCGCCTACGGTATTGGCCAACTCTCGAGCTGCGCTTTCACGGCGAGCACATATCCCGACGTGGGCGCCCGCTTTCGCAAGGGCGAAAGCCGCGGCTCTTGCGACACCTCCCGCACCGAAGATCAATACGCGGCTTCCGCGCAGACGAAGCTTTTTCTCGAGAGCGCGCAGAATCCCAATGTAGTCGGTATTGCTGCCAATGAGCGAACCATCGCGGCGGATGACGACGGTGTTGACAGCGCCAATTTCGGCGGCCAGCGGCTCACATTCTTGCAAGTACTTCAAAATGGATTGTTTGTGGGGAATCGTCACACTGAAGCCGCGAATCCCGAATTCCGGCACCACCTTCAGAAAATCGCGAAGATTCTTTACGAGAAATGGCAAATAGACGGCGTCGATTTTGCGGGCGGCGAAGGCGGTATTGTGCATCAACGGGGAAAGGGAGTGCCCGACTGGATCGCCAATCACGCCATAGATGCGAGTGCGCAGGGTCACCTCGTGGGCGCGATAAAGGTGCTTCAAGTCATATAGCGAGACCTGGCCGGGAGCAGTAGCCGCTCCGATGGGGGCATAAGCCAGCGCACTGCCTTCCCGCAGCGCTAGAATGCGCGCGGGAAGGCCGACTTCGCCCATAGGCACAGCCACCAGGTTGGGTGAACTGCGCGCCAGCCGCAGGAGGCGGAGGCTGTCGTCGATAGTCTGGGCGTGGGCTGCGATTTTAACGGCATCTGCTTCGGAATGCGCGACAAGACCACTGAATCGCTCCGAGGAAGGCATGCGCCCGAAGTCGTGCAAAGACAATAAGATACGGCTCGACAGCTCAAGACTTCGCAACGATTGCCCCTGCGAGAGAATCTTGCCCTGTAACTCCCGCAGCGTCTCGATTTCCAGGTCACACCACAAGCAGCCCGCGTCGCGAGCCTGCTTCAGCCAGTGAAGCTCGGCCTTCACACCTCCGGGGAGCTTGCCACCGCCGACGCTGCGGCGGCAAGTAGCCAGAAACGTAGCCCCGCTTAGCTTGTTCCGTTTCAGCCAGGCAAGAAAGCGTGACCGCTCGGAATCGCTCCGTAGCCAGTCCAAGCGCAGCTCGATAGTAGGGGTCTCGCGAAGCCCAAGTCGCACTAAACGAGCCATTTCGGCGGCCGTGGAGGCTGCCGCTACCGCGCAAATCCGGCGGATTCCCCCTCCAAATAGCCCCTTGCGGCTCCCAATCTTTGGCATACTATTGAAAATACGGCTTGTAGCCCTCAGTGTCAAAAGTGTAAAGCGGTCCCGGCGTATGTGTTGACGCATGGAGACAGCCCTGTTATTTTCGCAAAGAATCGTCCCCGCACGGCCGGTTGGGCGTGTTTTGAAGGAGTCTCGGAATGCGCGCTAAATTAGCTGCACTTTGCACGATTGTTTTTGCAAGCGCCGGCATTTGCTCGGCGCAGTCTGCCGCCCCCACGCAGACGAGCTATTCCACGGTTTATTGTTCGGGCTTTGTCACGGACCAGAAAGTCCCGGACGCAACTCGCGTGGTTTCCAGCGAGCAGTCAAACGTCAAGCTCATCTTCGCACGCGGCGACTATGTGACCATCAATCGCGGCCAGGACAAGGGTGTGCGCGTCGGCGATCGCTATTCCGTCGTGCGGCAGGAGACGGACCCCGCGGAAGTGAACTGGTTTAAGTGGCAGGCTAAGTTGATGAAGGCCATGGGGACACACTACCTGGATGCGGGCCAGCTTCGCGTCGTGAATGTGCAAGCAAAGACGGCGACCGCGGAAGTAACTCTCTCCTGCGACTACATGCAGCGCGGCGACATTGCCCTCCCATTTCAGGAACGGCCGGAGCCGGCGTTCAAGGACGCTAGCGCGTTTGATCATTTCGCGCCGATCAGCGGCAAGCCCGTGGCGATGGTTGTGCAATCGAGGGATTATCAACAATCCGCCGGGCAAGGCAGCACGGTATACGTAAACCTGGGCACGGAGAAGGGCGTGAAAGTGGGCGACTTCTTCCGCATCTTCCGTTACCAGGGATCGCTGGCCGAGCTTGCGCCCCAGACCAAAGACTTCCAGGACCGGCTTTACGGCTTCGGCAGCTCGCCATCCCGCTACAGATGGAACGACTTGCCGCGTGAAGTCCTAGGCGAAGGCGTGGTCATAAACGTAAGCCGCAACTCTTCGACAGTATTCGTCACCTTCAGCTCGGCGGACGTTTACGCCGGCGACTACATCGAAGTCGAATAAACGATACGCGGAGAAATTAGAGACTTACAGCCCGCTGCGAGGTGCTCCTCGCGCGGGCTTTTTCTTGGCTTGGCCTGTACTTCTTGCGATTGGTGTCCCAAACTCCGCGAATCAGCGGTAATTGCGTCGCAGCAATTTATTTCTCCGAAAACACTTCACAAGTGAAACCAAAGATTTGCGTTTCTGGCTCCCGCCACGCTTCAGTGTTTAGCCCCGCCTTGCGGCAAGTCTCTTCCAAAAATCTTTCGCGGGAAAGCTTGTGCTCTACCGCGACTTGAGGAAGGAGGAGCCCCCGCTTAACACCTTGGACCACGAGCAAACCGTGCTTGCCAACCTCTATGTTTTCGAGGCGAATTGGTTCGGGTGTAGACAAGACGGATATCTCGAGGTTGAGGTCTGAAAGCTCCTCCACGCCTACGGGCGAAAATCGCGGATCATGCAAGGCTGCGCTGGCGGCGCAACGCGCAATGGACTCGCGGAGCGGCTCGAATGCCTCGACGACTCCAATACAGCCGCGCAATCGGCCACGCGCATGAATCGTGACAAACACTCCGTGTCTTTCGGAAAACGTTCCAATGCGTGGTGTGTCTCGTTGAGGCTTTTGTAGAGAAACAGCCTCAGCGATCGCCCGACGCGCCAACTCGAGCATTGCGCGGCGATCTGCTTCAGAGAGGAACAGCATCCTCGGACTTCTTGTGGCTCTCCAACATGCGCAGCTTGCGGCGTTGCTTGATGCGGTCGTCCAAATGTCCCCAGAACTTCAGAAAATATTGCGCGGCTGAGACGAGCGCGCTGACAACGACCAGCCACAATAGGAGCAGCGCCAGAGGATTCAGCGAGGGATGGCGAGCGCCGGCAATCAAAACCGCGACCGCGCAGACTTGCAAAACCATTTTAGTTTTGCCCAAGAGAGAAGCCGCGATGGTGAATCCCTCTGCGGATGCGATATTCCGCAGACCGAGCACGGTAAACTCGCGCCCTATGATGATCACCACCATCCAGGCAGGAACCAGATGCATATCAACCAGCGAAACGAAGGCCGCAGAGATCAACAGTTTGTCCGCAATGGGGTCCAGAAGAATCCCGAGCGTCGTCACTTGAAGGCGTCGCCGCGCAAAATACCCGTCGGCCCAATCCGTCGCGGCTGCGAGAAGCAGAATCAAAACGCCCCAAAACTCGAAATGCATGGGGAAGCCGCGGAATTCCACGTTGGGACTCTTCGTGAGTAAGACGGCAATCAGCAGAGGAACGAAAAAGATGCGCAGAACCGTCAGCGAGTTGGGGAGATTCATAGAAGCGTCGCGGAGGGGATGCCGCCCCTGAGGCTTCGACCGCCGCTCGCCTGACTATAGACCCCTCGGTGGCGGGCGTCAACGGCCTCGGAGGGCCGCACGAGCGGGCTAGCCGGTACTGTAACGTCAACAAGCAAAATGAGTTGCAGTTGCGAGGAATCCTGTACTAATGCGTTAGCACAGTGCTGCAAACCTGTGCAAATGTCGAAAGGACGACTCCAGGGTGCTGATCCACAAAGAGAACTCTATTGCCGCCTACGCTCGACGGTAACATGTTTATATTCAATGCGTTACGGAACATTGTGGGGCGAGAGCCGATGCAACTCGGATCTCAAAAGCGCGGCGAAGTTTTTTGCACGTTTCAGTTTCCACAAGGTTTCCACAGCTGCGGGGGCTTTGCGAAAGCTCGCAAACCCTTAAGAAAAGACACAGTTAGCCGCCAAAACAGGGAGAATTCCGGTCCTCGAATAGGAGTTACTTCGGCACAAACAGGCACTAGCCCATCAAATCGCGCGTGGCCCTCGCAAAATCCGCGCCGGAAGAAAAAAGAGGGATCTCAAGAACGACAAAACGCCCTCCACGGCGATGCCTACGATGCGAAACGGCAGCAGAATCAGCCAGATGAACGGATAAAGAATCAGCGCAAGCAGCGCGAGCGGCCAACAGAAGAAAAGCAAGATGCACCAGAGTAGGAATCCAGCCATGGCAACCACCTCACTTTCTATTACGCACGAGTCCGCTTCGAAGTTCCCTCATTCGTAAAGGTGTTCAGCTTCAGCTTGCGTGCGATCGACGCCGGAACTTCAGCATCCAGCATCATGTGCGAATCCTCAACTTCGGAATGCAGCACGCGGCCGAGCGCATGAACGAGAGCCAATGTCCGGCCTTCCGCCAGTGGAAGCCGGAGCGACATGGTCATCACCGGATCGACTGGGAGCGCGGCGTCCATCCGGCTCAGCAACTCTTCAATGCCTTCGCCCGTGAGGCCAGAGACTAGCACAGGTCCGTTATTTGGCGCAGCTCCCGTTCCGTTGAGATGGACCAGCTCTGCTCTCTGCTCTTTTGTGAGGCGGTCCACTTTGTTGAACACGCGGAGCCTCGGTCGATCGGCAACGCCGAGATCTTCCAGGATTTTGTCTACTTCCTCGTCCAGTTCGGAGTGATGCGGGTTCGAGACGTCGCTGACTTGCAAGATTAATGCGGCTTCCTGCACTTCCTCGAGAGTGGCGCGAAATGCCGTCAGTAATCCCTTTGGCAGATCGCGGATAAATCCCACCGTGTCCGACACTAGCACGCGCCGATTCGACGGTAAACGAATCGCGCGGATGGTGGGGTCCAGCGTGGCGAACATCCGCGAAGAAACCAGAACTTCAGCGCGGCTCAACGCATTGAACAAAGTCGACTTACCAGCGTTGGTGTATCCCACGAGCGCGATCGTGCCGAGCGGCACCGCATTTCGTGCTTCCCGGCGCAGCGCGCGCTGCTTGCGGATGTCTTCAATGCTGTTCTGAATTTTGCCGACGCGATCGCGGATGCGCCGCCGGTCCGTTTCCAATTTCTTTTCGCCAGGACCGCGTACGCCGATACGCCCCGCTCCTCCGCCCGCTCCGCCGGAACCTCCGCCGCCGCTCTTGCCTCCCAGCCGCGACATCGATGCACCCTTGCCGGTAAGCCGCGGCAGCATGTAGTTCAACTGCGCGAGTTCCACTTGCAACTGGCCTTCGCGGCTGCGCGCGTGTTTCGCGAAAATATCCAGAATCAACTGGGTCCGGTCAATGACGCGCCGCTCCGTCGCCGCTTCAATGTTTCGCTGCTGCATGGGAGAAAGGTTGCTGTCAAAAATAATTAGAGGCGCCTTGTGCGCGGTAGCCTCCGCGCGAATCTCGTCAAGCTTGCCGCGCCCCACAAGCGTCGCTGGGTCCGCCGACTCGCGCACCTGAAAAACCGTGCCCGCGATTTCCGCGCCGGCGCTGCGGGCCAACTCCTCAAGCTCCAAGAGAGATTCGCGCCCCTGCTCGCCGGCCGGCATACCCGGAAAGCGCGGCGCGCGCTTCCAGCCCAAACCAACAAGCAAAGCCCGATCGGCAGTAGAAGTAGAAATGGGTTGCGAAGTTTTCGTCACGAAGTCAGTCCTGAATCCATTGCGCGGAGGGAGCCATGAACGAGAGGGTCTTCCGTCACCTGACGCCATTATACTCGCTCAGCTTGCTCGCGGCGACTCTGGCAAGCCTTCCTGGCGAAGCCACGCATACGCCTCACGCTGCAACTGAGGATCATCGCCAAACCCTGAGAGCCAGTGGACGCCCTGCTCTTTGCGAAACCAGGTCAACTGGCGTTTCGCGTAGCGCCTCGTGGCCTGCTGAATCGCAGAGCGCGCCTCTTCAAGCTTTTTTTCTCCGCGCAAAACTTCACGCAGCTCGCGATAGCCAATGAAGTCGAAGGGCTTGGCATTTTCCGGCAATCCGCTCTCCATCAACCCGCGCACTTCTTCCAACCAGCCTTCCGCAAACATCGCGCCAGTCCGCGCGTGAATGCGTTCGAAGAGAACCTCGCGCGGGGGCATCAATCCAATTTTCAACGCGCGCCAGCCTGCCAGCGGCCTACGGCCCGTGCGATATACTTCGGAAACAGGCCGCCTTGCCAGCACGCAGACTTCAATAGCGCGAATCAATTTTTGTTCATCTGCAGATGCGATTTTTCGCGACGTTTCGGGGTCCAGTCGTTTGAGCAGCCGGTGCAAATAGCCTGGAGAATGCTCCTCAGCGCTGGCGCGTAACCGCTCCCGCAATTCTTCCGAGCGTTGCGGCACATCCGCGAGTCCCTCAAGGAGCGCCCGCAAATACAGCCCCGTGCCCACAGTAAGAATCGGAAGCTGGCCCCGGCTCCGTAAGTCTTCGAGCACGGTCATCGCCAGCTGCCAGTAGCCGCCGGCAGTCGCATCTTCGGCGGGCGTCAAAACGTCAATGAGATGATGCGGAACTCCCCGCCGCTCCGGCAGCCGCGGCTTGGCCGTGCCAATATCAAAACCGCGATACATCTGCGTCGAATCACACGCCAGCACTTCTCCGCCAAATTGCTCGGCCAGCCACACGCCGAGCACGGACTTCCCCGACGCCGTAGGCCCTACCACGGCAACCAACGGCAGTTCCGCTGCACCGGGATTCATCGAAACAGAATATGCCATGCGCGGATAAGCAGCACGACGAACACAAGAAGAGCGAGGAGGAGACTACCAAGTACCTGCTGGCGTACGAGCTTCACCGATAAGCGTCTTCGATCGGCAAATTATACAAAAACATGATGCGGATCTCGATGTACGGGCCGTGAAATGCCGAAGGCAACGGTTCAAAGGGATTCGACGAACGAATAGCGGATACCGCCGCACGGTCCAACGGCTCTTTGCCGGAGCCCATTTCGCGCGATGGATCGTCATTCGGAACGCTGCCGTTGGCCATGATCTTAAATCTCAGCAAAACGCGCCCGCGATCTCCCAGCAGCGCCGACTGCGGCATCACCGCGTACCAATTGCGCCGCACGTTTTCCAGCATGCGATGCATGTAGTCGCTGAAGTCCACGCCTTCCGTCGGCGTCAGAATCTCGTAGCCATTCCCGAACGAACCGGAGCCTTGGCCCGGAGGGCCTCCGCCGGGGGTACCGGTAGGACGCGGACCGGGTCCAGTCATCGCCCCGCTCCGACCACCACCGCTGCTCGGCGCCTTCAAAGCCTCGTGGATGGCGTCATCGATCGAGGGAGCCTTCGGGAGCTTCAGCCCGGGCTGCGGCTTCGGCATATCCGGCGTGTCCAGTTTTAACGGCGCTTTCGGAGGATCCGTCTTCGGCGTAGGCGCTTCCACTTCGCGCGGCGTCTCCGCAATTTTCGGCTTCGGTGCGTCCGGCAATTCTCTCTTGGGCGGCTCGGGCCTCGGCGCAGGTTGCGGAACAGGTGGCGCTACTCTGTTGATTACCTTCGGATCGACATGCACGGCGGGCGGCTGGGCAGGTCGCGGCTGCGCTTTTGGCTTCGGCGCGTAGGCACTTTCCGGAGGCAGCCAGAGCATCTGCCTGTTGGCAAGATCAATTTCCTGCTGCGTCGGTACGTGTGGCGGAAAAAGTTTTGCCTGCAACAGAATCGCCGCAATCAACACAATGTGAAACACCACCGACGAAACGCGCGTGATCAAATCCCATTTTGTTTTTTCTTCCGTTTGCGGCTTGGTGAGGAGATTCACCTCGCCGGTCATGAACACGTCGAGATCGACGATATCTCCCGGCGGAATCAGCGGGCCTTCAATCTTTTCCGGCGGTGCTGCGCCCTGCGGCACGGTGATTCGCGCGTCCATGTCCGTCGGCTGGAGCGGGATCGAGGTATTTTCAACTACGTTGTACGCTTCCTGATTCACATCGCGCGGCACCACCACGCGCGCGGCAATCGACTCCAACGGCAGCGACCGGGGGATGCTCGATTTTCCATCCAGCTCGACAATCGGCAGCATCGCAGGCACGAGCGTGCGCTCATCCAGCGTCGTCGGACGGCGCCGCTGCGTCGCGGTAGCATCCGCGGCGGGCAAACGGGAACCAAGCGGCACCAGGGTCCGGGGAATCATTTTCCTGCTTTCTCTTGCGAGGCGAACGCTGCTAGTTGGACGCGTTCTCCGTGCTCCTGGATGCTCGCCATTACGCGGCTAGCCAGCTCCAAAGCCGCGCGGCCGGCCGTTCCGTTGGTGCGCGGTTCGCGGCGGGTGCGCACCGCTTCCAGGAATGCCTCAAGTTCCGCATGCAATGGCTCTACGTTAGGTGCGGCCAGTTTCTCAAACGAGAATTCTGGCTGTGGTCCAGGCCGCTTTACGCCCACCCGCAGAGCGTCTCGCCGCGCGTAATCCAGCGAAATATACTCGTGTTGCTGGAAAAATCTCATCTTGCGCACGCGCTCTGTAGAGACACGGCTAGCCGTCACATTGGCCACGGCTCCGCCGGCAAACTCCAGCCGCACGTGCGCGATATCCACCTTGTCTGTCAGAACGGGAATGCCTACCGCTTTCAATTCCGTAACCGGCTCCTTCACGAGCGCCAGCAAAATGTCCAGGTCATGAATCATCAGGTCGTAAATCACTTCCACATCGAGGCTGCGCGGCGTAAACACTCCCAAGCGGTGCACTTCGAAAAAAAGCGGCCGGTTCAGAATCGGCTCGACCGCCACCACCGCGGGGTTAAACCGTTCGACGTGGCCCACCTGCAATATCCGGTTGTGCCGCCCCGCCGCTTCGAGAAGCGCATCCGCTTCCGAAAGATTCAATGCCATGGGCTTTTCGACAAGTACGTCCAGCCCGCTCTGCAGCAACCGGCAACCCACTTCTGCGTGCGCCACGGTCGGCACCGCCACACTCACGGCATCGGCATGTTCGCGGACCTCTTCGAGGCTGCGCAGAACCCTGGTTTCAAATTCTACTGCGACGGCTTCCGCACGCGCCGGATCGCGGTCGTAAACGCCAACGAGTTCAGCACCCTCCAGCTCGCGATACACCCGCGCATGGTTGCGCCCAAACTCCCCTGCTCCGACGACAGCGGCGCGGACTTTCTTCGTCACTAGTCCATTGCCGCTCATTCTTTGTTCATTCCCTCTGAACCGCTCTTCGGTTCCGCAGTCGTTGCAGGCGCAAACGCTTGAATCGCAATGTCCGCCGCGTCGGCCAACTCGATCAATTTTTGACGGTCAAACAGCAAGGTGCGTCCCGCATCCACCGCCAGCGCCGTGGCCCGGGAGCTCTTCATCTGTTCGATGGTTGGCAATCCCACCACGGGTACATCGAACCGCATGTCCTGGCGCGGCTTGCTGACTTTCACCACCACTAGTGGCTTCCCCCCAACGATGCGCGCAGCCCTCTCAATGGTCTCGTCCGTTCCTTCCATAGCCTCCACCGCTACGCAGGCTTGATCCGCAATCACCACCGTTTGCCCAATGTCCATGCCCGCGATTTGCCGCGCCACGCTGTGCCCGTAAGCAATATCGGCTCTTTCCTGTTCGTTGGGCGCGCGGCGCGTCAGTACGCCAGGCCCAGGAAGCAGTGGCTTCAGAAACAGCGTCGAGTCCACCAGTTGAATCCCCTCATCCTGGAGCACTCGCGCGACGCCGCCGATCAGCGCGTCAGTGTTCTTACGTGGAAGCGAGAAGAGCAGTTTCGCCAATTTCCAATCCGGCCGAATCGCGCTGAAAATTTTGCTGTGCTTTACCTGCCCGGCCATCACCGCCTGCGTCACGCCTTCTTTGTGCAGCAAGTCGATCGTTTTGCTTAGTTCCCCGAGGCTCACCCAATGCAGCCGCTTTGCGCTTTTTTCCAGGTCGGGAGAGGCTTCTTCTTTTATCGCGATTACCGCCATCTCGATGCCCTGGCTGCGTGCACCTTCCAGCACAAGAAACGGGAAGCGCCCGTTCCCTGCGATAAGTCCCCATCCTGTCGAGTTTGCAATGAAGTCCGGCATGAGATGAAAGGTAGGTGGTAACGCTCTACTTCACAATTCCGCGTTCCGCGCTCTCGATGAATCGGATCAGTTCCTTTACATCATCCGAGCCAGACAACTTGGATCGCATTTCAGCCAGCGCTTGCGTAGTGTTCATTTTCGAGCGGCTTAGCAAACGAAATGCGCGATCCAGCACCTGCAGCCGTTCCTTCGAGAAACCCTTGCGCTCGAGCCCGATGGTATTCACGCCGTAGCTCTTCGTCTCCCGCTCCGTCACCACACGCGAAAACGGCGGCACATCCTGCACAATCACTGTGCACGCTCCGACGTACGCGTAACGCCCCACACGGCAAAATTGGTGCACCACCGAAAACGACCCGATCGTGGCGAAATCCTCCACGGCCACATGCCCCGCCAGCGTCGCTCCATTTACGAACAGCGTCTGATTGCCAATCTGGTCGTCATGTCCCACGTGCGAGTACGCTAAGAAGAAATTTTCGTTACCGATCCGCGTAACCCCGCCGCCCTTCACTGTTCCCCGGTTGACGGTGACGTACTCGCGAAAAATATTTCCGTCGCCCACCACCAATTCCGTCCGTTCGCCACGAAACGTATAATCCTGCGGATCCCCGCCAACGGCGCAGAAGGAATAGAACACATTGTTGCGCCCGTACTTCGCCGGTCCACCAACACTCGCGTGCGGGTGCAGAACGCAGCCCTCGCCCAGTTCCACCTCGTCGCCCACAATCGCGTAAGCCCCAATCTTCACTCCCGGCGCAAGTTTCGCGCTCGACGCCACAATCGCCTGCGGATGAATCTCCGGCTTGCTCATTTCGCTGGTTCTTCGGCCTTCGCGCTCTTATCAAGCACGGCCCGGTCCACCATCTTGCACATCAGCGTCGCTTCCGCCGCCAATTGCCCGTTTACCGTCGCCTTGCCTTCGAGCTTGCAAAAATCGCCGCGCCACGAAATAACTTTCACTTCCAGCCTCAGCTGGTCGCCAGGCACTACCGGCCGCCGGAATCGCGCTCCATCCACCGCCACAAAATACAGCAGCTTGTTGTCGCGATCCGGAATCTCCAGCAACAGCAGAAGCCCACCTGTCTGCGCCATCGCTTCGATAATCAACACGCCTGGCATGATGGGTTTGCCGGGAAAATGCCCCTGAAAATGCGATTCATTGATCGTCACATTCTTGATTCCGACGATGTACTTCAGCCGCTCCATCTCTAAAATCGCGTCCACCATCAAGAACGGATAGCGGTGCGGCAAAATCTTCTGAATCTCCACGACGTCGAGTATCATTCCTGCTCCCCATCGCGCCACAGATCCTTACTGCGGCGCCTCACTCTTCCCCGGCAAACTTCCTATTATATGCGAACCCGCCTCAACCGGGATACGCGCTCTTCCTCCCGCTCACGCCTAAAACTTAAGCCGCTCCTTCGCACATCCTCCGGCATGAGGGCGCTTTCGTCTCATGGTCTGTTTTTTTTCAGTTTTTCCTTCACCAGGTCGTTACTGTTGGGGTATTCATATTTCATAGTAACAATGCGCATATTCTTCGTACCGCCGGCATCTTGCCGGCGTTTTTTACTCTCTGCGCCCTTATCGGCACCGCAAAAACCCGCTTGCCGATTTCAGCCGCTCACTCCACGTAAGTCATTTAGAATGAACACTTATATAAGTGCATCAAAACAAAGAACTTTATCTACGTTTAGAATGAACACTTATGCAAAATTGGCGGGCGGGCTGACATTATTGTTAACCAAATTCTATAGGAATCGGCTTCCCCGTCATTGGCCGCCGCCCCTCTTT
Source organism: uncultured Acidobacteriota bacterium (assembly GCA_963718785.1). GTDB lineage: Bacteria > Acidobacteriota > Terriglobia > Acidiferrales > UBA7541 > Acidiferrum. The sequence continues at coordinate 785,450 of CAVQZW010000004.1, read as the reverse complement.
TCCATGCCCGCCGCCCGCTAAGCTACCGGCTTCCTCCCTTCCCACTTTCGGAGTTTGCTCCCGCTGCCCGTCATTGCTAGCATGTCCCGGCTATGTCGGACACCAACCACCCCAAGGAATTCCTGCGCCTTTTGAAAACTCGCTTGCCGGAGATGCTCTCCACGCTCCAGAAGCTAGTCGTCGCCGAGTCTCCCAGTCTCGAAAAAGTCCCGGCCGATCGCTGCTGCGACTTACTCGCCGCCGAATGGCGCAAGCGAGGCGCGCGCGTTGAGCGCATCGCCCAGAAACTCCGCGGCGACCAACTTCGCGTCACCTGGTGGCCGCAAAAATCGCGCACTGCGGGCCAATATCTCGTTCTCGGCCATTACGACACTGTCTATTCCTCAGGCACTCTCGGCAAAATGCCCTTCCGCGTTTCCGCCGGAAAAGCTTATGGCCCCGGCATTTTTGATATGAAGGCCGGCATCGTCCAAGCCCTCTTCGCTCTCGAAACTCTGCAGCAAACCAAAGCGCCTCTTCTCCACCGCTTGCTTTTTCTCTGGACCTCCGACGAAGAGATCGGTAGCGATGCCTCGCGAAAACTTATCGAATCGGAAGCCCGCCGCAGCGATGCCGTCTTTGTACTCGAACCTTCGCTTGGTCCAAAAGGCCTCATCAAGACCGCCCGCAAAGGCGTAGGAGAAGCCGAACTCATCGTGCATGGCCGCGCCTCTCACGCTGGCCTGGCTCCGCAGGAAGGCATCAACGCGATCCACGAACTTTCGCGGCAACTTATGCACATCGAGCAGTGGAACGACTTCCGACGCGGCGTGACCATCAACGCCGACATCATCGAAGGCGGAACTCGCACGAACGTCATCGCCGAGCGAGCCCGCGCTATCCTCGACCTTCGTGCGCTCCGCGTCTCGGACATGCGGCGCCTCGAACACAAACTCCATTCTCTTCGTCCATGCCTTCCCGGCGCGAAACTCGAAATTCGCGGCGGCTTCAATCGTGCTCCTCTTGAACGCAAACGCAGCGCCGCGCTTTTCGCCAAAGCCAAATCGCTCGCCGGGCAAATGGGTCTCACTCTGGGTGAAAGCACCGCCGGCGGCGGCTCCGACGGCAATCTCACCGCCGCTCTCGGCATCCCCACCCTCGACGGTCTCGGCGCCGTCGGCCACGGCGCTCACTCCGCCGACGAGCACATCTTCATCAACACCATGCCCGCCCGCGCCGCGCTTCTCGCTGCACTGCTCGTGAGTGGATAGGTGGTCTTCAGACCTTGATTGCTGAACTTTTTCCAGAGGGCTACGACACCGAAGGTCGACCCACTTTTCGGCCGGATGAAAAGCATCGCGGCCGATTCCCGGCGACATTCCCGATAGGAAGATACGTATCCCATCCGTTGACTATCCAGTGCAAATCGTTTGAAGACCTCCGCAAGCTCTTGAGTAGCTGCAGGACGGTTTCCGACAAGGAACAATTTGGAAAAGAGGATTACTGGATGCCACCCGAAGAATTTGAGCGATCGCGTAAAGGCGACTGCGACGATTTTGCTATGTATGCTTGGCGTCAGCTTCTTGAGATGGGATACAAAACACGCTTTGTCGCGGGCAGTATAGGGGATTCGCGCCAAGGCCATGCTTGGGTCACTTTCGAACAGGATGGAAAACACTTCCTCCTTGAGCCGCAAGCCCGATTTCTCGGCCTAAGGTTCCCCCGGCTGAATGCTCTGAGATACAAGCCGTTCATCTCTGCCGAGTGGGACGGCAAGAAGGCTCACTTCTTTTCGCACAAGGAACGCGCATTTACTCCGCCAGTAGCGCAAATACCATTTTTATGTTTGGAGTGGGCTGCCTATCATCTAGCACACCTGCCATTGTTTGCGTACTGGCTGGTAGTTGGACTATCGAAGTTGGGGTATAGAAAGCTCTCGGGAAAACCAAAGCCTGGAAATCAGCGTCCGTAAGTCTTGCTCAGGTATTCCGCGGTGGACTGCATCAAATCGTTGTAATCGCTGTGCAGCACTTCGCGCAGGGCTGCTTCCGTGGAACTTCCGCTGCCGATGCGGTCCAGGATGCGCTCGATGTCGCCCATGCCATCCGTTTGCACAATGTATTCAATGTTCGCGAGCGCCCACGCATACGCATAGCCCGCAGCATCGCGCGGTAGCCCCATCCACGATCCTTCCAACTCTCCCAAAGAAGGAGCATGCCCATCCTTATAAACTTGCGCTAAAACGGATGCGTTTCCCCCGCTGCGCTTTCCCTCCATCCATTGCGCCAATCCTTCTTGAATCCAGGTTGGCGCGTGCCCGCGCGTCTTCTGCCCCACAAAGCTGTGCGTCAGCTCGTGCTTTAGCACGCGCGACAACTCCGGCGTCACTCCACCCAATCCTTGCACCGGCACGCGTATGCGTCCGTCGTTCAGCGCGCCTACCCAGCCTGGCGCCTGCGTAATGTCCGCAAACGCCTGCTGCGTATAGAGCACGACGCCGATGGAATCCGGCGGCGAAAAATTCAACTCGGACTCGATCGCGGAAAAATGCCCCTCCAGCGTGCGCAGTACATCGCGCGCCAAAGCCGGCTCCGATGTGCCGCTGTAACGCAAGGTAAAGTGGCTGCTCTCATTCTCCTTGTAACTTTCTTCTTCCTGCTTATCCCGCTGCGCCTTGTCCAGCGCCGCTTGCACTTCCGGATCGGGCCGCAGGGCCAGCGCCCGCTTCCATTCCGCGACGGCTTGTTCCATTTTGTTCAGGCCGTAGTACGCCCAGCCCGCCAGCTTCGCCACGTCCGCGTTCTCGGGCGCCACTCGCCGCGCGCGCTCCAGATAATCCAGCGACTGCTTGTACTCGCTCCGCCGCAAATGTAGATACGCCACGTTCATCAACAAGGCTGCCTCTTCCGGCGCGAACGTCAGCGCTGTGCGTTCATCCGCCAGCGCATGCTCCATGTCGCCGCGGGCCAGTTCAAACTGTGCGGCCGCGTGATGCGCCAGTGCCGCGCTCATATTCGCGCGTTGACTTCCGTTTCGCGCCGCCCCCTCAAGTTTTCCGATGTATTCCCGGTCTATCGCGCCGTCGTGTACCGCGCCGCTCTCAATTTCCGTGCCGCCGCTGGTCGCGGCCATCGCAGGCGGCGTGATCGCCAGACTCGCGGCTGCGGCCGCGGGCGAATCCCCCATTGGTACCGCGCCGCCCTTTTCAATATGGTCGACAATCGACTTCGGCAGGCTCAATTCCCCGGCGGATGTTTCATACTTCACCTTGTCGCCCTCTTCTCGCACGTTGAAAGCAACAATCCGCCGTCCATTCTTCAAAACGATAGTGTCTCCGCGGGCCACAACCGCCGCAAAAAACATGACGGCATACAGCAGCAAACCGCGTCTAAATAAGGTGGAATGGGCCATTTTTCGATTCTAATCCTCTTCGCTCTCGCGCTCCTCTCGGCCTTGTTCCGCCATGCCGAATGTGACTACACTTCTTGCATGCGGGCCGCGGCAGCACTTTTCGCTTTGTTGTGTCTCATCGCCCCGCCCGTCTTTTCGGCCGCCGATCAATCGCCTCGCGAATTCTATGACGCGCTCAACGCCTTGCGTCTAGATTCCGCTACCACCTACCAGCTTGTCACCGCCAACCGCATCGAGCTTCGTCGCGGCGATGTGGAAATCTATTTCGAAGAAGGCAAACTCGCTTTCCTCGCTCCCATCGACGGTCGGGTCACCGGATTCGTCTTCTCCGGCCGCGGTCACGCTCTGGCCTTCCCACGCGAAGTCGTCGAAAAACAGCAGATGGCGCGTTTTCTCGGCGCTCCTGTTCTCGATCAGGTTTTTCTCAGCGCCTATGTCCGCTTCACCGATGATGCCGCCGATGATCTCCTCCAGCAATTCCGCACCGCCAAGCTCGAGCCGCAGGTGGACACCGCTTTCGCTTCTCTTTCGGATTCATTCGTCTCCCAGCTGAATCCTTCTCAATCCTTGCGCATTTTGGAAGACCACCTGTCGCAAAATCCGAAACCTTATTTCTACGCCGCGCTCGAAGGCGTCGAGGCCGGCCCATTTGATCTATTGTTCGATCTTCAGCGGAGAGAGCAAGTCTTGCTCGGCCAACGCCGCAAATCCGGCGCATCACTTTTCTATGATGTTTGGGCCTCGTACAGTGTCCCCGGGGCTGTTCCTCCACCCGTTGCTTTCCGCGCCCTCGATTACACCCTGGACACCACCATTCTGCCGGACAATTCCCTCGACTCCACCGCTGCCGTCCACCTTCGTGCCGAGACTTCCGGCGAGCGCGTCCTGACGTTTCAGCTCTCCCGCGCACTCCGCGCCGAGACCGTCTCGGACGATCAAAACAAGCCTCTGCTTTATTTTCAAAATGAAGGGTTGAACCTGCAAGAGCGGAGTGTCCGCGGCAACGACTACCTCCACGTCGTTCTGCCGCAGCCCTCGCAAAAAGGCCAGGAGTTCACGATTCATTTTCATTACCGAGGCAATGTGATCGAAAACGCAGGCAACGAAGTGCTCTTCGTCGGCGCACGCGAAAGCTGGTATCCCCATCTCGGCGATCAAGCGGAATTTGCTCCTTATGACATTACGATGCGCTGGCCGCGCCACCTGAAACTGGTCGCCACCGGCGCCAAGATCGATGAACAGATCGCCGGTGAGTCACGCGTAGGCCACTGGCGCAGCGAAAAGCCGCTTTCCATCGCCGGTTTCAATCTCGGTGAATACGCTTCCAACTCCGTCACCATCGACTCGCGAACCATCGACCTCTACGCCAACCGCCAGCTCGAGCAAGCCCTCACCAACCGTCTCGACTCGCAGAGTGCCGATCCGCTTCCACCGATCGAACTTCCCTTCAGCGTGTCTGGCGGCAGGAGCCGCGAGGCCATGCATCCCCCGCCGCCGAGCCCCGCGGATGCGCTCAAACAACTTGGCAAGGACATCGATTCCTCCGTCCGGTTCTATGAAAAATTCAGCGGGCCTTTTCCCTTTCGCACGCTGAGCGTCTCGCAAATCCCCGGCACTTTCGGTCAGGGCTGGCCCGGGTTGCTCTACATCTCCACGTTTTCTTTCTTATCTCCTGAAGCGCAGAACCGCGCGGGGCTCTCCTCCACCCACCAGGAAGCGTATACGGACATCGTTCCCTATCACGAGGTCGCGCATCAGTGGTGGGGCAACGTGGTTGGCTGGTCCAGCTACCGCGATCAGTGGATCGACGAGGCGATCGCCAATTATCTTGCGCTGCTCTTCGCCGATAGCCGAAAACCCTCCGAACATGAACTTCGCCGCTGGCTCGAGCGCTATCGCAAGCAACTTGAAGAAAAAACTCCCGGCTCGGACATCCCGGCTGGCGAGATTGGTGCACTCCCACTCGGCAACCGGCTGAATTCTTCCAAGTCGCCCTACGGCTTCGAGGAAGTGATTTACAGCAAAGGCTCCTGGGTGATTCACATGCTCCGCGAAATGCTGCGCCAGCCCGGCACCAAAGATCCCGATGCCAGGTTCGTGGCGTTTCTGCGCAACCTGTCCACGAAGTACGCCTACCGCGCTCTTTCGACTGACGATTTGCAGCACGAAGTCGAAGCTGTCATGACCCCGGCCATGGATCTCGAAGGCGGCCGCAGCATGGAATGGTTTTTCGAGCAATGGGTGCGCGGCACAGGCATCCCGCATTATCGGGTGGAATTTTCCACGCACCATACCGACAAAGGAGAAGTCGTCCGCGGCAAACTCTTTCAAACCGGCGTCCCGCGCTCCTTCATCACCAGCGTCCCCATCTACGCCAACAACGGCCCGGGACACCCTGTCTATCTAGGCGCTGTCGTCGCCGCTGGTCCCGAAACTTCGTTCCACTTCACCGTGCAAACTCCGCCGCACAAGCTCGTCATCGACCCACAAATGACGCTGCTCTGCACCACGGAATAATGCTCGCAAGAATGATCCAGACAAACTTATGCCCGCCGTAGGCAATATCGCCCAGCGAGATGCCGTTTAAGAGGATGAGCCGACGAAGAGGATCTCGCCGGGCCGGACTGATGCAATTGCCGATATGCAGGCGGAAAAGTGGGGACTGAGATCCTCGAGGCGATTAGAACGAGACTGGATAACTACGATGGCGATTCTGCGTTCCGCTAAATTCTGTTGATATAAGAGGTTTGTATCGAGCGTGATCAGCACGTCAAACTTCGACTCAGCTAGCGCCAGGAGCTCCCCGTTCTGTTTGCCCGACCAACCTGCTTCTTGAACAGTGAGAGAGTCGTGTCCATGCGCCGCGAGGCTGCGCTTCAAAGCTTTGGGCGCGCACTCATCAATCAAAATTCTCATTTCAAATTTGCAACAAGACTCGTACGTGCTTCTTCTATGGCGGCGATCGCGAGTTCACGAGTTACGCTGGGATATTGTTCCAGGAACTCGTCCAGTGTTTCGCCGCCTTCCAAGTAATCCGTCAACGCTTTGAACGGTACGCGGGTTCCACGGAAGACAGGTTCTCCGCCGAGAATCTTTTGATCTCTAGTGATTGCGCTTTGCATTACTAGCCTCTTTCGCTCCCAGGAAGTGTACCAGCCAATGCGGGACGGAAACAGATGTGAGCTCAAACCCCCTATGAGAGCTGCCTCGGCGCTATTTTGAATTCTGGTTGAGGAGCTGCTGTTCGAGCAGCGGACTATCTAGGTTCAGCGCAGCTTTGCCGTCCGGCCCGAAAACATAAACATAGCCCAATGGGTCCAACGGCACGCGCGGAAGCAATCCGGATTGCAGCAACTCCGCCATCCGCGACGGCCGCCTGCCCAGATGTTTTTGAAATTCATCCGCAAGCGCATCGATCTGTTTGCAATCCTCCGCCGCGCGCAACAATTGCAGGTGCGTCAGCGCGTTTTTCTTCACCTGCGGATCTTTCGTCGTCTGGTAAACCTCGTTCCACAGGAAAATCGAAGTTTGCAGCGACTCGCCTTCGGCCGCAATCTTCGCGGCCATGATCTTCATCCAAATCTGCGCGTCCGGATTTTTGCTTCCTTCCGCGAACGCCGCCGAGGATTTCGCGTAATCCTTCAACTCAAAGTAATAGATAAATCCCAAGTCCTCATAAAATCGCCAGTATTCGGGATTCGCGCGGATCCCCCGCTCCAGCAGCGCGATCCCCAGCTCCGGGTGTCCTGCGCCTCGTGGCGAATGTTCGCTCAAAAATGTCGAGCCGAAGCGGTAGGCCACCAGCAAATTGGGATCGAGCGTCGTCGTGAGATCCAGCAGAGGCCACAGCAATTCGAAACTGGGATCGTGCCGCGTGCTTTTGTCGCCGTAGTATTGCACCACGCGCGTCCAATAAATATCCGCCATCAGCGGCGCATATTCGAGGCTCATCGCTTTCACCAGCTTGCCCGAGCGCAACACAACTTCGTCGCGCTCCTGATACAAGGCGGCCCGTTGACCGTCGATACGCTGCTGCAGCTTCCACACGCCGGCAAATCCCAGCGGCAACAAAACGAGCAGCAGCCAATTCTTGGAGCTCGCGGAAGTCATTTCAGGTTCCGCCGGGAAAAAACAGCCGCCGCGACCAGCAACACAATGGCGCTGTATAACGCCGCGTAAGCTGAGTTCTGCAGTATCAAAGCGCCGGGAATTTCACGCCCGTGCGCCGCCGCGGCCATTACATTGAAGTTTTCAAAATTCGGCAGAAGGTAGGAGAGCGCCCGAAACAGACCTTCCATCGCTGGATTCGGCGTCGTGAACTGGAAATTTCGCATCTCCTCGACGAAGAGCCCTGCGATGTACAGCCCCGAGGTAAATAGGATCGCCAGCAATGGCGTGGTGTAGCAGGAAAAGAGCAGCGCCAGCGCAACCACCAGCATCAGTTTCAACAAAACAAAATAAATAGCGATGAGGAGCACGCCGTCCGCGCGCTCCAGAGGGTGCTTTACATAGAGCAGCGCCCCGAACAAACCAACCGCCATCGCCGCCGTATTTACTGCCAGCGTCAAAACCAACCCGCCGAATTTTCCCAGCAGAAACTCCCATCGCCGCACCGGCTTCGCCAGCAGCGCATACAGCGTCCGCTTGTCCATTTCCTTATGAACAAGCCCCACGCCGATGAACACCGCGATCAAAAGCCCAATCACACTGATGGCGCTCAAGCCCAAGCTCTTGATCACCAGCTCTTCGATCCCAATCGAGATTCCCCCGACGAAGATGGCCGCCACCATCATCAACAGCGCAAAAAACACGAGGTTGTACAGCACGCGGTCGCGCACCGCTTCGCGAAAGGTATTCAACGCCACCGCGGCAGCACGCCTCATTTCCCGCTCACCTCAACCGCCGCTCCCTGCGCACGGTCCGCTTCGATCAGGTGCATGAAGTATTCTTCGAGCGAAGCTTTCAGCTGAGCCACGGAAAGAATCTTGGCTCCCACACTGCGAAGCTGTTCCAACGCCGAATACAGCTCTTCCTCGGAAACTTGCATGCGGTAACGGTCGCCCGTCTTTGCTGCTTTCGCGAGGATCGCCGCTGCGTTCGGTCCTCCGCTTGGCAACTCGAAGAGAATTTCCATCCCTTGCGTTTTCATCCCCACGATTTCGCCCGGCGCGCCCACGCCCCGCAGTTTCCCGCCAACAATCACCCCCACGCGGTCGCAAAGCATCTCCGCATCGGACAGGATATGCGTTGAAAAAAGCACCGTCTTCCCGTCCCGCTTCAATTCCAGAATAATGTCGCGCACTTCCCGCCGCCCGATCGGATCCAGCCCCGACATCGGCTCATCCAGAATCACCACTTTCGGATCGTGCAAAATGGCTTGCGCCAACCCCACTCGCTGCAACATTCCCTTCGAATACTTCCGCAGCTGAATCTTCCGCGCCGTCTCCAGCCCGACTTTCTTCAGCATTCGCGTAACGCGCTCGCCGCGGTCTGCCGCCGTCAAATCGTGAAACCTCGCGAAGTAGTCCAGCACCTCGGCCGCCGTCAGGTAATCGTAAAAATACGGCTGCTCGGGCAGATACCCGATATCGCGGTGCATTTCAATGTCGGTTGTCGGCTTCCCGAGGATCCGCGCGGATCCCGCGTCCGGAAAAATCAGTCCTACCAGCAGCTTGATCGTGGTGGATTTTCCAGCGCCATTCGGTCCCAGAAAACCAAACACTTCGCCGTCCTCGACCTGCATGGTCAAGCCTTCCAGCGACCTTTTCTTCTTCAGGTGCAGGAACCCGAAGGGGTAGTCCTTGGTCAGATTCTCAATTTCAATCGCTGCGCCGGGCATGCTCTCATTCTTGGGAAGCCCGGCCGCATCGTCAATTAATCGCACCCATGCATGTGCCCGGAGAGAAAATAGACAGTCGGTGGCAGGAGGGGATTTAGTTCGCGATTAAGCGTCGCTTCGTGTACCGCCGATTTGTACCAGCTCGGGCTGCGGCGCTGGTGGCGCCATCGGCGTCGGCTTCAAGGTCTGCGGGCCGCGCCAGTTGTCGAGCATCCCGACTTGCTGCACGCAGGAGACGGTGCACATCGGCGCACAGAATTTTTCGGTGTAGTACTCCCGGTGGCGCATCTCATCGGTATACTGCGCCAGCGGAATCCCCGGATAGCCGCGCTGCTGCGAGCACCAGTGCACCAGCCCGTCCTCGCAGATGTACAAGTAGCGCGCACCCGAGCGGCAGCGCCAGTCGTGCTCTTTGCCACGCGCTACGCTGTGCTGAAAATCATTAAATCGCGAGAACGAGCGCTTCCCTAGCGTCATGATTTCTTCGAAAATTTCCTGTTCGCGTGGCCCCAGCGGCTTCAATTGCCCGTTATGGTCATGGATGATCCCTACCGTGCTCGTAAATCCTAGCTCGACAGCGCGGTGCGCAATTTTCAGCGCATCTTCCGGATCCTTGACTCCGCTTCCCAGCACTGAATTGATGTTCACCTGAAAAACGGCGTATTCCGACAGCCATTCCAGACGCGTATCGAGGGTTTTCAGACTTTTCTTGGAAACCTCGTCCGGCACCAAGTTATCGATGCTGATTTGGAGGTGCTCCAGCCCCGCCTCATTCAGCGTCCCGATGCGTTCCTTGCTCAGCAAAAAGCCGTTGGTTATCATCCCTGCAATCATCCCGCGCTTCCGGATGTGCCGGATGACCTCTTCCAACTCGGGATGCATCAGCGGTTCCCCGCCGCTGATCGTAATGATCGACGTCCCCATGTCCGCCAAGATATCCAGCCGCCTCTTCATCTCCTCCAGCGGCACCGGCTTCGACACGCTGTCGTACTCGTTGCAATACCCGCAATCCAGGTTGCAGCGCCGCATCGGAATGATGTGCACCAATACCGGATGCTTCGTTGACGCCAGAGCCTTGGCGATCATCTTCAGCTCGCGCGCACGCGTCCGCCGGAACCGCCGCCGCCTTTCCGTCAAAACTTCCGTGCTAGCCCTTACTGTTTTTGTCTCTTCTGGCATGAAATCCGCAATTTCCCCAAGGCTCTAATTATACACAACGCCGCCCTCTCGCTCTCCACTTCACCCTAGCCGCCAACTGCCCTGTTTCCAATCGCTCAAGCCCGGCTGAGTGGGGAGATGCACCGGCGCAACGGAATCGCCGAGTCGGCCCACTTTGGCACGCCGCTGCTCCTCATTTCCTCCTAATTCTTCATTTCTTAATGGAACTCTTTTCTCCTCCACTCGTCTCCTAACTGTCCGTTGTCGCCATCGTCCAATGATGCGAGGTCCCTATGCACTCCTTCCTCTTTGACTTACGCTTCACCTTGCGCGAACTTCGCCGCCGTCCCACCTTCACGCTCACTGCTATTCTCTCCCTCGCCCTCGGCATCGCCGCCACAAGTGCCGTCTTCAGCGTCATTTACGCCGTTCTCATTGATCCCTTCCCTTATCCTGGCTCCGACCGCCTCATGGAACTCAGCATGCTCGACGCTGCGGGCCACGATCGCTACGCCGGCCTCAACGGCCCCCAAATGCAACAACTTCGCCAGGCGAAGTCTGTCGAGAGCATTGCCGGGATGGACTATTGGAATCTCACCACGACCGATGGCGACCTCCCAGAAGATGTCCGAACCTCTTACCTTTCTCCTGACGACCCCAATCACTGGGGTACGAAAGCTCTTATGGGCCGTTGGCTGATTCCTTCCGACGCACCCTTTGGGGAGGATCCTCAGCCCGTTGTCGTACTCGGCTACAAATTCTGGCAACGCTACTACCTCGGCGACCCCAACGTCGTCGGCCGCACCATCCAGCTCGTCCATAAGCCCTATCAAATCGTTGGCGTAATGCCACCCCGCTTCAAATGGGCAGATGTCGATATGTACCTCCCGCTCAAGGTCTCCCGCGATCCCCACATATTTTTGGGCGCCTCCATCAAGCTTCGCCCGGGCGTGACCACCGCCCAAGCCAACGCCGACCTCCAGCCCTACCTCGAGCAGTTCGCCAAGGAAGCGCCCGAACGCTACCCCGATAAATTCCGCGCCAATCTCCGCAGCATCACGCAACTGTACGCCATGCCTCTCGGCCCCACGCTCTACCTCTTGCTCGGCGCCGTTGCCTCTCTCCTTCTCATCGGCTGCGGCAATGTCTCGATTTTGCTTCTGGCGCGCGGAGCGGAACGCCAGCAAGAACTCGCCGTCCGCGCAGCCGTCGGCGCAGACCGCTTCCGCATGATTCGCCAGCTCCTCACGGAATCTCTCGCCATCGCACTGGCGGGCACCTCCCTCGGCGTCCTCCTTGCCTGGAAGAGCATCTCGCTCATCACCATCTGGCTGCCGCAAAATTCCATTCCCGCCGAATCCGTCATCAAGATGAATCTCCCCGTTCTTCTTTTCAGCGTCGGCCTCGCGTTTGCCACGGCGATTCTCTTCGGTCTTTCTCCCGCTCTTCAGCTTTCTCGTCCCGATGTCGGTCGTCTAATGCAGAGCAGCGGCCGCCGCGTCGCCGGCAGCTCTCACGCCAAGCGGGCCCATCGCATCATGGTCGCCGCGCAGGTCGCACTAACGCTTCTCCTTCTCTCCGCTGCCAGCGCCGCCGGCAAAGGCTTCCTCCGTCTTCTGAAAGCCGATCTCGGCTACGACCCCCACGCCGCCATGTCCGTCCCCATACCCATTCACGAAAATACGCATGTCTCCTGGAAAGATCGCTCCGAATACTTCGAACAAATCCGCGCCGCCGTCGCTGCCATGCCAGAAGTCGTTTCCGCGGGCATCTCCACCAATGCCACTCCTCCCGACAACGGCTGGGACACGCGCTTCGAAATTTTTGGCTCCGCCGCCTCGGAAAAACCGGAAGCTCGCGTCAATTACATCAGCCCCGAGTATCTCGACGTCTTGCACATCCCTCTTTCGCAGGGCCGCATCTGGGACCACACAGAAACCATGCGCGCCGCGCCGCTCGCCGTCATTAACCAGACCATGGCCCGCCAATACTGGCCAAACGGCGACGCCATCGGGCATCAGGTCCGCGTCCCCGCCATGAAAGATGCGCCGCCCTACTCTCCCGCCGCTGTGGGTGCCGACGGCTGGCTGCAAATTATCGGCGTCGTCGCCGACGTTCGTGACGATGGCCTCCGAAACCCCATCAAGCCCGCTCTCTATGTGCCTTACACGCTGCAACTGCGCATGTTCACGCAAATCCTCGTGCGCACCCGCGTTGCTCCCCTTTCTATCCTTCATGACATCCGCACTCGTCTCGTCCAACTCGATCGCGAACAGCAAGTCATGGAGGTCCGTGATCTCGAAGCGTGGATCACCGGTCTCCAGGAGTACTCTCGGCAGCGTTTTATCGCCACACTCTTCGCTGTTTTCTCTGTTTTAGCTTTGGTCCTGGCCGCGGTTGGTCTTTACAGCGTGGTCTCTTACGGTGTCGCCACTCGCACCAACGAATTCGGCATACGCATGGCTCTCGGCGCCCGTAGCTCCGACGTTTTCCGCATCGTCTTCGCCAGCACCGCGATCAACGTCGGCATTGGCCTGCTCGCTGGCCTCGTCCTCAGCGTCGCTTTCGACAAACTCTCCACCCGCTGGGTCATGGAAAGCTCCCGCAACCCCTGGATCCTCGCCGGCGTTACCCTCATCCTCATTGCCGCCGCCGCCCTGGCCTGTTTCCTCCCAGCCCGCCGCGCCGCCTCCATCGACCCTATGGAAGCCCTGCGCTACGAATGACCATCTCCCGGCTGTAGGGGCACGATTCATCGTGCCCGGTTTTCGATGCGGGACGAACCTACCTAAGTCGTTTGTTTCCAATGCGCGTCAAAGAATGAGGAAGGGGATGAGGATTTGTATTTAACCAGTCAGTTAAATACGACCCTTCTCGTCGATCTTTCGAGTTTGTATACGGTTAGTTTGGCTTGGTAGGGAGCTTGCCAGAGAAGGCGGCATGCTTTGGCTGTCCCACGTTTTTACTTCGTTACATCTTTCCTTCGTCCTGCTGCTAAAATCGTGGCCTACCCTTTCCAGGAGCCATCATGCCGGAAACCATTGACACTGCATCCATCGTGACGCGCACCGAGTCCGACTCCATGGGCAAGATCGACGTTCCCGCCGACCGCTACTACGGCGCGCAGACCGCCCGCTCTCTGATCCACTTCGCTATCGGCAAGGACACCATGCCCCCCGAACTGATCCGCGCGTTTGGCTTTCTTAAGAAAGCCGCTGCGCTCGTTAATCAGGATCTCGGCAAACTCCCCGCCGACAAAACCGCGCTCATCACGCAAGCCGCTGACGAAGTGATCGGCGGAAAGCTCCACGCGCATTTTCCTTTGCGTATCTGGCAGACCGGCAGCGGTACGCAAACCAACATGAACGTCAACGAAGTCATCTCCAACCGCGCGATTGAAATTGCCGGCGGCGCGATGGGCAGCAAAAAGCCCATCCATCCAAACGACGACGTCAACATGTCGCAATCCTCGAACGACACCTTTCCCGCCGCAATGCACATTGCCGCCGCCACGGAAACGCGGCAGAAACTTCTTCCCGGTATCAAAAAGCTGCGCGACGCGCTCGACGCTAAAGGCAAGGAATTCGCCGACATCGTAAAAATCGGGCGTACGCATTTGCAGGACGCTACGCCGCTCACCGTCGGCCAGGAATTTTCCGGCTACGTCAATCTCCTCGACCGCGACGGCGGCCGCATCGCCATGGCTCTCGACGGCCTCTACGACCTGGCCATCGGCGGCACCGCTGTTGGCACCGGCCTCAACGCCCATCCTGAATTTGCCGATCGCGCCGCAAAAAAAATCGCTGAGCTTACCGCGCTGCCTTTCCGCTCGCATCCCAATAAATTCGCCGCGCTAAGCGCGCACGACGAACTCGTTTTCGCCAGCGGCGCGCTAAAAACGCTCGCCGCCTCGCTCATGAAAATCGCCAACGACATTCGCTGGCTCGCGTCTGGCCCGCGCTGCGGCCTCGGTGAACTTTCGCTTCCCGAAAACGAACCCGGCTCCAGCATCATGCCCGGCAAAGTAAATCCCACGCAGGCCGAAGCGCTCACCATGGTCGCCGTGCAAGTGATGGGCAACGACGCCGCCATCGGTTTCGCCGGCTCGCAAGGCAATTTCGAGCTCAACGTTTTCAAGCCCGTCATCATCTTCAACTATCTCCATAGCGTCGAGCTTCTCGCCGACGCCATGAACAGTTTCGTCGCCCACTGCGTCCAGGGCATCGAAGTCAACACCACGCAAATCGAACACTACGTCCACAATTCCCTGATGCTCGTCACCGCGCTCGCTCCCAAAATCGGTTACGACGCCGCCGCCCAAGTCGCCAAAGCCGCCCATCACTCCCACATCAGCCTCCGCGAAGCCGCCATCAAGCTAGGCTTCGTCACCGCCGAAGAATTCGACACCCTCGTCAAGCCCGAGGACATGACGCATCCATGACAACTCCGCCCAGCCCGATCTCAAGGCGAATGGATGACAGAGCCGCTCTTCACACTGCGGCACGGCGGTATTCTGAGGATCGGTATTCTGAGTGGGTGCAAGCGTATTGCGAGCTTGAGGCGAGAGAAAACGTTCAGATTGAAAACAAATTCAAGCCTGGTTGGGACTACTCGGAAGAAGCTTACGGAGTCTTTCCCCGATATCGTCTCGCGAAGGCCATAAGGATAGAAGTAGAAAGGTTAGCGCCGGATTCGAGTCAGAGCCTCCAAGAATTGAGGTCTCAACTGATCAAGGCATGCGACATTGCCGAAGCACGGCTTTGCGCCGAACTCAAGAACGAGATCGCCCTAAAGGCTCTTGGAGAAGAGTCGCAAGACTATAAGACGTACATTCGCATTTTGAGTGAAGGCGACCTGCTCAACGTTTCGCCTCTTCCTTTCCGGCGTGTCCTATCGGACAAGGAAAGCAAAGAACTCTGGAGCCACCTAAAGGCGAGTTGGAATGTTGGCGGGGGCTATTGGTTCCCGCTCAGGGAAGGCCAAGCTCCGTCAAACGTCTTAGTGTTTCATGTGGACTACTTTAAGGCCATGAACGGTTTTACGCTTTTACGTGAGGTCCTCGGTCAACGTGGCGTCTCACGAGTTTTTGAACTTCATGAATTCGGACCGGACGAACCTGACTATGAGATTGAACTGTCGATTTTTGAGCCCGCATACCGTTTCGGTGGAGAACAATATTCGTGCACAGCCGGAGCGGACTGGGTCGTGTACGCGTCGCATGAATCCACAATAACGGTCTGTGGAAATTGGCTAACGCAGATACTTAGGAGAAATGGCCCTTCTGCACGGAGCGTATATTTGGTGGGCCATATTCGACAAAATGATCTTCGGGGTAGATGGAAGTGGGAATAAGCACTCAAACAACGGGCGGGTGGGGCAGATGTAAAATCGGGTACCGCCCCCGTCGGTTTTACGGGTGCGGGTTTTGACGTCAGGAAGGGCTAGTGACCTATGAAGGCGACGAAAAGAAAAAACACAAGGAAGCTTGACCACGCCGTCGAAACCACTGCGGAGATCGTGATAGAGCATTTGTTAACTCGGCCGGTCGGAACGGCCAACGCCATGCGCGAAAAAATCCGTAGGCTGGCGGCTCGAGACCCGGCGCTCAAAAATCGAAAGAAATGGAGCAATTGACTTGCGGACAAAACTGGTCGGATTCGTACT
Source organism: uncultured Acidobacteriota bacterium (assembly GCA_963718785.1). Classification (GTDB taxonomy): domain Bacteria; phylum Acidobacteriota; class Terriglobia; order Acidiferrales; family UBA7541; genus Acidiferrum. The sequence goes on along the minus strand of CAVQZW010000004.1, from coordinate 769,399 downwards.
CGTGATTTTCGCTACTTCACTGTCCTCAACAAATATGCACGCCCAGGCGACATACACGCCGAAGGCGACGCAGAAGATGGTGACCGCCCTAGATGCGGCGCAGGAAGCGAACCACCCGCTTTTCTATGCCAAACATGTCGAGCTGCCGTACTATCCCCCGCTTCCGCGCATGGCTCGGGTTAGCGGCACCGTGGAAATGAAGCTGAAGATCGGCGTTGACGGCAAGGTTCTTTCCGTCGAGTCTATGCCGGGCAAGGGAAAAGTGTCTAGCTTGCTCAAGGATGACGCAGAAAAAAACGTGAAGACGTGGACCTTTGGTTGCGTCGGCTGCCCACCGAATGCCCCTTTCGAGCACACCATCAAGTTTGAGTACGCTCTAGATGATAAGTTGCCTGATAGAACCACTAAGACAATGATGGATTTGCCGGATGAAGTGACAATGTCTGCGGGCCCGGTTCCTATAGAGCCAGCAACGACCTCAAACAAGAGGAGTCAATGATTTGCGCTTAAAACTGGTCGGTCTCGTAGGCTTAGTTCTTGCAAGCTCGCTGTGCGCCCAGAACGCGCCGTCAACGGCGACGTATACGCTGAAGGCGACGCCGAAGACGGTGGCGTGGGGATACTACGACGCGAAGGCGACGCCGGTGTTGCGGGTGAAGTCGGGCGACACGGTGCAAATCGAGACGCTGATTACGAACAGCCCCAAGCGGCTGGAGGATGCGGGGTTGCCGCCGGAGCAGGTGGAGCAGTCGCTGCGCGATATTACCGAGCAGGTGAAAGACAAAGGGCCGGGCGGGCACATTTTGACGGGGCCGATCTATATTGAGGACGCGCAGCCGGGCGACGTGCTGGAAGTGAAAATCCTCGCGATCAAGCTGGCGATTCCCTATGCCTACAACGCGTTTGGGCCGGGGCGCGGCTACATCCCCGACGATTTTCCTTACGCGAAAATGAAAATCATTCCGCTGGATGAGAAGCGCATGATCGCGAAGTTCGCGCCGGGCATCGAGATTCCGCTGCATCCTTTTTTTGGCAGCATGGGCGACGCGCCGCCGGAAAGCGCGGGCCGCTTCAACAGCGCTCCGCCGTGGATTATGGCGGGCAATCTCGATAACAAGGACCTCGTCGCCGGCACCACGCTCTACATTCCCGTGCACGCGCCCGGCGCACTTTTTGAAGTGGGCGACGGCCACGCCGGGCAGGGCGACGGCGAAGTGGACATCACCGCGCTCGAAACTTCGCTCGTCGGCACGTTTCAATTTATCGTGCGCAAGGACATGCACCTGAAATGGCCGCGCGCCGAAACGCCGACGCACTACATCACCATGGGCCTCAACGACGACTTGAACGCCTGCGCCACGCTCGCCGTCCGCGAGATGATCGATTTCCTCGTCGCCGAAAAGCATCTCTCCCGGGACGACGCGTATATGCTGTCCAGTGTGGCCGCCGACTTGCACATCACCGAGCTAGTCGATGGCAATAAAGGCGTCCACATGATGATTCCGAAGGCGATTTTCACGGGAGCGGCCAAGTGAGACCGCGATTCCTTGTGTCGTTCGCCGGCCTGCTTGTCGCGCTGTCAGTTGCGCCACTGCCAGGCGCACCTCAGGCTGGCGGTGGGCAGAAGTACACGCTGAATGCTACGCCGAAGACGGTCGTGTACGGGCACTACTCGGCGAAGACGCCCCCGGTGCTGCGGGTGAAATCCGGCGATACGGTGGACATCGAGACGATGATCACATCGGACCCGAAAGAGTTGGAGGCTGCCGGCGTCCCACCCGCGCAAGTGGAGCAATCACTACGCGATATTGAAAACGAAGTGAAAGACCGCGGACCGGGCGGGCACATTCTGACCGGGCCTGTGTACATCGAAGATGCCGAGCCGGGCGACGTGCTTGAAGTTCGGATTCTGGCGGCGAAGCTGAAGATTCCTTACGCGTACAACGGCTTCTGGCCCGGCAATGGCTATCTGCCGGATGATTTTCCGTATCAGAAAATGAAAATCATTCCGCTGGACGAAAAGCGCATGATCGCGAAATTTGCGCCGGGCATCGAGATTCCGTTGCATCCTTTTTTCGGCAGCATGGGCGTAGCACCGCCTGAAACCGCCGGACGCTGGAACAGCGGTCCGCCGTGGATCATGGCGGGCAATCTCGATAACAAGGACCTCGTCGCCGGCACCACGCTCTACATTCCCGTGCATGCGCCAGGCGCGCTTTTTGAAGTGGGCGACGGGCACGCCGGACAGGGCGACGGCGAAGTGGACATCACGGCGCTCGAAACTTCGCTCGTCGGCACATTTCAATTTATCGTGCGCAAGGACATGCACCTGAAGTGGCCGCGCGCTGAAACGCCCACGCACTACATCACCATGGGCCTCAACGACGACCTGAACGCCAGCGCCACGCTGGCCGTCCGCGAGATGATCGATTTCCTCGTCACCGAAAAGCATCTCTCCCGCGATGACGCCTACATGCTGGCAAGTGTGGCCGCCGACCTCCACATCACCGAACTCGTCGACGGCAACAAAGGCGTGCACATGATGATTCCCAAATCCATCTTCGTCTCCGGAGCTTCGAAATGACCAACGCCCACATTTGTCATTCCGAGCAAAGCGAGGAATCTGCTTTTGCTTTGTGCAGATGCTCCGAGGAAGAGCAGATTCCTCGGGTAGAAACCGCCCTCGGAATGACACATTGGTGGCGCCCTTGGCGAGCGTCCAAGCCTGCGCTCATCTTGGCGGCAGTAATCATCTCGGCGACCTCGATGGGCTCAGCCTACGCGCAACGGCCCCAGAGTGCATCCCCAACGAAACCCGTAACCGTCACTGTCGATGATGGCCCAGACAGTGGCGCGCCCCCCGTGCCCACAGAGATGATGGAGGCGACGCAAACCATTAGCCCATACTGGTGCAAAGCGCTGCCGCGTCCCGAGTACAAAGCGTTGGAGCGCGTGCTGCCGAGCGATCCGTGGTTTGAGGTCTACAAAGTCTCCCCCGGCGTTTTTGCGATTTACGAGCCGCACCAGGCCGAAGAAGTCATCTCGTATTTGATCGTCGGCACCAAGCAAGCGCTGCTTTTCGACACCGGCATGGGCATCGCCAACATCCGCAAAGTCATCACGCAGTTGACGAGCCGCCCTGTCGTCGTGCTGAATTCCCACACGCACAACGACCACGTCGGCGGCAATTCTCTCTTCACCTTTGTCTACGGCATGGACACGGACTTCACGCGCCAGAGCGCCAAAGGCTCGCGCGACGACGCACAAGAAGAGCTCGCGCCCGGCATGATCTGCGGCAATTTGCCGAAAGGTTTTGACGCAAAGACGTACGCCACCAAACCGTGGCACGTTTCGCTCTTCGTGAAAAACGGCTTCAAAATCAATCTCGGCGGCGGTCGCGTCCTTGAAATTATTTCCACTCCCGGCCACACGCCCGACGCTATATGCTTGATCGATCGCGCCAATGGCCTGCTCTTCACCGGCGACACTTACTATCCCGCGCCCATCTGGCTTTATCGACCCGAAACAAATCTGGACGCCTACGTCGCGTCCGTGAAACAGTTGGCCGAGCTCGCGCCTCAGGTGAAACTCGTTCTCGGAGCGCACAACATTCCCGTCGCCGATCCATCGGTTCTGCCGAGGCTCGTCACTGCCATCGAAGCCGTCCGCGCCGGAAGCGTGGAAGCCAAGCCACTCGAAGGCGGCAAAGCTACCTACACCACCGACGGCATCACCTTTCTTCTCAAGGCTCCGCCTGCGGGAGTAAAATGAAGGCGTTTTATGCAACTCATGGGCGCAAACCTTTCGCGAATTTGCTGCGTTGCCATCGCCGCATCCTTCGTGTTTCTTCCTGCCGGCGCCCAAACACCTAAGAAAGAAAAGCATCTTAAGAAAGATGATCCCAAAATTGAGAGTTACTACGGCGGCGTCTTTCTTGCCGGCGACGGTGGCTTGACCAACGGCCCATGTTTCCGCATCAACGGCCGCGTGACTTCCGCGGATTTTTTCAACGCGTTGAAATCCTACGATAGCGGCGACGGAACCATCTTTCGCCTCGGCACAACTGAAGTCACGCAGTTCCCCGAGAAACTGCTGCTCTCGCTGACGATTCGCGATCAGCCATGCTCAATGGGACTGCAGCCCGTGGGCACCGGTTCGTACCTCACCAAGGAAGTGATGAACTCGCTGAAACTTTCGCTTTATTGGAAGCACGGCGTGGACTTGCGGCCAGCGGGGAAAATATCCGTCCTGCAACTGACGGCCGATCCAATCGTGCCGTACGCAACGGATCTCGCGGCGGAATTGCCGAAGCGGTATTTGTGGTCGTACGAACTTGGCGTTCCCGCGGGAGGCGTTCCGCTGACGGACAGCCTCGTCCTGATTTTTCGCACGCCCGACGGGCACATCGCGGCTCGCGTCGCAGCGCGTTTGTAGAGATTCTCTGTTCGCTTACTTCGCGTTCAAGAATTCTTCTGTGGCGCGGACGAACGCTTCGGGTTCTTCGTAGAACGGGATGTGGCCGCTGCGCTCAAAGACGACGAAGCGCGAACCCGGAATGGCCTGGTGAATTTTGTAGGCGACGAGCGGCGCGACGTTGATATCGTAGCGGCCCGACATAACGATCACGGGAAATTTGAATTTGGCGATTTCCGGATTGAGATCGAAACGAGGCAGGTCGCTGATCACCGCCTGAAAAGTTTGTTTGTTGTATGCGCCAGCGCCCATTTGCGCGACGAAGGCGTCGCGTTTTTCTGCCGAGTAAAAAAGCATGGTGAGATAGTCGTGAATGGATGCGTCGGAAGCGGCTTTGTCGCCCATCTCATCGGCGAAAACGAAGCCGGAGCGGCGCTCCGTGATTTCAGGAAAAATCTGGCTGAAGAGAAAGAGTGTGTCGCTCCACTTCGGCGCGGCGGAATCCACAATCATCAAATGGGAGATGCGCTCAGGGTGGCGCGCAGAATACGCCATCGAGAGATAGCCGCCCCAGGAGTGGCCGAGCATGTCCCACTTTTCAAAACCGAGATGCGCGCGCAACGCTTCGAGGTCGGCGATCTGATCGGCGAGATTGCAGGATTGGCCGGGCTTGAGTTGCGAGGAGCGGCCATCACCGCGCTGGTCGTAGAAAATGATGCGGCGATTTTTGCCGAGCGTGTCCCACGCTGACGCGATATGCAAATAAGTATGATCGAAGCCGGGGCCGCCGTTGACGACGATGAGCGGCGTGCCAGTGCCGCTGCCGGTGACTTCGTAATAGATTTTGCCGCCGGGGCCGTCAAACGTTTGGCCGTTTTCTTCGTGGACCGGCTTTGCGGAAACGGAAAGCGCGATCAGGAGAAATAGAACAGCGAAATAAGAAAAACGCTTCAGATTGGACACTGTTTTTCTCACCATTTTGGTCTGGGGAATTTCAGCCCATGGAGCTGACTTTATCCGGCTCGATCTTATAGAGAACGCGGACTTCGCCGGGCTGGCGGAACGGATAGACATCTTTGCCGAGATACTTTTTCGCGAGCTTGTTGATGTGATCGTCCGCGCCATTCTGGGTGATTTCGACAACACGTCCTCGAATTTCGAGATAGCGATACGGGTTCGCGGGATCCTGCAACGAAACGGAAACGCGTGGATCGCGGCGCACATTTTTGTCTTTCACACGGCCGAGCGCGGAATTAAAGCGGACATACTTTCCGTCGTAGTCGACCCAGACAGGCGTGACTTGCGGGCTGCCGTCCTTCATGATCGTGCCAAGATTGCCGAACGCGGGCTTTTCCAATAAGTCCGCGTATTTTTCGGGGATGTTTTCTGCCATGGCTACCTCCTGATGATGCCGCTCGTTGTTGGCGAGTGCTCAGACTCTATCATGCTCGCCGTTGCCTGCGCTGTCTAACGACCGGCTCTTTGTTTCGACGCATCAATTAAATTTTATTTCTGGCGCGCGGCCCAGCGACATCAGAGGCGCGCCCGTCAGCTTCTGGAGCTCTTCATTGCTCCAGCCAGGAGCGATTTCGCGCAGCATGAGCCCTTCAGGCTTGACGTCGATGACGGCAAGATCAGTGACGATGGTATCGACGCAAGCGAGCCCGGTAAGCGGGTAAGTGCATTGGCACACGATTTTTGGCGCGCCTTCCCTGGTGGTGTGCTCCATGCAGACGATTAATCTTTTCGCGCCCGCGGCAATGTCCATCGCGCCACCGATGCCACCGGAACCTTTTGCGCCGGGAATTTTCCAATTGGCAAGGTCGCCCTTTTCGGAGACTTGAAATCCGCCGAGGACGGCGACATCAAGGTGACCGCCGCGAGACATGAGATGCGCATCAGCCTGATGGAAAAAGGACGCGCCCGGAATCAAGGTCACGGGAACTTTCATGGCATCCACCAAGTCGTAGTCTTCCTCGCCAGGCCTCGCGCGGCGACCCATGCCGAGAATACCGTTTTCGCTGTGGAAATAAACTTCCATATTTTTCGGCAAATAGTCCGCGATGAGATTGGGGATGCCCCAACCCAGATTTACATACGAGCCATCAGGCAATTCCATGGCAGCGCGCTGCGCGATCTGTTCACGAGTAAGCCGCAGCTTATCCGGCATAGCGGATTCCTTTCGCTTGCACGATGCGGTGCACAAAAATCGCAGGCGTGACGACATGCTCTGGTTTGATCGCGCCGACCGGAACGATTTCGTCGACTTCCACAATAGTGGTGGTCGCAGCCATGGCCATAATGGGATTGAAATTCCGCGCGGCGAGGCGGTAGGTGAGATTGCCCAGTTGATCGGCGGTCTCGGCCTTGATGAGAGCATAGTCCGCGTGGATGGGCGTCTCGAGAATGCAGCGCTTTCCTTCGATGACTCGCTCTTCTTTGCCGGCCGCGACTTCCGTGCCTACTCCAACAGTCGTATAAAATCCGCAAAGGCCCGCGGCGGCGGCGCGCATGCGTTCGCAAAGAATTCCCTGGGGAACGAGTTCGAGCGTCACTTTTTTAGCAGCAAGCTGCTCTTGAAAATAAGTGGAGTGCGGCCCGGGGAACGATGCGATCACATGGCGAATCTGGCCGTTCTTGAACATCAAGCCGAGCTCGCCGTCGCGCGTCCCGCAGTTGTTGCTGATGGCAGTGATATCCTCTGTGCCTTTTTGTGAGAGTGCCTGGATGAGATTATTGGGAAATCCGGCGCCGCCGAAGCCGCCGAACATGATCCGAGCGCCGTCTCGAATATCGGCCACGGCGGAATCCAGGCTCGAAAAGATTTTGTGTCTCATGGCACGGCGTATCCTACCAGAGGCGGTGCAAGTCTGCAGGTGCGAGTGTGCAGGTGGGAGCGGGGTACATCAGCCTCGGCATCCAATAACAATTCCGGGCTAGGCGCGCGCGGCTCGCGTCGTCTATTCTAGTTGCCAAGCCATGAAACGGGGAACTCTGATCCTGCTTGTGCTCGTGATTGCGGCGCTTGGCGCCGGCTTCGTTGCATATTCATTTCTGCACAACGGCGTGAGTGCGAAGGCGACACCGACGATGCTCGAGGTAATGATGGCTCGCAGGGCGCGGCATATGGCGCTGCCGAGTTCAGCACGCGCCCTGCATAATCCCCTGCCCGCTTCGGAAGAAACGTTGCGAGAAGGTCGCCTGCATTTTGCCGATCATTGCGCCATCTGCCACGGAAACGACGGAAGTTGCGACACGATGATGGGCAGTGGGCTCTATCCGAAACCGCCGGATCTGCGCCTTGCGGAAACGCAAAAGCTTTCCGACGGCGAGCTTTTCTGGATTATTGAGAACGGCGTGCGATTCACAGGCATGCCGGCGTTCTCAGGCCACCATAGCGCGCCCGAGGACACTTGGAAGCTGGTGCAGTTCATCCGGCATTTGCCGCAATTGACGGCAGAGGAGCGGATGGAAATGGAAAAGTACAACCCGAAAGGACCCGACGACCGGACGGAGGAGCAGCAGGAAGACGACTTCTTGAATGGAGCCTCGCCCGCGCCGAAACCGGAATCCCACCAACACCACTAGACCGACAAGATGATTAACAAACGCCAACTGCAGCCGCAAAATACTGCGGTGGTTCGGCTGGCTGAAACTTGTGGAATAATGCTGTTTCCGGCGTTTGTCCGCCCAGCCGATTGGAGAGCACCATGATGAGGCTTCGCACTTTTGGATTGTTTCTTTCGCTTGCGCTGCTCGCCGGCGCTACGCTGGCGCACGGCGACAAAAAACATGTTGTTGGTACCGTGGAAAAAGTGAGCGCTGATTCGGTCACCGTGAAAATCGCGGATGGGTCATCGGTGGAAGTGAAGCTCGTCTCGACAACGACATTCATATTGCGGAGCGGGAATGTCGACAAGCCCGCGAAAGCATCGGAACTGGTCGTGGGAGACCGCGTGGTGATTCATGCGACGCCTAAAGGGGAAACGCTTGAGGCTGCGGAAGTGAGATTCTCTGCGCCTGCGACGGCTGCGACCGGCGCTGCGCCCAAACCAAAACCCTGAGGAACATTCTGGCAGAGTGATGCTTCAATCCTGGACGAGATGGCACGAGTGCGTTTTCAACACCAGCCATACGCGGCGGCCCTCCGACAACTCCAGCGACCGAGTCGCTCCCGGAGTCAGGTGAACGATAAATTCGACGCCGCAGTCGACGCGAGCCCTGACTAACGTGCCTCGCGTTTCCAGAGCAACGATGCGGCCTTCAATAACGTTGCGCGCGCTGAGGTCGTGTGGCGGCGCAGTTGCGAGCAAAATATCGCCTGCACGAATGGCTACGACCACGCGGTCCCCTGCTGCCGCGTAGCCCAACGGCACTTCGATTTCGCATTGACTTTCGTTGAGCCGCACGCGCATGACGCCGTCGGCTTCGCGTATATCCCCGACAGTTCCGCTGAGGAGATTTTCAAAGCCAGCGGCTTGCGCCAACCGTCTGCGCCGCGGGGCCTCCAAGACATCCATCGGAAGTCCTTCGCTCACCACGCGACCGTGGTCCATGGCGATGACGCGCTCGCCGAGGGCGTCCACTTCCTCGCGGCTGTGCGTGACATACAGAATGGGAATGCGGCGCGCGGCGTTCCAAGCGCGCAGGTCATCAACGATCGCGGATTTCAGTTCCGAGTCGAGACCAGTCAGCGGTTCATCGAGCAACAAGACGCGCGGTTGGGTTACCAACGAGCGGGCCAGCGCGACTCGCTGGCGTTCGCCGCCGGAGATTTCGGGTGGGTTACGCTTGCGCAAAGCATCCACGCGAAAAGCTCTCAAGATTTCGTCGACCCTCGCGGAGCGTTCCTGGTCCGGCAAATCCTCGAGGCCGTAAGCGACGTTTTGTTCCGCGCTCATGTGAGGAAAGAGCGCCAGAGTCTGGAAGACATACGCGACGCGACGGGACTGTGGAGGGCGATTTACGCTGAGATGCGAATCGAAAAGTACTTCCCCGCCAACGGAAATGCGTCCCGTGTGTGGGCGTACCAATCCCGCTATGCAATCCAGCAAAGTGGATTTTCCGGCGCCGGAAGGCCCGAAAAGGATAGTGATTCCCGGAGAGATTTGGAGGGACATGTCGAGTTCGAAATGGGCTGAGCCGGCGCGCTTGCGTTGCAACTGCACGCGCGCGACCAGTGTGGCTGCGTTTACCTGGCTGTCCACGGTGTCCATAAACGGCGGCCGAGTTGACGGCCAACACGACGGTTGACGGCGTAGACGAGCGACAAAACCGCGAATGAAATAGCGAGGAGAACGAGCGCCATGCGATTGGCGGCCGCGTACTCGAGCGATTGCACGCGATCGTAGATATCGATGGAGACGGTGCGCGTGATGCCCGGCAGATTGCCGCCGACCATGAGCACTACGCCGAATTCGCCCAACGTGTGGGCGAAGCTGAGCACTAGCGCAGTGACGACGCCGGGAAGCGAGAGAGGGAGGATCACGCGCCAAAATGTTTTGAGGCGACCGGCGCCAAGAACCGCGGAAGCGTCGAGGAGTTTGCGGTCGACGGATTCGAACGAAGCGATGAGGGGCTGCACGGCGAAAGGCAAACTATAGAGGACGGAGGCGAGTACGAGCCCTTCGAACGTAAAGGCCATACCGTGTCCGAAAAACGTCTGCCACAATTTCCCCAGCGGGCCACGCGGGCCCATGGCGATGAGCACGTAAAAGCCAAGAACGGTGGGAGGAAGAACGAGTGGAAGGGCTACTACAGCTTCGAGCAAAAACTTGCCACGCCAATTCGAATAGGCGACCCAATAGGCGAGCGGAAGTCCACCCGCAAGCAGAATAGCTGAAACGCAGAGCGCGAGCCGAAGGGAGAGTAGAAGAGCGTCCATAATTATTTGTGCAACGAAGGAATCGGCGGGGATGCAAGGGTGGCTGGCAGACTGAAGCCGTAGTTCGCAAACGTGACCCGGCCTGATTCGCTCTTAACAAATTCCAAGAAAGCGCGCGCAGCCTGTTTGTTTGCCGCATTCTTTAGAACGATTACGGCTTGATCGATCGGCGGATGCATCTCTGCGGGAATTTCCCAGCGTTTGCCATCTCTCATGCCTGGCGAAACGGCGAGCGACATGGCAATAATTCCGGCTTGCGCGTTACCGGATTGCACGAACTGCGCCGCTTGCGAGATATTTTCTCCGTAGACCAATTTCGCTTTCATCTGCTCGTAAATACCGGCTTTTTTCAGGGCTGCCACTGCCGCGCGGCCATACGGAGCGTGTTCGGGATTGGCGATGGCGATTTTTTGCACGGCGGAATCAAGCAAGGCGTTCCATCCTTGTCGTGCCACATTTACTCCGAAGTCCGCGGGCATCCAGATAGCGATGCGTCCGGAGGCGTATTCGTAAAGCGTTCCCGGTTCGGCCAGGCCAGCGGATTCGAGTTTTCTCGGATAGTCGATATCGGCGGAGAAAAACAGGTCAAAGGGCGCGCCATTTTGAAGTTGAGAGTAGAAATTTCCACTGGAGCCGTAAGCGATGTTCACCTTTGTTCCCGTGCGCTTCTCAAATTGGGCGGCAAGATCCGGCATGGCGAATTGTAAATCCGCCGCGGCGGCAACCTGCAGCGATTGCGGCTGACTCTGGGCCGAACTCCAAACCGGGAAAACGGCGACCAGGATCAGAAGGAAAAGAAGAGTGGGCCAACGTGTTTTACCTCGAATCACAAATCACCAGGCGCTTTGATGTTCACACGCGCAAAATCATCACTTCCGTGGATTTGATCAGGGCCGCCGCGCGCTCGCCCGGTTTCAGCCGCATCTCTTTGGCCGCATCCGCGGTGATGATGGCGGTGATGTGCTGTTCGCCGATGGCCATGGTCACTTGCGCCAGCAAACCGCTGTACTTCAAGGAAATCACCCGGCCGATCAGTTGGTTGCGTCCGCTGATCTTTCGAAAGTTGCCGCGGCGCATGACGATATCGCCGCGATCGAGCTTTTTGGGGATCATGCGGTCGATTTCGCTTTCCGGAATGCGGTGATGCCCACCGGGTGTCTTTACGGTCTTAATCTTCCCACGGTAGATCCACTGCTTCAGAGTCGGGTAACTGATGCCGAGAATCCTGGACGCTTCGCGCGGCGGCAATAGTGCAGCTCGGTGCATCGAGTTCTCCTCCAAGTGGTGCTCCTAATTGTACAAAACAGAACCGTTAGTATAGTACGGTTTTACGCATTTCTATACGCTAATCGCGGGGGAAGCTCGACATTACCTCTTTATCGCTTCGGCAACTGCCTGCGATTTGACGTTATGGAGTGCCCACAGCTCGCGTAGAGTAACAGCTACGACAGATCGCGATTTCACTTGGGAGCACCTCATGTCCTCTGTCACGACAAAACTAACCGCCGAGGATGTACGCAAGGCCGTCGAGCAGTTCTGGGCTGCCTTTCTGGCCAAGTCAGAAGAAGAATTGAACGATTTCTACGCTTCGGGAAGCACGGTGTTTCAAGTCGCCATGGGCCGCAGCGAACCGGGACGACTCGGGGCAATGCGGCGCGCGCGCGAATATTTTAATCCGGACACGCGCATGGAGCTGAAGTTGAGTCCCATTGATGTTGTCCTGTGTGGAAACGACGTGGGCGTCGCAAGCTACACGTTTCAATTTCAGGCGACGGGACGCGACGTGGGCGGCAAACGCGCAGCGGAGAAACTGGAGACGGTCAGGGCCACGCACGTGATGAATCGCGATGCCTCCGGCAAGTTACGCATCGCGCACGAACATTTCTCGGTCCCAGTTGCGTAAGCCACGTATCGGTGGTGTTAAAGCCGAGGCTAGTTTCTTAGAGGTTTGCCGGTCTTCAGAGTAAAGGCCATGCGCTCCTGGGTCTTCTTCTCGCCACAAAGAGAGACGAAGGCTTCGCGTTCGAGATCGAGGACGTACTGCTCGGTTACGAATTGGGGCGATGTAAGCGGTCCACCGGCAAGGATATTCGCGAGCTTGCGGCCAACGTGTGCATCGTAGTCCGAGATGTAGCCGCCGCGCTGCATCATGTGAATCACGAGTTTCGCGCCAGCCAAAAATTGTTCTCCGAGCACTTTGATCTGCGTGGTCTGCGCGCCTTCTTGCCAACTTGCCGCCAGCGGCTTGTAGCCGGCGCGCACCAGCGCCAGCGCGGCTTCTTTCGCGTCACCGACGAGGCGGTCGCGATTCATGGAGACGCCGTCTTCGCGGCGCAAAAATCCGAGGGCGCGGCTTTCTTCTGCGCTTGTGCCCACTTTTGCGGTGGCAATCGCTTCGAAAACCGGCTTCATGGCGTGAAACAAATCCAAATCCTCGCCGCCTGCCGCGTGTTCGTTCGCGCGAATTAGCATTTCCTTGGTTCCGCCGCCGCCGGGAATCAAACCGACGCCGACTTCGACGAGACCGATGTAAGCCTCCGCGGCGGCCTGGATCTTCGCCGCGTGCAGGCCGATTTCGCATCCGCCGCCGAGCGCCATGCCTTGCGGCGCGGCGACGACGGGCTTGGGGGCGTATTTCAGACCTAAATTTACGTTTTGAAATTGCTTCACGGCCATGTGCAGCTCGTCCCATTCCTGTTCCTGCGCTGCGACGAGCATGAGCATCACGTTTGCGCCCACGGAAAAATTTGTGGCCTGGTTGGCGATGACCATGGCGTCGAAATCGGAGTCGAGTCGCTTCAATCCCTTGTGCAGCATGGCCATCAAGTCGGCGCCAATAGCATTCATCTTGGCGTGAAATTCGCAGCAGACCACGCCGTCTCCGAGGTCGATCAGGCTGGCGCCGGAGTTGCGTTCAACTTCGCGGCCCGCTTCTTTCTGCGACTTCAAAATGATGATGCCCTTCGGCGTTTCCAATGGCTTTGATGCGGAGCTCTTCACATCGAAGATCGTCGTCTTCCCTTTCTCCGATTCGTAAAAACCTTTTCTACCGCTTGCCAACACCTTTTCGATCGCTGGAGGAAGCGAGCGCCCCTCTTTTTGGACTTGCGCGGCGAAAGCGTGCACGCCGATGGCGTCCATCATTTCGAATGGCCCCATCTCCCAGGCAAAGCCCCATTGCATGGCGTGGTCCACATCGACAACGCTGTCCGAGATTTCGGGCACGCGGCGCGCGGCATACAAACACATCTCCGATAAGCCACCCCAAATGAACTGCTGCGCTTTGTCGCCTTTATGCCCTTCAAGAATCGGGCCGACGAGCGCGCGCAGCCGCTCTCGCGTGTCTTCGATCGCTTTGCCCATTTCCAGAGAGGCAAACTTCGCTTTCTGCCGCGGGCGATACTCCATGGTATTGACGTCGAGCGTGAGAATTTCTTTTTCGCCCTCGCCTCTCACTTTTTTGTAGAAGCCCTGGCCGGTTTTGTCTCCCAGCCATCCGCGGCGCGCCATTTCTTCGATCAGCACCGGCACTTTGTACATTTCGTGCGACTCATCATTCGGCGCGGTCTCGTAAATGTTTTTCACCACGTGCACGAGCACGTCAAGACCAACGAGATCGGCGGTGCGAAATGTCGCCGATTTCGGCCAGCCAACGGCAGGCCCGGTGCATGCGTCCACTTCTTCGACGGTCATTCCAAGCGATGCCATCAGCCGAATGGCATTCAGCATGGAATAAGTTCCGATGCGGTTGGCGATGAAGTTCGGTGTGTCCTTCGCAACCACAACGCCTTTGCCGAGCCTCCGGTCGCAGAAGTCGCTGAGCGTTTCGATGACTTCGCTGGAAGTCTTCGGCCCCGGGATCACTTCCACGAGCTTCATGTAGCGCGGTGGATTAAAAAAATGTGTCCCCGCCCAATGTTGCTGAAACTCATCGCTCATGGATTCGGCGATCAGGTGTACGGGCAGTCCGGAGGTGTTGCTCGTTACAATGGCGCCGGGCTTGCGGAATTGCGCCACCCGCGACCACAAATTCCGCTTGATCTCGAGGTTTTCCGCAACAACTTCGATGATCCAGTCCGCCTCCGCGCAGCGAGCCAAATCGTCCTCAAAATTCCCAATGGAAACTTTGCTCGCCAATTCAGGTATGAAAAAGGCAGCAGGCTTGGACTTTTTCGCGGCCTCGAGGCCAGCCCTCACGATCCTGTTGCGGTCCGCGGCGCCTGCACCGGCCTTTAAATCCGGAGGCACGATGTCCAGCAGAATGCACGGCACTCCGGCGTTCGCCAAGTGCGCGGCGATACGCGAACCCATGGTTCCCGCGCCTAACACGGCTGCCTTCTCGATTCGACGTTTCATGACCTGCCTTTTCCGGAGCTTTTTTGGCGTTCAGACGAATGGACAGGTTACAAAACCGCCATCCCCTGGTCAAACGAACTATGGCCCCACTGGAAATGCCGCGTTAAAGTAAGGAAAGAATGAGCCCTCGAAAAGTTACAGATGCCCTCGGCTGGCTCGAGTCCGCCAAAGAGCGGCTACGCTCCCTGACTCAGCCTGAGGACACGACACCAAAAGAACGCCCGCGCGTCGGCCTCGCGCTAGCAGGCGGGTTCGCTCGTGGCATCGCGCATATCGGGGTCTTGCGCGTTTTGCGTGAAGCGGGAATCCCGATTGATCTTGTCGCCGGCACAAGCGTGGGAGCACTCATCGGCGCAGCATTCTGTGCGGGCACTCCACTCGAAGAGATGGAACGCATAGGCGGAACCACCAGCTTCACCGACTTCGGCCGCTGGACGCCCTCCTGGCTGGGCCTCGCCACGAATCAACGGCTGGAAAAATTCCTGGCGCGGTTCACGCAGGTAAAAACGTTCGAGGAGATGCCCATTCCATTGGCGATCGCCACAACAGATATCACTGCCGGCGTCTCTGTCTATTACACGCGAGGTCCGGTGGGACTTCCTCTGCGCGCTTCCTGCGCATATCCGGGGCTTTTTGTCCCGATTCAATACGAGGGCCGAACGCTGGTGGATGGATTTCTTACATCACCGGTTCCCGTCGAGGGCGCCCTGTTGCTCGGTGCAGACGTCGTTATCGCCGTATATCTGGAAGCCAGTAATGAAGAGCAGCCTCGCACCTTCACCGACGTTCTCAGCCGCTCCTTCAACATCATCCAAAGGCACGCCGACGTGACCTGGCGCCAGCAGGCGGACGTGATCATCGAGCCGGACGTGACACCGTTTGTCTGGGACGACTTCACGAAAACGCCGGAGATGGTTGCCGCCGGTGCAAAGGCCGCCTTGGCCGCTCTACCCGAGATTCGCGCGGCAATCGGCGGCGAAAAACGCGATTCCGCGGCCTAGCTTCCCTCGAGAGCCGCTTCCTTTACCGCTTCAAATGTCCCCTGCGAACTATTCCTGCGTGACCTGCACGACGACAGGTTCGCCTTCGCCCTTGCCTCGCTGCGTGAGCCACGCCGCCAGGCCTTCGGCAAAGCGCTCCGGTGCCAAGCGAAAGCTGGCTTCGACTCTTCCGTCCGCCACGGGCAAGGTATCGTCGAAATCGGCGGAATTGGTGAAATTGCGCATGCAGAATTGATCGAGCCAATCGAGCGGGCAGGCGCGGCTTTCGCCGCGAATAATGACGTTTACCTTTAATTTTTGTGCGTACACATCGCCATGATAACAAAATGGCGTGCCTGGAGGCTTTTGAGAGACGACCTACGTACAGTTACGAGGCGCGCGGGCGCTTCACGCTATGCGCAAGACCCAACTGCTCGAGCGTCCAGATGAAGTACCAGCCGATATCCGTCTGATACCACCGCAAACCCAGCCGCGCGGAACCTGCATGCGAATGATGGTTCTGGTGCCAGTTCTCGCCCCATGCCGTGATTTGGAAGGGTCCGAGCCACCAGACGTTCATGCTGGAGTCTTTGCCCTCTTCCGCGTGGCCAAGATGCGTCAGGCTATTCACGAAGCATTGCATGTGCAGGGTGTAAACCAGGCGGATCGCGCCGATCCAGAAGAAACCCATCCAACCCAGCCCTAGCAGCGGTCCGGAAAAAATGGAGAGAAGAATGACGGGGGTTTCGAGCCAGCCCCATGCCGTGTATATGCCGCCGGTCAACTCTGGAGCCCACCGCTTCTTGTCGGCAGGCTGGGTTTGATACAGCCAGCGCAAGTGCGCCCACCAGAAACCGCCTTGCTTTGGACTGGAGATGTCGTCCGGCAAATCCGTTACCGAATGATGCAGCCGGTGATAAGCCACCCAACTGGCAGGATGCCCGGAGCCGTTAAACACCGCCCAGAAGATCAATACTTGCTCGATGAACTTGTTCGTCTTCAGCGTCTTGTGCGACAGCATGCGGTGATAGCAGACCGTGGTGCCAAGCCCGCCAAAGGCGATGAACAAAAGCGCGATCCCCAGAACCTTCAGACTCGGCAGAGGGAAAAGAATCAGCCCAACAACTGTCAGCACGTGGATGATGACGAGATAAGCGAACACGCCTTCTTTGCCGTGCACTGGTTTCCACCAGGGACGTTCCCAGGGCCGTGCTTCCTGTGTAGCGACAAGTTCCATGATTTCTCCGGCGATCCGCTTAATTGAATGCTTGAGTGCCTGGTGTGTCGAACCTGATAGGCAGCATAACAATACCATTTTTCCGGAGCGAACGATGTAAATCTGTTCAGAATTGGACGCTAAAGAGGAAACGGATTTGCCCCAAGTGCAACGGGCTGCACGGTTGGCACCACCGAAAACCAACTCGCGAGACCATGCCAATGATGTTCAGGATCAGAAAAGGGGGAAAGCCGCAATTATCTCTGCAAATCTCGCAGCGCATCATTCAGCTCGACCAAGTCCGAGTCGAGGCGGTAGAACCCGGGGCGCCAATCTCCAACCGTCTCTTCCGCGGCGAACCTCAAGACCGCAAAATCGCCGGCCGCGGCACCATTCTCAGCCAAGCTGGGAAAGTTGTCGCCAAAAAACGTGACGGCGCGCTTGCTAACCACTCGTTCGCATTCATTCATGGAAAGCACAGCTCGCAGCATCCCCTGGTTTTTAGCGTGTGGCTGGCAAAAGTAGAGGTTTGGCATACTTGCGCATCATCGGCAGAATCGCGGGGAACTTTAATAGTACGTCGGTCCTTTTATGTGGGTAAGAGTTGCCTACCCGCCACCCCTCCCAGGTTACAACCTCATTTTCTCCCCTACTTTCGCCTCATTTTGTTCATTTTTTCAGTCCCTGGCTTGCCGAATTAGGAATAGAATCCCCGGGCTGCCTTCCGAGGTGAAATCGTGGAAGATGAACGACGCCGAGCTCCGCGGTTTCCCTTCATTGCGACTGCCGAAATCCTTGAGAAAGGCGCGCCCACTAGCAGCCCGGCACGTGTTACGGAGCTGAGTCTCTACGGCTGTTATGTGGAAATTGCCAATCCACTGGAGAAAGGGGTGCAAGCGCTACTGAAGATTTATGCAGAGGGCAGATATTTCGAGTCCCAAGGCGCTGTGCTTTACACTCAGCCTGGCCAAGGCATGGGTGTTGGCTTCCAGAACGTCAATCCACACTACTTAACCGTGCTGAAGCAGTGGCTGATTGAAGCCGCTGTCGCTAAATTTGGAAAGAAAAACTGAATTTCCCCGCAACTCGTTCGACTTCGCTCTCTTTTCAAACGATTTACTTACGTTGCGCCCAGGCCAGCCCGTCCGGTCCATTTCCCGTCGCGATCTTGCCCGTCACTTCCAGCGTGTTCAGGTCGATCACCGCAACAGCATTATCCCGGCTCAGCGCCACATAGGCTTTTGCGCCATCAGGCTGAACCAAGGTTCCTTCGGGGCCCTGCCCCACTTTCAGTCGCTTCCGTTCTTTCCTGGTGGCCACGTCCACAACCACCAATTCGCCGCCACCATCATCCGTAATCAACACAAGCTTGCCGTCGGGCGTGAACTTGAGCCTGTTGGTACGCTTGGTTTTGAAGTCAAGCGTCGCCGTCACCTTCTTTGAGGCTACATCGATCACCGAGACAGTGCCGTCGCCGGAATTCGCTGCCCACACTTCTTTGCCGTCGGGCGAAAGATCGAATCCTTCCGGTCCTTTGCCAACCGATATTGGCGTCACCTTCCACCCGCCGCGGCCTCCGCCCGGCTCAATCACGCAAATGGTGTCTGAACCAATGTTCGAAGTAAAAAGCGTTTTGGCGTCTTTCGAAAGAACCACCATGTGCGTGACGTCCTGGCCCGTGCCAAGCACCCAATCCACCTGATTGCTCGCCGGATCGTAGCGCCCGATGACTTTGTTTGCCTCCGCTGTGAAGTACACCTTGCCATCGGCAAACGCGAGCCCGTGCGGCGCTCGCAAAGCGCCCAGATCGACGGGCGGCATGGCCTTCTGGCTCGTCAAATCGACGACGGAAAGTGTCTTCAACTGGCCCTTCTCGCTCGCGTAGTTCGAGATATAGGCGAACTTGCCGTTGTCCGAGGCAACGATCTCGTGAGGTGCGCCGCCGGAGGGCACACGGCCAACAATCTTTAGAGTGGCGGGATCGACGATCGCCAGCTTCTCGTCACTTTTTTCAAGCACCAGCAGCGCCGCTGAAGGCGTTTGCGCTCCGGCACGAAGGGCTCCCGCTAAGCCTGTCAAGACGACAGCAAAACACGTCGCCACACGCACAAAAGAATTCCCGGCTCTGGAAAACATTGCCATTGGTTCCCTCTCCTTCTTTGCAGGGGAGAGGATATCACTTCCAGATTTCAAAGAGGACAGCCGGCGCTCACAATCCGCTGTGGCGCTAGTTTCTGTTTAGGCCACTCCCAATTCCAATGCCCGGTAATCCAACTAACCGTCCATCTCTAACAATGTCGGCCCTGTCAAACTATTTTTGAACACACTTCTTTCTTTTCACCTAAAAGGTCTTTTCTCTTTCGTTTTCTTTCTTCTCTGCATCGACGACCACGGCTCGTTTGTAATCTAGCGATCGGCTTCAGTCCGACCCAACCATCTCTTCGATCACAACTTCGACCATGATTACTTCTTCAAACTCCCTTTTCAGGGAGCGGGATGCCCAATCATGTGCACGACGTCCTACTTCACGCCATGGACGGTTCCGAGCTGTCCCGCGTACGAACCACACTTAACGGACTGCGAATACTCGCAGCCATTTCGCCACATCCAATACAACTTAATCGCCATCCGGCGCCCCATCGCTACCTTGGCGATGCTCTTGTGCCGGCGCATCGCCAGATGCTTGTAGCGACGCCTCCAGTCCGGATGGATACGCGCCGCCGCTTGGGCCGCCTCCACCAGCAAGAAACGCAACAATGAACTGCCTTGCTTGCTGATGTGCCCTAATCGCTGCTTGCGAGCACTGGACTCCTCACACGGAATCATCCCCACGTACGTGCCGATCTGCTTGCCGCGTTGAAACCGACTCGGAGTTCCGATGATCAACACATAGGCGAGGGCCGTAAGCGGACCAACACCGGGATGCGTCATCAGTCGCAGCACCTCGGGTCGCTTCCGGGCTTCCCGTTCGACGGCTGCGGTTAGTTCCGCAATCGTCGGATTCATGCGGTCCAGCAACTCCAACAACTCTTGCCGGCGTCGACTGGCCCACGGAGCCAACGAGAGTTTCTCTAGCAGTGCTCGTCCTTGTTCGCTGAATAGTTTTTTCTTCCAGCGATAACCCTCGTTCATCGCCAACGCCTGCAACTGATTCATGATCCGCGTGCGCATCTGCACCAACCGATGCCGGTGCCACAGCAGTTGACGGAGATCCCGATTCTCTGGACTCGGTACCCAAATTTGCGGAAAGTTATTTTCCAGCATCAGCCGGCGTAGGAGTCGAGCATCCTCGCGGTCGTACTTCTGCTTCTTCACTCGCTTGGCCTTGATCTCCGCGGGATCGCCCATCCATACCTCGAACCCCAGCTCTGCCAGTAGCCGCTCGAACCAGCGTGAATATCCGGTAGCCTCCATGCCTACCCGCACGCAGATTCCTCGCTGCTTCAGGTCTCGATAGAATCTCTCTGCTTGCCCATCACTGTGGTTCAATTCCTGTTCGCCACACTCACCCGTCTCTTCCATTAAAAATGCAACCGCCTGAAAGCTCGGGTGGTAATCTACGCCTATAATCATCATGTTCGGCTCCTTCTCCCGAACCTATGGTCGTCGATAAACCACAGTCTACTCGGGTCGAGGAGCCGACATTGTTATGGAATCACGTGAGCACTGATGACCTTTTGAGACCTACGGTTTCGTTCCCATCGATACGCACTCCAAGAAATCAACAGTGCAGATAACGCTGAAATCAGTGGGAGCGGTGGCCAGTGATAGGGGATTGCCATTTGTTTGAGTATGGCAAGCACGAAGAAAGTAAGAGCCAACCTATCTAGCAGTGTTGTAGGCGCTGGACGATTTCCAACAAACCTCCAAGCCAGAGCGATGACTATAACGAAGACAGCGAGGAGTTCCGCCGCCTCTATCCGCGTGATTTTGTGAGACGTCGAAGAAGACTGGTTTGGTCCGACCAGAAGCACGCCAAGAGTCTTCAGAAGAGCAGGCACGCAAAAGAATCCTGGGACAAACGGTGCCCATCGGTTTGCGGTGCAGAACATGATGATTGACCCAACGCAGAGCATTCCCCAAGAGACTAAGAGCCCATAGCGGCCATAAGCGGGAGCGCCTGCGGGTAGAGTAGACAACCCTCCTAACGCCAGCCCTACAACGAGAATCCCGGCAACTAGTCCGCCGCCCAATCGCATTCCACTAACAACTTTCTGTACGGTGGTGCGATTGTCGCGCCGCCCTCTATATGGGTCGAAGGGTGAGGTCGGCGTGGGCGTTAGTAAATGGCGAAACAATCGAATCATTCGCGTTGAACATAACATCGCGTTTGACTTGCGGGCAAGGAAGACACTCGAATCGTGTCCTGTGCCGGGTTAACGCCCTCACCGGAAAAGTGGGTACGAGCCGCCGTCAGTAGCCTTTGCAAAGGACAAGGTCAACAACCTTTCCGTTCTTCATGACAACCATCCAGGGACTGTCCCTCAGGAAGAATGCATCTTCGCTTTTGGCCGCAATCTCAGCACGGCTTACATTCCCCGGAATGAAGGCTCCCGGAGTGAAATAGCACCCCTGGTAATATGGCGTGACTTCCGCCAATGTCCGTATGTAGCCAAAGCGGGCCTTAAGTTGATCCTTTGTCAGCCCTTCCACGCGCCTTACGGGCCAGACATCGTGGGACATCGCCCCCAAGGCGGAATCGAGATTCATGCTGTGATTTAGGCCGTGTTTCCACAACACATAGTAGAGGTTCTTGGGGTCCACATCGTCCGGATAGGTTCCCAGCCATGTGTAGAATACGAGCAACAACAGAATCGCACCAACGCCGGTGAAGAATGCAGCAAACGCGATTCTTCGAAACCATGTTTTCCTAGCGGGATTCATTGTGGGGAGATCAGTTTCCTCACGTAATCGTAGCAGAAGCTATCAAGGTTGTTCGTCCCCGTGTTCCAGCCTGGGAACGTCGGGGACAGTCCCCGTTTTTTCCCAGAAGCACTGATTTATCCTGAAGATCAATCCATCTGCCAAAAGCTGCCCAGTAGTAGAATCATCCGATTGATACCAAGACCAATGCGAAACGCCTCTCCTCAATAGCCCTGGGCTGCCTGGCTTTCTCTTGGTGCGCGCGCCTTGCGGCGCCGCAGGCGAACCAGGCGCCTCCTCCGGTTGGTGCCGCGAAGATTGAGGTGAAAGTAAATGCGGTCCTGGTGGAGGTTGTAG
Source organism: uncultured Acidobacteriota bacterium (assembly GCA_963718785.1). Classification (GTDB taxonomy): domain Bacteria; phylum Acidobacteriota; class Terriglobia; order Acidiferrales; family UBA7541; genus Acidiferrum. The sequence continues at coordinate 747,330 of CAVQZW010000004.1, read as the reverse complement.
TTCGCGATTCCCAGGGCCGCGCTGTGGGCGATTTGAAGCGGGAAGATTTCCAGGTATTTGATCAGGGCAAGCAGCAAGAAATTTCCGGATTTAGCATTCAGAAGCGCGCCGCGACGGAAAGCGTCCCGGCTCCTGTCGAAACGACGCAGGGCAATCTGGGTGGTTCGGTACAACCGGACCCATGGCGAAAGCCGGAACGATTCCTGGTTTTCCTGTTCGACGATTTTCATCTGGACGCCGCCGAACTGCTGCGAGCCCAAAGCAGTGCCACGAAGATGTTGGCCCAATCGCTGGCCCCGACGGATATAGGCGCCGTAGTTTCCTTTTCCGGGACCAATAGCGGCTTGACGCGTGATTCAGCGACACTTCAAGGAACGATCCAGAAGCTAAGCGTCCATGGAATTCACCGCCATATCGGCCATGCCTGCCCGGATATCGATTTCTACCAGGCGGATCTGATCGTCAATAAAAACAATGACCAGGCGCTCTCGGCAGGCGTCCGAGACGAATTGAGCTGCGCTCATCTGGACCCACAGCGGGACAGTCTATATTGCGGAACGTATGGTAAGAAGCGCCGCGGCACAGTCCCTCTCGATTGGCGAAGCCGATGCTCGCGCAACCCTGGCGACGATTCGCGAGCTTGTTCGGAGGATGGCCACCCTGCCCGGCGAACGCACGCTGATTCTAATATCGCCTGGATTTCTAACAATCACGCAAGAAGGAATGATGGAGAAGTCCCATATTCTGGACCTGGCCGCACAATCTAATGTAACGATCAATGCGCTGGACGCTCGCGGACTTTACACCACCGGAATAACTGCCAGCGAGCTTGGCACCTCCTCAGCTCGGGACCTGCAGACCGGCGCTTCGTCCCAGTTCCACAGCGAGACGATGAATCTCAACGAGGACGTCATGGCCGAACTTGCGGCCGGAACGGGGGGAATCTACTTCCATAATAACAACGACCTGGACAGTGGATTAAAGACCCTAACGCTGGCCCCGGAGTACGTGTACCTGCTTGAGTTTCCACTGGACAAGGTGAAGCAGGATGGTAGATATCACCCGTTGAAAGTAAAAGTAGAAAAGGATGGTCTGAAGGTGCAGGCGCGGCGAGGTTATTTCGCGCCGGGGAGGCAGCCATGAAATTCGCGAAAATCGTCTTTTGGATTGCTGGGATTTGGGGTGTGATAGTCATCACGCCGCTCTACTTCCTGTTTGACGTCATCCCCCAAAAAGATCCGCCGGCGATTACTCACCCGGGCTTTTACTATGGCTTTGTCGGCTGCGCCCTGGCCTGGCAAGTGGCGTTTTGCTTTCTGGCCACCGATCCCATTCGCTATCGGCCTCTGATGCTTCCGTCTATCCTTGAAAAAGCCACCTATGCCATTGCCATCGTCGTACTTGTCCTGCAAGGACGAACGCGCCCTACGGACTTACTCATTCGCGGGCACGGACGCCCTTCTCGGTCTTCTCTTCGTGACCGCCTACTATAAAACCCGGCCTGGCTGAGTTGAGAGACATCCAGAAGGCAAGAACCCCCGTACTTAAAACAGGGGCGAGTAAGCTCTTCTCCCCATGAATCTGAGAGTCGACTCGGTGATCTACGTCACGGTGTTCTCATTTTTTTCGCTTGACGGCGGCTCGCAATGGGAGGATACCAGTTGTACCACAGCCCCGGATTGAGGGACGGGGTTCCACCTTGGGTCTTGGTGTACGACCCCCCATCCCAAAATCAATGGAGCAGAGTTAGCAAGTGCTCGGATCATCCTGGCAGGGAATAAATTCGGGCGGCCGCAGGTCTTCTGAGTCGTCTGGGATTGTGGGTAGGCTACGCCCGGACATAAATCAGAAAATCGCAGCCCAGAATTTTCCCGGTCAGCCCGCGTGCGAAATGCTCTGTAACTCGCTGAGTCTTTTGTGCTAGCAACGCGTCTAACTCGGACGGAAAGCGTGAGCGGTTGCAAAATGGCCGCAAACAGAGGAGCCACACACACCAGCACACTGCTTACGATAAAAGCATCCGCTCCCATCCATTTTATGATCTTCTCGGTGGGCAACCCGCCGGAAGGGCAGCAGTAGACTTAAAAATCACAGGAGGTCGGAGAGAGAAATGACAAAGACGAATAAATTCCTTATCACTGGCGCGGCGATTGCGGGCTTGCTCGCGGGAACTGGCGCCACTGTTCAGGCTTCCAATCTGCTTTCTGGCGGGAAGGCTTCGGCCACAGCCCAGGATACAGACAAGAAGGCTGACAAAGCGACAAAGGAAAAGCACGCTTGTAAGGGCCAAAACTCTTGCAAGGGCAAGGGCGGCTGCAAGTCCAGCGACAACGGCTGCAAAGCCAAGAACTCTTGCAAGGGCAAGGGCGGCTGCGCGACAGACGGCTCCAAGATGCCTGCCGAAGAAAAGAAGCCCTCGTAAGATCATCTACTCGCAAGGGCTGTACAGTTGATGGGGGGCCGGTGGTTTCTTCTCGCTGGCCCTTTCGTCTTTACCCCTCTCGGAGAATGGAATGTCAGCGAATCGCTTCAACGGATTTACGGATCTCGGCATCGGGATCGGCCTGCGCGCCACGCACTACGACCATATCTTGACGCGCAAGCCGGTGGTGGATTGGTTCGAGATTATTTCGGAAAATTTCATGATCGACGGCGGACGGGCGCTGCACATCCTCGATCAGATTCTGGAGCAATACAAAGTCGTGCAGCACGGCGTTTCGATGTACTTTGGCTCCGCGGAAAAATTGAACCGCGAGCATCTGCGCCGCTTGAAGGATCTCGTCAAGCGCACCAAAACGCCTTGGCTTTCCGATCATCTTTGCTGGGGCAGCGTCGATGGACGCTACACGCACGATTTGCTGCCTATGCCTTACACCTTTGAAGCCGCGCGCATCACCGCGCAAAAAGTGCGCGAAGTGCAGGACTTTCTAGAGATTCCCGTTGCCGTCGAAAACGTCAGCAGTTACGCGGAGTATCACGACTCGGAAATGACCGAGTGGGAATTTCTGAACGAGGTCGTCGAACGCGCTGACTGCGGTATTCTGCTCGACGTGAACAATATTTATGTTTCCTCGCAAAATCACAATTTCAATGCTTTCGATTACGTGAACAGCGTTCCCGCGCATCGCGTCGCGCAAATTCATATTGCCGGTCACTCGAAATATCGCAAGTACATTCTGGACACGCACGACCATCCAGTGATCGATCCCGTCTGGAAACTGTACGAGCGCGCCATTCAGCGGATTGGCCATACTGCGACGCTGCTGGAATGGGACGACAGTATTCCCTCCTTCCAGGAAGTTCACGACGAGGCGCTGAAGGCCAACAAATTCCTGAGCGCCACCGTGCTGGCTGAAGCCGTATGAAGCTGATGCAGCTTCAGCGCACCATGGCTCGCGCCGTGATGCAGCCGCTCACTTCGTCCGAACGCATGCAACGCCGCGCGCCGGATGGCACCACTATGAAGCGCTATGCGTCGCGCTTCATCAAGCCGAATGACCGCCTCACTTCTTTCGAGCGGCTTGAAATTTACAATCGCCAATACTGGTTCCGTGTTCTCTCCGCGTTGGGGGAAGATTTTCCCGGTTTGCGAGCCGTGCTCGGCCAGCGCCGCTTCGACGCCATGGCCAAGGCCTATCTCATCGCCAATCCTTCGCGCTCGTTTACGCTGCGCAACCTCGGCTCGCGCCTGGAATCATGGCTGCGAAAAAATCCCAAGTGGGCTGGCACAAATCAAGACCTCGCGCTGGACATCGTCCGGCTCGAGTGGGCGGACATCGAAGCCTTTGATGGCACGGCCGAACCGGCGCTGCGCCCCGAAGATCTCGCGAATGCGGCAGGTCCTCGGCTGAAGCTGACGATTCAGCCTTATGTACGGCTGCTGAGTTTTCGCTATCCCGTCGATGATCTTCTCCTCGAAGTTCGCAGGGAAGACGACGACACGGATTTTGCCAGCAACGCGTTCACAGAACGGAAGAAGCGCAAGCGGGTGCGCGCCGTTGCAAAGCTAAAACCAGCGCGAATCTTTTTGGCTGTGCACCGCATCGACTATTCCGTCTATTTTCGTCGTCTCGACCAGGAAGAATTCTCCATCCTTACAGCGTTGCGTGAAGGAAAAGCGCTAAGTGCCGCTGTCGAGTCCGTCTTTCGCAAAAGCAATATTGCGCCGGATCAGCGGCCTCTAAAGGTCCAAACCTGGTTTCAGACGTGGTCCACGCTGGGCTGGTTCTGCCGTCCCGAAAAAAAGCGCACCGCACGCTGAGATTTGTTATAAAGTTGCGCATCCAAGCTTCACGATTCCCCGTAAACAATTCTGACGATTAATTTAGCCGGAACGACGACGGACCTCTCATGAACAAACTACTCACGACGGCAAAGTCCTGGCACGACAAGTTTTGCCATTACGCGGATTATCTTCAGCATCCCTTTCTGCTTTTTGTGCGCCTTTATTGGGGCATTCAGCTGATGCAAAGCGGCTGGGGCAAGCTGCACAACTTGGATAAGGTGACGGATTTCTTCACCAACCTCGGTTTGCCCGCTCCCGCGTTCACCGCCACAGCTATTTCCAGCCTCGAGTTTTTCGGTGGCCTCTTGCTGGCTATCGGCTTGTTCTCGCGGCTGATTTCGCTGGTGCTGACGATCAATATGCTCATGGCATACATCACGGCCGACAAAGAGGCTCTCCATTCCATTTTTTCCGACCCCGACAAATTCACGGCGGCCGCGCCCTACGTGTTTCTAATTGCCTCCCTAATCGTCTTCCTGTTTGGCCCTGGAATTTTTTCCGTCGACGGACTCATGAGCAAGTTCTTCTGGAAAGCTCCGCCCGAAAATAAAACCCCCGCCTAGAGCGCTCCGCAGATCGCTGACGCGAAATTCGCACAACTGGGATAGTATGGATTCCGGGCACTCATGTTCCGGATGGAAACTACACGTGGCTTCCGCAACCTCGCTTTCCTCGCTGTTTTGCTACTCCTTTTGCCGTTTCGTTCCGCTGGGGCGGCTGACGTGACTTCCACGCTGATGATTGGCGGCTCGCGCATCGACTTGACCATTCAATCGTCGGAGACTCCCGACGCACCGCTCTCGCAACCCGACGTGGTGAAGTGGGCGCAGATGGCGGCGGAATCCGTTGCCACGTACTACACGCGCTTCCCTGTTCCACATCTCACGCTTCGCGTCGTTTCTTTCGATGGCAGTGGTGTGCGCCACGGCATGACGTGGGGCCGCGACGGTGGCCTGATCGTGATTCACGCCGGAAATAAAACGACGCCCGCCGAATTTGCCGAAGACTGGATGCTGACGCACGAAATGATCCATCTCGCCTTCCCATCGATGGCGGATGAGCATCATTGGATCGAGGAAGGCCTCTCCATCTACGTAGAGCCGATTGCGCGCATTCGTGCAGGCCACTGGACGGCGCAGCAAATGTGGGCTGACCTGGTCCGCGACATGCCCAAAGGCGAGCCGCAAACGGGCGACCAGGGAATGGACCACACGCACACCTGGGGACGGACGTATTGGGGCGGCGCGCTTTTCGGATTCGTCGCCGATGTGAAAATCCGGAAGCAGACCAATAACAAAAAGGGATTGGAAGATGCGCTGCGCGGCATTCTCGACGCCGGCGGCAACATCAACGAAGATTGGACGATCGAAAAGGCGTTCGAGATCGGCGACAAGGCCGCCGGCGTGGACGTATTGCAAAAAATGTACACGGAGTGGAAAGACGCGCCAATGCATATCGATCTGGACGTGATGTGGAAAAATCTCGGCGTTGAGGCCAATGGCGGAACGGTCGTGATGAAGGACGACGCGCCGATGAGCGCGGTGCGGCGGGCGGTAGAAATGGGCACTCCGGGTGCAAAGGCGGGAGATAAGGCGGTGCCGTCCGGTGCTGGCGCGGCGAAGGACGACTCGGCGGCTGCAGTACGACCGCTGGCGGTGTTTGCCGGACGAACCGTAAGATCGAATTGATTGGGCTGGCCAAGAACGGTCATCCTCGGAAGAATGACCCTACAAGACCCAGTTGCGACGGACCCTGAGCAGTGAGTAGTCAGCAGCCAAAAACTGATCGATCTAATTGCTCAAGCAAACTTGGCGAACGGCGTAATTTAACCCTTCAAAAGGAATCCGAAGGACGTATCCCGTATCAGTTTTGTCGAGCTTGAAGCTGCCAGCGTTAAGATGGGGAAGCGTGGAGACTATTTGGAGCGGATAGGTCCTGCCGCCGAGTCCTGACAAAGTCAACTGGATGAGGCACTTGGGATTTTGCGTATTGGATTGGACGTCGAGAATTTTCAGCGACGACGTGCGCTCGCCGGGCTCGGGATGCGGAGTTGGGGGAACGATGGCGATGCCGCCGTCGTAGTCGACGAAAAGCGTGAGCTGTTGGGACGCTCTGAGCGTGACCGGGGCGCTTTCCACGCGGAGGAAACTTCCCGAATCGTGCATGGTAACTTCACGGGCTTGCCATCGAGCCGAACGCTTTTGATGTGAGCGCCGCGGGGATGGAGGCGCAATCTTGATGCGAATTGGGACGCTGGCGGCGGAACCCTCTTCGTAGGTGAGATGAAGAATTGTCTGCGCGCGCTGCTGGAGAATTTCGCCCGACAGGTGGCCGTCGCCGATGGCATAGCGCTGAAATCGCAAGAACGGCCAGTCCGCCGGGAGATTTGGCTCGAAGGAAATCTGAAGAGCAGCGCCGGGCCCGCTGGAAAGTCCTTTGGCCTCCAAACCGAGCAGCCCCCGCACAGCCGGCAAAATCACGCCAACCGAAGAAAACAGTTGATGAGGCACCGCGAACTCCCCAGGCAGATAGCGGTCTCCATTCATCAATTCAGGCACTCCGCCCGGCGCGGAGAGCCCGGTGAGCTGCGCGATGCTGCTCCAAGTGGAAAATCCCGAGAGAGGAAGCCCGTGGCGATATTGCGACCACGCCGCGAAAGCCGCTCATAAAGGGCCACGCGGTTCCGTTGTTATAACTCAAGGGTTCGTAGAGTGGATGTTTGTCCGACAACCAACGCACTCCCCAATCCGTGGCGAGGTCGGGCTTGGCGAAGACGGCTGCAGCAGAAGTGGCTTGTTTCGCATCCAGTTGATCCGAGACCGCAAGAAGCACGCTTGGCCATACTCCCAATCAGATCCGTGCGCTGGCCATCGGCGCCAATGCCAAACGTAAAAGCGCGTTGCTCCGGACTCCACCAGTTTTTCTCGAGTGACTCCTGCGCCTTTGCGCCGCGCTGCAGTGGCATCCTGGGCCAGCGACTTGTCACCCTTGGCCGCCGCCATTGGCGCCATTGCTTCCAGAGCACCCAGCCAGAATCCCTCCAGATAAATATCCTTCACAACTTTTCCGCGCAGCACGCCAACTTCGACGGCCGCCAACCCTGCTTTCGTGTTGTCCATCAAACCATCGTCCGGCGTAACCGTCGAAATGCAATATGCATAGGCTTGTTTTGCAGATTCCCAAAATTCCTCGAGAAATTTGGCATCGCCCGTGCGCCGCCAATATTGCCCCAGTGAGTACAGATACATCGGCGTGCTGTCGGCATGGTAGTAGGCGTAGCGGAATTTTCCGAACCAATCGAGGAGGTCAACGCTCTGAGTCATCTCGTGCATGATCTTGCCGTCCGCGCGCTGGCGGGCTTTCAAGAAGCGCAAGGCTTGCAGCGCGCCTTCGAGATCGCCTGCATCCTCAAGCGCCCAGGAGGACATCATCGCGTCACCGCCAAACCACCAGTCAAATCCCGGACGTTCTCCCACGCCTGAAGGACCATATCCGGCGACCAAACCGCATCCATATCGAGGATGGCAAACCCATCCGGAATCCAGAGAGAGTTTTGCCCAAAGAAAATCCTGGTTGAGCTGCAGATCCGGCGTTTCGAACGAAAGAGTTCGATCGAGAAATTGCCGCGAATGCTCGACGCGCTGCTGAAAGAGTTCCTTGGAGCGGCCCAGGACATCGCGGTATACGGCCCTCGCTTTGGCTTCGCTCTCCATGCTGAGCGCCATTACCAGAGGCGGAAGCATTGAGCCGGTCTTATCCGGAGTGAACCGTACCCTGAGCAACTTCTCCCCTGCAGCTAGCTGGTGATCCATAAATTCCGTATAGGTTCCGATAGCGGGCGATCCGATCAGAGCTGTGGGTCCGTGTATGACATCGGTCAAGGCCAAGGCCTTATCCTCGGCATTCCAGGAACTTTGCTGTCCACCAAAGCTAGCCGGCCACATCGGCTTGAAATCCGGCACAAAGGCCGCAGTGATATCCAGAGGTTTCGCGGAATCTACTTCGAAATAAATAGCCACAGCCGGCTCGTTTAACGGCGTCCAGATAATCTCGCGCACAGTGAAATTGGGATGCACGTAAACCAGCGTAGTGGATTCCGGCCGGGTAACCACTTGACGAAGCAGCGTCTCCCCACGCACCGGCTCCAACTCTCCCTCTTGCAGAAATTCGAGCCTGAAGTTGTGGAGCAGCTTGATCGGGTAAATCCATGCTTCGAACTGCCCATCTTGCTTGCCGAAGACACCCGCTTTCCGCCCGGTCACGTCAAAAAATCGCAGCGGCTGCGGAGAGTCGCGGAGAACTACGCCACTCTCCGGCAAATCAGGAGCCACTCGAACTTCCTGCGAGGAAACCAATTCGGCGAACAAAAAGATTCCTGTCAACAAAAGAAAGAAAATGCGAGTTTTTGGGAGATTCGGCAAGGTCTCTGTCACGAAGTTCGATTCAGCGTGAACTGGTCGTCCGGCGGACGGAGACGTTCACTGGGGGAGCGTCTTCGCTGTCGAAGGCCGCGGGGCCGGGATGGACGGCGTGAAATTCGGGGCGGGATTCGAGGAGGCGGACGCAACGGTTCCAGCGGAGGATGCTGTCGTCATTGCCGGCGGGGCGGATTTTTTCGGCTTCGGCGAAACATCGCATGGCGTCTTCAATGAGGGGCAACAAAATATGCGCGGAGCAGCCCGTATGAAGCTGGGCCTTGGCCCGTCGCTCGAGGAGAAGGCCAGTGTAGTAGTTGCGCTCGTAAGGATCGCGCAGTGATTGAAAAACGGATTGAGCCTCGGCGTAGCGGTCGGCAGCAGCGCCGGTGAACTGATCGGTGATGGCGAGACCGAGCATGCGTCGCGCGAGCTGATGATCGGCATCGACCACAAGAATATCCCGGCAAATGGATTCGGCTTCTTCGGGTTCGTTGAGATAGCGATAGAGCTCGACTTTGGCGATGGCTTCGGGGATGCCCGCTTTGGAAATGGATTTGAGTTGGTGTGGCATGATGGCCTCCGATGCGGCGCGAGGTAAAGGACGTAGAGGAGGTAAAGGAAGTAAAGGATCGGAGAAGATTGAAGCTAAGTCGTTCCCCCACCCCTTCCACGAGCGTGGAGCATATTACATGATTTCGGAGCACAGACTGAAGTCTGTGCTACCTACTTGCCCATGACTTTGCGGAACAGCATGGTCAACGGATCGTAGAACTGATCGACGACACGCTCCTTCAGCGGAATGATGGCGTTGTCCGTGATATGAATATCTTCGGGGCAGACTTCGGTGCAACATTTCGTGATGTTGCAGAGGCCGATGCCGAGATCGTCCTTGAGCAGGGCGGCGCGATTGAGCGCATCCAGCGGATGAAGCTCGAGGCCGGCGACGCGTACGAAAAAGCGCGGGCCGCCGAATTTTGCTTTGGCGTCGTGCTCGCGCAGGACGTGGCAGACGTCCTGGCACAGAAAACACTCGATGCATTTGCGGAATTCCTGAACGCGGTCCACGTCGAGCTGCGAAATTTTCCAGTCCGTGTTCTGGTGCGGCCGGAACGCGGGGATTTTCTTGTTGACGGTGTAGTTCCAGGAAACGTCCGTGACCAGATCTTTGATGCGTGGGAACGATTTCATCGGCATTACGGTGATTGGCTGATCCATCGGCAAAGAGTCCACGCGCGTTTTGCAGGTCAGGCGCGGCCGGCCGTTCACTTCCGCTGAGCATGAACCGCACTTCGCCGCTTTGCAATTCCAGCGCACGGCGAGATCCGGCGCCTGATGGCCCTGAATGTAGTGGAGGGCGTCGAGCACGACCATGCCGGGAGCGATGGGCACCGTGTAGTCGACGGCTTGGCCGCCGGTGGCGCCTTCGCCGCGGAAGATTCGTAACGTTGCGTCAGGCATCGATGCGTTCTCCAAACTGCGCTCGAGCAGTTGCCCCGAGTTTTCATTCGAACTGACGCCGAGCCAATGCCCGGCCGCCGCAAAATCTACTCCGCCATTACGAACTGCTTCAAATCTTCTGGCATCTCCTCTACGGGAGATTCGCGCCGCTTCATTTCTCCGCTTTCGCGCACGATGATGTTGTGCTTTTTCTCCCACACGGGATCGTAATTCGGGAAGTCGATACGGCTGTGTGCGCCTCGGCTTTCCGTTCGAGCCAGCGCGCTGAGCGCCACTGCTTCGGAGACAGTCAGCATGGATTTCAGATCCCGCGCAAGATGCCAGCCGGGATTGAACAAACGCGAGCCTTCCACGCTAGCTTTGGCCGCGCGATCTTTCAGTCCTTCCAGCTCAGCGAATGCCTTCTTCAAGTCTTCTTCGGTGCGGAAAATGCCGACGAGGCTTTGCATTACCTTCTGCAGATCGCGGTGAACTGCGTAGGGACTCTCCGCCGCAGTATTTGAAAACGGCGCCAGCAATTCCTTCTCGGCTTCTTCGATTTGCGCCGAGCCAATGTTTGAACCATGGACGCGCTTGGCGTGATCCGCGGCCGCCATGCCGGCGCGGCGTCCAAACACCAGTAGATCCGATAGCGAATTTCCGCCCAAACGATTCGCGCCGTGGAGACCCGCCGCCGCTTCACCAGCCGCAAACAGTCCCGGCAAAGTAGATTGCGCGGTTTCTGCTTCGACGCGAATGCCACCCATCACGTAGTGGCACGTCGGTCCCACTTCCATCGGGCCTTTCGTAATGTCGACGTCGGCAAGCTCTTTGAATTGGTGATACATGCTGGGAAGTTTTTTCTTCACATACTCAGCGGGCTTGTGCGAAATGTCGAGAAACGCGCCGCCGTGCTCCGTGCCGCGCCCTTCTTTCACCTCGGTGTAGATCGAGCGGGCGACAACGTCACGAGTCGAAAGTTCCATCCGCTTTGGATCGTATTTCTCCATGAAGCGTTCACCGAGCTTGTTGCGCAAGATGCCGCCTTCGCCTCTCACCGCCTCCGTAACCAGGAGCCCTTGCACGCCTGGCGGCCACACCATTCCCGTCGGATGAAATTGGACAAATTCCATGTCCATCAGTTCGGCGCCTGCTTCATACGCAAGCGTCATCCCATCGCCCGTGTACTCCCACGAATTGGAAGTGACCGGCCAGGCTTTTCCAATACCGCCGGTAGCGATGACCACAGACTTGGCCTTGAAAACGATGAGGCGCCCATTTTCGCGCCAATAGCCGAAGGCCCCGGCAACTCGGCCGCCGTCGGTGAGCAGGCGCGTGATGGTGCACTCCATAAAAACGTCGAAGCCCAGCTGCACGCCGCGATCCTGCAGCGTGCGAATCATCTCGAGGCCGGTGCGGTCCCCAACATGGCACAGCCGCTTGTACGTATGCCCACCGAACGCGCGCTGCAGAATCGCACCCTTTTCTGTCCGGTCAAAGAGAGCGCCCCACTGTTCGAGTTCGCTGACACGGTCGGGAGCTTCTTGCGCGTGAAGCTGGGCCATGCGCCAGTTGTTCAAATATTTTCCGCCGCGCATCGTGTCGCGGAAATGCGGTTTCCAGCCGTCAGCGGTGTCGACGTTGCACATGGCGGCGGCGATGCCGCCTTCGGCCATTACTGTGTGCGCTTTTCCAAGCAGCGATTTGCAAACAACGCCGACGCTGCAGCCTTTTGCGAGCGCTTCGATCGCGGCGCGCAATCCCGCCCCGCCGGCGCCAATGATCAGAACGTCGTGCTCGCGGGTCTCGTAAGTTGTGGTCACAGGATCCTCAGGTCATGGAACGTGCCGCAAGCCACCATGCGCACGTAAAAATCGGTGAAGCCCACGGAGACAAGACTGCACCAGGCGAACAACATGTGCCGTTCATTCAAAAAGCTCACGCCGCGCCAAGCGGAATAACGCGATCGTCCAAACGTCGCGCAAGAAAAGCAATCGAGCTTGCCTCCGGCGAGATGGCGCAACGAATGGCAAGAGCACGTGTAAAGCGAAAGCAGCGTGACATTCACAGTAAGGACAAGCGTCCCAACCCCGATGCCGAAATGGCCATCGAAAAAGAAAGACTTTCACGGCGTCGTGCCACAGAAAAAGGATGAACACGACCGCGAGATAGAAAAAATAACGATGAATGTTCTGCAGGATCAGCGGAAATGACGTCTCGCCAGTATATTTGCGCCGCGGTTCACCAACCGCGCAAGCCGGCGGATCAAGCAGAAAAGCCCGGTACAAAGCTTTTCGGTAGTAGTAGCAAGTAGCGCGAAAGCCTAGAGGCCCCGCAAGAATCAGCAGCGCAGGTGAGAATTTCCACCAGTGATGCAGCGGATCGATGAGCGGCGAATAGAATGGCGATAGATACGGCCCCCATTCATAAAACTTTCCTTCAAACGCGCGCAGCGTAGCGTAAATACTGAAGCCGCCCATCAGCACGATGATCGGAATGATTTCGACCCACCACGCGTCGCGGCGCAAAGTGCTTCCGAGCCGCGATTCGGGCAAGACGGTAGGCGAGCCAGCCATCTAGGGGCCTCCAGGTTGGCAGTGAACTGGTCGAACTCTAAATAATTGCAGACGGATTATATCCAAGACGCGCCGGAACGGCCAACGGAGAGAATTCAAAGCAGCGTCTCAATTTCCGCGTCAAGGGAAACATGGGTAACCGGGACGCCGTTGATGAAAAATTTAGCCCCGTCCGCATCCGAAAAATGGAAAAAGCGGCTGATATGGTAGTCCTCATCGTACGAGGAAAACAGCCGTTCGGTCTCTGCAGTAGAAAGCCCGAAAGAAGAGAGCGCGACCGGCTTGCCAAACTCGCCGGCCTGCGCACGGTAGCGTTCCACGAGATCTCGCAAAGGCATCATTGGCGCGCGACGAGTAGCTTCATTGACATGGAGTAAGCTGCCGGATGAAAAGTAGTGTATCGCCGAGGAACCACGAAAGGAAGCAGGGGCTGTCGGCCAGCAAGATTGTCGCTTCTGCCGCGGATTGGGTAAGATGCTTAGCGTGATTTGAACCGAAAGCGAGGACAAAACGATGAGTATTGCGGTGGGACAAACGGCGCCGGATTTTACGCTGATGAACCAGGAAAAAAAGGAAGTGAAGCTATCGGATTTCGCGGGCAAAAAGAACGCTGTGCTGGTGTTCTATCCCCTGGACTGGAGCCCGACTTGCACCAACGAGCATGCCTGCTTCGTGAACGATATGCGGTCGTTCGACACGCTCGACGCGGAAGTCCTGGGCGTCAGCGTCGACAGCGTGTGGTCGCACAAAGCCTACGCTGAAAAAATGGGCATCAAGTATTCACTCCTTGCGGATTTTCATCCCCGCGGTGCAATGAGCGAGAAATACGGCGTCTACCTCGCAGACAAAGGCATCACTGGTCGGTCGATTGTGATTATCAACAAGGCGGGCAAAGTGGCTTGGTCGAAGGACTACGACATTCCAGTGGTGCCGGACCTGAAAGAAGTAGCAGCCGCGCTCTCCCAGGTAAAAGCAGCTACGGCGTAAAAGCAACAAAGAGGCCGCGCTTAAAGCAGCGAAACAACGTTCAAACACAGAAACGGCAAGCGGGTCGGCGATTGCCGGCCCGTTTTATTTGGCGAGCCTTTTGCATTTGGCGATTTTGTTCACTGATCGGCCCTCTCCTTTACCTTCGCCGCGAACTTTAGCTAATATCGCCGCTTACCGCGATGATTCTGCATAGTGTCCAGCTCGATCGCCCCAACTTTGCCGCCAGCCGAGGAGATCCGCGGCGTTCACCGTGGCCGCCTGAATCGCATCGATCGGCTTCATCCCCCATTCCACCATTTTGGCGAACTGCTTGGCGTTGTCCCCGTGCGGATACACGCCTGCATCAGTAGCGAACGCCATTTTCGCGCCCACTCCCATGCATGCCGGAAATTTTCCCGCTGCAAGCGTCCGATTTTCTTTTCCTTTTCAATCGATTCCGCAGCATGCCCGCCTTCGCGCCTTCCTGCAAAATAAAATCATCATTGTAATATCGAAGTCGAGATATGTTCCGTGCTGCTTGCAAGCGCGATTCCTTCGTCATCAATCAACCTCGAGTGCTCAATGATCAATCCCCGCGCGAATGCGTCCCTGATGGACTGCGTGCCGTGAGCATGCGCCGCCACTTTCCGTCCCAGCTTTGAGCCTCCTCCGCGATACCGTAAGCTCTTCCGCGTGTACTGCGGCGTGCCCGGCTGATCGCCTTTGCTGAGCACGCCCCGGGAGCGCATACCTTGATCACGTCGGCACCGTACTTGATCACTCGCGACCTTCGCGCGCCTCCCACGACCGTCAGCGACACCTCCTTTATGGACGTGGGATGCGGAGCGCCCTCCTGCGTGCCCTTCATTGCCGTGTTGATCCCGTCTCGTACCGCAACGTCCGTATATCCTGTAGCTCCTACGTTGCGCACCGTGGTGAATCCGGCGCGAAGCGTAGGCAGCGTTCTTCACGCCAGTCACCGCTTCCCGTGGAACAGAATCCCAGCGCTGATAGCCGCTGGCGCTGGATCGGCGGTGATGTGCGTGTGCACATCGATCATCCAACAAGTCGCAGCTAGAGGTCAATCGCCGTCACACCCGCCGGCAATTCGTGGAAGCCGCTGGCCTACTGTGGTGACGGAGCCGCTGTCGTCGAACACAACCACTTGATCGAAGCATGTGCCCTGCGCGACATCGAGCAACTCCCGCAGCGTATCCCACGGTAAAAAAAAAAAGCAATTTGGAATCGTTCAATGATCGGCGAACGTGGAAAGGAATGAGCGCACCAGCAATACAAGTTGCCATCGCTGCTCTTCGGTAAGCCTTTTCTTAAAGGAGGGCATCGGTTTTCTTCCCTCGCTGATTTCGTAGAAAAGTTCGCCGTCGGTGGCGGCGTTCATCCTCTTGGCGTCGGTCAGGCTCGCTGGCGCTGGGTAATACATGGCCGCGTCGGGCCCATCGCCTTTCCCGGTTTCACCATGGCATTGAACGCATTTGTCGAGGTAAATCGCGCGAGCCGCGGCCAGGGCCGCTGAGGAAAACGGGATGGGGTTCTTCCGCGATTTTGCTTCCTCCGGGATCTTCCATTCCCTGTTTTGATAGATCGCCACCGAGATACAAATAAGGATCATGGCAAGTAAAGCAGCGAACAGAAGTTTGCGCAGGCGAAGCCTGCTTTGCGCTTTGGTCGTCAAGGGCAAGGAGAAATTTTCGCATACGGAGTTCGAAGACAGAAGAAAGAAAAAGAGAAACACAGAGGTCGGATTCACGGAAAACGCGGAGAAATGAAAAATTCATTGTTTAGGAGCAACCGAGGAGGACTACTGGCCGCGGAAGATGAGCCAGAGGAGTTCGGCGTTGAAAAAGAGAATGGCTGCTGCGACGATCCAGGCGATCACTACAGTCACCCGCGAGTTGGTGAATTCACCCATCTTGTTCGCGGTCGCCCGTGAACTGAATCAAGCGGTATGACGGCGAAAGGCAACTGAAAACTGAGCACGACTTGGCTGAGAATCAGCAGCGAAGTCACTTTGCCTTCGCCGGCAATTCCGATAACCAGGACTGCAGGAAGAATCGCAATCGAACGAGTGATAAGCCGGCGCAGCCACGGCTTAAGCCGAATCTGAAGAAACCCTTCCATTACGATCTGGCCGGCGAGAGTGCCCGTAAGAGTAGAGTTCTGGCCGGAAGCAAGCAGTGCGCACGCAAACAGCGTGCTCGCGAGGCTCACGCCGAGGACGGGACTGAGAAGCTTATAAGCGTCAGCGATTTCCGCGACGTCATGCAGGCCTCGCATGTGAAACGCGGCCGCGCCGAGAATGAGGATCGCCGCATTGATGAACAAAGCGAAGCCCAGGGCGACGGTCGAGTCAAAGATCGCGTAGCGCATCGCTTCGCGGCGGTCGCGAATCGACGCGCCAAACGCCCGCGTCTGCACAATGCTCGAATGCAGATAAAGATTGTGTGGCATCACCGTGGCGCCCAGGATGCCGATGGCGATGTACAGCATTTCGCGATTATGCAGAATTTCCGCTCGCGGAATGAGCCCCACAACAGCCTCGCGCCAGATGGGATGCGAAAAAAAGATTTCGTAAGCAAAGCACCCGGCGATCGTCGCGATAAGCGTGACGACGAACGCCTCGATGATGCGGAAGCCGCGTCCCTGCAAAGCGAGCACGATCAGGACGTCGAGCCCCGTGATAATCACGCCCGCGAGCAGCGGCAGTCCAAAAAGCAGTTTGAGAGCTACCGCGGAACCCAGCACTTCCGCCAGGTCGCAAGCGGCGATGGCTATTTCGCACACGATCCACAACGCAATGGAAGTGCGGCGCGAGTAATGCTCTCGGCAAGCCTGCGCCAAATCGCGACCCGTGGCAATCCCCAGCTTCGCCGAAAGCGCCTGAAGAAACATCGCCATCAGATTGCTGATCAGAATCACGCTGAGAAGCGTATAGCCGAATTTCGAGCCGCCGCCGATGTCGGTGGCCCAGTTGCCCGGGTCCATGTAGCCAACCGCAACGAGGTAGCCTGGGCCTGCAAATGCGAGCACCTTGCGAATCCAGGATGCGGCGTGCGAAATGGGAATCGTGCGATGCGCTTCGGGCAAAGAAGGCATGCCCGCCAAACCGGACTTGGCCGATGACGATGGGGCGGCCGGAGCGGAAACCACGCCGCCCGCGGGTTCGGTTTCGAGTTGGGCTGGGAACGATGGTGACATGTCTCTTTTTACTGATACTCAGTAACAGTTTTTTGTTAACTACGGTAAATATACATACTAAACTAGCTTTAACAGAGAAATTTGTCAATAGGACTGCAGGCGAATGTTCCAGATTCGCGCAGGCAACTTCCGAAACTGGTCTTACGAACGGGCGCCGCAGCGACGCCTGTGATACTTTCTAACAAGCCGTGGAATGAGAAGGATGACTAGGGAGAACACGATGGAAGAGCAGCGGCCAGTGCCGGGGCAAGTGCAAATCAAAGCCGATGAGAAGGAATTGCAGGGTCAGTACAGCAATCTGGTGATGCTGCACCATAACTTGGAAGAGTTCACCCTGAATTTTATTTACATTTTTCCGAACGGCGCGCAAGGCAAACTTCTGACCAGCGTGATTGTCAGTCCAGGCCACGCCAAGCGCATCTGGCGTGCGCTTGGGGAGAATATCGCACGCCATGAGTCCCAATTTGGGCCGATTAAGGACGCCCCCGAAGGCAGCGGCCAACCACCCAATGTAGGCTTTGTCCAGTAAGCTGTATCGCCACGGAAAGTCCCGTCTTGGCTTGGCTCGGCGCACCGCCAGGCAAGCCAGCTTCTTGTGCCAGCCGCGAGCCGTGTTAAACTATCCTCCTGCGTTGTGAGAAGGGCCTGTAGCTCAGGTGGCTAGAGCGCGCCCCTGATAAGGGCGAGGTCGGTGGTTCAAGTCCACCCAGGCCCACCATTCCTCTTTTTCGCTCTTCGAAGATCAGATCGAACGGCTTCTTATACGAAGGATAGATATTTACAGCGTCCACTGCGCAGTTCGAAAGCACCATTCTGAGCAATTTGGCTTTTTCCGGCGCAGGCTGACTAACATACAGAAAATGCGCCTTATTCGCGAGTTCTAAAATCCTGACGCGCATCAATCATTCTGTCCGGGTTTTTCGCTGTTCAAGCTCCTGCAATCACGCCTGAAGCGATACTGCTGTTCCTCGGCAATCCATTCCGCTGATTTCGCGTCCCAGAATTCCTCGCTGATTTTGCCGTCCAGTTTGTCCAAGTACGCTTGATCGAGCCGGCTGACGCACCGCACTCAACCTCTGCTTCAATCGTTCGCCCTGCTGCTTCCTAATCGCTTCGTCGCGGCCTTTATCGGTGAGCAAGGACTTTTCGAGCTGCGCCAGAACGTCGTCGGGAATGTGAATGTCCTGGAGGACCTTTCCCAGCCGGTGAGCCAATTCTTCTTCGCGGAAGTAGGGCAGCTCGCACTTGCCGCGATATCCCGTGCAACGGTAGTAGGTGTAGCGTTCTCTTCTTGATTTCCGCCGTCACCATGCAATCGTCGTAGGCGCAGCGGAGCAATCCGGAAAAGGCAAAGTCATGCTTTCGGTACTTGGGTTTGTTGTGTCCGCGAAAGACAGCTTGCACTCTGCTCGAACAGTTCGGCGCTGACGAGGGCGTCTGCGTGCCAGCGTAGAGCTTGCCTTCCCAAATGTAATTGCCCTTTGTAGAAGGGATTCTTTAGCAGGCGTTCCAGATAGCCTCTTGGCGAAGACCTTGCCAAACTCCGCTTTCAGAATCTTCCGCACGCTGCAAGCGAATGCTGGCCTGAAGCGTAAAGCGCGAACATGCGCTGCGCGATCGGCGCGTTCTCAGGGTCAACCTCGATCGTGCGTACCAGTTTGTTGTTGCGGTAGCCCAAGAGGCGGCCGGCTCGGGTAGATGCCTTGCTCGGCCTTCTCGCGCATTCCCTTGCGGACTTCTTCGCGCAAGTTCTCGATGTAGTTCCGCGCAATGACAACCTGGATGCCGTGCACCAGCTTGGCTTGGGACTTCGAGTCCTTCCCGATGACCTGGCCTTCTTTGGGCAGATGAATTTCAATCTCCAAATCTTCCAGCGTCACGCAGTCGCGGAAGTTGCGATACAGCCGGTCCGTCTTTTCGACTGATGGCCACGCGGCAGGACGCGTTCTCCCGAAAGAACCGGACCATCTCGCCGAATTGCTTGCGGCCTGTGATCTTGGCCGTCTCTACGTCAACAAACTCGTGCACGATCTCGAACTCATGCGTCCGGGCGTATTCCCGTAGCAGTTTCAACTGGGCCGGAATCGAATACCCCTCGCGTTCCTGGTCCTTGCTGGAAACTCGGGCGTAGATGACGGCTGGTCTCATCCTTTTTGGGGGGGGGGGGGGGGGGTTTTTTTTTTTTTTTTTTTTTTTTTTTTTTTTTTTTTTTTTTTTTTTTTTTTTTTTTTTTTTTTTTTTTTTTTTTTTTTTTTTTTTTTTTTTTTTTTTTTTTTTTTTTTTTTTTTTTTTTTTTTTTTTTTTTTTTTTTTTTTTTTTTTTTTTTTTTTTTTTTTTTTTTTTTTATTTTATTTTATTTTATTTTATTTTATTTTATTTTATTTTATTTTATTTTATTTTATTATTTTATTTTATTTTATTTTATTTTATTTTTTTTTTTTTTTTTTTTTTTTTTTTTTTTTTTTTTTTTTTTTTTTTTTTTTTTTTTTTTTTTTTTTTTTTTTTTTTTTTTTTTTTTTTTTTTTTTTTTTTTTTTTTTTTTTTTTTTTTTTTTTTTTTTTTTTTTTTTTTTTTTTTTTTTTTTTTTTTTTTTTTTAATTTAGCACAAATCTCAGCTGTAAACCTTGCTACTCAAACAAACCACCCCAAATATCTAATACCTTTTCCCCAACCAAACTGCTACCGCGCTACTAATACTTCTTTTACATTTTTTAACCAAACAATCTCCTAAAACCATTCCCCTACATTATTTTTCCCCATAGCAATGCTATCTTTTCTTCATACTGCTATCTTTATCTGCATATACCACCCTATATCCAAAAGCTCATTCCACGCTAACCTCTCAATTCTTTACCACAATTCTCCGTAATAACAAAAACTACCTTTATCTCTCCACCGCATCCAGTTTAATATCACAACCACCAAACATAAGTTAAACAACTATCTAGCTTTTTTGTAGCTCTCCGCAAAAACACATATCTGCTTCACAAACACACCTTATATCGAAAAATCTAGCTCTTAAACACACTAATAAAAAACCTCATCACTTATCTAAAATCAAGTAGCTATTCGCACCTCATTTCCCACTCAAACAATATATCACCCTCAGCATATAAACTACATCCAAAATTTAAACCTTTATAACCTTAAAACCTTCATAATAACCTTCACCTCCGCTAACCTATTTCCTCTCATAACCTATCTTTTTCTACCACATTCTAATTAACAGCAAACAACCATATATAACCTTTTTCCTATACGCATCCACAGCTACTAACCAAAACCAAACATAATACTCTCTCTGCTTAAAATCATCAAAACACCAAAAGCTCTTCATTATTCCATTACCAAATACCCACACCAATAAATCTCACTTTGCTCATACATATCTATCTAAGTACCAACCTCTTACTTATAACATTTGTAGCTATCCCATAGCTCTTCAAAACTCTATATAAAGCAACTCGCATATACAAAGCTCTATCTCTAAATTCTCAGTGCTAACCTCACTATTCTTAAGTACAATAAAGCAACAAACTTATTTTACATCATATACAAAATCCAATTAAATAATTTCATCTTAAAATCTACACACAACATTTTATTACAACAAACAACTCTCTTAATACCTCTCATACAACTCTAAACAATCTTATTTCTCAAATCTCAAAACCATTATTTCTCTAATCTTTCTTCATACCCGCAAACCCACTAACACTCAACTATATCACTATCAACCCTATTCATTACCTTATCAATCCTTAACCAACTATAATAAAAACACACCAAAATAATTTATTTCTCTAAACCTAAACACATCCCACCAAAAAAAAAAATTTACACTTATTTTCAACCAAAACAACATTTTATTTATTCTCTACTCCAAACTATAATACATACTATTCCCTAACCCAATCTTTAACCAACCCCATTATACCTTCTTTAAATCAAACAACTAAACTCTCCAATATATATAATCCCTACACATCTACCCACAATTCTAACCATAATTCAATGACTTACGAATCCTGCTAGAACCCTCTTTCTCAGGTTGGTGCACATTTTGGTGCACACGCCCCAGAACAATCGCATCGGTGGCCCTACGCTTAGCTTCCATGCGTATATGAGAGTAGTGCTCGATCATGCTCCGGCTGACGTGGCCTGCGATGGCCATTAAAGTTTGTTCGCTGGCCTGTGACTCCGCGAGCTTTGTGATACAGGTGTGGCGCAGATCGTGAAACCGCAACTGCAACCCCGCTCGCTTAAGAGATGCCCGCCACGCGGAGCGCCACGATTTGATTGGCCGGGTCGGGTCAATGCGCTCGCGGTCGGGGTGCTCCCGCTCAATGCCCGCAGCCTCGCATGCCGGAAAGACAAAGTCCTCCGCGTTCGACTCAACCAGCCGACCAGCCCACCTGACAAGCGAGTCGAACGCAGGCTTATTCAAGGGAATAACTCGCCCACTACCTGCTTGGGTCTTGGCTCTGCCAACAGCGACAGTTCGTTTCTCGAAGTCTATTTGGCTCCAACGCAGGGTGCGAATTTCGTTCTTTCGAAGCGCCGTGTTTAGGGCGACGGTCACGACTGCGTTGAGTAACACATTCGAGGAGCAAGCTTTGAGAAGCTTCTTCTCTTCCCCAGGCGTTAGTGCCTTCCCTACGTCGCTATGTTCGCGCTCGAACTTCACATCGCCTTGGAGGTTGCCCCATAACTTGTGGCGTTTCAAAATCTGGCGGAGAACTTGTAGTTCCTTATTGATGGTCCGAGCGGAGGCGTGCGCTTCTTTCCTTCTCGCTTGATAGGTCGCAATTGTATCGGCATCAATGTCGGAGATCAGACGCGATCCGAACGAGGGAGAGAGATGGCATCTGACGGCCACCTCATAGATTTCGTAAGTGCGCTCTGCCAAGTGTGGTTTCTCTGCTTCCAACCAAGCCAGAGACGCGCTAGAGAACGTCGGGGGCAACGAGCGCCGCTCCACATGATTCCACTTACCCTCCAGTTCTCGCCGCCGCTGACGCTCTGCGTCACGCGCCAAGGTTTTACTAAGTGTCTTTGTAGATTCGTGAATCATGCGCCCTGCAAACCGAAATCGGTACCAGTAAATGCCGCGCTTTCCTCGTTTGTAGATCATGCCTTCCCCTTCTTGCCCGCTTCCCTTCGGTCGGCCGCCCTTCTTGGCCCATCTAGAGAGGGTTGCCTTGTCGTGTTTCTTCGCTCTAGCCCTGCCACCCTTGCGGCCGATCCCTGCTAGATATTCACGAATAAGCGCGTCCTTGCTGTCGGCCATAAACCTGGCGGCTAAGATAATCCTGACTGGACGAGCCGTCAAATCGGAGTGTCCGGGCCGCCCTAGGCCGTTTATCCGCTACACCGCT
Source organism: uncultured Acidobacteriota bacterium (assembly GCA_963718785.1). GTDB lineage: Bacteria > Acidobacteriota > Terriglobia > Acidiferrales > UBA7541 > Acidiferrum. Next base: position 725,051 of record CAVQZW010000004.1, on the reverse strand, counting down.
ACAACCCGCGTCATTCTTGGCTTTCCTGCATTTTTGCATCCGCTACAACCGATTTGCGTAGCGGGTCGCCCACTGGCTCAATCCCCTGTGTTGACGCGGGTTGTAGCGGTGTAGCGGCTGGAAGGGGAAGTAGGTAGGCGGTCCATGCCTCCTCGAAGTCACCACGCTCGTACCCCTTTACGACGGTGCCGGCCTGCATCCGCAGATTGTGCGGCTCTATCCTGAATGGCCTAAGCATGCGGGCCAAGCTCCGTGCATCCAATCCGCGGCCGTTCGACCATGATGCCCACGGGCTCTCCTCGATCGTCGTGAGATCTTCGAGCAGCTTGGACGACGAAATACGTTCGTCGCGTCCGAGATTGAGCATGTCGCGTATATCCCGCAGCAGCAATATCCCTAGTTCAGCTGGCTCTTCAGACTGCTTGCCGCGAGAGATCCCCAACGCTACGGCCTTCAGACTGTCCATACGCTCTGGCGCGGCCACTGCGCAGACCGCGAACAAAGGCATCCAGAGTTCTGCTTCGCGGTCTTCGAGGAACACTATGTCTTTGCCCCTATATCGTCGTTTCACGCGGTTTCGGGCGGTCTTGGCCCACTCGCCGACCTGCTTTTGCGTGGAACGTGCTCCCGTCTGAGCCCGCGTGTAAAAGAAACGCTCAACTTGCTCGCCATTCTTCCGGCGCCGCATGCGGATCGGAATGCAGCGGTCAGCGATTGTGTCTTGCAGCGCTCCAATGAGAACTATGACTTTCGGGCAATAGGTGCTGAAACGCTTGGGCTCGTATGAATCGTTACTCGATTTTTCGCACCTAAGCACGTACTGTCCGCGCCTATATCCCGCGTTGAGGATTTCTCGCACGGTTTCGGCAGCTTCACTCTTCGTGCCTAGTGTCTCAGCCTCATCAATGATCAGTGTGATCGTCTGTTTCTTCAGAGCGTGGGCCTGAATGGTTCGGAACATGGCAGCGGAAGTGGCGCTGACTGTTCGGAATCCATTTGCGGATAGCAATTCGACGATCTCGGCTAGCCGCGTCTTGCCACATCGCTTGGTTGGCGAGGTGATGGCGAGGTAAGGGAATTCGTCAAAACACTCGAAGACGTGCGTCGCCAGGCTCCAGAGAGCCAGAACAAGCGGGAGACCCGGATCGATTGCCAGGTACTTGCGAAACGTGCCCTCCATTGCTGAGACAATCTGCGCTCCTGCCTCCTTCATGCCCTCGTTGCCTTCCTGTTTCTGTCCGGCGCTGCCTGTGTTGTGTTTTGTTCGATGAACTGTTCGAGCCACTCACGTCTGAACCTCACGCAACGGCCGCTCTTGAAGTACCTTAACTTCCGCCGCAAACACCACGCCCGAATTGTTGACGGCTTAACACCCAGCATTTCGGCTGCGCCCTTAATATCCAGGGGCTCTCCCGGCATGTTCCCACCTCGCTTTCAGTGAATCGGTAGCGAGTGCGACTGTGCACGAAGCCGCGCTACCTGAGAAGAGGAGTAATTACCAATCGAGATTTACTCCAGGGAGGAAATCTCAGGAGGGATTTGTTCCCCGCTTTGATCGTTTGCGGGCCGAACGGATGAGCTTACGGTATCGGTCGACAGTTCCGAGGATTTGATCGGGCTCGGCGCCCTGAGCAATGGCGATTTGTCGTAACGACTTTCCCTTTGCTTGTTCCTGCAACAGAAGCTCCAAAGTCTCGTGATCTGTGGGCCGGCCGGGCCTACCCTTCGGAACAAACGATGAGGACAGTTTCTTCTTTCGTTTGACGTACTTCTGCCAACGCGCAGGCACCTTCTGCAAGAGGCCCTCATATTTCCTTCTAATGACATCTTGATCGAGGAGCTGCTCTGGAGTCCCTGATGCGGCCGCGTATTCGGAGAGTTCCGTCTCTGTGAGCGGTTCGAATTCGAGGTACTTCCTTTGCCACGACGGCAGGGAAGCTAAGAAGTCTTCCAGCTCTCTGACGGGATCCTGAGGAAGCACGGCACCGCCACTCTGCTCGTACTGGGACGCAAGCGCAGCAATTGGCCGACGACACCGCACCTCAACTTCGAGGCAATCCGCCCATCGGCTCTTAATGAGGGTAAGGATGCTACATCAGGTGCGCTGTCACACCAAGTGATCTGATTTCTTGGTAGTGGTACAGTTTGAATTCGTGACGACGTAACTCCCATTTAGCCGTTGCGGTTACGGTTTAGATTACTGAACGTCTTTGGGTTGATTTAGTTCGGGATGATAAAAATGATGGATGTAAATGCCGTATTTCCTCGACAAATAGTGGAGCATTTTACGGCTCACCATCTTAGGTTGGCGTTGCCCTTCGACTATATTCCCTTTAGCCAGAACGAGCATATCAGACGGGCCATCCTGCTGCCCGTGAACATCAACACCATTCTTGCGTAAGACGGCGATGACCACATCTCGGTCGATCTCGCCGCTTTCGCTCATGCGGCCTTGGGCAGTTCAAGGTAGTCGATAGCGTTGAATGGGAGGCTTTGCTGTAGTTTCTGATGGAGAGAAATTTGCGAATAACGCTTGATATGCTTTCCGGCCACCGCCGCACCAAAAATCATGTCCACACTTCGGGAGGCGCAGGCTTTAGTAACGCCTCAATGGTTCCATGAATCCTCAAATTCTCATGGATAGTTGCGGCAAGGCCGTCCTCAAAAGCCTTTTTGACTGTCGCCAAACTCTTTGCTTGTACGGCGTAGTCAATTTCTAGTCCTTGTGCAAACCATGTTCCTTCGTCTTCAATTATGACAACGCGCAGATTACCGATGCCAACGATGTTTGTTCCGTCTTTGGCCTTTCCGTGGAAGGCCATTGCAGACGCACCGTGGCCAGGCTTGTTTTCTTTAGTTTAGCCATGATCACGTACCTCCCAATAGGGATAGTATACCACCTGTCAAGACAGGCTTTCCGCTTGCTGTTTTATGACATACTCCCGGTTTAGGCCGCAAGTCTATTAGAATCAGAGTCCAGAAGGGCAACTACTTCCTCGATGGTCCAGACATGGTCCAAATCGCCGCCTCCATCGCGGGCGTTACGCGCAAGGTCCTAGTGTACGCAAACGAAATTGTGGTGTGGCAAGGGCGAGGCTAAGACGCGACAGCGCAAGCGGCATTCGGCCGAAAGGTTCGGCGCTTGGGTTTCTTCCGGTACTGGGTTCTGTATACGAGGCCGAGGCAAGACCGGCAGACAAACTCGCGAGGGTCCTTGAATGCGTATAGCTGCGTCGTCTCGTTCTACATCGAGGGCATACGTACCAAAAGCGAGCGCCACCGAAGTGCGGCTTCGTTATTGTGAACTCAAAGAGGTGTCTTTTCGTCTTTCCATCTGACCAAGTAAACGCCGCCGTAACAGTTGTGTGATCGGAGCGCATATCCCAAAGTGACGGTCTGGGACGTGAGAGATTGCTTGTGTCGAGCGCATCGTATTCCTCGACGAATTCCCTGCACGACGATCTCGGTCTGCCTCTCATGGCCACAGAATTCTCTAAATCAATAGGCGTTGCGGTCAAGCAATTTCGCATTTGTCCGAATCGCACTCATGCGCCCACTCACTGGATATCTGCAATGTTCATCGGCGGTTACGGATGTTTTCGTCGGGCGCGAATCCGCTCTTTGCGAGAATTGGGGGCGGAACTCCCATCACTCCTTTTTGACGATCCATTGGCCGCGGTCGGGCCGACGATGGCTACTGTACTTATACGAGAAGTCTCCCACGAACGTACCCGGTTTGAATATGCCGGTGGCGCTCAGCTTCGAGTGCTCGCCCGTGAAATCGACGGACCAGACGCCGTTGCCCATGTCCTTCAGGTTGCTTGCTACCAGTGAGTCGCCCTTGTAGCCAGACGGGCTGCCGGTGATCGCGACGCTGACCCCCAAGATACCGCTCTCGACCTTGACCGTCAGAGCCAAGGCTCCTGTGCCGCTCAGCCTGCTCTGCCAGATACCGGCGTACGTGCCAGCCAGCCCGGCGAGTCCGTCAGTTCCCTTGTCGCGCGGAGCGGCCGTCCCAAGCTGGCCGAGCGGCTTCACCTGATCCGTTTCCAGCAGCCGCTTCGCGTAGCTGATCGGGATCACGAAGTTCAGGTTCTGACCTGTCAGCACGCCGAACGAGGTGACTCCGATAACTTCGCCTTGCATGTTGAGCAGGGCGCCGCCGCTGTTACCAGGCGACAGGGGAGCGGTCGTCTGGAAGACTCGCAGGTCCGCGCTCAGCTTGGGATCGAGATCGCCAGCGCTTCGCAACCCGCTAACGATTCCATCGGAGACCGTGTTCTCAAGTGACAGCGGGCTCCCGATGGCGATTACGTGCTGTCCGATGGCGACCTGGTCCGCGTCGGCGAGTCGCAAGGACGGGAATTCTTTGCCCGGCGCGCGGAGCTTCAACACGGCGATGTCGATGCCCGCATCTGCGCCGAGGAACCCTTCAACCTCGTAGAAAGCCCCATCGGGAGAATTTGACGACCGCCGACGCAGCGCCCTTAACTACATGGAGATTTGTGATGACTTTGCCGTCCTTGGAGACAAGGAATCCGCTTCCCTGCATGAGTGGCTTCCCCGACGAGTCGGACGTGACAATTAGAACACTGGCCTTTGCTGCCGCTTGTGCGATCGTCGCTACGTCCGTGGACGAGGTGGATTGCGCGCTCAACGAGGCAACAGACGCAAGGACGACCATGAAAGCTAGACTGGTTCGCATTTCACCCTCGCAGAAGGCACCCGTAGTCTCATTCGGTGGTGGACGTAACCATACTACGGCAGACTCCCGCTTGGAAACGTCTTCCAAGTGGCCTCACTCCGCAAAAAGTTCGGGCAGCATCTACGCACGATTCGCGTGCAACGCCGCATGACTCAGGAGCAGTTCGCGGAGACGTTAGACGTGTCGGTGGACTTCTTGAGCTTGATGGAGCGCGGTGTGAATGCCCCCTCGTTCGAGACATTAGAGAGAATGGCCAAGCGGCTCCGGGTGTCTGTCGCTGAACTTTTTACCTTCGACTGAGGTGTAGCACGACTGGCGTGGATCGATCTTAGGAGATTGACGCTGGTTGCCTTTGGTTTGGCTCTGCTCGTCCGCTGTTAAAAGTGGACAAAAACCTCACTCCACGAACGTGCGAAGGGGTTTAATCCGCGGACGCGCCCGCGAGTCGTGCGCCGCGGGGGCAAAATCACATGATTTAGTGGCGCTAGCTCACCGCAGAATCAAAGAAGCAAACCTACCTGTCCAAATTTGAGCGCGTATGATCGAGTGATTCGCCGGGTAGCGCCATAGCGGAGTATTGGCACTGGCTTGCCGGGTGGCGGCAACTTCTCCGCAAGCTCTTCTCTCTCAACTTGGAAGAAATCGTGAGTGCGGATATAGAATCTCTTTCCAAACAGGTCACGATAGGCGGACGTGACGTCTACATTCAGCTGCGTTGGCATTTCAAGGTCTGCAACGACGGGAGCGACATACACGAGCGGATAGTCGTTGTAGCAGCTCCAGTGATCCACAACGCATGCGAGGCTTTTCGCGCAGTGCACAATCATTCCGGGCAGAAGGCTCGCGAATGCAATTCGATGGGCGTCATATTACAAAATCAGCACTAACCCCACAAGACTGGTCGACTAGATAACTGGCGCGTCAGACGTTCGGTGAGCTCGAACCAACGTCGCCGGGCTAGAGCCTTCTACCAGGCTCACGACATTTGGAGATGCGATGCGCGCCGTCCTCGAACGCGGATCTGCCATACAATCCGCGCAAAGTTCTTCAAATTGTAGTTACAATGATCGCGTTCAATACGACTTTACCTCGATGTTGGATCGGGACCCAGAACATGACAATCGCGCCGAAAAGGGCGGAGCTGTGCGAGAGGAACGACTGATCGGCCCGTCAGAGATAGTAGTTCCTCGCCGTTTTCGTCGAATGGGTCGACGCGGTTTTAGATGGGAGATCCCGAGAAGTTTTCCGGGCTACTTTGCAGATACTGACAAACAAGTGCTCGGCGCTTCCACGAAGTACGTTATTCGGAGCGATGCCTCCACTGCGCCTCAATATCTGATAAAGTACGCCCAAAAACATGGAAGGCGAGAAACCCTAACGGAGTTCTTCATCAATCGACTTGGCTTGGCTCTCGGGCTCAAGATGGCCCACAGCGGGCTCGTGTTGGCGGACGGAGAACCCACATTTCTCACCCGAATTTTCACGAGCGAGAGTGAAACTCTGCGGCATGGAAGCTTGATCATTGAGGACTGCTTTAAGCGCGCACAGGCGCTCGATGCGAATGAGTTGGAAGGCATTCAGCGACGGTCCGAGCAGGAATTCTATAGCATCGACTTTGTGACAAGTGTGGTGAAGGATTTCTGCGGAGATGATTTTGAGGTCGTTTTTGGGCCACTGATCGAAATGTTGGTCTTCGACGCGTTGATCGGATCGATGGATCGTCACTCCCAAAACTGGGGAGTCTTGGGGCGAACGGTAGAACCTGTCTCCTACCGCTTCGCTCCGATCTTCGACACGGCTCGAGCTCTGCTCTGGTCGCTCGACGAAACGCAGATCCTGAAGCTCGAGAGCGATCCCGTCGCCTTTCGGAGCCATATAGAGAAGGCTAGGCCCTGTATGGGGCCGGTCCGGAATCATCCTAAGGTCAACAAATGCAATCACTTCGAGTTTGTGGAGAATCTCATGGACCTCTACCCGATTCCTGCAACCGCGGCGCTAAAAAAACTATCCAATGGTGTGGGCCCTAAAGCTGCAGGGCTATTAAGGAAATACCCCTTTAGGTCGGGGTTTACGAGGGACCGTAAGAGGTTGATAATAAAGATTCTAGAAGTTCGAGCCGAAAGATTGATGCAGATCCTGGCGAAGGGAGGAGCCTAGAATGGAAAAACTTTGGCATTTTAAGTACAAAACGCCACCGCCGACATTGGCAGTTCTGTATCAGGGGACGCGTGTCGCTGAATTGCAGAAATGGTCGCAGGGATTCGTCTTCCGATACTTGCCGGCGTTCCGCGAGCTGTGTCTATTGCCGTTCCCTGGGCTCGCTCCCAGAATGGGAGACATTCCGTTTGAGGAACTCCCCGCTTTTTTTCAAGAACGGCTACCAGATTTGCGGCGGCCTGAGATTCAGCAGAAGATGCGTGCCCTCGGAATTGACCAACGGGACAAGCTGAAGTTGCTCGCAGAACTCGGGTCCCATGCCGTGACAGATCCGTTCGAGCTTCGGTTGGTTCCGGCTGCCTAGGTCCAAAACCCTCACGTAGATTGAGCATGCCTCGAATCGGTGAGGGGCCCAAAACGCTTGTTTTCGTCATACCTCTATCCGAGGGAATCGGACTTTTACTTTCAATGACTTACAGGCACTACCGGCGCTAGGTTTTTGTCACCGTGTAACGCCGATCCGGCGACTGCACGGCGCTATACTGCATAAGGTGAAGCTGCTGAACTTGTCCCAGCGGGCATTCAAACGTCTGCCGGTGCAAGAAATTCGGAGAGGCGCGTTCCAACGACAGGGGGAACGCTACATGCGACTTCGAACGATCAGCGCATTCTGGACGATGTTTCTGCTTCCTCTGCTTGCTTTCGCCGGGCAGAATCCGCCGGACGATTTCGTCGTTCATGGCACAATTAACGTCGCCCTTGGAAATGAAAACGGAATAGTTGTCTTGACCGACAGTATGCTCACCGCGGGGGCGAAGCAACGCCCAGATCCTGGACAGAAACTGTTCAAGTTGGATGACAGAACGGTATGTTCCATCGCTGGTTTTGTCTCTGCCGCTGCTGTTTCAGCACCTTCTACTTCACCGCCAGTTGCAGTACCTGATCTGAACACAAACACGGGTGCAATTATTAACGAATACATACGTCAGTCGGCACGACAGGCTCCTCAAACCATAGTCGAGAAACTGGGAGCACTGGCGTCCCTATTTAAGATGCATCTGGCGATGATCGCGAATGTTCGCGACGCGGCCGGTAACCCGACCCCAATCGATGCGTACAGGTTTCAACTGATCGTAGCAGGCTACGACATCGACGATAGACCAAAGATCGGGAGGATTACGCTTCGGACGAAAATCGACGGTAGCCTTTTTTCCGACATCGAAGACGCTTCCATCTCAAACGTTGAGGAAAAGCTCATTTGGAAGCTCAACGGAATGCCCGATGTAGCCACACAAATGCTCCTACATCCTGAATCTGTGCTAAAGGACACAGTTCTCGCCGCATACGCGACTTCTCTTCGTAAGAACGGCGGCCAGTCCCTGACGGTTGAACAAATGGTGGACCTGGCAAAGAGATTGGCTTACTACACCTCCAAAGCGCACCCGGAGGTCGGCGGCCCAAACCAGATCGCAATTTTCAAAAAATCGCAAGCTGTTAGCATCGATCAGCCGACTTTCCCTGAACCTCCGCGCCCCCTTTTCAGATTCAGCTTAGTCGTGGACTCACACTTTAGTTATTCAAGCGTCGTGTTTGCGAAAGGTCCTGCTGTTTTTGTCAGGTGTTCATGGACAGGAATGCAGCATGAGCTAGATGGTCACTACTATATCGGGAGTGAATTTGCGAAATCTATGCTGTTGTACGACGGAGGTGATGTGAACCTCGGGAGCACCAACCGGGTCACCGACTCAGTACTGCTCCTCGGGCCGCACGCGATCCTCGGAAACGAAGTGGTACGGCGCCTCAGTTCGTCATTCCCTTCGTTGCGAGTAGCGGTACCGAGGCCGAAGCCTTCGCAAGTCGTGCCCTAGGTCAGTTGCACATAAATGAGCGACGCCTTACTACGCTGCAAAATCATCTGTTATTGTCACTGCGTAAGGTATCTCGCAAAAATCAACGGTTGCGAAGGGCGAAAGTCGCGCGGGATTTTGCCCCGGCCACCTTGTGTGCCGAGACATACTGCGTATCACAAAACCGTCGGAGTACTTCCGACTTCCAGTCTGTTGTCCATTTGCACGGCTCGCTTCGACAGCCGGCCCTTGTGTCGTCCACATTTTTGCAAATTTTTTTGTGAGCCGCGCGGAGGCGATCCGCGCACTTGGACCACCCCCGAGCACCCCCTCGGAAAATGATCGAAGAGAACTTCCTTGATGGAGTGTGCGCGGGTGTCGGCGCGTGATCAGTTTTGCTTGAGCCAGTGGAAGGAATCCGCAATTTGAAAGTGCGCTGAAGATCGTCCGAAATTCCACCGCGAATTTGCGCGCCGATTCGTAAGCAAGAGACATTCCAATTCCATGAATATATTTTTATTCCAAGTGCGTTTTGTTCTTGACATACCTTGACATACTCTCGATAGTGGCAGCATGAAGAAACGTACTACAGTCTGGCTGCCTCAAGAACTGCTCGCACGGCTCAAGAAGCTATCGGCCAAAACTGGCGCGCCGATGGCCGAATTGTTTAGGCGGGCTGTCGAGGCATATGTGAAACGCCAGAAGTAGGCGAAAACTTAAACGGGCCTGCCGGTTTCAGCAGCCGACAAGCCCTAACCGAATTGCACATTGGAGGTGCAACGTGGCTACCACGATTGTAAGTCAGTCTGTCCGTTCATCTGTACCCTATCCCGTCCAGTCTGCCGACGATTCTCCGAGATCACGCGCATCCGTCTACGAGATCGTCACAGAGCAAGTCATCAAGCAATTGGAGTCTGGCGTTGCCCCTTGGCGCAAACCTTGGCGTACCGAGATGCCGTGCAATCTCCTCTCGCAGAAACCGTATCGCGGCCTGAACGTGTTTCTGCTCGCGTCGCAAGGCTATGCCTCGCGCTACTGGCTCACGTTCAATCAGGCCAACAAACTCGGGGGGAGGATCAGGCAAGGGGAGCACTCTTCCCTTGTCACGTTCTGGCACATGGGGGACGAGAAGACGGACTCGGAGGGGAAGAAAACGCGGCCATTCTTGCTTCGCTACTACCGTGTGTTCAATCTCTGCCAGACGGTAGGAATCGCGGAGAAGCTAGGGTTAGGCGATTTCCCCCGGCCCGTCGCGTCCATCGAACAGTGTGAGCGATCGTTTCCGCCATGCCGAACGCGCCACGCATGGAGCAATCGAACGCCGCATGGTATCGGCCATCTACTGACACCGTGGGAATGCCCGCACGCGGCCTCTTCTCTTCTGCCGAGGAGTACTACTCGACTCTCTTCCACGAGCTAACCCACAGCACGGGCCATTCCTCCCGCATTGGGCGCGAGGGGATCGAGATACTCAACACGTTTGGAAGTGAATCCTACAGCAAGGAAGAGTTAGTCGCGGAGATGGGTGCGGCCATGCTCTGCGGAGTCACAGGCATTGCCCCTGCCACGCTCCAAAACTCTGCCGCGTACCTGAAAACTTGGATTGAACGGCTCAAGTCTGATTCCCGCCTGCTAGTCTCTGCCGCGTCTGCCGCGCAAAAGTCAGCCGACTACATCCGGGGGGAGTCTGCGATGGACTCCCCAGCCATCGAGGGGGAATCCCATGCAAGCTGATCTCGCGTTCCCTCAATCTCTCGCGGAGAAGTATCGGCCCGCCCGCATCGCAGACTTCATCGGTCTGGACCGTCCGAAGAAAGTGCTCACTGCATTCTGTAAACGTCCCGCGTCTGGCGCGTGGCTCTTTGTCGGGCCGTCCGGCGTGGGCAAGAGCACGATGGCGCTTGCTCTGGCTGCAGAGCTACAGGCCGAATTGCACAAAATCCCCTGCTCAGAAGTGCAACGCGCAAACCATCGAAGACACGGTGCGGCATTGCTGGTACGCGCCATGACTCCCGGTGGATTCCATGTCGTGCTCGCAGACGAGGCCGACCAGATGACAAACGCGGCGCAATTGGCGCTGCTGTCCAAACTGGACGCCACCGACCCCGCACCCAACACGATCTGGATATTCACCGCGAACGATACCGAACGCCTAGAGCGTAGGTTTCTCTCCCGCTGCAAGGTACTGGAGTTCTCAAGCTACGGTCTGGCCGATCACATCGCGGTCTATCTCGATAAGGTCTGGCACGCCGAGGGCGGAAACGGAAACGGGCCAGACTTGGTGCGATTGGCGAAAGACTCGCGCAACAACGTCCGCGATTGCCTCATGCGTCTGGAAGTGGAGTTGATGGCGCTATGAGTACGCGAGTGGCGATCTATGCCAGAGTCAGCACGACTCAACCACGGCCAGGACGTTGGCCTACAGACGCGGGAGCTAAGGCAATTCGCGGAAGCACGTGGCTGGACGGTCGCGGGGGAGTACATCGACGCGGGAGTGAGTGGCGCGAAAGATTCCCGGCCAGAACTGAATCGGTTGATGGCCGACGCGCACAAGAGGCGCTTCGATGTCGTGTGCGTCTGGCGCTTCGATAGGTTCGCGCGTTCCGTCTCTCACTTGCTGCGGGCGCTCGAAACTTTCAAGGCGCTCGGGATCGACTTCGTTTCGTTTTCTGAACAAATGGACACATCGACGCCTGCCGGAAAGATGGTCTTCACAGTTCTGGGCGCCGTCGCGGAATTGGAACGCAGCCTACAGTGGAACGCGTCCGCGCCGGCCTTCGGAACGCACGCGCAAAAGGGAAGACGCTCGGTAGGCCGCGCGTTGCCGTGGATACCGCGAAGATTGCCAGCCTGCGAACATCGGGCGCATCGTGGCAGACGATCACGCGCCAGCTTGGTATCAGCGCGGGCACGGCCAAGCGAGCCTTCTACAGCCTGTCCAAAAACCCCTCTCGTTCCGCGTCCGTAACTACCTGATTCTACGTGCTGGCTCTTGCCCGTTCTGCCCTGTCCACAAACAGATGATTTCGATTGATGTTGGGGCTGAGGCTATGCCGCCTGCGTGCTGCAACTCGGAGAACGGAAAGACTCAGGAAGTTCATGAGTTTAGGACAATTTAAGGGACTGCCACCCGCCACCCGCCCGTCGTTTCTTTTTCTTCACTTGATGTCGTTTGGTGGTTTGCTGCGCCCAACCCAGCGACCGCCGTCACATCCCGCGGATAAGTACTCCGATAGCCGCGAGTCTACATCTCGGTTCTCGTCCTTCAGATAGATAACGTCATCAACGACAAAGTGGCTGTCTTCCAGGACCACTATTGCTGCTACGTGCCAAATTAATGGGCTCTCGGGCAGTCCCCAGGTGAGCCTCACATACACGCGAAAGGAGCCATTCTTCTCTGATTGCGCCCTTTCAATGTGGAAAGTGCGAGGAGAGGCTTGCTCGTCGTCACCTGAGAAGAGTCCAGCTTCGAGCCATGCGATCTCCGGCTTTAAGTGCGGGTCCGGATGCTGCCGAGCCTCATCAGCTGAGCAGGCAATGGCTAAATCGATTCTGTGGAGCAGTGCTTTGCTGAGGTACGGCGCGAAAATCTTCATGTCCGCGTCCCCTGGGATACCAACCGGGTGACGAGCTACGACTTCACGATATAAGCTCCTGACCATCGCGTCGGGCTGCTTGGGCATGCTGGGTGGCTTACTCTGCTGACCCAGCTGAGCGAGAGCCAATGTCGTCGTGAACTGCAAAAGAACGATCCACCGTAAAACACTCATTGTTATTACCTCGGCTTGACAAGTATCACATAGTAAGCATTGGCGTTGTTCGATGCATAGGGCTGATTAGGAAGTAGTTGCCGCTGCTGAGGTGGGTTAACTCTCTGTCCCACCGCCGGGCGCGCAGGCCACTGATCCAGAATCCAGATGGAGCCATTCGCGCCCCGCCCCAGATAGATTCCAGAGTTTTTCGGTACATCCCCTTTAGGATAGTGGCCCTTACTGTCAAAGGTCGCAATCGCTGTACCCGGTTTAATGTCTTTGTCGTCCACCACCTTCGTCGGTCCTGCCCTCCATAAAGAGGTGTCAACATACGGTCCCATACCTGAAAACTTTTTTGTGAGGTCCACACATTCACCGTTAGGTCCAACGATGTCCGAGGTCGATGGCTTGTGATTCGGATCAAGAAGGGCAGCTATTTGTGGGCTCTTGAGGTCAGCAACGAAGGGGCCATTTAGTGCCGGGCCCGCCGTACTACTCTGACCTTGCGACCGCGCTTGGGCGTAGGCTGCGGCGTCGTCGTAGGTGCCGAGGGCGAAGCTGGATTCACCGTTGACAGTGACTTCCCAGACGCCAGGCTCCACAGCGTCGCCTATACCGATTGATTCTCCTGCACGCATTTCGGCGCGGCCATATAGTCGCCGCCAGTGCCAACGAGTTGCCCTTCGGCTTGGTGCCCTGTCGGATCGGTGAGGTTCATGGGATTGTTTTTGACGTAGGCGTAGAGATTGAGGGTTTGCGGGTTACCGAGGTCAGCGTAGAGGACAGGAGCGGGAATAGCAGACCAGTCCGCGGACTGGAAGCGCCCGAATTGCGAGGAATAATAGCGCGCGTCAAAGTCGTCTAGCTGTGTCTCGGTGTCGCGTTCTTTGCCGTTGAATTTGTAGTTTTGCGGACAGGTATTGGTGGCGATTTGCTCAGTGCCGAGGGTCGAAGTCTGCGTCGTAGCACGCTGCCGTTTGGCCCGCCTGCACGATCATTCTCGCCGTGCCGAGATGGTCGGCCAGGTAGTAGTAAATGCTGCCCGAGGAGATGTTGCGGCGGGCAACGCGCTTGCCGCTGAAGAAGACAAATTCGTCCGTAATATTCCCCGAGGCATCGCTTTCGTCGAGAATGTCGCCGGTCGCGCCGTACCAGGTCGAGCTTGCCATTGGACTTCTGCACCCGGCGGCCATCGCCATCATACGTGTAGGTGATGCCAGCGACGGTTTTCAACTCGCTCTCCGCATCCCAGGTATAACTGAACGTGGCATCAGATAGGACGTTGCCAGACGCGTCGTAGGAGAAGCCGGTGGTTGGTGATGCGGTTGTTTGTTTCTATGCCCGCGTTCAGGGTGAAGCCGGGGCAGGATGGTCTTCCGGGGTCAAGAGAAGCCGTTTTGAATTTGGCGTAGATGTCGTAGGAATAGTCGAGGCCCCAGCAAAGAGTGCCAGACGTGCCCTGGGTCAGGGCCGTTTTGATGCGATTCATCTCGTCGTAGGTAAAGGTTTGGGAACGACCAGAGGTCAGGTTATTGGTAATCTGAGCGACATTGCTGTTGTTCGACACACCTAGATTGTAGCCGTATGTAATATCCATCAGATTCCCAAGATGTGCAGTATCGCTGCATTGGGTTGGGGCGGTGCCGGAAGTCATCACGGAAATGCGGCAGGGTTGGAGGCGAGGGTTGTAGTAAAAGGTGGAGACGATATTGGTATTGTTGTGGACGGAGGAGGATGCGCCCACCGGCGAATATAGAGCGCCAGTTGCGTAGTTGATGGAATTGGCGGTGTCCACAGCTGAAAGAGTTCTGTCGGCAGCGCTGGGGGTATAGGTGATGACTCGGCCGCTCGGGTAAGTAATGGTCGCGAGGGAGCCGTCGAGATTGTAGGTATAGCTGGTTGTCTTGGTCAGGCCGTTGGTGATTCGCTTTTCGATTAACACTCGCCCCATCTGGTCGTAACTCCAGACCTCGGAACCGGCGGCGTCACACATCGCCGTTCGGCGGCCGATGCCGTTCGTAACAGTGAGTGCGGGGGGAGTGCAGCCGGTTACAGTTTGGCCGTCGTACCAATAGGTGACTTGGGGTGTTGTATCGGAGTAGGTCTTTTTCGTCAGCCGATGAAGGACGTCGTAGACAAAGGTAGTAGTGATGCTCCGTGCGTCCAGCTTTGTAAGAACATTTCCGTCGGCGTCATAGGTATAGGTAATGGTGCCAGACTCGGGATTCTTTGAAGTGAGTAGCTGTGAGAGCGAGTTGTAAGTGAATGTCCGGGGACGCCATGACGCTGGAACGGTTCCATCCGTGCATGTTTTGTCAGCGGTAGTGTCTGTGCCTCGCTGGTGGACACAGAGGAAATTGTTCAACACATCGTATTGATAATCCGTTTCGTTCACGAGATTCTGGCTCGCGTCTGGCTCGAAGACCTGAATGAGGCGTCCAAGTGCGTCGATATACGTCTTGCGTTTCTTGCCCGATTGGTCCGTCACTGTAGTGCAATTCCCCGAATATGCAGTAGTGATGTTGTTCGTGGAACTGGTCCCGTCCGGTGGGATGGGCTGAACTTCGCGGCCCAGGGCGTCAAAGTTGTATGTCGTGATGCCATAGGTCGGATCGCTCGTGGTGCGATACGGATTGGAAACGGTCTTCTTGCGGCCTTGTTCGTCGTAGGTTGTGTCGACGTAAGTCGTTCCTCCGGATCGCTGGTTAGCTGAGATTGCGTGACTCGCCCAAGCCCGTCCACGATAATCGGTGGTGTGAGACTTGCAGCAGAGGTGATTTTGACCGATGGGGTCATGCTGAGGGGCAAGGACAACTCGGAGAACGTGCGCGTAACCAAACCGGTATCGGGGAGGCTCGTCTGGGTCAAGCGCCCCATGAAATCGTACAGATTATTGGTGGTTTGCGAGTTGGCATCGGTCGTCGAGGCAACCGTTCCAGCGCAAGAATTGTAGACCGACGTAATTGACTGGGTGAGAGCATTTGTGACTGTCGTTACATAAGCTTTCGCACTGCCGCCCGTAGGGGCACAGGTCGAATTGGACCATGCGTCCGTGAAGCTAAAAGTTGTCGTGTGCCCACCAAAGTCGATGGCCCTCAGAGGGTTCCCGGCATCGTCAAATTGACTATAGGCCGAGAGCCATACTCCGTCCGTATTTCTCCATCGCTGGGCTGCGGTTAAGTTGCCGCGGGTGGTGTAGGCCGTGTTACGCGCCGAATCGTGCTGGACAGCCCCACTGGCTTGAAGAGTCGCGTGGTTGGCGCTGGTATCGTACTTATCGTATTCGAACTGTGACTGCGCCAAGAGATTGCTCGCACCGTCGTAAACCTTTTCGGTGGCCTTACGATTGAGAATGTGGATGGCGGTCGCGGTGTAGTCCGTGGCGTTGACAGCATTCGTTTTCAGCCAGGTATTGTCGGTCTTCCTGATCAACGCGCCATACGTACCCGAGCCGTACCCGAATTCCCTCTGCTCGATCACATTGTCGATTGATTGGGAGGTCAGGCCTCCGAACGCTGAGTCGTTGAAACTATCGTAATCGTTTTCGACTTTCGTGACCTGGTTGGTGTCGTTGAGCGTGGTGGTGACGCGAATGGCCAAAATGTCGTCCCCGCTGGTCGGCGCGTTGTAATCTGTATGAATCGTACGCAGAAGCGCGGAAGGCGTGGCGGTCGGGCCCGTGTAGTGCAATTGATTCACCTCACGCGGGGCGCTTCCGTCGCTTGCATCACCTTGAGTGAACTGCGAATGGGTCAGATTGTTGGAAGCATCGATGACATCCATGTACTGATTGTTGGCTTCGGGGCTGTTAATCGTAGGCGTATAGGTGGTGGTATCTTCCGTCGCACAAGAACCAGTCGAACTTCGGCATACGTGACGCGCAGAAATCTCGCGAAAGTCCTCTGCAGTGGTCGCCGTGGCCTCCAACGGTGTCGAAAATTCCTGCAGGTTCGTATAAGTCGCGAAGTCGTAGCGCGTGTACCCCCCGGTGGGGTACGTTATCTTGCTCAGCTCCCCGAGCGTCGAATTGTAGGTGAAGTTGTAGTGCAAGTTGTTCGGAAGGGTCACGGAAGTGAGAGCATTGCAATTCCCTTCGTCCAAGGAACCTGCCGGAAGTGAAAATGTTGGAGTGCAAGAAGGCGCAGTATACCCAAAACTGATGGTGCGCGTCGTTCCGCCGCCGTCCAAGTAACTGATGCTGGACGGACCAACCGAACCGCTGTAGTGAAACGTAACAACTCGGCTCAATGTGTCCGTAATAGTGCTGACGTTGAATCCATTTATGCTAGTGATAGTTATAGAGTTGCCGTCGGTGTCTTCGATCTTGTCTGCGACCTTAACGGGCATTGCAGTTGCACCGTATCCTAGGTTCGAGAAGAAATGGATTTGCGTGCCGTCTTTCAAGTGTAGAACGATATCCGCTGGATTCGTGGTATCCAATCGCATTAGTGATGTATCGTTCGAGTCCCAAAGCGGGCTGTTGAAGCTGGGAAAGCTAACTCTGCCTCCGCTGGGGTTGTATCCCCAACAGCCCGCTTGATTCCTAAACATGTGCTTCCCGCCATCAGGCATTGTTACAACAAAATTGCTCCAACAGCCGGTATCGGTAAAGCTAAGCTGAGCCCATAGTCCTGTTGTGTCGTTTGAAGAAGAGGAAGATTAAAACGCCAACTGTTGTCTAAATATGGGGCGCTGGGCTGATTTTCCAGAGATATGTAAGGTCTCCCAGGCCATCATCGTTGTAATTCAATACCCAGTATTTGCTGTCGTACGTAATTCCGAGGTTGAGATCAAGTTTGTTCCGACCAGGCAGCGCTAGAAGGGGTATCTGAATATTGAGATCACCGGTCGCCAGGTTAATGTTTTCGTGTGCCCCGCCGTACATGACATAGGGGGCGGTGCCGGTAGTGTTATTTGGGCTCAATTGATTGGGCGTCGATTGCGCGCGAGCGGCTGGCGAAATTGAAATCGCGACGATGAAGATGATGGCAGAGAAGTGCGTCCTCATTTTGGTCGAGGTTTTCACTGTGCGGCCACCGCATTGGGAAAGTTGGTGTCGGATAGACCTGTGTTGAAACTTACCGAGTCCAGTTGGAAGCTGGAGATGTGCTGATTTCCCCCGTACTCATCTTGGTGAAATGCAACGGCCACGCCGCCAATTGTTCGATAGTCAGAGTAAACACGGGTCGCGGTGAAAACCGAGGTGGGATTGTCCCTTGAAATCCTCGGATACTGAGCCTGAATGGGAAGAAGTGATGAAACAGAGATCCATAACGTGATATGTCCATCGCGTCGCTGCGCCTGAGGCCGAGGATCATCGGGCGGCGAGATGTAATCAATCTCAAGTCGACTAGCGGGTTGTCCACTGACCGTCTCAGTCCCCACAAACCGGAAGGCTATATTGGGATCGGAAATATTCAGGAGAGGGCTAAAAATAGGCAACATGACCGTCGGCGAGAGTGTGGATCGTGCCGGAATGGATTTGGTTCCATCAGCTCCAGTGAAAGTGGCCACCTCACCGTTGATGACAGTGCTTCGTGGAGAGACTGGGTCGGTTACGTCCGCTCGCGTCTCAGTCCTACCCTTAAATTTAAGGGTTACATTGATGACATTCTGGGCTTCGCCCCGGAAGTACGTAACAGTTCCGGCAGCCACAGCGTCGGTTGGCATGCCCCAACCAGCGGCGGAAAACATCTGTGAGAGTACTGCCAGCGCCTGTGGGTCACGCTGCGGTGCTTGGGCGGTCGCGGGAGTTGGCTGCTGGGCTGCCGCGAAATGGGAAGTCAAGACGACAAGGGAAAGGAGCACGAGGCGAGAAAGGGACATTGAGCCTCCACAGGGAATAATGGGGAGGGTTTTACGTGGCTCAATACGTACTGTCAAGCTAAATAAAGTACTATGGCTGTGAATATTGTGTTACGGGCAGGAAGACTGGGCGGGTGGACCCGGGCACAGCTATGACAACATCTCTGCTACCCACCCCTACGACCGGCGCGAGACGCGCTCGGAGGATAGTCCTACATTTCACGTGAAGGATATCCTCCGTTGGCGATCGCTGATGATTAGCCGCGTGATTCTATCTCGACCGGAGCCGCAGGAAAGTGCTCGCAACCCGCGGCGACGAAGACCATTTTCCCTATCGCAAGGTCGAGCGACGTGAAGGAATGCTGGCAACCGGGGCATTTCAGGTAAAGAGTTTTCTTCTCCGGGTAAGTTAAGAGAGTGACGGGCCAAAGCAAACGAAACTCCAGATTGCACGCCGGACAATAAACCAACGTGAAGTACATCTCGCCTCGCTTATTTTTCCACAGCTTGGCGCGATACGGCTCTACCGACAGAGGGGCTGTCATGGGAATCTCCTGGTAGGACGGGAAGTGTCGCGGAAGAAGCGGGGAAGGCAGTTTACTTTTTCTTGTCCTACAAGTCTATGACGAGTCCGACCGTGGCCGATTCACGATGTCGTCACCCAACCGCTTTTGCCATTGCGACTACTGCTTCAGGAGTGTCCTTAACCCAATCGAGTAAATCCTCTTCTTGGATGCCAGACATTTGCGCCTTCTCACTGCCGTAGAAAGTGCCCACGGAAGCGTAGTATATCGCTGCCGTATCCCGATGCTCGGGGTTTAGTTTCTCACCACTCAAATCCCCATCGAAACAGGAAAGTTTCGCAAACGGAGTAGTAACAATGAAAAGTGGGACGTGTGACGCAGACGATTTTAGTTTTTCCCGCAGCTCCGCAAATGTCGCAAGGCTCGGAAGGACTGAGTGGATCGTTTTCTGCCTTGCCGCCTTCGAGCCTTTTCAACCATTCCTCATTCCGTTCGCAGTCAGCGGCACAAGTCCGAGCTTTCATCCAAGGAAGTTTACATCAGCTTGAAATGTTCGTTGACGCTATGGTCTCAACCAGAGGATTACCGGTCCGCGGTCCGCTGCCGCGGTTTCCCGCCGGTGATAGACTATCGGCATGCCGCTCACTGAAGTAGCACGCAATGTTTGCAAATTCGTGGTTCGCCGATTGTTGGATCAGAACGAAGCTACTCCTCGACGTATCCTATTGAAGGAATTCAAGGGGTCTTTGCCTGATGCCGCTCGAACATTGATTGACCGTTCCGTCTTGAAAGCCGTGGACCAGACCTATGGTAATGAGACCTATCTTCCAAGGGCAATTGCATTTCATTACTGCGGCGATCCCGATGCACTAATGCTCGCGCGGAAATCTATGGAGACTGTATTGCGGGTTGTCCGTGATTTTTATGAGCAGGATTTGGACAAAGAGGTTCAAGACCAGAGGCAATTCACACCCTCTGATGTCCAGGAAGAGGCGCATAAATTCGATAGCGATTTCGAGCTACGTATGGCCTGTATCGGGCTGTACTTGTCCGAAGAGTTGGGCGTTTTCCACACAATGCAATTAGATGAAAAGCAAGTGTTCGTCAAATTGTTCAAGCCTAGCGAGCACATTTACGAGGTGACCAAAGTTAGCAATCCATGGGACTTGCATATTGAGAGAGGGATGGTATCTGTTGAGCGTTCTTGGGAAAATCAGCAGAGTAAGACATCTCCAGTCGGTGTGCCTTCAGGCAAGGATATTTTCGATGTCAGGAACAGTTTTATGGACTCGTTGCAGATTGACGCCGAACAAAGAAATCAGTCGAAAGGTTTTCCTGGTGCATGGCCATGCCGAAGAACCAAAAAAGACCGTCGCGACCTTCCTGCGGTCACTGGGATTGGAGGTAGTAATTCTTCATGAGCAAGCGAATCAAGGTCGAACGATTATCGAGAAATTCGAAGAGCACTCTGCTGTGGGCTTTGCCGTTGTACTTTTGACGCCGGATGATGTAGGTGCTTCAGCAGGTCAACCTGAAAAGAGCCATAGGCGGGCACGGCAAAATGTAATTTTGGAGTTGGGATTCTTCATCGCCAAATTGGGAAGAAAGAGAGTTTGTCCGCTATATGTCGAGGGAGTGGAACTTCCGTCTGATTATCATGGCGTGCTATACGTTCCCTATGACGACGGCGGAACCTGGCGTTCGAAGTTGGTCACAGAACTTTCTGCTGCGGGAATTGAATTGCATTCAGATAATCCGTTAACAGTCGTGCCGCTGGCCAAGCGAACAATTGCCCTTTGATTCGAAGTGATATGTAGCCGAAAGCAGGTGCAGTTTGTGCGGGGTACAGGAATCGAATACACGATCTTGCGGTCACCGGATTATTAGTGTCCCCGCGTCGGCTCCGCTGTGCCCAATTTTGTGCCCACCAGCAAACTCTACGAAGTTGGAGGAGTAGCGAATGGAGCAGTGGTGAGATGCTCTGCAAATTTTGGTGCACAATTTGGTGCACACCTAGATCAACATTCGCCGGCAAGAGTCGCAACTGGTAGCACCCTTCTGCTTGCCGTTATGCCGCATGAACATTAGTGAATCGCAATCTGTCGCAACGCTTCAGCGTCCGTCGCAAATGGCCTGTTGACAACTGATAAGGGCGAGGTCGGTGGTTCAAGTCCACCCAGGCCCACCATTCGTTTCAGTAGGTTACCGGGTGTTGCACCAAAAGTCTGAATCGCCTCAACCCACACTTCTCTGAGTTCACTGCACCAGCGTTTTGAAATCCGCATCCTTCCCCCATTCGACAGCAAGAGTCCGACCAGCGCAGCGCCAGGATCTCCGAAGCGCGGAGCGCCGTAGCGGCACAGGATACGGATTCGAGTGCTTCAGCACGGTCGATAGATCGACCGAAATTGCTCGTTTGGGAACATTGTGCAGAATCGAAGGCACCGAATTAAATGGAGTGCTAGGATGCCTTCACCCGGCCGTTTGTCTTTCGAACCAGGTCTGACGCCCAAAGGGACGTCAAAAACGACGGATGCGCCGATATCTTAAATTCCCTACCTCTGTGACCAGGCCCGCGATCCTGTTGTTGTTTGCTGCACTGTTGTTGTGCCTGTCGGGAGCGTTTCGAGGGCAGCCAGCTTACGCGCAAATCTCACCAGGCCCGCTTTCGAAAGCGCATCAATCGCTCTCTGGTCCCTCGAATTGCACGAAATGCCATGACCTCGGCCACGGGGCCGCACAACTGAAATGTCTGGAATGCCACACGGAAATTCGCGAGCGTGTGAACCAACAGCGCGGAATGCACGCTGTGTGGGCGAAAGCAAAGGGAACGAGCAACGAATGCGCGACGTGCCATTCGGACCATAACGGCGCCGATTTTCAACTCGTTCACTGGGAGCCGAACCGCGAGGCCATCGATCACAGCAAGACCGGCTTTGCTCTTACAGGGAAACATGCGGGAATTGCGTGCGGCAGCTGCCATAAAGCAGATTTCATTCCCACAGCGGCGCGAGCGGAAATTCAAGTCAAAGACCTGAATCGAACTTATCTGGGACTCTCGCGCGAATGCGCAAGTTGCCACCAGGACGAACACCGCGGCCAGCTAGGGAAGGATTGCGCGAGTTGCCATACGTCTCAGTCGTGGAAGCCGGCTTCGCTTTTCAACCATGCAAAGGCGAAATTTCCGCTGACCGGATCTCACGAAAAGACGCCATGCGCCAAGTGCCACCCATCGATCGCCGACGCAAAGCCTTACGCGAAATACAAAGGGGTGGCCTTTGCGAAATGCAGCGCGTGCCATACTGATCCGCACAAAGGCTCGTTTAGCGGCACCTGCGAGTCTTGCCACAACACAACGAACTGGAAACGGATCGCTAACCTGCAGGGATTCGATCACTCAAAAACAAAATTTCCGTTGTTGGGCAAACATTCTTCCGTTGAGTGCAGCGATTGTCACACGCACGGAGACTTCAAGACGCCAGTAGCGTTTGCAAAATGCATGGATTGCCACAAAGATGCGCACAAGGGGCAATTTCTCGCGCGGCCCGGCGGAGGGGAATGTGCGTCGTGCCACACCGTGGACGGCTTCAAGCCTTCGACTTTTAGTGTAAAAGATCACGCGGCCACAAAATATCCTCTCGAAGGCCATCACGCCGAGGTCGCTTGCGAGAAGTGCCATGTCTCGAAAGGGCCAAAGGGCGAAGACACCCTGTTCAAAATCACCCAGACGCAATGCAAAGACTGCCATCAGGACATTCACAAAGGTCAGTTCGCTGGGGCGCCGCATCAAAATCGCTGCGAAACTTGCCACGATGTACAAGGCTTCAAGCCGGCGCGATTCGCGCTGGCTCGGCATAAGGAAACACGATTTCCGCTGGTGGGAGCGCACATCGCCGTGGTCTGCGCGGATTGTCACAAACCTGTGGCAACAGGGTCAGCAACGCCGGTGAAGTACAAGTTCGAAGATCGTTCGTGCACTGCGTGTCACGTCGATCCGCACAAGGGGCAATTCCGCGAACGAATGGAAATGAAGCGCCAGGATGGAACACTTACAGGCTGCGAAGCGTGCCACACGACCAAAACGTGGAGAGAGCTGACCCAGTTTGACCACTCCAAGACGTCGTTTCCGCTGAGCGGGGCTCATCGTGGCGTGGCGTGCGGCGACTGCCACCGGCCGCCCAATCTGGAAACCAGTTTGAAGAACGTCGATTTTCGCGCAGCATCAACCAAATGCTCTGGGTGTCATGTCGACCAACATGCGGGGCAGTTTGCAGCGCGGAAAGATGCGGCCGATTGTTCTGGCTGCCACAATGCGGGTCGCTGGAAGCCGTCGCAATTCGATCATGATAAGCGCACGCCGTTTTCGCTCGACGGGGCACATCGCAAAGTGGCATGTGATGACTGTCACAAACTGACGCGCGATGTGCAGGGCAAGAAAGTCGTGTTCTACAAGCCGACACCCCGAAAATGCAATGAGTGCCACGGACAATCTTAGTGTAATGCTGGCAACATTTGTTTCGCGAAGTCGCTCAGGCCTAATGTTTTGCAACGCGCGCGACAAACGCATCGCGAACGATAACCGTACAAACGTTTCATTGGCCTAAAACTGTACAGGAGTACAGTTGTTCGGGCCACCTTCCCCTCCTAATCTGTATCTAACCTGCCCAAACCCCGATGACGGAATCGGGTCGCCGAAGGACGTGGTGCCGTGCTCGGTCGAAGACTACTACAGGTCTGTCTATGCTTTATCGCGTTGCAGGCGTTCGGCCAAGTGCAACGCGGTGCTGGGCAAAAGCAAGCCCCGCGCAATCCCCACGGCGCGCTCACCATCCCCTGCGAAAACTGCCATTCTTCCCTCAGTTGGAAACCTATTCGAAGCATTCCTGAATTCAGTCACGATAAGACCAACTACCCTTTGCGTGGAATGCACGAAAAAGTGCTGTGCACGCAATGTCACGTGAAGCTCGTTTTTACAAACGTGGGACAGAAATGCGCGGATTGCCATGCGGACATTCATCGCGGGCAGTTCGGCGCAAATTGCCAATCGTGCCACACCGTGAAAGGCTGGCATGTTTCCGTCACGGCGATCCGCGATCACCAGAATCGCTTTCCGTTGATCGGCGCGCACGCGGCGGTCGATTGCGAGTCTTGCCACAAAGGCGCTGCAACTGGACAGTTCCAGGGACTCTCAACGCAGTGCTATTCCTGCCACGCGCAGGACTATAAGACCACCACGAACCCCAACCATGTAACGGCCAGCTTTCCGACCGGTTGCGATCAGTGCCACGGCACAAATACGTGGCTAGACGCCAAATTTGATCACTCCAGCGTCGGCTTCCCCTTGACGAACTCGCATGCCGATCCGCCGCGCGTTTGCCTGGACTGCCATATCAACAACAACTACAGCCTGACATCCACAGCCTGCGTTACCTGCCACTTGAAAGACTTTCAGGGAGCGAGCAACCCCAATCACGTGGCCGGGGGCTTTTCACAGACCTGCCAGACATGCCACACCACGATTGCCTGGCAGCCGGCGACGTTTGATCACAGTACGGTGGGCTTTCCCTTGACGAACTCGCACGCCGATCCGCCGCGAGTCTGTCTAGACTGCCACATCAACAACAACTACAACATCACAACCACAGCGTGCGTCTCGTGCCACCTCCCTGATTATCAAGGCGCAAAGAACCCGGACCACGTCGCCGGCGGTTTCGCACAAACTTGCCAGACGTGCCATAACACCAGCGCCTGGCAGCCTGCGACGTTTGATCACAGTACAGTGGGCTTTCCCCTGACGAACTCGCATGCCGATCCGCCGCGAGTCTGTTTGGATTGCCACATCAACAACAACTACAACATTTCAACCACAGCGTGCTCCTCCTGCCATTTGAAGGATTACAACACGGCGACCACTCCGCTGAACCACACCCAGCTAGGCATTCCGACAACCTGCGAAAGCTGTCACGACACGATCCAGTGGACCGACGGAAAATTTGATCACACGGCAACGGGATTCCCGCTGACGAACTCGCATACGGTTCCGCCGCGCGTCTGTGCCGACTGCCACATCAACAACAACTACGCCTTGACGAGCGCAAACACCACTTGCGTTTCGTGCCATCTCAACGATTACAACACCGCAACGACTCCGGTGAATCACGTTCAAGCAGGCTTCCCGACGGCATGTGATTTGTGCCATGACACGATCGTCTGGACGGACGGGAAATTCGATCACAATACGACCGCATTTCCCCTGACCGGCGCGCACACAAAAGTGGCCTGCGCCAGTTGCCACGTAAACGGAAACTACACGACCCTGCCGACGACCTGCTACGGCTGCCACACTGCGGATTACAACGCCACCACGAACCCCATCCATAAAGCGGCGCCGACGATTTTCACGACCACTTGTACGACATGCCACAACACAACGGCCTGGACCGGTGCCACTTTTAGCCATACGTGGTGGGACATCGGCCACGGTAATGCCGGCGGCGTTTGCGCGACCTGCCATACGAATCCAAACGACTACACGATTTTCTCGTGCACGAATGGATCTTGCCACCCCGCGTCTTCGACCAATTCAAACCATAGAGGCATCAAAGGCTACCTCTATAACAGCGTGAACTGTTACTCGTGCCATAAGAACGGCGGAGGGGGCTAGGGCGTTTTTTGTGTTTCGCAAGACGGCATTCGCGGGAAGAACGACCGAATTCCAGTTACGGCCAAAGATTTGGCAACGGCGGTTGACTCAGTCATCAGGAGCAAGCCGGCGGTAAGTGAAAAAATTGTCCAGGTCCGATGCAAGACTCAGCAGTGCGTCGCGGCTTGATAAATATGAGTTCAAAGAATGATGCGAGCAAGACAATTGGCGGCAGTTCTACTACTGGTTCCTCTGGCCGCTGCCCAGCAACCCAAGGCTGTTCCGGCTGAGGTGACGGGTGTCATCGTGTCCGCCCAGCAGGGCACTGAAGTAACTGTCGAGTTGAGTGTGACTTCCCCCGTTTCCGGCGCCGAAGTCGTGGCGACCTATCATGACTCTCTCATTCTGGATGTGCCGGGAGCGGTCTATCACGGGGTCCCGCGCCGAATAGCAGTGAACGCTGCGGGCGTGCGGGCGGTTCGCTTGTGGATGCAGAGCGCGGATCCACCACTTACGCGGGTAGTCGTGGAAATCGATCAAAATGAACAATACCTGGTCTCAAATGAGAAGAACGGAATCGTACTTCGGGTCGGGCCCGTCCTCGAAAGGGCTGCAAACACTGCCGGCCCAAATACAACCGATGCGTCCGGCAGCCGCGTAGCAAGTCCTGCAGGGCGAGGTTCGGTGTCGGCGAATGCCGCCAATAAACTGGGAGGAATATTCCGGCGCGGGCCAGGCAAGCCAACCGTTTACGGCAATTCAAAAATTCGCGACGGCCAGCCTGTGCCGCCGGATGACTCTGTAGGGCCATCTTCAGATTCCGAGAGCGCTACCGGAGGCGCGGCTCCCGAGAACGGCCCCCTTCCTACAACGTTGGCAGTGACTGCATCACTTCCACCCGAGGCGCAAACACCGCCCACATCAAAATCAGGCGGCACCGAAAAACCTACCGTCAGATTGAGCGCGGCAAATCCTGCTTCGGAACCGCCGGCCAAAATGCCTGCGCGCTCCCAAACAGAGCCGCAGCCAGTGGCCGTTGCGACCAGCGAACAGTCCACGCTGCCTCTCATGCACAATCTTCCTGTACCGCTACCCACTACTGCCCCGGAAACCACCAAGGAAGCGAAAGCCAGTCCGACGCCTGAAGCACCGGAAACAGAATCGTCCTCCGCGCCTCCGAGCGCCGCGACGGCAATCGCGGCTCCGTCAGAGGGAGTCTCGAGTCCTTCTGTGGATAGGGCCGCGCTCGTTCCTATATCAAATCCGGGGATGCGCACTGAGTTTCAGGTCAAGTTTGTGGAGCAGGACACGGCTTATCTCGACGGCGGGAGGAGCTCCGGCTTGACCGAAGGCATGAAGCTGATCGTCAGAAACAAGGGTTCCCTGACGCGCGGAGACAAAACCGGAAACACTGACGGCGTTGCGGAGCTGGTGGTCGTGGGTGTGGCGGAAACGTCCGCGGTGACTGAGATTCACCAGCCAAAGCGCGACGTAGTTGCCGGTGACATAGCCTATCTTTCTTCAGCCGATTTGCAGGCGCTCGTTCAGCAAAATGCTCTGGGAGCGACTCGCAAGTATCCGGCGGTGATTACGTTCAGCGAGGGAGGTGATGCGCTGGACGAAGAAGCACGAGCAGAGGTTCCACGTCCTCCTCTACCATCCGTCAACCGGGCAAGCTTGCGGCTTGGTTTCGACTACAGCGGCACGAAAAGCATGGATTCTTCGCAGCTCAGCTCTTCCAGTCTCGGTGGGCTAATCCAAGCGGATGTTACGAGAATTGGCGGCACGTATTGGAATCTGCGAGGCTACTGGCGTGGGCGATTGACTTCGACATCCGCGGCTTCGCAGCAGACTTTGCAAGACCTGATCAACCGCACTTACCATCTGAATCTTACCTACGAAAACCCCGATTCCCATTGGGTTGCGGGAGTTGGCCGGTTATACCTGCCTTGGGCGACGAGCCTCGAAACGCTGGATGGCGGCTATGTGGGCGCGCGGCTCGGACACGGAATTACGACGGGACTTTTTGGCGGCTCAACGCCCGACCCGACCTCATGGAGTTACAGCCCGAACCGGCATATTGGCGGTGTCTTCGTTAATGAAACAGGCGGGAGTTTTGACGCGATCCACTTTTCCAGCACCGGTGGATTCGGGAAAGAGTTCAATACCGTTTTCTACTCCACGACCTCGGCAACGGGCACCACCACCCAATCGAGTTATCAGGACAACCGCCCATTCGCATTCTTCGAAAATTCCATTTCGTATAAAAGCATTTTCTCAATCTTTAGCTCTTTGCAAGCGGACAAACCGAGCGCAAATCCATCCGTGGCTTCTCCGGGCGCCGGAATCAGCCAGAGTTTTCTGACGGTGCGATTTCAGCCAGTCAAGCGCATCGAATTCAGCGCAAATGAGACCTACTTTCGCGACGTCCCGACGTTCGATCCTCAGCTTGTCGGTACCGGGCTCCTGGACAAATACCTCTTTCAGGGTCTCAGCGGTGGCGTGCGAGTTGAAGCCGTGAAGAATATCGTTTTGTACGCCGATCTGGGACGCAGCAGCCGCACCGGAGATGCCAAGACTTCGCTCAATCAAATGTACGGCATCTCGTTCCTCAAAATTCCCAAGTTGGATCTTCATGCAGACGCCCACTATTCGCGTTTCAACAGTTCCTTTGGTTCCGGAACGTACCGCGCTTTCTCGCTCTCGCGGAGCCTGGGAGAAGATTTTCACGTTGAACTCCTTGCCGGGGACCAGATTTTTACCTCTTCTCTTGCGGGGAATCAGAATGCGAAATTTATAACCACCAACCTGGACACTTCCCTCGGCGCTCGATTTTTTCTGCAGGGTGGTTTCACCGCCTATCGGGGACAACTGCAGAACTATAACCAGTGGAACATCATTCTCGGCTACAAGTTCGACAACAAATGGAAACACAAATGAAGAACAACCTGCACTCAATGAAATTTGTAAAAGCCCTATGGCTACCGATATTTCTTCTTAGCCTCTCCGTTGTGGTTACCCCATCCCGAGCGGCGGCGGATGGCCCGCTCAGCGCTTTGATAGAACGAACCTCCAAGCAGGTCTCTTCGTTTCTGGATTTGTTTTCAGAGACGAACTGCACGGAGCGGGTTCTTCAAGAAAAACTCTCGGACAAAGGCAAAGTCATCGAGAAAGAGGAGTCTGCGTTTGATTATCTGGTGATTCTCACCACCGACGGCGGTGATCTGAGCTTAACCGAATCAAGAATCGTCCCGGGAGATGCCAAACAGCAAAAAAAACAGAGCTCGCCGCTTCTGGTTAGCAACGGATTCTCCATGCTGTTCCTGGTTTTTCACCCGTATTACGTCGATAGCTTTCAATTCACTAAAGCTGGCGAGGAATCCGTGGACGGACGAATGCTGACCAAGATTCATTTCGAGCATATTCCGGGCAGGCGTTCGCCGGCCGCGCTCGCCGTTCGCGGCCGCGAGTATCCCTTGGATTTATCCGGAACCGCCTGGATCGACCCCGCAACGGGAGTGATCGCCAAGCTGACGGCTGGCATTGATTTGGGAATGGAAGACGTAGGATTGCGCAGCTTGCACGCCGAAGTTCGTTTCGCGGCGGTGACCTTCCATGATTCTCCGGGATCATTCTGGCTGCCGGCGGAAGCGACGGTTGATGTGGAAACACGCCACCAGCACTGGCGCAACACTCATCAGTTTTCAGCGTACCGGAGGTTTTCTGTGGACACTAGACAACAGGTGGCAACGAAATGAGCCTAAATCTAACTGTGCCGCGAGTCGCGGCCGAAATCCCGAACGGCGAGCGTATTCATAAACTGTTACTGCGCCTGGGCTATCTTGCCGCCGGCCTGCTGATGCTCGTCGTACTTATCTACGGATCGAACTACTATTGGCTCTCTGCCGCACAACGGGCGCTTTCGCCTAAACACGCTTATCTGAAGCCGAGCGGCTCGATTGGTCTGCGCCTCGGAATGCTGGGCTTCTTGATGTTCTTGCTGATTTATTTGTACCCGCTTCGCAAGAAGTGGTCGTGGCTCGCCAAGCAGGGAAGTTCGCGCCACTGGCTCAACTTTCACGTCCTGCTCGGGCTCACAGCGCCGATTGTCATCACATTTCATTCTTCGTTCAAATTCTCGGGCGTTGCCGGAGTCTCCTACTGGCTCATGATCATTGTTTCCCTCAGCGGGATCGTTGGGCGCTACATCTATGCTCAGATTCCACGCAGTCTGAATTATGCGGAACTCTCCTTTAAAGAAGCCCAGGCAAAGAGCTCGGAACTCGGCGCTCAAATGCAGGCGCTGGGGATTCTCACGCAAAAAGACATTGCCTCCCTGGTGCGCTTGCCGAATCTCCAGCAGGCGGAACGCATGTCGCTGGTCGCTGCTCTCGTGCACATGATCCTGTTTGACACAACTTTTCCCTTCCGTGTTTGGCGCCTGCGCCAGAAAATGCTTTGGTCTCACAGCCGGAGTATCTTCGCCATCGCCGGTTTTCGGCGCACTAAAAACGTGTCTTTGGAGCGCGCGATCGATTTGGCTCGCCAGCAGACTCTGGTCTCGAAGAAAATTCTTTTTCTCGCGAAGTCTCACAAAATGTTCCAGCTCTGGCACGTCATTCACAGGCCTTTCAGTTACTCGTTCGCTCTGCTGGCGACCATTCACGTTGTCTTAATGCTTATGCTGGGCTACTACTGAGTGTAGTGGTGAATTTATCGGAAGGATTTGCAGGCGCTAACGGGGAGCCAAGGGAATGTCTGAGACCGTCCTAAGCATCTTGATCTACGGGTTTTGTGCGATTGTCGTCGCCGTCCCGATGATCTTGTACCAGAGGCGGTTAAAGAAACGCGAGGTGCAAGCCGTCGCCGCCGCGGAAAAAGGGAAAATTTATTCCGAGGGCCCACGGGCGCAGCATCCACACATCGACGCAACGAATTGCATCGGCTGTGCCATCTGCACGCAGGTTTGCCCGGAGGGCGATGTGCTTGCAATGATTGGAGCGAAGGCCGCGATCGTCAATGGCTACAAATGCATCGGGCACAGTCTCTGCGCGGAAGCCTGCCCCGTAGGGGCCATCACGATGGTTATGTCCACCGCAAGCATGGGCGCCGATATGCCTACGTTGACCCCCGAGTATGAGAGCACGCTTCCGAGCTTGTTCGTCGTCGGCGAACTTGGAGGATTAGCCTTAATCAAAAACGCGATCAATCAGGGGCGAGACTGCATCGACACAATCGCAAACAGACTGGCTGTGTCTGGTGCCAGCCGCAGTCAGGACATTTACGACGTATTAATCATTGGAGCGGGGCCTGCCGGAATCAGCGCCTCGCTGCGCGCAATTGAAAAGAAGCTTAACTACCTGACCGTCGAGCAGGACACCATTGGCGGAACGGTGTCCAAGTATCCGCGGCAGAAGCTCGTCATGACGAGCCCCGTGCAGTTCCCCACATACGGGAAATTCAAGAAGATGGAGCTCTCCAAGGAAGAACTCCTCTCTTTCTGGGCAAAGCTCCTCGAACGATCCGACTTCAAGGTGCGGACGGGTGAGGGCGTCGAGAACATCAGCCGGGGGGCGGATGGCATCTTCACCACGGTCACGCCCAAAGGGCAGTATCGCTCGCGCGCGGTCGTGCTTGCGATTGGGCGCACAGGCACCCCGCGAAAACTTGGCGTTAAAGGCGAGGAACTGCCCAAGGTGATGTACCGGCTCATCGAAACCGATCATTACCTCAACAAAAACATCCTTGTCGTTGGCGGAGGCGATAGCGCAGTGGAAGCAGCGATGGGACTTGCCGAGCAGCGCGGGAACAAAGTGACGCTTTCCTATCGACAGGACCGTTTCAGCCGCATCAAGACAAGAAATCAGCAGCGCCTTGACGAGAGTATCCGAAAGGGAAAACTCTCCGTTTTGTTCAACTCCACGCCCGTCGAATTCAAGCCTCAAACCGTCGTGCTGGAAATCGGCGGAAAGCTTCAAGAGATTGCCAATGACTTCGTTTGGATTTTTGCCGGTGGCACACCGCCGAACGCGTTCCTTCAAAAAATCGGCTTGGGCTTAGGGGTACGCGATATGACTTTGGAGGCCGGGAAGGAAGCCAAGGAAGCCGCGCAGCTTAAGAAACAACTCGTCGAAGTTTTGCAGTAGACTTCTACAGGCAGAAGAGAATGTTCGTGGACCGCGGCTCGATGTAGACGTCGATAAGCAGCGTCTGTCGAAAGAGGATCGTGTCAATATGAAAGCCAAAATTGCGATTACGCTGGCCGTTTTCGCCGCCTTCCTGGCAGGATGCCAGCAGCGCACCGGTTCTGCGCCAAGCACTCCTATCGTGGCGCCCACGAGCGTAAGCGCCAACGATGCCATCCAAACCGCCATCCAGGCACACCTCGCCCACAACGGCAATCTTAGACTCGACGCCTTTGATATGACCGTGAAGCAAGTCACATTTGACGGGGACCATGCGCAAGCGCAAGTCGAGTTTCATGCGAAGACCGGTGCCGGAACAATGCAGCTAACCTATGCACTTGCGAAACAGGGCGGTGCCTGGACCGTCCTCGACTCCAAGCCCGACGGCAGCAATTTCTCCCATCCGGCCCTCGACAAAACCCAAGGCACTGCAAACTCCGGAAAAGCAGGAGACAACCCTCCTGTCTTTCAGGTGCTAGACAAAATCCATGGCGCCGGAACTCCAGCAGCCAAAAATCTTCCCCTGGGCCATCCCCCGATTGATTCCTCACCCAAAGACAAACAGCCCTAAAAAGCCAAACGAATTCCTCCTTCCTTGCGATCTCCCTGTTACTCCTCCCTGCATTGCTCAAATGTTTCCGTCAGTGGCAGCCTTAGTCTTTCAACCAGCCATCCAGTTCCTAAACGGCACAGACGTTCCCACATTCGCATCTCCTTCGCTCAACACCGCCTCTTAGGACATCGAAACAAAGAAGATTGCCCCACAAACACGTTTCGAACTGACCACCACAGTGGAACTAAAGTTGCCCTTGATCTCTCCGATGCCATCGCTGAGAGCGCTTGATGTCCAGGTTTGACGATCCGGAAATACTCCGCAGCGTGCTGGAGGACCTTCCCACCGGAGTGTATCTGGTTGGCCGCGATGGGAAAATTCTCTTTTGGAATTACGGTGCTGAGCGCATCACGGGGCATTTGCGCCAGGACGTTGTAGGTCACGCGTGCCGCGAGGATTTTCTCGGAAATTCGGAAGGCACGGATGACCAGGTCTCGGCTGCCTCGGCCGCTCTGGAAGCTGTCCTGAAGGATGGAAAATCCACGGAGTCGCAGGTCTCCTTCCGGCATAAAGCCGGGCATCTCGTGCCGGTAAGGCTGCGCGCCATCGCCATGCGCGACCAGCAAGGCGCGATTGTCGGTGTCGCGGAATGTTTCGATGAACTTATGGACATGGCGGAGTGGAACCGCCGGCACAACAAACTGGCCGAGTATGGCTGCCTGGATGCCGCCTCGGGCGTGCTCACGCACAAGATGGTCGAAGCCCGTCTGCGCGAGTGCCTGGCGACCTACGTCGAACAACCAGTTCCCTTTTGCATCGTGTGCATTGCGTTTGATCACCTGGAAGAAGTCAAAGCGCGTTACGGCGCCGGGGCACTCGCGGCGGTTCTCCGCGTCGCGGGCCAGACTCTGGAGAGTTGCCTGCGTCCCACCGACTATCTCGGGCGGTGGCAGGAGAATGAATTTCTCGCGATTGTGCTGGAGTGCAACCGGGAAGAGATTCCGAGAGTGGGCGAGCGCCTGCGGGTAGCCATCTCTCGCGCGAGGATTAAATGGTGGGGCGATTCCCTGCCGGTGACGATCGCCATGGGTGCGACAGCTGTGAAGCCTGAAGACACTCCCACTGAGATGATGCGTCGGGCGGAGGGCGCTCTGTGCGACAGCATTTCTCTCGGCGGAAACCAGATGATCGTGTGGAACGATTGAAAGTGAAAAGCTCTTGAGGACTGGCTCTCTATGTTTGTAATCATCGGAATTGTCGTGGTCTTCGGCGCCGTCATCGCCGGCTACCTGATGGAGAAGGGCAACTTGAGGGTTTTGCTCCAGCCGGCCGAGCTCATCATTATCGCTGGCGCCGCGATTGGGACGGTGCTGATCGCCAACCCCCTGCATATTCTGAAAGCCATCGCTGGTGGCGTCGGCGGTGTCTTCGGAGGAGGAAAATTTGGAAAGGACAAATACCTCGAAACCCTCAAGATGATGTACGAACTCTTCACAAGGGCGCGAAAAGAAGGGCTGATGGCCCTGGAGTCAGACAGTGACGCGCCAGACAAGAGTCCGGTTTTTTCAAAGTATCCGAACTTCCTGAAAGACCACCACGCGCTGGCTTTCGTGTGCGACACCATCCGCATGGCATCGGGTGGAGGCGTTGAGCCCTTTGACGTGGACCAGATGATGGAACTGGATATGGATGTGCACCATCACGAAACCTCCGTGCCCATCGCCTCACTCTCCACGATGGCCGACGCATTGCCCGGATTAGGAATCGTGGCCGCGGTTCTTGGTGTGGTGATCACCATGGGAGCGCTCGGTGGCCCCCCGGAAGAAATTGGCCACAAAGTGGCGGCTGCGCTTGTGGGAACTTTCCTCGGAATTCTCCTCTGTTATGGATTGGTTGGGCCGATCGCTTCGAACATGTCCAAGGCCGCCGATGACGAGCATGCTTACTATCACGTTCTCCGCGTGGTGATGGTGTCCTTCATGAAAGGCACTCCGCCCACTATTGCGGTGGAATTCGCGCGGCGCGCGATTCCAGGACACGTGCGGCCATCGTTTCAGGAAACCGAGACGTACATCAAACAGAAAAGCGCTGAGCCTGCGGCTCCAACGGCAGAAGCCGCCGCGTAAGAAACGGAGACATGCATGGCGGGAAAGCCGCCGATCATCATCAAGAAAAAAGTAAGCCACGGGGGACACCACGGCGGAGCGTGGAAAGTGGCCTATGCCGATTTTGTCACCGCGATGATGGCGCTGTTCATCGTGCTATGGCTGATGAACAGCAGCAAACAGATTCAGGAAGCGGTGGGCGGCTATTTCAAGGATCCCACGGGAACCGCCAAACAAGTCGGCAGCGACCAAGTCGGCGCGGCAGAAAACTTCGTCGTCTCCAAAGACAATATGGAGCAGCTCAAAGAGCAGCTGCAGAAGGCCATCAAGGAAGTGCCAAAGTTCGACCTGCTGAAAAATCACATCGACATGACCGTGACCAACGAAGGACTTCGAATTGAACTTTCGGAATCGGCCACGGGAACGTTTTTCGAGAGCGGAAAAGCAAAAATCAGCGAAGGCGGCGAAGGATTGCTGATCGTGCTTGCGGAAGAATTAGGAAAGCTCCCCAACAAACTGGCGATCGAAGGCCACACGGATTCGAAAAAATATGCGGAAGGCAGCAATTACGGGAACTGGGAGCTGTCTTCCGATAGGGCGAATGCGGCGCGGCGGCTGTTGCAGGAGCACGGCATCCGGCTGGATCAGGTTACGCAAGTAAGAGGTTTTGCGGACCAAAGATTGCGCAAGAAAGATGATCCGCTCGACCCGGCGAACCGGCGGATTTCGCTGATCGTGCAGTATCTGGACAAAAAGGCGGCCGAGCAGTCCATCGGAACCGGGGAGGCGAACGGGCCAAAAGCCGGCGAGGAAGGGGCCAGAGCCGGAGAGTCCGCGCAAAAACCAGCGGAAAAAGCCGGCGAAAAGCCCGCCGAAAAACCAGAGAAAAAATAATTTTGCGGCGGCTTCGATTGCGGAGCACGCCGGTCTTACGCTGAGCCAATTGTTTGCTGCACCGGCGGCGCCTTCCACCTACCTTGCGTTGCACTGCCTAAGCGCCGCCGCGTTAATCACCTACATGATTGCGGCGCAGGCTCAGGCGCTCCGCTGATTGTGCGCGACGTGCTGATTGTGTCGCAGGCCGGCTCTGCGCTTCGCGGCCTGCACTTCTGGCTTATTCATAACGCAAGGCGACCATGGGATCGACGCGCATGGCGCGGCGAGCGGGAACATAGCACGCCGCGAGCGACACAACGACGAGAAGCGTGATGACCGAGAGAAAGATGAGCGGGTCGGTGGCGCTCACGCCATAAATCATCGTGGAGATGAATCGAGTAGCGAGCAGGGCCAAAACTACACCCATGGCGGCGCCCGCAAGCACGAGCTTCAACCCTTCTCCCAGAATAAGCCGCAGAACGTCACCAGGGCGCGCGCCAAGCGCCATGCGAACGCCGATTTCGCGGGTGCGTTGCGAGACAGCATAAGAGATGACGCCGTAGATCCCCACTGTTGCGAGGGTAAGAGCAAGCGCGGCGAAAAGGCTGAGCAAGAACATCATGAAATTGCGAAGCGCGAGCGAGTGGGAGAGCACTTGATCCATGGAGCGGACAGAGCCTGTCGGGACTATAGGATCGACGGCGGCAACCGCGTCGCGCACGGAGCGGCTGAGGCTGAGCGGGTCCACGTTGGCGCGGAGGATGATGCTTCGCGGGAACCAACCTTCAAAGAGCGCGGATGTTTCGTAGGAAGCTTGCGCCGAAGGAATGAATGTTGTGGGACGCGGGGGCTGATCGAGGTAGGACTTCATGTCACCGACCACTCCGACAATTTCGCAGGACGTTTTGCCGAGAAAAATGTGTTCGCCGACTGGGCTGCGGCTCGGGAAATGTTTGCGGACAAAGGCCTGATTGACGACCACGACTTTGTTGGCCGTCTCGGAATCCGCTTCGGAAAAAACCCGGCCCTGGCGCAGAGGAATGCCCATGGCGCGGAAAAAACCGGGAGTGATCTCGCGATAGTCGACGCTGTAATACTCCGGAGAACCGGAGAGTTGGACACCATTGTTGCCACCGCGCTCGAGCGGGAGGCCTGCCGCGACAATCGATGCGGATTCGACTCCGGGCAGCGACTCGAGCTTCTGAACGAGGGCGCGATTGAAATTTTCGATTTGCTTAGTGGAATCGTATTTCGAGCCGATCAGCCAGAACTGCACGGAAAGCATGCTGTGCGGATTGAAACCCGGATCGCTGTGCACCAGTTTTGAAAAGGTGGCAATCATCAGGCCGGCGCCGGTAAGAAGCACGAGAGAAACAGCGAATTCGCCGACGATGAGCAGCTTGCGAAGACGCGCACGACTGCCGGAAGCGCTGGCGCGGCCGGCTCCTTCCTTGAGGGCTTCGTTGATACCGGAGCGGCTGGCTTCGAGAGCGGGAGCGAGGCCGAAAAGAACGCCTGTCAAGAGCGAGACGCCGAACGTGAACGCGAAGACCCAGCCGTCGAGATGTACATCGGAAGCACGCGGCAATTCCGCGGGTGCGACGGCGAGCAACGAACCCAGCCCAAGGTAGGCGACAAGCAAGCCTAGCGCGCCACCAGCAAGAGCGATGAGCATGCTCTCGGTGAGCAATTGCTGGAATAAGCGCCCACGGGATGCGCCCATGGCGATGCGTACGGCGATTTCGCGGCCGCGCAAACCGCTGCGCGCAAGAAATAGACTGGCGACGTTGGCGCAGGCGATGAGAAGAACAAATCCGATGGCGCCGAGCAACACCAGCAGGTAGGGACGCACGTCGAGGCCAATCATTTTCTGGTACGGCGCGAAGCTGACGACCAGTTCTTTGTCGATGACGCCGGGAAATTCGCGGCGAAAATCCTGCGTGACGATTTCCATCTGCGCGTTAAGTTGTGCAGGCGTAATGCCCCGTTTAAGGCGGGCGAGAACGCCGATGTTCTCGCCACTTCCGACGGTGTTGGCGACGAGAGCCAGCGGAGTCCAAACATCCGCGGTGCCGCTATTTGGAAGATCGGTTGCCACAGCGACCGGAGAAAAGCTGCGCGGCATTACTCCGATCAGCGTGTAGGGATCGCCGTTCAACAGAATTTTTTGGCCGATCTGAGCAGGGTCGGCTCTGAAGCGGCGGCTCCACAGGCCGTAGCTGATGATGGCGACGCGCTGGCCTGCGGCGCCGTCATCTTCCGTGAAATCGCGGCCGAACAGGGGGCGAACGCCGAGGACGCTGAAGTAACGCGACGAGACGGGCATGCCGCGAAGATGTTCGGCGCCGGTTCCAGTGGCGAGGTTGTAGCCGACGGAGGTGTAGGCGGCCATGTACTCGAAGGGTTTGGTGTAGTCCTGAAGGCGCTTCCATTCCCTAGAGTCGAGATCCATCTCGTCGGTGGCCTGTTTGTAGGTTTCGGCGAGTTCAACAATGCGATCCGGCTCGGGAAACGGGAGCGGCCGCAGGAGGACGCCGTAGACGACGGTGAAGATGGCGGTATTGGCGCCGATGCCGAGAGCGAGCGTAAGCACGGCAACGAGCGTGAAGGCGGGAGACTTTGCCAGGACGCGGAGGCCGTATCGAAGGTCTTGCCACAGGGTCATCATGCGTCACCTCGCAGAGAGTGCGGGTTGCCCAGGCCGATGTCTGGGGCGTTCGCCGACCGATTCTTGCATAGGAGACGGTGCCTTGATGGGAATTGTTTCAAGCCCCCACCCCCGGGGTATCCAGAGAATCGCAAAGGACTTGCAGACGTGTGAATAAGACGAAATTCGAAATTGGAAACGCGAAACTACGTGTGCAGAGGGGTATACCCCCTATGCGATGGAAAGTGTGCGCAAGCGATTGAGGGGATTGGGGTTGCGGGCGATCCTGCGTGGCGGTGGACGAACCAATGAAGTAAGGACGCAAGGAAGCAAGGAAGCGAAAGCCGGGAACGCTGGAAGAACTTGGCGGAAGGGATGAAGAATCAGGAGATTGCGGGCGGGAGAGGGGTGGGAAAGGGGATTGCGAGACGACCATACGAAAGAATACCACGAATCGCAGATATTGTCAAGATAAATATATACGTTTCTGTATATTATTGGAAAGAGAGAGGTTAGAAGCGCAGGACAGGGTTGGCGCGAAATTCTGAGAAGCCCGCCTGGAGTACTACAGGAAAGTCAGAACCCGCACCCTGAAAACCGCAGGAATGCGGCACCCCCGCTCAACTATGCTCCACCCGCCAGCTTTTCTACTTTGCGACCGGGGTGGTGACTTCTCGTTTCTTCCACCACTCTTTCCAGAGGTTGGTGTAATACTCGGGCATCCTTTCGAACGCGCCGATGCCGGGGCCATAATCTCCGCCCATATTGAAGGCCTGTGCCAGCCCGAACACGGCGTGATACTGCACATTTCGGTCGGGATCGTCCAGACGTCGGATGAAAAAAGCGGCATCCTTCTGGCCCCCCATCGACCGCAAGGCGACCATCGCTGCAGCACGAACGTTTCCGAACCGAGAATAACTGAGCTTGATTAGATCGTCGTGCGCACGTGGATCTGTGATCACCTGCAGGCCAACGAACCAGGGTTCTTCGGTTCCCTTGTAGGAATCCAGGAACCGTCTTACGGCAGCCACACTCTCAGGCGTTTTGGTCTTCAGTTGTAAAGTCAGATAGGACCAAACCAGTTTCCAGTTTGGTGAAGTCAATACGGCGCTGAGGGCCACCAGAGATTCGGGGTGAATATCAAGATCCTCCAAGTAGGAAAACGCCTTTAACGACTCGTCTGGATTTTGCTGCAACGCAGCGGCCACGAGCGCCGATTCAAGTTTAGCCAGTCCTGGTTCTCCTCCTTGTACCGGAAGCGAAACGAACCGCCGAGCTGCAAACGATTGGTCAACAAACGTATAGGTTCCAGTCCCAGCGGTTTTTAAAAACAGAAGATAGCTCTCTCCAGTCTTCACCACCCCGGGCCCTTGTGGCGTTGACGTGCCTTCAATGTTCAACGCGAGGGCAATCGGCGAGGCCGCCGTGCCCTTATACAAATCCTCAACCTGGAGCACGGCGCGCCATGTTTCTCTGACGAAACGACCCCCTCTTTCGGTCTCCACCGTTTGCCGGTCCATAACGCTAAGTGAAGTCACGGTGCATTTGCAGACCAGGTCCGCCTCACTAAAAAGGTGCGAAGTTGCCGGGCTCTGTGTAACGATCTCGCCCGTTGCGGCGCCGCTCAACAACGCAAGAACGATGACGCAGAAAAACAGCCGCTTTATCATGAGAGAGACTCCCCTGGAAGCGAGTATAAGGCTCTTTTGTATAAGCCGATCACACCGGGGAGACTTCTCAAGTCCCGGATTAACGCGGTAACCGGACAAGTGGATTTGAGACCCTAAACCGTTGCGTGTATACGTCAGGGCAGGACCTGAATTTCAAGTTCCAACGCACGGCCACCCCGGATCGAAAATGCCCGGATGGGCGCAGTTGCGTAAGGCCGGGGCGTGACGATGAAATAGATCGCGTCAGAATAGGAGGCCAGCGCGATGTCTTTGGGAGAAGGCTCGTTCGCGTCCAGCCAGTGTGGATGGCAGTGGTAGATGCCGAGGAATTCGAGCCGCCGCTTGCGGAGTTCCCCCATCAGGCGGACGATCTCCCTGGGCGCAATTTCATAATTCCTGACTGGATCAGCCGCGGCGTTTTTCGCAGGGAACGCCTGCGTGATTAGTCCGTCCTGCCCCGCCAGAATTCCGCAGCATTCGCGATGCGGCTGGCGGCGGGCATGCTTCAGGAGTTGCCCGAATACTTTGCGGCGACTGCGAACGGCTCGCTTCATTCCGCGATTATACAACTAGGTGAATTCGTGAATCGAGCGACCGACGCGGTGAGACTACCTGGCGCAAGTCCCGATTCAGGTAGCGAGCGGCGAAAGAAAGGGCACGATGAATCGTGCCCCTACACGTTCCAGGAATATAACGTTGAAGAGGCGGAAAATCAGAGGATCCCTTAATTGCGCTTCAGCCGACCAACGATTTGCATCGAGAACTCCATCGCCGACACTGGGCTGGTATACTTTCGCGGAAAAATGAGGTGTGACTATGTCGCCACAATCGCAGGCGGAAGTGACCGTTCGTATTGCCAGGCCGGAGGATAGCTCCGTCTGCGGGCAGATTTGCTACGACGCCTTTGCAAAACTGAGTGCGAAGCATAGTTTCCCCAGCGACGTTCCTGACGCGCAGACTGCCACCGGCATAATGTCCGCGCTTTTTTCGAGTGCCGGCTTTTACTGCGTGGTGGCGGAGAGCGAGGGCCGGATCGTGGGAAGCAATTGTCTCGACGAGCGTTCGTTGATCGCCGGCATTGGCCCGATTACGGTCGAGCCAGGCGCACAAAACCTTGGAGCCGGGCGCAAGCTGATGCAAGTGGTGATGGATCGAGCACGGGAGCGTAATCCTGCTGGAATACGGTTGGTACAGGCTGCTTATCACAACCGCTCGCTCGCGCTTTACACTGCGCTCGGATTCGACGTCCGAGAAGCCGCTTTCCTGCGTGCAGGGACGGCCCCTCGAAAGGAATGTGCCAGGATGCGTGGTGAGGCCGGCGCAACCCGGCGATTTGGAGGCGTGCAATGCGCTGTCGCGCCGCGTGCATGGATTCGATCGAGGCACTGAATTGGCGGAAAGCATTCAGAAGACGGCGCGCGTAGTTGAGCGGGCAGGCCGCATCACAGGATACGCGACCGTATTGGCTTTCTTCGGCCATGCAACGGCGGAGAGCAATCTGGACATGCAGGCGTTGATGGCCTCAGCGGAGTCCTTTGGCGGTCCCGGGATTCTCGTGCCGTCACGGAACAGCGCCCTGCTGCGCTGGTGCATCGGGAATGGCCTGAAGGTAGTGCAGCCGATGACGTTAATGAGCATCGGCCTTTACAATGAGCCGGCCGGGGCGTGGCTGCCTTCGATTTTGTTTTGAGCTATTCGATGCGTGATCAGGGTCACAGCGAGGAGTGACGTCCTTCACAGGCTGGGAATAGAAATGAGCTGATGCTGGAAGCGCATTTTGCTAGAGGCATGCGCTTGAGCTTGCATACCATGAAGGCGGTCCTGGCCGTGGCGGTTTCACTGTGGATGGCCGACCTAGTTTGCGTCATGGGCTGCACGCAGGTTGCCCCTGTGAGTTTGCCAGGAATTGTCGATTCATCTTTCGGCCAGAAAAATGCGGCCTCCTACAGCGAGCCTGACCTACTGGAAGATGTGCCAAGCTGTCACCACACTGGTGGCCATTCCTCACTGCCGCCAAACGACCGGAAGCCCGCTTCCAACGCTCCTGCTTCGTGTTGTCCGCTTGAGGTGACTGTCATCCAGAAGTCGAATACCCTAGGGATTAGAACT
This sequence comes from uncultured Acidobacteriota bacterium, assembly GCA_963718785.1. Taxonomy (GTDB): domain Bacteria; phylum Acidobacteriota; class Terriglobia; order Acidiferrales; family UBA7541; genus Acidiferrum. The sequence goes on along the minus strand of CAVQZW010000004.1, from coordinate 683,473 downwards.
GTTACCGTGCGAGATTCTGCTCTGTCGACCGATTTTTATTTCGGGATCGTGAGCTTTTCCGGTCGTTCCGAATTTGTTCCGTCGATCTCGCATAGCGGCAGAGACACCCTCCTCGAAACGCAACTCCTCCGCATTTAGAAATGACTAAGCAGTGGCCTCGCTCGATTTTCGCGCTGATGGCAATGCCACCAGTTCACAAAAACTCTGACTTTATTTATAGGAGAAAAATCATGAAGACCATTCGAGCAATTCTGTTGGTAGCGATGATCGCGCTCGGGTTCGCAGGAGCGGTAAAGGCGGCAAACACGTCGTGCTGCGGCTGCGCGTGCTGCGATTCCGCCGACTGTTGCGATTGCTGCCCTGGATGCTAGAAGAAGGCGGAGCAGTGGAAGGACGGGAGGCGCAGGCCGCAAGGCTCGCGCCTCTTATTCCGTTGTCATCTCTACCTCAGTTGACATCTCACCAGTGATCCCGACCTGAAAGCCTCGCTCTCAATGACCATGGCGTGTGGGCTGGTCTTCAATCAGATGCGAGACCACCTGGAGTAGTATCATCAGAATAAAGAGAACTCCCAGCACGTAGACCATTTACGTGGTCTCAGTAAAACGCTACATGCCGACTACTCCAGATGCAGTGAGATGGGTCTCACATCGATGTGAGCGCGGTCACGCGAGCTGATGGAAACGGGAGATTCCTACCTTCTAGAAAAGGCCAAACAGCCAAGTAGATGCATCTTGCGGCGGCTATTGGCCGGCGGGCTTTTTGTCGGGCGGAGGCGGCGCGGGAGCCGTGAACATGGCGTCGTCGACGGGGACGTTTTGCTTTACGTCATCGATTTGGATGGTGAAGCGGCCGCCGGGGCGGGCGAGGGTCCAGCGGAAGGGGATTTTTACGCCGTCGGCGTCGCGATAGTCGGAGTAATCGATTTGCGTGGGCATGCGACCGAGGGCGGTTTCGGCGTAGCGGACGAGGCGAAGAAGCAGGCCTGATTGCTGATCGAAATAGAGGCGGAGAGGCGGCTGGCCCTCGTTGCGGCCGAAGACGAGATAGGTGTCGTGGCCATCGATTTTTTCGCCGGGGACAACGGAGAATTTCTGGAAAAGCGTTTTGACGTGAGAGGCAAAATAGAAATCGGAGTCGATGCGAACGGCGTCGTTTTCGGCGGCGGACATCAAGTGGGGATGGCCGGCGTTGCTGAGCCAGCCCTGCTTGCCGTCGAAGGCGGTAATGCTGTCGCCGTTGGGGAGATGCATGGAGGAGATGCGCTTGTCGGGAGCCTTGGCGTAAATCTCGATGGGAAGCTGATGGCCGTTGGCGTCGATTTTGCCTTTTTCGACGCGGCTGGTGACTTTTTGTAGGGCGGCTGCGCCGCCGATGGCGGAGAGATATTTGTCGAGAAGCTGGTCGGCTTGGGGAAGGACAGGCTTCGCGTCGCCGGGGGCTTTTGAGGGCTCGGCTTCAGGCTTCAGGTCTTCGGTGGCAACGAGGGGAGTGGCGACAGGATCGGCTGCGCCGCGATGGCAGGAGTAGCAGGTGACTTCGCGTTTGCCTTCGAAATTGTCTTTGTTGATGGCGAACATCATCTGCATCATTTTGCGGGCGGTGACTTTGTTTTTCTTGTCGTCTTTATCGAATTCGAGGCCTTTTTCGCCGCGGACATGGCAGTACTCGCATTCGACGCCGAGAGATGCGGTGATGAATTGCATGGAAGGAAATACCAGGTCGGCGGGAACACCTTTCAGAGCTTGAATATTTTTGAATTGTTCTTCGGCGAGTTTGGGATGGGCGGGAGTTTGCGGCGAGCTGGATTGAGCTTTGGCTCCTACGATGGCCAAGCCAGTGCTCAGCGCCAATGCGCACACGACAAATGTTTTGTTGCGTCGGTTCAAATTCATCCCCTGGCCCCCTGTGTCTTAATTTTGCGAAGAAAAGTGTATCAGAAAGCGGGAGAGGTCCTAAATTTTGCAAAGAAAGAGATTCAGAGCGGTCATCCTCGGAAGGATGACCCTACACGGTTAGGCGGAGAGGTCGCCGCGTTTGGCGAGAGCGCGGATGCGGTCGGAGGCGCGGAAAGCGAGCGCCTCGATGGTCATGGTGGGCTGGCCGCGGCCGGAGGTGACGAGACTGCTGCCATCGCAGAGGAAAAGATTCTTTATATCGTGCGTCTGATGGTCGGAGTTGATGACGGACGTTTTCGGGTCGTTGCCCATGCGGCAGGTGCCGAGAAGGTGGACGGAGAATTCCTGTTCGCCGACTGGGAAGGACCATTGTTTTTGCGCGCCGGCGGCCTGGAGAAGTTCGGCGGCGCGAAGATTCAGCCAGTTGCTCAACTTGACGTCGTCGGGATGATCCTTGTACGTCATGCGAAGCGCGGGAAGGCCCCAGGCGTCTTTCAAATCGGGATCGAGCGAGAAGCTGTTGTTTTCGACGGGAAGCGATGTGCCGTGGCAAAAAATTTCCACGGTGCGCGCGAAGTTATTGCTCAGAACATCCTTGAAGCCCTTGCCCCAACGAGGTGAACCCGGCGGTAGACCGCCAAAGGCGAAGCTGATGGGCGTCATATCGAAACGGGCGTCGAGGCCGCCGCCGCCGTGGAAACCAACTTTTTCGGGATCGAGTTCGTAGAAATCGTGGAGGATGCGGCTGACGGCGAACCCTTTGTAGTCGTTGAGTGGATGCTCGAATACACCCATGGACATGGCGCCACTGTTGAACATGAGATGCTTGCCGACTTTGCCACTGCTGTTGGCGAGGCCATCGGGAAATTGTCTATTGGCCGAGAGGAGAAGAAGGCGAGGCGTTTCGGCGCCGTTGGCGCAGACGACGACGGCTTTGGCTTTCTGGCGCTGGACTTGACGCTTCCCGTCGAAATATATGGCGCCGGTGGCGCGGCCGTTGGCGTCCATCTCGATGCGATGGACGTAGGAATTCGGACGAATTTCGCAACGGCCGGTTTTTTCGGCCATGCGAATGGCGGTTGCGAGTGAGCTGGACTTCGCGCCAACTTCGCAGGCGAACGCCAGGCAGAAGCCGCAGTTGATGCAGGCGCTACGGCCCGGGCGAGGCTGCGAGAGAATCGCCATGGGCGCTGGGAAAGGATGCCAGCCGAGTTTGCGTGCGGCGCGCTCGAAAATCACGCCACTGGATTTCACGGGGAGCGGCGGCATGGGATAAGGCTTGGAACGCGGAGGATCGAAGGGGCTGGCATTGGCCTGACCGGAGACACCAATTTCCCATTCGACTTTGGTGTAGTAGGGCTCGAGGTCGGCGTAGCTGATGGGCCAATCCGCGAGGGCCGCGCCGGGGACATCGCCAACTTTACTGTGCTCCTTGAAATCGATTTCGTGGAAGCGCCAGAAATTCGCGGTGAAGTGGGTGCTTGTTCCGCCGACGAGACGGCCGTAGGCAATGGTGCGCTGCCGCTTGGCTTTTTCGTCGGGCGTCTTGCGAAACGTATTGGGCTGGAGGTCCGGATGATTGGTCAGAAAATCCCGGTTAAGGACTTCGATTTCATCGTGAAAGAAATCTTTTTCGGTGAGATATGGTCCTTGCTCGAGAACGACGACGCGGAAGCCGTTTTCCGACAACTCTTTGGCGACAATGCCGCCGGCGGCACCGGAACCGATGACGACGAAGTCTACCTCGTCGGTCGTTTTGTATTTGGGCGTTTCAGGAGGCGTCATGATTTGGGTTTGTCCGGGGCTTGAGGATCCTGCTGCCAGCCTGGATAGTCTTTGTCGTAGTAGCCGAATGGCGGCATGAACATGTGCTGGCGATCACGTCCGATCACTTTCCAGCCGGCGCCGTCGCGATTGCCGCGCTTGTCGGCGTCAGGATCGATGAGGAAGCCGGAGATCGTGTGCACGCGCAGCGTTTCGAAGAAAGATTGAGCGCCGCCAAGCGCACGGAACGGGCGCCTTCCTCCAGTGCCAGATTGCTCGTCCAAAGATTCCAGGACTTGATCCTGCTGCTCGGGAGTGGCGGCGGAAAATTTCTGGACAGCCGGGAAGAGTTCGCGGACCCTGAGCTGCAGAGCGGGCAAACCATCGGTGTACAGTTTTTGGTTGTCTTTGGCAAAAGTGACGAGGGCGCGATCAATAAAAAATACGACGCCGGCTTCGCGTGCGCCGGGAGTATCGGTGGTGGGAATGAAGCGGGAAGTGATGGCGTCGATCTCTGCCGCTTGCTCGGGAGAAAAAAAATCAAACTTGGCGGCCGAAGGAGATTGGGCGGCGGAACGAGCATGCGTGGCGGCCGAAAGCATGGCCGGCCAATGCGCCGCAGCCCAGACGGCCGAAATCCCCGATAAACCTTGTGACAGAAACCCGCGGCGTGAGAGTTGGTTGTCCATAGATTCGCGCGCACCATGCGAATGAAGTAAAGTGAATGTATGCTGTGAACCGCGAAGGGTCAAGCAGAAAGCGCCCTAACAAGCAAAGAAAGTCAGCCCAAATTGGCACACTTGTTTGCGGATAGCAGCAAGGCTATTGTACGATTCCGCAGGGACGCGGAAAAAATCAAATAAGCGATTGCTCGCAGCAAAAGAATGGCTACCTTTACAGGCGCAATTGGAACCGGAAGCAAGTGGCTGCTCGACAAGATCGTCGGGGTGTTAGCGGCGACGGGCGTTAATCCGAATTTTCTGACTTTTCTCGGCCTGGTAGTGAATTTCGTGGCGGCAGCAAATTTCGCGCTGGGACATTTTCGCATCGCGGCGCTGATTATTTTCTTCGCGGGGTTCCTGGACATCCTGGATGGGCAGGTGGCACGGCGTCAGAATCGCGTGACGGCGTTTGGAGCGTTCTACGATTCGACACTCGACCGGTATGCGGACATGGCGCTGTACATGGGGCTTCTCGTCTATTACTCGGTGAGCGGCCGGACGCCTTACGTGATTCTTGCGGCGGTGGCTACCGCGGGTTCGGTGATGGTGAGCTATTCTCGAGCGCGCGCGGAGTCGCTCATTCCTCTTTGCAAAGTCGGATTTATGGAGCGGCCGGAGCGGCTCGTTTTGCTGATTATTGGCGGTATGTTTACGCGCATGGGCGCAGTGTTGTGGGTGATTGCCGTCGTCTCGACAATCACAGTCATTGATCGCATCGTGTTTACGTGGCAGGAGACGAAAGCGGGCCGCACAATTCCCGGGATCAAACTTCCTACCTGATTCCCGCTGAAAAGAATATTTGTGGATGACTGCGGCAGGAGCAAACGCGATTGGGTTTGGTTCTACTCAGACGACTTTCCTAAGCCAGCTTCCACGGGCCCACTAATAATGTCGTGAACGCGTTTAGACAGCGCGGGCACCTCCTGCTTCGTCATTCCTTTTGTTTCGATGAGGTCGTGAAGATGGACCGTGATAGTCGCAGGCCAGAGCATCCAGTGGCCTGTGCGATGGTGCTTGATCGAGCCGACCAGGCTGACGGGAACGATGGGAATGCCGAGCTGTTGCGCGACGCGGAAGCCACCTTCTTCAAATCCATCGACGTGGCCGTCGCGGGTACGCTTGGCTTCGGGAAAGATGATGAGGCTGGTGCCGCCATCGATGGCGTCCTGCGTGAGACGCCACATGCGCTTAAGATCGGAAGGGCGGCGGACGTCGGGGACGGGAACGTTGCCGAAGCGCTTCATGAGCCAGCCATAGGCGGGGATTTTGAAGTGGGATTCGAGTTCCCAGCCGCGGACGTATTGCGGAATGGCGCAGTAGAGTATGAACGGATCAAAAAGATTGACGTGGTTCACCATGAAGAAGCACGTGCGATGGGGATCAAAGCCGGGTGAGCGGATCGTCTCCACGCGCGCGCCGGAAAATAGTGCGATGCGGCGGCAGAAGCTGCGCTGAAGCCAGTCGTGCTTGCGCGGGTCCAGAAAAACTCCCAGAAAGACGAGCGTGGGCGCGACCACGAAAAAATGCAGGCCGCTAAGAATCCAGAGAATTGCGCTGCGAAAAGCCAGCAGTGCGCGCTTCATATATAAATGTCCACAGCGGAAGGAATTATGTCGAGGGACGCGCACTCTAGGGCGGCAATTTCCCCATCGATGAGCACATCAACGGGGACTTTTAAGCCAAATTCGACGTGGCGGACGGAGCGGCGAGAAGCGAGTGGATGCGCGATGTGCGTGCCGTCGTAGAGCTTCGGGAGCATGCGCAGCAATCCGAGGCGTCCGATGGGCCCCCAGCGGACAAACTCGATCTGGCCGTCCGTGGGATCGGCTTGAGGCGCGATGAGCATCGTGCCGCCGGTGAATTTGCTGTTGTTGAAGGTGAGAAAAAGGCAGCGGCTCTCGTCCCAATCTTTATCATCGTCGCAACGCAAACGAAACGCACGTCGCCGCAACTGCACGACACGGACGAAGACTCCCAACAGATAGCCGAGATAGCCGAAGGGCTTGAAATAGCGATTGGTCAGAGCGCCCACATCCGCCGTAAAACCCAGGCTGAGAAGGTTGAACGAATAGACTTCACCCTTGGCATGCGTGAGCCGAACCAGATCGACAGCACGGGTTCGGCCTTCGATCAGGGCTTGCAACGAGGCGTTGGCGCCTTCCTTCGTAAAATCGCGCAGGAACGAATTGCCCGTTCCGAGAGGCAAGAAGCCGAGAGCGATGCGCTCTTTGCCTCGGGCGCGTTCATAGACGCCGTTGATGATTTCGTGAGCGGTGCCATCTCCGCCGACGGCGATGAAACGGCGATAGCCCTGCTGGTAGGCCTCGCGAGCGAGTTCGACAGCATGGCCCGGGCCGGTCGAGGCCAGCACATCGATCTTCAGCCCTTTTTCACGCAGACCAGCAAGGGCCGGCCCCGCCAGTTTGGCAGAGCGGCCGCCACCCGCGGCTGGATTGACGATGGCGAAGAAATGGTTTTTCAAAGCCGGCCTGTTTCCTAACGAGAAATCCTAACGCGATACCTCGCCCACACCGCCTTACAACGGCTGAAACGCGGTGGCGCGGTCGAGCTTTGCAAGCTGCTCTGCCAGAGAGTTTCTCTTAATCTTGAGCGAAGCCGTGCGTGGAAAATCTTCGTTCAATAAAACCACGCCATGAATGCGTTTGTAATTCAAGAGTTTGCTGTTGCGCGCGGAAATATCGCGGCGAAGCTCTTCCGTGTAAGTTTGGCCGGGCTCGAGGTGGAGCGCAAGCAGCAGCTGTTCGCCAACCATGGAGCGCTGCGGCCAGATGTAATTGGCGGCGAAGACGCAAAATTCCTTGACGGGGAGACTTTCGAAGACTGACTCAATGTCCTCGGGATAAATGTTTTTGCCCTCTTCAGTGACGATCATATTTTTCTTGCGCCCGAAGAGTTGCAAATGGCCGGCGTCATCAAAACGGCCGAGATCGCCGGTCATAAGCCATCCGTCGACGATGGCTTCGGCGGTAAGCTCCGGCTCGTTCAGATAGCCGGACATGATGGTTTTGCTGCGGACAGAAACTTCGCCGATTCCGTCGGCGCTGGGATGAAGGATGCGAACCTCCATTCCCGGCAGCGGTTTGCCGACAGTATCGGCGCGGAAGGGACGCAGGTCATTCACTGTGATTGCGGTACCTGCTTCCGTCAGGCCGTAGCCGTTGGCGACTGGGATGCCGAGATCATAGAAAAATTGTAGCGTTTGCGGCTCGGTGAATGCGCCGCCGACGATGATTGTGCGGAGTTCTCCGCCGAACGGTTCGTGGACCTGTTTCAACATGCGCCGGCTTAGGCCGAGGCGCGGCCGGCTTTTGGTGAGCGCCTTGTTGACGGCAACCATCGCGTTAAATACTTTCCGTTTGCCGGACGGGAGTTCATCGAAGCGTGCCTGCAAGCCTTTTTGAAGATTTTTCAGCACGAGCGGAACGAGGCTGACGTAGGTGATTTTGTATTTTGAAAACGCTTCGCGCACGTATTCCGGCCGCAGCGTTCGCAAATGCACCACCGCCGCTCCGCAGGTGAACGGGCCGAAGAAACCCACCATGAAATCGATGGCATGATTCGTTGGCAAAATACTGAGATACCGCACTCCGGGCCAGAAAGGATAAATCGAAGTGAGCGCGACGCATTGTTCGAGATAATTTTCGTGCGTCATCATGCAGCCTTTGGGGCGACCGCCGGTGCCTGAAGAATAGACGATGCACGCCACATCTTTGCGAGCGCGCGGAACGAAGGCGGGTTCGCCGCTGCCCTGAAATTCTTCCCAGCGCTGAGAGCCGGCGAGATCAGCGTTCTTGGGCACTTCGGTGACAAGCACGGTGCTCACATTCGTTGCCGCCGCGCGGCCAGCAGCTACGCTCAATTGCCGCCATATCGGATATTCGGTGATCAGAACCTTTGCGCCGGAATGCTTAAGCAATTGCCACTGCTCGTCCGGCGTGAGTTTGTAATCGAGAGGAACCAGGACACCCCCCGCATAGAAGATCGCGTAAGCGGAAATCAGCCACTTGGACTGATTCGTCATGATGATGCTGGCTCGATCGCCCACGGAAAAGCCACCATCCTGGAGCGCCTTCGCAAGCGGTTGCGCGAGATCTTTGAACTCGCGATAAGTCAGACGCGCTTTCTCCCGTTCGCGGTCGGCTTCGATCAGGCACACTTCGTCTGAATATTTTTCCAGCGCATCCTTTAGTGCCGCGCCGATGGATTGATATTTGGAGAGGTCCAGCATTACAAGCGAGACTGAATTCGCGAAGCGAGCGTGAGGAAATCGCTTACGCCCTGCACTTCATAATCCGGGAGCTCGATGCCGAAATGATTTTCGAGGCGGCTCAACATTTCCAGAGTCTGTAGGCTGTCAATGCCGAGCTTTTTGAAAAAATCGTCTTCGGGCGCGAGCGAGCCCGCCGGCACGTTGAAATGCTTCGACGCCAGATCGAGAACTTCCTGGGTTGTCTGCTCAAGTGTGCGCATGGAAGCTTAAATTTACCATTTTCCCGAGGAAGAAAGAAAATCGCGGTTCAGCACATTGGGCCGATAATTCGACCGTCATTCTAAGGCAGATACGGCATCGCGTCGGTGGATTCGACGAACTTCTTGAGCGCAGCCATAACCGCGGGGCGCGCAAAAAGTTCGCAAAAAATGTCCATTTCGCGGCGTAGATCTTCGTGCGGGATGGGCTTGATGAATTTTTTTGCAGCCGCGCGTGTGACGCCGTCAAACTTCACGACTTGGGCCGCGGTGGCCCGCGCGATACGAAGCGCCTCACCCTCCGCAGCAAGTTGTGCAACCAGCCCCACTGCTTGCGCGCGCGTAGCGTTCACGCTGCGTCCAGTCAAAAGTAGATCGCGGATAAACGCGTTTCCCAGATCCCGCTTCAGGCGTGGAATGCCGCCGAAGCCCGGAATCAAGCCGAGGCGCAGCTCGGGAAACGCGAAACGCGCCATCTTGTCGGACACGATAATGTCGCAGGCAAGCGCGAGTTCGAAGCCACCGCCGAAACAAACGCCATAAACGGCGGCAATCGTCGTAAATGGAGCGGCATCGATCGCGTTGAAGGCGGCGTGAATGCGCTCCAGGAAATTGCGCACGCCTGAGACACGTTCCTTCTCGGAGAGCTCCGCGGCAGCATGATAAAGCTCACGCAGATCCGCGCCGGCGGAAAAGCCGTGTTTGCGTTCGCTGTGGAAGATACAGGCGGCGGTATCTGGCGCGAGCGAATCCATCGCGGCGACAAAGCGTTCCAGGTCTTCCAGCATCGCAATGCCGATTTCGTTGGCGGGGGCGTGGTCGAGCGTCAACTCGATGACGCCCTCGCGCCATTCCCAGCGCAGGGCCTTGCCAGTAAACGATTTCACGATTTGCTCCCGGCGGCTGCTTTGCTTTCCAGCGCTTCGGCGTACATGGCGCTGATTTCGGCGGCGAAGCGCGCGTTGATGGCGTCGCGGCGTAACTTGCCCATCACGGTCAAGAGCCCGTTTTCGGGCGTGAGATTTTCGGCAAGCACAGTGAAATTCCGTATTTGACGGTAGTGCGGAAGCTCGGCATTCACCGCGTCCAGCGCCGATTGTACAGCGCTGCGTTCGACCGCACCCGTGATGAGCGCGCACAAAAATCCGCGGCCATTTCCGACCACGACGATCTGCTGTGCACCGGGGAGCAAGGGAGCCAGCTTCTCTTCGATGGGCTCCGGAGTAATTTTGTGGCCTGAATTCAGCACAATCAGATTCTTGATTCGCCCGATGATTCGCCAGTTGCCGCGAACATTCACTTCACCTTGATCTCCGGAGTGGAACCAACCATCCTGCAAAACGCGCGAAGTTTCCTCAGGCCGGTTCCAATAGCCCGGAAAAATATTTGGGCCGCGCACGATAATCTCGTCGTTTTCGCCGACTCTCATTTCGATGCCGTTGACGGCCGTGCCCACATAGCCCGGTTCCACCGGGACGCGGGGGTCATCGAGCGTGCAGATGGCCGTCGTTTCCGTAAGGCCGTAAGCCTGCAGCACCGGAATGCCAAGCATGAGAAAAAACTGCTGCGTTTCCGGCGCTAGCGGCGCCGATCCGCAAATCAGCGCACGGATATGCGGGCCGAAACGTTGTTTGATTTTGCTGAAGATAAATCTGCGCCCGAGACCCAGCCAGAAGGCATCGGTGGCGCGCCCGCGGCCCGCGTGTTTCCGCATCCACGCATCGCGCGATCTTGCGTAAAGCGCCCGTATGGGCGCCGCTCTCTTCGCCATCGCTTCTTCGACGCCGCGCCGCACTCGTTCGAGGAGCGTCGGCACATTCAAGAAATAATGCGGCGACGCCAGACGAATTTCGTCGGCAAGTTTGGTCAAATCCATCGACAACGTCAGAACACTCTCGCGGGAAAGACAGGTGAGCAATAGAATCCAGGACGCCGCGAAACTGAACGGCCCGTAATGGAAAACGCGGTCGGGTTCCAGCGTCGCTCCCATCAACAGCTCGAGCCGCTCGCGCGTGCAAGCTAGCATGTGCGTCACGTTGCCGAAGTTTAGGCAGACGCCCTTGGGTTCCCCGGACGTGCCGGATGTGTAGATGATGGTTGCGAGATCGGCGTTCGAACGGGGATTCGGCTCGTCGGGGAGCGGCGCTTCCGATGCAGTCTCTTGCAGAACCTCCTCAAAGAGGACTAGCCTTCGCGCGTTTGACCATTGCGGCGGCAATGCCTTAGCCACTGCTTCGCCTAGCGCCGCATCACTTGTGAACAGAAATTGCGGTGTGCAGTCCTTCATCATCGCGGCTAGTTCGCCCGGCGCCTGGCGCGCGTAAAGTGGCACGACGATGATGCCTTCCGCCAGCAAAGCAAGATTGAACGCCACCCAGCGAGCCGAGTTTGGCGCAAGCAGCGCGCAACGTTCGCCAGGCTGCAGTCCCGTGCGCCGTATATGCGCCCGCACATGCTCCACCTGCTCCAGTAGTTCCCTGCCCGACACGCTGACGAACTGCTCCCCGTGAATTTCGCGCAGCACCACGCGGCTATCGGCTTTCTTCAGTTGCGCGAAAATGTCCTCGAGAAAATTCGGCATGGCAAGTGTGGCGGTCATCACCGCGAAGCAGTTCCGGCAACAGAATGTTGCGGCAGAGCAGCAGACGAATCATAACGCTCCGCCAGTTGAACCAGCGTGTCGTTCAGAGGCGGTAGATAGTCTTCCCAGGAAAGGACGCCGGAACGCAGCGGAAACTCCGGGTACGTTCGCCGCATGGCGTCTTCCAGAAACGTTCCCATCCGCGCCATGACTTTGAGGTTGCGCACGACAGTTCTTCCAATGCCGTTGCGCACGGAATCGGCTTCCACCACCAGCGTGTCCATCATTTTTATCAGCTTGGGCTCAAGGTCGGGATCGTCCACGGTCAACAGAAGATGCTGATGCCCGCGCTCGCGCATGAGATTTCGTATGCGCTCGTCCATCGTGACGCCCGCGGAAGCCACCAGGCTCGGCATGCACGTGACAATGCCGTGATAGCGCGACGAGACCATGTACGAGCACGCGCGAAGAATGCTGACGAGTTGGAACATGTCGTAATCGTCGGACGTAAATACCGGAATTCCGGGCAAGGCCTTCTCGATTTCGCGGCAAGCGACGGCGTCCAGCCTCTCCATCGCCACGAGAATCGGGAAAACGTTGTGTCGTTCGCGAAACGATTGCAATGCGTTCGTAAAACTCGAAATGTAATGGTGATACTTTTTCTCGACTTCCGAACCGGACTGGAAAAAATACACCGTGCGGTACTGGCTGTCCTTGTACGCGCCCGTGGTGGCGCGTGCCACGTACTTCCCGATGGAGGCTTTCACGGGCCAGACAAACGGGTGGATCGGGCACATCACCAGTACGGGAGTCTTCTCGTCCCAGCCGGCTTCGCGCAGTACTTTGCGGGCATAAGCCGGTGGATGCGGCTCGAAGGTCCACGCCGTATCTGTTCCTAACTCTGTCGGAATTCCAAGGGAGGTCAGCAGCTTCTGTGATTCTTCATTGCGGGTAATGACGAGAGAATCGTGCACGTAGCGCTCGCACATTCGCTCGACCAGCCGGTCCATGTGGCCCGCTTCGCCGCCATAGGCCAGCGAAAGCTTGTTTTCCGCGGAAGCGAGACCCAGCGAGCCGATCATCATCGTCGTCAGCGCGTTGGCAAACTTGCTTTTGAACATTGACCCTTCGCACGCCACCACGCCGTGATTCTGCCTCACTTCGCGGAACAAAAACGGTGGAAACACGTCAGGCAAATGAACCTGTTTCGTGCCGTCGAAATACCCCTGCGTACGGTCGAAACTCTGCGTCATCACGCTGAAATCGACATTCTCCGCCCCAAGCACATGCCGTACTTGCCGCAGCATTTCCTGCACGCGCACGTCGGAGCCGGTGTTTCGCGTGCCGTTGTAACCGGCGAAGAGAAGCTTAAGTTTTTCTTTCGGAGTCCATCGCTGCCCGAAACCAAACATCCATCCGAACCGCGTGATTTCAATGAGCGCGCTAACCCAGGCAACAAGAAGAAAGTCCGTCATGCGCGAGCGCCCCCCGCGGCTGCGGTTTCTTCCGTCGTGGCGGCGCCCATTTCCGTCTTGGGCCACGGTCTTGCCGGATAGCGAAACTTGTTTGCGCGGCTGAATTTCAGCAACGGAAACGCGTAGGTCGAAAACTTTGCCGGCGTTTCCCCCAACTCGGCCACCACGCGCGAATTGTCGAACACCGTGTTCCAATCCAGATAAGGCCAGAAGACTTTCAAGAGCGATGCTCCATGAGCAACAGAACCTTTTCGGTTCGAAAGCCAATTCACCGTGCCTGAAAACGTGCCGCCCATCGAGGGCCAGTAGGACGGCCGCCGCCACCCGCCCGCTTCCGCAAGCGCGTCGGTCAATTCCTTGTACGTCTGCGAGCCCGTGCCCGACGACAAATGATAAATCCCGTGCGACGGCTCGGCCTTCTGATGAATCGTAACAATCGCCTTGCTCACGTAATTTGCCGGCACGATGTCGATTTTATCCTGAGGGCGCAGCGGAAGAACAGGCAGCCGCACAAGAGCATCAAACGCCTGCACCATATCGAACTGCGAAGTCTCTGGCCGGCGGCTGTCGCCCAACACGATCGCAGGCCGGAAAATCGTGAGCGGCACATCGGCCAGAATCTGGTGCAACATGTGCTCGCCGAATTTTTTTGTGCGCGCGTAAGGATCATAGTCCGAGCGCGCCCAATCAATCGCCGCGTCTTCCTGCACGACTTCGTTGCGCCGCTTGCCCGCAACCGCCACCGTCGACACATGCGAATACCGCCGCAGCCCGTTGCGATTTTGCGCGCGCCGCGCCAACTGAATCACTTCCAGTCCGCCGCGCAAGTTGACGTTGAGGCACTGCCGCTCCGATTTGCGGTTCAACGAAGCCGCGCAGTGTATCAGCGAATCCGTCGTGTCGACCAGCGCGTGGTATTCATCGTCGCTCAACCCAAATCGCTCGCTCGTTAAATCGCCACGAAAAATCCGCACGCGCGTGCCCAGATATTCGCAGAACTCGCGAAACTCAAAATGAAGTTGCAGCGAAGTCCACAGCCGCTCGCGCGCCTCTTCCTCGCTCTTTGCTCGCACCAGAAGATTCAACTTGTCGCGGTGTTCGCTGAACAATCCCGCGGCAACATAACTGCCCAGGTATCCCGTCGTGCCGGTTACGAAGATCGCCATAGTGGGTCCGACGGCGTCGCAGAATTTGACACAACAGCGGCCCGGGCAGTTTCAGGAGACCAATCCAGCTCGCGCGGCGCGCGCGCCTCGAGCGGCCGCCCCTCCATCAAGGGATAACACCACCGGCGCAGCGCCGGAATGTGCACGTTGATCCAGTAGTCCCACCAATCGATCAATTCGGGAGCAAAATCAAATATCGCTTTCTCTTCCGCCGAAAGCGACGCCGACAATAGCCGCGCGTTCTCGCATTCGAACACATGCTCGTTGTGCAAAATAAACGGCTCGTACAATTCAATCAACTTTTCCGCGCGAATCAACTCCCGCTCCTGCTTGGCCAGTGGCGCCTTCTTCATATGCATCGACACGGCAGCTCGGTTAATCCGGGAAATCACCGCCTTCTGCATCGGAATCGACAGCCGCTCGTACCGCTGCTTCGAAACAGGAATCGTCTCGAACTTGACTTTCAGCCAGTGTTCAATCCCCTGCTGCGTCCGGTAATGTTTGCGGTGCGCCAGGCCCGTCAACTCGATGCTCCGCCCCATGTTCACCGGATTGATCGCCGAAGTCGCCAGCTGGTACATCCGCGCATGCCGCCGCGAAATCACCGCCGCCGCGATCAACGTCATCCCGCGGCACACCATGTCCACCGGAATTACGTCGAGGCATTTCCGCTCGTTCGAAGGTAGTTGCCGGAAATTTGTCCCGAGCAAATACGAAAGCGGCCCCGAAGTATTGATACCCTCGTTCCATCCCGTAAACGGCGACCGCTCCGAACTCTCCACAATCGACGGCCGCACAATCGCAATCGGCAACTCGCCGCTGCTTCGCGCCAAAATCGATTCGCCCAAACTCTTCGTAAACGTATACGTATTCGGCCAACCCAAATGCTGCGCGCGCCGCAAACCAATCCGCACCAAACGGTTCCGCGCCCACCGCGACCGATTTCTCTTCAACACGCCATCCAACTCGGTCGCCGGCACCGCCCCGGGATCCACGCCTTTGCCCAACGCCTGCCGCCGCAGCGCCTTCGTCAACTCCGGACTCTCCGCCCGCTCCTCGACATGCCGGATCGTCTCGCGCAGCGAAGCAATCTCTTTCTCCGCATCAAACGCCGTATCGCGCGCCGGATTGTAGTTGGCTTGCAACTCTTCCGTCACGCGCCCGTCGCGCATCCCCACCACATAGCACGTCGAAAGATGCATCAACCCTGCGCGCTCGCACTTCCGCAAAAACTCCAGCAGGTGCAGCGTCGAGTCCACATTCGAAGAAAGCGCATCGCGCAAATCCGGATTAAAATCCGTCAGCCCCGCGCTGTTCACCACCAAATCCAGCGACTTCGCCAGCCGCGCCTGCGTCGCCGCATCCAACCCCAGCCCCGGCTCGCCCACATCGCCTTCCACAACTTCCACTTTCTCTTCGAGCAGCGCGCCCAATTTCCGCCCGTACTTTTCCTGTAGCGTATCGAACGCCGGCGACTCCTCGATAATTTTCTGAAAGCGCTTCTGCGCCGAAGTCGTCCGGTTCCGCCGGATCAGCAGCGTAATCTTCCCAATGTTCGGCACATTCTCCAGCAAATCCACCAGCCACACTTTGCCGATAAATCCCGTCACGCCAATCAACAAAAGGTGCCGGCCCGTCAAAGTCTCGCGCACCGCCAGCGGCCCGTTGCGCACGCCTTCGCCAAACAGCGTCACGGACTTGCTCGCCGGAGGCGTCGGACGCACCGCCGTCTGCACCGCCCTCTCCAACTGCTCCGGCTTCTTCGTCCAGCCAAGCTGCTTCAGCAATTTCTCGCGCGAAATCCGCCCATCCGTCGCCCCGCTCGTCAACCAAGCAAACGGCCCGCGCGGCCTCACAATCGGATCGAGCAATCTCCCGGTAGCTTCCGCATCGCGAAACTCCATCCGGTTGGAAATAAACGAAGCTACGCCGAGATGCTGCGCCAGCGGCCGCAAAATATGGTCGAGCAGTTGCCCCACCAGCACGATCCGCTCGCCGCTTTGCACCGCGTCCAGCAATTTCTCGACAGCCTCGCGCCGCAGTTGCGGCTTCAGCACATAATGAAAATACTCTTCGCCCAAAAGATCGAGCCGGTCCCGGCTAACGCCTCGCAACAATGTGTGCAGCAGCCTCGTCGCCAGCGTCCGGTTCACTGCATAATCGATCGGCCGGGTCATCGTCATCCACGCAAAGCCCGCCCGCCGCGCCCACCGCTCCGCAAAACTCTGCGCGTTCCACGTAAAAAATCCCACCGGACGCAACGCCCCCAGCTCCAGCAACGAGCCTTCGACGCGCCAGTACGTCGCCGGGCGCGCCGCCGTTTCGGCGTTCATGCGTTTCGAGTTGGAAGCTGGGTCAGCCATTGCCATTCAACACTATCGAAAACAACCGGCCAGTTTCAGGCCGCTCGTGCAAGGTCACGCAAATCTGCTCGGAAAGTTTGCAGTATGATTCGCACCCTAAATCATCGCATTCGGGACCGAATGCCACCGCCGCCCGCCCGCACACCCTTGTGTGCCCCCGGCCAACGCAGGCGTCGGCTGCCTAAGAAAGTGTAAAAGTAGCATCCTCAGCGGCTTACCGCAAGCCAAGTCGCCTCGACGCTGGTTCTCCACAACTCAACGACATGCTATATTCCGTACAGCAAAGGGTTCGCATGTCCAAGAAGAAAAACCCTCAAGACAAAAAGCAAGCTGCCTACGAGAAGGACCATTACACTTTCCCCTGGTCTTCGCCGCACGGTTTTCGCAAAACCTGGAAAAAGAAGAAGAATCGTCTCAATCGCGTGGTTCGAAGAAAAGCCAAAAATCTATTGCACTCCGTCGAAAACTCCACGGTCGAAAGTCTTGGACCCGAGGGAGAATCGCTTACAGCCGAGCTCTTTCGGAAAGGCCTCAACCGAAAGAAGCTCCTCAAGACCGGCGTCGTGAGCGTCCGTGAAAAAATTGAGCGAAAAACAGAACGCCGGGAGAGCAGCCTTAACATCAAAGCGCGCTCTCAAGCGGCTAGGGCCGCTGGCTTTCGAAAGCTGGTGACAAGGTTGCTCGACGACACTGAATACACTGAGAAAAGTCTCTTGGAGCTCAGTCGAGTAGCTAGGTCGGGCCGTTTTCAGAATTTTCTTGATGAGGAACCGTCGTGGCTTCCCAAACTCCGGCAATGGACGGTAAGCGCACAGAAAAGGCTCGCTTGGCGTCAGTCCCAGGCCCAGTCGCGCAGCTCTCGCGAGGGATCTAAGCCTGAGTAAAGCAACACAACCCAGGTAGGGCAGATTACCCGGCGCTAAACGCCCCACCCATACCGCTCGGCATGCTCCAACGTCCGCTGCATCTCTTCCCGCAGCATCTCCGTAAACACCGACCCGCCAATCGTGCTAGCTCCCGGCTGCGCAATATCCGGCGTACGATACCCGCCCGCCAGCACGCGATGCAGCGACTGCTCCACCCAATCCGCTTCCAGCGAAAGCCCAAACGCATCGCGCAGCATCAACGTCGCGCTCAAAATCGACCCCACCGGGTTCGCCGAATCCGTCCCCACCAGCGACGGCGCCGACCCATGAATCGGCTCAAACAGCGGCGCGCCCGTCCCAAAACTCGCCGACGGAATCAACCCGATCGACCCCACCAGCGCCGCCGCCGCATCGCTCAAAATATCGCCAAACATGTTGCTCGTCAGCATCACGTCAAACTGCGAAGGCTTCAGCGTCAGCTGCATCGCCGCGTTGTCCACGTACATGTGCTCCAGCTTCACGGCCGAGTACACGCCGCTCATCGCCACCACCGTCCGCCGCCAAAGCTGCGAACTCATCAAAACGTTCGCCTTGTCCACCGAGCAAAGCCGCCGCGAACGATTCTCCGCCCGCCCATACGCAAACGTCGCAATCCGCTCGATCTCCGGCGTCGAATACGATTCCGTATCCCACGCCCGCTCCACGCCATTCTCGGTAACATTCCCGCGCTCGCCGAAATACATCCCCCCCGCCAGCTCGCGCACAATCTCAATATCCAAATCCCCCAACCGCTCCGGCTTCAAGGGCGAAATCCCGCGCAAAGGCTCCAGCAACTTCACGGGACGCACATTGACGTACAGCCCCATGCCCTTGCGCAAGCCCAGCAGCCCGCTCTCCGGCCGCTTCCCCACCGGCAACGCATCCCACTTCGCCCCGCCCACCGCTCCAAGAAAAACCGCGTCCGCCTTCGCACAAGCATCCAGCGTCTCATTCGGCAAGGGCGTCCCCGCCGCATCAATCGCCGCCCCGCCAATCGGAAACTCATGCAAATCAAACTCGTGATGAAACTCCTGCGCGCACTCCCGCAGCACGGTAGCCGCCGCCCGCGTCACTTCCGGCCCAATCCCGTCCCCCGGCAAAAGCACAATCGTCTTCTTCACTTTCATCGCGATCCCCGTTTACCCGATAAACCCTCGCCCACCAAGGCGCAAAACATTTCGCTGCGACTCTGCTCACTACTCACTACCCACTACTCACTACTCACTTCTTTTCAAGCCGTCGTCACTTCCGCCTTCATCGCACCCGCCGGCCGCCGCCGCATCACCTCATGCGCAATCGCCAGCAAATCCCGCGGCCGCACCTGCTTGGCCTCATCCGCCAGCGTCGTCACCCGCTTGTAGCATTCCGCCAACTCCTCTTCCGTCGGCTCATACCCCAACGTCCGCAAACTAACCTTGAGCGCATTCCGCCCCGAATGCTTTCCCAGCACAAACGACCGCGAAGGCACGCCCACCGACTCCGGCGACATAATTTCGTACGTCAGCGGATTCTTGATGATCCCATCCTGGTGAATCCCTGCCTCATGCGCAAACGCGTTCGCGCCAACGACCGCCTTATTCGGCGCCACCACCGCCCCGGTAATCTCCGTCAGCAGCCTGCTCGACTTGAACAGCTCGTCCAACTTGATGTTCGTCGTCACGCCAAAACTTTCCTTGCGCACCGCCAGCGCCACCGCAATTTCTTCCAGCGCCGCATTGCCGGCCCGCTCGCCAATTCCATTGACGGTGCACTCTATTTGCCGCACACCCGCCCGCACTGCCGCCAGCGAATTCGCCACCGCCAGCCCCAAATCATCGTGGCAATGCGCGCTCAACGTAATCCCCTGTGGATCATCCAGATGCGCGCGCACCTGTTCAAACATCGCACCATACTCATCCGGCACCGCATAACCCACCGTATCCGGCAAATTCAGAACGGTCGCGCCCGCATCCACCGCCACCTGGCACACCTGGCACAAAAATCCAATATCCGTCCGCCCCGCATCTTCCGCCGAGAACTCCACTTCGCCCACGCTGTTGCGCCCCAGCCGGATCATCGATCCAATCGCTTCCAGCGCCTGCTCTCGCGTCATATTCAGCTTCACGCGCAGATGCAAATCCGATGTCGCCAGAAAAACGTGCAACCTGGGCGCGGCCGCCGGTTCCAGCGCCTCAAGGGCCGCCTCCACATCCTGTTTCTTCGCCCGTGCCAGCGCCGCAATCGGCACATTCCGCACTTCCCGCGCCACCTGCTGCACCGCCTCCAGATCGCCGCGCGAAGAAATCGGAAACCCCGCTTCAATCACGTCCACGCCCAGCGCCGCAAGCTGCCTCGCCATGCGGATCTTCTCCTCGGTATTCATCGAGAAGCCCGGCGACTGCTCGCCGTCGCGCAAAGTCGTGTCAAAGATTTTTACGGAAGAATCCATAGTAGGGGGTCCCCCAAGATAGTAGTAGGACAGAAGACCGCCTCACGGTCAAATTTATCTTTGTTCTGCTTTTGATAATCCTGGCTTATACTGCCCACAAAGGAGAATCGTCGTGGATCTTGGAGAACTCCAGGTATTTCTTATGGTTGCCAAGGAAGGCAGCTTCTCCCGCGCCGCCGAACGCCTTTACCGCACACAGCCTGCGGTCAGCCTCACCATCCGCAAGCTCGAAGACGGCCTCGGCCAGCCGCTCTTCGTCCGTGGTGCCCGCCCCGTCCGCCTCACCGACGCCGGCACTCTCCTCCAAGACTACGCCGAGCGCCTCATCAATCTCCGCGACGAAGTAAAAAAAGGACTTAGCGAACTCGAAACGCTCACCCGTGGCGAACTCTCCCTCGGCGTCAACGAAAGCTCCATCCACGCGTTGCTGCCTGCCCTCGCCACTTTCCGCCAACTCCATCCCGGCGTTCTCGTCCGCGTCCATCGCATGTTTTCCCGCGACATCCCCCACGAAGTCCTTAACTATCGCCTCGATGTCGGCGCCATCTCCTACGTCCCACAGGAGCCTCAACTCCAAGCCACCGAAATTCGCAAAGACGAACTAACCCTCGTCGTTCCCCCAAAACACGTCCTCGCTAAAAAGCGCGAAGTCGATATCGAAGACCTCGGCAAAGAAGACTTCATCGCCCACAGCGTTGAATCCCCTTTTCGCCGTCGCGTCATCGAACTTTTCGCTCGCCATCGCACCGAACTCAACATGCCCATCGAAATGCCCACCATCGAAAGCATCAAGCGCTTCGTGCAGATGGGCATGGGCGTCGCCATCGTCCCCCGCATGTGCGTGCAATGGGAAATCGAGCACGGCTGGATGAAAGAAGTCAAAATCCGCCAGATGAACATGCCCCGCCACGTCTACCTGGTCTCACGCCGCGGCGCCCGCCTCCCCCACGCCGCCGCCGAACTAATCCGCATCCTCCGCGACTCCCCGTAGGGTACTGGGGTAGTTTCCGGTAACCGCGTTTACCAGAGTCGAAAATAACTACGCCGGTGCTTGGCTGGCTTGAGGATTCGGTAGTTCGATCCGATAACCCAGATTTCGGAGTTGCCGAATCATTCTCCACGTGCGCTGATATCTGGATCGTTTGGTGACTGCTGGGCCCCGTTCTTCGTAACGGGTTCCCTGATGGAGGATCAGCCAGATCAGACGACACTGTCGATGCGCAATGACCCCAATGGCTTGATTATGCCCGAGGCGCGGGACGCAACGGCGATAGATGATCTCGAAGATGCTTCCTTTGGCTTTTACGGCGGCGTTAGCAGTCTGATTGAGCAAGCGCCGCATGTGACGGTTGCCCTTCGGAGAGCGGTGACTGTAGTTCACGCCGGCGCTCTCTTCTTCGCCGGGGCAGGCACCGACCCACGAAGAGAGGCATTTCTCGGAGGGAAACGTCGCTGCGGCAGGACCGACTTCGGCAATGATCTGCTGCGCGGAGTCCACTGCGAAACCCGGAACCTCCGCTAGCCGCTCGACCGCATCCTGGTGCGGATGGAGCAAAGTGGCTAGCTCTTGATCCAGTTGACCGATCTGCTGCTCGAGGATTTGCAAGTGCTCCAGGGTCATTTTCAGGAGCCGTCGGTACACGGGCTTGAGCTCCGTGCACGCGCCGAGCGCATCACACAATTGTTCCGGTGTAGCGCGCAACCGCTCATGGGCTAAAGCGGCCAGAGCTGCGGGATTGGTTTCTCCGTCAGCCAGTGCCTTCAACATGCGTCTGGCACTGACGCCAAGCAGATCGGAGACCAGGCTGGACAACTTGATATGGGCCTCTTCCAGAAGTGCTTCCAGTTGGTTGTTTAACCGCACCACGTTGCGCCGCAACTGGTACTTCTTTCGCGTCACCGTTCGCCATAGACGCTGCTCCGTATCGGGCACAAAGCTCAGCGTCAATTCTCGGGCTACGAGTCGTTTCACCAGCCGCTCGGCATCGACGAAATCCCTCTTTCGCCCGCGCCGCCCGCGATTGGATAGCGCTTGCGCCAGATGCAACGTGCCGGACCTCCGCCTGGCTCCTTCCCGCTTCTCGCAGAGCGGCTTCCAATACCTTTCCAGTGTTTCCCATACGGGTTTCCAATATTGCGCCGTCGACTCCATGACTATTTCTTCGGCCTTTTGTTCGACGAGCCACGCAGCCAACGATCGCAGTTGTTCAGGGTTGCTGCTAAACATCCGTCGCTCAAATTGGTATTCGCTTTCGATTTCAACGTCGGACACAACTACAGCCAGCATCTTCTTGTGAACATCGATTCCCGCTATCCGGTACGACATAGACTCCTCCTGGCCGGGAGCGGAGAGCGTGCTGCGATTGCTTTAACCAGAGTCGCGGGCTATCGCCGCTCCCCAGGGGAAGACAACGACGCCCAATTATTCGCTCAAACACGCACGCTCCGGATCAGACAGATGGACGGTCTCGAAATCTCCACTGATAAACGCGACCTCGCCGCTCTGGGCCGTTGCGATCTTACCACTGAGTGATTTTCATAAGGTTTCGCGGGCCGAAGGCCCTAAAAGGACAGATGGGATGAGAAGGCCGGTCTCCAGCGGGATGCGATACGCTCCCAATGAAAGACGTGCTCAAGGCACAAAAGGAGACCGGCAATGAAGAAGACTAGCACTGTTCGCGTAAATGGAAAGATGATTTTCAAAGGACACCAGCTCACGATTGGTGTGGACCTCGGCGATCGCTGGTCGTGCTACTGCGTTTTGGATGAAGCGGGCGAAGTCCTTCTGGAACAGAAACTAGCGACGACACCGGAAGCGGTGAAGCAGACACTTGGGAGGATACCGCGAAGTCTCATCGCCCTGGAGACCGGAACACATTCCCCGTGGGTAAGCCGGCTGCTAAAGGAACTGGGACACGAGGTGCTCGTGGCGCATGCGCAAAAAGTGGAATTGATCACCAAGAGCAATCGAAAAGATGATCGACACGATGCGCGGACACTGGCGCGGCTGGCAAGAATCGATCCTGAGCTGTTGGGGCCGGTGCGGCATCGCAGCGCGAAAGCACAAATTCATCTGACGGTGATCCGGGCACGTGCGGAATTGGTGAGTGCGCGAACCGCGCTGGTGAATGCAGCGCGAGGATTGGCGAAGTCTTATGGTGAACGGCTGCCGAAGTGTGGCACGGAGCAAGTGAGCCGGGAGCTGGCCGCGGAATTGAGCGCGGAGTTGCGCGAAGTTCTGGAACCGTTGCTGAAAGAAATTGAATCGTTGAACGAGCGCATCAAGGAATACGACGCGCGGATGGAGAAAATCGCCAGGGAGAGCTACCCGCAAGTCGTGCTGCTCAAACAGGTGAAGGGGGTAGGAACACAGATCGCGCTGACATATGTCCTGACCCTGGACGACCCGCATCGGTTCGCGAAGAGTCGCGAGGTCGGCTGTTTTCTCGGGTTAAAACCTGGACGCAGGGACTCCGGAGAGAGCCAACCGCAACTGCACATCAGCAAAGAAGGAGACCGCTATTTGAGAACCATGCTGGTGCAAGGAGCGCACTACATCCTGGGGCCCTTTGGAGAAGATAGTGATCTGCGGCGATGGGGACTGCGACTTGCCGAGCGCGGAGGGAAAAATGCGAAGAAACGAGCGGTGGTTGCGGTGGCGAGAAAGTTGGCGGTACTGCTGCATCGATTGTGGGTGAGTGGAGAGGTATACGAACCACTGCGCAATAGCCACAAAGCGATGCGCGCTGCGGCCTAGTTGGCGATCGTCGTTGCTAGGCGATCCTGGCTCGAAATTCTCTAGGGAAAACAGGGAAAAACAGGAAGAAAGAAAAAGACGCATACAAGAAAGAAGAGAGAGGGTATCCAAACAGCCGAGCTCAACCGCCGAGATCAGGTGACTGCGACAGGTCCTGGACCCGTTTCCTTCGAAAGGGGGAACGAGGTCGATTACCAGGTAGCAGCACCTACTGAATCGAGTACACCCAACTTGCACCGAGCGATCATCGCTCAACAAAGAGTGCGGATGGAAGGGTGGCGACAGAAGCGGCTCGGCTCAAGGGCAGGACTCACAGGGAGAAAGAGAAAAACAAAAACATCCTTACAAGAAAGAAAGAGAAAACATACTTGACACTCACCGGCCTTCTCATGGAAGGGCTTGACCGCCTCCCAGCTGGTACGGCGGGTGCAAACTAACTGGGAGAACACAGAGTGCGGTGACTCCGCTGCACTCCGATCCGGATTCAGTTCAACCCCGTGGCGACATACAGCGTGTCCAAATGCCGCGTCAGAGAGATGGCATAGGATTTTCCATCCGGAGTAATGGCCGCGGGCACCGGACTTATTATTCCGACAGGGTCGGCGACACTCACCTCTTTCCACAACTCCCGATGCCCAGTGGATAGATTGATCTTGAAAATCACAGATTTTGGCTGCGTTTGACCGACAAAGATCGATCCGCCGTCGGCGCTCCAGGAGAGGGGAAGATCCTGCTCCTCACTGCCGGGCGAGGGAGAGCACTTTCCGCCAGCAACCTGACAAATCCTCCACAATCGCGTGTTTTGCTCGAAGACCATGAAGCGGCTGCCATCCGGCGAAACAGGAATGTTGGCGGATACGGAGGCGAAGCCTTCAGGAGTAATCGCTTCTGCCTTGCCACCTATCATGCTTTGTTTGTAAACGCGGGAACCGCGCCCGGATTCATTTCCCGCAAAAAGATAGTGTTGCGAGTCCGGCAACCAACCCATGCCACTGTAAGCCTCCAGGTTCGCGCTCTCTGGTTTTCGCAGCTCTCCTGCACCGGTTGGCAAAATCTGCACCTCTGGTGGAGCCTTCACAAGCAATACCCACGCCCAGGCCCCGTCCGGCGAGAGACTAAAGGTCATTCCTTCACCCAGATGAGTTACAGCGGAACCGGCTTCTGTCTTTCGCATGCACACATCGTAATAGGGCGTTGTCGCGCTTCCCGAACTGAATAGGATGTACTTGCCATCCGCAGACAGATTCGGTAGAAATGAGCCATCCATCCATGAAAAATTTCGAGAAGGACCGCCGTTGATGGACGCCTCCACTTCATACCGAGTTTGGTTATTGGAGAGGAGCACTTTGCCATCGGAAGCGATATCAAACAATCTTTGGCCGCCGGTGCCTGCCAAGGCCGTGCGGCGTTTACCAGAGATCGACACTTCGTATACCACTAAATCCGCGGTGCCAGTGGCCGCTGAAAACCACACCGTGTCACCGGAAGGAGTCCAGGCCAAACCGTGTACCTGTTCCCAACCATCCGACAATGTTTTTGCTTTTCCGTCGGCATCGATCAACATTACCGCGCCACGATCGTCGCCCCATTGCGGGTGGTGTAAAAAGGCAATGCGCTTGCCGTCGCGGGAAACACGTGGCTCAGTAATGGTGCCGGTTGTCTCGAATCTCGTAGTTCCGGCTGGATATTCCAATCGGTATTTGCGGCCCACAACTCGAACCACGGCGAGCGAACGGCCGTCGGGGGACCAATCTGCCGCGGTGACATCCTTCAGCAATTCGCGTGGCGCCCCACCTCCCAGCGGCATCGTGGCCAGCGTCCCTGTGAATTCGTAGTGGTCCAGAAACTGCGGTGAAGTTAGTACTGCCAGATCTCCCGAAGAACTGACGGAAAGCAAGGCACCGTTCTTGAGTAAGGATCGCCCATCTGGAAATTCTTTGCTTGCCAGGTAGATCTCGCTCCCTGCACCGTCCCAGTCGGCACCATAGATGACGCCATTGCCCTCTGCAGTCAGCCGTGCGGAATAGATCGTGCCGCGCTGATACGTCACTCGTTGAAAGGTTGCCGCTTTATTCTTCGTTCCCATCTCCAGATGTGCAAACCAGCCTGCCCCTAACGCAGCCAGCAGCAATCCCGCTATCGCCACCGGAAGCCATCTGGACTTTCTCCCTTGGGCCAGCGGTGCGACTGCGCTCGAACTTGTTGTTCCAGACAGGCTTTCGATCGCAAAGCCTAGATCGGCGACGGATTGAAAGCGTTGCTCGGGTTGTTTCTCCAGGCAGCGACGCACGATGCGATCAAGACTCGGATTTATAGCTGGATTGATCGCCGTTAATTCCGATGGCTCCTCTCTCAAAATGGCGGTCATCGTTTCCGCGCCGGTATCGCGCTTAAACGCACGTTTGCCCGAGAGCATTTCGTAGAGAATTGCGCCCAGTGCGAACACATCCGAACGATGGTCGGTTCCTTTGCCGCGGACTTGCTCGGGAGACATGTAGCCGACCGTACCCATGACCACTCCGCTTTCTGTCAGCGGCGTGTCAAGGGTCGCGCCATTCAAGGACTCTGTGGGAGGAAGAGAGGCGCTCTGCTTCGCCAGGCCGAAATCCAGAATTTTGACGCGGCCATCCTTAGTGACGAAGATGTTTTCTGGCTTAAGGTCACGATGAACAATGCCTTTGTCGTGCGCGGCGGCCAGGCCGTTCGCAACTTGCTGAAACAACGTCAGCGCCCGGCGAACCGGGAGCGCTCCTTCGGCAAGCATTTCACGCAGAGTCCTGCCGTCCAGCAATTCCGTGACGATGTACTGCACATCGTTCTGCGAACCGGTATCGTGTACCCCCAGAATATTCGGATGATTCAGCGCACCGACGGCGCGGGCTTCCTGTTCGAACCGCCGCAGACGTTCAGAATCGCCGGAGAACGAAGCGGGAAGAACTTTAATCGCAACCTCGCGCCCTAGCCGTTCATCACGTGCGCGATAGACTTCCCCCATCCCGCCCGCGCCGAGCAGGGCAACGATTTCATACGGACCTAGTCTTGTGCCACTGGAGAGTGCCATTGCGTCGCAGAATTATATACGGGTTCACAGAATTCGATGGCGACAACTAGTTGCTGAGTAGGTTCAACTGGTGCTTGATGGGGCGGGCCCGGGCTCGGAAGAGTCTTGCTTGGCCTTCCCAAATCCTGGATCGCCAGGCTTACCGGAAAGGTGGCTTCTAGTACGAACTTCGGCGGTAACCGCGTTTGGACGTAGCCGCCCGGCGGCGGACGCTTCGCGTGAGGTAGTGGAGCGTTGGTTGCTCGATGGCTTGATGTAAATGTGGGTCACAGGAGGTGTCCCTGTGACCCATCTTCGCAAAATGATGCTGGAAGAACTCCAGCGCCGTAATTACGCTCAACATACCATACGTTCACTACATCCGCACAGTCGAGGATTTTGCTCGACACTTTCACTGTTCCCCGGATCGCTTAGGTCCTCGACACATTCGCGAATACCAAGCGGAGCTATTCGAGAAGCGGAAGTTGTCAGCGAGTAGCGTCGCGGTCCGTCTGGCAGCCTTGAGGTTCTTTTACTGTAAGACGCTCAAGAGAACCTGGAGCATCGCCGACACTCCCTATCCGAAAAAGGCCCATCGCCTGCCAGCGATCCTCAGCCAGGAAGAAGTTGCTCAACTCATTCAGGCCGCCGGCACTTCCTTCCATCGCACTCTGCTGATGACCCTCTACGCCACCGGAGCACGGAAGCGCCGAATTGACGCACCTGAAAGTCAGCGACATCGATAGCCAACGCATGGTGATTCACATCCAGGGCGGCAAGGGACGCAAAGACCGCGATGTGATGCTCAGTCCTAAATTACTTGAGGTACTTCGTGAGCACTGGCGCGGATTACAGCGCAAACCAAGAGTCTGGCTCTTTCCGGGCAACCACCGCCATAGCGCCGATACGCCGATCGATACGAAAACCGTTTGGCATGCGTGCCAGGAAGCCGCCCAGCGCGCGGGCCTCCAGAAAGATGTTCATCCTCACACGCTTCGTCACTGTTTTGCGACGCATCTACTCGAGGATGGTGCTGACCTGCGCACCATTCAAATCCTGTTAGGTCATAACGATCTGAAAGAGACGGCCCGCTATCTGCATCTCTCCCAACGTCACCTGCATGCGGCCGCGAGTCCTTTGGATTCGCTGCCGCTCGAAGGCCCTTCGCCGCAGGAAGAGTAGATGGCCCGGCCACCGCTCGAGGTGGCCGATCTGATCCGCGCCGCGGGAGATGCTTTCCTCGAACGAAATCGCCACTGGCTCCGTTGGAAGCACATCAAAGTGTTGCTGGCCATTCGGCGGTGTCGTACCGCCGCACTCGGCGGTCATCTCGATGAGTGCACCCGCTGCGGACATCGTGCCACCATCTCCTATAACAGCTGCCGCGATCGCCATTGCCCGAAGTGTCAGACCGCTGCTCGGGACCGCTGGATCGCTGCGCGTCGACGAGAACTTCTCCCGACCCGCTATCTGCACGTGGTCTTCACACTGCCCCATCCGCTTGGCTCCACTGGTGCTGCAGAATAAGAAGATCCTCTACGATCTCCTGTTCCGCACCAGTGCCGAAACCCTTCTCGAAGTGGCTCGCGATCCGAGACACCTCGGCGCCGAGATTGGTTTCTTCAGCGTGTTGCACACGTGGAGCCAAAAGCTCAATATTCATCCGCATGTCCATTGTGTCGTTCCTGCCGGCGGCCTCTCGCCCGATCACACCCGCTGGGTTCGCTCACGAGACAACTACTTTCTTCCCAAGGAAGTACTGCGGGAAATCTTTCGCGGCAAGTTCGTCGACGCGCTCAAACAGGCCTTCCAGAATGGCCAGCTCAACTTCCAGGGAGACCTGAAGCTTCTTGCGCAACCCAAGATCTTCGCCGCCTGGCTGCGGCCGCTCTATCGACAAGACTGGGTGGTCTACTTGAAACGTCCCTTCGGTGGCCCCGAATATGTGCTGCACTATCTGGGCCGCTACACTCATCGTGTGGCCATCTCCAACCATCGCCTGGTCTCCCTCACCGATGGCCAAGTCACTTTTCGCTGGCGTGATTCCGCTCACCACAACGAACAGAAGTTGCTGCCCCTATCGCTCGATGAATTCTTGTGCCGCTTCTTACTGCATATCCTTCCCAAGGCTTCGTGCGCATCCGTAACTTCGGCTTTCTGGCCAACCGCAAACGCGCCACGCTCCTGCCGCTTTGCTTTCAGTTGTTGGGTTCGGCACAACAGCCGCAAGCCGAACAACACGCCTCTTCCGCCGAAGATGGTCCCGATCTTTGGCGCTGCCCTAAATGCGGTGGACCGATGAAGGTCATCGAAAGGCTCACCGCTGCCGAAATCCAACTTCGTTCTCCACCACGGATCAGCGCTGCGGCATGAGACTACTCTCTCCAACTCGAAAACTCTGCGTCCTTCCAGGCGCTCCGCATCTCTGTGCCTCGCCGTCAAACCGATCCCTTCTTCCAGCTTCTTCGACCACCGTCTTTGCGATCCTTTTTCGCCGTAGCCAATTTCCGCGCGCACGGTGTCATGTGTCGTGCCCTGCAGCACAGTCTCGGCACGGCTTAACGCCGCTCCTTCCCACCATTGAATTTGCATAGGGCCCGCGTCCACCGCAACCACGGGCGGCCACGTCCAAACGGCTTTACCGGACGCGCGCAGAGCTCCCCGCCTCCGTTCACTCCTCACCGAGAACGCGCATCCGGTAAAGCACTAGCGTTTACCAGGAATGTTGATGCTGCCAAGCCCTACTGCCTACTCTCCCAGACGTGAAATTTTCCACTCTGGACTGCGGCTCGCAAACTGGAGATGTCTTTCGGGATTGGCCCGTGCTCTAGAGAAGCGCCCCAGTCGCGCCCTCCTTCCCTGAACCAAAAAACAACGGTGTTAAAAGTACCGGCAAATCCTCCTTGTTCGTAAAAGAGGACGGCTGAATCGTCACTCAGTCCCAGAAAGACGAGTCGGCGGGACGTCTTCCCTGGAATCATCATGTCGCTGCTTATTTCCTCTCCAGGGTTGGCCAAATCAAAGGGAAACCCGGTGAAATTGGAAAACGACTCCTTGACTACCTGCGGTATTTGGCTAACTTGCCGAATGGCTCGGAATTGCTCCACTCCTAATATCTTTTCAATATGCGCTCCGTTCAGTGTGGGAGCATTCTTCGGGACAGGTTTAACGTCTGCTCCAAGACTGACCTCGACGTTGGGTATCGAACGAGGAAGGACTGACCATGCGACAACCGCAGCAATCGAAGCGACCGCCATTATTCCCAGGAGAACCAATTTGGTGCTGCGCTGCATGGACAGAAGCTGCCTCGATTGCGAATATTTCTGAACATCTGTACCATTCATGGTCGCCACGGTCAAAGCCGACCCTCGTCTCAGTGCCTGACTAGTTGTCTTGTCGGTCCAGTCCTAGGACTTCACTTTTCCGATACCGCGTTAATCAGCCGTGACCTCCTAGACCATCAACGCCGGGTGAGAGGTCATATTCGACCGAAACGAGTCGGGTGCCTCAATATGCTATCCGCTGTGCGGCCAGCTTCGTCTGGCTCAAATTCGACCTTGGTGAGGATTTCGACCATTCGGTCTCTGTTGGCCGCCCGAATGGCAGCGTCAAAAGCCTCAAGCAAGTCAGCACAGACGAGGCGCTCGTTCACGGTCATTCCGCTGTATTTGGGTTCCAACTTGAGTCTGACCTAAGTTGGAGTTTACCATCGACAAGGTCAGTTCCTGATTTGTCGTTTACCGGAAACTGACCCACCGCTATTTGTAGGGGAGGAGCTTGTCCCTCTCTGCCCGCCTCGGCCCGCCAAAGCAAATTGCTCGCGTCATCCTCTTCTCGCCCCAAAGTCTATCTCGCCCGATCCGCCTTCCCCGCCATGCACATAATCGTCGCCAAAACCGTCGCGCAATGGTTCTCCACTCCGCCCTTCCGCGCAAACACATCCGCCATGCAAACCTTCAACGTCTTCCCCGACCGCACCACCCGCGCCCGCGCCACCAACTCCTCCCCATCCGCCGGCGCCAATAAATTCATCTTGTACTCCACCGTCAGTACCGAATCCTCCGCCCCCATCAGCGTAAACGCCGCGTACCCGCAAGCGCTGTCCGCAATCGCCCCCGTAACTCCCGCATGAAAAAACCCATGCTGCTGCGTCAACTCCCCGCGGAACGGCACCCGAATCGCCACCCCTCCAGGTTCCAGCGACACGAGTTCCGCCCCAAGGTGCGCCATCAACCCCTGCCGCGCAAAACTCTCCCGCACCCGCCGTTCATAATCCGCATCCCGCACCGCAAATCCAGATTTGTTGTCCATGCCCCAGAGTATACCAGCGGCGAAATCCCGTCCTCCAGCGACCTCCTAAACGCGTTGTAGGGGCGCAATTCATTGCGCCCGGCGGTTGCAGGCCCGCGACTGCCCCCGTTCACGGCGACACATGCGTGCCGTCCCAATTTGGAACGCCCTACCATCCCCAGCCGCAAATACGCCACGGCCTGTGTCAAATCCCCCACGCCAGATATTTCTGGCATTGACATTTTTATGATTTATGGTAACATAGCCGTTGGGTAATCTCGCGTAGAGCCTCAGAAGCTCCCGGTCGCATCAAAAAGAGCTATTCCCGCTAACATCTTTAGAATCCGCACTGGCTCTGTTGACATCCTCGGCACAGTCTCGGTTTTGCGGGGTCGACAAGGGGGCGGCGTGCGTGTTTTCTGATCGAGCAGGAGGGACGATGGCCGAAGTGGGACTCCTGCCTTTTGCTCGCGTGGCCTTGCAGGTGGCCACCCGGGTCTTGCCGCCCTACCGCAGTCGCTTCAGCAAACATCAGTTCACTCAGCCGCAGCTGCTGGCGGTGCTGTGTCTGATGCGCTACGAAGACTGGACCTTTCGCGAAGCCGAAGTGCGATTACGCGAGCATGGCGAGTTGCGCGCAACGCTGCAGTTGGAAAGCGTGCCCGATTACACCACCTTGTACCGTTTTCTGAAGCGGCTGGACGACGACACCATCGACCGCGGACTGGAAGAAACCGTGCGCCAGTTGCGCCGCGGCCGACGCTCGGCACGGGTGACGGCTGGCGTGGACGGCACGGGGCTGTCGCAGAACGCCGTCAGCACGTTCTTCCTCCGCCGCATCGAACAACAAGCACACGGGAGGGCGCCCCATCGTCGCTGGTTGAAGTGGCTGGTCGTTGCGGATTTGCAGCAACAGATTTTGCTGGCGCAGCGGGCCCATCCCGGACCGCGTTGCGACGCCCCGGCGCTGCCCGGGTTGCTGAATGTGGCCGGAGCACGTGCGCCCCTCGGCTTGGTGCTGGCCGATGCGGAGTTCGATTCCGAAGCCAACCATCAACACATTCGCCAGCGCCTGGGCGCGCGTAGCATTATCCCGGCGAACCTTCGCCGCGGTCTCCCCCGAGGAGCGATCCGTAGCCAAATGCACCGGGCTTTTCCACGGAAACAGTATGGGCCACGCGCGAAGAACGAGACCATCTTCTCGGTGGTCAAACGGAAACTCTCCTCGCGCGCCCCGGGGCGCTTGTTAACATCGCAAATTCGCCAAGCCTTGCTACTCGGGCTCGCTTACAACCTCTATCGCTTGAGGCACCGCAGCCGTTCGCAAGGATGTCAACAGAGCCATGAACACTTACAAAAAAAGAGGGGAGGGGGCAAGGCCAAACTGACATCGCTTCCCATTTCCAGCCGATCCAAATTTTCGCGGCGGGGTGTTAGGTCTTTGCCGCGAGGGCAGCATCCACAGTCGGAAAGTTCGGCAGCAACTTGGTCAGCCCGGCAACCTGCAGTACCGCATTCCCCTGCTGCGTCAGTCCCGCAATTGCAAACGACTTCCCCGCATTTCGCCTATGCACGAAAAGTGACACCAGGGCTCCCACCCCGGCGGAATCCAGAAAGGACACCCCGCTCATATCGAGCACCATGTAGTCCGCCGGCTCCGGCCGCAGCGTCTGAATGAAGTTGTGCACCGTCTCCAGACTCAATTTGCCGTTGAGCCGGGTCACCAATCTGCTGTCACTCGAAGCCGGAAGCTTTTCCAAATCAAGGTGTGCTGGTTGCATAAGCCCTGCAAGGTACCGCAGGAAGCTCCTTTTCGCACATTAATATTCTTTAACAATCGCCTCGGTGCCCAAGCCAGCTGCGCTCTTCCTACATTTATACCGTTCAGTTTCGTCAACTATTTGATATATTTTGTTGACGTCGCGCTTTTTCCGTCTTACCTTGGATTCGTAAAACGTTTCCCTCTCGGATTCAAAGAGGTGCCGCTATTTCCGACGGCCAAGGAAGACACATGGCCCATGCACGCGAATTCCCTCTCCATTCGCACCAAGCCCTGATCTCACGCTCAAAAAAACATTGGAAAATCCTAATCATTCTCGGCGCCATCGCTTCAGCAACACTCTTACGTCCCTTCGGCGCGCGGCCAGTTACAGCAGACCCTCGTTTTCTCGTCCGGAGGAGCCGTCGCCGTGCGCAACGATCAGACGGGCGCGCTCTCTCCTGTCAGCGGCTCGCCTTTCTCTTCCCCCACTTCATCCCCATTCACCCTCGACGTGCAAGGCCGTTTCCTCTTTGCTCCCGGCAACAACAGCATCCACATGTTTCAGATCACCGATTCCACCACCGGTGCCTATCAGGAGGTGAAACCCGGCTCCCCTTTCGCCTCTCCGTTCACCAATGACCCGGTTTTTATCGCAGTCGAGCCAACGGGAAACTACATCGCCGTCATTAACCGCAACGGTCAAATCGCGGGCGAGAGTTCCATGGAAACTTTTCAAATCCAAACCAATCCGCCGGCCCTTGTCCCCGTGCCAAACTCGTTCCTGGAACTGAATTCCACGCCCATCGGATTCTCGCAGCCTCTCGACACAAAAAATCTCTATCTCTATCTCGGCCCCAGTTTCCCTTCCGATCCCACGATGCTCGCTCGGCGAAGAGCTCGACGCCGTCTCTATTGATCCCCAGTCCGGAATTCCCAGCCTTCAGAGCCTGGGCAATACACCCGACAACTCCACGGCTCGTTGCTTTGCCGCGGATCCGCAAGGACGCTTTGTCGTTACTGGCCGCGGAGAACTCGTAGGTCAAATCCTTGTTACGGGAATCAATGGATCGTTCCCGAGTGGCGCTTTTGATCTCGGCTCAAATATTTTCCCCAGCCAGCTCTTCGTGGATAGCACTGGCTCCTTTATCTACGCCACGTACCCTCCGGCGCCAAGCCCCGCCTCCGCTGTCCACATCTTTTCTCTCGATGCGTCCACGGGGATGATTGCCGAGACTTCTAGTTCGCCGCTTCCAGGTTTCACTGCAGTCCCGCAATTCAGCGCCGATCCCACGGGGCCATTCAATTACGGCGGCGATCCGCAGCCCAACCTTGCGCATGCCTTCACGATTGATCCTGTCACCGGCTACTTCCTCGAAGCCCCAGGCTCGCCCTACACGGTAACGGGGATTTCCTTCCCCCTCACCTTCAGCGTCCCGCCCGGGCAGCAAGGAATTTCCGGCCCCTCCGTTTCACTCTCTCAAACCTCTCTCTCGTTCGGCGCTATCCAAACCAATTCCTCCAGCAGTCCTCAAATGGTTTCCGTCCAAAGCAACGGCGGCCAGGCACTCAGTATTAGTTCCATCACTCTTTCTGGCATTGACCCATCGCAATTCGCCATGACCGATACCTGCCACGCCCCCACGGTCATTCAGCCCGGCAATTTCTGCTCGATCAGCCTTACTTTCGCTCCGACCGTGCCAGGCCTGCAGCAAGCTACGGTCATGATTGCCGACAACGCTCCCGGCAGTCCGCAATCCATTCAACTCACTGGCACGGCAATCAACCCGCCTCCGCCTGCTCCCGCCGTAACGATAACTCCCAACCCCGTCAGCTTTCCAACCATCACGCAAGGCACTACCAGCAATCCGATCGTGGTGACCGTCAAAAATACCGGCAACGCCACGCTCAACATTTCTTCGGCTTCTGTCGGCGGAAACAACGTCAGTGACTTCACTACCACCTTCTAACGGCTGCGCGTGGAGCGATCGCTCCTCAAGGTACGTGCACTGTGACCGTGATTTTCGCCCCGCTGGCTGCCGGCCAACGTACGGAAACCGTCACGATCACCGATGACGCGTCGAATTCTCCGCAGGTTATCAACATCGCTGGCAACGCCAATCCCGCGGTCACTCTCGGCGCCGCTCCGGCTGGTTCAACGACCGCTACTGTCGCCGCCGGTCAGCCCGCGCAATACAATCTGCAAATCACTCCCGGCGTGGGCTACACCGGCACCGTTTCTCTCTCGTGCAGCGGAGCACCTCAGGGTGCAACCTGCCAGCTGCCATCCTCGATTCAAATTACAAATGGAGCTGCCGCTGCGTTCACGGTGATGGTCACAACAAGCGGCGGGACCAACGGGGTCTTGCCTCTCGATGTCGCGCCGCGTTCCACGCCGTTCCTCCGTCTTCGTACTGCGCCAGGATTGACCGCAGTGATCCTCCTGCTTCTGCTGTTCGCTTTCTGCGTCATGCAGAATTCGCGCGAGCGACTGGGACAACTAGTCTTGCCTGTTCTCTTGCTAAGTGCGAGAAGGCAGCCGCAACGCCCGGCATTTGCTGGCACATTTGCCATCGGCTTGTTTCTTGTAATGTTGAGTTTGGGGCTTGGGGCAGCAGGCTGCGGCGGGGGAAGCTATTCCACTCCTCCTCCGCAACCGCCAACGATTGTGACGCCTCACGGGACGTCCACCATCACGATCAATCCAGCGGCAATGTCCGCATCGGGCAAGCCGCTGCAATTGCAGCCGATTCAATTGACGCTAACTGTGAACTAATCTACCTCACCTAGGTACGGATTCTTCTCCGTGCTGACTTTGCAGGGGCGCGATTCATCGTACCCAGCTTGCGAGGGAGCTAATTCGTGCGTCTTACTTCGCCACCGATATGCGGTAGATTTTTCCGGCGCCGTCATCGGAAACAAGCAGCGCACCATCCGGAGCAACGGTCACTCCCACGGGCCGGCCAAGTACATCTCGTCCGCTGGGGTCTGGCACCATTCCTGTCATAAACGTCACGGGATCGGCGGACGGCTGCCCGTCTTTGAACGCCACAAAGGCTATCTGATATCCCGCGCGTGATGCACGATTCCACGAGCCATGCTCGGCGACAAACGCTCCGCCCCAATAGCTCTGCGGAAACTGCTTGCCCGTATAAAACGCAAACTGCAGCGGCGCCACATGAGCACCCAGCAAGACGTCCGGAATAATCGCTCTCGCGACCAGTTCGGGATGTTCCTGTTTCACGCGGTCATCCACATTGCTGCCGATGTAGCTGTAGGGCCAGCCGTAAAAACCGCCGTCTTTAACGGAAGTAAAATAATCCGGCGGCAAATTGTCGCCAAGCTCGTCGCGCTCGTTGACGCTCGTCCAAACGGCTCCGGTCACCGGCTCGATAGCGAGCCCAACTGGATTGCGCAACCCTGATCCATACAAACGCGCGTTCTTGCCGTCCAGATCGCAAATCGTGATTGCCGCGCGAATGGGCTCTTCGCCGGTGTTGATGTTGGAGCCCGAGCCCACGGAAACGAACACATGTTTGCCGTCCGGAGCGATCGCCACCGAACGGGTTTCGTGGCCACCCGTCGGCAGCTTCAACAAAGATTCCATTTCGCCTAAACGTTTGGAGGTCTTTGGATCGTATTTAAATCTCACCAGTTCGTTGGTGTCCCCAACGTAGACGTAGTCATCGTGGAAAGCTATGCCAAACACGCGCCTCGTGCCTGTGGCGAATACTTCACGTTGTTGCGCTCCGCCGGTGTTCTGCGGGTCGCGCAGCACGACGATGTCGTTTGCGCCGGTTTCCGCCACAAAAATATCGCCATTTGGCGCGGTCGTCAGCCACCGCGGGGTTTTGAAGTCGGATGCGAACACATTGATTTTGAAACCTTGCGGCACCGTGGGAAGAAAACCCGGCGGAGGCGCTTCATTGCGCGGGCCGTTCCCCGACGATTTCGTCGAGTAGGGCGCGGGAAGCTGCGGCTTCTGCCCGTGCGTAACTCCCGTTACTTGAGCGGAAAGAATTGCCGGCAAAATCAGAAAACCGCTGACTGCAGAAACAGCGCGGAAGCGTAATCTCATGAAACTCTCCTCAGTTCGTTTTCGATCCTATGTATCATGCCGCGCAAACCCGTACGGTTCCAGCGCCTTCTTTGCCTGGCTCAAAATCCAAAAACATACAGCACGCGATTCGCGCTGATGGCGATGCGCTGCTTGCCGTCCACCGTGAACGAAATGGGATTCGCGCCGATGGGCCCGCCGGTCTGAAAATCCCAAACTGGTTTTCCCGTGCGCGCATCCAGCGCGTAAAAGTTTCCTTCGTCCGAACCGGAAAACACCAAACCACCCGCCGTCGACAAAACGCCAGCCCACGGCGGCGATTGCAATTTGAAATTCCACTTGGTCTCTCCGGTAGTGGCATCCAGCGCGCGAATTTCTCCCCAAGCGTCGTCCGGAGCCAGCTCGTTTTCGCCGCCGCCTGGATAAAACGTCCCCGGCTTGAATTGGCTCTCTCTCTTGAAGTACACAGAACCGATCTCGCGCACTGCCACGTAGAAAAACCCCGTGTCGGGACTGTATGAAGGGCTGAACCACACGGTCGCTCCGTTCAGATTCGGCCAGATGAGCGCGCCATTTTCCGTCGGCACGGAATCCGGAGCTACGATCGGCTTGCCTTTCGCGTCGAGTCCTTTCGCCCATGTTTGTTTCGCATAGGGCTGGCCCGCGATGAATTCACCTGTCTCGCGATCCAGCACGTAATAGAACGCGTTCCTGTTTGCCGTGCCGATCAGCTTGCGATCGCGGCCATCGATCTTCGCGTTGAAAAGCACGGGCGTGTGCGCCGCGTCCCAGTCGTGCGTGTCGTGCGGCGTAAACTGAAAATGCCAACGCAGTTTTCCTGTTTCACCATCCAGGGCAAGGAACGAGCAGCTGTAAAGGTTGTCGCCGCCGCGCGCGTCGCCATTCCAATCAGGGCTTGGGTTGCCGACGCCCCAATACACGAGCTTCAATTCCGGATCGTACGCACCTGTCACCCAAGTCGGCCCGCCTCCCGTTTTCCAACTATCGCCGGCCCACGTTTCGTGTCCCGGCTCGCCGGGACCGGGAATCGTCCAGAAACGCCAAGCCTGCTTGCCCGTCTTTGCGTCGTAGGCATCGACGAACCCGCGGATACCGGCTTCGCCGCCGCTGACGCCGACCACAATTTTCCCTTCGATCGCGAGCGGCGCGACCGTCATGCTATAGCCCAAATGGTAGTCGCCGACTTTTGTGCTCCAGCGCTCGGCGCCGCTTTTCAAATCGAGCGCCACCAGATAGCAATCGAGCGTAGCGACATACAGCTTGTCATCGAGCACAGCGGGGCCGCGGCTCACCTGCAAAAACCCGATGTTGTGATAATCCTTCGGAATGACGCGATTCCAGCGCCACAGCTGGCGGCCCGTGTGCACATCCAGCGCGGCTGCCCAGTTCGGTCCGCTGACGTACATGACGTTGTCCACAACAAGCGGAGAGACTTCGCTGCGGTCATTCGGAAACTGAAAGGCCCACTTCACTTTCAAATTGCCGACGTTCTCGGCAGTAATTTCTTTCAGCGGAGAAAAGCGGTGGCCGAGTAAATCGCGCGAATAGGTCAGCCAGTTTCCGGGCTCTTTGTCGGCGTTGGCAATGCGCTCGAAGGGCACCTGCGCCGCAGCGGCAGCGGACAACACGGCAGTCAACAACATCCCGCAAAGGATTCTCATGGTTTGCCCCGTTGCGAAGCCAGGTACGCCACCAAATCCTGCATATCGCTTGCGCTCAGAATTCCTTCGAAGGAAGGCATGGGCGTTTCGCCACGCAATTTGTGCAGCTCCTTCAACTCGTCTTTTCGCAAGCTGTGATATTTCCCGCCAGTATCTTTGATTTGAATCGTGAAGGTGTCTTCATTCGCGCGAATTCCTTCGATGGCTTCGCCCGAAGCGGTTGTCGCCTTCACGAACATGAAATCTTCGGGAAGCGTCGTGCTCGGCTTTGCGAGCGCTTTCAGCAAAAAAGCAGCGTTGCGGCGCTCACCGATCCCAGTCAGTTCCGGGCCATAACCAGCGCCTGCGCCAGTGAGAATGTGGCAGCCGCTGCAGCCGCTCTTCGCATAGACACCCGCGCCGCGTATTGCATCGCCGGGCACGGGATCGGGCGGAATTTTTCCAAGCAATCGCACATACGCCGCCAGATTCGCCAGGTCGTTGTCGTCAAACAGCCATCCCTCGGGCATAACGGGCGGAATTCCATCGGCAATTACGGCTTTCAACGCGGCATCGTCCGGGGCATGCGCCAGCCGCACGCGATTCAGGGACGGCCCGCGCCCTCCCTTGCCGTCAATCCCATGGCACAGCACGCAATGCCGCTCGAACAGTTTTTTGCCTGCGACCACATCGGCGTGCGCGGGTTTTTTCTGGGAAGGCGCGCGGCCAGGCCACGCGGCCAGCAGCATCGCGGAACCAAGCACTCCTGCCGACAGCATTAGTGTCCGTGCTAACTTTTTTGGCGGCACAAGTTTCACCTTTGAGAGCATTCGAGAAGGAATGTTTCCTCAGTGTTCGGGGAGCGTACCCCCGGCTGAATACCCTGTCAATTCCATCCCGCAACGAACGCGCCGCCTAGAACATCCAATGTCTTGCACCAAGCGTATACTTTGATGGAGTGCTTTTTGCGGAGTGCTTATCATGCGCGCTGTCCTGATTGCTGTTCTAATCTTTGCCGGTATTGGAGTCCTAGCCTGGGCCACCGCCAAGCCAAACGATGGCCGGGCCCATGCTAAATCCGCCTACCCCAAGCCCGCGGTGGATGCGCCTCTCGCCAATTCGAGATCCGAAGAGACTGCGGTCCTGGCCGGCGGCTGCTTCTGGGGCATTCAAGCCGTTTTCCAGCACCTGAAAGGTGTGACTTCCTCGACGTCCGGATATTCGGGCGGCGCGGCCAAGACGGCGCACTACGAAGAGGTGAGCACGGGCGAAACGGGCCACGCGGAATCCGTAAAAATCGTTTTCGATCCTTCGCAGATTTCGTACGGCCAGATTCTGATGATCTTTTTTGCGGTAGGCCACAACCCGACGGAGCTGAATCGGCAGGGTCCCGACTACGGCACGCAATACCGCTCGTCCATTTTCTATGCGAATGACGAGCAAAAGAAAATCGCCGAAGCCTACATCGCACAGCTAGATGCAGCAAAAATCTATGCGCAGCCCATCGTCACGCAAGTCGTGCCGCTGCAAGCCTTCTATCCCGCCGAGGACTACCATCAGGACTACCTGAAGAACCACACCTACGAGCCGTACATCATGATGAACGACCTGCCGAAACTGACCAGCCTGAAAAAGGAATATCCGGACCTGTATCGCAACGACTGACCTTTGCTCTGGAGATTCACGGAAGTTTTCGCTCGTCCTAGCTCCTATTGAGAGTCGTTCTGGCCCCATCCGTCTAGGCGATAAACGGCTACCCGCGGCAGGTAGTTACCGGTACGTATCTAAATGAGGACAGCACTCGTCACACCGCGGAATAACCTTCCGTCCAGGCGAGTTAGAGTAGTTGGGTACTGCTTCACGCAGTGCCCCGAGACCATTCGAATCAAATAAGAGAAAGGAAATCCGATGAGAGCAATGCTATGTGGGGTGTGTGCGCTCTTCGCCTTGACTTCCGCCGCCTTGCCCAGGAGTCTCACAGCCGCAAACCAGTGACTGTCGAATTCAAGAACACGGAAGGGCAAAGCGTTGGATCTGCCCAACTTTCCAGCACGCCAAAAGGCGTCAAAATCACGCTCGACATCAAGAATCTGCCGCCTGGCGAGCATTCCATCCACATCCACCAAGTTGCCAAGTGCGACCCGCCCGACTTCAAGACCGCTGGTCCGCACTTCAATCCAGGCGGCGCTGAGCACAGCCACGAAGGCATGCCCGCCGGGGACATCCCGAATTTTGCGCTCATCGTGGGCGCGGACGGCACGGCGCACGTTTCCGTGGTCGCGCCGAACGTAACGCTCGGCGACGATGACCATTCCGTTTTCAGCAACGGCGGCACGGCCATCGTTATTCACGCAGTTTCAGGCGGCACAGGAACGGCTGCGCCAGCGCGCATCGCTTGCGGCGTCATCACCAAGCCCTAACGAAAATACTGGTGGGAGCGTCCGCATCGATTCAGCTACGGGCGCTCCATCACCAGATTTCCCGCTGCTCCCCGCATGGTCTTCTTATCAACGATTCCCATGCCAATTGGAAATTTGTTTCGATGCCTAAACATCGTGAAGAAAAAACCGGCAGCAGGCGAATTTACGCAGGCTAGTACTCGCAAACGAGATCCGCTTCTCGCATATCGCATAGCCGTAACAGACTGACTCTCCATGACTTGGAAGTTTCTTCCCGCTTTGGCCAGCTCTTTGCTCCTTCCTTTGTGTCATTGAAAAGAGCGTCACTTTGCGGTTCTCGCTTCGGATGCGAGAGCCACGCCGTCTGGTCCAGTCCATCGGCCTGAAATAATCATGGGGGAGGAAACAAATGAACTGGGATCAAGTGCAAGGGA
Organism: uncultured Acidobacteriota bacterium; assembly: GCA_963718785.1. Lineage (GTDB taxonomy): Bacteria > Acidobacteriota > Terriglobia > Acidiferrales > UBA7541 > Acidiferrum. The sequence goes on along the minus strand of CAVQZW010000004.1, from coordinate 642,286 downwards.
AATGGAAGCAAACCAAAGGACAGCTCCGGGAAAAATGGGGAAAGTTGACCGATGATGATCTCGAGATGATCGCAGGCCAGCGCGAACAGCTCATTGGCCGTCTTCAGGAACGTTATGGGATCGCCAAAGAAGAGGCCGAAAAGCGCGCTGATGAGTTCGTCAAGTCGCTTACGGACGAACCCCCGCAAAAAAAGCGCGCTGCGCACCAGTCTTAGCAGCGAAGTTTCCAACAGAAAAAGCAAACATAAACGAGCCGCTTTGCGGCTCAGGGACGGGTGTGTGCATCGCGTGCTTCACGCCCGTCCGTAATTTCAATCCCATGCAGAGGCTAAGGAGCGTTCCATGAAATCAGCAAGTTTAGCTGGACTCGTACTTCTCATCCTCGGCGTCGTGTCTCTCGCCTATCAGGGCATCACCTACACCACGCACGAGAAAGTCCTGGATGTCGGCCCGCTTCAAGCCACCAAGGAAGAAAAACACACTCTTCCTTTGCCGCCGGTCCTCGGATGCCTGGCTTTGATGGGCGGAGTCGTGCTTCTCGCGACCGGCGCTAAGAACGATTCTGTGACAAGGTGAACGGGTACCCGAGTCACACCAAATCTAAAAGGAGGACACATGCTGCGTTATGCATTGGGATTCTTCATTGTCGCTTTGATCGCTGCGGTCTTCGGTTTTACAGGAATTGCGGTGGCCGCCGCAGGCATAGCGAAGCTGCTCTTCTTCGTGTTCGTGATTCTGTTCGTACTCTCGCTGCTCGCGGGGATCTTGCGACGCTCCTGATCCGCACCGGGCCTCCGCCGAAGGTTGTTCACGGCGGGGGCCTTCAGTACCGGCTGTACTTAATTTGTACTGTCGGCCAGTCGTTCTCCGCTTTCGCAACCTTCATAATTTCGACATGCAGACTGCCGGGTGACGCTCGTGCAGACGAGCCAGTCGCCGTCAGTCTCGACGGAAATGAAACGTCCCAACGAATACGCGGTCCGCATTTTGCCAAGCCAGGCCGAGCGGAGTTTCTTGAACTGCCGCCTGCTCACGCTTTGCCTCGTTCTGGCAATTTTTCAGGGCGGCTGTGCCCAGGTCAACGGCTCTCATTCATCGCCCAATCCCCCTCCACCCGCTTCCATCCAGGTTTCCGTCACACCCAATCCCGCCAACGTGCGCGCTGGAGCTTCTCAACAGTTCGCCGCAAAAGTAACCGGTACCAGCAACACGGCTGTAACGTGGTCCGTCAGCAACGTTGCAGGCGGCAACTCCACAAGCGGGACGATCAGTTCTTCAGGTTTGTACACAGCTCCAGCGACTCTGCCCAACTCGAACACAATTACGATTCAGGCGACGAGTTCGGCCGATTCTTCGGCAAATGGTTCAAGCAATGTCACTCTGCTCAATGCGACTCCTGTTCTCAGCTCGATCAATCCCTCATCCATCAGTGTCGGCGCACTGAGCCTCACCGTGAACGGCAGCAATTTTCTGAGCGGATCGCAAGTCCTTCTGGCGGGCAATCCACTCGCGACCACTTTCGTCAACTCGACACAACTCACGGCTACCGGCAATGCCTCTTCCCCCGGCATCTTCGCCGTCACCGTAAGCAATCCCAATCCGGGCCAAAGCACTTCGAGCAGCATCAATCTCCAGGTCACCTCCACCACGCAAGCCAGCGCCTGCAGCGGAATGGCTGTCGGCGCTGGCGCAAGCCTCAATGGCTTCCGTCCTTTCCCCGCCAACAATGCGTGGAATCAAGACATTTCCGGCGCAGCCGTGGATCCCAACTCCGCCTCTTACATTAATTTCATCGGCACCACGGTCTCGGTGCATCCCGACTTTGGATCCGGCGAATATCAGGGCAGCTACATGGGTATTCCCTATTCCGTAGTCGACTCGTCTCAGACGCCCGTGAATATTACGTTCAACGCTTACGGCGACGAGAGCGATCCTGGCCCCATGCCCATTCCGGCGAACGCCAATATCGAGGGCTACCCCAATCCGGGCACCGGCGATCGCCACGTCCTCGTGCTGGACAACAACAATTGCTGGCTCTACGAACTCTACGGGTCGAGCGTCAACACGGATGGTTCCTGGAACGCAGGCTCCGCGGCCGTTTGGGATTTGCAGAATTACACGCAGCGCCCCCTCACGTGGACTTCCGCCGACGCCGCGGGCTTGCCCATCTTCCCCGGCCTCATCCGCTATGACGAAGCCGCCAGCGGACAGATCGCTCACGCCATCCGGTTCACGCTCCAACACAGTACGGCTGCGTTCGTCCTGCCCGCCACGCACTGGGCCTCGAACTCCAGCGCTCAGTTCGCCGCGCCGATGGGCATGCGCCTGCGCCTCAAGTCCAGTTTCGACATCTCCAGTTTCTCAGCCACGAATCAAGTGATTCTCAAAGCCCTCAAGCAATACGGAATGATCATGGCCGACAACGGCTCGTCGATGTACATCAGCGGAGCCCCTGACGATCGCTGGGACAACAACGACCTCCACAACCTCGGCTCGCTCAACGCTTCGGATTTCGAAGTCGTCGCGCTCGGCACTGTCTATACCAGCGGCAACCTGCCGCAAGGTTCGGCTCCGGCCATCTCCAGCTTCACGGCGAGCACGTCCAATCCCGTTGCGCCGGGAACAGCCGTCACACTCTCGTGGAATGCAAGCGGCGCGTCCTACTACATCGTGTCACCGCAAATCGGAGCGGTTCGAGGTACAAGCACAGTGGTCACGCCTTCGGTCACGACCACGTACACTCTCTACGCCACGAATCAGTTCGGCCGCACCACTGCGACCGTAACGGTCACCGTACAATAATTCTCCGCCGAGTTCTGGGATCACGCTCAACCGTTGACACTTCCTTTCGCAGGGAGTATCCATTCTTCTGTTTGCCTCGAAGATGAAACAAACGTTGAAAGTGGTACTATCTCGACGCACAGGCGTTTCACGCTCGCAGCTGCATACCGCCGAGGGAGAAACAGAAATGAATCGTCGCAACTTTTTAGGAAAATCCGCGCAGGGCGCCGCCGCGGCGATGTTCGCGCCTGTACTCGCCCAAGCAAAGACTGGCGCCGCGTTTCTGAACCGCGGGCGTTACCGCCTGTTCGCCACTTCGGACCAAGCGTATTCGGCTCGCGCCATCGATCTCGTCCAGCGCTCGACGGTTATCGACATGCTCGCCCCACTCTGGATCAGCCCCACCCGCATGATGAAAATGCTCGGCAATCCCGAGAACTTCACCGCCGAGGACTACGCGCCCTACAAGCAATCCGGCATCAGCGTGTTTCATATAGCCATTGGCACCGGCGGGCCGGACGCTTATCTCGAGACGCTGCAATTCCTTTCCGGTTACAACACGTTTCTCGCGCGGCACGACAACTGGTTCGAGCGGGTAGAGACGCCTGCGCGGCTCGACGGCATCAAGGCATCGGGCAAAGTCGGCATCCTGCTTGGCGTACAGAATTCCGAGCACTTCCGCAAAGTTGACGACGTGGATTATTTTTATGGCCTGGGCCAGCGCGTTTCGCAACTGACGTACAACGCGCGCACGTTGATTGGCAACGGCAGCACCGAACGGCGCGACGAAGGGCTCTCCGATTTCGGACTGGCTGTCGTGGAACGCATGAACAAACTGGGCATGGCCGTTGACGTTTCTCACTGCGGGGACCGCACGACACTGGACGCCTTCGACGTCTCGAAAAAGCCCGTGCTCATTACGCATTCTAATTGCCGCGCCTTAAATCCTTCGCATCCGCGGTGCAAAACTGACGAAGCCATTAAGGCGATGTCCGCCAAGGGTGGCGTCATGGGAATCACCGAAGTCCGCATGTTCATTACCACGAAGGAGCCGACGACGATCGAGTCCATGCTCGACCATTTCGACTACGTGACCAAACTGGTGGGAGCGGAACACCTCGGCGTCGGCAGCGATATAGACCTCATTGGATACGATGGGATGCCGCCGGAAGAACTGAAGCAGCTCAAGGCCAGCTACAAAGGCAGCTACGGGTTCCGTGAGAAGGTCGATATCGACGGCTACAACTTCGCCAAGCGTCCCTTCGACCTTGCCGAAGGGCTCATTCGCCGAAAGTATTCGGACGGAGACATCGAAGCCATCCTCGGCGGAAATTTCCGCCGTGTGCTGAAACAGATCTGGACAGTCTGAGCGTATTCTTAAGCGCAGCTCATGCGAATATGATGAGCGCGAACAGCAACAATAAGACTGTCCCGGAATAGAGTACTGCCCTGTATTGGGAAAGGAGGCGACCCTCGGGATAGAGTCGGCGATATTCCGATTGAACTCTCGAGTTCTTGCCTGGATATCTCCACGATCTGGAAATTTGATCATCTTCCGGCAGAATCCGATTGATCTCTTTGATCATATCAAACATGATGTAATTGGCCTTGACGGTACATAAAAAGCCAGAGAGAAACAAAAGTATGGCGATCGTCATATTCAACCGATCAATAATTTTTGGCTAGGTAGTCTCGCCACCGTTGAATCCGGAAGCTCGCGTCGCCCGCTTCGATCTCCAAAAGCAGCCGTGCCCCCGTCAGTTGGTTGCTGAAATCAAGAGCCGCCGAAGTGTCGGGATTTGCGACCAGCGCCAGGTTTTGCTCGATCGATTTGCTTTCTTCCTGCATGGATTTCAGGCGGACCTCCTGGGCGGAAACGCTGTCGGCTAATTGCTGCCGCAGGACTTCCGCGATGCGCACCACGTCGCTTTCCTGCGCTCTCCTCCACTCGTCATGGGCCTCCGCGGCGCGGTCCAGATGCCGGTTGATCGCCCGGCTGGCAAAATTGTAGTTCACGCTAACTTCGCCGTACGGTTGCGCTCCTTGCGCCACTGGATTCACCTGCTGATGCACGCCCACGGACAAAGCCACATCCCAATTATTCTGCCGGCTCAATTTGTCAAGCGCTCGCTGTTCCCCGGTCTCTCGGCTCTCTTTTTCGGCAAGCAGCTCTTTCAACGGACGGCCGCTCAGGTCCGGGACATAGATCGAGCTGAGCTTCGCTTGTGTATCGGCCCGGTCGGAATCCAATTTAATCTTCGTAGTCTGCAGCGAGAAAAGCATCTGCCTGGTGGCGTTCTTCGCTTCCAGCATCTTCGAGGTCTTTTCGATCAGCCCGTCCAGGGACTCGTGCGCATGCTCGATCAGCGCGAGCCGGTTACGCAATGCTTCTCTCTCCATGCTCGGAATCGCATATTCCTCGGCTTGCTGCGCCTCCGTCGTTGCTTTGTACAGCTCGCATTCTTTTTCCGCGGCGTCCATGGTCAAACCGGCCTTTCGCACGTTGGAAAGGCCCAGAGTGGCGCCTCCCACAACTTGCGGCGGCAAACCGGTTTCGGGCTGCGTCATCCCCACGATGGCCGTGGGTGTGCGCAGCAAATCCCGTTGCGCCTGCGCTTGTTCCAACACGTAGGCACAGTAGGAATGCTCATCGCCGCGTTCCTGCGCAAACGCTTGCGCGGGAAATAGCAGAGTTGCTGCGAGGAAAAACTTCCAGGGTATCTCGGGCATTTGGATCATCCTCAAAAGAGCATCGGCTTGCGTCCGAGGAACACGGTTCGTGATTTCGCGGATTCGCCGCTGCTCAAATTCATCTGAATCAGAAACCCGCGAATCTGGGTCTTGAAAATCGGATGGACCGCCTGCTGTTCGCCGGAGAAGATCTGCTTCACCTCGCCAACTTTTCGGCACGCGATCATGTTCAGGTAGCAGTCGTAAATCGGGCTGCCCGTCACGGCGCTGGCGCCGTTGTCATAGGGCACAAATGCGAAATAGAGTGTTTGTCCACCCTGCGCATGCAAGTAATAAGGACTCTGCTTGGCAGTGGTGATGGCCTGCCGGAGCCGATCGATCTGCCGATTGTCTTCCAGTAGCTCTTTCTGGGCCACGTTGATGGCCACGTCGAGTTGGGCCGCTTCGGAGCGCAGCTCCGCCTGCTTTTCGAGCACGTCGAGGGAGTCGGTGCCTGTTGTGGTTTTCTGCAGAACGTTGTCGGTCAGCAGGACCTCGGCAATTTTGCTGTCGGTGTAGGTGCTGTGCGCCTGGTTCAGCGCGGAGAGTTGCGTGGCGGCATCGCCTTTGGTGATCAACCCGGCCGCCAGGTCTTTGTCAATGTTGGACTCAACTTCCTTCAGCTGCGCGAGGACGGATTGCGTTTTCGAGTTGTCGGCCTGCTTCTCTGCATCCAGGCCGGCAAGCTGCGTGCCGGTGGCGCGATTGTGTGCGCGCTCGCGAGCGATGGCCTGCTCAAGTTGCGGCTCCAGGGCCAGGAGCGCGGCGCGATGCTTCGTCATCTCCGCGATTCCGCTCTCCATTTTTTGTGCGTCGACTTTTACATCCTCAATGGTTTGCTGGCTCGTCACCAACTGTTCGCGGAAGGCCAAACTCTTTTCGTCCACTGCCGAAAGAATTACCGGCGCCGCCCACGAACTGTTGACCGCGTAAAAGCCCATCACAAAGGCGTAAGTAAGAATGCCCGCCAGCACCAGGTACAGCATGGTGATCGCGAACACGCGATACAAAGTGAGGACCAGCTTGTAGTGCAGACCTTGCCGCACCGGCGATTTCTTTGTTTCCGCGGGAATCGTGTTAACTGGTGGTGTCGCCAACGGCCACCTCGTTCGCTTCTTTCGTCCGCGTGCCCCAATCGGCCGAATCCATGGTGAAAAGCGCCAGCGGAGTCAGGAGCAAGCTGCTCACCATCGACCACGCCACATAGGCGCCAAAGGCCACTGGATGCGCAACCGCTTCGCGCGCGCTGTATTTTTTAATCACCCATGTCAGCACCGCTCCGATACCCAGCGCGGCAATCAACGGCATAGGCCCAGCCCAGGCGAGAGGATCCGAACTCAGCGCGGTGACGGCCACAAGAAAGCCAACCAGCGCACCCAGCGGAGTCAAGATCAACGTCCACACGGTGTTGGGGTGCAATTTCCAGACGTGCTGCGGCAGTGTCTTCAAGGTGTAGAAAAAGTCTCGCACGATGCTGCGCCGCCAGCGAAGCTGCTGCTTAAACAGAACGGACAGAGTGTTCGGCACCGTTGTCCAGCACAGCGCGTCATTGTTGATGTATGTTCCGTATCCTCGCAACAAAGTCTGGTGCGTCAAAAAACGGTCTTCGCCTTGATTTACAGGAATGCCGAACCAGTGGCGTGAGCGAATCGCCGGCTCTATTTCCAGCAGCAACTCGCGCCGGATTGCAAAGAGGCATCCGCTGATACAGCAAACGCTGCGCGTCCAGTTCTCGGGAATCTTGTAAAGCTGGAAAGCTGAATAGTAAATCACCGCCTGGATCGCGGTGATCACGCTGTCATTGGGGTTGCGCACGCCTACTCGGCCGCCTACCGACCCGATGTGCGCTTCGCTGAAACACGCCGTCAGCTCCGAAATCGCGTCGGGATGAAAGATGCAATCCGAGTCGATCGAAATAATAATCTCCGCCGAGGATTGTTCCATCGCGTTGCATACCGTTCGCGCTTTTCCGCTGTTCGCGGCATTGCGCCCCGTCCGTATGCGGATGTTGGTGAAGTCGCGCTGCGCCTTGAGCATCCACTCGAAGCTGTCATCCACCGAGCAGTCGTCTTGAGCGATCACCTCGAATTTTTCCGCGGGATAGTTGCTTCTGCTGATGCTCTCGATCGTCTCGTAGACCGTCTTTCCTTCGTTGAAACACGGCATCAACACACTGACCGTGGGCTGGTAGCTATAGTCCTTCTGCACGTTTGCGCTGGGAAACGACAGCTTCAGGATGATTCCCATGACGTACTTCACCACGGAGACCAGCAAACATAAAATCATGATCAGCCACAGCAGTACCGGAGCCATTCCCGCCGCGCCCCCACGCACACCCTCACTTACATAGGACTACACTCTGCTCTCCATATATATCTACTTGCGTTTCTTGACTGCGTACCACTCAATCAACGCCACACCGTGAAACACGCGCGAATTACTTCTCGTTTCGTTTTAGCCGAAGAGCCACTCTAGAAATGTCCTCCGGCGCTTGGGCTCTCCGGCGGCGTCCCGCGAAGGCTGTCTCTTTGCAGGGGACGAGACGTTCGGGGAGAGCGAGCGGACGCTCCTGCCGTCGGACGGCTGCCAGTACCCATAAACGCATCGGGTCCCGCGACGCGAGCAGTCGTGCGTATCGTGAATCACGCCATCGATCACCGCCGTCAAATGTTTTGACACGCTGACGACCAATCTGCCCGGTGGCAACTCATCCGCCCGCAAATGCACGGTGCATCCCGAACCAATCTGCATCGTTGGCGTCCACGCCCAGCCTAAGGTCTTCATCACTCGACGGATCGACGTTCTGTACACGCCGGTTCTTGCGTTGCTTACGCCACGTTTCCTTTTTCCCGTGCGTTCGTGGACCGCCGCCCTGTTCACCAGGTCGTAGATTTGCTGGTAGGGCCGTCCCGTCGCAATTGCAATCGAGCGAACCACGCAATCCCCCGCTTTGCCCCTGTATCCGGCCGCCGCGCGTCCCCCATCATCAAATTGAAAATGTCGCCTCACGGATTCCAAAACCCCCCGCGTTAAAATCACTCGCACATGATTTTGGATTCTAGCTGAAGAGCCGCGCCGTGAATTTCAATATCCGTTTGCAGTTTCTTCGCTGCCATCACTCCTGCTTGACACCAACGCAGCGCAGGCCTATGTTTTTGGCCCAGGCAAGTGGAAGTCGCAAGCTCCCCCCTGCTCCCCTAACTTTCCGCACAGGAGGTACCCATGCCGTTAAGCCTCGCAACGCTATCTATGGTGGAATCACCCGTGTCAATGCAAGAAGGCCTCAAGATTCTCGAACGCGACGATTACCGTTGTAAATACTGCGGCCTCGACGGCCGCGAAAGCTTTGAAAACGCCCTCGTCATGCGCATCGATTTCATCCATCCGCGCGCCCGCAAGGGAAAGAAAGATCCCGCAAACCTCGTCGCTTGCTGCACTCCCTGCAACACTATAAAAGGCACCAAAGTCTTCGCCGGCTTCGATGAAGCCAAATCCTTCGTTCTGAAACAGCGCGAAGAACTCCGCAAAGCCTGGCAATCCAAAACCGCGCGCCAGACTGCCAAAATAGCGGGCGCCTAGAAGGACCGTGCCTTTTTTTCTTTTGACAGGAACGGCGAGTGGCCTCTTTGAGAGAAAGCCACCCCGCCGTCAGGAAAACACAGGACACTTTTTGGGATAGAGAGCGGGCTGGATGCTGCTCGAGGAATGTTACGCGCCTGCAGCGACGCCTGCGGTGACTTTGTTCGCCGCGGATAGCAGACCCTGCCGCAGCGAATTCAATTGAGCTGTCTGCACATTGATCGACTCCAGTGCGGCCAGTAGGAAGCCGACCTCTGCCGGGGTCGTCCATCCTGGCCGATGAATGATAAGCAGCAATTCATCGAGATCGCTGGTGTCTGCCAGCGCTGCATGAGCTGTTCGTATCGTCTTGATATGGGATTCCACTTGCGATAGTTCGTGTTTTTGCATGGATTTTTACCTTACACGAGGCGCAGACCTCCGCCAGCGCCAGAAGCAGTTAGCTCCATTCTCTCCCGAAGAACAAGGCAACTGCCCGAGGACAGCCGTGGCAATCCGCGCCTCGCCTTTCCTCCAGTAGTGCTCCACTCCACACATTCGTTTCACCGTCCATGCGGCGCCTCGCGTTCCTTATGACCACCTCGCCGTGATTCGCGCTTCCTCACCCGACCATCCGATGTGCTAGCATGCTCCGGCCTTCAGGCAAAAAAATGTCGCCGAAAACGCAAAAGACGTCCCTCTGGTTCTCTGTCATCGTCCTCTTCGCCATCAACATCCTCAATTTCTACGATCGTCATGTCCCCGGCGCCCTCGTCGAGCCCATGCGCAAAGAGTTCCACCTCAACGACACGCAAATCGGCCTCCTCGGCAGCGCCTTCATCTGGCTCTACGCCATCATTGGCGTTCCGCTCGGCCTCATAGCGGACCGCTGGAGCCGCAAAAAACTTCTCGCCTGGGGGGTCGTCGTTTGGTGCGCTCTAACGGCATCCGCCGGACTCGCTACGACTTACATGCTTCTGCTGTTCTCCAGGGTCGGCGTAGGCCTTGGCGAAGCGGCCTGTGCGCCCACCGCAACCAGCTGGCTCGGCGATCTTTTTCCTCCCACCAAACGCTCCCGCGTTCTCGCCCTCTTTATGATGGGCGTGCCTATCGGCGGTGGACTCGGCTATCTGATCGGCGGCCCGGTCGCCCAGGCCTACGGCTGGCGCACGGCTATGGTTACTGCCGCTCTTCCGGCGCTGTTGCTATTGCCTGCCCTGCTCCTGCTGCACGAGCCGCAACGTGGTGCCAGCGAACCGCAAGGTACCGCGCTGGCCGCCACGTCTATTTGGAACGTGCTGCGTATCCCCACGCTCTGGTGGATTATCGTAAGCGGCGCGCTACTGAATTTTTGCGCCTATGCCTGGGCAACTTTCCTCACCGCGTTTCTTAGCCGCGTGCATGGCCTCTCCCTCGCAAACTCCGGCAAAGTGACCGGCACACTTTACCTTCTAGGAGGAGTCAGTGGCGGCCTGCTCTCCGGGTATCTCGGAGACCTTATCAGTCATCGCCGGAAGGATGGCCGTCTGCTTTGCGCCGCACTCATGGCGCTCGTCACGGTGCCGCTAGCGTGCATTGGAATTCTGCAACCGGCTCACTCGCTCGTCCTTGCGGCTGTGTTTCTCGGCCTGATGTACGGCTCCCTGTCGAGTTACTACGGCTTCGTTTACCCCGCCATTCAGGACATCGTCGCGCCCAACCAGCGCGCCTCCACGATGGCCATCTATTTCATGGCCATGTACATGTGTGGTGCTTCTTTCGGCCCGCTCCTCACCGGCAAATTGAGTGACATCCTAGCGCATCGCGCCGCGGCACTCGCCGGCTCCGCCTCCGTTACCGAAGCTTTCCGCGCCACCGGACTCCAGCAAGCCATGCTCATCATCCCAGTGTTGAGCGCTGTGCTCGCTCTCGTGCTCTACATGGGGTCGCGCACCATCACCGCGGATATCGCCAAGCGCGAATCCGCCGCTCACGTCACCACCTCCCCCGCGTCTTAGCTCTAGAATGTGGCCATGTACAGTACAATGGTTGAGCAGGTGAACAATGAAAGCCGCCAAACCGCAACCTAAAAAACCCGAAGAAAATCTCTCCCGCGCCAAACGCATTCAGCGCGAAATCATTGCCTGGATGTGGGTCATCCTCATCTTCCTGCTCATCAACGGAACGCTGGGGCAGGCCCGGGTCATTCCCTCCGGCTCCATGGAAAATACGCTCCTCGTCGGCGACCACCTCATCATGAGCCGCATCGGCTACGATGCCGGCGTGCCCTTCACCAATTGGCATGTGGCCCTCTGGCGCAATCCGAAACGCCAGCAAATGGTGATCTTCACTCCGATCGTTCCGCAAGAGACCTCCGACATCATCAAACGCGTCATCGGTCTTCCAGGAGAAACGGTGGATATTCACGATGGGGCCGTCTGGATTAACGGCCAAAGACTCGCGGAAAATTACACCACCGGCCCAAGCGAGCCTTACGAGATGCACACTCCCTACAAAATTCCGCCAAACTGTTACTTCGTGATGGGAGACAACCGCGGAAACTCCTACGACAGCCGCTTCACAGGCTGCATCCCCCGAAACCACATCATCGGAACGCCAGTGATCATTTACATGTCGCTGCAAGCCTCGCCCGACGCCTGGGAAACCGGGCAGATTCGCGAACGCTTCCTGGCCTACGCCAACGCCGTGATCCATCCCGGCTCGGTCCGCTGGAAGAGGCTGTTCACAACGTTTTGAAGCGAAGACACGCACGTTTAATCTTCAACACAAATTTGGAGTGCACTCTCAACAAAGGGAACTTGGCGAAATGAGCGAAACAGTGCAGCAATACTCGCAGCGAATTTTGAGCCATGCAGAAGGAATGGACCCGCTCAAATCTCAGTCAGCGGCCGCGAAGAAATTGGACCGTCTGGTGAAAGGCGTGCCCGCTTCGAAGCTCCGCAAACGCCCCGCGCCTGATAAATGGTCTGTTGGCGAAATCCTCGCGCACCTGGCGGACGCCGAGATTGTCGTTGCGTGGCGCATTCGCTCAATTCTCGGTGCGCCTGGAACGCCTATCCAGGCCTACGATCAAGATGCGTGGGCAGCCGCCGGAAACTACGCAAAGCGCGACCCGCGCAAGAGTATCGAGCAATTTCGCGCGATGCGCGACGCCAATCTGGCGTTCTATAAGTCGCTTTCTCCGGAACAGTGGAAATACTCAGGCATGCACGCGGAGCGCGGCGAGGAAAGCATCGAACGAGTCGCGCGCATGATTGCGGGGCACGACATCAATCACATTCTGCAGATAGAGCGCATTCTCGTGCCGAAGAAATAAACTTTCCCATCGCTCTTACCGCGGCAACGCCGCTTTTCATTCGTCCCCGCGGACTTTCCACCAATCGAGCCGCCCAAATTCAGCCATTTTTTCTGATCCGTGCGCCTGGTACCAATTCCTCCAAGCCTGCGGATCGGACGCCACATTCGCATCGGTAATCTCTCGTAGCGCCATATAAGACCAGGCTTTCATTTGCGCGCCGGTATTCGCATCGTTCAGCAAGTCCAGAAATTTCGGGACCATCCGCATGCGCTGCACTCGCGTGAAATTTCCACAATCCGAAATGTTGCACCCGGCTCGCTCGCGCACACTGTTCGAGGAGTCCTGCGTGAACGATTCGAACAGTTCGTCCAGCGCCTCGTCCTTGCCCAGATAACGCATTCCCTCCACGGCCCACTGCCGCACCGCCGGGTCCGGATCGTGCTTTGCGTATTCCAGCAGTACGGGATGAATCCGATCGTAAGCAACCCCACGTCCAGCGAGCATCCCGAGAAAATAGACAGCCGCAGCGCGGTAATGCAAATCAGTCCGCGCGCGATCGATCAGCATCTCCGCGGCCTGCTCATTTTTCTGCCACCCATCCAGAGTCAAATTGATGTCCGCATTCGCATTGCGTACGCGCAAGTCGCGCGAAAATTCGGAGCGCCTCTCCAACTGCCTCATGCGGTCGGTCAAGTTGATGTGGCCCACCCAGCTTTCGACTTCCTGTTCGAACAACTCAAGCGCCCGTGCGTCGTGTCCAATCGCGCGTTCGAGCAATTCCTCGGCTTGCTCTTGCGCTGACAACGCCAGCACTCGCTCCGCTTCCGCGTCGGTCATCTTCACAGCAGCAGCTCCGCGCGGCGCAACAACGTTGGCTGTCGCAGCCACCCTCGAGGTTCCCTTCGCCCGCGCTTTGTTTGCTCGTGACGCGCTTGCCGCTGCCCTCAAGTTCGAGAATCGCCAGCCCTGCCAGGCAAACATGCTCCCTGCAAACAAAACAAACACGGCCATCGAAATAGCCGTCGAAGCCCGCGATGTCCGTCGCGGCTGCTGCCACTGCGCCCGCATTCCTCCTGGCCCCAAAGGACCAGATTGCGTCGAAATGAAAAGCGGCTGTCCGGGCTGCGGCGGCGGGCCATACATCGACTCCACTTCCACGTGCGTATCGATTTTCAGTCCCGCGAGTGTTTCGACTTGCGATACCACCCAGCGCGCTTCCTGTCGGCTGGTGATTTCGTCCACAAGCGTGACGCGCCGGCCATTCTTCGTGCGCAAACGAATGGCGTACATAGACTGCCCATTGTTCCCGCCCTGTTGCCCGCTGGTCACCGCGACGATCGCATCAATCTCTGAGACGGAAAATCGTTTAGTGGAGCCAATTCCTAACACGCGCGTTGTCGAAGCTAATTCCCCATTTCCGACCCTGATGCGCGACGTCCCGAACACAACATGAAACATTGCAAGAATTAGAATCACATCGAAGAAACCGAAGACGAGTGGAAAGAACCATGGTGCGCTCGATCGAAACAGAAAATAAACCACGCCCGTCCAAATCGCCGTGAAAAAGAAGAGAAACAGCGCACGAGAAGGCGTTCGAAACGACGGAAAGAAAAATTCCGTGCCACCCGCTTGCGACGAGATGATGACTTTCGGATTTGCCGGCGCGGCTACAGGAGCTGTTTCGCTTTCGTTGGAAGAACCTGCCACCGAACCGAAGGTTTCGGAGGAAGAAGAGAAACCGGATGTCTGCTCCACGCTGGCGGAAGTCTTAAGCACAGGGAGTTCGAAATCATCGGTGTAATCGATCCCAGGAATATCAGCCTGCGCGTGTAGCAGCCAGAGAACCTCATCGGATGGATTGTCGTGATCTGTGACATAAGCATCGGCCGGGATCGCGAAATCCACTGGAATCGTTCTGCCGAGCCCGTCCATCCCGATCGCGCCAAAGGGAACGTTTTGTTCCGCCTGCCAGAGAACCGTCTGCGTGGTTGAGCGGCTGTTTCCAGAGCCTGTGATCATCTTGCGCACGCACGAGATTCGCAGGTCAATGCCATGCGACGCATCCGAATCCAGTTTCAAATGTATCCGCCCTGCCAGCCGCCCTCCCGGTGAAAATGGCAGGGAGTAGAACTCAAAATACGTATTGCCAAATCGTTGGCGCCGCAGCGTCGCACGAACCGCATATACCAACAAAATCACGGGAATCAGGCCGAACCCCAATACAAGGAAAACACGCGGGTCATTGCTCCGGGCGAGCTGCGGGATAGCGGAGATTGCCACCGGAATCATCACCAGGTTGCAGAAAATGCAAGCAACCCAGGCCGTGACTTCCGTTTTCTTGCGCAAGCTCTCTGCTTTCCGGATAGCCCAATCCGCCCGCCACAGCCATGGCGACGAAGGATTGGCTTCTTCGATTGCGGCCTGCTTCTTCATCCGGCTATAGCCGCCCACCGCAACGAACAAGAGCCCAGCTCCAATGGCCGAAATAAAAAGTGCGATAGCAGCGGCGGCAAGCGTGCTGCTGGTGCTGTGATTCCCGCTATTCGCAAGAAACGTAAACAGCGACAGCAGGCCAGGCACAAGAAACATCAGCCCGAAAAAGACAAAGAAAACGGCAGCGCCTTTGGATGGTTTAGTCACCCCTCAAGTTTAGGAAGTTGTGGCGTCCAGCCAAATGGCCTCGAAGTACTAGCATGTTCTTCTAGTTACAACTGGCATTCCGTGCAGGGAACCCCGCGCGTTGGCGCTCGCTCAGTACCGGGGCTGCACAGCCAGAATCCTCTCGAACCTCATGAAATCCGGGACCGCGGTAAGAGTCGGCTAAACGCGCTACCGGGCGCGCTACACGGCACTGATACAAATCAGCATGGCAGGGGCGAATACGGCAACGCCTTCATGAACGGCAACCTGATCGCAGCCATGTCGACTTAGTCCCTACTCCGTCGCTCAAGGTTGGAAACGGCCGCAGCATTCGTTAAACTGTAGTTCCCCTTCCGATTTTGTCCCCTCTCATTAATTCCTCTCCGTTGGGACAAGTGTGACTCAAGACCTCATGAAAACGGCCAGTACAACATCGGTCCTGCTAGTCGAAGACAGTGCGCTCGAAGCAAGGCTCGTCGAACGTCTCCTTGATCACGCCGGACCCGGCCAATTCTGCGTCACTCACGTCACTACGCTCACAAAGGCCTTCCTCGTTCTTCGCCAGCCCGATATCGACGTCGTCCTTCTGGATTTGAACTTGCCCGACTCGACAGGCATGCAGACTCTTCGCAGCATTCTGGCGAGAAACACTCGGCCTCCCATCGTCGTGCTCACTGGGGCGGACGAGGCTGTCGGCACTCTTGCGATGCGTGAGGGAGCGCAAGACTATATTCCGAAAGACCAACTCCAGGGGCCACTCTTGGCGCGGTCGTTGCGCTACGCCATAGAGCGCCAACGCTCCTCTCTGGCCCTCACTGAAAGCAACGAATCGCTCTCGCGGGTCATCTCCTCCGCGGCGGACGCCATCATCACCAAAGATATTCTCGGCATCATCACTACTTGGAACCCGGCTGCGGAAAGACTATTCGGATATTCGGTCGAAGAAGCGCTGGGGAAGCCCCTGCTCATGCTGGTTCCGCCAGATCGCGTGGAAGAAGAACGAGAGATTTTGGCGCGAATTGCGAGGGGCGAAATGGTCGAGCACTTCGAATCCATCCGCCTACGTAAGGATGGCCGAACCGTTCAGGTGGCGCTCACGATCTCGCCTATTCGCGACAAGGAGGGGCGCATCACCGGCGCCTCGAAAATTGCCCGCGACATTACCTCCCAAAAACAGGCCGAGGAGGCGTTGCTCAACAGCGAACGACAGCACCGCCAACTCATCCATGAAGCTCCCATTTCGGTTGCCATGTTCGATCTCGAAATGCGCTACCTCGCCGCTAGCCGCCGCTGGGTGGAAGCCTACGGCAGAGGCAATCGTCACTTGGTTGGTCTGTGCCATTACGACATTGCCCCGGACTTGCCCGAGCGATGGAAAGAGATTCACCGCAGAGGCCTTGCTGGTGAGAATTTGCGAAACGATCGTGATAACTGGACACGGGAGGACGGCATTCAATATTGGCTTCGCTGGGCCGTTAGTCCTTGGCACGACTTCACAGGCCACATCGGCGGTGTGGTGATCATTGCCGAAGATATCACTGAACAGGTTCGCGCCGAGGAGGGCCTGCGTTTCCACGAGACTCTGCTCCGCGAGACCGGACATATCGCCAAGGTGGGAGGCTGGGAATTTGATGTAGCCACTGGTGAGGGCTACTGGACCGAGGAAGTGGCGCGAATTCATGAACTGGCCCCGCAAACACAACCCTCGAAAGAAATCGGATTGAACTTTTACAGCGACGAATCGCGTCCAAAAATCGAACGCGCCCTTCGGAACACCATCGCCCATGGCGTTCCATACGACCTCGAGCTTGAATTGAATACTGCGAAAGGAAATCGCCGCTGGGTCCGTACCATCGGCCATCCTGTCCTCGAGAATCAAAAAGTCGTCAAAGTGCGCGGCTCTTTCCAGGATATTACCGAACGAAAGCTGGCGGAAGATAAGCTCCGCCAGCAGGCCTCGCTGCTTGATCAAGCCTTCGATGCCGTCATCGTCTGGGAAAGAAATGGCGCCATTACGTTTTGGAACCATGGCGCGGAGCGGATGTACGGGTATACGAAAGAGGAAGCGACTGGACGCGTTGGCCACGACCTGCTGCACACCACCGCATCGGAAGGGTTGGGAGCCGTTTATCAAATCCTCGCCACAGAAGGAAAGTGGGAAGGCGAGCTAGTACACTCCAAGCGCGACGGAAAGCGAATCGTCGTCGAATCCCGCATGGTGCAAATTACGGAACGCGACCGTTCCTATGTGCTGGAAACCAATCGCGACGTCAGTGAAGAGCGTTTGCTGGAGGTCCAGCTCCGCCAATCTCAAAAGATGGAGGCTATCGGCCGCCTCGCTGGCGGGGTGGCTCACGATTTCAACAATTTGCTCGGCGTCATTCTCGGCAGCGCGGAACTGCTGGGCGACGCAAAAGATCTGAGCCAGGTCCAAAAACGCGCTGCGGAAATTCAAAAGGCTGGCCAGCGAGCCGCCAGTCTCACCCGCCAACTTCTGGCCTTTAGCCGCAAGCAGATGATCGAACCTCGCGTCATCGATCTCAACGCGAAGATATCCGAAATAACCGAAATGCTCGTACGCCTGGTCGGCGAAGATGTGGAGATCTGCGCACTGCTTCCGCCCGGTCTTGGAAAAATTCGCGCCGATCCCACCCAGATCGAGCAGATCCTCCTGAACCTTGTTGTGAACTCCCGCGACGCTATGCCCAGCGGCGGCAAGATCACCATTGAGACGCACAACATCGACCTCGAAGAAGCCTATGCCGGCTCACATACATCCGTCCGCCCCGGCCGCTACGTGATGATCGCAGTCAGCGACTCCGGTCAGGGCATGGACGCTGATACACTCGCCCACATGTTCGAGCCATTTTTTACAACCAAGTCGAGCGGAACAGGACTCGGTTTGGCAATGGTCTACGGAGCCGTCAAACAAAGCGGCGGAAACATCTGGGTCTACAGCGAGCCCGGCAAAGGGACAACATTTAAGGTCTACTTCCCAAGAGTGGATGCCCCCGCTGACAGCACCAGCGTCCCGGAGCGCATCGCCGCTCCGCCGAGGGGCAGCGAAACCATCCTTCTCGTTGAAGACTCCGATTCACTTCGCGAACTGACCAGGGAATTTCTGCAAATCGCCGGCTACAACGTCGTAGAAGCCAGAGACGGCAGAGATGCCCTTCAACTTGCCCACAGCCGCGCCCAAGGCCTGCATCTTCTCCTCACCGATGTCGTGATGCCGGGCATGAGTGGCCGGGAATTAGCAGATGAAATCAAACGTATGCACCCGGAGATTCGCATCCTCTTCATGTCTGGATACACTTCCGACGCCATTGTTCATCGCGGCGTGCTCGATGAAGGCCTCAGCTTGCTCACAAAGCCGTTCACGCGTTCCGGTCTATTGCAGAAGGTACACGAAATGCTCAAGTCGTAGCTATGCATTCCGCCTATCAGGCCGGAGTCTCTCCCCGTCTCAAGGGGAGTACTCGGCGGGGCGCGGATTCTCGAGCCAAAAACACCTTCGCTCCGCTTATCCGGAAAAAGCAAAGGGGCGATCGCTCGCCCCTCCGCCCGAAACACGCTGTTCCACAGTTGAAGACGGCCCGGTCAGCTCACTGTTGCGTGAGCTGGAAAATCACGTTGATATTCATCTCCACTGAAATCGGTGTGCCGTTCAAGTACGTCGGTTCATACTTCCAACGGGAAACCGCATCCATCGCCGCCTGGTAGAGCAACACTGGCCCAGAAACAATCTTCATTTCCACCACGTCCCCGCGCTCATCGAGTACCGCGGAGATCACCACCGTCCCTTGCACCCGCGCGCTCCTGGCGAGCGGGGGGAACGCAGGGGCTGGCGTAGAAATGGCCCGCGGCGCTTGAATCCGTCCGCCCACGCGTATCGGAGCTTTCGACTTCACACCGGTCGGCGCTGGCGGCTTGGTATTGGCCATGCCTCCAATGATCCCGCCAATCACTCCGCCCATCTGCCCGCCGGGCACCCCGCCGGGTACTCCGCCTTCCACTCCATAACCGGCCGCATCGTCCGGAAGGGGCGCTTCTTTAAGCATTGCCACTTCCCTCGGCACATATGTAGGAGCGAGCAACTTTCCTTTTTCTATGAACACGCGATGCGGAACCGCTACTGCCTTCACAACCACTGGCGCAGGTGGAGGCGGCGGCGGTGGAGGAGGACCGATCAACATGG
Source organism: uncultured Acidobacteriota bacterium (assembly GCA_963718785.1). Lineage (GTDB taxonomy): Bacteria > Acidobacteriota > Terriglobia > Acidiferrales > UBA7541 > Acidiferrum. The sequence goes on along the minus strand of CAVQZW010000004.1, from coordinate 623,081 downwards.
TCTGCGTGTAGCTCCTCAAATCGAGCGTATTCGTGAACCATAGCGACAGGAAGATCGGCGTTCCAATGATCACCACGTGCACGACAACGGCAATCAACACATCCACAAAACGACGCGACCGCTTCATTTGATTCGCTTCGAGCAGAGAGTGCGATAAATCGAATTGCGCGACGTACGGCGTGATTTCGAGGGGCTCAACCAGAATTGACGGCGTTCCAGATCCCTGCGTCGTATCTGGTTGAACGGGCACAGGGACCTCGAAGATTTGGTGAATCGTGGATGCTAGGGCCATGACAGTACCTCCACCCGGACCTCAGTTCGCTCCTGGACCGGTCAAGCTTTGCCCCATAACCTGCGGGGAAGCCTTGTCCGGAGCTTTGAGTTCCTGAGCCATTTGAGGTTCTTTCCGGGAGATCAAGCGCTCTTCAAGCTCGTCGTTATCCTGCGCCTGCGGGAGATTGGGCGCTGTGATGCTTGCTACCGCGAAATGTGACCGTCCTCACACGGATAGGCCTGTTGCATTCTGAGAAAACGCCAACTTTAGGCAGATCCCGGTCGCCTAGGCACACATGTCGAATTCTCAATTCGAGGAGGAGCTTTTCCGAAGGGATTTCTAATTTGCTGCGGAAGTCGTGGACGACTTCTGGCTGGAAATCAGCGGCCGGCCGCGCTCTTCGGCGGATGGAGAGCAGGAACGACGCCCATCTGCCGCATCAGCCCCAGGGCGTCTGAACTGATGTAGGAATCGATGATCTTCCCGTTGGCGATGTGATGGATGGTCATGCCGTCCATGGACATTTTCTTATTTGTTGGGCGAACTCCCCAGAACTCGCCCTTATGAGTGCCGGAAATGGTCCAGGAAGCGACGACCTTGTCCTTTTCGGCGACCATATCCTCAACGGTGAAGCGCAGATCCGGGAACGCTGCCAAGAAAATCGCCATCTGCGCCCTGTAGGCCTCGGGGCCTACAGAGGAGCCTGCCGCATTGTTGTCATGCAACGCGTGGCTGGGGGAAATTAAATCGCTTACCTGCTCGATCTTGCGCTTATTCCAAACATCTTCGTAGAGGCGCCGGATGATGGTCCTATTGTCGGTGGGCATGAGGAGTGGCCTCCTTCGCGCGGGTAAGGTCGATCGGATGGATGTTGGCCTGGCCTCACGGAGCACAAGAAAGCGGCAGCTCCGCGGGGTAGGGCTCGGCAGAGCGTACTCCCATGAAATGTCGTTTGCAATCCGCTCCGCGGAGGCAGGAGCTAGATAAATTCGTGTTAACGCTTCGGAAGCACTTCGCTCCACAAGCACAGAAGTCTTTTGACACACGCGACCGATTTTCATAAAGTGCGCCCAAGAGTGGCCTGCACCTGAGTCTCGAACTGAATGTTTACCCTTTCTGTGTCATCGCGGGATTCGCAGATTCGAGAGTTCTGCTTTTGTCTGGCTACCAGTGTTCCCCGGGCGATTTGTAATCCCAGTACCGACAAACCTCTTGGAGGGGGAAATTTAATGAAAGCACGCACCAAACTTCGTTCACTTATGGGTTGGTTGCTGACGCTGGCGGCCATTCTGTTTTTGGCAATGCCAGTCTTCGCTCAAGACGATCGCGTCCCGACGGCTCTGCTTGGCGGATTCATGTTCATCCTCGTTATCTTCTGCCTCCTGATGTATGTCTACGTTGCTTTGGCTCTTCAGACCATCGCCACGAAGACAAACACGGAAAATGCCTGGTTTGCGTGGATTCCGATCTTGAATCTCATTCTCATGTTGAACGTTGCGAAGAAGCCCATCTGGTGGATCATTCTTTGCTTGATTCCGCTGGTCAATATCGTCATTTACATCATCATTTGGATGGGAATTGCGGAAGCCCGGAACAAGCCCAACTGGTGGGGCATTTTGATGATCGTTCCGGTGGCGAACCTGATTGTGCCCGGTTATTTGGCTTGGTCCGATTAGCTGCCGCACCGCGCAACGCCCGTGTTAGCGGGAAGACTCAACGGGACGGGCTGCCCTTTCAATTCGAAACGTGAAGCAGCCCGCCGTCGTGCTGTGTACCTGCAAGTAGTCGATTTCCGCATTGGCAAAAAGCCTTTCGACGGCGGGCTCGAACTCGCCGTCAGCCACATATTCCTGCGCAACTAACCGGCGGCCCCGCGCATAGCCCTCCAGCGTGCGAGGGCTGCCGCGCAACTCCCCCGGAATACCTCCGTCCTCCGCATACCGCGGGCACTCCTCCGCGTGAACGTAGATCGGCCCGGGCTGCGGCAGCGTTTCCACACCGCTGAAGCGATCGTAAGTGAAGAGAATTCTGCCTGCACTCCCAGGCTCAATCAGCCGCAGACAGTGCCGGCAAGGAGCGGCATCCTCGCCGGCTTCCTTGTGGGCTGGGAAACCATAACCTGGCGCTTGCATCGTCGAGCGAACTGCGTCCGCGATCTCCGTTGGTATGGCCACGACTCGAATGGATTGCATGTTGATTGTCCTCACGTGTTCTTCTTTGGTGTCAGCGGCACGCAGCCGATCTCACGTGAGCCATTCTGGAGTAGGTGTGGGCCGCCGTTCTATCCGGATTGGTCGTTTGAACTGGTCCTGTGGAGGGCTTCCCCCTCGCATTGTGTATCAGACTTGACACGTTTATGTCATTCTATCATTCTGTCATAGAATGATAGAATGAATTGAAAAAGAAATTTCCGTGCCCGCCATTCAAATCCCCGAAGTCCTTTTCGAGCGACTGCAAAAGCTGGCGATACCGTTGGTGGATACGCCTGCCACCGTGCTTGAGCGGTTGATTACCGTGTATGAGGTTCATATGGGCGCGGCGAATCAGATTTCGGAACGGCCGGATCTTGCGGAGAAGACCAACGCAAAATCGCCGGCTGAAATCGAACCTGTGACTGTTCCCAGCTTGAGGCATACGCGGGTGATTGCGGCCGAGTTCGCTGGGCGCAAAGCGGACGCATGGAACAATTTGGTCCAGGTTGCACACATCGAAGCTGTTCAAAGATTGGGCTCGGTGGAAGCGGTGCGCCGAGTGACTAAGTCAAGGATGATTTCCGGGCGCGCCAACCGGAAACACGAAAAGAAAGGCTATCGCTAAGTTGCCGAAATTAACGCCTGGCCGTGAAACTGCCCCGCCCCGATCTCGTGCGAATCGGGTCTCATGATGAGGCCCTTATAGCCAGCAACCAGGCAACGCTGAAATTTGATGGTCTCCCCCAAGTTTGTCTTCTGGTTTAGCGGATACTCGTCGGGATTTATCAGCGCGTCCGGACAAACAATGTATTCTTCACGAATTTTGACGTTCAGCGTGCCAGGAACAAGCCTCAATAGTCCCGTTCGCGCTTCGATAAGCGCCATGACAGGAGCCAAGTTCGGTGTAGCCTGGCCGTAGCCTGCAGTAACGATTCCAATGAAATTCTTCATCGTTGCCTGACTGTAAAGCATCGCAATGCGAACGATAGAGTACGCCAAGAAACTAGCAGGCTTCAGCAAAAGAAACGAACTGGAAAAGAAAAAGGCCGGGCGGAAGCCCGGCCTTTACAAATATCGACACATCGAAAGTCTCTTTGACCGATACGATCTGACAGAATCCGCCCGAATCCTGGACTAAACCAGGTCGTAAACCGAACGTGTATCCCTGCAATTCGTGAGAAAGGCGGGATACATTTGCGTGGCATGATCCGCACACCATAGCGGAGTGAGCCACGACTACTTTAGAAAGGAGGTGATCCAGCCGCAGGTTCTCCTACGGCTACCTTGTTACGACTTCACCCCAATCATGAGTCATACCTTGGGCGCTTGCTTCCTTGCGGTCAGCGCGGCGACTTCTAGTACAACTCACTTTCGTGATGTGACGGGCGGTGTGTACAAGGCCCGGGAACGTATTCACGGCGTCGATCTGATACGCCATTACTAGCGATTCCGGCTTCATGCAGTCGAGTTGCAGACTGCAATCCGAACTGAGCAGAGTTTTCTCCGATTAGCTCCCCCTCGCGGGTTGGCAACGGTTTGTGCCCTGCATTGTAACACGTGTGTAGCCCTGGACATAAAGGCCATGCGGACTTGACGTCATCCCCACCTTCCTCTCCGTTATCCGGAGCAGTCCACGTAGAGTTCCCTCCTTGCGGAGTGGCAACTACGTGCAGGGGTTGCGCTCGTTGCGGGACTTAACCCAACACCTCACGGCACGAGCTGACGACAGCCATGCAGCGCCTCCACACTTGTCCCTTGCGGGAAGGCCATATTTCTATAGCTAGTCAAGTGCGCTTCGAGCCCAGGTAAGGTTCCTCGCGTAGCGTCGAATTGAACCACATGTTCCACCGCTTGTGCGGGCCCCCGTCAATTCCTTTGAGTTTCAGTCTTGCGACCGTACTCCCCAGGTGCAGGACTTAACGCGTTAGCTCCGGGACGACGCACGAACGTGCGGCACCCCAAGTCCTGATCGTTTAGGGCTAGGACTACCAGGGTATCTAATCCTGTTTGCTCCCCTAGCTTTCGTTCCTCAGCGTCAGTAGTGGTCCAGCGCGCCGCTTTCGCCACGGGTGTTCCTGCAGATATCTACGCATTTCACCGCTACACCTGCAATTCCACGCGCCTCTCCCACACTCAAGCACAGCAGTTTCGGAAGCAGACTCTGAGTTAAGCCCAGAGATTTCACTCCCGACTTGCCACACCGCCTACGAACCCTTTACACCCAGTAATTCCGAGCAACGCTGGCCCCCCACGTCTTACCGCGGCTGCTGGCACGTAGTTAGCCGGGGCTTCTTATACCCGTACCGTCAGTCCCCTTGCGGGGCATTCGTCCGGGTCGAAAGGGGTTTACACTCCGAAAAGCTTCATCCCCCACGCGGCGTCGCTGCATCAGGCTTTCGCCCATTGTGCAAGATTCCCCACTGCTGCCTCCCGTAGGAGTCTGGACCGTGTCTCAGTTCCAGTGTGGCTGGCCATCCTCTCAGACCAGCTAACGATCAAAGCCTTGGTAGGCCGTTACCCTACCAACTAGCTAATCGTGCGCGGGTTCCTCCTCCGACGCCTTACGGCTTTGAGTCCCCAAACCGAAGTTCAAGGAATGTTATGCGGAATTCGCTTCGGTTTCCCGAAGATATTCCCCATCGAAGGGCAGATTACCCACGTGTTACGCACCCGTGCGCCGTGCGCCATCTGTATTGCTACAGACGCGCACTCGACTTGCATGTGTTAAGCACGCCGCCAGCGTTCGCTCTGAGCCAGGATCAAACTCTCGTTTGAAACTGGTAGCTTGGCGAAAAAAAATGCTCTTCGATTTGCATCGAAGAGCCAGCCTGCCAAGCGAATTATTGTCGCTCGATTTACTCAGACCATTCGTGCTCGAAAAGGACGAATGGTTTCGAACGGATTCTGGCACATCGTATCGGTTGTCAAAGAGCTTGTCCTCCCTGTCTTGCAGAAAGGCACGTCCACAGCCCAAGGAGAATACGACGAGGACGCGAAAATGTCAACACCATATTAACGATTTCCACAGGAATTCACAGGCGGGCCGCGGGGAGGCGGCTAAGGCCATTATTCGAAACGAGTTGCGGGGAGAGAAAGGCATGGATTTTGCGAATCAGTGCTGGATTTATTTTGCGTTTGAAATTAGGCTTGCGGGCTTCGCGGGGCGAAAAAAGGAAATAGGGGAATTGCACCGAGAACGGTGCGGGAGAATATGGCGACTATGAAAAAGGCGATTTGGTGTGCGTTGATCGGGTGTGTGGCATCCATTTTCACTGGCGCAATGGCGCGCGGGCAAAGCGCGAGCACGCCGGAGCAGACGGGGCCTTATCCCTCGCTGGAAATCCGGGATGTGACGGTGATTGATGGATCGGGAGGGCCGGCGTTTGGGCCGGTGAATATTTTTATTAAGGGGAATCGGATTGAGCGCGTGGTGCCCTCGGATTCGATTTCGCGCAGCCGGTCGGAAGGCGATAAAAGCAAGGCCGCGGAACAGAAGCAGCCGGATCGCGTGATTGAAGGCAAGGGCATGTATGTGATGCCGGGGTTGATCGACGTGCATATTCATATCAACGCGAACAAGGATGTGCCTGCGGAATATATTTACAAACTTTTGTTGGGGCATGGTGTGACGACGGTTCGAACGTTCAATGTTTCGAATGACGATCCCAAGGGGATGGTGGAAGAGAAGAAAAAGATTGCGGCGAACCAGATTATTGCGCCGCGCATGTATGTGTACCCCTTCTGGGGTCGCGGAGATGATCCGCGATCATCGACGCCGGAGGGCGCGCGGCAGATTGTGGACGAGTGGCACGCGGCAGGAGTGGATGGGATCAAAATTATTGGGAAGCCGGGGCTGTGGCCGGATGTGTTCCACGCGATTGCGGATCAGGCGCGGAAAGATGGCATGGGCGTGGCCGTGCACATCGGGCAGGACGGCGTGTATCCGATGAATGCGGTGCAGGTGGCGAGCGAAGGAGCTTCGACGATTGAGCATCATTACGGTTATCCGGAGTCTTCGTACACGAATCAGACCATTCAGAATTTGCCGCCGGGATACAACTATTCGAGCGAGCCGGACCGGTTTTTGGAGACGGGGCGGTCATGGCTGCAGGCCGACGAAGACAAGTTGCACGGCGAGGTGATTCATTCGCTGCTGGAGACGATGCATCGCACGGGATTCATCATGGTGCCGACGTTCAGTATTTATGAGGCGAATCGCGACGTGACGCGGGCGGCGAATCTGCCGTGGCACTCGACGTACACGCTGCCTGTGGTGATGGATTCGTTTCTGCCGAATCCGGCGCATCACGCTTCGTATTTTTATGAGTGGACGTCGAACAAGGAAGCGGATTGGGCGCGGGCCTACCGGCGGTGGCTGGATTTCGTGAACGACTACAAGAATCAGGGCGGCGTCGTGGCAGTGGGATCGGACACGGGATTTTTGTTTTCGCTTTGGGGATTTGGAACGATTCGAGAATTGGAGATGCTGGAGGAAGCAGGATTTTCTCCACTGGAGGCGCTGCATGCGGCAACGGAAAATGGGGCGAAGGTGGTGAAAAATCCGGAGTTGGGATTGGTGCGGCAGGGTTATTTGGCGGACCTGGTGGTGTTGACGGAGAATCCGCTGGCCGATGTGAAAGTGTTTTATGGAAACGGCGTGACGCGCGTGGGAACAGACCGCAAAGAAGCGCACGAGCAGTGCGTGAAGTATACGATTCGCGATGGCGTGATTTTTGACTCGCAGGCGCTGTTGAGCGATGTGCGAGAGATGGTCGCGAAGGCCAAGCAGGCCAAAGCGGGGCAAGCAAAGCAGTAGCGCACCGATTGCCAAAGCGCCTTAGCATGATCGTTAACGGTTCAGTTTCCGGTCGCGATGTCGCGACGTTGATCGTCCCTAATCAGGCCAACTGCCACATCTTAAAGGGAGCGGAAAATAGCCCATAGATGGCAATCCGCATGAGGTTCGCCGGGGTATTCCCGAACTAACGCGTCCTGGACAGTCCGGGCGCGTTCGTGCGCCCGCAAAAGACCTTTCTCCGAAAGCTCGTCGTTGGAGAATGCTTTCGGAAATCCTCCGCAATTCGTCAGGGCGCTCACGCCGGAATCCTTTTCTACAAGGTCGTACCCAATAAACTCGAACCCTTTAGGAACTTGTGCAGCGCTGGGGTGAGTAAGAGGATTGCGAAAAACGCAGAGCAGGTTCTTTCGAAGTATGCTGGCTGTTTCGCTGCGCAGATAATCGAGGTCGGTAAAAAAGTGAAGCATGAAGTTTTCGTTCACTATGTGATTCCAGTACTTGGTCTTGATATCGGGAAGAACAGTCGGACAAAGACTAGAGTCGAGAGAGATAATCTCGTCAAGTTGCTCAAGCCCGGACCACGCGATGTATCCCGCCCAAGCGGCATCGTATTTGTCGAACTTTTCAGTCGCCACAAACCAAGGAATCATTGGCCGCGGTTGGTTTGGCAAGTCGGACATAGTGTAAGGATTGTACCTCGCGCGAGTTAGCGCAGTCTGAACTCGTGTGGAGACTCGCACTGTTTGGATGGCATTGCTACCATTGCGGCCACTTCGTTGATGGACAAGCATACGGAGGAGGAATGATGAGGATTGGGAATGTGTTGCGCGTGGGTTGTGGGATTTTGGCGGTGGGGGCTTGTGGAATTGGCGTGGTGCGGGCGCAGAAGAGGGCGCATGTGGATCGGCCGATCGTTGAGGCACGGGCGGAAGATGTGGGGACGATTGAAGGGATTGTGACGGCGAGTTACGAAACGATTTCGGGTGGCGTGGGTGTGGCGCGACAGTGGGGACGCGACCGGACGCTGTTCGATCCGAATTCGCGGTCGGTATCGGTGTCGGTGAATCCGAAGACGGGCGCGGTCACGGCGCACGGGATGACGGAGCAGGAGTACGCGGACGAATCGGATGCTTCCATTGTGAAGGGCGGCTTCACGGAGCGCGAGATCAAGCACATCATCCACAGATATGGAAATGTGGCGACGGTGCTGAGCAGCTATGAAGGAAGCGACGCCGCGGGGAAATACAAATCTCGCGGCGTGAATATTTTTCAGCTTTATTTTGATGGGAAGCGGTGGTGGATACTTTCGATGGTTTGGGATGAAGAGCGGCCGGGGAATCCGATTCCGGGGGAATTGCAGTAAAGATTCTTTCTCGCACACAACGCAAACTTCAGCTGGGCATTTGAGCGTGCTTCGCTGCGCTGTTTCTACGATACTAGGCGCATCTTTTGGGAAGGATACGAAATCGCCGTTCGATTGCTGCCGCCATGCGTTCAAGTTTAGCCGGCCGATTGCTTACATCACTTAAGAAACAGGAAATGTTGCGCGCGGGAGAGCGCGTGGGTGTGGGTGTGTCTGGCGGGGCCGATTCAGTGGGGCTGCTTTTGTTGCTGATGGAGTTGCGAGAAGAATTGGGGATTGTTTTGAGTGTGGCGCATTTGAACCACAAGTTGCGCGGGAGGGCGGCGGAGGCAGATGAGAAATTCGTGCGAAAGCTGGCGGCGCAGCACGGGCTGGAGTTTTACGGCGAGAGTGCGGATGTAGGAGCGCGGGCTAAACGGGAAAAAGCGAATGTGGAGGATGCGGGGCGGCGGGCGCGGTACGAGTTTTTTGCCCAACTGGTGGCGGGAGGAAAAGTAGATTGCGTAGCTGTGGCGCATACGGCGGATGACCAGGCAGAGACCGTGTTGGCGCATATTTTGCGGGGGACGGGACTGGCGGGGCTGGGAGGGATTCATCCGCGGACGGAGAGCGTGGTAAGGCCATTGCTTGACGTGAGGCGAGAGGAGTTGCGCAGTTATTTGCGGGGGAAGAAACAGAAGTGGCGCGAGGATGCGACTAATTTGGATATGACGCGGACGCGGGCGCGGATTCGTTCGAAGCTACTGCCACTTTTGGAAAAACAATTTCAGAGCGGAGTGGTGGAGCACCTGGGGGCGCTGGCGGAATTTGCGCGGGAGGATGAGGCCTTTTTGGAATTGCTTGCGCGCGAACAGTGCGCAGCACTTACTCGAGAGACTGGCGATGAGACGCGAATCTCTGTCGGAGATTTGCTGCGATCTTTCAAGACGAAAAACATTTACGCAGAGGGCACAGAGAGGAAAGAAGAGAAATTCGCGGCCCTGACGAAGAGGATGCTGCGCCGTCTAATTGAGGAGAGGAAAAGCGGAAGCGGCCAAATTTTGGGGCAGCATATCGCGATGGTGATGGAGCTGGCGCGGTGCGGGGAGAACGGGAAAACGCTGCAGCTGCCCGGTGGCGTGGATGTGCGGCGAGATCGAGATGAGCTGGTTTTCTGCGGAAATTCGTCGAGGGCGGCGAGCGGAAGCGCCGCGAAACGTAAACCCGGCGAGTTTGGCGGGGCGAGCGCGCGCGGCAGGGCAAGCAAAAAAGACGTGACAGAAAAAGCCGGCGCGGTGGAGTACGAGTACAAAATCGATTTTGAGGACTTTAGAAACGACGAGGTGAGTTTGCCAGTGCCGGAGGTACAGTGCGTTTTCCGCCTCAGGGTGATTGACTGGCTCGGCAAGAGGGTAGACACTAAGGAATCAGGGGCGGTTTTGGACCGCAATCAGGTGCGATGGCCGCTGGTGCTGCGCAACTGGCGTTTCGGGGACAAGCTGCATCCCGCAGGGCATCAGAAAGCGCACAAGCTGAAGCGGCTATTGAACGAAAAGCACATCAGCCGGTGGGAGCGGGACGGCTGGCCGGTGCTGACAAGCGACGGCATACTGGTTTGGGCGCGTGGCTTTCCAGTGGCGGCAGGGTTTGCGGCGAACGACGGGACCAGAACGGGAATTCTGATCACCGAGGAAAAGTCTTGATGCGTGACCGCCCAGCGGTCAAGTCCAATGCGTCGGGCCGCGCGGCATATTCCGCCGCGAGAATCGGCGCCAGAGTTTCGGAGTTGGGGAGAGAAATTTCGCGGGCGTACAAAGGGCGGCGAGTAGATGTAGTGGTTACTCTGGATCGCGGGTTTATTTTCGCCGCCGACTTGATTCGCGAGATTAGCACCGCGGTAGTTTGCCACTTCGTGCGCGAGGATGTGCGTGACGTCACTGACGGCGGCAACGAACGGCGCGAAGTTTATTTTGGCGCGCGGCCGGAATTGAAGGGGCGGGATGTGCTGCTGCTCGATGCAGTGCTGGAGAGCGGCGTAACGCAAGAGTTTCTGTTGCGACGACTGGGGGAAAGTCAGCCCAGGTCGCTGCGGTTGGCGGTACTGCTGGACAAGCCCGCGCGGCGGCGCGTGGGCCTGGAGCCCGATTACTTTGGGTTCCGAACAGCATCTAATGATGTATGGGTCGGATACGGCCTGGCTGCGGCCAATGGAACGGGGCGGAACGATCGGGCTCTATCCACGGGAGCAGCGCAGGTGAAGCGACGGCAGGGACGTACGAAGTAAGATCGAAAGGTTCGCGCGTCGCTTCCTCGAGGGAAGAAATTCCGCGAGGCCAAGGACAAAGGTGAGGACAACGTGAATTCGAGTTCTACGGCAAAAACAATACTCTTCTGGATCTCCATCGTCTTTCTCGGCGTGATGCTGTGGAAGCTGGTGTCCGCGAACGGCAGCCAACAGCGGGAGGATACTCCCGGTTACAGCGAGTTCATGGCCCACGTGGACGCCGGGGACGTCAAGGAAGTGACGCTATACCTCTCGCCAAACAGCTACGAGATCCAGGGAGAATACCTTCGCCCGGCGAACCGCAAATTTACGGTGACGGTTTTCAAGGAAGCGGCTCCAGATCTAGTCAAGGAACTGAAAGACAAGGGAGCAGTGATCAAGGGGATGAAGGAGGTGCGCAGCGGCGATTGGATTTTGATTTTGCTGAACGCGGCGCCTCTGATCTTGCTTGTTGGTTTTTGTTTGTTCCTGATGCGGCAGATGCAGGCAGGCGGAAACAAGGCGCTGAGCTTTGGGAAGTCGCGCGCGCGGTTGCTTTCGGCGCAGCAGAAGAAGGCTACGTTTAAGGATGTTGCGGGAACGGACGAAGCCAAGGAAGAGTTGCAGGAAATTATCGAGTTTTTGAAAGATCCGCAGAAATTCCAGAAGCTGGGCGGGAGAATTCCGAAGGGCGTATTGCTGGTTGGACCTCCTGGAACGGGAAAGACTTTGCTGGCGCGGGCGATTGCGGGCGAAGCAAACGTTCCGTTCTTCTCGATTTCGGGTTCGGACTTCGTGGAGATGTTTGTGGGCGTTGGCGCAAGCCGCGTTCGCGATTTGTTCGAACAGGGCAAGAAGAACGCGCCATGCATCATTTTCATCGATGAGATCGACGCGGTTGGGCGTCACCGCGGCGCTGGCTTGGGCGGCGGTCATGATGAGCGCGAGCAGACGTTGAACGCATTGCTTGTGGAGATGGACGGATTCGAATCGAACGAAGGCGTGATTTTGATTGCGGCGACGAACCGACCGGATGTGCTTGATCCCGCGCTGCTGCGGCCTGGGCGATTCGACCGGCGCGTGGTTGTGGCGCGACCGGACGTGAAGGGTCGCGAAGAAATTCTGCGCGTGCATACCCGCAAAGTGCCTCTGGCCGATGACGTGGAGTTGTCCATCATTGCGCGCGGGACTCCGGGATTTTCCGGCGCGGACCTGGCGAATCTGGTGAACGAAGCGGCGTTGTGGGCCGCGCGGCAGAACCGCAAGTTCGTCATGCAGATTGACTTTGAGATGTCCAAAGACAAAGTGTTGATGGGCGTCGAGCGCAAGTCGATGATTCTCTCCGATGAGGAGAAGAAGAACACGGCGTATCACGAGGCGGGGCATGCGTTGGTGGCGGCGATGACGCCTGGAGCGGATCCCGTTCACAAGGTAACGATCATTCCGCGAGGGATGGCGCTTGGGTTGACGATGCAATTGCCCGAGGATGACAAGCACACCTACACGCGGGAATATCTCGAGGCGATGCTGGCGGTGCTGATGGGCGGGCGCTCGGCGGAGGAGATTTTCCTTGGACACATTACGACCGGCGCCGGCAACGACATCGAACGGGCGACCGACCTAGCCCGAAATATGGTTTGCGAATGGGGAATGAGCGATCTCGGACCTCTGGCCTACGGGAAAAAAGATGAAGCGATTTTCCTGGGCCGCGAGATTACGCAGCATCGCGACTACTCGGAAGATACGGCAATCCAGATTGACAAAGAAGTGAAGCGGATCGTCAGCGGCGGCTACGACAGCGCGAAGAGAATTCTTTCGAACAATCGCGAAACGCTGGAGCGGATTGCGCAAGCATTGCTCGAGCGCGAAGTGATCGACGCCAACGAAGTGAAACTTCTGATGGAAGGCAAGCCGCTGCCGGAAAAGCCGCGGACACCGCCGCCTCAGGCTCCGCCGGCGCCTAGCGCGGATCCCAAGGTGGTTAGGCCAGAGTTGCGGCCGGCGGCGGGATTTACGCGCGGGGAGAATCCGGCGAAGGCGTAGAAGTAAGTTAGCGACTGGGTGATTTTTGCGAGAGGGGCACGAACAATCGTGCCCTTCTTTTTTTTGGCGAATGAGTTGCGGCGACGGGGCGGTGACCGTTCAGGGCAAAATGGCGTAGAATGCGGGTATGGGAAAGAAAGAGCCGGACAATCTGCAGGTGACGTGCCCGTGCTGCCAGGCGAAGCTGGTGGTGGACGCGGTGTTCGGAGCGGTGCTTTCGCATGAAGCTCCGGTGAAGCCGGGGCCGAACGTCGACCTGGAAAATGCGCACGGGATTCTCGCGGAGCAGCACCGGCAGCGCGAAGACAAGTTCGCTGATTCGTTTTTCCAGGAAACGCATAAGGAAGACATCCTGGCCAAGAAGTTCGAAGAGGCGATGAAGAAGGCCAAGGACGCGCCTGCGGGTAAGCCGATTCGCGATTTTGATTTGGATTAGATGCAACCGAGTTACACTCCCCTTTAGTCGTTCACCCATTCGATGAAGCCCCGCAGAAAATTTCGGCTCAAGCTGCGTTCGCAGACGCTCACGCTTGGAGAGCGGACGCTGGTGATGGGTGTGCTGAATGTGACTCCGGATAGTTTTTCCGACGGAGGGAAATACGATCAGCCTGGGGCTGCGATAGAACGCGCCCTTGCGATGGAGCGCGACGGGGCCGACATTCTGGACATCGGGGGCGAGTCGACGCGGCCAGGGGCGGAAGAAATTTCAGCTGCGGAAGAGTTGGACCGGATTTTGCCCGTGCTCGAAAGATTGCGGGGGCGGCTGAAGATTCCGGTTTCTGTCGATACGCGGCGAGCGGCGGTTGCGGAGCTTGCGATCCGGGCCGGCGCCGAGATGATCAATGATGTTTCGGGGTTGAGAGCGGACGCGCGTCTGGCTGAAGTCGTGGCAAAAAGTGGTGTGGGGCTGATTTTGATGCACGTGCGCGGGGAGCCGCGAACGATGCAGCGCGGACCTTTCGCGCGAAATGTCATGAGCAATGTTGTGAAGGGATTGCGGGAATCGGTTGCTATGGCGCGCAAGGCGGGAGTGGCGAAGGCACAAATTATTTTGGATCCGGGGATTGGATTTGGGAAGAGCTACGCGCAGAACTACGAGTTGATTGAGAAGCTGCTACGGATTGCTGCGCTTGGTTATCCGCTGCTTGTGGGAACTTCGCGGAAGGGATTTCTCGGAGCGACTCTGGCGTGCGATGGGAGACCTGCTCCGCCGGATGAGCGGATGTGGGGTACGGCGGCGACGGTTACGGCGAGTATTTTGGGTGGTGCGCACATTGTGCGCGTGCATGACGTTGCGGAAATGGTGCAGGTAGCGCGCGTGGCGGATTGCGTAGTGCAGCCCGCGCTGCGCGCTCGTAAGTAGAATGTGAACGGCTCTGCGTTTTTCAATCGGCGGTCACGGCTTTAACTCCAAAACATCCCTGGTTTCCCGGTCGACGAGGGGCTTGGTGTAGCGGAGCGGGAAATATTGGCCATGGAGCCAGAGCGGGAGCAGGTCGTCGTAATGCGGGCTGGCGGGCTGGCCGCTTTGTCCGGGGACGTTAACGCCGAGGGCGTTGTCCCAGTCGCTTAGATCGAAAATCTCGCGATAGCTGGCGCCGGCCAGCTGATCAAAGGAGCCTCCTCCAAAATAGGTGGCGTCGACTGTGGTGCCGTCGCCGGGACGAGCGGCTGGACCGCGATCGAAAAGCGACTTGGCGGCTGGAGTTATGGTGTCGAGCGGGTGAAAAAACGAGACGCGATGTAATTGCCCCCAAGCCCAGTTTTTTGGATCGGAGCCGAGCTTGGCGGCTAGCTTCTGCTCCGCAGTCACAAGCGCTTGCAGCAGCAGAGCGTCGCGGGCGGCTTCGGGATTTTCGCCGAAGACGGCGATGCTCGGGCGGGACAATTCTTGCGAGGCTCTTTGCAACGACAATTTTCCTACGAGCTTTTGCGCTTCCGCAGGCACGATTTTCCTGGTGAGCGCGTCGAGGAGTTCGGGAACCCAAAATTCGTGAAGCGTGGCGGCAGAAGAATCGGGCGCGACCGCGCAGTCCCAATCGAGCAGGAGTTTGGTGGCTGGGCTTGTTGCGTTGCGTGCGGCGGACTTCAGCAAATTCTGGAGCTCCCGCGCGGGTAAGGAAACAACGTCGTTCTGCAAGTTTTCCATATCAACGAGAGTGAGCTTGTGCCCGCCTTTTGCGGCGCCGCTGATGACTTCCGAAATGCGCAGAAATCTTTCGGACGGGGCCCACTGAAAGCCGACGGCGTAGGCATAATTCTCCGGGATCATTTTGTGATTGGCGCTCGCGACAAAACCGGAAGCGGGATTGTAGGTGTGCGGAAGTTCGGCATTGGGGACAAAACCGCTCCATTCGAATCCGCCGGTTTCGGGAACCGGGAGAAGACCGGTCCAGTTTTTACGCAGCGGGGCGAGGCCCGTGGAATGCTCGCCAATGTTGCCGTCGCGATCGGCATACACGATGTTTTCCGAAGGGACTTTCCAGCGCGGCATGGCTTGTTCGAATTCCTGCCAGTTCTGCGCGCGGTCGAGGGCCAACGAACCAAGGTAGCCGGCCGTGCCCGGCTCGGCGCCGACCCAATGCAGCGCTAGCGCGCGCTTGCTGTCTTCCCACAGCACGGGGCCGTGGCGCGTGAATTTCAGTTCGACGGTAACGGGGCTTGCGCCGCGCACTTGGATGGTTTCGGTTTTTACCTCCATCCGCTCCCAACCATGCTCGGTTTTGTATTGGTGGGGATCGGCGGGGTTCAATTCGGCGAGATAAAGATCCTGCTGGTCGAGGCCGAAAATGGTGAAGCCCCAGGCGATTTTTTCGTTGTGGCCGGCCGCGACTCCAGGTAGGCCGGGTTCGCCCGAGCCGATAACGTTCCATCCGGGCGCGACGAGGTGAACGATGTAACGGAGCGATGGCTCGGCGATGACGCGGTGAGGATCGTTCGCCAAGAAGGGTTTGCCGGTAGCGGTGAGCGCGCCAGAGACTGTCCAGTTGTTGCTGCCCTGAACAGGAGTTTCGGGAAAATGGAGCGGGACGTCACTGCCAACGAGATTCTGGAGAAGCGCCGGGGAGAGACCGGAGAAATCGATGCCGGGAGCTGGGTCGAGTTTAACTGGCGGATCAAGCTCAAGGAGCGAGGCGGCTTTTTCCGCGCCGAGGAGCGAGATTAGCTGAGCGTTGTGGAGTTCGCTTGCGCCGTTGTTTGTCATGGAGTACGCGGCCAAGCGGTTGAGGCAGTCCTCGGGCTTCCACGGATCGGGCTTGAAACCAGCGAGTTGAAATTCCAGCGGAAGGCCGATGCCGCCGGGCTTCTGAATTTCGGCGATGTAGGCGTTGATGCCGGAGGTGAAGGCTTCGAGGATTTCTTTCGTGTCGGGGGCATAGCTTGCGTATTCGGCGTCCATGTCGCCGCGATAGCGCAGCAGGCGGGCGTTCGTATCACGCTTCACGTAAGAAGGCCCGAGGATTTCAGCGAGACGGCCCTGGCCGGAACGCTTCCAAAGTTCCATTTGAAATAGCCGGTCCTGCGCCACCACGAATCCCTGCGCGAAAAATAAATCGTGCTGGTTCTGCGCATAGAGGTGCGCTACACCCCAACGGTCGCGTTGGACGCGGACGGGTTGCTGGAGGCCGTGGACGTTGAGAATGCCGTGAAGCACGGAGAGGGCGGCTTTGGCGCGGGATTCAAGAGTGGCTGGTTGCGCGGCTGATTGAGCGAAGGACGCGGTCGCAAACGCTAAAGTGTATGCAAGAACGAAAGTGAGTTTTTTCATCGCAAAATCTCTCGACTCGAATTTGTGCCGACGGGTTTCTCGCTAAAGCGGCGCGAGCTTATACTACTCCGCGCCAGGATGCACGGGTTTGCCGTGAAATGGAGCGGCCGTCGTGCAGTCGAGTCACGGAGAGCTTGCTCATGCGCCATCTCAATTCTCTTTTTGCTTCGTTATTTCTTTATTTGTTTGCTTCGTTTTCTGTCTCTGCGCAACTGCCGCCGGCAAAAGACACTCTAGCCCCCGCGCCATCCGGCTCGAGCGCGGCAGCCTGTTCGGCGACGGATGCGTCCAGTTGTGCCCAAGCGGCCGCGAAAATCGTGCCTCAAGTGATGGGGCCATCACCAATGGAAGAAAACTTGCGCCGATTGACGGATGAGATTGGCGGGCGCGTGAGTGGTTCGCCGGAAATGGCAAAGGCTGTGGAATGGGCCGTCGCAGCGTTTCGCGCGGAGGGCGTGGAGGTTCACACAGAAAAGTACAAGCTGCCGACGACGTGGAGCGAAGGCGAGACACAGCTGGAATTGCTGGGGCCAGTGAGTTTTCCTGTGCAGCTGAAATCAGAAGGATGGTCACCAGCCACACCGGCCGGCGGGATGGAAGCAAATCTCGTAGATGTTGGCAACGGGACAGATGATGATTTTGCGCGGGCGGGGGCGACTGTAAAAGGCGCGGTGCTGTTGGTGCACAGTGACATCGGGTCCACTTGGGCCGATCTGTTCAATGAGTATCTGAAACCTCCGGAGATTATTCAGAGAGCGCTAAAGGGCGGCGCTTTGGCGATTCTTTGGATGGGGGCACGCGAACGGCTGCTGATGTACCGACATACGAATTCGTTGACGGGCGCGGTCGACAAGATCCCGCAGGCAATCGTGGCTCGCGAAGACGCAATGCGTCTGGCGCGAACAGTGGCTGCGTATCCCGGGAAAGTGCGTGTGCAGTTCAGGATGCCAAACAAGATTGGCGGACCGATGGAGCAGGAAAATGTTGTTGGCGAGGTTCGCGGGTACGAGAAGCCGGACGAAGTGGTGATTCTCGGCGCACATCTCGACTCGTGGGAACTGGGGACAGGGGCGCTCGACAACGGGTGCAACGCCGCGTTGGTGATTGAAGCGGCGCGGGCCATCAAGGCTACCGGGCTTTTGCCGCGGCGGACGATCCGGTTCGTGCTGTTCAGCGGCGAAGAGCAAGGGACGATTGGTTCGTATGCCTACGTGAAAGCGCATCGCGCGGAGATGGATAAGATTCGCGCGATGATCACGTTTGATGCGGGGAACGGGCGACTCACCGGTTATTCGCTAGGCGGGCGGCGGGATATTGAGGCGGGCGTGCGTGAAGTGCTGAAGCCGCTGGAATCGTGGGGCGCGAACGACCACACGGTGGATGCATCATTCGGGACGGACAATCTGGACTTCCTGCTGGAAGGCGTGCCCAATCTGGTGGCCAATCAGGAAGTGTCCAACTATCTCGTGAACTACCACGCTGCCTCGGACACTCTGGACAAAGTGGACATGCGCGAGCTGAAGCTGAACACCGCGCTGGCGGCGTTGACGGCCTGGGGCATCGCCGATCGCGCCGAACCGCTCGGCAAACGCCTGACGCGCGCCGAGCTCGACGTCCTCGTCAAAGAAACCGGCCTCGACCAGCAGATGAAGCTCCTCGGCTACTGGGACGACTGGCAAAGCGGCGCCCGGGGCCGAAAACCTTAGGGCTCCATTCCCCCTAGTTTAGAGACGTCCGGTGCTCTAGCAGGTAGTCCACTCTTACGCAGCATCCCGCAACTTGCGAATTGCTTCCCGGTATACTGGAAGTGTGAATAGGACATCAGTTGGTGGCGGCAGTTCGAAAGCCGGGCGGATTCTGGCGCTGGATTATGGACGGGCGCGAATTGGTTTGGCGCTCGCCGATGCGGAGGCTGGTCTAGCGCAACCGTTGGGAACGCTGGACCGCATCAACCGAAACGAAGACATGCGGAGGCTGAGGGAACTGATACGCGAGCACGGCGTGCGCCAGATTGTCGTGGGATTGCCGCTGCGGCTGGATGGTACGCGCGGGGATATGGCGGAAGAGGCTGCGCGATTCGGGCAGCGCGTGCACAAGCAACTTGGTTTGCCGGTGGAGATGGTAGACGAGCGGCTGACGAGCTGGGAAGCGGAGCGACTGCTGGAAGAACAGCAGGGGCACGTGATTCGCGCGGTTGCCAGCAAGAAGCGAAAGAAGGAAAACGCCAAGCCAGGCGTGGACGCCATGGCCGCAGCTTTGATTTTGAAGGAGTATCTGGACCGGCGGCAGGCAGTGCAAACGGCAGAAGGGGCCAAGTGAAGTACCGGCGAGGGCGAGAAGAATTCGCGAGGGCGATTTGAAGAAGATTTTGCTGGTTATTTTGGTGCTGTTGCTTGGGGCCGGCGGAGCCGCGGGCTGGATATGGTATTGCATCACGAAGCCATATCAGGGATTCGCGAGCGAAGGTGTGTTCGTGACCATCCCGCACGGCGCCTCCAGCCGCGGCGTAGCGCGCACGCTGGAGAGTAACGGCGTGGTGCGCAACGCGCTGGCATTTGAGATTTATGCGCGTAGGCATCCGAAACGTTCGCTCGAAGCCGGAGAGTATTTCTTCGATCGCGCGGTCAGCAGCCGTGACGTTTTCTGGAAGCTGGCGAAGGGCGACGTCTATCAAATTCCCTTCACCGTGCGCGAAGGCGAAACTCTTTACGACATCGCCCATGACCTGGAGGTCGGGCATTTTCTTTCGGCCGATGATTTCGTGAAAGCGGCCACGGACCCGATGCTGGTGCGCGACATCGACCCGCACGCCCTCACACTGGAGGGCTACCTCTTCCCCGCCACGTATCAAATGCCGCGCCATCCGATCGCGGTTGAGTTGACGGCGGCCATGGTGAAGAAATTCAAAGAGCAGTGGGCGCACATTTCGCCGGCAAAGGCACAAGACGACAAAACCCGGCTGGCCTCCGGCTACCCGATTTCTTCGATCGTGACGCTGGCTTCGCTGGTCGAACGCGAGACGCCTAAGAGGGACGAGCGCCCGCTGGTGGCAGGAGTCTTTGAAAATCGTCTGCGCAAAGACATGATGCTGCAATGCGACCCGACGGTGATCTATGCGCTGGAACAAGAAAGCCGCTACAACGGAACCCTGACCGGAGCCGATTTGCACGTGCATTCCCCCTACAATACGTACGAGCACACCGGCCTGCCGCCAGGCCCGATCGGCAATCCGGGAGAAGCCTCGCTGCGCGCGGCGCTCCAGCCGGCTCAGACCGATTACCTCTATTTCGTGGCCAACACCCAGGGCGGACATTTTTTTAGCGCAACACTGGCAGAACACAACCGGAATGTGACAAAGTACCGCCGTCTGCTGGCGGGACTCCCGGCCGATCCTCCGCCTCCCCCGCCGCAAACGCAAAAGCAGGCGAAAGCGCAGACGCACATCAAAAAGAAGGCGCACGCCAAACCGCATAAGGGCACAGCTTGATGATTGATTCGGACAGGTCGAAAAAAGATTTGATTCTGGAGACGGCCCGTGAAATCGGTGCGTCAAAATGGACGCTCGCGGAGATCGACCAGTTGCGCCGGCGGCTGCACGCGGAGCACGGCGAAGAAGGAAAGACCAGCTCGGAATACATCGCGGACGTTTTGAAAACGGCTGGCTGGAAGGTTCTGCTCACGCTGCAAGAAGAAGCGGAAGAGCAATACGAAGAAGAATTTGAAGACTTGCTGCACTTCAAATCGCTGGAAGACGCGGAAGTGAGCATCATGCGGCTGGACGAGCTGATGCGCAAGTTTCAGGCCCACGGCGAACATGCGGCGGTCGAGCGGGTTCTCGGAGTTGCGCGGCTGGGCAAACGGCGCGCTGAGATGATTTCGCGAAATCATAAAGTGGAACCGCACAAGCGCGAGGAGAAAGTGGAAATCGCCAACTGGTTCCGCATCTGGCTCGAGACGCCAGATGCGTTTTTCGACTGGCTGGATGTGCGCAAGCAGTCCCCTGACTTCAAGACCAGATTTCCGGAAGTGGAGTCGCTGGAATGAGTCTTCCCCCCGGCGCGCCGCCCGGCGTGCCCTCCGGTGCCTTGGAACTGCCTCCCTTTTCCCTGGATGTGGAAGCGCTTGAGCTCGGCGCCGGCGTAAAGGCGGTCGGGCTGGAACTCGTCGAGACGGAGAATCGCGAACCGGTCCGAGGCAAGCAGGCCGCGGAGATTTGGTCGGCAATTTTCCCTGCTCTGGCGCACGAAGAGTTTTATGTGGTTGATTTTTTCAGTCACATCGATCGCGTGCAGGAGTTTTGCAAAGCTCGAAAAATCGAGTATCGCGAAGCCGGCGGACGTTGCCTGGTCTTGCCGCAGCCGCGGCAAGGTCAGTTGTTCCAGCTTTTCGAGCGGTTTGAAGCGGAGACCTTTGGTTTGCGCGCGGGCACGAAGGCGGAAAATCCCGATGCGGAGCTGGAGCGTGATCTGTCAAAGCGCGGCGTCGATGCTTATCAGCCCGCTTACGAGCGTTATACTTTTTGCGCCGTGTGTGAACCGGAGGACGGCTGGGTGACGCTCCTCAGCACGTCGCTCTGGGCCAGCGAAGTCATTCGACGCGTCCGCACCGCCGTGCAGCCCTTTGACATCTACCTGGCCCGGCCGCAATAGGCTCGTGATTTTTGTGATTGCTCGCAGTCTCCCCGCTGATTCGTTCATAATGTATGTTCCACCGGTTTAGCGAGTGGTTCTGACGTGTTTGGGCATGGTTGTTAGATTGCTGGTTTGTGGTGGAAGGGGCGGAAAAGACCTTGGGCCGCGGCTTGAGATGCATGGTTGGGGTGACAGTGGCGGCGATTTCCTGCGGCTGCGGGGGCTCGGTCAAGACCACGCGGAACCTGCCTGCGGCGCAAGTGGTCGTCGTGAAAGACGCCACTCGCGAGGACTTGCTGGAGAAATACAATGCGATGGCGGCGGGTGTGAAGAGCGTGAATGCCACGGTAGAGTTGAAGCCCACGGCCGGCTCACAATATAGCGGTGTTATCGAGGAGTATCACGAAGTGAAGGCGTTCCTGCTGGCGCAGCGGCCGGCTTCTATTCGGATGATCGGGCAGGCGCCGGTGATCGGGAAGACGGTTTTCGATATGGCCAGCGACGCGGAATCGTTTCGCGTGTCGATCCCGTCCAAGAACAAGTTTCTCGTAGGCGCCATAACGCTGGAGCGGACGAGCAGCAAGCCGATAGAGAACTTGCGACCACAGCATCTGCTGGATGCGCTGCTTTGGAGCGAAATTCGCAAGGAAGAAGACGTGCTCTTTGAAGAGTTCAACGACGAGAAAGCGCGGTATTACGTGCTGACTGTTTTGCGCGGCGGGTATCGAAGAGAAATCTTGCGCAAGATCTGGTTTAGCCGGGCGGATTTGCAGGTCGCGCGGCTGCAGGAATTTGGGCCCAAGGGCGCGTTGCTCTCTGACGTTCGCTACTCCGACTGGGAGCCGCTTATCGGGGACCAGGAGCATGGATCGCCTGCCGCATCCGGAATTTCGGCTTTCCCGCGAGTGATTCAAATCGAACGCCCGCACGACGATTACCGAATGGATTTGCAGGTCACCAAGCTGGTGCTGAATGAAGATCTCCCGGCGGAGCGCTTCAAGCTCGAGCAACCGGCGGGTTCAGAACTCGTGGAAGTGGGCAAAGATACGCCGGAGAAAAAGCCATGATGGGCGAGCTGATTGTCCGCAATTTGCTTCACCGGCCACTAAGGACGTTGATCGGTGTTCTCGCCGTTGCTGTAGAAGTCGCGCTGATCGTCTTGATCGTAGGCTTGACGTCAGGAATGCTTTCGGAAACGGCCAAGCGCATAGAAGGCATTGGAGCGGACGTGATGGTACAGCCGCCCGCCGCTTCGTTCTTGATCGGAATCACCGGCGCTCCTATGCCCATTAAAATCGCCGACAAATTGGCGGAATTAAAATACGTGCAATCGGTAGCGCCGGCTCTGCTGCAGTTCAGTTCGACGGGCGGCGTGGATGTGGTCTACGGAATCGATCGCGAAAGCTTCCGCTCGGTTTCGGGGGGATTTGTCTTCCTGCAAGGTCGCGACATGGAGGGGCCGGACGACTTGCTCGTGGACGATTTGGCGGCAGAAGCAAAACACATCAAGGTCGGCGACACCTACAAGCTGCTAAACCACGACTGGCATGTGGCGGCCGTCATCGAACACGGGAAAGGCGCGCGGCTCTTCGTTCCACTGGCCACACTTCAAGATTTGGTCGGCGCACCAGATAAGGCCACGATTTTTTGGCTTAAATGCACCCGTCCGGAACACACTGACGATGTGATGGACGAGATTCGCCATCTCTTGCCGGGTTATACCGTTCGTCCGCTAAGCGCCATGATGTCGCTGATGACTTCGACGAATATTCCAGGGTTGCAGACGTTTATTAACGCCATGATCTCGCTCGCCGTCGCCATCGGGTTGCTGGTGATTTTTTTGACGATGTACACAACCGTTCTGGAACGAACGCGCGATATCGGCGTGCTGAAGTCGCTTGGGGCGGGCCGCGTTTTCATCGTGCGCGCCCTCCTCACAGAGTCCGCCGGCCTTTGCTTGTTGGGGATTTTGGCAGGGGTGGGGTTGAGCTATGTGGTGCGAGCAGCGTTCCATGCAGGATTTCCGACTTTGCCTATTGATATCACCCCGATATGGATTGTTCGCTCGGGAGGTATTGCTTTGGTGGGCGCAATGCTCGGCGCCAGCTATCCGGCTTGGGTGGCCAGCAAAAAGGATGCGGTCGAAGCGCTTTCTTACGACTAATCACGGGAGATTGGGCAGGGCTGCACTGAAGTTACCGAACACAAAGGTTGGAGAGGGAGAGAAAGCCGCTGGCAGACGCAGTGGCTAGGCACAGATGGCAATCGCAGCTACAATACAGCAACCTGCCGAAGGGCTGATTGTCCCAGGAAAAATGAGCTTGGAGCCGATACTTAAAACAGAGAATTTGTGGAAGCTCTACCGCGCAGGGAAAGTGGATGTCCCCGCTTTGCGTGGCGTGAATTTCGCCGTGGCGCCGGGGGAATCCGTGGCGGTGATGGGACCGTCCGGCTGTGGAAAATCTTCTCTTCTCTACGTGATTGGTGGGTTGGCGCAGGCCTCCAAAGGTCGCGTGCTGGTGGATGGCAACGATTTGACGGCCATGAGCGACGCGGAGCGCACCAAACTAAGGCGCAGCAAGATTGGGTTTGTGTTTCAGCGGTTTAATCTTCTTCCAACGCTCACCGCCAAAGGCAACATCGCGATCGCGCAATTCATTCACGGTGATGGGTTTGACCCTCACCGTTTCGAAGTTGCTACAAACCTTCTGGGTCTCTCGGGACGCCTGCAACACAAGCCTTCGGAACTTTCCGGTGGCGAGCAGCAACGCGTGGCGATTGCGCGCGCGATCATCAATGAACCAAAGATTCTTCTGGCCGACGAACCCACCGGGAATCTGGATTCAAAAAACTCGGAAGTAGTGCTGCAGATGTTGCGGCAGCTCAACAAGGACTTGGGCCAGACGATCGTCATGATCACCCACAATCCCGAAGCCACGGCCTATTTTGACCGTGTAGTGCACATGCGGGACGGCGTGATTGTCGACGGAGTGCCTGCGGACTGAGATGGCAAGCCTCGGACAAATTCTCTCGAAGACGTTTTTCTGGGCCTATGAACGCGGCACATGGCAGTACGACGCCGCAGTGATCCTCATATTGATTTTTGTTCTGGCCACACCGCGGGCGTGGTTCCACGATCAGCCACAGATGGGTCTCCCCGCGAACACTCCAGGGGAAGTCGTGCTTGTCGGAGAGCAGGGTCAAAACC
The DNA here is from genome assembly GCA_963718785.1 of uncultured Acidobacteriota bacterium. GTDB lineage: Bacteria > Acidobacteriota > Terriglobia > Acidiferrales > UBA7541 > Acidiferrum. Next base: position 598,561 of record CAVQZW010000004.1, on the reverse strand, counting down.
AGACGTATCGCGTGGATGCGCGCATCCTGGCGCCTCCCGAACAAACTCCCGCGCTGGAAAATGAGCTGCACAATGCCCTGCAAAAATCGTTGCCTGACCTTCGCAACAAGCGCTTCACTATCTCTAAGATTGACCCCGTGCGCGACGAAAAGGGCACGGTGATCGCGTACCACGTCGAGATCCACCACTAGTGGATCTGATATTTCGCCCGGCGTAGAGCGACACCGTGCGAAGCGACTCTGCGGATTTCCCGCATCTGGCTTCGGGTAACCGTTGGCACGGTCCAAGCGTCTGTATATGCTAGGATTTGAGAGAACCTGACCAGCCATCGTTCGAGCAACTATAGGGGCTTCTATTGACCAACCGGCATTCTATTCCCTTGATTCTCGTGCTGACCGCGACGGCCATCGTTCTCGGGGCCAGCGCCGCACAAACAACTGCAAAGTGGACCACTGACGGCGTGCTCGAGATGATGGACAAGTCTGCAAAAGACTTCCGTAGCCTGACGGCGGACATCGAAAACGTAAAGTACACCGCAGTCGTACAGGATAAATCGACAGAGACGGGCCAAATCTGGGTCCGTCACGATCAAAAAATGCGGATCGAGTTTACGAAGCCCGAAGCGCGAACAATTCTGCGCACCGGCGATTCCCTTTTTCTTTACAATCCCAAACTGAATCGTGTCGAAGAATATGACCTCGGCAAAAATCGCGCCATGGTGGATCAATACATTCGTCTCGGCTTCGGCACCAAGAGTGAAGATCTCAAGAAAAGCTATCTCGTGACGGTTACCGGCGAAGAGCAATTCGATAACAGGAAAACCGTTGTGGTGGAACTGACGCCCAAAGCCGACCAGGTTCGCAGCCAAATCACGCGCATCCAAATGTGGATCGATGAAGCTTCCTGGCTGCCCATTCAACAGAAAATTTATGAGACTGGCTCCGGCGACTATATTTTGTTTCACTACACCAACATGATGAAGAATCTCAAAATTAACGAATCCAAGTTCAAACAAGACTGGCCCAAGAACGCCAGCCACGAAAAACCCCGCACCTGAAACGCGAAGCTGCTCAAAACACAGAACTTGCGCATAGTGTTAGCTCGCCTGCCACCTTATGCCGCAAAAACTTCGGGCCCTTGTATTTAACCAGTTGGTTAAATACAAAGGCTCTGCCTTAAGTCGCCGCCGACCCGCTGATCTGACTTAAGAACTGCATTTTCACTTAGTTGCGGTTCGTTCCGTAGCTAGCAATTGCTCCTTCCGCGAGAGCCCCCAACGGTAGCCTGCTAAGTTGCCGTCGGCGCGAACCACGCGGTGGCACGGCACGACAATCGACACCGGATTCGTGGCGCAGGCGCGGGCCACGGCGCGCACCGATTTTGGACTCCCCAAAGCGCGAGCCACCTGCGAATACGTTCGCGTTGTTCCCCTAGGAATGCGCTGCAACTCTTGCCAGACGCGTCGTTGAAATGCCGTTGCTTGTAGATCGAGCGGCAAATCGACTTGTGCGGGTTTGCCTTCGATGCGCTGAACGATTTCGCGAACCCAGCGTTGCGCGCTGCCGGTGGCGGGCGCGATTTCCGCGCGTGGATATTCTTCACGTAGCTCTGCCACGAGCTTGTTTTGCGCGTCTCCCAGATAGACCGCGGAAACCCCGCGCTCCGTTGAAGCAACCAAGACTTTCCCGAGCGGCGACTTCGCAATTGTGTATTCGATCTTCATGCCCTTTCCTCCCTTTTGATAGGTCGCCGGTGTCATTCCCAGCTGTGCGTTGCTGCGTTCATAGACGCGGCTCGACGAGCCGTAGCCGGTTTCATAGAGCGCGTCGGTAATGTTTTTTCCGGCGCGCAACAAACTTTTAAAGCGCTTCACGCGCAGTGCTTCGGCGAGTTCGCGCGGAGCAAGGCCGGTGACCTGCCGGAAAGCGCGCCGAAGTGTTCCGGCATTCGAATTCAGCTCCCGGGCGACCTCGGAAAGCCGCAGTCCGTCTTCCGAAGATTCAACAAGGTAATTTGCGGCGCGCGCGACGAGCGCCGCCGAAGCCGCGATTTCGTTCGGCCGGCAGCGCAGACAGGCGCGGAAGCCTTGTTTTTCCGCTTCTTCGCGAGTGTGAAAGAAAATGACGTTTTGCCTTAGTGGGCGGCGGGCCGGGCAAGACGGCCGGCAATAGATGTGCGTGGAGCGCACGGCCAGGACAAATTTGCCGTCGGCGCGGGCGTCGCGTTCCAGTGTTGCGCGCCAGTATTGCGCGGCTTTGCGCGGCGAGACTTGCGCTGCCGCGCCGGTGTTCGAATGGTCCATGGTTTCCATGGTACGAAAATAGCGCAGGGTTAGAGCAAATCTATCCGGAAAGGCGCGGCAAAGTGGCCCCGACTAAATCCGGCCAGAGGCCTCGCAGGAGGCGAGCTACAGGTTCGTTTAGGCTTCGCCTGGATTGGGCAGAGCTTCGGCTGCTTCGACGGGAGTTTTGTGCGGGGCAGTGATCACGAGCAAGACAGCGGTGAGAATGACCGCAGCCGCCAGCCCCGTTCGAAGCGTGATCGTCTCCCCAGCACCGAGCCAACCAAGAAAGAGCGCGACCACTGGGTTTACGAACGCATAGGTCCCCACACGAGCGGCCGTGCTTCTTTTCAGGATGTAAACGTATGCCGTAAAGCCGATCCCAGTGCCAAAGACAAGCAGATAAGCAAGCGCGAGCCAGGAACGCGTCGTGATCGCGGAGAGGTGCAACTGGCGGCCTTCGCCCGCGAGCAGACTGACAATCCAAAGTGCGGTGCCGCCCGCAAGGCTCTGCATGGCAACTCCAAGCATTGGCGAACTGGGAAGGTCGTTGTGCTTCGAATAGATGGAGCCCCAGGCCCAAGCGAAGGATGCGACGAAGAGAATCCCCGCGCCGATGGGATTGACGCGCTCCGAGCCTCCCAGATGCGCTGGGCCTACCAATAGGATCAATCCGCCAAACCCGAGCACCAGGCTAGCTACGACTCTCGGAAGCGGCCGCGAGCCTCCGGGGCGAACCCAGTCGACAAGCACCATCCAGAAAGAAACCAGGGCTACGAGCAAGGCAGCAACGCCCGAGGGAACTGTGCGCTCCGACAAGCAGACCCCTCCGTTGCCTACGAGCAGGAGCAACAGTCCGGTGATGATGGCCGTGCGCCACTGGCCGGGGGTCGGCCGAATCCCGGTTTTCCAGCGCAAGATGGGATAAAGAACGAGCCCCGCGAAAAGGTGCCGCGCTGCGGGAAGCATAAGCGTGGGAAACGACTCGATTCCCACGGCAATCGCAAGGTAAGTCGAGCCCCAGATGATGTAAACGGCGGCAAACGCCGCGACCAGGAGCGTGGCATCGCGCTTCGTGCTAGCGTGCGACCGAGGCAAGGATCCAGCTTCCCCTGTGGATTTTTCGACGTCGGGCGTGGACATTCTGCGGAGCCTAAAGAGATAAAGCTACTTGCTATTGAGGCGAAGTGTCGAGCACCATATTGGACGACGACTTCCACAGGACATAGAGAGAGCGGCATCGAAGGGCCAGGTACTATAACCAAGTGTTTGAGGTTAAGACACTTCGCGCGTTTTCCACAGGTTGACGTGGAGAGCCTGAAGTGGCATTTTATCCACCCGCTCCCCAAGTCGGGGGATTGGTTAAGAACAACAGAAAGTGCAGTTGGGCCAGTTTTGGCAGCGACGTAGTGGCGTCTCTGAGGGCGAGATGGGCGCGACGAAGCGCGCAGCACCCCTGCGGTCTGGGGAAAAAGAACTGGGCAGGGTCGATCTGACGCCGCCGTTGCTGGAAGCGGAGGCGACACCGTTGCGCGTGCCTGCGCTACGCGTGACTCCATTACTCTCTCCGGGACAGCCTCGGCGTTTTGTGCGCGTGCCGACGCACGCCGTTGGCGTCACTCACGAACAACGCGAATACCCGCGCGCTTCCCTGAAACTTCCGCTTCGATTGCGCAGAGTGGGCTCCCGCGCAGAGGACTTTCCCGTTACTCTGGTGACCCGCGACATCAGCTCTACCGGGGTGTTTTTTCTTTGCCCTAAAGAGCTAGCCACGGGCGCACAGATCGAGCTGGAAATCGTGCTCGTGAGCCGCCCCATGGGTCACGGCAGCGTCCTTATCGTTAGTACGGCACGCGTGCAACGCATCGAGCCTGCGGCTACGCCTGGCTGGTATGGGGTCGCGGCTTCCTTCGACGATGTGCAGTTCGACCGCGATGATGGCGTGCCCTCTCGTTTCCTTCGTCCCTAATTGCTGTTCCCAAGAACTCAGTCAGACATCCATCTTTGTTGTTGGAGGATTTCGTCCGGACGACGCGCGGGAATGCTGCACGCACACGATGACGCGCCGGAATTCTTGCCGCGCTTTCAGCGAGTGATAAAGAAAAGATCCTGCGAAGCCCTGCTCCAGCCTCGGATGGAATGGGGGCTGATCAGCGTAGGTGTGTGGCTGTCAGCTCTGTCGCTCATGTGAAGTGAATAGCCGTTCGCCAGGTAAGAAGGGATATCGCGCGAATCGGTTACCGGAATGTAAGGGCCTTCCTTGCCAAGCTGGACGTGGTAGCGGTCATCTTTGAAGCGATGCGGAAGCAAGCGGGCTCCGCGTTTCTTGCCGCGCGACACTATAGCGAACAACATGGCGTACCTCCCCAACGAATAGTCCGCGCCTAGCTTACAAACAGCGTGGCTTCGCTAGTAAGAGGGCTATCTGTGGAAAAGTGTGGATGTTTTTTGTAGCCGCGCCCAGGTCTGAAGTTCACTTCGCCCAGTTCTATTCTTAGTTCTTCGATTTCACCGGCTTTGGAGCAAAATAACCGCGGCGCGCCTGAAGCTTCAAGCCGCCTTGATCCACCTTCACTTTCAACTCGTGATAGGCGCCGTCTTGCTTTACATTCTGGAGCGACAGTTCGAGCAGATAAACGTACTCCGGCGCCTCGGTCAGCAGTTGAAATCCGCCCTGCAAATCATTGCTGTTGTGAAAGTAAGTTCCCCCGGTTCCATCCGCAAGTTCCGCCATGATGTCTTCATTGAGCCGCATAGAATCGCCGCGATACTGCTCTTTGGCGCGTGTGGCTCGCTGCGTGCCGGCTGTGTCCGTGCTCGCATCCAGGATCGTGGTGTACAATCCGCGCGCATCGACTGCGCTGATCGTCACGTTCAATTCCGCCGCCATGTCCAGAATCACCGATTTCAGCGCCATCGATTCAGGTGTCAGCGTCAGAAATCCCGGCGACACCAGGATGAGCGTTCGTTGCCCCGCCATCGCTCCCATTTTGCGCACCACATTGCCGAGCGAGCTCAACGTTATGCGAATATCCTGATCGCCAATCTGCAAGGCGCGCCGCGCGGCATCTTCCGCGTAAGCCCGCGCCGTCTCTCTCGGGCATTCGCAGCACGCCATGGCCGCTTCCGTGGCCGTATCCAGCGCCATCAAGTCCCGCTTGTTTTCGATACGATCCGCTTCGTAATACTCGATATTCGGGCAACTGCGCCCCATCGGACGGTAAATGTTCTGCACCTTCAGGTTCATGATCGCTTCTTGCAGCTTCGTGTGATCGCGCGTCAGGCCGCTGCTGGTGCCGGAGATGGAGACGACCGCTGCGGTGTCTGAGGCGCTCAGCGCGTCATCAAGCATTTTTGTGGCAGCTTTTTGGATCTGCGCAAGGTCACTGCCGTTCAAATGCAGATCGTCGAACAAGAACACAATGTACCGTTCAGGTGCAGATCCTGGCGCGGCAGGAGGAGGAGGCTCAGCTCCGCCATTCACAGGTGCTCCAGCACTCCCAGGTGGAGTTCCGATACTCGCCGCTGAACTCACTGGCGCCGCGCGCTTCTCGATGCTGAATCCGGAAATTACCTGCGGCTTGTTCTTGTCGAAAATCTGGAAGTCTTCCTTCTTCAGGTTGCCCACAGCTCGGCCTTGCGAATCGCGCACAACGACCGGTACCAGCGCCGAATTGGCATTCACCCTGATTCGGGGGACTTCGGATGGCGGCGGGGCTTGATGCGTCTGCTGCGCGGCCGCTTGCGTAAGTAAGAGCGCGACCCAACAAACTTGGGCGACGGCCGGCACGGTTCCAGAGGAAAGGAGCATCGCGACGGAAGAATCCTACCACCGAAATTACTCGGTAGCATATGTGCAAGCTTTTCTACTTGAGCTGAGACTTGCTACTCTTGTCGAGATGGCTTCCGCTAAAAATAAAAGCCTCCAAGGTGTGCTGTTTGATTGGGATGGCACTCTGATCGATTCCTATGCCGCCGATTCCGCGGCCTATCTAGCGATGTTTCGCGAAATGGGTATCCCCTGGGGCCTGGAGGAATTAGCGCGCCACTACTCGCCGAATTGGTACCGCGTCTACCGCGCGGCGAAATTGCCGCGCTCGCGCTGGGACGATGCCGACCGCGCGTGGCGCGCGCAATATGCGAAGCATTCGCCCCGGCTGATTGCAGGAGCTCGGCGTGTGCTTGGACGGATTGGCCGGATGCATCACTTGGGCTTGGTTACCAGCGGCGACCGCGACCGCGTCACGCGGCAATTGCGCGAGTTCCGGCTTACCCGCTTGTTTGCGGCGCGGGTGTGCAGCGGAGACACTCCGGAGAAAAAGCCGCATCCAGCGCCTCTGCGGCTGGCTCTTCAGCAGCTATCTCTGGAGCCGTCGGCATGCGTCTACGTGGGCGATTCGCCGGAAGATTTGGAAATGGCAAAGCGCGCCGGAGTCCGCGCGATCGCCGTACTCGGACCTTTTCCAACAGAGAAGCGTCTGCGCGCCGCGCGGCCGGATTTCTTGCTCGAATCCATCCGCGAATTGCCGGATGTACTTCGGATTCTAACGGGCCAATAAATGACGGGGTGCTGTCTTCAGAGACTTGGTTTGGCTGGAGCCGCAGGAGGCGCGGGTGCCGCGCCGGGTGTGGAGACGGGCTTGTACTCGGTCCACTTGATCACCAGGCGGACGGGAACGTGTATATCCTTCAGATCCAGCGTGTCGTCGGAACGCATATAGTTGGGTAGCCAGTATTTTCCGTCAACATTCTCCCGGTACGTCTCGAAAATGTTGAAGGGCATGGTGGCGGAGCGTGTGTCGCCAAGATCGTTGACCCACTTTCCATACGTCTTCACCACTTCCAGGTACGCGTCATCCACCCAGACGATCCCATCGAAATAGAAATGCGCGCGCTCCACTGCTTTAGGCTTCACCTGGAAGATGTAGCAACTGATCTCGTCAACGAGTTCCTTGCCCAAATATTTCAAATTGTATTTCCCTAGCTGGGATGTGGTGAGCGCGTAGGCCGGCATGCGCGCGAGCGTCTGGAAGTCTTCAGGACCCATCTCCAGATAACGCAGAGTGGACTGCGGGCGTTCCACGGTCTTTTCGTAGAGTTTCCCGTCTGCGCCCGGCTTCGCTTCCACCACCAGCGTCAGTTGTCCCGAAGCCTTGCCATCTGGCCCGAATTCTTCCAGCCGAACAGTTTTCTTATACGTATATCCAGCGCGGACGGCGAGGTACTGATCTTCTTTTTCCGAGAAACGTTTGATGATCTCTTCAGGCGGAATAGATGGCGGAGCCGGAGGCACAGGTTCCGTACCCACGCGGTGCACGTCGTGCTCGGGAGGAGGTGTCAGCGGCCCTTGCTGCGCTGCCCGAACACGGACTGCAAAACCTGGGAAGAGACAAGCACAGAGAAGCAAAATGCTACGGAGCACTGCTCCGGGGAGACGGTCACTGCTTTGAGATGCTTTCGAGTTCATACAGAATTGGATGCGCCCGGGGCTCCGAAGAGCAGCTTCGCTATCGCGGCGGACCTGATTGAGTTTAACGCAATTCGCCGGAAGCGTCAGGCGCATCTCGACCTATGGCCGGGTTGGACGATGGCACGAATGGCGCTTCCAGCGACTCCGCAAGGTCTCTGCTACAATTCCAAAGTTTGTGAGCGACGACAAACAAACCAGGCGCTACTTTGTCTCGGGAACCGTGCAGGGAGTGGGATTCCGCTTCTTTGCGCAGCGCGAAGCCAACAAGCTAGGCATCGGCGGATACGCCAGGAATCTGTACGACGGCAGAGTCGAAGTGCTGGCCGTCGGATCTCCCACGCAGCTGGATGCCATGAAGTCCGCGCTCGAGCGTGGACCGCGATTTTCGAGTGTTTCCGGAGTGCGGGAAGAAGAAGCGCCATTTAGTTCACGACATGAAACGAGATTTGTGATCGAGCCAGACGCTTGAAAAAGACTCTTGCCTCGAAATGACGAACAGGAGCTGTCTGCATGGACGATTTGAAGAAACTGATTCGCGAAGTGCCCGATTATCCCAAGCCGGGAATTCTTTTTTACGACCTGACCACGCTGTTGAAAGATAAGGCAGGATTTCACACGCTCATCGACCGCCTCTGCGATCACTATAAGGGCCACACCATCGATGTCGTCGCCGGAATCGAAGCGCGCGGCTTTATTTTTGCTCCCGCGCTCGCGTATCGGCTGGGAGCGGGGTTCGTCCCCGTGCGCAAACCAAAAAAATTGCCAGCCAAAACTGCCAGCATTTCGTATGCGCTCGAATATGGCTACGACACACTAGAGATTCACGAAGACGCGTTTAAGCCGGGGCAGAGCGTGCTTATTTGCGACGATCTTCTTGCCACAGGCGGCACAGCCGCCGCCACCGCCAAGCTCATCGAGAAACTCGGCGGAAAAGTCGAAGGCGCAGCCTTCGCGGTAGAATTGACGTTCCTCAACGGCCGCTCGAAACTCAACGGCCTGGATATTTTCTCGCTGATTCAATACGACAAGTAGCTTTCGATTGTGACTTCAGCCCCGCGCGCCGAAACGCCGCAATACTGGGTTCAGGGTCAGTTTCCGATTACCGCGTTTACCAGAGTCGAAAATAACTACGCCGGTGCTTGGCTGGCTTGAGGATTCGGTAGTTCGATCCGATAACCCAGATTTCGGAGTTGCCGAATCATTCTCCACGTGCGCTGATATCTGGATCGTTTGGTGACTGCTGGGCCCCGTTCTTCGTAACGGGTTCCCTGATGGAGGATCAGCCAGATCAGACGACACTGTCGATGCGCAATGACCCCAATGGCTTGATTATGCCCGAGGCGCGGGACGCAACGGCGATAGATGATCTCGAAGATGCTTCCTTTGGCTTTTACGGCGGCGTTAGCAGTCTGATTGAGCAAGCGCCGCATGTGACGGTTGCCCTTCGGAGAGCGGTGACTGTAGTTCACGCCGGCGCTCTCTTCTTCGCCGGGGCAGGCACCGACCCACGAAGAGAGGCATTTCTCGGAGGGAAACGTCGCTGCGGCAGGACCGACTTCGGCAATGATCTGCTGCGCGGAGTCCACTGCGAAACCCGGAACCTCCGCTAGCCCACCTTCCGCAGCCTGAGGTGATTTGAATATTTTTGAGCACATTTTCGGAGTAATTCGAATCTAGAGGTTTCTTAACCTTCCTATCCTCAGTACAAGTCCTCAGGAAGTATTGCGTGTCCTGCGAAAAAGTCTTTGTAGTGAAGACCAACCCTCTTGAAAGTGGAGTAGCCATGCGTAGGATCGATGCATGTACTTGCGTCGCTGCTATCGCAACAAGGATGGCAAGCGCCATGGCTACTGGGCACTGGTCGAGAGTTATCGTTCGTCGCGAGGCCCACGGCAGCGCGTGGTGGCCTACCTCGGTGAGATGGATGCGGCCGGGCGTCTGGGCATTCACCAACAGGCGGCAGGTGCTGCCGCGATTGCTCAGCGCGGATTATTCCAGGACATAGAGCCACAGTGGGTGGAAGTCGATCTGAAGCGGATCGCTATCGAACGGAAGCGCGCCTTTGGCGGTCCCTGGCTGGGGCTGGAGTTGTGCCGGCAAGTGGGGCTGGTCGATTTTCTGGAACAGACCTTGCCAAGGGGACGAGAAGAGATTTCCTGGCCGGTGATGGCACAGATCCTGATGCTGGCACGACTCTGTGAGCCCTCGAGCGAGTTGCATATCGCGGAACGATTCTATGAAGCAAGCGCGTTAAGCGATCTGCTGGGCGTGCCAGCCAACAAGGTAAATGAAGACCGACTCTACCGCTCTCTGGATCGACTCCTGCCGCATAAGGAAGAGCTGGAAAAACATCTGAAGAATCGCCTGGGAGAACTATTCGATCTGGACTACGACCTGTTGTTGTACGACGTCACCAGTACGTACTTCGAAGGCGAGGCCAAGCGGAACGAACTGGCTCAGCGGGGTTATTCGCGCGATCACCGCCCCGACTGCAAGCAGGTGAACATTGCTCTGGTGGTAAGCCGCGAAGGAATGCCCTTGGGCTACCAGTTGTTCACCGGGAACCGCAACGACGGAACCACGCTGGAAGAGATCGTGGAGCGCATCGAACGACTGTACGGGAGAGCAAACCGTATCTGGGTTCTGGATCGCGGCATGGTCAGCGAAGAAAACGTGCGGTTTTTGAAAGCAGCCAAGCGACGGTACATCGTGGGGACACCGAAGGGCATGCTGAAACGGTTCGAGGGAGAACTGCGCGCCAAAGACTGGAATCAAGTGCGGGAAGGTCTGGAGGTGCGGTTGTGTCCGGCCCCTGGTGGGGAAGAAGTATTTCTTCTGTGCCGGAGTGCGCAGAGGAAAGAGAAAGAGCAGGCCATGCATGAGCGCTTTGAGAAACGCATCGCGGAGGGGCTGGAAAAGATCGTGGCCAGCTGCGCCAAGCGCAAACAACTGCCGGCCGCTGTGGGGCAGCGGGTGGGGCGATTATTGGGCAAGAACTCTCGGGCAGCGGGAGCGTTTGAGGTCAAGATCGATTCCGATACAGACGGCTTTGCGAAGTGTCAGTGGAAAAGAATCGATCGCTGGCGGGAGTGGGCACGACTCAGTGAGGGTTGTTATGTGTTGCGCAGCAACGTGACGGACTGGAGCCCAGAAGAACTCTGGCGTGCCTACATGCAGCTGACCGAGGCCGAGGCCGCGTTCCGCATCCAGAAGACGGATTTGCAACTGCGACCGATCTGGCACCAGAAACAAGAGCGGGTGGAAGCGCACATCCTGGTGTGCTTTCTGGCCTTTGTGTTGTGGAAGACGCTGGCGCAACTCTGCCAACGCGCTGGGTTGGGCAACGAACCCCGAAAAGTATTCCAGGAGTTGGCGGACATCACCCTGGTCGACGTCGTGTTACCAACGCGCAACGGAGTAATCATCCGCAAGCGCTGCATCAGTCGACCGACCGAGCACCAGGCGATCCTGTTGCAACACCTGAATCTACATCTCCCCAACTCGCTGAAAATGGCCCAAGTGTAGTGAAGACTCGGGCATGTCCGTGTTGAAAACACAGGTATTTATTCTTCAAACTGCGGAACTTGGGCTAGCCGCTCGACCGCATCCTGGTGCGGATGGAGCAAAGTGGCTAGCTCTTGATCCAGTTGACCGATCTGCTGCTCGAGGATTTGCAAGTGCTCCAGGGTCATTTTCAGGAGCCGTCGGTACACGGGCTTGAGCTCCGTGCACGCGCCGAGCGCATCACACAATTGTTCCGGTGTAGCGCGCAACCGCTCATGGGCTAAAGCGGCCAGAGCTGCGGGATTGGTTTCTCCGTCAGCCAGTGCCTTCAACATGCGTCTGGCACTGACGCCAAGCAGATCGGAGACCAGGCTGGACAACTTGATATGGGCCTCTTCCAGAAGTGCTTCCAGTTGGTTGTTTAACCGCACCACGTTGCGCCGCAACTGGTACTTCTTTCGCGTCACCGTTCGCCATAGACGCTGCTCCGTATCGGGCACAAAGCTCAGCGTCAATTCTCGGGCTACGAGTCGTTTCACCAGCCGCTCGGCATCGACGAAATCCCTCTTTCGCCCGCGCCGCCCGCGATTGGATAGCGCTTGCGCCAGATGCAACGTGCCGGACCTCCGCCTGGCTCCTTCCCGCTTCTCGCAGAGCGGCTTCCAATACCTTTCCAGTGTTTCCCATACGGGTTTCCAATATTGCGCCGTCGACTCCATGACTATTTCTTCGGCCTTTTGTTCGACGAGCCACGCAGCCAACGATCGCAGTTGTTCAGGGTTGCTGCTAAACATCCGTCGCTCAAATTGGTATTCGCTTTCGATTTCAACGTCGGACACAACTACAGCCAGCATCTTCTTGTGAACATCGATTCCCGCTATCCGGTACGACATAGACTCCTCCTGGCCGGGAGCGGAGAGCGTGCTGCGATTGCTTTAACCAGAGTCGCGGGCTATCGCCGCTCCCCAGGGGAAGACAACGACGCCCAATTATTCGCTCAAACACGCACGCTCCGGATCAGACAGATGGACGGTCTCGAAATCTCCACTGATAAACGCGACCTCGCCGCTCTGGGCCGTTGCGATCTTACCACTGAGTGATTTTCATAAGGTTTCGCGGGCCGAAGGCCCTAAAAGGACAGATGGGATGAGAAGGCCGGTCTCCAGCGGGATGCGATACGCTCCCAATGAAAGACGTGCTCAAGGCACAAAAGGAGACCGGCAATGAAGAAGACTAGCACTGTTCGCGTAAATGGAAAGATGATTTTCAAAGGACACCAGCTCACGATTGGTGTGGACCTCGGCGATCGCTGGTCGTGCTACTGCGTTTTGGATGAAGCGGGCGAAGTCCTTCTGGAACAGAAACTAGCGACGACACCGGAAGCGGTGAAGCAGACACTTGGGAGGATACCGCGAAGTCTCATCGCCCTGGAGACCGGAACACATTCCCCGTGGGTAAGCCGGCTGCTAAAGGAGCTGGGACACGAGGTGCTGGTGGCGCACGCGCAAAAAGTGCAATTGATCAGCAAGAGCAATCGAAAAGATGATCGACACGATGCGCGGACACTGGCACGGCTGGCAAGAATCGATCCTGAGCTGTTGGGGCCGGTGCGGCATCGCAGCGCGAAAGCACAAATTCATCTGACGGTGATCCGGGCACGAGCGGAATTGGTGAGTGCGCGAACCGCGCTGGTGAATGCAGCGCGAGGATTGGCGAAGTCTTATGGTGAACGGCTGCCGAAGTGTGGCACGGAGCAAGTGAGCCGGGAGCTGGCCGCGGAATTGAGCGCGGAGTTGCGCGAAGTTCTGGAACCGTTGCTGAAAGAGATTGAATCGTTGAACGAGCGCATCAAGGAATACGACGCGCGGATGGAGAAAATCGCTAGGGAGAGCTACCCGCAAGTCGTGCTGCTCAAACAGGTGAAGGGGGTAGGAACACAGATCGCGCTGACGTATGTCCTGACCCTGGACGATCCGCATCGGTTCGCGAAGAGTCGCGAGGTCGGCTGTTTTCTCGGGTTAAAACCTGGACGCAGGGACTCCGGAGAGAGCCAGCCGCAGATGCACATCAGCAAAGAAGGAGACCGCTATTTGAGAACGATGCTGGTGCAAGGGGCACACTACATCCTGGGGCCCTTTGGAGAAGATAGTGATCTGCGGCGATGGGGACTGCGACTTGCCGAGCGCGGAGGGAAAAATGCCAAGAAACGAGCGGTGGTTGCGGTGGCGAGAAAGTTGGCGGTGCTCCTGCATCGATTGTGGGTGAGTGGAGAGGTATACGAACCACTGCGCAATAGCCACAAAGCGATGCGCGCTGCGGCCTAGTTGGCGATCGTCGTTGCTAGGCGATCCTGGCTCGAAATTCTCTAGGGAAAACAGGGAAAAACAGGAAGAAAGAAAAAGCGCATACAAGAAAGAAGAGAGAGGGTATCCAAACAGCCGAGCTCAACCGCCGAGATCAGGTGACTGCGACAGGTCCTGGACCCGTTTCCTTCGAAAGGGGGAACGAGGTCGATTACCAGGTAGCAGCACCTACTGAATCGAGTACACCCAACTTGCACCGAGCGATCATCGCTCAACAAAGAGTGCGGATGGAAGGGTGGCGACAGAAGCGGCTCGGCTCAAGGGCAGGACTCACAGGGAGAAAGAGAAAAACAAAAACATCCTTACAAGAAAGAAAGAGAAAACATACTTGACACTCACCGGCCTTCTCATGGAAGGAGTTGTGAATGCGCTCGGAAGGAAATAGGTGCAAGGGGTCTATTGAAGCTAGTACAACCCATTCCCCTTGCCACAGGAAATTGCCCGAGTGGTCGATATAGCCAATGTGGCTTTCCGTTTCTACAAGGGTATAGCCATCCCGGAAACTCCCCGCAGCCAGGAACCGAGGACCGAGCGCAAAACTACCAGACTTATCGATGAAGGCTACGCCGAGGGTGTCGGATATTGTTTTCTCTGCATTCCAGATACACGGTGTAACACGGGCTAAGCCCTCGGAGAATGGGTCCGCATATAGAAAAGAGGGCGGCAAAACGATCTTCCCCTTCGCATTGATGTATCCATTCTCTTTGCCCACTTGCACCACTGCAAGGCCCTCCGAAAATTCCAGGGCCATATCGAACTGCTGAGGAATTACAAACTCACCGCCTTGGTTGATGTAACCCCAGCGGGAAGTCTCGGCCACCCGCGCAAGACCTTCCTGGAATTGGCCAGCCGCAGCTTTTCCACACACGAATTTCGGCGGAATCACGGTGGTTCCGCTTGCGTCGATGTAGCCCCACTTGCCACACATCTTGACCGCAGCGAGGCCCTCGGAAAAAGGGCGGGCGTCCTCAAAAATTGGTGGAATTATCTGATTGCCAGACTTGTCCAAATATCCATACTTCAAGCTCTCCGCGAAACATGCCAAACCGCAGCTGTACCACCATATGTGTCGATAGCGATGCGGCACAACGAAATTGCCCTCGCGGTCGATAACACCGTCTTTGCCATCGAAACGATGCACGGCGAATCCCTCGGAGAAAACAAGGGGTTCGTGCGAGCTTGGATTGATAACGAGTTCTCCGCTGACATTCACTGTGCCCCAAAGGTTTTTGACCTTAACGGAGCCGAAACCTTCGCGGAAGGGGTAGGAGTGATCGTATCGAGGTTCAACAATGACACTGCCTGCAAGGTCGATATACCCAGCGAGGAAATTTCTTGGGCTTCGGCCCTTGCGAGTAAAGATTGGCAGAAGTTTTCTCGTGGACAAAACCGTTTGCCTCGTCGGTCAAACGAACCGCAATCATCACTTCGCTCATCCTGACACACCCCACGCGTCCTGTCTAAATCCTGACTAGTCGGATTACCGGAAACTGACCCGGTTCGACGAGCTGCGGCTATTTTGGATGGCGCTGGCGGAGAGCTTCGAAGAGTACGACACCTGCGGCGACGGAGACGTTGAGAGATTTTACCGGACCCGTCGCTGGCAACGAGACGATGAAGTCGCAACGTTTCCGCGTCAGCTCGTGGAGGCCTTTACCTTCTCCCCCAAGAACGATGCCGACCGGCGACGTGTAGTCGGCCTCGGTGTAACTTTTGTCCGCGCGTTCATCCAGCCCGATGAGCCAGTAGCCTGCTTCCTTCAGCTCTTCCATCGTTTGTGCGAGATTAGTGACCTTCGCGACCGGCAGGTGCGCGAGCGCGCCGGCAGACGCGCGCGCCACGGTGTCCGTAAGCCCAGCCGCTCGCCGTTCCGGGATGATAACGCCATGCGCGCCTGCAGCGAGCGCCGTTCGAATAACGGCGCCAAGATTGTGCGGATCCTCCACGCCATCGAGCAGCACGATGAGTCCTTTACTTCCATGATCCTTGCCTTTGTTTGCCGCCTCAAGAATACTTTCGAGCGTCGCGGGCGCGCGCGCCGCGGCCAGCGCTACGACTCCTTGATGATCCTTGGAACTGGCAAGACGATCGAGCTGGCCCCGCTCTTCAAACCGCACAGGAATATCCCGCGCTCGGGCCAACTGGACGATTTCTTCGACCCGCGTGTCCTGCCGCCCGCGCGCAATCAATATGCGATCGAACGGGCGGCCCGCGTCCAATGCCTCCCGTATGGCGTGAATTCCAGTGAGCTTGTCCATCGGTCAGTTAGTGTATCGCACGTCGGGCGCGCGATCTGCCGCGCCGAGTGTAGGGGCACGATATATCGTGCCCTGCGAAGGACACGCCGCCTCCAATCAATCCAGCGCAGCGCAAAATTCCACAATACGTTCTCGCGCCGGCTTCACTGGCGTAGCGAATGCAGCCGCGGCGGCTTCATCAATCAGAAGAATCACTCGGTCGAGATCGCCTTCGCCCGCGCGCCCAGTCAACGCGAGACGAATGGGATGAAAGATCTCGCGACTGCTCAAGCCCACGCGGTCTTTCAACGCAGTGATGATCTCCTTGAATCGCTCGGTAGTTAGCGGAGCGCCTTCGAGCAAAAGAAGCGCGAGATGGCGCAGCACATCGCGCGCCGCGTACCGAGCAAGCACGGCGTGACTCTCCACTCTGCCCAGAAGCTCATGCGCGTCGTACTGAAAAACGAGTTGCAGCAATTCGGCAAGCGAGCCGCGATCGGAAACCTGCGGATTGAGCAGCGCAGTCGCTCGTTCGCACCAGGCGATTTGCGCCGGAGAGGCATCACCCGCGAGCCACCCTCGCTCACGCAGAATCCCGGCCACATCGCGAGCCGTGAAACCGTTTGTGTTGGCTACCGGCGAAATCGGCTTCTGCGTTTCTTGCGGAGGCATTGTGAGATTTTATCGCACGCCGGTCCTAATACTGGAAAACGGCGGCATGACTATCGCTGCGAGAGAGTCGCGACCACATGCGCAGCAATCGCCTCGCCGTGGCCCACAGCATCGACGCCTTCGTTAGTCTTGGCCTTCAGAGATATCTGCTCCGTGGAAACACCCAGAGCAGCTGCAAGAGCCTCGCGCATTTTCGGAAAGTGCGGCCCCAGCTTCGGTTTTTCAAGAATGACGACGGCGTCGATGTACTCAATCACGAAATTCTTCCCGCCAAGCAATTCCCGCGTGTGTTCCAGGAAAAGCAAACTATTCGCGCCCTTCCATTTTGGATCCGTATCCGGAAAAAGCTTGCCGATATCCCCGAGCCCGGCCGCTCCCAGCAGCGCATCGCAGATGGCATGCGCCACAACATCGCCGTCCGAATGGCCGACCGGGCCTTTATCGAACGGTACCTCGATCCCGCCAACCATCAACTTGCGCCCTTCCGCAAGCCGGTGCAGATCGTACCCAATGCCGCAGCGCACGCTCATGCCTTCTTGCGCTCTTGTTCGAGGTAGAAGCGGGCCAGGTCCATGTCGGCGGGCTTGGTGATTTTGATGTTGCGCTCGGAGCCCAGCACCACGTGCACATCGTGGCCCATGCGCTCGACGAGACCCGCCTCATCCGAGGCGTTGACGCCATCGGCATGCGCCCGCGCAAACGCTTCCTTGATCAGTTTCGTTGAAAACGCCTGCGGTGTCTGCGCCAGCACAACCCGTTCGCGTGGAATGGTCCCGATAATCAGCGCCACATCCTCCGGCAAGCTCGCGCGCTTCACTTCTTTCACCGTGTCCATCGCGGGAATGCCAAGTATCGCGGCGTGGCACCGGCGCGCTTCTTCAATCACTCGCGCAATCTGCTCGCGCGTAACAAAAGGCCGCACCGCATCGTGCACCAAAACGATTTCTGTGTCGTTCGAGACTTCATGCAGCGCCACCGCCACCGAATCCTGCCGCGAATCTCCGCCGCGCACCACGCGCACCGCTTGCATGAATCGCTCGCTTTGAATGCGTTCCTGAAGCGACTCCACGACATCCGCGCGCGTTGCAACGATAATATCGGTAACCAGCGGGCAAGATGCGATCCGCCGCACGCTGTGAATGACGATCGGCGTGCCATCCAACTCGAGAAACTGTTTCGGCGTCTCGGCGCCCATGCGCGTGCCGAGACCTGCGGCTGGAAGAATGGCGGCAATTCGGCTCATTTTGGACGCGGCCTGCCCCGAACAAGAAAATCACGGTGGCCGCAAACTTCAGAGTGTACCTCAAGCTGGGCGTATCAGGCGAATCGCGCAAGGCGGAATGGATGATTGGTTGACGCCAAGAGGATGTTGCGGGATGAATAGGACGGATGCGCGATATCAATTATTGGAAATACACGCGCGGAACCCGCTGGCTCACCGCGCAGAGCAGGTCGGACGTCACCGTTCCAATGCTGCGGGCGATAACGTTGGCAGGGCGAACGTGCTCGCCGTCGCTGCCGTAAATCGTTACGGCGTCGCCGATTTCCGCTCCCGGCACGTCGGTGATATCAATCATCGTGACGTCCATCGAGATAATTCCCACGATCGGCGCGAGCCTGCCGCGCACCAGCACGCTGCCGCGATTTCCCAGTGAACGGTGAATGCCGTCACCGTAGCCGGCGGCGAGCACCGCGATGCGCGTAGGCCGCTTGGCGATGAATGTCTCGTTGTAGCCGACGCCCGCGCCTTCGGGAATTTCCCGCACATTGATGATGCGCGTGCGCAGGCTCATGACCGGCTTGAGTGGCAGCTTCGCTTCGATTTGCGGGCGCAGCTCGACGGGATCGTAGCCCGGATGGTAGCCGTACAGTATCGCGCCGGGCCGCACCATGTCGGCCCACGTCTCCGGACGCGTGGCAATCGCCGCGCTGTTCGCAAGGTGCACAATGCCGGGATCAATTCCCAACCCGCGCAAGCGCTCGAGCGCCGCATAAAAGCGCTCTTCCTGTTGCTTTGTCTGCTCGCCCACGCGCGTGTTCGTCAGAACTTCCGACGACGCGAAGTGGGTCATGACTCCGCCGAGTGCGAGGTGCTTGCATTTGGCGAGTTGCGAGGCGAAACAGTCGGCGTCGCTGGGCGCGATGCCGAGGCGATTCATGCCACTGTCTATTTTCAGGTGGAACTTGATGCGTTTGCCGCTTTTCGTGCTGCCCCTCTTCGCGCCTTTCTTGGCAAGAAAACGCGCCGCCGCACGATCGAGTTCCTTCAGTTGTTCGCAACGATGAACCACCGCCGTCAGGTCGTGTTCGATCAGCCGCGACTCTTCGCCCGGCGAAAAGCTGGTCAGCACCAGCACCGGCTTGCGCACGCCGGCTTCGCGCACGGCAATGCCCTCTTCCGTGCACGTAACGCCAAACCAGTCCGAGCCGGCTTTTTCGAGAGCCTTAGCGACTTGCGGGCCGCCGTGCCCGTAGCCGTTGCCCTTCACGATACAAAGAATCTTTCGTGGCGCTTTACGCTTCTCTTCCGCCGGATTCACGAACTTGCGAATCACGCGGAAATTTTCCGCCAGCGTGCCAAGATCCACTTCCGCCCAAACCGGGCGTCTTGCTTCCTTACGGGGACTTTTCTGTATGCGAGCCATGGCCCTTCCGAAAAAAATAGTTTACGCCATCCAGCGGGCCCGAGCCGACAGCCACTTTGGATGCCGCGAGAATGACAACACCCTTGCTATGCAAGTGGGAGGCCTGAAGAAGAATGAGGCTGACTGTCAAACCCTACCCCCCGTTTTCTTGTAAGTGTTGCTGATAAAGGACTTACGATTCCTGTAAGTCTTTTAGAATCAGCAGTTGCGAGGAGGATTCGTAAGTGTTGCTTCTAAAGGACTTAACCTTACAGAGGGCTCCGGCAAATTCCGGCGGGGTGAGGCCATTCCGGGATGGGGCTGCGGGACGGAGCGTGGGGATTTTTACACGCAGATCGCGGGGAGCGATGGGAGCTCACAGCTGACAGCTCACAGTCGACAGCGTGACAGACGGAGGGCTAACTGACCGATTGTATCCAGGTCGGTCTAAACTAAAATTAGTTCGCAGAGGGGGGACGCGATGAAGCGCACGTGGACGATCATAGGGGTAGGCGACGTGCCGGGCAGCTTCAAATGGTATCAGACGCTGTTCGGCCAGCCGGCTACCCTTCCTGCCCATGATTACTTTGCGCAAATCCTCGATTCCGATGGAACTGTTTTGCTCTGCCTCCATGCGTGGGGCGCCCACGAGCATCCTTCTTTGATGAGCCCCGATCACGGGACACCTGGCAACGGGCTCCTGCTGTTCTTCCGTGTCGATGATTTCGACCTGGCGCTGCAAAGGGCGCGCTCTCTCGTCACTCGGCTCGAAGAGGAGTCACACGTGAATCCGAACACGCAAACCAGGGAGTTCTCGCTCCGGGATCCGGACGGATATTACGTTACGATTAGTTCGCTCTCAGCGGCCTGACAAGGACTCGGAAGTCATAACCCGCACGCTTGCAAAAAACGTAAGAGTGCAGCACTCGGCAAATGGGAGTTGGACTAGGACTTCGGCGTCGCCTCGTCCTGGCGGCTCCGGTTTTTCTTAGCTGGTCGCGTGGGATTGGTGCGCCGGATCTCCGTAACGCGGGGCGGGACGTGGCGGCCTTTTTTCCGCGCGATGGCCTCGCGGAAGCCTTCCATCAGCTCGTCGAAAATCTGGATTTCCTTTGCCATAGTTGTTTCAGTCGTGAAGTTGAATTCGGTGAGTTCGTCTCCGGCGGTCAGCAAAACGGATGAGGGATTTTAACACAAAGGGTACAGAGACGGCGGAGGTCGCCAAGAGTCGATAGTGCCCTAGTTTGGCTAAGTGGTCCGATTCTCCTCGGGCCGACCACATTTTACCCAACCATTAGCTAAGCCAGGGATTTCAGAGTAGTCGGAGAAGTATCGGAAAGAAGTCCTTCTCTCTCGGTCAAAAACATCCCTGTAAGTAATGAATCCACGGATGCCAACAAAAAGGTCGTGTTGTTTGACTGCTTGTATTTCCAATTCTATTCCATCTTCAGTGACGAAACCTATAAATGCAAAGGCATCAATCGGATTACTTCCGGGCGGTATAACGGAAGGAAAAGAATAGAACGGATGCATAGCACGGTCAGATGCCTCCGGGTCCTCCATCAACTCTTTTGGGCCGATAAATGCAGCGCACTTGGTGTCGAGGATAAATGCCGGAGTTGTGCCGAAGATAGATACTTTGAGGTTCACTTCACAAGCCCCACTCTTAGGAGACAAATCCAAATCCTCTATGTCCAAGGTCAGCCGGGCACGTTCTTTGTCAATCATCAACTTAATTCCATCTTCTGCGGCTTTTGCGGAGCGAGCAGTTTCTCTAGATTGGTACCAAACAAGAACAAGCGTTGGAATGGCGACAATTACGAGCCACCATTCCGGGAATGTATACCAATGTGGTGTCTCATTCGATCCGCCGCTTTTGTTTGCGCAAGCGCACGGATTGTTAGGAGGAGGCGCGGCCAATTGTCCTTGAGGGTAGGCAGCGGCTGTATAGATACTAGCGCACTGGTCTGTTTTGCATGGGACAAGCCACGCGAATGCACTGAGCACAAAAATCACCGAACAAGCCAATAATCGCCTCAAGCCCATGTTAAATCCAAATTAAGGACGCTACCGAGAGTCTAGCGTTTATCACATATGTGGGTCGAGTTCAGCAATGTCGGTCAAAACCCGCCCCCTTGCAAAGAGCGCAAGAGCGCGGCACCCGGCATCATTCGGCCTGTGAGCTGTCCGCAAGTTCACCCACTTGCTGATTTCCAACCACTCCAATAATCGTGTTAGAAAGCGCGCTTGCGCGGTTTCGGATTTCAGGGCCATAGGCCAAATAGTCGAGATTTCTCGCCATCGTTCGAGACTCGCCGGAACTGTTTCCCTCGAAAATACTCATACACACTTTAGAGAGCAGGATGGAGGCCCGCGAGGGGTCATCCAAGAGTTCGGAAACGCTCACGTCTTGGTTACCGGGCACACTGATGCGGGATTTGATGGAAAACCTCGACGATCGCAATCGGTAGTCCGTATGGCTCAGATCTCTAACAAGGCCCTTGAACGTCCAATAAAAGCTTGGCGGCTGAGGATGACTGGCCCACTTAGAGCTTAGTCTTCCGAGCAACCACTCACTGAAAGTATCACCAAGTATGGTTGCGAAGCGAAGCAGACAGTGAATCTGAGGATTGTGAGGGCGCCGATAAAGATCGATCAAAACCTGAGCGATCATGGCGTCCGATAAGTTCAGCATCCAAAAGAGTCCCGGCGCGTAGAAGTCGACCACGGCCGAGCTGGCCAAGAGCTCAAAAGTTTCCTTCTGAGGAAACACATGTTGTCGTTCGGCGTAGATCCGATGATAAATCGGGGAACCCAAGAAGAATCGTTTCTGCCCTTTGGCCAAAACCCTGTTGGCGTCAATAACGTTATTGATTTCCTCGAAGATGCCTTCGGAAATTTCCTCATGGTAGATAGTTCCGCTGGCCTTGCTTGGGTCCCTTGTCAGAAGGACGGGGAGTGCGCCGGGGTCATTGGTCGTTCTTACTTGTGTGGAGGGCCGCGGTCTTGTCGTGCCTGTTCCCTGATTCGATTTCTCAACGACGACAACCTCTGAACCAGCCGGCGCCTGCACCACGTGCCGAACACCGCTGATCCAAGCCTTCCGGATGGCTTCGACCTTGTATTCGATAATAGCTCTGATGTCGTCGCTATTTCCTGGTTCGCTCTTGGCTCCATGTCTGAAATAAATTGTACCGACCGCAAACGCAGATTTTTGTTTGCCGTCGCCGATCTCATATGTACCTGGTTTCTGAAACACGTGTGGTATTGCGGCTCGGGAAATCACCAGGGCGTGTAGTCGGTGCCTTTGTTTCCTAAGCTCAAGGCTTTCGAACTCGAAAGCGGGAGCACCAATATACTTCGCTAACTTGTTTGCGATATCGGCTGGATCCTCGGCAGAAATCTGCTGTACGGATTCGTCTGTCGGTGCGCCCATACTATCTAATCCGAAAACGATTATTCCGCCCCCTGAATTGGCGATTGCAACGATGTCCTTAATTAGTTCGCACCAATCGGCAGGGGAAGAGGAGTCAAAGCCGCGTTTGAACTCGATTCGCTTGGATTCGCGCTTGGCCTTCAATGCCTTTTTCACGAGCTCGCTCATCTTTTCTCAGGCCCGGTCCCACGCCTACATATCACCGGGGGAGAATTGGGAAAAGGCGTCGGGGGCGGCTTCCTCGAAGCGGGTGAGGCGGCTGCGGAAGACGAATTTTACGTTTTCGGTGGGGCCGTTGCGCTGTTTGGCGATGCGGAGCTCGGTTTCTTCGCGCTCTTCGGGGCTGGCGCCGGCTTTGAAGAAGTGCGGGCGGTAGATGAACATCACCACGTCGGCGTCCTGTTCGATGGCGCCGGATTCGCGGAGGTCGGAGAGCTGCGGGCCGCGTTCGTCGCGCTCCGGGGCGCGTGTGAGCTGGCTGAGGACGAGCACGGGAATCTGCAATTCCTTCGCGAGACCCTTCAGGCCGCGGGAGATGCTGGCGACTTCTTCCTGGCGGTTGCCGAAGCGGCCACGCGCCGTGATCAGCTGAAGATAGTCGACGATCAGCAGCGACAAGCCTTTGTCGCGCTTCAGCCGCCGCGCTTTCGCTCCGATTTCCAGCACGCTGATCGAGCCGGCGTCATCCACCCACAGCGGCGCGTTCGAGATGGTGCCGAGCGCTTCCGTCATGCTGCTCCAATCGGTGCGGCTGAGATGGCCCGTGCGGAATTTGTGGGCGTCGATCTGCGCGACGGAAGCGACGAGGCGCTGCAGGAGCGACTCCTTGGACATTTCCAGGCTGAAGATGGCGACGGGCTGGCCGCCGCGGATGGCGATGTTTTCGGCGAGATTGAGAGCGAGCGCGGTTTTCCCCTGCGACGGGCGCGCGGCGAGAATGAGCAGCTCGGAAGGCTGGAAGCCGGAGGTGAGCTTATCCAGCTCGACGTAGCCGGTGGGAATGCCGGTGATGCTTTTGCCTTCCTTGAAGATTTTTTCGAGGCGCTCGAAATTGTCGCGGACGATTTCCTTGACGGAGATGAGGCCGGCTTTGACGCGGTCTTCGGCGAGCTCGAAGATCTTGGATTCGGCGTTGTCGAGGATCATGTCGGCGCCGTCTTCGCCCTCGAAGGCGCGCTGCTGGATGTTGTGCGTGGTGTGGATCAGATTGCGCAGCATCGCTTTTTCTTTGACGATGCGCGCGTAGTGCTCGACGTTGGAAACCTTGGGCATGCCATCGGCAAGCGAGGCGAGATACGGCGCGCCGCCGGCGGCTTCGAGATCGCCGCGGCGGTGGAGCTCTTCGGTCAGGGTGATGAGGTCGATGGCTTGCTGGACTTCGGCGAGCGCGATCATTTGGGTGAAGACGCGGCGGTGTTGATCGAGGAAGAAGTCGTCGGGACGGAGAGTTTCGATGGCGGTGTTCAGCGCGTTGTTGTCGAGCAAAATGGCGCCGAGGACGGAGCGTTCGGCGTCCAGATTATTCGGAAGCGGCTTTTCGAGAGTGGTTTGCGCGGTGGCCATGGCTGATATTTCGCTTTATTTTCGCCTAAGGTAGCACAAGCCTTTCCCCCACGCAAGATGCCTTGCACGGCCAGGTGAGTGACATGTTTTTCGGGTCGCGAGACTTATGCTGGGCTCGACGTTTTCCCTGTGCGTTGCTCGACAGTGAACGCATTGTGCGCGGAAGAAATGCGCTCGTCAACCGGTGACGTTGTGAATCGTTTAGGAAAAGTGCAAAACTTTCTTCGGCACGACTAAAATTCGACGCGCGCAAAAAAAGAGGGCACGGCATGCCGTGCCCCTACGAGAAAATGAAAAGCGACGATTGGGTTGGGACTATTCTTCCTTGGTGACGGTGACTTTTACTTGCGCGGTGACGTCGCGGAAGACTTTGATGGTTACGGGATATTCGCCGAGGGCTTTGATGGGATCGGCGAGCTGGACCTGGCGCTTGTCGATCTTGAAGTTCTGCGCCGCGAGCGATTCGGCGATGTCGCCGGTGGTGACGGAGCCGAACATCTGGTCGTTTTCACCGGTCTTGCGCGTGAAATTCAGCGAGATGCCGTTGATGAGCTCGGCTTGCTTGTGAGCGGCGTCGAGCTCGGTGGCCGTCTTTTTCGCGAGCGAGGTGCGAATCCGTTCGAGCGCTTTCATGTTGCCGGTGCTGGCTTCAATGGCCAGTTTGCGCGGCAAAAGGAAATTGCGGGCGTAGCCGGGCTTGACGGTAACGATGTCGCCGCGGTGCCCCAGCTTTTCGATGTCTTCCTGAAGAATGATTTGCATGTTCTCTCTCTAAGCTCCTGTTTCCATTGGGCCCGCGAGGCTTACGCCTTGGGCGCCTCGGCTGCCGGCGCTGGCGCGGCTGCCGCTGGTGCTGTGTGTGTAGCTGATGGTGTTGCGGTTGCGCCGTGGGCTTGCGGCACGACCTGGCGCGGGGCTTGCGTGCCCGCGGCGCTGCCTGCAAACGGCAGCAGGGCGATGTTGCGCGCGCGCTTGATGGCTACGCCGAGCCAGCGCTGGTGGCGAGAGCAGACTCCCGTCATGCGGCGCGGGAGAATTTTGCCGCGCTCCTGAACGAACTGCGAAAGAATGTCCGCGCGCTTGTAGTCGATGAAGTCCATCTTCTCGACGCAAAACTTGCAGACTTTCTTTTTGCGGAAATACTGGCGCTTGCCGCGCGGACGGCCACCCGGACCGCCGGGACCACCTCCGCCTGGGCCGCCTTCACGCCGCGGACCACCGTGCCCGCCGCCCGGACCATGGCCACCACCGCCTTCGCGGCGCGGCGGTCCACTGTGAGACTGTGCTTGTTTCTGTTCCTCTGCCATACGATCCTGCCTTTCCCTCTGAGAACCGGAAAATCGAAGTACGAAATTCGAAAAACGAAACTCGAAACACGAAATTCAACAAAACGAAACTAGCTGGCCGCGGTTTGTTCCGCTGCGGGAGCGGGAGCCGGAGTCGAAGCCGGAGTTGGAGCCGGAACCGACGCCGGCGCGCTGCGGCGCGGACGCCGCGCGGCGCGCTGCTCGCGCTTGCCGCCGAGCTTCTTCTGGCGCTTCAAATCTTCGTCGAGGCGCACGGTCAGATACTTGATGACCACGTCCTGAACGCGCAGACGGCGTTCGAGTTCGGCGATCAGCTCGCCATGATTCGTGCGAATCTGCTGGTAGACGTAAATGCCTTCGCGGTGCTTGGCCACGCGATAAGCGAGCTTGCGCGTGCCCCAGTGCTCGGTCTTCTCGATCTTCCCGCCCTTTTCCGCGCAGGTGTGCTCGATGCCGGAAATTACTTTCTTGATTTCGTCTTCCGGCGTGGCCGGCCGCGCGATAAAAATCAGATCGTACAGACGCTCTTCCATGATGACCTCTTTCCTCTTTGCGCCGAAATAATCGGCGGCACTTCAAATTCTGCTGCGAAGCAAACCCAACAAATCTTCCTTACTCTTCTTCCGGCTCTTCCGCTTCCGTCGGTTTCCGGCGGTTGAAAATATTCATCGCCGGCTCGATTCCCTTCCCGAGAATCATTTCCACCGCGTCGCCGGCTTTTCCGATCATCTCCGCGGCTTCTTCGAGTTCGGCCTTTTTCATCGGCCGCAGCACGAATTCCTTGCGGCTGCTGAGCGGATGATCCGGCCCGCAACCCAAACGAATCCGCGAAAACTCCTGCGTCCCGACGGCGCTGATCACGGAATTCGCGCCGTTGTGGCTTCCGCCGCTGCCTTTGCGGTCGATGCGAATCGTTCCAAACGGCAACTGCACTTCATCCCACATCACCAGCAAATCCGCGGGGCTCAGTTCGTACTTCTCGAGCAACTCGCGAACCGAAATGCCGCTGAGATTCATGTACGTCTGCGGCTTCGCGAGAAGAACATCTTCTCCGGCGAGCTTGCCCTTGCCGACGAGTGCCTTTCCTTCCGGCCGCTCGACGCGAATCCCGCCGCGATTCGCCAGTTCGTCCACCGCCATAAATCCGAGGTTATGCGGCGTCCATTGGTACTCCGGATCAGGATTCCCAAGACCGACGATGAGCCGCATAGGCCTCTCTGCAGCAGTGGACGCGCTGCATTACTTCTTCTTTTCGCCCTTGTCGCTCTTCTCGGCTTTGACTTCGGGCGCGGCGCCTTCTTCGCCCTCGACTTCCTTCTTGCCCTTCTTGATGACTTCTGGCTCGGCAGGCGTAGCCGCTTCCGTGGCTGCGACTTCGGCCGGCTTCTCTTCTTCGACCTTGAGAGCGACGACGTGCGCCAGAACGCGCTCGGGATCGGTAAGCAATTTGATCTTCGCTGTATCGATCGCCAGCTCTTTAGCGCGGAGCGCGATGTTGAGCATCAAGCCGCTGACGTCCACCTTGAATTCCGTCGGAATATCGGCGGGCAAGCATTCGACTTCCACTTCGCGCGTGACGACTTCGAAGACGCCGCCTTGCTGCTTCACGCCGGCGGGTTCGCCGAAGGTATGCACGGGAACTTTGACGCGCATGCGGACGTCCATGGCCACGCGGAGAAGATCGACGTGGAGAAGATTGCCGCTGAGCGGATCGACTTGCCAGTCTTTCAGAATGGCAGGTTCGTGCTTACCGGCGAGGTCAATTTGAAACAAAGTGTTGTGACCGGTGGCCGAGCGAAGAATCGCGCTGACTTGCTTGGTGTTTACCGCAAGCGAAATCGCTTCGCCTTTGCCGCCATAGAGAACGGCGGGGACTTTGCCTGTGAGACGAAGGCGCTTGGCCTCGTTCTTGCCCCGATCGGAGCGGGGCGCTCCTTCAACTACGATTTGATTCTGAGCCATACTTTCATTCCTTCCGTGAAAACTTTGAGTTCGTCAAAATCAAAGGCGACAGACTGAAGTCTGTCCCACTTAAATAAAAAGCTCGCTGATGGAAGTTTCTTCGTGAATCGAACGAATGCCGCGGGCGAGCAGATCCGCGACGCTCAAAACTTTAATTTTGCCCATGCTGCGGGCGGCTTCGCCCAGAGGGACGGAGTCCGTCGCCACGACTTCCTTGATGCGGGAGTTGGCAATGCGCTCGATGGCCGGGCCGGAGAGAACGGCGTGCGTGCATGCTGCATACACTTGCGTTGCGCCTTCGCGGATGAGAGCTTCGGCAGTTTTTACGAGCGTGCCAGCGGTGTCGATGATGTCGTCGACGATCAGCGTGCTGCG
This sequence comes from uncultured Acidobacteriota bacterium, assembly GCA_963718785.1. Taxonomy (GTDB): domain Bacteria; phylum Acidobacteriota; class Terriglobia; order Acidiferrales; family UBA7541; genus Acidiferrum. The sequence goes on along the minus strand of CAVQZW010000004.1, from coordinate 570,767 downwards.
GCCGCGGACGTCTCCGATAAGGTTCATGACTTCGCTGACGTCTACGTCGACGCGGCGCTTATCGACGATGGCCAGAGGCGCGTCGAGTTTTTTCGCGAAGAAGCGGGCGCGTTCCACGCCGCCGGCATCCGGGGAAACGACCGTCAGATTCGGCAGGTGCAGGTGACGGAAGTGTTCGACCAGTACGGGAGAGCCGTAGAGGTGATCGACGGGAACGTCGAAATAGCCCTGAATTTGCGGGGCGTGCAAGTCGAGCGTCAGCGCACGGCTTGCGCCGGCGGTTTCGAGAAGGTCGGCGACGAGCTTCGCTGATATTGGGACGCGGGGCTTGTCTTTGCGGTCCTGGCGCGCGTAGCAGTAGTACGGGAGCACGGCAGTGATGCGCCACGCGGAGGCGCGTTTGAAGGCGTCAATCATCAGGAGCAGTTCGAACAGGTGGTTGTCGACGGGATAGCAGCACGGTTGAACGACAAAGACATCGGCGCCGCGCACGTTTTCGAGAATTTGAAAATAAATCTCGCCGTCGCTGAAGCGGCCGAGGCTGGCTTTGCCGAGCGGGACTTCCAAATGCGCGCAGATGCTCTCTGCGAGAGGCAGATTCGCGGTCCCCGAGAAAATTTTGAAACGGTCGTCGTGCACGACGCTAGCGCTCCATCAGCTCAGAATGTGGCCCGACACACTTACTCGCCAAATTCGCGATGAAAAATTCAGTTTACCGTTCTGTAGAGACGCTGCGGATCAACCGAGGACAAACGGAGGACACAAAACGACGTTAACGAGTGCCCTGCATTTTACGAACGTACCTGTCGCGCGAGAGTGTCTCGCAAACAAAGGTCTGATCGTCCGGAAACCCAACAGCGGCTCGGCGCGCCTGCGCTGGGCTCGGGAAAACTCCAAACACCGCCGAACCGCTACCCGCCAGCGAGGCTTCTGCAGCTCCTCGTTGGAGCAAGACCCGCTTGATTTGCGCAAGACGGGGGTGACGCCGGAAGACAGGCCCTTCAAAATCGTTGAAAAGACCACTTCCCTGCGCGCTCCAGCATAGAGCACAGAACCTCCAAAGTTTAGGGTCTGCGGCGGATTTTGTCAATGTCAGCGAGCGGGCTTTGAGCCAGCGGTAGGCGTCGAGCGTAGGGACGTGGATATCGCGCGGGGAAACGATGAGGACGGAGAGCCTCGGAATGTCAGGGAGAGGATAGATTTCGTTGCCGCGGCTGACGCCTATGGCGCGGCCTCCAAAGAGGAAGAATGGGACGTCGGCGCCGAGAGATGAGGCGATTTCGAGGAGGCGCGGTAAAGGGAGCTTGCGTCCGGTCAGACGGAGATAGCCGAGAAGGGCGGCAGCGGCGTCGCTGGAACCGCCTCCCATACCGCGGCCGGCGGGGATTGTTTTCTTGAGCACGATTTCGACCCCGGAGCGGATTTTCAGTTCGCGGCGGAGGGCATCGACAGCGCGGTAGACGAGATTTTTCTGGAAAGGCTCCTGCGAGAGGACGGCATTGCCCTCGATGGAGAGCGTGATTCCCTTTTGGGCTGAGGCGCGCAGGCGCAACTCGTCATGCAGCGAAACGCTTTGGAAAATCGTGCGGAGCTCGTGATAGCCGTCGGGGCGTTTTCCAAGAATATCGAGGCGCAGATTGATTTTGGCAAACGCGGGGATGCGGACTTCGCGCATGCGGTTTATCGAGGTTTCGCGTCTTGCGGCGTGGATTTTTGCGCGACGCGGTGCTTTACCTGGGAAAGTTTCTTTTCGATTTCGGCAATTTTGTCGTTTTCCACGTCCGCGGGCAGAGAGCGATGCCATTCGGTGAGCGACTTTTCCCATTCGATGGCGGCTAAATCGTTGCGCCCGGACTTGGCGTAAACGTCGGCCAAGTGGGAGCGAATGGTGGCATCGTGGCTCTCGCGTTCAACGGCTTTGCGCAGAGTGGCTTCGGCTTCGGTGAGTTTGTTCTCGCGGAAATAAATCCAGCCGAGGCTATCGAGATACGCGCCGCTGTGGGGCTCTTCTTTTAGCGCGCGTTGCACGAGCGCTTCAGCTTCATCGAGGCGGATGCCGAGATCGCCGAGCATATAACCGTAGTAATTGAGCACGGGCGCGTTTCGGGGATTCGCATCGAGCGCTTTCTTGAACTCGACTTCGGCGCGGTCGTAAAACTTCTGGCGTTCGTAGATGGCGCCGAGCAGAAACCAGACCATTTCGTTGTCGCGAGGTTGGCCGGGGATAGCTTCGGCGGTTTGCGCGGCTTCTTCGGCTTCTTTATAACGGCGGCTGCGCTCGTAAACCTGGGCGATATTGAGATAAATCTCGCGGTCGGCTTCGGTCTTGGTGAGCTGCGAACGGAGAACTTTCACAGCTTCGTCGGTCTGGCCGTTTTCTCCCAGCAGGAGCGCGTTCGAGGTACGAAGTCCGGGGTCGCTGGGATACTTGGCGAGGGCGTCTTTGCCGGCCTGGAGCGCCTTAGGCAAGTCTTTTGCCGCGCGGTAGGTGTCCATGATCAACATACGCGCGCGGCGATCTTCTTCTTCGCCGAGACGGCCGAGTTCTTCAAAGGTATAGATCGCGGCTTGGAAATTTTGCGTGTCGCGATAAAGCTGGCCGAGTTGCTGGTACAGGATGGCCAGCGAGCGGCGGCGCGAGGGGAGTACGGTGGATTGCGACTTGAGACCGGTGACGGCGTCGGAGAGGACGCGAATGGCATCTTCGTAACGGCCCTGGGCTTCGTAAAGCATAGCCTCGTTGTACATGACTTCGAGGCTGCCGGGCGCGTACTGGCGAGCTTTCAGAAGATTTTCTTCGGCGTGGTCGAGTTGGTGCAGTTCCCTGTAGATCTGCGCGAGGCGCAGGTAAACGTCGGAATCGTCGGGCATCAAGTCGGCGAGTTTTTGGTAGACGGTGAGCGCGTCGGCGAATTTTTCTTCGGCCAGGAGCGTCTGACCCAATCCGCGGGTGTGGCTCAGTTCCGAGGGATCCAGTTCCGTAGCTTTGCGATAAGCAGCTTCGGCTTTCGCAAGGTCATGCGTCTGCGTGTAAGCATCTCCGAGAAGGTCGAGCAAAGTGGGTGAAGGCGTGCGCCCGGTGGTGCTCTCGAGCAGCAAAACAGCATCGGCGGATTTGCCTTCATCGAGGAGAAGCTGGGTGAGCTGCTCGACAGCCGTTTCGTTATCGGGATCCTGCTTTAAGAGAGTCCGGAGAACATCTTCGGCCTTGTCGTGCTCGTTGCGCAAACGATAGAGGCGCGCGAGCCAGAGGGCCGATTCGGAGTCGGTGGGGTCAAGCCGATAGACTTCCTTGTACTGCTCGATGGCGCGGGCGGCCATATCGGATTGCGCGGTCGAACTGAGGTCGCCGAGACTTCGGAGATAGATGCGGCCGAGAAGCCGTCGCGTTTGCAAATCGTTCGGGTCGCGCTTGAGAAGTTCCTGAGCTTCGGTTACGGCTTCGTGGACGCGCTGAGCTTTCCAATACATTTCCGCAAGGCGTTCGCCGATGACCGGCGACTTCGGATCAAGGGCATAGGCTTTTTTGTAAGCGTCGATGGCTTGCGTGGCGAATTCCGGCTGATTGGTGGTCTCGTACTGCTGCTCGAAGACATGCCCCATGGCGTAGTTGTAGTAGGCCTCGGCGCGCGGGGATGGAGTTACGGGCGCTTCGGAGGGTGGCGCGTCGGGCTTGACTTGAGTCTGCGCATTCTGCGGAGTTTGCGCGTCGACCGGAAGTTGGGCGACGCCTAAGGCGCCGATTAGGGCGGCGAGAAGTCCGGCGTGACATGTTTTGAATGAATTCATAGAAGCCCCGGAAACAAAAAGTATCCCATGCGGCTGGAACGCGGTCAAAAGCCAAAGGCACGACGTTTCCAAGGCCAAAAGGCGCCCTTCCTTAGGATGCAAGAAAATGGAAAAGCGTTGAAATGCAAACTTTGAGTTTATGTCCGAACAAATAAGGTGACGGCCTCCTAGTGGAGGAAATGGCGGATGCCGGTGAAGACCATAGCCATTCCGAGGCGGTCGGCGGCGGCGATGACATCGTTATCGCGGACGGAGCCCCCTGGTTGAATGACAGCAACGGCGCCGGCTTTGGCGGCTTCTTCGACGCCATCGGCAAACGGAAAGAAGGCGTCCGAGGCGACGACGCTACTGGAAAGCGGAGACTGCGCTTTCATGACGGCGATTTTGACGGAATCGACGCGGCTCATCTGGCCGGCGCCGATACCGAGGGTGGCGCCGTCCTTGGCGAAGACGATGGCGTTGGATTTGACGTGCTTGCAGACTTTCCAGGCGAAGCGGAGGGTTTGCATCTCGCCGGATGTGGGGGCGCGCTTCGTGACCACCTTGAGCTGGTCTTCCTTGATTTCGCCGAGATCGGGTTGCTGCACGAGGACTCCGCCGAGGATGCGCTTGAGCTGAAGTTCGCGATCGGGTTCGAGACCGTTGGGCGGCAGCTCGAGCAGGCGCAAATTCTTCTTGGCGGCGAAAATGGCTTGGGCTTTTTCGTCGAAGCCGGGAGCGGCGATGCATTCGACGAAAAGCTTGGACACTTCTTCTGCTGTGGATGCATCGATGGCGCGATTGAAGGCGAGGACGCCCCCGAAGGCAGAGACGGGGTCGGTCGCGAGCGCCTTCAAATAGGCTTCGAGAAGAGTTTCGCTCTCGGCGGTGCCGCAGGGAGTGTTGTGCTTGACGATGATGGCGGCGGGCTGGCGGAATTCGGCGGCGAGGCTGCGCGCGGCTTCCAGGTCGACGTAGTTATTGTAAGAGAGTTCCTTGCCCTGAAGCTGTTTGGCGGCGGCGAGGCCTGCGGGAGGCGCTCCCGCAGGAATGTAGAGGGCGGCGGTCTGGTGAGGGTTTTCGCCGTAACGCAAAGAATCTTTTTTCTGCAACGCAATGTGCAAACGTTCCGGCAGCGGCGACTTTTCGTTGAGGGCTACGTGGCTTGCCGAGGCGGACAATCGCTCCAGTTCGGTGGTGATCATGCCGTCGTACCGAGATGTGGTGGCGAATACCTTGCGTGCAAGCTCGAGGCGCGTTGCGAGAGAAGTTTCCTTCGCGGATTCGAGCTCCTCGGCGACGCGCGCGTAGTCGGCCGGATCGGTGATGACCGTGACGCTTTCGAAATTTTTTGCGGCGGAGCGCAGCATCGTAGGGCCACCGATGTCGATATTTTCGATCAACTCTTCGGCGGTGAGGCCCTTGCTTCGCGGCGGTAGCTTCAAAGGGATAGAGATTTACGACGACGAGATCGATCGGAGCGATGCCATGCTCAGCGGCTTGTTTCTGATCGTCGGCGTGTTTGCGGCGATAGAGCAAGCCGCCGTGGACCTTGGGATGGAGGGTCTTTACGCGGCCGCCGAGCATTTCGGGCCAGCCTGTGAAGTCGGCGACGTCGCGCACGGCGACACCGGCTTCGCGAAGCAGCTTCGAGGTGCCACCGGTCGAAAGAATCTCGATGCGCAGAGCGGCGAGCCGCTTTGCGAACTCCACGATACCCGTTTTATCGAACACGCTGATGAGCGCGCGCTCCACCGCCATGAATGCCTCCCGAAAAAGAAAAGCACAACAGTGTATGCGCTGGGAGGAAATTCGGAAAGGCGAAAGAGGAAAGACGAATTCGAAATTCGAAATACGAAATTCGGCTTAGGCTTTGACGAGGGCTTTTAACTTTACCTGGCCTTCGATGACTTCGACGACGTACTCGACATCGCGGCAATTTTTTTGCTTCTGGAGATCTTTGGTCTTTTTCAAAACAAATTCGTTGAAGCTAGAGCGCGAAAGTTTTCCGGTTTGTTCGCCGGCTTGCTGCTTGGCGTTTAGAAACGCCTGGTAGAGCTGATCGACCTTCTCCGCTTCGCGCTCCGGTTCGGAGCAGGTGACACGGAAAGCGCCGGAAGCGGCAGCGGCGGCTTGCGCAGGCGCTGCGGGAGTTTCTGCGTGCTTCTCGGGAGTTTTATGAGCGCGTTCCGCTTCGATGGCTTTCGCGGCTGCGCCGAAATGGCGCTGAATCTTCCCTTCTTCTTTTTGCTGCGTTTTCTTGCGGAAGATGTCTTTGTACTTGGCGTAGGTTTGCGTGAGGTTGTTGAGGCGGAAGCGCTGGCCGTATTTCAGGTCGCCGCCGCGCTCGGCATAGCGCTTTATGACCAGTTCAATGCGCCATTCGATTTCAGTGGGAGGACGCTTGCGGCCGCCGCCGAAATACTGGTCGTATTCAATTTTGAGCTGGCGGATGTCGCGTTCGAGCCCTGCCAGTTCTTCGTCGATGGTCGCCATGGGAGGACAAACCCCTGACCTACCATGCTAGGAGGCGCATGGGATGCCGTCAACCAAAGGAGTTGGCGGCGATGCGGATTGTGTATCCCTGCTACTTTGTACAGGATGCGAATTTGGCTGTGCGTGCTGCAGAAAGCGCCGTTGCCCGCAACGGGGTGGTGTGCTGAAATAGGGGCATGGAAGCGCGCGCAAAGCAGACTTTATCGGCGGAGCAGGCGGAGTTGCTGCGGCAAATTCCTTCGGTGGACGAATTGCTGGCGCAGCCGCGGCTTGCGGAGCTGGCCGGACGCATGGATCGTGCGGTGGTTGTGGAAGTGACGCGCACGGTTCTGGCGGAGTTGCGCTTGCGGATTACGGATCAGGTCAAGTCGGCGCTGCTCGGGGAATTGTCTGTGCTGGCCACGGATCCGAGTTCGCTGGAGGAGCGAATCACTGCGCTTGTCGAGCGCATTCTGGCGCATTCGCTTCAACCGGTGATTAATGCGACCGGCGTGATTTTGCATACGAATCTGGGGCGCGCGCCGCTTGCGGCGGCGGTCGTTGAGGAATTTCGACGCACCACGACGCAATACTCGAACCTCGAATACGATTTGGAGGCGGGGGCGCGCGGGAAGCGCGATGTGCATACTTCGTCGTTGCTGGAGAGGCTGACGGGGGCGGAGGCCGCGGTCGTTGTGAACAATTGCGCGGCGGCGGTGCTGCTTGTTCTGGCGGCGCTGGCGAAAGGTGGGGAGGTCATTGTTTCGCGCGGCGAGTTGATCGAGATTGGCGATGGCTTTCGCATACCGGAAATCATGGCGGAAAGCGGGGCGGTGCTGCGGGAAGTGGGAACGACGAATCGCACGAGGGTTGTGGATTACGAAAACGCAATCAATGAAAAGACGCGGTTGCTGCTGCGGGTGCATCCTTCGAATTTCAGCATTACCGGATTTGCGGAAAAGCCTGGGTTGGAAGAATTGGCCGCGCTCAGCCGGCGGACGGGCTTGCCGCTGGTGGAAGATCTGGGCTCGGGATGCATTGTCGATCTTTCGGCGAGCGGAATTTCTGAACCGCTGGTGCGCCAGAGCATCGAGGCGGGCGTATCGATAGTGATGTTCAGCGGGGACAAGCTATTGGGCGGGCCACAGGCGGGCATCATCGCCGGAAAGAAAGATCTGGTGACGCGAGTGCGGCGGCATCCGCTATTTCGGGCGTTGCGCGTGGACAAGCTGACGACTGCGGCGTTGGAAGTCACGCTAGGGGCGTACCTGCGAGCGGCTTGGGACGAAATTCCCGCGTTGCGGATGATTCGAGCGAGTGCGGCGGAACTCAAGAGGCGCTCTGAGAATTTTTTGCGCGAGCTTCGGCCGGAGCTGCCGCTGGACGAGGTGGAGCTGGAGATTGTGGATGGCACGTCGCTGGCAGGTGGCGGCTCGACGCCGACGCAGGCTTTGCCTACTAAGGTGATTCGTATCGCCAGCGCGCGCTATTCCGCGGCGCAGCTTGAGCAGCGTCTTCGCCGCGCGCCCGCGGGCATTTCCGTGATTGCGCGCGTCGAGAATGACCGGTTGATTCTGGATCTTCGCACTGTTTTTCCGGAGCAAGAACCGCTGCTGATCAAAACTCTGGGCGCTTCGCTGCACTAAGTTCCTTCCACATTGAAACTCAATGCGCGTTTCGCGCGTCCTACGGAATGTTTCGGGCGGGTGGACGGATTCGTCCGAAATGGTGCTTCACCCCCAGTTGCCCGAATCATGTTGGAAGGAAAAAAGGAGAATTGCGAAATGAGGAGAGATTGGTGCGTCCTCGCAGGATTTATTTTGTCATGCGGCTTGGCAACGTCAGCCGCGCAGCAGCAGACCGTTCCCCCAGGCCAACAGCCGCCGCAACAGCAGCGCACACGACCGCAGGCGGAACAGGCGCCCGCTTCCGGAGAAGGCGCCGCGGGCAAACAGAAAGAGCGCGCGGCGGCGCCGGAAGAAAAGTCGGCGGTCACGCATCATTCGGCGCGCATCGGCGGACAAACGATTAACTACACCGCGACAGCCGCGACGTACAACATCAAGGCTGATGACGGGACAGTGAAGGCGACAATGTTTTATGTCGCGTACGTGAAGGATGGCGTCGCCGATCCGGCCAAGCGGCCTGTGAGTTTCGTTTACAACGGCGGGCCAGGTTCCGCTTCGCTTTTCACGCATATGGGGATGGGACCGAAGCGCGTGGTTCTGACGCCCGATGGCCACGGCATGCCGGCGCCCTATAGCGTCGTGGACAACGAAGATTCGTTTCTCGATGCGACGGATCTCGTTTTTATCGACGCGATTTCCACCGGTTTCAGCCGCCCCGCTCCGGGCGAACCCACCGCGCAATTCCACGGCATCATCGAGGACGCCAACTGGTTCGCTGATTTCATCTACCAGTACATCACACGCAACGAGCGATGGGCTTCGCCGAAATTCTTGATTGGCGAAAGTTATGGAACGACGCGTTCCGCGGAGCTGGCGGGAGTAATTCAAGAGCGTCACCAGATTTACATGAGCGGGGTCGCGTTGCTTTCGTCGGTGGCTTTCTCGAATTGGGGTGCCGACAATCGAACGGTCTTCTTTTTGCCGACGTATGTAACGACAGCCTGGTACCACCACTTGTTGCCGCCGGACTTGCAGAGTCTCTCCATCGACCAGGTTGCGCAAAAAGCGCGTGAATTTGCACACGGCGAATACGCGCAGGCTTTGGAAAAGGGCGACCATCTCTCCAGCGAGGAGCGTCAAAAAGTAGTTGCTGATCTCGCGCGCTTCACGGGGCTTTCGACGAAGTTCATCGAAGAGGCGAATCTGCGCGTCAGCCCGTTCCGCTGGTTCAAGGAACTCGAGCGCGACAAGCGCCGCACCATCGGCCGGCTCGATTCGCGGTTTGAGGGCATGGACGTCGATGCGGCCGGAGAGCGGAACGAATACGACCCGAGCGAGGCTTCTTACGAAGGCGCGTTTGTCGCGACCTTTCACGATTATGTGCGGCGCGAGTTGAAGTGGGAGAGCGACGCGTACTACACGGTAAGTGCGAACGTTCGCCCGTGGGACCAGACAGGAAACACGGAAGTGGCGGAAGTTTTGCGCGCGGCGATGACGCAGCAAACGTATCTGAAAGTGCTGGTTCTCTGCGGGTATTACGACGTGGCGACACCCTTCAACGGGATTGAAAACACATTTGCGCACATGAATCTTGAACCGCCTGTTCGCAAGAACGTGAGCTTTGCCTATTACGAAGGCGGGCACATGATGTACATCGATGAAAAAGAGCATCACAAGCTGCATAAAGACATCGATGACTTCATCAACGCAAGCTACGCGCACTGAGAACGAGTCCGGAGCCCGGCTCCAAGCAATGTGTAGCTGGACTCGATCGGGTGAAGTACGCGAACATGATGCGTCGTGCTTGCATTCACAATTGCCAAAGGAAAGCTAAAGCGAGTCGAGAAGCCGCTGCCCTGGCTGCGGCGCGGGTGGGCCTTGATCCACGTTCGGCTTGCCGGAATTTGCAACACCGATATCGAGTTGCTTCGCGGCTATCAGGGCTTTCGCGGCATTCCAGGCCATGAATTCGTCGGCGAAGTAACTGCGGTGCAAGGCGTTTCGGCGGCGGAAAAGGACAAATGGCTGGGCCGGCGAGTCTGCGGCGAAATTAACGTTTCCTGTTCTGCCTACGGTGACCGCTCTGCTTGCGATTTTTGCAAACGCGGCCTGAAAACGCACTGCGCGCGACGGACCGTTCTTGGCATCGTGGCACACGATGGCGCGTTCGCGGAGTTTTTGACGTTGCCGCTCGAAAATCTCCACGTTGTGGAGGATTCGATCCCTGATGAGCAAGCCGTCTTTGTCGAGCCAATCGCGGCTGCTTGCGAAATCCTGGAACAAATAGACACGAGAACTTTTCGCGAGGCGGCTATCCTCGGCGACGGGAAGCTCGCACAGATCATCGCGCGTGTCCTGCGCACGACCCTTCCCCGCGTCATCCTGTATGGCAAACACGAAAACAAACTGGCGCTGGCCCGGCAGGCGGGAGTCGAAGCGAAACAAATTCTGGGCAATCCAGCCGACTTGAAACGACTAAAGGATAGCTTTCAACTGATCGTCGAGGCGACCGGTTCACGCGCCGGCCTCGCTCTGGCCCAACAAATGGCTGAGCCGCGCGGAACGGTGGTTCTCAAATCCACCTTTCACGGTACCGCCCCAGTCGAAACCTGGTCCATCGTAGTGAAGGAACTTACGCTCGTGGGCTCGCGCTGCGGTCCCTTCGACAAAGCAATAGCTCTCTTGCGCACTGGCAAAGTCGATCCGAAGCCTCTCGTAACGCGCACGTTTCCCATGGAGGAAGCGCCGGCGGCGATCCGGTTCGCTCAAAAACCTGGGGTGATGAAAGTATTGTTGAAAGCTTCAGAGGCAGGCCGTATCTAAAGACGGTTGATGCAGGAAGCGACGCAGGCTGCGCCGAAACCGTTATCGATGTTCACGACGGTTACATTCGATGCGCAAGAATTAAGCATTCCGAGAAGGCCGCAACGCCGCCGAAACTCGCACCGTAGCCAACGCTTGTTGGCACCGCAATCACCGGCACCGCCACCAAGCCACCGACGACGCTCGGCAGAGCGCCTTCCATACCAGCAACGCAAATAATCACGCGGGCCTGCGTCAGTTTCTCTCGATGCTCCAGAAGCCGGTGAATCCCCGCCACGCCCACATCGTATAAATGTTCAGCGCGATTGCCCATCATTTGCGCTGTGAGCAACGCTTCTTCCGCCACGGGAATGTCGCTGGTGCCCGCCGAGACCACCAGAATGTCTCCCTTTCCCGTAATTTCACGATTCCGCTCGATGGTAATAACGCCGGAATTTTCGTGGAATTTGGCCGCTCGAGCGAGTTTTCCGTTGGCGCGTTTGACGGCCGTGTACATCTTCTCCTGCGCCCGGGTAACAAGAATATTCTGTTGCGAATCCTTCTTTACAAGCATTGCGCCGACAATCTTCGCGACCTGCACCGGCGTCTTGCCTTTGCCAAAAACTACCTCAGCGAAGCCTTGCCTCAGAGCGCGATGGTGATCCACCTTCGCGAATCCCAAATCTTCGAAGGGAAGATGCTTCAAACGTTCAGCGGCCTTGTCGGGAGAAAAAGCGCCGAGCTTCACCAATTCCAATATTTTCAGCAATTCCTGATGGTTCATAATCTATGACCGCCGCAAATTCTATCATCGCACATGGCCGCGCCCCCAACTTGACTTGGCTGGAAGCCGCTGCGAGACTGATTCTACCCGCGCACAGCATGCTTGATACGCAAAAACAAGTCGTGACCGTAGGTGTGACCGGAGCCAGCGGCGCCGTTCTGGCGCAAAAAAGCCTCGATTTGCTCGAAAAAGACGCGCGTGTGGCGCGCATCCACCTCGTGGTCACGGAAGCGGGCCAGCGCCTTTTCTCAGAGGAACTCGGAATCACTTCAGGCGACTTGAAGCAAATCCCCAGCCGGCTTTTGAACCGCCCCGCCGTGAAGATTGAAGTTCTTCCGAACAAAGACATCGGCGCCGCCATCGCCTCCGGCAGCTATGCCGTGGATTCGATGATTGTCGTGCCTTGTTCGATGGGCACGCTCGCGGCCATCGCCAGCGGCGTCAGCGACGACCTGGTGTCTCGCTCCGCGGACGTAATGCTCAAAGAGAACCGAAAGCTCGTTCTCTGCGTACGCGACACCCCGTTTAACCGCATCCATCTGGAAAATATGTTGCGGGTGCAGCAAGCCGGCGCGGTGGTGATGCCTGCGATTCCGGCGTTTTATCATCATCCGCAAACGATCGACGACCTGGTGACGCAATATATTCACCGTGTGCTGGCCCAGATTGGGCTGCCGCAAGAAAACATGTATCGCTGGACGGGCCAACCCGGCGTGAAGAAGGCGGAGGCTTAGACAAGGCATGGCTGGACGCATCCGCACTGTGCTCGAAATGATCAAGTTCGAGCACTCCGTTTTTGCGCTTCCGTTTGCGCTGACGGGCGCGATCCTCGCCACGCGGGCCACGCATCAAAACCTTATCAGTTGGCCGACTTTGCGTCAGTTCCTCTGGATCGTGGTCGCGATGGTCGCAGCACGCTCGGCGGCCATGACCATGAACCGCATCGCTGACCTGCGCTACGACAAGGAAAATCCCCGCACGCAACAGCGGGCGCTGGCGACTGGCGCACTCTCATTGCAGTTCGCGTGGCTCTTCACTATCGTTGCCGTTGCCTTGTTTTTTGTCGCCGCCTGGCGACTAAATCTATTGGCTTTGAAACTCGCGCCGCTGGCTATCGCGATTTTATTTTTCTATTCCTTTACCAAGCGCTTCACCAATTGGTCGCATCTTTTTCTCGGCTTCGCGCTGGGCATATCGCCAGCGGCGGCCTGGATCGCTATCACTGGTGGCCTCGACTGGCGAGTGTTGATTCTCAGCGCAGCCGTCACGCTGTGGGTCGGTGGATTTGACGTGCTTTACGCGTGCCAAGACATCGATTACGACAAACGCGCGGGCCTCTATTCCGTTCCCAAGCGGTTTGGCGTCGCCACTGCCCTGCTCATCGCGCGTATCATGCACATTGGCGTAGTCGCGCTTCTTTCGTGGCTGGCGTACAGTTTTGCGCTGCCGTGGCCGGCATGGGCGGGTATCGCGGTGGTCGCGGCGTTGCTGACCTACGAACACTCTCTTGTGAAACCCGGCGATCTCAGCAAGCTCGACGCTGCGTTTTTCGCCGTGAACGGTTATATTAGTTTATTGTTTCTATTGTTCTGGGGCGCTGCGGCAGCGGTTTGGCGCGTTTGAATTTTTCAGCGGAATTAAAATGAGCGAACTCACAATCACAGATCAGCGGTTGAAGCCTATCGCGGAAAAAGTTCTTGCCGGACAGCGATTGAGCGTCGAGGACGGAATCGAGCTGTATCGCTCGCCGGATCTTCTCGCCGTCGGCTGGCTCGCGAACCACGTGCGCGAAAAGCGGCACGGCAACATCACGTATTTCAACGTGAACCGGCACATCAATCCAACAAACGTCTGCGTGGCGCATTGCAAACTATGTGCCTTCGGACGCGATCCTAACGCACCCGGCGCCTATACGTTTGCGCTCGAAGAGATTTACCAGCGCGCGGAACAAGGCGTCCGCGAAGGCGCCACCGAATTTCACATCGTCGGCGGCCTGCATCCGGATCTAACGTTCGAGCACTACCTGGAATTGGTCCGCGGATTGAAGGAGCGTTGCCCCAGCGTCCACATCAAAGCCTTTACGATGGTGGAGGTTCATTATTTTTCGCGGATCGCGAAGATTTCCATCGAAGAAGTGCTGCAGAAAATGAAAGCTGCGGGAGTCGATTCCTGCCCTGGCGGAGGCGCGGAAATTTTCCACCCGCGCGTGCGAAAGATTATTTGCGACCACAAAACCAGTGGCCAGATGTGGCTAAACACTGCGAGGAAAGCGCACGAGGCGGGCCTTCGTTCCAACGCCACCATGCTTTATGGCCACGTTGAGACCGAGGAAGAACGCGTCGACCACCTCGTCAAACTGCGCGAATTACAGGATGAGACGCACGGTTTTGTAGCTTTCATCCCGCTCGCATTTCACCCGGATAACACGGCGCTCTCGCACATTCCCAAACCCACGGGCTACGCGGACCTCCGCAACATCGCGGTGGCGCGTCTGCTGCTCGATAATTTTGATCACATCAAGGCGTACTGGATCATGCTTTCGCCGAGCATCGCGCAGATTGCGCAGCGTTTCGGCGCAAACGATTTGGATGGAACGGTTGCTGAAGAGAAGATCTATCACGATGCGGGTGCAAAAACGTCGCAGTTCACGCCGCACGCAGAACTGGAGCGCCTCATCCGCGCGGCAGGCCGCGTCCCCGTCGAGCGCGACACTCTTTATCGCCCGGTGGACCGCTCCAAGATGCCGCCTCTTCCGCCGACACCACGGCCGGATCTGGTTTCGCTGACACTCAATGTTTGATTAGCCCAAGACTTGCCGTGCTCTCGCTGTCTCATGCTCCCGGTCAAATAATCTCTTACATCGAAATGTGCCAAGCTTGGAGTGTTAGCTTTCAGCATGGGATGCATTTTCATTTGCGCCCAGACATGAGCGTCCTGCTCATGAGTCAGCGGTCCAACGCCCCCTACAAGGATTCCGTGCGAGAGAATGGAAGAGTCTTGATCTATGAGGGCCACGACGCTCCGAGGAAAAAAAACGCTCCCGACCCGAAAACGATCGACCAACCTCGAGCCACATCGAACTCGACACTCACAAGAAATGGATTGTTTGAACTAGCTGCGCGCGAAGCGAAGGAGGGGAAAAAGCAACCTGAGGTCGTCGCAGTCTATGAAAAGATTCACGTCGGAATATGGGCTTTCAACGGTTTTTTCAGACTTACAGATTGCTGGCTGCAGTCTGACGGAGTCAGGTCTGTATTCAAATTTCGACTAGAGCTTGCGGATGACCTCGATTTCAAAGCAACGTCCGAGAATGCCCTGCCGCAGACACGAATGATTCCTTCAATGGTTAAACTAGAAGTGTGGAAGCGCGATGCCGGTCGTTGCGTTATTTGTGGCGCGACTGACAATCTGCATTTTGATCACGATCTTCCCTACTCCAAGGGCGGCACTTCGCTGACAGCGAAAAACATCAGACTACTTTGCGCTCGTCACAACTTGTCTAAAAGCGACAAAATTCAGTGAATCGCTTCCGCTTTTGCCATCACTTTAGCGAGCAGTTCCTCGGGCAGCGGCGGGTAGCCCTGTTCCTGGGCGATCTTCTCCCCGTGCGTGTAGACCCATCTCAAGTATTCGGCGACTGCGCGGCCACGCTGCGAATCCTTGGCGACGGCTGGCACATAGAACCAAGTAAAACTGCTGATGGGATAGCTGTCTTTTCCCGGCGCATTCGTAAGCGAAATCCGGAAATCATCAGTGACTTTGCTCGTGAGTGTTTTGGCCGCGGCCGAGATGGAATGCGTGGATGGCCGCACGAACTCACCTTCTGCGTTTCGTATGCTCGCCATTCGCAACGAAGCCTTTTCGGCCATGTTCAACTCCGTGTAGCCGATTGCGCCTGAAATCGCCGCCACTTTCTCGGTCATATCCTGCGATCTGCCGGCGGTCGTCCCTACCGGCCAGTTGGGGGATTCGCTGCGCCCCACGCGTGTTAAGAATTCCGGACTCGATTTCGATAGGTAATCAGAAAGAATGTAACTCGAGCCTTTCCCAGGTGTTCGATGGAACACCTGAATGGCAAGTGCGGGAAGTTTTGCGTCCGGATTCAGCTTGACCAGCGCCGGGTCGTTCCACGAGGTGATCTTTCCGAGATAGATATTTGCCAACACAGGGCCCGAAAGGCGAAGCTCGCCGATGGTTCCCGGCAAGTTATACACCACAACAATTCCAATCAGTACCGTCGGCAATTCGAAAATCTTGGCTGTAGCTCCTTTTAGTTCTTTGTCGGGTATAGGCGCGTCGCCACCGGCGAAGTCTCCAGTGCCGGTCAAAACTCGCGTTGCGCCAGCGCCGCTTCCCTCCGGCAGATAGCGCACCTGCACGTTGGGCTGCTGCTTGTGATACTCGTCGTTCCAGATCAAATACAAAGGTTCCGGCATGCTCGAGCCGGTGACGACCAGGACAGTGGCCATTTGCCCGTCCGTTGCAGCGGGCATCAGCAGCACTAACGTCACAAAGAATGCAAAAAAGCCTCGAAACATCCGTCCCAAGTGGTCCTCCCCATTTTAGATGGGCCCAATGCGACTATCGAACGAGGGAAGCTGAACAATCCAGCATCGTTCACTGTAACTAAATTTGTGGCCTCTAAGGCTCTTGCGCGCGTGCGTTTGTGCAGAAACTGCCATTGAAGACTGGTGAATAGTCTCAAAGATGCAAACGCCTCGGGCGTAAAAGACTACGTCCACGCCTCAAACGTCATTAGAACACTTGAATTGTAATGACATTCACAAAAGTGCCGGGCCGGTTTGTATCGCGAGGTCGCATTTCTGCGTCTCATCCAGAGCATCTTTCAGGCAAAGCGAGAACGGAAAAACATGAGAACCATCGTCCTGCTCACCATCTCCAATATCTTCATGACATTTGCGTGGTATGGCCATTTGAAGTACAGAAGTTCCGCTCTCTGGAAAGTGATTTTGGTGAGCTGGGGCATCGCTTTTTTTGAATATTGCTTTCAGGTTCCGGCCAACCGCATTGGCTCGTACGAGTTCAGCGCGGCGCAGCTAAAGACCATTCAAGAAGTCATCACTCTGTCGGTATTCTCTGTTTTCTCGATCTTCTATCTTGGCGAGAAAATAAAGTGGAATTACGCCGCGGGATTCGGTTGTATAGCGCTGGCCGTGTTTTTTGTTTTTCACAAATGGTAAGCTCGCTCGCGCGGCTTCACCCCGCCAATCGCTGAGGTTGCCATACAACCACGTCCTGCCGTCTCGAAAAATGAAACAAGGGTTTGGCAGGCGGCACGTAGACGCCATCGGCTTCAGGCATCGTGTTGCTCGTTAGCTCGGCCTCAGCAGCTTGCAATGGCCATGGACCGTGGTGAATTTCACCGCGTAAGAGTTGGCCCTTGCCGTCCGCGGCATAAAGGCAGTATCGCTCCGTCAAGAAGTGCTCGAGCGATCCGCGCTCCGGACAAAATACTGGGCCAGTCGGCCTATAGCGCCCAAACAGTACGCCGCACGGAGCGCCACGATGCGAACGCCCGGATTTGTACTCGATCCAGCCGCTTCGTTCTTCGCAAGACATTCGTGCGCGAAAATATGGCAGGTGAAACCACGCCCGCGCGATCGCCACGGCTATCCTGTTGGCCGCATCCAGGCTAAAGAACCACACTCCCGGCTTCCCATTCGCCACTACATAAGTTCGAACATTTAATTCAAGAAACGCGGAGAGCCAGGGAACCGCGGGCGTGCTTCGCAGGCGTACGCCGGACATTCGGAACGGGACGACACCCAACCATGCCTGCCCTTCGTAAGTATCGATCTGCAATTTCGCGGGAATAAGCTTTCGCAGCGATGCTTGTTCCACGGGCCAGTGCGCAAAGAGCAGATCGTGCCAGCTTTGCGCCATGATCCAGCGGCCTGCCGGCAGCGGCCAAGGGCGGTGCGCGACCTGTTCCAGATTTACGCTCATGGAAATTCGACCGCGCGGCTCGACACAATCATCACGTCAATATACCCTTCTCTCTCGCTGGTGAATCGAATTCTCGGGATTCAAATACTCCAAATTCTGCAAACAGAGCAAAAGGAGCGGCACTATGCAACGCAAGGCATCGGCGGTATGGCAAGGCGGGTTGAAAGACGGGAAGGGTTCCATCTCGACGGACAGCGGTGTCCTGAAGCAAACGCAGTATTCCTTCAGTACGCGTTTTGAAAACGGTGTGGGTACGAACCCGGAAGAACTCCTCGCCGCAGCCCACGCGGGGTGCTTTACCATGGCGCTCTCCGCGCAACTTGGCGGCGCCGGAATGACCGCACAAAAATTGGAAACGACCGCGACCATCTCACTTGAGAAAGTCGGCGACGGCTTCTCCATCACCAAGAGCCATCTCGACCTCGTCGCTACGATCCCCGGAGCAGATAAAGCAAAGTTTGACGCCGCCGTGAAGGCCGCTGAAATGGGCTGCCCCGTTTCCAAACTTTTCAAAGCCGAGATCAGCGTCAGCGCCCAACTTAATTCCTGATCCTGATGCCGCTTATCCGCGGTGCACTCCAACGAGTACAATGCCGCACATGATTCCAGCTCCAGGCGCTTTTGTTGCGGGCGTCGCGATTTTTCTAATCGTCCTGTGGGACGCGTTCGAGGCCATCATTCTGCCTCGGCGCGTCACGCGCAAGTTTCGTCTCGCGCGCCTCTTTTATAAGTCCACCTGGAGCGTGTGGAAGTTCGCGACGGGCCTGGTCTCATCCCGCAAGAGCCGCGAAGCTCTGCTGGGCTTTTACGGCCCGCTATCGCTTCTTGTTCTCGTGGGCGTTTGGGCCGTGGGACTCGTAGTCGGTTTTGGCCTGATGCAATACGGTGCCGGTTCCGCAGTAGTTATGACCGGCGGCCAGCCTGGCTTTCAAACCGACATGTATCTAAGCGGCACCACGTTTTTTACGCTGGGCCTCGGCGACGTGATTCCCCGCTCCGGGCTGGCGCGCGTCCTCGTTGTTGTCGAAGCCGGTTTCGGCTTCGGATTCCTCGCCGCGGTGATTGGCTATCTGCCCTTCATCTACGGTTCGTTCTCCAAACGCGAGGTGGACATCTCCCTCCTCGATTCCCGCGCCGGCACGCCTCCCACCGCAGGCGAACTTCTCCGCCGCCACAGCTATCGCAATGGGCAAGAAGCCTTGCGCGAACTGCTCAAGGATTGGGAGCACTGGTGCGCCGAGTTGATGGAGAGCCACCTTTCCTATCCCGTGCTTGCCTACTTTCGTTCCCAGCATGACAACCAATCCTGGATCGCTTCCCTCACGGCAATCCTCGACACTTCCGCCCTTGTCATGGTTGGCATTGAGGGGGCATGCGAAAAGCAAGCCGAGCTGACTTTCGCGATTGCGCGCCACGCTGTAGCCGATCTTTCCCAAGTCTTCGGCACTGCACCCGCGGCCTTGCCCTATGACCGGCTGCCCGCCTCAGAATTGCTGCATATCCGCGATGTCCTCGCCCAGCAGGGCTTGAAACTACACGATGGCGAAGCCGCCGATCAGCGCCTCAGCGAGCTCCGAGGCATGTACGAGCCGTACGTCCACGCACTTGCAGCCTATCTGAATCAAACGTTACCCCCATGGATTCCTCAGAAAAAAGGAAAAGACAATTGGCAGACCACCGCCTGGGGCCAATCGGCCGGTCTAGTCGAAAACCAGAAGGAGGTGACCCATGTGCATGCAGACGATCACTTCTAGTGAACTCGAGCCAAGCACTATGTGCTGTTTCCGTCTTCGGCTAGAATTTCGCCATCCAGAATGAAGACAGACAATCGCAGGCGGCATCAAATCGAGCTTTATAAATAGCGGAGGCAAAAATGAAAGCAATCCAAGTCCACGAGTTCGGCGGTCCCGAAGTCCTGAAGCTGGATGAAATCCCGACGCCCCATCCCGCCGCAGGTCAAGTCCTGGTGCGCATCCACGCTGCGGGCGTGAATCCCTACGATACGTACATGCGCAACGGCACCTACGCCATCAAACCGCCTCTGCCCTATACACCGGGCTCGGACGGCGCCGGCACCGTGGAAGCCGTCGGCTCCGGCGTCGCTACTGTTAAGCCCGGCGATCGCGTCTATGTCTCCAAGACCGTAACCGGCGCCTACGCCGAATACGCTCTCGCTCTGGAAAGCCAGGTCCATCGTCTTCCCGAAAAAGTGAGCTTCACCCAAGGCGCAGGCATCTGGGTCCCCTATGGCACCGCCTATCACGCTCTTTACCACTCCGCGCAGGCCCGCGCTTCGGAAACTGTCTTGATTCACGGCGCCAGCGGCGGCGTGGGCATCGCAGGCGTGCAAATCGCCCGCGCCTCAGGCCTTACCGTCTTCGGCACGGCTAGCAGCCAAAAAGGTCTGGATCTCGTCATGCGCGAAGGCGCGCACCTGGTCTTCAATCATGGCAAACCCGGCTATCTCGATGAAATCATGAAAGCCACTGGCGGCCGCGGCGTGGACATTGTTCTTGAAATGCTCGCCAACGTGAATCTCGCCAACGATATGAAGCTTCTCGCCACCAATGGCCGTGTCATTGTCATCGGCAACCGCGGGGAAATCACCGTGAATCCCCGCGACCTCATGAGCCGGCGCTCCTCGGTTCGAGGATTCACTCTGTGGGCGCTTACTCCCCCCGAAGAAGCCGACGTCCACGCAGGTCTGATTGCTGGCTTGGAGAATGGAACGCTTCGCCCTGTGGTGGGTAAAGAAATGCCTCTGGCCGAAGCCTCCCGCGCGCACGTCGAAATCCTGCAACCCGGCGCCGCCGGAAAAATTGTACTTATCCCTTAAGCGCCGCCAGTACCGCTTGCGCAGCGCGAGAATCCTGGCCTTTCGCAATCGGCTTGCGAACCAGCACGAGCCCGGCGATTTAACCATTCAACTTCCCCGGCTGGGGGCTTCGGCCTTATAATCATTTCTCGAAAGTAGCGTCGAGTTCATCATCAGGAAGCAGCGGAAATCGCCTTCATCGTGCCAAGCCTTCTCCCCATCGCAACACTTCTCGCGGCGCAAACCTCTCTGAGCCATTATTGGCACAAGCTCACGGACCGTACTTTCAGCGGCATCTATCACGCCAACGCCTTCGATCTGGCGATGATGATTCCCTACTTCCTCGTGCTTTTCGTTCTGGCGGCTTACGGACTCCATCGCTACTGGCTCGTCTACGACTATTACGTCTATTCGAAAAACGTGCCCGGTCCACCGCCGGAAGTCAAAGCTTGGCCCCGCGTCACCGTTCAGCTTCCCATCTTCAATGAGCGCTACGTGATCGAGCGCCTCGTCGAAGCCGTCTCGCGCTTCGATTACCCGCGCGAACTGCTGGACGTCCAGGTCCTCGACGATTCCACCGACGAGACTTGCCAGGTCGCGAGCGCCTGCGTCGAGCGTCACGCCGCCCAAGGCATGCCCATCGTCTACATTCACCGCACCAACCGCGAAGGCTACAAAGCCGGCGCTCTCGAAAACGGCCTAAAGACTTCGCAGGGGGAATTCATCGCCATCTTCGACGCCGACTTTATTCCCGAACCGGATTTTCTCCGCCGCACGATCCCCTATTTCGTCGCGCCGTCCGATAGCCCGCACGACAGCTCCCAAATCGGCATGGTCCAGACACGCTGGACCTACCTCAACCGGGACTACTCGCTCCTCACGCAAGTCGAAACCATTCTTCTCGATGGCCATTTTGTAGTCGAGCACGGCGCGCGCTCCCGTCGCGGCACCTTTTTCAATTTCAACGGCACCGCAGGCGTCTGGCGGCGCAAAGCCATCGAAGAAGCCGGCGGCTGGGAACACGACACGCTCACCGAAGACACCGACCTTTCTTATCGCGCGCAGCTCAAGGGCTGGAAATTCCTTTACCTCCCGCAGATCGAATGCGCCTCTGAGCTACCTGTGGATATGAACGGCTTCAAAGCGCAGCAAGCTCGCTGGGCCAAAGGCCTGATGCAAACCGCAAAAAAAATTCTCCCCCGTGTCTGGAGATCCGACGCGCCCTGGCACGTAAAAGCGGAAGCCTTCTTCCATCTCACCGCCAACATCAGTTACCCGCTCATGGTTCTTTTTTCCGCGATGCTTCTCCCCGCCATGATCGTCCGCTTTTATCAAGGCTGGTTTCAGATGCTGGTCATCGACCTGCCTCTGTTCCTCGCGTCCACCTGCTCTATCTCGAGTTTCTACCTTGTCGCGCAACGTGAGCTTCGCCCGAAAAGATGGTGGACCACTTTCCTATACATGCCTTTTGTCATGGCCACCGGCATCGGCATTTCTGTTCGCAACGCGCAAGCCGTCATGGAAGCCATCATCGGCAAGAAGAGTGAATTTGCCCGCACCCCAAAATTCAATATCGAAGGCAAAAAGGGATCCTTCGCCGGGAAAAAATACAAAAACAAAGCCGGCTGGATGCCCTACGCCGAAGTCCTTCTGGGTCTCTACTTTGCCGGCACGATCGTCTACGCCGTCACCAACGAAAATTACGCCACCATCCCGTTCCTGCTCCTCTTTGTCTGGGGCTACCTCTACACCGGCCTTATGTCTCTTAGCCAGACGTACTTCGCTCATCTCCGCTTCGGCGTTGAAGCTCCAGAGATGCGCCCCGCCGCCACCGGCGCGCCGGGCTTCTGAGTTCTACTCGCAGCTCGGTTTTCGCTGCCGGGCAATTCCACTACAGGATCGTGACAATCAACCGGGTCACCGCCTTCAAGCCAGCCTGCACCAGGTCACCCGACTGGGCGTCGGACCACCATTCGGTGTCACTGTCCTTAAATACGGACGTTATTTGATCTTTTGCCAGGGCGAGTTTAAGAGGCAGCGTCGGATCGACCGGCTTAGGCTCGGCGGCTTCCTTGAGTTGCGCCAGCATCTGCTCCTGCTGCTTCATGTCCAGCATGGTAATCGGGGAGTGGCAGTAGGGGCAGACCGAATTGGCTTTCAGGTCGATCGACGCCCCACAGTTGGAGCAGTTGATGCTCTGCACGTTCACTTTCAACTGCTGGATTTCTTGAGGGGAAAGCGCGTGGATGAAATTCTTCTCTTTAAGGAAGTCGAAGAAACCAATGAACCGCCCGTGTCCACTTGCACAGCCCCAATAATTGAACCGCATGGTTCGGATCAGGTCGTGCGACTGCGATAACTGGCCACTGCACCGCGGACACCGCAGCGCGGCCGACATCGTCGGCCTAATCGTGGACGAGTGCTCGCCGATATACTTCATCAGCTTGAGCGTCGAACCGGGAGAAAGCTGCAGACTTTTGTGCTCATCGAACCAAAAGCTTTGGCAACCTGTGCAAACATCCACGATGACCTGGGTGCCCAACCGGCCGTCCAGCGTCCAATCCGTCATGTCCTTTCCACAATTGGGGCAGGTCATAGCAAGCGATTCTAGATGATTGCTGAAAGGAGCGCCAAATAGCCTCAGGATTCCCCCGCCCTAAATCCACACAATCCGCCATTATCGTTTTGGGACCACTCCCCCCGCCCCTCCTACCCTCACGCTAAACTATTTCGACTGAATCTCTTGGAGTGTTCATGCGGAGCAAGACTTCCGCCGCTTTTTTCGTAGCTACCCTGGTCATTTTGGCTCTCGGTTCGCTCGCCTCTCAGGCTAAGCCCACCGACACGCCTGTGCTTTCTCTGCCCCACCGTCCGCGCTACGTGTTCCAGAGCATCAGCGAGAGCTTCGGTCTGAACTCTCTAACGCCCGCCTGCATCCTGCAAGACCAGGACGGCTTCATCTGGATCGGCACGCCCGATGGCCTCCTTCGCTTCGACGGCAATCATGTTCTGCGATTCGGTCTCGAACAGGGCCTGCCCAGCACCAATGTGGGCCAACTCGTTCTGGCGCCCTCCGGCCGAATCTGGATCGTCACTTCGCGGGGCGTCTCCTACATGGAAGGCGGCGTCCTTCACCAACTGCCCCTCTCCAAGGTCTACAATTCATTTCATCGCCCCTCTGCGCTGGCTCTCGATTCGTGGGGCAAGGTCTATCTCGCCACCGAAGGCGGCTTGCTCCGCGTCGATCCTGAACGCCCCAACGATACTCGCCTCTGGTCCATTCCCGAGGGCCTGCCCAGTCTTGAAGCAGAGTCGGTCAGCATCACATCTGAAGGCCGGGTTTGGTTCGCCTCCGGTCACCGCGTCGGCTGGCTGGATTCGCAGGATCACGTCCACATGTTTCCCGCACAAAGCGGCTTGCCCCACGAGCAAGTGATCAGCATTCTTCAGGACTTCGAGAAGATCCTCTGGGTTCGCACTGCTGGCCATCTCTATCGCTTGAACCCAGGCTCCACTCACTTCACCTCCGAGCTTCCCGATCTGCCTCCCGCCAACGACTATGGCTCGCCTTCTCTGGATCGCTCCGGCAATCTCATGATTCCCACCGTCGCTGGTCTCTACCGCCGCATTTCCGGCCAGTGGGAAGTCATCGACCAAAGCCGCGGCATGAAGGTCAACGCCACCTTCGCCATCACCGAAGACCGCGAGGGCGCTTATTGGATTGGCCTTGGCGGCGCGGGCATTCAGCGCTGGATTGGTCGCAAGAGCTGGTCCGGTTGGACGCAGGCCGAAGGTCTTCCTGACAATGTGGTCTGGTCCGAACTGCGCGATAAGCACAACCGCCTCTGGCTCGGCACCAATAATGGCGTGGCCATGTGGGACCCTCAAGCGGCTCGCTGGCGAATCTGGAAGTCGAAGGATGGCCTCAACGGCTCACTTGCTCGCGAGATGACGCTTTCCCCCGATGGCGCCATCTGGGTCCTCTGCTATCCCGGCGGTCTCACGCGTTTCGATCCAGAGTCCCTAACACTTGAAAAAGTTTCCACTCCCGATCCCATTCCCACTGGCATTCACATCGGGCCCGACGGCCGCCTGTGGATCGCGAACGCGCACTACCTTAAAGCGGCTCGCCCCACGCAGCGGCCCTATCAATTCGTGGACGTGCCCCTGCCACCGGAAATCCATCAAGGCATTGGCCGGGTCGCCTCGGGCCCGGACGGTGTTCTCTGGGCTGTTGGCAGAACCGGCCTTTCCCGTTTTGATGGCAAGCAATGGTTGCATTTCACCTCGGCCAACGGCCTATTGCAGGACGAAGTCGTCGAAGCTGCAGCCGTCAATCGCGATGAAGTCTGGATCCGCTACTCCGATGCTTTGGGTCTAACTTGCCTGCGTCTCGTCGACGGAAAGCCGCAAGTCACACACTTTGGCATGGCGGACGGGCTTCCTTCTCTCGACGTCTACATGCTCGGGGCCGATCACGAGGGCAACATCTGGGCTGGCGGCGCTTTTGGCCTCACGGAATTTTCTCGCAATGGCCGCACTCTTCGTTTCACACAGGCTGACGGCCTCATCTGGAATGATCTCAGCGAACAAGGCTTTTTCGCCGAAGAGGACGGCACATTGCTCTTTGGCACAAGCGGCGGTCTTGCCCGCTACAATCCCATCTCCGCCGACGAACAGGTTGAGCTGCCGCCCCGCGTCGTCATTACTTCCGCTCACCTCGGATCAAGCAATCGTCTGGCTGAACGCAACCCCGCTGCCCCGCGCAGCGACAATACATTCGGTGTGCAATTCGCGGCTCTTACTTACCGCGATCCAGAAAATGTCCGTTGCTCTTATCGCCTGGCTGGCCTCGAGAGCGAACCTAACGAAACCTCTGGCCGCGAAGCTCGCTATCCCGCTTTGCCTCCTGGCGATTACACTTTTAGCGTATCTTGCCGCTCCGCCCGCGGCACGCTCAGTTTCCCCGCGGAGTTTTCCTTCACAGTGATCCCGGCCTGGTGGCAGCGTTGGTATTCGCGCGGGTTTGTGGTCCTTCTCGGACTCTTCGCGCTCTATTCTCTTGTGAACTACCGGACGCGCAAGCTGCAGAATGAACGCATCCGCCTCGAACAAGCCGTCGCCGAACGCAGCGAAGCTCTCGCCCTGGCCAACAAAGAACTTGAGGAAATGTCTCTCACCGACCCGCTCACTGCTGCTCGCAACCGACGCTTCTTCCAGGCCACCATTGGCAGTGACGTCAGCCAGGCCATTCGCGCTTACTCCGCGCCCGATCCCACGCGCAGCCGCCGCAATCGCGACATTATTTTTTATCTCATCGACGCCGACCACTTTAAAGAAATCAACGACCGCTTCGGCCACGACGCCGGCGATCAAATGCTCATCGACCTCACCGCGCGAATCAGCTCCGCAATTCGCTACTCCGATGTACTTGTCCGCTGGGGCGGCGAAGAATTCCTTGTTGTCTCCCGCTTCTGCGAACGCAAAGAAGCCGCCACCCTCGCCGCGCGCGTCCTTTCCGCCGTTGCTGGCGAACCCTTCAAGGTAAAAGGCGCCGGCCTCTCTCTGCATCGCACCGTCTCGATTGGCTGGGCCGCTTTCCCATGGAATGTCGCTTCTCCCGTCGACGTCAGCTACGAAGAAGTTCTCGCCATCGCAGACCGCGCCATGTACAAAGCCAAAAACTCCGGCCGCAACCAGGCCATCGGTGCTCTCCCTCCCGAATCCGCCGCCGAACCTCACACCTCCGTCGCCAACGGCGACACCGAAGCTCGCGTCTCCGAAATCGCCGCCACCGCTGAGTACACCACCACCTACGGTCTCGAAACCACTTCCATCACGTAGTTGAATTTTCTCCAACTACCTCTGCTCGCCCCGCTTCCCTTTCCAGCGTAAACTCTTCGCCGTGGCTGCCCCGCTCGAACACTTAACTTTTCACAACGGCGCCGTCCAACTCCACGCCGTCGCTTCCGGCCCGCCAGACGGCCCCCTCACCATCCTCCTCCACGGCTTTCCCGAATTCTGGTATTCCTGGCACAAACAAATCGAGCCTCTCGCCTCCGCCGGCTTTCGCGTCATCGTCCCCGACCAGCGCGGCTACAACCTCAGCAGCAAACCTCGTGGCGCCGCCAACTACGCCCTCTCGCATCTCACCTCCGACGTCCTCGCCATCGCCGATCAACTCGGCGCCGAAAAATTCTTCCTCGCCGGTCATGATTGGGGCGCCGCCGTCGCCTGGAGCCTCGCCCTCCTCCACCCGCAGCGCATCTCCAAACTCGCCATCCTCAACGTCCCTCACCCCAGCGTCATGCGCCGCTACCTCAATTCCAATCGCCGCCAACTCCGTCGCAGTTGGTACATGTTTTTCTTCCAACTTCCTTTTCTTCCCGAAGCCACATTCGCCGCCTTCAACTATCGCCTCGGCGTCCGCTCATTAGT
This sequence comes from uncultured Acidobacteriota bacterium, assembly GCA_963718785.1. Classification (GTDB taxonomy): domain Bacteria; phylum Acidobacteriota; class Terriglobia; order Acidiferrales; family UBA7541; genus Acidiferrum. The sequence goes on along the minus strand of CAVQZW010000004.1, from coordinate 544,090 downwards.
CCGCTCCAGCCGCGAAGGAACTTTCTCACCTGACGATCTCGCCCAATACCGCTCCGCCTGGTCGCAACCTCACGCGCTCACCTCGATGATCAACTGGTATCGCGCCGCCTTCCGCTATCGCACAAAATTCCCCGATTCCACCGTCCACGTCCCCACGCGCATTCTCTGGGGCGAACACGACGCCTTCCTCCTCTCTGCCATGGCCCACGACAGCCTGCCCTATTGCGACTCCGCCGAACTCTACACTTTCGCCAACGCCACCCACTGGCTCCAGCACGAAGAACCCGCCCGCGTTTCCGAACTCCTCATCGATTTCTTCCGCAAGTAGCGCGCGCGTCCACAACCGCTTTTCTTCTGCGTCTCGGCCAACCAAACGAATCGCCCAACCCTCAAAAGTGATACGATTTCGCCTCATGAGCTCCCCCATGAAATCAACGCCGAAAACTCTCGCACTCGTAACCGCCGCCTTCGCACTCCTTTCCGTAAACGCCTGCAGCTCCTACTTCGCTTCGTTCAAGTTATCCAAAGGCACCCCCTCCTTCGATCTCGTGCTTCCATCCGATCTGCAACCCTCCGCCTTCCAATCCCCCGATCCCGCCACGGCCGCTCGCATCTCCCGCATCGAATCCGGCCTCCTCCCCGCCGTCGTCATCAAAGGCCAGCCGCCCGTCCCCATGACCGTCGCCGACCGCATGGCCTTCCACAAAGTTCCCGGCGTCAGCCTCGCCTTCTTCGACCACGGCCAAATCCTCTGGACTCGCGCCTACGGCCTCGCTGACGTCGCCTCCAAGACTCCCGTCACTCCGGACACGCTCTTCCAGGCCGCCTCCATCAGCAAACCCGTCGCAGCCCTCGCCGCGCTCCGTCTTGTGCAAGACGGCAAGCTTTCCCTCGACGAAGACGTCAACGTCAAACTCAAAACCTGGAAAGTCCCCGAAAACGCCTTCACCGCAAAAGAAAAAGTCACCATCCGCCGCATCCTCAGCCACAGCGCCGGCCTCACCGTCCACGGCTTCCCCGGCTACGCCTCCGACGAACCCATCCCCACCGTCGTCCAAATCCTCAACGGCGAAAAGCCCGCCAACACCGAACCCATTCGCGTGGACATTCTTCCCAGCACTCTCTGGCGTTATTCCGGCGGCGGCTTCGTCATTCTCCAAACGCTCATGTCCGACGTCACCGGCAAGCCCTTCCCGCAAATCATGCGCGAACTCGTCCTCGCTCCCGCTGGCATGACCCGCAGCACCTACGAGCAGCCTCTCCCAAAAAATCGCGCGTCCGAAGCCGCTCAGGCCTACCGCTCCACGGACAACCCCGTCAAAGGCGGCTGGCACACTTATCCGGAAATGGCTCCCGCCGGCCTCTGGACCACTCCCTCCGACCTCGCTCGTATGGCTATGGAAGTGCAAAACGAATACGGGGGCAAATCCTCAAAAATTCTTTCGCAAGACATGGCTCGCCAGATGCTCACCAAGCAATTTGGCACTTGGGGTCTCGGCTTCGGCCTCGAATCCGAAGGCGGCAAATCTTCCTTCAGCCATAGCGGCGGCAATGAAGGCTACCGCTGCAACGTCCAAACGTTCACCGACTCCGGCCAAGGCATGGCCATCATGACCAATTCCGACACCGGCGCCGAACTCTACGAAGAAATCTACCGCGCTGTCGCCAAGGAATACGGCTGGCCCGGTCACCAGCCCGTCGAACACGCCATCATCAAAATGAATCCCGCCTCTTTCGCCGCCTACGCCGGCACCTACGAAATCGCGGGCCTCGGCAAAATCCAAATCACCTTCAAATCCCCCAGCCTCTACGTCCAAGCCGATCCCCTCGGCCCCGACCCCATCGAACTCCTCCCCGAATCCTCCACCAATTTCTTCATCCTCTCCGGCGACGTCACCTTCAACTTCCACAAAGACCCCACCGGCGCCCTCAACCTAACCCTCCACGCCTATTCCCAAACCTTCGAAGCCAAAAAAATCTCTTAACTCTCCTCAGTCGACGCCTTTGTAGGGCTCGATCCATCGCGCCCTCATCTCCGCGCCGTCCACCCCACCGTCATTTCGAACGAAGCAGGCCGACGCATTTTCTTTCACGTTTGCTCTTGCAAACGTGTCGGCCTGCGCAGAGAGAAATCTCTCTTCGTTTTTTCTTCTTTATTTATCTTTCTCCGGCTGTCCCCACTCTTCTCCGCGCGCCTCTGTTAACTCTGCGCCTCTGCGTTATCCTTTCTCTTATCGCTTTTCGCTCACGACGAACCCCTCATCGCCATTTCTTACACAGTATGCCATTCGACATTTTGACTTACATTTCGCCACACGGTATACTTCTCTCCAGAAGACCTACTCATGAAAACCGAACTCTCCACCGTCACCACCAAGGGCCAGCTCGTCATCCCCGCCAAGCTTCGCCGCAAATACGCCATCCGTAAAGGCACCCAAGTTGCCTTCGTCGAAGAAGAAAACCGCCTCGTCCTGCAACCCCTCACACCGGAATTCGTCCGCAGCCTCCGCGGCTCCCTGAAGAATGATCCGTCCGCGCTGAAAATCTTGTTGGATGACCGCAAACGCGAGCGCGAGCTATAAAACCATCTAGCCCATGAAAAGAGTCGTCCTCGACGCCAGCGCCCTCATGACCTTCTTCGAAAACCGCCCCGGCGCGGACAAGGTCGAAGACCTTATCCATCTCGGCGTTGCAGGCAAACGACAATTGTTAATGTCCGTGGTCAACTGGGGCGAAGTCTACTATTCCACCTGGCGTGCTCATGGTCCGGGCGTGGCCCGCAAAATCCTCGAAGACATCAGCCAGCTCCCGATCGAAATCGTCGAAGCCAGCCTCGACTTGACTCGCTCAGCCGCCGAACTCCGCGCCGATCACAAGCTACCCTACACCGACTGCTTCGCCGCCGCCCTCGCCGCCCATCGCAAAGCCTCCCTAGCCACCAGCGACCAGGACTTCGCCTCCGTAGAAAAAAAGATCGACATCCTCTGGACTCGCTCCTAACCCCGAACTGACTCTCCGCGTCTGCGCTATCTTTTCTCTTCTTTCTTTCGTCTGTTCGCTCGCCGCTACTCCAATAAAGAGAGTAGAGAGACGCGCTGCCCCATCGCGGCTGCGAACCTTCCTTGTCGAACACACGATCAATCAATTTGATAGAATTAGTTCCCGTCGGTCCCTAGGCCAAAGCGCTGTCCTTTATTTCGTCCCGAGGAGGATCCAAGAGGGTGTCGTCGCTCCAAGGGTTCCCAAACCCCACGCGTACAATCCCCGCAACCGTGCATCCTCAGGCCGAACGCACTATCTTCTGATTTAAAATCTGGATTGCCGAGCAAACGCCGGCGCCGAAGGAAAGAAAATGATTAAATCGCCTGAAGGAGGCCGCTGGATGACGAAGGCGGCAGCATCCGCAGCTACCTTCATCGCTATTGCCTTCATAGTCAATGCTCAGACTCTCTCTCCCGGAGAGGTCCGCGTCAGCAGCCGCCCCTACAAACTTGCTGCCACGATTCGCATGGAATCAAGGCTCGTCCAGCTTGAGGTTGTCGTCCGCGATCTTCACGGTCGCGCCATTTCCGGCCTTACAAGGGACGACTTCGCGATCTACGACTCCGGTAAAAGTCGCGAACTCACGGCTTTTCCGCGGATCGTTTCGACCCGAACTTCACGAGTGTTCCAGGAAACTCGGCGACTTCTCCAACCTCGGGAGCAACAGCCCATGCCGTCGATTTGCCCCTCTCAAGCCAGAATTCTCGCGCTGTCCGCTGGATCGCTCTCCTTTTCGACGATATCAACACTCCCGTTGGCGACTTGGGCCACGCGAAAATCGCAGCCAACCGGTTCGTCCGCGAAGCGGTCGCCAGTGGTGACCGAATTGGCGTTTTTACAACCTCGGGCGACCGCACTACACAATTCACAACAGACACCGCGAAGGTTCTTGCCGAAATCGACCGGGTGCAGTCGCATCCTCGGATCGCCCCCGGCGGACTTGCACGATGTCCAAGGATCACCGCCTATGAGGCGTATCAAATCGTCAACAATGACCCCAGCACAATGAAGGCCAAGGTCGATGAGGCTTGTCGATGCGGAGGTCAGTCGTGCGACCTCACTATGGTCACTGGCGACCAGCTTCTGAATCCTACATCTCGTGCCGCCAGCAACGCCTACGAAGGTGGTTCCCTGAGCACGACCATTGATTCCGTCCGAGCGCAGGCTCAGCAGACTTGGGATCAAGCCCGACAATCTTCACAATCGACTCTCGATTCCGTCAAATCCATCCTCGACTACCTTTCCAAAATGCAAGGCACTCGAATGCTTTTCCTTGCCTCCTCGGGTTTTCTTTCAGGTTCGCTCGATCAGGAGCAGGATTCTATCGTCAGTGAAGCGGTTCGCGCAGGCATTGTCGTCAACTCCCTCGATGCCAAGGGCCTCTATGCTGAGGCTCCCGGCGGTCCGATCAACGAATCCAACGAACTCACGGAAATCCCCCTCAGCAGCACCGTCTTCCAAATCCAATCCCTCAGTGACAGGCTCGACAGCGTTGACTCCGCTATGGCCCGCTTCGCGCAGAGCACCGGCGGGCTTCTTTTTCGCGACAACAACGATCTCGACCTTGGATTTCGTCAACTCGGCATTCTCCCGTCGTTTACATACCTGCTCGGATTCGTTCCCGCCGAAGACGGCAAATATCATAGAGTCAAAGTCGAGCTGAGAAACTCCAGCCATAGGCTCATCCAAGTGCGCCCTGGATACTTTGCTCCACAGAAGGCTTTGAGCGAAGTGCGTAGCACGGCCGACTCGGACATCATTGACGCGGAAATGCGCGGATCGGCTGAAAAAGCCGGTCTGGCCGCTACCATTTCTGAAAAACTTGGAAAAGCCGCGTCCGGCAGCCCGGAGTTGACTGTCGTCGCCCATGTCGACATCCAAAAGCTCCCGTTCGATCAGAAAAAGGATATTCACCTTCAAAAGCTGTTCTTCGTCGCCGCTCTCTTTGATGCGCAAGGCAATTTCGTAATCGGCAAGCAAGCTGAGATGGAACTTGCCCTCAAGCCGGAAAGTTTTGAACGCTTCTCAAGAACGGGAATCAACGGCGTCATGCAACTCGAAGTCTCGCCCGGAACCTATCATCTGCGCATGGTCGTGCGGGAAGCCCTGCATGGCAACTTCACCGCGACTACGAAAGAGATGCAAATTCCATAGCCGGACAACCGTGCCAGCGCAACTACGATGGACTGGCGGGACAAAGATTTCGACCTTGATTTTTTCCGCGTGACCCACCTTTTCGGGTTTGCTTCTTGAAAAGGTGGGTCCTCTTTCCTGCCTCTAACTTCCTATCACCCCGCTACTGCTTGTCGTAAATCTGCGTACTCGTGAACTTCGCGCCGCTGGCATCCGTTCCGTTTAGCGTCACCGTTCGCGTCTTGCCATCTGCCGACAAAGCAATGCGCGCCGTATTGATCTCTTTTCCGCCCTTTTTGCTAGCCGCCAGAAGCGTGTGATCGTCGATCACCTTGTACGAACGCATATCCGCCGACGGATCACCCGTAAGCGCGTAATCCTTCCCGTCGAATTTCCCTTTCCAGTCGCTGTGGTAAGCCTTCCCCTTAGCATCCGTTCCGTCGATGGCCACATTCACGTTGTCGCCGGCCATCGAATAAACCACCGTCGAATTCTTTTGCGCCCCGGCAACCATCTTCGACTTGGCTTCGTTCATCTTCCAGGTCCCCATGAACCCATCTGTCCCCGCCGCGTAGGCTATCCCGGCGGTAAGCACCAGAACCAAAAGCACACCAATACGCACAACATTTTTCCTGTTCATTTCTTCTCCGTTCTTTCTTAGGGTAGGCGTTCTAACTGCGGTGTTGCCACTGAGTGTACACCCGAACCACCCCGCGCCTGCCGAATTCTCCAGCCGTCCGCCGTCTCTTGTAGGGGCACGATTCATCGTGCCCTCTTCTCTGCGCATCTCTGTTAACTCTGCGCCTCTGCGTTATCTTTTCTCTTTCCTCTTTTCTCCACTTGGCGTCCGTTTCATCGCCTGCGCCTTCCCGCGCCAGGCTCGCTTCGTTTGTCACCACTCTCGCGCAGCGGTATCCTACCTAATGCATCCCGCATCAGGAGGCCGCCAATGACGCCATCCCTCTCGTCCCTCGACTCTTTGCTTATCACCATCGTTCTTGCCACTCTGGCCCTCGGCCTGCCGATTCTCCTGGTCTTGTCCATCCGCTTTCTCTGGGATCGCAGCTTGAGCCTCGGCCGCTCGAAAGAACTAGAAAAGCTCATCTGGCAGTTGCACCGCATCGCCAGCGCCATGGAGCATCAATTGAATTTGGCATTTCCCGCCGTACAGCCGGGCACGGAAGAGCCTCGCGATCTCGCCTATCTTCAGCAGCTACCTGCCCAGCCGGCTGCGGCCACCCCAAGCGCGCCAACCCGCGCAGCCGCTGTTGCCGCTTCATCGCCCACCGCAGCTCGGGCTGCCGCCCAACAGCCTCCCGCAAACCAACCCTCCACTCCCCCGCCAGACGCCCAGCAGGGGCCTCTTCCCCCTCTGGAACGCCGAGAGCCCTCCGTCGAGGCTCCCCGCGCCGGCGTCAATTCCATGTTTGGCATCTAGCTTTACCTTCTTGCCGCTGGAGCCAGGCATTTACGTCTCACCAGCCGCTACTCCCCAATGAAACTGTCATCGCGAGTGGAGCGAGGGATCTGCTTTTCCTCTCCTACTCACTGCTCACTATCCACTACTCACTTCCCCACGCGTCTCACCAAACTACAAATTTCCCGCCAACTCCCTCAATCTTCACAACTTCCCCGCGTCTCATTCGAATCATACTGCACAGGTACTATTACTCTATTGACATAATTGCAAATCGATGCTATCATTTCTCGTGTTTGTCAGTCAAAACCCGCCCGTATTCCCTCGCCTCAACTCTGCCCCCGCTTCTCTTTCACTCTTTCCGCTTTTTTCGAAAAAATGTGCCAATCTAAATCCTTTGCTTTCATGCCCTTCCGCACTCTTCAAAAAAGAGCGTTTGTCTAAACCCTTTGCCATCAAACTGTTCCACACTCTTTTGCAAAACACTCGGGGCGGGGGTCCCGTCACTTTCTCTTTTGCCTCACTCTCCGCCGACCACCCGTTTTGGAACGCCTCTCATTTCCGCTACAATCTCCCGTCCCTGATTCTGCCGGCCAACCCCAATACCCTGTGGATCCGGCTAACTCGTGGCGAGGTCAACAATGAGCGGTCGTCTGATGCAAACTCTCTCTCTCGAATGGCTCCAGCGGAAAACGATTGTCCGCAGCAAACCAACTTCGTTTCTGTTCGCCGCCCTCATCCTGCTCTGCCTCGCCTTTTGCCCCTCCCACACCCAAGCCCAGGAACGCCGCGACCGCGAACCCAACAGCGTCTACGCCGCGCGCCGCGCCAAACTTGCCGCCCAAGTCGACTCCCCGATCCTTCTCTGGGGCTTCACCGGACGCGAAGAATCCTCGCAAGCCTACATCTTCGCTCAGGAAGACAATTTCTATTACCTCACTGGCCACAACGAGGAAGGCGCCGGCCTGATCCTTCTTCCCACTCAGAAAAATGCTGCAACGAATTCCAGCGGCTCGACCGCTGCTCCTTCCGACATTCCTCAGGAGATTCTTTTTCTCCCGCCGAAAAATCCTGCCAAGGAAAAATGGAACGGCCTCCGCATTTCGCCCACCGATCCCGGCATCCAGGCGCGTACCGGTTTCGCTTCCGTTCTTCCCTACCCCGAAATGCGCGCCACCCTCGAAAAACTGGCGAAATCGTACCCCGCGATTTACACCATTCTTCCGTACGAAAAGGAAAACGGCGGCTATCCGCACGAAAAGCAGGTAGTCGATTGGATTCACACCACGGTTCCGCAAGAAACTCTAAAAGACATTCGCTCAAACATCACCGAGCTTCGCGAGATCAAATCTCCCGGCGAAATTGCGTTTCTCACGCAAGCCATCGAGCTTTCCCTCGACGCGCACCTCGCCGCCATGCGCATGATGCGTCCCGGCCTCCACGAATACGAAGTCGCGTCCAAAATGGTCGAAGTCCACGCCATGGGTGGCTCGGAAGCCGAGGGCTACGCGCCCATCGTCGGCGCCGGCCCCAATTCCACTGCCCTGCACTACGACAAGCTCTCTCGCAAAATCGAAGACGGCGACATCGTCGTCCTCGATGTCGGCGCGCAATATTCCGGCTATTCCGCCGACATCACGCGCACGCTTCCCGCCAACGGCAAATTCACGCCGCGCCAGCGCGAAATTTATGAAGTCGTTCTAGGCGCGCAAAACGCAGCTCTCGCCGCCATCAAGCCAGGCATGGATTATTGCCAGCGCGGCTCCAAAAGCGTCTACAAAATCGCCTTCGACTACATCAATTCGCACGGCAAAGATCTTCACGGCAAATCGCTCGGCCAATATTTCATTCATGGCCTCGGCCATCACATCGGCCTCGACGTTCACGATCCCGGCGAATACTGCAAACCGCTCGAACCCGGCATGGTCGTCACTGTCGAGCCAGGCATCTACATCCCCGAAGAAAATCTCGGCGTCCGCATCGAGGACGACGTTCTCATCACCGAAACCGGCTACAAATTCCTGAGCGAGCGCCTTCCCCGCAACCCCGACGAAATCGAAAAAATCATGGCCGACGCCGCCGCCTTCCGCGCCAAAGATCAGAAGAGAATAAACGAATAAACTCCATGCACGCGTTCGTCAAAAGCACCCGCAAATCTCTTGCCGTTTCAGTTCTTTCGGCGGAGAATCAACCTTATGAAGCGCAAACCAAAACCAATGACCATGGACGAAGCCGTCCAATGGCTCGCTGACCTGACCGACAAGATGATGGCCACGCTTTCTCCAGAAGAGCGAGCGCGGCGCTTTCGCGAGGCTGGGAAGATCATCGCCTCCGCGAAGAAGCGAGATCGCGCCAAGCCTTCACGATCTTCTCGAGTTGCTTCGGGTCATCGCCGTAACCTAGCGCGCGGATAGCTCGTACGAAATCTTCTTCGCGAGGCGTCGCGAAGAGCCCTCGTATCACTTCTAGTTCGTCCTGCTTCCGTTTTCTGGCCTTGGAGTCATGCGGACGCCGGCCACGGCTTTTTTCTTCAGCCATCACTTCGCGGATGTCGTCGTCTTTGGTGCCGTGGGCCATCTGTGAAAGCCGGAACGATAGCGGCTTTTTACTTACAATGCAACTAACTTCAGCCAATAATGCCGGCTTGCGATTGACCGTTAGGAATGCGGCCCTTATACTGTTTATTCGCGCTGGGTTCGAGGTTTCGCCTGGCGTGCCTCGAGTCATTCCGCGTGCGCCGCACCGCAGAGCGGGCTGCCTGCAGGAATTTCCGAAATCTGCAAATTTTTTTCAGGGAGACGTTGATCCCGCAGCGCCGGGATCGCACACATCATGAGCAGCGTGAAAGCCACACAACTCCGCCCCGGCATGGTTATCCAGCACGAGGGGCAGCTCTACACCGTTTTCAGCGTCGATCACCGCACGCCGGGCAACAAACGCGGATCGATGCAAACGCGGATGAAAAATCTCCGCAGCGGCACGATGATCGACTACCGGTTCCGCGCCGAAGAATTTGTGGACCGCGCGATTCTGGACGAAGTGGAATTCGAATACCTTTACAACGAGGGCGATGAATTTCATTTCATGAATACGCAGACTTACGAACAGATGCAGATGACGCGCGAAGAGCTGGGCGAAACGGTGTACTATCTGATTCCGAACACCACCGTGAAGATTGAATTTTTCGAGGAGAAGCCGATCGGCGTGGATCTGCCGGACACGATGGAGTTGAAAGTTCTCGAGACTGAGCCGACACTGCAAAAGGCTACAGCCAGCGCAGTGATGAAGCCGGCGACGCTCGAAACGGGATTGGTGATTCAAGTGCCGCCATTCGTGAATTCCGGCGACCGAGTGAAAGTGGATACGACCGAAGCACGTTACGTCCAGCGCGTGGAGTAAGAGTTCGATTTTCGTTTCGTACTTTGGCCTGCTCGATTCGCGATTTAAGTTTCGCATTTCGATTTTCGAGTTTCGTTCTTAGCGTTTTCCGCCTCCGCAGCTAATTTCCGCGCGAGCGAAAATTAGAAGAGGCGAAAGAGCCCCGGGCAACCGGGGCTCTTCGTTTTATTTGCTGCGGTGTTTCAGGTGACGGTCCAAATAGCCCAAAACGGAAGGAAAGCGGCAGCAGAGCTGCCGCACTCCATATGGCGTTAGGCTTTGGTGGCGGCGGATTTTTCGCCGGCGGGATGCGCGCCAAAGACACGGTCGAAGATGGCATCTACGTAGCGAAGCTGGCGGTGCAGATCGAAGGTGTGCGCGAGGGCGTTCGCATCGAGGTATTTGGTGATTCGAACGTCGTTTGCGACACGCTCGCGGAAGCTCGACTCCGTTTCCCACGCGGCCATGGCATTTTCCTGAACGGCTTTGTAGGCGTCGTCGCGCGGCATGCCCTTCTCGACTAAATCTTGCAGCAACTGCCCCGAATAGACCAAGCCGTGCGTGGATTCGAGGTTGCGCAGCATGCGCTCGGGAAAAACGCGCATATCGGAAATGATCCAGGTCATTTTGGCGAGCATGTAATCGATGAGGATCGCCGAGTCCGGAATAATGATGCGCTCAACGGAGCTGTGCGAAATATCCCGCTCATGCCACAGCGCGACATTCTCGAAGGCAGCCAGCATGTTCGAACGCACGAGTCGCGCCAAGCCGCAGATTTGCTCGCAGGTGACGGGATTGCGCTTGTGCGGCATGGCGGAACTGCCGCGCTGCTCGCCGCTGAAAGGTTCTTCGGCTTCGCGCACTTCGGTGCGTTGCAAATGGCGAATTTCGAGAGCGATGGTTTCGAGCGAGGCGGCGATGAGCGCAAGCGCGCTGAGATACTGCGCGTGGCGATCGCGCTGAATCACTTGCGAAGCGACCGGAGCGACGCCTAACCCGAGCCTTTTGCAGATGCCGTCTTCTATCACCGGGCCAAGATGCGAGGCGTTGCCGACAGCGCCGGAAATTTTTCCGACAGCCATTTGCATCGCTGCGGCGCGGAAGCGGCCGATGTTGCGCTGATTTTCGGAGAACCAGTTCGCGATTTTTAATCCGAAAGTAATCGGCTCGGCATGGACGCCATGCGTACGTCCAATTTGCGGCGTATTGCGATACTGATGCGCGCGCAGGTCAAGCACTTCGCCGAATAGAACAAGTCCACGCTCGATCAGGTGGGAAGCGTCGCGAATTTGGAGCGCTTGCGCGGTGTCAACAATGTCGTTGGAGGTGAGGCCGTAGTGCAACCAGCGCGCGGCGGCGGGATCGCCAATGGACTCGCCGACGTTCATGGTGAAAGCAATGACGTCGTGTTTGACGCGGGCTTCGAGTTCGTGGATGCGCGGGACGTCGACTTTGGCGCCCTCGCGAATAATCGCGGCGGCGTCTTTGGGCACGAGGCCAGCGTCAGCGAGGGTATCGGTCGCGGCGAGCTCGACGTCGAGCCATTTCTGGAAGCGATTGGCGTCGCTCCAGACGTGGCCCATTTCCTTGCGCGTGTAACGGGGGATCAAGTTGGCTCCCTTGCAGCAGTGCTTTCCAACCGCTTGGCCCCAGCCATGATACGGCATTTTGGAGCGGCAGGCGACCTGGCCGGAAACCAGGGGCACCATCTCGCAAGGAAGAGCGGTCGGCCTCGGAAGGCCGACCCTACAAAAGAAAAAGGGAGAGGCGTTTTCCCCTCTCCCTTTTTTCCATTTCGCGGACTTGTTTAGAATCGGACGCGCAAACCAAGCTGAATCCAACGGGAGCCCTGAATGCGGTCCGCAGGAACCAACTGGGTGTTGATGACGCCGAAGGTGGATGGGTTGGTGGTGTCGAGAGACGGATCCAGGAAATTGACGTGGTTGAAGAGGTTGAAGAAGTCGGCAGAAAATTCAACTTTCAGTCTCTCCGTGATGCTCGTCGATTTCCCGAGGCTCATGTCAAAGTTCCAGAGACCGAGGCCAGGCAGAGGACTATTTCTGCCGTCGTTGGTGTCTGTGGCCAACAAAGTTGGCCGGAAGTCAGCGAGAGCCGCCGCCGGATTTGCGAAGTAGTTGAGGCCAGTGCCGGTCGGTGTTGGCGTGCCTACAGGGTGAGAGCAGGTGGGACCGTTGCCGCCGGAACCCGCGCCCGTGCTGCAAATGCCGGAGTGCATGCCAGCTCCAAGGGAACCAACCGGTACCGTCGGCAGCATGCCCGCTGTAATGCCAAAGATATCGCCGCCGCCGAAGGATTGACCGCTGACGGTGACGAGATTGGGGAGCCCGCTGCTGATGCGCAAAATACCTGAGGCATACCATCCGCTGATGAACTTATTCACAAAGGCATGGCTGCTGGTCAGGCGATGTGACCCGCCAAACGGGAGATCGTAGTTGAAAAGGGCGTTGAAGACGTTGGGCCGGTTAAAGAAGGACGGTCCGTAGTCCAAACCAAAGTTGTAACTGGAGGAGTGGTATTCCGCGGCGTTCTGAACCGCGCCAACGTCGTCGAGCGACTTGGAACGCGTGTAGTTCAGATCGAACACCAAACCATGCCAATTATTGTTGCGGAGCGTGACGACGAAGGCGTTGTAATTGGAATGGTCGTTGCTGTCCCGCATGAACAGGTCGACGACTTGCAAACTGTTATACGGTTGCAAGCCGAGCGTGAACTGGCGGTCGACATCCATAGTGTCAAATAGGGCCGACAGGTTGTTGTTAATGAAGTTTACCGAATTGCCCGAGGCCAGACAGGCAGTCGCGCTAATGTTTGTCTTTACCGGTGTGGGTACAGTCGTATCGAGTCCGCATCCGGTTCCAATGCCCGCGAGTTGATTCTCGAACCAGGGTTGGTTGTGGAAGGCTGGGTTAACGGTTCCGTTCGCGAGAGTCGGGGAAATACCAGCGCGAAGCTGAGTCGCTACAGCGTCATAGGCCTGTGCAAAGATTTGACCAGAGGTCTTGTCCTTGAACATGTATGGAGCGGAGTTAAAATTGATGCTACCTGCTAAATGGCGGCCAAAGCGCCCTACGTAACCAAGCTCCAATATCATCTTGCCCGGCAAGGTGCGTTGGACGGTGAAATCCACCATATGCGCGCGGCCATCCTTAAAGTTAGGATCGTTTTGAAAGCTCAGCGTTTCGCCGAACGGGATGGACGGGATGATCGGCGAGCTGACGGCGGCAGGGAGGGGTGGAGTTGGAATCGTGCCGTCGATACCGACACGAAAACTTGCCAGGCCCGGATTGCCGCCAGTCCCGACGCCAGCTGCCGCGTTGCAACCGCTCACGCTGGTGCCGTTTGCGTTGCAAAGAGGCGTCTGGAGGTTGATGGTCTGCGCGAAACCCACACCCAGCATGGGGATGATGACGCTCTGGACGGTATTGACGCGATCGTAGGCGATGCCATAACCGCCGCGAATGACGGTCTTTCGATCTCCGAACATGCGCCCTAAGACGCCGCTCGAGAAGCTGGGGTTCCAGGCCGCGGAAACGCGCGGAGCCCAGTCTCCATAATCGACGTTAGAGACGTCAGATCGGCCGCTATTCTTGATGGGGATATAGGAGAGGGTGGGGTTGTACACGTCACCCGCTTGGGCAGCTGCCTCTTTGGCCTGGATGTATTGCAAGCCATTGATGATGGTGTCGCCGGTATCATGATTGGCGATGAGCGTCTGCTGACCGTGTAGTTCCTGAGGCGTAGTCTGCCAGCCGTAGCCGATACCATACGTAAGGGTGAGGGACGGCTTGATGCGCCAGGAATCCTGAACAAAGAAATTGTAGGCACGGAGCGTCGTCTTAGCCTCAAGTTGGGTGCCAAGAGGCTGGGGCTGGAGTGAGCCGTTGCGTACGGCGAGGATGCCAACCTGGTTTAGCAAGCCGAGGGACGCAGCGTAAAGACGATCCCAGTTTGACCCATCTGCCGTCGGGAGGGCAGCGGGACGATTGGCAGCGGGGATATTCAAGTTGCCACCGCCTTCGTTCGAATCGAGAAGTGCCACGAGGGAAGTGAGGGAGCCGATGACCTTATCATCGCGGTCGTGAATGGTTGGCAGCCAACGGATGTCCGCACCCGTGACAACCGTGTGTTTTCCCTTAATCCACGTCAAGTTGTCCGCATATTGCTTGTTGCTGTCATAGATGGCTTGGTGGCGCGCGCGCTGGGTGTCTACGTCAACGACAGTGTCGATTAGGCCAGTCGTACCGAGGCCTGGAGCCAAGGCGATGGGGCCGAGGGCCGACGAGGTACCGGGAAGATTCAAGTCCGCCGAGGAAGTGCTGGGTCGAATGACGTTGAAGTCCTGGCGGCTGCGAATCCATCCGACGTGGATGGAGTTAATGAGGTTATCCCGGATTTGCCAATCGAGTCCGCTGGTGAAGCCATCGCCGCGGATGTCGGAGGCGCTGGAAGACTGAGCGGTGCCGGTAAGGAAGCTAACCTGGCCGGAGAATTCACCAGAAGAATTAGGAGCAAGATTTCGGTGGTAGAGGTAGCGGCCGAAGAATTTTACTTTGTCGGTAAAATTATGGTCCAAGCGGACGTTGACGAAGTCGTCCTTAAGAGACTCCGGAACGCTGGTGCGGAACCCTTCGGTGTTGGAGCCGTCGCCCACGTTGGGGTCATTGCCGAGTGGCATCATGTTCCAAAGTTTCTGGACAGTGGGACTGATGCCGATCCCGCGGGGATCGCAGGGTTGATTGCCAGATATGCCGCACGCCATTGAGGTGGCCAGATTGTACGCCACGCCATTAAAGGTAAGGATGCCATTCCGCAAGGACTGTGTGGGCACGACGCGCTCGACTTGAACCGCCTGAGGGAAACGACGAACTTCCCAGTTTCCGAAGATGAAGGTCTTGTTTTTCTTGATGGGGCCACCGAGCGTCAAGCCAAGACGGTTGTCGTGCTGCGGCGTCTTAGGCGTGAAGTCGAGGCCGCTGCCGTTGGGAGTGTGACCGTTATCCCAAGTATTGGCGTTCAGCGCGGAATTTTGATGATACCAATACGCGGCGCCGTGATATTCATTCGTGCCGGTCTTGCTAATGATGTTGATCTGGCCGCCTTCGGAACGGCCGAACGAGGCGTTGTTATTGGTGACACCGACGCGGAACTCGGCTACGTTTTCGACGCCGATGGGAATAACGGGCGCCTGATTGCCGCCGCCGGCGATGACATTGTCCGTGATGTCGATGCCGTCGAGATTGAAGACGTTCTGGTCGCTGCGCGCGCCGGCGATCGTTCCGCCGCTGTTGCCGAAGCCCCCGCCGTTGGTGCTTTCAAAGGGCGTGGACATGGGCTGGAGAGTCAGAAGCTCACGGGAATCGCGGCCGAGCGTTGGCAGGCGCATCAACTCGCTCTCGCCTACGACGTTGCCGACGACGGCGTCAGCGGTCTGGAGTTCCGCCTGGGATTGCGCGGAGACTTCGATGACCTCTTTGCCTGAACTGACTTCGAGAGTGGCGTTGTAGGTGTAGCTCTTGGTTACGTCGACTCTGATATTCGCGAAGGTGGTGGTGGCAA
Organism: uncultured Acidobacteriota bacterium; assembly: GCA_963718785.1. Lineage (GTDB taxonomy): Bacteria > Acidobacteriota > Terriglobia > Acidiferrales > UBA7541 > Acidiferrum. Next base: position 528,543 of record CAVQZW010000004.1, on the reverse strand, counting down.
AACCGGTCTTGGAAACCTTGAGCGTATACAATCCCGGAGGCACGTTCGCGAAAACGTATTCACCCGCGCCCGCGGTTGTCGTTGTCTTTGTTTCATTTGTGGCGGTATTCAGGAGCTCGACTGCGGCATCAGGAACCACCGCGCCACCCTTATCGGTAACGGTGCCCTGGACGAGGCCCGAGTTCGAGGTTTGCGCTTCAACAGCGATGCCGAGCGATAAAACTCCAAGAACCAAAAGTGCGGCAAAAAGAAAACGAGACAGCAGCTTCATATTCCCCCCCGCTTTAGTTGGCTGATCAACCGCGGAGTGGACCTTCGCCAAGCATCTCAGAGCGCCGCTGGTAAACGATTACTCGTCCAGCAGCGCAACGCCCGTTATCTGAAAAAAAACGGGCGAAGCCGTCCAGAGAGACAAATACACACAGACAGTCGAGATGAAAACGCAGGCTGACCACTCGCAGGGTCCCCCACCACTAAAGATGGGCATGGTTTACTCCAAACAGTCGGGAGGTGTCAACGACTGATTCAAAGAATAAAAAAATGAAACGTCTGTTGCTTCCGGCGGAACGTACCGACTTGTGGCTTTGGGAACGAGGCCAGCGCCGGCGAGCGTATCGGTCGCCGCGAGCTCGACCTCGAGCCATTTCTGGAAGCGATTCGCTTCGCTCCAGACGTGGCCCATCTCTTTGCGGGTGTAACGAAGGATCAAGTTCGCTCCCTTACAGAAGTGCTTTCCAACCGCTTGGCCCAGCCAAGATACGGCATTTTACGGCGGCAGGCGACCTAACAGAAAAATCCCAAGCAGGGCCGTCACAAAGGCAATGCCAACCTGCAGCAAGAACCAAATCATTGAGAGCGACTCAGGATCGCAAGGCTAAGGAAATAAAAATGGGGAGAGGCGTCTAAGCCTCTCCCCGGTGAAGTTGCTTGAGATGTTTAGAAGCTGACTCGCAAGCCGAGCTCAATCCAGCGGCTGCCCTGCGTGCGATCGGCAGGAATCAATTCCTGGCTGATAACACCAAAGGTCGCGGGGTTTTGGAGATTCATGGATGGCTGAAAGAAATTGACGTGGTTGAAAATATTAAAGAAATCGGCTGAGAACTCCACTTTGTAGCGTTCGTGGAAGGAAGTTGTCTTTCCAACACGCGCGTCGAGGTTCCAGAATCCCATGCCGCGAAGGGGATTGCCGGTGCCGTCCCGCCCGTCGGTGGCGATATTGACGGGCCGGAAATCGGCGGCGACGGCGCCGGGGTTGGCGAAAAGATTCAGGCCGGTTCCTTGAGGAGCGCCGGTGCAGTTGGGTCCGTCTCCGTTGGAGCCGAAGCCATTCGTGCTGCAGACACTGCCATGGACACCGGCACCGATAGTACCGATGCCGACGGTAGGAATAGCGTTCAGCGTGTTGCCGAAGAAGCCGCCGCCGAGATCTCCATCGGTGATGGTGAGTGGAGGCCCGCTGGCGGCGCGGAAGACGCCGGAAACGTACCAGCCGCTGATAAATTTATCGGCGACATTGTTGTTGAAGCTGACTTTATGACCGTGACCGCCAGGGAGGTCGTAGTTGAAGATGGCGTTGAAGACGTGCGTACGGTCGAACAAAGACGGCCCATACTGGAAGTTGGGATTGAAGCTGGTGGCGTAGGTGCCGGCGTTGTTCTGCACGGTGCCGACCTGGTCGAGCGATTTGGAGAAGGTATAGTTCATATCAAATTGCAAGCCGTGGGACGGCCGCTTGCGAAGAGTAACGGTGGCCGCGTGGTAGTTGGAAAGGTCGTTGTGCGTGCGCATGAAGAGGGCAAAGTTGATTTGGTGGTTGTTGAAGGTGGACAAGCCGAGGGCTTGCCGGTCGCCGTCGATCGCGGCGAAAACGCTGGTGACGGATTGACCTAGAAATCCAGAAGCGGCCTGAGCGGCGATACAACTCGTGGGGGTGCCGCAAGCCGTGCCCGCGATGCCGGCGTTGAGGCCTGCCAACTGATTCGTGAACCATGGCTGATCCGTAACCGGAGTGCCTGTGGCAAGGTCGTGGGCGACGACATCGAAGGCCTGAGCAAAGGTCTGCTTCGAGGCCTGGTCGACAAACTGATAGGGAGAGGAGTCGAAATCGACGCTGTTGGGAAGATCGCGAGCGAAACGCCCGATGTAGCCAAGTTCCATAAGCATGTTGCCTGGCAACTCGCGTTGGACGGTGAAGTCTACGCTGTAGCTGCGTCCCACCTTGAAGTTGGGATCCACAGCAAAGGAGAGATTCTCTCCGCCGAGAGCCGGAACAATGGGTGAAGAGACGGCTGGAAAGGCAGGTACAGGAAGTGCGCCGTCCACGCCAACCCGGAAGCCGGATGCACCGATATTGGATTGACCCAAAGCGGCGTTACAACCGGCGCTGACGGCGTTTAGGCTGCATGCAGGCGTAGAAAGGACCAGGGTTTCGGCGAATCCAACCCCAAGCTGCGGAATTTCAACGCTTTGAACGTTGTTGATGCGGTCGTAGTAGATGCCAAAGCCAGCGCGGATGACGGTTTTTCCCTGGCCGAAGAGCTTGCCAAGCTTGCCGTCCGTATAAGAGGGATTCCAGGCGACGGCGAGACGTGGGGAGATATCACCGTAGTCCGTGTTCCAGATGGAGTTGCGTCCAGAGTTCTTGATGGGAAGATAGCCGATGGTGGGATTGTAGGTCTGCCCGGCCAAGGCAGCTTGTTGCTTAGCCTGGATGTAGCCTGCAGCGGTGAGGATTTGTCCAGTGCTGTCATTGATTTCAAAGGTTTGCTGGCCGTGCAGTTCCACTGGAGGGGTTTGCCAGCCGTAGCCGAGGCCGTAAGTGATGGTTAAGGTTGACCTGATGCGCCAGGAATCTTGAAAGTAAGCGTCGTAGGCTCGCTGGGTAGTGTTGGCAATAAGCGGCGTGCCGAATGGCTGCGGATTAAGGCTTCCGTCGCGAACGCCGAGGACGTTCACGTTGTCCACGATACCGAGGGTTGCAGCATAGAGACGCTGCCATCGCAGGACATCGGTTGGCATAAGACAAAAGGTTGTCAGGGTAGTGGTGCAAGCAGGAGGCATGTCCGCTTGTGAAACGGATTGCGTGGTCCCGGGGACGTTTGCGTCTGCGGTGGCCACGAGAGAAGCGAGTGAGCCAACGACTTTATCGTTGCGCTGTGCTATGAGAGGCATCCAGCGAATGTCGCCGCCGGCAGTAATATTGTGGCGGCCTTGGATGCGAGTGAAATCGTCAACGAGTTCCTTGTTTCGTTGGAAGTTGCCCTGGGTGCGGGCACGCTGCGTGTCCACGTCGATGGGAACGTCGATAAGCCCGGTTTGGGCAAGGCCAGGAGCAAGGGCGATAAAGCCCGCTGAAGTATTAGTACCCGGAAGAGCCAAGGTTGCGGCGGAGGCACTGGGAGACAGACCAGGGAGGAAAACGCGGCTGCGAATCCAGCCAAAGTGAATGACGTTGCTGGTGAGAGAATTAAAAGCATAGTCGAGGGCGCCGATAGCGCCGTCGCCGCGAGTGTCGTTTCCAGTCGTAGCGATGGTCTGGCCGTTCAGGGTGTCGATCTGGTTGGGAGTGATAGCGAGCGCTCGAGAATAGATATATCGACCGAAGAAATGCGCCTTGTCTGAGAAATTATGATCGAGCCGGAAAGTAACGAAATCGTCCTTGATTGGGGTCGTGGCGTTGGCAACAAAGCCGGTCGTGTTGTTTCCGTCCACATTAGGTAGGCTGGGGTCATTGCCGCCGGGGTTGAGACCATAAAGTGTCTTGATGGTGGGACTGATGCCGATGCCTCTCGGATCACATGCGAGGCCTCCGCTGGGACCGCAGGCAGTAGAAGTAGCCAAGTCATACTGCCTGACCACGCCGGTGGCATCCGCAAACGACAAAATGCCGTTCCTCAAACTGTCCGTGGGAACAATGTGGCTTACCTGAGAGGAGGATGGGAAGCGGCGGCGCTCATAGTTGCTGAAGAAGAAGGTTTTATTCTTGATGATGGGTCCGCCAACGCTCACACCTTCGCGGTTATCCTTGAAAGCACTCTTATAGGTATACGGCTTGCCGGTGGCAGCGTCGGGAGTGTGATTCAAGTCCCACGAGTTGGCATTATAGCCGTCGCTCTGGTGAAACCAATAGCCGTCACCGTGGATCGTGTTTGTACCGCTCTTACTGATAAGAGTAATGTTGCCGCCGGAGGCGCGGCTGAAATCGGCGTTGGAATTGGTTACTCCCACGCGGAATTCTTCGACGCTTTCCACTCCGGTAGGAATAAAGTTCTGTGCCGTTGCGCCGCCCCCCACGGTGTTGTCCGTAATGTCGATGCCATCCATGGTGATTGCGTTTTGGTCGCTGCGAGCGCCGGCCACTGTACCGCCGTTATTTCCAAAGCCGCCGTTGGCCGGAGTATCGTACGGTGTGGTTCCCGGCTGGAGAGTGAGGAGCTCAGCCGCGTCGCGCTGCAGGGTTGGCAGGCGCTCCAGGGTGGTTCCACCGATAACGTTGCCAACCTGAGCATTCGTGGTTTGCAGCTCGACTCTGGCTTCCGTAGAAACCGTAATAGATTCAGTGACTTGACCTATTTCCAGCTTCACGTCAACGGTGTAGCTCTTGGTCACGTCCACGCTCAACCCCGTGACTGTCGCCGTCCGGAAACCATCCTTTTTAACTGTGACTTCGTAGCTCCCCGGCGCGACGTTGACGAAGGTATATTGTCCCGCAGCGTTGGTGGTCTGAGTTGTTGAATTGTTTGTCGCGGTATTGCGAAGAACCACGGTTGCATCGACGATTGTGGCTCCGCTCGAATCGGCGACGGTGCCTAGCACGACTCCCGTTGTAGAGGTTTGCGCCCAAGTCAAAGATGGAAGTGCGAATGTGACCAGAAACAAGAACGTGCAAGCGGCAAAGCAAATTCCCACTTTTTTCACGAAAACTCCCCTTTCCCCTTTAATAGTAGTGCGTCCGGTAAGGAAGAAGGAGGAATGCGGGCTGGAGAAGTAGTTCAGCCTTCTCAAAATAATACACGTCGTATTATGAAGAATTCCCCCACCCACCGCCTCATACCACCCGAACCAAACCACTCCTAAACCACCCATAAATCCCACCTCCTTTTATCGCAAGGAGGTCTGTATACGCCATAAGACGCTGGGTAATCAGAAATAGTCGCTAAAGGGGAGACTAAAATCCCGAAAATAAATTCCCCGGAAAGTATCTTTACGGGAAAATGAGGTCTAAATGACTGGATCGTAGCAAGTTAGGAGTGAAAGCAGAGCGATCGACGGGTCGCCAAAGTGCTGGAGCTCGGCCGAATCTCCCGAGTTCCACTTGCCGCTGAGAAAACACTTGCTGTTCCTAGGATGCGTCACGAGACGTGAGGCGCCCATTCGTCTTTCAAGAATGGCCAAAATCACGCTAGAATTGTAGAAGATGCTTGCCCAGATCAAAGGAACCGACGCAACGGCCAGCGGAAGGCCACGGCGCAAGACGCACTGCGTGCGTGTAGGCCACGTGATGGTGGGCGGAGGCGCGCCGATTGTCGTGCAGTCGATGACGAACACGGACACTGCCGACGTGGCGACCACCTTGAAGCAGACCCTGGAGCTGGCGGAAGCCGGCTCGGAAATTGTGCGTTGGACGGTGAACGTGCCGGAAGCCGCCGCCGCCGTGCCGGAAATCAAGAAGCGGATGCTCGATGCCGGGTGCATCGCGCCAATCATTGGCGATTTTCATTACAACGGCCACGTGCTGCTCACGAAGTATCCCGAGTGCGCGAAGGCTCTCGACAAGTACCGCATCAATCCAGGCAACGTAGGCGCAGGCCAGCGGCGCGACGAACAGTTTTCCACGATTTGCAAAATTGCGCGCGACAACGGCAAACCCGTGCGCATCGGCGTGAATGGCGGCTCGCTGAATCAAGAGCTCGTCATGCACAAGATGCAGGAGAACACGGACAAGAATCTGGGCAAGGAGTCCGAAGAGATTATCAACGATTGCATGGTGCTCTCCGCGCTGCAGTCGACGGAGCTGGCGCTGGAGTGCGGGCTGCGTCACGATCAAATTATTATTTCGTGCAAGACTTCGCGGCCGCGCGATTTGATTACCGTGTACCGCGATTTGTCGGCGAAAACGGAGCAGCCGCTGCATCTTGGCTTGACCGAAGCCGGCATGGGCATGAAGGGGCAGATCTGGTCGGCGGCGTCGCTGGGCGTTTTGCTCTACGAAGGAATCGGCGACACGATTCGCATTTCGTTGACGCCGAAGCCCGGCGGCGACCGGCGCGAGGAAGTGTATGCGGCGTGCGAACTGCTGCAGGCGCTGGGGCTGCGGTCGTTTTCGCCGAGCGTGACGGCTTGCCCCGGCTGCGGCCGCACGACCAGCACCACATTTCAAGAGTTGGCGGAGCGCATTCAGGGATATATTCGCGACAGCATGCCGATTTGGAAGACGCAGTACGAGGGCGTCGAGACGATGACGCTGGCGGTGATGGGCTGCATCGTGAACGGTCCCGGCGAATCGAAAGCCGCAAACATCGGCATCAGTTTGCCCGGCACCGGGGAGGCGCCGCGTTGTCCTATATATATTGATGGCAAGAAAGATGTGACGCTCGAAGGGAATTACGACGAGCTGGCGACCGCGTTTCAGGCGCTCGTCGATAATTACATCGCTAAGAAATATCCTCGCAAGGCCGCGGAGGCTGTTCCTTCCGGGCGCTGACCTGAAGGGCTAATTAATTACATCAAGGAAGACGCGGAGATTGGGGAGTTGCGATTCTACGCAACTTTTCGAGCGCCATCAGGCGCGCGCGCGAATAGGCTTGTTTGTCCTCGAGCAGCTGATGCGCCCAGTGCGCGCCGATAGCGACGGCGTGAAACTCGAAGGCGAGCCGCGTGGGATCGAGCTTCGGGTCAAGATGGCCGGCTTCCTGCGCCTTCTGTACAGCACCGGTGATGCAGGCAATCCATTCGTGCATGATGGCGGCGATGCGGTCTCGCACGATACCGCGACGGCCGTCGAACTCGAACGAAGCGGCGGTGAAGAAGCAGCCGCCTTCAAAGACTCGCTTTTCCACCAACATCAGCCAGCGGTCGAGCAGAGCCCACAAGCGCGGCATTCCTTTGGGAGCGGCGATGGCCGGTAGCGTGACCTTTTCAATAAAAACCTGGCGGGCGGCTTCCACGGTAGCGAGCTGCAATTCTTCTTTCGAGCCGAAATGCGCGAAGAGGCCGCTCTTGCTCATGCCGAGTTGCTCGGCAAGGGAGCCGACGGTGAGGCCTTCGAGGCCTTGCGCGGAAGCGATATCGACGGCGCGGGCGAGGATCGCATCGCGGGTACGGACGCCTTTGGCTTGTTTGCGAAGGACAGTCTGGAGGGCCGCCTGTTTGGAGCGGGGTTTGGCGGGCTTGGCGACCGGTTTTCCTCTGGAACGGGAACGCAGAACGGCGGGCATTAAGATACTGTAACACACAGCACAAATTAGCACGAACGTTCGTTTGTTGTGGTATCCTCTTGCCCCTGGGGTGCGCTCATGGCTTACGCTTTGGTTTTTCGGGCTTTTCGCTGGAACGCGATTCTGCCTGCCGGTCTTTTTGCGATTCTCTTGCATACGGGAATCCTCGCGCGTGCCGCGCATGCGCAGGAACTTCCTCTGGAGCGCTGCGACGCTCTGCCGGTGATTGATGTGCAGGTGGCGGGGTTGCACAAACTTTTCCTTGTGGACACGGCGGCAACTTCGATCTTGAACCTGGAATCGTTTTCTGCGGGCCAGGCGCGCGACATTCGCGTTACTTCCTGGAGCGGCACGCTGGCGACCAGTGCGAAGGAAGTGACGCTGCCGGACCTGAGCGTAGGCAGGACCAAGCTCCTCGATGTGAAATTGCCGGCCATCGATCTTTCCGCGATCGGAAAAGCGTGCGGGCGCAAAATCGACGGCATCCTGGGCGTCGATCTTCTGGGCAAACTGGGCGCCAGCATCAATCTGAAAGACCAGACGCTCCATGTCGCCACCACAGATGAAGTGCACAGCGCGGAATTGGTGAGCGCGATGCAGCACGAAATGCACCGCTGCGTCGAGGCGTTCAACGATTCCGATGAAGAGAAATTCGGCGATTGCCTCGACCCGAAAATTGTATTGTTCTCCGTCGATACTGAACTTTTTGGCCGGGAGCAAGTCGTCGGATATTTCCGCCAGCGTTATTTTCACCAGCAGCCGGCGGCAAAGCTGGAAATCCTTGAAAGGGCTTTTCATCCCATAGGCGAAGCCGTTTGGTACGAATACGAATTTACGATTGAGTCCGCCAGAGGCAAGCTGCACGGCCGCGGCATGGCGATGTGCAAGAAGTCGGATGGCCAGTGGCGTATGGCGAGCATGCATCACTCCGTCGCCCAGATGGAATCCGCTTCCGTTCCGCAGGAAAAGGGAAAGCCCTAGACCGTGACTGTCTCGCGCGGCGGACATTGTCACTCTTGAGGTTTCGCCGGGAACTATTCTTCTCTAGAATGCGTAGAGCATGCAGGCCCAGCAGGTAGTCCTCGCCTCCGGAGACGAAATGAAAATGTACCGTGCCGAGACGCTCGTTCTGACGGCGTCTCTTTTGTTTGTACCTTTCGCGAAGGCCCAGAACGCAGCGTTTACCGAGGATTTGAAGAAAAACCGCGGCGCAATCAGCGTGCGAGATGGCAAGCTCGCGGGTCCGTCCGCGGAAGTTCTGCGCACGGCTTTAGCGGACGCGCAGTTTGTGGCGCTCGGCGAAGACCACGGCATCCGGCAAATTCCCGATTTCGCCGCTGCGCTTTGCGCGGAGCTTGCTCCGCACGGATTCCACCACATGGGGCTGGAGGTCGGTCCTTACGTCGCTCCCGAGATCGAGAAGATGGCACGCAGCGTGGACGGCGCGAAACAGCTCGCCGAGTTCGAAAAGAAATACCCTGAGACGATCGCGTTCTACAACTGGCCGGAAGAGTTTGCCATGCTGCAAAAATGCGAAGGCGCGGCCTCGCCGGGGCACATGACGATCTGGGGGCTGGATCAGGAATTCATGGGCTCGACCGGTTTTCTGGCCGATAAGATTCTGGCGACAAATCCCGGTCCGGAAGCAAAAGCCGCTGTCGAGGCGCTTGTTAAGGAAAACAACGAGGCAAGGGCAGCAGCCATTAAGAGCGGCAGCCCCGGCGATCTATTCATGATGACGGCCAAGCAGGAAGAGCTGGATCATGTGCGGGATCTGCTGAAGAAGCAGGGCAAGCCCGAAGCGCAGAATCTCTTTGACGCCTTTCTGGTGAGCCGCGAAATCTACCAGAAAAACATGACCGGCAACTATTACAAGTCGAACCGGCAGCGCGCCCTGCTGATGAAAAAGAATTTTTCGGGGCCGTTCGCGGCTTCTTCCCAGAGCAATGGCGTCTTGCCCAAGGTCTTCTTCAAGTTTGGCGCGTATCACATGTTCCGCGGCATCAATCCGCTGCATTCGAGCGAGATCGGCGATCTGATCAGCGAAGCCGCTGAAGCCAACCAATTGAAGTCCGTGCACATTCTGATTGCCGGAGTGAAAGGCGAGCAGTTGCACTTTGCGGGCATCGGCAAACCTGCGGAAACCTCTCCCCTAGACCTCGCGGCTGACAAAGACTCCCCATTTCTTTTTCTCAAGCCGCTCTTTGACGCGCAAGTCGAGAATTCCTGGACACTCTATGATTTGCGGGCGCTTCGCGACGGTTTTTCCAAGTACGGCAAGATCGACCCGGAACTGGAGCGCGTCATCTTTGGCTACGATTTCGTGGTCTTTATCCCCGACCCCAAAGCGTCCCATGAGATCCAGTAGCAACCCAGGCCTCGTCAGCGGATATGCTAGAATTTTGCTAGTTTGGAACAAATTTAAGCCGGGAAATCACCTTGAAAATCAGTCGTGCAGACGTGGAACGTGTGTCGGAGTTGGCTTATCTGGATTTGAGCGAGGTCGAGCTCGAAATGTACCGCACCCAGATTGACGAAATCCTGGAATACATCGGCAAACTGAACGAGCTCGATACGACGGGAGTCCAGCCAATGGCGCAAGTTTTGGCCGATGACCAGACCGCTGACGCGACCCTGCGCGACGACGTTGTCATACGCTGCGATGTGGCTGGAGAAATTCTGAAACAAGCCCCGGATCCGGAACCGCCGTATTTTCGTGTGCCGAAGGTCATCGAGCGATGAGCGCAACCTGGACCATCGATGGCGTGCGCGAGGCTGTCTCGTCGAAGAAGGTTTCGGCGCGGGAGCTGGCGGCTGATTTTTACAAGCGCATCGGCGAGCGCAACGCTGAGTTGAACGCCTACCTGACCCTTTCCGAAGACCGCGCCTACGCTCAGGCCGACCGCATGGATGCACTAGTTGCAGCTGGCAAACCTCTGCCGGCTCTTTCAGGTGTGCCCATCGCGATTAAGGATGTCATCAGCACGCGCGGTGTACGGACTACTTGCGGTTCGAAGATCCTGGAGCACTACATCCCTCCCTTTGACGCTACAGCCGTGGATCGCCTCGAAGCCGCCGGCGCCGTGATTCTTGGCAAAACCAATTGCGACGAATTTGCCATGGGCAGCTCCAACGAAAATTCCGCGTATGGAGCAGTGCGCAACCCGGAAGCGATGGACCGCGTGCCGGGTGGCTCAAGCGGCGGTTCCGCCGCAGCGGTAGCGGCTGGTTTGGCCGTTGCGTCTCTTGGAACGGATACTGGCGGGTCGATTCGCCAGCCAGGATCGTTCTGCGGCATTCCCGCCATGATGGGAAGTTATGGCCGGGTTTCGCGATACGGACTGATCGCGTTTGCGTCTTCGCTCGACCGCATCGGGCCCTTCGCGACAACCGCTCGCGACATCGCCGCGATCATGGGCGTGATTGCGGGGCGCGACGCGAACGATTCGACGTCCACAACCGCGCCCGTGCCGGACTATCGCGCTTTTATGGAGAAGCCGGTCAAGGGACTGCGCATCGGCATCCCCAAAGAGTATTTTGCCGACGGAATGGATGCCGAAGTCCGCAAGAAGATCGAAGCCGGCGTCGAACTCCTAAAGAAGCTCGGCTGCGAACTACGCGAAATTCAAATGGCACATACGGACTATGCCATCGCGACGTATTACATCATCGCGACAGCCGAGGCGAGTTCCAACCTGGCCCGCTACGACGGCGTGCGCTACGGCTTGCGCGTCGATGATGATTCCCTGCTGGCGATGTACCGCAAGACGCGCGGCGCGGGCTTCGGCGCCGAGGTCAAGAGACGGATTGTTCTAGGCACTTATGTATTGTCCGCGGGCTACTATGACGCCTACTACCTGAAGGGTCAGAAAGTGCGCGCGCTGATTGCGCAGGATTTCCGCGATGCCTTCAGCAAAGTGGATGCGATTGTGACGCCGACTTCGCCCATCCCTCCCTTCAAGCTGGGGGAAAAGACCAACGACCCCTTGCAGATGTATCTCGCTGATATATATACAGTTACAGGATCATTGGCGGGGGTGCCGGGGATCTCCGTCCCTTGCGGCAAAATCGGCGGCAAGCTGCCTGTAGGCCTGCAGATTTTCGGGCCCGCCTTTGGTGAAGCTACCGTGCTGCAGCTGGCCCACGCTTTCGAGCAAGCCGGCGGCGGCTCGGTCTAAGAGATTTGGCCGTATTTAACCGGGCAGTTAAATACGAGTCCATTCCGTGGTAGCCGGGTGTAGCGGGAGACAGAGCAGTGTCGCAAGAACTCAACTCCATCATCGCCAACCTGGGCAAAGCACAGACTGCACTTTTGTCGGCAGCAGATGAAGTGCCCGCGGACCAATGGAAGACCCGGCCCGGCGAAGACCGGTGGTCAGCTGCGGAACTGATAGCCCATTTGGCGACGGTGGAACGCGCCGTGATTGGCAAAGCAGACCGCGTTGCGCAGCATCCTCCCAAGCGCGTTTCGATATTAAAAAGAATTCACATTCCGATGGCGCTCGTGGAATCGCGGTGGATTCGCCGCAAATCGCCCGAGCCCATCGAGCCGGAAATGCTCCGGGACAAAGAAGAAATGCTCGCGGAACTGCGCACGGTGCGGGAACGATCCATGGCGTTTCTAGAAGAAACGCGAAACCGGAATTTGAGCGAATACTGCTGGAAGCATCCGGCCCTCGGAACGCTAAATACGTATGAGTGGATGAAATTCATCGCGGCACATGAAGTACGACACACAAAGCAGATGCGCGAAATTGCGGCCAGCCTACCGAAAGTCATAGAGAGTTTGCAAAAGTAGGACATTTTTTCCACATTGTTTCCACTGAGAACCGATTCGTACCATCCCCGATTTCTTCGCCGGATTTGCGTTAATGTCTTTTTACACAGGGAGTTGGAACAAAAGTACTAGTCCATTCGTCTAAAGAATAGAGAACGGAACTACTATTGCTCTGGAAAGGGAGCATCGCGTACGCTGCAAAAAGCATCAAAGGTTGTAGGAGCGATAGACAGAAGCGCGGTGCGGCAGACAATTTGAGGGACAAGGCCATGGTTAAAGTAAAATCGAGCCAAAAGATCTTCACCGACGCGGAAATTGCCAGCCTGACCGGGATTTGCGTCGATCACATCCGCAATTTCGCGAAAAGCCGCCACCTGGGCTTCATCGCGCGCGCCGCAGAAGCGGCAGGCAAGCAGGCGGACCAGTGGCTGTTTACGCTGTCGGATTTGATGGTGCTGGTGACGTTGTTCCCACGCTGCACACACTAAGAATTCAAAGAGCTTCGTTTTGCGAATGGCTCTTTCCGGAACACCGGAAAGAGCCATTTGCTTTTTGGGGCAGTCTTATGGGTTAGTTGCAGAGCCCTAACCAGGGGGGGTATGCTCGACGCAGGGCAAACGGAGACTTAGGGACGGCATCTGATATCCCAGAAACAGCCATGAGCCTGTCTTCCACACTCGTTTTACTCCTTCAAATCGCAGTGCTGGGCTGGAGCGGAATGGCCTTGCCCAACGCTGCCACGCCCGCCCTCTCGAAACAGCAAGATTCCGCGAACGCGAAGAAGCCCTCGGAGCCCGCCGCTTCCCCAACCACACCAACGGGAGTTCCGCGTGGTAAAAAGCTGATGCTCACGGACGGAAGCTATCAGCTTGTCCGCGACTATGAGAAGAAGGGCGATCGGGTGCGGTATTTCAGCGTGGAACGCGGCACCTGGGAAGAGATTCCCGCGTCAATGGTGGATTGGGACGCCACCAAAAAGGCGGAAGCCGCCGATGAGAAAACGTCCGCAGCGCTTCTGCAGAAGGTCCACATCCAAGAAGCCGCGGCGAATGCACAAACGCCAGTAGAGGTGGACGCGAGTTTGACGGTGGCGCCTGGCGTTTTCTTGCCTGATGGAGAGGGCATGTTTGCGCTGGAGGGCAAGTCCATCAAAAAGCTTGGGCAAGCCGGCTCCGAAGTGAAAACCGACAAAAAAACCGTGCTAAAGCAGGTTTTATCGCCGATACCGATCATTCCAAGCAAACACAATGTCGAGATCCCCGGGACGAGAGCGGCGGTGCGGCTGGCGGCCGGAGCGCCTGAATTTTATTTGCGAGAGCCGCCACCGGATCCGGACCGGGATTCCTCGGTGCTGCGAACCGGGCGGCAGGGCGAGTCTGGGCCGGAAGTCGCGCTGGTACGCGCTAAGGTGAAGGGTGGCAAGCGCCTGCTGGAGTCGATCCGGAGTCAGTTCGGGCAGGAGATCGCTCAGGAGCGGGTTGAAATTGCGATCCAGCGATGGGAGGTGGCGCCGGACATCTACCGCTTTACGCTAAGCGCGCCGCTGCCGCCGGGGGAATACGCGCTGGCGGAGATCCTGGACGATGGACTGAATCTGTACGTATGGGACTTTGGGGTCGACGCGGCTCCGGCTCCTGCAAGCAAGGCCACCTCGCACTGAAGCCTAACCCCGAAGCCGCTGGTTAACCGTAATAGGCCCTCCACCCTAGTTTTACATAAGTGTTCATTCTAAAGAAACTTAAAGTCCTTTGTTTTGATACACTTATATAAGTGTTCATGGCTCTGTTGACATCCTCGGCACAGTCTCGGTTTTGCGGGGTCGACAAGGGGGCGGCGTGCGTGTTTTCTGATCGAGCAGGAGGGACGATGGCCGAAGTGGGACTCCTGCCTTTTGCTCGCGTGGCCTTGCAGGTGGCCACCCGGGTCTTGCCGCCCTACCGCAGTCGCTTCAGCAAACATCAGTTCACTCAGCCGCAGCTGCTGGCGGTGCTGTGTCTGATGCGCTACGAAGACTGGACCTTTCGCGAAGCCGAAGTGCGATTACGCGAGCATGGCGAGTTGCGCGCAACGCTGCAGTTGGAAAGCGTGCCCGATTACACCACCTTGTACCGTTTTCTGAAGCGGCTGGACGACGACACCATCGACCGCGGACTGGAAGAAACCGTGCGCCAGTTGCGCCGCGGCCGACGCTCGGCACGGGTGACGGCTGGCGTGGACGGCACGGGGCTGTCGCAGAACGCCGTCAGCACGTTCTTCCTCCGCCGCATCGAACAACAGGCACACGGGAGGGCGCCCCATCGTCGCTGGTTGAAGTGGCTGGTCGTTGCGGATTTGCAGCAACAGATTTTGCTGGCGCAGCGGGCCCATCCCGGACCGCGTTGCGACGCCCCGGCGCTGCCCGGGTTGCTGAATGTGGCCGGAGCACGTGCGCCCCTCGGCTTGGTGCTGGCCGATGCGGAGTTCGATTCCGAAGCCAACCATCAACACATTCGCCAGCGCCTGGGCGCGCGTAGCATTATCCCGGCGAACCTTCGCCGCGGTCTCCCCCGAGGAGCGATCCGTAGCCAAATGCACCGGGCTTTTCCACGGAAACAGTATGGGCCACGCGCGAAGAACGAGACCATCTTCTCGGTGGTCAAACGGAAACTCTCCTCGCGCGCCCCGGGGCGCTTGTTAACATCGCAAATTCGCCAAGCCTTGCTACTCGGGCTCGCTTACAACCTCTATCGCTTGAGGCACCGCAGCCGTTCGCAAGGATGTCAACAGAGCCAGTGTTCATTTTAAAGGAGATAGTGACTGGTTGTCGGGAGATTTGTGGAAAATCAAAAATCAGAAAACATCACGTCTGTCCCCCGGTTCCCCCATTTCCTCCCTCAGCGCGGACTCCCGCCTAGCCCAAGTAGTGGTGACCCAACCAACATGGTCAATCACTAACGCCACAAAAGAAAAGATAGAGCAGCCGATTAGCCCGTACCAGAACCAAAATCCAGGTCCCCGCCACTGATAGAGAAATCCGTTCTGTGAAGACGGAAGCGCCCAATTCAAATTGCTTCGCTGCGCGATCGCCGCAGTACCTAGGATCCCAAACAGGATCGCAGATACCTTCAGCGACTGGCTCCAGAGATGGCGACGAGCTTCACGAGATTTGTAGAGCTCGACCAGGCGCGTGACGACAGGGTCAACCCTGTCAACGCTCCGCCAATTCCCCGACAAAAAGGTACCCCGAGATGGAAGAGGCGGCAACAACGTAAAAAAGGCAGCAGGAACGCTCGGGCAAAGCCAAGGTCCCAGTAGATACAAAAATGCATTGTGGTCCTGATTCAATGGAACAGGACCGTACAGGCAGAACGCTGCGATCCCGACAAAGGCCACCTTCACAAAGGTGCGCTCCCCAGCTCCGAACAAAAGAGGTGCCGGCGCAATCTTGCGTCTGAGTTCCGACGGAATTGGTGATTTACTGGCAGGCACATCGCTCCTTTTGTAAGCGGGCTAACCCCGCGGTCGTATCAACACCCGAACCGTTGGCCCGGGCTAGGGAATTTCCCTTTGGGGGCTGAGCATAGTGGAGAGGATATCACTGCGGCACTTTCCGCGGAAGTATAGAGAGGTGGGGGGCGCCCCACTCTCCGCGGGATTGAGGTTGTGGGCTCGACTCGAGGTCTTTGGGCCGCCTGTCCGTCACCTATAAACCGCAACTAACCTGCACAGACTCCGTGCCTAGTCTCTGCGAAAGACTGCCCGCGAACTTGCTTGCTTCCATGCAGCTATTTCTAAATTGTTTGTTAATCGATGGGAATTCGTGAGCTGGGGACCGCCAGGCGCACTTCTGGGGCAATTTTCCTGGTAACAACGTTGCGGTCTGGCTCGTCAGAGCGGAAAGGCTACCGCGCCTAGCGATTGGTGGGCGCTCTAGGGGGAGGGACTCGTGGTCTCATTCGTCCAAGACGTTCGCTACGCAATCCGTACATTGCTCAAAAGCCCGGGGTTCGCGATTGTTGCGGTGCTGACTTTGGCGCTGGGGATTGGGGCGAATGTTGCCACGTTTAGCGTGGTGTATGGCGTTTTGCTGCGGCCGCTGCCCTTCCCGGAATCCGAGCAACTGGTGCGCGTGTTTGACGATTTGCGCGGCCCCAATGAGCAGGATGTAGGCATGTCGGCTCCAGAGCTTTGGGATCTGCAAGATCGCTCGGGAGTGTTTCAGGACATCTCGGCGGTGGCGCCGAGCAATTCGGCGGTCGCGGGAGGGCAGCGGACCGTTCGTGCGGAGAGTCTCGTTACCAGCCCCGATTACTTCACTTTGCTGGGGGCGAAGCCGCAAATGGGGCGAGTGTACACGCCGCAGGACTCGGCGCCAGGATTCCTGGAGCCGGTCGTGATCAGCGACGGCTTTTGGCGCCGCAATTATGGCGCGGACGCGAACATCATCGGGCGGAAAATGCGCCTGGATGGGGACATGTACACAATTGTGGGTGTGATGCCGCCGGGATTTCGCCATCCGGGACGGACGCTGGATACCGATGTGGAAGTCTGGGTGGCTACGGGCTTCAACGGGCTTCCCTTCCCTGTTCCCGCGCAACGGGCTTTGCGAATGATTCCGGGCGCGATCGGGCGATTGAAGCCCGGACTAAGCGTTGCACAAGCGCAAGCGAAGCTGGATGCCTACACATCGGAACTGAGCCGCGAATACCCGAAAGAGTATCCAGTCGCGGCGACTTGGGGCGTGCGGCTTATTCCCGTAAAAGAGGATCTGGTAGGGCCGCAGCGGGCGGAACTGTTCCTGCTTTTTGGGGCGGTGGGATTTGTGCTGCTGATTGCGTGCGTGAATATCGCGAACCTGCTGCTGGCGCGCTCTTCGGGACGGCGGCGCGAGATGGCGATTCGATTGACGATGGGAGCAAGCCACACGCGCCTGGCAAGGCAAATGCTGACGGAGAGCACGCTCTTGTCGCTGATTTCCGGCGTGGTCGCCCTATTCGCCGTGTTCCTTTTGAAGAATGCCATTTTGAGCCTGGCGCCAGCGGATATTCCGCGGCTTGGGGAAGTTGGCGTCAGCGGGAAGGTGCTGTTTTTCGGTTTCCTGATCTCTGTGCTGACGGGAGTCCTGTTCGGACTGGCTCCGGCGCTGCAAGCCGCGAATCCCAACCAGATTGAAAATCTGAGAGAAGGAGGGCGGGGATCGGGCACGGGGAGGAGACACACGCGGCTTTCGCGTGTGCTGGTGATTTCGGAAGTGGCGCTTTCGATTGTGCTGCTGGCCGGCGCGGGGCTTCTGCTGCGGAGTTTCTGGCACGTGCTCAACGTGCAGCCGGGATTCAATCCCGACCACCTGACGACCGTGCAAATCTGGATTCCGCAATCCAACAATCCGGCGACCGATCCGTATAGCGTTGAGGAAAAGCGGGCCGACTTTCTGATCGATCTGGACAGGCGGATAGCTGCGTTGCCTGGAGTGGAGCAAGCTTCCCTTTCGGGGAACGATACGCTGCCGATGAACTCCGGCAGAAATTATTCGCAGTTTTCGATTCAAGGACGAGCGACGGAATCGGAACGAAGCCCGATCGCAGACATTGCCGTGGTGGATTCGCAATATTTTCAGACAATGCAGGTTCCGCTGACAACGGGGCGAAACTTCGCCAGCACAGACACGTACAAGACGCAACCGGTGGCAGTGATCGACCAGGCACTGGCGCGGCAATATTGGCCGAATCAGGATCCGGTAGGACAACAAGTGAAATTCGGATTTGGAAAAGGGACGCAAGGATTGACGATCATCGGAGTGGCGGGCGATGTGAAGTCGGACGGGTTTGAAGCCGCGAACGTTCCGCATATTTACGTACCCTTGGGGCAGTTCGCGCCCGTGAACGCCGTGGTTTTTCTGCGGAGCAAAAGCGGAGTGGAAGCTCTGGGAGAAGCGGTGCGGCAGGAAGTGGAAAAGATGAATCCGAATGTGCCGGTACACAGCATCAGCTCGATGGATCAAATCATCGCCAGATCGGTGGCGGACCGGAGATTTGCCGTTGAGTTGCTTGGCCTGTTCGCGGGGGTGGCGCTGCTGCTCGCAGCGATTGGCATTTACGGCGTGATGGCCTATTCGTTCAGCCAGCGCACGCACGAACTGGGAATCAGGCTGGCGCTCGGCGCGCAACGGCTGGATATTCTGCGCATGGCTGTGGGAGAAGGCATGCGGACGGTGGCCATTGGATTGGTTTGCGGCCTCGCGGGAGCCGCGATGATGACGCGATTCGTGCGGTCGATGCTCTTCGGCGTGGAGCCGGACGATCCTATTACGTTCTTTGCGGTCTCCGCGATTTTGGCCGGGGTGGCGTTTTTTGCATGCTTCCTACCGGCGCAGCGCGCTACGCGCGTCGATCCGCTTGTTGCGCTGCGCGAAGAGTGAATGAAGAGCCAAGGCGCGCTGTTAAATCTATCCCCTTTGGGGTACAATAAATGGATGGGCGCCACAGAATATACTCCGGCGCAGGCCTCTGCCGTTGCGAATCTCCCGCTCCCAGCGGTTCACAAACTTATTGAACGCCGCCTCATTCGGCCGCGGCGGCGGCGCACGGGGCGATCCATTCAACGGATGCTCAGCCGGGAGCAGGTGCTCTATCTGCGCCTTGAAGCCGAGGGCGTGCGTCTGTTGCCTATTCTTACGCGCCGTGCCATCGCCAAGAAAATCGAGTCGTTCCCCGACGCTGACTTCGTGAGTCTTACGGAAGGATCGGCCTTAGTGATTGAGGTGAAATCCGTGCGGCGGGAACTCGACGAGGATCTGAAGAGGCTGGAGCGTGCCCAGAATCTAATTGTCTGCGACCCGGAAATTATGCGGGGTACTCCTGTGTATCGTGGCACCCGAATTCCCGTCGAGCACATCGCGGACATGTTGAGGCAAGGCGCGAATTGTGAAGAGATTCTAGAGGGTTATCCTGCTTTGGATCGAGAGAAGGTCGAACTCTCCGTGCTTTACGTGCAGGCATTTCCCCGCCGAGGGCGGCCAAGTTCCCGCCCGTGGGCAAAACGGAAGCCGATTCTCGCTACCCGCCATCGCCGCGCCCTCGCGGAGTGACCGTGAAGCTTTTGATCGATGAATGCCTGCATACGTCCTTAGTCGAGTTGGCGCATGCCGCCGGTCACGGAAAGATCGGCACGGAAAGACGGGCACGGCGTGCCGTGCCCCTACGAGTTGTAGGTGTCCAGGTGCCACATCGAGGGATTTTCCAGGATGTAGCGCGAGGCGTTTGCGAATTCGTCGCCGTCTCGCAGGACGCGCTCGAAATAGTTGCTTTGCCACACTTGCATCATGCGATTGCCAACGCGGTCGCGAACGAGTTTGGTCACACTGGACTCGTACGAGCGCACTATAGTAGGTACTGAGCCGGGAACGGGTCCGCGAAAAGCCTCGAGTCGCTCTTCATTCCGTAGGGGCACGGCACGCCGTGCCCGCTCCACGATGGCGAGAATGCCGTGCATGTGATTCGGCATGACGACAAACGTACTGACGTTGACGCCAGAAAAGTGATTGGGAATGTTGACCCAACATGCCCGGGCGATCTCGCCGATTGGACTCAAATATACGCGGCCGTTTTCGACGGTGCCGAAGAGATTTTGTTTCTGAAAGGCGCAGATGGTCACGAAGTAGGCGCCGGGTTGAGAATAGTCCATGCAGCGGAGCCTGATGGAGCGTCGAACGGGCCGATGGAGAGGGTCGAGCATCGGCATAGTTTACCATAGTTATAAATAATGTGTTTACGTATATGCGGCACAGGCCGCTTGACGCGGGGGCACGGCGTTGCAGCAAAACCCAAGACGGGCACGGCGTGCCGTGCCCCTACGGATTGGAGAGGAGTTCTTGGAGGAGGGCAAGAACGTCGGAGACGCGGAAGGGTTTTTGAAGATGGCGAGGGTCGTTGGGGCCAGCAGGGGATTCGGGAGCTTCGATGAGTTCGCCGGACATGAAGATCAGGGCGGGTTTGCGAGTTCCGGCGGCAGCCAGCAGGCGTTCCGCAGCTAGTTTGCCGCTGATGTGAGCGCCGTTCTGAGAAAGATTCAAATCGCAAAGGATGGCATCGGGAGAACGCTCAGCGACAAAGGCCAATGCTTCCTCGACGTCGGCGGCACAGTCCACACGCAAGCCGCGGGCGGTGAGGCCTTCGAAGAGGAGCCCGCGAAGGCTTTCTTCATCGTCCAAGACGAGAACAGAACGGCCTTTCAAGAGATTGAGATCGGGGACGGGGGACGAGCCTGTGCCAGTGGCTGAGGAGATGACAGGAGGTGATGGGCGAACGTCCACGTCGACCGCGGCCGGGAGATAGACGGTGAAAGCGGAACCGCCGGCGGGGAGACGATCGGCTTCGATGGTGCCGCCGTGTTCGCGGATGATAGAGAGACAGATGCTGAGGCCGAGGCCAGTGCCGCCGCCGGGACGCTTGGTGGTGTAAAAAGGATCGAAAAGACGCTGGACAGAATCGGGGCGAATGCCGACGCCGTCATCTTGAAAGGTGATGGAGATGCGAGAGCCGATGCGGGCGAGGCGGATCTGGATGCGGCCGGAGTCGCGGACTTCGCGAATGGCTTGCTCGGCATTGGTGACGAGATTCAAGAAGACCTGGATGAGCTGATTGGCATCGGCAATGACGCCCGGGAAATCGGGCCGAGGACGGAAATCGACCTCGACGTTATTACGCCGGAGGGAGTGCTCGTGGAGCTGTAGGGTGCGGTCGATGATGCTGTTGAGGTCAACGGGTTTTTTCTGGGGCGAAGCAGGGCGGGAGAATTCGAGAAGATTCTGAACGATGCGGGCGGCGCGGCGGGCCTGGCGATGCGTAATTTCAAGCTGACGCCTGGTGGCTTCCTCATCGGCGTGGCCTTCGCGGAGCAGTTCCGTTACGCCGAGAATAGCGGTGAGAGGATTGTTGAGCTCGTGGGCGACGCCGGCGAGCATCTGACCCATGGCGGCGAGCTTTTCCGCCTGAATGAGCTGTTCCTCGAGGCGCTTGAGTTCGGTGACATCGCGGCCGGAGAGGACCACGCCCTCGATTTTCCCGGTTTCGTCAGCGAGTGGACTGAAGTTGAAGCGGATGCGACGCCAGTCGCCATTCTTGTGGCGGACGCGCACTTCGAGGGAAGCAAAAGACTGGCGTCCAGCAAGGATATCCGAAAAAAGAGCGAGGAGAATAGGAAGGTCTTCGGCATGGGTACGCCCGCCGAACTCCATGGTGGGAGTTTCGGAGAGCTCATAGCCGAGAACTTCGGTGCACCGAGGGCTTACGAAAGTGTAGTGTGAATTGGAATCGACGACGAGAATCAGATCGGGGAAGCTATCGACGAGGCGGCGGGCGAACTCCTGCTCCTTGTGGAGCTGGCGTTCCATCTGGCGGCGCGCGGTGACATCCAGAACGGAGCCCTGGTAACGGAGAACGCGGCCGGAGGTGTCGCGGACGACGGTGGCGGTGTTGAGGCAGACGATGGGAGTGCCGTCTTTGCGGATGAGATTGATTTCGCGCCCCTGAGGAGAAGGCTGGCGCTCGACTTCTTCGATGAGGGATTTGCGCTCGGCGTGATTCGTGAAAATGTCCGGGACGCGCCGGGAGAGCAAATCTTCCTTGGAATCGTAGCCAAGCATGCGGACGAGGGCGGGATTGGCGTCGATGATGGCTCCATCAGGGACAGTGATGTAGATGCCTTCCTGGAGCGTTTCGAAAAGTTCGGTAAAGCGGGCTTCGTTTTTGCGGAGGGCGGTAATGTCGCGACCGAGGATGGTGAGGCCGTGGACTTTATTGTCGCGGGTCATGGCGTGCGCGACGCAATCGTAATAGCAGACGGAGTTTTGTTTTTTGAGGCGGACCTGAATGATGCCGGACCAGTGGCGCCGCTCAAGAAAACGAGGCATGGCACGGCGGACAAGTTCGGCGCCTTCGCCACTGCCTTCCTCGAGAAAATCGGTAATCTGGCGGCCGATGATTTGCTGGTAGGTGAAACCGACGAGGTCGGCAAAGCTGCGGTTCACGGCGCGAACTTCGCCTTCGAGCGAGAGAGCCACGAGGATGTCGTCGAAGGAATCGATGAGGTCGCGATAGCCCTGCTGGGAGCGGGAGATGACGGAGAAAAGCTGATCGATCTGTTTTTCGCTGGGGGGAGCCGAATCACGATGCTCGATACCGCGGACGAGGCCGCGCAATTCAGAGATTTCACGGTTACGCTTCCATGCATAAATGATGAAGATGGCCACGACGAAAAACAAAAGCGGCAGAAGAGGCTCGTAGCGCAGGGCCAGCGATTTGATGGTGCTCCAGGAGACGATGGCGAAGCCGACGGAAATGATGATCAGCAGCAGGAAGGTAAGACGCCAGAGCTCCGTCTGGTTTTTTTCATACTGGTCGAGGCGCGAAGCGAGCGTGGGGCGGCTTGGAGTGCCCGGAGGAGACTCTTTCGAAGAATCGGGGAGATGCTCGTCGTTTTTGGGCATGAGGACCTGGACGGCGGTTGGCGAAGCAGGCCAGGACGCCGCCCAAACGCTGCACAAATCATTGTAGGAACGGGACGGAAAGCGGGCAATGACGTGGATGGCGAGGCGTGCCTGAACGGTACAGGTTTCGGATGGGCGAGAAAGAAAGCGTCCCGGGATGAACCGGGACGCTTTGCAGGTTTAGCCAGGTTGTAGGCGGAAAACCCGCCATTGAAACGGTTTAACCTTCGGTAGCAGCGTCGGCCTCGCCGTCCTTCTGGAGGAAGTCGAGAGCGGCCGCTTCTTCGGCGGTGAGCTCGGCGGCTTCCGGAATTTCCTCGATGGGAGCGGGAGCGGGCATTTCCGTCAGCAACTGAATGCTGCGGTAGTGCTCGAGGCCGGTGCCAGCGGGGATCAAACGGCCCATGATGACGTTTTCCTTAAGGCCGCGGAGGTAGTCCACCTTGCCGGCAACGGCGGCTTCGGTGAGTACGCGCGTGGTCTCCTGGAAGCTCGCGGCCGAAATGAACGAATCGGTCGAGAGCGAGGCTTTGGTGATGCCGAGGAGCAGCGGACGCCCGGTTGCAGGGCGGCCACCGTCGGCGATGATGCGATCGTTTTCCTCGCGGAAGCGGAACTTGTCCACTTGTTCCTCGAGGAGGAACGTGGTGTCGCCCACGTCTTCGACTTTGACCCAACGCATCATCTGGCGAGAGATGGTTTCGATATGCTTGTCGTTGATGTTGACGCCCTGGAGGCGGTAGACCTCTTGAATGGCGTTGACCAAGTAGGCTTGCGTGAACTTTTCGCCGAGGACGGCGAGCAAGTCGTGCAAGTTGAGCGGGCCATCGATGAGGGCTTCGCCCGCCTTGACGTGATCGCCTTCCTGAACGTTGATGTGCACGCCGCGCGGGATGGAATATTCCTTGGTGGTCTTGCCATCTTCGCTTTCGACGTAGACCTTGCGCATGCCCTTGGCGATGTCGCCGTAACGAACCACGCCGTCCACTTCGCTGATGACCGCGGGATCCTTGGGTTTGCGGGTTTCGAAGAGCTCGACGACGCGCGGGAGACCACCGGTGATGTCTTTCGTCTTGGTGGTTTCACGCGGGATCTTCGCGAGCACGTCTCCGGCCTGAACATCGTCGCCGTCCTTGACCATCAAGTGAGCGCGCGAAGGCATGAGGTACTTTTTGCGAACCTTGCCCGAAGAATCGCGGACAAGAATCGCAGGCTGATGTTTTTCGTCGCCGGGGGGCAGAGTGACCACGTCCTGCGAGAGGCCAGTCACTTCGTCCACTTGCTCTTCGATGGTGACGCCGGTCTTCAGGTCGTCAAAGCGGATGGAGCCGGCGGTTTCCGTAAGGATCGAGAAGGTGAACGGATCCCATTCGGCGAGAATCTGGCCGTGGGTGACGTGTTCGCCGTCGACCACGCGGAGGCGCGCGCCGTAAACAACGTGGTAGCGCTCCTTTTCGCGGTCTTTTTCGTCAACGATGGCGATGAGGCCAGCGCGGTTCATGGCGATGGAAGTGCCGCCGCGGCCTTCGACGAACTTGAGGTCGACGAATTTGACTACGCCGTTGTTGCGCGCTTCGAGAGTGGAACGCTCGGAAACGCGGGTGGCGGTTCCGCCGATGTGGAACGTACGCATGGTCAACTGCGTGCCGGGTTCGCCGATGGACTGCGCGGCGATGACGCCGACAGCTTCACCGAGCTCAACCATGCGCCCGGAGGCGAGGTTGCGGCCGTAGCAGAGGGCGCAAACTCCGCGGCGGGATTCGCAAGTGAGCACGGAACGGATGCGCACGCGCTCGATACCGGCAGCCTGCACCTGGTTGGCGAGGTCTTCGGTGATTTCCTGATTGACGTCAACGATGATGGAACCTTCGAAGTCCTTGATCTTGTCGAGAGAGACGCGGCCGACGATGCGGTCGCGCAGAGGCTCGACTTCGACGCCAGCTTCGATGATGGGTTCGACGAAGATGCCGTCGTTGGTGCCGCAGTCGCGCTCGTTGATGATGACGTCTTGCGCCACGTCAACGAGGCGGCGAGTGAGGTAGCCGGAGTCGGCGGTCTTGAGCGCCGTATCGGCCAAGCCCTTACGCGCGCCATGGGTCGAGATGAAGTACTGCAACACGGTGAGGCCTTCGCGGAAGTTGGAAGTGATGGGCGTTTCGATGACTTCGCCGCTAGGCTTGGCCATCAAACCGCGCATGCCGGAAAGCTGGCGAATCTGCTGTTTCGAACCGCGGGCTCCGGAGTCCGCCATGACGTAGACGGGGTTGATGTTGCCCTCTTTGTCCTGATTTTCGAGGGCTTTGAACATTTCGTCCGCGACGCGTTCGGTGATGTCGCCCCAGATGGCGATGACTTTGTTGTAGCGCTCGCCGTTGGTGATGGCGCCGTCGAGGTATTGCTGCTGCACCTTGACGACTTCCTTTTCGGCGTTTTCCACCAGCTTGTACTTGTCGCTGGGGATGAGCATGTCGTCGATGCCGATGGAGATGCCGGACTTCGTGGCGTACGTGAAGCCGAGCTCCTTGAGGTGATCAAGCAAAACGACGGTGTCCGCTAGGCCGTAGCGCAAGTAGGCGTAATAGACGAGTTGCTGAACGCCCTTCTTTTTGAGAAGGCCGTTGACGTAAGGAAATTTCGCCGGCAAGTGCGAATTGAAAATGACGCGGCCGACGGTGGTCTGGATGAACTGGCGCTCCATCTTGACGGGCTCGGTGTGGGGCACGTCCTGATCGTCGTAAGCGGTGGTGAGGTCGATCACTTCGCCGCTGTAACGGAGGCGGATCGGAGTGAGCAGCTCAACTTCACCGGCTTCGAGCGCGAGGACGACTTCGTCCGACTGACCGAAGACGCGGCCTTCGCCCTTGGCGCCGGGCTTGGACTTGGTCAAGTAATAGATGCCGAGAACCATGTCCTGCGACGGAACGGCAAGAGGCAGACCGTGCGCGGGCGACAGAATGTTGCGCGAGCTCAGCATGAGCACGGAAGCTTCGACCTGGGATTCCGGCGAAAGCGGAATGTGCACGGCCATCTGGTCGCCGTCAAAGTCCGCGTTGAACGCGGTGCAGACGAGCGGGTGAATGCGGATGGCTTTGCCTTCGACGAGGACCGGTTCGAACGCCTGAATGCCGAGGCGGTGGAGCGTCGGAGCGCGATTGAGCAGGACGGGATGCTCGCGAATGACGTCTTCGAGAATGTCCCAAACGACCGGCTCTTGCTGCTCGACCATTTCCTTGGCTTGCTTGATGGTGGTGCAGTGCCCTTGCGCTTCGAGCTTGTGATAGATGAAGGGCTTGAATAGCTCGAGCGCCATTTTCTTGGGCAAACCGCACTGGTTGAGTTTCAACTCCGGGCCGACGACGATGACGGAACGGCCGGAATAGTCGACGCGCTTGCCGAGAAGATTCTGGCGGAAGCGGCCTTGCTTGCCCTTGAGCGTGTCGCTGAGGGACTTGAGCGGGCGGTTGTTGGTGCCACGGAGAACGCGGCCGCGGCGTCCATTGTCGAACAAAGCGTCAACGGCTTCCTGGAGCATGCGCTTTTCGTTGCGGACGATAACGTCGGGCGCGCGAAGCTCCATGAGCTTCTTGAGGCGGTTGTTGCGGTTGATGACGCGGCGATAGAGATCGTTGAGATCGGATGTGGCGAAGCGGCCGCCGTCGAGAGGCACAAGCGGGCGAAGTTCAGGCGGAAGAACCGGAATTACGTCGAGAATCATCCACTCCGGCTTGTTGCCGCTCTTGCGGAAAGCTTCGAGAACCTTGAGGCGCTTCGCGTACTTGATGCGCTTCTGAAGCGAAGGATCGGCCTTCATCTTCTCGCGGAGTTCTTCGGAAAGCTTGTCGACTTCGACGCGGCGAAGAAGTTCCTTGATGGCTTCGGCGCCCATCTTGGCGGTGAACTGGCCAGGATATTCCTTCTGCAGCTCGCGGTATTTGTCTTCGAGCAGAACTTCGCGCTCGCGAAGGACGGCGACTTCGCCGGCATCCACGACTACGAACGCCTCGAAGTAGAGGATGCGCTCGAGGTCGCGCATGGAAATGTCCAGCAAGTAGCCGATGCGGCTGGGCAATCCCTTGAAGAACCACACGTGCGAACAAGGGGAAGCCAGCTCGATGTGGCCGAGGCGCTCGCGGCGGACTTTGCTGAGAGTGACTTCGACGCCGCACTTATCGCAGATAACGCCGCGGTGCTTCATCCGCTTGTACTTGCCGCACAGGCATTCCCAGTCGGTGACGGGGCCAAAAATCTTGGCGCAGAAAAGGCCGTCGCGTTCGGGCTTAAAGGTGCGGTAATTGATGGTCTCCGGCTTGGTGACTTCGCCGTGGGACCAGGAACGGATTTTTTCGGGACTCGCCAAGCTGATTCGAATGGAATCGAAATCGGCGATCAAACTGGCGCGATCATAAGGGCTGCTGCGATACAAGGTTGTTTCCTCCCTCCCCAGCTTTCACCGGGGACGCGATCCCGCGTTTTGCGCGGGACCGGCTGAGAACCCAAAAACCAAAACCTACAAAATCAGGAAAGACGGGCACGGCGTGCCGTGCCCCTACGGCTAATCGGCTGCCTTTTCTGTTGGCGGCTTTTGGCGCTTCATTAGTTCGACGTCCAAGCAGAGCGACTGCAGCTCGCGGACGAGCACGTTGAACGACTCGGGAACACCAGGCTCGATACCAGGCTCGCCTTTGACGATGGCCTCGTAGATTTTCGCGCGGCCATAGACGTCGTCGGACTTTGCCGTGAGCAGCTCTTGCAGGATGTGCGCTGCTCCGTATGCCTCGAGCGCCCAGACTTCCATTTCGCCGAAGCGCTGGCCGCCGAACTGCGCCTTACCACCAAGCGGCTGCTGGGTGATGAGCGAGTACGGACCGATCGAGCGCGCGTGAATCTTGTCGTCGACGAGATGCGAAAGCTTGAGCATGTAGATGTAGCCGACCGTGACCGGCTGGTCGAACATGTCGCCGGACATGCCGTCGAAGAGGTTGATCTTGCCGGCGTGCGGCAAGCCAGCGACTTCGAGCAAGTGGCGGATTTCCGGCTCGCGCGCGCCGTCGAAAACCGGCGTGGCGAAGGGAATGCCTTCCTTGAAGCCTTCGGCGTAGTCGAGCAATTCATCGTCGCTCAGTTTCGCCAGCGTCTTCCAAACGGTCGTGTCGGAAAAGACTTCGCGGAACCAGCGGCGCAAAGCTTCGGCCTTCACTTCCTTGCTCAGCAAACGCTTGAGGCTGTTGCCGAGTTCCTTGGAAGCCCAGCCGAGGTGCGTCTCGAGAACCTGTCCGACGTTCATACGAGATGGAACGCCGAGAGGATTCAAAACGATCTCGACGGGCGTGCCATCGGGAAGGTACGGCATATCTTCCTGCGGCACGATGCGGGCGATGACGCCCTTGTTCCCGTGGCGTCCGGCCATTTTGTCGCCGATGGAGAGCTTGCGCTTCATGGCGATATAGACCTTGACCAGCTTGATGACGCCGGGAGGCAGCTCGTCGCCCTTCTTGAGCTTTTCCTTGCGCTCTTCAGTGATCTTGCGGAGGACGTCAATCTGGCGCGAGGTCATTTCCTCGATCTCTTCGATTTTCTCGATGAGGAGAGGATCCTTTTCGTTGAGTTTCAGGCGCTTGAGGTTGCGCGTGGAGATCTTTTCGATCAGGTCGCGCGTCAGCTCGACGCCCTTGGTCAACAGGCGCTTGTTGGTCTTCTCGTCGTGCAAGTCGGCCTGGAGAATTTTTCCGCCAAGCAAATCCGAAAGGCGCTTGAGGCGCTCATCCGTGAGGATGCGGATTTCGTCGGCGAGGTTCTTTTCCAGCTTGAAGACTTGCGTGGCTTCGATAGCCTTGTGGCGCTCGTCTTTTTCTCCGCCCTTGCGGGTGAAGATCTTGACGTCCACGATGGTGCCCTCAATGCCCGGCGGGCAGTAGAGCGAGGCGTCGCGAACGTCGCCGGCCTTTTCGCCGAAGATGGCGCGAAGGAGCTTTTCTTCCGGCGTGAGCGTGGTCTCGCCCTTGGGCGTGACTTTGCCAACCAGAATGTCGCCTGGCTTGATGACGGCGCCGATGCGGATGACGCCGCTTTCATCCAGGTTGCGCAGGAAGGATTCGCTGATGTTGGGAATGTCGCGAGTAACTTCCTCGGGACCGAGTTTGGTGTCGCGCGCTTCGATTTCGTACTCCTCGATGTGAATCGAAGTGTAGTAATCGTCCTTCACCAGCTTTTCGCTGACGAGGATGGCGTCTTCGAAGTTGTAACCGCGCCAGGGCACGAACGCCACGAGCACGTTGCGGCCAAGAGCGAGTTCGCCGCGTTCGGTGCAAGGACCGTCTGCGAGGACCTGGCCCTTCTTGACGCGATCGCCGACGCGAACAAACGGCTTCTGGCTGATGCAGGTGTTCTGGTTGGAGCGCTTGAACTTGATGAGCTGATAGATGTCCGCGCCCACTTCGCGGCTGAGCACGCCGGAGTGATCGGATTCGACGCGCACGATGATGCGCTCCGAATCGACCTGATCGACGATGCCTTCGCGTTTGCAAAGGACGACAGCGCCAGAATCGCGTGCAGTGACGCGTTCCATGCCGGTGCCGACGAGCGGCGCTTCCCCGCGGATCAACGGCACAGCCTGGCGCTGCATGTTGGAACCCATGAGCGCGCGGTTGGCGTCGTCATTCTCGAGGAACGGAATCAAGCTGGCGGCTACGGAAACGAGCTGCTTCGGCGAAACGTCGACGTAATCGACTTCGTCGCGGCTCTTGAGGACGAAGTTGCCGGCTTGACGGCAGTTGACGAGCTCAGTGGTGATCTTAAGACGTTCATCGAGCGAAACGTTGGCCTGGGCCACGACGTACTTGTCTTCTTCCCAGGCAGACAGGTAGAAGCAGTACGGTTCGTAGACGACTTTGCGGCGTTTCAGCTCTTCGTTGAGCTCTTCGACTTTGTCCTTCTCGACGATTTCGCCGGCTTTGAATTCGCTGTCGCCGGCATTGACGATCTGGACGTAATCAATGATGCGCCCGCCCTTTACGCGGCGATATGGCGACTCGATAAAGCCGTAGTCGTTGATGCGCGCAAAACAGGAGAGCGAGCTGATCAAGCCAATGTTCGGGCCTTCCGGCGTTTCAATCGGGCAGATGCGGCCGTAGTGCGTCGGGTGAACGTCGCGGACTTCGAAGCCTGCCCGTTCGCGCGAGAGACCACCGGGCCCAAGAGCCGAAAGACGGCGCTTGTGCGTGATTTCGCTGAGCGGATTGGTCTGATCCATGAACTGGCTCAACTGCGAAGAGCCGAAGAATTCGCGGATCGCGGCCATAACCGGCTTGGCGTTGACCAGGTCGTGCGGCATGGCCGTGGACATTTCCTGGTACACGCTCATCTTTTCCTTGATGGCGCGTTCCATGCGGACGAGGCCGATGCGGAACTGGTTTTCGAGAAGTTCGCCGACCGCGCGGACGCGGCGGTTGCCGAGATGGTCGATGTCGTCGACGACGCCGATATTCTTGCGCAACTTGAAGAGATACTTGATCGCCGAAACGAAATCCGGCGTATCGAGCGTGCGGTTGTCGAGCGGCGTGTCGAGACCCATCTTGATGTTGAACTTCAAGCGGCCGACGCGGCTGAAATCGTACTTGCGCGGGTCGAAGAACATGCCGCGGAAGAGATTGGTGGCCGTCTCAAGCGTCGGAGGATCTCCGGGACGCAGCTTGCGATAGATTTCGATGAGCGCTTCTTTCGAAGAGCGGATGGCGTCCTTGTCCAGCGTGCGCGAGAGCACCAGGCCGATGTCGTCGCGTTCGGGGAAGAAGACATCGACTTCGGTGATGCCGCCCTCGGCAAAAGCCTGCCAGAGTTCGGGCGTCAAGGGCTTGTTCGCTTCGAGCAAGACTTCACCGGTCTGGCGGTTGACCACATCGGCGACGCTGAAGGCGCCTTCGAGGTCGACCAACGCAGCGCGAACCTGCGAGATCTTGGCCTTGATAAGTTCCTTGAAGAGGTTTTCGGTGATGCGCTTGTGCGCGCCGACGATGATTTCTTCGGAGCGCGGATTGCGGATTTCGTGGGCCAGCTTGCGGTCCACGATGCCTGGCGAGACGTTCCAGAAAAGATCCTTGTCGCGGAGCGAAATGCGCTCGACTTGATAGAAGGTGCGCAGGATTTCTTCGTTAGACTTCATTCCCAGCGCGCGCAAGAAGATCGAGCCGAGGAATTTGCGCTTGCGGTCGATACGCACGTAGAGAATATTCTTGGTGTCGTACTCGAACTCGACCCACGATCCGCGGTAAGGAATGATTTTGCCGAGGAAGTAAGAGCGGTTATTGGCGCTCTCGAAGAAGACGCCCGGCGAGCGGTGCAACTGGCTGACGATGACGCGCTCGGTGCCGTTGATGATGAAGGTGCCGTTCTCGGTCATCAGCGGAATATCGCCGTAGAAAACTTCCTGTTCCTTGATGTCGCGAATGGTTTTCGCGCCGGTGTCGGGATCCTTATCGTAAATGGTCAGACGGATAGTGACTTTCAGCGGCGCGGAGTACGTCATGCCGCGCTCCTGGCACTCGTTCACGTCGTACTTCAACTGCATGGCGACAGGGTCGCCGCACTTGTTGCAGAAGGTGGGCGTATTCTTATTGAACGTGCCGCACTTGTGGCAGATAACGTCGCCGGTCTGATACGGATTGGTGACCACGGACGCGCCGCAATTGCGGCAAGTGGCGCGCAGGTGATGCAGGCCCTTCAAGTTGCCGCACTTGCATTCCCAGTTGCCGATCGAGTAGTCCACGAACTCGAGCTGCGACATTTCGCGGAAGTCCTTGATCGGAAACACAGACGTGAACACGGACTGCAGTCCACCGTCATCGCGCTCGCTCGGCAGGAGGTCCATCTGCAGGAATCGCTGATAGGACTTCATCTGGACTTCGATCAGGTTTGGAATCTGGATCGAACCCTGAATTTTCGCGAAATCGAGACGCTCGCGTTCCCTGACGTGCTGGTGAGTATTTGGCATTGCTTTGGTCTACCTCTTCCCTTTCGGGCTGAACCCATTCGGGCAACTTGCAGAGAAAACGGAGAACAACATGCAGCCGGGGTGAAGCGCTAACAGCCCGAAGTCAGCGCGCACACGGCTGCATTGGGTCCCAAAAGGACCAGTGGAGTTGTGAAGATAACCAGCCTCGGCTTGCGTACGTGAGTTCCTTTGGCGCGACGGATCACGCTTGCTCCAGCCCGTAAAATTGGCCGATGCCAGCAGCCGCGCCCCCTCTCGAAGCCCGTACAACAAATAACTACTTGATTTCGACTTTGGCGCCGGCGTCTTCAAACTTCTTTTTGATGGTCGCGGCTTCTTCCTTGTTAACGCCTTCCTTGACGGTCTTCGGAGCGCCGTCAACGAGGTCCTTGGCTTCTTTCAGGCCGAGGCTGGTGACTTCGCGAACCGCCTTGATGACGTTGATCTTGTTGCCGCCGACATCGGTGAGCACGACCGTGAACTCGGTCTTCTCTTCCGCCGGCGCTGCGCCTGCCGCCGCTCCGCCGCCGCCCGCCACGACCGTAGCCGCAGCCGCGGAGACGCCGAAGGTCTCTTCCATCTTCTTCACGAGGTCCGACGCTTCCAGCAGCGTCAGCCCCTTGATTTCTTCCAGAATCGTATCCACTTTCGCCATGACTTTTGCTTCTCCTCTCAAAATTAAAAGTAAACTTACTGGGCCGTTTCAGGGCTTGCTGCGGGTGCTGCTGGTACAGGAGCCGGCTCGGAACTAGTAGCCCCGCCGGACCCAAACTTGTTGGCTTTGATTGCTTCGTTGACCGTAACCGCGAGGTTGCGCGGCAAGGCATTCAGCGTGCTGGCAATGCGCTGCGCTGAAGCGTTCAACAGGAACATGATCTTGCTGAGCAACTCTTCCTTCGACGGGAGATTCGCGAGTTGCTGAATCTCGGCGATCGAAATGACGCGGCCTTCGACGAGCCCCGACTTGAATTGAAATGCCGGAACGTCTTTGGCTACTTTCGTGAGCGCCTTCGCAAGAGCAACGGCGTCCGTCTGCGTGTACGCAATGGAATTCGTGCCGCTCAGGTTCTTGAGCAGGTTCTCCGCGGGCGTACCTGCTCCGGCGCGTTCCGCGAGTGTGTTTTTCACCACTTGGTATTTGCCGCCTGCGGCTTGTACCGCGCGGCGGAGCTTGGTGTCGTTTTCGACGGTGATGCCCTGGAAGGTCGTGAGAATCACGGTCGAGACCTTGGCCAGTTCCAACTTCAGTTTGTCTAGGTCCTGCTGTTTTTCGCTGCGCTTTTTCATGATCCCGTTTCCTTAAACTCTTCCCTTAGGCCGCTGCGGCGAGCAGTTCGGATTCCGCCAAATCGATGTTGATGCCCGGACCCATCGTCGAAGTCAGCGTGATTTTCTTTACGTACTTGCCCTTTGCAGCTGCCGGCTTGGCTTTGATTACTGCGGCGATGACGGCGTGGCCGTTTTCCGCCAGGTTCGCGGCTTCAAACTGAATTTTGCCGATGGCGCAGTGAACGATTCCAGCTTTGTCGACGCGAAACTCCACTTTGCCGGCCTTGGTCTCTTTAATCGCTTTCGCAACATCGAAGGTGACTGTCCCGGTCTTCGGATTCGGCATCAAGCCACGGGGGCCGAGCACTTTACCGAGTTTGCCGGCGGACTTCATCATGTCCGGCGTGGCGATCACGGCATCGTAGTCCGTCCAGCCTCCCATGATTTTCGTGACCATGTCTTCGCCGCCGACAAAGTCCGCGCCAGCTTCTGTTGCTTCGCGAACTTTTTCTCCGCTGGCAATCACCAGCACGCGAACGGCTTTGCCGAGGCCGTGCGGAAGTACCACTGTTCCGCGCACAACCTGGTCGGAATGCTTGGGGTCGACGCCCAGATTGATGGCGAGTTCGACCGTCTCGTTGAACTTCGTGTGATGCGTCTTCTTGATCAGCTCGCTTGCTTCCGCGAGCTTGTAGGGACGCGCTTCCACCTTTTTGCGCGCGTTCTCTACGTGTTTGCCTGCTACCTTCGTCATTTCGCTTACCCCTTCGACCTCGTAGCGCCTGAACTTCTAGGCTTCCACGACTTCCAGACCCATGTTGCGCGCCGTACCCATCACGGTGCGTACCGCCGAGTCCAGATTTGTGGTGTTGAGATCGACAAGCTTGATCTTCGCAATCTCTTGAACTTGCTTTTTCGTAACTTTGCCGACTTTGTTGCGGTTCGGTTCAGCCGAGCCTTTGACGATGCCCGCCGCGCGAAGCAACAGAATCGAAGCCGGCGGAGTCTTCAGAATGAACGTGAAGGTGCGGTCGGTGTAGACCGTCACAAGCACGGGGAAAATCATTCCGTCCGGTTCTTTCGCCGTCTTGGCGTTGAACTGCTTGCAAAAATCCATAATGTTCAAGCCATGCGGACCGAGCGCCGTGCCGACTGGTGGCGCTGGAGTCGCTTTGCCCGCGGGTAACTGCAATTTGATGGTTGTCTGTATCTTCTTAGCCATGTCCCTGCCTCAATCTCTTTTTACGCGCCTGCTACCGCAGCGCGGGTTTAGCCCAGCTTTTCGACGCTTGCGAAATCCAGCTCCACCGGCGTCGAGCGGCCAAAAATCGTGACGGAAACTTTCAGCCGGCTGTGATCGTTGTCGATCTCTTCGACTGTGCCGTTGAAATTCGCAAACGGGCCATCCACGATGCGTACTTGCTCGTTGCGTTCGAAGACGACTTTCGGCTTCGGGCGGTCCGTCGGAACGTGAACGCGGTTGATGATGGCGTCGACTTCCGTTTCGGAGAGCGGCGACGGCGCCGTGGCGGAACCGACAAACCCGGTCACGCGCGGCGTGGAACGTACGATGTGCCAGGTGTTTTCGTCGAGGTCCATCTCCACCAGCACGTAGCCCGGATAGGTCATCCGCGAAGAAACCACTTTTTTGCCGCCGCGCATTTCCACGACGTCTTCCATCGGGATCAAAACGCGGCCGATCTTGTCCTGCAAACTGAATGCGGACACACGGCTCTCGAGGCTTTCTTTGACCTTCTTCTCAAAGCCCGAGTACGTATGGATGATGTACCACTGCATTGCCGTCAAGTTCTGCGTCCCCTCAAACACCGAAAATTTTGAAGACCCTTGCCACGCCCATCTGGACCAGCCAATCCACAATCGCCAGAAAAACGCCGAAGAAGAAAACGGTGGCGATGACCACGCCCGTCGTCGAGACCACATCTTCGCGGGTCGGCCACGTCACCTGCTTCATTTCCACGCGCACATCGTGCAGAAACTCGCGCGTGTCCGAAACAGTGCCGGTCACTTTCTGACCGATGCCTGCTGCCGCCCCGGTGATTGCATTGCCTTGCGACTCTTCGTTCTTCACTTTGACCGCCTGCGTGGCCATTCGCCCTCTTCACTCAACAGGCGCTGCCGCCTGTTCCTGAATCTCTGGCAGGGGAGGAGGGACTCGAACCCCCATACCCGGTTTTGGAGACCGGAGTCCTAACCATTGGACGACTCCCCTTTACCCTGAGCCAGCAAAGCGGGCGAAGGGTTTACCCCTCCACTCCACCGCTTAACCAGCTCAAACTTCTTCGTCCGGCTCCAACCCTTTATCTCTTTCTCGCGCCGCCGAGCCACCTCACTACTCTCACAGCGCTCGGTCCAAACCAAAGTCACTGGCCTTCTCTTAGCGGTGTAATCAGCACCAACGCCCCAATTATGCCGCTTGACTCTTCCCTCTACATCATTCGCAATTCCAACGTAAAAGGAACCATCAGAGCATCGCACCATGTAGCAGAACCACTGTGTTTCCGCTTCTGCCAACGTCCACCCGTTTCGCCGACCCTTCGTCCCGCTTCGCGGGACTCAGGGCAAGCCGGAGTCCTAACCGTTGGACGACTCCCTAAAAGCCCAAAACCGCTCCGCCCGATGCCCGACCCAAAACGGAAACTACTTAACTTCTTTGTGCCCGGTGTGCTTGCGGCACGTATTGCAAAACTTCCGAGTTTCGACGCGCTCGGAGTGCTTCTTCTTGTTCTTGGTCGTCGTGTAGTTGCGGTTTTTGCAATCGCCGCACTGCAACGTAATGATTTCTCGCACGTTTTCAAACTCCTAGTTAACTTGACCTGCGCTCTGGGGGACTGCCTTGGGCACATCGAGTGCCACGACATACTTCCAGAGCACTAACAACAAATGCTGACCGTCGTCGAATTCAAACCGAACCCAAATGCCCTGCTCCTGAACTTCTTCCACTTCAAACCAAACCGCAGCCGCTTCTGGCATCGGCACTCCCACCTGCTGGAGCACCCTGCGCCCCTCGTCGCTCAGATGCAGCACCACGTTCTGAGCAGCCAGATCAATCATTTACGCCACCTGACTTACGAGTCTCGTTCTGACCCGATCGAGTATCTGCTGCCACGCTTCGGCGACTCCTCCCTCTAGGTAGTCGTCAACCAACTCCTCTGGGATCCGCAGCGTTGCCTTCTTGCCTTGACCCGAGAAATCAATTCGGTACTCGTGTTCTATTACGAGTAACCGGATGCGTTCAATTTCCCATGCTGAACCTAGCTCATCCAGCTTCGGTATCAAGTTTCTCGCGAACCTCTCGGTCTTTTCTTTCAGCTGCTCCTGACTACGACTTCCCGCATACGCCATTCGCGCGTAGTCCTCTTCCCGTACTCCCATCTTCTTGGCAGCGGCTTTCTGAGCATCACTGAGAGCAGGCAATCGTTCCAGGGGTAAGCTTTTAGCTTCTTTGGTAAAAGCCGCCCCTCCCCGCCATCCCTCGATTATGATCTCCACCGATCCGCTCCAAGATCGATTACTCGATGATTTCCGTTACGGCGCCGGCGCCTACCGTGTGGCCGCCTTCGCGAATCGCGAACCGCAATCCCTTTTCCAGTGCCACTGGCGTGATCAGCGTTACTTCGCAGCTCACGTTGTCCCCAGGCATCACCATCTCGACGCCCGTCGGCAGCTTCACGTCGCCCGTCACGTCCGTCGTGCGGAAGTAGAATTGCGGCCGGTAGCCCGTGAAAAACGGCGTGTGCCGTCCGCCTTCTTCCTTCGTCAACACGTATGCTTCCGCTTTGAACTTCGTGTGCGGCGTGATCGAGCCCGGCTTGCAAACCACTTGTCCGCGTTCGACATCGTCTTTTTCCGTGCCGCGCAACAGCAATCCAACGTTGTCGCCGGCAAGCCCTTCGTCCAGCAGCTTGCGGAACATTTCCACGCCCGTCACAACTTTCTTCTGTGTCGGACGGAAGCCTACGATCTCGATTTCTTCGCCAACTTTTACTTTGCCGCGCTCGACGCGACCCGTAACCACTGTTCCGCGGCCCGAGATCGAGAAAATATCTTCAATCGGCATCGCAAACGGCTTGTCGATCTCGCGCACCGGTTGCGGCACGTTCTTGTCCACCGCTTCCATCAACTCGTCGATCGACTTTTCCCACTTTGCGTCGCCGTTCAAAGCTTGCAGCGCCGATCCCTTTACCACCGCAATCGTGTCGCCGGGAAACTGGTAGCTCTTCAGCAACTCGCGAACTTCCAATTCCACGAGTTCCAGCAACTCCGCGTCTTCCACCATGTCGCACTTGTTCAAAAACACCACGATGGCTGGCACGCCGACTTGCCGAGCGAGCAAAATGTGTTCGCGCGTTTGCGGCATCGGTCCGTCCGTCGCCGCCACCACCAGAATCGCGCCATCCATCTGCGCCGCGCCGGTGATCATGTTCTTGATGTAGTCCGCATGACCCGGGCAGTCCATGTGCGCGTAGTGCCGGTTCGGCGTTTCGTACTCCACGTGCGAAACGGCGATCGTGATGCCGCGCTCGCGCTCTTCCGGCGCGTTGTCAATCGAATCAAACGCCCGGAACTGCACTTTCGGGTTGTGCTTCGACAGCACCTTCGTAATCGCCGCCGTCAACGTCGTCTTGCCGTGGTCAATGTGACCAATCGTCCCGATGTTGCAATGCGGCTTGCTGCGCTCGAATTTCTCCTTGGCCATTTTCCTCTGCCCTCTGCGTTAAGTCTTCTCTTCTGCCAATCACTCACTGCATTTGAATCTGGAGCGGGGGACGGGATTTGAACCCGCAACCATCACCTTGGAAGAGTGAGACTCTACCGTTGAGTTACCCCCGCCCATTTACTGCGAACTTTCCCCCACTGCGACTTTCTAATTCTGGAGCCTGGGACCGGGATTGAACCGGTGACCTCGTCCTTACCAAGGACGCGCTCTACCAACTGAGCTACCCAGGCCTAACCCGTGTTCCCCCAAAATCAGCCGTTCTTGGCGCACTATTCCCGAGCAGCGCCTTTGCCGCGAATTGGTCCTCGCTCGAACATCGCTTAGTGCGATTGCCCTGCGGTTTCCTGATCACGGACGATCACACTCCGATCGGCCGAATCGAACAGCGAGCGACTGGTGGACGGGGAAGGATTCGAACCTTCGTAGCCCGCAAGGAGCGGCAGATTTACAGTCTGCTGGTTTTAGCCACTCACCCACCCGTCCCGCGAAAACAAAAGGACGCTACTGCTTGTCCCCCAAAAACTTTTTCAGGCAAATCCTCGCGGCGCAAACCGAAAACACAAAAAGGACTCGTGTCAGAAGACACCAGCCCGTTTATTTTTCCTGCAAGGATTTGCTCCGCCTCACTCCCCTGCTGAATCATGGTGGAGCTGGCGGAGGGAATTGAACCCCCGACCCTCTGATTACAAATCAGATGCTCTACCAGCTGAGCTACGCCAGCGTCGCTCAAACCGAGTAAGAATAGCAGAAGGGGCAGGTAAATTGCAAGGGGGTGCACAGAATTTGGAGCACGTGGGGGGCCAGGTCTGTGGAAAACCCGTTTCCCTGTGTCGCACTCTTAGCGACTCTATCTTTCGATGGCTCTATAGTTTAGCATGAACCCCGCGTTTCTACACAAGCTCAGCGGGGCGAAATCCGTAGGCCGCATTTTATCGCAAGAATGTGCCCTGCTTGCGCGCCTGCATTTGGGGGCAGAAGCGCAAAAGCAGATAGCGTCTAACTGGCGAGGAGTTGGAAGGTCGGATGAACAAGAGACGGCTTGCCGGGACTATCATCGCCTCAGCTTTAGTGGGCGCGATCGCGGTCTACGCGTATCAGCGCTGGCGCGGATCGGAAGATAGCGCACGCAACGAAGTGCTTGCTCAAATGCCCGCTGAAGCAAGCGCCGTTTTCTACGTCGATCTCGACGCTTTGCGGCATTCACCGTTTCTTGCGGAACTGTACAAGTGGGCGCCGCAAACCAAAGCAGACGCCGACTACTCGCAATTTCTACAATCAACGGGTTTCAATTATGAGATTGATCTGAACCGCGCCAGCATCGCAGTTCTGAAGCACGGTCAGGAGACAACTCTTTTTGCCGTGGCAGATGGGCGCTTCGACCGAAAAAAAATCTCGGCGTACGCATCGCAAAACGGAACGCGCGAGAGCCACAATGGAAAGGAGATTTTCTCCGTTCCCCTGAGCGGCAGCGCGCGGCGAATCAGCTTCACATTCCTGCGCAATGACCGTATTGCGCTCACCAACGGCGCGAGTCTCGAATCCTTGATGTCGCAGCAAACGATCGACGCGGACGCGCAAGCATGGCGCGAGCGATTTCGCCGCCTGGGAGGCTCGCCAATCTTCGGCGTCATTCGCCAGGATGCCGGCGCCGGCTCGGCTTTGAGCGCGCAAGCGCCCGGCGGAATGCAGTCGCCGCAACTCACCGCCCTCATCGATCAACTTCAGTGGATCACCTTCGCGGGAAGGCCGGAAGGGGAGCACATGCGCATCGCGCTCGAAGGCGAGGGCACCGCCGATGCGCCGACGCGTCAATTATCCGACGTAATCAACGGGCTGCTCGTGCTGGCGCAAGCCGGCCTGAGCGACCGAAAGGTCCGCCAGGAGTTGCAGCCTGAAGTTCGCGAGTCCTACCTCGAAATACTGAAGAGCGCCGACGTCTCGCAGATTGACCGCGGCGAAACGAAATCGGTCCGGCTCATGTTCGATCTGACGCCCAAGTTTCTAGAGACCGCACGCACGTCTTTGCCGGTAGTGCCACCTGTGCCTCAGAGCAAACCTCAGCCCAACAAAAACACCATCCGAAATTAATTCTGGGCATTAAAAAAGCCCCGGCAAAAACGGGGCGCAGCGGACTGCTTTAACTTGGGCTCGAATTTAATCGCCTACAGTAGTGCTTCCCTTCATGTAACGCCAGGGATTGACCGGCGCATTGTTCACCCGGACTTCATAATGGACGTGCGGGCCGGTGGAGCGGCCGCTGATACCCGTGTAGCCGATGACTTCGCCGCGCTTGATGCGAGTACCGGGCACCGCTGAGAAGGACGAGAGATGCGCGTACCAGGTGCTGATACCGAAACCGTGATCCAGTACAACCAGGCGTCCATAACCGGAGTGGTTTTCCGCGATGGTCACAATGCCGTCCGCGGTGGCGTGAACGGGCGCGCCGTAATCCGAGGCCACATCAACGCCTGTGTGGAACGCACCTTCACCGCTGAACGGATCCAGTCGCTCGCCGAATGCGTCCGTGATATGCCCCATCACCGGCCAAATAGAAGGCGTGTACGTGGAGTCCGCAAAACTCATCGCCGGCATAAGCTGCATGCCGCTCGAAGAGACGGCAATGACCGCCGCATTCCTCTTCAAAAAGGTGTACTGCTCGATGGATCGGTCGAAAGCATCTTCAGGGGTCACTTGGCTTTCGGTGGTATCGAAAGCGGCAGGGTGGTAGCGAAGCACGCCGTAGGTCATGGCCACTTCGGTAGCCAGAGACTGGAGAGAGTCGAGGCGCTGGTTGGTGTCGTTAACCGTGCTCTGCAACTGTTGGTATTGTTTCTTAAGAGTTTCCTGATCGTGGCGGAGGGCGTTGTAGTTGCCGACCTTCCAGAGCATCCGTGAGTAAGAACCAATCGCAGCTACGACCGTCACCGCGCCGATGATCGCCAGAACGGCGAGGCTGTGCAGGACGTACGCCGGAATCACAAGCTTTTGGAGCTTGCCAGGCGTCGTAGCAATATAGAACGTATAGTTCTTGCTCGTAATCACTTACTTGGCCCCTCAGGCCTGCTAGCTGTCAAAAGCGGGCTAAAATCCCTGGAGCCCGCGGAAGAGAACACCGAACTACGAATCTGAACCGTAAGCCTCGGTTCGCGACCTTGCTCATACTAGATTTTGTAGCGTTTGCCGTCAACCCTGTATTTTGCTGTCTGAAGAACAGGGTGTGAGAAACCGTCCACCCCTGTCCCGAAGGACAGGATGGTCTTCCTTACAGAGAGTATCGGCTGGCGGGGTAAATTCTTCAGCGCGGCGCGCGAGAAGTGAAGTGAGAGATATACTCGACGCCGGCTATGAAAAGAACAAAGCGCATTTCTGCCGTACGCAAACCGCAGGGCGAAGCTGCCGTTTTGTCACGAATCGAGCGGGTCGCGGCGCATACAGGAATCCGCGGTCCCGGAGTTCGTCTCGGTATTGGCGACGATGCGGCGCTCTTCAAGGGCACGCCTGGCTTCGAACAGATTCTTACCTGCGACTGGTTCTTGGAAGGCACGCATTTTCTTCGGGATAAGCATCCGGCGGATTCCGTTGGGTGGAAATGTTTGGCGCGGGCGGTTAGCGACATCGCAGCAATGGGAGGAATACCACGCTGCTTCCTGTTGAGCCTGGCGCTGCCCGCCTCGCATACCGGCCTTTGGCTCGATGAGTTTCTCGGCGGACTGCGGCGCGCGGCAAAACGATTCGGCTGCATTCTTGCCGGCGGCGATACGACACGCCGCAAGGACATCCTTATCAATGTCACCGTGGTCGGGGAAACACGAACTGGTAAGGCCGTTTTGCGTTCGGGAGCACGGCCGGGCGACATCTTATTTGTAAGCGGCCGGCTGGGCGAGGCAGAGCTTGGCCTTCGCCAAATCCGTCGGAGCAGTGGACGGGCTAGCGTGCGCGATTCGCTCCTGAGAAAGCATCTCTACCCAGAACCACGTTTGGCGTTGGGCCGCTGGCTGGCCGAGAGGGGTTTGGCTTCGGCGATGATGGACCTCTCTGACGGCCTTTCCACGGATTTACCGAGACTGTGCGCCGCAAGCGGGGTCGGGGCGAAGATCGAAACGGTTAAGCTTCCCGCGGTGCGAGTCCCCGCCGCTGGGAGGATCCGCTCTGGCGACGCACTGGAGTTGGCTTTGCATGGCGGTGACGATTACGAGTTGCTATTCACCGTATCTTGTAGAAGACAAAACCTTATTCCCGGTTCTTGGCGTGGAATACCGATCACTGCAATTGGCAAGATCACGGAAAAACGGAATTTGCTCCTCTTGGGAAAAACTGGCCAAGCGGCTTCCCTGCCAAACCTGGGGTGGGATCCGTTTCGGAAAAGCCGATGAGAAATGGGGCTGTATTTAACCGGATGGTTAAATACGGTCCCTCTGCCTGCATTGCTTAAGTAAAGATAGGACTCGATCCAGACTACTTCTATAAGCCGGGGGAAACTCCAGACGTTGCGGGAGTCGGCGTGGTCTTGGTAGGTGGTGTTGGCGTTATGACCGGAGGTTTTTCTTTAGGTGCGGCGGGCTCGTCCGTTTCAGGCGCGGTATCGGGCGTGTCTACGTTGACTTTGTGCTCCAGTGCTTGCTGCTCGAGCGGAATCACGTTGGCAAAATCCAGAGCCGGCTGGCCTTCGAGTGCCGTCTTCATGAACTGCAGCCAGATCGGAAGCGCGGCCCGAGCACCTGTTTCCTTTTTCCCTAGAGAGATTTGTTTGTCGTCGAAGCCTACCCACACGCCGCAGGTGAGCTGCGGTGTAAAGCCCATAAACCACGCGTCGGTATAGTCCTGCGTAGTGCCGGT
Source organism: uncultured Acidobacteriota bacterium (assembly GCA_963718785.1). Lineage (GTDB taxonomy): Bacteria > Acidobacteriota > Terriglobia > Acidiferrales > UBA7541 > Acidiferrum. The sequence goes on along the minus strand of CAVQZW010000004.1, from coordinate 486,036 downwards.
CTTCCCGGCAGCGGGACGGCCGAGAGCTTTGGCCTGAACGCCCGTGCCGAATTGAATGACTTCTTCGAGCATCGCCGTCATCGTCCGCGCGACTTCGGGCGAGATCACGTCGTGTACTTCGGGATGCGCTTCTTCGAGCAGCGCGCCGTCGTAGCTTGTGACGCGGCGGATCATATGCGGATCGATGCGGATGCCGTCGTTCGGGAAAACCGTGAAGGCGGAGACGTGCTCCAGCAGTTTCATGTCGGCAGCGCCAAGCACTAGCGGGAGATACGGCGGAAGCGAAGTGGTGATGCCGAACCGCCGCGTCATGTCCACAACGGAATTGATGCCGACCTTTTCCGCGAGTTTGACGGCGGGAACATTGCGCGATCCCGCCAGAGCGCGGCGCAGCGTTATGGTGCCTTCGAATCGCTCGTCGTAGTTGCGCGGAGAGTACGGTTGGCCGCCGCTGATCGTCGTGAACGGCGTGTCCACAATGGTGTCAAACGGCGAGGAGCCTTTTTCGATGGCGTCGGCATAAAGATAGACCTTGAACGAACTGCCCACTTGGCGGAAAGCTTGCGTGGCGCGATTGAACTTCGAATCTTCGAAACTGTAGCCGCCCACCATAGCCTTGATTTCGCCGGTGGAATTGTCGATCGCTAAAATGGCGGCTTGCGGAGCGGGCTGCTGCTCGAGTTGCACGCGGGCCGTGGCTTCGTGCAATTCCTGAATCGAAAACTGTGCCAGGTCGCCGACTTTCAGAAGTTCGGTCGGCTTTTTGCGGCCGGTCCACGCGAAATCCGGCGGAGAAAGAATCGCGCGGTACGTTCCAATTTTGATGGTGGCGTACTTTTCGTCGACGGCCAAAACCAGGCCCGTGACGTAGGAGCCTTTTTCGATGGGATGCCGCCAGTCGTCGTCTTCGTAAGTATCGAGCTTGCCGAGATTGTCGCGCAGAATGTTGGCAGACTCGCCACGCCAGCCGTGGCGCCGGTCGTAGCTGTGCAAACCGTCGCGCAGCGATTGATTGGCGGCTTGCTGCATTTTGATATTCAGCGTGGTGTAAACGCGAAGGCCGCGCTCGTGGACCGCTTCCGTGCCGTAAGTCGATTCCAGATACTTGCGAATCTCTTCGAAGAAATAAGGAGCCAGGTCATTGCGCGGATATTGCAGGTGCAGACCGAGCGGCGTCTTCTTGGCCGCTTCTTCTTCGCTGGGACTGATCTTCCCCTCTTCTTCCATACGGTGAATGACCAGGTTGCGTCGCGAGAGGGCGCGCGCAGGATCAGCCAGGGGCGAGTAAATCGGCCCGCGAATCATTCCGGCGAGCAACGCCGCTTCCTGCAACTTCAGGTCGCTTACGGACTTTCCAAAATAAAATTGGGAGGCGGCTGCGAACCCGTAGTTGCCATGCGCCAGATACACCTGGTTAGCGTACATGGTGAAAATTTGCGGCTTGGTGTAGCGGCGCTCGATTTGCAGTGCTAGCAGAATCTCCTGCATCTTGCGGCGGAAGCTGATTTCACTGCGGTCGAGGAAGAGGTTTCCCGCAAGCTGCATGCTGATAGTGCTGGCGCCTTGCGCCTTGCCACCATGCAAAATCTTTCGCCAAGCGGCTCCAGCGATGCGCGGAAAGTCGATGCCCCAATGCTCTTCGAAATGCTGGTCCTCAATGGCCGTTACCGCGTTGTAGAGCACCTTGGGGCACTGCTCGTAGGTCATCAAAATGCGGCGTTGCAAGGCAAAACTGCCGACGAGTTGCCCATCATCGGCATAAACTTCGGTAACAACGGTGGGCCGATACGTTTCCAGCGCGCGAATTTCCGGCAAATCGCTGGCATACACAAACAACAAGCCGCAAGCCGCGCCCAGCGCAATCGCGCAAAGCAGCAGAAACGCCAGAGCCACGCGGTCAATCAACTTCCATCCGCGCAAGCGCAATGTAATCGGAGGGAGGCTTAGCATTGAAAGACAATTCTACCGCAGAAAGAGCGCTACTGTTTAGAGAGACGGCAGCTCATTGCTCTGCAAGAACTCGCCCGCTCCTCGTTCTAACCGTGGCGGTATATTCATCAAAGAGGGGACTCAAGACATGAGCTTTGGCAACGCGATCCTAAGAGCTGTCCTGCTGCTTGTGCTGATCGTTTCGAACGCTGCGATGCCGACACGATCGACGGCAGATTGTGCATTCCCACCGGATGGGCGCATCATCAGCGTAACTGTTGAAGGTTGTGACGAGATCGATGGACGAACTAACAAAGACGTCCTCAAGAATGCCGGGGATTTGCAAAAAAGCCCGAACATCCAACGTCTATACACCGGGGCGCTGGTCACGGCAGATCATGGAGCAAAGTGGATGTATCCCTCTGCCGAAGCACATCCCTGCCAAAAATTCCCTAAGTCCGCACAAGTCAAGATGAAGGCTTATTTGACGTGCTGCGATACGGGATCTTGGGGCAAATGCGTATTTGGAGGGCGTTGGCTTGGGGACGTGGATGGCAAGCCCATCAACGCCTTCCAATAGTCAGACACGACAATTGCGGAAAGCTGCTGTGCCGCGTCGCTTAGAGGGTATGGCATCCGCGCGCAAATGTAACCTTGATCAGGAAACACCTGTAAGTTTGTCGACCTTTACAATCCATTTGGGCCCTTCGCGGGCCAGTCGCAGAGTGTTCGTGTTGGCTGCGATTCCATCTGAGAAGGCCTCCACTTGAGCTTCCGCTTCGTCTCCTCGAATGAATCGTAGACTCACTATCGTCATGCGCATGCCGGCTCTTCCCGTTTTCTTCTCTCGGATCGAGTTCATCACTCCACTGTTATCGCAGTCCGTCGCCCAAACGACGGGAATTTTTTCCGCAGCGAAACGCTGCAGAAATCGCTCGGGTAGGATCCTCTCCGGCTGAATGCAATAGACCTTCACGTATGCGCCGTAATTGTAGATCTTGAACATATAACGAAAAATCGCTTCTCGCAGGTCTGTCTTGACGGGCGATTCCTCGGCGAACGGGGCTTGCGCAAAGGCAGACTGCGCCTGCAAAGGCTGTAGTAATACCATTACAATCAGCAATCGTCGACAGATCATGATTCACTCGTTCGCGGGCAAATAGTAGCGTTCTCCGGCGCAGGCGCGGCAGAGTGTTCTGCCTCCCACGACGACTTCACGCTTAAAGTTGATGCCTTCGGCGCATTCGGCGCAGACCACCCGCGGTCCCTTGAATCCGGGCAAGTCTTCGGGTTGCACCTCGACTTTTACCCATTGCTTGTCAAAAAGAATGTCGTCGGAAAGCACAGCGTAAGCCTTTTGCTGTCCCGCATCCTTCGCCATTTCTGGAAACATATCACGCGCCACTTGCTTCGAGGATTCCTTTGCGGCGATGCGTACGGCGCGGCCTGTCTGTAAATCAACAAACGTCGCCGCCACTTTGCCCCAGTCGCGGAACTTCAGCGCGCGCTTTCCCAGCCGACAATTGGCAACGAGCGCGACTGCATCGGTCACGCAACGGTCGATCTCCACATACGTAACGATCCGTTTTCGCTCGGCAATCGGATCTTCTATCCCCAATTCTTGAAGCCCGAGCATTGCCAGCCGCACGCCCAGCACTTGCCCCGCGCACAAATGCCCATGCGCCACCGCGGCAAGTTCCAGATACTGATCCAGAGTTTTCATCGTTGCAGTCTACAAGAAGGAGTTCTCGAGCGCGTTACTGGGGTTGAGCCTGCGCCGCGGCGGTCTCCCGCGCAGCCCACGGATGCGGCTGGCGCGCTTCGATGAACGCGAAAACCGTCATGAGCACAGCAAGCCCAGACAGTGCCGCGTCTTCCAGTATCTTCTGCAGATTGACCGGTTGCGGAGTCGCAAAACAGCCGCAATTGATGTCCATGTGCAGGATAAACGCGCGCAAGACCGCAAAGGTGAACCCCAGCATCAGCACCGTCAGAAGCGAGGACCATATACGCAGCCGCCAGCCAATCAGCACCAGCAGCCCCAGTAAGATCTCCGCAAATGGCAGCGTATGCGCGACGAACTGTACCGCCCACGCCGGCAGCATCTTGAACGCTTCCACTTGCGCCGCGAAGTTCGTGAGATTGAGAGATACGGAAAATTTCAGAATAAACCACGGCCACCAATTCGCGTTGGGAAGGAAGATCTTCGAATAGCCCGCATAAAGAAAGATGCCGCCGAGAAGCAGGCGGCCAATCCAAATGACCGCGCGCCTCAGACTAAGTGGGCTGGATTGCATCATGCCTACTTCTGGCTCAGCAACTGATCCAGAAACTGATGCAAAATATCGTAGCTCATCGCGCTGGAATACGGATATGTCTGTCCCTTGGAATGGAAGACCGTCGTCGGAGTCTGGCTCACCCGGTACATTTGCCCGAGCTGGACATCCTTATCGATAAGAGGTTCCAGCGTGCCGCCTTTTACAAGGGCGCGCACCTTGGTCATCTCAACGGAGCTGAGCACGGCTGCCAGAGTCCCATCCACGTCTCCGGTCTGCTCCCACTTGTCCTGATTCTCAAACAGAGTCTTCTCCACCGGTTCGATCTTCCCGATCTCAGCGGCGGCCCGGGCGTAGCGCGCAGCTACCCGCGAATACGCGTGCATGGGCAGCGGAAAATCCCGATGGACCAGGTACACCTTGCCCGTGCTGACGTAATTGTCCATAACTGCCGGTTCGTCGTCATAAAGAGCGTACGACACGCCGGGCACTGGAAGTCGCTGAACACTTCCATCACAATCGGCGCACTCTTCGACCCGAACGCTTTGTGCGGATCAACGTCGTTTACGCCGTCCACAGTTTCGAGGACGGCTGGTTGCCTCTCGGCAACATTCGGCGCCGCCGCAACGGGGCGAATGCCACGGCTCATAAAGAGGTATCCACCGGTCAAGGTCAGAACCACAGCGATAGCAACCACCACTCTACGGCTCACGCGAACCTCCCACAAACACCCTCGATATAGTGAGATGCACTTTCCGGCTCAGATTATCACAGCTTCCCTCTCTTTAAACCCGGCTAGGCTGCCTGGAGTTTCTCCCGCACCCAACCAGCGAATCTGAGCATCAGATAGGCGAACCATTTCGAGAGGCGTCTGCTTCTGTAAAGTCATGAAAACATTAGTCTTGGTAGGAGCAAAGGAAAAACTTGACAAAGACACACTCAAGTTATATACTGACCTTCGATTTGGGACCAGGGAGCACGCCATGGACCTCGGCTCGCCCTATGCTCTTCAGCTTTCGGGCGGCCAGTGACGCAGACGGGTTCCGTAAGCTAGAGGCCCGAAAGCTATATACCCCGAAAGGAAGCAAAGAAGATGAGTAAGATTATTGGAATTGACCTGGGGACCACCAACTCGGTCGTAGCCGTCATGCAAGGCGGCGAACCGGTAGTTATCCCCAACCAGGAAGGCGCCCGCACCACCCCGTCTGTGGTTGCCATCACCAAGGGCGGAGAGCGCCTCGTAGGGCAAGTGGCCAAGCGCCAGGCCGTGACGAATCCCGAGAACACGGTGTATTCGATCAAGCGCTTTATGGGCCGCCGCTACGATGAAGTCAGCGACGAGATGAAGCGCATCCCCTACAAAGTCGTCAAGGGTGAGCACGACGATGCGCGTGTGGACATTTTCGGCAAGATCTATAGCCCGCCGCAAATCTCCGCGATGATTCTCGGCAAGCTGAAGTCCGCCGCGGAAGATTTTCTCGGTGAAAAAGTCAGCAAAGCGGTGATCACGGTGCCCGCGTACTTCAACGACGCGCAGCGCCAGGCCACCAAACAAGCAGGCGAAATTGCCGGCCTCGAAGTCGTCCGCATCATCAACGAGCCCACCGCAGCCGCGTTGGCCTACGGCTTGGACAAGAAGAGCGACGAGACCATCGCCGTATATGACCTTGGCGGCGGCACGTTTGATATTTCTGTCCTCGAAGTCGGCAGCGGCGTCGTCGAAGTGAAGTCCACCAACGGTGACACACACCTTGGCGGCGACGACATCGACCAGCGCATCGTGGACTGGTTGATTGACGAATTCAAGAAAGAGAACAGCATCGACCTCGGCAAAGACAAAATGGCGCTGCAACGCCTGAAGGAAGCCGCGGAAAAGGCCAAGATCGAGCTCTCGCAAATGATGGAGACCGAGATCAACCTGCCGTTCATCACGGCGGGCGCGAACGGCCCTATCCACATGCAGCAAAAGCTGACGCGCACGCGCCTCGAGCAATTGATGAACGACCTGCTCGAACGCTCCATGAAGCCCGTCCGGCAAGCGCTCGAAGACGCGAAGATGTCGCCGAACGACATTCAGGAAGTCGTGATGGTGGGCGGCTCGACGCGTATCCCGAAGGTGCAATCCATCGTTCGCACGTTCTTCGGTGAAAAAGAGCTGCACAAGGGCGTGAATCCCGATGAAGTCGTCGCGGTCGGCGCTGCGATTCAGGGCGCGGTACTCGGGGGCGAAGTGAAAGACATCCTGCTGCTGGACGTGACGCCGCTTTCCTTGGGCGTCGAGACGCTCGGCGGCGTGATGACCGTACAAATCCCGCGCAACACCACGATCCCGACCCGCAAAGTCGAAACGTACTCGACCGCGGCGGACAATCAGCCTGGCGTGGAAATCCAGGTACTGCAAGGCGAACGCAAGTTCGCTTCGGACAACCGGTCGCTTGGCAAATTCAAGCTGGATGGCATTCCGCCGGCGCCGCGCGGCACTCCGCAGATCGAAGTGACTTTTGACATCGACGCCAACGGCATCTTGAACGTCAGTGCCAAGGACAAGGCCACCAACAAGGAGCAGAAAATCACCATCACTGCTTCGAGCGGTCTGACCAAGGAAGAAGCCGAGAAGATGCGCACCGAGGCCGAATCCCACTCCGAAGACGACCGCCGCCGCATGGAGGAAGTCGAAGCGCGCAACCGGCTCGACGGCATCATGTACCAGGCGGAGAAGATGGTCCGCGAGAACCGCGAGAAGATTGCGGAATCAGACGTGAAAGTGGCCGAAGACGCCATCGAAGAAGCCAAGAAGGCCATTGCCGAAGGCGGCACGGCTCGCTTGCGCTCCGCCACAGAGAACCTCGAGAAGTCTCTGCACAAGATCGCCGAGATTCTCTACAAAGCGAATGAAGCCAAGCCCGGCGCGGAACAAGCTGCCGGTGCTAGCGCAGGCGCTGGAGCGAGCGGCGCTCCCGGTTCGGGCTCAAGCAGCACGCAGGACAAAAAGCCCGGCGACGTGATCGACGCCGAATACGTGGACGTCGACGAAACCAAACGCCCTAACTAACGCAACACTGCTTGTAGGGGCGCAGCATGCTGCGCCCCTGCTTGCTTTCTTGCTCTAACGAAGTAGCTCTGGTTTTTTTGACTTTAAACCTTGAACCTCTAGCTCTTATCGGTTTCCATGGCCACAACCGCAAAACAAGACTATTACGATCTCCTCGGCGTCGCGAAGAAAGCCTCCGCAAAAGACATTCGCACTGCTTTCCGCAAACTCGCGCGCAAATACCATCCTGATCTGAATCCCGGTGACAAATCCGCCGAAGAAAAATTCAAGCAACTGCAGGAAGCCTACGACGTTCTCTCCGACTCCAAAAAGCGCCAGATGTACGACCAGTACGGCTTTTACAGCGACAACATCCCTTCCGGCGGCCCGGGCGGAGCGCACCCCGGCGACAGCGAAGGCGTAAATTTCGATTTCGGCGGCTTTGACTTTGGAGGCGGCTCCGGAGCACAGGGCGGCGGAGGCAGCTTCCGCGATCTTTTCAGCCAGTTTTTCCGCGGCGGAAAAGGCGGCGGCGAAGAACCGCAGCAAGAACCGGGCGGCGACCTCGAGTATCAGATCGAAATTGATTTTTGGGACGCCGTTCGCGGCGCCGTCAAAAAGCTGACCATAACGCGCCTCGATACCTGCGACACCTGCCACGGCACGGGCGCGATCGGCTCCGCACAAACCTGCCCCACGTGCCACGGCTCCGGCACCATTCAGCAAACCGCTGGCAAAATGAAATTTAACGTTCCCTGCACGCGCTGCGGAGGCACTGGCAAAATCCGCAAAGTCTGCCCAACATGCAGCGGCGAAGGCCGCCTGCGCCGCACCGAAACGATCGACGTCCGCATTCCGTCGGGCGTAGCGAGCGGCTCGCGCGTGCGCGTCCCCGGCAAAGGCAATGCCGGAACGATGGGCGCGCCTCCAGGCGATCTGTATCTGCGCGTGGACGTGAAGCCGCATGCCTTCTTCGAACGCCGCGGCGATGATTTGTACACCAAAGTTCCGGTTACCGTGAGCGAAGCCACGCTGGGTGCAAAAGTAGAAGTCCCGACGATCGATGGCCGCTCGCTGGTGCGCATTCCACCAGCGACGAACAGCGGCAAAACTTTACGCCTGAAAGAAAAAGGCGTACCTAGCGCAAGAAGTGGCCTGCGTGGCGATCAATACGTCGAGATCCAGGTGATCGTGCCACAGCCGACCGATGAGCGTGTGCGCAACCTGATGAAAGAACTGGAAACTATCGCGCCGGAAGATCCGCGCAAAGATTTATTCACGAAAGCAGGCGTGTAAATTTTAGGCGTAGGGGCACGGCATGCCGTGCCCGTCTTCCAGGAGAGATAGAGAGAGCGACGCATGCCACCACGCGCCAGAAAACGGGCCAAAGCCGGCTACATGATTAGCGCCGTAGCCGAACTCTATAAATTGCATCCTCAAACGCTCCGCCTCTACGAACGCGTTGGCCTCCTCAAGCCCTCGCGCTCGCAGGGCAACACGCGCCTCTACACTGATTCCGATCTCGAACGCCTCGACGTCATCCTCACCCTCGCGCGCGACATGGGCGTCAACCTCGCCGGTATCGAAATCATTTTGAATATGCGCGAAAAAATGGTCGAAATGGAACGCCAAATGACCGAATTCGCCACCGTCGTCCAACAGGAACTCTCCCGCGTCGCCTCTTCGCGCGCTCAAGACAAAGAACCGCGCCACGCAATCGTCCGCGCCACCCCGCGCCTCTCGCGCACGTCCTAGCTCCATCTTCTACAGTTTTTCGAGGTTGTCGGTGGGTCCCGCTGAAATCCAACCAGCCTTGGCAAGCATCTCGTGTGCAACCGCGTTCAGCGTGCGATTCTCGTTCGAGACGGTGAAATCCTCCAATCGCGCGCGGTCAAGGATGTCGTTCAATTTCCTCACGCGCGCAACATATTCGCGCTGCAATAGGCCCGATTCGCGCCCCGTGATGCGTTGCTCCATCGTGCCCACGCTAGCGGTCAGCCGGCAGACGACTACGCCATTGGCGGAAACCGCGCTGCGGCACAACTCCAGTTCCGCATGATTTTCCAGTGCGCGCGCCAGCAAGATCCGCCGCACACCAAGGGAAGCATAGTTCTGACAGACAGACTGAAGGTTGCGGTACATCACTCCGTCGTTGCTGGCAGCCGACGGAAGATAGGCGAGCCCAAGCGCGTCCAAGTCGATAGCCGCGTGGGCAATTCCGCGCAGCGCAAGGATGTCCGAAGCTTCGCCCAGGACGCTAGTCTTACCCGCCCCCATCGAACCGGTAATGATCAGCAACGATTCCGTAAGCGCTCCTCTATTTTTGATGATGCCATGTTTCTCCGCGAAGCCTCTGTTGACTCTGCGCCTCTGCGTTATCTTTTCTCGGCTGTTCTTTTCCGCTGATTCCCACATCCCACACCTTGCCGTTCCGCCCCCGCAAACGTATGCTGTGCGCATGGCTCTCGAGAATTGCCTGCGTTGCAAAGGAACCGGCTGGAAGCTCGTCCCGCGCCCCGATGGTGCCGCTGGAAAAGTCGCCGTCGCCTGCGATTGCGGTATGCAAGACCGCGCCGAGCGCGTCATTGAACGCGCCCACATCCCCAAACGCTACGAGCACTGCGATTTTGAAAGCTACAGCACGGACGTAGGCGCCACGCCGCAGCAAACCGATTCGCTGAAAAAGGCGAAGCTGCTTGCCCTAGGATTCGTTCGCGATTACCCGGGAGCTGCAGAAAAAGGCCTCCTCCTCATGGGTCCTTCAGGAGTCGGCAAAACCCATCTCGCCGTCGCCGCCCTGAAAGAACTGATTCGTCGCGGCCACGCCGGCCTCTTCTGCGATTACCGCGAACTCCTCAAAGAAATCCAGGCCAGCTACAACCCCGCCAGCGAATCCACCGAAATGGGTATCCTCGAACCCGTCCGCACCGTAGAAATTCTTGTCCTCGACGACCTCGGCGCCAGCAAACCCTCCGATTGGGTTCGCGACATTGTCGGCATCGTCCTCAACGCCCGCTATAACGAGCGCCGCACCACCATTATCACCACAAACTATTACGACAATCCCGCGGCCGAAGGCGAAGCCACGCGCCTCCCTAGCGGAAAACTCGTCATGCCCACCCGCGAAGATTCTCTCGAACAACGCATCGGCAGCCGCATGCGCTCCCGCCTCTTCGAAATGTGCCGCACCGTCGAAATCACCGCCCCCGATTTCCGCCGCGAATCCACCCAAGCCGGCCGCGCCCGCGCTTAAAGTGTCGCCATGCGAGCATCGCCAATCGAGCAACGGCTGACAGCACTGGAAACAGAGTTCGACTCCCTATTGATACAGTGCCTGAAAGAATGCGCAAACGGGCGCTGGGGCTTGTTTGGTCAAAATCAAAATCCGGAAGCCGCCAGATTTCTACGCTGGACGGAGGCGGAGAGGCTAAAGGAATTAGCCGAAGAAATTACAAGCATCCGCGCCGAATTCGGCCAGCCGAATCCTAAGTGTGAGCGTTTCCTTCAATGCTGTGCGGAGCGTGGAGATAACTTGCCTGGCGAGCCGAAACGCGCGAAGAAATTCCTCAAGACGTTGGGGATAGATTGGTAGTTGCCCGCTTTTCTTTCCTGCGGCCAGCCAAGATAGAATGAATTTTGTCGAGCCTCGCGCTACGCTCTTCCGGCGAGAATCGTTCGAGACTCTCCTCGATCGCCTGGCAGATTTCTTCAACTATGGCAGGAAACTTTGGCGTACGTTGCTTCTTCTTAGTCATCACAATACTCTCAAGCGGTTAGGTTAGCGCGCGACCTAACCCAATATACTATGCCCACTCTGAAGATTACGTCCCTCCTAGCAGGCCGTGAACGCCGTTCTATCGGCCGCGCAAACGAAGTGGCACGCCTCGTTCTGAGAGGGCCGCGTCGCTTTCGCGATCTCATTAAATGCCTCTGGGACGAAAATCCCATAGTCCGTATGCGCGCCGCCGACGCCGCCGAAAAAGTCTCCGCCAAAAAACCCCGCCTCCTCGATCGCCACAAACCACAACTCCTCGGCCTCCTTGCCGAAGCCGAACAGATCGAACTGCGTTGGCACCTAGCCGCAATGGTCCCGCGCCTCCGACTCACCCCCGCCGAACGCCAACGCGCCGCCACCACGTTACAGCGCTATCTCGACGACCGCAGCTCCATCGTAAAGACCTTCGCCCTCCAAGGACTGTCCGACCTTCCGCAAGACGAGCCCGCTCTTCGCAGCAAGGTAAAACACCTCCTCGAAGACTCCGTCCGTTCCGGCACACCCGCCATGCGCGCCCGTGCTCGCAAGCTCTTGATACGCGCCCCCGAAAAGAGGAGATAGAATAGGGCCGTGGAAAAGAACCACATAACGCCTGCACCGCTACGTCTGATGCGACGGCGATTTCGCCGACGGATTCAAAGATCCATTGGGCTGGCTTTGGTGTGTGGTGTGATTATTTTTCTCTTCGACTGGGCTGGCTACCAAGGTAAGTTTCTCCCATTTGGGAATCCGCGAAGTCTGGCTGAGATTTGGTGGCACTTTCCAGCCGCGGTGGTTCTATTTTTCTTCCTCATGCTGTTTTGGCCATGGCGGCGGGATTCCCATGATTCTATTTGAAGGCGGCACATTCCTCAGGTCCCAGGACGGCAGCTTCGATTGATTGACACAAGCGCAACCCGGCGAGTATCCTTTTGAGGTTGCAGCGCGCCTCGAAACGCCCGCAGCATTGTCCCAAAAGACCGCTCAGCGGTTAACCTCCTTGTAGGATCCCTGTCAGGGAATTTGCAAGGAATCTTATCGACGTTTTGCGTTATCCCGGCATAGCCGGGGTGGACAGAATAGAAGTTATCTTCCGGAGGCCAACAACCATGTTACCCGACCACGACAACCAGTCTTCAGCAGCCGCAGCAGCACCCGCACCTGATTCAGATCCCACTCATAGCAGCCCCGCAGAAGAAGTGAACACCGCGCAGGCTAGCGCCCCCGAACCTGCTGCGCACGAAAGCGCTCCGTCTCCCGCTCCTGTAGAAGCAGCTGCAGCCGTGCCCGCAGCTCCTGCGGAAGCGAAGCCGACAGTGGCCGCTCCCTCTCCCGCCGATGCCGAAGCCACCGCGGCCGCCGAAGAAGCGGCCGGCTCCGAAGAGATGAGCAAGCTGATGGAGCAGTACGACGAGCAGCACGAAGCTGCCTCGCAGAACGAAATTATTGAAGTGAAGGTCGTCGCTTACACGGAACACGGCGTAGTCGTGGATCTCGGCGGAAAGACGGAAGGCCTCATCCCCGCGGCGGAATTCTCCGAAACAGACATTCCTCGCCCCGAGCCCAACGCCACCATCGAAGTGCAGCGCACCGGCGATCACAAAGACGGCTTCACGATTCTTTCCTATCAAAAAGTTCTGCGCCGTCGCACTTGGGAAAAAATCGAAGCCGCCTACAAAGCCAAGGAGACTATCACCGGCAAAGTGGTCGACCGCATCAAGGGCGGCCTCGTCGTCGATATCGGCGTTCGCGCTTTTCTCCCGGGCTCGCAATTCGACCTTCGTCCAACGCAAAATCTCGACGACCTCACCGGGACCGAAGTGCAAGTCCGCGTCACCAAGCTCAACCGCCGTCGCGGCAACGTTGTCGTCAGCCGTCGCGCCCTTCTCGAAGAAGAGCTGCACGCCAAGCGCGCCCAGTTGATGGAAACGCTCACCGAGGGCCAGGTTGTGCATGGCCACGTGAAAAACGTCACCGAGTACGGCGCCTTCGTCGACCTCGGCGGCATCGATGGCTTGCTCCATCTCACCGACCTCAGTTGGGGCCGCGTCAAGCATCCCTCCGATGTCGTGAAGCCCGAGCAGGAGCTCGACGTCATCATCCTGAAGTTCGACAAGGAAAAGCAGCGCGTCTCGCTCGGCCTCAAGCAACTGATGCCCGATCCCTGGGTGAACGCCTCGGAAAAATATCCTGCCGGCGGCAAAGTAAAAGGCAAAGTTGTCGGCGTAGTGGACTACGGCGTCTTCGTTGAACTCGAACAAGGCATCGAAGGCCTCGTCCACGTCACCGAGCTGAGCTGGTCCAAGAAAGTCCAGCATCCCTCGAAGCTCTTCAAAGTAGGCGAAGAAGTCGACGTCGTGGTCCTCGATATCAAGCCCAGCGACCGCCGCGTCTCCCTCGGTATCAAGCAGGCGCTGCCCGATCCCTGGCTGCTCGTCGCGGATAAATATCCCGTGGGCACCATCGTCACCGGAAAAGTCCGCAACATCGCGGAGTTCGGCGCTTTCGTTGAAATCGAAGAAGGTTTTGACGGACTCGTCCACGTTGGCGACGTAAGCTGGACCGAGCGCATCAAGAATCCGCACGAAGTATTCAAGAAGGGCGAACCCGTCACCGCCAAGGTCCTCAAGATCGATCCCGAGAACCGCCGCGTCTCCCTCGGCATCAAGCAGGTCAACGACATCTGGGGCGAATGGTTCAAGCAGCACAAAGTCGGTCAGATCGTGAAGGGCAAAGTTTCGCGCATCGCCACGTTTGGCGCGTTCGTCGAACTTGGCGACAACATCGAAGCCCTCTGTCACAACACCGAGATCGAAGAGCGCAAGCGCCGCGACGAAGGCCACTCTCCCATGCACCGCACCAGCACCGGCCCGCTCAAGAGCGCCGGTCCGCTCGAGCCGGGCAAGGAGTATGATTTCAAAATCATCAAGATCAGCCCGGAGACGCGCCGCATCGGTTTGAGCTATCGCGCCGCCGCCAAGCAGATCGAGCGTAAGGAAATCGAGCAGTATCGCTCGACGTCGAAGACTTCCTCGACGGCCACCATCGGGGACGCGCTGAAGTCCAAACTTTCGGCGCGCTAACGGGTTCACGTTAGGTAGTTGGCGTTGTGCAACAAGCGGCTGTCTAAGATTGTTTGGCAGCAAACCGGTCGCTCTTCCCAGGGGGCTCCGGCGTCAAGGCTTTAGGGGCAGCACAATTTCATTTACCTGCGGGTCAATTTAATGATAGGAAGAGGGGCAACCGGGCGTGTTTTGCCCCTCTAAACCGTTTCGCACCAAGAACCTGCGGCCGCTGTTACTCTGGCTCTGCAACGAGGCATAGGCAAGATGACCAAGCAACTCACGCTGACGAAGGCCGACCTCATCGAAGAGGTCCTGCGTATCACGGAACTCCCCCGCAAGGAGTCCGAGACCATCGTCGAAACTATTTTCGACAGCATCATCGAATCTATCCAGAAGGGCGACAAAATAGAAATCCGCGGCTTCGGAAGCTTCCGCACGCGCCAGCGCCGTGGCCGCGTTGGCCGTAATCCCAAAACCGGTGAAAAAGTCGAAGTCCCGCCTAAGAAAATTCCCTTCTTCAAGCCCAGTAAGGAACTCAAGGATTTTGTAAACAACTCCGAAGCCGCCGCCTCTGCCGCCGGAGACGCCAAGCATTCCTAAAGAAATAACCTGCTCGTCGGCGTGAAGATAGCCCGCTGTTACTGGAAGTCCAGACCACCATTTCCAAAGCAGCACATCTACGACCTAATTCCCTCTGACTGTCAGCTGTCGGCTATGAGCTGTCAGCCCTATTTTCATCCCGCGCAAATCTCCCCTCGTTTTGCGCTATTCTGTCCGCGCAACTTTTCTCCCGAGGACACTTCGCGATGGACTATCTCTGGACTCCGTGGCGCTACCAGTACATGGCGCAAGTCACCGCCGGCAAGCAGCCCGACTGTATCTTCTGCGACGCTGTCGCGCTCAACAAAGATGACGAAACTCTGATCGTCTATCGCGGCAAAAAAATCTTCGTCATCCTCAACCGTTTTCCCTACACCTCCGGCCACGTCATGATCGTCCCCTACGCTCACGTCGCCGAATTAAATCTCTGCGATGCCGCCACCCTCACCGAAATGATGACGCTAGCGCAACGCATGGAAAAAGCCTTCCAACAAAATTACAAACCCGACGGCATGAATCTCGGCATGAATCTCGGCCGTGCCGCAGGCGCTGGCGTCGCCGGCCACCTCCACCTCCACGCTCTGCCTCGCTGGTTCGGCGATTCCAACTTCATGACCGTCACCGCCGAAACCCGCGTCCACCCCGAAGATCTCCACGTTAGCTACGACCGCCTCCGCAAAGCCCTCACCGCCTAATCTCACAATAAAATTCTCGTCCGCCCAATTTCAAAACGAAATTGTCATTCCGAGCGAAGCGAGGAATCTGCTTTTCTCCTCTCCGTGCTCTCTGTGTCCTCCGTGCCCTCTGTGTAAATCTTTTTCTCCATCTGCGCTAAACTATGCGTACGCCACACACGGAGCCATCGTTGAATCTCGACCTCACCGAAGAACAATCTCTTCTCCAAAAAACCGTTCGCGAATTCGCCGAATCCGAGGTTCGCCCTCTCGCCAAAGAGCTCGACGAAACCGGCCACTTCCCTCGCGCCCTCTTCGCCAAAGCCGCCGAACTTGGCCTCACCGGCATCGCCATCCCCGAATCCGAAGGCGGCGCAGCTTTCGATCACGTCGCCTACACCATCGTCATCGAAGAAATCTCCCGCTGCTGCGCCTCTACCGGCGTCATTCTCTCCGTCCAGAATTCTCTCTATTGCGATCCCATCCACCGCCTTGGCACCGCCGAACAAAAAAAGAAATTCCTCGAACCCTACGCCCGCGGCGAAAAAATAGGCTGCTACGCGCTCACCGAACCCCAAGCCGGCTCCAACGCCGCCGCTCTCCAAACCAAAGCCATCCTTCGTGGCGACAAATACATCCTCAACGGCACCAAAGCCTGGATCACCAACGGCGGCTCTGCCGATGCCGCTATCGTCTACGTCAACACCCATCCCGAAAAAGGCGAAAAAGGAATCACCGCGCTCGTCGTGGAAAAAGGAACTCCTGGTTTCAAGACCGGCAAGGAAGAAAAAAAACTGGGCATCAGCGCCACGGCCTGCTGCGAACTAATCTTCACGGATTGCGAAGTTCCCGCCGCCAATCGCATCGGCAACGAAGGCGAAGGCTACAAAGTCGCTCTCTCCACGCTCGACGGGGGCCGTATCGGGATCGCCGCGCAAGCTGTCGGCATCGCCCAAGGCGCCTTCGAAGCCGCTCGCACTTACTCCCAGGAACGCCTCGCTTTCGGCCATCCCATCGCACAATTCCAGGCCATTCAGTTCATGCTCGCCGATATGGCCACCGACCTCGACGCCGCACGCCTCCTCGTCCGCAAAGCCGCCTGGAAGCAAGACACCGGCGCCCGCTTCAGCATGGACGCCGCCATCGCCAAACTTTTCGCCAGCGAAATGGCCACGCGCGTCACCCACAAAGCCATCCAGATCCATGGCGGCAACGGCTACTCCCGCGAATACCCCGTCGAGCGCAACTACCGCGACGCCCGCATCACCGAAATCTACGAAGGCACCTCCGAAATCCAGCGCCTCGTCATCTCCTCCTGGCTCCTAAGGTCATAACTTGGCGCCGCCTTTTTTTCACCTATTTTGTTTCTTTCTCCATTCCGCCGCCTTGTCCGGCTTGCCCCACGCCACATACATTTGAACTAGCCAATCCCGCGCGCGCTCCAGGTTGTACCGATCCGGCATGCCGATTTCCTCCTTCCGAGCCAACATTCCTTTATAACCTTCGGTGAGCAGTGGTTCCGCTTCTGTGTATCTCTTCTCCCCGGCCAGGTCCGCTCCTAAAAGGCTCTCCGCGCGATATCTCTGCCAATCATCCGGCTGCTGCTTTTGTAAGAACTCTAAAGCCTCGTGCGCCAGCGCCTCACTCTCCGTAAATTTGCCTTCCGACGAGTACACCATTCCCAGGTCGAGAGCTGTCGAAGCCGTGGTCGCGTTCATCGAACCTGCGCTGTGCCTCCGGCCCGCTAACGCCTCCTTCCCAAGCATCTCCGCCACTTCATACTTTCCTTCTTGCTGGTTCATGAACTCCAGGTCCGAAAGCGCGCCAAGCGTGAGCGGATGCTCCGCGCCCAGCACCCTCTTGCTAATCTCCATTGCTTTATTTAACAGCTCCTCGGCTTGTGCATGCCTGCCTTGAAAGTAGATCGCTAGCGCCACGCCGCGCATGCAATAAAGCGTATCGGGATGTTCCGGGCCCAATACACGGCGTCGTAATTCCAGCGCCTTGCCATCGAGCGCTTCCGCTTGCGCATACTTCCCCTCATCCAGGTAGACCTGCGCCAGATTGTGCATGGTGTTCAACGTCGCGGGATGCTCTGGACCTGACACTCGCCGCACCATATCCAACACTTGGCTGTACAGAACCTCAGCCTCGCTATACTTACCCTCATCGTCGTAGACCATCGCGAGATTGTGCATGACCCCTATCGTGTGCGGATGCTCCGGACCCAGCACTCGTCGACAGACCTCCAAGAGTTCCTGGTTGAGCTTCTCGGCCTGCTCGTACTTGCCCTCTCCATAGTAAGCGTTGGCCAAGTTGCTCAGAGACTGCAGGGTTGCGGGATGCTCAGGCCCCAGCACCCGCCGGCGTATTTCCAGTACTTCGCTATGCAGCGCCTCCGCTTGCGTGTACTTACCTTCGTTATAGTAGACCAGCGCCTGATTATTCATGCTTTGCAGCGTTTCCGGATGCTCCGGGCCCAGCACGCGGCGAAGCACAGGCAGAGCCTCGTTGTACGCAGCCTCGGCCTCGCTATTCTTGCCCTCTGAGTAATAGCTCAGTGCCAGATTGGTCATCGATCCCAGCGTGTCTCGATCCTCGGGACCCAAAATGCGTCGCCGCCCTTCCAGGACTTCTTTGTTTAGCTTCTCAGCTTGTTCATACTTGCCCACGCCGAAGTAGACAAGCGCAAGGTTGTTCATCGCCCCTAACGTTTCAATGTGCTTCGGACCCAGTACACGCCGGTCGATGGCAACCGTATCGGTGAGCAGAGTCTCGGCCTCGGTGTTTTTGCCTTGAAGAAGCGCGAGATACCCCACGCGCCTCGCGGTTGCCAGCGTCTTTTGGTTTTCTGCTCCCAGCCACCGGCGGCGCAGTTCCAGTGCCCGGTCCAAATGCGTCCTCCCTTCCGCGTAGACGCCCAGTTCCACATAGGTCTGCCCGATCGTGTCCCGAATCGCCGCTTCCACCTCCGGTTGCTTTTCAAACTTGCCCGCGATCCGCGCCGCCGCGCGGTCCAGCGCCGTTCGAACCTTCAGGTCTGGATCAGGTTTCGTGCTCGGCCCTGATTGCGTCGAGGCGCTCGCCTGTGCTAGCACGTCATTTCGCAAAAAGTCGCTCACCGCTTGAGCCACCGCCGCTTCCCGGTTAGCTCGTACGCTCTGCCGGATACTGACGACCGCCGCCGCAACTAGCACGGCCACAAACGCGCACGCTGTCACCAGGGCTCCACGATGACGTCTAGCAAATTTCCGCCCCCGGTACGCCACCGAAGGCGCTACCGCCAGCACCGCTTCATGATTCAGATATCGCCCGATATCCGCCGCGAAATCTGAAACCGAGCCGTACCGCCGCGAGCGATCCTTTTCGAGCGCCTTCAGCGCGATCGCATCCAAATCCCCGCCAATTAGTTTGGCCAGTGCCAGTGGCTCCGTCTGCCGCTTCTGCGCTAACTCCGACGACGTGGCCGCGTCCTGTGTCCGTATCTTCGTGCTCGGTTTCTGCGGGTCTTCTTCCCGCAGCTTTCTAAGGAATTCATCGAATGCCAGCCTCCCCAGCTCGATCGGTGGCACACCCGCCAGCAATTCATAAAAAATAATCCCTAGCGAGTAGACATCCGTCCGTATATCAATGTCCTCGCCCGAGGAAAGCGCCTGCTCTGGGCTCATATACTCGGGTGTTCCGATCAGCGCACCCTACCCGCGTAAACATGGTGTGCGCCGTCAATTTCTGGCCGAGTGCCTTCGCCACACCAAAGTCGATGATTTTTGGCGTCGCCTTGCCATCCACCTCCGCCACCAGAATGTTCGAGGGTTTCAGGTCACGGTGGATGACCGCTTTCTGATGCGCGTGCCGCACTCCTTCACACACCTGCGTGAACAGTTCCAATCGTTCTTGGATGGAAAGCCGGTGATTGTCGCAATACTCTGTGATCGGCACGCCCGCCACGTACTCCATCACGAAGTACGGCGCGCCTTCCGGCGTCGAGCCCGCGTCGAACACCTTGGCAATCGCAGGATGTTCCATCAGCGCTAAGGCTTGCCGCTCGGACTCAAATCGCGCCATCACTTCCCGCGTATTCATCCCGGCCTTCACCAGCTTCAACGCCACGCGCCGCCGCACTGGCTCTTTCTGCTCCGCCAGCCACACCTCGCCCATGCCTCCTTCTCCGATTTTCTGAAGCAGGTGGTAGTGCCCTATGACTGTCCGTGTCGTCTCAGGCGTGGATGGATTGCGGCCGGTCTCTGCGGTGCGTTCACCGTCGCCGGAAGTGGGATCCCCGTCAAACTGTTCGTCAGGCAGCACAAGAAATCCTTCGTGCGACCAAATTGTGGCCGGGAGTATACACCTGCCCATCGCCTCTCAGGAAGTCCTCTAGCCCCTTCCACCGCTATCGTTGTGCGCTACCATGGAGATATAAAGGACTGCTGCGTGAAACCCGACTTCGCTCAATACGGATTCGTTCATCAAGAAGGTCTGATCATGGCCTGTATCGGCGGATCGCAAGCGCACGGTGCAAAACTCGGCGCCACTGACGATACCGATTGGTACGGCCTCTACATTCCGCCACCTATCAAGGTCCTGGGTCTAGACCGGGAGGAGCATTTTGTTTTCACGACCGGAGGCAAACCCGGCGGCAACGGGCCACAAGACGTAGACGTTTGTCTGTACACGCTAATGAAATGGGCAGGACTAGCCGCCAAGGGCAATCCATCGGCCCTGCATTTCTTGTTCGCGCCGCTCGCGTTCTCTACTAAGACTTGGGACCGCATTTCCGCCCAGCCTGAACTTTTCCTGGCGAAAAGCCACGTGAAACCATTCCTTGGATTCGCCGACGACCAGATGAAACGATTGCTCGGCGAGAAAGGACAGAGAAACGTTCACCGCGCGGAACTCGAGGACAAACACGGATATGACACGAAATATGCCATGCATGTCATCCGCTTGTACGGCGAGGCAAAAGAATTGATGGAACAAGGATGCATCACACTGCCCAGACCAAACCGCGACGAATTGATCGAAATTCGCAAAGGCAAATACTCTCTCACCGAAATTCGAGAACTTGGCGCGCAACTCGAATCCGAAGCGCTTGCCGCTCAGGCCACCTCGACGCTTCCAGATAAAGTGAACCGCGACGCCATCGATCACCTTCTCGCCGAAGCCCACCTCCAATTCTGGACTACATCGACAACCTAAAGCACGGGCGGGTGGCGGAGACGGTGTGCCGCACTCGCCGGTTCAACATGCGCTGTCCGCCTAAACCCGCCTGCATCTCCTTTAAAATCAACACCTACGCAGCCGCCCGCAACTGTTGCATCCAAAGGACTTACGCCGCCGCTAAACCCTTTAAACGCAATACTTACAAAAAACCCGGGGAAAGGGGTCACACTCCCAGGGAAACTGCCTCTCCTTCCCTCAACTGTCGGCTGTGAGCTGTCAGCTGTTCGCCCTGAGTCTCGAAGGGTCGGCTCTCCACTTCCGTTATATCCTGTCACCGTGCTCGATCTCGACTGCGGCCTCGAATTCGATCCCACTCACGACGAAGACTTCTTCGCCGCCCTCCCGGCCAGACCCGCTGTCTGCCTGATCGAATCGCGCGCGGAAAATGCCGAGCCCTTTTTGATTCGCACCCAGGATTTGCAGCGCCGCCTGCAGCGCCTTCTCGGGCCCGGCGATCCAACCAGCAAGCGTTTGAATCTTCGCGAACTTGCGAGCGGTATTCGCTACCGCCTCACCGGCTCCGCGCTCGAGCAAATCTTCAGCTACTACCAGCATGCCAAGCATCTTTTCCCGCAGCGCTACCGCAAACTCACGCGCCTCCGCCCGCCCGCCGTCCTGAAAGTCAGCCTGCGTAATGCCTACCCGCGCTGCTACGTCACCCGCCGCATCGCCGTCGACGAATCCGGCGCACCGACCGCCGGCTCGTACTACGGCCCCTTCCCTTCGCGAAAATCCGCGCTCGCTTTTTCCGAGCAGGCGCTCGACCTTTTCAAAGTGCGCCGCTGCCAAATCAAAATCCGCCGCGATCCCGCGTTCCCCGGCTGCATCTATTCCGAAATGAAAATGTGCCTCGCGCCGTGTTTCGCGGGCTGCACCAAAGAGGAATACGACGCCGAAGTCCAGCGCCTCGTGCAATTTCTCGACACCAACGGCAATTCGCTGCGCGCCGCTATCGAAGACGACCGCGAACGCGCCAGCGCCGATCTCGATTTCGAGCGCGCCGCCCTGCTCCACAAACGCATCGAAAAACTGGATGCCGCGCTGCGCTTTCGCCCAGAACTTGCCCGCCGCATCGCCAATCTCGACGCCGTCATTCTCCAGCGCGCCGCCGAAGAGCAATCCATCGGCGTCTTCGCCATCCATGGCGGACGCCTCGCCGAACCCTTCTTCCTGCGCTTCGGCGAAATCGCCAGCCAGCCGCGCTCCGCCGAACACATTTTCAAGGACTATCTCGAAGCTCCCGCCAGCCTCGTAGGGGCACGGCATGCCGTGCCCGTCTTCACTTCACCGCACCCTCCGCCGCCGGCAGGCTCAACTTCCCCGCTGGTCTCGCCGTCCGCCGCTCGCGAAGAACTCGGCGAACATCTCGCACTGATCTCCCGCTGGTTCTACAGCAATCCCCGCGCCGGCGAGATTTTCTTTCGCGAAAAAGACTGGCCGTACCGTAAAATTCTTCGTGCCTGTTCGCGACTCCTCAATCCGAAATCCGCGGAACCGCCGACAAGCGAGCCCACCGCCAACGGGCCAGCCGCCGGCAACAATCCGCCGTAGGGGCACGGCATGCCGTGCCCATCTTTGCGATCGCAAACGATAAGGACAACATGACCAAATCCGCCACACTCGAATCCACAAAAAAATACGCCAACCGCTTCGCCGGCCACGCCGCTGACGGCCACTTCCGCGAAGCCCAGGGCCTCGTCATGTCCTCGCTCGGTATTGGCACTTATCTCGGACAACTGGATCCGAAAGTGGACGCCAGTTACTCCGCGGCTGTCGTCGCCGCCGTGGAAAGCGGCATCAACTTCATCGACGCTGCCATCAACTACCGCCTCCAGCGCAGCGAACGCAGCATCGGCGCGGCCATCAAATACCTCGCCACAAAAGATTTCTCCCGCGATGAACTGATCGTTTGCACCAAAGGCGGCTATCTCACACCGGATGGCTCCATGCCCGACGATACAACCGAATATTTTCTGCGCGAGTACATTCAGCCCGGCATCTTCACGCCAAAAGACCTCGTCGGCGGCAGCCATTGCATGACGCCGCGCTTTCTCGAAAATCAGCTCGCACGCAGCCTACGCAATCTTCAGCTCGATTGCATCGATGTCTACTACCTCCACAATCCCGAAACGCAGCTCAACGAAGTCTCCCGCCCCGATTTTCTCGAACGCGTTCGCGACGCCTTCATCTATCTCGAGTCCGCCGCCGACGCAGGAAAAATTCAGTTCTATGGCATGGCCACCTGGAACGGCTTCCGCCAGGAAGCCAAAATGCGCGACGCCATGCAGCTCGCCGAATTCGCGCAAATCGCCGCGGATATCGCCGGCGAAAAACATCGTTTCCGTTTCGTGCAGCTTCCTTTCAATCTCGGAATGACGGAAGCGCTGACGCTCGGCAATCAGTCCATCGGCGGCAAGGACCGCACCGTCATGGAAGCCGCAAGCGAACTCGGCATTACTCTCATCGCCAGCGCCTCGCTGCTGCAGGGCCAGGTTGCGCGCAACTTGCCGGCGTTCGTAGCGCAAGCTCTCGGTCTTGAAAACGACGCGCAGCGCGCCCTGCAATTTGTAAGGTCGTCGCCAGGAATCACAACAGCTCTAGTAGGAATGTCACGCGTCGAGCATGTCCGCGCCAACGCGAAGCTAGTGAGCGTCGCGCCCGCCACGGTAGATCAGTTCACCCAACTCTTCAGCCGCGGCGAATCCGCTTAGTCGTTATGTCAGCTGAATTTGTCATTCCCAGCGGAGTGGGCCGGCATCTAATCGCCACGTCCCACATCCTGTCGTTCCGAGCGAAGTGGGCCGACGCTTTTTCTTTCACGTTCGCTCCGGCGAACGTGTCGGTCTGCGCAGCCGAGGAACCTCTCTTCGATTTCAACGTTGGCGTTCCGACTACGAGGTAGTCCCGCTCATCCAGTTCGCAATCGCGGCATCGACTTGATCGAGCTTGCCCACAAAAAAATGATCGGCATCGTCCACAATCACGACTTTGTTTTCGCCGGCCGCTGCGGAAACAACGCTTTTCAACTTGTCGGGCGCGCCGTAAATATCATTCGCACCGAGCACAAACAGTTTCAGCTTCTCGCAATGTGCCAGGTAGGAAAAATCCGTGTTATTCACCGGCGGTCCGAGACCAATCAACAAACGGACGCGCGGATCTTCGCACCCAACGCGAAGTCCCACCCAGCAACCAAAACTGAATCCCGCCACCAGCAGCGGAATAGCAGGAAATTCCGACGCGAGAAAATCCAGCGCCGCACGCACATCGCCACGCTCGCCTTCTCCGCGATCGTGTTTCCCTTCGCTCATTCCCGTTCCGCGAAAATTAAAGCGCAGAACGGCAAGCCCCAACGTATCCAGCGATTTCGCCGCCTGGTACACGACTTTGTTGTGCATCGTGCCGCCAAACAGCGGATGCGGGTGACAAACAACCGCCGCCATTCGCGGCGTGCCCGCGCTAGGGCTCCAGAAAATAGCTTCGAGTCGCCCTGCGGGTCCGGTCAAAAAGAAATTGCGCGATTCGTGTTTTGCGATCATCGGCTCGGTCAAAAGAAGGGTGAGTGTACAGCATCGCCGTCAAAGTCGGAATGCGCAGTGGCCCGGCATCTCTTTAATCGATTAAGTGAGCGCGGTGAGAATACCTTTTCTCAGATAATGTTTCAAAATGGACGCCGCTCGGAAGGACTCCGGTCCCTCTGGCATCTCGCCCCGACTCGTGGGAGTAACAGTACCACCGGAATTACGAGATACCTCGCAGTACACGCTTTTGCCGCAAAACCTCGTACTAGGACGTAATTTCCTGAGTTTCGCGTTGCAGTTTACACTTGCCGATGTTAGCGTTTCTTGAAATTCCAGCCCGAGTGGGAGGGGTGTAATGAGCGACGGAGCCGACCGCCGCGAAGCCAGGCGTTTTAATATGACGCTACCGCTCCGCGTGCTTCCGCACGAACCGCATGGATCCGAACTCACGGCGCAAACCCGGGACGTCAGTTACCGCGGCCTTTATTTTCTCGCGGAAACCAAATTCCCTATCGGCAGTGAAATCGAATTTGTGATCACTCTTCCCGAGCAAGTAACGCAATCGAATGACGTAAATATACGTTGCCTGGGCCAGATCGTGCGCGTCGAGCCCACCTCGAATGGGCGGATGGGCATCGCTGCGAAGATTGAACGCTACGAATTCATGCCCGCAGCCGCTTCCGCGGCATAAACGCGATCTTCTCCAGACTTCGCGTCTATGGCGTTCTGAAAATACCTCGCCTCGGAATCTTCATTTCAGAATATTTCGTGAGGCTCGCTTGCGGCCACGCACGGCGAGTACAATGGCTTGGGCCATCTGTTGGCCGTCCGATAGACTGCGGCCCGTTTCTTCGTGGGGGAACTTATGTATCACTACGACGCGAGTATGGCGCTCGAAGAATTAAAAGAGGACGCGCTCTTGCCGCATCCCGTAAAGCTGCGCGACATGATTCTGCGCACGCAACTTGGCCCGGAAGAGGCGAAATTGCTGAACCACGAATTTCAGGATTATTTGGCGCGCTTCGGCGATCTGCAGAGCGTGGCGCGCGGCATCCTCGAAAAAATCGCCTCGGGCCGGCGCAAGGCCTCTTGATGCGAGCCGCCGCAGAAGGAGATAGCCGCGGATGAAAGGGAAACCGCGCGTGCTTCTCTTGTCCGCCTCTTCCGGCGCAGGACATGTGCGGGCCGCGCAGGCACTTGAGAAAGCGTTCGCAGCCCGTGGTGATTGCACAGTCGAGCATATCGACACCATCCAGTACGTCAGCAAACTTTTCCAGCGCATGTACGACAAAACGTACATTTCCATGGTCCGGCGAGCGCCGGAATTCATGGGGCTGATTTACGATCGCACCGACCAGCCCTGGCATCATCCACGGCGGAGGCTCGCGCTCGACCGGCTCAACACCGCTCCGATGATCCGCATGCTGAAGCGCGTGCAGCCGGATTTATGCGTCGCAACGCATTTCCTGGCCGCGGAAATAGTTGCCTGGCTGATCGCCAAGCGAAAACTGCGCGCACACAACGCCATTGTGGTGACCGACTACGATGTACACGCGATGTGGCTCTGCCGCACCGTGGATCGCTATTATGTGGCGATGGAGGAAGCCGCCGAATATCTGGCGCACATTGGCGTTCCACGCGACAGGTTGCGCGTCACTGGAATTCCCGTCGATCCGTTGTTTGCGAAGCCTCTGGACCGCGCAGAAGCGCGGCATACTCTTGGCCTCGATGCATCCGCTCTTTCGATTCTTATTTCGGCGGGAGGTTACGGTATTGGACCGGTCGAACAACTGGTAAAGGATTTGCTGGCGCTGCAACGGCCGTGGCAGATTGTCGCCATCGCCGGGAAAGCGGAAAAAGTTCGCAAGCGTCTGGAAGAAATCTCGCGTGGCGCGGGAAAGCTTTCGAGCGGAGCACAACGGTTAGTACCCGTCGGCTTCACCACCGACATGGACAAGTACATGGCTGCTGCGGATCTTCTGGTTGGCAAAGCAGGCGGCCTGACTACTTCGGAAGCGTTGGCGCGCGCTTTGCCGATGGCCCTGATTGAGCCGATCCCTGGACAGGAAGAGCGCAACGCCGATCATTTGTTGGAGGCAGGCGCAGCGATTCGCTGCAACAATCTCCCGGCTGCAGGTTGGAAAATCGCGAGTTTATTGGATGATTCGGCGCGACTCGCTCGAATGCGGGAAGCGGCGCGAGCCATGGGCAAGCCCGGCGCGGCAGCAGCCATCGCCGAAGATGCTCTGAGACTGGTAGACTGACGTAGCTGCAAAGCAACGCGAGAATCAACTATCGCTTCAAAAGGGTTGCTGAACTAAGTCCCCATGCGACGCAACACACTGATGATCGATGCCGACGACACGTTGTGGGAGAACAACGTGTTTTTCGAAAAGCTTATCGAGGATTTTATCTCACTCGTTGAGTCTTGCGGCTACACGCGCACCTACATCCGGCACATTTTAAATGAGACCGAGCGGAAAAATATCCGGCAGTACGGGTATGGCGTGAGAAGTTTTGGAAGATCTCTCGAAGAGACATATCTGAAGCTCGCCGACCAGATGGTGCGGCGCGAAATACTGGCGCAAATTCACGGCCGCGTGATGGAACTGGAACGCACGCCGCCGAAAATTCTGGATGGCGTTCCGGAGACGCTGGCGTATCTGACGGAGCGGCACCGCCTGATTTTATTTACGAAAGGCGAGCCCGCCGAGCA
Source organism: uncultured Acidobacteriota bacterium (assembly GCA_963718785.1). GTDB lineage: Bacteria > Acidobacteriota > Terriglobia > Acidiferrales > UBA7541 > Acidiferrum. The sequence continues at coordinate 459,253 of CAVQZW010000004.1, read as the reverse complement.
AGCCGCGAAAGTTGAGCGCTCCGGGCTGCAAGGCTTCTTCGAGTTCATCGAAATCGTGAGCGAAAAAGATCCGGAAACGTATGCCAGCCTGATAAAGAAACACAAAATCGTGAAATCGCACGGATGGATGATCGGGAACAGCCCGCGCAGCGACATCAATCCCGCGTTGAAAATTGGCTTGAACGCCGTTTATATTCCGCACCAGCATACCTGGCAACTGGAGCACGAACCCGTCATGGCGGGGCCCGGGAAGCTTGTCATCGTCCCGGCATTTCGCGAACTGCGCGGCCACTTCTAAATCGCTGACAATGCAGAGAGATGCGGCGGCGCCACGAATCCCATTCTGCGGGCGTTTCCAATTTGGATGTTGGCAACCGCTCCGGCTTGCGCGAGTCTAGGTTTTTCCAAGCCATCGAAAGGGGACTCTCATGGCGACATCCAGCATTCCTGTTCACACCGACTGGCGGCAAGAGTGGTTCGAGTTTGAAGATGCAACGTACCTGAATCTCGCGGGGCAATCGCCGATGCCGAAAGTTTCGCTGCGCGCGATTCAGTCGGCTATCGCCGACAAGAAGCACCCGCATCACCGTACGGATTCCGTCTTCTACGAAGTTCCGAATCGCATTCGCGCCAACATCGCGCAGCTTATCGGGGCAAGACCGGAAGAGATCGCCGTGACGACCGGCGCAAGCGCGGGAGTGACCGCGGTGGCGTATGCGCTCGACTGGAAACGCGGGGACGAAGTGATCGTGGCAGCGAAGGAATTTCCGCTGCAGTACACGATATGGAAGCCCATGGAGGAGCGCGTCGGCCTGAAGGTGAAAATTGTTTCGCCGCGCGGACGGTTTCTCGATGCGGATGATCTGATCGCAGCGCTGACTCCTAACACGCGCGTCGTTTCAGTGAGCCTGGTGCGCTTCGACGATGGTTCGCTGCTGGATGCGAAGCGCGTCGCGGCAGCGTGTCACGCGCAAGGCGCTCTGCTGCTGCTCGACGTCAGCCAGAGCTGCGGCGCCATTCCGATGAATGTGCGCGAGCTTGGCGCTGATTTTGTGGTTTGCGCGGGATACAAATGGCTCTTCGGACCGTTCGGCACCGGATTTTTCTGGATCAAGCACGAATTGCTGGCGAGCGTTCTGCCCGCGCCGTTTTATTGGATGGCCATCGAGGGCTCGGACAACTTCGCGAAGCTGAACTTCGCCGATCCTAAACCGGCGGATAGCGCCAAGCGCTGGGATGCACCGGAATGGGCAAGCCACTTCAACTTCAATCTCGCCGGCTTCGATGCGTCGCTCGAATTTGTATTGCGTATGGGCGCGGAAACCGTGGAAAGGCACAATCGCGAGCTAATCGAACTGATGTTCGCGCGATTGCCTAAGGACCGCTGCGTTCCTGCGAGCCCGCTGGATGCGGCGAAGCGCGGCCCTTATGGATGCTTCGCGGCGCGGACACCGGAAAAAACAGTGGAGCTCTATCAGAAATTGCGCGCGGAAAACGTGATTGTGAGTTTGCGCGAAGGAAATATCCGCGTGTCGCCGCATCTTTATAATACGGAGCGGGACATCGACTGGCTGATTGCGGTGGTCACGGCATGACGGCCGAAAGCAATTGGCCGAGAGTGGCGGTGGTTGGCGCGGGTGCCGTGGGCGGATATTTCGGCGGGATGCTGGCAAGGGCTGGCGCGCCGGTAATGATGATTGGGCGGCCCGCGTTTGTGGAAGCGGTGAAGAAGAACGGGCTGTTTCTCGACGCGGTACAATTTCAACAAAGTGTGCAGGTCGAAGCTTCGACACAGTTGACCGACGTTCGCGGCGCGGAGATCGTTCTTTTTTGCGTGAAGACGACCGACAACGCGGTGACGTCGCGCGAACTGGCGCCGCTGCTGGCTCCCGGCGCGATTGTTGTGAGCATGCAGAACGGAGTGGATAACGCGGAGCAGATTCGCGCGGCTTCGGGCATCGAGGCGCTGTCGGCGGTGGTTTATGTGGCCGCGTCGGTGCCGGAGCCGGGCCGCGTGAAGCATGCGGGGCGCGGCGATCTCGTTGTGGGACCGCGCAATGCGCAGAGCGAGCAGTTCGCGGCGCTCTTTCAACGCGCCGCCGTGAACTGCCGCGTTGCCGACAATATCGAAGGCGAACTCTGGACAAAGCTGACGTGGAATTGCGCGTTGAACGCGGTCTCGGCGCTGGGCCGCGCGACCTACGGGCAAATCGCGGCGAGTCCCGATGCGCGCAAGCTCGTCGAGACAGCCGTGTACGAACTGCTGGCGGTGGCCAAAGCGGCGAATGTGAATCCGCCGGGATTTGAGGATCCGCAGGTAGCTCTGGCGGGATCGTTCAAGATCGCGACGCAGTTGGCCGACGCGTATTCATCGACCGCTCAGGACATGATGCGCGGCAAGCGCACAGAGATTGATTCGTTGAACGGGTACATCGCGCGGCGCGGCGCGGAGCTGGGCGTGCCAACGCCGGTGCATCACGCTCTCTTCACTCTGGTGAAACTCGCGGAAACCAGGGCGGCGACTTCCGCTTCCGCATCCTCGTAGCCCTCGACGCAAATACGGCGACCAGGACAGCTTCCTAGTTCCTGGTCAGTGCTCCCCGTCATCGGCGCATGTGAGCCAGAGCACAGTCATTCCCGGGGAATCCTGGATAATTAGGTTAGGAGAGATTACAAGAAAACCCAGGGCCATGGCCTCCACTTTGATCGATTGGCAGAGCGTACGTAAAAAATTAGCCGCGGAACGAAAGGAACTATTCGATAGATTGCTTGAGAGTCCCAAAGACATTCAACTGGCACAAAAAATCAAACGGTTCGACGATGAACTGGTGATCTGCAGAGATCACATTGAACGGGACAGCAAGCGCGCGGCTGCAAAGTTCTCTTAGCGAGTAGCAAGATTGGTTGGGGCGCGTGAAAGTACTCGTGCTCCGTTAGTGAGACCCGCGTGGCAAGCCTCGGCGTGCCATTGTTGGAGTGTCTTCTGAATACAACCTATAAAATGCAGAACGACTAGAAGTCATCGCGGATTTTGAAGGGGATGTGGGCGATGACTTCGAGGTCGATAGCAGCGCCGGATTTGGACGCGGGCTGGAATTTCCATTGGGCGAAGGCGGATTTGGCGTTGGCGTCGAGCTGCGGGTCGAGCGTGCGCGCGACCTGGATGCTGTCCACGGAGCCGTCCGCGCGAACGATGGCGTAGAGGACGACTTCGCCCTGTACATTTTGCTCGATGAGATCGGGCGGGTACTTGGGATCGACTTTGCGAATGGGAACGGGCATGGCCAACTCCGCAGACGCGGAGACTGCCGGTGGCGTGCCCGACGCCGGCCCGCTGCCGAGTTCGGCGAAATGCAAAATCCAACTGCCGCTAGCGCTATTGAGATTGGCCATGTTGACGGCGAGCGTGTAAACGCGCTTGGCGGCGAAGACTTGCTCAGGCTTGGCACCGGGAGCAAGTGCCGCAAAATTGGGCGGGCCGGTTTGTTCGGGAGCGTCGGCGGATTTCGGATCGGGGCGGCTCATCAGGGAGCGAGTCGAGGGAAGGCTGAGCTTCGGGCCTCCCAAACCAGAAACGGTGTTCTTGGGCTGAGGATTTCCGCCGCTGATGCTGATGCCGACGGGACTTTTTCCGCCGCCATTGGTGGATGCGGCTGCGGCTGCGCCTGCGTCAGCGGTGCTGTTCGGCGAGCCGCCGGGGACACCTGGCTTGGGGCCTTCTGGAGAAATCGACATACGCGCGGCAAGATTGCCTTGCGGCGGCTGGACATCGGGCTTGGGAGCGGCGGGGGCTGCGGAGAGCGCGATGAGCGTGTTTGGACTTCCGCCGGCGGGCGCGGATTGCGCAGCGCCGAGCTCAGGAGCAGGGAGGGAATCGCCAGTTTGGGCGCGTTGCGCGACCCGAGGCGCGGCTCCGGCGTTTAATTCCAGCTTCGGGCGCGCGGGCGCGTTGGGTGCGGCAGCAAGAGTTATCTCGCCGGGCTTTTGGTCGAGGACAGGAACATCGGGCGGCGGCGCGATCGTTGCAGCGGCAACGCGATGCTGCCGCGGATGAAGTTTCGCAAGAGCGTCCTGACTGATCTCGACACGCGGACGAGCGGGAGCGGCGGCGGCTTGCAATTGGACGATGTTGGGCATTTCGGGCAGTAGCTTTGGCGCTAGTTGCGGCGCGACGGGATTAAGCAGCGTCTGGCGCGGATGATTCGGACGGACAGGATCGGTGACGATGGTCTGGCGCGGATGAAAAGCGTCGGCGCCTTTGGGCGGCAACGGTTTGCTGGGATCGGCGTGAGAGACGGGCTTGGGCTTCGCTGCTGGGATTTGAAGCGTGGGGAAATCTTCGATGGGGCCAGACCAGGTGAGTTGGGCGTTGTCGAAGGCGGCGTTGTGACGAACGATGGTGGGAAGCAAAGAAATAGGGCGAGAGGAGAATGGCGATGTGCCAGAGAGCAGCGACGAGCACGGCGCGCTTGGGAATGCGGCGCTCGACCCAGCAATCGCGGAAGTAGTCGCCGGCGAGAAATTTTCTGACGTTGTAGGGGCCGGAAAGCAATGTGCGGAGATGGCTAATGGTGCCTTGGTGGAAGTCGCCCCAGGCGATGTCCAGCTTGGGCTCGACGATGATGGGCGCAGGCGGAGGAGCAGGGATGGGGGCCATGCGCGCCGCGGTGGCTGCGCCGCCTTGTCCCAAGAGGTTGAACCCACTATTGACCTGGCCGAGCGACATGAATCCTTTAAGTATAGCGTGGCTGGGGGCCAGTGAGAATGGATTCGGTTGGAGAGGCGGGGGATGCCTGGGAAGAGAGTGAGTAGTGAATGGTGAGTAGTGAGTAGCGCCTTCACCCTGTAGGGGCGGGGCTTGCCCGGGGCTTGCCCCGCCCGTCCACCCGCAGACTCAGGCCGCGGCGTGGACTCTCGCACGCGTTTGGTAATGCCGAAAGACGGCGATGGCAAGCGCCAGTGCACACAAAATGGAAACGGCGAACCAGAAACTAAATCACAGCGTTCCACGAAGCGACATACCACGAACCTGGACCCAGTTGCACTGCGAACCGAATGGGACGTAGGCGTCACCGACGAAGGCCGTAGTTCGGATGAGTTGCATATCGTCTCCCTGCTCACGAAATGGCGGAAAATCTCGGCGTAAGGCCGGTAAATCATAAAGAGCAGCGCTGGAGAGCACCAAAGATGGCAGGGCGGATCCCAGTCGCGAGGACGTGAGTCCACGGGCTGAAGCGAGCTTAACCGAACCGAGGGCCAAGTACGATTACGAACAAATAAGGCTATGACGCAACAAAAGGACAGCGCAGAAAAGCATCGCCAACCCAGAGTTAGCCGCCATACGAGCGTTCCAGTGAATAACAGTGTCTTCCGGCAAAATCGCCACCGACGCAAGTAGCACGTCTGTTCTCCGCGGCTCCGACTTCTGATCAGCGAACGAAGTGTACAACCGCGGCCTCCTCATTGTTGCGCTTCCTTTTCCGCGAGAGCAAGCCAAGTCCGGAGTAAGCGCTTCAAAGGCTTGTCCCTGCGAAACCACTCATTTGCCGTGATCGATGATCGTCTGGCCAAATCGATGACAACCCCGAATAATTTCGAAGTCGCACCCTGCAGGTCGCCTTCCGCTTCCAGTGATGTAGCCGGTCTGCGATAAGCGACTCTGGCATAATAGTGGGAATACGCAGCCCTGTAGCTTGGCAGCCATGGCCATCCTGTCGAAGCTGTCCACCAATACGGGATCCTCAATGTGGTAACGCTGAAATGACGCGGCGATCCAGCGCCTCCGGCAGTCGCGTAGTCGTCCAGTTTCGGGGATTGAAATGCTGCAGCCAGAGCTGCTCGCCAAGGAGACGGATTTTTCCTCGGCCGTTACCGAGCGGAATTCGTTCACGGACTACCTCGTCGATCTCGATTTTTTCAGCGGCGATGAAATAAGGCAAGCGCGTTTTGCGGGTCCCATTGTTGAGGTGGACAGGCGATGATCATCAATCTGAAGAAGCGAAGCGTCAAGTTGCGGCATCCATTGCCGTATATCCAGGTCAGTCTTTGGATCGAGGCGCACAGCTTCGTCGGCCAAGCGCACCCTCTGCGCTTCCATCGGATGGCGAGACGGCTACGAACGCGAGCCCTTCGGCGTCCTGATTTTGTTCTGCCTTCTCTCGATCTCGTCCAATCCTGGATCGATTCCCGTACTTGAATTCGTGATTTGACGTGAGGATGTCGCTGCCCATTGCGGAGGGAAACAGCGAATGCTTGACGGAAAACTGGCGCGAGAAACAGAAGAGGAGAGAGGCAACGACGCACGTGGCAATCACGGCGAGAGCGGATTTGCGCATGGGACCTTCCTTTTCGAAAAGTTCGCTGGCGGTCGAGACGGTGCGGCGCTGGCTTCCGGGGAAGAATCAGGGCGAGCATGGCGTGTTTTGCAAGAACGCCTGCGCCGCCTAGGGCCCAGATGAGTGCCGACCAGTTCCCTTCGACGTGATGGAGCTCGTTGAGCATGGCGTGGCCCCAGTCGTGGGTGTCGTGGGGCGCGATCCAGATGGCGAAGCGCAGAAGCGCGATGGCGACGGTGCGCGGTGCGGCGGGAATCATGCGCGGCCTCCGCTGAAAGCGGCGCGGCGAACTTTCAGCGTGGCGCGCTGCTGGGCAAAGGTAGAGCGGACAAGTTCGACGCCGCTGGGCGTGAGGCGGTAGGTGTGGCGCGGCGGAACGCCGTCTTCGGTGGTGACCCACTTGGTTTCGAGCAACGAATATTTGGCGAGTCGCATGAGGATGGGGTAAAGCGTGCCGGATTTGAGTCCGGTTTCGCGGCTGAGTTCGTAGCCGTAGCGCCAGGTGGTGGGGTGCTCGATGAAGTGCTCGAGGACGCGAAGAGTTTGCGGGGATAGGCGTGGAGTCTTCATGTTCGTTAGCTAAAGTCTACATATATAGATATCCTTTGTCAAGTGCATTTTTGCGGCTGGCTGCATTCGAGATCCTTTGGCCAGAGTGAGTCGTGAACAGCGAGTAGTGAACAGCGAGTAGTGAGTAGAAGATCCGAAACCCGGTGAAATGGCGGATTTGATTTACGTGAGCAGGAAGAACGAGAGCGTGGCGTCGCCTTGTTTGAGGATGCGGGTGCGGCGAAGGCGATCGAATTGTTCGGGGAGCTGGAATTTGTGGTGATGCTCGAAGATGACGAGGGCGTCGGGAGCGAGGAAATTGGCGGTGGCCAGAAATTCGAGGGTGCGGGCGTAGTCAACGTGGGCGGCGTAGGGAGGATCAACGAAAACGAAATCGAATGGCGGAGAGGACGGAGTGTGGCGGGCGGCGAGTTTTTGGAAGGCGGTGAGAGCGTCGGCGGCGAGGATGGTGTAGCCAGAGGTGATTTCGAGCGAGTCGAGATTTTGGCGGATGAGTTTTGCGGCGGGCGCATGATTTTCGATGAAGGTTATGTCGGCAGCGCTGCGGCTTAGGGCTTCGATGCCAACGGCGCCGGTGCCGGCGAAGACGTCGAGGAAGCGCGAGCCAACGACGCCGGGGCCGAGAATGTTGAAGAGCGTCTCGCGCAGGCGGTCGCTCGTGGGACGAAGCGCGAGCCCTTTCAAACTCTTCAGAATACGGCGGCGATATTTGCCGGCGATGATGCGCATCTAGAGATAGTAGAGAGGAAGAGGAGAAAGAAAAAGAAGGAAAAGGATTTATCGCAGAGGGGCGCAGAGACACAGAGTGCGCAGAGAAGAAAAAAACTAGTCGAAGCGAGCCTGCGTGGTTTGGGCGTTAGGCAGACTGCGCTCTTTCCAGCAAGCGGGTGCTGAGCTGGGAGAATTCTACGACTAAGTTGGCGGCGTCCTAGCCTGCCAGTGTTGCGGCGTCGATTTCCGTAGTGAGCAAGATGGAGGTGGCGACGTCGGCGCTGCATTCGAGGCAGTATTTGCCGGTTTTTCCTGGTAGATCAAAAAGTTCAGCTCGATGGCCACAAACGCAGCACTGCAAACTTAACGGCTCTTCACAACCTTTCGGACCAGATGACATTGGCGTTTCTCCGTTGAGTCGCGTCGTGCTGGTTGCGACTCACAAGTAGATGGTAGAGAAGCGGGCGTAAGGAAGTCAGGAGCCGACGGTTAGGAATTCATAAGCCGAGGAACGCATTGCATATAAAGGGTTTAGTCGGATACGGGCGTGTTTGCCTTAGCTGGGCGAAGACTGGTCAGGATTCGATTTACTTCTGGCTGCGAGAGCTTCGCACTGTCTTTCCCCGCGAGGAGGACAATCTCAACATGATGCCCGCCCATGCCAAAGACCTCCAAATCTATCCGGTCTGATTTCTGTGGATCACCAATCTGAAATCCGCGTTTGTCCTGAAATTGGAATGAGAATACACCGGTCGGCAGGCTCGGTCCGGTGGCAGTGGCTTTGAACAAGAGGAGTGTCAGTCTTCCGGCCGTCTGAGCGCGTGGTCCAAAAGCGCGCACGCTTTCGGGCGTGGTGCTCAGCATCGCCGCCTGTTGGTCGTATGCGCTCTCGTTTACGAGCTCCCCAAAAACTGGCTGAAGGTTAGCCAGATTCATTGAACGATCTTGAGTGAACTCGGAGAGGAGACCGCTCTGATTCCGGGGAACTATGAAAGTCAGGGTTTGGCCGGAATCGAATTGAAGGTGCACGATGCTGGCTTTTCCTCCTTTCACTTTGAAAGCGATATTCCATGGCACATCGAATTCATACCCGAAGTAGGACAGGGACACAGCGGGCCCCGACGAGACCGACTGATCGGTCAGCGGTTGCGGCACGACGCGCACTCCTGGGAATTCTCTTGCCACGGACCTCACGGTCCAGAAAATGCTTATCGGAGGGCCAAGCACATCGATCAAAACCTCCACCAGCGCGATTAAGAGCGCCACGCGCACGAAGGCTAGTAGGATTCTTCTCGGCCGTGAAGTCCGCTCCCAGGCTGTGGTGCGAATTAACCATCTCATGCGTCAATTTTTGCAGTTTCGTGTCACCGTAGCAACGAAAGAGCGGCGGCTCGTTGCAACGTGCGTGTTCTCGTGGTTAGGGTTCGTTGCAAATCAGCCGATTTTCGCAAGGTGGTAGCGGCGTTGCCATTCTTTGGGGAGTTGGCGGAGGAGGCGCTGGAGGGACGCGGACTGGTCGGCGTCTTCGGCTAGAGCGAAGGCTTCGCGGCGGGCTACTTCCAGGACGTCTTTGTCGCGGAGCGGGTTGGCGATGTGGAAGCCGAGGTCGCCGGATTGGCGCGTGCCGAAAAATTCGCCGGGGCCGCGGAGGAGAAGATCGGTTTCGGCGATCTTGAAGCCGTCGTTCGTTTGCACCATGGTTTCGAGGCGAGCGCGCGCTTCTTCGGTCATGTGGCCGGGGCCGACAAGGATGCAGTGGGATTTGGCGGCGCCGCGGCCGATGCGTCCGCGAAGCTGGTGAAGCTGGGCGAGGCCGAAGCGTTCGGCGTGCTCGATGACCATGACGGTGGCGTTGGGGACGTCGACGCCGACTTCGATCACCGTTGTGGCGACGAGGATTTGCGTTTCGTTTTTGCGGAAGCTTTCCATGACGGCGTCTTTTTCTTCGCTGGAGAGGCGGCCGTGGAGGAGGCCGAGTTTGAGTTTGGGGAAAACTTCTTTGGAGAGGCGCTTGTATTCCTCCATGGCGGCTTTGAGTTCGAGCTTCGATTCTTCGATCACCGGATAAACGATGTAGGCCTGATGGCCGGCGGCCACTTCTCTGCGAAGAAATTCCCAGACGCCGGGGAGGTGCGGCTCGGAGGTGAGCCGCGTCTGGATGGGCGTGCGGCCGGGCGGGAGTTCGTCGAGGACGGAGACGTCGAGGTCGCCGTAGAGAGTGAGCGAGAGAGTGCGCGGAATCGGAGTGGCGGTGAGGACGAGGACGTGCGGCGCGTGGCCGTGAGAGCGCGGCTTTGTCCATCAGGCGTTTGCGCTGGAGGACGCCGAAGCGGTGCTGCTCGTCAATGGCGACGAAGCCGAGGCGCGCGAATTGGACCTGGTCTTCGATGAGGGCGTGGGTGCCGACGACAAGCTGCGCTTCGCCGGAGCGGATGCGTTCGAGCGCAGCTTGTTTTTCGGCATGCTTGAGGCCGCTGATGAGGAGTTCGACTTTGTAGCCGCCGGGAGCGAGGATGCGGCGCGCGGAAAGATAATGTTGCACGGCGAGAATTTCGGTGGGGGCCATGAGCGCGGCTTGCGTGGCGTTTTCAATGGCGATGACGGCAGCCTGGAGAGCGACGATAGTCTTGCCGCTACCAACGTCGCCTTGCAGAAGGCGGTTCATGGGCGCGGACTTTTCGAGGTCGGCAACAATTTCCTTCAAGACTTTGAATTGAGCGGCGGTCGGTTTGAAGGGAAGAATTCGTTTGACGGCTTCGCGGACTTTTTCTTCGCGGACGCGGAAAGCGATGGCGTTTTCCTTGCGGGTGGCTTGGCGGTCGAGCGCGAGGCTGAGTTGGTAGAGGAAAAATTCTTCGAAGATCAAGCGTTGCTGCGACGGCGTGCGAAATTTATTGAGTTCTTCGAGTGATTCTCCCGGCTCGGGAAAATGAACATGGATGAGGGCATCGCGGCGCGTGGGGAGGCTGAGACGCTCGCGCAGAGTTTCGGGAAGAACATCGGGCATGCTCGAATCAATCATCTGCACTGCGGCATACATGGCGCGGCGAATGGCGCGCGAGCCGAACGTGCCGATGGCTTCGTAAATGGGAACGATGCGGCCGACTTCGGTGGAGTCAGGCTCACCGTCACCAAGCATTTCGAGTTGCGGATTGATCATTTCGAGGCGCGCGGGGCGGAGCTTATCGATTTCGGCTTTGCCGTGAAGGATGAGCTGCTGGCCGGGTTTGAGGCGGCCTTCGAGATAGCCGCCGTGAAAAAATTTGCAAGGGAGGAGGCCGCCGGCGGCGTCTTGCACGAGAAGATGGTAGATGGCGTTGTAGGCGAATTTGTTGGGGATGGCCTGGCCGCTCATGACGCGCGCGCGGATCGTGTAGATGCCGTTGGGCTGGATGTCTTTTACGTTGGAGAAATGGATGCGGTCTTCGTAGCGGAAGGGGAGATAGGCGAGGAGATCCTCGAAGGTGTAGATGCCGCGCTTGGCGAGGAGTTCGGCGCGCTGCGGGCCGACGCCTTTGATCATGCGAACTTCGGTGGAGAGGCTGAGAGCCATGAACACTTCTTTATATCATTCCCGGGGGAGAGGAATGGCGTGGCGGATTGCGAACGGTCGCGGGCGAACGTGGCGGGCGAACAGTGGCGAGCGAGCAGGGGAGGAAAGCTAGCCGCAGAGCTGCCACATACCAAAAACCCAAAAATGGCGTGCCCCCTCCCCCGGATTTTGCATAAGTGTTCATTCTAAAGAGAGATAAAGTTCTTTATTTTGTGACAGTTATGTAAGTGTTCATGGCTCTGTTGACATCCTTGCGAACGGCTGCGGTGCCTCAAGCGATAGAGGTTGTAAGCGAGCCCGAGTAGCAAGGCTTGGCGAATTTGCGATGTTAACAAGCGCCCCGGGGCGCGCGAGGAGAGTTTCCGTTTGACCACCGAGAAGATGGTCTCGTTCTTCGCGCGTGGCCCATACTGTTTCCGTGGAAAAGCCCGGTGCATTTGGCTACGGATCGCTCCTCGGGGGAGACCGCGGCGAAGGTTCGCCGGGATAATGCTACGCGCGCCCAGGCGCTGGCGAATGTGTTGATGGTTGGCTTCGGAATCGAACTCCGCATCGGCCAGCACCAAGCCGAGGGGCGCACGTGCTCCGGCCACATTCAGCAACCCGGGCAGCGCCGGGGCGTCGCAACGCGGTCCGGGATGGGCCCGCTGCGCCAGCAAAATCTGTTGCTGCAAATCCGCAACGACCAGCCACTTCAACCAGCGACGATGGGGCGCCCTCCCGTGTGCCTGTTGTTCGATGCGGCGGAGGAAGAACGTGCTGACGGCGTTCTGCGACAGCCCCGTGCCGTCCACGCCAGCCGTCACCCGTGCCGAGCGTCGGCCGCGGCGCAACTGGCGCACGGTTTCTTCCAGTCCGCGGTCGATGGTGTCGTCGTCCAGCCGCTTCAGAAAACGGTACAAGGTGGTGTAATCGGGCACGCTTTCCAACTGCAGCGTTGCGCGCAACTCGCCATGCTCGCGTAATCGCACTTCGGCTTCGCGAAAGGTCCAGTCTTCGTAGCGCATCAGACACAGCACCGCCAGCAGCTGCGGCTGAGTGAACTGATGTTTGCTGAAGCGACTGCGGTAGGGCGGCAAGACCCGGGTGGCCACCTGCAAGGCCACGCGAGCAAAAGGCAGGAGTCCCACTTCGGCCATCGTCCCTCCTGCTCGATCAGAAAACACGCACGCCGCCCCCTTGTCGACCCCGCAAAACCGAGACTGTGCCGAGGATGTCAACAGAGCCAGTGTTCATTCTAAAGGGACTTAAGCGGTATAAATTGCACCAAAATAGTGCAATCGCAAGTATTGAAAACGAAGGACTTAGGATGGAACCTTCTTCCAAAATAAAAAGGCCAGCCCAGTGGCTGGCGCAACTAGAAGAGCTAGAGTATTACCTAATAAACATTATACATCAAAAGGCATTTTTGTCAAGGGAAATCCGCTGAAGGGGACGAGGCCAGTTCGTTGCGTGGAACTTCCCTACGCGAACAGTGAACGGGAGGAATAGCCGGGCGGCGCCGGGCCTCTGGGGCGACGATACTTGCGCTATGCTGCTGCGTATGATTAGAGTGGGCGTTTTGCGTTGAGAATGTGCGGGAGGCATGAGTGGCAGAAGACGGGAACCGGCTGACAGGTTCGGAGAAGCGCGCGCTGGTGCTGTGGGTGCTGCTGGGCATCGTGGGAGTGGTGTTTGCGCAGAAATATTTTTTCCGGGCGTTTCCGGAAGCGTCGGTGGATTTCAAGGTTTCGCGGGATGAGGCGCTGGGGCGAGCGCAGAAATTTATTGGCAGCATGGGGGAGGACGTCAGCGGATATCAGTCGGCGATCGTTTTCGAGGTGGACGACAACGCGAAGACGTATCTGGAGCGGGAGGTGGGGCTGCAGCAAGCGAACCGGCTGATGTCGAGCGAGCTGAATATCTGGTATTGGAACGTGCGTTTTTTCCGGCCGAAGCAGGAGGAGGAGTTTTTCGTACGCGTGAGCCCGGCGGGGGAGATTGTCGGGTACGAACACAAGATCGAAGAGGCGCGGGCGGGAGCAACGCTGGAGCGCGCCGCGGCGGAAACGGCGGCACGGGAATTTCTGCGCGGGAAGCTGGGCGTGGATGTAAGCAAATGGGATTTCCTTCCGGAAGAAGCGAACTCCAGCAAAAAACCGAACAGGCTGGACTGGTCGTTCACGTGGGAGAAGCACGGATTCCGCGCGAAGGATGCGCCAGACCGGCTGCGCGTGACGCTACTAGGCGACCGGGCAGGGAGCGCGGAAGAACTTCTGCACGTGCCGGAAGCGTGGGAGCGCAGCTACGAAAAGCTGCGGTCGACAAATATTCTTTTTAACCAGGTGGCCATACTCCCGTATTTCGCGCTGATGATCTTAGCGATAGGGCTCGGGATTCTCCTGACGATAAACAAACAGACGAGCTGGGGCGGAGCGATCAAGCTCGGGATTGTTGTGGCCATTCTGCTGACGTTCATGCAGCTGAACAATTGGCCGCTGGAACGCATGGCGTATGACACGAATTCGACGTACGGGACGTTTGTATTCAAACAAATCGAAAATGCGATTTTGTTTGGAGTGCTCTCGGCGCTGACGGTGGCTTTAGTCATTCCGGGGGCCGAACCGCTGTATCGCGCATCGCAGCCGGGAAAGCTGCGGCTTTCGGAAGTGCTTACGTTGCGCGGATTGCGCTCGAAGGAATTCTTCTCGGCGGCGACGGTGGGCTTGTCGCTCGCAGCGGCGCACATCGGATTTATCGTGGCGTTCTATATGGTCGCCACGCACTACGGAGCGTGGGCACCGCAGGAATTGAACTACGAGAATTCCGTAAGCACCACGTTTCCGTGGATTGCCGGCGTGGCGATCGGGATCCTGGCCGCGACGAGCGAAGAATTTCTGTTTCGTTTGTTCGCAGTTCCCTTTCTGAAGAGGTTGACGGGATCGAACATCGTGGCCGTGATTGTGCCGGCGTTTTGCTGGAGCTTTCTGCATTCCGCTTATCCGAACGAGCCGCCGTACATTCGCGGGCTGGAAGTTGGGCTGATCGGGATCGTGGCGGGCATCGTGATGCTGCGGTGGGGCATTGTGGCGACGCTGATTTGGCATTACACGGTGGACGCTTCGCTGGTCGGGCTGTTGCTGATCCGTTCGAATAGTTTGTATTTTAAGATTTCCGGCGTGGTGGTAGGGCTGGCGGCGCTCGCTCCGCTGATTTTTGCAGGGGTCTCCTATTTGGGGCGCGGGCGATTCGAACCAGACGAGGACTTGCGGAACAGCGCTCAGCCGATTGAGAAGATCAGTTTTGAGTACGCTCCGGTTGCGGCGGAGACGCCAGTGCTGACGCGCCGCTATGACGCGCTCAGCCCAGCGATGATGACTTTTCTGACGATTTGCCTGGTCCTTGGCGGAGTGGCGGCATGGAGATTCAAAACGCCAGCGCTTGGGGACTACGTGAAGCTTTCCGTGAATGCGCGGACGGCAAAGGCGCACGCCGATGAAATTTTTCGCCAGCACGGCTTCGACCCGAATTCGTATCGCACGGCAACGATTTTTACGGATTTCACCGACCCGGTTACAAACGAGTTCTTGCGCCAGCGCGTAGGCGTCGCAAGGCTAAACGAAATTTATGACACGGAAGTGGCCGGAGCGATCTGGCAGGTGCGCTACTTCCGGGACAGCCAGCCGGAAGAGTTTTCAATCAAGCTGAAGCCGGATGGCTCTCTGCTGGCGTTCAACCACAAGCTTGCCGAAGATTCGGCGGGGGCTTCGCTTACAAAAGAAGAAGCGCAAGCCAAAGCTGAAAAGTATCTGCGAGAAGTGAAAAAACTCGATTTGAGCCAGTGGAGTCTCGTGGAAGCCAATTCCGACAAGCGCATCCATCGAACGGACCACGAACTTGCGTGGCAACAGCGCACTCCGATCGACTCCGGCTCGACTTCTTCGAATGACGCGGTGAGCCACGCGTTTGTACGCATCAAACTGGCCGTGCTGGGCGATGAAGTTTCCGAATACCGCGGCTCTTACTATTCGAAATCAAAAGCGCGGGAGGAACTGGAAGCAAAGGAAGGCGGGACGGGGTGGATGTACATCAAGATCCCGGACGAATGGCGCCGCAAACAGGAGGAAGAAACTCTCCTTCGAACGATATACGGTTTCGCGGTTTGGATTCTGGCGATCGGCGGATTGGGAATAGCGGCGCTTGTGCTGTTTTTCAAGAATCTTCGTTCGGAAGCCATGCGAGCAATTCCCTGGCGCCGGATATTCCTATGGTCACTCGGAGGATTGCTTGCGTTTGCGCTGATCATTGGCTTCGACAGCACTTTGCAGCACTCTTTGAACGGCTATCCGACAGCTATCCCATTGAAGACCATGCTGGGCGGCCTGGCCATCGGCCTGCTGCTTGGAGCCGTTTTTTATCCCGGCGGCCTTACGTTGCTTTTTGGAATGGCGTCGTATTTCAGCAACCGCGCGTTCGGAGTGGAGCGCCTTCCGGTGGGAGCGCGCATGCCCGGCGTTTATTACCGCGACGCACTTTGGATCGGGGTGTGCGGTACGGCAGGATTTCTCGGACTCCGACGCCTCGTGGAATTTTTCTCGCTGCACTGGCAGACCGTGCATCGCAGCTACGACCTCACGCTCGGCCGAGGGTTCGACGCCAGCCTTCCGTCGGGAGCCATTGTGGGGGCGGCGCTGGGCGGGGGCTTGTTCCTTACCGGAATGATCGCATTGATTGCTGCTTTCGTTGCGTCATCGCTGAAAGCCGGCTGGATGCGGTATCAGCGTTTCTTCTCGGCGTGATGTTCATGGCCGGGAGCGATTGGGGAAATGGCGCGGACTTCGCGAAGCAATTCCTATTAGAAGCCATTGTGCTGGGAGCGATTGTCTTCGGTGTGCAGCGAGTCATTCGTTTCAATATGCTGGGCTGCCTTCTGATCATAGCGGCGCTGGGCCTGCTTAGAGGGGGATTGCAATTCCTGGCACAGCCAGATGAGTTCTATCGGACGAACGGGTACGCCTTACTGGTGGTGATGGTGTTGCTGTTGGGGTGGCCGTTCGTGGTGTGGCGAATGCGAGCATCCGCCACGAGCTAGAAGCATTTCCTCGAGGTTTATAAGTAAAGTAGCGGGCAACCTCTTGCACGCTGTGGAAATCGGAAACAAACAGGGTTCGACATTCGTTCTCTAAATGGAAGTGCATGCTCACCCAGGGGTCGTTTCGCACGTCCAAATTGGGTGGTCGCGAGATAATCTTCGTGTAGCAGGCTGGCAGATGCAGCCTAAGGTGTTGATAAATAAGCACCAACATCAGGGCACGAGAAGAGAAAGCGAACAATGCAGCTTCCAAGATGGGCTCTAGCTTTGGCTAACGATACAGGCCTGGCGGGTGGAACCGGCGCCTCCCTGGCCGCGGTGGACTCTTTGCCCAACCTAAACGAGCGCAGCCTCGTGGCGGAAGCTCAAGCCGGCAATCGAGCGGCTTTTGAAGAGCTTGTGCACCGTTACGACAGGGATGTGCTTCGGCTGGCGCTGAACCTGATGAAGCGCCCGGAAGATGCGCGGGACGTTTATCAGGAAGCCTTCCTCAAGGTGTACCGCAATCTGCACCGGTTCCGCTTCGAGTGCAGCTTTTACACGTGGCTCTACCGGATCGTCACCAATGTTTGCCTCGATCAGCTGCGACGGCGGCAAGCGCGGCCCGAGGATCAAGCGCCGGAATCCAACAATGGAAATCATGAAGAGGGCATCACGGATTTCTTTGAGCGCCAGCGCGAGCACCGCCCGGCGCTCGATCCGGAACGGCAGCTTTTTGGGAAAGAGATTCAAACGCGCATTGCTTCAGCGATGGAGAGGCTATCGCCGCGCGAGCGCATCGTTTTCGAATTGAAACACTATCAGGGATTAAAATTGCGGGCCATCGGCGACGCACTCGGTACAACAGAAGAAACGGTGAAGAATTCGCTTTTCCGCGCAACGCGCAAACTGCGCAGCCAGCTGGGAGGCCTGCGATGAGCGCGACCCAGCCATTCGAATGCAAGGAAGCCACGGCGCTGCTGGTTTTCTATGCCTGCGGTGAAACCACCGAGCGAGAGAACTCGCTGATTGAAAAGCACCTTGCGGGTTGCGCCGCGTGTGCCACTCAGCTTGCCGAGGAACGCGGTCTACATGAATCGCTGATGGAGGCGCTGCAAGCTTCCGAGCAGTTTGATTCGGGCGGCATCCTTCTTTCGCAGTGCCGGAGCGAACTGGCCGAGGCGTTGGATGATTTGTCGGTTCCGCGTTTGCAGGAGCCATGGCGGCCATTCGGGTGGCTGCGACGCTGGATGGCGCTGCGCCCGGTTTTGAGCGGCGCACTGCTGGTTTTGTTTGGCGCGGCTATTGGCACGCAGGTGATTCCGTGGATTTCCGGGCGGCTCGATTCCAATGCCAACGGGCAAACAGTGAGCGTTTCTCCTTCGACGCGATTCACGGATGAGCAGCTGTCGAAGATGGCTGTCGCTGGCATCAATTTGGCGCCAACATCGGATGGGGCCCCGGGAACTTTGCAAGTTCACGTGCGCACGGAAGAGCCGCTGGTTCTTTCCGGAAGCGTCGACGATCCGGACCTGCGCCGCGTGCTGACTTATGTAGTGGTGAATGGTGAGCATACCGAT
The DNA here is from genome assembly GCA_963718785.1 of uncultured Acidobacteriota bacterium. Classification (GTDB taxonomy): domain Bacteria; phylum Acidobacteriota; class Terriglobia; order Acidiferrales; family UBA7541; genus Acidiferrum. Next base: position 441,454 of record CAVQZW010000004.1, on the reverse strand, counting down.
CCGGGAGTGCGGATTGATTGCCTGGATGCTCTGCGAGCACGCAATGCCGATCTGGACGTGCGCCGGGCGCTGCTCTACGCAGCGCGCAAGGATCAGAACCCCGCGGTGCGGATGAAGGCGCTTGAATCGCTGCGCGAAGCGGTAGCCGATGAAGCGGTGCGGGAAGCGCTGATCGATGCACTGGAGCACGATGCAAATCCGGGCGTGCGCGTGGAGGCGGTAAATTTGCTTGTTCGTTCGCTGGAGCCGGGCACGCCGGATGCTTCGGATACTGCTGCCCCTCCGCCACCACCGGAAGGCTTCGAACGTCCCCTCGATCCTTCGATGGAACATGTGGTGCGCACTCTCCAGGATTTGCAACGCAATGATCCGAACCGCTACGTACGCCTGCGGAGCGCCGCGGCCTTGCGGCAGATTGGCCCGCGCGAATTGCAGTAAGCAGTTCCGTGAATTCAAAGAAACGCTGGCAATGGATGAGCACGATTACGAATTTCAAAACAATGATTAGTGCGTTTGCTGTGGTATCCCGCGTGGCGCTTCCGGTGTTTTTCTCCGCCGCCCTGTTGCCGGGACTTGCCGCTGGTCCGAACTCTTTCGGTCCTCTGACTTATGATCCGACTACTCCCGGTGAGCCAGCGCCGCGCGCTTCCGTTGATCGTTCAGGAACGCTGCAAACGCGAGACGGTTTGACGTTGCACCTGACAACCGATGTTGGGTCGGTGCACATCGTTGCGCTGAGCGCGGGCTCCCCGCCCGTGGTCCGGTACACGGTGCATATCGAGACGGACGCGCGCGCGCCGCTGGCGCAGAGCCTTCTGGAGCGTTATTCCCTAACAGCAAAAGCTACACCTTACGGCGTGGAAATCGCAGGTGCGGCGCCGTCGCAGTCCGGCCGCAACGGGGCTGGCGCACAATTTTATCTGCAATATGAAGTGGCTGTTCCGGCTGGGTACAGCGTCGAAGTGAACACAGGCGTGGGCGATATCGAAACGATGGATATCGCTGGAACGGCCAGCCTGATCACCGAAGGCGGGAATATTCGAACCGGGCGCATCGGGTTCAACGGAATGCGAAATGTGTCGCAAGGTCGTACAGTCGCCAAACTGTCCACGCAAGGCGGACACATTCAGGTGCAAGATGTTGCTGGCAACATCGATGCGTTCACGGCAGGCGGGCACATTGTTGCTGGAAATATTTCCGGAGACGCGGTGCTGCGCAGCGGCGGCGGCCACATTCGCGCGGGACAGATCAGCGGACGCGCGCAACTGGAAACCGACGGCGGCAACATCACGCTGAAGCAGGCGGGTGGCTTTGTGAGTGTGCGCACTGGCGGCGGCCAGATTGACTTTGGGGAAGTGCGCGGATCGGTTCGCGCGCAGACCGGCGGAGGCGGGATTCGCATCATCACTGTTTCCGGGCCGATGGAAGTGGAATCCAATGGCGGGAGTATTTGCCTGACGCGCGTGGCGGGTGCGGTGCAGGCAGCGACGGCTGGGGGCACAATTCAGGCGTGGATAAATCCGGATGCAGTTTATTCTGGCGGGAAGGTCAGCCTTGCGGGCGCATCGCAGCTTTCTTCCGGATCGGGAGACATTACGGTATTCGTGCCGAGGAATCTGGCGGTCAACATTGATGCCATGGTTGAGAATGGCGGCTTGAGCCGGATTGATGCGGACCCTGCATTGTTTTTGAACATTCAGCCGATGGGAAATCGGAGCGCGGGCCCTGTGCGTGCGATTGGCGCGCTGAATGGCGGAGGCGAAGTACTCAAGCTGCGCACAACGATTGGGAAAATCCGGCTGCAATTTCTGGACGAAGATACCGGGCTGCGCGATTCGCTGATTCGCGAAGAGGGCGAACGCATCGATCGGAAACACGACTCGGACATTCTGCCGGTCAAAGCATCGGCACGGGGTCCGCGGCCCGATGAAGTCCCGAGGCCGGGAGAAACGAGCGACTGGCTGGAGAGTTGGATGGACAAGCTGGAAGTCGCGCTGCTGGGTGGCTTGCGGGAGGACTCGAACGACTTCTTTAAGCGTTTGATCGCTGCGCCACACCCTGCCTATCCCGAGCTTGCGCGACGGGCGCGCATTCAAGGAGTCGTCACGCTGCAGGTAAAAGTGAAGACGGATGGAAGCGTGGAAGTGATGAAGATTCTGGGCGGGGAGCCCGTGTTGGCGGACGCGGCCATCGACGCCGTGAAAAGGTGGCGGGCGAATCCAGCAACGATAAATGGAACTCGAGTCGAGACGATCTCGACGGTCAAATTTGATTTTGAGCTGCACTGAGACGGCGCGCGGCAGCGAAGCATCGCGAGAGTTTTGTGGGGGGGTCGCAAGTTCCTGATCGTCCTGGTCGTTTGGAAGCAACGAGCCACCGCTCGTGAGATGTTCTCGAAGGGAGTAGAACGCGATGCTACGTCCTGGTTTGCGCTCGGCGGTGTTGTTTATCCTTGCGGCGGCGTTGGGTTCGGCGGCGCCGGGCTTTGCGAAGAGCAAAGACTTTAATCAATCCTATCCGTTGCAGCCTGGGGGCACGTTTGAACTGCAGAACGTCAACGGACCGGTGCAAGTGGAAGGGTGGGATCGCAACGTCATTGAAGTTCATGCGGTAAAGATCGCCAAGGAAAAAGAGTCAGACCTCGACCGGGTGACGATTGAAGTGGACGCCAAGCCGAACGACGTTTCGGTAGTCACGCGCTATCCGCAAAATGAAGGGGTGGAAGTCGCGGTGGAGTACACAATTCGTGTGCCGCATGGCGCGCGCGTGGAGCACGTAGGCACCGTGAACGGCACAGTGAAGATTGCGGGGGTCGATTCGGTGGAAGAGTTGCGCACCGTTAATGGGAACATAGAAGTTTACGAGGGCGGCGGAAGCGTCCACGCACACACAACGAACGGGAACGTGCACCTCGAGCTTTCGCATTTGGGGGGTGAAAAAGGAATGGCAGCCGAGACGACGAATGGCTCCTTGCTGCTGGCCGTGCCACAGGATACGCAGGCGAATCTGGAAGCGCGTTCGTTGAATGGAAACTTTTATTCGGAACTTCCATTTTCGCAGGAAACCGCTTCACGTCCCCGAGAGACGCGCGGAAAGTTTGGCAAGGGCGGAGCACCGATTCGGTTGAACACTGTCAATGGCGGAATACGAATTTTGGTTTTGCGGTCGACGGTTTGAGCCGGGCTGCGTCTAAGCTGAGCAGGAGGACGGAAAAATCATGACGAAACGTAATTTATTTTTGGGCGGCGGGGCGGTGGCGCTCGGGCTGGCGTTAGTTGCGCTGCCCAGCCCCTCGGCACATTCGCAAGAACCGGCGGATTCCAGAGTGGCGCAACTGCAAGAAAGATTGGCGGAGGCTCAAGCGCGCTTGGCGGAAAGGCTCGCGAACGAGCAGGAAAGGCTCGAGGCGCGCGTTCAGGATCGTGTCCTGCAAGCCTCCGCGAGGGCCGCGTTTCAGGAAGCGCAAGAGCACCAAAGACGGTTTGAAGTGACTCCGGAGCCAGGCGACGAAGACACGATGGTGCTGCTCGGCGATGAGGGCGCAAGCTGGCTGGGCGTGGAATCGCAGGAAATTTCTTCGGAGAAGGCCAAGGAATTGAAACTGCCGGCGGAACGCGGCGTTCTGCTGGAACGCATTGTGCCTGACAGCCCTGCCGCCAAAGCGGGCCTTAAGGACAGCGATGTCATCACGGAGATCAACGGACAGCGCGTGGAAGGCGCGGCGCAGTTCCGCCGCATGATTCACGAAATTCCCGCGGGCCGCACCGTGCAATTGACAGTTTGGCGCGACGGCCACGCGCAGTCGATCAACGTAACGCTGGGCAAGTCGGAAGAGCGCGGCAATATGTGGTTCAAGACGGCTCCGCGCGCGTTTTCCTTCCAACTCCCGAAAATTGAAATTCCGGAAGTCGCGCCGATGCCGGATATGGACTGGGGAGGCTATGGCATGCTTGCCGGAGCGCGGCCGCGTTTGGGAATCGATGCGGAAGACCTCAGCGGGCAGTTCGGCGCTTATTTTGGCGCGCCGGACGGAGAAGGCGTGCTGGTACGGGAAGTAAATTCCGGTTCGCCGGCGGAAAAAGCCGGCGTCAAGAGCGGCGACGTGATCACTTCATTAAACGGGGAGCGCGTGCGGTCGCTTGGCGATCTGCGCGAAAAGTTGGCGGGCAAGCACGAAGAAAAAACGGTGAAGCTCGGCGTTCTGCGCAACAAGAATGAGATGGCGATTACCGTGGAACTTCCTCCGCCGCCTTCGAAAACCCCTCGAACGATTTCCCGACGCACCAACATCTAGCTTGTCTAAATTTGCTACAGTGAGCGAAAAGGCCCGGACGACATGTCTGGGCCTTTTTCGTTTTTGGCTGAGGCTTTCCGTACTTCAATCCGCGAGGACGCGATTCAGGTTTTCCCGTCGCTGCCGTACTTCCTCGCAAGACGGAATGGACGTCCGAGCGCGTCCAAAAACCAGTGCCGTTTATTTTCAGCACCTTCCACCCAGTCTTCCTCCGTAGGCGAAAACGAAAGCCGGAAGAGGTACCCCGGGGCAGACAAAAAGCCGCCGTGCATGCGCATTCGAAACTTGCCTCGTTCGAAGATTCCCGGCGGCGCGGTGCCAGCCGCGGGAAGCCATCGCGCGATCTGGCCGGCAAGATGGCCAACGGTTTGATCCGTTCGCACTTCCCCAGCCATGTGATCCGGCAGAGAAGCGCCGAGAATATCCGCGGCCAATCGCAGGCCAACAAAGAGCATGCGTTCCCCGCCAACCTCCCTCGCGGCGGACATTACGCGCGCCCAGTCGAGCTGCTGACGGGAGACGAAAGCCGCCACATCGGCGATATAACTGAGTTGTTCCCAGAAGTGTTTTGCGCCATGAATGCAAATCAAGATGAGTTCGTCTTCCGGCGATAAGGCGGGCACTTCATGAGAATCGATGTTAACGCGCACCTGTCGTTTGAAAAGCTCTTCCACGGGAAGCGGACGCGGATGATAGCGAAAAGTGCGCTCGGTGTGAAACTCGACCAGGAGTTTGTTGCTCGTTTGCCGGAAATTATATTCGCCCGGAATCTTCTTGGCTCGAATTGCCGTCAAAGGAACGCTTGGTTCATACCCGAGACCAATCATCAATTCCGTTGAACGCAGAATATCCTTGTCGCGCACAATCAGATCGAGGTCGCCGTATTGGCGCAATCCGGGATCGCCGTAGCAACGCGCCGAAAGAACTGGCCCCTTGATCACCAGGATCTCGACACCATCCGCACCGAAGGCGTCAAATAACCGGAACATCTCCGCCGTCAAATTCATGGTAAAAAGTGTGTGATTGCGGCGCCATCCGCGCAGGTAGTCGCTATTCTCTGGCGGAATAGTCTTCTCGTTGTGGTCCTTGACCCGCGCTAAAGTGAGACCCAACACGCCGTGATCCTCGGCAAAGGCGATCAACGCGGTCCAGTCAAGCGGAGCGCTCAGCTTTTCCGCCAAGCGCCGCGCATCGGGGTGCGGCTTTACACACTCCAGCAGAAGCGCCCATTCCGCATCGAGAATCTCCGCCCCTTGTGGAAGTGTTTCCTGTCACGAAAATCCCCCGCCGATTGGAATGGACTCTACCTGCAGCCCCAGACTTGCTGTTCGTTGCATACGCTAGCGGGAAAATTTTTCCGACAAAACCGAGACGCGCCGGAACGCTTCGTCTTGCCGGCGAAAAACGCCTGGAAATCGCTTTACAGCGGCCTCTCGAGCAATCTCCTGCAGTGGGCGTCTACCATCCATTGCTTGCAATATCCAGCGCTCCGCCATGTCCCGCTTCCAGAAAGCACAGGAACGTGATCCAAGGCGCGACGTCGCAGCGTTTCAGAAGTAAATTGCGCGCCCAGAAAAGTGGACTGACGGAAGATCCTTCGGGCTGCCCCTTGTGCGCGGCGATCTTTGTCTCCCACCGCCAAACGTAATCGCCGCCAACTGGATCCGCGTGCAAATCAACTTCAATTTCCTCGCCAGTCTCCACCGCCACTGGCTCGAGCCACGGAAGAAATCCCTGGCCATAAATGTTCCCATAGTCCCAGGGCCAGTCGAGAATCCGATGTCTTCAAAAAGCTGCGCCTCAAACCAAGCTGTAATCTCCGTGCGCAGTTCCGCTTCGTGTCGCGCGGAATCGTAGCTTTGCGGAAGCCCGCGGATTCAGCATGCGCTGGTGTAATCCAGTTCGCACCAGCGCTGTGCATCCGTCATGAGCTGGCTACTTTTCGAGCGCACCTTATAAACGCTGTTGAAAATCATCGGCAAGGCGGCGAGTAAGCTCCAACCCGCGCCCCGAATCTTTCCACGGCGAAGCCACGCGTTTGTAATAATCGGGGTTTCCAGGATGGCGGCATAAATCGTATCGCGTCGCGGAATCTGCACCCCACCTTCGATCAGAAACCTCTCCCTGGCATCTTCGATGGATGGAAGCGCGTCACCGAAAAGCGGCAGAGCGCCGCGCACGTCGGAGACGATAACGTTCGCGCGCTCCGCCAATTGCAGTTTCCTGGAATCGCCGTGGAAAAATTCAATGCGGTCCGCGAAGCCATTGGCCTCGGCGAGCTTGACGAGCGAAGTGAATCACCTCTCCGGCTTCAATCGCATAAACTCGCTTCGCGCCTGCACGGCATGCCAGCAAAGCAAAAATCCCGGGCCGCAGCCGAGGTCCACTACGATGTCACCAGGGCGCACGGCCCTCTGGATGGCGTCAGAGTAGGCGGCGAATCGCAGGCTGTCGGCGGTCATGTCGCCGAATTCATCGAGTAAGTACATTCTACTGGCCAGCCGCAACGGCCATGCGCGCCTTGCTCGTTAGTAAGCGCCCTGGCATCGACAACAATCAACTCGCAAAGCGCACCAATCCGCGAAGGATCGGAATGAGGCACGATTCGTCGAACAGGAATGTGCGACACCAGATGCGAAAGGAACTCGAATTCCTTAGCGCGCTGGTGGCGATCCAGAAGCCAGTTCATATAGGTATTCTGCACAAGTTCCAGATAATACGTCACGGCTGCTCATTTCTTCAATCGCGGGGAGCTCGCGGCAGTCTCCTCTCGCGGCGCCAAGAATGTAAACGGCCCCCAGAGGCCGTTTGTGAAGCTCGAGCGTTGCCGCTGCGCCGTCGAGTGGCAAGTACCGCTTCTCCCAGTTCGGCGTTAATCGAGGCAGCGAGTCTGGGCGCCCCATCAGCAGCTCGACGGAATCCGGCCACAGGCAGATCGCGCGGATATCCCCGCTCGATGCTGTAAACTTCCGTCTTTTTCCTCGATGGCGGCAATATCTTCGCAAAGTACGGCCAGCCCGCGCAGCGCCAGCGCAGCCGCCGTTGTTGATTTCCCTGACCCAGCCTCGCCGGTCAGCACATATAGCCTGGCCGTTAATACACAACGAACTGGCGTGCAGGGCCGTGGTACCTCGCCGGCGAAGAATGAATCCCATCACCGGGCCCAGAAAATACGAGGAGAGATCTTCCATCGTTTGCGACTCACCGGCTGCGCCCCAGATCCGCGTGGCCGCGCCGTTCACTACGAAGTGAGTTCCATCCGAATAGGCGAGTTGAGAGAACTGTCCCTCGCCGAATGATTTGAGGACAAAAGCCGGGTCTTGAGTTTCGGGCGAAGCAGGAAGGCTTTGTAGAATCGCAGACGGCATCCTGAGCGCGGCGGCCACCCAGGAAGGCTTTGCTTGCAACTCCACCGTGAGATCAGGGAAGCTCTCGCTTTCAATTTCTTCTTGGCGCAATCCGGGGATTGGAAAATCAGAAGAAAGATTCAGGCCGTAAATTCGATAGCTAAGAGTCACGGGACAGGCCATTTCAAAAAAAGCAGCCTCTCGGAAACGGGATCATCGTCAACCTGTCATTCGCTTGTTTAAATTCTTGGACCCATCCAAATTCCCCCTCATACCCGCCATCGTCAGGGTCATCTCAGTCAAACTGCCGTAAACAAGAAGTTTGGGTGCTTGGTAGGGCTTCTTCGCAGATGCCTCAGACTGCGGCCTCATTCAGTTTCCCCCATTCCGAATGTACTGAATCCCCGCGCTGTTTTCAACGCTTTTCAGCCAGTAATTAAGAGCGATAGGCCGCAGATCGGCCCATAACATTAAACCCAGGGCTGGGTGGGAAGTTGCATGCAGCACCTTGCAGTTTACAAACATACGTAGTGTCTCGCAAGCCCCGTCTGCCAGAAGGGGTCTCCATCCGTTTTTCTCCGCGTGAAGTAGCAGCGGATCGCCTTGCAATGGTGTCTTTTCTCGCAGGCGCACTTCCTCCGGCAGCTTGCCCCGCATGACTTCCCGCAAGAGTTCCTTGTTCATACACCACGGCACTGGCGGTATCCGCAAAAGAAACCGCAGCAGTCGTTGATCGTGCAGAGGCGCTCGCGATTCGACTGGCACACCCGTCCAGCCCGCGTCCTCCGTTTCGAATATGCCAGGCCAGTAAGGGCCACTCAGCGAGGCATAGCCCCCAGGATGAAGAAGATGCATTGGCATAGCCGGTTGCTGAAGCTCCTGCCAGCGATCGCGCAAGTGCAACTCCTGTTCAAACTTCGGTTCCAACCACCGGGGGTAATCCTGTATTTCCACCGAGCGGCCCATCCAACGCCGCAGCCGCGTGCGTATTCCAGCGCGCAGAGGAGGAAGTCTCCCGTGACGGAGCGCGTAGGCTCCAAACACGCGGCCGATCTTATCCAGGCGGCCTCGCTTCAGCAGGTAGACAAGATATGGCCATGCCCGCCCCGTCAGAATGTCATCTCCTCCATCCCCGCAGAGAACCACGCGCGCGTCTTGCTCTACTTGGCGGTAGTGCTCGACATGCAACGCCCAAAATGGCTCAGCGCATGGCTCCGGCGTACTTAGAGAGCCCGTCCCCCATCCGCTCAACGGAGTGGAGGATGCACCAGCCAGGATTTCAATGGGAATACCGAGGTGATTCGCGGCTTTTGTCGCGAACACGCCTTCTTGGTCTTCGAACAGGGGAGAGTAATCGACGGTATGTGCTCGAAGCGCATGCCGTAGCCCTCTTTCTGTTTGTACCTGGCTGGCAACAGCCGCAACGCTCGTCGAGTCCAGCCCTCCGCTCATAAAAATTCCGGTCGAACTTTCCGGCAGTCGATCCCGAACCGCTCGCTCCAGATGACCGCGAAACTGTTCGATGTAATCCTCACGTCTGTTCAAGAAAAGAGGCTCTTCGACAGGCAGCGCGGTGTAACGCCGCACGGCTGGTTCGCTGTTCGAATATTTAAGAGCGTGGCCGGCGGGAAGGCGGCGGACATCGTGAAATACAGTGCGCTCCGCATCCGGGCACCAGGATTGCAAAAGAAAATCACCAATAAAGTGTGGATCGAGCTTGGCGGATACTTGCGGAGCAAGACGGACAACATCCAGCGTGTTACTGAAAACAAGCTGGCCGGTGGTATGCGCGTAGAAAAACGGCCTTGCTCCCATAAGATCACGCACGCACCACAACTGCTTTGCGTGCGCGTCCCACAGGGCAAACGAAAAATCGCCCACCAATAGTTCGAAACTTTTTTCCTCCCATTGCTGCCATGCGCGCAGAATGAATTCTTCGTTGGTGGCATCCGCGGAAATCTTTTCGCCGTACTGCTCAAGCTTGCGGCGCAATTCCTCGCGTCCGTCCAACCGCACATCGCCGAGCAGCCATACCCGCCCATCGAGTGAAAGAGGTTGAGATGCGGACTGCGGGGAAGGACCTGTTCGCAGGAAGCGTGAAACAAAATCCGGCGCCCGGACGCATCCAGATTTGTTTGGCATCGGGCCCGCGGAACACCAGCGCTTCTGCCATTCGCTCCATCAGCTTCGCGTCAGGCGGGGCTCCATCCCCGCGCACGATCCCCGCGAAACCGCTCATCGCGGCTCCGGAGGGGCGGACAAGAGTTCCGCATCAAACGCCGCGTAGTGCTCGTGCAGCGATTGCGGTTCATTCACAGCCGTTCCCTCGCGCTCGACCCAGGCATGCGCTTCGAATTTTTCATTGTGCTTGCGCACGCCGATGCGTAACTCGGAAGAAATACCCCGGCGGCCCAGCAACCACCAGAGCGCAAGCGATTCTTCCAGACAAGTGGGATGGCCAAGGCTGTGCCGCACAGCGGCGCGCACCATGCGGACCGTTAGGTCGGCGCTATCAGACGCGGAATTGTGGCTAGCGTTTTTGGGAGTGGAGAGATGCCTCTGCAGAGATGCTTGCGTCTTGCGGAATCCACGCACTCGCAAGCTCAACGATATCAGGGGCAACAATAATGCCGCGCGCAGAAAAATCCCGCGCGCTCCGCGCTCCAGCGCGTTAAACCGTCGAAGCTGTTCCCACATCTGCGGGCTGGATTTGCAGCAACCCGTTATCGACCAGCCGCCCCAGCAGTTCGGTGAGGTGCAAGCGAAGCAGTTCGGATTCGACATCGAATTCGTTCTGGAGTTCCTGATAAGCAGCGTCAATGTTCGGCGCCGCAGTGACCAACTGCCACATGCGCGTACCCGTCTCGTCCAAGCCGAAGTAGCGCTCTGTCTCCAGATTTAACAGCACCGATTCCTTGTCCAGAAAACGCACCAACACGTGCGGCAACACTTCCGCGCGGTCTGCGAATGATACCATTGGCCCTGCTCCTCAGCTCTCCGTGGTCGGCCCGCTCTTCTCTTATTCTTGCGTCGTCTCTTTGCTTGCGTCCATTCTACCGGGGATTCGCGACATTCGCCATGCAGACTAGGAAGCTTTCGATTTGGCGATGGTTGCCCTTGTAGGCAAGCCGATTGTTTTCGTCCCGCAGAAACGTTATAAGTTTTGTTGTGGCCGAAGCCGCGATCAGCGTTGAAAATCTTCAGAAATCTTTTCCACCTGCCCGTAGCGGCTGGCGGGCGTTTCTCCAGCCGTTTGAAAAGCCATCTGTCGTAGCCCTTGGCGGTATCTCGTTCGAATTGCGCCCCGGCGAGACGTTGGCGTTGCTTGGCGCAAATGGCGCCGGCAAATCGACTCTGCTGCGCATTCTCGCCACTCTCCTGCTTCCCACGCAAGGCCGCGCGCAAATCGCCGGACACGACGCAGTGCTCGACCCGCGCGCCGTTCGCCGCCACCTCGGTTACCATGCGGGTAGCGACATCGGTTTCTATGCGCGCTTGACGGGCCGCGAAAATCTCCGGTTCTTCGGCCGACTCAACCATCTCTCCAGCACCGCCGCCGCACAACGCATCACCCTTCTCGGCGAGCAATTCCATCTTGCCGAGGCTCTCGACCGCCAGGTGCGCACCCTCTCTTCCGGCACGGTTCAGCGCCTCAGCCTCGCCCGCGCTTTACTTCACCAACCCCGCGTCCTGCTTCTCGATGAGCCAACCCGCAGTCTTGATGCCATCGCCGCTTCCGAGTTTCGCCGCTTCTTGAAGTCCGAGGTTCTGCGCCGCGGCGATACTTCCCTGCTCTTCGCCTCGCACACTTTGCCTGAGGTGGAACTTCTCGCCGATCGCATCGCGGTTATCGACGATGGAAGCCTGCTCGCTTGCGATACTCTGGCCGCTCTCAAACGAACCACCGGCGCCACAACTCTCGAAGACGTCTTTCTGCGCCTCACTGGACGCGCACCGCACGTCATCGCTGGGGATCCCGCGCAATGACCCGTTCTCTGCGCGAGTTATGGCTATTCTTCTGGCGTGATCTCTCCATCGCGCGCACCTATCGCACGGTTTTCGTGCTGGAAGCGGTCGAAGCGCTTTTCGGCGTCGCCATGTTTTTTTATGTCGCGCGTTTCGTGGACAGCCCGCAGCTTCAGCTCGCGCTCCCGCAAGGCGGAAGTTATTTCGCTTTTTCTCTGATTGGCTTCGTTTTTCTCGATTACCTGAACGCCGCCATGGACACTTTCGACCGCAGCCTCGAAGAAGCCCGCGACAGCGGCACCCTTGAACATCTTCTCGTAACCCAAACTTCTCTTCCCGTCATTCTTGCCGGCTCGGCGATCTACCCTTTTGTCGCCACGACTTTGCGCATCGCAGTCTATATTGCCTGGGGCGCCGTGCTCTTCGGTTTTCCGCTGCGCGATGCGAACTGGCTCGCGGTCGCTGCCGTACTACTCGCCACGCTGCTCGCTTTTTCCGGACTCGGCATTCTCTCCGCAAGCTATCTTCTGCTTTTCAAGCGTGGCAATCCGGCGAAATGGTTCCTGCTGGGTGTTTCCAGCGTCGCCGGCGGCATGCTCTTTCCAGTCAGTGTCCTGCCGGATTGGCTGCAACTCGTCGCACGCCTGAATCCCGTCACCTACGCGCTCGATGCCATGCGCGCGGCACTTCTCGGCGGCGCAGGCTTGCACTCCGTTCTGCAGCCGCTCGTCGTCCTGCTTCTCTTCGCCGCAGTACTCTTGCCTGCTTCCATGGCCGTCTTCGCTTGGGCGCTTCGCCGCACCAAAACCACCGGCACTCTGATGCACCGGTAGTCCCCATTCAACAAGAAAGGCCGGCCCGCAACGCGGAACCGGCCTTGAATGAATCACACCGTGAAAACGCTTAGGACTTCTTTTTCTTCTGGTTTACTTTGATGTCGATTCCGGGAGCCATCTGTTGCAGCTGTGCCAGTCCCTCTTGGGCTTGTTTTCCGAAGGGTCCGTTCGGATCGAGCTCCACCGCTTTCTGATACGCCTCGATCGTCCCGGGCGCAAACTCCGGCACATCTTTGTCTCCCACCTTCTTCACCGTCATTTTGTAAATCAGGCAGGCGCCCAGCAGATACCATGTCTGAGCGCTCTTCGGATCCAGCTCCGCGGATTTCTGCAGCGGCTCGATGGCATCAGCTCCGCGATTCGCGTTGTACAAGCTGATTCCGAAGTTCCGCCACGCCGTAGCCGCTTTCGTGGGATCCAGCTCCGCGCTCTTGGTGTACGCCGCGCGCGCATCGTCGATCTTTCCCGCTCGCGCTAGCACATTGCCGAGATTGTTGTAGTAGCCGGGATCGTCTGGTTTCGCCAGCACGGCCTGTTGATACGCCTGGGCCGCCTCTTCATTCCGTCCCGCAACGTCGTACGCTTCTCCCAGCTTGGCCCACAGCAGGTGTTGGTTCGGGTCCTTCTCCGAAGCTGTCTTTTGTGCCGCCTGGAATTCCGCCGACGCCTTATCCGATAAATCCTTCAGGTTTTGCTTGGCCGCATCTCGCTGGTCCGGCGTAGCCTTCGACAAATCGTCTTTAGCTTTGCGCTCTTGCTCGAGAAGCGCGGACCCCGCGGCGTAATGCGCCTTCATGCCCTCGAACTTCTGCTTCTCCTCATCCTGTTTCTTAACCTTTTCCGCAGCCTCCGTGCCCTGCTTCGCCATAATATCTTTGAAGTTCATGCTGGCTTTCACTTCTTCGCCACTGCCCACCCTCAGCTGTCCCATCGGCACTGGCGGCTGCTTCTCGTTCGGTGCCGGAAACGTGGTGATCGTCACCGTGTACACCCCTGTTCGAAGATTGCGGATGGCATACTCTCCTTGCGCGTCCGTCTTCGCATCGTACTTCGCGCCCTGTTCGCTCACGGCCTCCACGTTCAGCCCGAACCACGGCTTTCCGTTGATATCCAATATCGTTCCCGGCGATCGATCCATTTTGTGCCGCCGCGTTCGGCGAAAGAATCGTCACCAACGTGCCAGCAAGCAGCGCCGCAAACATCATCGACCTCAAAAATCTCTTCATGCTCTTTCTCCTTTTGCCGAGGCGTACCCTGCCCGGCCTAGCTGGCGGGATGTGCCCTATTATCCTCAATCTTAGCTCTTTTCCAAGTCCTACAAGTGGGACAGACTTCAGTCTGTTCGCCCCTAGCTTTTTTCCAAGTCCTACGAGTGCGCGCTAACCGCCTGCCGGTAAGGAATGGGATCTGTCACCCCGGCCTCCGCAAACGCCGCCAGCCGTAGCAGGCAGCTGTCGCAGACTCCGCACGCCCTGTCTTCATTCTGATAGCACGACCACGTCAGTCGCAGCGGCGCATCCAGCTCTATCCCTCGCCTGACGATCTCGCTCTTCTTCATGTGAATCACGGGCGTCGCAATTTCAATTTGCGTCTCGGGCCGCGTTCCAACGCGCACCAGTTCCTGAAACACTTTGTAGTATTCCTCGCGGCAATCCGGATAACCGGAGCTATCTTCCGCCACTGCCCCAATATAAACCGCCCCAGCCCCAATCGCTTCCGCCCAGCTCACCGCCACAGAAAGAAAATGCGCGTTGCGAAACGGCACATACGTCACCGGAATCGCGCTCCCATGCGTCCCCGCCGCCCCCAACTCATTTTCCGGGACCGCAATTTTCGGGTCTGTTAGCGCCGACCCGCCGATCGCTCGAAAATGATCCAGCTGCACCACCAATCTCTGGCTCGGTCTCACTCCATAAAAATCCGCAATCCCCTCAAACGCCAGCCTCTCCCGTTCCTGCGTTCGCTGCCCATAGCCCGCGTGCAGCAAAGCAATGTTCCCTGCCCCGTGCAACTCCCGCGCAATGGCCGCGCACACACACGAATCCATCCCCCCGCTCAACAACACCACCGCCTTCGACTTTTGCGAATCAGCTGACATGTCGACTCATTATAACTCGACTGGCAAAACATAGTTTTCCGTCCGACCTGCCCCCATTCGACCTTCGAGGTCACGTCATCGCCGCACTTTGGGGCAAACTCACGAAAAAGTGGCTCGGTATCGAAAATTATTAACAAAATGCATTTTAATACTTGACTTTCTTAATTTTACTTGGCATAATTCTTGTGTTCTAGGAAGCGACTATGGACATCTCAAAAGCCCTCTGCCCCGACTGCAAACAGCCTTTGAACGTCACCCGTCTGGCCTGCCCCACTTGCGCACTCACTCTCGACGGCGAATTTCGACGTCTCTCCTCTCGGCAAACTCAGCCCCGATGATCAAGCCTTCGTCATTGCTTTCGTCCGCCACCACGGTTCGCTGAAAAAAATGGAAAGCATTTTCGGCATCAGCTACCCCACTGTGAAGAATCGCCTCAACGCCATCGGCGCAGCTCTCGATAAGAATTTCGCAACCCCTTCTCCCAACCTTTACGTGTTGGAGCAACTGTCCCGCGGAGAACTTACAGTCGAAGAGGCCCTTGATAAATTGAGCTGAACGAATTGACGAAAAAATTCAAAAGGAGACCGTCGTCATGTCCGAAGAGAGAAAGAAAGTCCTGGAAATGCTCGCAGCAGGAAAAATCAACGCAGAGGAAGCCGAAAGGCTGCTCGACAAGCTCGGCAACAATGCTTCGAACGCCGCGCCGGCCGCCGAACCGTCGCAATCTTCTCCTGCGCCCGGTCCCGCGAATCCCAAATACCTGCGCATCGTCGTGGATCAACCCGGTCGCGACCAGGTCAACGTGCGCGTCCCTCTTTCCCTCGTACGTTCCGGAAGGGGCCTTCTAGCCATCATGCCCAAGCATGTGAACGAGCGACTCGCGGAATACGGCATCAACGCCGGCTCGTTCACCACCATGAATCTCAACGATTTAAACCTGAATTTGCGGGAACTAAACATAGACGTGGACAAAGGTGATGGCAAAAAAGTGAAGATCTTTTGCGAATGACCGCGGGAACTCCTGAACTCGGTTTGCTCAGACGCCTTTTGTCGCCGGGTCCCACACGAATTTGTGCAGTTGCAGCCCCAGCCGCACCGGCAAACCATCCGCCAACATCCACTCCACCAGCGTCCGCGCCTCCAACCCCTGCCACTTCCCCGCCGGATCGTCAAACACCGGTGAAAACAAAACCTGCCTCACCTTTTTCGCCAAACCATGTTCCGCGGTAAACTCACGCGCAAACTCGTAATCCCGTCTCGTCATGATCACAAACTTCACTTCATCCTTCGCATCCAGCACTTCCAGATTCCGCATCTCAAACGTATCCGCTTCTCCCGAGTCCGGACACTTCACATCCACTATCTTGATCACCTCGCCCGGCAGCCGCCCAACAAAACGCTCCCCGCTCGTCTCGATCATCACCGTATATCCCGCGCCAACCAATTTCTCCGCCAGCGGATAAACTTCCTCCTGCAAAAGCGGCTCTCCTCCCGTCAACTCCACCAACGGCACGCGCGCCGCCGCACCAGTCCCGCCTTCCGCTCGCCCCGCAAGCTCATCCACCCGCGCCATCACCTCTTCAACACTCATCTTCGTCCCGCCGTGAAACGCGTACGCTGTGTCGCACCAAGTGCACCGCAAATTGCATCCCGTCAAACGCACAAACACGCACGGCAACCCCGCGCGCGTCCCTTCTCCCTGAATCGATTTGAATATTTCGGTGATGAACATGGTCTTCGAACAACTCTCAGGACAATTTCCCGCTCGCACGTCCCGCGCGGCAGCCTTGACCCGACGCGCCGGGTCTTTATCTCATTCCCTCTTTACGTCTTCTTTTCTTTTTTCCTCGACACCCACCACAAAGCCGCACCCAGCAACACCACCGGCAGAATCACTCTCCAGTACGCAGGCGCAACTCCTCCCATCGCCCGAAATACAACCACGTATCCAATCAACACGAGCAATGGCGGCACCAAAATAATCAAGAATGCCCGGTTCATCGCCTCTTCTTTTTTAAATCATTCCGTCTTTATTTCGTTATTTCCCCGGCCTATATTGCGCCCGGCTCGTGTCCGTCTCCCACAAAACCACATCCGTCACCCGCGCTCCCGCCGGCAAATCCTTCAACCCGGCCGTCACTTCGTCATAAAAATACTTCGCCATATTTTCCGCCGAAGGATTCACCGTCTTGAACGGCTCCAGATCATTCACAAACTGGTGGTCCAGCCGCCCCATAACCTCCCGCACAATCGCCTTCAACCTCGTAAAATCCACCAGCAACCCGATCGAATCCAGCTCCGGCCCCTCGAGCGTCACGCGCACCCGATAGTTGTGCCCATGCACGTTCTCACACTTCCCCCTGTATCCCCGCAACGCATGACCCGCCGAAAATGTCTCTTCCACGCTAACCTGAAACATATTCTCTCTTCTCTGTGCCGTCTGTCTTCTCTGTGAACTCTGTGTTCTCTATGCTCTCTGTGTAAATGTTTTTCCTAATTCTTCTTCTTCGCCAAAAACCTCGAAACCTCCGCCAAATTGTTCGTCATCCGATACTTCGGCAAACTCTCCAGAAAAATTTTACCATACGCCATCCGCTGAATCCTGTTATCCAACAGCGCCAAAACTCCCCGATCCGTCTTCGTCCGAATCAATCTCCCAAACCCCTGCTTCAACGCCAAAACCGCCTCCGGCACCTGAAACTCCGCAAACGCATTCCGCCCATCCTCCTGCAGAGCCGCCACCCGCGCCGCCACAATCGGATCGCTCGGCACTGCAAACGGCAACCGGTCCACAATCACGCAAGAAAGCGCGTCTCCCGGCACATCCACTCCCTGCCAAAAACTCGCCGTGGCAAAAAGCACCGCACCCGGCGTGTTTTTAAATCTCTCCAGCAGCACCGACCGTGGCGAAGTCCCCTGCAGCAGCAGCGGAAACGGCACCCGCGTCCTCACCCGCTCAAAAAGCTCATTCATCTGCGAGTAGCTCGTAAACAAACAAAACGCCCGCCCCTGGCTCGTCTCCAGCAAATTCACAATTTCATCCGCCGCTTTCGCCGTATACGCCGGATTCCTCACATCCGGCATATTTTGTGGCAAATACAGCATCGCCTGCTTCTCGTAATCAAACTCCGGCGGCAACCCGCGCTCTTTGGCGTGATCCAATCCCAGCCGGTGCCGGATAAACTCGAACCGGTTCCCCACCGTCAGTGTCGCCGACGTCAAAACCACCGTGTCGAACGACTCGAACAGTTTTTCCCGCAAAATCTGGCTCACGTCAATCGGTGTAGCCGCCAAAAACACGCCTTTATTCCGCCGCTCATACCAATACACAAAATTCCGTTCATTCGACTCAAACAAAAACGATAACTCCTGCCGTATCTCAAAACTCCGCCGCGCAATCCGCAAAATCTCTTCCGGCTTCTGCGTCATCGCCGCGCATTCCGTCTCGAATCCTTTCAGCGCTGTCGCCAAGTCGTCGTAAGCCTCGCGATGCTGCTCCAAAAACGCTTCTCGTTCATTCCTCGAAAAGGGATATCGCCCATCTCGCGGCGGAAACATCTCAAAAAATCGCCCGGCTTCGCTCGCGAATCCTCTGCGTCCGCCGCAAAAGCCCCGGCGTCGCTAAATGTAGCAGTCGCAATGTCTGGTCCGCGTCCCGCGCCAGCTCGTCAAACCGGAAATTCGAAATCTGCCTCCCAAAATAATCGCTGGCGACGTCTTCCATCTCATGCGCTTCGTCAAACACCACCGCCGAATACTCCGGCAAAATGCTCCCAAAATCGTCCTGCTTCAAAGCCAAATCCGCAAAAAACAAATGATGATTCACGATAATCAAATCCGCGTCCTTCGCCCTCTGGTGCATCCCTGTCACAAAGCACGGATTAAACGACGGACACTTCTGCCCTGAACACGTGTCCCTCCGCGCATCCAATCTCGTCCACAAATCCGAATCATCCGGCAAAAACGTCAACTCCGCCCGGTCCCCCGTCTCCGTCAATCTCGCCCACTGCTTGATCTGCTGAAACGCGTCCAGCTCGTCCATTCCCTTCAGCAGCGCCTGGTCCGCCATCGCGTTCATCTTCGCCACGCACAAAAAATTCGAGCGCCCCTTCATCACCGCCACTTTCAAATTCGGCGCAAAATGCTTCTGCAAAAACGGAATGTCCTTCTGATAAAGCTGCTCTTGCAACGATTTCGTCGCCGTCGAAATCACCACCCGCCGCCCGCTGCAAATCGCCGGCACCAAATACGCCAGCGTCTTCCCCGTTCCCGTCCCCGCCTCCAAAATCGCGTGGTGGTGTTTCTCAAACGCGTTGTGCACCATCTCCGCCATTTCCAATTGCCCGCGCCGGTGCTCATACCCCCCAATCATGCACCGTTCCAAAAATCCCCCCGGCCCAAACACATCTCGCATCGACGGCTTCTCGACCGTCCGCCCTTCCGCAGCCTCCCCTATTTCGTCATCGGCAGGCGCAGGTGCCACCGTCGGATCCTCTTCAAACGACACCTCTTCCCGCACCCGCAGCTCCACGCCCTCCTGAGCCATCTCACTCTCGCGTACCGACTTCGTTTTGGCAGCCTTTTTTGCCAAGCGCACCAATCCCGTCCAGTCATCTCTCGAATCCGTAACGATAACACAGTCGCTCGCCGCGTCTCGTCGTCACGCCCCGGGCAAATTCCCGCGCTCTGAACAATAATTTAGCCGTAACTGTCAGAAGGAAAAGAACGTCCAATGATTAAGGCAATGTTCAAACCCTGGCCAGCCATCGGCGCCGTTCTCCTCGCCTTCTCCCTCGCGCTCCCCCTCTACGCCTACGACGTCCCTCTCACCGAATCCTCCATCCGTGACGCCTATTTTCTCGGCAAACGACAAGACGCCTTGGGTCCGGCCCTTGCCGCCAAATACACCCACGAGATTCCTAAACTAAGCCTCGACAGATTTCATTCCTTTGCCAGCTTGGAAACTCCATTCATGCAAGTCGCCATTTTCTCCAGCAAGAAACTTAACTACAGCGCACAAGATGCAGTTAAGGAATTCCTCGGCAAATCTATGGTTTTTCGCATCCACCTGGAAATCTGCTACATGGTTGACGCTCCTCCCGACGCCCTCCAGGTCAGAATCGTCCAAAACAAAAAAGACCTCGTACCGGATTCATTTGACCGCGCTCTCTTCTTCCCGACCTCCGATCCATACACCTCGCCGCCTCCCATCGGCGAGACAATGCATCTCGAGTTCAGCCCTGACAAACTCGATTCCTCGGACCTGACCATCCTCATCGACACCCCCGACGGTCAGCACGCCGAAACCCTCTTCGCTCTTTCCTCCATCCGCTAATTAGCCAAATAGCCTGTAGGGTCATCCTTCCGAGGATGACCGCTCCAACTCTGCCGCCGGCCAGCAATTAGGGATTAAGCAATTGAGCAACGCCCCATGTTTTCGAATCCCGCAATTTCCCACCCGGCGTTAAAGTCAAACTTGGGTTTCTAAGCGTGTCTGTATGGAGCTTGGAAAATGGGGTTGAATCCGTCGTGGGGTGTCCGATGAAGCTCTATAAAGCCTTTTCATTCCTAACGTTACTCGCCAGCCTGTCCCTGACCTCCTGCTATCACGAGTTCCCAAATGGCGGCGGTGGTGGGACTGGAACGGCCAAAGTTAGTTTTGTACTGGTCGCTGATACTCCCCCGACAAACCTGGGCCTTGTGAGTTTCAAAGTCGTTCCCAGCGCGATTACATTGACCCCCGCATCGGGGACCGCGACGACTTTCCAGATCAACGGGGGCAACGGCTTCTCCTTTGATTTGGTTCGCCTGCAATCGGATTCCGCTTTTCTGGGCACTGTGTCCGGTGTTCCCACGGGCACTTACAGCTCGATCGCCGTCACCTTCTCAAGCGCTCAGGTCGCTTTTCTCAATAGCACCGGCGCTGCCATCACCAACCTGAATCCACAGTGCCCCGCGAACAGCGTCTGCATCGCAACCTTTGGAGGACCTTTTACGGCCACCTCCAGCAGTTCACAGACTATCAGCGGCAATATGGGGCTCGGCATAGACGTCAATCTGGCGAAAGTTATTTCTGTCACGGGCGGTACTCTGACCGTTAATCCCGGCAATACCGGTTCCGTCAGCGCGTTCACCCTTCCGCGCCAGCCAACGAATCTCGCCGCCGGCCAGCTTGACCTTATCGAGGACGTCACGGGAGTAGTCACCCTGGGTGGCACAGGTCTCACCATCAACGCCGCTACAGCCGTGAACCACCTCCCCATCGCTGCCACGGTAAATGCTTCGACCGTGTTGGATGTAGACCCCACGCTGACTCTGTGCACGGCCCCTATTCAGGGAAGCATCTCCTCTTGCGTCTCAAGCAATCAAGCCGCAAGCATGGACGTTATTCTGAATTCCGATGGCACGTTCACTGCGCAGGAAGTCGAGCCCCTTCTGGGCACGCTTAAGGACACGGCCGAAGGCACGATCGTTTCCATCAATTCAGGGAATCAAACGCAGTTTACTATAATCGTCACCGACATTATTCCTCTTGGGACGAACTCGTTGATTGGTAGTTTGACCATCGGCGCGCCACTGACTGTAAATCTGGCCGCAAACCCTATTTTCTACGTTGACTCTAAAGGCCTGCCCATAGCCAATAGTTTCCCGGCAAACTACGGCGCTTTCACTCAGTCCACAAATACCACCGGCCTGCACGTTGGCCAGACGGTCGCAGTTCACGTCGCGGCCTTCACCGCGGCAAACGGCACCACGGCGGCCATTGCCAATCAGGTGGACACCGTTACTCTCCGCTGGTCGCGCTTCATCGCTACTCCAACAGGGGCTGCAACCAATGCGCTCTTCAACGTTACCAGCCTCCCGGGATACTTCGGTTTCACCTCCTCCAG
The DNA here is from genome assembly GCA_963718785.1 of uncultured Acidobacteriota bacterium. Classification (GTDB taxonomy): domain Bacteria; phylum Acidobacteriota; class Terriglobia; order Acidiferrales; family UBA7541; genus Acidiferrum. The sequence goes on along the minus strand of CAVQZW010000004.1, from coordinate 420,023 downwards.
CATCCTTCAAACGGAGATCTTTTTGGGCACCCAAGGCACCGAAGGCGCCACCAATCTGGACGGCATCAGCAATGGGAACGCCCCTGGAACCAATCCTGTTGGTGTTCGCGCGCTCTTCATCGAAGGCCCTGGGAACACCCTAACCCCGGCCTACTTTGCCGCCAAGGTTCGGCAGCACTAAACCTTTACTTATCAGCGACTTTACCCGCCTCCGCAAAAGGCAAAGGGCCGGTGCATCCTCAAAGATGCTCCGGCCCTTTCATTCCCCCCGGTCTCGACAGTCGGAAAAACCCGGCATCAACTTTTCTGGAATCAACAGCTTGCGCACTCTTTGCGAAAACTCCGGGGGGGCGGGGGTATCGCACTCCGTCGAACCGCAACCGGAAACAATCCGCAGCTAGGCAGAATTCGGATCTAAGTTATTTAGAATCAACACTTACATAAGTGTTCATTCCAAAGGACTTTAACCTCCCTTAGAATGAACACTTATGCAAAATCCCAGGGGGGAGCCCCCGCAACATGCTCTTCTCTTCTGCTGTTAGCTGTGGGCGGTAAGCCGTCAACCTTGGCACCCGGATTAGGCCGGCTGAACTCCGCCCACCATGGCGACTTTCGGCTGCAGCCTGTTGTAGAGCGCCAGCGAGATCGCTCCGATGCCCCACATCCAGATACCGAGCCCCACCAGGAAGCCAATGACATGTAGCTGCGATACTGGCGTATAGACAATCCGCACCAGCGTGAAACCCATAGCCATTCTTCCGATCAGGCCCCAAGTATCGGACGACTTTCCCAGAATCCAGGAGCCGACTACCGTGCCCACCACAATTTCCGCGCAATTGATCGCCAGGAACCACATACCCAGCGTGAGTACTCCCAGCGGGATGCCCACCACGGTGACGCAGGCAATGATGGCCGCGATCGGTACGCCGAAGAACACCAGGACCCCAAGTCCCAAGGGAGCGCCGACACGGCCACCTGCTCCGACGGCTTCTTCCGTAAACTTGGGCATCAGCAAAAACAGCACCAGACCAAACAGCACGAAAGCTGCTGTCCAAATCACCCGCCAGAGATAGTAATGGCCTCCCCGGTAGTCCGGCTTGTGCTCTCTCTTCGTGTACTCAACAGGAGAAGCCAGCTTGGCCCCGGAAGCGACAGTCGCCGGATTGTCGCCGTTGTAGTGGATCGGTCCGCCGACTTTTGCGGAGGAGACGATCGACATGTCGTGTCCCTTTACCTGAACCTGGCCGTCGACGGTGCCCGAGATGGTCGTTTCGCCATTGAAGAGCACCAGGTCACGGCCCAGGTGGCCGTCGATTCCCACGTTCTGCCCAAACCCCGTCAGGCTCCCGCCCACCTTTCCCTGCGGAATCCAGAGTCACCACTTCGTTGAAGGTAAGTACGTTTTTCTCGACGGTTCCCGTAATGGTCAGATTGTTGGTGAAGGAGCGGATATTCCCGTCGATCTGCCCGCTGATGCGGGTGGACTGCGCAAAAACGATGGCGTCGCCTTTCACATGGCCGCTGATGTCGATGCTCTGTCCAAAAAAGTAAACGTCACCCTCGACGGTACCGTCGACGCGCGCCCGCGCGCAGGTGATGAATATGTCGCCCTTGACGGTTTCATCCTTCAGAAGCTCGTACGTCCCCTCGCTCTTATGAAATTCGACCGCGCCTGCCGTCGTCGGCAGTGCCAGCGCGGCGCACAATCCCGCAAGTACCAGCGCCAATGCCGAACCGCGCCGCAGGCGTCGCCGGAAGACCGCCACGCCGAATCCAGCCACGGTGAGCATCGCCAGCACCTCGAGAAGTGTGATCACGGATTGCCATCCTTTCCAAAAGGCGCCTTGAAAAACCAATAAGCTGAGCAGACTCGTGCCGCCGAATCCAGCTTGCTCCAGCCGCAACTGCGCGGGCTCGACGACGGTCGTGTAAAGGGCGTAGACGCCCGTTGCCGCCAATCCGAAAACCAGGCCCCAAATCCAGCCAAACGATTTCCGCGCGCGTTCCTGAAATTCCGCCAGCCGCGATGGGAGCGGTTCGTCCTCTTCCAGCATGGCGCGGGTCAACAGCCGCGATTCGCGATCCAGGGCTCTCAGCAGTGTGCGGCACGCCGCGCAATTCTCCGTATGCGCGGAGACAGTCTGCGCGCGGGCGCGGTCCAGTTGGCGCTCGGCGTACAGCAGGCACGTCATCTCATCCAGATGATCCATCGTTCCGCCTGGTCCTTCTGGCGATACCGGGTTAGCAGGTTCGCTCACGAGGTCCCTCCCGCAGCCAGCGCACTCTTTCCCTCCAGCGCCTGCCGAAGTTCATGCCGCGCGCGCAGCAGCACGACGCCCACAAAGGCGCGCCGCACGCCGAGCGCATCGGCGATTTCGTCATAACTCATATCCGAGTAGTAGCGCAACACCAGAGCCATCCTTGCGCGCGCCCCCAGTTTCTGCAACGCGTGCCGCACTTCCTCGCTCGTCTTCTGCTCGATCAGCCTGTCCAATTGGTTAGGGTCCGGGTGTTCCAGGGGGACCGTCTCGACGTCCTCAGTCTCTTTGTCCTGACGGATCTTGCGGCGGCGCAGGATATCCCAGCAATGGTTAGCGGCAACCCGGTAGAGCCACGCCGAGAAGGATCGCGTCTCGTCGTATTGGCTCAACTTCCCTTCCCACAATTTGGAGAAGATTTCCATGGTTGCGTCTTCCGCGTCTTCCCTGGTTGGGAGCGCTCTCCTGCAAAACCGGAAAATGGCTGGTCCCATCTCCCGATAGATTTGACCCCAAGCCTCGGCATCCCCAGCACGAGCCCGGGCAACTGCCTCCGTGGTTTCCGTCGATCCGGGAACGCTCATCGGGCCTGGTCTCAGCGGTTCCATAGACTAGTACGCAGGGGAGCCCCAAAAACTTACACAAACTTAACAAATAGCAATAATCCGGAACGGGGCTATCTCGTCTCTGTTCAGCACTCTACCAGAAATCTGGCAGCGGACCACGGCTGACGGCAATATCGGTGGCACCTTAGTGGTGAAATCTCCGGCGGCCGGGTTTCCAGCCCGAGTGGCCCTAGGGCCGGTCCTGCGCCGTAGGAAAGGCCACGCTCGTGGGGCAGGGGGGAGCAGACTATTCAATCTTCGCGCCGGTCAAATCGAAAAGATTGGATTGACAGGCCAATATGGAAAGGTGTTAGTTAATGGGCAACAGGGGTAGTGGTCTCTTAAAAAAAAGTGCCGAGGGACATTCAGTTAACCATGAGGAGGGGTGTTTTTATGCAATCGCAGAGACCGTTAGTATCCAAAAGAATCAAATCCGCATTCATCAGGGCGGGGGCGACAGCCCTCGTATTAGCGCTCATGGCGCTGGCAGGCCACGCGCAGACGTTTCGAGGAGCCATCAACGGGACCATTACGGATCCTTCCGGCGGCGTGGTCCCCAATGCACAGGTGAAGGCCACGGAAACCTCCACAGGAATCGAACACAACACGGTGAGCACAAGTGAAGGTCAATTTTCTTTTCAGGATCTTCCCCTGGGCTTTTACAAAGTAACCGTGACGGCGTCTGGTTTCCCGCCGTATGCCGTGGACAAGGTGGAGGTAGTTGCGGGAACAATCTATACGCTGCCGATTAAGCTCTCTCTACAACAGCAGTCCACAACCGTAGAGGTATCCGCCGCCGCGCTAGCAGTCGATACTACAACGCAGACGCAGACGATGACTTTGCCCGATCAGGCGGTACAGGACATCCCTCTGAACGGACGGGATTTCACGCAATTGATCTCGCTTTCGCCGGGATATGGGGGATATTCCGTGGGCGGTTTCGGCTCGCTGAATGGAACACGCGCCAATCAGATGAACTGGCAGATCGATGGAGTGGACAACAACGATTTCTGGCACAACATTCCCGCTATCAATCAGGGCGGAGTTTCGGGAATCGCGGGTGTGGTGATGCCGGTGGACGCCATCGATGAATTCTCGGCCCAGACGCAATCGAGCGCGGAGGCTGGACGAAATGCCGGAGGCACCGTAAACCAGGTACTTAAATCCGGGACAAACACACTTCACGGATCGGCTTACTATTACAACCGCAATGAATTCTATGGCGCAGCTTCACCCTTCTTCACGCCGTCGGCCACTGTTACCAAGAAGCCGCGACTCCGCAATGAAAACTACGGATTTACAGTCGGCGGGCCAATCATCAAGAACAAGACATTTTACTTTGTTGGTTTTGAGAAGCAGGACTACATCATCGGCCTCTCGGGCCTGGCCACGGAACCTTCGTTTGCATGGCAGACCCAGGCGCTTGATTTGCTGAACAATCCAGGCGGTAAGTACGGGTCGTACGCTCCCGTAGCGGCGAGTACGCTTTCTCAAACATTGATCGGTAACCCGACCAGCAACACCAACCCCGTCCTCTGGCCATCCCTTATCAATTCGCTCCCCGCGACGATCGGGAACTTTTTCAGTCCCATCGAGTCCACTGGTCACAGTTACAACGGAATTGTGAAGCTGGATCACAACTTCAACGAGAAACATCACCTGTCGGCTCGCTGGTTTGTGGGGCAGGGGAGCCAAACGGCACCGCTCGGAGGGAGCCCTGCACTGGGAACGGCAAGTTCAAATCTTCTGTATTACTTCGAGGTTGCTCCCCTACACGTACAGAATTATTCCATCGTGCTTAACTCTGCTTTCACGACGAAATTAACCAACCAGCTCCTCTTTGGCGTCAACTACTTCAACCAAGTCTTCCATGACGAGAACAATAGCTTCGATACCAAAGCGCTAGGTTTGTTTCTTAGCCCGGACGCAACCAAGCTCGGCAAACCCATTCTGGGCGCTCCGAATATCGTTATCGGCCCGAATGGCGGTTCGTTTGAGCAGATCGGCCTCACGCCCCCGGAAGGCCGCAACGACATCACCGGCATGTTGGCCGACATCGTTTCCTATACAACTGGCAAGCACCAGTTCCGTTTTGGAGGCGAGGTCCGTCAAGGACGCGTGGACGAGTTCTACTTCCGCCGCGCGACGGGGAAGTTTATCTTCGACGGTTCGCAGGGTCCCTGGAGCGGAGCCACAGGTTGCGGCTCTGCAACCCCGACAACCGCTTGCCAGGCGCTCATGAGTAATCCAGCCATACTTACGGCCACGCAGTCTCTCGCTGATTTTCTCGCCGGAGACGTACAAAGTTCCAGCATCGCGGTGGGAAATCCCGAACGCAAGGTTACGGTGAACGGTTTCAATTTCTTCGGCCAAGACGCCTGGCAGGTTACGCGCAGGTTAAACATCAATCTCGGTCTGCGCTATGAATATTTCGGGCCGCTCCACACCAGTAACAAGGACACTGCGGTATTTATCCCTGGGAAAGCTCTTCAGATCCAGGGTGCAGGAATCAGTTCCCTTTTCCCGCCGGACAGGAATAATTTCGCTCCGCGGCTTGGCTTCGCGTATCAGGTGAACCAAAAAGGCGACTTGGTTGTGCGCGGCGGAATTGGCGTCTACTACGACCAGATTAACATGAACCCATTCCTCGATTACCGCCCGCCCATAGCGGCGGCGGACGGCGTACAAGACAATCCCATAGGACCAAGCCCCGTCGACAACTATACGCGGCTTGGCTATAACTGGCAGACGGCGCAGATTGGCGGTGCGTCCATCTTCCCGGGGGTAACAGTTTGCCCAACCTTATCCGGGTGCGGTGTGCCCAATCCGACGACTGGGGCAAACATTTACAATGTTTATTCGGTCAATCAGAATTTCCGAGCACCCTACTTTTATAACTTCAATCTACAAATCGAGAAGAGCATCGGCAACTTCGCGGTTTTCCAGATCGGATACGTTGGGAGCGAAGGACGCAAATTGTCCGTGATGCTGGACATCAATCAAGTACCGCTTGCGGACACCGGCAGTAACTTTAGCCTAGTCCAACAGCAGGCAGCGCGGCCATTTTTCGCGCAAAACCCCAATGCTGGGTCGATCGCGCAGCTTAACAGCATCGGCACATCCAACTACAACTCACTCCAGGTCCTCTTCAGAATTCGGTACTGGCACGGGTTGTCGTCTCAGTTTGCCTACACCTGGGGACACGAATTGGATGAGGTCAGCGAATACCGGGCGGTCTTCCCGCTGGATAGCACGAACCTGAAGCAAGAATATGGCAACGGTGATTTCGACACCCGGCATAACTTCACCTCGCAGCTGACCTACGACATCCCCGGCGCTTCTTGGGGCCCGAAAATCCTTACTCACGGCTGGGAATTGAGCAGTCTGTTGTCCTTCCACACTGGACAGCCGTTTAACATCAACGGTGGGTTCAACCGCCCCGGCTATGATGTCACCGGGAATCCATTCGCGGGTGTTTCCCATTCCTTCTCAAAGACCCTTCCTGGAGTCCAATGGGTCAACCCAGCTGCGTTCACGCAAGCGCTTGGGCCAAATGGCGAGCAACTACCTGGAAACCTATCCCGGAACAAATACTACGGCCCTGGCTATGGAGACGTGGATTTCTCCGTGATCAAGAACATCCCTATCCGGGAACGGCTCAAAATTCAGCTCCGAGCCGAAATATTTAACATGTTCAATCGGATCAACCTCTCGTCTGGTGGCGGAGCGGTGAGCGGCGGCGGGACGGTGACCGATACCATCGGAGACTTCAACGGCGCCCCAGGTATTGGACCGGGTGAGGCCTTTAACTTGCAACTAGTTGGAAAGATCATCTTCTAACGGCTGCGCAATAAACTCCATAACCAAAGCGCCCCGGTTTTCGACGCCGGGGCGCTTCTTTTTTTGCGACTGTGGGCTGGCAGTAGCATCGGCTGTGCTCGTTCAGAGTGATTGGTCACGCTTGACAGAATGCGAGGATGAGCGGAATCAGGCGGGATACGGTAGAGTGGAAGGTTACAGCGCTGTTGCGGTTCTCGATTGTCCGCCCGCCGCTTTTACAATATGACGCAAATACTTCCATCTCTGGTGATTTTGGGCCGGCCCAATGTGGGCAAATCCACGCTATTTAACAGGTTGACGGGGACGCGGCGCTCGATTGTGACCAACGAGCCGGGGATTACGCGCGACCGGATTTATGGCAAGGCGGAGTGGCGCGGCAAGGCGCTGGAGATTGTGGATACGGGCGGGATTGTGCCGGACGACAAGGCGCTGATCCCGACGGAGATTTTGCGGCAGGCGCACGTGGCGATCAAGAAGGCGGCGCTGCTGGTTCTCGTGGTGGATAGCCAGGCAGGCGTGACGCCATTGGATCAAGAGCTGGCGCGGCTGCTGCGCACTACCGGGAAGCCGTTTGTGGTGGCCGTGAACAAGGTGGATGCGGTCTCGCAGGAAGTGAATGCGGCGGTGTTTCATTCGCTGGGAGCGCCGGTGTTTCCGATTGCGGCGGAGCACGGAACGGGCGTGGACGATTTGCTGGATGCGGCGCTGGCGGAAGTGGAAGCCGTTGCGTCCGAAGAGGAAGTGGCGAAAGAGGATGCCGTCGAGGTGGCGATCATTGGGCGGCCGAATGTGGGCAAGTCCACTTTGCTAAACCGGATGGCGGGGGAAGAGCGGTCGATCGTTTCGCCGATTCCGGGGACGACGATGGACAACGTGGACACGGAAGTGGTGCACGAGGGGCACACGTACCGGTTTGTGGATACGGCGGGAATCCGGCGCAAGGCGAAGACGACTTTAGTGGCGGAAAAATTAAGCGTGGTGATGGCGCGGCGCGGGTTGGAGCGATGCGATGTGGCGCTGCTGGTGGTGGATGGCGAGCAGGGCGTGACGCAGGGCGACGCACAGATTGCCAGTTACGCGGAGGAGTCCGGGCGGTCGGTGATTATTGTGATTAATAAGTGGGATTTGGCGGTGGTTGCGGCAAAGAATGCGGCTTCGCGAGATGCGGATAGCGCGAAGGGAAAAGCGAAGAGGGCTCCCGGCGAGCGGCACCGGCCGGAAGATTTCAATCCGGAGAGGCTGGCGTTCGATTACGAAAAGATGATTCGCGGGAAGTTGAAATTTTTGAGTTATGCGCCGATTATTTTTCTCTCCGCGAAGACGGGGGAGCGCGCGTCGAGGCTTTTTCCGTTGATCGATCAGGTGGCGGCGGCGCGGAAGCTGCATATCAGTACGCCGGACCTGAATAACTGGTTGAAGGAAGAAGTGGATTTGCAGCGCGGCACGACGCCAAAGGCGCGGCCGATCCGGATTTATTACATTACACAGGCGAAAACGGCTCCGCCGACGTTTATGATTTTTACAAATCAGAAAGAGCCGATGCATTTCAGCTATGAGCGCTTTCTGGAGAACCAGTTGCGAAAGAAGTATGAGTTTTTGGGGACGCCGGTGCGGTTTGTGCAGAGGTTGCGAAAGCGCGAGGCGCGGCCGCGGAAGAATAGAGATAAAGACGAGGATTGAGGCTGGAAGGGCCGAGCTGGGAAGCGAGGCAAGACGGGCACGGCATGCCGTGCCCCTACTACAGGAAAGCGGCGAGAACTGCTAGGATAGCGGCGTCCCCCTCTGATTGGAATTCGAGATGCCGAGCACAGCCACCGCGACGCAAACTACAACAGAAAAGGAATTTTATCGCATTGGCGAAGTAAGCCGGTTGACGGCGCTGAAACCGTTTGTGCTGCGCTATTGGGAGACGGAGTTTCCGATGCTCGAGCCGGTGAAGAGCCCGAGCGGGCACCGGCTTTACCGGCAAGAAGATGTGGAGATGGTGCTGCGGATCAAGCGGCTGCTCTATGACGAAGGGTTTACGATTGCTGGGGCGCGGCGGCATTTGCGCGAGCAGAATGGCGCGGGCGAGAGCGATGGCGCGGCGGGAGTTGGCAGCGGCAGCGGGTTGGCCAGCGGCGGTGGCTTGGCCGGTGACGGAGCGGCGCAACTTTTGAGCCGGAAAATGTTGCTGGACCTGCGAGATACGCTGCGCGGTTTCTTGACGCTTCTCGAACGCAAGTGATAGCCTGATAAAGCTGTAAAGCCCACTTCGCAGCAAGTCGGTCGGGACGTAGCGAAGCCTGGTATCGCGCACCCTTGGGGTGGGTGAGGTCGCTGGTTCGAATCCAGTCGTCCCGACCATTTTTCCTTACCTTCAGCTTGCCCCCACTTTGCATTTGGCAAGGACACCAAAATGAAGCGAATCATGAAACTGGCTGCCGTTCTCCTGCCAACACTGTCTCTTTTTCACGCTTTGACTGCACAAGAAAAACCCCGTCCCTGTCCGACTCCCGAGGACGCCAAAGACTCCAAATTCTCCCCAGGGCAGGTGTGGGAATATAAGACGCGACAGAATGAGGAGAATTCGACTCTAACAATTCTCAAGGTCGAGTCCCTACCAAAAGTGGGAACAATCGTCCACGTCCGAGTGGACAAGATCCGATTGAGGAATTGCACCGGAGGTCCTGAACCCAACAAATTCGAACATATGCCTTTTACACGCGACGCCATCGAGCGCAGCGTTACGCACATGGCCAAGCAAGGCAGTGTCCCCGAGTTTCGTGAAGGATACGACGAGTGGCGGAAAGCCTGCGGAGGCGTCTACACAATTACTGTCGCGGAAGCAGTCAAGGCAAGTGAAGAAGTATTCAGGAAGAATCTGGGTTGCGAGTCAAATGACTAACATGGACCCTCTGCCGTAGGCAACATGCCGCATATATTGCTGACGAATGATGATGGGATTCACGCGGAAGGTTTGCGCGTGCTGGCGGGGGTGTTTGCGGGATTTGCGGACGTGAGCATTGTGGCGCCGAGCAGTGAGCAGAGCGGGAAGGCGCAGTCGTTGACGTTGCGGCAGCCGATTATTTGCCATCCGGCGGGGGAGCGCGAGTGGGCGGTGGATGGAACGCCGGCGGATTGCGTGATTGTGGCGCTGCATAAATTGTTGACGGAAAAAGTGGACTTGGTGATTTCGGGAATCAATCACGGAGCGAATCTCGGGGAGAACGCGTATTACTCGGGGACGGTGGGAGCGGCGCGGGAAGCGGCTTTGCACCACATGCCGGCTTTGGCGATGTCGCTTTGCTCGAAGACGCCGAGGGTGAGTTTTGAACCGGCAGCGCGCGTGGCGCGGGCGGCGGCAGAATTGATTTTGAAAGAGGGATTGCCGGATCAGGTTTTGCTGAATGTGAATGTGCCGGAGCCGTGGAAGGGTGGCGTGAAGTTCACGCGGCAATCGAAAAAGATTACGCGGAATCAGTTGACGGAAGGCCGAGACCCGCGCGGGCGGATTTATTTCTGGTTGTCGGAACAGCGGATCGACCAGGATGTCGAGGCAGATACGGATTACGCCGCGATTTTTGAAGGAGCAGTTTCGGTGACACCATTGCATTTGGACGCAACGGATACGAAGTCGTTGAAGCATCTGGCGCATTGGGGAAAAACGATTGGCGGGGCGTTTGGCGGTTGATTCGTGGTGCGGCGGAATTATTCGACGGAAATACCAATCCAGAAAAATCAGAGACTGGCGATTGCGATTTTGCTTGTAGGGGCGCAGCATGCTGCGCCCCTACAACGTGGAAGCGTGTCAGTGGGCTGGCGCCGCGGCTGGGGCGACCAGGGGGACGTTGTTTTTGCGCATGGAGTCGTTGAGGGTGGGCAGATCCTTGGAAAGGACTTCACGCCATTTGGTTAGCTGGGTTTCGAGGCGTTGGTCGAGGTCGGCGAAGACGGCGGACTCGGCGGCAGTGGGTGCGGTGTCGGCGCTGTCGACCAGAGATTGCAAATGGCCGAGTTTGCTGTTGAGTTTCGTTGGGTAGTTGGCTTGATCTTCGCTGGACTTCGAATTTACTTGCACCAATTCTTCTTCGATGGCGCTGATTTTTTTGCGCAAATCCGTGGACGCGGTGACAAGCGGTTTTGCTTCGTTACCACTGCCGATGCGCTTCTCGAGCGCTTGCAACTGCGTGCGTAAATCGCGGATGGCGATCACCGTCTTGTTCATCAAGTCCTGGCGCTCGCTCATTTTGAGCATCAGGTCAAATTGCTTGCGCAGATCCTCGGCGCTGGTCTGGACGCGGGGGTCCATCTTCACTTCGAACTGAGCGTTTTGCGATTTTCCCGCGACCGTCAGGCGCGCTTGATATTTTCCGGCGAGAACGAGCGGACCGGCAGGTTCGCCGGAGTCGTAGATCAGCGCGGGAACTTTTGCGGGCGGCTCGTAACGCAAGTCCCACACGAAAAGATTCATTCCTGCTTTGGCGGGAATGTGTTCGACGGGAAGATCGCGTTCGCCTTCGTCGGGCCCGGCGTCGGTTTTCTTTTCTTCGCTGGTGAAAGTGCGGATGACTTTGCCATCGGCGTCGAGCAGTTCGAGTTTCGCGGGATCCTTCGGCGCGTCTTTCAGAAAGTAATATAGGACTGCGCCGGACGGGGGATTTTCTCCGACGGGATAGCGGCGCGGGCTGAAGTGGCCTTCGCGCGTGCGGAAGGTGGTATCGGGTGTAAAGAGATGCGCGTCTTCGGCAGCGATGGAAGCGCTGGCCTGGCGAAGTGGGCCCAGGCCGTCGAGAACCCAGAAGGATCGGCCGTGCGTGGCAACGGTGAGCGCATCGTCATGAATGACCATGTCGTGGATCGGCGTGACGGGGAGATTCAGCTGAAGCGGCTGCCAGTTTGCTCCGTCGTTGAAGGAAACATAGATGCCGGTCTCCGTACCCGCATAGAGCAGGCCTTTGCGCTTGGGATCTTCGCGTACCGCATGGACGTAAACATTGTCGGGCAGTCCCGTCACAATCTTCGTCCATGTTTTGCCGAAGTCGCTGGTCTTGAAAATGTAGGGCTTGAAGTTGTCGAGCTTGTGGCCGTCGACGGCGATATAAGCCGTAGCAGCATCGAACGGCGACGCTTCGATCAAACTGATCATCGCCCACTCGGGCACATCTTTCGGAGTAACCTTCTCCCAGTTTTTTCCGCCGTCGCGCGTTAGTTGCACCCAGCCATCATCCGTGCCCGCCCAAAGCACGCCTTCCTGCTTGGGCGATTCCGCCAAACTGAAAATCACGTCGTAGTATTCGACGGTGTACTGATCTTTGGTGAGCGGGCCGCCGGAATCCTGCTGCTTGGTTTTATCGTTGCGCGTGAGGTCACCGCTGATGGCGGTCCAGGTGCGGCCGGCATCCGTCGAGCGAAAAACGTATTGCGCGGAGTGGTAGATGACGTCGGGATTGTGCGAAGAAATTACGATGGGCATCGTCCAGGTGTAACGATATTTTTGATTCTCCGCCGCGTAGCCGTTGGGATCCTCGGGCCATTCCTCGATGCTTTGCGCTTGGCCGGTGCGGCGATCGAAGCGCGTGAGGATCGGTCCTTCGTCATCGGCATAAACGATATTCGAATCGCGCGGATCGGGCACGATGTAGCCGCTTTCGCCGCCGCCGACGGCGTCCCAATCGCCCTGAAGAATCGCTCCATGATCGCTGCGCGTACGAATGCCGAGCGAAGAGTTGTCCTGCTGCGAGCCGTAGACGCGATACTGAAAATCGTTGTCGGCGGCGACGTGATAAAACTGCGCGGTCGGCTGATTGTCTTGCGTGGTCCAGTTTTTTCCGCCGTCGACGCTGATCGTGGCGCCGCCATCGTTGCCGTTGATCATGCGATTGGTGTTGTTCGGGTCGATCCAGAGGGCGTGATTGTCGCCATGCGGTGAATTGAGGCGCGCGAACGTCTTGCCGCCGTCGGTTGAGCTGTAGAGGCCGGTGTTGGCGATATACACGCCGCTGACATTTTTAGGATCGGCCCAGACGTGCGTGAAATACCAGGCGCGCTGCGTGAAGCGATGATCGTCGTTGATGAGCGACCAGTTCACACCACCGTCATCGCTGCGATAGAGGCCGCCCTTTTTGGCTTCGATCAGCGCATAGACCACGTTCGAATCGGCGCCAGAAACCGCAACGCTGATACGGCCGAGTGTGCCTTCGGGCATGCCGTTGCCTTCGACGCGCTTCCAGGTGGAACCGTCGTCGTTCGAACGATAGAGGCCGTCTTTCGCGCCGCCGCTATTTAGAGTCCAAGGCGTGCGCCAGCCCTCCCACATCGCGGCGAAAAGAACGTGCGGATTGTGCGGATCGAAGACGATTCGATGGCGCCGGTGCGATCATCGAGATAAAGAACTTTTTCCCAGGTCTTACCGCCATCGCGCGTGCGGTAAATGCCGCGATCCGGATTGGGACCGTAAGCGTGGCCAAGCGCCGCGACGAAAACCACGTCAGGATTCGTAGGATGGATGATGATGTCGCCGATGTGGCGGGTGTCCTTGAGGCCGACATTGGTCCAGGTTTTTCCAGCGTCGGTGGATTTGTATACGCCATCGCCAAAAGAGATGTTGCCTCGGATGCAGGCTTCGCCTGAGCCAGCGTAGATTACGTTGGGATCGGAATCGGCGACGGCAATCGCGCCAATAGAAGAAATGCTCTGTTTATCGAAGAGAGGATCCCAGGAAATGCCGCCGTCCGTCGTTTTCCAAACGCCGCCGCTCACCGCGCCAAAATAATAGGTGTTGGGCTGGCTGGGAACGCCTGCGACAGTGATGGCGCGGCCGCCTCGGAAGGGACCGATGAGGCGCCACTTCATCGCGCTGTACGTTTTGGGGTCGATCTGCTGAGCTTGAGCAACGAACGAGGCACAGAAGATGAGGGCACAGACAAAGAGAAAGTACGAGATGGGCTGGTGACGCAATTTCACGCGAACCTCCGGAAATGATTCAGAACGTTGCATGGTATCACTGCTGGCGCTGGAAACTATAGGCGCTAGCAGAAAATGGATCGTGCGAAGTCCATGAGTGCACAGGCAGGAGTGCCTGTGCTACTTAACAGAAATACGATAGGATGCAACGGCGATGGCAAAAACTTACGACACGGCAATTATTGGAGCTGGCGTGTTTGGCGCGTGGAGCGCCTGGCATTTGGCGCGGCGCGGGCAGCGCGTGGTACTGCTCGATGCGTATGGGCCGTCGAACGCGAGGGCCAGTTCGGGCGGAGAGACGCGCATCATTCGCATGGGCTATGGGACTGACGAAATTTATACGCGGTCGTCGCAGCGATCTCTAGCGCAGTGGAAGAGTTTTTTCGCGACAACGGGACAGCCTCTGTTTCTGGAGACGGGAGTGCTGTGGCTCGCGGGCGCGGATGATTCGCGCCTGCGGCAAACGATGGCCACGCTGAAGCGCTGCGAGGTGCCGTTTGAAGAGATGGATCACGCGGCGCTGGAGCGGCGTTACCCGCAAATATCGTTCGAACGCGTGACACGCGGCTTTTTGGAGCCGAAAAGCGGCGTGCTGATGGCGCGGCGGGCGGTGGCGGCGGTTGTCGAAGATGCCGTTAAAGCAGGCGCAGATTTTCGGTTGCGCTGATCGAGACGCCACACGGCGCCGGGCGGCTGAACAGCATTAAATGCAGCAACGGCGAAACGATTTCGGCGGGGCAGTTTGTTTTCGCTTGCGGCTCGTGGCTCGGCAAAGTTTTTCCGGAAATTCTTGGGCACCGCATTTTTCCCAGCCGGCAGGAAGTTTTCTTTTTTGGCGTGCCGCCGGGAGACGCGCGATTCGCCCCGCCAGCTTTGCCCACGTGGCTATTTCAAGAGGACGAGTATTACGGAATGCCGGACATCGAAGGGCGCGGGCTGAAGATTGCGCTCGATCATCATGGAGAGCGGGCCGATCCCGATACGCAATCGCGCCTGCCGACGGCGGCCGAGGCCGATGTAGTGCAGAAATACGTCGCGAGCCGTTTTCCGGCAATGCGAAATGCACCGGTTGTCGAAACGCGCGTGTGCCAGTACGAAAACACTTCGAACGGCGATTTTCTGATCGACCGTCACCCCGAGATCGAGAATGTGTGGTTCGTGGGAGGCGGGTCAGGACACGGCTTCAAACATGGCCCAGCGGTGGGCGAGTACCTCGCTGGGCAACTGCTCGACAAAGGGAAACCCGAGCCGCGCTATTCGCTGGATACTAAAGCCACGACACAAAACCGCGCCGTGTACTGAAATTGCGCGCGGGAAGGAAGTTCACTCGTGCGCCGCATTGCCCTTCTCATTCTTTTTGCCGCCTGTCTGAGTCCGTCGCTGCATGCACAAGACGACCAGGATGTGATCTCCTGTTACGCGGATCGCGACGGGAACACGGCGCAGAAAAAGAAATTATGGGACGGTTACGAAGTCTCGCTTGGACCGTCGACAGGCCCCGACGAGCTCGAATTCAAATGCACAGCTGCCATCTACAACAGCGCGGGCCGCGTGGTGTTTCGCACGAAAGGATTCAATGTAGTGTTCGACCAGGAATTGACTGGCCAGGATTTTGACGGCGACGGAAAGCCGGACGTCGTTTTTCGCACCGATACCGGCGGTGGCAATCACTGCTGTTGGGGCTACATCATGTTTTCGCTTTCTCCCAAGCCCCACAAACTCTTTGAGATCGCGATGGAAGGTCGCGTGGACTTCGAGAAAGACAAAGATGGGAAAATGGTGATTTGGGAAAGAGTTAGCGCGCCCGGCGCCGGAACGCTTGGCACGACCATGGCAGCCCGCCCGTTCGCGGCGAGAGTCTCGCGTGTGAAGGACGGCAAGCTGGTGGACGTTACGCCGGAGTTTTGCGGCTCGAAAGATGAGCGCCTCGAACGCGGCTATTTGAAGCCGGAAGATCTGAAAAAGCTGGCCACCGCGAGAGAACAAGGCTCAGACGACATTGAGGAAATCATCAGCACATTAGAATCGCGTACCGCGCAGCATGTCTTCTGCCACGAATATGACGAGGCACTGAAAGATATCAAGCTGTGGCCGCCCGATATACGAGACGCCGTCGTGGAGACTCTTACGGATTCTTACAAGATCGACTACCCGGAATTTGTCGCCAAGCTGCGAGAAAATTTCAAGAAAAAGTAGTCCGGCTATTTTGGCCCTGAACGTTGCGCCCGGCGTTCGGCACGCGCGCTAACCATCTGGAAGACTTTTAAGCTTTTGGAGTCCGGCGGCGAGCGTGGAATGCGGCGATGCCGCGCTTTACGCGACGAGCTTTTTCCGCATAAAGATCCTGGTCCGCTTCGGAAAGAAGTTTTTCAATTCTCTCCCCGTCTCCCTTGTAGATCGAGATGCCGATGCTGGCGGAGATCTGCGGTTTTTCCTCGTCCTCAGACATGACAACGCGAATGCGATTCGCAACCTGCTGCGCTTCTTTGTCTTGTGACTCGGGCAGGACGAGCGCGAACTCGTCGCCGCCGTAGCGCGCGGCGGTATCGATGGCGCGGCAATGGATCCGCAGAATAGCGGCGAGCCGGCAGAGCGCGCGGCTGCCCACCAGATGGCCGAAGTTATCGTTTATTTTTTTCAAGCCGTCGAGATCGAGCAGGAGAACGGCGAAGGAGCGGCCTGTGCGGTTGGTGCGCTCGGTCTCGTTCTCGAGGACGTCAAGCAGCCGGCGATAGTTTGCGAGGCCGGTGAGCGGATCGCTGACGGCGAGGTGGCGGACTTGCTCGAAGAGGCGCGCGTTATCGAGTAGCGCGCCGCCGAGCGCAAGCGCGTAACTGCTGACCGTGAGGATTTGCGCGAGCAAGAAAGGCGCGTCGAGAAGGCGCTCGGACTGGCACGCGGCAAGCTGCGCGGCGAAGTTCATCCAGGCGGCGGCGTAAATGGTGCGATCAAAGGCAGATTCTGAAGTATCAAGGCGGCGCCGATACCAAATCACGGCAGCCAGAAAAATGATGCCCGGCAAGAGTTGCTGTGGGCTAGGAATAAAGGAGATGGGATGGCGAGAGACCTCCGGCGGAAGACGCCGAAGCGCGGCGGTGATCAGGTAGGTAAAAGCGATGACGGCCAACAGAGCGCCGCCGATTTCTACTTTTGTATGCCGCGAACGCGGAATGAAACGCTCCGCGAGGAGCGCGACAAGAAGCAGCAGCGCCAGAATCATGCGGCTGAGCCACCAGGCGACGGGAGCCCACGCCGCTCGCGCTGGAGAATCCTGCGTGAGCTGAAAAAAGAGAACACCAGAGGCGGAGAGGACGGCTCCAGAAAGCAAATAGCCGCCGCCGAGAATCAGCGAAATGCGATCCTGTGTGCCTTGAAAACGCACGAAGGTCAGCGCAGCAAACACGAAAGCCAGCAAAGCGGTGATGACCTGGAGATAGCCGAGAAGAACGGGATCCGGTTCGAGAGAGACGGGGCGAAGCCAGTATGCACTGAAGAACGTGAGGCAGAAACCCAGCACATGCCAAAGTAAAACCTTGGTTGGACTGCTGCGGGTCATGCCGGTTTCCTCACCCATACCTATAGCCATCGGCTGGGGCGAGGCTCTATCTAATTAGACTACGCGGGGAAGCTATGCGTTGCGAATAAAGTGAGGGAACTTTAACCAAGAGACACTGACTGTGGAAAAAGTTCTTACTGTACGAAAGGACAGGTGGAACATGGAGATCGGCGGACGGAGGAGAGGTGAGTGGCATCAGGGATTGAGGAATCCGAAAAAGTTTTGGCTTGCGCAAAAAGTGAATGTCCTAGAAAATGCCTTTATTCAAACGATTCAATGACTAGACAGGCAGTGAGCGGCGCAGTGTGCAGATCTGGAAGATAGAAGCCGCCACTCGAAGAAAAACCCGGCAGTGAAAAGAGATTCGAGAAGTACATGAAAAAACTTGCAAGAAGAGTGTTGAAGAGAAGCGAAGCGCCAGCACGGGGCAGACGGCTCGCCACTTCGGCTGCGGGACACCAGACGCGGCAGGAAATATTCTCGCAGCCGGGAACTTGGGTGGAAACGGCGCGGCGCTTCGAGCAAGACGGGACGCTTGCTCGAATTTTGCACAACTTTACAAAAGAGGGGCCGTGGCTGTTTGTGGCTTGCGGGTCGAGCTATTACCTTTCGCGGACGATCGCGGCGCAGTGGGCCCGGCTTTTTCAGACCAGGTGCACGGCGGTGCCGGCATCGGAACTGCTCTTTGCACCGTACGAAGTGATGCAGCGAACTAAAGCGCGGCAGGTGGTGCTCGTTTCACGCTCGGGCAAGACGACGGAAGTATTGCGCGCGGCGGAATGGCTGAAAGCAAACGCGGCGGTGCAGACGCTCGGCGTGACTTGCAACAAACATAGCGCGCTCGAGAATTCGTGCACGCAAATGCTAAAGCTGCCGTGGGCCGATGAAAAAAGCATGGTCATGACGCGGTCGTTCACGTCGATCCTGTTGTTCTTTGAGCGGCTCGGCGCGAACTTCGTGGGAAATACCGAGCTTGCTCGCGCTCTGGACACCTTGCCAGAAAAGACAGGGCAATGGCTTGCGGCGAATGCTGATACCATTCGGGCGCTCGGGACAAAGCGCCGATTTGCGGATTTTGTGTTTCTGGGGCAAGGCGCGCATTACTGGCTGGCGCAGGAGGCCGCGCTGAAACTAACGGAGATGTCTTCTTCTTACGCGCAGGCGTATCACACTCTGGAATTTCGTCACGGGCCGAAGTCGATCGCCAGTAAGGATACGTTGATCACGTTTCTGCTTTCCGATGACGCGGCGGAAGAGGAGATCTCGCTCGTCGGTGAAGTGAAGGAATTGGGAGCGGCGACCTTTGTTGTGGCCAACCGCGCGACGTCTGCTTTGCGGCCCGATAGCGATTTGCTGGTCGAGCTAGGTTTGGACGAACCAGAGTATGCGAGGATGGCGTTGACGGCGATTCCGGCGCAATTGCTGGGGCTAGCTGTAGGTTTGCGTAAGGGACTGAATCCAGACATACCGAAAAATTTGACGCGAGCAGTGGTGCTCGGCTCGAACAAGATTGTGCCGATGAAAAGGAGAGGCGCTTGAGCAACGAAACTGGCGGAGGCGTGCCGCGACTGCGACGCACGCTCAGGCTGTCGGACCTGATTTTCTACGGAATCGTTCTCATCCAGCCGATCGCGCCTGTTCCGCTCTACGGCGTGGCGCAGAAACTTTCGGACGGCCACTTTGTCACGATCATTCTGATCGCGCTGTTTGCCATGCTGATCACGGCTGTCAGCTATGGACGCATGGCCGCGCTCTATCCGACGGCTGGTTCGGCTTACACCTACGTTGGCAAGGGGCTGAACCCGCATCTTGGATTCCTGGCCGGCTGGGCGATGATCCTCGATTATCTGCTACAGCCGCTGATCAATACCGTGTGGATCTCCACGGCGCTGCACGAACGCGCCGCGTACTTCCACATTCCGCAGATTCCTTTTGTCATCTGGGCCCTCATCATCGCGGGAATTATGACGGCTTTGAATCTGGCTGGAGTCAAAGCCTCCGCGACCGCCAATAAGGTCCTGTTGGGAGTCATGTCGGTGGTCGTGGTGTACTTTATTGTGGCTGCGGTTCGCTTCCTGTATTCCGGACAAGGCTGGGTGGGCCTCTTCTCGATTCAGCCGCTCTACGATGCGAAGACGTTTAATTCTCACAAGATTCTCACCGCGACTTCGTTTGCCGCGCTGACTTACATCGGCTTTGACGGGGTCACGACGCTCGCGGAAGACGTCGAGAACCCCAAGCGCAACGTTCTGCTGGCTGTGGTGCTGACCTGCCTTTTTGCCGGCGTCTGCAGTGGACTAGAGGCGTACCTGGGCGCGCGGGTGTGGCCAGACTGGCGATCGTTTCCAAATCTTGAAACGGCGTTTATGGATATTTGCACACGAGCCGGCGGACTCATTCTTTCCTGGTCCATGGCTCTCGTCCTGATCGTGGCTGCCTTCGGCAGCGGCCTGACGGGGACACTCGGCGCAGCGCGGTTGCTTTTTGGAATGGGCCGCGATGGCGTCTTGCCGAAGAAGTTCTTCGGACAACTGACGCCTGGGACGAGTACGCCGACCAATAACATCCTGTTGATCGGTGGCCTTTCGTTTGTTGGCGCCGTGTTGCTGAATTACATTGGCAGCGCCTACGAGCACGCGGGAGAATTGCTGAACTTCGGCGCCTTCCTCGCGTTCATGGGAGTAAATTTTGCGTGCTTCTGGCAATTTACCATGAGGCGGCAGCAGGGAGCTCCGAAGAACTTTGTGCGAGACGCTTTGCTGCCAGTGCTTGGATTTATTTTCTGCGGCCTCATCTGGGCGAATCTAAACATCATCGCGAAAACAGTGGGCGGTATCTGGTTCCTGATTGGACTTCTGTACGTTGGATTCAAAACAAATTGGTTCCGCTCGGCTCCGGTGATGATCGATTTCCGCGAATCCTAGCCGGTCGCGTAGAGCGCTAGACTCACGGCTGTTCGCTTACTGAAAATGGATGAACTCTGGCAGAATGAGGGCAACCCAAGAGGCCTACCCTTGAAGCGTACCGGCGGCAAAAACCAGACGGTCACGATGCGAGACGTCGCGGAAGACAGCGGCTTTTCGCCTGCAACGGTTTCGATCGTCTTGAATAATGCCCCGCTGGCGCGCTACATCGCTCCGGCAACGAAAAAGCGCATCGAGGAAGCAGCCAAAAAGCTTGGCTACCGGCCGAATGCGATGGCGCGGTTTCTGCGGAGCAAACGCAGCCATAGCGTGGGGCTGGTGTTTTTCGACATTACCGATCCTTTTTGCACGCCAGTGATGCGCGGAATTGAGAACGCGCTTTATCAATCTTCGTATGTGCCGATTTTTGCCGATGCGCACAACCAGCGGAACCGTTTCGAGCGCTACCTCGAGATGCTGCTGGAGCACCACGTGGAAGCGTTGATCGTGGTGGCGAACTGGCTGGTCGTTGATATTCATGTGCTGGCCGATTTGAGCAAGCGCAATATTCCCGCGGCTACGATTGGCTGGGAGCTGCCTGGCGACACGGTCAGTTCGGTCATGGTGGATAACGAGACTGGCGGGCGCATGGCGCTCGAACATTTGCATCAGTTGGGGCATCGCAAGATTGCGTTTATTCGCGGGCCGAAGATGCTGATTGACAGTGCGCCGCGATGGCGCGGCGTGCAGAAATTTGCGCATACCGTTGGACTGGAGGTCGATCCTGCGCTGGTGCTGCAATTGCCGGATTCGTTCGACCCGAACTCCGGGTTTGAGGGCGGCCACCGGCTGACCGAGGAACTGCTTCAGAAGAAGAAAAAGTTTACGGCGCTGATGGCTTTTGACGACTTGACCGCGCTGGGGGCGATTCGGGCGCTGACCAAGGCTGGAGTGAAAGTGCCGGAACAGTGTTCGGTAACCGGGTTTGACGATGTGGCGATGGCCGCTTTGAGCGCGCCGTCGCTGACAACGGTGCGGCAGCCGCTGGAGGCCATGGGAACAAATGCCGTCAACATCGTGATGGAGAATATCAAGGCCGGACTGGAGAAGCGCGAGTGGAACTCCGTCAGGCAGAAGATGAATCCGGAGCTCGTGATCCGGGATTCGACGCGCGACGTGGCTCACGGGAGCTCGGATTAGCTGCCGAGCGGTCCGATACCTTTCGTTCTTTCCTGTACACCCCCTCCCCTGCTTTTTGTAAGTGTTGGATTCTAAAGGATTTAACATTTCTGTAAGTCGTTTAGAATGAACGCTTATGGAGGTCTTGTAAGTGTTGCACCTAAAGAAGTTACAACGATCGTGGACCTGAGAAATTCCGCCTGGGCTTGGGCCCTAAAAGGAAAAGGCGACAGTTAGAGCCGCCGCCCTTCGCAGTATTACCTAATCGTTTTATATCTAAAAGGACTTAGATTTGTAAAGAGAAATCGGGCGGTGCGCCAACGTCTGACGAGCCTAGGCTCGCCCAGTTGATCTGCCGGCCTATAGAGGGAGCTTATATGCGACGGAACTCAGGATGTTTGTCCGCAGCCGCACTTGCCATTTTGTTGACGATCAGCCCGATCCCGATGGATGCAGGCATCCGCCCGAGTTTCAGCTTGGATGGTCTGCGTGGAGCGCCACCATATCGTCCTGGTGCGCCGACGGCGAGGATGGAAAGCTCTCAAACGTGGACTTGGAACGGAAGCCAGGGCAAGCGACGACGAAAGAATTTCCAATTACACCCTTCCAGATAAATCCAGCCCCTCCTGCAAAACCGCCTTCGTGAAAATACAGGAAAGGAACTCCGTGCGGGGCGAAGCAGTCGGAGCACTGCCAGCGCCAGAAGTAAGAATCATTTGCAACGCCCAGCAAACAAGCAGCGAGCAGCATACAGAGGCCATATCTTTCGATTCTTCTTTGTGCTGCCGACTTACGTGTTACCACCGCGTAGGCCCACCACGTTATGGCGGCGAGCCCACAGTCTATTGCCGCCTCGCCGATGCCTTGCAGAGCGAGACCGAGCGCGAATTCAAATACGTATCCAATATGGATCCGCAGAGCATAGAGAGTGCTCCAGACCACCATCCCCTCCCACCCTAAAGAGTCGAAGGTAACAAACTGAAAGTGCCTTGACCACAGAAGCGCCGCCGCAAGAACCAATACTTCCACCAAGCCGAAGCATCCCCAAATCAAGAGCCAACGCTTCCTGCTGTTAGCAAGAAGATGCAGACCTCTCCACCTGGCTGCGCCGCAACGTATGATCAGCATGCATGGCAGGAGCACAGACCCTGACAGCCATATGTGAGACGCGAGGTACATCGTTAGATCAAAAACCCACATAAGACTTTCAGTCTATGTGAATGGGAGCATTTGTCTCAGCTCGAGTGGTTCAACTGAAGCGCCATCATCGGAAACTGGGGAATTGCCGAGAATCGCGGCGGTTTTCCGTGACTGAGCGCGGCGCTAGGGGAGTTGTGTGGGGGCGACGTTGAAGCCGTCGAGGGTTAGGACGGGTTTGGCGGCGCCGAGGTCGGGATTGCGGACGTGGACTGTGATTTCGCGCTTTTCGCCGGGGAGGAGGGAGATGTAGTTGTCGTCGAAAAAGACGGGGAAGATTTCGGCGCCGTCTTTGCATTTTAGGAGGCGGAGGCGGACTAGAAAGGCAAGGTTGGAGCCGGGGTTCTCTACGGTGATGTGCGCGGCGGTTTCCTTGCATTCGTCGGAGACGGCCATTGAGGCGCTGACTGTGGCTTTTGGAAGATCTTGCAAGGCGGCGAAGTCGGCGAATTCCTATAGCGGGGTGTAGTACCACTCGGTTTTGCTGAAATCGGGGACGTCGGGTTTTGTGGAGAGCCAGTAGAAATTGCGACTGAGTAGTTCGCCGGAGGCGGAGAAGAGCTGGAGGTTCAGGAAATACGTGGGAGTGATGCCAGAAGGCTCGGCGACGGTGAAGGCTTTGGTGACGGCATCGGCTGAGACGGCGGCGGCAGCTTCGTTGGAGAAACGCTCTTTCATCGAGGTGTCGTAGATTTTGGCGACGACTTTCAGACCTTTGAGGGCTTCCTGTTTGCCGTTGACGATGGCGACAGTGCGATCGTCGTAGGAATATTGGACGTGAACGAGTTCGAGGGCTTTCTTCGAGCCAAAATAGCCGCCGGCGGGGCGCAGATCGTAATCATAGAGATGCCAGATGAGGCCGGGCCAGGCGTTGTTGAGCATCCACTGAATGATGCCAGTGGATTTGTATTTGTTACGGCCGTAGGCCTCGAACATGGCGCGCTGGCCTTCGTAGGTCATGGCCTGAGATTTCCAGGCGAGATCGGAGACGTCTTTCGCCGGGCCGTAGCGCTTTTCCAAAGCGTTGGTGAAGACTTTGATGTTCTTGAATTTGCCGCCGCCGGAATGGAAATCCCAAACTTCGTTGATGGGCCAGAGCTTGTCTGGCGGAAACATGGATTTCAATTCTTCGAGTGGTGGAACGGCGGGGCCGGGGCTGACTTCGGTGGAGAAGCCGAAAGCCCCGCCGGCTTTGGTGTCGAGCAGCCAATAGTTGGAGGAAACATATTCGTAGGGGCCGGACATTTTTACGCCGCTGGCGCCGGTAGGCTCGGTTTTCTTTTCCGTGGCGCTCGAGATGACGGGCTTGGGCCAATTGTTTTCTTTTTCGACGTCGAGGTAAGCGCGCTCGCGTTCGGGCGGCGGCGGATTGTCGCTGCCGTTGAGCCAAACAAGAATGCTGGGATGGGCGCGGAGACGAAGGATTTGATCGCGGAGAGAGTCCACGGAGACGCGGCGATTCTCGTCACCCCACTTGTTCCACTTTTCCCAGGCATCGCAGCAGCACCAGCCAGCCATGACAAGAATTCCGTCGCGGTCGGCGCGCTCCATGAAGGATTCGTCTTCGAGCTTGCCTTCGAGGCGGATGGTGTTGAGGCCCATTTCCTTGACGTAGCGGAATTCGGCTTCGCGGCGCGATTGATTGATGCGGAGCATCATGTCGGGCGCCCAGCCGCCGCCGCGGACGAGCACGGGCTTGCCGTTTACTTTAAAGAGGCGATAGCCGTCGGGAGTCAGCTCGGAATCGGTTTGCACGATACCGAACGGGATATTCAGGAGATCCGATGCGAGGCCCTTGTCGACAACAAACCTGAGAGCGAGCCTGTGAAGATAAGGCTCGCCCATCTGGTAGGGCCACCACAGATGAGGATTTTGCACGTTCAATGACGCGGATTGATCCGGCGTGATAGCGATGGAGCGATGTTCGCCGGGTTTGAGTTCCACGTTTTGAGAGAATTCGATGGGAGAGGCAGCACCGAGGATTTGTCCGCTGAGAATTCCTTTGACGGGCGCATTGGATGCGTTTTGGAGTTCGGCGCGGACGGTCAAGTGCGCTTTGTCGGTTGCGGGGAAATCGAGCTTTGTTTCGACGGCGGCGTGGCGCACAGCGACCGGCCCGGTGGCGGAAAGAACCACTTCCTGCCAGAGACCCATATCCTTATCGGGAGGTGTGGGATTCCAATCGACCCAGGTGATGCCGAGTTCATTGGCGTGAGGCGCGGAGACTTCGACAGCAACGACATTTTTTGCACCGGCTTTGACGTAGGGCGTGACGTTAAATTCATAGCGGCGAAACGCGCCGACGACTTGATCCGAGCCAGCGACTTTTTTTCCGTTAATCCAAATATCAGCGCGGTAATTGATTCCACGAAACGCCATCCACACCGTTTTTCCACTAAATTGCGCGGGAACTTCAAACTCTTTGCGATACCACCAGGGGACAGCGTAGGGACTATCTGCCGGAATTTCCAGATTGGCGAACTGGCCGCCAATCGGATAAGACACGCCAGGAACGGAACGCAAGTTCATGCCGAAATAGGGATCTTTGTAGACGCCGTTTTCGACAAGGACGGCAAAGACAGTGTTGGGAGCGGATGTCTTGTACCAAGATGAGGCGTCAAAACCCGCGGTGGAGACGGCTTCACCATTGGCGTTAACTTTTGCGGAAGATTGGACAGCCCATCCATCGCGCAGCGTGATGTCGCCATCGGCTCGCGAGAGGGGGGCGGCGATGGTTGCGACGGCGAGGAGCGCAGCGAGCAAACCAAGGCCGGCAAAGAAGATGCGGCGCGATCTGGAGCTCCGGACGCCGGAGCGTGTGCTGAGGTTCTCTGCATCGCAAAGCGGAATCATCTTGGAACTCCCCTGCGCCGCCGAAAGCCGACTGTGGTGTTTAAACCGATTCAATAGGGCAAATATCTTTCTGTTGCCGAAGTGGCGCGAACGGGCGCTAGTTTAGCCTGAGGGCAAGAAAAGAGACAAGTGTTATCGCGGAAAAGCAAAAGGCGCGAACCTTGCGGCCCGCGCCTCGCTCTTCTCAGGATGACCCTGCGCGCAGAACTTTACTGAACGGCCGGGAGGAACACTTCCGAGGGCGTGAGAAACTCCACGTTAGGAGCTTCGGTGGTAACGCGCACGCGCTCGAACTTTCCTTTCTTTCCGCCATTGCCCACAAAGGTAAGCAGGTATTGGTTGTTGAGATGCATCTGGATTTCGTCGAAGTACGGTTTCAGTGTCACTGGCATTCCGAAGCCGAGATAGTAGGATTCGGCGCCAGTCTCTTCGCAAAGACGGCTGAGATTCGATTGCGCGTTGAAGACGCGGAACGACCGGCGGCCGACATGGCCTGCGTCAGGAACATAGATTGTCCAAACGTTGATGTTCTGTTTTTGTGCGTGCGCGACAGTGGTGTCCAGATCGGGATCGATGGGGTCAAAACTGCCGCGGAAATAATCGATGCCCGAGGAGAAGACTATGATGGACTTGCGCTCGCCGGATTCGGGCCAGCGCTTGATCCAGTCCTGAAGCGCGAGATACGGACTCGTAAAGGCGCCGGCATTTCCCAGAGGAATGCGCAGAGCCTTGGCGGCAAGGGCATGGTCTTTGGTGAAGTCCTGCGCGACCATTGCGGAGCCATTTCGCGCATAGGCCACGGCGATGTAGGTGCTTTCCGGCTGCGCCATGATGAACGATTTTAGATCGCTCCACTGGTTGGCAACGGAGCTTTCGAGCGAATCGTCGATAAGTACGGCGAGATAGAGTGTTTCGCCGCGCTTCCAATCCGCCACTTGGACCTTCTCCTTGCCTTGATAGAGCTGGACGTCATCTTTGGTGAGCGCCGGGGGCTGGGTATCTTTCTTTCCCACAGCCGTGACGGTCATAGTGACCGCGGAAGTATCCGCAGCCGTTGCCCTTTGCGCGAACGGCATGGCAGCGGCCATAACCATTGCCGCCAACGACAGGGCACCTTTCCACTTCAGATTCTTCTTCATGAACTTAACTTCCTTTCTCTCATCCCAAAAGATTAGATGCAGCCCAAGCCGAGAATGTATGCATGTAGTTCTAGCCCTAGCCTCGTTCCGTCGTAGAATGCGTGGGGCCGAAAGGGGCCACCCTCGTGAAAAGCTATATCGGAGCGATCGACCAGGGAACAACGAGTACGCGCTTTATGGTGTTTGATAAAGCGGCGCGCATTGTTGCGGTAGCGCAAAAAGAGCATGAGCAGATATACCCACGCCCGGGATGGGTGGAACATGACGCGCTCGAAATCATGCGGCGCACGGAAGAGGTGATTGCCGAGGCGTTCGAACAACGAGGGTTGCGCGCTTCAGACCTGGCTGCGATCGGCATAACCAATCAGCGCGAAACCACGGTCGTCTGGGATCGCGGCAGTGGGCAGCCGATCGCCAACGCCATCGTTTGGCAAGACACGCGCGTTGCGGAAGACGTCGGGCACTTTGCGAAAAACGGCGGACAAGACCGCTTTCGCGCGCAGACGGGATTGCCGTTGAGCACGTACTTCAGCAGCCTGAAGCTGCGCTGGCTGCTGCAAAATATTCCAGGCGCAAAAGAAAAAGCAGCCGCGGGCGAACTGCTTTTCGGAAACATCGACACATTTCTGGTGTGGAACCTCACTGGCGGACCACGCGGAGGAGTCCACGTCACCGACGTGACGAATGCGAGCCGGACGCAACTGCTCAGTCTTAAAACACTGGATTGGGATGAAAAGTTGCTCGAGGCGTTTGAGATTCCGCGGGCGATGCTTCCTCGAGTGCGTTCGAGCAGCGAGGTTTATGGCGAAGCGACATTCCCAGCCATTGCCGGCGTGGCGATCGCGGGCATTCTGGGCGATCAGCAGGCCGCGCTCGTCGGGCAGGCGTGTTTCAAACCCGGCGAAGTGAAAAACACTTACGGGACAGGTTGTTTTCTGCTGATGAACACCGGGGAGCGCGCCGTTCCCTCGAACTACGGCTTGTTGACGACGGTGGCCTACAAAATGGGGGCGGCGCCCGCGTGTTACGCCCTGGAGGGAGGCGTTGCGATTTCGGGAGCGCTGGTGCAATGGGTTCGCGACAATCTCGGAATGATCGAGAAAAGCTCCGACATCGAAACGCTGGCACGCACGGTGAAAGACAACGGCGGCGTTTACTTTGTCCCGGCGTTTTCGGGACTGTATGCGCCGTACTGGAAGGAAAATGCGCGCGGCGTGATCGCCGGGTTAACGCGGTATGTCAACAAAGGTCATCTAGCGAGAGCGGTCCTGGAAGCAACAGCCTTTCAGACGCGTGAAGTCGTGGAGGCCATGGAAAAAGATTCACAGATCGCGCTATCGTCGCTGCGCGTTGACGGCGGGATGGTGGTCAATGAGCTCCTGATGCAGTTTCAAGCGGATATTTTGAACCGCGAAGTCGTGCGCCCCGTGATTCAAGAAACGACGGCGCTGGGCGCCGCCTATGCGGCGGGCTTGGCTGTTAACTTTTTCTCAGGCCTGGACGAGCTGCGAACCAATTGGGCCGTAGACCGGACGTGGACGCCACATTTCGCCGAAGAGGAACGTGAAGAACTTTATAGAAAGTGGAAGAAGGCTGTGACGCGCTCTTTCGATTGGGCGGATACGTAATGCAAGAAGCAGACAGTTGCTCCGAACTTATTTCATTCGAAGGAGATTGCTGAATGACATCGCCATTTGTGGGCGAATTTCTCGGGACGGTGATTCTTGTTCTGCTCGGCAACGGCGTGGTGGCTGGAGTGTTGCTGAAGCGTTCGAAGGCTGAAGGCAGCGGGTGGATAGTCATCACCGCAGGCTGGGCGTTTGCCGTGATGGCTGGGGTGTTCGTCTCGATTGCTTGCGGAAGCAGCGACGCACATTTGAATCCGGCGGTCACGATGGGTTTCGCGGTGCGCGACGCGAACTTTATGAAGTTCGCGCCGTATCTTGCGGCGCAACTTCTTGGCGGAATTGTGGGAGCCGTTCTGGTCTGGCTGCATTATCTGCCGCACTGGAAGGAAACTCCGGATGCCGGGAGCAAGCTGGCCTGCTTTTCGACCGCACCGGCGATTCGAAACGTAGCGGCAAATTTATTCAGCGAAGTGATGGGCACATTTGTGCTCGTCTTCGTTGTTGGCGCGATTTTTTCGAAGCGCGTGGCAGCGGCCGGCCCTGCCGCGGGGCTGGGGGCGTATTTGGTTGGGAGCCTGGTGTGGGGCATCGGGCTTTCGCTCGGCGGCACGACCGGCTACGCCATCAATCCCGCGCGCGACTTGGGCCCCCGCATCGCGCACACCATTCTGCCGATCGCCGGAAAAGGCAGCTCCGATTGGAGCTATGCGCCAATCCCAGTGATAGGTCCTCTAATTGGCGGAGCGCTGGCGGGCTTGTTGCTGCGCTTCTTGGCCGTTTCCTAGGGCTATTTGAAGAAGCCCGTTCGCAAGTACAAGTAACCGATTCCGCATGCTGAAGCGCGCCCCGGCGCCAAGGTTGGCGCGCGTGCGTTACTCTGCAAAAGCATGGGAACAATCACCTTAACTCCTCCTGCGGAGAACGCGGCGACTCCTGCTACAGCTGCGCGGCCGAAGAGTCCCTGGATCTATCGTCCGTGGATTGACCTGACGGTGGGCTGCGGCGCATGGTCTGCTCCCCTATTGCTCGCGGGATTTTATTTTGCGAATTCCTACGGCCGCGGCTGGAGCGTGGTTTTTTATTTTCTTGCGCTGCTCTCCAACTATCCTCACTTCATGGCGACGGTTTATCGCGCGTATCACACGCGGGACGAGTTCGAAAAATACCGGCTTTACACGGTACACGTCGCGCTGCTGCTGGCGCTTGCCGGAGTCGTCACGCATCTCTGGTACGCGCTACTTCCCTGGATTTTCACGCTCTACATTTGCTGGAGTCCGTGGCACTACACGGGGCAAAACTTCGGCTTACTCATGATGTTTGCGCGACGCGCGGGCGTCTCACCCACGGAAACCGAGCGGAGGGCGCTGCACCTTTCGTTCATCGCTTCCTATATTTTGTTGATGCTGAGTTTTCACACCGGCGCGTCGGGCGATGCGCTGATACTTTCGCTCGGGCTCGCCGCTAAATTCACCTTGCCCGCGCGGGCCGCTCTGGCGCTGTTTTTTGCCGGCGCCAGTGGCTGGGCGCTCGTTTCGTTGGCGCGCAGAAGCAGCCTCCGTACGATCCTTCCTGTGTTGACGCTGACGCTTACTCAGTTTCTATGGTTTCTGTTGCCAGCGGTAATCGAACTCGTCAGCGGCCGCGAAATTCCGCAGACGCGATACAGCAGCGGCTTGCTTGCCGTGCTGCATTCCACGCAGTATTTGTGGATCACAAGCTACTACCAGAAAAAAGAGGCTCGCGCGGCCGGCGAGACTCACTGGTCGTTCACTCGCTATCTTGTGACGTTGATTGCCGGCGGCATCGCCCTCTTCATTCCCGGACCATGGATCGTCAGCCGCGTGTTTCATACCGACTTTGCTGCAAGCTTCCTGACCTTCACCGCGCTCGTCAATATTCATCATTTTATTCTCGACGGCGCCATCTGGAAGCTGCGCGACACGCGCATAGCGGCGCTACTTTTGGACGGCCAACAGAAATCCGCGCGCACGCATGACGAGAAGCAAACCGGTTTTGCGGCTGCCACTCACTGGATCACCGGGCACTCGACAGCCGCTCGCTCCCTGCGCATCGCAACGGTCGCGCTTCTCTTCGTCTGGGCTGGCGTGGATCAGCTTCACTTTTGGTGGTCCAGCGAAGCGAGCGCCCTCCCGGCGCTTCAGAGAGCCGCCGAGTTGAATCCCGACGACAGTGCGGTGCAAGTCCGGCTTGCCCGCGCCGAGCAACTTGCCGGGCAACGCGACAACGCGCTCGTGGCCATGCAGAGCGCCGCGGCCGTAAATCCGGCAAATCTCGCTCTGCAAGAATCGTACGGCCGCAGCCTGATTGAGGCAGGCCGCAACGCCGCTGCGTACGCGCAATTCCAAAAAATCATCACGCGCTGGCCGCGAAATGCAGATGCTCTGGTCAATTATGGAATGCTCGCGCATCGCCTCGGGCATGACGAAGAGGCAGTGGACAACTGGCAACGGGCTGTCGATGTCGACCCGTCGCAATCCAACGCGCAACTTTATCTCGCGCAAGCTCTCGATCAACAAGGGCAGCTGCAGGCCGCAGCACGCCACTATCGTGTGTATCTGGAAATCATCGCCGCTCGCCACCAGAAAAATCCGGCCGATACGGCCCCGCTGCTCGCCGCTCTGATCAAGGTTGCCGACGCCGATGCCGCGTTCAATCACACCGCCGACGCTTCGAAAGGCTACGCCGCGGCGGCTGGTTTCGCGGACAAGGCTGGCGAAAAAGCGTTGCAGAGTCTGGCGTTAGTTCACCTCGCCGATTTGCAGGAGAAACAAGACGATTTCGCGGGAGCGGCACAGTCTTACCAACGCGCACTGCAACTCGATGCGGCAGTTGCGGATCCGCGAGGCGCGGCATCTGACTGGTTTAACTACGCACAATTTCTGCGCAAACAAAAACAGGCTGAGCGCTACATATTCGCTTGCTTGCTGCACGCCGAAAGAATCTTGCAGAATACTCCGGGCGACGAACTCACTGTGGTGACTCAGGGGCGCAAAGAGAGCGAAGCTCGTCTTGGGAAGGAAAGCGTTTCCGTCCGAAACAAGCTGGATGGAATCGTTGTAGAGTCGCTAAACTTGAAGATTGCTGCTCCGTCCACAAAATAATAGGAAAGATAAGTTGACAATCGAAAGAAGTGGTCGGGGCGAAAGGATTTGAACCTTCGACCTCCTGGTCCCGAACCAGGCGCGCTAGCCAGGCTGCGCTACGCCCCGAATGTTGCTCCAAGCTACTTTTACAGTTTACGCGGGATTGCCAGCCTCCGCAACCGCTACCCTTCCGCTCGATTCTGGCTCCAAAAGCAAAACCGCCGGGAAACTGTCGCTTCCCGGCGGCTTTTTGAAGGTTGTGAATGGAGGCTAGAACTCGTAGCGCAACGCGAATTCCATGACCCGAGGCTTGGTTGAGAGCCGCGTATAGTCCCCAAAGGTCGATCCGTACACATCAAGCGAACCGTTGATGCTGAGCGGATCGAAGCGCTTCGAGTTCGTCACGTTGTAGACGCCCCAACGCAACTGAATGCTGTGCGCCTCAGACCACGGCATCTTCCAGCGCTTCGCCAGATCCATATCGACAGTGAAGAAGCCGGGCCCGCGCAGAATATTCCGCTGCCCCGCTTCTCCGGGAAACGGCTCGCGGAAGGAGTTTGCCGCGTCCGAGAGATTTGAGAATATGTTGACGGCACCTTCGTGGATCGGATCGTAATAGGTTCCGGTTTTAGCTGCCCCCGTTTGAATCCCGTTACCCGACAGGTCCCAATCCGTTGGCCATTGGTATCCGTTGCCCACACTGAATGGGAAGCCGCTCGTCCATCGGCCGAGTCCAGAGAGCTGCCAGCCGCCAATGAACGCGTCGACAGCCCTATTCACATCGTGCCCCAAGGCTCGATTCCGCCCAAACGGCAGATCCACGATCCAGTTTGCTGTAATCTGATGGGTGGCGTCGAAGTCGGACACTCCCCGGAATTGGTACGGACTCCAGGCGTTCTGAACCTGGGCCCCAGTACCGCCGATCGTACCTACGCGCTCCGCGTCCGAAGACAAATCAATGGACTTAGAGAAGGTGTAGTTGAAGTCGAATTGCACGCCGTGAGTTAGCTTGTGCTTCAGGTCTGCCTGGAGGGCATTGTAATTGGAAGTGCCCATCGTCTTCCAAACGTATAGCGTCGCGTATTGGGGGTTGTAAAACGTATATTGTCCTCCCGCCGGCAAGTACGAGTTGCCGGAGATACCTGATAGCCCGTAATAGTCGAGGACAAGAAGGCCCGTCGTCTCGTTCAGGTTGTTGCCGCAGAAAAGATCGTAAGCTGCTACAACCGGACTGGTCGTGGAAGTGATGAGCGGGTGACCTGTGGCATCAGTCCCAACGCAAGATCCTACCGTGTAAGCGTCTCCAGACTGTAACGGAGAAATTACGTCAGCCCAATATTGCGCTACCTTGGGGCTCACTTGCGACGCGCTGAAATTTTGCGTCGGTTCCCCGGTGCGATAGATTTTGGCCAACGCTGTGGTCGCCGTGAAATAATCCAAACCTGACTTCGGGTCTTTGAAGTCGAGAGGTGTTGCTGGATCTAGCTGGGTCAGTAGACGGTGGGCCAATCGGCCGACGTAAGCGACTTCCAAGCTAAATCCACCTTTCAGTTCCCGAGCAACAGATAAGTCGAGCGTGTATGCGTAGGGAGTCTTCAGGTTGGAATCGAGACTGTGGGCAATCGCGAAATTTCCGCTTGGATACGTTTGCGGAAAGACGGCTGGGGGAGCCTGAAGAAAGATCTGGTTGCCGTTCAAATCCTTGGTGGGAATCGTATTGACATCCGTCAAGCGTGGGGAGTTATAAGGGGACAGGAACCCTGCCGGATTCGATAGTTGCGTGGAGAGACCGAACGATCCGTTCTGACTGAAGTCATCAGCAATGCCCTGTCCAAAGCGGTCATAGACCATTCCGAAGCCGGCGCGGATCGACGTTTTACCTTCTCCAAACAAACTGTGGAATAATCCGCCGGAGGGCCTGGGCGCCCAAGCCAACGCCACCCGCGGACCAAAATCTTTTTTGTCCCACGGATAATAATTCGGTTTACCGTTGGCGGGGCCTGACCAGTCAAATGCGATTGCCGGATCATTGTTGGAGGCGATCCCATTGTTGGCCTCGTTGGCCCGGAAATGGTAAAAGTCGTCAAGGTTGGTAGTGGGGGACACTTGAAGCTTGTTAACTTCCCACGGTGGCGAGAACAGCGACCACCTCAATCCCAGCGTCACCGTGAACGTCGGCGTTACCTTCCAGGTGTCCTGGCCGTAGAATTCATAGCCATCAATCCCATAGTTCCGGCGAAGTGCAGCGCCATCGGGAAGCGCGCTTCCGTCCCGATTGAAGTTATACTGCGCGTCCACTTCTGTGATCATTCCCATGAGTGCCTGCAAAGGGAAATCATAGGAGTTGGCAAAATTGGGATCCACAAGTGGGGACCCATTAAGAGTGCACGAACTGGAGCTGGAGCTTGTGCAGGTGTAGGCAGGATTTAGTGGGGACTTCTTCTGGGCATAGCCAGATAGCGTCGTCCAGGAGGCGTTCGCGCTACCATCGCTGAAAGAGGCTT
Organism: uncultured Acidobacteriota bacterium; assembly: GCA_963718785.1. Taxonomy (GTDB): domain Bacteria; phylum Acidobacteriota; class Terriglobia; order Acidiferrales; family UBA7541; genus Acidiferrum. Next base: position 386,312 of record CAVQZW010000004.1, on the reverse strand, counting down.
GGTAGCTAATGCTCGGCGTCCGGATGATTGCAATCTGCGTTCCGAACTGGAAGGTATGCTTCCCGTGAATCCATGACAGATCGTCAGCAAAACTGTGGATGGGCCGCTGGAAACTGTGCGTCCGCGTGACCGCACCTGTCTGGTCATTCAGACCTCTGAAGAAATTCCAGTCTAGGTTTGAGTTCCCATTGATTCCAACACTCTCCCGCACGTATCCGTACCGGAAGTTGTTCACCAGCGTGCTCGAGAGTACGCCGCTATAGTTGGTGATCAGGCCCTTGTTGAAGTTGACGGTCGTCTGCGAGGGGGCTTCCCCGGGCAAGAACGGCGTGCCAGCAAGACTCTCGTTTCGCAAAGCGCCGGTCACGGACACACGATGCCTGGCATCCCGCGTGATGTTGTAGTCAAGCTTGGAAATGTACACGTTCGAGGTGTCGGAAATCGGAGCGCTGAAATTGAAGCAGCTGTAATTGAAGCCGTCTCCCGCGTTGTTGCAGTTGGGAGTCGGAAAGGTATTTAGGTATTTCAACATGACCTGGCTAGGACCGATACTTAGAGGATCCAAAGTTTTGATCTGAGCAGGCGTAAGCGCCCTGTAACCCGCGGGGATGGTGAAGGTATCTGTTTGACTCGGGGTATTAAAATTGGGCACGCTCACGGACCCCCCGGGGCACTGCGTTGGATCAGCACAGGCATATTGAATGATGCCGTCTTTCATGGCTGCCGAAGGCACGGCATTCGTCTCGCTCGATGCTTCCGCGCGCCGCGTTCCTTCATAGTTCGCAAACAAATAAATCCTGTCCTTCTTGATTGGCCCTCCCAACGATCCGCCGAAGATATTCCGAATAAGTTTCGGGGCCTTGTTACAAGAGGGATCACTAAGAGGTGTACCGTTCAACTGGCAGTTCTGGATTTCGCCGTTTTTCACAAAAAAGTCATTGGCGCTCGTATAGGTATTCCGGTTGTATTCGTACGCGGAGCCGTGAAGCGCATTCGTGCCGCTCTTGGTCACCATGGCCACCTGACCGCCGGAAGTACTGCCCTGATCGGCGTTGTAGTTCGAGGTGGTCACGCGAAACTCTTGCACGGAATCCAGCGTCACCGGCAGCACCGATGTGAACGCGTGACCGCCTTCATCATTCACCTGTACGCCATCGACGGTAACGTTGCTCTGGTCGCTTCGCGCCCCGTTCACCGCGCCTTTTCGCGTATCGTAAGTGGGAACGTCATCCCGGTTGTTCGGGAATGCGACTCCAGGCTGCAAGCTGAGAAGGTCTGGCACATTGCGCCCTTCCAGCGGCAATTCCTTCATCTGGTTTTCATTGAACGCATTTCCCAGCGAAGCATCCGTGGTGTTCAGCGTTACTGCCTGCGCCGAAACTTCTACAGTCTCTGTCGTGGCCCCGACCTCCAGCGTCACGTTTTGCGTGGCCGGCAAATTCACCTGCAGTTCCAAATTCTTCTGTTCAAACTTCCGAAAGCCGGTGAGTTCCACCGTCAGCAATAGGTGCCCGGCGGCAGCGCCGGAATTTCGTACTCACCTGAAGGGTTCGACGTCGTCTCCCGTTTCAGCCCCTGACTTGTATTGACGAGCGTCACTTTGGCGTTCACGATCGCCGCGCCGGTCTTATCGCTCACAACGCCGCGCAAGGACGTGGTTCCCGTTTGCCCCCATGCGCAGGTAATCGCGAAAAGCATCACCAAGGACGAGATCAGAATATTGCGCTTCAAAATGGAAATAGAACACTTCATGGACTGCTCCTTTCGCACACCCCAGCCGAAAAGTATTTTGTATACTGGCGGGCAGCGCCAAACCGAAGCGAAAACACTGCTGCGCTTTGCCGGGTCTCAACCTGGAGGAAAACTTCGACCCCTGGCAACCTTCCCCACCACTCGACCCAATGTTCTTTGACCTAGCTTTTAGGCCAAATGACAGGTCGCTGTCAAGAAGAGTTGTTTATCTAAACTTTGCAATTGGATTTATCAAGTTTTTGAATTCTTGAGGAGTCGCACGCGGTAATCTATCTACCATTACCCTTGAAAGATCGGTGGGCCTTCAAGGCGAGACTGGAAATTACTGCGCCCGTTCTGTAGTTCGTTACCCGAGATTCAGCAGCCGCGCCACGGTGATTGCCGGAATCCCGCGGATGGCCCCCAGGATGGAGTCCGACACTTCGCCGTCAAGCCGCACCAGCGAAACCGCCTCTGCCCCCTGCTTTTCGTCCCGCCGCCCTAAAGCAAACGTAGCGATGTTTACGCCCAGGTTGCCCAGCGTCGAACCAACCTGTCCAATGACTCCGGGCTCGTCCCGGTTCCGCAGGTACAGCATAGTTCCCGCCAACTCTGCCTCCAGCGGGATCTCGTCAATTTGAAGCACGCGCGGCGAGCCGTCGTGCAAAACCGTGCCTTCCGCGGAAAAGCCCTTCGCGGAACCAGTTTTTTCGGGTAAAGCCGCTACTTCCAACGTGTTAGGGAATCCACGCTCGCGCCGCCGCGTCTCTTCCTCGACGGACAATCCCCGTGCCGCCGCAACTGCTGGCGCGTTCACCACGTTCACCTTTTCGTCCAGAACCGCATTCAACATCCCCGCCAACACCGCGCTGCGCAGAAGGTGTGTGCCTACCTCCGCCACCTCGCCAGCGTAGCGGATCCGAATCCGCGCCGGCCTGACTGCCACAGCTTGCGAAACGAGCGAGCCCAGCCGCTGAGCCAGCGCCAGATACGGCCGCACCCGCCGGTACTGGTCCGCCGATAAAGCCGGCAGATTCACGGCGTTGCGAATCAAACCCTCCGCCAGGTAGTCCTTTATCTGCACAGCGACCTGAGTCCCCACTTCTTCTTGTGCCTCGGTAGTTGATCCTGCCACATGCGGCGTAGCAATCACATTCGCCATGCCAAGAAGCGGCGAATCCTTGGGAGGCTCGTGGACGAACACATCCAGCGCCGCCCCAGCGAGCTTGCCGCTCTTCAATGCATCCGTAAGTGCAGCTTCATCAATCAGTTCGCCGCGGGCCGCATTGATGATTCGCGCGCCCTTCTTCATCTTGGCCAGCGTCTCTGCGTTGATCAGATTTCTGCGTTGCCGGGCTCAGAGCCGTGTGCAACGACACGAAATCGCTCTCCGCCAGCAGCTTTTCCAGAGGCACCAACTCGACCTGGACCTCCTTCGCGGCCGCCTCGCTGATATAGGGGTCATAGCCAAGCACTCGCATATCGAAAGCATCAGCGCGTATCGCCACTTCGCTTCCAATCCGGCCAAGTCCAATCAATCCAAGAGTTTTGCCCCGCACTTCGGTGCCCGCCGCCGACGATTTCTCCCATTTCCCCTCGTGCATAGCCTTATCCAACCGCGGCACCTGCCTGGCCAAGGCTAGTAACAAAGCAAACGTATGCTCCGCCACGCTGATCGCATTTCCGCCGGGAGTGCTCATGACCAGCACGCCTCGCGTAGTGGCCGCATCCAGATCAATATTGTCCACGCCAACGCCCGCGCGCCCCACCGCCCGTAGCCGCGGAGCCAGATCCAGCAATTCCGCCGTGACCTTCGTGGCGCTCCGGACAATCAGCGCATCGGCGTCCGCGATCTCCGCGTGCAAGGTCTCTTTTGTCGGCAATACGATATTCCAGCCGGTCTTCCGCAGCAGTTCCACGCCTCGTTCGCTAATTTTGTCAGCAACAATGACTTTCATCAGTCCTCATCCACTTCGTTTTGATTTCTGCTACGAACAGGCGGACAAAACCCGCCAAATGTAAGATATCCACGGTAGCGAGCCACTCTAGACCTGTCAAATCCTAGTTCTCATTCTTCTCCGTGAGCTCTGTGTCTCTGCGACCTCTGTGTTAATTCCTCTCTTTCTTTTGCTATATTGATCCGCATGACTCTAGCCGAAAAAATCCAGAAAGACCTGACCGACGCCATGCGCGCGAAAGACGAACTCCGCCTGAGCGTCCTCCGCGGCGTAAAATCCGCCATCAAGTACAAAGAAACGGAAAAAATCCATACGCTCGACGAAGCCGAAACCATCCAGATCCTGCAAACTCTCGTCAAGCAGCGCAAAGAGTCCATCGACCAATTCGGCAAAGGCAATCGCCAGGATCTCGTCGACAAGGAAACCAAGGAACTCGCGATCCTCGAGTCCTACCTCCCCGCCAGCGCCAGCGACGCCGAAATGGACGCCGCCATCGCCAAAGCCATGACAGAAACCGGCGCCAACTCCATGAAGCAAATGGGCGCGGTCGTCAAAGCCGCCAAAGCCCACCTCGAAGGCAAAGTCGTGGACGGCAAAGCTCTCAGCGACCGCGTTCGAGCCAAGCTCACCTAAGCTCTCTTGAGTTCCAAGCCGATGACCCAAGCCATCGCCTCCAATAGCTCGAACACGGAATCCAATTCGCGCGCCCTGGCCATCCTCCGCATAGGGGTCGGTCTCTTCTTCCTCATCTTTGGCCAATACAAAGTCTTCGGAACGCAATTCACGCTTCACGGCGGCTTTCAATTCTGGATCAACCGCTTTCTCGAACAGGGCGGCGCCTATCCCTTCATGGCCCCCATCCTCCGCGGTTTCGTTCTTCCGCATGCCACTCCCATCGCATTCCTCGTTGCCTATGGTGAGTTCGCCATCGGCATCGCGCTGACTCTCGGCATCATGGTCCGCGCCGCCAGCGCTTGCGGCCTGGTTTTCATGTTGACCCTGCTCTTTTCGTCCGATTACCCGGGCGCATCCGCCCCCGCATGGCAATACTTCGGCGCAAGCCTCAGCCACTCTGTCTTCGCTCTCTGTTTTCTGGTTTTTCTTCTAGGACAAAGCGCGCAAATCTGGTCAGTCCCAGCCTGGCGCGCGCATCGCAGCAATCACTTGTAGTGGGTGGACTGGTTTACCCTGTAAAAGCCAAGTTCGAGTGGAACCGGTGTCGAACTCCGCCTACCTACTTCCCTGCCGGCTTCAAAACCGCCGTGTTCCGCTCGTCCCCAGCTATAATTCGATAGAGCTTCTTCAAATCCTCGACCTTGCTCACCGGCACGCTGGTTTCTTTCACTTCAAACGTTCTCGTATATCGCAGCACGCTTCCCTTTGCTTCCGTTTTGCTGTCATATGTCGCAAAACTGTATTCCGCATGAACAGGGGGCGGCAAATCATCCACTTCGTAGCCCACAGGCAGCGCAATCTCAAATGTATCCGAATCAAGAGAGGGCCCGTCGAATTCCACTGGAAACTTCCTGGCCTCCTTGGTTTCCAGCAATCCACTGGTCTTGATCCCGACGACTCGCGGCCGCACCAAGAGCAGATTGCCGGCCGGCTTGGCGTAGTTGTCGGCGATAAGCGAATAGTTGTATACGAAAGGCTGATCGCTGTGCTGCAAATTATCCACGGTCGCTTTGGTGATCCGGTAATTCGCCAGCGAATTTGCCAGCAGGCTTTCTATCGGCTTGATCTTGTCTTTGTCCGTAGCCGCCGCCCGCATCGCGTAGCGCTGGTTCGCTCCACGATCTCCCGTCCGGATCTCAGTCACGTCCCCCGCCAGCGTACCCGTCGGTGTCAGAGTCAATTTAGCAGTCCGGCGAATCCCATTCATCGAAGACGCCAGCTTTGGCAGTTCGATCAACTCCCCGCCAGTGTCGGTCACTAGCAAACCGTAATTAGCCTGCAACTGCCCGCGAAGATAACCCAACGGCGTCAACTCATCTGTGGGATCAAAGATCAGGAGCCGCCCCATGCTCTTGTCCTGTAGGACAGCCTTCAAACCTGGGTCGTCTACTCCATCCGGCATTTTTATCGCCAGAATCACATGGTTAAACCAGTTCACTGCGGGTGTATTCGAATTGACGGTGCCCCGGTTGGTATTCACCACCACGTAGTAAGAATCGACGCCTATCTCTTTCAGCATCGCACTCATCAACGTCGCTTTGTCCTTGCAGTCTCCGAAATGGTGCGAAAAAATATCGTTAGCCGCATGCGGCTGCCATCCGCCGATTCCCAGCTCGATCGCCACATACCGGATGTCATCCTGGACGAATCTCCCCAGCGCGCGCATCTTCCCGACTGGGCTGGTTTCTGCACTCGTCAACGCGGCCGTCTTCTGTTTTATTTCTGGTGACGCATCCCTTCTCCCGCGCACCAATCCCGCTTCCCAGAGTCCCATGTCGTTCCAATTTTCAAATCCTCGGGTCTGTCCGCCACCAGGCGAGAAAAAAGACACGATCATCTTCCCCGCCACTGCCGACCAGGGCGGCATGTCATCCTCCGGCCGGATGGCATCCACGTTGTTCACCACCCACTGCCATTGATTGTTTCCCGACGAAGACGATTTCACATCTGGGTAGTTCAAAAACACTGCCTTATATTCCCAGCCCGCGGGTAACTGCAGCGTATAGCGCGCCTCGCGCACCGGATCCGTCGCCTGGAATCCCCACTCATCCTGCAGGATATATGGCCGGTCTTCGTGCTCGATTTCGTAGCCGACAATGTTCCCTGGATCCGCCGCCGGGATCTTCATTATTTTCGTGCGCAGGTCGCTGGCCAGTTCTCCGTTGGCGACGCCGAACAGGGCCGTCTCGATCACATCCTTGTCTTTCACTTCATAATCTTTGCCTTGAGCGGGTATGCACCACGCTCGCATCCCTGTGATCCGCGTTTCCGAATCGAAGTGTGCGAGAACCGTTCCGTGTTCGCGCCCGCCCGGACGTAGAATTTTGTAAGCGCGCCTCTCTATGCTCTTGATCTTGCCGTTTCCCTGCACGTTTACGATGTCTTCCGAATACAGCAGCACTGCATCCGTTTTTTCGTCGTGAGCCGGCAATGGCGCGTTCACTACTGCATGCATCCACTGCGGCGCATCTGCCCCCCGCGCGGAGCAAGGCAATCCGACCGTCCACATGGTCACCACAACAGCGGTCCATGCACTCCAACGCGCCGCTTTAATTGCCTGCCGCAGCCGAAGCGGGCTGCAATACAATTTGTTGATCATCGGCCGTCCTCACCGTCTGATAAAATTGCCGCAGAGCCGGGTAATATTTCGGGTCAAGGCTGATAATGTCGCTCTTCACCCGTCGCTCGACATGCAGCGTCCCCTTGTTGTTTTCCACTTTCATCGTATACGCCACTACTTTCGCGTCATTGGTCGCCGGCTGCGGCACGCTGCTCACCTGCCAGCCCAGCGGCAGGTCGATCATCAGCTTATCTACTTTCTCCGACGGATAATGAAAATACATTGGGTGCACCCGCGTGGTGTGCTCGCACATGTGCTTCTCGGTAGCTCCGAAAAGCCCCACCGCCATCAGCGCCCGCCGCCCCGCTCCAGACACCCAACCCGGCACTTTCAAATCAAACTCCGCAACTAGATTCGGATCCGAGCTCGACCAATCCGGTTTGTTGGTTAACTCGACCTCGATACTCGCCGGAATCGCGTATCTCACATCGTCTTCCAACAGTTTCTTCCGTTGCGCCTCGTCCTCGTTTCGTTCTTCCAGCCGCCGGAACATCGCCTCCAATCCCGAATAGCGAACGGTAAGCTTGCCTTCCAGGCTCCCCTCCTGGGTCAACTTCAGGTCCGCCTTTCGCTCGATCTGCGAATCGCCGCTTTCCGGCAGCGGAGTTGTAATCCACGTGCCGCCGTCTTTATCCAGCTTCAATCCGGATGTCCACGTCTCCGACCACGGCAATAACCCGAATGGCGCAAACGCCGTGCCCGGATCGAAATACATATCCTTGCCGTTCAGTTTCACCACCACGACATAAGTGCGCAGGTCCCGCACTTTCATCAGATTCTTCACGAAAAAATGGTCGTCACGAGTCGCGATTTTCGCCGCCGAAGCATCTAGAGCCGCTGCCCGGGCCATTCCCAGAAACAGTAGCGTAACGTCATCTCCGTATCCGTATCCACGTTTCCACACATCTTCGACATTCCCCGCCGCTTTTTCTTGCGCGCGCTTCTGTTCGGCTCCCGTCTTTTCCATCTCGAAGCTCAGGTTGCGAATCTTCTGCACCCGCTCATAAATCTTCCGCAGTTTCGCATCGGGAGAATCGCTCGCAGCCACCGTCTCCGCCACCGCCTGCTCCATGACTTTCTTTTTGTTTACAAATCCTTCGACATAGTCATTTATTTTCTTGCCCTGCTTTTTCCAATATTTATCGACATCGGTCTCCGCACCGTCTTCTTTGTAAGTAAAATCGACGCGGAACTTCATCGAAGCTTCCGGCGGCATATCGTCTTCCACCAGGAATGCCGGAATGTTCTGCGCTTCCATGTGGATGTTGTGCGTGCCTTTATCGTCCACCGGCGGCTTCGTTCCCGCCGGCAAACTATTTGGCCAGCTCCACTGCAGCGGCCACTCCCCATAAGGCTTCAGCGTAAACTTCGCCGACTTCGTAAAAAGTTCCGAGCTTAAAATCCAGTTCGAGTCGAAAACGTACCCTTCCTCAAAATCGATCATGTAGTGGTACTCGATGATGCCGCCCGGCTGCACGTCCGACAATGTAAACGTCTTCGCCAGATACTTGAACCCTCGCGCTTTGACGATCTCTTTCTCGTACACTTTGCCGTCGTACACCACGCTCGTGCCGTCCGGATGCACGGTTCGCGCACGAATGTTGATAATCTTGTATTGGTCCTTGATGAACGGAATCTCCACATCCGCGTACTTCCGCCCTTCCTCCGTGAAGATCTTCTCCCTCACGTAGTTGTACTCGTGCGGCATCCGCGCGTTGCTGTCATCCCGGTCCACCTGCCGGTACAGAATAATCGCCGGCGCTCCGAGAGCCCCGGCATCGCTCGTCATCTTCAATTCCTCCGGCGAAATCGGCAGCCATTCGTCCGCGCTGATCGAGTTCAATCGATATCCCGCGGCAACGGCAAAAAACGCTATGGCGATCAACAAGAACCGGCGCAAATACACACCACACCTCCGGTGACAAGTTCGGGGATAAATACTGCTGGTAGGCGAGCAGAAAGACACTCGAGACCTGCTCTGCCACGCTGGGAAGGAGCTTGGCTCATAGGCGGTATCACTTCAGTGTTATGGTTCTAGGGCACTTACTTCCGCGGACAATACAGGCGCGCGGCTGCCATGTCAATAGCCCTGGTCGAGAGATCTGGCGGTCCGGTGAACGTTTTTGCGGTGAAAACTTCGTGTACGACGCTCTGTCGACGAAGCACGAAACCCGAAGCAGTTCATCGTTCTGGATCGGGCGGCTCGACTGCAAAATAGAAATGATGGTGGTTCCGGCATCCAGGGTTGAAGGCAGCTTGGCAATGAGGGCAGTGCGAATTCGAGTTGAGGTAGTTCGTGATGCTCAGCTCGGTGCGGCAGGAGCCGCACAGGATGGCTGGCGTGTCCCATTCGGATGGAGGCCACGTCTCGATGGGGTGGCCGGCAAGAGCATCATGGCAGTCTTTACACGCGTAATACGTCCCGCAACATTTCATTTTGATGGCCACGATGTCGAGTGGAGAGTGGTAGTGCAGGCACCGCGTTTGAGGATCGAGATTCAGGCCGCGGACTTCGGGAATGGTTGATGGCATGGGACCAGCAATACAAGAGATTAGCAGAGAACCTGATGCGGGGCTGTTCAGGGGGCTGGCGCTACCATTGTGTGCTGGGGATGTGCTATAAGAGTCGGGCCGTGAATAGTGCCGCGAAACAGGAGCTTGCCCCGGTTCAGCGGGAAGCGGTTGAGGTTTCTGCGCAGGGCGCCTCAGCTGCCGAAGTTGAAGGGACCGTGGGGGTCCCGGGGGAAGACGCTTCGCGCTATTGTCCGGTTTGCTCGAAGCGGCTGGAATCGCGTCGATGCAAATTGATTTGCCCGGTCTGCGGATATTACATGTCTTGCGCGGACTATTATTGATAAGCTTTGTGGTCCCGGCCCGGGTTGCCGCCGGTACTGCTATCCGATGAGGAGGAAAACACAGTGGCTTTGAAGATGACGAACCGGGAAGTGGACGGGGTAGCCGTGGTGGCGCTGGACGGGCGCATCGTGCTCGGAGAAGAGAGCAACGCCCTTCGCGAGAAGGTGAAGAGCTTGATCGCCGAAGGCAAGAAAAAAGTTGTGTTGAACATGGCGAACATCACGTTCATCGACAGCGCGGGTCTCGGCACGCTTGTGGCCGCCCATCACAGCGCCAAGTCTCAGGGCGCTGCGCTGAAGTTGGCGCACCTGGGCAGCAAGTTCCAGGAAGTCCTGCAAATTACCAAGCTGCTGACCGTCTTCGACGTGTACAACAGCGAGGCCGAAGCGGTCGCGAGCTTCGCCAAGTAGCCTTACCGCCCCGCGAAGAAGAGTTTCTCGGAAAGGACACGCATTTGCGTGTCCTTTTTATTTTGATGGCGGAGCCATCCGCTATGCGTCGACGCGGTACATGGCGATACCGCTCAGGAGCTTTGGATAAAAGTCGGTGGATTTTTGCGGCATCACTTCGCCGGCGGTGGCGATGCGCATGACTTGATCGACGTCAACCGGATTCAGCAGGAAAGCGATTTGCGCGGCGCCGCGATCGACCGCATCCAGCGCGGCGGAAGCTTCTCGCTCGTAGCTGAGATTTTTCTCCGCAGTGACCGCTTGCAACGTGATTCCGAAGGCCGGCTCGAGGATTCCATCGTGAAGCAAGACCACATCCAGTTCGCGCTGCAAAGGCGATACTGACTGAAGCAACTGCGAGAGGTCCGCGCCGCGGCGCAATACTAAAACGTAGTAGGCGCGCTTGCCGGGCTCGGCCACGGGATAGGCCCCGATGGCTCTTTGCCCGCGCGCTTCGTGCAATCGAGCGAGAAAGCGATTGCGCGCCTCCCCCCGTTGTCCGTCGTCTGCGAAAGGAAAGGCTTGCGCCTCGAACCACGGTTCGAGATAGCGCCGCGCTTCGCTCCAGGAAAAATCATGCAAATTCGCGGCGAGCCGGTGCGTGGGAAGAATCGTAAGCCCCTCGCTGCATGTGTTGACGAAGGTCATCATCGCGAAATCGTAGGGAGCTTGCGCGTAGGGCGCGGATGGATGCAGTCCACCCGCGTGCAGACGGCGTTCGTTGCGATAATTCAGCGCGGTCTCGTACCGATGATGACCGTCGGCGATCACGAGCTTTTGCGCTTCCATCGCGGAAGTGATTGCTGCCGTGCTCCCCGAGTCGGTGATAACCCACAAGCGATGAACCACGCCGTATTCATCACGCAATTGCGTCGCTGAAGGAGCGCCGGATTCCACGTGTTTCAGGATGGCGTCGATGTGCTGCTGCGGATCGGAATAGAGCATGAAAAGCTGGCCGGTGTGCGTGCGCGTGTGGCGAAGGAGTTCTAGCCGGTCGGCTTTCGGTCCGGAGAGCGTGTGTTCGTGGCGAAACACAACGCCGGCCGAATACTCCTCCAGTTTTCCAGCGCCGATAAAACCGCGGCGAGTGCGTTGCTCGCCCGTGCCGGGCACAGTGTATTCCTGCGAGTAGCCGTAAAAGGACGGGGCGGGATCTTGCACGACAATGGCTTCCCGAATCCATTTGTCGATAGCGGCCGCGGCGCGAGTATAGACATTGTTTTGAGGATTGTCGGTCGGATAGGTGCGGCCCTTTTCGACGGTGATCAGGTTATGCGCATCGGCGGCGTAGTACCCGTCCTGCATGGAAGTCGAGATTTTGTCGTAAGGCTGTGTGAGCACGCGCTCGAATGGGACACGCTCGGGGTTGTATCGATACGCCTGGAAGGGGTGAACCTGCGCCATGTGTTCTGGGTCTCCGGTTGAGTTCTCTGTCGAGCGTCAAGCCTAATAGTTTACGCGAAGTGCGGGAGAATCTGACAAACGATAGAACGCTTTCATTAATGCAGCTTTCATGATGCGTTAAAAATGGCGGGCGTGCGGCGCAAGCGTGGCGGACGTACTAAAATGGGAGATTCATGGCTGACTCTCGATTCCGTTCTGTTCGCGCACTGATTTTCGATCTGGATGGAACGCTCATCGACTCGAAGCAGGACTTGATTCACTCGGTGAATGCTATGCTCCGCGAGCTGAGGCGCGGGGAGCTGCCTGCCGAGACGATTTCCGGTTATATCGGGCACGGCGCACCGCAGCTTGTGGCGAGAGCGCTGGGAAATGGCGGCACGGAAGAGGAACGGCAGCGGGCGCTGCAATTCTTTCTGCGCTACTACGAAGAGCACAGGATGGACACCACATGCGCGTATCCTGGCGTGGCGGAAACGCTCGAGAAATTGGCGAGCATGCCGATGGCGGTTTTGACGAACAAGCCGGTGCGGATCAGCGTGCGGATTCTGGAGGCGATGGGCCTTTCAAAATATTTTCGCTTGATCTATGGCGGAAACAGCTTTGAAACGAAGAAGCCTGATCCTCTGGGCGCTGCGACGATTCTGCGCGAGTTAAGCACCGAGCCGCGGGAAGCGCTGCTGGTGGGAGACTCCGAAGTGGATGTGCAAACCGCGAGGAATGCGGGCACACTTGCCGCGGCCGTGAATTATGGATTTGGCGTGCATGATCGCGAAGCGCATCCAGCGGATATTTATCTTGAGCGTTTCGCCGAGCTCGCCACCGTTTTGTACAGCGGGCCGGTCTCTGGGCGATAAGCTCACCTACTCTATTCATTGCAGCCGGCCGTCGGAAACTCCTGAAAAAAAGAATTCGTGCAGGTTCGCATGACGTAGCGCTTTGTTTGCTTAGCATCGTCTAGCGTTTCGCGGCGCGATAAGACGGCGCGTGAAATTGAAACACGACGTAGCATTGCGTTTCGACGGGATTGCCATCCACGAGTGTGGGTTGGTAGCGCCATTCGTGAAGGGCTTTTGCGACGACGGGGACCAAGTTTGCGGGGCCGAGGATTTGGTTAATGCTTGCGAGGTGGCCGTCCTTGGAGATGGTGGCTTTGACACGGACCGATGCGTCCGTGCCGGATGAGATTTGCGCCAGCAGCGGATCGACGCGGGAGATTAGTTCACCGACGACGACTTTTTTGTTGCGATTGAAAGGCCAGCCGGCGTGCGTGGCGGGCAGGTGCACGGAACGCTGAATGCGCATGGTGACCGCCGGTGATTCGATGACACGTTCGCCGGGCAAACTGAAAAAGGGCGCCTGGTAGCCGGACGGCAAATGGACTTGCAGAGTTCGGCTTGGAGGCGCGTCCATTTGAATGACGGGCTGAAAAGCCGGAGCCGCTGACCGTGGCGAAAGAGTGGGCCGAGCGGGCGCGACCGTGAGGCTGGAAGGCGGATTTGATGAAGTTGTTGGAAGAACTGCGGGTGAGAGTGGGGTGGGATTTTTTGCATCCGGAGTTGGGAGTGGCTTCGCGGGGGCTGAAGGCTCGGGGGCAACGGACGCGGATTCCGGTGGCGTGGGAGAATTCGTTTCCATGGGGGAATCGGCGTTCTGGCCTTCCGGAGCGTCGGCGGAGTCCGCTTCGTCGTCGTCAGCGGTAGCTGGCTCTATCTGTTGAGTTTCTGACTGAGCTGGCGTAGCTGCGGCCGGCGAGATGCGGAGCTATTGGTGAAGCTTCTCGACGAAGATCGTTTTCCGCGGATCTGGGTGCCTACGCCGGCGGAGCGCGATGCGCGGCAGTTGTTGTTGCATCGGCACAAGCTGGTGCGCATGCGGACGCAGGTGAAGAACCAGTTGCAGGCGCTGGCGATGAACCAGGGCGTGCAGCGGAAGTGGAAGTTGTGGAGCGAAGCGGGACGGAAACAGCTGGAAGCGTTGGCGTTGCTGCCGTGGGCGAACCGGCGAAGAGCGGAGTTGCTGGTGTTGCTGGATCAGTTGGAAGCATCCATCGGCGAGCTGGATCGTGCAGCGGCCGAACAGGCCAACATCCGACCAGCAGCGCGGCGCTTGATGACGCATCCGGGAGTAGGACCGATCACGGCGCTAGCCTTTGCGTTGACGATGGGGCCGGCAGATCGTTTCCGTCGCGGCAAACAGGTGGCGAGTTATCTCGGACTGATTCCCACGGAGCATTCCAGCGGTGGCCGTGGGCAGCGGCTGGGACACATCAGCAAGCAGGGCAATCCGTTTTTGCGCGGGTTGCTGGTGGAAGCGGCGCAGAGTGCGGTACGGCATGAACCGGAAATGCGTCGCGCGTATCAACGATTGGCCCAGCGGAAGTGCCGGGCGCTAGCGAAAGTGGCCATGGCACGGAAGCTGGCAGTGAGGTTGTACTGGATGCTGCGCGAAGAAGTGGACTATGTGCAGTTGCTCCAGGGTTCCCATGCAGGACAGCCCGAGTCATTCCGTGGTCGTGGTTAAGACCGAACGCTTGAGTGGGCGTCTTGCCTCCCCAAAAAGAGTTGGGGAGTTCGAAGAAGTAATCATGGTTCCGGCGCGGGTCGGAATCGAATAGATGGGTGGTGGAACTGAAAACGTTCCGCCGAACGGTTACGGCACGAACCTTGGTCGCGAGGAAGAAAAAGATTCATACAAGTGAAGAGAAAACACTTCGGAAGAAGTGCAGGGAAAGGTTTGCCTTGACAGAGCCGACCTCGTTATAGACGGGATGACAGAGGCACGAGCAAGAGAGGTCCCTCCACTGCGCGCCGACATAAAGCGTCGGCGCTGCGGTCGGGATGACACCGTAAGAAAAATCGTAACATCGCGCGAGATAGTCCGTTTGAATTGCTTTTCGCGGGCGGTGGCTTCGCGGACGTCGGAGAAGGGCTCAAAATAAAGGAGCTTGGTGGTGTTGTATTTGGCGTTGAGGCCGGCGAAAAGTTTCTGTTTGTGCTGTGCGACGCGGGATCAGCGAGATGCGTTTAGGCTGTGGCCTGTGACGCGGAGAAGCATGCCAGCGCCAGCAACCAGCTTCAGGTTGCTTTTGTCGGAAGCCAAGACAATGATGCCGACGGGATCGGTGCGGCCGGAATGTACCAGGCTGAGGTGCTCGAGGCGGTAGATTCCGCAGGCATCCGCGGAGAAAACCCAGAGGGCCTGGGGATTGTTGTTGCCATCGATAAAGCCGCGACACTTAGTCCCTGCTTTGGCCCGGACTTGACCGAGGACGCCGGTGTACACACCTTTGCCGACAACATCATTGGAGTTTTCGCTGGTGGTAACAGGGCCGGTTTCGCCGTAGAGAACATCGCCGCCGACCTGGACAGTGGTCAAGTCTCGAGTGCTATCACCTTCGCCGGGAGCGGCGGTAGGGATTTGAGCTTCCAAGACGCCGACGAAACCCGTCATGGCGCGCAGGTTGGTGGTGAGGGAGATAGCCTGTTGCGAGGAGACGAGCTTGTCGAACTGGAAGGAGACACGAGCCAGCGAACCGCCGGTCGCCGGGATCACCTCGACGATGCGACCGAGGAGTTTGCTTCCTGCACGGATTGTGGCGCCGGAGGACAGAGGCACGTCCTGCATGATCCTTCCGGTGATGACCTGGCCTGGTTTGGATTTAGCAAAAGAAATGGTTGAGTTCAGGCGAATCGGCAGGATGGTTCCACTGGGGATAGTGATGGCGGCGTCATTGGCCTTAACAGGCGGAGCGACGAGCGCTACGGACAGCAGAATGAACAGAAACAGGCAGAGTCTTTTTCCAGAAAAGTGATCTTTTCCTCGTGGGTTCATGTTGACCTCCCAAGCCATCGAGTGTCTTACGCGCCGCCCTCGCGTGGGTGAGATCTCTTTTCTTGTCTGGCGACAGTGTATTGCCAACAGGAGTTCCTGCGGAAGAAGAAACAGCGCTTTGAGCAGGACGGGGAATCGTGTGCTGGTGATTTTGCAAATTGCTGTCGGCAGGGCAAGAGCGGCCGTGGATTCGCCGGGCGGCAAGCCGACGAGCGCGGAAAAGGCAGGTCTTCAGAGCGCCAGAGCTGATTCCGAGGATTTGAGTAGCGTCCTTGGCTTCGACTCCTTCGACGTCGCAAAGTTGCATCGCTAATCCATACCTTTCAGGGAGCTCTTCCACTACGTCGCGCAATACACGAGACTGCTCGCGACGAGCACACACCTCTTCTGGGCTAAGTCCTGGATCCACAAAATGTTGCTCGAAGGGCGAGCCATCTTCCTCGGACAATTCCTCCGCGGACGTGCAACTCGGCCGGCATTTCATTCTCCGCACATGCGTCCGCGCAGAATTCCTGACGATGCTATGCAACCAGGTAGAAAAGGATGAGCGGCCCTCGAACTGGCGGAGCTTCCGGAAAGCCAGAAGGAGTCCCTCTTGCATGACATCTTCGCAATCCTGCGGGTTGCGAAGCAATTGTCTGGCTGTCCTTTTAAGACGGGGCATACAGGATGCGAAGAGTTCATCCAGTTCAGCATCGTCCATGTCGATGGGGAGAAGGGTTGTCTGACGGAGAGCCGGACTGGGAATGCACTGATCTTCGATGCGCAAGTTGCCTCCTTAGGGCGATGGCTAGTGATGTTTGGTGTGCACGGAATGGAGTGCAAGGATGATTCCAATTGGTAAGAGCGTGTCGGATCCAATGAAAGACGGGTGAGCCAACGAAAGGAAGGGACATGAGGGGTGTGCAACGCATAGAAAACAAAGGAGCCACAGGGATTGCGATTTGTGCGAAATGAGGAGGGCCAAAAGTTGCACCGAAACGAGGGATTGAAAAGGAGAGCCAATTCGTCGAGGCGACTGTTCGCTTTCTTTACAAATAGTGTTCGCTTCGTTTACACGCATTCATGTGAAGCAAAGCTTGGGTAGCTCGGATATTCGTTAAGCACTGAAAAGGAAGGAGTTCTTTCGTCCTCGCTATTCAAAAACGTGGACCGTCATTTGCATTACTAAGTTGGCGGTCGAGTTTTTCAGATCGGGGACAAGGATCGCTAGCGACCGAGGAGCAGGATTCATGATCAGACCTTCCGCTTACTGCATCTTTCGAATCGCCATACTTTGTGGAGTCAGTGCGGCGTACTTCATGTTTCTTGCGTGAATGGCAGAGAGTTCCCAGCCCCATGCAAGGACCGAGCTCGGGAAAATCGATGAGGACAT
The DNA here is from genome assembly GCA_963718785.1 of uncultured Acidobacteriota bacterium. Classification (GTDB taxonomy): domain Bacteria; phylum Acidobacteriota; class Terriglobia; order Acidiferrales; family UBA7541; genus Acidiferrum. Next base: position 369,413 of record CAVQZW010000004.1, on the reverse strand, counting down.
TTGGGCTGAAGCGTCGGAGGACAGGATGCAATCCATCTGCGGTGAAGTGAAGGAGTTCCTACGTGACGCGGTGGGCCGGTTAAATGGACTCGTATTGGAAGACGGGCAGGAAGTTCGCTGCTCGCCCGAACAATTGGAGCTGCTGGCAGCGATCGTCGTGCCCGGCTCGCGGATAGAAATAAGAGGAGAAGTCAGATTCAGCGCTCACGAACAAAAGGTGCTAAGTGCCCTGCAGGTGACTAATCTGGATTCGAGAGAGACGACGAGTTTGCCGGCCCCCGTGTGCCTAGGCAAACCAGGGATGCTGTTGCATGCCACCCCGACAACGACGGCATCCCTGGCCCCTCCCCGCGCGAAGCGTAGCGAGATGGGGAGTCAGCCGGCATCGGCGGCAAGCGCCATGGGAGAAACGAACCAAAGGTTTAACGAAAAGGGCAGCGAATCGCTGAGGCCAGGATCTTATTTCCATAAGCTTGCTGGAAGAGAAGGATGAGCAGGGGGCGAATCCGCTGAGGAACGACGCGGCGCGACGAATTGGGTTCGCCTACGACCGGCTTCACGGGATACAGGCAATTCTGGCGTACTTACACATCATGAAGCACAAAATTCCCGGGATCAGCCAGTTTCTTGAAGAGGCTAAGCATACGTATGAGCAGGCACTTTCGCGATTCACGGCGAGCGACTTTGCAGGCGCCAGAGAATTCGCGGACGCGTCGTGCAGCCTTTCAAGAGTGGTGGAGATCATGATGACACGAACGCTGAGGTCGGACACGAGTCTGCCCTCGCTCGTGCCGCCCCCGCCGGAGCACTTCCGAGCCTTCGCCGAGCCGGAGCATGTAGAGGAAGACATGGCGCAGGCGGAGTCGGTCCTCTCCAGAATTCATTGGGTACTTGAAAATGGAACTCTTCCTTCGGAAGATCGAGCACAAGTGCGCAAGATCGCCGCCTGGGGGGATGCCTTCTACAAGCAGGCGCAATACAAGTACAGAGACACGGTGCTGGAAGACGCTGCCGAATTCGCGCAGGCGGCGGTGGCTGGGGCAGACTCCGCGGAACACATCTGTAGAAAATGGTATGTCAGCCATCCCGCACATGCTTGAGCGATGCCGATTACTTCGAAAGGGCACTCCCGAGACCAGCCGGAGGCCGCAGGCGATGACGAACCGGTTCTTTCGGAAAATTGCTATCATGCCGTTATAGGCGGGGAGAGAGGTGGAGTTCTGCCCGGCAAACTTTCACTGTCTAGATTGAGCTTTCGCTGGCAGGTCAGCTTGCTTGGCACGCTGGTAGTAATACTGTCGCTAGCGGTCTTGCTGGCGATCGTGGCTACCCTCAGCTATACGAAATCGGCGGTGTTAAACAGCGAAAAGAAAAAGCTGGCGGAAACGGCCAGAAATCTCGCCCAAGAGTACGAAGACCGCGCGGATTCCGCCCGCCGAAACAATCAGCAGCCACCGCTGGACAATCCGAACATGGGGAGCTCGCAAGAAGTATTGTCTCTGACGAGCCGTCTGGTACTTCAGAATTTAGAGGGAATCGGTGGGGGATTTTATTCGCTGACTGACGACAAGCTCGCGGGTGAGTTCTATCCAAGCGGAGACCTACAAAGCAGCAAAGCAGCGGAAGCGGAGCACCAAGCCATCGTGGAGGTCGCACGAAGCGCCGCGACTTCGCGCGTGAGCTCTGAAAGAGTCATCGCCGGCCCAACAGGATTGTTTCTGATCGGCGCTATGCCGGTCCGCGAAGGCTATTCCGTGATTGGAAGCGCCTGGTCGGTCAAACGAATCGTAGATCTGCCGGGAGCCAACCGTTTCAGGGCGTATTTGATAACCGCGGGACTTGCGGCGGCGGTTTTGGCCAGTGTGCTGCTCACACTACTGGTGATTCGGAACCTGCAAGGTGGTGTGAGGAAAATTGAAAGCGGGCTTCAGACCCTGGAAAACAATCTGTCGTCACGGATCGACACGCGGAACGAGCCCGCGGAGATACAACATATCGTCCAGGCGATCAACCGGTTGGGAGTGACACTCAAGGAAAAGATGGAACATGAGAAGGAAATTGAATCGCAACTCCGCCACGCGGAGCGGCTTGCGAGTCTCGGGCGATTGGTCGCTGGAGTGGCACATGAAGTCCGTAATCCTCTCGCGACGATACGATTGCGGGTACAAATGTGCAGGCGAGACGCGGCGGACGCCAAAGTGAAAGAGTCTTGCGGGATTGCGCTGGAAGAAATTGAGCGGCTCAACGGCATCGTGAACCGGCTATTAAGTTTTGCCAGACCCATTCAGCTGCAGTTAGAGCCTGTGGATTTGAAAGGACTTGTGCAGGAGCGCATACACTCGTTCGAGGAGCTGGCTCTGCGGAGGCAGGTACAGTTAATGACAAATCTCCCCGCCAGGAATTTTCGAGCGGTGATCGACAAGGACCGAATGGCCCAAGTGTTCGACAATGTTATCCAGAACGCGCTCGAAGCGATGGCGGATCATGGTGGAACCCTCTCTATCACTTTGACGTCACATACATTAAAGACGGAGAAGAAACCGGGGGTCACCGTCGAATTTCAAGACACGGGCAAAGGGATGGATTCGGCGTCGGTGAGTCATGTGTTTGACCCATTCTTTACCACGAAACCGTCCGGAACGGGGCTGGGACTTTCGATTTCGCATGAACTGGTACGCGCGCACGGAGGCGAAATCAAGGTTGAGAGTGAAATAGGCCGGGGTACGAACGTGATGATCACAATTCCAGGCGCACTGAGTTGAATGTCTCTGGAGTTCACCGTTTTCATACATTCTTAAATGCCAGCAACGATCCTGATCGTCGATGACGAAGCGAACCTCCGGAAGACGCTAGCGGAGATTTTGTGCGCGCGTGGGTACTCGATTTTGGAGGCCGACGACGGTGCGAGCGCAATCGAATTGCTGCGAACAACCACGCCGGATCTCATCTTCAGCGATTGGAAGATGCCTAAGATCGGCGGAGAAGAGTTCCTGCAGCATCTGCATCATCACTCCTATCTGGCAACGATACCGGTGATTGTCATCACCGCCTATGGCTCCAGTCACAGCGCGATCGAAGCGGTGAGGCTGGGCGCCTATGATTTCGTAACCAAGCCGTTCGATCTCGATGAAATCGTGGTGACTGCGGAACGCGCGCTCGATCACTCCGCCCTGAATCGCGAAGTACTCCGGCTGCATTCCCAAAGTGGAGAAAGCCACGTGTCTGTCGCGGGGCGCTTAATCGGCAGCAGCGGCCCCATGCTGGATGTGTTCATCATGATCGGCAAGGTTGCAGAGACGGATTCAACGGTTCTGATTTGCGGAGAATCAGGCACAGGAAAAGAGCTGGTTGCGGAAGCCATCCACAAGTACAGCCAGCGTAAGGAAAGCCCCTTTGTCGTGGTGAATTGCGCCACATTGCCAGATAACTTGCTAGAGACCGAGCTGTTCGGGCATGAGCGGGGAGCATTCACCGGAGCGGTGGGCCGCAAAGCAGGGCGGTTCGAAATGGCGGAGGGTGGAACTATTTTCCTGGATGAAATCGGAGAATTGCCGCCCAGCTTGCAGTCCAAGCTGTTGCGCGTATTACAAGAGCGCACCTTCGAACGAGTTGGCGGCACAGAGACGATCGAAGGAGATTTTCGAGTAATCGCGGCGACGAATCGAGACCTGGAGGCTTCGGTCCGGGAAAACGTCTTTCGGGAAGATCTGTTCTACCGGTTGAATGTTGTGCGCATTCAAATCCCACCGCTGCGGGAACGCCGTTCGGATATCGTTCCACTTGCCGAGCATTTCCTGCGGCACTACAGCGAGAAAAATGGGCTTGCCGTGGTCGGATTTACAGACGAGGCGGTACTGATGCTGCAGAACCATTTTTATCCGGGAAATGTGAGGGAATTGGAGAACATGGTCGAACGAGCTGTTCTTATGGCTCGCGGCAGGGTGGTCATGCCGGAGCACTTTCCCGCCAAGGCCAGCGCTCATGGAAATGGCGAGGGAAGGTTGCTGGAAATTGACCTGCTCGCTCTTCCCTTTCACAGGTCCATCGCCGAACTTGAAAAGAGGTTAATCACTAAAGTTTTGAGGGAGACGGCGGGTAACAAATCGGAAGCCGCCAATCGGCTCCAAATTAATCGGCGTTTGCTGTACAACAAGATCGAGGAACACAAAATCGAGGAGTAGGGAGAGCTTGCTACTCCGTGCGTGGAGCCACGGAAACTCGGTAAACCCGCTGCCTTCTGTTCGCTTTCTTCACAGTCTTATGTCGTGTCCTTCACAAGAGCAGACAGATCCAGTGTGCTACCTTCTTCGGTTCCTTCTAACCTCAAGAAAAATCTAGCAGTTACACATTTTTCTGGCTTGCGATGGAACGGTACGCGAATTGCCTCTTTACAAAGCGTGCAGTAGAACGCCGCGCAGTTCCGGCAGGAGCGCGCTATGAAAAATATGTTGTTGCTCACAGCTTCCATTTTTTTCGGCCTTACGTATTTGGCATCCCCACTGAAAGCAGAAAATCAAAAACAGGGGCGACCCGGCACTCTGAACTACGTCGAGGGCGAAGTGTACCTTGGAGCGCAAACGCTAAATGAACAATCCGTGGGCGAGGTTGAATTGTATCCGGGCCAAACGCTCAGGACAGAAAAGGGAAAAGCGGAGATTTTGCTGACGCCGGGGGTGTTCGTACGACTTGGGGAGCATGGCGCGGTCACGATGATCGCGTCCGGATTGACGAACACGCAGATCTCCATCAACAGGGGTGAAGCTCTGGTGGAGGTGGCGGAGATCCATCCTGAGAATGATTTGCGAATTGTGGAAGACGGCAAGTCGACCGAATTGCTAAAAGTCGGGTTGTATGATTTCAACGCGAGTCAGCACGCCGTGCGCGTCTTGGATGGCAAGGCCGCGCTGGAAGATGGCTCGAGAAGCATCAAGATCAAGGGCGGACACATGGTCAACCTGGCGATGACCGAACCGCTTAAAACCCGGAAATTCGACAAGAAGGTGTTGGAAGCCGAGGATCTGTATCGGTGGACCAGTTTGCGTTCGGGCTACCTAGCCGAAGCGAATGCCGACGCCGCTCCTACCTATTCGTTTGGCGGTTTTGGCTGGTATGGAGAGGGCTGGTATTGGGACCCGTGGTTTGATGCGTTCACTTTTATGCCGGCAGCCGGGATTTTCTATAGCCCCTTTGGCTGGGGTTTCTACTCACCCTGGTGCGCGTATGACGCGCCATTCTATGGGGGCCATTATTATCATCGCTTCAGCCCTGTCTATCAATCGCGGGTGACGGGAGCTCACTACGGACTTCCCGCCAACTACGGGCACGGCGTGCACTATGGAGTCCGTGCAGGAGGAGGCGTTTACGCGCGCGGGTTCCACGGCGGTAGCGGCTTCCATGGTGGGGGCGGATTTCACGGAGGCGGAGGATTTCATGGAGGAGGCGGATTTCATGGTGGCGGTGGATTTCATGGTGGCGGTGGAGGCGGTGGTCACCACTAAAACTCGCATTAGGCGCTTGAGTGACGCCGGGTGATTTTGGGTATTGGCCGGAGAAGCAGAGGCTAACGGACGCGATCGAGTTGGAATGCCGCGGCCTGGAAGTCACCCCTGAGATCCAATTGCAGGCCGTGGTGCATCCACCAGGAGCCAGAGGCGACTTCGGGAGTGCCGGGGAGCGCTTTGCCTTCGATCCACGAGAGCTTGTAGTCGGCGGCGGAATAGAGGCCCTGGAGCTGGAGCAGGGGGAAGCCGCGGCCCTCCTGCGTGGCGTTGGCGAAGGCGAAGACGACGGATTGATTTTTATCGGCGGAGACAGTTTGGGTGGCGGAGAATTGGCTGGCGTCGCGCGGGGTGATGAGGCGGAAGAGATCGCCGCGGACGATGGTTTTTTGGACGGAGTGATAGGCGGCAATGAGGCGCTTGGCGGTGGCGAAGTCCTCGGTGGTCCAATGATCGAGATTGGAGCCGATGCCCAGAGAGCCTTGCATGGAACTGAGCATGCGGTAGGCGAGAGAGGTGGCGCGCTTGTTGTTGAGCCAGTGCGGAGAGTCGGTGACCCAGGCCATCATGATTTGGGGCGTGTAGGCGTAGGTGAAGCCGTCTTGCATGGAGAGGCGGTCGAAGGGATCGGTGTTGTCGGAGGTCCAGACTTCGTCGGTGTAGCGAAGAATGCCGAGGTCGACGCGGCCACCGCCGCCGGAGCAGCTCTCGATTTCGACCTTAGGATGTTTCTTGCGGAGGTCGGCGAGGATTGAATAGAGATTGCGGATGAATTCGACGTAGACGCGCTTTTGTTCGTCGACGGGGACGGCATCCCAGCCCGGCTCGGACCAGTTGCGGTTGTAATCCCACTTGAGAAAGGCGATATCGTTTTCGGTTAGGAGTTTATCAAGGAAGCCCTCGATGTAGTCGCGCACATCGGGGCGAGCGAGGTTGAGGACAAGCTGATTGCGGGATTCGGAGCGCGGGCGTCCGGGAAAATTGAGGACCCATTCGGGATGCTTGCGATAGAGGTCAGAATCCGGATTGATCATCTCCGGCTCGACCCACAAACCAAAATCCATGCCGAGCGAATGGACCTTCTCGATGAGGGGCTTCAGGCCGCGGGGAAATTTTTCGGAGTTGACGTACCAGTCGCCGAGACCGGCGTGGTCGTCTTTGCGCTGGCCGAACCAGCCGTCATCCATCACGAAGCGATCGACGCCGATGGAGGCGGCTTTTTCGGCGAGGGCCATCTGACCGGCTTCACTGACGCGGAACTCGGTGGCTTCCCAGGAGTTGTAAATAACGGGGCGTGGCTTGGGATCCGGCGATTGGGGAAGAATGTGCGCGATTTCAAAATGATGGAGCAGGCGCGAGGCCCCGCCCAGGCCGTGATCGGAATAGCCGCCGTAAAAGATGGGCGTATCGAGATGCTGGCCGGGATTCAGTTTGTAGCCAAAATCGAAGGGATTGAAGCCGCCGGTGACGCGGACGGCGTCAAGCTGCGTGTGTTCGACGGTGAAGCGCCAGGAGCCTGACCAGGCGAGCGCGCCGAACCAAACTTCACCGTGTTCTTCACCAGCGGCGATTGGCGCAGTTGAAGATTGAGAATCGTCACGGGAAATCGCGAACCACGGATTGGCTTGATGGCCGGTGGTTCCGCGGCGGCTTTCGATGACGCGCTCGCCGCCAAGAACCGGCTCCTGATTCAGCGTCCACTCGCCGGCCCAGCGGCCGGTCAAATAGCTGAAGGTGTAGCGAGCGGGAGGCAAGGTCCATTGGGCGGCAGCGGCTTGTTCGAGGACGACCGGCTGCTTTTCACGATTTTCGATGTCGGCGGAGCGGGCGAGGATGCCGGTGTCGGGGTCGATGGAGTAGCGCAACGTTACGTAAATCTCACGCGAAATATCTTTCAGCTGCACGTCAACGGATTGCGGAGTGTTTTTCGCGGCGCGGACGAAGTGAAGCACCAGATCGCGATTGCCATCGGCAAACGTTACTTTGAGCGCGGGCTCGGTGAATAAACCGGCGCCCCAGCCGGCGTACTCTTGCGGCGTGGTCGTGTATGGAGAATCGAAGGAAGCCATTTCGGGGAGAGAATGGGCGGGGGGAACAGAGTCGTGCGGGCCGAGACGACCGCCCCAATAGAGGGGCTGCAACTCGCCGTGCTCGTTCACACCGAAAGCGTAGGTGGAATTGCCGCCGTCGAGGCGGAAGACTTGCGCGGTTTGCGCCGGAATTGAGGTAACTGCAAAAGGCGTGAAGAGAATGGCCGTGGCCAGGATACGAGAAATGCGAAGTTGCAAATGGGTTTTCATTTGGCCGTATCGTAGCACTGGCTGCATGGACTTGTCGCGCGCGGAGCTCTGTGACGGCGCACCAGCTTTGAGCGGTGAGCTAATGATTGGCGGAATTATTCGCAGCAATAGCGGGAAGCTCAAATTCGAACGCGGTTTGATCATTTGTCAAGACGAAGAGTCTCTTTCCATCGCCGGAGAAATCGTGCGCGGCAATGGGATTGGCGAAGTAGAGATCGTCGATCTGCTTCAGGCTCTGGAGATCGTAAACGAGCAAATGGCCGCGGCCGTTTGCCATGCAAAGACTCCGGCCGTTACGTGAGATCTCAGGACGATAGCCAAACCAGCGGGCCAACTGCTCACCAGTGGACATGGAATAGAGCAAAACGCGGTTGTGGTTATCCTCAATGACCAGCCATTCGCCGACAGCTTTGACAGATTCGGGGACGTAGGAACGATTGCCCGTGTGGAGAATGGCGGCACCGGCGAGCGCTCCACTGCGGCTATCCAAGGCTTCAACGAGAAAGTCGCCGTCTTTGGGTTTTTCCTTGTCCCAAAGGGCTTGCAGCTTAGCTTCGCGAGCGATCTCGTCGCGGATGCCGCCGGAGCTGGCCGACCAGAGCAGGTCGACCTTGCCACTAGAAGGCGCGCCAGAGATGGAAGGCCCCTGTTTGGGGAAATCACGCGACCAGAGCAGTTTTTGATCAACGATGTCCAGAGCATCTAATTGGTAGCTGCGGCCTGCTCCGCGGTTTTTTTCGGGATGCTTGATGCGGAAAAGAACATCGCCGAAAAACGTGATGTCGTCGTCTCTCTCAACGGGGCGCGATTTGGTCTGGCGGGTGACGGGGCTGGCGACGACCAATTCGCGGTCGTTCTTGTCAAAGGGAGGAAAATCCAGAAAAAAGGTGACATTAGAATTGTAGTGGGCGCTCTGAAACGCGCGTATATGGAAGATGCGCTCGTTCGTGTCCATGTTCCAAATGCCACCTCGCGTGCGGCTAGAAATGGCGAGAAACCTCAGGTCGGGCGAGGCAGTAAATGTTCTGAGGCCACCCAGTTTACCCAAGGGCAATTGCATCACGACGGAAGCCTTGGATTCGCCCATTTTGTACAGGCCAATTTCGCCGTTCAATCGCTCGCTGACGGACTCATCCCCCCAAACATCTGTTGCCGGCATGCGATTGCTATAAACAATCTGTTTTTTTTTCAGGTCGTAGACGCCAACGGGATAGTTGATAACCGGGCGGATGAGAAGGTATTTAGGATTCGAAGCGGCGACGAGGCTCCCTCCGCCAAGAGGGACGCGATCCAATACTTTTCCGGAGGGAAATTCGGCGACGGGGGACTTCCCAGGGTTGAAATTGTCCAAGCCGACGATACGGTCCGGTCCGAGAAAAGTGAAGCTGTAGTGCATGAGGGTGTGGATGGTCCCGGGCACATTGATTTTCTTGCGCGAAGTTAGATCAAAGACGACGTCGTCCCCTGTGCGTGCAGATGCCGCAAAGTAGCGGCCGTCGGGAGAAAAACGCAGGACGACCACGTCGGGGTGGGTCAGCAAAAATAAGAGTCTGTAAAAACCGGCGAAGGCGTCGAACGCAGACTCGAGAGTAAAGAATTTGTCGCGCTGAAGGAGAATCTCGCCGCTCGCCACATCGAAAAGAGAGAGATTGAGCTCGTGGTCGAAACAGGCGAGGTACTTGGCATCCGGAGAGAGAGCCGTCTGCCTGCAGCCATGAAGCGCGGGGACATCGGTGACGCTGAGCTGCTCCTCTCGATCAATGTCCCAGGATTCGACGCGCAAGTGCGAACTGAAGAACACGACTTGGCTTGCATCGGGAGAGAATTGTGCCGCTTGAGCATCAACGGCGTCGATGCGGAAGAGAAACTTCAAGGGGTCGCGTGCGAGCACATAGATGCCGCCCTCATCCTGAGCCAGCAAGTATTTCCCGTCCGGACTAAAACGAAAATGTTCAATATCTCCGCGCAGCGGACTGTTGAGGGTCTTGCGAGAAAGAACGCCGGGCAACTTTTCGGCGTGACCAATCCCGCTGTAGTGGAGCACTGAGGACTGCCAGGTTTGAAATTCCTCGGGGCTTGCGGGCGCAGCGGCCTCGATGCAGGCGCGAGGCAAGCTTGAAACGTCCTTAAGGGCATCTCGTAAGCGGCGAGAATTTGAAGAGGTGGCTCCGAAAATATCAGTTACCCAGTTGCCGGTTTTACCTCTCGTCGCCATGATGCGATCCAGAGCATCGGGAAACGCCTGGGGAGAGTAACCGGCGCGCGCAACGGCCTGGACACCAATCTGGTCGGCGATGGACTGGCCCTTGTCGTCATTGCCGGAGGGCTCGGCGTGGCGCTTCTTCAAGCGGAGACTATCGGTGAGCTGGTTGTAGAGTGCGAACAGATCATCAGAGTCGGAAACGGTTTTAACGCCGAGTACATCCTTGAAAATGCGAGACAACTCCAGGGCTTGCTGCCTAGCAGCGACGTGGCCCATTTCGTGTCCCAACACGCCCGCCAATTCATCTTCAGTTTTCAAGAAGGCGATCATTTTCCGCGATACGTAGATACGGCCGCCCGGCATGCTGAATGCCTGAATTTCAGGACGATCGTACAAAAGAAACTCGAAGTGGATACCCGTGTCCGGCAGATGCCGCGCCACACGCTGCCCGAGACGGTCCAAATAAGCGGTGACCTGGGGATCTTCGATTACGCGGAAGTCGCTTTCAAATTGCTGACGGACAATTTCTCCCAATTCCGTTTCCTGTTTGGGGGTGAACAGAAGCTTCGCCGGATCAGGCACGGGGGGCTGGAGAGGGGGACAAGATTGCTGAGCTGAAACGTGCGAGCAAACAAGAAAGGCAAGAGAGAGGAAGAGAGAGCGCCCCATCATGGCTTTCACTCCTGAGGAACTTGGCGTGGAGACTAACACCGGCGAGTGGGCGGGGCAAGGGGTCAACCAATCCATATTAAGAGGTCCCTTTTTCTTGCGTTCCGGCCCGGCACTTGGCAGACTCGGCGCGTGCTGATTGGACTGTTTACCGAATTAGAGGGGACGGGCGGTGTGCAGCGGGCGAGCCGGCATTTGGCGGCGGTGCTCAGCGAGTTCGCGGCGAGCCGGCACATGGACTGCCGTCTGATCAGCTTGAACGAAACTCAGGAATTACACCGCATGTCCGTTGGCGGGAAGGAGTTTGTGTTCACGGGCTGCGAGCGAAGCAAGGCGCGGTTTACTGCAACGGCGGTACGAGCGGCCAGTCGCCATGGCAAAGTAGTTCTGGCAGGGCATCCCAACCTGGGACCTGTGGCGCAGGCTATGAAGATCGGAGCCCCTCGACTGAAGACAATCATTTGTACACACGGGGTCGAGGTGTGGGAGCCACTTCCGGCGCTGCGGCGGCTAGCGCTGCGACGGGCGAATGTGGTGCTGGCGCCCAGCCAAGACACAGCGAATCATGTAGCGGAGCAGCACGTGCGGCGCGCCCGAATTCGGGTGCTGCCCTGGGCGCTCGACCCGGAATTTGAGGCGGTCCCGGCGAACGCACCGCCAGCAAAGCTGCCGCACGGATATCCCGAGGGTCGGGTCATTCTGACGGTGGGCCGTTGGGATGCAAAAGAGCGCTACAAGGGGATGGACACGCTGATCACGGCGCTGCCGCGGCTTCTGACGCGCTGGCCCGAGCTGCAGCTACTCGCAGTGGGCGGTGGGGATGACAGAGTATGGCTGGAGGAGCTCGCGGAGAAGAATGGCGTGAATATGCACGTTCACTTTCTGAGCGGCTTGAGTGTTGAGGAGCTTGCGGCGTGCTACGAGGCCTGCGAGATATTTGCCTTGCCGAGCCGCGGAGAAGGCTTCGGGCTGGTTTATCTTGAGGCGATGGCGCACGGCAAGCCAGTGATCGGCGGATCCCATGGCGGAGCGCCCGAAGTGATTGAAGATGGCGTGACTGGGTATCTCGTGCCACATGGAGACGCCGCGCAACTGGCGACGTCCATCGAGACGCTGCTTTCGGATCCGGCACTGGCACAAAAAATGGGCGGACGGGGCCGACAGCGGGTAGAGCGCGAATTCCGCTTCAGCGTTTTTGCCAAGTCACTGAAGAAAATCCTCCGCGAACAATGCGAATCCTGAACGTAACGGAAACCTACGCCCCCTTTCTGGAATTTGGCGGGCCGCCGGTGAAAGTGCGCGCGCTTGCACAGGGGCTGGCCGCGCACGGGAATCAAGTGACCGTGCTGACGGCAGACTGGGGCCTCAAGAAACGCCTCAGCGCGGGGGAGGCATCTGGAACGGAGCGAACTCCTTTCGGATGGCGCCGTGTGGAGAACGGAGTGAGGGCGGTGTACCTGCCTACGTGGCTCCGGTACCGCTCATTGAGTTGGAATCCGGCTGTACATCGCTTTTGCGAAAAAGAGTTGGAATCCTATGAGGTGGCGCACGTCTTCGGGCTATACGATTTTCTAGGTCCGGCGGTGGCGCGGGCGTGTGTGAAAAGAAAAATTCCGTATGTCCTGGAACCGATCGGAATGTTTGTGCCGATCGTACGGAATCTCCGGCTGAAGAGAATTTATCACTCGCTCTACGGCCGGCAAATGATTGAGCAAGCCAGCGCGCTCATCGCAACGTCAGCACAAGAAGTGGAGGAGCTGGCTGCCGGAGGCGTTCCGCGAGAAAAGGTCTTGCTGCGACGCAACGGCGTGGAGACACCCTCTTCGTGGCCAGAGCAGGGAACTTTTCGACAAGGGCTGGGAATAGCTAAGGGAGCGAAAGCCATTCTTTTTCTCGGCCGACTATCGGAGAAAAAGAGCCCGGAGATGCTGCTGCAAGCCTTTGCGTCTCTTGCGACGACGAGCGGGGGAGAGGATTTGCATCTTGTATTTGCAGGTCCCGACGAAGGTGGCATGAAAGCGCGGCTCACGGAGATGGCGGCTCAACTTGGGGTGGGCTCGCAGGTGCGCTTCACAGGAGCGATTTTCGGCGAAGCCAAGTGGGCTGCGTATCGCGAAGCCGATGTATTCGTCCTGCCTTCGCAGAACGAAAACTTTGGGAATACGGCGGCGGAATCCGTAGCCGCGGGAACACCCGTCGTTGTGACGGAACAATGCGGCATCGCTCCGCTGCTGGGAAACGTGGCGGGACTGGTTGTGCCGCATGATACAGCGGCGTTAGCTCGTGCGATCAAGGAAGTGCTCGGCGACCCCGCATTGCATGCACGCCTCGCCAATGGATGCTCGGCGGTGACAGCGCGCCTCGGCTGGGAAGAGCCGGTTTGCGAGATGGAAGCCCTCTACAACAGGCTTGCAAAGGGCCCGGCCAACAGTGCAAAATTCGAGGCACCGGAGTAATTGCATTGCCGACAAAGAAGCACCTGATATTCCGTGTGGTTTGGCGCGGGGTAAACCTGCTGCTGGTTGCCGCGATGGTGTCTTCGATATATGCCGGTGTTCGAGAATACTCGGTGCGCCGGTATCTGGACGGTTTCTCGGACGCGATTGTCCCGAACTCCTTGCCCGAGGAACAAAAGCTCAACGCAATCCTGGACTGGATGCGCGCCGAGCCGTCGAGGGCGGTCGCGGCAAACCCGGAGGAACTCGCCAAGCGGGATCCGGAGACGACCCTCACCTACAGCCAACTGCTGAACGTGTGCGGCACGGCAACAAATGCGTTCTTGAATCTTGTGCGAAGCTCCGATTTACGAGCCCGCCGCCTGCTTCTGCTGACGCCGGACAACAATACGAAGCACGTGGTGGCCGAGGTCTTCATCGGAGGGCGCTGGATCATCGTCGATCCGACTTATCGCGTGATCCTGAAGGATGCCGCTGGCCACTTTCTCACGCGTAAAGATTTGCAGAATCCAGTAATTTTTGAACAGGCGGTCAGCGTCGTACCGAAGTATCCCCGCGAATATACCTACGACCATTTTGCGCACGTCCGTCTGGCGCGCTTGCCTTACCTGGGCTTTGGCCTCAGGAGAGTTCTGAGCACGGTTGCTCCGGGATGGGAAGAAGCCGTCGATTGGAGCCTACTGCTTGAGCGAGAATCTTTTTTCTACCTGGTGCTGAGCGTCTCGGCGATTCTCTTATTCTTGTTGTTGCGCGTTGTCCTGGCCTGGTACGCGGACAGCCGATTGCGCATCCCGCGCTTCCACTTCCGCGAGCACGCCGTGCGCGCAGGTGTCGCCTTCTTTTCGACCCCGGAGATCAAACAATAGCGTGTGCGGTATTTGCGGTGTCGCCTTTGCTTCGCGCAGCAAAGAGGCGGAGTCGCGTGTTCGCGCGATGGCCGCTGCAATGCGGCATCGCGGTCCGGATGAAGAAGGATTCCTGATTGGGGATGCGCGCGCGCCGGGACTGGCGCTCGGAATGCGGCGGCTTAGCATCATTGATCTCGCCGGCGGGCAGCAACCCATCTGGAACGAAACGCGTGACGTCGCCGTCATCTACAACGGCGAGATGTACAACTACCGCGAACTTCGGGAACGCCTGACGCTTCTGGGACACCGCTTCGCCACGAACTCCGATACAGAAATTCTAGTGCATGCATGGGAGGAGTGGGGCGAGGAGTGTCTGACCGAGCTGCGCGGGATGTTTGCGTTCGCACTGTTGGATCTGCGCGGACGATTTGCGACCGCGCCACTTCTTTTCCTCGCCCGCGATCCCCTCGGGATCAAACCTCTCTATTACGCACAAACGGCGGAGGGTTTTGCGTTTGCATCCGAAGTGCGCGCGCTGCTGGCGAGCGGAATCGTGACGAGGCAGATTTCTCAGGATGCGCTAACCTCTTATCTGCTTTTCGGAAGCGCCTCGGAGCCGGTAAGTCTGGTGGAAGGTGTCTTCTCTCTCCCGCCGGGCCACCGCATGCTGCTGTACGTTCCAGAGCGACGGCGTGTGCCACGGGCGCGGCCGTGGTGGGACCCGCAGACGAGCCCCTCCGCTAAAGACCCGCGAAAGCCTAAGGACTTGGATTCCGCCGCGAAAAAACTGCGTCCGTTTCTCGAAGATGCCGTGCGCGCCCATTTGATCGCAGACGTGCCGGTCGGGCTTTTTCTTTCCAGTGGTCTGGATTCCGGGGCGATCGCCGCGCTTGCGGCGCGCGCGCAAGAAGGCATTCGAAGTTTTACGCTATCTTTTCCCGGCACTTCGTACGACGAAGCCTCCCTCGCGCGAAAGGTTGCCGAGCGTTGCGGTACACGGCACACCGAAATTCCTCTCGATGGCGCGGCTGTGCTTGCACGCATCGACGAGGCCGTGGCGGGCCTCGACCAGCCGTCGATGGACGGCATCAACACCTACTTCGTCTCGTGGGCCGCGTGGGAAGTTGGACTTAAGGTGGCGCTCTCCGGTCTAGGAGGCGACGAACTCTTCGCAGGTTACGCCAGTTTCACCAATACCGCGCTCCTTCAGCGGCTCACTCGCCTGGCTTGGTTTGTTCCGCGGCCTCTGCGCCGCGCCGTGGCCCCTTTGCTCGCCAGCGTGTTCGGCACTCGCTTGTCTCGGGATGCCGCGAGCAAAGCTGTTGCCGCGTGGACTGATCCCGATACGCTGCCCCATTCCTACTTCTACGCGCGGGCTCTGTTTCCGCCGGGCCAGCTTGAGCGCTTGGTGGAACCGCGTTTCCGTCCCAGCACCGTGGGAGCCGACGGCGTGACTCTCGAACCGACGTGGCTGGGGTGGCTTGATCGCGCCGCTAGCGAAGCTGGAAAACTGGAGCCAGTGGCAGCAACCTCATGGATGGAAATGCGCTGCTACATGGCGAGCACACTCTTGCGAGATACCGATTCTGTGAGCATGGCGCGCTCGCTCGAAGTTCGAGTCCCACTACTGGACACTCCGCTCGTCGAATTCGTCAGTTCCCTTCCCGACGTCGCACGCCATCGCCCGGGCACGCAGAAGGCATTGCTGGTCGGCGCGCTGGATGGATTGCTGCCAGAAGAAATTCTCGGTCAGCAAAAGCGGACGTTTGCTTTGCCCTGGGAAGATTGGCTGCGCGGGCCGCTCCGCCCTCGACTGGAAACAAGTTTTGGAAACATCGCCCCAGCACTGTCGCCACATCTTCGGGAGGAAGGCGTTCGTGCTGTATGGACCAGGTTCCAAGAGGGCAAAACTTCGTGGTCGCGTCCGTGGGCGCTCTATGTCCTCAATGAGTGGTGCCGGCACCACCTCGCGGCATGATCCGCTCTCCTGAGGTAGACTAAATCCATTCGTGATGAACATTCTCGGGATCAATGCCTATCACGGCAACGCGTCCGCAGCCATTGTCTGCGAAGGGCGGCTCGTGGCTGCCGTGGAAGAAGAGCGCTTCAACCGCGTGAAGTATGCCGCCGGCTTTCCAGCGCAGGCGATTCGCTATTGCTTAAAAGAAGCGGGCTTGGAACTGAAGGATATCGATCACGTGGCCGTTCCGCGGAATCCTTACGCTCGTTTGGCCACGAAACTTTTTTACGCCATGCGCATGCCGTCTTTCGCGAAAGAGCGAGCCAAGGTCCTGGTGAAGTTCACGGGAATACCTGAGGCGCTAGCGCAAGCTTTCGATACGGATCCCGCCAAACTCCCCGCAAAATTTCATCGAGTGGAACATCATCAGGCGCATCTCGCCAGCGCATTTTTTGTTTCTCCGTTTGAACGGGCGGCGTTGCTTTCGGCGGACGGTCTGGGGGACTTCGCAAGCACGATGTGGGGCAGCGGCAGCGGCAACCGCATGAAAATAGACGGAGCGATCGCCTTTCCCCATTCGCTGGGACTCTTCTATAGCGCCGTCACGCAATATCTTGGTTTTCTGAAATTCGGGGACGAGTACAAAGTGATGGGCTTGGCGGCCTATGGCGAAGCAGAACAGCTCGAAGCTTTTCGCGATATCGTGCGGGCGAACGGTGACGGCTTCCGGCTAGAACTTGCTTACTTCACGCATCATCGTACCGGGCCGGAAATGAGCTGGGCTGACGCGGACAAGACTCCCTCACTCGGCAAAATGTTTTCCGAAGTGATGGAGAGGAGGCTCGGGCCAAAACGCAATCCCGAAGACCCCCTCGAACAGCGCCACCGCAACCTGGCGTCATCTTTGCAGTTGCGACTCGAAGAGATTTATTTGGGCATGCTGAAAAAACTGGCGCAGCGGACAGGACTGAAAGCGGTTTGCCTCGCCGGTGGAGTGGCTTTCAATTGCGTGGCCAACGGGAAAATTTTCGATAAAACCGGCTTCGAACAAGTTTACGTGCATCCTGCGGCAGGCGATGCAGGACTGGCCGTTGGCGCCGCGTATTATGTATGGCATCAAAAACTCGGAAAGCCGCGGGCGTTCGCCATGGACCACGCTTACTGGGGCCCGGGATATACGCACGAGGAAATTCGCCGCGCAATCGACGCAAACGGACTTGGCCAGAACGGCTGCCAGATTGAAGAACTGGGCGAAGATGCGCTCATGCAGCGTACGGCCGCAATCGTCGCCGATGGGAAAATTCTCGGCTGGTTTCAAGGCCGCGCGGAGTGGGGACCGCGCGCACTCGGCAATCGGAGCATCGTCGCCGACCCGCGTCGCCCAGAGATGAAGGAAGTCCTGAATCAACGTATCAAGCACCGTGAAATTTTCCGTCCGTTCGCGCCATCGATTCTCGCGGAATCCACAAGTGAGTGGTTTGAGAAGTCGCATCCCTCGCCGTTTATGACGCTGGCGTACTCCGTGCGGCCAGAAAAGCGCGACAAAATCCCCGCGCCCACACACGTGGATGGAACGGGCCGCTTGCAAACCGTGACTTGCGATGCCAACCCTCGCTACTGGAACTTGATCAAGGCGTTCGAACAGCTCACAGGAGTTCCAGTTGTGTTGAACACTTCCTTCAATGACAACGAGCCCATCGTCTGCCGGCCCGAAGAAGCGTTGGACTGTTTCCAGCGCACCCAAATGGATGCGCTGGTCCTTGGCGACTTCCTGATCACGCGCTCATGAATCGCACGCGTCGAGCACTGTTCGCATGAAAATTCTGCTGCTGAATCTGTACTTTCCACCCGATACATCGGCGACCGCGAAGATGGCCGCGACAGTGGTCGATGCCCTTTCCGCAAAGCATGAAGTGACAGTGCTTTGCGGCCGCCCCTCGTACGACCCATCGGAACGCCGGGCGTGGCGGCTTTGGCAAACCGAATCGCGCGGGCGCATTCGAATCATCCGCGTAGGCTCGACAGATTATCCGCGCTTCGCGATGAAACGCCGGGTGCTGAACTATTTGAGCTATGTGGCGCTAGCCATTCCGCGAGCGCTCTTTCTGCGATGCGATGCCGTTCTGGCAATGACCGACCCGCCGTTTGAAGGCATCGTCGGAGCCATAGTGGCGCTTTTCAAGCGCAAGCCCTATGTCTACAACATCCGCGATATGTATCCGGATATGGCGGTGGGTGGCGCGATTGTCGAACCCGGCCTTCTGGCGCGTGTTTGGGAAAAACTGCACCGCTGGGCGCTACGCCGCGCCACGCGCGTGATTGTGCTTGGAGAAGATATGCGTGCCCGCATCACCGGCAAGGGCGTCGATCCGGCCAAGATCGAAATCGCGAGGGATGGCACCGAAATTTCCCCCCTCGATGTTCCTCCGCCGGTGTTGGACGACGAAGTCATTCGCGCAATTCGCGGCAGGTTCCCGTTTGTACTTCTTCATGCCGGAAATCTCGGTTTCTATGGCGCGTGGGAGACTCTCATCAAGGCTGCGACAAATCTGGAAGCGGATGGAGTGGGTCTCGTCTTCGTAGGCGAAGGAGCTCAACGCGAACAGGTCGAGAAACTTGCAAAAGATACAAAAAACGTACGATTTCTTCCCTTTTTTTCTTCGAGTAAGATCGCATCTGTGCTGGCCGCCGCAGACGCGCACGTCATCACCGTAAAGCGCGGCCTCGAGGGAGTCGTCGTCCCGAGCAAAATGTATGGAATCCTCGCCGCCGGAAAAGCGATCGTAGCCATCGCACCGGAGGCAACGGACGCAGCTTCTCTTGGCGCGAAGTTCGGCTTCGCGGTTTCTGCGGATCCGGACAACCCGGAGAGCGTCACCGCTGCAATTCGTTCACTTGTTAAGGATGGGGCGAAGGTGCAAAGCATGGGACGTGCGGCCCGGGCGGTTGCGCCCGATTATGATAGAGTCAAAGAATTGCAAAAATTTGTGAAGATTATCGAAGGAGCCGTGAACGCGTGACATCTTCGGAGACTTTTTGGAGCGGCAAACTTGTTCTGGTGACCGGAGGCGCTTCCTTCATCGGCTCGACCTTGACGGATCACCTCCTTGCGCGGGGCGCGAAAGTACGCATCGTTGATGATCTTACCAGCGGGCACGTCGACAACATCAAACAGCACCGCGCAGGTGGAGTGATCGATTTCATCCACGCAGACTTGCGCGAACCCGGCGTCACCCGTTCAGCGATGCAAGGCGTGGATACCGTCTTTCATCT
Source organism: uncultured Acidobacteriota bacterium (assembly GCA_963718785.1). Classification (GTDB taxonomy): domain Bacteria; phylum Acidobacteriota; class Terriglobia; order Acidiferrales; family UBA7541; genus Acidiferrum. The sequence goes on along the minus strand of CAVQZW010000004.1, from coordinate 350,206 downwards.
GGCTGCTGATCATGGCGGCCGCGGCTATGTCGACCTCCACCAGGCCGGCCCCGCCTCCAATTTCTTCCTCGACGGACTCGTATTCGCGGAAGCCCTTCGCGCCAAAGTAAAAAAGGTTGTGTTCGCGTCGTCCGGCTGCGTCTATCCCAATTTCCTGCAATCCGACGTGAAAAAAGAGTTGTACCTCACGGAAGATCTCACGAACGGCCCGAATGACGCGGACAATACCTACGGCTGGGCCAAGCTGATGGGCGAATTTACTCTGCGTGCTTACGCGAAAGAGCATGGCATGGGCGCGGCGTCCTGCCGTTATTTCACCGTTTACGGTCCGCGCGGCGTTGAAAATCACGCCGTGATCGCCATGATTGCCCGCGCTTTTCTCGGACAGAATCCCTTCGAAGTGTGGGGCGACGGCACGCAAATTCGCAACTGGACTTACATCGAAGATATCGTCGAAGGAACTATCCTCGCGGGCGAAAAAATCAGCGACGGCACGGCCATCAACCTGGGAACCATGGAGCGCATCAAGGTCATCGATGCGGTAAAGATGGTTTGTGATTTCACTGGACACAAAGCCGAGATCAAGCTGCGGCCGGACATGCCTACTGGCCCGCTGAACCGCGTTGCGGACAACGCTCTGGCGAAAAAGCTTCTTGGCTGGGAGCCCAAAGTCCTCTTCCGCGACGGCTTGAAACGCACCATCGACTGGTATTACGCGACGAAAAACCGCGAAGAAGTGAAGAGCACCTTCGGCCGCATGCTAACGGAAAGATAGAGATCGGCACGCGGAAGTAAGAGCTCAGACCGTTCTGCATTTTGAACAGTTTGTATCGAAATCTCCGATAGGCTGCATTCCTGAATACGCGGCAAACAATCCCGATTGAAGCGAAACATTTTTCGAAGTATCGTGTTAAGGCTGCGTGGGGCAGCCATTTTTTCTTGGGAGCCGGGCCCCCAACCCGGCAGAACACGCTTGAGGCGCTGGCCGCACCATCCCGGCCGGTACCTTCAAACAATTTGAGGGAACATGCCCGCAGGTCTGCTGGCGTTTCTTATAGCTTTATTTGCATCGCTGATGCTCACCGTGCCCGTGCGCGCGTTGGCTCTGCGCGTCGGCATGGTTGATCTTCCCGGACCGCGCAAAGTCCACCTCAGCCCTATTCCGCTGCTAGGTGGTTTGGCCATGTACGGAGCCGTGGTTCTTGCCGTTCTGTTTACCTTCAGCGGACCGGCACGCGCCCAAATCGTCGGTATTTTGACGGGCGCGACGATCGTCGCCGCGGTTGGCATCCTCGACGACCGCGGATTGCTTCACCATCAAGTGAAGCTGTTTCTTGGCATGCCGCTGGCCGCTTGTATTTTGCTAGTCACCGGGATTCACGCACAGGTTTTTGAAGTTATCTTGACCGGGCATACTGGCTATATTCTTGATGCACTCCTGACTGTTTTTTTTGTGGTTGGGATTACCGCCTCCTTCAGCATTCTCGACCACATGGATGGCCTGTGCGCCGGTGTAGCTGCCGTAGCTTCCATTTTTTTCGCCCTGCTTGCTTACTTGAATGGACAGACCCTGGTCACCACGCTCGCGGCGGCTGTCCTCGGTGCCGCGACAGGTTTCCTTCGCTGGAACTTCAAGCCGGCGAAGATTTTCATGGGTGACGGCGGGGCGATGTTCCTGGGATTCCTCATGGCCACGCTTGGGCTCAAGCTGCGGCTTGATCAGGCCAACCACATCTCCGGATGGCTAGCTCCTCTTCTCATTCTCGGAGTAACGATTTTCGATACAACGCTCGTGACGATCTCTCGATCGCGGCGCGGCCTGCTGCCCTTCGCCACGCCCGGCAAAGACCATGCCGCTCACCGGCTGGCCAATCTTGGTCTTGGTCATCGAGGCGCAGTGGTCAGCCTGTATTCGTTGGGGCTGCTGAGTGGCGGAGCCGCAGTTCTGGTGAGCCATCTGCAGCCACTTGCGGCCGTACTTGTGGCCGCTGTTGCTTTTTCCGCCGTGCTCTGCGGTGTGCTATTTCTGGAACGGGCTCCCTACGAACGCCAGGTCCCGAAGCCCACTGCTTTCTCCTGAAGTGTTCCCACTTGTGGGATGCACTTTTTCTTCAGGCTGAGGCAAGGCGCCGCAAGTTTGCCCGTACCATCGGATTCGCTATACTTAGCGGGTTGCCCGGTCGCCCATTTTCGTCGCATACCTCATAGGGTCGAGCGGAAAACTGTCCATATTCTTTAGAAAGTTGAGCGCGACCACCCGATCAAATCCAGGTCCGGGGTGTATGCGCGACTTGGGAAAGCGAAACGTGCCAAGCACTGAACAGCAGCCCCGGCAAGTTGGGGAGCGAGGCGAGGTCGTCGTTGTCGGAGGATCCGCAGCGGGATTCTTTACGGCAGCCACAGTCGCCCGTGGTGGACGCAAAGTTCGCGTGCTGGAATCCAGGCCCGGCTTTGAGCCGGCGCGACGCTCTCTTATCGTCACCGATCAATTCCGCCACCAACTCGGAGCGGCCGCTTCTGAGAGTATCGTAAATGAGATTCGTCGATTCGAGTTGTTCACCGATGGCCGCTCAGCGCAGGTCGCCTTGGCCCGGCCGGATCTCATCATCGAACGCTCGAAGTTGATCCCGGCATTAGCGCGTAGCGCTCAGCAAGCTGGGGCTGCTCTTTCCTTCGATACACGTTTTCTTGGGCTCTCCGCAAATGGACGCGGATTGCGCGTCGAAGTCGATGCCGCAGGACGGCGCCAGGAATTGCATGCCGAAAGCGTCGTAGGAGCTGACGGAGCTTCGAGCCGAGTAGCCCGGAGCGCCGGGTGGCCTCCGATCGAGACAGTCCCTTTGGTACAGGCCATCGTGCGCTTGCCTAAGGATCAGCCCGCGGACACGACTCGCGTTTGGTTCGTACCTGACGACACTCCGTATTTCTATTGGCTTATACCTGAATCCGCGGAACGAGGCGCGCTCGGCATTATCGGCGAGGACGCACGCGACACGAAGAAGTGCCTCTCGAGGTTCCTCGAGAAGAAAAAGATGGAGCCGCTGGAATGGCAAGGGGCGCGCATCCCGGTTTATCGAGGTTGGGTCCCGGTGCGCCGGCAGATTGGAAATGGCGAGGTGTACTTGGTCGGAGACGCGGCCGCACAGGTGAAAGTGTCTACCGTAGGCGGAATCGTGACGGGGCTGCGCGGAGCGCTCGGAGTTGGACAATCCATTTTGCATGGAGGATGGAGCAAAGAATTGATGGCGCTGCGCCGGGAGTTGGGCACTCACTGGTTAATCCGCCGAGCGCTTCACCATTTCCAGCAAAAGGATTATTCGCAACTGGTCGACTTACTAGATGCTTCCACTCGCGAGTCGCTTGGCGAGATCAACCGCGACGAATCGACTCGGCTGCTATGGAGCGTGGTAAGGCGCCAGCCGCGGTTGGTGCTGCTCGGATTGCGCGGACTTTTGATGGGGAGAAGCTTGAAAAGTTGAATTTCTTTCGAAGACCGGTGGTGGCCAGTAACGCCTCCCAGATGCCCAAACAGATGATGCTGGCAACGCAACGCTTCGCGACGATGTGCTGTTTTCCGCAGGGCGGTTCGGTCAAAATGAATAGTCTGTGGTGAATTCGGAACTGCGCCGGTGATTGCCTGAAGCGCTTCCAAGGAGAACCTGACTTGCGTCTCTCTGTGATCGGATGTGGGTACGTAGGATTGGTAACGGGAGCTTGCCTCGCCGCTGCGGGTCATGAAGTAACCTGCACGGATATTGATGCAGAGCGGATACGGCGTCTGCAGGCCGGAGAGGTGCCGATATATGAGCACCACCTGGAAGAAATACTTACTTCTGCCCGCAAGGCGGGGCGCATTTCGTACACCGCGGATGCTGGCGAAGCAATCCGCGCTGGCGACGCCATTTTTATCTGCGTGGGCACGCCTCCCAAGGAAAGCGGCGAGGCTGATCTTTCCGCGATTGACCAAGTTGCGCGGCAGATAGCAGAGCAGGCGCAATCGCCAAAGCTGGTAATCGAAAAGAGCACCGTTCCCGCACGTACTGGTCTTGAATTGCAGAGGGCGCTTGCCGCCTACAGCAGCGGAGGCAAATCGGCGTTTCGCGTGGCTTCCAACCCGGAATTTTTGCGCGAAGGCACGGCTGTTGGAGATTTCTTCCATCCGGACCGCATTGTTGTCGGCGTGGAAGATGACTCCGCGGCGGCCGATTTGCGTGAGATCTACAGGCCAATCCTAGAGCGCAAATTCCATTGCCCCGTGCACAATGGCACTTGCCCGCCGAGCCATGAGGCGGCCTTCCTTGTAACTACGATCAATAGCGCTGAGCTCATCAAGCACGCCTCGAACTCCTTTTTGGCGCTGAAGATAAGCTATGCAAACGTGATCGCTGATCTCTGTGAAAGAATTGGAGCGGACGTAAAAGAGGTGACTCACGCGATGGGTTTGGATCCCCGGATTGGCGGCCAGTTCCTTAGCGCGGGGCTCGGCTTCGGCGGCTTTTGCTTTCCGAAAGATGTGCAGGCATTCATTCACCTCGCGGCTTCCGTTGGAGTTGACTTCGATCTGCTGAAGGCCACGGAGCGCGTCAACAAACAGCGCATTGATCGCTTCCTGGAAAAAGTGCATAAGGCTTTGTGGGTCGTCAAGGGCAAGCATGTGGCCGTGCTAGGGCTGGCCTTCAAAGCCAACACGGACGACGTGCGATTTGCGCCTGCGCTGGAAGTGGTCAAGCGCCTGTTAGAGGAAGGCGCAATCGTGCACGCCACCGATCCGGAAGCGATTTCGAGAACCAAAACGCTCTTCCCGAAGGTAACGTACCACGAGGACCCCTACGAAGCGTTGCGCGGAGCGGATGCCGCGCTGGTCTGCACGGAGTGGGATGTTTTCCGAAATCTGGACTGGAAACGCGCCAAGCCGCTCATGGCGCGCGGCCTGGTCGTGGACGGCAGGAATCTCTATTCTCCCAAGCACATGCGCGAGCTCGGCTTCGAGTACTACTCCTTCGGCAGAGCGTAACGCCTGAGAGCACACACAAAAGTTTGCTGGAGGCTCCCAACCGCAGGTGAAGTTGTTGGCGCGACGCCGGCGGCTAGGCCGTTTTCTGTGCGGCAAACCCCTTTTTGAAATAGTCGAGTGTCAGCCTTAGGCCCTCTTCCAGGCTGACCTTGGGCTCCCATTTCAATATCCGCTTCGCCTTGGTGATGTCCGGGCAGCGGCGCTTTGGATCATCTTGTGGAAGCGGCTCATGGATAATCGGCGGAGCATTTTCGAAGTGCGCGCGAACCCGCTCTGCGAACTCAAGAATAGTGATCTCCTGAGGATTCCCGATATTCGTGGGTAGATGTTCGTTCGAAAGCATCAAGCGGTAAATCCCCTCGATTAAGTCCGAGACGTAACAGAAGCTCCGGGTTTGTTTCCCGTCACCATAGATAGTGAGGGCTTTCCCGGTCAACGCTTGGTGCACGAAATTGGGCAGGGCGCGGCCGTCGTTAAGGCGCATTCGGGGGCCGTAGGTATTGAAAATCCGTACGATGTGGGTGTCCACGCCATGGTAGCGGTGATAAGCCATGGTCATAGCTTCGGCAAAGCGTTTGGCTTCGTCATACACGCCGCGCGGTCCAATCGGATTGACGTGGCCCCAGTACTCTTCATGCTGAGGCGAAATTTCCGGGTCGCCATAGCACTCGCTCGTGGAAGACAGGAAAAACTTAGCCTTCTTTGCAAGCGCCAGGCCGAGTGCATTGTGTGTACCGAGCGCTCCGACCTTCAGCGTCTGGATGGGGAGCTTCAAGTAGTCGACCGGACTAGCCGGGGAGGCAAAGTGCAAAACGTAGTCAACTGGACCCGGGACGTCGATGTACTTGGAAACGTCGCAGCGTAAGATGCTGAATTTGGGATGATTGAGCAGGTGTCCGATGTTGGAATCCACTCCAGTGACGAGATTATCGAGAACCAGCACCTCCCAACCCTCGGCTATCAAACGGTCGCAAAGATGCGACCCCAAAAATCCAGCTCCGCCTGTCACCACCGCTTTCATGAATCCTCCTAAAATATTATCGATAGTTTAGCCTGCGTTAGCTTAATTGACCACATATCCAGACGGAGATACCATGCGCCCACCCGAAAAGTAACGGTTGCTATGGTAGGCGAACAAAGAGTAGAAACCACCCCACCGAAGCCTCGACGACTCCGCGGGATACTGCTTGGCATTGCTGCGTTATTGCTGACAGGAGGGACATTTCTGCTGTATGTCGGCCGTTGGCTCGTAGTGGAGGACCCGCTGGAAAAAGCACAGGCAATCGTCGTCCTTAGCGGGCGCATGCCCGTTCGGGCTCTGGAAGCGGCGAAGCTCTACCTAAGCGGGTACGCGCCAGAGATATGGCTGACGCATTCCACGGAACCTGGCGCCACACTTGGTGCGATGGGAATTTCCTACATTGGGGAAGATGGCTACAACGTCCAGGTGTTGAAGCACGAAGGGGTGCCCGTCAACGCCATCCGAGTTCTTGAGCCACCCATAGTCAACACCGCCGATGAACTTGAGGTCGTTTCGGCGGCACTAACACAAGAAAAAGAAAAAACTGTAATTATCGTCACCACTAAAGTTCACACTCGGCGCGTCCGGATCCTATGGCACCGGATCGCCAATGGCCGCGGCCAAGCCATCGTGCGCGCGGCTTCGGACGATCCTTTTGTACCTGGAAGGTGGTGGCGCACGACAGGCGACGCGCTCGACGTCGTCCGAGAATTCCTGGGCATCCTGAACGCCGCGGCTGGAATGCCTCTGCGGCCCGCAAATTAAGAGTCTAAAAGAAGAAAAAGCGTTTGCGGCGAGGGATCTCCTTTTCGTCATGCAGTTCAGGGACATGAGGAAGGTCGCGCCCTTCGAAAGCGGCCATCGGATTCTCAACGAAAAGCGCGCGAGATTTCTCTTCCCCAAACTGTTCCTGCACAAGATCAAACGCAGCCCGGAGCCTAAGGGGCCGCCCGCGCATATTGTGAGCATCGCTGGCCACGAAATGGACCAATCCATCGGCTATCCAGCGCCATGTGTCCTTTTGCGCGCCCGGACCAAAGTTCCCCGTCAACGAGCCAGCCGTCACCTGAATGAAGCATCCAAGCCGCACCCACTTCGCAAGTCGCGCAGTCTGCTGGCGCAGGATCGCATTACGTTCTGGATGCGTGATCACTGGCCTCAGCCCCATGAGTTGAATCTCATGCAACGTCTGATCCATGGCCGGCGGAATCGAAAACTCGTTGAACTCGACGAGCAGGTAATCTCGCTGGTTGATGCAGAAGCGAGGAGCATCCGCGCGAAGCGCGTCCAGGTTTTCTGGATTCAGATGAAAATCGCAGCCGGTGGCAAGAACCAGGCGACCGCCAATCTTTGCCTCCAGTTCGTCTCTCAGTTCCTTGACGCGCGAATAGTTGAAAAAATATTCGTTGCTGGAGTGCGGAGTGGCCACAACATGGGTAATCCCGTCGGCAATAGCGGATTCGGCCATCGCCAGCGAGAGCTCGATGTCATCCGGCCCGTCGTCCAGCCCCGGAAGAATATGACAGTGCACGTCGACCATAGTCTTCACAAACTCTCTAGCGCCACCACGCAGCAGCTGCCTGCCACACTCCCAAGATAAACATCAACCCGGCAAACACCTGCCTCATACGCTTCGGATGAAGCCTCTTTGCCAGCCATCCGCCAAGAATGCCGCCTACAAATACTCCCGGGATGAGCAGTAGCCCGATCTGCCACGAAACGAAACCCGCTTTCGCGTATGCCATGAACGCCAGCAGGCCTGTGGGCGGTATCAGAGCCACCAAGCTGGTCCCCTGCGCGCGATGTTGTCCAAATTCAAAAAACAGCGCCAGGAAAGGGACTAGGAGCACACCACCGCCGATCCCAAAGAGTCCGGACGCCACGCCGCAAATGCCAGCCGCCACAAAAATGCTCGCGTCGCGTAGCGGCCCCTTAGTCACGACCACTGCCCACGTCAAAAGAGCCTGCTCTAATATCCTGCGGCTGCGGTTTCTTCAACAACAGGAACGCGGCGAGCATCAGAAAACAACCAAACAGTCCCTTGAGCTGGCGCGAGGCGATGGGAATAGCAATCAAGCCGCCAACATAGCCACCCACGAGGATGCCCAGCGCGCACAAGATCCCTGCGCGTAAATCTACTTGTCCCTGCTTCCAGTATTGACGCAGCGCTCCGAGTCCCACGGGCGGCAAGAGAATGAGAAGCGAAGTCCCCTGAGCGATATGCTGGTCCATGCGCAGCATGTATACCAGCGCCGGCACCAGAACAACTCCGCCTCCAATGCCGAGCAGCCCCACAAGCACACCCACTGCGAGGCCGAGGAGTATCACGATAAGATTCATTGGTCAGAAGCGGCTGCGCCTTTTACTTTCTCTTTCTGGGCCGTACGCATTATATCTTCCCGCGTCTCCCCGCGCGCCGCAACCGCTCTTGAACAAGCGGTAACACACCAATCGACTGCGTTTATTTGTTCACGAGGAACCTGCTATATTGAGATGTCTTTATCCAATCGGCCAAATGGCCTGCCTTATCCCCAAAAATGACTAGGAGAGCGACGTAACTCATGCCAATCGACCGGAAACCCGAATTCTTCAAAGGCGCTCAGCTAAAAGTCGCCATCATTGGCTGCGGATATGTTGGGCTGCCGCTAGCCCTGCGATTCGCGGAAGCGGGCCACAAAGTGACCGGATTTGATACTGACCCCAACAAAGTATCGATGCTCAACGCCGGCAAGTCTTATATCGAGCACATTCAGCAAACCAAGATCCAGCAATTTGTGAACTCGAAGCACTTTGGCGCGACCACCGATTTTGCGCGCATTAAAGAGGCCGATGCCATCATCATCTGCGTGCCAACGCCTCTGGATGAGCGCCGTGAGCCCGACCTCACCTACGTCGAGCAAACCGCCATTTCCATCCAGCCGCATCTGCAGAGGGGCCAGTTGGTTGTTCTCGAATCCACGACCTATCCCGGCACGACGGAAGAGCTTGTACTTCCCATCCTTGAAAAGAGCGGTCTGCACTGTCCCATTGCGTCCGGCCCCGAAAACGAGAACGTTTTTTGCGATTTCTTTCTCGCCTTCTCGCCCGAACGTGAAGATCCCGGCAACAAACAGTTTGGCCTGGCGCAAATTCCCAAAGTCGTCGGTGGCGTAAATCCACCGAGCGGGCGCGCCGCGCAAGCTATTTACGCGCAGGTTGTCGCGCGCGTTGTTCCCGTCAGCTCGACGCGCGCTGCGGAAATGGCCAAGCTGCTCGAGAACATTTTCCGCTGCGTCAACATTGCGCTTGTCAACGAACTCAAGATGCTCAGCCTCCGCATGGGAATTGACATCTGGGAAGTCATTGACGCGGCCGCCACAAAGCCCTTCGGCTTTATGCCCTTCTACCCCGGCCCCGGCCTTGGCGGGCACTGCATCCCCGTCGATCCCTATTATCTTTCCTGGAAGGCGCGCGAATTTGATTTCTCCACGCGCTTCATCGAGCTGGCTGGCGAGGTCAATACCGCCATGCCTTATCACGTCGTGGACGCCATTGCCGCCGCGCTCAACGATCACCGGAAGAGCCTTAAGGGGGCAAAGCTGCTGATTCTCGGCGTAGCCTATAAGAAAGACGTCGACGACCTGCGCGAATCGCCAACCCTGAAAATCATGCAACTCCTCCAGCAGCGCGGCGCGAGCCTTGAATACAACGATCCCTATTTCCCGCAGCTGCACAAAATGCGCCACTACAACTACGAAAATATGAAGTCCGTCCCGCTGAACCCGCAAACACTCGCCAGCTACGATGGAGTTATCATCGCTACCGATCATTCCAGCTACGATTATTCAGCGATCGTCGACGCCGCCAAGCTCGTGGTGGATACACGCAACGCCACGCGCCGCGTCATGCGCCATCGCGAGAAAATCGTTCTCTGTTAACCGCCGATGGTCTCATCCGCCGAAGAAATAAGGCGCCAGCTCGAGGAAAGTGCTCGCGTAAAGCATAGTTTCTCTAATGAGTTAGTCGGCCGCATCGCGCAATTCGCCGAAAAAAGTGCTTCCATTCTGCGCGGCGGCGGAAAAATTGTCTTCTTCGGAAACGGAGGAAGCGCAGCCGATGCGCTGCATCTGGCAGCGGAGCTTGTCGTAAGGCTGCGCAACGATCGTCGTGGCCTCGCCGCGCTTGCGCTCAACACTAATCCCTCCGTGCTCACTGCCGCAGGCAACGACTACGGATTTGAGCGCATTTTCTCCCGGCAAATTGAATCGCTCGTCGCCGCCGATGATGTTCTTGTAGCTCTCTCAACCAGCGGTACAAGTCCAAACATCGTTTGCGGAATCGACGCCGGGCGCGCTCGCGGCGCTTTTCTAGTTGCGTTTACGGGCGAGACCGGCGGCGCACTCGCCGAAAAGGTCGATCTTCTTCTTAACGTGCCCTCGCAGGATCCTCAACGTATCCAGGAAGCGCACATCACCATCGGACACATCGCCTGTTCGTTGATAGAACTCTTGGCGACTGCATAGCATCCTTCGGGACTAGGCGGAGTGTTTACTTCGCGCTCTGCAACTGCACTTGCGCGGTCGCAAAGGGCAAGATCGCTTCCAGGAGCACTGGGGTGCGCGAGACATTGTTCGCGAAATACATCGTGAAATGCGCGTCTTTCATCTCTTGGCCGTTCTCAAACACGCGAATCTCAATTTTTGAAGTCTTGTAACTCCCTGCGGGAACAGTCACTGCCTCGCCCGCCCCTGCGAGCTTCGCTCTTACGTCGTACAGTTTGTGCCCGTCATAGACCGGTCCGCGCACTTCCGCCGTTTTTGTCCAGTCCACGTTCCGCAGAAACTGCATCATCCCGAGTGGATCTCGCGTGCCGGGAAGCACACGCGTCTCGGTGGCGTCGGGTGGCGCCGGCTCTTTTCCTGTCGCCGTCATTCGCTGGATCGAGTCCACTTTCTGACCACGCTCGTTTAAGTGCAACTCGTATTGCAGACTAGTCATCGTCGCCGCATCGCTGTACGAATCGAATTGATCGTCCAGCTCAAAAACCATCCGCAATGGATTTTGCGTATGTGCGAATGCCTGTAGATGCCAGGCGTTCTTTCCGAAAAAATCCTTCCGCTCGCCTACTTGCAATTTAAGACTGGCCACGTTGCTGAGGTTCGCGACATTCGCGGTGTACTCCAGAATTTCGCCTCCACGTAGCGGAAGCCCGGGATCGGCAACCACTTCGCCGTTTTTCTTCGCACCCGGTGTTGGCGGAGGGCTGGATGGGGAGACTGGCGGCAGGCTCCTCGGTGCTTCGTTCATCGGTTCTGCGTTCTGCGCGGCGGCCGACGCTTGCGCGCGGCTCTCGCTGCGTTCCCGCACCCAGTAATACACGCCCGCGGCGCATCCAAGTACCACGATTGCGGCAATACCCTTTGCGATTCGGTTGCTCATGCTCTTTGTGTGACCTGCATCGGAAACAGTCCCTTGCCTTCTTGTCTTCCGTCGTACAATACGAATTCGTCCGCGGTAGCCCGGCCATGTCCACCGGATACTCGCCACGAACTTTGAGGTTATCAAAACACGGGGCCCGCGTCTCCGCCGGAGCCTCGTCTATGACCGGAACGGCACTCCACCGCTCACGGGCCTCTATCGAGGAGGATTTCCTGCATGCGCTACCTCGTCACGGGCGGCGCCGGTTTTATCGGCTCAAACACAGTAGACGAACTCGTGCGGCGCGGCCACAGCGTGGTTGTGCTCGACGACCTTTCTTCCGGCAAAGAGGATAACCTCGCCGAAATCCGCAACAAAATCACTTTCATGAAGGGCAGTATCACGGACATCGAAGTGGTCCGCAAGGCCATGCATGAGGCCGAATACGTGCTACATCTGGCGGCTCGCACTTCCGTCCCGCGCTCCGTCAAGGATCCCATCGAAACCAACAAAATTAATATCGATGGCACTCTCAACGTGCTTGTCGCCGCCCGCGATGCCAAAGTGAAGCGCGTAGTCTTCGCCGCCTCCTCCTCCGCTTACGGCGAAACGCCCACTCTGCCTAAAGTCGAAACCATGCAGCCTGCGCCTATCTCCCCCTATGGCGTCACGAAGTACGTTGGCGAGCTCTACGCACAAACTTTTGGCCGCTGTTATGGCCTGGAAAATGTTTGTCTCCGTTATTTCAACATTTTCGGCCCGCGCCAGGATCCCGGCTCGCCTTACTCCGGCGTGTTGGCAAAGCTCTGCATGTGCTTCCTGGAAGAAACGCAGCCCGGGATTTTTGGCGACGGCGAGCAATCCCGCGATTTCACTTTCGTTGAAAATGCCGTGCAGGCCAATCTCCTCGCCTGCGAAGCCCCCAACGTTTCCGGCAAAACCTTCAACGTAGGAACCGGCGGGCGCTTTACGCTGAACCAGACGCTCGAGTTGCTTGCGAACATTTCCGGAAAAAAGCTGGAGGCAAAGTACGATCCGCCTCGCGAGGGTGACATTCGCGATTCACAAGCAGACATCAAGCAGGCCCGCGAACTACTCGGCTACGATCCTCAAGTCACTTTTGAAGAAGGTCTGGCAAAAACATTCGAGTGGTACCGCTCCACCCTAACCAAAGCCGAAGCAAAGCCCAAAGATTGAACAGCGCATCTGCAAGTTTGTAGGGGCACGATTCATCGCGCCCTCTTTTTTTCCGCCATTGAGTGTAGGGGCGCAGCACGCTGCGCCCCAGCTAGTCCAAACGCCTCTACCGCTACTCGCTTTCTTCTACGGCGTCACCGTCTTCCCATAACTCAACGGCTCGCCCGCCTTCGGCTTGTCGAAATTCCAGAAGTACAGCGGCCCCAGCTTCTTCTGTTCCGGCCAAACCTGATCCAGGGTGTCGCCTTCAAACAGTTCGCCGTTTTTCATCACCCAGTGAATGGTGTTCGTGTTGTGAATGTCATCGAGCGGGTTTTTATCCATGATGACCAAATCGGCCAGCTTTCCGGGTTCGATAGATCCGAGGTCCTCCGGTCGCCCGATAATTCTCGATCCATTCACCGTCGCGCATTTCAGGACTTCGAGCGGGGTCATCCCTCCGCTTGCCAGCATCCACATCTCCCAGTGGTAGCCCAGCCCTTGTAGTTGTCCGTGGCTGCCTACTCCGACAAGCCCACCGGCCCGCGAAAGCTTCGCCATCTGCGCGGCTAGCTTCGGAAACGCGTATTCGTCCTTACGGAACCACTGTGGTCTCCGGTTGGTCTTCTCATCCAGCAGGTTATGCGGTGTAAAGTGATTCAGCTTCGCGTTGTCGTGCACTTCGCTATATTCGTACCAATAGTTTTCGCCAAACGGCCCGCCGTAGTTCACGATCAGCGTCGGCGTCTCCGCAATTCCGGATTGCGCGAAGATCTGCAGAACATCCTTGTAGAGAGGCGTGATCGGCAACGTGTGCTCGTTGCCATGGAAGCCGTCGATCACGTGCGTCAGGTTCAGCTTCAGATCCAATCCGCCTTCGGTCGTCGGCATCATCTCCAGTTCTTTCGACGCCTGCACCATAAATTGCCGCTGTTTGCGATTCCCCACGATGTAGCTCTTGATGTTATGCGTGCCGTAGTATTTCCTGTACTTCGTCAACACGCCTTTTACTTCATCTTCCGACTTGAATTCATTGTCGGAGAACACGCCCGGCCCCGTCGAAAATGCGCGTAGTCCGATCATTTGGCCGCTGTCCAGCAAATCCTGATACGCAAACATGTCATTGGTGCTGGTCTGCACGTCCAGACCGGATGTCACGCCATAAGCGAGGTTCGCCAAAAACGCAGAACTCTCCGTGTCCAGAATTCCCCGGCGAATCTCAAACCAGTGCGCGTGCGTATCGACGAAGCCAGGCGTGATCGTTTTTCCCGTTACGTCGAACACTTTCGCGCCCGAGGGCACGGCGCCCTTCGCGCCCACGCTTTTGATTCGATTGTTCTCAATTACGATGTCGGCATTCTTCAAAACCTCGTCGCCCTTCATCGTGACCACCGTCGCGCCTCTCAGCACAATCGTGCCCTTCGGCGTTTTCCGCGGCACCTCAATGGTTACCGCAATCTCCTCGACGCTCTTTTCCTCTTCTTTGAGCTTCTTGGGTTCTTTCTTCTCCTCTTTCTTTTCGTCCTTGCTTGCATCCGCCGCCTGCGCACCGCCGTCCTTCTTATCCGCGTCTTTCTTTTCCTCTTCCTTCGGCGGCTCAAACGAAATCGCGCTCAGTGGCTCACGGAAAAGGCTCGCCCCTACGGCCCACGTGATCGTTTTCCCGTCATCCGCCCAGTTGAAGTAATCCGCCCCGATGTCTGTCAGCCGCTTCACCGGCACCGACGGAGACGAAACGTTCACTGTCGGCGCTTCACCTCCCACAACCGGCATCGCCGTTACGTAAAGCTGATTCATCACATGCGCCAGCACCCATTGCCCGTCCGGACTTGCGCGCACGTCGCTCGCAGCTATCGGTTCCTCGGCAAAATAGCCGCCAGTCCCCTTCACCTGGATATGCGTGCGCCGGTCTGTCCCGTCAAATCTCAGCGAAATCAATCCCTGCGGCGTGTAAATGTAAATTCTGTCCTTGTCGTGCGTGAAGTGTGGCGAACCCGCGCCGCGCGCCGGCAAAATCAAATTTGCATCGCCGCCTTGCGCCGAAATCCAAACCAGATCAGCGTTCCGCGTCTGGCCGCTATCGAACTGCTCCAGGTCGCGGTCATACGCATTCCCGCGCAGTACCACGATACGAGTTCCATCCGGCGACCAGACCGGATTGCTGTACAACCCGTCCGCCCTGGACAACTGCTGCGGCGTTCCCCCCGACGCGGAAACCTTCCACAGCTTTCCGCCCTCGCTTGACCACGTCACATAAGCAATCGATCTCCCATCAGGGGACCACGCCGGTTCAAACTCTCCCTCTTTCCCGCTCGTCAGGCGTTGCGGATTCCCGCCGGGAATGTCCATCGCGTAAAGATGTGTCATCGCTGAAAACGCCAGTCTCTTGCCGTCCGGCGATTCCACCGGCCCCTGGATCAGCCGCACCTTCACCGGTCCTTGCTCCACCTTCTGCGGAAAATCCAGTTTCGGCCCCAGTTCCTGCGACACCTGCGCCGTAAACGGAATCACTGTCTCCGCTCCCGTCGCGATGTTCAGCCTCTTAATTTTTCCGTCCTGGTTGTAAACGATTTCCTTCCCATCCGGCAGAAACGCGTACCCCGGAAAAAGATCCCGCGTAAAGCGAGACTCTTGGTCATCCCGCGTAATCGGATAGCGAACCCAGCGATCCTCTCCCGTTTGCAAATTCCTCAAACGCAGCCCGCTCTCTGTCTCATATCGCGTCACATACAGAAGCTGCGTGCCGTCCGGCGAGAGCACCGGCCGAAAACTGCTTTCGGGTTGCTGCAGCAAAGTATCTTCGTCCCCGGTTTTGCGGTCCCACCGCGCGACCTGCCACAGCGGAAACTGCGCGTTGTACTCAAATCCGCCGTTGCGCTTCGCATAGTAAAGATATTTCCCGTCCGGCGATGCCACCACGCCAACCGCATTCCCGCGATCGCTCCGCCGCGTCGTTGGTGACGGCTTGGACTTCGTGATTTGCACCCCCGAGCCGCCGTTGATGTGATACATCCAGATTTCAAACGTGTTGATCCCGAATCCCGCCTTCGACGCGTAAATGTAATTCCCGTCTGGCGCCCAGCTTGGCGACGCGAACTCGTTATTTGGATCCTTCGAAACTTGCTTCACACCGCTCCCGTCGGGATGCATCACAAAAACGTTTTCGCTGCCCTCTCTGTCCGAAATAAACGCGATCCATTTTCCATCCGGCGAAAACTTCGGTTGGCTGTCAAACGCCATCCCGCCATCGATCAGCTTTGCAACTCCGCCCTCGATCGGCAGCGTATAAATATCGCCGAGCAATTCGAACACGATCGTTTTTCCGTCCGGCGAAACATCCAGGGATAGCCACGTCCCCTCGTTCGTCGTGAACTCGATCTTTCGCGCCGCCTTCAGCGGCAAACCTTTCTTCTCGTCCTTTTTCTCTTCCTTCTTTTCGTCTTTTTTGTCCTGCCTGTCCGACGTCACAGCTTCCTGGAGTCTCGCCTGCAGCTGCACTCCGAACCCGCCGAGAATCATTGCCAATACCACAAACCACGCGGCCAGACCGCGCAGACTGAGCTGCTTCGCGTTCATTCTCTTTCCTCCGTGTTTTCTCTAATTTCTTCGAATCGCCCTGGTCTAAAACTCGTCGTCATCCGCCTCGCCGCCACGGCCGGGCCTCTGTTGGGGTGGCGCAGGCACAATGTGCGGTATCCCCGCGTCGTTCATCTTCTTGTTCAGCGTCGGCAGGTCCTCTTCTGCTATTTTCTTCACCTGCGCCGACGCATCATTGACGAGTGGCGGCAACTCCGCCAGCTTGTCCTTCTGCTGACCTCCCGGCGCTGCCCAGAACCCGTCCAGATCCCGCAACAAACTCTGGACCTGCTGCGGCAACGGCTCTGGCTTCCAGATAAACGGCGGCCCCGCATTCCCGAGTCCTTCTTGCTCGCGCGCGTATTTCTCAGCAACCGCATCCACCTTCTTCTGTAGTTCCTCCGCGGCCTTCTGTATCTCTTCAGGGATTTTTGGCGCATCCGGCTTGTCCGCGTCCTTCTTCCACTGCTCCCGCGCTGCCTTCAGCCCGTCCTTGATACCCTGAATCGTCTTGCGATCTTTGTCCGCGGTCTTTGCCATCGCATACAGCTGCTGGATAGCTTCGCTCCGCGCCGCGCGGTCCGCCGGCGAAATCTGCAGCCGCGGATCATCTTCCACCAGCCACCTTCTGCGTATCTTCCTTCCCGCCCGCCTTGATCTTGATGGTGTACTCGCCCGGCTCAACCAGCGGTCCTCGCGGCCCAAAATCAAATCCTGCAGCCGCTGCCTCCAACTGTTCCGGCGTCGGCACCGCCGGCGAATTCCACCGCAAATCCCAGTTCGTCCGGTTTACTCCAGCCTTGCCAGGCCCGTCGAATTCCCGCACCAGCTTGCCGTCCTTGTCGTACACGCTGATCTTCGCCTTGCCCTCTTTATTCGCCGCATCCGGCGTTTTCGGTTTTTGGTCCGCGGCAGCTTCGGTCTTTGCTTTCTGCTCTCCCGCCGCGGCTTCTTTCTTATCCTTGTCTTTGTCGTCTTTAGCCGCCTTCGGCGCTTCAGCCGGCAACGCTTCTTTCAAGTAGTAATTCAAAATCGCGCCATACGGCGGGTTCTTTCCCGTAAACATCTTCTGCCCTGCACTCCACCGCCGCTCGCGCAAATCCCACAAAATCGCCGTTCGCGGCGTAAAAAGCTTCAACTCCGAACTCGCCACGCTCGCGTCGAACTTTTCAATCGGCGTCATATCGTCAAAAATCCAGATCGATCGTCCGTGCGTCGCCAGCACCAGATCGTTCTGTTCCGCCTGAATTTCGATGTCGTCCACCGGCACCGTCGGGAAATTATTCTTCAACGCCGTCCAGTTCGCTCCGTGGTCCCACGAAACCCACAGCCCAAACTCCGTTCCCGCAAAAAGCACATTTGGGCTCCTCGGATGTTCGCGCACTACGTGTACTGTCCCCGCAGCATCCGGTATTCCGTTTCGAATCGCTTTCCACGTCTCCCCATAATCCGACGTCTGAAAAATGTAAACGTTATAGTCGTCCGTCCGGTGCCCGTCGAACGTCACAAACGCCGCACCCTCCGCATACTTCGACGCCACCACCCGCGTGACATAAGTCCCTTTGGGCACACCCGTGCGCGATACTACGTTCTTCCACGTCTTCCCGCCATCGCGCGACACCTGCACGTTTCCGTCGTCTGTTCCCACCCACAACACATTCGCCGTCAACGGCGATTCGCTCAGTGTCGTAATCGTCGGATACTCTTCCACTCCGTCATGTCTTGACAACGTGCTCTTATCCGGCGTCTTCCCAAAAATTGGTAGCTTGTTCCGGTCCGCGCCGGTCGTCAGATCCCCACCCAACCGCGTCCACGAATCTCCGTGGTCCGCCGACTTGAACAGATAATTTCCGCCGTAATACAGCACTTTATGATCGTGCGCCGACACTTCCATTGGCGAATTCCACTGAAACCGGTAATGCGGCTCCCCGGCTTTCGCCTCCGGCATGATCTCTCGTTGCTGGCCCGGTATGCTCATCGCGCCGCGAAATATGTCCATCCTGCGATTCCGTATACACGATCCACGGCTCGGCATAATCAATCCGCGCATAAAATCCGTCGCCGCCCGGCATCAGCGTCCAATCGCTATTCACAATTCCGTCTCGCGTCAACGACATGCTCGGTCCGCACCAACTCCCGTTATCCTGCAAACCTCCGCAAATTTTGTAAGGCTTTCTCGTTGTCCAATCCGACTTCGTAAAACTGTCCGATCGCAATCGTGTTTAGGAAGTCCCACGTCCGCCCGTTGTCGTAACTCCAGTGAATTCCTCCATCGCATCCTGTAAGCACGTGGTTCGAATCCGCCGGGTCAATCCACATCGCGTGAAAGTCCCCGTGAATACCTCTCACCCTCTGCGTCGCAAACGTCTTTCCCCCATCCTCCGAGTAATACATCTGCGCGCCCAGCTCCCAAATCCGCAAATCGTTGTTCGGGTCGATTCGAACCTGGCTGTAATACGACGGCCGCGGGTTCGTGTCCCCCATCTTCTTCCAGGTCTCGCCCTTGTCTTCGCTGCGATAGGTCCCGCCCTTTTCGTGCTGCACGATCGCATATACGATGTTCGAATCCTTCCGGTAAATATCTAACCCGATGCGTCCTACGTCGCCGCCATTCTCATACGGCAGCCCTTTCGTCAATTTCTTCCAGGTCGTCCCGCCGTCCACTGTCTTGTAAATTCCGCCATTTGGCCCGCCACCATTAAATCCAAACGGCGTCCGCCGTCTCTCATACGCCGCCGCATACAGCGTGTCCGGACTCTGTGGGTCCATGGCGATGTCGCTGACGCCCGTGTCATCATTTATCTTCAACACCTGACTCCACGTCTTCCCGCCATCCGTCGTCTTGTAAACCCCGCGCTCCGGGTTCGGCCCCCACAAATGCCCCAGCGCCGCCGCGTAAACCACTTCCGGATTTTTTGGATGAATCACAATCCGCCCGATGTGCAGTGTCCCTTTCAATCCTATGTTCTGCCAAGACTTCCCCGCGTCCAGTGACTTGTAAATCCCATTTCCCCACGAAGAGCTCTGCCTGTTGTTCGGCTCTCCCGTTCCAACCCACACCACCGCCGGGTCCGACGGCGCAATCGCAATGTCTCCGATCGTCGACACGCCTTCCTTGTCAAACACGGGCTCCCACGTCGTGCCATTGTTTGTCGTCTTCCACACCCCGCCCGAAGCCGTCCCCACATACACGATATTCGGATTGCTCTCGACCACACCGAGATCATCAATCCGCCCGCCCATCACCGCGGGCCCAATCTCGCGAAACTCCAGATTTTTCAGCTTGTCGGCAGGATTTGCTTGTCCCGCCGTTTCCACCGGCGCCAACATCGTCAGCCCAACACAAAGCGTCGCCGCAGCCAGAATCATCCTCAATGCAGACGAAGTACGATCCATTTCTTCCCCCTAGTGTGCAAGGCCGGGCATCATACCTCCTCAATGCCTCGGCGCGCATCAATTGTTTCAGGAATGGCAAACCAACCCGTGTTGAGACAGACGCGCCGCACTCGCTCCGCGTTTCGCTCCAATCCTTCGCAGCTCCTGGCGCGTATTCTGATCGCTTTACCAGATGTCTTTCTCCCCTCAGCTACACATCCCCCCAGCCGCATGCTAGGCTATCCCACTGTTTTCATCGCAAAAATGCTCCGCGTGAACGCACACTCTCATGCTCGGACTTTGTCCGCGCTCCCCTCCTTCCTCTCGTTCACGATTCTTCTTTTTTCTCTTTTTGGCCCGGCGCTCTTCCCCTCCCGCGCCCAGCAAATCCGCCTGCACTCCGGCAAAGCCGGCGATGTGGAAATCTGGTCCCGCGGCCCACAGCAAAAACGCGGCGACCTTTTTATCGCCGATGACGACGTGGACATCCACTTTGGCGACGAACGCCTTCAGGCCGACCACATCGAATACAACGAAAAAACCTCCGAGTCCCTCGCCCGCGGCCACGTCCAGTTCGACTACCACAACGAACACCTCGAAGCCGAAGAAGCCCGCTACAACGTCAGCACCGGCCACGGCACCTTCACCAACGTTCGCGGCACTGTCAAAATCGAACGCCGCGCCAATCCTCTCGTTCTGATTTCACAGAATCCTCTCTACTTCCAGGCTCCCGAAGTCGAACGCTTCCCCGGCGACATTTACCTCGTCCGTCGCGGTTGGATCACCATCTGCGACCCGCAACATCCCACCTGGCAGTTCTACGCTCCGCACGCCCGCATTCGCCTCGACAAAAGCGTTGCTCTCGTCAACGCCAACTTTCGTCTCTACCGCGTTCCCCTCGTCTGGTTGCCCTATGCCACCGCTCCTGCCGGAGAAAAAATTCGCCAGTCCGGCTTCCTTCTGCCCGTCGTCAGTCAGACCAACACGAAGGGTTTTGTTCTCGGAGATGCACTTTATCTGGCGCCGAAGCCCTGGCTGGACGCCACTCTGGGCGCTGAACTCCTCTCGAAGCGCGGCTCCGCCGAGCGCGCTGAATTTCGCGCTCGCCCTTTCGAAAACACTTCCATCAAGTACACCTACTTCGGCGTGATCGATCGCGGCTTAATGCTCCCCGGCCCCAATGGCACCACCCTTCTCGAGAAACAAGGCGGCCACCAGCAGCAACTCGAAGTTCAGTCCCTGCTCCCCCAGGGCTGGCGCTTTGTCGCCGATGTCAATGAACTCACGTCCCTCACCTTCCGCCTGGCCTTCGCCGACACCTTCGGCGACGCCATCACTTCCGAGGTGCGCAGCGCCACTTTCCTCACCAATAATTTCCGCGGCTTCAGCCTCAATTTTGCCGCTCTAGCCGACAGAACTTTCCTCAGCATTCCCATCACGTCCCCCACTACGGGCGTTACAACTCCCGCCGTCGGCGTTTCCCTCCGCGACGCTCCGGAAGTTAACTTCAGCTCCGTCGAACAATCCCCCTGGCAGAATCTCCCGTTTTACTTTTCCTTCGACGCCTTTGCCGGCGCGCTTCATCGCCAGGATGACACTCCTCTGAGCACCGCTCCTTTCGTCTCCCGCACCGAATTCGCGCCCAAACTCACTATCCCACTCCACTTCGGCGCCTGGTTCGGCGTCACCACTTCCGCCGCATTCCGCACCACCTATTACGGCGATTCCTTCAATTCCGCCGGCCTATTGACCGGCCAATCCATCTCGCGCAACACCGGCGAGTTCGCCGTCGAGCTTCGTCCCCCAACTCTCGAACGCTTTTTCGACCGTTCCCCTCTCGACAAAAACAAACCCCACAAGCGCTATAAGCACACCATCGAACCAACCATCACTTATCGCTACGTCACCGGCGTAAATAATTTCGCGGACTTCATTCGCTTCGATTCCGACGCCACCCTCACCGACACCAACGAAGTCGAGTACGGCGTCACCCAGCGCCTCTTCACCAAAACCGGCGACGACCTGCCCCAGGAGCTCCTCTCCTGGAGCATCTTTCAGAAACATTATTTCGATCCCACCTTCGGCGGAGCCATCGTCGACGGCCAGCGCAACGTCTTCGAAGCCTTCAACTCCATCTCCCCCTTCGCTTTCGCGTTCGGTCCGCGCAACTGGTCTCCCATCGTCAGTGATTTCAAAATCACTCCCGGCGGCCGCTACGACCTCGAGCAAATCCTTCAATACGATCCTCAAATCCAGCGCCTTGTCACCGTCGGCACCCTCCTCAAAATTAAGCCCTATAGCGAATTTTTCGCCACCGTCTCCTACTTCCGTCTCAACGACAATCCCGTCCAGGGCGATCTCCCCAGCAATCCCCCGCCAAACTTCGTTCCCTTCGAACAGCCTCTCTCCAACCAGGTTCGCGCCCTCCTCGGCTACGGTAACCTCACCCGCAAAGGCTTCAACTTCACCACTGGCATCAGCTACGACTTCACCAACCAAACCCTCCAAAGCCAGCTCGTCCAGGTCAGCTACAACGGCAACTGCTGCGGCCTCGCCCTCGAATACCGCCGCATCAACCTCGGCCAGGTCCGCACAGAAAACCGCTTCACCGCCACCTTCATCATCGCCAACATCGGCTCCTTCGGTAACCTCCGCCGCCAGGATAAAATCTTCTAACTCACTGCGTTGGTGCGCCTCTATCCTTCCGCCGGTCATCAAAGCACACCTCTTTGCGGGTAGCCGTGCGTTCAGGCTGGTATCGCCTTTGTGTGCCACTCGCTGGATTACTTCGTCCGTTGTTGGATGTCTCCCAGTTTCGCGCCCGAGGCGGGCTATGGAGAGCAGGGCGGCTCGACGGGTTCTTTGGGATCGCTGAACTTTTCCTTGTGTTCGACGTAGAAAAGCAAGAATTCACTAAACGTGTGACGGCGGTGAAAGCGCCGGCCGGCAAGCGAGCAATACCAATCGGCGCTCTTGGGCAGCCAGAGTTGCGTGGAGCTGCTGCGAAAGCTCATCGGGCCATATTCGATTAGCTGATGATCGCGGAAAAGCCGGATCTCGGGAACCGGCTGCGTGATGTCTGATTCCATGGCGAGAATCTGAGATGTATTGGCATCAATCCATGCGCGTCCCTTGAGGCGCACGGCGATGAAACGACTTCCCACATGATAGACGAGCAGTGCGCTCGCATGATCGGTTCTTTGCTGAAAGTGCACGACCCAGGCCGGGTTGCCATGCCATGCGCCGCGGCCTTCGCATTGAAATTCATACCTGGCCTGCAAGTACGGGTGAAAGACCAGAGCCAGCGTAGGAAGGCCAACCGTGGCAATGTGCTCCGGAAATTCCTGAGTGGAGACAGAGCCATTGCGGTATTCCTGTACGTCAAGATCGTTGGTCCCGGTTGTGTGGATTTCAACGAGGTAGTTGAATTTTCGCGTTTCTCGAGAGGTTTGCAGGCCCATCGGGCTGAGGTTGAAGTGCTCGACCTGTTCGGTGGCCGTGAATCGATCGACGTTCTGGACGAGTTCCTGCACACGATTGCCCGCGGATCGCACGACTTCGGTGAGCTCGCAGCCGGCGGTGGAGTCGAGGTCTAATTTTTCATCGTCAACGTCAGGAGGCGCCCAATTCGTTTCGGTTACTGCTGTGATCTCGGGGAGCGGCGGAAGTTCGAACTTTGCCGTTTCGGCGCCGCCCGCCGCATTTGGCGGTGGCAATTTATGGATAGCGTCGACATATTGTTGCGCGATAGGGGCTTGCAGGCTGTGCGGTTGATAGCGTAGGTATTTTTCGAGCGATTCGGCGGCGTGGGAATAGTCATGCTGAAAATATTGAGCTTCGCCGAGAGCGAGAAGAGCCGGAGCGTTATTGGGGGAGACGTCAACGGTTTTTTGCAGATGGGTTGCGGCTTTTTCAAATTGTTTCTGGCGCAGCAGCAATACGCCCATCAGAAAATTTCCATCGCCGAAGTTCGCATCGATCGCAAGGGCGCGCACCAAATGCTGCTGCGCCTCGTCGAGCTTGTTCAATTGCAACGAATGAAGCGCCTTCTCCGTTTCCTTCACCGCTTTGGGGGAGACCACCACTGAACCGGCCTTGGCCTTCGCTCCGGATATACTCGGCACCATCGAAACTATGACGTTTTGAACCTTGCTTGTGCTGGAGATGATCACTTGTTCCTGCACCATGCGGTACCCCGGCGCCACGATTTCGAGCACGTATTGGCCAACCGGCAAGGCGGTGAAGCGCGCGCGGCCACTTTGATCGGCTTTTGTGAGCAGTTTGTCCACGATGTCACCGGTAAGAAGCGTGACCGTGACGCCTTCGAAAAATGGTGCACCGGAGGTGTCTTGGACTTGCACTGTGAGCTGGCCAGTGGGTGCGTAATCTTTCGAGTTGCGGGTGTCGGGAGTTGATTGCGTAACGACTGCGGCGGGATTCGGGAAAAAAGCGTCACTGGTCAGGGCACGCGCCTGCATTGAGGAAATGGTGCAAAACTGCACGGTGGCGCACGCAACCGCCGTAACAACTGCCGCACTTCCTGGCAAACCCGCGCGTCGCATCCGCTCTTCTATTCTGCTGATTATCATCAACCCTATCTTGATTCACGTGGTGTTTCGATTGCCGTGATGCTAGTCACTGCTGTCGGACAAGCGGCGATTCCAAGTGGTTGACGTGGGAGGTCCTCGAGGCGTCAGCAATCAGTTCGGTAGCGGTCATTGGTGCTTATGATCCCGCCTGGTAAACACCCCAAACTCACAAGTGGACTCAGTATATCAGCCTGCTACCAATTCCGTCGCCAAAACGTCTTTTCGCTTCCGTTCTGTCTCATTCGTGAAGATTGACCCAATGGCTCCGCCTCGGTAGGTGTGTTAAATTCCCACTCCTCCCATCACCCATGCTCCCAACCACCGACACCGAACTGGCCTTCGCCTCCATCGAAGAAATCGCTCGCCTCTTCCGCAAACGCAAACTCTCCCCCGTCGAACTCACCAAACTCATCCTCGCCCGCATCGACCAACTAAACCCCAAGCTGAACGCCTATATCACGGTCACTTCCGACCTCGCCCTCTCCCAAGCTAAAAAAGCCGAAGCCGAACTTTTCAGCCGCAAACCAAATCGCGACCGCGGCCCTCTCCACGGCATCCCCATCTCTCTGAAAGACAACATCTACACGAAGGACATTCGCACTACCGCAGGCTCAAAAATTCTCTCGAAGTTCATTCCCCAGCACGACGCCGAAATAGTCGCCAAACTAAAAGAATCCGGTGCCGTCATCCTCGGCAAAACCAACATGCACGAGTTCGCTTACGGCGTCACCAGCAACAACCCCCACTACGGCCCCGTCCACAATCCCTGGGATCTCTCGCACATTCCCGGAGGCTCCAGCGGCGGTTCCGCGGCCGCCGTTGCTGCAGGCCTCTGTTTCGGCAGCATTGGCACAGACACCGGCGGATCCATACGCATCCCCGCCTCGCTCTGCGGCATCGTCGGCCTCAAGCCCACTCTCGGCCGCGTCAGCGTAGAAGGCGTCATCCCCCTCTCTCCCAAACTGGATTGCGTCGGCCCTCTAGCCCGCACCGTCCACGACGCCGCTTTACTCCTTGAGCCCATCCTCCCCCGCGTCAAAGGCGAACCCAGCTTCCGCTCCTCTCGAAGACTTTCCGCCCAACCCGCAAAATTTACCCTCGGCGTCCCCAAAGAATTTTTCTTCGACATAATCTCCGATGAAGTGCGTTCGGCTTTCATGGAAACGCTTCACTCCCTCCGCACCCCGAAGGTCCGCATCAAGGAACTCTCTTTATCTCACTTGGAACAAACCGAAGACGCCGGAAACCAAATCGCCTGGGCGGAAGCAACCCACTATCACCAGCAGGCTGGATGGTTTCCCGCTCGCTCCGCCGAATACGGCGAAGACGTCCGCGCCCGCCTCGCCATGGGCACACAAATCCCCGCCACCACTTATCTGGCCGCCCTCGAAACCCGCGAAAAATTCATCCAGCAATTGGACCTGACCATGGCTGACGCCGGCGTCGATGCCCTCGCGGTTCCCACCACTCCCATCACCGCTCCCGAAATCGACCAGGAATCGATCCGCATCGGTGAAACCGATCACTCTACGCGCGCCCTCCTCCTCCGCACCAACCGCCCCGCCAATCTCGCCGGCGTCCCCGCCATCACCGTCCCCTGCGGCGTCACTCCCTCCGGCCTCCCCGTCGGCCTCCAACTCATCGGCGCCGTCGCCGACGAACACCTCCTCCTCCAAATCGCCGCCTACTTCGAGCGCCTCCACCCCCACTCCCGCCATCCCTTATAGGCGCACGACATGTCGTGCCCGTCTTCCTTCGCATAGCCGGAAGTCTGTGCTTTACCTGATCCTGGTTAACCATAATTGGCTAGCCCCCGGGATTTTGTGTAAGTGTTCATTCTAAAGACAGATAAAGTGCTTTATTTTGTGACAGATATATAAGTGTTCATTCTAAAGGTAGTTAGGGATTGCACTGAAATTGTGCAAATTCGGGCAGCTCGGAGCGATTCTGGCGCTTGAAGTTGAGGTTGATGAGAGGCGCAGGGGGATTTTCTACACAGGGGACACAGAGGTCACAGATTTAGCGGAGGTCGCGGAGCCTGCGCCTTCCTCTGCCATTTCCGCCGGGGCGCGACGCCGAATCATCCAACCGCCGATGAAATATCCAAACGTTCCCGTGATCAGTCCGCCGAACACATCCGCCACATAGTGGTTGCGCACATACACCGTCGAGGCACACATGCAAATCACGAACGGCAGAAACACCCAGAACAACCAGCGCCGGTGTCGCCATGCGCCCCACAACGCGGCCATCGCTCCCGCCACATGCTGCGAAGGAAACGCCGCTCCATGCACCCGCCCGCACTTCTCGATCAAGTTGATCGCAGCGGTGAACGGCCCGCCCGCCAAATCGGCATGCCACATCCCCGCAAACGTAAACCACGGACTCTGCACCGGAAAGACCATCGCGATGATATAGCCCAGCGCGTACCCCACCGCCGAGTAGGTCATCACTGCCCAATAGTTTTCCCACTCGCGCCGGTAATAGAGAACTCCGCCAAGGACCAGCAGAAATAAAAAGTAGCTGAAGTACGCAAACTGCATGAACTCATTCAGCGCGGGATTTGCAAACCGCTCCAGCCAAAGCGAAGGATTCACTCCCGTCAGCCAGTGATCGAACGCAATCAGCTTGGCATCCTGCCACCCCGGCTGCACCAGATGCACCAGCCGCCCCATCTCCTCGAAGCAAAACAAAAAAAACAAATGCGGATACCAGAATCGCCAGAAGTGCCAGAATCTCTGCGGCGAACTGGGACTGAGATTCCTGTCTGTTCCTCTTGCCTCAAGCCCGCACAAAACCACAATCAGCGCAGCCACAAAAAACTGCGTTCCAAGCA
This sequence comes from uncultured Acidobacteriota bacterium, assembly GCA_963718785.1. GTDB lineage: Bacteria > Acidobacteriota > Terriglobia > Acidiferrales > UBA7541 > Acidiferrum. The sequence goes on along the minus strand of CAVQZW010000004.1, from coordinate 323,222 downwards.
GGCGCACTGGATGCGCCACGTTCTCCGCAAAAAACAGGATCAACGCACTGGAAATTCCCAAGTAACTCAGCACAACGAACTCGAATATTCCGCAAGCCGCCCACGCTGCAGAAATCTCGCGGCGCAAGAATTCCCCAAGCGCCGTTCCCGCAAACACTGCCCCGCCGCGAACGCTGCTTCTCTCTAGCACGTTCTCTCGCACCGCAATCGCGTAACTTCTTTTCCTGTACTCGTCTCTCTGAAAATGACTCATGCCCTGAACCCCGCCTTAGCCCGCACGGCTTGCAACGGCTCGTCGCTCTCGTTCTTTCTCTGTGGCCTCTGCGAACTCTGTGTTCTCTGTGTAAACGTTTTTTCTTTCCTCCACCGTAAGACTGCCCAATCATTCCGCCGCGCGATACGGGTCAGATCATTCGACGGATTCACCGCCGCCGGTTTCCCCACGGACTCGAGCATCCACTTGTCATTCGCGCTATCTCCATAGGCAAAACAACGCGACAAGTCCAAGCCCTCCGCATCCGCGATTCGCTGGATAGCCCGCGCTTTGGCCTCGCCAAACATCGCCTCTCCTACAATTCGTCCCGTCCATGCTTCGTTCTTCACTTCAAGCCGCGTCGCGCAAACACGAATCGCGCTGCGCAGCCCGCGCGCGGCAAGCTCGGCTTCCATTGGGCGTGCCGCTCGCTGCGCCAGCGGCTCCAACGTCCCGCTCACAATCACAAGCAAATGCTCTCGTTCCGCGTGCCACACGACGCGCTCCATCGCCTTCGCGGAAAACGAAGGCATCCTCAGAGAATCTCTTTCAGCAGCACTAACGCCGCGCAAGTACATTTTGTTGGCATGCAAGATCGGATTGATCCCACGAGGAAGCAATCTCAGCGCTTCAGCAATCCATGCAAAATAGTTCCGAATCCCAACAACCCTTCGATAACGTAGCAGCGAGAAAAAGCGCATCTCCAGCGAAGGCAACGAAATCAGCGTCCCATCCAAATCAAAAAATGCCGCAACGCCTTCGTCCTTCTCCTTTACCTCATATACTTCCTCTACTTCCTCTACTTCCTTTACCTCCTCTCTCGCCCTCACATCGCCTCCTGCGTGATCCTCTTCGCCACGCGCGCCGGCCGAACGGTGCCTGACAAATACGTCCATCCTTCCGCCAGCACGGGCAATCCACGCAGCAAACAAAACGCCGCCGTCATCCAGGTCAGCACATGAGCGCCGACGCGAACCATCGCATGCACGTCCGCGGTCATGCCGCCGAGCAGTGCCACGGGCCCACGTGTCAGCGCCAGCTCCAATCCGAGATAACAGAAGCAGAGGCATTTCATGGCCGCATACAAACCGCGGCTCCAGCGCGAGGCCACCAGCGCGCGTCCCCACCATGTCTGCAGCATGGCGTTGGCTCCCCAGCCGGAGTGCCCGGCGCGCATCGCCAGCCCGCGCAGAAAATCGGTCGCCGCCCCCCGAGCAAAAAAGAAAACCGGCAGCCACAGCGACACCATGCCGACGACCGCGAAATAGGTGAAATACACGTTTTCGATCATGCGGTCCCCGAGAATATCGATCTGGGCGCCGACGGGCGTCGCGAGCTTCTTCTTCCGGGCGATGTGCCCATCCAAAGCATCCAAGGCAATCGCGGCGACAGTCAGCCCGACCGCCGCGAGATTGGCCCACGGCCCGCGCCCAAACAAGCTCACTGCGGCGAATCCCACCGCCACGCGAAGCGCTGTCACTTTGTTGGGTGTCCACTGCATAACCACCAGCTCCAAACTGCAGGGCACTCTGAAAGTGCCCATCTTTCACATCGCAACCGTCCTGCCAATTGCGGACTGCGCAAATCTTTCTATTTGCAGTACTTACGGGCGCCGCGGCCTACTGCTTTTCGGCGCCGCGTCGGCCAAACCGTTCATCTGTCACCTGTTTCCTGCCGTAGGCATCCAATGCGCTGCGACCGCGTCTAAATAGGTAGTTGCTGCGTCGCTTCGGCTTACTGCGGTTCCACCGCTTGTCACGCCTGGGGAGCAAGAATTCCAGCGGCCCAAAAACGCCCAGCCTTTTGTGGGAGAATAAGAAAGCGGGTTTCGAGGTCTACTAAGTGCGGTAGACTCCGCGCGCAGGTAAGAGCAGAGTTTCGAGGGCCAGTTTGAGGATCGAACAAGAATGAATAATGAAGTCACACTTGCAGGGTGCTTTCTCGCCGGGCTGGTCTCGTTTCTTTCCCCGTGCGTGCTTCCGCTTGTGCCCGGCTACATCTCGATGCTCTCGGGTGTGGGGATGGAGCAGCTGCGGCAGGGAGAAGTTCCGCGTTCCGGTTTGTTTACATCCGCGCTGGCGTTCGTCACCGGATTCTCCGTGGTGTTTATTTCGTTCGGCGCGGCCGCTAGCGCCGTGGGCGCTTTTCTTAACGCGCATCGCCATACGCTGGTGCCCATTGCGGGCGCACTCATTCTTCTCTTCGGATTGCATCTGCTTGGGCTGCTCATAAAACTTAGTTTGCGCGTTGGCTTGATTCTCGGCTTCTTGCTGGTTGCGCTCGGAGTGATTTCGCTCTGGCGCCATGCTCCGCTGTTCGCGGGTCTGGGCGCACTACATTTCTTCTCGCTCTCGATCATCGGATTCTTCGGGCCTTCGCTGGCGCGCTGGCTCAATCGCGATGTACATCTACGCAGCAGCGTGGCGCAGCCTGGGATTGGAAGCGGATTCCTGCTTGGCTTCGCCTTCGCGTTCGGCTGGACTCCGTGCATTGGACCTATTCTCACCACGGTCCTGGGATTTGCCGGCGCGAGCGGCACGGTGAGCCGAGGCGTGTTCCTGCTTGCGGTGTACTCCGCTGGCCTGGCGATTCCGTTTCTGCTTACGGCGCTGGGCATCGGCCAGTTCATGACGTTTTACAAAAGCTTCCGGAAGTACCTGCACGCCGTCGAAGTGTTCAGCGGCGCTCTGTTGCTGTTTGTGGGCGGCCTGATTTTCTTCGATAACCTGACGTGGCTGACGGGAAAACTGACGTTTCTGCAATCTACCGTTTTGTGGCTGGAACACGCGCTCACGCAAGGAACCGGCTCGACGGTTTTCTGGGGCTCGTTCGGGTTGCTCGTGCTGGGGATCGTTGTTTTCGCGCTTTGGAAGAACTGGAAAACGGTGAGTTCGATGCAAGGACGAAAGACGGTGTTGATTATTGTGACGGTGGCCTTGCTCATCGCGGCTACGGCACTGGCTGACCGGGCGACGCGTCTGCCGAAGCAGAGTCCGAGTCCTGAAAATACCGGCGCTCCCGTCCCCACGGAAAAGGTCGCGGGACTCCCTGCCCCGCAACTGACGCTCAAGGACCTCGACGGAAAAGACGTTTCGCTCAGCGAATACAAAGGCAAAGTCGTGCTGGTGAATTTCTGGGCGACGTGGTGCGAACCATGCCGAGTCGAGATTCCCTGGTTGATCGAGATGCAGCGGACGTACGGCCCGAAGGGATTCGTTATTCTGGGCATTGCACTGGACGAAGAAGGAAAGAGCGTCGTCGCGCCCTTTGTTGCGAAAGAGCGTTTCGAAGTGAACGGCGAGAAACTGCCCATGAGCTACAAGATCCTGATCGGGAATGACGATGCGGCTGATAAATTTGGTGGTTTGTTTGGTTATCCTACCAGCGTCTTGATTTCACGAGACGGCAAGCAAATTAAGCGCGTCACTGGGATGATCAGCCCGGATGAAATGAGCAAAGCGGTTGAATCGCAGCTTTGATACCCTGAAGACATGCTTGAAGAAAAAGATTTTCAGAGAAAAGCGGATGCCGCGTTCGAGGAGCTGAAGAAGCGGCTGCTCGTGGTGGCAGACGAACATGGATTTGATGTGGAAGGCGAGAGCGGAAAGCTGGAAGTGATTTTCGAGGAGCCGGAAGAGGTGAAATTCGTGATTTCGCCGAATACGCCAATACGCGAAATCTGGATTTCGGCGCTTTCTACTTCGTTCAAGCTGGGCTGGTCGGAAGCGAGGAATGCTTTCGTGCTGGAAAAAACGGGCGAAGACCTTTTTGCGGTGATGAATCGAGTCGTATCGCAGCAGTTGGGCGCGCAGGTCCAAATATGAAAATCGCCGCTGCTCTTTTCGCGAGTGTTCTTTTTCTAGCAAGCGTGGCGGCCCTGCCTGCGACGCCACAGCAGGTTCCTTCGCCTCGGGATGTAGTCGCGCCAACGATTTATGTTTCGCTCGATCCTGTGGGTCGCGGCAGCCAATTTCAAATTGCGGCGGTGCTGAAAATCCGGCCGGGCTTCCACATCAATGCGCGCGAAAAGTCGGAGGATTATCTGATCGCCACCGATCTTCGCGTCGAGGCGCCCGCGGGCTTTCAGTTAGGCGAAGTCTCGTATCCTAAAGGCGCCCTGCACACCTTCACGTTTTCCAAAAAGCCGCTGAACGTCTACGAAAACACAATTACTTTGCGTCTTCCTGTCATGGCGCTTGCGAATGCGCCTCTTGGTGCCCAGCACATTCCACTGAAGCTGCGCTACCAAGCTTGCAGCACGGAAATTTGCCTGCCGCCGGTTACGCTAACGCTGGACGCGCCTCTCAACGTGGCCGCCTCCGCGTCCGACGCGAAACCCGCACACAGCGAGATTTTCCCCCGTAAGTAAGCTGACGAATCAATGGCGCAGAGGAGTAGGCTGATTCGGAACGTGGCCGAGGCCCAAGAAAACCAAGATAGGCACGGCATGCCGTGCCCCTACGAGATGTTGAAATTGTAGGAACCTTTTCTCTGAATTGACGTCTTCTACGGCATGAACCTCTACGCCTACCTTCGTTCCGCGTTTCGACAAATGCGGCGCAATCCCGGTTTCTTTGCCGTAGCCTTTGCGGCTCTGGCTCTCGGCATTGGCGCCAACACGGCTATTTTCAGCGCGGTGGAGGGTGTGTTGCTGCACCCGCTGCCGTATGCAGACCCAAGCCGCCTCGTGATGGTGTGGGAAGACGCCTCCTATCTCGGCTTCGCTCACAATACTCCCGCTGCGGGCAACTACGTAGACTGGCGCGCGCAAAACCAGGTTTTCACGGACATGGTCGCCTTGCGTTACTCCAATGCCGCTTTCACCGGAGATCAGGCACCTGAGGAAGTGCTTGGCCGGGGTGTCACTCCCAACTTTTTCGATGTGCTCGGCGTTCAGCCCGCGATTGGGCGGCCTTTTACTGCCGAAGAGGACGCTGCCAAGCGCAAAGTCGTAGTCCTGAGCTATGCCCTCTGGCAGCGGCGCTTTGGCGGCGCTCCCTCGGTGGTTGGCCGTTCCATCTTGATGGACGGTGAGGCGACAACGGTCTTGGGAGTCATGCCTCGCGGCTTCTTTTTTCCAGATCATCAAACCGACTACTGGATTCCAGCTTCTTTTTCTCCCGAGGATCTCGCCAAGCGCACCCGTCATTTCCTGGAAGTGTTTGCGCGGATGAAACCCGGCGTCACGCCCGCACGGGCCCAGCAGGACATGGACGTGATCGCCAAGCGCCTGCAGCAGCAGTATCCCGACACCAACATGAACATCGGAGCGGCGGTCGTCCCGATTCGCGAGGAATTTGCGGGCGATGCGGCGATGGGATTGTGGGTGTTGCAGATTGCGGCTGTGCTCGTTCTGCTAATCGCCTGTTCGAACCTGGCGAATCTTCTGCTGGCTCGCGCGGCTGGAAGACGACGGGAAATTGCGGTCCGCGTGGCGTTGGGCGCCAGCCGCGCGCAGATTAGCACACAACTGCTGACGGAGAGCCTGTTGCTTTCGTTGGGGGGAGGATTGGGCGGCCTGCTGGTTGGACGCGTGTGTTGGAGCGTGTTTGAAAATCTGGTACCGACGCAAATTGCCGGGAACGGATTTGCGCTGAATGCACCGGTGCTATTGTTCACCTCGGCGGTCTCGATTCTATCCGGGGTGTTCTTCGGACTCGTGCCGGCGCTGCGGGCGACGGATGTTTCTCTGCAAGATTCGCTGAAAGAAGGCGCGAGAGCAGGAGAATCCCGCGGCGGAACGCAGGTTGCGAGACACACTGGTGGTGGCGCAATTCGCGATGGCATTTGCACTCCTGGTGGGCGCGGCTTTGATGATCGAGACATTGTGGAATTTGCGCCGCGTCGATCTGGGTTTCCGCTCCGATCACCTTCTGACCATGGGCGTGCCGTTGCCCAATACCAAATACAACACCAACGAAAAGATTCGCGCGTTCTATCGAGACGTGCTGGATCACACGCGGACTCTTCCCGGCGTCAAGAACGTGGGATTCGGATCGGACGCTCCATTCACATCGGTGGGCGACACGGAAGGCTACGCGATTGAAGGCGCGCCGCCTACCTTACCCGGGCAAGACAACGACGCACTGTACAGGGAAGTGACGGCGGGATACCTGGAGACGATCGGAGGGACGCTGGAGGCCGGGCGGATGCTGGAAGATCGCGACATCGAGGGCAGCCAGCCGGTTGTGGTCATCAACGAGTTTCTGGCGAAACGCCACTGGCCAGGCGTAGATCCCATCGGGAAGCGGCTAAAGCTTACGGGATCGAAAGAACCGTGGCGAACCGTGGTGGGAGTCGTGAAGGATATCCGCGAGCGGGGCCTGTTATTGGAGATGAAGCCGGCGGTCTATGTTCCTGTAAATCAGGTGAATCGGCCCGGTGCAGATTATCTGATCGCGAGAACTTCACAGGATCCAGCCAGCCTGGTCAACGCGCTACGCGGAGCGGTTTGGGCCGTGGATGCGGATCGGCCGGTGGCGTTCATTCGGACGATGGATCAGCTTATGGAGGAAAATGTTGCGGACCGGGAGCGTCCGATGACGCTGCTCGGGATTTTCGCGGGATTGGCGCTGGTGCTGGCGTGCATCGGCGTATATGGCGTGCTGGCTTACTCGGTGGCGCAGAGAACGAGGGAGATTGGCGTGAGGATGGCACTGGGAGCGCGGCCGATGGATGTTACGCGGATGATTTTGGGACGCGGATTGAAGCTGAGCGCGATCGGGTTGATTGCGGGAGCGGCGCTAGCGGGAGTGCTCGGAGTTTTGCTGCGGACTTTGCTGTTTGGAGTGACACCGGCGGCTCCGCTGGTGTATGCGGGGACGGCGGCGGCGTTGATTATCGTGGCGCTGGCGGCTTGCGTCATACCGGCGCAGAGAGCGGCGCGAGTGGATCCGGTTGTAGCCTTGCGCAACGAATAAGCGCGAATAGAAAAGCGCCGAGACAAACCCGGCGCTTTCTCCCAACAATTCATTGGAATTACGCGGAGGCTTTGCGGAGCCGGCTGACGACGCGCTGTTGGCCAAGCGCGACCATGGTATCGAATAGTGGAGGCGCGACCGCCTGGCCAACAATGGCGACGCGGCAGGCGTTGATGAGCAGGCCGGCTTTGACTCCGGCGGCTTCGGCGACGGCGCGCGAGGCGTGGTCGCAAGGGTCGTGACTCCACTCGGGGAGAGCGGCGAGCGCGTCCGCGAGTTTAGCGAGCAGCTCAGGGACCTTGGGATCTTTCCAGAATTTATCTTTGGCGGCTTGATCGAGCGGAAATTCATCGCTAAAAAAAGCGAGCGACCAGGAAGAAAAATCCGGTAGAAGGCGAATGCGCGGGCGCAGCAGATCGACGGTGCGCGAAAACCAGGCGTGATCACGTCCATCCGGGCCGGGAGCGGCGCCTGCGGCCCATTCCGGCTTCCACAGATTACTGCGCTTCAGCTCTTCTTCGACTTGCGGAAGCAAATCTTCGATGGGAAGTTTTTGCAGATATTGCGTGTTGAACCACTCGAGCTTGGCTTTATCAAAAACGCCGTTGGTGCGGCTGACGCCTTCGAGCGAAAACCGCTGGATCAACTCGCTGGTGCGGAGATATTCGTCGTCATTGCCGGGGGACCAGCCGAGCAGGACGAGGAAATTGCGGAAGGCCTCGGGAAGGAAGCCTTCGGCGCGGTACATGTTGACGTCGGTAGCGCCATGGCGTTTCGAGAGGCGCTTCTTGTCGGCGCCGAGGATCAGGGGGACGTGCGCGAAGAGCGGCGGATCGGTGCCGAGGGCGCGGTAGATCAAGACTTGCTTCGGCGTATTCGAAATGTGGTCGGCGCCGCGAATCACGTGGGTGATGCGCATGTCGATGTCGTCGACGACGACGCCGAGCTGGTACATGGACTGGCCAAACTCTTCGTCGCCTTTGCCGGAGCGCAGCAAAACGAAATCTTCGATTTCGTCATTGGAGAATTCGGTTTCGCCAAAGACGACGTCGGTGAATTTCGTCGTGCCGCCGAGAGGGACTTTGAAACGGACGGCCGGTTTCGCACCGGGAGTGGAGGGCTTGCCGTCGCGACAACTACACCGCGTGACGCGGCGAGCACCGCCGCCTTTGGGCTCTTCGTCCTGGCCGGGCTCGGCGTGGTCGCCGCCGGCGTATTTTTCCGGAGGGCAGTAGCACAAAAAAGCGCTGCCATTAGCGAGGCATTTCTTCGCAGCGGCGCGATAGAGTTCGGTGCGCTGCGACTGGTAGAACGGACCTTCGTCCCACTCGACGCCGAGCCATTTGAGTCCATCGAGAATGCCGGTGACCAGCTCGGGCTTGTTGCGCTCGGCGTCGGTGTCTTCGATGCGCAGGATCATCTTGCCGCCCTGGCGGCGCGCAAAGAGCCAATTAAAGAGCGCCGTGCGAGCGCCACCGACGTGCAGATAGCCCGTCGGGGAAGGCGCAAACCTTACGCGTACTCCCTGTTGCTGTGTGTCAGTCATTTCGCTTGTTCTTCTAGCGCGTTTTGCGCCCTTGGTTCAAACATTCAGTTTAGCGAAACGCCGAAATGGCGTCCAATCCGCTGTCGCCGTGCACAAAGAGCGTGACGTCCAATCGGCAGCCTGGCACTGCCTCGCCGCTTTGTATAGAAATCGTTACCCCCCACCCTGCTGCCTCTTTGGCAACCGGTACCGCGGTACGCTTGCTTCCTGAAATTTGCATCATCCATAATCAAAAGTACTTTGTTTTGTGCATCAAGGTGGGCGCCTCGCGCTGCGGCATTGCTGTCCCCAGGTGCAGCCGACGGGGTTTTCGTCCTATCTTGACGCATAAATGGAAGAACCGTCTTTGCACGGTGCAACGGAGCCGTCCTCACTTGGGACGGAGAATTGACAGAGGCCTTGACCAACCAGAGCTTCATCGCACTGGCATTGCTGGCGGCTACCTCTCTGGTGGCCGGATTCTTTGCCTATATTTACCAGCTGAAGCGCCGGCCTTATCTTCTCTACTGGACCGTAGGTTGGGCGATCGTGGCCTTGAGTTATCTAGGGCCTGCGCTCTCCCACGTTCGGAACACCTGGCCGCTGCAAACCGCCATAGATCAGTTCCTTTATGCGGCGGCGGGAATCTTCTTCTTTCTTGGCGCACAGCTTTACGCACAGCGCAAGCTTTTGACTATTCCGGCAGCGGTGGCCGGCGGCGTTCTCGTATTTTGGGGAGGCGCGAATTCGCTGGGTTGGTTTCACCTTCCGCTGATTCTTCCCGCGGCAGCGATTTTTCTCGGTGTGACCTATATCTTCTGGCAAGAAAGCCGGCGCCAGGAAACACTTGCGGATTGGCTTTTGTCGGTTTCGTTTGCGATTTGGGCGGCGGTCGAGATCGCGTTCTCGTTTTTCCGCAACGCTCCGTTCTTCGGCGATATCAGTTTTCAGACGGCCGCAGCCGTGCCTTCCGCGTTCGTGGCCATGCTCATGGTCATGGCCTTGTACGAAGAAGAAAAGAGGCGGGTCGAGCGCAACATGCTGGCGCTCTCGAACCTCAATCTCGCGACGTCGAGTTTTGTGGGCGGAGAGATTCAGCGAATGCTGGCGCAAGCGCTGGACCGCGTGCTTGGCGTTGTGCGTCTCCCCGCTGGGGCGCTGTTTCTGCATCATGGCGACCCGCAAGGCCCTACTTCGGTGGTGGCGGTGGGGCTCAGCGAAAATTTCTGCCGAACGGCCCAAGAGCAGGGATTGGATGACTATCTCGTGGGCCTCGTGTCGCGGCTCGGCGGGCTGCTAGGGTTCCGCGATCTTCGCAATGACGATACAGTTGCGGCACTGGAGCGCGAGGAACCGATACGCCGCTTCCGGCAACTCGCCCTCGCGCAAGGACTGCGCAGCATCGTTGCGATCAGCCTGCAAGCGAAGGAACAAGCATTCGGCGTGCTGCTTCTTGGCACACCGGATTCGCGGCGGTTCACTCCCGCGGAATACCGGCTGCTGCTCGCGCTGGGCCACCAGATCGGGATGGCCGTTGAGAATAGCTATTTAATTCAACAGACTTCGCGCCGGTCCGAGGAGCTGCACGTCCTGAATGAAATTGGCCGCGCTCTTAGCTCGACTCTCAACAAGGAAGATTTGCTGCGCAAAGTTTGGGAAGAGTTGCGCCGGCTGTTTGACGTCGAAAATTTTTACATCGGCTCACTCAGTCCGCTTCGCGATGAAATGCAGTTCGACATCGAAGTGACCGGCAGCACCCTGAGGCCTTCGCGCAGCCGGCCAGCCGGCAACTTTCTCACCGAATACATCATCAGGACGCGCCAGCCCGTCCTCATCCGCGAAAACTATGCTGCTGAGGTCAAAAAACTCGGCGTCGATCCTATTCTCCAGAGCGGCTGTTTCTGTGGTGTTCCGCTTGTAGCTTATGATCACGCCATCGGGGCCATGGCGGTTTTTTCCGAAAACGAGCGGGTATTTGATGAAGGACACCTTGAGTTGATGCGCGTGCTCGCGAGCGAAGCAAGCATCGCTATCGAGAACGCGCGCCTCTTCCACGAAGAGCGCACCAAAGCGCGGCATCTCTCACTGCTGAACACGATTTCTCGCAACGCCATCGCGACGCTGAATCCCGACGAGATGCTTGCCAAGATTGCCGAGCAACTGGAAGCGGGCCTGAGCTACGACCACATCGGGATCAGCGTGCTGGAATATTCGACGCGCGAACTCATCGTGCAAGCGGAAGCCGGGGCTCGCCGGGGCGCTCTTGGCCGCCGCATTCCTCTCGGCAACGGGCTTATCGGGCACGTCGCGCGCAGCGGCCAACTAGCCGACTTTCAGTCTTCCCCCACCGGAGACTCACCTCACCGGCCGCTTTTGACGGATTCCGTTGCAGCAATGGCGCTTCCGGTTTTCTACGCCGAGCAACTGCATGGAGTGCTGTACATCGAGTCTTCCGTCCCGGTCGAGTTTTCCGAAGAAGAAATTCTCTTGCTGCGAACGCTCGCCGACTTGATCGCCGGTGCGCTGCACAACGCGCTTTCGTTCCAGAAGGCCCAGGAACAAGCCATCACTGACGGACTTACCGGTGTGAAGACACATCGCTTCTTCATGGAAGCTCTTTCCGCGGAGTGGAAGCGCTCGACACGCGCGGGCCGCGCCTTCGCCCTCGTGCTGATGGACCTCGACCGCTTCAAATTTGTAAACGACTTTTACGGCCACTTGGAAGGCGACCTGGTTCTCCAGCGCGTCGGGCACATTCTGGAAACAAATTGCAGGCGCTCGGATGTCGTGGCCCGCTACGGCGGAGACGAATTCGTGATTCTGATGCCGGAAACGAATATGGAGCATGCGCGGCAGCTTGCCACCAAGCTGCGTGGCTGGGTCTCCGCCGACCCGCTTCTGCGTGAAAAGAACATCAGCGCCAGCTTCGGTATCGCCTGCTATCCGCTGCATGGCTCTTCGCCGCAAGAGCTGATCCAGGTGGCGGACGCCTCGATGTATTTGTCGAAGCACCAGGGCGGCAACGCCGTTTCGACGGCCGACCATTTCGATCCCGAACGAAGCAAAAAAATGGAAGCGCGATGTTCTCGAAGCCTATCTTGGCGTGACTCTGAAGCGTCTTTTCGCCACCGGGCCGGAAGCTTTCGAAGAGATTTACTCGCGCCTGAAGCAATTCACGGAGTCGCTTGCCACATCCGAAGCGCCCACGAACAAGTCTGCGATGAATTCGTCTTCGCGCGGGCCGGAGGGTCTCCCGCAAGCCGTTCTCGACACGGTTACTTCACTGGCCTTTGCCATCGACGCGAAGGACCATTACACGCAGGGGCATTCGCAAAAGGTTTCCGCCTACGCCGCGCTCATCGCTGAATCCATGAGCATGAGCGACACGGAAATCGAGGAGATTCGGCTCGGCGGCGTCCTGCACGACATCGGAAAGGTCGCCATTCCGGAAAATATTTTGAACAAGAGCGGCCCACTGAATCCCGAAGAGTGGGAAACCATGAAGTCGCACGTGAGATTCGGCGCCAAGATTCTCGATCCGCTCAGCCCGCTGGCACGCATTCGCGAGATGGTGCTGCACCACCACGAGTTTTTCGACGGATCAGGTTATCCCGACGCACTGTCTGGAGAAGGCATTCCCCTTGGCGCGCGCATCATCGCCGTGGCCGACGCCTACGACACCATCACGAGCGATCGCACCTACAAAAAAGGCAGGACTTCCAACGAAGCTCTTTCCGAACTGGAACGCTGCGCCAATGCGCAGTTTGACGGCGCGATCGTCCAGGTTTTTGTACGTGCCATGCGCCAACTGCCGAATCCCATCATAGAAGTCGCCACTACCGCACCGCGCAACTCGTAACGCGAGAGCGTGAGACGAACGGTAGCCATTCTCCATTTCCCGCCGTAGAAGCCACTGCTCCATTTCGGAACATTTTGACTAGCTAAGGTATGGCCCCAGAAGTGCCGATAAAACTGGTGTGAAACTGTGGCCATGAACCCCACCGATCCGCAAGTTACCAACAAAATGTCGCAGTTGCGGCGGAGCCAGCGAGTTTGCCTGAGGCTTCGGATTTTGGTGCTCAGGGAAGGTCCAGGAAGCAACGTAGCTTCGGAAGAAACGCAAACTCTGATCGTGAACGCCCACGGGGCGCTGATCCAACTGGCTTTGACGGTGGAAGTAGGGCAGCTTCTGGGAATTAAGAACCTGCAAACGATGGAACAGCTAGTCTGCCGTGTGGTTCATTTGGGGCCGGAGCAACTCGGCAAACGGGAAGTGGGCATCGAATATGAAGTTCCTTCGCCACGATTCTGGCGCGTTACTTTTCCGCCAGCCGATTGGACGCCTCGAAGCCCGGAAGCAAAAGCTCCGACGAAATACGTGCCCAGCGCCAGGCCGTTTGCGAAGAAAGTGGATGTGCCTAAAGCTGGCGCCGAAAAAAAGGAGACGTCGAAATTACCTGGGCCGCCGCAGCCCTGACGGAGTGCAGCCAGACGAACGCCTGCGAGCGTTCCAGATCGGGAATTTTCGGGCATTCATTTCAGCTACAAACTTCAAGCCAATCTGAAAGACGAACGGCCCGTCATCGAGCGTCCAGAGCAACTTCCTTGATTGGCAAATCCCAATGTGCGTCTAAAATCTCGAATCGCCGCTGTTCCTCTTTTTTGTATGTCTCTTGATCGGGATAGAGTTGTTTGATCAGTGGTCCGCTATCAAAGTTGTCGTTGGCGATGGCCGCGTTCTTGAACACGATTGTCACGCGGTAATCCCAGCGGCCATCTTCTGTGGTGTGGTAACGCGGCCCCATCATGCTTACTTTCAAGATTCGTCCCAATTCCATTTCCTTTTTCAGGACGGGGTAATGATTCTTTTTGAATAGCGCGAGGAATTCGTCGGCATGGCCCCATTTTGCCTTGTAGTAGTATTCGATCACGAAGGGCTGGCCGGTTGCTTCCGTCCCCGCCGCACTCTGAGCCGCTTTTGCGCGGGAGTGCCCTGCCGCGAGTATTGCCAGAATCCCCAGCACTCCGATTCCCAGCCACCGCACTGCTCGTTTGTTTTTCATCAGCACGATTCTCCTCCGTCCGTTCGACTTGCCGCGCCACTATCCTAACCTCAGTTCCTATCAGACGAACATCTTTGAGTGGCGGCGAGCGCAACCGAAGCCAGGCCGGATTGGCTTCTGTTATTCTTTTCAAGCTGCCAAGAGCGCGGAGTTTTCCGGAGGTCAAAATGCAAAGAGCAACAGTCGGATGGATTGGCGAAGAAAAATTTTTCGCCACCAGCCCCTCAGGCCACGCCATTACCATCGACTCCGATCGCACTTCCAACAAGGCGCCAGGCCCCATGGAACTTGTCCTGATGGCTCTTGGCGCATGCACGGCCACCGATGTGGTCAGCATCCTCAAGAAAAAACGGCAAAAACTTGTATCGCTCGAAGTCATCTGCTCCGGCGAGCGCGCCACGGAGCCTCCTACTATCTGGATAAAGCTGGAAATTCTCTACCGGCTGCGCGGCGTGCTGGACGAATCCGCGGTGAAGCGTGCCATTGAACTGAGCGAGCAAAAGTACTGCTCTGTTTCCGCGATGCTGCAAAAGACTGCAAAACTCAGCTGGCGCCACGAAATCCTTCCGCCTTCGGAATGACGCGGCGAATTGTTTGGACCGCCGTGAGTTGATTTGCGAATTACGCCGCTGCAAGTCCTTGTTTCTTTCGCTATCGCCTTGTAACCTCGCATCCGCATCGCATAGAATTTTGGTTTCGCCTGCTTGGCAATAATCTGCAAGGAGAGATATGTCCCACCGCATCGCGGCTAAAATCACGGGAGTCGCCGGCTATGTTCCCCAAAAAGTGCTTACGAACGCTGACCTCGAGAAAATGGTCGCCACCAGCGACGAATGGATACAAAGCCGTACGGGCATCCGCGAGCGGCACATCGCCGAGAGTGGCGTTGCCAGCTCGCATCTGGCTACCGAAGCCGCCAAATTGCTGCTGACGCAGACCAATACCGATCCTGCTGACATCGAGCTGATTGTGCTTGCCAGCGTCACACCGGACATGATGTTTCCCGCGACGGCCTGCTTGATTCAGGACCGCATCGGCGCAAAAAAGGCGTGGGGGTTCGATCTATCAGCGGCTTGTTCCGGCTTTGCGTATGCCCTGACCGTTGGAGCGCAATTCGTTGGGTCGGGCACGCACAAAAAAGTCCTGGTTATCGGCAGCGACAAAATGAGTTCGATCCTCGATTATGCGGACCGGGCCACCTGCATTCTCTTTGGCGATGGCGCCGGCGCGGTGCTGTTGGAGCCCGCTGGAGAAGGCGAAGGCATTCTCGATTTTGAACATGACGTCGACGGCTCTGGCGGCCAATTCTTATATATGCCCGGCGGCGGTTCCCTGCATCCTGCTACGGCAGAGACCGTTGAAAAAAAGATGCACTGCGTTCATCAGGAAGGCTCGCAGGTCTTCAAGTATGCCGCGCGCCGCATGGCCGAAATGTCGACGAAACTTCTTGAACGGAACGGCTTCACTAAGGACGATCTCGCGCTGCTTGTTCCTCACCAGGCCAACCTGCGCATCATCCGCGCCGCCCAAGAGCGGCTCGGCGTCGATGACTCGAAAGTGCTTGTGAATATCGACCGCTACGCGAACACAACCGCCGGGACGATTCCATTGGGATTGTGGGACGCGGTCAAGCAGGGCCGTCTTCGCAAAGGTGACTTGGTGCTCATCGTTACCGTCGGTGCTGGCTACACGACAGGTGGCGTACTCCTTCGCTGGACTTACTAACGCGCTGCATTTCTACCGGGGACTCCCCGCCCTGCGGATGTAAATCTGGCCTTGGAAATTGGTGAATTGATATTCCGGCCCGCCGCCGTTGATGGTTCCGTGGACTGTCTTGTCAATCTTCACGCGATACTTGCCACCTTTGCCGCGTCCGTCTTCCACTTCCTGCTTGGGTGCTGACGCCTGTAGCTGCACGTCAAAGTCGCTGAATACATCGCCGCGATCGGAGCGAATGCTGACGTTGGCCTTCACGTCAGCGGGAAATGTGACATCGATATCTCCATTCAGCGAACTGAAAGCCATGGGCTTCTGCGGATTCACTTTGGCGAACGTCACGTGTACATGGCCGTTCAACGCATGTGCTACGGCGCTGCCGGAAACGTTATTCAGCGTCACGGCGCCGTTGATGTCATCGACGTCCAGCTCGCCGTCCAGTCCCGTTACCATGATGTCTCCATCATTCACCGCTCGCAGCTTTACCGAAGTGTGGACAGGCACTGAAATCGTCAGGTCAATCGTGCGCGCGTAAGACTCCGTGCTGATGCGGACTTCGTTGTTTTCTTCTTCAACGGTGAGTCCAGTCGTCGAAATCTTCAGGCGCTTGGGCCCGCTGGACGGTTTCTCGTTTTCTTCGTTGCGCTCGCGAGCTTCGACGATCACTTCTTTGCCGTCGTAGGCCTTTACGGTGATGCTGCCGTTCACCGAACTCGCTTTCACAAACGCCGGCCGCGATGGATCGCTGAGGTTGACCGAGACGCGATCGCTCCCCGACTGCGATTCCGCCGCCGCATGTGCGGAAGGCACAAGCAACGCCACGCTGAACGCCGCCGCTATCACTGCCAGAACTTTTCCAAAACCCTGTCTTTGGTTATTCATGATTTTCAAGGATGCGAATGTCTCCATTTAGATTTTCAATCTGAATTTCCGGGCCGCCGGCATTCACCCGCGCACCCGTAAACCGGTCGGCGCGATAAACCATTTTTCCGCCGCGCCGTTCTTCTTGGATACCGTGTACGGGCAGAGTTGTTACCGGAAAATCGCTGTAGATGCCGCCGTTGAAGGTTTTGAAGCGGAAATCGGCGGAGAGATCATGCGCAAAACGCAGCTCGATCTTTCCGTTCACAGTCTTGAATTCGGAATTTTCGCGAGGATTTTGCCGGAACGAAACGACCACCGGACCATTCACCGTTCGCGCGGTTCCAGAGCCCGCAACGTTATCCATCTCGATGTCTCCGTTGACGTTGCGCACCGAAAAGCTGCCGTTCACATTTCGCACCACGACACGCCCCTCGTTTACCGTTTTCACCTTGATATCGATGTCCTGCGGGACGTGCACTTTGAAATCCATCTTGACGCGATAGCCGTCGTCCTCGCGCGAATGGCGGCAATCGTCACACTGGCAGCGGAACGGACCGTTCACGTAAAACTTCACCGCGCCTTCTTCTTGAGTAGCGTCGAGCGTCACTTCCTTTTTTGCCTTCTCCAGCTTGTCTTTCGATTCGGCGCTGGTAATCCTGTCGACCGCGAGCTCCACTTTGTCCTTCGTGTCCGCAACGACTTCGATCGATCCCCAGATGTTGTCGATTTCCAGCGATTTGTGAGCGGCAGCAGGAAGAGTGAACGACTTCTCTATCTTCTCCTCGTCGCGCGCGCCGAAGTAGTGGTCGTCGTCATCGCGGCTCTTCGCCGAGACGGTTTGCGGCTCCAGAGTGGAAAGTAGAGAGCGCGCAATGCTCTGGCGTCGAGGCGAATCCCCACCTGGCACTTTATTCGCCGGCAACACGGGCAGAAGAAGAGCCACTGCGACATAGAGCATCAAAAGTTGAAAGACAGTTTTTTTACGCATGCGCTCCTCCTCAATTCAACTTGCTCAGCGCCCAATCCGCGCGCTGTTTCACCGTGGGATTCAAATTCGGCGTCTGCACAAAATTGCGCAGCCGCTGCGCCGCATCGGGGTCGCGCCACTCCAGCATCAGGTCAATCAGCGCCACTTGCACCAGCGGCGACTGCTGCTCCTGCAGCGCATCCACAACTCCCTTGTGAACCTGCGGCTGGGCGCCGTGCCGGCTTAGAGCATCGAGCGCCGCCAGCCGCACATCCACGCTGCCGTCATAACGCAGGGTGTGGACCAGCGCGGACATCACTTGCGGATCGAGCTGGTCTTCCCGCCGGCTGTAGCTCACGCCTTGCAGCCGCTCGCTCGCCGATTGTTGCTGGAGCATCGAGAGCACCACCATCTGCTTCATATTCGTCAACTCGGTGTGCATCGCCGCGATTTCGTCTTGATTCGCGTTCGAACGCGTTGTCTTGTTCCCGAAATAGTTGCCCGCCGAGACGCCGCTAAAAATACCGATGACCAGCAACGCCGCGCTCCACGCCACCGCTCCAACCGGCGAGCGCAACCAACTCCACACTGCCGAGCGCTTCGGACGTTCGAATCGCGAAGAAGCTTTATCGTTTCGCCCCGTCTGATAAGCCTGCAGCATCTCTTCGAAGCGCGCGCGCGACGCAGCGCTCGGCTGCTCCACCGGCAGCAGCGACAGCTTCTTCCAAATCACCACGTCCTCGCGGCAATCCGCGCACTCGGCGATATGCTTTTCCACCAACTCGTCCTGCTCGGCCTTCAAGCTGCCCTGCAAATAATCCGGTAGGAGTTCTCCAATCTCTTCACACTTCATTTCCAAACCTCCGTGGCGGAATCGTTTTCACCACTGCGGGTCCCGCTTCCCGTGGCGCAAGCCCGCGCTCCAACTGTTTAAATGTCTGCCGCAGCTCCTGAATCGCGCGATGAATCCGCGTCTTCACCGTCCCAAGCTCGCATCCCAGCAGCCGCGCAATCTCGTCATATTTCAATTCCTGAAACCGGCTCAACACCAGAATCTCCCGTTTCTCTTCCGGCATTTGCATCAAAGCCCGGTGCAACAGTTCCGTCTCTTCCGACTGCTGCGCGGAATCTTTCGGCATTACCGGCGCCACCATCTCCGGCTCGAACGTGATGTGCCGCGGCGTCTTTCGGTAGTGATCCACGCGTGCATTCCTCGCAATCTGGTAAATCCACGCACGAAACGGCGTTCCCGGCTGATAACTCTGCCGGTACTTCAAAATCCGCAAAAAAACCTCCTGCACCAGGTCTTCGCTCAGCGTCCGGTCGCCCGTAAGCTTCGAATAAAAGTTGTAGAGCGGCGCGTGATAGCGGTCGAACAACACCCCTAGCGTTTCGCCCGTGCCGTTACGCACTTCGAGCATCAAATCCTCGTCGGGAGCCAACTTCATTGCCTGGTCATTTTCCGTTTCGGCCCGTCCTACGGTTCTACTTGTCCCTGCGGACCCAGCCGTTCCTACGTCCTGGCCTGTTCATGCGCTTTCAAAGGTGATTACCGCGAAACCCCAAAAAGGTTACACCTGCACCCCGCCGTTGTAACCCCTTCGGGGCTCTCCAGCTTCGTAGGGGCACAGCATGCTGTGCCCGTCTTGCAACGCCAACGATACATCGCCCGCAATTCGAAGCGGGCCGCTGAGAAGTCTAGCGTGGTCTATGGAATCTCAGGAAATGGCAGGAATGAGGATTAAGAAGGAAAGTCTAAATATGATCTGAGGTCAAATTTCGTGTCAGCAAGACCGCAAAGCCGCCACCAGCGCCAGATTGGCCTGCAACCGGCGATCGATCTGCACCGCAGCATATCGCGCGCAAATCACGCGCTCGCGCTCGCACCATTCAGCGACCGCAGGCATCCGCACGCCGGAAAGCGCGCCGAGGCCTTCCACAACGCGGTAGTAAGCCCGCACCAGGCTCAGACCGCCGCCACCAGGGGCCAGTTCGGGAGTCAGTTCGTGTAGGCCAGCCAGCTTCTCGAAGTCTTCGCCTTGCATGCGGCTAGCGTCGAGGTTAGCCGCAGCCAAAACACGGTCGGAAACCGGTTGAGCAGCCACTCCCGCTAGGATCGCCCGCCAGTAGTACAGGGCGAATTGCGAGAGCGCAACAATGGAGATTGCAAGTAGCATAGCTGCGAACATCCCTCAGTAGCCTCTACCCACATTCTGCCGCCAGCCTCTGTCTGCGCCAATAGCCCGCTAGTACCACCCCCGTAGAACTGTGGTGGAAAGCATAGATAACACATTTATTATCAACGCTTTACGGGGAACTATTCGCCGCTTTTAGCGACGCACCACTCTGCATTTTCACGTTCATACTTCTTCCATTTTTCCGGCAGCTCTTCTGCCAGATAAATCGCCGAAACAGGGCACACTGGCACACATGCCCCGCAACAAATGCAATTCTCTCCATCGATGTAGAGCTGCGCCGCGGCCGCGAACGCTGATTCATCCTTGCGGGGGTGGATGCAATCCACGGGGCACACATCCACGCAAGCTGTGTCCTTCACGCCTGTACAGGGCTCTGCAATGACATACGCCATGATTCCCCCTCAGCCGTCAACCTTCGCTAGGAGGATAGGTACCGCGCACATGCCGAGACCATGACTTAAGTCACGCGCTCAGGTAAAAGTTCAAAAGGAATAGTTTGCCTGCTGGCAACTGCAGGTTAGCTCTCTACGTTTATTTCCTTCTCGAGCTTTCTGACATCGGGGATCCGTACCGTCCGCCGTCGCATTTCGATAAGCCCATCTCCATGCAATCGCCCGAGATTCCGCGAAATCAATTCCCGCACGGTTCCGAGCCTCGCGGCAAGTTCTTCGTTATTCTCGTCCAGTTCGAATTCCGCCACATTATCCGTGCGTCGGCCACGGTCTTCTGCAAGCCGCAGTAGACGAGCGATTAGCCGCCCGCGCACCGTGGAAAACGACAGTTCCTCGACCAGCCCCTCCAGGTGCCGCAAACGGTGTCCCAGCACCTTGATCACTTTCATCGCTACTTCTGGATGTTGGGAACAGATCCTCCGGAAATCTTCCGCTGGCAGCCGCAGCAACTCTGTTGCCTCTATCGCCCACGCCGTGAACGAGTACCTCCCGCCATCAAAAACAGGTACTTCGGCCAGTGTGCTCCCCATGCGCTCGATACTGATCAGTTGTTCCCTTCCGCTCGCGGCAGTTTTCATCAGCCGCACTGCTCCGGTCCCGACGACGAGTAACTCCTGGCAGCGTTCCCCATCCGTGAAAACGGCAGCGCCGGCAGCATAATCCTTTCGCGTCACTCGACTCGCAACTTCACCCAGCTCTTCATCCGACAACTCCGCAAAAAGCGGCACACGGCGCAGGGTCGCAACTAACTCCGCTCTGATGCTCGCCATCGCCCATTGTCCCCGTCATCCTTCATTTCTCGACTGCGCTTGTGTGATCGTGAATGATTTTCCAGCCATCGGGAAAGCGCTGCCAGACCAGAGAGAAGACTCCGCCGATATCGCCCTTGTCACGCTTCAGATGCCAGTGGCCCAGCACCAGCGCCGCGTCCGGCCCAAGGAATCGGAACTCCAGTTCGGAAAAATCGAGCTGTCCCATGGCCGCACGGTCCGGATAATTCTTTTTGTACCGCGCCATCACGCCGTCCCAGCCGCGCGACACTCCGCTGCTTCCAGAAAAAGTCAGCTCCGGCGAGTGCCAGTAGCCAACCAAAAACGCGTCCACATCGGCGCGATTCCAGGCAGCTTGCTGCGCGTTCAATACTGCCGTTATCGCGGACTTGTCTTTTTCCCGGCCTTCTGCGGCCTTGGTCTGCTTTCCTGTTCGCATGCCAATCGCGAACAACAGAATCAGCGCCGCACCCGACGCTACCCATCGAACTTGCTTCCTCAGCATGTTGCCCCCTTCATAGAAGCACGGAGCATAGTGCGCGCCCAAAGACTCTGCAAGTCATCGCCATCCAATTTCCATATATCCCATTTCACCCCAGCCATTTCGCCCCAGCCATTTCGCCCCAGCCATCCTCGTGTCATCCCGAACGGAGTGAGGGATCCGCTTTTCTGTTTGTTTCTTTGCATTCACGCGATGAGAACCGGCAACCTAATATGATGGTGCAGAGGATGTATTGGCGTGGACCTGGACAGCAGCAAGAAAGAGGGATTCTTCAGGCGCAGGATTGCTCGGCCAATCCTGGATTTGCTGCGTCAGGGCGTTACGCCGGAAAAGATGGCGTTAAGCCTGGCGCTGGGTGTGGCGATTGGCGTATTCCCCGCGCTGGGGACGACCACGGCGCTTTGCGCGCTGGTTGCTTTTATCTGGCGGCTGAATTTACCTGCGATTCAGATCGTCAATTATTTCGTGTACCCAGTTCAGCTTGCGCTGATCCTTCCGTTTTTTCGGGCAGGTGAAATTCTATTTGGCGCGCCGCACTTGCCACTCTCCGCACCTCAGGTTGTGGCCTTGGTTCGCGCGAGTTTGTGGGGCTCGATTCGCTTTTTGTGGACGACGACCTGGCACGCGATGATCGCGTGGTGTTTGGCCGCGCCCGTGTTTGTGGCTCTGGCCTATGTGCTGCTCGTGCCGATATTGCGGCGAGCGGCGCGACAGATGGCACGAGCAAAAGCGACAGACTGAAGTCTGTCCCACTGCAAACAAGAAAGCGCTAGAGAATGTCGAGGACTTCTTCGTACCGCTTGAAAGGTGGAATGAGATAGGCACCTGCAAGTTCGGTGCGGGCCCACGCTAGCATTTGGCGGGCGACATCAAAGCCACGGTCGCGGGCCTCGGCACCGGCGGATTCGAGCGAAGCAAGAACCTGTTGAGGAATGACGATGCCGGGAACTTCATTGTTCAGCCGAAGAGCTTGCTTGTAACTATTCAGCGGCCAGATGCCGACGAGTATCGGAATGGACGGCTTGCTGCCGAGTTTCTTCACGAAGGCGTGCCAGTGTTCGGGATCGAAAATGGGCTGCGTCATGGCGAAATGCGCGCCGGCTTCGATTTTGGCGTGGAAGCGCTCGATTTCGCTGTCGAGATCGTCCGCCACGGGATTCACGGCGACACCGATGCAAAAATTAGTTGCGCCGCCCAGGGTTTTGCCGGCCCAGTCCGTGCCTTGATTGAGGCGGCTGAGTACCTTCACCAAACCGACGGAATCCACTTCGTAGACGCCGCTGGTTTCCGGGTAGTCGCCGACAGCAGGCGGATCGCCGGTGATGGCGAGAACGTTGCGAACGCCGCCGACCGTCCACGCGCCGAGCAAACAGGCTTGTAGGCCGATGATGTTGAAGTCGCGCGTGGTGAGATGCGGAACGGTTTCGACGCCGCGGGCTTCCAGCGCGCCTGCCGTCACGAGCGCGTCCATGCCCACGCGAGCCATCGCGCCGCTGTTGATATCAATGGCGTCGACTTTGCCGGAGGCCATGATTTTGTCAACTTGCTCGAAGATGCGGTCGAGCGAAAGGCCCTTTGGCGGATCAATCTCGACGCAGATCGTAAATTCCTTGGTCTGGAGTTTTTTCCAGAATTTGCTTTCCGGTTCCCGCTGCAAAACAGGCGCGGGTTTTGCTATGACTTCCGCCGAGTGATGCGCGGCGTGCGATTTTGCAGGACGCAGAGATTTGACGGCTTCGGCCATCGCGCGAATGTGCGCTGGCGTGGTTCCGCAGCAGCCGCCGAGAATGCGCACGCCGAGCGCGGCGGCTTCGCGAGCGAAGAGCGCAAAATATTCCGGCGAAGACTTTGGATACACGATGCGGTCGCCTTCGCGTTTCGGAAGACCGGCGTTAGGCATGCCGCTGACGCGAAGGTCGTCCACTTCGGTCAGCTCGCGCAAGATTCTGAGCAAAGGCTGCGGGCCGAGCGTGCAGTTCGTGCCGATGACTTGCACATTTTTTGCCTTGAGCTGGGCGGCGGCATCGGCGGGCCGTAGATCGCCGTAAGTTGTGCCTTCCTCGGAATAGGTAAGCTGCGCGACGATCGGCAGGCCTGAGAAAGACCGAATGGCATCTATGGCCAGAAGAATTTCTTCGATGTAAGAAAACGTTTCGAGAATATAAAAATCGACGCCCCGCTCTTCAAGGGCCAGCGCCTGCTCGTGAAACACATCCTGAATCTCGTCGGGAGCCGGATGGCGGGATTGCACGCCGAGGCCGAGCGGACCGATCGATCCGGCAATCAGCACTTCGCGCGAAGCCGATTCGCGCGCTTCGCGAGCGATTTTTACGCCGCGCGAATTGAGCCGCTGCACTTCGTCGGCCAGGCCAAGGTGGGCCAGCTTGAAGCGGTTTGCGCCAAACGTATTCGTCTCGATAATTTGCGCGCCCGCTTCGATATAAGCCTGGTGCACTCGAAAAACCGCCTCAGGTTCGGTGGCGTTGAGCTCGTCGAAGCAGCGCTGCGTTCCCACCGCTTCGTGCAGCATCGAGCCCATCGCGCCATCCGCGATGAGGATCGAGTCTTTCAGCCGTTCATTGAAATCCAGTATTTTCATTGTTCTAGGTAGTTCGCAAAAGAGTCTTGCATGCTCGATGGTTGTAAAAACTAACTCTTGGAGCTGACTTTTTCCGCGAGGCTCTGAACAGCGAGTTTACAACTCCTAAGGCTCTGAGATGACTCCTCTGCCCTCACACAATCCCAATGGTAGAGAGCAAATTCTATGATGCGAGAACTGTAGGCAGGTCCAACTCGCTTCCCGCTTTCTGGGCGCGGGACCAACTCTCTGCGTATGTCGGTCTTGTGCGAACGCCGCGCCAACTCAACAATATAACTCTTGGGATCTGGGACTAGGTCTGGAGAGTCTGGAATTTTTGCTCGGCTGACACCAAGAAACCTCGCAACGCCGCGTTGGTCAGCCAGTAGCCAGCTCTCGATTGCATGTACCGCTATTCTGAGGCAGAGCTTTTCCGCGGGATTCGGAAGCACCTTTGAAATCAGCTCTGGCGCATTGCGCGTCATCGTCAAGGTCAAGAAGAACGATCCAAGGAGAATAGCTTGCTGCCTTGTTGTAGGCCTCAAGCCGTTGGTATACAGCATGCTTTCCGCTTCTTCCAAAGACACTCGCAATCGAAACTCCACACGCGTCCGCTAACCTGGTGAGGACGGCTTCGTCCACATCGCCCTCAACGACGGCAGATATCCATACCTCCGAAGAAGCAGGCACTAAACCTCCCCGAACAAAGTCAATTGGGAGGCCTTCTTAGGTCGTGTCCGGGGAAGAATAGCCTCGGGCAAACTCAGGCCAGAATTCAGCAGTGTCTCTACGTCTTTGAACTCACTAATGGGCTTAACCGACGTGCCCTCATCAGTGGGTGTGAGCAAGAGCACTTCGTCCATTCCGATGCCTTCATCCTTCAATAGCTCCGAAGAATGTGTGCTCACGATTACCTGTCGCCCTGACCTTGACTGGACCCGAGCAAATAGTTGCGGAATAAATCTAATTATTTCCTGATGGAGCGAAAGCTCGGGCTCTTCCAGGAGAAGGGGCCCGCTACCGTCAAGCAACGACCACAAGAGGCCCATGAGTCTCAGAGTACCATCGGAGAATTCGACTTCGGATTGCCAGGCGCCTGCTGGCCGCCAGTGCTCGTACTTCCCCCTGAGGTGAGGAACTCCCCGGGGGTCCTTATGGAGAGCGAGTTCCTTTAGCTGCGGCACCGCGAATCTTAAGGCTTCGGCGATCCGACGCAATCGGGCGTTTTGGGTCTTCTCGGGTGTCCGTCCGATTTGTTCAAGAAAATCGCCTCCAAACGGATCGTTTCTCTTACCAACTGATCTCTCCGGTTCGCGGACTAATTGAGGAACGACATGTAAATAACGGACAGTCGCTAAAAACTCGACTACGTCACGAAATTCCTTGTTCGCATTTACTTGCTCCAAGTATGTCTGAGTGAGTCGGACAGGATCTGCTTCGTCGTCGGCCAAAGGGCGTTTCAAAACGTCCTTTCCCCTGTGCCTCACGGACTCGGATTTCAAAATGGGTCTTTGGAGGTTGTCTTGGTTAAACCTCAATTCGTACTCCCATTCTGCTTCTTGCCCTTCGCGCCCGATATGTACGCGGACAGCTATGTCTGAGTATCTTCTCGCGGCAAGACAACGCAGTCGACTGACTCCGCCCCTGTCCTGTTGAACGGCGTGCTGAAAACCACCTCCAACTGCCGCGATGTCATGCAAGAATCTGAAAATATCTAGTAAGTTCGATTTTCCGGAGGCATTCGGCCCAACTAGAAAAACCCTCCTCTCCAAATCCACTTCTACCTTGGTAAAGTTCCGCCAATTCTCTGCATATAGCTTTGTGAAACGTAAGGTTCTAGCAGCGTGGCCATTTCGACCCAAGGATGTGCGTTTCTCCCGTGCGGAAGCTGATGCGACCTCCGGTATCAATAAAGGCTCAGGCATCTGTTCATTTCCGTCCGGCTCGACGCTCTTTCGTGCTTGAAGAAGTACAGCTTTCCAACAAAACGATTGAAGGTCAACGTTTTTGTTCCATGAGGCTGGCGACGGTGCTCATCAAATCGTACTTGGTGAGGATCTCGAATTTGGCGCCGTCCATTTCGACGAAGACGGCGGGATTTTCGTGGCTAAGAATGTAAGTGACGCGCTCGACGGGCGAAGTGCCCGGAATGCGCGGAAGCGGCTTGCTCATCACTTCGCGCACCACAAGTTTGCGCAAATCTTTCCCTTGCAACGCCATCGTCAGGATTTGGTCTTCGTAGATGGTGCCGATGGGAATGTTTTCCTCGAACACAGGAATCTGCGAGATGTCCTGCTCCTGCATGGTTTTCAATGCATGGAAGACAGTCTGATAGGGCCGTGCGATAACCAGTTCGCGAACTTTGCCGGCCTGATGCTTGGCGTTGACCACTTCGGCGGCAGTGATACGCACGGCAGCTTCCACGTAGCCGCGCTCGCGCATCCATTCATCGTTATAAACCTTGCTGAGATAGCGCATGCCGGTGTCCGGCATAAAAGCAACAACGAAAGCATCGGGGCCGAGGTCTTTTGCCAGCCGCAATGTGGCGGAAAGGCAACCGCCGCCGGATCCTCCAGTGAAGATGCCCTCGAGTTTAACGAGGCGCCTAGCAACAACAAAACACTCCTCATCGGTGACTTGAAGAACGTCATCGAGAATCTTCATGTTCATCGTCGTCGGAAAAAAATCCTCTCCGATTCCCTCGACGACGTACGTCTTGGCTTTTACAATTTCGCCAGTTTTGTGGAAGTCGTAGTAGAGCGATCCGATGGGATCGACGCCGATAATTTTGACCGCTGGATTTTTTTCCTTCAGGTATTTACCGACGCCGCTGATCGTCCCGCCGGTGCCCGCGCCGCAAACGAAATGCGTGATCTTCCCCTGGCTGTCTTCCCAGATTTCCGGCCCGGTGGATTGGTAATGGGCTTCCGGATTCATGGGATTGTCGTACTGATTTGGATAGAAAGAGTTGGGAACTTCCCGCGCGAGTTTCTTGGCCACGGAATAGTAGCTGCGCGGGTCTTCGGGTTCGACGGCGGTAGGACAAACGATGACTTCAGCGCCCAGCGCTTTGAGGAGATCAACCTTTTCTTTGGATTGCTTGTCCGTAATGGTGAAAACCATTTTGTAGCCGCGAACAGCCGCGACAAGCGCGAGGCCCATGCCGGTATTGCCGCTCGTGCCTTCGATGATCGTGCCGCCGGGTTTGAGCAGGCCGCGCTTTTCCGCGTCGTCAATCATGGTGACGCCGATACGGTCTTTCACCGAGCCGCCGGGATTGGTGTAGTCCGCCTTGACGTAGATCAGCGGCTTGAGGCCCTGGTTGATGCGGTTGAGGCGCACCAGCGGCGTGTGGCCGATGGCTTCGAGAATGTTGTTACAGAGCATGAATTTTTCCGGGGCGCGACCCCGCGAGAACTACGCGCTGGGGCTGTGCCATAATTCTTTCAGTTTAGCACGCAGCCCCGCCGGGACACAGGAAGGCGAGGCAAAGGAGGCTCATTTGCCACGGGAGAATATTTCGAGCGGGACAACCTGGGAGCCGATTGTCGGGTATTCGAGAGCGGTGCGCATCGGCAACGTGATTAGCGTTTCGGGCACGACCGCTACGGGACCGGATGGAAAGATTGTGGGAGTGGGCGACGCGCGCGCGCAGACGATACAAACGATTCGGAATATCGAAGCGGCGCTGGCGAAGGCAGGAGCAGGATTGAAGGATGTAGTACGGACGCGGATTTTTGTGACGAATATTGCGGAGTGGGAAAAGATTGGGCGGGCGCATGGAGAGTTTTTCGGGGCCATACGGCCGGCGACCAGCATGGTGGAAGTGAGCAAACTCATTTCGCCGGAGATGCTCGTGGAGATTGAGGCAGATGCAATTGTGAGTGAATAGTGGATAGTGAGTAGTGGAACTGAAGTTTGTGGATCGTGGAAGGGGCATGTGAGTTCAGCACTTTACGACGGATTTATTGCGGATTATTACGACGAATCGCCGATTGTGCGAGGGCGAACGCGAGATGTTGCGTTTTACCGCGATGTGGTGCACGAATTTGGCGACCCGGTGCTGGAGCTTGGTTGCGGAACGGGACGAATCACTTTGGCTTTGGCGGAGGCGGGGCACCGGGTTACAGGGCTGGATATTTCGGAGCGGATGCTGGAGCGGTGCAACCAGAAGCGAGCCGGGCTGCCGACGGAAGCGCGCGAACGCATCCACTTGGTGCAGGGCGACATGACGCGGTTCGACCTCGGAGAAAAGTTTCGTTTGGTGATTATTCCGTTTCGGCCAATGCAGCATCTTCTGGAAGTTAAGGACCAAATGTCGTGTCTGGAATCAGTCCGCAAGCACCTTTGGGCGGATGGCAGGCGAACTGGAGAGCGGCGAGGACGGGTGATCCTGGATGTGTTCCAGACGGATGCGGAGCGGATGCATGATCCCGCATATCTGAAGGAAGGGCTGGTGGCGGAGTACACGATGCCGGACGGACGGCGAGTGCGGATCATGGAGCGGGTGACGGCGTTTCATCGAGCGGAGCAGCGGAACGATGTGGAGATGATTTTTTACGTGACGGACGCGCGAGGGAAAGAAGAGCGGCTCGTGTTTGCGTGGACGCTTAGGTATTTTTTCCGCTACGAAGTGGAGCACTTGCTGGAGCGGTGCGGATTCAAAGTCAGCGCAGTGTATGGAGATTTTGACCGGTCGCCGCTGGTGGATGGGTCGCCGGAGATGATCTTTGTGGCGGAAGCGGGATGATTTTTGGTTAACCATAACTGGCCCCCTTCCCCCGGGTTTTTCTGTAAGTGTTCTTTCTAAAGGACTTAGAGCATCACTTTAAGTTGCTTAGAATCAACACTTACGGGCATTTCATGCAAGTGTTGATTCTAAACAGCTTAAGCAGCCAGGACAGGCTTGTCGAAGATCGGTGGGGTTCCGGGACACCTCACGATATGATTCCTCGGCGAGCGTTGAAAAACGGATCAGGTTTCCTTTAACACAGAGTGCGCAGGGGTCACGGAGAGTTTGTCGAAATTGGATCGACGCCGTGAACTGGTGACCTGAAAAAGAAAAGAGCGGCAGGTGGCTGCCGCTCTTCGCAACTCGTGGAATTACCCAAGGCAGATACTACTAGAGATTACCGCCTGAGTCAAGACAAATCGCGGGTACTGGGCCCACGCCAATCTCACCAGTGGGCGCGGACGCGGTAGCGCAGGACCGCGGTGCCGTTTTTGTCGACAGGGACGTTGAACTGGGCGGCCCAGGCGCTTGTTTTTGTGTATTTGTGGCTGGAGTTCAGCATTTCCCAGTCGCCGCCGATGGGTTCGTTGACCTGAACGGTGATGGCGCTGTCTTTGTGATTGCGAATCGTGATTTCAAATTCCATTTCCCAGACATTTGACGAGATGCTCTTGTAGTCGGTCTGTTTGCGTTCCGAGACTACGTCGAAGGCGTTGCCGATGTGGACGGAGATGCTTTCGTCCTTGGGGGTGTGGTCAATGTGGTCTTCGCCGACGAAGAGAATGCCGCCTTTGGAGTCCTTCTGGTAGACGCGGACGTTGCCAGCAGGAATGGGAATGCCTAGTCCGGCTTTTTCGTCATTCTTGAATTTGTAGAAGACCATGACGTTGTCTTTGATGGGTGAGCCGGGATTTTGGCGACTGTGGTAGTAGTAGTTTTGGCCGTTGACGACGAAGATTTTCTGTACAGGGACGTCGGTGCCAGCGAGAAGGCTGATCTGCTTGGTTTCTTTGTCTTCAACGGAGGTGCGGCGACCGAGCGTGTAGAGGTGGTATTCGCTGAAATTTTCTTGCTGGAATTGCGGAGCAGCAGCAGCTGATTTGGTCGCCATGCGCAGTTCCATCATTGGCGCGGGGGCGTTGGCCACACGGTTGAGATCACCGGCAACGAGCTGGAGACGCGCGTTGTGGAAAGCGGTGCCGCTGTTGTTAACGAGAGTGACCCAGCCGTCGAGGTCGGCGGCTTTATCATCACGGCCCACTGTTAAGACGTAATCGGAATTCCAAGACAAGTTGCTGGCCAGGTAAGAGGCTTCGATCTGCTGTTTGCGCGAGCCGGAATTTTCGAGCGACATAAGCAGCGTGGGACGGTCGTAGAGATTCGCGGGAATGTCGGGGAAGCGGTAGCTCTCGGCGTAGCCGCCAGTGACGATGTCGTTGCCGATCTTCCAGACCTGGCCATTGTTATCGGAGAGCAAGGTGGCCTTGATTTCTTCGCGCTTGGTGGTGCCGTTGTCCTGGTAGGAGCGGACGAGAGTGATTTCCTTGCCGACGTATTTGTGGAGGAGTTTTGCTGGCTCGAGGAGATCGTATTCGTAATTCTGCTCGATGACGCCGAGCTTATCGGGATCGGTGAGGGAGCGGAAGTGGACCGTTGCGGGATTCACCGTGGCGGCGATGTCCATGAATTTCAGACGGAACGTGCCTGTGGGAAGAGAGAGATTGCGAACGTCGCGAACGAGAGCGATGTTGGAATTGTAGACGGTAACATTCAAATCGGTCTGATCGTTAAGGCTCGTAGATTGATCAGGGCCTGTGGCGCGAGGAGCTTCTTTCTCCTGCCCGGATTTTTCCTGGGACGCAAAGACGCGCTGCCAGCGACAAGCGGGATAAACGAATGCGGCAGCTGCAAGCAAGACAGCGGTGCCGGAGAGAATCCAGGGCAAGCGGCGCTTCACTTTTGACTTGCGGATTTCCATGATGTCCACCTCGACTAAGATTTACCTTCCAGCTTAGAACGAAGAGCGGCAAATTTCTTGCACGAGAAGCGGGTGGATGCTTGCGGTGTACTATTCGCCAGCAAGAGCGGACCAGGTGCGTCCGCCATCGGAGGTTTGGTAGGTCTTTACAAATCCAGTCTGCGGATCAGGAACAAACCAGATCCAGGCGTGCTTGGCATCCTCGGCGCGAACCCCGGTCAGGTCGTTGGTAACCGGCGAGTCCAGCTTGGTCCAGCGTGTACCGCCGTCGGTGGTGCGGAGAACCGTACCGGCGTTGCCAACAATCCAGCAAATTTTTGCGGAAGGAGCCGAGCCGGCGAGGAGGTCAGTGTAGACGCCGCTGATTTGCTGGATCCAATTTAGACCCTCGTCCTTGGAATATTCGAGGGAACCAGCGGGGCCAATGCGCCAAAGTTGCTTTCCGCCAGGCGCTCCGAATACATGAGGATTTTGCAGGGCGGCAGCGCGCATCATGCCATGTTCCTGGGCCTTCGTCTTGGCGAGAGATCGCGAGGCAGACGAGACTTCGACAGATTCTGTCGCTGTTGAAATTGCATCCGCAGCCGCAGCTTCTGGTTTTGGAGCGGCACCGCCAGAGGCAGCAGGGGGTGCCGGCGCAGGTTGAGCCGGCGTGGCCTTGGCCGGAGGGGGAGGTGGAATCGATCCACCGGCGACGAGGCCTGGCTCGGAGGAGGGCGAAGGCGGTGGATGGGGGGCCGGAGATGGGGATGCCAGTACGCGGCCCGCGACGGCCCCCGTATTCTGGCCGTTCGCGTTAAGGCTGGAGTCGAGCTTTTTCTGATCGGCAGCACCCGCTCTGCCAGCGGCGATCCGATTGATTTGTTGCTCTTGCTTTTGCTGGCTCAAGGAAGGTCCGTGAGCAGGAGCGGGAGCATTGTTAGACAAAGATTGTTGGTTTTGCTGGAGCTCGTTCTGAGATTTTTTTAGAGCGGAGTCACGACTTGTCAAGTCGGCTTCCGGAGCGGCACCCGTGGAAGACGCAGCGCGCTGATCCTTGCGCTTGCGTTCCATAGAATCGGAGAGTGCAGGCTTCTCGGATGGAGCAGAGCCGGCGGGCTGACGATTTTCAGCGATTTCGACGGGCGAAGATGGCGTGACAGAGAGAGGTTTCCGTTCTTGCAAGGAAACCCAAGCGACGAGGGCCGCCGCAATGGCACCCGCAGGAACGAGCCAGAGCCAACGCAAAGAGTGCATGGGGCTTGGACGCGCGGCACGTGCGGGGGAAGCGGCGGCAGCACGTTGCGGGGCGACCAGGACGCTCTCCTTCACATCCTGAGCGACGGGGATGTCGAGAGGTGTTGCAAGATGCGCTAGGACAACCTGGCAACTGTCGCAACCCAGGACATGATTCTTCCACAGGTTGCGTTCTTCGAGCGAGAGCGAACCATCGTGATAAGCGGCCAGCGTTTCGGGATCGGGACAGATTCCTGCGAGAGGAGACGCGGAAGCTCCGGCGTGGCTGCCGGCATCCGGGCTGGAAGACGCGGAAGAACGCAGTTGGCGCGCGAGGGCTTTTTCAAAATTACGGTCGCGATTGTCAGGCGCCATGGTCTTCTCCTTCCTTAGAACGAGGGCCAACTGCGTTCTTGCAGCAAGAATGGATGGAACCGAATTTCATGGGCCGGGCCTCCCGGCTGGTGGACTTGCAGGTTTGGTGCGCTGCAGCAGCTTTTCCAGATCGAAAGAAGCGTCCGCGGAGGCGTACTCCAAGCAGAGAGAGATTTGCGCATCGCTGAGGCCGAGGTCGGCAGCGAAACCGTTTACGGCGGGACAGCCGTTGCGAAGAGTCTCTTCGACGGCAAGGCGGAGAGCCAGGCGGATGCGATCGAGGTTGCGCGAAACGCTGGATTCGTGTTCGGAAAGTTGGCGGCCAATTTCAGCGAGGGTTTGCTGCTGCGCGTAGTAAAGGCGCAAGCGCTGTTCGTCGCGCTGGTCGAGGGCGGCAAGAGCGCTTTGCAGGGCACGAACGAAAAGAGAGATATAACGCTCGCGATGCGGGTCGGAAGGCTGCACGGAAACAGCCTTAGGAATCTTGTTGGCGCTGGGCTTGGCATCGTCGTCGTCCAGGGATTCGAAGCGGCGCCCAGCGCGGATGACGTCAATGTGGCGTTGAGCGAGGACGGCGCGGAGCCAGGTCTTGAGCGAACTGCGGCCGTGGAAATAGCGAAAGAGGGAGCGCTCGCGGCCCGCTCCATCCGTGAGTCCATAGAGTTCGGCAAAAAGAGAGTCGGCGAGTTCGCAAGCTTCTGAAGAAGCGGAACTGCAACGGAGAACGGCGGCTGCGGCCGCGCGAAGGTAAGGGCGGAAGGTGCTGACGAAATGGTCCCACGCCGGTTCGCAATCTTCCATGCAAGCAGTGGCGAGGGCCAGGTCTTCGAGATGCAATGCGGCGAAGTATTCGTCCAGCTTTTCCAGCGAGAGGTTTCCGCTGGTGAGGCGTTTTTCCGCGCTACGTTCGAGAGAGGCGGCAAACCGTTCGAGTGAAAGCCCCCAGCGGCCGGCTTTAGACTGCGCGTAAAGCCACTCGATTCTGGCCGGGGAGGCAGCGACCGTTTGAGCGGGGCTGGGGCGGCCGGCGGGGTTCCTAGGCTGCGAGCGGTCTGGGGCGCTTTCCTTCATAGCCAATTCAGGTGTTTACAGTATCGCAGACCATCCAACGCGTGGGGTAAGCTGGGCATCCTAAGAGCTTAATCCAGCCGGAGGGCAACTGTATGTAAAAGTACGGACCCAGAGAGGCCGGATTGCGGTATCCTATACGGGTTGCGCACCCAACCCCGCAACAAGAGCCGCCTCGCCGGGTTAGCAGAGCGTGCGAACCGGGCGCTCGCGGGACCATTAGCGACTTCGCGACGCTAGTACGAAAGTCCTATTCGGACACCCTCAGCCCCGTAAGTACCCTAGTACTGTCAAGCACACGTACTGGAAAAAGCTGGCGAACTTGGGAACGCTAGGCCTACCTAGTTGTCCAAAGTTCTCAAGAAGGAACCTAATCAAGGCGGCACGCGGATGACAACCATGATTTCGGATTCACCAAGGAGCGCGACGCGGTTGGGCGTCGGATTAGACGCCGATCGGCGTCGCCAACCAAATGCAGACGCGTGGAAGGCGGCTATCGGTACGAGACAAGTCGCTGCTCGACTCGCCTTACTGCCGGACTCAAAACCCCGCTGGAGCCGGATAGGCGTCAGCGCCTTCTTTCAACTTTGCATACTGACTTTTTGCGTTCTGATTCCGCTGATCTATCCCGATCAGTTGAAGACGGCACTGCATTTTCAGAATGTCGAGATCTCGCAGCCGTTGACGGAGATTCCAACTCCGCCACCTCCTCCTCCGCCGCCAAAAGTGGTGAGAGCAAAGACGCCTCCGCCACAACCCAAGCCTGCAGTGGTTGAGCCAGTGAAACTGGATCCGAAGAAGCCGCACATTTTCGAGATACCGAAGGCGGTGGTGCCGAAGGTGCAAAAAGTGGAAGCGCTGGCGCCGGAGATGCAGGCGCATCTGGAAGCGGCAAAAATTGATACGACACTGAATGGGCCGAAGAAACCGAAGGAAGACGTCAAGCTGAATAATATGGATGCGGGAAGCGCGGCTCCCGCCACGGTGAAAGCCCCGATCAATAAGGTGCAGACCGGTGGATTCGGCGATCCGAACGGAATGCCGGGGAAAGGCGATCCGCAACACGCAACGAATGTGAACCGGCAAGGCTCGCCTGCGCTGCCTGGCGGGCCGGGTTATGGCAACGGAACGGGCGGCGACAAAGGAATTAAGGGAACAGTCGCGAGCACAGGATTTGGGAATGGAATCGCAAACCCTCCGCCGAGCGGCGGGAAGCAGGGAAAAGTTCAATCTTCGGGATTCGGGGACCAAGCGGCTGCGGATGCGCCGAAGAAAAAGGTGGCAGCAGCGGGGCCAGCGGACACGCCTGTTGACATATTGGAAAAGCCCAAACCGGAGTATACGGCGGAAGGGCGTAGTCTTAAGTTAGAAGGCGACGTGGTGATTGACGTGGTGTTCCTCTCAAATGGCACCATGCAAATCAATCACGTTGTAAGCGGATTGGGCCACGGCCTCGATGAGGCTGCGGTCCGTGCGGCCCAAACGATCAAGTTCAAACCTGCAAAACGCGAAGGCCAGCCGGTCGATTTTCCGGCACGCGTGCGGATTGAGTTCCGCCTGGCCTATTGAGGGGAGAGAGAAATGCGTAAGCTAGCTACAGTTGTCCTCGGATTCATCTTGGGAGGGTCCGGGGCCATCGCGAGCGCGCAGCAAGCGCGGACGATGGATCAAGTGATCGACCGCGTGATCACGAACGAAAACCGCCTCGACCAGCAGATCCGACAATATTCACCGCTGGTAGAGACGTACATCCAAAACTTGAAGCCCGACAAGGACCTCGGCTATGTGCCCGCGGGAGACAAATATTTCCTGGGCCGCGCCGACTTCTCAAAGGGCGTGCAACTGGTGTCCTTGAGCAACGCGGAGAGCAAGGGCAAAAAGATTTTCGGGTCGGTGGGAAACTTCTTTTCGTTCGCGATGCAATTTCTGCCGGACGGTTTCCTGCAGATGATTTTTATCGACACGAACGGATTCGACAAGCAGCACTACAAGTTTGATTACGTGCGCCGCGAATTTCTCGGCGAAGTGCGCTGCCTGGTGTTCGACGTCTCGCCTCAAGAGAAGTCAGGCAAGGGGCGGTTCCTCGGGCGCATTTGGGTCGAGGACCAGGACTACAACATCGTGCGCTTCAACGGCGCGTACAGCGGCGGCGGACATTCGAGCTGGTACTTCCACTTCGACAGCTGGCGCAGCAACGTGCAGCCGGGGATGTGGATGCCTGCTTTCGTTTACAGCGAAGAAAAAGATCTGCATTACGCCATGAGCAAGAAGCTGGACTTCAAGGCGCAGACGAGGCTGTGGGGCTATAACCTTGGCCATTCGCAACAGGAACAAGAGCTGAGCAAGATTCTGGTCGAGACGCCAGTTAACGACGACACGAAGACGGCCAATGACTTGTCGCCGATACAAGCGCAGCGGTCTTGGGACCATCAAGCCGAAGATAACGTGATTGACCGGCTGGAGCGCATTGGATTGATCGCGCCCAAGGGCGAGATCGACAAAGTGCTCGACACGGTGGTGAACAACCTCGAAGTGACGAACAACATCGACGTGGAGCCGGAAGTGCGTTGCCGCGTGATGATGACTTCGACGTTGGAGTCTTACACCGTCGGCCACACCATTGTGCTGAGCCGCGGATTGATCGACGTGCTGCCGGACGAAGCCAGCCTGGCGACGATGGTGTCTCACGAACTGAGCCATATCATCCTCGGGCATCGGCTGGATTCGACGTATGCCTTCTTCGACCAATTGCTGGTCGACGACAAGGAAACCTTCCGCCACTTTGGGTTTGCGCGCACGAAGGACGAAGAGAATGCCGCCAATGCGAAGGCGATCCTGCTGTTGAACAATTCGCCTTACAAGGGACAGTTGGGCAATGCGGGACTTTTCCTTTCGGCGCTTTCCGCGCGCGAAAAAGAAGTTCCGAACCTCGTGAGCCCGCACTTGGGAAACCGCGTGCCGGTTATTGGGGACTTGAAGGCTTCGACGCCCGTGGATCAGAAGCAGAATCCGCAGATGATTGCGGCGCTGCCGATCGGCGGCCGCGTGAAGCTGGATCCGTGGAACGATACACTTTCACTGATCAAGAGCAAGCCAGTGGGGACGGTTGCCGAACGGGAGAAGATGCCGTTTGAGGTGACGCCGTTTATGCCTTATCTGACGCGCTTCGGCACAGACGCAGGCAAACCAATCGCGGCAAGCGTGCAGGCCGATCCAAAAGCCGGCGACACGCCTAACAAACCAAACAACTAAATTCCGGAAATAAAGGGAGCGGCCCGGTGAAGAAATCTTCATCGGGCCGTTTTTCTTTATATACGGGAAGGTGCGTGTGGCTGGCTAGTTTTCGGAGCATTCCTGGAATAGAGGCGAATTTATTCCGTGGGAGGCGGCGGGTTCACGGGCGGCATTGGTGGCAGAGCAAAGGCGCGACGAAGGCAACCGGAGACGTAAGAGGCTGCGAGGAACAGCAGGATCAGGCCAAGCCCTGGGTCAAACAAGAAACGCATCACGAAAGCCCCGAAGACCATGAGACCTACCATCTGAGGTTTCATAACGGGCTGAGCGAATCTCCAGTTCACGAAGCGGGCAATTTCCTGCGGCCACTTGAAGACCCAATAGAGGTTGTAGAAGGGGATGAAATGGAAGCCCACGGCGCGCGCGGGCGAGATGGGATGCTTCCAGCCGGGCACATGCTGCATCACTACGTGATAGCGGTAAACGCAGACGAGCCAGTAGACGCCGCCGACGAACATTAGAAGGAAGAGATACAAATTGGGAATGGGGAAGTCGGTGGGGGCCGGCTCTGGGGCGTGGTTCGAACCTTCAATGAGTTCCGCAACGACAGTTGCGAGTCCTAGAAGATAGCCGACCCATAACTGTGGGAGCGGCGGCAGAGTCTGCGGTCGCATCTGTTGCCCTGATGATTCGTTGGGCGAGACTTCCATTTGAACCTCGAGAGAATGTGCGTTGGCAGCGTAACGGTCGCGCCGCAGGCGCGTCAAACCGTTTGGGGCCGCGGCCTTGGTGAACGACTCGGCGTGTTGCGTCGTTCCTATCGCATTTCATAGACTGGCTGGGTAGCAACGACGGGAGGATGACGTGACATCGACGAAGAAACGGATGGCGCAAATCGCTTTGGGAGCGGGATTGTTTGTTGCGGGAATCGCGGCAGGTTCGCTGCATGCGGTGAGTGCGGCCGTCCAGAACCGGTTTGGGCAGCCGAAAACAGTGCTGCACGTGGTGATTTACAAATTCAAGGACGCCACTTCGAACAATGACCGCGAAGTCGCCATCAATGGGATCAAGGATATGGCGGGAAAAATTCCCGGGATCAAGAATATCTGGATCAAAACGGAGCGCAATCAGATTAAGGATTTCAGCGGCATATATGCGATTGAGTTTACAAGCGCGGAAGCGGCGGCCGATTATTCGGAGAGCCCGGTTCACGAGGCTTGGTCCAAGAAATGGCAGGAGTTGCGGGAGAACAGCCTCTCGTTCCAGATTTCGAATCCCTAGAGCTTAGTTTCCCCGAACAATCCCGAAGCGGCGACGGAAAGCGGCGTCCACCATTCTGTCGGACAACAACCGCTTGCACCATTTCGCAACAACAGCCAATCCCGTCACGAGATAACGAATTTTCGGATTCGGGGCTTCGATCGCTCGCAGGACTATGCGCGCGCAATCTTCTGGTGTCGTATGCGATTTGGCCCGGGCGCCCGTAACGCTGGCGAGAAATCGCGCATACAGTGGGGCGTAGGGACCGTTGCTCATTTTGTCCAGATAAGGCTTGGAAAGTTCCATCGCGGCTTGTTGGATGCCCGTGATGATGTAGCCTGGCTCGATCAATACCACTTGCACGCCAAACGGATAGAGTTCGAGACGCAACGCGTTGCTCATGGCTTCGAGCGCGAATTTGCTGCTGCTGTACGCGCCTTGCGTCGGCGCGGTGACGAAGCCGGAAACGGAGCTCATCATCACGATGCGGCCTTGCTTTCGTTCGCGCATGTGCGGCAAGACCGCTTGCGTAACGCGCAACACGCCGAAGAAGTTCGTCTCGAACTGGCGCCGCCAGTCTTCCATGCGCAAGTCTTCGACAGCGGCGGAGAAGTTGACGCCTGCGTTGTTAAAGAGGACATCGATCGCGCCTGCCTTTGCGAGAACGGAGTCGACGGCTCGCTGCACGGAAGTGTCGTCGCAGACATCGAGTTCCAGAGTCTCAAGCGGCAAGTTCTTTTCTCGAGCCAACGCATCGAGCTGCGCGCGCTTTTCCGCGGAACGTCCAGCAGCGAACACGCGATAGCCGCGTTGCGCCAGAAGGATCGCCGTGGCTCTGCCCAAGCCATCCGTTGCGCCAGTAATCAGCACGGATTTTTGTTGCCCTGCCCCGTTCGCCATTCTTCCCTCCAAGCTAAGGAAGCATTATGCTACCCCGGTTCTTCCGTGGCGCGGGCATCCGCAAAACGACTGAAACGAATGTTGCGAACGGCCCGTCACATGATCCAGCAGCGGTCGGGTGCCAGGAAAATAAAAAGTGAGGCGATGATGAGAATTCTGAGTGGAAACTTGTGTGAATATGCCCAGGCGGGGCGAGAGCACTTGCGGCGAATTTGGCTGCTGGCAGTTGCGGCGCTTCTCTTCATCGGCTTTACGCCCACACTTGCGAATGCGCAGAGCGCTGCAAACGATGAAGAGTACGGCAAGAAGATTCACGAGTTCACAACGGAGCCGTACTTCCTCACCGACCTCGTCGATCATCTCCCGGCTTCCTCAACCGTGCCCTCGCCCGACAAGATTCT
Source organism: uncultured Acidobacteriota bacterium (assembly GCA_963718785.1). Taxonomy (GTDB): domain Bacteria; phylum Acidobacteriota; class Terriglobia; order Acidiferrales; family UBA7541; genus Acidiferrum. The sequence goes on along the minus strand of CAVQZW010000004.1, from coordinate 284,251 downwards.
TGGCCACATCGTCGGTGCGCCGAACTTTCTTACCTATTCGAAGGACATCTACCACTATTACGACGAACTCGCGAAAGCCACTCCTCGCGTAAAAGTCTACCGCGTGGGCAAAACAGAAGAAGGGCGCGACTTCCTGCTCATCGCCGTAAGCGACGAAGCCAACATCGCCCAGCTCGATAAGTTTCGTGACGTCACCGCAAAACTCGCCGATCCCCGCAAGATTAGCGATGCCGACGCGAAGCAACTGATCGCGGGCGGCAAGCCGTTTTACTGGGCGTCCGGATCGATTCATTCGCCTGAAACCGGCTCGCCCGAAATGTTGATGGAACTCGCCTACCGCCTCGCCGTGGAAGATTCGCCGTACATCCAGAATATCCGGAAGAACGCCATTTTCCTGATAACTCCCATCGTTGAAGTGGACGGCCACGACCGCGTGGTGGATTCCTGGAACTACAAAAAGGCGAACCCGGATAAGCCGCAACCTGGCCTCGTTTATTGGGGACACTACGTGCAGCACGACAACAATCGCGACGGCATCGGCATGGGGCTGAAGCTCTCGCAGGTGATGATGCAGAACTTCCTCTACTGGCATCCGCAAGTGCTCCACGATCTGCACGAATCGGTTCCTTATCTCTATGTCTCCACCGGCACTGGACCGTATAACGCGTGGCTCGACCCCATCGTCATCAACGAGTGGCAGAAGCTGGCGTACAACGATATACAAGGGATGACGGAGCGAGGCGTTCCCGGTGTGTGGACTCATGGCTTCTACGACGGCTGGGCCGCGAACTACATGTTCTATGTGGCGAACGGCCATAACTCGATTGGGCGATTCTATGAAACGTATGGGAATGGAACTCCGGAAACAAAAGACGCGGAGTTGCCGGCGGCTTCGACGAGCCGTACCTGGTTCCGGCCAAATCCGCCGCTGACAAAAGTGAAGTGGTCGCTGCGCAACAATACGAATTTGCAGGAGAGCGGCGTGCTGCTGGCTCTGGGTTACACGGCGGACCATGGCCAGGAGCTTCTGAAGGATTTCTACGAGAAGAGCAAGCGCTCCGTCGCGAAGGCTACGACGGAAGGTCCGGTGGCGTGGGCCATTGTGAATGATGGCAGGCGCCCCGCGCTGGCCGCGCAGCTTGCGAATTTGTTGCAACGGCAGGGTGCAGAAGTACAAAAGCTGGAGCAGGATTTTGAAGTGAAAGAGAAAGCGGCGCCGGCGCCAAAGTCCGCGGAAGCAAAACCCGAAAGCAAGCCTGAATCGGGAGCGAAAAAACCAGAAGAAGCGAAGACGACAAAAATTCCGTTGGGAAGCTACATCATTCGAATGGACCAGCCATACAGCCGCATGGCCGACATGTTGCTGGACACGCAGTATTACTCGACCAACGATCCTCGGCCTTACGACGACACGGGCTGGACCCTCGGGCCGCTGCGAAACGTAAAAACACAGCGCATCACGGACGTGACCATCCTGAAGGCTCCTATGACTCTGGTGGACTCGCCTGCAAAATTCGATGGCGGCGGAGTGATTCCGCCGCACGTGCCCAAAACCGGCAAAGCTCCGGCAACAAAATTTTATGTGATAAATGCCTCTGGTGAGCCGAGCCTCGCGGCGCTGCGCTTCCGCCTGAAAGATGCAAAATTCTTTGCCGCGGAAGAGGGTTTCGAAGCCGCAGGACAGAAGTTCGTCGCGGGTTCGTTCCTTCTGCCTGTCGAAGGCAACCCTGCCGATATGGATCTGCGTTTGAATTCGGCCGCGCGCGATTTAGGCGTCCGCGTGATCAGCGCGGACACCGTGCCGGATGTAGCGCGCCACGAAATCGGCGTTCCGCGCATTGCCGTAATGCATAACTGGACGGACACGCAGAACGAAGGCTGGTTCCGCCTGGGGCTGGAAGAATCGGGAGTCCCCTACGCGTACATTTCCGACACCACCGTGCGTACCACGCCGAATCTGCGCGAAAAGTACGACGTGATTCTCTTCCCGCCCACCTTTTTCGGCTTGCAACAGATTCTGAACGGCGTCCCTAAGCGCACTTTGCCAGACGGCAGCGACTCCGGTCCGATTCCCTTCCAGACTTCAGCGACGACACCGAATTTCGGCGGCGTAGACGAAACTGCCGATATTCGCGGCGGACTGGGATTCGATGGCGCGGCGCACATCAGGAAATTTGTCGAGGACGGCGGACTATTCATTCCCATCTCCAACAGCTCGGTCCTGCCGATTGATCTGGGCATGACCGACACAGTTTCCATTTCCGAAACGCATCAATTGCAAGCGCGCGGCATGATCGCGCGGGCGAACGTGGAAGACAAAGCCAGCCCAATCACCTACGGCTACGACGACAACGTCGGTGTCTACTTCAACCAAGGGCCGGTGTTCAGCGTATCCGTAGCGGGCCGCTTTGGCAGATTTTTCGCCGACGCCGGAGGAGGAGGTCGCACCAGCGGCCGCGGCTCTGCGACCGACCCGGACATACCGCAAGGTCGCCCGTGGACCGAGCCGGAGCCACCCGTGCACCGCAGCAAGGCGGAGCAGGAGCTTTACGTGAATCCCGCGGCGCGAGGAGATTTGAGCAGCGTTCTCCCGCCAGCTTCCCTGTTCCCACGTGTAGTGTTACGCTTTGCCCCGGAGAAGGATCTGTGGGTCAGCGGTATGCTCGCAGGCGGCTCTGAACTCGCAGAGACTCCTGCCATCGTGGACGTGCCGCTGGGCCGCGGCCATGTCGTTTTATTCGCAACGAACCCCATGTGGCGTCAGGAAACTCAGGGAAGCTTTATGCTGCTGCTCAACGCCGCTTTGAATTTTGACCACCTGAACGCGGGACGAAAAGCCGCTGCCCCGGCGAAAGCCAAGGCTGAGTCTGCGTCGCCGAAACCTTAGCCTCGCGTTCCAGCGGAGCAAGCGTCTCGCTTTCGGCACACTCGGCTGCCGCCGCAAAGCTGCGTGCAAGAATGGCTGCTAAGATCGTTCTATCTCAGAAGCTTCCATTTAAGCGCGTGGGTGCGCCTGCATGGCCGACGACGGGAGTCCTCTAAAACGAGAGCCTATAGGACCATGGCGCTTGGGCTTTTGGAGCCTGATCGCCACCCAGTTTCAGGGCGCGTTCAATGATAACGGCCTGAAATTTTTTGTCATTTTCCTGATCCTCGGCACCAATCCCACGGATTCGCAGAAAGATCTCCTGGTTTTCTATGTTGGAAATCTGTTTGCCGTCCCGTTCCTTCTATTTTCGATGGCGGGCGGGTATCTGGCTGACCGCTTCAGCAAACGCACCGTAGCCATCGCCACGAAAATCTTCGAAATTTTCGCGATGCTTTTCGCGATCTACGCTTTTGCGAACGGCAGCACGCGCATGGCGTTTCTCGTAATTTTTCTGGCTAGCACGCAAGCTGCATTTTTCGGCCCCGCAAAGTACGGTTTGCTTCCCGAGGTTCTTCCCGACGAACTGTTGTCCTGGGGCAACGGCATCCTCGAACTGACCACCTTCCTTGCCATCATTGCTGGGGCGGTCGTGGGCCCGTTGCTGGCCCAGCGCTTTCATGGGCGAGAGCTTTATGCAGGTCTTATCTTTGGCGCTCTCACCTTGATCGGTCTAACTACCAGCTTCACGATATCGCACGTCCCCGCCGCCGATCCTTCCAGGAAATTCCGTTTCAATATTTTTAGCGACCTATTGAAGCAGGTTCGCATCGTCCGGCCGGATCGCACTTTGCATCTCGCGGTCGTCGGCAATACCTACTTCTGGTTTCTCGGCGCATTGCTTCAGTTCGTGATTGTTTTTTACGGGCGCGAAGTTTTGCACATTGACGAAACGCATGGCGGCTACCTTCAAGCAGCGCTTGCCATCGGGATCGGCATCGGCAGCTACGCTGCGGGACTGCTTTCCGCTGGGAAAATCGAATATGGCCTCATTCCCCTGGGCGCCGTCGGCATGTCGTTGTTTGCTTTTGCCATTTCCCTGCATGGACTGACGTTTCTTCAGGTGGTCGTGCTGCTGGCCGCGCTCGGCTTTTCGGGCGGGTTCTTCATCGTCCCGATCAATGCCCTGATCCAACATCGGCCTGCAGAAGACAAAAAGGGCAGCGTCATTGCCTTCGCAAATTTTCTTTCCTTCGTCGGCGTAATTGGCGCGTCCGCAATCTATTCGGGATTTACGCATTATTTGCACGTCGGCCTGGAGTCCTTTTTTATTTGGACGGCCGTGATGTCGCTCGCAGCGACCGCCTACGTTTTGTGGCTGTTGCCTGACTCGCTGTTGCGGCTTCTGCTCTGGATGCTCACGCACACTCTGTACCGGCTTGACGTTGCGGGACGTGAACGCGTTCCTGCACGAGGCGGCGCGTTGCTTGTTCCGAATCATGTTTCCATGGCCGACGCCGTGTTGCTTCTCGCCGCGCTCGACCGTCCCGTGCGCTTCTTGATGTTCAAAGGCTCGTACGATCATCCGCTCGTTAAGCCCTTCGCCAAAATATTGGGCGTGATTCCGATTTCTTCGGGTCAAGGGCCGCGCGAAATGATTCATTCCCTGCGCCGCGCGACGCAGGCGTTGCAGGACGGCGAACTCGTCTGCATTTTCCCTGAAGGACAAATGACGCGCATCGGCCAGATGATGCCCTTCCGCCGCGGCATGGAACGCATTATCAAAGGCGTGGACGTTCCGATCGTCCCCGTGAACCTCGACGGCGTGTGGGGCTCCATTTTCAGTTTTGCGGGCGGACGCTTTCTCTGGAAATTTCCACGTCAGTTGCCCTACCCCGTTCGCGTGACGTTTGGTGCGCCACTGCCTTCCACATCGACGGCGCAGGAAGCACGGCAAGCCGTTCAAGACCTCGGAGCCGAAGCATTCGAGCGCCGCAAACGCCACATGCGGCCGCTGCCGCGAACGTTTCTCTACACAGCGCGCCGCCATCCGTTTCGCTTCGCCATGGCAGACGGCCAAACGCCGAAGCTGACCTTCTTCGCCGTGCTGGCGCGAACGCTCTTCCTCGCGCGTCGCCTGCGCAAAACGTGGCAGGGGCAAGAGATGGTTGGCGTCCTGCTTCCGCCTTCGATCCCCGGCGCGTTGGTCAATTTTGCGGCGATGCTGATGGGCAAAGTGCCCGTCAATCTGAATTACACGGCGTCGAACGAGACGCTGGAATCGTGCGCGAAACAGTGCAACCTGAAAACGGTGATCACGGCTCGCGCTTTTCTCGAGCGTGTCCACGTAACGCCGCCCGCCGAGACCATTTTCCTGGAAGACCTCGCCCAGAAGCCGCGTTTCAGCGAACGTCTCGGCGCCGCGTTAGCGTTTTTTCTTCCAGCGCGGCTCGTCGAAAAGTATGCCGGAGCCGAACGAAAGACAAGCCTCGAAGACATCGCCACGATCATTTTTTCCAGCGGATCAACCGGAGATCCCAAGGGCGTGGTGCTGACGCATTACAACGTAGCCTCGAACGTCGAGCAGCTCAACCAGGTTTTCCTCCTGCATTCGCACGATCGCATCATGGGCATTCTCCCGTTTTTTCATTCCTTCGGCTTCACGGGCACTCTCTGCCTCCCGGCCGCGACCGGCATCGGCGTTGTGTTCCATCCAAATCCGCTCGATTCCCGCGTCATCGGCGCGCTCGTCAACAAATATGCAGTCACCATGCTTCTCGCCACGCCGACTTTCCTCAACGCCTACACGCGGCGCTGCGAGCCGGAACAATTCGGCAGCTTGCGTTTCGTGATGGCCGGCGCGGAAAAGCTGCCCGATCGAATTTCCCAGGCGTTTGAAGACCGCTTCGGCCTTCGCCCGCTCGAGGGTTACGGCTGCACGGAATGCTCGCCTGCCGTGACGGTGAATACCATCGATTTTCGCGCGGCTTCCTTCCGCCAGGTGGGCGCCAAGCGCGGCAGCATCGGGCATCCCCTGCCGGGAATGTCCGTAAAAATTATCGACCCCGAAACCCAGCAAACTCTTCCTATCAATCAGCCCGGATTGCTGCTCGTTCGTGGACCAAACGTGATGCAGGGCTATTTGAATCAGCCGGAAAAAACGGCCGCTGTTTTGCAGGATGGCTGGTACAACACCGGCGACATTGCCATGCTCGATGAAGATGGTTTTCTCCGCGTCACCGATCGCTTAAGCCGCTTCAGTAAGATCGGCGGCGAGATGGTGCCTCACATCAAAGTAGAGGATAAACTGCACGAACTTGCGCACGCGACGGAGCAAATGTTCGTGGTAACCGCCGTTCCCGACGAACGGAAAGGCGAGCGCCTGATGGTGCTGCACACCCTCCCCGAAGATAAGCTGAAAGAAACTCTCGACCTGCTCGCCAAGTGCGACTTGCCCGCGCTCTGGCGGCCTCGGCCCGACCAATTTCTGCATGTCGAAAAATTGCCCTACCTCGGCACCGGCAAATTGGACTTGCGCAAGGCTCGCGAACTCGCCATGGAAGTCGTGAAACCTGCATGAACGATTTCGCGCGAGCGCTGCCTCCCGAGGCGGGAATTTCCTGCAAATGACGGACGCTAATTCGCCGCGTAACTGGCGTCGCTTGTTCCGGCGGATCGCTCTCACCGCCATCGCCCTGGTGATTTGGTTCTGGACACAATCGCTGCTCGCTAAACGCGCTCTGCCCGCTTCCAGCATTGGCGACGCGCTTCACACCCTGACAGCCGGCCTGAATTCTTTTTTCTATCACTCGCCGGCCGCGGCCAACGCGCTCCTGATCCTTAGTTCCGCACTCATCGACGGACTAGGCATCTTTCTTCTCTTGCGCTGGCTCTTCGGTCCAAGCGTTCGGCCCTTCCTCGGACTTGTGCTCTTGCTCGGTCTGCGCCAAACCATGCAAGCCCTTTGCGCTCTCCCCGCGCCTCCGAACATGATCTGGCACTATCCCGGATTCCCCTCCGTGCTCGTCACTTACAGCGTCGGCAACGATTTTTTCTTTTCCGGCCACACGGCCATCGCCGTCTTTGGTGGAATTGAATTGGCACGTCTCGGAAAGCGTTGGCTCAGTATCGTGGCGGTTGGGATCGTCATCTTCGAGATCGCCACCGTGCTCATCCTTCGCGCCCATTACACCATGGACGTGTTTACAGGACTCCTCGCAGCCCTTTGCGTAGCGCGGTTCTGCACGGTAGTCTCGCCGCGCATTGATGCTTGGATAGCTTCCCTGGGGCAAGCTTCTCCCTAAATTCTGTCTCTCGTCTCTTCATTCATATCGCAACGCCACCATGGGATCGACGCGCATCGCTCGCCGCGCCGGTATATAACACGCAGCTATCGCGATCCCACCAAGGAGGAGCGCGACGGCCGCGAAAGTCACCGGATCAGTAGCGCTCACGCCGTAAAGTAGGCTGGCCATCAGGCGCGTTAGTCCGAACGCGGCCATAAGGCCGAGGATTACGCCGGCCCCCGCCATTTTCATTCCTTGGCCAAGAATCAGGCGCAGCACGTCCGATCGCTTGGCGCCCAGGGCCACGCGGACACCGATCTCCTGGGTGCGCTGCTGGACAAGGTAGGAAATAACGCCGTAGATTCCGACAGAGGCGAGTGCCAGCGCCAACCCGGCAAAAATTCCAAACACGGCCATGGAAAAGCGCTGCGCGGCGAGCGAATCCGAAATAATCTCGTCCATCGTTTGCGTCTTTGACATCACGTGCTCCGCGTTGATGCCTTTGACGGCTGCGCGCAGCGAATCTCCGATGGTTGTAGCTCGCGGATCATAGCGCACCATCACGCCTGTTCCGCTCCCCGAGAGCTGCATGGCCTGGTCCGGGAGCTGCATATAAGGAAAGTAAAGTTCCGCGCGCAATGTCTCTTTGTCGTCGGAGTCGAGTCCCCATTGTTTGACGTGGCTCACGATCCCGATGATTTCCGCGCGTCCTCCCTTGTTATCGAGAAAAATATGCTGGCCAATGGGATCGACGTCCGGAAAATATTTCTTAGCGAACACGTCGTCCACCACGATGACGTGCGAAGCGTTCTCATTGTCCTGCGCGGTGAAGAATCGCCCGCGCTGAAGGGGAATGCCCATCACTTGGAGGTAGTTCTCTTCCACGACATAACTGATTGACCAGCTCTTCTCGTCGTCGGTTTGCGGCTTGGGTTTCCCTTCAATCCAGAAGAGATCCTCGTCGTCGCTGCTGAGGGGCACGGCAGCCCAAGAGAGAGAGACGGATTTCACTCCCGGAACCGCTACGAGCTGTCGATTTACGTTGCGAAGAGCGGCGCGAATCTCGGCGGCACTGGCGTTGCGCATGGAAGGCGGGAGAGCCACCCCAAAAGCAACTACGTTGTGTGAGTCAAATCCCGGGTTGACGTTCCAGAGCGCCGTGAGGCTGCGTAACATAAGCCCCGCTGAAATTAACAAAACCAGTGCCATCGCCATTTCCACAATCACGAGAAGGCCTTGCGCGCGGTGACGCGTGCCGCTGTCTCCCCGGCCCCCCTCTTTTAGAATATCGAGGAGATTGCGGCCGCCGCTTTTCAGCGCGGGCGCCAACCCAAACAAAATGCCGCATCCCAGCGAAATCATCACCGTAAAAAGCAATGCGCGCGCATCGAGATGCACCTCGCTGGCGCGAGGCAGGCCTTGCGCCAGGAATTGCAGAGTCGCTCGCGTTCCCCAGGCGGCAAGCAACAAGCCCAGGGTTCCCGCGGCAAACGCCAGCAGGATGCTCTCCGTCAGGAGCTGGCGCACAAGCCTTGCCTGGCCCGCGCCGAGCGCCGCGCGAATCGCGAATTCGCGTGTCCGTGCTGCCGCCCGAGCGAGCATCAAATTCGCGACGTTGACGCACGCAATCAATAGCACAAATCCCACAGCGGCAAGCAACACGAGCAGCAGCACGCGAACATCGCCGACCATCGTTTGTTTCAACGGCCGCAAGGCCGCGCCGATGCCCTTATTCGTATCCGGATACGCCGCAGCGAGGTTGCTCGAAATGCCGGCCATGTCCGCGCGCGCTTGTTCGATGGTCACGCCCGGCTTCATCCGGCCCACTCCGTGAACTCCCAGTCCCGCGCCGCGATTGGGAAGCAACGGATTCGTCCATTGGCCCAACGGCGCGTAAATGTCCACGTCGGGAAAGAGGCCCGAAAAATCGAAGTTGGCGGGAGTCACGCCAACAATGGTGTAGCCCGTGCCGTCAAGGTTGATGTTTTTTCCAAGCACATCAGCAGACGAGTTGAACTTGCGCTTCCACAATCCTTCGCTGATCATCACAATCGGCGAGCGGCCGATGTCGTCTTCTCCGGGCGCAAACGTCCGGCCGATGACCGGGTTGACGCCAAGAAGGCTGAAAAAGTCCGAAGTGATGAACCGCGCGCTTACTTGCTCGGCGTCACCTAAACCCAGGATATTGAAATTGTAGGACCGGTAGACAGCCATTGCCGAAAACGTGTGATTGTCTTTTTGCCAGTCGCGAAAATTCGGAAACGAAATCGAGCCCGTCGCAAAATTGGGTTTGCTTTCGGCCAGCCAGACGAGTCTCTCTGGCTGTGGGTAGGGTAACGGCTTCAGCAGAACGCCATTCACCACGGAAAAGAGCGCGGTATTTGCGCCAATCCCCAGCGCCAGCGTAAGAATGGCTATCACGGTGAACCCCGGTGATTTCGCGAGCATCCGCAGGCCGTATCGCAAATCTTGCAGCAGGCGCTCGAACGAAGCCCATCCCCACATCTCGCGTGTAACCTCTTTGATCAAGCCGACATTGCCCAATTCCTGGCGCGCGGCGCGGCGCGCCTGCTCTGGCGTTTCGCCGCGGTCCGCGCGATCCTGCGCTGCCATTTGCAAATGGCTTTGTAGTTCTTCGTCCAGTTCGCTCTCACGTTTTTGACGATGCCAGAAAGAAAAGGTCACGCCTCGCTCTCTTTCTTCGCGGGATTGAGCACGCCGGCAATCGCATCCGAGACCTGCGCCCATCGCGAGCGCTCGGATTCCAGTTGCTTCTTGCCTTTAACCGTCAGCCGGTAAACCCTCACGCGCTGCTTGTTTTCCGAAACTTTCCAGTCCGCGCTGATCCATTTCTGCCGCTCCAGCCGGTGCAGCGCCGGGTACAGCGAGCCTGTGTCCACCTGCAAAATGTCTCCCGAATTGGTGCGAATCGCGTGGCTGATGCCGTAACCGTGTTGCGGCCCCCAGCGAAGGGTTTGCAGGATCAGCAGGTCGAGCGTCCCTTGCAGGATCTCAATGCGGTTCTGGTAGCGTGGACTCATATTCACCTCAGGATGTAGATGTTCTACACCCGCAGCATGTAGATTGTCTACATCCATAAACCCTGCAAAGAAGAGGCCATTCGTCGAGACCCTGCAAATGCCTGGCGGATAAGCTCTTAGGAGCGCTCATCTCGCATTTGCATACATGCTTCCTGGCCGCTCCCGGGACGAACTGTTGCGAAAGCGGTCACTTTCACGCTGTTCCTCTTTACTCTTGGTCCGCTCGCAGCCGCGCTCGCATTGTGACGCCCGCTGGCCGGTGCTACGGTCTAAAGTACTTGGTGGTGAAAAAATATGAAGCGTTTGCAACGTCGATTTTTACTCTCCCTATCGATCGTCGCGCTGTCGGTCTCTCTCTTTGGCTTCGCAAAAGGGCAACTGGCCCAGGGCCAGGCCCCTCCTGTCAAAATCGGTTATCTGATGGATTCTCTCAAAGTCGAGCGCTGGCAAACCGATCTCGATACCTTCCAAAAGCGTGCCAAGGAACTGGGTGCCGAGGTGCTCGTCGAAACCGCCGAAGGCAGTGACGATTTGCAGTTGCAGCAATCTCAGAAATTGATGGACTCCGGTGCGAAAGTCCTCGTTCTCGTGCCGCACGACACGGACAAAGCCGCACGCATTGTGAGCGCGGCCAAAGCGCGCCACGTCCCCGTGATTTGCTACGAACGCCTTGTGCGCAATAGCGAAGTCGATTTTTTTGTGGGCACCAACCCGGAGGTTATCGGCGAATTGCAAGCTTCCACGCTCGCGCGATCTGCGCCAAAGGGAAATTACGTTTTGATCGGCGGCTCTCCCGCGGACTCCAATGCCAGAGTCTTGCGCGACGGCCAGTTGCGCGTCCTGAAGCCGCTCGTGGATCGCGGCGACATCAAAATCGTAGGTGACGGTTGGGCAAAAGATTGGGACCCCGCCGAGGCCTACGCCCTCATGTCCCAGGCGATTAGCTCGACGGATGGGAACGTGGCCGCTGTCGTCGCTTCGAACGACGGAACCGCCGGAGGCGCAATTCAGGCCTTACAGGAACACCAACTCGCGGGAAAGGTTTTCGTATCTGGTCAGGATGCGGATCTCGCCGCTATCATCCGGATTTTGGACGGCACGCAAACCATGACTGTTTACAAGCGGCTGAGCCTACAAGCGAAATTGGCGGCGGAAGCTGCCGTGAATCTCGCGTCGGGAAATCCCGTGAAAAATGCCGTTTCCATTGCCAACGGAACCAAATCCGTTCAAGCGATATATTTAAATCTTGTTGTAGTGACCAAGGACAACGTGAAGCAAACGGTGATTAAGGACGGTTTCCAAAACTTGGAAACCATTCAGAAGAGCCTCCCCAGGGAAAAGTGGCCGAATTAAAACTTGACGCCCCAAAATGATGGATCGGGCTTCACCAGCTCCAGCCCTACGTCCCAGGCCTCATGATCGCGCCACACAACGTGCGCTTCCGCGGTTCGCCCTGTCGTGGAATGAATCAGGCGCACGCGCTTGCGCAACGGTAGCCCAGCGCCGACAACGGCAAGACATCCTGATTTGCTTACATCCACAGTGACGCCGTTGGCTTTCTGCCGTTCAGCGCCCTCTTCCCATTCCACTTGGAATTTCACTCGGGACACTACGCGCCGATGGTTGCGCAATTTTTCCCATCGTTCTTCAAGTTCTTTACCTGCAGGGATGTTTGCGGTTACAGTGGTTTCGGTGGCCATGCCTGCCTCGCAGAGTGTGGAGTTCCTAGTTGGCCGGGTACAGCAAAACCCAAGTTAAATCTCTGGATGGGAGCAGTCAATAGTACTTTTGCTGCTATTTCAATTCGCTTTGCGCCTGCAAGCTGACAGTGAAACTGCTGCAGCGACGCTCGAATACTCATGGCGACCTGCTTCTATGTAATTGAACACAAAGACTTTAGCGCGTTAAGTGAGTCTTGGACTTCATCCCTCTTCCCCTTTTCTTCTCTGGGAATTTCTTCTTCCTCCTGGAAACAGCGCGGGTTGCTGCGAATCCGATCCATCCAGAAAATGCATGCAATTTGCACGCGCGTGGGCCGAAGAACGTGATAGCTTGTCTTCAGCCAGTTTGCGGCGTGCGAGCCGCATTTCGGAGGTAATTTTATGCCCATGGAAGAAAATCCCGCCTGTCGTTCCCGTCGCTCCTTCTTACAAGTTTCGGCGGCCGCTGCGGCCGTAGCCGTTGGCTATCGTATCGTCACTGAGCCGATGCTGGCGCACGCTGGTTCCGTTCCTTATCCCAAGGACGCCGTCCTCATTAATGCCAACGAAAACCCGCTCGGTCCCTGCGGCGTGGCCTGCGATGCCGTGAACGGAGTCGCTTCGCAAGGCGGCCGCTATTCGGATTGGATGACCGGCGATCTCATCAAGCTTTTTGCGTCCGCGGAGGGCATTAAGCCCGAGTACGTTCGCGCTTTTCCGGGCTCCAGCGGTCCGCTGCACTACTCCGTGCTGGCCTTCACGTCTCCCGCGAAAAGCTACGTCACGGCCGATCCAGGATACGAAGCCGGCGCGCATGCCGCGAAAGTTTCCGGCGCACGCGTCGTCAAAGTGCCCTTGACGAGTACTCACTCGCACGACGTGAAAGCCATGCTGGCGGCAGCTCCGGATGCGGGCGTGTTTTATATTTGCACGCCCAACAATCCCACTGGCACGCTCACCAGCCATTCGGATATCGAATTTCTGCTCGCCAACAAGCCCAAGGATTCCATCCTCCTGGTCGACGAGGCGTACATCCATTTCTCCGACGCCACCAGCGCCCTCGATCTCGTGAAGGCCGACAAAGACTTGATCATCTTGCGCACTTTCTCAAAAATCTACGGCATGGCCGGATTGCGCTGCGGCTTTGCCATCGGCCGACCAGACCTTCTCGAAAAAATATCCGCCTTCTCGGGCTGGAGCGCCATGCCCATCACCGCGGTGGCCGCCGCAGCAGCGAGTTTGAAGGATCCGCGGCTCGTCCCCGATCGCAAGCACATCAACACGACTGTCCGCGAAGCGACGTTTCAATGGCTCTCGAAGAACGAGTATTCGTTCGTACCGTCGCAATCCAATTGCTTCATGCTCGACGCCAAGCGGCCTGCAAAAGAAGTCATTGAAGCGATGAAGGCGCAAAATGTTTTCATCGGCCGCCCGTGGCCTGTTTGGCCGACCCACGTACGGATCACTGTCGGCACACAATCCGAAATGGAGCGCTTCCAGGAAGCCTTCCACCACGTCATGTCCGGCGCCGTTGCTGCGAGTTTGACGCCAGCGCCGCAAGCTTCGTCTTTGAGCCTGGATGGTCTTGTCATCCCAGCTACCCGCGCCTGAGCGGATAGCGCCGAGCCGGGCGGCTGATCGTTCCCTTGCATGGTCGCGTCTGTCTGTTAATCCCGCGTTTCGATCCGGGACCCCTCCCCCGGTTTTTTCGTAAGTGTTCATTCTAAAGAGTTTTAAGTCCTGTGTTTTGGAAGTGTTCATTGTAAAGGGGTTACGGTTGTGTTTTGCATAAGTGCGGATTCTAAGGGGGATAGTAGAGAGTGGCGACGGCCAGACTACGGAAAGAGAAGATTTGGCTTGAAGGATGTGACCCCACCCCGGGTGTTTTTCGTAAGAGTGGCAGACAAAGGACTTATGCTTGACGCGGCGTCAAGCGCGTCAACGAAAGATACAAGGTTACGAGTTGAAGGATCAGGGTTGAATGAGGAAAGATTCGGAGAGCTAAACACAGAGACACAAAGTTCACAGAGGTCGGAAACAGGGACGGAATTGGAGATAGAGGTGGGGTTGGCGGCGAGCCCTTCGTCCCTCAGGATGAACATGGGGAATGGTAGCATGGATTTCGATTACTGTCAAGGTAACAGTACTATTATTTTATCATTCGAACGTGAGACGCGGAAGTGGAGTGGATGGAAGGGGTTGGAGGAAATTTCGGAGTTTGATGAGACACCGCTTAGCAGTTGGCCCTTCGTCCCTCAGGGTAAACGGGAGTTTTGTAGTTTGGTGAGACGGGGAAAGACAGTGAGTAGTGAATGGTGAGTAGTGAGTAGGAAGACGGAGTCGCCGCGCATTCACTAGAGAAGGAAGCAAGGTCAAGACTCGCGCGCGATTTGGGGCTGTGCCACGCGCCGCACGGCGTTGCAATGCGGCGTAATGCGGCGTATTATTACGTATTATTACGTATTATGGGAGCCGAATCATGAGTGCGGTAAAAACAATCAGTTTTCGGATTCCGTCCGATACGGTGGAGTCGCTGGATGAGCTGGCCGAAAGCATGGATCGCGATCGCAGCCATGTGCTGAACGAGGCGGTGGAAAATTATCTGCGACTCAACGAGCATCACATCAAGCTGATCAAAAAAGGCCTGCGTGCAGCGGAAGAAGGGAAACTGGTCTCGCACGCGGACGTGAAGAAAATGATCAGCAAGATGGGCCGTTCCAAGTAGCGCCGGGCCGATGCTGATCTGGTGGAGCACACCCGCCACGCAACAATTGGCTGCCGCACACGAATACATCGCGGCCGATGATGAAGCCGCCGCTAGTCGTATAACGAACCATATCTGGGACTCGGTGGATATCCTCGCGCGCCACCCGTTTGCGGGACGAAATGGACGCGTGGCGGGTACGCGGGAGCTGGTGATTTCAGGGACGCCGTTCCTCGTCGCTTACCGGATAGAGAAGAAAGAAGTGCGGATTCTCGCGGTTCTTCACGCCGCCCGGGAATGGCCGGAAGAATTTGGATAGTCCTAGCGGGGGAAAAAACAAAACCCGCACCCTTAACACCGAAGGGTTGCGGCACCCCCAACGTCAAACCCGAGTGCACGGACTCCGCCAACTCATCTCTTCGCCACCCGCCGGGCACGGTGGGAAACGCGGGTAGCGAAGTCGTGCGGTTCTTTCCGGGCCTTTTTTCCTAGTGCGGGAGATAAGGTGGCGAAGTGCATTTCAAGGATTGCCGCTGCCCGCTGAATGTTCTTACCCGGAGTGGTATTTCCTTGGACATTACATTGACAGAATAACAAGGTAGGCCCAACCTTGCATCGCGCAGGGCGATACCAGTTTGTTCCCTACGCCCCCGGCCTTGCAGTGAGAATTGTGGAGACTCTTCGTGCCCATCCCTGAAGATAAAGCCAAGGACATTGTTAATGTGGCCGCGCAAATCGCCCGCGCACAAGGCGGCGAGCCCGAGGCCACGGTTCTCGGAAACTGTATCGCCAGTCTGATCTTCGACGGCGAAGACTACGACGTATCTCTCTATACCTTAACTCTCGAGGTTCCTGTCCAGACATATGCAAATATCGAGCAATATCGAGAGGGGCTCGAACAGTCCATCCGAGATCGCATACGACCGATTGCGCGCCGATACCCTGACAGTCGAATCAGGGAAGTCATTATCACGCCGGAGTTATCGCCCGAGGCCCGCTCGCCAGCGAAAACTTCGGAACAACTGCAACAACCTGAAGATTCGCCATCGTTCTGGAAGACTGGCTTCTTCCGCCTGTTCATCAGCCACACAAATCCGAACAAATTTTCCGCCCACAATTTAAAGACGGCAGTTGGCAAATATGGGATCGCTGCATTTGTGGCGCACGACGATATCGAGCCAACCAAAGAATGGCAGCTCGAAATAGAGCGGGCCCTTCGAACCGCAGACGCCTTGGCCGCCATCATCACGCCTGACTTTGTCGATAGTCGCTGGTGCGATCAGGAGGTAGGCTTCGCGTTCGGGCGAGGGAAGCTAGTCATACCGCTCTGCAAGGAAACGACTCCGCACGGCTTTCTAGGGAAGTACCAAGGATTTGCCGCCAAAGGCTTGCAAGCGCCCGAAGTTGCCGAGCAGCTTTTCCAAATCCTCCTCAACCATTCACTCACTTCCGGCAGAATGGCTGACGCGCTTGTAGAGAATATGGCTCAAGCAGGGAGCTTTCAGGCAGCGCGAGACGCAATGCCGCTCCTCGAAAGGCTCCCCAAGCTCACGCCCACGCAAGCAGCAAGGCTGATGCAGTCTGTCACAGACAACCATCAAGTGGCCAAAGCAATCCGCGTACCTGAGCGCATTAGCGCGTTAATCTCTCGCATCGGCTAATTCGAAGAGAGTGGAGGTTTCCTCTAAACTCTGGACAACGTCTGGAAAAAACCGGGGATAGACGGAACGTTTTCCCAACGTCGGATGACCGGTACTCGAACTAAGCCGCGGTTTCAGGCAAAATGATTCGGAAACTTTCCGTCTGTCCCCCATGTTTCCCATGTTTCGAGAGGCAGCGGTGAGGCTTACATTCGCTTGTAATGGAGACTGGACTTGGCAAGCGGTTTCACGAGTAAACTTCTTTTTCTGATTTTTGTCTCTGCTGGTGTCGTGGCCGCGCAGTCGGCATCAAAGGATGACTTGTACACAGTTGTTAAAGAAGTTCGTGGAACCAAACCGACATGGATAGTTATCTTCTCCGGCCATCTGGCAAGCAACCACTACCCGAGTAGTCCGAGGGTCAGATACACACTTCAGTTTGACAGGTGTTTGGACCACGACCTGAAAGCGTTCCGTTGTGACCCTCCACCGCTTCGAGTAGGTCAGTCACTCGACCAATTTGACGTTTCGTCAACCGACCACCTAAAGGGTACTGCAGTTTCGGTGAATGACATTACCAACGAGTTTTGGCTTAATGAGGTCCGAGGAGACAACGGGCTAAAGGGTGGGAGCTATATTTATAGAATCGTGCGAACTGAGGTGGAGAAAGATGCATCTGTCTGGGTTGAGCAATTCGCTGCTGAAGACTTCAAAAAAAGCGATGAATTCTTTTTGTCTCTTGGTGGGCAGCCTGTGGTTCCGGCACGGCCAGTGCCCAGGAATCAATCGATAACACTTCGAAAGGACATACCAGCGATTGCTAAAGCTGCGAATCCAGCAATCGTCACCATCATCACTACGGCTGGTGATAAACCCATAGCCCAGGGCACTGGTTTTGTTGTCAGCGCCGATGGCGTGATCGTGACGAACTACCACGTCATCAAGGAAGGCAACAAAGCTATTGTTAAATTCTCTGACGGAACAGTCTTGCCCGTTGACGGTGTGCTTGCAGCCGACAAAGTCCGCGATCTCGTGATCGTCAAAATACACGGTAAAACTTTCCGAACGCTCACCCTTGGTGATTCCGACCGAGTTCAAGTCGGTGAAGAAGTCGTTGCAATCGGCAATCCACTCGGATTGGAACTGACAGTTTCAAATGGAATTGTGAGCGGACTTCGAACGGATAAACAAGCAGGCGGCAAGTTCTTGCAGACCACTGCGCCGATCTCTCCTGGCAGTAGCGGTGGGCCGTTGTTCAACATGCTCGGTGAGGTTGTCGGGATTAACACGATGTATCTTGAGGGCGGCGAAAATCTTAATTTTGCGATTCCTGTTAACGACGCGAAGCTTCTGCTCTCGAATCAGTCTACAAAGCTCCAAAATCTTCCTAATGAAATAAAACCAGCCGCGCCGTCAGAGGCACCTGCCACCCCTCCCGACTCAAATGCGCCGAGTTGGGAATCTGCCGTTGAGTATATGAAACGCATGACGGAGCCTGAACATCACGACATCCTGCCAGGCGAGTTGACTGGAGCACAATTGTCGAAATGCGTGGGGAGAGTTATCACGGTAATCTCTCACGACAACATAATTGGTGTCTTTACGACAGGCAAAACAGAGAAAAATGGCTACCCGGAATACACATACACGCTGATAGGTGAGTATGCGGAAAAAGATTACCCAAGGTACGCATCAATCTGCCTCAACGATATCGACCCTTCCTCGGTCGAGGTAATAGAAGCGGGACTTGATTTGGACGCTCTATCCGAATTTTGGGACAAACATCCAGAATGCGGAAAGGGTCCGGGCAGCGTGGACTGCATGCTCCAGTATCTGAAAACAGGAGCTAAATTGACAGCGGTTCGCTTTCATACAACCGACTTGAAACTTCTAATTGAACAGGGGGGCTTCAAGTCCCAGCAGACTTGCGCCGAGAGTGAAAAAACCGCAAATGCCGGTTCTTGCGGGCTAAAACCGATTCACACTAAGACTGTCTCCGGGGCAATGATTTTTTTCCGGAACAAAGACAGAGCGCAGAGGTTCGTAACGGCTCTTAGATTTGCAGTCAAGTCAGAGGGCGGGAAGTCAGATATGTTTCCGCCTACCCGCTAATCGGCCAATGATTATGAATGACGATGCCCTGAAAGTATTGAACCTGCGGCGTGCCGGGAATGTTGGTTGAACGGATTCCGGTATTTGCGGATCGGAAGGCTGCGCTGCGGAAGACTCTTCATGGCGCGCTATTGGCCGTGTTGGGACCACGGGTCAGCGTCCCTCCTTTTTAGTCCTGCGGATTCCGACTACAGCTGTTGGACGACGTTTGGGGGATTCGGTCCATGAACATTCACGACTATCTGATTGAGCAGAGTGGAAAGGATTGGGCGGAACTTCTGTCGGGGTGGTTGGGTGTTCTGCCGGCGTCGTTTACGGTGTGGCTGGTGAACCGCTTTGGAGACGTGTTCGCCGTGTTCGAAGATGGGTCGGTGCACATGCTGGATGTTGGGACCGGCGTGATGCAGCGTTTGGCGGATAGCCGCGACGACTTCGCGGAGCGCATCGACGTGGGCGACAATGCCAACAACTGGCTGATGATCCCTCTGGTGGATCAGTGCGTGGCGGCCGGGATCACGCTTTCTGACGACCAGTGCTACGGGTACAAGATTCCGCCGATCCTGGGCGGGAAATATGGGGTGGAGAATGTTTCGCCGACAAATCTGTCGGTGCACTATTCGCTGCAGGCGGATATTTGGCGACAGACGAAAGATTTGCCGGACGGTACGCGGATTAAAGCGGTGGTGATCGACGGCGGGTGAGGGGTCTTCCCCGTTCGGGCAGCGTCTGCCACGCTGAAGCAACCCCATGCCACCCTGAAGAGTGGCGCTACATTACATCTTTTCGTTTTGAAACATGGGGACAGACGGGACGTTCCCGAATCATTTTGGCTGAAAGATTGGCTGAGTTGGAGCTCCGGTCACCCGAGGTTAGGAACGTTTCGTCTTGTCCCGGGCTTCCAAAGATGGGGTAGACTGGCGGGTATGGACATTCGGCTAAAACCAGAATTGGAGAAGCTGGTCGAGGAAGACGTGCAGCGAGGTCCGTACCGGACGGCAGATGAATTCGTGGAGCGGGCGGTGGTTCTGCTGCATGAACAAGAGAGCTGGCTGGCGGAGCATGCCGCGGAGATTGGCGCGAAGGTCGGCGAAGGCTATGCAGCGGCAAAGCGCGGGGAACTGATCGACGCGGAGCGGGTGCGCGCTGCGATGGAAGAAAAGAAGCGCGCATGGCAGGCTGACAAGCGATCGTGATGGGCCGGTTCCAGTTCACGCCCCAGGCGCTGGACGACCTTTTCGAGATCTGGAGCTACATCGCGCGAGATAGCCCGGCGGCGGCCGATCGCGTGGAAGAGGCGATTTATATCGCTTGCGAGTTACTGGCCGGATCGCCGTTAGCGGGCACGGTGCGCGGGGATTTGACTTCGCTGCCCGTGCGTTTTTGGATTGTTCCTCCGTTCCCGAACTACTTCATCGTGTACGACCCTCAGACGGAGCCATTGCAAGTCATTCGCGTATTGCATCGGGCGAGAAACATTCCTTCGATTCTTCCTTGATTGCTCTTTGGCTCAACCCAAGCGTGCTTAAAACAAAAAGGCCGGCTTGATTGCTCAAGACGGCCTTTTGGATTTAATCCCCGGCGACGACCTACGTTCCCACACAGTTGCCCGTGCAGTATCATCGGCCCGGCGAGGCTTAACTTCCGTGTTCGGGATGGGAACGGGTGTGGCCCTCGCGGTATGATCACCAGGAAACTGGAAACTCGCGAACTGAATCCCGGCTCATCCCGAGCTGGGATCGCGAGTGCGACAACAGAAATTTGAAAGTTCAAGGTTGAAAGTTCAAGTCGGATACGGAACGAAGGCTCCGATCCGGGCTTGACTTGCAAACCCTCAAACATTGGCTGGCAATTTTACAGGTTCGACTCGGGGTCGAACATACTGCGAAAGAGAAGGCGATCTTCTCTTGTACTTCCTCAAAGACAGAATGAGAAAGTTTTATGATTAAGCCGAACGGGCGATTAGTACTGGTCAGCTTCACGCATTACTGCGCTTCTACCTCCAGCCTATCAAAGTCGTAGTCTTCGACTGCCCTTCTTAGGCATTAAGCCTTGGGAGAACTTATCTTAGGGCGAGCTTCATGCTTAGATGCATTCAGCATTTATCTCTACCAGACTTCGCTACCGAGCTATGCCACTGGCGTGACAACTCGTACACAAGAGGTCTGTTCATCCCGGTCCTCTCGTACTAGGGACAACTCCCTTCAATTCTCCTGCGCCCACACCAGATAGGGACCGAACTGTCTCGCGACGTTCTGAACCCAGCTCACGTACCGCTTTAATAGGCGAACAGCCTAACCCTTGGGACCTTCTACAGCCCCAGGATGCGATGAGCCGACATCGAGGTGCCAAACCTAAGCGTCGATGTGAACTCTTGGCTTAGATCAGCCTGTTATCCCCGGCGTACCTTTTATCCGTTGAGCGATGGCCCTTCCACGCGGGACCACCGGATCACTAGACCCAACTTTCGTTCCTGCTCGACTTGTAAGTCTCACAGTCAAACCGGCTTATGCTCTTGCACTCCACAGCGGGTTTCCAATCCGCTTGAGCCGATCTTTGGGCGCCTCCGTTACAGTTTAGGAGGCGACCGCCCCAGTCAAACTACCCGTCTGGCCGTGTCTCCCCGCCCGTCGCGGGCGGTGGGTTAGAGCGACAGATTAGTCAGGGTAGTATTTCACTGTTGCCTCCACCTCAGCCGAAACCAAGGTATCACAGGCTCCTACCTATTCTACGCAGATCAATCCGTTACTCATGGCCAGAGTGCAGTTAAGGTGCACGGGGTCTTTCCGTCTAGATGCGGGCATCCGGCGTCTTCACCGGAACCACAAATTCGCCGAGTCACTCGCCAAGACAGTCGCTCTATCATTCCACCATTCGTGCAGGTCGGAACTTACCCGACAAGGAATTTCGCTACCTTAGGACCGTTATAGTTACGGCCGCCGTTCACCGGGGCTTCAGTTCAAGCCTTCGCCCTTGCGGGCTGAGCCCTTGCTTTAACCTTCCGGCACCGGGCAGGTGTCACCCCCTATACGTCGTATTCGACTTTGCAGAGAGCTGTGTTTTTGTTAAACAGTTGCAGAGCGCGATTCGCTGCGACCGCTTCGGGCTATAAACCCTAGTGCGGCGTCCCTTCTCCCGAAGTTACGGGACTAATGTGCCTAGTTCCTGAGCGAGTGTTCTCTCGAGCGCCTGTGGATATTCACCTCGTCTACCTGTGTCGGTTTGTGGTACGGGCACCTGGACGACTCCTTAGGGGATTTTCCCGACAGCGTGAAATCAGAGACTTTGCGGTCGTATGACCTCGTCGCCACTCTCACCGTTGAATGACCCCGGGGATTTTCCTCCGGGATCCGGCTTACAGTGGCCAATCAGGATATCCATCACCTGACTCTCCTATCCTTCTGTGTCACCCCATCGTGATAACGTCGCCAGGCGGGACAGGAATGTTGACCTGTTATCCATCAGCTACGCCTTTCGGCCTCACCTTAGGACCCGCCTAACCCTGAGCGGATTAACCTTCCTCAGGAAACCTTAGACTTTCGGCGACACGAGTTCTCATCGTGTTTATCGCTACTTATGCCGGCAGGGTCTCTTGTGTAGTGTTCAGTAGTCCTCTCGGTCTACCTTCAGACTCCACGCAATGCTCCCCTACCAAAGATTATTTCCGAAGAAATAACCATTTCGCAGCTTCGGTGATGTGCTTGAGCCCCGTTGGATTGTTGGTGCATATCCGCTTGACCAGTGAGCTGTTACGCTTTCTTTAAAGGATGGCTGCTTCTAAGCCAACCTCCTGGCTGTCCGAGCGAATACACTTCCTTTCCCACTTAGCACATACTTAGGGACCTTAGCTGGCGATCTGGGCTGTTTCCCTTTTGACCACGAAGCTTATCCCTCGTAGTCTCACTCCCGTGTAGTTATCCGCGGCATTCGTAGTTTGATTGGATTCGGTAACCTGAGTTGGTCCCTAGTCCATTCAGAGCTCTACCACCGCGGTAATTCGCACGAGGCTGTCCCTAAAGACATTTCGGGGAGAACGAGCTATCACGGAATTTGATTAGCCTTTCACCCCTACCCTCAGCTCATCAGAGCGATTTTCAACTCACACCTGTTCGGTCCTCCAGTCGCGGTTAAGCGACCTTCAACCTGGCCAAGGGTAGATCATCCCGCTTCGCGTCTATTCCTACGTACTTGTCGCCCTATTCGGACTCGCTTTCGCTACGGCTCGCTTGCGCTTAACCTTGCACGTAAGAATAACTAGCCGGCTCATTAAGCAAGAGGCACGCCGTCAGGCTTTCACGGACCGAAGTCCATGCATGGCCCTCCGACTGCTTGTAAGCATACGGTTTCAGGTTCTATTTCACTCCCCTCGCAGGGGTTCTTTTCGCCTTTCCCTCACGGTACTTGTTCACTATCGGTCGCCAGAGAGTATTTAGCCTTGGAGAGTGGTCTCCCCAGTTTCCCACCAGATTACACGTGTCCGGTGGTACTCAGGATACCGCTTCGAGTCTGATCAGCTTTCGATTACAGGGCTCTCACCTTCTATGGCCCCGCTTTCCAGCAGGTTCATCTAGCTGTCAGTTTGGTAACTCTACTTATGCGGTCCTACAACCCCCAAAGTGCAAGCACTTGGGTTTGGGCTGTTCCGATTTCGCTCGCCGCTACTTTCGGAATCTCTGTGATTTATTTTCCTCCAGGTACTGAGATGGTTCACTTCCCTGGGTTAGCTCATACCCGCCTATGTATTCAGCGGGCTGTAACGGGAGTTCATCCCGTCGGGTTTCCCCATTCGGAGATCCTCGGATCAAAGCCTGCTTGCGGCTCCCCGAGGCTTATCGCAGCTTGCCACGTCCTTCATCGCCTTCTGGCGCCAAGGCATTCACCGTACGCCCTTAGTAGCTTAATCATAAAACTTACTCAATCCGTCTTCTGTCAGACTCCGCTCGGGACTTTCATCCTTTGCGATTCACACGGTGCTTAGTCCGTGCTTTTTAAATCCGGCTATCGACGTCCCGCTTTCTGCAGTTCCATACATCCTCGCAACCGATCTCGTCGCAACTCGGGCATGAGTCACGAACAAGTCTTGATGATTTTTTTGGAAAATCACTTCAGGTATCCGTTGCAGGCTTTCGATCCAGCAGTCTTCGGACTCCTCAGCAGCTTGCGCCGCTGCGGTTTGAATAAGCCGCCTTTTCTTCCACAGTATTGCTCGATTCTCGAGCAAAACTTGTAAATAATCCACACCATTGCCCCGGCAGGGACCGTAATCCCTGTCAGGTTATCGGCGTGGACTTGCCAGCCTTTCTGTTGTCAAAGAGCGTTTTATTCCGAGCTTGTCGGAATGCCCTAATCGCATTAGGGCTTGTCTGGAGGGTCTTACCCGATCGCGTTCCGCGATCTTGCCTTCCAGCTCTGCTTTTGCTTCCGTGTTAGATGAATTCGTGACCGCAGGAGGACTTACTTTTGCGCCGCCCACTACTCACTATCCACTACTCACTTCCACAAAATAAAAAACCCGGCGCCGAGCGCCGGGTACAATCACCCATCTCCTGGGTGATTCCACGCGATGCTCGACAGATTTCTAGCCTGTGCTCGTAAAGAACCTCACTATAGGATCTACTTCTCGGCCTTCGCTTGTTCGTACGCTGGGAAGACGCTTCTTCGACCCGACTGTGATGCCCTGCTGGCTCTACTACCCCCGAGCCATTTGTAACTATACCAGACTTTTTGTTTTCGTCAAGCCCCCGTAACAATTATTTTTGATGCCTGTGGTTTTCTGTGCAAAAGCCAATCCGAAGAAAGCCCGCTGTGTCGGACTACAGACTGATGAACTGAACCCGCTTGCCGCAAGCTCCTAAAACAAATCATTCGATTGGGGCCTGTGAGTTACTCGACCAGGCCCGCCAGCGGCGATCCCATCCCGCCACCAGTCAACCCTTAACTGAGGTCGCAGCCCAAAGCGAAGCGTAGAGCGGCGCAGATTTCCTTTATTCGCCCCGAGCTTAATTGCGCTACGCGCTTGCCCAAGCGGTGCTGCGAAACCGTGATCACATTATGAAGGTTGACCGCGCACGGCGCTTTCATCCCGTCGTCCCCGTCCAGACGTACCTCCGACGGGACTCCGCGGACGGTGGAAGTGATCGGCGCTATCGTCACCGCTGAAAGGTAGGGAAGAGCGCTGTCGCGTGTGAGGACGACCACTGGCCGTGTTTTATCCGGCGGAGCGAACTGATAAAGCCGGACCTCTCCGCGCGCTATTCTGCCGGCCACACGGCCTCCGCCTCCCAGGTGAGAGACTCCTTCCCCCCTTGGGGCTGCCGACCGTAACCCGCGCGGTCGCGTTCCTCCGCCTCTCCAACGCGCAATCGCCGCAGATGTTCTCGCAGAGCATCTCGTATCAATGCCGATCGATTGCGTTTGGTCCGCCGTGCTACTTGATCCGCAGCCCGCAAGAGGTCCTTATCGATGACAATCTGCACCGTTTCCATACTGTGGAGTCCTCTCCACAGTATGCTCCACACCTCGTGGCTGTTTCAAGTCCTCTGCCGCACCCCTTTGGCCTTTGATTCATCAAGTGGCCGGTGGGCGAGCCCTAACTCTGGAGTGGCCACTTTCCCCTCTGCTTTCGCACCTCTAAGGGTGCTACCATTCCCGCGCGAGGCCTTCATGTCCACCATTAAAAAAGGCACTCAAGCCACTCACACAGACGCCGAAGCCCGTGTGCAGAATGCCAAAGCACACCAGTGCCTGCTGAATATCGCCGCACAAGCCGATGCGCATGAAGGGATCCGTCAAGGGCTGGAAGACGTGAAGAAGGGTCGCGTGCGCCCGGCGCGCAAAGCGTTGGAAGTGTTCCGGCGCAACCATGCCATACCACGTTAGGCCGAGTGGTTGCACCTTTCGGGAGCCATGTTAATCCTCAAAGGCCACGTCTGCCGAGATGGCGAAGGCGCCGGCCTGAAGCATTTCTCCCGCCGCATGAACCAATACCCCGAAGTCTTCGCGCGAGCCACCGGAGAAAAACTCTTTCCGGGCACTTTGAATGTCAATGTCGGCGAGCCCATCAAAATACAGGAACACTTCAGAATTCACGGCGAAGAATTAAACGAACCAGAAGACTTCCTCTTCGAAGTCTGCCGCATCAACGGATTCTGGGCCTACCGCATACGCCCTCTCGACGCCATGGGTAACGGCGGCCACGGCGACCACATCCTTGAAATCACCTGCCACCGCGAAATCCCGAATGTCCCGCCAGGCACCGTGGTCGAGATTGTCCTCTTCCGATAAAAGTAACCGTTGCGGCGCTATGCCCCAAATTGCCGCAGATGATGGTCCAGATGCTTGTACATCAGGATCGCCCACTCGTCGGGTGTCAGCCGCCCAAAGAAGGCATGCGGATGCGTGGTGCACCCGGCGGGGCCGCCTGAGGCAAACCTGTCGATCAATCCGCACAACCGCGTGCGTTCCGTCCCCATATCCCGCTCATCTTGCACCACAAGTTCCTTGGCTGTCGGCGCATTCCGGCGGATCGGTTCATCGTTTGCCATCACTCTCGACTTCACTATCGGCCCAAGGATCCGGCCGATGAACACACGAGGTAGATTCTTGTCACCCAGCGCCATCTCTATCCCACGGGAGCAATGTTCGAGCGCTTGCGCCGGATTCATCTTGCCCCACTGCCGCGCGCTGTCCGGCCTCATCTGCGCGATGCGCCGCTTTACTTCTTCCACCCGGGCCGCTTCAAACAGATTCTTCATACTTAGATCTCTCCTCGAGTCAACTCATCACGACCAAGCGGCACGCGGCCGATTCTCCGCCGGTTCGCCGCCCTACTTACGTCACTTTAGCAGCGCCACGCTAGCCTTCACCGCCGCCGCCCGCAACCCTTTATCCAGCGTCGCTATCGGCAAGCTCTCGCGCTTGGCCAGTTCCAAGTACGCGGCATCATAGACCGTCAATTGATAGGCACGCGCGACGTTCGCCAGTTCGCGCATCGCTGCCGGTGTTGGATCGAGATCCGCAAGCGAAGCTAGGAATGTCTCCAAATCGAGAAGGCCTCGATCAGCTTCTGCTGATGTTAGAGTTTTTCGACGCTCGTTCATCAGCAAGCCATTGGCAACTTCCAGTTGCCACAAAGGAGGAACGATCGCGCGCCATCCACTCGCCACATGCGACTGAACCGCAACTGCATACGGATCAACTGTTGCACCCGTAACCCACGCTACCGCCACCGACGCGTCGAGGACGAAACGGTTCACATCCGTCCTTCTTCAATCAGGTCTTTAATGGTCACGCCGCGCGGAAGAGGCTTAGCACGCTTTCGAATTCTTTCCATCGAAGCGAAAAGCTCCGCAATATCCACCTCGTCCTCCCTGGCCGGCACAATCTCCGCCGCAAGCTTGCCCCGCCGCGTGATTCGGATCCGCTCCCCCCGCGAGGCTCGCTCCACCAATTCCGATAGCTTTTGCTTCGCCTCAAATATCCCGACGGTGTGCATTATAGGGCCTCCTTAAACAACCTAGATGATTAACCTAGATGATTAGTTTAGCGGAATTTTTGAATGATTTCAAATAGCGCCTGCGAGAAACAAACGCTTCGAGACAGCCACCGGACACTTCGCCACGTCAACCCTAACCTTTTGCTTGCCACTCTTTCAACAAACGGCCGGAGGGACGCACTTCCCCAAAACGAGCCGCCTCCCCTCCCGCTATTCACTGCCCCACTATTCACTCCTCACTCTCCTCTACAATATTCGCGCCCTCCATTCGTCTTCAACAGTGGATGGACAAGCCGTGAGCGCCATTTCGATGACCGAGCAAGACCGCCAAATCTCCGAAGTCGTCGCCGAACAACGCTCGCGGCTGCGCAACTTCATCCGCAGGCGTGTGCCCGATCCCGCCGACGCCGAAGACATCGTGCAAGACGTCTTTTACAAGCTGGTGGAAGCCAATCGCCTGCTGATGCCTGTCGATCACGTGACTGGGTGGCTTTTCCGAGTCGCGCGCAATCGCATCACGGATCTCTTCCGGAAGAAAAAGCCGGAGCCCTTCGGCGATGCAGCGGTTACAGACGAAGACGGCGCGCTGCTGCGAATCGAAGATCTGTTGCCTTCGCCGGATGCCGGGCCGGAGGCGCTCTACTTCCGCGGCGTGCTTCTGGACGAGCTTGAACTCGCGATCGACGAACTGTCCGACGAGCAGCGCGAAATTTTTGTCGCTCATGAGATCGAGGGCCGTAGCTTCAAGGAGTTGTCGGAGGAAACAGGAGTCAGCGTAAATACCCTGCTCTCGCGCAAACGCTACGCCGTGCTTCATCTTCGCGAACGATTGCAAGGCATTCACGACGATCTTGCAAAGAAATGAGGAGCAACCATGAATAGGACTCAGAAACGGATAGGGATCGCTATTTTGGCCCCGATTGGAATCGCGCTTTTCATCTGGATTGGCGGCGAACTGGTGATGCATCTCTGGAACTGGCTGACGCCGACGCTCTTTGGATGGCATCAAATTACTTTCTGGCAGGCTTTTGGACTCCTCGCTCTCTGCCGGATATTGTTCGGAGGCTGGGGTGGCCGGGGCCCTCGTTCCAATATCCGCCGGCGAATGCGAGAGAGCATGGACGAGCGTTGGGAGAAGATGACGCCCGAGGAGCGCGAAAAGTTCCGCCAGAGTTGGCGCGCACGTTGCGGCAATTTCGGAGGGCCAACCAGCGAAACCAAGGAGTCGGCCTAATGGCAGACCTGCTCGATTATTTGGACGGGATGAGTGTGCTGTGGCTGGCCACGCAAAGCCAGGCGTCGTTACGTTTGATCCAAGTATCCGTGAAGCGCGAGCGGATAACGTAGGGTTTGCCTTTGTTCGTGCCGGTCTCGCGATAAATACCGGTCACGATGGCTGCGTCGCCATACAGCTGAACGCTCAGCCCTTCGTCGTATAGATGATCCGCCTTCTGTTCTGGCGCTGCCACCCATTTCATGTACTGGGATTTGTTCATGAACGAGCCGTCGTAATCGGTATAAACGAGAGTGTCCGCGAGCAGCGAAGAGACTTCTTTGACTTCCTGCCTGGCCTCGGCTTGGTTCCAGGCGCGTTCCAGCTGCTTGATGCGGATTTCGTCCGCACTCACGGTTTTTTCCTGGGCGAATGGGGCGCTGGAAAAAATCAATGCAGCGAGTGTTGCGAGCGCGAGACGCTTCATGGCATGTGCCTCAGACTGCTGAAAGTGGATGTGTATTGGCAAAACGGCATTGAAACTAATAGACGTTACCAAAAACGCGCAGCCTGGAGAGGCGAGATTCGCCGGTTGTGCACTAAGAATCAAAACAAAGGCAGCGCTTCCCGCGAAGCCGTAATTTGTTCGAGGAGCCATCATAGACTTTCCAATGCCGATCCCTCATTTACCCTGCGTTTAGAAAGCTCGTCGTAAGCTCTGGCCAACGCGGAGGGCACCTTTTCACTCAGGAGGATTCATGAAAATCTATTGTGCGGCAGCGGTTGCAGCAGGTGTTTTACTTCTTACCGTCGATGCATCAGCTCAGGAAAAGAGAATCAAGCGATCGGATCTGCCGGCTGGCGTCGAAAAAACTGTCCAAGCCCAGAGCGCCGGTGCAACGATTCGTGGATTTTCCACCGAAAAAGAAAATGGCCAAATTCTTTACGAGGCGGAATTGACGGTCAGCGGCCACAGCAAAGACATCTCCATGACCGCCGATGGCACTATCGTGGAAATCGAGGAGCAAGTGTCGCTGGACGCGCTTCCAGCGGAAGTGAAAGCCGGGTTGCAGGCCAAAGCGGGCAACGGCAAGATTCTAAAAGTGGAGTCTCTCACGAAGAAAAACAAGATCGTCGCATACGAAGCAAAAGTGGAAACCAACGGAAAGAAAACGGAAATCCAGGTCGGACCTAACGGCAAACCACTCGACCACGAAGAATAGCCCGCCTTGTTTTCGCTCCTCAGGGGAGAGAGTTTGGATGGGCTCCGGGATTTGTCGGTGAAGAAGATCGTCAGTGTGGACTTCATCGGCCGAGACTTAACACGCGAGGAGCACAACTCTCCCTGAAGTGCTCCCCACGCGTCTCCCGACCAATTACCCCCCACGACTGGCACCTGGACAACGGTGCCCCCATTGGTTAGAACAGGGGCATTTGAATTGGGAATGGTCTTACTATTGGCATAGTGCGCGGGGGAGCGAAATCGTTTCATCGAGCGTCGCAATAATCCGCCCGATATACAGCCTGCCCAGCAAACGTATCGAGCATTTTACACAGCGCTTTTTGCTACCATCCTGTGGTGCCAAGGGGATTCATTTTCCGCTGGTTAGCACCGGCCGTGTTCGGGCTAGTAGCGGGTTTTTTTGCGCTGGCTTCAGCCGTCACGAACGAGACAGCGCTTCCCGCCTCGCTTGTGTTGCTGTTTTCGCCCGGCCTCAAAGTCGCCGAGCTTGTCATGCCGGAGACGCATGCCTCTCTGGCCTGGACCTTCGGGTGGTTCCTCCGGATCGCCATCGGCGTCAACGGCGTCTTTTATTCCACGATTTTCGCTTCGCTGGCTTACTTGCTGGGTCGGCGTGGATCGCGAAGCGCCTAAGCCAATCTGCCCTGGAAACAAATAGATGGGAATAGGGACACCGATCGTCCGGACCATTTCGGACCGAGGTGAACGGCGCTTATTCGTGCCGCAACGCCACGATGGGATCGACACGCATGGCCCGCCGCGCGGGAATGTAGCATGCGGCAAGCGCGACCAGCGCCAGTAAAATCGCAACGCCGGCAAGCGTTGCTGGATCGCTCGCGCGCACGTTGTACAACATGTTGGCCAAATAGCGCGTCACACTGAGCGCCACGCCGATGCCTACGGCCGCCCCAACGATCGCCAGCACAATCCCCTGCCGCAGGACCAGCTTCATCACGTTCCCCTGATGTGCGCCAAGCGCCATGCGGATGCCGATTTCGCGGGTACGCCGCGAAACTTCATAAGAGAGGAGCCCGTACAATCCCACGCAAGCCAGCACGAGAGCCAGCAACGCGAAGAAACCGGATAGCCGCGCCACTAGGCGCTCCTGAAACAGCAGCCGATCGATCTGCTCCGATTCGGTTTTCACATCGTACAAAGGCAAATTCGTGTTTACCTGGGCCACGGTTTCGCGGACGGCGGGAAGAAGGGCCTGCGGGTCCGCCGCCGTGCGCAGTTCGAAGGTGGCGCCCCCGAATCTTTGCGGCATGTACATCATGGCGTGAATTTCGCGGCGCAAGTCGTTGTATTTTGCGTCGCGAACCACGCCAACGATTTCGTAGCCCGGATTCGCCGGTCCGTCCGCGCTGGCCTGCGCCTGGCCGAACTGCTTCCCGAGCGGATTTTCCTTTCCGAGATATTTCTCGACGAACGCCTGATTCACAATCACAGGAGTCGGCGCCGATGTCGGACTCTCTCCAACGTTGGAAATGGACAGCTTGAAATCGGAAGTGGTGAAAGCGCGACCGATCAGAAATGGAATGTGCAGCGTCTCGAAGAAATTCGGGCCGATGTCAAGCACATCCGCCTCGGAATTCTGATCTTGCGGGGTCCCCGGCCAATGAAACGCGGTGATCGCCAACCCGCCGCTCAAGAGCGGCATCGTGGAGTAGCTCGCGGAGTTCACTCCGGGCGTTTCCGAAAGCCGCCCCTGCAAGTCGCGGTAGAGGCTGTCCACTTGCGCGCCTTTGTAGCCGATCAACGTCGGGTCGATTCCGAAAATCAAGATGTTATGGGAATCGAATCCCACGTCGACGCTGCGGAGGTTCGCGAGCGTGCGAACCAACAGTCCCGCGCCCACGAGCACAACGATTGCGAGCGCGACTTGCGCAATTACCAGGGCGTTTCCGATGCTGAACCATTTTCCGCCGACACGTGCCGAACTCGTAGAGCTTCCCTCGCCTTCCTTAAGCGCCGGCGTCAAATCAACGCGCGCGCTGCGAAACGTCGGCGCAATGCCGAAAAGAATTCCGGTGAGCAGGGAAACAATGATGGTGAATCCCAGGACGCGCATATCGACACCTGTTGCAAACCCGAGGGGACGCGGCTGATTGCTCGACACAAATGAAATGATGGCGTGTGCTCCCCAGTAAGCGAAGAGAATCCCCAGCGCGCCACCGAGCACCGAGAGCATTACGCTCTCCGTGAAAAGCTGCCGGACAATGCGCGCGCGGCCAGCTCCCAGTGCCAGTCGAACCGCGATTTCCTTTTGCCGCGCGGCGGCCCGAGCGAGCATAAGCCCCGCGACATTGGCGCAGGCAATCAGCAAAATGATTCCGACAGCGAGCATCAGAACATAAAGTGGATTGGAGTAGCGCGTGCGAGTGCCGGTTAAACCACTCTGCGCGGGCACAAAAGTAATTTCCGGATTATCGGCGGCGGTGGATAACGTCTTCGGGCCGTTAGCAGTTTCGGAGCCGCGCGGGGCGCCCGCTGGCGCGGCTCCTGGGGGAGCAGCCATCATGACCGCCCTATTACCTGCGGATTGTGGCATCGCCCCTCCCGATGCTTGCCTCTGGATTTGAACTAGGCTCGTCCCCGGTGCTCGTTGCGGCCCCGCGGACATGGCTCTCGGACCGTTGCCGCCAGCCGGCGGGCCTGGCATCGGCGGAGGCGCTCCCGCTGCCCCTTCGTGGAAAAGCGGGACGGCTCCGTGAAGCATTTCATTGCGGAAGAGGCCGCTCACCGGAGCTTGCACCTGCGCGAGCTGTGTTTCGGGTTTGAGCCGCCCGATAATTGTGAGCCACCAGACGCTCACGTCGCTCTGACGGTCTCGCCAGCGCATGGGATCGGTGATGCGTTGCGCATCGGAAAGCGGCAGCCAAACATCGTAATCGCTGCCCGGAGTAATTCCAGTGAATCGCTGTTCCGCCACGCCGGCAATCGTGAAGGGGACGTTGTTCAACTCAATCGTATGACCGACTACGTCGCGAGAGCCGCCAAAGGCGCTCTGCCAATAGCCATAATTCAATACCGCAACGGGTGCGGCGGAAGGCATGTCGTCGGTCACGTCAATGAGCCGGCCTGTGGCGGCTTTGATACCCATGGTGCGAAAGAAGTCTCCGGAAACCAGTTGGCCGTTGATGACGGTCGCAGGGCCGTTCCCTGTCAGATTCAGCCTGCCAGTGTTGGCGAACGCAGCCGTCCCCGAAAAAACATTCGCTTTTGCGATTTCGCGAAACATGGGCTCGGAGAACGAGCAGCCGCCGGGGTTCTTGGCGCCGAGGCGCATATCGTTTGCGCAATCGCCCGCCGATTGGTACCCGTGAACGTCCGGCGAGTTGCGTGCGGCCCATTGCAGCAAAACAAGCTGCGAAGGATTCCCGACCGGGAGCGACCGCAGCATCACCGCGTCGATCAAACTGAAAATGGCTGTGTTTGCACCAATGCCCAGCGCCAGCGTAAGGATGGCGACCGCGCTGAAGCCCGGAGATTTGCGCAGCATACGCAGACCATAGCGAATGTCCTGCCATAGTTGCTCTAGCCAGACTACACTCCATACCTCACGAGTCTCTTCCTTCACGCGCGTCACGTTCCCGAACTTTCGCATGGCTGCATACCTCGCTTCTTGCGCCGTCATACCGCGATCGATGTTGTCCTGCGTTTCTCTCTCAATATGATCACGAATGTCCTCGTCGAGCCCTTCGAGCATGCGTTTGCGCCGCATCATGATTCGCCCTCCTCGCGAAGTCGCTGTCGCGCCTCCCAAACGCTGGTCATTCGTATCGCAGCGCCACTGTAGGATCAACGCGCATCGCCCGGCGCGCGGGTACGTAGCAAGCCAGCAGCGCGACAAGCGCGAGTAAAATGGACACGCCCGCGAACGTTTCGAAATCAGTCGTGCTAATTCCATAAAGCAGGCTGGACATCAGGCGCGCAAGACCGAACGCCGCGACAATACCGATGGCAATCCCGATACCGGCGAGTTTCAGGCCTTGGCCGACGACTAGTCGGAAGACGTCGAGCCGGGGCGCGCCAAGCGCCATGCGAATGCCAATCTCATGAGTGCGCTGCGCAACCGAATACGAAATGACGCCGTATATTCCAATGGCCCCGAGGACCAGCGCGAGACCGCTAAACAAGCCGAGCAGCACCAGGGTCATTCGGCGCGTCGCGACCGAATTGCTTCGCAGTTTTTCCATGGTCGATATGGCGAAAATGGGCTGGTCCTTATCAATCGACTGAACGGCTTCGCGAATCTCGTTTGTCAGAGCGGCGGGATCAGCACTCGATTTCACGACGAAGGCCATACCGTTACTGGGACTCTGGCGAAATGGGAGATAGACTTCGAGTCGCGCCGGATTCGCCAGACCGTACAGCTTGGTGTCGCTCACAACGCCGACAATCGTGTACCACTTGGATGAATTGGTCGCTGACGGGTGACCTAACAGGAAGCGCTTGCCAATGGGATCCTCATTGGGAAAGAAACGGCGCGCCACCATCGCATTGATCATCCCGGCGAGCGGAGCCTTTTCGTTGTCATCGTCGGTGAAACTTCGGCCGCGAAGGAGGGAGATTCCGAGCGTTTCGACATACTTGGGGCTAACGATATGAATATCCGGGTGAGGATAGTTTCCCGGCGCCGGCTGTGCCATTCCTTCGATCGTAACGTCAGCGCGGCTGTGATTGTCGGTGAGAGGAATGTTGGTTCCCAAGGCCGCGCTTTGCACTCCAGGCAAAACGCTGACGCGATCGAGCAGCTGTTGCCAAAAATTCAGCACAGCAGGATCTTGGGAATACTGCTGTGTGCGCAACTCCAAACCCATTGCCAGCACGCGCTCAGTGCGAAACCCGGGATCAACCGCGAGCAGGCGGTAGAGGCTCTTCATCATCAGGCCGGCGCCGATCAGGAGAATCAGCGCGAGCGACACTTCGGCAATCGCCAGCGCGCCTCGAAGCCGGTTTTGCGAAGCACCGGCGCTGGATGTGCGTCCTCCTTCCTTCAATTCCGACTGGACATTTGGCTTGGTGGAATGCAAAGCAGGGGCCAAGCCAAAAATAAAAGCTGCCAGCAGCACTACGCCTCCCACGAACAGCACGACCGCGGCGTTTAGATTCACGGTGGAGTCAGAGAGCATGCCCGTTGGAATCAACTGCGCCATGCCGCGAATTCCGCCCATCGCCAGCGCCAAGCCAAGAACCCCGCCAAAACACGCCAAAACGAGACTCTCCGTCAGCATCTGGCGGACGATGCGGCCGCGTCCCGCGCCGAAGGCAATGCGCAGTGCAACTTCCTTGGTGCGGCTTGCCCCGCGAACGAGAAACAGGTTTGCCACATTCGCACAGGCAATCAACAGGACAAACATGACCGCACCGAAAAGCACCAAGATCGCGGGCCTTATATCGCTCACGAATGCGTCTCGAATCGGCTGTAATACCACGCCAAACCGATCGTTGCTCGCCGGATATTCGGCTGCGAGGCGTGCTGCAATTCCTTCCATCTCACCGCGCGCTTTCGCGAGATCAACGCCCGTCGCCAGTCTTCCAATCACAACCAAGTCACCGCGAGCGCTTCGTTCCTTGACACTTTCGGAATTGTCCGTGGCCCACACACCGATCGGCAACATCACGTCCGTTTTGTCGAGTGAACGATAACTTGGCGGGAGCACACCAACGATGGTGAAAGCGCGGTCATCGAGTTTAATCGTTCTACCAACAATGTTCGGGTCGGCTCCGAAATAGGATTGCCACAGCGAATAACTCAGCAGAACCACTGGTGGCGTGCCTGCTTTCTCTTCCGATGAGTCAAAATCCCGGCCAAGGAATGGGCGAACACCCATCATGGAAAGAAAATTCGGCGATACCGCATCGCCGCTAATATTTTCCGGCTGCGTCACGCCCGAGAGATTGAACCCGACTCCGCGAACAGCGGCCATCTGCGAAAATGTGCGGCTCTGGTCGCGCCAATCGAGGAAGTTTGGATACGAGACGGTGACAGTCCCCACCATCGGTGTCGTCTCGTTCAGTACGACTACACTCGAGGGATCTTTGTACGGAAGTGGACGCAGGAGAACAGCATAGACTACGGAGAAGACGGCCGCGTTCGCTCCAATGCCGAGCGCCAGAGTGAGCATGGCAACCGCAGTGAAACCAGGATTCTTGCGCAGCATGCGCAGCCCGAAGCGGACATCCTCAACGAAGTGCTCCAGCCAAATGAGACTCCAGACCTCCCGCGTTTCTTCTTTAACGTGCGTAACATTGCCGAACTTGCGCGTCGCTGCGTAGCGGGCATCTTCCGGCGACATGCCGCGTTCGATGTTGTCCTGCGTCTCCCGCTCGATGTGGTCCTGAATGTCCTGGTCGAGCTCTTCCATCATGCGCTTGCGTCTCATGATTCGCCCTCCTGCTTTGTGGGCCGGAGAATGCGCGCAATAGCTCCGGCCAACTTGTCCCATTTGCGCGTTTCGACAGTCAGTTGACGGCGGCCCCTCGGCGTCAGGCGGTAAAATTTCGCGCGCCGATTGTTCTCCGAAGTGCCTTCCTCCACGGAAATCCACCCGCGCTTGATGAGGCGGTGCAGCGCGGGATAGAGGGATCCTTGTTCGACTTGCAGGACGTCTTCGGAACGGAATTCGATAGCTTTGGCGATGGCGTGGCCGTGGGCCGGGCCGAGCAGCAGGGTTTGCAGGATCAGCAAATCCAGCGTTCCCTGCAGCAGCTCGATGCGTTCGCGTTCTTCTTTAGTAGATATTCTAGGTGAAGCTACAGCTCTCCCTATGGAATGTCAAGATGAGAAGGCTCCGCCGCCGGCGGAAATCCGGCGAACTACCTTTTCGCGGTTTTGGCTTGCTGCGCCAGCGTTTCCACTTCTTCTCGGCAGTGGCGGAGGACCGCGTCTGTATTCTTTACGGACTTGCCATCTAGATTGTCGGCGTCCTCAGGAAGCAGGTCGATGATGTGGCCGAGTTCGTGCAACAGCGTCACCATTTGCGCGGGGAGGGTGTCCCCGCGGTACGAGCCGACAGTCAGCAGGCGCGCGCCATCCGACTGTACCGGGCCTCCTTCCTGAACGACTCTTAGGACATTGCCTTGCGGCCTGTAGAAGGCGCCGTGCGCATTGATTGTTATCGCCGTATGCGGCCCGCCGTCCTGCGTCGCACTCGCCACATAAGGCTGACGCCAGAGGAGGAGCGATTCAGCGAGAGCCGACTCGAGAATATCTTGAGGGCCGTGGTAGTCCAGAACAAAACTCAATGATTGGAAAGTGGCGGCTGGGGTTGCATCCTTTGACGCAAACCATTCCGTACACGCGTTGTCGGCGCGTAGGATCGCGAGGACTCCTTCGCGGGCTCGCGCGATCTTGACGCCCGCTTTGCCTAGCGCCGAGAGTTCCGCGGGAACTGTGTCAACTCCATCGCTGCACGCGGGATCTAGAGGAAGGCTTGGCGCGGGACGAGCGCCAACAGCACCCTGGGGACAGGGATTGTCAGCTGCAGCGCGATGCGACTCGTACAGAGAAGATTCATCGCAGAGCGCTCTCGGAACGCTTGTCGAGCTGAACTCGTCGGTTGTGGCATGCCAAGCGACAGCCTGCCATTCTCGGAATTCCATCGACCGCCAGTTGGGGGGCCTACCGTCCATGAGGGCCGCGCAATTCTCCAACCGAGATCTGGAACTGCTACGCATGTCCGTCAGATCGGAGCTGTTTAGAATCGAGGAACTTTGTGAATAGGCGGGCGCACTGCCCATAAAGGAAACGAAGAAAAGAAGTAAAACAGCCCGGAAAGTCGTGGCGGTAGCCAACATCGCATCCTCCCCTGCCCCAACTGCAAAACCACCACAGGCCGTCCGCAGGGGAGCTGTCTCGGGTGGCCACCAACCCAATACAGCTGTGCAAGCGGCTCAATCCTCTACTGGGGCTAACGGGGAAGACGAGAACTTCCTGCCAATGTCTCCTCAATTCTTTCTGGAATTTCTGGGAGTTAGAGACGGGGGAACGGAAGTGTCTATTCTTTAGCTAAATTAAGGGAGTTCGGCCGTTCCAAGGTCGAGTGGAAATCGAATCAACAGACTACCGTTTCGACGGGGCAAGCAGTTTGCTGTAAATCAAGAACAGGTATACGAGGAATAGCACGGAGAAGAAAATCGAACCGGCGGTGAGATGGAAACGGGCCACGACTTCCGCAAATCCATGATTGCCCAGCACCACGAAGGAGACAATCCGTAACCCGTTGCCGGCCAACATAACTGCTATTCCGCCGAAGTAAGCGAGCAGCAGGCGTCCCTTGCGCAGACCATTCCAATCAAGGAGTGCCACGAACGCGAAGAGATAATCAAAAAGCTCGATTCCGCTGATGCCGGAGCAAGCTTGCAGGATGGTGACGTCGAGGCCTGGTCCATGGATCGTAGGACTAAGCGAGCCTGTATAGGTTATTCCGTGTACGAAAAGTCCTGAGACAAAGAAGACCAGACCGCCAAGCACTTGGCCGTACCATGGCCAGATTGCGGCCAGAATGCGGCCCGGGAAAAAAGTGAAGAGCACAATGAATGCGGCGATGCCCTCTGCGGCGTAGGTTCGGGCAACGATCGGCCACCGCTCCCGGGGCAGAAGCAACAGCGTCGGCAAAAGGACCGACAGTTTCAGTCCGGCAGTAATCCACCCCGTTGAGGAAACCGCCCCAGCTAGTTGTTCGAGCGTGGCGGTCAATAAAAGGGCCGACGACACCAGTACGGCATGCGCGGCCACAAAGAGGGCGATTCGCTCGAAGGAAAGGCCAAAGTTCACTGCTCCTTGGAGTTCGAATCCAGTATCGCCACGCCTCCATACAAGCGCTGTGCAAGCTGCCGCAGCCCACAGGGGCGAGGTGCTGTATAAAGCCGGCGCAACAAACTGATCCGCCGCGCACGCGCCCAAAGTGAGCAACGCGGCCAGAAAAGAAAACTGGGGAACCGTAAGGTTCCCCTGCTGAAAAACAGTTTGCGAGCGAAAATTCCGCTCTGATGTGAGAGTCAGTGACACTCGTAGCTTTCGTTTCCCGATCGCGTCAAATGGATATGTTTAGGCTTGCAAAGGATGTGCAAGACGTTCAAACGCCGAACTCAATGCAAGATTGGTCTTAGAGACTGGTGCGCTTGCGTAGAGCCAAATAACCCACTATACCGATCATCGCGGCTGCGGCAAATCCCGCCGTAGCCATCCCATTGGCGCTAATTTTTCGATGATGGCGGTCGCCACCATTCCAGTCGTGAGCGCTTGCAATGTAAGGAGTAAAAAGAACAGCAAAGGATGCCAAAAGAATGAGTCGTTTCAAGGTAGTTTTCCCTCTCCGGGGGACATGGTCACAAACCGGAAGCATAGTCAGAGACTGTGGACCCGATCACAGTGGAATGGAGCAAGCGGCACGCCAAATAGCTCTGGAGAGCGGGAACGTTAACGCCATCTTAATCCTTTATTAACAATAGGATGCGGCGACTTCGTGCTGGGTCAATTTGGGGCAGTGCGCAAACTTGAGAATTCTGGGCACTCCCCTTCTCAACTATGGGAAGTAGTTCTCCCACCCTGGCACGGGCGCGCGTTCAAACTCTTTCGTTGTCTTTAGAAGGTACTAGTTCTTTGGTAACTGGATTCTCGGAGATGTAGTAAGGGGAGGAAACGGTAAAGATGCGTTCGTTGCCACGGACGAGGAGAGTCCATTCGAGAAGGCGGCCGCGCTGGTTGTGAAGAAAATATTCGTACCAGCGATCTTCAACCAGTTCGGGAATGACGACGACGATGCGGCGGTCGGGATTTTTTTCAGAGAGATTGAGGATGTACTGCACGATGGGAATGATGATGAAGCGGTACGGCGACGGAAGAATTTCGAATTTTGGCGGCTCGGCGCCGGCTTCGCGGAAGGGATGCTCGACGTAGCGCTCCCAGTCTTCGCGTAAGAGTTCTGAGTGCTCCCCCGGCTCGACGTGGATGGCAATGATTTCCGGCGAAAGGCGCGACGCGAACTCCAGGGACTGCTTGCAGATCCGGCTCCAGCGATCGACCGGGACCACCACTAGAGGCGGACGCGCATGATTCGCGGGGACGACGGCCTCGCAGCTTGTGGTAGCGACGACGACCGCATGATAGTGGCGACGCACGACGAGGAAGAAAATAACCAGGAGGGGAATGAAGAGCAAGGTGATCCAGGCCCCTTCCACGAATTTCGCAACGAGAACAACGATAACGGTGATGCCGGTAACAAGCCCGCCGAGGCCATTCACCAGTGCGCTTTTGAGCCAGTGCGGGCCGCGATTTTTCCTCCAGTGAACGACCATTCCAAACTGCGACAAGGTGAAGGCGAGAAACGCACCCACAGCATAGAGTGGGATGAGTTTGTCGGTGACGCCACCAAACACGATGAGCAGAACGGCTGTGAGAACGGCCAGAACCATGATGCCGTAGGCGTAGACGAGACGACGGCCACGGTAGCCGAAGGCGTGGGGCAAATAGTTGTTGGTGGCGATGGCTTTGCACATTCGCGGAAAATCGGCGAAGGCAGTGTTCGCGGAGAGGGAGAGAACCAGCAGGATCGAGCCCATAGTCAGGTAATAGAAAATGCCTTTGCCGAAGACCGCGGCGATGAGCATGGAGAGCAAGCTCTGGTAGCCGGGCTTGCCAGGATCGGTTGCCGCGATGCCGTAGACCTTTACGAGATACGAAATTCCCGCGAGGAGAAGCGCGAGTAAAAAAATAATGATCGTGAGGGTGCGCTGGGCGTTCTTCACACCGGGCTCGCGGAAGGCCTTGACGCCGTTGCTGACGGCTTCGACACCGGTGAGGGCGGTGCAGCCGCTGGAAAAGACTTTGAGGAGCAGCCAGAAGCTGACGGCTTGGGTCATCGCCGGAGGAGGTGGCAGCGCAGCAAGCGGCGTTGGATGGCCGCCGCTGAGGATTGCGCGGACTACGCCGCCAGCGATGGTGATGAGCAGGGTGCCGACGAAGAGGTAGGTGGGAATCATGAAGACCCCGCCGGCTTCGCGGACGCCTCGAAGATTGATGACCGTAATGATGATGAGAATGCCGATGCAAATGGGAACTGTGTGCGGCAGTAAGGAGGGAACCGCGGAAACCAGCGCACCGACGCCAGCCGAGATGCCTACGGCAGCGGTGAGGATATAGTCGGTGAGCAAGGCCGCCGCCGCCAGCAGACTCGGGTAAGCGCCGAGATTGTAGCGCGCGACAGTGTACGAGCCGCCGCCGCTTGGATACGCAGCGATAGTCTGGCGGTAAGAGAAATAGACGATGACCAGAAGGATGATAATGGCGGTACTGATGGGGACGATGTACTGCACGCCGAGAAGGCCGAGCGGAATGAGGAGGCTGAGAGCGGCTTCAGGACCGTAGGCGGCGGAGCTGAGGCCGTCCAAACCAAAAATGGGAATGCCCTGAGCAGGGCCGATCTGCTCGGCGCGTTCATCGGAGGTCTTGATGGGCTTACCAACGAGTACGTCGAGAATGTTCATGGGTGGGGCCGTCCGTCTTAAGAGCCAAATGTGGAATGACCATTTGCAATG
Organism: uncultured Acidobacteriota bacterium; assembly: GCA_963718785.1. Classification (GTDB taxonomy): domain Bacteria; phylum Acidobacteriota; class Terriglobia; order Acidiferrales; family UBA7541; genus Acidiferrum. Next base: position 243,411 of record CAVQZW010000004.1, on the reverse strand, counting down.
AGATTGCGAGGAAAGTCAACGGGAGAGACCGAACCGCTGGAGGCCAGCCGTCGAGTTTTGCTTGTGAAGATGACTGCAACGATTTAGGCTCCTGCAGCACTAATCACTAATGCTGGCCTGCCTCGATTTCGCTTTGCATCACTTTGCGTACCTGGAGCCCTGCAAGCGAAGTCGTGCGAAGGCGATTTGCTTACATGCTGGAGTGATTCGATGAGTGACTCGCCGCAAATAGAGATGGGTGTGGCGAATCCCACAATCAAAGAGGTACTGGAGAACGAGCTGCAGCAGGCGGAGACCTCGCGCGGTTTGCGGCTGGGCGTGGATGCGCAGCGGCCTGCGGCGGACAAATCGTTTGTCGGGCTGGCGTTTTCCGGCGGAGGGATACGGAGCGCGACGTTTAATCTTGGCGTATTGCAGGCTTTGGCGAAGCGTGAACTGCTAACCAAATTCGATTACCTTTCGACAGTTTCGGGTGGTGGGTACATCGGAAGCTGGCTGATGGCCTGGATGCACCACAAGCGCACAGGAAGCAAGGGCGTGCAAGATGCACTGCGGAAGCCGCCCGCGCCCGTGACGCAGGCCGCCGATCCGCCGGAAGTGCATTTTCTGAGGGATTACAGCAACTATTTGACGCCGCGGCGCGGAGTGCTTGGCGCGGACCTCTGGGCATTCCTTGCAAGTTATTTTCGCAACATGCTGCTGAATCAGCTGATTCTCGTGCTGCTCTTGGTGTCGGTACTGCTGCTGCCGAGGCTGGCAGTATACGGACTGCACCTGCTGGAAAACCTGGAAGATCTGCTGAAGGAAGTGCCGTGGCTGAACATGATTCAGTCGCAGGGATTTGCGACCGGGGCAGGGCTGGTGCTGAGCTGGATCGCGGTGTACAACATCGGGAAAAATCTTTTGACGCTTGAGCCGGGGTGCGGCAACCCTGACCGGAAGTTTGCGCAGACGCGGGAAGTACACCGAAGGATCGTGCTGCCGTTGATTGCGGCATCGGCGTTTCTTGCGTATGGATTTGGACAATTTTTCACGCTGAGTTTGTTTACGGACTATCCGGTGATTGCGCCGGCGGTTCTGGGAGCCGTTTTGTACGGTGGATTGTGGGCCGGGGCGCTTCTGTTTCGCGGATCGCTGCGGATGGGAGCGCGGGTGAGCGGGCCAGGCGGACCTCCCACGTGGGCGATGCTGCTGACGGCGGGGATTACCGGCGCGATCACGGGATATTTGTTTTTGCCGTACGCGCACGTTTTGATTCGTGGAGGGATGTATGGAGACTCTCCGCATACGAAGTGGCATGTCGCCACGTACGGAACGCCCGCGCTGATCGGGATCATGCTGGCGGCGGGGATCTTGCACATAGGATTGTTGGGCCGGGGGTTGAGCGACGGGTACCGGGAATGGTTCGCGCGGCTGGGCGGGTGGCTGGTCATTTGTTCGGCGGTGTGGCTGGGAATTTTTGCGATTGCGATTTATATGCCGGCGTGGTTGAGCCACATCTGGAAATGGGAATTGGCGCAGCATCCTTCACACACACTGACTTTTGGCGGAATACTTGCGTGGATCGGGTCGACGGCGTACGGAGTATTTTTTGGGAAAAGTCCGGATACGGGATTTTTATCGCCAAATTCTCCGGCAAAGGTGAAAGCGCTGCACTATCTGGCGAGAATTGCGCCATATGTCTTCATATTGGGATTGTTGATTGGGCTTTCGATGCTGGCGGCGACGATTTCGCAGGAGCTGACGCCGTGGGACGCGACCGTGATCGATACCGCCCAAGGCTGCCGGGTAAGTCCCGCCGGCGAGGCGCCGCAACCTTCGATATTTCTGTTTCCGAGCGATTGCAGGTTTGACACGAAAGTGCCGCTGGCGTGCTTGATTTTCTTTTTGGCGGCGGTGGCGCTGTCGTGGCGCGTGGATATAAACCAGTTTTCAGTGCACAAGTTGTATCGAAACCGGCTGGTGCGATGTTATCTCGGCGCGAGTGTGGAGGACCGCGATCCGCAGCCATTCACTGGATTTTCTTCCGCCGACGATGTGCCTCTGGCAAGTCTGGAGATTCCCATCGAAACGAAGGACGAGAAGTATGGGCGTCCCATTCCGATCTTGAATACCAGTCTGAATGTGGTGCGAGGCGAAGAGTTGGCGATGCAGACGCGCAAAGCGCGATCTTTTGTTTGCACACCTTCGTATTCAGGATTCACGCGGCAGGAAATGAACGGGCGGGAGATGGAGTCGGCGTTCGCGCGGACTGTCGATCTGGGAAAGGCACGAAGAGAATCGCCGACGGCGTATGAAGGATTGACGCTTGGCACGGCAATGGCGATTTCCGGAGCGGCAGCAAGCCCAAACATGGGTTTTTATTCCACACCTGCGTTGGCATTTCTGATGACGGTATTCGATGTGCGGCTGGGTTGGTGGATGGGGAATCCGGGATGTCAGGGATGCGAGACGTGGGAACAGGGGAGCCCGCCGCTGGGATTCGAATGGCTGCTATGCGAATTGATGGGCTCGACGACGGACAAGAGCGAGTATGTGTATCTATCCGACGGAGGCCATTTCGAAAACCTGGCGATTTATGAGCTGGTGAGGCGACGATGCAAGTTGATCGTGGCTGGCGATGCTTCGTGCGATTCCGATTATGCATTCGGCGACCTGCACAACGCGATGGAGCGGTGCCGCACCGACTTTGGAGTCGAAATAGAGGTTGATACGAAACATTTGATTCCTGCTGGAACGCCGGCGCGCGCAGCGGCTCATTTTGCTCTCGGCGTCATTCACTACTCGAGTTCTCCGAACGATGACGGCTTGTTGATTTACTTGAAGCCAGCACTTCTGGCTACGGATCCGGCGGATGTGCTGGGATATTCGGCGAAGAATAAGGCGTTTCCGCATGATTCGACGGGAAACCAGTGGTTCGATGAGGCCTTGTTCGAGAATTATCGGGCGCTAGGCGAAACGACGGGCAGGGCGGCAGGGCCGATCATTGCCACAGCGGTCGAGCAGTTATTCGCCGGAAAGCAGATTACGCCACAGAGTGTGACCCCGGAGTTTTTCGTCAAGAAGCCATAGACCTTTCCTTCAGACGGTCCTTTCGCCGTTTTCACAGCATTCTCAAGCGGCAGAATTACAGCAACGAATTCGCTGAGGCGGCTTGACAAGGGCGGCGGGTGGGCCTACGCTCCACAACTTTCCGGGAGAAAACCGATCTTCGCCAATGCGATTTTCACTGTGAAATTTCGCGGACAGGTGATTCGAACAAGAGGAACAAAGATGAAAACGAATTTACAGGAAAGGTTTGGATATCGCCGGGTAGGGATCGCTGCGTTTTTGGCGGGCTCGATTATGATCGCGTTGACGGCGGCGGGAATGGCGCGGGCGGCGGAGAGTTATGAGGTGGTGGTCGAACGAAATGTACCGGCGAAGATGCGCGACGGCGTGACACTGCGCGCTGATATTTACCGGCCGAAGGCGGAGGGGAGATTCCCCGTGCTGCTGGTGCGCACGCCTTATGACAAGACAGGCGAGACGAATTTTGGTTTGAAGGGGGCGGCTCGGGGGTACGTAGTGATCGCGCAGGATGTGCGGGGGAGATTTACGTCGGAAGGGGAGTTCTACACCTTCAAGAATGAATCGCTGGATGGGTATGACACGGTGGAGTGGGCGGCGGCGCTGCCTTATTCGAATGGGAAGGTAGGAATGTTTGGCGGGTCGTATGTGGGGGCAACGCAAATGCTGGCGGCGATTGCGAAGCCGCCACATTTGGCGGGAATTTGCCCAACGGTAACGGCGTCGAACTATCACGACGGGTGGACGTATCAGGGCGGGGCGTTTGAACAGTGGTTTAACGAATCGTGGTCGACGGGGTTGGCGGAGAACACGATGCGGCGGCGCGTGGAAGAGAGCAACGCGCTTGCAGGAACGAAGACTTTGCCGCTGGCGGATTTTGCGGTGCTCGAATCGCCTTCCGCTGTTGGGATTGCGCCGTACTTCAAGGATTGGCTGGCGCATCCGGATTACGACGCGTACTGGAAGCAATGGTCGATCGAAGATCATTACGCGAATATTCAAGTGCCCGTGCTGAGTTTTGCGGCTTGGTATGACATTTTTCTGGGCGGCTCGCTGAAGAATTATCAACGTCTGAAGACGGAAGGCGGTACGGACGCGGCAAAACACGGGCAACGCCTGGTGGTTTACGTGGGCGGACACGCGGGCGGATCGAACAACAGAAAGGTTGGAGCCGTGGATTTTGGGGAGAAGCTGCCGATCGATCAGGATGAGTTGACGCTGCGGTGGTACGACTCGATTTTTAAGGGCGCGGCGAATGGAGTGGAGCACGAGAAGCCGGTGAAGATTTTCGTTATGGGGAAAAATGAGTGGCGCGATGAGGATGATTGGCCTTTGGCTCGCGCGAAGAACACGAAGTATTACCTACATTCGGCAAACGGTGGGGCGAGTGGGCTCGGTGGAAACGGAACGCTGAGTACCGCGGTGCCTGCCGAAGAAAAAGCCGACCAGTATGTTTATGACCCGAGTGACGCGGTACCGACGATTGGCGGGCCGCTTTGCTGTGGCGCGTTGCCGACGGGAATCGGGCCAGAAGATCAGCGGCCGGCGGAAGGGCGCGCAGATGTGCTGGTGTTCACGACCCCGGCTTTTGAAAAGGATTTCGAGGTGACGGGGCCGGTGACGCTGGATTTGTACGTGAGCACTTCCGCGGTGGATACCGATTTCACGGGAATGCTTGTGGACGTTTGGCCGAATGGATTTGCGCAAAATTTGACCAGCGGGATATTGCGGATGCGTTACCGGAATTCTCAGGAGAAGCAGGAGCTGGCGAATCCAGGCGAGACGTATCACGTGACGGTGGATTTGTGGGCGACGAGCAATGTTTTTCTGGCCGGACACAAATTGCGGCTGGAGGTTTCGGGCAGCAACTTTCCGCGGTTCGACAGGAACCTGAATACGGGTGAGATTCAGGCGCGGGGGACGCGGATGGTTAAGGCGACGAACGTGATTTACCACGACAAGGCGCATCCTTCGGCGCTAGTTCTCCCGGTGGTGCCGTAAGCCCTGCGACCAATCGAGCTGTACAAGCATCTAAGCACGGGTCAATACGCAGTACCTTGACACTCCGAAAGAGCAGGTCTACACTACGGAGTTTTTAGATGGCCCCGAAAGCAGACAGAGGGGCGGGACTTCCATGGACAAGAAAAGGCTCGACTACTATAAAAAGAAGTTGCAGGTGCGGCGCGAGGAGTTGATGAAGACGATCGCGCGCACGCAAGAAGAGGGACGCACCGCGGACGAAGATCCGACGGTGGACCTGGCAGACAAGGCGGCGAACTCCTACACGAAAGAGTTCCTCTTTGGTATGACCAATACGGACCGCACCATCCTGAACATGATCGATGCGGCTCTGAAGCGCATCAACACGGATGAATACGGCGTTTGCGCGAATTGCCAGGAGGAAATGCAGCAAAAGCGGCTTGAGGCGGTACCGTGGGCCAAGCACTGCATCACCTGCCAGGAGAAAATGGAACAAGGGCTGCTGTAACGGCCCGGTGACAGAAGCAGGAAGAGCGGCCAGCCTGCCGAGGCTGGCCGGACGTATTTAAGGTCCGAATGTTTTGAAATTACCTTAGCGTACATTCCCTCTTTCAATATACGAATGGAAAGAGTAGATTTTCTCTCTGCGTGATGGGAGAAAGCTCTCCGTTGCCGTCGGCTCGATCACGGGGCCGGGGTGTGCGCGGTTGGCTGGCCGAGGCTGGAGACGCGGTCGTCAGCGTGTTTTTTCCGGCGGGCTGCAGAATCTGCGACAACCTGCTAGTGCACTCAACCCGAGTTCCTATTTGCGGCGAATGCCTGGATTCGTTTGCGGCGATCCCAGACAAATCTTGCGAGATATGCGGGCAAGCCCTGGCGGCGCTGCCGGCCAACGAGGCTGAGCCGCTGACCTGCCGGGCATGCCAGCAGAAGACATACGCGTTTGAACGGGCGCGCAGCTACGGGATTTATGACGCGGCGCTCGTGCGTGCATTGATCCTGCTGAAGTGGGAACGAATCGAACCGCAGGGAGAGTGGTTCGCGGGGCGCTTAGCCGAGTTAGTCCAGCGCGAGAGTGGGATTTTGCAAGCCGACATCGTAGTACCAGTTCCGCTGCACAGGGATCGGGAGCGGCAGCGCGGCTACAATCAAGCGGGGCTAATTTCTAAACCATTGGCTCGGAGGCTGGGCTTGCCACATAAAGCTGTGCTCCTGATGAGGACCAGGCCGCGCCCGGACAAGCAGGTGCTTAGTTTGGAGGAACGCTGGGAGTCCGTGCGTGGCGCTTTTGCCACACGTCCGGGCAGCCAAGTTGACAATAAGCGCGTCTTACTGGTAGATGATGTAATGACCACTGGGGCGACGCTGGATGCATGTGCGAGGGCGTTGCTTGAGTCGGGAGCCAAGTCGGTACTAGGACTAACTATTGCCCGGGCGGCGATAAATCCAATGCCGGCCCCGGATAATGGTAACCTGTAAGGGAAGTCGAACAAGGGTAGCGCGATGAGCGCAAACCGGCCAAAGTCGGGCGATTTCCGAGGGCGGTATGCCCCCGAAGCGGGCAGCGTCGTTGCGCCCGGGTCCGCGGATCCCGCGGACAGTAGATCCCACAACTCAACATTGCCGAGGCGTGCATCGCTGATGCAAGAGCCTGTGCTCGTGCTAAATGCGACGTATGAGCCAATCAATGTGACCGCGGTGCGACGCGCGATGGTGCTACTTCTAAAAGGCGTTGCGCAAGCGGAAGAGATGCACAGTTCGGAGGTGCACTCGGCGGCGCATGCGCACAGGGTGCCATCGGTGATTCGCCTGCTGGCGTACCGGCATATTCCGCAGCAAAGCCGGGCACTTTCGCGGAAAAATATTTTGCTGCGCGACCGGAATACCTGCCAATTTTGCGGGAGAATTTTCCCGAGTTCGGAATTGACGCTGGACCACGTAGTGCCGAGATCACGTGGCGGGCGCTCGTCGTGGGAAAACCTGGTGGCGTGCTGCTACCGCTGCAACAACAGCAAAGGCGACCGGACACCGGAAGAGGCTGGGTTCAAGCTGGCGAGGCGGCCAAGGCCGTTCACACTGCATACTTCCCGTCAACTGATGCGGCTGATCGGCCATCGCGACGAACGGTGGCGTAAGTATCTGTTTTACTAGGCGTTTCCTCGAATAAAGACCCTACCGAAAAATTTTTCAAGTACTGGAAACCTTTTTCGCTGCGGCGCATCTAAATTAATAACTAACCACTTCGAGGACACACCCCGGGAAGCAGCTAAGGCCCAACGCCTTAGCTGCTTCTCTCCTTTTGGGAACGATTTTTTTGGAATGCCTTCTAATACTTTTGTATCAGGTGTTTTCTGAAGATTTATTGCCGCCAGCTCCGAGAAAGCTTTGCAGTGCGGCTTCTTCGTCGGGAAATTCTGGGAAAACCTCGTAGAGGTGGGTGACTTTCAAAACTTTTTCGACATTGCGGGACAATCCCACAACCCTCATCTCTCCGCCACCTTTTAGCACCATCACATAAATGCGGGCGAGTTCGCCGATACCCGAACTGTCAAGGTATTGGAGTCCGCTCAAATTCAAAACGATATGCTTGCGGCCTTCACCAAGAAGGCGCGCGACATTTTCACGGAGGGCGCCTACTTCAAAAAACGTGAGACTGCCACAAACATCGATGAGAGAAGCTTGTGGCGTGTGCCGGATGGTGGCGGAAAAGTTCAAACGGATCTCCTGAGGACTGGTGAATGTAATTCTACTGTGCTGGGGGGATGCGGAACAGGGGATTCCGCAGACGAGAAAGAACGGTGCATCAGTGGCTAGGGAGAAGAACGATTGGCAGTAATACGCACAATGGCGTGGTGAGACTCGCCTGGGCGCCCGTTTATTGGCGCATGACGATGCGCAGTCCGCGGCGCCAGCTTTCGGCTAGGCCGACGCGCGTAGCTTCCAGGTCCGGCGGGAGAAAACGGAGAAGGGCGTCCGTGGAAGGATGGAAACGAAGCGCCGGAGCAACCAGATAGACGAGCGGAGGAGCGGCCTGCAATTCAATTCCGGAAAAATATCCATACCGAGCGAAATCGTGTTGCTCGAGGTGCCGGCGGACGCGGAGCCAATAGCCTGCCGCTTGGAGCGGAAGATGAATATGTTCGCTGGCTTTCAATTCGAGGATGGCAAGACGTCCGGAGCGCGTGACGGTGAGCAGATCGAGAATGCCGTGCTCGCCTCCGGCTTGCGCGAACACTTGCGAATAGACAAAACGCGGGTTTAGCGCGGCGTCGACACGGGTGACGTCTTCGCGAACGAGGGATTCGAGCCAGCGCTCCGGCTGCGCACGATGGAGAGCATGGCGCGTTTCCGTCGCGAGAGGATGCCTATGATTTTCAAGTTGCTGCAGTAAGTTTTTCAGAGCGGGCAGGGTCGCAGGTTTGAGTTCTTCTCGTTGATCAGGACAGCCGAAAAAAACGCGTCCGTCTTCCCAGCGGGCAAACGCAAGTCCACGAAAGCGCAGCAGTACTTCGCGGGATTGTGCGACAGGATGGACAGTGATGGCGCGGGCAGACATAGCAACGATGGGGTCGAGTGCGGAACGCGAGCGATCGAGTAGCGCTTGCGATTCGCGATGGGGCACGAGCCAGGTGTCTTGATTTCCGGCGCGGCGCGGATCGATCTTCTCAAGCGTTTCGCGAACGGGATCGCGCTCGTAAATTTCGAGAGATATATCCGGAGCCAGAGCGGCGGCGCGATGCGCCACGTGGCGTGCGGCTCCTTTGGGCAATATGAGACGAAGCGCGGCTATGTTCCCGCGGCGATTCGATTGGCGGGTGCGATCCAGCCAGAGCAGCGCAAATGTGAGGCTGCCTTCGATTGTGTCCGCGGACTCACCATCAGGAACGGCAAGAACCGCGAAATGGGAAGAGCCGCGGCGCAGGAGTCCACGAACGTAATTGCCAGAAATAGAGTGTTCAAGATCGGGTGATGCCGTCAGGGATTCTACGGCCTCGTCCGGAAACTGTTCCGCAAGGACATGGCCGAGGGAATCGCAAAACGCTTCGCGCGAAAGGTCGCGCTGGGCACGCTCGAATTCCAGGCGGATGAACTCGAGCCGGTCTGGCTTGGCGCGGCCGAAGCGCTCAACCGCTAAAGCGAGTCGTTGGTCGGAATGGTCGGTGATGGCCAGCACTCGGCGGGTTAGATTGTGATTCTCCGACCAAAGGTGCAGAAGAGGCTTCTCTGAGGCACCGCGAACTTCCCAGGAAAGCCCGGAGAAGGGCGCGACCCGGCCGCCATTCTCGCGGATTTCGATAGCACCGTCGGCGGTGAACTCTTTGAGGCATGCTTGCAGTTCGGCCGAGAGGTCCACACCCGCGATTATAGTCGAACCAATTAAAAGTAGAATAGTTATTTCTTAGAAGTAAACACAATACCGGAGACGCGGACCAGCGGCTGCTGAATATTCCACGAAGAAGGGATGTGCTCGAAAGAGACCTCGAAATCGCGATGTTCGCCTGGAGCAAACGCAGGTGTTTGCGGAGCGAACACCGCGCGAGTCTCCCGGAGAACGATTTGCCCCAATTGATCGGAAAACTCCACGGTGAGCTCGACATTCGAGAGCGAGAGATTGCCGGCATTTGTCAGGCTTCCGGCGAGCGTGGTGACTTGCTGATTCAGGAAATTTTCCGCGCGGCTGAGAGTGATGTTTTCAATTTGAAGTTGAGGCGCATAGGCCTGTTCGGGCGGACCGAAGGGAAGATGCGATTCGCGCGTGCTCGACGCAGAATGGCGCTCCGTGCCCGGCCACATCAATACGGCAAGGGCGATGGCGATCGTGGCGGCCCCCATCCAGGCAATCCAGGAGCGTCCGGATCTTGGCAGAGGCTGATCGGATGTTTCGATGTGCAAAGTGTCCGTCATGGCTTAAGGACGATGCTGGCCTGAAAGTGGGCGGAGGTCAAGAGTGCATGCACATCCCTGGCGCGCGAAGCTTAAGCCAGCCTAGGACTACACATTTGGGATCTCCGTTTACCGGCCGACAACGAGGCGCTGCACCAATGGCTCGGGAAGGTGCGCGGTGCGCATGCGCTCCTGGACCGCCGAAATGTCGTAGGGAACGCGCCAGAATTCCACGGTTTGATGTTCGAGATCGGCGATCGCGAAACCAGCACGCGGATCACCGTCCCGGGGTTGACCAATGGAGCCGGGATTGAGGAGATAGCGCCGCGGCTGCTCGATGCGCAAAGCGCAAAAAGATTCCGAGGCGCGCGGACGAATTTGGAGAACCTCGAGGTTAGAATCCTGATACGAGAAGCCGCCTTGGTGATGGGTGTGGCCAAAAAAAGTAACTTCGGCGGTGGAATCCAGCAGACCATCCAGAGCTTGCGCGGGCGTGAAGACGTATTCGTCTTCATCTTGGAACGCGCCATGTACCAGAACAATACCATCGGTGGCGAGCGGCCCGTGTGGCAACTCGGAAAGCCAGGCCAGATCTTCGGCGTTCAATTGCGCGCGAGTCCAATCCACGGCGGCTTTCGCCACCGGATTAAAATCGGTGGTATCCATGAGCCCTGCGACGGCTTTGTCGTGATTCCCACGGATGGTCTGCGTGCCCAATTCGCGAAGACGAGCGACGACTTCATGCGGGTCGGGCCCATACCCGACGACGTCCCCAAGGCACACGGAAACGTCCCAGCGGCCGTCTGCAGCATCGAGAGCAGCGGTGAGAGCTGTGGCGTTTGCGTGAAGATCGCTAAGAACAAGAATGCGCATTCATGCCATCCGCAAAATGCCATTGAGTATAGATGAAGCGGGCAGCCGATGCACGTTAAGCGGGCAGAATCATGGCAAGAAACAAAGTGAAGACGGAGCAGCGCGGAAAAGGTTTCCTTAGAAATTGAAAATACTTATGGAAATTTTATAAATTTGAACACATACCATTGGCGAAAAAAGTTACCCATGCGCAAAAAATCAAATAATCTGCAAGATTCCAGAAGAAAAAATGATGGGCGGCGAAACATTCACTGGGGCGGACTCGTCTATACAAGTGCAGCCGGTAGAGCTGCGCAGGCAAGCCAGAGGAATTACAAGAAAAACCCCGCGGTGGCAGCCGCGGGGCGATGACACGCAGTCTTTCCGGCCGTTAGTCCAGGAAGAACGAGGTGTCTTGCGGGTGAGACTACTCGCCCCGAGCACGCGTGTCAACACTCTGTTCCGCTCGTTACGCTTGCGCCAGCAGTAATAAGGCTGACTCGATCCTGACGGAAAGGAAGTTGACACGCATGAAATTCAATTCGATTCTCCGCAGTGTAGCGCTGGCAGCCGCTTTGGTATCGACGGTGCCACTCCTCGCAAAACCATTCGCCAAGACCATCAACATCGCCCAGTCGGCAAAGATCGGCAAAGCTGATCTGCAAGCCGGTGAATATCGCCTGCTGATCGATGGAAACAAAGCTACCGTACAGAAGGGCCGGCAGACCATCGCGGAGAGCGAAGGCCGTTGGGAAGATCGAGCATCGAAATCTTCGAATGATTCCGTGCTGATCGGCGAAAACGGACAGGTCAAGGAAGTTCGTTTCTCGGGGCAGACTCGCGTTTTCGTATTCAACGAGTAGCGAGGAGTTTCCGTGACTCCTTTCGAATGGACGAGAGGGAGGCTGTTCGCAACCGCGGCCTCCCTTCTCGTACTTATTTCGGGACAAGTTTTGAAATGGCAGGAGCCGTCTTCGGCCATGGCTGAGGTGATTCACCGCTGGCTTTGGTTCTGCAGGCGGCCACAAAAGGTCCTATCTTCTTCCGGAAATGATCTGTAGCGAACTTCAGCGAATCAACATGCAGTCTCCGTAACTGTAGAATCGGTATCCCGCTTGCACAGCATGTCTGTAAGCAGCGAGTATATTTTCACGCCCTGCGAAAGCGCATACCAGCGCCAGCAGCGTCGATCGCGGCAGATGGAAGTTCGTAAGCAGCGCGTCGACCACCCTGAAGTGAAATCCAGGATAGATGAAGAGCTTGGCGTCGGCTCTGCCGGAAAGCAACAATTGGTCGGAGCCTGCTTCGGCCGCGCGAAGTGCGGCGGCTTCGAGCGCCCGGACAACTGTGGTGCCGACGGCAAGAATGGGGCGGCCCGCGGCACGCGCGCCTGTAACGCGCAGGGCCGTTTCCGCAGGAATTTCATATGACTCGGCGTGCATCACGTGGGCTTCGAGTGTCTCCGTATGCACTGGCTGAAAGGTGCCCAGGCCAACTTCCAACGTCAACTCACAAATCTCTACCCCACGCTCGCGAATCCTTTTCAGAATTTCCGGTGTGAAGTGCAATCCCGCCGTTGGCGCCGCAATGGCGCCGGGCCGTTTGGCGAAGACCGTTTGATACCGCTCGCGGTCAGAGCCCTCGTCGGTGCGATGGATGTAGGGTGGCAGAGGAACATGCCCCAACCGTTCTAGATTCTCCGAAACGCTGTGCGTGTCACGTGAAACAAAGCGCAAGGTGCGCAACCCAAGCTCCCCCCGCGAGATCACCTCGGCTTCAAGTTCCCCTTCTCCAAAAAGGACGCGTTCGCCGCTTTGCATTTTGCGGCCAGGGCGGACTAAAGCTTCCCAGGTTTGCGGATCAAGCCTCCGAGTGAGAAAGACCTCCACTTTTCCTGTGAGATGTTCCCGGCGCGTGGCCCGAGAAGGAGGTTGAGCGTGAACGCCAACGCGACGGCCAAACAGCCGAGCGGGAATGACTCTCGTGTTATTGATGACGAGCAATTCGTCACCCCGGAGTAGGCCGGGGAGGTCTTCAAATTGTAGATCCTCTAAGCTCCCTCCCTCCCTTGGAACAAGGAGAAGACGAGAAGCGTCGCGCCTTTCCAAGGGTTTCTGGGCTATTGAGCCGGACGGCAGGTGGTAATCGAGGTCATCCAATCGCATCACATCGCAGTCTAGCAGCATCTGAAGCTGAGGGAAAAGGAATGAAAAAGCCCGAAATCTCATGGAAGAAGCTAATTCCGGATGGTGCAACTATCCGAACAGGGAAGGTCAATTCTCACGTAAGTATAAGTACATAAAAGTCTTATCTAACATTTCGGTGCCAAGGAATAGCATTTGACAGCAACACACTCATATAATATTATGACTGTGCAGTCATTTCATCAGGAGAACGAATAATGAGAGCTACTCTAAACCGTTGGGAACCTTTTCGCGGGGCTGCTACCCTGCAGGAGCAAGTGAACCGCTTGTTTGGTAATGTGCTGGAACACTCCAGTGAGGAATCCAACCTCACCAGTTGGGCGCCAGCGGTCGACATCTACGAGACCGAGCATGAATTGGTCGTCAAGGCCGACCTGCCCGAAGTGGATCCGAAGGAGTTGGACATCCGCGTGGAGAACAACCTTCTGACGATTCGCGGCGAGCGCAAGTTCGAGAAGAAGGTGAACGAAGAGAACTATCTCCGCGTGGAACGCGCCTATGGCTCGTTCAGCCGGAACTTCTCGCTGGCCAACACCGTGAACTCGGAAGCGATCAAAGCCGAGTATCAAAACGGTGTGCTCACGCTGACGATTCCGAAGCGCGAGGAAGCGAAGCCGAAGCAGATCAAGGTAAACGTGGGGACGCCGGCAGTTGCGGCGGCCGCCGCTGGGGCGAAGTAAGCCAGCAAGATGGGTGTGATAGGAGGGGCTGGCTCGTGAGCTGGCCCCTTTTTGTTGCGAAGCAAGGATCGGAAGCGAGGTAGAAGATGCTGAGATTTGACAAGATGACTGTGAAAGCGCAGGAAGCGCTGCAACAAGCGAACGATGTTGCGGCTCGCCACGAGAATCAACAGATTGAGCCAGTGCACCTGCTCGAGGCATTGGTGTCGCAGTCGGACGGCGTGGTGCCTCCATTGCTGGCGCGGCTGGGAATCCGAAGCGAAGCGTTGGCGCAAGAGATCGAGCGCGAGATTGCGCGCTTGCCGAAAGTGCAAGGCTTCGCGCAGCAACACTTGGGAAAACCGCTGAGCGCTGTTCTGGAGCGCGCGTTTGCTGAGGCCGAGAGATTCAAGGATGAGTACGTTTCGACGGAGCATCTTTTTCTGGCGCTAGCCGGAGAAGAACGTGATCCGGCGGGGCTGTTGCTGAAGAGGCAGGGCGCTACCCATGAAGCGATTCTGCAAGCGCTCACGGGTGTGCGTGGCTCGCAACGCGTAACCTCGCAAAATCCAGAGGCGACCTATGCATCTTTGGAGAAATATGCGCGGGACCTGACCGAGCTTGCGCGGCGCGGCAAACTCGATCCAGTGATTGGGCGCGACGAAGAAATCCGGCGTGTCATGCAGATTCTGGCGCGGCGCACGAAGAACAATCCCGTACTGATTGGCGAACCAGGCGTGGGCAAAACAGCCATCGTGGAGGGCCTCGCGCAGCGCATTGTTTCCGGTGACGTGCCGGACGTGCTGAAGACGAAACGCCTTGTGGCGCTCGATCTAGCGGCACTGGTGGCCGGCGCAAAATTCCGCGGCGAATTTGAAGAGCGGTTAAAGGCCGTTTTGAAAGAGATTACAGAGGCAGAGGGCCAGATTATCCTGTTTATCGACGAGCTGCATACTCTTGTCGGCGCGGGCGCGGCGGAAGGCTCGATGGATGCCTCAAACATATTGAAGCCGGCGCTGGCCCGGGGGGAACTGCGAGCGATTGGCGCAACCACTCTAAACGAATACAAAAAGTACATCGAGAAGGATCCGGCGCTCGAACGGCGGTTCCAGCCCGTGTTGGTAAGCGAGCCAACCGTCGAAGATACGATTGCCATTCTCCGCGGCTTGAAGGAGCGCTACGAAGTTCATCACGGAGTGCGCATCAAGGACGCGGCGATTTTGGCGGCGGCCACGCTGTCCCACCGCTACATTTCCGACCGTTTTCTGCCCGACAAAGCCATTGACCTGATTGACGAATCGGCGGCCAGTCTTCGTATGCAGATCGATTCCCTGCCCGTCGAAATTGATGAAATTGAGCGCCGCATTCTGCAACTGGAGATCGAACGGCAGTCGCTACTGAAAGAAACCGACGCGCACTCGAAGGAGCGGCGCAACCAGATCGACAAAGAGCTGGCGAAATTGAAAGAGGATTCGAGCGGGCGCAAAGCGCGCTGGCAAGCGGAGAAAGACGCCATCGGAAAAATCCGCAAGCTGAAAGAACAGATCGAACAGCTCAAAACGGAAGAACAAAAATTCGAACGCGCCGGGGAACTGGCGAAGGTCGCGGAAATTCGCTACGGCAAGATCGCCGCTGCTGAGCAGGAGTTGAAGAAAGCGGAGGAGCGATTCGCTTCCGTCCAAAAAGATGCGCCGATGCTTAAGGAAGAGGTCGATGAAGAAGACATCGCGAAGCTCGTCAGCAAATGGACAGGAATTCCTGCGGGCCGCTTGATGGAAGGCGAAGCGCAGAAACTCGTCCACATGGAAGAACGGCTGCGGCAGCGCGTGGTTGGGCAAGAAGAAGCGCTGGGACGCGTCGCGAACGCTGTGCGGCGGAGCCGCGCTGGATTGTCCGAAGCAAAGCGCCCGATCGGCTCCTTCATTTTCCTTGGGCCGACTGGCGTCGGGAAAACCGAACTGGCGCGCGCGCTCGCCGAATTCCTCTTTGACGACGAAAAGTTGATGATCCGCATCGATATGAGCGAGTACATGGAGAAGCATAGCGTCTCGCGATTGATCGGCGCGCCTCCTGGTTACGTCGGCTACGAAGAGGGCGGGCAGCTCACCGAGCAGGTGCGCAGGCATCCCTATTCGGTGGTGTTGTTCGACGAAATCGAAAAGGCGCATCCGGATGTGTTCAACGTCTTGTTGCAGATTCTCGAGGACGGTCGCCTGACGGACGGTAAGGGCCGTACGGTGGACTTCCGCAACACTGTAATGGTGATGACCAGCAACGTGGGCTCCTCCGCGATCTTCGAGCTTTCGCACAAAGATCCGGAGCTCGCTCGAAAAGAAGCGATGGAAGCGCTGCGCGCGGCGTTTCGACCGGAGTTCATCAACCGCATTGACGAGATTGTGATTTTCAATCCGTTGGGCAAAGAGCAGCTTGCTCGCATCGTTGGGCTGCTGCTGAAGAACGTCGAAAAGCTTTTGGCGGAACGGCAAATCACACTGGCGTTAACGCCGGCGGCGGAAGAGTTGCTCCTCCGAGAAGGTTACGACCCTGCGTATGGAGCGAGGCCGCTGCGGCGTACCATTCAGCGCATGATTCAGGATCCGCTGGCGTTGCAGATTCTGGAAGGCAAGGTCCTGCAGGGAGATCACATTCGTGTGGATCGCGACGGGAAGAAAGACGCGATGAGCTTCGAACGGACAAAGGCCAAACAACCGGTGGCAGCGGCTGGAATCTAATAGAACAAGGGCGGAGGCTCGCAAGCACTTCCCGCTCTCCATTTCCGAGCGCACAGCGTATAGAGTAGTAAAGGAAAATCATGAGAGTTCTTCGAACGACATTTGTGTTGGTAACTCTGACGATCTGCTTGATGCTCGTTGGCTCGCTGATCGGCGGGCGCAACGGCATGACCATAGCGCTCGGAATCGCCATTTGCACAAATGCTTTTGCTTATTTCTTTTCTGACAAAATCGCCCTGGCATCGAGCGGCGCGCAACCGGTTACGCGGGAGCAGTTACCGCGGCTCTATGCCGTGATGGAACGGCTGGCCGCCAAAGCGAACATCCCGGTGCCGAAACTCTATGTGGTCCCCGATCAGGCGCCGAACGCGTTTGCTACGGGGAGAAATCCCAGCCACGCCTCCGTCGCGGTGACGCAGGGATTGCTCGAATTGATGAACGACGAGGAACTCGAGGGTGTCATTGCGCATGAACTCTCTCACGTGCGCAACTACGACATTTTGATCAGCTCTGTCGCGGCCACGCTTGCCGGTGCAATCACGTGGATCGCGCACTGGGGTATGTGGTTCGGCGGAGGCGACGGCGAAGACCGGGAGCGCAATGTCATCGTCGAGCTTGCTCTTATGATCCTCGCTCCTTTCGCGGCGATGCTGCTCCAGCTCGCCTTGTCACGGCAACGAGAGTATGCGGCAGACGCAACCGGAGCTCGTATGGTCGGCAACCAGTTCGGGTTAATAAGCGCCCTGCAAAAGCTCGGGACCTACAATCAGCGGATCCCCACATCCTCGATTTCGCAGACCACCTCGTCCTTGTGCATCGTGAAGCCCATGTTTGGCGTGGGCGGTGCCTCTGCGCTCTTCAGTACCCACCCTCCGCTCGAAAAGCGGATCGAGGCTCTGAGAGAGATGACCGTAGTTCCCAAACGCTGAATTTTCCGCCTTGGGTGCTCGCACTTACCAGAAAATCAAAATGGCTGCGTAATCTTTCCCCTAAAACGCCATACCGCGACTCTTCGAGCGATTCGTCCGTTTTCCAAATCACTGAAAAATAAGAAGTTAGAAACTCCACGTCTCTCTGAGCATTTGGTGAATCAAATGCACTGTATTAGGGCGAGCCGAACATCGGCGCGGGGCCAAGGGGGGACCGCAGGTATGAGCTGTCGTGACACTATCCATTTGATTTGTTGGTACTTAGAGGGAAGACTCTCGCCTCCGGTGGCGACCGAGATCAAGCGGCACTTGGATTCCTGCACGGATTGTCACATGGTTCTTGACGCGGCCATGAGCACTTTGGACCGCTATTTTACCCCTGCTAAAGGCTCAGATGAAGAACCCGCTCCTCAGGCGGCCTGATCAGCTCCCCGTAACTTATTGATTTTAAATAATTTAATTCCATCTAATAGTTCCCCGCCCATTTCTGTAAGGCTTGCAACCACCTGGAATTTCGAACGGTCGTCAATCACCTACAAAAACGCAAAATTTACAGCAGAGAAAAGAACAGCGTAATCTTTACTAGTACTAGTACGTATAAATCTAGCTCGCTCCCTCCTCCTTCCCCTCCCCAAGCCTTTGCATCCACGCGGGTTATTGCCCACTGCCCCACTTCCGACCATTTGGCGCGAAGGATGCACCTTCCCAAGGCGCAGGGGGAAAACCCCAAAGGAGAAGAAGTTTATGAGTGAGTTTCAGGATCCCATCAACCACACCACGACCGGAACCCCACGCTGGGTGGGCTTGGCCGTCGCCGTGTTGGGCGGAATTTCTTTGCTCGGCTTGGGAGTCGGCTGGAGCGCGCTGAACCAAACAAAGAGCATCGAGCAATCGACCCAGGCATCGGTGAAGCAGGCAAACGACGCGCTAGCCCAACGGCTGGCGAAAGAAGATGATGTCAACCAGGCATTGCAGAGCGACTTGAAGGTAGTCACAGACAAGCTAAACCTGACGCAAGGCGAGCTGATCGCCGCGCGCAAGCAGAACAAGAACGCCACCGCCGCAGTGGATCAGAAAGTGGAAGGGCTCGCGACTTCCGTTAAGCAGCAACTTGCCACCAAAGCCAACACCGATGACGTCAACAAGCTCAACGGCGACGTCTCCGGCGTTAAGAGTGATCTGGACGCCCAAAAGAACAATCTTCAGATGGCCCGCAGCGAGATGGGCACTCTCATCGCGCGCAACCATGACGAAATCGACCAGCTGCGCCGGATGGGACAGCGCGACTACTTTGAATTTACCGTGACGCGCAAAGGTGGCAACCAGAAGGTCGGCAACATCCAGGTCGAGCTGAAGGACACCAACACCAAGAAGAACCAATACACCATCAACGTGCTGGCGGATGACAAAACCTTCGAGAAGAAGAACCGCTCCGTAAACGAACCGATTTTCTTCTACACGGGCGGAACCCGCGCAGCACTCGAACTCGTCGTCAACAAGGTCTCGAAGACGACGGCTTCGGGCTACCTGAGCGTCCCGAAAGCCCAGGAAGCTACAGCAGCCAGCAATTCCAGCTCGGGCCAATAAAACGGCTCACGAGATAACCCAGTTACGAATCTTTGAGAGAGTAGAGCCAGAGGGAGAGTTCCAGAAAACTCTCCCTCTTTCTTTTGCGCGACGATGAGCCTACGCTCTCCTGAGATGACAGCGGTATCAGTAGACGGGGAGCACCGGTTGTGCCAAGCTAAGGCATCTTGGCCTATCTTAAGATGCAGTGGATTTTCTGAAGGGGGAAAGCAATGAAGCTAAGATTTTCAGCAGTGATGGCGGCAACACTTTTTGCGGCAGCATTGACCATGGCCGCGGACGGCACCTGGACCGGGTATATTTCGGACAGCAACTGCGGCGCAAAAGGCGCTAACGATAAAGCAGGCGAATGCACAACGCGTTGCGTTAAAGGCGGCGCTAAATATGTGTTCGTCAATGACGCAGACAAGAAAGTCTACGTTGTGGATGCGCAAGACAAAGTGGCGGCGCATGCTGGACATCATGTCACCGTGAAAGGCACGGTAGACGGCGAGACGCTCAAGCTGGAAAGCATTGAAATGGCGGCTGCAAGCGGCAAATAAGAGCTTTCCATAACGCTTTTTTCGACGGGCGGAGCTTCAGCTTCGCCCGTTTTGTTTTTTGAAAGATCGCTGGATTCCGCTAGGATGAAGTCTGCCTTATGACCACGACTCTCATACACGCCGGACGAGTTCTGACCCCGACGGCTGAATTGCTTGACGCAGGCATTCTGATACACGACGGCGTGATCGAGGAACTGGGAGTTCGCGCAGGCATGCGTGCACCCGACGGCGCTGTGGAGATTTCCGCAACCGATCAAGTCGCGATTCCCGGCTTCGTGGATGTGCATATCCACGGTGCCGGTGGACGCGATGTGATGGAAGGCAACGCGGAAGCCCTTGCGGGGGTGACGAGGACGGTGGCGCGTCACGGAACAACGTCGTTCGTGGCTACCACTGTCACCGCGAGTCCCGACGACACGATTCGAAGCGTGGAAGGCATCGCCCGCTATATTTCGCAACAGCACGAAACAGACGACGCCCGGGCGGAAGTGCTCGGAATTCATTTTGAAGGTCCCTTTCTAAGCCCGGCGCGGCGCGGAGTGCATCCGCCAGAGTGGCTGCAGCTTCCGTCAGAGGAACTGCTGGACAAATTTCTACAAGCCGCCGCCGGCAACGCGCAAATCCTAACGCTCGCGCCGGAATTGCTCGGGGCCATGCCTTGCATTGACGCGGCCAGGAAAGCGGGAATGGTCGTAGCCGTTGGCCATACGGATGCGACTTACGAGCAAGCGCGTGCTGCGTTTGCTCACGGGGCACGGCACGCCGTCCACGTCTATAACGCCATGCGCCCTTTCTCTCACCGCGACAGTGGAGTGATTGGCGCGGTGTTTACGTCGCCGGAAGTGACGGCGGAGCTGATAGCGGACGGAGTGCATGTTGACGAAGCCGCGATGAAAGTATTACTTCAGGCCAAAGGTCCCGAGCGCACCATCCTTATCAGCGACGGCGTCTCGGCCACGGGAATGCCCGACGGGAAGTACATGCTCGGAAAATTGGAGGTAACCGTCAGCGGCGGGATCTGCCGCAACTCCGAGGGGAAACTTGCGGGTAGTACGCTGACACTGGATCGGGCGTTGAGAAACATTGTTGGGTTGGGGACTCCGCTGGCCAACGCTGTGCGAATGCTGACCTTGAATCCCGCAACCCTTCTGGGAATTGAATTCAAGAAAGGTGCTCTGCGGATCGGCGCGGATGCCGATATCGTTTTGCTGGATGAAGGATTGTCTCTTACGAATGTTTGGGTCCGTGGAACGGCTGTGGAATAACATCGCACAAAAAGTATGACGTGTTCGCTCGTCCGAACAGCGACCTGTCAAATCTACGGGTTTAGGGGGATATTAAGATTCTCCGCAAGCTCCTCCGCGTCGAAGGGACTGCACGCAAAATACCGCCCGCCGATTTCCATTGTTGGGACTTTTCGCCGGCCGTCATTGGCATTGAGCACCACTTCTTCCGCAGAGGGATCTTTTTCGATATCGATTTCGCGAAATTCCACGCCCCGCTCTCTCAAGAACGTCTTTGCGCGCCGGCAGTCCGGGCACCAGGGAGTGGTGTACATCGTCAGAGTTTCCATCAAAGGCATCCAACCCAATTAGATGCGGGAAATAGGTCGACGTCGCAGCCGTGGCGAGAAGGCTGTGCTCAGCGAGGACCGCCGTGGGTCAGCGCGTTTCGACAGGAGCGCCCCGATATTTGCGAGCGATCTGAATGCGGATGATAGCGCGCTGTAGGGCGATCGAAACGCGGTCCAGATCGATATTCGGGTCACCACTGGCCATCCGCTTTTCCGCTCGAGCCTTCGCCGCTTCGGCGCGGGCAAGATCAATCTCCGCGGCTCGTTCGGCGGTCTCCGCCAGAACGGTGACGCGGTCACCCAAAACTTCCACGAACCCGCGGATAACGGCAAGAACGGCGCTGGCGTTTCCGCTAGCCCCGCGATAGGACAACTCGCCGATGCCGAGTTCGGTCATCAGCGGCGCGTGGCCCGGCAATATGCCGAGTTCTCCTTCCGCGCCAGGCAGCACGACATCGACGACGCTCTCGCGCAGCAACTGCTTCTCCGGCGTGACGATGATCAGCTCGATGGATTCTGGAATCATTTTCGCTTCTAAGCGTTCGCCTTCATTTTCTCAGCCTTCGCAAGGGCTTCATCGATTGTGCCGACCATGTAGAACGCCTGCTCAGGAATATCGTCATACTTGCCTTCGACGATTTCCTTGAAGCTGCGCACAGTATCGGCAATCTTGACGTATTTGCCTTCGAGACCGGTGAACTGCGCCGCGACGAACATGGGCTGCGAAAGGAATTTTTCGATCTTGCGCGCGCGAGCCACGGTGCGCTTGTCCTCGTCCGAAAGTTCCTCGATACCGAGAATGGCGATGATGTCCTGCAAATCCTTGTAGCGCTGGAGAATCGACTTCACGCCGCGCGCAACCGCATAGTGCTCTGCGCCGACGATGCGCGGATCGAGAATGCGCGAGTAGCTGGCCAGCGGATCGACGGCTGGATAAATGCCGCGCTCGACGATCTGCCGGCTAAGGTTTGTGGTCGCGTCCAAGTGCGTAAACGTTGCGGCCGGAGCCGGGTCTGTGTAATCGTCCGCAGGCACGTAAATGGCTTGCACGGAGGTAATCGAGCCGGACTTGGTCGAAGTGATGCGTTCCTGTAGTTCGCCAATTTCCGTGTTGAGGTTTGGCTGGTATCCCACAGCGGAAGGCATGCGGCCGAGCAGCGCCGAAACTTCAGAACCCGCCTGGACGAAGCGGAAAATGTTGTCGATAAAGAGCAGAACGTCCAGATGCTCTTCATCGCGAAAATATTCCGCGACCGTCAATCCCGTGAGGCCCACGCGAAGACGCGCGCCTGGTGGTTCGGTCATCTGGCCATAAATCAAGGCCGCGCGTGACTTCTCCGAATTTCCTGGAACGACTACGCCAGCTTCCTGAAATTCCAGCCAAAGGTCGTTTCCTTCGCGCGTACGCTCGCCGACGCCCGCGAAAACGGATACGCCGCCGTGCTGCATGGCGACGTTGTTGATCAGTTCCTGAATCAAAACTGTCTTGCCGACACCCGCGCCGCCGAACAACCCAATCTTTCCGCCCTTCAAGAAGGGCTGAATCAAATCGATGACCTTGATTCCAGTCTCAAACATCTCGAGAGTCGTCGACTGGTCGGACAGCAACGGCGCCGGCCGGTGAATCGGATAGTTCGTTTTGCTCGTCAGTGGTCCCAGCTGATCCACGGGCTTGCCAAGCACATTCATTACGCGGCCAAGCGTTGGACGCCCAACAGGAACAGTTATACCCGCGCCGGTGTCGAACGCTTTCATACCGCGCACCAAGCCCTCTGTCGGCTCCATGGCCACCGCGCGCACGCGGCCTTCTCCCAGGTGCTGTTGCACCTCGGCCGTGACGTCAATCGGTTCGGGAACGCTGAATCCTTCGCTGGTAATGCGCACCGCGTTGTAAATCGAGGGCAAATGCCCCGCCTCAAATTGGACGTCGAGCACCGGCCCAATGATCTGCACGATATGTCCGACGGCTGCGTATTTCTCTGCCATGCCTTCTCCTACGCGGTTGACGAAGCCCCGCTGACAATTTCGATAATCTCTTTCGTAATGGCTGCTTGCCGCACCTTGTTCATGTGCAGCGTGAGCGCCTCAATGACGTCCCCGGCATTTTTCGTCGCCGATTCCATCGCGGTCATCCGCGCGGCATGCTCAGCGGCGGAAGATTCCAGCATGGCGCGCAGAATCTGCGTTTCGATGTAGCGCGGAAGCAGTTTATCGAGCAATTGTTCCTTGGGCTGCTCGTAGATGTAATCGACCTGCGCGGATTCCTTTTCGCTGGCGGATTCTTCATCGGCGCTCATCGCTTCAACGGGTAAAAGCTTTTCCAGCACAAGGTTCGGCGTCATCACCGTCTTGAATTCGCTGAATATGATGTATACCGAATCTACTTCTTCCTTGGTGTAAAGTGCGGTCACTACCGTCGCGATGTCACGCGCGGTTCCAAAATTCACTCGGGCCAGCACGTTCACGTATTCGGCGGGAAATTGGAAGCCTGCCTTCTTCAGCGCGTCCCGTCCTTTTTTTCCAACTGGAATCGCGGAAAGCTTCTTGCCTCGTTTCGAGCGGAAAAACTCATTGGCCTTGCGCAAAATATTGGAGTTGAATGCCCCAGCCAGGCCGCGTTCACCGGTTAACACAATGACAAGAATTTTCTCCTCCGGCCTGTGCGCCAGCAGCGGATGCTCCGGCTGATCGATGCGCGACATGATGCTGCGCAGCACGCGCGCTAGTTCCTTGGCATAGGGCCGCGCAGCCAACGCCGCTTCTTGCGCGCGGCGCAAGCGGGCCGCCGCGACAAACTTCATCGCGCGAGTAATCTGCTGGGTGTTCTTCACCGAGCGGATGCGGCGCCGGAAATCAAGAAGTGTAGGCATGTTCGTTCGTTACGTTAGCTTGCGGCTGCAACCGCCGCGGAAGCGGTGAAGCGCTCCTTGAAGCCGTCAATAGCGGTCTTGATTTCGGCCTTGATTCCGTCGTCCAGGGCTTTCTTCGTGGCGATGTTCTTCAGCAACGAAGGATAGTTCGTCTCGGCAAACTGCAAAAATTCACGCTCGAAACGCCGCACGTCGGGGACGGCCACGCTGTCCATCGCGCCGCTCGTCGCAATGTAAATGCTCAGCACCTGTTTTTCGACGGAAAGCGGCACGTATTGATCCTGCTTGAGGATTTCCGTAAGGCGCTGGCCGCGCGCGAGCTGGGCTTGCGTAACTTTATCGAGTTGATCGGACCCAAATTGGGCGAAAGCGGCAAGTTCGCGATATTGCGCCATGTCCAAGCGTAAAGTACCGGCTACCTGGCGCATGGCCTTGATCTGTGCATTGCCGCCGACGCGGCTGACGCTGATGCCCACGTTAATGGCGGGACGAATGCCGGCGTTAAAAAGATCGGCTTCCAGGTAAATCTGCCCGTCCGTAATAGAAATCACGTTCGTCGGAATGTACGCGGAAACGTCACCGGCCTGCGTCTCAATCACAGGAAGCGCGGTGAGCGAACCTGCGCCGAGCTTGTCATTGAGCTTCGCAGCGCGTTCCAGCAAACGCGAGTGGAGATAAAACACGTCGCCAGGAAAAGCTTCGCGACCGGGCGGACGGCGCAGCAACAATGAGATTTCGCGATAGGCCTGCGCATGCTTCGAGAGGTCATCGTAAAACGCCACGGCATGCCGCTTGTTGTCTCGGAAATATTCGCCCATCGCGCACGCGGCGTAAGGCGCGATGTATTGCAGCGAAGCCGGCTCCGCGGCGCTGGACGCCACGATGATGGTGTAATCCATGGCGCCGGCATCGGTGAGCGTCTTCACAACCTGGGCGATCGTCGAGCGCTTTTGCCCAATGCCGCAATAAATACAAATAACGTCGCCACCCTTTTGATTGATGATGCTGTCGAGGATAACCGCCGTCTTTCCGGTCTGCCGGTCGCCGATGATCAACTCGCGTTGTCCACGGCCGATGGGAATCATGGCGTCGATAGCCTTGATACCGGTCTGCAGAGGCTCGCGCACAGGTTGGCGGTCCAACACGCCGGGAGCAAGACGTTCAAGCGGGTTGCGCTGCTTCGAGACGATGGGCCCTTTTCCGTCCAGCGGCTCTCCAAGGGGATTCACCACGCGCCCGACCAGAGCATCGCCGACAGGAACGGACATAATTGTGTTGGTGCGCTTGACGACATCGCCCTCTTTCAATTCGGAAGACTCGCCAAGCAGCACGACGCCCACTTCTTCTTCTTCGAGGTTGAGTGCAATCCCGAAAATGTTGTGCGGAAAAGCGAGCATCTCGCCGGCCATCACTTTTTCGAGGCCGTGCACGCGAGCAATACCGTCGCCGACGCTGATAATCGCGCCCACTTCGTCGACCGAAACGGTCTGCTCATAGTTCTCGATCTGCTCGCGCAGAATCTTGCTGATTTCGTCTGCCTTGATATTCGCCATGCCTGCTCCTGACCTCTATTCCGCTATTCTGCCGCGAGCCGCGCGCGCATTTCGTTCAAACTGCTGCGCACCGAATCGTCATAAATCGTGTCGCCAACGCGCACCACCGCGCCGCCCAGCAACGTCGGATCCAACGAATACTTCGCCTCGATTTTCTTGCCGGTGATCCGCTCGAGCGTTTGCGCGAACTTCTTTTTCTGCCCGGCACTCAACTCCACCGCGGAGGAAATCTCAGCCTCGGCAACGCCCTGCCTCTGCCGGATGACTCCTTCAAACGCGGCGACGATTTCCGGCAGGATACGCGTCCGATGGTGGTCCGCGATCACAAAAAGAAAATTGCGAATAATCTTGCCCGCGCCGGCCCTTGCGGCGATCTTTTCTAGTACGCCATGCTTCGCTTCCCGCGGCATGGCGGGGCTCGCCATCACATTTCGCAGCTCGCTCGAAGACGCAAAGGCAGCGGCAACATCATTCAATTGCTTGAGCGCCGCGTCGGCCGCGCCCTGTGCGAGCGCGACGTCGGCCAGCGCGTTTGCGTATTGCAGGCTGGCGGATTTCAATTCGGCCTTCCTTCAAGGCTCTTTACGAAGGTGTCCAGGAGCGTCTCCTGAGCCGCGGGCGTGAGTTGCTTCGCGAGTAGCGATTCCGCCCCTTCCACGGCCAGCGAGGCCGCCAGCGCTTTCAGTTCCAGACGAGCAGCGCGCTCCGCTGCCTCGATTTCTGCCTGAGCTGCAATACCAACTTTTTTCGCATCGTTCTGTGCCAGCGCGCGAATCCGGTCACCTTCCTCGATGGCTTCGCGTCTCGCGGTTGCCTCGAGCGCAGCGATCTCCCTCTGCAGGTTGGCCAGCTTGGCTTCCGCTTCGCGCACCTGCCGCTCAGCTTCTTCTTTCGCGGCCGTTGCCTTGGTAATCGCCGAACTGATTTTGTCCGCATTTCCCCGGAACACCGCCGGCAATTTCTTCGCAAACAGCCAAATCAAAACGGCCGCAACGATCGCGAAGTTGATCCACTTGAAAAGTTCATTGGCTCGTTCCGTCGCGGAATTTCCGCCTTCTTCGGCGGCGCGCGCGCTCAGCACAACGCAGAAGAGGAGCAGCAACAAGTTCGCGATAACGTAGCGATACCCGATCCGCCGGTTCTGTTTATTTCTCATCGTGCCTCTCTTGCTGGACTGCCGGGTCGGGGCGGCGCTTTCAAGATGCGCCGCGTAATTTCAAAGGAAAGTTCAGCCACCGTACTCTCGATTTCGTGCCGCGCCGCGGCCACTTCCCCGGCGATACGCTCCTTGCCGGCGGCAACCTGCGCGGCAGCCATGGCGCGCGCCTCTTTGACCAGCGAGGCGCGTTCATCGAGCACCTTCTTTCGTGCGACTTCCTGCTCCGCGTACAATTTGGTTCGCGCCTGCTTCAAGGCGTCTTCGTACTGTCTAGCCTTCTCCACCGCCTCAGCCTGGGCCGCGGCAGCCGCCTTCTGCGCGCCTACCGTGCGAGCATCACGCTCCGCCATGGCGGCCAGCAATGGCTTAAAGAAAATCGCCCGCAAGATGAAGTAAAAAAGGAGGATGATCAGGACTGTAGGCACAGCCTGAAGGAAGAGTTCTCCAAGTTGGTGAACAATTTCTTGCATTAAGTTGTGTAGCCTAAAACTCGTTCGGGGCCACGGACCGGCCACCGTATTGGCAGCCGCGCCGCGCCCCCTACCCGGGAAGGGGCAATACGGTGGGCCTGACGCTGCCTACTTGAACAGTATTTTATAGCATCCGTTGGCGGCTTGCGTCAACGTCGCCACAACCCGCTTATTCTGCGCTCTTCTTTATCTAGTCCACGCTCCGGTGAACGCCCCCTCAACACGCATTCCGCGCCAATGCCGGCCTTCGGGTTATCCACAGTTACCTATAGAGTATATTCTAACTACAGGAATCTTTCTCTTGACTTTTAATTACCGTTCTATATAGTCCCACTCCACTTACTGTGAGCCCCGGCTTTTCTGCCTTCTCGGCGATCCAGCAAGCGCTACTCAAGGGAGGGACGGGCATCATGATCATGAACATTGGCGAACAGTGGCACTGCACCAATCCTGCTTGTCATTGCGAGGTTTTAGTTCAGACGAGAGGCGAACTCGAGGGAAGCAACCCGCGCTGCGTCTGCGGCGCGCCCATGAAGAAAAGATACGCGGCCCCGGCCCTCACCTATCTTGAGTTTCTGCGCGTCGAAGAACCTGCCCCGGCGCGAGAAAACTCTCGCAAGGGGTAAACCATGCGCGCAGACACTCTCAGCCGTGTCGCTGAGCACCACGTTAAACCCCTGGTCATCCGCGGAGGGTTGGCTCGCACCTTTGGCAGCTTGGCCAGTTTTCTTGCGGGGGTCTTCTTGTTACTAGGCCTCTATCTGCTCAGCGATGCGTTCGAACATCCGCTGGCCGCGCAGGCGGTCGCGGTCCTTACGGCCGCGCTCAGCATCGCGCTGTCGATCATTCTGCTCTATTTTCTGCTGAAGCCGCGCCGCGGCGTGGGCGCACGCGATGGCCGGCTTAGGCGCGCGGGATAGTGGAAAAATACCGCTCTTCAAGAATTTGCCGGTGATGCAGTTCGTGCCCTGCGGTTATGAACGCCAGTGCTCGAACACTCACCTCGTTCTTGTTAGCCGTGCCCCGGCGCACCCACGCCTCGGGACTGAGTGAACGAAACAATCCAAGGCTCGCGCTTCGCACGTTCGCAAACTCTTCCACCAAACTGGCAAGCGGCCTCTCGTTAAATCCGCCGCTTCGCACGTAATCATCTTGTTCAAATCCGGAGAGGGGCGTCTGGTCGCCACGCGCAATCCGCAACGCGCGGTACACAAAAATCCGCTCGGAATCGCTGAGGTGCCCGATCACCTCTTTCACCGTCCACTTGTCCGCCGCATACTTGAAATTGCCGTCCCTCTCGCTGCGCCCCGCAAAAAGCTGCATTGTCTGTACGCGCTGCGCCTCCAGCGCGCTCGTCACATCGCTTCCAGGCACCAGCGAAATATACTTTTCGTAGTAAGCCGCGTACTCTCCCGTCTCAGGCCTTTCGAGTCTCATCGCGATTCTCCTCAGGCGCAGTATACCTTGCTTCAAATTACCGCGAATAGGCACGGGAAAAGTTCCGCTGGAAAACTCGCCGCCAATGTGGCTCCCAGCGTGCCCAAGGCATCAAGGAACGCGGCTCTTCACGAATTTTCACGACACGCTTCGCCAGCGCCACAGCTTGCAGCCGGCCCGTTTTCATTTCATCATAGGGCGCGGTTTCTCGCGGCGAGACGCTGTCAACACTGTGTTCAGCCCGTGACGCCGCAACTTCGTCCATTCACCGAGGCAAACCAACTCATGAGCGCCGCAGAAACTCGCAACCTGCAAATGCGCATCGCCTTCCAGGGCGAGCCCGGTGCTTTCAGCGAAGAAGCCGCTCTCCAACTCCTCGGGCCTTCCATCACTCCTGTTCCCCGCCCCACGTTTGATTCCGCCTTTCGCTCGATCGAAGAGGGCGCTGCCGACGCTCTTCTCGCTCCAGTCGAAAATTCCCTCGCCGGCTCCGTCGTCCGCGTCTACGATCTCCTTCTCACCAGCAAACTCGTCATCGTCGCGGAAACCATTCTCCCTATCCAACATCGCCTCATCGCCTGCCCCGGCGCTACCCTCGAATCCTTAAAATCCGTCGCCTCTCATCCCATGGCTCTCGCGCAGTGCGAACGCTTCTTCGTCGCCCATCCTCACCTCAAGCGCATTCCCGCCGAAGACACCGCCGGCAGCGTCCGCGAAGTCCTCGCCCGCGGCGATAAAACTTCCGCCGCCATCGCCGGCCGCCGCGCCGCAGAACACTACGGCGGCATCATCCTCGCCTCCGACATCCAGGACGACAGCGAAAATTTCACCCGTTTTTTCTTGCTGCGTACCGCCGCCGAAGCCTCAACTCCCGCCGCTGACGCTCACAAAATGTCCATAGCCATGCGCCTCGCCCACCGCCCCGGCGCGCTGCTCGCTTCTCTCGAGCCATTCTCAAAACACGGCGTCAATCTGCAAAAAATCGAAAGCCGCCCCATCCACGGCCGTCCCTGGGAATATCAGTTTTTCATCGATGTGGAAGCCGATTCCTCTTCCCAACTCGAATCCGCCCTGGCCGAAGTCCGCCAAGCCACCAGCGATCTCCGCGTCCTCGGCCTCTATCCCGCAGCTCGCAACTCCGCCGCAACTCCCGAAGCTCCGCCAAAGGGCAAAGCCTAGAACCCGAGCAAATGACAGCCCTCGACACACTCCGCACTCCGCTGGGCTTTCTGAAGAGCAACCTTCCAGAATTTCCCCATCGCGCGCTTCTCGAATCCGAAGAAGCCTGGTGGAATCACGAAGGCCTTCCGATCTCCCATTCCATCGACCGCGCCGGAACTCCCTGGCTTCGCATGTTCGATCGCCTCGGCAAACGCGTCGATGAAATTCTCTATCCGCCCGAATACCAAACGATTTTGCACCGCGGCTACCGCTCCGGCGTCGTCTGGCGCGCCCTCGAGGAAAAATCTCTCCTCCCCACCTATCTCCTTATGCACACCATTTCCTTCCACGATCCCGGCATCTGCTGCCCCTACACCGTCTCGCTCGGCACCGCCGTCCCTCTCGCCAAATATGGCTCAGCCGAATTGCAATCTCGCTTTCTTCCGCAACTCACGCGCAAAGACGATTCCGTCTGGCAAGGCGCCACGTGGATGACCGAAATCAAAGGCGGACTCCGATTTAGGCGCTGCCGTCGAAACCATCGCCAGTCCCGCGGGCGATTCCTGGCGCGTCACCGGCGACAAATATTTCACGAGCAACGCCAACGCCGAGTTAGCCGTAGTCGCCGCGCGCCCCGAACGTGCCCCCGCGGGCATTCGTGGCCTGGCCCTCTTCCTCGTCCCGCGTCACAACAAAAATGGCGACCTCAACTACTTCATCCGCCGCCTCAAAGACAAAATCGCCACCCGCTCTGTCCCCACCGGCGAAATCGATCTCCGCGACAGCGAAGCCCACCTCCTCGGCTCCGTGGACTCCGGCATTTATCTCATTCTCGAAGTTCTGAATCTCTCCCGCGTAGCCAACAGTGTAGTCAGCGTCGCACTCGCCCAGCGCGCTATGGCCGACGCTCTCTCCTACGCCGAAAATCGGTCCGCTTTCGGCAAGCCCATCCTCGAACATCCCTTGCTCCACCATCAATTCGAAACTCGCCTCAAAACGCTCCGTTCCGCTTTTGCGCTAGCCTGGGAATCCGTCCATCTCCTCAACGAAGTCTGGATGGAGCGCCCGCCCTACTCCGATCGCTACCACCTCTTCCGCCTCGTCGCCCACCTCGCCAAATACTGGACCGCCGAATTTGCCGTCGACACCGCCAAGTGGGCCATGGAAGTTCACGGCGGCCTCGGCGTTCTCGCCGAGTACGGCGCCGAACGCTGGCTCCGCGAAGCCATGATCCTCGCCATCTGGGAGGGCACCCCGCACCGCCAAATCCTCGACGCCCTAGAAGTCATGGACCGCAAACAAGCCCACAAACTCCTCTTCGCTCACCTCGCCAAACTCGCCCCCGCCAACGATCTCCAATCCCTGGAATCCGAAATCGACCATCACCTCCTGCTTCCGCCAGAGCAAAAAGAATCCCAAGCCGAACCCCTCTTCAAAAAACTCGCCATGCTCACCGCTGAAACCCTCGTTCGTAATTCGAAATAGTGTCCAGATAGGTGAGCGACAGTTGCTACCTATCAATATAACTAAACATTTGATACAGTCTCCATCGTGGCCATTGAATATGACGAGATCGGTATCTGTCCGAGGTAAAGCTCGCGATCATTAAAGAATATGTTGCGCGTTATGCCACAATCTTAGACTCACAGCGCCGCAACTCAATTCCGCCCCTCAAGTGGATATATATCGATGCTTACGCGGGGCCAGGCTATCACCTTTCAAAAAAGACTGGCAAAACCGTAGAGGGCAGTCCTCTAATCGCTCTTCGCGTGAAGCCGGCTTTCTTCGAATATCATTTTATCGATACGAATCCCGAGCGAGAAAAGCAGCTAAAAAAGTTAACCGAGTCACGTAAGGATGTATTTACATATTGTCGGGACTGCAATGATATTTTGTTGAATGAGGTTTTCCCTCGCGCTCGCTACGATGATTATCGGAGAGCAGTTTGCCTTCTAGACCCGTATAACATTGACCTGAAATGGGATGTGATTCAAACAGCGGGGAAAATGGGATCCGTAGAGCTTTTCCTAAATTTCATGATTATGGATATAAACCGCAACGCGTTGACTCGCGATCCGAGCAAAGCGAGAGCAAACAAGGTTGCGCAGATGACTCGTCTCTGTGGTGACGACGAATGGCTTGATATCGGATATGACAAAGACAAGACACTTTTCGGGGATGTGGTGCAAACTAAAGTATCGAACGAGCGCGTCGCAGAATGGTTCCGACAACGTCTCATAAGCAAGGCCGGTTTCAAGTATGTTCCGAAACCCATGCCCATGAAAACGAAAACGAATTCGGTTATTTATTATCTTTATTTTGCGGGGCATAAAAGTTCTGCATCCAAGATCGTGACCCACATTTTCAACAAATATCGGGCACAACAGGGGCTCTGACATGGCGACAAATTCGCACATCGAATGGACAGATGCTACGTGGAATCCTGTAACCGGATGCACGAAGATAAGCCCTGGATGTAAGCACTGTTACGCCGAGCGGCTCTCAAAGCGCCTGAAGGCCATGGGGCAATCCAACTACCGCAATGGATTTGAACTGACGCTGCAGCCGCAGATGCTGCAACTGCCGCTTCACTGGAAGACCCCAAAACGAATCTTCGTCAACTCGATGAGCGACCTCTTCCACAAAGACGTTCCAACCAGGTATATAAAGCATGTCTTCGAGGTCATGAATCGTGCGCACTGGCATCAGTACCAGGTTCTGACGAAGCGTTCAGACCGAGTATTGGAATTGACCACAGAGCTCCAGTGGGCCCCGCAGGTGTGGATGGGCGTTAGCGTCGAAACCGAGGAGTACAGATTCCGAATTGATGACCTCAGGAAAACCGGTGCTCTTGTAAAATTCCTGTCGCTAGAGCCGCTTCTTGGTCCTCTCGGAAAGTTGAATCTTCGAGGCATTGATTGGGCGATTGTAGGCGGCGAATCTGGACCTGGCGCGCGGCCTTTAGAGGCTGATTGGGTTACTGACATTCGAGATCAGTGCTTGAAAGCAGGTGTCGCCTTTTTCTTCAAACAATGGGGTGGTGTTCAGAAAAAGAAAACCGGGCGAACTCTCGAAGGTCGGACTTGGGATGAGATGCCAGTACAGATCCAGTTGGAAACGGTGTAACAAGTGCGGCTTCTTTGTTTCTCGCCATCGGGCGCTTCGCCCGAATTAAGACCCGCGATTCGAATGGGGGGTAGGGCAGTATTTTCCCGGACCACCCTCGTCCCAAAAATGAAAAAGGGTCGACAGATTTCGTCGGCCCTCGTTCCATTGTTTGGTTACTTCATTACGTCATTGCATCAGTTCTTTAGCAGTAGCTGCATTCCGCGTCGCCCATGCCACCGCCCGTCATGTCATCCTTGATGCGGCGTAGCCGCTGCCCCAGCCGCTCGGCAAGCTGATGCCGCGCGCGCCACAACCGCGCTTTCAGGGTGTTCTCGGTGACTCCGAGTTTCTTCGCCGCCTCGCCCGTCGAGTAACCCTCGACTTCGCGCAGCACAAACGCCGTGCGCAGCAGCGGCGAAAGCTCATCCAGGTTTTCGCTGATCATCTCTCGCAGCTCGGTTCCCGCGAACACCTGCTCCGGGTTCGGGCCTTCCGCCGCGAATCGCTCCGCAATCGGCAGCTCATCTTCCCGGGGAGGTTCATCCAGCGAAACCGCCGGCCGCGCTTTCGCGCTGCGCCGCCTCATCAGCGCCGCGTTGATCACGATGCGCGTCAGCCAGGTCGAAAACTGCGACCGCCCTTCAAACCGCTTCATATTGCGGTAGGCGGAAAGCAGCCCGTCCTGCAAAGCGTCTTCGGCATCCTCGGTGTTTCCGAGGACGCGCAACGCCGTCTGGAAGAGCGGCCGCTGGTACCGGCGGAACAGCGTTTCCACCGCCTGCGCATCGCCCTTTTGCCCGGCGCGAATCAGCTTGTCTTCACTGAACTGCGTTGCCACCAACGATTGTGTTGCTGTTGCCGTTTGCGTTGCCATCGTTCCCCCCAATTACAACAAAGAATCGCTGCACGGAACCGCTAAAGAATCGCTGCACAAATCTCGTTAAACGGATGCACGGACACCTGCGTGCCTCAGTGAACCGGAACACCTCCGGCCGGCACTCTTGGTTTCCTCATCATCAACAAGACTGGGATTACGGCCAGGAAAACC
The DNA here is from genome assembly GCA_963718785.1 of uncultured Acidobacteriota bacterium. GTDB lineage: Bacteria > Acidobacteriota > Terriglobia > Acidiferrales > UBA7541 > Acidiferrum. The sequence continues at coordinate 209,594 of CAVQZW010000004.1, read as the reverse complement.
ACGCCCAACATCTTGAAGTTGTCGATGAAAGCCAGCATCACGGACTGGCTTTGCACCAGGTTGTAGACCAGGCCCTTCGCCTGCACGGCGGCATGCGAGGCATTCGACCCGTAAGAGATTAGACGCGCCGTATTTCCGTTGGTCATCCTGGTCAGCGCAAGATTCAAGCTGTTTACGCTCTCCACCAGATGCGCTTGATGCAACTGCGTCCGCCGCTCCAGCATCGTCGTCACGGTGGCGATTCCCACGCTGGCCCCGATGTTGCGCGCCAGGTTGATGATCCCCGTGCCCATGTTCGTTTTTTCTTTCGGCACGTACGCAAACGCCGCCACATTGATGGGAATGAACAGAAACGCCAACCCGAAGCTCTGCAGCATGCGCGCGCGCACCGCATGGCTGTAGTCGAGCTGCAAATCCCAGCCTGCCATCCAAAAAAGAGCAATCGCGCAAACGACGCACCCGAACGAAATCAAAATGCGTGTATCCACCTTTGACACCAGAATTCCAACGACTGGCATCATCAGCATGATCACCGCGCCGCCGGGCGATAACGCCTTTCCTGCAAGCTCCGCCGTATAGCCCAGCATTTGTTGCAAAAACTGTGGAATCAGCACTGTGCTCGAATACAGCACGAATCCCAGGAAAAACATCGCGATGGTAGAGACCGCAAAGTTCCGGTCCTTCAACATTTTCAAATCGACGACCGGATCCTTATGCCGCCATTCCCACACGATGCCCGCGATAATCCCGATCAGCATCAGCGCAAAGAAAACCTGGATGAAGCCGGATGACAGCCAGTCATCGCGCTGTCCTTTATCGAGAACAATCTGCATGCTGCCCAGGCCCAGGCTGATCAACCCGATGCCGATGTAATCGATCCGGAATCCGCTTTTGACGCTCGCCCGCTTCATGTGCGGCGGGTCCGAAACCAGCACCGACGTCAACAGCAGCGAAATAATTCCCACCGGAATGTTGATATAGAAAATCCAGCGCCACGAAAAATTGTCGGTAATCCAGCCACCCAGCCACGGGCCGATGGTCGGCGCCACCACCACCGCGATTCCGTAAACCGCAAACGCCATCCCGCGCTTTGCCAGCGGAAACGTGTCGTTCAGAATTGCCTGTTCGCTCGGCTGCAATCCCCCGCCGCCCGCGCCCTGCAAAATCCGGAAAAACACCAGCACGCCCAGGCTCGGCGCCAGCCCGCACAAAAACGAGCTCACGGTGAACAGCGCCACGCAGGACATATAGAAACGCTTGCGGCCAATCAGCCCGGAAAGCCATCCGGAAAGCGGCAGCACGATCGCGTTTGAAACCAAGTACGAAGTCAGAACCCAAGTGGATTCGTCTGCGCCCGCCGACAAATTGCCTGAAATATGCGGCAGCGCCACGTTCGCGATCGACGTGTCCAGCACTTCCATGAACGTCGCCAGCGTCACCGTCACGGCGATCACCCAGGGGTTGATCGTCCCGTCCGGCATCCTCAGTTTGGCTAGAAGTCTGTTTCGCATGGCGCGTTCGCTTGTTGCTTGCTGGGCCTCTATCTATTGATACGTACAACCACTGCCGGACTTTCTTTATTCCGCGCTACTTCGTGATGACCGTCGCGTCCACATTCATGCCCGGCCGCAGCACGTACGAACCGACGGAATCGCGATCCAGGACGATCTTTACGGGGATTCGCTGCACCACTTTCACGTAGTTGCCGGTCGCGTTTTCCGGAGGAAGCAGGCTCAGCACACCGCCAGTTGCGCCCGCGATCGAATCCACGTGGCCGCTGAACGTCTTTCCATAGGTATCCACTTTCACTTCTGCCTTTTGGCCGGCCTTCATATTCTTTAGTTGCGTTTCTTTAAAATTCGCCGTGACCCATACGTCCTGCAGCGGCACGACAACCAGCAGTCCCTGTCCCGCCTGCACGATCTGGCCTGGCTCGACTTGCTTGTGCGTCGCCACTCCGTCCACCGGAGCAACTACTTCCGTGTAGCTCAGGTTTAACTGCGCCGCATCCAGCGATGCGCGTGCCTGCGCCACTTTTGCCACTTTCGCTTGCGCATCCGCGGTCCGCATGCCCACCTGCTTCGTATTTGCGTGGGCGGATTCCACCGCGGCGCGGGCGTCCAGAACGTGCGCTTTTGCGGCGTCCAGTTGCGCCTTTACGACTTCTACGTTCCGCTGCGCTTGCGCGAGTTTTTCCTGATCGGCCTTTAACGCGCTAGCGCTTGCATCGGCATTTGCTTTTGCCGCGTCGTACTGCTGTTTGGAAATCTCATCCTTTTCGACCAACGGCTTGTAGCGCGCCAAATCCGCTTGCGCCAACGCTGCATTGGCCTTGCTCTTCTCCACATTCGCTTGAGCGAATGACAAGTCCGCCGTCTGCGCCTGGTCGTACATCGCTTGCATTTTCGCCAGGTCCGCTTGCGCTCCGAGCAGTTGCGCGTCCGCGCTGGAAGTACCGCTGGCCACGTTTTCCGCTGTTCTGGGAACGTCCACTCCCGCCGACCGCGCTTCACTCTCCGCCAACTCGAGCGCTGCCTTCGCCTGATCCACCGCAGCCTGGTAATCGCGCGCGTCAATCTTCACCAAAGGCTGTCCAGCCTTCACCGCCTGGTTGTCGTCCACCAGAACATTGGCCACTTTTCCGTAAATCTTCGAAGCGATCGGCGTGATGTGTCCGTCGATTTGCGCGTCGTCGGTGCTTTCGCGGTTGTGGTAGTAAAGAAACAATCCAACGATCGCCGCGAGCAGCACCGCACCGCCGAGAATCGCCAGCCGCTGTATCTTCGGATTCGCCAGACCTTTGGGCGCTTCCGTCTCCAGCGGGACTTCCTCCATCATGGGACGAGCTTTTGTCGCGTTTTCCAGACCTACTTCGATCTCAATGCTCATCGGTTCCCCTCACTTCGAGTAAACTTTTTCCATCTGCCCAATCGAACGCGCATAGTCCGCGCGCGCCTGATTGAAGCGGTACAGCGCCGCGATTTGATTGTCGTTCGCGCGGGCCAGTGAATCCTGTGCCTGGATTACTTCAATGTTGTTCGCCACGCCGGCTTTGAAGCGGTCCCGCGCCTGGTCCACTTCTTCTTTCGAGAGCTGCACACCCAAGTTCGCCACCGCCACCTGACTGCGTGCGGAATCCAGATTGATCAGCGCCGTTTTCACATCCAGCGCAATCTGATTTCGCAGGTCATCCCGCTGCTGCTGTAATTTCTGAATTTCCAAATCGGCCTTGACGATCTCCGCGTGTATTCTTCCGCCGGTGAATATCGGCACACTCACGCCTGCTTGATAGTTGTAAGTGGGGATTCCGGTTGTCGAGGAACTCCCTTCGTACGCCCAGTTGCCGGTGAAATCCACTTTTGGCAGCCGCGAATATTGCGAGGCCTTCTTTTCCAACCCCGCCGCTTTCAGCCGCTCCTGCAGATGCTTTCCACTCCTGCCTCTCGCCCAGAGCCGATTCGATACTGGCTACCGCGTCAGGCTGCGGCGTATCGAAAAAGCTCAACGAATCGCCCAACTCAATCGCTTGCCGGGGATCGAGATTCAACAGCCGGCTGAGGCCAAACAGAGACGTGTCGCGGTCGGCCTGGGCTTCGAGGAGCCGCTGCTTTTCGTTCTGCAACTCCACATTCGCGCGCAGCGTATCGATGCCGGTACCAACGCCTTCCTTCTGAACGTCCGCCGCCTGGTCATATAGCGCCTGGGCCAGTTCGACCCGCGATTGCGAGGCCTGCACATTCGCCACGGCGCGCAGCGTCCCGATGTATTGCGACACGACGAGCAGAATGACTTGCTCACGGGTCGAGAGGCTGTCGGATTTACTTGCGGTTGCCGTTTCGCGCGCCGCTTGATACCGCTTGAAGAGGGTCAAATCAAAGACCGGCGCGCTGAATCCCGGCCCCGCGGAGAAAACCTGGAAAGGACCGCCGTGCTCGGGAAATCCCGGGATCTTCTTACCGAGAAATGCCTGCAGGTTGATTCGCTCCACCGAGTCGGTGACGTTCAAGTTCACTTGTGGAAGCAGATCCGCTCGGGAAATGTTGCTGTCTTGCACGCTTTCGGCGGCCGTTATAATCGCGATCTGCGCGGTGGGATTCTGTTTCAGCGCGAGACTTACCGCCTGGTCCAAAGTTAGGCGCATCACTCCGTCCGGCGCATTTCCGGGTAGCGGATTTTGTCTCGATGCCCCCTGAGCACGCCCGATTGCGGGAGTCAGCAGCAAGCTGAAAAACGTTACGTAAAAAATGATGTGCGAGCCTTTTTTGCGGCCCCAGCAGCCAGTCTTCCCGGAGCGCTCCCGCCCCGAAATTTCTTCCACGATGGCTTGGTTCAAGCAGCCTTCGGCAATCAACTTTCCGCCTTGCTGGTGGATCTCTCTGAGCAACGCTTTGCCTGCCGCATCAATGAAGCTCACTCCGCATAAGTCCACGCTGAATTTCTCCCCAGCTTCGCGCTCGCGCCAGCTCTGCTCCAGCGCCGCCACCCAGGGCCCCGCCAGACGTCCCTCGACGCTGAGCACCGTTTTGCCGCGCTTCTTTTCTGTAGTGATTCTTAGCATAGTGTTCGCCTTACCAGACCAATCAGATGCACAGCAGCTTCCATCTAATGTTAAAGTTCGTAGAAAATTATCTCATTCATTTTAAATGGTTTAGATAGAAAAAGCAGAGAAAAACCATATGATTATAGCCCGTATATGGGCAAATGACCAAATCTAACCATATCAATTTGTGCCCATATTAGGGCATTTAGGTGTAGTGAGGCGTCACTTCTTGGATGGCAGCGATTTCAGACTGTGATGGTTCTACGCTACAGTTCCGCGAACGCATCGACTCTTTAGGCCTAATGGTAGACGTCCGGCGGTCCAATTCGACAGTGTCGCTAAGCAATGCGCGAATGAACTCTGTTCAGCGCCTAGCGGCGGACGGCGATGGCCTGCAACTCGAAGTGTCCGCCCCGTAGGAGGGAGCCTGCGCCAATAAACTCTCTGGCGGGGTAATCCTTGGTCGTGAAGTAGCTCTTATAAATGGGGTTGAATTTGTCGAAGAGAGAGAGGTCTGTGCAGGCAATTTGCACATAGACAAGGTCGTCCATGGTCATGCCAGCCTGCGTTAGAGTTCCCTTCAGGCTATCGAGCATGAGTTTGATCTCATCCTCGATTTGCGCGGGAGGCTGACCGGTCTTGGGGTCCAAGCCGATACGACCAGCCAAATAGAGAGTATTTCCAGCAAGAATGCCGTCGCTGAAGGGGGCCTGCACGGTTTTCTCGGGCGAGTTGAAGACTTTGCGGGTGGTTTGCGGCGTGGGCTGCGAAAAGGCTCCGTTGACACTCAAAATTCCCGCAGCCATCAGAGCAACAACCAGAAAACCAAATCGGCGATTCATGGGAAGCCTCCAATCGAATCTCTAGGAAAATGAATATCGTAATTTCCGGCGCGAGTGTAGTCCGCAATTCGTTTCTTCGCAACCGGCAGCAGCAAACTGAAATTGGCGCTGCTCCATCCGATTCGGTGAAATGAGCGACTATCATAGCCAGCCGGCGATGCTAGAATGCCGCTTCTTTATCGGGGAGACGCCATGCGCCTTGCCATCCGAACTTCCGTGCTTTCTTTCGCTGCCGCACTTTGCCTGTCTGCGCCGCTCTTCGCCCAGAGCGATCTCGATCAGCGCATTAATAAGGAAGCGGACTCGCTCCTGGCGACTTACAAGCATCTCCATGAATTTCCCGAGCTGTCGACGCAGGAAAAGGAAACTTCCGCGCTGATTGCCGCGGACCTGAAAAAATCCGGCTACGAAGTCACCGATCATTTCGGCCAATACGCCGAGCCGGGCTTTACATCCTATGGGGTCGTTGGCGTCCTGAAAAACGGGGCGGGCCCGGTGGTCTACGTGCGAACCGATATGGACGCGTTGCCGATCATCGAGAATACGGGACTGCCTTACGCGAGCCATGTGAAGGTGGCGCGGGCGAGCGGCGGCGAAGTAGGAGTGATGCACGCCTGCGGGCATGACCTGCACATGACGGTTTTCCTGGGCACGGCGAGAATGCTGGCGCAGATGAAAGATCACTGGAGTGGAACCGTTGTGCTGATTGGGCAGCCGGCTGAGGAAACCGTCGGCGGCGCGGAAGCGATGCTCCATGCCGGGCTGTTCACGACATTCCCCAAACCTGATTACGTTCTGGCGCTGCATGACTCGTCGACAGTTCCTGCGGGAAAGGTTTCCTGGCACGCGGGGCCTCTGCTGGCTGGGGCGGATTCGGTGGATATTACGGTGCGGGGATACGGCGGACATGGCGCAGCGCCGCAGGCGGGGAAAGATCCGATTGTGATCGCGTCGGAGATTGTGGTCATGCTGCAGACCATTGTCAGCCGGGAAATGGACCCGCAACTTCCGACGGTAGTTACCGTGGGGTCGTTTCACGCCGGCACAAAACACAACATCATTCCCGATGAAGCGCATTTGCAGCTCACGGTTCGAACGATGAATCCCCAGCAGCGCGAAAAAGTGCTGGCGGCGATTGCAACCATCGCCAACGGCGTGGCGGCTGCGGCGGGAGTGCCAGCGGAGCGCGCGCCGATCGTAGAAGTGGCGAAAGATCATGTGCCCGCCACGATTAACGATGTTGCGCTGACGAACCGCGTGGGTGCGGCGCTGGAGCGCGCGCTGGGAAAAGATAATGTCCTGGCGGGAGGACCGATCATGGCGAGCGAGGACTTCAGCTTGTTTGCGCTGGCCGATCCGAAGCCGCCGGCCAGCATGTTCTGGCTGGGCGCATCGGACCCGGCCAAACTGAAAGACGCGACGGAAAAAGGGCTGCGGCTGCCGGGGCCGCACTCGAGCGAATTTGCGCCGTTGCCCGATCCGGCGATTCGAACGGGCGTGAAGGCGATGACTTCCGCGGTGATGGATCTCCTGAAAAAGTAGCGCGGGGCTTAGCCCTAGTTATAACGCAATCCAACCGATGTGAATGAAGTAGAGAGAAGTGATCCCCACTAATACCCAGAGCAAGACGCCTTGAAGTAGGGGGCGCCAGCCGACTTCTTTTAATGTGGCGCGGGAAATTCCAGTTCCAATAAGAAAGAGAGTAGCCGTAAGGCCGAGCCGTCCAGCAGTGAAAAGCGAACTCGAGCCTCGCTGAATCAGCGGAACGTAAGTGTTGAGGATGGCGGCGAGACAGAAAAACAAAATGAACCAAGGGAACTGGATTTTGGATTTGCTTCGCTTGATGGCGGCTGTGGCCAGAGCGAGCGGAACGATCCAGAGGGCGCGGGCGAGTTTTACGGTGGTGCCGACGACGAGGGCCTGCTGGCCGTATTTGGCGGCGGCACCAACGACGGAACTGGTGTCATGAATGGCGAGCGCGGCCCACAGGCCGAATCGGGATTGCGAGAGATGAAGCAGCGCCGCCGATGGGAGGAAAAATCAGAAGGGCGACGGAGTTCAAAATAAAAACGGTGCCAAGCGAGACGCTCATCTCTTCGTCGTCGGCATGAAGAATGGGGCCGACCGCGGCGATGGCGCTGCCACCGCAGATAGCCGTGCCGGCGGTGATGAGAAACGAGGAATTGCCGCGAACGCGCAGCAATTTTCCGAGCGCAAGACCGGCGAGAAGCGCGAACGAAATTCCAAGAGCAGTGTAAACGAAGCCGCTGCGTCCGGCTTTCAAGACTTCATGCAGGTTCATTCCAAAGCCAAGCGCGACGACGCAAACCTGAAGAAGGATTCTGGCCGACGCGCGCGTGGCGGCGGCGTACGGATGCACGGCAAAACACAATCCGAAGAGAATGCCAAGGGTGAGAGCTACGGGCGGAGAAAGAAGTCCTGTGAAGGAAAGGAGGAGAGCGAGAAGAAATAAAATTTTCGAAAGTAAGGGCATCGGCGGCCAATCAGTATGCGGGCCGAAGGGAACGCGGGCAACGGCGAATTTGCGGAGTTTCGCAAGATTCACCCGCATTTTTATAGGGTATTGCGGCCGTGCGTGATTTATTGCACGGGCGGTACAGAGGAAAGAGGCGCGGGCGTATTTTCTGCGTGAACGAGGCTAGCGGGCGCGCGAGGGACAGATGCTTACTTCGAACCTGGATCGGGCCGAACGGGACTTGCTGGCGGAGAGGCAGGCGCGGCGACAACTTCAATAACAATTTTTTCCGTGGCGGCTTTGCTGACGGCGCAGGCGGAATCCCAGATGCGGCATTGCGCGAGCGTGAATTTACAGCCACAGGTACAGGTGTCCGCATTGAAACGGTGTAGAACGACCTTTTTCTGTTCAGGCGTGAGTTTCGAGAGGTCGACGCCCGGAAGTTCGGTGGCGCGATCAGCGTGTGCGAGAAAGACCTCGCCTTTGTCTTCGAAAGTTTCCACTCTGGCCATGATGGGCATGCCGAGGAGAGAGCGAATTTCGGTTTCGTAGACTGCGGGATTCCATAGCCCGACGTGCTTTTGAACGACGCGGCCTTGGGTGTCCAGAACGAAAGAAGTGGGAAGAGCGGGGATGCCCCCGTACTCGATGCGGATGTCGTTGGAAGTCATGGTGACGGGATAGTTGATATGCATTTCGTCGACGTACTGCTTGATGTCGGCTTCTTCGTCGTCAACATTGAGGCCGATAATCTGGAGGCGCTCTTTGTAGCGGTCCTGGAGGGCGATGAGGTCGGGAATTTCGGCGCGGCAAGGTCCGCACCAAGTGGCCCAGAAATTCAGAAAGATCGACCTTGCCGTGAAGGGAGGCGAGGGTGAGAGGCTTGCCATCGAGCGAGGTGATTTTTAGTTCGGGCGCGGGATCGGGGTTGCGGACGAAACGGATGACAGGCTGGTTTTCTTGTTGTGTAGCAGCTTGTGCCGTGGCTAGCGCAGGAGCGAAGCAAAGAAGCAACGACGTAAAGAGCCAGCGCAAAGCTGAGGTTTGCAGTGGAGAACTTGGCATCTTTGGCCGCATATTGTCCCTAATAGAAGACCACATTGGGCGGCGCGCGCCAAGTGGGTGATGGAGAGTGGTTGCATTGCTTAGGGGCATGGCTAGTGAGCTAGAGGCAAGATATTTTGGACCAAGGCATCGGTGAACTTTTGCGGCTCTTCGAGGAAGGGAAAGTGGCCGGAGTTTTCAAACCACTCGAAGTGTTTATCGGGATCGTTCACCTTGTCGAAGAAGTCCCTGGCGACGGACGAGGGAGTGAAGGGATCGTGTCTTCCTTCGAAAAAGAAAATGGGGACGTGGTAGTCGTAGCCGAGATTGGCGAAGTTCACTTTGGAGAGGTCGGGGAGAAGCGTGTCCACAGAAAAGAACTGGCCGCGGAACCAATCGAGATCATTGAGCAGAGAATATTCGGGCGCCAGAAAAATGGTTTTGGGGCCCAGGACGGAATCGTCGGATTGTTTGGGTCCGATCAGCGTGCTGGACCACTCGCGCATGATTCTGATCTGTTTGAAAGTGATGTTCGGGGAGGGATAGGGTGCGATGGCTGTTAATTCCTTGATGGCGTCCTTATTTTGCGTGCGGCGCGCTTCGTCCATCGAGTCTCTGTAGAGGACGACTTCATTTTGCACGGCGTCGGTGGCCTGACCAACGCCGATGTAGGCGTAGAGCAATTCGGGATGATCATGCGCCAGTTTGAGACCCAGAATGCTGCCCCAGGAATGGCCGAGGAGGAAGATTTTTTCGCGACCGAAACGTTTGCGGAGATAGTTGACCATTTCGAGCGTGTCGGCGTGCATGCGGTCGATGTGCATGGTAGGGCGCTGAGTCTCTTTGCTGTTCGAAGAATAGGTCTTGCCTGCGCCGCGCTGGTCCCATTGCACAACGGTGAAAGATTTTTCCCAGGGATCCTGAAACGTTCTGGCGACAGGCATGAAGGCGGAGCCAGGTCCGCCATGAACGAAGAGCAGAATGGGATTCTTTACCGATTCGCCGCGGATTTCGATCCACTGGTCGATGCCACCGATGGAAACGCTTTCGAGCGTGTCGATTCCATCGGCCGAGTGGATGGCTCTGGCACGGGCGATGCTGTGTTGAGCGAAAAATCGGTAGATCGAGGCGGAGCAAATGGCCACAACCAAAAGCAAAACGACGACGATCGCAAAATACTTGAGACCTTTTTTGATCGACACCGACAGCGCCTCCGGGCGGGAGTGTACCGGAAGGCCGCCAAAAAGGCGGCGATTATTTTTCGGCGACAGTGAGGGTGGTTTCGATCAAGTCGACGGAATTTCCGCCAACCATGATTTTGAACGTGCCTGGCTCGACGACCTTGTGCATGTCGCGATTCAGGAACGAGAGCTCATCGAAACCGAGAGAGAACTCGACGGTTTTGGACTGGCCGGGATCGAGCGCGATGCGGCGGAAGCCGCGGAGTTCCTTGATGGGGCGGGTGACGGAACTGACTTCGTCGCGGATGTAAAGCTGGACGACTTCGTCGCCGCGGACTTTGCCGGTGTTAGTGACGTTGACGCTGACCTTCGTCGTACCTTCGGGACCAATCGACGCGGGAGCGAGAGCTAGATTGTCGTATTTGAAGGTCGAATAACTGAGGCCCCAGCCGAAGGGGAAAAGCGGTTGCGTCGTGCTGAAAATGTATTCGCGCTTGGCGGAAGGCTTTTGGTAGTAGTAGTCGGGAAGCTGACCGACAGAGCGCGGAACGGTGATGGGAAGCTTGCCGCCCGGATTGTAGTCGCCGAAAAGGACTTCGGCGGCAGCAGTGCCGCCTTCCTGGCCGAGATACCATCCATCGAGAATCGCGGGGACGTTTTCGGCTAGATACGGAATCGCGTTGGGGCGGCCGTGGAGAAGGAGTGCGACGACCGGCTTGTGTAGAGCGAGAATGGCTTTGGCGAGATCATCTTGATTGCCTAACAGCGAGAGATCGTCGCGGTCACCCTTGTGGTCGGGCGCCCACGCTTCGCGCGAAGTTTGCTCGTTGCCGCCGAGAACGAGAATGATGACGTCGGCTTTCTGCGCGACCTTGACGGCTTCCGCGATGCGCTGGGCATTTTTTACGGGATCGCCGAGTTCGACTTTGTCCGCGTCCCAGTCAGGAAGCGTTTCCGTAATTTTGGTGCCTTCGGAATAGAGCACTTCCGCGTTGGACCCGACGCGATTTTTGATGCCATCGAGAATGCTGACACCGCGGCCAGGCTTGTTACTGTAGCCGCCGAGGTGCACGTCGTGCGCGTTGGGACCGATGACGGCGATATGTTTGTACTTGGAGACATCGAGCGGCAGAAGATTATTTTGATTCTTCAGGAGGATGAGCGTTTCGCGCGCGGCCTGCAGCGCGAGTTTCTGATGTTCGGGGCTGTTGGTGATTTTTTCGGCGTAGGCGGGATCGACAAAGGGATCGTCGAAAAGGCCAGCGAGAAACTTTGCGCGGAGCACGTTCGCGACGGCGCGATTGACGGCAGCTTCGGAGACCGTGCCGTTGTGCACCTGCTGCACGAGCCCAGGATAGGCGTCCGGAAAGGGCAACTCAATGTCCACGCCGGCGTCGAGAGCCATGCGCGCAGCGGCTTCCCTATTCGCGACAACGTGGTGGACGCGAATGAGTTCGGCAATGCCGAAATAATCGGAGACGACGACGCCGTCGAATCCCCATTCGTGGCGCAGAATGTCGGTCAGCAGATGCTTGTTGCTGTGGGAAGGGATGCCGTCGATCTCGTTGTAGGAGGGCATCACGGCGTGGACGTGAGCTTCCTTAACAGCGGCTTCGAACGGCTTTAGCCAGTATTCGCGAATGACGCGCTCGGAATAGTTGGCGGGGGCGACGTTCGTGCCAGCCTCGGGCTGGCCGTGCACGGCAAAGTGTTTCGCAGTAGCCATGACGTGCGATTTGTCGACACCGGGACCGTCGCCTTGAAAGGCTTTTATCGCGGCGACGCCCAGACGCGACACGAGGTAGGGATCCTCGCCGTAAGTTTCTTCCGTGCGGCCCCAGCGCGGATCGCGAGCGAGATCGAGAACGGGCGCGAGGCATTCGTGAACGCCGCGGGCACGCGCTTCCGCGGCATCGGCGGTGAAAACTTCGTGCAGCAATTCCGGATCCCAGGTGGACGCCAAACCGATTGCGGCGGGATAAGACGTGCCCTTGTCGGCGACGTGGCCGTGCAGGCATTCGTCATGAAACATCACGGGAATGCCAAGCCTCGTGTTTTCCATCATCCATTTCTGAAGAGTGTTGGTGAACTCCGCTTCTTCGCGTGGGCCGTGAGAGACTTCGCTCGGACGCGACATCTGGCCGACGCCGTCCTTTAATAAGATAGCCGCGTGGTCAGGGAGGAACGCGCCCTTGTCATCGACGAAACGCGACTCTGGAGTTCGCATGAACGTCGGGTTTTCCCAGACGCCTTGAATTTGCGCGACTTTTTCTTCGAGGGTCATGCGCGCGAGAAGATCGGCGAGGCGCTGCTCGGTGGGGAGTTTCGGATTGCGGAAGGCGGGAACGTCTTGCGCCTGGCTGCGAAGGAAGATTGGGCCGCAAGCGAGGAGAGTGAGAGACGCGGCGAGCGCGAGGCGGGCGGGAGAGAAAAGCTTCATCAAAACCTCCGAGAAAAAATACCGATAGTTACAAGCTGAAAAACGGCTGGTACTATAGCACGGGCCGTTAACGTACACGGCGAATCTTTCGAGCGCATTGCGGAAACCTCGGCAGCATGTTGACGGGGATCATTGTGACGCTTCGATCTGCTCTATGACCTATATATATGATCGGATTCCAGAAATTCTGATGGCCGTGCCAAGGGTTTTCGGCGGGTTACTGTTGCTTGCGTTCCTGACGAATTGTGCGCGCGCGGAAACGGGAGCCGAGGCTTGGCTGCGGTACGCGCCGCTGGAGCAAAGTGCCGCGCGGAAATACTCGGCGTTGCCCGCGAGCGTCGTCGTGCTGGGCGACTCTCCGATGTTGGGCTCGGCGAAGGGCGAACTGATTCGCGGCGTGCGCGGAATGCTGGGCCTGACCCTTCGAGAAAATCAGGTCCTCCCGAAGAAAAGCACCATTCTGCTGGGCACTTTTTCTTCGCTACGCAATCTTAACTCCGTGGTTGTGCTTGGCCGCGGCTTCACCGACGACAGCTACCTGCTCATAACCGAGAAGGTGAAAGGAATCGAGTGTCTGGTCATTACAGGGCAAACGGATCGTGCCGTTCTTTATGGCGTGTTCGCGCTGCTCGGCAAGATCGCGCGAGAAGAAAGCGTTTCCGCTTTGCACGAAATCCAGCAGCCTTCCGCCCCGATTCGCTGGGTGGATCAGTGGGACAACCTTGACGGGCGAATTGAACGCGGCTACGCGGGGCCATCCATTTTTTTCGAAAACGGCAATGTGCGGGCCGATTTAACGCGCGCGGGCGAATACGCGCGCTTGCTCGCGTCCATTGGGATCAACGGATGCGCGATAAATAATGTGAACGCCAATCCCAGTGTCCTTGAAGATGACTTTTTGCCACAACTCGCCCGCGTCGCCGATGTGTTTCGGCCCTGGGGAGTGCGACTCTCCATCTCGGTCGACCTGAGCAGCCCGAAAGTGATCGGCGGCGTGGATACATTCGATCCGGCCGATCCACGCGTTGCCGACTGGTGGAAGAAAAAGTTTGATGAGCTGTATGCACTCATCCCGGATTTTGCGGGGGTTGTAGTCAAGGCGGATTCGGAGGGGCGACTCGGCCCCGCGACCTATGGCCGCACGCCCGCCGATGCCGCGAATGTAATTGCGCGTGCGCTTGCGCCGCATGGCGGGATCGTTTTTTACCGCGCGTTTGTCTACAACCATCACCTCGATTGGACCAACCTCAAGAATGACCGCGCACGCGCCGCGTATGACATCTTTCATCCGCTCGATGGAAAGTTCGACGACAACGTAATCATCCAAATTAAGCATGGCCCGATTGATTTTCAGGTGCGCGAGCCTGTCTCTCCGCTATTCAGCGGTCTCGAAAAAACGAACGAAGCTATTGAGCTGCAAGTCACGCAGGAATACACGGGCCAACAGCGCCATTTATGCTTTCTTCCAACAATGTGGAAGGAAGTTCTGGATTTCGATATGCACGCCGGCGAGCAGCTAACGCCCGTAAAGGAGATTGTGAGCGGCAAAGCGTTTCATCGCCCCACTGGCGGATTCGTTGCGGTCGTGAATGTTGGCATGGACGCGAACTGGCTGGGACATCCGTTGGCGATGGCGAATCTTTACGGCTATGGGAGGTTGGCCTGGAATCCGAATCTCGATTCGAAGGAGATCGCGGAGGAATGGACTCGTCTCACGTTTGGGAATGATCCAGCGGTGGTGCGCGCGATCAAATCCATGCTGGCGTCATCGTGGACCGCGTATGAGAGTTATACGGGGCCGCTTGGCGCGGGAACACTCACGGATATTGTGGGCGCCCATTTCGGGCCGGGAGTGGAGTCGTCGGAGCGAAACGGATGGGGACAATGGCATCGTGCCGATCATGACGGGATAGGCATGGACCGCACAGCGGTTACAGGCACGGGCTATGTCGAGCAATATCGGCCGCCTATTGCAAAGATGTACGAATCACTAAAGACTACACCCGACGAACTACTGCTCTTTTTCCACCACGTCCCGTACACCTATAAATTAAGCACGGGGAAGACAGTCATCCAGCACATCTACGATTCGCACTATGCAGGGGCGCAACTCGCGGCGGGTTTTGTCAACCAGTGGAAAGTGTTAAAGGGCCGCGTGGATGACGAGCGATACGAGGAAGTGTTGAAGCGCCTTGAATATCAAGCTGGACATGCCATTGTCTGGCGCGATGCGGTATGCAACTGGTTTTTTCAGATTTCCGGCATAGCCGACAAGCTCGGCCGAGTGGGACATTATCCGGGACGTATCGAAGCCGAGGTGATGCAACTCGAAGGCTACGTGCCTTTTGAAGTTGTTCCACGTGAAACCGCTTCGGCCGGAAAAGCGGTTGAATGCGCACCGCCCTTGCAAAGATGCTCCGCGTCATTTCCATTCGACGGCGTGGCTGGCAATTACGAGCTGGACATCGAATATTTTGATCAAAACAACGGCAAGTCGAAGTTTCGCGTGCTGGCTGGAGATAAAGTCGTAGATGAATGGGTCGCGGACGATCATTTGCCTGCGACGAGGCCGAACGGCGACTCGTCCACCAGGCGCCGCATCGCCGGCCTTGCACTTCGCCCGGGCGATATCATCCGCGTAGAAGGAGTTCCGGACGGCGAGGAGCATGCCGCACTGGACTACATCGAAATCCACGCATCGCCCCAGAAGTGAACCCATGGCATGATGGCAGGCACGAGATGGTCAAGTTGACCCGGAAGGGACAAAATGAAAAGGCATTTGATAGCGTTTTCGGTCGTTTCCCTCACGGTGATTTGCCCTCTGCTTGGGCAATCACCTGATTCACCTCATCGCATCGCTCTTCGCGCCGCACGCTTGATCGATGGTAAGAGCGACACCCCGATCATGAACGCTGTAGTTCTTATTGAAGGGGACAAGATTGCGTCGATAACTTCCGGTAGCGCGGCCGTGATTCCTCCCGAAACAACGGTGATTGACCTTGGCGATCAAACGCTGCTCCCAGGCCTGATCGATTCTCATACCCACCTCTTGAGTGAAATGAATGGAGAAAATCTCAGCCTGCAGGACGTGGAGATGCTGCGAATTGTAGCGACACAGAGCACCGCGGAGCGCGCTCTGCTCGGAGCGAAACTTGGCCGCGAGGATCTCGAAGCTGGCATCACGACCGTGCGCGATCTAGGCAATTCTGGCGTAAATGGTGACGTGGCCCTGCGTAAGGCAATCAATCGCGGGTGGCTTCCCGGGCCGCGCATCGTCGCCGCAACTCGCGCCCTGGCTGCGCCCGGAGGCCAGTTCGGAACCCTCATTCCGGAAGCGCAGAAGATCATCGAGCAAGAATATGTGACCTTGAATGGCCCGGCTAGCGCGCGCCAAGCCGTACGCCAGGCTCTTTACGACGGCGCCAACTGCATCAAGGTCATCGTCAATGGAAGTCCTGCCGACGTGACGCTGGATGAAATGAAAGCCATTGTCGACGAAGCTCACGCCTACAAGGCGAAGGTGGCTGCGCATGCTATCGGTGACCACGCCACGCGGATTGCAGCGGAAGCGGGAGTCGATTCCATTGAGCACGCCTATATCGTTTCAGACGATGTACTAAAGATGATGGCGCAAAAACACATCTTCCTCGTGCCCACCGACGGAACCGAGCAGACCTTCCTTGACATGACCTTCGGCGGCCGCCAGCCCAGTGCGGAAGAGCGCGCAAAGTTCGCAGCGCAAATGAAGCCGTATGTTGCTGGAAACCAGGACCGTCTCCGTCGGGCTCGCGCGCTGGGTGTTCCCATTGCAGCAGGCTCAGATATGTACCTCACCATGCCGGGAAAGAACCGAGGACAAGCCAGCTTGCTAATGTTCGAAGCCTATGCCGCTGAAGGAATGTCCCCTCAGGAAATTATTCGCGCCGCCACCAGCAATGCAGCGGAACTCCTCGGCCTGCAAGATCGACTGGGTACGATTGAGAAGGGGAAGCTTGCCGACATCATAGCCGTACCAGGGAATCCTTTGAGTGACAGCACCCTGCTCGAACACGCCCGTTTCGTCATGAAGGGCGGCGCAGTTATCAAGAATGAAAAGTAGACGGAAGCGCGGACTCTAGTTTTCAATTGCTACCGGGGAGCATCCGGCGGCTACCAAAACCGAAATGCGACATCCAGCAGAAGCAAATCTCATGCCTGCAAGACAGCTCTAGTTTTGAGAGCGGCCTCACTCAGCTTGGAGTCACTCTGCCGCATTTCGCGGAAGAGGTGTAGGTTCGTGGACATAATGACTCCGGGGCTAAGGTGGGCTGCCGGAGGAATGTGCACTTTGTTGGTGAGATTGTCGGCAAGGAGGCGCACGGCGATTTGACCCTGCCGGTGAGGGTGCTGGTAAATCGAGGCAGTGATAATTCCTTTCTGGAAGTAGGGAGCCATCTCGGCAAAAAGGTCGGTGGTGATGAGCTTAACTTTACCTTCAAATCCTCGCGCACCGAGGGCGCGGCAAACCGGAAGGCAGTTGACGGTATTCACATAGAGTCCGTTGAGCCCCGGGAAACGCCCGAGGAGGTCAGAGGTCTTCTCAAAACTTTCGTTCTCATCCTCGTGGCCTTCCACCACGCTGACGATTTTCCCCTCCGGGCAGTGGCGCAGAAATCCCTCGGAAAAACCGTCCGTTTTCTTGCGATGATCTTCGGTTGAAAGCATTCCAGCAACAACAGCAACCTTTGAGCCTGCTGGAACGCACTTGCCCATCAATTCCCCCGCCAGGCATCCGTTCAAGTGCGGCTCAACACAAACGATGCTGGAACGGCGGCTGTCCGGAGCGTCCGTGGAAACACAAACGACGCGCACACCATTTGCTTCCGCTTCGTTAATCAGTGGTGTCAATTGTTTGGGGCTTCCGGCGGTGAGAACGATTCCGTCGACGCGGCTTTCCACCAGTTGTTTGAATGCCTCGATGTCGCCTTCTCCCAGAGTCTGCACGGGACGGTTTTCAAATTCGACGCCGAGTTGTTCCAAATGATGTTCCTCGTCCAGCACTCCACCCCAGAGTTGGTCGTAGAAAAAATGAATTTCCTTGGGGATGCACACGCCAATGCGGACGCGAGATTTCGCCACGGAAAGAGCGCGCGCGGCGAGGTTCGGCGAGTAACCGATCTGCTGAGCGATTTGCAGAATGCGTTTGCGGGTGGCGTCTTTGATGCCGCCACGCCCGTGCAGCGCACGGTCCACGGTGCCGATGGAAACATTCGCCATCTCGGCGATGCGGTGGATTCCGTGTTTCTCCTTGGTCATCTGACGCACTCCATGATTCCGCGCGCGGCGCGTGCTTCTGCTCTTGATCGCGCGCTGCCACGCAAGATCAAAAATAAAATCCTCACAAAATGGCCGTTTAGATTCAGCAGTGCCGGGCAGCTATCCCAAGCCTCCACCCCTGGAAAGCAAGTTCAGGACAAGGGAAGCGCGGCCCGCGTACGTTAACACGGTTTAATGAAGACAAGGGGAAGAACAATTGTTTGGCAGATTCGCGGCATAAATCGCCGCCCGTGCCGCGCATTGACTTGAGGAGTACAATCACGGCCAGCCAAACGCTGAAGTCGGGAACCGCGCTAGATTGCGAGAGTCAGTGGCTTTTGTGGTTCCAAGGAAAGCCGAACCGTTCCTGGCCCAAGATTAAATTTTCGGAGGAGCCTTTTCCATGCGCTCTGTCTCACGGCGGAATTTTCTGCAAGACGCATCTAAATCCGGGCTCGCGTTGGGAACCCACCTGGCTTTCGGCAGCCACTTGCTCGGCCAATCAGCCTCAACTAGCACCAGCCGGCCTGTACGCATCTATGCCGACTCGCGCAGGACGCTGGCTCCCCTGCAGCGGGAAGTGTTTGGATCCTTTCTGGAGCACCTGGGCCGCGCCATTTACGAAGGCATTTACGATCCGCAATCCAAACTTTCCGACTCCAGTGGTTTCCGCAAGGACGTCGCGGATGAAATTCACAAGCTCGGTGTCCCTATCATTCGCTATCCCGGCGGAAATTTTGTTTCCGGTTACAACTGGCTCGACGGCGTCGGTCCAAAGGCTAACCGTCCCGCGGTGCTCGATAAAGCGTGGAATGCAATCAACTCGAATGAGTTTGGCACGGATGAGTTTCTGGCGTGGTGCCGTCTTGTGGGAACACAACCCTTGCTGGGCTTGAATCTGGGCACCGGTACGGCGGAGCAAGCCGCCGCGTTGGTGGAGTATTGCAATTTGGAGAAAGGCACTCGCTGGAGCGAACTCCGCCGCAAGAACGGAATCGCGGAGCCTTACAAGGTTCAAAACTGGTGCCTCGGAAATGAGATGGATGGCCCCTGGCAAATCGGCCACATGACGGCAACGGAGTATGGATTGAAGGCCCAGGATGCCGCCCGCCAGATGCGCTACGTCGATCCTTCGCTAAAGCTCGTGGCCTGCGGCTCCAGCGGACCTGGCATGCCCACCTATCTGGAATGGGACCGCGAAGTCCTCGAACAATGCTACGACTACGTCGACGCCATTTCCCTGCACCGCTATTTTTCCAACGGGGAAGAAACCGGCGGCGACAGCGCGAAGTTTTTGGCATTGAACCTGAGCATGGAGCGCCAAATCGAAGAGGTCACCGCGGTGTGCGACATGGTTCGCGGGCACAAACGCTCAGCCAAGAAGCTGTGGCTGAGCTTCGATGAATGGAATGTGTGGTATCGCGCCCGGTCCGGTGACGCGGTAAACGGCCACCGACAAAATGCACCTCACTTATTGGAAGAAGTCTATAACCTGGAGGATGCGCTTCTGGTCGGTGGGCTGATCAACACGCTTATCCGCAAGGCAGAGCGTGTGAAGCTGGCGTGTTTAGCGCAACTGGTCAATGTCATCGCGCCAATCATGACCAACGCCAGCGGCTTGCTCAGGCAGACGATTTATTATCCCTATAGCTGGGCGCTCGAGTTTGCCCGCGGCGCTGCATTGGACCTTCTGATGGACTCGCCAACTTACGATGTCAACGGCATGGGCGCCGTGAGCTACGTGGACGCTGCAGGAACCTACCAAGCGGATACTGGAAAGATGGCGCTTTTTCTGCTGAATCGCGACCTCGCAAAGCCGCATACGGTAGAAATCTTCTGGGAAGGCACTTCGCCGCGCCCGGGCGATGGGTATGTCCTCACCGGCAGCGACTTAAAAGCGGCGAATACATTCGACGCGCCGTCGCGCGTGACGCCGCAGAAGGCTGATAAACCCGCGGCAACAGGGAGTCGCACTACTATCGAACTTGCCCCGCGCTCCTACACGATCGTCCCGTGGAGCGTCTAGGCCTATGGGACGAGACTAATCGCTCTAGACACGGCAACGTGGTGCTGTACCATAGCTCCTGCTATCATCATCCACAGAGAATTGGCTTATGCAGCGACGGTACCCACAGGTTTTTTTCTTTCTGCTTCTCCTGACACCATCCCTCTGCTTCGGGCAGCTACAGGGTCCCGGGGGAAAGATTCTCTCCGGCTACATCCGGGAAGCGGGCACAGGCCACGTCATCGGTGAAGCTCGCATCGAATTGCAAAATGCGATGGGCACACCTATCGGATTCGTTTATTCGGACCGCAATGGCGTCTACGAATTCGATGATATCCCCGGTGATTGCTACATTTCAGTTCAGCATGAGGGTTATGCGCCTTTGCGCGAGTTCGTCCGGCCAGACGGGTCAGGTCACGTCTACAAAGACATTATGATGACAATGGTGGGGCACGACTCGGGATCGAAGTCGGCGAATCCTGTTTCGGAGCATCAGCTGAGTATCCCCTCCAAAGCGCGAGAGTTGTTCGACAAGGGCATCCAGTTGATCGTTGATAAAGCCGACTATCGAGGCTCCGTAGCCCAATTTGCGAAAGCAATCGCTAAGTATCCTTCGTACTACGAAGCGTACGCAGCGATGGGGCTGGCCCAAAATAAAATGGGTGACCCCGCGGCGGCGGAGGCAGCGCTGCGCAAGTCCATCGCCCTCAGCTCCGAAAAATATCCCCAGGCGATGCTTGACCTCGCTTCGCTGTTTAACGGCCAGAAGCGCTTCACTGACGCCGAGCCACTGTTTCGCAAAGTGATTGCCCTCAATGCCTCATCTTGGCGCGGCCAGTTCGAGCTGGCTGTAGCGCTTGCCGGCCAACAGCGATTTAAAGAAGCCGCGACCTGTGCATCCGCGGCTCGTGATCTCAAGCCGGAAAATCCGCAGGTATACCTGCTTCTCTACAATATTCACATTCACACCGACGACTACAAAAGCGCACTGCAAGATACGGAGAGCTATCTGAAGTTGACGCCCGATGGCGCCACCGCCGACCGTGTGCGCAGGATGCAGGAGCAGGTACAGAAAGCCCTGCAAACCTCCGGCGGCGTAACAAGTCCGTCAGCAGATACAGCGCCGGCCGCGGATCCTGCTTCCACTAAGGTAGATTCATCCGCTCTCGCGCCACCGGCGACAACGGTCCCGCCAACTGATGCTGCGCCTCCCGTCTCTCAACAAACCTCCGCTCCAGCCGCCGTTCCAAATTCCATCATTCCCATGCGCGTCGATGAAATGGTTCCCGAGGTTGCGGTGGACGTGCCTTGCTCATTGTCTTCCGTTTTGAACGGCGCAGGCCAGCGCGCCGAGCAGCTCCTGAATACTCTGCAAAAATTCAACGCTTCGGAGCGCGTTGAGCACTACAAACTGAATTCTTCTGGAGTTCCGGGCGCGGCGGACGTACGCTCCTTCGACTACGTCGTTTCCGTTTCTCACAACTCCCAGGGAGGATTCGAATTGCAGGAGTACCGCAATGGCGGCATCGTCAAGCCGCAACAGTTTCCCTCCGGAATCGTCACCGCAAATTTATCCGTGCACGGCTTGATATTTCATCCGCTGTTGGCGTCCAGTTTTCATTTCAAGTGCGAAGGACTCGGCGAATGGAAGGGTCATCCAACCTGGCTGGTCCAGTTTGAAGAAAAGACCAACCAGCCCAACCCTTTCCGCTCTTATGTGATCGACGGATTCCGTTACGATGTCCTGCTCACGGGCCGGGCCTGGATCGATGCCAGTACGTTTCAAGTCTTGCGGCTCGAATCCGACTTGCTCAAGCCCGTCGAAAAAATCCGCCTCACTCGGGAGCACATCGCCATCGAGTTTGGCTCCGTTCAGTTCCGCTCCGGCCATCAGCTACTCTGGCTCCCGCAAGCCGCCGATCTTTACGTCGAACTCGACGGCCATCGCTTCTACCGCCGCCATACCTTCAGCAATTTCAAAGTCTTTTCCACCGACGCCACTCAGGAAGTCCACGGCCCCAAAGAATCCTTCTGCTTTACGAACACCACCGATCTGCTTATCACCGGAGTCTTGAACGCGACTCCATTTCCCGGAAAGGCGTCGAAGCCCGCTTCTCTCACTCTTTCCATCCCAGGTAAAAGTACAGTCTGCAAGACCGTGGGTGCCGGCAAGGATGTAAACATTCCTCTCGAAGCTTTAGCTTCCACCACTTTCGTCCACGACGGCCCCGCAGGGTCCGTCGAAGCGGATGCCTATCTTCTGAATCGTAACGCTCTGGCAGTCATTTCCAACAGCACTGCTCCCGTCATTCAAAACAACTGAGCGGGTGCGAAACTAAGCGGCTCAACCTAAAATCTCTACTCCTTAGATTCGTCGCTTGAATCGAAATTTCTTCTCCAAATTCCACGCTGGTCGCGAGGTTCGTCACTGGCTTCTCGCGCATCCTTTATAGAGGCATCATCTCCCTCTCCAACAGCTACTAGGAGTACCCCACAGTGAGTCCTAGACGAAGTAGCCCGAACCGCTTGATTACGCTTTGTTACAGCTTTAAGCAGCAGGACTACAGCTAGTACAAATCAAAAAAAGTGCTTGACAATGACAGGTCTCCAATGAAAAGCTCCGTGCACGTTAACGGCGTTTCCAATCGCCGTGGGGTGTGGAGGCATCACTATGAATCAATTGTTGTTCTCTGTTAAGAATATCGTTTTTGTGCGGAAGTCTTGTAGTTTGCGGTTTCTATTCGTTCTTCTGGTTGCCCTGATTGGTTTTTCTGCTTCAACGCTCGCTCAGCAAGCCACGATCGTTGGGACAGTGACCGATCCTTCGGGTGCGGTCGTCCCGAATGTAAATGTCACTTTAACCAACGTCGATACGGGCAAGAGCGTCGTTATTCCCACGAATGACGCCGGCCAGTACGTCGCGGTCGATCTTCAGATCGGCCACTACACTGTCAAGGCCGAATCCAAAGGCTTCAAGGCCGCGGAACAAAAGAATATCGTATTGACCGTAGGTGACCGCATCCGCGTCGACTTCCAGATGCAAATGGGCGCCGCGCAAGAAACTGTCACGGTCGAAGCCAACGCCGTGCAGGTTCAAACCGATTCCAGCGAGCGTAGCAACCTCATCACTGACCAGCAGATGAGTCAGATCGCCGTGAACGGCCGCAGCATTTATCAATTGGCGGCCCTCACTCCGGGCGCCGTCAGCCAAATTACCGGTTTCGTCAATACCCCTGTCGGCGGCAATGCCAGCGTCGAATTCAACGGCATGCGCCAGAACCACAACATCTATTTGCTCGACGGCGGTGAAGACGATGACCGCGGCGGCGCTGGCGGCATGAGCATTGCGCCATCTACGGATGCCATCGCTGAATTCCGAGCCCTCACCTCGAACTACAGCGCGGACTATGGTCTCTCTTCCGCCGGCACCATGACCATGGTTCTAAAGTCCGGAACCAGCCAGTTCCACGCTTCGGCTTGGGAATTTAACCGCAACGACTATTTCGATGCGCGCAACTTCTTCGTACCGAAACAGGAGCTGCGCCTAAATGTTTTTGGCTTCAACGTCGGCGGCCCGGTTACTTTTGGCCACCTCTACAATCCCGACAAGAAGAAGACTTTCTTCTTCTACAACATGGAATGGCGCAGATTGATTCAAGGTGGCGCGACGAACCAAGCCGTGCCCGGTCCCGCCGTCCTTCCGACCGCGGCTGGCGCTGATCTGAGTTCTCTCGGCACACCGATCAACGTTCCGACTACGGCACAAGTGGCCCCATCCGTCTTGTTTGCGAATTGCCCGGGTGGCGTCGCTCCTGCTGGTAGCGGAATTGTGCAGGGCTCGCCGTTCCCAAACGCCCTTATCCCCGCCTGCATGATTAATTCGAACGCTGCCGCTTTGCTTAACGCACATATCTTCCCTGCCGCGAACGGTACTGACGTGACCGGCAAGATTCCTCAGTTCAAGGGCGGCGCCAATTCTGCCACGCCCTTAAAGGAAGAAATCGTCCGCATCGATCACAATTTCAGCGATAAATTCTCTGTCTTTGGCCACTTTATCGCGGAGCAAGTCAGCCAGGGTTTTGCCATCAGCCAGTGGAGCGGCGACAACGTTCCTACTGTCGGCGACACCTTCGGTAATCCTTCGCGTAGCGGCGTTATTCACACGACCTATACTATCCGGCCGACCCTCATCAACGAAGTCGCCTTCAATTACAACGGTAACGTTATCAACATCGTTCCGTATGCAGCCTCGGGCCTTGCTAGCTTGGGCCTTCCGACCGGATACGATGGCACTAACAGCCGCCTTTTTACTGGGCCGAACAACCTGAACCGCATCCCAAATATTGACGTAAGCGGAGGGTCAATAAACCCGAACTTTGAAATCTCCAGTTGGCCCTGGCACAACAAGGCGGATGATTATCAAATTCGCGACGACGTTTCTTGGACCAAGGGCGCCCACCAGATCAAAATGGGTGGCAGTTGGGCTCTTTACAAGAAGGTCCAGGATCTCTTCGGCCAGACCCAGGGTGGATACACTTTCGACGGCACTTACACTAGCGTTGGCTACGCCGACATGTTGCTCGGCTTGGGAAATTACCAGGAGCTGGCTGTGCAAGACCATGGCCTCTGGAATAACGTTTCCTGGGCCGCTTACGTCCAGGACAACTGGCGCGTAAACCGTCGCCTGACCCTGAACCTTGGCGTGCGGTGGGACGGCGTTCCACACACTTACGAAGCCAACAACCGCATGGGCAATTTCTACCCCAGTCTCTATAAAGCGGCTAACGCACCCGTGTTTGACACCAGCGGCAACATTTGCAACGCAGCAGATGCCCTTTGCACCGGCGCCAGTCCCGGTCTTGGTACCAGCTCGAACCCAATTCTTGCTGGTATTCCTCTCTATTTGAACGGCATAGGCACACCTGGTCAGAACGGCGTTCCGAAGGGCCTAGTCGACAATCACTGGGCCGCTTTTGGTCCTCGCCTCGGTTTTGCCTATGACCTTACCGGCGCTGGCAAGACCGTTGTACGCGGCGGCTTTGGCATCATGTACGAACGCATTCAGGGTAACGACATGTACAACGCCGGCCCGAACATTCCGTTCAGCCTCCAAGTCAACGTAAATGCCGTCGATCTGTCGAACCCCAGCCTCGGTCTCGCATCTGGCGTCGTGACTCCCGCTTCCGCACTCCCGACTCACGCTGCCAGCATTACGGGGCTGGATATTGCCAACTACAAACTTCCCTCAAGCTATCAATGGAGCATCGGCGTGCAGCATGCGTTGAGCACCAGGTCCGTCTTGACTGTGAGTTACGTTGGCAACGTTGGTAGGCATCAGAATTTCTATACCAACATCAACCTGCCCACGGAGAGCGATCTCGGTGCCCTTCTTACCGCTGGTGCCCAGTATCAAACGGCACCTGGACTTGCATATCCAGGCTTTACCAACATCAAGCCATCCGAGAACGAAGCCAACACGCACTACAATGGCCTTCAGATGGACTTGAACGCACAGCTCAGCCACGACTTGACGTTGCGGGCTCTCTATACCTATTCCAAAGCAGTTGATCCGACCACGGGTGGCTCTGGTGGCGGCGATTTGGGCACGGTCTCTAACCCCTATGCTGGATGGCTATATGACGTTGGTCCTAGCGGCTACGACATCAGGCATGTCGGCGTCGTGGACTTCATCTATGACATCCCTCTTTTCCGCCACACAGAAAGCCGTCTCCTCAAGACGGGTCTTGGCGGTTGGCAGATCTCGGGCATCGTGACCATGGAGTCCGGTCTTCCTCTCAACATCGGGCTCGGCAACAACCAGGGCGGCAACTTCGTCGGCGGTTCGAACCGCCCAGACCTGGTCAGCACCGTTGCTTATCCGCACACGGTAGGGCAGTGGTTCAACCCCGGGTCCCAATCAAGTCCTCAATTCGCCTTCCCGACAAATGGCGATTGGGGAACTCTCGGCCACAACGCTCTGCGTGGACCCGGTCGCGACAACTGGAACGTGTCCATTTTCAAGAACTTCGTGATCAGCGAAGCTCGTGGCAGCCGCCTGGAACTGCGTTTGGAAACCTTTAACACCTGGAACCACACGCAATTCCAAAACATCGGCACAACCTTCAATGGATACAACAAGGATGGCTCCATCAAGGGCAACTTTGGACAGGTAACATCCGCCTACGACCCGAGAATTCTTCAGCTCGGCGGCAAGATTTACTTCTAATCACCCCGGAAGCAGCACCCCGCCCCGCTCGCCTGCACAGCGAGCGGGGCTTTTCTTTTTGAAAGAGGATGCGTAATGGCTGATGGTTTATTGGCAGTGCCGGCTGGGAGCCACTGGGATATCATTAGGCCTTGAACTCATTGAATCCATTGAACCTATCTCCCAAGGACGCCCGCTCTTCGCCGAATCGCCGGTCACCCGATGGCAACGAACGCCGCCAGTCTTATTTAACCATATGGTTAAATACAGTCGCTGCTCTTGCGCTCTTCCTTCCGGGCCTCGCCCTTGCGCAGTCCTCTGCATCTACTCCCGCTGACGCTATGTCGTTGGAACAACAAGGGAAACTGGCCGAGGCGGTGAAAGTCTGGCAAGCCGTTATCCAGCGTAACCCTCGCGATGCAGGAGCCTGGGCCAGCCTGGGGGTGGACTATTCGAGGGAGCAGAAGTATCCAGAGGCCGCTGCCGCTTACCGGAAGGCCCTATCTCTACAACCCAGGCTTCCGGGAATCCAATTGAATCTAGGACTTGCGGAATTCAAGCAAGGCCACTTTCAGGCGGCGATTGCGCCCTTCAGCGCCGCTCTGGCGGCCCAGTCCGACAACCTGCAAGCGCGCGGCCTGCTCGGGATGAGCTACTACGGCGCTGGCCGCTTCGCGGAGGCGTCCAAGCACCTCGAATTGGCGGCGAAAGCGGAACCGGACAATCTCCAGTTGCGGCAAGTGCTGGCCCAGAGTTGTTTGTGGGCCAAGAAATATGACTGCGCACTCGAGGAGTTTCGGCAGATCCAGTTGCGCGATCCCGGCTCAGCAGCAGCACACGTCCTGATGGGAGAGGCTCTCGACGGCCTGGGCAGGACTCCGGAAGCGATCTCCGAATTCGAGGAAGCGGTCAAAGCTGCGCCTCGTGAGCCGAATGTGCACTTTGGCCTTGGTTATCTGCATTGGAAGCTGAAGCAATATGATGAGGCGGAGACCGAGTTCAAAAGCGAGACTCGCTCTAGATGCCGATCATCCGCAATCCCTTGCTTATCTTGGGGATATCGCGATGCAGAGGAACGACGCGGAAGCCGCGCTCCCTTTGTTGAAGAAAGCATTGCACTCGCGCAACGACATTCGCATAGCGTTTTTGGACCTCGGAGCCATTCTGACGGAGCAACGTCAATATCCGGCCGCGATCTCCGCGCTGAAACGCGCCGTGGAACTGGACCCTGAGCAGCCCGACGCACATTACCGGCTTGGGCGTGTTTATCAGGCCACCGGAAACAAGGCCGACGCCCAAAAGGAGTTCACAAGGGTGCGCGAACTCCACGAGAAGGCCGAGGAGGACGTCGCGCGAAAGATGTCGAAAGCTCCTCCCCCCTTGCCGCAGTAGCGGTTCCCGAATGGAGCCGTTTATGCTCATTCGCTCCTGTGCTAGAGTCGGCGGCACAATGAGAAAACTACGCGCTCTTTTCGCTTTGATTTGCTTCCTGTACCTCAACGGCCTTGGGCCGACGGCGGTCAACGCACAGTCCAGGCGCGGCGTCACGCCTGAAGACTATCTATCGTTCAAATTTGTAGGCGACCCGCACCTATCGCCCGATGGCAAAGTGGTCGCCTACGTTCTGACGACGATCGATCAGAAGAAAAACCGGCGGGACTCTTCGATCTGGGTTGTGCTGGCGGACGGAAGCGCTGCGCCGCGCCGATTGAGCGCGGAGGGATTCAGTTCGAGCTCGCCGCGATGGAGTCCGGATGGGAAGACGCTAGCATTCCTTTCGGCGCGAGCTTCGGATCTTCCCGCCGGGGAGTCGCCAAAGTCCCAGATTTATTTGCTTTCCATCGCGGGCGGAGGCGAAGCGGTCGCGCTCACCAAGCTGAAGAACAGCGTGCAAAGTTACCAATGGTCGCCGGAAGGATCGCGCATTGTTCTTGTCAGTACGTTGGGGCCGATGGATGGCGTGGCGGCTGCCGATCGCAAGAGCGACGTACGGCATTACACCCACATCCAGTACAAATACAATGACAGCGGGTGGTTCGACGATAAGCGGCGTCACTTGTGGGTCGTTGGCGTGCCAGGAGGAGAAGCCAAGCAAATCACGGAAGGGCAGGATTGGAACGACACGGATCCACAATGGTCTCCGGATGGAACGCGCATTGCTTTTGTCTCGGATCGCACCGGAAAAGCTTACGACAACAGCCACAACACCGACGTCTGGGTGATTCCGGCCGCGGGTGGCCCGCTGACCAGGATTTCCGATCACGCATATGAGGATGAAAATCCGCGATGGTCGCCCGACGGCAAGCAGATTCTCTTCACTGGGCAGACGGCCGTTCACCAATTCCCCAAACTGTATTTGGCAGACTCCGCGGGCGGCGCTGCTTCTCAGCTTGCGGTAAAAGACCTCGACACGATCCCGGGAGAATTGCGCTGGCCGGCGCCGGGGTCGGCTTTTTTTTCGGCGGGCATGAAGGGCGAGACCCATATTTTTCGCGCCGATCTTGGCTCGCACAGCTTTTCCGCAGTGACTTCAGGCCCGCGAGGAATCCATGCATTCGACGTAAGTGAAAGCACTGGCAAGATGGCTTATCTGGCGAATGATTTTCAGCATCTCGATGATCTTTACATTTCTAATTTGGATGGCTCTGGCGAACGCCAGTTAACGCACGTCAACAGCGATTTATGGTTACAACTCGAACTGCAGCCGGTCGAGCGCCTGGAATACAAGAGCACGGATGGCTGGCCGGTCGAAGGATTTTTCGTCAAACCGCTTGGTTGGCAAGCAGACAAAAAGTATCCGATGGTGCTGGTGATTCATGGCGGGCCGGAGGGCATGTTTGGCGTCGATTGGTATCACGAGTTTCAAGTGTATGCCGCCAAGGGCTGGGCTGTTTTCTTCTGCAACCCGCGTGGCTCGACTGGCTACGGAGAAAAATTCGAGCGCGGGGAAATCAACAACTGGGGCGGAATGGATTATCAGGACATCATGGCCGGAGTGGACGCCGCGCTGAAGCAATATCCATGGGTGGATGCGAATGACTTGGGCGTGACCGGCGGAAGCTACGGCGGTTACATGACCAACTGGATCGTCTCGCACACGAATCGCTTCAAGGCGGCGGTGACTTTGCGTTCGATCTCCAATTTCATCAGCGACGAGGGGACGCGTGACGGTTCTTATGGCCACGAGGAATACTTCAAGGGCATCGTCTTTGATGAGTTCGAGAAATACTGGGAGGCTTCTCCTTTGAAGTACGCGCGCAACGTCCACACGCCAACGCTGATTCTTCATTCGGATAACGACTTCCGCGTTCCCATCGAGCAGGGCGAGCAATGGTTTCGGGCGCTGCAGCACTACGGCGTGCCTTCGGAGATTGTGTTTTTTCCGAGAGAGAACCACAATCTGACGCGAACCGGCGAGCCGAAACATCTGGTGGAGAGCCTCAACTGGCAGATCTATTGGTTTGAGCGCTATTTAAACGGCAACGCCAGCGCGAAGCCGCCGGACGCGCAGTGATCAAGGATTCAGAATTATTTTCTGAGGAAGGTGGGACGCGCATGATTATTCACTTCAAGAATTGCCGCCGAATTTTGTCCTTGGGGCTTGGCATGGCCGCTGGCGCGCTTGTGATCTGGAATCCCGCGGCGCGAGCGCAAACGAATCTGCAGTATCAGCGGCCGCCGCAGGCCATCGTGGACATTGTAGAGGCGCTGCCGACGCCGGGCGTCGAACTGTCCCCTGCTGGCGCGGACGGGAAGCGGTGGATGCTGATCGAACATTTCGCGGGACTGCCGACCATCGCGGATCTGGCGCAGCCGGAGCTGCGTTTGGCGGGGTTGCGATTCAATCCCAAAACGGATGGTCCTAGCCGAGGGCGTTATAGCACTTCTCTGGAAGTGCAGGCGCTGCCGAACGGGAAAGCTGTCGCAATTTCCGGTTTGCCGGAGCACGCGAAGATCAGATTTGCCGATTGGTCTCCGAACGGACGGATGATCTCGCTTGTAAATGTCAGCGACGCAAAGGAAGACGCGGGGCTCAGCCTTTGGATTGTGGATGTGGCGGCGGCGCAGGCGCGGCGTTTGCCGGGAATTGCGTTGAACGGAATTTTTGGTTCGCCGTGCGAGTGGCTGAGCGATAGTCAGAGCCTGGTGTGCAGAACGGTTCCGGCGGATCGAGGGGCGGCACCGGTACGAAGCGAAGTGCCAACGGGGCCGGTGGTGCAGGAAAATCTCGGACGCGTCACACCCGGCGCGACGTTTGAAGATTTGTTGAAGAACCCGGAGGACGAGCAGTTCTTTGATTATTACGCGAAGTCGCAGATGGCGATCGTGCGGCTCGATGGCGGCTCTGTTCTGATGGGGAAAGCGGGAGTGTTCGTGGAGTCGACGCCTTCTCCGGACGGCAAGTGGGTGCTGCTGTTCGAGCGGCACCATCCTTACACCTATTTACTGCCGTTTAATGCATTTCCTGAGCGCGTGTCGGCAGTGAATTTGAAGACGGGAGTGGCGAAGCAACTGGTGGACAAACCGCTCGAAGATAACATTCCGAATATTCACGATGCGGTTCCCGCTGGTCCGCGCGATCACGAATGGCGAAGCGATGCGCCCGCGACGGTTTTTTGGGTGGAAGCAGGAGACGGCGGGGACCCGAGGAAGGAAGCCGCGGTGCGGGATACTGCGTTCTTGCTGGATGCTCCGTTCGACAGTGCGCCGCGCAAACTGGCTGAACTGTCGATTCGTTATCGAAGTGTTGCCTGGGGCGATGGCCACTTGGCTCTCGTCGAAGAGCGCAGATGGAAGGACCGCAAGCGGGTGATTCTGGCGGTGGCGCCCTCCAGCGCGGGTGCTCCGGCAAAATTGTATGAAGGGTCGTCAGAGGACCGCTACCACGATCCGGGAACACCGGTGGCGGAAAGCAATGCGGCAGGTAAACCTGTCGTCCAGACAACTCCCGACGGAAAGGGGGTTTACTTCAGGAGCCTGGGAGCGTCTCCCGAAGGGGACAAACCATTTCTATCGGTGATGAGCGCGGCGAATGGAGAAGCGAAGCAGCTTTGGCAATCGTCCGCGCCGAACTATGAAGTTCCGGCGGCGGTTTTGGATCCGGCGGCGGGGACTATCCTGGTTCGACGAGAATCGCAGGAAGAGAGTCCGAATTACTACATCCAGAAGATTGGAGGCGCAGCGGCTGAGCAAGTGACGTTTTTTCCGAATCCATACGGAAGCGGGCCGCTCCCTAAGAAACAAGTTTTGCATTACAAACGCTCGGATGGCGTCGATTTGAGCGCAAATCTTTATTTGCCGCCGGGGTACAAGCCTTCGGATGGTCCTCTGCCAACGCTGATGGAGGCATATCCAACGGAATACAAGACAAAAGCGGCGGCGGGGCAGGTCACGGGATCGCCTTATCAATTTGCGTTTTTGTACTGGGGCTCGCCGGTTCCGTTCGCGACGCAAGGTTATGCAGTGCTGGAGAGCGCGAGCATCCCGATCGTTGGCGAAGGGAAAGCGGAGCCAAATGATACGTACGTGGAGCAACTAGTGGCCAGCGCCAAAGCGGCGATTGATGAGGGAGCGCGGCTCGGGGTAGTGGATCGCAATCGTGTGGCGGTCATGGGCCATTCCTATGGCGCGTTTATGACCGCGAATTTGCTCGCGCACAGTGATTTGTTCAAAGCTGGGATTGCAAGGAGCGGTGCGTACAACCGGACCTTGACGCCGTTTGGATTCCAGAATGAAGAGCGGACATACTGGCAAGCGCCCGAAGTGTATTACAAAATGTCGCCGTTCTCGTTTGCCGACAAAATCAAGACGCCGATTTTGTTGATTCATGGAGAGGCAGACAACAACTCCGGGACATTCCCAATTCAGAGCGAACGGCTCTTTAGTGCGTTGAAAGGGCATGGAGCGACGGTGCGTTTCGTACTGCTGCCGCTGGAATCGCACGGATACCAGGGGCAGGAATCCGTGCTGCATATGTTCTGGGAGATGAACAACTGGCTGAATACCTACGTGAAGAATCCTCCGGCAGCTGCGGCGGCGAAACCATAAGCGCGGTCCGGAATGATCCTGAGAATATGCGTCGCTTGCTTTTGGTGGCCGCTCGCTATTTTTTTTGCCTGCGCGTTTAAGTTCAGGATGGTGGAGCAGTTCCTCGCGGAGCATGGCTATGCAATCCGAATCCGTTTCTAAGCGCAAGTCTCTCCTGAAGAACCCGCTAATATATTCGACGGCGGTTTTGGCCGTGGCACTGCTCACGGTCGTGTATGTGATGGTTTCGCGTTGGCAAGATGCACGCCACATGGAGAGACAGGCGGCGCAAGAACACGCGGAGAAACAGAGGCAGCAGGACCAACTGGCCGTGGAGCAGTTGGGCGGCAAGGATTTTGCGATCCTTAGTTTTTACGCCAGCCCGCCGAGTATTCGGCGCGGCGAATCGGCCCAGCTTTGTTACGGGGTGGCCAACGCTAAAAAGGTTAAGCTGGAGCCACAAACGCAGCCAGTCTGGCCGTCGACGGCTCATTGCGTGGACGTATCCCCTAATAAATCAACGACTTACACGCTAACGATTGAAGATGCCACCGGTCGAACGCAATCGCAGGACGTCGAAGTGAAAGTGCGGTAGACGCGAGATTTGGAGTCCGCGAAGGCGACGGAAAGGTGGCTGGCGGCGAGCCATTGGTGACTGATCAGAAAGCTCGCTGGGCAAAATATTGCATTCGGAAGAGCGTGTGACCGACGTAGAACTTTCCAGGCCTGCCCCTTGTGGGGGCAAATGCCGCGCATCTATAATGTCTGTTCGCGCGGGGTCCGGCAAGCCATCCTGTTAGACCGGACTCCGCGAACATTTTTTAGCAGAGACTTTTGGTGACCGACAACCATGTCTGACCCGCTCGCGAAAATCAAACAGCGTTTGCAAGGCGAGATCGACCATCTCGAACACGAGCTGAACATCGATCTCCCAAAGGAAATCGCCAAGGCCCGTGCGCACGGAGACCTATCTGAAAACGCGGAGTACAAGTACGCCAAAGAGCGGCAGGGATATGTAAACGCCAGAATTGGGCAGCTCAAGAAGAGAATGGGCGACCTTGGGATGCTGAACTTGAGTAATATTCCTAAGGATAGGTCAGGGTACGGGTCACGTATTGTGGTGCTGGATATTCACAAGGAAGTGAAAATCGAATACAAGCTGGTCACCACGGAGGAAGCCGACGTTGAAAAGGGGATGATTTCGACGACTTCGCCCATCGGCAAGGCCTTGCTGAATCGCAAGGTGGGAGACGAAGTGCAGGTGGCAACTCCGGCTGGGAAAAAAGAGTTTGAAATTGTGCGGCTGACTACGATTCACGAGGACGAGTAACCTTTCTATTTTTCCCTGCGTCTTAAGAACTGAGAAGTGATTGTGTGAGGGACCATGTATTGGGGAGCTGGCTCGGGGCTTGGACTATTAACCTTACTTGGCTATACCGCGTTTACGATAGGCGCGGTGATGGCGTGGCAGAATCGTGACGACGTTTGGGTATGGGTGCACGACGAGTTTGGAGCGTTTCGGCGCAGCCTTTCGCGTTACACGGTGATCGGGCCGTTTTACGGCCTGAGGGAAGAATCGCGGCTCAAGGCTGTTCCTTTTCAATTCTTCAACTCGCTCAGGCGGTTCCCGAGGCAGCGTGTTAACCCCGCTTTTATTCTTCTTTTTCTTGGCGCTGTATTATTCGTTCTCGATTTTTTCATCTAAGAAATGAGCACAGTCCCCGTTCCTGATTCTGGACAAACTCCGCTCGCTTTGCCATTCTCATCGCGATGAAACCTTCCTTGATTGTGCATGGCGGGGCCTGGGATATCCCCGACGAAGCTATTGAGATTTGCAATTCCGGATGCCGTAGAGCGCTTGAAGCCGGCTGGTCAGTTCTGTCGCGAGGCGGAGCGGCTCTGGATGCAGTGGAAGCCGCAATCGTGGTGCTCGAAGATGAGCCTGTGTTTGACGCGGGATATGGGTCGCATCTGAATCTCGATGGCCGTGTGGAATGCGATGCGATTGTGATGAATGGAGCGACGCTGCGCGCTGGGGCGGTTGCGGCTTTGCAGCGCGTGCGGAATCCGATCCGGCTGGCGCGTGCCGTACTGGAACATTGTCCGCACATGATGCTGGTGGCGGAAGGAGCGGAGCGGTTCGCGAAAGATAATGGGATCGCGCTGTGCGATCCGGCGGAGCTCGTGAGCGATGCAGAACGTGAAGCTTGGCGGGTCTGCAGTCAGGACAAGCACGCAGCAGCGCATCATCGGGGGCACGAGCAAGGGACCGTGGGAGCGGTTGCTCTGGATGCAGGCGGCAAATTGTTTGCGGCGACCTCAACTGGCGGGACTTGCTGCAAGCTTCCGGGAAGAGTCGGCGATTCGCCGCTGATCGGATGCGGATGCTACGCGGATTCAACGGCCGGCGGCGTGTCCTGCACAGGTTACGGCGAAGCGATCATGAAGATAGTGATGGCCAAGACTGCGACGGACCTACTGCGCACCGGCAATGGTGGTTTCTGTGTGTCGGATTCTTCGCGAAACGCTTCTGGCGGGATACCGCATTCATGCGCTGCGGATACGGCGATGCACGCTGCGCGCGAAGCCGTTCATCTGCTGGCGAAACGCACGCACGCCACCGGCGGACTGATTCTCCTCGACTGCGAAGGAAACCCGGGGTTTGCGTTCAACACGCCGCGAATGGCGTATGGATACGTTGCGGCGGACGGTTCCTTATTCACGGCGGTCTAATTCAGCGAAAAACTTAGTTGGCTTTCTTGGAAAAGCGGAAGTTCTGGATGCGGCCGGCGTTCAGGATAAAGCCGGAGATGTGCTGGTTGGCATCGCGCGTAAAGCGGAATGAGCCCGTATCCGCGGTGAAGACATCGAGCACGGTCGGACTGAAGAATCTCGGATTTGTGCTTTAGACGCGCGAGGCTTAACTTTCCATCCTGAAGGACTATGCGGTAGACAGGATCGATTTCTTCGCTTACGTAAGCGCCGGCATATTCAGCCAGTTCCACTGCGCTGGGCTCGTGCGGGGTGGCAATTTCAAAAACATCGGGCTTTCCTCCGATGCCAAAGCTCTGCTCGATGTGCCGGGGCTTTTCTGTGGTGGCGGCAACGAAATGTATGTCCAGCTGATCGCCCCAAGGAACGTCACCAATGTGGAAGTGTGATTCGCCGGCGACCTTGAGAGGATGAACTTCGTCGCTGCCAAACTCGATCATGAGCTTGCCGTCCTTAACCAAGATTCTCTCGAAGCCATCATTTTCGCGGTTCCAGTAGAGTCCCGCGATGGCAACCATCTGTTCGGCTGTGAGCGTAACGTCTACGGTTTTCGGCGCTTCTTTGCCGGTGGGAGATTCAACAGCCTTCAGGTCCTTTGCGAGGAGGATGTCTGCCACCTGGTGCACCAGACCAGTAGGATTCGTTTCCGCTGAATTGCAAAGGACGGAGGCGGAAAAATGCTGGTCTGGAAAACGCATCAGATCGGATCGATAACCTGCATCAGCTCCTCCGTGGTCGACCGTTGAGAGTCCTTTGTATTTTCCGAGCACCAGCCCAAACGCGTAGTCGAGCTGCTCGCCGTTATTGAGCTTGCCGCGCTCGAGCATCTGCTGGAGAAAGGGCTGACCGCCGACGCGGGGATGATAAAAATTTTCATCCCACAACTGGAGATCCTCGACCGTGGTATGGAGGCTGGTGGCTCCGACGGTGTCAAAGTTGGTGAGGCTCATGCGGAAGGGTTTGTCTTTGCCTTCCTGCTCGTAGCCGAGGGCGTCGTGCTTGATAATTTCGGCGTGGTCGTCGCGGAAATGCGTGTGCGCCATGCCGAGTGGTTCGAAAATATTTTTCGTCGTAAATTCGCGGAGGGACATGCCGCTGACACGTTTAACGATCAGTCCCATCAACGTGTACCCGGTGTTGCAATAGACATGTTTGTCGCCGGGCTTGAAATTCAGGTCTTTTTGCCGCGTCATGACGGACATAACATCGTCATCGGTAATCAAATCCAAAGAATACCGCCAGCCCGCCAGCTCAAGGAGATTCCATTGGTCGCGAAGGCCGCTGGTGTGGTGAACCAAGTGGCGGATGGTGATGCGCTGGCCGAAATCGGGGAGCTCGGGAATGTATTTGCGGACGTCGTCATCGAGGGAGAGTTTTCCTTGCTGAGCGAGCAAGACGATGGAAGCAGCGGTGAATTGTTTGGACATAGAGGCGACGTGAAAGACGGTCGCGGGCGTGATGGGGACGTCATCATTGAGATCGGCCATGCCGTAGCCGCGCTTGTAAATGATCTTTCCGTCTTTGTAGACGCCCAGAGCGCAGCCGGGTGAATCGGGCTTGTCCCACTTTTCAAAAACCTTGTCTACTTGCTTGGTGACCTCGGGGGTAAGGCTCTGCGCGTTCGCCAAAACTGAAGTTAGAAGAAGGCTCGGTAAAATTACGGCCCATCGCATCCGTTTCATTCGGTCTCCCTTGCAAATTCTGGTTGTTCTCAAGTGGTTTCCTGGAACTGCAAGCGCGAGTAGAGGCTGGCACTCGAATCAGCCAAGTGCGGCAGCGTATTCGTCCGTCCCTACCCCGTCAAGGATAACTTGCATCCAGGCAACGAAATTGACCCAGACTGCTTCTGCACTTAACATGAAAAGTGCGTGGTAGTTAAAGGCGCTCTACAAACGGGATACTCATGGACACGAAGCGATTCGGGACTGTAAATCATGCGTTCTTCCTTACGATCTCCCTATTGGGGCTGCAACTGGGCGCGCAAGTTGTGTACCCCCTCAAGGCTGGAGCCCAGACCGGCGAGGAAATCGTGGCCAAGGTGCTTGCCGCGCGAGGCGGGTTAGATAAGGCCAAATCTGTTCAGGCGGAGCGGATCACAGGCACAATTTATTTCAATGCGGAATTGTATGGGCCGTTCCTGGCGGAGTTCAAACGTCCGGGGAAAATGCACAACGAAGTGACGATCCAGAATAAGACCGTGATGCGCTCCTTCAACGGGAAAGATGCGGGGTGGGTGACAAACCCATTTGTGGGGAAGGACGCGCCGGAGCCGATGTCCGCGGATGAGATGAAAGATGCGGTGAATGAGGCGGACTTCGACGGCCCGCTTGTGGATGCAAAGGCGAAAGGAAATACGATCGAGCTGACTGGGACAGAGAAAGTGGATGGACGAGACGCTTATGTGCTCAAAGTGACGCACAAGGACGGTCAGGTTTCCTTTTATTCGTTCGATGCAAAAACTTTCTTGCTGACCAAATGGAGCGGGGCGGATACCGTCAATGGTGAGGCAGTGACGCGGGAGACTTATTTTCACGATTACCGGGACGTCGGCGGGCTGAAATTCGCGTTTGAGCTGGTATCGAATACGCCGGGAACGGACCTTACGCAGAAAATCGTGGTGGACAAGATCGAACTGGACCCGCAGATCGATGATGCACGTTTCGGGAAGCCGCCGAGTCCCGCAGCAGCAACAGGAGCAGCCAAGAACTACCCGACGACGGCTCCGCTATCCATGCCGAAGAAAAAGATTAGTGCCTCGTAGCGGGGCGCGAAGTGTGACGACGATACAGGTCCGCGACGGAATAAGTTAGTCCGCTGAAAAAAGTCACGCGGGGCAGGTTGCCATAGATCGCCAGGTAGGCTCCTCCATCCAAGACAAAGCGTGAAGACACGTTGTAGGTACCCGCGCCCAACAGGGTCATCGTTGCGGGCGTGCTCGTGTTGGTCCAACTGAATCCCGCCAGCTCTGCGGTCCAACCCCATTTACCGGCGATGGGATGCGAGTAGGAGAGGGCGCTGAAATAATTGTGGTCAAATCCAGCAGCTCCAGGGCGGCCGACGAATTGAACGCCCTCATTTACGTCGAAATGATGTTGACCGAGGTCCTTGCTTACGAGCAGCTGTACGGAATGGCCCAGAGCTCCGGAACCGAGTTGAGCCGTTGCCGTGGGTAGAGACGCGAGATAGAGGATGGAAAAAGTCGGCGCCAGTTTAGACTGAGAAACCATCCTGTATTTGAAGCCGGCGCCGGAATCTCCCCTTCCTGCGACGCCGGAATCTCGCTCGATGGCGATGTTGAGGAACCATAGTTCGAGGTTCTTGGACAGGCCCCATTTCAAAAGACCGTTGACATTTTGGTGAGCTTTGGCGAGCTCGAACCCATATTCTATTTCAAAAACGCCACGCTGGACAGTTTCCGCGGTGGTGGCAAATGTGGGCCGGTTGGGAACGGCGGTGATTTCCTCTTTCTGCGGGGCTTGATCGGGACTTGGAGCTGACGTTGGAGAGTCGTTCGTCGTTTCTCTTGGAGGGGTCTGCTGATCCGCGCTTGGTCTTTTTGGGGCATCCTGCTCCTGACTCCACGCACTTTTCACACAGGGGCCAGCAAGCACAAACGAAAAGGCTAGACATAGAGGCAGGTGCAGATAGCGCATGCGAAGGGACACTTCCGGCTGTCATTGAACAGCGTAGCAATTGCGCGTGCGTGCCGCGAGCGTTCTCGGGCGGATAAGAGTCGTCTCGGTAAACGGGGCGACGATTGAACTCATCAGAATATGCCGGATGCCTGGCGTGTATCGCGTGCGATATGCTTGCGCCATGGACGATTCGTCCCATGAAGGGTTGTCGGAGGGGCGCGTGGGGCTTTGCGCGGATTGCGTTTACAGCCACAGCGTGAAATCTGAACGCGGATCAGTCTTTTTGCTGTGCGAGCTGTCGCGCAAAGATGAGCGATTTGCAAAATACCCGAGGCTGCCGGTGGTTTCCTGCCCCGGATATGAAAAGAAGCAAAAGCCAGCTGATCCTTCCTAGAGTTATATGTCTATTGTCTTTACCCTTATGATATATTCGACGCTGGGTCATCTATCCGGCGAGGTCATCCCATGGCGTCGCGGTCGGGGGCTAGTGTCTCAGCTCTTCTATTTCTATTGGTGTGGCCGGCGCACGCAGCGGCGGACACACTTAAGATCACCAGCAAGCCTGCCGGGGCAACTGTAGAGATCAACGGAGTGATCGAGGGGGCCACGCCTTTCGAAAAAGACTACCCTGGCGGCTATTTCCACAAAACCAGGACATCCATGGGGGCGCGTCTCGAGCATGGCATGATCGCGCGCGTTAGCCTAGCGGGGTACGTTACAAAAGAAATTAAGATGACAGAAGGACCGATGAACTGGATTTCGCTCAATGGCCGAAATCGCGGCGAATACTGGCTGCTGAAGAGCGATCACTTCGAGGTAGAACTGCAACCCAATGGGCAAGTCTTTACGGGCGGGGTGACAGCGAACTTATCGAGCGCAGGGAGCGTCGATCTTCGGCCTGAACTCCCTCTGGAAGAATTGGTGCTGCGTACGAAACCGGCGGTCGTCTACTTAAAAGGGATAGAAAAATCGGGAACGGGCTTTTTCGTAACGGAGACGGGAGTTATCGCCACGAATGCTCATGTGGCGCGCGGGGAGGAATCTCTTCAGGCGATTTTGCCCGATGGCGGAAAACTCGAAGCGGAAGTCGTGTACATTGATGCCGATCTGGACATCGCGCTGGCTAAAGTTACCGGCAAGGACTTCCCGCACTTGGCGCTTGCCGATGCCTCAACCGTGCGCCAGGGTGAGAGCGTGCTCGCCATCGGCAACCCTGGAGAAGCCATGGCATTCAGCGTGACAAAGGGGATCGTCAGCGCGGTGGGGAAATTCCCCAACGCCGGTCCCGGCACCTGGATTCAAACAGATGCGCCCATTAATCCTGGAAATAGCGGAGGGCCGCTGCTGAATGGCCGCGGCGAGGTTATTGGGATCAACACACAAAAGTTAATCAAGAAAAATGTGACGGGAATTGGTTTTGCCCTGAGCGCTACGGACTTGATCGAGGTTCTCCACAAGTTTTATCCGAGCTCCGTGCCAGTTGTGGAGAAACTTTCCAGTCCACTTCGCCCGTTAGAATCGGGGAGGATCACCGCACCGAAAGTCGGTGAAGGGAAACTAACCATCACGCAGCCTGAGGGTGCTGAAATCTGGGTCGACAGTTCACACGTAGGTGATATTCCATCCCAGTTTAAGCTTCCTGCAGGGACTCATGTTGTTGTCGTAAGGTCAAAGGGCCACGCCGACTGGATTTGCTTCATCAAGATCCTGGACGGTAGCGATGTCTCGCTGAAGCCGGATCTCGAACCGTAACTCTGAACGGTGAGGGGAACTGAAGCAGAGTAAAAAAGAGAGGCAGAGCCTCAGATTGGAGGCCCTGCCAGAAAGAGCGGCAGACACTCTTATAGCTGAGGCTGCTGCGGTTGTTGCGAATTGGGTGTGTTGGCCGGCGACTTGGTGGAAACCGGCGTCATGTTCGCGGAGCCGATGGCGGCCAGCTCGGACGGCTTGTACTTTGGTGCGCTGATGTAGCCGTGTACGGTGTCTTTGTCGATGCGATTCACGATGATCTGTACGGGCTGCGAATCGGTTTCAGTGTGAATCCAGATGGGCTCGTAGAGATTTACCTTTTTCTTCTGAAGCTCGTTGTCGTCCACAATCATCGCCACGTCATAGCTTTTGTGCTTCGTATCGGCTTTGCGGAGGGACAGCGTGAGAGGACCGACGCGCTGGAACTGTTTGGACTTGGAGAGGTCGAACTCAAAGTAGCTGCGCTCGCCGCGCTTTTCGAGGGCCACGAGCTCATCGTGGGTCTTGGCAATGGAGCCATTCAGGTCATCGCGAGTGGAATTGATGTTCCCTTCGAGATCCGAGCGGTTCTTGGCAACCTCGTCCTGCGTCTCTTTCAACTGCTTTTGCTGCTCGGACAATTGGGACTGCAGCTGCTCGTATTTTTTGTCGACAGCGGGGGCGCGGCGCTTGGCGACATGCTTCTTGGCGGGCGCAGGCTTAGCGGGAGAGACAGGTGTCGCTGTCGAGGAGGCTCTTGAGGAGCCGTCCTCCGCGGGCCCAGACGTAGCTGCGTCGGAAGGCTGCGTCGTTTCCGGTGCGGGCTGGGGCGAAGCTTTGGCCGTGGTGAGATCATTCAGTTTGGACGTCACAGCATTGAGTTGCCCTTGCATCTGGTTCATGGCCGCATTGGCGGTTGTGGTTTGCGCGGTGAGTTGGCGGACCATGGATTGTTGGTGGTATCCGTAGACAAAGGTCACCACGGTGATCCCCAGCAGCGCTATGACCGCGATGACTAACCAGCGGTTCGCGCCGGTTGAAATGGTCCTCCAGCTGGGTTCATTGTGCTGGTTCGATTCTTGGTACTCGTCCATGATGGCTCTCCTCGATCTCAGAAATCTTTCGGGTCACAACCCTTGGCCCATTATAAGAAAGTCTTGCAATGCTTCCGCGATGCGCTAACGTGAAAAATCGCTCGTTGCGAAGCGGGAGACAAAAGTCCTTCCATGAAGTGAGCACGCTTGGGGCCGAGAGCCGTTTGCGAGAGCTTGCGCTAAAGTCTTTGTCTTCATGCAATAGCGAACATTTCCATCGAGCCGGAAAACAAATGGGAGTACTAGTCCTAGAAAAATCTCCCTAGGTCAAAGGAGGAATTCCCGGTCGAGAACGGGGCGGCTTCTGGCGAGGTTCCGAGATTGCCGCAAGGCAACGGCTGTGCTAGCATCCGCCGAGTTGGGGAACGGACCAGGGGTAGATGCTGGTCCGGCGTTCACTCTGCAAACGCCGGCATCGGGGCCACGCTCTCCTTCATCTTCTGAATCACACACCCAGGCGCAGGCCCGCGCCTGAATTCTTCGGGACGGACCTCGTCTGTTGGCGCCGGCATCGCCGGAGCCATGCAAAGGGAGGTCTGTATGAAGAGCTATCTCACCAAGGACATCCGAAACGTTGGCATTGTCGGCCACGGCGGCACTGGGAAGACGCAACTGGTGTCGTCGTTGCTATACACCGCGGGAATGACGCCGCGCTGGGGAAAGACCATGGAAGGCAGCACCACTACCGATTGGGACGAAGAAGAGATTGCGCGGAAAATTTCGATTCAGACGGGACTGGCGTATGCGGAGTGGCCGTCTTCGGGTGGGCATCCCGGTGGCTCTGAGAAAGTCAAAATCAACTTCATCGATCTTCCTGGCTATTCGACATTTATTACCGAGACGAAGGCCTCGTTGATTGCGGCGGACTGTGCCCTGATTGCCGTTGATGCGCATGTCGGCTCGCAGGTGACCACGGAAAAAGTTTGGGATTATTGCACCGAGTACGATATTCCCCGCGCGTTTGTGCTCACCTGGATGGACCGCGAATTGGCGAGCTTTGAACGCTCGATGGAATCACTTGAGCAAGTCTTCGGGCGAAATGTCGTTGCGCTGCAGCTTCCCATTGGAACGGAGAAAGGCTTTCGCGGCGTGATCGACTTGGTAGCAATGAAAGCGCACATTTATAAGCCCGATGGAGATGGGAAGCCAGCGATTGAAGAAATTCCCGCTGCTCTCGCTGACGAAGCGAAGGAAGCACACGAAAAGCTGGTCGAGATGGTGGCGGAAGGCGACGACGAATTGATGGAAGAGTTTTTCCGCGAGGGCACGATCCCGATTGCGGATTTGATTCCCGGCGTGCGGAAAGCCATTGTCGCAGAGAAAATATTTCCTGTGCTGATGGCTT
This sequence comes from uncultured Acidobacteriota bacterium, assembly GCA_963718785.1. Taxonomy (GTDB): domain Bacteria; phylum Acidobacteriota; class Terriglobia; order Acidiferrales; family UBA7541; genus Acidiferrum. The sequence goes on along the minus strand of CAVQZW010000004.1, from coordinate 166,965 downwards.
CCGGGTTGCGAAATGTGGGAACCGCGAGTCTGCTGACGTTTGTTGCGGATGCGTTTCCTCATCCCGACGAGCATGCACAAGTGGGATTCACGGAGCCCAGCGGTAAAGGCGAGCGCGTGGAGCGCAAGTACGATGATGGCCAGCCGCTCTCGCTGTTCGTATTCAAGACGCTCGCTGATCCTTTCGCGGGGCGCATTAACTACTTCAAGGTGAAGAGCGGCGTGCTGAAAAATGACGCAACGCCGACGAATTACAATCGGGGGACGCTGGAGCGGTTTCAGCACACGCAAGTCGTGCAAGGCAAACAGCTTACTGAAATCGCGGAGCTACACGCCGGAGATATCGGTGCGATCGCCAAGTTAAAAGAGACAACGACGGGCGAAACGCTGGGTGACAAGGTGGCTCCGATCTACTACAAGCCGGCGCAGCTTCCGGAGCCGTCAATCACCTTCGCGATCGAACCCAAAACGCGCGCCGACGAGGACAAAATCGGCGTTTCGATTCACAAAATCATTGAGGAAGACCCAGCGCTGCGTTTCATGCGCGATCCGCAGACTAAGGAATTTCTGCTTGCAGGATCGGGACAGCAGCACATCGAAGTGGTCGTGGCAAAACTGCATAAACGCTATCACGTCGACCTAACGCTGAAACCACCCAAAGTGCCTTATCGCGAGACGATCCGAGGAAAAGCCGACGCAGAGGGCAAGCACAAAAAGCAGTCTGGCGGGCATGGGCAGTTTGGCGTGTGCCGCATCAAGATGGAACCGATCGAGCGCGGCAAGGGCGTGGAGTTCGTCGATGACGTTTTTGGCGGGGCGATCCCGAGGAACTGGATTCCATCCGTGGAGAAAGGGATACGCGATTCCGCGGCGCGCGGCTATCTTGCAGGTTTCCCCGTGACGGATTTCCGCGCCATTTTGTATGACGGAAAATATCACGACGTGGATTCGTCGGACATGGCCTTCAAAATCGCGGGATCGCTGGCGTTCAAGGAAGCCATGAAGATGGCGAAACCCGCGCTCCTGGAACCGGTGATGCACGTAGAGGTTTATGCGCCGGACCAGTATTCGGGTGACTTGATGGGGGATCTGAGCTCAAGACGCGGCCGAATCGCTGGAAGCGAAGCGCGAGGGCATAACGTGATCATCAAAGCGCAAGTGCCGCTTTCGGAGATGCTGAGTTACGCCAACGACCTGATTTCCAAGACGCAAGGGCGTGCGACGTATTCGATGGAGTTCTCTCACTACGACTACTTGCCAAATGAGCTGGCACAGAAAGTGATCGACGCACACAAACCTACTCACGGCGAAACGGCGGAAGAAGAGGGCTAGTTCTGCTGCGAATCCGAGTTCGCTCGTTCCTCTTCGTAGCAGATGCGGGCGATGTTTTCTGAAAGGTTGCGTGGCGCCAAATTGGTGCTTGCCGGGTGGAAATGCCCGTCCACAATGGTGCCCTTATGAAAAACAAGTCGGCCTCTAAAAATAACGCGGAAAAATTCGGTCCGCAAACGACGGCAATTCACGGAGGCGAACCGCCGCGCCATGGCGTCGGCGCGCCCGTTGGCACTCCGATTTGCCGAACTTCCACGTTTACTTTTTCTTCGACCGCCGAGATGAAGCTCTGGGCGGAAGGCAAAAGCAAAGCGTACATCTACACGCGCTACGGGAACCCGACTCTCAGCGTTGCAGAAGGAAAGATCGCCGCGCTCGAAGGCGGCGAAGCCGCAGTGGTCACCGCTTCCGGCATGGCGGCGATTTCGTCGGCGTTGCTGGGTGTGCTGAAGTGCGGGGATGAGCTGATCTCCACGGCGCAGGTTTATGGCGGCAGCTACCGTCTGATGCGCGACGTTTTTCCGGATATGGGGATCCGCGTGCATCAAGTTGGCACCGATCTCGCCGGACTTGAAGATCTTGTGAACGTTCGCACGAAATGCCTTTACGTGGAAACTCCGACGAATCCGACCTTGCGGCTCGTCGATTTACACAAGGCGATCACGTTCGCAAAAAAACACAAACTGGTTTCGATTATCGACAACACCTTCGCGACCCCCGTGCTGCAAAACCCGCTCGCGATGGGCTTCGACATAGTCGTGCACAGCGCCACGAAAGCGCTCGCCGGGCACTCCGACGTTCTCGCAGGCGCGGCTGTCGGAAACAAGCATTGGATCGAGCGCGTCCGCCACATGGTGATTTATCTGGGCGGTTCGATGGATCCCGACGCGGCTTATCTTTTAATCCGGGGAATCAAAACGCTCGGCGTTCGTATGGGGCGGCAATGCCAAAACGCGATGGCTGTCGCCAAATTCCTGGAAAAGCATCCGAAAGTCGCGCGCGTGCACTACCCCGGCCTCGCGTCTCACCCGGATCACAAGCTCGCGAAAAAGCAGATGCGCGGATTCGGCACGATGCTAGCGTTTGATTTGAAGGGCGGGTTGCCTGCCGCGCGGCGTTTCTGCGATCGCGTGCAGTTGTTCTTACTGGCGGCAAGCCTGGGCGGCGTTGAGTCGCTCGTCATCCTTCCCATCTACAGCTCGCATTACAATATGAGCGCCGATGAGTTGCAGCGGGCAAACGTGAGTCCAGGCACAGTGCGAGTGTCCGTTGGACTCGAGGAATCAGAAGACTTGATTGCCGATTTGAAGCAGGCATTGGCTTAAGCTTGCTATCCCACTTTGCAGTCCTGTAAGTGACGCGGCCGCGGTTTAGTCTATTTAGTAGCGAGACCGCTACAGAGGTCACCACAGCCGTGACCTGACGGAGCGTTCCCAATGAAAATGTCTCTCGAAGGAAAAGTAGCCATTGTGACTGGTGCTTCGCGGGGGATCGGGCGTGCTATCGCGGAGCGACTGGCCGGGGAGGGCGCTGCGGTCGTGGTGAATCACCGCGCTAGTGCCGGGCAAGCCGCGGAAGTGGTTGCGGCGATCGAAGGAGCAGGCGGGCGAGCCGTGGCGCTGGCAGCGGACATGGAAAAGATTGCGGAGGTGCAAACGCTCGTGAAGGACACGATCGAGCGGTTTGGCAGATTGGACATTCTGGTCAACAACGCCGGCGTCGGAAAAAGAACAGCGATGGCCGACATGACGGAGACAGAATTTGACTGGACACTCGCTGTGAACGCGCGAGGCCCATTCTTTGCCATTCAAGCGGCAGTTCCTCGAATGAGCGACGGTGGCCGCATCATTAATATTTCGTCCTGCGGCACGCACGTCGCGCAGGTGGTGGGGCTGCTCGCCGTATATCAAATGTCGAAAGGCGCGCTGGAACAGTTGGCGCGTTGCTACATGAAGGAACTGGGCGGGCGAGGCATTACGATCAACTCGGTTTTACCGGGATTTGTGGAAACGGAACTGGCGAGCGATACGCCGGTCGCCTACAAGAATGCATTGGTGGAGCGAACGGCGCTGCGGAGGCTCGGGACGCCGGAAGATATCGCGGAGGTTGTATGTTTTTTGGCGAGCGATGCGGGGCGATGGGTAACGGGCGAGACGATCCAAGTCAGCGGTGGCTTGGCATAATGCTCGCGTGACTCAGATTCACACAGACTGAAGTCTGTGCCACTAAAAACAAAAACGGGCGGCACGCCGAAGCGAACCGCCCGTTCCGTATTTTTGTGAAGTGGAATTAGAGGGGTTGGACGTTCGAGGCCTGCAGGCCCTTGGGGCCCTTGGTCACTTCGAATTCAACCGCTTGGCCATCATTCAGCGACTTGTAGCCATCAGCCACGATCGCGGAGAAATGGACGAAAACGTCCTCACCGCTCTGGCGCTGGATGAACCCGAAGCCCTTGCTGGCATTGAACCACTTCACTGTTCCTTGTTCTTTACTCACTGCTGTACTCTTTTCTGTCGGTTGGATTGCAACCGAGCATTACTAAATTGAGCTATTTGGTGCCTCGAAATCCGAACCCCTCTTAAGAGTTCCGGTTGTCTCCGGACGTAAAAAAAGGCCGCAAGTTTGACCTTGCGACCGCTTTACAAATCCAAAGGCGATACAAGAGCAACAAACGCAATAAAAGGATACCACTTTCCCGGCAAATTGCAAGGAGAATCTTCGGGCCAATTGTTTCTGGTAACCGACAGTCATCACCCTCGGCAAATCAATCCGGAAGCGTGACTTCGTCGTTGATCGTGAATTGAGCTTCAACACCTGCGGGCTTGGCAAGGCTGGACGTGGACACGGGCTGGCCTCCGCCGATCCAGGCTTCGACCTTGCCGGGAACGATGCGGTGCTTACCGGATGCGTCCACGATGCTCAAGTCGCGGTCGTGAAGAACGAACTTTACCGTTCTCTTTTCGCCGCGGCCGAGGTGGACGCGCGTGAATCCCTTCAGTGCACGCAGTGGTGTGTCCTTCACGTCTAAGTGCGTGAGATAAAGCTCCACGACTTCGTCCCCGGCGACGGGGCCTGTATTTTTGACGTTTACGGATATCGTGACGGCGTCCTTGGCGGAAATTCGTGCGTGATCGACAGTTAGCTGATCATACGCGAACGACGTGTAACTCAATCCGAAGCCGAAAGGATAAAGCGGTTCGCCCTGGAAATAGCGATACGTGCGTTTGGCCATGGAGTAGTCGTCAAAAGGGGGAAGTTGGTCCACCGATTTATAGAAAGTGACCGGCAAGCGGCCTGCAGGACTGAAATCGCCAGCGAGCGATTCGGCGACGGCCGTACCGCCTTGACCGCCGGGATACCATGCTTCGAGAATTGCAGGAATATCGGGATTTGCGGCGGCCCAATTGATAGCAAGCGCGCTGCCATTCGTCAGGATGAGGACGGCGGGTTTCCCTACGGAGGCGATGCGCTTGAGGAGTTGCTCTTGTGGTGCCGGCAAGTCGATGCGCGTGCGGTCGCCGCTCGAAAACCCGTCGGCGCTCACTTTCATTTCTTCGCCCTCGATGCGCGGAGAAAGGCCCATGACGGCGATGACGAGGTCGGCTTTGCTGGCCGCAGTAACGGCTTGCGCCTCTTCGCCACCGGGCAAGCTCCAGATGAGGCGAGCTTCCGAGATGCGAATGTTCTGAAAGTACTCGATTTTTAACGAATAGGCACGCCCCTTTTCGAGATGTAGTTCTTTGGTCTCCGTGTTGGCGGGGCGATGGAGCGTCCAGTCTTCGACGAGCGGAACGCCATCGAGCCAGATGCGAAAGCCATCTTCGCCGGAGAAGCCGAGCAGGTAGTCGCCAGATTCGGGCGGTACGAGCACGCCGGTCCAACGGACGGAGTATTTGTTGAGTAGTTGCGGCGAGACGCCGGCGTCTCCCCAATTGAAATCAATTGCCGCATCGACGCGGCTCATCGCAGGAGAACCTTCGAGCGTCATGTTGGAGAAATAGTCAGCTTTCAGACCATGCTGGCTGCAGGATGCATCGGTGCAAAGAGCGTCGGCTGTAACGGATTTGGTGACGGGACCGACGAGACCGGTGCCCTGAACGAAAACGATTTTAGATTGTGGAAAGCGATTGCGAATTCCGCCAAGAATCGTGACCGGATTTGACGGGGTCCCGCTGTAATTTCCTTCAAGCGCGTCGAGGCTCTCGGCATCAGGACCGATGACGGCTATCGTCGAGGGTGGGTGTTTCAGAGGAAGAAAACTGTTTTTATTTTTAAGCAATACCAGAGACTCACGCGCCATGCGCAGCGCGAGTTGCCGGTGCGCTTCGGTGTCGTTGTCGGCTGCCGTCAGCTTGGAATACGGAACGGAGGAGGGCGGATCGAACAGGCCGAGCCGAATGCGCGCGACGAACAAACGCCGCAAGGCGCGGTCGAGATCGGCTTCGGAAAGCTGACCTTCCTGTATGGCGGCCAAAATGCCCTGCGGATCCGCGTTCATGTTATTGCGGGAGTCGCCGCAAATAAGATCCATTCCGGCTTTGAAAACGGCAGCAGCGGCGGCTGCGGGAGTAGGCGTGTAGTGGTGGCCTTTGTAAACGTCAGCGACAGCGCCGCAGTCTGAGACCACATAGCCCTGGAAGCCCCAATCCTTGCGGAGATGTTCAACGAGCAAGGCGGAATTGGCGCAGGCGGGCGCGCCATTCAGGCGGTTGTACGCGCACATGAGGGACTCGGCCTTGCCTTCGAGGATCGCCGCACGAAAGGCGGGCAGGTACGTTTCTTCCATGTCGTGGCGAGAGGCGTCAACGTTTACGGTGTGGCGCGTGGATTCCGGTCCGCTGTGAACCGCAAAATGTTTAGGCGTGGCAATCGTTTTGAAATAGTTCGGATCGGTGCCTTGCAGGCCAGTGATAAACGCGACGCCGAGACGCGCTGTAAGGTAAGGATCTTCGCCGTAGGTTTCCTGGCCACGTCCCCAGCGCGGATCGCGAAAGATGTTGATATTCGGAGACCAAACGGTGAGACCGCGGTACCAGTCCGCCGAACCGTCGGGATGCACCGCGGCGGAATATTTGGCGCGAAACTCCGTGCTGATCACGTCAGCGACATCGTGCATGAGAGGCTCGTCAAACGCCGCAGCCATACCGATAGCTTGCGGGAACACCGTGGCGAAACCGGCGCGCGCAACGCCGTGAAGTCCTTCATTCCACCAGTTATAGGCAGGAACGCGAAGCCGGGGAATCGCGGGAGCAGTGTGCGCGAGCTGGTCGATTTTTTCTTCCAAGGTCATGCGGGAAATCAAGTCCGCCGCGCGTTGATCGGCGGGAGCTCTAGAATCCAGGTAAGGCGCGTCCGCAGGAGCTTGCTGCGCGGTCAGAGAAGGCGATATTGCGGAACAGAGAAATACACCAGCGGCGAGAAGCATTTCACTTTTCATGTTACGCCCACCCGATAAGCGATCTCTTGGTTGCAGGAATCGAGGCAGATTCCTCGAACAATAACGGTTCGAGGCACACTACCACCGCCGCACGAGACCTGTAAACGAGAATGGGCTGGGCTCAGGAAGCTGCGCTACGTCGCGCTGATCTGTTTTTCCCGATGGAGATCTTGCTTGGCCGACGATATGGCGCGAGCAGAGCCTCCAGTTCCCTACGGACCCAGATGGCCACCGGACCTTCGCGATAGACAGCCCAGGCCAACATGGCTCCGCCGTTGAGGTGTTGGATCAGCCGGGCGAGTTCGGCCGTATCGCATTCGCGAAGCTCGCGGGCCGCAACAGCTTCATCGAGAAGTTTCCGCGTTTCGTCGCGAATGACTCGAAACTGCGCGAGCGTGATGGCGTGAAAATCCGGATCGGTCAGATCGATCTGCAGATATGCGAGACCATTGGCCATGGCTTCGGGCGTAGGCGCGAATGCTGTGCCAGCAGCGTACAACTCAATGAGGGCCTTCAGCGGCGAGCGGTGGCGCGCGCGGGCCACGGCAAATGCCTTCGGGACGCTTCCCGGCGCGGTTCGGCACACCGCCAGCAACAGCCCGCGTTTGGTTCCAAATCGTTGGATGAGCGTTGCGGGAACGACGCCGGCCTCCTTGGCCACGTCGGCGAGCGTGAGTTGCGTGGGGCTGCGGCGTTGCATGACACGCGCGGTAGCGGCGAGGATCTCTTCGTCGGAGGTTTCGCGTGGGCGGGGGCTCATCTTGTGCTCCGTGAAGCCGCAAAGGCGGCCCCGGAAGAATAACTGAATGGCCGTTCATTTTCCATTTGACATTACTGAATGGCTGTTTATAATCCCTCCATTCCTCTCTGGAGATGGCACCATGACAACTTCTTCTTTTTCCTACCGGCCTCCCGATTTGCACGGCAAGGTGGCGTTGGTGGCGGGCGCGACGCGTGGCGTGGGACGCGGGATCGCTCTGGCGTTGGGTGAAGCCGGGGCAACGGTGTATTGCACGGGGCGGAGCACGCGCAAGAAAGCCCGGTTGCGTGTGAAGAAGCTATCCGCGGAGAGCCGCAAGAAGGCACTTCCAGCGGACTACTATGCTGGGCGGCCGGAGACGATTGAGGAAACCGCCGAGCTGGTGACAGCGCGGGGCGGAAAAGGCATCGCCGTGGTCGTCGATCACCTCAAAACCGCGCAGGTGGAGAAGCTGGTTGCCAAAATCCAGAAAGAGCAGAACCGGCTGGATCTCCTCGTGAATGATATTTCGGAGAGCGGCGAGCATGAGTTTGGGAAAACATTCTGGCAGGCGGACCTGGAGCGCGGATTTGCGATGTTCCGCAACGCGGTGCACACGCACATCATCACCAGCCATTTTGCCGCGCCCGCTGCTGATCGAGACCGCAAAACGCACGAAGAGCAGCGGACTGATCGTGGAGATCGGCGATGGCGACTCCTATACCTATCGCGGGCACCTTTTCTTCGACTTGATCAAGACCACTGTGATTCGTCTGGCGTTTGCGATGGCCTACGAACTGCGAAGGATGAATGTGGCCGCGGTGGCCTTGACTCCGGGATTCCTGCGGTCGGAAGTCATGCTGGAACGCTTTGGCGTGACGGAAGCCAACTGGCAGGACGCCGTCAAGAAAGACCCGAACTACATTTGCTCGGAGACGCCGCTGTACGCCGGCCGGGCGGTTGCAGCGCTGGCAGCGGATCCCGATCTAATGAAGAAGTCCGGACGGGTATTCAGTTCATGGACGCTGTCGGACGAATACGAGTTTTGCGACGCAGACGGGCGGCGGCCACACTGGGGCCGGCATTTCAAGGAGAAGTACGGCGACACGATGAATCCGTGCGACCAGGGGTTTTACAAGTATTGGTTCGGTGGAGCGCTCGAGACGGTTTTTCCGGACTGGCCGTAAAGGGGTGCCGATTCTATCGGGGCTAGATTCCCGGCACGCCAAAAGACGGATCGGGTGCCCGAGGGCGTGTATTGAGTAGGTCAACCCTCCCCTGCCGGAAAGCGTTGACCTGGACTGTTACAGCTACTTAACATAAGGGGATGCGCCAGAAGCCCCAGTTTGCGCTGTACGCGACGCTCTTGGCAGGATCGGGCTTCCTTGCTGGAGGCTGCGAGGATGCCGCGAAGCACGGCGTGCAGGCGCACGTTCCGGCTCTGAACCCGGCCAATGCCGCTGCTGCACAAGTTCCCCCCAGTCTTGGAGAGTTACCTCTGCGAAAACTCTCGGCGGAGTGGCTGGCCGCGCTCGCGCTGAAGGCTCCCGGTCCGAAAGAGTATTTAATCGCGCAGGTGGAAGCCAAGTTTGCCTTGGGCGAGCAAGACTACAAAGCAGGGCATCTGGATGCTGCGCGCCGTGATTTTGACGACGCTGTGGATTGGCTGCTCAGCAGTGGATACGACCCGAACAGCGATCCCAAGCTCAGCGAACTTTTCCATCGCGTGGTTGATACCGTCTACGGCTACGAGTTGCAGGCCTTCCGCGCGGGGGACGGCTTTCAGGAAGCGCCGGCTGTTCCCGCCCCGATTGACGAAGTCGCGGAGATGACCTTTCCCGTCGATCCACGGCTGAAAGCGCGCGCAGAGGAAGCCGCAAAAAATATTTCGCACGATTTGCCGCTCACCGTAAATGATGAAGTGCTCTCTTTCCTCAACTTCTTTCAGACCCCGCGCGGTCGCGCCATTGTCGAAACTGGCCTGCGGCGTTCTGGGCGTTATCGGGAGATGATAGCCCGTGTCCTGCATGAGGAAGGTGTTCCGCAGGATTTGATCTATTTGGCGCAGGCGGAAAGTGCGTTTCAGCCTCTGGCCCTTTCGAGGGCGGGTGCGCGCGGCATCTGGCAGTTTGTCGCCTATCGCGGGATGGAATATGGCCTGCGACACACCTGGTGGATCGACGAACGGCAAGACCCGGAAAAAGCCACGCGAGCCGCCGCGCAGCATCTGCGCGATCTATATGGACAGTTTGGAGATTGGTACCTCGCGATGGCTGCCTACAACTGTGGCCCGGGAAATGTACAGAAGGGCATCGAACGCACTGGCTACGCCGACTTCTGGGAACTCTACAAACGCAACGTCCTCCCGCGCGAAACGAAAAACTACGTCCCCATCATTCTGGCGCTGACGCTCATTGCCAAGGACGCCGCGCACTATGGCATTCAGGCCGACCCCGAGCAGCCCGTGCCAACCGACATCGTGAAGCCGGGCCGTGCCATTGACTTGCGGCTAGTAGCGGAAACTATTGATGTGGACGTTGACACGCTGCGCAATCTGAATCCCGCGCTGCTGCGTCTCGCGACTCCGGACGATCCCTCGTTCGAGCTGCACCTGCCCGCGGGCAGCGCGGAAAAATTCTCCGCGGAGATTGCGGACATTCCCGCCGACAAATGGGTGAGCTGGAGGCGGCACCGCATCGAAGCCGGCGAGACTCTGACCTCCATTGCAAAAAAATATCGCGTGACAGCGGCGGCCATCTCTGACGCAAATAATCTCGATCGCCACGCCGCTCTGGACGTGGGAGAAAAATTGATCATCCCTGCGTCTGCTCCAGCGGAGTCCAAGAGCAGGCTGGTGCGCTATCGCGTGCGCAAAGGCGACACACTCGGCGGCATCGCGGATCGCTTCAGCGTGCCCTCCGAAGACGTGCGCAAGTGGAATCACATGAAAACCGGCCACGTGAGCAGGGGCATGGTGTTGCGCATTTACACGGTCGGAGGCGCCCCGGAAATAGCGCCAGAGCACAGTCGTTCGAAAACGAGCTCTAAAGGCCGGGCTTCCCAGTCTGCTCCTTCGTCCAGCCAGGTCTCGACGGCAGTCCCAAAGTAAGTCCTTTATATACAATATTTTAAAAGGCATGGAGGGAGTGCGTCGCGGTTACCACTCCACAATTTCATCCTGCCGAGTTTATCGTGAGAACGCTGGGAGTGTGTCCTCTCAGCAGAATGCTTGACAACTCTTCAGGAGTACGATAACAACGGCGCTGCGGCGGAGGGGAGTTGGCGACTCCAGCTGATGCAGCATCCCACAAGTCATCGGCTTGTGGATTGCCCCTCGGGAGGATGGAATGGATTTCGAGAAGGATAACTTCGAAGACGACAACGAGCTGTCACGGCTGGAGGAAGAAGACGAGCTGGGCGGCGGTGATGAAATCGTGGAAACCGAGGAGGAAGAGATCCTCATCACCGAGGAAGAGCCTGTAGCGGCAGCGCCCGCGCCAAAGGCGGCGTCCAAGCCCGCGGCGAAACCGGCCAAGAAAGCGGCCCCCAAAAAGAAGGCAGCGGCCAAAGCTAAGAAGTCCAAACCAAAAGCAAAAGCAAAGCCAAAGAAAAAGGCAAAGAAGGCAGCCAAGAAAGCAGCGAAGAAGAGGCGGCGCTAAGAGTTTTCCTTTAGGCAGGGTTTTCGAGAAACGATAAGGCCTGGGCCGTGGTCCGGGCCTTTTCGTTTTGAAATCGGCTCAATCCACTATGGCACTCCGGGCATAGCAACCCTCTCCCGATTACGCACGGCCCCTTTCTCAAATCGGGAAGCTCCTGAATATACGAACAGGAAGTTTGACGAAATGAGCAACAGCCGCTAGCATAGCGCCGGATGTTGCGGGCGATGGAACAGATACGCCGGATGCGCGGCGGCGCACAGTCTCACCTGATGCGCTGTTCGGATGGAAACTATTACGTCGTCAAGTTCCAAAATAATCCGCAGCATCGCCGCATACTGGTCAATGAACTGCTAGGTACCAAGCTGGCGGCGCGGCTGGGGCTTCCGACGACGCCGGTGGTCATTGTCGAAGTTTCCGAGGACTTGATTCGGATGACGCCAGACCTGGCGATGGAGATGCCGCGGCAGCGCATCCCTTGTCAACCCGGGCCGCAGTTCGGCTCGCGTTTTCCCGGCGATCCGCGCCGGCTGGCCTTGCACGATTTTCTGCCCGACGAACAGTTGCGCCAGGTCGCTAATCTGCATGACTTCGCCGGCATGCTGGTCTTCGACAAGTGGACGTGCAACACGAACGGCCGGCAGACGCTTTTTTTTCAGGCTCCGCCTCGCGAGGCGCATCCGACCTCGGATGCTTCCGCGGGAGAAAAAACGGCGGCCGCGTACACCACATTGATGATCGATCAGGGTTTTTGCTTCAACGCCGGAGAGTGGAATTTTCCCGATGCACCGCTGCGAGGGTTGTATGCCCGCAACCGCGTGTACGAAGGCGTCACGGGAATGGAATCGTTCGCGCCTTGGCTCGAACGCCTGGAAAAACAGATGACCGAGCGCGCGCTCGACGAATTCGTGAAACAGATTCCTCCGGCCTGGTACGACGATGACTTGGATGCGGTGCTGCGCCTCGCCGAGCAATTGCTCCGCCGCCGCCCGCGCGTCCCAGAACTCATCCTAGCCGCCAAACAATCCAACCGCCAGCCCTTCCCGAACTGGATATGAACCAATGGACGTGAACTATGATTGAAGCTTCAGCGGAAAGCATGCAGCCCGAACGAACCTGCGGCTATCGCATCCTGCGCTATACCCCCAATCTTGTGCGCGATGAGTGGATCAACATCGGCGTCCTCGTTTACGATCCGCAGTCTGGCGAGCGCCGCCTGCGGCTCATCGAAGAACAGGAGGAATTCACGCGCGTGCGCCGCCTGCACCCCGAGGCCGACGAATCCCTCCTGCGGGCTCTTCGCGACAGTCTGGAGGAACGCTTCGAATCCGCCCTCACCTCGAACGGCCATGGCGCAAATGGCGGAGGCGCCAATGGGATCGCTTTGCAGGAACTTCTCCGCAAGTGGGACGACACGCTCTCCAATGCCCTCCAACTCGCCCCGCAAAAAGGCGTTATCTCCAGCGACTTGGAAGCTGAACTCGAACGCCTCTATGGCGACCACGTCGCCCTGCCGCGCACTCCCAGCCGCGTCGGCGCTCCCGGAACACGCGCCCAGATGCGCGCCTACTGCTCTCAGGTCTTCCGCCAGGCTCGCATCTGGGACCGCGTCCAGAAATCCGTTCGCGCTTCGGAATTCACTTATCCGGGCGATCCCATGCGTGTCGATTACAGCTACCGCCGCAATGGCACGCGCGGCTTCCTACACACGCTTTCCGCCTCTCGCGCACCCGGCGAATCCAAGGGAATCGCCCACACCTGGGAGGCCATCGCGGCGAAGTCCGCGCTCAAAACAGAATTCACGGTGGTTACCGATATTGATCTGAAAGAACAGAACGACCGCAACCGGTTCGTGGATCGCACGCTTCGCGACGCCGGTATTGAGCCGGTTCCACTCGATCACTTCGCCGTTTGGGTGGGGAAACTGAAGCCGATGATCCAGTGATGCACGTGGCTCGCTAGCTGTGCCAGGAGCTACCGGAAACGTCTCTCGAGCACCGTGGGCTTTTCTATTACTCGACAGCCAGCACCAGCAGCGTTGCATCGTCGTGCCAGTGCCCGCGGCTGAATTCTCCCGCGACGGCCAGGATTTTCGCCTGCAATGAGGAAGCGGCCGCCGTGCGGTGTTCCTGCAACAATCTCAGCAGCCGCACTTCGCCGAATTCTTCGTCCGCGGCGTCACACGTTTCCGTCACGCCATCCGTATAGAGAATAAGGCGGTCGCCCGGCGCCAGCTGCGCCGCGCCGGAGGCAAACTTGTGCCGGGGAAAAACCCCGAGCACGCCGCCCCCGGCCTGCAGGCGCTCGTGCGAGCCGTCCGCGTGCAGCAGAATCGGCGGGTTGTGTCCGGCATTCGCGTAATGCAGCAGCCGCGCCGGACCGTCGAGACGCGCATAAAAAAATGTGATGAAACGGTCGGCGCCGGTATTGTGGCAGACCAGCGAATTGAGACGCGAACACAATCCGTCGGGAGCCAGCGCCGGTGACGCCAGCCCGCGAACCGCTGCCTGCAGATTAGACATCAGGAGCGCCGCAGGCAGCCCTTTTCCCGCCACGTCGGCGATGCACAGGCCGAGGGAATTGTCGTCGAACTCCAGAACATCGTAATAATCCCCGCCAATGCTTTGCGCCGGCTGCCAGGCGCCCGATATCTCATATCCCGGCCGCTGGGGAATGCTTTTCGGCAAAAGTCCTTGTTGTATGGACCGCGCTTCGGCGACCTCCAGCTCCTGATGGTGAAACTGCTGCGCGATCTCCCTGTTGTCCAGGTCCTCCTGCGCCGCGCGGCGCCGGGAGGCGCGCCGCTCGCGCCCCAGAGCGATCTGCTTTTGCAGAATCTCCAGCAGCCGAGCGTTGGTCCAGGGCTTCTCCACAAAATCGGCCACGCCGTACTGCATGGCCTCCACCGCCAGCCCCACCGTAGCCCAGCCGGTCATCACCACAATCGCCGGGGCGTCCTCGCGCCCTTTTAAGTGGCTGAGCAAGTCCAGGCCTTCCCGTCCCGAAGTGGTGTCCCTTGCGTAGTTCAAATCCATAAGCAGCAGATCAAACTCACGCGCCTCCAGGGAGCGCAGCAACTCCGCCGGCGAAGCCACTCCTTCGGTTTCGTATCCTTGACCCTTCAGCAAAAGACGCAGCGCGTTTAGAACATCAGGCTGGTCGTCAGCAATCAGGATTCGTGGCGGTGTCGTAGCCATTTCGGCGGTTATCTCAGGAGGGGAAGGGGCAGGCCGGCTTCCACCCTTAATCTGATGTAAGCCGTTTGTTTCGGATACATTGGGAGATAGTTAGCGTCGAGTGCAGCGCGGCAAGCGACCACTTGCGGGAACGGATGTCCCACTTCCGAACAACTGTCCGAATCCAGGAAAACGCACGTCAACAAGTCTTAAGGCCGCCCTCGCAAAGTGAGAAAATCGCGCGCTTCGCGGCCCCCTAGCCTGCGAGGAGTCGTCTTAGAGAACCGGTTCCGACCAGTTCTCCAGGGTTTCCTTCACTTTGTGCAGGAACTGGTGAGCGATGGCCCCGTCGACCACGCGGTGGTCATAGCTCAATGTGACGTAACACATCGAGCGGATGGCGATCGAGTCGTTGATCACCACCGGCCGCTTTTCGATCGCCCCGAGGCCCAGGATTCCCACATTCGGCTGGCTGATCACCGGCAGGCCGAATAATCCGCCGTAGACGCCCGGATTGGTGATAGAAAAGGTCCCTTCCTGCACCTCCTCCGGCTTTAGCTTTTTTGAACGCGCGCGCTCCGCCAAATCGTTCAGGGTGCGCTGAATGCCCAGAACGTTCTTTTCGTCCGCGCCTTTCACCACCGGCACGATCAGCCCCCAATCGAGTGCCACGGCAATGCCGATGTTGATCTCCTTGTGAAGCACCACGTTCGTTCCGTCGAGCGAAGCGTTCATGGTCGGGTAAGCACGTAGCCCAGCCACAGCGGCCTTCACGAAGAATGGCATGAACGTTAGCTTGGTCTCGTAGCGCTGTTCGAACTCATCCTTGGCTTTGGCGCGCAGCGAAGCCACTTTGGTCATATCGATCTCGTCGACCGAATACACATGTGGCGAGACGCGCTTCGATGACAACATATGCTCCGCGATGCGCACACGCATGTTGCTCATCGGCTCGACCTGGTAGTTGCCAAAGTAAATCTTCTCGCGTGGCACCGCCGACTCGAACGCCACGTGAATTTGCCCTCCCGATACCGCCGGAGGCGCTGGCACTGCGGACGGTGCCGGTGGAGGTGGCATCGCAGGACGCGCAGGCGATGCTGCCGGAGCGCTTGGAGCCGGTGCTGCCGCAGGAACCCCACCTGCTGACGTGGCAATCACCTGTTCGATGTCTTGCTTGCTGATTCGCCCGCCCGCGCCGGTGCCCGGTACGGTCGTCAGATCAATGCCGTGCTCCGCAGCCATGCGCCGCACCAGCGGCGAACTGTGAATACGCTCGCTCGTGCGTTGAGGCGCAGGCGCTGCCGGAGCCGGTACTGCCGCAACCGGAGCAGTCGCGGTCCTTGATGCGGGTGGGGGCGGAGGTGCCACGGCTGCAGGAGCCTGTGACGCCGACCTCTGCGCCGGTGCAGGCGCTGCCGCCGCAGACCCCGCGCCGTCGATCACCGCCACGACCGTCTGAATCGGCACAGTCTGCCCTTCGCTGACCTTGATCTCTTTCAGTATGCCCGCCGAAGGCGACGGAATTTCCGCGTCCACTTTGTCCGTCGAAATCTCAAATAAAGGCTCGTCCCGCTCGACCTTGTCGCCCGGCTTCTTGAGCCACTTGGTGATCGTCCCTTCAAAAATGCTCTCGCCCATCTGCGGCATCACTACGTCTGTGGCCATCTGCATTCTCCTGTGCGGCTTCGCTTCCGTCGTAGGGGCACGGCATGCCGTGCCCGTCCAAAATCTAACTAATACCGCGCAAGCGCTTTCGCGGCGTCAAAAACCTTCTTCGCATTCGGCAAAAAATATTCTTCCAGCGGCGGCGAATACGGCACCGGCGTATCCAGCGCCGTCACGCGCATCAGCGGCCCGTCCAGATCGCCGAACGCCTTCTCGCAAAGAATCGCCGCAATCTCGCCCGCGATTCCGCCCGTCTTTGTATCCTCGTGCACTACCAAACATTTGTTGGTTTTGCGGACCGACTGCAAGATCGTCTCTTCATCCAGCGGCAGCAGAGTCCGCAAGTCAATCACTTCCGCCTCGATGCCTTCCTTGGCCAGTGCGTCCGCCGCTTCGAGCGAGGTGTGCATCATCGCCGCATACGAAACAATCGTCAGGTGCTTGCCCTCGCGCCGCACGATCGCCTTCCCGATTGGCACGGTGTAATCCTCAGCCGGAACTTCTCCCTTGATCCGCCGGTAAAGAAATTTGTGCTCGAAGAAGAGGCACGGATTGTTGTCGCGCACCGCTGCTTTCAGCAATCCCTTCGCATCGTACGGCGTCGAAGGATAAATCACTTTCAACCCCGGCGTATGTACGAAATACATCTCCGGATTCGCCGAGTGAAACGGCCCGCCGTGAACGAAACCGCCGGAAGGCCCGCGCATCACCATCGGCGCCGGAGCGTTCCACAAATAATGTCCCTTGGCCACGAAATTCGTAATCTGGTTGAACGCGCATACGATGAAGTCTATGAACTGCAGCTCCGCTATCGGCCGCAGCCCCGCGTAACTCATCCCGCAAGCCGCTCCAATGATCGCGCTCTCGCTGATCGGCGTATCAATCACACGTTCCCATCCGAATTTTTCAAGCAATCCCTCGCTCGTCTTGAACGCCCCGCCGTACACGCCGACATCCTCGCCGAGGAGCACAACCGCTGGATCGCGCTCCATCTCTTCAAACATCGCCTGCTTGATGGCTTCGAGAAACGTGATTTCTGTGCCGTTGGTTTCCGCCATGGCTACCTCTTCACCTTTCTCGCTGAGCTGGGAGCCGCAGCCGCCTTCGCAGAACTTTTCCCCGCGGACTTGCCGTTCGCCTTGGAACCGTTTTTCTTCGCTTCCACCGGTTCAGGACTCTCCATGTTCGTTTTCGTATCCCCAAAATGAATTGGCGCGTTCGCTCCGCCCGAACTCTTCCCTGATCCAAATCCCGCCACCGTCCACACCGCCTTTACGCTCGATTTCGGCGGCGTCACTTCGGCAATCGGCCGCTCCCACTTCGGTTTTATCTTATGGCAGTCGTCGCCAGTGCAATACACTCCCGTCGCCGCGAATTCCGGCGGCGGCATCGGCGAATTCTCAGCGAATTCGCGTTCGGCAGCCAGCAAGGTGTCAATTTTTTCCTCGACTTCCTTCTTCCCCTTGGCGTCGAGCAATTTCTCGCCCATGAGAAACTTCTCATGCAGCGCAATGGGATCGCGCCCTTCCCAATACGCCCGCATCTCTTTCGGCACATATTCTGCCGGATCGTGCTGCGCATGGCCTAGCCGCCGGAAGCTCTTCGCTTCGATCAGGATCGGCCCTTCCCCAGCGCGCGCGCGTTCCACGGCCTCCCGCGCCGTCGTGTACACCGCGACGACATCGTTCCCGTCCACGATGTAACTCGAAATTCCATAGGCCTTCGCGCGGTCCGCAAGATTCTCCAGCGGCACTTGCCGCTTCACGGGCGTCGAATACGCCCACAAATTATTTTCCAGAATCAACACGAACGGCGCCTTTTGCGTCGCCGCAAAATTCAATCCCTCGTGAAACACACCGGTCGAACTTCCGCCGTCGCCGATCCACGTCATCGTCACAATCTTCTGTCCGAGGTAGCGCCCCGCCATCGCCACGCCGGTCATCACCGGAATCAAATCGCCCAGCATCGAGATCGGCGAAACGATGTGCAGACTTTTCCAAATCGCCGAAGTGGCTCGTCCCGTCCTTGCCCTTCGTCGGCGAATCGTATTTCGCCATGTGTTGCATGAACACGTCGCGCGGCGGCACGCCCTTCACCAAAAGCGCCCCGATATTCCGGATCATTGGCGCCAGCCAATCCTTCTTCTCCAGCGCGTACGCCGTCCCCACGGAAATCGCCTCTTGCCCCAAACTCGAGTACAGCCCTCCGACAATCTTGTTCTGCCGGAAGAGCTTCACCATCGTGTCTTCTACGGCGCGGTTCAGCCGCATGTAGTAGTACAAGTCCAGATACTGCTGCCGCGTCAGTTCTTTCTTCATTCCTGCTCCGGTAGCACAGGCACTCTTGCCTATGCTCCTTACCTTACTGCTCGACAACCCAAAGCGACGACTACCACTGCCTCACCTCTTACGCTGGCACCGTCACCAACTGCTCGGCAACCTCCAGCTTCGCCATCAACTCTTCCCGCGACCTCGCGCTCATCTCCAACCCAAACACTTCGCCGAAGTGCAGTGCGATCTTCAGTGCCACTCCACTCAAATTCACATTGCGCCCCAGCAATTTCTCAAGTGAAGTCGCCTTCCGCCCCGCAATCCCGCACGGCACAATCAAATCGAAATTCCGCAAATCTGTCGTCACGTTATAGGCAAACCCGTGCGAAGTCACCCACCGGCTGATATGCACCCCAATTGCCCCCAGCTTCTCCGCCGCACCTTCTCCGCTCTGTGAACTCTGAGCCCTCTGCGTACTCCGTGTAAATTCTTTGCCTTCGTTCTTTACCCAAATCCCAGTCTTCCCCTCTTCGCGATGCGCCGTAACCTCAAACTCCGCCGAAGTCCGTATCATCACCTCTTCCAGCATCCGCACATACCAGACCACATCCTTGCGAATTGCCCCCAAATGCAAAATGGGGTAACCCACCAACTGCCCCGGCCCGTGATATGTAACATCCCCGCCGCGGCTCGTCTCAAAAAACTCCACATTCCGCTGCCGCAACACATTTTCCGAAACCAGCAGGTGCTCCCGCTTCCCGTTCCGCCCCTGCGTAATCACAGGCGTATGCTCGCAAAGCAAAAGCACGTCCCCAATCGCGTCCGCCTTGCGCGCCGCCACCACGCGTTTCTGCAACGCATACGCTTCCGCGTATCCCATCAATCCCAGGTCGACAATCAGGCAGCCCTTCACCAATCACCCTTCACTACACGTTAATCTGCAACCCTCGCACGGATGCAAACGCATCCCCCATCCCTTCCCAAACCGTGGGATGCGCGTGAATCATATTCATCATGTCGTCGATGGTCCCTTCGAGGTTCAACGTCGCAGCAGCCTCGGCCAAAATCTCCGTCGCCAGCGGACCAATAATATGAATCCCCAAAACCTCGCCGTACTTCTCGTCCGAAACCACTTTGATGAACCCGCCATGATTCCCCAAAATCGTCGCCTTGCTGTTCCCCACGAACGGAAACTTGCCCACTTTCACCGCGTACCCGGCCTCGCGCGCCTGCTTCTCCGTCAACCCAATCGACCCGATCTGCGGTTCGCAATACGTCGCATTCGGAATCCGCGTTTTCAAAATTTGCTGCGTCTTCTTCCCTGCGATGTGCGTCACCGCAATGATCCCTTCCATCATCGCGGCATGCGCCAACTGCGGCATCCCCGCCACGATATCTCCGATCGCGTACAAACCCTTCTCATCCGTTTCGTAGTTCGCCCCGGTCAGCACAAATCCACGATCCAGCTTGGCTTTCGACTTCTCCAATCCGCAATTCTCCGTCATCGGCTTGCGGCCTACGGCCAGCAACAACTTCTCCGCCTGCAACGTCTGCGCTTTTCCATCCTTATCCGTAAACGAAACCGTCACGCCCTTCGCGTCCTTTTTGACGGAATCCACCTTGCTGCTCGTAAAAATCTGTATCCCCTTCTTCTTGAAGTCCTTCTCCAACTCCACCGAAACGTCCTCGTCTTCCACCGGCACCACGCGCGGCAACGCCTCCAGAATCGTCACCTGCGTCCCAAATGTGTTGTAAATCGACGCAAACTCCACTCCTACCGCTCCCGCTCCCACTACAATCAATGTCTTCGGAATTTCCGGCAGCTCCAGAATCGACCGGTTCGTCAAAATCGTCTTGTGGTCAGGCTCAATCCCCGGCAGCGCCCGCGCCTCGGACCCGCTTACCAGCAAAACATTCGCAGCTTCAATCTCGCTCTTCTTTCCATTGTTATCTACACTCACGCGCCCAGGCCCCGCGTACCGGCCCCAGCCCTGCACCCACTCCACCTTGTTCTTCTTGAATAAAAACTCGATTCCCTTGGCATGCTTCTTAACGATCTTGTCTTTGCGCGCCAGAATATTCGCCCAATTGATCTTCAACCCGCTCACTTCAAACCCCAGTTCCGCCCCATTCTTGAAGTGGTCGTAGACGTCCGCGTGATGCAGCAACACTTTCGTCGGAATACATCCGACGTGCAGGCAAGTCCCCCCAAGAAACGGGTCCTTCTCCACCACAACCGTCTTCAATCCCAGCTCGCCCGCACGGATCGCCGCCACATACCCGCCAGGACCGCTCCCAATAATCGCCACATCATACTTTGCCACTCTTTATCTCCCTTCCGCGGAGTCCAACTTGGGTCAGTCGAGCGCCTTACGCTCGCTTCTTCCTTGCACTTTTCCGCGGTCGCTCATTCTTCGGACAATTTTGCGGTGCGCTCACGATCGGCCTGAATGGAAGCCCTAACATTTTCTGTGGGATACCCATCGGGCAAAACAGCAGGCAGCTTTCCGTACGAACGCCGGCAACCCGGCAAACGAGCAATTTTAACAGCCGTCCGCGGCCCTAGCAACCTGGCCCCTCAAGCGGTGTGCGCCCATTCCGGGATGAGCGTTGGCTAGGAATGGGCTGATTAGGAGCCTCTGCGCTACTTCGCGCTCACCGTTTCGCCAGGCTTTGCCGCAGTCGGCGCACTCGCCCCGTTCGCAGCCGTATAAACCTCGTGAATAGCGGCCACGATCGTGTCCGGCCTCTCAAACGGAATCATGTGCGTACTATCCGGCACCATGATGCGCTTCCCGCGCGTCGACAGCTGCGATTCCTTCACCTGCAAATCATTCACCCAAATCTCATGAAAATCGTCAAACTCCTTCGCCGGAAATCCCGCCGGCATCTGCGACGCCGGAGCCATCTTCCCTGCCGTCAGCACTATGAGCGGCTTATCTCCCAGATTCCCCGCCGCGCGGACTTCGTTTGCGCTTTCCGAAAACTCGTTCAACTCCGAAGTAGACGCGTCGAGGAACTTGGGCTGAAGCTGCAGATATAGCATCTCCTGCCCGAACTCCTTCGACACTCCCGGCGCTTCCCCCTGGTTGCGCTGCGCAAATCGCGCGATTCCAAACCGGATGAGCAGCGGCGCCAGCTTTATTTGGCGTTGCATATCTTCGGTTGTTTTCTTCATGAACGCTTGAAGCGGCGCTGACATGCGCGCCACCTGATCCTCGTGCGACGCATCCACCAGCACCATTCCAACAACGTCGTTTGGATATTGCCCGTTATAGACGCGCACGTTGTATCCGCCAAACGAATGCCCCACCAAAATATATGGCCCCTTTTCGTTCGCCGCCTCAAGCAACGCGTGCAGTTCCTTCACAATCTCCAGGCTCGTGCGCGGCGCCGTGCTCGCCCCGCTCCAACCGTACCCCGCGCGGTCGTACGAACAAACGCGCACGAACTTCGCCACTTGCGTCTGCACTGGATTCCAGCCCACTGCGGGAACGCCCAGCCCGCTGTCCAAGATTACCGTCGGCCCTCCCTGCCCCCGGCAATCGATGCTCAGCTCCAGGTTATTGAACGCTGGCCCTAGCGAAACCGATTTGCCTTGCTGAGGGAATCTCCTCGCGTCCGCCCGCACACCCAGAGCCTGGTAACTCGCCCCCGCAATCGCCGCCACTACCACGAGGATAAGAATCCCGAGCAGCCCTCTCTTTATCCACCGCTTTACCCGTCCGCTGCGCGACGGCGTGCTTGTTGTCGTCTCGTTTTCCACTGGCTTCTCCTCGCGTGAAACATTTGATGCGTTTTTGCTGGCCGGATATTAGACCGCGCCGTTCCATGCGTCAACGTCAGCCGAAGGGCACGCAACAGATGTTACGACACGACTTTTTCGATGACTTTGAAACTAGTCGGAACCCCGGTGGAAATCCGAATCGGAAAATGTGGTGAGAAGACAGCCTCAGCGGCGCGGCAGCCATTCGTTCAGCGCCAGAATCCCCGGCAGCAGCCCTAGCGCTCCCAGCTCTCGAAATCGCGCCGCCCGTTTCCGGTATTCAAACGTGCCCTGCGGCAAGATCGCCATGAACGGCACGCGCGCATCCCTCGCCGCAAGCGCATCATCCACGTTGTCTCCGACGTACAGTGCCTCGCCCGGTTCCCGCCTCCTGAGTATTTTCAACAATCCATCCGGATGCGGCTTCTTCTTCTTTACGTCGTCCATCGTCACGACTGTCCGGAAATGCCGCGTCCCCGGCCATTTCGCAAACGTGTACGAAAATTCTTGCCGCGTCCGCCCTGTAAAAAGATTCAGTTCAAATCGCCTCGCCCACCGCTCGATCTGCCGCGGCGCAATCACCAGCTTTTCCTTCCGCACATTTCCGGCTTTGCCGTTCTTCCCCCAGTAAAACTGCTGAAACGCATCGCGCGCTTCCTCATACGAAGTGGGCCGCCCCAGCTCCGTCGCCCAATTCGAGACCATCCTCCAGTCGTCATTGTTCCCCGGCTTGCTCTTCCAAATATGCAGCTCCGCCCACGACAGCCGCTTGCCTGTCAAAAATCTCATCGTCTCCAGCGCGGAAAGCCAGTACGACCGCCGCACATCCACCAAAACGCCGTCCACGTCAAACACCAGTATTTTCGGAGCCGTAATTATCTTGGATAGTTTCACACAAGAATTGGAGCAGAAAATTTCCCGTTGG
Source organism: uncultured Acidobacteriota bacterium (assembly GCA_963718785.1). Classification (GTDB taxonomy): domain Bacteria; phylum Acidobacteriota; class Terriglobia; order Acidiferrales; family UBA7541; genus Acidiferrum. Next base: position 144,000 of record CAVQZW010000004.1, on the reverse strand, counting down.
GCAACGAGCTCGCTCGCCGAATCCTCGCTCCATCACCCCTTCGGCAGCGCGTGCTCCGTCTCGCTTCGCCCTTCCGCATGTCGCCCCACATAAATCTCCAGCAGCTGGTCAAGCTCATTCGGTCGAATCGGCTTCGTCAAATAACCATCCATCCCTCCCGCCAGGCACTTCTCGCGATCCCCTTTCATCGCATGCGCCGTCAGCGCCACCACCGCTTGGTGCGCTCCTGTACCCTTCTCCCTTTCCCGAATCGCCGCCGTCGCTTCCAGTCCATCCATCTCCGGCATCTGCACGTCCATCAACACCAGGTCAAACCGCTCCTTTTCCAAAGCTCTTAGCGCGTCCAGCCCCGTGCCCGCCACGACCACGCGGTGCCCTCGCTTCTCCAGCAGCCGCACCGCCAACCGCTGGTTCACCAGGTTATCTTCCGCCAGCAACACGCTCAGATACGCATCCGGCTCCCGTGCATCCTGCAGCGAGAATCGCGTGATCAACGGTATGGCCCCTTCATGTTTGCGCGCTCCGAGCACGCGCGCCACCGCCTCCCGCAATTCCGATTGCCGGATCGGTTTCAACAAGTACGCCGCCACTCCTAATTCCTCGCAGCGCGCCGCATCCCCTCGGTGCCCCGCCGAAGTCAGCATCATGATCGTCGCAGTTGCCAATTCCGGTCTGCGCCGAATCTGCTCCACCATCGCGAACCCGTCCATGTCCGGCATGTTCATATCGGTCAAAATCAAGCGATACGGTTTTCCTCCTTCACGAGCCGCGGATAACTCCGTCAATGCTTCCGCTCCCCCGCTCACCAGGCTCGGTTTCATGTGCCAGCGCAATAGCATCCCTTCCAGAATCCGGCAGTTGGTCCGGTTGTCATCCACCACCAGCACCTTCACATCCCGCAACAATTCCGGCGGCGCCACCGTCCCCAATTTGATTTCTTTCGCTTCCGCTGCGCCCAGCCGCACCGTAAAGTGAAACTGGCTCCCTCGCCCCATTTCGCTTTCCACCCAAATCCTGCCACCCATCATCTGCACGAGTCGCGTCGAAATCGTCAGCCCAAGCCCCGTCCCTCCGTATTTTCGCGTCGTTGACGTGTCCGCCTGTGAAAACGGAGCAAAAATCAATTCCCGCTTGTTCTCCGGAATGCCGATTCCTGTGTCCGCCACTGTAAATCGGCAGATGCAATCTCCATTCTCTTTGCTCTCTATTTGCACCCTCACCGCGATCTCTCCTTTGTCTGTGAACTTGATCGCGTTGCCGACCAGGTTGATCAAGATTTGCCGCAACCGCGTGGAATCACCGCGTACCACTTCCGGCACTTCCGGCGCCACTTCGCACAGTAACTCCAGCCCCTTCTCGTCCGCCCTCAGCGCCAACGTCTTCAATGTCGATTCGATGCTCTCGCGTAAATTGAAGTCCGTGTCCTCCAGGTCGATCTTTCCCGCCTCTATTTTCGAGAAATCCAGAATGTCGTTGATCACTGTCAGCAGCGAATCGCTCGACATTTTCACCGTTTCCAGATATTCCCGCTGCTCCGGCGTCAGCTCCGTCTCCAGCGCCAGATCCGTCATTCCCATCACTCCGTTCAGCGGCGTCCGAATCTCGTGGCTCATGTTCGCCAAAAACTCGCTCTTCGCCCGGCTGGCTGCTTCCGCCACCTCCTTGGCTCCCAGCAAATCTTCCTGAATCCGTTTCAGCGCCGTGATATCTGATCGGATCGCAATGTACTGGACCGGCTTTCCCTCGGCATCCCGAAAGGGAACGATCGTCGTGTCCACCCAGTAATCTTCCCCAGTCTTGGCCCTGTTCTTGATTTCCCCTTTCCATACACGTCCACTCGAAATCGTTCTCCATAAGTCATTTATGAATTCTTTCGGATGATACTTCGAATTGACGATGCGATGGTCCTGCCCCAGCAATTCCTCCCTCGAATATTTTGAGAGCGAGCAAAACTTCTCATTTACAAACGTGATCATCCCCCGCCGGTCCGTCCTCGCCACTATGCAATGCTGGTCCATCGCGAAATTTATGTCTTCCAGTTCCTTCAGCGACGTTTGCAGGCTCTCCTCCGCCCGTCTCCTTTCGTTCACTTCCATCTGCAGCTCCGTGGTCCGCGCCTGCACTCGCATCTCCAGTTCGTCCTTCGCGCCCTGCAGTGCCGCGTCACGCTCCTGAATTCTCTCCAGCATTTGATTGAACGACCCGATCAGGTTTCCTATCTCATCTTTTCCGCGAGGCACCGCCCGGACCGTGTAGTCCTCCTTCGCCGTCACGCGGCCCGCTATTTCCGCCAAATGCAGAATCGGCTCCGTGATCAGCCTCAACAGCCTCGACGACACCAGATAGGTTGCCATTACGGAAAGCAATATCACGATGATCGAAATTTCTGTGTATTGCCTGAATTTTTCTTGCAGCGCTCTAAGATCCGAGATAATCGCGATGGCCCCGCTTTTCTCGCCTCCCAACCAAACGGTTCGGTAGAGAGTGACCGACTCTTTCTCGAATATTTCTCCATCCTCTCGCCTGACAGGCATCGTAAACCCGGCTCCAAATCCGTCGCGCCGGTATTCCGCGAATACCGCTCCGTGGTTGTCGTACAGGCACGCTCCTACAATGTGCTTTTCCGCTCGCAGTGCTCCCAGTACGTCTGTCGCGGACTTTCGATCGTTGAACGCCAGCGACGCGGCCGTGTTCGCTCCCAGCGTATCCGCCAGCGCGGTAAGTTCACTCGTCATTGCCCCGCGAAAACTCTTTCGCTCATATAAGTCAAAGCTCAGGCATGCCAGGCTCAATCCCACCAGGCTCGTGCACACGATCACAAACGTCAGCTTTCGTTGGATGGATGAATTTCTGATCAGCGGCATTTCACGTTCCTTTTGGACGTCCGATCACCGTTTTCGCCAGCGCCAGCAGCCTCGCGCTTATTTTCAATTTCGCGTGTTCCGCTGCTTCCAGGTTGATTTCAAAGCGCACCTTGTTGTCCTCTAGAAAAAATCCGATGATTCCGCCTCCCTGTGCAAAATGTTCCGACTCTCCCACCGTCAGCACGGGAGCCCTCTTCAAATTCTCTAGCTCCGCCGCGATCGACTTTTTCTCCGTCAATCCCAGAAACAGCACCTGGCATTCCTTGGCTTCTTGGGCTTGTTTGAAATGCAGCACGCGAAACGCCCGTTCCCCCATCTTTTTTCCGTTCAGGCTCGCGTCCAGCGCCCCTTGGAACGGATCCTCACCCACCGTGCAGTACGTGATCGGACTGTCCTTGGCTTTGAATGCTTCCGGCGGCCAGTCCACGAATTGCGCAAAGTGAAAAAGAAACGCTGCCTTCACTTGATACTCACTCGTTGCGGTGGTCTGCCCCCCAACCCAGCCTCCCCCCGCCACGAAAACGAGAACCGCAAGAGCGCCGGCCCGCGACGCGCCCTGACAGAGTCTTCTACTGCAAACCCTACTTGCGGGATTCTGCCGGGTCCGTCGCATTTTGTTTGCAGGGCTCACTGCTTCTTTTCCGCAATCAGAATTGCCACGTAAACTTGGCGTAGACGCTACGTTTGATTTCCCCGGACTGCATGCTTCCGTTGATATCGTCGAACTCCAGGTGGTGGTCCTTCAAAAGATTCTGTCCCACCAGGCTGAATGAAAATTTTTCTGTTGGTTTCCACGTGAGTCCTGTATCCAGTCTCGCGTAGGAAGGGATATTCACATTCCCTGAAGGGCCTTGGTTATCGAGCGCGTCCACGAAATAGGTGGACAAATCCCACGCGAGCCTGCGGCTCAGGTCCACGTGGGATCTCAGTTGGATCGGCCAATTCGGTGTCGCGCCTTGCAGGAACGTAACGGTCTGTGTGTCCGCGCTCGTTGGAGAGGTGTGCATATGCGTCATTTCCGGCGCATATCCCACGCTAATTGACCACCGGTCTGTGGGCTTCAAGTTCGCCATGATTTCGAACCCATGGTTTTCCCCGTGGATCAGGTTCTCGTACGTTACTGTTTGGACTTCATGCGCCGGCGCCGGCGTATTCTCCATAAAAAACCCGGAAGGCTCCGTCGATTGCACGTGGTTCCATTGATTGAAGTAAGCTGCAAAGTCGATGGAAAACCTCTTGGAAAGCATCGTCCGATAACCTGCCTCGTAGCCGATCAGTCGTTCGTCTTGGAAATCGGGGTTGCCTAGAAGTCTCAACACCACGGGCGTGCTGCCTGGCGGGGAAATATTTCCAAAGTTCACAACTAGGTTCGTGTCATTGCGCGACGGGGCTCGCAATGCCCTCGAGATTGCCACCCAGACCGTATGCCGGTCGCTGATGGACCAGCTCGCGCGGACACTCGGCATTACCTCAAAGCCGGTGTAATCGTTGTACTCCGCCTTTGTCCCGATCGTTAGATTGAGTCGATCGGGCACCAGCGCAATTTCATCTTGCAAAAAACCATTGAACACATCGAGCGCGCGGCTGGCAGGGTTGTAAGAGACCGTTGGGCTTCCCCCAATGTGGTCGGTCGTAAAGTGGTACCCAGCCCCCCAAACAATGTCGTGCCGCTTGCTCAAGGCCATGTGATGTTGGTAGTTAAAATCCAGCGTGTCCCGGGTTTCTGGCTCCAGTGGATCGTCTCGCCGGTACCGATTGAAGGAAAACTGCAGGGTCGAATCCGACCGCTCGGAATACGTATGGTTCCAAATTGTGTTTAGCGAGCCGCCCCCCAGATTGATCTCTTCACTGATGGTGACAAATCCCGGTGCCGTAACTGACGGGAGTTCAAAGCCCAACTCGCCTTCCCTCCCGATGTAGAGATCTCCCTCCACCATGAGCTTATCCTTTGAGGACAGCTTGCTATCCGTCCTGAACCCGCTCCGCAACATGTGCCATCCATCTCCGCCGTTTTGTCCGCTGAGGTCGTACATTTCGCCCTGATTGAAATATTTTCCGTAAATCCGGTAATCCGTCGTCGGACTCAGTTTTCCGCCATACTGCACCGTTCCAAATGCCTGATTTACGCTTCCGCCTCCGCCAACAATTAATCCTCCGCGCGTCTCACTGGCAGTCTTCGTAAATATGCTGATAACCCCATTCACTGCGTTCGCGCCCCAAATCGTTCCCCCGGGCCCCCGGATCACTTCGATTCTCTCGATGTCCTCCGGCGGAACGTCCGTCGTGTCCCAGTAAACTCCTGCGAAGTTCGGTGTGTAGACAACTCGTCCGTCGATCATTACCAGCAACTTGTTGCTGAATTGTTGATTGAATCCCCTCGCGCCGATCGCCCAAGTGCTCCCGTTGATCTGCGCTACATCCAATCCTGGTACCATCCGCAACAGATCGGGAATGTTTGTCGCGCCTGACCGTCGAATGTCCTCCTGGGTGATGACGAAGATCGCCGCCGCTACCTTGGATAATTTTTGTTCTTTCTTCGAAGCGGAGGTCACCTCCATATTCATCAAATTTTCGATACTCAGCTGCGTCAGATCCGTTTGTGGAGGCGCAGCCGTTTGCGATGTCTGCTGCGTCTGAGGGAGCTGTTGTGATTGCAAGGCCGGAGCTTGCGGCCAAGCCTGTGGGCAGCCCAGCAGACATGCGAGCAGAATTCCGCCGGTCGCCAGCTTGTTTCTCCGCTCCCCCGGTAGGTTCAGCCGTTCGTTTGTAGACACGTATTTTCCCCCGCAAGAGGCGTGCACATCGCATACCGAATTTCCACCAAACTATTGGACATAACCTATGTGCGGTCAGCCATTTAGCTCGCCGTCGCTCTTCCCGTTCTTTCCTGAATTGAGCCTCCTCCTCCTCCCTGTTCCAAAGTGGTGCAAAGCCCTCTCAACGACCGCGCAACTCTCTTCTTCCACCCCCGTTGATTCGAACCGCGACCGCGAACTCCGCTATCATTGCTGGACTCAGAACGGCCTTGCTACAATCACCCGCAAATACCGTTGTCGCGGAATTGTCACAGAGCGCGCGAAAAGAGGGCGGAATGGCTGGATTTGCCGGTGTCGATTTCATCGATTTTGATTCGCAACTGAACGACGAAGAAAAACTCGTCCGGCAAACGGCTCGCCGTTTCGTCGACAACGAAATTATTCCCATCATCGAAAAGCACAGCCGCGAAGGAACTTTTCCCAAGCACCTCGTTCCGCAACTCGGTGAGCTCGGATTTTTCGGCGCGAATCTGCAGGGCTACGGTTGCGCGGGCATGTCCAACGTCGCCTACGGCCTCGTCACCCAGGAACTCGAACGTGGCGATTCCGGCTTACGCAGTTTCGTCTCCGTGCAGAGCGCGCTCGTCATGTATCCGATCTACGCCTACGGCAGCGACGCGCAAAAAGAAAAGTGGCTGCCGCCGCTGCAGCAAGGCACCGCCATTGGCTGCTTTGGATTGACGGAGCCGCAGTTTGGTTCAAATCCCGGCGGCATGCTTACGCGCGCCGTGAAGAAAGACGGCAAGTATATTTTGAACGGCGAAAAAATGTGGATCACCAGCGGCTCGATCGCGGATGTCGCCGTCGTCTGGGCAAAATGCGAAGACGAAAAAATTCGCGGATTTTTAGTGGAGAAGGGGACGCCGGGATTCAAAGCGTGGGACGTGCACGGAAAGTGGTCGCTGCGCGCATCCGTAACTTCCGGCTTGGCGCTCACCGATTGCGAAATTCCGGAAGAGAATTTATTGCCGAACGTGGTGGGATTGAAAGGGCCGCTGGGCTGTTTGAATCAGGCGCGTTACGGAATCGGCTGGGGAGCGCTGGGCGCGGCGATGGCTTGCTACGATACCGCGCTGCAATATGCAAAGACGCGGAAACAATTTGCGAACAAGCCGATCGCTTCCCATCAACTCGTGCAGGAAAAGCTGGCGTGGATGATCACCGAAATTGTGAAGGGGCAACTGCTGGCGCTGCAGGTGGGGCGGTTGAAAGACAGAGGTAAAGTGGATTTTTCACACATCTCTATGCTGAAAATGAACAACGTGGCCATCGCGCTCGAAACCGCGCGCAAAGCCCGCGACATTCTCGGCGCGAACGGCATCGTGGACGATTACTGCGTCATGCGCCACATGAACAATCTCGAAAGCGTTTTCACCTACGAAGGAACCAACGATATCCACAAGCTGATCATCGGTGAAAAGATCACCGGAATTTCAGCGTTTTACTAAAGCAGACAACCGCGGGTCCAAATTAAAATAAAAACCGGCGAAGTGGCCACGCATCGAATCTTGTATGCTGTAGGGGCGCAGCATGCTGCGCCCCTACACTGGAGATTGCGCCATGTTTACTTCCGCGATGGATTCGTCTCGCTCTTTCCTCAAACAATTTTCGATGCTGCTCCTGTTGCTTGCGGCTTTTCTGGCTGCGCCGGGCGTGCTGGGGCAGGCGCAGAAAAAACCCGCCGCGCGGCCGGCGGGGCAATCGCCGATCAAGATTCGGGCGATCACCGCGTTTGTGAATCTGGACCGCACGCAATATCAAATTCAGATTACCGACGCGCTGAAAATGTTGAAGCGGGCGCGCACCATCATGGAGTCACGCGGATTCCCCGTGGAAACGATTCGCATCGCGACGCAGCCATTCCCGGAATACATCCAAGGGCTCTCGAACGAACAGTCTTTGGCGTTTTTCAGGAATTATGACGCCCTGGCCACGCAGGATGGTTTTGCAGCCTCGATTGGGCCGGCTATGCTCAACGCGGGCGATAGCCCAGCGCAAGCGGATTTGCTCGCGGATATTTTGCTGAATACAAAACAACTCAACGCCAGTCTCGTGGTAGCGGGGGACGATGGCGTGCGTTGGCCGGCTGTGGGAGCGGCGGCGCGCGTCATGAAAAAACTGGAAGACACCGAGCATAGCCAGGGCAATTTTCGTTTCGCGGCGATAGCGATGGTCAAACCGCTGACTCCTTTTTTTCCGGCGGCGTATCACAACGGTTTTGGACACCAGTTTGCGATTGCGCTGGAATCCGCAAATCTTGTGGCCGACTCTTTTAAGGACGCGCCGGATCTGGCGACGGCCCGGCGGCGCCTGATGGACGCGCTGAGCAAAGAAGCGTTCGGCATCGAAGCGGAAGCGGGACGCGTGGATTCCGATACGGGCTGGACGTACATGGGAATCGATCTATCGCCTGCGCCGCTGAAGGATATTTCGATCGGCGCGGCGATTGAAAATCTGACGACGCAACCGATAGGCTCGAGCGGAACACTGACGGCGGCCGCGACCATCACGGCGGCGATTCGCGACATCAAGGTGAAACAGACCGGATACTCCGGGCTGATGCTGCCGATTCTTGAAGATTCGCGGCTGGCGCAGCGCTGGAGCGAGGGCCGCATTTCGATTGATTCCCTGTTGAGCTACAGCGCGGTGTGCGGCACAGGACTGGATACGGTGCCACTTCCCGGGGACATCAGCGCGGAGCAGTTGTCTCTGATCATCGGAGACATGGCGAGCCTGGCGGTGAAGTGGAAGAAGCCGCTTTCGGCGCGGTTGTTTCCCGTGGCGGGCAAAAGCGCCGGGGAGATGACCGAACTGGACAGCCAGTTTTTGGTGAACGCGACGATCCAGCCTTTCGAGAAGAAATGAATCTTGCCCAACCCTTCGCTGCGTGGGCGGTTTGCACGGGTAGGGACTGACCACTGACCGTCTGAATCCTGGCTTGGATAACCATAGCCGCCCACCCCCTCCCCTATTTTTCTGTAAGTGTTCATTCTAAAGGGTTTTAAGTCCTGCGTTTTGGAAGTGCGGATTCTAAAGGGGTTACGGGCCCTTTTTCGTAAGTGCGGATTCTAAAGGGCTTAGGGAAAAGACCTTCATGCCAAAGCAAAAACGCCAGCAGGGATGCTGGCGTTCCCGGGTTCGGGCATTCTATTACCCAATCGACACTATACGCTAATAGCCACTTTTTGTCAAGGAAAAAGTCAAGAAATCTTGGGAGGGGCAATGGATGGGCAGAGGAAAGGTCAGAACACCCACCCTTACAAAACAAGGGTGGGGCACCCGCTGCAGCATCCGGCCGGATCACAGTTCGCGGATTGCGAATTTTATCTTGACAGATTCGCGATTTGCGAATTCAATGGAGAAGGGCGAAATTGCACATTATCAGCCGAAAGAGACCGCTCGAAGCGGCAGCAGAACACAGCGATATTGGCGCGCCGCTGGATGCGTGGTACCGGATTGCGAAAAAGGCGGAATGGGGAAACCTGATGGAAGTACGGCGCGATATGCCAAGCGCAGACGCGGCAGGAAAGTTCACGATATTTAATATCAAAGGCAACGCGTACCGGCTGGTCACGGAGATCAATTACCAGACCAGGAGAATTTTCCTACGCCACGTGTTGACGCATGCCGAGTACAGCAAAGGAGCATGGAAGCTATGAGCACATTAACGGTTAGTCCGGAGTATGGGGCGCTGCTGAAGAAAGTGCCGCCGAAAGTGATTCGGACGGAAAAGGAAAATGAAGCGTACACGGAAGTTCTTTATGAGCTCGACCAGCGCAGCAAGCGGCTTACGGCGGCGGAGAAGGAATTGGCGGAACTCTTGACTCTGTTGATTGAGGATTTCGAGGAGAAGAGATACCGGATTCCCCGGGCAAAACCGGTGGACGTTGTGCGGTTCTTGATGGAGCAACACAATCTGCTGCAGAAGGATCTAGTGGACGTGTTTGGGACACGAAGTATCGTGTCGGAAGTTCTGAGCGGGAAACGGGAATTGAACAAGGAGCAGATTGCGCGGTTGAGCGCGCGGTTCCATGTGTCGCCTGAGGTTTTCTTTTAGAAGTTCAACCGAGGGGAATCCGCGTGCGACCGGCACACCGGGATTCTACCTTTTCGATTTGGCAGCATCAATGACCGAGACCAATTGTGCTGCCAGCAGCGATTCCAGTAGCTTCTCCATTTCCGTGAGGTCAATTTTTCCGACGGCGTTCGCCTGGTCGGCTGCTTCAAGAGCTTTGTAGTACGGGTCTTTATTCTGTGCAATTTGCTCGGGGATGGTTCGCGTGCCGGGCAGGACGTATCCGAGTCTCACGCAGAGCACCAAATAGGAAACAGCTCGAGACGTTCGGCCATTTCCGTCAACAAAGGGATGAATCCAGTTCATCCGCCATAAGGTATAAGCAGCTGCATGAAGGGGCGAAGATTTCGACCAGTTCTCGTTGATGTAATCGCACAACTGTTCGAGAAGCTCAGATACAAGATGTGCTCCAGGAGGCTGGTGTTTACTTCCTTTGATTTCGATTCCGCCGGGGCGGGGCACACCGGCGAAGGAACTAATCCCTTCCAGTGCGCGGCGATGCAGGCTCAGGATGGCGGATGGGCGAAGCTTGAATGGGCGTTCGGGTTGAAGCGAATAATTGATTCGCTCGATGACTTCGTCAAATTGCCTTAGGCCGTTCTCTGCTTCTTGGCGAGCTCGTTGTTCCGGGTCGGAGATCAGCTCGATTTCCAGAGCTTTGCTGTGCCGCTCTTCGTCCGACATATTTGTTGCTAGCGGGCTTTCTTTAGCTTTTCCGCTGCCTGATCAACGGTTTCGCGAGTGATGCGCGAGTTTTCGATGTTGGTGTTGCCGTAGGCGAAGCTACGCCGCTGCTGCTCTTTTTGTTCGGGAGACACTTCCACACCTTTTGTTTTTTCCAGCAGTTCTTTGAGACTGTCAGTCATAGCATTTCCTTCCTAACGTGCCGGTTAAGCGGCGCGTCTGCCGCGGCAAGGACGGAAATCCCATCGTGGCATGCGGCGCGGGGTTGAAGCAAGACCTAACTTAGGGTCTAAGTTAGGCGATGTTCTCAGGTAGTCCGCAGGGAAGGGGCGAAGGTTGGGCGGCGAAACGGCGGGGGAATAGTCAAAACCCGCTAAAGTTGAAGCGAGAAAACAAAGAGAAGGAATTGAGCGCGGAGAGCGCCCCGACCGGATCGGGGTAAACGCCCGTCACTGAGAAGAAGTGAGTCCTTGGAATGAAAGATAATACGGCGTATTATTGCGTATTATGCGGGGGCTGAAGGATGAGCGAGTTGAAGACGATTAGTTTCCGGATTCCGGCGGATACGGTGGAGTCGCTGGACGAACTGGCAGAGGGAATGGACCGGGACCGCAGCCACTTGCTGAATGAGGCAGTGGACAATTATCTGCGGCTGAATGAATATCACATCAAGCTGATCAAAAAGGGCTTGCGCGCGGCGGAGCGCGGAGACTTTGTGCCGCACGCGGAGATGAAGAAGCTGATGGCGCGAATGCGGCGAGCGAAGTAACGCCTCGCGATGCGTGTACGCTGGACGACTCCGGCCCGGAAACAGCTCGTCGGCGCGTTTGAATACATCGCCGAGGAAAATCGGAAGGCGGCGGCGCGTACTGCTGAGCAAATCTGGGAAAGCACGCAGCTGCTGGCCCGTCATCCCATGACGGGGCGGGAGGGGCGCGTGCCGGGCACACGCGAGCTAGTCGTTTCAGGGACACCATTCATCGTTGCTTATCGGATAGCAAAAAAGGAAGTGTGGATTCTTGCAGTGCTTCATGCTGCTCGGGAGTGGCCGGAGGAGTTTGAGTAGGCTTGGTAGAGGAAAGGTCAAAACCCGCAGCCTTAAAACCGAAGGCTGCGGCACCCGGCTACCCACTATTGCTGGTGCATGGTGGTGCAGAGTGGTGTAAGATGAGGCCATGGCTAATACAGAAAAAGCAGTGCGGCAGAGTGTTTCGATTCCGGCACGGGTTGTGAAACGGGTGAAGGCGCTGGCGAAGACAGAGAAGACGAGCGCCAGCCGGGTGCTGGTGGATTTGATTGAAGCGGGTCTTGCATTCAAGGAAGCGGAGAAAGAACGTTTCTTCGCCTTAACGACGCGGCTAATGCAATCGGGCGATCCCACAGAACAAGAGCGGCTGAAGAAAGAACTGGCGCGAATGACCTTCGGTGAATGATGCCGAAGATTCAGTGGACAAATCTCCCACCGGCTCTGCGACAGCATCTCTTTGACCGGGTCGCGGAGCGGAAGATTACGGCGGAGGATTTATACCAACTGAAACTGTGGCGGGAGTCGGAGCCTGAGGCACCCGAGGGGCTGTGGTACAAGGATTTTGGGTCTTTCAAGATTTGCGGTGAAGGCAAGTTTCCTAAGACGTTCCTTCTGCGTGGACAAGTGGCCAAGGGCAAGATGATCTAGTGGGCCGACCGCGTTGCGCGAAGAGTCAAAACACCCACGTGTAAAACCGACACGTGGGGCACCCGGCGGGAATTGAACATGGAGCAGATTGCGCGGTTGAGCGCACGGTTTCACGTGTCGCCGGAGGGTTTTTTCTAGAGGTCGGCGAAGAAGGAAAAGGTCAAAACCCGCAGCCTTTAACTCCGAAGGCTGCGGCACCCGGCGGCGTCCGGCGGTCAGCGTCTCTGGAAAGGGCCTGTAGGCCGCGAAGAGCTGATAGCAGAGACGTGCATCACAAAGGCGGCGTAGTAGAACAACATCCAATGACCGGAGAAGCCGCGCCATACAAGCGGCGTGGGCGAACCGGATTGTTTTCCAACTGGCGACTGGAAAAAGAAAACTGTGAAGTTCACAAAAGTATAGGCAAAAAAGAAATAAAGCAGATACCGCATGCCGTCTGGCAGCCCTTTGGAGACAACCTTCCAGTAGTCCTTGCGGTTAACGTTACCAAGTTTCTTCTGGGCGAGAAAAACCGCGGGCAAAAACACGACGAAGATACCCATGTGTAGTCCCCAAAAGAAATACTCAGGCGCTACACGGCGACCGAGGAGAGCGCCGATGTGAACCCAAAGACTGAGAATCAACCCAATGAGCGAAAGCACCGCGCAGAGAGTGAAAAAAGCTCTCTTCCCTGCAGGGAGAGGATTTGCATCGAGCGCGGCGGCGGCAGAGACAGCCGTGGGCGGGCGGTTGCGGAGAAGAGTTTCGACGGTGGCTTCGAGGAGGACGGAGCGAGCGGGCTTGTTTGGATGGTATTGAACCGGGACGGTCTGCCCTTGGAGACCACGGAGGAATTCCTCTGCCTCCTCTTCAGACGCGCAGCTCCGCTTGTACTTGCCAAGAAACGCTTCGCCAGAAAGACTATAGGAGTATTCCAGGGTGGCGTCGTAGGTCCGGGAGCGACTGGATTGAAGATCCAGCCCGAGAAAGCGTTTGGGTTCGTTAATGTAAGCGGAAGTGATTTGCCCGGTGGTGGTGGGCCAGGACTTGGCTTGTTCGCGCTGGAACCAGCGCCAGAGTGACAGCAGCCAGCCGCTCAAGAAGAAAGCGAGCCAGATATAAAGAAACCAGGGCCATGTCTTGGGGTCGGTCCAGCGAAAGGGTGCATCAAGGTGGATAAGCCAGGATGCGGGAAAACCGTTCAGCGGAAGCTCCTTTTGCCTTTTGATTTTTGCTACGGACGAAGCATAGCACCTCAACGCAAGCGGTAGGAGCCAGGGGCGAGGAATTTGACCAACCCCATATTGCGCAGAACTTGGAGTTGTTGACGAATCTTAGGTTGGATGTTGCGATTCGCCGGGTGTAGACGGGCGAGATTCTCTTCAAGGGTGTAAACCTCTTGCAAAGAAAATTCGGTCTTGCCCAACGTGTGAATAGCTCGAAGCACATCCAAGGTCCACCCGCGGGCCTCAACCGTGAGTCCTCCCAGTTTCCTGAGTTTGCGGTATCGCATCCGAGCGTCGGAAGCAGTGGACGCGACACCGTCAGTGATGATTGGAATCTTTGCCTCTTGTGGGATTTCTCCCAAGAGAATGGTGCAACCAACCCAATCGTGCCGCTCTGCTTCAGGACGAAGTGGATTTCGTTTTTTGATGACCGAAAGGGAGTAGCTGAATCGTGGTACTAGAATGAGGTTTCGGACTGTCCAACTCTCCGGCTCATAGTGCATCGCAAAAAGATTAGGTGTTCTGTCCGCCTTGATTGCCTCTGACATTTTGCTGTAAGCGCCGTCAGAGAGGCTACCAGCGAGTTTCCGGCCTTGGCTCTTTAGTTGGAAGAACGCATCACAACTGGGACACATAAAGTCAATTGCAGGAGTGTTTGTACGCGTTCTTGTTAGCTCGGGTGAATCGCAGTTTACGCAGAAAAGGTTAGTCTCGCCCCATGCTTCACTGCTCACACGTGTCCGTTGCGAAGCGCTCTTATAGCGCTCAAGACCTGCAGTCGGGAGTTGTAAGTCCACGCGGGGATTAGATCACGATTGGCCAAGCGAAAGGCAAGAGAGATTTCTCGCTACGCTCGAAATGGCAGTGCTGGTTGTACAGCTACTCAGCGATCTAGGCGAGGTAGATTTCTGTTTCGGTCTTGATTATGAAGAGGGCGTCGGAGTCGGAGCGGCCTGAGGCGCGAAATTTTTGGCGGGCGTCGTCGAGGGAGTCGGCGAGGACGGAGAAGATGACGCGGCGGTCGTGGCGGCCGATGAAATGGAAGCGGAGTTCTTGTTGGACGAGTTGGAGTGATGGAGACAAGGTTGAATTTCTTGGCCGTGGCAAAATCGAAGAGAGGTCCCTCCACTTCGGTCGGGATGACAAACCGTGGGAGAGTGCACAGCGCGGATCTGATCGATCCACGGAATCGAGTGGCGGATCAACTGAAAAGTGGAGGTGGTCGAAAGAAATTTCGAAAGACGAAACGGAAAGCTGGACTTGTACCAGATTGGAACAGAGACGGCGGACGCTCAGATTGATGTAGTCGAGAGAGAGTTCGCAGCCGATCGCGCGACGATTTAGGCGGAATGCGCTGACGAGAGTGCTGCCGCCGCCTGCGAACGGATCGAGGACTGTGTCGCCTTCGTTGGTGGAGGCGAGGAGGATGCGTTCGAGGAGGGCGACGGGTTTTTGGGTGGGGTGTTTGCCGAATTTTTTCTCCCAGGTTTCGGGAGGCTTGATTTCCCAGACGGACTTCATTTGTTTGCCGCGATTGGTTTCCTTCATGAGCTTGTAATTAAAAGTGTGGCGGGACTTTTTGTCCTTGGCGGCCCAGATGATGGTTTCGGTGGCGTGGGTGAAATAGCGGCAGGAGAGATTGGGAGGCGGGTTGGGCTTGACCCAGGAGATGTCGTTGAGGAGCTTGAAGCCGAGCTGCTGCATGGCAAAGCCGACGCTGTGGATGACGTGGGCGGTGCCGGAGACCCAGATGGAGCCGTTGGGCTTGAGGAGGCGCTGCGCGGCGGCGAGCCAGGCGGTGTTGAAGGCATGATTGGCGTCGGGGCCCTGGGATTTGTCCCAGGAGCCTTTATTGACGGAGACCATTTTGCCGGCGTGGCAGGTGATGCCGCCATTGGAGAGG
This sequence comes from uncultured Acidobacteriota bacterium, assembly GCA_963718785.1. GTDB lineage: Bacteria > Acidobacteriota > Terriglobia > Acidiferrales > UBA7541 > Acidiferrum. The sequence goes on along the minus strand of CAVQZW010000004.1, from coordinate 128,778 downwards.
AAGTAGGGCGGGTCGGCGAAGATGAGGTCGACGGAGGAGGCGGGGAGTTGGGGCATGAGGTCGAGGCAGTCGGATTGGTAGATGCGGAGGTGGTGCTTGGGGTCGTCGAAAACGAGGCCCTTCGCGGACTCAGGGTGAACGGGAGTGGGGAGGATGGGCATGGGACGGAGCACAGACTGAAGTCTGTGCCACATTGATCGATCGGGATCGTTAATCAAGTGGGAATGAGAGTCAAGAGAGAGGAAAGAGGAGCGAAGACATGAGGCTGGGCTAAAGCCCAGCACCTACACCCCAGCACCTACACCCCAGCACACCTACACAGGCAGGAGCCAGATCGGAGGTAGGTGCCGGGCTTTCGCCCGGCTTGGGGTTTTTCCACGGGGGTATCCATGAGCTGCGGATGAATGATTTCTTCATCCAATCGACGGTTTGGGAGCCTGACAACGAATAGAGACTTGGTTCAGTGCATAGACACTTGCGAACGGGATTCATCCAGACGTAGCAGAGCACGGCATTGAGGTCGTCAGCGGAGCGGACGATGTGGTCATAGAAACGGGTTTGCCAGAGCGACCGGTTGTGAGCTTGCCGATATTCGTAACCGGTGAGTTGTTTGAAGGCGTGAACAAATTTCAGAAGGTCGCTGGCATCTGAGGCACCTTCTGCGACAAAGTGAAGGTGGTCTGGCATTAGGCAGTAACAGTGGAGGGAGAATGAGAATTGAGCGGCGAGGTCGATAAGTTTGGCTAGGGTCGCGCGACCAAAGGAATAGTCCATGAAGACGGGAAGGCGTTCGGCGGAGCAGATGGTGATGAAGTAAATTCTGCGACCAAGGTAGCATTCGGCGGGGAGCCTCGGGTATTTATTGTAGAGGGGCACGCCAATAAATTAGCATGTATTTAAGATTAAGCAACAATACACAATCGGGCTCGCAGAACCAAGGAGAAAATTGCTGGGCTAAAGCCCAGCACCTACATGGGCCGGAATACGGTATCCTTGCAAGATTATGCATGACTTAAATTATTTTCGGGACCATTTGGACGTGTTTGCGGAGATGGCGAAGAAGCGCGGGGCGGCGCTGGATTTGGAGGGATTTCGCGCGCTGGATAAGGAGCGGCGGGAGTTGATTACAGCGACGGAGGGGTTGAAGGCGCAGAGGAACAAGGCTAGCGACGAGATTGCCAAGCGAAAGAAAGCCGGGGAAGAGATGGCGGCTGATTTAACCGGCATGAAGAAGTTGTCCACGGACATAAAGGCTGCGGACGAACGGATTGCGGCGTTGAATGCGACGCAGAGCGAGTTGCTACTGACGATGCCGAATGTGCCGCATGCGTCGGTGCCGGTGGGGTATAGCGCGGAAGAGAATGTGGAGGTGCGGAGGTGGGGAGCAGCGCCGAAGTTTGATTTTACGGCGAAGCCGCACTGGGAGGTGGGAGAGCGGGCGGGGATTCTGGATTTGGCCGCGGCGACGAAGATTACTGGAGCGCGGTTTGCGGTTTATAAAGGCTGGGGAGCGCGGCTGGAGCGGGCGCTGGCGAATTTTTTCCTGGATGTACACACGCGGGAGCACGGGTACACGGAGATATTGCCGCCGTTTTTGGTGAATACGGCTTCGTTGACGAGCGCGGGACAGCTGCCGAAGTTTGCGGCGGATTTGTTTCGGATTGAGAACACGGATTTTTGGTTGACGCCGACGGCGGAGGTGGAGCTGCACAATTTGTACCGCGACGAAACGCTGACGGAGGAGCAACTGCCGGTCAAAGTGACGGCTTGGACGGCGTGTTTTAGGAGCGAGGCGGGAGCGGCGGGAAAAGATACGCGCGGGATTTTGCGGCAGCACCAGTTTCAAAAGGTGGAGCTGTTCAAGTTCACGCATCCGGAGAAGAGTTACGAAGAGCACGAGAAGTTGCTGGCGAATGCGGAGACGATTCTGCAAAAGCTGGGACTGCATTACCGGACGATGCTGCTTTGCACCGGCGATATGGGATTTGCGTCGGCGAAGACGTATGACATCGAGGTGTGGCTGCCGTCGAGCGGGGAGTTTCGCGAGATTTCGTCGTGCTCGAACTGCGAGGCGTTTCAGGCGAGGCGCGCGGGGATACGGTTTAAGCCGAAGGGCGGCGGGAAAAGCGATTTTGTGCACACGCTGAATGGGTCGGGGCTGGCGGTGGGGCGGACGTGGATCGCAGTGGTGGAGAATTACCAGCAGGCGGATGGGTCGATCGTGGTGCCGGAGGTTTTGCGGCCGTATATGGGGATCGATAGGATACCAGCGGAAGAAGTAAGGAAGTAAAGAGGGGATGAGGTTGAGGAAGCATAGGAAGTTGAGGAGGTAGAGGAAAAGAAAGCCGGCTTTGGAGCACGGTGGGTGGAAACGGGGACTGTGCCCCGTTTTTGGATGAACCTTCCTGTAAGACATTGATAATAAGATATTTAAGCTGAACAGTAGGCCGATTTTGGGTGGACTTTGCCTGGCGGGCGAGGCATTTACGCCGCGCAAACTGTTGAAAGTACGTGTTTTCGTTTGACTCAGGCTTTTCGCCTTGCATACACTCGCCTCAGGGACAAATGCAGAGCAATGTGGTAGACCCAAGGGGATTTACGGGTCGCGGGATGAAATTATCTTTCAAGGAACGCAGGTAGAGAGTTGGGCTTCTGGAATTTGGGGCCAGGCTGGAAGAATCGATGGACTTTTTGGGGCGGATTATTAAGTTTTTGTTTTGGGTGGTGATCCTGTCGTGGAGCGTGGCGCTGCTGCGGCGGGTGTTGGCGTGGATGTTGCGCGGGGCGATGCCGGCGCAAGCGGAGCAGGATGGGATGGGTTCGGCGGCTGGCGCGGGAGTTGGGTCAGCTGCAGATGAGCAGAGCGGAGTTGCGGCGAGGCGGCTGGTGCGCGACCCGATTTGCGGGATGCATGTGGCGGAAGTACTGGCGGTACCGCTGCGAGCGGGCGGGGAGTTGGTGCACTTTTGCTCGACGGCGTGCCGCGACAAGTACGTGAGCGGGTCGCAAAAGATGGCGGCGAACGGATAAGTAAAGAGCGAAGAGCGGATTTGAACCCCCGGGAAGTTGAAAACTTTTTAATTTTTCATAGAACGAGAAGTCGAGACTAGACGCGCAGAGGAAAGGACCGAAGCCGATGGCCACGGTCGTAAAGCCCACAGGGCCGCTGAGACAGATAGGTGCGCCGCCAATGGTGCCGCGCATTGCTCCGCGGGAAGATTTGAATCCGTTTCGGATTGCGCAGATCCAGTTTGATATGGCGGCGGAGTTTTTGAAGCTGGAGCCGGGGTTGCGGCAGATTTTGCGGACGCCGAAGCGCGTGCTGGAAGTTTCAATTCCCACGAAAATGGACAACGGGCAAGTAAAGGTTCACACCGGATTTCGCGTGCAGCACAATATTTCGCGCGGGCCAGGTAAAGGGGGAATTCGGTACCACCCCAACGTGACGCTGGATGAAGTGAAGGCGCTGGCGGCGTGGATGACGTGGAAGACCGCGGTGCTGAACGTGCCGTTTGGCGGCGCGAAGGGCGGCGTGATTTGCGACCCCAAGCGCATGTCGAAGACAGAATTGGAGCGGATGACGCGGCGGTACGCGAGCGAGATTCTGCCAATCATTGGGCCGGCGATGGACATTCCGGCGCCGGATGTGTACACGGACGCGCAAACGATGGCGTGGATCATGGACACGTACTCGATGACGGTGGGGCATTCGGTGCACGGGGTGGTGACGGGGAAGCCGGTGTCGATCGGAGGATCCGAAGGTCGAAGCGAGGCGACGGCGCGCGGATTGCTGTTTGTAGTGGAAGAGGCGTGCAAGTTGAAGAAGATTCCGCTGCGCGGCGCGACGGTGGCGATCCAAGGATTTGGGAATGCGGGAGCGACGGCGGCGCGGTTGTTTGCGGAGAAAAAGGCGAAGATTATTGCTTTGAGCGATACGCGCGGTGGAGTGACGAATTCGCGCGGAATCGATCCGATCAAAGCAATTCGCTATAAGGAGCGGTCGGGGACGGTGGTGGGGATGCCGGGCGCGTCGCGGATGACGAACGACGACCTTTTGACGATGAAGTGCGACATTCTGGTGCCGGCAGCACTGGAAAACGTGATCACCCTGCACAACGCCGAAGCGATTAAGGCGCGGATTGTGGCGGAAGCGGCGAATGGGCCGACGACTCCGCACGCGGATGAGATTTTGGCGCGGCGCGGAATTACCGTGTTGCCGGATATTCTGGCCAACGCGGGCGGCGTGACAGTGAGCTACTTCGAATGGGTGCAGAACATGGAAGGGCTCATGTGGGATGCCGAGGAAGTGAACATGCGTTTGCAGAAGAGCATGGTGCGGGCATTCCACGAAATGGTGGAGACGATGCGGAAGCATCATGTACCGCCGCGGGCGGGGGCGATGATTTTGGCGGTGGGGCGCGTGGCGGAAGCTACGCTGGTGCGCGGACTTTTCCCCTGATTGGTACCTTGAAGCACTCACATTTCAGATACGCGGTCGGGCATGGCGTGTTATTGCGCTGCCTTTGTCTCTCTCTTTTAATTCTCTGTGTGATTTCGGTTGCTTCCGGGCAGCAACATTTGGAAGTCGCTATCACGGTGGATGACCTGCCTCGGCATGGCGATTTACCTGCGAATACAACGCGAGCAGAAATCGCGAAGAAAATGATTGAGACATTCAAGGCCAAGGGCGTGCCAGGCGTCTACGGGTTTGTGAATGCGAAGAACATCAGCGGCGAAGAAGAAAAATCTGGCGTGTTGAAGATGTGGGTGGATTCGGGATTTCCGCTGGGCAATCACACGTTTTCGCATATCGATTTGAACTCCAGCACCGTGCAGGCGTTCGAGGACGAAATTGTTGCGAATGAACCGGAGTTGCGAGAGCAGATGGGTTCGCGCGACTGGCATTGGCTGCGGTATCCCTTTTTGCACGAGGGAGACACGCTGGAAAAAAGACGCGCGGTGCGGAAATATCTAGCCGAGCGCGGATACAGGGTCGCGCAAGTCACGCTCGATTTCGGGGACTACGCCTGGAACAACCCCTATGCGCGATGCGTGGCAAAGCAAGATACGCAGGGGATCGAGTGGTTGAAATCGAGCTACCTCGCGAGGGCGGCCGAAGACATCGCTCTGGACCGAAAATTGTCGGCGATGTTGTTTGGGCGTGATATTAAGTATGTGCTGCTGCTGCACATTGGCGCACTGGATAGCGTGATGTTGCCGGACCTGCTGGACCTTCTGAAAAAACAGGGATTTGAATTCGTTTCGCTGGAAGAAGCGGAAAAAGATCCGGCGTACCAAAGCGATCCGGACGCTCCACTCAAGTACGGGGGCACGCTGCTCGAACAATTGATTGAGACCAAGCCTCTGACATATCCCCCGCACACCGAGCGGCCGATGGCGAAGCTCGACGCTGTTTGCCGTTAGCCGGCTTCTTTATCGCAAATCACAATTCGACGATGGAGCCGACGGCCCCGGTGTGAGAAGCCATCCGAGCGATTCCGACTCAGACTAAATTCTTGTTGCGCGCGGAGAGGGACGCGCGTACATTCGCATTTGCCGGTGCGCCCGGGTGGCGCGACCGGCTATTTGTTTCGAGGGGTGCTTCGGAGCACGAAAAATGAGCACGAACGGACATACGCAAGCCGCGCCGCCGATTCTACTGACGATTGCGGGATTTGATCCGTCTTGCGGGGCGGGAACGGCGGCGGACTTGAAGACGTTTGCGGCGCACGGGTGTTATGGGGTCGCGGCAATTACGGCGCTGACGGTGCAAAACACGCAAGGCGTCGAGGATGTGCACAACATTCCGAGCGCGACGCTGAAGGCGCAACTCGATGTGCTAGCGAAAGATTGCAACATCGCGGCAGTGAAGATCGGAATGCTGGGCAACCGCGGGAACGCGGCGGTCGTGGCGGAATTTTTGGATGCGCACACGTTTGCGCACGTGGTGCATGATCCGGTGATGAAATCTTCGAGTGGCCGCGAATTGTTGGATACAGCCGGAGTGAAATTCTTGGCGGCGGAGTTGCTGAAACGCGCGAGCGTGATCACGCCAAACGTGCCCGAAGCGGAAATCCTGACGGGCATGACCATCAAGGACCTGGCGGACATGGAAGCGGCAGCGCGGAAGATTGTGGAGATGGGAGCGCGGGCGGTGATCATCAAGGGCGGGCACATGGGCCGGCCGACCGACGTGCTTTTTGACGGAACAGTGATGGTGACGCTGCCCGGCGAGCGAGTCAATGAGGAACAACTGCACGGGACCGGCTGTACATTTGCGTCGGCACTTGCCGCGCATCTGGCTGTCGGAAGAGGGTTACTCGAGTCCGCGACGCTCGCGAAAGCGTACGCGACGAAAGCGATTGAGAAAGCATATGCCGTGGGTAAAGGCCGGCTGCCACTCGATCACTTTTACCGGCAGAGGATCGAACCACCTGCGAGAGGCATTCATGAAGTGCCCCAGCATGGTTTACATCCTGCGGCGGAGCCAGCGGCACATTGAAGAGCTAGTGGCTGGTGACTCGTGGCCTCGGAATCACTTTTCCTTCCGAACTGTGATTCCGTAGAGTGTGAACGTGTTGAAGCGAGCCACCAAACCGATTCCCGCGGCACTGGGTTTTCGCGTGAAGTCTGGATGGGCGATGGCGGCGTTGCTAGCGGGACCGGCGAGCGAGCCAAAGCTGGTCCTATGTAAAGCCATTTTGCTTTCTGATCCGAAGATTCCTCAATCGAAGCAGCCACATCACGCGGCGCTGGAGCTTCCTGCAAGCGAAGCAAAGACCGTTACAAGAAAACTCCGTAAGGTTGTGACCGATGCCGCGAAGAAATCTGTTCGTGAGCTGCTTAACGAGGCCGGCGAGCTGCAATATGAAGTGCGCGGAGCCGCTCTGGTTGTGGGGAGCCTTGTGGATCCCGCGACTCTTCACAACGAGCACATTCGGGCTCACGGATTGGAAGGGCAGTTGTTTCGAACAGCGCTGGAGGGCGCACTGCACAAGCACGAAATCCCGTGCATGGTGCTTTTGGAGAAGACCGCATACACAACGGCGTCGCTTGCGCTTCGCAAATCGACGGAAGAGACAAAAAATTGGATTGCCGATATAGGCGAGTCGCACGAAGGTTCCGGGCGTGCGGAACAAAAGCTTGCGGCTTTGGCCGCATGGATGGCGCTTTGTATGGGCAAATGAACTGAAGAGCTTCAGCGTTTGGCTTGAGCGAACGAGGCCGCGATGCGACGGTAAGCTCGTGCCTCATTGAATTGGCCAAGTTCGCCGGTTTCCCTGCTGTTCATTTGTCGAGTCGCGCCGGGGATATGCCGCGTACCGGCTTCGGAGCCCCTTCGAGAAGCAACCAAGAACGGGCGAGCGTCTGGCTGACTCGCGGCGGTCCGTGGCGGGCTCGATCTGCGGGAGAGTCCCCGCCGCTTTTCTCCGTAGGTCCATTGGAACAAGAAGTAGAGAAGGAAGTCGCATCCGAGGATACAAAACCCCAGAAATAATGTTGCTGACATATTTAGCTCACTCCGTGCGGACGGGAATGGGTTGTCCGCACACCATGCAGGGTAGGAGCGGGGGAGAAAGAAAGTCCTGAAGTGTTTGTTAGGAATTTATTAAAACGAGCGAAAAATGACGGCTGAAGTTCGGAGAAGGGGGCGCAAGTCCGCCCCTACTTTTTATAGATGATGCGGCCGGCGACGATGGCGGCCATGGGTGCGCCTTTGAAGGTGCGGGCGTCGAACGGGGAGTTGCGCGATTTGCTGGGAGATTGCTTCACGTCGTAGGTCCATTCGTGGGTAGTGGAGAAAATCGTGAGGTCGGCGGGCTGGCCGGAGGCGAGTTTTCGTTCGATGCCGAGGACGCGAGCAGGGCCGGTGGTGAAGAGTTCGATCATACGCATGAGCGAGATGCGGCCCGTGTGGACGAGTTGTTCCAGAGAAAGCGCGATGGCCGTTTCGAACCCCAGAATGCCGAAGGGAGCCTTGTCGAATTCCACATCCTTGAGGGCAGGCTCGTGGGGGGCGTGATCGGTTGCGATAGCGTCGACGGCGCCATCAGCGAGGCCGGCGATGAGCGCTTCGCGGTCTTCGCGCGAGGCTAGCGGAGGATTCATTTTGTAGCGCGAGTCGTACTGGACGTCTTCATCGATCAGGGTGAAGTGATGCGGTGTGACTTCGCAGGTGACCTGCAAGCCGCGCTGCTTGGCCCAGCGAACTTGTTCGAGCGAGGCTTTGGCGGAAAGATGCGCGACGTGGAGCCGCGCACCGGTGAGTTCAATAAGTTGCACGTCGCGCGCGACGCAGACGGATTCGGCGGCAGCGGGCATCCCGCGCAGGCCGAGGCGCGATGAAGTGACGCCTTCGCGCATAACGGCGCCGGCGGCTAGCGAAATATCTTCCGAGTGCTCAATGACCGGAATGTCGAGCGAGCGGCAATATTCCATAACCTGGCGAGTAAGTTTGGCAGTGGCGATGGGTTTGCCGTCGTCGGAAACCGCTACGATACCGGCTTCTTTCATGGCGGCAATTTCGGCGATGGCTTCGCCTTTGCTGCCGACGCTGGCCGCGCCGATAGGCCAGACGCGGACGCCGCAGGCTTTGTTAGCGCGGTCGAGAATAAAACGCGTGACGCTGGCGTTATCGTTGACAGGTTTTGTGTTCGGCATGCAGCAGACGGCAGTGAAGCCTCCACGCGCAGCCGAACGCGTGCCTGTTTCAATCGTTTCCGAAGATTCCTGGCCCGGCTCGCGCAAGTGCGCATGCAGATCGATGAAGCCGGGAGCGACGATGAGTCCGGCGGCGTCGAAGACTTCGGCGGTTTTGTGATCGGCGGTGAGTTTACCGGGCGCGGCGAGTTCAGCGATTTTTTCGCCGTCGAGCAGAACATCCAGCGTGGCGTCGGTTTTCGATGCGGGGTCGAGGACGCGACCGTTCTTAATCAGAAGCATGCGAGAGGTCCTTTTTATCAGTGGAACGGCGATTTTGCGGAGCTGGCGTTTCCTCCGCGGTGGCACCGGCGGGAAGCGCGGCCTCTTCCATTGGGCCGGAAATCAGCAGGAAGAGCAGCGCCATGCGCACGGCGATGCCGTTCGTGACTTGCTCAAGAACGCAGGACTGCGGACCATCGGCGACTTCGGGCGTAATTTCGCTGCCGCGATTCATGGGGCCGGGATGTAGAACGAGCGCATTGGGCTTGGCGCGGCGGAGCCGCTCGGCGTTGAGTTGATAGCCGAGGACATAGTCTTCGTTGGAGATGGACGGTTCGTGCATGCGCTCGGTTTGCACACGCAGGACGAGAATCACGTCGGCATCTTCAATCGCCTCTTCCAATTTGAAAACGCGCCGAATCGACACGCCGGGCGCACCTATTTTTTCAAGTTCTCGCGGAACCCACATGGCGGGACCGCAGAGCGTGAAGCGACAGCCAAACTTTCCGAGAAGATGAATGTTGGAGCGCGCGACGCGGCTATGCTGAAGGTCGCCGAGGATCGTGACATTCAGATTATCAATTTTGCCGAGGCGGTCGCGAATGGTTAGGGCATCTAGCAGGCCTTGCGAAGGATGCTCGTGGGTGCCATCGCCGGCGTTGATCACGGGGATGTCGAGATGGCGTGCGACAAAATCGGCGGCGCCCGAAGCGGCATGGCGCATAACCAGGCAATCGGGCTTCATGGCGTCGAGCGTGTGGACGGTGTCGAGAAGCGATTCGCCTTTCTTGACGCTGGAAGATTCGGCCTGGAGGTTCATAGTGTCCGCGCCGAGCCGTGAAGCGGCGGTGCCAAAGCTGATGCGTGTGCGGGTGGAATTCTCAAAGAATGCCAGCGCCACGGTCTTGCCGCGGAGTGTGGCGAGTTTTTTCAGCGGATTGCGCTGGATGGCCTGGAAGGGCTTGCTTCGGTCGAGAAGAAAAGTGAGTTCGTCCGCGGTGAGCGGTTCAAGCGCCAGAAGATCGCGGAAACGAAAGGTCACATTTGCACTCTTCGAATGGTGAGTGGAAAATTCTGTTTCAACTACTGCTCCTGGCGGTCAACGAGAACGACGCGCTCTTCCGGATCGATCTCGCGGAGACGCACTTCAATGATTTCGGTGTCGCTGGTTTGCACAGTGCGGCCGACAAATTGGGCTTCGATGGGCATTTCGCGATGGCCGCGGTCGATGAGCACGCAAAGAGATACGCGCTGGGGACGGCCGAGATCGAAAAGGCCATTCATGGCGGCGCGAATGGTGCGGCCGGTATAAAGGACGTCGTCGACGAGGACGAGGTCCATCTGGTCTACGCCGAAGGGAATGTCAGAGGATTGCAAAACGGCGTGGGTGGCGACTTTGGAGAGGTCGTCGCGATACAACGTAATGTCGAGCGTGCCTACGGGGACGTCGACGCCGTCGATGCCGCGCATGGCTTGCGCGATACGCTGGGCGAGAGGCACGCCGCGGCGGCGAATGCCGATGAGCGCGAGATGCTTGGTGCCGCCGCTCTTCTCGACGATTTGATGAGCGAGCCGTCGCAAAGTGCGGTCAATCTCGGAGGCGGACATCAATTGGGCTTTTTCGACGATGCGCATGGTCGGGTAATCCTAGCATAGTGACCGGGGACTCGTTACCAGGGACTGGTCGGAGTAAGTATGGGCACCTGCGAAGGAACTGCCGGTGTGGGCGGCGTGATAGACTTTCACGGCTTATTTCGAGGAGAGGTGAGTATGGCGCGCAGCTACGTTGTGGGCAAATGTTTGAGAATCGTCTTGGCCGGAGTGGTGCTGTTTGCTGGCATCGCTGCGCCTGCTGTGCGGAGCCAAGCCGTCATACCCCTCAATAAGCCGAAACCTCGCGCGCCCGTGAGCCGGCCCGCGGCGCAACCGGCTGCGACAACAACTACGCCTGCGCGGCTGAAGCTGGTCGTCATGATTGTCGTGGACCAGATGCGCGGCGATTACGTAGACAAGTTTCGAGGGCAATGGACGGGCGGCTTAAAGCGCCTGGTGGAGGAAGGAGCTTGGTTCCGCGATGCGGCATATCCGTATGCAGCCACTGAGACATGCGTAGGGCACGCGACGATTTCCACCGGGGCGCTTCCGGCGACCCACGGAATGGTAGCCAATGCATGGTGGGATCGCGAAACGCAGAAAATGACAACATGCACGGCAGATCCTAAATCCACGAATTTGGGCTACGGGGGTGCCAGTGCAAAGGGCGGAGACTCGGCTTGGCGAATGCTGGTGCCTTCGTTCGCCGAAGAGCTGAAATTCCAGACCGGCAATGCGACTCGCGTAGTGACGTTTTCCCTGAAAGCACGCGCCGCCATCACCATGGCGGGACACAAAGCGGACGCGACGACCTGGTTTGAAGGCGGCGGATGGGCCACCTCGACTGCGTACGGCACGATGCCGTTCATCGAGACCTATGCGAGCGCGCATCCAGTGAAAGCAGATTATGGAAAGACCTGGACGCTGACGCTGCCGGAAAGCGCCTATTGGTACGACGAAAAGGCCACGGGCGCCGTGCCACCACAGGGATGGGATCTCACTTTCCCGCATGCGCTTCGGGGAAAAGCCGATAGCACCGCGCCCGACGAGGCGTTCTATGACCAATGGGCGGCGAGTCCCTTTGCGGATACCTACTTGACGCAGTTTGCTGAGAACGCCGTGGATTCCTTGGGATTAGGCAAAGGCGGAGGCGTGGACTATTTGGGTGTGAGCTACTCGAGTGTGGACTACGTTGGGCATGAGTTTGGGCCGCGGAGTAGGGAGATTCAGGACGTTTTGGTGCGGTTGGACCGGGATCTCGGTGATTTGTTCGCGAACCTGGATAAGAAGGTTGGCCGTGGGAACTATGTGGTGGCGCTGAGCGCGGACCACGGCGTGGTGCCCATTCCAGAAGACATGCAGAAGACAGGAGTTGATGCGGGCGTACTGCATTTGCCCGACGTGCAGGAGCATATCGAAAAAGCGCTGGAGACCCTGAATTATCCGAAACCGGCCGTTGCGCGGATTACGGGAAGCGATGTCTATTTTGTGCCGGGTGTCTACGACAAGTTGAAGGGCGACGCATCCGCGATGAGCGCCGTACTGGAGGCCATCAAGAAAGTACCCGGCGTTGCGGAAGTTTATCGCGCCGAACAATTGTCCGACCGTCCTGCAACACAAAGCCCGCTTCGCCAGGCGATGGCTGATAGCTACATGTCTGGGCGAAGCGGAGACTTGTTCATCGTGCCGAAGCCCTATTGGTTGATGGATGGAACCGCTACGGGAAAGACGCGGTCGTACGGCACGGGTCACGGTACACCTTATAATTACGATCAGCATGTGCCGATTCTGCTGATGGGCTACGGTATTCAGCCGGGCGAATTCCATGGCAATGCCACTCCGGCAGACATTGCTCCGACCTTGGCCTCTCTCTGTGGCATCACCCTGGCGCCGCGCGACGGGCACGTGCTCCGTGAAGCTCTGGCGAAGCAGGGGCCAAAACAAGATAAGTCAAAAGAAGAATAGGATCGCGCTAAGGGTCCGTGCGGCTGAGCAAAGACCAAGCGGAAATCCCAGAAAGGCGATCCCCGATTCATGCTTTGCATCCAGTTTGGAAATCATGGTTTGTAACGCAGTGTTCATGCTATTCTTTCCCGCGAAGTGACGAGCGCTGTGGCCGTTGACCTGACCGTGCAAGTTGGCGCGGTGCGCCTGCGGAATCCCATTCTCGTAGCCAGCGGAACTTTCGGTTACGGCGTCGAGTTTGCCCACCTGGTTGACCTCAATCGTCTTGGCGGAATAGTCGTTAAAGGCCTGTCCCGCGAGCCTATGGAAGGCGCTCCGGCCCCCCGCCTTTGCGAGACCCCCGCCGGGATGCTGAACGCCGTGGGGCTCCAAAACATCGGTGTCCGGGCCTTCGTAGCGGAAAAACTCCCAGTACTGAGAAAATACGATACAGCCATCATCGCCAATGTCTTCGGCTACTGCGTAGAGGACTATCTCGAGGTGATCCGCATCCTCGAGGATGCCGAGGGGCTGGCGGCTTACGAGCTCAACATCTCCTGCCCGAACGTCAAAAAGGGTGGGATGCAGTTCGGGGGAGACCCCGCCATGGTCGCAGAAGTAGTTGGCGCAGCCCGGAAGGCGGCAGCCAAACGGCCTCTGTGGGTCAAGCTCTCGCCGATGGTTGCAGACATTGGACTTATCGCCAAAGCCGCCGAAGGGGCCGGAGCCGACGCCCTGACCGTCGCCAACACCTATCCTTCTATGGCGATTGACCCCTGGAGCGGGAAATCCCGCTTGGGCAACCAAACCGGAGGGCTTTCCGGTCCGTCCATAAAACCGATCACTTTGCGCTTGGTTTGGGAAACGGCTAAGGCCGTCAAGTCACCAATTATAGGGGTTGGAGGCATCGAGACGGTGGAAGACGTGCTTGAGTATGTGGCGGTAGGCGCGACAGCCGTACAGGTAGGGACGGCCAGCTTTACTGACCCTAGGGTCAGTCAGCGACTTGTCGAAGGATTAGAGAGGGCCCTTTTTAGAGCTAAAACGTTTACTGTCAATGAGATAAGAGGTAAAGTTTTCGCCGATTTTGGTTGACATAACGACTATTTTTTGATACACTTTTTTGGATATGAGTAGCACAAAGAACACACTATGAGACGACCACTCTTTATTTTCTGGGCCGCTTTCCGATGGGTGCTCCTTATGTTCCTCATCGTTCCCGTAATGGATGCCCCCTTGGTGGCGCATTTGAGCGCTCCGGTTAAACCGATCAAGACCTGGGTCGGTAACTCCAGCTGGTATGGCCCCGGGTTCAACGGCAAGAAGACCGCCAACGGGGAACGCTTCGATTGCGAAGCCTTGACTGCCGCTCACCCCAACCTGCCTTTCGGGTCCATCGTCCGGGTAGTGAATCCTCGGAACGGGAAGTTTGAACTAGTACGCATCAATGACCGAGGTCCCTATCAAGAAGGACGGGAAATTGATGTATCCTATCGCGTAGCCCGAAAGATCGGGCTCATTCATTCGGGCGTGAACCAGGTTAGGCTCGAATTGATGGAACTGCCACATAAAGACTGACCCCGGCGGAGTCGGGGTCGCCTATGACACCGAGCTTCGACGCCCATCCTCGCAGCAGTTTAATAGTCGCACTGGATTTTGATTCGCTATCCTCTGCCGCGAAATTCGCCAAACAGGTTTCCGATCTGGTCGGCATGTTTAAGATCGGGAACCAACTGTTTACGGCCGCGGGACCGGCAGCGGTGAAAGAGATTGCCGCACTGGGGCCGGGTATCTTTCTTGACCTGAAATTCCACGACATTCCTAATACAGTCGCAGGAGCGGTACTTTCGTCCGCTGCCATGACCGGCGTGCAGCTCGTCAACGTACACGCGCTGGGCGGCCACGCCATGCTGGAAGCAGCGGTGCAGGCCATCAGCGCCGGTGTTCCCATGGGAGCCGACCGGCCGCGCTTGCTAGCCGTGACGTTGTTGACGAGCATGGACCACAAGGTCATGAAAGAAGTCGGAATCGGTGGCGTGCCGAAAGCGCGCGTCGTAAAGCTGGCGCAACTCGCCAAAAAATCCGGTGTGGATGGCGTCGTGGCCTCGGTACAAGAAGCGCGAGCGATTCGCAAAGCCTGCGGGCGAGAATTTCTAATCGTCACACCAGGCGTTCGGCCTACCGATAAGAATGGCGAGGCAACAAAGCAGGATGATCAAGCGCGAACGGCGACTCCGACGGAAGCCATCAAAGCTGGCGCGGACTTCCTAGTTGTCGGCAGGCCCATCCTAACAGCGCAAGATCCCCGGGCCGCAGCACAAGCCATCGTCGACGAAATCGCCGCAGCCAAGTGAGAATTCTTAAGTCCGATGGCAACTCCAGCAAAAGCCGTTGTTTCCGAACAGGGTTAAATGGTATTGAATAGTCTTGCAGTAAATTGGAGAAGCAAAAGTGCCCGCTATAGAAACTCTCAACGAAGAGCTCCTGAAAGGAATCGCCCCCGGCACTTGGGTGGCTATTTCGCGTGACCAGAAGAGGGTTGTGGGCACTGGGGAAACGATTGACGAAGCGGTCAAACAAGCCCAACAAATCGGAGAGAAGACTCCATTCATTATCAGAGTCCCGTTCGAAAATGACGCGCTTATAGCGTGAATTGTGCCACGACGCGTTTTCAAGTACAGCACTGCGAACGTCAATCCCACGCCAGCTTTCCCTGCCCGTCGAACCACCCTCCGGCCTTTCTTGCCAATCAACCTGCTCTGTGGCCCCAGGTCATTCTCGTGTTATGCGCTCATAGATTCCGGGGCTGACGATTGCATATTTCCGGCGACGTTCGCTCAACGGCTTGGACTGGACTTTCGCTCTGGGCGCCGCTACGCGTTTGGCGGAGTGGGGAGCAGCGGTCAAGAAGCCTATTTCCTCAACATCGACCTGGAAATTGTCGGCCTGGCCGTGCAGAGTTTATCCGTAGGATTCAGCACATCGCTGGACGGGCGAGGTCACGGTTTGCTCGGCCAGAATGGATTTTTTGAGCGATTCTCAGTCAGGTTCGAGCACAAGAAAGGGACCTTTACCATCTTCGGCTAAGTCTCCGGCGATATCCGGAGTCCCATCGTCAAAGAAACTCACGTTCTTCCCATGTCTACTTCACTGAAAAGCGTAATTGTCGGGACGGCAGGGCACATATTGATCACGGCAAATCGGCGCTTGTGGAGGCGTTGACGGGGACGCATCCGGACGGCTTGCGGAAGAAAAGCGGCGCGGGATCACCATTGATTTGGGCTTTGCGTTTCTGGAAGAAAATGGCGTGCGCTTCGGGCTGGTAGATGTACCGGGGCACGAGCGCTTTGTCAGCAACATGCTGGCAGGCGCGGCGGGGATCGATGTGGTGCTGCTGGTGATTGCGGCGGATGAATCGATCAAGCCGCAAACGCGCGAGCATTTCGATATTTGCCGCTTGCTCGGCGTCACGCGCGGAGTTGTGGCGCTGACCAAGAGCGATTTGGTGGATGCGGACATGCTTGGGCTGGTGCGGCTGGAAGTGGAAGAGTATTTGCGCGGGTCGTTCCTGGAGCGCGCGCCGGTTATTCCCGTGAGCGCGAAGACGGGGGCTGGCCTTGCGGAGTTGAAGCAAGCACTGGGAGCTGCGGCTGCGGAAATTCCGGGGAAAGATGCGGCGCGCTATTTTCGGCTGCCGATCGACCGGGCGTTTGCCATGAAGGGGTTTGGAGCGGTGGTGACCGGCACGCTGATTTCGGGAAGCGTCAGCGCGGAAGACGAAGTCGAACTGTTTCCGGGAGGCACGCGGCTGCGTGTGCGAGGAGTGCAATCCGGCGGGAAATCCGTCGCACGCGCGATCGCCGGTCAGCGGACAGCGGTGAATCTCGCGGGGATTGACTACAGCGACGTGAAGCGCGGCATGACTCTGGCAGCGCCCGGACGATTTCGCACAACGCGAAGGGTGGACGTACGGCTCACGCTGCTCCCCTCCGCGCGAAAGCTGAAGCATCGTGCGCGAGTCCATTTTCATGCGGGAACGGCAGAGACAATCGCCGAGATTTTGCTCTATGGGCAAAACGTGCTTTTGCCGGAGCAGAGCGCGCTCGCTCATTTGCGGCTGCAGGAGGAAGTGTTGCTGCTGCCGGGCGACCGGTTCATCGTGCGGCAATTTTCACCTGTCGTTACGATTGGCGGAGGCGCGATTCTCGATCCGCTGGCGAGACGCCCCATGGTAAAAGACGCCGGTCGCGCGGCGTTTCTCGAAACGCTGGAAAGCGGAAAGCGGGAGGAAATGCTTGCAGCGATGGCGGAACGCGCATTGCTGGGGCTGGGGTTTCAAGAAATTGTGGCGCGGACGGGCTGGCATTGAGCAGGAGATTCGAGAAGCGGCCCAGAAACTTGTGGCCGGCGCACGGATCAAAGCTGTTTCGGCGGAGCCATTGGTCCTGCTTGGCCGAAAGGCGTTTGACGAGGTGCGGCGAAAAATTGGTGAGCGAGTCGAACGCTTTCACAAGGAAAATCCGCTGTCGCCTGGAATCGCGAGAGAAGATTTACGCGCGAACCTGGGGCGGCGCGTGCGAGCGGAAACGTTTCGCGCGGCGCTTGAAGAGTTGGCGGGCGAGAAGAAACTGGATGTGCAAGGCGAGCTCGTGAAGCGGGCGGGATCGCAGATCGAGCTCCAGCCGGAGGAAGCGCGGGCCAAAGGGGAGATGGAGAAGGCGTTTTCGGATGCCGGCCTGACGGTGCCTTCGTTTAAAGAAGTACTGGCGAAACTTTCCGTGGAGGCAAAGCGTGCGGAGAAGTTGCTGCAAATCTTGCTGCGTGAAAAAAGCTTGGTGCGCGTGAGCCCCGAACTTATTTTCCATCGCGATGCGCTGGTTCATCTGAAGGGGCAGCTTGCTACGTATAAGAAGGCGAAGAGCGAGCGAATCTCCGTGCCGGTGTTTAAGGAGTTGACGGGGATTACGCGAAAGTATGCGATTCCCCTGCTCGAATACCTTGACCGTGAGCGCGTGACGCGCCGGGCCGGGGACGAGCGTGTTATACTTTAGGTCTGTGTAGTGCGTAGCCCCAGCGCGCGGGTTTGTGGAATCCTGCGTGAAAGGTAGGTGCCCGATGTGGGACAGCCCAATGCATCTGTTGATCGTTGCGATCGTGATTCTCGTACTTTTCGGGGGGCGCAAGATTCCTGAATTGATGCGCGGACTGGGTGAAGGTGTGCGTGGATTTAAGGAAGGCATGTCGGGAGCCACGCAATCGCAGTCGACTCCGCCACCACCACCGGCTGCTGCTCCTGCCGAGAAACCAGCGGAAGAGAAGAAGGCTTGAGAACGATCTCCCGGCTGGCACCTTTCAATTAGATCTTTGATTTTTCTTAGGCGCTCCAGGTGGAGCGCCTTTTTTATTTGCAATAGAGTGGCCCCGCCTGCGGCATCTGTGAACTCTTACATTTCCAGAAGTCCTTAGACTACCCACGATTCAATTTAGGCACCTGCTGCGTCTGGCTCCTGACCAACATCCAAGTGAATGGGAGGTTTGTCACCATGACGTTTCAATTGATCGCTGTTCTCGTGCTTGGACTGATGTGTGGGAGTGAACTAAACGTAGCAGCGTTTGCCCATCCCACGCTAAATCGGCAATCACGCGAAGTGCATGCCGTCATGCGTTCATCCTTCGCGAGATTGTTTGGCCGAGTAATGCCGTTTTGGATGGTAGGGTCTACTTTGTTGAATGTCTTGCTCTTGCTGCCGTTCGAGCATCTGAGCCAACGCGCGTGGGACCTTGCTGCAATCGCTCTCGCCATTCAAATTTTCGCAGTTGTGTTTTCGCTCGTGGGGCCGGTCCCGATTAACAACAGAATTGCCAAATGGACACCGGACTCTCTTCCTCCCGATTGGAAATCCCAGGAGAAACGATGGGATCTCTATCACTGGGCCAGAACCTGCGGATTAGTGGCCGCGTTCGCAATCCTTGCGGTTAGCATTGGCGTTCAATAACTTGTGAGTTGCTGCCGCGGATTGACGTGACTGGCGCATGGCATTAGATTAGGAGGCAGCGCGAAGGGCGCATCCAGTCCGCGGAAAGGGCCGTGCCCACCTTCAGTTTTCGAGTAAGGTTACGAACCTTCTTTCAGCCTGATTCGGGCGGACTCCAGGCGCAGTTACGAAAGGAAGGTCGTAATGGAAGCCAAACCGCTGCCGGCTCGCCCGAGCCTGGAGCAATACAAGAAACAAGCAAAAGAACTGGTCAAAGCGTTTCAAGCTGAACAATCGCGCAGGTCCAGTGGTTCCGAAGCGGTTCAATCCCAAGTAATTCAACGAGTGAAAAAACTTCATCCGCGTTTTGCGGATCTGCCGCACGAGCAAATCGCCAGCACTCGGTTTGCGCTAGCCGATGCGCAATTCGTGATTGCGCTGGAACACGGCTTCGAGAGCTGGCCGAAATTTGCCAAGCACGTCGAAGCACTGGCGCAGGCTAGCTTTGCCGTTTCGGTGAGTAATCCGGTGGAAGCTTTTATCGTGGCAGCCTGCGTGCCGCGCGATACGCTGCACTCTTCAGGAACATTGGAACGTTCGGAAGCGATCCTGAAGACGCACCCATCCGTGGCGGAGCACGATATTTATACGGTGGCCATTCTCGGTGACGCTGCAGCTGTGCGGAGTTTCCTCGCGAAGGATTCGAGCCATGCCACGGCGAAGGGCGGCCCGTATGGATGGGATGCGCTCACGCACTTGTGTTTCTCAAGATATTTGCGGCTGGATCGTGCTAGGTCCAGAGGTTTTGTTGCGGCTGCAAAGGCACTGCTCGATGCTGGCGCAAGCGCCAACACCGGTTGGATGGAGACGGAACATGAACCGCGCCCGACATGGGAGAGCGTGATTTACGGCGCGGCGGGACTCGCTCAACATGCGGAGTTGACGCGACTGCTGCTGGAGCGCGGCGCCGATCCGAATGACGGCGAAACTCCGTACCACGTTCCGGAAACGTATGACAACACGGTGATGAAGATCCTGGTGGAGAGCGGCAAGTTGAACGACGACGGCATGACCACGCTGCTGCTGCGCAAGACGGACTGGCACGACTTCGAGGGAATCAAATGGCTGCTGGAGCATGGAGCCGATCCAAATCGGGCGACGAGATGGGGACGAACGGCGTTTCATCACGCGGTGCTGCGAGACAACAGCTCCAACATTATCGAAGAATTGCTGGCGCATGGCGCTGACCCTGCGCGAATTGCAGAACGGCCGGAAACTCACCGAAAAGACGGCCACGCGTTGTCAGGGTTCGCCATGGCAGCGCGAAGAGGGCGTGCTGACGTTCTGGAATTGATCGAGCGCCGGGGGATTCCCATCGAGTTGCAAGGAGTGGAACGATTGATCGCCGCTTGCGCTAGAAATGATGCGGCAAGAGTGCGAGCGATCGCGGCGGGAGAGCCAGGGCTAGTACGCGAACTGGTGGCGCAGGGGGGCAAGCTGCTGGCGGAGTTTGCCGGCGTCGGGAACGCGGATGGCGTTCGCCAGTTGCTCGATCTCGGCGTGGACGTGAGCGCGTTGACCGAAGATGGCGATCCCTATTTTGATATCGCGAAGAACAGCACGGCATTGCACTCGGCAGCGTGGCGCGCCAGGCCTGCGACCGTGAAGCTCCTGATCGGGCGTGGGGCCGAAGTGAACGCAGCGGACGAAAAGGGACGCACGGCATTGGCGCTGGCGGTGCGGGCTTGTGTGGATTCGTACTGGAAGGAGCGTCGCACGCCAGAGTCGGTAAAGATTCTTCTCGAAGCGGGCGCTACAGTTGACGGCGTGGAATTCCCGTGCGGATATGCGGCGGTTGATGAACTCTTGAAAGCGCACGGAGCCGGCTCGCTGCACTGAACCGCAGAGATCGCGCGGTCCGCGAATCAGTCAAATCCGTGTTCAAACAGTAGCGGAAAACATTTTCCAAAACGAAAAATCTGTACCTCAGGCCAGTGTTGCGACCACAACTTTCTCCTGAGAATTGGGTATTACCTGGTGTACCGGAATTCTAAAAACACAAACGGAAACATACAGGAGAGAGATATGAAACTCACATGGTTGAAGTGGAGCGCCTTGCCGGTAGCAGCGCTGCTGGTGGGAACCGCGGCAATGGCGCAGTCGCCAGCGCCCACAGCGAAACCCGATCCGACGATTGCGCAGCGGAAAGAAAATCAGCAAGACCGCATCGCGCAAGGCGTCAAGAGTGGGCAACTGACTCGCGGGTGAAACGGCCAAGCTGGAAAATCAGGAGAAAAAGATTAACCAGCAAACGCGCGCAGACCGCGCCGCCAACGGCGGAAAGTTGACTGCCAGCGAGAAGAGACAGATCAACAAGGAACAGAACACGGAGTCGAAGAGAATTTACAACAAAAAGCACAACGCCAGGACGCAGCCCGGAACGGCTCCCAAATAAGACAGCTTTCCACCCCCTGAAGCAGGAAGAGGTGTCCTCCGCGAGGAGGGCACCTCTTTCTTATTGGTGGCTGAGATAACCGAATCTGGTTAACTGAAGCAGGTTAACGATAAGAAGGCCCCCCGTGGCTTTTCCATAAGTGTTCATTCTAAAGGGAGTTTAAGTGCTTTAGAATGAACAGTTGCATAAATGTTCATTCTAAAGGGAGTTGCGGGAGATTTTATCGGACGCGATTTCGCATACTTTTTGGCTTCAGTCCGGATCCGGTTCGCCGAGGAGATCGCCGAGGCGGTCGAGGCGCTTTTCCCAGAGCGAACGGCGATCTTCGATCCATTGCTCGGCGACGGAAAGGCCTTTGGGTTCGATGCGGCAGGTGCGGACGCGGCCAACTTTTTCGGTGTGGACGAGGCCGCTTTTTTCGAGGATCTGCAGGTGCTGGACGACGGCGGCGAGAGTGATGTCGAGCGGCTTGGCCAGATGCGAGACGGAGATGGGGCCTTCGCTAAGTTTCTCAACGATGGCGCGGCGGGTGGGATCGCCGAGCGCGTGAAAAACGCGGTCGATTGTGACTTGTTGCATGTGCATGACGGCCTTCCCTTTTGTCGCGAATCCTTGTATCTCGCCAACGTGGAGTTGTGCGAGCCGCGGTGAAAAGCGCTAGCAGAGCTGCCGCACTCCACAGCGCCAAGCTTAGTGAGGCGCTAATTCCGTCGCCAAATTATCCAGAAGCTCGCGCCAGCCACCTTCGCGCAACTGCGGGCCGTCGGCGCCCTCAAAGTAGGCGCCTTGCTCGGTGAAGATGAGGAGCGTTCCCACTTCGGAGGCAAAAAGCTCGACGGTGGCTAGCGAGGAAGAGAAGCGCATGTCGCCAGCGTTCATGGTATAGGCGAAAACGATGCGCGAGTCGGGCACGATGTCCAGATAAACGGTGTGGTTTGTGCAAACGAAACCGAGCTTAGTGACCTGAAAGCGTTTGAGCTCTTTGCCGCCGACCCGAAAGTCCATGTGGAATTCGTCAATCGGGGATTCATCCGGATCTGAGAACCATCGCTGTTTCTTTACGGGGTCGGAGAACGCGGCAAAGACGCGTTGCGGAGTGGTGGGATAGTTGCGCTCGATGACAAAGGTGCCATGGATGACGGATTTTTCTTTCATGGTTTTTCCCGGTGCGTTTCCTCTCAAGAGTTTCGTTCAAGCCTGCGGCTGGTAGCAAACAAAGACGGTGCCGTTGCCAAAGGTGCGCGAGCTGGTGAGCTTCAGGTTGAACCTCTTTGTGACGCCCTCAAACAAGGTCCTGCCTTTGCCGAGCACGATGGGACTGATGGCGAGTTGATATTCATCGATCAGATTGAGCTGCGCCAATTGAGAGACGATCTGGCCGCTGCCTAGAATTACCATGTCAGGCCCGGGCGCGGCTTTCAATTTTTTCACTTCTGCGGCGAGGTCGCCCTTGAGCAAGGTGGTGTTGTTCCAGGAGGCTTTGTCCAGAGTCCGAGAGAAAACAATTTTGGGCATTTCGTTCATGCCTTTGGCGACGACCGGAGAGTTCTGGAGCGCCATGGGAGAGGGCCAGTAGCTGGCCATCATGTCATAGGCGACCCTGCCGAAGAGAAGCATGCCGTTGCCGCTGGCATTGCCACTGACAAAGGAGTTCCATTCGTCGTCGTGCTTGTGGGCCCAGCTCATGTCGCCTGCGGCGTCGACGAAGAAGCCGTCGAGAGAGACCATATTGAAGACGATTAGTTTGCGCATGTGAGTTTCCTCTTTTGCATTTGGATTCCTGGAAACCGGGAGGTTGATCCAGGGTCCGCTGATCTCATAGTTTAGCAGACACTTAAGCATCGCGTGCCGCCGAATTATTGTCAAGCGAATACTTAAGTATTATTTTGCGGAAGCTCTTGGAGGGCAGGTTGGTCGCGGATTAGTCCTCCGACCAGCCGAGTTCGGCTAGGGCTTGGGTGACGCGGGCGAGGGGGAGGCCGACGACGTTGAAGTAATCGCCTTCGATGCGGGGGATGTAGCGGCCAGCGCGGCCCTGGATGGCGTAGGCGCCGGCTTTGTCGTGAGGCTCGCCGGTGGCGAGGTAACGCGTGATTTCTTCTGCGGAGAGTTGGGCGAAATGGACTAGGGTGGATTCGACGAAGGTACGGCGCTCGGCGTCGGGGAGGCGGATGAGCGCGACGCCGGTTACGACAGCGTGGGTGCGGCCTGAGAGTTTTTCGAGCATGTGGCGGGCGTCGTCGGTGGAGCGGGGCTTGCCGAAGATGTGGCCTTCGAGAGTGACCTCGGTATCAGCGCCGATGACGATGGCGGGGCCAGTGGCGCGAGCGGCGACTAGTTCGGCTTTGGCGAGGGCCAGGCGCTGGACCAGGTCGTGGGCAGATTCGCCGGGGTAGGGCGTCTCGTCGATGGCGGAAGAGAGAATAGAGAAGGAGAATCCGGCGGCGTGGAGGATTTCTGCGCGGCGAGTGGAGGCGGAGGCGAGGATGAGTTTCATGAGGACGGAACCGCTTTCGAAGCGTAAGGCTGGCGGCACGCTTCGCAGATTACGGCGTACCGTTTGTTGAGGTAGCTGCAGTTCTTGCAGACCCACATGCCATCTGGCTTGGCGTAAGCGCGACCAAGCAAAAACCGCGCACAGAAAGCTACGATGCCAGTCCATATGATCGCCGTGCCAAAAAACCAGAGAATTTTGTTCTCTTGAATGCGCACTGGGTTAGCTCCAAGAAGAACCGCGAAGAACGAGCCAAAATATATGATCACGTAATATCCGGCCCCGGTAACAATGCCCCAGAGCCAAGGCTTGCCCCCTCGGCCGCGGGCGAACGCAACGATTCCGCTCGTGACAGCGGTGAGAAGCAAGATTTCGAGCACGAGCGCCTCCTGAATTTTAGATGACGACGGATTCCTGGTATTCGCCGAAGACGCGGCGGAGGGTGTCGGAGATTTCGCCGACGGTGGCGAGGGATTCGACAGCGGCGAGGATGGCGGGGAGGAGATTTTCGGTGGTGGCGGCGCGGCGCTGGAGTTCGGCGAGGGCGGATTGCGTTTTGGCGGAATCGCGTTTGGCGCGGAGGGCGTTGAGGCGGGCGATTTGGGAGCGCTCGATTTCGGGTTCGATGCGGAGAGTGGGGATGGTGCGGGGTTCTTCGGCAACGAAATCGTTTACGCCGACGATGATCTGGTCTTTGGATTCGATGGCACGCTGAAAATCGTAGGCGGCTTTTTGGATTTCGCCCTGGACGAAGCCGGATTCGATGGCGCGGAGCATCCCTCCAAGAGGGCCACCCATGGCATCAATTTTGGAAATGTAGTCGGCGGCGCCTTGTTCGATGGCGTCGGTGAGGTGTTCGATGGCGTAGGAACCGGCGACGGGATCGGTGGTGTTGGTGACGCCAGTTTCATGGGCGAGGATTTGCTGGGTGCGCAGGGCGATGAGCACGGCATCTTGGGTGGGAAGGGCGAGGGCTTCGTCCATCGAATTGGTGTGGAGGGATTGGCAGCCGCCGAGAGCGGCGGCGAGGGCCTGGATGGCGACGCGGACGATATTGTTTTCGGGTTGCTGGGCGGTGAGCGAGGAGCCGGCGGTTTGCGCGTGGAAGCGGAGGAGGAGCGAGCGCGGATCTTTTGCACCGAAACGGTCGCGCATGAGTTTGGCCCAGAGGCGGCGGGCGGCGCGGTACTTGGCGATTTCTTCGAGGAGGTCGCTGTGAGCGTTGAAGAAGAAAGAGAGTTGCGGGGCGAATTCGTCGACGGCGAGGCCGGCGTCTAGCGCGGCTTGGACGTAGGCGATACCGTCGGCGAGAGTGAAAGCGACTTCCTGGATGGCAGTCGAGCCCGCTTCGCGAATGTGGTAGCCGGAGATGGAGATGGTGTTCCACTTGGGGAGATGGTCGCGGCACCAGGCGAAGATGTCGGTGACGATACGCATGGCGGGACGCACGGGATAGATGTACGTGCCGCGAGCGATGTATTCCTTGAGAACGTCGTTCTGGACGGTGCCAGAAAGTTTGGCGAGGCTGGCGCCTTGTTTTTTGGCGACGGCAACGTAGAGGCAGAGAAGGATGGCGGCGGTGGCGTTGATGGTCATCGAGGTGGAAACTTTTTCGAGCGGGATGCCGTCGAAAAGCGTTTCCATGTCTTCGAGGGAGTCAATGGCGACGCCGACTTTGCCGACTTCGCCGAGAGCGAGGGGGTGGTCGGAGTCCATGCCGATTTGCGTGGGGAGATCGAAGGCTACGGAGAGGCCGGCCTGGCCTTTGCCGAGGAGATAGCGATAGCGCTGGTTGGATTCGATGGCAGTGCCGAAGCCGGCGTACTGGCGCATGGTCCAGAGGCGGCCGCGATACATGGTGGGGTAGATGCCGCGGGTGTAGGGGAATTCGCCGGGGTAGCCGATGGTGGATTCGGGGTCTGTGGATGAAAGATCATTTTCGGTGTAGAGGCGATCGATGGGTTGGCCGGAGAGCGTGGTGAAGTGCTGTCTGCGTTCGGCGGGGGAGTTGGCTTTGGTGTCGGACATTTTTGTGTCAGCCTGAACCAATCAGAACCGAAAAATACAAGACGGGCACGGCATGCCGTGCCCCTACAACTTGCGCGCGCGGCGGAACGAGCTTACCGCGAAAAAAAAGAGTAACAGGGCGAACGCGACGGCGCCTGCGAACGGCCAGCGGGAAATGTCGCGGGTCCATGAGCGTACGGCGAGATTCAGCAAGAGGAGCCCGAGAACGGCAAAGCACGCGCCTGCTACTTCTAGAAAGAGCTGCTTGAGGGCACGCCAGAAGCGATGGAACCCTTTGCGGGGAGGCGCAGCTGCGGTCGGACTGGCGGCCGATGACATAAATGCATCTTAACGCAAAATCAAGAGTAAGATTCGCACGGGAGGAAACAGGGCGGCTTGGGGGGGCATTCGGGCAGTTTATAACCTGCACTAAGGGGCTGTGAACCTATTGGAGACAACGCAAAACAAGGCGACTTGTATCCTAAGAATGGCAAGCCTAGAATGACAAATGTAGTGAAGGGGAGCCACCCTTGCAACTAGATGATCATCTGAAAAACCTGCTTCGAGAATTGGGACACGCGATCAATGATACAGTGTCCGATTCCGATCGAATTACAGGAGCGATTGCTGGAGTGCGCGCGCACGGTTACGATATCGTGCTGAAGCTGGATGCGACGATTGGCCTGGCAAAACGCGACGCGGCAGCAGCGGAAGCAGCAAAGCTCACGACGCAAGACCGGAGATTTTTGGAGTCGCTGCGAATTCAGGTAGATCAGGAATCGTTTGATCAGATGCCGGACAAAAAGCCGGCAGCGCGGCTGACGATGACGCCGCAGGACGTGCGATTTTTGAAGTCGCTACGCATTGCAACGGATGATATCGAATGAAGCCTTTGGCAAAAATCGCGGTGATGGGTCTTCCGGCGCTAGTGGTGGTGGCGCTGTTCAGCGCGCCTGCGCAGGCGCAGACTCCCGCAAGCGTCGCGCCCATCGTGGTTGATACAGCCGTGCCCATCATAGTGAACACCGTGAATGCGGTGAAGGCAAAGTCGAATCCGCCTGGGCTGGGCAAGTTTGAAGGGTACGTGGTGCACGCGAACATCGCGCAGATCACGGTTCGGGCCAAGGGAAATGATATGTCGCTGGAGACGTTCAACCTTTCGCAAGCCGTGGCCACGCAGATGCAGGCCATCGTCGACAAGGGCGGCTACCAGTACGGCGACAAAGTCACCGTTTTTTACGATCCGACCACGAAGCAAGCCCTCAAGTTGAAGGGAAAGCCCTCAAAAGCGATTTAATTTGCGAGGCGGCGTGATGCTTCGCATGCCTGCGGTCTCCGGCCGATTTTATCCTTCCAATTCAGCTGAACTGACTTCGCTCATCCAGCAATACACGAAAGTTGAAGACGAGGGAGTGCTTCTCAAGGCGAAGGCCTGCCTTGTCCCTCATGCGGGGTATGTGTATTCGGGACACGTGGCGGGGGCGGTGTACGGGCGAATTTCTATTCCAAAGAAAATTGTGATTTTGGGTGTGCGACATTATCCGCACGGCGCGAATGCGGCGATACTTTCGAGCGGAGCTTGGCGGACGCCGCTAGGCGACGCGCCGATTGACGAATCGTTGGCGAAGGCGCTGCTCGCGGCGTGCCCCTTGTTGTGCGAAGACAGCGTGGCGCACGGCTCCGAGCATTCACTGGAAGTGCAGATTCCTTTTTTGCAAGTGTTGCAGCCCGGCTTTACATTTGTGCCGATCGCGCTCGGGACGGTGCGCTTCGAGGATTTAGTTACGGTGGGCGAAGCCATTGGGCATGTGCTCGCAGCCGCCGGCGAAGAGATTCTTTTGTTGACGACTTCCGATTTAAATCACTACGAGGATGACGCCACGACGCGGGTGAAAGACGGCAAAGCGGTCGAACGCATTTTGACGATGGACGCGCGCGGATTGTATGACACTTGCCGAAATGGAGCGATTTCCATGTGCGGGCTGGGGCCGACAGTGGCCATGTTGACGGCGCTGCGGAGTTTGGGCAGAACGCGGGCGGAACTGGTGCGCTACGCGACGTCCGCGGATGTTTCCGGCGATTTCAGCGCGGTGGTGGGATATGCCGGGATGATCTTTCTTTAGCAGCATCGATGATCCGGCGGGTATTGGGTTTTTCAGGAAGAACAAGACGACATTTCTAAAAGAAAAACGGCTCCAAATCGCAGATTGTTACGAAACGAGGGCGATAAAAGAGACTATAGCGATGTTCCGAGTACCGGAGCATCGCTTTTTTATTTTTGGGGAGGCAAATTCACGTCATGGGTCGGTGGGAGCAGGATCAGGTGGCCTGCAGGGCTACATGCAGCTTGCGTCCGCCGAGAATGTTCAGCATGCGTTTCAGATTGTAGGCAGCTACGGCCAAGCTGATTTCCGTTTGCGCTCCCCGCAGTCCACGCAGCAGGAAGCGTGGATGTCCGAAGATGCGGTATTTCAAATTGGCGAATGGATGTTCCGCGGTGGCTCGTCGCAGCCGCATCGCCTCCGGCGTGGCCCGTTGGTGCATGCGCTGTAGCGCCTCTTCGTGCAGGTGACGGGTAACGATCCGTCGCGGCGACACGGTGCATCGCGATTTCAGAGCGCAGGCTCCGCAGGCTTCGGGTTGTGCTGCATAGACCACGGCACGATCTTTCCGCATTAGTTGTTTGCGGGCGAGAGTCTGCCCGGCCGGGCACAGGAACGTGTCGCTCTCAGGTTGGTAAGTAAATTCCGTGCGGTCGAACAGCGTGCCATCTCCGCGACTGTTCACGCCACGGTTGGCAGGCACATGCGGCAAGATGCCCTTAGCCTCGCAGGCTTCGGCCTGCTTTCCATTCGAGTAGCCCGCATCGGCAACCACGTTGATCGGCTGCGCAGGCCCGCCCGTCGCTGCCTGCGCGGCTTCCGCCATCGGTTGCAGGCTGCCGTTGTCGCCGGCCTGAACGGTCACGTGCTGCGCCACGATTAATGCGTGTTCGGCATCGACGGCGGCTTGCACGTTGTAGGCAGGAAGGAAGCCGTGAGTGGTGCGCATGAAGGCAACTTCCGGCTCCGGGTGCCGGTGCAATTTTTCCAGCGCACTGGCCACGGCACTGGGGTCGATGACCACCTCATCTTGCTCATCGCTCTGCTCCAACTGCTCCAGGTAGCGTTCCAGCGCCTCACGCTCGCGCACACTTTTCACGCTGCTGACAGCCTGGAACTTCGAGCCGTCAATGGCGACCCACTCGCCCTTCACCAAGCCTACCGTGCGCGCCAGCCGCACCAACTCGGCTCCTGCTGCGGTTACACCGTCGCGATGCATGCGCCGGAACTCGGCAATCGTCTTGTGGTCTGGCGCTAGCCGTCCCAGCAACCACATTAACTCGATGTTCCGTCGGCACTCCGACTCCAGCCGCCGCGAGGAACGGATCTGCTGCAAATAGCCGTACAGATAGAGTTTCAGCAGATCGCGCGGATCATAACCAGGCCGCCCAGTCTCAGCCGCCTCGGCGCGCTCAAATCCCAAACCCGCCATGTCCAACCGATCGACAAATGCATCGATGACCCGGCACACGTGATCGTCCGGAATCAACTCTTCCAAGGTGACCGGAAAGAGGGTCGCTTGGGTCCGGCCTTCGCCCTGCACATAGCCCATAAAAAAGATGCCCTCGCTTTCACGAAGGCATCTTCTCATTTATTTTCGGACGGTCAACAGAGTTTCGTAACAATCTGAAATCGGGGAGCCGTTTTTCTTTTCAGAAAGTTCTGAGATTGCGGATAGCTTCAGTGTGGACGACCGCCCCCGCCGCTAGGCGCAGGAGCCGAAGCATGCGGCGCTGGGGCGGAGGGCGCGGACGAACCGCGCGACGAGCCTCCTCCGGCAGTCGAGGTGCCGCCGCGATAGCCGCCGCCACCGCCATAAGAAGAACGCGGAGCAGGGGGAGGAGGCACGCTCCGCGAGGGCGGAGCGGTCGAACGTGCAGAAGTCGGGTTTACTGGAACACGCGTAGGAGTTCCCGGCGGATTATTCCTGGTTCCAGCCAAGATGTGATCGTTCCTAAGCCCGCCTTGTCCATTCTTTTCTGCGATAGTTCCGCCTTCACGTGCAGATGGCGGTGTGGCATTCGAGTTGACGAAACGGTGCTCGCGCGGATCGTACACGATAGAAGAATCGTGAGAAAGAGAAACGGCACGGGTGCCGCCGCTTCCTTCAGCCATCGTGCGGAAAGTCCGCGCGGGAGCGCCAGTGGCAACGAGACTGCTGTTCAGCGCTTCTCGCGGCGGTGATTTCAGAGTCTCCCATTTTTGCCCGCCTGCAGCGGACAAGGCCGGCTCTTTCGCGTTTCTGGCGGGCTCGGTGGAAAAAACGCCATGCTCCAGATTTAGAGGAGTCTTGCCTGATTTGTCGAGAGGGTGCATGGGAACGACGCCGAGCTTGCCGTTTTGACGAACGAACATCGCGGTGGTAGCGCGATAGATCGGATGGGGAGGGTGGACGACCGGAGGCCTGCGTTTTCCTC
Organism: uncultured Acidobacteriota bacterium; assembly: GCA_963718785.1. Classification (GTDB taxonomy): domain Bacteria; phylum Acidobacteriota; class Terriglobia; order Acidiferrales; family UBA7541; genus Acidiferrum. The sequence continues at coordinate 98,869 of CAVQZW010000004.1, read as the reverse complement.
GGGTTGCCTCCATATCCGCCATAACCATAACCGTAATAGATAGGCGGCGAATAGAACCAGCCGCCGCAAGAGGCGTCAAAGAGCCAGCCTCCGTAGTGGTAAGGAGCCCAGCCCCAAGGTTGGAAGCTGGCAAAGGTCCAGCCAAAGCCGGGATCCCACATCCACTGTCCCATGGTGAAGGGCGACCAGCCTAGGCCTGCGCCGAAAGGCCGCCATCCGTATCCGAATCCACCGCAGGAAGACCAGGAGCCATAGGTATAAAGATCGGCATAGCCTGGGGAGTAGTAGGGCGAGTTGGTGTACTGGAGAGAGGCGTTGGTGGCGCTGGAAACGGTGTCGATGCGGCCGGAGACCCAGTGATCGAATTCGTCGCCGGAAGGAAGACGGCCAATATTCACGGTGTCGTCTCCAGCCTTCATGGAGAGCGACTGGCCTTTGCTCGAGCAGCGTGTTCTCCTTTTTATGCAGGACAGAAGCGTGGCCGGATAAAACTTCGACATTGCTGCCATCATCAAAATTATTGACGCGGAAGGAACCTTTTCCGCTGGCCTCGACGGTGAAATCGCCGCCGGTGACGCTGAAATAGTCTCCATTTGCGGGATTCACATAGAAAGAAGCAGAGCCCTGGCGGAGGACCAAGCGGGTAGTACGGTTGCCGTCTTCGAGCGAAAGATCGTAGAACTCAAGAACGGTGTTGGCATTGAGAAAAGCCATCGCGCCATTTTCAAATTCGACTTCGGCGCGGCCGTTGTCGGTGGCGACCACATAGCCCTGGCGGATGGGCAGGTTGGCTTGCGCGTTCTCCCATTGCGTTTTTTGGTCCGCGAGAGGGTCGCCGTGAGCTTCGCGAGCGAAGCGCACATCGCCTTGTACGAGGCTTAGGCGAATGACGCGGGCGTGGCTGGAGTCTGCGGCTGCGGGTTGCATTTCAGCGGAGAGCGCCATCAAGAAAGACAAGCAGAGAAAAGAACGAAACAGGGCACGGAAAGACATGTGTCACCCCCATCGGCGACGCTGGCGGGACTTCCATAAGTGAGACGTATTAGAGGCGAAAGGGGTTGCGCCAGAGCGACCCTGAGGTAATGGTCTCGCCGGGCATGGTCCGCGTCAAGTGTGGATTGGCAAGGGTGCCAGGCGAGAACCGGCAAGATCTATGACGTAGACTACGATTTGATTCATCGAAAAGATTTATATACGCGCGGGTTGACACACCGAAGCTGAATCGTTAGTTTCAAAATGGGGACATTCACTGGCTCGCGCCTTACCGTTAGGGATACTGGCGCGATTTAGAGAACTGCTGGTTCGGGAACTTAAATTCCCGGGCACGGCAGTCCCGAAGTTTTATCACCTGGGGGGTGAATGATGTGGGGTAGCTACAGATTGTTCGCAGGGGTGTTGTTACTGGCAGGTATGTTGACCGCTGGCAGTGCGTATGGGCAAGGCGGTGCGACTGGCGCGATTAGCGGCGTGGTGGTGGATACCAGCGGAGGGTCGATTGGCTCGGCTGATGTGCAGGTCATCGATGCGCGCACAGAGTCGGTAGTACGCAAGCTTCTCACTGGAACCGAAGGGATTTTCGTCGCTACTCTTTTGCCGCCTGGGAATTACATCGTCGTCGTGAACAAATCGGGATTTGGAGAGGCAAAGGCCACCGACATCGAGGTCCGTGTAACGGAAACGACGCGCGTGACGATCACGTTGAAACCCGGGGCGGTAACGGAAAAAGTGGAAATCACGGCGCAAGTGACGACCGTTGAGACCAGCAACGCCACCACTGGCCAGTCACTGGGCACGGCCACTATCCGAGAGCTTCCTCTTGCCACGCAGAATTACCAGCAACTTCTGACGCTTTCCGCGGGTGCGGGGAGCGACCTGAACGCGGCGGCGCAGCTTGGACGCGGCAGCGTGAAACTCTTTGTGAACGGCCAGCGCGAAGACAACAACAACTTTTTGATCGAAGGAATCAGCGCGACAGACTACAACGTCGCGCAAGCGACGTATGTTCCACTGCCGAACCCCGATGTCATTCAGGAGTTCAAGGTCCAAACCTCTTTGTATGACGCCAGCCAGGGGCGCGACGGCGGCGGGAACGTCAACGCCATTTTGAAGTCAGGGACCAGGCAATACCACGGGGACGCTTACGAGTTTTTCCGGAATGACAAATTGAACGCCAACGATTTCTTTCTGAATCGCGATGGCGTGGCGCGGCCGGACATCAAGCAGAACATTTTTGGGGGGAGCCTCGGCGGACCGGTGGGTAAGGAAAAATTGGGGTACTTTTTCCTGAACTACCAGGGCACGCGGCAGCGCAGCGGCGATTCGCCAGGCACTCTGATCAGCACGACGATTCCTTCGCTGCCACAAGTGCGAACGCAACAATCCATTTCGCAGGCATTTTTTGGAAACACTACGACTCCGATTGATCCGGTTGTGCTGAAATTGCTGAATTTCCAGAGCAACCAGTTCGGCGGATCGACCAACGGATTGCTGATTCCAAGCAGCGATCCCACAACGGGCGCATTCGCCATCAGCAGGCCCGGGAAGTATACCGACGACCAGTTCACCACCAATTGGGACCACGAATTCCGCGGCGGCCAGGATAAACTGTCTGCGCGGTTCTTTTTCTCTGATTCCGAGAGTTTTCTGCCCTTCGGAGGCGGCGACTTGCAGGAATCCCTAGGCAGCACGCTGGCCAGCAGCGTCAGCTCCTCGTCACTGAACTTCCCGTTCGATACGCCGGTCAAGGCGCGATTCCTGAATATTACCGAGACGCATCTTTTTTCACCGACGCTCGTGAATGAATTCCGTTTCGGCTTCGTGCACATCAACGACGTACTGAGCAACATCGCGCCGGTTACGGCGACGGACCTGGGAATCGACCGGCCGACGAACAGCGTGACGGATTCGATCTATAAATTCATTTTCGAGAGCTCCGGATTTGAAATCGGGCCGGCGCCTTTTGGGAACCAGTCGCAGGACCAGAACAACATCAATTTTGTGGACACGTTGAGTTGGGTCAAAGGCCAGCATGTCTTCCGCTTCGGCGGGGAGTTTACGCGCGTGAATTTGAACAAGGACTTTCCCCAGGTGTTCAACGGAGAGCTGTTCTTCACCAATACCGCAGCGGGTTCGGGACCGCTGCCAGGACAGGCGACGACGGACTTTCAGAATTTCCTTCTTGGCGCGCCGCAATTCAGCTTCGGCGGCGGCGGACTTTCCAATCACGAATACCGGTCCAATAACTATGCGGTTTTTGCGCAGGATGATTGGAAGATCAGACATGATCTGACGCTAAACCTGGGAGTGCGGACGGAAATCTTCGGCGCGTTTCATGATGATCTCTGCCACATCGGAAATCTCGATCCGGCGTTGGCAAATGCAGGGGAGTTTCCCTTCATTTATCCGTCCTGCGTCGGTAAGCTAAATTTGGCGGGATTGACCGGAAGCGCCAACGGTACGACGTTCAAGAATAATTACGCGACAAATATCGGCCCGCGCATAGGCCTCGCGTACGATCTCTTCGGGCATCACAACACGACCATACGCGCGGGATACGGCATCTATTACGTGCGGGAAGACGTCGGTACAGCGGATCAATTGTCATTCGAGACGCCGTTTCTTCCTGTAGCCTTCGGTGGAGGCCAGCCCGGATGCCTGGGCTCGTATTATTCCGCAACACCGCTGGCGGGCTGTCCGAACCCGAATCCAAACGCATTACCGAAAGCCGGCACTCTGGACCCGAATTTTGTTCCGTGCTTGAACGTCTTCCAGGGCTTCCCTGGCGGCGACACCACGCAAGCAGCAAACTATGGAACGGCCACAGGAAACGGCTGCCCTGGGCCTCTTCAGACTTTGGGAATTTTCGGACTCGCCGTGCCACGCCACTTCGTCGTGCCAAGCACGCAGCAATGGAACTTAACGATGCAGCGCTCGCTCGGGAAACAGTGGGTGCTAGAGGTCGGCTATGTGGGCACGCACGCCGTTCACTTGCGCGAGACGCGCGATGCCCTGCAATCGCAGGACGCGACACCGGCGAATCCTGTGAACATTACCAGTCCGTTCTGCACGCCAAGTCCTTGCGCCATCACAACGAACACGTTTGGCAACGCCGTGGCTCGTTCACGAGCACAGGGCATCAATGGCTACGCTGGATTCCAGCTCTTCGCCAACGACGCCTATTCACATTACAACTCGCTACAAACCACGCTGTCTCGGCGCTGGGGAGCCGGTTATTTTCAGGCTGCTTATACCTTCGCCAAGTCGACCGACGCAACTTCAACGGGCAATACAGCGTTCAACACCGCTTTCAACGATGAATCCACGCTGAACGATTCGCGCGGGCTTTCGGACTTCGACCGCACGCACCGCCTTGCCGTGAGTTACCGCTACGACTTGCCGTTTATGAAGTCGGCGGAAGGTTGGAAGCACACGGCGCTGGCGGGATGGGCCATCAGTGGCATCACCATCATTCAATCCGGCGCGCCTTTCTCGATCCTTGATTCCGGAGCCGGTACCGGCTTCCTGGGCAGCGGTTCCGCGCCCGGCGTTCTGACCGCAAGTCTGGCGCCCGGGGCCACGGTATCAAGTGCTTATACCAGCGGAAGCATCGGCACAAGAATCGACGGCTACGTCAAACTGGCGGCTTTCACACCTGCGCCGCTTCTCTACCCGACGCAATGCGATCCTGTGAACAATCCCAACTTTTGCACCACCGGCTTCGGAAACCTGGGACGCAACACATTCCGTGGGCCGGGCCAGCAGAACTGGGACTTCTCTTTGATCAAGAATTTCAAGATCACGGAGCGGCAAGAGCTGCGGTTCACGACCGATTTCTTCAACATCTGGAACCACGCGAACTTCGGCAACCCGGCGTTCACCGACGTGGAAGGCGGTAACTTCGGCAAGATCACCAGCACGGTGGGAACGTCGCGGCTCATCCAGTTCTCGCTGCGGTACGCATTCTAGACAGCACGCGCAGACGAATTAACTCAGGGGCACGAAGTTTCGTGCCCCTTCTTTTTTCGTGGACGGGCGTGGCAACGAGTGCCGGCAGCCTTGGGGCGCACTTCCTGCGACAAAATGATAGGATTCTGCTGACCACTATGCGACGAATCGCTTCGCGTGTTTCTCAACTGAATGGCGAGGGAGCTCTGGCTGTGTATTCTCGCGCGAAGGAACTCGAGCGCGAGGGGCGGTCGATCATCCACCTGGAACTGGGCGAACCGGATTTTCATCCGGCGGCGCCAGTCGTAGATGCCGTGCGCGACGCCGTTGCGGCCGGGCGGGATCGTTATGTTTCCACCCGCGGTATTCCCGCGCTGCGCGAAGCGCTCGCGGAGTATTTGAAGCGGACGCGGCGGCTGCAAGTAGTGCCAGAACAGGTGCTGGTGGCACCAGGCTGCAAGATGGCGCTCTCGCTGGCGATGATGGCGCTGATCGAGCCGGGCGACGAGGTACTTTATCCCGATCCCGGCTTTCCGATTTATCCCTCATTCACCCGCGGGCTCGGCGCTAAGGCGATGGCGTTCGCGTTGGAAGAGAAGAACAACTTTCAGCCCGATCTTGACGAGATTGCCGGGAAGATCACATCGAGGACAACCGCTCTGATATTTAATTCCCCAAATAATCCGACAGGGACAGTTTTCTGCGCGGAGGCGCTTCGCAAGATTGCTGAGTTGGCTGAAAAGCACGACCTGTGGATTCTTTCCGACGAAATTTACGCGAGGATTTTGTTCAGCGGAGAATACGAATCGATCTGGTCGTTGCCCGGTATGGCGGAACGAACGGTAATTATTGATGGATTTTCGAAGAGTTTTGCAATGACAGGCTGGCGACTGGGCTATGCCGTGGCGCCAAAGCACGTGGTCGACGCGATGGATCTGCTGGTGCTGAATACGTTTACTTGCGTGGCGGAATTCACACAAGTGGCGGCGATCGAGGCGCTCCGCGACTCCACTCATGCCGTTGAGGCGATGGTTGTGGAGTATCGCAAGCGCCGCGACCTGTTTGTGGCCGGCTTAAATAAGATTCCCGGCTTTCGCTGCCAGCCGCCTGGCGGAGCCTTCTATGCGTGGGTGAACATCGAAGAAATCGGCCTGTCCGCGGAGGAAGTGGCGAAACTTCTTCTAGAGGAAGCAGGTGTAGCTGGAATTGCCGGGGCAGCCTTCGGCGCGAGTGGGAAGAATTATTTGCGGTTCTCGCTGGTCAGCGCGAAGCATCTACTGGAGGAAGCTCTGGAGCGAATGCAGCGGGTATCGTCTCGCTGGCGCGCTGCAGTCGCACGGTAGTACAGGCAATCCTGCCTGCCGATTCTTTGGAGAAAGCAGGACAATGACGGGCCTTCTTTGGGTGGGACGAGGATTGCTGCTTGGCGTACTGGCCGGCGCTTTGTGTGCCACCAATACGTTTGCCCAGGCGAAGCCACTTGCCGGCGCGGACGTCCCCAAAATATATGAACGTCTTTTGAAGCAAATCGATCAAATCCCTATCTACGACAATCACTCGCATGCGACCTTCCCCGACGATTCCGACATGGACGCCATGGCCGCACCACCGGACGAGAGCAGCGTTCTTCGTTTGAGCGAAACCAATCCTGAGTTTGTCGCCGCCGCCAAATCGCTCTTCGGCTACCCGTACGACGATTTCAAGCCCGAACATGCCAAGTGGCTGATCGACAAAAAGAAGGCAGCGGAAGCCGCGGGCGGCACCGCTTATTGGGATAGCATCCTGGATAAATTAAATATTGAGACGTGCCTCGCCAATCGCGTGGCGCTAGCCCAGTATCTCGATCCGAAGCGCTTTCACTGGGTTTTCTTCGTGGATTCGTTCCTGTTCCCCTTCGACAACCACGAGCAGACCGGCAAGAACGGCGATATGGCTGTGTATATCCCGCTGCAGGAAAAGGTATTGCAGCGATACATGAAACAAGAAAATCTGAACGCGCTCCCCGCTGACCTGGCAGGGTACGAATCCTTTGTGCGGCAGACGCTGGCGGATAATCAAAAGAAGGGTGGCGTGGCAATCAAGTTTGAAGCCGCCTATTTCCGTTCGCTTTTTTTCAGAGATCCTCCTCAGGAAAAAGCAGAGGCAATCTATGCGAAATACCATTCCGGAGGTGTTCCGACCGAGGAAGACTACCGTACCCTCCAGGATTACATTTTTCGTGTCCTGATTGATCAAGCAGGAAAGCTGAACCTGCCCGTACATTTTCACAGCGCCGTGGGCATCGGCGATTATTTTAGTTTGCGCAACGGCAATCCTCTTAATCTGGAAAACGTGGTCCGCGATCCGCGATACAGCAAAGTGAAGTTCGTGCTGATCCACGGCGGCTACCCTTACACGCTGGACATGATCTGGATGACTGCGGCGAAGAACGTCTATACGGACTCCTCGCTCATGGGCTATTACGTTTATCCCTCGGAGCTGAAAAACATTCTCAAACAATGGATTTCGCTTTTCCCGGAGAAGATCATGTTCGGCTCCGACGCGTTTCCCTTCAACGACGCAGTAGGAGCGGAGGAGACTTTCTGGTTGGCCTCTCGCTCGGCGAGGACAGCCATCGCTGCGGCTCTGGCCGAATTGGTCTCGGAAGGCGCGTTTAACGAAGAAAAGGCGCTTGTACTCGCACGCATGTATCTGCACGATAACGCCGCAAAGTTGTACGGAGCCAAACCATGAGCACCACTTCGGAAATGAAATACATCGCCTGGAAAAACGTCGAGCGCGAACACTTGAACCCACAAATAGACCGCGAAATGGTCGTCGGCGACAAAATCATGCTGGCGCGCGTGATCATGAAGAAAGGCGCCCACGTGCCCTTGCATCACCATCACAACGAGCAAGTGACCTACATTCTCGAAGGCGCATTGAAGTTCGCCATTGATGGCAAGGAAATCGTGGTGCGCGCGGGCGAAGTGCTCTGCATTCCACCGCACATGCCCCACGAGGCCTGGGCCGTGGAAGACACCATTGACCTGGACGTCTTCAATCCGCCGCGAGAAGACTGGTTGAACAAGACCGACGACTATCTGAGGCACGGCCGCTGAAAAGAGCCACGTGCTCAGACCCGCCATGCGGGGCAACCCTTCCTGCCCCAGTGTTATTCCTATTTTCTTTGTAACAAGCCTGCGAAAGAACGTAGACAAAGGCCCTTGCTCTTGTTTACCGTAGCAGAGTGGCCGATTCCAGGCGTGGGGTCATCCCTCTGAGGGGAGAATCATGAAGAGGCAACTCGTTGTTTTGTGTTTAATGCTTGGGACGACGTGGGTGGCAAACGCACAGGATAGCGTCCAGGACGGCCAGACGCTGGACCGAAACGTTGCAGCCCCGTTTTCCGCCACACCCGCTCCTACTGCGTCTTTAACTTTGCCCTCTGCAACCTCGTTGCCTCCTGCCACGAGCTTCGCACCATCACCGGCCTCCGAAGCCGCACCCGGAAATGCCGCTCCCGATCCCGCGCCCTCACCCGCGCCTACTCCAAAGTTTATCTATGGCGGTCGCGACGATTTCCGTTGGCAGCTTGGGATTAGCGCCGATTGGATCAGGTTCAGGTCCTCTATCTTTAATGCCAGCGCCATTGGCTTCAATACCTCAGTAACGTATTTCATGAATGACTGGTTTGGTGTTGAGGGCGATGTCACAGCGGACTTCGCACCGCAAATCCTGGACAGGGAGCATGTGAAGCTCTTGATTATTGGCGGCGGACCCAAAATCGCTTGGAGAGAACGCAAGTGGGAGCCCTGGATGCACGCCATCGTCGGTTTTGCCCACGAGCAGCCGCAGACTGCCGACAACACCAGGCATGCGTTCGCCGTGAAAGCGGGAGGCGGTGCGGACTATCGGTTCAACCCTCGTCTTTCAGGACGGTTGGAAGGCGACTGGGTGCGTACCACTTTTTTCAGCCAGTCTCAGAATAACTTCGAACTCTCGGCCGGCGTCGTGTTTCACTTTTAGAGAAATCGCGAACGGCTTCCTAGTAAATCCCGTGATCAGAGCCGAACGCCTTCAGCTCTCCGTTTACGGCAGCGAGCTTGTAGTCATCGCCGCCGGTTCCTTTCCAATCCTTTACGCTAAAGGACGTGCCGGGTGGGGCGCGGTGAACTGTGATTGCCCCGATACTGAGCGGAGTTTTTCTTCGACAATTCTCAGGCGGATCTTTGGCTTCTAGAAAATATGCCGGTCCGGCACCTATGACCCTAGCTTGACCATCCGCTTCCAGCAGAAGCGCGGCCCCCTCCTCAACCGCAATGGCCCGCACCTGCTTTGACCATCCATCCTGCAAGATACGCGCCAGAAAGACGACGAGGCGGCCCATGCGGTCTCGCTTGGCAAAGTGCGTGTCGGTGATAATCCCGGCGAGCAGCGGAATACGCAGGAAGTCCCTCGAAATTGTCACCATGTTCCCGTAGGGGTCGGCAAGCGCGTCCGGGGAATGGATTGTGTCGATCATCGAAGAAAAGGAAAATTCCCCGAGGACCGCAAGCCCTGCGCTCGAACCTCCGATGGGTTTCCCGGACGCAATGTGGCGATTTATCGCTTCTTCGACAGGTGTGTCCTGCCAAAATCGGACATAGTTCGATTGGTCGCCGCCTGCAATGAAAATGGCTTCTGCCTGCGCAATGTGTTCCACCAGTTTCGAATCGTCGGAATCCTCTCGCTCGGAGAAGACAATGGTCGCAGCGGAGTTTAGCGGGCAGAATGCGCGTATTTCCTCATTTACTTTTTGAGCGTAGTCCTCTTCGGTGTTGGCCCGAAGAATCAAGAAGTCGCCGCCATTCGCGTGTTCGCACAAATATTTCAACGCAGGGTCTTGTTCGCCGCCTCCCATCAACGCAAAACCCGGCCGAGGCGTGACAACACGGTCAGCCGGATTTCCTGCGCGGAAATACTTCCACTTCGCGGAAACTCCCGGCGCGAGGAGTGCCAATGCGCACGAAAGAAGCACCCACTTGAGCAGCATGAAAACTATTTTGTGTTTTGGCAGCACTTTAGGCGAATGAGATTACCAGATTCCGCGAGCTTGAAGACGATTCAGAGCGGAGTTCACTTCGCGGGTTCAGGCAACGCGGATTGGTATTTCGTCACATCGACGCCTTGCCAGTCGCCGCGCTCGATGCCGTCGCGAATCTGTGCGCCGGTTTTGCCTTTGCGCGATTGCTCATAGGCGTAGAAGTCTTCACGCTCGCAAATCCCGCAGGCCGCCGCGTGCTTGCTCACAAAACAATCCAGCAAGCTGCCGTGGCCCTGGCTGCGGTCACAATGGCAATAGCACGGCTCCTGATAGAGAATTTTCTTGATGCGCGCCGCCACGCTGTAAGCGTTCTGAGCAACGGGGTCAGTGAAGAGAGTCGCGCTCATCGTTGCCGGCAATGGTCCAGCCGGAACTGTGTTGTGGAACGCGGGAACAGGCTCTGCGTTCACATCTTGCGTCAAACTCTCCGTGGATCGCGACGATGCATTCCGCGGCGCCAGCGCCAGCCCAATCGCCCCAACCACGAGTATCATTCCGAAAATGACTTTTGGTGTTCCCCGCATGTCCGCCCCCCTGACTAATCTGCCGAGCATTCCGCGCCAGTTCACCCTTTGCGAATGCACTCCATTACTCTACGGCGCTCGCCCGCTAAATTCCACTCCGACTTCTGCCTACTTCGTCTGCACGGGTATTTCAAGGCAGCCGCAAGACTCCGATGCGAATCACTTCCAGCCGCGTCACATCCATCACTTTGTCGTTGTTCATGTTATCGATCTGGCTGTTCGCAATAAAGAAAAAGTCGGAGCCGCGAATGGCGCCCGTCGTCGGCAAAACGCACAAATTGCTCCGATTTTCGAGCACGTTGGTGCGCGTCACGCGCAGGCCATCGCTTGAGAGGCGGAACGCCGCAATTCGAGGCGACCCGATGCCGTTTTGAATGCCGATCAGGTTGCCGTTGTGCCAGTAGAGGCCATCGATTCCAGCTAGCGTGCTGCGGGGCCCTGGATCGACATCCCGGCTTGTCCCGCTGGCCAGCTCAACGATCACAACGCCCAGGCTATCCGCCACGTAAAGCCTCTGGTCATCTGAACTCAGTGCAATACCGTTGGGATAGAACAACGGACGATGTACCGCCAAAATCTTGAACGTCCGCGCGGTAGGATCGAAACGGTACACGCTGTTTGCCAGGCTGTCCGTCGTGATGACGTCGCCATTTTTGCGGATGACCAGATCGTTAAAGCCATGTTTCGCCGATCCCTCCGGCTTATAACGCCCCAACAATCTTCCGCCGGCATCAAAATGCAGCAGCTCGGTGTGGCCACTGTCCGTAAAAGAGTCCGCCCACACTGTGCCGTCGGTTGGGTCAAGCCTGATCCCCAGGACCGGCAAAAGTCCGAACCGGTCAGGAGGTACAAAATCGGAGACTATCCCGTCGCGGCCAAATTCCACAATCTTCCGGCGATTGAGGCTGCTCAGGTAAAAAACATTTCGCGGCTCATCGTACGCCAGACCCTCCGGAATTAGATCCTTCTCCGTAGTGCGCAACGCTTCGCGTGCTTGCGCTACCACCGGAAAATCGCGATGCACATTGTCAGCGAGCGTGGTGAATTCCTTCGATCCCTTCAACCCCAAAAACGCCGGTTCGCCAGAAGGATCGAAGCCTTCCTGCAACGCGATGCACTCTTTCAATAGCGCCAGCGCCTCGCGCGTTTCTCCCAAATGCTGTTTGGCTGCAGCCAGAAAATAAAGCGCCGCGCCGCGGTCCGGCAACGTGGGCAAAATCTTCTGCACGGAAGCGATTTGCTCTCGGATTTCCTGAGCGTCGGTTGGCTCGGCGGGCGCGCCCTTAATCTCTTCCTGATCTTGGGAACACGCCAAAGGCGGAACAAGCAGTACGCCGGCAAGGCTCAGAATCGTCAGAATCCAACGAAACAAGGGAACTAGTGACTCCCGGCCAGCCGAATTAGCATGCGTGTCGTGAGCAAGTCTGAGGACCGAAGCGTTGGAAAGGTCCAGCATGGGGGAGGGGTGACAGAGAACCCAAAAAAAGCCGCGAAACCTACACGAGCAGTGGGCGCGGTGTGGTGTAGGTTGATGCCGATGTCGATGGAGCGCTCGCGACCGGCCGGCCAATAACGTGTCTCTGACGCAGGTTGCGTTGCACTTTCCCGCCCCAGGCGCGCACGAACGCATAGTTCAGCGCACCGCCAATCACCGAACTGGCCAGCGGAATCAACCGCCCGACCCATTTTTCCGCCGTTTCTTGTCCCAATTTGACGGCCAGCCGTTCTGCGATACGCGGGGCGAGTCTCTCGAAAATCTGCTTTTCGGCAAGGTCCTTGCCGTAATCAACTCCCGTAGCTGCGGCAGCAGCCATCCACAACTCAAGCCGTTCACTCTGGCCGTTTTGGTCGAACCCGTAGAGGAGGCAAAGTCTCTGAATCAGCCGCAGAGTCAAAATGGTGAGTAAACCTGCATCCGGAATGATCGTGATCATTCCACCCAGGCCAAAACCAGCGCCCTCAAGAACGGCAAGCTTCTCCGTGTCTTTGATCAACCTTTTGGCAATCGCATCCAATCGCGCCACGGGTACCAGGTGCATGTGCCGGAAGTCAGCGACCTCAAGTCCATGCTTCTTCTTGAGTTGCCTCCGGAACTCTTCCCTATCGATTTCGAGCGAGCTCAGCCCCTTTAGGAGGCCAAATCGAGCAAGCCGCCCAAAAGCCCCACCCGGAATCGAGTTGTGTAACCCTGCCATGCCTTTAAGCATCCTACGGCGGTTAGATGCGCCTGGCAACCCCTGTGTATCACCAGTTTCTCGAACGGGGCACTTTGTCCCCCTGTACAGGGCGTTGCATAACAGGCGGCAGGAAACCCCGCGTACTACTTGACGGGGAAATTCTTTTGGGTAAACTGCATTTTCTCTATGGCGACCTTGCCACAAATCGTCCCTTCGGAAGTCGTTCACGACTTCGACTTCCCGCAGCGCGAAGCGGCCTTCTTCTATGGCCTCTTCTTGCGCGGCCACTCTGCGGAAAAGCTTCGCAGAGATATTGAAGTGCCCGCTCTTGTGCTTGCAAAATGGCATAAAGAAGCGGAACGCGAGCCGGAACTTCGCGACATCTTCGTCCGCATGGTGGAATATCGCAGGCACGTACTAGCGATCTTCGATACCCTGGTCGGTTCTGACGTCCATAATCATCGCGTGCAGTGAGCACCGCACAAAATCAGCTCTAGCCCTGCCTTATTGGATTTTCGCGACTGTCCCTTCCTCACAAGGCTCTTCCCGAAAAAACCTGTCCGAAGGTTCAGGTCAAAAATTGTCAGGCAACCCTTCGTTTCTTTCGCGAGTCTAACGCCAAACGGGGGACAAGTCCCACAAAATGCAGGAGATTCATCGATTGACGGGCATCTTGTCCGGGGGTAGAATTCAATCGTCCTAGAAGTTGAGGTGTGCTAATGCCACGGGTTATTCGTGCCCTGATTGCTACTGCATTCTCGTTTGCCATCCTTATTCCTCCCGTTTCCGGCCAGCAGGGTCAACAGGCTCAGGATCCTTCTAATCCTCCGCCTCCCCAAACGCTCACGAAAGAGCAGCGCAAGGAACAGAAACAGAAAGCCCGCAAGACTCTCAAGGAACTCGACAGCCAATACAGGCAATGGCTGAACGAAGATGTCATCTACATCATTTCGCCCGAAGAGCGGAATGCCTTCCTCCAACTAGACACAAACGAGGAACGCGAACAGTTTATCGAGCAGTTCTGGCTTCGCCGCAGCAGCAATCCCGACCTTCCGGAAAACGATTTTAAAGAAGAACACTATCGCCGGATTGCCTACGCCAACGAGCATTTTGCCTCCGGTATTCCTGGCTGGAAGACGGATCGCGGTCGCATGTACATCATGTGGGGTCCCGCGGACGAAGTTGATTCTCACCCCTCCGGCGGCACTTATGACCGGCCTATGGAAGAAGGCGGCGGCTCAACCACCACCTACCCTTGGGAAACATGGCGCTGGCGCTATCTGGAGGGCATCGGCGAGAACATTATCCTGGAATTCGTCGATCCGAGCGGCTCGGGTGAATATCACCTGACGATGGATCCTTCCGAAAAGGATGCTTTGTTGCATGTGCCCGGCGCTGGCTTGAGCTTGCTCGAATCTATGGGCATGGCCTCCAAAACGGATCGCTTTACGCGCTCCGACGGCACCAACCTTCCCACCGCCATGGGAGGAACTCCAGCCACCATGGATGAATTCAATCGCCTCGAACTCTATGCCAAGGTGCAAAAGCCACCCGAGGTCAAATTCAAGGATCTCGAAGCGATTGTGACTGCGCGCATCGTCCGCGATCAGCTGAAATTCACCTGGCGCACCGATTTCATGAAGGTAACCAACGACACTGTGTTGGTTCCCATCACCATCCAGGTGTCCAATGGCCAGCTGAACTTCCAGGCCAAGGACGGCATTCATTCCGCCACCATGAACGTGTTTGGGCGCGTCAGTACACTGACTGGCCGCGTTGTCCAAACCTTCGAAGACCCGGTTTCAAAGGATTTCCCTGATTCTCTCTTCCAGCAGTCGCTTAAGCTGCAATCGATTTATCAGAAGGCTGTGCCCCTCCGGCCCGGTCTTTACCGGCTGGATATCGTCATCAAGGACGTGCAGAGCGGCAACGTAGGCGTCATTAACACCAGACTTGCCGTGCCCCGGTATGCGGATGAGAAGCTCGATGCCAGCACGCTGATCCTCGCGGATCAGCTCGAGCACGTACCCGCCAAGCAGATTGGCACCGGTCAATTCGTTTTGGGGTCAACCAAAGTTCGCCCGCGCCTTGATAGCGACTTCACGACCAGCGATCGCATGGGCATTTATCTCCAGGTCTACAACCTCAAGCCTGACGACAAGACCCACAAGTCCAGCGCCACCTTCCAATTCACCGTGAAGAAGGGTTCCGAGCAGATCCTGCAATTCAAGGAAACTTCCGAAGAAATGAAGCAGACCGGCGATCAGGTTACGATCGAAAGGTGGTTGCCGCTCGCATCGCTCGCTCCCGGCAAGTACACCATCGAAATTAATGCCACGGATGGCATTTCCAATCAGTCGATTTCAAAGACTGCGGACTTTACGGTTAGGGGACCGCTGGAACCAACCAAAGCGGCCGCCAACACGGGTCCGGGGAGGTAGTCAGTAGTGAATAAGGGGCAGGTCCGAGTCATGGGGGCTCTCGTCCTGGCCGCAGCGTTCTCTTTACTGGGAGCGAATCCGGCAGCGGCACAGTTGAAGTCTGTCCAGGGGATCCTCTCAGGCGTAGTCCGAGACTCCGCCGGCACTCCTCAGCTGGGTGCAAGTGTGGAAGTGATCCCGGAATCGGCCGCAGCTGCTTCTGTGTCGGGCATCGGATTTCTCACCAACACGCAGGGTATATTCCGAGGGGAGCGCCTGGCTCCGGGCTTCTACACCATTCGCGTTACCCTCGCAGGCTTTCTCCCCACTCTCGAAAAACATGTCCGTGTGAGCGCCAATCTCACAACCCTTGTTCGTATACAACTTGAATCGATGTTCGCCTCCTTGGAGCAATTGCGGCGCGCTCCTTCTTCCGCAGCCGCTGAATCTGACGATTGGAAGTGGGTTCTCCGGTCTGCAGCAGCTACCCGCCCTGTGCTTCAATGGGTGGATCAAGACCCGTTGGGCTCAGTCTCGATGGACTCGGAAAATGTTCCCTCCGAACCGTCGCGAGGCCGCCTGGAATTTATGGATGGTGCACGCAGGCCAGGCTCTGTCTCCAGCCTTCCCGCCAGTCCCGCAACCGCTTTCGCCTACGACCAGCAAATTGGTTCGATCAGCAGGCTTATCCTCGCTGGCCTGATGAGTTACGACGGCGATTCTCCCGCAGGCGGAATTGCGACTGTCTGGCTGCCCACCGGCTCTCTCGGTGCCGGTCCGCACACCGCGCTGGTTTTGCGCGAATCGAAACTTGGAGATATGGGGCCGACCTTCCGCGGCGTCCGCATTGATCAGGGCGGTTCTTTCGCCATTGGAACCCGCGCCATTCTGGAATACGGTGGCGAATATGTCCTGGTCGGCCTTGGCCGTCCAGCCACATCGTTGCGCCCGCGCATGCAACTTGACGCGCGTATCTCCGACGACTGGCACGCCTCCCTCATTTTTGCTTCTATGCCTACCGGACCCGAGCCCCTGGAAGCGCTTGACGGGGAAACCGCAAATACCTTGGCGGCTGCTTTAAACGAGTTGGATGCATTCCCCGTGCTCATGTGGCGCGCCGGACGCCCCGTTCTCGAGAGCGGTTTCCATGAGGAACTCTCCGCGGAGCGCAAGCTAGGTTCCCGCGGCAAGTTTCAAGTTGCAGCCTTCCACGAAGACAATAGCCACTTGGCCGTCTTCGGCCGGGGTAACAATCTTCCCGTCGCTGATTTTTTTCAAGATGTCTATTCCAACGGTTTCTCTTATGACGGCGGCTCTTCCAGCAGTTGGGGCACTCGCGCCGCCTACCGGGAAAAACTCAGCAACGATGTCGAACTCACCGCCTTATACGCTTTTGCTGGTGCCTTGACGCCCTCAAGCGCTGCCGCAGGCCCCCTCCGTGAACTCTTCCGAACTGCCGGCCGCCACTCTGCCGGAGCCAAAGTCTCCGCTAGGGTGCCGAGGCTCGGTACTCGGGTAACGGCAGGCTACCAATGGATCAGCGGCGCTACCCTGACTCGCGTGGACAGCTTTGGCGAAGCGCTTTTCGATATGGAACCCTTTCTTCATGTCGGCGTGCACCAGCGCCTGCCCAAATTTGGCCCCGGCCGGTGGGAGGCCAATGCGGAATGCGACAACCTCCTTGCCCAAGGTTACGTCACCCTCAACACCCAGGACGGCCGTGTGACCCTGATGCCCGCTTTTCGCACCTTCAGGGGTGGTCTAAGCCTCCAGTTCTAAGAGCAAATTGGGCTTTAGAAACCTGTATGCCTCCTTCCAGAAAGCGGATTATTCAGAACTTCTCTATCCATGAATTTTGTAAGTTATTGAAATATAATATACTTACACGAATGACGTCCTTCCAAAGAATGGACATCCGTTTGCACCACGTATCTTTCGCTGGGGTGTCACCCAACCTGGGCCAGTTATGAAGCAGAACCTTCGAGTCAGCCTCGGGGCCGTTGTGCTGGCGCTTGCCACGCTGGCGGCCATGATTTTTGCATGGCTGAACTTTGTCCAAAGAAGTGAATTCGAGACTCCCGACGACGGTGTCGTATGGCTGGACACCACCCATGGCATCCAAGCCCAGCAGGTCGCCCCTAATTCCCCCGCCGCCCGCGCAGGTGTGCGTCCTGGGGATCATTTGGTGGCCATCAATAGCACCCCTGTCACCCGCCAAGTCCAGGTCACCAAGCTCTTGTGGCGTGCGGGGTTGTGGACGCAGGTTCGTTACAAGCTGGCGCGAAATAGCCAGGAGTTTGAAACTCCGCTCGTCACTGCCCCGGCAGAGAAACCGACTTCCATTGAGAATTACTCTCGCGTCGTCGGGCTCATCTATCTGTTCATCGGTCTTTTCATTTTTGCGCGCCGCTGGAACGCTCCTCGCGCCGTCCATTTCTACATTTTTTGCCTAGTCTCTTTTATCTTCTTCTCCTTCCACTACAGCGGGAAGCTGGACGCTTTCGATTACGAAGTCTACTGGATCAAAATTCTGGCTCAGGTCCTCATGCCGGCCCTATTACTGCATTTCGCCCTGGTTTTCCCGGAGCGCACCGAGGGAACCAGCCGCTCGCTCTCCAAGCTTGGCTTCGTGTATCTCCCGCCGCTCGCTATTCTTCTCGTTCATGTAAATACGGCTTTTGGAACCCTTGGATTCGTGCCCTGGCTGGGCTCCCGCGTCCTTCTCGATAAAATCGCTTATAGCTATCTCGGCGCTTGCCTGATGGCTGCTGGAGTCGTCTTTTATCGCAACTATCGCGGTGCGCCCGCCGGTGTATTGCGGCAACAATTGAAATGGCTGACGGCCGGCACTTTCATCGGCACTTTCCCATTCGCGCTCTTCTACATCGTCCCATACGTCTTCGACGCCGCTTCCAAGCCGTGGATGAAATTCTCCACCGTCAGCCTTGTCTTCATCCCCTTGTGCTTCGGCTATGCCATCATTCGTTACCGCTTGATGGATGTGGACATCATCTTCAAGCGCGGCCTCGCTTACACTGCCGCCACAGCCGCGATCGCCACGATTTACTTCTTCTTCGTGGCCCTGATTCCGCAGATCTTTCATGCCCAGGCCAACGGACCCGTCGGCGGCATCATCGCCATCGTCATCGCCGCTCTGCTCTTCCAGCCTTTCCGCGAATGGATTCAGGCCCGGCTCGATCGTTTCTTCTATCGCGACCGCCTGGACTATCGTCGCACCCTGATCGAATTCGGTCGCACCCTTACCAACGAGGTACGTCTTGAGCCCATGCTCGGCTCGGTGATGGATCGCGTTTCGCAAACACTTCTCGTCGATCGCCTTGCCATTTTTGTGGAGGACGTTGCCAATCCCGGCCACCTCCGTCTGGCTCGCTCCATGGGCGTGCGACTCGCTGAACCTCTCGATCTTAGTTTCCTCGGACCGGCCCGGCCCGAGTTCGCGCGGGGGGCGCTCTTTTTTGAGTCGCCCCGCGCCGCGCGCGATGTCAGCGAATCCGTGCATCGAACTCTTGAGCAGCTCGACCTCAATTACTACGTTCCCTGCCGCATCCGCGAACATACCGTCGCCGTTTTGGGCCTCGGGAAAACGGTCGACGGCGATTACCTCTCCAGCGACGACGTCGAGCTCGTGGAAACCATTGCGGGCTACGTTGCCGTAGCTCTCGATAACGCCCAGCTCTACACCTCGCTCGAGCAGAAAGCCCTCGAAATCGCACGCTTGAAAGATTTCAGCGAAAACATCGTTGAATCCCTGAACGTCGGTGTCCTCGCCGTGGACCTGGAAGGCATCGTCGAATCCTGGAACACGCGCATGGAGCAGCTTTTCGGCGTGGCCCGCCAGGACGCTGTTGGCCGCCAACTCCGCTCTCTGCTTCCGCAAGAACTCGCGGAAGAAATTGCCGCGCGCGGTGACGCCGAGCAGATCACCGGCATCTATAAGCAGAGGCTCCATCATCAAGGGAAAGCGCTGACTTTGAACGTCTCTATCACACCGCTGGTCAGCAAGTCCGCAGAGCGCATCGGCCGGCTCCTGCTCTTCGACGACGTCACCCAGCGCGAGCGCATGGAAGAGCAAATGTCGCAAACCGAGAAGCTCACATCGCTCGGCCTCCTCGCCGCGGGTGTGGCGCATGAAGTCAACACGCCGCTCGCGGTGATTTCTAACTACATCCAGATGCTCGCCAAACAGATGCCCGACGGCGATCCGCGCCAATCCATCATCGAGAAAATCGTCAAGCAAACCTTCCGCGCCAGCGAAATCGTCAACAATCTTCTGAATTTCTCGCGTACTGGCGCCGGCGAGGCCATCGACATCGATGTGAATCGCGTCGTGGAAGAAACCCTTTCTCTTGTCTCGCATCCCCTGAAAACTTCGCAAATCCAGGTCGTCAAGCACCTTGGCGAAACTCTCCCCGCGGTTCGCGGCTCGGCGAACAAACTGCAGCAAGTCTTTCTCAATCTTTTCCTGAACGCCCGTGACGCGATGCCCGGCGGCGGCTTGCTCGAGGTACGCACGGGCGCGCACAACGGCAGCGTTGAAATCGAAGTCGTCGATACCGGCGCCGGCATTCCGCGCGAACACATTCACCGCATCTTCGATCCCTTTTTCACCACCAAAGCCAGCGGCCGCGGCACCGGCCTTGGCCTCTCCGTCAGCTACGGCATCATCAAGGAACACTCCGGCAAGATCGACGTGCGCTCCACTCCCGGCAAAGGCACTTCGTTTCACGTAGAGTTCCCCGCGGTCAGAAAGTCGGTTCATGTCTAAGGGCTCGATCCTCGTTGTCGACGACGAATCGGAAATCCGCGAAGGCCTCGAGCTCCTGCTCAAGACCGAGGGCTATGGCGTCTCCAGCGCGGAAACAGGCGAGTCCGGCCTCGCCAAGCTCGAAGAGCACCCGTTCGATTTGCTGCTCCTCGACGTAAGTCTTCCCGACCGCAATGGCCTCGAACTTCTCCGCGAAATCCGCAAGCGCGATCCGCAACTTTCCGTCGTTCTCATCACCGCCTACGGCTCCATCGAAATGGCCCGCGCCGCTTTCAAAGGCGGCGCGCTGGATTACATCACCAAGCCCTGGTCCAACGACGAACTCCTTGCGCAAGTCGCGCAGGCCGTCGAATCCCGCCACCTTCGCGAAGAAAACGTCCAGCTCAAGCGCGCGCTGAAGCAGCGATTCAATTTCCCCAACATCATCGGCAAAAGCGAAAAGATGCTCACGCTTTTCGACCTGATCACGCAAGTCGCGCCCTCTCGCTCCACCGTCCTGATCAGCGGCGAAAGCGGCACCGGCAAGGAACTCATCGCCAAAGCCATTCACTCCGCCTCCACCCGCGCCGACAAAGCCTTCGTCCCGGTCAACACCGGCTCCATTCCCGTGGACCTGCTCGAATCTCAACTTTTCGGCCATGTGAAAGGCGCTTTCACTAGCGCCGTCGCCTCCAAAAAAGGCCTCTTCGAAGTCGCCGATCAAGGCACCATTTTCTTCGACGAAATCGCCACCATCAGCCCCGAAACGCAGGCCAAGCTCCTCCGCGTCATTCAGGAGCGCGAGTTCATGCGCCTCGGCGGCACGGAGCAGCTCAAAGTCGACGTGCGCATCGTCGCCGCTTCCAACGTCGAGCTCCTCACTCTCGTCCGCGAAGGCCGCTTCCGCGAGGATTTGTATCACCGCTTGAACGTAATCCACCTTCAGCTTCCACCGCTGCGCGATCGCCGCGAGGATGTGCCCGCTCTGCTGGCTCATTTTCTCGAGCGCTATTGCCTCGAAAACGGCAAACCGATGCGCCTCTTTACGGCCGGCGCCATGAAGCTCTTGATGGACTACGACTGGCCCGGCAACGTTCGCGAACTCGAAAATGTCGTCGAGCGCGCCGTCGTGCTCTCCACTCAGGAACGCGTGGACGTCGACCTGCTTCCCGAAAGCATTCGCAGCAAGGAAATCGTCCGCGGTGTCCGCTTGCAGCTCTCGGAATTTCTTCCGCCTTTACCGGGCGAACCCGGCTCTCGCTCCGGCGCGGATAACTCTCAGCCTTCTCTCTTTCAGATCATGGATGAGATCGAACGGCGCATTATCATCGACATGCTCGAACGCACCGGCTGGAATCAGACGGAAGCCGCCGAGCGTTTTATGATCCCGCTTTCGACGCTCAACCAAAAAATCAAACGCCTGGGCATCGACGTGCGCCGTCGCGGCCGCGCCGATGAGACTCTTTCGGCCACCATGGGCAAGTAGCCTCTTCTCGAGCCAACACCGACTCGTCTCACCTGTTTCTTAAGACTTTCGTCTTGCATCTAAGAGTATGTCTATGCACAGTATCGCGGAATGATTCTTCGCCTCTCCACCTCTGCTGCGCGCGCCTTTCTCGTAATCCTCGCGTTTCTGTTCGTCGCCGGCCTCTCCTACTCTGGCATCCGCAACACTATCGCTGTCCATGAAGTGGATCTGAACACCGCGGATGGTTACGAACGAGCAGCCAGGCTGGAGCCGGATGACGCTCGCAATTGGTATCTCCTGGGCCGCTACTGGCAATACAACCTGGAAGATCCCGATGCCCAACGCGCCATTCGTTCCTACCAGACAGCTTTGTCTTATGATCCGCATTCGGCGGACACGTGGCTCGATCTGGCCACCGCTTACGAATCGGAGGGTGATCTCTCCGCGGCTCGAAATGCATTTCTGCAAGCCAAGCGCGCGTATTCACTTTCCCCCGAAGTTTCCTGGCGCTACGGTAATTTCCTGCTGCGGCGGGGTGAGTTGGATGCTGCATTTGCGCAGATCAAGCACGCCGTGGAAGCCGACCCAAAGCACGCCGCAGCGGCCGTCGCGCTAGGCACACGCTTCGAACCTGACCTCAACGCACTCTTGGAGCGCGTCCTGCCTCACACTCAGGAGGCCTACCTGATTGTGATTTCTTCTTTTGCCCAACAACACCAAACACAGCAGGCTCTGGTTGTCTGGTCCACTCTGGCCGCTCTCCACCCGCACATGCAGCTCGCGGAGTCCTATCCTTTGCTTGGGACTCTCATTCAGAAACGCCAAATGACGGATGCCCAGAGCGTCTGGAATCAGGCGCTCACTTTTTCGGGAACAACGCGCCCAGCGGATCCTCCAGGCTCCCTGGTGTGGGACGGCGGGTTCGAGTCCAACATTGCCAAAGGCGGACTTACGTGGTCCTACGCTTCGTTCTTTGGTGGCGTGCAGGCTACTCTCGATACCAGGGAAAAGCATTCGGGCGGCCGGTCCCTCCGTCTGACCTTCAACGGCTTGCGAAATGTTGATTTCAACGATGTCTGCCAGTACATCGCCGTGCAGCCCTCCACGCACTATCAGTTTTCTGCGTGGGTCCGCACGCAAGACCTATCCACCGACCAAGGTCTGCGTTTCGGTCTTCAGTCCCTCAGCGATTCGACGAATTCCGTCGCCTGGACCGATGATCTTCGCGGTACCCAGCCATGGACGCGAATCGACTTTCCCTGGACCTCGGGAAACGACGTCCACCAACTCCGGCTCTGTGTAAGCCGGCAGCCTAGCGCCAAGTTCGACAGCAAAATTCATGGCTCGGCCTGGATTGATGATGTTGCTCTGGTGCCTCTGCCCGCGGAGAACTCCGGGCAATGAAATTCATTCGAATCGGCCTTTGTGCTCTTGTGGTCTTCGCGGTCGTTTCCCATGGTGCCGTCGAGGATTGGGCTCGCGCTGTGCTTGAAATCGGGGCGGCGTTGCTCTTTCTCGCCTGGGCCATCGGCGCTTATCTCACGAAAGAGCACCAGCTTGTTGTTTCGCCTTTGCTATTGCCTCTAGCCGCTCTGCTGCTCATTGCCTTCGGCCAACTGCTTTTTCACCATACCGCCTCGTCCTACAGCACTCGCATGGAGCTCCAGCTTCTTCTTGCCTATATCCTCCTCCTCTTTTTGTCCGCGCAAGCCTTCCGCTCTCTCGAAGATTGGCGTAGCTTTGTCTGGTTCGTGATGGGACTTGGTTTCTTCATCTCCCTCTTCGGCATCCTTCAGCACCTCACTTTTAATGGGAAGCTTTACTGGTTTCGCGAGATGCGCTTCGGGGGCATTCCCTTCGGGCCTTACGTGAATCGCAACCATTTTGCTGGTTTTGCCGAGCTCGTCATTCCGCTCTCCCTGGTGCCGCTGGTGCTTGGAAAGGTCCGCCGGGAACGCTGGTTCCTCGTTAGTCTCTTTGCGGTTGTTCCGATCGGTGCCCTGGTTCTTTCCGCATCTCGTGGAGGACTCATTAGTTTCTTTGTGGAGCTTGGTGTCTTGTTCCTTTGGATGATTCTCCGCCGCACTCTCGGAAAGCACTTGCTCACTGGTGGCGCCGTCCTGTTCCTTGCCTTCCTACTGGTCTCCTGGCTCGGCGTCCAGCAGCTCGTCGAACGCTTTTCTTCCATGCAATCCCTGGAAGTGACCGTTGGAAAACGCGCCTCCATGCGCGCCGACACCTGGCGCATTTTCCTGGACCATCCTTGGCTCGGTACTGGTCTCGGCACGATTCAGATCGTTTTCCCTGCGTACGAGACCCTCTACGACGGAAAAATCGTCAACCACTCCCATAACGATTACCTGGAGGCTCTCGCGGAAACTGGCATTCTCGGCGGTTTGTGCTGCCTATGGTTTCTCGGCATCTTGTTCTTCGATTCGCTTCGCCGCTTTTCGGAGCCTGTGGGAGCCTTTGCCTCCACCGTGCAGCTCGCCGGTCTGATCGCCTGCCTGGGTCTCCTCACCCACAGCCTTGTCGATTTCAACCTCCACATTCCCTCAAACGCGCTCCTCTTTTTTCTTATGGCGAACCTGGCTACCACCGAAATTCGCCAATCCTCATCGCAAATTCCCAATTCGGGAATCGCCCGCCACAAACATCGAATTCGCTGACAGTCTTCGTCCTTCTGACTGTATAATCATTGTGGGGGTCATCTATTCGTATGCAGCCAGCGCGACTGGGTGCAGGGTTGTCGTATTTTGTCTCGACGACTCTGCTTGGATTTTTCATTCTGGCGCTGCCCGCCCACGCCCAGGTCGTTCTTGAAACGCCGCAGCAAACCAACGATCGCATTCGCGAGCTTTCTGCTGCTTCCCGCAGAGCGCCTCACGACTACATCATTGGCAACGGCGACGTGCTCTCCATCGATGTATTCGACGTAAAAGAGCTAAGCCGTGATGTCCGTGTGAGTCAAACCGGCACCATCGGCATCCCTCTCGTTCCCGTGCGCCTTCGCGTTTCCGGTCTCACGGAAATTCAGGCTCAGCAAAAAATTGCCGAAGTCCTGGAAGCCAACGGTTTGGTTTCTCATCCCGACGTGAGCGTCACCATCAAAGAGAGAAAAAGCAAACCCATTACGGTTGTTGGCGCAGTTACGCATCCTTTAGTTTACCAGGCCGATAGTCAGGTCACGCTCCTCGAAGTTCTTGCCGAAGCTGGTGGCCTTGCCAATGATGCCGGTGCCCAAGTCATCGTGACGCGCCCCGTGCCCGAGATGACGTTCGACGATTCCGAGCCCTCTCCCGACGCCCCTTCCGTCCCCAAGCCTGCCAGCTCGGACTCCGGCAAACCCCAGACAAAATCGCTGACTTCCGCCGCCAATCCGTCCCCGGCTTCCTCGAGTACGGCCTCCGCGGAGCCCCCCGATTTGCCGGCCCCAGCTTCTTCTTCCGAAAAACCCCTTAATGCTGCGGCCACTCCTCCCGCTTCATCCCCAGCAGATACCATCACGATTAATTTGAACGAACTCATGGAGGCCGGGAATATCAAGAACAACATCACACTCCAGGCCGGAGATGTTGTCACCGTACCTCACGCTGGCATCGTTTATGTTCTTGGCGCGGTTTCCAAGCCCGGTGGTTTTGTGCTCTCCAACGACCGCGAGCAATTGAGCACTTTGAAGATTCTTGCCCTAGCCGGCGGCTATACCAACACGGCAAAAACCGACCACGCCGTCATCATTCGCAAAGATGCTCAGGGTAAGCAGCAGCAAGTGGCCCTCGACCTCAAAAAAATCCAGAATCGCCAGGCCGAGGATTTGCAGCTCCTACCCAGCGACATCTTATACGTTCCCAACAGTGGAACCAAACAGGCGCTCATACGCTCCCTGGAGTTTGGCATCGCTCTTGGCTCAGCCGTCGCTCTATATCGCGTCGCGTATCACTAGAAAAAATATGGCTGACGACAACAAACTCATTCCTCGCGAAAACGGCTCTAACGGCTCCGTCGAATTGATCCCTCCCGGTTCCCGCCTCCCTGCTTGGGATCTTTCTCCTCGCGAGCCGCATCTTTACGATTACCTCCTTATCCTTCGCAAACATCAGTGGCTGATTCTCTCCTTCTTGTTGGCTGTCGTCACCATCGTTACCATTGCCACCTTCCGCATGCAATCCGTTTATGTGGCCACTGCCCGCATTGAAATCGACCGCGAAAACGGCAGCATCCTCCCCTTTCAAGGCATGGAGTCTTACGACTACATGATGGATATCGAGAACTATATCGAGACCCAGTCGAAGATCCTGACGAGCGAGACCCTGGCTCTGCAGACCATTCGCAGCAGTGGCCTTGGCGCCCGACCCGAGTACGCTTCTCCCAACGGACCTTCCGAGGCACTCGCCACCGGCAGCCTCGAAAATCAAAAGCGTCCGCCCGAGCTCGGCGCCTTTCTCGGCAGCCTCGGCGTAAAGCGCGTTCCCAATAGCCGCCTCATGGATGTGAGCTTCGAGTCCACGGACCCTCAGTTCGCCGCTCGCATCGTCAACGAACACATCAAAAATTTTCAGGATCAGAACATCAAGAGCCGCTACGATGAAACGACCCGCGCCACCACCTGGCTCCACGACGAACTCGACGAACTAAAAATCCGCGTCCAGGAATCCGAAGACAAGCGCATTGCCTACGAGCGAAAAAATCAGATCTGGACTCTCGACGACAAGCAGAACATCACCACCCAGCGCCTCTCCGACATCAACAAATCTCTAACCGACGCCCAAGAAGAGCGCATGAAGAAGGAATCGCTCTATCAGTTTGCCAAGGCCGGCGACATCGCTGACGTTCCCCAGCTTCGAGAAAATCCCATCTTTCAGGGCCTCATTCAAAAACGACAGGCCGCTTCCGAGGAATACATCGATGCCGTGAACCAATACGGGCCCAATTTTCCCAAGGTGCAGCGCCTTCAAGCGCAGTTGAAGGATTTAGACCAGCTCATTAAGAAAGAGCAAATCAACACTCTTAATCGCATCGAAAATGATTATCGCGAAGCCCGCCAGCGCGAAACTCTGCTCACGGAGGCCCTCGATCAGCAAAAGGTGGCGGCCAACGAGATGGCCGAGCGCATGGTCGAGTACAACATCCTCAAGCGTGAAGCCGAAGCCAATAAAGCTCTCTATGACGGTTTGATGACCAAGCTCAAGGAAGTCGGCATCTCCGCCGCGCTCCAGTCCTCCAACATCCGCGTCGTCGATCCCGCCATGATCCCCGCCTATCCTTCACGCCCCGCAAAAGCGCGCAACATCGCCCTCGCCTTTCTTGTTGGCCTCGTCGGCGGCATCGGCCTGGCCCTCATGCGCGAGTACCTCGACAACACCGTCAAAACCCCCGACGACATCGAGACTCTCGCCCGGCTCCCTTCCCTCGCCGTCGTCCCCCAGTTTGGCGCTTCCAACGGCAATGGCAGCTCGCGCAAGCGGCTCTTGCAGGGCATTTCGACGAACGGGCACGACAAACGCATCGAACTCGTTGCCCAGCATCTGCCCAAGTCTCAAATGTCTGAGGCGTTTCGCGCCCTCCGTACCTCGCTCCTGCTCTCGCAGCCTGGCCGCCCGCCTCAAGTCATTCTCGTCACCAGCGCGCTGCCTCGTGAAGGCAAAACCACCGCCGCCGCCAACCTGGCCGTCACTCTCGCCCAGCTCGGTGACAAAACCGTCCTCGTCGATGCCGACCTGCGCAAACCGGGCGTCGGCCGTTTGCTCAACCTCGGCAGCAGCAAATACGCCGGCTTCAGCTCTTATCTGGCCGGTGTTTCGAGCCTCGACCTCGTTACCGTGCCGCACCCTGACATTCCCAATCTGGCCGCGATTCCCACTGGCCCTCTTCCCCCCAATCCGGCTGACTTGCTCTCCTCGAACAAATTGTCTGAGGCCATCGCCGAATTGCGCACCAAATTCAAATTCGTCGTCATCGATTCGCCGCCCATCATGGCCGCCACTGACGCCGTCATTCTTTCCGTTCAGACCGATGGCGTTCTCCTGGTCGTTCGCAGCGGCGAAACTCCCAAGGAGGCCTTCACCCGCACCCGCGACCTGCTTGTCAGCGTAAAGTGCCACATCCTCGGCGTCGTACTGAATGCGGTGGATTCCAGCGCTCCGGACTACTACTATTCTTATCGGTACTATCCCTATTCTTATGGTTACGGCCCTCAGGAAGCCGCTGATCCTGCTCACGATCGCGATGAACCTGAACTTCCGCAACCTGTCCGCGAACGCTCCTCGCGGCATGACGATGATGACTTGGCTTTGTAAGGAGGCCCTTTGCGTTATTTGATCACCGGCGGCGCCGGTTTTATCGGTTCACACTTGTCCGAGCGTCTTCTCGCCCGCGGCGACCGCGTAGTTCTGCTCGACAATCTCTCTACCGGTAGCATGGATAACATCCGCCACCTCAAAGCTTCCGGCCAGATGGAATATCACCTCGACAATATCGAAAATCTCCAGCTCCTCGCCGAACTCGTCGATGATGCCGACATCATCGTCCACCTCGCTGCTGCCGTCGGCGTCAAGCTCATCGTCGAAAGCCCTGTCCGCACTATTGAAACCAATGTCAACGGCACCCAGCGCATCCTCGAAGCCGCCTGCAAAAAACGCAAACTCGTTCTCACTGCTTCCACTTCCGAAGTCTACGGCAAGAACACCAACGTCCCTTTCCACGAAGACGCCGACCTCGTCCTCGGCCCTACCACTAAAGGCCGCTGGAGTTACGCTGCCTCCAAAGCTCTCGATGAATTTCTCGCTCTCTCCTACTGGAAAGAAAAGAAGCTCCCCGTTATCGTCGTCCGCCTTTTCAATACCGTCGGCCCCCGTCAGACCGGCCGCTACGGCATGGTCCTCCCCAATTTCGTCAAACAAGCCATCGACAACGATCCCATTCGCGTCTATGGCAATGGCCAGCAGTCTCGCTGCTTCTGCGATGTCCGCGACACCGTCGAAGGCCTCATCCGCCTCATGGACACCGACCGCTCCATCGGCGAAGTCGTCAACGTTGGTAACACCGAAGAAGTCTCCATCGAAGGCCTCGCCCAACGTGTAAAACAACGCACAGGCAGCTCTTCCTCCATCGAATTCGTACCCTACGATCAGGCCTACGAACCAGGCTTCGAGGACATGATGCGCCGCGTTCCCTGCGTCGATAAACTCCAGGCCCTCACCGGCTTCCGGCCCCAAACCTCCCTCAACGAAATCATCGACCGCGTCACCACCTTCTTCCGCGAAAAGCAGGAAGCCGCCGCGCCGCAAACCGCCGCCCGCACCGCCGTCTGATCGCGCCATCCGTGCCGTTACTCCCGTAGGGGCACGGCATGTTTATCCTGAGCTTCGAAGGGCCGTGCCCGTCTTTCCCCGTACGTTTTTCCGCAACTTCTCTGAAACGATTCCTCCCTTCCCGTCACTACTCTGTACGGGTTAGTCACTTTCGAAGTACTAGCACTAAATCGCCGTGAATTGGCCTTAGTTCAGGAATATAATTTCTGCAACTCAGGCCCTTCCTAAGTGCGTGAACCGGGTCGATGCCGACTGAGATCCAACTCGAGCAGCTCAAAACGCAGTGCGGTTTCGTTGTGGACGCACTCCTCAGCGGACGCGTCGTTCCCTTTTTGGGCGCCGGCGTCAATCTTTGCGACCGTCCCAAAGGCGCCCCTCGCTGGCAGAAGCCCGGCGAGGAAGTCGGCCTCCCTAGCGGTCGCGAACTTGCCGAATATCTCACCGCCAAATTTCACTATCCCGCGCTGCAAAAATGCGTCAAGTGCGGCAACGAAGCTCTCCAACCCGATCTCGACCTCGCCCGCGTCTCTCAATACGGCGTCATGCAACTGGACGAAGGCCCGCTCTACGAATGGCTCCGTCCCATCTTCGTCGCTCCCTATTCTCCGACGAGCGTCCACTCTTTTCTCGCCAAGCTTCCCACTCCCACCGCCGATCATGCCGAAGATAATTTCCCTCTTTATGTCACAACCAACTACGACGACCTCATCGAACGCGCCATCGGCGACGATCAATACGATCTCGTCTTCTACAATTCCAGCGACGATCCACCTCGCTTTTGGCACAAAGAGCCTGGCAAGGCTCCTCAGCGCATCGAAGGCGCTGCCAACGAGTATCCTTATCATTTCTTCGAAAAGCGCCCCGTCATCCTGAAAATCCACGGCACCATCGATCGTTCCGACGAAGAACGCGAAGGTTTCGTCATCACCGAAGATCATTACATCCAGTATCTTGCCGAGGAACCGCTCGAAAATTTCCTTCCCAGCGCTCTCCTCACCAAAATGCGCGAGCGGCATCATCTTCTATTTCTCGGCTACAGCCTTCGCGATTGGAATTTCCGCGTCTTCCTCCGCCGTCTCAAACGAAATCCCAAGGAACGCTACAAGGCTTGGGCCATCCTCCGCACCGATGACGAAACGGAAGAACAGTTCTGGGGAAAGAACGGCATCCATATTCTGAATGTCGAACTGAAAGTTTTCGTCGACGAACTCAGCCGCCAGCTCGCCGACCGCGTCTCTAAACTTTCTGCCTCCGCTGGATAACGTTTATGGAGCTCTGCCCCTATAAAGGTTTGCTCCCCTATCGCGAACAGGATGCCAGATACTTCTTTGGCCGCGATACCGAGCGCAGGCTGATTCGCGACAACCTCCGCGCCTCCCGCCTCACCATTCTTTACGGAACCAGCGGCACTGGTAAGAGCTCCGTCCTCGGCGCCGGCGTCGCCCACGACCTCAAGGACGATCCCGACTATCTGCTCGTTTACTTTGGCACTCCTGGTACCTGGCGCAATGACCCCGTCTCCAGCTTGAATGCCGCCGTCGAAGATAAGCTTTCTCGCCTCCCGGGTTACGAACCCAATGGAGGCACTGCCTCGAACCAGGGTCTTTTCCACGGCCTCGAATCGCGCCTTGTGGCCGTCGATCGCACTCTGCTCGTGATCCTCGACCAGTTTGAAGAGTATTTCCAATACCACCCCAACGATGATGGCGAAAACACATTTGCCGTCGAGTTTCCCCGCATCCTGCGCCAGGAGCAAATCCCCGTTCATTTCCTCCTCTCCGTTCGCGAAGATGCCATCGCCACTCTCGACCGCTTCAAAAAACGCATTCCCTCTCTCTTCAACAATCGTTTGCGCGTCGAATTCCTCTCCCGCCAGGCCGCCCTTGACGCCGTCATCAAACCGATCGACGTTTTTAACCAGGAAGCTCATTCCTTCGGCCCCATTTCCATCCGTGAGGAAGTTGCTGAACGCGTCGTCGACAAGATCATCTCCGCTCAAAAAGGAGAGAACCGCTACGTTCAAACTCCCTATCTTCAGTTGGTCCTCGAACGCTGGTGGAACCGCGAGATCGACAGCTCCTCCCACGAATTGCGTGAGAAAACTCTTCAGGATCTAGGCGGCGTCGAAACTATCGTCGATCGCCATCTCGAGCTCACTCTTAGCCAGCTCTCTCCTGGGGGCATCGAAGCTGCAGCTGAAATTTTCCGATTCATGGTCACTCCCGGCGGCAGAAAGATTGCCCTTACCGTCTCCGAACTCGCTGGAAATATTTCCACCCAAGTGACCGAATCCATCGACATCAAATGGCTTCTTGAAAAACTTCGCGAAGCCAGGGTTCTCACCACCGTTCCTCCTCCTCAAGGCAGCGCTCCCGGCGAACAATGCTACGAGTTTGCTCACGATGTCATTGCCAGAGCCGCCCTCGAATGGCGCAGGCATTTTCGCGATGCACAGAAGCTTGCGGAAGCCAATGAGCGGGAAAGAGCCGCCAAATTTCGTGCCGAATCCCAACAAAGGCTCGCCGAAGAGCGCAAGCACCAAACCATCCGGCTTCGCAAATGGGCCGTTGGTCTCGCCGCCGTTTTGATCATCGCCTTGCTCGCCGTAGGGTTTGCCGGCTTCGAGTTTATCCAGCGCAAAAAAACCGAGCAGGCCACCAGAGTCCGGAACCTCGTCCTCAATTCCATAAGCACTTCTTCCCGCGACCCCGAACTCAGCGTTATTTTGGCCATGCACGCCGTTGCCCTCGCTTACGCGGAGAAGGACCGCAAAGATCTCCCGGAGGCGAGAAAGCAGCTTCGTGAATCCATCTTGAATTCGCATGTCCAGAGCACGCTTACTGGCCATCAGGGGCCTGTGAATTCCGTCCGTTGGAGCACCGACGGCCAGCGTCTGGCTACTGTGGGCGATGATGGAACCGTGCGTGTCTGGGACCCATCCACGCACAAGGAATTGCAGAAGCTCACCCACAATGCCGGGAACCTGAACGCGCTGGCTTGGAGTCCCGATTCCACCCATCTTGCCGCGGGTGCAAGTGACGGCACTTTGTTGGTCTGGGATACCTCCTCCTGGGCACAATCCTGGACTGCCGCCGGTCACGGCTCTCCTATCAACGATATTTCCTGGAGCCCTCACGATGGCAAGCAACTGCTCACGGCGAATGGAGATGGAACCATAGGGCTTTTCAATGGCGAGACCGGCGGTGATTCTAAGACGATCCAGGCCCACGAAAGCCAAGTCAGAAGCATTGCCTGGAGCCCCGACGGAACGAAGATCCTCACGGGAGGCGAAGACTCCCGCCTCAATGTAAAAGTTTGGGACGCACAGACAGGACATTTCCTCTGGGGCCGCAGGGGCGACCGCTCCGTGCTCAACGGAGTGGCCTGGAGCCCGGGCGGCGACAAACTTGCCACCGGCGGAGAAGAAGGCATAGCCACTATTTGGGACGCCAAAACCGGCAATCCCCTCTCCCACCTCAAGGGTCACCACAGTGATATTGGTGGCGTCGCATGGAGTTCCGATGGCACGCGCTTGGCCACGGCCAGCGCCGATGGCACCGCCAAGATCTGGGATCTCGCCACTCGCAAAGAGTTGATGACCCTCTCCGGCCATCACGATTGGGTCAACGATGTTTCCTGGAATCCTGACGCCAAGCATCTGGCCACTGCTAGCCGCGACGGTACCGCGAAAATCTGGGACACCGAATGGAATGAGCCCCTGGCTCTCACGGGGCATTTGGACAAAGTCACCGGTCTCGCCTGGAGTCCTGACGGGAAACGCCTGGCGACTTCCGGCTACGATCGATCCGCCAGAATCTGGGAGTCCTCTTCCGGCAAACTACTGCTCCTCTTCTCCGAGCACTCCAACTGGGTCAATGATGTTTCCTGGAACTCCGACGGCCGCCGTATCGCTACCGCCAGCGGAGATAAAACCGTCAAAGTTTGGGACTCGGAGTCGGGAATCGTTCTGCAGACAATGCCTCCCAATGAATCGGGATGGATGCGCGTTGCCTGGTGTCCGGACGGCCACCGTTTGGCGGCTGGCGCGGGCGATGGCGTCACCATGTTGTGGGATGTGGACGCGAAAACTGCGCCCCGCAAACTCGTTGACCCACAGCATAAACAAGTCATCGAAGCTCTGGCCTGGAGCCAGGATGGAAAGCAATTGGTTACCGCCAGCGGTGGTCGCACGATTATCTGGGACGCCCGGACGCTCGCCAAGGTCGTCACCCTTACGGACGACTCCTCCGAAGAGATCCTCGATGCCGCTTGGAGCAAGGACGGAAAGCTTTTGGCGACCGGCAGTTCCGTCGGCAAAGTTGTCGTCTGGGATGCGGAAAAGCATACGCAATTCGCAAGCGTTCCCGGACTCCTCGGCCGCGCTACCACCGTCGGTTGGAGTCCAAGTGGACGTCAACTGGCCATCGGCAGCAACGACTGGCTTGCCACGGTCTGGGATCCGCAGGTGAAAACTCAGCTCCTCACCCTGCCGGGCCACAGCGCCGGCGTCGTAAAACTTCACTGGAGTCCGGACGGTAAGCGTCTCGCCACCGCCTCCGACGACGGTACCGTCTTGATCCACACCGTAGGCGTCAGAGAACTGATGATCCTCGCCAGTAAGCGCGTGACCCGCACTCTAACCAGCGATGAATGCTGGAACTATCTGAAATCCACCTCTTGCCCCACCCCCGCGTTGCCTCCCCAGTAGCACAGGCACTCCTACCTGTGCTCATTGACGGATGCCCCGGGCGATTAGTCACGATTAAAAATTGCGTGCCCCTCACCATCCTAACCCTACGTTCATCTACAGACATGGTATATTCGCCATCCCAATGTTACTCAACAGACATAACAAAGCACCGAGACACCTCCAGGGTCACCCGGCCACACTCTGCGGAATAACATAGGCGGACTAACTATGAAGAGGAAAGCCATTCGCTTACTCATATGGGTGCTGGCCCTGATCTGCGTCGTCCCCGTCGCAGCGATGGCTCGGACATTTGTAGTCCTCTGGCAAGCCAAAAATTTCCTTCAAGACGTCATGCATATCCGGGTTGGAGAATCCGACTTCGCAGAATTGCAGAGGCTAGCCAACAAATATCACAGCTACGCTGTCCAGGGCAGCTCACGCTGTGATCAGGATCTCTGTACCTTTGACTTCTATTTCGGCAACCGCTGGCTTTGGCAAATCGGACTTGCGCAGGGAACCAGGTTTGGAGGCGGAATCACGGCGCAGAGAGGAAAAATCACTGAAATTGACTTAGCTCTCCTAACCGGCATCGACTGTGAGGCCCAAGTCGTTGAGTCCCTGGGCACACCTGGCTCAGCCCCTTTTAAAGTTGGCGGCAGGAGAGCAACGTCTGGAGACGTTGATTACACCATGACCATACACCTGACTTCCGCTGCCTCGGAGCAAGTAAGGCGAAAGGCCTATAACTTCAACCTCGCCTGTCTTACCGCACTGCGGGGCTGCAATAACGCGCGCCTGCTGTTACCCGGAGCGTGGTGATTCTAATCATTGAGTTTGGGGCGGGTGGGCGACCCTTAACGTTCCGAAACGATTTTGCCCTTTCTTTTTCAGGGGTGACCCATGTTTTGCTTTGCTGTGTTTGTCGGCCCCGCTGGTAACTCCTCTTGAATGACGAAAACTTCCTAACTCTTTTGTTTACAACATCCTACAGGATCGCTGGGCTATTGCACAATTTTGGTGCATTTTTCTAGCGCTAAGTCATTTAGAATGAACACTTACGCAAAAACCGCGGGGCCTCACCCGCCTGTTCGGCTGTAGTTGCTCTCCACGCGGTTCCGCCTTCCCCTCACTGCATTGCTCCGGCTGGCTCCTCTAATCGCCACCGGGCAAGACGTTTGCGTTTCGCCCTCGTCTCAATCCTAGGCAAATGAGGGGAGTCAACCCTAAGGTCGGTCGCTGCGCTCTCCGGGAACTATTCTCCTCAAAACTCGTATCCACGGTTGTTGCTGAAAAGGGTTGTTACCGAAACTCTCAGAAAGGCTAAGCCCCGCGAAATGAACACCATCGCCTCACTCGACACCGCCTTTCGTGATCTCAAGTACGCGCTCCGCACTCTCGCCCGCACTCCCGGCTTCACCGCCATCGCCATCCTCACTCTGGCCCTCGGCATCGGCGCCAACACCGCCATCTTCACTCTCCTCGATCAAATCCTTCTCCGCCTCCTCCCCGTCAAAAATCCTCAGGAACTCGTCCTCCTCACCATGCGCGGCCACCACTACGGCAGCAACTGGGGCGGCAACGCCATTTCCCATCCGATGTTCCGCGATTTCGCCGCCAACAACGAAGTTTTCACCGACATGTTCGCGCGTTTCCCCTTCGACGCCAGTGTCTCCTTCAATGGCCAGGCCGAGCATGTTCAGTTGGAAATGGTCTCCGGCACCTATTTTTCCACGCTCGGCCTGAACCCCTACCTTGGGCGCGTGTTTACTCCCGAGGATGACCGTCTCCCCGACGCGTACCCCTACGTCGTACTCAACTACGCTTACTGGAAATCGCGTTTCTCCGCCGATCCCAATGTCGTCGGCAAGACCATCATCCTCAACAACCAGAACATGACCATCGTCGGTGTTCTTCAACCCGGCTTTGATGGCGTCGAGCTCGGCCGCACTCCCAAACTTTTCGTGCCTCTGATGATGGAAAAGGAAGTCCTCGTCGGTAATCCCACCAACATGCTCAAAGAACGTCGCAACCGCTGGGTCAACGCTTTTGGCCGCCTCAAGCCTGGCGTCACTCGCGAGCAGGCCAAAGCCTCGCTGCAGCCGTTTATGCATTCCATGCTCGAAATGGAAGTGAAGGAAAAAGCCTTCGCTCACGCTTCACCCTATGATCGCGAGCAATTCCTGAAGTGCACTATCGATCTTCTCCCCGGCTCTCAAGGCCGCTCTTACACCCGTCAGTACCTCTCCACTCCCCTCTGGGTTCTCATGGCCACCACAGGTCTCGTCCTCCTGATTGCCTGCGCCAATCTCGCTAACCTTCTGCTCGTCCGTGGCTCCGCGCGCAAAAAAGAAATTGCCATTCGTCTGGCCATGGGCGCCACACGCCCTCGCATCATCGCGCAGCTTCTCATCGAGAGTCTTTCACTCTCCACGTTCGGAGCCCTAGCCGGCTTGGCGCTCGCCTATTGGGCTGACAAAGCCCTCATGGCCGCCTATCTTCCATCCGATTCCGGCGGCCTTAAAATTTCAACCACTCCGGATCTCCGCATCCTTCTCTTCACGCTCGCTGTCACCGTAGCGACCGGCGTCTTCTTCGGCTTGGTTCCTGCTTTGCAGACCACCAAGCCGAACGTCGCCACAACTCTCAAAGATGAAGCGGCCGCCGTCGTCGGCGGCGGTCACGGTGCCCTCAGAAAATCTCTCGTCATTGCACAGGTCACTCTGTCTCTCTTGCTCCTGATCGGCGCCGGTCTTTTCACAAAAAGTCTCGGCAATCTTCGCAACCTTGGCCCTGGATTTAATGCGCAAAACCTCGTCGGCCTTGAAATGGACCCCTCGTACAGCGGTTATAGCATCGCGCGCCTGAAAACTTTCTACCCTCAGTTGCTTGATTCTCTCTCTTCCATTCCCGGCGTTCAGTCCACTGGCCTCGCTTCCATGCGCATCCTCGAGGACAACGAATGGGACAGCGGCATGACCGTCGAGGGATTCAATCCTCCCTCTCCTGATGCGCATCCTCAGCCCTTCATGAACGAAATCAGCCCCAACTATTTCGCCACGATGGGCGTTCCCATCGTAAATGGGCGCGACTTCCGGCCTACCGATACGCGTGAAGTCAATCACAATCCCGATGATCCTTTCGGATGGAATTCCGCCGTCGTCATGATCAACGAAACCTTCGCGAAGAAATATTTCCCCGGCCGCAATCCCGTTGGTATGCACGTGGGTTTCGGCACCGATCCCGGCACTCCAACGGACATGGAAGTTATTGGCGTCGTCAAAGACATCAAATACCAGAATCTCCGCGAAGAAATTCCTCCGCAGGCTTATCTCCCCTACATGGCCGACCGTTACATCGGCGGCATGGTCATCTACGTCCGCACGGTCGCCGATCCCACTTTGCTCATGTCTTCCATCCGCGCCAAGGTTCGCGATCTCGACGCCAACATCCCGATCTCGAATATGCACACGACCGAAGTTCAAATCAATAACTCGCTCTCCAGCGAACGCATGATCGCCAGCCTTTCCGCCGTTTTCGGTTTTCTGGCAACGCTGCTCGCGGTCATCGGACTTTATGGCGTCATGGCCTACACCGTGGCGCAACGCACGCGCGAAGTCGGCATCCGCATGGCTCTCGGCGCTGCTCAGGGCAGCGTCATTTGGATGGTGATGCGTGAAGTTCTCATTCTCGTCGCCGTCGGTGTCGCCGCGGGAGTCCCTGCTGCTCTCGCTCTAACAAAACTGGTGCAGAGCCAACTCTTCGGCCTGACTCCGCACGACCCAGCGACGCTCGCCATCGCGACCATAGCGCTGGCTTTCGTGGCCTCCGCCGCCGGCTACATTCCTGCGTGGCGCGCGAGCCGCCTCGACCCAGTGAAGGCTCTGCGGTACGAATAAAAAACGCTACCCATCCACCGGCTCGCGGATGGACTGAATGTTCTCTCCTTGACAGCTTAGGAGTGACTGCGCTAGTCTCCTAATCATCTTAGGAGTGCGCATGACCGATCAAGCCCAGTTGCTTCCCGGGACTCTCGATCTTCTCATTCTGCGCGCCGTCTCCCTCGGCCCGCTCCACGGCTACGGCATTCTTCTGCGCATCGGACAGATTTCCGGTAATGCCCTCCTCATCGAGCAAGGCGCGCTTTATCCCGGTTTGTTTCGTCTGGTGCGTCAGGGACTGCTTAAAAGCAACTGGGGTACGTCGGAAAACAATCGGCGCGCCAAATTTTATGAACTCACCGCCGCCGGCCGCAAGCGTTTGCGCGAAGAAACCGCCAACTGGAATCGCCTCGTCACCGCCATCGGTTCTGCTCTTGGTGCGCAACCGGAGGAAGTATGAAACTTCTCGACTTGCTCCGCCTCCGCATCGCCACTCTCTTCCATCGCTCGCAGATGAATGCGGAGATCGAGGAAGAGCTTCGCTCCCATATCCAGCATCGCGCGGACGATCTGGAGCGCTCCGGTCTTCCGCGTGCCGAAGCCGAGCGCCGCGCGCGTATCGAGTTCGGCGGCCACGTCCGCTACAAAGAAGAATCCCGCGAAGCAGCGGGTGCATCGCTCGCGGAATCCTTCTTCCAGGATGTGCGCTACGCTCTACGCCTGTTGCGCACATCCCCGGGTTTTACGGCGATTGCCGTCGGGACTCTGGCCACCGCGATCTGCGCAAATACTGTTGTGTTTAGCGCGCTCAATGCCTGCTTCCTGCGCCCGCTGAATGTGCCGGAGCCCGAGAGTCTCTACGGACTTCAGTTCGGCGAAGGGGCTAAGGGTGCGCAGTCGTATCCCAATTATGTGGATTTTCGGGATCGCAACAGCAGCTTCGATGCGTTGGCCGCTTATCACATGACCCGCGTCGGCTTGGATACAGGCGAAAACCCGACGCGCGTGTGGCTCTATGAAGTCACTGGCAACTACTTCGACGTGTTGAAGTTTCAACCGCATCTCGGCCGTTTTTTCCATGCTTCCGACGAACACGGCGCGCACAGCGCTCCTTATATCGTCCTGAGCTACGGATATTGGCACAGCCATTTCCAAGACGATCCCGGCGTGGTGGGCCGTGCGGTGGAAATAAACAAGCGCCCCTTCACGATCGTCGGCGTTGCTCCGCCGCAATTTCAGGGGACTTTTGTGCTGCTCTCTCCCGATTTTTTTGTGCCAATCGTAAGCCTTGAGGATGAAGACAGCTTGAACACGCGCAGAGGCCGGTGGATTTTCGAAACTATCGGGCATCTCAAGGCTGGCGTGACTTCGGCGCAAGCCGCCGCGGATCTCAACTCCATCGGTGAATATCTCCAAAACACGTATCCCAAGGACAACGGCAAGATGAGCATAGTGTTGTCGCGCGCGGGCCTCTACGGCGAAACGTTCGAGCGGCCGCTGCGCGGATTCGTCGCGGCGCTGATGCTGCTTGCCGGACTAATTTTGCTGGCTGCCTGCGCCAACCTGGGCAGCTTGTTCGCCGCGCGCGCCGCCGATCGCTCTCGCGAGGTGGCCGTACGGCTGGCGCTGGGATCCACTCGCCTTCGCATTTTGCGGCAGCTCTTCACCGAAGCTCTGCTGATTTCTCTGGGCGGGGGCGCCGTTGGGATCTGGGGCGGCGCGATGTTGCTGCGGCGGCTGAGTGCCTGGAACCCGTTTCCGCAACTTCCCACCAGCGTGCCCGTAAACCCTGACGCCAACGTCTATGCCGTGGCCGTTCTGCTGGCCTTCGTGAGCGGCATCCTGTTCGGGGCCGCGCCTGTTCGGCAGGTGCTGCACACGGATCCCTATGAGTTGATCAAGTCCGGGTCACTTGCCAAGTTGGGGCGCCGCATCACTTTGCGAGAGGTGCTGTTGGCCGTGCAAATCGCGATTTGCGCCGTGCTGGTTACTTCTTCGCTGGTGGCTGTACGCGGGCTGCTGCGCTCGCTGCACAGCGAGTTTGGTTTTGAACCCGCGAATGTTCTGCTTGCAGATACGGATCTGGATATGGCGGGTTACGCCGAAGCGTCCGTGCCCCCCATGCAAAAGCGTATGCTGGAGTCGATGCAATCGATTCCGGGCGTAACCTCGGTAGCCCTGACGAATTGCGCGCCGCTATCGAGTTGCGGGCGGCTGTCCAGGACGTCGGTTTATACAGACGAAACGCCCGACCTTCTGCCTTCCAGTGTTGCTGCTTCTGCTTTGAAATTCCAGATTTCCCCTGAGTTTTTTGCTGTGGCTGAAATACCTGTTTTGGCTGGAAGGACCCTCACCTGGCATGACGACAAAAACGCGCCTCGTGTGGCCGTCATCAATCAGACGCTGGCTCGCGACGTATTCGGCGCGGAATCGAATGCGCTCGGCCGCTACTACAAGATGTGGGACGGAATACGTGTTCAGGTTATCGGCATCGTGAAAGACGGAAAAAATACAAGTCTCACGGAGGATCCGCAGCCGGCAATGTTTTTGCCCATTCTGCAGGCGCCTTCGAGCGCAAGTTATCTCATGGTGCGTTCGCAAAGCGATCCGCAGCCGTTGGCCGCGGCCATCCGGAGCAGGCTGCGGGATCTCGATGCGGGTTTGCCGGTCTTCCTCCAAACGTGGAACGAGGCGCTGGATCGTGTGCTGTTTGGTTCACGACTCGCCACGGTGACGCTGGGAGTGCTTGGCGCGCTGGGAGCGATCCTGTCGATCACTGGCATCTTTGGAATGGCGGCGTATTCGGTCAGCAAGCGGATGCGCGAGTTGGGAATTCGGATGGCGCTTGGCGCGCAGCGCAAGGAGGTGTTGCAGGCGGCGCTGGGACGAGCGATCAAGCTGTTGGCGTTTGGTTCTGCGGCGGGATTGCTGCTAGGAGTGCTGGCGAGCCGCGTGCTCGCTTCCATCGTGTTTCAGGCCACTCCGCGCGATCCGTTGGTGTTGGCTGGCGTCGTGCTGGCCATGGCGCTGCTCGGGCTCGTGGCTACGTGGATTCCGGCACAGCGCGCGCTGTCGATCGATCCTGCGATCTTGCTGCGCGAGGAGTGAATTCGCGCAGAAGTGGTCGGCTGGATTGCCGCGGTTTTCACTTACATTTCCTTCCAATCGCCGGATTGCTCGAAGGCGTGCGCGGCTTTGTAGATGGTCGACTCATCCCAATGCTTTGCGATGAGCATCAGCCCTATCGGCAGGCCGTCGATCATTCCGCACGGCACGTTCATGGCCGGATGGTGCGTGATGTCAAACGGGCAGGTGTTGCCGATCATCTCGGTCGCTCTCTGAAAGTATTCTTCGCGGCTCGCGTTGGCGGGCGGCAACGGCTGCGGCTTCATCGGCAGCGTCGGCATCAGCAAAAGGTCGTACTTCTGCAGCACCGCATCGTAAGCCGCTCGCAATCGCCGGCTTACGTTGACTGCTTTTCCATAGAAATGCGACCCGTGGTATTTTTTCGCGTACACGCCAAAGGTGGTCCAAATCTTTGCAGTCTCGGACAACTCGTTCGCTCGCAGCGTCCATCCGTGTAACTTGTCGATCAAGCTCGTCACATACAGGTCTTGCCGGGAAAGCCCGAAGCCGTCGCCGAACATCATGGTCTGCGCAATTCCTTCCACTCCGATCGGCGTCCAGATGGCCGCCCCAAGCAGGTGCATGGGAATCGATACTTCATCCACCGTCGCGCCCAGCCCCCTGAAAATCTCTGCACTCTGCCGCACTTTTTCGTCCACCGCCTTCTCCGATTCCGGCCTTGCAAATCCTTCCTTCACCAGCGCGATTTTCATCCCTTTCACCCCTTTGCCAAGCGCCTCCGTGTACTTCGCAATTTTCGGCGAATACTGGCGCGGGTCGTAGCCGTCTTCTCCCGCGATCACTTCCAGCATCAGCGCGTTGTCCGCAACCGTCGCTGTCATAGGCCCGGTGTGGTCCACAAAAATCTCAATCGGCATGATCCCCGTATAGGGCACCAAGCCGTGCGTCGCCTTCATTCCATAAATCCCGCACCAGCACGACGGAATCCTGATCGATCCGCCCTGATCTCCTCCGAGCGCCATGTCTGCTTCGTGCAGCGCCACCACTACCCCCGACCCCGATGACGAGCCGCCCGCCGAATATCCCATCTTGTAAGGATTGTGAACGGGCCCTTTCGCCCCCGTGAAGCTGCCGCCGGAAAGACAATACGATTCGCAATGCACCTTGCCGACAATCTCGGCGCCCGCGTCGAGCATTCGCGTCACGACTGTCGCGTCAACCTCAGGAACGTAACCTTCGAGAATCGAGTTGCCGTTCATCATCGGCACGCCCGCAACCATGGCATTGTCTTTGATCGCCACTTTCTTGCCCTTAAGAGGGCCTTCCGCCGCGCCGCGAATTGAAGTCTTCACGTACCACGCGTTGTGCGTGTTCTCCTCCGGCGAAGGAAATCTCCCCGGCGTACGTGGATATTTCACTTCGGGCAAAACATCCGGCATCGCATCGACGATGTTGTACGCGTCGACGCTCGCCTTCATCAGCCCGATATATGACTGCACATCAGCATCCGTCAGCGAAAGTCCGACCTCGCTGGCGGCCGCTCGAACCTGTTCCGGTGTTGGTGATTGAACCGCCATGATTGCTTCCTCCGTTCAGCGACGTCATCCGCCGCTCGTCCAAAAGCCTTGGGCGCTGCGCAAAACATGCTAAGCGGCAGCAAGATAGACATACCGCAAAATGAAAAGCGCCGTGAGAACCCAGACGAGAATATTTATTTCCTTGAATTTACCGGACGCCAATTTCACGACGGTGTAAGAAATCAAACCGAGGCTCAGCCCCGTGGCGATGCTGAAGGTCAGGGGCGTCGCTAGCATCGTAATAAACGCGGGCAGGGCTTCGCTGAAATCATTCCAAAGCACCATCGCTAAAGACTGGGACATCAAGACGCCCACCAATATCAATGCTGGTGCCGTCGCATATGCCGGTATTGCCGTCGCCAGCGGCGAGCAAAACATAGCCAGCAGAAAGAGTCCTGCTACCGCGATGTTGCTGAAGCCCGTCCGTGCACCGGCGGCGACACCTGCAGCGCTTTCGATGTAACTCGTAACCGTCGAAGTGCCTGTCAGCGCGCCGAAAATCGTTCCGACTGAATCCGCCAGCAACACGCGGCCAACTCTGGGAATCTTCCCGTCTTTGATGAAGCCGCCTTGTTCGCAGACGCCCACAAGTGTTCCAACATTGTCGAACAGATCCACAAACAGAAAAGCGAAAAGGATTTCGAGGAATCCGAGATGCAGAGCCCCTCGAAAATCCAGTTGAAGGAAAGTGGAAGATGCATGCGGCATGGCGAAAAACGTGGCAGGCCAACTCGACATTCCGCGCACTATGCCGAGCAACGTAGTGCCGATGACGCCAATCAAGATGGCGCCGTGGATTTTCCGGGCCATCAGAATCAGCGTCAGCGCCAGGCCGAGGCAGGCCGTCTGCACTTCTTTATCGGCGAAGCTGCCCAGTCCGACAAATGTGGCGGAATTTGCTACTACCAGCTTGGCATTTCGCAATCCAACAAACGCAATGAACATCCCGATTCCCGCAGCTGTCGCGTGCTTCAGGCAATCGGGCATGCCATTTACGATCTGCTCGCGAACTTTCGTCACGGTGAGCAGCAAAAAGAGCACGCCGGAAAAGAAGACAACCGCAAGAGCTGTTCGCCACGGAACATGCATCGAGAGGCAAACGGAGTACGTGAAGTACGCGTTGAGCGACATCCCCGGCGCCAGCGCGATGGGATAGTTCGCATATAAGCCCATCACCAGAGTCGCCGCCGCCGCCGAAAGACACGTGGCAAACACAACTCCATCCGCCGGCATTCCCGCCTGTGCGAGAATCTGCGGATTCACCACGACGATATACGCCATGGTCACGAAGGTCGTGAGGCCGCCGAGCAACTCTTGCCGAATGGACGTCTGATTTTCCGTGAGCTTGAAGTAGAGATCGATCAATCGGCCCTCCGCCGAGCCTGACACTCACCTGGCGTTCAACGAAAAACTCGCTCCACGGCGCAACACGCTTCAGTAGGGAATCTTGTCCGGCCGGTCGAGCCAAGCGCGGAATCCCGCTAGCGCTTCGTCTCGCATTATTTGTATGGTCGGAATACGTCGTTCAGAAAAAGGCTGTTTTAGCTCTCCATAAATGAAGGAATCATCAAAACCCGCTTTGGCTGCATCCTGAGCTGTACTGGCAAAATAAATCCGCGACAGCCGCGCCCAATAAATCGCCCCAAGGCACATTGGGCACGGCTCGCAGGAAGTGTACAGCTCGCAATCCCTCAGTTCGAACACTCCAAGTTTTTCGCACGCCCTCCGGATCGCCAACATTTCCGCGTGCGCCGTCGGATCATTCGTCGAGGTCACCTCATTCGAACCTTCGGCAATAATCTCGCCGTCTCGCACAATCACGGCGCCAAACGGCCCCCCGCGCCCCGATTGCACTCCTTCAATCGCCAGCTGAATCGCCCGCGCCATGAAAAGATTGCTCAAGTTCTATAGCCACCAATCCATTCCTTAAATGCTGCGACGCAATTCCACGTGCCGTTAACAATGTCGCAGAAAATCTCCAGGCGCCAACGCCAATCGGCAAGTATATGCCCGTCAAACCAGCCGCCCAGCACTTTTTTCTCAGTGAATTATCGATTTTGATGACTTGAAAAGCTGAAGCTATACGTCTACGCTCAGGTCTCATCGGCAGTCGCGCTCTGGTTGGCACCCTCGATGAGGAACTTCTGAATCGCCGTGACTCGGACGGAATTACTGTCCGCGCGGCCATCGAAAAGTTTGGCTTGAATCCCGCCGACATTCCGCGTGCCGCCTTGCACGAGGGCACACTCGGTTATTTGGAATTTCACATCGAGCAAGGACCGATCCTCGAATCCATCGGCAGGCCCCTCGGAGCGGTCGATGCCATTACTGCTCAGACCCGCATGGAGTTCGTGTTTTTGGGCCGCGCCAATCACGCGGGTACGACTCCCATGCATCTTCGGCATGACGCCATCGCCGCAGCCGCGGAATGGATCGTGGCCGTCGAGCACGCCGCGCAGAGTCACCCAGGCCTCGTAGCCACAGTTGGTCAAGTGAGCGCGAAACCCGGGGCGACCAACGTCGTTGCCGCGGAAGCTCGCGTTACGCTGGACGTTCGCCACAAACCCAATGATATCCTCAACCGCGCGGCGGACTCGCTTGTTCAAATGGCCCACGATATCGTGGAACGCCGCGGCCTGTCGCTGCGGCAAAACGTTTTGCTCAACCAGCGCGCCGTAGCCATGGATGCTTTTCTCGTCGAGCAAATCCAGGAAGCGATCCGCCGCACTGGCTGCCAGCCGCATCGCATGACCTGCGGGGCCGGTCACGACGCTATGATCCTCGCCGACAAAGTTCCCGCGGCGATGATTTTTTTTCGATCGCCCGGCGGAATCAGCCACGACCCTGCGGAATCGGTTCTGACCGGAGACGTGGCCAAAGCGCTCGAATGTGGATTACATTTGTTTGATCAGCTTGCAAATTCTTCCGAACTTCAAAAAAGGATGTCC
This sequence comes from uncultured Acidobacteriota bacterium, assembly GCA_963718785.1. GTDB lineage: Bacteria > Acidobacteriota > Terriglobia > Acidiferrales > UBA7541 > Acidiferrum. Next base: position 54,016 of record CAVQZW010000004.1, on the reverse strand, counting down.
CGTGCATAATCTTGGCCATACGCGCAGCGCCCAAAAACACAACCACATGCTTCTCACGCCGGACACGTTTGTTCGCACGGCCCTGCCTGGCATGAAAGCTTGCTCTGCCATCATGCACGCAGGCCCGGCGATCGGCGCGCGGTTCGCCCAGTACACCGCCGAATTCGAATCCGGCGGCGAACTTGGACCGACTACCGCTCAGCGTTTCCTCTACGTCCTCGAAGGCCAGCTCGAGCTTGAGATAGATGGACGCCGCAGTTCTCTAGGAATCCGCGGCTATACCTACTTGCCTGAAGGCAGTTCGCATCGCGTGGTCGCTACGAAGGCGAGCCGCGCCACCGTGATCGAAAAGCACTACCAGCCGCTCGCCTCATTCGAATCGCCAAGCGCCATTATTTCCAGCGAAGACGCAATTCCCGCGGAGCTACTCGACAATGATGCGAGTCTGCAAGTCAAACGACTGCTCCCCGATACGATGCCTTTCGATTTTGCCGTGAACTCCATGGTCTACCAGCCGGGGGCTGCTCTCAGCATGGTCGAAATGCACATCATGGAGCACGGCTTGCTCATGCTCGAAGGCGGTGGAATTTATCGCCTCGGCGATGCGTGGTATCCGGTCACCGCCGGCGATTTTATCTGGATGGGTCCGTGGTGCCCGCAGTGGTTCGGCGCCATCGGCAAAGTTCCAGCGAAATATCTTATCTATAAGGATTCGAACCGGCATCCGTTGGCTGGCGTTGCGTCGCCAGGAGCAACGCCAGTTCGAACGCCTGCCGCGGGCAAACCGTCGATCGCAATCGGCTGACGGCAGAGATCGAAGAGCTCGCCGCAATTTCCGATGCAAAGCCGCCTGCGGTAACGCGCATTGTTTTTTCGCCCGCGGATCTGCGAGCGCGTGCGTGGCTCATCGCGCGCTGCGAAAAAGCTGGGCTGATTATTCGGCAGGATCCCGTTGGAAATATTTTTGCGCGGTGGGTGGGGGACGATCCGAAGGCTGCTGCGGTCGGGACTGGCTCTCACATCGACGCGATTCCTAACGCCGGGAAATACGACGGCGTTGTTGGCGTGCTCGGCGGCCTCGAAGCGATTCGTGCGCTGCATCGTTGCGGCGCGCGTCCAAAACATTCCATCGAGTTGCTGCTCTTCACTTCGGAAGAGCCGACGCGTTTTGGCATCGGCTGTCTCGGCAGCCGCATGTTGTCAGGCGCGATGACTCCGGGCGCGGCGAGAAAGCTCATCGACAAAAATGGCGCTTCACTCGAAGACGTTCGCCGCAGAGCCGGATACAACGCGCCGCTCGAGGAAGTGAAATTGCCGGGCGGCTACTACAAGGCGTTTGTCGAACTGCACATCGAGCAAGGTCCATTGCTCGAGCAGAAACACATTCCGCTGGGCATTGTCACGAGCATCGCGGCGCCGGCGAGTGTGCGCATCACTGTCGAAGGCGCGGGCGGGCACGCGGGCGCGGTGCTGATGCCGGAGCGGCGAGACGCGCTGTGCGCCGCGTCGGAGCTGATTCTTGCGATCGAGAACGTGGCGAAGTCCAGCGGCGCGATCGACACCGTCGCGACTGTGGGGATTTGTGACGTATTTCCGGGCGCGGTGAATAGCATTCCGAGCCGCGTGCGTTTGACGTTAGACATTCGCGATACCGATCTTGCGCGGCGCGATGCGGCGATGCGCGCGATTGAAGCAGCGCGTGAAACGATCGCAGCGAAGCGCCAAGTTTCGATCACGGAAGAACTTGTAAACGCTGACGCGCCGGCACAATGCGCTCCTGAAGTTGTCGAGGCGCTTTCGCAAGCTTGCGCGAAGCACGGTTTCGCTTCGACGAAGATGGTTAGTCGCGCTTATCATGATTCGCTTTTCATGTCGCGCGTCGCGCCGGTGGCGATGTTGTTTATTCCTTGCCGGAATGGATACAGCCATCGACCGGATGAGTACGCGTCGCCGGAAGATATTGCGCGGGGGACGCTTGTGCTGGCGGAAACGCTTGCTTCGCTTGCGGATTGAAAGAAGACGCGAACATTAGGAGCCATGCTGGGGCAACGCGGGCCGGCATGGCAAGACGGGCATTGCGGCGTAAGACGGGCACAGCATGCTGTGCCCCTACAAGAAAATTGACCGAGATGCGCGGCGTCATTGTTCGGCCTAGAAGCGGCGGATTTTTGCGTAGCCGGGCTTGAGGACCTTGTAGATAAAATCGATGCGCTGCTGATAGGGCAGGAAAGCGCTCTTCATCGCGTTGATGGTAATTTTTTCGAAGTCGTCGATGGTCAAGCCGAAGGTATCGGCGGCGGCTTGGAATTCTTTGGTCATGGTGGTGTCGCTCATCAGGCGGTTGTCGGTGTTTAACGTGACACGGAATTTTTCCTGATAAAAGGTTTTGAAAGGATGCTCGGGGAGGCTGCGAGCGGCGCCTGTTTGCACGTTGCTGAGGAGACAGATTTCGAGGGGAATGCGTTTGTCGAGGACGTATTGGGCGAGGTCGCCGAGTTTGACGACTTTGCCGTCTTCAGCGATGGCGATGTCTTCGATGAGGCGAGTGCCGTGGCCGATGCGGTGCGCGCCGCAATATTGGATGGCCTGCCAGATGGATTCTTTGCCGAAGCCTTCGCCGGCGTGAATGGTGATGTTGAAATTCTGGCGCTGGATGTAGTGGAAGGCGTCGACGTGTTTTTTGGGAGGGTAGCCGCCCTCTTCGCCGGCGAGATCGAATCCGACGACACCACGTTCGCGGAAGTCGACGGCGAGCTCGGCCATTTCGAGAGAGACGTCCATATTGCGCATGGCGCAGATGATCAGGCCGGAAGAGATTCCAAAATCGTGTTTGCCGCGCTCCAAACCTTTTAGGACGGAGGAGACAACCTGCTGGTGGCTCAGTCCCTTTTGCGTGTGAAAGACGGGAGCGAAGCGCGTTTCAAAATAGACCACGCCGTCGGCGGCGAGATCTGCGGCTTGTTCGTAGGCGACGCGTTCGAGGGCATCTTCGGTTTGCATCACGGCGATGGTGTGGACAAAGCCTTCGAGATATTTGGGGAGGCTGCCTTGGTTGGCCCCCTGATGAAACCAGGCGGCGAGGGCTTCCGGGTCTTGGGTTGGAAGACCGGTGTAGCGTTCGGAGCGGGCGAGGTCGATGACGGTTTCAGGGCGGAGGACGCCGTCGAGGTGCTCGTGGAGGAGGACTTTCGGGAGGCTTTTCAGGAGGGCGTGATCGAGGGTCATTGGGGGACCCCCTCCCCGGTTTTTTCGTAAGTGTTCATTCTAAAGAGTTTTAAGTCCTGTGTTTTGGAAGTGTTCATTATAAAGGAGTTATGGGCAAGTTTTGCGTAAGTGCGGATTGTAAAGGAGTTAGAGGTGAGATCGGCTCGCAGTGCAGTGTGGGTGACGGAGCGAGTTTTTCTTAACACAGAGGTCACAGAGAACGCAGAGGAAGAAATGGGAAGAGAGATGGGGGCAGGTTTGGAGTCGAACATATTGAATCATAGCATGGAATTCGATTACTGTCAAGGATTATTATAAGATAGTATCATTCGAATGAGACGGGCGGAAGTCGTGGGAATGGAAGGAGTTGGCCCTTCGAGGCTGAGGGTAAATGGGAGATTGCGAATTCGGTGAGACGGTCTGACAAGGATGGGCTGGCTTGGAAAGCGTCCTGTTCCTGTCGCCGAATTTTCAAAGGCGCGGATGGTTCGCTGAGGCTCAAATCATTTCCGCGAGTGCTTTTGTTCCCATTGCCGCCAATGCTCCGCCTTTACTTCGTCTATTCTTTGTCTGATTGTTGGATAGTTGGCCACCGAAAAAGCCTCGTTTAGCTGGGTGAAGTTTTGCTCCAGTAACTTCGAGAGACCTTGCAGAGTGCCGAAGTCCTTATGGGGTGGCGTGGGCGGAATCTTGCCGTCAACCATGAGCGCCAGTGCCATGCACGCGGACAAGGGTGGGTTAAAGTCAGTGGGCGCGTGATCTGGAGCGATCAGCGCTTCGATGTACTCCAGCGGAAGAGTCGCGTCCCGAGATACTCTAAGGATAATGTTCCCGGCATTTATGACGGCGGTCCGCGCGCCAAAACTCTCTTTCCGATAGGTGCTGTCGACCAAAGTGGCATGCTGTTCGGCAAATAGCCACGACAAGCCCCGTTGTATCTCAGCAGCCCACTCTGGATCCTGTCGAGTCTTCATGGAAGTGGGTGGCACGGACGTGAGAAATTAATGCTTTGTGTCCATGAGAATCACAGAAAGGGTATCACTGCGGAACTTCTCGGGAAAGTATCGAGAGGCGAAAGGTGCTAGGGTCACTGTATGAATCTGTCTCTTGAAGTTGATCTTGTTTTTGTTGATTAACGGAGTGCCCACTACAAGATTCTGGAAGCGCTAGAGCTGATCTTCTTGGAATTGATTCCAATCGAGGTGGAAGCGGGAAAGGTATTTGCGGAGTCGGTCGGCGTCGTTGGGAGTTTTTTTGAGGTGGCGGGAGGCGTTAAAGAGGAGGCGGCCGGCGTCAGAGAGGGAGCGGGCGGAACGGCAGACGGCGATGACGCGGGCGAGTTGGGCGCGGTCGAACAAATCGATTTTGGTTACACCGCCAGCCTTACACTCACCGTGAAGGTTCCGGCACCGCCTCCCGCCGCGGGTGACAAGCTTGCGCCATCAACTCCTCCACCTAGTGGAAGTGACAACAAACCGCCGGGTACTAAACCAAAGCCTAAGGACTCAGGAAAACAGCAATAGACTACGGAGTACGGTCGGAAGTCGCCGCAGGCGTTCATCGTTTTCTTTGCAGCCTGCTTCACCTTCTCGCTTGTCGGCGCTCGTCCAAAGTGCTTGATTGCTTGCGGCAGGTTTTTTCAGGTGGGTCAACGGTTCATTGTTGCAGAAACGTGGCGTTTTGGTCGCTGCGGAGCGTCGCGCTTTTTGGTATGACGGGCGGCGTGGATGGGGTGGACTTCGAAGCGGACGCCCTCGGCTTGTTGGAGGTAGGCGATGATTTCGAAGAGATTGTTGGCGGTGGGATTGCCCTTGGGGCCGAACATCTGGTGAAGAGTTTTTACGTGGAACTTGGTGTGGGCAGCTAGCTTGGGGAAACCGACGGTTGCGTTGATGTAGTCGCGGAGGAGTTCTTTGGCGAGGGGTACCTCGCCGCCGAGGAGACTTTCGAGGGCTTCGCTTAAGATGCCTCTGCGAAATTCCGTATCACGTTTTATGCGCGCTTGAACTGTTTCTCTAAAATCGCTTGTCAGTGGCATTTTTATCCCCCTGCCTTCCGTAGCCTCTTGATCTGTTTGTAATTCTCCCAGCAGGCAAGTGCGGCCTCAATGTCGTTCTGTTGGCGGCGCTTCGTTCCGCCACCTAAAAGGATGACAATTTCCTCACCGTCTTTGCCAAAGTAGACACGATAGCCGGGGCCGAAATCGATTTTGTATTCGAAAACACCGGCGCCAACGCCCTTAACGTTGGAAAAGTTGCCGAGTCCCAGACGATATAGGGCTCTCGCTACTTTCTGAGCGGGTTGTGAGTCCAACATGTCAACCCATTCGCCAAACGGGCTACGGCCGGCCGGGTCGCGAAACTCACGAATCTCTACCACTATTTCAGAGTAGCATATATTTTACCGCGGAACGGCGGAGTTTTGATTCAGCGTGGGCACGTCGGGCGCGGTCGGAGAACTAGCGCGCAATTGAAGTAGGGCCATTGCAGATTTTTTGCTTGCGGGTTAGGGCGGGCAGGTTAGCATGTGCCATGCCCCCACCATCTTCGGGACTTCGCCTGTTCGGTTTTTTCCTACTTGGTTTTCTCCTGTTCGTTTCCACTGCAGGCGCGTGCTGCTGGGCCTATGCGGATTTGCGCACTACAGGCACGGGATATTTACAGGGAGAGCGAGAGCCATCCGTTCTTTCCGGGACGAATTTGCGCGAGACACGCAGCTCGGAGCTTGATCTGGAAGTGGGGGGAGAATTGGCGGGGCTGCCTGCGGGGACAGTGCGCTACCTGACGCGGGAAGATTTGAAGGCGCTGCCGCAGGTGAGCTATCGAGTGACGGACGATGCAAACTTTAGCGGTGCGGTGCAGATCAGCGGCGTAGAGCTGGAGGTTTTGGCGCGCGCGCTGGGCGCGGGCGGAGAGAGGGCATTGATCGTAGCGGTTTGCGGAGATTTGTACCGCGCGCATTACCCGCGAGCCTACGTGGAAACGCACCGCCCGGTGCTGGTGTTGGAAATAAACGGGAGAGGGCCTGCGGGTTGGCCGAAACGCAAAGGAAGCACGGACTTAGGACTGGGGCCGTACCTGATTTCGCATCCGCAATTTACGGCGGGATTCAAGATTCTGGGGAATGAGGAGGAGGCGCAGATTCCCTGGGGAGTGGTGCGCCTGGAGTTTCGAAATGAGGAAACCGTCTTCGCGGGGATAGCGCCACGCGGGGCGGGTGCCGACGATCCGAAGGTGCAGGCGGGTTATCGCATCGCACGGCAGAATTGTTTGCGGTGCCATGGGCCGGCGAGCTACGGGCGGCTGAAAGGGCAGCTTAACTGGGCGGGGATCGCGTTTTTTGTGGATGCGTCGCCAAAAGATTTTGCGGCTTACGTGCGAAATCCAAAAACCGTGGTGAAGACAGCTGAGATGCCGGGGAATCCTGGTTACGATGACGCGACCGTGGGGGCTTTGATTGCGTACTTCCGGACGTTTCTTGCAAAAGGAAAATCATGATTCCGCGGGCAGCGAAAGCGGCGCTCGTGTTCGGAGTGGCGCTCTATCACACGCTGGTGGTATGGAACAATCTTACGGACTACGATTCGAACTACCAGTTTATCCGGCACGTGTTGATGATGGACTCGACGTTTCCTGGGAATCGCGGGATGTGGAGGGCGATGAACTCTCCGGTGTGGCACAGCGTTTTTTACTGGACGGTCATTGCGTGGGAAAGCGCGACGGTGATTCTCTGCTGGTGGGGAGGATGGCGTCTGGCAAAGTGTTTGAGAGGAGATGCGAAAGCATTTCGCGCATCCAAAAGCGTGGCGATCAGCGGGCTTACGTTGAGCCTGTTGCTGTGGCTGGTGGCGTTTCTCAGCGTGGGGGGAGAATGGTTTTTGATGTGGCAGTCGAAAACGTGGAATGGGCAGGAAGCGGCGTTTCGCATGTTTGCCGTGGTGGGGATTGTTTTGGTGCTGCTGGTGCAGCCGGAGGTAGAGGAGCGGTGAACGAGTCAATTCACTGTTGCCAGCCGCCGCCGAGTGATCGGTAAAGTTGGACGAGACTTTGGTATTCGGCGCCGCGAGCGCTTGCGAGAGTGAGCTCAGCGTTAAAAAGAGAGCGTTGGCCATCCAGGACTTCGAGGTACGTGGTGGTACCACCCTTGTAGCGCATATTGGATAGGCGGACGGACTCGACGAGGTCCGCAACGCTATCTTCCTGACGGACTCGGACCTGGTGGTTCTTCTGGTAGCCGATGAGTGCATCAGAAACATCTCCGAAGGCGTGCTGAATGGCCTGGCGGTAGGCGATCAGCGCTTGCTGGTGCTGCGATTCGGCAATGTGCAGATTCCCGCGAAGAGCTCCGCCGGTGAAAATAGGCTGGCTCACCTGGGCGCCGTAGGACCAGGTTCCCAGCTGCGAACCCATCAAGCCAGAGAAGGCGCTGCTGCGTCCGAAAGCGCCGCCGCCGGAACCGGTCAGAGAGATTTGCGGAAAGAACTGAGCTTTGGCAACACCGATTTGGGCGTTGGCAGCGACCATCATTTGCTCGGCCTCGCGAATATCGGGCCTGCGCTCAAGTAAAGTGGAAGGCAGACCCGGTGGTACTTCGGGAGGAAGCGACTGCTCGACGAGGGGCTTTCCGCGGGGCACGGCTTGCGGATAATTCCCGAGGAGAATGCTGATGGCATTTTCTTCCTGAGCGATCAGCCGCTCCAGCTCAGGAATGGAAGCGTTGGCCGTATCGAGAACCTGCTGAGCCTGCAAAACATCGAGCTTGGTAGCGACGCCGTGCTCAATGCGAAGATTGGTGAGCTTCACGGAATCTTCTTGGGTCTTGACGGTCTCGCGCGTGATTTGCAGTTGAAGGTCGAGTTGCAGAAGCGTGAAGTAGTCGCTCGCAACGTCACTGACGAGGGTCAGCAGAACGGTCTGACGCGCATCTTCGGTGGCAAGGAGTTCGGCGCGAGACGCTTCCGTGGCGCGTCGCAGCTTGCCGAAGAAATCCAACTGGAACGCGGCGTCGGTTGTCAGGGTCAGGAAATTGAATCTGGTCTGGAAGTTATGTTCTTTGCCGCCGCTGAAATCGCCGTTGCCCTGCACTTGCGGAAAGAGGCTTGAACGGGTGACGGCGACTTGAGCGCGTCCCTCATTGATGCGCTCCGTCGCGAGTTGCAAATCGTAGTTCTGTTTGATCGCGGTGCGGATGAGTTCTTGCAACTGCGGATCCTGGAAAACCTGCCACCAGGGAAGATCCGCATAAGAAGCAGCCTGAGCTTGCGCTTGCGGGTTATCACTTAGATCACGGAAGGACGTCGGCGTTTGCACGGTGGGCCGATGGTAGTTGGGGCCGACCATGCAGCCGGCGAGCAGAGTCGCCGCTAGGGAGAGTGGGATCCAGTAGGCGAGTCGTTTCGTCAGAGACATTTTCGTTTCCATGTTGTGCCAATCTGCTCGGCGGGCCACATCAATCTCCCGGCGCCGGAGCGGGCTCGGCGGGCAAGGCGCCTGAGGCGTGCTCTTGGCCTGCGCCAGACCATTTTTCAACGAGATAGAAGATGGCGGGCACAAAGAAGATTCCGATAAAGCTGGCGGCCAGCATTCCGCCGATGACGGTAGTTCCCATAATTTGGCGAGCCACCGAACCGGCACCGGTGGCTGTCCAGAGTGGCACGCAGCCAAGGATGAACGCGAACGATGTCATCAGAATCGGACGAAGACGGAGCCTGGCGCCCTCGAGGGCGGCATCCGCGAGAGGCTTACCGTTCTCGAACTGTTCTTTAGCAAATTCGACGATCAAGATAGCGTTCTTCGCGGCCAAGCCGATGAGCATGACCAGACCGATTTGCGAATAGACATCGGTTTCGATCTGAACGAGATAGGGCGGCAAGAAAAGGCGGAGCAGAACGCGACGAAGCAAGAGGATTCCAAACGCTCCGAAAATCGCCACGGGAGTGCTCAGGAGCACGCTGAAAGGAAGCGTCCAGCTTTCGTACAACGCGGCCAGAATCAGGAAAACAAACAGAAGAGAGAGTCCGAAGACCACTGAAGCGGGAACTCCTTCTCGCGCTTTCTGTTCCTGAAAAGAGATTCCTGAGTAGTCGAAACCCATCTCACGAGGCATGGTCTGTTTGAAGACGTCCTCGAGAGCGGCGGTGGCCTGATCCGCGCTGAAGCCGGGCGCGGCGCTTCCATTTATTTGTGCAGAGCGATATTCGTTGAAGCGCAAAGTAAATTCCGGACCGAGACGCGGCTTCACGGTGGTAAGTGTGGAGAGAGGAACGTTTTCGCCCTTATTGTTGCGGACATAGAACTGGCCGACATTTTCGGCTTTGGCCCGGTCTTCGCCTTCCGCCTCGATATAGACTTGCCACTGGCGGCCAAAGCGATTGAAGTAGTTGATGAAATAGCCGCCCATGAAAGCCTGGATGGTGCGGTAGACGTCGTTGAGGGCTACACCTTGCTTAAGCACCTTGTCGCGGTCTACGTCCACAAACTGTTGCGGGACGCTGGCCAGGAAGGTGGTGCTGAGGCTAGCGATTTCCGGCCGCTTGCGGGCAGCATCAAGAAAAGTGGCAAGATTTTTGGCGAGAAATTGAACATCGCCACCCGAACGGTCTTCCAGGATAAATGTGAAACCGCCAGCAGTACCAACGCCAGGAATGGCGGGAGGGGAAAAACCGAAGGCAACGGCGGTAGGCAATTTGCTCAACTGCTGGTTCAGATGCGCCTTGAGGGATTGAAATTGCTCGGCTCTGGTCTTGCGTTCGTCCCAAGGCTTGAAGGTGACGAAAAAGGTTGAGTTGTAACTGGTGCGAACAAAACTAAGCAAACTGAAGCCGACGAAGGTGGTTACGTGGTCGACCCCCGGCGTATTCATGATGATCTTTTCCACGTCCGCAGTGACGGCGGTGGTGCGTTCGAGGGAAGCGCCATTTGGCAACTGTACGTTGACGTAGGCGTACCCTTGATCTTCGTCGGGGAGAAAGCTCGAGGGGATGCGGCTGGCAAAAAATCCTGCTGCCACGCTAAAAACGACAAGCAAAACGACGACGACGACAACTTTTCGCACTAATACCGCGCTCCAGCGCACATATCCATCGGTGGCACGATCGAACGCGCGATTGAACCAATCGAAGAATCGCTGGAGCAGACCGCGACTCGGTGTCTTTGGCTTTAGCAAGAGCGCGGCAAGAGCGGGACTGAGCGTGAGTGCGTTGAACGCGGAGAGGAGAACCGAAATGGCGATAGTGACGGCGAATTGCTGGTAGAGCTTGCCGGTGATTCCAGGGATGAAGGCGGTCGGCACAAAAACGGCGGAGAGAACCAGAGCGATGCCGACGACCGGGCCGGAAAGTTCTTCCATGGCTTTCAACGCGGCGTTCTTCGGAGTCATGCCTTCTTCGATGTGGCGTTCGACGCCTTCGACGACGACGATGGCGTCGTCCACCACAAGACCGATCGCCAGCACGAGGCCAAAGAGAGAGAGAGTATTGATTGAGAACCCAAACACAGGAAACAGGATAAAGGTGCCCACAAGTGAAACAGGCACAGCTAGGAGCGGAATCAGAGTGGCGCGCCAGCCTTGCAAGAAAAGGAAAACCACCAAGATGACGAGTGCTAGAGCGATCACGAGCGTGACGACGATCTCCTTCATTCCTTGAGTGACCGCGCGCGTGGTATCTAGCGCGACGACATAATCCAGGTCTTCCGGGAAGCGCTCCTTCATCTTCACCATGAGCTTGTTGACGGCGGCGGCAGCCGCGACAGCGTTCGATCCCGGCAATTGATACGTGGCGATAACGGCGCTCGGCTTTCCGTTGTAGCGTCCCGCGACACTGTAGTCTTGAGAGCCGAGCTCGATGCGCGCCACATCGCGGACCCGAACGGTTCCTCCGTCCGGCGTCTCGCGCACGACGATCTGACCGAATTCCTCGGGCGACACAAGGCGGCCCTGGGCAAGTACGGAGTACGTAAACTCCTGGCCTTTAGGTGAGGGCTCGCCGCCTGCCTTGCCTGCCGGATTAACGGTGTTTTGGGATTGGATGGCGCTGACGATTTCCGGGACGGTGATGCCGAGCTTGGCCAATGTGTCGGGCTTAACCCACAAGCGCATCGCGTATTGGCCGGAACCGAATACTTGAACATTGCCGATGCCGGGCGAACGCAAGATGGGATCGGTAAGATTAATGTAGGCGTAGTTCGCTAGAAAGTTGGCGTCGTAAGTTCCGTGCGGCGAGTAAATCGCGATCAAGGTCAGAGGTGCGGTGACTGACTTTCGGACGGTGACACCGTAATTAGTAACGTCTACCGGAAGTTGGGAGGCGGCGAGCGTTTCGCGGCTTTGCGCGAGGATGTAGTCGGTGTTGGGATCGGTCTTAGCATCAAAGTCGACGATCAGGCTGGTCGTCGAGTTGGCGGTAGCATTCAGAGAATACATGTAATTCATGTTGTCCACGCCGCTCATCTGCTGCTCGATGGGGGTGGCGACGGCTTGCTCGAGAGTTTGCGCGTCGGCGCCAACGTATGTGGCCAGGATTTGAATCTCAGGCGGAGCAATACTGGGAAACTGGGCAACAGGTAAAACCAAAATAGTGAGAGAGCCGACAAGAACCAGGACGATGGAGATCACCATCGCTACGATGGGACGGTTGATAAAAAATTTTGACATGTGATTACCTGCCTTGTGCCGCCGCGGCAAATGGTTTGGGGTTCACAAGCGCGCCGGGGCGCACCTTCTGAACGCCCTCGGCGACGATGCGTTCACCGGGATTCAGCCCTTCCGAGATGATCCATTCGGAGCCAACGCGATCACCCACGGTGACCGTTCGAATACTCACTTTGTCGTCGCCGCCGACGACAGCAACCTGATAACCGCCTTGAAGTTCTGTCACAGCGCGTTGAGGAACAAGAAGGGCGCCTTGCTGAAGGCGAATGACAGCGCGAACTTTGCCGTAACCGCCGGGCCGCAGAATGTTCCCAGGATTGGGAAAGAGCCCGGCAATTCGAATGGCGCCTGTGCCCACATTGACCTGGCGGTCGGCGAAGTAGAAGGAGCCCTCATAAGGATAGGTGGAGCCGTCGGCTAAAATCAGTTGGAGGCGCAAATTTTTGTCGGCTGCGAGACGGCTGGACTCTGTCGGGAAGCGTTTCCGCCAGGCAAGATACTGAGGTTCGCCGACAGTGAAATAAACTTTGATGGGGTCAACGGTGGAGACTGAAGTCACGGGGCCGCTGCTGAGATTGACGAGGGCGCCAACCTGGAGCTGAGCTTGTCCAGCAATGCCGTCGATGGGAGCAACAAGACGCGTAAAATCGAGATTGATCTTAGCAGTTTCGACTGCGGCTTCGTCGGTTTGGATTTGGGCCTCAGCAGTGGCCACGCTGGCTTTGGCAGCCAAATTGTTCTGAACGGCGTTGTCGAGATCCTGTTGGCTCGCTGCTTGTTCCCTAGCCAGAGGAGTGTAACGATCCACGTCAAGCTGAGTTCTCCCTTGCACAGCTTTCGCATTGGCGAGCAGAGCTTTGGCTTGCGCCAATTGACCTTGAGCCTGGTCGAGTGCTGCTTGGAAGGGCCGTGGGTCAATCTCAAAGAGCAGTTGACCTTTCTTGACGAAAGCGCCTTCCTGGTAGCCCTGCCGCAGGAGGTAGCCCGTGACCTGGGCTCTGACATCGGCATTCGTCAAGCCGTCGAGCGTTCCAATCCACTCTCCGTAAATCGGAACATCCTTTTGCTCGACTTGCGCGACCATTACATCTGCAGGAGCCGCTGGGCCAGCACCAGAAGTACCTCTGGGGCGTATCGCGCCAATGACGAGCGCGATGACAATTATAGTAATCACTGCTGCGAGGAGGAGATTGCGTTTGGGAAGCCTAGTCATGCTGACCTCCTGTTGGTCCAACAAATGCCAGCGACATGACAACTCCTTTGGCGAAAAGCAGGAGCACACATGTTCACGATATTGGCGCAGAACATCAGGCTTCGTAGGAAGCGCCGAAGCCCGCCGATCTCACAGCGCAGGTACGTGACGGTGCGGCTTTTCGAATCCGCCATCAGCGTTGTGTTTAGATGTAAATGGGATGTTGAGGGATACAGAAAAAAAGGGACAAAAACAATGGGCGCGAAGGTGACGTATACTCGGCGATCTACACCGCTCTTTACGACTATGATTGTTAATATTGCCTTTTTTTCTGTAAACGCCGCCGAAGTTCAGGGAATCATCCGGTGTAAGGGCTGGTTTGCGAGCCAAGTGAGAACGATTGCATGAGTCGAAACGAAATCCTGCGGCTAGGCAGTATTCGCGATGTCGCTCACTTTAAGCAGCACCTCGCATCGCTGCGCGTAGATATCCCTTGCGATGATGTCATCCTCCGCGGTGAGGAATCACCGCTCAAGCAGCCCATCATCCGCGATGGGATAAACATCGGTAATCGTTTTACCGTTCAACCCATGGAAGGATGGGACGGAACAAGCGACGGCAATCCCAGCGAGCATACGTTTCGCCGGTGGCAGCGTTTTGGACGCAGCGGGGCGAAACTGATTTGGGGCGGCGAAGCGGTGGCCGTCTGTCATGACGGGCGTGCCAATCCGAATCAATTATTGGCGGCTCCGCACACGCGAGCAGGATTAGAGCGCCTGAAGTTGGCACTTATTCAGGAACACCGCCAGGTTGCAGGGTCGGCTGACGGACTCCTCATCGGATTACAGTTGACGCATTCTGGCCGGTATAGCTGTCCGAATCAGAAGGGCCGTCCGGAACCCCGCATTCTCTACTATCATCCGATTTTGGATCGCCGGTTGAATTTACCTCCCGACTATCCCGTACTCAGCGATGGGGAAATCGAGCGCATCATCGAACAGTTTCATCGCGGGGCCGCGCTGGCCAGCGAGATGGGGTTTCACTTCGTCGACATCAAGCACTGTCACGGCTATCTCGGGCACGAATTTCTAAGCGCGCACACGAGGGACGGTAAATACGGCGGAAGCTTCGAGAATCGCACGCGATTCTTACGAGAAGTCGTGCAAGGCATACGCGCCGCGGCTCCTGGCTTGCAGATAGGTGTGCGACTTTCAGCGTTTGACTTGATTCCTCACCGGCCCGATCCAGCGCTCACTCTGCCGGGAAAGCCGGGGCCGGGGATTCCGGAGGAATTTGGGGATGTGATTCCGTACCGCTGGGGATTCGGAGTCAGCAAGAGCGATCCAAGGGAAACTGACCTTACTGAACCGCGGCGCTTCTTAACTCTGCTGGAGGAGATGGGCATTCGACTAGTGAATCTTACGGCGGGGAGTCCTTACTATACCCCGCACATTCAGCGGCCAGCGCTTTATCCGCCGTCGGATGGTTACCAACCACCGCGGGACCCTTTGGTCGAGGTTGCACGTCAGATGGACGCGGTTCACCAGCTAAAGCAGAGCTTTCCTGGGTTAGTCATTGTCGGGACGGCGTACAGTTACTTGCAGGATTTTCTGCCGCATGTGGCGCAGGCAGCAGTGCGTCTGGGGTGGGTCGATTCGATCGGATTGGGACGTATGGTGCTCAGCTATCCAGAGATACTTTCGGATGTCGTGGAAGGCCGCGCATTCCAGCACAAGCTGGTCTGCAGAACGTTTAGCGATTGCACGACCGCGCCGCGCAATGGATTGCCGTCTGGATGCTATCCGCTGGATAGTTATTACAAAAAATCGGCCATGGCGGAACTTCTGAGGGCCGCCAAAGCGCACAAGTAAGGGCTCGGACGACACGATGAGTTAGGAAGAGTTCAGAATGACCACGGAAACATTGCTGGAGCGGCGGAAACTCTATCGCAAAGTGGAAGGCATTGCGGCAGCGCTGCTGCCGTATGAAGCCGACGGCCGAGTAGCGGTCGCGGCATTCCAGCAACATCTTGTGGCCACGCACCGCGCGGGTTTAATGAATGCCGTCAACATGGATACCGGGTACGTAAACTATCTAAGCGCTGCGGAAAAACGCGAAGTGCTCATCTGGACGCGCGAGGCTTTGGGAAAGGGTGTGCCGTTCGTTGCGGGCGCGTACATCGAAGGCGGCGAAGGCGACATTGTTGCGCTCTATCAGGAAGAGATGGACGCCATTGTCAAGATAGATGGCATACCTATTTTGTTTCAAACGGCCCGGTTGCACGGAAAGTCCTCGAAAGAAAAGGTGGCGATGTATCGGGCTGTGTGCCACGGATATCCACATGTGCTGGGATTTGAGCTGGGGCGCATGTTTGCGCCGAACGGCGAGATTTTCGATGCCGACACCGTGCGAGGATTGATGGATATCCCCGAGCTCAAGGGAATGAAACATTCTTCACTGGACCGCCTCGTCGAGCTCGAACGACTGGCGCTGCGCGACGCGAGGCGCCCTGACTTTCGCATCTATACGGGAAACGATCTGGGCATCAATATGATCGAATACGGCTCCGACTACTTGCTGGGGCTGGCAACGTTTGCACCCGAGAAGTTTGCCGAGCGCGATCGTCTCTGGACCGCAGGACACCCCGGATATTACGCGCTCTCCGATGCGCTGCAGTATTTGGGAAACGTAGCCTTTCGCGAGCCCATCCCGGCTTACAAGCATTCGGCGGCGGCTTTTTTGCATTTGACTGGGCGCATTCCCACTATGCGGACACATCCTAAGAGCCCGGAGCGCCCACATTGGGACGGAGAGATTCTGCGATCTTGCGCGCAGCGATTAGGGCTCGCTTGATTCCGCTCTCAAACGGGACACGAGCCTGTGTTGATTTGGTCTTTTCACTCAGCAACTACAATTGAAAAGAAGAGCGGGGGAACTCTGGCGGAGAGAGGGGATTCGAACCCCCGGTAGGAGTTTTGGCCCCTACGACGGTTTTCCAATTCCCGATTCACTGCCTGCTGTTCGGAATCAATGATTTACTTTCGGGGGAACGACCCGCCCAACTCTGGGCCATGGTCTACCGTGCTAAAGTTAGCCCGTGCGACCCGAAATTGAACAGGTGCTGCAACTGATCCAGCGCAAGGACCCAAAGTCAGTGGAAGAAGCGCTGGGATTGCTTCAGAAAACAGTCTTCTCCTTCAGCATGAAGGTGTGCGGGCAGCGGCAAGATGCTGAAGACACGATGCAGGAAGTGCTGCTCAAATCGGTTCCCAACCTGCCTAAATTTGATAACCCCAAGGCCTTGATGGTTTGGCTTTATAAGGTAGCCAAGAACCGTTGCTTGATGAGCCGGCGAAAGAGCAAATTTGCTCCAAAAGAAGATCTCTCCCTTGAAGACTTGATGCCCGACCGCCAGGAATTTCGAAAGCTATCGGGCATTCCCGATGGGACGCCAGAGACTCTAATGTTGCGTCGCGAGAATGCAAAGCGTCTCCGGGAAGCAGTGCAGAAGCTCCCCCGGAATACAGACTAATTCTTGTTCTGCATGACATGGAGGAGTTGTCCGACGTGGACGTAGCAGAAATCACCGGCTTGCGGCCAGGGACAATCCGCGTGCGGCTGCACCGGGCGCGACTCTTCGTGCGAAAAGAACTAGCCAAACAAGATCAGCGTCGTATGCGCCGACAAACAGCGAAACCTGCAAGAGAAATGCACCCCTCGTCATTTCCACGCCAACGGCACTGCAAGGAAATGTTCGCGGAACTCTCCAACTACCTGGATGATGAACTGGATGATTCCCTTTGTGTAGAGCTTGAGAAGCACATGGAAGGCTGCGAACCGTGCAAGGCGTTTCTATCGAGCCTGGAGAAATCGATCCAGCAATGCCGCACGACACCAAATGAATCGCCGGACCCACGGGTTGCGGCAAAACTGAGACGCGAATTGCTATCCGAGTATCAAGGACTAATGGCGGACATCACCAAACGCGACCCAATCAACACAATGCGAAGTTAACGTTCTCGACGCTCCCCGGAATCGTCCGCATTTTCCTGTAGCAGACTCGACTCATTTCACTAGCGAGTGCGCGCCTCTGAACAGCGCTACTAGTCCCTATACTAAACATCACATCCGACTGTGATCCTGATCACCGCCCTCGCCGCAGACGCGAAACGACAATCGTCAGAGAAACAAACCTAAGAGGGCGGATCGCACTACAACTGAAGTTGAGTTCCTCGCCTTCCGACCGGCTCGGCAGCACTTTTTCTGTAACAAATTTGGAATTCTTGCATTTATTGGTGTGGCCCTGAAACACCGGGCCGCTGAGAGGCACAAATGATCACCGCTAAAGTCCTTCTTACTCAACCACTTAAGGCCGAGAGGCAGTTCGCCGCCACAACCGGCAGCGAGCACCATATGTTGCTGGACGATCCTGCCGGGGGCACTGGTCCCAAGCCTATTGAACTGGTAGCAGTAGGGCTAGCCGGCTGCACAGCATTCGATGTCATCACCGTTCTTCGACAGAAATTCCACCAAAAGGTGACAGGTTACGAAGTGCGAGTGGAAGCTGACCAGGCGGATCGCCCGCCACAAGTGTTTACGTCAGTTCGTCTACACCATGTGGTCACCGGCTTCGAAATAGATCCCGCCGCACTTAAGGAAGCTATCCGGCTCTCCGAGGAAAAGTATTGTTCGGTCGGCGCCATGGTGAAGCAAACGGCAAGCTTGCATACCACGTACGAGATTGTCGAAGAGCAAACCGCATGGATGAAGCCCTGTCCGGCAGTGATGGAAGTTTAGGCGCGATTCCCAAACTGGGAAAGCGAAGAAGCTAACGCGCGGATAGAGATTTCCCTAAGAAGGTCGATAGTTAACAGATATGGCGGATCTCCTCCGGAGGGGAGGGTTCGATGAGATCTAATGTGTGCAGGAGTGCCGCGGCCGGCATCATTTTTTTCGCGGTCATGGCCTTGAGCAACCCACCTTTTCTCCTAGCGCAGCAGGCAGAGGAACCACCGCGACTCACGCTTCAACAAGCGGTAACCATCGCACTGGAGAAGAACCCTGAACGGAAGGCAGCGCTCGCCGATACAAAAGCTGCTTCCGCCGATGTTAGGGAGTCCCGATCCTTCCTGTTGCCCCACTTGGCTTTTTCCGAGACGGTGACTCGAGGAAATGATCCGGTGTACGTATTCGGGAGCAAATTGCGGCAGCAGCGCTTCACAACAGCGGACTTCGGGCTCAACGTCCTGAACACGCCGACGCCGTTCGGCAACTTCGCGACTCGCTTTGGCGGGACGTGGAATCTGTTTGATTCGTTGGGCAGCTGGCGGGCGGTTAACCGCGCAGAGCGCGCGAAGGATGCGGCAGGCCATCAACTGGAACGTACTGACCAGGAAATCGTTTTTCGGGTGGTGGCCTCCTACTACGGCGTTTTGCACGCAAAGAAACAACTGGAGGTCGCCGAGCAAAGCATGAAGACGGCACAGGCCATTCTCGGCCGAAGCAAGAATCGATATGAGAGCGGAGTAGTGGTCGAATCGGATTTGTTGAGCGCACAAGTGCGGCTCGCAACGCGCAAGCAGGAACTTATTCGCGCCCAGAATGAGGTGGCATTGGAGCGAACACAATTGAGCACATCGATTGGGATCTCTAGAGAGAACGATGTCGATGCAGCCGAGGCCCTCGCAGAGAAAATCCTGCCGACAATCTCACTAGAAGAGTTGGAGAAACAAGCGGTGGAGTTGCGGCCCGACTTGAAAAGGGTTCGTTCGGAAGAGGCGGCGCAGCAACAAAGCACTTTAATCGCGAAATCTGCCTTCGGTCCGAGGATAAATGGATTCGCAGGGTGGGAAGCCGACAATCCGACGTTCGTGGCCGGAGGAGGTGGAAATAATTGGCTGGCGGGGGTCGAGTTTCAACTCGATCTGTTCGATGGCGGTGCCAAGCGTGCCCGGCTTTCGCATGAGCGAGCACTGCAGGAAAAAATTGCAGCAGTAAAGGAGATGGCCAGCGACGCCACGCGGCTTGAAGTGCGCCGCGCCTATTACGCTTTGGACTCGGCCCGCCAACAACTGGAAGTGGCCCGCGAAACGATTGCCGAATCTCAGGAAAGCCTGCGCATCAATCAGAACCGCTACGATTCCGGCCTGTCCACGATTACCGATCTGCTGGCGGCGGAAGAGGCCGCGCGGCGCACGCAGTCGGAATATTGGGAAGTCGTGTACCGCTATCACACGAGCTACGCGAACCTCGAACTGGCCAGTGGAACTTTGAATCCGCAGTCTCCCGTGGTGATGCCATGAAGCTGAAGAATCACGTAATTCTATTTCTAGCTATCTCGGCACTAGCTGCAAGTGGCGGGCTATCCGGTTGTTCGAACGAGAGCCACACACAGGCCGCAGCGCCAGAGACAGTGAGCGACGTTTCGGTGATTGTCGCGCAGAAGACCGCCATATCTGACTGGTTGGAGGCTGTGGGAACAGTGCGGGCTTCACAAACGAGCCAGGTTTCCAGCCAGGTGATGGGCAATATCGTCGAGATTTATGTTCACGAAGGAGACCGCGTGAAGAGCGGGCAACTGCTCGCAGTGATCGACGATGCGCAACCTCGCTCCGCAGTGGATCAAGCCACCGCTGCCCTGACGGCTGCAGAAAAAGAACTCTCGGCCGCCGATTCAGACTTGACACTCGCCGGATCAACCCTAAAGCGCTACGAGCAACTGTATGAGAAGAAATCGGTAAGCCCCCAGGAATTCGACGAGGTTAAAGCGCGCTACGAGTCCGCGGAAGCACGGCGCGATATAGCGCGGGCCGGGCTGGCACAAGCCAATGCAGGGCTTGCTCAGGCTCGAACTTCGCTTGGATATACACGCATGCGCGCGCCGTTTGGTGGCGTCGTGACGGAAAAGAAGGCCGATGCAGGAACGCTGGCCTCGCCCGGCATGCCGATTTTTACCATTGAAGATACACGTACCTATCGTTTGGAAGTGACAGTGGATGAAAGCGAACTGCGCCAAGTCCGTTTAGGGCAGGCCAGCGCAGTGACGATTGATGCGCTCGGAACTGTCCAAGTTCCCGGTAAGGTCGTGCAAATCGTCCCGGCAGCCGATTCGGCCAGCCGAAGCTTCCTGGTGAAAGTCGAATTGCCTGCTGATATGCGTCTCCGCTCCGGGCTCTTCGGGAGGGCACGCTTCTCGAGAGGCGAGCGATCGGCATTGATGATTCCACGTACGGCATTGGTAGAGCGGGGCCAACTCCAGGGAGTTTACGTGCTCGACGCGAACCAGATCGCAGGATTGCGTTACGTCACGCTTGGCAAGAGTGGCGGAGAACAGGTTGAAGTCCTTTCTGGGATGCAAGACGGAGAGAAGTTAGTAGCCGCACCTGGGGACCGCGACTTGAGCGGCAAACGAATCGCAATGGGCCCATGAGCGACACGTCTCTCAAACCCGGCAATTCCACTCATGTCCTGCGGTTAGCGGGCCACATTGCGCACCTTTTCATTCAATCGAAGCTGACACCTCTGTTTATCGTCGGTGCTCTCCTTTTGGGGACCTTCAGCATCCTGCAGACGCCGCGCGAGGAAGAACCACAGATTGTCGTCCCCATGCTGGACGTCTTCGTGCAAATGCCGGGAGCGTCGGCCGAAGAAGTCACACAACGCGCCACCGTGCCCATGGAAAAGCTGCTCCGTGAAATTCCCGGAGTCGAGTACATCTACTCGATCAGCCATCCCGGACTGAGCATGGTGATCGTGCGCTTTTATGTAGGCACAAAAGAAGAAGATGCGATCGTAAAGACCTATAACAAGCTTTATTCGAACTTCGACCGCATCCCCCAAGGAGTGTCACAGCCGATCATCAAGGCGCGTTCAATAGATGATGTGCCCATACTCGCTCTCACGCTGTGGGGCAAGAGCTATGACGCATACCAACTGCGACGCATCGCGGGAGAGCTGGAGCATTCAGTCAAACAACTCGATGATGTTTCCGAAACGACGATCATCGGCGGGCAGCCTCGCAAATTGCGGGTTGTTCTGGATACGCAACGACTCGCAGCATACGGACTGACTCCGAGTTCCGTTGTCATGCAACTCGGGGCGGCGAATACGCGCAGTCAGGCGGGAAGCTTTGCGCGCGGCAACGAGGAGTTTCAAGTCGAAGCGGGCAACTTCTTTACGCGCCCTGAAGAACTACAACAAGTGGTTGTGGGAGTTCATGCCGGGCGGCCCGTATACCTCCGGGATGTGGCGGAAAAAATCCTAGACGGCCCATCGGAACCCGACAGTTACGTCCTCTACGCGAGCGCCAAAGGAACTACGGGAAGCACGGCGAATGCAGAGTACCCAGCCTTAACGATTACCGTGGCCAAGCGCAAGGGGGCAAATGCCACGCTCATTTCCGAGAATGCCCTGCAAAAGGTTGATTCACTTCGAGGTAACACGCTGCCAAGCGATTTGAACGTCACCGTCACGCGCAACTATGGAGAGACTGCAAAGGACAAATCGGACGAACTGCTCAAGCATCTCTTCCTTGCCACGCTTTCCGTCACGCTACTGATAGCACTGGCATTGGGTTGGCGCGAATCAGGCGTAGTGCTGCTGGCTATTCCCGTGACCCTCGCACTGACTCTGGCTATCTTCTACTTGTTTGGGTACACGTTGAATCGGGTCACGCTTTTCGCACTGATCTTTTCCATAGGCATTTTGGTGGATGACGCCATCGTGGTGGTCGAGAACATCGTTCGTCATTTCCGGCTGCCTGAAAATCACAGTCGCTCACTCGCTGACGTTGCAATAGAAGCCGTAAATGAAGTTGGCAACCCGACGATCCTGGCCACCTTCGCGGTGATTGCGGCCATTCTCCCGATGGCCTTTGTGCGTGGTCTGATGGGGCCGTACATGCGCCCGATTCCAGTAGGCGCATCTGCTGCGATGATGTTCTCGTTGGTGGTAGCTTTTGTGGTTTCACCTTGGGCTGCTTTGCGCCTGCTGCATCATTACGCCGACCGCCCTGAGTCTGGGCATGAAACAGAAGGCTGGACCACGCGGCTTTATCGCAGGTTGATGGATCCACTGATTCAGAATTCACCTCGGAGGTGGTTCTTCCTCGTCGGTGTGGTCGTGCTGCTACTGGCGTCCGTGGCGTTCGTTCCGCTCAAGTGGGTGCAAGTCAAAATGCTCCCCTTCGACAACAAGAGCGAATTTCAGGTGATCATCGACATGCCCGACGGAACTCCACTAGAGCAGACGACGCGTGTAGCGCAAGCGTTGGGAAGCTACCTGGGTCAGCAACCTGAAGTCATCAATTACCAAATCTACGCAGGGACCTCGGGGCCCTACAATTTCAACGGCCTCGTGCGACATTACTTCTTGCGCCGGCAGCCGAACCAAGCCGATATTCAGGTCAACCTTCTGTCTCGCCATGATCGCAAAGCACAGAGCCATGAAATTGCCCGGAGATTGCGTCCAGAGTTAGACAAGATTGCTCTTCCGTTTGGTGCGCGAATCAAGGTGGCTGAGGTTCCACCGGGACCACCGGTGCTACAAACTCTCGTTGCTGAGGTGTATGGGCCGGATTACAAAGGTCAGACGGAACTCGCCGCAAAGATAAAGAAGATTTTCCAAGAGACTCCCGGTGTAGTGGACGTTGATTGGTACGTCGAAGATCCGCAGAACAAGTACGACATGAAAGTGGACCTCGACAAGGCTGCACTGCAAGGGGTCTCAGCAGCGGAAGTTACCCGCACGGTTCAAATAGGCCTGAGTGGAGCACCAGCGGGGCTGCTGCACGATCCGGCATCGCGAGAAGATGTCCCTATCGAAGTGCGCTTGTCTCGGCCAGGTCGGTCTAGCATTGAGGATCTCGAAAATCTCAAGTTGTCAGGACCCTCGGGTGGACAGGTTTCGCTCCGCGAGGTCACCAACATACAGAAGACCGCGATCGATCAAAGCGTTTATCGCAAGAACTTGCGGCCCGTCGTCTATGTTACCGGGGATGTCGCGGGAATCGTGGAAAGTCCTGTATACGCGATCGTTCAAATGAACGGGGCAATCAACAAGCTCCGACTGTCAGACGGCAGCCATGTAAAGCTCTACTCGGGCACGATACTCCCGGAGAGCACAAGCCACTACGCAATGAAATGGGACGGTGAGTGGCACATTACGGTCGAGGTATTTCGTGACCTCGGTTTGGCGTTCGCCGCCGTTTTGGTGTTGATTTACGTATTGGTGGTCGGTTGGTTCAAGTCTTTCAAGACACCTCTAGTGATCATGGCGCCTATTCCACTCACACTCGTCGGCATCTTGCCGGCTCACGCACTGATGGGCGCGTTTTTCACAGCGACCTCGATGATTGGCTTTATCGCCGGTGCTGGAATCATCGTTCGAAACTCCATCATCCTTGTCGATTTCATCGAATTGCGCCGCTCCCACGGAATGTCGCTGGAACAAGCCGTGGTCGATGCTGGAGCGGTGCGCTTCCGTCCCATGCTGCTAACGGCAGCCGCAGTGGTCGTAGGGGCAAGCGTGATTCTGTTCGATCCAATCTTTCAGGGACTCGCGATTTCGCTGATGGCAGGAGAGGTCGCCTCGACGGTGCTCTCTCGAATGACCGTTCCGGTTCTTTATTACTTGAGTCAACGCGGCAGCTCAAAAGGTAGGCCACCCGTTGATGAGGGTCTCGTGCCTGCAGCAGATTGAAAAAGGAGAAAACATCATGAATGTTGATCGCTACTTAAGGATGATAGCGGGAGCCCTTGTCCTAGGTTCGCTAGCGTTGGGATACTGGGTAAGTCCCTACTGGCTTCTCTTTACCGCTTTCGTCGGGCTAAATCTTTTCCAATCCGCATTTACAAACTGGTGTCCGATGATGACAATCCTCCGAAAAATAGGCGTGAAGGCATAGGCTGAGCTGGCGAGCAAGAATTGGCGTTGAGAATAAGGTTCTGACGGTGGTTGTACTTAAAGCATGGCGGAGAGGGGGGGATTCGAACCCCCGGTAGGAGTTTTGGCCCCTACAACGGTTTAGCAAATTCCCCGTTTCACAGCCTGGTGTTCGGAGCAAAAGACTTATGGTCGGGTGAGTTGCCCTATTTTGGTGCAAAACAGCCTTGTTCGGCAGCCTTTGTGCAACTATTGTGCAACCGCTATTTCGCGTTGAAGACCCAGAAAATCATCACCATGACGATAGCTTTCCGAGCGGCTCGACGCCACTTCTACGAAAAGCGCGTTTTTAGGCATTCATCTGATAAGCCGACAATACGTCCAAGTGGACTAGATGGACCACGGAATTGTTAATCAACGAGAATGAGTTCCCAAACTGTCGGTGTCAATTGACGCCACTAAACCCGTGAACTATGCTGCGCCACCGTTGGCGGCCCGCTCGCGCCCTAAGTAAAATCATCGGAGGGAAAGATGAGCACGATCCAGCGAGGTTCATAACCAGGGTGACGCCTGGTGGCGAGCGTAAAGCATGATGTCCACGCCGTGGACGACGAACAATACGGTGACACCCAGAAGGGGGTCTCTGCGGAAGACACGATGATTAGTACACGTCTCACAGAGCGCTTTGGCATCCGCCATCCAATCATTTGCGCGCCGATGGCGTATGTCACCGGCGGGGAGCTTTCGGCCGCGGTGTGTCGCGCTGGGGGACTAGGTATCGTGGGCGGAGGCTATGCAGGTACCGTAGGTGGAGAACCTGATCTGGACACTGAAATTGCCCGAGCGAAATCAGAAAAATTCGGCATCGGATTCATCACCTGGGCACTGGCGCGATCGCCAAGGATGTTAGCAAAAGCGTTGCAGCACTCGCCATTCTGCATATTTCTCTCATTTGGCGACCCTCGTCCCTTTGCACCGCAGATCCACGACGCTGGTGCCGCTCTGATCTGCCAGGTACAGTTGTTGTCGCAGATCGACATAGCGCTAGAGGCAGGGGCCACAGCGATCGTAGTACAAGGCACCGAAGCCGGGGGACATGGAGCAAACCGCTCAACGTTTCCGTTTGTGCCGGAAGCTGCCGATTACTTGAAGCAGCGCTCGCCCAAAACTCTGCTGATTGCCGCGGGAGGCATCGCGGACGGGAGGGGATTGGCTGCCGCCCTCATGCTTGGTGCGGATGGCGTGGTAGTCGGGACGCGCCTTTGGGCGTCGGCCGAGGCGCTCACTCCAAAGGCTCACACAGACAAGGCAATTGGCGTGACCGGTGACTCGACCATTAGGACGAAAGTGCTCGATGCGCTGCGCGGCGTTCCTTGGCCGAGGGAGTACTCATTCCGCTTCCTAAAGAACAAGCTGAGCGACGAATGGGCGGACCGGGAGAGCGAGGCGATGGGCGCATACGGCTCACTGTCTGAGAGATATGCACGAGCACGATCGCGGAACGACCTCCATACGGTCGCGGTCACCTGCGGGGAGGCTATTGGTCTGCTCAAGGACCGCCCGACTGCTGAATCCATCGTGAGATCGATGGCTGCGCAGGCTACGGATCTTCTCCAACATGGCGCTAAGCTCACGTTCGTGCCGCCGTCGTAAGAGTTGTAATCGAAAGTTGACATTGATGAGGGACAGAAGGTCTACGCCAACTTTTCCCTCGAAGCTCTGCCTTTGCATGTCACAAAACTGGATTTAATCGCGAGGAGTTTCGAGCTTGAAGGCGACCAATGTGGCCTTTTCGCCGGCGCCGGCTGCAATCACAACGAATTGATGGCCCTCACGGGTTTGGTAAGTCATCGGCGTGCTCTTTGCCGGTCCAGGCAGGGGCCCTTGCCATAATTCCTTGCCTGTCACTTTGTCGATCGCGTGGAGTGCCGTATCTTCGCCGCCAATGAAGACAAGACCTCCCTTGGTCACAATCGAACCAGCGTTGCCGGGTATGCCCAGTTTCTCTGGCAGCTTAACGTTCTTAAGAGCAGGATTTTGGCGGAGCTCCGGCCAGTCACCAAAAGTTTCTGTCCAAGCAATCTTCACGTTGTTCAGGTCCAGCGCTGTCAGTTGAGCGTATGGAGGTTTCGTCAGCGGTATGCCACCAGAAAATACTGCGTCCATGTCGAGGACATCGCCACTCCAATCTGCATCGACTTCGGCCGCGCGAGGATTCGCGGAAGAAGCATCGGGCCTGACGATTCGCGCAAGATGGGGAAGGTTGGTGGTCTTGATGTACAGAATGCCAGTTTCTGGATCGAAAGCGCCGCCGCCCCAATTTGCCCCGCCGATGATGCCCGGCCGCATGACGGTGCCTTTGTAGGAAGGAGGAGTGAACATTGGCCCAAGACGGTACTTCCTCATTTCCGCTTGTGCCGCCGCTTTCAATTGGGGAGTGGCATCGAAGGCGTCATCGAAGGTGACTCCTTGGGGCGTGAATGCGGGAGGAAGCGTGGGAAACGGTTGAGTGGCGGCGGCGTGTTCGCCGTCCACGTCGCTTGGGGGAACAGGCCGCTCTTCGATAGGCCAGATGGGCCGGCCAGTCATGCGATCGAATACGAAGGCGGTGCCAAGCTTCGTGAGTTGGACGGCAACATCTATTTTTCGACCGTTCAGCTCTATGGTAAGAAGAATAGGGGCCGCTGGCAAATCGTAGTCCCAAAGACCGTGGTGGACGATTTGATAGTGCCACTTGCGAATGCCAGTCGTTGCATCAAGGCAAACAATGCTCTCTGCAAACAGGTTGTCGCCGGGCCTATGGCCCCCGAAGAAGTCGTTGCTGGGTGTGCTGACGGGAAGATAGAGAAGTCCGCGTCGTTCATCGAGACTCATGGGCGCCCACACATTTGTGTGCCCCGTGAACTTCCAGGAGTCCGCACCCCAGGTATCGTTGCCGAACTCTCCCTGTTGCGGAATCGTGTGAAAACTCCAAACTTGTTTGCCGGTATGAGCGTCAAAGGCGCGAACTTCGCCAGGAGGATCGTTATGGTAGACGAGGCGGTCTCCAATAACGCTGCCGAGGATCACAAGATTTTGATAAACGATTGGAGGCGAGGTCTGTGTGTAGTCGAGTTTCTTGATCGGCCAGATTAATCCCTTGCTGAGATCAACGATGCCATTCTCGCCGAACGAGGCAAGGAGCTGGCCGGAGCCGGCATCGAGGCAGATCAAGCGATATCTCGTGTTCAAGAAAAGGCGGAGATTTTTACCGTCACGCCAGGCGGCGATGCCCCGGTGAGTGAAGCCCATTCCGTTCGTAGGCTGGCCATCGGTGTACGATTGGGGATCGAATTTCCAGAGTAGAGCGCCGGTTTCTGCGTTGAGCGCGACCACTTGGTTGTACGGCGTGGTTACATAGAGGACGTTACCAATCATGAGAGGTGTGTCTTCGAACGTGCCTGGGTGCGTACCGAATTGCTTTAGCTCGGTCTCACCGGTCTTCCAAGTCCACGCAACGCGAAGTGACGAGACGTTGGTCTTGTTGATTTGAGTGAGGCTGGAATACTTGGTGCTAGCCTGGTCTCCGCTGTAATAGAACCATTCTCCATTGCCATTGTCGGAGGCGGCACTGGCAACGAAAAAGCCAAGGATCAAGAGAGCGGTTACAGCCAAAATGC
Organism: uncultured Acidobacteriota bacterium; assembly: GCA_963718785.1. Lineage (GTDB taxonomy): Bacteria > Acidobacteriota > Terriglobia > Acidiferrales > UBA7541 > Acidiferrum. The sequence continues at coordinate 26,431 of CAVQZW010000004.1, read as the reverse complement.
CGTTCAGTATCCTGAGAGAAGGTGCAACACAGCTGGAAATGAAGTTTGCGTTCATCAAATTTCGTCCCATCGGCACCGGACGTATTGTGTCTGATGCTTAGTGCAAATGCGAGTCGTACCAGCGGAGCATACGTTCAAGCGAATCTCTCTGGTGCTCCATTTCCTGAAAGATGTGCGGCTCGCGAGGATAGCGCACCATTTGCGTCTCGCCGCCGAGAAAGCGGAGTCCGTAGTAAAACTCTTCGCCCTGGGAAATCGGCACACGCACGTCTTCTTCGCCGTGGATGACCAGCGCTGGCGTATGACAATGCTCCAGAAACCGAACAGGAGAATGGTCGTCGTAGAGCTTCACGTTGGGCCTCAGACTGCCGTAGTAGCCGTCCAAATAGCTGGGGTCTATGTCTGAAGTTGTGGCCATGGTGAACAGGTCCGTAACAGCAGCGCCAACGACTGCCGCTTTGAAGCGATCTGTGTGAGTGATTGTCCACGAAGTCATGAAGCCGCCGTAACTCCATCCGCCAGCGCCAAGATGGTCGGGATCAGCGATTCCGCGCGACACGAGGAGATCTACGCCATCCATGCTGTCCTGGAAATCACCGTAGCCCCAATCGTGGTAATTTGCTTCGGTGAAGGAAGTTCCGGCGCCATCGGACCCGCGCGGATTTGGTAAGAGCACGGCATACCCATGAGAAGCCAGGATGCCGCCCCAGTCGTACCACGAACCGTGAAAGCCGGCTGCCCATGCTTCCTCTGGCCCACCATGATAATGAACGATGGTCTTGTAACGTTTTCCTTTTTCGTAGCCGGCCGGGAGTAGAAGAATCCCGTGGACGGTCTTCCCGTCCTTGGAATTCTTCCAACTCAATTCTTCCGAAGTGCCGAGCTTCCAATTCTTGACTTGAGGATTTGTGTCGGTGAGCATGCGATCCTGACCGGCGACGTTGATATAAACCTCGTCAGGATGTTCCATCGTCTGTCCGAGAAACGCCAACTTCTGGCCGTCCCTACTGAGGGTGAACTGCTCGGTAGTCGCTTGCTTGCCGATGTGGGTGAGCGAACCCGAACTCGCATCCACTTTGAAGAAAGCGGGAGTTGCGCCCTCGACGCCACAGGCGGTCAGGGTCTTGCTGTCGGGATCCCACTCCATCGTTTCGAGCGTCGCGGGATAAGACTCGCCCAGAACGGTTTCCTTTCCGGTTTCGAGGTTATAAAGAACGGGGACTCCGGTGATGTCTCGGGGACCGGGCTTGCCGAACAAGACAGTGCGACCATCCGGGGACCAGCTAACGCGATTGTAAGCGGCGTGTTCGAGGAGCGTTTTGACGATAGACCCGTTCGAAGCGCTGAGAATCGAGATTTTGGAAACACGCCAATAGTCGTCAATCCGCGGCGTCGGCGAGATGCGGGCGAGAAATCGCGAGCCATCGGGCGCCCAGTCAAAATCATCAATGTTCATGTTTTCTTTTGTGATCAGGCGAGCTTGTCGAGATGCCAAGTCGTACACCCAAAGGCGATCAAACTTGTAGTTTGCGTCAACTTCGATATGATCTTCCTTGCGCTGCTTGCGCTCTAGCTCTTCCTTGGTGTCTTGGTCGGTTCTGACGAACGCCAATTGTTTGCCATCTTTTGCCCACTTGAACTTCTTGACGTCACCTGGGATGGCAGTCAGTGGGATCGCCTCTCCACCGTGCAAAGAGATCAGCCAGATTTGATTGACGGGCTTGGCCGGCTTCTCTTCGGGCGGTCCGGGCTTGGTCTCCGCCGGCGCAATGTCTTTGCGATCTTCTGCGCCGACGATTGAAAACTGAAACGTCCGGCTTTTGGCCGACGAGTTCTCTCGGTCGGTAAGAAAAGCCAGCGTGGAACCGTCCGGTGACCATCGTGGGGAGGAGTTAGAAACCCCACCGGTTACGAAAGCGCGCGCCGGAGTGCCACCATCGGAAGGTACAAGCCAGATCTGAGAGTTTCGACGCTCGCCCGTTGGTATCGGCGTCTCTACAACATAGGCGATCAGGCTCCCGTCGGGCGAAATCTGTGGATCGTGGACAGACTTCAGGTTGACGAGGTCAATGGGATCGAAAGTTTTGCGGTCCTGGCCGGGCAGGATCCCAGCGCCCGCGAGAAGGAATAGTGCAACAAGCAAAGCAATCCGCCTCATCAATCCTCCCATGAGCTCAACTGTTCGACCTAAATTGACCGGACCAAATCTCGGCTACCCGCTACTTGCGTTCGAAGATCACTTTTCCGTCAAAAATGGTTATGTTCACTTTTGCATTTTCAATCTCGACGGGATTCATGTGAAAAATGTCGTCGGATAAAACCGCGAGGTCTGCAAGCTTTCCCGGCTCGATAGAACCTTTAACGCCGTCCTCTAGTGAAGCGTACGCTGAACCAACGGTGTAAGCATGTACGGCTTCCCCCACGGAAATTTTCTGCTGCGGTACCCAACCATCAAGATTCTTGCCATCCAGGGTGCGGCGGGTGACTGCGGCGTAGATTCCGACCAATGGGTTCATTGGCGCAACAAACCAGTCCGAGCCAAAGGCGAGCACCGCGCCAGCATCCAACAAGGAACGAAATGCGTAAGTGGTCTTCACTCTTTCGGATCCTATGCGCTTGTCGGCCCAACGCCCGTCGTCGATCGCGTGATACGGCTGCATGGAAGCAACCACGTGCAGTTTGGCGAAGCGCGGAATATCCGCCGGAGACAAGTGTTGAGCGTGTTCGATGCGCAAGCGACGGTCCGAGGCGCCATTTTCCGTTTCTAGCCTTTCGAACATGTCGAGAATCGTTCGAATAGCCCGGTCTCCAATGGCGTGTACTGCGATTTGCAGGCCAGCTTTGTCCGCGTCCCGCATATGCGCGTACATTTCTTCCGGGTGCAAAAGCTCCGGGCTAGGAATACCGGTTGTCGTTGGAGCATCGGAGTAAGGCTCGTAGAACCACGCCGTCGTGGAACCCAAGGAACCATCGGCAAAGCTCTTGAGGGCGCCGATCTGTAATTTTTCGCTACCGAAGTCTGCCATGACGCCGGCAGAAGCAAGGCGCTTCCAGTCCACCAAAGGCATGTGGGTCGAAATGCGCACGTGCAATTCACCGCGGCGCTCGAGGATCTGATAGCCGCGAATAACATCGGCCATGGTGTCCACGCCCTGGGCCGTGAAGACACCCATGTCTTGTACGCTCGTCACTCCATTTTCAGTGGCGTAGGTTTGCGCGGCCTTAATGGCGGAAAGAATTTGTTCCATGCTGGGGCGAGGCTGAACATGCTCGATCAAAGTCTTCGCCGCATCTTTGAAGATGCCGGTGGGATTGCCGTCTGCATCCCGAACGATGAGTCCGCCGGGAACATCTTTTGTGTTTTTATCAACGCCGGCAAGCTTCATCGCGAGCGCGTTGGCCAAGCACATGTGCCCATCAGAACGATTCACAAAAACGGGATTGTCCGGTGTCACATCGTCAATCAATTGATGCGTGGGGAGTTGAGCGGGAGTCCAGCGCTCGTGGTCCCAATTGCCATTCAGGATCCATTCGCCTTTGGGCCGGCTTCGCGTGAATTCAGCGATTTTTTCCCGGAATTCCTCAGGGCTGGAAGCTTCATGCAACTGCACGCTGGTGATGCCATCACCGCCCATATAGAAATGAACATGAGCGTCGTTGAATCCGGGAACGGCACGGCGCCCCTTGAGGTCAATCACTCTTGTCTTGGGGCCGGCTAACTTCAGAATTGCGTTGCTGTCACCAACCTCGACGATGCGATTGCCCTGGATGGCGACGGCCTCGGCTTCCGGCTGCCGCGGATTTTCTGTCCAGATTTTGCCGTGCACCAGGATGAGATCAACGTGGGCCTGTCCTAAGACCGCAACTGGAAAGAAAAAGGCAGTAGTCAGAGCGGCAGTGGCGACGATGGATAGTGCTTGCATTTTTTACTGATTCCTTTTCCGGCGCGATCTGCTTAGGCACGAACAATCTCTGCCTTCTTGGAGGTTTTTCAGTTTGGCATTTCGCGCGTAGACCTATCTCCGGAGCCCGCTATTCGCAGGCCCGATTTCGACTCTAGGGATGATCCGTCCACCACCAGAATGGCCCCGCTGTTTTTTCCACAGGCCAAATTTGGTTCAGAGTGTCACCATCAAACAATTCGCCATTCTTCATCACGTAGCGAATACTGGTTGTGTTGTGGATGTCTTGCAATGGATCCTTACCGAGAACCACGAGATCCGCGAGTTTTCCTGGCTCTATGCTTCCCAGATCCTGGGCAAGTCCGATAGCTTCAGCTCCATTAAGAGTCGCGGCGCGAAGCGCCTCCAGATTGCTCATTCCTCCGGACTGTAGCGACCACAATTGCCAGTGAAAACTCAGTCCCTGAAGTTCTCCGTGGCCGCCCACACAAACCTTGCCTCCGGCTTTAGAGATCGCCCAGGTGGAGGCCGCGTCCACTGAATAGGTATATTCGTCCTTCCTGTGCCACGTCAGCCCTGAGGTTTTTTCATCGAGGATTGCGTGAGGGATGAATCGCTTCAATTTCGGATCATCGTGAATATTGCTGGTTTGGAAAAAATGCGTCTCGGATCCCGGTCCGTCATAACCGCCAATGATGAAGGTGGGTGTGTAATAGATTCCAGACTGTGCAACCAGGGTGACGACATCTTTGAAGAGCGGAGCGATGGGAAACTGGTGTTCGTTTCCGCCGAATCCGTCAATCACGTGAGTTAGATCCAGTGGCATGTCGGCGCCACCTTCCGTGGTAGGGATAACGTGCAATTTCTCGCACGCCTCCACGACAAACTGGCGTTGATTTCGGTCCCCGACAAGGTAGGACTTCACTAGATTCGTACGATAGAAGTCTTTGTAACGGCTGATGACCTTCTCGGCTTCCTTCTCCGACTGAAAATCATTCGTCGAGAAAATACCCGGTCCGGTTGAGTACGCACGGGGCCCCAAGATTTCGCCTGCGTCCGCCAAATCCTGATACGCAAATAAATCGCTGGTATACGTTTGCGGGTCTCGCCCTGCCGTGATTCCGTAGGCCAGAGTGGCCAAGAAGTCCCAATTCTGAAGGTCAAGGACTCCGCGCCGAATATTGAACCAATGCGCGTGCGTGTCGATGAAGCCTGGAACAATCGTGTTGCCTCGCAGATCAATCGTTTTGGCTCCCTGCGGCAAGGCGACAGAGCCGCTCTTCCCTACGGAGACAATTCGGCCATTGCGAATCACTATGTCCGCGGAGTCGAGCACCAGGTCCCCATTCATGGTTACGACCTTGGCGCCCTTCAGGGCGACCGTACCTTCCGGCGAATGACGCGGGACCTGAACGCTAATCCGCAATATTTCGGGATGAAATTTGTCAGCCGACACACCCGACTTCTCTGCAGCTGCACCCGGCTCCGGATTTGCTGACCCGAAATTCCCTGCCAGATCAACGTCGGCTTCCGCAAGCGGCAGCCGAAAGTACGCTGAACCCAGGGACCAAGAAATGATCTTCCCTGAATCGGCCCAACTTGCGAAATCCGCGCCAACATCGGTCAATCGTTTCGCGGACACCACCGGGGAACTGAGGTCCAGCAATGGCGCGGAGCCACCAACTATGGGAAGGTCGAAGAGATAAACTTGGCTTCGAAACAAAGCCAGCGCGCGGCGTCCGTCTGGACTGACTTCGATTTTGGCGGGAGGCGCAAAATCCGATCCCCAAACATCTTTGCTATTCAGGTGTAGCAAGGTGCGGCGCTCCGAACCGTCCGGCAGCATCGAAACAAGCGAATAATTCACGCTCTGTAGTGTTGGTTTTTGGAGCTCGGTCACGAAAAGACGTCCCTCGGTTCCGGCAAAGTGCGGGAAGGAATAGTGCGCTCCAGAAGCAACGAAAGCCGCCGCGCCGCCCTCCGCAGGGACGGAAACAAGATCAAGACCATCCACGGCATGCAGCCACTGATCGCCTTGCTCCAATGTTGTGCTTCGCGGCGCCCTCAGAACGAGGACATGTTTCCCGTCGGGCGACCATGTCGGCTGCGTGTAGTAGGCAAGAACCGTAGTTAGTTTTCGGGGCTGTCCGCTTCCATCAGACGCGACCTTCCAGACCGCCCCTCCATCCGCTGACCACGTTACGTATGTCAGCCAACGTCCATCGGGAGACCATGCGGGGTCGAACTCGTGCTCGTTGCTCGACGTGACACGCGTGGGCTTCGCGTCGGCCTTCCGCGGAATGGCGTAGAGATGCCCGAGCGACGAAAAGGCAATCGCCGATTGATCGGGAGACTCAACGGCACCTTGAATAAGCCGCGCTTCGACGGGGCCTGTATCGACTCGGCTCAGGAAGTTGAGTTTGGGCCCGAGTTCTCGCGACACATTAGCGTGAAACGAAATCACGCGGTCCTGATTAGTCGAGACGTCCAAATTGTGAATCTTGCCGCCGAAAGACAGAACAATACTTTTGCCATCGGGCGTAAAGGCAAATCCGGGAAGCATGTCGCGGGTTGAGACCCATGCATCCTGACTGTCGCGCTGAAGCGGATATTTGAGCCAGCGATCTTCGCCCGTGGATAAATCGCGAAGCCGCAAAGCGGAATTTGAATCGTAGTGCGTGGCGTAAACCAATTTCGTCCCGTCCGGAGAAATCGCAGGCCGGAACGCTCCGCCAATGTCATTCGTAATCGTCTGCGTTTCCCCGGTCTGCATATCGCGCCGGGCGATTTGCCACTTCAGATTCTCAGAAAAACCAGCCGGACGCGTTTCATAGTACAGGTAGCGGCCATCGGGAGACGAAACAGCCCCCATGGCAATTTGACCTGGCGCAGTCTCAGTTCCTTTGGCTTGTACGACTACAATGCCGGATCCACCTTTGACGTCGTACATCCACAGTTCGAGTGCGCTACCGTAGCCTTTGGGTTTTAGGCGAGATACAACAATGTAGCGGCCGTCAGGAGTCCACACGGGCGAGGTGAACATAGTGTCCGTGTCGTTGGTAAGCCGCTTTGCGTCAGAACCATCGGTGTTCGAGATCCAGATATTGTCCGCGCCGGATCTGTCGCTTACGTACACGATCTGCTTGCCGTCGGGAGAAAAACGCGGCTGACTCTCGAACGAAAACCCGGAAGTGATCGGAACTGCGTTTCCTCCCTCGATGCTCAGGGAGTAGAGATGCCCTACGAGATCGAACACAATGTTGCGGCCATCGCTGGAGACATCAAGGGAAATCCAGGTACCTTCGTCGGTGGAGAATTCAATCTTGCGTGCAACTTGTAGACTGAGGCCGCTTTGCTTCGGAGTTTGCGCTTCTGTTTTTTCCTGAGCAGGCGCAGGAGGTTGCGCGCCAGCCTTGCCCGAAACAGAGGTAAAAAGCAAAGCGGAACATCCCCAAATGGCCGAACGAAGTGCTCTGCGCGGTGCGCTCATGGGATACCGCCTCCTTCTAAGTTCCATTCGCAAGCAGATCCTTCAAGCCGCGCCAAACACACCCTGAGGTAATCCGACGTTCCCTGGGACAAAACCTATGAAGTTTTTCACAATCTACACGAAAGAAAACTCATTGGGGTCCGGAGACGCATCTCGCGATGCTTCCGCCGGACCCCAGAGACTCGGGTTAGAAGTTGAACCGGAGAGCCAATTGAATCTGACGAGAAGTTCCCACACCAAGTGTTCGGCCAAGCGTGTTGAAGATTTGGCCGAAAGACGAGAAGACCTTGCCACTCCCGTCCACACCCCAGAACCCGTTCGGCTCGTCGAAGTTTGGATGATTAAACAGGTTAAACATCTCCGCACGGAATTCGAAGTTCTTACTTTCCGTGACGGGCGTCTTCTTGAGAATGGAAAAGTCGATTTGCTTATAGGACGGTCCATAGAACGTATTGCGTCCCAGATTCCCAAAGGTGCCCGGTGCCGGCATCGAGTAGGCGGCTCCGTTCAGGAAATTATCGGGGCCTGATCCCGTCCCGTACTGCGATACTCCCGGCACTCGATCAGGGCGCTGATTGGTGAAATCTCCATTCCCGAACGTGTTCGTACCGATGTGGACGGTAGACGCGACGCCCGTGCGCAAAATGCCCAAAGCAGCGACGCTCCAACCTCCGACGATGCGATCCACGGTAGAACTTGAATTGCCCAGGAAGCGGTGTTGATGGCCGAAAGGCAACTCGTACATGGTATTGAACGAAACGTTGTGGCGGATGTCTCCGCTGCCGTTGCCCCGCTCGGCTTTAAAGTTGTTGGTATCTTGCGGGTCGGAAGCAAACAGTCCCTGGTCATCCACGTCGTCGATCCCGTGGCCCAGGCTGTACTCCAAGTCGAAAGTGAATCCCTTTTGCATGCGCCTCTTGATCGAGACCTGCATGCCGTTGTAGGAATTGAATCCCGAGTTGCTCTGCAGTAAGACGTTTCCGAACTGCGGCAGCGGCCGGGCGTTCGTTGCGGGGTTGATGTAATTTATGTTGTATTCACGCCAGAGATTCACGCCGTGATTGCCAAGATAGGCGACTTGTATCGCCCAATCGTTGGTGATTTGAGTGGCTATGCTCAAATTGTACTGGTTGACGTAGATGTCAGGCTTGTGCCAGGGAAATCCGTTGACGTTCGGAGGAAAAACCTCGGTCTGTGAAAGGAACGAATCGTATGGATACGTCAGATTCGGGATTTGCGATTGGAGAAGCGTCACATTTCCAGTGATCGTATTCGAGGGTACGAAGTAAGACCCGAATCCCACTGGGTAGTCCTGGAAATAAATTCCATATCCGGAGCGCACGACAATGCGCTGCGTCGGCGACCAGGCGATTCCGACACGAGGGCCGAAGTCTTTGCCGTTGATTTGAAAATAGGAGGTTCCCGCGGGCGCAAGACACATGCATCTGGTATCGAACGGTCGCGTGGCGTTCTTCGAATCGTGAGGGACTGTCTCAATGTCGTAGCGCAGCCCGTAATCGATGGTCAGGTTTGGACGGATTTGATAGCTGTCCTGTACAAACGCGCCAATCTGCGTCGCTCGAGTGCCATTCCCTGGGGTAGCTGCGGAAATATTCACCTGCGCAACGCTGTCATTGATGAAATCGGTGATCGAATTAAACAGGATGGTCGGGAAGTCCGTGCTATTGGCATTGACCTGAATCTTGTACATGGTGGCGCCCCACTTGAGCGCGTGACGTCCTTTGACCAGGCTCATATTGTCGCCGAACTGGAAGCTATTGTTGTTTTCCAGGAAGTACGATTGCGTTCCGGGATTCGCCGTCAAACCGACAACTGTGGTTGCAGGAAAAGGCTCGCGCGAATCGATGTTGCTAGCCCAACGCTGCAGCCCCGCCAGGAAGTCATTGATGAAACTAGAGTTGAAAAAGTGAGTCTCGTGAATGGCGATGTTTGTCGTTCGCAAGGGCACGATTTGATGATCATTAGGTCCAAGTGAGTTCGGGAAGACGCCGAACAGCGCACCGTGAGTAAACGAATCGTTGATATTGAGGCGCACGAAGGCGGAATCCGAACTACTGAACTTTTGATCCAGACGCAGTGACCCAGTGTCCTCTCGAATCGCCGAAGCAGACGTGGTCGTAAAATTGTCAACGAGCGGATCGGAAGTCGGCGAAGTACCTATGGGGAACAAGTCGACTATGTCTTTTAACTGAGGTGAGGTGGCCAGCACCTGGGCGCGTAATGCGTCGCTGGGCACCGTCCCGGAGCCGGTAATTCCGATCCGTTGTCGCGAACCCTCGTAGTTCAGGAACACAAACGTGCTGTTCTTGCGGATCGGTCCGCCAAAGTTTCCGCCAAAATTGTTATAGCGAAATTCCGGCTTCGGCGCAGTCTTGACTGCAAAGAAGTTTTCCGCGTCGAGGATATCATTCCGGAAGTATTCAAAAGCACTGCCATGGAATTCATTGGTGCCGGACTTTGTAACGATATTGACATAAGACCCGCCGGCGCGGCCGTATTCGGCTCCGTAGTCGCTGGTCTGTACTTTGAACTCGGAAATCGTGTCCAAGCTGCCGGTCAACAACCTCGCCCCCCGCTCGAATCCGTTCGCCATGTAGGGCTGATCCACGCGCGAAGCATCGACTCCATCGATGGAAAATTGGTTGTGGACGGTATGAAGCCCGTTGAAACTAAGGTCGGCAATGAAGTTGCTGCGCAGCACGGCGCCCGGAGTCAACAGAGCAAATCGCGCGTAGTCGCGGCCGTTGATGGGCAGTTCGTCGATCTGTTGAGTCTGCATCGTCGTTCCCGTCGATGCATCGCCTTTTTCAAGAATGGGGGCATCCGAAGTGACCACAATTTCTTCATTAACGGAGCCCACCTGGATTGTGAAGTTCAATTCAACGGTTGCGGCAACGTTCAGGAGCACCCCGGTCTTGACTTCACGCCGAAACCCCTGATGTTCCGCAGAAATGTCATATGTCCCGATACGGAGATCCGTAAGCCGGTAATGACCTTGGCTGTCCGTCTGCACCGTTCGTGTTTCACCCGTCCCCACGCTCTTCGCGGTCACGGTCGCACCTGCAATGGACGCTTTTGAATTGTCTAAAACCTGTCCCGTGATTTCTCCTGCCGTTTGGGCGTTTGCCGACGACGGCATCAGAAACGCAATCACAACCACCAGACCAACCACCCACACCATATGTCTAACAATTCTCATGATTCCCCTCCCCTGATTTATGAACGTTGCGCGGATTATCAACCTAGCTGTCCCCTCACCCCTTGTCGAATGCAACTTTCTTGTCCTCATTATCATTTTTTATGCAGCGGTCTCCATGCACCTGGAGCTTGGCCCTCGCTGTTTCGGATCGAAATTCCCGTCTTCTGAGTATCGATACGGCGGAGCTACCCCTCGACGACGTATTGCGGTGAATTGTCAAATTTGTGCTCCCTCGATACAATGACAAACCATGTTGAAAAAGCGACAGCTGGCCCGGCTAGACCCAGTCGCTGCCCCAGATGCCCTAATCACGACGTTTCACCATGATTACCCAGACGGTTTTATTTTCGGTGAGCATTATCACGATAGCGATCAGATCGTTTACGCATGTCGAGGCGTCATGACCGTCGAAGCCGCGCACGGGACTTGGGTACTTCCTGCGTCTCGGGCCCTGTGGATCCCCTCAGGGATTGCGCACGCCGTTCGGATGGCAGGCGAAGTCTCACTGCGAACCTTGTATCTCAGGCCGAAACTTGCGCGCGGTTTGCCAAGAGCATGCACCGTCGTAAATATTTCCCCACTCTTGAAAGAGCTGATTCTTTACGCTTGCCAGTTCAAGGCGTTGAATAACAGAGCCCAGGCACGACGCCACCTCATTGGAGTGATATTGGAACTTTTGCGCTCATCACAAACAATCCCCCTGCAACTTCCTCGCCCACTGGATCCCAGGGCATTGAGAGTCGCGAACATTTTGTACTCTGATCCTGGAAGCGCGGTTCCTACGGAGGAGATCTGTGCGTGCACTGGCGCTTGCAAGAGAACCATCGAGCGGCTTTTCCGGCAGGATACACTGATGACGCTCGGAAGGTGGAGGCAACAACTGCGATTGATCCATAGCGTGCAGTTGTTAGCCCAAGGAATGAAAATCAACAGCATAGCTTTGGAGGCCGGCTACAGCTCGGCGAGCGCGTTTATCTTGATGTTTAAAAGTGTGCTGGGAACTACGCCCGGACAGTACTTCCAATAAGGCGATTTAAGCATGGCCCAACAGGGCTTGGTCGCAAGAACGGTCAGAGGCTATGATTGCGAGCATGAAGACCGAGTCAGGTGCAAACGTTATATGGTGACGCCAAAGATCACAAAAATCGAAGCATTCCAGGTAGACCTGCCTTTGCGGGAAGGCAGCTATAAGTGGTCCGGCGGAAATTCTGTCCAGGTCTTCGACTCGACCATTGTGGCCGTCAGCACAGACGCCGGAGTTACAGGATATGGCGAGGTCTGCCCACTCGGCCCAGCCTACTTGCCAGCTTACGCCAAGGGCGCGCGGACTGGCATCGCGGAAATCGCCCCACGCTTGATAGGCTTTGACCCGACATCGCTCTCATTGCTCAACGAGCGAATGGATCGTGTCCTGCGGGGGCATCCTTACGTGAAGTCCGCTATTGACATCGCTTGCTGGGACATCTTCGGCAAGATTTGTGGCCAATCGGTTGCGACTCTGCTGGGAGGACGTTATGGAGAGTCATTCCCGCTGTATCGGGCCATCTCCCAAGAAACTCCTGCAGAGATGGTAGAAAAAGTTTTGCGTTACCGTTTGGAAGGCTACACAAAATTTCAGCTCAAGGTCGGCGGTGATCCGGACACAGATATCCAACGCATCCACGAAGTGGCTGCCCATCTAAAAACCGGAGATGTACTCATCGCGGATGCCAACACGGGATGGACACAGCACCAAGCGATACGCGTTGCCGATGCGGTGCGCTCCGTGGACGTTTACCTCGAGCAGCCATGCGCCAGCTACCAGGAGTGTCTGACGGTGCGACGCCACACTAACCGGCCTTTCGTGCTGGATGAGGTTGTGGACTGCCTGGCGATGGTCGTCCAGGGGTTCACAGACCACGCGATGGACGTTATTAATCTGAAGATTTCCAAGGTTGGCGGACTTACCCGGGCGCGAGAGATTCGCGACTTGTGCGTTTCGCTTGGTATCGCTTTGACGATCGAGGATACATGGGGCGGAGACATCACCACTGCGGCGATTGCTCACATGGCCCACAGCACTCCGCCAGCTTACTTGTTTACTTCAACTGACTTTAACAGTTACCTGACCGTGAGTAATGCAGAGGGAGGGCCGCAGCGAAAGGATGGCAGACTCGCCGCTGGGTGCGATCCTGGGCTTGGCGTCGAGCCCAGATGGAACGTGTTAGGCAAGCCAGTGCTATCTGTATCTTGAATCCCCGGTCAAGAGGGGTGCGGTTCGCCTCAGAGTGCGATTACAACATCTCTCTAATACAAGCCGCTACTGGCGATTCCACCACCAGAGCTGCGGAAGGGGCTTTTGTTTGGGGTAGATTTCGTCAAGAGTGTTGCCCTCGAAGAGTTCGCCGTTTTTCATCACGTACTCAATCGTGTTGGTGTTGTGGATGTCATCGATCGGATTTTTGTTAAGAACAACGAAATCGGCGAGTTTGCCTGATTCGATGGAGCCAAGATCCTGTGCGAGACCCAACGCTTCGGCGCCGCGAATCGTGGCGGAGCGGAGCACATCCATGTTAGATGCACCGCCAGAGGCGAGCGCCCACATTTCCCAGTGGTAACCGAGTCCCTGAAACTGGCCGTGGCTCCCGATGCAGACTTTGCCGCCAGCCTGTATGAGCTTTGCGTCCTGAGCGGCGAGGCGCGGGAAGGCGAGCTCGTCCTTACGCGTCCAGATGCGGCGGCGGCGTGTATGGTCGTCGACGATGTTGTGGGGGATAAAGTGGCGCACCTTAGGATCGTCGTGGACTTCGGTGGTTTCATAGAAATAGTTTTCGGCCCAGGGACCGCCATATGCAACGATTAAAGTCGGCGTGTAGAAGATGCCGGAACGCGCCCAGAATTGCACTGCGTCGTCGAACAGTGGCGTGATCGGCAAGCTGTGTTCGTTACCGCTGAAAGCGTCGATGACGTGCGTGAGATCAAGCTTCATATCCAAGCCGCCCTCGGTCGTGGGCATGATGCCTTCTTTTCTGCAGGCCATGACCATCCATTCGCGCTGCTTTCGATTACCTACCATATACGACTTGAGATACGCCGTGCGGTAGAACTCGTGGTAGCGGCGGACAACGTCCTCGGTATCCTCGAGAGACTGAAAATCATTATCAGGAAATACGCCGGGGCCAGTGGAGTAGGGGCGCGGGCCGATGATGTCGCCGGTGTCGACTAGATCCTGATAGGCGAACATATCGTTGGTGGCGGTTTGCGGATCGCGACCGGCGGTGACCCCATACGCAAGATTCGCGAGGAAACTCCAATTCTGAAGATCAAGAACGCCGCGACGGATTTCGGTCCAGTGCGGGTGGATGTCGATAAAGCCGGGGACGATCGTTTTGCCGGCGACATCAATCACCTTGGCTTCGGGGGGCACAGCGACACTACCGCTCTTACCGACGGCGACAATTCGATTATCTTTGACGACGATGTCGGCGTTCTCAATGATTTCATGCCCCTTCATAGTGATGACGCGCGCGCCGCGAAGAACAGCCTGACCCGAGGGAGTGTAACGCGGGAACGTGAGCGTAACCGCAATGACCTCAGGCTTTAGCTTTGGCAACTTCTTCTTCTCGTCGGCCTTGTCAACGCTGGTCCCTTCCACAGTGGAGGCTTTGCCCTTGGACGAAAGTCCTGATTTCTCCGTGGGTTTGGTATCCGCCTTAGGCTCTCCTTCTTGCGTGGGAGGCGTAAATTCCACTGCATCGAGAGGCAAACGAAAAAACGTTGACCCTTCCGCCCAGGTGAGCATCTTTCCCGCGTTGGCGAAGCCCATATAATCGCCGCCAACTTCGGTGATTTTGCGGAGGGGAACGGGAGACTTGGAGACGTCTACAACAACTTGCCCATCACCAGTGCGGGGGACAGCAAGCAAGTAAACCTGATTGGCGACTTGCGCGAGCGCCCATTTGCCGTCAGGGCTGATGCGAACATCGTCGGCGGGATTGCCATCGGGATTATCCGGATCCGGATACCACGTTTTGCCAACCACTTTGATAACCTGGCGGCGGTCTGTGCCGTCGTAGCGTAAAGAAATCAGGCCGGCGGCAGAATTGAGATAGATGCGCTCGGGCTCCGGGCCGAAATGAGGATGACTCGCACCGCGTGCGGGAATAATCAGACTTGCGTCGCCGCCATCGGAAGGTAGCCAGATCAGATCCATGTTTACCGGCTTGGATTCCCACTCGTCGAACTGCTCGACGTGGCCCTGGCGAGGCGCGCGAAGCGCCACGATGCGCGAGCCGTCAGGTGAAAAAATGACGTCACGGTAGTAGGCGGGGACATGGGTGAGTTGTTGCGGGCTGCCGCCGCCATCAGCACGGGTTTTCCAGATCTGACCACCGTCGTGCGAACTCCAGGTGACATACGCGATCCATTGGCCGTCGGGCGACCAGGCCGGCATGAATTCGCGCTCGTTGCTGCCGGTGAGGCGACGCGGAGTGCCATTAGGAATCTCCATTACGTAGAGATGCGTCAGAGCTGAGAAGCAGAGGCGCGCGCCGTCGGGCGATTGCACTGGCTGCTGGATTAGGCGGAGTTTCACGGGGCCTTCGTCCACGCGCATGACCAGGTTGAGATCCGGGCCAAGGCCGCGGGAGATTTTTGCCGCGAAAGGAATTTCGGTGTCTGCGCTGCTGTCAACGGAGATGCGGTGAATCTTCCCTCCGTAGGCAGCGACCACTTCCCTGCCGTCCGGCGTAAAGGCATAGTTGGGAAAGAAGTCGCGGGTGAAAAGGGATTCCTGGTCGTCGCGCTGCGCAGGGTATTTCAGCCAGTGTTCCTCACCACTATTCAGATCGCGGATACGCAGGCCTGTTTCCGTTTCGGTGCGCGTAGCGTAGACGAGAAGCTTTCCGTCAGGAGAGATTTCCGGACGCATGGCGCTGCCGGGCGCGTCGGTGATGGTGTCTTCTTCGCCGGTGGTCAAATTACGTCGAACGATTTGCGAGAGCGGGAAGACGACATTGTAGAACCCATCGGGCTGCACCCTCGAGGCGTAATAGAGGAAGCGGCCGTCCCTGGAGAGTGATGCGCCGAGGGAGTTGACCCAGTTGCGGTTTGGCGTATCAGGCTTGGCTTTGGACTTGGTCACCTGAATGCCAGCGCCGCCTCGCACGTGGTACATCCAAAGCTCTGCCGCGCCGGCTGGAAATTGCGTGGAACGGGAGGCGATGACATAGTTGCCGTCAGGAGTCCATACCGGCGAGCAGAATTCGCTTTGTTCGTCCTGGCTCAGCTGCTTAGCGTTAGAGCCGTCGGCATCGGCGATCCAAACGTTTTCGGCGCCGGCACGATCGCTGATAAAAGTGATTCTCTTGCCGTCCGGCGAAAAGCGCGGTTGGGAATTGAAGCCCATACCCGAGGTTATTTTGCGGGCTTCGCCGCCGGCAAAGGGCAAAGTATAGAGATCGCCGACGAGTTCGAGCAGGAGAGTTCTGCCGTCAGGAGAAACATCCAAGGAAAGCCATGTGCCCTGGTTAGTGGTGAATTCGATCTTGCGTGCAGGCTCGAGAGGAAGGGTCGCATTTTTCTTCGCGTCATCGGTAGCGAGAGAAGGCACAGCGAGAAGGGCTGCCACCAGTAAGAAGAAGAGAGCGGATTTCATGCATGCCTCCAGATATCGGGACGGTACGGTAGTCTTTCTGAAAGACGAGTGTCAATGGAAACTGTCGCGTTGGACGCATTGTGAATTGTTACTAATTCCACTTTGAGCAAAGGGACGCATCCACCGATTCAGCCGAGTGGATCGTAAGACATGAGCGTGATTCAACACCGTCATTGCACGAGTTTGTTGTTGGAACCGCCTCAATGATCGGCAGTACTTGTGCACAAATCCGGGAAGACTTTGTTCGCACGTCGCGCCACATCTTTTTCATCGATGGCGCGACCAGACAGATCCGGTTTCACTCGATTTTCTGGATGACATTTGGGAGGAGTCGTATGGCGGTTTTTTGCAACCCCAGTAAGGAGCGGCTCTGTAAAGGACGAGTTTTCTGTGTTCACGGGCGACGAGCGCTACGTCACCCATCGGCAACTCACGAAGTTCGTGGCGGTACAATCCAGTTAAGAATAAACGCCAAGCAGATTCTAGCGTACAACGGTTTAGCAGACCGCGTTTTCAGATACTAGAAAGCTATCTGTACTACATAAGGACAAGTTCTGGACAATTAGTCTGTAAGTTTCTACGCCGATTGAACTTGCTCAAAGTCTTAGGAAAAGCTTAGGAGGCTGAAGGACGGCTTTGGCTGTCGATAAGCGAAGGGTTCGTCTTCCAAAGACTGGCGGCGTTTTGCTAATTCACTTTGACCCGTTTACGCTGTATCATCGTGCCGCATGTGCGACTCGTAAACGAGTATTTCAAGCTGGGTTGAGACACTGAAGTGGAAGCGCGCTGGGCCGCATTCCCAAAGATTTGGGACGGAGCGCTCGTCGATCCGCAAATCCCTCCGCCCGAACCGCAGTAGGCACGTCCAGATAGTCTCTTGGTGGGTACGAGCGCTCCTCTCGAAACCGATTCTCAAGCGCGAAGCCAGCCAATGCAGCGAGGATATTTCGCTCCCGTGCTGCATCAGTTTCCTCCGGCGCATCGTGGTAGCACGCAAGCCCCCGGCCTGACGGATCGACCATGAGGCCCTCCGGTTTCAACCGCAACCCCTCCTCAGCAGCAATGACGATGTGCGCCGACTCATGCCGAGCGCCGCACTCTAGATTTACTTTGCTGGTTTTGGTCATAGTTATGTTATCTGGGTCATTTTTAGCGGTCGGTTCCCTCGGGCTCCAGGCGCCGAGTTTTCGCTGCATCGCGCCCACGCAATCAGAACTCGTGTGCGGCATTAAGACTGCCGGATCAATGGACCCAGATTCTCACAGGTCTACGCTTTTACATGCTTATAGTGCGTAATTCTCTAATTCTGTGAGAATTCCTTGCTTTGAATTCTCATGGGACTCTATAGATACATACTAAAAGTGTGTTATCATTAGCTTATGTGAGAATTTATGGAGATCCACGTTCCATTCACCCAGTACGCGCAGTCTACCCCCCTATTCACGGTCAAGGAAGCGCGTGACCTATATAGGAAGGACGCACACAGCCGTTCGATCCTGAACCTGCTCCACCGTCTGAAACTCCAGGGCCGCGTCCGGCTCATTGCTAACGGGGTCTACTCTGGCGCGCTCGCGGCAACACCGCTCAACCGCTATAGAGTGCCGGGTGCCCTCCGGGACGACGCTGTCCTCGCGCTCCACTCGGCCCTTGAACTACACGGTGTCACTAACCAAGTTCTTCAAACGGTCTACTACTTTTCAGCGCGAGCGCGCAAAGATGTCGTCTTCGGCCAAGTCACGTATCATCGGGTCACTCCTCCCAAAGCCCTCGTAGCACCCTCCCGACGTCTTTTCCAAACCGAACTTGGTGCCGACAACGTCCTCGTGACACAGCGCGAGCGCTCCTTCGTGGACTGCCTTTTATTTCTCGACTACAGCGGCGGCGTCGAGGAACTGGATAAGTGCTTGGGTATGTTTCCCTCGTTTGACTTCGACGCCGCGCTCGACTATCTCAAACTCCTTCGTCGACCGTGGCTTTACTCACGTCTCGGATTTCTCTTGGACCGTCACTCTGACAAACTCTTCTTTCGCGGTAAAGTGCGCGATCGCTTCCTACGCAATCTCCCACCGGGCGTTGCTTACCTGGCTGACAAACGACCCGGGAACCACTGGGTCCCGACTTGGAAACTTATGGTGCCCGAAGCTCTTTCCCCTTCGCGCAAAGACTCGGTGCGAACATGAAATTCGACGCCGCACAAATCCCAAGGCTCGCCCGTGACACCGGATTTCTCGCCGACAATCTCGAAAAAGTTCCGCGCCTGCGCGAGCTGCTCATCGAACTCCACAAACATCCTTTCCTGAAAGGCAAGCTGGTCCTGAAGGGTGGCACGGCACTCAACCTCTTCTACCTCGGTCTCGCTAGGCTCTCTGTCGATATTGACTTGAATTACATCGCGCACGTCGGCCGTGATGCTACGCTCCGTGAACGCCCGGACATCATCAAGGCGGTCGAGCAAGTTGCCTCAGGCCTCGGCTACAAATTGCAAAACGGTACGGACGACTATGCCTTGCGTGAATGGTACCTCAACTATGAAAATCACACCGGCAAACCCGATCGAATCCAAATTGAAATCAATTTCCTCATGCGGGCTTGTGCGCTCCCGCCAAGGGTACTCTCCGCCGCGCCTCTCGCCGGCATGCCGCCCTGCCAGTTTCTCGTCCTCGAAACGGAAGAGCTTTTCGGGGGAAAGATCAAGGCCTTGATCGACCGTCGACATCCTCGCGACCTCTACGACCTATTCCGTTTCACAAGTGTCCATCTTGACCACAATCCTGAAATTCTCCGCAAACTCGCGGTGCTTTTTTCAAGCACCATGGATCGGGACTTCCGCACCTATCACGCGGATCGTGTCGAGGCGATCAACCCGAAGGACCTCGAACGACTTCTCTATCCTCTGCTCAAGGCCGACGACCGCCCGACCGTCCCCGCAATGGTTAAGGCAGTCATACCTCTTCTCCAGACAATTCTCGACCATAACCGCGAAGAGGCTTATCTCGAGGCAATAGCTAATGGAAGGTATCGACCTGAGTTGTTATTCCCGAAAGACCCGGAGATCATCGAGCGCATCCGCCAACATCCTGCCCTCCTCTGGAAGGCCGACAACGTCGCACGACATGTCTCGCGTTCTCGAAAACATTCCTGAGCCAGCGCGACGTTCTCAACCCCCGCCGCTGCAATCACAAACTAGAGAGTCGGAGTCGCAGACAGGATCTGGCTTATACTCTCCACGAACTGAAATGCCTGATCTTTAATCCAGGGACAGAATTGGTCCACGCACCTGCTCACGAGGCAGGCGCGCCCCTCCATCTACACCAAATGGTGGCGGACCCCTCATTGAGACAATCTACTTGGCGACACTTCGTGCACCAAAATGCAGCAACCGAAGGAGGGACTGTCACCAAATGCGGTAACAAGTTACAATGTCGCAAGACGTTAGCCGCGGAGAGGTCGCAGAGCGGCTGAATGCGGCGGTTTGCTAATTCTACCTGCCCTGTTCGTGCTCACCGATTTTGATTCATTTGGTTAGCGTTAGCGCATTCTCATTTGCGCTGAAACACCTCATTTGCAGTCCAGAGTCCAGCAGCGTAAAAGTGCAAACCATCTATTTGAGAGCCCCATGCCGCCCCGCGTTACGTTTTAGCGCGTACAACGGTTTGGCAAAGAGGAACCGTCCCAGGTCCTGTTGTTTGGTGTCAATAGACTACGTAGGACGCTGAGCCAGTTTTCGGGCCACGATCTCCGTATCCGGAAACAACTGTGCTCTAAGTGTGCTCCACAATATGAAGTAGGGTTGGGATACCTCACCTCCACAGCCGAGGGAGCAAGGAAGCGAAACAGGGGACAGAAGCGGAGAGATTGCCGCGTCCAGATCGGAACGGGCCGCACGCTTGGATGACACCGGAGTTTGGTGGCGCGCAGGACGGGTTGGGCTCTCGAGGAGAACTTCCTCGTGGCGCCGAGCTTTCTGCAATGATCCCGTAAAGCCATTGGCTATCGGGAATTGGTTACGTTTCTGGACTTTTGCAGCTCGACGCAGGAGTAGTGATTCGGTGGGAAGGACAAGTCCCTGAGTCAAAGTGAGCATTCCGAGAAGGAATGCGAACAAATTTTTGGGGTTCGCACTAGGTTGAGTAGCTATTGCACAACCCTCCGTAAGACGATCATGAAGCAGGCGATATGAAAGAACGCGCGATAGATCGTGAGCGAGCGGTCGTAGCGCACCACCAAGTGGCGGAAGTTTCCGAGCTAGGCGTTGGTGCGTTCGACGATCCAGCGACGCCGGTACCGCCGCAGTGCTCGGCCATCTTGCGTCGCCGGTTTCTTGCGGTTGGCGCGATGCAGCGCGATCAATTCGAATCCGCGTCGTGCCAGCCGCTCGCGCAACGGATCGCTGTCGTAGGCTTTGTCGGCGATCACCCGCATCGGTTTCTGCCGAGGACGCCCGGCACGATGACACCGACTTACGCGGATCGTCGCGAGCGTGGTTTCCGCGAGCCGGACTTCCGCCGGGGATGCAGAGTGAAGGTACTCTCCCAGAGGAAGACCGCGGCCGTCGACCACCACCATCCACTTCGTCCCTTTGCCCCGCTTGGTTTTTCCGACTCCGCAGCCCCTTTTTTCGCGGGAGCAAAGCTCCCGTCCAAGAACGATTCGCTCCACTTTAACTGCTGGCGTTCGTTCAATTCGCTTAGAAACGCGCGCCAGACTTTCATCCAGATGCCCTGCTCCTCCCAGTCCCGCAGCCGCCGCCAGCAGGTCGAGGGATGCGGATACTCCTCGGGCAAGTCCTGCCAGCGGGCCCCGCTCCGCAGAATCCACAAAATGCCATCCAGCACGCGACGGTTCTCGATCCACGGACGGCCGCCCTTGCGGTGCTTGCGCGGTTTGGGAAGCAAGGGAGCGATTTTCTTCCACTGCACTTCCGTCAGCAACGGACCCGACCGGGCCATCGGCCCTCCTTCGGCGCTGCTGACTTTGCTTATCTCTCATCTGAGAAAACTCAACTACCTTCTTTTCAGGAGCCTGTATTAGGTTATGCAACAGCCATTTCTCCAGCAGTTGAGTCTCGGGGACTCAATCCCACCCGCGATACCCCACTACCCTCCCGAACGCACTTGCCGCTTCATTTCTAGATCCCTACATCCGCGCGTGAAGAAGGTACCGACAGGGGCGGCTTCAATCTGAACCAATGGTTCAGGCCGGCGGCTCAGCGATTCCACTAGATGTACCTTCTTGCCTGCCGCATAGATTTGGTGCCGACCGTGGTCTCTGTACCAATCGGCCACGGTCGCCGTATGATGGACGCTCTCGAGTACCTTGCGCCAGCCACCACCATTGTAGGCACAAAAACTGATCTCGCCCTGCCAAGTTGCTACCGGCGTGTTCGAATTGTAGATCGTCGCAAAGTCGTAGTTGTAGGCATCTTGGAACCACATCCCATTGAAAAACATGAGTCTCCAGTGCGCGGTTTTCGCAGATGTTTGCCGCGACCAATCGTCGTCGCTTCTCGTGAAACGATACAATGAGCCCTCAAACAGACTACGGAGCTCATAGGGTCCCAATCCCGAAGGAGCCTTCGCCTGGTTGAAATTCCGAAGAAGTGAAAGCAAAACCATGGCCTTGGTCACCCGAGGCGGCCTACCGGAATCTGTTATTTGTACAACGTCTTGCATGAACCTTCCGAGATCGAAGAACGTTGGAATCGGAATCGCCTTCCCTTTATCAGTATCCACAAGCAAGGGGCTCATTATCGCGTGGTCCGGATGCATGTCAGGAAAGAGACTTCCGCGCTCTGAACCCCGGTCAAGGACATCATCCAAATGGCTGAAGATCGCGTACGCCGAAGCTGGGTACCAATCCCGCATGGGCCTCCAGTCGATCGAGGTTTGGGCTTGCAGGTCGTAAGCGAGTTGAGAGAGAGGATACCGTTCTGCATAGCGGTCCTCAGTGGATATGCGCTCGTCGCGGCCGGTGAACATAACGGGCTGAAAAATTACGCCGTGGATTTGATCGGCGTTGCGGAGAGCGAAGCGCACGATCTCTCCCACGCAATCATTGTTGAGACCGTTGACCACGGTAACTTGCAAGGTGGTTTGCATTCCAGCCGCAGCGATGTTCTCCAGGGCGCGGAGCTTCACTTCAATGTAATTTCCGAGCCCGCGATGTTTGTTCTTCTCCTCGGAGACGCCATCGAACTGCAAGTACACGCCGTGTAACCCGGCGGCGCTCGCCTCGACCGCAAAATCTCGGCTTTCCGCAAAACGAATACCATTGGTCGAAACGTGAAGACGATGGAAGCCCATGCTCTTCGCGTGTCGAATTGCGTCAAGGAAGATCGGAGAGAGTGTGGCCTCGCCACCGGAGAACAAGACGTTGATTTCGCGGTTAGGCTTGAAAGAGCCCGCCCGATCAAAAATTGTCTTCAGGCCTTCCATATCTGTTTCGTCGACGTAACCAACTCCGTTAGCGTCCATGAAGCAAGGTCGACACATCATGTTGCATCGGTTGGTCAGATCCACGATCAAATACGACCCTCGGCCTGCCCGGATACTGTTAGGGCCGTGGTCGTGGACCTCACGGTCGCCAACGCAATCGAAGTCGCCCCCCAAGGACTGCGCTTCCATTCTCTGAAAGAAATCGGGATGGTTCGATAGCACGTCCTCAAATGGACCATGCGTCTCGCACGCCTTTCGCATGAGGATTCGCCCGCCTTCCTCAAGGATCTCGGCGTCAATGATCCCCGGACGGTCCCTAAAACTGGCTACATCGTTCTGGCCCCTGATGACCGCCTCGACTGCTTCGCGGTTGCAATCCGGGCAGAGCGACAGGGTGCGCCTCGGAACCCCCGTCCTCATTGGCGTTCGTTGGTGCTTCTTCAGAAGCCGACCCGGCGCCCAGCTTGGTGCGGGCAGCGCCCCTTCAGGCAGGACGCGGTTAACGGAGCTGGCGATGGTCCATGCGGCGCTGGATGCCAAACGAGAGTGAGAGGCCATAGATTCAAACATGAAATTTACCTCCTGTCGCGGTTTGCTCAAGGATAGAAAAACGAAGCAGTGAACCCTTCCATCTGGGTAAACTCATTTTACCTGCGCTGTCAAGTCAGAGGGCCCTTGACCCGACGCCGATGCGCATCGCCGTTCTGCGTGCGACTCGTGTGTTGACTTCTGGTTGTGAGAAGAACGCAGCGACATCTGTTTTCAAGCGCCAGGTACATCCACTACGTAAGCGAAATAGCAGACCGGTTTGGCCGTGCGTGGGAAAGATGTTGCGCCCACCGAAATGGCAAAATCCGAGCTAGCAGTCCGCTTCAGAGATATCAGCACTTGCTGCTGAAATTCAAATGGATTGGGTGCTGCTGTACAGGGCGCTCAATTTGGAGATGTAAAGTGGTATCGAATATGTCGTTGGAAGTGAATGGTGCGCTCGCCGAGGGTGCAAAGCAGGCAACGTTTGAAAAGGAGGCGCAAACCCCGAGCGGGACCGGCACACCGGTCTCTCCGCCGAGACCGCCCGGGCAGCCCGCAGAAACACCGGCGGAACAAAACGGTAACGGTAAGACGCCGCAGCGTTCTTCGCCGACGAGCTCGGCCCAACCTAACGGGAACCAACTGGATCTCGAGGGACAGAACGCCGTCAACAAAGTCATGTTGGCGGGGCGACTCGGCCGGGATGCCGAAGTGAGGCATACCAAAGTCGGTCAGATCGTGGCGAATTTTTCTTTGGGAACCGAGGAGTCGTACAAAGACCGTTTGGGCGAGTGGCAAAAAAAGACTGCGTGGCACCGGGTTCAGGTGTGGGGAGACCTTGCGGAAACGGTAAGCGCAAGCCTGCGGCAAGGTGCGCGGGTCTATGTCGAAGGAAAGCTCATCATCCGCAACTGGATCGACAAGCAAAACCAGAAGCACCGCTCCACAGAAGTGGTGGCAAGCGATGTACGTTTCCTTACGCCGGCTCCAAGCAATGGAGCGCAAAGCGGGAGCGAGCTCGCCGACGAGCATACCGGCGATTAGCAACGACCGAGAACTTGGGGCTATCGCGGGCTTGCAGTCTGGACTAGCCCCAAGCTTCCTTCGATTGATTTCCTAGATGATTTCTTGCCCGCCTGCACCAACGCCAGGCTCTACCACGGCCTTCGTTGAACCTACGATTTGATCCAAAGCAGCGAAATTACACTGTTGTAAGCGGGCAGCGCCTTGGACTCCTCCCATATGGGGGCATCTTCTGGAAAACCGGTTGCGGAGATCCACAAACGCGCGGGGAGCTCCTGCGGTTTGCTTGGACCAGGTGTTCCCGCAAAGCATTGCAACGCAAACGTGCCTTGCTGAAGGGGCGCCCCCTTTTGGAGCGGAAAGCCAAAGTGTCTCGAGCGTTTCGACCAATCGATTCGGTCATTCGTGGCCCATACGATCGCGCAGCTTTGCTTCGACAGATCGCAGTACCGCCAGGCCGCTGCCGAAAGAGAAGTATGAAATCGCTGGGCGATTTTTTCGATCACTTGCAGAGAAGGCGGTGCGGACTCGACGATCGGCTGGACCGCGGAAGCGGGCAGGAGAAGCTCGGCGGCAAATTCATCGGCCTCGCGCTCGAGTTCTCGCGACCAGTCGCCCCAGTTCCCGATGTCGGACTTGGTGCAAACGAGCTCCGTCAGGTCGTGATCGGGCAGCAAAAAGTGAGCGATTTCATGGGCGAGCGTGAAATTCTTGCGGCCAGCCTCGCGGATCGATTGCCGGATCGCAATCGTTCCCAAAGGAATCTCGCGCGCTCGAATCAAGGCGCCGTCAAACCCATCAGCGTCCACCTCGCGAATTTGGAGTCCGAGTCGCGAAGCGATTGCCCGCAGATCGCCATGTTCGAGCGGCAGTTCGCGCGCGAGGGCGCGAGCATAGGCGCCGCCTTTTTGCGACCCGCTCATCGACCGTCTTTCGGGCGGCTGCGATTATTGTGTTTCAAAAGCTCCTCGGCGAGGTCGTCCAGGAGTTTCTTGTCCCGTTCCGAGAGTTCCTTCTTGTTGCGATAGGCGGTAGCCAAAGTCACACGCGGCAGCCTCGCGAGTCGTTCCTGCATACGCTGAGCATGGTCGATGACACTCCGGATGGCCGCTCGGGCTTCGCGAACTAATGCTCTTTCCTTTGGGGAACCGGGTGCGCCTGGACGCAAGTCACTAAGCGCCTGTTTCAAGAGCGCCGGAACGGGCCGGCCTGCTGCCGCGTACTGTTTTGCTAGGGCATCAAACTTTCGATAAAGGCGTGCTTTGAGGTCTTCCGGATCAACTCCTGCGCGCCGCAAGAGTTCCCGGGCCTCCCGGGCAACCAGTTCGCTCGGGCTGCCGTACAAGCTGTCGGACAGTTGAGCCAACCGCGCCTTTTGCGGAAAAAGATCCTTTTCCTTCTGTTCGCTCATGCGGTTTTCCTCTCTACCAAGTTGTGATCGATGAGCTGCCGCTGCAGCCTCTTCTTCCTGTTCTGCACCTCTGCTGCAGTAATGCCCAACTCAGCTGCTATTTCGCGGGGCTTGTAAAGGTTGAGTTCCAGCACCGCCCTCACAACTTCCGCTAGTTCCGGTTCCCCGGCAAAGGCAGTCCGTGCGCGTTCGCCGTACCGCTCTTCATCGATGGACCCCGCAAAATCTATGGTTGATCCCGGCAATTCGTCGAGCGACAGGGGAGCAGGATCGGCATCCCGTTTGACAGGAAGCGAGGATCGGCTCTCCTCGTGGGCATGTGCCGCCTTACGAAGGGAATCGATAATGTCATTGCGCAAGGCGGTCGCCAGCAGGGAGAACAAATCGCCACGGGAGGCTTGATGTTGAAGCTTGCCTTCCATATATTCCACCAAGACTGCCGAGACAAAGTCGTCGACGGACAGACCGACGCCGGCGACTGTAGAGTTACGCCCACCGAGTCCAAACTCGTTAAAGGTTCGCAGCCCAAAAGCGGTCAGCCGATGGGCTAGTTCCTCAAAATCCAGGCTCTGCTGTGCTTCCAAGAAGAAACCTCGGGCGCCGAGATGACAGCCGTCTAACCGGGGGGAGTCTACGGTTCTAACACGCATGGGCCAGCAGAATCACCAGGATAATACTCAGTATGCGAAGTAAAAGATCGTTTCTGGCCACGCACGCGCAGGAATATTGTTTCTTTCGGAACACCCAAATTCGCGAGATTGGTTCGCTCTGACGGTATCAGCCCT
>CAVQZW010000003.1:0-1926804 GCA_963718785.1 uncultured Acidobacteriota bacterium | reverse complement strand
GGAGCCCAATGTCAGGCTCCTGCCATGTCCGAGACGACGGTCCGACGCCGTGGGTTCGGCGAGGCCGTGAACAGGCTGCGCGAAGGGCTGGACGGCACGTCCGAGCGGACGCGCACCCTTCTGCGAGGGCCTGCTGGGGTCCGGTGCTCGACGCTGTTGGTGCCAGGCCGTTGCGCGTCCTGAGCGCGGGCGACGTCCGGTCGGCGCTCAGTCGGCTCGCGACCCGCTATTCCACCCGGTCTCTCCAGATCATTCGGAACTCGCTGGAACGGGCCATCCGGCACGCTGAGTCCAATGACCTGGTTGGGCGCAACGTGGCGGCCCTGGTGAAGGCGCCTCAGGGCCGCAGCGGGAGGCGGTCGAAGAGCTTCACGCTAGAGCAGGCGAAGGCCCTGCTGGCCGTGGCGGAGCATACGCGCCTGCACGCGTACGTTGTGCTGAGCCTGCTGGTCGGCATCCGCACCGAGGAGGCCCGGGCGCTCCGCTGGGACCACGTGGTCACCTGGGTCGACGACTCCGCTGGATTGCAGCCCATCACCAGCGTCGGGTTCGATCCTGCCCAAAGCGGTGAGGGCCGGTACGGATCTACGTTTGGCTTGCGGAGCGCGAAGGTGGCGACACCAAGACCGAGAAGTCGCGCAGGACCCTGGCGCTGCCGCGGCGTTGCGTGGAAGCGCTTCGCCAGCAGTAAGAACAGCAGGAGGTGATGGACAAAGGTTTTTGGAATAGCGCCTGGAACCTGGATAACCTGCCCGCGATCCGACTGATAACGATCGAGCTATGTGCCCACCCCAGACTTACGCGCTCCCGCGCCACCGCGCAAAGCGCGGGGCTACGTCCCCGGCAACCCGCCACCCGACATGACCACCGCTGTGCGAGCGAGATTTGTTCCGGCACCCCGCTGCCGCGGCCGACCACGTGCAGGCCGCGCTAGCCAGCCAGCACAACATCCACACCAGTCCCCGCGCCGCCGGTATCCGGGTATCCCTGCACGCCTAGAACAGCAGCGACGACATCCGCGCCCTCGCACAAGCGCTCGCCTCCGTTGTCCCACGCTAGGCGGCCAGGCTCTCCGTCTAGCCCTCCCAGCGACCGCAGCGGCCGACCGCCGAGCTGCGCGGGTGCGGCTGCTAGATGGCTACAGGCCCAACCGGTGCATAACAGGTGATCTGGCGCAGCTGCCGGACTGGTGACCGAAGTGGCGGCACACAGATCGATCTGTGTCGCCGACTCGCGGATGTCATCGAGCTCGCCGGGGGCACGGGCAGGCGAAGCGGCTGCTGGAGGGGAAGGAGGTTCCGGATCTCGCGACGCCAAGGGAACCGGCCGGGCGGCTGCTTGACGGGCGCTTGGCGATGCCGGTGCCCGGCTGGCAGGATCAGGCCGTGGCCCGGCCCCATGGCGAATCAGGTGAAGCCAATGTCCACGCCGCGTGGCGCCTGGCGCTGGCTCGGCGGGCTGCCCGGGCGTACGCGTCCAATGAGAAGCTCGCCGCGTTGACCGTCGCCGGGTCGGTGGGGGCCGGTCTGCCGACCGGTTCTCTGACCTCGAATTGGACTGCTACTGGTTCGATCCGCCGAGTGACCTCGATCGCGCAGGCCCGGTCCACGTGCTCAGCGGTGAACTGGAGGCGCTGTGGGACTACGACCATGACGAGGAGGAGTGGAGCGACGAATACCGGCTCGGCGAACTTGAGGTGACGGTGAGCAGCTTCCTAGTCAGCACGATCGACCGCTTCGTCGACGACGTCGTCTTGCGGACGGACACCGATCCGGTCAAGCACATGCGTGTGGCCGCGCTGCACCGTTCTCGTCCGCTCCACGGGCCGGAGCTGATCAGCACCTGGCGGGCCCGGGCGGCTGTCTACCCGGACAAGCTCGTGGCGGCCGTGGTTGCGCGGTCCCTCAGCCCGGACGTGCTCAGGGGTTGGGGGGCCCGGGAAGCGCTGGCCGACCGGGGAGACGACCTCGCGGTCCATGACCTGCTCACCCGCGCCGCGCACGCGGTGTTCGGCGCGGTCCTGGCGCTCAACGGTATCTACTCGCCGCATCGGATGATCAAATGGCAAGGCCACCTGACCAGCGAACTGGACGTGATGCCTGAGCAATTCGCCGAACGTCTTCACCTGCTCTGGACGAGCAGGAACGTGCAGGCACTGAGGGAAGCTGAAACCCTGCTGACAAACACCGTCCAGCTCGTCAAGGCACGCACGGATGCTGACATCAGCTCGTTCTGCGAAGAGCTGTCACAGCGCCGTCGCGCGGTCGACCCGCCGTCTGCTACTCCATAACGGCTGTTACAGCGCTCGTTGAGGCAGCCGCACGGTCACAGAGCCAGCGCCGCAGAACAGCGGATCTCGCGCGGGCCCCGCAGAGCAGGCCGATCACGCTCCGAGAATCGGCCTTCCCGGGCTCGGGCCGCGGCAAAAGTCGTCCTGGGCGGAGAACACTTGCGGAACAGCGAGATTGGTGCCGGGTCTCCGCGGACGGTTACCCGGACGGCAGGCCGAGCGCTTCGGGATGGGCCCGGCGGTAGTGCCCGGTCAAGACCTTGCTGAGACTGCCGGGCCGGTACGCGACGGCGCGGCGGCAGATCTGGCAGCGCGTGACCGGAAGACGGGTAACGCTCACGGGGAAACGGCGGGAACTGGACCGCGCGGTGCTCTTACACTCGAGCCTGTCCGCGGCAGAAGAGTGAAGTTCGGTCAGGGGCATGTGAGTGTGTGATTCCGCCCTATTAGTCACATGCCGGGCAAAACGGGATAACTCCGGAACGCGCCGGAGCCCTGAAGAGGGCTGGGATGATTGCGCGAATTAATACCGGGTAACTCCGGTGGCGACCGTCAAGCCCGGCAGTCCGCCCGGCCCGTTCTCCGGCTTCACCTGGTGGACAGCAAATGAGAAGGTCTACGGCAAGGGGAAAGTATTACGTTTTTATGACGGTCAGCCTGCTGCCGGGACTGAACAAGAATGTGACCGCGTGTAAGTAACAGATGGAGAAGGAGTAAGTGGCGCGCCCGGCCAGACTCGAACTGGCGACCCTCTGCTTAGAAGGCAGACGCTCTATCCAACTGAGCTACGGGCGCGCGGTTATCTTGATTCTAAAACACTTGAGCCTTGTCCTGACAGTGTTTTGGCGCCGCTATTCGGCTTGCGACGGGGAGCCGCGAGAGTCACCCGCATATCAAAATTTGCTACGCGCGATTCTCTGACGCAGGTTGTTGCGGCACGCCTCGGTGACGCAAGCATCCAGTGCTTGTTTCCAAACCGTGGCATTCTCTGCCGAGTCAGATGCGTTCATGAAATCAATCGACAGCACGCGCTCCAGTTCGTTGTAGCCCGAATTCCAGCGGCTCATGTAGTCGGGATCGCTGCTGCGCGTATCGAAGTCCGCCCACTCTTCGTGAAGCGCGCGCAGCCTCTTCAGCAATGGCTGCAGCGGAATTTTCGCTTGATCGCCAAACGCCGTGACTTGTGCGCCCGCCGCCGCCACCTGTGGCCTCGCGTCATTCAGCGCCGCCGCGACGAAGGGTTGCAATTCCGGCGCGTTGCGAAGCAGCGCCATGTCGACCAGCAAGCTCCCCTTGTGGCAATCGCTTCCGCCTCGCGCGTAGTACGAGGTCAATGCCGGTCCAACTTTCTCCGCCCCATACGCCGGCTCGACCCGCAGAAAATAGGTCAGTATCCCTGCCTGCATCGAGCACGGCCAATCCGCTCCATAAATCTCATACACTTTTTTCACGCGCGGCAAAATCGCATCCGTGGCGTAAAGGCCGATGATGGGCGACGCTCGCGACATGCGCTCGGTCCAGCGATCCTCCAGGATTCGAATCAGCTCATCGTCCAGTTCCGCGCTCGGCAGCAGATTCATCGAGTGAATGCGGTTCCAGTCCAGCGGCGTGTCGAATGCCAGCACACGCTCTTGAAACAAAGACTGCGCTTTTTGCGAGTCCAGCTTGCCGATTTCCTTCAGCGCCGTCTCGCGGATGAACGAAGCGTTTTGCGCGGGCGGTGCCGAATAAATCTGTGTCAATACCGCCAGGACTTGATCGCGCGGAAGCGTCTGGCTCCAGCGAAAGTTCAGCAGATCATTCGCCAGTTCCTGGGGCGGCTGATCCGGAAGAGATGTGAGGTGCTGGTAGCGAATGCGATCCCGATCCGCAACGGGAATGGGCAACAGCTCCGAGCCAAAATAATAGGTGCTGAGGTGGTCGAGCGAGTGCAACGTCGTGGCGCGGATATCCGGCGTGCGCTTGTCCACGCTCGCCGCCGCAAATTGCCAGTTGGCCGCATTCAGTTCCGCCAATTCTGAGCGCCATTCGTTCAGCTTCGCGCGGTCCGAGGCGCTTATGACCGCTCCCGTAAGCGTCGGATTCTTCTGCATAAACTGCAGTAGCGATAACTCCTGGATAAGGTTCTCATCCACAACCAAAGTAGTGTCGCTGATCCGCGCTCGCAGCAGTGCGATGGCTTCCGCATGGCTTGGTGCTGCCAATATCGTGGCCAGTGCTATGTCGTCCGAACCTCCATAATTATTTCGATGCGTATAGAGCGATGCCGCGGCCTTCCTCGCTTTCAGCGTCTCGATTTCAAACAGCCGGAACGCCTCGACTGGCGTGAACCGCGGCGATGTCTGCTGGTGCGCCCGCGCCACGATTTCATCCACCTCACGCGCCGCTGCCGCCAGGTCCTGAGGAAGAATCCGGAACGTCACCATGTTTTCCGATGCGATCGCCGGCCCGCCCTGCTCCTTAATCTGAGTCCCCGGCGCTACAGCCGAGTGCGTCACCACATAAACCCGGTATCGCCCCGGTTTCAAAAAGCTCCAGTAGTGCGTGATTTCCACAGAATCCATTTGTGGCGATGCGTCGAGCTTTAGAGTCGGCTCGCGCGGCGCTGAATAGCGAGACCCCGTAATCGCCGTGGGCAACTCCCAGAACTCACGCAGTGCATCTCGTGCATCGGCGGGACGGTCGGTGAAAAAAGTTTCAAGCACCGACCGCTGACTCCGGTCAAAATACCGCGCCCCGGCAACATACTTTCCCGGCGCATCGGCCGTAAATTCGTACTTGATTCGAATCGTCTCCCCAACATGAAACGTGGCCTGCGCCGACTCGAGCGATATCTTCAGGTGCACGTCCCCAGGGTTCGCCGCCACCGCTTCCTGGTGCTGCGCCTCAAACTCGCTCTGCCCACGCGCCGCGCAAACCCACACCCAACCGGCAAGTCCCAATAAGATGGCAAGTCGCTTGACCATAGCTCGTTCCTTCGAGTTTAGAACGAGACCCGCCCCGAAACTTTCGAGCCAGAACGTTCAGTACTTAATGGGTAACGCTATCTTGAGATTTATAACGAAAGCCAGCCAACGCGGTGCAAGATGTCCTCATCACATCGTTCTAAGGCCGAGACAAGTTTCTTCGGAGGGCAATCATGAAGTCTTATACGCGGGCTCTTGGGCTAGTGGTGTGCTTGCTTGTCGTACCCGCCGGACTGCTTTGGCAAGCCGCAGCACAAACCAAAGACCCCTCCAAAAATGATACCCCCAGGGGCGAGGCTTGGCTGGCGCCCGCACTCACCATCTACAACCAGCAGTTCGCCGTCGTGCGCAACGGCTTGGCCCTCGACCTGAAGCCCGGCCAAAATCACGTCGAAGTCACCGACATCACCGGTCACCTTGAGCCCGACTCCGTTTTCCTCCGCTCGCTCGATGAATTCCGCCGCCTGCGCATCCTCGAGCAGAACTACCGCAACGATCCCGTATCCGAGCAAATGTTGCTCTCGCTCTACGAAGGCAAAACCATCGATTTTCTCACCCCTGACAAAACCACCGTCCAGGGCAAAATTATTCGCAGCGGCTTCGTTCCCCATTCCACCATCACCTACGGCCAGCGCTATTACCAGGCGCAAGCCGCCTATGTGCAGCAAGGCGCAGGCCAGCCCGTCATTGAAGTTAACGGCAAGCTCCAATTCTCCATGCCCGGCCAACCCATTTTCCCCGCGCTCGCCGATGACACCGTCCTGAAGCCCACGCTCTCCTGGGAACTCGAAACCGACAAGCCTGGCAAAGCCAACGCCGAACTCAGCTACGTCACCGGCGGAATGAACTGGGAAGCCAGCTACAACGTGGTCGCCCCGCCCAAAGGCTCCGATCTTGAACTCGTCGGCTGGGTCACTCTCGACAACCAAAGCGGCAAAACTTTCCGCGACGCGCACATTAAATTGATGGCCGGCGACGTAAACAAAATTCAGCCCAATGAAGCATACATGGCCAGAGACGCCATAGGTTTCCAGGCCGGTGTCGGCGTAGGTGGTGGCCCGCAAGTCACCGAAAAAGCCTTCGACGAATATCACCTCTACACCCTCGAGCGCCCCACCACTCTCCACGATCGCGAAACCAAGCAAGTCGAATTCGTCCGCGCCGCCGGCGTCAAATCCAAAACCGTCTACGTCTACGACGGCTGGAAAATCGATCAGAACTACCGTAGCTGGCCCATGGAAACCATTCGCGCGCAAGACAGCTTCGGCACGCAATCCAATTCCAAAGTCTGGGTCATGCAGGAGTTCAAAAACAGCGCCGAAAATCACCTCGGCATGCCGCTCCCCAAAGGTCGCGTCCGCTTCTATCGCCGCGATGACGATGGCCAGCTCGAATTCACCGGCGAAAACGAAATCGATCACACGCCCAAAGACGAGCTCATCCGCATCTACACCGGCAACGCCTTCGACCTCACCGGCGAACGCCGCCGCGTCGACTACAAACTCAACCAACAGGCCCGCTGGGTCGATGAGAGCTTCGAAATCAAAGTCCGCAACCACAAAACCACTCCCATCGAAGTCCGCATCGTCGAACACCTCTACCGCTGGTCCAACTGGGACATCGCCAAATCCTCCGACCCCTTCAAAAAAGTCGACTCCCAAACCGCCGCCTTCACCGTCCAAATCCCTCCCGACGGTGAAAAAGTCCTAACCTACCAGGTCCACTACTCCTGGTGAGCAAAGGCAGGCACCTGAAGTCCTGCGTGAAGTCGATACATTTAGCGGCGGGCCTAAGATATAACCGAGGTATGTGTTTTGTAGACCACTGCTTAACCAATGAAGGGGCTGCCATGAATCGTAGATTGCTTGCACTGATTTTCGCCGCTCTGACTTCCATAGCTACAGGCTGTGAAAGGATGAATTTCAGTAAGAGTGCGCCCGCGCCCGCATCCAGCGCAATGATGCTCATGGCGGACGCGTCCGCGGCATCGCCTCAGCGTTACATAGCGGAACGCGACAAGCTCGAAATTATCGCATCAAAGTCAGAACTCCAGAAATCTTGGGAGTCGGCGATAACTTTCTGCGCCACAATCCAATGCGAGGTCGTTTCTTCCAACATCACAACGCCAACGGGCAATTCCGCGCCAACTGGCGATATCTCCTTGCGGGTTGCACCGGAAGACTTGAAAAAGCTGTGGGCTTGTCTCGATAAGTTAGGCAAAATCGCGCAACATACTACCGAACGCGAAGATAAGACGATCGTCGTCGTAGACACGGAAGCCAAAATCAAGAATCTCACGAGCTTCCGAGACAGCCTGAGGGGGATGCTTGCCAAGCCTTCCGCGACAGTCCAGGACCTTGTTGAAATCCAAAAGCAACTCGCCGACACTCAGTCGGAATTGGATTCCGAAACAACCCAACGAAAGATACTGGCCAACGAAACGGAGAAGGTTGCCGTCGAGATATCTTTTCGAGTCGAGGGACCCAACGGTAGCCCAGGAGGCTTTGCTCTGATCTGGAGTGCATTACGTGAATCCGGCTCCGTTTTGGGGGATAGTACCGCGTCCCTAATCACGACAATCGTCGCCATCATTCCATGGCTTATCTTGATCTTGCCAGCCGTCTGGCTTCTAGGCAAAGCCTGGGGAAGGCTAAAGCTACGTCGAAGTCGAACTGTTCCTCCGCCAAAGTCTCCGGCAACTTGACGTTGGGCTGAAGTCCTGATTCATGCCGTCATCGGCAACTGGTTTTCGCGCGCCTAACTCACAGGCTGCGGAAATTCTTGTTCTAAAATCTCCCCAATCCCCGCTATAATCGCCTCACTCGACACTCTCGTCGACATCGGCGCCTACGCCGAGAAGGAGGTGATCCAGTGAGGTACGGTTTACGTTGATGTAGTAGACGAGGCGCTTGTGACTTCCCGAGCGCCTCTCTTTTTGTCCCGCCTGCCCGCGTTCCCCCTGATTCGACGAATTGGTTCTGCCTCTCATCCTTCAGGGGAGAGCTGGCTTTGGCAAGCTTTTCGGCGCTTCAGGAGGGAATCGCCAAACCAGGCCCTTCTGATAATCCGTCAGCCAAAGCGAATCGTGGCCGAAGCGTAGCGAATCCCCGCCGGGACCCACCCATTGCCGCACCACTTTGTTCGTTTGGATATCGATCCGGCTGAGCGGTACGTCGAAAACCGTGGCCCATACGGAATTGCCTCCGTAGCAGATATCGCCGCCCAATCCAGGTATCCCCGCGCTGATAGTTGCCGTCAACGTCCTGCTCTTTTCGTCCACTCGACTAACGCTTCCGTCGCCTTGGTTCAAAGTCCAAATGGAACCGCCGCCCGCCGTCAGAAATCGAGGTTTCGGGCCGACAGGGATGGAAACAAGAACTTCGCCTTTCACCGCGTCTACTGCCGTCAAGACGCTGCTCTCGTTCCCGCTGACCCAGACGATGCCGTCGCTGAAAATGGGATTAAAGGAACCCGCTGGAAGCTGAACCGTTTGCCGCACTTTGCCCGTGTCCGGGTCGATGCGTGTAAGCGTCCTATTCTTGTCCGTAACGAGCCAGATACTGTCCCGCTGGCGGCGATTCCACCCTCCGGATCCGCCGCGCCAACGGCAAGTTCCGCACTGATTTTATTTCCGGCAATATCCACGCGAACCAGCGACGGTTTCTTCCCGCACACCGGAACCCAGATGCTCCCAAACCCTATCGCCAGACCCGAGCACGGCTCGCCGCTCAAACTCACTTTCGCGATGACCTTGTTGGTGGCCGGATCGATGCGCTGCACGGCATTTGGTTTTGTACTCGCGACCCAAACCGCGTCCTCAGTCGCGAGCACCCAGTCTGCAGTTCCGCCGACTTTGAGCATTGCCAGCGGCTTCAAGGAAGCAAACGGAACCTGCTCTTCTTTCACTCCGGGCTTTGGAACTTTTGTCTCGGGCGCAGGCGTTTGCGCCAGCACGCTATGCCCCGCCAGCAGCGCCACCATAAGCAGCCTCAATTTCATCGAAGACCTCGCGTGAATCGAGTCGGATTGTATTCTAACTTTCGCTTTCCACCGAACTCTTACGGAGACGCCCAATCCTTGATAAGCGAAAGCGCCGTCATCGGATGCCCGAGGAGGATACGTCTCTATTTTTTCCTTCGGCACTTCGCGTCTGTGTGCTATAATGATTTCAGGAAGTTTTGTGATTTCTCACTGCGGCTGCAGTTCTGCCGCGTTTTTTTATTTTGGGGCCCCGGTAGCACAGTCACTCCTGACTGTGCTCTTCTGGCTTTTTCGCAAATCAGACCTGTGCCGCCAACTTTAACCAGAACCGGCTAGCCGGGCCTTAAGCTCTTCAGCCGGCGCCGGAACGAGCGTGTGAACGTTGCCAATTTCGGCGCCGTTGCCCAACCCAAGGCGCATCTTCAAAGCTCTGCTCTGAAAACTGCCCCGCTGCCGGCAGCTGCATGAGATCCGG
This sequence comes from uncultured Acidobacteriota bacterium, assembly GCA_963718785.1. GTDB lineage: Bacteria > Acidobacteriota > Terriglobia > Acidiferrales > UBA7541 > Acidiferrum. The sequence goes on along the minus strand of CAVQZW010000003.1, from coordinate 1,917,092 downwards.
CTCCGTGACTTCCAGCTGTCTGCGGTGAGCCTGTCAGCTGTCAGCCTCCATTTTCGTTCCCTTAAGGTGCCGCCAGACCGTTAGTCGTGATTGTATTATGTTAACCAGTAAGTCTTTTAGAATGAACACTTGCAAAGAGCGCCCGCAAGCATTCATTCTAAAGGACTTACAAATAAACTAAGTCTCGTAGATGCAACACTTACAAAAAGGGGGAGGGGGGTGGGCGCACCGCATCTAGGGCTGTAGGGGAGGGGCTTGCCCCTCCCGCGCCACAGACCGGGCACATTCCTGACAGTCTGCGGCTGGAGGAATCTCAAACAGAGTACAATGGCAGGCAGCGTCGCCGGCAGTTCAAGTTTGCTCTCCCGGCTGGGCTTCGGCGGGCACCTTGGCAGCAGCCAATTCCTTCAACAGCGCCTTGCCCTTGCGAAACCACGGCCGCTCATATCGCTGCATGTACCGGGGCAGCGTCCGCTTCTTCGCCAGCAGCTTCTCGGCCCACTCGCGCGATTCCTCGCGGCGGCCCGCGATCTTCAGAAAGTTCGCGTAATTGTAAAGCGTCTCGGTGGTCGTCGAGAATTGCGCCACGTCGACGTAGAGTTGCTCGGCGCGCTCCAACTGTCCCGTTTGCGCGTAAGCGTCTGCCAATAGTCCAGCAGCTCGCCAGTAATCGAACTTTCGATCGCTCGCGACCACGCGCTCCAGATCTGGAATCGCCCCGGCAAAATCGTTCAGCCCGAGCGAAGCCTGCGCGCGATAGTAAAATGTGTAAACCGAATCGCTGCGGGCCGCAATCGCATTCGTAAACGCCTCCCGCGCCTTCTCAAATTGCTTCTGATCCTTGTACAGCTCGCCAAGCTCTTCGTAGTTTGCCGCGGAAGGATTGTCCAGAATCTGCGTCTCAACAATCTGTATGCGTGACTTGCGTCCAAAGCCTTGAAATACGCCGCGCAACAGGCCCAGATCGGGCAGCACTTCCGCCACGATGTACACGCCCGCACCCAGGAAGCCGCCAAAGAAAATCACGTAGAACCAGTAATTCTCCGGCCTCCGCTTCACGAAGTGCAGAATCGCAAGGCCCTGCAAAATAAATCCCCAAGGATAGAAAAGGTGGCTTAGACCAAACATGGACGACCGTCCTGACGATAGCATCTCCGTCTCGTGCCCAATCGTCAAACGGAACATCTCGCCCGTAAGCCCGGAAGTAACTGGCCTCTAAGGCAGCTGGGAGTTTCTGATGATCCTACTTGCAAGCCAGGTGGCTGCCATTTGGCCGGGCCATGAGACGTGCCATTACGATTTTCAAGAGGCTTACTTTTTCTGAGCAGCGTCCATCCTCAAGAATCGCGCGGCGTTGTTGTACAGAATGTCGCGCTTCTGTTGAGATGTCAGGTAATCGGCGTTCTGAATGATGCTGATGGAATAGGCCATCAACTTGGGCCAGGGCAGTTGGTCGGTTCCGAACATCACCCTGTCCTCGAATCCGGCATCGACCAGCCGCTCGATGTACCGATTCACTTCCTTGATGGGATAGCTCCAGATCAGTCCCGCAACGTCCACGTAGACGTGGGAGTTCGCCTGCAACAGCGTCAGCATCTCTTCGATCATCGGATAACCGGCGTGCATCACTTGCACGCGAAGTTTCGGGTGGCGCGCCAGGAGTTCCTCGAACAGGAGCGGGTTTCCCATGGACCCACGGAATTTTGGCATCATCACGTTCGCGCGTCCTGAGCCGCCCGTGCCCATATGCACTGCCACGGGAATATCGAGTTCCTCGGCGAGCGCAAAGTAGGCATCGACGGAGGGATCGCTGGGTGAGATGCCCTCGTATTGGAGGCCAATCTCGCCCATGACTTTGAATCCGCCGCTGGTGAAATCTTTTCGCAGCTCGTCGAGCGCTACGCGCTGGCCGGGAGCCATCCCATTACTGAAGGAGGTGCCGGGGATGATCCGTGCGGGTGCGGCGTCTTTCCATTTCTGCACGCTCTTTGGATCGCCGAACACAACCGCTGTGACGTTGAGGCGCTCCATCTCGGCAAGAACGTCTTTCATGTATTCGCCCGGAGCGGATGGGTAAAGCGCTGGACTGCATTCCTCTTTTACCCAGCCGAATGGCGCTTCCTTGTCCTTGGGGTCGGATGCCGTGAACTTCGAGGTGTTGGGGCACATGGGCGCGACGCCGGGAAATGTTCCATCCATGGCGTGGACGTGAACATCGATCACGGGCGGAGCCTTAGGCTCCGTGTTTTGTGCAAGAGAGAAAGCTGAGTAGGTTAAAAGGAGCAGCGTGCAAGACAAAAATCGGCAGACGGGGCCTGAGGACATTTAGAATCTCCTTGTTTGCGCAATCGCGTATCTTCGATTCGTCAGAGGTATATCACAGCTCTTGCATTCCTGCGGCTCCAGTTGAGTACTGCAAATGCGGCTACTGAAAACTGAGCCTCTACCGCCACCAAGACCAGCTTGCTTTGCTATGATGGGCGGAATGAATCCCATTGCGACATTGGGGCTGGCCTTGGGCACCGGTTTTTCCTCCGGCCTCAATCTCTACGCGACCGTTGCTACACTCGGCCTGCTGGAACGATTTGGAGTGATCCATCTTCCTCCGTCGCTGCAAGGACTTTCACATCCTTGGGTTCTGGCGATTGCCGTGATTCTCTATGTGCTGGAATTCTTTGCCGACAAAATTCCGTATGTCGATACGGTTTGGGATGCGGTTCACACGTTCATTCGCCCGCCGGCCGCTGCGCTTCTAGCATTTGGCGCCGCGGGCGCTGCGCCCGCGGAATGGCGCTGGGGTGCCGCGCTTCTAGCTGGAGGAGTCGCGCTTACCTCTCATGGCACAAAGGCCAGCGCTCGCGCCGCTGTCAATACGGTCCCCGAACCCTTCAGCAATTGGGTGTTGAGTCTTGGGGAAGATGTTTTGGCGGTCTGGCTAACGTGGATGGCCACGGTGCATCCCATTGCTACGACCATCATCGTGGTCACGCTGCTTGCGCTCTCCGCCTACATTCTCTTTCATCTGTTCCGGTTTGCTCGCCGCGCTGTTCAGAAGCTATTCGCAACGTAAAACGATGTGGAGTGCGGCAGCTCTGCTGCCGCTTTTTTCACCAAGACGCGCGACGCTTGTGTTGCCGAGGCTGGATAAGCGCTACTTAAGGTACGTCGCCAGCCAATCCAGAAACGTCTTGTACCAGAACTTGCTGTTCTGTGGTTTCAAAACCCAATGCCCCTCATCGGGAAAAACTACCAGCTTTGACGGCACGCCTTGCCGCTGCAACGTGTTAAAGAATTCCAGCGACTGCGTGTATGGCACGCGATAATCCCGTTCCCCGGCAATTACGAGCGTCGGCGTTTTGAATTTCGCCAGGTCGGCTGCGTACGTCATCGGTGCCCATTTACGGTAGCTTTCAGGATTTGTCCACGGCATTCCTTGCATGTCGTGCTCTTCAAACCAGAGCTCTTCCGTGGCGTACATCGAGTTTTTATCGTAAATCCCGGCGTGGCTGATGATCGCTTTGAACCGCCCCGTATGCGTGGCGATCCAGTTGGCCATGTATCCGCCGTACGAGCCGCCCACGGCCGCCATGCGAGTGCCATCAATGTAAGAATATTTTTTCAACACATAGTCCACGCCGTTCATCACGTCAACATACGCTTTGCCACCCCAGTCGTTGATGATCTCATCCGTGAATTTCTGTCCATAACCGGTCGAGCCGCGCCGGTTGATCATCAGCGATACGTATCCGGCGGCGGAAAACACCTGCGCGTTCCAACGGTAACCCCACGCATTCGAGAACATGGTCTGCGGCCCGCCGTGCAGAACCACAAGGAGAGGATATTTCTTCGTCGCGTCAAAATCCGGCGGGCGGATCATCATCGCTTGCACTTTCGTTCCGCCGGCGCCGTCGAACCAGAATGTTTCCGCCTCGTTCATTTTCAGCGAAGCGAGAATGGAATCGTTCTGATGTGTAAGCTGCCGCACGCCGCTTCCATCGCTCGATGCCGCGCAAATCTCAGCCGGCATAGTAAGGCTGGTGCGCTCGAACACCAAAGTCTTGCCATCGGCGCTAAGCGAAACGCCCAGGTTATAGCTGTTGGCGATGAGTTTTTTCGGCGTGTCTCCCGCGCGCGGCGCCATCGCATAAATTGGCTGCTGCGTTTCGTCTTCCGCGCTGAAATATATCGTCTTGCTGTCCGGCGACCAGTTCAGTTCGTTGGCGCTGCGATCGAATCCTTCGGTCAGATTCTCGCTCTTTCCAGTCGCGCGGTTGTACAGCATCACGCGCCAGCGGTCAGACTCATCCTCCGGCACCAGTTGCGCGTGGTACGCGATGTACTTGCCGTCCGGCGAGTAGGAAGGACCGCCATCAAATCCCGGCTGTGTCGTGATCTTTTTTACTTCTCCGCCCACCACGGGCACGACAAACAAATCTCCATTCGTGCTGATGGCTTCGACGGGATCGGTTACCGCCGTAAAGCAAATCTCTTTCGAGTCCGGCGAGAAGTTCAAATCGCTCGGCCCGCCGCGCTGATCCGGTGGAACGTCGTAGTTTGCACCCGGTGTCAAATCGCGCGGAGTTGCGCTGCCATCGGCAGGAATAATAAACAGGTGGCTGCGCTTGCCATCGTTCCAGTGCGTCCAATGACGATAAAGAAGATGCTCCGCCACATGCGCCTTCACTTTGTCCTTTTCTTTTTCCGCGTCGCGCTTGCGATTGCAGTCGTCGTCTTTGCAATCCGGATAAACGCCCGAAGTGAACGCAATCGTCTTCCCATCCGGCGACCATTTCGCGATATCCACGCCCGTCGAAATAGTTGTCAGCGGTTTCGCTTCGCCCCCGTCCATCGAAAGCAAGTACACCTGCGAATCTCCGCTGCGTGAAGACAAGAACGCAATCGTTTTTCCGTCCGGCGACCACACCGGCGAAGAATCATGCCCGCTCTGCGTGAGTTGCAATGCCGCTCCGCCTGTTGTGGGCACAATCCAGATATTGCTTGCGCCGCGATTCGCGTCCATGTCCGGCGTCGATACTGCGTATGCCACCCACTTGCCATCCGGCGACACTTGCGCTTCTCCCACGCGATGCATCTGGATCAGATCGTCAAAAACAATGGCGTGCTTCGCGGCTTCTTGCGCGCTAATGCTGGACTGGCAGGCGAACATCGCAAGAGCGAACAAACTGCACCACAGAACGGCCCGTTTCATCGCATTTCCTCCTGCGTTTCTTTGCTGCATTGTCTTCAATGAAGTGCGGCGGGTTACTTTTCCCCTTCGCGGAACTCTGGATAATGTCACGATTTCCGCGCTATTCCAAGCGCTCCTCAAAACGCGACAGAACGAGCGCGCGTGCGCGATAGCATCGCGCCTCCCGGTCTCAATTTCCTCCAGGTTTCGGAGACGGTATCGGAGCAGCCTTCATTTTGGCAATTTCGCCGAGCAAGTCAGACTTCCCGCTGATTCGTTCGAGGTGCGGATAGCGCTCTCCGCCGTGATAGTCGACCTTGTACGTCTGGAAAAAATCTTCGTTTTCGATAAGCAATTCAATCGGTTCGTGGCCGCTCGCCGCTTGCCGGATCGCGGCGTGTAGATCCTCGGAATTCCATCGACGTCCGTTGACCGCGACCAGTTTCATGCCTGGCGCGAGTCCCGCTAGGGCCGCGGGCGACCCCGGAATCACGTCGCTCACTTCATCGCCGTTTTCCCCGCCCGAGTCGCGCACAATAAACCCGAGTGAAAACTGCACATCTGTCAAGTGCATCGCGGCTTCGCCCGCCGCACGGCTATCGTTCGGCGTTTCTGTGTAAACCAGTTTCCATCCGCTATTCTCAAGTCCACCCAGCGGCGCTCCCGGTCCATGCGACTTCACGCGCTGCGTGAAAAATCCCCGCCAATCGTATGGAGCGATTTCCTGCATCGCGGCCACGACATCCTCGAACGTGTACGGCACAATCTTCGGCCCCGTATTTTCTCCGCCCTCGAATTTCCTACAAAAATCATCGAGCGATTTTGTCCCTTTCGTCTCCTGCCGGATAACTGTGTCCGCTTCCAACCAGAGCAGCGTTCCTTCATCGTAGTAATCCGTGTCGCGCCGCCAGGTCTTATATTCCTCCGGCGAGGCGTAGAGCAATTGCGCCGCGACAGCGGTGTCTTCCAGGTCGCGCCAAGAGCGCCCCTTGCGCTGATCCAGGTATGCCGCTACCCACCCCAAGTTCTCTCGCAACCGGTCCGGCGTCCAACTCCCGATGCGTGCGGAGAGAATTGTGCCGTAATACTGCGTCATGCCCTCGTAGACCCAGAGCAGGCCGCCCTTCATGGGTTCCTGATAGTTCGGAGTGGCCAGCCCCGCTGGTCTCCGGTATTTTCCGTTCCACGAATGCGTAAATTCATGCGGAAGGAGATCGGTCATGGCGTCGGAAATATTGGGGTCTTGGAAGGTGCGCGCGGGCACGCGATTGTCGCTGGATTCGTGATGCTCGACGCCGTCGGTTTCCACGTTGTCGCTTTCGGCAAGAAGGAAATCGTAGTGACGATAGTGGCGCGCGCCAAAGATCGCTCCGGTTTCCGCAACGAGTTGCCGCCACTCTTGAATCGTTTCCGGCGTGACTTCCAGGCCAGATTCCGTTTCGGCGGCGATGTGGATGTGGTGCTCGGGTTTTTGTCCAGGAGACAAATCGATCGTGCGCATGTGCGCGCCGGTCAAGACGGGCGAATCTACGAGTGTGGTGAGACTTGCTGGCAGAAACTCGATCGTTCCGCCGGCTTCGCTGGCAATGGGCAGCGCGGTTCCGAATTTCCATCCTGAAGGTACTTGCAAACTAGCCGAGTAAACTAAATCGTCGCTCTTCGCTCTCTGAGGATAGAGGAGCACGGTGTACCAATTCAGAATCGCCAATTGCGCGGTGGCGGAGGGATTTTCGCGGCCTGCGGTTGGGCCAGAAGGCGAGACGTAATCCAATGACACTTCGAGTTCGTTCACGCCCGAAGGGATCTGGCAATGAAAGGCGAACATATCCACGTCGTCGCGCCGCCATTCGATTTCTTTCCCGCTCGCGCGAAACTTCACACCTGTGAGATTGACGATAGGGCCGACGGGAGCATGCTCTCCGGGAATCCATTTGGGATAGACGAGCGTGAGCGGGCCTGCGGCCGCGGGGAACGACAGTTTTGCATGGAAGATGTGTTTTGTGGCGTCACGCAAATCGACGGAGAGGCGAACCGGTCTTCGCGCGTCCTGCGCGTGTAGAGCAGGGGGAAGGAAATGGAAAGGAAGAAAGGCGAAGAAGATCCAAAGCAGAATGCGGTTGCCCATGAACGAGTTCTCCAAAAAGAGCGCGAACCAGGATTCATTGTTACACACGAATTGAAGTTCAGAAACGGGTTGTGCGGACTGAAGATGATCGCGCGACTGGTTCGGGTGGAAAGCGTGAGTCTGTTACAATCGCACAGCGAAAAAGCATGTCAAACGACGCCGCCCTTTTCCCGCGCAGTTTCCACAAGAAGATACCTGTCGCCGCTCGTGGCGAAGGCTGCTGGATTTTTACCGAGGACGGTCGCAAATATCTCGATGCGGCGGGGCAGGCGGCTGTCGTAAATATCGGGCACGGCGTTGCGGAGATCGGGCGCGCGATGGCCGAACAATCCTCGCAACTGGCGTTTGCGTCGACAACGCAATTCCATTCGGCGCCGGCGGAGAAACTGGCGGCGCGGTTGCTGGCGATGGCTCCGCCAAATTTCAAGAATGGGCGCGTTTACTTTACTTCGGGGGGATCCGAGGCGGCGGAAACGGCGATCAAGCTGGTCCGGCAATATCATTTGGAAAGAGGACAGCCCAGGCGCTTCCGCATTCTTTCGCGGCGACAGAGCTATCACGGAAACACGCTGGGCGCGATGACGGTGAGCGGAAATGTGGCGCGGCGCGCGCCGTATGTGCCGATGCTTGCGGAATGGGGGCATATCGCGCCTTGTTTCTGCTATCACTGCCCGTACGACAAAACGTTTCCGCAGTGCGGGCTTGCTTGCGCCGATGATCTGGATTCGTTTCTTGGCGGGGCTGATGCAGATTCCGCGGCGGGTTTTATTTTTGAGCCGGTGGTTGGCGCAACGCTCAGCGCGGCGGTGCCGCCGGAGGGTTATGTCGGACGAATCGCAGAAATTTGCCGCAAGCGCGGGGTGTTGCTGATCGCGGACGAAGTGATGACGGGCATGGGCCGCACCGGCGAAACGTTTGCGGTGAAGCACTGGGGAATTGAGCCGGATATTATTTTGACGGGGAAGGGAATCGCGAGCGGGTATGCGCCGCTGGGAGCTGTGCTAGTGGCGCGCAATGTGGTCGAAGCGTTTGAGAAAGGCAGCGGAGCGTTCATGCACGGATTTACTTACCAAGCGCATCCGGTGGCGACGGCGGCGGGAAATGCGGTGCTGGATTACATCGAGGCGCACAATCTTTTTGCGCGGGTGGAGTCCGCTTCGCGTGGTCTGCTTGAGGCGATCGCTCCCTTGCGCTTGCACCGTCACCTCGGGGATATCCGCGGGCTGGGCCTGCTGGGCGGCATCGAATTCGTGCGCGACAAGTCTACGCGTGAGCCCTTCGAGGCCGAGGATGGCGTCAGCGAAAAGATTCGAGCGGCAGCGATGGAAGAAGGCGTTTTGACGTATCCGACGCAGGGATGCGTGGATGGAAAGCGTGGCGATCACATTTTGATTGCGCCGCCTTTTATCATCACGCCGGAAGAATCGGCGCTGATTGCGAGAGCGCTCGCGTCGGCGCTGGAGAAAGTGTTTCCCGATTAGCCTATCGTTGCTTTTCGTGATTCCAGCAGGCAGTTTGTTCCGTTCCTTTGAGGAGATAACTCGAAAAATGCGTCCCCTTTCTTTGAAGCTCGCATTGGTGTTTTGCGCAAGCATGTTGAGCGCGTCGTTGATGGCGGGGCAGGAAAAGCCTGGGGCGAAACCGCGCGCGCGCGATCTGGGCGTACCGTTCGATGGAACGCCTGGCGCGTTGAATGCGATTACGGATGTTGGCGGCGTTACTGTGGGGCATACCACGATTATTTCCGGCGAGGGGAAGCTGCAAGTGGGGAAGGGGCCAGTACGGACGGGCGTGACGGCCGTGCTGCCGCGCGGGAAAGACACGATGTCGAACCCGGTGTTTGCGGGATGGTGGTCGCTCAACGGAAACGGAGAGATGACTGGAACGACGTGGGTGGAAGAGTCGGGATTTCTCGAAGGGCCAGTCATGATAACGAATACGCACAGCGTTGGTGTGGTTCGCGACGCGGTGATTCAATGGCGCGTGAATCATGGACAGCCTGATCCGACGGGGTATTGGTGGTCACTGCCGGTGGTTGCGGAAACGTGGGACGGGTGGCTGAACGATATTAACGGATTTCATGTGAAGCCGGAGGATGCGTTTCACGCGATTGATTCGGCGCATGGCGGTGCGGTGGAAGAAGGAAACGTTGGCGGCGGGACGGGAATGATTTGCAATGAGTTTAAAGGCGGGATCGGAACTTCTTCGCGGAAATTCGATATCAAGGGCGGGAGTTACACCGTCGGCGTTTTGGTGCAGTGCAATTACGGCCGGAGGCCGAACCTGCGGATTGCGGGAGTGCCCGTCGGATTGGAAATTCCAGAGAGTGCCGCGTACACCTCCGCGTCGTTCGGCGAGCTTGAGCGTGGATCGATCATTGTTATTGTGGCCACGGATGCGCCGTTAGTGGCGCATCAGCTCAAGCGGCTGGCGCGGCGCGTGTCGCTGGGTCTCGGTCGTGATGGAAGCACGTCGGGAAACGGGTCGGGAGATATTTTCATCGCGTTTTCGACGGCGAATTCGGGAGCGGCCGGGGAGGAACATGTCGTCGATCTGAAAATGCTGCCGAACGATTTGCTGGAACAAGTGTTTGCGTCGACTGTGCAAGCGACCGAAGAAGCAGTGATCAATGCAATGGTGGCGGCGGAAACGATGACGGGGATTGAAAATCACAATGTGATTGCATTGCCGCACGAGCGTTTGCGGGAAGTGCTGAAGAAATACAATCGCCTGTCGCAATGAAGAAATACATTCAGCGCATAAGTGGTGCCGCGCAAACGAAATCGATAAGGACGCTTCTGTTATTCTGCGCTGCTTTACTCGCGTGCTCTTGTTCCTCGAAACCGCCACCGTCGCTGGCTATAACGCACGTCACGTTGATAGACGCCACAGGTGGCCCTCCCCTAGCAGACATGACGGTTTTTCTTGCGGATGAACAAATCTCTGCCATCGGACCGTCAAAATCCGTCTTCATCCCTCGCAAGACAAAGGTCATCGACGCAACCGGAAAATACTTGATTCCCGGGCTTGTGGACATGCACGTGCATCTTACGGGCGCGTCGGAGCCAACGGGAAGCCGTGAATTTGTTCTCCCGTTGTTGCTGGCGAATGGGATCACGACGGCGCGTGATATGGGAGGCGATCTCGATTCTCTGTTGAAGCTGCGGCAGGAAATCGAGCGTGGCCAGTTACAGGCTCCGAGGATTTTCTTTGCCGGTCCTTATCTGGATGGGCAGCCACCGTTTTTTCAGCCGTCACTGGTAGTGACCAATTCCGTGGAAGCCGCGGAAAATGTGCACTCTTTGATTGCGCATGGGACTGATTTCATCAAGGTGCAGTCCAACCTTAGCCGGGAGGCGTATTTTGCGATTGCGGAGATTTGCCGGCGCGAGCATGTCACTTTGGTGGGGCACGTGCCGGATCATGTGACGGCTGCGGAGGCTTCCGATGCGGGCCAGAAGAGCATTGAGCATCTCACCGGCGTGCTGCGCGCGTGTTCGAGCGACGAGCCTTCGCTAATTCGAAAACAGTTTGCGGTGGGATCCAAGAAGGCGACGGCCAATCAATCGGCGAACCGTGAGTTCGCCTGGCAGATCGAGCTGTTGCAAAGCTATTCGGACGAAAAGGCCGCCGAGTTGATTGCGAAATTCCACCGCAATGAGACGTGGCAGGTGCCCACTTTGATCCTGCTGCGCAACGACGCGTTCCCGACACCGGGGACCGATCCTTCGCGCGATGCGCGGAGAAAATATATTCCGCTGCAAGTTCTGGCGAATTGGGAGAAGGGAACCAAGGATCGGGATGCGGGGGCGATGGCCGAGGAGTTCTCGCTTCGGTTGAGGCTTATGCAGGCGTCGTTGCAAATCGTTGGCAAAATGAATGCGGCAGGTGTTCCGATTATGGCGGGAACGGATACGACGGCTCCGTATGTTTTTCCTGGATCGAGCTTGCATGAAGAAATGGCGCTTTTGGTCGCGGCTGGGTTGACGCCGATGCAGGCGTTGCAGGCGGCAACGAAGCGGCCGGCGGAATTTTTGGGCAAGCAGCGGACACAAGGGACGGTCGAACAAGGCAAGATCGCTGATCTTGTGCTGCTCGACGCGGACCCGCTAGCCGACATTCACAACACGCAGAGGATTGACGCGGTGATTCTTCGCGGCAAACTGCTGGATAGAAAAGCTCTGGACGAAATTCTAGCCAAAGAAGAGGCTTTCGCGAAGGCGCACTGATGCGCGTTAGGTTGTAGCGACAGCAGTTTTTCGTGGGGGATTAAAAAAGGGCAGCGCGACTACTTTTGCAGAAACGGTGTGGCGAACGGCTTCAACGGTCATTTCAATATTCAGAGTGGCTCCGACGGAAGACTGATCGCGGTTGACGCAGGCGAGTGCGAGCATCTTTTTTAGAGTTGGAGACCAAGTCGTGGAGGTGGCTTTGCCTACTTGTTTGCCGTTGCGATAGACGGGAACGGCAACGCGAGAGGCGGTGCTGGGAACCTGAGGGGCCATGCCGAGTTTATCGTAGAGCGCTTCGACTTCATTCCAGTTAATTTCCAGACCGACGAGGGCGCGCTCCGCGCCGCCATTCTTTTTTTCGCGCGCGAGGGCTTCGCGGCCGACGAAATTGTCTTTTTTCAGGTCCACGAGCTTGCCGAGACCGATTTCCGCCGGAGAATATTTTTGCGCGGCGATGAGGGCTTTCTTGCTGGAGGTGTAGTCCACTTCAATCAAAATCAGACCGGCTTCAATTCTTGCGATATCGAGAGCGATCATTCCAGCAGGATGAATGTCGAAGGCTTTGCCTTTTTTGATGAGCTCGTCCCAGACTTTTCCAGCGTTTTTCCAGGGCATCCAGACTTCAAAACCGAGGTCGCCGGTGTAGCCGGTGCGCGAGATGTCAACAGGAATGCCGGCGATTTGGCCGCGCGTGACGCGGAAATATTTGAGGTTCGCGACGCTTGCGTCTGTGATGGATTGCAGGAGCTTTGCGGAAGTGGGGCCTTGCAGCGCGAGCGCGGCGACTTGCTCGGAAATGTCATCGATGTGGACGTCGAGCGCGAGAGCGTTTTGTTTAAACCAGCGGAGGCTGGGGTCGGCGGCGGTCCAGCGATAGTCGTTTTCGCCGAGGCGGGTGATAGTGCCGTCGTCGATCACTTTTCCATCAGGATCGCACCAGCAGCAGTAAATCACCTGATCAACCGCGACTTTATTGATGTCGCGGGAGATGACGCGGTTGACGAATCGGGTCGCGTCAGGACCCGTGATGCGATATTTGAAAAGCGGAGAAATATCGATAAGCGCGGCGGAATTGCGGATGGCGTTGTACTCGTGCTCGTGGTGCATTTCGTAAACGCTGACGGTGTAGTAGCCGGACCATTCGCGATAGTTCAGGCTTTCGCAGAGGGCGAGCGTTTGTTTGTGAAAGGCGGTTCCGACGGGCACGAAGCCTCCGAGTGACTTCCGCTGGATGAGCGACAAGAGTGAAACCGAATTATAGGTGCGAAGATTGCGCGCTAGCAAGCGGTTGTGGATAGGTGAGATGCGATGGAGCACGAGAATTGCGGAATGCCGCGCTAGCTTGCGTGAAACGTCCCAGATAGAATGAGGGACTGGGAAGCAGTTAAAGGCGGGATGCAAATGTCAGTTGGCGGATCAAGGCAAGCAAAGGTTCTCGGACTCGATGCAAAGGACAACGTGCTGGTGGCGCTGGCCGATTTGCGGAAGGGCGAGACCGTGAGCTATTTGGGGAGCGACTACGCTTTGTTGTCCGATGTGCCGGCCAAACATAAGTTTGTTACGCAAGACGTGAGCGCGGGCGGCGAAATTATTATGTATGGCGTTTTGGTGGGGCATGCGTTGGAGAGCCTGCGGCGAGGTGACTTGCTTTCGACGCGCAATATTCGGCATGCGGCTGCGTCGTTTCAAGAAAGAGAAAACGGTAGAGCGCAGTGGACTCCGCCGAATGTTTCGGCGTGGGCAGACAAAACATTTCTTGGATATCACAGAGATGATGGGCAGGTGGGTTCGCGGAATTACTGGCTGGTGTTGCCGCTGGTGTTTTGCGAAAACCGAAATCTGGCGGTGTTGAAGCAGGCGTTCGAGGAGGAGTTGGGATTTGCGGCGCCGCAGATTTACCGCAGTCAGGTAGCGGAGTTGGCACGGCTTTACCGGGAAGGCAAGACGGAGGAGTTGAAGCGCGCCGCGTTTGGGGAGATGCAGCGGGCGAAGGCATCGCCCAGAGTGTTCAGGAATCTTGATGGCATCAAGTTCTTGTTGCATGAAGCAGGTTGCGGGGGGACGCACGAAGATGCGCGAAACCTTTGCGGATTGCTGGCGGGATACATTCATCATCCGAATGTGGCGGGTGCAACGGTTTTGAGTCTTGGGTGCCAGCATGCGCAAGTACCAATGCTGCTGGAAGAGATTAAGAAGCGCGACGCGAATTTCAAGAAGCCGGTGCTGGTTTTCGAACAGCAGAAGAGCCCGTCTGAGGCTGCGATGATGAGCAGAGCCATCCGCGAAACGTTTTTGGGGATGGTAGAAGCGGACAAAATCACGCGGAGGCCGGCGCCGCTTTCGAAATTGAGCTTGGGATTGCAATGCGGCGGGTCGGATGGATTTTCGGGGCTTTCGGCGAATCCAGCGATTGGGCACGTATCGGATATTGTTGCGGCGCTTGGAGGAATCGGGATTCTTTCGGAATTTCCGGAGCTGTGCGGCGTGGAGCAACAGTTGATCGATCGTTGCACGCGTAAAGAGGTTGCAGAGCGGTTTGGGAAGTTGATGAGAGATTACGCGGCGCGGGCCAAGGCGGTGCACGCGAGCTTTGAGATGAATCCTTCGCCGGGAAATATCCGCGACGGGTTGCTGACGGACGCGATGAAATCGGCAGGAGCAGCGAAAAAAGGCGGGACGTCGCCGGTGACGGCGGCAGTGGATTATCCGGAATACTGCACGGAGCCCGGATTGAATTTGCAGTGTACGCCTGGGAGCGATGTGGAGTCGGTGTCGGCGCAGGTGGGAGCGGGCGCGAACGTGATTTTGTTTACAACGGGGCTGGGCACGCCAACGGGGAATCCGATTGCACCGGTGGTGAAGATTTCGACGAATACGAGTCTGGCGAAGCGCATGTCCGACATCATTGATATTGATACAGGCGGGATCATCACGGGTGAGACGAGCATCGAGCAGATGGGCGAGAAAATTCTGGAGCGCGTGATTCAGGTGGTGAGCGGGGAAGCGCGGACGAAAGCGGAGTTGCTGGCGCAGGACGACTTTATTCCGTGGAAGCGGGGAGTTTCTTTGTGAAGAAGGATTGGGCGCGTCGATGAAAGCTCTGCTGCTTTCGCAATACAAGCATCTGGAGATCGCGGATTTGCCGGAGCCAGCACCGAGGCACGACGAAGTGCTGGTGCGGGTGGCGGCTTGCGGGATTTGCGGCAGCGACGTGCACGGTTACGACGGGTCGTCGGGGCGGCGGATTCCGCCGATTGTGATGGGGCACGAGGCGGCGGGAACGATCGCGGCGATTGGCGATAAAGTTGCGGGATTTGCCGAGGGAGACAGAGTTACTTTCGATTCGACGATATTTTGCGGAGCTTGCGGGAACTGCCGGCGCGGGGATGTGAATCTTTGCGACAACCGGCAAGTGCTGGGAGTTTCGTGCGGCGAGTTTCGGCGGGCGGGTGCGTTTGCGGAGTACGTAGTAGTTCCTTCGCGGATACTTTATCGGTTGCCGGAAAAACTTTCGTTTGCGGAAGCGGCGATGCTGGAGGCGGTTTCCGTGGCGCTTCATGGCGTCTCACTGGCTGAGATGGCCGAGGGAAGCACGGCGTTGGTGCTGGGTGCGGGAATGATTGGGTTGCTTACGTTGCAAGCTTTGAGGGCGGCGGGATGTTCGAAAGTGTTTGTCGCGGATTTGGATAGTACGCGGCTGAAGCTGGCGCAGGACATTGGCGCGACGGCGGTTTTGTCTTCGGAGAGAGATGTAGTTGCGCAGGTGTTGCAGGTTACGGGCGGAGCCGGGGTGGATGTCGTAATCGAAGCCGTCGGCAGAAACGAAACGGTGAAGGCTTCGATTGAGAGCGTGCGAAAAGGCGGAACGGTCGTGCTGGTGGGGAATATATCGCCGGAAGTGACTTTGCCGCTTCAGAAAGTCGTTTCGCGGCAGATTCGTCTTCAAGGATCGTGCGCGTCATCGGGGGAATATCCGCGGGCGATCGAGATGATGGCCAGCGGGGCGATACAGGTTGCGCCGCTGATTACGGCGATTGCGCCGCTGGAAGATGGTCCGCGATGGTTCGAACGACTCTACGCGGGTGAGCCTAATTTGATGAAAGTGATTCTTACGCCGGAGACGGTTTCGTGAGCGACGGTCTGTTTGATCTCAGCGGCCGCGTTGCGCTTGTTACGGGAACCAGCCGGGGATTGGGCCAGTACATGGCGCGTGCGCTGGCGAAGGCTGGAGCGGACCTTGTGCTCACTAGCCGAGACATCGGTCGATTGGCGCCGTTTGAAGCAGAAATCAAAGCAATGGGCCGGCGAACAGTTTCGGCAGAGCTCGATGTTCGCAGCAAAGATAGCATCGAGAAAACTATTGCGGCTGCGGAGGCGGCGTTTGGCCACCTGGACATTCTGGTGAACAACGCTGGATGCAATGTGCGCAAGCCGGCGCTTGATGTGACCTGGGACGACTGGAATCTGATTCTTGAGACGAATCTTCGGGGAAGTTTTTTTGTCGCTCAGGCTGTGGCCCGTGGGATGATCGCGCGGCGCTACGGGCGCATCATCAACATCGGATCTGTCACGACGGTTGCCGGCTATGCCGGGCTCGCGCCTTATGGGGCTAGCCGCGGCGGCGTAAAGCAGATGACGATGAGCCTGGCGGACGACTGGGGCAAGTATGGCGTGACGGTGAATTGCCTTGCGCCGGGATGGTTTCGCACAGAACAGAACAAAGTTTTGTACGAAAACAAAGAGTGGGTGGAATATCTCTGCGATCGGATTCCAATGAAGCGCCCGGGGCAGCCGCAGGATTTGGACGCGGCGGTCGTGTTCCTGGCGGCAGAGTCCAGCCGATATGTCACGGGGCAGACGCTGCTTGTGGATGGCGGAATCTCGACCGGGGCAATGCGTGCACTGGTGGAGAACGCAAAAACGCCGCAGGCGTAACCTCGCGAATCATGCCGGTTCCGGCACAGGCTCCATTTTTCCCAGTAGAAAAATATAAGCGGCGATGCTCATGAGAAGAGCTATGGTCGCCGCGACAAAAGCCCATGCAAAAGAATGCGTGATTTGGACGACGTAGCCGGTGACGATGGGGGCGGCGATGGCCGCAAGCTGGTTGCTGAAATTTAGGATGCCACCCACCGTGCCAACGCTTTCCTTTGGCGCAATCAGTGAAGGAATCGACCATCCGACGGGCGAAGCGGCTGATAGTCCGCCAATGGATATGCTGATCCAGATCAAGGCGCCCGCCGCGGTCTGCGCATTAGCAGCGCCGAGGATGCCGAGGCCAAGGCTTGTGCCCCCGATGAGGACTGCCTGACGTACGCGGACAGGATTCCAACCGCGCTGGATCAGCGCATCGACGAGCCATCCTCCAACGATAAGATCCGTGAGCGTTGCGAACAGCCACGGCACGCTGGTGTAGGCCACAGAGTGAAGCAAATCGACGTGATGGGCAGCCAAAAAATAGGATGGCAGCCAGGTCAGCAGCAGGTAAAACGTGTAGTTATAACCGAAGAACCCTAGAGCGAGTCCGCAAACTCTGCGCTGCCCAAGCAAATACCAGAACGGCGCTCCCTTTGCGGATTTCGCCTGATCCTCGGGCTGCGCGCCACCCTTTGCGATGAATTGCCGCTCCGCATCGGAAAGATGCTTGTCTTCGCTGGGGTTTCGATAAAACGCGTAGAACAAAATAAAAAAGAGGATGCTGATGAATCCGGTGGCGGCAAAACTCCATCGCCAGCCGAAACGGACGAGAAGAATGCCGAGCAGAGGAACGCCGATGGCGGAAGAAAGTTTGGCCATCGAATCAAAGATGGCAGTAGCGAGGCTGCGTTCTTGTTTGGGGAACCAGTAGCCTACGGCTTTGGAATTTGCAGGGAAGGTGGGCGCCTCGCCGACTCCCAGGAGCAGGCGGGCAGAGAGGAAGCTGCCAATGCCAGTGGAGACCGCAGCGCCAAAGGAAGCGACGGCCCAGAGAATCGTGCTCCAGCGGCCGACACGCTTCACGCCAAAGCGGTCCAGCAACAAGCCGGAAGGAATTTGCAGCGCCGCATACGTCCAGTTGTAGGCGCTCGATAGATAGCCAAACGTGACCGCGGAAACTCCGAAGGCGGTATTGAGAGCGTCTTTGGAGACGGAAAGATTGACTCGGTCGAAATAATTAACGAGGACGCCGAAGCCGAGCAGACACGCAATCGCCCATCTGCGGCGGGGGACTCGGTCCGATTCCATGAATGTGGATTCCATCGCAAGAGACATGGAGATTATTTCTTGGCCTTTCGCGCGCGCATGCTTTAGGCGGCACTCGCTGTTTTTCGCCGCGCAGAGTATCCCACAAGAAGGGGAGAAAGGTGGCTTGCATTCGATATCGGCGGGGGGCAGGCGCTGATTCTTTGGTTAGGTCGGCGATTATGGCGCGCTTGAGCAGACTGTGCTTGTTGACTTGCCCGCGTTGGCAGCTCGCAGTAGACTACGCCGTCTTATATTCCAATTGATTTGGCAAAACATGTGTCGAATCCTCGATCTCAACGGACAAACAAAATGAATGTATTCTCGACTCGACGCGATTTTCTTCGCACTACGGCCGCTGCCGGCGCGGGATTTCTTCTCTCGAAGACGGCCGGCGCGGCGAAACGTAAGTCCGTTCTACTGTTTACGAAATCTTCCGGCTTCGAGCATGCGGTGATCAAAGTCACCGACGGCAAACCCAGCATCGTCGAAAATGCCCTTCGCGACATGTCCGCGAAGTATGGCTTCCAACTTACTGCTTCCAAAGACGGGCGCATTTTTGATTCGAAGGAATTCCACGAATATGCGGCAGTGGTCTTCTTTACGACCGGAGTCTTGACCGAGGAAGGCACCGACAAGAATCCGCCGATGTCTGTGGAAGGCAAGCAGGCGTTTCTAGATGCTGTGCACGGTGGCCTAGGTTTTGTCGGAATCCACGCGGCTACTGACACATTCCACACGCAGCCAGACCCGCAAAATCTTTCGAACCGTTACGTGGCGCACGGCGAGCAGTCCGACCCTTATATACGGATGATTGGCGGCGAGTTCATTATCCACGGCCAGAGCAATGATCCGCGCCTGCAAGCGACAAACGTAATTATTGACGACCCGAAATTCCCCGGGCTTGAAGGTGTTACCTCTCCGGTCAGTTTGATGGATGAATGGTATTCGATGAAAGATTTTGCTCCTGACCTTCACGTGATTTGCACGCTGGATACTACGACAATGAATGGTCTGGCGTATAAGCGCGCGCCGTATCCGGTCGTATGGGCCCGGATGCATGGCAAGGGCAAGGTGTTCTACACGGCGATCGGCGACCGGCCAGAAAACTGGCAGAACCAGTTTCACTTGAATTTGCTCGCCGGGGGAATTCGCTGGGCGCTGGGCGACTCGAAAGCTGCCGCGACTCCCAATCTAAAGACGGCGGCTCCGGGGTACGCGGAGATTCCAGCGCCATACCCGCCAGCGGCGAAATAAAGCGTCAATTAGCTGAACCCATCAATTTGGAGCTGTGGCTTCCGCGACGGGCATCGCCGTTCTGGGCAAGATGGAATGCTCGACTTCAGCGGATGATTCGACGTAGCGCGTCAGGCGCAAATCGATTGGCGTGACCTCGAAGGGAATTTTCTCACGTGGAGAAATCGGTCCCATCTGATGCGTCTCGATGAGGCTGACGCTGTCGTTCCACGCATTTACTTTGATTCGCGAGCCCATCGGCAATGCGCCTAACTGCTGCAAGTTCGCCGGAGCGAGCGCGGGCGCCATCTGAAGAAGATGCGAAGTAAAATAGACCTGATTCCCCAATCGCGCGCTGATCAACTGCTTTAGGGCGTATTTCTGGGATTGGAGTTGCGCAAGGAAAAGGCCCACGTTCGCCAGTTTGTCTCCGTAAGGAGATTTTTTCAGCATCTCCAGAGCCCTCTCGCTATTCTTCTGAGCTTCTTCGGGCTTGTCGACGAACGACAGCTTCTTCAAGGCTTCCGTCGGCGATAGGCGCAAAATATCGCTGAATCCGTACTGATCCTGCGCCGGCTTGGGGACCATAGCGTCGGCCACTTCAAACGCCAGCATAGCCGCCAGCGTTTCCTCGTTCGGCACGACGTCGATCAAACCTCGGCTGAGCACGATCGTGTTTTGCATCGAGAACATTTCGATATCGCTGGTCATCTGAACGCGGCAGTGCATTTCGATGCGGCTGTCAAAATTGTTGGTAACCATGATGTTGTTGACGATGGTGTTCAACACCTTCTCGACGTTGCCCTCCGGCGCCACTAACCCGACGCGCTCCAGAACTTCCATGACGTTTTTCTCCGAGAGATCTCGCCATCCTCGCTGTTGTTCAAGCGGAGAGCGGTCCTGCTTATCCGTTTCGTCTTTCACCTGACCCTGGGTTTCGACGAGCAGCCGGCCGAATTCTTCCTGGCGATTTCGCGACGTAAGTCCGTAGCCCCACAGATGAGTTCGCGCCTTGAAGCGCGGGCCGCCGGTGGGGGGAGGATCACGCAAATCCTGGATGTAAATGTCGCTTGGCAGCCAAAAACCGGACTTGACGTTGGTGCGCCAGGAGTCGAAGTGGAGATAGAACTCGTCCTCAAAATGGCGCAGAGAGAATTTCGCTTCCGGTGCATAGATCCCGTTGATTCGAACGATGGTGAAATCCTGGTCTTCCACCCAGATACGGCCGCGAAAGCGCGAGCCTTTGGCCTTCGGAGTTCGTTCCACATCGAAAACGTAGCAGCGTACGTCGCCGAGAAACACGCGTTTGTTCGTTTCAGGAGGTATGAGCCGGTAGTGATCTTTGTCAAAATCGCGCAAGTCCAGAAAAGCCATCTGCAGGAATCCTGAGGGTTCGAAAGACCACATGATCGAACCGGTATGCGTTTTGGCCGTCATCGAGTGAACCTTAATGCTCTTTCCGCGGAAATCGCCCTGTCCGAGGAAATACAAATCTTTTTTTGGAACCGTACCCATCAATGCGTCGGATTTTTCTTCCTGAATGTAAGTCTCAACGATAGGAGCGGAATTCTCGATCGTTTCCACTTGCTGCTTTTCTCGCCTAAATATTCGGTCGGCGATGTCTGCCGGAGCGCGCTGCGCCGCCGCGCTTTGCTCTGCAGGCGAAGTGGTTTGCGAGATTGAGTGCTCGACCGGAGCGGCAGAGTCTCCTGAATCGGTGGAAGTAGCTGCAAGCGTTGAAACGGCGTTTGTCGGTTGCAAGCAAACCAGACAAACCCAGAGCGATGTAGTCAAAACTCTGCGTAGCATTTCGACCCCTTCGAGATGAAACGCGTTCACGGTAGTTGCGTCGCATCTTCGCCGGGTCGAAAAGCACGACGATTGCCAGTCACTTTGCCGGTCGGTTCGCTGCGGTGGAACAACTTTTCTTCAAAAACTTTAATTTTTAAGCTACTTTTACAGTAAGCGAACCACTCATTGCGAAAGATTCAAAGGTTTGCCCTGGCGGCTTATTCAATTTGGGAATAGGCGAGTGTCGAATTGGGAAGAGTTGAATCTCTCCGGGGAATATTCCGGCCTCCCTCAGCCCCTTGTGCCGCACCTCGGCTGCCAGTAAAATGTCCGGGCTTCCAGTCTCATCGCAGCTACTTTTCAGTGTGCATTTTTAACGGGGTCATTTTGCATGGCGCAGCACTACGACGTCATCGTCATCGGTGGCGGCCACAACGGGCTTGTGAACGCGGCCTACCTCGCAAAAGCGGGGAAAAAGGTGCTGACGCTCGAACGCCGTCACGTTCTCGGCGGCGCTGCCGTCACGGAAGAAATCATTCCCGGATTTCTTTTCTCGGAGTGTTCGTACGTCGTCTCGCTGCTTCGCCCCGAAATTATTCGCGAGCTTGACCTTCCGCGCCATGGCCTCGAAATCCTTCCACTCGATGGCACGTTCACGCCCATGCCCGATGGCAACCACCTTTGGCGCATGAATGACCACGCGCGCGCGCAGCGCGAAATTCGCCGCCATTCGCGCGTGGACGCCGAAGCTTACGACGAATTTTCGAAGATGATGACGCCGATGTGCCGCTTCGTGAAGCCGCTGCTGTCCATGATTCCGCCGGACCCCACGACGCTCAAACCGGGCGACCTAAAACAGCTTCACTTTTTGATGCAGCGTTTCCGAAGTCTTTCTTCCGATGAGCGTTACACCCTCGTTCAGCTCATGACCATGAGCGCCGCCGATTTTCTGGACCAATGGTTTGAGACGGATGTGCTCAAAGCCACCATGTCTGCCTCTGGCATCATCGGCACTTTTCTCGGCATTCGCTCGCCGGGCACCGCTTATGTCCTGCTGCATCACTACATGGGCGAAATCGATGGCGCGTTTCGCTCCTGGGGTTTCAGCCGCGGAGGCACTGGCGCGATCTCGAATGCCATTGCCGATGCCGCGCGCGAAGCGGGAGTGGAAATCCGCACGCAGGCCGGCGTTGCGAAAATCCTGGTCAAGAACGGGCGCGCGTGCGGCGTGGCCTTGCAAAGCGGCGAAGAAATGTCCGCGAACGTCGTTTCTTCCAGCGTCGATCCGCACCTTACCTTCGAAAGATTTCTGGAACCCAGCGAACTCCCCGGCGATTTTCTCGAAAGTGTTCGCCGCTATAAGTTCCGCGGCTCCTCCGGCAAGGTGAATCTTGCGCTTGACGGGCTCCCGGATTTCAAATGTCTGCCAGGTATTGGCGCGCATCTCCGCGGCGCGATTTCCATTTCTCCCAGCATCGAATACATGGAGCGCGCTTACGACGACGCGAAATACGGCAATTTTTCGCGCAAGCCCTACATTGATATCGTTATCCCCAGTTTGACCGACCCGAGCGTAGCGCCGCCCGGCAAGCACGTGATGTCCTGCTTCGTCCAGTACGCGCCGTACAAGCTGGCCAACGGCACCTGGGACGAGCAGCGCGAAGCGTTCGGCGACGCTGTCGTCAACGCCATCGCCGAACATGCTCCCAATATCAAGAAAATTGTTACTGGGCGCCAGGTCCTCACGCCGTTAGATCTCGAGCGCGAGTTTGGCCTCACCCAGGGAAATATTTTTCAGGGCGAACTTTCTCTCGAACAGCTCTTTTTCCTTCGCCCCGTGCCCGGATGGGCCTACTACCGCACGCCGATCGACAACCTCTATATGTGCGGCTCCGCCACGCACCCGGGCGGCGGCATCATGGGCGCGCCCGGCCGCATCGCCAGCCAGGTCATTCTTAAGGATTGGAAAAACTCGAAAGCCGCGCGTTCGAGCGGGAGCAAGAACTAATCATGCCCATCGGACAGCGTGTAGCTCTCATCGGCGGCGGCCACAACGCTCTCATCACCGCGTTCTATCTGGCAAAAGGCGGCTTCAAGCCGATCGTTCTCGAGCGCCGAGAAATTATTGGCGGCGGCGCCATCACCGAGGAGTTTCATACCGGCTTCCGCGCTTCCACGCTTTCTCACACTCTCGGCCCGCTTCGCGCCGACATTGCGCGTGACCTGGAGTTTCACAAGCTTGATTGCGAAATCCTGCGCCCTGATCCGCGCGTTTTCGCGCCAACCCTCGATGGCAAGTCGCTTGTCTTTTATAACGACCATGCCAAAACCGCCGCTGAAATTGCCGGGCACTCCGAGAAAGATGCCGCGAAGTATACGCAATTCGCCGAAACGCTAGATCATCTTTTCTCAGTTCTTGGGGAGATTGTTTCCATCACGCCGCCCGCCATTGATTCTCCCTCCCCTGAAGATTTCTGGAATCTGTTCAAGGCCGGCCGCAGCGTGCGCAGCCTTGGGAAACAGGGCATCTTCGACCTGCTTCGCTGGGGTCCCATGGCGGTCGCCGATTTCGTTTCGGAATTTTTCGAAACGGATCTGCTGCGTGCGGTGATTGCAGCGCGCGGCATTTCTGGAACGGCCCTCGGGCCGTGGTCCGCAGGCTCGACGGCCGTGCTTCTGCTGCGTGCCGCTGCGGACTCGCATCCCGTCGGCTCTGCCGCTTTCCCGCGTGGGGGACTGGGTTCGTTCACTCTTGCTCTCGCGGATGCCGCCCGCAAGGCCGGCGTGGAAATTCGCACCAATGCCGAAGTCCAGCACATTCGCGTGAAAGACGGCGCTGTGGCCGGTCTTGTCATGAACGACGGCGAAGAGATTGCGGTTGAAGCCGTTGTCTCCGGCATCGATCCCAAGCGCACTTTCTTCAAGCTGCTCGATCCCACGCAACTTGATCCCACTTTCGCTCTGCGCATTCGCAACGTTCGTTCCGCTGGGACGGTCGCGAAGGTCAATCTCGCCCTCGGCGGTCTTCCTGTTTTCTCCGCGCTTGACTCTGCCGAAGGTTTTCTGAATACGCTGTCTGGCCGCATCCACATCGGCCCTGGGATTGATTATCTCGAACGCGCGTTCGACGCCTCCAAATACGGTGAATTCTCTTCGGCGCCGTATCTCGACGTCACCATTCCCACGATTCTAGATCACTCGCTCGCGCCGGAAGGCAAGCATGTCCTTTCGGCCTACGTGCAGTTCGCCCCGTTCAAACTCGCCGGCGCTTCCGCGGACGGCAAGTCGATCATCAAGTCCGAAACCAATTGGGACGCGCGGCGCAAGGATTTCGGCGACACGGTCGTTAAGACACTTGCGGAGTACGCACCCAATCTGCCCGGCCTGATTGAACACATGCAGGTCATCACTCCGCGCGATCTCGAAACTAGTTACGGCTTCACCGGCGGCCACATTTTCCACGGCGAACTGGCGCTCGATCAGCTCTTCACCATGCGCCCAGTCCTCGATTGGGCCCGCTACAAAACGCCGATTCGCGGGCTTTTCCTTTGCGGCTCTGGCACACATCCTGGCAACGGGCTAACCGGCGCGTGCGGCGCCAACGCTGCTCGCGAAATCATCCGCGACCTGCGTTAGTTTCGAGCAACGCCATGAAATCCATCGATCGCGCGAAACTCCAAAGCCTTCATCAGCGCGAAGAAAAGCGCTTTGTCGCCGAACACCCGCGCTCCGCCGAACTCTATCTCCGCGCCCAATCCTCTCTCCTCGGCGGCGTGCCGATGAACTGGATGAATAAATGGGCCGGTGCTTTTCCTGTTTTTGTAAAGACCGCCAGCGGTGCGCATTTCACTGACGTGGACGGCCACGACTACGTCGATCTCTGTCTAGGCGACACCGGCGCCATGACGGGCCACTCGCCCTCCGTCGTTGCCGACGCCGTCGCTCGCCGCGTTCGCGAAGGCATCACGCTCATGCTTCCTACCGAAGACGCGCTTTGGGTCGGCGAAGATCTCCAGCACCGCTTCGGCCTCCCGTTCTGGCAATTCACACTGACGGCCACCGACGCCAATCGCTTTTCCATCCGCATCGCTCGCGAAATCACGCAGCGGCCCAAAATTCTTGTGTTCCACTACTGCTATCACGGCACCGTGGATGAAACTTTCGTTTCGCTCCACGACGGCGTCGTCGGGCCGCGCCGCGGCAATATCGGCCCGCCCGTCAATCCCGCCGAAACCACGCGCGTCGTCGAATTCAACGATCTCCAGGCCCTCGAAGACGCACTTAAGCATCACGACGTAGCTTGCCTTCTCGCCGAGCCGGCCATGACCAACGTCGGTATCATCCTGCCCGACGACGGATACTGGTCCGCTGCTCGCGATCTCACTCGCCGTTACGGCACACTCCTCATCGCCGACGAAACGCATACTATCTGCGCCGGCCCCGGCGGCTGCACGCGCGAATGGAATCTGCAGCCAGACATTCTCGTCTTCGGCAAACCCATCGGTAGCGGCATTCCCGGCGCGACTTACGGCGTTACCGAAGAAGTCGCCCAACGCATAGCCGCCCGCCTTCATCTCGAAGATGTGGACGTCGGCGGCATCGGCGGCACGCTCGCCGGAAACGCGCTCTCCTTGGCAGCGATGCGGGCGACGTTGGAGCACATCCTCACGCCCGCCGCCTTCGCCTACATGATTCCGTTAGCCAACCGCTTCGCTGACGCTGTCGCGGCTCAAATCCGTTCGACCGGACTCCCCTGGAACGTCACGCGCCTCGGCGCACGCGCCGAATACACCTTCGCTGCGCAAGCCCCCCGCAACGGCGGCCAGTCCGCCGCTGCCGCCGATTTCGAACTCGAACGTTTCCTCCACCTCTACACCCTGAATCGCGGCGTCCTCCTCACTCCGTTCCACAACATGGCCCTCATGTGCCCCGCCACCACCGAAGCCGACATCGATCTCCACACAAGCATCTTCGCCGAAGCCGCCGCTGAACTCACGTCATAGGGGCGAGGCCAAGCCCAGGGCAAGCCCAGCGCTAGCCACGCCCTTGCAGAGCTAGAAAAACGTCAGTAGATGTCGTACAAAGGGCGCGATTGAAAACACGTAACTTACGGAAAAGAAAAGCGGAAGAAAACCAACAACATAAAGGAATGGCCAATCCGTAGGCCATTTTTAGCCCACGATACCCGCGCGGCGGGCTGTGCGCGTCGATCCGATCATTGCGTTGAGAAGCGAGTGAGCTCCTACCGTGAGCAGGGCACCAGGGTCGTCCCGGCCCGCAAGAGGCCGAGCCAGTGCTGCGAAGATGTGGTGGAGCGAAGAGCCCCGTTAGCCTGCGGCGGCTTTGGATTTGGCTGGGTCGATTTCGATACGGCCCCTGAAATGGGCGCCATCCTCGATGCTGATACGGGCGGTGGAGATGTCCCCGGTCACCGAGCCGTCGGTCTTGAGTTCCACGCGATCGCCGTGGAGGTTGCCGATGACTTTGCCGTAAACGATCACTTCGCTGGCACGAATTTCGGAATTTAGCACAGCGGTGGGGCCGACGACGAGTTGATGGCCATTGAGCGAGATCGGGCCTTCCACCTGGCCGTCAATCTGCAAATCCTCCGTGCCAGTGAGCTGCCCCTTGATATGCAAGCCGGAACCCAGGCGAGCTGAACTGCGAGTGCTAGTAGAGATAGCCGGCCGCGGGGCCGACGGTGCGCCGAAAGCGATGACGGATGCTGGTGATGCCGCTGGAGATGCTGCCGCGGATGCTGCCGGAGATGCTTGAGCTAGCGGTGGCGGAGCGGCGGGGGCCTGAGGTTGCGTTTGCTGCTTGTTCCACATAGTTCCTCCCTAATCAGTCCAAAAAAGCAGATTTGGCCCCGGCTGGGATGGAGCAATGTGGAGGTACTCTAGACGGTCGCAGCGGAGTGAAGCAATGCAAAATTGCTCGCGTTTGCGCATTCGAGAACCTGCCTGGCGGAACAGGTCAAATTGCGGGAAGCTCATGCAAGATCGACAACTCGGTTTAGAGAGCCGACCACATACTTCCAGACGAGGTAGTAAACGATCAGGCTGAGCGGCGCAAGGATCGGGAAGGCGTGCTTGGCAAAGCCCGGAATTGAGAAATTCAAGAGACTCGTCAGAAGCATGCCAAGCGGGCCGAGGAGAAACGGCAGCAAGGCGCCGTGGATGCCGATGGAGAGATGAGTCCGCGAATGCGAGGCGATGAAGAGCATGTTCCAAAGACCCCACAGGACGGGAACTACCGCCATCGGAAAAATCATGAGACGTTCGAGCGCTACGGAAAAATCGCAAACGTAACGCGCGATGCAAAACACCGTTACACCCATCACAAGAACAATCGTGGGCACCACAATGCCCGCCATGTATGCGCGAAGATATTTGTGCTGGTTCATAAAGCCTCCTGGTTCACAAGTGATAGAACAGTGCCGGGATGAGCCCGGGGAAAAAGAGAAGAGCGGCGCCGGCGAGTGAAGCGAGCGCCCAGTCGAACCACGGAACACTGTGGATGGGGAGCGGCTGCTCTTCGAGTTTGCGGAGCATTTGCGGCCAGAGGTCGCGGCGGAGTTCGGTGCCTTGCATCGGAGTGACGGCCTCTTTGAGGAGTTCTTTCATCTCTTTGCTGATTTCTTCGTTGCTCATTTCGCTGTGACCTCGGTTCGAAGAGAATTGAGTTTTTTTCGCAACATGCGAACGGCGCGGAAGACTCTGACCTTTACGAGCGATTCGGAGATTCCCGCAGCCTCGGCGATGTTGTTGTAACTTTCTTCCTCCACGAGAGCCAGCGTGGCTACGAGCCGGTATTTTGCGGGAAGCTCGCGGAAAGCTCTGTGGATGCTGTCGCGAGTCTCCCGGGTGACGGCGCCATCCGGGCTTGCCGCGCAAGGGAGATTCTCGGGGAGCGTAACTTCCTGACGCGCGTGCCTTAGATGGTCCAGGGCCGCGTTGGTGGCGATTCGGCGCGCCCAGGCGCGGAAGTTGCCGTCCGGTTTGAATCGGACTCGATGTTTGTAAATGCGCCAGAACGTTTCCACGGTCAGGTCCTCAGCGATGCCAGTGTCGCGGACGATGCGCACGATCCAGGCATAGACTTCCTTCTGATGCTGCCGGAACAGCACTTCGAAGGCATCCAGGTCGCCTGACGCGAAGCGTTCCAGCAGTTCCATTTGCCACTCTCTGTATCTAATTACTGGTTAGCCCGAGCTAAGGTTACAAATAGTTTTGGGTTTGGACCTAAAGAAAACGTCTGGCGATGAATCAGAGTACGACACGGGAATGAATTCCAGAATGGGCGAGGGCGGAAACAGAAGAGGGGCACGGCGTGCCGTGCCCCTACGAGGAAAAGACGGAAACTGTGCGGGGTTAGTAGATGTCGTACTGCTCCCAGTGAAGGGTAGCGTCGGATTGGATGATGATGTGTTTGTGAGCGGTTTGCTCGAGTTCATCCATGAGCATAGACTCGCGCGTTTTAAGAGCCTTCGCAATTTCGGGATGAACACGGAGGGTGAGATTCGGGCCTTCGTGTTCGGCGGTGGCCATCTTGCGCGCTTCGGCCTGGATTTCGTAGCAGAGCGTGGGGATGGACTTGACCATGCCGGAACCGGTGCAATACGGGCAAGGCTGGCAGAGAACGCGCTCGAGCGCCTGCTTGGTGCGTTTGCGAGTGATGCAGACGAGGCCGAACTCGTTGAAGGACAGAGCCTTTGACGGAGCTTTGTCTTGTTCGAGGGCCATTTGCAGGGCGCTTAGAACTTTCTCGCGGTTGCGGCGCTCTTCCATGTCGATGAAATCGACGACGATGATGCCGCCAAGATCGCGCAGGCGGATTTGCCGGACAATTTCCTTGACGGCTTCGAGATTGGTTTTGACGATGGTGTCCTCGAGGCGCGTGGATCCTTTGCCTACGAATTTGCCGGTGTTGACGTCGATGGCGACCAGAGCTTCGGTGTGATTGATGACGATGTAGCCGCCGGATTTTAGCCAGACCTTGGCGCGCAGGGCTTTGTCGAGTTCGTGCTGGATGCCGAACTCTTCGAAGATCGGGGTTTCCTTGGTGTAAAGCTTGACCTTGTTGACGAGCTTAGGCTGGAAGCGGCTGACGAACTCGACGATCTTGCCGTACTCCTCTTCGTTGTCGATCCAGATGCCCGTGAAATCGTCGGAGACGTAATCGCGGAGGATGCGCTCGACGAGATTGAGATCGCGATGGAGAAGCGCGGGAGACTTGCGCTGCTCGCTGCGCTCCTTGATTTCGTTCCAGGATTTGCCGAGGAATTCGATGTCGGCGCGGATTTCGTCGTCGGTGGCGCCGCCAGCGGCGGTTCGAACGATGAAGCCGCCGGGATAGCTGTTGCCGGCTTCGCTCACGAGACGGCGAAGGCGCGAGCGGTTTTCGGCGGAAATGATTTTGCGCGAGACGCCGGTGTGATGGACCGTAGGCATGTAGACCAGGAAGCGGCCGGGGAGCGCGACGTGGCTCGTTATGCGTGCGCCCTTTTTGCCGAGAGGCTCCTTGGCGATTTGGACGACGACGTCCTGACCGGCTTTCAGCATTTCGCTGATGAGCTGCGGACGGCGCGGCGGGCCGGAATGGCGATGACCACGATCATGGCGCGGGCCACCGGGACCGCTGGGGCGGCGTTCGAATCGCGGGCCGCTCGGACGCGGGCCGCGATCACCACCACGATCGGGACGGCCGCCACGGCTGTCTGGACGGCCACCGCGGCCTCGATCGCGTCCCCCGCGCTGCGGGCGCTGGAAGCGCGAGCGAGGATTGCCGCCAATGCGGGCGGAATCGCGCGGGAAATCTTCGCGAGGGGCTGAGGCTCCGCCGATGCGCGGTGCGCGCGTTTCGCCGGGGAGGAGAATGACGTCGTCTTCGACGACGGCAGATCCCGCGGCGACTTCGCCCGCGTGCGCTTCGATGACTTCGGATTCGGCGTACTGATGCTCGCCAGTTTCATGCTCGGCGTGATCGTGCCCGTGTTCGGTGTCTTCGTGTTCCGTGTGCTCGTGTGCGACGTGCTCGGAATCACCTAGAGCGGCTGCGTGTTCGGCGCTTTCGTGAGCAGCGTTAGCTTCGAATTCGGCGCGATTCGCGGCGCGATGCTCTTCCACTTCTTCGGTTTCGTCCTCGGAGAGTTCAGTCTCTGCGGCAGCTTGATCTTCCGCGGCGTCGAGATGAGCTTCTTCTTGACGTTCCTCTTCTTCTTCCTCTTCCGTGAGTTCGGCCTCGGCGGAGGCGTGAACTCCCTCGACTTCGTCTTCTTCAAATTCGGCGCCACCGGCAAGAGCGTCGGCTTTGGCGTGATCGGAAGTCTCCTCGTGTTTTGCTTCCGCCAGTTCAAACGCGAGGGATGCGGTCTGCTGCTCGCTTAGATCGGATTCCGCGCGAACAGGTGAAGAAGCCGCCGCAGA
Organism: uncultured Acidobacteriota bacterium; assembly: GCA_963718785.1. Taxonomy (GTDB): domain Bacteria; phylum Acidobacteriota; class Terriglobia; order Acidiferrales; family UBA7541; genus Acidiferrum. Next base: position 1,886,870 of record CAVQZW010000003.1, on the reverse strand, counting down.
TTCGGCGGGTTCATTCGATGCGGCGAGCGATTCGCCAGACGCTGCCTCAGCGCTCTCGGTTGCGGGAGCCGTCTCGGATTCGGGGCCGGCGTCGGCAAGGACCCAGCGGGGAAGACCACCGGAGAAACGGCGGGGAACACCTGGGCCTGTGGCAGGAACAGGAGCGCCGGAAAGATTACCGGAGGCACGCGGAGTTGGCTCTTCGAAATTGGGTTGCGGCTCGTGAATTTCCGGCTCCACGACGGGAGGCGGGGGGGGAGCCAGAGGCTTGCCACGATATTTCGCGAGAGACTCGCCCGGGAGAAGGATCGGCTCTTCCGCGACGCTGCCAGAGGCGGAGGCACTGGGACTTTCGGGTGGGCGATGGTCGAAGCCGCGCTGGGCAGGACCACGCGGTTCGAAACCGCGAGGCTGACCGCCGCGATTTTCCGAGCCGCGCTGGTCGCGGCCGCGGTTTTCGTAGCCACGCGATTCGTTGCCGCGAGATTCGCCGCCTTGTGGCGAAGCATATTTGGAAGGCGGAAGATTGCGGCCGCCTACGTTAGGGCCCTGGCCCCCTTGCGGTCGCCCACCGCGATGGCGTCCCCCACGACGACCCCAGCGACCACCACGCCCGCGATCACCTCCACGGTCATTGCCGCGATCACCGCCGCGACCGTAGTTTTGGCCGCCGCGATCTCCGCCGCCGGAGGAGCGAGGCGCGTAGTTTTGAGTGGGATTGTAGTGGGGCGAAAAATTCTGGGGAGCGGAAGCGTTAGATTCGGGCTGGCGCTCTTCGGCGGCGTGATGAATATCGTCATGGCCTTCATCATGAACTTCGGCGATGTGGGCGTCGGCGATTTCGCCTTCTGTAACAGGCTCTTCGACGACACCGGGATGCGCGTCGTGAGAGAGGGAATCATGTTCGGGAGATTCGTGGTGCAAGGCATCGTGCCCGGCTTCTTCAGCATGGGCTTCGTGCGCGTGCGATTCTTCATGCTCATGGGAGGAAGCGTGAGCAAGGGTTTCGCCGGGAAGCAGTTCGACCACGTTGGAAGGCGCGGGCAAATAAGCGGGGGCAGCGGTGGGGGCATCGGTATGGGCGTGGCCGTGGTCGTAGTCTTCGAGATTTTCGAAGACATCACTGACGTAAAGGAAAGCATCGCCATCGAGGCCGATATCAACGAATGCCGACTGCATGCCGGGGAGGACGCGGGTGACTCTGCCTTTGTAAATGCTGCCGACGAGTGCGAACTCCTTTTCGCGCTCGATGTAAATTTCGACTAACTGACCTTCTTCAAGAATCGCGACGCGCCGTTCGTGGGAGGCCGCGGAGATAACCAATTCTTTTGACATGAAAACTCCTGACTGTAAGTGACGCCGGCTGAGCCGGGAGTCACGTTTCTGTACGGCCGCAAAGGGCCGACAGGACGCATCGCCGCGAGCAAATGCCCGTCGGGGGTCCAGTAAATCGGGGCCGGCCCGGTTTGCACCGGGACACACGCAGGCCACACTGATATCGAGATGGCTTGACGTTCGAAGCCGGAGGGAAAGTTCCTCTTGCTTACGAGGCTGGTCCGTTGCCGGAAAGCTTCCGGGCCAACGGCGGACGATGCTGTCCTCACTCTAAGATCCTTGTTCCTATAGCCCCGAGAAAACCGGGGCCACGATTACCGATCCGGCGGGATTTGCCTGAGCAAACACCCTGCGCGGGACTGGCGGCAAGTTCAGTTAACGAAGCGGCGAAGCCGAACATTCATAACCAGACCAATCGCCAGGAAAACAAACAACGTAGCGGAACCCCCGTAGCTCATGAGAGGAAGCGGGATGCCGGTCACGGGCATAGCACCGATGACCATCGCCACGTTTACTAAGACATGAAAACCAAGCGCTGCTGCGACGCCCATTACCAGAAACATTCCGGCGCGGTCTTTCGCGCGCTGGGCATTCTGTACTAAGCGTAACAGAAGAGCCATGTACAGCCCAAGGGCAAGTAGCACGCCTTTGAAGCCCTGCTCTTCCGCCCAAGCCGACATGATGAAATCGGAATAACGGACGGGGATGTAGCCGAGCTGGTTTTGCGTGCCGTTGCCAAACCCTTTACCCCAGAAGCCGCCGGAGCCGACAGCGATCTTTGATTGAAGCACTTGATAGCCGGAGCCCTTAGCGTCCTCTTCAGGATGCATGAACGACGTAACTCTTTCCTTCTGATAAGGCTTCAAGACGCGCCAAGCGACGGGGAGCATCAAGAGGCCGATGAGCGCAATTGCCGCGGCGTGTTTCCACTGCAAGCCAGCGAGAAAAGCGCCAACGACGAGCAAAGGCACGAGCACGAGCGCTGTGCCAAGATCGGGTTGCTTGAGAATTAAAGCAAGCGGCAACCCAACGATGAGTCCCGCTTTGATCAGATCCTGAAGAGAGAGCTCATCGGTGCGCACCTCGGCGAAGAAGCGCGCCAACACGATGATTATAATCAATTTGACCAATTCCGACACCTGAAGAAACTCGCCGAGGATGGGAATCCAGCGTTTGGCGCCGAAGCGGGTATGGCCGAAGCCGAGGACGGCGATGAGAGCGACAATGCCGATGAGATAAAGGACGGGGGCCTGGTCAAGGATGAGGTGATAATCGAGTCGGGAGAGCGCGAACATCAGGACGAAGCCGATGACCAGCCAGCGAATCTGCTTGTTCTGCATGCCGGCAAGGGAGCTGCCGTGCGTGGCGGAATAGATTTCGATTACGCCGAGGGCGCAGATGGTGGCGAGGATGGCGAGGAGCCACCAGTCGTAGTCGCGAGTGCCGGGTGCGTCTTTCATGAAGGAAGTTGACAGTCGACAGCTAACAGCTGACAGCGAAGAGGAAAGAGCTGACTTCGCTTATAGCTTGTTTTATCCTGCCGAATGGTTTTTCACTCCTAAGTATTTCAAACAACTGAAACCCGACCTAGCGCTGCGGGCTCGCGTTTGCGGCGTGCGCGGCGGCGGCAGGCTTCATGACTGGCTGGGTCTGAACTGCCATTGCCGTGGCGGAGCCATGATTCAAATCATACTGCTTGTCGTCGGCGGTGAGTTGGCCTTGTGTCTTCTTTGCCTTCTTATCGTAATAGGCTTTGACGATGTCGCGAACGACTGGACCGGCCGCTTCGCCGCCATGCTGGCCGCTTTCCTGAACGAGAACGGCAACGCAAATCTCAGGATCGCGCTTCGGGGCATAGCCCACGAACCACGCGTTATCGGCAAACTGCGAGCCCTTTTTCACCAGATTCATTTTGTCGTAGCCGATGACCTGCGCGGTGCCGGACTTGCCGCTGAGCTCGATGCCAGTGAGCTTGAGCCTGCCGCCGGTACCGCCCGGTTCGTTGACGACACCGTACATAGCGTCCGTCACTTTTTCGATCGTGGAATCGGAGATGTGAAAACGCTCTTCTCCCACCTTGGGCGCGTCCTTGAGCATGTGCGGCTGCTTGAAGACGCCGCCGGAAGCGATGCCACCAATCATACGGGCAAGCTGCAGAGGCGTGGTAGTGACGGCACCCTGTCCGGTAGCGACGGAGATGACTTCGCCGGCGTACCACTTGCGATGAAAGGTGCGCTCGACCCACTCCTGTGTGGGGATGAGGCCGGGCTCTTCAGAGGGCAGGTCTATACCGGTTTTCTTTCCCAAACCGAATCCGAGAGCGTAGTGAGAAAGGCGGTCAATGCCGAGGCGCATGCCAACGTTGTAGAAGAAAACGTCACAAGATTTCAGGATCGCGTCGTGCAGACCGAGTACGCCGTGAGACTTCGGACCACTTTTAGCGTAGAAAACGTAACAGTGATATTGGCGGCCAAAGAAGGTACCGTAGCCGGGGCAAAATGTCGTGAAACCTTCCTCGGGAACGTGGTCCTCGAGCATCGCGGTGGCGGTCACAATTTTGAAAACGGAGCCTGGCGCGAGCTGGGCTTGAATGGCGCGGTTCAAGAGAGGATGCAGAGGGTCATCGTTGAGGCTCTTCCATTCGTCGGCCGAAACGCGGATGGCGAAATCATTTGGATCGGGCGTAGGGCGGCTGACCATGGCGAGGACTTCCCCCGTGCGCGGATCGAGAGCGACTACAGCGCCAGGCCTCGCGCCGAGGGACTGCTCCGCGACCTGCTGCAGGTCGTAATCGATGGTTAGCTGAATCTGCTTGCCAGGGATGGGTTCCTGTTCGGAGAGGTGGCCGAGGTCTTTGACTTCTTTGCCGACGCTATTGACGACGACGCGGCGCATGCCGTCAGTGCCGGTCAGGATGTCGTTGTACTGGCGCTCGAGGCCGGTTTTTCCAGCGAGGTCGCCAGGGCGGAGCTTGCCGTTGCTGGCTTCGATTTGCTGCTCACTGACTTCGCCGACGTACCCGCTGGCGTGGGACATGAATCCGCCGGGGAGATAACGGCGTCGCTGGACCATCAACATTTCTAGAAGAGGAATGTCGGAGCGGTGGGACTCGATAAACGCAACGTCCGCGTTAGTGGCTTCAGGCTTGATGACGATGGGTTGAAATTTAGGAAGAGCTTTCGTGCTCTCCAGCTGGTCTTTGAGATCGCTGATCTGGATGCCGAGTCCATCAGCGATGGCAGGCAAGTTCTTGTCGATCAGAGCGGGATCGTCGCGGAGAAGAAGGATGCTGAAAGAGGGATAGTTGTCGACGAGGACGCGGCCATCGCGATCGAGCATGCGGCCGCGCGGAGCGATGATGGGAATGGAGCGAACGCGATTACGCTCGGCCATTTGGCCGTATTTATCGGAGTCGACAACTTGGAGTTTCCAGAAGCCGAGGAGCAACAACCCGACCATGCCCACGATGACGTAGGAGGCGATGGCCAGTCTGGCCTGTGGCAGACGATTGTCGTTGCGAAACCAGTACGACACGAAAACCCCGCGCGCGAGTTTTTTGTTGCGCTCGTCAAACGGACGGCGCGTTTATCAGAGCGAATCGTCGCTCGTCCCGCGAGAAGCCGGGACATGCTCGCGTCACGAAAAAATCTTCAGCGTGGGTATCGAAGTGTCCGTCGAAACTTTTTTCGAAAAAAGAATTCGAAAAATTCCCTCAGGGCTCCCGAATCACTGCCGGACTCGTGCTGTGTGAAGGCAGCAAAGTCTTTTTAAACGTAGCACTTGGGAAAGGAGGCCGCAAGCCGTCCTAAAGGACAGTTGCTTGGTCAATACCCTGTGGAAAACCGGGAGGGAATTAAGGACGAGATCGGCGAAATGGTGAAACAGGCCATCGCGGACCTGGGTGGGTAGAGGTAGCCGTGGTAGCCGCAAAATGCGGATCTGGCGCGGCAGGTGGGTGAGCGCGGAGAGCGAGAGAATAAGACTGCAGATTCCGGCCCTCATTGCTAATGAATAGGTGAAATTACTCTATTCATAGCGAAGTGCGATCATGGGATCGACGCGGGTGGCGCGGCGCGCGGGAAGCAGTATGGCCAGGAGCGCGACGAGGGCGTTGAAAACGACGACGCCCGCAAAGGTTGCAGGGTCACCAGCGCTGACACCGAAAAGCATGCTCGAAAGCACTCGTGTGAGAGCGAAGGCAGCAAGAACGCCAAGAGCCAGGCCTACAAAAATGAGGCGCGCACCGTGCGAGAGAACGAGACGAAGAATGTCGTCCGGCGCGGCGCCGAGCGCCAGGCGAATGGCGAGTTCGTGATTGCGCTGTGTTACGTTGCAGGACATGACGCCATAGACGCCGACGGCGGCGAGGACGATAGCCAAGCCGGCGAACAAGCTGAGCAGCAGCACGGAGAGACGACGGGGCGCGACGTTTTCGCTGACGAAGCTGGAGAGAGTGCGGACGGAAAAAATAGGCAGACTGGGATCGAGGGATTCGACAGCGGAGCGGACGGACGACGCGAGAGACGCCGGATCGAGGGAGGAGCGAACCACGAGGACGCCGCCACTGCCAGGGCGCTGCGCGAAGGGGACAAAGATTTCTGCGATGACAGGATGATCGACGCCATAGTTTTTGATCTGGCGGATCACGCCGACGATAGTAGTGGGAACAGGCTGCTGGCCGGGCTTGGGTTCATCCAGGAAGAGATGTTTGCCGACGGGGTCCTGGCCAGGCCAATATTTTTGAGCGAGCGAGTCGTCCACGATGCAGACGTTGGAGGAGTTTTCGTTATCGCTGGTAAGAAACAAGCGGCCGCGGAGGAGGTTGACGCCCATAGCCGGAAGCGCGCCCGGAGAGACGCGGGAAAACTCCGCGTGCGGAAATTGGCCGGACTCAGGGCGGGGTAAACCTTCAACCATAAAGGAATTTTGCCAGCCGCCAAAAAGAGGGTTTTTGAAACCGGCAGACTGGACGCCGGGAATGGCCGCGAGCTTGCTGTCCAGAGCGGCGACAAACAGGCGGCGCTGCTCGTCGGTGGGGTAGTTTTTCTGCGGCATGGCGAAGCGCGCGGTGAGAACGCCGTCGGGATTAAAGCCGGGAGCGCTGCGCAAGACATAGAAGAGGCTTTCGAGGGTAAGTCCCGCGGCCACAAGAAGAACGAGAGAGACAGCGAGTTCGCCGACGACGAGAATGTCGCGGAGGCGGCGGCCGGTGCGGGCGGTACCGCTGCCCGGCGTGTTCTCTTTGAGGGTGTGGTTGATGTCGGCGTGGCTGGCCTGGAAGAGCGGAACCAGACCGAAGAAGATTCCGGTAAGCACAGAAAGAACGAGAGTAAAGGCGAGCACAGAAATATCGAGAGAGACCTCTTCAATCCGGGGCACGGCGCCCGCGGCAATGCCCGCGAGGCCGCGCGTGACCCACGCGGCGACTACGAGACCAACTGTGCCGCCTAAGAGCGATAAGAGCGTGGTTTCCGTCAAGAGCTGACGGCCGAGGCGCCAGGAGCCCGCGCCAAGAGCTTTGCGGATGGCGATTTCACGACGGCGTTCCGTGGCACGAGCGAGCAAGAGGTTGGCCACGTTGGCGCAACCGATGAGGAGCACAAAACCGACCGCACCCATCAAGACGAGCAAGGATGGACGCACGTCGCCAACAACGGCACCCAGCAAGGGTTGAACGGTGGCGCCGATGCCGAGATTCGATTTGGGAAATTGAGTGGCTGTGCGGGCGGCGATGGAAGAAAGCTGCGTTTGCGCCTGCTCGACGGTGACACCGGGCTTCAGGAGCGCATAGGCGTAGATGCCGGGATGTTCGCCGCGGCGAGCGGCGCCGCCGTACTGATCCTCGAGACGCCAGAGCGGCACGAAGACATCGAACTGACGCCAGCTTGGATGAAAACGGCTGCTGGGGAGCACGCCGATGATGGTGAACGATTCGCCGTCGAGCGTGAGCTGCTGGCCGAGGACGCGGGGGTCGCGCCCGAACTGAGTGGACCACAAGGTGTCGCTCAGCATCAGGACGGGGAGCGCGCCGACTCTGTCATCGTCGGGAGAAATGGGACGGCCGAGAATGGGTTGCACGCCAAGCGTGGCAAACAGAGATGCCGTGACGCGGCGCACCTGCAATTGCAGCGGATCGCCGTGGCCGGTGAGCGTGGCGCTGTCCGCCTGGTAGGCGACCATGTTTTCAAAAACGGTGTTCGTATTGCGCCAATCGTTGAAGTCTTCCATGGAGATGCTCATGTCGGGGACTTGAGGAGAAGATTCGCTGAGGAAGACGAGGCGTTGCGGATGGAGGTAGGGTAGGGGGCGGAGTAGGACGCCGTTCACGACGGAGAAAATCGCGGTGTTGGCTCCGATACCGAGGGCGAGAGTGAGGACGGCGACGATAGTGAAGACCGGATTCTTGCGGAGGCTGCGGACGGCAAAGCGAACGTCCTGCCAGATGGATTCGACCGAAACAAATCGCCACATGTCGCGAGTCCTTTCTTTCATGAGGGTGAGATTTCCGAAACCGCGGCGAGCGGCGTAGCGCGCCTCGTCACCGGGAATGCCAAGCTGACGATTCTTTTCTTCGCGCATCGACAGGTGAAAGGCCACTTCCTGTTCGAGGTCGCGATCCAGAGCTTCGCGGCGGAAGATTGCTTTCAGGCGTAAGCGTGTTTTGTGCAGCCACCCTTGCATTGGTTCAGGCTCCGAAACTCTTCAAGCAGACGATAGCGGTCCGCTGCATGCAGTATTCAGTCATAACGGAGTGTCACCATGGGATCGACACGCGTGGCGCGGCGCGCGGGAATGTAGCAGGCCGCGAGTCCGACGACGGCCAGCACGAAGGCTACGGCTGCGAAGGTTAGCGGGTCCGTCGGCTTCACATCGAAAAGAAGAGTCGCCATCAGCCGGGTAAGTGCCAAGGCTGCAGCGACTCCGATGGCGATGCCGAGAAACGTGAGTTTGGCGCCATCGACCAGGACGAGACGGAGAATGTCGCGGGACCGCGCGCCCATGGCCATGCGTAAGCCGATCTCGTGCGTGCGTTGGTTCACCGAGTAGGCCATCAGGCCGTAGATGCCGACGGCGGCGAGAGTGAGAGCGAGCGCGGCAAAGAGCCCGAGGAGCAACATGTTGAAACGTTCTTGCGCGAGCGAGACGGCCATGAGGCTTTCCATGGAGAGAATGTCGCTCACGGGAATTTGCCGGTCGAGGCTCCAGACTTGTTTCTTTACTTCTTCGACCAATCCCGTTGGCGAGCCGGGAGTGCGGATGGCAAGCGTCATCCAGCGGCGCCAGGCTTCGTCGGACTGCGGAAAGGGAGCGTAAACGGCGGGATCGGTGGGCAGACCAAGGCCTGAATGCTTTACATCGTTCACGACGCCGACGATGGTCATCCAGTTGTGCGGCAATTTGGCGCGGCCCCAATCGATGCGCGCGCCCAGCGGGCTTTCGTGCGGGAAAAATTGTTCGACAAATTTTTGGTTCACGACCGCGACTAAAGGCTGTCCTTCCCGATCCGCGTCGGAGAAACCGCGACCGGCGCGAATCGGGATTTGCATGACACGGAAGTAATCGCCCATCACCGAGAGAGTCTGTACGTGGGGCTCCGCGCCAACGAGGACTGGCGGCCGGCCGTCGATGACGATGCTGTGAGTCACATAATTTCCACTGAACGGAATGTCCGTAACCATGGCGGCTTCCACGCCGGGAAGGGAATTGAGGCGTGCGAGCAATTCGCGGCGGAATTGCGTTTGTGGCGGGATATCGGCGTAGCGCGTGGCGGGAAGCTGGAGATGCATGGAAATAACGTTTCGTGGATTGAAGCCGGGATTCACTGCGCTCAGGCGAGAGAAGCCCTTGATCAGCAAGCCGGCGCCGACGAGGAGCACCAGCGCGAGAGCAAACTCGGTGATGACGAGCAGTTTTCGTAGCAGATGACTTGACGGGCCGGATGTTGCGCGGCCTCCCCCGTCTTTCAGCGCTTCGGCAAAGTCGGCACTGGCGGCGGACCAGGCCGGCGCGATGCCGAAGACTATGCCGGTGAGCACGGAGATGCCGAAGACGAAAACGAGAACGCGGGCGTCGAGTTGAATGCCGCTGAATCGTTCGAGGGCGGCGGGCTTGAGAGAGAGCAAAAGCTTCGTGCCCCATTCGGCGAGAACAAGGCCCGCGCCGCCGCCCAGGATTGCGAGAAGCGCGCTCTCAACCAGCGCCTGGCGAATCAGGCGCAGCTTTCCCGCGCCGAGCGCCGCGCGAATCGTGAGTTCGGGGCGGCGCGCCATGGTGCGGGCGACCAGCAGGCCGGCGAAATTCGCGCAAGCAATCAGTAAGACAAAACCGACGGCACCGAACAGAACGAGCAAGGAGGTACGAACGTCGCCGACGACAAATTCCTGCAATGGAACAAGCTGTGTCTGGCGTTTGCGTTCGGTGTCGGGAAATTGCTCGGCGAGATGGCGGTCGATAGCGAGAACATCCGCTTGGGCCTGCGCGAGCGTCACGCCCGGCTTAAGCCGCCAGTAGGAATCCATGAAGTGGACGCCGCGGAAGGCCGCCGCTTCGGGATAGCCGACCCACAGTGAGACGAATACGTCGGCATGGTCGCGCGGGAGGGCAAAATTCGCGGGCAGCACGCCGACGACGGTGTAATCGTTTCCGCTGAGCGTCACGGCTCTTCCAACTGCTTGCGGGTCGCTGCCCAGAAAGTTTTGCCAGAAAGCATAGCTCAGGACGACAACGCGCGGACCGCCCTTGACGTCTTCATCCGGAGAAATGAGTCGGCCGAGCAAGGGAGGAATCCCCAGCGTTTCGAGGAATCCGGCGTCGACGTAGCCTGCCTGAACTTGGAGGGGTTCCGCTCCGCTGGTGTAATCCATGTCGACAGTGTTGATAGCGCCGCCTTGCGAGAAGGATCGGGTGAGGCGCTGGATGTCGATGACATTCAAAAGCGAATCGGTATGGCGTGCGGCGAGGAGTTGCTGCGGATCCTTGTAGGGGAGGGGATTGAGAAGCACGCCGTTGACAACGCTGAAAATGGCGGTGTTTGCGCCGATACCGAGGGCGAGTGTCAGAACCGCAACTGCCGTGAAGCCGGGATTCTTGAGGAGCATGCGCAGGGCGAAGCGGACGTCCTGCAGGAGTCCTTCGAGCGAGGCAAATGTCCAGAATTCGCGGCTGCGTTCCCTGATGGCTGTGGCGTTGCCAAACCTACGGCGAGCGGCGTAGCTGGATTCGTCAGGTGCAATCCCTTCGAGGCGGTCCTTTTCTTCGCGCATGGCGAGATGAAACGCCACTTCGTCCTCCAGATCGCGATCGAGCTGCGGCCGCTTCCATAGAGTCTTGATCCGCAGCCAAGTTTTGTTCCGCCACTCCGAAAGCATGGTCTCCTCCTGCGCTGATTAGGCCGTTTGGAGTATTCGCGCGACCGCGCCGGACATGCGCCGCCAGAACTCGCTCTCTTGCGCCAACTGCTCTTTGCCCGACGCGGTTAGCGAATAGAATTTGGCGCGGCGGTTGTTGTCGGACGTACCCCATTCAGCGGAGAGTAGGCCACGAAGTTCGAGGCGATGCAGCGCGGGGTAGAGAGCGCCTTCCTCAACCTTCAGTACATCCTCAGAGGTCTGGTGAATCCATTCGGCGACGCCGTAGCCGTGCATGGAGCCGCGGGCTAAAGCTTTCAGAATCAGGAGGTCCAGCGTTCCCTGGAGCAGATCGCCAGGATTTTCGCGTTTTTCTTTCATCGAAGACCCTTTCCCTTATCCATAAGACGTTTAGGGGAGCTAAATGTTTCATGGAGTATGTTGGTTTGGCAAGAATTTATTGGCGAGGGCGGCTTTCGCGGGTATTGGAACGTCACTGTCGCGAATGCTTGCTCGTCAGCGGCGGCAAAGGCTATCGTATTTATACTTCTCTCATGCCAAGCGAACCCTCCATGCCTCTGCGGTTAGCTCTTGTCGGAATGTCTGGTGCCGGAAAAACCTTTTGGACGAAGAAGTTAGCCGCCGAGGGGTGGACAGCGATTTGTTGCGACGACCGCATTGAAGAGAAGCTGGCGTCGCGGCTGGCGGCTGGCGGGTATTCGGGGATCAATGGGGTAGCGGCGTGGATGGGCTGGCCGGACAGCGCGAAATATGCGGAGCGGGAGTCGCAGTATCTCGAGGAGGAAATTCATACGTTGGGCGAGGTTCTGACATCCCTGGAGCGGGAGCCTGAAAATCCCCTGGTGCTGGACACTACGGGCAGCCTGATTTACACGGGAAATAACTTGTTGCTGAGGCTGAGACGGCGGATGACGGTGGTGTATCTGGCGGCATCGGCGGAAGAGCAGCAGCTCTTAATCGAGCGATATTTGAGCGACCCCAAGCCAGTGCTCTGGCGCGGCGCTTTCCAGCCAAAGAAGGGCGAAACGCCTCAGGAGACTGTGTCGCGCTGCTATCCCACGCTGATCTCCGCGCGGCGACAAAGCTATGAAGCATTGGCGCATTGCACGCTGCAGGTGGCCGAACTGCGCGATCCTGCTTTTGATGCGTCGGCGTTTCTTTCGAAAATTCGCGGGCAGCTCGAGCGCTCGCGATGAGATACAGAAGCACGGGGCGCAAAGCGGCGCTGACGTCCTTGCGTGGCGCGGTGCTGCGAGGGCTGGCGCCGGACGGCGGGCTCTACTTGCCGGTGGAGATTGCGCGGCGGTCGCCTCAGGAGCTTGAAGAGTTTCGGAAACTACCGTTCACGGAAGTTTGCTTTCGCGTGGTGAAGCCGTTCGCCACGCCGGATGTGCCAGAAGAGGTATTGTGGCAAATTGTAGCGGAGGCTATCAATTTTCCGGTGAAGCTAGTGTCGCTGTCGCCGGGCTTGCACATTCTCGAGTTATTTCACGGACCCACGCTGGCGTTCAAGGATTTTGGCGCGCGATTCATGGCGCGATTGATGGGGTATTTTGTGCGCGGGGAGACGCGGGCGCTAACCGTGCTTGTGGCGACTTCCGGCGATACCGGAAGCGCTGTGGCTCATGGCTTTCTCGGCGTGCCGGGCATCCGCGTGGTGATTCTTTATCCTTCGAAGCGAATCAGCGAGGCGCAGGAAAAACAGTTCACGACGCTTGGCGAAAATATTACTGCACTGGAAGTGGCCGGCAGCTTTGACGATTGCCAGCGGCTGGTGAAGCAGGCGTTTTCGGATGTCGAGCTGAACAAGCGCGCATTTCTGACCTCGGCGAATTCGATCAACATTGGGCGGCTGCTGCCGCAAATGTTTTATCACGTAGCTGCTTACAGGCAGTTGCCGGTGGCGTCGGTGCCACTGATCGTGTCGGTCCCGAGCGGGAATTTTGGGAATTTGACAGCGGGGATTTTCGCCAAACGCATCGGCCTGCCTGTGGCGATGTATGTGGCTTCGACAAATGCGAACGATGTGGTGCCGGAGTATTTGCTGTCCGGGGAATTTCATCCGCGTCCGGCTACACAGACGTATTCAAACGCGATGGATGTCGGCAATCCGAATAATTTTCCGCGCTTGCTGGATTTGTGCCGCGGACGGATTGAATATGTGCGACGCGAAATATGGGGCCACGCCGCTACCGACGACGAAACGCTAGGCGAAATGAAGTCTCTCCACGAGCGATTTGGGTACATCGCCGATCCGCACACTGCCGTCGGGGTGCTTGGGTGGGAAGCTTACAAGCGCGAGCACTCCGAACCAGCGCAGGGATTGGTGCTGGCCACTGCGCATCCTGCCAAATTCGCCGACGTGGTGAAGCGTGCCATCGGCACGGCGCCGCCGCTACCTGATCGCCTCGCCGCCTATTTGAAACGTGAGAAATTATCTTTACCGATGTCGAGCACCTACGAGGACTTCAAAGAATTCCTGCTAGGCCAGTAAGTGCTAGGAAGGTTTGCGTAGGCGGTCGAGGAGCAGGAAGAGGAATACGGCGACGACGGCGTTAACGAGTGCGGCGATGCCGAGATGAATAGTGAACCAAGGCTCGGGCTGCGAGAGCAGAAGACGGCGAGTCAACGCGATGAGTCCCTGGTGGACGCCGAAGAAGGCGATCGTCAGGGCGAAGCGCGCTGCGGGATGCTCCGTGTCTAGGCGCGCACCAATCGAGGAAGCCAGATAGCCGATGATGGTCTTCGCAATGCCGTAGAGACCAAGAGGAACCGTCGGTCCGCTCAAGCTGTCCTGCAAAATGCCGATGGCCATGCCCAGAAGCAATCCTGTGGAAGGATTTCGCCGGCTTAATCCGAAATAAATCGTGATGAGAAGCGGAAGATCCAGAATCGCCGCCTTTGGGAAATAGATCGGAAGAAAAGCCTGCAGGACCAGAGCAAAGGCCGTCGCCAGGATGATCGAACCGGCGCGAAACTTGTGTACTTCAATGTGGAGTTCGCTGCCGCGAATGTCGAAAGTGTCGTTCATGGTTTCTCTGGTGAAGGCGGGTTGGTAGAAGCTGCAGAAGGAGTTGCCGCAGCCGGCGAAGCGGAATTCGGCTCCGGAATATCTTTCTTTATCTCCAGAGGCTTCATCGTGAGCAGCACGAACACTTCCTCCAATCGCTCAAGATTCGCAGCGGGCTTCACACGGATCTGCTTGAACGTGCTTCCCGCTTTGATGTCCGCAATGGTGCCCACGGGCAAGTCGCGTGGAAAAATACGGTCCATGCCGCTGGTGACGATGCGGTCTCCCGGATTGACACTATTGTCTTCGTTGGAGACGTACTTCAGCTGAAGCAACGGCTCACCGGTGCCGCCAACCGGTTTTTGAACGCGCGACTCGACCATCATGGCGCCAACGCCGCTGTCTTTATCCGTCAGCAGCAAAACTTGCGCCGTGTCCTTATAGGATTCGATGACTTTGCCGACGACGCCGTCCGGCGTGATTACGCCCATGTTGCGGCGGATGCCGTCGCGTTCGCCGCGATCCAGGTAAATGGTCTGGCTAGCTGAATCCGCGCTTCCCCCGATGACGCGAGCGGCCACCATGGGCACATCTACATTGGTCTGACGAAACTTCAGCAAGGTGGCAAGGCGGTCTGCTTCGACGGCCTTGCTTTGCAATTGTGTGATTTGCAGCTTCAACGTGCCGTTTTCGCGCTTTAGTTCCTCGTTTTCGCGGGAAGTATTTTGCAGCGCGAAATAATGGTTCCAGGTGTCGCGAATGTGACTGATGCCGTGAGCGCCGGCGCGTTCGAACGGCGACACCGCGCCAACCGTCCAAACGCGGATCAGGCGGCCTTGTGAGTCGCGTTTAATCTGCACGGCCAGCAGAAGCACTTGTAACAACACGACGCCGCCGAGCAGAAAAAGCGATCTATGGCGAGAAGGGAGGCCAACCATTGGTCTTTAATACCCTCAACAACTTTTATGATGCGCGCGCCGCTCATGCTGCGCGGGGAAACAAGAAGGCAAGCGCAAAGCCGGATCTCACCCTGATCTGGGTGAAATTCATCCCGGCTCCTAGTCGATGCAGACCTGGCGCAGCAACTTGAAATCACTCAGCATTTTGCCAGTCCCTAGCACAACGGACGCCAGCGGGTCGTCGGCAATGGAAACGGGCAGGCCGGTTTCTTCGCGGATGCGCTTGTCAAGATTCTTGAGCAGCGCTCCGCCACCGGTCAGGACGATGCCGCGGTCGCTGATGTCTGCGGAAAGTTCCGGTGGTGTGCGTTCGAGGGCTACGCGCACGGCGTTCAGAATGGTTGCGACGCATTCGCTAAGAGCTTCACGAATCTCGCTGTCGTCGATGGTGACGGTTCGCGGGACCCCTTCAATCAAATTGCGGCCCTTTACTTCCATGGTCAGCGGCTTTTCGAGCGGATACGCGGAGCCTATTTCCATTTTGATCTGTTCCGCGGTGCGTTCGCCGACCAGCAGGTTGTACTTGCGCTTCAAATACTGCATCACCGCTTCGTCCATTTCGTTGCCGGCGACGCGCACGGAACGCGAGTAAACGATCCCGCTCATCGAGATGACGGCAATGTCTGTCGTTCCGCCGCCGATGTCCACGACCATGTTTCCGGAAGGTTCTTCGATGGGCAGACCAGCGCCAATCGCGGCAGCCATGGCTTGTTCGACGAGGTAAACTTCGCTGGCACGCGCGCGATAGGCGGAGTCCTGCACCGCCCGCTTTTCTACCGGCGTGATTTCGCTGGGCACCCCGATGACAATACGCGGATGCACAAGCACGCGGCGGTTGTGCGCCTTCTGAATAAAATACGTCAGCATTTTTTCAGTGACTTTGAAGTCGGCGATGACGCCGTCCTTCATCGGCTTGATGGCGACGACATTGCCCGGCGTGCGGCCGAGCATTTCTTTCGCTTCGCGCCCAACGGCCACGACTTCGCCGCTGGATTTGTTGATCGCCACGATCGAGGGCTCGTTCACCACGATGCCCTTGCCTCCCGAGAATACCAGCGTGTTCGCGGTTCCCAGATCGATAGCGAGGTCGGAAGAAAACAAACTAAAGATCGACCTCAGGTTATAACCGTTCTTATTCATCCCCCCGCCCCCCGCGGAGAAAACCTCTCCGCCGTCCAGCCGACAACGAGCTGTCTAAACGACTCACGGTCCATTTGAACCGCCATGCGGCCAACTAGACCATTGTCTCTGGACTTGGCGACCAGCGCAAAGTCGCGCCTCGGTCATTTTTCTGGCGTGATCCAAAAATGATCAACGTTCGAAACTTTTACTTGGGCACTACGATCGTCACTTTTTGTTGCGCCGTGCCTCCACGGCGGTTTTCCCCAATGATGACGATGGTGTGCTGGCCCGGTTCCAGCGGCTCCGTAAAGTGCCGGAAGGTCCCGTCCTTCGCGATGATTGGCACAGGCTGCCCGTTTACAATGAGCGCCGCGCCGGGTTCCGTCTTGCCAATAATCTCCGCGACTCGCCCATGAATCTGCGTTCCGGTAATCTCCAGGAGCATCTCCTGGGTCTTACCTTGCGCGACTAGCGTAAACCGGAATGTTTCGCTTACTTCGCTATTTTCCTTCTTCGCGTTCGTGGCCGTCACGTTCCAGAAGTAGTCGCCGCCATCAAGCCCCGTGATATCCACACCGGTTCCCGTAACGCCTGCCGCTTCTTTCGCGGTTCGCGTGAACATGGCCGTCGTGCTGATCCGCAGTGTATAGGATACCGCTTGCGGCACGGCCTTCCATTCAAAATGGATGGACGCCTCTTTCGGATTTTCCACGATAAGCGGCTCGAAGTTGCGCGGCGAACTCAGGTCTGGCGGTGCCAGCACGTCCGACTTTGTAATCGGGCCGGCTGTCGAGAAACTTGCCTTCTGATACGCGCCAATCTCCACCTTTTCCTGGCCGCGCTGAACTTCCGCGGTTCCGCTGGAAACTACGACCTCGTTTTCCTTGGTCGTCGGATCGGACTTGACGGCCGCGCTGCTGTTCGAATGCAATTCCGCTTTGGAGTTTTCCATGCTGACCGCAGCCGTAGAATCAGGGGAGGAGTAATTTGGCGTATTCAGGTCCACTTGCCCGCTGGTGATGTGCACCGCTGAACTGGAGGGCTGCTCGTGCCCCATCGAGTTTTCTTCCACCGTGATGAACGTTCCGGACTTCACGGTATACGTCGTGCCGTCAGCAAACGTGATTCGCGCCGCACCGTCCGCCGAAGTCTGGATTTGATCTCCCTTATCAAGCGTTGTGTGAAAATCTGCGTCCTGCCATTGCACTGAATTGACTTTCTTCACTTGCACTTTTCCATCGAGGTTGACGAACTTCGCTTGCGTCTGCGTGATTGGCTCGCCGCCGGAGTCGCCGGCGCCGACCGTATTGGCCCACGTTTTATAGGCCTTCGTGTACAGACTCGGATCGATGAGATAGAGCGCGGCGAAGACGATCGCCGCAAGCAGCACAGCGTAAACGGCCACGGTCTTATAAGTCACCGTATGCCAATACACTTCCACGCGCTTGATTTTTGGGTGGTTCGGGTCGTGGGGAGTCTGTGTACTCACGGGTCTTCGCGCACCAATTCCGCTAATCTTGAAATCTAGCACAGTAATTAGAACGCGGACGGCCACTGCAGCTTGCGGTGGTTAAACAGCAAATAGCCGTTGCGCCTACTAGACCTTTGGACAGGGAGGTTTGGCCGAAAGGACAGTGAGAAGCGTTGGCGCGCTTTTGTCAGTCATCGGCGATTTCCTGAATGCGGTCCTGCAGGCACTAGGCTGATTTCGAGCGAAGGAACGCGAGCGTCAGCGGCCAGGCCAGCAGCGCCGCCGCAGGACTGTAACTTGCGCGTGCGTCGCAGAAGAAGGCGTGGTCGGCATTCGAGATTTCGACGTTGACGAAGTTCTTTCCAGCTGCGCGCAGCGCATCGGTTACCGCTCGCACGTGCTCCGGCGGAATGTGCTTGTCGCGTCCGCCCCAGAATAACAACAGAGGAGCTTGCAGGCCGCTTGCGCGGCCGAGCAATCCTGGATTGCTGGCGTTCGGCGCAATCCCACCACCGTAGTAGGAAACCGCCGCCGCAAGGGGCAAAGTCAGCGCGGCAAGAAACGCTGCGCGTCCTCCCATGCAGTAACCAATCGCAGAAATGGGGAGATCCGGCCCGATGCTTCCGCGCAGCCAATCAAACGTAGCGCGCTGGTCCGCAGCCATCGACGCATCGCCAAGCGCCTTCATGTGCGGCACCGCGCTGGGAAAATCGTCGTAGCGAATGTCCACTCCCGCGCCGGTGCGATGAAAAATTTCCGGCGCCACGGCTACAAAACCTTCCCGCGCAAACCGTCCCGCGACATCGCGAATATGTGCGTTCACGCCGAACGCCTCCTGAAAAACCAGTAAGCCAGGGTAAGCGCCCTCTTCTTTTGGCCGTGCCACCCAGGCACGCATCGTCGTGCCATCATTCACGCTCAGTTGCACGTAGGCGCCGCTGATTTCCATATTTGCTCCTGTATTGCGCGATGCTCTATTTCGGCTCAGCGTCGCAAGTCCGCTTAGCAACCCCTGTTAGTGCCGTATGAAGTAGCTCCGTTTATCCAGATTCGCCGCGACGGCGACGTCAAAAAATCCAACCATCATTTCGTCGTAAGTTTGCTCGCCCCAGCGCACGGCCGCCTCCGGGTCCGGGTTATGCGGATTGCCGCGTGAGTTATCGAACCAGGCGACCGCTTGCAGCTCCGTGCCTGCTTTGAGGAAACGCGGTTCCGCAAGCCGGTAACTCATCTGCCAGTGGAAATGATAATGGACGTCCAGAAGAGTTTCCACTTCGTGATCCTGCCGCGCGTCTGAATTCTTCTCTCGGTGAATGAGATTGTACTCGAAGCGTTTTCCGCGCATGTGCATATGCGGGAAAAAACTGAGCAGCGTCGCATCGTTCGGCAGAGTCCCGCGCGCTTCCACGCGGTAGTCCGGCGTGCCCGGCGGAATCACGAAATGGTCGTTGGTGAGCTGCAGCGTGAGCACTCGTTGCGTGGGAGTCTGTTTCGCAAAAATCATCCCCACGCTGGTCTGGTCGCTGCCAGCATGCCCGTTCGTTGTGTAATGCATCTGAAAAACGAGGTCCGAGCCGGCTGGGACAAATTTCGCCAAGCTGCCTTGCCAATTGTCCGGAGAACTTCCCGGCGCGTATACCAGCAGCACGTCGCTGTCCGTCCAGTGCGCGCCGCGGCGATCTTCAGGATCGCGCAATGTGGAAGCAGTGAACGGCACGCCGATCGGCGCGTGCTGCATCCACTTCGAGTCTGGCGGCCGCACATACACCACGGCATGATGCACGTTCGCGCGCAGCGACGGCAGAATCTCGATCGCGGTTATCCAATGATCTTCCCTAAACCCAGTGGGCACGATTTCGTAGGTGTATTCCACGTCGCCGCTCTCCGGCAGCGCTACCCCCTTCGGCATTTTCAAAATCAGGTCAGGCTGCGGAATGCTCCAGCTTTCCGCCCAATGTACTGGCAGCGGAGCGTCTCTTGGATCGCCGGCAGGCGCACCGGCATCTGCCCACGCGGCCATCGCGGCAATTTGTACCGG
Organism: uncultured Acidobacteriota bacterium; assembly: GCA_963718785.1. Lineage (GTDB taxonomy): Bacteria > Acidobacteriota > Terriglobia > Acidiferrales > UBA7541 > Acidiferrum. Next base: position 1,867,567 of record CAVQZW010000003.1, on the reverse strand, counting down.
CGACAACGATGGGTCGTTCGAGAAATGTCCTATACGCGGATCGGCAAACCACGGGGGCATGGACCTGTTCTGCGTTGCGAGCTTGATCGCTGATGCATATGGCCGCGTCTGCTTGTATGTTTCGAATCGCATCGGCGCGATGCCTTCGGCTCGATGGCAAATTTGGCAATGGGCCTGCAGAATCGGCAGAACTTCTCGGTAAAAGGTAGGCGCGCTTGCGGAATTGGGCCGACCCTCAGCATTCTGGGCCGATTCCGATGGTTTCGCGTGTGGGAGAGCGGCCAAGGAGAGCGCGCAGAAAGCGGAAAGAAACAGCGCGACCCACTTCTCATGCTTGCCGAGGTTGATCATCGCAGAGATTCGATGATACCCGTGTTCCCGTTTTGTGACACCAAGCTACGAAGGGCAATCGTTTTGTTGGGGCTTAGGGCTCGAACAGGAATTTGACGGTGACGGTCACGTGAGCCGGCACTGGCTTCCCGTGCCGCGTGGCAGGCTCGTATCGATACTGTTTGAGGGCGTCCATCGCAGCGTTCCGCAAGGCCGCAGGTCCCGAGAGCGCTTTCATGGACTTCACGCGGCCGGAGGTATCAACCAGCGCCTCGAACTTTACGTTGTCCGCGTTGCCTCCTCCAAAATCCTGAAGCGCATTCGGCGAAGCAACCGCGCGGACCGATTTGATTAACTTTGGCGGGATGATTGCTCCTCCCTCCGAACCTGGCACCGCGGAAACCATGGCCGCTTTGTTTAACGGAGGCATCGCCGCGCGCTTTCCCGCAGAGGCAACAACCGCGGGTTTTTCCGCAACGGACTTCGCGTCTGCGACCGCGGCGGGTGACGGTTTGCCAACCGCCGGCGAATCTAACGCCTCGGTTGTGGAAGGCGGCGCGGGTCCCAGCGACTCTGGTTGCGGCGCGGCCTGCGAATCCGCGCTTGTTGAAGTTGAGGGTGCAACAGTTGTAAGTGGCGACTTTATAGAATCGGCGTTGGCAGGCTTTTGAGTTACATGACCAGCCGGCTGCACGGCGGCGCTTGAAGCTGGGCCGAGCGGGGAATTTTTCGGATGAGATAGCCAGGGCAGTAGATTCTGGTACCACGCCGCCCCGACAGTGATGAGCACAAACGCTGCAAAAAGCAAGTCCTTGCGCCTCGTTGCAGACCATCCAGATGCGGCAACTTTCTGCTTCGCCTCCGAAGTCAGCTTTGCCGGAGCCTTCGCATCTTTGAAATCGAGCGCGGACTTGGGCAAGAGATCATCTTCGTTGAAAGTAGGTTCGGCGGGATCGACTTCCGATGAAGTTGGTGCGGGTGGAAGAGCAACTTGGGCGCTGGCTGGAGTAACGGAAGGTTCCGTCCGCGATTCTTGCTGCGCTCCGCCAGTGGCACTCAGCGGTTTTGCCGGCTGCTCGGCGGGGGCCGTCGTAGGAACGGGGATCAGACTCGCAACGTCCTCCGAAGCGCGCGGTTGTTGGGGAGACGTTGCGCGCGCAGGTTCGGGAGTCGTGGGTAGGACAGGCGAACTGCCTGCCACAACCTGAGTTTGCATCAATTTCAGTTGCTCGCGCAGCACTTCCACTTCATCCTTCAACGCGGAAATTTCCTCGGCGCTTGGAGCATTTGTAGACTCAGTTGGCTCGCCGGCGAGAATGTCTTCGTGCGCCTGCGCCGATTCATCTCCTGCGCTCTTCCGGGCGTGCGCTGAAGCGGGAGCGGGCACTTTGGGAAAGTCGATGCCCCAAAATCCGGGAGCAGGCTCGCTGAATTCCACTTCGACGTAACAAATCGTCGGCCGAAAGTCACGCTTTCGTGTCACCTGCGCGACTACTTCACGCTTCGTTTCCACGTGCGTCAGAAACAACAGTTGTCCCGGAACCACCGCCGCTGCGAGTCGCAGGACTCCGCCATTCTCAAAAACAAGGGCCGTAGTGGTTTTTTCGGTGAAGAGTTCCCGCTGGCCGCCCTTTTCCCCAGGGCGCGCGCCTGTTGCGATAACCTGGACTTCGCACGCGACTGCGTTCATCTCCGGACGAGCCGCATGGTCTTTCCCGGAATTTTTCGCACCACTCCCACCGGACGAGCCAGTCGAGTGCCGAGAGTCCACTGCGGAAGCCACGATGGAGTTGTCCCCTAGCGCCGGAGGGCGGCGCATGCTTATTGACTGATCCGTCTGCAGAAGGCCGTCCACGCGGCGGCCCAGACAACTTCGGATTGTTGCAGGATGCGCGCGCGCTGGCGATAGTACAAACGTACCCGGTTGCGGAGACTGTCCCAAAGGGCAATCTTTCGGAAACGACTCTGGCGCTATCTCGTCATCTCGCGCTCGTTCAAAATCGCGGTTGCAGCTCGTCCTCCACATCGCGTTGCGTCGGCACGCGAACTCGCAATCTCCACCGACAGGGCTTCTGGTGCCGGGCCTGTGCAATTTCCGACTACGGCGTTAGTCCTCCAAGTGCCGCGACGGTCTGCTTGAATGACATCCTCGCCGCGGTTTGGCACAACTTCCGTGCAGGCGACAAACCGCCCGGAATGTACCGCCGGCCTTGCAGGGGGACTCAACTTCAGTGTAGTTAACCATCCATCCAGAATTCGTCGCACCTCCTGCAACTTGCTGCTCAGGACTATAATTGCGCGCACGGATGGCGCTCAAAGTGTTTGAATTGAAATGCGCGAGGTATGCTTATGTCGACGAAGAGCTTCCGAACGCTTGATGTGCGAAGCCGCCAGCAGTGGCGGAACTGGCTGCAAGCGCATCACGATTCAGTATCCGAGATATGGCTCGTCTTTCACAAGCGTCACACGGTTGAAAAGTCCATCAGCTACGACGGTGCTGTAGAGGAGGCGCTGTGCTTCGGTTGGATCGACAGCATCGTTAAGCGCCTGGACCTCGACCGCTACGCACGTAAGTTCACTCCGCGAAAGCCCGAGAGCAGGTGGTCCACAATCAATCGCCAACGCTACGCGAAAATCAAGGCGCGCGGGTTACTGGCGGCACCGGGACTGAAGCGGGCACCTACGGTGCGAAGCGGCGACGCCCCACGGCCGTCCGTGTCGGTGGTTCCGGCTTACATCGAGAAACAATTGAAGGCCAATGTTCGCGCCCGGGACTATTTCGAGCAGCTGGCACCATCATACCGACGCGCCTACATCGGTTGGATCGATTCCGCGAAAAGAGAGGAAACGAAGGAAAAACGTCTTCGCGAAGCAATCCGTCTGCTGGCGACTGGGAAGAAGCTCGGTCTGAAATGAGGAAGGAGCAAGCTCATGGTAGAGGAATCCTAGCGCGACGCTGCGGAGGTGCCACTTCTCTTCACGATTCTATTTGAGGCGCGTGCCATGTATCTCCTATAATGATACGTTTGCTTAGGACTTGGGGGATTCAGCGGATGGCTGGCAGCTCTGAAAACACGCAAAAACTATTTTCCCGCATCTTTCTCGGGGTGATTGTGCTGGTGCTGTCCGGCGGCATGCTCCTCTATCTTGTGCCGACAGGTCCGGGTGACACTACGCTTTCCAGTGACGCCGTGGCAAAGGTCGGCGACCAGACCATCAGCGTCGCTGACATCCGTCAGCAGCTCAATCAGATCAAACAGCGCAATCAAGTCCCCCCCATGCTGGAACCGTACTATGCGCAGCAAATTCTGCGGCAACTCCTCCTCCAGAAAGAAATGGAGTATGAAGCGGGCCAGCTTGGCATCCGCGTTTCGAATGACGAGATTGCCGACCGCATCAAGCTGATTCTCCCCGCCGCGTTCAACGGCGGCTCTCCGATCGCTCCCGATCAATACGCCGCACTGGTTCAGTCTCGCGCGCAGATGACCGTATCCGAATTCGAAGATAGCGTCAGGCAGGGCATGCTACAGGAAAAGTTCCAGAAGCTGGTCACCGATGGCATCAGCGCAGGGCCGGCGGAGCTCCAGGAAGAGTTCGTCTACCGTAATGAAAAAGTGAAGCTGGACTACGCGTTCATCAAACCGGAAGATCTGCTGGCCAAAATCACTCTAAGTGACGCCGAGATCAATGCCGCCTACGAGAAAAACAAAGCCAAGTATCAAGTCCCGGAAAAGCGGGTGGTCCGTTATGCCCTGCTTGATGTCAACCAGTTCCGCCAGAGCCTGCAGATCACCGAAGATCAGTTGAAGGCTCAGTACCAGCAGAATATCCAGCAATATCAGGTGCCCAATCGCGTGCACGTCGAGCACATCTTGCTCATGACAGTCGGAGCTGGGAAAACCGACGCCGAAGTCGAAGAGATCAGGAAAAAAGCTCAGGACATACTGAATCAAGCCAAAAAGGGCGCAAATTTCGAAGATCTGGCCAAGAAGTATTCGGAGGACCCTGGAACCAAGGACAAGGGAGGAGACTTGGGCTGGATCATCCAGGGGCAAACGGTTGCTGAATTTGAAAAGGCCGCGTTTACGTTGCCCAAGGGCAGCATCTCGGACTTGGTTAAAACCCAGTACGGCTTCCACATCCTCAAGATCATCGACAAAGAGGCCGCGCACACAAAGCCCTTCGATGAGGTTAAAGATTCCATTCGCACGCCTCTCCTCCTTTCGGAGGCCGATAAACAGGCCGGCGACATCGCCGACAAGCTCTCCCAAGCCATTCGCCAGTCCAACAAGGTTTCTCTCGACGACCTCGCCAAGCAGTACCACCTGAGTGTTGGCGAGACCCGTCCCGTCGCCGCAACCGACCCTTTGCTGGAGCTGGGCAGCTCCCAGGAAGTGAAAGTGAGCGACTCGATCTTCCGCCTGCACCAGGGGGATTTGAGCTTGCCGTTGCACACAGATCGCGGCTATTTGATCCTTTCCATCAAACAAATCCTGCCCGCCCATCAGGGTTCTCTAGATGAGGTGAGAGACAAGGTCACCGCCGATCTCAAGCAGGAAAAGGCCACCCTTGAGGCTCGCACCAAGGCAGACGAGTTGACGAAACGCGTCAAAGCTGGCGAAAAGTTCGACACAGCCGCCAAAGCACTGGGCCTGGATCCCAAAACGAGCGAGGATTTCGCGCGCGCAGGCTCTATTTCCAACGTGGCCAGCGGCAAACAGCTCTCTGCTGCGTTTCAGCTGAAGGCAGGCGATGTCGGCTCGCCTTTAAACCTGGGCGCAAACTGGCTGGTCTATCGAGTTGCGGACAAACAAGAGCCCAAGCCAGAAGACTTTGACAAACAAAAGAAGGAAATCACCGACTCGGTGTTGCAAAGCAAGCGTTCTCTTGCCTTCGAAGCGTTCCGAACCGCCTTGGAAGACCGCTTGAAAAAAGAAGGCAAACTCCGGATGATGCCCGATAAGCTCAAGAGCTTCGGTAGCATCGGCTAGTCTAAGCCGCTGATAATAAATAGCTTAAATCATTTTTCCGGCGGGCTTGTCTTTCTCCCTCCGCCCCGGTAGCCTAGTAGTGTCTCCCAAAGAGCTGATTTCGGTCCATGGATTCACCGATGTCGTTCGAGTGATTGCCACGGTCAGCGAAATCAGGAAGACAATCTCTCATGGCCTCCCCAGCCGCGGCGCCAAGACCTCAGGACCTTATGAACTCGAAGAAGACGACTCCTCGCACTCCCGCCGTCCGGAACGACTATCGCTGCAGCATGGAACGCAATCAGTCCGGCAAGTATTGCGTTCGGATTCAAGTCTTCTATCCCCGGCATGCATGGAATCTCGGTGTGTACTTCTTGGCTTCGTCCTTTGACCGTGCCATGAAAAAGCTCGAAGAGTCCCTGGACTTCCTCCAGCGGCATGAGGAGAAACTCTGGTTCTGGGGAGTTGACCGCGCCGAGGACATGGGCTTTTCCGCCGAGTTCCTCCGCGAAGCGGGCCTCAAACTGGATCAGCGAACCGAGTTTCCCCGTCGCGCCACGAATCTATCGCTTGCCCCGGAGCGCGAAGTGCCGGCCTTCGTCCTTGGACCTGTTCGCCGCGGACTCGCTGAATCGGTCGAGCAGCCTCGAGCCGCCGTTGCCGGTGACTAATCAACCTCCTCTGATTGTGGCAGTCCACTCCTCTCAGAACCGCCGTGCCAGCCGAACCGCCTTGCAAATGAACGAGTTGCCCCTTCGGCCAGCGAATCTGCCCCTCTTCCTTATTGACTTCACCCGCTATCTTCGCCATCATGCCGGAATTCCAGCGAGCTTGCGACCCAGCCAGCGCGCAATTCAGTGAGCACTCATACGATGAAACGCAAAGCGAACAGGACGTCTCTTGCTCCGCTCGTGGCTGCTGTTCTCGTCGCGACTGCGCTCGCTTTTGCCGCTTGGACGTTGCAGGCGCAAACCCAACCATCGGGTAGTTCTGATAAACCGTCTGCAAAGACGGCTCCTTCGAGCCCGCCAGGCGCGGCCGATACAAAATCGACTTCTACGAATTCTACCGCTCCCGCGAAACCTGAAACGACGCCGAAGGCAGCGGGAATGGTTTGGGTGAACACCCAAACTGGCGTGTACCACAAGTGGGGATCGCGCTGGTATGGAAAAACCAAGCATGGCAAGTACATGCTGGAAGCGGATGCCGTGAAGGCAGGCTACAAGCCCGCTACCTGATCGCCGCGAACTGTAGGCCAGGGTTTGTAACAGCTGAGCAGGGGAGAACGAGGGAACTCCAAAAAGGAACATACAGCAGGGCAAGGTTCGCAATCTCGAATTTGCAGGAACAAAAAAGGAGAGAAGAAAATGAAGAAACATTTGAGCAGGATGATTCTGGCCGCGCTGCTTTTGATTTTGGGCGTGAGCGTCGCGTATTCGCATGGGCAGGCTCCTCCAACACCGACCAAGTCCACCGCAACGCAAGCCACAAGCAAGGCGAGCGATTTGGTGGACATTAATAGCGCGACCAAAGACCAGTTGAAAGCGCTGCCCGGCATCGGCGACGCGTATTCGCAGAAGATCATCGACGGCCGCCCGTACAAAACGAAGACCGATCTGCTGAACAAGAAGATTGTGCCGGCGTCGACCTACGACAAGATCAAGGCTCTGATCATCGCCAAACAACCGAAATCGTAATCCTTCGCGAGCGACTTTCTTCCTTGCTGGATGGGGGAGGAATTTCGAGCGACGAGGTATTCGTAACTCTTTTATTTCTGGCCCGGCGGCGTGTGCTGCCGGGCTTTTTGTTTCGGCTTTTATTTCTCTCGGAGGATGACTTCGCCCTGGCCGACGAGTTGATCGTTGAGCCATAGGCGGTACTTGTAGGTTGCTGCTTTGAGGCCGACGCGCGGCGGGCCGCTCAGAAGGCGCATGCCCGCCGGCGCCTGAAAAATGTTTGACGTAAAGGGGCAGCGGTTGACATCGAATTCGACGCGAAGATTGCCCGCGTCGGAGATCCAGGAAATCTGATCTCCGGGATCTAGCACGACGGCCTGAGGTATCAGTCCAACAAGAACGGGGCGCTCTGCCATGTTTCCTCTGCGACTCCGTTATAACGGGATAGGAGTGGCTGCATGAAATTGCGAATTTCGTTCGCAATCGACGATAGCACATCTGAGTGGGGAAGCCAGCACGAGGGCTCGTCGCCGGGCTGAGGCTCAGCACGTAGAAAGGCATCCCCCCACCCCGGGGTATACAGGGAGTTGTGAAGTAAAGCATAGGGGGGAATGGGGTTGCGGACGTTGCTGTGTGGGCTCGGAAGCGGCGAAGGGGAGTGACGAGTTGCCAAACTTCGGGGCTGGAAGAGGGGGTCCCCCCTCCCGGTTTCTTATAAGTGTTGCTGATAAAGGAGATAAAGTGCAGTGGAATCAACACTTGCAGAAGTGTTGATTCTGGACGGGTTAGGGAATGGCGGTTTTTATAAAGTGGTAACCCTGGAGGAACTGAAGGTTTTGGAGGAAATTGAAGGACGGCGCGGCGGAGGCGCATGACTTGCGGGCGAGCAGAGAGGCGCGTGCCCTAACTAACAAAACCAGTATACCATATTTATACTAATTGTCAAGTATAAAATAGTAAGTCGTTTGTTTGGTGGGAGTTGGGGGACGGGATCGTGAGTAGTGGGTAGGAGTAGTGAGTAGAACGGGGCGCAAGAGGGGGAGCGGAGTGCCCCCACCGTTTGCAAGAAACAAAATCGCAAACGGTAGGCCACACCGGAGTTAAGGCGCGGCCACCCGCCTTCTCTCTTATCGAGGGCCACCCCTACAGAGGCAGCCAAAGTCGAAATCGTTTCGCTGAGCTAAGGATGTTCCACCCGCCCGCCCGCGGCTTACTTAACTAGCCATTGCACTAGGATGGTGTTCTGCCCGGTACAAGCACTCTGCTCGAAAAGCCAGACTCTAGGATGGTCGGCCTTGGCGATCGCATTGAGTGCTTCCCTCAAGGTAATATTCTTGAGGGTTATCTGCTCTTCGGAGCCCGCATGTGTAGGCGGCTCTGCGAAGCCAAGCTCAGGCGATCGCAACGTGAGCTTGAGCTTGGTCATCTGGTCTCTGATGGTGGGCAAGTTCAATAGCTTATCTGTGGATTTGTCAGCGGCATCGCTTCCGTGGAACGTCAACTCCGGTATCTTAGTGTCTAGCAGAGAAGTTAGTTGGGCGTGTTGACTAATCAGAACTCCGTCGCCTTTTACCTTCCAGCTAAGAGAGCTATCCTGCGACTTGAGCTGCACCAATCCGTTCTGCAACGTTCCGTCTAGAGAGGGGATGCGGTATTCCGATGCTGGCCTGCATTCGGTGTCATAGCTCTCGATTCCTCCCCATACGCCCGCCTTTCGAAGCATCGCGGAGATGTGGTTCACCGACGTAGTGATCTGCGAATCGATGGCGAGCTCCCTTTCCAGCGGGCTAGCCGGCTGAGGAGTTTGTGATGCAGAGGTTGCGACGACAGCCCATATCGCTATTAATCTGAAGTGTCGCATAGAAAGCTCCTATGGATTGGTTATTGTGACCGTGACGTTACCCGTTCCTGAATAAAAGCCTCTCTGAATGTGGTTAACCATGGTCAGTGGATAGGTTGACGTGCCAATAATGACGGACAAGGACTGATCGAAAGTTTCGTTGTCATTGGATCCCGGGCAACTAGGTACGGTCTTTCCATAGTACTGTGTATCTCCCAAGATCGTTTGCGCCAGAACTATAGGGTTATCAACATCGTTCGGGACAGTCTGACCTTGAACCGTGCTCGAGTAGTTCGAAAAATGTTCGTGGAGATCATAGTTTCCATAAATGGGTTGAGCGAGAGGAGGGGTGTGCTGATCGATCAGGAGATAGCCTATATTCTCGTAGACTCCACATTGGCTTGTTCTGATAGTATCGCCGTAGATGTTGATCACGCTTCCGTTTGTGATGACGTTAACTGGGCCGAGGCCACCGCTTCCGTAATCCGAATCCCTGATGAGCGTTGTAGGTACTTGCACGTAGAAGTTGACGAGGTTGCTGTTTAGATTTGACTGCGTGTTGGTGACGCCGATCGCTTGGTTGCCGGGAGCGATGGAGTTGGATATCGCGAAGGTCGCGTCGATTTGATTGTCCTTGGCAGACTGGATAGTTACAGTGATGGCCGTCGGGGCGAGTATCGTGGGATTCGAGCCGAATCCACTGCCGGAGATCGAGATGGCAACCGTGTTTCCAATCAGTCCTTCACCAGGTGAGAGGGTGCTTATGACGGGCGTGACGTTGACGGGGGCGATGGGGGTGGGACAGGTGTTAGGGCACTTGATATGCGCATTGTTGCTTTGGATGCATCCGTGGGCTTGCGAGGTGGTGGAGCCGACGGCAACGCCGGTGTGAGTGCCGTAAGTGTTAACGGTTACGATGGACGGGGCCGCGGAACTCCAGCCACCATAGAAGGATGTACTTACGTCGTCATATTGGGATTCGCAGGGGTACCAAGCCGTCACACCGTCGTCCTGGAAGCTGGTGATGATTACCGAAATTGGGTCGTACCAGAGGGCAGGATTGGACCAGCCGCAGCAGGCGGCGCAGCCGTAGACAACGTGACCGTGGGTTTTGTCGTAGATGACCTTGCCTTCGAAGAGGGTGCCGATGCCTTTGTTGGTCAGGTCGCGAATTTCGTAGGAGCCTGTAGTTAAATCCGCGGGAAGAGGTTTCCCGTTCTTGTCTGGAACGTTCTGGCGAATTAGCTTACCGATATCCATCCACATTTGCTCGCCTGGTTGAAGCGTCTGGTCCAATTCATACTTCTGGGTGCCTTGATTATAGAAGATGGTGAAGGAAGTTTGGGTTGGCTTGGTGCCGCCATTGCCGGCGGTGACGATGGAGTCGTGCTGCGGATCGTATTGCCAATGGCCTCCGGCCCAGAGGGATGCGAGCTGATCGGAGAACGGAGTTTGGGAGCCGTACTTGAGAGTGTCATCGTAGCTGGCGGCAACGGCGACGATTTCGTCGGGGAGGCCATCGGTGGTCAGGGTTACGGAAGCCCAGTGGGCATCAGCGGGGATAACTTTGGAGCTTTGGAGCGAAGTGACATCTATCTGTTGGGTCTGGTAAGGGGCCAGATGAAGGACTGTTGCCGGAACCTGGCCGTTGGCAGCGTCACTGTGGCGGGTGGCCCTGGTCGTCCCGCACACGGGATAGGCTGAAGGATTGATTGGGCGCTCTCGTCCAGATTTAGATCTCGGTCTAAATCTGGATTCGCATAGCAGAATCATGGCCGCGGTTTAGGCCGTATCGATGGCTGGTGGAACGATCCGTTCGCATCGTTACACCGAAAACTGATTCATCGCGAGAGTTTCAGAGCTTCGGTCCTCAACCACTCTGTGACCACGCGGTGCTTCACAGCAGCGCAACGGAAAAGTGTTGCTTGACAACGCCTTCTCTCTTATCGAAGGCCGCCCCTGGAAAAACCAAAATCGAAATCGTCTCGACACGTTAAGGCGCGGCCACCCGCCCTACAGAGGAAGACAAAGTCAAAATCTTTTCGGTGAGCTAAGGATGCTCCACCCGCCTGCCGATCGGTTCTGATGCTTAGTGTTGGTGTTGCACGACGTTGTAGTCCTTGGCAGGACCGAGCTTGTAGTGGAACATAATTAAGCGTGTGCCCGCATGGCCGCCTATTTGCCATCCATATGTAGGGCCAAGCTGTTTAGCGATCCGGTTTAGCCCTTCTCTTACCGTAATGTCGTGGAAGGTTGCAGTCCATGGTTTTGAAAAGCTTTGAGTTCCGCCAACGGCCAAAAAATATAGGTGCTCGGACGGATCGCCGAGCTGGTCAACGATAATGATGGCGGCGTCATCAGCTTGGCGAATATTTTGGAAATTCAGTTCAGGCAGTCTGCGATTGAAAAAATACTTGGGATCGCCGCGCATTGCGCTCGGAAAAATGTTGGCCATGTTTCCGTCGCGGGTCCACGAATATCTGGCGTCCAGTTTGCAGAGCCAGGAAAGAACTTCCGACACTGTCACACCTTCAATCTTCGCTCGGAATTTGGGGTTTTCCACTGTTCCTTCGGCAGGGAGTATTCCCTCGATGGAAATAGCGATATTCGTCTCCTGATTTAGTCGTGCAATGGCGTCGAAGATGTTCTCATCGTTAAGTTCCACACGTGAGAGCTGTTGATCGAAGGGATCCTTGTCAGAATTCGGCTCCTGCGCAGCAGTGGCCGTCGAAAGGATTAGACTACCTGCAGTCAGCAGGAGCAGGCGTGCCAGCCGTTCGATGCTCACGTCAGCTAAACGGTCCAAGGTTAGTGATAGCGATCGTCGTCTGCGAATAGTCAATCGTATTATGGCGCACAAGGAAACCTCCCACTGATAGATATTGATCTGCAGTTGCGCTGAAACCCGAGGGAAGTGGGGAATTCCCAACGATTACAAGTACGTCGTTAATCTCGCTGTTGCTGTCCGGGCCCCCAATACCCTGTGTGGAATCTGGGTACAGACGGGACGTTCACTTTTGTTTGTACACGGCGATCGGGCATAAAAATAAAAGTAGCAGGAAACGTCCCGTCTGATGGCATAACGAAGTCGGCCTCGCGACGAGCCGAGTAAAATGTCGGTGCCCTAACCGGACATGGCTCGGAACGAAGGAGGCCGAGATGAAAATTATAGGCGTGGATTTGCACACGCGACAACAGACGATTGCCATGCTGGACGATGAAACGGGCGAGTTGGTGGAGAGAGAACTGCTGCACGAAGGCCACCAGGTGCGGGAGTTCTATGCGGCTTTGCCCAAGCCGGTGTTGGTCGGGGTCGAAGCGACGGGCTCGCTACACTGGTTTCTGCGGCTACTCGAAGAGTTGGGGATCGAGTTTCGCGTTGGCCATCCGGCGCAGATCCGGGCGGCCGAGCCGCGCAAGCAGAAGAATGATCGCCGCGACGCTCGCCTACTGCTGACCTTGCTAGCGGAAAATCGTTTTCCAGCGATTTGGATGCCCTCCAGAGAACAACGCGATCTGCAGACGCTGCTGCGGCACCGCGATCAGCTGGTGCGTCTTCGTACGCGGGTGCAGCTCAGTCTGCAAGCCGTGGCGTTGAATCACGGGCTGCGGCGCGGCCATGCGTTGTGGACGCGCACCGGCCAACATACGCTGCGCGCTTTGCCGCTGGCTACGCATGCCGGAGCACAGCGCGACACGTTGCTGGCGTTGTATCCCGCACTGCAGAGTCCGATCCAGGCTCTCGACCGTGAAGTCGAAGAGCAGGCGCAACAACGGGTGCAGGCGCAGCGGTTGATGACCCATCCCGGCGTCGGACCGATCACCGCACTAGCCACCGAGGTATTTCTCGGAGATCCGCGGCGCTTCGCGGATGGCAAGGCGGTAGCGAGTTATGTAGGAATGATTCCCAGCGAACGGTCCAGCGGAGGCCGTCAACGGATGGGCAGACTCAGCAAACAGGGCAATTCGCTACTGCGCTTTCTGTGGGGCGAAGCGGCCATTCACGCGGTACGGCGCGATCCGGAACTGCGGCGTTTCTACCGCCGGAAGCTGGCGCAAAAAGGAATGGGGAAAGCGCGCATGGCCGCGGCGCGCAAGCTGGGTATTCGGTTGTGGATCATGCTGCGCGACGAAATCGATTACACGGAATTCTGTCGCCGCGGTTGCTCGCGGCAGCAGAGTAGCGGTGCCACCGGTGCGGGGATGCCTGCCGCGGGACAGTGGTCGAACTGACCGTCCGTCTGAATAGGCTACCCGCCTCCCTGCGGTAGGGGAGTTCGCAGACGTCATCATGGTCTTGAATGACCGCAGACATGTTTGGTGGGTCGCACCACAACGAGGAACGAACACGGGCCCGAGCTATCCGGTGAGAGCAGAAAAGACAAAAACGCCATCAGGTGAAAAGCGCGCCGCAGACACCCTGCTGCGCGGGATGCACGGGTGTCGCTGCGTCAGCCGAAAATCACCGCGAAACGCTCTTGACACGGCCGACTTCGTTAGACATGTCCCCGAGTTTCCCGAGTTTCACGTCCAACGGCTGAGATTGCTAGTGCCATCGCTGCTCTAAGGGCAACCGGAGAGCTAACTGCCAAACCAGACCCAAGTGACTAGACCGTTGGAACCTGTATGAATATATTGAGGTCGCAGGAAAGCTCCAAATCATCAACCCAAATACCGAGAAATAAACAAGGCTTGCGAAAGACTTCCGAAATTTTATCCACCCAGGCGTTGCTCAACGCCTCGGCGAAAAGTGTGACCGCTACAGCCTTTTCTGCCGTCGCGGGAATGGTGCACGTCCTCAGGGACCGGACGCCACCGTAGTCCCAGATACCGACCGCCTAGAATCGAAAGTCGAGCTAGACCGAAGACACGAGCTTACTTCGCGGCGGCGTGATGGTCGTAGCTGATGGCTCTGGTGATTTTCCACGCGCCGTCTTTGTAAATGAACTTGCCTTCACCGACGCCCTCGGTTTCCTCGTGTCCCGGGTGGTGGAAACGATGGACACCCATCTCGACCGCGCCATAGCCCTTCATGTAATGCACCTGTAGCGTGCCGGGAACGAGTTCGCGAGTCGTTTTGCCACAGATATTCTTCTTGATGCTGTCGGTCAATGCGGCCTTGCCGAGGGTGACGCCACCCTGATCGTGGTAAAACTCGACATCATCGACAAAGAACGAGCTGAACTTTTCCAAATCGCAGCGGTTGTAGGCGTCGAAGAGCGCTGCATCCAGCGTGGTGATGGCCTTGTCAAGTTCGGCCTGGGAATTAATGTTCTCGAGCGCAGGGACCGCCTGAGCGCCGGCCCTGATACAGCACAGAGCGAACACCGCGAACAGAAGCAGCATTTTTGCATTGAAGACTTTCTTCATGAGACTCCCTTTCGGATGGTGTGCAAGACACAAAGATATACGTCATGCAGGGAGAGGAAGTTCCGAGCGGTTCGGTTGGCAGCCATGCGCACGGCGGTCTAGTTGTTCACAAGAGGCGGAAGAGGGGGCCGAAGTCGAAGAGGGCGAGCCGCGCAAATCTCCGCGGGGGCTAACTGCTCGGTTCGCAGTCTTAGAACACCCGGCCTAAGGGGCAGTTCTCTTGTTTCAATCTGGAACACTACAATGTGGGCAATGTCGATAGGGTAGTACGAGTGTGTTCCGAGCTTAGATGATTGATCAAGGCGAGAGAACTTGAGACTCCGCACCAAATTCATAGTGTCGCTTGCGGCGGTGATTGCTGGCCTGACTTGGGCCACGCTGTTCATCGTGCGGCGGACTGCGGAAGGCCGAGTCCAGCGGGAAATCCAGGAAGAATCGCAGAATGCCCTGGTGACTTTTCAAGTGCTCGAGCATGGGCATCTGCTCGCCCTGATGCGTAAGGCGGATTTATTGGCGTCGCTGGTTACGCTGAGAAATGGCGATCCAAGCGCGATTGAGGACGCGGGGAAGGACCCCTGGCAATCGGAGGAATGCGATCTGTTAGTGCTGGCGGATGCGAGCGGGAAGATTGCCGCCATCCATACGACCATGGACGAATTTCCGCTGGCCACGGCGCAAGAGGTCTTTAGTCATGCTCTCAAACAGCGCAATAGCACTGGCTGGTGGTACAGCGGCACGCGCCTCTATCAAGTTGTATTAAAACCTTTCTATAGCGGAACGCCGGGGAAAAACAATCTCCTGGGCACGGTGATTGTGGGCCGGGGAATCGATCCAGAGGCAACAGAGCTACGGCGGGTTTCTCCGAGTCATGTGGCGTTTCGCTATGGCAACGACATAGTGGCCAGCACTCTGTCCCTTTATAAGCAGCAGGAATTCACAGCGCAGTTACGGTCGGGTATCTGGAAAGAGCAAGTGACGCTGGATGGCGAGCGTTTCTTCGCCAATTCCGTGGAGCTGTCGAATGAAGGGAAGCCGGTAAGCATTATCGTTTTGAAATCGTACAACGATGCTTTGGCCTACCTGGAGAAACAGAACCAACTCCTTGGAGGATTAGGGATCCTGGCAGTGCTGGTTGGAGGAGTACTCGTATTCATCATTTCGCATAGATTCACGCGGCCCCTGTCGCGTCTGGTAGAAGGAGTTCAGGCGCTGGAGAAAGGTGATTCCGCCTATCCCGTGGAGGCGGAAGGCTCGGATGAAGTTGCGCATGTTACGAGAGCATTTGACCGGATGCGTAAGACGCTAAGGAGCGACGAGTCACAGAAGCTGCAACTGGCCGAGCAATTGCGCCAAGCGCAAAAGATGGAGGCGGTGGGGAGGCTGGCAGGGGGAGTGGCGCACGACTTCAACAATCTGCTTACGATTATCAAGGGGCACGGGGATTTGATGTTGGACAAGCTGCAAGCGAACGATCCGCTGCAAAGAAATGCCAACCAGATTGAGAAGGCAGCCGACCGCGCGGCGTCTTTGACCCGGCAGTTACTTGCGTTCAGCCGGATGCAGGTGCTGGAACCAAAAGTTTTGGATTTGAATGTGTTGGTCGCGGAGATGTGCAGCTTATTGAAGAGGCTGGTGCGGGAGGATATTTCGTTTACGTTTAAGGCTGGGGAGTCGCTGGGGCGAGTGAAAGCGGATCCTGGCCAAATCGAACAAGTGATCATGAATCTGACGGTGAATGCCTGCGACGCCATGCCGATGGGCGGCAAATTGGTGGTGGAAACGCGGAACGTCTGCGTGGATGAAGCGTTTGCAAAAACTCGCCCCGCGTTGACGCCGGGGGACTACATTCGGCTTACCGTCGAAGACACCGGGCATGGAATGGATGCGGCGACAAAGGAACGAATCTTCGAGCCTTTTTTTACAACGAAGGAGTTGGGCAAAGGAACCGGTCTGGGATTGGCGACGGTATACGGAGTCGTGAAGCAAAGCGGAGGATGCATCTGGGTGGAGTCGGCACCCGGGAAGGGAGCGCGATTCGAAGTCTACCTGCCGGTGGTGGAGGAGGTGGCGGAACGGCCGTCGCAGGAGAGTGCGCCGAAGGGTGCCGCGAATCATTCGGAGGCGGTGTTGATCGTCGAGGACGAAGAAGCGGTTCTGGAGTTGGCGGCGGAATTCATGAAGCATGCCGGGTACAAAGTGCTGACGGCCAGCGACGGGAAGGAAGCGCTCGAAGTTGCAAAGCGTTCTGGTCCGATTCGCGTGCTGGTGACAGACATCGTGATGCCCAATATGAGAGGGCCGGAACTGGCCAAATTATTAAAAGAAAGCCGGAAAAATCTGAAGGTAATTTATATGTCCGGGTATCTGGAATTCAACAAGGCCGATGACGAATTCCTGGAGGGAAGTTACTTTCTGCAGAAGCCCTTCTCGCGAGACAGCCTGGTGAACAAGGTGGACGAAGCGCTAAAGCGAAAGCGCGTGGCCAGCCAGGCAAAGCAGCATGTTTGAAATTGTTAGTTTGATCCGCGAGATCATTCGAACAGGTCATGCCCGAATTTGGTGATTGGATTCTCGCGCGGACGACCACAGCAACCTGACTAAGGCGGCGTGAGAGTCTCGAACTTCATACTCACCCGGCCACTCCGCGTTCAGCGCATGAGCGAGCTTAACCGCTTTTTCGAGTTCGTCGCGGGATGCCACGTGAACGAATTCGCCATTTTCGAGTTGCTTTAAGACGCTATACATATTGGCCCGCCCTTGCGGGTTTCCCTATTCGATTTCAAAAATAGTCTTCAGGGCGGCGCGGGTATGTGTCGGAAATCACAGGTCTTTGTGTGCGGGAACATACGGGGACTGGTGAGAAGTAGGCCGAAGGGCGCGTTACTGCTCCGTTTGGGGAGTCTCGGTTGGGGGAGGTGGTGGCGGTTCGGGCGAGGCGATGCCCAGGGCTTCGTTGATTGTTTTGAGAAGGACGGGCATATCGACAGGTTTGTGAATGTAGGCAATCGCGCCTGCTTTGAGAGCGGCATCGCGATTACCAATGGGCGTGCGAGAACTGACAACGATGACCGGGATCGCGCCGGTGTTGATGAGCATCTGGAGGCGCTGTAAGACGACGAAGCCGTCGCCGGCCGGAAGACCGAGATCCAGAAGGATCAGGTCGGGCTGTTCTTTACGGGCAGTGCTGATGGCGGTCATCCCATCGCGTGCGGCCACGACATCGAATCCGGCAGCTTTGAGTCGTCGGGCAAGAGCGGTGAGCTGCACGACCTCGTCCTCGACGATCATGATTTTCTTGCCGGACATGATGAGGCGAACCTCTAAAAAACAAGAAAACTATTGAACTGCCGTACCGCCGCACAACGGTTCCTTCTTAGCCGATTATGCGTTTCTAACGAGGATATTACCAGAGAGATAGCGGTGCAGAGCGGAAGGGCAAACCAAGAGAGTAACGGTGCCAAAGTGGAACGGTGGGTTGGGAGTGGAGTCGGGGGACGACGAATACCAATACGGGATGAGGCATTGTACAATCCGGCGCGCAGCGGAGCCCAAGCTGAAGATTTTATGGGGAAGAGGAACGGATGAAAATAGGGCGATGGTTGACGGGAGTAGGGAGCCTGTTGTTGTTTTTGACGGGCCTTGGGCATGGCGCCAAATTGGCGCAACTACAGGGCATGATTACAGCGAGCGGGATCAAAGCGCCAATGGACGGCATTCTGAAGGGCTGTTGGCTGGCTTTTTCGGGTGAGATGGTGGCGCTTGCGTTCATCGCGATACTCGCAATCGGAATGGCGCGCGGAGGTTGGATTGTTTTGTTTTGCGCGGCAACAATGATTTTTAACGTGGGATTGCTGCTGCACTTCCTGGGACCGTTCATTGGCGTTTACCTATCCGCCGCCGTGGGAGTCTTTTTTCTAGCGGGCGGCTTATTGCAAATGAAGCAGCCGGCGTGATGGAGCTGGATTCCGGCGGTTGTTGCAGCCAATTTGTCGGTTGCGATGGCCGGGGCATTGGGTGAAAATTGACGTTCCTGACGCTCTTCCGAAGGTCCCCAGTTGAAGCAAAGCGGGGTAGGCTCCGGCATTATTGCTCCAGAATCTAGCGCCAGAAATAGAAGGACAAACACAATGACGCAACCTATTGGCGAACTCAATCCACCTTACAGATTGATGCTCACGCCGGGCCCCTCGTCGGTGGACCCGCGCGTGTACCGTGCACTGGCGACGCCGCTGGTAGGGCACCTCGACCCGTGGTTTAAAACGTGCATGGACGAGACGCAAGTCTTGCTGCGGCAGATCTTTCAGACCGAGAACCGTTTGACGATGCCACTTTCGGCGTCGGGATCGGGCGGGATTGAAGCTTCGGTGCTGAATGCTCTGGAACAAGGCGATGAAGCTATTGTGGCGGTGAATGGAGTTTTCTCCGAGCGCATGTTCGAGATTGCCTCTCGGGCCACTTCGAAAGTAATCAAGGTCGAGGCACCATACGGAAAGCCGGTGGATGCGGAAGATGTGCGCCGGGCGGGTAAAGGCAAAAAGATCAAGATGATCGGGTTGGCGCAGGGAGAGACTTCGTCAGGCGTATTGACGAAGCTGGACGCCTATCGGAAGGTTGCCGACGAATTCGGAGCACTTTTGGTTGTGGATACCGTCGCGTCCCTGGCGGCCGTGCCGTTGCACGTGGACCGCGAGAGGATTGATATTTGTTTCAGCGGATCGCAGAAAGCGATCAGCGCGCCGCCCGGGATGTCCCCCATTACAGTCAGTCCCGCAGCGGAGGAAGTTTTCCGGAAGCGCACGACCAAGGTGCAGAGCTGGTATTTCGATTTGACCACAGCAATGAATTATTGGGGCAAGGAACGGCTCTATCATCACACGCCGCCCATATCGCTGATATATGCCTTGCGGGAGGCGATGCGTATTGTGGTGGAGGAAGGGCTGGAAGCGCGGTGGGAGCGGCATCGCATGAATCAGTTGGCCTTGATTGCCGGAATCGAGGCGATGGGCATGGGTTTGCTCGTGACGAATCCTGCGGACCGCTTGCCGACAGTGACCGCGGTGATGATCCCCAACGGGATCGATGATGTGAAGGTACGGAATCAGCTGCTCGAGGAATTCGACATTGAGATTGCCGGCGGGTTTGGGCCGGTGAAGGGGAAAATCTGGCGCGTGGGATTGATGGGATACTGCAGCCAGAAGCCGTTCGTGTTGCTCTTTCTTTCGGCACTGGAGAAAGTGCTACAGGATCAGGGCTACCGCGCGCCGGCAGGGGCGGGCGTCGCTGCGGCCATACAAAGCTATTCGCATGCGGAGACGGCGGCGGCCGTAAGCCGCTGACCAAAGAAGAAGCGAGGAAGTAAAGACGTACAGAGGAAGAGGGGAACTGTGACGACACGGCCGGTATTGGCAAATGCTGGGGCGATGAGCCAGTTTGTGGGGGCGTTTGAGGTGACATCGAAGTTGAGCGGTAAGGTGTATCCGTGCAGGTTTTCGCATATGTGGAATGGCGTAGCGACGCGCCACAGCGATACCATCGACACGAAGTTTTTTGTCGAGGGCGGTGCCTACGTTGTGGGACTGGCGCACACAGCCTTCGTGAAATTTCGAGAAAAGACCGGGCGGGACCTGACGGATCGGGAAGCGAGCTTTGTTTCCGCGGAGTATTTGAGGGAACGCCTCGAAGAAGAAGATGAGCGCCCTTTATATGACGTGCCGGAAGCAGACGTCCTCCGGCTGATCGAGTTCATCGGAATTAAATAGCTTTCTGTTTCGGCATGGATTGCCGACAATCACCACCCGCGTCGTGCACGCGACGGCGGCTAATCGCCCGGCTCAACGCGGAATGCGGCAAGCCGAGGATGATGCAGGCCATCCCGGCGAACGAAATAAATCACGAGAAACATCAGCAGCGATCCGAACACCATCACGGCTACGGCCACCTGAAGGCCGAGTTGCAGGTCGCTGGCATCAGAGATTTTTCCTACGAGTTGCGGCCCCAGAGCTCCCAATAATTGCGTGACGAACATGTAGACGCCGATGGAGGTGGCGTGAGCGCGCTGCGGCGTCAAATCATGCAGCACGGCGGTGACAGGCCCGTGATACCAGGACATAAAGAATCCGCCGATGAACAAGGCGGTGAGGAAAACCCACTTCTCGTCGGTCTGAATGGCAAGAAGGACAAAGGGAGCGGCGAATAGAAAAGCAGCGGCGATAATCAAGATCCGGCCGTAGGGATACTTGCGGTTGAGGCGGTCGGCGAGAAACCCGCCGGTGAGAACGCCAAGGAGCAAAGAGACCAGGGCGATGGCCGCAAGAGAGATAGCGGCTTCGCGGAGGCTGAATTCCTTGTAGTCGCGGGCGAAGTCGATGCCCCAGGTGAGGAGGGAAACGCTGGAGAAGGTGATGCA
The DNA here is from genome assembly GCA_963718785.1 of uncultured Acidobacteriota bacterium. GTDB lineage: Bacteria > Acidobacteriota > Terriglobia > Acidiferrales > UBA7541 > Acidiferrum. The sequence continues at coordinate 1,846,975 of CAVQZW010000003.1, read as the reverse complement.
GGTGCCGGCGACAAGCATGGCGACGTACGCGGGCACGCTGAGCAAGCTCGATATGGGGACGACTTCGGAGCGGGGGCGACGAGGGGGCTCTGGGAGCCTGACGACGAGAATCCCCGGAATCATGCAAATCAACCCGACAACGATGAAGGTGAATTTCCAACCGTAGACTTCGCCAAAGAGGCCGCCGAAGGCCTGGCCGGCGGCGCCGCCAAGCAACATGCCTGAAGCAAAAATGGCTTGTGCATTGGCGCGGCGTTCGTAGGGGAAAGAATCGGAAATCATGGACTGCGCAGCGGGAGCGTAAGCAGCTTCGCCGACACCAATCAGAGAGCGGGCGACGAGCAATAGCACGAACGAAGTGGCAAAACCGCCGGCGACAGTGGCCAAGCTCCAGACCACGATGCCGGCGACAATGATCTTTGTGCGGCTAAGGCGGTCCGCAAAGAAGCCACACGGCCAGCTGGCAAGGGCGAGAATGACGAGGAGCCCGGATTGCAGAGAGCCAAGCTGGCTGTCGGTCAAATTCATTTGCTGGCGAAGCAGCGGGAGCAGAGGCACGACGACGGTGCGGTCGGCGAAGTTGACAAAGTTGATCAAAGCAAGTACAGCAAGGAGTCGAATTTGATAGGAAGATAGCGGGGTGGTGTTCGACGCCATAATTGGTTTGCTCAACTATCCGAAAGAGACCTGGTTCGAAAGAGTCTGAGAGATTATATACCGCGCATGAAACCCGTCACTCCTACGAACACTACAACAAGTAGCCAGTTAACCACCGTACTTTCTTACGGCGCGATACTGCTTTTAGGCTACTTCGTATTTCTGATTGTGGGGCCGTTTCTGGTGCCGCTGGCATGGTCGGCGGTGCTGGCGATCTTCTTTTACCCATTACACGAAAAAGTCTTGAAGAGAATGAAGCCCACGGCCGCGGCGATGATAAGCACTCTCGGTGTGACGTTGCTGTTGATTGTGCCTGCGCTTGTAGTGCTGCTCTTTACGGCTCGCCAGGCGCTGGAGGCGACAGCCCATCTGCAAAGCGCACTGGCGGTTCACGGGCAGGGCCCCAGCGAAGGACTGGTCCTGAGAGCCGAGGAATGGGTGCGCCTGAGACTTCCGCAATCCATGCAAGCGATGGATCTCTCGGATCCCCTGCAGCAGGCGGCCGAAAAGATTGCAGCTTATCTTGGCGCCGTGTTCGCGGGGCTGGTCAAGAACCTGGTCACTTTCTTTGTGGATTTATTCATTTTGATTTTTGCGTTGTTCTTTATGTTCCGCGATGGTGAAGCGATTGTGCATGGCGCGCGTCACCTTTTGCCGTTCGATAAAGAGATCCAGGCAGACATGTTGGAGGAGTCGAAAGAGTTGATTTTTGCCAGCGTTGCTGTGGGGTTGCTCGTTGCGGGGATACAGGGAGTTTTGGGGGGCCTGTCCTTCTTGCTGGTGGGAATCTCGGCGCCGCTCTTCTGGGGCGTGCTCATCGCTTTTTTTTCGTTGGTGCCCGTAGTGGGTTCTGCGTTGCTCTGGGGCCCTGCCGCGCTCTGGCTTGGGTTCAACGGTCATTGGGGGAAGGCTTTGCTGGTGGTGCTGATTTGCGGAGGAGTGTCGACCGTTGCGGACAATATTGTGCGCCCGCTTCTGCTCAGAAATCGTACGCGGCTCAATGAATTGCTGCTTTTTATTGGTGTGCTGGGCGGTTTGGAGGCGTTTGGATTGCTCGGCCTGGTCGTTGGGCCGACGATTGTAGCCGCGGCGATGGGCGTGTTCCGCGTGTATATGGAGCATAGGGATGGGTTGGCGGCGAAGGGCGTCTGAGAACAGGCATGCTGATTTGCAAGGGGTGGCAGTAGCAACGTCAAAGTTAATCGAGATCCTTCGTGGGACGGCGCGGACGTTGTTTGGCCGAGATCGATTTAATGATCAGGCGGCGGGGCCGTTTCGGGTCGAGAGGAACTTTCGCTCGGTGAAGCGCGGCGTTCATGAGCGAAACAATTTCTGGATCGTCGAGAGTGGCGGTGCTTTCGAGCCTGACGTGACGAGCGACATTGCCGCTGCCCAGCAAGCGACGGTTCGGGTCGGGAATGCCCGCGCCTTGAAGAAAGCAAAGACTGACGTGATCGGGATAAAGGGCGACTGAGAAAATGGCATTGGAAGGACGCTCGTTCGGAACGAAACCGATAACTAGCGCGTAGTAGTTGTCGTAGACCATCTCGATGGAGCCGGCGAGGCGCTTGCGCAGTTTGGTCAGGGCGCTGGCGGGCAAGTTTGGCGATATGGGGGATGGTATCTGGCTAGGAAAAGATCGAGTTGTTTTTGGGGATTTCCCACTGGAGTGGCTTTTGGCTTTGCCATTTGGTTGCTCCGCGGCTAAGGCGCGTATCCGGTTAGCAGTTGGACTTATCTTATGCGACCGCGAATAAATTGGCCATTGCCGGCGATAGGCTTTCACGCTGAGAAACGCTAACGGCGAAAATACAGTCGGCGCGGTACGCGTGTGCTAAAGTACCCGGCTCGGATGAGTTCCAAGACACTAAAACCCGCCGCGACGGCTGTGGAGTTGGCGCCGACGAAACTTCGTTGGCGATGCGAGCTTCCGCGCATTCCGTTTGAAACGACGGCGCAGGCGGAATTGCGCGAAGGCTTCATCGGCCAGGAGCGCGCTCTACGTGCGCTCAAGATGGGCGTCGAGTTGTCGGCTCCAGGATACAACGTATTTGTGTGCGGGCTGGCAGGAACGAGCCGAGGCGGGACCATCGCCAAGATGATTGAGGACTTGCACCCGCTGACGAAACCCTCGCTCGACCGTTGCTACGTTAACAATTTCAAAATTACCGACCGACCGAGACTGCTCTCGCTGCCTCGCGGCCAGGCGAATGCCTTCAAGAAAGACATGCAAGCCGGAATCGACTTTCTCCGACGGCGGATTCCTCAAGTCTTTGAAGGCGAGCCCTTCCAGCGGCAAAAAGGCCGCATCGTTGAACGATTTACGGTACGCGAAAAAGAGTTGATGGACGATTTCACGCGGCGCATCGCGCGCGAACAGTTTGCACTAGGACACATGCAAGTGGGCGCCGTGGCGCTGCCGGAGATTTTTCCCGTTCTCGAAGGGCAGATGGTGCCCATCGAGGATATTTCGAAAATGGTGCACGAGGGAAAGCTCGAGTCGCCCGTTGCGGAGGATATTGAGAGGAAGTACGAACAATTCCGGCAGGAATTTACGGTTGTTTACCGGAAGACGTTGACGCTGTCGCGGGAGTTGGCGAGCGAACTGAGCTACTTGGAGCAGGAAGCGGCGTCAGTGTTGGTCGACGGAGTCATCGAAGAGCTGAAGGAAAAATATCCCGGAGCGAATGTTTCAGAATACCTCGAAGAAGTTCGGCATCACCTGCTGGACAATCTCGATCCATTTAAAGAACGCGAGGGAGAAGGTGAGTCGGAGGCTGAATCGCCGGACGGCTTGCCCAAAATGCCGGGTCCTGGCGGACCGGAGCGTGACCCGTTCCGCGTCTACGGTGTGAACGTGATTCTGGCGCACAGCGAAGACGAGGGCTCGCCTGTAATTTTCGAGACGACGCCAACGTACGCGAATTTGTTTGGAACAATTCAGCGCGCTTACGACACGAGGGGCGGATGGACAAGTGATTTTATGGATTTGCGCGGCGGCTCTTTGCTGCGGGCTGACGGCGGATTCCTAATCATGTATTCGATGGAAGCCATCTCGGAAGTCGGAGTTTGGCGGGCGCTGAAGCGAACTCTGAATCACAACCGGCTGGAAATCCAGCCGCTTGAGATGTTTTATCCGTTTGGTGGAAGCGCTCTGAAGCCCGAAGCGGTGGAGATCAATGTAAAGGTGATTTTGATCGGCGACCGCCAGCTCTACGAAATGCTCTACGAGTACGAAGAGGACTTCCAGAAAATCTTCAAGGTGCGTGTGGAGTTCGACGAAGAGATGCCGATGAGCGACGGCGTCATCGCGGAGTATGCGGGACGGCTGCGCACCCTGTCGGAAAAAGAAGGGCTTTATCCATTCGACCGCGGGCGCCTTTGCAGCCATGCTCGAATATGGCGTTCGTAAAGCGGGACGGCGGAACAAAGTGACGGCGCGGTTCGTGGACATCGCTGATTTGGCGCGCGAGGCTCACTACGCGGCAGCCGCCTCTGGCGAGAGGGTGGTGCGCGCGGCGCACGTAAGAGACGCGCTCGCCTCGAAGATGGAGCGGCACAACCTGATCGAAACACGCATACGCGAAATGATTGAAGAGGGAACGCTGCTCGTCGATGTGACGGGCGAGCGTGTAGGACAGGTGAATGGACTGAGCGTCCTGGAGATTGGCGGGTATTCGTTCGGGAAACCCGTGCGCATTACCGCGTCCGCGGCGCTCGGCAAGCTAGGAGTCATCAATATCGAGCGCGAAGCCAATTTGAGCGGACGGTTCCACGACAAAGGGGTTCACATCATCTCGGGATATTTGCGGAGCCTCTTTGCTCAGGACAAACCCCTGTCACTCTCGGCGAGCATTTGTTTCGAACAATCCTATTCGGGAGTGGATGGGGACAGCGCGAGCTCGACGGAAATCTATGCCCTGACCTCGGCTCTTTCCGGAATTCCTTTGCGGCAGGATATCGCCGTGACCGGTTCGATGAATCAGCAGGGCGACATTCAAGCGATCGGCGGGATCAACGAAAAGATCGAAGGTTTTTTTGACGTCTGCCGGATTAAGGGCCTGACGGGGACGCAAGGAATAGTCATGCCCGAGTCCAACGTCGAAGACCTGATGCTGCGCGAAGACGTGATGGATGCCGTCGCGGCGGGTAAGTTTCATATCTGGCCGGTCGGCCGCGTAGAGCAGGGGATTGAGATTTTAACGAAGTCTGCGACCGGCGCACGCAACGGCGATGGGACGTTCGAAGCGGGAACAGTTTTTGCTTTGATGAATGAGAAGCTGGCAGAGATGGCGAAGACCCTAAAGCAGTTCGACTAGTGCGGCTTCTAGACTAGCTTTCCGCAGAATTTTCCCCGCGTACAAAAAAAGCAAACAGGAATATGGCTATTGCGGCTGCTCCGCCGGCGGAGCGACGTACGCTTGGCGATGATCCACGCGGTAGGCTTGACTCCGCGGCGCGCCGGCAGCGATCTTTTCCGAATTTTCTGCAGGGACATTGGTGAGTCGCACTTCAATCGAGTGTAGCTTTCCGTCTCGGGCTGGCGGATCGAAACCCAAGCTATATTCGTGCCGTACGAGCTGCGCGATTTCCGTGAAGACGCCGGCGAAATCCTTCGAACTCTGGGGGAAGTACGCGCGGCCGCCATTGGCTTGCGCAATGTCCTTTAGTGCTTGGTCGGCCCGCGCAAATTCTTCAGCGGCAGCTTGTATTTTTTCTGGATTTGCCGGCGTTTGCTTGGAATGCTTTTTCTCGGGGACATGGGGGCCCCGCAGTTCGCCACCTAGGGAGACCGCCAGGATGCGCACATCGGAGGACTTCAAGCGGGTCAGTAGCTTCTCCACCGCACCGGGCGGAGAAGTATCGACTCCCGTCGAAAGCAGGACTACGGATTTCTTGCCCGGAGCGTGTGCGAGCCAATCGAGCACGGTGTCCAGGCTCGCTGCGAGATTCAACTGGCCGAAGCCCAGATTAAATCGCAATTGATCCAGCGTCCCGGTAGCAGCGCGTTTGTCCGGCGTGAAATTGAGGATTGGCTCGGCCGCGGCGTCGTAACGCACGATCGCCACGAGGTCGCTGGCAGAAAGCCCATCCAGCAAGGCGTGTACCGCTTGAAGGTGGCCGCCCTGTAGTAGGTAAACCGCAGGACCTGCTTCGATGAGCAGCACAACCTGAGCAGGCTCGTCGACGTTCAGGAAATCGGTGATGGGTTGCTCGGCGCCGTCATCGATGAGGTGAAAATCTTCACGGCGCAGGCCGCCGATAAATTGTCCTCGAGAGTCGGTGACGATCACCCCCACGTTGACCCGGTCTACCCTAACTCGGATGTCGGGACGTGGCGCAGCGGGCTCCTGCGGAAACGCAGGCGGCACAAGCAAGAAAACCCAAGCAATAAAAGGGATCACTCGGGAGCTAAAGGAAAGCAACATGTTCCGATTTGGAATCGTAGAGCGGCGCGGAAAAAGAAAAAAGCCCTGCTCCGCGCGAAGTTTCCAGAACGCGGAACAGGGCATGTGAATTCTACTGTGCGAAAGCCAGCACTCCGCTTAAGAAGGTTTTGTCGGAGCGGCAGCTGGCGCAGCGGTTGGGGTCGCTGCAGGAGCCGTGCTCGCGCCAACTTCCTTCGGCGTGGAAAGGTAGCCTGTCGCCTGGTTTTTGCCCACGTCGAAAACCACGATTTCGTACGGCGCCATCCGCGACGCGCCTTTGACGTAGAACTGCACGGGCTCGCCGGCGGTCTTGTCCTTCTTTTCGATGGTGCGGTCATCGACCAGAACGACTAGCGTGTACTTGGATTTTTTCGGATCCGTCTTAGTGAGGGTGAGTTGAGTGGGTCCGACCTTTTCGCCATTCTTCGATTTTGTGATCGTGAATTCGTAGTAGTTGCGATCGCCTCGGCGCTTTAGGTCTTCGAGGTCGTCGTGATTGCGCGCAATCAGCCCGCTCATCACGCCCATGTCGCCCGTGGCCCGCTCAAGCTTGCCCTTGGTGACTTCCAGATCACTTTTCGTGGCTTCGATGTCTTTCTTTGCGCCGCCAACTTCGGTGGCCACCGCGCCAATCTGCTCCTGGCTCTCTTTCTTAACCTGAGAGAGCTGCGCCGCCATCCTTTGGTCCGCGTCCACTTGCTCCTTGCGGATGGATTCTGCGCGGCTCTTCGCTTGCGCCAACTCCGCGACGGTCATCCCGACTTTTTGTTCCGTAACTTCGATGTGGCCTTTCAAATCGGCGAGACGCGAATTGGCTTGTTCGAGTTGCGCGGTCAGGACTTTGTTCTGGTCCTGCTCTTTGGCAAGATTTTGCTCAAGCCGCGTGATTCCGGAATAGCCCACATACCCCAGTGCGGCTATGACTACAAAAAGAACGACAAACAGCACAGGGATCCAGCGTGGGGTTCCCGTGGACTCATAACGATACGACTCTTCCGGACTCGGCACATTTGGAGAAATGCTCATTCCCCCTCCTCAATCATGGCTCCAGGCTGTGATCTGGATGCCGGTAAAATTATCTACCGCAACTCGCGCTCTGTCTACGGGCGCGCTAGCGGGACTTGCCTCGCGGCGAGCGAGCTTTGCTCCCCGGTTTGCTGCCGGGGGTGCGCTCGGGCCAGCGAGCGAAAATCGAAGTGGTCAAACCCCCGCGCGGCGTAAATTCACCGCGCACCACACACCATTCGGGACGGACAGCTTCGACAATATCATGAAGAATCTTATTCACCGCATTTTCATAGAAGATTCCCAGATCGCGATAGGCGAGCAGGTACATCTTCAAAGCCTTTAGCTCGATGCATTCTTTACGCGGCATGTATTGAATCGTGATCGTTCCGTAGTCCGGCATGCCGGTTTTTGGGCAAACCGAAGTGTATTCAGGAAAACGAGTCGTGATGACATAACCCGGATACTGATTGGGCCAGGTATCCAGCTTTGGCAATTTTGCTTCAATACCCGCGCGGGCGTGTTCATCGGTGTAGTCAGCCATGGCGCTTCCTATTGTACGTTGTTCGTTAACTTTGACGCGACTTCCTCTTGCCGAAACGGCGTACTTCTCCTATCCTCGTGGAAAGAGGACCCTCCAGAATCTTTCGATGAACTGCCCAGAGTGTCAAGCCGTGGCCTGCCGGCGTTCGAGGCGGCGGTCCTTCCCTGAATATTTGTTTAGCGCTGCTGGTGTCGTTCCATGGCGATGCCTCTCTTGCGAGACACGCTTCCATGCGAGGGCTATTCCGCTTCGACATCTTTTTTATGCGCGGTGCGGCCTCTGCGGCAACTTGGAGCTGCAGCGAATCACGCCCGAGAAAGTTACTGGGATCACGTCAGCGTTGGGCAGGTGGCTCAGGCTGCCGGCGGTTCGCTGTGCGCCATGCCGCCACAACTTCTTTTCGCTGAGGCCGCAATTGCAAGCAGAGCAACTAGCCCAGACCGTTGCGCAAAACACTTCCGCCAAATACTAATTCAGTACCCGTCCGGTCCGAAGCTGCGCGAGCCGAGGAGCGAAGGCGAATGAGGGGGAAGAAATGTGGTTAACCGTAACCGGCCATCCCCCTGGAATTTGCATAAGTGTTCATTCTAAAGAAACTTAAAGTCATTTGTTTTGATATACTTATGTAAGTGTTCATTCTAAAGGTAGTTAGCCGAAGTTCGTCACCAACACTGAGATTTTGGCATTGTGTTCTCTTTTTTCTTTTGGAAGTACTTTGTTTTCAATTTGTGTCGATTGAAAACGCGATGTAGTGCAGACCAACCTACTTGAACTGCGGCTTTTCTCCTGACACCATCACCGCAGGATGTTTCTGCGCCAACACCATCGGAGCAAAGACGGTAAGGAGCACGGGTATTGGTCGCTGGTGGAGACCGTGCGCACACCCGATGGTCCACGACAACGGACCATTTGCTATTTGGGGGAGCTGAACGATTCAGCTCAGGCGCGCTGGCAGAAGACCATCGAGGCCTTCAACGAGCAGGGCGAGAGTACGCAGCTGAAGTTGTTTCCGAACGATGCGGAGCTTCCCGACGACCCGAGTGTCGCCCGGTGCTGGTGAAGAAGGTTCGCGTCGAACGCACGCGCGGTTTGGTGATTGCTATCTGGGCTGGAGTTGTGGAAGCAGTTGGGGTTGCAGGAGTTTTTTGCCCGACATCTGGACCAGGAGATCGCCGATGTTCCGTGGTCCCGCGTGGCAGCGGTGTTGGCGATCAACCGGTTGTGTGCTCCAGGCAGCGAACTGGCCATCGAACGCCACTGGTATCCGTCCACAGCGTTAGACGATCTGTTGCATATCGCGAAAGGCAAGATCAACGACACGCGGCTGTATCGCTGTCTGGATCGTCTCCTGCCACTGAAGACCAAGATCGAACAGCATCTGAAGCAACGCTTCGGCGAGTTATTCCAGGCCGAGTTTGATGTGCTGCTTTATGACTTGACCAGCACCTATGTGGAAGGAGCCGCGGAAGAGAACCCCATGATGCGGCGGGGCTATTCGCGGGATCACCGTCCCGACTGTGAGCAACTGGTTTTGGCGTTGATCGTCAACCAGGACGGTTTTCCGTTCAGCTATGAACTGTTCGATGGGAACCGCGCCGATGTCTGCACCGTCGAAGTAATCCTGCGCGCGGTGGAGCGTAAACATGGAAAAGCACGGCGGGTCTGGATCTTCGACCGCGGCGTGGTGAGTGAGGAGAACCTGGTGGCCATCCGCAAGCGTGGGGGACAGTATCTGGTGGGCACCGCACGCAGCAAGCTGAAGCAGTTCGAACAGGAACTGCTCAAGGATGATTTCGAGAAGATCCGTCCGGAAGTGGAGGTCAAGCAGATCACCATTCCCGGCGGCGGAGAGACTTACATCCTGTGCCGCACGGCGGGACGGAAGGAGAAGGAGAAAGCCATCCGGAATCGCTTTGTAGCGAAGATCGAAAAAGCACTTGCGGGACTTGAGAAACGCATCGTGGAAGGCAAGCTGAAGGCCCGCGACAAAATGTTTATGAGCTTGGGCCGCATTCAGGCTTCGCATCCGCAGGTAGCGGATCTGTATGAGATGGCGGTGAAAGATAGCAAAGAAGGGCCACGCTTGGTCTGGCGGCAGAAGCCGGAGCAACAGCAATGGATCGAAGCGCGAGAGGGAGCCTATCTGCTGCGCACGAATCTGACAGTGAATGGTGCTGCAGATCTCTGGAAGAAGTACCTGCAGCTGACGGAAGTGGAAGCTGTCTTTCGTACGCTCAAGAGCGAGCTGGCCATCCGGCCGCTGTTCCATCAATTGGAAAAGCGGGTGAAGGCCCACGTATTGGTGGCCTTTCTTGGTTATGCGCTGCAAGTAACACTCAAGCATTTACTCAAGCGCAGTGGTTCGGAGTATTCACCGGCGCAAGCCTTGAAGCGACTCTCCGAACTGTACAGCGTCGACATCGTGCTACCGACGGTCGAAGGACGAGAGATTTGGCTGCGCAGGATTACCAAGCGGGAAGAAGATCAGGAAAGGCTACTCAACCAACTCCGCCTGCAGTTGCCGGAACGATTGGAGCCGATTCAGATCCTGAAATGTAGTGCAGACTCGGCCATAGCCTGAACTGATTCTAAGAGACTTAGCTGCAATTTACCCCGTCTCGTGACGAACTTGGGTTAGGGATTGCACTGAAATTGTGCAATTCTGGCTTGATTTGGGCTCACTACCGGCAATGGTTTAGCAGAGGAGCGTGCTGGCGTCGCGAAAAAACTGAGACGCAAAAGAGACCGGGAAGCGAATTGATTGAGAGATGAAGAGGATTGCTTGCTCAGGCTCGTAGACCATGCGAAAATGGCAGACTGATTGTTCTTCGCGGCCTGTTTCCAATGAACGTGCAGTTCACTGGCGCTATCGTCTAGGGGTCTAGGACACCGCCCTCTCACGGCGGTAACACGGGTTCGAATCCCGTTAGCGCTACCAAGTTTTTCCCACCGATATCAAGACGAACCTCCGATAGATCGAGCGCGAGGCGAGGAGTTTGTGCACTCCTTGTGAGCAGGTGTTTGGAGGGCCAGGGAGCACCAAAGGGCTTTGCCCAGCCGTTCAGGCCCACTTTCCAAAGATAGTCCATTCCTGCAGGAAAGATGCATCAGTGTGCAGTTGGCTGAATGCTTCTAAGTTGAAGTAAACGAACGAGCTAGTGCCTCGTTTTACACGTTAGGCACTCCGTACCACGAGGGTACTAGTACGGAACACTGTACCTCCCAAAACGTGACATCCCCTGTTTCATTTCGGAAACTAGAAGCATGCCAAACCCTCTCTCAGAGCTTCCAGGGTCTGAGGCTTTAGCTCCGTCGGTAAATACGACACCGGTCCGTCACACACGGAACACGGCGATCGTTTCGCGCGATGTTGCGGGCGAAACGATAGTAGTTCCCATCTGCCGTGGTGTGGGGGATCTCGATTCCGTCTACACCTTCAATCCGGTCGGTCGAAGCTTGTGGCGCCTGCTAGAGAATGGGCAATCGGTTGAGGAATTGGCGAATTGGGTAGCCACGAATTACGAAGTGGATGCGAAGCAGGCGTTTGCAGACGTGCAAACGTATTTGGCGGAACTCCAGGAAATCGGCTTGGTTCGCACGGTATAGCGGTCACCCTCCTTCTCGGCATGCCTTTCCAAAAGGCAAGACGCGTGAAGTGTGGGTTGTGCGCATTTCGATGTGAGTACTAAGAGTACTAGATTTTATTAGAGTTTAGCGAAGCAGAGGAACGAAAGTGGAAACGGCGGCATACGGCGAACTGACGGGTCTGGTGCACAAGCGTTTCAACGGGAAACGCGCGCCGCTAGAAGTGTCGATTGAGGTGACACGCCGGTGCCCGCTGGAATGCCTGCATTGCTACAACAACCTGCCGATGAGCGATCACGCGGCGCGGGCGCAGGAACTGAGTTTCGAGGAGCATTGCCACCTGCTGGACGAACTGGTGGAAGCGGGCTGCCTGTGGCTGCTTTATACCGGCGGAGAGATTTTTGCGCGCAAGGATTTTCTGGAGATTTACACGGAGGCGAAGAAGCGCGGCTTCCTGATCACGCTGTTTACGAACGGCACGATGATCAACGAGCGGATCGCGGATTACCTGGCGCAATACCGGCCGTTCGCGATTGAGATCACGCTGTATGGAGCGACGCGGGAGACGTACGAGGCGCTGACGCAGATCCCCGGGTCGTTTGACCGCTGCATGAGAGGAATCCGGCTGCTGCTGGAGCGCGGGCTGCCGCTGAAGCTCAAGACGGTGCCGACGACGATCAACCGGCACGAGATTTTCGAGATGAAGAGGATGGCCGAGGAAGACTTCGGAGTGGAGTTCAAGTTCGATTCGCTGATCAATCCGAGGATTGACTGCTCGCAGAGCCCGCTGGCGGTGAGGCTTTCGCCGGAGCAGGCAGTGGAGCTGGATTTTGCAGAGCCGAAGCGCAAAGCGGATTACCGCAAGATGGCGGAGCAGGACCTGGCTGCGCCGATGGAAGCCACGGCCGTGCAGCGCGAGAAATATACGTGCGGCGGTGGCATCGGCGGGTGCGCCGTGGATCCCTACGGAACGATGAGCATCTGCGTGATCTCGCACCAGCAGGGCTACAACATCCGCGAGGGCAGCTTTCTGGAAGGGTGGGAAGGGCCGTTGCGGGAGATTCGCAACCAGCCGCGAACACGGCCGACGATTTGCGACCGGTGCCAGATTCAATCGCTTTGCAGCATGTGCCCGGCAAATGGGGAGCTGGAGAACGGCGACCAGGAGTCTCCTGTTTCGTTTTTGTGCCAGGTAGCGCACCTACGGGCGTACGCGTTTGGGTATGAGGTTCCGGAACATGGCGATTGCGAATGCTGCGAAGGCGGCAAGCACCGCGGGGAGTTGATGGAAGCCGCGGAGCGATTGAAAAAGTTCGCGCCGGACACAACGATTTGGTTGAAAGGCGGGCCTGCAACGCCTGCTCTGAATATTTTGCAACCCGTGACCGGAGGCTGCGGCGGCGGGTGCAGTTCCCGGGCTTCCACGCACGGGTGATCGAAGAAAGATGAACGAAGAAAGACCATGAAAGACGAGCAAGACATACAGCCACAAGGGCCGGACACGAAGGGCGCCTACGAACCGCCCAAGGTGATCCGCGTCAGTTTGCGGCCAGAAGAGGCTGTGCTGGGGCATTGCAAAGTCACTGGCGCTACGGGACCGGTGGCAACGTCGTGCCGCTCCGTGATTGCTTGCAGGACGCTGGGGTCATGAGAAGCCAAACCACAAATACGAAGCCTTCTCATGGAGAGCTTGCACCGATGAATGGGCTCCGGGAACTGGAATTTCCTGGAGCCTCGCGGCTTTCCTACGAGATTGGCGGAATTACGTTCGGGTTGCACGCAGAAGGCGACCTGCGGCTGGTTCTCGAAGCGGGAACTTCGGGCGTTTGCGGTGGAGAAGGATGCGTGCGACGTAAATCTGCAAATCGCATGGGTGGATTCGCTTGCGGCGCCGAATTCCACGCTGCTGTTTCATTCCGGAGGTTTGTGGTCGCTCTACGCGGAAGCGAGCGGATACCGGTTCAGCTTTCTTTCGCCGCTGTTGGGGATGACGCCTTATAAGGAAGCGTGGTTTGACGCGGAATTTTGCACGGGGCGCGTGCTGCTGTCGCGCCGGTACTTTGATACGCAGAGGCCGGTTTATCCGCTGGAATATCCGCTGGATGAGTTGCTGATGATTCACCGGCTTTCGCGCGGCGAAGGCGTGGAAGTGCATGCGGTGGGGATTTCGGACGAGCAGGGGCGCGGTCATCTTTTTCTGGGGCATTCGGGAGCAGGGAAGAGCACGACGGCGCGGTTGTGGCTCGAGCGGCCTGGCGTGCGCATCCTGAGCGATGACCGGATTATTTTGCGCGAGCGCGACGGGAAGATCTGGATGTACGGCACGCCGTGGCATGGAGATGCGGGGATTGCGTCGCCGGAGTGCGCACCGTTGAGCGGAATTTATCTTCTCGAACACGGCAGCAGGAATGAGAAGTCTTTGCTGGCGCCGGGACAAGCGGCGGCCGAGCTTTTTACGCGGTGTTTTGTGACGCACCATTCGGGAGAGGGAATCCGGTTCACGCTGGAATTTCTGGATCGCGTGGCGCGGGAAGTTCCTTGTTCGATTTTCAAATTTGTGCCTGATGAATCCGCCGTGGAGGAGATCTGCCGTGGCGGAGCGTAAGGCCATCGTAAAGCGCAACTCCGCAGCAGTTCGCGGCAGCCTGCGAAGCGCTTTTGCAGCGCGGCGCGAAGGTACGTTTTCGCGCGAATGGCCTCAGCATGCGGCCGAATATTCTGAATGAGGACGCGGTAACAGTTGCGCCAGTGGAGCGGGAAGAATTGCGGATCGGGGATGTGGCGCTGACTCAGGGCGGGGATGGGTTTCGCGTGCATCGCGTCTCTTTTTCCGATGGAGCTACGGGCGAAATCATTACGCGAGCTGATGCCGGGCAGGAATACGACGCCGTCGTCAACCGGGTCTTTGGAAAAGTCATCGCTATCGAGCGGAACGGGCGCATGCGCTCGGTGGCTTTCGTCGGCCAAGCGTACGTCTACGCATTCCGGAGCTTGATCTATCAGTGCAGGCAAGCTGCGGCGCTACGGTTTAGAAGGCTCGCGTCGGCCAGCGCACTTTTCGGCTTGGCGATTCTCTTCGCGACGTTGCTGAGTGCCGCGCCGGCAGCGGGTCAAGCGCTCACTATAACCGACACTGCCGCACCAACGACTGTCGCTTCCCGGCGGGACAATCACCTACACGCAAGTCTCTAACGAATCCAACGGGACGGGCATTACGCATCCAATGACGGTAACGCAGAATCTTCCGGCCAATACGACCTTTGTTTCCGCGGCAAAACTGCTGGCAATAATACGTGGACTGTGCGCCAATGCAGCCGGCGTCATCACGTGCACAGATACGAGCGGCGGCAACTACGCCGGCGGTGACACGACCACGTTTACGGTTGTTGTCACGGTGAACTGCAGGTACAGCCAATGGCACGGTGATTGCGGATACGGTCAACGCCAAGGGAGCGAACACTGCGACTGCCACGGCGTCAGCGAATGTGACCGTACAGATTCCGGACCTTTCCGTAACCAATTCTGGTGCGCCAAACCCGGTCGACGTCGCCTCTAACATCACCTACACCCAGACGGTAACGAACAACAGCACGACGGCTTCCGCCGGCGCGACGCTCACGGAGACGACGCCGGCCAACACGACTTTTCAGTCCGTCACTCCGCCGGCAGGTTGGACCTGCGGAACACAGCCTGCTGTGGGTGGCACTGGCTCGGTCGTTTGTTCTGTAACCGGCACGCTCGGCGGCGGGGCTTCGGCGATCATCACATTGGTGGTTAACGTAAATGCCGCGGTCGCCTCCGGCTCTACCATCACCGATACGGCGACAGTCAGCGAAACACTGACTGACCCCATCGCTGGAAACAACACGGCCACGGCCAACGTGACCGTTCAGATTCCGGACCTATCGGTGACGAATGCGGACGCACCCGATCCCGCAGATGTGGCCTCGAACATCACCTACACGCAGGTGGTGAAGAACAACAGCACGACTGTCGCGGCCGTGGGGGCGACGTTCTCCGAAACCACGCCTACGAATACGACATATCAGTCCATCACGATCCCGGCGGGGTGGGCCTGCGGAACTCTACCGGCAGTGGGGGGCACAGGATCGATTGCCTGCTCGGCAACCGGGAACATTTGCTGCGTCGGCGTCCGTCGACATTCACAGTAGTTGTCCAAGTCGGCGCTGCGGTTGCCTCGGGCACGGTCATCACGGACACGGTAACGGTCGGCGAAACCGGCACCGATCCTAACACCGCGAATAACAGCGCCACGACAACTACCACTGTTCAAATTCCGGATCTCTCCGTTAGCGAGACGGCAGCGCCCAATCCCGTCGCGACCGGCGCAAACATTACTTATACGGAGACGGTTACAAACAACAGCACGACGGTTGCGGCAGCAGGCGCGACGCTGACGCAGAGCACGCCTGCGGGCACGCTGTTTCAGTCCGTAACTCCGCCGGCTGGGTGGACGTGCGGGACGACGCCTGCCGTTGGCGGCACGGGTTCGATCGTGTGCTCGGCAACGGGCACCATGGCGGCCTCCAGCTCGGCGATCTTTAGCGTGGTGGTGTCGGTCAGCCCAGAGGCGGTGGTTGGTTCGACGATCACGAATTCGGTCACTGTGAGCGAAACGGGCACCGACCCGAATCTTGCGAACAATACGACGACGGCTTCTGTGCAAGTGCAAGGCGCTGATCTTTCGATGACGCAAGTGGCTTCGGCCACGGCCATCGCGCCCGGCGCAACGATTACCTACACCGAGACGGTTACGAACAACGGGCCGAACGCGGCGACGACCGCTGTGCTCTATCAACAGACTCCTCCAAACACGACGTTTGCTTCGATGACGCCGCCGGCAGGATGGACCTGCGGGACTGCTCCTGCTGTTGGTGGCACGGGAACGGTTCTTTGTTCGGCAAGCGCGGCGATGGCCAGCAACACGACGACCGGGAACTTTACGTACGTGGTGACGGTGAATGGAGCGGCCGCGGCGGGAACGTCGATCGTGAATTCCGCCGATGTGACTTCGCAGACGACGGATCCGGTTTCCTCGAACAATGCCACGACGACCTCGGTTCTTGTGGAGATTACGGGGGATGCCGATCTTTCGCTGTCGATGACGGCGTCGCCGACGCCCGTGTTCATCTCCTCGAATCTTACGTACACCATCCAGATTCAAGACCTCGGCTTGTCGAATTCCGCCGACGGATCGTTGACGGATACCATTCCGGCGGGAACCACATTCGTTTCCGCATCCACGACGCAAGGTTCCTGTACGCAGACGGCCAGCGTGACGTGCACGTTGGGCGCAATTACCCGGGGAACGACGATTACGGTGGCGATTACGGTGACGGCGCCCGCGACGCCTACGACCTTGATGAACACGAGTACGGTGAGTACGTCGACGACTGATCCAGTTGCTGCGAACAACAGCGCCACGACTTTGACGGTTGTGCAGCCTCTGGTTTGTGCGACGCCGGGAAAGGATAACTCCGGTGGCACGCTGACGGGAATTGTTAACGCCTACTATCCACCCGCGAATGCGGGAGCGTTGGCCGCGGGGTCGACTTCCGTGGTTCTTGGAGCGGCGGCTGCGCGGCGGAGCGCAAATAGGGATCGCTCCGGGCGATTTGCTGCTGTTCATTCAGACCCAGGATGCGGGGATCAATTCGACGAATACTGGCGCGTATGGCGACGGCTTTCCAGGCGATCCAGGATCCGGCTGGACAGCGATCAACAACTCTGGAAATTTTGAATTTGTGACGGCAACGAGCACCGTCGTGGTCGGCGGAGGAACGCTGACCTTCATCGGCACGGGAGCCAACAGCGGACTTTTGAACACGTACACCAGCGCTGCTTATGTGGCGGGAACGCAGGGGCAGAGGACGTATCAAGTGATTCGAGTGCCGCAGTATGCATCGGCGACTTTGAGTTCTGGCCTGACGGCGATGATTTGGAATGGAGCTACGGGTGGAGTTCTGGCGATCGATGTTGCTTCACAACTAACGCTGGGCGGAACGGTAGCGGTGGATGGGCTCGGCTTCCGCGGTGGCGCGGGAAGAATCCTGACCGGCGGCACGGGCGCGGCCACGGATTACATTACGCTCGCAACGGATGCGACGAACGGTTCGAAAGGCGAAGGCATCGCGGGAACGCCGCGTTACGTTGTGAATGGAACCATTGCCAGCCTCGCGCAGACCGCGACGGATACGGGCGTGGAAGGCTTGCCGAACGGCAGCTATGCGCGTGGGGCTCCCGGCAACGCGGGCGGCGGAGCTACAGACGCGCATCCAAGCGCGAACGATCAAAATAGCGGCGGGGGCGGCGGCGGAAACGGCGGAGCTGGCGGCATCGGAGGGTACGGCTGGAACAGCGCGGGAATTGTCGGCGGATTTGGCGGAGCGGCGTTCCCGGTTTCGACGAGCGCGCTGGCCATGGGCGGCGGCGCGGGTGCTGGCACGACGAACAACGGTTCGTATTGGACTCCGGCGACGGATACTGGCAACAACAACTGCGGAGCGAACTGCACGGGCATCTACAGCAGCGGCGGCGCGGGCGGTGGGATCGTCATTATTCACGCAGGCGCGGTGACAGGCGCAGGAACGGTCACGGCGAATGGGCAGACGGCACTTGCGACAGAAAATGATGGCGGTGGCGGCGGCGGCGCGGGCGGAACGATCCTCGTTTACGCCACGAGCGGCGGGCTCGGCGGCCTGACGGCGATTGCCAACGGCGGTACGGGCGGAACCACTTGGCCGGAGCAGGCTCCGGGTACGCCATTCCCTGCGAATCGGCACGGACCGGGTGCGGGCGGCGGAGGCGGCGTGATTTTGTCATCCGCGGCGCTCAACGCGCTTAGCAGCGCCAACGGCGGAAACCCTGGAGTGACGACGCTGGCGAACGACGCGTACGGAGCGACGCCGGGGCAGGCGGGCGTGATGTTGCCTGGGTTGTCGATCACGCAGACGCCGGGAACGCAATCTGGATCTTATTGCGCGGGGGCTGATTTGGCGGTGACGAATTCTGGCACGCCGAATCCGGTGCTCGCCGGGCCTGGGCCGGGGAACGTCATCACCTACACACAAACCGTTTCGAATAGCGGGCCGTACGATGCGGTGAACGCGGTGTTTAGCGAAGTGATTCCTGCCAACACGACTTTTCAATCTTTGAGTTTCCCGGGAGGGTCGGGCTGGACGTGCACGACACCGAGCGTCGGCGGAACGGGAACGATTTCGTGCAGCAATCCGGATGTTGCCAAGGCGACTTCGACGACGTTCACGGTTGGAGTTGCGGTGAACACGGGCGTTGCGGCAGGCACTGTCATCACGGATGTCGATAATGTGACCGCGGGAAACAGTGATCCCAACCTTTTGAATAATTCCGCGACGGTGCAGACGACGGTGGGGCTATCGACCACGGCGGATCTTTCCATCACGAATACCAACACACCGAACCCGGTGATCGCGGGGAACAATATTACGTATACGGTGGTGGTGACGAACAACGGGGCGGCTGCAGCCAGCACGGTGGCGATGAGCGAAGCGATTCCCGCGAACACGACGTTTGTTTCCGCGACGCCATCGCCTGCGGCGGGGTGGAGTTGCTCGGTTGTGGCGGGCACGCTCACTTGTTCGAATGCCACGCTTGCTTCTGGCGCATCGGACACGATTACCGTTGTTGTGACAGTGAACGCGGGAACGGCTGCGGGAACCGTGATCACGGACACGGCGAACGTTTCGTCGACTACGACCGACCCGAATCCCAACAACAACAGCGCGACGGCGACGGACGTTGTGGCTACAGCGGGGCAATCTGATCTGAGCGTGACCAGTTCGGCGGCACCCAATCCTGTGACGGATGGAAACAACATCACGTATACCCAGACCGTGACGAATAATGGTCCGGCCGCTTCGGGTACGGCCACTTTTACGGACGCGATTCCGGCGGGCACCTCATTTGTTTCATTCGCGGTTCCAAGCGGATGGAACTGCGGGACGCTTCCGGCTGTTGGAGCTACAAGCGGCACAATCACTTGCACGATCAGCTCGCTGGCGGTGAACACCGGCGCGCCGGTTAATTTTCCGCTCGCGGTGAAAGCGAGCCTGGGTGACACGCCTGGGACGGCCATCACGAACACCGCCACCATCAATACTCCATGCTCGTCAGGCGGCAACGATCCGAATTGCGGAAATAATTCCGCCGCGACGACAGTGTATGTTGCTTCGCCCACGCAAGCGGACGTCGCAATCACGAAAACGGCTAACCCCGACCCCGTCGATCAAGGGACGAATTTGCAGTACACCTTGCAAATCACAAACAACGGGCCGGCGGCGGCGCAGGGCGTGGCCGTCAACGATCCTCTGCCCGCTCAGGTTACCTACCTGTCTGTTTCCACGACGCAAGGCAGCTGCACCTACACTTCTGCCACCACTACGGTCAACTGCCCTCTAGGCACAGTAAGTGTCGGCGGGCTCGTGCTGATAACGATCAACGTCAGCGCCAACACCTTTAGTTCTTCGACGCTATCGACCAACACTGCGACCGTTTCTGCGACGACGGGTGACCCGAATCTCACCAACAACACAGCGTCCGTCACGTCGACGATTGCGGCGCCGACGGCTGTGCAGCTGGCTTCATTCCGCGCCGTACCGCGGCAAGGCGGAGGCGTGCTTCTGGAATGGAAGACGCGCGAAGAGATCCGCAATCTCGGTTTTAATATTTTCCGTTTGGACGGTACAAGCCGCCAGCGGTTGAATCCTTCGATCATCGCGGGTTCGGCGCTGCTGATTCGCGGTGGTTTGCCACAGCACGCAGCAAAAACATATCAGTGGTTTGATCCAAGCGGCACGCCGCAGTCGACGTACGAACTGGAAGATGTGGATCTGAATGGCACGCGCATGCCCCATGGGCCCGTCTCCGTCGATGTTTCTATCACGCCGAGCGCCGGTGCCATTTCACAGCCGCTTCTTTTGACGCAACTCAGCCGCGCCACATCGCAGCCCATCGTCAATGGCCGGCGAGTTCTGTCCACGCCGCAACCCGTCATCTCCGCGCTTTCCGCCGGCCAAGTCCCCATCTCTCTGGATGGCGCCGCCGCCGTAAAGATTTCCGTGCAGAGCGAAGGCTGGTATCAAGTCTCGAAGGCTCAGCTTGTTGCCGCCGGACTGGAAAGCAATGCCGACGCTCGCTATCTGCAGCTTTACGCCGAAGGCGTCGAGCAGCCGATGTTGATTCTCGGGCGTCAGTCGGGCCCGCTTGGACCGAATGACAGTATCGAATTCTACGGAACCGGCATCGACACGCCATTTTCCGGAACGCGCGTCTACTGGTTGATTCGCGGCTCGCGTCCCGGGTTGCGCATTGCAGCCGTTCCCGAGGCCAGTTCCGGATCTTCTGCGCCATCGAGTTTTCCGTTTACCGTCTTGCTACAACAGCGGACCACCTATTTCGCGACGCTTCTGAATGGGGAAAATAACGATAACTTCTTCGGCGCTGCCGTGACTTCCGAGCCGGTGGATCAACAACTCACCGTTGCTCACGTAGATCCGAATTCAAGTATGCCGATTACGATGGACATAACGCTGCAAGGCGCAACCGATCAGCAGGCGCACAGCGTTTCCGTTTATTTCAACGGAGCCAACATCGGCGAAATGGATTTCGCGAACATCGCGAACGTCACGCAGACACTCTCCGTGGATCGCAGTCTGCTGCAGGAAGGCGCCAACACCGTCACACTCACGGCTCTGCAGGGCGACAACGACGTCAGCGTTGTGCAATCCATTGCCTTGCACTACCCACACACCTATGAAGCCGACGGGAATTGGCTCAAAGCGACGGCGGCCGGCGGAAGCACCCTGCACGTCAGCGGATTCAGCAACGCGCAGATAAAAATATTGGACATCACCAGTCCTCTCGCGATCGAGCAGCTTTCGGGCACAGTTCGCCAGGAGAGTGCGAGCTACGGCATAACGCTCGGTCTGCCGCCTGCCGCTGGACAAGAGCGCACGCTTCTCGTTTTTTCAGCGGATCAGATTTCGGCCCCGTCGGCGCTTGCTTTCCATAAGCCTGCGGCGCTCGCTGCTCGAGGCCCGGGCAGCCAGATGGTCATTATTACGCATTCTGATTTCGAGGCGGCACTTGGCCCTCTGGTTCGCATGCACGAGTCGCGCGGCCAATCTGTCGAGGTTGTGACGATCGACGAAGTCTTCGACGCCTTCAACTACGGCGAACGCAGCCCGTTCGCCATTCGCGCTTTCCTGCAAAATGCAGAATCCGTTTGGAACCGCAAGCCGCAATATCTTCTGCTTGTCGGCGACGCTTCGCTGGACCCGCGCAACTATCTCGGCTTGGGCGATTTCGATTTCGTGCCCACGCGCATCATTGAGACGGCTGCGTTCAAGACCGCGACGGACGATTGGTTCAGCGATTTCAAACAGAATGGGTTCGAGACAATTGCCACGGGACGCCTGCCTGTTCGAACGGCATCGGATGCCGCGCTGGTCGTCTCCAAGATAGTGAACTATGAGAAGGGCCTGGCAGGCGGCGGCTACGCGAACCAGCAGGCGCTGCTCGTTGCCGATCAAAACATAGGCGCGGATTTCACGACCGCCACGAAGTTCGCGGCCACCGATCTGCCGTCATCCCTACAAGCGACAGAGATTTTCGCCGATGGTTTGGACCCCAACGTCGTCTCGCAACAAGTTTTCGCGGGGCTAAATAGCGGCCCGCTACTCGTCAACTATTCGGGCCATGGTTCTGTCGAACAATGGTCGTTCGCTGATTTCCTCGATAACTCTTCGGCGGCTAATCTGACGAACAGCGATCGATTGTCTGTCTACCTTTTGATGGACTGCCTCAACGGCTTCTTCCATGACGTCTATTCCACCAGTCTGGCCGAATCTCTGCTCCTGGCGCCAAACGGCGGCGCTGTCGCTGTCTGGGCATCCTCCGGATTCACGAATCAGGCGCCACAGGCTTCCATGAACCAGGCGCTGCTGCAACTTATCAAGACCAATCCGTCGATGCCAATAGCTGCTGCGATCGTTCAAGCGAAGACGGGCGTTACGGACAACGACGTTCGCCGGACCTGGATCTTCTTCGGCGATCCGGCCATGACTCTGCAACTTACGCCGTCGCCCTCAACCGGCGGCCACCCACCCGCGCGCGGAAATCCTCCGATCGTGCGCCCCATCTATTGATCCAACCGGTGTTCTTTATCTAGCCCTCTGAGGGGCTTCTCTGCGAAGGGGCGTCGGAGTGCGTTCTGACTGATACGAGGCTACTTCTGAACCGGCAGTCCCGTGAAGCGAATCCCAGCGCTGTGCACCTTATAACGCATGTTTATCCCGATCAGCAGCGCTGTTAGCGATTCCACTATCCGCGCATTTTCCAATTTTCCGCCGTTCACAGCTCGGGCTCCCGGAATTTTTCCCGCCAGTTCGGAAGCGATTTGCTTGGCTCGCTCGTAGTCGCTGCACACAAGGATGTCGCAGTCCACATCCTCATCTTTCGCCAGAAGTTCTGCTCCAAGATTCTGAAACGCAGCTGCCAAACTGACGCCAGCGGGCAGCAACTCCTTGGTCTGCTCCGCGGCGGATCCTTGCCATACGCCGAGCATCCTGGTCGGAGATCCGCCAACCGTCGCCGCCAGCGGCACCGTCGTGTCAATCACCACAGTCCCAGGCTTCCAAACAGGCTTCAACTGCTTCAATAGCGCCGCACAGCCAGAGAAAGGAACAGTAAGCACCACGACATCGCATTGCGCCGCAGTCGTAGCATTGTCTGCCGCTTCGATTTTGGCCGAGCCGCCGATACGCGCCCGCAATTGTGCTGCGGTCTCCGCCGCGCGCTGCGCATCTCGCGAGCCAATGACGATCTCTTCGCCCGCGCGCGCCCAACGGTACGCTAGGCCTGATCCCTCTGGCCCCGTCCCGCCAAGAATGCCAATTTTTCGACTCATCGCCGCTCTGCTCCGTCTCGTGGATTTTCCAAGTGCCCGATTTGCGGTGAATCGCCATCGACTCCGCGACTGCTCACGGCGTTCACCTCTGGTACGATGGCCTTTAGCTCTTGATCGCTCCGAAGATGGACGAGAGCAAACGATACCATGCAACCTGCAATGCGCGCCCTCCTCTTGCCCATCAAAGACCTGCGGAACGCGAAACAGCGCCTCGCTGCTGTGCTCACGCCCGATGAGCGCTTTGGGCTGGCGCAAGCGATGCTGGCGGACACCATCCGAGCCGTGAGCGGCGCGCAGCGCGCGGACAAGATATTTGTGATTACAAATTATGAGCCTGCGATGGGGATGGCAGCAAAAAACGGCTGGGACGTCTTTCGGGAGGAACAGCAAATCTCGGAAAGCGCCTCGGTCGATTACGCCTCGCGCCTCTGCGCCGAGCGCGGAGTCACAGCATTACTCCGACTTCCGCTCGACCTGCCTCTCGTCCAAGCGAGCGATATTGATGATCTGTTGGCGACGGAATGCACTGCCCCAGCGGCAATCCTTGTCCCCTCGCGCGACGGCACCGGCACAAACGCGATTCTCCGCACGCCGCCGACGCTCTTCCCATCACATTTCGGTCCAGACAGCTTTGTCAAACATCGCAGCGAAGCGGAGCAGGTGGGGGCGAGAATCATCGTGCGGAGAAACGGGCGTCTGGAGATGGACGTCGATGACGAATCTGATTTACGCGCGTTGCTGCGCCATGATTTGACGCATACGGCCACAGGGAAATGGCTCGAAGAGAACGGCGTCGCAGTTCGCTTCCGAGTTCGCGCCACCACGGTCTAAATTTTAGAAATCTGGCCGGCTGCAGATTTCCACGCCAACGCCGGTCAGACTTACAGAGCTTAGCTATCTTGCGGCTGACTGCGCATCGCGTCCCACACCCAACGCATCGGCCACTCGATTGATGTAGTTAAACCACGATGCGATCAAAGTAATCTGCAAAATCCCACGATCATCGAAACCAACCGCGCGCAACTTCACGTGGTCCTCGGGCCAGACCTTGGTGGCATCCTTCGTCAATTTCACAACGTAGTCCAGCATCGTGCGATCCTGCTCGCTGATCGGCGCGGCGCGATAATCCTTCTTCAGCGCTTCCACCATTTCCTGATCCAACGTCACGCGACGCAGAAACTCTGCGTGGGATTCGATTCAATAGTGGCACCGGTTCGTCACCGAAACCATTGTGGCGATCATTTCATGCTGATGCCGCTTCAGCGGCAAGTCCGGCGACATCAACGCGCCAAACGTGCTGAACGCATGAAAAAGCACATCGGGAAACAGCGAGTGCGATCCGACGATACTGGCTTCCACTCCCGCAAAAACAGCCGGCACAGGCGTCGCATATTCCGCGGGATAGAACTTACGCTCTTCCTCAATCGCCTTTTTGACGCTCTCGTCTTCTTCCATGCGAACCGTCTTGATCCAGGTCATGCGCTCTCGCCTCCCGAAAGACTTCGCGGCAAATTTATCGTAACTCTAAACACAATTCGCGCAGTGAGCGTCTCATCACAAAAAAAGGATTCATTCTCGCAAAAGCCTCGCCACAAATGAATGCGGCCGGCGCTGTGCGGGCGGCCGGCCGCGGGTGCTTTGGGGTGCCTCCACGTCGCCATAAACTCGGTTGGATGGGAAGCGATCTACTTGTTACGCGTGTTATAGCGAACTCCCAAATGGCTGACAATAATGCAAAACGATTAGAAATCGATTTATTTTGTAACTCCTTTACTTTCAATGAGTTCGTGGGCCCTTCCGGTGGCTAAATCTTTGTACTCCTCGCTCTGCCCGCTCGGCCAATCGATGGTTAATCGTTCAATCTTTTCATTCTTCCCAACGCCGAAGGTCACCGGCAGTTCCGATTGCGACAAATAACTCGAGCCTCCGCGCACGACTCTGGACTGGGTCAGACCGCCTGAGTGAATTTTCACCGTAGCACCTATCGCGTCGCGATTCGATTTCGTACCAGTGAGCTGAAAGCGGATGCTGCGATTTCCGCTGGTCTGATCGTTCCGGTACAAATACGCCGGCCCATTGTTGGTTGTCAGCAGCAAATCCAGATCGCCGTCGCGGTCGAAATCGCCATACGCCAGTCCGCGCCCCACGATCGGCGCTGCGAAACCTCCGCCAACTTCCGCGGCAACATCACGAAATCTTCCGCCGCGCTGATTCAGAAAGAGCTGCGGCGCCTGCGCATAGCCCACATTCCCGCGAATGTTCCGCACCGTCTCGTCGATGTGGCCATTCGCCACAGCCAGGTCCAGCCAGCCGTCCAGGTTAGCGTCGAAAAACGCGCAGCCAAATCCAAGTGTGCTGCGCGAAGCCGCACCCAGCCCGGAGGGAATGGCCATATCGTCGTAAGTCGCCGCACCTGTCGCGCCCGAAGCCGTGAAATGATATAGCCCGATCATTTCGTTATCGAAATTGGTGATCGCCACACCGGCCTTGCCTGTGTTGTCAAAATCGCCTGTATCCACACCCATGCCAGCTCGCGCTTTCCCTTCCGTACTGAACGCCAGCCCCGCTTCCACGCCTACATCCTTGAATTTTCCGTTTCGCAAATTCTTGTAAAGCTTGTTGGGCTGGGTGTCGTTCGCGACGAGCAAGTCCGGCCAGCCGTCCTGATCGTAGTCAAACATCGCCACGCCCAGCGATTTCGAGCTACTGTCGAAAATTCCGCTCGCCGCCGTTACATCCTCGAACGTTCCATCGCCGCGATTGTGAAACAGCCAGCAGGTGTCCCCTCGATACGCCTCCGGCGTGCAATAAGATTTGTGCGTGCCATCGAGGCTGCAAAAAACGTCGTGCTCCGGCGACCAGCGCACGTAGTTGCACACAAATAGATCCAGCAATCCGTCGCGGTCGTAGTCAAACCACAGTGCAGAGGTGCTGAATCCTTGCCGGCCCAGGAGTCCGCTCGCTTTTGTTACGTCAAGGAATGTGCCTTTGCCGGTGTTGCGGAAAAGCCGGCTTTGCCCCACGCAACTGATGAAAATATCGGGGAAGCCGTCGTTGTTGTAATCGCCGACGGCCACACCCATTCCGTAAAGCTCGATGTCCAGCCCTGCGGCGCGTGTCACATCGCTGAACGTCCCGTTGCGATTGTTTCTGTAGAGTTTTAGCGTCGATCGCTGCTTCTGGTGCCCCGGCCAATCCATCCCGTTGACCAGCAGGATGTCCTGCCAGCCGTCGCGGTCGTAATCTAGAAAGGCGCAACCTGATCCCAGCGTCTCCGGCAAGTACTTTCCGCCGAAAGCGCCACTATTGTGCTGAAACTGAATTCCCGAGGAAGCGGTTACGTTAGTGAGACGAAAGCCCGGATCGCCGCTGGCTTGTGCAAGCGTTCGCACGGGAAAAAGCGCCGCTCCGATTCCTGCTGTACACGCGCTCGCTAGAAAGTCGCGCCGCCTCAAGGCAGATTCACCAGTCCATTCCGAATCGCATACACGACAAGCTCTGCCGTCTTGTGAATTCCCAGCGCGTCCATGATATTGGCGCGATGCACGGAAACCGTGTTCGCGCTTAAATTCAGTTCCGTGGCGATCTCTTTATTCGATTTTCCGGCGACGATCCGTTGCAGCACTTCCAGTTCTCGCGGCGTCAGCCCGCCTTCGCGCTCGCCTTTCAGAGCCGCCGGACGCGCGACCTGTGGATCGAGAACCTTTTCTCCCTTTGCGACGCGCTTGATCGCGTTTGCCAAATCAAGGTCCATGGCATTCTTTAAAATATATCCACGTGCTCCCGCATCCAGGGCCTGCCGCACCAGCGTATCCTCCGAATGCATGCTCAACATCAAAATCGCCGCATCCGGCTGCGCCTCCAGAATTTTTCGCGTCGCTTCCAGACCATTCATCCCCGGCATCGCGCAGTCCATGACGATTACCGCAGGTTTTTCTTTACTCTGCCAGCCGCACCGCTTCCTCGCCGTTGCTCGCTTCGCCTACGATTTCGATCTCCGGATCGTCTTCCAGGATGCGCCGGAATCCGTGCCGCACCAGCGCATGATCGTCCACCAGCAAAACTGTCAGTTTAGCTCCCATGGCTCTCGACTTTCTGTCGCTCGATTTTAAGACGAACCAGCGTCCCTCCGCCTAAGGGTTGCAGAAGCTCGAGCGTCCCGCCAATGATCTCCGCTCGCTCGCGCATGGCCACCAATCCAATGCCGCGGCCGTTTCTTTCCGGCGCCATTCCTTTGCCGTGATCTTCCACTTCCAATTCCAGCGCACCCGGCAAAAACTTTAGCCGCACCCACACTTCGTTTACTCCCGAATGCCGGCTCACATTATTCAGTGCTTCCTGCAGGACACGATACACATGCACGCTGGCGCCGCCATCGAGCGCAAAAGCCGTCCCGGACTTTTCATAATGCAACTTCAATCCAGTCTGCCGCTCTACGGTTGGAATATACCAGTCCAGCGTACTCACCAGCCCTGCTTCATCCAGCAGCACGGGATGCAGTGCCTGCGAAAGACTGCGGATATTATCCAAGGTTGATTGGGCGATCTCGCGCACTTCCTGCACTTCTTCCCGAACTTTCGACCCTTCAGGCAAGTGGTTTCCTGCGCGCCCCAGCAGTGAGCCAATCGCTGTCAACACCTGGCCGAATTCGTCATGCAGTTCGCGCGAAATGTGCCGCAGCGTTGATTCTTGCGTCGAGATGAGTTTTTGCGCCAAGTCGCTGCGTTGTTCGGAGAGCGCCGCCAGCCTCGCGAAAATAATCCTGTTCGAGCGAATCAAATACAAACTCGTCAGAACAATCGCTATGAGCGTCGCCCCCAGAAACAAATAGAGCTGCCGCTGAACGCCGTCATAAATCGCCGCGATGCGTGCCGCAGCCTGTTCCTCTCCTTCGTTGTTTTGCACCAGCAATCGTGAGACCGCTGTGCTCAGTGATTCCTGCCGCGCCTGCAGCGTCAACCGGATTTGCTCGCGAGCTTCCGTATCTTTTCCATTCGCTGCCAGGGCAAACATGCGATGCACCGCATCCCAGAATTGCGCTACGGATTGTTTAAGATAAGTCCGCTGCTCCACAGTGCGATTTGCGCCTGCCAGTTGCTCTTCCAGGTGGAGTGCCACATCGAGGTCTTCGCGAATCCGCTCGAATTGCGCCGACCACGCCGTAACCGGGTAGGGCTCGCTGGCATCCAGCATGTCGCGCATCGCGAGGCCCACCGAATTCAAGTCGTTTTGAACGCGCAGCAGTTGCAACGAATCTCTACGGTTCCGATCGACCATTTCGCTCTGCAGTTTTCGCAGGCCGGAAAGCTGCACGGTGATGTAAAACGAGTACGCCACGACGGCGGCAAGCGTAATGATCAGTCCGAGGAGAAGCCCCGTCGTGGGCGAGCGCTGCGCAGTCGTTTGCACGAAGAGAGGATACCTCAGGCAGCCGCTTGGCGGCGCACGAGGAGCAGCAGCACAAGCATCCCTGCCACGGCAGCCAGCGGCACGCCGAGCCCGGCGCGCAATCCCCCGGCATGTGCAGAAACTTCTCCTACCAGCCACGGGCCCACGGCGGACCCCACCGAAGACATGGAGAACATCAACCCGCTTACGCGGTTTGCGTTTCGGCCAAACCACCGGGAAAGCCATGAGACGTAGATTGGGAAAACCAATGCGCAGCCTAAACCTGCAAATGTCAGCGCGATGAATGCGGTCGGTCGGTTCTTAGCGAGAATCACCGCCGCGTTCGCCGCAAGAACGACCAACAGCATGCTCAGCACCAGGCGATATTCGCGAATGCGTCTGAGGATCAGAGGCGCCGAAACTCTACCGAGCATCAGGCCACCATAGAAAAACATCGGAGCTACAGTGGACCAACCTTCGGCGTTGCCGGCGATTCTCTTCACGTGCGCAGCGGCCCAGCTACCCAGGCTGACTTCGACGCTGACATACAGAAAAAACAGTGTCGCCAGAGCCATCGTAATCGCCGTGCCGACCGCCGGTGCCGGCCCGGACGACGAGGATGCCTTGTGGCTTGGCACAGGGAATTCCGTAAACAAGAAAAAAAACGTCAACACCAACGTGAATGCCGCCGCTATATAGAGCATCTGTGGCAGCATTTGCCGCCGCAACGCGAGCAGCACGAGCGGTGAACATGAAACCGCACCGGCGCTCCAGGCAAAATTTACCAGGCTTACCAGCGACGCACTGCGCGCCCCAGCTATTTCCGCCACGGTAAGATTCGTTCCGGGCACGACGAGACCGTATGCCAGTCCCAACGCGGCCAGCGCGGCCAACGCGACCGGCATGGATGACGCATTGACCGTTGCGAGGCCCACCGCCATCAGAAAATACCCCGCGAGAACCGGTACACGCGTTCCGAAGTAGTGTGTCAGCAAGCTGGCCAGCCACACACCTGCAAGAGAGCAGCCGAACTCTACCGGGAAAAAGAGGCCCATTTGCGAGTCGTTCAGCGACCAGCGCGCGATGAATTGTGGCAGGAGTGGACCGAGCAGCGTGATTTCGAGCCCGGTCATCACGAATCCGAGCGATAGCAATACGAAGAGGTAGCGCTGGCGGGCTGCTGCGTTGATGGCTAGGGATTGGGTGGTCACGAGTTATCAACCATTTTGCAGGAGTGCCGTTCTCTGAGCAACTCGCCGTTTGGGAAGAGCACGATCCGCCTTCGTAGAATGTAATTCTTCAAATCTCAAAAATTGCTCTCCAAAAACTCCCAAGGGCGTCCTTAGCACTTCAAAACCTGGTCGTCTCCGGCGTTCGATGCGATAGTATGAAACGCCTTTTGGATGCGTGTGTGAACCCCTCTTGAAGGCTGTAACAATCCCTTCTTGGATGCCGCAATGATCGATGTTGGTCTCGTCGGATTTGGACTCGCCGGACGTTCCTTTCACGCGCCGGTGATTCGTGCCGTCCCCGGATTGCGGCTGGCCGCGATTTTGCAGCGCAGCGGCAACGAAGCCGCCGCGCAATACACGGATGTGCGCATCGTACGAACCCTCGACGAACTTTTGGCCATTCAAGAAATCCGCCTCGTCGTCATTGCCACGCCGAATGATTCGCACTTCCCGCTTGCCCAGCGGTGTCTCGCCGCTGGACGCGATGTGCTTGTCGACAAACCGTTTACGACGACTCTTGAAGAAGCCGTCGCGCTCGTTCAATTCGCAAAGCAAGAGGGCCGAGTGCTCACCGTTTACCAGAACCGCCGGTACGACGGCGATTTTCAGGCCATCGTGCAACTTGTTGCCGGCGGCACGCTGGGGCGCATCGTGCGCTTTGAATCGAATTACGATCGCTATCGCCCGCAGCTTCGTCCCGGCGCCTGGCGCGAACGTTCCGGCCTCGGCACGGGAATCTTTTTTGACATTGCGCCACACCTCATCGATCACGCGCTTTTGCTTTTCGGCATGCCGCAGGCGCTGACGGCGGATATTCGCATCGAGCGCGAAGGCGCTGTCGCCGATGATGCGTTCGATCTGGCATTTCATTATCCGCACGGCCTGCGCGCGGATTTGCGCTCTTCCATTTTGGCGGCCGCAACTCGTCCGCGCTTTACGCTTCATGGAACGCAGGGCGCATTCGTCAAACAAACTGTTGATCCCCAAGAAAGTAATCTGCGGCGCGGCTACATTCCCACGGATGCTGCGTGGGGCGCAGAGCCGGAAGAGAATTGGGGCTTGCTGACCATTTCCGAAAATGGCGCGATGACCCAGCGCCGAATTCCCCCCGCGAACTGTGACTACCGCGATTTCTACGCCAACCTGCGCGATGCCATTCTCGGCAAAATGAAGCTGGCTGTAACTCCCCAATGGGCGCTCGACGTGATGCGCTTGCTCGAACTGGCGCGGCAGAGCAGCACCGAGCGCCGTACTATTTCCGTGCCCTTTACAAAATGATGTGTTGTTGCCCGCGACGCGCGGCAAATGGCCAGTTTTGCGGACGCAACTCGCGCCCGTCGCGTATACTCTAATTTCGTGCGAGAGGGGAGGAGAGCTGCTTTGGCCATGGTCATTGATCTAGCACCCTCGATACTGTCCGCCAACTTTGCGCAACTGGGCGCCGACGCGAAAGCCGCGCTCGATGGCGGCGGCACCGTCCTGCATCTCGACGTGATGGACGGACACTTCGTGCCGAACATCACTATCGGACCGCCCGTGATTGCTTCGCTGCGCAAAACCCTTCCGGATGCGACTTTTGATTGCCACCTGATGATCGAGAATCCCGATCAATTTATTCCCGCCTTCGCGGAAGCTGGCGCGAACTGGATTTCCGTGCATCAAGAGGCTTGCGTTCATCTGGATCGCACGCTCCATCTGATTGAATCGCATGGCTGCAAGCCGGGCGTGGTCATCAATCCCGCGACTCCGGTGCACATGCTCGATGAGGTTTTGGAAATCGTGCATCACGTTTTGATCATGTCCGTGAATCCGGGATTCGGCGCGCAGCATTTCATTCCCAACTCGCTGAAGAAAGTGGCAGCGCTTGCGCGCCTTCGCGATTCCCGCGGCTTGTCCTTCCGCATCGAAATTGATGGCGGCGTCGCGCTCGATACCGTCGGGGACATTGTTCGCGCCGGCGCGGAAATTCTTGTGGCCGGCAATGCGGTATTTGCCAAAGGCGACATTCGCGAAAACGCGGCGAAATTATTGCAAGCGGCGCGTTCGGCGGTGCCCGCGAAGGCGTCGCCGCGCATTCGCCGAACGTCTACTGCTCTTCGTAGTTCCAAGTCAGACCGCCATCTACGACAAACGTAGTTCCTGTGACATAGCTGGATTCATCGGACGCCAAGAAAGCGGCGATAGAGGCGACGTCTTCCGGCTTTCCGAGGCGTCGCAGCGGAATATTTTCCAAAAGACTGTTTAGCTTGGCCGGATCATTCAGAAGACTTTTGTTGATGGGTGTTTCGATGGCGCCGGGCGCGATGTTGTTGATCGTGATGTTGAAGGGAGCAAGCTCGATCGAAAGATTGCGCGTGAGCATTTTCACGCCGCCTTTGCTGGCGCAGTAGGAAGAAAAGTGCGGGAAGGGAAGATCTTCATGGACGGAGCTGAGGTTGATGATTTTTCCCGGACGCTTCGTTTGCATCAGATAACGGACCATCGCCTGCGTGACAAAAAACAGGCCTTTCAAATTCACATTTAGCACGAAATCGTAATCGGCTTCGGTCACGTCCCAAAAGCTGGCGCGCTTTTCGACGCCGGCGTTATTCACAAGAATGTCTAGGCCGCCGAGCTGCGAAACTGTTTCGGAGACGAAACGCTGCCCATCGGGCAGCTTCGAGACATCGGCCTGAATGGCGACAGCCTTGCCGCCGCCGCCGCTGCGCAGGCCCTTGGCCACGAGTTCAGCACCTGCCGCATCCGCGCGGTAACAGATCGCGACCGCCGCGCCTTCCTGGATGAACCGCTGGGCGATTCCTAGACCTATGCCCTGATTGCCGCCAGTGATCGCTGCTACTTTACCTTCCAAGCGTCTTGACAAGAGTCACTCCTCCAATTCCATGGGTGCATTCCCAAAAAGGGAACGCCAGCAAGCGTAACACTTGGATGTTTCTGGCCCATTTCTGGCGCTGAGGAGGCCTCCACCCCCGGTGTTTTGCAAAAGAGTGCGGAAATTATTGATTGGAAAGGAGTTGTCGAAACACTCTTTTTTGAAGAGTGCGGAAGAATATGAAAACAGGGGAGTTATCTTCTCACTTTTTTGCAAAAGAGTGAAAGAGTGAAGCAAGAACGTGAGAGGAGAGCAGGGGCGCTGCGGCCAAATGGGGGCATGCTCCGCGGACAGGCGCCATAGCAGGATCGAATGCGGAGGCGCCGGAATCGAAGGTTTGGGTTTGAGAGGGGACAGCGCGAGGGAAGCATATGCAATGATAGGGTGATTAGTACTAATTGTCAATAAGTGTGTTAATTTACTGCATACTTATTCGAACGGAGGGGAGCGGGTTCGAACGGAATTGGCGCAAGCCGAGAGGGCAGAAGGAGTTAGCGGGATTGAGACGATTTGGTGAGACTGTGGAAATCTGTGGAAAAGCCAAAATCCCCGAAGGCCAATACAGTTTTTGTACTGAAGACGGAAGAGCGAGCCTGGTTGTGCTTATCACCGATTTCCGGGAACTCTTGCGCAAGTGGATTGCCAGGAAATTCTAATGAGATTCTTTACCGAGCGCACGGAGTCGCAGCAAAAATGTGCTCGCAAGCTCGGGAGTGGAACGAAAATTGGTCGTCGTCACAAGATCTTGATACATGGCTTCAGCGTTTAACAATCCGCGGAGATGAGCTGACAGAAGCACGCCGAGAGTTCCGGTAGTAGACAATCCGCGCCGTTGGGCTTCGTGGCGGCCTCTGCGTTCGTCGATCAGCAGCAAGCGAGCGTGGTGTTCCTGGGCTAGCAGAATCGCCGCGCGCTCGCCTGGATCGAGGACAGCAAGTGAAGGGTCAGGCGAGGAAGCGGTTTGGCGGATATCTATCCACTCAGGCAGGTGTAATAGCCAACTTCTGACGAGCTCCGGCGTATCAGGATGTGAGAGCTCCGCAATAACCACGGAAGGAACGAGTATTCGCTTATAAAGTGCTGGCAGAGCCGATTCACAGTTGATTTGAAGCAGGTAATTGAGGGGCGAAGTATCCGCAACGACTATCATTCCTGCAGAAGGCCTTCGTTTTGGAGTCGACGAAACGTCTCCTCGTCTTGCTTCAAATCTTCAACGTTGTAAGCGTGGTCGTAGATGTTCTGCAGCTTCAAGAAGCCATCAAACTGAAAGCGAGATAATCCAAGTAATTGGCTCGCTTGATAGTGAGACAGCTTGCCGGAACAATAGCCCTCGATGACCAGAGCCTCAAGGGCTTCGCGGCCCGCATTAGGGTGCTGAGCGAGATCGTCGGGGAGTTTGACCGTTATCTCCATACTTGCATTATACGCCTGGTGGACAACACGATGAACCGGTGGTCGCAGGATTTGTTTTTTAACGTCTACTGGCCTTCAACTGGTCCACGTCAGTTGGGGAGGAAGCGGCCCTCGATGAAAAGGGCTAAGGCGGATTCGAGGGATAGGCCGGCGGCGACGAGCGGCTTTACCCACTGGCACAGGATGTGCAAGCGGTCGGGGTGGCTTTCGGACTCGGATAACAGGTGGTCGAGGGCTTCGAGCTTCCAACGGCGTTCGAGGTCCTCGCGATTCAGGCGCTCACGGAATTCTTCGATCCGCGTCCTGAGCTTTTTGTTATGCGTATCGTTTCTCATCTCTTGAATTCTTCTATGATTTGATTCCTCTAAGCCTGCACGGGTTACCTGCCACGGAGTGTTTGTTCTTGGAAACTACACACGGCAATTTCGTTGCGATCTTCTTTGATCGCGCGGGCGGGGCAAGCCCCGGGCAAGCCCCGCCCCTACAGAGCCTTAGGAGCGACCCGGCGGGGCAGCGCGGCAATAGATGAGTTTGCGCGAACCGGCGCGAACGTAAGCGCGAATGGCGCGGATTAGGCGACAGTGACTTCGGGGCTGAGGTAAACGTCCTGGATGGCGTTTAGGAGCTGGACGCCTTCGCTCATGGGGCGCTGGAAAGCTTTGCGGCCGGAGATCAAACCAGTGCCGCCGGCGCGTTTGTTGATGACCGCGGTGGTGACGGCTTCCTCAAAGTCGTTGGCACCGGAGGCGCCGCCGCTGTTGATTAAGCCCGCGCGGCCCATAAAGCAGTTGGCCACCTGGTAGCGGCAGAGGTCGATAGGATGATCGCTGGCGAGGTCGGTATAAATGCGCTTGTCGAATTTTCCGTAGCTGGAATCGCCGATGTTGAGAGCCGCATATCCGCCGTTATTTTCCGCCATTTTTTGCTTGATGATGTCGGCCTGGATGGTGACGCCGAGATGATTGGCCTGTCCCGTGAGATCGGCGGAGACATGATAGTCCTTGTCTTTTTTGAACGCGCTGTTGCGGAGATAGCACCACAGCACCGTGGCCATGCCGAGTTCGTGCGCGTGCGCAAAGGCTTGGCTGACTTCGACGATTTGGCGCGTGCTCTGATCGGAACCGAAATAAATCGTGGCGCCAACGGCGGCTGCGCCCATGTTCCAGGCTTCCTGAACAGTGCCGAAAAGAACCTGATCAAAACGATTCGGGTAGGTGAGGAGCTCGTTGTGATTCATTTTGACGATGAAAGGAATCTTGTGGGCGTATTTACGCGAGACAGCGCCAAGCACGCCGAAAGTCGAAGCGACGGCGTTACAGCCGCCTTCGATGGCCAGCTTGACGATATTTTCCGCGTCGAAGTAATCAGGGTTCTTTGCGAAGCTGGCGCCGGCGGAATGTTCGATGCCTTGATCGACGGGCAGAATCGAGAGGTAGCCGGTGCCGCGCAAACGGCCATGATGGAACATGCGATTGAGATTGGTGAGGACACGGCTGTTACGGTCGGAGAGCGTCCAGACGCGGTCGATAAAATCAGGGCCGGGCAAATTCAGCCGTTCTTTGGCGATTTTCGGTGCTTTGTAGCCAAGGTAAAACTCGGCCTTTGCGCCGAGATACGTTTCGATTTTTCCTGCGCTAGTCGTGGTTGCCATGTCAGTCTCCTAAGTTATTCGCGAGTTGCCCGTGTAAGTAAATTGCCGGCGGCAGTGTCCACCAGCCAAAGCAAACTGCCGCTCGTCGGTTGAATCAATTGAGCCGGCAATTGATCCGGCTCGTAAAAGTGTTCAAGAACCGCAGCGAGCGCCGGGGCTTTGTCGGCGCCGGTCACCATGAAGATCACGTTGGCGGCGTTGTTGACGGTCGGCGCGGTAAGGGTAATGCGGTCCATGAGGACTTTGCCTACCCAATTATGCACTGCAATGCGGCGATTTTCGCGCAGAGCTTTTGTGCCGGGAAAGATCGAGAGCGTGTGTCCTTCGTTACCCATGCCGAGGAGAACCAGGTCGAAACGTGGAAACTGGCCTTCCGCCAGTTTGTAATGCGTTCGAAGGTACTGTTCATATTCCTTGGCGGCGTCTTCTGCTTCGGGGTATTCGCCTTTCATGCGCGTGATTTGCTCGGGTTTCAGAGGAGACTTGGAGATCAGCGATTCGTAAGCCATGCGGTAATTGCTGTCCGGATGGTCGGGCTTCACATGGCGCTCGTCGCCGAAGAAGGCGTGCATTTTGTCCCAGGGGACTTGCGAGCGGAGCGCGGGATCCTCGACGAGGAGGCTGTAGAGTATTTTCGGCGTGGAGCCGCCGGCCAAAACCAAGTCGAACGAGCCCTTTTCCTTGACGGCGGCAGCCGCGATCTCTACCAATCTTTGCGCGCAGTACTTCGCGATCGCCGGGCCATCCGGCAGAACTCGCACGTCGGCTTTAGATTGATAGTCGATCATGCGATTTCCGGCTACTTGCTCATCGCTCCCGCGCTTTTCAGGTTTTCTGTCGCGGTGGCGGAACTGGTGGTCTCGTCCTCATCGTCACCGATCATTCGCCATGCGCGGCCATCGCGCTCCATAAGTTCATCAGCTTCTTTCGGCCCCCAGGTGCCCGCTGCATAATTGGGAAAACCACGCGCGGGAAGCGCTTTCCAGACATCGATGACCGGCTCGATGGCCGCCCATCCCGCTTCGACCATGTCCGCGCGCTGAAAGAGTGTCGCATCGCCCATCATGCAGTCATAAAGCAGGCGCTCATAGCCTGTGCTGTGTGACCTGCCGAAATCCCGAGCGTAATCGAAATCCATATTGACGAGCCCGAGCTTCATGACCGACCCAGGAACTTTCGCGGCAAAGCGCCACGAGATTCCTTCGTCGGGCTGGATGTGAATCACCAGCCGGTTCGTACGTGGATCCTTGATGGGTGTCTTACGAAACAGCATGAATGGAGTGCGGCGAAACTGGATGGCGATTTCCGTGACGCGCTTGGCGAGACGTTTTCCGGTGCGCAGATAAAATGGCACATCGGCCCAGCGCCAGTTATCGATTTCTAGTTTTAGGGCGACGAAGGTCTCGGTATTCGAATCGGCCGCCACGTTGGGTTCATTGCGATAGGCAGCGACTTTTTCGCCGTCTTCCATGCCTTCACCATATTGCCCGCGAACCATGCAGTGAAGGACATCTTCGGGCGAAGGTACTTGCAATGCGTGAAGTATCTCGGCCTGTTTGTCGCGAACGGCGTCGGCTTCGAAGGAGATCGGCGGTTCCATGGCGGTGAGCGTGAGCAACTGGAACAGGTGATTGGGCACCATGTCCTTCAGTGCGCCTGCCGTCTCGTAGAAGCCCCCTCGGTGTTCGACGCCGACGGATTCCGCGGCCGTGATTTGCACGTGATCGATGTACGTGCGGTTCCAGAGCGGCTCGATCATGCTATTAGCGAAGCGGAAGACCATCAGGTTCTGAACGGTTTCCTTGCCGAGGTAGTGGTCGATGCGGAAAATCTGTTTTTCCGTGAGAATTTGTTTCAGCTCTTTGTTCAACTGCTTCGCCGACGGCAGATCGTGGCCGAAAGGCTTTTCCACGATAACGCGCGTCCACTTACCGTTCTCTTCCTTGGTCAGGCCGATTTCGCCCAGCTTTTGCACGATCAGGGAGAAAAAATTAAAAGAGACGGCGAGGTAGTGGAAGAGATTGCCCTGTGTGCCGTGCTTTTTGTCCGCTTCGATAATCTGATCTTTCAGGCGCTGATAGGCAGCGGGATCCTTGAAGTCGCCTTGCACGTAGTAAATACGGTCGAGGAACCATTTCCATAGCTGTGGATCCACCGGATGCTCTTCGAATTTAGTGATTTCCGAATCGAGCATCGACCGAAAAGATTCGGTGTTCATCTGGTCGAAAGCGAATCCGACGATGGCGAATTGCTCAGAAAGCAGCCCTTCCTGCTTAAGGTTGATGAGAGCAGGGATGAGCTTGCGCTTGGTGAGGTCGCCGCTTGCGCCGAAAATCACCATTACGCAAGGTGAGCCCGTAGCGCTTACGTCAGTGTGATTGGTATTCATTCAAATCGTCCTGTCTTAGGCGGCGAACACGCCGGCGAAGAAATTAGTGGCCAGACTTTTTCTCGATGTGGCCGCCGAACTGAAAGCGCATGGCGGATAGCACTTTTGCCGCGAAATCATCTTCGCCGCGAGAAGTGAACCGCTGGAATAGAGATGCCGTGAGGACGGGCGCGGGTGCAGTCGATTCGATGGCCGCGAGAATGGTCCATCGGCCTTCGCCGGAATCGGAGACACGGCCGGAGAAGCGTTCGAGCGTGGGCTGTTCCAAAAGAGAGATGGCCGTTAGGTCTAGCAGCCAGGAGGCCACCACGCTGCCGCGGCGCCAGACTTCCGTGACGTCCGCGAGATTGAAATCGTATTGATAGTGCTCGGGATTGCGGAGCGGCGTCGTTTCCGCGTCGACTTCGCGGTGAGCTTTTCCCGCGTTGGCATGCTTGAGGATATTGAGGCCTTCCGCGTAGGCCGCCATCAGGCCGTATTCAATGCCGTTATGGACCATTTTTACGAAATGGCCCGCGCCCGAGGGGCCGCAGTGGAGATAGCCCTCCTCGGCGGTGCCGCCAACTCTTTCGCGGCCAGGCGTGCGATCCGCGTTGCCGCGGCCTGGGGCGAGCGTTTTGAAAATAGGATCGAGGTGTTTGACGATATCGTTTTCGCCTCCAATCATCTGGCAATAGCCGCGCTCGAGGCCCCAGACGCCGCCGCTGGTGCCGACGTCGCAATAATGAAGCCCCTTCGCGGAAAGCTCTTTGGCGCGGCGAATATCGTCGATGTAGTAGGAGTTGCCGCCGTCGATGACAATGTCGCCAGCGTCGAGCTTGCTGGTTAGTTCGTGGAGCGTCGCATCGACGACTGCCGCTGGAACCATCAGCCAGATAGCGCGCGGCTTCTGCAGCTTATCGATGAAATCCTCGAGTGAACTGGCGCCCGACGCACCTTCCGCTGCAAGCTGTTTCACAGAGTCCGCGCTGCGATCGTACACGACGCAGGTGTGGCCGTTTTTCTGCAGGCGCCGCACCATATTGGCGCCCATTCTGCCGAGACCGATCATGCCAAGTTGCATCGCGATTGCTCCTGTGCCTTCGTTTTGAAAAACTTGTTTTGATTGTTCAGCAAATTGTTTTTATGCGAGAGCCTGATTGACGGCATTCGCGAGCGTAGCCAGTCCCGCAGCCACATCTTTTCCGAGATGGACACGCAACGCGCGCCGCCCGCGCTCCGCGAGCACGGCAAAGTCACCGCGCGCCTGGGCTGCCTTCACCACGCCAAAGGTGTACTTCTGCCCCGGGACGAGAATATCGACGGCATCGTCGCAGGTAATTTGCAGAAAAACACCGGTATTCGGTCCGCCTTTGTAGGCCTGTCCAGTGGAATGCAGGAAGCGTGGACCGAAGCCTAACACGGTGGCGACTCTCTTGTTGTCGCGCACGGCCAGGCGGATAGCTTGCAGCGCCTCTTCATGTGCTTCGTTCATGGTGATGTAGCCCAGGACGCCAAAATAATCGCCGACGCCAATGCGCGAAAGATGCTTTTTCAGAAAGCCGGTTAGATTGCCGCCGCCCTTCAGTTCGGCGGCATTTTTCAGGTCAGCGTAAAGCTTCGCGCCATCCCCCGTGAAAAAAGGAGTCTCAGACGGCAGCTTGCCCGTAGATTCGTATTCGGACGTCAACTTACGTGTTTCCGTCTTGCTGGCCTCAACGTCAGGTTGGTTGAACGCATTGATGCCAATGAGAGAGCCGGCCACTGCCGTGGCGATTTCCCATCGGAAAAACTCCTGGCCGAGATTGTAAATGTCGGGAAGCACGATGCGAACAACCGGGTGTCCGGCCTTTGCCAAGGCATCGACAGCGGCGGATTGCCCCTTGTCCGGCTCGGATTCGAGCCGCAGGTAGGCGAACACGCGGTCACTGCCGTACGTATCCGGCTTGGCGAGTTGTTCGCGGTCCACAGGAATAATTCCCGTGCCGGATTTTCCGGTGGATTCGGCAAGCAATTGTTCAAGCCATGCGCCGAGATCGAAAATTTTGGGTGACGTGACGATCGTCAGCTTGTCGCGACCCTGATTTGCCGCTAAGCCCATGATGGTTCCCAGAATGACCCCAGGATTTGTGGTGGCGTCCGTACCTTCGCCGCAGGCATCGACCATCTGCTTCGTATTTTTCAGAAACTTGGGAATATCGATGCCCATCACTGCCCCGGGCACCATTCCGAAGTTGGAAAGAGCCGAGTAGCGCCCTCCGATGCTCGGCACACCCATGAAAACCTTACGGAATTTATCCCTCTCGGCGACTCGCTGCATTTTCGAGCCCGGATCGGTGACGGCGATGAAACGGTTGCCAACTTCTTTTTCGCCGACTTTCGATTTCACTCGATCGAAAAAGTATTGTTTGTAAATATTGGGTTCCAGGGTGCTTCCCGATTTGCTCGAGACGATGCAAACCGTGCTGTTGAGGTCCACTTTTTCTTCGATGGCTTTGATTTGCGCGGGATCGGTGGAATCCAGTACGTGGAGCTCGGGACAGCCCGAGATTTTGCCAAAGGTCATTCGCAAGACTTCAGGACACAGGCTGGAGCCGCCCATTCCCAGAAGCAACGCGTGCCTATAGCCCGCTTTCTTGATGTCGGCGGCAATGTCTTTCAACTCGCCGACGCCCTCGATCTGCTGCTCGGTAATATCCAGCCAGCCGAGCCACTTGTCTTCATCCGCGCCGGTCCAGAGCGCGGCGTCCTTCTGCCAGAGGCGTTTAACCTTGCCGTTCTTCTTCCATTCCTGCAGCGAAGCGTCTACGTCTTTTGCCAGCTTTTCGGGGAGGGTGTAAGTCTGGCGATTTACGCTCACGCATGCACCCCTGCGCTTTTTCCCGTCGCGTCCAAAAGCTGTTTGAACGCATCTGCGAAGAGTTTGACGCCGTCCACCAGGAGTTTTTCGGTAACTTCCTTCATGGAGATGCCTGCCTTCGCGAGGTTATCCATGGCCGCGCGCGCTGCGCCGAGATCGTCCGTCAGGCTGTTGCGAAGCTTCCCGTGGTCGCGGAAGGCGTCGAAAGTTGCTGGAGGAATCGTGTCCACTGTGTCGGCGCCAATCAGTTCTTCGACGTAAATCACATCGCGATACTTGGGATTTTTAGTGCTCGTGCTCGCCCAAAGCAGCCGCTGAGTTTGCGCGCCTTTGGAGGACAAGGCATTCCAGCGGGAACCGCCAAAGAGTTCCTGGTACTTCTTGTAGGTGAGCTTGGCGTTGGCAATGGCGATTTTGCCGTGGAGGCTTTCGAGCAGTGCTTTTTGCGCCGGGTCGGTCGCGCTCTTCAACTTCTCGTCGATTTTGCTGTCGATCAACGAATCGATACGGCTGACGAAAAAGCTCGCTACGCTGGCGATCTGACCGATGTCCTGCCCCTTCGCGGCGCGAGCTTCAAGCGCGGCCAGGAAAGCCTCGGCCACCTGCTCGTATGCCGACTGCGCGAAAAGCAGCGTGATATTGATGTTCAGGCCGTCCTCAAGCAGTTGGCGAATGGCGGGAATCCCTTCGGGCGTGGCAGGCACCTTGATCATCACATTGGGGCGGTCGACGGATTTCCAAAGCCGCCGCGCTTCCTCGATGGTGCCCTTCGTGTCGTTCGCAAGATACGGGGACACTTCCAGGCTGACGTACCCGTCACGCCGCTTCGATTCGGCGTACACGGATTTGAAAATGTCGCAAGCGTCCTGCACGTCGCGAATCGCAATTTTTTCGAAAAGGCCTTTTGCATCGAGCTTCTTCGCGTCGGGCGAATTGAGAATGTCCGCGTAGACGTTGCTCCCGGTGATCGCCTTCTCAAAAATGGCAGGATTGGAAGTCATGCCGCGCAGCCCATCGTCATCGATGTATTTTTTCAAGCCGCCGCCGGTGAGCAGGTCTCTGCGAATGTAATCCATCCAGGGGGACTGGCCGTAGCCCAGCAGCGCTTTCAAGGGATTGGTGCCTTGCGCTGTGCTGACATTTGGGATTGTGGTGGTCGTTGTCATGATGGTTCTCCTCTAGCCTCGGAAACCCTTTATCCGTCTGACTATTGTACTCCCTGTGTGGACGGCTACGCCCGTCACTTGCCCATTGGCCAATACTGGCGTGGGTTTACGCGCCCTTGCAGTACTTCGCTTCCAGGGCTTTCACCTTGCCAAG
Organism: uncultured Acidobacteriota bacterium; assembly: GCA_963718785.1. Lineage (GTDB taxonomy): Bacteria > Acidobacteriota > Terriglobia > Acidiferrales > UBA7541 > Acidiferrum. Next base: position 1,804,686 of record CAVQZW010000003.1, on the reverse strand, counting down.
GCGGCGCACATGCCGCTCCTCGTTCGAGAATTTCGCGCCCAGGAATGCCCTCACGAGATCTTGCGCCAGCGCCACCCCGACGACGCGCGAACCCAGCACAAGGACGTTGATATCGTCGTGTTCGACACCCTGATGCGCGGAGTACGTGTCATGGCACATCCCGCCGCGGATTCCCGGGAGTTTGTTCACCGCAACACTGGCTCCGACTCCGCTTCCACATACCAGCACGCCGCGTTCCGCTTTGCCATCGAGCACCGCGCGTCCCACCGCCTCCGCGAAATCTGGATAGTCGGACGGGTTTTCATTGAAAGCCCCGATATCGAGGACCTCATTCCCCATCGACCGTAGCAGGTCCCCCATGGCGTTCTTGAGTTGATAGCCGGCGTGGTCGGAACCAATCACAACTTTCATGCGTGGCTCACTTTCCCAAGACTTCTTTAGCTGCGGCGATAACATTTTCCAGCTCGAATCCGAATTTCTTGAGCAGGTCCTTCAGCGGCGCGGAAGCCCCGAACGATCGCATCCCGATAATTTTTCCCTTCGGTCCGGTGTAGCGGTCCCACCCGAAAACGGATTCCATTTCCACCGAAACGCGCGCCGTAACACTGGTCGGCAAAACACTTTCCTTATATGCGGGGTCCTGTTTCTCGAAAAGTTCCCAGCTTGGCATGCTCACAACACGGGCTTTTACGCCCTCCGCCGTCAATTTTTCATACGCCGCGGCGCAAAGTCCGACTTCGCTTCCGCTCGCCAGCAAAATGACATCCGGTTTTCCGCCGGCGGCATCCGCCAGTACATACGCTCCCTTAGCCACGCCTGAAGCGGGAGCGTACTTCGTTCGATCGAAAGTCGGCATTGCCTGTCGCGTGAAAATCAGCGTCGAAGGGCCGTGCGTGTGCTGCATCGCCACTTTGTAGGCTTCCACGACTTCGTTGGCGTCACCCGGGCGGAACACGAGCATATTCGGCATCGCGCGATAGGCCGCAAGCTGCTCGATCGGTTGATGTGTTGGCCCGTCTTCGCCAACGCCGATGGAGTCGTGCGTGAAAATATAGATCGCCGGAATCTCCATCAATGCGCCCAAACGCATGCTTGGCCGCATGTAGTCGCTGAAATTGAAGAAAGTCGCGCTGAAGGCTCGCAACTTCGAAAGCGTCATCCCGTTGACGATCGCGCCCATGGCGTGTTCGCGCACGCCGAAGTGGACATTGCGGCCGTGATATGCGTCCGGAAAAAAATCCCCCGCTCCTTCAAACGTCAGATTCGTCTTATTGGATTTGGCCAGGTCCGCCGAGCCGCCCACGAGCCACGGAATATTCACGGCTAGCGCATTCAGCGTCTTTCCTGAGCTGTCGCGCGTCGCCATGCCCTTCGGGTCGGCGGGGAAGGACGGCAAATTCTTGTCCCAGCCGTCTGGGAGTTGTCCACTCAACATCCGGTTCAACTGATCGGCGAGCTGAGGAAATTGTTTTTTATACTCCGCGAATTTCGCATTCCACGCCGCATGGGCTTCCGCGCCCCGCTTACCCACGCCATTCTTAAATTGATCGTAGACCCCATCTGGCACCAGGAATTTGGCATCCTCGGGCCACCCATAATTTTTCTTCGTCAGCTTGACTTCCGCTTCGCCGAGCGGTTCCCCGTGCGCCTCGTACGTGTCCTGCCTGTGTGGCGAGCCATAACCGATGTGGCTGTCCACCACCACCAGCGTCGGCCGGTCCTTCGTTTTCAAGAACGTGTCGTAGCCTCGCGCCAGCATGCTCAAATCGTTGGCGTCCGCCACCCGCGTCACGTTCCAGCCGTAGCCCAGAAAACGTGTCATCACATCTTCGTTGAACGACCAATCCGCCGGCCCATCGAGCGTCACATGATTGTTGTCGTAGATCCAGCAGAGGTTCGAGAGCTTCAGATGGCCCGCAAGCGAAGCCGCTTCGCTCGCGACGCCTTCCATTAAGTCGCCGTCCCCGCAAACCGCGTACACGTTGAAATCAAATATGTCGAAACCAGGCTTATTGAAATTAGCGCCGAGCCACTTGCTCGCAATCGCCATTCCCACGCTGTTCCCCGCGCCTTGCCCCAGCGGGCCTGTGGTCGTCTCCACACCCGTCGTGATGTGCGATTCCGGATGCCCCGGCGTCTTGCTTCCGATCTGCCGGAAGCGCTTAATCTCGTCCATCGAAACGGCAAGTGAATCCAAAATCTTGCCGTCTTTCGCAACCTCTTTCACGCCGGAAAGGTGCAGCATCGCGTAAAGCAGCATCGAAGCATGGCCGGCGGACAAAACGAAGCGGTCGCGATTGGGCCACGTTGGATCGGCGGGATCGTAGCGCAAGAAACTCTGCCAAAGTTCATAAACCACCGGGGCCAAACCCATGGGCGCTCCGGGGTGGCCCGAATTTGCCTGTTGCACGGCGTCCATCGCCAGTGTGCGGATGGTGTTGATGCTCAACAGGTCAAGATTCGGCTGGCTCACTTTGGCTCCTGTGGCGGGCAGAGAGGCTCCCGCGGACAGCTCGTTCAGTATTTGCGCACCGCGTTACTCAACGGATGAAAAGAGTCTACGACAAAACAAAATCAGGCGCTTGGTTGCCCCAATAGCCTCGCTTGAATCCCCAAAATTTTGCCTCCAGCGCATTTGATGCCGGTCGGCCGCCCCTGGGAGCAACAAAAATTACCGCGTCACTTTCGGGATGTCAATCAAGTTACAAACCGTTCACACGGCGTCATTTTCCGAAGGGGAAATGAAATCCAGGATGCACCCAACCAAATCCGGCCACGCCCTGCGCCCAAGCGTTGAGCCCGCTCTCCATACATGCTACTTTTCTAGTGCGGCCCTGCCCGGGTGGCGGAATGGCAGACGCTGAGGACTTAAAATCCTCCGGGGATTTTTCCTCATGTGGGTTCGACTCCCACCCCGGGCACCATTTTTCCATTCCATCCTACGTCACGAGCTGTGCCTGGCTGTTATACGCCGTCTCCGCGATCATCCGCCAGTCCGCCAGCCGTGACGCTGCTCCCGTCTGCTCCAGCAATTCCATATCGAATTCTGGTGGCGTTGTGCCTACGGTGATTGCTTCCCGTTCGTGGGCAAGCAGATTCGCCGCATAAACCAGCAGCACCATATCGATCCCATTCTGTTGCACGCGCCGCGGATGATGGTGATGCGCCACGGCTTCCACCACCGAGGATGGCAGTCCCCACAGGCTCAGCAAATATGCCCCGACTTCCGCATGCGAAATCTGAATCAGGCTTTCCTCCACTTCAAACAGCGGCCGCCCTTCTTCCTCCGCTTGGCAGAGCGCCCGCGCCAGGTGCGCCGGCGTGCGTTCCGCGATCACCAGTTTCCCCACATCATGCAGCAGCGCGGCAAGCACTGTCGCCGAACTTATCTGCATGTTTTGCGTAAGCCCCGCGGCGATGCGCGCCGCGCACTGCGCATGCCGATGTATGTCCTCGATGTAATCCTGGCTCACATATTCATTCGCGCTGAACGAGCGGAACACCGCAAGGCTGAGCACCAGATCCTGCAACACGCCCATCCCCAGACGAACCACCGCCGTTTTTACATCCGTCACGCTACGCGACGCCCCAAAAAACGCCGAATTCACGAGTTGCAGCAGCTTCGCGCTCACCGCCACATCCTGCTCCACGATTTTGCTGATCTGCTCGACACTCGTTTTAGGATTGGCCAGGGCCAACTTCAGCTCCGTAAAAACGCGCGGAAGTGGCGGCAGATCGCGAAGCGAGCCCACCAGGCTCGTCAGCATCCGGCTATCCAGTACTTCGCCGAGACTCGCGGAACGCGCGATGCTTGCCCGCAGCGAGTCCGGATCGCATGGCTTTAGCAAAAACTGGTGCGCCACCGACACCGCGCGCAGCGAAGCCTGCAGTTCCGTATAACCCGAAAGAATGATGCGAAACACGCTTGGAAATTTTTCCCGCACGATCTCCAAAAGCATCGCGCCATCCATCTCCGGCATGCGCATATCCGTCACGATCACGTCGCAAGGGTTCGCTTCCATCAGCTCAATCGCAGCTTTCGCCCCTGGAGCAAAAAGCATTTCCCATTCATTCCGCATCGGACGCAGCATCCGCTTCAGCCCGTCGAGGATGCTCACCTCATCGTCCACAAAAATGATCCGTTTCATGGAACCAGCGCCTCCTCGCGCACGGCGGCCCCGAGGAGTGGTAGCCGCACAAAAAAAGTGGTGCCTTTTCCCATTTCTGTTACGAACGTCAGTGTTCCGCCATGTTTTTCAACAACAATCGCCCGCGCCAGAGCCAGTCCCTGGCCCGTTCCTTTTCCAACCCCTTTGGTCGTGAAGAAGGGATCGAAAATTTTGTCCCGCGCTTCTTCCGGAATCCCAGTCCCGGAATCCGAAATCGAGACCTCCACCCAATCCCCGTCCCTCCTCGTGCCGACGCTGATCTTCCCCTTGGAATTGGTCTTCTTCACGATGTCTTCAATGGCATGCGCTGCGTTCACTAGCAGGTTCAGGAAAACCTGGTTGAGGTCCCCCAGATGGCAAAGCACCGGCGGCAATTCTCCGAAGTTCGTTTCCACGTCCGCCACATACTTCAACTCGTTGCGCGCCACCACGAGCGTGCTTTCCAGCGCGCGGTTAATGTCCCCGAGTGCTTTCTCATTGCTGCGGTCTACGTGCGAGAACTCTTTCATCCCGCGAACGATGGTTGACACTCGTCCCAAGCCTTCCAGCATCTGATCTATGGCGCGCGGAATTTCTTCTTCCAGATACGGCCAGTCGATTTCCTCGCGTGTCGCGGTAACCTCCGCCACCAAAGCCGTATCCATCGATGCTTTCGAGGCTGCCTCCTGCAGCTTTTCATACTTGCGTATGAGTTTGAGTTCATCCTGAAACGAGTTCAGCAGAAAGCGCGTGTTGTCCCCCACGAACTGTATCGGCGTATTGATTTCGTGAGCGATCCCCGCCGCCAGCCGCCCCACCGCTTCCAGCTTCTGGCCATGCCGAACTTCTATTTCCTGCCGCTGGCGATCCGTGATGTCCAGGAAGCTCACTACGGCCCCAACGACCTTCCCCTTTCGCCGAATCTGCCGCGAGCTGTACTCCACTGGAAAACTGCTGCCATCCTTGCGCCAAAAAATCTCGTCAACCACCTGCGCATCCTTCCCGTTGTGAAAGCTCTGGTATACGGGACATTCCTCTGTCGGATAAGGCGTCCCGTCGGGCCGGGTGTGATGGATCAGCTCGTGAATATTCTTGCCAAGAAGTTCCGCTGGATCGTCATAACCGAGTGTCCGCACAGCCGCGGGATTGCAAAACGAGCATTCATAATCCGCGTTGATCCCGTAGATGGCCCCCGGCGTCGAATCAACCAGCAACTTGACCAGTTCGCTCCGCTCCGCGAGTTCCGCCGTCCTTTGCGCTACTCGCTGCTCCAGTTCCGACTGCGATTCCATCAGCGCTTCTTCGTTCCGCTTGAAGTCGGTAATGTCTTCCGTGAGCCCGGCAATCTTCCGGTGGTTGCCTTCGGCATCGAACTTTGGAAACGTCCGTTCCCACAGCCACCTTAATTCTCCCTCTTCCGTGATGATGCGGTAGTAGGCTTCCGAGCGGCTGCCCCCGCCCTGTTGGGAAAGCATGTGCTCGACTACGGAATAATCCTCGGAGTGCACCAGTTCTTTCCAGGACTGCGCATCGTTCGCCAGCGAATCCCGCGGCCGGCCCCATATCTTCTCAAACGCGCGGCTGATGTAGTCGTACTTTCCTGTCTGCGCGTCTCGAATCCAGAAAATCTGGTGAATGTTTTCCGTAAGAAATAAAAGCTGCTCCTGGCTTTTTTCCAGTTCCTCCAGCATTCCGTTAATCGAGCCCCCAAGGCTCGATAGCTCGTCGCCGCCGCTCAGATGAACGCGCTCCGCTATCGCCTTGCGTCTCCCGATGCTGCTCACCTCTTGGCTCAGCCCTCCCAACCGGGATAGAACGAATTTTTGAAGAAAGAAAATGATCACGAACGAGGAAAGCAGCGCGCCGGCGGAGATCGCCCCGAAGAGATACACCAAGCTCAACTTCCCACGGTCATAGATCGGCCGCGGCGTATCCACCCGCATGATTAAGAGCGGCTTCCCGAAAATGTCGGGCAGCAGAACGTATCCCGCCACGCTCCTTTCCGACAATGCCTGTACACGCACTTCGCTGCCCCGCTCTTTCAGATTTGCCACTGCGTTTTGAAAATCCGCCGGAAGCGCCGCCGAATTCAGCCGTTGAAATGTCACATTCGGCCGCGTCAGGTCCGTCACTGTTTTGGCCCCGTTCTCGTCGAACCTACGCGCTATTAGTAATACGCCGCGAGGCTCTCCCGTCCGCTGCGACGTGAGTATGGGCCGCGTCGAAACGAAGTAAGTGCCATCAGGGAATTCCAGCATGCCATTCTGCGGTCTTTGCGCCACAGACGCGGGTTCCAATTGCTGACGCGAAAAAATGCTCTCTAGAAACTCCCTGGGCACAGCGGTTTCCTGATGTTGCCGTTCGTCATACGCCTTCGCAAAAACGGTGTTTTGCTGAAGATCGCGAATCACCACTAGGTTCAGTCCAAGGCCCTCCATTCCCCCGTTTTGAAACTCCTTTGCCATGTCTCCATGCGCGGGGTCGGCCATATACTCGTAAGTGCGGTCCCAATACGCGTAATCATTTGTGGTTGTGCCCAGGCTGCGGTATTTCTCCAGGAGGTTGATGGACGCCACGTCCACGTTTTGTTTCATCTGTTCGTTTTCTAGCTGTAGAAAACTCGAAAGCAACAGTTCCCGGGAGATGAAATACATCGCTCCCATCCCCGCAACCATCGTTGCGGCAAAGACAATCAACATCCTCGGTCGAAGTTTCACTCTCGCTCCGCCACAGTCGGCTTACCCCTTCCGCGGTCATTCCATCTAAATGCCATGCTCGTGCGTTCCGATTTGGAACGCTCTGCGCTATTTCCGAACTGTTTCTTACTCCTCGCGCGGGCACTTCTCGTGACACATCGAATCCGCAAGACTCCGCTCTGCTCGCACTCTTCGCAGCCCATCACTCGTCATCTGTTTGCTTGGCTTCTACCACCCTCATAGCTCCCGGGATTTGGCAAATTCGCAGGACTGTTTATCGGCGCGAGGCAATCACCCATCGGCACATTAATGTGTTCTTATCTCGAACGTGAGATCCGCGTGCCTCTCCCCGAACGAGACCATCCTCTTCCCATGCATGCCAAGAACCATAGGCTAGAGACACACTAAGAGCGCACGCGTACAAATCCTCAGCCGAGTGGCCGCCTTCTTTTCATTTTTTGGATAGGTAACAGTTCGTTGCCGTAATGCGAGTCGGTCCGCTCTCCTAGCAATCACCGGCTACAACAGAAGAGTCGTCTGGCTATTTTTTTGTGTTAATCAGCGAAGTCCGCTTCGTCGAAGACCTTCTCGCCGCGCAACACGTCTTCGTCGCCTGCGTTCCATCCCTGGTTGGAAGACATGGTGAAGGAGACCGTTGCATCCTTATCGGGCGCCGCGAGCGTATGGAACTTCACGCCGGTAAACGCGCTCTGCCCGGGGAGAAATCCGCTGATGAGGTCTGTGCCGTCGACCGTAGCCTGAAAATCAGCGATCAACGCCAGGCTCCCGATCGGCGCTCTCAAGTCGTAGCTCACTTTTACATTGGCATGATCTTTTTCAAACTTGATCCGGTACGTTACGGGGATATCGTCGATCGCCATGCGGCCTCCTCCAGCGTCACGCAACGTCATGGTTAATTGCCCCCATAGTATAGGGATTGCCGCGTTTTGCACAGTACCAGATGTCTCCAGCCGGGCCTCCCATGTTCCCTTGCTGCAAGTCGAAACTGCCTCCAACGTCATGCAGCCTTGGCCTGCCTGTTTTTTCTCTTGACAAATTGTAATTATAGTGTATATTAACTAGCCGGTAATTTTGCGCATCGTCTCGTGCGCCGCCGGCCGCCTTGGCCGGAGTATTTGATCTCAATCCCCGACCAAGTAAGTCGTTTGTTTGCAACAGTTGGCGAGCGGCGGTTTTATAGCCGTTAAGTCGTTTAGAATGAACACTTATATAAGTGTGTCAAAACAAATGACTTTATCTCCCTCTAGAATGAACACTTACGCAAAAACCTAGGGGGGAGGCCAATTATTGTTAACCAGAATTCGGGTCCGCCACTTCTCTGACATTCAGCGGGTCCTGTACCGCGACTAGTTCTTCATCCGCTTCCCCGGCCCATGCAGCCTGCCAGCCACGATTCAGCACAGCCTCCCTAGGAATTTCCTTCCTCGCCGGCCTTCTTCTTCTACACTCGTCTAACCCGACCGGCTTTGACGCTTACACCTTCGCACTGGCTGAACGAAGTGTGTGGCGCTTCTCATGGGATTGCCGGACGGCGCGTGGCGGGAGGTTTGCGTGGCGACGAGTGAAAATTTCGACCTGATCGTGATTGGCTGCGGCCCCGCTGGCGAAAAGGCCGGCGCCCAGGCTGCCTATTTCGGCAAGCGCGTCGCTGTCATCGAGCGGGCCGCGCACATGGGCGGCAGTTGCATCAATACCGGCACGGTCCCCAGCAAAACCCTGCGCGAATCCGCTCTCTATTTTTCGGGCCTCAAACAGCGTGGCCTCTACGGCATAGACTACTCGCTCAAAGAAAATCTCACCGTTCAGGATTTCATGCACCACGAGCGCGCCGTCGTCGATATGGAACGCCAGCGCATCCTCAAGAATCTCGAGTTGCACCACATCGAACTTATCCGAGGGCAGGCCTCTTTCGAGGATGCGCACACCATCGCCGTCGCCGCCGCAACCGGAACGCGCCGTCTTCGCGGCGAAGTCATTCTCATCAGCACTGGCTCAAAGCCCCACCGTCCGCCCGAAATCGCCTTCGACGATGTTCACACGTTCGACTCGGACACGTTTTTGCAAATGGACCGCATCCCGAAAAGCCTCGCCGTTATCGGCGGCGGCGTCATCGGCTGCGAGTACGCCTCGATTTTCATCGCGCTTGGAGTCGACGTCACTCTCGTCGATGGTCGCGATCGTCTGCTGCCGTTTCTCGACGCCGAAATCTCTGATCGTCTCCGCGATCGCCTCACCGCCCTCGGCATGCGCTTTCTTTTCAACGAGCGCCCTATAAAAGTGGAGAATTCTTCCGCGGGCGTGCGCGTCTCGATGAAAAGTGGCAAGACCCTCGAAACTGACGCCGCTCTTTTTGCCGCAGGCAGGCGCGCCGCGGTCGATGGCCTCGCCCTCGAAAAAGCCGGTCTCGCCATCAACGACCGCGGCTACATTCCCGTTGACGAAAACTATCGGACTTCCGTGCCCAACATTTACGCCGCAGGTGACGTGATCGGATTTCCCGCTCTCGCTTCCACTTCCATGGAACAGGGCCGCGTCGCCGTCTGCCACGCCTTCGGCTTTCAGTATAAGCAGCGCGTCGCTTCCATGCTTCCCATGGGCATTTACACCATTCCAGAAATTTCCGCCGCCGGTGAAACCGAAGAATCCTGCAAGGAAAAAAAAATCGATTATTGCGTCGGGCGCGCCCACTACGAAAACAACGCCCGCGGCCACATCATCGGCGACACCGCGGGAATGCTCAAACTCATCTTCGCCCGCGCCGACCGCAAACTTCTCGGCGTTAGCCTCATCGGCGAAAGCGCCACCGAGCTCATCCACATTGGTATGATGGCCCTCGACAACAACCAAACTATCGACGAATTTATTCAGCAGGTCTTCAACTATCCGACGCTCAGCGAAACCTACAAATACGCCGCTTACGACGGCCTCGGCAACCTCGCCGGCCATAAACTCCGCGAAGGCTAGCCCCCGCAGGAATCTTCTGTCATTCTCAAGGCCGTGAGCAAAATGAAGCCTGGCCTGGCATTCCTGTCGATTTCTGCGATCGCCGCTGCGCTGATCCTGTTTTCCTGCCGCGCCACGCCCAAGCCCGACGCGCAATCCGCCTCGCCGGCTCAGGAATCTGCGCACGCCTTCCTCGGTTTCGATCGCAATATTTTCCCCGGCGGTGATGCGCTGGCGATGTTGCGAAAAACATTCGCGTTCACCAGCTACTGGCTAAGCCCGCCGCCTGGCGAAAGAACAAACACATGGCTCGGCCAGCGTGATGCTCTGCGCTCGCAAGGATTCGGATTCTTGCTTCTCTATCGCGGTCCCCTGGACCGCGATCTCAAACTCGAAGCCACTGCTGCACAAATGGGAACTGCCGACGCGCGCGACGCTGCCTCCGTTGCAAAACGTGAAGGCTTTCCCGCGCAAGCGATCATTTTTCTCGACATAGAAGAAGGCGGACGCCTCCCCGCGGCGTACCATTCCTATTTGCACGCCTGGGCCAGTGGCCTCGCCGCCGCGGGCTATCGCGCGGGCGCTTACTGTTCCGGGATCAACGTAAAAGAAGAACCCGGCGTCACGATTACCACTGCGGATGACATTCGCGCGCACGCCCCATCGGCTGACTTCGTCTTTTTTATTTTTAATGACGTATGCCCGCCGTCGCCGGGCTGTACGTTTCCCCAAAACCCGCCGTCCCCGACGGAGGGCGGCATTCCCTACGCCGCTGTCTGGCAATATGCGCAGTCGCCGCGACGGATGGATCGCACAGCCCACTGCGCACCGGGCTATCACACGGACGGAAACTGCTACGCTCCCGGCGACACCGCGCACGCCTGGTTCCTCGACGTGAACTCCGCCACATCACCCGATCCATCGAACGGCGTAGGCGCGGGCAAGTAGAATGTAATGCGGATGTGCGAGAAGGTCTTATAAAAACTAGTCGGTAGGATTTCGCGGAAACTTGAAGTAGGGAAGCCGCACTCCGTTGATGGAAATCTGATCCGCGCGAATGCTTGACGGCGCTTCAAAGCCCTTCGTTCCGCCGTTCGTCACGAAGTCGTCCTCATCCACACCGTCTCCGCTGACGCCCAGCCCGCCCACAAGCGCGCCGTTGCGATACAACCCCGCGCTGCCCGGAAAGAAAACGATTCCGCTCTTGTTGGCGTTGGGAGCGCCCGCCTGCATTCCTTGCGTGCATGGATTTGCAAGATCCTGCAAGAACAGATTGAAAAAGGGCCCCGCTGTCGAGCCGTCAATCCCAGGCGGAAAAAATGGCTGCGCGCCAAAACTGATGGTGCGATTCGTCACCGCCGTGCCCATCGGCACTTGATTCAAATCTGCTGCTGTTCGCGCCGAACTGTTGAAGTACACCATGTTGCGCGCCTTGCTTGCCGCCACGTCGATGCTGAAGACCGTCGAATCCTGCATGCGCCGCAAGCCGATGATCGTGCCATCCAAATCGGCCACGGCAATCACCATCCGCGCCCGCGAGCCTATTGGGAGCCGAATCGCAGCGCGCGTCGTATTTGCTGTCGCCTCCGCATTGTCCAAAATTGTTTGCACATCCGATGCGCTCAATCCGCCCAGCGGCCCCGCCGCAGGCGTAATCAAATCACCCTCAGGCGGCTGTCCCGCGCTATTCGCGGGCGCCACGAAATACGATCCCGCGCCGGCAACCGGCCCAACGGAAACGCCAGCAGGCAGCGACGTTTGAGTTACGAAGGGCAGCGCAATTCCGCCAATGAAAACCACTCCTGGAGCGGCCGGTGTCGGTCCAAACGAATCCGAAGGCCCAGTCCGCTGTGTCGTCGATCCAACAAACGCCGCATATTCCGCCACGTTGGGATCACTCGAAGAAGTGACCACCCCGATTCCGCCCACCACAACATTCTGATAAAAAATCGGCACGCCGCCCGGATTCACCGCAAGCGGATTCGAGTCCATCGGATCCGCCTTGCCGGTGAGAACACCCAGCCCAAATCCCCCGCCGAGCGCGAGCGCTGGCGGAATCTGATTTTGAAATGCCGCGGTGTTCACCAGTGCGCATCCGCGATTCGTGTTTTCGATGCTATACAAATCCGCCGGCGGTTGATTGGTCACGCCCGGCGGAAAATGAATTCCGCTGATGAACCGAACCGTGCGTGAAGAAAGCGGCGCTTGATCGTTACTGAAAAACGCGCCCGTCCGCGCGAGCGCCACCGCCACATCATTCGCGTTCAGCGATTGTCCGAAATTTCCCACCGCCGTAGCCGGCGCATTCTGCGTGCGAAAAACTCCCAGCACAAATCCGGCGCGGTCCACCACCGCCACAACCATATCCACATTCGCGGAATTCACGGCCGCCTGCACGATTTTCTGCACGTCCGCGATTTGCAACGCCTGCACCGGCGCAATTGGCGGGGGAGCAATCGGCGTTGCGCTCCCGCCTCCGCATCCCACCAGCAGCAGAGCCAGAACTCCGGCTACCCCCAGCGCCAGCAAAATGCCCAGCGCCAGCGTTTTCTTTCGCTGTTCCAAGGCGCGCCGCGCCGCAACTGGCTTCCGAAGGTGACGCTCGGTTTGCATGAAGGGTATCTTCCTTAGTAACACGCATCGGCATGCCCCTCAATCGTTCGCGCGCCGCGCGATTCCTATCGGTGAACAATTGCGGTCTCTCCAAACTGTTATCGCTTGTGTTCCTTCTTACTGGAAATGGGTTGCCCGCTGCCGCGCGATATTGTTAGCTAGAATGCGATTCCTTTTCCTTGCGCAAATTCACCCAGGCCGCTGGCATGCTCTTTCTCTCTTCGCGAACCTCTCGACGCGTCAACGGCTCGCTTCGCGCCGCGATGGCTCCTCTGCTGGCTCTCGCCGCCGCTGCGGCGACGGCATTCGGTGGACAACAATCTGCCGCGGGCCAATTACCCGGATCCGCGGCGACGGGACAAGCCAAGGTTCAGAAATCCACCGAGGCGGCTCCGCAGCAACGCATTCCACGGCAACACGCTTTGACGACGGCGGCCCTGGATGGCGTTCTGCGAGAAACAATTTCACCGAACGAATTTCGGCCCGTAGCCGCGGCACAGTTGACGCTGCGCGATTTGCAGACTGGAAAAATTGTCCGCGCCAACGCGTCCGTGGAGGGCGTCTTTCGGATTCTGCTGCTTGCGCCAGGGCACTACGAATTTCGCGTGGAAGCCGAAGGATACGCTCCGTTCGCGATTCCCGATCTTGCGCTCAACGCCAACGAAGTCACTACACTCGAAATTTCCATGGTCGGCACCAGCAGCGCTGAATTTCGTTCGCGCCTTCCACGCCTTCCAGAGCTTGGTCCAGCGGTTGCTCCTGGCTCATTGCCCACGTTCGGCAGTTACCGCGAACTTCGCCACCGGCTAGATTCCGATCCGAATTACATCGCGGAGCTCGCGCCGGAATATCTGCCGCCGGTCGCTGATGTTTACAACGTGGTGCCCAATCGCTGGGCGCTGAATCAGCCGGACTATCGTCGCTACCCGCAGAAGGGCGAATACATCTACACCAAGCCGCATTGGTACGACCCGTTCAATCGCAATCGCTTCAAAGGCGATGAGCCCATCTGGCCGGAAGTTTTGGGCCAGCAGATTTTCCTGAACATCACCGCTTCTTCGGATACTTTTTTCGATGGCCGGCGCGTTCCTTCGCCGAGCGGCGTAAGCGCCGCGCAGCCCGGCAGCTCCGGGTTTTTCGGGCGCGGCGAGCAAGCCTTTCTGGATCAGACGCTGCGTTTCAGTTTCGACCTTTTTCACGGCGATGCTTCTTTCAAGCCCGTCGATTGGCGAATTCGCATCACGCCGGAGCTCAGCCTCAACGATCTCGACGTGCGTGAACGCGGCATCGTCAGCCCTGACGTGCGGCACGGCACAAATCGGTTCGACGAGCATGTCGGCCTGCAAGAAGCGTTTATCGAAGTGAAGCTCCACGACCTCAGCGACAACTACGATTTCATTTCCGCGCGCGCCGGCATTCAGCAATTCAACGCCGATTTTCGCGGTTTTCTTTTCACGGATGAACAGCCTGGTTTGCGAATCTTCGGCAACCTGCACAGCGACCGCATCGAGTACAATGCCGCGTATTTTCAGTTCCTCGAGAAAAATACCAACAGCGGGCTCAACACCTTCGAACGCCGCCACCAGCAAGCCGTGCTTGCGAATGTTTACTTGCAGGATTTTTTCTTTCCTGGCTACACCGCGGAATTTGTCGGAGCGTGGAACAAGGACGATCCGAGTGTGCATTACGACGACAACGGCTTTCTTGCGCGCCCCGCGCCGGTCGGCAACGTTATCAATCAAGGACCCGGCGGCGGCCCGCTCGCACACGGCATCCGCGTCGGCTACTTCGGCTGGCTGGGCAGCGGCCACATCCGGCGCATCAATCTAACGCACGCGTTTTATCAGGCCGTCGGTGAAGATACGTTCAATCCCGTTGCAGGGCGGCGCGTCACCGTCAACGCCCAGATGGCCGCCGTCGAGCTTTCCTACGACCGCGACTGGATTCGGTATCGCGTTTCTACTTTTTACACTTCGGGAGATGGCAATCCACGCGATGGGCGCGCGCGAGGCTTTGATGCGATTGATGATCTGCCGAATTTTGCGGGAGGCATCTTCAGTTTCTGGAATCGCGAAGCAATTCGCTTGCTCGGTTCCGGCGTTTCGCTGACGACGGACGGCAGCCTGATTCCTTCGTTGCGCTCGACCAAGGAAGAAGGCCAAGCCAATTTCGTCAATCCAGGGATTTTTCTGGCAAACGCGGGCGCGGATTTCGACATCACTCCAAAATTAAAAGGCTTCGCGAATTTCAATTACCTGCGTTTCGAGCGCACCGAGCCGCTCGAATACATTTTGTTCGAGTCACCCATCCGGCACAGCATAGGAGAAGACTTCGGCATCGGTGTGACATACCGCCCGCCGCTTACGGAAAACATTATTCTCACCGGCGGCGCTTCGGCGTTGCAGCCCGGCGCGGGGTTCAAAGATATCTACACGAGCCGCACACTCTTCTCGCTTTTCGGCTCCGTGAAGTTTACGTTTTGAGGAAACGCAATCGATGAGCGTGCTCCGCAAATTCAAAACGCCTTCTCTGCGCAATCTCTGCGTCCTCTGCGCCTCTGCGTTATCTTTTCTTTTCGTCGTTTATTCCAACTCGGCGCCCGTCGTTCACGCGAAGCAGGAAGCTCCGGCCGTTCGCGGTCAGTCACCCGAAGAAGCGAATCGTAAATCGACAGGCTGCATCAGCTGTCATACATCGACGGACGAGCCAACGATGCATCCCACAAAGACTGTCTTCCTCGGATGCGCGGACTGCCACGGCGGAAATGCTTCGATTTCGGTTTCCGCCAGTGCAGCGCCAAATTCCGCCGAATATAACGCGGCCAAGGAAAAAGCTCACGTCCAGCCGCGCGACGCGAGCTTCAAAGACCGTTCCGCTTTGCCGGAGCGGACGTACACAAAATGGCTTGCGGAATCTGCCGAGTACATCAAGTTCGTGAATCCCGGCGATCTGCGCGTCGCACCGGAAACGTGCGGCGCGGAAGGCTGCCACGCGAAGGAAGTTCGCGCTTCATCGACGAGCATGATGACGCACACCGGTTTTCTATGGGGCGCGGCGCTCTATAACAACGGCGGCTATCCCGCAAAAAACACGCGCTTCGGCGAGAGCTATGACCGTGCCGGCAAGCTGCAGACCATCAAAACGGCTCCGGCTCCCACGCCTGAAGAGACGCGCCTGAAAGGCGTGCTGCCGGAACTCGAGCCGCTTTTTCGCTGGGAAATTTCACAACCGGGAAATGTGCTGCGGGTTTTTGAACGCGGCGGGGAGAAAAAAGCCGAGCTGGGGAATCCAAATCGCGAAGAAGATCCCGGCAAGCCTGACGTCAAACTGAGCGATCGGGGATTTGGCACGGAGCTTCGCACCGACCCTGTTTTCCTTGGCTTGCAGAAAACGCGCCTCGTCGATCCGGTGATGTCGCTGCCCGGCACCAACGATCATCCCGGAGATTATCGCGCGAGCGGCTGCACGAGTTGCCACGTCGTTTACGCAAACGATCGCGATGAGACGCACTCAGGCGCGTATGCGCGATTTGGACACTCCGGCTTCAGCGCTTCTTCCGATCCGACGATTCCCAGGAACGAGCCGGGCCATCCCATCAAGCATGTGTTCACGCGATCGATTCCTTCGAGCCAGTGCATGGTCTGCCACATTCATCCCGGCACGAATATGCTCACGACATATTTTGGGTTGACGTGGTGGGACAACGAAATCGACGGCGACAAGATGTATCCGCCGCAGCAACGCAATCCGACGGAAGAGCAGCGCTACCAGTCTTTCGTGCGCAATCCGGAAGCGGCCGCGGCGCGCGGCCTTTGGAGCGATGAAAAGTTTCTCGAGAACCTCGGCAGTCCCGAATTCAACGCGAAATTGAAGACCACGCAGTTTGCGGATTTTCACGGACATGGCTGGGTTTTCCGTTCCGTGTTCAATCACGACCGAAAAGGAAATTGGCTAGACAAGGATGGCCAAAAAATCGCGTTTGATGATTCCGACCGCTTCGGCAAAGCCGTCCATCTTGCGGATATTCATCTGGAAAAAGGGATGCAGTGCAACGACTGTCATTTTGCACAAGACAATCACGGCAACGGGAAGATTTACGGCGAGCCTCGCGCGGCGGTGGAAATCGATTGCATCGATTGTCACGGCACAATTCGCAGCAAGGCGACGCTCATCACTTCCGGACCGGCGGCTCCGCAAGGCGGACGGCACCTAGATGCTTTGCGCACGCCGTGGGGGCTGCGCCGCTTTGTGTGGCGCGCGGATGGAGCGCTGATTCAGCGCTCGATGTCTGAGGAAAACAAAGAGTGGGAAGTGGTGCAGACGGCGGACACCGTCACACCGGGCAACGTGCACTTCAGCATGAAGTCCTTCCGCGCCAAATTAATCATGAAGGACGGCAGCGTTGCTTCGCAAATGCCGCAGGATGACGAGCACCTCGCGCACGCGAATTCCTCGATGACTTGCTATTCGTGCCACACGTCCTGGACGCCGACCTGCTTTGGTTGCCATCTGCAAATGACGGCGAACGCGCGCAAGCCCATGCTGCACAACGAAGGTCTCACCACACGGAATTACACCAGCTACAACTTTCAAGTGCTTCGCGACGACATTTACATGCTCGGCGTCGACGGAACCGTTACGGGCCACCGCATCGCGCCGGCGCGCTCCTCGTGCGCGATTCTCGTTAGTTCGCAAAATGCGAACCGAGACTGGCTCTATTACACGCAGCAAACAATTTCGGCTCCCGGATTTTCCGGCGAGGCGTTCAGCACGTTTGTACCGCATACGGTGCGGGCGAAAGAAACTAAGCAGTGCAGCGATTGCCACGTTTCCGCCGCGAACGACAATAACGCCTGGATGGCGCAGCTGCTGCTGCAGGGCACGAACTTCATGAATTTCATGGGCCGCTACGTCTACGTGGCCACCGGCAAGAAGGGTTTCGAAGCGGTCGCCGTCGCCGAACACGATGAGCCTGAGGCCATCTACGGAAGCGATCTTGCAGCGCATCGCTTACCCCGACAATTACAAAAAATTCGTCGACCATCGCCGCGAACTTTCCATCGCTTCAAGCCACGAAGGAAATGTGCTCGATATTCAGGCCCGAGGGGAATATGCGTACGCCGCGACGGGCTCGGGCGGCTTGCGCGTCTACGACATCGCCAACATCGACAATAAGGATTTCTCCGAGCGGATGATTACTGCGCCCGTCTCTCCCTTCGGCCAGCGCTTTTTCGTGTCCACCAAAAACGCGCTTGCGGTTGCGTCGCCTACGACTCTCGGGGTCGATCCGCTTCGGGAGCGTCTACCCGAAAATGAAGAACAACCCATCCATCTTCTCTACGGTTTTCTTTACGTCGCCGACAAAGAAGAAGGCCTGGTCATCATCGGCAATCCCGATCTGAAATCGAAAAGTCCAGGCGTCGGAACGCTGCTCGACGGCAATCCCGCCAACAATTTCCTTAAGCGAGCCCTCGCGTTCAATCCTAATGGTGTTTTGACTGGAGCGCACCGCATCACTATCGCCGGGACGTACGCTTACATTCTCACGGATAAAGCACTTGTCGTCGTCGATCTCGATAATCCGCTCGCGCCGCGCGTCACGGCCACGATCGGCGCTCCCGACCTGGACAATCCGCGCGGGATCGCTGTGCAATTCCGCTACGCTTTTGTGGTGGACCGCTACGGCCTGAAAACTTTGGACGTGACGGATCTGGCTCATCCAAAAATAACGGAGAAGGGAAGAGTAGCAACGGGCGATGCGCGAAACGTGTACGTCGCGCGGACCTATGCGTATGTGGCGGACGGAGAGTTTGGCGTGGCCGTTGTGAACGTGGAAAATCCCGAAGCGCCGGTCCTCGAACAGGAATTCGGCGGCAACGGGAAGATGAATGATGCCTACGACGTGAAGATCGGCATGGTGGCGGGGAGCGCGTACGCGTTTGTCGCGGATGGAGTGTATGGGCTGCGCGTCTGGCAAATTGTTTCGCCGTGGGATGATCCCGCGCACTTCTCCGGCTTCAGCCCGCGCCCCACTCCAAAACTGATCGCAACGGCGCGCACCCACGGCCCCGCGCTCGCCATCTCCAAA
The DNA here is from genome assembly GCA_963718785.1 of uncultured Acidobacteriota bacterium. Lineage (GTDB taxonomy): Bacteria > Acidobacteriota > Terriglobia > Acidiferrales > UBA7541 > Acidiferrum. Next base: position 1,786,177 of record CAVQZW010000003.1, on the reverse strand, counting down.
GGCATCGACCGTGACCGAGCTGTCGACGAATCCGGCAACCAACTCGCTGTGTTCGGCCGCCGCGGCGCCCGCCCATTCAATCGAGCGGAAATGCAGCGACTCTACATGCACCCAAGCAACGGCGTGTTTTATTCCGTTACGGACGAACCGGCCGAATCTCCGCGCGCGACCACGACGTCATCTTCAAAGTCCTTGTTTGATCGCGCTCGCAACTGGCTGAATTCTCTTTTCTGAGGCTACGTTTATGAATCGCCGCAAATTTCTCGACGCAACGACTCAAGACAATCTCCGCCGTCTCCTGTGCTCCGATTTTCACCAATGGCCTCCACGCATTCGGGCCGCGATCAAACTCCAGCTCCGCCCCTTCGCGCAATGCCAAACGCTCCCGCGCCCGCAACTCGCCATTACCATGGACGACCCTACGCTACAAGTTCGACGCAAACCTTCGCTGGCCCGACGCCAACTGCCACATTCTGAAAGCGCTGGACTACCGCAACGTCCGAGCCGCTCTCTTTGTCTGCGGAATGCGAGTCGATGAAGCCGACGGCACCAAACTCCTTTCCGCTTGGGACCAAGCCGGTCACGAAATCTGCAATCATTCCTATTCCCACCTGAACTACTGCAGCACGCGGACCGGCTATTCCGATTTCGCCGTGGACTTCCTTAAAAACGAAAAAGTCATCGCGCCCTATCACAACAAAACGCTTCTCTTCCGCTACCCGTTCCTCAAAGAAGGCGAAACCGCCGACAAGCGCGATCGCTTCCGCACGCTGCTGAAAGAAAGCGGGTACAACGTCGGCCACGTTACCATCGACGCCTCCGATTGGTACGTCAACCAGCGCATGGCGGATAGGCTCCTTAAAGAACCGAAGTTCAATATCAACGCATATCGCGACTATCTGATCGCGCATCTACTGGACCGCGCCTCTTACTACCGGCAGCTTGCGATCGACGTCCTCCGCCGCGACATACGCCATACGCTCCTCATCCACTACAACACGCTCAATGCCCTGGTCCTGCCCGACGTGATGGCCGCTTTCGAGACTGCCGGCTGGCAATGGATCGACGCCTCCCTGGCTTTCCAGGACGAGGTCTTCCGCCTCCAGCCCAAAACCCTCCCCGCCGGGGAAAGCCTGGTCTGGGCCCTGGCCTCCGAAACTGGCCGGTTCAAGGACCGGCTCCGCTACCCCGGGGAGGACGACGTCTACGAGGAACCCACGATGAAGGCCCTGGGTCTCTAGCCCCTGTCTATGGCCCCGGCTCCTTGATGTTACAGTGCACTTTTTTCACTTTTCCTTCGCCGTCGGTATCTCCTTCTAGACACGTCTTTTGCCCCTTTTGGAACCTCAAAAAGGTACCCATCTCCTTTTGTTTGTATCTTTTAACCTTAGGGCACATCTAATCAATGTATAATGGTTTGTTCACGCTTTTAACGCATAGCACCCATCAAAATAATTCGTGGGGCCCCTCCAGTGAACACGGCTATGGTTGTATGCGTAGGGGGTACTGGCACTGCTTCCCAGGGCAGGCCACCTCGCCGAAGGCGAGAAGATAGCTCACATTGAGCGAGCACAAAACAAGAGGTAAGAAGGAGTACTAGGACATGCTTAAGCACTATTTACTGGCGAGCGATTTTGACCAGACATTGAGCTTTAACGACTCGGGAGTCGCTCTCTCCGAGCTCATCGGCTTTCATGGGTTCCACGACAAGGTGAAGGGTCTTGCGGAGATGAACCTCGTACAACAGGGCGCTGAACTCAGCTACCTGATTTTGCACGATCCGGACTTTCGCAGGGTTCGCCGCGATCACCTGGTGGAAACCGGCAAACGCATCCGCCTGAAACACAACGTCGCCCTTTTCGCGAAGGCTCTCGACAATCTCGCCGAGGGCTACAAATTCCACTTCAACGTGATCTCCGCGGCTCCCCAGGAGATTATTCAGTCCGCGCTAGAGGGAATCGTTCCGCCGCAGAATATTTTCGGCACGCGTTTCCGCTACAACGAATCGAACGGAGAAGTCGAATCCATCATTCGCGCTTCCGCTGGTTGGGGCAAAATCACCGTTCTCGAAGAGCGCCGCGCCGAACTCAGCATCAGTCACGATCACATCATCTACATGGGCGATGGAAGCTCCGATATTCCCGTGATGATGCACGTCAATCAACACGACGGCCTCACGATCGCTGTCTCCGAAGCCAAGTTCATCACGCGCGTCGCCAAGCGCACTGTGCTTAGCGATAATGCGATGAGCGTGCTCGTCCCCGTGCTCGAGAAAGTTCTCGGTTGGGATTCTGCGCACATTCGCAAGTTGTTCGCGTCTTACGGGCTGAACTTGCTGGAGTGGGATAAGGTGCGCACCGACATGCTCACGATTCAGGATTCGGCGCAGCCTGCTGTTCTGTCGCAAGCGCAAGCCCAATAACTTGTGACGTAAACGAAACGGGCGGCTATCCTTCGCGAGGATAGCCGCCCAATTTTTCCGGAACTAACGGCGAACTAAGAGCCGAACTTAAACTCGATGATCTCGGACGTTTCCTTTGGTCCGGGCTCAAATTCGGATTGCATCGCCGCTTTTTCTGCTTCTGACGCGAGCACCGGATGTCCGCCAACGACACGCGTTCGCTTCACTTTGCCGTCGGCCCCGATGATTACCTCGATTTTCACCACACCCGTCAGGTTCAGCTTTTTGGCAAGGTCAGGGTACTGCGGTTTTCCCATCACTTTGACCCTGCGCTTTGATCCCGGGGCATCGCCCTCTTGCGCGCGCAGAAAGAATGCCGCGCCGCTTCCCACGCCGAGGGCGGCGAGCAAACACACTGCCAGTATTCGCTTTGCCTTATTCACTCTCATATCCTTGAAGCCGGAAACTCCGGCGAAGTAAATACCCGCTTGTAATTGCACTTGCCGCGCCAGACTGAATGGAATTTTCTTTGGGTTAACGATTTCTTGGAAATCGCTTAGATTCAAGAACTTATGAGGTCAGGCAAGAAACAGATGTTTTCGTTAAAGTCAGAATTTCATCTCAGGGCTCAATCGATTTAACTATCCTTGTCTCGTTTTGAGACGGCCGGAGCGACTGTGACTTGATGGCCGGGCCTTCCCATCCTTCCATTATGCAACATTTGTTTCACGCTCCTCCTGGACTGCCTTGGGAGATTGGCCTTCTCGTTTTGCGCATATCGCATCGTCGGTTACAATTCCTCCGCGGAGGCCTCATGTCCAAGAAATCTATTCTCATGCTCATTGGCGACTACGTCGAAGACTACGAAGTGATGGTGCCCTTTGAGGCGCTACAGATGGTCGGCCACACCGTTCATGCCGTTTGCCCCGGCAAAAAGGCAGGCGAGTTTGTTGCGACGTGTATCCACGATTTCGAAGGAGATCAGACTTATACGGAGAAGCGCGGGCACAATTTTGCGCTCAATGCCACCTTCGACCAGGTCAAGCCGGAAGACTACGATGCCTTGATGATTCCCGGCGGCCGCGCGGTCGAGTATCTTCGCCTCAATCCGCGGGTCATCGAGATCGTTCACCACTTCTCGAAAACCAATAAGCCGCTCGCGGCGATTTGCCACGCGCCGCAAGTTCTCGCTGTCGCGGGAGTCTTACACGGAAAAAAGTGCAGCGCTTATCCCGCCACCGGCCCTGACGTTACGCTAGGCGGCGGCACGTACGTCAGCCTTCCGATGAATGAAGCCCTCGTGGACGGCAACCTCGTCACAGGCCCGGCTTGGCCTGCACTCCACGCCTGGCTCTCCAAGTTTCTTGGCGTCCTCGGCACAAGGATTGAGGCCTAGAGTTTTCAAATCACGCCCAGCCGGGGAGCTGCAACGCGGTGATATCATGCCCGCGTGAAACTTCCGAACCCGACGAAAGCTTTCGTAGATATGCGGAAGCTTGTCCACTACTGTCTAGATCCTTCGCACCCGCGGGGTCGCCACAAGGCTCGATTGTTTGCCTCGACTTTAGGGATCACTCAGAAAAGCGCGGAGATATTGCGCGATGCCTTGCTTAGGGCGGCTCTTGAGGAAGAAGCACTTCCGGCCCGAGAGGATGATTATGGCCAGCGGTACGTGGTAGACTTCGAAATGAAGAGTGCCACCGGTGCGGCGCGAGTACGCAGCATCTGGATTGTTTTAGCTGGAGAGAGCTTCCCGCGATTGATCACTTGTTACGTGTTGCGAAGGTTGGAAGTTTATGGAACCTAAGTTGCTGGACGTTGTTGCCTTACTGGAAGACGTTCCGAATGATCGTCTCGTCCGTGGCCAAGTCGGGACGATTGTCGAAAATCTAGCTCCGGGTGTCTTCGAGGTGGAATTCAGCGACGATACTGGGAAGACTTATGCAAGCCTTTCCCTGCGTTCCAGCCAATTGTTGGTTTTGCACCACAATCAGTTTGCTGCCGCCTGATATTTCTCTTTCGATCTGCCCTTCCTAAATATCTGTGGTGCGTGGATAATTGTTGGTTCGCTACTACTCGGAAAGGGCTCAGCAACATGGCAAACATCAACACCAAAAAAGGCGTTATCGGCATCCTCACAGGCGGCGGCGACGTTCCCGGTCTCAATCCGGCGATTCGTGGCGTTACCATTCGCGCGCTTCATGAAGGGTATCAAGTCATCGGCTTCCGCCGTGGATGGGCCGGCCTCGTCGAGATGGTCCGCGAAAAGGACTTCGATAATTCCGACAATTTTCTAGTGCTCACTCAGGAAGTGGTCGATCGTGCCGCCCGCACCGGAGGCACCTTTCTTCACTCTTCACGCACCAACCCTGGACGCGTCGGCAAGTCTGGCGTTCCCGCGCATCTGAAAAGCACGTTTGGCGCGGAGAAAAACGATCTCACTCCCGAAGTTCTGAAAAACCTAGCGTGGCTTGGCATCGACACTCTCATTCCCATCGGTGGCGACGACACGCTCAGCTACGGCGTTCGTCTCCACAAAGAAGGCTTCAAAGTTATTGCCATTCCCAAAACCATGGACAACGACGTCCCAGGAACGGACTACTGCATCGGCTTCAGCACTTGCGTCACACGCACGTTGCAACTCGTCAATGGCCTCCGCACTTCTGCTGGTTCTCATGAACGCTTCATGGTCATTGAAGTTTTCGGCCGCTACGCCGGCTACACGGCGATGCTGCCCACGATGGCAGGCGCCGCCAACCGCTGCGTGATCCCCGAGTACAAATTCAATATCGAGCGCCTCACCGATCTTCTCGTCCACGACCGCAACAAGAACCCCAGCCGCTATTCCACTGTTCTCGTTTCGGAAGGCGCAACGTTCGAGGGCGGCGAAATGGTATTTGAAGGGGATGCCGCCGACGCCTACGGCCACAAAAAACTAGGAGGCATTGGCGATCTCGTTTCCGACAAAGTCAAAGAACTGTCCGCCAAGTTCAATAAAGGCAAAACGGTGGAAGTGGTCAATCAGAAGCTTGGCTACTTGGCGCGCTGCGGCGATCCGGACGTGGTGGACTCCATCGTTCCCATGGCTTACGGCAATATCGCCCTCGAACTCCTACTGAAGGGTGAGTCTGGCCGCTTGGTTGTTCTGCACAACGGCAGCTATGGCAACATCCCCATCGAGACGATTACCTCAACCAAGAAAGTTGTGGACATCAAGGAGCACTACAACACCGAGCGTCTCCGTCCGCAATTTTCGAGCTTCGAAGCCAAGCCTCTTTTCCTGATGGGCAGCTAAGCACCGTTTCTCACCAACGAGCGGCAGCTTGGCGAATTGTTTGTAGGGGCACAGCATGCTGTGCCCGTCTTCTCCTGGATCCTTCCTGGTAATTCGCAAGAGGCGCAGGCTAAGCTCTCTTCGTCATGTGAATTACCGGAAGCATGAGCCCGTTTTTCAATGGAACTTCGATTCTCTCGACAGCAACATAACCTTTCGCCCCGAAAAGCTTCGCTCCCGTCAAAGTCGCGCCCATCTCAAAACTCGCAAATCCCGCTTCGCGAGCCCCGGCTTCACACGCCTCGAGTATTTTGCTTCCGACGCCGCGCCGCGCCCATTTCGGATGTATGAAGAACGCTCGAATCTTCGCTGCGTCGCGCTTGGGATCCAGCAGCGTGTCCTCTCGTCCGCTCCAGTGATCGCTGCCATAGAGTGTTTTGCGTTTACTCCAACCGCCGCATCCGGCTAAGGACCATTCCGATCCAGAAATTCTTCCCGCGCCTGCGTTGGCCACAGCAGACTTCTCGTCGACGATCCGCGCTTCCGCAACAAGATAAGTCCCATCCGCAATCAACTGGCTATCTACTCCAAATACAGACTCCAGCGCTCCTTCCATCTGCGCCTGCGTGTAGTCCTCTGCCTGCAGTACCCGAACGGAGACTTCGATCAGCTCTCGCAGCAGCGGAATCTCCCCCGCCGCAGCTTTCCTGATTCGGATCTCTATGCTACTCACTGACCGCTACTCACTCTCTACTATCCCTTCGCCTTGGACTTCAGCAATTTCGCCACTTTCTCAATCTCTTCCGTTCTCTTGTACATCGGCACCGAAAAAACTTCGGTTGTCACCGTCTTGTCTACTTCTTGCTTCAATTCGCTCGCAAGCTGATACAAGCGCTCTACGCCGGCGCGAAACTCTTTTTCGTTCTGGCGGAGCGCCACTTTCTTAGCATTCTGAGGGTCCGATTTTGCTGCCGCTGCCTCCGCCTCGGCAGGATTTTGCGTTTCCGCCGATTGCGGCGGATTCGGAAAAGGCTTCGTGTTGTGCACTTGTGCAAGCACGGAGCCCTCGGCCGCAACAGAACAACTGGCCGCCGCAGCCAGCGTCATCAAGAACCTGCGCCTCGTTTCTCCCATGGCCCCTCCTTCAACGGCTCTTCCCGCCGCACGCCAACTCTACCCAAAACACGTAGCGGCCCACATCAACAATTATCTGCAGCGGGGCTGGCCGACATTTAATTTCCGGTTTTTCGCAGCGCGGGAAGCGTGAAAGTCGGTATGACTTCTTTGCGTTTGGACCAATCGTGGTACGTGTGGCACTCAAAACACCGCGACTCCGCATGATTCGGTCCGGGCGCATGGCAAGCCTTGCACGTCGCGATCCCTGGCAAGAGCAAGTCGCTCGTCTCCGTGCTCGTCAAAGCTTTTTGGTGGCAGCTCTCGCAGGAAAATCCCCGGTGCGCGTCGTGATCGAATTTCGCGTGCGGCATCCACTTCACCGTCGTCCGCGCGGGTTCCACACTGGGCAACGGATCTTGCCGATCTCCCATCTTCAGCACATGGCACTGCTTGCAAGTTTTTCGCCACAGCAATTCTTCTGCTTCCGCCGTCCGCTCCGTCATCCATTGTGTCGGCGTGAGCACACGCACTTCGGGCGCGAGAGGCTTGCCCGTCAAGTCGCGTCCGGGATCTCGCATCACTCTCACTTCTGCGGGATGCGCGGAAATATACTCGCCGAATTTCTTCACCAGAAACGCATGCACCACTTCCGGCTTGTCATGCGGCACGCCCTCGCTGAATCGCTTATCGAACGCCAGCGAATGGCACCCCGCGCACGCCGTCGCGAATTTCACTGGCGCCATCAGCTCTCGTCCGCTCATGGGCTTCGATCTCTGCAGCGTATCGGCTTGCAGCGCCAGAGCTTCGTCGCGATCTATGTAGCTCGTGGCGGCAGTCGTATAGGCTGCGTCGGCATAGTTCCACTTCGCCGAAGCCGCCGCCGCTTGGTGACAATCCCCGCACGCCAATTGCACGTTCGGCCCGTTCGGTCCCCTCCGGATCGGCTTCATGTGAATCGCATGATTCACCCGGATTGTCCCGGGATCGCTCGCCGCAACTCCGCCGTTCGAACGCAACGCCGCAAACTCCGGGTGGCCGTCCTCAAAACTGTCGATATGTGCCGCGAAACGCGTCGCACCGTCACTCGCCTTCAAGTCTCCGTGGCACTGCGAGCAACTCTCGTCCTTCGCCGCAATAAGGCTGACGCGCCCGCGGTGCTCCGCGTGGCACGTCGCGCAATCACCTGCATGCGTTTCAGCCGCGTGATGCATCGGCCCGTCGTGGCAAGACAAACACGCCGTATCGCTGGCCTTCGCTGAAAACGCCGCTGCCGTCTGCACATGGCACGCTGCGCATTCAGCCTCCAACACCGCGTGCGCCCCGCTCATCCGTCCGCTCGAATAAACGCTTGAGTCGCGCGCAAATCCGTGCCACACAATCCACACCACTGCCAGGGCTGGAACGGCCACGCTCAGCCAAAACTTCGCGCGCTTCAGCGGCGTCGGCCTCTTGAAATAATTCAGGTCGATCCGCTGCGCCAGCTTTTTGGTTGTTCGTGTTCTAGCCACTCGTTTACCCTGAGCGAAGTCGAAGGGTCACCCGTCAACGCCACTTCTTCAATATCGCAGTGCCATCACCGCATGCACCGCTCCCAGCAAAATCAGCGCCAGCGAAATCGGTATATGCACCAGCAGCCATCCGTGCAACAAATGATGCAGCTGCTCCTGCCGCACCAGCTGCCGGGCTTCGTCGCAAATGTCTTCCAAGTCCTGCACCGTCGCCTGCGCCGCCTCAGGCATTAATGTCTGCAAACCGGCAAACGCGCCATGCGCTTTGTCCTCATCACTTAGGCGTGATCCGCGCATCTTTGGCTGCTCCAGGAACGGCCGCATCTCGCCCAAATAAAATTTTCGCAAAGGCGCGCACTCTTCTTCGCTCAGTACGACCGTCTCCGTCGCGACTGCCGCGCCTCCGCTGCCCGTCGCCATCGTCCGCGCTGCGCTGAATCCTCCCGCACGCTGCACTTCCTCTTTCGTCGATTTGCCAATCCCCAGCGGCCCGCAAATCGCTTCGACACCGCGATCCGCCTCTTCGCGCAGCAGCTTCTGCACATTTCCGATTTCGTCGTAGATCGTCTCCAGCTTTACATCCGTCGTCATCACGCGCGGCACGTAGTGTTGCAGTGCCGCCCCAAACACTCCGCTCACCACCGTAATGATCAGCAGCCACATCAACACGCGCGTCAGCGTTCCGCCAAAATGAAATCCGCCATGAAACAAAATCACCGGCAGGCTCAGCAAGCCGAGCCATAAGTGCCCGCGCATCCACGCCTGCGCTCTCCCAATCCGCCAGGTCGGCACGCGCTTCCGCGCCCCCAGCAGCGCCGCGAAAATCATGAAACCGAATCCAATCACGCCAAACGTCAATCCCAGAGCGCTTCCGCCTCGTGGCCCTTCCGGCGCGTGCACTGCATACGCCACATACATGCCCGTGAACACCGCGACCAGAATCAGCGACGCGATCGCCCATCCGCGTTGGGTCTTGTCAATTCGCAATCGAAAATCCTCGCGCCATCACTTCGCCGTTCCCCCGCCAAGCATCTCCGAGAAAAATGTCCTCGGGTCCACGCGGTGCGCCGCATCGTGCGGGCATGCGTAAACGCAGCTCGGCTCCTTCAAATGCGTGCACAAATCGCACGAAGTGGCCTTCTGCTTCACAACCGCTTTTTTTCTGCCCGGCCGCTCCAGGTCTTCCACCATCACGTCGAATGGATGCAAATTGATGTTTCCGTACGGACAATTCCGCGCGCAGAGCCCGCACCCGATGCACCAATCCTCGATAATCACTTCCAGCGAATTGCGCCGCCGGATCGAGCCCACTGGACAACCCACCATGCACAGCGGATCGCGGCACTGCCGGCATGAAGTCGCCACCAAATACTGTTCGAATCGCAATCCCTCTCGAACCAGCCTCGTCACTCCGTCATGCGCATCCGCGCAGGCGTTCACGCAGGCGTCGCAACGCGTGCAATTCTGCAAATCGAGAATCAGCAAACTCTGCGCTTCCATCAACCCCTGCGAAAGGAATTGATCGATCGGGACGCTGCGCACCGTCTGCATGCGCTGCTGATTCTGCGCGGCGCGCTCCGCTGCCACGGCCTCCAGCCCCTCGCGCACGCTCGGGAAGCGCTCCACCATGTCGCGAAAATCGTCGCCGGAGATCCGCACCACTTCCACGTGGTCCAGCGCCGTGCAAGTCGCCGTGCGCACGCCGCCGCCCAGCAATCCAATCTCACCGAAATAATCTCCGCGCGACAAATACGCCAGCACCAGCTCTCCGCCGGGATATGTCTCCGATATCTTCACGAACCCGATGCGCACCAGATAAAAACTCCTCGCCGCATCGCCTTGTCGCGCAATCACCTGTCCGGGGGCATACCGCTGCAGCTCTACGCTCCCCTTCAAATGTTCGATGAAATCCGGCGAAAGGTCCGCGAACATCGGGACGCCGCGCAAATGGTTCTCCAGCGCCCGCCGCCGGTAGTTTTGGTCGATCTGCGCGCGGAACGATTTGTTCTTCATCATGATGTCGAGGACGTTGCGCAACATTTCGAATGACACGACTTCCGTCTCCGCAATCACCGTCGCCGACCGCGGATAAAAATTCATGCACGTCATCTCGCCGAATAGATCGCCCGGTCCGAGTTCCGCCACCGGATTTCCGTAAGCGAGGTCCACGGAAGCATCGATGGGAATCGTTCTGTCGCGCGCTTCGTCATCGCGCACGTCCGCGTCCCGCGCCGCGAGCGTACTTGTGAGTTTTTTGAAGAGCCCTTTTGCTCCTCCCTGCGTTTTAACGTGCGCAATCGGCGCCGAGAGCGAAACACGCGCCTTTCCTTCCAAGAGATAAAAAGCCGTGGACCCGAATTCGCCTTCGCGGCAAATAATGTCTCCCGGAAGAAATCGCCGTTTCACGATTGCGCCGCGGTTCAGTTCCAGAAATGTTCCGGATACGCCCTTAAACACGGGCAATTGCAGCAATTCTTCCGCTTCGAACCCCTGCGCATCCGGCCCGGCCGCTATCGACGTCCCCACCACCGTCTTATTCGTCAGTGCGCCGGTGGGGCAGGAGACCATGCATTCCCCGCACGAAATGCACGTGGAATCACCCATCGGTGCGTTCAAATCGAACGCGATTCCCGCCGAGTAGCCTTTTCCCATCCGCCCGAGCACAAAATTGTTCTTGATCTCGTCGCAACCGCGAATGCATCGGTCGCACAAAATGCAGGCATCGTGGTCGACGGCGATCGCCAGAGAAGAATCATCCTTGCCGCGCGAAATGGTGCGCTTCGCAAATCGTGGCTGCGTCACCCCCGCCGCACGCGCCAGCGTCTCCAGTTCGCAATCGCCGGAGTTCTCTTGCCGCGCGCATGGCGACGGATGATCCGCCATCAAAAGTTCCAGCAACGTCTTCCGCGCATTCAATACTTTCTCGGAATTCGTCACCACCTTCATGCCCGGCTCGACGGGCCGCACGCACGACGCCGTCAGCACACGCGCTCCGGTGTCCACCACGCAAAGCCGGCAAACTCCCACCGGCGTTTCATTCTGCAAATGGCAAAGCGTTGGAATCGGCGTCCCGTTCATCCGCGCCGCATCGAACACACTCGTCCCCGCGGGCACCAATGCGGGTCGCCCGTCAATCGTGATCTCCACCAGGTCCGGCAATCGTTGAATCGTGCTCAAGGTCTCTTCTCTGCGCCCTCTGTGCTCTCAGTGAACTCTGTGTAAAACGTTTTTCTTTCTTTTTCCTGCGCCCGCATCAAGGCCGAATCCCCACTCGCGACGCTTCCCCCGCCCGCGCCGCCGCAGTAAAACAAATCCCGCTGGGACACTGTCCTTTCAGGACATGCGCGTCAATCTCTTCCCGGAAGTGTTTCAGCACCGACTGCACCGGCGCCGGCACAATTTGCCCCAGCCCGCAAATCGAAGTCAGGCTCATCGCCTGGCAAAGTTCATCGATCAACGCCAGATCAGCGCGATACTGCCTTTCCGCCACCCCGCTATGCGTCCACCGCGCCAGCAAATCCGCCATCTTCTGTGACCCTACTCGGCAAGGGACACATTTTCCGCACGATTCATTTCGATAAAACCGTACCGCATTTAAAGCCATATCGAGCATGCACGTCGTATCGTCGCAAACCACAATCGCGCCCGACCCCATCATCGACCCCGCATCTGCCAGCGCCTTGAAGTCCACCCGCACATCCACCATGGAAGCCGGCAAATACCCTGACGACGGCCCCGAAGGCGCGAACGCCTTCAGTTGCCGGCCGCCGCGAATCCCTCCCGCATAGTCGAACAAAACTTCGCGCATCGGGATTCCCATCGGCACTTCGTAGATCCCCGGCTTCGCCGCGTGTCCGCTCACGCCCACAAATTTCAACCCGCGCGAACCGCTTTTTCCCTGCGACTTAAACCACTCCACGCCGCGCGCCAGAATCTGCGGTACATTCGCAAACGTCTCTACGTTATTCAGCACCGTCGGTTTGTGCCACAAGCCCGCCTGCACCGGGAATGGCGGCTTGTTCCGCGGCTCAGCCCGCTTGCCCTCGATAGCCTCAAGCAATGCCGTTTCTTCGCCGCAAATATATCCGCCTGGGCTTACGAAAATCTCCAGATCGAAACTAAGCTCGCTCTTCAGAATGTCTTTCCCGAGCAAGCCTTCGTGATAGCAACGCCGCAACTCCTCCCCGAGAATTTCTTCCTGCAAGTGATACTCGTGCCGGATGTAGAGAATTCCTTTCTTCGCCCCCGTAACCAATCCCGCCAGGATCATCCCTTCAATCACCAGATGGGGCAGATGCGTCATGATGAAGCGGTCTTTGATCGTCCCCGGCTCGCTTTCGTCCGCGTTGCATACAACGTATTTTTCCGTCCCAGGCTCCTTGCGCACCAAATCCCATTTCATGCTCGTCGGAAATCCGGCCCCGCCCATCCCGCGCAGTTCCGATGCTTTCAGTTCCGCGAGCACGCCGTCCCAATCTTTCGTCCCCGCCAGCTTTCGCAGAACCCCATACTTTTCGCCGTCGCCGTATGGATCAGACGCGCACTGCACGCGCGGGTGCTCCGGATGAGGCTCCGGAATCTCCTCGCCACTCAGCACATCGCGTACGATCACCTCGACCGACGAGGACGTCACGCTCGTGAAAATTTCATCGTTGATGGACACCGCCGGGGCCTGATCGCAACGTCCCAGGCACGAAACATCGCGTATCAGCACATCGGCCGGACCGCTTTTCGTGAACCGCTTCTCTAGCTCCGCCCGCAATTCGCAAGCCCCGTTCAGGTGGCAGCTCATGTCCGCGCAAACGCGCACATCGGCTTTCGGTGGTGGAGTGAGCTGAAAATGTGGATAGAAACTGGCGACGCTATGGATCTGGTACAGAGGCGTGTGCGAACGTTGGGAAAGCGCTTCGAGTTCCGCCTTGGGCAAGAAGCCGTAGCGAAGCTGGATAGCTCGCAGGTCGTCGAAGATCACGGCGCGGCGTCTCGCATCGAAAGGCGCCGGTCAGGTCGTGTCACCGGCGTGGAGTGTAGTGTAGTACGAATTCCCCTGCATACTACTGGCGCTCCACCGCCCTGTAAATAGAAGCCCGTTGCCTTTTCGCGCCACGCCGCCAAAAAGACAACGCGCCACCGTTGACTTCTCGCCGCTCCAAACGATAATGAACCGACAGACTCGTCCGGCATTTCGAATGCAGATCGCCTCCAACTCCTATTGGCCGCGCCTCGCGCTGTTCGTCGCCCTGTTTCCGCTTCTCACGTTCGCCATTCGAACTGCCGTCGGAGAGGAACCACCTCCGCCAACGGACTCCGCGTCTACGGCAGCCGATTCGAACGGCGAGACTAGCAAGTACATTGGCCCCGGCTCCTGCGCCGCCACGAGTTGCCACGGCAGCGTCAAACCCGTCGCGGGCAGCCGCGTTCTGCAAAACGAGTATTCCACCTGGATCATCAAGGACAAGCACAGCCACGCCTATCAAGCGCTGACCGGTGAAATTGGCGAACGCATCGCCCGCATCCTGAAACTCAACGCTAAAGCCGAAGAAGCGCCGAAATGTCTTGCCTGCCACGCGCTGTACACCACACCCGACCAGCGCGGCCGCCCCTTCGAACTCGCCGAAGGCGTCTCTTGCGAAAATTGCCACGGCCCCGCCTCCGCCTGGCTCGGCCCGCACACTACGCGTGACTGGCCGCACGAAAAATCCGTCGCGCTCGGCATGCGCGATACGCGCGACGTCATTCATCGCACGGAAAAATGCCTCGAATGCCACCTCGGCACAAAAGAAAAATTTGTTGACCACGAAATGATTGCTGCCGGCCATCCCGGATCTTTTCTTCGAACTGGATTCTTTTTCCGCCGTTATGCCGCGCCACTGGAAGTCGCCGCGCGAATCCGCCGCCGGCAAAGCCGGTCGAAGACGCCGCGTGGACCGGCGTGCGCGATTGGAGCGCAGGCCAAGCCGTCCAGCTTCGCGCCGAAATGGATCGGCTCCTCTGGCGCGCCGAGGGCGAGCGTTTCGACAAAAAAGATGTCTGGCCCGAGTACTCCGAGCTTTCTTGTTTCGCTTGCCACCATGCGCTCGTGCCCGCAAAAGACAGTTGGCGGCAGGAGCACGGCTTCGCCGGCCGCCGCCCCGGCGATCCGGCGTGGAACGCTTCGCGCTACATCGTCTTTCGCTTGCTCGCAAAGCAAATCGATTCCGCCGGCGCCGAGGAACTGGATCGCAAACTCGGAGAAGTCTCCGCCGAAATGTCCAAGCTGAACCCCGATCGCAACGCCGTTGCGGCGTCTGCTTCGGCGGCCGCGCCAGTGGCGCAACGCCTCGCGGAACGGCTTGCGGCTATGTCCTACGATCGAGCAGCAGTGCTTCGTACTTTGCAATCCATTTCCGGCGGCGCGGAGGATATTTCTCTAGGCGACGAGCGCGCGGCGGAGCAGGCGGTTATGGCGATGGATTCGCTGTACATTGCCTACAGTAAAGATGCAAAGCCTGGAAACGCGGACGAAGTCCGCGCCGCTATCAACGAACTCTTCCGCCAACTGGAAAACCCCTCTGCCTACAACGCCGACCAATTTGCCGTTTCCCTCCGCCGCATCGGCCCCATGCTCCGATAGCCCTTCTCGATAGCTGTATCGTTGCGGACTTCGCACTCTTCCACACGTTTCCACAGCCGTAGCAAACCCGTCACTCCCCGCCCATCTCCCTCAAATCCCACAACTTCCGCCACCCCCATTCGAATCCGCCCCTCGCCGTTCGAATTGCAGGCGAAGTAAACAAAATATGTATTTACAAATGGTAACTATTGTGCTACCATTGCCCATGCTTCGCCTGAGTCACCGCAGGGTCGGCCCACGCCACTTTCTTTTGCACAACGGTAGCGCCGTGTCTCTGGACCCGTTCTTTCCCCAGCCTCCCGTCGCCTTGCTTCCTGCACGCTCCACGCAAGCTCTTCACCTCTTTCAATCTCGCTGCTGGCTACACACAAACGCCCGCAACCCATTTCTTCTCATGGGCTTGCGCACACCTTCTATCACTCCTAGGGGTGTACTCACCCCTCCACAGGTTCACGCTCAGCGCACGCACAGGCGACGCCTGCAACTCCATTGTTGTCATGGACTTATGTAACGGTTCTCTGGATACCCCAGGGGTGGGGGTCTATCTCGAAAAATCAACCCGACGTTTCGCCGGAAGCCAGGCGGCTCTTGGCCGGGCGCGCTTCCAGCATCGCTCGAATCCCATGCCTCGGCCGCAGCGTGATCGACGCCAGCGGCACTACCGGATGCCCCTCGACCAGCCGGAACCGATACTGCTGCGCAATCGTGGACAGAATCAGCGCCGCTTCCATCAACGCGAAGGCATTCCCGATGCACTGGCGCGGCCCGCCTCCAAAAGGGAAGTACGCGAATCGCGGCAGCCGCTTCATCAAATCGCCCTCCCACCGCTCGGGACGAAATTCGTCCGGCGCGTCGTACCACCGCGGATCGCGATGCACCGTCCACTGCGCAAAGGAAACGCCGGATCCTTTCGGCACGGCGTATCCCCCGAGTTCATGATCCTCGATGGCCGTCCGCGCCGTTCCCCACGCCGGCGGATAGAGCCGCATCGACTCCGTGATGATGTGATTCGTGTAAACGAGGTTCGGCAAATCGTCCAGCGATGGCGTGCGGCCGCCCAGCACCGTACGCAATTCATCATGAAGTTTTGCTTCCACCACGGGGTTCTGCGCGAGCAACCACCACGTCCACGAAAGCGTGTTCGCGGTAGTCTCGTGCCCCGCCAGAAAAAGCGTGATGGCTTCATCGCGAAGTTGTTTGTCCGTCATGCGCGAGCCGTCTTCATCCTGCGCTGCCAACAGCATCGAGAGCAGGTCTCCCGCATCGCGTCCCGACGCTCGCTTCTCTGCAATGATTCGGTAAAGCACTTTTTCGATTTGCCGGATCGCTCGCTCCATCCGGATATTCGTCGGCGTCGGCAGCCAGTGCGGAACAAACAGCGTGCGCCGGAAATCGGCACCGATTTCGAGCAGCATCTCCAGCGACTTGCCAACGTCTTGCGCATCGCTCTCGACGTCCGCATCGAACAGCGTCTTGCCCACAATTTGCAGTGTGACGCGCATCATCTCTTTGTGAATGTCGCGCTCTTCGCCGTCCTGCCATTCGTGCAGCAGCCGCTCCGTGTACTCCACCATCGTCGAGGCGTATGTCGCGATGCGCGCGCGGTGAAACGCGGGTTGCGCCAGCCGCCGTTGCCGCAGCCAGAAATCACCTTCGCTCGTCAGCAAGCCGCTGCCGAACACACGTTTGTTCGCCTTCAGGATGCGGCCCTTGATGAATTTTTTTGGATGATTCACCAGCACGTCTTCGATGTGGTCCGGATGGTTGATCAGCAGAATGCGGAAATTCAGAATGCGCAGGCCGACAAAATCGCCGTACTCGCGCGCGATGTCCGAAAAAAATGTCAGCGGGTCTTGACTGCCGCCGGCCACCGACGACCAGCGCCTAAGCCCAAAGGGAGGGCCGGGAGGAAACTTGAGCTTCGCGCGAGAGCCCATGAATTCATGCTATGTGCCGGGAGCGGCCGCGTCAACGCGTGATCTGTCAGGAATTGTCGCTGGTCGGTGCGCGCTGCGCGCGTATCCGAAAGGCCCCGCGCAGAAAATCAATGGACACCTTTGAAAATCCTGCCGCTGCTAGCCGCGCGGGCGCCGTTCCCGGCGCCACCGGCACAAACGTGCTGCGAATATGCCCGATGCGGTGAAACCATGCGTCAGGAATTTCTATGGCGAGAAACACGCCGCCGGGCCGCAGCACGCGAAAGATTTCCGCGAACGCTCTTTCCTGCAATTCCGGCGATTTTAAGTGGTGCAGCATCAGCACGGTCGTTATCGCCGAAAATGTCTTCTCCGGAAATGGCAGCGTCGAAGCGTCGCCCTGCAATACCGCTCCGTTGCCGCTGCGGATCCGCCGCGCAATGCCCGCGGCAAAGGCGTGGCTGTATTCGAGGCTCGTCACACGCCCGGCGTATTTTCGCAATTCCTCTGTCGCCGCTCCTGGCCCTGCGCCAAGTTCCAGAGCGTGCTCGCCCAGTTCCACGCCGGCCAAAAGCCACGGAACGACTTGCGTGCGCGTCATGCGCCGCCAGTACGACGACCCGCAAAACCAGTTCTCAAACCAATTCACAAAAACCCATCCCATCCCCCGCGCGCAAAGGTGTATTTCAAGCTCTCGAAGCAGAAGCTCATTCTAGAACCGTGGCAAATTTTCAGGCTGTGATTATCGCAGGAAAGACAGCGAGCAGAGAGTAGCGAATAGCGAATACTGCGGGATGCCGTGAGGTCATTACCGATCGTTTGATCTCGGCGCGTTAAGAGTCGCCACGCGCAAAAAAAGGAGGCCGCAAGATGCGGCCTCCTTTTCGTCGTTCGGAACTTATTAGCTAGAACGAGTATTTGAGGTAGATTTTGATCTGGCGTTGGCCCTGGACAGTAGAGACGATGTCGCCAAATCCCCCGTCTCCAGGCGCCTTCGAGGCTCCGTCAGCCAGGTTCAAGTCTGGCAGGAAGCGATTCCCATGATTCAGAGCATTGTAGAACTCTGCACGCAGCGTCAGAGCCGAATTCTCCATATGATGGAACCCAATCGGAATCATACGTTGGATGGACGTATCCCAGTATTGCGAGTTCGGGCCAGTGTAAGTGTTTCGTCCGAGATTTCCGAGAGTGCCCTTGGCCGCAGGAACCGCAGGATTGTTGTATCTGTTGAAATCGCCTTGCGGCAAGCTCGCATCGACCAGATTCGGGCGGTCGTTGGTCGTGTTCAGATCTCCCAGCACGTCCGTGCCTGTGATAATCGTCTCCGGTTGGCCGGTTTGGAAAGTGACGAATCCAGACCATTGCCAGTGAGCTGTCACCGCATTGAGGATACGGTAGCCAGCATTATCTTTGCTATGCACGTACGGTACATCCCAGATGTAAGTCATGACCAAACGATGTCTACGGTCATAGAGAGAAGGACCACGGTCTTGACCCTGGCTGAACGGATTCTCCGAGAACGAACTTTGCTGCGAGATGGTGAACACCTCAGAAGCATCGTCGATCAGCTTCGAATAGGTGTACGCGGCACGCAACAGCAGCCCACGGGAGAATTTGCGGTCGAGGGTGAACTGCCCGGCATGATAAATGGAGTCGGCCCCATTTGTCCGCACGAGTACTGACCCGAGGGCCGGGTTCATTCGGACGCTCAGATTCGTAGCCGGATTAAAAACTCCCGGATTGTATTGTTGATTGACGAACAAGTGCTCGCCGCGCGTCCCGACATAGGCGGCAGTGAAAATGAATTCCGCCTCGGAACTCGCGCTGGATGTTCAAATTCCATTGTTGGGTCATGGGGTTCATCAGGTTGCTTGCAGATCGAGTCCGCAGTGCTGAGCGGATTTAGCAATGGAGCGACCGCATTTAGGAGGCCTGTTGCGTTTGCCAACCCTCGACCGCCCGCAAGCCCCTGTTAATGTTCCTCCAACGGCGTTGGGTGAAGTTCCACCAGTGTTGTCCAGAACGTTGGTGAAGAGACGAGTCATAAAATATTCCATAGCCTGCGCGAATGACTGTCTTGTCTTGTCCAGAAAAGCCTGACCACCAAAATGCGGAGTGTAGGCAATCCCAGCCCTCGGACCGAAGTTGTTTCTGTCTGGCGGTTGCTTAGCCGAATAACCGTTCGGGAACGCTCACGCCCGTCATGCCAAATCCTGAGTCCCGGCTGGATTGCTGGGAATTGCACGACGTTCTCTGGAGTGCCCGTGTACTCGTACCGCACGCCCAGAGTAACCGTGAAGTTCTCCTTCATGCGCCAATATATCTTGCACGTAAGGCGCATAGGTCGTCACGAACGGCTGCAGTATCGGACTCCCAAATACTTTCGAAACCGCTCCGATAGCTCCGGTGAAATTGTCGACGAAATTGGCCAGATCCCGTGCAACCCCCACTTTATTCTCCGGAACTCGTGGTAGTCGCCAAGCCAGGTTATTGGCATCCGCCGCCGAGCCGCCCAAATAGTCGATGGTACCCCTGGAGTTGAAAGGAATGGAATCCACGACCGAAAGGTGGTTACGTCAGACTCCTACTTTGAAGGTGTGCCGGCCAATGGTATAGGTAAACGCATCCTGATATTGGTATGCCTTGTGTGCGCGGCCTTGTGGGAGGTTGGACGGGAATCCAAGCGTTGGGAACGTTGCATTGACGCGGCACTGCTATTCCCACGATCGAGATAGCAGGGTCCTGTGAGCAAGTGGATTAGCTTCCGTCGCGGGAGTCGGGCCAAAAATGAAGCCGATGTTTGTGTAGGAAGCTCTCAATTCATTAAGACTCTTGTCGAAAATCGATGAGTCCACATCACCTGCGAAACTCTGCGATGGTCCCCCCTGCTGAGAATCGAAACGGTTGCAATTGGTGGGGAAATTGAACAAATCAGGAGTTAACGCAGCTGTCATCACGGAAGTAACGGGCGATCAATAGAATCCTTGTCCGATGGAGTGTAGTCCATGCGGACATCCCATTGCCGGTCATTTGAATTTCCCCGATTCCGGATCGCTGCACGAGACCGAATTCCACGGTTCCGCGATCAAGTCCGCCGAGGGTGGCGCTTCCCAGCGCGACGCTCATATAGAGAGAGGCGCTAGGCGCGGTCAAACCCGCAAAGGCAGCAACCAAAAAACACTTGGGTTTGCGGAGTTCAGCGCTTTTAACTCCGCCACACCATTTGCTGTTGGCGCGGTGATTGTGCTCCCATTGTTCGTGGAGCGAGTGCGGATCCCACTGGGAAGAACCGAACACAAACAGCTTGTTCTGCTTGATCGGGCCACCGATCGAAAAACCATAAGCATTCTCGACGCTAACCGGGATGGCAACGCTGTATCGGCGGCGCTCGCATCCGGCAAAGAAATCTTCCTTCTAAGCTGTAGCCAAAGCAGAGTTTGTGGCCAACTCCCAGGCAGATCCATGAAAATCGTTTGTGCCACCCTTGTAGATCACGTTCGTGACGGAACCTCCGCCTCGGCCGAACTCTGCTCAGTAAGAGTTTGCTAAGATGGTCACTTCACTGATCGCTTCTATGTTTGCGGGTTGAAAGCCTGGCCGTTGATCGAGTTGTCGTTGTCATCTTGTCCGTCAATTAGGAAGTTGTTGGCGCGGGGTCGTGTCCCGTTTACGGAAAAATTTACACCGTTGCTTATGCCACGACTGTTGCCGTCCTGGACGCCAGGTTGCGTCAACACCAACGAGATCGGATTATAGCCGTTGATTGGCAATTCGTGGACATCTGTGCTGGGCAGAGTTGCTCGCGCTCAAGTCGCCGGATTGTGTTTGGAGTTCTTGGGCTTTGTGGCCTCAACCAGCACGGTGGCGGCCTGCGCCAGCCACTTCAAACGTCCGTTGGATGTCATGGTCAGAGACGCCTTAACGTCCAGTCCAGAAATCTTTATGTCGGCAAAACCTGTCTTTTTGATCACGGTAACCGTGTACTTGCCGGGTGTGAGGGCTTCCGCACGGAAGGCGCCGGAGGCATCCGTGGTGGCGAGGCGGGGTTCGCCGCCGCGATCATCGCTCGTAATCTCCACATTAGCGTCGGTAATGCCCGCGCCGGATTTGTCCACGATTGTGCCAGCAATCGTTCCGTTGCTAGTCTGTGCAAATGCCGGGATGGGTAGTACAACCACAACTGCTAAAAGCAAGGCCAAAACAGCCAATACACACAACCTATTCTTCATGCGATATTCCTCCATCTTTAGGTTAAAAGTTTTTAATGTCTCACCCTGTTTTGAACGCTAAGGGGCAATCAGGGTTCCAATGGCCAATTGATTCTAAATTTTATGTAACTTATATATTCCATTGGACTAAGGGTTCCTGAGGGGCTAGCACCTTCAGCAGTAGATTAGCGTGGTTATACTTAAAACCGTATCTTAACCGAAACTTACTACGGTTAATTGGAGTGCTAGAGACCGAATCTTAATAGGGCGTTAACCCAGATTTAACGACCCTCGGCGTTGAGAAATTGACGGGGTGTGTCCAGGATCACAAAGCTAGCGATTCTGGGGAGAATTCCTGGCGTGGAAAGACTCCATGGCGACCATCAGAGTCGCAGTTTTGGAATTGAGGTGGCCTTTATGATCTCAGAGGAAAGTTTCAGACCTTTGATTTCTTCATTGCATAGAGGAGGCGGTCTGCAGCCTCAATAAGGTGTTGGAGCGTTTTGCCATCGTGCGGATAGACAGCCACTCCAAAGCTGAATGAAACCGCAGGAGCCTCGCTATCATTCGTGAGCCGACTCGCAAGCCGCTGGGCCAGATTCCGGGCGCCTTCGGCGTCGGTTTCGGGAAGGATGACCGCAAATTCATCTCCTCCATGACGAGTCGGAACATCGACAGAGCGGCACTCGACCAGGAGAGCTTCAGCCAGCCGGCACAAGGCGCGGTCTCCCGCCAGATGGCCATGAGTATCGTTGATCTTCTTTAGCTTATTGACGTCAATTAGCAGCAGAGCAGAAGACCGGCCACTGCGACTGAAACGCTTTGCTTCCGTTTCGAAAGCATCCGTCAGACGGCGGTAGTTGCCGAGACCAGTGAGGGAATCAGTCCAAGCAACCTGCCGCAGTTCCTCCTCCATCCGCTTCTGTTCCGTAATGTCGCGGATGACTCCCAGGACGAGCTTGCCATCCGCGGTTTCCACGGGACTGATCATGATGTCTACAGGAAACTCGGTGCCATCCTTGCGCTTCCCGTAGAGTTGCAAGCCAGAACCCATGGGGCGCATGCTCGGCCGCTCGTTGTAGGCACTCCGATGTGTCGCGTGAACGGACCGGAATCGATCCGGAATGAGAATTTCGACAAGACAACCCAACAGCTCGCTGGAAGCGTATCCAAAGAGCGATTCAACCTGTGGATTTGCCTCTAAGATGCGTCCCTCGGAATTGACGACAACGATTGCATCCGGCGAACACGCAAAGAGTTTCTCGAATAGCGCTTGGGCATCACGAGACTCGGGCTTGCTTGGGACTTTCATGCCCACCGGTGTTCGCGGGGCTCGCTTGTGCATGATCATGAGCAACGATCCTGTTAGGGCGATGAACCGCGGACTTCCGCCCTATGCACCAGAATGGCACAGTTATATGTGAAGGATCCCAACGAGGGAACTGATTTCTCGACACCATATGGGATTCAGATACCTTGTGAAACCCACTTCGAGTAAATTCCTCGCAGGTGGCGGGCGTGTTGTGGCGGACGAAGAGAAAGGCGAAACGGAAGAATGACAAACCTCAATTCCACCGATGCGCAACTTCTGCAAATTGTGAAAACGGCGGCGCCAGCGTCGATCGCCGATGTTGTGGCCGTGATGCAGCGGATCGATGGACTACTGGCGAGTAACGATGGGCTGAAGTGGTTCAACAAGTTGTATTTGATAGTGACGCAAAAGATCGACGGACAGTCTCCGCAAACGGCGTGGGAGGATCCGGCATGGTTGACGCGCCTCGATGTGATTTTTGCCAGCTTTTACTTTGCGGCGATTGCAGGCGCACTGGAGCAGAACGCGGATACGCCAAGTTCATGGGAGGCTCTGTTTGAGGTTCGAAACAGAGCCGGCGTGGATCGCATCCAATTTGCGCTGGCGGGGATGAATGCACACATCAATCACGACCTGGCGCTGGCTCTGCTGCAGACTGATGATGAGATGCACTTGACGCCGGCAATGCAGAGCCCCGAGCAGAACGATTATGAGAGGGTGAATGGCTTGCTGAAAGAGGAGCTTCCGGTGGCGTTGCAGTTTCTAGCAACCGGGATCGTGGGCGAATTGGCGCAAGATACGGGGAAGATCGGGCGGCTGCTGGCGATCTGGGACATTCGCGTGGCGCGAGAGCTGGCCTGGAATTTTGCGGATCATTTGCGGAATCTGGAAGGTGTGAGCCGCGACGTGGCTCTGGATGCTCAGGACAAGCTTACCGGAGTGATCGGGCGCAGCTTGCTGCTTCCGGTTTAGCAGCCATCCGAAGGGACTCGGGCAAATTCCGGGCAATTCAAATTAAAAGAAATTTTGGAGAGAGCGCTTACTCCTTGAATTTTTTGCTTGGAGTGGCTTGTTTTTGGTTTTGGAGTTCGGGGATGTCGGCGCGCGTGTCGGAAGCGCCGAGGAGCCAGTGAGCGAAGAAATCGCCGCGGGCCATGGCGACGTAACTGACGATGGGCATGTAGGAATGGCGCATGCCAGGGTAGACTTGGATTTCGAAGCGCTTGTTGGCGCGGATGAGGGCGTTGGCGACGCGCATGGTGTTGACCATGCTGACGTTTTCGTCCATGTCGCCGGTGGTGAGCATGAGATGGCCTTTTAAGTTGCGGGCGAGCTCGGAATTTTTGTCGATCTCGTAGATGAATTTTTCGGTGCCATCCTTCTGCATTTCCTCACGGACGCCGTGGTATTTTTCGCTCCAGTCGCGGTTGTAGACGTTGTTGTCATGGTTGCCGGATTCGGACCAGCCAGCTTTGTAAAAATCGGGATATTGAAGGAGGGCTGCGGCGGTCATGAATCCGCCGCCAGAGTGGCCCCACATGCCGACGCGAGAGAGATCGATGTAGGGATGGATGGCGGCGAGGTGCTCGGCGGCAACTTTTTTGTCGGCGAGGCCGTAGTCGCGAAGATTGCCGTAGCCGTAAGCGTCATACCACTTGTTGCGCTGAGGGCTGCCGCCGCGCGCGCCGACTTCGATGACGATGAACCCGAGTTGGGACAATGGGACGTTGGGACTTTTGGGGGAGAAAGTTTTGTTGACGCTTTCGGTTTGCGGGCCGGGGTAGACAAATTCAATGAGCGGATATTTGCGGGCGGGATCAAAGTCGAAGGGCTTGTACATGACGCCGTAGAGGTCGGTGATGCCGTCTTCGGCTTTGACTTTGAAGACTTCGGGAAATTTAAAGCCGGCGTCGAGGAGTTGCGAGACGTCGGTGGTTTCGAGGTCTAGTAGCTGAGTGCCTTGGGCGTCGAAGAGAACGGATTTTGGCGCGGTGTCGACGCGGGAATAGATGTCGGCGAAAAATTTGCCGGAGTCGGGAGAGCTGAAGGTGTGGGAGAAATTGCCGGGGCTCAAGAGTTGGAGGCCGGTGCCGTCGAGATTGATGCGGTAGAGATGTGTGTAGTAGGGATCTTCGTTGCGCTCACGGCCGTTGGCGGTGAAGTAGAGAGTGCGGGATTTTTCGTCGAGGTTGACGATTTGATCGGTGACGTACTCGCCGGAAGTGATTTGATTTTTGAGTTTGCCGGCGGCGTCGAAGAGATAGTAGTGGGCCCAACCGTCGCGTTCGGACCACCAGATAAGTTCCTGGCCGTTGCCGGTGAGTCGAAGAGGTTTGACGCTGAGCCAGACGTTGGAGCGCTCTTCGATAAGCGTTTTTGAGGCGCCGGTGGAGGTGTCGGCGACGCAGACGTCGACTTTGCGAAAATCGCGATTGATAGCGGTGAAATAGAGCTTGTCGGATGTTTCGGAAATCCAGCGGGGGCTGACGCGAGTGAGGGGCATTTGGCCGCCCTCTTGTGTGCCTTCCTGTTCCTGGCGGAGTTCTTCGCGGTCGCGCTCGGTTTGCGGGGCGTCGGCGATACGGAGTTGCTGTTCGGAGAAATTTTTAGCTTGCACGACAACGAGTTGTTTTGTGGCGACGTCAAGAATTTCGAGTTGCGAGCCGGGCATCGCGTCCTCGCCGGGGAGCGGGTAAGGATAGGATTCGAGAATAGGGCGAGGATTGGCCAGTGAGTGAATGACCCAGAAGTCGGGGACTTTGCGAAAGTCGTCGCGGACGACGGCAAATTTTTTGGAATCTTTGGACCAGTGGACGGTAATGGCTGGCGCGCGGATGCCGGCCGGGTTGGTATCGCCTTTGTCTTCTTTTTTTAGTTCGTCTTGCTGCTCGGGGAGGATGCGGCGAGCGTATCCGAATCTTTCGACGCCATCAGTGGTGAGTTGTATTTCCACAACGGTTTTATCCCCGGCCTTTTTCAACGCTTTGGCGTAGTTGTCAGCGTCCATCATGTAAAGATTCTGGCCGCGGGCAAAGACCACGGTTTTTTCGTCGGGAGAAACGGCGGCCCACAAGGGTTTTTTGCGGAAGGGCTCGGCGCTGTCCAGACGCGCGATTTTGGCGGTGGCGAGATCGTATTCGAAGACGAGAGTGCGAGTTTCTTCGCGGGGTTCGGCGGGCTGGCCGGAACTCTGGGAGCGCTGGTCGGATTGCTTTTCTTCGTTTTGCTTGACTTCGCTTTCGTTGCCTTGCTGGCTGCCGTCGTCCTGGGATTTTTTCTCGGGCTCGTTGGGGACGACGCCGTCCTTGCGGATTTCCACTTCGAAGCGCATGTGTGTGTCTTTGTCGGCGAGCCTGAGACGCTTCACGGGGAGATGCTGCGCGTCGTAAGGGAAATTCGTGAGCGTGGAAAGGGCTGCGGCGACTTTGGCGTTGTCCCAGAGAGGCGTTTTGGATTTTTTGAGAGGATCGACGATGTAATAGTGGGTGCCTTCGGTGGTGCGGAAGCTGTACCAGAATTTATCGGAGAGCGTAAACCAGTGCGGCGTGACGGAGAGATCGAAAACGAGTTGATTGACGGCGGCGGGCAGGAAGCGGGCTTCGAGGACGTAGTTGGGCGTGGTTACCAGAACGGGAGATGCGGGCGACACTGCGTCGGTGGGGGCTCCTGCGGCATTTGAGGCGGCGTTATCGGCGTGGCTAGGAGTTTGCGCGGCGAGGCTCACCGCGAAGATTGAGGAAAAAATGAGGAAGGTTGATACGCTCCACGCGATCCATCGGTGCCGGTTTGACGGCACAGATTTCGTAGCAATCGGCGATTGCATAGCTGCTCTTCCTCCCATTTGATTGGTGAGTCTCACTCAGGCTATCTACCCCACGGGCGGCGCATTATAAACCAACACAGGCAGACATTCAGCATGTAGAGTTGCGATCGGGGCGAATTGGAGAGGGACCGATTCGAATCTAAGTCAGGGCGCGCTTCAGACGCTTGGTGGTTTTTTCCAATTGGCGCTTGAGGGCACCGACTTGCTTTGCGATCTCCAAAAGTTCTTCTTTGGCGAGCGTTCCGGCTTCAGCAACTTTATGCGCTTTGCGATCAGCTTTGCCGATGGTGCCACCGATTTTCTCTGCGACTCGGGTGAGCTTGTTCTTCTTAGCCATGATCGTCCTCCTGCGAGATAGACAGCCATCGTATACCCAAGAAGTCTGGTGAAGTTAATTAAGAAATAGAAAAAATCGCGGAGGGAGTTATGCGCGAAGAGGTTGTTTCAAACAGGCCGCAAGAGGAGAGCGCTATTTGCTTGCGGCACCGGCGGGGAGGGGGCCGAGTTCGGAGCGGGTTTGCATGACGCGAAGGATAGAATCGCGGGAGACCATTCCGATGATTTGCGCGGCACCATTATCGGAGCCGGAGACGATGGGCATTTGGTTGATGTCGGCAGTGAGGAGACGTTCGAGTAGGCCTAGGAGAGGCTCGTCAGGGGTGGCCCAGAGGATGCGCTCGCGGGGAATCATGGCGGCTTGCACGGAGGTGTGGGGCCATTCGTTGCGGGGCACGGCATTGAGAGTGTGGACGTTCATCATGCCTACGAGGCGATCCTCGGTGATAACGAGATGGCAACGGCGGCCGGTGCGGAGGACTTCAGCGCCGTATTCTTCGAGAGAAATGGCGCGGCCGACGGTGGGGACCTCGTGGCTCATTACGTCGGCGGCCCTGAGACCGGAGAGAGTTTCGCGGATGGCGGCTTGCGCCATGCTCTCTTGGGCCGCGTTCAGAAGGAAGAACCCGATGAAGACGCTCCAAAGGCCGGGTACGACGGCGCCTTTGAAAACGACGAAGCCGCCGAGAAGGATCATGGCGTAGGCAATCAAGCGGCCACTGCCGCCAGCGATGCGTGTGGCTCTGGAAAAGTCTTTTGTTGCGCCCCAGATGATGGCGCGGAAGATTCTGCCGCCATCGAGGGGAAAGCCGGGGAGAAGGTTGAAAATAGCGAGCATGGCGTTGGTTTTCCAAAGCCAAGCCGAAAGAGTTGCGACAGTCTCGTTGGACGGAAAGAGCAGAGTCAGACCGACAAAAACTCCAGCCAGGAAACCGCTCGCGAGGGGTCCTGCGATGGCTATGTTGAATTCCTGAATGGCTTTCGAGGGATCGCGCTCGATTCTGGCGACGCCGCCGAAGATGAAGAGTGTGATAGAGACAACGCGGATTTTATAGTGCTGGGCGACGACGCTGTGGGCAAGTTCATGGAAGAGCAGTGAGGCGAAGAAGAGCACGCTTGTGAAAACGCCCACGCTCCATTGCTGAGCGGGGGACCAGCTGGGATTTTGCAGTTCGAATTGTGTTGCCAGGGAATAGGTGATGGCGGCGAAAATGATGATCCACGTGGAGTGCAGATAGATGGGTATCCCGAGGATTTTGCCGATGCGCATTCCGAGGCTTTGAGGCATAACGAGTGATCTTTGGGGCGAGCTGTTCGAGCGTCGAAATCGTAGGCGTCGACTCGCGCGGTTGCTTCTTCTCCTTTTTCTGACACTACTACAATAGCTCTGATTGGCTGCGTGGCCAAACGCTGAGGCGCGGTGCGCGTCTGTGCGGCCACGGCGTGTTTCCCGCCACACAAAAGTACGTTCTTCGCGATTCGTTAAGCCCTTTATTTTCAATACATTCAGGCTGGCGCTCGACGTGCCAATCTCCATAGCGCAGGACGTTACAAGACCGGGAGGCACACCATGATCGCCATGCTGCACTTCGCAACACTCGTCGTAACCACCCTTTTTGCTGCTGCTGCCGCCGTTGCGCTTGACTGGTTGCTGCTGCGAGCGATGTTCGTCTTGATGCGGCCAGCGACGGCTCATCAGCGCGTGAATGCGCCATCGCAGTTGGTGCGCGGGACGGCACAATTGGCGCGGGCCTACGCGGCGCAGCGGTAGTTCAGCGTCGCCGACACGCGGGAGAGGCCCTTCGAAGCTCAGGGTAAACAAGCCCCTCCCCTACAGCGCCCCCAGAGACGCGGCCCGAGAGTGAGCGGGCAGGATTCCCGGCCCAAACGTTAGCGGCGGAGTTGGATGGTCACCGCTCCGCCGCAGCGACCGGGAGTGAGAGGGAAGGGAGCAACACCATGCTGGCTTTGAAGTATTTGCTGATGATTCTTGGGGTGGGATTGTTTGGCAGCGCCGGGTCGTTGGTGGTTTATGACATTTACATTTCGGAGCAGCTTCGGCGGCTGCTGGCGCGGAGTAAGACAACGGAAGCGGGCGCGGCGAGCGCCGATACAGGATTGACGGCACGCCGCCCTTTCGGACCGGTCCGCTGGATGCTGGCGCAGCGGCTGGCGATTTCGGGCGCGCTGCCCATCTTGCTGGCGCTGAGCATCGTGGTTATTCCGGACGGAACCGCCGGCGTACGCGTCAGCCAGATTTGGGGCGCGCGGCGCGGCACGCTATATCCGGGAGTGCACTTCGTCACGCCACTCGTCGATAGCGTGGCGTTGTATGACACGCGGGAACAGGTGTATTCGACGGCCGCGAACGCGAGCGCGGGCGCGAAATCGGAGAACGAAGTATTGGTGGTGCAGGCGCGGGAAGGGTTGAACATCGGCTTGGCGGTTTCCGTGCGATACCGCCTGGATCCGCGTCGGCTGGATACGATTCATGCGAACTTGCCGCAGCCTGTGGGAGAGGAAGTGGTTGCGCCCGTGGTTTCGACAACGTACCGCCAGCTTGCGCCGAATTACATCACACAGGAAATTTTCGCGACGAAGCGCGAGGAGTTGCGCGCGAAAGCCGCGGCGGCGATTACTGCTCGACTGGAAAGCGACGGAATCTTGGTGCGCGAAGTGTTGCTCCGCGATCTGCAGCTTCCCGCGGAATACGCGAAAGGTCTCGAAGGGCTGCTTCTGAAGGAACAAGAGAACGAGCGGCTGGGGACGGAGCAAGAGATCAAGCTGAAAGAAGTGCGGATCGCCGAACTAGAGGCGGAAGCGCAGAAGGCACGCGACGTCAAGCAGGCCGAAGGGCAAGCGGCGGTGCGTGTGTTGCAGGCAAAGGCTGAAGCGGACTCTATGCAATACACCTTGCCGCTGAAGCAGAAGCAGATCGAGCAGACGAAGCTGGAAGCGGAGGCGCGCAAGGAAGCCACTTTGCAAAACGCAGAAGCGGCGGCTCAGGCCAAGATCATCGATAGCAAGGCGGAAGTCGAGCGGCAGAAGAATTTGTCGGAGGCGGAGGCCAACCGCATCCGCGTTACCGCTGCTGCCGACGCTGAGCGCATGAAATTCGAAGCCAGCGTTTTGAAGCAGAACCCGATGCTGATCCAGAAAATTATCGCGGAACGACTCTCGGACAAGCTGCAAATCATGATGGTGCCGATGGACGGGAAAAACTTTTTTGCGAACGACGTGATGCGCTCGGCGTTTTCGGGAGTGACCAACGGGAACAACAATGCGGCTTCGGATGACGCGGCGGATTCGGATGGGAACGCGCCGGCGCCGACGGTCAGTGCGCAGAAGCGATCGCCCAAGAAGCCGTAAGAATCTTTGTTGAAGATTGCACAGACGGAAGTCTGTGCTACCGGTTCCGCTAGCCAATACCCCTGTGGGTGGCTCGGGACGCGTTGCTGGGAAGGAGGAAAGATCATGAGCACGCAGGCAAGCACCGCCGCGCTTCGCCCCATCTGCCAGGAGATTATTCCTCCGCCAGCGACGCAGAACGAGCCACTCGGCTAGCGGTGGTCATTGGCTATTTTTTCTTTTCGCGGCGCACCAGAACGTCCAGTTGCAAGGTTCGAGGTACGAGTTCTTCGGCCAAGTGAAGGAGTTCCATCATGAGACCGCGAATCTTTATCGCTGTTGCTCTGTGTGTCTGTCCATTTTCGGTGCTAAAGCCAGACATGCGAGTTGCCGCTGAGTCCGAGCAGCGGGACCTTCAGCAGGACTTTCGCCAGCGCCTGCAGAAACTGGCAGTGCTTTCGCCCGGCCCTTGTGACCCTCCCTCTCCACGGGAAAAGGAGTGGACGCGAGAGGACAGCGAATTCCGTCTGTTCTCCCGGGCTGCGGACATCGTCGCCGAGTCGCTTAATGCGGCTTCCACCAACTCAGGATCGCCCAAGGAACGCGCGGCAGCGGCTCTCGGGAAGTTGGAAGAGGCGAGCAGCGAGATCAATGCGGATTGGCCAGAAGACAACCGCTTCCACTTTGAGATATTGGATAGTCCACCGCTGCTGGTTGTGAAGATGGAGTTTCGCACCAGTGCAAGGTACTTTGCCTTTGGCGTACCGCATGAGGAAGTATCTGAGAAAACCCAGCCATTTTGGCACCGGGTTGGGTCGGATGACGTGCTCGAACAAGAGTCGGCAAGATCCCTGATTGATCTTTTTGAGTTGCACCGTGGTCCTTCGGGAAACGCGCGATTCCTGGCGAGGATTGAGCCATTTGGCTGCGCTGGCAGCATCGGAGTGGTTTACGAGGCCCGCGAGTGGAATCCCGAGGGAATCGGGAGTCTCGAGCAGATCATCCATCAGGCAGGTGCTCTTGGGTTGGGCGACGTAGAGGAATTTCCTCAGATTGGCGAGCTGCGAACTGATGGGCCGCTCATCGCCTTGCCGTACTGCCGGTTTTCAGCGATAGACACTTGGGACAATCCAAGCCTGTGCGCGGTTGATACGTACGACTTGTCGGGAGATGTCGTTAAGTTTCAGTCGCGCGCTTACAATCGTCCGGATCTTGTCCCGGTGGTGAAAGCCATCGAGTACGCGCAGCAGCGCGACTTTGCCGCGGCTCGGGCCTACTGTGCTACCCCGGAAATTGCGGATCGCCTGGTGCGGGAGATGCCGCCATATTTCTATGCCGGGGATATTCAAGTTAACGCTACCGGAAAAGGGAGCGAGCGCGTTGAACTCGGCGATGGACCAGTCTATTGGTTAGACCTGGAGGAGCGACAAGGCGGTTGGGTTGTCGTGGACTTCGGCGAAGAGCGCGACGAAGACTCTCCACAGTAGTAGTCCCATCAGGCCGAAGGCGTGAACGCTTGACGGCGCACCGTCTTGTCTGTCGTCCCTGAGGTCCGTCTAGTTGGAGCCAGGGAATTTCGGCCGCGGCGGAAGTCCCTTGTAATCCTTGAGCGCTTCTTTGGCCAGTTCGATCGCTTTTTCGAGTTGCGGGTCGTGGCCTTCGACGACCATGTCGGGGCGCTGGGGCACGACATAGTCAGGATCGACACCATGATTCTCGACGGCCCAACTGCCGCCCTTGTCCCACGAATAGAAACCGGCTGACGGAGCCGTGACGAAACCGCCGTCACGCAGGGGCGCTCCGCGATTGATGCCGACAAGGCCGCCCCAGGTTCGTGTGCCGACTATCGGGCCAATTTTTTCGAAGTGGAAAAGCCACGGGAACAAATCGCCGCCGGAGCCGGAAAGTTCGTTGACGAGCATGACTTTTGGTCCGTAGATCGCGACGGGCGGATAGGGAAGGTCCTTTCCATCACGGGCGGAAATAACAGCCAGCAGCGACCGCTTAAGTTTTTCCGTATAGAAATCGGGAACCTGGCCGCCGGCGTTGAAGCGCTCGTCAACAATCATTCCGTCCTTATCGAGCTGCCCGGAGAGCGCTTTGTCGAACTCGATGATGCCAGGGATCGTTGTGTCCGGTACGTGCATGTAGCCGACGCGGCCGCCGGTGGCTTCCGCGACTTTGCGGCGATTGGAGTCAACCCAATCGAGATAGCGGACGCCCGTTTCGTTTCCAGTGGGTTTTACAGTGATCTCCCAGGCGCCATCCGCGCTGGGCTTGCTGTTGATTTTGAGCGTGACGAGTTTTCCCGCCAGGTTCTGGAAGTAAGAATAGACGTCCTGCGTTGCGCGAGCCTCCTGGCCGTTTACGGCAATCAGAAAGTTGCCAGCTTTTACTTTTAGCCCGGGATCCGTCAGAGGCGAGCGCGTGGCGTCGTCCCAATTTTCGCCGGGATATATTTTCGCGATGCGATAGAAGCCGCCTTCCGGCTCGAAATCCACGCCAAGCATGCCGACGCTGACGCGGGGCTTCTTCGGTTGATCGCCTCCGCCGACGTACGTGTGCGAGGTGCTCAGCTCCGCGATGAGTTCGCCGATTAGATAATTCAGATCGCTGCGATGGGCCACCCAGGGAAGTAGAGCTTCGTAACGCGCGCCGATTTTGTTCCAGTCATGGCCCGTCATGTTCGGGTCCCAATAGAAATCGCGCTCGATGCGCCAGGCTTCGTGGTAAATCTGGCGCCACTCTTCGCGGGGATTGATCTGCACCTGCAGCCCGCTGAGATCTAATTTGCCGGCGCCGACTTTCGCTTTGCCAGGCACGGCGTCGGTGATGCCAAGAACGGGTCCAGCTTTGTAGAGAACCTTGCTGCCGTCTTTGCTCAGGTCATACGCTTCGATGCCTTCGAGCAACACTTCATCCTTCCGCTTGGTTACGTCGTAGACATGAAGGACGTTCTTTGGGCCGTCGTCCGGCGTGCCGGATTGGCGTGCTTCCTGGGGCGTGGAAAAGTAAAAGAATTTGTCTTTGCGAGCGGCGAGGTTGCTGAGAATGCTGGCCCCGAGCGGCACGGGAGCTACGCGGCTGCTGATGCCATCGAGATCGATCTGGATGGGTTTTACGGCTTCCGCTTTTTTCTCTTCTTTTTGTTCGTCGGATTTTTTCTCACCGGACTTGGCGGCGTCCGTCTTCTTTTCGTCTTTCTTGTCATCCTTTTTCTCGTCGGCGACTTTTTCGTCGTCGCTCTCGGGTTTAAAAGGAGAGGCCTCGTCGGCCTTCAGCGTGACGGCAAAGATTCCGTCGGTGGAGTAATAGTTGTAGCGCTGATCGAGTTGGCCGATGCTCGGATAGAAATAGCGAGTGGAGATGAAATAGAGATACTTGCCGTTTTCATCGAAAACCGGACTGTTGTCGTTGTAGAAGCCTGTCGAGATTTCGGTGATTTTCTTCGAAGCGAGCGAATATAGAAATACGTCGTTGGAGCCACGGCGATGCGGCTTGGAATACGTGAGCCAGAGGCTGTCGGGCGACCACGAAGCATCGCCGATGAGGCCGTAGTCCGAGGATTCCACGAGAACGGGCTTCTTGTCGTCGATGCTCACATACCAAAGCTGATTGGACTTGTCGGCGTAAAGGAGCTTTTTGCTGTCGGGCGACCACGTCGGCCCGTAGCGGTAGATTTTGCCGTCGGTCGTGATCCGCGTTTCGTCGCCGCCCATTTGTGAGCGCGTGTAGAGTTCATATTCGCCGGATTTGTCGGAGAGATAGGCGATCCATTGGCCATCGGGCGACCACACAGGACCAAGTTCGTGAACGCTGGAATGTTCAGTGGTGAGCGTGCGGACACTGCCGTGCTCGGCGGGAATGGTGAAGACGTTGCCGCGGGCTTCGACTACAGCTCGCACACCGGAGGGAGAGATCGCAGCGCTGCCGATGTTGTCGCCGACACTCTTAAATTCCGGGCGGGCTTCGATGTCTTCAGCGCGGACGGTAATTGCAAGACCACGGGTTTTGCCGCTGTCGAGATTGTATTCGTAGAGCAGGCCGCCATTTTCGTAAACGATGGCATCCGGGCCGAGGCTGGGCCATTTAACGTCGAATTCTTGGTAGTTGGTGAGCTTTTTGGTTTGCTTGGAGGCGACGTCGTAGCTGTAGAGGTTCATGACGCCGTCGCGGTCGCTGATGAAATAGATCGAGTTGCCATGCCACATGGGAAACATATCCATGCCTGCGGTTTTCGGCAGCTCTTCGTACGTATTCTTTTTCAAATCGTAGATGGCGATCGGTAGGCTCCAGCCGCCGCGGTAGCGCTTCCAGGTGCGGAATTCCTGGGAAGTTTCGAGGTAAGCGATCTTTGTGCCGTCTGGAGAAAAAGAAGTGAGGTCGCCACGCGGGACGGGCAGTGGGTGCGCGCTGCCACCTTGCGGAGAGACGAGGTAGAGTTTTGTGGAGCGGCCGAGCGGCGAGCTGAAACGGTCGGAACGGAAGAGAATGTTTTTGCCGTCGGGCGTCCAGCCGAGGACGATGTCATTCGAAGGGTGGAAGGTAAGGCGCTTGGGTTCACCGCCTTCGGCGGAGATGACGTAGACATCGGGATTGCCGTCGTACTCCCCTGTGAAGGCGACCCATTTGCCATCGGGCGAAAATTTTGGGTAGAGCTCTTCACCAACATGAGAAGTGAGGCGCCGCGCCGAACCACCCTCGCGCGATGCGATCCACAAATCTCCTGCGTAGGCGAAGACGACGCGGTCTTTCGAGATGTCCGCGAAGCGCAGCAGGTGCGTGGGGCCGGAAGGCTCTGCAACCGCCACGGCGGATTGAGCCTTGGCCGGTGACCCGGCGAGGCATGCGAATGTGGCAACCGCCAGCCACAGTAGTGCATTCAGACGAAAAGCGCTTCGATTCATTTTGGACACCCTTGAAGACAGAGATTTACCCAGGGATCAGACTACTTGAATGGACGCACCACACTCCAAATTGTTTCGGGCCTGGGGCATATTTTCAGCTCAAGAGCTGCTGATTCATCTAAAAGCTTTGGATGATCACGGCACATGCGGTTTGTGGCGCACCGTAGCCGCCTTGCAGCCGTGATATCATCATCCGGCAAGCCAGTGTCCGCCAAGCAAAATCTCTCTTCTCCGCGCTCGCGGGGGCGCACGAGTCTCTGCCAACTATTTGGATTTGCCCTGCTGTTTTTGTCTTCGCCGTTACGCGCCCAGTCGCCGGATAATGCCGCGCACGAGTTGGCCATGAAAGTGTGCCTGGGCGGGCACAAGCAACCGGTCAAGGTCGCCTGGCAAGAGTCTACTTCGACCAGCGCCTATTTCTCCGATATACGAAAGAAAGCATTTCTTGACCAGATTTCCGCTTGCGGAATGGAAGCGACGGAGACCTCGGACGCTCCCCGATTGACGGTTACACTGCGGTATACGCCTTCCAAGGCTTTATTGATCGCCAGTTTGACGGAGGCGGTGAACGGGCAGCAACTTTTTGTCGTCGAGATTCCGCGTGCTTCGCTGCTTGTGGCTCGAGAGACAGGGGTGACGCCTCAGCTGAGAGAGGAATTACTGTGGAGCGAGGAAAAGCCAATCCAGAGCGCCATCGGTTGGCAGGATCCTTCCTCGCAGGAACGGTTTCTCTTCGTGCTCAGCGACGGCATCGTTTCGCGTTTCCGTCTTGAGAACAACGCCTGGAAACTGATAGATTCCGCGGATTTGCTTGTAGCCGGCCGCCGTTCTCACGCGGGAGAAGGCGGCTTCTTCTACGGTCGCGCCAAGCAGAAGTTCGAGCTGGTGCTGCACAAGAAAGTTTGCGAGCTCAACCTGGACGGCCGCCTTTCGTTGACATGCACCGGAAACGAGGTTCTGAATAGGACCGCGGAGATCGCTTCCTCCTGCGAAGAATCCACGCGATATCTGGTAGCGGGCAAAGGCGACTATACACAGCCGGATAGGATTACTTTAGGAAGCGCCGTCAAGACTGGCGTCACGACTTCGGCCTCTTCTGAAGAAAGCCATTCGGGGTCGGTGGAAATACCCGGGCCGGTGCTTGATATCAGCGTGGCGGAGAATTCGAAAACCGCTTTCGCCGTCGCGAAGAATCTATCGACAGGAAACTATGAAGTCTACCGAATTACGGCTGTTTGCAGCGATTAGCTTGCTCTCGGTCGCGGGGCAAATTCTACTCGCGCCGCCGCTCCCAGCCGCGACCCATCCGAGATATGGCGGGACGCTCCGCGTGGAGTTTCATGCGGCTGGCGTGTCGCTGGATCCGCGCGAGTGGCAAGTGGGCTCTCTTGATACCGCAACCAACGAAAAGATGGCAGAGCTGGTGTTTGAACGGCTGGTGGCCCTTGATAATTACGGGCGGTTTCAACCTGTGCTTGCTACCGAGTGGTCGCATGATGCCTCGAACAAACGCTGGCGATTTGTGATTCGCAACGGCGTCAAGTTCTCTGATGGCACGCCTTTGGGCGCAGAGGATATCGTAGCGGCGCTTCAGCCGCTGCTTCCATCCACCGAACAGCTCTCCGCGGCCGGCAACACCTTCGTGATTCAATCAAGCGTGCCTGCGCCGGATTTGCTGGAGCAGCTTGCCTCCGGTCGCTACTTCGTTTACCGCGTGGGCGCCACTGGCGCACCTGCCGGAACCGGACCCTTTGTTTTGAGGGAAGCTCCCGCTGGAGCTGGACATCTTTTCTTTCGCGCGAATGAGGATGCCTGGTCGGGCCGTCCGTTTGTCGATGCAGTTGACGTAACACTCGGCGTTCCTCCTCTGCGCGCCATGTTTGATTTGCAGCTCGGTAAAGTGGACTTGATTGAGCTGTCGCCGGAACTCGTGCCACGCGCCAGACAAGCTAATTTGCGTGTCTGGTCTTCCGAGCCCGTCACACTTTTCGGTTTGCGATTCGACGATGCGCAAACCGCGGCCTCGGATGTTCGCCTGCGCGAGGCCCTCTCGCTTTCGCTCGACCGCGGCACCATGGCCAACGTGTTGCTTCAGAAGCAAGCCGAGCCCGCAGCCGCCCTTTTGCCGCAGTGGCTCTCGGGATATGCTTTCCTCTTCACTGTGGACACCAATCTCGATCGCGCTAAGGAAATGCGCCGCGGCCTTCCTGCGAACGAAGCCGCTGGCGCGGAACCGTTGCGCTTGCGCGTCGATCCAAGCGGCGATTTGGCCAAACTTTTGGGAGAGCGTGTGGCCGTGAACGCGCGTCAAGCCTCCATTTCTGTGCAAGTCCTCCCCAGGCCGGTTCCGCGTGCCGGCTCCGCGCCGTCGCCTGCGCCAGCCGCGCCTCCTTCCGGTGTTCACCTTTTCGCGTGGCACTATTCAAGTCTTTCGCCGCGCGCCGAACTCGATTCCCTGTTTGCGGCATATAATCTGACCGAACCCTCTGAGGTGAACGCCACGAGCACCGATCACGAACAGCTTTACGCGCGCGAACGGCGCGTTCTGGAAGACAGGCGCGTGCTACCGCTGGTCATGCAAGCGGAGTCGGTAGGTCTTGGCGCGAACGTACGCGATTGGATGCCTGCAGCCTGGGGCGAATGGCATCTGGCTGACGTCTGGCTGGAGACTCCCGAGCCTGCCTCGGCGGATTCTCCCAATACCACAAATCCACCGGGCCAAACTTCTCCGCCGCCGCGCGCCGTCGGCCCGGGAGCAAAGCCATGAGCTTCCGCACAAAACTCTTCTGGATTTTTCTGATCACCGTGCTTGCTTCGGTCTCTCTGGTGGCTTACGGCGTAACGCACTATACGCAAGCCGCGTTCGAAGAATCCGACGCCCAGCGCAGCGAAGCTCTCGTCGCCCAGTTCAACAAGGAATACGCGCAGCGCGGCGAAGAGATCGCCCGCCAGGTGAAAAACATCACCGACGCCGAAATCACTCTGAAAGTAGCGATTGATTTAGCAGGCCCTCGCCCCGACCAATCGCTTTACGTCCATGACGCCGCCGGCGCCGCTCAGGATCACGGCCTGGATTTTGTCGAATTCGTGAACTGGGACGGCACACTCATCTCCTCCGCGCAATATCCGGCCCGCGTCGGCTACAAGAACGATTGGGTCACGTCCAACAAAAACTGGAATGAATCGGCGCCCTTCTTACGCAAAGAAGAATTACCTGACGGAGTCGCGCTCTCCCTCACCGTCGTTCGCATGCTCTCCGGCGGAAACGACAAGAATATGTACATCGTCGGAGGCCGCAGGCTCGACCAGAACTTCCTCGCCTCCCTAGTTCCTCCGGCCGGCACGCGCGCCTTGCTCTATCG
Organism: uncultured Acidobacteriota bacterium; assembly: GCA_963718785.1. GTDB lineage: Bacteria > Acidobacteriota > Terriglobia > Acidiferrales > UBA7541 > Acidiferrum. Next base: position 1,748,053 of record CAVQZW010000003.1, on the reverse strand, counting down.
CAATCTCGAGCAGGGCTTCGTCGCTTCGGCGCTCACCGACGTCAACGGCTCGTTCGAACAAGCTGATCGCTTGCGTCCTCTGATCGAAGACATTCAAAAGCAGCCCAAGCCGCTCGTTCGCACGATCGACTGGACCGAAAACGCAGCCGATGCCGAATCCTTTCACGCCATTCCGCTCGCAGGCCGTAACAACGAGCTTCTTGCCGTTCTCTTGCTTGGCAGTTCCCGCAGGGAGCTTGTGCTGTTGACTCGGCATATTTTGCAAATCGCCGCCGCAGTCGCCGGCGCCGCGCTGCTCATAGGACTGTTGATCAGCCTGTGGGTCTCGGCGCGCATCACTCGTCCTCTCGAAGAGCTCGCCGAAGGCGCGCGCGAAGTTGCCTCCGGCCGCTGGGATACGGCGATCGATCTGCGCGGCCGTGACGAAATCGGTCAACTCGCCTCCGCCTTCAACGAGATGACGCAAACTCTAGCCGCCCAGCGCGAACAGCTCGTGCAAACCGAGCGCGTCGCCGCATGGCGCGAACTCGCCCGCCGCCTCGCCCACGAACTTCGCAACCCGCTCTTCCCGCTGCAAATCACCGTCGAAAATTTGCAAAAGGCCCGCCAACTCGACGCCAAACAATTCCTCGAAGTCTTCAACGAGTCCACCGCCACCCTGCGCGCTGAACTCGCCAATCTCAACAGCATCGTCGGCCGCTTCAGCGATTTTTCGAAAATGCCCGCGCCGCACTTTGCCCGTGTCAACATCAACGAAGCCCTCCGCAACGCCGTTCGCCTGTTCGAACCGCAATTCAACGCCGTCGGCAAGCCTCCCGTCATCCCCGAATATTTTCTCACCGAGCCGCTTCCCGAAATCGACGCTGACGCCGACCTCCTCCACCGCGCCTTTCAAAACTTAGTCCTCAACGCGCTCGATGCCATGCCCGCCGGCGGCACGCTCACCATGCGCACCACCGAGCACGAAGGCAATGTTCGCATCGAAGTTTCCGACACTGGCAAAGGTCTAACGCCTGAAGAGTGCTCGCGCCTTTTCACGCCCTACTACACCACGAAAGTGCAGGGCACCGGCCTCGGCCTCGCCATCATTCAATCCGTCGTCAGCGATCATCACGGCACCATCTCCGTCTCGAGCGATGAAGGCCACGGCACTACGTTCCGCATCGAACTGCCGCAACGCCAAACCGCGCATCCGCCCGCACCGCCGGAAGAAGCCGCGCCCGAGAAAAAACCGCCGCAAAGTTTCACCGTGGCCGCCTCCGACTAAACGCCGCCACAAAGGACATCCACTTGCCGCGCAAAGCTCACCTCCTCCTCGTCGACGACGACCCCAACACGCTGGCCTCTCTTTCCCGCGCCTTCCGCCTCGCTGGCCATGAAGCCACTGTTTGCGACAACGCGCCCCGCGCCCTCGAACTTCTCCGCACCGAATCCTTCGACCTGATTCTTTCCGACGTCGTCATGCCCGGCAAAAGCGGCATCGAGCTTCTCGAAGACCTGAAACACGCCGGCATCAAAACTCCTATCGTGCTCATCTCCGGCCAGGCCAATGTCGAAATGGCCGTCAAAGCCACGAAACTCGGCGCGCTCGATTTTCTCGAAAAGCCGCTCTCCACCGACAAGCTCCTCGTCACTGTAGAAAATGCCCTCCGCCTTTCCCGCCTCGAAGACGAAAACCGCGAACTGCGCCACCGCCTCGGCAAACACGAACTCGTCGGCGGTGGGCCCGCGATGAAAAAACTTCTCGCCCAAATCGATCGCGTCGCCGCCAGCGAAACTCGCGTCTGCATCCTCGGCGAAACTGGCACCGGCAAGGAACTGGTCGCGCGCGCCATTCACGAAAAATCCCCGCGCCATGAAAATCCCTTCATCACGCTCAATTGCGCCGCCGTCCCCGCCGAGCTCATCGAATCCGAACTCTTCGGCCACGAAAAAGGTGCTTTCACCGGCGCTGCCGCCAAGCATCTCGGCAAATTCGAACAAGCCGAAGGCGGCACGCTCTTCCTCGACGAAATCGGCGACATGCCCGTCTCCATGCAAGCCAAATTGCTGCGCGTTCTCGAAGAAGGTGAAGTCGAGCGCGTCGGCGGGGACAAGCCCATCCGCGTGAACGTCCGCGTCCTCGTCGCCACGCATCGCAATCTCGAAGCCCTCGTCAAACAAAACGCCTTCCGCCGCGATCTCTTCCATCGCGTTTACGTTTTCCCACTAGTCCTTCCCCCTCTGCGCGAACGCCCTGAAGATTTCGCCGACCTTGTCGCCCATTTCGCCCGCCAGATCGCCTCCCAAAACAACTGGAAAGAAAAACTCTTCGCCCCCGACGCCATCGCCGAACTCCGCCGCTACGCCTGGCCCGGCAACGTCCGCGAACTCCGCAACGTAGTCGAGCGCCTCGTCCTCCTTTCCGCGGAAGACTCCGTCACCGCCGCCGATGTAGCCCAGGTTGTATCCACGTCGCCCAACGAATCCTCTACCTCCTTAACCTCCTCTACTTCCTCTACATCCTTTTCTTCCGGTACTCTTGTCGAACGCACCGAATCCTTCGAAAAAGAAGTTCTCCTCGCCGAAATCAAGCGCCACAATTTCCACATGACCAACGTCGCCCGCGCCCTCGGTCTCGAACGCAGCCACCTCTACAAGAAGTGCCAGCAACTCGGCATCGATCTGCAATCCCTCCGCAAACCCGACTAATTTTTCTCACCGTAAGAACACTCGCCGCATTTAGATTTCATCGAGTGGGTCCCCCGCTCTCGTAGGGGCACGGCACGTCGTGCCCGTCGATCCGGACACCCAAGCTCTTCATGCCCCCATAACTGCTTGAAAACACTACAAATATAATGCTTGACACAAATAGCGAAAAGTAATATCGTCTTCGCATATTGCAATACGTGGGTTCTTCGATGACTCTTGGCAACAAACTTCGTTCCCTTCGCTCCGTCGAAGGCTCCTTGCGTGGCCTCGGCCGCCCCATGACGCAACAAGAACTGGCTGCAGCCATGAAAAAAGAAGTAGGCCGCGGCCTCAGCCAGGCCTACCTATCGCAAATTGAAAGCGGCGCGCGCCCGCACTTGACTCACGGTACGCGCACGCTCCTGGCGCGTTTCTTCCGCGTCTATCCCGGTTTTCTCGTGGACGATCCGGAAGGCTACACGCCCGAGCTGCAGTCTTCCTTGCGCGTCGTCGACGCCAAGATCGACTCCTGGCTCTATGCCGCCGCCGAACAATTTGCCGCCGACCCCGAGCTTCGCCGCGGCCTCTTGGCCATCGCGGAGCACGAAGATTCGCGCCGCGCACTTTTGCTTCTTGCGGAAATTCTCCGCACGCCCGGTCTCGCTGAACGTCTCGGCGAAGTTCTGCATCCGGCCAAACATTTAGGCAGTGGACATCCACCACCAACGAGTTCCCTGAATAACTGACCGCCTTAGGTCAGCGTCGTCTCGGATTCCAGTCCACGCAGCGGGGTGCTGCGTTTCGGGGTGCCTTATGAGCTGGTCTGACTTTTATCTCTTCTGCTTCCTGGTGGGCTTCGCCCTGGTGACGATTTCGTTTCTCGCCGGCGCCGTGCACATCCATCTGCCCTTCAAACTGCACGTTCCGTTTGCGAGCGGTCATCACGTTGGCGGCGGAACGCGCGGGGGCATGCGCGGCGGTGGGCACATTTCCAGATTTAACGCGCTTTCCGCACTCATGTTTCTCGCGTGGTTCGGCGGGACCGGGTACCTCCTTACGCGGCACTCGCACATGCTTGCCCTGCTTTCGCTGGGTATCTCGACGGTTGCAGGATTCTTGGCCTCTTGGGTCATTTTTCGCTTCATGGTGAAGTTAATGAAGACGACCGATACACCGATGAAAAGCGAAGACTACCGTATCGAAGGATCGGTCGGTACGCTCAGCCTCCCAATTCGCGAAAACGGCACCGGCGAAATCATTTTCTCTCTTGCTGGTGTCCGCCGTTGCGCGGGTGCGCGCACCGACAACGGCAAGTCCATTGAAAAAGGCGCCGAAGTGGTCATCGAGCGCTATGAAAAGGGAATTGCTTACGTGAAGAAGTGGGACGAATTCACAAACTGAACAATTTTGCGGACTGACGAACGATTCCAACAGTCTGGCCAAGTGCAGGAAAGGGAGGTTTGTATGTTTGGGTTGCCAATGGACGTGGTGGTCGGCGCAGGGTTACTCGTTCTCTTGGTTATTTTTGCGATGACAGTTGTCGCCAGAATGTACCGAAAGGCGGGGCCGAATGAAGCTCTCATCGTCTACGGGATGGGAGGCACGCATGTGTATAGCGGCAGGGGCGCGATTATTTTTCCAATGGTGCAGACCTGCCGGGATCTTTCCTTGGAGTTGATGTCGTTTGACGTCGCTCCGCAGCAGAGCTTGTATACCAACCAGGGCGTCGCCGTTACTGTCGAAGCGGTCGCTCAGATCAAAGTGAAGTCGGACAAGGAGTCCATCCTGACAGCGGCCGAGCAATTTTTGAGCAAGCGGCCCGAACAGCGCGAATCCCTGATTCGACTGGTCATGGAAGGCCATCTCCGGGGAATCATCGGCCAGCTCACCGTCGAGCAAATCGTCAAGGAACCGGAAATGGTTGGCGACCGCATGCGCTCGACGTGTGCGGATGACATGAGCAAGATGGGGCTCGAAGTCGTGAGCTTTACCATCAAGGAAGTTCGCGACAAGAACGAGTACATCACCAACATGGGCCGCCCGGATATCGCTCGCATCAAGCGCGACGCCGAAGTTGCCGCCGCCGAAGCCGACCGCGACATCGCCATCAAGCGCGCCGAAGCCACACGCGCCGCGGCAGTTGCGAAAGCCCAAGCCGATCAGGAGCGTGTCGCCGCCGAAACCGCCTCTATGGCCAAACAAGCCGAAGCGCAACGCGACCTGGACATCAAGAAAGCCAGCTACCTGGAATTGACCAAGAAAGCCCAGGCCACCGCCGATAAAGCCTATGAAATCGAGACCAATGTCATGCAACAGCGCGTCGTCGAGGAGTCGGTCCGCGTCCAGCAAGTCGAGCGCGAAGCGCAAGTCAAAGTGCAGGAAGCGGAAATCGCGCGTCGCGAACGCGAACTCATCGCCACTGTGCTGAAGGGTGCGGAAATCGAGCGTCAACGCATCGAAACGATCGCCAACGCCGAACGTCAGCGCCTCATCAGCGAAGCCGAAGGCCGCGCCTCTTCCATTCGTGCCCAAGGCGAAGCCGAAGCCGAAATCATTTTCAAGAAGGGCGAAGCGGAAGCCAAAGCCATGAACGTGAAAGCCGAAGCTTTCCAGGAGTACAACCAGGCTGCCGTCATCGACAAACTTATCAGCAGCTTGCCGGAAGTCGTCCGTGCTCTCGCCGAGCCACTTGGCAAGGTCGACAAGGTCACCATCGTCTCCACTGGAAACGGCGACGCCGCCGGCGCTTACAAACTCACCGGCGATATCACCAAGATTGCTGCGCAAGTCCCAGCTCTCTTCGAAGCGCTCTCTGGCATGCAAGTCTCAGACTTGCTCAGCAAAGTCCGTATGATCGGCGATAAAGCGCCGAAGCCGGAAAAGCCGGCAGCACCCGCAAAGTCTTAACGTTCGCTTCCGTCCTGGGTGGGCCCACACGGGCCCACTGGGACGCTCGGTGGCTGTCGGGGGATGGTCATGACGTTGAAAGAAGAGCTCCTGATGTTTTGGATTTTCTGCACCGTGGTGATGACGTTTGCCGCGCGGCATTTTCTGGCAGGGGCGGTTCATTTGGTCGAGCAAATGGCGGCGTTCAGCATCGCCTGCGTACCCGGCCTGCTGCACATGCTCGTTTGGCGCTTGCGTTAGCTGTCTCGAATTTCGAATTTCGCATTTCGAATTTTTCGGCCGTTTGAAAGGAGAAACATCATGGGACTCTTAGAAAGAGTGAGCACGTTAATCCGGGCCAATCTGAACGACATGATTGACCGTGCGGAAGACCCGGAGAAAATGATCAAGCAAGTGATGATGGACATGGAGAATCAATACCTCCAGGTCAAGACGCAAGTCGCCGTCTCTATCGCCGATCAGCACATGCTTGAAAAGAAGTTTCGTGAAAACGAAGACTCTGGAAAGGACTGGATGCGCAAAGCGGAAATTGCCGTCGACAAAGGCCAGGACGATCTGGCTCGCGCCGCCCTGGACCGCTTTCACACCTCGCAGCGACTGACGACCAGCTACCGCGAACAGGTCGACGACCAGAAACTGCAAGTCGATGCGTTGAAAAGCGCCTTGCAGAAGCTCGAACAGAAGCTCGAAGAAGCCAAGTCCAAGCGCGATTTGCTGCTCGCTCGCCATCGCCGCAGTGTAGCCCTCGGCAAAGCCGCACGCGCTGGTACCGCCCTCGGCGACAACTCCAAGAGCGCCACCTTTGACCGCCTGAAGGACCGCGTCCATCAGACCGAAGCCGTGGCCACCGCCGAAGTCGAACTCATCACCGACGACATGGGCGAAAAACTCACACGTCTCGACCGCGACAACGAAGTCGAGCGCTTACTCAACGACCTGAAATCGCGCCGCGGCCTGCCCGGCTAAATCCCCGGCCCGCAATTCGCAACCGCGTATGGAGTGCGGCAGCTCTGCTGCCGCTCTTCTCAGCGCCGTCGCACGACTCCATATTTGGCGGGACTCAGTAGTTCGCCGCAATTCGAGCTACCGCTGAAAATGTTGCGCAACCATCAGTAGCAGCAAGTAGGCGCCGTTGACTCCAGCAGTCACAAAAAACGCGCGCGAACGACTGAGGCCGTCGACCTCCTTAAGAATCGTCATCAAGACTGCCGTCCACGCAATGATGGCGGCAATCAGCCCGAAGCGTGGAATTAACATGAGGCAGTTTACAAACCATCCGAGCAACGCGGCGCGTGTGACACCCGCAAAGGTGCCCGTGCCTTTCAGGAATGCCTTAGCCACCATGTGACAAACGCCAATCTGGATGATGGCAATAATGCCCATGTACACCCACACATAGTTCAAACCAAGGAGCAATCCCCAGAACACGGTTCCAGCGGTTGCTCCTTCGCGAGTCAGCATTTTGGGCAGCGAGCCAACAAGAAAAATGATCGCGGCCGCGATTGCGCTAAATATCGCCCCGTAAAAGAGAGCGTCGGGATCGTTGGCCGTCCGGCGAATGGCAAGGTCGTCGAAGCTCGCAATCTTAAACGCCATCCGCAAATAGTAGCCGGGGCAGATCCCCTCAGGAGGAGGCTGCATTTCCTCGGGAACCTGCAAAGGCGCGTCCGCCGCGCACTCATGACTACCGGCATATTCCATCCCACACGCTTCGCATCGCATAAAGATCACCCAACAAGTGCCACGCCTTCAGTGGTTAGCCGAGACGCCACCCTTGCGCGCCCCTGCCGCAGAACTCCCACCTTGTCGCTCTAGTTTCGCCCAGTCCCCAAAATCGCCCTTGCTTTTTTTTCATTTTGTGGTATACTATTCCCTGTAGGAGCTTACGTTCCTTCAAGCGCGGCAGACTTTCTGCCGCCTTTTTCATTTTAGGGCGCCCTGCCCCGCCTTTCGGCTAAGCCTTTTAAAATGAGTGTATTGAAAATACCGCGTTTTGCCTGGTTTTACCGGTTTTTCTGGCCTCGCAACCTCTTTAGAATGAACACTTCTAGGAAACTCTCGCAAGTGTTCATTCTAAACGGCTTATGGGCAACGTTAAACCCTTTAGAATCCGCACTGGCTCTGTTGACATCCTCGGCACAGTCTCGGTTTTGCGGGGTCGACAAGGGGGCGGCGTGCGTGTTTTCTGATCGAGCAGGAGGGACGATGGCCGAAGTGGGACTCCTGCCTTTTGCTCGCGTGGCCTTGCAGGTGGCCACCCGGGTCTTGCCGCCCTACCGCAGTCGCTTCAGCAAACATCAGTTCACTCAGCCGCAGCTGCTGGCGGTGCTGTGTCTGATGCGCTACGAAGACTGGACCTTTCGCGAAGCCGAAGTGCGATTACGCGAGCATGGCGAGTTGCGCGCAACGCTGCAGTTGGAAAGCGTGCCCGATTACACCACCTTGTACCGTTTTCTGAAGCGGCTGGACGACGACACCATCGACCGCGGACTGGAAGAAACCGTGCGCCAGTTGCGCCGCGGCCGACGCTCGGCACGGGTGACGGCTGGCGTGGACGGCACGGGGCTGTCGCAGAACGCCGTCAGCACGTTCTTCCTCCGCCGCATCGAACAACAGGCACACGGGAGGGCGCCCCATCGTCGCTGGTTGAAGTGGCTGGTCGTTGCGGATTTGCAGCAACAGATTTTGCTGGCGCAGCGGGCCCATCCCGGACCGCGTTGCGACGCCCCGGCGCTGCCCGGGTTGCTGAATGTGGCCGGAGCACGTGCGCCCCTCGGCTTGGTGCTGGCCGATGCGGAGTTCGATTCCGAAGCCAACCATCAACACATTCGCCAGCGCCTGGGCGCGCGTAGCATTATCCCGGCGAACCTTCGCCGCGGTCTCCCCCGAGGAGCGATCCGTAGCCAAATGCACCGGGCTTTTCCACGGAAACAGTATGGGCCACGCGCGAAGAACGAGACCATCTTCTCGGTGGTCAAACGGAAACTCTCCTCGCGCGCCCCGGGGCGCTTGTTAACATCGCAAATTCGCCAAGCCTTGCTACTCGGGCTCGCTTACAACCTCTATCGCTTGAGGCACCGCAGCCGTTCGCAAGGATGTCAACAGAGCCATCCGCACTTACATAGAAAGGGGGAGGGGGGGGTGCCTCGTCCGTTTCACCCACACGCCCACATCCTAAGACTTGCCTCTCGCTGGCCTCGATCTTCCTCCGGAACAATCCGCCAACCAGGTACGTAAACCCATCGAGCCAGGACAGAGCTTCACATCGACGCAGATGCGACTATCGCTCCTTCGGCGAGTCTAAGGCTCAGAAGACGCAGCGTTTGACGTGCTCGGGGTACTTCCGCCGTGCGAGAATGGACCCAATGAATCACTGGCTGATCGCCGCTCCAGCTGTCTTGACCACCGCCGCTGCCGCAGCAGGCATCGCCGCCTTCGGGGCGGTCTATCCCCGCTCGCAACTGTTTGGCCGGACAGTCTGTCGCACTAATTCGCCGCGCAAGCTGGCGCTCACGTTTGATGACGGGCCCAACCCCGCCATCACTCCCAAACTGCTGGATCTATTGGATCGGTTCAAAGCGCGCGCCACCTTTTTCGTGATTGGAAAGCACGCCCGCGAATGCCCGGAACTCCTGAAAGAAACGGCGGCGCGCGGCCACGTCATTGGGAATCATACCGACGCGCATCCCAATCTCTTCTGGCTCAAGCCGGATCAGATCACCGTCGAGCTGCGCTGCTGCAATTACTCCATCGTCGCGGCCACCGGCGCTCCGCCACGTTGGTTCCGCCCGCCCTTTGGCGTGCGCAACCCGTGGGTCGTCCCCGCTGCCCGGGAACTAAAGCAACGCGTCGTCATGTGGACCCTGATCCCCGGTGACTGGCGCGCCACCTCCTCGGAATGGCTCATTCCGCGCATGGCGGCCATCGCAGAGCGCGCAAAACGCCATCTGAGCGCGGCTGGCCCCGTGATCGCCGCAAACCCTTCTGGGGCGACAGGGGATATCCTCTGTCTGCATGACGGCTCTCACCGCCAGCTCAACGCCGACCGTTTACCAACTCTCGCAGCCCTAGAATATTGGCTGCCTCGCTGGCGTGACCTTGGCCTGGAATTTGTTACAATCGATGAAGCGGTGAGCACTCCCGCCACTTAGCCATGGACGAACGCGCTTTTTATACGGAGAAAGAAGAAGTCAGGAAGATCAAGCTCGTCTGCCCGAGCTGCCGCGGTGAGTTCGAGTTTCCCGTACGCTGGAAAGTTTCCCGCAAGAAGAGAGAACTCCCACGCGGCGCCGGAGACGAAGACCGCAGAAAATTCGCCAAAGCCACCTCTTACATGGTGCGTCTCGACGACCTCGTCGCCTGTTTCAAGTGCCGCAAACGCTTTGAGCTAACCGGCCAATCCACGGTCCTCATCAACGATAATCTCGGCGACCCCAACGCCGACCCCGAAAATTTCGGCAACCGCTAGTCCCCCGCAGCGCCCCCAAATTCGTAGGGGCACGGCATGCCGTGCCCGTCCGACGCAATCGAATGCAAATCACGCATTTGCATTCGACAAAGTTTTTTCAAATCTCCGGATACATCTCAAAAAACGCCGACACCGATTCGTGAAACGTGGATTCGATCTCTTCCTTCGTGCCTTCAATCAAGTGCATGGTAATGCGCGCCGTCCGCCCGTTCTTCAACACCACCGTCGCGTCCTTCAACTCGCCCAGCTCTTCTTCCGGCAACAACCGCATTCCATAAATCAGCGCCAATTTCGCCATAGCCCTCGCCCTCTTTCTCGTCCACTCCGTGAGTTGCCCAGAGGCTACTCAGTTTCCCTCCGCTCCGTCAAGCAAACGCCGCAGCCGAATTCCACTCACTCTCCCGCAAGTGCAAGGGATATACTCAGGCATCCAGTGCCTGCCTTGGCCGCATCGGACCAAGCACACGGAGGGATGTCATGAGAGAGCTTCCCTGGCGCACAAAGGTTTTCTACTTTTTTCTGATGGCTAGCCTGTTGGCCTTCCCTGGTCACAGCTCCGCGCAGCAGCAGGACGGGCCGCAGACCTCCGCGCCGCCTCCCGTCGCTCCTCCTCCTCCCGCTGCGCCCGCTCGGCAAGCCTCAACTGAAAAAATTAGAATTCCCGCGGGCACGCGCGTTGCGGTGGTCCTGGAAAATGGCATCTCCACGCGCAGCGCAAGAGCCGGCGATTCCGTTTATTTCCATACATCGTTCCCCATCACGCAGAACAATCACATCATCATCCCTGTCGGTTCGTATCTCCGCGGTGAACTGATTGAGACGAAGCGGCCGGGCCGGGTGAAGGGCCGCGGCGAATTTCGCATGCGTTTGGATACGCTGATTTTTCCGAATGGCTACACGGTGGATTTGAATGCCACACCTCGCAGCGCGGATTCCGGCGGCAAAGAGACCATGGACTCCGAAGGCAAAGTCGTCGGCGCGGGCGGCAAAGGGAAGGACGCGCAAACCGTGGCGGAAACAACTGCGACGGGCGCAGGTATCGGCGCCATTGCAGATGGTCCCAAGGGACTCGGCATCGGCGCAGGTATCGGCGCCGTTGCGGGGCTCGGCGCGATTCTACTGACGCGCGGTCCGGAAGCGGAACTTCCGCGTGGCTCGACGCTGGATATCGTTCTAGAGCACGAGCTGTCCCTTGACTCGAATCAAATCCAGTACACCAACGTAGGTCAGGCCCAGCCTATTACCGCTCCTCCGGCTCGTCAGCCGTAGTTGAGGCCACCGGCGCGTTCGCACGGACGCATCGGAGATGACGCAGACTCCCTTTGCTTCAGGGCGCATGAATTCCTAACCCAATTGACAAACGCTAAGCGGGCGCTTTGTGCGTGGAAGCGGACTGAAAGCGCATCGGGCTGAAGCGATCCCAATCGACGCTAACGCGTTGCTGCGTCACCCATTCGCGCACAAGGCGGGCGGTGATGGGAGTCAGAAGAATTCCGCCGCGAAAATGTCCTGTGGCGATGAGCAATCCATCGAGATCGGCTGGGCCAAGGATGGGAAGGTGATCCGGCGAGTCGGGCCGCAAGCCGGCCCAGGTTTCCTCGACTCGCGCGGCCGCGAGACCGGGCGACAATTCGATCGCGCCGGCGAGAACTTTTTCCAGGCCGCCGGCGGTCAGCGTTTTTTCGAAGCCAGTGTATTCCACGGTGGCGCCAGCAAGAATTCTTCCGTCATTTCGTGGGACCAGATAGATTTTCTCGGACCAGAGCACTCTTTTGATTTTCAAATTCGTCCGCGCGAAGGGCAATCATCTGGCCTTTTGCGGGCCGCACAGGCGCGTAAGCGGCAACGCCTTCAATGTTTGCGGAAAAGCAGCCAGCGGCGATGACGGTCCACTTTGCTTCCACGCTTTCGTTTTTCAGTTGTAAGCCGGTACAGTGTCCGCCTTCGCGTCGAATGGCTTGCGCGCCGCTACCCGAGAAGAATTGCACGCCGCTGCGCTTCGCGGCTTCGAGCACAGCATGCGTCATGGCGCGATTATCAACAGAGGCTTCGTCGGGGCGCAGCACGGCGGCTTCGAGATCCTCGCTTAGAGAGGGCTCCAGTTCGCGGGCGTCTTCCGGGCTGAGCGGCTCTGCTTTCAAGCCGAGGCCGTGATGCACTGCAATGACCGTGCTGAGCTCTTCGCGCGCGTCGCGAGAGAAGAGCGCTTGCAATGTGCCTTTCGGACGATAGCCCGCGCTTTGGCCGGAGATTTCTTCCACCATTTGAACAAACTCGGGGTAGATGGCCATGCTTGCTTTGGCGAGGGGCACCAGCGGAATCATGGCCGCACTTTCCGGCGCGGGCGAAAGAATTCCAGCACCGGCCCAGGAAGATTCCTGGCCCGGTTCACGGCTGTCGAACAAGCCCACACTCAGGCCGGCGCGCGCAAGTTCGAGCGCGATCGATCCGCCGATTAATCCGGCGCCCGCAATGGCGACATCAAATTTTTTCATGGGGTCATTTTAACGCATCTGAGCGTGGGGTTCATGTTGCGAGAAGAAGACCGGCTGATTTGTACGCCCGGGCGAGATGGGGCGCAGCCCTTCGAAGCTCAGGGTAAACATGCTGCGCCCCCACAAGGGATTCGGCGCCTAAGGAAATATGAATCACAGAGAGCCGGCGAGTTCTTCGGATAAGACCTGGGCTTTTTTCGCGAGGTCGCGGGCACGCTCCCAATCGCCTGCGCGGCCCGCGTCTCGCGCATCGGAAATAAAGCTGCGCACCTTGGAGGCCAAGTCGGATTGCGTGGCGTTCAAGGATTTTCCAGCGGTGGCGGCGAGATTTCGTTCGGCGGTGGCCAGACTTTGGTTGGCTTCCCGCTGAAGGGCGGAGGATTCTTGTGTCGTCAACTCGGGGACGATTTGCGGGTTGTCGGTCTTTTCCGGCGCAGCATTTTGATTTGTGGCCGGAGCGATTCTGCGGGGCCGCGGAGGACCGGTTCGCGTGGAGAGCGGCGGTGGCGGAGGAGGAATTTCCAGCTTCAGTTCCGGAACGGGATCTTCCAGATCACCCGGCGCTGAGGAAAGTTGCGGCATAACGGGACGGACGAGGACAGCCGTGCTCCAGGGGATGGTTGGCTTTTTTCGCGCGGCACAGCCGCTCACCAAAATGGCGGCCGCTCCGAATAGGCCGAAGAAAATTCGCACGGGAACGCGCATCATGGCGGGCTGGGGTTGGGCCGAAGTTTCCGTCATATCCATTGGATGCGAGTTAGTCGAAGACAGTACTGCATTCCGCGTCACGCCGCGAGAGGCAACTCGATGCGAAACGTCGTTCCTTTTCCCACCTCGGTCGTAAAGTCGATCGAACCATTGAGAAGCTGCACGATGCGGAAGGTGCTGGCCAATCCGATGCCGCTGCCGCCGGGACGGGTGGTGAAAAAAAGCTGGAAGATTTTCTGGCGGTGTTCGGGAGGAATGCCTTTTCCGGTGTCGCCGACGCTGATCTCCGCCATTTCACCGCGGCGCGTCAGCATGAGACGCAACTGTCCACCGCCAGACATGGATTCGCCGGCGTTCAGAACCAGATTCAGGACGGCTTGCTTGAGCAGAGCGCGATCGACGTAGACCTCGGGAACGTCGATGGGCAGGAGTTGGGCGACTTGAATACCGGCCTTCTGCAACTGGGGCTGGGCGATTTCGAGAACTTCTTTCAATAATTCGGAAAGTTGCGTCGGCTCAAGGCGGACTTCCATGGGGCGGGTGAAATCCAGGAAGCGTTTCACGACGGCGTCAAGGCGATCGATCTCTTTGTCGAGGACTTGCACGGCCTGCTTGGCGCTGCCGTCCGAATCCGGCGGCAGAGACTCTTTCAAATTTTCGAGCCAGAGGCGCATGGAATTGAGAGGATTTTTGACTTCGTGCGCGACGCCTGCCGTGATGCGTCCCAGCGCGGCGAGACGTTCGCTGACCTGGAGCTGCGTGTTGATGCTTTCGAGAGAATCGAGATCGCGGAGCGTGACCAGCGCGCCCATGCGCTCGCCGTCTTCCTGAATCGACTGAACGCTGACGCTGACGCGCTTTTCGCCCTCGGTGGTTTTCAGTTCAATTTCGGCGGCGATCTCACTTAGCTCGTCGCCTTCGATGTGCAGCGCATCGCGCAGCGGATGGCCGATGGGAAAAATTTCGGTGACGCGCCTGCCAAGGAATTGCCCGGCCGGTGCGCCGAGAAATTTTTCGGCGGCGGGGCTGACCATGACGGCGCGAGCGTCGCGGGTGAAGAGGAGCAAGCCGTCTTCGAGGCCAGCCATCACGGAGTTCATGTTCTCGCGCATGGTGCTGAAGATTTCGTGCACCCCACGGAGTTGCTGGCCGACTTGCGTGATTTTGCGGCTGACCTGGCCGAGTTCGTCGCTCGTTCCGCCGAAGCCGGTCACTTCAGGAGCGGGTGAGTCGTACTGTCCGGCGGAGATGCGATCTAGTTGGGCGGAAATGCGCGCGAGAGGAGCGAGTGTAGCTCCACTGACGACGCCAGCGAGCACGGTGGAAATGACCAAGGCAAGAAGCACGATGGTGCCGAGCCTGCTGACGATCGGTAATATCTCGTGTTCACGCAAAAGTCCGGAAGACACGGCGACGCGCACTTCGCCGAAAGGCTCGTCGCCATAGTTGAATTGAAAATCGTACTCGTAGATGGCCGAAGCGCCCCAAAGAACTTTCACTTGATGCAAAAATCCGCGCCTGGTGAGTTGCGTAATTGGAGCCCGTGGCAGCGCGAATTTCCCTACCGAGGATTTGTCTGTCGAAGCCAAAACCTTGCCATCATGGTCAGTGATCGACACTTCATAAATCCCCGAGGAAGCGCTAGCGGCCTGCAACTGGGCTTGCAACCCCTGGCTTGCGCCCAGAGCGTAGGAGACATAATCGCGAATATCTTCGGGCGCGTTGGATTCCGGGAGCCAGCCTTGCGATTTGGCGTCACGCAAGGCGCCATTGACTTGGTCAAAGGTGCTCCGGGCGATTTCTATGGATCGTTTTTCGCTTTGATCGAGAACTTGTTGAAGGAGCTGCGCAAAATAAACGCCGGAGACGGCCGCAACAACCAGCAGCACGAGTCCCGACATGACGAGCGTGAGTTTTGTGCGCAGCCGGAGCTGCATGACGGAATCCTACTCTGCCTCGGCGCGTTCGCCGCCGTATTCTTTGAGTTTGTTGTGAAGCGTTTTCAGGCTGATGGCGAGCAGTTCGGCCGCACGCGTTTTGTTGTTGCCGGTGGCGTTGAGCGTTTGCAGAATCAACTCGCGTTCCATGGCGTCGACGGTTGTGCCAACGGGGAACTTGATGGAGGAGAGATCGCTGGGGTTTTTGGCCGAGGTCTTGCCAAATTCTCCGGGCAGGCAGGCACGGGTGATCAGCTCTTTGTCGCACATGATGGCCGCGCGTTCGAGGATGTTGCGGAGCTCGCGAATGTTGCCGGGCCAGGTGTGACTCATAAAAATGTCGAGCACTTCGGCGCCGATGCCGCGGACGTGCTTGCCATGCTTGGCGTTGACGTCGCGCAGGATGTGTTCGACAAGGAGCGGGATGTCATCCTTGTGTTCCCGGAGGGGCGGAAGATTAATGTGGAAGACGTTCAAGCGGAAGTACAAATCCTGGCGCAACTCTCCGCTGGCCACGGCTTTTTCCGGGTCTTTGTTTGTGGCAGCGAGGACGCGGACATCGACAGGGGTCTCACTTTTGCTGCCGAGGCGGCGTACTTTGCGGTCTTCGAGGACGCGCAGGAGTTTTGCTTGCGTGGGCGCTGGCATCTCGCCGATTTCGTCGAGCAGCAGAGTGCCGGCATCGGCAAGTTCAAAGCAGCCGATGCGGCGCTCGGCCGCGCCGGTGAAAGCGCCGCGCTCGTGGCCGAAGATTTCGCTTTCCATCAAGGATTCGGGGATCGCGGAACAGTTGATGGGGACAAACGGGCCGTTGGCGCGAGGGGAAAGTTTGTGGATGGTACGCGCGACAATCTCTTTGCCGGAGCCGGTTTCGCCGGTAATTAAAACAGAGGCGGAGCTGGGCGCGGCCATTTCCACGATGCGCATGACTTCCTGCATGGGCTTTGACGCGCCAACGAGTTCGCCGAGGCGTCCTGCTTCACGCAACTGGCGTTGCAACACGGCCAGCTGACGCGCGTCGCGCGCTTTGCTGAGTGCGCGGTCGAGCAAGGCGCGCAGAACTGGACCCTTCAGCGGTTTTTCGATGTACCAGAAAGCTCCGGACTCGATGGCGGCTACGGCGCGCTCTTCGCTGCCCTTGCCGGTGATGATGACCGCGGGAACATCAAGCAACTCGGGGCCGAGTTGTTTGAGCAGGTCGAGACCGTTCATACCGGGGAGCTCGACGTCGGCGATGAGCGTATCGGGCTGATAACTTGCAAATTTTGCGAGTGCGTCTTCCGCAGTCGCCACGCCAAGCACATCAAAACCCCAACGTTGGAGCAACTGCTCGTAGCCTTTGCGCGCGTTGTCCTCGTCTTCGACGATCAACACGCGGTCCTTGCGTTCAAGCGGCTCCATTGCGCGCGCTACGCTTCTTCCTTCATCGCCCATGCGGTCACGCCTCTCCCACGCGGAACGTCTTATTTTCGCAGATTCTGGTGCGGGCTGGATAGTTTGACTGTAACAAGCGGACGGTGGGCTTGCCAAGACGCAGTTTGACTAGCAGTCGGTGCGATTTATGCGCGTTTTGTATGCAGGAGAATCCTGCGATCAGTGCGGCCTATTGGGAACATTACCGCAGGGACTGGGCTCGGATGACCTTAAGCGTGCCTCCGCTCAAGAACACAATCGATGGAGGATCATCGAGCGATAGAGTGAGAGCGCTTAGTGCTACGTTGCTTCCCAGATTGAACTTTGCCACCGGTTTCGCTTCCGAAGCTGCCCAAATGAGCAGCTCAAGTTCGTCATTCTGAAAAGTGTCATCCAGTTGCCACACGTCCAACATCAGATGCGACAGCCAGGGCCGGTGTGTGCACCCAACGAGAAAATAACGCCCGCCCTGGCTGACGTTTACTGGCCCGGTGAGAGAGGTGTTGGCTTCTAGCTTCGGAACTGTGGGTGAGAAAACGGTTGTGCCGTCGGTCCGCAACACCGCCAAGGACGCGGTTGGCTCGTCTTGTTTCTTACTCAAGCCTACAATTGTATCGTCCGAGAGAAACGCAAGTTGATTGGATATCCAGAAGCGCCCATATCCCGTATGGCTCACATCAAGAGATTCTGGGAACGGAGTCCACGTGCCATCAAACTTTCCCAGGTACAGTTTCGCGCCTCCATGCAGAGCGCTGGTCACATGCGAAACCTTTGATGCGGCTAGCCCAAGTAATCCTTGGTCGGAAAGGGCAAGGACCCTGGGGGCATTCGTGCCGGCCTTGGCCATCCACTCGAATTTTATGTCGAGCGTATCGGCGTCCAGAAGCTTGTAGTGCAGACCGTCTTCGAGAACTTGACCTACCAGCGCTGAGCGCCCGCTGGATGAGACCCAGACACTGTTCCAGGTTTGTTTGGACTTGACAATCGAAGGAGCCAGGAAAAGTTTCTTCAATTCACTGCCGGTTGGCGAAAGAAGAGATAGAGTTTCCCCCATTTCCCCGCCTGTGCCGTTGAAGTGGCGGAGAAGCAAAAGGAAATTTCCCCGCGAAGTGGAGAACAGTTCGAAGAACTTGTCACCAGCCCAGGGCCCGCCTCTTGAATTCAACTTCCCGGTGGTTGGATCGAAAACGAGCAGGGAGATTTCCCAGTTCGTGTGATCGTCCCGTACGTCGGTGTGTGTCTTGTTGGAGGGGTTGCCCAGAGCGACCGCGACCAAGTTATTTGCAGCAGCTAGTCCCAACTCCGATGAATCCCACAGGCCGCTGCTCTCGCGCCATTGCTGGTAACCGTAATTTCTAAGGTCGACAGACAAGTCCTTAGGATTGGATGCCTCCACATCGCGAACTCCGGAGAGTCCGAGAACCAAAAAGAACAGGGCCTTCAGTGGAATTCGCAATGTGGCAAGACCGATCACGGTCGACTACTCCTATTCGCCTAGTGGACTTCACTCTTTCACTAGATAGAGCGCGCGCTCCAGCTCCAGTTCGAGCTTAACGCCTTTCGGCAACTCCAACTCGTGGCCGCGGCCGCTTTCGATCAGATAGGCGGTGAGTGCGGCCATTGCTGCGCCTTCGGCGGCTTCTTTCTTGTCTTTGTCCTTGACGCCTTTGAGAGCGCCCATGGCTGCACCTGCAGCTGCGGCTTGCGCGGCATCTTCCTGCGAGCTGCTTCGGCCCTCGATGAGACCTTCCTGGCCGGCCTTCATTTTGACGCTGTGCTCGCCGGGGACGCTGACGACTTCGGCCACGATGGGCAAACGGCCGAACTTGGTTTGGATCTCGTCAAAGGTGAGCCAGATGCGGCCGCGGCCTGTGGCGCCTGCGGATTCGACGTGGCTTACGTGGCCTTCGATTTCGACGCCGGAGGGCAAGTAGATTCCGCTGCCAGCTTCGAGCGGTTCCAGAGTTTTCACTTTGAACTTGGCGCGCTCGGGCGTGCCTTTGGAGCCGAGATCGTCTTCGAGAGAAACTAAGAACTTTGTGCCGGGGGCGACGCCGTAGGTTTCGAGAGGAAGGCCGTGGCGCTTGCCGTCGGCGGGTTTGAGTTCCTGGGCATCGGTTCTCTGGTTGTCGAATTTCTGGTCGTTTGTTTTGCCGATGCGGTCCTCGGAGAGGATTGGTTTTTCTTGCGATTGTTGGGGCGGCTGGTTTTGCGACGTCTCCTGTGCCGCGCTGCGCTTGCCGGTTGCGAGCAAGGCTAGCAGGCATGCGCTGCACAATACGGTCCGCCGCAAATTTCTCGTCATCATGATTACCTCCAGAATGCCATCCCAGGTGGGGAGGATGCAGGTGGGTCGCCAGTGCGAGCGTTGCGGCGGGGTCGTAAGTGACTGAAAAAGCAGGCAGTAGGAAGGATGATCGGGCAGGGAGTGCGGATGGAGTGATGACCTGTCGGCGATTTGCAGCACCTCGGTGCAAGGTTGCGGTGACAGTCTGCGGAGAGGTGACTAAAGGCAGGAGCGAAGATTGCGGAGGCTATATAGCGAGGAGGCGTTGAATGCGGCGGAAGACCTGAGTGTACATGGCAGGCGTCAGGCGACCAGTTTGCGTGTTTTGCTGGCTGGGGTGGTAGACGCCGAAGAGACGTGTGGCGGGGGCTGGGAGTTGCGCTTCCGCACCGTGGGCGAACGGGAAAGCGGCTCGCGAGGCAATTGCGCCGCGCTGCTTCAGGATTTCGAGGTAGGTGTCCCAGGCGATTTTTCCGAGAGCCAGGACGGCGCGAGGGTGGAGGATTGCCAGTTCATGGAGGAGATAGTCGCGGCAATTCGCGAGTTCGGAAGGAAGAGGCTTGTTGGCGGGAGGGGCGCAGCGGATGGTGGCGGCGACGTAGGCGTTTTTTAGTTGGAGGCCGTCGTCGCGGCGGACGGAAGTGGGTTGATTGGCGAAGCCGGCTTTGTAGAGAGCGGCATAGAGAAAATCGCCGGAGCGGTCGCCGGTGAAAACGCGGCCGGTGCGATTGCCGCCGTGGGCGGCGGGGGCGAGACCGAGAATGAGGAGTTGCGCATGAGGATCGCCGAAACCCGGGACGGGTTTGCCCCAGTAGATCCAATCGCGAAACGCGCGGCGTTTTTCTTGAGCGACTTTTTCGCGGTAGACAACGAGGCGCGGGCATTTGCGGCAGGCGACAATTTCTTGATTCAGGACGCGGAGTGAGGTGCTTGGATCGGGCATGGTTGTCGGAAAATTTTTAGGAAAGTTTGCGAGCCATCATGCTGTTGAGTTCTGGATAAGGAATGGTGACCTTTTGCAGAGAGTCGTACGAGCCGTGGGCGAGCCAATCTTTGGCGACACGTTGAAATGCGCCCATGGCGGCGCGCATGGCGGAAGAGCCTGCGCTGGCGCGGGCTACACCCATTTTTTCGAGGTCGTCGAGTGACGGGCAACCTTGCGAGACGAGAATGTTCAGCGGAGCGCCGATGGCTTTCACCAGTTTGGAAATAATCTCGCGATCCACCACGCCCGGCACGAACAGACAATCTGCTCCTGCGTCGCGGTAGGCGCGTAAGCGTTCGACAGTCCGGTCGAATCGCGTGTCGCCTCGGGACCGATCGGCATCAGATAAATGTCCGTGCGCGCGTTAATCACCAACGGCACGCCCAGCGCGGCGGATGTTTCGCGGATGGCGCGAATCTTCTTTACCTGGAGGCCCAGCTCGACGTGCGTGCTCTCGTCATCGCCGGTTATGTCTTCAAAATTTAGCCCGACGGCTCCCGCGTCCACCATTGCTTTCGTAAAATCGGCAATTTCCTCTGGCGTTTTTCCATAGCCCGACTCCAGGTCCGCTGTAACCGGCACGCGTACAGCGCGCGTAATTCTCGCGACGGCCGCCAGCATTTCGCTTCGAGAAATCCGCTGGCCGTCCGGGTACCCCAGCGAAAATGCCATCGCCGCGCTGCTCGTTGCGATCGCGGGATGGCCAACTTCTTCCAGAATTCTTGCGCTGGCTACGTCCCAGGCATTGGGTAACGCCAAAATCCGAGGGCCGTGATGGAGCGTTCTAAGTTTTTCGGCCTTCTCCGCTTGTCGTTTGACGTCCATAATAAATCTCCCTCACAACGGTCTGCGTATTCCTTCTGACGGTAAAGAGTAGGGATTCACCAATGTAGAAGGAACATCCAAATTGGTGAGCTGTTTGGCGGCCAAAGAAAATCCTGCAGCTTGTAGATTCGTTTTGGACTCAGGGCTATCTGGCTCTTAACACGTCGGCAAGCGCCACCGCCTGATTGTGCTCCTCATCCTTCGCGCCATAGAGCAGAGTGAGCGTGACGTGTTCCTTCTCCATTTTCTTTAACTCCGCGACCATCTCCTTCTTTTTTGTGAGCTCACTTCGGTATTTCTTCTGGAAGGCGCTCCACTTCTCCGGCTCATGACCGAACCACTTGCGCAAAGCATCGCTTGGAGCGATGTCCTTCATCCACACATCCAAGTGAGCGGCCTCCTTTTTCATCCCTCTCGGCCATAAACGATCTACCAGCACGCGCCATCCATCGTCTTTTGAAGGCTTGTCATAGACACGCTTGGTCTTGATCATATCGTCCTTGCCCGTATTCAAACTTCATCGTCTAAATCGTTTACCAAGGACCCGTCAGTCCTGGCTCATCGTAAGAGCGCGAGGACCTCGTCGTGGATTTTACCGTTGGTGCTGACCATGTTGCCGCTGTAAATCGAGCGCTTTCCAGTCACGTCCGTCGCCCGGCCGCCGGCTTCTTCGACAATCAGGCCCAGCGGAGCCAAGTCCCAAGCCTTCGAGTGGAGATCGAGCGCGGCTTCGGTTGCGCCTTCGGCAACCAGCATGTGTTGCCAGAAGCCGCCGAGCGAGCGGCCGTGGCGCGCCGCGTCCAGAAGACGGCGCATTTTTTCAATCCTCTCGCGATTTCTGTTCGAGCCGGTGCCGCCGGTGAAGGCCATGCCATCTTTCAGGTGCTCGACGCTGGAAACGTGGATTTTCTTGCCGTTTCGCCAAGCGCCTTCGCCGCGGTACGCCCACCAGCGAGCGCCCAGCGCGGGAGCACTGGCCATCCCGGCGACGATTTCACAATCGCGCTCGATGCCGAGGAGCGTCCCGAAGGTAGAGATGCCGCGCGAAAACTCTTCCGTGCCATCGATTGGATCGATGATCAGGCGCGCGCGTCCCGTTGTGGCGGGCCCCTTGGCGTTGTCGCCACCCATTTCTTCGCCGAGGACGTCCATGGCCAAGCCGCTTTTCGCTACTTTGGCGCGAGCCATTTCCTCGACGCCGCGGTCGGCTTGCGTTACGGCGGAGCCGTCGTCTTTTCGGTCGATGCGAATTTCATCAGCGCGGAAAAAGCGCATGGCAATCTTGTCGGCCTCCTTCGCGATTTCTTCGAGCAGAGGGCCATATTCTTCTCGGTATCCCATTCCTTCTCCCAGTGGCTTCAGACCTGCAATTGACACTACTAGCTTACGCCTCTAGCATACAAAGCGATGGCTATGAGCGCTCACGCCGATAGTGGAACGGTGCTCGACCGCATTCTGGACGCGCGTCGTTTGGAAGTTGACCACCGCAAACGTGTCCTTCCGGAAGCGGCGTTGCGCTATGGCGTCAAGGCGGCTACGCCACTGCGCGATTTTCCCGCGGCGCTTACACGCAATTCCTTGAACATTATCGCAGAGCTGAAGCCTGCTTCGCCTTCGAAGGGGATTCTGCGCGAGCCGTTTCATCCCGTCGAACTGGCGCAGACACTGGAAGCGGCGGGAGCCGCTGTGCTTTCCGTGTTGACCGAGAGCGAGTTTTTTCGCGGGTCTCTGAAAAACCTGCGCGATGCGCGAAACGCGGTGAGACTCCCCGTGTTTCGGAAGGATTTTATCTTTGACCCGTGGCAAGTGTGGGAAACGCGCGCGAATGATGCGGACAGCTTTCTGCTGATCGTGGCCGCGCTCGGCGATGAACTTCTACGCGAGCTGATCGCGCTTGGCCGCGAAATTGGGATGGAGCCTTTGATCGAAGTGCATACCGCTGCCGAGCTCGACCGCGCACTTGCGGCCGGTGCCCGCATCGTGGGCATCAACAACCGCGATCTGAAAACTTTGGATGTGCGCGTCGAGACTTCTTTTGAATTGATTGAGCGCATTCCCGAGGCGTGCATTGCCGTCAGCGAGTCCGGCCTGCGCACTCACCAGGATCTTGCGAAATTACATGCGGCGGGCTTCGACGCATTCCTAATTGGCGAAAGTCTGATGCTGGCGCCTGATCCGGCGGCGGCACTGGGCACTTTTCTCCGCCGACCGGCGCTGCCGGTTTAGCACCACGATGATCCTCATCAAGATTTGCGGCATCACCAACTGGCCGGACGCCAAAGCCGCCTGCGACGCGGGCGCGAACATGCTTGGTTTCAATTTTTATGAGAAGAGCCTGCGCCGCGTCTCAACAGTCGAAGCCGCCACGATGCGCGCGAAACTGCCGCAGGGAATCCAGGCAGTTGGGCTGTTCGTGAACGCCAAGCCCGCGGAAATCAATTCGCTTCACGCTTTTGTGCGGTTTACCGCCGCGCAGCTTCACGGCGACGAACCGCCGGCCATCGTTTCGGAAGTGAGCCGCACGGTTCCGGTGATTAAGGCGTTTCGTGTCGCGGCGGATTTTCCGCTCTCAACGCTGGATAAATATCATGATGCGTTTGCTTTCCTGATCGATGGTTCTCGAGCGGGCCAATTTGGCGGCACAGGCGCAAGCGCGGATTGGAATGTCGCCCGGCGGGCCGCGGTCGCGCACCGTATCCTTTTGGCTGGCGGTCTTACGCCTGAAAACGTTGGCGCCGCGATTCGTTCGGTGCGGCCTTATGCGGTTGATGTTGCCAGCGGGGTAGAAACAAAGCCAGGCAAGAAAGATCACGCGCGGATGAAAGAATTTATCGACGAGGTTCGCCGCGCCGAAGAGCAGTTGAACGCGCCACAGACAGGACATCCCTCGCCATGAGTTCGACGATTACATCCGCAACATTCGCTCCCGGGACGTTTCGGGCCTTACGGCGGCAGGTACGTTCCTGAAACGTTGATGGTGCCGCTGTTCGAGCTTGAGCGCGCCTACGAAGCCGTGAAAACCGACTCGCAGTTTCAAGCCGAGTTCGCAGATCTACTGAAAAATTTTGCCGGCCGGCCAACGCCGCTGCAATTTGCTTCGCGGCTCACGGCGCATCTGGGCGGACCACGCATTTATCTGAAGCGTGAAGATTTGCTGCATACGGGCGCGCACAAGATCAATAACGCCATTGGGCAAGGTTTGCTCGCGGTGAAAATGGGCAAGCCGCGCATTATCGCTGAGACGGGCGCGGGCCAGCATGGCGTTGCGTCGGCGACGGTGGCCGCGCATCTGGGGCTCGAATGCGTCGTGTACATGGGCACGGAAGATATGGCACGGCAGGCGCTGAACGTTTCGCGCATGCGCATGCTTGGCGCGCAAGTGGTTGGTGTGGATTCCGGCAGCCGCACTCTGAAGGATGCGATCAACGAGGCCATGCGCGATTGGGTTACCAACGTAAGGAACACTCATTATCTGCTAGGGTCGGTGCTCGGCGCGCATCCTTATCCGACGATGGTGCGAGATTTTCAGTCGGTCATCGGGCGCGAGGCGCGCGAGCAGATTCTCGCTGCCGAGAAACGCGTTTGCCCACTCATCTTTTCGCCTGTGTCGGCGGCGGATCGAACGCGATTGGCCTTTTCCACCAATTCTTGCGCGATGAGTCCGTGAAAATGGTTGGCATCGAAGCCGGCGGCCGCGGCGGCCAGCTTGGCGAGCACGCGGCACGTCTTGCGGCGCATCAGGGATTCACGGGCGCGCGCCCAGGCGTTTTGCAAGGAACGTACACCTACATTCTGCAAAATGAAGACGGCCAGATCGCCACGACGCATTCCATCTCCGCCGGCCTCGATTATCCCGCCATTGGCCCCGAGCACGCATGGCTCGCCGATGAAGGGCGCGCCGAGTATTCCGCGGTTTCTGATTCTGCGGCGCTCGAGGCCGCGCGGCTGCTTTCGCGCATTGAGGGCATCATCCCTGCCCTCGAATCCGCCACGCCATTGCCGGCCTCATCGAGCGCGCCGACCGCAAATATCTCACGCCGACGATCTCGTCATCCTGAATCTCTCCGGCCGCGGCGACAAAGACATGGACACCTATTCCCGCCTGCTCTAATCTTTCTTGAAAAACAATGCCCTTGGCGACCTCCAATTCGACTCGTATCTCCAGGCGATTTGCGGCGCTCCGCGAATCCGGCGATTTGGGCATCGTCGCGTATATTACGGCAGGCGATCCTTCGCTTGACGCCACTTTGAGATTTGTTCTGGCGCTTGCCGAAGCGGGTGCAGATGTCATCGAACTCGGAATCCCTTTCAGCGATCCGCTTGCAGATGGTCCAACGATTCAGCGTGCTTCCGAGCGCGCCCTGAAATCAGGCACGACACTTCCCCACGCGATCGAGCTAGTTCGCGAGATTCGCAAATCGCAGCGATGTACCTATCGTGCTTTTCAGCTACTACAATCCTGTTCTTCAGATGGGGCTCGAAAAATTTGCAAGCGCTGCCGCAACCGCCGGCGCCGACGGTGTCCTCATTACCGATCTGACTCCCGAAGAATCGGAGGAGTACCGCCGCGTGCTCGCCATCCATCATCTCGATACCGTATTTCTTGGCGCTCCGACATCCACGGACGAGCGCCTGGCGAAAATCGCCGCCGTGTCGTCCGGTTTCCTCTATCTCATTTCCCGCACTGGCGTCACAGGGGCGAAGGACGCGCTGCCCGACGAACTCCCGTCGCTGCTCCGCCGCGCCCGGAAAGTCACGGAACTCCCCATCGCCGTGGGATTCGGGATCTCGCTGCCAGGCCACGTCTCCGTGCTTGGCGGGCTGGCCGATGCCGCAGTGGTCGGGTCCGCGCTCGTCTCCGAAATCGAAAAGGCCACCGCCGCGAATCCCACTGCCGCGAACATCGACGCAGCGGCGGCCGCACTCGCCGCGCGCATTCGTTCGCTGAAGGAAGCCGCTCGCCACGGCCTCTCGCGACGCGAGGTTGCGCCATGAACCTGCAGCGATTGGCGGCGCCGCATCGATGAGATCGACAAAAAACTCGTCGAGCTTCTCAATGAGCGTTCGCGGTGCGCTTTGGAAATCGGAAAGCTCAAGCAGGAGGCCAACATTCCGCTCTATCAACCGGATCGCGAAAATGAAGTGTTGGCCAACGCGGAGCGCAGTAATCCCGGCCCGCTTACGGATGCCGCGATTCGCCGCCTGTTCGAGCGCATCATTGACGAAGCGCGCGCCGCCGAACGGGACGCCATGCACCGCGACGGCCACCAAAACAAGAGCGGGAATGAATGACCAGCCTCACCAGTCAAAGCATTTGTAGTGGCCGGTCTTTAGACTGGCTCTTTAGCTTTTGAATTGCATCTTTGCCGCGCGGAAGCGCTGGCAATCGAAAGGGAATCAGGACTAATCATGGTCATCGTCATGCAAGAAGGCGCGAACGACGCGCAAATCCAGCACGTGATCGATCGGCTGGTCGCTTCGGGATTTAACGTTCATCGCTCCACCGGGGAATCGCACACCGTGCTCGGTGCGGTCGGCGTCCATCGCGATTTCGATCATCGCGATTTCGAGTTGCTCGAAGGCGTGCGCGAAGTCATGCGCATCACGCAGCCGTTCAAGCTGGCCAGCCGGCAGTTCAAGCCTGAAGGCACCATCGTCGATTTGGGGCGCGGCGTAAAAATCGGCGGGAATGAAGTGGTTGTCGCCGCCGGACCGTGCTCCGTCGAGTCGCGCGAACAAATCTTTTCTGTTGCGGAAAGCGTCGCCAAGGCCGGAGCGAAGATTCTTCGAGCTGGAGCTTTCAAGCCGCGTACTTCGCCGTACGCCTTCCAGGGTATGGGAGAGCCGGGCCTCAAACTCATGCGCGAAGCCGCTGACAAATTCGGCCTCTTCACCATCAGCGAAGTGATGGACGCTTCCCAAATCCAAATGATGTCCGAGTATGTCGACATTTTTCAGGTTGGCGCGCGCAACATGCAGAACTATTATCTCCTCCGCGCCCTCGGCGAAGTCCGCAAACCTGTCCTTCTCAAGCGCGGACTCTCCGCCACCATGGAGGAACTCCTCATGAGCGCCGAATACATCCTCGCCGGTGGCAACTACAACGTCATTCTCTGCGAACGAGGCATTCGCACGTTTGAGACGTACACGCGCAACACGCTGGACATCGCGGCTATTCCCGTCATCAAGAAGCTTTCACACTTGCCGATGCTGGCCGATCCTTCTCACGGCACAGGCCGCCGCGACAAAGTTCCACCCATGGCGCGCGCAGCCGTCGCTGCTGGAGCCGACGGTCTGCTCATCGAAGTGCACAACGATCCCGATCACGCGCTCTCCGATGGCGCGCAATCGCTCCACCCCAACGACTTCACTCAACTCATGGCGGAGCTCCGCATCATCGCGCCAGCTATCGGCCGACGCATGGCTTGAGCTCTCGAAGAGTCACTTTTTATGTCTTTGCCCATCGTCACCCCGCTTGATTTTTGGCTAGACCCTCAGGGCGATTTAATTCTCATCTATTCGGAGAACGAATGCTTGATCTACTGCGCGTGTTGGCTTGCTTCTGGCAAGCGCGCGGATTTCATCGGTCAATTGTCATTCGAGGGCGCCCGAAGTGTTCGCAGCTACGGGCGCGAGTATTTGCCTTATGAACTTCCAAAGCACGGATATAATTCCTGGATTCTACAGATACCGGATTCCGACCTTATTCACGAGCATTTAGCGTACCGGAGAGAACACTACCCTCATTCTCTAACTAAGCAAAAGGTCCCAAGCCACTACGTTGTCGCGGGTCATGATATCTACCACGAGATTTTGGCAGATGGGTTTACCTCCTCAACCGTCCTGCGTAGCGATATATCTGATCCGAGGTTCTTGCGTCTTTGAACCTCACCGGTCAATGTTGGGCAGGAGGTGGTCGGACCAATGGAATCGATTTCTCGGCGCACAGTTTCGACGGTAGACTCTATTTCCTGATATGACCGCTCACGTCATCAACCGCGTCACCATCCTGGGTACCGGCCTGATCGGCGGCTCGTTCGCGCTTGCGCTTCGTAAGTTCACTGCCGGGATGCACGTCAGCGGGTGGGACCGTCCCGAAGTCGTGCGCGAAGCGGAAGCACGCGGCGCGATTGGCTCCGGATTCTCCGGCGACCTCGTTCCAGCACTCGAAGACGCTGATCTGATTTACATCGCGCTTCCGATCGGCGCAACTCTCGACCTTCTTCCCGAAGTTGTCCGTCTCGCCGGACCCAACGTTCTCATTACAGACGCGTGCAGCACGAAAGTCCGCATCATCGCGGAGGCGGTCGATCATTTTCCGGAGGATTCAGGAAAACTGTTCCTCGGCGGACATCCGATGGCGGGCAGGGAACTCTCCGGAATTGCCCACGCTGATGCCGATCTCTTTCGCAACAATACCTACGCGCTCATCGGCGCTTCTTCCGATCAAGAGGATCCTCGCGTCGGCGCCTTCGTGAAGATTCTTGAAAAAATCGGCGCGCGGCCTCTCTGGCTGGGATCCCAGCAACATGACTACGCCGTGGGGCTGGCGTCCCATCTTCCGCAACTCGCTGCCGTCGCTCTCGGCTCTTTTCTATACGATCATCTCGACGAGAACGGTTTGCCGATTACTCTGGCTGGCCCAGGCTTGCGCGATTCGCTGCGGCTCGCCGGCAGCCCTTACGCGACTTGGCGCGATATCGTTCTCACTAACAAGGAAGTGCTGTCCGCTGCGCTCGATTTGTTCGCTCGCAAGCTCGACGATCTCCGCGAACGTCTGGCCTCCCGCGACCTGGAGGCCGACTTCGATGCCGCCAATGAACTCTACAAACTTTTGAAGAGCCTCTGATCCCGCGCCATGAATCGCCATGTTGTGGCGGGCTCGCGTAGCCCTCTCTACTTCAATTCGGCTTTGGCGTTCAGCGGCAAATCCTGCGACGACCCGCCGACCATGAAAGTGTAGCTGCCCGGCACCAACTTCCAGCCATTCGCGCCTTCGTCGTAAATCGACAGATACTTGGGCTCGACGCTAACGCTCACGTTCTTGCTCTCGCCCGCTTTCAGCCAGACTTTGCTCCAGCCCACTAACCGCTTTGGCGGTTCTCCGGCACTGGCCGGCAGCGCGGCGTAAACCTCCGCAATCTCCGCTCCGTCACGTTTTCCTGTGTTCTTCACGATAAAGCTGACAGTGGTCTCCTTTCCCGCCGTCACTTTCAATCCCGAATACGCAAACGTCGTATACGACAGGCCATATCCGAAGGGAAACAGAACCGGTTTTTTCTCCGCGTCATACCACTTGTAACCGACCTTCACTCCTTCGTCATAACGCACCGTAAACGTCGGCTTAGGCTCGCCCGTTTTCATCACGGCTGCCTCGCCTGTCTGGCCGGGTCCAGGCTTTGTCAGATTCGGATGAGGCAAATCCGCCTCGCTCCTGGGGAAGGTCATCGGCAGTTTCGCGATGGGATTCACTTCGCCGCCCAAGATGTTCGCGACCGCTTCCGCGCCCCTGCTCCCCGCGTACCATGCCTCCAGGACCGCGCCCACCTTATCCACCCACGGCATCGTCACCGCTGTGCCCGTTTCCAGCACCACAATCGTTTTCGAATTTGCCGCCGCTACTGCCGCGATGATGTCGTCCTGCTTCACGGGCAGCGACAAATTCTCGAGATCCATTCCTTCGCTTTCCCATTGATACGCAAACACGATCGCGACGTCCGAATTCTTCGCCAAAGTCGCCGCACTCTCCAGGTTTGCCCCCGAATCAAACTGCACCTTCGCGCCCGGGAACTTGGCCTGCATCGCCGACAAGGGTGACGGCGGAAACCACACCTGGGCCATCCATCCAGCTGGCGGCCTCCCCGGCGCGTCCACCTGCGCCGATCCGCTCCCCGACATCATCCCTTCATTTGCATGTGGCCCAATCACCGCGATCGACTTCACCGCGCCGCGCTTCAGCGGAAGCAACCCCGCCGCATTTTTCAAAAGCACGGCGCTCCCTTCTTCCACTTTTTGAGCCGCCGCCAGGTCTCCCTCGACGTCCGCCACGGCCTTCTGCGTTGGGAAATCAATCAAGCCACAAGCAAACTCGGAACGCAGAATGCGCCGCACATGTTCGTCCAACTCCGCCATGGGCACTTTCCCCGCTTCTACCGCCGCTTTCAGCTTTGCTCCGAAGAATTCGTCGAGTGGCTCTTCGTTGTCCAGCCCCGCGGCCGAAGCTTTTACCGTGCTAAGTGTTCCGCCCCAATCGGAAACTACAAATCCCTTGAAGCCCCACTCTTTCTTCAGCACATCCGTCAGCAAATATTTATTCTCGCAGCCAAAATCTCCGTTCACTGCGTTGTAAGAGCACATCACTGCGCCCGGCTGCGCAACCCCCACTCGCAATTTCAAACGCCAGAAGGTCGCTCTCCCGCATGGCGCGCTTGCTGATGATTACGTCCACCTCATTCCGCCCGTTTTCCTGATCGTTCAGCGCGTAATGCTTGATGTCCCCGATCACATTCTGCGCCTGCTCGCACTTCATCAGATTTCCGACCAGCGTTCCCGCCAGTACTGGGTCTTCGCCCATATACTCAAACGTTCTTCCGTTCCTGGGCTCGCGTGTCAATATTCACGCCGCCGCCGAAAGTCATGTTGTATCCCTGTGCGCGCAGTTCCTTTCCAATCACAGTTCCGAACGCGCATGCCGCCTCTGGATCCCAGCTTGCTGCTGCCCCCACGTTGGAGGGCATCGCTGTCGAATATCGCCCATTGTCCGCACTGTTCCGCACGCCATACGCCGCGTCGCTCATTTGAATGATCGGAATCCCAAGCCGAGGTACGCCCAGAATGAATCCCGCGCCGCCGTTTCCAAGTTCTGGCTCGGGATTCTGTACTTCCCGCGGCCATCCCGGCATTCCCATGCCGTGCACTAGATCGATTTTCTCGTCGAGCGTCATCTCCATCAGCACCATGTCTGCGCGCTCGTCGGGAGAGAGGCTGGCATTCATCCAGGGATGGTTGCGGTCTTCCTTGATGGGTTGCCCGGGCATGCGGTGCTGGGCATACACGGTTGTGGCGTAAGCGAGACTTACAGCAATCATTCCGGCAAGCAGAGAAAAACCAATCGTCGCGGAGGCTCGGCTCCGCGAACGCCACAACTTATTCATCTTCATCAGGACCATCCTCGACCATGAATTAAATCCCACTATAATATCGATATTTTGAATTAAAGCCACAACCAAACCACTGGCGTTCGGCTATCCCTTCCGCGCCCTCGCAGGCCATCCCTGCTCTAACTAAGAGGTCTGGCTGTTCGGCTGATTTTTCTTGACAAAGTCGTAATTTCTGCTATCATATTCTCCAGGTAATATTGGGTTTCATTGCATACCGCCGGCATCTTGCCGGCATTTTTGTTTTTGATCGACTTCTCGGTGGGCTTAGCTACTAAGCCCTGTGTAATGAGTTTCTTACATAAAAACGCACACTGGGGATGGCCCTCACACCTGGAACGCACCGAGCCTTAGATTCGTTAGGAACGCCAGCAACTCATTTCCTTTCAATCGCTTACTCACAACTCTCGTCACACCCGGGGGTGGGGGTGAGCCAGCATCGCCTTCTGGAGGCCCTAATCGGCTTTCGTAACTCTCTGTCCCTCGTCACTTCTTCACATCGTCCCGTTCCATCTTGCAGTACACTGCCTCCTTCGCCGAGGACCTCTTGGACAAACGCATCGCTTCCGCCGACACCGCCATTCAGAATCTCGCCGATGGAGCCACCATACTGATGGGTGGCTTCGGCCTCTGCGGTATACCGGAGAATCTGATCGCCGCGGTACGCCGCATAGGGACAAAAAACCTCACCATTGTCAGCAACAACGCCGGGGTGGACGATTTCGGCATCGGCGTCCTGCTGCAAAACCGTCAGGTCAAGAAAATGGTCTCGACGTACGTAGGCGAGAACAAACTCTTCGAGCAATTGGTGTTGAGCGGGGAACTGCAAGTCGAACTGAATCCGCAAGGCACTCTAGCCGAACGCCTCCGCGCCGGCGGCGCAGGCATTCCCGCGTTTTATACGCCGACGGGAGTCGGCACCATGGTTGCCGAAGGCAAGGAAACGCGCGACTTCGACGGCCGTCAGTTCGTTCTCGAACGCGCCATCCGCGGCGACTTCGCCTTCATCAAAGCCTGGAAAGGCGACCGCTGGGGCAATCTCATCTACCGCAAGACCGCCCGCAATTTCAATCCCATGATGGCCACCGCCGCCGATTATGTAATCGCCGAAGTCGAAGAACTCGTCGACCTGGGCCAACTCCCGCCGGACCAGATCCACACTCCCGGCATCTACGTAAACGCCATCCTGCAAGGCGCCGCCTACGTAAAACGCATCGAGCGCCGCACGATGCGCAAGAATTTGTAGTGGCGGGTCTTTAGACCCGTCGTTTTGCCTTTTGTGCTGCTGTTAGCTGTAGACTGTCGGCTGTGAGCTTCCAATGCCTCTGACTGACGATCAAAAACGCGAACGCATCGCACGGCGCATCGCGCTGGAACTGCGCGACGGCTATTACGTGAATCTTGGCATCGGTATGCCGACGGCGATTGCGAATTACGTCCCGAAAGGCATGGATGTCATTCTGCAATCAGAGAATGGCATGCTCGGCGTCGGTCCGTACCCTACAGAATCGGAAGTCGATCCCGATCTCATCAACGCAGGCAAAGAAACGGTCACTGAGCTACCCGGCACGGCGTATTTTTCCTCGGCGGATTCTTTTGCCATGATTCGCGGCGGCCACGTGGACCTAACCGTTCTCGGCGCGCTGCAAGTCGATGAAAAGGGAACTCTTGCCAATTGGGCTATCCCCGGCAAAATGCTCAAAGGCATGGGCGGCGCGATGGATTTGGTCGCCGGCGCCAAGCGCGTCTTCATCGCCATGGAACACGCGACGCGCGACAACAAGCCCAAAATCCTGAAAAAATGCACGCTCCCGCTCACGGGCGTCGAAGTGGTCGATCACATCGTCACGGAACTCGCCTTCATCGATGTCACACCGGAAGGCCTTGTTCTTCGCGAACTCGCTCCCGATGCCACTCTCGAGCAGGTACAATCCCTAACGGAACCAAAACTGTTGGTACGCGCTGGCGGTCCTAAAGCGATGCAAGTCTGAACTGCCGAGCGCTTTTTCTCGGTGTCTTCCGTGGTCTCCGCGATCTCTGTCTAAATGGTTTTCGTTACAAAGTAGAAGAAGGGCCGCTCAAGTGCCGCGCCGTGCCGAACGAATAATGCAGAGCGGAGAAAATACTGAAAAAAGTCACTCCGTACACGAGCACATGGATGATTTTTCCGAGATGAATGTCCGGATACGCCGCGGAAAGAACCACCGTAAAAACCAGAATGATCTGGACAGCGGTAGTTAATTTGCCGTAGATGCTTGGCGGAAACGGCCGATACCCCGAAATCAGCAGTATTACGACGGCCACCACGAGAATCAAAATGTCGCGGCTGAAAACGATGATCGTGAGCCACCACGCAATCTGTTTCTTAAACGCCAAAATAATGAAAGAAGACGAAAGCAGGAGCTTGTCGGCGATGGGATCGAGGTAAGCGCCGAGAGATGATCGCTGATTGAGGCGGCGCGCCAGTAGGCCGTCAATTCCGTCCGAAAGCCCCGCGACAACGAGCACCAGCAAGGCCCATTTGAACCGCTCGTAAGACATAAGAATAAGAAAGAACGGCAGGAAGCCGAGCCGAAGCAGAGTGATTTGATTGGGAACCGTCCAGATGCGGCCTTTCATTGCGATTCAGAATAGCGCAGTTTGGGCGGCCCTGTTCGGGAGAATTGTGTCATGCGAATTGCGAGAGGTAATCGGTGAGCGACCGGCCAATTTTGCGCGCGAATAATTCGTTCATCGAAGGGATCGAGCCGGTCGGTTCATCCAGGGAAACGCGCTCGACGCGATTCATCGGAAAAAAGATCGTAGGCAGCCCGATGCGTTCGCCGTCTGGCTCGTTGAGCTGGCGGATAAAATGGTCAAAAGAATTCAGATCGATTCCGCGCAGCGTGACGCCGGAAGGATTAATGTCCAGAAGCTCGCCCCAGACTTTTTCCTTGGGCGAGTGCAGACTTACGACGACGATGGAATGTGGATCCACGGGTTGCGCCTTGTACTTCTTGTAGAGTAACGCACTTTTCCTGCGTCTGGGGAAGACTGTGCTGAAGACTCCTACAAAGGGTCACGGTAGTGCAGAATCATGAGCGCGAAGCACGCGATGATCACCAGGCCCGACAGCCAGCCGAGTAAAGCAGCGTTACGTTTTTCCCCGGGATTCATCGGCTGCCGGTCCGCTAGAATCTTTCCAAGAAGGAATCCGGATAGCAACCCTCCGCCGTGAGCATAGTTGTCGATGCCCATGCCCATGAAGCCGATCACAAAGAGAAATACGACGGAACTGATCAATCTGGAGCGCAGGTCATGCATGTACGCGCCTCCCCGCTTGGTTGTGACGGCCAACATCACGCCCACAAGACCCAGAAGGGCACCGCTTGCCCCGAGAGAAAAATGTTTTCCAAAACTGGCGCTGATGAGAAATCCAAACGCGCCCGTGAAAAGGTAGATAAACAGATATCGGGCGGAACCGTAGAGCTCTTCGATTGCCGGACCAAGTTGCAAGAGCGCCATCATGTTGAAGCCGATGTGTAGCAAGCCGCCATGCAGAAACATCGCGGTGACGAGTCTCCACCATTCGTGAGTCGCGACAAGATACGGCAACGGGATACTCATGCCAAGCCGGACCTGCGATATGCCGCTCAGTCCCCACAGAATGCTCAGCCCGCCACCTCCTCCCGCAGCTGCAATTGCCATCCAGCTCACGCCCAGCATCAAGACGTTTGCAATCAGGAGTGCAGTAGTCACAGGCGCTTCGTGCTCGCCGAAGACGCCGGAAAATTTCTTGCTTAGCGCGGCGAGCGAAAAGCGCAAGCTCGTGCCACATACATGGCACCGCGTGGCGTTTATGCCCACTAGCGAGCCGCAAGCCGGGCAAATCTGCGGACGGCGCTGCTGCTCCCCTCCGCCGCCGAATAATCCCCGTGCGAAATTCTTCCAGCGCTCCAGCCGCTGCTGCCACACATACGAACGCGCCAATTCTCCTCCTTGCGAGCCACGCACCGCGTTCCTATAATACAGAATTCGCAGCGTTTTACCCGGAACGAGAGGCGGCTGGCATCATCATGGACAAATTCGAGGAGTTCGACCGGCGGATCGACGAGGAGGTTTCGCGCTTGAAGAAAATCAACAATTTTGAGGATTTTGGAAAGCGGGTCGACGAAGAACTCGCGCGCGTGAAGAGTTTTGTGAAAGAGGAAGTCGCGCCGGAAACGGAAAAGCGCACCGCGCAATTCCTGCGCGAAGTCTCGGAAAAGCTCAGCGAAGCAGCAAGCTGGATAGAATCCCGCAAATCCGCGCCCGCCGAGCGGGATGAGCAGAAACCGCCGTCGCAATCATGAGGCGAATCCACCTGTGACCTATTCGCGGGCCACGCGCAACCGCACTAACCTTTCCTGCCTCCTTTACATTTCGTCGAGCCGTCTGCCGATCCTCGTTAGCCTTTTCGCGCTCGTCCTGGTTGCCGGATGCGGCCCGCGCCGCGTCACGGCAAACCGGCAACCCGCTTCTTCGCAACCGTCCGACTCGTCGCCGGAGACAGTCGAATCCACCAAACCATCCACAGACGCCGCGCCGCCGCCAACGTCTGCCAAGCCCACCGCAACGCCCGCGCCAAAACGCAGCAAGTCGCCGCAACCCCCCGCCCCCGCCGGCTACCTGGAAGAAGGCAATGCCTCCTGGTACGGCGTGCCCTTCAACGGACGCCGCGCCTCGAATGGCGAAATCTACGATATGTACAAATTGACGGCGGCGCACCGCACTCTTCCTTTTGAAACGATGGTGCGCGTGACGAATCTCAACAACGGCAAATCGACAACCGTGCGCATCACCGATCGCGGGCCGTTTGTGGACAATCGCATCATCGACCTTTCGCTCGCCGCCGCGCGCGAGATTGAATCCATTGGGCCCGGCGTCGTGCCCGTGCGCGTGGAAGTTCTTACGCCCGGCGTGGATGTCACGGGCGGATTTTTTACCGTGCAGGTCGGTGCGTTTCGCGATCAAGCGAACGCGCAGCGCTTGCGTGACCGATTAAATCTCTCGTACTCGCCCATATTCATTCAGCAGTACGATTCGCCTGACGGTACGTTTTACCGCGTGCGCGTCGGCAAAGTTTCTGGAGAAGACGCCGCGCGCCGATTTGGCGAACAGCTTCGCAGCCGCGAAGGGTTTACACCATTTGTTGTTCGTCTCGATGAAACTGCGACCACGGGAGGGAATTGATGAGCGCCGACTGCTTATTCTGCAAAATTGCCGCGAAAAAGATTCCGTCCAAGATTGTCTACGAAGATCCCGATATTTTCGCGTTTGAGGACATCAGCCCGCAGGCGCCAACGCATATCCTGCTCTGCCCGCGAAAACATTTTGAATCGTTAGACGACGCGACGCACGAAGACCAAGCGGTGATCGGGAAACTGCATCTCGTAGCGGCGAAACTGGCCCGTGACCGCAACCTGCTGGATGGCTACCGCACGATCTTCAACAACGGCACCGGCGCAGGCCAGTCCGTCTTTCATCTGCATCTGCACTTGCTCGGTGGCCGCCAGTTCCGCTGGCCACCTGGATAGTGCCAATAGGTCGACCACGGGATTCGCAAGCATCTGCTCTCGAAGAAAGGCGCACATGACTAACGGACCGACTCGGCGTGAGTTTCTCGGATCGATGGCTGCTTTGACTATGTTTCCGCTGGAGCAGGAAAAGCCGGAACTGATTCTGCACAACGGAAATATTTGGACTGTGAACGCAGCCGAACCTCGCGCGCAGGCGGTGGCCATCGCGCGTGGAAGATTTCTTGCCGTGGGCAGCGACAAAGATGTGCTGAATCTCGCCGGAGCGGGCATTCAGAAAATCGACCTTGGCGGAAGAACCGTCCTTCCCGGATTTATCGATGCGCACTCCCATCCTTCCGAAGCGGGGCGGCTGCACCTGCGCATGGTGGACTGCGACCTGCGCTCCATTCCGGCAATTCAAGCAGCGTTGCGCGATCGCGCGGCGAAGACGCCTGCGGGCGAATGGGTGCTCGGGTTCAAATACGACGACACAAAAACGGAGGAAGGCCGAGCGTTGACGATCGCGGATTTGGATTCCGCCGTGCCAGATCATCCAGTTCACATACAACACCGAGGTGGCCACACGGCGTACGCCAATTCGCTAGCATTTCGCAAGGCCGGGATAGACGAAAAGACGCCTGATCCTGCCGGCGGACAGATCAGTCACGATCCGGCGACTGGTAAGTTGAGTGGACGCGTCGCGGAGAGTGCGAATGATTACTTCGACAAAGTGATCCCGCTGAATTTTACGCGCGATGATTGCCGGGAAGGCATAAAGCTTATCTCCAAGATGTTGGCGCGTACCGGCATCACGTCGGCGACGGAGGCGCAAGGTACGCCCGAGGATTTGCGAGCCTATCAGGACGCGCATGAGGCCGGCGAATTGCTTTATCGCGCGTACTGCTTCATCAACTATCACCATCTCGACGCCATGATCGAAGCAGGTGTACGCACTGGGCTCGGCGATGAATGGGTGCGCGTGGGTGCCGTGAAGCTGGTTTGCGACGGATCGATCTCGGAACGAACGGCACGGCTGTCCACGCCGTATGAAGGCCGGCCGAACGATTACGGGATCCTCGTGATGACGGAAGACGAGATGTTCGCGGTCGGGCGCAAAGCCCATCTCGCGGGCTGGCAGATCGGCACGCACTCGAACGGAGATGTGGGCATCGATCAGACACTGCGGGTGTACGAACGGCTGCAACGCGAGTCTCCGCGGCGCGATCCGCGTTTCCGGTTGGAGCACTGCACCGTCGTGAATGACGGATTGGTCGCGCGGATCAAAGCGCTTGGCGCCATACCCACGCCGTTCTCAACCTACGTCTACTACCATGGCGAAAAAATGCGTTACTACGGTGCGGAACGGCTCAATCACATGTTCGCGCTGCGGAGTTTTATCGACGCGGGGATTCGTCCCACGCAAGCGTCCGATTATCCGCCGGGGCCGTTTGAGCCGATGATGGCTTTGCAGTCCGAAGTGACGCGCACGGACACCAAAGGAAACGTTTGGGGTCCGAAGCAACGCATCACGATTGAGGAAGCGATTCGCGTGGGCACCCTGAACGGCGCCTACGCGTCCTACGAGGAAAACATCAAAGGCTCGATCGAAGCCGGCAAGCTCGCCGATTTGGTTGTCCTCGGCCGCGACCCGCTCCGAGAGAATTCCTCAACGCTGATAACCATTCCTGTCGAGAGGACCATGATTGGCGGCCGCTGGTCTTTCGAAGCTTGAGTTACACGGCAAGGCGTGAAGAGGTCTTACGCCCACTTTTTGTTACCGCAATTCTGCGATGAGCTCGATTTCGACGCAGGCACCCAACGGGATTTGAGCGACGCCAAAGGCGCTCCTTGCATGTTTACCCGATTCTCCAAAGACTTCACCGAGGAGCTCGGAAGCGCCGTTAGCGACGAGATGCTGTTCCGTGAATGTCGGGGCACTATTCACCAACACCATCAGCTTTACGATGCGCGCGATCTGGCTCAAATCTCCCGTGGCCGCGTGCAGCGTTCCCATCAATTGAATGGCTACGTCTCTTGCCGCGTTTTTTCCTTGAGCGGTGGTGAGATCAGCGCCGAGCTTTCCCGTCCACGGTTGGCCGTCTTTCTTGGCTATATGGCCAGAGACAAAAAGCAAATTGCCTGCACGCACAAATGGTAAGAAAGCAGCGGCAGGCGGCGCAACCGGAGGCAGTGAGATTCCCATGGAATTCAGCTTGTCATAGACGGACACGTCAGTCTCCTTTGTTCGCAGGGGCGGCGGATCTGTTGGATGAAGCCAGCGACGACCCGTGCGATGCTGCGTTAGCGCCTCGCGCAAAATCAACCGCGGTGGTATTTCCACCGCAAACGAGAACCCCGACACGCTCGCCAGGTTGCGGCTTGTAACGTCCGGACAACAAGGCTGCGAACGCGGCGGCGCCGCCGGGTTCGGCCACGATTCGCAGAGTCTTCCAAAGAACTTGCTGGGCTTCCTGAATGGCGTCGTCGGTTACAAGTGTCACGCCACTGACAAATTGCTGCGCGATGGGAAACATCAGCGCGCCGACTTGCTTGGGAGCGAGCGAATCGGCGGCGATTCCTCCCGCGGGGCTGTCGACTGGGTGTCCGGCCTGCAGAGCATTGTGCAGAGTCGGCGCGGCCTCGGGCTCTACGCCAACAATTTTGAGCCTATTCGCATACCAGGAAGCGGCACCACCGATGAGGCCGCCACCGCCTACGGCGATCAGAAGGGAATCGAGATCAGGAGACTGCTGCTCGAATTCTAGGCCGACGGAGCCTTGGCCGAGCAGGGTTTCCCGCTGGTCATAGGCATGCACCTTGAGCGCGCCAGACTCCGCGGTCCATCGTTCGCTGGCGGCCAGGGCTTCGGAGTAGCGCTCCCCGGTCACGACAAGCTCAGCACCATAACCGCGGATGCGCTCGATTTTTTCCGTCGAAGCCACAGTAGGGACAAAAATCTTTGCGGGCACGCCGAGTTTCATGGCCGCAAAGGCGACGGCGGCCCCGTGGTTGCCGCCGGAGGCTGCGACAACTCCGGCTTTGGGAATTTTTCGCAACAGCAGGTTCGCGAACGCGCCGCGCGCTTTGAAGGAGCCGGAATGTTGCAGCAACTCGAGTTTGAGGACGAGGGGAGTGGAAGCGAGACCGAATTCGCCGCTGTTCACCTCGATGATGGGCGTGCGGCGAATGTACGGCCGGATGACTGATTCCGTCTCGATGATCTGTGCGCGATCGATCTGTGCGTCTGGCATGGGACGTCATCTTCCGCGATTCCAGGAGCCGGCATGGGGCGAGGATAAACTTGCCCAAACAAAATATGCTTTTCGCGTCTCCTTCTGCGTGCTAGTATAATTAGGGAGTTGGCTAATTGTCTATATGAATCTTGAACTGGCACTTGGCGCTCTCTCCAGCGCCAGACGGCTGCAAATCCTCGCATGGCTGAAGAGTCCACGGAAACACTTTCCGCCCCAGGTGTACGGCGATCTCGTGAAGGACGGAGTCTGCGGCGTTTTTATCGCCAGGAAGATGCGTGTTAGCCAGCCCACCGCCAGCGAGCACTTGAAAATTTTGCAGCACGCGGGCCTGGTCCGAGCAAAACGCATCAAGCAGTGGACGTTCTATAAGCGAGACGAAGCGCACATCCGAAAAATCAAGAAAAGCATCTCTTCCTCGATTTGATCGCTTGAAATTCCTGCGGCCTTCGGCGGGACGACTCCAACTCGGTGCAAACCCACTTGCGTCAGGGCGCCACAACGTCCTTCAGCTTGGGCTTGACCTGGACCGCGGCGAGGCTGGAGGCATCCCATCCCCCACCGAGCGCTTTGACCAGTAGAACGCTGGTAACCAGACGCTGCCCTTGAATCACCGCGGATTCCTGCTCATTGTTCAGCAAATTTTGTTGTGCCGTGACAACATCCAGATAACTTACCAGCCCGCCCTTGTAGCGGTCTTCAGAGAGATCCAGTGTCCGGCGCGCGGCATCGACAGCGAGTTGTTGCGTAGCGCGCGCCTGCTCGAGAACGGTCAGACCGGTCACGTCGTCCTGCACTTCCTGAAAAGCCCCGAGCACCGACTGCCGGTAGTTTGCCACGCTGACGTCATAGCCGGACTTTGCAAATTCCACCTGTGCCCGGCGCGCGCCGCCAGTGAAAATGGCTTCCGCTACGTTTGCGCCTAACGCCCAAAACGTGCTGGAAACGTTGGCCAGCTTGGCAATGTCGGCGGCTTGCCAGCCGCCGCTTCCAAACAAATTCAGAGAGGGGTAGTATGCCGCCTTGGCCACGCCGATTTGCGCATTGGCCACGGCCATCTGACGCTCGGCCTCGGCGATGTCTGGCCGGCGCTCAAGCAAATCCGATGGCAGACCCAAGTCAATCGGTGGCGGTTCAGCGTTTAGCTCTTTGATCGGAATGTGGAAGTCCGGCGCCGGCTTGCCCACGAGTACCGCGACGGCATCTTCAAACTGTTTTCGCTGCTGCAATAACAGCGTAGCTTGCGCGCGTGTGGTCTGAAGCAGCGTTTCTTCCTGCGCCACGTCGAGCCCGGAAGCCACGCCGCCTTTGTGGCGAGAATCGACAAGTTCCAGGCCGCGCTTCAATGTGTCTACAGTGCGATTCAGAATGCCAAGTTCCGTGTCGAGTTGCCGGAGCGTAAAGTAATCGCCCGCAATCTCCGCGGTGATTACCAGGCGGACATTTTCGAGATTGGCGGCATTGGCCTGGTAGGAGGCTTCCGCGGCCTCGATCGTTCTGCGCCGCTGGCCGAACAAGTCAACTTCATAGCCCGCGGTGAAGGGCAGCGTGAACGCATTTTGGGTCACGGGCCGTAGAGGAGGGATAGCGCCATTTGGAGGCCGGTTGCCGGATATTCGCTGGCGCTGGGCGCCAGGCGCAACGCCCAACGTCGGGAAATTGGTGGCAACCTGAATGGCCGCAGCCGCACGCGCCTGATGATAGTTTCCAATCGCTGCTTGCAAGGTCTGGTTGGCTGCGAGGGCCTCTTTTTCCAAAGCATTCAGTTCGTCGTCGTGAAACACACTCCACCACTCGCCCTTGGGTGCAGCGTCTTTCGGATCGCTTTGCCGCCAGGGTTCCGAGACGTCCCACCTCGCAGTAGTGGGCGCGGTGGCGCGGGCGTACTTGGGGCCAACGGTGCATCCCGCGAGAAGCAGAGCCATCCCCGATGCAGCCAGCAGCGGGAGGAAGAGTTTCCTTTGTTTCATTACCGCTTCGCTCCGGGCGCTCCGTTCGGGGGCGGAGTTTTGGATGGAGATGCAGGCGCCTCCGCGGGCGCTCCTGAGGCACCGGCCCGTGCGATTTCTTTGACGCGCACTTGCTGACCCTCGTCCAGCGAATCTGCGGGATTCAGCACAATCCAGTCCGTGGGTTCGAGTCCCTGCAGGACTTCTAGCGACGTTCCGTAGTCGCGGCCGATAGTCAACTGGCGGAGGTGAGTTTTGTGATTCGCGTCCACCACGACGGCGCGCAAGCCCTCGGCGCGGAAGAGAAGCGCATTCACCGGGACTTGCACGCGGGAAGCCGCCACCTTTATCTGCAAATGCACTTGCGCGTAACCGCCTGGAAAAAGTTGCGCGGTTTTGTTCGGCACATCGACTTCCGTCAAAAGCGTTCTTGTATTGGGATCGATAGCTTCCGCGGTGCGCACCACTTTCCCTTCAAAACGCTGTCCTGGGTATTGGGCCAGCTCGAGAAAGGATCCTAGCCCGCTCCGAACCGATGGCGAATACGTCTCCGGCACGCTGATATAGACACGAATGGGGTCAGTCTGGGCGAGGATGAAAAGCTCCTGCTGGGTGCCGCCGTTGCCGGCATTGATCAGCGTTCCGGTGTCGATGTTGCGCTTGGTAATGACCCCGCTGAATGG
Organism: uncultured Acidobacteriota bacterium; assembly: GCA_963718785.1. Taxonomy (GTDB): domain Bacteria; phylum Acidobacteriota; class Terriglobia; order Acidiferrales; family UBA7541; genus Acidiferrum. Next base: position 1,705,781 of record CAVQZW010000003.1, on the reverse strand, counting down.
CGCGTAGACGTGCTTGAAGGATTCCAGCTCTTCCAGCCGGCGCACATTCGCTTCGGAAGATTTGACGGTCGCGGCCTTCGCCTCATAGTCGCCGACAGCGTTATCGACTTCCTGTTTGGAAACTCCGTCCGTCTTGATGAGGTCCTGATAGCGTGCCGCGGTTATTCGCGAAAGATTGGCATTGGCCTGGGAGGTGTTCAAGTCGGCGCGGGCTTGCGATAGCTGTTGATCCACTTCGGGCGTGTCGATGTCCGCCAGAAGCTCGCCCTTCGGCACGCGGGTTCCGATATCGTGGTACCACTTCTGAAGATATCCATTCGTGCGCGCATAAATCGGCGATTCCACATAAGCCTGAAGCGTGCCTGGGAGAACGAGGTCCTCCTGCGCAACCTCCGCCGTGGGATGTGTTACCGCTACCGTCGGAATAGCCAGCGTTTCGGTTTCTTCTGCTAAAGCATGATACTGGGCGCGCCGCTGCAACAAAGTGAATGCGCCTAAGATCACCAGGACAATTACGCCGGCAATGAGAAACTTGAACAGACCGGTGCCTTTTGCGCGCCGTTGCCCTCCTGGCTCAAGTTCCATCTGTGATCCGCCTTCTTTCATTGTCCGCACTCCGCTCTTCCGCAAACTTTTCTCTGTCTAAGCTACCGCAGGAGATGGCGATTGGCTACGCTGCCTTCTTCGTTCCCGCCGGCCATGAATCATGGAGAACACGCACGGCACAAAAAACAGTGTCGCAAAGGTCGCAAAAATCAGGCCGCCGATTACGGCGCGGCCCAATGGCGCGTTTTGCTCGCCGCCTTCACCGAGGCCAATTGCCATTGGCACCATCCCGATAATCATGGCGAGCGCGGTCATGAGTACCGGTCGGATGCGCACGAAGCCCGCTTGCAGCGCGGATTCGCGCGCGGACTTGCCTTCGCTTAGTTGCTCCCGCGCGAAGGAAACCATCAGGATGCTGTTGGCGGTGGCGACGCCCATGCACATAATGGCGCCGGTAAGTGAAGGTACGCTAAGAGTCGTGTGCGTCAATAGCAAAATCCAGCAGATGCCCGCCAGAGCGCCCGGCAAGGCTGTGATGATAATGAAAGGATCCAGCCATGACTGGAAGTTCACCACAATCAGCAAGTACGCCAGAATAATCGCGCCAACCAATCCATAAGCCAGGCCCCTGAAGGAGGTGCGCATCGTTTGCACCTGGCCGCGAACTTCAATATGGCTCCCGCGGGGTAGTTCGTTTTTCACGGCTGCCACACGCTTCAGTACCTCGTCCGAAACGCCACCGAGGTCGCGGCCTTCCACCGCTGCGTACACATTGATCATGGGCTGCACGTTGTAGTGCGAAACCTCCGCCTGCCGCGCTGTGCTCGTAATGTTCACCAGGTTCCCAATAATCTGTGGCGGGGATCCCGGCGAAATGCCCGTCACCGGTGTATTCTGCAGTGCCTGGTAGGTGTCCACACGATACTGGGGCGACTGCACGGCCACGTTGTAGTCGACGCCGTTTTTGGGATCCAGCCAGAAAGCCGGTGCGGTTTGAAAGCTCGAGCTCAGCGAAACAAGCAGGTTTTGGGCGACGTCTTTGGCCTGCAATCCGACGGATTGTGCCCGGGTACGGTCCACGTCCATATGCAAGGTCGGCTCGTCCAGCGCCTGTTGCACATGAACATCGACGGCTCCCGGAATGTGCCGAATCTCCTTCGCGAGCTTCTCCGCGATCACGTAATTGCCGCGCTGATTACTTCCCGTCACTGCGATATCGATGGGCGCCGGCGTTCCGAAATTTAAAATCTGTGTCACGATGTCCGCCGGCTGGAAGAAGAACTGCACGCCGGGGAATCTTTGCGGCAATTTTTCGCGGAGGTCGTTGATGTAGGCGCTGGTCGGCTTGCCGCGCTCTTCTTTCAGCTGTACCAGGATCTCGGCGTCGGAAGTGCCGAACGTTCCCGAGTTGCTGTAGCTGAGATTGATGCCGCTGTAGGGGACGCCGATGTTGTCGAGAACAGTTTGTAATTCTTTGGGCGGAATAGTCTCCCGGATTACGCCATCGACTTCGTCGGCCAGACGCGCAGTTTCTTCGATGCGCAGACCGGTGCGAGCTCGGAAGTGCAAACGAATTTGGCCGGCGTCAACCTTGGGGAAGAAATCCCTTCCGAGAAATCCCACGAGGCCGACCGAAAGGAGGCAGAACGCGAGAAAACAAGCGCTAAAGAATTTCGGCGAATCCAAAGCTGCGTCTAAACCATGGCGGTAGCCTTCTCGAAACCTCTCAAAAACTCGCTCGAATCCCTGCTGGTACCGTCGGAAGAATCCTTGTTTTTCGCCAACGTGTTCTTCTGGCTTGTATTCGTCCGCGCTGGTCAGGAGGTACATCGCCATTGTCGGCACAATGGTTCTCGACCAGCCATACGAAGCCAGCATGGCGAAGATGACCGCTTCGGCCAGCGGCACGAAAAGAAATTTCGCCACGCCCGAAAGGTAAAACATCGGCAGGAAGACGATGCAGATACACAGAGTGGACACAAACGCCGGCACGGCAATCTGCTGAGCGCCGTCAAGAATTGCCTGGACCGTCTCCTTACCCATGGCCAGATTGCGATTGATGTTTTCGATCTCCACGGTCGCGTCGTCCACAAGGATGCCGACGGCCAGCGCCAGGCCGCCGAGAGTCATGATGTTGATCGTTTCACCGAGAGCGCTCAGTATCAGAATGCTGACGAGAATGGAAAGGGGAATCGAAACCGCAATGATCAGCGTGCTCTTCCAGTTTCCCAGGAAGATCAAAATCATGACCGCGGTAAGGCATGCGGCGATCAGTGCTTCGCGCAAGACTCCCTGAATCGAAGCCCGCACGAAAAGGGACTGATCAAAGAAGGTCGAGACGCGCAGGCTCTCGGGCAAAGAAGACGAATAGTTCTGCAAGACTTCTTTCACGCGGTCGACAATATCCAGTGTCGACGCGCCGCCGGTCTTGTAGGTGCTCATGAGAACGCCGCGCTGCCCGTTTACTCGCACCACATTTGTCTGCGGGCTAAAGCCGTCGCGCACGTGAGCAACGTCTTTCATGTAAATCGTCGCGCCGTTGACGGTCTTGATTGGCAACTCGTTCAGGCCCTCCATCGTCAAAGGGCTTCCATTCATCTCCACGAGATACTCAAGCGAACCAAGCTTCACGGTTCCCGTCGGCAGGATCAGATTTTGCTGGTTGACCGCGTTGACGATGTCCACTGGCGAGAGCCCCTTGGATTGCAGCGCGGCGGAATCGATGTCGACGGAGACCACACGCTGCTTTCCGCCGTACGGAAAAGGAAGCGCCGCGCCTTGCACTGTCGCCAGCTGCGTACGAATGAAGTTGTTCCCGAAATCGAACAGTTGTTGCTCACTCAAGCTGTCGCTGGTCAATCCAATCTGAATGACAGGAACAGTCGATGCAGAAAAGATAGAAACGAGAGGAGCGGTAGTGCCGGGCGGCAAATTCTTCAAAATCGTTTGCACTGTGGCGGTCGTTTGGGCCAGGGCGGTTTGTACATTGGCGTTTGTCTGGAAGAAGATCTTTACGACAGAAACGCCGTTGATTGATTCCGATTCGATATGCTCCACGTCATTCACCAACGTGGTGACGGCGCGCTCGGAGTTGGATGTGATACGTTGCTCCATCTCTTGAGGTTGGAGCCCGTCGTATTTCCACACCAAACTGATCACCGGAATATTGATTTCCGGAAATATGTCCGTGGGGGTGCGAAGGAGCACCACCGGCGTCAACAGGATGATGACGAGCGCGAGGACCACAAACGTGTAAGGCCTCGATAGTGCTAATCGGACAATCCACATAATATTTCGAAGCTTTCTTTAAAGGGCTCCTCGCCCGGTTTTGCTATTGATACGGCTTCCGTCAGTGTGCTCTTGTCTTAGATTCGCCAACTCAATTGTTTGGGTACGCCCAGAGGTTGTACGATATATCGTCTGCCCGACGATTTGGCAGTGAAATTGTCCCCAGGCCAGCCATTTTCCCGGCCGCTTCCGGCCGGCAATCGCCGCGGCTGATTGGAAACGGCTTCGCGTACAAGCCTTTATGAATGAATGTGATGGCAGTCGAGCAGGTCCGCCTGGCTCTTATCTTACTCCCTTTTTGGATGCCCTCCGATTTGGGCGAGTCACATTTTTTGGCCGCCAAATTGGACGCCCGTTTTCGCAACCTATGAAAAGAATTGATGCGATGAATTAACGCGTCTTTCCGGTATAGTCCATCGTCGCTAGAATGGCAGCGTTTCGCTCATCGCGAAACCACTCGCTTGTGCTGCGCCAAATAAGGAGCCAAACCAGTGCTTTCCATCCACAACCTCGCCAAAACGTATTCCGGCGGCGTTCGCGCCTTGCGCGGCGTCTCGCTCGAGATTTCCCCTGGGATGTTCGGCTTGCTCGGCCCTAATGGCGCCGGCAAATCCACGTTAATGAAGATTCTCGCCACGCTGCTCGATCCGGATACGGGCTCTGCCACCCTGGACGGACTGGACCTGATTGCCAATAAAGATGCGACTCGTCGCTTGCTAGGCTATTTACCGCAAGAATTTGGCGTCTATCCGAAAATGTCTGCCGTGGACATGTTGAACCACCTGGCAGTCATGAAGGGGATAACGAAGAGCGGGGAGCGGAAGGAAATCGTCGAAGGCTTGCTGCACCAGACAAATCTGTGGGAAGTACGCAAGAAAGCCTTGGGTGGCTATTCAGGCGGTATGAAACAGCGTTTCGGCATTGCCCAGGCGCTGCTTGCGAATCCCAAGCTAATCATCGTGGACGAGCCCACCGCGGGCCTCGATCCGGCGGAGCGCAACCGCTTCCTGAACTTGCTGAGTTCCATCGGCCGAAACGTCGTTGTGATTCTCTCGACGCACATTGTCGAGGACGTGCGTGAACTTTGCTCCAAGATGGCCATCATCAGTAGCGGCGAATTAATCTTGGAAGGCGTGCCTTCGCAAACGATCGACAACTTGAAGGGGCGCGTTTGGAGCAAAGTCGTTCCCACCGACGCTGAGCGGGAAGCCATCGAGAAAGCCTATCCCCTTATCTCCATGCATCGCGTGGGAGGGCTCAACGAGGTGCGCGTCTATTCGGAAACTCCCTTGAGCGACGGTTTCCACCCCGTCGAAGCGGATTTGGAAGACGTGTATTTCCGCCAATTGTCGCAGCACCGGCCGAATTGAACGGGAGAACACGACATGTTCATGGACTTCTTTCTGTTTGAGTTGAAGTTGCGGCTTAAGAGCGTCTCCACCTACATCTTCTTTCTCCTGATGGCGTTTTTGCCGTTTCTCGCCTCATCGGTGGAAGGTTTCGGACCGGCGGGAAGTGGAAAAGTGCTGCTGAATGGTCCGTTCTCCGTACTCATCGTTACTGTGGACGTGTTGTTGTTTGGCTCGATCTTGATTGCGGCAATTTTCGGCCCCGCCATATTGCGCGATTTCAACGGAGACACCTACCAGTTGATTTTCACCAAGCCCATCTCGAAATTTGCCTATCTCGGAGGCCGGTGGGCGGGTTCGATGGTGACCGCGGTCTTTGCATTTTCCGGAATTATTGTGGGCTTTGCTCTGGGCCCGCTGATGCCGTGGGCAGACAAGTTGCGGATCGCGCCAATCGATTTTGGGATGTATTTCAAGATCTTCGCCTCGATCGGCATCGTCCAGCTTTTTGTCCTGGGTAGCCTTTTCTTCTGTGTTGCGGCCCTGACTCGAAATATTGTTGTCGTCTATCTCCAGGGAGTCGCGCTTTTCGCCTTTTACCTGATCGAACTGGTCGTCGTCGTCACCTCCAACAAATTGGAACGCGCTTGGGCTTCCATCGCCGATCCCTTTGGGCTCATCATGATTCAAAGCTTGGCGCGCTACTGGACGGTGGTGGAGAGAAATACGCTCACTCCTCATTGGACGGGCGTTTTTCTCTACAACCGTCTCGTGTGGCTAGGCGTCGGTGTCGTTGCCCTCATTGTCGTTTTTGCGCTGTTCCCCATGTCCGGAGAAGTTTTGGGTTCCAAGCGCTCGACCAAGAAAGCCGCGGAGGCTCGAACCGACGAAGACAACGAGAAGAAAGCGCCCCGGCGGGTCGTTGCCCAGCTTCCGCAAGTGAGTCAGATTTTTGGGATTTCGACCACCTTGAGGCAGTTGCTTTCCATGACGCGAATGCGCTTCTTCAATATTGTGCGCGAACTTCCGTTTTGGGCGATCACGCTGATCATGCTTGTCTTCGTGTTAATCAGCGGGCATTTTGCGGGCAACAACAACGGCGTTGACGTCTGGCCAGTCACTTTTCTGGTGGTCTCCGTAGTATCTGGCCAGTCGGGCCTCTTCCTTTTCATCATCGGCGCTTTATATGCCGGTGAAGTGATCTGGCGCGAACGAGACGTGCGGTTCGAGCAGATTCACGACTCTTTACCGCTGCGCGATTGGGCCGATTTCGTCAGTAAGTTTTTGGCGCTTGCAATGGTCGAGACCGTCTTGGCATCCGTAGTGCTGGGGTGTGGTGTGCTCTCCCAAGCCACAAGCGGATTTTTCCGCTTTGAACTGGGCCACTACGCCAAGGAAATCTACCTCATTTACTTGCCGCAACTCTTGATGGTCGTTCTGCTCGCTTTGTTCCTCCAGACAGTCTTGGGAAACAAGTTTGTGGCCCATGCCGTGGTGGTCGGGTTCTTCATACTGATTCCGACCCTTTACGCATGGGGCATCGAGAATCGCATGTACCTCTACGGTGAAATTACTCCCTACACATACTCGGACATGAACGGCTACGGACATTTCGTTAAGGCGCTGTTTTGGGTTTCGGCCTACTGGATGTGTGTCGGCGGCTTGCTGAGCGTTTTTTCTATTGCCTTTGCCAGGCGCGGAACCGAGCAATCGTTCGATTCGCGGCTGAAAAAAGCCCTGCCGCGCCTGGTTCGTCTGATTCCCGCCGGCGCTGTATTTTTGGTTCTTGCGACAACCGCGGGTGCCGTTTTTTTCTACAACACTCATGTCCTGAACGAATTTCGTACCGCCAAGCAGAACCGCCATCGCTCCGCCGAGTACGAGCAGCTCTACAAAAAGTATGAACGTCTCCCGCAGCCTAAGGTCACAGCCGTCGATGTCGCAGTGGACATTTTCCCGGAGCGGCGGGCCTTTGCGGGTATGGGCTACTACACACTCGTCAATCACTCCGACAAGCCCATCGACGAAGTTCACATTACGGACACCCGCGAATCCATCCAGGAAATAAAGTTCGACCGCTCTTCCAAACAGACGCTCGACGACAAACAGCATTTCTACTCGATCTATAAGCTCGACCCGCCTTTACTGCCAAATGAAACAATGAAGATGAATTTCCGCGTCGGCTTCACTTCGCGTGGCTTTAAGGATGGCAACGAGCGCGCCGAATTTGCCTACAACGGGACATTTTTTGACCGCGACTATTTTCCAACCATCGGCTACAACGGCAACATCGAGATCGACGATCCCGTTCGCCGGCGCGATGAAAAGTTGCCCCCACTCGAGGAGATGGCGCCTCCCGGCGATCCTTACTACTCCAACCTCAATTTGTTCACGACCAACTCCGAGTGGATTTCTTTCCACGCCGTCGTCAGCACGTCACCGGATCAGATCGCCATCGCTCCCGGCTATCTCACGCGCGAATGGACCGACAACGGACGCCGCTATTTCGACTACAACATGGGCGGCACGCGCATCAACGATTTCTACTCCTTCCTCTCCGCTCGCTTCAGCGTGAAAAAGGATCAGTGGAAAAACGTCAAGCTCGAGATTTATTACCAGCCCGGTCACGAATTCAATCTCGACAAAATGATGGACGCCTCGAAAACCGGCCTGGAGTACTACGAGAAGAATTTCAGCGATTATCAGTTCAACCAGTTCCGCGTCCTCGAATTTCCCCGCTACCGCCGTTTCGCCCAGTCTTTTCCCAATACCGTGCCCTATTCCGAAGATATCGGCTTCATCGAGCGCCTGAAAAAGCCCGACGACATCGATCTTCTTTATTTCGTCACCGCCCACGAACTCGCTCACCAGTGGTGGGGTCACCAGCTTATCGGCAGCCAGACGCAAGGCTCGAACATGATGAGCGAATCACTTGCAGAATACTCCGCTCTGAAAGTGATGGAAAAAAAGTACGGCGAAGATATGACGCGGAAGTTTCTGCGCTACGAACTCGACGGCTATCTTCGAGGGCGCGCTGGCGAGACGCGGCACGAGCCACCGATCGTTCTGGTCCAGCGCGAACCCTATGTGTGGTATCAGAAGGGTTCCATGGTCATGTTCGCGCTCGCCGATTATATCGGCGAGGACAAAGTGAATCTCGCGTTGCACAATTTCCTGGAGAAAAACCGCTACGCCACCGGGCCCTATCCCGATACGCGCGGATTTGTTGCTGCTCTTCGCGAACAAACGCCCCCGGAATTGCAGTACGTCATCACCGATATGTTCGAGTCCATCGTCCTGTACGAAAACCGCGCCGTCTCCGCCACTTATGTGGAAATGCCGGACAAAAAATTCAAAGTGAAGCTGACGCTCAGTTCGCAGAAGAAAAAGTCGGACGGCTCCGGCAACGAGACCCCGATGTCGCTTCACGATTTGATCGATGTGGGAGTCTTCAGCGGCACGAAGGAACATTTCAAGCGACTGAACCTGCACAAAGAGTGGATCTCGCAGGCGAACAACACTTATGAGTTCATCGTTGACGAAAAGCCGACCTTCGCCGGCATCGACCCGTACAACAAGTTGATCGACCGCGATCCCGCCGACAATTTGATTGAAGTGGAGAAACAGTAGGGCGCTAATCGATGCCCGTGCAATCAGCTACTTGTGAGTCATTACGAAAACGCCGTCCCAATTGGCAGGCGGCTCCGCGTCGATATATTCCTGGCAGCGTTCCAGATAAACGCCTGCCGGGCCATCCTTCGGCCATTTCTCCAGATATTCCTGGAACGCCTCCCGCGCGGCCTTCCACTGCCGTCCGCGATAGAGTTTGCGCGCTCGAGCAAACTGTTCCACCTGCAGTCGCACAGTCTCCACTGAACCGTCTGCCGCGAAATCCGCCTGCCGCCCCATCAATTGGTAAATCGTCACGGGTTGCAGCTTGCCCTTAACGCGAATGAGGTCCAGCTCGCGAAACACGAAGCCATCGTCCTTCGCGCCCTGATACGTCGTCTCGTTCACGATAATGTGCGTAGTGTAGTCTTTGTTCAAACCCTCAAGCCGCGATGAGAGATTTACCGCGTCGCCCAGCGCGGTGTAGCCGTAACGAAGCACGGAACCCATGTTCCCCACGCTGGCCACGCCAGTGTTCAGCCCAATGCCAATATCAAGACTCGGCTTGCCCTGCGCTTCCCACTGCTTTTGCAGTTCGCGAACCCGCGTCATCATTTCAAGTGCCGCGTTGCAAGCCTTCGCGGCATGCCCCGGCTCTTCAAATGGCGCGCCCCAAAACGCCATGACCGCGTCACCAATGTATTTGTCGAGGGTCCCGTTCGTCTTGAAGACGATCCGCGTCATGTCCGAAAGATATTGATTGAGGAACAGAGCCAAATCCTGGGCATCCAGTTTTTCCGAAATGCTCGTAAACCCGCGAATGTCGCTGAACATCACGGTGATGTCCGTCTTCTTCGGCTCCACCAGCCGCGGATTCACCAGCAACCGCCGAATCACTTCCGGGCTGAGGTACTGTCCAAACGCCGTCCGTACCTTACGTTTCTCTTTCTCCTCGACGAGCGCGCGGTACAGAGAAACCAGCAGCACATTCCCAGTCAATGTCATCGCCGGAATCGTAAAATTCAGCCACCAGCCGCGCAGAAAAGCGCCATAATCCACAGCGACTAGTGGAATGAGTAACGCCGCGCCAAACCACATCCATCGCGGCTGCACCAAGGCCATCCAAATTCCCAGTGGAATGCCAAATGTGAATATGAGCAGCGCGTCAATCAAAGCGGATCTCGCGTCGCGTTTCAGAAAGCGGTCGTTCAGAATATTGTCGATAGTATTGGCATGAATTTCGACGCCGGGATAGTTTGTGCCTCCAAATGGAGTGGCGCGCAGATCGCCTATTCCTGTAGCTGTCGCCCCGATGAGCACTAATTTCCCTTTGAAGGTTCCCGGCACGAAACTTTTCTGCAGTACGTCCGCAATCGAGTAGTGATGAAAAGTTCCCCATGGCCCCTGATAGTTGATCAACATTTGTCCTAGGGTATCGGTGCGCAGAGATCTGCTGTTGCCGAAATTGACGCGTACAATTCCAACCGGTCCGTAAAAAAGGTTGGTGTCTTGCGCCTCCGACCCCATGAGAGCCCGCGCTGCCATGATGTCGAGCGAAGGATAAAGATCCCACTCCGCTGGATTCTCTGAACGCCCATATGGCAAGAGAAGTGTGGCGCGGCGCACCACTCCATCCGTGTCGGGCGGAACGTTAAAGAACCCGGTCCACGAACTGTCGCCGGAGAGCGCTGAAGTCAGACTATCCAGATTGGCTTCTGCTCCCCGAGGCATGAGCCTCGCCCCTGCGAAAATCTCCATCAGATGGAGTTTGTCTTCTTTGCTGAACTGCTCGCGCAGGGGATGCGCCGGCGGATACGCGAAAAATGCTATTTGATCTGCATAAGCCTGGAGCGTTTTGTCGGAGACGCCTTCGAGGTCCGCTCGTGTAAATAGAAAGTAGTTTCCAAGGACTACGGGACCAAAGCGTTTGATGGCCTTTGCAAACTGAGAGTCCGCATCATATCTTGCTGCAAGTTGGTGAACTTCGGCAGTCAGTTTTGGATCAACGGCTTCTCCCGCCTGCTCACGTTTCTCAAGTTCTTCAGCTAACGCCCGCACTGGTGCTGCGGTTTGATCCGGCTTGCTGAATGTAATATCGAAAGCAGTTACCGCGGCTCCATCCTCATGAAGGACGTCCAGCATTTTTGCAAAATAGGCACGCGAGAACGGCCAGCGGCCCAAAACTTCCTGCGCCCTCTGGTCAATATCCACGATGACGATTCGGGAATCTGGCGACGAGAATCGTTGTGGCCTATAACGAAAGCGTGTGTCCAGTGTGTCGAGCTCCAGTCGTTCGGCTAGCTCGGATATAGGCGTTCTTTTTTCTTGGAGGAAAACCAGGTAATAGACAGAGAGCGACGCCAGCGTGATGCAAAGGCTCAGAACAAACGAAACGCGGTGCCGCCACCATGACTGCAGCAGCTCATAGAGGCCGAACCCGCCCCGCCTCTGCCACCATCCGCCTGACGGAGCCGCCATTTCAATTCGCGCGCTATTCGCGGAACACGAAATTCATGCGCACGCCGCTGACTTCGATCACGTCGCCATCGTTCAGCCGCACGGGTCCGGTAATCGGCGCGCCATTCACGGTAGGCATCTTGTCCCCGGGGCCGATGTAGTAGCCATCATCGCGCTGGTTGATCTGCGCAGACATCGGCGGCTTGAACCACCCTTTAACTTTCACTGTCGCCATCGCCGACTTCCCAATCACCGTCAGCTTGTTCGTCAGCATGTACTCTTTCTGATCGGTTCGCCCGGCAGTCACAATCAGCGTCGGCACTTTCAGCCGCCCGGCCGCAAACTGCACGCGCTCTCCCGTCGCCGCCGCTTGCTGCAGCATCTCCCGCCGCGCTTTCGTATCCAGCACCATGGTTTCGTTGATGCGCGGCGCGCTGGCTTTCCGCCCCGTATCCCACGGCACAGGTGCATCGCCCGAGGCATCCACCTTGATGTGGTGTTTGCCGACCCAGATCGAGTCACCGTCATGCAGCGTGGCCCGCTCCACGCGCAGGTCGTTCACAAACGTGCCATTCAAGCTATCCAGATCTTCCACGACCAGCCGCCCGCCCTCAAAATAAACGCGCGCGTGATAGTTCGAGACCGCCAGATTGTCGACGGGCAGGTCGTTGTCCGGAGAGCGGCCGATGCTCACCGGCCGGCTCCCGACCGGCACTTCCTTCACCGTCTTTTCTTCAAACATCAGGCTGAGCTTCGCCATCTCACGATCCTCCTGCGGCGCCGTTTCTGGCCGCGTTTTTTCGCGCTCCACCAAATAGCCAAGACCACCAACCTCTAGACTCCGAACCCATGCGCACCACAATCACCGTAATGTTGTCCACGCCGCCGCGCTCATTTGCCAGCGCAATCAACTTTTCCGCCGCCTTCGTCGGATCCGGCTCTGCCTGCAACGTCCCCGCAATCTCGGGTTCGGTCACCATGCGCGTCAGGCCGTCGCAGCAGAACATCAAAATATCTCGCGCAAACAAGGTGTGCTCGTCGGTATCCACTTCGATATCCGGCAAAGCCCCCAGCGCGCGCAGGAGCACGCTCTGCATTTCACTTTCTTCTGCTTCCGCGGCTGTCAAAATCCCTCGCCGCACCTGCTCCGCAACCAGCGAGTGATCGCTCGTGAGCTGCTGCAAATTGCCGCTTCTCAGCAGATAAGCCCGCGAATCACCCACGTGCGCGATGCTCAGTCTTGAGCCGTCGATCCATCCCGCCGTCAGCGTTGCTCCCATTCCATGCTGCTCGGGATTTGCTTCCGCTGCCTCATAAATGCCTTTGTTCGCCAGGTGCACCGCGTTCGTCAACCGCCTGGCTTTTTCGCTCCAGCTTGGCTCTGAGAGACCCAGCTGCGTGGTCTCGGGCACACCCTGCGAATCCATGCAATGCTTGACGATCGTTTCCACGGCCATCGCGCTAGCCACTTCGCCGTGCGCTTCGCCGCCCATGCCATCGGCAAGCACAAACAGATTCAGCGATTCGACGATGCGGAAGCAGTCTTCGTTGTTCGTGCGCACCCGCCCTAAGTCGGTGACGCCCCCGCTTACGATCCGCACAAATTCTCCCGTTTCTGCTCGCCGACTGAACCCTTGCCCACACCCCTACCCGGCAACCCTGTTCTCACGCTAGCAGACCCTTTCCGGCAGCGAAAGGTACTGACGCTAACTGATTACTTGTTTTTTAGCGCCATTTGCCGCCTCGGCCCTCCCAGAGGGTACAACTAAATGCCCAATTTTGTGCCCCTGTTTCTGCTCCCTGCCAACCGGCCGCGTGCCACTGCTATAGGCTCCGTGATAATCTGCCTTCCACCAGGCCGCCCGCCCCGTATGGCAGGCGGAGCATCCCTTTCATGGCCAAAGCTAAGAAAAAGCTCCGAAAGCGAGTCACTGCCCCCCGCCGCCCCAGCTTGTCCGCCGCCCATGCAGGTTGGGAGCTTGAAGAACTGAACCGCGTCGGCATCGCTCTCTCTGAAACCCGCGATGTGGATCGCCTTCTTGCCTTGATCTTGTCCAAAGCGCGCGAGATCACTGGCGCCGATGCCGGCTCTCTCTATTTGGTGGAGCAAGCCGCCGCTCATGCGAACGGCTCAACGCATAACCCTTCAAACGGTGGGGACAAAACGCGCCAGCTTCGCTTCCGCCTCACCCAAAATGACAGCGTCCAGTTTCCCTACACCGAACACACGCTTCCCATCGCGGAATCCTCCATGGCAGGTTATTGCGCCCTCCATGGTGAAGTCATCGAACTAGCCGACGCCTACCGCATTCCCAAGTCCCGCCCCTTCCAGTTCAATTCTTCTTTCGACGAACAAGCCGGCTACCGCACGCGCTCCTTGATCACCCTGCCCATGAAAAATGGCAAAGGCGAAGTCCTCGGCGTCCTCCAGCTGATTAACTGCAAACGCCATCCGCAATCCCACCTGACGGACGCCAACGCGGTTCACCGTTACGTCCATCCCTTTCCCGAACGTGCCGTCCGGCTCGGCCTCTCGCTCGCCTCACAAGCCGCCGTGGCCTACGAAAACTCCCAGCTCTACCGCGACATCGAAAATCTTTTCGATGGCTTCGTGAACGCCGCCGTGAAGGCCATCGAGCAGCGCGATCCCACCACCTCTGGTCATTCCCAACGTGTCTGCGAGATGACTACTGCGCTTGCCGAAGCGGTGGATCGCGAGCCTCAGGGACCGTACGCGGACTTGCGTTTTTCGCGCGAGCAAATGAAGGAGCTGCGCTACGCCGCCTTACTCCACGATTTCGGTAAAGTCGGCGTCCGCGAGGACGTCCTCGTCAAAGCCAAAAAACTCTACCCTCTCCAGTATTCCCGCTTGCTCGATCGCTTCGATTACATCCGCCGCGATATTGAAGCGCGCATCGCTCAGCAAAAAGTCGAACTTTTGCTTGCCCGTACCCGCAAAAGTTCGGATGAGGGCGCTCGTCTCCAGCTTCTCGACGCTGAGGCGGCCCGCCTTCTCGGCGGGCTGGACCGCTATGTGGATTTCATCACTCGCGCAAACGAACCGACCATCTTGCCGTCTACAGAATTCGATTTGCTCGCCGAAATCTCCCAGAAGACCTACCGCGATCCGCGCGGTACTGAGCGCCCTTATCTCACCTCCGAGGAAGTTCGTTATCTCTCGATACCTCGCGGCAGCCTCGACACCGACGAGCGCCGCCAGATCGAATCGCATGTCACCCACAGCTTCAACTTCCTGGCACAGATCCCCTGGACGCCCGAATATCGCGGCATTCCCGAAATCGCTCGCGCCCACCACGAAAAGCTGAACGGCCGTGGCTATCCGGATGGCCTGACTTCTCCCTCCATTCCCGTTCAAGCCAAGATGATGACCATCTGCGACATTTTCGATGCCCTCTCCGCTTCCGACCGTCCTTACAAACGGGCTGTTCCCACCGATCGCGCTCTGGACATTCTCAAGCTCTGCGTTCGCGATGAAGAGATTGACCCCGAACTGTTCCGCCTTTTCCTGGAAGCCCAGATCTACCGCCTTGCCTCAAAGCCCGCGCAGTAAATTCATCGTGAGCTTCTGACAATCGCTTCGCCGTCTCTGCCCGCTCCTAGTTTCATGACCAACTCCCGCGCTCTCGCTTCCTCCCCGCACCAACTCTCGACTACAATCTCCCCATGCTTTTTCGCCGTCCGCCGTCTCCACTCGTTTTACGATGCTTCAGCCTCGCGGCGGCCCTGGCTCCTCTTTATTTCCCCGCTTTCGCGCAAAAACCGCCTCCCGCTCCTGCTGGGCGCATCCTCCTGCTCCCGAGATCCATCGTCTCCGGAGACCGCGCTACTCTTGCCGTGCTCGACGCCAACGGCCGCCTCACCCCCGGCGCCGCCGTCATCTTTTCGAATGGCGACCGCCTCACCACCGACGCCACCGGCCGCGCCCTCTTTGTCGCTCCTCTCACTCCCGGTTTGATCTACGGGTCGATCGTCGGCCGCGAAGGCCGCGTCCCCGTCACAATCACGCCGCCCGGCGAATCCCCAGCAAATTCCATGCAAGTCGATTCCATACCCCAAGTCGCCTCTATTGCCGACCGCTTCGAAATCACCGGTCGCGGCTTTTGCGGCGACGCCGACGCCAACCAGATCACCATTTCCGGAGACCCCGCCTTCGTTCTCGCCTCTTCCCCCACCTCTCTTGTCGTGCTTCCCCCACCGGACTTGCAGCCCGGCCGCGCCTCCGTGGATCTCTCCTGCGCGAAACGCAACGGTCCGCCCCTTGAAGTCGTCTTTGTCGCTCTCACCTTGGAGGCCGATACCTCCCCGCTCGCCCCCGGCGTCCTCCGCCGACTCACCGTCCACGTCCGCGGCACACGCGACAAAGTCACCCTCGAAGCAAGGAATCTCGCCCCAGACGTCGCCGAACTCGAGGGTGGCAATCCCCTCAAAGCCACCAGCTCTGGCGGCGTAGAAAACCAAGCCCACTTCCAGGTCGTCGGCCGCAAACGCGGCAGCTTCCTCGTCTCCATCCGTTTGGTGAGTTCTAACGCCCGCGCGCGCTAGATGCGTGAATCGGGGTTCGGCAAGAACATGGATACCTGTCGCTCTTTCTCCGCACTAAGCTCAGAAGGAAGAGCCCGCGGCGAAGGTTTTGCACCTGTCTCCCCGGGCAGCGTGATTTCTGCTGGGCCGCTCTCGATCGAAGCTTCCGCAACCCCGGCCGTCAGCAAGCCATCCAGCGTGTTTTGCGTTTTCTCCAGCCGCCTGTCGGCCTCTCCGTAACTTAGCTGCACATTCTTCAGATGCGTGCCCAACTTCTCGAACACATCTGTAAACGTCTCCATTTGCTTCTGCAAACCGGAGAGGTTCGCGAAAATCCTTTTTGCATTCTCCTCGATCTGCATTCCTCGCAGTCCCAGATGAATCACGCAAAGGTGCGCATAAAGCGTGTTCGGGGAGACGGCGATAATATTCTTGTCCCGGCAATAGGCGTCCAGCGCCTCTCCCTTGTTGTCCTGTGTCATCAGCATCTCGTAATATACGGTTTCCGAAGGCACGAACATCAGCGCCAGCTCCAGCGTTCCTTCCGCCGGCACGATATATTTCTTGGCAATCGAATCAGCGTGGATTTTTACTGAGGTCGCAAACGCCCGCTTCGCCTCTTCTCCCTCCGTGGCAATTCTGCGGAAGGCGTCCAGCGGGAACTTCGAGTCCACGGCCACAAGTTTTTTATCGCGCAAAAAGATGACCGCGTCCGCTGCTTCGCCGCTCGCAAACCGGTACTGCGTCGCATATTGCGAAGAAGGCAGGGAGTCTTCCAGCAGACGGTTCAACGTCACCTCGCCTAATAGCCCGCGCGTTTTCGCTCCGCCGAGGATTCCCTCAAGCGTCTTTGTCGCGGTGGACATACCACGGCCCAACTCCTGAAACTCCCCCAACTGTTTCTGGATGTGCCCGATCTGTTCGCGTGTGTTCTTCAGTTCCGTTGCAATCGCGGTCTGGCCCTGGTTGGCAATCTGTGCCGAACTGGAAACTCCATCCTGCAACGCCTTTGTTACGCTCTCCAGCCGCTGCGATACGCTCTGGCCGATTGCATCAATCTTCCCGGCGCTTTGCGCCTGCGCCGTTCCCATCGTCTGCAGGCTGCTTCGCAACTCCTTCATCTGCGATTCCAGCAGCTCGTTTTTCTTCGCCGTTTGCAGCGCCAGCCACACCACCAACCCGGCCACCACAATCACCACTCCAATCAGCACCGCGTTCATTCTTTCTCCAATTCCTCAACGGGAAACGGTCTCTTTACTTTACTCGCAGTCGCCCCCTGCGGAAAGTCCTCGCCAAAGAAGAAGGGCTTCGCTTTCACGAAGCCCTTCTGGCATTTAGCTCAAAGCAGCTTTGTTGTTACGTTCGCGGTGGTTTCCTACCAGCTCAACTTCAGCGCAAACTGAAACTGCCTCGCGTCATACGACGCCGTCGGCTGCCCCGCGCTGCATGTCGACCCCGCTCCCGGATCGCATAACTGGTTCACCGCCGCGACATTCAGCCTATTCGTCAGGTTGAACCCGTCCGCAATCACGTCGAACTTGAAGTGTTCCCCCCAAATTGAATCGCCGTGAAAGCCGCAAATCAACTTGGAAAAATCCCGGCGTCACGAAGGCATTCCGCCCCAGGTTGCCGTCGCATCCGAACGGCGGCGTGATTCCCGGCACGCTGAACGCCTGCCCGTTATCCGTTAAGCAGTTCGTCGGCACCACAAACGATACGCCGTTAATAAATGCCGACGTCGTTCCAGCACCCGCCGGGGCCACGGATGGTCGTCCGTTCGATGCTCCCAGGTCCAATCGATAGTCGGTCCCGGTGATGATCGTGTACGGCCGTCCCGAAGAAACTTCGATGATCGGCGACAACGTGAAGTCTCCGATGAAATGTTTCCACGCGCCGTCCCCGCTCTTCGCCGTCGGCGACTGAAAAACCGCGCTCGTCACCCAGCGATGCCTCTGGTCGAAGTCCGAATTGCTCCGCTCGAGAAACGGAAACCGGCTGTCTTGCGGCTCAAGCGGAGACTGCAAGTCCGTCGAGTCGTCTATCGTGTGCGACCACGTATAACTGGAAAGCATCTCAAACGAGTGGGAAAAGCGCTTCTGCACATTCACCGTCAGCCCGTGATACACCGAATTCCCATCCGAGAGCTGTGCATCCACGCTGTTAAACGCCACAGGCACTCCAAATCCCGTCGGGTAACATTTCTTCGGCGCTCCCGCCCCAAAAAATCCCGCTGGAAAGCACGAAGCTCCAGCCACCCCAGCTAGCAGTGGGTATAGCGCCGCACCTGGTCCAGCAAAGGACGGATTAGGTCCCGACGGCCGGAAGAAGTTGAATGCCGCCGCCGTCGCTACCGGCGTTCCATTCAATCCCGCCAGCGGCCCTGGGCACCCGCTCAGTGTTCCCACAAGGCTGGGAACCGTTGGCGTGAACGTGCACCCGTTCGCCGTCGTCACCACTCCCGCGGGCACTGTGATTCCAACTGGTGTTGAACTGCACGTCGTCAGCCCGGAAGCCACGCAATCCGCATAATTCTGTGTGATCAATTGCGGATCCGTTGAGTTGACGTCCACCGGCCGGTATAAATGCTGTCCTTTCGTGTACTGATAGCCAACGCTTATTTTCCACGAACCGGCAATCTGCCGTTCAATCGTCAGATTCCCTTGTTGTGCGATTCCGAATTGGAAATTCTTCGCCACCGGCAACACGAACGGCAAAATCGGAAGCGGGAATCCCGCCGCTAGATAGTTCTGGTTCGCGAAAAGTGAACCCGCAGCAAGCGGGTCAAAGCGCTGCTGATTCGCCAGGTAGAACATGTTCGGCAGCGCATTCAGTCCTCCCTGGAATATCGTTGAACCATTCAGATTCTGCGGTCCATCCAGCGCATTGCCTGTAACGCTCGAGCCGCACATCGGATAACCCGCTGGCGCCGAGCCTGCTGGAAGAACCCCGCAACCCGAAGCCGCTCCACCTGCCGTAATCAACTGCACCGATCGGCCTCCATCGGCCGTCGCCGAGTCAAACGCAATCGCCAGCAACGGGTGGTCGTAGAAAAGTCCGTATCCCGCTCGAATCACCATCTTGCCGTCGCCCTTCGGATCCCACGCGACTCCCAGCCGCGGCGCTACGTTGTTGTAATCGCGCGGAATTCCTTCCACGACTCCCAATGCTTTTTCTGCTGCTGCGTTAAACGAATTGAGCGGCGAAAAGAGTGGCGTTACCTCCGCGTCGTACCGCAGTCCGTAGTTAACCGTCAGATGCTTGCTGGCCCGCCAGCTGTCCTGAAAGAAAATGGCAAGCGGAATGTTGTCGAACGGTTGGCTCGATTGTCCAATGCCCTGAATGTACGTCGTCGGTATTCCCAATCCATATGACTGCAATCCCGTCGTCCCGAACAATTGCACCGTCTGTCCCGTTGGCAGCGGCACGGAATCCGGAATCGCTCCCGCGCTCACCGTGGACGTCGCCAATCCGCCGAAATTTACGACGCCTCCGTAGTCTAGTTCGAAAATCTGCGCCTTCCCGGACCGCAACTGAATCAGGTTAAAGTCCCCGCCCATTTTGAACGTGTGATTCCCGCGGATCAGGCTTACATGGTCCGTAAATTCAAACCGCCTCTCGATGCGGTCCACCGTCGAGTACGGCTCGCGCCCGAAATACGCGTAACCCGGAATGTTCACCCCAATGTCGCTCCCGCCCGGCAGTTCTGCAAACCCGAAATGCAACCCGCGGCGCGCCACTTGCGCCCGGAATTCGTTGAATCCCGTTGCGCTTAGAATCGTGTCGTGCTGGAACACGAAGTCCAGGTCCCGCGACTGATTCAATCCCGTCCGCGACCCCGCATTTTCTCCAAACGTCTGGTTCTGCGCCGTGGACTCGACTCCCGTCACTAGCGACGGCGACACTCCCACGCGCAGAAACGAATTGTTCTGGTTATTCCATTTCTGGTCCAGCCTCAACGACCACAAGCTCGTCTTCTCCGTCGTCGGAAAATTCCCGCGCAATTGATTTAGCGCCTTATACGACGTTGGCAACGGCACCATCCCATACGCATAACCGAACCCCGGCGCAATCGGCGTCGAAGAGCACACCACATTTCCCACCGTCGCGCCGATCGGGCACGTCACCGGCACTGGAAAATTTGCCCCCGGCCCCGGGTTCAATCCGAAGTTCGTGGCAATCGCTCCAAAATCCAGCCGGTTCAGCGCCACGCTCGATGCCGATCCCATCAGCAGCCCGTAGGACACCCCGAGTGATTGGTAAGGCGCGAGTCCGGTCCCCAGCAGCGTCTGCACAGAAGCCGCCTGTGACGGCGTCAATTGCACATTCACCACGCCTCCCGGCGTCGGCAGCGGCACCGTCACAAATCCCCAGGGGCCAGTGCCCGTCGCTCCCTGCCCGATGCTCGAGAATCCAGTCTCTTCTCGCTGCGTGTATTCATAGGAGAAGAAATAAAATGTCTTGTCCTTCTTGACCGCTCCTCCTAACGTCAATCCCGTCTGCACGCGCGTGTACGCTTGCTTGGTGGGATCGAGCGTTCCCGTCGTCGGATCCACCTGGCCTGAAAACGCGTTGCGCGCCTGAAACGCCTTATTCCTCAAGTATCCAAAGACGTCCCCGTGAAAATCGTTCCCGCCGCTCTTCGTCACGATGTTGACCACCCCGCCCGTCGCCCTCCCATACTCCGCGCTGTAATCTCCCAGAATCACCTGAAACTCTTGCACCGCCTCCTGCGAAACGGTCGCGCGTATCCCGTTGATCGAGTTATCCACCGCGTCCGCGCCGTCCACGCTCACTTCGTTCGATCGCGCCCGTTGCCCGCCGAAGTTCAGCCCGCTCGTCGGCGCCGGCCCAATCGTTGGTGCTACGTCCCGGTTCGCCTGCGAATTCGTCAGCGTAAAATTGATGTAGTTCCGCCCGTTGATCGGCAGGTTATCGATGCGCTGCTCCCCCACCGTTTGCGACACGTCCGTCTTTGTCGTCTCGATCTGCGCGGTTTCCGTCGTCACCGTCACCGTCTGCTGCACGCCCTTCAACTCCAGCCGCGCGTCCAGTGTCGCGTCCTCGCCGACCGTCAACACCACCGTATCGTTTTGATAGGCCGCGAAGTTCGGCCCGCCATCAATGCTTACTCTGTATTTCCCAGGCGTCAGTCCAACGACCTTATAGCGCCCTCCGTCATCCGACACGGCCGCGCGTTCCGCACCGTTTCCGGCGTTCGTAATCGTCAGCTTCGCCCCTCGCACCGCCAGCCCCTGCGGGTCCATCACTGTCCCCGAGAGCGTCGCCGTATTCACCTGCGCCGCAGCCATCCCCGCCCATCCCAGCACCAACATCCACAGCGTGATCCACGCAAACACACCATGACGTCGTTGCATTTCATTCCTCCCAATGGAAGCCATACCAATCTGTCTATAAGAAACCATGCAATCTTCCGCTACCCCTAGCGGCCGCGGGATGTCCCGCCGAAAGATGGCTGCTCGAATCGAATACTCAGCTTTTTACTTCAACGTTCCGTCGAGTTCAATCAAAACTTATTCAGTAAGTTCCTCAGTCTATGCCTCCAACCACCTTTTTTCATCCCCTGGCTATGGAGTGGATACTTCAGAGCAATACGGTGAAGGGAAGTGTGACACACCCTGGACCCCGTGCAGTTCGAGGCCAAGCGCCTTACCTCAAGTTTGCAAATAGCTGCTAATGGAGCGGTATCTCAACAAAGGTCTAGCTGCCCGGTTGCGCGGCGTTTACTGCAAGTACGACACGCTCAACATGTCGTCGCAGCACCGGCCATTGGGGGTTGCCCAGGACCACGATCGCTATTTTGCGAAGCGCCAAGTTTTGCTGGTAACGAATATTTTTGTCGGGTGTGAGTAACACTTCGAAGCCGGCTTCTTCAGCTGCCTCAAGCAATTCGCCATTCTTGAGCTTGTCCCAACCTCGTTGGGCTGCAGTTTCGACTATGTGGCCTATGAGGAAGGGCCTCATGGGTACGGGAGTTCCCTGGTCGAAGAGAACCAGCATCAGCGTCTGGAGGCAGACGGCGCCGCGTCCAGACTGCGGGCGGCAAATTCAATTACGGCTTTAACCTGTTCGCGGTCTAGCCCTTCAAACCACTCCATGATGTCGTCGATGTTTGCCCCGGCTTCCAAATTTTCAAAAATGACGGAGACAGGCATACGTGTGCCGCGAAGCACCCAGGCTCCGCTCACTTTTCCCGGTACACTTTCCACCGCCGCGCATTGTGACCAATCCAGCGCCATCTTGTTTGTCCCTATTCCCGTAGTCTAGCGCAAAAGCCATCGCATGGTGTCGCTTTCTGTCGCCTTCCGCCTCTTGTAGGGGCACGATACATCGTGCCCGTCTTAGCTTCCTCCGCTCAATCAATCGTGCCCGTCTTGGGTTTCTCCGCTCAATCAAACGTTCCCCAACTCAAAAATCAATTCTTCCCTCTGCCTTCCCACACATCCCTACCCATAAACATGAACCTTCCCGTCCACCACCACCGCCACATATTCCCCCCGCTCCAAAAACTGCATCACCCGTCCACCCTCCCGCGCCATCTTCGCCCACCGCGATTTCGTCTCCGGATTCTGCTCCAACCCCCGCAACTCCCGCCCCGCAAACAGGAAATCCACCTGCTTCAATTTCCTCTTCGCCGTCTCCCGCACGGCGTAACTCTCGCCCTCAACCTCAACCCTCTTCTTCCCGTCAACTAAGCTCTGCCGCCACACCGCCACAAGCGCCCCTTCCAGTTCGCCGCCCATAGCCCGAGCATACCCCAACTCCAGCTCTGGGTCCCGGGGGGCAGGATTCTCGAATCCCGATGTTACTGCGAATTTCACGTGTGCGTAATATACTCAAGCAATGTCGCTCCACGTTGATGTAATAGATAAGGGGTATTTTCCGGCTGAGATACCCCCTGCTTTTTCCACGGCCAGTTTTGCAGGAGCATTGGGATACCTGCCGGCAAACCTCAATAGTTTCGCGGCGAAGTCTAGTCGCTGCGCGTTTCATTCCATCCCGCGTCTGCAACATCACCGGAGGCTGCTGGGAATACCAAACCCACTTCATCAACTTAAGTTAGCGGCGCTCATTGAAAGCCACTGGGCAGGCATTGAAAACCATATGAAAAAGTCTGCGCTTTCAATGACGAGGATGCAGTATTCGTCAGGTTCAATCCGAGGCCTTGAGAGAGTGAATGATTTCGATGCGTTTGACAGTGAGAAGGTCATAAGATCATCGTCATCACGGTTTTTGCTAAAGGCTGATTTATCTAGGTTCTACCACACGCTCTACACGCATAGCATCCCGTGGGCTCTGCACACGAAGGCTGTCGCAAAGACAAGACAATTCGACAAGACCCTATACGGGAATTTGATCGATGAGGCTGTTCGGAACACGCAGGATAAACAAACTCTAGGGATTCCGGTGGGTCCAGTGACATCTGACTTGATCTCCGAACTCTTAGGCACTTCCTTGGATGTCGAACTGGCCGCGGTGCGTTCTGGTCTCAAGGGACTAAGATATGTTGACGACTATTATCTCTACTTCGCGAACCGCTCGGAGGCCGAAGCCGCGCTCGCCGACCTGCACAGCGTGGCAAATCATTTCGCGGTTGAGATCAATCCTCTAAAAACGAGGATTTCGGAACTACCCGAACCGATTCAGCCTGGCTGGAAGTCTGAACTGCGGTCGCATGCTATCAGAGCTGGAAGTGAGCGAGATGACCTTTTGGCATTCTTCAGTCGTGCTTTTGAGAACGCTTCAAAATATCCGGGAAACAATGTGCTTAAATATGCGGTCAAACACAGTGCTGGGTTTGCGATTTCCCCCGACAATTGGCCCCTGTATGAATCCCTTCTAATAGGGAGTCTTGTCGCTGAGCCTAGTCTCGCCCCGACGTTGGCGCCGATTCTTGCCGACTACTGGAGTAAGAACTATGTATTCGACGGTGACAAACTCCGCGAGGCACTCGCCGAGATCGCTTCCTACCACGCGAGATTCAAACAGGGATTTGAAATAGCCTGGGCTCTCTGGATCAGCAAGTTATTTGGCGTTACCTTGCCGGATAGTGTCTGGAACGAGGTGTCCTCGGTAGATGACTCCATCGTAGCCTTGCTGAGTCTTGACCTCAAAGCAAACGGATTTGCTGATGCGCTCGACCCCGCGCTTTGGTCTAAACATATGCAAGCTACTGACCTATATTCTGAAAATTGGTTGATCGCATACGAAGCACTTAAGAAAGATTGGCTACCCTCGATAGATGGCAGCGACTATGTGGCGAATGACGATTTCTTTGCCACGCTAGCCGCGTACGATGTCGAGTTTTATGATACGGGCACTCGCGTTGCCGCAACCAATGCGGATTGGTTAACCGAATATCTCGGAGCGTAGAGCGCAATCGAGCTGGCCGGGTGCCGCACACGCCGGTTTTGCGTGTGCGGGTTTAGAGTTTACTTCAATGCCGGAGAGAACAAGCGGGCGAACCATCACGCCCCACACAACCCTTCGTCACCGGATAACGTGAATCCGCGCCCCAACCTTCAACTTCTTCCAAGACCTGTCCGCCGTATACACAGGAGCCTTCAAAGCAAGCCCAAGTGCCAAACAAGCCCGGTCACCCAAAGACAACCCCAGCGGACGCGTTTGCGCCACAAGATCACCAACCAGCCTGGCGTGCTCACCGGTGAAGGGAACGGCCTCCCCGACGGGGCTCAGCGCAGCTTCCCACGCATCCTCAGGACGAAGTCCCCGCCCGACAAGCTTGCTATGCACTTCCGCCAAATTGACGGTGCTGATCGCCGCGCCGCTCAAGATCTCCGGCGTCAACATCTCCGCCCCCGCTTCCTGATTCAGAACGGCCAGCAGCGCCGAAGCGTCCAGCACAATCTTACTCATCCCGCGCAGCCTCGCGCCGCTCCGCAATCAATTCGTCCACCAGCGACGTCCCCGCCTTCACGTGCCTGCGCACCAACCTCTGCGCCCGCTCGATACTCCGTTTCAACGTCGTGATCCGCAATTCATCGTCCTGAATCTGCAGCACCACCTCGTCTCCAACCCGAATCCCCAGCCGCTTCCGAAACGCAGCCGGAATCACCACCCGCCCATTCTCGTTCACCCGCATCCGCGCTTTTAGCGTCATGTCACCATCTCCTGATGTGACACTATTCTAATATATGTCACATCATAAAAACAGTGCCATCTCAATAAGCCATTTGCATGCAATGACTTACGCGTCAAATCTCCGGTTTTGCACAATTCTGGTGCAGAAAATCCCAGCAAGTCCCTTTAGAATGAACACTTACATAAGTGTTCAAAATAAAGGACTTTATCTATCTTTAGAATGAACACTTATGGGAAAACAGCCCAAAATCAGGAGGGAACAACGAGCTTAAAACTGCAAGTGGCGTTGCACCAGCTTGCGCAATTTCTCGCGATCTTCATCCTTCATGTGTACGAACTCGACCCCGCTGCCATCCGGACCGAGGTTTCGCACCACCGCTGTAAAGTGAATCTTGCGCAACCCAGAGCGCACTTCCAATTTGATGGAATCTCCCACCGACAGTTTCTTAGGCGATTCCAGATACGCTCCGCCCAGGCTGATCGTCTTCACGCGCGCTAGTCCCGCTTGCGAACCGTCGATCTGCGCACGCAGCGGCGACTCCAGCGGCACACGCACATACCGTCGCGGCACAACATAATTTCCATTCGTCGAGGGCGCTGCTTCAAACGCCGCGCGCAGTCGCGCCGAAGACGGCCGGTTCTCAATCATGGCCAGCGCATCTTCCGCCGCCGCGCGCAATCCCGAAGGCTCCGCGAATGCCAACCCTTCGCGCCCTTCCGCCAGCATGCGCAGCAATTCCGAGGCTTCCACCGCGCGCATGCGCCCAATCGCTTCAATCGCCTTGATGCGCACAAACAAATCGCGCAGCACTTCATGCTCGCCTGCCGCAATTTCCATCAACTGCGGCACCGCCGTCGTCTCCTGCGCCAATCCAATCTGATCGATCATCATAGGCACAACGAGAGGATGCGCATCCGCCAGCACCGCGGAAAATACAAACGCCGCTGCCTGCGACGAACCCGCATTCGCCGGCCGCGAAAGTTCGCTCACCGCCAGATCCTGCAAATTCCATTCCCAGCTTGCCAGCGCCCGCGCCAATCCGCGCAGCAAACGCTCCGGGTCCGCAGCCGCCAGCAATTTGATCGCGGCGCTCACGCGCTGCCGGCGCGCTTCATATAGCCGCGTCTCGAGCAAGTTCAGCACCGGCACGCCAATCGTCCGCAGCAGCCGCGCCATGGCTGCCACCATTTCCGCGCCGCGCGGTTCCGTCAAAAGCAGCGTCAAGCGATCCAGCAATCTCTCCGGGTCGCGCTGCAAAAGCCGCGGCAAAACTGGATCGAGCGGCCGATTCGCCAGCGCCGCATCCACCAGCAGCAGCCAGCGGTCTTGCGCCACCAGCCGGTGCGCCAGCGCCGCAACGTGGTCGTGTTCTTTGTCTCTCGGCGCTCGCTCCAGGCCGATCAAAATATTTTCAAATCCCGCGTAATCCGCGCGAACCACGGCAACCCGCCCCAGCGTCTCGAGGAATGCCGCGAGCAGCGCCGCCGTTTCCGGAATCGTTTCGTGCTCCAGCGCTTTCATCGTTCCGCGGCTCAAATCCTCCGGCAATTGATTGGGCCAGAGCGATTCGATGATCGGCGTCATTTCATTCAAGCCCGCCGCCACAGCGCGCCGCGCGTTCACATTTTCGTTTTCCACGCGCCGCGAATAATTCAGCAGAATATTTCGCGCTTCGCGCCGAGGAGCGTCCGCTCCCGTTTCCGCCAACTGCCCCAGCGTCCGCTTCAGCGCCACCACCGGCACGCACCAAACATCCGGCCCGCGCAGCACCACGGACTTTTCTCGCGGCGGAAGTTCCAGCCAGAATTTTTCGACAATTTCTTCGCGATGTTTATCGCTGGCCCAGGCTGTCGCCAGTAGCGTCAAATGTTGCGAAGAATGGGGACCCGTATATCCGCCCGAAGAAACCAGCACATCGCTCAACCGGTGGAATGTCTGCCGCACCAGGTCCGCCCGAAGCGTTCCGGCGGCAAACTCCGCGCCAAGGAATTCGAGAATCAAACTTTCTGAAAGTCTCAGCAAATAGGGCTGCGGCCGTTCGCCTTCGCGCGGCGCATATTGCGAAATCGAGCCCAGCAGCATGCGCACTGTTTCGCGGCTGGCATCTTCCATCGCTCCGTGAATGGCGCGCGCCGCTTCTTCCGGCGAAAGTCCGCGTGCCGCTTCCAGCGGCGGCGTCAAGCGCCCGATCAAACGCAGGGCACCGGCAAGATCTTCAACCTCAGGCCGCAGAATGGGAGTCTCATTGACTTCGCGCGGCGAGTTTCCGCCATACGCCACGAGCGCGCCCATCAAACTGGCGAGCACCGTATCCACTTTGCGTTCCGTTTGTGTGTTGACCGAAATCCCTTCCACGCGATTCTCCAAAAACCGCGCGGCCCACCAAGAGCTTCCCCCGCGCTTAATCGACTCTTCCGATCTTAGCAACGATGCCTTGAAGAGTTGCGCGAGCGTGTCCAGTTCGCCTACATGAAATTGTCTTGCGATTGCCAGTGATTGAATTCCTGCGCGCTGCAAATCCTGCGCGAGCGACTGCATTTCTCCGCGAGCATCCGGCAAATGCGCATCGCTGAGCTTCGGCACAACCAGTCCGCCGCGCTCGATGTGGATCTCGATCCCGTTTAGCGCGCCGGCGAAATCATGCAAGGTCTCGTAGCAAGCGTCCAAACTCTGAAGACGCCGAGGATGGTTTCTGTCGTAGAGCCGTTCCGAACGGAACAGCAAGTGAAGGCAACGCAGCGAATGGATCAGTCCAGCCGTCCGCGCATCCGGAGTCGGCGTGCTCGCTTCCAGCACCGATCCCGCCAGCGGTCGCGACGCGTTCCGAGGCCGCGGCTCGGCTTCAGGGCGCGCTTCCGCATCGTAGCGCTGCTCCTCGACCGACATGATGGCCCTTAGTACCAAGTCGTTCCCCTCTTGCTTCCCACAAAACTCAGTTCAGGCCCGCATTTAACCAACTGGTCAAATACGTCCCCGCCCGGCCAAATCCTGGATGAAACATCGGCACGAGGGCAGGGTACCCTTAGCTATAAAGCAAGCACGCTGCCTGCCCCCACGCTCTGTAGCTAAGCTATTTGTTTTGAATAGGTTGATTCCCGAGTCCTAGGACCAAAGCAGAGGGGTCGTTACAAAAGGTTACGTTGTTAGTAGGCAGGGACCTAGCCCGATAAGCCCTAGGCGACAGCTCCGCGACCCATCAAGCGGCACTGCTTCGGGTTCTAAATGCATTATTTGGGGTTGAGTGTTACGTTAGTGATGTTGACGGTGCCACCTTCGGTCGCCTGGATAGTTCTCCTGACCTGCTGGTAGCCGTCCAGTTTTACCATTACGGTATGCAGGCCAGCGGGCACTTGCACGCGGGCTGGGGTCTTCTGGCCCGTCGTGGTCCCATCCACAAAAATCTCGGCGCCTTTGGGGTTGGTTTCGACCTCGGCCCAAGCAACTTTCACGGTGGACTTTTCTTTTAGCGGGACGTCGAGCAGTTGCGTCTGGATATTGTCTTTCACTTGTACGCTGGTGGCATACGCATCGTAGCCAGGCATACGCAACACCAGGTTGTAAGAGCCCGGTGCGAGCGGCAGCGTGACAGGCGTTTGCCCGGACTGCTTCGCTCCATTGATGAATACATCCGCGCCCGCGGGTTTGCTCGTGAGCAACAAGCCTTTGGCCAACGATTCGAGCGTGGCCTTCTGATCGACGACGCTTCCAGACTTCACTTGCAGCGCCGTCTGCATCGGCTGGTAGCCTTCTTTTTCCACCGCCAGGCTGTACTGGCCGGGATTCAGGTCATTGAAGCTGCACGGCGTCTGGCATTGATTGACGACGCGTCCCGCGGGTCCGCGCAAAACGGCGGTCGCGCCAACCAGGTCCGAGACGACGTGGATTGCGCCCTGTCCGTTCTTCGGCGTGGGATGTGCGCCTTCTGCATCATGCCCGTTGTCCGCTGCCGGAGCGTCTTCGTACTCGATATGGTCCACCACGCGAACGCTGGCAGGCGCATCGCGCAAAAACTTCAAGAGTGCTCCGTGTTCGGCGGGTCGAAGTTTGCCAGCCAAAATTAGGGTATTCCCAATCGCCTGCACTTTGGCGCGGCCGTTCAAACCTTTTTCGGAGATGGCTCCTTCAATCCGCCCTTTGTATTCCGCCGCTGCCGCGCTCACAACTGGTTCGGCCTTTTTCGGTATGGGTTTCTCCGCGGGAGGCTCGACGGGTTTCTTTTCCACCGCGGTTTCGGGAATCACAGCCGGCGGCGTTTCAATACCGGCCGGATTTGCGGAAGGATTGTTTGTTGTACCGTCTGCCGGTGTTGATGGGGTTGCCACTTCCGTCTCCGGATGCTTTTGCGCGGCGTTCATCTTGCGCGCTTCCTCAAGCACCGGCCGCAATTTCTGCGCTCCATAGACGATCACGCCGATCAAGACCAGCGCGATGAAAATAGTTCCAATGAAGCTCTTCTTCTTCGGCTCTTCAACGGGTTTGAATGGAGGTATAGGTCCAGTGCGGCGCACCGTGGGCGTTTGCGTAGGACTTGTGGCTCTCGCGTTCAGCGAGCGCGTCGTGGCCACGGTCATCGGATCTTCAGGGTGGAAACTGCGGCCGCCTTGCGCGGGCAGTCCCGTTCCGCCGACTGGCAGAGTTGCGTTCGGGGCGCCGAATCCGCCTGGTCCAGCCGAAACCATGGTTTTGTCGGGACTCGCGCCAGGAGCGATGGTGCGGTAATTCCGCAAATCCTCGAGCATTTCGCGGCAGCTCTGGTAGCGCGCTTCCGGTTCCTTGGCCAGCGCCTTCATCACGACGGCGTTGATGCCCGCATGAATCGTGGGATCAATTTGGCGAGGGGGAACCGGCTCTTCGTTGACGATTTTGTAGATGACAGTCGTAATGTTCTGGCCTGGAAAGGGTTTTTCTCCGGTCACCATTTCGTAGAGCAAAACGCCGAGCGAGAAAATATCGCTGCGGCCATCGACGGCGCGGCCTTTCACCTGTTCCGGAGACATGTAGCTCGGCGTGCCCATCACGTGCGCCGTCTGCTGCATGGTGCCGAACTGCAAAATTTTGGCGGTGCCGAAGTCGGTGACTTTCACCGTGTCGTCGGCAGTGAGCATGATGTTAGCTGGCTTGATGTCGCGGTGGACGACGTTACGCTCATGCGCAAACTGCAGGGCGCTGCAGGTTTGCTCCATGATGCGCAAGACGCGAGGCAGCGCGAAAGCTACCTGTCCATCCAGATGCGCCTGCAAACTCTTGCCTTCCACCAGCTCCATGGTGATGTAGTAGAGGCCGTCTTCTTCGCCGGCGTCGAACACCACGACGATGTTCGGGTGCGTCAGCAATCCAGCCGCGCGTGCTTCCGTCTGGAATCGCGTCAGCAATTCCGGGCGCGACAGCCCCGTGCCTTCTTCGCTCAATTTGATGGTTTTTACGGCGACGGTGCGTCCGATGACCGGGTCTGTCGCCTTATAGACCACACCCATGGCGCCGCGGCCCAGCTCACCGACAATTTCGTAACGTCCGGCCTTCAAACCTGTTGTCATTGCTCTCTTCGACTCTCCACTCGCCAAGTCTCTTATTGCAGGATCTCTTTACGAAATCTTTCCACGGACGCTGAGTTTCCCCTCATTGCCAAAGGGGAAAGACGCGTCTGCCAGGCCTGCCAGCCGAGGAATGCCTTCAAGTTGTGTTCGCGTGCGCGTTCCGCAACTAACGGAAACACGTTTGCTGACACCCGGGCGCCCTATCCTGACAGTACCCACTCAATTTTAGGTAGGTCAACGCTACTGGGGTACTAGTGTTTCGCACTCGACACGTGGCTCCGGCCGGGGTCTGGTTCCGAGTGCGCAAAAACGAAGGCAATATCAATCTCTTACGGTACAATCGCCCCTCTAACCGCTCTCCCCATGCCTAATTGCCCCCATTGCTCCGCCGAGTCTTCCGTGGCAGCCGCATATTGCTCCTCCTGCGGGTCCCCGATTTCCTCAGTCTCTCAGCTTCCTACGCTCGATCCAGCCGCCCAGCAGCACACTCCCGCTCGCCGCTCTGGGTCACGACCTCGCAGTTCACTCTCGTCCCGGTCGCTGGCTTCTGACCATGGCGGTTTTGTTCCCGGAACTGTCCTTGCCAATCGATTTCGTATCATCAGCCTCCTCGGGCGGGGAGGTATGGGGGAAGTTTACAGGGCCGACGATTTGGAACTCGGCCAGCCCGTCGCCTTGAAATTCCTGCCAAAAGGCAGCCTTGAAGATTCGGCGGCGCTGGAACGCTTCCGCTCTGAAGTCCGCAACGCCCGCCAGGTCGCGCACCCAAATGTTTGCCGCATGTACGACATTGGCGAACATGAGGATCGCGTTTTTCTCTCGATGGAATATGTAGATGGTGAGGATCTTGCTTCCTTGCTTCGCCGCATCGGACGTCTTCCCACAGCGAAGGCCAATGAAATTGCCCAACAGATTTGCGCGGGCCTGGCTGTTGCTCATGCGCGCGGCGTTTTCCACCGCGATCTAAAGCCCTCCAACATTTTGATTGATAGCCGCGGGCAGGCGCACCTCACGGATTTTGGCCTGGCAACTCACGTGAGCGAAGACTCGCGCGAAGTTTCGGGCACGCCCGCGTACATGGCTCCTGAGCAATTCAGCGCGGAACCCGCGACGGTTCGCAGCGACCTTTACGCCCTCGGCCTCGTACTCTACGAACTCTATGCGGGCCGACGTCCGTTCCATGCGGAAGCATTTGAAGACTGGAAGAAAGAGCACTCGCAATCGGTTCCGCGTCCTCCCACGGAGTTTGCCCGCGAACTCGATCCTGGCATCGAAGCCGTCATTCTTCGTTGCCTCGAAAAGAGTCAGGCAAAACGCCCTGCTTCGGTCATGGCGGTAGCCGCGGCACTACCCGGCGGAAACGCGCTTGCCGCTGTTCTTGCCGCCGGTGAAACACCTTCCCCTGAACTAGTTGCCGCGTCCGGAGACGATGGCGTGCTGACTCCCGCGCGTGCTTTGCTTCTAGCCGTCTCGATTCTGGGAGCGCTGGCGATTCTGTTTTTTCTGTCTCAGCACGCACAAGTAGTGAATTTACTTCCTTCCGGCAAATCGGCGGAATACCTTGCGGATCGCGCGCGGGATCTTGCCGCACATCTTGGTGGATCGCCGCCAGTAGCCGACAGCGCATGGTGGTTCCAAAGCGAACCGGATGGTCTTGCACGTCTCGCGGCTCTTCCCGCGGAACGCAGATATCGCGACCTCTACAATTTGTATCCTGGGATTTTGTGGTTTACTTACCGCCAAAGTCCCAGACCTTTGATCGCTGACTTCCCCAACATCACCTCAGCGTCCGATCCACCTCCGTTCTATACCGGCGAAATTCGCGTCACTCTGGATCCGAACGGCCGCCTGCTGCAATTCGACGCGGTTTCCGCCGAGCGGATAGACCTGGCTGATGCGGCGAAGGCTTCTTCTCCGGCTGATTGGCAACCCTTCTTCGCAGCAGCAGAAATCGATGCATCGAAGCTTCAGATAGTTTCGCCCACATGGATCTCCGAAATGCCCGCAAACCAGCAATTCGCGTGGCAAGGAAATGTCTCGGGCAAGGAGTTTCTGGTAGAAGCCGCGGCGTTTCATGGCCAGCCCGTTTATTTTCGGATTCTCTCGCCGGACACTCGCCCGCTGCGCATGCTAGGTTTTTCGACGACCGCCGCTCGCAGTGTCGGAGCCGCGCTATTTACTGTCTGCGCAGGCACGATTCTGGTCGTTTGCCTGTTTTACGCACGGAGGAATGTCTTGAACGGGCGCGGCGACCGCCGTGGAGCGATGCGCTTCTGCTTATTCTTGCTGGCCGTCGAGTTTCTGACGCATTTGTTCGTCGCGCACCACATCGCGAACGCAGTGTCGGAGTGGGACTGGTTCGAGCTCGCGCTCGGCCACGCGGCGTCTTACGCCATTTTTTTCGCCGTGTTTTATCTCGCACTTGAGCCGTACATGCGCCGTGGCTGGCCGGAGATTCTCGTTTCCTGGAGCCGTCTGCTCTCGGGAGGCTTTCGCGATCCGCTCGTCGGGCGCGACCTGCTGATCGGTATTCTCGCCGGGTTGATTCTCGCTTGCCTGGGTCTCGCTGGCTACGCGCTGCCCGACTTGCTTTCCGTGAAAGGATTCACTCCGGCTGTCGGGACACAATACTTGGGATCGCAGTCTTCGCTCCTGGGGAGTATTTTTGGCCGTTGCGGCGGAAATATCCTGAACTCAATTGGCAGTCTCGCGATTCTGTTCGTCGGTTGGCGGCTTACGCGCAGCAAGCTGCTTTCGGCAGTTATTGTCGCGATCTTCTGGACGGCGGTCTCCTTGAGCGGGGCAAATTTCGCCATCGAGGTTCCTCTCGCACTCTGTGAAGGAATTGTGGTCACGTTTTGCCTTGTTCGTGTCGGCTATTTCCCGCTGGTTGTCGCCTTCGTGGTGCAGGGAATCATCGTTTTGTTTCCATGGACGCTCGATCTCAATCGCTGGTACGCCGGCCGCTCTATGTTCTTGCTGACCATCCTTCTGGGGTTTCTGGTCTATGGATTTCGCATTTCGCTGGGCACGCGCCGTCTGTTTGCAACCGCCGACTATTGATCCGCGCTACGGCCGTGGCAGGCCTTCGCCGGGGGACATGTTGCGCTCGGGCATGGGGACGTTGGTTTCGCGGATGGGGCGGTCGACTTCGCCGGGGCGTGCGGGAGCTTCGAGTCCGTCGGTCAGCAAGTAGCCTTGGAGGGCGAGGCCGTTGGTCCAGACGCCTTCGAGGGCGGCGATGTATTCGATCTGGAGTTCGTAGAGTTTGCGCTGCGATTCGAGGACGCGCGGATAAGAGGCCAGCATCTGGCCATATTTTTCCACGAGCAGACTGTAGGCTTTTTTCGCGTGCGGCAAAATTTCGTCGCGGTATTCGACGGTCATCAATTTGGCGTTGGCGTATTCGTCGACGACGGTGGCGGCGCGCTCGCGCAGTGTGAGGGCTATGCGCGTTTTTTCCTGCTCGGAACGATCCAGATCCGCGCGAGCGGCGCCGATGTTGCCCTGGTTGCGATTGAAAATGGGAATCTCGACGCTGGCTTCGGCGATGCCTTCCCAGCCTTTGGCCCACGGCACGCTTCCCAGAGTTTCGTGGTTGTATTCCATACCGGCGCGCAACGATATATCCGGGATCGGTTCGCGTTGCGCGCGAACGAGAACCGCCTGGGCGCGGCCTGAGGCGACTTGCGCGATCTCAACGGCAGGGCTTTGTTTGGCGATGGCTTCGACGGCTTCTTCCTCGTTCAGTTCCGGCCAGCCGTGTTCGAGGTCGCCTGACACCGTTTCCAGCGGCAAGGATGGTTGTCCGATTACGGCGGCCAGCGAACGCCACTCTTCACGCAGGGTGTTTTCTTGCATGCGCGCAGCCATGCGCATGCGTTGCGCTTCGACTTGCGCTTGCAGGACTTCGGATTCGTCGGCCTGGCCGGTGTTCATCAATTCTTTTTGAGTTTGCGCGCTGTCTTCAGCGATTTTTGCTAGGTCGCGGCGAGCTTCGAGCCATTCCTGCGCGGCGAGGACGCGGAGGAACGCCATTTTTACCGCGGTGGTGACGCGAGTGCGCTGCTCTTGCGCTTCGATTTCGGCGAGTTTGGCTTCCGCGCCAAACACTTCGCGGCTTTTTCCGAGTTTTCCGGCGGTTATGATGGTTTGCTGGACGAAAAACCCTTGCTTGCCACCGCCGACGGAGCCGCCGCGGATTTCATCTCCGGTATAGCCGACAGTGGGATTCGGGTAGAGGCCGGCTTGCTGTTGACGAGATTTTGCGGCGCGGATTTCGGCTTCGGCTTGGCGCAACGTGGGATTGGTTTCCGTGGCCATCTTTTCTGCTTGCTCGAGGGTGATGAGTGGGCCGGCGGCGTTTTCTTGTTCGCGGCCCATGCGGGGATATTGCGGAGCGACTAGCGGGACGTCTCCGTGGTGGTGAGGCATTTGTTGGTTCATGGGCATGGGCATCGGCGGGGTTTTGTCTTGGGCGCGGACGATGGGCATCAGCAGCGTTGCGCTGAAGACTGCCGTGGCTATGGATGGAGATAGCGATGGGAAGAAGAAGATTCTTAACACAGAGAGCACAGAGGACACAGAGAAGAGGAGGTTACGACTCATGTTGGTGCTCCTTCTGTTGCGGCGTGGAGAGATTTTTTATGCGGTGCATCATTTCTTCGTATTCCTTGTCGGGGAGGACGCGGACGAGTGTCATCATGCCCATCATTCCTGCGCTCCAATTGGGCGGCAGGCCGTGCGTTTCCGGTTTGTCGACGGCGTCATCCATGCCCATTTCCATGAAGGCATCTTGCGGAAAGCCGGGGACGCTGTTGGCGTTTTCCGCGATGGGGGAGTGATGTACGTGTTCGAACGGGACGCTCTTCGCGAGCGTTTCCATCTGGCTGAGTGCTCGGGCGTCAGTGGTGTTCGCGGTTTCGATGGCGCGATCGCGGAGGAGGTCCATCATGTTGTTCATCATGTGGTGCGGCAGATGGCAATGGACCATCCAGGAGCCGGGATATTTGGCGTCGAACTCGACGACGCGCGCCTGGGCCACGCCGACGAGAACGGTGTTCATGGGATACCACGTGGACTCGGGAGCGCGGCCGCCTTCGGTGCCAGTCTGGACAAATTGATTGCCGTGGAGATGAATGGGGTGATGGTCCATGCCCATATTAATGATGCGGAGGCGAACGCGGCTGCCGAGGCGGGCGATCATGGGAGTGATGGATGGGGCGGAAACGCCGTTGAAGGTTAGCCAGTTGTATTCCATGGCCGAGGTGTTCGGGACGGTGTTGTTAGGGAGGATGGCCCACTCCTGCAAGATCACGCCAAAGTCATGATCGGCGTGGGGCTTGTAACTTCTTTCCGGATGCGCGACGAAGAAGCCGATCATGCCCATCATTTCCTGCATGGCGCCGTGCGAGTGATAGAAAAAAGTGCCTTCCTGATGGACGGAGAATTCGTACGTGTATTTTTCGCCGGGAGCGATGGGCTTTTGGCTGATCCACGGCACGCCGTCCTGCTCGATGGGCACTTCGAGACCGTGCCAGTGAATGGAAGTGGATTCCGGGAGGCGATTTTCGAAAATAATGCGGACGCGTTCGCCTTGCTGGACCTGGATGGTGGGGCCGGGGCAGGAGCCGTTGTAGCCCCAGGCGTCGATGGTTTTGAATGGGGCGATTTTGCGTTTTACCGGTTCGGCGATGAGATGGAAGACTTTTACGGCGCCATCCATTTCATGCGGCAAGTCGGGAAGGTCTGGCGTGGTAATGCGCAAATAGGGATCGGGGCCTGAGGGCGCGGGCGCTTCCTTTTTCTTGTGATTGCCGTAGGGGCTATGGTGGCGGCCCTGTTCGATGGCGCGAGCTGTTTTCGGGTCGCTGGCCTGCGTGTTGCCGCGCAGAGCTTCCGCTAATCCGAGAAATCCGGCGCTGAAAAATGCTGCGTCCTGAAAAAATCTTCTGCGATTGCCGCTCATCCCTGCCTCCTGAAAACGTGCTTTGATAATTTTTTGCTTTTGGTTGGCGCGGACACAAGCGATCCACGCCTCGAAACAAAGGAATTGTGGTACGTGATGAATTCGAAAGAGAACTTCAGACGCGCAGAGAGGTCGTCAGTAGAAGGGAATTGGGCTGTGCGATGGGAACTAAATGCTCTCCCCAGCGGACTTGCATCACAGGCGAGGTTGCTGCTGTTCGCTCGAAGGAACTGCTGAGGGGAGAAAAAGGAGTAATGCTGCGCGGGTCGCGTTGGAAGGAGGGTTGCTCGTATTGGATCGGTAGCACTACCGAAAAATCCGTATTGCCGCAAATCTTGTTGGGAGCAAGAACGTTGTGCTGCGCGGCGCTGGGTGCCGTCTCGTGGCATTGGTCTTTCGTGGCGCCAGGGGAACAACGGCTTGCGGCGCAGAGAGGAGCGCAGATGGGTGCGAGCAGCAAAGCCAGGACAGTGACAAGCGCGAACGCGCTTTCTGCAAGCGGACGGATTCGAACTGAAAGAATGTCACTCATTGCCTTACATCAAAGTACGCCGGCGCATTGGAGGCGTCAACCCGCACATGTGAGACTGTGTTTTAGTTCACGCGGGGTTCGGTTGTGAGGAAGATCAGTGCCCGGCTGAATCGCTTTCTATTTCGACTTTGCCGGCAAAGGAGCGGTAGACGAAGGTGAAGTAGCCTGCGGCAAGAATCATACCGATAATCCACCAGATGAGTCCGACTTTTAGGCCGTAGGAGCCGGCTTGCGCACCCGCCACTGTAAGCGAATAGACCGGATTGCGGGCGGGAAGGACCATGGGATAGACGCCGAAGACGACGCTGGTGAGCATGCCGACGATATAGAGGCACGAAGCAAAAAAGGCTTTTCGCTCGTGGCGCTTTCGCAATTCGAACGCAATACCGGCCAGGCCTGCGACAGCGAGCAAAGGCAAGACGAGTCCAAAAGGCCAGGTGGCAAAATTCACTTTGATTTGCGGCTGCACTTGGAAGGATGTGGCCGTAACGATGGCGGTCAGGGCGAGGACGCCCCACCAAACGCGCCAGCAGAGCTTTCGCGCGCGTTCGTTTACAGCCCCGTTGGTTTTCAGCTGCACCCAGAGGGCACCATGCATCATCAAGACCAGCAGAGCCAGAACGCCGACCAAAATGGTGTACCAATCGAGAATGCCGGTTTCGTCTCCGAGGCGGAAATTCGTCCAGAGAGGCTCGAAGAAATAGCCGCTGGCGTCGAGCGGCACGCCGCGCACAACGTTGGCTAGCGCTGCGCCAAAAAATACGGCGAGAAGCAGACTGGAGGCGCAGAAGAGAAAATCCCAGAAAGGATCCCATACGGCGCTCTTTATATGATTGCGAAATTCGATGGAGGAGCCGCGAAGAATGAGAAGCCAGAGAACCATCATGAGGGGCAGATAGAATCCGCTGAAGCCGCTGGCGTAGAGCGCGGGAAACGCGAAGTAGAGGACGCCGCCTGCCGCGAGAAGCCAAACTTCATTGCCATCCCATACGGGGCCGATGCTTGCGAGGACTTGACGGCGCTCGAAATCGGTTTTGGCAACGAGCAGGTGGATGGCACCGGCGCCGAGATCAAAGCCGTCGAGCAATACGTACATCGCGATCATGATTGCTACGAGGCAGAACCAGATTGTTCCCATCTCGCTCTCCTCTCTCAATCCGCCGCGACGGAAATTCGGGCTTCTATGCTCGAATCTTCGTCGTCGGGTCCGGGACCTTCTTCAATCTCGCGGTAAATCAGGAAGAGCCAGAGCATCGCGAGGACCGTATACATACCCATGAATCCAATCAGGGTGAACCAGGCGTTGCCGGCGCCGACGCGGGGAGAAACGCCGTGAGCGGTACGCATCAAACCGTAAATGAGCCAGGGTTGGCGGCCAAGCTCGGCCGTCATCCAGCCGGCGGTGTTGGCGATGTAGGGCAAAGGCACACAGATCATCAGTAGCCAAAGCATCCAACGGGAATCGTAGAGCTTGCCGCGCCACATCAAAAAAGCGGCGACGAGCATGACGGCGATGAAGATTGTTCCGAGGCCGACCATGACGTGATAGCTGAAGTAGAGGAGAGAGATTTGATCGGGCCATTGATCTTCGGGGAAGGAAGCGAGGCCACGGACATTGGCGCTCCAATTCTTGTAGGTGAGAAAACTGAGCATGCTAGGAACAATGAGGGGATTGTCCAGCTTGCGATTTTTCACATCGGGTTGGCCGAGGATCGCGAGGGGAGCGCCTTCTTGCGATTCGAACAAGCCTTCCATCGCCGCCAAAGTCGCGGGCTGATTCTCAGCAATCATTTTGCCTTGAGCGTCGCCGCTGGGGAAGAGTTGCAAAAGTGAGGCGACGACACCTACGAGGACGCCACCTTTGACAAAGGTGCGGCCGTAGTATTCATGGCGGCTCGTGAGTAAATAGAAGGCGCCGACGGCAGCCATTACGAAGCAGCCCGTTTGCACGGCGCCGAGCATGGTGTGCGCGTACTGCCACAGCGCCCACTTGTTGAGGATGAGACCCCAAAAGCTGGCAAGTTCGATCTCGCCGTTCGCGCCCAAACGATAGCCAGTGGGATGCTGCATCCATGCGTCGGTGGCCACAATCAAGAAACCGGAGAGCCACGAACCGAGCCAGACAAGAAACGCGGCCCACCAGTGGCCGATGCGGCCGAGTTTTTTCTCGCCGAATAAAAAGAGGCCCAGGAAGCTGGACTCGAGGAAAAAGGAGAAGACGCCTTCCATCGCGAGAGTCTGTCCGATGACGCCGCCTGCAGCTTTGGAGAAGGCCGCCCAGTTGGTTCCAAACTGAAACTCCATCGGGATGCCGGTGACGACGCCGAGGGCAAAATTGATGCCGAAAATCCGCGCCCAAAAACGGGCGGAGCGGTTGTAGTGCTCATCGCCGGTGCGGAGGGCTTTGGTTTTCAGGTAGACGAGGAGCAGGGCGAGCCCCATGGTGAGTTGCGGAAAAATGTAGTGGAAAGTTACCGTAAACGCGAAATGCAGCCTGTGAACGTTCAACGCTTCATTCATCGCGACCCTCGCCGATTGTCACTTGTTCACCGCCCACACTGCCTCGGAATCGTCGAATGACACAAATGCAAAGATTTATTACCTGCATTCTGCCACTTTCGCTGTGATGTGGAACACAGTTTTGCAATATCACGCGTTAATTATTTCTGATTGTTCAAATTGGGAAGAATCTGGTGGGGCTGGGGAGGTTCGAACTCCCGACAACCGGTTTAGGAAACCGATGCTCTATCCATCTGAGCTACAGCCCCGATGTTCCCATTGTAATACGTTCCCAGCCCGCTGCGGAGTGGCCCTTTTGGTGGATCGTTGACGCGAGTCAATTCGGCGAGCCACCTGGCGGCGGTTGTTGCGGCTTATCGGGGCCAAATCCGGGAGCCACCTTACCGATGCGCAATCGTTTGAAAATGGTCGGCCAATATTCCTTCAAGAGATTGTTCGCCGCGCTGAAGCCGATACGAATGCCATAGCGCTCGAACGTCTTTCCCGCCGTTCTTTCTGAATCGGGAAGGTAGGTATTCGCGAGGCCTTCCGCCAGGAGGGGGCCAAGAATTCCCGGAAGGTTAAAAGCTTCCTTCCCGGAATCCGTGCGGATCACGACCGTGCGGCGGAGAGCGTAGGCGGCGCGGGCCTTAAATCCGGCGTGCAGCTTCACGAAATACCGGGGATCATCGTGGAGAATCGCCGGCAGCAAAAAAGTTCCAAAAAAATGGCTAGAGGCACCCGTAGCCATGGAGGAGCCAAAGCGTTTTCCGTAGCCGTCGCCGCCCTGGCCGTAGCCGGGCAGAGTGTCTCGCGCCTGGCTGATTCCGGCCGCGGCGGCGGAACTCAAGATTTGGGGAGGCGAAATGCTTTTGTCGAGGAAAAGCTCAAATTTCTGGAGCGAACTGAGAGAACCAGGAGTGGTGGCCAACTCAGGATAGAAGTACGACTTTCTGGTGATCAGCCCCATTGGCGTCTGCCAGACGTTTTTGTCTTTGTCGGGATTCTGGGCCGGATTGGTCTGGCTCTGCTTCGGGGCGGGGGCGTCGGGCAAGTTGGCGCGGTCCGGCTGGATTTGGGCCATTGTGGTTGGGCCGACGAGGAAGAGCAATGCCGTGGCCAGCAGAGCCTTGGTTGGGTTTTTCATCGCGGCATCTTATCATGCGTTTTCTTATGCTAGGGCACGACTTATCGGTTTAGCCTTTTCCGTTCCCCTTCGGGTTTTTTCAGGTGTTATCCGGGTAGGAAAACACAGAAGTGGTATCCTTGCACTCTTCCCTCCACGGGGAAAATCCCAAGATTGCGAGGATTCTCCGCGTGTCACAAATTCCATCTGAAATTACGGCGAACATCCTGCAAGTGAATGGGATCGATCTCTATTACGAGACGTTAGGCAATGGGGAGCCGCTGCTGCTTTTGCACGGTGGGGGTGGATCGCACGCGGACTGGGTGCACGCTGGCCGGGACGAATTCGCGGGGGAATACAAGCTCATCATGCCCGACGCACGGGGCCACGGACGCTCAACCAATCCCGCCAAAGCTATAACGCACCGACAATGCGCGCTGGACACGCTAGCGCTGCTCGACCATCTCGGGATTGCGAAATGCAAAGCGATTGGCCTCAGTATGGGAGGCAACATACTCACTCACTTGGCTACGCTAGAGCCGGAGCGGATACAGGCGATGATTGTGGTCAGCTCGACCATGTATTTCCCTGAGCAGGCTCGAGCGATCATGCGGCAAGTGCCCGTGGAGAACCAGTCTGAGACAGAATGGGAAACAATGCGCAAACGCCACCTTCATGGTGACGAGCAAATCACCGCTATCTGGCAGTGGCTGCGCGGGATGGCGGACAGCTACGATGATATGAACTTCACGCCGCCGCTCTTGTCCAAAATCACGGCTTCGACGTTGATTGTTTATGGGGATCGCGACTTTCTCTATCCCGTTGAAATGGCGGTTGATATGTACCGAGCCATACCGAAGTGCGCCCTGTGGGTGGTGCCGAACGGGAATCACGGTCCGATCTTCCTGGAGCAGGCACCTCCATTCATCAAAGCCGCTCTCGCCTTTCTGCGAGAGTAGTGGCAAGGGGCGCGGCTAGGGTGACCCCGGTCACCGCATTGCCGCGTCGCTCCCGTGCTATCATCACCGCCAACCCAACACCCATCCCTCATGCAATGGAGGCTGTCATGAAACGAACCCTTCGCATCATTGCCATCATCGTGGTTGTCCTGCTGCTTATCGTTGTCATTGCCCCGTTTCTGATTCCGGTCGACAAGTTCCGTCCCACCATCGAGGAAAAAGCTTCGCAAGCGCTCGGGCGGAAAGTGGAGCTGGGAAACCTGAGTCTTTCGCTCCTTAGCGGTTCACTTACTGCGGAAAATCTATCGATTGGCGACGATCCCAAGTTCAGTTCATCGCCGTTTCTCACCGCCAAGTCGCTTAAGGTCGGGGTTGAGCTGATGCCCCTGATTTTCAGCAAGACTCTCAACGTTACCGGGATCACCATTGAAAATCCTGAGGTCACTCTTCTGCACAATCCGGCAGGCCAGTGGAACTATTCCACTCTTGGCGGCGCGGCTGCCAAGTCGGCGCAAAAACCGGCAGCATCGTCATCCAGTTCGCCCGCGGATCTCTCGGTGCAGAAATTCACGCTGAAAGACGGCCGCATCGTGGTCGGGTCTACGGCCAATCAAAAGCGAAGCACCTATGACCATGTGGATGTTGTCGCATCCAATTTCTCGATGACTTCCAAATTCCCGGTGACGGTTACAGCCGATCTCCCTGCGGGCGGAAAATTCAAGCTCGATGGAACGGCCGGACCGATCGATGAGACGGACGCTTCGCTGACACCTGTTGACGCCAAGCTCGATGTCACGGGACTCGATTTGGTCTCGACCGGGTTCCTCGATGCGAGCGCCGGTCTGAGCGGCATACTGGACGTTAGCGCGAATCTCGCTTCGCAAAATGGAGAGGCGGAAACCAAGGGTACAGCGAAATTCTCGAAAGCGATGCTGGTTGCGGGTGGCTCTCCTTCCGGAGTTCCGGTCACGGTTGATTTCGACACCAAGTACAATCTCCGCAAAAACACGGGCGTTCTTGAACCATCGACGCTAAAAATCGGCAGCGCGGCCGCCCATCTCCACGGCACTTATGAAACGGCAGGCGAGGCGACGAGCGTCAAT
Organism: uncultured Acidobacteriota bacterium; assembly: GCA_963718785.1. Classification (GTDB taxonomy): domain Bacteria; phylum Acidobacteriota; class Terriglobia; order Acidiferrales; family UBA7541; genus Acidiferrum. Next base: position 1,663,148 of record CAVQZW010000003.1, on the reverse strand, counting down.
ATCAAGCTCGACGCCAAGGATATGCCCGCAAAAGATCTGGAAGCGTTTCTCCCGGCCCTTGGGATTAATCTTCCGAAGGGAGCGTCACTTCAGGCGGGGACGCTGAACGCCGATCTGAGTCTGGCCGGTGCCACAAACAAACTGGTGACCACGGGAAATGTCGGATTGTTCAACGGAAAACTTGCAGGCTTTGATCTGGGATCGATGATGAGTTCGGTCGCCTCGCTTGCCGGTGTAAAGAGCGGCAAGGATTTGGAGATCCAGAAATTGACGACGGACTTGCGCATGTCGCCCGAGGGACTAAAAGCGGACAATTTCATCGCTGTTCTTCCTTCGATAGGCAATCTTTCCGGCGCGGGTACAGTAGACTCCAAAAATAATCTTGATTTCAAAATGGTAGCGACACTCACGAGCGCCATGGGCGACGTGGCCAGTCCCGTTTCGAGCGTTGGAAGTCTGCTCGGCAAAGCGACCGGCGGCGGGGGTGGATGCAAGAGCGGAACTACTGTGCCCTTCCAGATCCAAGGCACAACGGCAAACCCCAAGTTTGTTCCTGACGTGGGCGGACTCGCGGCGGGCATGTTCAAATCGCAGCTGGGCTGTGCCGCCGGGCTAGGCGCCGGCGGTGGGAAAGACGCAGGAAAAGCTCCTGCCGATGCCATAAATGCTCTTGGCGGCTTGTTTAAAAAGAAAAAGCCGTAGCAACGGAATCAGCACGAGACTGATCGCCCTGCACACAAAAAGAGTCCCGAACACTACTCGTAGCGCAGCGCGACCACCGGATCGACGCGCATAGCGCGCCGCGCGGGAATCCAACAAGCCGAAAGTGCCACGAGGGTCAGCAGCACAGCGATGGCAGTAAATGTCGCTGGATCCGATGCTGTAACGCCAAAGAGCAAGCCGGTGATAAGCCGTGTTGCAGCCAGCGCCCCGGCAACCCCAAGAGCCATGCCCGCAAAAATGAATTGCATGCCGCGCGTGATGACCAGGCGAAAAATATTTTTCTGGTCCGCGCCGAGAGCCATGCGAACTCCGATCTCCGGTGTGCGCTGCCTCACCCAGTAGGAAACGGTGCCGTAAATTCCAACGGCTGCCAGCAGCAAGGCGACTAAGGACAGACTTCCCAGCAAGAGCGCGTTGAATTTTCTCTGCGACTCGCGAAGCGAGAGAAAATCGCTGAGGACACCGACGTGATCGATTGCAAGATTCGAGTCGATGGCGCCAACCTGCGCACGCACCGCAGAGATAAGCACACGCGGATCACTGTTGCAGCGAATCACCAGATCATCGGTCCATTCGCCATCCGAGGGCGAGTACGCCATCGGGCCGGGTAGCATCTCCAATCCCTCCTGCCTCACGTCGCCGACAACGCCAATGATGGTGAACCACGGACTCTTGAAATTCGGATCGGCGAATTTGAGCCGCTTGCCGATGGCATCTTCGTTTGGCCAGTACCGCCGAGCCATCGTTTCATTGATGATGAGCACCGGCGGAGCGTTTTCGATTGCATCGGGCGGCTCGAAGATGCGGCCGCGCAAAAGAGGAATGCCCATGGCTCGAAAATAACCCGGAGTCGCCTCACCGTTGGGAAGAAAAGGACGTTGTCCGGGAGGCTCGGCGGGCTGGCCTTCGATGACGAAAGGAACCTTATACATCTCGCTTGGAAAAAGGGCGTTAGAGATGGCGCCGGCGGAGGCCACTCCGGGGAGCGCGCGGAGGCGGGCGAGCAAGTCTCCGTAAAGAGAGTTTCTTTTCTTCTCGTCCGCGGAACTCGCAGGAGCGCCGGGCCAGTAGACATGCAGAGTGAGCACATGATCCGCGTCGAATCCGGGGTCCACGGCGAAAATGCGCCAGAGGCTGCGCACCAGCAGCCCCGAACCGGCGAGCAGAACGAAAGCGAGGGAGACTTGCGCGACGATGAACAATTTGCGGAGCGCCTGGGCCTTCGGAGCAGCCTGACCGGAGTTTGCCTCGCGTAGCGCGCGGTTCAAATCCACGCGCGGGGCGGAAAGTACGGGGAGCAAGCCGCAAAGGAGCGCGGTGAAGGTGGTGATCGCAAGGGTGTAGCCGAGCACGCGAACGTCGAAGATGGAGCCGCCGAGTTTCGCCAGGTCGGGACTGAGCTTCGAAACAAGATCCACAATCCAGACAGCGAGGAAGATGCCAGTGACCGAGGCAACGCAGGCAAGCAAACAGCTTTCGCACAAAAACTGCTTGATGATCCTGCCGCGAGTAGCCCCCAGCGAATATCTGACGGAAATTTCTTTTTGTCGGCCTGCTGTGCGGGCAAGGATGAGATTTGCAGCATTCAGACACGCGATCAGAAGTACACCGGCGATGGCGGTCCAGAGCACGAGCAGCCCCAGGCGGACTTTTTGCGAAAGCTGACGGCGAAGAGGAACGATGCGCACTCCGACACCGCCATCGATGGTTGGATATTCCAATGCAAGGCGCTGGGCGATGGTGTCCAGTTCCGTTTGGGCTTGTACCCAGGTAATACCAGGATTCAGGCGGGCGATAACCTGCTGATTGGGATATTGCCGCGCTTTCGTTTTGAAGAAGTCACCGACTTCACGCGGAGTCCACAAGTCTGTTTGATCTGGAAAAGAAAAGCCTGGAGGCATCACGCCTATGATCGTGTGTTTGTCTCCAGCCGAGGACATGAGATTGCGACCAACCACTTGCGGATCACCGCCGAATTTTGAACGCCAGAGACGGTAGCTGATGACGGAAACGTTGGCATGCCCGGGAATCTGTTCGTCGGAAGAAAAGCCGCGGCCGATCGCAGGACTTACGCCGAGGACCGAAAAGAAATTTGTGGACACCAACGCGCTGGGAGTGCGCTCGGGGTCGCCCACGCCCGAGAGGATGGACTTCCCGCTCATGAAGAAGGCCATGTCGGCGAAGGCGTGGCTTTGCGAGCGCCAGTCCGCGAAGTTTGGGTAAGAGACCAGGCCGGAAGTCTCCCCTGTGCGCTGATTGTTTTGCCAGAGAAAAGCGAGGCGGTCGGCGTTCGGGTAGGGAAGCGGGCGAAAAAAGGCAGCGTTTGCGAGTCCAAAAATGGCTGTGTTTGCTCCAATACCAATCGCGAGCGTGAGCACGGCAAGCGCGGCGAAGCCGGGATTCTTGCGCAGAGTGCGGAAGCCGATGCGGAAGTCTTCAAACAGATTCTCAGCGCTTGATAGCACTCGCATGGGCGCTCCTATGCGAATAATTTCTCACCTTGCAACGCGAACGTCCAGAGATCACTCGTAACGAAGTGCGACCATCGGGTCGACCTTCATGGCGCGGCGTGCCGGAAGGTAGCAGGCCAAGAGAGCGATTACGATCAATAGCGCGGCAACGGAGGCAAAGGTGAGCGGATCGTGCGCGGTCACTCCAAATAACAGGCTCGCCATTAGACGAGCCAATGCGAGAGCAGCGACCACTCCGATGCACACGCCGATGAATGCGAGCTTTGCGCCCTGTTTTAGGACCATGCCTACTACATCTCCGCTTTGGGCGCCGAGCGCCAAACGAATGCCGATTTCGCGCCTGCGTTGCGACACGGTGTAAGAGATGACGCCGTAGATACCGATGATTCCGAGGGCCAGGGCCATTGCGCTCGCGATCCCGAGCATCACGAGAGTGAAGGAAGTGCGCGCGACGGACTTCCCGTATACATCCTCCATCGTCCGCACCGAAGCTACCGGCAAATTCGAATTCACGGACCACACTGCCTGCCGCACTTCATTCAAAAAACTCTGTGTGCCCGCACGATCGCTTCGAATCACGAACGTAACTTCTCGAATCGGCTGCGCCGGTCCGCGCCCATAAAGATTTTCGACCATGGGTGGCCAGTACACGATTTCCGTTGCCTTCTCTTGCACGCCCTTTTCACGCACGTCCTGGATCACACCGATCACCTCGCGCCACGGCAGGCCGGGATCCTCCGTCAGTCGTTTGCCAATCGCGTTCGCCGGCGTGCCCCACTCTTCTTGCGCCAAATTCTCAGAGACCATCACCACGGGCCTGAGTCCGTACACGTCGTCCCAAGTCAGTTCGCGCCCGGCGATGAGCCGGGTACCGGCCGCGGCAAAGAAACCAGGCGAAACGTGCTTGTAAAAATGCAAGGGCGGAATCACGCCTTTGGGATAGATTTTGCCTTCAATAAAAATTGTGTCCCAACCGGAATCGAAACCCTCCATCGGCATCTCGCTAGCGAACCCCGCGGACTTTACCCCTGGAATCGCGGATAGCTTGTCCAGGATTTGGCCCTCCGTTCTGGTCACGCGCTCCGCTTCAGGGATCAGCAAGCCCGGAATAGAAATCCTCATCACCTGCAGATGCCGCGCATCCGTAAAACCAGGATCAACTGCACGCAGCGCTTGGAACGTGCGAATCATCAGCCCGGCGCTTACAAGCAAAACGAGCGCCATAGCCACTTGTCCAACCACGAGCAAATTCCGCGCGCGGTGCCGCTCGCGACTCACGCTGATCGTCCGTCCCCCGCTCCGCAGTTCCAAAGAGGCCCGCGGCCCGGCATACTTAAGCGCGGGAACCAATCCAAACAGCAGACCAGATAGTACGGAGATCGAAAATGCAAATGCCATCGTCCTGGCATCCGTAGAAATTTCGGTCAAGCGCGGCAAGTTCGCCGGCCCAATCGCCGCAAGGAAACGCACGCCCGCGTACGCCAGTCCGAGACCAACGATTCCGCCGAGCATCCCCAACATCACGCTTTCCACCAATAATCCACTTATGATGCGCTGCCGGCCGGCGCCAAGCGCCGCGCGCACGGCCAGTTCCTGTTGCCGGGACTCGACCCTTACGAGCAGGAGATTCGTCACGTTGGCGCAGGCGATCAGCATGACCAGCCCGATCGTTCCCATCACCACCCATAGCGCCTCGCTCACATTTCCCACGACTTCCTGCTTCAACGGCCGGATCATCGGCGTAATTTTCCACGTCTCGTAAATATGCGGATTCGATCCCGGCCCGTTCGAAAACGAATCCATCCAGATTGGCAGCGTCCGCGTCAAGTCCGCGTTGGCTTGAGCAATGGTTACTCCCGGCTTCAATCGCGCAATGCCGTGAAACCCGAATCCTGCCAAAATCAATTTCCCGCGATCGAATTGAAACGGCCTGATTAAATCGAAGTCCGTATCGACAAAGCGAAACCCTTGCGGCATCACGCCAATAATCTCCAGCGGGCGCGAATCGATCTGAATAGTTCGCCCAATCGCCGAGCGGTCCCCGCCAAACCGGCTTTGCCAATACCCATAACTCAGCATCACCCGTGCCGGCCCGTTCGGCACTTGATCCGCTGCGGAGAACCATCTACCAACTTCCGGCGCGACATCCAACGCCTGCAACACGCCGTCGCTCACGTCCACCACGCGCACTTGTTCCGGTTCGGCCAGTCCCGTAACGCTCGCCGTTCCCGTGTCCCACACCCCTAACGACTGAAACGTCTGGTTGTTTTCCGCATACGTGAAATACATCGAAGGCGAAAGAAGCAGTCCATTTTCGAAATCGGCCAGTCCTGCTGCGCCCGGAGCGACCTGGTGCAGCGACACGAGTTCTTCCGCGTTCGGATAATGCAGCGGTTTCAGCAGCACGCTGTTCACGACGGTGAAGACGGCGGCGTTGGCCCCGATTCCAATGGCGATCGTCAACAAGCCGACTGTGGTGAAAACGGGATTGTGGCGTAACATCCGCAAGCCGTAGCGCACATCCGCGAGAAAGTTCTCGATGGAGAGCCAGCGCCAGACGGTGCGGCTGTCTTCTTCGATCATGGTCAGGTTGCCAAATTGGCGGCGTGCAGCGGCAGTGGCTTCTTTTTTGGTCATGCCTGTGGCGACGAGTTCTTCAATCTTTTCATCGATATGCTGCTGCATTTCGTCTGACAGATCGTCGTAGAGGCGCCGACGCGAAAAGAGTTGTTTTAGCCAGTTCATAATTCACTCGGTGCTAGAACGCGAGTAATTCCTTCGAGCATTTTTTCGAAACGCGAGACTTCACGCTCCAGATGCTTTGCGCCGGCCGCCGTGAGTTTGTAGATGCGCACGCGGCGATTGGTCGCGGAAATGCTCCACTCGGCTTTGACGAGTTCCTCCTTGAGGAGGCGCTGGAGAGCGGGGTAGAGAGAGCCTTCTTCGATTTGGAGAAGATCGTTGGAAGATCGCTTGATGTGCTGGACGAGGGCGTAGCCATGGAGTGGCTGCCGCTTCAGGGTGCGGAGAATCATCATTTCGAGGGCGCCGGGGAAGAGATCGCGCTGTTCGGATTTTTTCAACGGAGCTCCCGGAAAAAAGCGAAGGCTGTGTTCTTCAATGCCTAGAGCAAAATAGTGTAGATGGATTTGCTTGTCAAGTTTTGTTTTCGGGGTTGATGGAGCTCCGCAACAAAGTTCATTCATAACGAAGCGCGACCAGCGGATCAACCTGCATGGCGCGGCGCGCAGGAAACCAGCAGGCTAGGCAGCCGATGCTCAACATCAAAATGATGACGGCCAGAAAGCTCCGGGGATCCGTGGGGGTGACACCGTACAATTCGCTGGCGAGCACGCTTGTAGCTCCGAGGGCGCCAGCCGTTCCAATCGCGGCGCCCAAGGAAACCAGCGTGAGACCTTGCCGCAGAATCATGCGCAAAACATCGCCGCGCGCTGCGCCTAACGCCATGCGTATGCCAATCTCTTGGGTGCGGCGGGCAACGGAGTAGGAAACTACGCCGTAAACTCCCAAAAGCGCCACCGACAAACCTAAGAATGCAAAAACGGCGAGCAGGGCCGTATGCATCCGCGTGTCGCCGACCGTCTCTGCGATCGTTCTGGTGAGCGTCATGACGTGCGTTAAAGGCTGGTCGGGATAGCTCGCCCAGATTTGTCGAGAAATCGTTTCTATAAGGACGTCGGGTTTGTTGTGCGTTCGAACCATGAGGTGATGCGAATCGACGCCCCACTGGAAAAGTGCGAGAAAGAACTCCGGTTGCGCTTCCTCCTGAATGTTGAGATCGCGCACGTTGGCGGCCACGCCGACGATTTCGTTCCACTCGGGATTTCCTTTCGCATCGGTAGAAACGCTGATTCGCTTCCCGACAACGTCGAGCGTGCCCCAATATTTTTGGGCCATGGCTTCGTTCACAAGCGCGACTTTGCTGGATGTGCGCGAATCGCGTTCTTCAAATTCGCGGCCGCGAACCAGAGAAACTCCGAGCATCTGGAAATAGCCTGGCGAGAGATAGCGAGAGACAATCCCTTCCGATGCGTCGCGATTCTCTGCGGACGCTCCTTCGAGCTTGATGCCGGCATTCGAGAACCTCAAGTCGTTGAGCACGCCATGATCGGAAGCCGTCACGTCCTGAACGCCTGGCAAACGCCGCACGTCGGCCATGATTTGTTTCATGCGGGCAATTTGATTTGTGGCGCGCGCGTCGGCGTTTTTTGCATCCCAATTTGGAGGCTGCGGCAAATCAAAGGTCAACAGATGGTCGGTGCGGAAACCTGGATTCTGGTAGAGGAGATGAGCGAGCGTTTGCACCATGAGCGTGGAGCCAGTCAGTAAAATTACGGCCAGAGCGACCTCGATGACCACCAGCGCGTTACCGAATTTCGAAGGACTCGCAGCGCTTGCGCCGGTCGATTGTTTGAAAAGTTCATTGGGAGAAAGGTGCGCCGCTCGCCGGGCTGGCGATAAGCCAGCGATCAAACCCGAGAGCAAAGAGATGCCGAGCGCGAACCAGAGCATCGTCCAGTCCAAGGAAATTTCGCTCAGACGAGCCGTGTCCGGAGGCGCGACAGCACGAAAGATTTGTATGCCGACCGCCGCAACGCTGATTCCGGCCAGGCCTCCCAGCAAGGCCAGCGCGCAACTCTCCACCAGAACTTGTCGCCGCAGTCTTCGCGGCGACGCACCCAGAGCGGCGCGCATGGCCATCTCGCGGTGTCTGGCCAAGCCGCGCGCCAGCAAGAGACTCGTCAAATTGGCGCAAGCGATCAAAAGTACGAGTGTGGCGGCCGCCCACAGAACCAGATAACCCTTGCGCGCATCCTGCACGCGGTTGTCCAGTAGCGATTCGGCGGAAAGTTTGTAGCTCCCTTTCAGACTGGGCCTTTCCTTCTCGAGTTCTTTCCCGAGCCGCTCCGCGATGATGGCGAGTTCGGCTTGCAACGAATCGAGTCGAGCGCCCTTGCGCAATTTTCCCACCACGTCGAAAGTGAAAAATGCGGGATTTTGCGCGATGTCGGAGCTCAGCGAAATCGGCACCCAAACTTCCGCGTTCTCCGGATAGGCAAATCCTTCGGCGGCCACACCGACGACGGTATAGACCTGGTTGTCCAGAATCAGCTTTTGGCCGATCGCGGACGAGGAGCTGGCGAAGCGAGCGCGCCACAGGGCGGCGCTGAGGACGGCGACGTGATCCTGAGAGGGCTTCTGATCCTCGTCGGTGAGCAACCGGCCGATCGCCGGGCGAGTTCCCAACTCTTCAAAAAAATCGTTCGAGACGCCGGTGACGTGCAGCACCGCGGGCTGGTTTGTGCCTGTCAGCGTGCGCTCGGTCTCCCAACACGCCACCGCCTGTTCGACGGTTGTCGTTTCCGAGCGGATGGCCTGAAATGCAGGCCAGGACGGGCGAAGCGTGAAGGCTGGAAACATAGCGGTTTTCAGATCGAAAGTGACCAGGCGCGAGGAGTCCTTGTAAGGCAGCGGCCGTAGAATCACTGCATTAACGATGCTGAAGATGGCGGTGTTGGCCCCGATGCCGAGTGCGAGCGTGAGGACGGCCGTGGCCGTAAATCCGGTATTTTTCCAGAGCATACGCAGGCCGTACTGCAAGTCCTGGACGAGGGTCTCGAGGAAGGGCAGTCCGCGCCTCTCGCGGTAGCCTTCTTTCGTTTGTTCCAGTCCGCCGAGTTTCATGATGGCCTCTCTCCGGGCTCGTTCCAGCGACATTCCTGCACGCATGTTGTCGTCGATGTGCAGTTGGAGATGACTTTCCATTTCGTCGGCGAGCTCACGGTCGCTGTGCTCACTGCGGAAGAGTCCGCCGAATCTCAAAAGCAATGCACGCAGCCTTCTCATCACCGCGCCTTTTCTCTTAAATTGGTACCAACCCTCAAGAGTCTCCGCCTTCTCCCGGTTGTATCCGTTGCTACTCGTATCGCAGAGCCATCATGGGATCGATGCGTGCGGCCCTCCGCGCGGGGATGTAGCAAGCCAGCAACGCGACAGCCCCGATCAGAGCCGGCACAATCACGAAGAGCCAGCCTCCCAGCACGTGGAAATCATAAAAGGCCGCTTCGAACAAGCGCGGCAGAGGAAATGCCCCGACCATGCCGATGGCTCCCCCGATCGCTGCGAGCCTCAATCCATCTCTAAGCACCATGCGCAGGATGTTTTTCTTTTCCGCGCCCAGAGCCACACGAATACCGATTTCCTGGCTTCGTTGCCCCACGGTGAAAGCGACTAGGCCGTAGATTCCAATTCCTGCCAGAACCAGCGCTAGCGCGGCAAAAACTGTCATTATCTTGCTGAAGATGAAGTCCGGCGCCGCCTCGTTCGCCAGGAGCTGTTGCATGCTGATCAAGCTCCCGATGGGCAGATCTTTGTCGAGCGACCAGACCGCCTCGCGCAACCCTGGCGCGAGCGAGCTTGCCTCGCCAGCCGCGCGCACGACGATCGACATTTCCGCACCCGGATGTTGCCGGAACGGTTCGTAGATTTCCGGATCGTTATCGAAATTGAGCGGCCAGCTTTTCACGTCGCGAACGATTCCGATGATCTGCCGCCATTGGTTCGAAGCGGCATCGCCGGAGTCGATGCGAATCTGTTTTCCAATCGCATCGCCCTTAGGGAAGAAGCGCTCCACAAATTTTTCGCTTACCACCGCGACGGGTTGCGAGTTGGCTCCGTCGCTTTCCATGAAAACGCGCCCCGCAATCACCGCGGCCTGAATGGTCTCGAAGTAGGTGGGACTTACGACGTAGTAGCGGGCGCGCGAGCGCTCGGAAGGCGAAAGCGCCTCCTGACCTTTCTGCAGAAAGCCCACGAAGCCGGCGCCGGTGGCGGGCAAGTTCGAAGTAATTGCGGCTGAAGTGGCGCTGGGCGTTGCCTCGAGTCGCGTAGCGAGCTCCCGGTAAAATTCGATTTGTTTAGCCGGTTCTTTGTAGCGCGATGCAGGCAGCGTGATCTGCGCTGTGAGCAGGTGCTGAGGCTCGAAGCCCAGGCTGCGTTGAAGTCCCTCGATAAATCCTTTGATGAGAATCCCCGCGCCGGTCAGCAAAATCACCGCCATGGCCACCTCGGCGGCCACCAGCACGCTGCGCCCTCGGCTCTTCTTTTTCCCAGCCGAAACGGTGGTGCTGTCGTTCTTCAAAGTGGGAAACACGTCCACGGCCCAGGCGCGCAGAGCAGGTGCGAGCCCGAAGAGAAGCGCCGAAACCACGGCGATCGCGGAAGTGAAAGCCAGAACGCGCCAGTCGATTTGCATGTCCAGCATTTTGATGGCTTCGTTGAACGACAACACTTTATGCAAGAGTTGGGTGCCGCCCACCGCGAGGCCTAGTCCCGCGATAGTCCCCAGCAGGGCTATGAGCAATGCTTCGGTCATCAACTGGCGTACCACGCGCAATCTTCCTGCGCCTATCGCAATGCGCACCGCCATTTCTTTGCCGCGGCTGGTGGCCCGAGCCAGCAGCAGACCAGCAATGTTCGCGCACGCTATCAAGAGCACGAATCCGACCGCCGACAGAAGAATTACGAAAGCGGCGTTCGCGTTGAAGTCGTGGATGATGTATTCCTGCAGTGTCAAGCAGCGCGCGTCCCAGCCCGTCTCCGTGTCCGGAAACAGTTGGACAGCTAGAGCGCCAAGGGTTTTTACATTGGCTTGTGCTTGCTCAACCTTTACATTGGGCTTGCTCCGCGCGAACAGGTACAACGTTCGAGTTTGTCTTGCTGCTGCACCCTGCTGAGATTCGTCAAGAACGAGAGGCAACCACACCTGCGACCGGAACGACAAAATCTGGAACTGCTGTGGCAGCACGCCTATAACGGTGTGTTCTTCTCCGTTGAGCCGAACACTTTTCCCCACTGCATTCGGATCGGCTCCAAACTTCTGTTCCCAATAGCGATAGTCCAGCAAAACGACGTGGTCGTGTCCCGGTTGATCGTCACCATTCGCGAAAGTGCGCCCGAGCGCGGGAGCGACGCCGATCACAGAGAAATATTCCGCTGTCACCCGGTTTGCAGTGACACGTTCCGGCTCGTCTTTTCCGGTAAGGTTGACGTTGGTGTATGGCTCTAATGCCGCGACGTCCGAGAAAACTCGATTCTCGCGTTTCCAAGTGAAATAGTTCGGTGCGGAGACCGGATTCAGGCTTGTGCCCCAGCCATGGGCGGCCGAAGTGCTGTAGACGACCATCACGCGGTCGGGATCGTAAACGGGAGGGCGCTTGTAGAGCACCGCGCTGACAAAACTGAATATCGTGGCATTCGCCGCGATTCCTAGCGCAAGCGTTAGGACGGCAACGATCGTAAAACCCGGGTTTTTCCGCAGCATCCGCGCCCCAAAGCGCAAGTCCTGAATAAAGACCTCCAGCACCGGCAATCCACGGCGCTCGCGATAATTTTCCTTGGTTTGTTCCACGCCTCCGAGTTTCATGATGGCCTCCCGCCGGGCTAGTGCCGGAGACATGCCTGCGCGCAGGTTTTCTTCGATGTGCAGTTGGAGATGGCTCTCCATCTCGTCCGAAAGTTCGCGCTCGCGCAACTCCTTGTTGAACAATCCGCCTAGCCTGATCATCCACGCCCGCAGACGCCGCATGACTACTCCTGTTCTTCTACCGCTTCTCAAGTACTTCCAAAATCTATTCGTACCGAAGCGCAACCATCGGGTCGACGCGCGTCGCCCGCCGTGCTGGAAGCACAATCGCCACCAACGCGACTCCCGCCAGCAATACGGACACGCCGGAATAAGAGACTGCGTCCCACGGACTCAACCCGAAAAGCGTCGCCGCCATCAGACGTGACGCACCCGCCGAAACCATCAGCCCGGCCAGCATTCCCCAGAGGATCGGCGCAAATTCGCCTCGCACTACGAGCCGTAAAACCTGCCCGCTGTCGGCCCCTAGCGCCATACGCACGCCAATCTCCCGCGTTCGCTGCGTCACGCTATAATTCACCATCCCGTACACGCCCATACATGCCAGCAATAGACCCATCACTCCCACCATGCTGGCCAGCAAACCGCCCACACGTGAGACCACGAAGAATGGGTCCATCGAAACCATGACGCGAAGTGGCGCAGCCAGCACAGGAACGTTGGCATCTATATCGTGAAATACGTGGCCCAGGGTCGGGAGCAGCGCTTTCGGCGCACCAGCCGTGCGCAAGAGCAGTGTGCTCGTCCATTGGCGGCTTGGCGCGAGCGGCATGTAAACGTAGGACTCATCAATTTTGCGCAAGTCTAAGCTGTGCACGTCGCCGGCGATTCCAATCACTTCGGCGCTAGCTACAAACGGATCCGCTTCGCCTGGGAAGGACATGCTTCTCCTTTCACTTCCGATAGTGAGGCGCTTCCCAAGAGCGTCTTCGCCGGGCCAGAGACGCTGCGCAGTAGCTTCGCTGATGACCACAACCAGTGCTTGCTCTTCCGCTTCCACTGCCGTAAAGACGCGCCCGCGCACAACGGGAATACTCAGCGTCTCGAAGTAGTTCGGCGTCACAAAACTGTACCCCGCACCAAATGCTTCCGATCCCTCTCCCTCGGCACTCGCATGACGTCGCTCTGTCGGCGATACCGCAACCATCCGGATGCCGGCAATCGGAGCGCGCGATGCCTGCGCCAGCATCAACACCCCCGGCACATTGGCAATTCCTCGCTGCAATTCGCGATTAAGTTGCAGGAGACGCGCCTGCGAATAGTGCAAGTCGGTCGCGTTGAACATCTCGAGGTTCAAGACGTGCTCCGACGCGTAACCCAGGTCTATCTTCAGGGCGCGTTCGGACCCTCGCAGCAACAATGCGGAGGAGACCAGCAGAACTACGCAAGCCGCGACCTGTCCGCCCATCAGAATTCCTCGCAGCGGCCCACGCCGCACGCGCTGCCCAAAAACTGAATCTTCCTTCAGTGCTGCGTTCACGTCCGCTTTCGTGGCCTGTAGCGCCGGTGCGAGGCCGAAAGCAACTCCCGCCACGCAGGAGATCAGCAACGTAAAGAGAAAGATCGGAATGTCCGGGCTGACTTGCAACGCAATCGCACCCCATGCGCTGGGGAGCGCGGAAGAAATTTCTAAAATCAGCAGACGAAGCAGCCATCCAGCCATCGGCAGAGCAATAGCACCCGCGAGCAACGCAATCAGCAGACTTTCCGTTACCAGTTGGCGCAGCAGCCGCGCGCGTCCCGCTCCGATGGCCAACCGCAGCGCAATCTCTTTGCTCCGCGCTGCCGCCCGTGCCAACAATAAGCTCGCGACATTTGCGCACGCGATGAGTAAGAGCAACGCCACTGCCGACATCGCTGCGGTAATGAGGGCCCACTCCATAGGTTCCAACAGGGCTAATTTGTTGGCTTCTGAGACGATCGCCACGCCTGCGTCGTGATTCTCCAGCGGATACGAGTTTTGCAACTGCGCGGCGAGAACGTTGAGTTCAGCTTGCGCGTCGCCCAGCGTCACGCCCGGTCTTAAACGCCCTTCCGGAGAACCAGCGACAACCAGACGACTCTCGAGATCATGCGGCTTAAGCCCGCCGAGAGAAACCTTCGCGGCCACGGTCGCCCAAAGCGGCGGCACATTCGGGAGTGTTCCGGTGTAATCAACTGGAGTTACGCCAACCACGGTGAAGGAAGTGCCGTTCAGATGCAGGATCGAACCGACCATCTTCGGATCAGAACGAAATTGCCGCTGCCAGAAATTTCCGCTCAGCACCACCACCGGAGGCGCGTTCGGCTGGTCGTCCTCGGGCGAAAGCAACCGCCCTCTCATTGGTACCGCGCCGAGCATCTGGAAATAGTTGCCCGAGACGAAGTAGCAGACCATCGCCGGCGCGCTGCCTTGTAACAACTGCGGCATCTCGAAACCAGCAGCGCCCGCGATGCGCGGAATGGCCTCAGGTCCGCCTGCCGACAAATCCGAAGAGGTAAGTCCCATCCCGAAGGCGAACAGCGAGAAATCAGAAAATGATTTGTTGTGATCGCGGTAGTAGACATAGTCCGGGTAGGAAAATCTCCCGCGATTGTCGCCATGTGTGGTCCGAAAAACCGCCACCAACTGGTTCGGTTCTTTTACAGGCCTCGGCCGCAGCACCAGGGCATCGAACGCGGTGAATACAGTCGTATTCACGCCGATGCCGAGGGCAAGCGTCAGTACCGCAACGCCAGTAAAGCCAGGATTCTTGCGGAGAATACGGACTCCAAAGCGAACGTCCTGCCAAAGAATGTCGAGCAGAAGAAATCCTCGGCGCTCCCGAACCATCTCTTTGACTTGCTCGCGGCCGCCGAGTTTCATGATAGCCTCCCGTCGGGCCTGTGCCGGAGACATGCCCGCGCGCACGTTCTCTTCGAGGTGCAGTTGGAGATGGCTCTCCATCTCGTCCGAAAGTTCGCGCTCGCGCAACTCCTTGTTGAACAATCTGCCTAGCCTGATCATCCACGCCCGCAGACGTCTCATTGAGATTCTCCGTAATACCGATCAGGAACGCTCTTCCCCCGGCGCCAGAAAGCGCGCCAGAATTGCCGTCGTCTGTTCCCACTCGCGCTCTTCCTTACCTAATTGCTTCCGGCCTGCGCGCGTTAGCTTGTAATATTTCGCCTTGCGATTGTTGTCCGACACGCCCCACTCCGAGTTGATATAGCCTTCCTGCTCGAGCTTCAGCAGCGCGGGGTACAAAGTGCCGTAATTTACCGCCAGCAGGTCGCCGCTGGTCTGTTCTATGCGCCGCGCGATACCGTAGCCGTGCAGCGGACCCATCGCTTGCAGCGTCTTGAGCACCATCAGCGCCAACGTGCCTTGCCAAACATCCTTCTTGTCGGTTGCTTTGTCGCCCATTGTTCTCCTCGGGCTCCTTGCGCTTCCTATGGGGAACCCATACCGAAGATGCCACAGGTCCTATGGGAAGACAATAGAAGAGACGAATGCGGCCTGATTTTGTTTCATGCATTTTGCGAAATCCTTGATTTGCATTGGAACGCTCCCCTATCCCACATCCCCCCTCTCCTTGACTCTTCTGCAACTTCTGTCTAGCCTCATGCGTCTAGTCAACAGACGGTCTGGGGAACGTGGTTCTGACTCATTCCCAAAAAGGAGCTTGCATGCGTTCTGTCCTCGCGCGGCGGTGCCTCTCGGCACTTACGTTTGCTTTCACTCTCCTCGCTCTTCTCGTTTCCGCGCCTCAAATGCGCGCACAGGGGGGCGAGCCGCAGTATTTCGCCATTCGTGGCGCCAAAATTGTCCCCGTGTCCGGGCCGCCCGTGGAAAACGCCACCATCGTGATGGCCCACGGTGTCATCACAGCCATCGGCAAGGACGTTGCCATCCCTCCGGATGCCTGGATCATCGAGGGTAAGGGGCTTACCGTTTATCCCGGGCTTTTTGACGCTTTTACCGATGTGGGACTGCCATCCGCGGCACCCGCTCCCGGAGGCCCTGGCGAAGGGGGTGGGCGGCGAGCCGCTCCGACTGGCGAAATCTCGCGTGGCCCTGAAGATCGTCCGGCTACCACGCCGTGGCGTAGTGCCGCCGACGAGGTCAGCTTGAGCGACAAGCGCATCGAAACTTGGCGTAACGGCGGGTTCACCACAGTCGTCTCCGCCCCTAAAGGCGGAATGTTTCCCGGGCAGGCCGCCGTGCTGGATCTGGCTGGCGACCGCGCCAGCGAACTCGTCGTAAAGACGCCGGTCGCCATTCCCGTTTCCTTGCAACCTGGCGGCGGATTTGGAAACTTTCCCGGCTCTTTGATGGGGGTTCTCGCCTACATCCATCAGGTTTGGCTCGACACCTACTGGAGCGCCGACGCCCAAGCCATGTATGAAAAAAATCCCCGCGGCGTGCCCCGGCCCCGGTACGACCACACGGAAGCGGTGCTCAGTGAGGCGCTTGAGTACCACCCGCTGGTGTTGATTCCCGCAAATAATTCCGTGCAGTTGCGGCGTGCTCTGCAGCTTGTGGACGTCTGGAAACTGAACGATGTGGACCATGTGGACGGCGCCATCTACGGCGCGCAAATGGCCTACGAAGTGGCCGAGGAAATCGCCGCAAAAAAACCGCCCGTTTCCGTTCTCGTCAATCTGAAATGGCCCGAGGGCGAGAAAGATACGGACCCGGACGACAAGCCCTCGCTCCGCACGTTGCGTTTCCGCGACAAAGCTCCCTCCTCACCGGCAGCCCTGGCCAAGGCCGGCGTCCCCTTCGCGTTTTATGATGGCGGGATAACGGCTCCCAAGGACATTATCAAAGCGGTGAAAAAGTCGATTGATGCCGGGTTGGCCCCGGATGCCGCCTTGCGCGCGCTCACTTTGTCGCCCGCGGAAATCTATGGAGTCTCCGATCGTCTCGGCTCCATCGAAAACGGCAAGATCGCGAATCTTCTGGTCACCGATGGCGACCTCTTCGACGAGAAGACAAAAATTAAAATGGTTTTTGTGGACGGCAAGCGATTTGAGGCCCACGAGCCGGAAAAGCCTAAGGATGCCCCGAAAGGAAATATCACCGGGAAATGGAAGCTCACTTACACGACGCCCGAGGGCCCCGAAGAATCCACCGTGGATCTCGATATGGCCAGCGATGGCACGCTTTCTGGATCGACCACCAGTAAGCGCGGCACGGCCAGCATCATCAGTGGCTATCTGAGCGCGGACAAATTCAGCTTCACCATTAACATTCCCATCGAGGGGAATCCCACCGACGTCATCTTCAGCGGCACCTTTGACGGCACCACGGTAAAAGGCAACATTGACGTGTTGGGCTACTCGATTGAGTTCACGGGCACAAAGCCAACGGCTCAAGCCGCCGATTCGACGGCTCAGCATCGAACAAACAAAGATCTATCTGTCGCCGGGGGTGCACTGTGAAAATATCGTCCATGCTGAATAAGAAGAGCTTGCATGTCGCCATTGTTTTGACAGCGTGCTTCTTCGCGCTTCCTCTCTTCGCGCGCGCCGCCAATCCGCCTGATCGGCGCCGGTCATTCTCATTCAAAACGCCACGATCCTTACCGTTTCTCACGGCACCATCGAGCATGGCTCCATCCTTATTAAGGATGGCAAAATCGCCGAAGTGGGCGCCTCCATCAAGGCGCCGAAAGATGCGCAGGTTGTGGACGCCGCCGGCCAATTCGTCATCCCCGGTATCATCGATTGCCATTCTCACATCGCCGTCGACGGAAGCGTGAACGAAGGCAGCGTCTCGGTCTCTTCCATAGTCAATATTGAAGACGTCCTGAATCCCGATGACATCGACATCTACCGCGACCTCGCCGGTGGTGTCACCGTCGCTAACGTGTTGCACGGCTCGGCCAACTCGATTGGTGGACAGACCGTTGTCATCAAGCTCCGTTGGGGCTTGCCCGCTTCCAGGCTTCCGTTCGAAGGCGCGGTCCCGGGCATCAAGTTTGCCCTCGGCGAAAATCCCAAGCGCTCCAATTTCAGCATTCCGGGCGCAACGCCGCGTTATCCTGCCACGCGTATGGGCGTGGAAGAAACGATTCGCAGCGCGTTTGCCGAAGCGCGCGACTACAAGAAGACTTGGGACGACTTCGACAAGCGCGTAGCCGCCGGTGACAAAAACGCCATGCCACCGCGCCGCGATCTCCGCCTCGATCCGCTCGTCGAAGTCCTCGAAGGCAAGCGCTACGTTCACGCGCATTGCTACCGCGAAGACGAAATCCTCATGTTGCTTCGCGTCGCTAAAGAATTCGGCTTCAAGGTGCGCACTCTCCAGCACGTTTTGGAAGGCTACAAAGTCGCCGACGAAATCGCCGCTGCCGGAACAGGTGCTTCCACGTTCTCCGATTGGTGGGCTTACAAGGTCGAAGCCTATGACGCCATTCCTTACAACGCGGCCATCATGACTCGCCGCGGCGTGCTCGTCTCCATCAATTCCGACGACGCAGAAGAAGCCACGCACCTCAATCAGGAAGCCGCGAAGACCATGAAGTACGGCGGCCTCTCACACGACGAAGCCCTCAAGCTCGTCACTCTGAATCCTGCCATCCAGCTCGGCATCGACAAACGCGTTGGCTCGATTGACGTCGGCAAGGACGCCGACCTCGTCATCTACAATCACGATCCGCTCAGCGCCTATGCTGTTGTCCAGCAGACCCTGATTGACGGCCGCATTTACTTCGACCGCAAGCGCGATATCGCCGATCGCGATGCCCGCGAAAAGGAAAAGAAATCGCTGATGGAAAAGGAAAAGAAGGCCGAAGAGAAAAAGGGTGAAGGCAAACCTGGCGACAAAAAACGCGGTGAGGGCAAGCCTGACGCTAAGCCTGAAGACAAGCCCAAACCCCCGCAAGCCGGCTCCGTTTCCGGAGGTGCTCTGTGAAGAGCATCAAACTGAATCTGCGACTTGCGGCCACCTTGGCGCCGTTCTGCCTCGTGTTTTTCAGTGCTTCGGCACAAGCGCAAACGCCCACCACCTACGCCCTGACGCACGCAAAAATCTTCACACTGGCGGGCGCGCCTATAGAAGATGGCACACTCATCATCAAAGACGGCAAGATCGCCGCCGTCGGCGCAAGCGTGGAAGTCCCCGCTGGCGCGCAAGTCATCGATGCGAAGGGCCTCCAAATCTACCCCGGCCTCTTCGATCCCATCACGCAGATGGGCCTCAGCGAAATTTCCGCTGTAAACGCCACCGTCGATTCCACCGAAACGGGCGTTTATAACCCGGACGTTGTAGCGGCCACGGCGGTCTCGCCCTCCAGCGAACACATTCCCGTCACGCGCGCCTCGGGAATCACAGAAGTTCTCACCGTACCCGACAGCGGCGGTTTTGATTCCGGTGGCTCGCGCGGCGTCATCGGCGGCCAAGCCTCTGCCATTCACCTCGCTGGCTGGACCATCAACGAAATGCTCATCAAGAAGAGCGTCGCGATGGTTATCTCTTGGCCCGAAATTCAAACCCGGACCTTCGATTTCGCCACCTTCTCGCGAAAAGAAAAACCTTTCACAGAAGCCAAGCAGGAATACGAGAAGCAGGTCAACGAGCTGACCGATTACCTCGATCGCGCGCGCCACTACGCCCAGGCTATGGGCCATGGCGGCCCCTCGGATTATCAGCGCGACCTCAAGCTCGAAGCGCTCGCCCCCGTCGTCCGCGGCCAGTTGCCCGTCCTTGTCTTTGCCGATCGCGCCCGCGACATCCGCAACGCCGTCGAATATTGCGACAAGCAAAAACTAAAAATGATTCTCGCTGGCGGCGAAGAAGCTTACAAAGTAAAAGACCTCCTCCGCTCCAAGGGGATTCCCGTCATCCTGCGCCCCATGCTGAGTCTGCCCAACGAAGAAGACGATCCATACGATCGCCTTCTCTCGCAACCCGCAGAACTCGCGGCCGCGGGCGTCAAGTTCGCCTTCGGCAGCTTTGACAATTCCTTCGCGCGGCGCCTCGGCCAGCAAGCCGCCAACGCCGTCGCCTACGGCCTCCCCTACGACGAAGCCCTCAAAGCCGTCACCGTCTACCCCGCACAAATTTTTGGCGTGGCGGATCAGGTCGGCACTCTCGAGACCGGCAAGGTCGCCAACATTATCGTCACCAACGGCGATCCGCTCGAATTAACGACCGACGTAAAATACCTTTTCATCAAGGGACAGCGCACCTCCCTCGACAACAAACATCTCCGCCTGTACGAAAAGTATCTGAACCGGCCAAAAGCCACAGCCGCCAACTGACTCAGCTGCGCCAGCCTCGCGGTTGACGCGCAAATATCCCCTTGTAGGGGCGGGGCTTGTTTACCCTGCTTGCCCTGAGGTACGAAGGGAGTCTCGAAGGCCCCTCCTTGGGCTTGCACCCCTCCCTTCAACTCCTCTCACGTCCAACGGATAACGATTGCCGATAGCATCCGTCTGAAGGATGAGGTAGATTCACGCCTCGACACTAACTCGGGAGAGCCGATGTTCCGACTGATGCAAGACGTTCGCTACGCTTTCCGTCTCCTCGTGAAGAGCCCTGGCTTCACTGCCATCGCCATCCTCACTCTTGCTCTCGGCATCGGCGCTAACACCGCCATCTTCAGCGTCGTCAACGGTGTCCTTCTCCGTCCGCTCCCCTTCCGCGATCCTTCACGCCTCGTCATCATCGCAGAAAAAAGCCCCTTCCCCGTCATCAGCACTTCCTACGAAAATTTCTGCGACTGGCGCGATCAATCCTCTTCGTTCGAACGCATGCAAGCCGTCCGTTCCGGCGCCATAACGCTCACCGGTGCCGGCGAACCCGAGCGCCTCAACGTTCAGATGGCCACCGCCGGCCTTTTCTCCATGCTCGGTATCAACCCTCAAGCCGGCCGCACCTTCCTTCCCGAAGAAGATCGCGCTGGCGGCACACCCGTAGTCCTTCTCAGCTACGGCCTTTGGCAGCGCCGTTTCGGAGGCTCCAACGAAATTCTCGGCAAGCCCATCAATCTCGACACGCGCCCCTATACCGTCGTCGGCGTACTCCCCGCCGGCTTCCAGGTCTTCCAATCCGCCGACGTTTTGGTCCCCTTTGCTCCGTGGGCCGCCACCCTCCCGCAGGATCGCAACTGGCATCCCGGCATTCTCGCTCTCGGTCGTCTCAAACCCGGTGTCACCCGCGAGCAAGCAGATACCGAAATGGTCGGAGTCACAAAACGCCTCGAGCAGCAATATCCGCTTTACAACACCGGTACAACTGCTCACGTCGTCGGCCTTCAGGACCAGATCGTGCAAAACTCCCGCCCCGCACTCCTCCTTCTCCTCGGCGCCGTCAGTTTCGTTCTCCTCATCGCCTGCGTGAACGTCGCCAATCTCTTGCTCGCCCGCGCCGCCTCTCGTGGCAGGGAAGTCGCGATTCGCACAGCCATGGGCGCGGGCCGCTCGCGCGTCATTCGTCAACTCTTAACCGAAAGCGTTATGCTCTCGCTCGCGGGCGGCCTCTTTGGCATATTCATCGCCTGGGCTTCGCTCGCTCCGCTCCTCAAGATTGCTTCCGGCAGCGTTCCGCAGGGCGCTCCCATCGGCCTCGATCCGGGCGTGCTCGCTTTCACCGCTGGAGTCGCCGTTCTGACCGGTCTGCTTTTCGGCATCGTACCTGCTCTCCGCACCGCCAAGCTCGATCTGCGCGAAGCCCTCAACGAAGGCTCTCGCGGCTCCACCTCCGGCCCCGGCCAGCATCGCCTTCGCGGCGCTCTCGTGGCCGCGGAAATCGCCCTCGCCCTGCTTCTCCTGGTCGGCTCCGGCCTCCTTCTCCGCAGCTTCTCACGACTCCAGGAAGTTCCTCCTGGTTTTCAACCCGATCATCTCCTCGTCGCCGATATTCCTCTTTCGCTCACTGCCTACGCCAAGCCCGAGGATCGCTATCAATTCTTCGATCGCCTCGTCGACCGCGCCAAAACGCTCCCCGGCGTTCGCTCGGCTGCGGCCGCATCGTTTCTCCCCGTAAGCGGCGGCGGCAGCATCATTCATTTCAATATCACTGGTCACCCGCCCAAATCTCCCAAGGAGTTCATCGCCGCCGGCTATCGCACCATCACGCCCAACTATCTCGAAACGCTCGGCGTCCCTCTCCTCCAAGGTCGCCTCTTCACCCAGGCCGATAACGAACATTCCCCCGCCGTCGTGGTCATCAACAAAACCATGGTCTCCACTTTCTTTCCCAACGAAAATCCCATCGGCAGGCGCATGCAGCTTGGAGCAACCGCCGAACAAGATGTGCCCACCATGGAAATCGTCGGCGTTGTTGGAGACGTCCTGCCCGGCCTCGGCACCGATCCGCAAGCCGAAATGTACCTGCCCTATCGCCAGGCCGATTTGCTTCTGCCTGTCTTCCAGCTATCCGTAGTCATGCGCACCGCTGGCGACCCCACGCTGCAAACCTCCGCTCTTCGCAGCGCCCTCGCGCAGATTGACCCCAATCAGCCGCTCGTAAAAGTTCGCACGATGGAAGAAAACATGGCCACCACCGTTGCCCAGCCGCGCTTCCGCGCCTGGCTCATCGGCATCTTTGCAGCGCTTGCTCTGGTTTTGTCCGGAGTGGGCGTCTACGGCGTCATGTCCTACACCGTCACGCAGCGCACCAGCGAAATCGGCATCCGCGTCACCATGGGTGCGCAACCGCAAGACGTCTTCCGCATCATAGTCGGCGAAGGTCTCCGCCTCGCGCTGCTCGGCGTCGCAATCGGCGTCGTCGCCGCCCTGGCCCTCACGCGCCTCCTCCGCACCTTTCTCTTCGGCATCAGCGCCTACGACCCCGTCACGTTTATTGGCGTCGCTGTCCTCCTGACGCTGGTGGCCATTGCCGCATGCTATTTCCCAGCGCGCCGCGCCACCCAAGTCGACCCGCTGGTAGCCCTCCGCTACGAATAAGCGCGAGTGCCAACGCCTCTAAAGTTCCTTCGACTCTTCACGGGACACGGGTCACGGAACACGGGCCACGTTCTTCTACGCCTGCACCTGCTTCTCGCAAGTGATCGTCAACGACTCAATCGCCACTTCATTGCTCATCGCATTCAGCGTCGGCCCATCCCATTTACTTGGCCACGCATTCGTGAAATTCCATCTCACTGCTTCCGATCCATCCGCCGCCAGCAAAACCACCGAGCCATTCTTTCTCTGCAACTGCCCGTTGATCACCGCCAGATGCCAGTTATATAGGTCCCGCGATGTAGTCACGCCCCATTTCAAAACAATGTCCGGATACGTCACTTTCCCCGGAATTTTCCGGACCGTTGGTGGTTCCGAACCCTCCCGATAATCCACCACTTCAATGTGTGACCCCAGCCCCGTGCATTCCATAAACGCCGCCTGCTGAATGCCATCAATTTCCACCAGAAACCTGAAATTTGTCAGCGGATCTACTCGTCCAGGCATTGTTCCTCCATCGATTCAGTCGGTTTGTGTCCTGCTGGCCCGAGAATAGCGCACTTTTTGCCTTAACTCCCGCCACCCTTAGCCCCGGCTTCGCATCTCAAGTTTCTGAACCTTGCCCGTAATTTTTGGCGTTCAACACCGTCTACAGGTAAGAGAGACCCCTATGCCACGACTAGCTTACGCAAGCCTGCTGGCGCTTTTTCTAGCCAGCCCTTCTGCTTTTGCCCAGTCTCAGGATCCTGCAAAGATCGCGGATCAATATGTGAAAGCCGCCGGTGGAAGCAAAGCCCTGTCCAAAATCCAGACCATGACCCTCGAAGGCACCTTCACCAACCCGGCCGACGGAAAGTCCGCCACCTTCACTCTCGACACCAAGCTCCCCAACCGCTTCTACTCCGAACTCGTCCTCGGCGACAAAAACGTCATCGAAGCCTACAACGGCAAATCCGCTTGGCACCAAACCGCCGCCGGCGAGCTCGCCACTCTCCTCGGCCAGGAAGGCCAGCAACTCGAAGCCGCCTCCAGTTATTACAATTCGCGCTTCCTCAATCTCAAAAAGAACAAGCTCGCCCTTGCCTTCGTCGGCCACGCCCAAGTCCGCGGCAAAGACGCCCTCCAAATTGAACTCACCACCGCCACCAACATGAAGCGCCAGATTTTCTTCGACTCGCAAACGCATCTCATCGTGAAAGAATCCGCCACGGTCGGCGGCATCAACGAGGAAATTCTCTACGACGACTACCGCACCGTCGAAAACGTAAAACTCCCCTACAAAATCGAGCTTCACCGCAACAATGACGTCTATGCTATCGACGTCACTCGCGCCGCCATCAACGCCACCATCGGCGAACGCACCTTCGACTTTCCCATTAGATCCCAGGTCAAGCTCCCCGATCTCAAAGCCCTCTTCAAGGAAATCGACGACAACCAGAAGGCCGCCGATAAAATTCGCGAGAATTATGCCGGCTCGCGCATCGAGGAAGAAACCGAGTTTGAAAAAGACGGCAAAGTCAAAAAAACCGACATCAAGGAATACACCTTCTTCTATCTAAACGGAGACGAAGTCTCCACGCTCGTCAAAAAAGATGGCAAGGCCCTCAGCGACGAAGAACAAAAGAAGGAAAACGAGAAAACTCAGAAAGAAATCGCCGACATCCAGAAACGCGAAGCAAAAAAAGAAGCCAAGGACGAAAAAGCCAAGGAAGAAGCAAAAGAAAAAAAGGATAAGGATGACGATGACGTCGGCATCGAAACCTTTCTCCGCGCCGCACAGTTTGTCAACCCGCGCCGCGAACGCTTCCGCGGCCGCGACGTGCTGGTCTTCGACTTCGAGCCCAATCCCGAATTCCAACCCCACAAAATGGTTGAGAAAATCGTCCACGAACTTGCCGGCGTCATTTGGGTGGACGAGCAAGCCCACGAAGTTGCCCGCCTCGAAGCCTATTTTGTCGGCGACTTTCGCTTTGCCGGCGGCCTCCTCGCCAACCTCCAGAAAGGCACCAGCTTCGTCTTCGAGCAGGCCTACCTCAACAACGAAGTCTGGCTCCCCACGTATATGGAAGCCCACGTCGGCGTCCGCGTCCTCCTCGTCAAAGGCTTCCGCGTCAACGCCACCACCCGCTACTCCGACTACAAACGCTTCAACGTCGAAACTCTTGCCACTATTGGCAAGCCCAAAGACGCAGACCAAGCCACCACCGAAAAACCCAACCCCGAAAAGCCCACCACCGAAAAACCTAACAACTAGCCGTGGATTCAGATCGATTTGAGGCGGAACCGATGTTTCACCGCCATGGGTTTGCCAATCTACTCATGCCGGGTGGCGCAGAGACTCCGAGGGGTGCCGCACCGTGCGGTTTTCAGGGTGAGGGTTTTGAATTTTCTCCGCCTGTCGAGCCATTCTAGAAATTTCCACGCAAATAATCCTCGAACTGTTCGAGCGCCTCAGGCATGTTCGTCCGCCCGTATCCAAACCGAATGTGCCGAGCCTCGTCATACACGCTTCCCGGAAGCAGCATCACGCCGGACTTGTTCACCACGTCATCGCAAAACTGTTGAACATCCAGCGCCGCCTTAAACCGCACGAACCCGATAGGGCTTGCGTCAGGCCTTACCCAATCGAACAGATCGCCACGCCTCGCAAAGAACGAATCCAGTAGCGCCAGGTTTTTCTGAACAATCCCGAGGTTGCGCTTCACCAGAACATCGCGATGCCGCAGCGCCACCGCGCACAGAAACTCGCTTGGCGCGCTGTTGCAAATCGTCGTATACAGCCTGAACTCCAGGCAGCGCTGCAAAATCCCGGCGTCTCGCGAAGCCAGCCATCCTAGCCGCAATCCCGGCAAGCCGTACACTTTGCTCATCGAACCCAGGCTTACCGCATGTTCATACTGGTCGCAGGCCGCTGGCAGCCGCCTGCCCGGATCATGCTCCAGTTCGCGATACACTTCATCGCAAAACACCGTGATCCCATGTTCCCCAGCGAGCTGCATCACAGATTCAAAAGTGTCTTTCGGCATCAGCAGCCCCGTAGGATTGTGCGGCGTGCAGATGTAAAGCACTTTCGTGTTTGGCTGAATCAGTTTTTCGAGCGCGCGCAGATCATGGCTCCATCCATCCTCGGGCCGTCGCCGCCATTCGCTCACTTGCGCGCCGGTACTCCGCGCTACCTCGAGCCCGCTCTCGAAACAAGGAGTCTCGACAATCACATGGTCATCCGCGCCCACGAGCGCGTGGTAAAGAACAAAAATCCCTTCTTCCGCGCAGGAAAGAACCACCACATCGTCCGATTTGATTCGCGTGTAGATTCCGGCGACAGCTTCCCGCAGCCCCAGCGCCCCCGGAGCCTCCGTATATCCGCACCACTGGTTCAGATACTCTTTGTCCGCGCCCGGTTCGAGATCCAGTACGTCGCGAACGCTCCGCGATTCGCAGTCAGAACTCGCGAGCAGATATTTCGCCGAAAATTCATGCTTCACAAAATAATTTTCAATCCGAAACGGTCCCATTCGCATACTCGCGAGTCTGACAAACCTCACCGCGCGCCGTCCAGTGCAAACATCCGCCCATCGCTGGTGTCTTCCTGTACGCAGCCGCGTGAGCATCATCTTCAGTGTTACCATTCCTCCGCATCCTGGAGCCACTTATGCCTAAAGCCTTCCTTTCTACTCTTCTCCGCTTCATCGTTCTCGCAGTTCTCGCCGCCTCCCCCATCTCTGCACAAACCGCGCCTTCTTCATCTCCACTTCGCGTCGCCATCGCCGGCCTCGTTCATGGCCACGTCGGCGGTTTTCTCCGGGCCAACCAAACTCGCACTGACATTCAGATCGTCGGCGTTGCCGAAGCCGACAAAAAACTCTCTGAATTCATCGCGCAGAAATTCGGTCTCGCGCCAGATCTTTTCTTCTCCGACGTCGAGGACATGCTCAACAAGACCAAGCCCCAGGCCGTCCTCATCTACACAAATACGTTCGATCACCGCAAAGTAGTCGAGGCCTGCGCCCGCCACGGCGTCCCGGTCATGATGGAAAAGCCTCTCGCCGTCAGCAACGAAGACGCCCGCGCCATGCAGGCCGCCGCGCAGCGCGCAAAAATCCCAGTCTTGGTTAATTACGAAACGACCTGGTACCGCAGCAACCGCGCCGCTTACGATCTCGTCCACGACAATTCCATCGGCGAAGTCCGCAAAGTCGTCGTCCACGACGGCCATTCCGGTCCCAAAGAAATCAACGTCGAGCCTTGGTTCCTCAACTGGCTCACCGATCCAAAACTTAACGGAGCCGGCGCCCTCTTCGATTTTGGCTGCTACGGCGCCGATCTCATGACCTGGCTCATGGATAATCGCCGTCCCGACACAGTTAGCGCCGTCACGCAGCGAATCAAACCCGACATCTATTCGCGCGTCGACGATGAAGCCACCATCGTCCTCACCTATCCAAAAGCCCAAGCCATTCTGCAGGCCTCCTGGAATTGGCCGTTCGATCGCAAGGATATGGAAGTCTACGGTCAGACCGGATACGCCATCACCGTCAAGCGCGACGCCGTTCGTGTCCGCCTTCCCAAGCAGGACGAATCCCTCATCGACGCGAAGCCGCTCGACCCGCGCGAAAGTGATTCGGTGAATTACTTGAGAGCTGTTGTTCTGGATGGAATGCAACCGCGAGGACTCTCGTCTCTGGAAACCAATATGATTGTCACGGAAATTTTGGATGCCGCGCGCCAATCCGCGGCAACAGGAAAGACGATTCACCTGGCGGATAAACCCTGATCGAATCTGGAGGCTTAAATTATTCGGCGTGAACCGGGCTGTCCAAAACGTCGCGCACTTTTTGCGCCAACGCACCGGGAGTGAACGGCTTCTGCAAAAACGAAAGCCCTGCTTCCAGCACGCCGCCTTGCGCCAAGACGTTGTCGGTATAGCCGGACATATAAAGCACGCGCGTCCGCGGGTGCCGCCGCGTAATTCTCTTGGCCAGCTCACGGCCGCTCGTCCCCGGCATAATAATGTCCGTCAACAAAAGATGAATTTCGCCGCGATGCTTCTCCGCAAACTCTTCCGCTTCCCGCGTGCTCTTTGCCGCCACTACCGAATATCCTTTCGCGGAAAGAATCCTGCTGGCCAGTTCGCGCACCGCTTCTTCATCTTCGACGAGCAGAATGGTTTCGCTGCCTTTGCCCGCAACCGGAACTTCTCCACTCTCGGGCTTGCTTTCCACCAGCTCCGCGACGCGTGGCAAATACACCTTAAACGTCGTGCCCTTGCCAGGCTCGCTGTACACCCAGATGTAGCCGCCGCTCTGCTTCACGATTCCGTAAACGGTCGACAATCCCAGTCCTGTTCCTTGGCCGCTCCCCTTCGTCGTATAGAACGGCTCGAAAATGTGCGCCACAGTCTCTGGGTTCATCCCGATACCGCTATCGGAAACCGCCAGCATCACGTAAGGCCCCGGCTTCACGGTTACGTGATCGCGCGCATACGTCGAATCCAAATCCACGTTCACCGTCTCGACCGTCAGGCTGCCGCCTTTCGGCATGGCGTCGCGAGCGTTCACTACAAGATTCATAATGACTTGCTCGATTTGCGCCGGATCGGCTTTGACCTGCCCAACGTTTGCCGCGCACCGCGTCACCATCTCGATGTGTTCGCCCATCAGCCGGCCCAACAGCTTATCCAGTCCGAGAACGATGGCGTTCAAGTCGATAATCTTGGGTTGCAAAACCTGCCGCCGGCTGAAAGCCAGCAACTGGCGAATGAGAGTGGAAGCGCGTTCCGCGGCATTTTCAATCTGTTGCACGTCGGCGCGCAGTTCCGGCTGAACCCCCGTGCGCTGCAAGGCCAATTCCGCATAGCCTTTGACAATCGTCAAAAGATTGTTGAAGTCATGCGCGATGCCGCCCGCGAGCCGTCCCACCGCTTCCATCCTTCGCGATTGCTGCAACTGATTCTCCAGCAGCTTCCGCTCCGTGATGTCAACGATAATTCCTTCCATGACGGGATGGGCGCCGCTTCCCGCGACGACAACCGCCGTATCGCTCACCCATATCACCGAACCGTCTTTCCGTACAATCCGGTACTCTGCTTGAAAGCGATCCCCTCGCTGGCTCGAAGCTTCGGCTGCCTCGATAACCGCATGGTCCTCCGATGGCACGTGACGCGACCAATCGCGCGAGTTCGCCAGCCATTCGTCTTGCGTGTAACCCGTGATGGATTCGATTTGCGGACTGACGTAATGCCATTGGCCGTGCATCCCCAGTTCCGCGATATAACTGATCGCCGCGACTTGCTCCACCAGCGTGCGATATTTATTTTCTGCTTCGGCCCGGGCCTTCTCCGCTTCTTTGCGCGCGGTGATGTCGTGCCCTACGCACGAAGTTACTCCATTGGCCAACGACGTGATCGCCATTTCCACGGGGATAGCGGTTCCGTCTTTGCGCCGCAGGCTGATTTGCCCCGACCATTTTCCTTCCGTCTCCAGTGCCCCGCGAACTTGCGTGTGAATCAACGAAACATCGCGGGCGTCATAAATCTTCTGCCAGTGCACACCCAGCATCGACTCCGGACCGTCGTATCCCATCATGCGCGCGAAGGCCGCATTCACGTAAATATGCTCGCCATTCTCCCCGATGATAGAGATTCCGTCCGCCGCGGAATCCAGCGCCAGGGCCTGCCGCCGCACTGTTTCAGCAGTCCTGGCTTCCCGATACCCGCTGACACCCACACGGACTGCGAAGCACAGAATGGAAACTCCCAGCAGGGAAAAACGGAGCACGCGCCACTCCGAAGGAAATTGCGCCACTTGCACAAGAACAATCAAGGGAGCAACGGCGAACATGGCATTGTTGAGCGCAACTCCGTTCCATGTCAGCTCCCGCTTGCTGCGCAACTCTTGTGCCGCGGGCGAAGGCTGCCAACGCGCCGCCCAGAAAGCTGCCCAAAGAAAAGGGATGGTCCAGCAGAGATCGAACAGAGTTCCCGTGGGTGCTCCATGAAGGGCCTGACCGTATTCCGCGAGGGCCATTCCCGCAATGAAGAGGGAGAGATATATCGCAAAACCGGAATAGAGCTCCCGAATGCGCGTTGTACGGGCGCGCATGAATTGGAAGCACGCCAGCGCCAGAATCGTGCCCACTTCCCCGAACTCCACCCAGAGCCGCCGGGCCGTTACGGTCTCTCTCTGAACCTCCTGCAAAGACAGCTGATAAAGGCCGAGATAGAGGAAGAAAAAAACAATGGCGATCTGGGTGAAATCGAGCAAAATTTCGGGGTCGAACTCGGAGGAATCTTTATTCTGGTCCAGGAAGAGGACCATCGCGAAGAAAATGCCCTGCACGCTGAACAGGAAGCGCAATGGGGATCCAGGCGCAGGCTTGGTTTGCAGAATGAGCTCGTAGAACATCCATCCAGTATTCGCCGCGCCCCAAATGGCCATTGCGCAGGCTATGAGCGCCCAGAACGGCCGGGCCATTCCTTGAGCTCGCCTCGCCGCGCCCAGGCACATGATCGCGGCCAACGCGCTGGCCGAGACCTGAAGTAGATTTGCGAGGAATGTGCCGGCGGGAGACACGCCGAATAACAGCGCTTCGGCAACATGAGCGCCGACAATCGTGACGGAGAGGATGATGAGCTTTCGCTGCATACCTGCTGTTTCTCTCAGAATGGAAACCGGATGATCCCAATTCCAATTTTAGCTGAATTTATAGACAGAAATGGCTCGTCGGTCGGGTACGTGTCTTTGCATGCAACACGTGTTTCAGGCTGTAAATCTTGCCGCTTGCTGCAATTTGGCTAGTATGTCTTTCCGGGAAATAGTGGAGCGGCACAGTCGGCTGCTCATTTTGAAACGTATGAATCTTCCGCATGAGCACTATCATTCTTTTGAAGCAGCCTCGGCCCTCTCTCCGGCATCCAACTGACATGTCCACCGCCCATCCAAGTCCAAGTATTACCCCGCGAGAGGTTTTGAGCGCCTGGGGAAAAATCCTAACCGGCAAAGCGCCGATGCTTTCGATTGAAATCACGCGCGAATGCCCGCTCAGCTGCCCCGGCTGTTACGCCTACGGCGACACGCATCTTGGCGGCGGCAAACTCCTCTCTGAACTAAATGATTTCCGCGGCGATGCGCTGGTCCACGGTGTCCTGGAGCTGGTGCGTAAGAACAAACCCATGCACGTTTCTTTGGTTGGCGGCGAGCCGCTGGTTCGCCACCGCGAACTGAGCGCCATTCTTCCTGCGCTCAGCGCGATGGATGTTTTTTCTCTGGTGGTCACGAGTGGCGTGATTCCCATTCCCATGGACTGGATGGATCTGTCCCGCGTTCGCGTGGCCGTTTCCGTCGACGGCCTCCCGCAGCATCACGACATCCGCCGCAAGCCGGCCACTTACGAGCGCATTCTGAAAAATATCGATGGTCGCAAGGTGAACATCCACTGGGTGATCACACGTCCGATGGTGCAGCGGCCCGGATACCTGGAAGAATACGTCTCGTTCTGGAATGCGCGCCCCGAGGTCGATCACGTTTGGGTGAGCTTGTACACGCCTCAGATTGGTGAAGAGAGCGCGGAGAAGTTGACTGTCGAGGACCGCCAGGAAGTAGCCCGCGTTTTGCCAAGCCTGGCTCGAAAGTATCCGAAATTCCTGATGAACGAAGGCATCGCTCACGCTTTCCTCCGCCCACCGGAGAATCCCGCCGACTGTCTCTTCGCGAAAATGTCCGCCAACTATTCGGCGGATTTGCAGACGCGCGTCGAACCCTGCGTCTTTGGCGGCACACCCAACTGCGCGGAATGCGGATGTGCGGCCAGCAGCGGCTTGCACTGGATCCGCACCGTCAAGGTGGCCGGCCCTCTGCGCGTCGGGCATTTTGTCGGTGGTTCCGTTGGCGTCGGCTCGCTAGTCAACCGGATCCGGCGTGGTGGGGAAAAGCCCTCACGCTGGGGCTCGAACGGCCCTAAGTCTGGCAAGAAGCCCGAGCTCGTCCAGATTGCGACCTAATCTGGTTTAGCCTCGATGGAAGTCCGCAGCGCTTTCGTGACTTCGCTGGCGATATTGTCTTGAACCATCAAGATGTCTCCGGAAGGCCGGTCGTAGGATTCCGACCACACAACATAGCCATTGTCAGCACGAATCAGGCGGGCGTCGACCCTCAGCCTGTTACCGGACTTACGCACGCTGCCGTCGAGGACATAGGCGACACCCAAGGCCTTGGCGATTTCGGCGATGGTTATTTGCTCAGTTCCTTTTGAACGCGGCCATAGTTTGCTTTTGAAATAGAACGACGAAGTGGGTGGCGGCACGCGAAGCCCGGGGATCTTGCTGAGCTTGTCGATCAGTTCTTCCGTCATGCCATCGGCGAAAGGCTCCTGGTTCATGTCGTCGGTTAAGTCGAGAAACGGGAGAACGGCTATGGATTTTTGAGGTAATTGGGCCGCCGGCGCAGCCGAGGGATTGTTATGCACAAGCCTTCCGTAGAGAAGAAGGGCAGCGACGAGCGCCACGCAGATTGCCGCGCCGGCGGCCAAGGTGTAGCCGGCTTTGAGGCGGGGCACGGGTTTGCTCACCGCATTGGCCGCAAGGTCCGAGAGAGACTTCCGAAGTCCATCACCTGAAGCCCGCGAGGCGCC
Source organism: uncultured Acidobacteriota bacterium (assembly GCA_963718785.1). GTDB lineage: Bacteria > Acidobacteriota > Terriglobia > Acidiferrales > UBA7541 > Acidiferrum. The sequence continues at coordinate 1,631,006 of CAVQZW010000003.1, read as the reverse complement.
AGACTCGGCGTTCGATGGAAACTCCGTCCTTCCTTTTTCCTGCGCGCCAGCCTGTCTGCCCGTTTGGCGTGCGGTTTGCTCCTCCCAGGGACTAACCTTTGCCACCATGCGATACCCCAGTCGGGGGACCGTCTCGATATAGGTGGGTTGTTTGGGGTCGTCGCCGAGCACACGCCGTAGCGAAGCCACAGCCTGGTAGACCGAGTCTGGAGCGACGGCTACGTCGGACCAGACTTGATTCAGCAGATCATCGATGCTGACCACCTCGCCGGCACGTTCCGCGAGGCAAAGCAGCAGGCGCATCGTCCGGACCTCGATGCGTGCCGTCTCTCCATTTCGAGAAATCTCGCCGGAGGCCGGATTGACGCACCAGGCGCCGATGCGAAGTTTTGTCGTGGCTTGGCGTTCCATGAGGGATCTGTCGTTCCGCGCTGTTTTTAAATAGAGGAGCGACGCAGGCAGAGTATACCAACACGCCGGAAAAACTCCGACTTCGTTCTGGCTGCGCAATTAGCGGCGCTGAGATGGCTGCGCGACTCCGATTTAGTGCGAATTCAGAAGAATTCAAAGTGTTTTCAGATAACTCTCAGGACTTCGCGGTCTCGCCCAGGTAAGTTGCCCTCGTGGATTACACACTCATCAAAGGAGAGGACAACGCATGACTGGAGATTCTGGAACTGGCCGCTTAAGTAGGAGGAATGCTCTGCTGGCAATCGCGGTGGGCGGCGGGATTGCCGGCACCGTGGACCTTCTGCAAGCCTGCATATTGTTCGGATGGGACATACCGCTCGCGATTGCCGGCGGCCTGCTTGGGCGAGAAGCTTTCAACGGAGGCGTCGGCACTTACATTCTTGGCGTGGCGTTGCACTTCTTTATCGCTTGTTCCGCAGCGGCCGTTTACTACGGGGCCAGCCTGAAGCTGGGCTTTTTGAAAGAGTATCCGCTGGTATGCGGATTGTTCTTCGGGGCCGCCGTGGAGGATTTCATGAGGTTTGTCGTTTTGCCCCTATCCGCGCTGCACTCCAGGGGCCCGTACAAACACAATGACCTGGTGCTGGGACTGGTTGTCCACATGGTCGTAGTCGGATTGCCGATCGCGTATAGCGTCCGGCGCTTCGCGAAATAGCCGCAGAATTTCCTAGCGGCTCTCGAATGGATAACGATCCTGCGACTGGACGGCGGCGGCGACGCGCCGGCGCAGAGCGATCGTATCCACAGGGGCGCGTTTGCCGAAGCGCTTTAGGACAGCCATCTGCGTCGTGAGCATGTCGCCTTCGTGAACGGCGGCGATGGCGCGCTTAGCTTCGTGTTCGACGCGCTCGGCGGCGTCCGCGATAAAAACGCGGGCGGCATCGATCATCGTTTGCGTGGCGGATTCACCCTTGGCCGCGGCGGCTTTTTGCGTACGCAGCAGGCAGGACTCCATCGCATAGACTTCCATCACCACATTCGAAAGCGCTCCGATGAGTTCCTGCTCTTCGGCGAGCTTTTCGCGGAATTTCTGAACCGCACCGCCAGCCGCCTGCAAGAACATCTTCTTGGCGTTGGCGACCACGCGAGCTTCCTCGGCGAGCACGCCTTCCGGCGTTTCTTCGAACGAGGGGCCGGCGAGAATTTCATCGGCCAGCTTCATCGCTGCCGGGATGAGAGCGAGCTGTCCGCCCATCGCGCGCTTCATCAGCATCTGGATGATCAGCATGCGGTTGATTTCGTTCGTGCCTTCGAAGATGCGGTTGATGCGCGAGTCGCGGTAGGCGCGGCAGACGGGATAATCCTCGTGAAATCCGTAGCCGCCGAAGATCTGCACGCCATCATCGACGATCTAATCCAGCATTTCGCTGCCGTACACTTTGGCGATCGAGCTTTCGATCGCATATTCTTCGAGGACTTTCATGGTGTTCTGGATTTTGTCTCCCGAGCCTGAAGCCGCGACCATGGCGGCTTCGATGTTTCCGGCGGAGCGATAGACCATCGATTCCACGCCGAAAATCTGAATAGCCATCTCCGCCAGTTTTTCCTTCATCAGGCCGAAGTCGCCGATGGACTTACCGAAAGCTTTCCGCTCCTTCGAATACTTCGACGAATCCTGCAGCACACGCTTCGAACCGCCGACGCAGGAAGCGCCCAGGGTGAAGCGCCCGGCGTTCAAAATATTGAACGCCACGATGTGGCCGCGGCCGATTTCGTGCAAGACGTTCTCTTTGGGCACTTTGCAATTCTCGAGGAAGATGGGAGTCGTCGAGCTGCCGTGAATGCCCATCTTGTGCTCTTCGTTGCCGGGCTTGAATCCGGGGAAGGTGCGCTCGACGATGAAGGCGGTGAACTTCTCGCCGTTGACTTTGGCAAACACAATGTAGACGTCGGCGAATCCGCCGTTAGTGATCCACATCTTCTGCCCGTTCAGGATGTAGTGCGTGCCTTCGGCATTCAGCTCCGCGCGAGTCAGGGAGTTCTGCGAGTCCGATCCGGCTTGCGGTTCAGACAGACAATAGGCGCCGATCCATTCGCCGGTGGCCAGTTTTGGCAGATATTTTTTCTTTTGCTCCTCGTTGCCGAAATAAACGATGGGCATCGTTCCAATGCCTGAATGAGCGCCGTGCGTGACGGCGAATCCGCCGTAAATCGAAAGCTTTTCCGTGAGGACGGTGGCAGCGATCTTGTCCAGGCCTGCGCCGCCGTACTGCTCAGGAATTCCGCCGCTCAATAGACCCAGTTCGCCGGCCTTTTTGACCAACTCCGGCATCAGGCCGGGCTTTTTGTTTTCCAAGTCCTTGACGAGGGGTAGAACTTCCTTGACGACGAACTCCTCAGCGGTCTGCCCGATGAGCTTCTGATCGTCTGTCAGGTCGGCAGGGGTAAACACGTCCTGCAAAAGAGAAGTCTCCAGAAGAAAGCTGCCGCCCTTGGCGGCTGATTTGGTAATCGTTGCGGTGGCCATTTTAGTCTCCTTGTGGTGCTTGACTGGCAGGCTGGTGCTGAGCGTTGACGCACGCCCATGTGTGGGCGTCTAGAATGCCAGTGGATTGAGTGCTGTCCCGAACCTCGTAATACACGTATTTTACTCCCTGGAATGACAGAGGTAAACAGGGTTAAGCGGGCGAGGATTTGGGGGCGGGAAGCAGCCGAGGCAAAGGGAAGGGCGGAAATGAGTTAGACCGTAAAATAGGTCTTGACAAAATAATTGGTCTATTGGAGACTGCCACTGCGTTTCCGGGAGAGACAGCAAAAGACCATGCGGATCACGCGCAGCGGCGATTGGAAGATCCCCAGCACCCGACCTCCGCAACCCCCGGTGGGGGCGGCAGGCTCAGCCCTTGATCTCGTGCGCGAGCCTTCCCAAGCCGCTGCCTTGCTGCATCATCCGCTACGCTTGAAGATTCTTGCCGCGCTACTGGAGCCCGACTCCGCCACAGGCGTGGCGCGGCGCATGAATCTGCCGAGGCAGACGGTGAACTATCATGTGCGGGAGCTGGCCCGGGCGCGCTTCCTGGCACGAGCGGGGCGCCGCCGCCGGCGCCACCTGTTTGAACAATGCTATGTAGCCACAGCGCGCGGCTACGTACTATCCCCAGAATTGCTCGGCAAACTTGCCGCCGACCCCGCACAAGTCGCAGACACGCTTTCCGCGAAATACTTGCTTGGACTTGCCTCCAAGCTGCAATCCGAGTTGGCGCGTTCCGTGGAACTGGCCGCGACAGCAGGGAAGCGCCTCGCCACGCTCTCCATAAACACCGAACTGCGGTTCACTTCGCCTGAGCAGCGAGCCGCCTTCACGCAAGAGCTCCAACGGGCCATTGTGGAAGCGGCCGGACGGCACAGTTCGCCGTTTGCGAACTCGGATGGTTCGCCTGCCGAAGGGCGGCCGTTTCGTCTGGTTGTCGGCTGTTACCCTATTCCGCCGGCAAGGGATTCAGAGGCCTCGTCGAAGATTGTCGATCAGCCAGGGAGCGCCTCATGACCGAACCAAAGCCAGGCGAAGAACCAAAAAAAGAACGCCGCATCGAGAGAGAAATCGAGATCAACGCTCCCCTCGAGGACGTATGGAAAGCGCTGACCGATGCGAACGAACTGGCTCGATGGTTCCCGCTCGAAGCTCGCGTAACGCCTGGCATCGGCGGAAAGATTTTTGTTTCGTGGGGTCCGTCCTGCGAAGGGGAAGCGGAGATCCTTGCCTGGGAACCGGGGAAGAAGTTTGCGTGGAAAGATCCGATGGGGCTTGTCGAATGGACGCTGGAATCCCGCGGCGGAAAAACCATCGTCCATTTGTTGCAGAGCGGTTTCTTGGGAAATACAGACTGGGAAAACGAGTGGTTTGATTCGACGAGCTACGGCTGGATTTTCATGCTGCTCAGCTTACAAGTGGCTCTCGAACGGCATCGCGGAATTGCGCGACAAGTCGCGTGGCCCCGGTTGCGGGTCTCGCTCTCTCGCGAAGAGGCGTATCGAAAAATTACCAGCGCTGGCGCACTTTTTTCGCAAGACCCCCGGTCCTCGTTGCAGCCCGGCGAGACGTACTCTCTGACAACCACAACCGGAGATTCCTTTTCCGGACGAGTCGAATTTGTCCGCGAACCGCGTGGATTCTGCCTGACGGTGCGCGAACTCAACGACGCTCTCTTGTGGATCACTATCGAAGGACCGCCGGACAAGATCGAGGTCCAGGCGTGGCTTTCGGCTTTTTCCGTGCCTCCGGGGCAGGTGGAAGCTTTCGGGAAAAAATGGCAGCAGCGCTTGCAGGAAATCTTTCAAAACTGATTTGAATGGGGGGAACAATCCATGAAAAAGAATTGGAAAATTGTAGTGGCAGCAAGTGCGCTGAGTCTGACGGCAGCCGTTTGCGCGCACGCCTGGTCATCTCGCCAAGAAAAGAGTGAATCGAAAGCGGCGGTTTTGCCTAAGCCGGCTCCGGAAATGCAGCGCCTGAATTTCTATCTCGGGGAGTGGGACTACACTGAGACCTATCCGAAGTCGGCTTTCTATCCGGGCGGCGGCAAAAATACCGGGCTCTACACCAGCAAACTAGGGCCGGGTGGAAATTCACTGATCAACGGTTTTCATTCGAAGGGCCCGGTGGGCGATTTCGAAGGATTGCTGCTGATCACCTGGGACCCCAAGGAAAACGCGTATAAATCCTATGTCTTCGGCAATAGCTTCCCCGGCGCAATCATAGAGACAGGCCAATTCGAAGGCGATGCACTCGTATTTCGGTCGGAGATGTCTGCCGGCGGCTCGACGGTAAAGCTGAAAAACGTGACGCGGCTAGTCAGTCCTGGAAAACTGGTGAGTGAGGAGTACTTCGCGGTGAAAGACGCGCCGGAAACGCTGTTCGTCACCGTCGACGCTACTAAGCGTTAGCTCGCGGCGCGCCTAACTATTTGGTGGCGGGCGCGGCCGAATCCTTAAACGAAATCAATATGAATTGAGACTTGATCCCCAAGAAGTCCACAACCTTGCGTGACGTTCCTGGCGGAAGCCACAGCACATCGCCTGTATGCATAAACGAAGTGTGCTGACCGCCCAAGGATACATCCAGGTTGGCGTTGCTCATCGCAATCAGCAGCGCCCCCATCCCTGGGGAAGGCTGTATAAAGTCCTTCCCGCCTTCGACTTTTACCAGCTCCAGGCGAAGCTCATCCGTTTCAAAGCAGGGAACCACTTGCTCGCTGGGGATCTGGTCGTTCGAATTCGTCGCTGCAGCGCTTTGTGGGCACGAGCCCAGCGGCCGTTCAGCTGCCTTGTCGCCGAGATTTCGCGGCTCCGATTGGGGGTGAACCAATTCTATGGTGATGTTGTGGAAGAGAATCCCTGCATCCGTTCGCGCGATATGCGCAAAGCCGCCCGGCGAATACCGCGTCGAGCCGTCCTCCAAGGTCAAGTGTGCTTCGGGCTTTCCCGCAACAGCGTTGATGACGTCGGTCGTCCCCAGCGTCAGATAGATGTACGGCAAGTCATGCTGGTGGAGCATCGTGGCGTCCAGCGGCGGAACCGTTACGTTGTACACGCGCACGTAATCATTTTGAAAGACATGCGCATGATGTGGCTCCGCGCTGACCGGAACAGCCCCTTCCGGCTTAATGGGACTTTCAATGTCAATCTGTATTTCTTTCTTGATGTCCGCAGGAAGCGGACTCGCCGTTTGTGCACCGGCCGCGGGGGCCAACAACAGCACGACAGTCGGCAATACGGCAATTTTCATGCGGCGTATCCTCGGATCGCGGGCAGCGTACTCGCAAGTTAAACGCTTCGCAGGGCGGAAGCGTTACATTCAGGAGGTGGATTGTAGCAAAAGGAAGACTTACAGCCGCTCCAAAATTCCCGCCGCTCCCATGCCTCCGCCGATGCACATGGTCACCATACCGTAGCGGGCGTTGCGCCGCTGCAATTCGCGCAGGATGGTTGCTGTGAGCTTCGCTCCGGTGCATCCCAGCGGATGCCCCAGCGCAATGGCGCCACCATTCGGATTCACTCGCGCAGGATCAATCCCCGCCTGTTGAATCACCGCGAGCGATTGCGCCGCAAAAGCTTCGTTCAGTTCGAACACCGCGATGTCGTTCAGTGTCAGCCCCGCCAATTTCAGAGCCTTAGGAATCGCGGCCACCGGTCCAATCCCAAACTCCTCGGGCAGAACGCCGGCCGTCGCGTAGGTCACAAAACGCGCCATAGGTTTCAGTCCTAGCGCCTTTGCGCGCTCTTCGCTCATGACCACCGCCGCCGCCGCCCCATCGCTCATCTGTGAGCTGTTGCCAGCGGTGACGGTGCCTTTCACATGAAAGGCCGGCTTGAGTTTTGCGAGCGCTTCGAGGGATGTATCGGCGCGTGGCCCTTCATCCGTCTCAAATATAAAAGTTTGCGTCGCTGCTTTTGCCGGCTTCACTTTCGTCCCGCCGGAAGACGCACCGTTCCCGTTCGCCACGGCCGTAATCTTCACTTCCACCGGCACTGTCTCTTCCTTGAAGTGTCCCGCGGCAATCGCGGCCAGCGCCTTCTTGTGTGAATCCACGGAAAACTGGTCCGCCTGTTCTCGCGTAATCCCAAACTTCCGCGCGATGTTCTCCGTCCCCAGCCCCATATTGATGTACGCGTCCGGATTGTGATCCACGAGCCACGGATTCGGCGAAACCTTGTTCCCGCCCATCGGTACCATCGTCATCGATTCCGTTCCGCCCGCCACGATGGCATGCGCCGACCCTGCGCGAATCCGCTCCGCAGCTATCGCGATGGCCTGCAAACCGGAAGAGCAGAAGCGGTTAATAGTCATCGCCGAAGTTTCGATCGGCAGTCCGGCGCGCAACGAGGCGATCCGCGCCACGTTCATCCCTTGTTCGCCTTCCGGCATGGCGCAGCCAAGAATCACGTCATCGATTTCTTTGGCGTCCAACCCGGGCACGCGCGCCAGCGCTTCCTTAATAGCCAGCGCCGCCAAATCATCCGGACGCGACGCCCGCAAGGATCCTTTGAATGCTTTTCCAACTGGCGTTCGCACCGAGGAAACAATCACAGCTTCAGGCATGGCAACCTCGCAAACTCCACTTCTCCCTTATTGTTGTGCGACCGGCCAAGAAAAGCAAATCATCGAAAAATTGGGTAGTTGGGGGGCAATGTCAATCTTGGGTCGCTTCCGGATTGCCGACAATCCGGAAGCTAGCTGGCAAAGCGCAAATGCGACGGATGATTGGCACTCGCTGGAGGTTCAAGCCCCTGCCATCGCAATTCCGTTCCTAAAAGTCACAATATGACGGCCTTGCTCTCTGACTTCATGGGCCAATCCCTCACGATGTGGGCTGCGTGCTTAGTCGAGGCCGACGCGGTGGAGGAGGTCTTTAAAACGTGGATCATCGCGCAAGGGGTCAAAATAAGGATGCACTTTGAGGAACTGCAGAATGTTTGATTGCTCCTGGTAGGCGCGCTCTAGCCAGGCAAATGCTTGTTCCCGGTCTTCCAGCCCCAAGTAGGCATTCACAAAAGCGCCGGCCGGAACATAGCCCTTCTGCCGACGCTGCTTCAATTCGTCGAGGAGACGAAGTGCATCTTTGCGGCGCCCGGCATGAGCGTACGCCCTGATGAGCACACCGATGACACCTGGGCTACGGTTGGTTATGGAAGTCGCCTTCTCCAGTACTGTGATCGCATCGTCGGGATGACCTTGGGCGATGAGCGAGTAACCGAGAAACCAGAGGGCGCTTGCCGAGTCCCCTTGTACTGCCAGCATACTGCGCAATTCATGTATGGCCTCGTCATACCGGCGGGCAAAAAACAGGGTTTCCCCGATGCTGGTGCCAGAAACCTCGATGGGGTCGAGTTCGCGACCGCGCTCGGTCCAAGACACGGCCTCCTGTGTTCGCCCTTGGCACAACAGCCAATGTGCAAATCCAACGTGCGCAGCAGCGTCATTCGGCTTCAAATCGAGCGCCCGCTTGTACTCCACTTGGGCATCGTTCCAGTGCCACTGTTGCTGGTAGACGTCCGCCAGCAGAACATGCGCTTCGGCTAGCTCTGGATCAAGTTCCAGCGCCTTGCGAGCTGCATTGACAACTTTCGGCCGAACTTCACTTGGGGAAGTGCCAATAAAAATTGTGCCGAGCCTGTCGTAGGCGTCTGCAAGGCCGACATACGCCGGCGCGAACGTGGGGTCTCTCTTGGTTGCCTCCTCGAAGTAACCAATACTTTCCTCGAGGCCGGATCGGCTGTAGCTCTTGTCGATGATGGACAGGCCCTTGAGGTAATTCTCGTAAACTTCAGGCGCGATGGGACGGGCCGCTGTAAGGCGCGCGCGTTCCTCTCCGGTAATCGTGACCTCAACTCTTCGCGCGATGGATTGCGCCACTTCGCTCTGCAGCGTGAGCACGTCGCGCAGCTCGCCATCGTAAGCCTCAGACCAAAAATGTTCGTCAGTGGAGGCGCGGATCAATTGGGCGTGAACGCGAATCCGGTTGCCGTCTCGAATCACTGAGCCTTCGACGATAGCGTCCACCCCGAGTGTTTTTGCAATCTCAGGCAGTGCCTCTTTGGTGTCTTTGTAGTGCATGACCGACGTACGAGAAATGACGCGGAGATTATGAATTCCGGCAAGCCGTCCGATGAGAGCCTCGGTCATGCCATCTGCAAGGTATTCTTGCGTCGGGTCGGCAGAGAGGTTCTTCAGTGGCAAAACCGCCAGCGATTTGATGCGAGGCTGACTGGTTCCCTTGGCGCTGCTTCCGCGGTAGAGCATCAAAGCGGTAGAGAACAGTACAACCACGGCTGCGGCCGTGAGCAGCACACGCCATTGGATCGAGAGGAGTTGCGCAGGACCAGGCAAAACCACTGGCGCCGAAGGGTCCGAGCGCGAGAATTCCTGCGCCGGGCTATCGTTCGAATCCTCCGCCGGCGAGGAAAGCACGACCGGCTGAAGATCGGACAAGCATCCCATGAAGCGGTAGCCGCGCCGCGGGATGGTTTCGATATAGTGAGGTTTCTCTGCCGAATCCCCTAGCGCGTCGCGGATCTTTCGGACTGCGGTGTTAAGCCCGTCGTCAAAATCCACGAACGTATCCGCCGGCCACAGAGTTTGTTTCAACTCGTCCCGGGTTACGATTTCCCCGCGCCGCTCCAGAAGCACGCGAAGTACCTGAAACGGCTGGTCTTGTAGCCGGAGGCGGTTCCCGCGCTCCCATAGTTCGCCGGAACGTAGATCAACCTCAAATTCATCGAAACTGAACCGACGGGAGGGTTGGGCGTTGGCAGCCACGTGTGAGACCTATGATTAGGCACTACTATAGAACTTAGTGCGCGGCGTCGCAATTCCGTTTCGCGGCTGCCGGACGTGGTAAATCATTCTCTCCCATCGACTTATCTGTCCGGCAATAATCCGGAAAGAGTCCAGCTTCAGTCCATTGACACCGCTCCTGAGCTATCCGAAATTGACGGTCACCCCAGAGGAGGGATCCCATGAGAAAGTTTTTTGGAATAGCAACAATGTGCGCCTTGCTGCTCAGCGGCATGGCGGTGAGTCCACGGCCCGCGGCGGCGGCCGCACCAGACCCTGTGCTGGAGTGGATCGGCATCATGAACGCCACGGTCCTGAAAGCGGGCACCGCTCCAAACGTCACGGGTCGCGTGGTCGCGTTGGTGTCCGCATCCGTGTTCGATGCGGTCAACGGTATTGAGCCACGATTCCGTCCACTGCATGTGCGGCCAGACGCGCCTCATAATGCATCGCAACGCGCAGCGGCGATTCAGGCGGCCTACGTAATTCTCATGAACCTCTATGGAACGCAGCAGGGCGCGACCCTCACCAGTCAGCATGATGCGTCGCTCGCGGCGCTGGTCTCAACCGAAGACCCCAAATCCATTGCCGCGGGAGTCGCGTGGGGACAAACCGTGGCAGACGCCATCTGGGCCTGGAGGCTGACGGACGGGTTCGCACCCACGCCGGCGCCATTCTTTGGCGTGCAGAGCATCGCGGGAACATCGAATTCCGTGGGCTTTTGGCGCCCGACGCCACCGGCCAACGCATCCGGCGCAACACCGCAACTTGCCACCACGACACCGTTTGTACTGACGCGACCGTCGCAGTTCCGCGTGCCGCCGCCACTTGCCCTCAACGATCCAGAATACTTGGCCGATCTCGACGAAGTGAGACAGATGGGTAGCCTCTCCAGCATAAGCCGCTCAAGTGAACAGACCGAAGTCGCATTGTTTTGGGCGCTGAACACATCTCTGGCCTGGGACCGCATTGCAGTGCAGCTTTCTCTAGCGCGCGGCTTGAGTCTGACGGAAAACGCGCGTCTGTTTGAAGTGCTCAATGTGAGCATGGTTGACGCGATCATCGCGTGTTGGGACAGCAAGTACCGCTACCTCTCCTGGCGGCCGGTCACCGCGATCCGAGCGGCCGCCGCGCCTGGAGATCCCGACTCCAATTGGCAGCCATTGCTCGATTCACTCACCGGCACTCCTGCGCATCCCGAATATCCGTCGGCGCATTCCAGCTTCAGTGGAGCTGCCGCGTTCGTGCTTGCTGACTTCTTTGGAGAGAACACCGCCTTCAGCCTCACCTCCGAGATACGTCCAGGTACTCGTTCCTATGCGAATTTTTCCGAGGCCATAGCGGAAATCGCGGATGCGCGCGTCTTTGGCGGCATTCACCTCCGAAGCAGTTGCGCCCGCGGGAACTCGCTAGGTCGAGCTGTCGCGGATCACGTGTCGAGACACCTGCTTCGGGGCCGAGGCGACGATCAAGACGATCGGTAGGGGGATTCAGAGTTTCGCTGACTCTAGGTATGAGCGGCTATCCGCGCTCTTATCGCAACCGTGAGGTGGAGACAACTAAGTCTTCTTCACCTCACGGTTTTGTGCGAGCCTACACGCCGTATCCGCTCGGATAAGTAGCCAGGCACTCGTGAAGGTGACCACTTCACACCAGGTTCGGGAAGCATCTCGGGCTGCCGCCCGGATGACGGACTACTCGGAAACTACCGCTTGCGACCGCGGCTGTGCTTTCTTGCGTTGACCTGATACCAAAACTGCGGCAGGCATTCTTGCCTGTCTCTCAGTACCGGTCGCGAGACCTGAGCCGCAGACGCAAGCCACACCATCTACTTCTTGATCGCCGCTCCCTTGCGCGGAATAAACAACGTTCCGGGAGGCGTAATTTTGTTCACCTGCGAAAAGTTCCTCTCGTTAAGCGCCAGCCCTATCCTTCCCCGCGAATCGACGTAAAGAAGCGGATCGCCTACCGGCACATCCATGAACGTCTTCACGTACGGTGCGCTGAACGGTTTTTTATTCAACTGCACGATGATCTTGTCTCCCAGCTGATAACCCAGCTTCTTGAATTCCTCGCCCGGTATGTCGCTGACGAGCGATCCGAATGGATCATCCAAACCAATAATGTCTCCCTCGATTCCGTTTTCCGAGGTTGTAGACAGCTTCGTCGTGAGCTGCACGAGTTGCGGAACGACTTCTCCGGCTAATGTGAAGTCCCACCCTTGGGCAAGGTGGGCCGCCGCGGGCGAAAAAATATCCCGGCCGTGAAATGTAGAAGAAACCTTCGGCTCCAGCATCCACCCTGTGTTTGTAATTTCTCGCGCCGAGTCCAACCCATCCCGCTCAATCACCGGCGTGATCAATCCATTGTCCGGCACCACGAAATATTGCCCCTTCTTGGATTTCACAATCACAGCCTTCCGCGAAGTTCCCACTCCCGGATCTACCACCACGAGAAAAATCGTTCCCGAAGGATAGTAAGGGGTTACTCCGGCTAGCCAACGCGCGGCTTCTTCGATCTGAAACGGCGTCACCTGATGCGTGATGTCCATTAACCGTGCATCCGGCGCGATCCCAACAATGACCGCCTTGCAGACTGCCACCGCATCATTGGCCGTTCCGAAGTCCGTCATAAACACAATAGTCGGCCGCGCCGTCGCGGCTTGTCCCGCCGCTCCCTTGTCCGCTGGCGTCTTGCCGCATGCCGCGCAAAAAAGAGCGCCGGTCAAAACCAAGAGTGCCAAAAGTCGAAAGCGTCCAGCCATTAAGTCTCCAATGAAATGGTTTTTGTAAATTCGGCGAGAGTTGGGCAGTTCTCGCGTTATCGGAAATCGGCTCACAAAGACTAGGTGCATCCTGGCCAGTCTCGTCAGGGCCAATGCAATACGTTCCTGCCATCAAACTGGGGAAGTATACAGGAAGCTCGAAAGCTGTGTCTCACGGTTCCGCCTCTTTCAAGCTCCTTTTCTCCAATATTTGTCATTGGGTTTCTCCGATGCCTCCTTTACAATAGCGGAGCTTCGTAAGGGAAGTTACGCAAGACCAAGCAGCCTGCCGCTCCCAGAGAAGGCCCAGCCGCATTGCGTACGTGAATTTCAACCCGGGATCTAAACAAAGAGGAGAATAACTGTGCTTCGAAGTTTATTTGTGGGAGTGTTTTTGTGCCTTTGCTCAGCTGTTGCGCTGGCCGATCAGGTCACCTTGAAAAATGGCGATCGCCTGACCGGAACCGTCGTCAAGTCCGACGCCAAAACTCTTTTGCTCAAAACCGATTTTGCCGGTGACGTCACCCTGCAATGGGACGCCGTCACTTCCATCGTTTCGACGCAAACGCTCCATCTCGCTCTAAAAGACGGTCAGACTATTGTCGGCACGGTCGCCACGACCGACAGTAAATTTGAAGTCGCCACGAAAGAAACCGGCCCCGTCACTGCCACCAAGGATGCCGTGGTCAGCGTTCGAAACGACGCCGAACAAAAAGCCTATGACGACCAGATCGAGCGACTGCGCCATCCCCATCTCACCGATTTCTGGAGCGGACTCCTCGACACGGGTTTGAGCCTCACTCGCGGGAATTCGGAGTCCCTCACTTATTCACTTTCCGGCAAAGCAGCGCGCGTCACCGACCGCGACAAGATCTCCGTCTATACCACCGCGATCTACGCCAACAGTACCGTCAACGGCGTGAGTTCCACCACCGCCCACGCCATCCGCGGCGGAGTCCGCGGCGACCTCAACGTTAGCGAGAAACTCTTCGTCTTCGGCTTCACCGATTTCGAATACGACCAATTCCAGAATCTTGATCTCCGCAATGTCGTCGGCGGCGGCCTCGGCTATCACGTCATCAAGACCAAGAACACCACTCTCGATGCTTTTGCAGGCGGCGACTTTGACCAGGATTTCTTCGGAGCTATCGCCGCTACCGCAACGACTCCCGCTATCCCCGCCGTAACGCGCAAAAACGGAGAGGTCGACCTTGGTGAAACCTTCAACGCCAAGATCAACAACCGCACTACCATCACCGAGCAGTTCAGCCTGTTCCCCAACGTTTCCACTACGGGAAGCTACCGCTTTCAGTTTGACGCCACCGCTGCGACGAAGTTGAAGAACTGGCTGAGCTGGCAAGTCACCTACAGTGATCGCTTCCTTAGCGATCCCCTCCCCGGTTTCAAGAAGAACGACCTCATACTTTCGACCGGCGTCCGCTTGACATTCGGCAAAGGCGTGTTCTAAATGAAGCGCACACTTACCCGTCCTAACCGCATCTAAATTAAGGAGGTTACGCATGATTTATTGGCTCGTTGTTGGTCTCATCGCTGGTTGGCTTGCCGGGCTCGTGATGAAGGGCGGTGGCTACGGCATCATCGTGGACATCCTCTTGGGTATTGTCGGCGGTTGGCTTGGTGGTTGGCTTTTCGGCCGTCTGGGAATCTGGCCGGCCGGAGGGATGATCGGCTCGATCATTGTGGCGTTTGTCGGGGCGGTCATCCTCGTTGGGATCACCAGACTTCTCAAACGAGTCTGACGCTCCGCTTTCGCAACAGTTCCTCGCAAACAAATCGCGTCGGCAGGGGCAGAATCCCTTCCGACGCGATTCCGTTTTTATCCCCACCCCTGAACTGGTGGAGAAGCTCCAAATTCCCATTCCTAGGCCCTACCTGTCCTACCTCGGTTTGATACAAAAGCGGCGTTTTTTTCACTACCAATGAGGGTCGAAAACCCCTGTACGCAGGGTCAGGTTCCAAATGCGTAGTACAGGGAAAAACAGGCGAAAATAGAGGCGAAAGGCAAAAGCAGTTTAAGATACTGATTCTAAATAGAATACGCCGTTTCAAGGCGAGTTGTAAGAGTACCGGGACACTAGTTTAGGGCCCAAAATGTGACTTCTGTACCATCGCGTTTAGGACAGGTATGGTGTCAAATGGGACAGGTCAAACGAGCTGGACCAATTGGCAGGTCTCGCGCATCAAATGGACAGCCCAAGAGAGTGAGCAGGAAGAACGAAACGAAGAAGCAAGGGTTCACTGAGTGGGGATTGAAAACAGAGGAAAGATGAAGAACAAAGACAGCAAAAGGAAGTGGATGTGGTGGTTCCTGGGTGTGGTGCTCGCCCTGCAACTCTACTTCGTGCGCGAGCTGGTAGCCGCCTTTGCGCTCTTCGCGCTCGGATTTGCAGCTATCGCTTTTGTAGTCATGAGTTTGTACATGCTTCAGAAGGCTTGGGAAGCCGGCGTACAGCGCGTTGCTGACAGCCAGCACCCCGTAGTCGATATGGCGCGGCGCGGAGTGAACGCCGTCGAGGATCTGGCGCGTCGTCCTTTGCGTCGCCCAGGTTCAGCCGCGGCTCGCTAAGCCGCCAGTGAGTTTCTGGTTTTTGCCAGAGCACACACAGAAGTGCAGGTCCTGCCTCCTTCAGGGCTGAAGCAGCTTCTGTGACAGTAAAAAGAAAAAGGCCAGCCGCCCTGAGAGAACGGCTGGCCATCTTCTTTTCCGGCCCAGCCTGCCGCATCCTGCAGCAATCTGTGTATCCACCTCAAACACCTGGGTTTGTCGTCTGTCCTTCCAAGGATAAATCGCGATTTGACAGGGTCATGGTCGCTCGTCACAAAAGTATTGACACCATTCGGTGGTCGTTGTATTTAACCGGTTGGTTAAATACGAATGCCTACTAAACACTCCCAAGACCGTTCGCCTGATCAACTGAGCGCTACTCTTGGTGCGCTTGCCGATCCCACGCGGCGCGACATTCTTGCGCACTTGATGTCCGGGGAGGCGACGGTTTCTGAATTGTCCGAGCCCTTTGAGATGAGCATGGCAGCCATCTCGAAACACCTGAAAGTGCTTGAACAGGCTGGGCTTATCAGCCGTGGTAGGGCGGCACAGTGGCGCCCGTGCCGCATCAAGGCGGCGCCTCTCAAAGAAGTCTCCGACTGGGTTGAGAACTACCGCATGGCTTGGGAGAAGAGGCTCGACCGCCTGCACGACTACCTGGAAGACGTGCAAGCCAAGGAGAGAAAGAATGGCCGGACGGCTTTCAAGCGAGGCCAAAAATAGAGCTTGACGTATTCCCATATCGGAATGTATTTTGTTTTGCATGGCGAGAGCGGCAACGACTTCCGATGCTTTCAACGCGGTGGCAGAGCCCCGGCGGAGAGAGATCCTCAACTACCTGGCGCTGCAGGAGCGGCCTGTAGGAGAGATCGTAGATGCTCTTGAGATGGAACAGCCTTCCGTCTCGAAGCATTTGCGGGTGTTGAAGGATGTTGGTTTAGTGCATGTGCGGCGGGACGGGCGGCAGAAGTTTTACCGGACGAACGCCGAAGCGATACGGCCGCTGCACGAGTGGACAGAAACGTTTGAACGGTACTGGCAGCGGCAATTGATTCGAGTGAAGGAACGGGCTGAGGAGAAGCAAGACGTGTAGAACTTGGATGGAGAAAGTTGGATGGGGATCGAACGCGGAGGGATTCTTGGGAGAAGGTGGCGGGAACTCGAAGGGGATGATTTGGACGGGGCGCGTTGTCAGTGCGATACCCGTTTTGCTTTTGGTCTTTAGCGCTGTGCTGAAATTCGCGGCACCTGCGGCAGTTGCGCAGGGGGTGGCGCGCTATGGGTATCCAGCAGGATTGCTTTTCGTTATAGGGGTGGTCGAATTCCTCTCTTGTGTTGTCTATGTGATTCCGCGGACGGCGGTACTTGGCGCCATCTTGATGACTGGATATCTTGGCGGTGCGACAGCTACCAACGTTCGGGTAGGCGATCCGTCCTACATAATGACGGTCGTTCTAGGAGTGATGGTATGGGGCGGGCTTTTCTTAAGGGATGAACGAGTACGGGCGTTGATTCCGTTCCGGCGGTAAGCCAAGAACTGAGAGACGGTTTTGTTTTTGCAAAGATGGAGTAAGGAGAAGCGGCCATGAAACTGAATCCCGGGCTATTCCTGCAAGACCTGAAAATCGCGCTGCGGTCATCTTCTGCGCGCCAAAGGGCTGGCTATCACGGTCATATTGACGCTTGCGCTTGGCATTGGAGCCAACGCGGCCATCTTCACGCTGGTGCGCGGCGTGTTGCTGCGCCCACTGGTGAACCGCGATGAAAACCGGCTGATTTACATTCGGCAAAGCGCGAAGGGTATCGGAAGCGAGAACACAAACTTCTCCGTGCCGGAATACAAAGACATCGAATCGAGCACGCGCACGATCAGCCAGTACGGGGACTTTTCGGAGATTCAGTTCACGATGGTCGGACTGGGCGAACCGCGCGCTGTCCAGGCCGGCGTAGTGGGTGGGTCGTATTTCGACACGATGGGCTTGCATCCGGTTCTGGGCCGGCTGATTGGGCCGCAGGATGACGGCCCGAAGGCCGATGGCGTGGTGGTGCTGACGTACCGGTTCTGGTCCTCGGCACTGCACAATGATCCCAATGTTCTCGGCAAGACGGTGCGGCTGGGCAGCGGAGCCATGGGAACGCGGACGGGCACGGTCATTGGAGTGCTTGAGCCTTCGATTCCGTATCCGGCGGAGACGGAGATCATGGCGAATATAGTGACCAGCCCGCATCATCTTTCGGCGACGATGCAGGATGGGCGCGTACATCGCATGACGGAATTGTTTGGGCGGCTGGCGCCGGGGGCGACGATCGAGCAGGCGCAGGCGGACTTGCGCAGGGTGTATGGCTCGATAGTGAATCAGCACGCGGAAGCTTACTCGAAGCAAGCGGACTTTCAGATCAGCGCAACACTCCTGCGCGATCAAATCACTTCCGGAGCGCGCACCGTGCTGCTGGTGCTGCTGGCGGCTTCCGGGCTGGTCTTTATTATTGCCGTGTCGAACGTGGCGAACCTGATTCTGGCGCGGTCGGTGCGGCGCGAAGGCGAACTGGCAATTCGCGCGGCGCTGGGTGCGAGCAGCGGGATGCTGCGTCGCACGCTGCTGGCGGAAAGCGTGCTGCTCTGCGGAGCGGGAGCGCTGCTGGGGGTACTGATCGCGAGCCCGATGGTGGCGATTCTGGCGCGTTACGCGTCGCGCTTCTCGATTCGTGCACAGGATTTGACCGTGGATACGAGCATGCTGTGGGTGGGCGCGGGTTTGGCCATCGCCGCAGCGGTTTTGCTGGCGTTCGTGCCGCGGTTGCCTTCGGCGACGTCCTCGCAAGGCTCGGGGCTGGCGAACGGCAGCGTGCGCATTACGGGTGGAACGAACCGGCGTCTGCAGATTTTCGCGATGACGCAGGTCGCCGCTTCTTTCGTGTTGCTGGCAGGCGCGAGCATGCTGCTGAAAACGCTGCTGGACATGCAGAACGCGCGAACTCCGTTGGACACGCCGCGCGTGCTGGCCGTGGACTTGCCAATCGATTCCTACGACAAGACGCAGGAACAGATCAACCATTTTTATGAAGACGTAGTGCGGCGAGTGGGGCAGATGCCAGGTGTGGATGCCTCATCCGTGGGCAGTTCTGTGCCGTGGCGGGATACGACGTTTGCTCTCCAACTGCAGTTCTCCGCGGACGAGAACCTAAAGCAACCCGGCGAGGAAGACCCGCGCTCGCAGTTGCGCTCGATTACGCCGGGATTTTTCGCTTCGCTGGGCGTGCCGATTCTGGCGGGACGCGACTTCAACGATCTGGATCGCAAGGATAAAGAACCGGTGGTGATCATCAGCCAGAGCGTGGCGCGGAAGATGTTCCCCGGGCGCGACCCGCTGAACCGCCATGTGTGGTGGACCGATCCGGTGATGAAATTCATTGGCATGGATTCGACCAAAATGCGCGTCGTGGGCGTGGTGGGGGACATAGACGACATGCACGTGATTCAGATGCCGACGCTGACGGTCTACAGCCCGATGGAGCAGCAAGGGCTCTTCGCGGCGCGGCTCTTCGTGCACACCAAGAGCGATCCTTACGCGCTGGTCACGCCGATCACGCGGATGATTCGCGGCATGTCCGCAGACCAGCCCGTGGAGCACGCGGCGACGCTGGCAGACATACGCGCGGCAGTGCTGACGCCAGACCGCTTGAACTCGTTAGTGTTTGGCGGCTTCGCGATTGTGGCGCTGGCGATCGCGGTAGTCGGCGTTTCGGGCGTACTGGCGTTTTCCGTAAGCGCGCGGACACGTGAGTTCGGCATCCGGCTGGCGGTGGGTTCGCAGCCGAGCCAGTTGCTGGCCAGCGTGATTCGTGAAGGAGCGCTGATGGCGGCTTTAGGTGTGCTCGCGGGAGCGGCGGGCGGATACTTGCTGGCGCGGCTTGCGGGGGGCTATCTCCTCGATATGAAGATGCCGAGCCCACTGCCGGTGGTAGCCTCCGCGCTGATTTTACTGGCGGCGGCGGTGGTGGCTTCGGCTTGGCCGGCTGCTCGTGCGGCGCGGGTGGATGTGATTCAAGCGTTGCGCGCGGATTGAAATTGCGTGCATTTGGCATGCGGCTGGGCGGCGCGGAATTCGATGACAGAAATAAAAGCAATATTTCCATGTGTAGTGGAACTGCCTTGGAGTTCACAACCTAGGATCTGATCGATGTGCAGGAACATCAAGACACTCTTCAACTTCGAGCCGCCCGTTACCTCGGAAGAGGTTCGGGCGTCTTCGTTGCAATACGTGCGAAAGATAAGCGGGATCAACAAGCCTTCGAAAGCGAATGAGGCGCGCTTTTTGGCGGCAGTGGATGAAATCGCGGCGGTATCGGCGCGGCTTCTCCACTCGCTGGAAACGAACGCGCCGCCGAAGGATCGAGCTATAGAAGCGGCAAAGGCGAAGGCGCGAGCGGCCGAACGGTTCGGAGCTTGAAGAACCAATGGATATGCCGCTTGAGACGTGCAGCGCTTTCGTAAGCTATTCCGCGTAAATTCCACCGAGCTTTTTTCCCTCCATCCTGGCGGACATCGATTTTGTGCTACTCTTTGCGCCCGCTCGCGCGTAATTTGTAGAACGACTGAGGAGATCGTCATGAACCGCCAAACCAAACTGGCCACGCTGATGGCCATAACTGCAGCGCTTATGTTTGCGATTTGTTCCGCAGTTCCGCGCAAGAAAAAGAGAAAGCTACCCGCAAAGAAGATCGCCATTCGCGCAGGGCGATTAATTGACGGGAAGAGCGATACGCCGATGCTTAACGCCTTGATTCTCATCGAGGGTGACAAGATTGTCTCTGTGACGGCGGGCGGGACCCCGCCGACCGGCTATGAGTTGATCGACCTCTCGAAAGCGACGGTATTACCCGGGTTTATCGACGCACATACGCACGTGCTTTTGAACGGGGACATTTTAGCGGCGGACTACGACGAGCAACTGTTGAGACAGTCCACGCCGTATCGCGCCATTCTTGCGGCACGCAACGCACGCATTGCGCTCGAAAACGGTTTTACTTCCATTCGAGACGTTGAGACGGAAGGCGCCATGTATGCGGATGTGGACGTGAAGATGGCGATTGCGCGAGGCGAGGTTCCTGGACCGCGCATGCAGGTGGCGACACGCGCGATGGCGCCCACGGGAATGTATCCGCTGCTGGGATATTCGTGGGAATTGAAAGTGCCGGTAGGCGTGCAGACCGTCGATGGAGTGGAAGGCGCGCGAAAGGCAGTGCGAGAACAGGTGATGTATGGGGCGGATTGGATCAAATACTACTCGGACAGGCGGTATCACTTCGGGGACGACGGCGTGCTGTACAGCATGGTGAATTTCACGGATGAGGAGGCGAAAGCGATCGTGGATGAAACGCACCGACTTGGGAAAAAAGTGGCGGCGCACTGTATAGGTTCGGATGGGATTGCGGCTGCGCTTCGCGCTGGAGTGGACACCATCGAGCACGGCGATGGATTTACGGACGCGCTGCTGGACGAGGCCGCCAGGAAGGGCGTTTATTGGGTGCCGACGATTATGGTTGGCGCGTATGTGGCGCCGGGGCGCGGAGGGAACTGGATCAAGATGGTGGATCTGGAAAAAGCGGCGTTTCAAAAGGGTCTGAAGAAAAATGTGAAGATTGCGTTGGGAACCGATGCGGGCGGATTCGACTGGAAAGAATTGAACGAGGCGGAAGAGTTTGTGTACTACGCGAACTATGGAATGACGCCGATGCAGGCGATTCGTGCAGGCACGGTTGTTCCGGCGGAGCTGCTGGGGTGGAGCGATAAAGTTGGGACGATTGAAAAAGGGAAGTGGGCGGATATTGTTGCGGTGAGCGGAGATCCGTTGAAGGACATTACGGAATTAAAGCGCGTGAAGTTTGTAATGAAGGGCGGGGCCGTTTACAAAAACGAAGTGCACTAGCCGAGGCGAAGGACGCCAGACGAGGCAAATTTGCAGCTTACGCGGCGAGCGTAGAGCGCGTCTAAGCTGGCGAGCATCTCTCAGCGCGGTGTGGAGTTCGACCATGCAAACTTTGTGGCAAGACTTGAAATTTGCATTACGGATGTTGAGAAAGAATCCCGGTTTTACGCTCGTTGCCGTGGTCACTCTGGCTCTCGGGATTGGGGCCAACACAGCGATTTTCAGCGTGGTCAATACAGTCTTGCTGCAGCCGCTGCCTTACAAGGAACCTGGGCGCATTATCAGCCTGACGCAAATCGATCTAAAGACACAGGCCAGAGGTGCTCTTATGTCCTATACGAAATACAGCCAAATTCAGGAACAGGACAAGCTGCTGGAGAGCCTCGCGGGCTACTATCCGCTCACACTGAGCCTGGTTACGGAGCGCGAACCAGAGGCAGTGAATGGAGCCCGGGCTTCCGCGGATTTTTTCCGGGTATTGGGAATTTCTCCGGCCCGCGGGCGAGCTTTTTTGCCCGAGGAAGAGCAGGACGGCGGCCCCGATGTGGCGGTCATCTCAGACGGATTCTGGCACAGCCATTTTGCGGGCGATCCCGCAGCGCTGGGTAAAGCCCTCGTGCTCGACGGGAAAAACGCGACCATCGTCGGGATACTTCCCCCGAGTTTTCGTTTTCCATTGCAATTTCCCGAGCCGGACGTTTGGCTGCCTCGACCTTCGGAGACAGTTCTGCTGACTCCCGCACAGGTTCGCGGCGGCGCAAGCTACTTCAACATGATCGCGCGCTTGCGGCCGGGCGAAACTCTGCCGCACGCCCGGGCGGAGTTCGACGCCATCAATGCGAGCTATAGGCAGCAGTTTGGCAGCAATGCCGACGCAACGAGATTCGGAATCTTTGCGGAAACCCTGGAGGATAGCCTGGTGGGTGGACTGCGTCCTTCGTTGCTTGTACTGCTCGCCGCGGTGGGTTTCGTGCTTTTGATTGCGTGCGCGAATGTCGCGAATCTTTTGCTGGCGCGCGCTACCGCGCGCGAACGGGAAATTGCGGTGCGGAAAGCGCTGGGCGCTTCGCACGGCCGGCTCGTGCGCCAGTTGCTGAGCGAGAGTGTCTTGCTGTCGGTATGCGGCGGAGCGCTTGGAGTGTTGCTGGCGGCCGCGATGCTGCCGGTGGTGCGTTCGATCAGCCCCGGCACGGTGCCGCGTCTCGCCGAAGCGAGGATCGACCCCTTGGTTCTCATTTTTTCGCTGGTCCTCTGCGTGATTACGGGAGTTGTTTTTGGACTTGTCCCCGCGCTCCAGACTTCGAAAAAAGATCTTCACGAAACGCTCAAGGAAGGCGGACGAGGCTCCTCGGAAGGCGGTGGGCACGGACGCTTTCGCGCCGCGCTCGTCGTCGCGGAAATTGGCGTCGCGCTTGTGCTTATGACTGGCGCGGGACTCTTGATGCAAAGCTTTTCCCGTTTGATGCAAGTGAATCCTGGATTCTCGCCCCAAAATTTGATGGCCTTTCCGCTGACGCTACCTCCGAGCAGATACTCCAAGCCTGAGCTTCAAGCGGAGTTCTACCGGCAAATTCTGGAGCACGTAAGAGCAATGCCCGAAGTGCAGGCCGCAGGCATCACGAGTTATCTGCCGCTTGGCGGCGGAGCCCGGTATGTATTTGTCTGTCCGGAAGGCCGCGTTTGCGAAGGTGTTGGAAAAGATCCGACGAGCGCCGTGCGGCAGGTCAGCGGCGGATATTTCGAGGCCGTACGAACCCCGCTCCTGCGTGGAAGAACCATCCATGAACAGGATATCGCCGGCGGCGCGCCCGTCGCCGTCATCAACGAGACCGCGGCAAATCATTTTTTCGCTGGGCAAAACCCGGTCGGGAAACATATCGCCAATTCGCGCGACATGGTGCAGCGCGAAATCATCGGGGTGGTCTCCGATGTGAAATTCAATACGCTTAACGCCGCGAATGTGGAGGAGATGTATTTGCCGATGGCGCAGGTTCCCTGGCCTAATACGACGCTGCTGGTGAGATCGGAAGCCAACTCGCAAACTCTTGTTGCCGCGGTGCGCGCGAAGATTGCAGAAGTGGATCCCAGTCTTCCTGTAGCCGGAATTTCCAGCATGGAAGAAGTCGTTAGCGCTTCCGTAGCGCAGCCGAAGTTGACGATGCAATTCGTTGGAGTTTTCGCGGGATTTGCGCTGTTGCTGGCGGCGATTGGAATTTATGGAGTGATGGCGTACGCCGTGACCGCGCGCTGGCAAGAGATTGGAATTCGCGCGGCTCTTGGGGCGCGGCCCGACGATATTTTGCGGCTTGTGGTGGGGCAGGGAATGCGGATGACGCTGGTCGGAGTCGCGGTCGGAGTTGGAGTCTCGCTCGCGCTCACGCGATTGCTGGCAAGCCTGCTCTTCGGGGTGGAGGCC
The DNA here is from genome assembly GCA_963718785.1 of uncultured Acidobacteriota bacterium. Classification (GTDB taxonomy): domain Bacteria; phylum Acidobacteriota; class Terriglobia; order Acidiferrales; family UBA7541; genus Acidiferrum. The sequence goes on along the minus strand of CAVQZW010000003.1, from coordinate 1,607,585 downwards.
ACCGATCCCCTCGTGTTCGGCGCGGCCGCGCTGGTTCTAGCTGTGGCTGCTTTCATCGCCTGCTACATTCCCGCTCGCCGTGCCACTCGTGTCGATCCTATCGTGGTCCTCAGATGTGAGTGATCTTTCCCCGCAAAAGGGATTGGGCGGGAACGTCGTTCGCGGCCAAGTATTGACGATTTCTAGACGCGCTCGTTTGCTGGGCGCAGCCGTAGAGTCAGCATCAAAAAGATGGCGATGAGCAGGCTGGCAATGACGTAGAGAAAGCCGGGAGTGAAGGAGTGTGTTTTGTCGAGGAAATAGCCGATGACGGAAGGAGTGACGAAGCTGCCGAGATTGCCGATGGAATTGATGAGGCCGATGGAGGCCGCCGCGGCCGATTCGCCGAGGAAGGCGGAGGGCACGGGCCAGAACGAGGGAAGGAAGGAGTTGGCGGTGGAAGCAACGATCAGGCACACGAATGCGAACCAGAAATGGGAGCCGGAGAGGATTGTTAGCGCGAAGGCGATGACCCCGAGAATGAGCGGAATGGCGGTGTGCCAGCGGCGCTCGTTGGCGCGGTCGGAGTGCCAGCCGTTGAAGAGCATGGCGAAGAGGACGGCGACGTAGGGAATGATCGAGAGCATTGTTACGGCGAGATTGGACATGCCGGACGCGCGTTTTAAAAATGTGGGAAGCCAGATGCTGAGGGAATAAATACTGCTCACTGCAAAAAAGTAGATGAGTGTCAATTGGATGACGGTTGGTTGCAGCAAAGCTTCCCAGATTTTGTAGGAGCGCGCGGCTTTTTTGGCGAGTGCTTCTTGTTCGAGTTCGGCAGTAATCCAGCGTTGTTCTTCCGGCGCGAGCCAGCTGGCTTCGCGCGGCCAATCGGTGAGGTAAAGCAGAGTGATAAAGCCAAAGACAATCGCCGGAATTCCTTCGACGATGAAGAGCCAACGCCAGCCCTGGATGCCGAGCCAGTGGACGCCAAGGAGCCAGCCACCGAGCGGGGAGCCGATGATGTTGGCGACCGGGATGGCGATCATGAAAATCGCGCAGGCTTTGGCGCGGTCTTCGGAACGGAACCAGTGCGTGAGATAGACGAGGATGCCGGGGAAAAAGCCGGCTTCGGCGACGCCGAGGAGGATTCGAACGAGGTAGAAATGCATGGGCGTTCGAATGAAGGCCATCAGAACGGTGATGAGTCCCCAAGTGACCATGATGCGTGAAAACCACTTGCGGGCGCTCCAGCGCTCGACGATGAGGCAGCCGGGAATTTCGAAGAGCAAGTAGCCGACGAAAAATATTCCCGATCCGAAGCCGAAGACGCGATTGCTGAAATTGAGATCGTGCGTCATTTCGAGAGCGGCGTAGCTGACGTTGACGCGGTCGAGGAAGGCGATGACGAAGAGGGTGAAGAGGAAGGGGAGGAGGCGGCGCGCTATTTTGTTGCGCGTCGTTAGATCAATTCTGGTTGCGGAAGAGGGGGAATGCATGGCCCTTCGGCTTCTAACATAACGACGCGCGGATTGCACGCGAGCGGAGGAAGAAGGGCGGGGCAAGCCTCCCTACAAACGATCGCGACGGTAGATTGAGCGCGGCGATGGCGCTTATTGTTTTTCTTCGGCGCCCGGCATTACGTTTTTGAGCGGCTGGGTGCGCTTGGGTTCGAGTTCGGGATGGGGGAGCGGTTTGCGCGGGAGCATCTGGTCGCGCATGGCGGCGTTGTAGACGAAGGTGGCTTCGACGAGTGCCGCTTGTGCAAGGTCTTCGGCTTGCAGGCGTTCGTAGGTATCCATGTTCGAATGATGCGTGCGGGAGCCATAGTCGAGCGGGTCCTGGATAAATTGGAATCCTGGCAGACCGATGGCGTCAAATGCCTCGTGGTCAGTGCCGCCGGTGTCGCGCATCGTGAGTGTGGTGACGCCGAGATCCTTCAGCGGCTCGATCCATTGCTGGAAAATTGAGGCGATTGCCGCGTTGCCTTGGAGGTAGATGCCGCGAATTTTTCCGCTGCCGTTATCCACATTGAAGTAGGCGGAGAGTTTCTGGTGCTCGGGCTTGAGCTGGATGGGGCCGGACGGGTCGCGGTCGAACTCGGTGATGGAGAGTTGGTCGGGCGCGTTCGAACGCGGGACGAAGCCGAAGTGCTGCTTGACGTAGCCGTAGGAGCCAAACTCACCTTCTTCTTCGCCGGTCCAGAGGCCGACGCGAATGGTGCGGCGGGGCTTTATCTGCAGCGAGTTCAGAATGCGCATGACCTCCATGGCGACGACGCTGCCGGCGCCGTTATCCGTTGCGCCTGTGGCTGACGCCCAGGAATCGAGATGGCCGCCGACCATGACGATTTCGTCTTTCAACTTCGGGTCCGTGCCGGGAATTTCGGCGATGGTGTCGAAGCCGTGCTCGTGGTCGCCCGTGAATTTCGTATCGATATTGAGCTCGATGCTGACGGGAACGCCCGCCTTCAGGAGGCGGTAGACGCGGCCGTAGTTTTCGATGGCGGTGACGGCGACGGGCAAGGGGTTTGCGTGTTCACGCTGATAGATGAGCCAGCCGAAGCCGGCGCCAGTGTCGTCGAAGATAGTGCCGCCAGAGCCGCCGTTGTTTCTGCCGTCGCGGCTGGGAGTGATCACGGCGACGGCTTTTTCGTCGGCGAGAAAGTGGCCGACTTTTTCGCGGAAGGCCAGCGTTTTAAGGAAAGCCCCGAAAGAAAAGTTATTGGCCAGATTGGTGGGGTAGTCCTGAATGCGTTTTAGGTCGGCGTCCTCGTTGCGCGTAAAAAGCGCCTTGTCGACGGGCTTCACTTCGCGCATGTCGCCGAAGAAGACGATTTTCCCTGCGAGCTTGCCTTTGTATTTGTCGAAGTCGGCTTCGGTCTTGATCTCGACCCAAGCAGCGGGAGCGGTGACCGGGCCTCTTGTGGCAGGCGACCAGGGAGCGGCTTGCGCGATGAAGACAGCAGTGTCGGGAGAAGTCATGCGTACCCAGGTGTTGAGCTGCTGCCAGCCCATGCCGAACTCGCCCCAGTCTTCGAGATGCGCATTGGCGCAGCCCATGGCCGTGAACTGATCGCGAGTCCATTCGTTGGCGCGCTTTAAATTTGGCGAACCGGTGAGACGCGGGCCGATGCCGTCCATGAGGCCGGAGGCGTATTCCATGATGTGCGAATGGGCGAGAGCCTCCTCGCGAATGCTTTGGTACATGGCAAGGTCGAGAGATTCTTTTTCCGGCTGTGGCATTTCGTAGGAGGGCCGCGGCGGTTCTTTCGCGGCGGATTCCTTTTTGTCTTTGTCCGCGGCAAAGAGGGAAAGCGTGAAGCCGGCAATCAGGATCGCCGTTGGAGCAAGAATTCTCAGTGAACGCATGAAGGCTTCCTTTGTTGGAACGAGCCTGAGGAGCATAGCAAACGGCGCCAAGGATTTCCAAGAATCGCGGGCACATGTCTGCGTTCCCAGCGACGGCTTGCCAACTCCCTGAGTGAACTACTGGACGTTCATTGTTAGCGTGATGTTGTGTTTGAGCGTGCTGGCGCCGGACGTAAATGTCGCTGTGACTGTCAGGGTGTAGCTGCCAACCGGTGTGCCCGGATCCGGTTTAGCGCCATAAGTTCCGTTGGCACAACCCAGCAGACGAAAAAGTAATGGTGAGGAGCGCGAGAAGCGCGGCTGCCAATGCGCCGCGACGGAAAGCTGGAGCAAGGCGCCAGGTGGACTGTTGCCAGATTCGGCTCGGAATCCATGAAGCATTTCCCTTTCTAACGAAGATGGCAAGGGCCGTCACCGTTGTGAGGGACAAACACAGCAAGAGTCGCAAAAGCGGCAACGAAGTTGGCGGCGAGAAATCTCCGGGAATGCCCAAGAGGATTGGCGCTGCGGCTGCGGCAGGAGCCGTGGTAGTGACGCTCACGCCGACGCTCGTCGACGCCGTCCCATTGGTAGGCGTACTTGCCGGCGACACCATGCACGTAGATTCAGCAGGCGCTCCCGAACAAGCAAAGGAGAGGCTACCGGCGACGCCCCCGGTTGGTGCGATATTCAGCGAGTAGCTTGCGGTTTGCCCGCGGCTGATCGTGGCCGAAAGAGAAGACCCTGAGACGGGCACAACCGTGAAGTCCGCGCCCGTTCCGGTCAAAGTAACGGTTTGCGGGCTGCCGCTCGCGTTGTCAGTAATCGCTAACGAACCATGCGCGCCCCCGCCGCCGCCGGCGCAAAAATAATCGTAAACGTGCACGAAGTGCTCGCCGCCAGGCTCGTTCCGCAATTATTGCTCTGCGAAAAATCACCTGATGCCGAGGCATTCGTGATCGCAAGGGATACATTGCCCGTGTTCTTCAAAGTGACAGTTTGCGATGCACTCGAGGAGCCCACGAGCTGCGCGGCAAATGTGAGTGTACTTGGGGAAACGCTTGCGATTGCACTATTGGCTGTAACAGTGAGTGTGGCCGACGTGGTGTTGCTTGGGACCGGCTGAGCGGATTATTGATGGAGAAACTCGTCGTGAACGTTCCAACATTCGGGCCGTTCACGGCGAGGCTGAAGGTGCACGACGCGCCGCCAGCCAGCGGGGGGCCCGGCTACCGTGAGGCTGCTGCCATCTTCGCGCCTGCGTTGGGACGCTCAACTGGCAGGTCGTTGGCGAAACTGAGGAGAAGGTCTCAGAGGAAAGACCAAGCCCGCGGGAAGAGCCACGGTGAAGGTGTCGAAAGAAAGAGGGAACGAGGCATTGGGATTGGTGAACGTGAGCGTTAGTGCCGAAGTTCCGGCCTGCAGAATGGCCGCCGGATTGAACGAACTGGCGACTCGGAAAGGAGCGGGTTTGTTGACCGTAAGCGTGGCGTTTGCGGTGTTGCTTTGGCCAGCGAGAGTATTATTGATGGAGAAACTGGTCGTAAAGGTTCCGAGGTTCGGGCCGTTCACGGCGAGGCTGAAGGTGCACGACGCGCCGCCAGCCAGCGGGGGGCCCGGCTACCGTGAGGCTGCTGCCATCTTCGGCCTCCGTTGGGACGCTCAACTGGCAGGTCGTTGGCGGAACTGAGGAGAAGGTCTCAGGGAAGACCAGGCCAGCGGGAAGAGCCACGGCGAAGTGATTGAAAGCAAGAGGGAGCGAGGCATTGGGATTGGTAAACGTGAGCGTTAGAGTGGAATTCGTGGTCTGCAGAATCGTGGAAGGATTGAAAGAACTGGCGACTTGGAATGGAGCGGGCTTGTTGACGGTCAACGCAGCCGTGCGGTGTTGCTAGGGCCGGTGAGGGATTCACTGATGGAGAAACTGGTCGTAAAGGTTCCGAGATTCGGTCCATTGACTGAGCAGGCTGAAGGTGCACGAGGCGCCGCCAGCCAGCGTGGACCCGGTACGGTAAGGCTGCTGCCATCTTGCGCCACCGTTGGGACGTGCAATTGGCAGGTGGTTGGCGAAACTGGCAGAGGCGAACTGAGGGAAGACCAGGCCCGCGGGAAGAGCCACGGTGAACTGTATCGAAAGCAAGAAGGAACGAGGGATTGGGATTGGTAAACGTGAACGTCAGTGTGGAATTCGTGGTCTGAAGAATCGTGGAAGGATTGAAAGCAAGCGCCACCGCGAAAGGCTTGATCACCGTGAGTGTGGAGCTGGCGGTGTTGCCGTTGCCAGCGTTGGTTGATGAAACAGAGACAGAATCGGTGAAATCGCCGGTGGTTCGTGGGCGTGACATTGACGACGACGGCGCAGATAGTGCCGGCAACGAGTGTTCCGCCTGACAAAGAGATGGAACCAGAGGCGGCGGTAGCGGTCGCGGTACCGCCGCACGTCGAAGTCAACGCATTGGGTGTGGAAACGACAAGCCCCGCGGGAAGCGTATCTGTGAACGCGACTCCGGTGAAATCCGTGCCCCCGGGATTGGTCAGAGTAAACGTGAGCGAGGTCGAAGTGTTCACGCCGATCGTTGCGCTGCCAAAGGCGATAGCAATGACCGGGGCCACGCTGATAGGCGCGACATCCGTCGCCGAGTCGTTGTTGAGATTTGGATCGCCGGCGACGCTGACCGTCGCCGTGTTCGTTACGCTCTTCGGCGGAGCCGTGGCTGTAACGTGAACATTCAGGGTGATCGCGCTGTTAGCCCCAGCCGCGATGGGTCCCGGGTTCGTGCACGTAACGGTCTGTCGCTGCGGCACTGCAAGACCAATTCGTCCCCGAAGATGAAGCATAGGTCAAAGCAGCCGGCAGTGTGTCGGTAACAGTGATCGGATTTGCGGTCGGCCCGTTGCCCACGTTTGAGACCGTCAACGTATAGCTGCCGTCCGTGCCTGCCATCAGGTTGCCGATGTGGGTCTTGGAAAGAGCCAGGTCAGGAGCCGGGGCAAAGCCCGCAAGCCGCACGATGACGCCATCCGTTGCGCCGCCAAACGTATTCACGAGCGTGCCCATGGTCGGAAAGTCCGAAGAGCCGGTGCTGCCCACAACGTAGACGCCGCTGATATCAATAGCGACACGGTTGAACGAGTCCGTTCCGCTTCCGCCCATATAGGTGGAGAACAAGAGGCTCGAGCCATTGGCCGATATCTGCGAGATAAATCCGTCGGCGGCGCCTCCGAGGTTCGAGGACTGGATGGGGTCCATGACGGGAAGGTTTGTCGAACTGGTGCTGCCAGCGATGAAAATATTTCCGCTCGCGTCGGTTGCCGAACCGAACACCTGCTCCGTGCCGGTACCGCCGAAATAAGTGGAGAATAAGGTCGACGAGGCGTCGGCTGCGAATTTTGTGACGAATGAATTGAAGCCACCGGCGCTAGCGAGTTGGGGCTGAAGGGCGTTGTGCGTGGGAAAATTCGGCGAGCTGGTGATGCCCACGAGAAATACGTTGTCGCTGGTATCCAGGCTGACGCTCGTGGCCTGTTCCTGTCCCGATCCACCCCAATAGGTTGAAAAGAGCAGCGAGGAGCCATTTGGTGCGAACTCTGCAAGAAACGCGTCGCCCGGCGACACGTTCGATACGCCCCCTCCGCCAAAAGTGGATTGAATGGCGTTGACCACGGGGAAATCGGTTGAACCTGTCCCTCCGGCAACCCAGATATTTCCTGTCGAGCTGACCGCCACTCCCGTCGCACCGTCAACGCCACTTCCGCCGAAATACGTAGAAAAGATCAGGGCCGAGCCGTCCGCTTTGAGTTTGGCCACGAACGCATCACTGTTTCCCGCAGTTCCGGTGAGCGTGGGTTCCAGTGCGTTCACGACGGGGAAGTCCGCTGATTTCGTCGTGCCCGCCAGTACGACGTTGTTCGAAGAATCGAGCGCGATCGCCGCAATCGTATCGAGGCCACCGCCGCCGAGGTACGTCGAATAGACCAGCGAAGCCCCGTCTGGACTTAGCTTGGTCACGAAAATGTCCTGCCCGCCCGCCAACGCAGGCTGAAGTGCATTCTTTGTCGGGAAGTTTGCCGAGCTCGTGGGCCCGGCAACGTATGCGTTTCCTTGAGAATCCACGGCGATGGCCTGGCAGGCGTCCGCGAGATTGCCACCGAGAAATGTCGAATAAGCGAGTCCCGAGCCGTCTGATTTCAGTTTAAGGACAAATGCATCTCCTGCGCCGCCAAAGGTGTCTTGCACGCCGCCAGAAACGGGGAAGTTGCTCGAAGTGGTCTGGCCGCAAACGTAGAAATCGTGTTGCGGGTCGAGCGCGACCGCGAAAGCCGTATCAGCTCCACTGCCTCCGAGAAAACTTGCATAGGTGAGTACCGGGTCAATTGTCAGCGGCAAAGAGGGGTTGAACTTCCCGGTCCGAAAACGGATCTCGTGATTGCCCGAAATGAAAAATTCTGCGGAGACCGGTGTCTCGCCGATGCCGATTTTTTGGAACGCGACGGGGTGATGCAACCTGAGCTCGTTCGAGCCAACTTTCGCGATGAGGTCGCCAGAAGCATCGAGCCGGACACTTTCCGCTCCATCTAGACGAAAGCGGGCGCGCCGAACGTCGGCTCCGGGAGCAACATCGAGATCGAACTCCAAGTGGCTCGAGTCGCAGTGAAACACAAGGTCAATGCCGGGATAGATGGAACGGTAGCGAACCCGCCGATAATTCGGGACGCCTGGTTGTTGGCCTGATGGTTCGTTGCCCAGCAGATAGTTGCTGCGGTGGGGGAGCAGATCCAAACCCTCGATTTGCGGCGAGCGATTTGCGCCGAGGTATCTCAAGCGCAGGGCTCGTGACGGATCGGAGTTCGCTGTGAACGACTGCCGGGAAGATTTCTCCGAGGGACTCGGAAGCGACAGAACTGCTTCCTGCGGGGTTAGAAAGAGCGCATAGCCCGGGCCGCGAGAGAGAAATTTCACACCCGGATCGGATTGGCCGAGGTTGGGCTCAAAGCTTGCGGGCAGGCTGGAGAGAATCGACGCCAGCCGCTTCTGACCAAGCTGAGGACGGGAAGGCGAAGTCTCAGGGGTGGGGCCGGGTTGGCGCCGCACGTGCCATGAGGCGAAGAGGGGCACCAGTACGCAGCTGAATGAGAAGAGCAACACAATTGCTTTGAAAGCAGGAACGGCCTTGCGCGGACCAGTCATAGGAACTCCGGTAGTCGGTTCGAAATTCGAGTGGCCGCGGGGGGTAAACTTGTGCTCAACACGCGGCCACAAGGAGAGCGGTTTCCAAGCTGCGCCCAGCCTGGGCGCCAGGGAGAAGCTCTGGCAACACTCTTGTCCTCACATGCGGAATTCGCGGAGGAAATGGCTCAACGGCCGGGGAAATTCGAGCAGGGCGGAGTGGTAGGGGGTGCTTTCGCAGACTTCGCCGAAGCTCGGCCTGCCGCGTGCTAGGATCATCGCCGCGAAAACTTCAGATCGAGGAGATCATCGTGCGCCACATTTTGGTCCTGCTCGCTGCACTCGTTGCCACCAGCTCCTGCTTACTTGCGCAGAAGCCGGGCTGGCCGCCTGGGCCGGGGCACACGACGTTGAATGTGTGGCCGAACGGAGCGCCAGGCGCATCGGCGAACCTCGCTCCGGAGGCCGACACGACGACGGCCAAGGACAATCTCATTGCTGGCAAGCCGCTGATTCGACTTGGGAATGTTTCGACGCCGACACTTACGATTTATTCACCTCGTGCGGGCAAGAACACTGGCGTCAGCCGTCGTCGTATTTCCAGGAGGTGGCTATCGCATCCTGGCGATCGATCTCGAAGGCACCGAAGTTTGCGACTGGCTCAACACCGCGGGGATCACTTGCGTTTTGCTCAAGTACCGCGTGCCGGATACGGGCCGTATCCCAAATCCGCGGCGGCGCTTCAGGACGCGCAGCGCGCCGTCGGGATCGTGCGTTCGCATGCGGCGGAGTGGCATATCGATCCGAAGCGCATTGGCGTGCTCGGCTTTTCTGCGGGCGCGCACCTCGCGGCTGCGCTGAGCACTCATTTTGATAAACGACTATACGATGTGATCGATGCGGCGGATCAGGCCAGTTGCCGGCCGGATTTCGCGGTGATTGTCTATCCGGGCTATCTGGCGATCGCGGAGCAAAACTTCGCGGCCAATGCGGAGATTCATCCGACGGAGCAAACTCCGCCTTCGTTTATCGTGCAGGCCGAGGATGATCCGGTGCACGTGGAAAATGCTACTGTATATTTCCTCGCGCTAAAGAACGCCCAAGTTCCGGCGGAATTGCATATTTACGCGCAAGGCGGGCATGGGTATGGGCTGCGACGGACGGAACTTCCGGTTACGGGCTGGCCTCGATTGGTCGAGACGTGGTTGCGGACGATTCAGATTTTGCCGGCCGCGGCGCATTGAGATTGAGATCGTGCCGACGCGGGCACGGCATGCCGTGCCCCTACGTTCGTATTCGAGAAATTTAGAAGAAGGCGGCGCCGCCATCCACGTTGATAGATTGGCCGGTGATAGCGGAGGACTGAGCGGAGCAGAGGAAGAGAGCGGCGCGGGCGACTTCGTCGGCGGTTTGGCCGCGGCCTTGCAATATTGTATTTAGGAAACCCGCGAGCTGATCTTCGGGAGAAACGCCGAGTTTTGTGGCGAGAGTCGCGCCAAGTTCCTTGGACATGCGTGTTTCGGTGACGGGCCCGGGGCAGATAGCGTTCACGCGGACGCCTTTGCGGGCAGCCTCCGCAGCCGTGATGCGCGTGAGGCCGAGCATACCCGCTTTTGCCGCAGCGTAGGCCGAGCCCCAGGGAAACGCAGCCTTCGCAGAGAGGCTTGAGATATGGAGAATGACGCCGGAGTTGCGCGCGTACATTTCTGGTAAGACGAGCTTGCTCAGCAGGAATGCGGCGCGCAGGTGCACGGCGATGACCTTGTCGAACTCCGCGAGCGGGTAGTCTTCAACGGGCACCACAGGGCCGTAATGGCCGGCGTTGTTGACGAGAATATCGATCTTTCCAAATTTTGCGCGAGCTTCGGAGATGATGCGCGTGCAGTCCGCTTCGCGAGCTAGGTCGGCAAGCGAATAGTGCGCGCGACCGCCGCCGCTGGAAATTTCCGCAGTCGAGGAGGCCAGCTCGGCTTCCGTGCGAGCCGTCAGGAAGACAGCGGCGCCCTCGGCGGCAAAAAGTCGTGCGATGGCGCGGCCGATGCCACGGCCCGAGCCGGTGATCAAGGCAACTTGGTTTTGGAGAAGCATAGGGAGAAGAGGATAGAGTCAGTGCCGTGTTCAGGCAAGCGACTAAGAATACGGTATCCCGCTGTCAGCCCATTTCACTGTCAAGAATATACCGAAGGCATAGCTAGTGGCCGTATAACACTCTGGCCAAGAACTGTACTTCCGTTCAGGTGCAATTCCCCCCGCCTGCGTCTAAGCTGAAAGCAAGAGAGTGTGTGTTTGTAGCGGAATCCGGCATCGTCCGTTTCGTTTCTCCAGAGAGGGCGGCCCTACCCAGCCGAGCCGCTGATTTTCACTTGGGGGTACTGTTTGTGCGCCGACCAATCTTCCTAGTTCAAGTCACTGCAATTGTTGGCGCTACCGCATTTGCGGGTTGCGCAGGGATGGTGACGTCCGGCGGCGGAACGAAGGTGTTGTCCCCGACGATCGCAGCTCAGCCTGCAAGTCAAATTGTGACGGTAGGGCAACCAGCGACGTTTAGCGTGTCGGCAAGCGGAACTGCCCCGCTGCGTTATCAATGGTTGAAAAATAACGCGAATATTGGCGGAGCTACGGGAGCCAGCTACACCACACCGGCGACACTCGCGGGAGATAACGGGGCGAAATTCGATGTGGTTGTGAGCAACTCCGCGGGAAGTATCACGAGCTCGATGGCGACGCTTACCGTGAACGCCGCCGCGGTGGCTCCGACCATTACGACAGATCCCGTGAATCAGACGGTGAACGCCGGGCAGACAGCAACTTTTAGCGTGGCGGCTACAGGGACTGCTCCGCTCAATTATCAGTGGCAAAGAAATAGCGCGAACATCAGCGGAGCGACAGCGGCGAGCTACACTACTCCAGCAACGACTTCGGCGGATAACGGCGCGACGTTTGATGTGATCGTGAGCAACTCGGCGGGGAGCAAGACGAGCACAACAGCAACTCTGACTGTGAATGCTGCTGCCGTCGCTCCAACTATTACGACCCAGCCTGCGAATCAGACGGCGACCATCGGACAAACGGCGACGTTCAGTGTGACTGCGACAGGAACCGCGCCATTGAGCTATCAGTGGCAGAAAAACAGCGGCGATATCAGCGGCGCGACGTCGGCAAGTTACACCACGCCCGCAACCATCTCCGGTGACAACGGCGCGAAGTTCGACGTGCTCGTCAGCAACTCCGTGGGAAGCCAGACCAGCACAATGGCAACGTTGACAGTGAATGCAGTCACGGTCTCCACGATCGATGTCGTCACCTATCATTACGACAATTTGCGCACCGGGCAGAACCTGAATGAGACGATTCTTACGCCCGCCAATGTGAACTCGACGAAATTCGGCAAGCTCGGCGCGTTCACCGTCGACGGACGCGTCGATGCGCAGCCGCTGTATCTCTCGGCGGTAGCGATTCCCAGCGTGGGAACGAAAAACGTCTTATACGTAGCGACGGAGCACGGCAGCGTCTATGCGTTTGACGCGGACTCCGTCAACGGAAACACGAGCGCGTTTTTGTGGAAGACCGCTGTGCTCGGCAGTGGCGAAACGTCCAGCGACGATCGCGGTTGCGGCCAGGTGTCCCCGGAAATTGGCGTGACAGCAACGCCTGTGATCGATCGCACGCGCGGTGCACACGGAGCCATCTATGTTGTGGCGATGTCAAAAGATGCGAACGGGAATTACTTCCATCGCCTGCACGCGCTCGACCTGACCACGGGCGCAGAACTTTTCGGCGGGCCAACGCTTGTGCAGGCGACTTTTCCCGGCACGGGCGACAGCAGTTCGAATGGCAACGTCGTCTTCGAAGCGAAGCAATACAAGGAACGTCCCGGCCTCCTGCAGATTGGCGGAACCATCTACACGACTTGGTCTTCTCACTGCGATGCGCGCCCGTACACTTCCTGGGTGATGTCCTATGACGCCAACACGCTCTCGCAAACCAGCGTGCTGAATCTCGTGCCCAACGGCAGCGAAGGCGGCATCTGGATGGCAGGGACGGCGCCCGGGGCAGACGCGTCCGGCAACATGTATTTCATGGTGGGCAACGGCGACTTCGGCACGACGCTCAACGCGAGCGGCTTTCCCGCGAATGCCAATTGCGGACAGTGCTATGTGCGCCTCTCGTCCAGCGCGCCGATGAAGCTGCTCGATTATTTCACGCCGTCCAACACCGTTGCAGAATCAAATGGCGACACGGACTTCGGCTCGGGCGGGCCGCTGCTTCTGCCAGATCTCGTCGACGCAAATGGAAACACGCGTCATCTTGCGGTCGGCTCAGGTAAAGACGCGATCATCTACGTGGTCGATCGCGACAACATGGGAAAGTTCAGCAGCACCGCGGACAATATCTATCAGCAGATCAATGGTCAGATCGGCGGCGTGTGGTCCAAGCCGAGCTATTTCAATAACACGGTGTACTATGGCGCGGTTGGTGACCATCTGAAGTCCTTCCCCATCACGAGCGCCAAACTTTCCACGACTCCCGCGACGCAAAGCTCCAATAGCTTCGCCTATCCTGGAACGACACCCAGTATTTCGGCGAATGGCACATCCAATGGGATTGTCTGGGCCGTCGAAAACGGCTCGACTGGCGTACTTCACGCTTACAACGCCACGAATTTGACGAGTGAATTGTACAATTCCAATCAGGCGGCGAATAGCCGCGATCATTTCAGTGACAACAAATACGTCACGCCGATGGTGGCTAACGGCAAGGTTTACGTTGGCACGCCGAACAGCGTGGTGGTTTTCGGTTTGTTGCCCTGAGCGCGTCTTCCAACGACGATCCTATTTTGCTGGGCGCTCGTGCTTGCGGATATAGATGAGTTTTTCCACCGTGGCGCAGACCGTCCCCGCAGAATCCTTCAGCTCAATCAAGTACGTCCTGTCGACGGAGCGTTGCGTCTCGAGCGCCGCACGAATCGCCGCCAACTCCTCGTCCGGCACGGCAAACCTGGCGTGCAGCGTTTCGCGCCCGGGCTTCTTGAATTGAATTGTTGCCGCCTTATCCCACACCACGAACTCTTTTCCCAAGCGATGAATCAGCATGAGCATGTAAATGGGGTCCACGGCGGAATAAATGCTCCCGCCGAAAATCGTGCCGACGTAGTTCCGCGTCCGCCGCGAAAGCGGCAGCTCGAGCTGGATCTCACTCCAGTCCTCCGATATGGATTTTATTCGCGCGCCGGTTCCGCGATAGCACGCGGAAACATAGAATGGCCAGCAGCGCAGCTTGTTGGAGACAAACTTGGAGAGACTCATTTAACTAACGAAGTTTAACGCATTGGGAGGCGCGACTCAGCAAACGAAAATTTCGCGAAAGCTAGCGGCTCAAGCCTTTCGCTTTGAGTGCTGCCCAAGGATCATCCCTGTCTTAGGGCAAACTGTCGGCTACTTGCCGGCACTGAGCTTATACAGCGCGGCATTCACCAGCGAGTTGACATCGCTCTGTCGGAACGTTGTGAGTCCCGCTTTCACAGGCTTCTGCCCCACGGAGCGAAACGCCACTTTCTTGGTCGGTGCCTGCAGAAAGTCGAACACAAATGTTCCGGCGCGGAACCGGATGTTCTGGTAGCCCAGAGCAGGTGGCCCCCAACCCCAGGACTGCACGCAGCCGAAGGGCCCGCACACGACTCCGGGATATCCGCCAGGATAGCCTACCGGCACGGTGGCGTTCTTCACATTCACGGCGATATGAAAATCGACCAAAAAAGCAGCCGCTTGCGGGTCGGTCACTTGCTTGAAACCCTTGTCAGACAACTGCTTGGTAATCGCTGCCCGAATCTGTCCCAGCTGGATTTCACTCGTTGCTTCTGTTTCAGGGGCTCTCTTGGGAGCCTGCGTGGGCTCGTCTCGCGAGATGACGGGCCGTGCCTCGCGCGCCGCTGGAGGAGGTGGTGGTGGAGGTGCCTCTACCGGTCGCCAAGCCCACGTAGAGTGCTTCGGGATAGGAATTTCGGGGTTACGCTCGGCTGTGACGTACTCATCGCACCCGGCCACGAAAAACAAAGATAGAAAAGCGCCAGCGGTCAAAAGCCGCTTGGCTGAACTAACTGACTGCAAATTCCGCATTTGACGAGCCTCCAATGGCATACTTATCCTCTGTTTCGTTTAACCCGGCACTCATTGGATAGTTGCGGCGGCGGAAAGGGTTGCGCCCCGGCGCGCTTTCTTTGCCAAATCGACAATCCTTCAGGACTCCTGGACTCCCCAGTCCTTTGGCGGGAACGTCACCGGCCAGAATTTTGGCGCGGGCCTGTCGAACTCGAAAGCCACCGCGAAATAGTCCGGGCTCGGCTGATCGATGCGCACTACCCGGCAGGTTTCTTTCTGCCCGGTCTGAGGATTTACCAGCGAGAGCGGCTGGCCTTGCAAAAGCTCTAATCTCAATTTCAGAAGGCCGCCATGCGCGTTAACCACCAGCGTGTGTGTCGTTTCCTCGACTGGAACACGCTCCGCCGTCTCCGTCACCACTTTGACGGGGATCTGCAGCATTACACGCTCGCTGCGGCGCCTGTTGGCATCGGAAGGGGGCACAATTTTCTCCGTTAAGTCGCCGCTTACGCTGCATGTCCTTGAGAGCAACCAGGCTAGGTGCCGGTAGTTCTCAAGGGTACCTGTGTTGCCGCAGCGTGGCCGGGAGTGGCGCACTGAGGATGATCGGTTCAGCCGATCGATCCCTGTTAATTAGTCTAACGTATGCGCGTACCTCTATCACCTGACGCATTCGCGCGTGGCGTGCATTGGTTAATGCCCCGCCGCGCTGACGACTGCCTCAGGCGAGCATCCTGTTTTGCAGGCGCGCTTTCACGCCGGGCCACTCCGAATCAAGAATACTGAAGTAAACCGTGTGCCGAATGCGCCCGCTGGCGGTGATCATATGATTTCGGAACGTGCCTTCCTCCTTCGCCCCGATGCGCAGGATCGCGTTGCGCGATTTCTCGTTCAGCGAATCGGTCTTTAGTTCCACTCGAATGCAGCCCAGCGTTTCAAACGCGTGTCGCAACAAAAGGTATTTGGTTTCGGTGTTTACGCCCGTGCGCTGCCACTCCGGCGCCACCCACGTCCAGCCAATCTCCACGCGATGATGTGTGCGATCGATGTTGCCATAGCGCGTGCAGCCGATGGCGCGGCCGCTGGATTTTTCGATCTGCGCAAAGGGTAGCGAAACGCCGCGAGCCTGTTCCTCGAGAGCCGTGGCGATATACGCGGACATTTCTTCAGGCGTTCGAACCGGCGTGGGAATCCATCTCCACAGTTCTTCCGCAAGGCCGACCGCGGAGAGACCGGCGTGATGCGCTTGCGACAGCGGCTCCAGGCGCACATGGCGGCCTTCCAGCGTCACCGGTGCAACGATCATTTCTGTGCTCATGTGTGATTTATCTTACAGCCGCGAGGAATGGCTTCGGGAGCGCCAAATTGGCAAGAATTCGCGGGTTCTCTCTCCGCGGATTTGTTCACTTGCGCGATACGAAGGCTGTAGCCACGTCCGCAAACCAAATCCTGAGGGATGGCATCCTATCTTTATGCTGCAAGTTGCGGGAACTTTCTGCTTCCAGCGAGTGAACTAGCTATTGGAGAACTCTATCCTTTCGTGACCCAATCCGAAATCAGCATGAACCATTTTTCAGCTCCTTATGAAGCGCACGTATCGCGGTGTCTCCTCCGCCCAACTTTTTTGGCCGCGCTTCTGTTCTTGACGCTTGCCGCGCCGGATTTCCGCGCGCAGCAACAGCCTCCTCCAGCTCCGCCAGCCGCTCAACAGCCGCAAACCCAGCAAGGTCAATCGCAGCCAGAGCTAAAGCGCCCCCAGGAAGGCCAGCCAAAGATTGCCGTCGAAGTCAAAACCGTCAGCGTGCTGGCCACCGTTCGCGACAATCACGGAAAGATCATCTCGAATCTCACCAAAGACGACTTTCAGTTGGACGAAGACGGCCGCCCGCAAACCATCAACTACTTCGCTCACGAAACCGATATACCTCTGCGCTTGGGCTTGTTGATCGATACCAGCCTGAGCCAGCGCCGCGTCCTTGATCAGGAGCGCACCGCCAGCTACAGCTTCCTCGATCATCTGCTCCGCGAAAATAAAGATACGGCATTCGTGATTCATTTCGATAGGGAAGTAGAACTTTTGCAGGATTTCACTCCCTCTCGTCCGCAACTCCAGGCCGCGCTGCAAAAGCTCTCCACTCCGCAATTCGATGGCGGCAGCAGCAATGGCGGTGGAGGCTCTGGAAACGGTGGCGGAGGGGGAGGAAGCCGCGGACGAGGCTCGCACGGCGCCGGAACGCTGCTCTACGACGCAATCTTCCTGGCTTCCGACGAATTGATGAGCAAGCAGCAAGGTCGCAAAGCGCTCATCATTCTTTCCGACGGCGTGGACCGCGGCAGCAAAGAAACCATGGCCGAAGCGATAGAAACCGCGCAGCGCTCCGACACCATCATCTACTCAATTTTATTTGCCGATGACGAAGAAGGCGGCCGTCCCGGCGGTTTCAGCATGGGTGGCCCCGGAATGCACGGCGGCGGGATGGGCGGTGGCCGCGGCCGCGGTGGCTATCCTCCACGCGAAGAGCGCCCCGACGGCAAAAAAATCCTCGAACAAATTTCAAACGAAACCGGCGGACGCCTCTTCAAAGTCTCCAAAAAAGAAGCGCTCGAAAAAATCTACGCCGAAATTGACGAAGACCTCCGCAACCAGTACAGCCTCGCCTACACCCCCGACAAAGGCAACTCCGTCGGCTATCACAAAATCCATCTAGCCGTCCCCAAACATAAAGACCTGGAAGTCCGCGCCCGCGACGGCTACTACTTCGGCCAGTAGCACTCAGCAGGGTCTTACGGCAGCTCGACGCGAGTTTCCGGTAACCTGACCCGACTACACGTCCACTGGGACGGCTATCTGACGGCGTCGAGGGTCTGCAAATAACAAGTGAAAAATGGTTTCTCTCTGAGCGGATGCGTTTCCGGCACTGATTTCATTGAAAATGCCACCAATCCAGCGGTTTTCGAGTAGACCATACCGCTATGAATCCTAGCGATGTCAGAATGTGAATACCCAACAGGAAGGTCAAAAAACTCAAAGTTAAAAGACGTCCCGTAAGAATACATTGTGCTGTCTTTCATTTCAGCCACGAACGCTGTCCAGCCCATGGTCGTCTCGCCGTGAATTGTCTTTAAGGAGTTCGAAGGGCCATGAAAAAGGTGAAACCTCTATATCCTTGAGTTCGTAGTCCGCGACATGGGACCCACCCGCGACAAACGCTTCAACGATTGACTCATAATTTGAGCGCTCTTCTTTGAATCGACGCAATGCCAGTTTCACCTGGGCCTGCCTGCTCTGGAGAACCACACAAGGCAGATAAGTTCCGTCCTTCAGATGAGCAGCCACCCTGTATCGGTTGCCGTAAATCTGGTCCTTTAGCGGTTCGATATTGTTGGTAACAAATCTCGCCATCTCTTCGGGTTTCATCTTTTCTCTCTTTTTGGAAGTCTGGTCGAGAGTATAAGCGATTGGCTCGATTTGATATCACATGCCTGACTAACGCTTACCGGGAAAGCCGCACCAGTGTTGTTAGCCCTGATTAACGCGTTACGGGAGGAGTGGATTTAACATCCTGCGTGGAAAAATCTCACTATAGCGCGACGCGATAGTTACATGAGACCGCTTTGCCTGGCGAGTTTTAGTGCTTCAATAGCCGCTCCGCGCGCCCCGGCGGTATCGCCATTCGGCATAACGTAGATGGGAACTCCGGCTTGCTCCTCCCGCTGGGCAGGCATGCCCACGCGGATCTCTTTCAAGAACCAGTTTTGGAACTCCTGACTCGCCTCCAGGGCGCCCCCGCCAACAATTAAAGCATCGGGGTCGAACGTATTCACCATTTCGTCAAAAAAGAGTCCCAAGGCGTGCGCCTGAACGCGGAAAATCTCCTTGCACATGGGATCAGTCTTGTCCGCCAGACCGCGTACTTGCTTGGCTGCCTCGTGGCGATCTACTTTCCCCAGATCGTGTCCCTGGTATCGCGGCAAAAAATACGGCAACAGATTCCTTTCGATCGCCGTGAGAGAACAAAGCGACTCTAGGTCTCCCGTCCTTCCACAATTGCATTCCGGTTTCATCCCATCGATTCCGGCGATACTTTGATACGGAAGCAATACGTGGCCAAGTTCTCCGCCAAACCCGTTTTTGCCTTTCACGACGCTGCCTTCGAGAATGACGCCTCCGCCATTGCCGGTGCCGATGACGATTGACACCGATGTCTCCCGGCTATTTGCGCCAAAGATCGTGTAGTGCCCCCAGAGCGCCGCTGCATTTCCATCGTTCAAATAGGAGACCGGTTTGCCGAGCTTGTGCGCCAGGCCTTCGCGAATGTCGTATCCTGCCCACTCCGGGTGAACAAAGTTCGTTGAGCCCCGCGCGCTAAGCTGGCCTGCCGAACTGGCAGGGCCCGGAGTATCCAGCCCAACCGCTACCACGTCCTCGAGCAGCACGCCAGCCCGTTGGACAGCGACCTTGAGGCCGTCCGCAATCTGGGCGAGGCAGACGTCTGGTCCCTGCCTGGAAAGCGCGGGGTACTCGCACAGACCACCGATAAGGAATTCTTCTTGCTGGTCTATGATCGTATAGTTGACCGCAGTCCCGCCCAGATCCACTCCAGCCACGACTGGCATGTTGTTCCCCTCAACTCAACGATTGGTGATCGGCCCAGCGTAGCAGAATCGGGAACCATCGGCGAATACCCGAGGGGCTGCTGACCATGCTCAGTCTGCTAGTCCAGGTCCGACGGGCACATGCCGCCTGAGACGTTCGAACAAGTCCACCTACCCAAGTTGCGGCCTTGCTTCGCAGCGCCGATTTCCACCAAATGACGGCCCACGCAGAACAGTCCACTTGGACGACTAGCCGGGCACTTGGACCAGGTCGTGGTAGATCAGGCTTCGCAACGCTCATCCTCGACTATCGTTACAGGCTCCCCGTAAAGTTATCCGAGCGCGCGCTGATTTGGTGTTACGGGCCTACACCCCCGACAAAGGCAACTCCGTCGGCTGCCACAAAAATCCACCTCGCCGTCCCCAAACCAAAAGACCTGGAGGTCCGCGCCCGTGACGACTACTACTTCGGCCAGTAGCTGCTGACCAAGCACTAATGCTTACAGATGCGGCCCGCTATGTTGATTTCTTCTCCGGACAGGTACGAAAGCACGGCAGGGTCGTTGTCAATTGCATAATGCAGATTCCGATGAAGGTAATCAGTGTTCCCGCTGATCGTGTTCAGCGTTCCGGGTTGGTGTGATCAGTCGTCGGAGCGAAGCGACGCTGGTTTTTGCATTTTGTAGAAAGTGATTACGATCGTCAAGCTTGTTGTTGTTGAGGCTGTGGGAAAGTGGAAATCGCTCCTGCGATTTCCAAGGGCGCTTTTTGCCCGTCTTTTCCACAGCTTTTGGCCCGCCGATTCATTCACTTTTCCTCCTTCTCTCCTTTCTTTTTGCGCATGGAGTCCCCGCGCATCTCGATGCGATGCGCGTTGTGCACCAGCCGGTCGAGGATTCCGTCTGCCAGTGTGGGATCTCCGATCTGTTCGTGCCAGCGAGACACTGGCAATTGCGAAGTCAGGACCATCGAGCGCGTCTGGTAGCGATCCTCGGCGATCTCCCAAAAGTCTCTTCTCTCCGCTTCCGCCATCGGAGCCATGACCCAGTCATCGATGACCAGAACATCGATGCGGTTCAGCCGTCTCAATAGTTGCCGCAGACTGCCATCGGCGCGTGCCAGGCTCAGATCCCGGAACAGCGCCGCGGCCTTCGTGTAGTACACCCGATAGCCATCCCGGCAAGCTTTCTGCGCCAGTGCCGAAGCCACATAACTTTTGCCCACTCCGGTGGGACCCAGCACGAAGATGTGTTCGTGGTTGGCTACCCAGCTAGACTCTTGGGCCAACCCACGGATCACGCTTCGGTTCAGTCCTCGCTCGGCACGATAATCGATGTTCTCGACGCAGGCAGCGCCCCGCAAGCGAGCAGCAAGGACTCGCCTGGTGAGGGCCTGGTTCTGACGCCAGTTCCACTGCTGATCGACGAGGAGCGCCAGACGGTCAAGGAAGCTCAACCCCCGCGTTGCTTCGTCCTGTTCCTGACATTCCAGCGCTTCGATCATTCCCTGGAGCTTGAGAGCATGGAGTTTTTCTTTCATCGGTTGTTGCAACATGATCGTCTCTCCCTTTTACTCGAAGTACTCAGCGCCACGAATGTTGTCATGCGATGGCGGAAGGGGTAGCGGTGATGGTTCTGGGAGTGGTTGTTGATCGAGTGAGTTCTTCAGGATCGATTTCACACTCTGGTAGCGGCAAGCACCGGTCCGTATGGCGCGATCGGCAGCCGCTTCCATTCTGGTCGGGGAATACTCCTCGGCCAGTCGGATGATCCCCAGGCAGGATCGATAGCCCATCTCCGGATGCGGTTTCTCGGCAAGGATCCGTTCAAACAACTTGGCCGTGTGCGGTCCGATCTGTTCGGCCCAGTTCACCATGCGTGAGGGCGTCCACGCGAGATGCGCTTGGTGACTCTTCGGCCGGTGTTCTCTCTGTGTGAACACCTGTTCTCGTCCATGACCACGAACGTGCGAGGCTACCCGTTGTCCCTTGTGAAAGATCTCGATGGTCGTCGGTGTCGCTCGAACTTCCACGCGTTCTTGCACCAGCGTGTAGGGCACGCTGTAGAGGTTGGCCTCGAAGGCGATGTGGTAGTCGATGTTCACGCGGGCGTAGGACCACTGGCTCATGTCGAACGGCTCGGCGGGCAACGCTCGCAAAGCATTGCGTTCGACCGCTGCAAACACACTGGCACGCGATCCTTCGCGCTTCCGGAATGGTCGCTGGTTCAGCCGCTCCAGCAGTTCGCGGATCGCATGGTTCAGATCCGCCAAGCGAAAAAATTTCTGGTCGCGTAGGGCGGCAAGGATCCAGCGTTCGACAACTTGCACGCCGACTTCGACCTTGGCCTTGTCTTTCGGATGGCGAGGGCGCGCCGGCACGACTCCCACGCCGTAGTGCATGGCAAACTCTTGGTAGGTGGGGTTGAGATCCGGATCGTAGCGGCAGGCACGACTCACTCCCGTTCGCAGGTTATCGGGAACCAGGAGTCTGGGCACTCCAGCAAAGTACTCAAAAGCATGGATGTGAGCGCTGATCCAGGCCGTCAACTGCTGGTCTCGGGTGGCTTCCGCGTAAGTGTAGGAACTCGCGCCCAGCACCATCACGAACAGCGACGCTGGCCAGACTTCGCCGGTAATCGGATCGTGCACCGGAATCGTTGCACCGGCCCAGTCCACGAAACCCTTCTCGCCAGGCTTATGTACCTGGCGAAGAACTACATCCTGCTTTCGGCGCCAACGTTGGTAGAGCCCGCAGAAGCGACTGTACCCGTACCCTTCCGGGTGCACCTGCCGGTATTCTTCCCAAGCCAACTGCAACGTCAGATGGCGATGCTGCTGCAACTGCGAGTGCAAGTCGGGAAAATCCGGGAGGACTTGTTCGGGGAGTCGTTTTACCACCTGCTGCTCTCCGAACAAGGCCTGCTCGACGCGCTGCTCGTCCCAGCCTTCCGGAGTCGGCCAGGCTATCCCGGCCGCTGCTGCCCTCTTCAGGTAGTTATGGACGGCTCCCTGACTGATCGAACAAGCTCGGGCGATCTCCCGTTGCCCCAGCCTCAGCTCAAAGCGGAGGCGGAGGACTTCCTTGATCTTACGCATGGACATTCTCCTGGTTGGCACGCTGTTGCTCCTCTAAGTTGTCTTCGGAGAACAGCTTGCCTTCTGTGATGTCCAGCGTCACCTCGCCCTGTGGAAAACACTCCGAGCCATCGTGATCACCGTTCCCAGGATCACGATTAAGTGATCACAATCATCCAGGAATCACTGATCATCTTCCGTCGGAACACTGATCACGATCATCCCGGAATCGCGATCACGATCGTTAGGAATCGTTGATCACCATCCCCAGGAATCCCCAGCATAACCGGCAACGGCGAAGAAGTCGTTCAACAGTGGACTTTTAAGCGCTTCGTCGCATGTGAGTTTGTTTCCAAGATTCCTGAAGTTTACGTGCCTAGATGCTTCTGGCTCTTCAACGCGCATATCAAAGCCACTGCCGGATTCAGATGGCCAGACACGCATGTAAACCCAGTTCCTTTCGTTAACAGCGGAATCGTCCCACCATTTGCCGATACTTATGGACAGACCCACCCCAATGTCGTCGTGCCCGGATTGTAGCGTCGCGAAATAGATAGAATACGCCCAATCGTCTTTTTTTATATAGCCGTGCACACTCTTGAACGGTTTCCCGCAATGGCCACAGGTGATGTTCGCAACCTCGGGACCAAGTTCCAGCGAGAAACCACTACTTGGCTTGGGCCTTTCCGACAATTTGTCCTCAGTCTTTCAGCGATCACTGGATAACTATCGGTGCAATTATAGGGCAGCTCCGTCTGCCAATACAGACTAATGCCGGGGCTAATCGGAAACCGGCCCTCCCAGATAAGGAAACCCGGTGCGGGCGGGGCGCGGCGTAGGGTATGATAGAGTGTTCAGAAATTACTCACTTAGGATAACGATGCAGACTGCGACAAATGGGAAGGTTTTGCTGAGGGTACGGCCGCGGGGGTTCTGCGCGGGCGTGGTGCGCGCGGTGGATATCGTCGAGCTGGCGCTGGAAGCGTATGGCGCGCCGGTCTATGTCCATCACGAGATCGTGCATAACACCTACGTGGTGGAGCAGTTGCGCCGCCGTGGCGCGATCTTCGTCGAATCCATCGAGGACGTGCCGCACGGCGCGGTGCTGGTCTTCAGCGCTCACGGCGTGCCGCCCACGGTCCGCCAGGAAGCCAAGGACCGCGCGCTGAAAGTGATCGACGCGACCTGCCCGCTGGTCACCAAAGTCCATCTGGAAGCCCTGAAATTCGCGCGCGAAAAGCGCACCATCATTTTGATCGGCCACAAAGATCACCAGGAAATTGTCGGCACCTCCGGCGAAGCTCCCGACCGCACCATCGTGGTCGATTCCGTGGCCGCGGTGGACGCCCTCGATGTTGCCGAGCCGGATAAACTTTCGTTCCTGACGCAAACCACGCTCAGCCTCTACGACACGCAGGAAATCGTCGCGCGCCTACGGCAAAAGTATCCGGCCATCAAAGGCCCCGCGAGCGACGACATTTGCTACGCCACGCAGAACCGCCAGGAAGCCGTCGAGCAAGTCGCCAAGGACGTGGATTTTCTCCTCGTGGTCGGCTCGCCGAACAGCTCTAATTCGAATCGTCTCGTGGAAGTGGCGAAGCGCAGTGGCGTGAAAGCGCAGCTCATCGATTCCGCGAAAGACATCGATGTGAATTGGCTCGAAGGCGTAAAGCGCGTCGGCTTGACCGCCGGCGCGTCCGCTCCCGAAGTGCTCGTCGAGCAAGTGAGCGAGCGCCTCGCCGAATTTGGATTTACGGATCAGCGTGACCTCGATTTGATTCGCGAGGACGTGCGCTTCACGCTGCCTCCGGAGCTGGCGACCATCGCGCCGGCCCCGCGTCGCTAAGAAGTTTGCAGTGGCGTTGAAGATTTGTAGCGCCCATTTGTAGTTTTTATTTTTGGCGTTATCAGTAAGCAACAAGCAGGGGCGGGCCCGTTAGCCCGCGCAGTTTGCAGTCGGCCCAGCGCGGTAAGCGGGGACACACAAAACCAGGAGCGGAACCTTGGCGGTCAAAATCGTCCGTCAGCCGAAGAAGATTGCCTTGATAGGTGCGCCATCGAGCGCGGCCGCGTTTTTGGCAGGCAGCGAAAAAGCCCCCGCCGCGCTGCGAGCGGCCGGTCTAGTGGAACGGCTGCAAAGCGCCGGCTACGAAGTGATCGATCACGGCGACTGTGCGCCGCGGCTTTTTGCCGACGATGACGAACACAAACGCGCGCGCAATTTGCCTGCGATTGTTGCCGGACTGAATGATCTCAAACTTCGCACCGAGCTCGCCGTAAAAAGCGGAGCGCTCGTTCTGGTGCTTGGCGGCGATTGCGCGCAAGTCATTGGACTTTTGGCGGGTGCGCGCCGCTACTACAAGCACGTCAATCTTTTGTGGTTCGACCGCGACGCGGATTTGAACACGCCGGCATCGACTCCTTCGGGCCGCATCGATGGAATGGTTGTTGCCCACGTGATTGGCCGCGGCGCTCCCGAACTGGTTCGTTTTTTTGGCGAGAACGCGCTGGTGCGCGAACCGGACGTCACGCTCTTCGGCCTCGAGCGGCTCGATCCTCCGGAGCAGGAATTTCTCAGCAAATCGCCGATGCGCCACATCTATGCGGCCGACATTCAAGCGAAAGGCGGAAGCGCCGCCGCGCAAAGTGGGCTGACTTACGTCCACGCCGACGCACATGAATTCGTGCTGCATCTGGATACCGACGTTATCGCGGTTGACGAATTTCCCGCGGTCAACGTCCCCGGCGCCGGCGGCCTGCCTCTCTCCGAAGTGCGCGCTGCTCTCGCCGAATTTGCAAAACACAAAAATCTTCTCGGCTTGACGGTGTCGCAGTACAACCCCGACAAAGATCCCGATGGCAGCGGCGCAAAAAAACTCGTCGATCTTTTGGTGGAGGCTCTCTCCGCGCGGCTGGAACCGGCAGCGGCACCTGCAGCAGAACCAGCTGCGGCCGAAACTCCGGAAGTCTCGTCGTCAGAAACTTCCGCTTAAGTCTTTGCCAAATAAGTCTCAGCCGAAAATCAATTGTTAGGCCGTTTTGCCTGCGCCTGAACAATCCAGGGCGCAATAAATTGCGCCCCTACAAAGGAACGGCGTCGGCCTATGATTGCGAAGCTGCGGCGGCTTCGGCGCGTTTGCGGTGGTAGCGTGAAAGTCCCAGCCAGCTTAGATTCAGGCCGCAATTAAAAATGTAATGCTCCGCTTCGGCGGCGGAAAGCCGTTGTGCAATCTCCGAGCTCGCATCCGCGACGAATTTTTCCAGCGCTGCGTTCTGATCCGGCGTCGAACGTGAGATTTCTGCCGCGCGCGCCGCCCATCGTTGCAAATTCCGCCGGTATTCCGCGATGTGCGCCGTGGGATCGTTCGAGTAACCGAAATGGGTCAGAAAAAGGCGAGACGGCGCGCGCGAAGCGATCGCGTCCAGAGACGCACTCCAGATTTCGAGGTCGATATCCGGCGGCGGCGCCAGCGGAACTACAAACGGTTCACCTTCGATGTGAAATCCGGTCGTGTCGCCGACAAACGCCGTTCCATCCGAGGAATCAAAGTAAGAAACGTGATGCGAAGCATGCCCCGGCGTGTACACCACGTCGATTTTGCGACTGCCAAGCGCCAGAGTTTCGCCGCCTTTCAGCATGCGCAAATTTCCGAAGGGCACTGGAAGCGTTTCGCCAAATAAATGCTGCAATTCGCCGGGCCAAAGACGTTCCGCGCTGGCAAGTAATTTCGACGGGTCGGCCATGTGCAGCATCCCGGCCTTGTGAACGTATACCTCGAGGTTGGGATTTTCTTTGATCAGCGCGCCGGTCGCTCCCGCATGATCCAAATGAATATGCGTCAGCAAAATGGCGTTCAAATCCGAAACACCAATGCCGCGCGAATCCAAGAGTTTTCGAAGTGTAGGAAGCGCCGAAGCCGGCCCGGGATCGATGATGGCGCGATGGCCGTCGGATTCCAGCAAGACCGCGGCAATGGATCGCGGCCGCCCCAGCCAGTTGGTGTCGAGTACCGTTGTGTTCAGCATCGCGCCAGTAGTGTAACGCGAGTCGGGGCGGGAAGCCCGGTGCCGCGGAGACAGATGTTGGAAGACTGGCAGCCGCCACCCGCCGGGCTGATCCCACCTACTGGACTGTCAGTGAGAGGTTGAGTTGCTTTATGTCCGAACCAGTTCCCGCCGTTAGGAACACTCCCTGCGTTGTTCCGGTCACAACGATAACCATGGGACTTTGCGTTTGGGACGCCTGGTTCTTGCTGTCCCCTGAATACTTCGCCACAAGATTGTGCGCACCGACGCCGCCGAAACTGACAGGTAACTGCGCCTGCCCACTTACCAATGGTTGAGAGTTCAGGCCTATGCCAGTGGTGCTGTCAAGAATCGTCACCGTTCCGCCGGGCGATTGCGTTCCCGTCACTGTGACCGTTGTAACCAGGTTCGCTCCAGAAGCGACCTTGGTGCCTGTCACCGACAAGCTCACGCTAGTAGGGGTGGGAGGCGGCGGTGGAGGTGTTCCTCCTCCTCCGATGGATTCCCCTCCGCCACCGCAACCAATGATCGCCGCAATCAAGCAAGTAGCGAATGCCATGTAGGAGAGGCGCCGAATCCTGAACCTGGACGGCAGCGCCAGGAAAATGAGACCCAGCAAAAATGAGACTCCTCCAACTAGCCATAAATTCCCGTCGGGGTTTGCTCCCGGCACTGGCAGAGGGAGCAAAACGGAAGTAGTTGTGCTCGAAGACGGCGCGGGCAAACTGCAGCCAAGTGACGCGGTCGTTGCTAGTTGCCCAGATAAGCTCACGGGGTTTGGTGTCACAGCGCAATTCATCCCAGGCGCGTAGTTCACCGCTTGCAGGACTTGAAATGTCACTTGGCTGGTCAGATTTGTCGCAGGTGTGACCAGGATGGGCGTACTGACAGCTGGCGCTCCCGCCGTCACAGTCAGCGCCAACTGAGTTGGGCTCACGCTGAAATCCGGTGTTACGACGGTGACATTTACCGGCGTGTTGAAGGACGACGACGAAGCAAACGTCGCATCACCGTTGAAGTTTGCCCAGATTTGTTCGGTGTTGTTGGGCGACACCGCCAGGGTTGCTTGCAGCGCGGCGTTCCCACTTGCGTCAGTGATTGCTGCGTATTTGATTGTTCCCGCAAAATATCCGTCAGCCGTTCCGTAAAACTGAACGTTGTTTGTGGGAGCTGGAGATTTGATTGACGTATCAACGGTTGCGGTCAGCGTAATTTGGTTCCCAGCTATGATGTTCGTCGAGCTGGCCGTCATTGTCGTCGAGCTAGCGTTGTTTACGTTCACCTGGTAGGAGGCCGCCGAAGTCGAAGGCGCGTAGTTGGCGTCGCCGCTGTAGCCCGCCGTCAGAATGTGAACTCCAGGAGTGGTAAACGTAAAAGTAAAACCGCCCTGTACGAACGCGGCGCCCGGTGAAAACGTGCCGGTCTGCCCGCTGGAGAGATTGCTCGTTCCAGTAACCGGTTTTCCGCCATCGAGTACGGAGTAAGTTCCTGTGGGGATGGCTCCCGAGCTGTTCGTGCGCGTGGTGAGGTTAAGTCCGAAGGGAACTCCGACCGTTCCGACGCTTACGTTGTCGACGGTATCGATCGTTGTGATCGTTGGAGCAGGTGCAACTGTAACTGCATAGGTACCCGAACTTGCTCCAAAGCTGCTGTCGCCTGGATAGTTTGCTGTCAGCAAGTGCGCGCCACCGGCAAGCTGGATGGGCAAGTCCTCCGCGTAGCCAGAGCTGTTCAGCGGAAACGTGCCAGCGTCCAGCGGAACCGCCGCGCCGCCCTTATAACTGTCCGTGATGGAAACACTCCCCGTGGGACAATTCGGTGGCGTGCAGCTGGCGGGGGAGGGAAATGCCCGCACCAACGCAGAATTGCCGATATCAACACGACCGATATACGGTGACCCGTAAACCAAAGTTGGCGGAGCGTTGCCTGTCTCGCTTCCGGTGCTCGGGTCGAATGTCGGCAAGCTAATCACCGTCTTGCTGCTCTCGCTTGTAATGGTGACTGGGATACCCGGACGGGAATCGCTCGCTCCAAACGTGCCGTCGCCCTGGTAGTGAGCGGTTAGCGCGTATGTGCCGCCAGGCAAAATGACGCCTGTTCCCGTCGCCGTGCCGTTTGTAAGAGAAAACTCCGAAATGCCGAGATTGCCGCTTTGAATACCCGTCGCAGGATTTGGCGTGGCTAGCAATGCGATCTGTCCCGAAGGCGTCCCTGTTGCCCCTTGCCCGGCTGCCACACTGCTACTTATGCTGACTGGCGTGCCGTGGGTAATCCCGCTAATCGAAGTGACGGAAGACCCATTCACCGTCGCGCTCAGCGTGGTCGTCGACGGAAGAAAGGTAACTGAGCCCCAGTTGTTCACTAGGTTCGCGGCGTTCACGGAGCCTAGACCGGTCGCCAGGTCATAACCCGTTGTTGTGGAATATGCCGGCGTTGTCGGGCTTGCCGTCGTCACTAGAACTCCATTCGTGGACCCCGTTTTCGTGCTGCAGTTTGTCGTCGCAGCCTTGCAGGGTACGTCGTTGTTTCCCGACGCGCCATTCGCGAGAGCGCTGTTCCCGTGGGTTATGTCATAGAACGTGCATGCGGAAGAGGCCGTCGCAGAGGAGTTACAGTTCAGCGCGGGCGTAGCGTTCGTCTGCTTCTTGAAGAGTTGGTACAGAACATAGTTTGCATTGCCCTGGCGCGGTGCTGGATTCTGAACAGACGCCTGCTTCTGGTTCACGAGCGCCATGATCCCCGCAAACGCCGGTGTGGAAGCGGACGTTCCTCCAACTCCCTGAAACGTATATTGAAATTCGCTGAGGTTGCACGAACCCCCTATGGTGGTGACGTCTATCTGACACAGAATGTAGAAGCTGTTATCGAACCCATTGCTCGCAAACAGCGATACGTCGGGCACGTCCCGATGACCATCGGCCGGCACTCCGGTTCCGGACTGCCAGGACGGTTTGCCGTATATGGTGCTCACCCCACCGCTTCCCGCAACAATATTCAGTAGACCCTGCTGAGGCGACGCGCAGCCACTGATCCCTAGCTGGCCGCAGGAATCATTCCACGGAATCTCCGGGATGTAACCCAGGGCCGAGGCCTGCGTCGTGGAAGTATTGGAGTTGCTCCAAAACTGGTTCCAAGTGTTGATTTGATCGAAATCCGTACCACCCACCGCCACGTTGAAGGGCGTGGATGCAAAGCCGCTGACCCCCAGTCCGCGGCTCGCCGTTTGCGCAGTGTCGAAATTGTCGCAACCTGCGGAGCCGCCATCGCCGGCCGAGACCATCACGGTAATGCCCTGAGCTGCTGCTTGCTCCCATAGCGTGTTATGAAACTGATTCAACGTCCCGATTTGTTGTTCGCAACCCCCAAAACTCTCGCTCATAACTCCGGCTAGGTTGTTCTCGACGATATAAACCGCCGACAAAAAAATCCCCGCGGTCGTCTCTGTGGGCGCGGAAGTCACGAACTCGATGTTTGCGCCGGGAGCCACCGCCCCGGCCCACTGTACGTCGAGGTCGGATTCGCCTTCGCTTCCATTGAGGCCCGGGTCCGGTCCGTTCAAAATGATATTGCTGCTTGAAAAGTTCTGCGGCAAGCCGAAGATATTGCGGAAATCGATGACGTCTTGCGCGTTGATATTCGACTCGCCCACGATGGCGATAGTTTGCCCCGTCCCGTCAATCTTCGGAGTCCCGCTGAGCAGCGGCGCAGTGTTATAAATCGTCGCGAAGTCCGCCGGCCCCAGCCCATAGCAGAATGCCGGCGCGCAGTCGGGAAATGAGAAGAGGGGTTTGGTCTCGCCTGTCTTCAATGATTTTTGGAATGTGCCTACGCGATGAAAATGGGATTTCACCGGGAAATTATTAAGCGAAATAGGCCCCGCGACGACTGGCGCAAGCGCTGCGGGGATTTGCGGGTCGCTGACGTTGGCTGTGTGCAATTGTCCTTGCAGCATGTAATTGTGAATCTCGGTGTGAAATGCGCTGCGCACTTGCCCAGCCGTTCCTGAAAATTCGATGAGCGTGCGCCCTGCGCTTACCTTGGCGATCTGAAAGCCGTGGGACTGCAGCCAGTTGGTTACCGCCTGGATGTCCGCGTCCGCAGGACCAAACTGTTGCCCGAATTGCGTGGGCGTCAGCCAGGCGTGGTAGTTCGGGGAAGATTTGTCCTGCTGGTCGTCGAGCAATTTTTGCAGCGCGGCCTCTTGAGAGGAACTACGCTGTAAGAGAAGCAGCATGCGATGGAGCGGCAATCCATCACTCACCGCGCCCTGATCGAATTCCGCGCGCGCGAGTGGGTGCACATTTCCTTTTAACGTCAGGAGAATTTTCTCATCGACGGCCTCGATGATGCGGGAGGGAGTACGGATTGCCTGTGTCTCGACATTGGTGACTGGATCTGGTTTTTGCTGGCCACGCGCTGGCGGCGCGAAGCACAGAGATCCAGCGACGAGTGTTGCGGCAAGTGCCAAATTCAAATTACGCAGACAGAAAGTCTTTGTTTTCATAATCCGCCCACCCAGCAGACCATACGTTCGACCTGCGGTGACGCTTCTCCCCGCAGCGCAAAAGGTTACGCGGCGGGAGTAATCTTCGAAGACGGAGAGGCGCAGAGTCCCAGGCTCCGCCAGAAGCAGCTTCACCACAGAGAGTGGCGGCATCCTAGCACAATGTTCGATAACTCACTAGGTACTTGCCGCTCGCCGCTAAGGGGCGGAATTTCTACCCGCCGCTCATGCCGCGGCGCGCAAAACTTTCTGCCGGCGGCGGCGTGCCGCCGATGATTCGCGGGCCGCGCGATTTTGCGGCCACGCTGGCGCGGGAAAGGAAAGACTTGCAGATTCAGGGAAATCTAGAATAGGCTTACTGCACCGCGACCTGTATCCTTCTGGATTTTTCCCAGTGTTTGGGAAAAGCGGGGCAAGGTATCGGCGGGGTGGCGGCTACTGGCAGATAGTTTGCCGCAAAAGGTCCGAGCGAGTTTGTGGAACGCCACAAACGCCGCTGCAATGAGGACAGAAGCAACTTGGGTTCCGAAACAGACAACTTAGGGAGACAAATCATGCGCAATTGGTGTGCGGCAGTAGCGGTTAGCGCTTTACTGGCTTTGCCGGTGTGCGCCCAACAGAAGAATGGCGACGGCGCCAGTGCGGCAGCGGCAACAGCGGAGAAGAGTCCCGCCACGCCAACAGCGGGGGATATCACGCCAGCTTCGAGAAATCTTTTTGCTATTCCGGAGTCACCGCGCCCGAAGCCATTTCCTGCGGGCGGCGCGTCGAGCGACAAGTCGGCCCCTGGCCAAATTGTTCCGAAGTTCGAAATCGCCGGCATGTTTGACTACGTGAACTTCCATCCCGGCGGCGGTTTCAGTTCGTTTAACAACTTAGGCGGTTCGGGTGCCTTCACCTGGAACGTATCGCGCTGGATCGGCCTTACCGAAGAACTTGGCGGCCTCAGCTACGACCGCAACGTCAACGGCAGCACTATCCATGGCGGCATCACCACCTATTTGGCTGGGCCGCGCCTCAATTTGCGTAAATTCGATTACTTCATTCCTTACGCCGAATTCCTCCTCGGCGGCGCTCATGCCGGACCGCCGATGACCGGAGCCGCAAGCCAGTCCGCTTTGGCCCTAGCCGCCGGGGGTGGCGTGGATATCGCACTCACTAAAAACCTGGTGTGGCGCTTCGCAGAGATCGACTACCTGATGACGAATTTCTCGGGACCTTCTCTTGGCGGAAATGGGCATCAGAATAACCTCCGCCTGGGAAGCGGGATCGTGCTGCGTTTTGGCTTGCCGCACGAAGCTCCTCCAGCTCCCGTGAATCATCCGCCCGTAGCAGCCTGTACGGCGAGTCCGACGTCGGTGTTTGCCGGTTCGGGCGACATCGTCGCTGTTCACGTGGACGCCAGCGACCCGGACAACGATCCTCTGACCTTCAGCTACACAGCTAGCGGCGGCGCCGTGGATGGCTCCGGCCCTGACGCGCGTTGGAACTCCACGGGCGTCAACGAGGGCGTCTACACTGTGACGGCGCAGGTCAGCGACGGCAAAGGTGGCACAGCTTCTTGCGCCACGGACATTAAGGTTGGCCCGCGCCCGAATCGCCCTCCGACCGCCACTCTATCGGTCGAGCGCAGCCCCATTCTGCCTGGCGAACATACCGGAGTCACTTGCAACGGCAGCGATCCGGACAACGATCCGCTGACGTACAGCTATTCTGCTTCGGGCGGCCAAGTTACGGGCACCGGCTCGAACGCTTCGTTCGACGCCACCGGGCTGCAACCCGGAACGTATACCGTGAAATGCACGGTGAACGACGGCCGCGGCGGCACTGCCGATGCCTCGGGCAACGTTGAGGTCAAGGAGCCTCCGCAAGTTCATCAGCTGGAACTCAAGTTGGCCTTGCACAGCATCTACTTCCCAACGGCGCAGCCGACGGTTGCCAAGCCCACGGGCGGTCTGATGGCCAGCCAGGCGGTCACTCTCGACACGCTGGCAGCTGACTTCAAGCAATATCTGACCTACAAACCCGATGCTCACCTGATCCTCGGCGGACACGCCGACATTCGTGGCGGCAAGGAATACAACCAGCTTCTCTCCGAGCGCCGCGTCGAAAGGACCAAGAGCCACCTGATCGAAAAGGGCGTTCCTGCCGATCACATCGACACCAAGGCCTACGGCGAGGAACAAAACATGAGCGACGAAGAGGTCAAGAAACTTCTCGAAGACGATCCGGACCTCACCGCCGCGGAAAAAGCGAAGTTCATGAAGAACCTTCTCACCGTGCGCTTGGCCAACAACCGGCGCGTTGACGTCACGCTCAGCACCACCGGCGAACAATCCGTGCGGCGCTTCCCCTTCAACGCCAAGGATGCTCTGACCTTGCTCAGCAGGGAAGGTGGAACCAAGACCGGCACGGCAGCGAAGACGCCCGCACCCGCAGCCAAGAAGCCGGCACCGAAGCCGTAATCAGGGGACTGGCCCAAAGGTTGAACGAAAAGGTGCTCGTCCTGATCGTCGAAACCTAACCCGCCGAATTTGGCGGCGTACAACGCGGAACATGAAGCAGGCCCTTTCGGACATGATCCGGGAGGGCCTGTTTCCTTTTTACGAAGATGTATTAACCAATGACACAGAAGTTCCTGGGCAGGACCGAAGAAGCGGTCGTCCGGGAAGAGCGAAAGCTCGTTTTGATTCAAATTGTGGCTGGCTGGGACATTCGAGCTGTCCCGTTCCCGTTCCATTCCCAATACGGGAACCGATTTAGCTCCAATTTGGCAAACCGCTGAATCGTGACTACTTACCAGTGTTTGCTGGTTCCCTAGAGTGAAAATGGTACGAATCGTAATTCCCGAATCCGTAGTTGTAAAAAAAATGCTAATATGGCTAAGTTGCTGAGTTATGAATAAATCTCCCCTGATTTCCTGAATTGGCACTATGGGTGCAATTGAACCTGCACTCGTCTTCCCAGAGGTGAGACCCATGAGTGAAGAAGCCGGAGTCCAGCGCGCCCCCATTCCCATCAGCGTCCTCGTTGTGGAAGACGAAGAGAGCACCCGAAAACTTTGCGCGGACGTTGCCGAATCTTGCGGCATGAAAGCTATCCTCGCCGGCAGCGTCGAAGAAGCGCTTCGCCGGCTGGAGAACAGCGCCGTCGATATCATTATTACCGACTTGATTTTGCCGCCTTCCAGCGGCCTCGAGCTACTCAAGCAAGTCCATGAAATGTATCCCGCAATCGCCGTTCTGATGCTCACGCAATATGGAACGATCGATTCCGCCGTCGCCGCCACACGCATGGGGG
The DNA here is from genome assembly GCA_963718785.1 of uncultured Acidobacteriota bacterium. Lineage (GTDB taxonomy): Bacteria > Acidobacteriota > Terriglobia > Acidiferrales > UBA7541 > Acidiferrum. The sequence goes on along the minus strand of CAVQZW010000003.1, from coordinate 1,573,490 downwards.
CGGTCGATTACGTTACCAAGCCGTTTCACATCGAAGATCTCCGCGCGCGCCTCGAGCGCGTGGCCCGCGATATGGACCTCGACCGGGAGAACCGCCTGTTGCGGGAGCAATTGCACTCCAAGCCCGGCTTCGGCGGAATGATCGGCGTCTCCGCGAAAATGCAGCGCGTGTACAAAATGATCGAGAAAGTCAGCCAGCATGAATACCCGGTGCTGATTCTGGGCGAAAGCGGCACGGGCAAAGAACTCGTCGCCAAAAGCATTCACTACTCAGGTAAGCGCAAGGAGCGCCCCTTCGCCCCCGTGGACTGTTCTTCCCTGGTGCCCACACTCATCGAATCGGAACTCTTCGGGTACGTGAAGGGTGCGTTCACGGGAGCGATGCAATCCAAGCAGGGCCTGCTCGAAGCCGCCCAGGGCGGGACGCTCTTCCTCGACGAAATCGGCGACATGCCCGTAGACCTGCAAGCCAAACTCTTGCGCGCCTTGCAGGAACGCGAAGTGAAGCCTGTGGGCTCCACCGAGCGCCGCCACATTAATATCCGCATCATTGCCGCCACGAACCGCGATCTGGAAACCGCTATCCGCACGGGCGGCTTCCGCCAGGACCTCTATTTCCGGCTCAACGTCGTGCAGGTCAAGCTGCCGCCTCTGCGCGAACGCAAGAGCGATATCCAGCTTCTGGTCATCTCCTTCCTCGAAAAATTCTCCGATCCGCACGGGCCTCCGCGCACCATCTCTGACGACGCCATGCGACGGCTGATCGCCTACGACTGGCCCGGCAATGTGCGCGAGTTGGAAAACGCCATCGAACGCGCCGTGGCCATGGGTTCCGGCCCGATCGTCCACGTTGGCGACTTGCCCTCCAACCTCCACTACCCCAGCAGTGAGCGCGTGCCCGACAAAGACGAACTCCTTCCCATGGAAGAACTTGAACGCCGCGCCATCCTCCGCACGCTGCGCGAAACCGGAGGGGACAAGCTTGCCGCCGCGCGCATGCTCGGCATCGGAAAAACCACGCTGTACCGCAAGCTCAAGCAATATCAGATGGAACAGGTGGAGCCCTAAGGCCTTCCGATTGACTCCCCTCTGCCAGGGGAACCTCCCGCTTCAGGGATGCCGCTTCCGCGCACCTTTCTCTTCGAGGTGGCTCTCCATCGAATCCTCCTCGCCTGTTTCCTCGCTTCTCCGCGCGATCCGGCCCACTCTGGGAACAAGGAGCGTGCAAATCTCGGCATGGGACTCTCACACTGGAAGAAGACCGAATGGTGCCTATCTAAGTCGCTGATTCCAAAACTCTTACAGAGCAACTCGGTTGGGCCTATCAGTGCAAGTGCCTACTTCGGAAGAAGTACACGCGGGTGGCTTTGCCCGGCGGCCTTCTCTCCAGAAAAGTTTTGGGGACGCGAACGAACAGATGTGGGCCTGGCGAAAACCCAAAAAAGAGATTTCCTCGTGGAGGGGCACGGCGCGCGCTGGCCTTGCCGGCGCGGCCCGGGAGGAATTGATGCGCGAAGCGCTGCACTCCCTTTCCCAGGATGGCCGCGCCGACCGCATCGGCGTCTGGTTAGAGCAGGATTTGTTCCCTAGCGCGGACCTGCTAACCGCCACCAGCCTACGTGGCTTGCTCTGGGAATCCGGTGGCGACGAAGCGCCCGAAGGATGGGAGAAGCTATCCCTCGAACCACCTTTGCCGCAGGAACTGCTCGCGTCCGGCAAGAGCGTTTATCAGGTGCTGGAAGACTCTCACGGCCAGCTCCCCAACCGTCCCATGATCGGTCCGCTTGTCGGTCTTCGCCACGCGCTATGGACTCCCATTGAAGGAAAAGGCCATTTTCGCGGCGTCATCCTTACGGGCTCACGCAAAAAGCAGCCATCCTTGCCGCGCGAGCTAACCGAAACGCTCGCCGCCGAACTCGCGCTCGCGCTCGAATGGGAGCAGGAGCAGCGTCTTGGCAGGGAACGCCAGGCGGACGTGCGGCTGGGCAAAAGGGTTCTCGCCGCTCTCAGTGCCGGCGCTTCTCCTGACACGATTTTGTCGCAGCTCGCCGCCAGTTGCACGGAGGCTTCGGAAGCTGCCGGCGGAGCGGGCGCATCTTTCGCGGTGATCGCCCAGCTTCCTCCGCAAGCATCCTCCGCTTCTCCCTCCGCGGAGCTGGACTTCGCCTGGGAGAGTGGAGATTCCGAGTGGACCCGCGCGATGGAGCGCGAGCCCCTCGCCACACAATGGCGCGCCGCCGTCCAGGCAGGATTGGTCGTCGGCGCCGAACCGCCGGCAACGTGGTGCAAAACAGGTTTAGCGCGTCTCGTTGCCATTCCGCTTCTCGCGGGAGGAGAAACGCTGGGCGTTCTTGTCGCCGGCATTTCCCAGAAGTCTCCTCCGCTCATCACTCTCGAACGCCTCGAACTGCGTGCCGCCCTGGCCGTCACCGCTCTCGAACGCCGCAAGGCTCGCGCGGAACAGATCCGCCGCACCGCCCGCCGCCACGCCCTTCTGGATTTCAGCCCGGAGCCCACGCTGCTCCTGGATGCGCACGGGAATATTGCCGGATTGAACCGCGCCGCAAAAGCCCTGCTCGAGGAAAAGCGCGGCGAACGTACTCCGGAATCCCTGCTTGAGCAGGACCGCAAGCCAACTCCGCCGGAACCGCTCTGGGCTCTTGGCGGCCGTTTTGCGAATCTTTTCTGCGCGCGGGAGCAGCCGCGCATCGAAGAATGGAGCAGGCGCTCCCTGGCGGGCGACCGCCAGAAGGCTATCGAGCTTCACGAAATCTGCGAAGCGGATCTCGTCAATGGGATCCGCGTGCGCCTTCACGCTCCTCTCCCCGTTGGCGAAGACCATGCGGCTGTTGTACTTGCCCCGGCAGCTTCGGAGGAAGCTTCTCAACAGCGCAGCCGTTCCGACGCTGAGCTGCAAAACGTCCTCGAATGGGTCGAAGAAGGCATTCTGCTCTTTGGGCCGAATCATGGCATACGCGCGATGAACACGCGCTTCGCGCAAATCGCCGGCCTCTCTCCGGAACAAGCCGCAGCCAGCACCACTCTCGACCACCTGATCGCCCACCTCGCCCAGCGCGCCGCCGAGCCGCAACGATTTGCAGACCGCTGGCGCGAGTTGGCTCGCGGCGCCGATGGCGGCACTCGGGAAGAGTTGCAATTGGCGCGTCCTGTTCCCCGCGTCCTCGAACGCTCCGTGCGTCCCGTTCTGGACCATGCTGGCCAGCGCCTCGGCCGCGTCGAAATCTATCGCGACCTTACCGCCCAGCGCGTCTTTCAAGCCAAGCTGCTGCAAACGGAAAAGCTTGCCGCCCTCGGCCAGATGGTCACCGGTATCGCTCATGAACTGAGCAATCCCCTTACCAGCATTCTGGGATACTCGCAGCGCCTTCTGGTCCGCAGAGACCTCGCTGGCCGCACCGAAGAGGCCCGCCAGATCTACGAAGAAGCCGAACGCGCCAGCACGATTCTTCGCCAGCTCTTGCTCAGCGCCCGCGAAGCGAGCCCCGAGCGCAAACGCGTCTCTCTCAACCAAGTCGTCCAGCGCGCCATGGAGTTGCAGCGCTTCGGTTCCGCTTCAGAAAAAATTCGTATCGAGCTGGACCTCGACCCCACTCTTCCTTTCGTCACCGGCGATCCCGGCCAATTGCAGCAAGTCCTTATGAACCTGATTGGAAACGCCCGGCAGGCCATCGTCCTCGAAGGGAAAGCAGGAACCATCCGGTTGCGCACCGCAAAAAGCAGCAACAGCCACATTGTGCTGGAGGTCATGGATGACGGTCCGGGCATTCCCCAATCGATTCAAGCGCGCATCTTTGACCCCTTTTTCACTACCAAACCCGCGGGCGTCGGTACCGGCCTTGGGCTGGCGGTTGTGCTCGGTGTGGTCCGCGAACACGGTGGACAAGTCAAGGTAGCGAGCCCGTCCGAAGGCGGCTGCGTGTTCACCGTTGAACTTCCCGTCGCTGCGGAGTCTTCCGTCGAACCGGCACGCCTTTCCCCGGAAACCGAAGCCCATCCCATGCAGATTTCCCGTAGTTCTTCTCTTCCCAGGAATCGCGCTCACCTTCTGCCACAGCGCGCGCTGCGCTCCAACCATCGCGGAGCCCGCGTCCTGGTTGTAGAAGACGAGCCCACCGTGGCCCGCCTGATCGCCGATGTTCTGGAAGACGAAGGCCTCCACGTCGATGTTCTCCTGGACGGTCGCGAAGGGCTCGAGCGGGCTGGCCGCGAGGCGTTTGACCTCGTGATTTGCGATATGAAAATGCCCGGGCTCGACGGCCAGCATTTTTTCAAGTCGCTGGCGCGCGCCCGGAATCCGCTGCAGGAGAAATTTCTGTTCGTGACCGGCGATGTCATCGCCCAGCAAACCCAGGAATTCCTTGAGCAAAACAGTCTTCCTCACGTCGCCAAGCCGTTCCGCGTCGAGGAATTGACGGAGAAAGTATTCAGCCTTTTGGATAGCCAGCTCGCCCGCCGAGGTCGCGGGGCGGCGGCCAAGAAAGCCCATTAACTGCCTTCGGAGATGGATGAGGACATGACACCCCGGGAACACACGATTCTTCTGGTAAGCGATGACGTGGCGTTGCGCGATACCGCGCGCCACGAATTGGAAACGATCGACGAACGCCGTCACGTCTCCGCGGTTAGTACTGTGGATGCGGCTCGCCGCATCCTCGAGGACGCCGCGCCCGCCGTGATTTTGCTCACGGAAGCAGCGGAGTTTTCCCAGGGTGGCGATCTGCGCCCGCCTCCGGAGCGCCTGGACGCGGCGGTCTCCTCGCTGGCTACGTACGCGCCGGTTGTGGTGATTGGAGATGCGCAGCACCAGACGGAACTTTCCGGCTTGGTGGCCGCAGGCAGCGCCGATTACGTCGTGCGCGCCGGCGGGTGCCTGACCATCGCGCTTGGCCTCGTCGAGCGCCGGCTGCGCAAAGCCCAGAGCGACTCGCTGGCCTTGTCATCTCCCGAAGAATCGCTCGAGACGCCAAGAAAGGAAACCGTCATGGAATTGGACCGCGAAGATTTCGGCGAAGTGCTTCGCCACGAATTGAACAACCCGCTCACCGGCATTCTCGGAAACGCGGAACTTCTGCTCTCCGAAATAAGGCGGAAAAGCGATGGCCGTTTGCCGCACGGCGCTCCGCAACGCCTCGAAACCATCGCTGCTCTCGCCGTTCGTTTGCGCGAATCGGTGCGCCGTCTAAGCACTGAATGGGAATCGCGCCAGCACGCCGTTTCCAGTCACTAGTCTCCAGTCTCAAGTCACGGGTCACTCGACCCTTTCCCGTAACATCCCGCCCTTTTCAACCTGCGGCACTCCTGCTAGGCTAACGTTCAACCCGGCGGCCATTTTTCCGCCTTGCACGCTATGAGTGAATCGCCCGTTCGTCAAAAGGTGAACGACCTCTTCCCCGAATTGCTCGAAGGATTGCGCCTGCTCGAAGGCCGGTTCCCCGCGAATGAGATCGCCAATCGTGTGGTGCGCGCCGCCATGGGACAGCCCGGCGTTGTAGGCGCGAGGCTCTGGCGCGCCGACAGCGGTGAGGCGAAGGTCTGGGCGGAAGCAGGAACAGTTCCCGCATCCACTCCCGCGGGAATCAAGCCGGGATTGCCGAGCGACAGCAGCAAGGATCCTTCGATCTGGGCGGGCGCGCTGGGCAGCGACGATTTCCGTGTGCGCGTTCTCGAAGTGCGCGGCGCGGGGCCGCTCGAGGACCGCGTGCGCAGCCAGATGGATTTGCTGGCGCGCTTTTCCGCCGTGGTGCTGGCGCTGGCGGAGCGCCGCGGCGCGATGAAAGAGCTTTCCAGCATCATCGAAGCCACCAAGAAGCTCAACTCCACGCTCGATCTCGGCGAGCTGATCAGCATCATCTTGCAGATTGCCACGCGGCAGACGGGAGCCGAGCGCGGCACGGTGTTCCTTGTGGATCGCGAGCGCAAAGAAATCTGGTCGCTCGTTGGTCTTGGCCTCGAACAGCAGGTGATTCGTTTGCCTGCGGAGAAGGGGATCGCCGGATGGGTGGCGCGCGAAGGCTCCGCGGTACGGCTGGAAGATGCCTACAGCGATCCGCGGTTCGAGCCGGACATTGACCGCAAACTGGGCTTCAAGACGAAGCAGTTGATGTGCTTGCCCATCCGCAATGAAGGCGGCGACATCATCGGCGTGCTGCAATTGCTCAACAAGGCGGAAGGCTTCACGGACGAGGACGAAGCGTTTCTGGATGCGCTTTCGGCGCACGTGGCGCTGGCGCTCGAAAAAGCGCAGCTGCACCGCGAACGCGTCGAAAAAGAAAAAATGGAGCGAGACCTGGCGCTGGCGAGAGAAATTCAGGCGGGACTTCTGCCGGAGGCGCCGCCCGCGTTTCCAGGGATTGAGATTGCGGTGTCGCACCGCGCTTCGCAGATGGTGGGCGGGGATTATTACGATTTTCTTCCGGTGCAGGTGAATGGAGCTGAGGCGCTGCTGCTGGTGGTGGCGGATGTGGAAGGGAAAGGCGCGGCGTCGGCGCTGGTGATGGCCAACGTGCAGGCGACACTGCACGCGCTCGTGGATCACCTTGAGGAGTTGGAAAAATTACCGGCGACGATCAATCACAAACTGCTTCTGGGTGCGCGGTCGTCCCTGTCGGAAGTGCGGGCGACCAAATACTTGAGCATGTTTCTCGCGTTGGTGGAAAGCGGAGGGCGGAACTTGCGATACGTGAACGCGGGACACGTGCCGCCGGCTGTGATTCGTGCCGATGGAAGCGTTGAATGGCTGCACGCGGGCGGAATGGTTGTGGGGTTGCTGCCGGACATCCAGTTCGAGTGCGGAACGCTGGCGCTGGCGCCCGGAGATATCCTGGTGGCGTGCACGGACGGAATTACCGAGGCGATGGATTCCCAAGGGACGGAATTCAGCAAGCAGCGGCTCGCGGATTTAGTCACAAGCATGCGTGACCGCGCTCCGGATACCATCATGCGCGCGGTGTTGGCCGAAGTGGAGACACACTCACGCAACGGAATGTATGAAGACGATCGAATTTTGATGGTGATGAAAGCGGTGTAAGAAGAAGTGACTGGTGACTTGTGACTGGTGAAGTTCTTCGGTCATTCCTTTTCTACACTAAGTTAAAGGTTCGTGATGGAGCAGGCTGGCGCAAGCCAGCTTTTTTATTTCAGCGATTAGACACTTGCTTCATGAACCGGTGGACGAATAGCGGCGGAGTCCGATGCGCCAGGAAGTTGCCGCGAGAGCGAAGGTGGCGACGGCGACAAGCGGAATCAGAAATGCATAGATGCGAAATTCGGGGCGGCCGAGAAGGCGCGTTGCGGGATAAAACGTGGCGAAGCCGAACGGAATGATCCAGCTCAAAAGGAACTGGATGTAGCTCGAATAGATGGAGAGCGGATAGCGGCCGAACGCCAGAAGATTCCAGAAGGGCGGATGGATGCCGATGCGGTCCTCGAACCAGAAGGAAAAAGTGGAGAGAAAGAGGAAAACGGAGATATAGATGACGCCGCCGCAAAGAGCGAAGAGAGTGAGAAGAAGAACATCGAGAACATGCCACTGGTATTGAAGGCGGTGGGCTGACCAGATGACTACGACGAGGCCGACGACTACTTCTTGCAGGGATTCGATGCGGAACGCGTCAAAGACGACCTGGAACAGGGAAGAGAGCGGGCGGAGAAGAACGCGGTCGAATTTGCCTTCCATGATGTACGTCGCGCCGAATTCGTAAAGGTTCAGCGAGAAAACATTGAAGAGGCCGAAGGGAATGAGCGAGAAGCCGTAGAGGAAAACGACTTCTTCCATGCGCCAGTTGGCGAGAGTCGGAACGCGCTTGAAGAGCACGAAGACAAATCCGAGGGAGAAGATCGTGGCGGTCATTGAAGTGGCCGCGGAAATGAAAAAGTCTCCGCGGTAGCTGACACGCACTTTCGCGTACTGCGCGAAGTAGGAGCCGAGCAGCGCTACATGTCGTCGGAAGTTGAGGAGCTTCTCTTTCACCTGTCAGCACCTTAGCAACATGGGCGCAGCATGCTGCGCCCCTACAAAAAGACAAATTCCTCAGCCGCCGTGGATGGTGATTTTGCGGGTGGCGCGGATCCACCAGAGATGGCCGAGGAAGAGGAGAGCGGCGACCCAGAAATATTCGATGGCGAGGAGACGTAACGATTCGGCGAGGGAGAGGCGGCCGAGATAGATTTGCAGCGGCGTGTAAGCGATATGCTCGAAGGGAAGCCACGCAGAGAGGATTTGGATCGGGCGCGGAAAGAAATTCAGAGGGATGAGCAAGCCGCTGAGAAGTTCAATGAGCCAGAATTTTGCGCGAATCAGCGCGAGGATGGACGTGAGCGGGATGGCGCATGTGCCGATGATGAAATTGAGCGCGCCCATGATGAAAAAGCTGCCGACGGCGGCTACGAGGAACAGAACGAAATTCAATTTCGAGGCGGGTGGCAGAACTGGAAAGAGCAGGGTGACGATGATGGCGGTTGGTGCGGTGAGCAGGATGAGACGGAAGGCGGATTCTCCCATGGCGCGCGCGAGCCACATCCATTGGACGGAGACGGGCTTGATGAAGTCCATCGCGATTTTGCCGTCGATCACTTCGTAGGCCATTTCCTGGTCGATGGTGTTCCAGTAGAAGGAGCGCAGAATCCATCCGGCGCTGACGTAAGTGAGAATTTGCGGAAGAGAAAAGCCGGCGATCGGGCCGGTGGCGTTGGCGAAGACCGCGCGCCAGATGAAAAAGTAAACGGTGACGTTGATGAGATACGTGATGATGCCAGTGTAGTAGCGCAGGCGAAACGCAAGGATATTGACGAAGCCGATGCGGATGAACTCGCGATAAATCTTCAGGCTCGCGAGCGGCGACGGCTTGCGAATCGGAAGCGGGAATGTTTGCGTTGCGGCCATTTTCAAATTCTCTTCAGCGCGCGACCGTTGAATGGTCCGGTTCGCCGTTCTGGACGGAACTCATTTCGGCTTCGCCGGAATAGATGCGTTTGATGATTTCCTCGATGGGTTCGTCTTCAATGACGAAGTCGCGGACATCGACGGCGGCGAGAATCTGGCGGATCAGGTCGCTCGAGGAAACACTGGCGCGGTCGAAGCGCAGGCGGCAAGTCAGTTCGTCGAGGCGCTCGAGATGCAACGAATCCGGCGGATGGCCGTTGGAACACAGAGTGGGAAGCGATTGCTCGAAGGCGGCGAGGCGCGCGCTTTGATCGCCGTCGCGGAGAATGAATTTGATTTGCTTGGTGCGAAGAAATTGTTCTTTGAGGCGGGAGAGCGGCCCATCGTAGAGGACGGTGCCGCGGTCGATGATCATGATGCGGCGGCAGAGTTCTTCGATGTCGTCGAGATCGTGCGTGGTGAGGAGCACCGTGGTTTTGTAGCGCTCGTTGATAGCGCGAAGGAATTGGCGAATGTGATCTTTGGCGACCACGTCGAGGCCGATAGTGGGCTCGTCGAGAAAAAGAATGGGTGGATTGTGGAGCAGGGCGGCGGCGAGATCGCAGCGCATGCGCTGGCCAAGGGAGAGTTTGCGAACGGGAACGTCGAGCAGTTCCTTGAGGCCGAGGACTTGATTGAAAAGTTCCATGCGCTCGTCGTAGTCGCGTTGCGAGACGTCGTAGATGCGGCGAAGCAGCTTGAAGGATTCGACGGCGGCGATGTCCCACCAGAGTTGCGTGCGCTGGCCGAAGACGACGCCGATGGTTTTTACGTAGGCGGCGCGCTGTTTCCAGGGGACGAACCCGTTGGAGTGAATCTCGCCGGATGTCGGCACCAGAATGCCGGTAAGCATTTTGATGGTGGTGGATTTTCCGGCGCCGTTGGGGCCGATGTAGCCGACCATTTCGCCGCGGCCAATTTCAAAATTTACGTTTTCGACGGCTTTGACGGATTGGTATTCGCGATGAAAAAGATTGCGCAGGCCGCCGAGAATGCCTTCGCGCCTCTTGAAACTGCGGTAGTGCTTGGAGAGGGCGTGAACCGAGATGAGGGATGCGTCGGGCATGAATGAATGATTTTAGCACGCGGAGGAGAAAAGACCGGCGCTGCACCGCTTTGGGTGCGGCTGACTCACTTTGACGCAGAGATTTTTGCTCGTGCAACTGCCTTACTTGAGTTTCGATAAAAAGGCGACAGGCTGAAAGCCTGTCCCATACTTTCCATTTCCATTTCGAAAAAAGCGCACAGACAGGAGTGTCTGTGCTACGTGCTATTGGACGGGCTTGCCTTGCGCAACGTTAGCGTAAAAATCCAGGACGCGGCGCTGGAATTCGGCGGGTTGGAAGCCGAGGGCGGCGGTGTGGAAGGCGCCGGGGACTTCCCAAATTTGTTTGGGGCCGCTCGCGGCGGCGTAGATGCGTTCGGTGTGGCGGCAAGGAAGCGCTTCGTCTTTTTCGTCGCAGATGAGAAGGACCGGGAAGGCGCGCGTTGCGACGGCCTTCACAGGAGAAACTTCAGCGACGGGAAGGCCGGTGAGTTTTTCGCCGCGATAGAGAAGCGTCCAGCTGAACGGAGCGAAAAGAGTTTTGCCAAGAATCGGAGATCGGCGCAGTCCGGCGTAATCGTAGGAGGCTTCTCGCAGCGTGGCGAAAGAGGCTTCCGCAACGACGGCTTCGATGCGCGGATCGGCTCCGGCGGATTGCAGCGCGATGCCGGCGCCCATGGATTCGCCGAGGGCGAAGATGTGGGCCATTCCACGGCATGGGGAGCCCGGCAATGGAACGCTAAGGCAAGGTCCCAACTCGGATCTGCGAAGAGCGTCGATGATGGCGCGGGTGTCGGTGTGTTCGAGCCAGCCGTAGGTTGCGATTTCGCCTTCGCTTGCGCCGTGGGCGCGGGCGTCCATCATGACGACGCTGTAGCCGGCGCGAAGCAGGAATTCGGATTGGGCTGACGACGCCGAGGCGGTTGTCGGCGACGCCGTGGAAAAGAAGGACCCAACTACCGTTGGGATGATCGGGGCGGACGATCCAGCCTTTTAGGAGGGTGCCGTCGGGAGCGCGGACGTTGAAGTCTTCTCGGTGGCCGCCAGAGTGGGCGAAGGAGGCGTCGGCTTCGCGAATGAGGTCGGGGGTGAGTTCGCGGCGGATGGGATGGAGGAATCCGGGAGCGACGAGCCAGCCTGCGATGCCTGCCAGGATGGGAGGCAAGAGGAGAAGGATCAGCAGGATACGGATGAGGCGGCGGCGTAACGTCATAGTTAGGGTCTCACTTAATATACGGGCAAACGAGTTCGGCAGTTCGAGGACATTCCAGTAAATGTATCAGGAATGGCACCGGTCAAAAGTGTCAGGGATGTCGCCCGTCTGTACCCCGCTGTATGGTGCACCCCCTCCCCTATTTTCTTGTAAGTGTTCATTCTAAAGGGTTTTAAGTCTTGTGTTTTGGAAGTGCGGATTCTAAAGGGGTTACGGGCGGATATTTGTAAGTGTTCATGGCTCTGTTGACATCCTTGGGAACGGCTGCGGTGCCTCAAGCGATAGAGGTTGTAAGCGAGCCCGAGTAGCAAGGCTTGGCGAATTTGCGATGTTAACAAGCGCCCCGGGGCGCGCGAGGAGAGTTTCCGTTTGACCACCGAGAAGATGGTCTCGTTCTTCGCGCGTGGCCCATACTGTTTCCGTGGAAAAGCCCGGTGCATTTGGCTACGGATCGCTCCTCGGGGGAGACCGCGGCGAAGGTTCGCCGGGATAATGCTACGCGCGCCCAGGCGCTGGCGAATGTGTTGATGGTTGGCTTCGGAATCGAACTCCGCATCGGCCAGCACCAAGCCGAGGGGCGCACGTGCTCCGGCCACATTCAGCAACCCGGGCAGCGCCGGGGCGTCGCAACGCGGTCCGGGATGGGCCCGCTGCGCCAGCAAAATCTGTTGCTGCAAATCCGCAACGACCAGCCACTTCAACCAGCGACGATGGGGCGCCCTCCCGTGTGCTTGTTGTTCGATGCGGCGGAGGAAGAACGTGCTGACGGCGTTCTGCGACAGCCCCGTGCCGTCCACGCCAGCCGTCACCCGTGCCGAGCGTCGGCCGCGGCGCAACTGGCGCACGGTTTCTTCCAGTCCGCGGTCGATGGTGTCGTCGTCCAGCCGCTTCAGAAAACGGTACAAGGTGGTGTAATCGGGCACGCTTTCCAACTGCAGCGTTGCGCGCAACTCGCCATGCTCGCGTAATCGCACTTCGGCTTCGCGAAAGGTCCAGTCTTCGTAGCGCATCAGACACAGCACCGCCAGCAGCTGCGGCTGAGTGAACTGATGTTTGCTGAAGCGACTGCGGTAGGGCGGCAAGACCCGGGTGGCCACCTGCAAGGCCACGCGAGCAAAAGGCAGGAGTCCCACTTCGGCCATCGTCCCTCCTGCTCGATCAGAAAACACGCACGCCGCCCCCTTGTCGACCCCGCAAAACCGAGACTGTGCCGAGGATGTCAACAGAGCCAGTGTTCATTTTAAAGGCTTTGTAGAGCTTGGCTCGTTTCTCCCCCCGTTTCGTTCGGCGCGGGGAGAGGCGGGCGGAAGGGACTTCCATTCAGGCCTATGTGAACGGAGAGCCGCGTTACTGCCGGATCGGTTGGAAAGTAGCACAGGCTGCAGCCTGTGCTGCCAAAAGAAAAACGGCAGCCAGTGGCTGCCGTCGTTCGGGATTTTCCCTAGCTGTAAGAATACCGCAATTCTGGAATTAGTGCAAGGGATAAATTGGCCTGTGTCGGAATTGCGCCAAGATGGGGCGCAACCCTTCGAAGCTCAGGGTAAACATATTGCGTCCTACAAGGGGAGCTTAGGTGGATGGTTACGCGCGTTAGGCGGATTTTGGTTATTTGCCGGAGAGGGCGAATTGGTTGCCATCGGGATCGCGGAAGACGCTGCTGGAGCCCCATTCTTCGGATTTGGGTTCCTGGGTGAATTGGACGCCTTTGGATTTCAGGATTTTGGCGGTGGCGAAGAGGTCGTCGCACCAGAAGGCGATGGATTGGAATTGGCCGATGCGTTCTTCGTGGCCTTCGGGGGTGAAGAGGGCGATGCCGGACTCGGCGCCGGGGATGAGGAGTTCGATCCAGCGCTGGGTGGGGGTGAACGGTTGGTCGGTGATGACTTTGAAGCCGAGGGCTTCGGTGAAGAACTTCAATGAAGCGTCCTGGTTGCGAACGGGGACGCTGACGAATTTGATGCCGCGAATCATGCGAGGCTCCTTTTGGAAAGCTTTCGGGAAGATAACTTGGGGAGATTGGGGATTGCAATCAGGCAGGGGTTGCTATAGGAATGGTTGGTATAGCCGGGAGAAGCGGTCATGCGCACCAGGAGAGCGGTCATCCTCAGAAGGATGACCCTACGGGCTGATTTGTGTGGGAATCGTGGCGAGAAGGGCGCAATGAATTGCGCCCCTACAAGGTGAGCGGGATGGATGATTACGCGCGGAGGGGAGGATGATTGCGATGGATGATTATGTGGTGGATGTTTTGATGCGGGACTTGGTGGGGCATGACCGGAGGCCGGTGTGTTTTTTGGTGTATGTGTGGTTGACGGCGGAATGCGGGCGGAAGGGCGGAGTGGTGGAGATCAGTTACCGGGAGATGGCGGAGAGTATTGGGGTGTCGAAGAGTTCGGTGCAGGGGGCGGTGGGGTGGTTGGTGCGGAGGAAATTGGTGGAAGCGAAGAAGAGGAGCGTGACGGCGACGCCGAGGTATGCGGTGATGAGTCCGTGGAGGACGAGGAAGAAATAATGGAGTGAAAGACGTAAGGAAGGAAGAAGGAAGGAAAGAAGGAAAGAAGAAATAAAGAAGAAATAAAGAAGAAATAAAGATGAAAGAAGAAAGAAGAAAGAAAGAGATTACACAGAGGGCGCGGAGAGCACAGAGGGCACAGAGAGGAAAGAGATAGAACGGAGAAGGCAGAGGCGGCACGGACGAAAAAACTGCTGGTGGTGAGGGAGACAAACAACCGCTTGAGAGTCGAGATGGTAATGGGTGCGGGCAGAGGGGTGTGTCACGCTGGCCCGCACCCATCCCTCGACCACAGCGCTATTATTTGTTGTTTTTCACCGAGCCACAGGTTTCATGCAGGTTAGACTCGCGAGTTAAGAAAAATGAAGCAGAGAATTGATAAAGAATTTATTTGAAATTACGGGTCACGATGGGGGATGGGTTGCGTGGGTTGTAGGTATACGGAGAAGAAAAGGCAAGACGGGCACGGCGTGCCGTGCCCCTACGAGATGTGCGGCGCGATCTTGCCGAGATGGGGCGCAATATATTGCGCCCCTACAAGGGAATGGGAGTGAAACGCGAAGGGTTTAGGAGCGGAAGAGGACGGATTCGCGTTGGAACATTTTGATGGCGATGAAGAGGGCGACGGCGGCGTAGATACAGGTGGAAGAAAAGATGATGGCGATGAGGTTCCAGTGATAGGTGCCGGCGACCAGTTCTTTGCAGAGGAGACTGGTACTGAGAATGGGGACTAGAGCGAGCTTGGAAGTGAGCTCAACGCCGGGGAGCATGGAAGCGATGGCTGGGATGATCACGATAAAGGTCATCGGAGTGAGATAGCTCTGAGCTTCTTTGTAGGTTTTGGCGAAGAGGGCGATGGTCATGAGGGCGGCGGAGAAAAGGACGGCGATAGGGAGAGCCATAAGGAAGACGGAGGCGACAGTTTTGGGGCCGAGATGAAGAATAAAACCTTCCGCGGCGGCGCGACCGTCGGCAGTTTTTCCGGTGTAGTGGCTTAAGACGTTGAAGGAAACGCCCATGGAGAGAACAGAGAGAGCGGCGGTGCCTAGAGCCGCGGTGAGGATCAAGAAGAATTTGCCAAGCACGAGATGGGTGCGGGAGATGGGACTGGAGAGGATGGTCTCCATGGTGCCGCGTTCTTTTTCGCCGGCGGTGAGGTCCATGGCGGGGTACATCGCGCCGGTCATGCAGAGAAGGATGACCATGTAACCGATGATGCCGCCGAAAGCGGCGCCGCTGACTTTTTCCGGCGGAGCGACGTTTTCCCGCTTGGAGACGAAGGGTTTGAGTACCTCGACGGGCAGGTTTTTGGCGGCGAGGCGGTCTTTGACGAGCCTATCGCTATATTCCTTCAAATATTTTTCCACTTTGTCGGTAGCAAATTCGGATTTCAGTTCGCCTTCGTAGTTGTAAATCTTGACGGTGTCCTGTTTCTGTTGAGCGACGTCGGATTGGAAACCATGTGGGATTTCGACAGCGGCCCGGATTTCCTTGTTAATGATCTGATCTTTCCAATCCGGCGTTTCGGGAACAATCTCGATTTTGTCGAGTTTGCGGAGGCCAGCGACAACCTCGGGGGAATCTTCGCCGCCGCGGAGCATGACTTTGGGAACTTCTTCCTTGGCTTTGCCGACGAGCATGACAGCGAGGGAGCCAAAGCCGACGCTGAGAACGGGAAAGAGGAGGAGCGGCACAAGGATGGTGGAGATAACCGTGCGGCGGTCGCGGATAGCTTCGGTGAGTTCTTTGCGATAGACGATGCCGACGTTGCGGAGGGACATGTCAGTTTTTCTCCTCGGAGACGTAGTGAGGCGTGACGACTTTGACGAAGATTTCCTCGAGATCGTGTTCAGCGTATTTGTCGCGAAGCTGGGCGAGAGAGCCCTCAACGAGGAGTTTGCCGGACTGGATGATGCCGATGGTGTCGCAGAGCTTTTCCACTTCGGACATGATGTGGGTGGAGAAAATGACGGTTTTGCCGTTGTCGCGGCACTCGCGGATGAAGGCGGTGATGGTGCGAGCGGACATGATGTCGAGGCCGTTGGTGGGCTCGTCGAAAATCATGACGGGGGGATCGTGGACGAGGGTACGGGCGATGGAGGTTTTCTGGATCATGCCGGTGGAGAGTTTGTCGCAGCGGCGGTCGCGGAAGCCGTTCATGTCAAGGCGAGTGAAAATGTTATCGATGCGCTTTTTGAGGGTGGGCTCGTCGAGGCCGTTGAGGCGGCCAAAGTATTCGACAAATTCCTGAGCGGTGAGGCGGCGATAGAGGGCGGTGGCGGTGGAGAGGAAGCCGACGTTGGAACGGACTTTTTCGGGATGCTCGATGACGTCGTAGCCGCAGACTACGGCGGTGCCGTCGGTGGGTTCGAGGATGGTGGCGAGCATGCGGAGAGTGGTGGTTTTGCCGGCGCCGTTGGCACCGAGAAGGCCGTAGATCTTCCCGGGTTGGCAGGTGAAGCTGACGTTATCGACGGCTTTGATTTCGCCGCGCTTTTTGTCCTGGAAGCGCTTGGACAGGGAACGAGCTTCGATCATGAGTGGACCCCTCGCTTGCGACAGTCGTGAGACGGTGTTGTGGTGCGTCTGAGTTTACTACGGATGGGGGTGAGGGAAGATTTCAGAGAAGAGAGTGAGTAGCGAGTAGAGGTGGGCGGGCTAGGAGCGGGCACGGCCCTTCGATGCTCAGGGTAAACATGCCGTGCCCCTACGGAGGATGTGGGGGGGGTGGCGCGCATCCTGCGGCGGGAGCGGCGCATCTGTATTGTATTGGAGATGAGACACTTACTAGGAACGATGGTGGAGAAAGCGGAGCGGCTATTGTTAGAATGAGACGCTGCGGGGCACTCCAGACGTAGGGAAGCAAGCACGGAAAAGAAGGAAGAAGGCCATGAGGCGCTGGGGCTGGTGTGCCTTATGGTGAGCCGGAAGTGATTTGGAATAGGAGAGCATGGATCGAAGGCTACAAAAGCGAATCGTGTTTTTCCTGCTGCTCGCGGGAGTGTTTGCGATTTTTCTGGTGTGGGTGAGCGGGAGAAAACCGGCGGCGAAAATAGCAGCGGTGACGCCTACGCGAGAAAACCTGATTTCGTCGATCAGCAGCAACGGGAAAGTGGAGCCGATCTCGCCATACGTGATGAGAGCGAAGCTGGATACGTTTGTGAAAAAGATTTACGTGACGGAAGGGCAGACGGTGAAGAAGGGGCAACTGCTGCTGGAGCTGAATGTGAAGGAAGTGGCGGCGCAACTGGCGGAGTCGAAGGCGAAGCTGCTGCGTGTACAAAATGATTTGCGCGAAGCGAAGGCAGGCGGGAAGGCGGATGAAGCCGCGAAGGTGGCAGGGGATTTAGCGAAGGCAGAGGGAGAACGGGACCGTTTGCAGAGGAATCATGATTCGCTGACGAGGCTGGCGGCGGGACAGGCAGCGACGAAAGAGGATGTGGCGGCGAACGATCAGGCGTTGGCAAATGCGAAGGCGGAAGTGACGCGATTGCTGGCAGTGAAGCAAGAGTTCGACCGTCAAGCAAATCTGGATGCGGAGCGCGGGGAATTGCAAGTGCAGCAAACGTTGAGCGAGATGGCGGCATTGGAAGACAAAGTGAACAACGGGAGAATTACGGCGCCAGCGGATGGGACATTGTATTCATTGCCGGTGCGAGCGGGCGATTACGTGAAATTGGGCGATTTGCTGGCGGAGATGGCGGATTTGCACCGAGTGCGCGTGAGGGCGTTTATTGACGAGCCGGATCTTGGAGGGCTGGAAACGGACGAACCAGTGATGATTACGTGGGACGCGTTGCCGAACCGGAGCTGGGTGGGAAAGACGGAAATTATTCCGAAGCAGGTGGTGCCGCACGGGACGCGGAGCGTGGGCGAATTATTGTGCGCGGTGAATAACGACAAGATCGAGTTGCTGCCGAATATCAATGTGAACGTGAGGATCAATTCAAGACAGCGGATGAATGTGCTGGCGGTGCCGCGAGGAGCGGTGGCATCGGAAGGCGGGCACCGGTTTGTATTTGTGGTGAAGGAGAACCAATTGGGAGTTGGAAAATCCACGTTGGAGAAACGCGAAATCAAAGTGGGAATTGCGGACGCGACCAGCTACGAAGTGATGGGTGGATTGCAGGAAGGGGAGATGGTCGCACTGCCGGGAGACGTGGATTTGCATGATGGCATGGCTGTCCAGGTTGTGAGTACGAATGCAGTGTAAGTTGGGGATGAGGATACGGGGACGGATGAAGACTGGGCTGGCGCTGGCGATGTTGTTGGTTGGGCTAGGAAGCGTCTGGGCGACGGCAACGGTGAAGCAGAGTGATGCGTTTGAAGCGGGGCGGCGGGCCTACGAGAGCAGCGACTACCCGAAAGCTGCAGCGGACTTGCAGGCAGCGGCGGCCAAAGAGCCACAGAACGGCGACATCCAACTGTTGTTGACGAAGACGTACCTGGAATTGCAGGAGCGCGACGCGGCCATCAACAGCGCGGAGAGAGCGGTGGCGATCGATCCGAAGAGTTCGGTGTATCACGAGTGGCTGGGAAGAGCGTACGGGGAGAAGGCGGATCATTCGTCGATGTTTTTGGCGCCGGGGCTGGCGAGGAAAACGCACAAGGAATTCGAGATTGCGGTGCAACTAGATGAAAAGAATTTTGCGGCGCGACAGGCGCTGATTGAATTTGATTGCGCGGCGCCAGGGATGGTGGGCGGAGGAGAAGAGAAAGCCAAACCGGAGATCGAGAGATTGCAGGCGATGGACGCCTCGGAGTGGCATTACGCGCTGGGGAATTGCCGGCGGCAGAAGAAAGATTTCGCGGATGCGGATGCGGAGTTCAAGTTGGCATTGGAGAGCAAGCCGAGGTCGGCGGAACTGATTTACGACATTGGCGATTATGCGGTGAGGCGTAGCCAGGCGGAGCGATTGATGGAAGTTGCGGAGCTTGGAGCGAAAGCGGATCTCGCGGACCCGCGCGGCAGGTTTTACAGAGCAGTGGGATTGATTTTGAAGAATGAGAAGTTGGAAGAGGCCGAGCGATTGTTGAAGGAATATTTGCAGAAGGCGCCGAAGCGAACGGGATACCCGCGATATGCAGTGGCGCACGAATGGCTTGGCCGGCTTTATGAGGGCAAAGGGAATAAGGACGCGGCGGCGAAGGAATATCAGGCGGCACTACAGTTGGATGGGAAGAGCAAGAGCGCGCGCGAGGGGCTGAAGCGCGTTGAAAAGAATTGAAGCGGCGAGTCATCCTGCATGATGGATCTAAAAGAAACGCTGTCCGTATCGATTGATGCGCTACGCGCAAACAAGTTGCGCGCGATGCTGACGTCGCTGGGTGTGATTATCGGGAGCGCGTCGATCGTGCTGGTGGTTACGGTAGCGCTGACGAGCCGGAAATTCGTGATTTCGCAGATCGAAGCGGTGGGAGCGAACTACGTCTGGGCAGAACTTGTAAGAAGCACAGAGAAGGCGCAGCCGTTGAGCTATGAAATGACTCCGGAAGACATGCAAGCGGTGAAGGACACCATTCCCGCGGTCGCGCAAGTGGCTGGGACCAGCGACCTGCAAACGTCCGTAGTAGCTCAGGGCGTGGTGAGGCCCGTTACCCTGATTGGAGTCACGACAGGGTACCGGGAGATACGCAACCTGGTTGTCTTTCGCGGGCGCTATTTGGATTCCCTGGACATGGAAACGCGGAGCAAGATGTGCGTGATTACGCCGCAACTGGCGAAGCGGCTTTTTGGACAGGACAATCCAGTGGGGCGGGAATTGCACGTGGGAGAGTTGATCTTCACGATCATCGGTGTGTTCAATGAGCGCGTTGATACCTTTGGGCTCTCCGACATTCAAACCGAAACCGTGCTGATACCTTTCGGATTGATCAAGTACTACACGAACGAAAACACGTTGAAGGTTCTGGACGTGCAGGCGGCTACGCCGGAAGATGTGCCAAGAGTTCAACGGCAATTGACACAGTTGTTGCAGAGCCGGCATCCCAGCAATGCGGAGTACAGTGTGCGTACTCTATCGTCGATATTGAAGGCGGCGAAGGATATTTCGCTGGCGCTGACGATTGTGCTGATTGTAATTGCTTTCATCGCACTGCTGATAAGCGGCGTGGGGATCATGAACATTATGCTGGTGACAGTGACGGAGCGGACTCGAGAGATCGGGATTCGCAAGGCGATCGGGGCGGCGCGCAAGGAGATCATGTATCAGTTTTTGACGGAAGCGTTTTTGATCAGCGGGGGAGGAGCAGTGCTGGGGATATTGATTGGGTTGCTGGTGCCAGTGGTGGCGCAGTTTTTCTTGCCGGGAAATTTGCGCGTGCCGGTGTCGTCGTTGAGTGTGTTGCTGGCGTTTGTGGTGTCGTGCTCGACGGGACTTTTCTTTGGATATTTGCCGGCGAATCAGGCGGCGAAATTGCAGCCGATTGAGTCGTTGAGGTACGAGTAGGGCGAACCAGTAGCGAGAGAAGGAGTGGGTGAATGAGAAAGACTCTTGCGGTCGCGGGCGGCGCAGCAATGTTGTTGATCTCTGGAACGATGGCACAGGGGCAGAACGCGGCTGTGTTGCAATCGTCCGGTGCGCAAGCGTCGGCACTGGCTACCGGGGCGGGCGCTGGTGAGCAACAGGGCGGAGCGGTGGCGCTGACGCTGAAGAGCGCGATTGAGATGGCGCTGAGGAACAGCAAGGACATTCAGATAGCGAAACTGCAGGCGAGTCTTGCGACGCACGCGTCTCAGGTCAGCAAAGCAGAATTTCTGCCGAACTTATATGTGGGCTCAGGCGCAGGATACACGTACGGGATTCCGGAGACGCCGGGAGGGCGTGCGCCGTCGCTTTTCAATGTTACGTATACGGAGCAGGTATTTAACGAACCGCTGAGAGGGCAAGGGAAAGAGTTGGAGGAGCAAGCGCGGTCGCAGAAGATTGTGCTGGAGGATGTGAAGAACAGCGTGATCGCGAGGACGGCGATGGCGTATCTGGAGCTAGCCAAGGTGCGGCATTCGCTGGAATTATTGCGCGGGGAGCACGAGAGCGCGGAGAAGATTTTGCAGGTGACACAAGAACGGCAAGGAGAAGGATACGAGTTGCCAGTGGAAGTGACGAAGGCGCAGCTTACCAAGGCGCAGGTGACACAAAGAGTTTTGCAACTGGAAGGGCGCGAGGACGAGCTGGAAGTTTTTTTGCGAGGGCAGTTGGGGCTGGGGCAAGAGCAGGCCATTGAAGTGACGCCAGAAGAACTGCCCGGTGAAGCGGAGCAGGAAGGGGCAAATCTAGTGGCGATGGCGATGGAAAACAATGCGGGGCTGCTGCTGGCGGAGTCCGACGTACGGGCGAAAGAGTCTCGTTTGAAAGGGGAGAAGCGGGGATATTTTCCCACGCTGGAGGCGGTAAGCACGTACAGCTTGCTGGCGAACTTCAACAACTACAGCGAGTTTTACAAGAAGTTTCAAAGGAACAATTTTAACGCAGGCGTACAAGTGCAAGTGCCGCTCTTCAGCGCAAGAATACGGGAGGCCATCGGGTTGGCGCAGATCAATCTGGAGACGTCGCAAGCGACGCTGGCGAGCAAGAAAACGCAGGTGAGCGCCGAGGTGCGGCAGAAGACGCGGCATCTGCGGGAGCGGGACGCGGCAAAGGAAGTGGCGCGGCTGGAATTGCAACTGGCGCAACAGAATATTACGGTGCTGCAGGAGCAGTTTACAGAGGGGAAAGTGAATCTGCGGGAGGTCGAAAGGGCGCGGCTCGAAGAGAACGAAAAATGGATGTCGTATTTGGATGCGAACTTCGAGCGCCAGCAGGCGCAACTGGATTTGCTGAAGACGGCGGGGCAGTTGGATAAGGTGTGGCAGTAGGAAGCGACTGGTGACTTGTGACTGGTGACTGGTGCAACTAGAGCAGAAGAGTTTGGAAGCGTTCCTGGAAGCGGTAAAAAAATTGGACGCGGGATTTGCGGACTTGCCGCTGTTTGAGGAATGGGCAGCGGGAATGCAGGATGAGCGGATCGGCGCGGCGTTGAAGGTTACCGCGGAGCGGTTGCAGGACAACTACCCTTACTTCCATCCACTTTATGCGGGACAGATGTTGAAGCCGCCACACCCAGCGGCGCGGCTGGCGTATGCGCTGGCCACGTGGATTAATCCCAACAATCATGCGCTCGATGGAGGCCGCGCGACCTCCGCGATGGAGAAGGAAGCGGTTGCGGAGATCGCGGCGATGTTTGGCTGGAAAGAGTTTCTGGGGCACTTATGCGGCGGCGGGACGATGGCGAATCTCGAAGCACTGTGGGTGGGTTCACAAGTGCAGCCGGGGAAGAAGATTCTGGCGAGCGAGCAGGCGCACTATACGCACCGGCGGATCAGTGCGGTATTGCAATTGGGATTTGAGAGCGTGGCGTGCGATTCGCGCGGACGGATGGATCTGAATGCGCTGGCGTCGCGCGTGGTGCGCGGGGATGTTGGGACAGTGGTTGCGACGATGGGTACGACGGCAACAGGGTCTGTCGATCCGCTGCCGGAAATTCTTGCTCTGCGCAAAAAATATGGATTCCGGATTCATGCAGACGCAGCTTACGGAGGATATTTTGCGATTGCGGGGAATTTGGAAGAGCCGGCGGCGCGGGGTTTTGGGCGAATCGGAGAAGTGGATTCCATCGTTATCGATCCTCACAAGCACGGCTTGCAGCCTTACGGCTGCGGTTGTGTTTTGTTTCGCGACCCATCCGCGGGGCGCTTTTACAAGCACGATTCTCCCTACACCTATTTCAGCTCGGCGGAGCTGCATTTGGGAGAGATCAGCTTGGAGTGCTCCCGGCCTGGGGCCGCAGCGGCTGCGCTCTGGACGACGCAAAAGCTGTTGCCGCTGGAGCGGGGCGGAGAGTTCGCGGGCGGATTAGAAACCGGGAGAGCGGCAGCGTTAGCTTTTTACGAGCGGCTCAAGAAGGATGAACGCTTTGTAACAGCGTTTGCCCCGGAACTGGACATTGTGATATTTGCGCCCCGAGCGAGAAGTGTCAGCGATGCATGCAAACTGTCCCGAGAGATTTTCGATGCGGCCGCGAAGCGGAATCTGCACCTTGCGGTGGCGGAGTTACCGACGGAATTTTGGGCCGTAAACCTGGCGGGGATGCAGCGCGACCGCGAAACCATGACCTGCCTACGATCCGTGCTGATGAAGCCGGAACATCTTGAGTGGATTCCGCGAATCTGGAACGAGCTGTCGGCGGCGACATGGGAAGTGCTGGGTGGGGAAGGCGCGTCCTACTCCGCGCGCTAGGAAATCTCCGAAGGCCGCGTTTGAGCGGCGAGCAGCACACTAATTCGGCGGAGGAGCGTGGTTTTGCTGAAGGGACGGGGCAGCATGGAGGAGACGACTTCGGTGGGGTCGGGAACCTCCAAAGCGGCCATGGGGTTGGCGGAGCTATAGAGGACGCTCATTTCCGGCGAACGCTTGCGCAAATAGAGAGCCAGGTCGGGACCTGGCATCCCGGCAGGGTGGAGCGTAGTAATCAGCAGATGGATGGGGCCGGCACAGGAGTGAGCCAACTCGAGAGCCTGCTCGGCATCGGCCGCGGGAAGGACGAGAAAGTCTGCCTCCTCAAGAATGGCCTGCATGGATTGACGAAGAGGCTCAAGGTCTTCCACCACAAGAATGACAGGATGATGGGGCGCTTGCGCTGCTCGCATGGCAACCTCGGTTCTCCTGGATAGACGGCCTTCCGCCGGGGCCAAGTATATTACGAAACGGTAAACAATCAAGAGGAATTGCATCCATTAAACCGAATCAACGCGGGAATACTGTGGAAAACCGTGGAAAGGAGTTTGCTTCGGGTTGGGTTGAGTGCGGAAAAGAGCACGGCGCAGAAACAATTGAGCGTATGCAACCAAGTCGGGTAAACTGTTATCTAGATATGGGGGTATTGCCGGGCGAACCGCAAGAGAGCCCGAATGCCGTTGGTGAGGTGCGAAACCGAACTATCGCGGCAGCGAATTTGCGTGTAGAAAACTGAGGGTGAAGAATGCCGGATGTAATGAAGACTTTGTTGATGAACCCGCCGAGTTTTGAGAATTTTGACGGCGGAGCAAGCTCGCGGTGGCCCGCGACGCGCGAAATTGAATCGTATTGGTACCCGGTTTGGCTGTCCTATCCCGCAGGACTGATTCCGGGAAGCCGGTTGCTGGATGCGTCGCCACATAAAGTGAACTGGCAGCAAACCATTGAGATCTGCAAGGACTACGAGTTTTTGGTGCTGTACACCTCAACCGTTGGATTCAATAGCGACGTCAAGCTGATCCGTAAGATCAAAGAGAGCAACCCGGGACTGAAGATTGCGTTCGTCGGGCCGCACGGGCACATCAAGCCGGACGAGACGCTGATGGCGAGCGAGGACATCGATTTTGTAACGCGCGGGGAGTTTGATCATTCGGTGGCGGAGTACGCACACGGGAAGCCCATTGAGCAGATTATGGGCGTGAGCTACCGAAAAGAAGGCAAGGTGGTGCACAACGCGCCGCGGCCTCAGTTGCACACCGAAGAGTTGGATGCACTGCCGTTTGCGACCGACACGTACAAGCGCGACCTGCAGATCGAACGTTACAACGTGCCCTTCTTGTTGCATCCGTTCGTGTCGTTCTATACGACGCGCGGGTGCCCGGCGCTCTGCACGTTCTGCATGTGGCCGCAGACGGTTTCGGGACATGCGTGGCGGGTGAGGTCGGTGGACAACGTCGTCCAGGAAGTGAAAAACACGCTGGAATATTTCCCGCAGATGAAGGAGATTTTCTTCGACGACGATACGTTCAACATCCGCAAGGACAGAGCGATCGAACTGAGCCAGAAATTCAAGCCGCTGAAATTCCGTTGGTCTTGCACGGCGCGATGCCACAGCAAGTATGAAGAATTGAAGGCGATGGCGGAAGGCGGAGCGCGGCTGTTTATCGTGGGATTTGAATCGGGCGATCCGCAGATTCTGAAGAACATCAAGAAGGGCGCTACGGTAGAAATGGCGCGCGAGTTCATGAAGAACTGCAAGAAGGTGGGAATCAAGGTTCACGGTGATTTTATTATTGGATTGCCGGGCGAGACGAAAGAGACCATCAACAAGACGATTGATTTCGCAAAGGAACTGGACTGCGAGACGATTCAGGTATCGCTAGCGCATGCCATGCCGGGCACGGAGCTGTATGACTCGATGGCCAAGGAAGGCTTCCTGAAGGTGGAAGCGCTTGCGGATTCGGGCGGGCACCAGTTGCCGCACATCGAGTATCCGCACCTTTCGAAGGCGGAGATGATGGGTGGCGTGAACCGGTTCTACGATCAATATTATTTCCGGCCGCGGGTGGTGTGGCGGATCGTCCGCGAAGCGCTGTGGGACTCGAACGAGCGTAAGAGGCTCTATCACGAGGCGACAAGCTTCCTGAAGCTGCGATCGGAACGCTGGAAGTGGGTGCGCGAGGGCGGGGATGCCCCTAAGCCCATGATTTCCGTGCCGGAGACGCCATCGGCGTCCGGGAACGATTAAACCCTTAAAAAAATGGCAACTGAAGGCAGACTGCGAGTAAAGACCCTGGTCATGGTGTGCGCAATGGTGGTGTGTGCGAACGCCGGCGACTTGATGTTGAAGCGCGCGATGTTGCAGATTGGGGCAGTAGAACTATCCGGGGCGGGGATTGCGCACGCTTTTCGGATGACAGTGACTAGCGGGACGCTTTGGATCGGCATATTTTTTCTGTGCGGATTCATGCTCAGCTATATGACGGTTCTGAGTTGGGCGGACTACAGTTACGTTATGCCTGCGGGCGCGTTTGGCTACGCGTTACTCACATTTTTTGCGGTGGTGTTTCTGCATGAGGCGGTTTCGCCCCGGCGGTGGGTAGGCGTAGTGCTGATTTGCGTGGGAGTGCTGCTGGTTGGGCAAACAAAGCCGCGGACGACGGCAGTGACCAGAGGGGCGCTGGCATGATGCACGTGGCGCTGTTTCTTGGGTTCCTGATATTTGGGAGCACGGGCGGGGAGATTGCCATCACGCGTGGCATGAAAGCCACTGGAGAGCCAGATCGGTTGCGGCCCAGAGAGCTGATGCGGTTTCTCGGGAAGGCGCTGCGCAACGGATGGTTTTGGGCAGGCGTGCCGTTGATGGCGCTGTCGTTTTACGCCCTGCTTGTACTGCTTTCCTGGGAACCCATCAGTTTTGTGATTCCGGCGTCGGCCCTGAGCTACGTGGTGGGGACGTTTGGCGCGAAATATATTTTGGGCGAAGAGGTGAGCGCAGCGCGATGGACAGGCGTTTTGCTGGTGTGCGCCGGAGTCGCACTGGTTGCGCTGGGATAGGCGATGTATGCTGCCGTGGCGCGGTTCCACGTGTCCAGTAGCTCGGAGCCCAGAAGCCTAAACGCTGGCGGAGTTTGCCTGCGTGCGAGAGGTCCTCGAATTTGTGCGGGATAGCCGGCTTTACACATAAAAATTGGGCTCCCGAGCCTGAGCGGATCGAGCAGGCGACTGCGACGCTAGCCCATCGTGGACCGGATCAGCGAGGAGTATTCCGCTCGAGCGTCCTCTCGATGGGAGCGGCGCGGCTGAAGATTATTGATCTCAAGGGAGGCGACCAGCCTATCGTCACCGATGATGGCGACACGGCGATCGTCTTCAACGGAGAGATTTACAATCATCTGGAAGTGCGCGGCGAACTGGAAGGGCTGGGGCACCGATTTCATTCCCATTCGGACACCGAGACGGTTCTGCACGCTTTTGTTGAATGGGATACGAAGTGCTTTTCGCGTCTGCGGGGCATGTTTGCCATCGCCCTTTGGAGCAAATCGACGCGGCGGCTTGTCCTGGCGCGCGACCGGATGGGCATCAAACCACTTTACATAGCGCGTCGCGGCGAAGATCTTTTCTTCGGTTCCGAACTCAAAACCATTTTTATTCATCCGGAGTTCGAGCGGCGGTTAAGTCTTGCCGGGATCGACTGCTACCTCTCGCTGAACTACGTGCCTTGTCCGTGGACGTTGGTGGAAGGAATCGAGAAGTTGCCCCCGGGGCAATGGCTGGAATGGGTTGACGGAAAAACGCGCGTAGAGGCTTACTGGATGTTGCCGGCGGGGCCGATTCGCGAGCGGTCACTTGATTCCGCGTGCGAAGAACTTGACAGTCTGATGCAACAATCGGTTCGCGAGCATTTGCTCTCTGATGTGCCGTTGGGATTGTGGCTGAGCGGCGGGATCGATTCCTCGACAGTCCTCCACTATGCTGCCAAGGCGTCGGCCAGGCCAATAAAGACCCTCTCTGTGTCTTTTCTCGGAAGAAGTTTTGACGAGACAGAGTACATCCGGAGCGCCGCAAAGCAATACGGCACGGATCACCAGGAATTCGATTTAAATCCCGGAGCCGATCTGCGCGGAGCCATCGAGGAGTTCGCCTACTACTCCGACGAGCCAAGTTCGGACGCCGGTGCTTTGCCTGTTTGGTTCCTATCAAAGATGAGCAGGACGGAAGTGACCGTCGCCCTGAGCGGAGAAGGGGCGGATGAACTTTTTGGTGGCTACCTGACGTATCGCGCGAATCAGCTGGCGCAAACGTTGCGGCATTTTCCGAAATGGTCGCGGCGTGCCGCACTAGGGATGGCGCGGCAGTGGCCAGTCTCGGACGACAAAATCAGCCGAGAATACATGGTGAAGCGCTTCTTGGCGGGGAGCCTCCTTTCGCCGGAGCAGGCGCATGTGTATTGGAACGGAACGTTTTCTGAAGACGAGGTGCGGTCTCTTTCGACGAGTCCGCTGCCTGCATCACTGAACAGCGTTCTTTGCGAGTTGCGGGATTCTCCTGCGGCTCGCGACGGAGTGTCCCCGTACCTCTGGTGGGACCAAAAATACTTTCTGCCAGACGATATTTTGAACAAAGTGGATCGCATGAGCATGGCGCATTCGCTGGAAGTGCGGCCGCCTTTTCTGGATCACCGGATCGTGGAGTTTGCCGCAACCCTGGCGCCTACGCTCAAGATACAGGGCGCGCGGCAGAAAATCGTGCTCAAGCACCTCATGAAAGACAGACTTCCTGAATTAATCCTGCGGCGAAAGAAGGTGGGCTTCGATATTCCGGCGCACGAATGGCTTCGTGGACCGCTGAAAGAGCTTCTGCTGGATACGATGCGAGAAGGACTTGCGGAACACACCGGACTCTTCCAGCCGGGCAAGATCCAGGAGTTGGTGCGGTTGCATCTGGAGCGCAGGACAAACGTCGGATATCACTTGTGGGGTTTACTGCTGTTATTTCTATGGATGAAAAAATGGCGAATTCAGTCGGGGCCGTCTGCCGCAAGAATGAGTTTAGTTTCAGAGAAAACAGGTATCCCGAGCTAGTGGTCTCCGCTGCTTGCTGGAATCAAAGTGGCATCGTGTGATTTTGGGGAGCGCGATCTGTATCTAGGTAGAGATGGCTTTTTGGCCAACCTCTTATTTCGCAGGTTGCTTTGGAGCATTCTTGATTGTACAAAAAGACGGTGCGCTGCATCTAACTGAGCAGCAATTCGTGATTGGATTTTTGAACGACGAGGGGACGTTTTTCAGCTTAATCACGTATACTGTAGTTAGTTTCACTCAGTGGAGACGGCGGTCGGGGGGCCCTCAGCACGCCGATGCATCCTGGTCAATCTGGCGCAAAGACAATGCGCCACTCCACGAGGCCACGAGCCCAGGGGAATTTCACTAAGGAGGAACGATGAAGATTGCTGTGCTTGGAGGGGATGGCTATTGTGGATGGGCAACCGCTTTGTATTTGTCGAAGCAAGGACATTCCGTCGCCATCGTTGATAATTTTGTCCGCCGGCTGTGGGACCACGAACTGAATGCGCAAACACTGACTCCCATACGCCCGCTCTCCGACCGTTTGCGCGTATGGCAGGCGGTAAGCGGCAAGACCATCGAGTCTTTCTACGGTGATGTTTGCGATTACGAATTTCTAGCTTCGACGTTGCGTGCGTTTGAGCCTGATGCGGTTGTGCACTTCGCCGAGCAGCGCTCCGCGCCCTACTCGATGATTGACCGGGGGCACGCCGTTTTCACGCAGGTCAACAACGTGGTTGGCACGCTGAATTTGCTTTTTGCGCTGCGAGAGCACCGGCCGGATTGCCACCTCGTGAAGCTAGGTACGATGGGTGAGTACGGCACGCCAAACATCGACATTGAAGAGGGCTACATCACCATCGAGCACAACGGCCGGAAGGACATTCTGCCGTTTCCGAAACAGCCAGGATCTTTCTATCACCTTTCGAAAGTGCATGACAGCCACAACATCATGTTTGCCTGCAAGATTTGGGGGCTGCGCGCCACGGACCTGAACCAGGGCGTCGTGTATGGAACGATGACCGAAGAAACGGCGATGGACGAGGCGCTGATCAACCGGTTCGACTACGACGATGTTTTTGGCACAGTGCTGAACCGCTTCTGCATTCAGGCGGCGATTGGGCAACCGCTGACGGTTTACGGCAAGGGCGGGCAGACGCGCGGGTTCCTGGATATTCGCGACACGGTGCGCTGTATTGAAATCGCCTGCGAAAATCCGGCTGCTCGCGGCGAATGCCGCGTGTACAACCAGTTCACGGAACAATTTTCGGTTCGCGATCTCGCGAAGATGACGGTGGCCGCCGGCAAAAAGCTCGGCTTAAACGTCGAGGTCGACCACTTGCAAGACCCGCGGGTCGAGGCCGAGGAGCATTATTACAACGCGAAGCATTCCAAATTGATCGATCTTGGCTTGAAGCCGCATCTGCTCTCTGATTCCTTGCTGGACTCGCTGATGAACATAGCGGTCAAGTATCGTGACCGGGCGGATGCTTCGTTGATGCTGCCGCAGGTGAATTGGCGCGAGCCGCGTAACGACCGGCGCCTGCAGATGAGCAAGACGGCCAGGAATTCGTTGGGCGCGTCTCGAGTTCAAACGGCTAGCGAACCGGCCGAAAAAACAAAAAAACACACGCACCGCTAGCACTTTCCATCTATAGCATTTTCAACGCGGAATGACTGCGGCCCTCAACGTAGGGCCGCAGTTTCATTTGCGACGCGCTGCGCAAATTCTAAATCAAAGGGGAAGTCCGAGCCTTCGAGCGAAGCTTCCACTTTGGCGGCGAAGCGTTGAATGATGGGTTCCTTATTTGCCAGCAGATCAAGGAACGCCGCGCGGGAGTTCCGTTTTTCCAGCCAAATGCAACGTTCATCCGGCTGCTCGTAACCGCAGCGAATTTCCTGCACGGCGGACTTCGGGGCAGCATAGGCGCGGATGGCGAGCAGATGTGATCCCAGATTGTCCATCGCAGACATGCCCGTATGATCGGGCCTATTTAAAAAGAAGTGGCCACCGAAACGAAGGCCACTACCGGGGTGAAAGTCTCTGCGCCACCGTTCGACCTCTTCCAACAGGCAATATTCGAAGTGAACGGCAATCAGACGGCGAAGCACCTTTGCCCTGGCGATGAGCGAGGCGGCGATGAGTGGTGAGGCTTGCCAGGGCTTTTCTACAACCACGTGCAGGTTGGCATCAAGTGCGGCGTCGATCAGGAAGGGCACATGCGGTCCAGGCAGTACGCAAAGCCAGGCGATTTGCGCTTTGCTCGCTGTCATTGCAGAGGAAAGGCGCGATCTATAGACGTCGTCCGTTTCACCCGATGCGCGGCGTGTGGCGGGGACGTCGACAACATGGCGGCCTTCCGCAGCCAGGATGCCTTGCATGCGCGCGGCCCAGCGGCCACGGCCGAGGATCACGTACGCGGGGGCTTCAGCCATGTCGTGTGCCCGCCACCATTTCGCAAACGAGTCGAGCCGCTTTCACGGCGCTGACTACCTTACCGGAGAAGATATGAATTTCGCCTGGAGCGCCTTCGCGAACGTAGAGAACTCTGCGGTCGCTCTCGGGATTGTCTTCCACTACGCGAATTGTGAACCGCGAGCCGATGTAAACTGCGTCCTGCGCAGCTGGGACGGTGAGGCAACAATCGGCGCGCATGGCGGCAAACCGAGTGAAAGGAGCAGGTTCAAAAGCCGGCTTGTTCAGGATGCCAGCGTAAGGTTCCGGGATAGGCGCGTCTGGGTTTGTCGTTGTCCAGTGATTCGTGTTTTTTGCCGAGCCGAAGAGAGAACGCGTCGAACTGCCGTAAGGATCGAACGCGGTGAACGGCCCATCGACGACAACTAACGCAATGCCATGCAACTGGGGCGGTAGTTCGATCAACATTTTTTCAGCTACCTGGTATTTTGCAGCTTTAAATAATCCCCGGCTTGGCCCCAAGCCATATGTAGCCCAGATTACCCAGTCGTAGTCGGAGCGCATTTCGCGAGTGAATTCGCGCCGTTGCAGGCGAATCCCATATGCTTCCAGGCGCGCTTCGACAAGGTTTCGCAGGACATCGGGATCATAGATGTTTTCCTGGACTTCGTAGCACTTGTCGATGAAATCGAAATTCATCCAGTCCGGGTGGCACGCTTTGAGCGGAAGTCCGTGCTGGCGCATCACGGCCTCATACAAATCCGGTGGAGTGAGCGAATTCTCTTTGGGAATGGCGTAGTAGTGCCGGCTGTTACTTACGATTGCGTCCGCGAAGGCCTGGGTAAATTCCGCGCGGGCTTCCGCTATTTCGCTGATAGTTTCTGAACTTCGGGGATAGTGATAGCCGGCGTGAACGCGATACTGGTTGATCGCGGAAGCTGCACGCAGCACGCCGAGTGGGTCGAACAACTGGACCTGGTGCCCGTGTTCAGCCAGGCGGACGGCAACGGTAGCACCGTAAATGCCGGCTCCCGCTACAGCGATCTTGGCTCCCATGATCGTCTTTCGATTTTTCCTAGTCGCGAAAAACCAATGCATCAGACATTCGGAGAATGGACACAGGCGGACGCGCTAACATTTACTTCTGCGCGGCCGGCCGGACTATCGGCACGAGCATGCCCTCGCGAATGCGATAGTCGATGTCCCGCCAGCGAATGCTCCGGCGGCCGAAACTCAGCAGCCAGATCAACAAAGCCCACGCATCCCAGACGGGCACAAGCGCCATTTTTTTCCAGATTCCTTTTTGCTTCATGCCCCATACACCAATCAGCCAGGTCATGGCGACGCGCAGGCAAAGGTATCCGCCAAGGTAAAGCAAAGCGACTCGAGGAGTGGGATGAATCGCGACTGCCGCCACCGACCACGCTAAACCTTGGGTGAAAATTAATCCAAGATGGCCCCAAGGTCGCATGTGGCGCATAACGGTCATCCAACGCAGGCGCTTAAAGAAAAATTCACGCAATGATTTGAAATCAGCCACGGTCTCGACCGCGTACGGCAACAGTTCTACTTCAAACCCCTGTTCGGCAACCAATCGCCCAACCAGCAAGTCATCCGCTGGACGATTCTCGATGGCGCTGTAGCCGCCGAAACCAGCGAGATGCGTTCGAGTGGTGACAATGGTTTGGCCAAAAGCGAACTTGACGCCGTCTAACTCCCTGGCGACCAGAATGCCGGGATAAAAGTCGCAAATCATGCCAATGGACTGAAGCCTTTGCAGGAGCGAGTGTTCTTGCGTGGAGACGTAGAGGCAGGTGACCGCGCCCATCTTGGGATTGTGGAGCGGCGCGACTACAGAACGCAGATAGTCCGGGCGAACGCGGACGTCGCTGTCGTTGATCACAAGAATTTCGTTTTGCGCTTCGCTGACCAGGCGTGCCAGCTTCACGACTTTGTCGTTGGGAGCGGTGTGACCGGAGACATGAACGATTCGAATGCGGCGCTGGGGAAATTCGCGCTTCAATCTTTCAATGACTTCCGCGACGGCCTCGTCCCCGTCGCCAATGCCAAATAGCAATTCGTAATCGGGATAATCCTGGTTACAGTAGCTGGCGAAGTTTTCATAGGCTTCGGCATCGAGCCCGCGAATCGGTTTCAGATTGCTTATGGGAGGCGTGAAGTCGGAAGGCTGGACCCATCTTCGTGCTTGCGAGAAGAAGCGCCAGGAGCTGTAAAGGGCTAGAAAATAGTAGATGAAAGGAATGGCCGCGACGCCCAGCAAAACGTAGATGAGGCCGCTGGCGATCATTGCGGGCCCCGTCGGCTAAGAGGTAAGTTACAATTTTTTGAGGACTCAAGAAGGGGTATTCCGCCGTCGCGTATGCTGCCAATTTGAATGGGTAGAACGGGAAAGCCAGACCTCTGTGTCAGGGCGCCGATCATTCCTATTTAGGCAGCCGTTCCTTTCCGAATGATTGCGGAGTGTACTGCGAGCCACAAAAGAATAGCAAATCGAGAGAAATT
Organism: uncultured Acidobacteriota bacterium; assembly: GCA_963718785.1. GTDB lineage: Bacteria > Acidobacteriota > Terriglobia > Acidiferrales > UBA7541 > Acidiferrum. The sequence goes on along the minus strand of CAVQZW010000003.1, from coordinate 1,540,503 downwards.
TCACTTTGCCAAAAGTGCCCACGCGGGTCATCTGGCAGTTTTGACAAACATCTGCGATTGAGTGGTGGGAATGCGAAGTGAATATCCTCGAGACGGGGCGCGGCCTTTGAGATGCCTGCGAAAACCATGCAATAATGAAGGAGAAGGGCTTCCTAGAGTGTGCGAGCCTATTCACATCATGACTTTGTTTGTCCCTTACTATCGCCAATGTCCTCGAAACCCGGTCCCAAGGTTTCTATGAGATCAGAGAAGGTACCCACTCTTCTGTCTGGCGCGCCTGCCGCATGAGTTCGTCTTCGGGCCTGCACCTTAAAACCTATTGCATGCTTTTCATCATGGTCGTTTTTGCACCACTCGGGAATGTGCTTCTCGGCAAAGGAATGAAAAATGTTGGCGCAGCTGTCTCGTGGGCGCCTTCGCGCTTACCGCATATTGCCGCGATGGTTTTGTCTTCGTGCTACATCTGGCTTGGCATCGCGTCACTGCTGACGTTTTTCGTGGCCTACATGTTAATTTTGTCGTGGGCTGATTTTAGTTACGTACAACCGGCTTCCTCGATCGCGCTATTGGTCGTTGCGCTCTTGGGTTACTTCTATCTTGGCGAGCGAATTTCACCCTTGCACTGGGCGGGGATTGTCGTGATCTGTTTAGGCGTTTTCGTCGTCGGAAATACTCCACCGCGCACGACAGAGGTACGCTGAGAATGCGCGAAGCGCTGCTTTTATTTTTGGTTGTGGTCAGCGGAACAGGTGGCGAGATTTGTGTCACGAGGGCCATGAAACATGTCGGCGAAGTAACGGATTTCAGGCCGCTTGCACTCGTGCGAGTCATCCTTCGCGCAATGAAAGTTACCTGGATGTGGATCGGGATTGCCATGATGGCCCTGGCTTTCTTCTCCTTGCTAGCGGTACTTTCCATTGAAAACGTTAGCTTCGTGGTGCCAGTGACGGCGCTAAACTATGCGGCTGGTGCGCTCGGCGGAAAGTTTTTTCTCGGAGAAAGAGTTACCCCGCGCCGCTGGGCCGGAGTCTTGCTCGTTTGCATTGGCGTTACACTGGTCTGGCTCGGAAAACGCTGAAGCTAAGAAGCCCTCATCGGCATCCGCTGTTCAAGTTAGTGCGTGTTCGCTCTGACTCAGCGAGGGCACGGGAAAATCCACGCAGTTCCGCTTTGTGGCAAGCTAGTAGAGCGACACTCCATCGGCTGGTTCAGGAAAGCACAGAAAAAGGGAAGAGAAGTCCAGCGTGACGATATTGCATTCAGGTTGGCGAGATGCAGTGCTCCTGTTAGCGGCTGCACCGCTGGGGTACTACGTTGCGGCCACGTTTGCCGCGTGGCGCTTCTTCCGGCGAGAGCGAAAGCACAAGCTGCGAGGCTACACTCCGCCTGTGAGTTTGCTCAAGCCTGTTCGTGGCGTGGATTTCGGCACTTATGAAAATTATTCGAGTTTTTGCCGCCAGGATTACCCAGACTACGAAATACTCTTTGCCGTCAATGATGATGAGGACGCGGCTGTTCCCCTGATTCATCGCTTGGTCTCCGAATTTCCTGGCCGGCGGATTCGGTTACTCGTTGGCGCGGAAAATCTGGGAGCCAATCGCAAGGTCAACAAGCTGGCTCTACTGTCCCGCGAAGCGCAGCACGAGATTCTTGTGCTCACGGACGGCGACGTGCGGGTTGGTCCGAACTACCTGCGCGAAGTTGTCGCGCCGTTTGTCGAAGAGCGCACTGGGGCCGTCACTTCTTTCTATCGCGGTATCGCCGAAAAAAATCTTGGCGCGGAACTTGAAGCCATCGGAGCATCCAGCGATTTTTTTGCCGGGGTGCTGATGGCTGAGCTGACAGAGGGGATCAACTTTGCCCTGGGTGCTTCCATTGTCACTACCAAGCGCTGGCTTGCCAAAATCGGCGGTTTTGAGTCCTTCGCCGGAATGCTCGCAGACGATTACGAACTAGGTGTCCGCATCGCCGAGGCCGGTGGGCGAGTGCTGCTTTCGCGCGAGGCTGTTTGGACCATGTATCCAGCGCAAACTGCCAAAAAGTTTTGGGATCATCAACTTCGTTGGGCGAGGACCGTGCGACTGTGCCGGCCGCTATCTTATTTTGGTTTGATTTTCACTCTTGGGCTTCCCTGGGTTGTGTTGGCCGCACTGGCGGCGCCAACGAAGTGGATCGCTGCGTCCTACTTGCTTGGCTACATTGTCTTGCGGCACATGATGGCGTGGACCGTGGGCATTTGGGGAGTCGGCGATGAAGTGTTGCGCCGCAAGCTTTGGCTGGTGCCGCTACGCGACGCTCTCTATTCGGCGGTCTGGCTTGCGAGCTTTGCGTCCAACCGTATCCGTTGGGGCGGCCAGGAATTCACGGTGCACAAGGGCAGGATGGTGCCTGTCATTGCTCCGCAGGCTACGGATTCCGCGCCAGCGACCTCTGCGCGTGGTTGACGCCTCAGCGAATCCCGATTAAATTAGATGAGGAGAATCGTGGCTGCCCCGATCCTCGGGGAAGTGCTGCGGTTCGTTTTTTTCCTCCTACGGCTGGGAGATCGTCCAATTGGTAGGACTCCAGACTCTGAATCTGGCTATCCTGGTTCGAGTCCAGGTCTCCCAGCCAAACTTTTAGAATCAACTAGCAAATACTTTCTTCGTTCTACGCTCAAGAGTGGAATCCAACTCAATAGTTTTTGCGTTAGTACAGCAACCTTCTCAGGTTCTAAGCAGCAACGGATAGGAATGTGGCGAAAATGAGTCTTTCGGTAAACGAAAAGCCTTCGTCTTATCGGGCGGCCCCCCTTTAGGGTATATTAGCCTCGAAAGAGCGATGTCAACGGAGTGGCCTGCAGCCAGAGGATTATACGCTTCGGGAACCTTCTTGGAGGAGTAACGCCAAGTGGTTTCTCGGGCGCCGAGGTGTGAGCTTTGGAGAAGTTGGGCAAATACCTGATTCTTGGGGAGTTGGGCCGCGGGGCGGGAGGCGTCGTTTACCGCGCGCGCGATCCGATCCTCAATCGTCTTGTCGCGCTGAAGACGATCACCACAGGCCTGGCCGAATTCCCCGATTTGCTTCAACGTTTTTACCAGGAAGCACAGTCCGCCGGAGGCTTGCAGCATCCTAACATCGTCACCATCTTCGACCTGGGCGACGAGCAAGGCATCCCCTACATCGCCATGGAATTGTTGGAGGGTGAAAGCTTAGATCAACTCATCGGCCGCCGGACGCCCCTGCCCGTACCCCTGAAGCTCGCCTATGCAATGCAAGCGTGTCGCGCATTCGATTACGCCCACAAGCGCGGCATCATCCACCGCGACATCAAGCCCGACAACGTGATGCTTACGAAAGATGGCACCGTCAAGGTCGTGGACTTCGGGATCGCGCGCGTTCTGGAAACTTCCAAAACGCAAACCGGGATGCTTCTCGGTACTTTCGCCTACATGTCTCCCGAGCAATATCACGGCGAACACGCCGATGCGCGCTCTGACATCTGGTCGTTCGGCGTTCTGCTCTATGAGCTCCTGGCTTACCAGAGACCGTTTAAGGGACAGACCCCGGCCAGTCTCATGCATAGCATTTGCCAGCAAGAACCCACACCTTTGCCCGACGTGGTGGCCGATTGCCCGCCTGCTCTTGAAAAAGTAATCCAAAAAGTGTTGCGGAAATCCCCGGACGAACGGTATCAGTCGATGGAAGAACTTCTCCTCGACCTGGATCCAATCTGCAAGAGTCTTCAGTCGGAATCCGTTGTCGTCTTGGTTGTCCAGGCACGCGAGTTGTCAGAGCAAGGAGAGTATTCCCAGTCGCGCGACCTCCTGCGTCAGGTCCTTCAGATCGATTCGACCAATACGCAGGCCAGGAATCTTCTGGACAAAGTTAATTCCGAGCTCCGGCGCAGCCTTCTGCGGCCGAAATTGCAACAGCAGGTAGAAAAAGGCCGTGCCTTACTTGCCGAAGGGAAGCCGCTGGAGGCGAAGGCGGAAGCGGAGATCGTCTTGCAATTGGACTCCAGCTTTGAACCTGGCCAGGCGCTCCTGAGGGAAGTTCAGGAAGAAATAAGCCGGGTTCGACAGTTGGCAGAGTGGATGGATGCCGCCAAGCAGCGCATGGCTCAGGGAATGCTGGAAGAAGCCGAGGAATTGCTCTCCAAAGTTCTGGGAGCTGAACCCGCCAATCCGCAGGCATTGTCACTTCAACTTCAGGTGAGTACCGAGAAGGCTGAGCGTTTGAAGCGGCTGCGCCTTCACGAGCAAATGCAGCTGGCCCGAGGCTTGTGGACACAACAGAATTACGGGGAATGCATTCAGCTTCTGCTCGAACTGCAAAAGGAATTCTCCGGCGAAGAAGAGATCCCTCGGCTGCTTGAGACTGCGAGGGAGGATCAGGCAAACCAGCAAAGATCGCAAGGGTTGGCGGATGCTCGCAGCATGCTTGCCAGCCGACGCTATGACGAGTGCAAGGCGCTTCTAGCTGACCTTCAAAAGCAGTTCCCCGGCGACGATGAAATCCTCGAACTCCAGAAAAAGGTGATCGACGATCAGCGAAAGCAACGAAGGTCACAGGCTGTCGCGGAAGCTCGAGGCCACTTTGCGGCCAGGCGCTACGACGATTGCGACTCTCTGCTGAATTCCATCTTGAAGGAGTTTCCCGGCGACGAGGAAGTCCTGCAGCTCCAAAAGCACGTGCTCGAAGATCAGCGAAAGCAGCGGAGGGCGCAATCTGTTACGGAAGCTCGAAGCCTTTTTGCGGAAAGGCACTACGACGATTGCGGTTCTCTCTTGAATTCCATTCTGAAGGAGTTTCCCGGCGACGAGGAAGTCCTGCAACTGCAAAAGCACGTGGTCGAAGATCAGCGAATGCAGCGAAGGGCGCAATCTGTTGCGGAAGCTCGAAGTCTTTTTGCGGCAAGGCGCTATGACGGTTGTGGTTCTCTCCTGACCTCCCTGTTGAAGGAGTTCCCGAACGACGAAGAAATCCTTCAGCTGCAAAAGAATGTTATTGAAGATCAGAGAAAGCAAAGAATGCTGGGGTCTCTGAGTGAGGTGCGCAACCTTTTGGCAGCCAAGCGTTACGACGATAGCATCTCCCGGCTGACGTCTCTCCAAAAGGAGTTTCCCGACGAAGACGATATCTCAAGGCTGCTCGAAAACGCACTGGCAGACAAGGCCGAACAGCAGCGCCAACAAGGGGTCGCGAAAGCGAGAAAGTTACTGACCAGCCGTCGCCATGAAGAGTGCGAAACGCTGCTTCAGGATTTGTTAAAGGAGTTTCCGTCGGATGACGAAATTCCCAAACTCCTGGATGTTGTCCGTAAGGAACGGGCGGAGCAACGCAAGCTTCAGGGCTTGACAGAAGCCCGAAGTCTTCTCGGCTCACGGAAGTACGAAGAATGCTTGGCGCTGCTCGCCAGGTTGCTGAGCGAATATCCCAATGACAACGATATCTCCCGGCTTCTGGACACGGCGCGGGAGGATCGGGCCGAGCAGCAGAAACTGAAAAGCTTGGCGGAAGCCCGAAGTTTGCTGACTTCGCGGAACTACGAAGAATGCATTTCCTTGCTTGTCGGACTTCAGAGCCAGTACCCAAAAGACAGTGACCTTACAAAACTTCTCGAGATAGCGCGCGAGGATCGCGCAGAACAGCAGAAGCAGCGCCAACTCGCCGAGGCAAGAAAGCATCTCGCCGCCAGGCGCTTTGAAGAAGCCATGAATGCGCTAGAAACAATTCGCGAAGCGCACCCGAAGGACTCTGGAATCATCAAGCTGCGATCGCTGGTCCTGCAAGAGAAGGAAAAACAAGCCGGCCTCGAGCGACTGCAACGGGAATTGAGCGCTCTGAAGCAGTTGGTTAGCGAGAAGAAATATCCTGAGGTTCTCGCACAGTCGGAGAGAATCCAAAAAGAATTCCCCGGCAATGCTGACTTTGGACGGCTGCTCGAATTCTCGAGGACCCAACAAGCGCAGATCGAACGAGAATCCCAGCAACAAAAGATTCTTCAGGAAGTGAAGAAGCTTTTTGATTCCGCCCAATTCGAGGAAGCCTATCAGCTGGCTCTGGCCGGCCTCAAGACGTTCCCCGACAATCGGGAACTGCAACTGCTGAGAGAACGATCCGATAGCCAGCAAAGGAAGGTCGAGACTCGCCAGCACATCGAAGAACGGATCCGCGAAATTAAGGTGAAGATCAACCGCGGAAAGATCAGCGAAGCGATCGACCTGGCGAATCAGACTCTGATGACTCACGGCCCCGACACCGATGTAACCCAGTTGCTCAATTCTGCTCGGGTCGAGTATGAAGCGCGGGAGAAAAAGAAAGAGCAAGAAAGAAAGATCGAAGGAATACGTTCCTTCATCAGCTCAGGAAGATTGGTCGAGGCAACTCGAGCGCTAGACGAAGCCGTCGCGGATAGGATCCTTGAGGTGTTCGATCCGCGTGTCCAACGCGTATGTGAGGAACTGGAACAAGCGAAATCTGCCGCTCTTGCTTCGGCCACGACTGGTACAAACACGCCAAGCGTAAGCCTCTCCAAGGAGTATGCCTGGCTCCAAGGTCCACCTGAGCCAGAAGTCGCCCCGCCGCAAGAAACTCGCTTGCCATCGGACGCACTGGATGCGAAAGCATTAGCAACTCAGGCGGTATCGTTGCCCCAGGTGCCGGATGTTCCGCCTGTTGTTCCGGACCTGACATCCCCTCTCTCGGAGCCCACTGCCACTGCGTTCGATGCCGAGTCGCCAGGCTACGCCGCAGCCCCTATCTCGCTCCCTGACCCGAAGAGAGCAACTGAACTGGTGCCTCTGCCAGAACCCTCTCCTGTGATCGCGCCTGTTCCAGAATTCGATTGGAAGAAGCCTGCAAAATGGGTTGCCTGGGTCGTGGTCGCTGTTGTGCTGATCTGGGGAGCTGTGCGCGTAATTCCCCTGATTCGCCCACACGAGGACAGAACCCTCAGCACGCCAGAGCCAACGATTAAGCAAGGGCCAGATCCTCTGGAGGTGCAGCAGCGCAGTGCAATGAACGCGGCGGATAAACTCGTTGCGGCGAATGACCTTGAGGGCGCGCTGCGAACTCTAACCGCGGCTGCGAACCAAAATGGTCCATTGACTTCTGAAATCAAGAAAAAGGAAGCCGGGATCCAAGAGTCGATGCAGGACAAGAATCTTCGCGACCTTCGGCGGAAAGAAGAGCAACTCTGGCAGCAGGCAAACGACGATGTGGCCAGCGCGCGCTTCGCCGATGCACAGAGAAAACTGCGGCAAATCCTCGCTCTGGGCGAGGGAGGTCTGCGCAAAAACGACGCTCAACAATACCTAGCGCATACGCTCCCCGCTCGTGAGGAAGAAGAAAAACTGTTCTCCCAGGCGCGACAAGCTTCTCAAAATGGCGATGTGAATAGTCTCCAGAATGCTGCAGAGGTTTTAAAGCACCTGATTGATCGGGAAGGCCCGCGGAAACCGGACGCGGAAAAGATGCTCCAGGACGTCCGGGCGCGGATTTCCAGCAGTTACACGAGTGGAGCACGTCAGGATTTGCAGCGTGGGGATTTTCGTGCTGCCCGTTTGAAAGCCGGCCTCGTCCAGCAAAACGGCGGCGATGCGGGGACTCTGATCTCGGAGATCGACCAAGCCGAACAGACCCGCCTCACCCAATTGGAGGGACAGTTTAATCAGCTTAGGCAGAGCGACGATGATGCCGCGGGTCAGCAACTCGGCAACTTGCAGCGAGGGTTCCAAGCAATCGTAGATGGCGCTGGTCCACGATCGGACGAGGCGAAGGGCTTTGTCAACAACGTGCCTGCCGCGATTCGCGAAGTGCGCGACCGTGCGGCAAGCAAACGCCTTGATGCGGCCTACCAGCAAATTGTGGCGAAGTATCAGGCGGCCTTGGCTGCCAACGATAAGAGCGGCCTGGAAGCAGCCCGTACTGGACTCCAGCCCATCGCCCAAGCCGGAGGCCCGCATGCAGGCGAGGCCCAGAAGTTTGTGGATGACATCAGCGCGAAACTGGCGACGCTCAATCAACCTCCCCCTCCTGCCACTCCCAGCAAGCCCGATGTGTCGTCTACTGCCGACAGTGACGCCCTGCTCGTGCTGGTTAAGCGATACTCACAGGCTTTTGAGCAGAGGAATCCGGACGCCCTTCTGCAGATTTGGCCGACTATGGGAAAACTGTACGCTGGATACAAGAATTCCTTTGAAAAGGCTAGTTCCATTCGCATGCAGGTCCAAACGGGAAGTGTGAAAATCGCCCCAGACGGCAATACGGCTACCATTACCACACAATTCACCGAGGAATATACTCCCCAAGGGCAGAAGCCACGAAGCGTGAAAGGCCAGACCGTCTTTCAATTCGCAAAGTCCAATGGCGCCTGGGTCATCACAAGTGTTCAGTAAGCCCGATTCCGAGCGGACCGCCATTACACCTTGACCAAATTAGGCTAGCTGGATAGACTCGCCCCAACTCAGATTCGGTGATATGAAACAGATGTTCCGATCACTATCTTCTGGTCAGCCGACCTGACCTCTCAATCTCAAGGAGCAGCGCCATGTTCAAACGTGCACTTCTGGGGTATTTCGTTTTAGGCTTCTTTGCGGCCCTATCTTTTCTAGGTACCGAGAGCGCCTCGGCCCAGACGTGCCCGCTGAACGGTACGTTGAGTAGCAAACTGGTCTGCCAGATTCCTCAGGTGTATGGCCCGTTTGGATTCGGCACCACGACGGACCCGACGCAGTCGGTGTTATTCACTGGTGACCATCACGAGGCTCATTTCTCGAGCGACTTCCTCGCCACGTTCGCGCCAATCAATGAGGCCGTCGGCATCCAGGCCTCACAATTGCCCCTAGCTTCGCCTTCGTCCGGCATCACTTTCGTTTATGACCCGGCTCTGAAGACGTTTGCGCCTTCAACGGATGAGAGTCTGGGGCCAATATTGGGCAATCGCGCGACCACGATCGGGAGGCGGAAGCTCTTCGTGGGCTTCAGCTACCAATACTTTAATTTCGGCTCGATCGACGGACAAAATTTGAGCAACATCCCGACTGTGCTTCAGCATCAACCGTTTCCTGTGCCCAATCCCTTCCACATCCCGTCGTGCGATAACCAAACAGGGCTAACCGCAGCGAATGGCTATGCAAATGACCCATGCTTCGTGCGCGACTTCATACAAACGTCAAACAACATCGACCTCACGATTCATCAATACACGATTTATGCGACCTACGGAATCACCAACCGCCTCGAATTTTCCGTCGCGATCCCGATTTTGAATGTTCAGATGGCCGTCACTTCACAGGCCACAATTGTTCCCAATTCCGCTGCACCGGCAGCGGCGGGCGCCCCCGGCAACGTGTGGCATTCTTTCAATCCCACCAATCCGGTGCTCGCTACCCAATGCGCCTCGCAGATTCCATGCCTCAGTGCTAAATTTTCCGATTCGAACAGCGCATCCGGGATCGGCGATGTCGTTCTCCGCGGAAAGTATAACGTTTACAACGGAGAGCGGTGGGCCGTGGCGGCTGGCGTGGATGTCCGTCTGCCTACCGGAGACGCTTTGAATTTCCTGGGCTCTGGCGCCACGGGGGTGAAGCCCTTCGGCGTCGTTTCTTACAAGGCGCGGATCTCTCCTCACGCCGAGGTAGGGTATGAATGGAACGGCGATTCCACACTTGCTGGAACTAACATCGTGCCCGGCCCTGCTGGCAGCACGCCCACAAACACGGGCAAGCTTCCCAACCGCTTCGTCTACATTGTGGGTGCCGACATTCGCGTCGTGAAACGATTGACGGCCGCGTTTGATATCTACGGCCAGCGCTTGTTCAACAGCCCGGAGCTCGTTTCTCAACCCTATCTGGGTCTCGGCAATTGCTCCGGCCCCACCGATCCCACCGGCGCCACGTGCGGAACGTATACGGCGGGCACATCCCATCCCGACATTGCCCAGAGAACTACTGACGTGAATATTACTGAAGCTTCCCTTGGTTTGAAATACCGCTTGGTAGGCCGGTTGGTAGTGACGGGAAATGTGCTTCTTAAATTGGATGAAGGCGGACTTCGAAGTTCGGCCGTGCCTCTGGTAGGAATTTCTTATAATTTCTAAGGCCTAATTGGATTGGCGACAGCAGCTGCATTCTCTGATCGTTCCCAGCAGATGATAAAGGTCCATCTGGATAGCGAGAGTCGCTGCGGGTGTATACAGTCAGCTGATGGCCGCTATAGACATTTATGAGCGGCCTTTAGAGGCAAGCGACGCGCGACGAGCCGCTTTCTCCTTGGTGTCGGGAGTCGCACGAAGGCCTGTGATCTCTTCTATCCCGATATAGAAGAATACGGAGACCGGGGGCTTGGGCTTCCGGCGAATCTGGGATGCCGTATATCCACTCTGCCACCACAAGGATCTCTTCTGTAGGAGGGACCGAATATCCTCCCGGCTCTTTGCGAATTCGGGTCCGTTTGGAATCTCGACGTATTTTCCGAAGATAACGACGCTCATCCATTCGTCGTGTCCCCGTATCTCGTCGACCTGCACACAAACCAATGGATTCAGCCGCATCCACTCGATCTTCCGGCCTACGGTGGAAAAACAACACAAACGGTCGGAGTCGTAGGAAAAATAAAGGGGCACGATGTAAGGCCTGTTGTTCGAGGCACACGCAAGTCTTCCATAGCCAAGCCTCGTGACCATCTCCCGGCATTCCCTGCTTCGCATTTTTGTAATCAGCATGGGCGGCTAAGCGCGAGTTACCCGGTGCTCGTCTGCCTAAGTCTACATCGCTCGGTTTTGTGGTGGCCAGTGCAGAGTACCAGAGCAAAAGCCTGACTACTTGGCATTGCGCCGACCGGTTGAGCCTGCAAGAACCCTTGGGAGTGGCTTGTATGGACAGAATATCTACAAGCGTTGTAGGATGTACCTCCAAGTTTCATCTTTTCAAGCAGAATGACAGTCCGAGGTTCCGCCGACTATTCTCCGCAGATTGTCGTTGCCCCGCGACGGACGGAGTCTTTCTTGGAGCATTCCGGGTCTCATCAAGTCACTGATTTGCTGGCTCGTTGGCGCTCTGGGGACCGTGCCGCGCTGGACGCCTTGATGCCGCTGGTTTACGACGAGCTGCGCAAGCTCGCTAGGCACTACCTGCGCCAAGAGCGTCCAGACCACACACTGCAAAGCACTGAACTTGTCCACGAAGCCTTTATGCGCATGGTGGGGCAGAATCCTCCAGAGTGGCAAAGCCGCGCACATTTTTATGGCGTGGCGGCGCGATTGATGCGGCAGATATTGGTGGATCACGCGCGGAGACAACGAGCCGGGAAGAGAGGGGGAGATTCCCTGAAGCTAACCTTAAGCGATGGCATAGCGGGGCCCGCTGCCAAAGGCTTAGACATCCTGGCTCTGGACGACGCCCTAAACCGGTTGACGGAGCTGAGCCAACAGCAGAGTCAAATCGTTGAGCTGCGGTTTTTCTCGGGCCTTTCCATTGAGGACACTTCCGAGGTGCTAGGAATTTCGCCGGCGACCGTCAAGCGTCACTGGACAACCGCGCGTGCGTGGCTCTTCCGTGAAATGAACCGGAGCGAAGCGGGATGACGCCGGAACGCTGGGAGCGGATAACCGAGCTCCTGGAAAAGGCGCTTGCCCTTCCAGGAGCAGAACGCGAAGCCTTTCTGCAAGGGGCTTGCACGGAGGATCCAGAAATTCGCCGCGAAGTGGAATCATTGCTTGCGTCCCACGAGGAAGCCGACAGCAGCTTTTTGAATCCGTCCGAGGCAATAGCCGAAGAACCAGCCGAGAAAGATACGCGGCCGGGTGTAGAGGTGGGTCGGCGCATCGGGCCTTATCTCGTGACCGAGAAAATTGGGCATGGTGGCATGGGGGAGGTTTTCGCGGCGACGCGCGCCGATGGACAGTACGAAAAAAAGGTCGCACTCAAGTTGGTGCGCACAGGCTATGACACCTCCTTTGTGCTCGAGAGATTTCGGAACGAAAGGCAAATTCTCGCGAGCCTTGATCATCCAAACATTGCCCGCCTTCTCGATGGAGGGACCACTCAGGAAACTATCCCCTATCTGATCATGGAGTTGGTAGATGGGGCGCCTATCGATACTTACTGCGATGCGAAAAAGCTTTCGGTGACGGAGCGTTTGCAACTCTTCAGGCAGGTCTGCTCGGCAGTACAATATGCGCACCAGCACCTGGTGATTCATCGGGACATCAAACCCAGCAACATTCTGGTTACGCAAGATGGTGTCCCCAAACTTCTGGATTTTGGAATCGCCAAGATACTTGACCCTTCGGGAAGTACGGAGTCGACGCTGCTCCGCCCTATGACTCCGGAATACGCGAGCCCGGAGCAGGTGCGCGGAGAGGCGATATCCACTCACACTGACGTGTATTCGCTCGGGGTGGTGCTCTACCAACTTCTGACGGGGCGTTCGCCATATCGTGTGGATACGCGCACTCCCGAGCGACTCGCGGAGGCTATTACTCGCGATGAGCCGGAACGACCGAGCACTGCCATCCACCGCAAGGAAACAGCGGGCGGCGCAGGCGATTCGCGGGAAATCACCCCGGAGGAGGTCAGCGGCACTAGAGAGGCTACTCCCGCTCGTCTCCAAAAACGGTTGCGCGGAGACCTTGATTTTATTTTGCTGAAAGCTCTACGCAAGGAACCGATGCAACGCTACTCCTCCGTCGAGCAGTTCAGCGAGGACATACGGCGACATTTGGAGGGGATTCCTGTCGGAGCCAGAAAAGGGACGTGGAGCTATCGCAGCGGGAAATTCGTTCGGCGGCACAAAGCAAGTGTTCTCGCAGCCTCGCTGATCTTTGTCACGTTGGTTACCGCAGTCGTGGTTACTGTACGCGAAGCGCGCATCGCGCAACGACGCTTCAACGATGTCCGCAAACTTGCCAATTCCCTGATGTTCGAGGTGCACGACTCCATCGAAAATATCCCCGGTGCTACGCAAGCTCGAAAACTGGTGGTTCAACGATCCTTGGAGTATCTCGACAAGCTTTCGAAAGAATCTGGAAACGATCCGGATTTACTACGCGATTTGGCCACCGCCTATCGCAGGATGGGCCTTGCTCAAGGAGACCCCAGAGACCCGAATCTGGGTGATACCAAGGGGGCGCTCGCCAGCTTTCAGAAGTCGATCCAGATGCGCGAATCTCTGGCCAGAATGAATCCCAAAAAACAGCCAGGACCAAGAGCAATTGGCTGTCGCCTATCTGGATTTCTCCGATTTTGAAAATATGTCCTCCGGCAATGTGATTGGCGCCTACGAGTATGTCAAAAAAGCTCAGGCCATTTTGGATCGCGAAGGCCAGACGCATCCTAACAACGTATTGATTCTCACCCAGCGCTTTCGTGTACACACCAGCCTTGCAATGATGGAAGTTGGTGAGGGCGCAGCCGGGCGTGTTGGAACAACGTCAGATGCTATTGCCGATCTCCAGAAGGCTATCGAAATCGCTCATGAAGTGATTCCGCTTTCGCCTAAGGATTTGGGCCTCGTCGGACAGGAGGGCATTGCCAATGGTCTTTTGGGCGAAGCGTACCTGAGCCTCGGAGATAGGCCTCGATCGATCGCCTACTATGAACGTGCCAGCGAGATCTTGACGGAAATAAATAAGAAGCAAACCAACGTTCGCGCGGCGTCCAACGTAGGGATTTTGGAAGGGAAAATCGGGAACGCTCTGCTTATGGATCGCAAGACTGCGGAGGCGCTCCCGCACTATACAAAAGCTCAAAATACGGCAGCACAACTGGCGAGCCTTGATCCCAACAACGATTTTCTGAGACAAACCAAAATGAACAGTACGGCGGAACTCGGATTTGCTTTGACAGAGAGCGGGCGCGAGGAAGAAGGGATTACGAATCTTCGGGACGCGATTGCGCAGAGCCAGTCTGCATCCACGCAAACGCCGCTGATGCGAACTGTGCAAGCGGTCTTTCGTACCTGGTTGGGTCAGGCTTTTCGGCATCAGGGTAAGCGGAGAGAAGCCTCTCAAGAGTATGCGACGGCGAAGAATCTACTTGCCGCGGTGCGCGCGGGCGGCACGGACGATGTCCAGACGCAAGTATCGTTCTGCTCTGCAGTCGACGGTCTCGCGGACTCTTATCTTGCCCAGGGCGAATCCAGCATGGCTAAAGCGGAGTACGACAAGTCTCTCGCGATCCTCGAACCTCAGTTACGTGCGAGTCCCGACGATCAGGATTTGCTCTATGCTCTGGCCGAGATTTACACCGGCGAAGGTAGCGCGTCCGCAAAGCTTGCCGAAGCAAGCCGCGAGCGAAACGAAAAAATGGCCAAGTGGCAAACTGCGCGAGACTGGTTTCAGAAGAGCCTCGATAACTGGAAGAAAGTTAAGAATCCAGCATGGATAAGCACGGGCGGCATCGAGACGACGCTTCCGGGAGAGGTTTCGCGCCGACTTGCTACTTGCAATCAAGAAATCGAAAGCCCGCGAGTTTCTGCCAAGTGAGAGGTTGTCGTGATCGTGATCGTGATGGGCACGACCGGTTCTGGGAAGACCACCATCGGCACCTTGCTGGCGAAGCGGTTGGAGTGGGAGTTCGTGGACGCGGATGATTTTCATCCGGTGGCGAACGTGGAAAAAATGAAGCATGGGATTCCGCTGACCGATGCAGACCGCGAGCCGTGGCTGAAGGCCTTGCACGATAAGATCGTCCAGTGGAGCGCCGAGAAGCGGTCTGTCGTGCTGGCTTGTTCGGCGTTGAAGCAGAGTTATCGCGATGAATTGTGGGCGAGCTCCGATGTGAGATTTGTTTATTTAAGAGGCAGCTACGAGTTGTTTTCGCGGAGGGTGCTCGCACGAAAAGGGCATTTCGCAAAACAAGATCTGCTCGCCAGCCAGTTCTCGACTCTCGAAGAACCGGCAGATGCTATCACCGTGGATGCGTCTCCAGCTCCAGAACAAATCGTCTTCGAAGTGCGCAGGCGGCTCGGCTTGGCGTAAGCCGGAGATTAACACCGGCCTCGACGCCACACTCAATCCAGAGTGAAGGCGATATACATCAGCTTCTGATCCCGCTGAATTTGCAGTACTACCGCCGCACCAGGCGCCAGGTTTTTAAGCGCATTACGCAACCGGTCGAGAGTAGTCATCGGCTCGCCGTTGAACGTACGGATCACGTCGCCGGTTGTCAGCGGCACTTCCGTGGCGGCTCCCGCGGCACGCGCGGCGACAATGATACCGAAGGGATCGCGCAGTTCCGGCACCATGGCCGCTATTCGCTTGTCGATTTCTACAGCCAGAATTCCGAGCGCCGGTACAAGGCTTTTCTCAGGATCAGCCAACGCGGTGATCTGGTCCATGTCCTTCGGCGGTTCCATGAGGGCCACGTCGAAGCCCAATCGCAGCGTGCCTCTCAGGACGTCCAGATGCACCTTGTCCCCGCTCTCGCGAGACATCAGATGAAATGTCACATAAGGGACGCTGCTTGCGGCTTTTCCGTCAATCGAGAGCAGGACATCCCCGATACGGAGTCCAGCGGCCTCGGATGGCCCGCCCGGCAAAACGTCCGAGATCACAACGCCGAAATTGCGTGGGAGCTTCAATCCATCCGCCAGAGGCTGCGTAATCGTCTGTACACTGATGCCAATTTCGGGCCGGTGCAGATGGCCGAATTTGCGCAACTGCTGGTAAGCGAGGTTGACGACACTGCTGGGAATGGCAAAGCCAAGCCCTTCGTTTCCCCCTGACTGCGAAAGGATGAAGGTATCCACGCCGACCACGTCACCGTCCACATTAACCAGCGGCCCGCCAGAATTGCCTGGGTTAATAGGCGCATCGGTCTGGATAAAAACCATCGTCGAATCGGGATCGGTCTGTCGCGCAACCGCGGAGATAATTCCGTGGGTAACGGTATTGCGAAGTCCTTCAGGGCTTCCGAATGCAAAGACAGACTCCCCTTGGTGAAGATTTCGGTAGCTCGCAAGTCTCAGCGCACGAAGTCCAGCGGCGTCCACCTTGAGTAGGGCGAGATCGATTTCGGTAGTTACGCCGATGATGCGAGCCGAAACAAGACTCGTTTTTGCAGCAAGCACACCTTCCGCGGAATCGTCTGAGCTACCACTGGAGAGCACGACCTGCACTCTCTGAGCACCTTTCACCACATGTGCGTTAGTAACAATGTATCCGGTTGGATCGATTATAAATCCTGAACCAATGGCCCGTTGCCGCCCAATGACCACGCCGGTGTTCCCATGTTCGGGCTCCTCGATTTGGCCATAACCTGAAACTAAAATCTGAACCACGCTTGGGGACACTTTCCGAATCAGCGCATCTACGGATTCATTCATGCGGCGCAATTCGTCCATCGGGCGCGTCTGGCTCCGACATTGGCTCGGAGCAACGGCAAGAAGCAGCAGAGCCGCACCCCCAAGAAGCACGCGGGACATCCATCTAGGCCTCCGCATCGGAGTTAGCGCTTCGGACTGGAACATGGGATATCTCCTCGAAAGTTTGCTGCTTAGTTGGACGCATCTTAGGTCCCTCAGAGTACAACAATAAGTGGCCACACTGGTTTCGCAGCGGCGCGATGCCCTTCAAGATAAAAAGCTTAGGCCCGTCGTCCCACTGAAATAATTTGAGGAAATAAATTTGCGACAAAATGGGGGATGATGCATCCGATTCTTCAGGAATTCGCGCCACCGCCCAGGGCGTGTCGGAACAGGCACGCAGGTAGCACCGGCTACTAATAGAATTTCAGAAAGATGCGACCATAAACCATAATTTAACCGCGTCAACTGAGGGGCTCCAGACCATGGCCAGACTGCAATCCAAAGAAGACCAGCGGCTCGAGGAAGACCGCACCCGCAAGAAATACTGGAAGCGCTGGGGCCCGTATCTCTCCGAGCGGCAGTGGGGCACGGTGCGGGAAGACTACAGCCCGGGTGGGACGGCCTGGGAGTATTTCCCGCACGAACATGCACGCTCGCGCGCCTATCGCTGGGGAGAAGACGGTATCGGTGGTATCTCCGACCGTCATCAGATGATTTGCTTCGGGCTGGCGCTTTGGAATGGCCGCGATCCCATCCTCAAAGAAAGACTCTTCGGCCTCACGGGAAACCAAGGCAATCACGGTGAAGACGTGAAGGAGTATTACTTCTACCAAGATTCCACACCCACCCATAGTTACATGCGTATGCTATACAAATACCCGCAAGCAGAATTCCCGTATTCACGCCTCGTGGATGAGAATAAAAAACGGAGCCGGCAAGACCCCGAATTCGAACTTCTCGACACAGGCGTTTTCTCTGATGATCGCTATTTCGATGTATTCATCGAGTATGCCAAGGCGGACGTCGAAGACATCCTGATTAAAATCACAGCGGTAAATCGTGGCCCCGAGATGGCTACCCTGCGATTTCTCCCTTCCTTGTGGTTCCGCAACACCTGGTCATGGGGTAAAGACTTGCGCAGGCCAAGCGTACAAAGGGCCACGAGCATTCCCGGCAGTGTGTGTGCTGAGCTCGAACATTGGAGATACGGCAAGCGATGGCTTCTCTGCGCCGGCGAGCCTGAACTGCTCTTCACGCAAAACGAGACTAACTTCACCCGCCTGTTCAATGGCAAAAACCGCACGCCATACGTGAAAGACGCTTTCCACGAGTATTTGATACGCGGGAATAAATCCGTCGTAGACCCTAAGCAGTCGGGCACCAAAATGGCCGCGTATTACCCTCTTGAGCTCGGCCCTGGTCAGTCTGAAACCATCAAGCTTCGTCTGACCGATAGGGAACCCCTCGCTTCGATGCAACGAGGCTTGGGTGTAGTCGGCACCATCACCTCGCCAGGTCATGCCGATCCTGGCGAAGACGTCCCGCCCGCCAACGATTTTGCGGCCGGATTTGACAACGTATTTGCACTTCGCCAGAAAGAAGCCGACGAGTTCTTTGCTTCGCGCGTAACCTCTGAATTATCCGACGACGCAAAAAGCGTGATGCGACAGGCATTCGGCGGCATGTTGTGGTCCAAGCAGTTCTATCATTACGACGTCCGCGCCTGGCTTGAGGGTGATCCTGCTGGCCCTCCTCCCCCTCAGGAACGCATGAAAGGGCGCAATAAGGAGTGGACACACCTCTATAACGACGACGTGATGTCGATGCCGGACAAATGGGAATATCCCTGGTACGCCGCTTGGGACCTGGGATTCCACTGCATCGCACTCGCGCTCGTGGACCCTGATTATGCGAAGGAGCAGATTATTCTACTGCTTCGCGAATGGTACATGCATCCCAACGGGCAACTTCCGGCTTACGAGTGGGCTTTCGGCGACGTCAATCCGCCCGTCCATGCGTGGGCAGCCTGGCGCGTTTACAAAATCGAACGGCGCGTACGCGGCGTTGCTGATCGCGGCTTCCTCGAAAAAGTCTTCCACAAACTCCTGCTTAATTTCACCTGGTGGGTGAATCGCAAAGACCCCGATGGCATGAACATTTTCCAGGGTGGTTTTCTCGGTCTCGACAACATCGGGGTTTTCGACCGTTCCGCGCCCCTTCCTACCGGGGGCCATCTTGAGCAATCCGATGGCACCAGCTGGATGGGAATGTATTGCCTCAACATGTTGGCTATCGCTTTGGAACTAGCCAAGGAAGATCCCGCCTATGAAGATGTGGCCAGCAAATTCTTCGAACATTTTGTGAACATCGCCCACGCCATGAATGATATGGGCACCGAAGGCATCTCCCTCTGGGACAACGAAGATGGTTTTTACTACGACGTGCTGCATCTTCCAAATGGCGACGACCATTTCATGAAGATTCGCTCCATGGTTGGCCTGATTCCTTTGTTCGCGGTGGAAACTCTTGAGCCGGAGATCGTCGACCGCCTGCCTGGCTTCAAGCGCCGGATGCAATGGTTCGTCGACAATCACGCAGACGTCCCCGAACACATCGAAATGACTCAGCGTTCCGCACGCGGCGTCCGGCGTCTGCTCTCGCTCGCAAATCGTAGACAACTCAAGCGTATTCTCAGCCGCATGCTGGACGAGACGGAATTCTTATCTCCCTATGGGATCCGTTCTCTTTCGCGCTATCACCTCGAACATCCTTACGAAGTGCAGGTCAACGACCATATCAGCCGCGTTGATTATGAGCCGGCGGAGTCGACCAGCGGCCTCTTCGGCGGAAACTCGAACTGGCGGGGCCCTATCTGGTTTCCGTTGAACTATCTCCTCGTCGAATCGTTGCAAAAATACCACCACTACTACGGCGAAGATTTCAAAGTTGAATGCCCGGCCCGCTCAGGAAATGAAGCAGATCTCTGGGAAGTCGCTGCCGAGCTCTCACGCCGCCTGGTTCACATTTTCGTTCGGGGAAAGGATGGCCGTCGTCCAGTCGCCGGCGGCACGGAACTTTTTCAGAAAGACCCTCACTGGAGAGACTTGCTCCTCTTCTACGAATATTTCCATGGCGACAACGGCGCTGGCATCGGCGCGAGCCACCAGACGGGCTGGACTGGTCTCGTCGCTAAATTAATCGAACAGAGCGGAGAATAATGTGACGGACTTCCAAATTCGTCCAGCAGTCTTGGAGGACGAGCGTGCGTTGCTCCGCATGATGCGCAACCTGGCGGAGCAGGAGCCTGGTGCATATTTTTTCGATGAGCCGTCCGTCCGCGAGGTGCTTCGCAAGTTCCTTGCGAGTCCGGACCTAGGACAAGCTTGGGTTTTCTTGGATCGAGAGACTCTTGTGGGCTACATTGTTTTGACCTTTGGTTACAGCTTCGAATATCACGGCCGGGATTCCTTCATCGACGAGTTATACATCGAGCCGCAATACCGCCGGCGGGGAATTGGCAAGCGCGCCATGCAGTTTGTGGAAGAGCGAGCCCGCGAGCTGGGAGTAAACGCCATTCATCTTGAGGTCGACCAAGGCAACGACCCTGCGGCCGAACTCTATCGGCGCGCGGGCTACGACGATAACTCCCGTTTCCTAATGACCAAGTGGCTCAAGCCCGGCAACCACTGATCGGAAATATGTAGCAAACATTGCCTAGGGAGCGAAGGTCCGTAATGACTGAACTAATCGAACCCCCATCCGGATTCCATTCGCCGGTCCGTTTCGGGCGCGATATTTGCGGCAGTCTTTCCGCGGCCGAATCTCGAGAATGGCTCGTCACCAATGGCATAGGCGGTTTTGCTTCCGGAACCATCGCCGGTGGCATGACCCGCCGCTACCACGGACTCCTTATTGCCGCTCTTCAGCCGCCGCTCGGCCGAACTCAGCTCGTGGCCTTTCTTGAAGAGACAGTTCGCTACGACGCTGCTACCTTTGCGCTCTCAACGCACCACTGGGCCAGCGGGGTCGTCGATCCGCTGGGATTTTTCTTTCTCGAAAGTTTTCATCTCGAGGGCACTACTCCTGTTTGGACTTATGCGCTCGCGGATGCTTTGCTCGAAAAACGCGTCTGGATGGTCCAGGGTGAAAACACGACTTTTGTTCAATACACTGTCACGCGAGGCAGCGGACCTCTTGAGATAGGCCTGAAAGCGCTGGTGAATTACCGCGATTTTCATTCATTGACGCATGCCGGTGACTGGCATATGAAAATCGCTTCGGTGGAACACGGGGTAATGGTTCTGCCATTTGACATGGCAACTCCGTTCTTTCTGAAATGCGCCCAAGCTTCCTGCGAGCCACATCACGAGTGGTATCGAGATTGTTTCTTGCCACAGGAAACCGAACGCGGATTAGAAGATCGTGAGGATCATCTCTTCGCCGCGCTATTTTGCGCCAAACTGAATCCCGGTGAGAGCCTCACCGTCGTCGCAACCACGGAGGCGGCCACTCCTCTTGATGGTGAAGCTTCGCGCGTCCGACGATTGAATCACGAAGTCAAGCTTCGGAAAGCTTGGCAGGTACAAAACGAAAAATCCGCCGAAATCGCCCCCGGATGGGTGCGCCAACTCGTTCTCGCCGCGGATCAATTCGTCGTCAAGCGCGGCCTCCCCGAGGAACCGGATGGTCGCAGCATCATCGCCGGCTACCACTGGTTCGGGGATTGGGGCCGCGACACGATGATCGCTTTGCCAGGTCTCGCGCTCACGACGGGCCGCCCAGATGTAGCGAAGCGGATTCTGCTGGCATTCGCACGCTTTATTGATGGAGGTATGCTGCCCAACAATTTTCCCGACGCCGGCGGCAAACCGGAATACAACACAGTCGATGCCGCGCTCTGGTATTTCGAAGCTCTACGCCAGTATTTAGCCGCAACACGAGACAGCACCACGCTTGAGAAGCTGTTTCCGGTTCTCGAAGGCATGGTCGAAGCCCATGTCGCCGGGACGCGCTTCAATATTCACGTCGATTCGACTGATGGCCTCCTCTACGCGGGCGGCCCCGGTATTCAGCTCACCTGGATGGACGCGAAAATCGGTGACTGGGTCGTTACGCCTCGCACCGGTAAGCCCGTCGAAATTAACGCACTTTGGATCAATGCCCTGGAAACGATGGCGCAGTTCGCGCGGCTTCTGAACAAACCGGCGCAGAGCTTCGAACGCCTATCCGCTCAAGCCCGAAGCAGCTTTCAGAAATTTTGGAACCCTCAACGAAATTGCTGTTTCGATGTGATTGATGTCCCAGGTGCCGCAAAAACGGCGGGGAAAGATGCCGCCCTTCGCCCCAACCAGATTCTTGCCGTCTCCCTATCGGTCAGCCCATTGCGCGAGGAGCAACAAAAATCCGTAGTCGATATGTGCGCCGAACGCCTGCTCACGTCTCATGGCCTCCGTAGTCTCGCTCCCGGCGAACCCAACTATCAAGGCCGTTACGGAGGCGATCAACGCGCCCGTGACGTGGCCTATCATCAAGGAACTGTGTGGGGCTGGCTGTTAGGCCCTTATGCGCTCGCGTATTTCCGTGTCTACAAAGATCGCGCGGCTGCCGCTCGCTTGCTCGAGCCACTCGGCTCTCACATCGGCGCCCTTGGCCTCGGCACCCTGGCGGAAATCTTCGACGGCGACCCGCCGCACACTCCTCGTGGCTGCATAGCGCAAGCCTGGACGGTCGGCGAAGTCCTCCGAGCCTGGTGCGAAATCGCAAAATCAGATTGAATTACTTCTGGTGAGATTTTCCTGCAGCCTCGTAGAGCTCGATCAGAACTTTGCCCCCACCTGGGACCGCCACGAGGAAAAAATTTACCCGCGTCCCTTCCGCGCCCGGGCGCGTCTCCGGATAGATCGCCGCCACTCCAAATTTCTCCTTCAGGATCTCCGCAGCCCGGTCCAATTTGGTGCAACAAAACTCCACTTGCTGCACGCCCTCGCCAAATTTTCCTAAGAACCCGGCAATCGCGCCATCTCCGCCAGGTGCCCTTGAGGTCAAAATGTCCAAAGAGACTCCATTGGCAAAATGTAACTCAAACTCCTCCGCATCCTGATCCGACGGTACCTCGGCCAAACGCGCGACGCTGTGAGCCGCTCGAAGCTTCGAAAAAGTCTCTCTCTGGACCGCCAGCCCCACCGTTACTACCGGTTTCGGTCCCGACAGTAACCCTGACAACTCCTCGTCGCTCCACCAGGCCTGAACCACCCGGTCGGCTGGCGCCCGTCCTGCCGCGTAGATTTCTGCAGCAGCGGCCTCGCGCACAGAAGCTTCTCCGGAACTGAGTCTCGAGATCGCGGTATTGAGCGGACTGGACATATTCGACTCGGAGATTGTAGCTTGAATAGGGGCCCTGAGACTGACGATGCTCCGGGGCTGGCGCGAAAGTTGCAACGATTCCCCGATTCCAATCATCTGAGGGATATGCCCAAACCGGTTCTATTTACTGTCGACGACGACCCCGAAGTCTTGCGGGCCATCGAGCGCGATCTCCGCGGCCACTACTCCGATCGTTATCGCATTATGCGCGCTAGCTCGGGTAGCGCCGCGCTTTCTACTCTCCGTGAGCTTAAAGCGCGCAATAATCCCGTGGCTCTTCTTTTGGCTGACCAGCGGATGCCCCAGATGAACGGCGTCGGCTTCCTCTCTGAAGCAATGGAGATTCACCCCCAGGCCAAGCGCGCACTCCTTACCGCCTACGCAGACACCACAGCCGCCATCGACGCTATCAACGAAGCTCGCATCCACTATTACTTGATGAAGCCGTGGGATCCTCCGGAAGAGAAGCTCTTTCCGGCTCTGGATGACCTGCTCTCGGATTGGAGCTCCGGCTTCCGACCGCTCTACGAAGGCATTCGTGTTCTTGGCACCCGCTGGTCTAATCGCTCTTATGAGCTTCGCGATTTTCTTGCCCGCAACCAAGTTCCATATCAATGGATCGATGTCGAGCTTGCCCAAACGGATCCCGAAGTTCGCAGCCTCATCGCTTCCCTGGGCCCTGAGGCAGAAACGCTTCCGTTAGTATTATTTCCAGATGGCACCAGGCTTGCCGAACCGCCGCTTCCGACAGTTGCGGATAAGGTTGGTCTACGAACCCACGCCCTCACAAATTTTTACGATCTCGCGATCGTGGGCGGCGGGCCAGCGGGACTTGCGGCCGCCGTTTACGGAGCGTCGGAAGGTTTGCGTACCGTAATGATCGAGCGAGAAGCCCCCGGTGGCCAAGCCGGCCTCAGCTCCCGCATCGAAAACTATCTTGGCTTTCCAGCCGGTCTGTCGGGTAGCGACCTTGCTCGCCGCGCCGTTGCGCAAGCCCGCCGATTCGGTGTCGAAATTCTGTCTCCTCAAGATGTCATCGGCTTGCGCATCGACGGCCCCTACCGGTTCATCAAATTAGCCGATGGCGCCGAAATCTCCTGCAACGCTCTCCTGCTGGCGATGGGCGTCCAATGGCGCACGCTGGATGTCCCTGGCATCGATCGCCTTCAAGGTGCTGGCGTCTACTACGGAGGCGGCACCTCGGAAGCCATCGCCTGTCGTGGTGAAACGGTCTATGTCATCGGCGGCGCAAACTCTGCTGGCCAAGCGGCTATGCACTTTTCAAAGTTTGCAGAAAAAGTGACTATGCTCGTTCGTGGCACTTCGCTGGCCAGTACCATGTCTCACTACCTCATCGAGCAGATCGAAAAAACTCCCAATATCGAAGTCTGGGCGAGGACCAGCGTCGTCGAAGTCCAAGGTGATACGCGCCTCACTGGCATCACGGTGCAATGCGAGCCCAGTGGCACTCGCAAGGAACTCCCCGCCTCAAGCCTCTTCATCTTCATCGGCGCGCAGCCTCGCACCGATTGGTTGGGCAGTCTCATTGAACGCGACGAGCGTGGCTTCGTCCTTTCCGGTCCCGACCTGCTACGCGATGGCAAACGCCCCGCATCATGGACACTCGACCGCGATCCCGGCTTGCTCGAAACCAACATCCCGGGCATCTTCGTTGTTGGCGATGTCCGCCACGGTTCCGTAAAGCGCGTGGCTTCCGGCGTTGGCGAAGGGGCCGTAGTCGTCCAATTCATGCACCAATATCTGTCCAAGGTACAATGAGCCTGCCTATCGGGAGAGCAGGTCGCGCATGAGCGAAATTTCCTCGCAGTCGCACGCTGAAGAGCTTCTCGCTGAACTTATCAAGATTGCTGTCTTTCAGGATCAGCCCCGCGAGGAACTGCTCTGGTTTATTTCCGTGTGCGATGAACGCCGCGCCGCTCCCGGCGAAATTATCATGCGCGAAGGCGAACCGCCGGACTACATGCTGGTAATGCTTGAAGGCGAAATGCGCGCCAGGGCCGAGCGTGGCCCCGTCGATGGTCCCGTGTTCACGATCAAAACCGGTGATGTGACTGGTATGTTGCCGTTTTCCCGGCTGAAAGTGATTACCGTCACGGGTCGCGCGGTCGTTGCCTCGCATTTTCTGGGTTTTCCAGTCAGCCAGTTCATCGAACTCTTCAGGAGGCTGCCGGAACTCGTCCGTCGTCTAGTCGGCTTACTCACGGACCGCGTTCGCAACGTTACGCGCACCGAACAGCAGCACGAGAAGCTCGCCGCCCTCGGAAAACTTTCTGCTGGACTCGCTCATGAGCTCAACAATCCTTCCGCAGCCGCTCGCCGTTCCGCCTCGGCCTTGCGGGATTGTTTGACCCGTCTGCGCGCAGCCGCGCGCAGCACGGAGATCGGGCCAGAAGATTGCGGCCTCTTGGCGCAACGTGAAGAGGAAATCCGTTCCTCCCTCAAGTCAACGCAGTTCAAGGATGAATTCGCCCGCGTCGAACGCGAAGAAGTCATTCAATCCTGGCTCGAAGAGCGAAATGTCGCCGATGCCTGGAAACTTGCGCCGTCACTCGCGGAATCCGGTCTCTCCGATGCGCAATTAGCCTCCTTTGCTGCGGCTGCCGGTAAGTCGCTTGGCCCGGAGCTCACTCGCTTCGCCACTCTCCTCGAAATGGAACGTATTGCCGAGGAGCTCGAGCACAGCTCCGCCCGCATCTCCGATCTGATCAAAGCCATCAAGGAATATTCCTACATGGACCAGGGCCCCGTACAGGAAGTCGATATCGAGCGCGGGCTTGAGACTACGCTTACCATCATGAATCACAAACTAAAGCGCGGCATCACCGTCGTTCGGGAGTACACTCCCGACCTTCCCAAGGTCATGTCCAGCGGCAGCGAACTTAATCAGGTTTGGACCAATCTTATCGACAATGCCGCCGACGCCATGAAAAATAGCGGCAAACTCACGGTCCGCACGGCTCGCGAAAACGATTTCGTTCTTGTAGAAATTGGCGACAACGGCTCTGGTATTCCACCCAACGTACTTTCCCGTATTTTTGATCCATTTTTCACGACCAAAGGAGTTGGCGAAGGCACTGGTCTTGGCCTGGATGTAGTCAGCCGCATCATCAAGAATGTCGGTGGCCACATTAGTGTCACATCTGTCCCCGGCGATACTCGTTTTCAAGTTCGCATCCCCATCCAAGCCCCCAAGTAATATTTCCAGGAGGAAATAATGGCTGATGTCTGCACACACCTCGATCAAATCCGCCCCGTCAAGCCAAGATCCAAGGGTTGCGAGGAATGTCTCAAAATGGGGGACACCTGGGTCCACCTAAGGCTCTGTCTCATCTGCGGCCACGTTGGCTGCTGCGATTCTTCAAAAAATAAGCACGCTACCAAGCATTTTCGTAGTACCAAACACCCCATCGTTCGCTCCATCGAACCCGGCGAAAACTGGATGTGGTGTTACGTCGACGAATTGATGTTCGAGGAAGATTGAATTGGGAAAGGAACGTGTGTCTAAAGAAGAGCAACGCTGAAACAGGCCCACCTCTCTGCTCTGAGTCTACTTCGTTCCTTGCCCCGGGGATGTATTGCCGGGGAGCAACGGTGCCAGACGTGGCGTTGGCACAATGGGCGGCGCCAGTGGCGGCCTCGTAGGAAGCAACCTGCTCCCCAGTGGCCTGTAGCGCGGAGCGAAAAACTCCAGCGTGTACGATTGAAAGAACACCAGCCCCGGCGCGTACACAAATCCCACCACGTAAAGTAGCCCCGCGAACGCCAACAGCCCAAACGCCGTCAGCAGCAAAATAACCGAAATGTTGTCCCAGCCGACTCCCGCGCTCCTACCGATCAGGTAGCCCATCACTCCGAGCAATGCCAGCGGAATCAGCAAAATCAAAATCACAATTAGGTTCACGATCGTAAAAATGATCGCTCCACCCATCGCCAGGGCTATCTTCATCAAGACATAGAGGCTGTAAGCCAGTTTCTCGCCGCTCATCATCGCCAGCAGCCGTCGCCAGCCGTCTACGGCTCCCACTTCCTCAAAAGCCAATACCGGAACCAGAAAATCACGCCCAAGCATGTCAATGATCGCCAACACCGCCACCAGCGCTATTACCACGAGCCCCAACAAAATCCCGCATCCAATCAGAGCCCCGAGATGGTCTTCCGGCTTCACAAACCAGCCCGCACGATATGCGAGCAAAACCGGGACGCCCGCGACCACGATTACTAAAGCAAACGCCACCAATCCAAACGCAACCACCCAAAGCAGGTAGCGCCGCCCAGCCTCTCTCCAGCGCCGCCACCCCTCGCGCAATCGGCATTGCCCAGTGAGAACCGCGTCCAACAGAATGAACCGATAAACGCAGTCGCTGTAGACCCACAAGAACAACAGCCCAAACAACAACGCTGTGCCGAACAGAATCCAGCCCATATACGGTTGAATTTGCTCCCAACCCGATTCAGTGAAGAGACGCTCCGCCCCATACCATTTCCCAGACCAATGCGTCAGCCAGAGATTGCCCAGGAGATTGTCGCCGTCTCGATTTTGCTTTAGATTCGGCAGCCTTCCGCCACCGCTTCCGCCCCCTCCAGCCTCCCCTGTAATCAGCGCCACGACGGCCAGCCGTGCCCAAAATCCAAAACGGAATGGCTCGAAGAGCAGATGCTTCGTCCTGGCAAAAGCGGGCGAGATGCACTCCACCGCTGAAGTGGGGTTCGGCACGCAACACCTTCCTGGTCAGCCACTCTAGTTCCAACGTCCGATTGTTGGCAACATGTGTTTGAGGAAGTGTCTTTGTCTAAGCGTTTATCCGCATTCGTCTCCCAGTCTCACGCCGCTAACTAGTTTTCGGAATCCCCAATTTTTCTGCCTTCCTCTGCGCGGCTACCACCTGTGCTATCTCCATCTCAATCGACTTGGCGGTGACGGGCTTCGCAATATAGCCATCCATTCCTCCTCGCAGGCATCTCTCGCGGTCTTCGTCGAACGCATTTGCCGTCATAGCCACGATGAGCACGTGCCTTCCGGTAACCCTTTCTCTAGCGCGAATCTCGGCCGTGGCCTCTAGCCCATCCATGATCGGCATCTGCATGTCCATCGCTACGAGATCGAATTCCTGCTCGGACCACATTCGCACTGCCATTCGACCATTCTCAGCGACCGCGACGGAATGCCCCATTTTCTCCAGCAGCCGCGAAATCAAGCGTTGATTCACTTCATTGTCTTCCGCGAGTAAAACCCGCAGACTCAATTGCTCTGCCATCCCTCGTCCGCTCCACCGCTTGAACCGGCGTTTCGATCCGGTCCCCGTGCGCTCGCTGCAAAGCTTCTAGAAGCGACGAACGACGAAACGGCTTCAGAATCGTTTCTGTCACACCTAACTTCTCGTACTTTTGCCTTGCCGGAGTGTCCATCGGCCTCGAATGAGCCAGCAGTGACGGAAGTTCGGTCGTCCCGGATGCCCGTATGGCTTCCAACAAAGCAATTCCTCCGCCCCGTATCTCCTTGTCGATCAAGATAGAGGAAAACTTCTCTCCGTTACGCCGCGCCTCCGCAAGCAACGCGAGCGCATCTTCCGCTTTTCCCGTCACCACGGCTTTAATTCCCCATCGCTCCAGCAGGCGCTCTATCAACCCCCGGTTTATGAGGTTTTCTTCGACAACTAAAACGCGGTGTGCCTCTCCACTTTCTGTTCCCGCCGCCGCATGTTTTTCGGCCGCCTTTCTCCCTGACACTTTCATAGTGAAATGGAATTGGCTGCCGTGGCCCTCCGCGCTTTCCACCCAGATCCGGCCCCCCATCAGCCCCACAATCCGCTCGCAAATGGATAATCCCAGCCCCGTGCCCCCATAGCGCCGCGTCGTGGACGTATCCGCCTGCCGGAAAGGTTCAAATATCTCCCGTTGCTTTGCGACCGGTATGCCGATTCCCGTGTCGGACACCGTGAATTCCAGAATCAGCTCGTTGCCTGCTCTCTCCGCCAGCCTCGCTTGAATCGCTACCTGCCCCTCAATCGTGAACTTCAGGGCGTTTCCCGCAAGATTGATCAGCACCTGCCGCAAACGCGTGGCATCCGCACGAACGACTCTGGGGATTTCTTCGCTGGCGTCCCATACCAGTTCTATCCCCTTCTGCTCCGCCCTCAGAGCCAGCGGCTGTATCGCCTCTTCGATGCAATCTTCCACGCACATTTCCGCCGCCTCGATGTCCAGCTTCCCTGCTTCGATTTTCGAAAGATCCAGGATGTCATTGAGGAGAGTCAGAAGCGATTCTCCCGAGCTCTTCACCATTCCCAGGTACTCGCGTTGCTCGACATCCAACTTCGTTTCCAGCGCCAACGCTGTCATTCCCAAAATCCCGTTCATTGGCGTCCGAATTTCGTGACTCATATTGGCCAGGAATTCGCTCTTCGCCCGGTTTGCAGCTTCTGCTTCTTCCTTGGCCCGCTGCAACGCTTCCTCCGCCTTCTTCCGCTCTGTAATATCAACAAAGGTTACTACCGCCCCTAGCTTTTCCCCGTTCTGCCACAGGGGATGGCACCACAGCTCGGCATCGAAGCTCGTCCCGTCCGCCCGCCAAAGCAACTCATTCGTTACGTGAAATGCTTTGCCGTCTAGAAAGGCTGCTCGCAGCGAACATTCCTCTGTTGGGTACGGCGTCCCATCCCGCCTTGTGTGGTGCATAGCGTCGTGCACATTTCGCCCCAGGAGCTCCTCCTGCGTGACGTAGTGCAACATCCGGAGCGATGCTTGGTTACAGAATGTGCATTCTCCGTTGTTACCTAATCCATAGACTCCTTCGCCGGTCGATTCCAGAATCAAACGCATCCTTGCTTCTTCCTCCGATAAGCGCTCCTCGCCCGCGTCACGCTCGCTGATCAGTGCTCCCAGCACCAGACCCGCCATCGAGAGAATCAGCATCAGAAACTGCAATAATGTGTGTTCGTTTTGGCTACGCGGATAGATCTGCAGCGATAGTATTATTCCCGTGTCCATCGCCAGAATCGCAGCGGTAGCTCCTCGCAATCCCCGCCGGACTGCTACCAGGATCATTGGAAGGAAAAAAAGGTAGAACATCTCGTTGCCCCGGGAAAACTTGCCGCTGAGCGCAGTCCACAGCACCGCCACAATGCCCGCAGCGAAGAAACCCGTCTCTAACGATCTCTGGATACCGCGCAGTTCGTGCCGGCCCGGTGGGCGACCCGTGCGCTCCGCATTCTTGCCACTTTCCGGGTAGCCCAGAAATCGCCGCAACCCCGGCATTACATAAATCAGGCAAAACGGCGCCACCGACCCGATCGCCACGGCGTCCCCGACCCACCAATTCAGAGAGGCAAGCACCCACTCCTTTCTGGCAACAAGGTGATCGGCCACAAGCAGCCTTGCACCCACGAAGGCCACCACGCAGGCAGAGGAAACCCCGACCAGCAGCAGCCACGTCACATCCCTCATCGACTGCAGCCGCCAGTCGATCTTTAGCACTCGTCTCAAGATCACCGCCGCCGATGCATAGAAGAATATGAATTCCACATTTCCTACCGTGAACATAAGGGAACCCACCGGCAAGTGGTAATTCACAATCGACGCGATGATCTCTGCAATCAAGATCACCGGTGCGCATTCCGCCCCAAGTCCTATTAGCGCTGCCAGAGCGAGCCCCGTCGGCGGATACCACGCACTGATGCCTGTCCAGATTTGCAAGGAAACCGTAGTACGGTCCAGTATGACGTAGACCCCTATCAGGCACACCGCTGCGAAAATCCGGCGTACCTTCCATCGCTTATCTGGAGCCAACCAATCCTCCCACCGCTTGAGCGCCTGTCAGTTCCTCTGCGTTCCCCGCGGTTTGTCCTGAATCCACAAGCTTTCTAGAGTGAACTATCCCGGCCCTGCGTGTTCCGATTTGAGAGTGGCGCGCGAGAGATTCCTCAGGCACCTCTCGCCGAAACGTCCGCATGTTGCCAGGACATGACGCTAATCCTTTTCTTGTCAGTACTTTGCGGAACCATCGCAACGCTGCATCATTTTGTTGCTCTTCGACACACACTTCCATCCTTTATCTGCGCACGGCGTGCCAAATCCAGTGGCTCGTAGTCCACAAAATGATTAAAACTCTCCAATTGGATTTGAGAGAGAGGGAGCTGCCTACTTGAGGAAAGTTTCCTGCAGAGACTCAGGACACGAGACCCGGGCGAGTCTCTATTCGCTGCGCACTATCCGCGACCCGCTGTTTTTTACTAACGATTCACAGAGTTCTACTCACTTACCCTGAATTCGAGAAACAAACATCTCCAGAAACTTTTCCGCTCGAACGTCGATACACACCTTGGCGTTCGGTAGAACGCTATCGAGGCCTTCGATCACATAGTGGTCCCCATCCGGAAAATGATGCAGCACGTTGCGCTCGATCTCGTTTCGCCGGTTAGCCACTGTTTCGCCCCTCGTAAATTCACCCCTCGTTTCAACATCGACATGCATCGCCGGCGCGGTCACTAATGCTGCATCGATGGCCACTCCCACCGCCAACGGGTCGTACATAGGGGTCCCGCTGTCCCCGAATTTCTCCGAAAGTTCGACCAGGAATTTTGTTATCCCATAAATAAAATCGTTCACCGGGCCGTGCGTTTGCCCCAGTTTTTCCAGATCTTTCCGGCTGAACAGCGTCTTATCGCCCACGTCGAGCCCCACCAT
Organism: uncultured Acidobacteriota bacterium; assembly: GCA_963718785.1. GTDB lineage: Bacteria > Acidobacteriota > Terriglobia > Acidiferrales > UBA7541 > Acidiferrum. Next base: position 1,509,144 of record CAVQZW010000003.1, on the reverse strand, counting down.
CGTCAACGGCCAGCCCGCCTGAAATACAATCTGCGCCGCCTCCGGATCATTATAAATGTTGGCTTCCGCCGCGGCGTTCACGTTGCCGCCTTTGATTGACCCACCCATCAAAATTACTTCTTTCACAAGTGGCACGATGCTAGGATCTTTTTGAATGGCCAGCGCAATATTTGTCAGCGGTCCAACCGGCACAAGCGTGATTTCGTGTGGCGAGGCATGCACTAGTTGAATGATGAGGTCCGGCCCGAACCGTGCATCCGCTTTGCATTTGCTCGCAGGCAATTCGATGTTTGCAAGCCCGTTCTTCCCATGCCAAAACTCAGCCGTAATCAGCTTCTGGAAGAGCGGGTGATGTGCGCCTCCCGCCACCGGAATATCGCACCGGTTTGCCAGCGAAACCATCCTCAGCGCATTTTCCAAACCCTGCTGCGCGGTCACATTCCCCGGCACCACCGTTATCGCTCTTACATCCAACTCTGCTGAATTGAGCGCCAACATCAGAGCCATCGCATCGTCCGTGCCAGGGTCGGTATCAAAAATAATCTTCTTGCCTCCTGCTGCCCGGCACGCCGGGGCGCAAAGAAACCCCAGCGCAACGACTGCGCAGCCTAACGCTCGTCCAATACGACCACCGTCTCTGAACCAGATCTTCCCATTTATTCCACTTGTCATTTTGTTCTTCTCCACCCAACCAATAAGTGCACGTCGCGTTTACCCTGCTACCTCAGGAACGAAGGGAGTCTCGAAAGGCCGTGCCCACCGCTGTCTCCGGCACCTCACTCGCCATTCCACATGCGCAATACCTCTACCCCTCGTCCCCTAGGCCAGGCCTCAGCTTCGCGAGATCCTACTTCCGGACGCCCACATCACGCTCTTGTTTTTGGACCAGATAAAAGGGAAGCCGCAAGCGCCACCGACAACATTCCGCCCACAATCCCAAGCGACAACTCTACAGAAATGTGTACCCACGGCTCTGCAATCATCTTGGCGCCGATAAACGTCAACACAAAAGACAGCCCAGCCGTCAAATAGCGTAGCCTCCCCAGCACTCCCGCCAGAAGGAAATACATCGCCCGCAACCCCAAAATCGCGAAGACATTTGACGTATACACAATGAAAGGATCCCGCGTGATTCCGAAAATGGCCGGAATCGAATCGACAGCCAGCGTAATATCCGTAATCTCCACAATCAGCAGCACAACGAATAAGGGCGTTGCAAACAATTTTCCGCCCTCCCGCACAAAGAATCTGCTCCCGCTATACGCCTGCGAAACTCGCAAATGCCGCCTCGCAAATCGGGAAATGCGGTTCTCCTCGGGATGCATCTCTTCCTTCTTCGCGAACAACATGTGCAATCCTGCAAATACCAGAAACGCCCCGAACACATATAAAATCCAGCTGAACCGCTCAATTAAACTCGCCCCCGCCGCAATCATCGCCCCGCGCATCAGCAGTGCTCCGAGAATTCCCCATTCGAGCAGGCGGTGCTGTATTTTTTCGTCCACTGAGAAAGCGCGAAAGATCACCAGAAAGAGAAAAAGATTGTCCACGCTCAGAGCTTTTTCGATGACATACCCTGTGAAAAACTCCAGCCCGCGCTGCTCGCCCGAGAAATGCATCACTCCCAGCCCGAACGCAACCGACAGCCCAATCCAGACCAGAGTCCATGTGAGCGATTCCCGCATCGTCATTTTGTGGGGGCGGCGGTGGAAAACTCCGAGATCCAGCGCCATCACGGCAAGCACGAAGAGGTTAAATACCAGCCAAAGCAGAGGGGTGCCCATGGCTGCGGCGGCCAGCGCGCCTTACGGCGTTGCTGCGGCTATTGTATCGGCTGCGTTCAGGTTGGTGAGTTCAATGCGGAATGACTGGCCGGCTTGCATCGTGATCGGCACATCCCAGCGCACGCGCGCGTCACCGGCGTTTGCGTCCAGGTTCAGCGAGCTGATCCAGTAATTGCCCGGTGTCAGTCCTCGTATAAAGGCATGTCCTTCCAAATCCGTCTCGACTTTGGCAGCTAGGTATTTTGTTTGTGCGATTTCCGGCGCCAACTTCTGTACGCGACGCTTCTGACCGCTGACGAGCACCGCCCACTTCCGCTGCGGATTGACGGCGTCCAGTTCCAGCTCGACTCCCGAAATCGTTGCGGGATTGGACTGAATAAATTTCTTCAACGCCGTGAAATACGCTTGCTTGTCTTTTTCGTACTTCTCCGGGTGGTCGGTCTTGTCCGAATCCTTGTATTTTGGCTTCGGGATTCCTTGTGTCACGCCGCCGCTGTTTGAGTGTTGGTAGGCCACCAAAAACTCTGGCGTGTTGATGATGTCGTCCGGCGTCAGCATTTTATCCAAATCGGGAATGGTCAGGTCCAGCGTGTCGTGGGCTTTCAACCAGGCCTTCAATTCCTTGGACACTTTCAATCCATCGATGAACTCATCCCGCGGAGGAACGACGTCTCTTTCTTCGACTTCCTTGGCTATGTCCGCATAGCTCTTCGTGAGTATGTAGAACATAAATTGCCGCACCGGCTCTGGCCGCGCTGCCGTTGGCGTTATGCGTGCGGTGATGTCCAGTGAGGCGGTCCCAGTCTGCGCCTGCCCCGAAGACGCGAAACACACCAAAACACCAAGCATAGCCAGCGAAATGCCGATTGCTCTTCTCATGCCGGAATCGTACCAGATTGTATACATCCCAGACACAAGAACCCTCCAACGTGTTGCCTGAATCACTCTCTATCGCGCGAACAGCAGCGAGAAGAAGAGTAGCACCGTCCCGGCCAGTATAGGCCCGGCAAGCACTCGCTTCAGAAAGGGCGCTGGCTGCATGGCCAAAGGCTCAAACGGCCCCTTCGGCGGTCCGGGCGGAAGATTAGAACAGACGAAACACTGCCTCAACAGTGACCCACGATGGCACCGCGTGCTTTGCGCCGTCCCGTGCTGGAACGAACTTCCAGCCGCGCACGGTTTCCACTGCTCGCTCATCCAGGCCAAAACCTACGCCTTTTAAAATTCGAACCTCTTGCGCATGACCATCCGCGCCAACAAGGACTGCCAGCGTTACTGAGCCTTGCACTTTGCCGTGCCGCGCTTCGTCTGTATACGTCGGGTAAGGGCAATATGCGCAGGAGGGCTGTATTGTGGCCGGAGCATAGAGAGAATTCAGTTTGCTGAATCCAGCCGGGCCATCTCCATCATCACCCACGCCTTTACCAGGCTTGGAACCCAGTCCGTGGTCCTTTCCCTCGCCCGGAGAACGCGTGTCGTTTGGCATCCACGGCAGCCCTGTGTTGTCGGTGGGAGTGAGAACTGGCGCTGCACCTGGGTCGAATATCGTCGGAGGCTCAGGCAAATGCGGATGCTCGTTTTGCTGTATCGTCGGTCTGACAAGAACGATGGAGGAAAGAGGCGGAAGATTCCCACGCGTCGCAGGAATCGAGGTTTGGCCTCCGCTGTGGCCGCCTCCATCTGTACGGTGTGCGCTGGTTAGCGTCCGAATAAGTGGCGCGGAGATGGTGAGTGGCCCTAGCGAGGGGGCTTCACCCGGGTAAGGGGGTTTAGGCCCTCCTTTTGTGTTCGCGAGAAGAAGTAGGATCACGGCGAAAAAGATAGCATGTGTAAGCAGGGAAGCGCCTTGGGCGCGCGCGGGTCGCAACGATTTGTCGAACATCAGCAGATGAATCGGGGCGCCATTTGCTGATGACGGCTTGAAGTGCGAAGGGATCAGAAGCAGCCCTAGGTTATCTCGAACGCGGTTCAACCATGAGTCGTTCAGTCCAGAACTCGATGCAGGATTGCTTCCGGAAAAAGGGCGCAGAAATGGCTCGCGCATACCTAGGCCTCCGTCTCCGCCTCGCTCTCGGGCCGAAAAACGTTAGGAGGCGGGCACCAGTCGGCTAGTCAGAAGTCACGAAACAGAGTTTGGTTGCCTGCAAACAAAACTTCAGGTTGTCAGTGAAGAATCAATTCGAGAAATGAAGTGCGGTTTGAAAAAAGGGAACTAGTAGAGCCGGAACGTTACTTCGATCGGCACCTGCACGGCCACAATCTTGCCGTTCGGTCCTGCAGCAGGCCGGAACTTCCACGTGCGCACAGCCTCGACAGCTTTTTCGCCGAGACCCATTCCGGGATCTTTCATAATCGAAATGTTGACCGCGCGGCCATCCGGGGTGATGGTCACTTCTAGCACAACGATCCCCATGTACTTCGCTTTGCGCGCGTCATCCGAATACATCGGGGAAGGGCAATAGATGCACTCGGGCACTCCAACGCCGTTTACACCGGCACGAAACGCCCCGCCACCTGTGCCGCCACCTTCGCCAGGCCCCAAGCCCCCGCCCGTACCGCTGCCAATGCCCGTGCCATTTCCATGACCGAGCGAATCGCTTACACCATTTGCCATCGGGTCGCCAAAATTCGCGGCGTTAAGATTTGGAACCTTCAAATCGGGAGGACCGAGCAGGGAAGGGTCCATCGCCAGCTTCGGATCAGGATTCTGCGGTTTTACCTGAGGCGGCGTGAACTGCGTCCACTGAAACTTCGGTAGTTTGCCCTTGTTAACCGGAGTCAGCGTGTGGTCGTTGGCCCCGCCACCGCCTCCGGCTTTCTTTGCGCCCGCCGGGAGTTTGGACATGTAGGGCGAAAGATCAAGCGGAGTTACGTCCACTCCAGCTTTGTTTTTTGCTTGCGTGGCAGTCCCGAAATGCCAAAACAGAGGGATCAAAATGACGAGAGCAAACACGCTGCCGTGAACCGCGAAAGAAATGACCTGCGTCCACCCGAAGTTTTCGTCTTTCGTCCAGATGTCCTTCACTTTCACGGGCTTGCTGGTGAAATTCGCCGGCGGAAGCTTTGGAGGAAAGAAAGCTTCTTTGATCCGAGTTCCAAACCCGCCAAAATTCGTGCCCCAGGAGACTGCCAAGCGGCTGTTTACTGGCCCCTTTGGTACCGGGCGCGAACTGAAGAAGTCTTTGAAATTGTCAAAAACGCCCGTGCCAAATCCGGGCTTTACAAACGGCGCATCTGCGCGCTCTCGCACCTTGACAGGGCGCTCGGTCAAGAACTGTTTGAGGTTGGACCAAAAATTATCGGGAATGAGAAGCGCAGGAGCCCCAAACTTGGGGACCGCCGCGGCTGGTACAGGAACGGCCTGATTGCCACCGGCTGACACGCCGCGCTTCGTGGCTTCAGGTGGAACTAGATTGACGATTAGGTCCGGCACCATCTTCTCCCTGATTTAGACGCAGTTACACTGCGTTGGGCGTCCTGAATCGATAAGATTCAAGCAAGCCGGGAAAGGTTGCGCGACCCCGGCCGCTGACACCAGCACTCAATCATTGTAACATACGCAATTACACTGCTTTCCGATGTTTCTGGCTGAATACCTGAACCAAGGGACGGCTCCGAATCCAGCAAGCGAAGCTGCGGGCACACTTTGAAATGGCCGAACCTCTGGAACTCAAGAAAACGCTGAACTTGCCCAGGACCGATTTTCCGATGAAGGCTGGGCTGCCGCAGAATGAGCCTAAGCAACTGGCGGCTTGGCAGGAATCGCGTCTGTACGAGCGAATTTTGGAAGCACGCAAGGGCCACCCATTGTTTGTTTTGCATGACGGGCCCCCTTATCCAACAGGGACCATCCATCTGGGCACCGGGCTGAACAAAATCTTGAAAGACATGATCGTCAAATCCAAAAGCATGGCAGGGCACTACGCACCCTACGTGCCTGGTTGGGATTGCCACGGTTTACCGATCGAGACGCAGGTCGAAAAAGAGCTGGGCGGAAAAGGGAAGGTTCCGCCAGCGGAATTTCGCCGTCTTTGCCGGGAATTTGCAACACGGTATGTCGAGCAACACAAGCGCGATTTTCAGCGGTTGGGAGTATTGGGCCGCTGGGATGATCCGTACCTGACGATGAACCACGAGTACGAGGCGATCGTCGCCGGCGCGCTTCTCGATTTCATGGAGAAAGGCTTCGTTTACCGCGGCCGGAAGCCTGTCTACTGGTGCATTCACGACATGACGGCTTTGGCGGAAGCGGAAGTCGAGTACCAGGATCACACCAGTCCGTCCGTTTGGGTGAAGTTTGGATGCCTAGTGAGCGACAAAAACACTGGCAGTCGTCCATGATGAACGGCGTAAGTGCAGTGATTTGGACCACCACTCCGTGGACCCTGCCGCACAATCGCGCTTTGGCCTTTCATCCCGATTACGAATATGTGGTGGTGGAAACCGAAAGGGGCGCACTGCTGCTGGCTGCGGAGCGAGTCTCGCCCTGCAGGTCCGAGTGTGGAATCAAGCAGGCGCGGTACGTTCGCGTTGGAGAGGCCGCGATTTTGAAGGCGCCAAGTTCCAGCATCCGTTCCTGCCAATCCAGGTGCCGGGAATCCTTGCCGATTATGTGACCCTGGATCAGGGCAGCGGAATTGTGCATACTGCGCCGGGACACGGTTCGGATGATTTTCTTTCGGCGTCAAAAGTATACGCCTCGAAATCTACGCGCCTATCGATGACAAGGGGTCTATCTCGAGGGACTGCCGGAGTACAAAGGCAAAAATGTGTTTGAAGCGAATCCGGTCATCGTCAAACTGCTTGATGAGCGCGGAGCGCTTCTCGCGAATCACAGCTATGTCCACAGTTACCCGCACTGCTGGCGGTGCCACAATCCTGTGATTTTCCGCGCCACCGAGCAGTGGTTCATCAAAATGGATCAGGCAGCCCACGGGCAAGAAAAAACACTGCGCGCGAAAGCGCTCGAAGAAATTCATGGCGTGAAGTGGATTCCCGCCTGGGGCGAAGAGCGAATCTACGAAATGATCGAGAAGCGCCCGGATTGGTGCGTTTCGCGCCAGCGATTCTGGGGCGTTCCCGATCATTGTTTTCTATTGCGAAGGTTGCGGCAAGCGGCTGGAAGATTTTGCGGCGTTGCGCAACGTCGTGAAATGGTTCGAACGTGAGGGCGCGGATGCCTGGTACAAACACACCGCAGCGGAGTTGCTCCCTGCCGGAACTATATGCGTTTGTGGAGCGGGCGTTTGGCGCAAAGAAAATGACATCCTCGACGTCTGGTTTGACGCCGGCTCCTCGAATCTCGCGGTTCTGAAGAACGACGAATGGCCCGCGGATGTTTATCTCGAGGGTCCTGACCAGTATCGCGGATGGTTTCAAAGTTCGCTGTTGATCGCCACAGGATTGCGCGATCATGCGCCATACCGCAGCGTAGTTACGCACGGTTGGACGCTCGATGAGCACGGCCGCCCCATGTCCAAGTCTCTCGGCAATGTCGTGCTCCCAAGCGAAATTTGCGAAAAATGGGGAGCAGATTTGCTGCGGCTTTGGGTCGCCTCGCAGGAGTATCAAGCTGACGTCAAAATGAGCGAGCGCGTCATGACGCAGCTCAGCGACGCCTACCGCAAGATTCGCAACACGTTCCGTTTCGCCCTCGGGAATCTATTCGATTTCGAACCATCCCGCGACGCCATTGCTAACGAACACCTAGATGAACTCGATCGCTGGATGCTCGAGCGCACGGCGGAACTCGTGAAGAAGTGCCGCGAGTGGTACGCCGCCTACGATTTTCACCGCGTTTATCATGCGCTTCACGACTACTGTGTCGTCGATCTCAGCGCATTTTATTTTGATGTGCTGAAAGATCGCCTCTACACGAAAGCCGCGAGAAACCGTTCGCGCCGCTCCGCGCAAACTGCCATCTGGAAAATCGCCAGCGCGCTTGTGCGCCTTGCCGCTCCCATTCTTGTTTTCACATCGGAAGAAATTTGGTCTCATCTGCCAAAGCTCCCAGATGAGCCGGTCAACGTACACATCAACATCTTTCCGGAGGAGAGCGCGTTGCGGTCAAGGCTTGATTCGAACGCGAAGGCGGAATGGGAAAACCTCCGTGCCTTGCGCGCCCAAGTGTTGCAGGAACTCGAACGCGCGCGCGAGCGGAAATTTATCAGCGCTTCCCTCGAAGCAAAGATCCTGCTTCGCGCAGATGGTCCCCATCTGCAGTTTCTTAGAATACGCGCAGTGGATTTGCCTTCTTTGTTCATCGTTTCCCAGGTGGAAATACTGCTTTTAGATTCGCATGCGTTCAACAATGATTCCGGACCAGTGCAGATTGAAGTTTTGCGCGCCGACGGCGCCAAATGTGAACGCTGCTGGAACTACTCCACGCATGTGGGAGAGAATACCCGCTACCCTGGCATTTGCGAGCGCTGCAGCGAAGCGCTTGCCGAAATCGAAGGACAGGAGCTATCGCGCCTATGAAATTACCCGCCCGCCTGCGCTGGCTCTGGCTAACGTTGGGAATTGTTTTAGCCGATCGCGCCACCAAAGCGTGGTTCGAAACGCAAACAGACGAAACTTGGCGCCACGAAGTCGTTCGCCACTTCATCTACTTGGTTCACAGCCGCAATCCGGGAATCGCATTCAGCATGTTTGCGGATTCCCATTCCCCCTGGCTCCGTATTCTCCTGACGGTCGGTGCACTGGCCGTGATTTGCGCACTCGCGTGGCTGCTGGTCGCTGGCCAAGGCGGAGCCATGGCTTGTGCAGGCCTTGCTCTCTTGCTCGGCGGAGCTACCGGAAACGTGACCGACCGGATTCTTCACGGAGCGGTCACCGACTTCTTCGAAGTATGGCTCGGCAGCTACCGCTGGCCCGCCTTTAACGTCGCCGATTCCGCGATCACCATCGGTGCCATTTTACTCATTTTGGATTTAGTCTTCTTCCCCGCGAAATCCGCCGAAAGAAAGTAACAAGGCTTAATACCCAAGTTGTTCCTCGCGGCCGCCCGCGCGAAACTCATGGGTTGACCCTCGATATCCCAGCCCCGTTCTTCGCAGGAAACCAATCGCGCCAACTACGCGTCTTAATGCTTAGGGAAAACTCCATTCCTCTTTGCCTCTCAGCAATTCGCATCCCAAGAAATAGCCTCAGGCAGGTCTGTCTGGCTGCTCGATATTTGCACTAGAGGCCATGCTGCGCATTTGTTTCGCAGCATGGCCAAGCTGCTAGAATCCTTTCGTGCCTCCGCCCATTCCACACAAGCTCCTCGTCGCAGAGAATGACGCCGGGGAGCGATTGGATCGCTATCTCGCTGCGCAACTGCCGGAACTGAGCCGCACTCGTATTCAAGAGTTAATTGAGGCAGGTCTGGTGCTTGCAGACGGCAAGCCGACGAAGGGCGCGCATCGCCTGCGGGTTGGCCAGAAGATTTCCGTCGATGCGCAAGCTCGGCCCCCCATGCGCGCCGAACCTGAATCCATTCCGCTCGACATTCTCTACGAAGATGACGACGTTATCGCCGTAAACAAAGCCGCGGGGATGACCGTCCACGCCGGTGCAGGAAACACGCGTGGCACTCTCGTCAACGCGCTACTCGGTCGTGGACAAGTCCTTTCCAAGGGTGGCGACGCCTTGCGCCCGGGGATTGTCCACCGCCTGGACAAGGATACTTCCGGAGTCATTCTTGTGGCCAAGAACGATTTTGCCCACGCCAAAATTGCCGAGGCCTTTCAGCAACGAGCGGTGAAGAAGACCTACATCGCCCTGGTCGAAGGCTTGCTGAAAGAAAAGCAAGGTCGAATCGAGCTTGCCATTGGCCGGGACTTGCACCGCCGCACGCGCATGGCGGTGCACCTCGAGAAGCCGGGGAGTTCCCTACGCCGCAGCACGTTGCAGGTCAGCGACTCCGTGGGAAATGCACGCCAGGCCCGCACGGACTGGCGAACGCTCCTGGAGGTGGATGGGACGACCCTGGTCGAAGTCCAGCTGCATACCGGGAGAACGCATCAAATCCGTGTGCATTTCTCCGCCATTGGCCACCCCGTTGTAGGCGACACCCTCTATGGGGCGGTTTCGCAGATTCGCGTTGGTGCCGGAACCGGTCGCGGCGCGTCTAACAAGCGGGAGGAAATCGCGATGCCTGTGCTTGGTCGAAACTTTTTGCACGCGGCCCGCCTCGGATTTTCGCAGCCGAGGACCAACGCATGGGTCGAGCTGCGAGCCCCTCTGCCCAGCGAGTTGCGCGAGTTCGTCCACAATCTTTCTGTGGCCGCGCATGGAGATTCCAGGCGAATTGACGCTGCGCTCGCTCCCTACCTATAATCAACTGACATGTCCAGGGCACAAATTTCTCTTCTACTCGTCGCCATCTTGCTTGCGACCGCCATTAGCGACCCCGCACAACAGCCGTCGCCGGGCGCTTCGCCGCAGGCGCAAACTCCGCCACCCGCTCCTGCGCCGCAGAGCCAGCCTCCTCAACAGGGCGAAAAACCCGCGACCCCACAAGCTCAGCAAAGAATCGTCCAAGTCGTCAACCTGGTGGACGTCCTGTTCACCGTTCTGAACCGCCGCAACAAGCTGGTCCCCGATCTGCAAAAAGAAGATTTCCAGATTTTTGACGAGAAATTCCCTCAGGAGATTCGCTATTTCAGCAAGCAGACAGATCTACCCCTGCGCATCGGCATGTTGGTGGATACCTCCAATAGCATCCGCGATCGCATCAAATTCGAGCAGGACGCATCCATTAATTTTCTTTTCAGCGTTTTGCGAAGGGGCAGAGACGAAGCTTTTGTCATGACCTTTGACGACGAGCCTCAAGTCGTCCAGGCCTTCACCAGCGACGCGGGATTGCTCCGCGATCAAATTATGCAAACACGCGCCGGCGGCGGCACGGCCATTTACGATGCGATATACGACGCCTGCCAGAATCAGCTGAGCCACCCGCCGCGCCCACCCGGCGATCAACCCGACGTCGTGCGCCGCGTAATGATCCTCATCAGCGACGGTGACGACAATCTCTCGACTCACACCCGCTCGGAAGCGATAGAAATGGCGCAGCGCACCAGCGTGGTGATCTATACCATCAGCACCAGCACTCAATGGATCCAACTATCCCAGACGGATCCCGATAAATTGGCCAACCGCAAAACGCATTTGACCGAAGGCGACAAGATTTTGCAGGACCTGGCGGACGAAACCGGCGGTCGCGCCTTTTTCCCCTATCACGTAGATGATTTGGATCAGTCCTTCCAGGATATTGGCGATGAACTTCGCAATCAGTATTCCATCGCCTACATTCCTACGAACTACATTCTCGACGGCCGCTACCACCGCATCCGCATTGAAGTTCCCGAGCACAAGGGCTACCAGGTCCGCGCGCGCCGCGGCTACTTTGCTAAGGCCAATCGCGAAAATAATGGCCGGCAACCCAGTCCCTCCGGGCCTGCCTCCAACTAACCGAAGCAACTCGGGAAATTTTTAGCCTGTTCTTTCTTGCGTCTATCTTTTTGGCTTGTAGTGCGTCTTCTGGTGGGTGTCTAGCGCGTTGTGTCGCGTAGAAGGACGGCGTCAGATTCCAAATGGCCACGTTCGATGGCTATCTTTGTGCCCTCCCTGGAAAATCGAATGGCTCCAATGCTTTCCGAAGTGAAATGCGTGAGTTGTCGGCTGGGCGAGTTATCGAGCGGTTGTAACCACAAGTTGCTCACGCCCTTTTGCAGGACGGAGTAGACGACGCCTTTGCCGTCGGGAGCAAATTGCATTGGCCATGTGGCGTTCTGATCCACGTCATGGTAGAAGAATTTTTTGTCGTCGATCGTGTATATCTTGAGCGTCAGCTTGTGATCGAGTTCGCGAACTTCATACCCCGCGAGCGTCTTGCCGTCCGGGGACAAGTTCGTGATCCCATTGGAGGGACTGAGGATAGTCTCCGGGGATCCGCCATCCACGGAGACCCGCTTTAGGGCTTGATTATCCGTTTGATCGATGTAATAGAGCCACTGGCCATCCGGGGAGCAGAACGGATCGGCATCAGCGGCGCCGAATGTGAGCTGTTTGGAATCCGTTCCCGAAGTACTCATTCGCCAAAGGTTGAACGTAGTTTTGGCAGAGCGGCCTGGCGCACGATACACGAAGTAACGTCCATTTCGGCACGAGACCACTTGATCGGCAAAGTGATTCGCATCCGAGTAGACCACCGTTTCGCCGCCTTCTGGTTTGACCACGCGAATGTCTGGGAACTGTGGAAGCACAATGCGCCCATCGTCGGTCCAATCCCAAGACCAGAAAGCGCTTCGAGAAGAAAGCGGAAGGGGATGCACGTCGTCAGGTTGCGACGCGCTGGCAATCTGAATCTGAAACTTCTCCTGGACTTGGCTGGCTACCACGGTACGGCCATCGGCTGCCACGGATGGATAGAGGTATTCATTAGTGTCGGTTGTCAGGCGGCGGTATTGCCCGTCCGGGTAGCTGATCATGCCAAGTTGGATGTTCAGCGCAGCAACAGCCGAGGAGTCTGAAACCAGCAGGGATTTGCCGTCGGGCATCCACGCGGGATAGTGATAGATGCGCGAAGCCGGAGCTGCTTCCACGTGTTCCTTGCCCGTATCAACATCAACAGCAAGCAAGGCCGTGTTAAAGCCTTGGTCAAGCTGGGGGACAGGGATCACGATAGTCCTCCCGTCGGGCGACCATGCGGGCGTGTAACGATTATTACCGCCTGGAAGGATTTTTTCTTTGAAGAGGGCGCGGTCTGGCGAGCCGTCACTGTGGGCCAGGAGTAAATCGAAGCTTGGCGAGTCGTGGTCCTGGCGAAGGTATGCGAAACGCTTTCCATCGGGAGAGAAAGTGATCGGACTGTCCACGTCTTTCAGCACCAGATGAGGCGTGCCACCTAGAACGGGCGCGGAGTACAGCGATGAAAGCGTGTGTTCTTCCTCATCTCGACGCACGCAAAAGATGTAGTTGCCGTCTGGCGAAAAGGCGAGGCCAAAGTAGCGCGTTGCTGCAGGCGCGAGAACTTGGGTATTACTTGCAGTGGGGATGTGGCGCAGCCACAGGGACTGCAGTCCGTTTTCGTCGTGGACGTTCAGAAGATATTTGCCGTCCGGCGAGATTGCCGCGTGGGCTGTATGGCCGTTGTTGGTAAGATTTTCGATGGTGAACGTCTCGAATGGCACGTGACGATTGCGGAGAACGATCGAGTAAATGCCATATGCCGCTGCGGCCACCACGACGAGAATGCCGAAAATCGTGAGGCCCGTCCCAAGCTTATGTTTCTTCGCCGCCTGAACAATGGCCGAACTGCCCGAAGGCGTCACCTGCGTCTTTGACGAAGGGCCCCCTGAGATCGCCGAATCACGCGCGGCCGGCTTTTGTGTGCTCGCCGGCCTGCTGCCCGAATCGATCTCGCGTTGCAGTCGTTTGAGATCAGCACGAAATTCCGCGGCCACCTGGTAACGCATATCTCGATCTTTTTCCAGAGCCTTATTCAGAATGCGCTCCAGCTCTGGCGGAACTTCGGGATTGAAGTTGACCGTGGCGACGGGCGCATTTCGCAGGATATTGTCAAAAACCACCGCGCTTGTCGCTCCGGGGAAGGCCTGCTTCCCCGTCAGCATCTGATACAGCACCGCTCCCAGCGAGAAAAGGTCGCTTCGCGCATCAATCTCTTCTCCACGAGCCTGCTCCGGAGACATGTACTGGATTGTGCCCACGGCCATACCGGGGCTCGTCAGCAAAGCGTTATTGGGCGAGTCCAGCGTGTGGTCTTCGCCATCTTCGGAGATGCGCGGAAGGATCTTCGCAAGTCCAAAATCGAGAATTTTGACGGCGCCGGATTCCGTCACAAAAATATTGGCCGGCTTGATGTCGCGATGGACGATTCCTTTTTTGTGCGCGGCATCGAGCGCATCGGCCAGTTGAATACCAATTTCCACGGTCCGATTGATCGGCAGCGGGCCGCCTGCCATAACCTTGTCGAGAGAGTTTCCAACCAGCAGTTCCATGGCGATGAAGGTGCGTCCGTCGTGCTCTTCGATCGCATGGATCGTGCAGATTGCGGAGTGGTTGAGCGCCGAAGCCGCGCGAGCTTCCCTCAGAAATCGCTCTAGGGTCTGTGAGTCGCGCTCGTTCGCTTCCGGAATGAATTTCAGCGCCACTCGGCGCGCCAGCTTGGTGTCCTCCGCCTCGTAGACGACACCCATGCCGCCGGAGCCGAGTTTTCGGATAATCCTGTAGTGGGCGACAATCTCGTTAATCATGTTTGCGGTGCATGAGGGATGTTAGTCGCTCGCGGATTTTCGGTCAATCCGTTCCGAACGTTATATTTCGCTGGTGATAAGTGATAGAGCCTAACGCTCTCGTTCCCAGACTTTTCAGGCAGAGACGGCGCTTCAGCTCTTTGGCGCGTAATATCCTTTGCGCGCCAATACCTTTAAGTCCTTGTTCGCCACGTCGATTTTGATTTTGCGGAATTTTCCATCGCGCGCCGAATTCGTTGGGTAGTAGCCCACCGTGTACTGGCTCCGCAGCTCCTCCGAAATCTGGTCGAACGCTTCCTGCAGGTGCTTCTCGTTGTTCACCACAATCATCCGCCCGCCGGTCTCATCCGTAATCTTCTTCGCGACGCTCGCGTTCGCGCCATAGTGCGGGTCGTACACCAGCAAAATGTGCACCACCGTATCCGTGCGCTGTGCCGCTTCGATGGCCTCTTCGACCCGTACCTTGCTCCCATTATCTTCAGCGTCCGTCAGCACCACGATCGCTTTGCGCCCAGCCTCGGTGGAAAGCTTTTCGTTGCAAGCGAGATAAACGGCGTCGTAAAAATTCGTGCCTTTCGCTCCCGATTGCGGAATTGTTCCCGGCGTCACAATCCCGCCTCCGCCACCAGTATTTATTTGTGCTTTGTTTATGGCGCGGTTCAGCTGCGAACGGTCATCGGTGAAATCAGACAGCAGGTCCACGTCCAAATCAAACGTCATGATCATCGCTTCGTCGCCTTTGCGCATCACCCGGTTCAAGAAGCTGCTGGCCCCTTGTTGAATCGCACCCAGCATGTATTGTTCGCTGCCGGACGTATCCATGAGCAACCCTATCGTGATAGGCAGCGTCACTTCTTTGGAGAAGAAGGCGATCTTCTGGTCCTGATTATCTTCGGCCACCTTAAAGTCGTCTTGCTTCAGGTCCGTAACGATTCGTTTGCTTTTGTCGCGCACGGTCACAAACAGGTTGACCAAATTCACGCTCGTTTTGATCGTTGGCCCTTGCGCCACCGGCTCTTGCGGCAGGGCCGGCAAAGCCATGGCCGCCGCGAGAACCGGCGTCACGCACAGCGCTGCGAGTTTCTTGAGAGAAGGCATGTATACTTTCCTTGACGAGAGATGCCCGGCTGGAAAGCTCCGCTGGGGTTCTTCGCCTCGTATGATGCTTGCAAGCGGTGCGATGGATGCGTCGCCCTCAATCGCGGCGGCCAGCCTGGCACCAGCTTTGAGAGGAAGTCTGGCCTTAGGACTATGAAAAGTCTACGAAAAATCACGGGAATAACCTGTGTTCTGTTTTTTGCCGCGCCCGCTTTGTGGCTGGGGCTTGCGGCCCGCACCCCTCAGCAAGCGGCTCCGGCCCCGCAGGGACCACCGCCCCCCGATGTGCAACGGCTGAGTGAAGCCCGCGCCAAAATTACGGTAAATACCAACCTCGTCGTGCTCCCGGTCACAGTGAAGGACGGCTCTGGCCGGCTTGTGCCTGATCTGGGCAAAGACGAGTTTCGTATTTTTGAAGACAACGTCGAACAAAGAGTCGAAGTGTTCACTGCCGAAGCGTTTCCCCTCTCGATGATCGTTTTGGTCGACAACGATCTGAAAAAGAGTGACGCCAAGGAAGTCGAAGACAGCCTCGACGCCATCGTCGGAGGTATGAGCGATCTCGATGAAGCCTTCG
Source organism: uncultured Acidobacteriota bacterium (assembly GCA_963718785.1). Classification (GTDB taxonomy): domain Bacteria; phylum Acidobacteriota; class Terriglobia; order Acidiferrales; family UBA7541; genus Acidiferrum. Next base: position 1,493,425 of record CAVQZW010000003.1, on the reverse strand, counting down.
TCTGCCGCTTCGACCAGTTCTTTCACCCCGGGAAGGGCTTTACCAGTAATCAGGACGCCCTGCTTACCGAGTTACGTCGCACCAAGCTCGACAGCCACACATCCGCCATGGCACCCGGCGGCCCCTTCAACGGCCCAACCATCAACGGTCGTGCTCCCGACGGTTCCCCCCCCGTCCCCGAATCTACCCGCACCATTCTGGCCCAGCCCACGAAGGCTCTGGACGACGCCGTCTTTGCCGCCGCTGAGCTTTTGAAGACCCGCCCCCGCAACCGCCGCAAGATCATTTTCATTGTGAGCGACGGCGTCAACGGCGGTAAAAAGTACAACACCAATTCCTTCGACAACACTGTCAAGGAAGTCCTCGCTCACAGCATTTCCGTATTCTCCGTTGGCGTCGGCAGCGCCTTTTACGACCGCCGCTTTGAGCGCCTCTCCGAATATGCCCACGCTACCGGCGGCGATGTCTTCTACGCCGCCAAAAAAGAATCGCTCCAGGATCTCTACTCTCGCGTCACGGAAGAAGCGCGCAACGAGTACACTCTCGCTTACATTCCTCGCGACACCAGCCGCGTCAAGGAATATCACGACGTCGAAGTGCGTGTGAAACGTGAAGGCCTGACCATCCTCACGCGCAACCGCTACTACTCCGGCGCCATAGCTCAATAAACAAAATTTTCGGCGGGCTTACTTGGGAATGAAAGCTTGCGCTGGTGGTGCGGCGCCCGGCGCCTTCCGTGCCGTGAATTCCACGTCAGGAAATTCTCCGGCGGGCGGCGGGCCATCCAGCAAAGGCTCTGCCTTTCCCTGCAAATACCTTTGAAAGAACGCCAGCGTGTACGCGTTCATCGTATGCTCCATCTCATTCGCGTTTACACGCCCGAGTATCGACATCCCTTGTATCGAGATCCACTTAAACCCAGGCAGCGCCAGCGATAAATCGGTGAAGTTCAAGTGCGTCGAACGAAGCACGCGAACTTTATAAAGATCCCCCCGCGAGTTCTCGTAGATGGGATCGTTCATTTTGTTGCCTTCGCTTGTGAAATACAGAAACGGGGTCGAAAGTGGATGATCCACCATGTCGCCGAACTGCCCTCCATCCAGGTTTAGTCCAGCCTTGCACCGCGCGTCGGACAAGCAGATCTCTCCCGCCGTGGCCCCGCCGAAGGACATTCCCAGAACGCCCATCCGCGCAGCGTCGAGGTGCCCGGCAAATCGTTTCGCCGGGCCGGCAATGCCCGTGTCCGCGCCTGCGTTTATTTTCTCAATCTCGTCCATCAAGTAGCGCGTGTCTCCAACCCACAGCGTCAGACTTTCACTCATCGGCGCCGACAGAGCTAGAATCCGCATCGAGATCCGTTTTATTTCCACGGGATCATTCGCTTTTTGCATCTGCTTGAAAAGCGTCGCCATCTCCGGCCCGCCCGCCGCTTTCGTCAACGTCGCCACGCGTTCCGCGCTCATGGGAACCACTCGGCCCCCGGGAAATGGTACAGCGCCGCTCTCATACGTGTGCCCCAGGCTGAGTACCACAAAACCGTGGCTCGCCAACTCTTCCATCTGCGGCGTGTTCTGCCAGATCGTTCCGCCATACCCATGCGAGAAAATCAGAACCGGGTACTGCGCCTCCGCCTTTGCCAATGGCGCGTCGAGATAGGAATGCGATTTCACCAGCCGAACATGGGAGAAGAAGGAAGCTGGCGTGTGCAGAAGTTGCGAGATTGCCGGGCCTGCCGCGGAGTCTTCCGGCCAGAAGGGTTCAGGTTTTGCGTTTGGGGCCACATCCGCCGGGTACCACACTGCCGCAAGCAGTTCGCGCGGCGCGTGTGGATTGGGCGCAAATGGATCTTGTCGCGACGAGTCGACAAAGTAGAAGCGCGTTGTTCCCACCGAGTACGGTCCCGTCGTCGCAGGATCTTGAAAAATAGGAAGCCCCGTCGCCAGAAAAATGCCGGTCGCGTAAAGCACCAGTCCTAGAAGCGCACACACTGCGCGCCCCACTGTGCGCCACCACGCGGATTTCGCCGCTTCCGTCGGCGCCTTTCGCATCGCCAGCAGGCACACGACCACCGCCAGGACGTACGCGGGCGTCATTTGCCAGCGATACTTTTCAAAGACCAAATGCACGATAGTCAGCAGCAGCGCAATCCACGCAAAAAATCCCAGCCACCCAGGCCGCCGGTTGCGCGGAACGAAAAAACTCAGGAGCACTGGCGCCAATGCCGCGAACGCTAAAATTTCGAAAATCCGCATCAATGATCTCCAGTTTCCAATACCGGCGAAGTTCTACTCACTATTCACTGCTCACTATTCACTGCCCGCCAGAGAATGCGAAGGACTATACACCCATAGCCCCCACGTGCCACGGTTGCGATTACAATTTACAGCATTGCCGAAGCTCGTCGATCCAACTCCCTCTCGCGCAAATAGAGAAAAAGCGGCAGTCCGAGCGATACACCCACCAGCAATACCGAAATAATCGGTAGCCACATCGTGTGCATCTTCAGCCGCACGCTTTCCACCCGCACAAAACCAATCAACGCCACCGCCGAAACCAGAACATCCAGCCCGAAAAATCCCCCGATGCGGTTGGCGAAAAGTTGTTGGACGAAAAGGCGCATGTTGAGGCCATGCTCCATCGCCCACGGCAGAAATTGCGAATAAGGAAGCGCGAACCCCAGTACGCACAGGAAAAGGTAGATAAGCTTGCGGTTCATGTCGGCACCTTCCGGCGGGAATTCGGGAGATGCCCTACTTTACTTTGAATTGAGCTCGCGTGGCGTTAATTCGGCTTTACGCTCAGCGCCTCTTCGTGTGCCGGGCAAATCGGCTTGTACGCGCAGCTGCGGCAAATAAATCCCGGCTTCGCAGGGAATTGCCCCGCACGAATGTCGGCAGCGGCTTCCAGAACAATCTTTTGCGCTTCGTCCAACTGTTTCGTGTCGCGTGTCGTGACTTGGTTCTGGTTGTTCTGCAGGTAGTGGAACACCAGCCGCACCGGATTCCATTCGAATATTTCTTTCGCCGCTAGTGCGTAGAGGCTCAGCTGCAAGTCTTTCTTGGCCTCCACTTCCTTCTTTGGCTTCCCGGTTTTGTAGTCGATGATTTCAACATCCTTGCCCCCCAGCGAATTCACCTGGTCCATCCTCCCGATAATGGTGACGTTGTTCTCCAGCGGGAGCTCGAAGGCTTTTTCTTGCTCGAGCACTTCCGGCGGAGCCGCCAGCGTCGCCGCGTGGAAAGCCCGCAATTGTTCCAGCCCGTCCTGCTTGTACGCTTTTTCCTGGTAGTCGTCTTCAAAACCCGCCGACGTCCACTCTGTCTCGAAAATCCGCGCCACTTCTTCAAACGGCAGCTTCACGCCTTTGCGTAGCTGGTCCATGAAGCGTTTGATCGTCGTGTGCATCACGCTGCCGAAGCTCAGCGCGGCTTTGGGGCCCTCTTTCAAGCTCCACGATCGGCTGAAGAGAAATTGCTGCGGGCAACTGCGGTAGCCGCTCACCGCCGATGGGCTCAACGTCAGCGGTTCCGGCGTCGGAGGATGGAACTCCATCGCCCAGTCCGCGATACGCGAAAAAATTCTCGGCGGACCGGCCGAAACAGGAAAAAGTTCAAGCTCGGTGTTGAATAGCGAATCTTGTTTCGCGATAGGTTGGGGAGCAGGCAGCTTTGGGTTGAGCTGCCGGATATCGCGCCGCTTGATCGCAGGATCGAGCAGGATATCCTCGATGAATACCGGTACTTTTCCCCTCTTCTCCGTGAGCGTCGTCAGCGTCAGCCGGTTTTCCGCGCGTGTTAGTGCCACATAGAACAGCCGCCGTTCCTCCTGGATGTGAAATTGCTCAGCCGGCTCACCTTCTTTCATGAGCACGGCCGGAAATTCGAAGACCCGGCGTCGTTCCGAAGTCGGAAATGTCTTGTTGTTGATGCGCAGCAGGAATACTTGCGGGAATTCCAGGCCCTTCGCCCCATGCACCGTCATCAGTTGCACGGCATCCCCCGGAACATCTTCTTCCAGGCTGATCACCCCACCGGCCTGAGCATAATAATCAAGATACTCGACGAATTCGGCGAGGCTTTCCGTATCGCTCCTCCGCTCCCACTCTTTGGCAAACTCTAGGAGGCGCGTGACGTATTTGCGGTCTTGTCGGCTGGCGCGTTGCGCTACCTCCAGCCATTCCACCAGGCCCCCAAGAATCTGCCGCGCGCTGCGGCGGCGCATCAGCTTGCGCTGCTCGGAAAGAAATTCAACCAGTTGCCCCAGCGCAGCCGGCGACGAATCGAAAGCCAGTTGGCTCTGCGAACCTTGCAGCATGTCGTAGAGCGCCTTTTTTCCCTTTCTGGCGCGTTCCGCCAGCCGCACCAGGTCCACGGGTTCCAGTCCCCAGGCCGGCGCGGCCATCACGCGCGCGCAGGAGATGTTGTCAAAGGGACTGGCAATCAACCGCAAATAAGCGATCACATCCTTCACCAGCGGATGATCCAGAATCGAGAGGTTGCTGATCACAAAAGGGATTTTGTGCAGCGAGAGCGCTTCGACCAGCTCGTCGCGGTGCGCATGCTGCCGGTAGAGTACGGCAAACTCTCGCCACTTGCGTCCTGCGGCATGAAGGCGTTGCATCTCGCTCGCGATCCATCGTGCTTCGTCTTCCTCCTTCTCTATTTCGACGATGCGAATCTTTTCGCCTTCTTCCTTGCTGGCGCTCAGTACTTTTTTCGGAAAGTCGGCGCTCACTGTGTTTTGCGCGATCACTTGCGTGGCTACGCGAAGAATGTTCGGCGTCGAGCGGTAATTCTCCACCAGCGAAACGCGGAATTGCGTCGAATCCTCGCCTTCGCTCCAGCCCGCAAACCGTTCCAGAAAAAGTTTGAAGCTGCCAAACGAAGCGCCCCGGAACCGGTAAATCGCCTGATCGTTGTCTCCCACCGCCACGATGTTCTTTCGGTCGCCGGCCAGCAGTTCGAGCAGACGAAGCTGCGCGATGTTCGTATCCTGAAATTCGTCCACAAGGATGTAGCGGAATTTTTCCTGTTGCGTGCGCCGGACCTCGTCATTCGTTTCCAGCAGTTCGACCGCTCCCGTAATCAGCGAGCCGAACGAAACGCGTTTCTTCTCTCGCAACAAATCTTCGCTCGCCCGGTAAGCCCGCGCGATCTCCTGCTGCAGCGCCACTTCTTCGGCGCGTTCCTTGAACGTATCCTCGTCGAGCGCCTCTCGCTCTTCCTCCAGTTGCGCCCCCAGTCCATCGGCATATCGCTTGTAATCCTCGGAGGAAACCAGCTCATCCTGGCACCGCGAGAAAAATTCCACGAAGTCGTTTAGAAACTGCCCCGGCTCCGCCAGCCGCCTGTACTTGTCGAGTTTTAGCCGCTCCAGATTCCGCCTCAGCAGAATCCAGTGATCGACCTTGTCGATTATCAGCCGTTCCGGCGCCGCTTCCTTCAGCAAGCTTTCGCAGAAAACGTGAAACGTTTCGAGCCTCACATTTTTCCCGCGCTCGCCCGCCGCGCGCACCACCCGCGCCTTCATCTCTCCGGCTGCTTTGTTCGTGAACGTCAATCCAAGAATATTTTCGCCGGAAAGCGAATCGTCCGTTTGCAGTAGATGCCGGATTCGCTCCGTGATGACCCGCGTCTTTCCCGTCCCCGCCCCCGCAATCACTAGCAGCGGCCCTTCGCCGTGCGTAATCGCGCGCTTCTGCGCCTCGTTGAGCTTCAGCCCCGTATCAGCAGTCGGCGGATTCAGATCAAACAGCGTAGCCATGTCCTAAGCAGGTTAGCGGAAATTTGCGCAGAGTGGAAACAAGGACAAAATCTAGAAAAGGGAAAGCGCCAGGCGCGGTTCCCGCGAGTCTTCTCGCGGATCAACCTAGCCTGATAACTTCATCTCGACGAAACCGAAGATGAATGTGACGAGGGAGCGCCGAATCAAAAAAGTATCCCCGGACGGCGTCTTTTGCATTCTCTCGCAACTCCTCCCAGGAATCGGCTTGCGTGACAATGCTTTCCGTCAAACATTTCGCTACGAAGCCGCCGTCTCCTTCTTCCGTAACCTCAAATATAAGATCGTTTATCTGAGAATCAGTCATGGAACGTTCCTTCCGAATGTGGTTGTGCTTCTTAATTTGTCTCAAGCTTTTTTTGATGAGAAGAGCGTTTCTTGCTGCGAGAATTTTCCCGCGGCCACCTTGGCATTCATGTCGGCCGATTTGCCCCGAGGAACGCTCAGCGATTCCCACTTTCCGGTTGTCGTGAATGTCAGATGCTTGGCCAGAAACAAGATTTGCCCGACGTGATGCGCGTAATGAGCCACTTGCCGGTTGATGGCCTGCATCACGGAGTGCGCTTCCGTGCGAATCGTTACCGTCCTTGTCAGGTCCGCCTCCGTCAGTGGTTCGAGCGCATCGAACACATATTTCCAGCCGCGCTCCCACATCTGCATTAACTCCTCGCGCGTGGCCGGCGGTGTTTCAAATTCCGTGTCGCGGTTACGATTCGCTTTTTCGCCGTCTGTCGTCAGAAAATCTTGCCACCGCGACCGCATATTCCCCGCAAGATGTTTCACGATGATCGCGATGGAATTGGATTCCGGGTCCAGCGTGACGAACAGAGCTTCATCTGGGCATTGCGCCATCGCGCGATCCGCCAGCTTCTTGTAATAGCGGAACAGTCCGATCGAATCCTGCAAATACGAAGTGCTGAGTTGGTGAGGCATGCGGATATTTTGTACCCGAGGAAGCCGTTGTCAACGGCCTTTCGCTCGAATTCGTGGAATGCATCGGATAACGCGTGCAGGACTCCGAAGCTGGGAGCAGCGAAAAAATAAAGCTTGACATTTCGCTTTTCATTCGCCTATGATTCCCGCCGCTGAGTGGAACACCTTTCACTGGAGGCCGACATGACTATTGGACAATCCATGCTCCCCGAATTCGACGAAGAGATGAAGAACACCCGTAAAGTTCTCGAGCGCGCTCCCGACGATAAGTGGGGCTGGAAGCCGCACGAAAAATCGGGAACCGTAGGCTGGCTCGCCGCCCACATCGGCACCGTCCCGGGCTGGATCACCATGACCATCAATACCAACGAACTGGATTATGCCCCGGTCGACGGTCCAGGCTACGAGCCGCCGAAAATCACCAATCGCGCCGAGCTACTCGCGGCTTTTGACAAAGAAAGCGCCGAAGCGCGCACCGCTCTCGCTGGCGTCAGCGACGCCGACATGATGAAAGGGTGGAAGCTTCTCGCCGGCGGCAAGGAAATCTTCACGTTGCCAAAGATCGCCTGTATTCGCGGCATGTGCATGAATCACATGATTCATCACCGCGCCCAGCTCACCGTGTATTACCGCCTCCTCGGCATTCCCGTTCCCGGCCTATACGGCCCCAGCGCCGACGAAGGCATGCCCGACGCCGCCGCCGCCGCAAACTAAAACTGCGCAACGAACGTAAACTCAAACCGCGTAACTGAGAGCGAGCAGCAAACCGAAAGGCGGACCCAAATCCGCCTTTCGCATTTTTCGCGGCCTCCCAAGTTTCAACTCCTCCAGTTTCGAATTTCGCATTTCGTTTTTCGTCCTCCGCTCCGCAGCGCCTCCCGCGGCAACGCGCTATACTAAGGAACGAAGCTCCTCCGGAGGATTACCACGCACATGGATACGCCCGTCATTCTCTCCGCTGTTCGCACGCCAATCGGAAAATTTCAAGGCGGCTTCGCCGGCTTCTCTGCCGTCGAGCTCGGCGGCAAAATCGTTGCCGAAGCCATCCGCCGCGCAGGCATTGACGCCCACGAAGTTGACGAAGCAATCCTCGGCAACGTCGTCCAAGCCGGACTCGGCCAGAATCCCGCGCGTCAAGCGGCGCTGAAGGGAGGTTGCGCTCCTCGCGTGGCAGCCATGACCATCAACAAAGTATGCGGCTCCGGTTTGAAAGCCGTCGGACTGGCCGCGCAGGCCGTGCAGCTCGGCGAGTCGGAACTGCTCGTCGCCGGCGGCATGGAATCGATGTCCAACTGTCCATACCTGCTGCCGCAGGCGCGTACAGGATACCGGTTGGGTGACGGCAAGCTCGTCGACTCCATGATTCACGACGGCTTATGGGACGCGTACGAAAATTTTCACATGGGCATGACCGGCGAATTGGTTGCCGAGAAGTACGGCATCACGCGCGAAGAGCAAGACCGATTTTCCGTCGAGAGCCATCAGAAAGCCGTTCGCGCCCGCAAGTCTTGTTTTTTTGAAGCGCAGATTCTGCCGATCGAAGTCCCGCAGAAAAAAGGCGATCCCGTTGTCATCAAGTACGACGAATCCCCGCGCGAAGATACTTCCATGGAAGCGCTGGCAAAACTGAAGCCGGCGTTCAAAAAAGATGGCACGGTCACCGCGGGAAATGCTCCCGGCACGAATGATGGAGCCGCCGCGCTGATTGTCACCAGCGAACGCAACGCCTCCCGTCTTGGCAAGCAACCCATCGCCCGCATCGTCGCGCAAGCCGTCAGCGGCGTCGAGCCCAAGTGGGTGATGATGGCCCCGGTCGATGCGGTGGAAAAACTGCTCACGAAGACCGGCTGGGACCGCGACAAGGACGTCGACCTCGTCGAACTAAACGAAGCCTTCGCGGTTGCGGCCATCGCCGTAGCGCGCCAACTGCGGCTCAATCCCGAAAAAGTAAACGTGAACGGCGGCGCGGTCGCCCTCGGCCATCCCATCGGCGCCAGCGGAGCGCGTATTCTGGTCACTCTTCTCTACGAATTGCAGCGCCGCAACCTGAAGCGCGGCATCGCCGCCCTCTGCCTCGGCGGCGGCAACGCCGTCGCCCTCGCCGTCGAACGATATTAGAGCGGCTTCCATCTTCATCTTCGCAGCTCCGACCACCGCATTTCAGGAACACGTCAATGAGGGGCAACTCAACCTACCTTCATTAGCTTGGCTGCTCGGGCGGCGGAACGCCCTCCTCTTTCCAACTGTGGCCGCAGGCGTGGCACTTCCAGCCTGTGTTGGTGAACGGAATGGGTAAGTTTATGAACATGCCGGCGTAGCTTGCAGGCTTGTCCAATCCATCGAAGGAAACGTCAAACGACTGGCACTTCGGGCAGCGAGGCTGCTCGTATTCTCCTGGCGTGTCGACCTCAAACTTCTCTGGAACACCCTGATTCAGCAGATTGTTTGCTTCTTCCACATCTTGTTGTTTGACGAAAAGTTTGATACCCCCGATCAAATTCGAGTAAAACCAGTCCATCCGAACTAAATTGTCATCCGCGAGATAACTCTCAATTCCGGCGGAGTCCAGAATACTTTTCGCGATGGAGGCTTCCGGCAGATCCCTGAACCGGCGGAGCATCACGGGCGGAGGAGAGATAGGTTCCCCTACGATTTTGTCTTCCTCGGTTGTGGCCTCCGGAAGTGGCTCCATGCCGCGACGGGCCATCTCGCTGCGCAGAACTTCCCGTGCTATCTCAGTCAACGAAGATGCGTCTTCGATGATTTTGGCAAGTTCGGTGTCTTCCATTCCGGCATAGAGGGCCGCGAGCCGCTGCGACTCTTTATTGGGGTCGATCTTGGCCATGTCTCGCGGATCATACGCCTCAGAACCAGAAGGGTGCAAAGTTGACCCGGCATATCAGGTTATCGCGCTTGCGGCTCGGGATTGACGTCGGTCGATAGGGCCGCCAACCCTCCTGATTGTGAAAGATCTTGCGCGCAGTAGGGGCAGAATTTGTCGGTTTCGACGACTTCGTGTTTGCAGTTGGGGCAGCTGGGATGCAAGTTGCATTTGCAGTTGGGGCAGAAATTGAAGCGGGCGCCGACGGATTTTCCGCATTGCGGGCAAGGATAAGGCAGCGGCTCGCGCATCAGGAAATAGATCAGGAAGCCGACGAAGGTCCACGCGGGAAGCAGCACGATCACCAGCAACGTCCACACGGCGGCGTTCATTCCGCGGCGTTTGGCGTCGCGATTCACGTAAGCAACCCAGAAGATGATGGTCGCTACAAAGAGCGAAGCACCGGTAATGATTCCGGCCATCGCCAGATACGCGAGCGCGGGAGTGTCCCGCAGCTCATACGGAAAAATAGCGTCATAGTGAGTGGCGTTCCACCGGTTCACGAGAAAAGCGATCGCCTGCGCAATCAGAAACAAAACAACCACGGTCCAGATCACGCCGTTTGGGATGATGCGGAACTCTTCCCAGAAGTGCAGGTTTTCCTTTTTGCGGCGAAGCTTGTTGAGTCGCATGCGCTCGCTGAAAGTACCGCTTACTTTTTGCTGATAGTCTGACATTTCATTCCTCTCTCGAATTCTTGTTGCTCACTTCAGCGGCCGGACCAATCGCGTTCATTTGACTGGCGAAGATTTTCGATAACCACAACCGCGGCGGCCACCAGCGCGGGAATCGTCCACCACAAACCGAATCCCATTTCCCAAACCAGCCTCGGCACGCCAATGCGCTCTCCCGCCCACTCGAAGGCTTGCCAGACGTACGGCGCGGTGGCGATGCCGAGGGCCCAGGACATGGCGCACATAATCCAGAGCAGGCGGCGCTTGGGTTCGCGCTCTCGCATTTCCTGTGCGCGAAGTTGCACGCGGAATTTGGTGCGTTCAGCAAGGCCGCGCGGAAGCGGAACCGGCAAGGCCCGCAGTGCGCGAAGTGCGTTGATCGTTTGCTGCGCGACCTGGCTGCACGTTGCGCATTCGCGCAGATGCGTGGCGAGCCAGTCGCGCTCGGTCTGCGAAATTCCTTCGATGCGCTCTTGCGCGATCAGCTTTTCCGCGCGAGCGTGGAGATTTTCGGTCATGCCGCACTTCCTTGCATCGCTCCGCGCAGAGCTTCTAGTCCGCGATAGAGGCGCGACTTCACGGTGGAAAGCGGCGCGGCGAGAACGCCGGCAATTTCTTCGAGCCCAAGCTCTTCTTGAAAACGGAGAACAAGGACTTCGCGATAGACCGTGGGAATTCTATCGAGCGAGGCGTGCACGCCGGATTTTTCTTCGGCGCTCAAGACCATGTGGAGCGGCGAAGGTTGATTCTCCGCTGCGAATTCCTTCGGCGCGCCTTCTTCAGGGTCGAGCAAGCGCGTCGAGGCTCTGCATTTTTTTCTGGCGCTGCCAGTCGATCACCAGATTGCGCGCGATGCGGAAAAGCCAGGCCTCGAATTTGTAGCTGCCGTCGTACTGGTGGCCGCGTTCGAGGACGCGAATCCACGTTTCCTGAAAAAAATCTTCAGCGCGCTCGCGGCTCGAGGTGAGATAGAGCAAATAGCGGAAGAGCCGGAATTGATACTGCTCGATCAGCTGATCGAGGAGATCGGGGTCGCGGCGCTTGAGCCCCTGGGCGAGGGCCTTGTTGTCGTCGGCCATCTGGGTGGAAAAGAGAAGAACCGACCTGAGTGGTGCCGAGGTCAGAGTTGTAATTGTCGCGCTCATTCTACAGGGTATACGGGGGTGCGTGGCAAAAAGACGCAAGGCGCGGGCGCTGGCCAAGTTGCTGGAATCTCAGTGTTTACGGGTTGTGGTTGGTGCTATGGGCGATGGTGGCTCCTTTGGGTGAGAGGTGGAAATGATGTAAAGACGTAAAGAGGTAACGACGAAAAACGATGAGAGGTCTCTCGTCGCGATGCTCCTCGGGACAGACGCCCATCGCTGTGCGTCTGGTTAACAAAAGGGGGCCCTCCCCTCCGAGGTTTTTTTGTAACTGTTCATGGCTCTGTTGACATCCTTGGGAACGGCTGCGGTGCCTCAAGCGATAGAGGTTGTAAGCGAGCCCGAGTAGCAAGGCTTGGCGAATTTGCGATGTTAACAAGCGCCCCGGGGCGCGCGAGGAGAGTTTCCGTTTGACCACCGAGAAGATGGTCTCGTTCTTCGCGCGTGGCCCATACTGTTTCCGTGGAAAAGCCCGGTGCATTTGGCTACGGATCGCTCCTCGGGGGAGACCGCGGCGAAGGTTCGCCGGGATAATGCTACGCGCGCCCAGGCGCTGGCGAATGTGTTGATGGTTGGCTTCGGAATCGAACTCCGCATCGGCCAGCACCAAGCCGAGGGGCGCACGTGCTCCGGCCACATTCAGCAACCCGGGCAGCGCCGGGGCGTCGCAACGCGGTCCGGGATGGGCCCGCTGCGCCAGCAAAATCTGTTGCTGCAAATCCGCAACGACCAGCCACTTCAACCAGCGACGATGGGGCGCCCTCCCGTGTGCTTGTTGTTCGATGCGGCGGAGGAAGAACGTGCTGACGGCGTTCTGCGACAGCCCCGTGCCGTCCACGCCAGCCGTCACCCGTGCCGAGCGTCGGCCGCGGCGCAACTGGCGCACGGTTTCTTCCAGTCCGCGGTCGATGGTGTCGTCGTCCAGCCGCTTCAGAAAACGGTACAAGGTGGTGTAATCGGGCACGCTTTCCAACTGCAGCGTTGCGCGCAACTCGCCATGCTCGCGTAATCGCACTTCGGCTTCGCGAAAGGTCCAGTCTTCGTAGCGCATCAGACACAGCACCGCCAGCAGCTGCGGCTGAGTGAACTGATGTTTGCTGAAGCGACTGCGGTAGGGCGGCAAGACCCGGGTGGCCACCTGCAAGGCCACGCGAGCAAAAGGCAGGAGTCCCACTTCGGCCATCGTCCCTCCTGCTCGATCAGAAAACACGCACGCCGCCCCCTTGTCGACCCCGCAAAACCGAGACTGTGCCGAGGATGTCAACAGAGCCACTGTTCATTCTAAAGGGCTTTAAGTGCCGTGTTTTGGAAGTGCGGATTCTAAAGGGGTTACGCGTGTGTTTTGCGTAAGTGCGGATTGTAAAGGAGTTAGCGATGGTGGAAGCGATACAAAACGGGGGAGGAGAATTTAACGCCCCGACCCGGTCCGGGTAAACGCCGGGCACGGAGACCGCAGAATCCACGGAGAAGGTTGAAGAGTGGGAGAGAGGGAAGATTTGACGGGGTACCCCCACCCCCGGGTGTTTTTTGTAAGAGTGGCAAACAAAGGGGCTAGGCTTGACGTGGCGCGTAAGAGTGGCAAACACAGGACTTAAAGTGGCTGGATTTTCAGTAAGTTGCGAACTGACTGTAAGAGTGGCAACGAAAGGGGTTACGGGAGCAAAGGCGAAGTGTGAGCGCCGGGGACGGTTCGATGCGTAGGTCGGCTGCGAGGCAAACATGAAGGATTTTAGCATGAGATTGGCGAGGATGTTAAGTGGTTTACAGGGAATCGTCGAAATTGGGGGTTGAATGGTGGTTTGCGGGGGTTGAACGGCGGGGACTTGCGGAGATTGGGGACCGATGTTGAGGATAGAGGAAGGGAATTTAGGAGCAAGAAAAGTCAAAACCCGCACCCTGAAAACCGCAGGGATGCGGCACCCACGGAAAGAGACCAAGTCAAAATCGTAGTGAGAAGTTAAGGATATTCCACCATCCAAAAGGAAGTGCACCCCAGAGTTAAGGCGCTGCCACCCGCCCACACTCCTGCAATGATTTGTATCTCAAGTCGAGGATGGGAATAATCAAGTCCGCGCTGCTTTTCGGCAAGACGCTTTCTATCGTGCCTTCACTTTGTGCTTTCGCGAGCGAGGGATGAGCAAAACATACCAGAAGAGTTAACCAGAAGCTCCTTCGTGCACATAGCATCAGTAATCTCACATAGCAATTCGCGTCGCGCATCTCCAGGACTCTTTCAAGCCAGCTATGGTCTTACCGACAAACTGCCACCGTTATCGCCACCAAAGAAATTGAGAAAACGCTGGTAGTCGGGAGGGTTGATGGCTAGACATCCATTCGAGCTCTTTATGTTCACGCCGAGATGAGCCTGGAAGCCAGGACTCCGACCATAGTCGTTTGTGCCCGACTTCGGCCAGATTGGAATTCGCTGTGGGCCTTTGTGAGGTGGCGTATCGCCGATCCGACCAAAGGTCCAGTCGCCTCCAGGAATCGGTCCACCTGGCTTCGCCTCGCAGGCCTTGTTGTTTACGCAATCGGGCCCATAACCGGAACGTATGTGGATTGTGTCGAACCAGTTCTTCCCGTCGTCAGAGATACAGACGAGATAGTGATGGCTTACTTTGTAGACGCAGAAAACGAGCCCCAACGGATCAACAAGTGCCGTGGGATTGTTTTCCACATAGGCATAGAAGTTCATCCCACCTAGGTCGAACCCGACGGGGTCCTCAGAGGTGAACCTACCTGTCAAGGAGTCGTAGTATCTGGCGCGGTAGTAATATGTGTCCGTCTGGTTGTCAGACGACTCGACGCGGGAGCTTTCGGTGGTTTCGCGTTCACTGTTCATGACGTTTAATCTAAGCTTCGTCACGAAATCCCGCTCCCAGAGGCTCAGGGTCGACCGCTGACGCGGACTCTTCCGGGTTCTATCACCGTAAACGAATCGTATAGCCGCGCGCCCAGCTTCGCCACGGCCTCGACCACGGTGGATGGCTTAGAGCGACGTGCGCTACTAGGAAACCTGACCAGAATCACGCCGGTCGACGACCGACCGCGCGCATACACCAATTCGCCAAAGTCTCGATCCTCGGTGATGAGTACGCGCTTCTCATTCAGAGCGCGCTTCAGGACCTCGTCGTCTGCTGCGCCCGCGGCGACTTCAGAAATCGCAACCACATCATGGCCAGCTTCGCGCAGCGCCCGAATGACAGGCCCAGCACAGCTTTCGTCGGCCAGGAAGTTCATGTTTCAGGATTTGCCAGGAATCGGCGTGTCGGGAAGCAATACCACTTCTTCGTGGGCTACGCTGGCGGCGCCATAGGCCACTGCCGCTCGGATGGCCTCTGTGGTGAGGTGCGGGTAGTCTTCCACCAGTTCACCCTCGCTCGCGCCCTCTGCGAGTTTGCGCAGGATTAGCTCCACTGTGATTCGCGTCCCCCGAATGACGGGCTTCCCCATCATGATCGCTGGGTTGATCTCAATTCGATCAGTCGTCATTACTATCCTCTTGGCCAATCATATCGCCCTCACCCCAACCGCACAATCGCGGCCTTTGTTTGGGTGCTCGCTTCGAAGGTCCCAGCTCCCAATACTTCCATACGCGGAGCCATTGCGATTAAGCCTGCCAGGTGGAGGAGGACAGCCATGATTGGCTGTCCCACACGGGAGAGAGAAGGGATTAGGAGTTGCGGGCAGATTTGGCGCGGTTGATTAGGTGGTTGGAGGGCATGGCTGGGTTGGCTAGCTTTAGCGCGGTTTCTCGGCCGGCAACCGGTAGGGTGGTTGGGTCGAGGAGGCCGAGCTGGACGAGGACTGTGGCTTGATCCCAGTAGATGTGCTCGTTGGAGAGCTTGCCGTCGCGAAAGTGGACGATGACGACCAGCGGGCACTCGACGCGCTTGCCGGTGGGAGCGATGCCGGGAAGCATCCAGTCCATTTCAATGGTGTGGGTAAATTTGAAAATCATTTCGTCAACGAGCCGCTCGGCGCCGATGGTTCGGGAGATGGGAACGATCTGCGTGTCGGGAGGCATCTTGGGGATGAAGTGCTGCGAGTAGAATTCGCGCAATTGGTCGCGGCCGACGCCGCCGGTCAGGACGGGGATGTGGTTGACGTAGGCGTCGGGCACCATGGTATCGAGCGTGGCTTCGGTGTCGCGGGTGGAGAATTCGTCGCCGAGGTGCTTCTCCCAAAGGTCGGTGAGCGACTGCTCCGCGGGAGTCAGGCGGGCGGCGGTGCTGGGCTTGTCGGTCATGCTCAGGGCCTTTCTGTTTAGCGGATGCGGTGGTATGGGAGCCGCGGCATTATAACTAGGTGATGGATGTTTTGGGATGATTCAGTGGGGCGGACCTGCGCGGGGAGGTTTGACGGGTGTAGTAGAATTTCACGCCATCACTATGTTTTGTCCTGTTTGCAAGGCGGAGTATCGGCCGGGGTTTGCGCGGTGCGCGGACTGTGATGTGGAGCTGGTGTACGAGTTGCCCGCAACGGCGCTCGCTCCCCCGGAGCCAGTCGAGGCTGGGCATCCGGAGGACGATCCGTTTTGTTCATTTTGGAAAGGGGATGACCCGCGACTTCACGCGGAGCTCTGCCAACTTCTGAGCGAGAAAGACATCCCTTGCAGGACGATCCGGCGGCAAGACCATCTTTTCAATTGGAATACGAAGAGTGCGTTTGAGATCGGCGTGCCGTTTTCGCAATTTGGCCGCGCGGAAGAGGCGGTGAAGGAGGCTTACGGCGCCGGAGAAGAGACGGTCTCTGAGCGGGCCGCCGTGCCACTGGAACTTCCGGAGTCTATTGAAGCGAGAGAGGCGCGAGGGGATTGGGATCCTGAGAATTGGTATCCGGAAGAGGCGACCGCGGAGATTTGGGAGGGAGAGCAGGAGGAGATGGGGGAGTTGCTGGCGGCGTCGCTTGGGGAGAATCAGATTCATGCGCGGGTGGCGGAGACGGGAAGGGCGCACAAGCTCTTTGTGTTGCCTTCGGATGAAACGCGGGCACGGGCGATTGTGCGGGAAGTGGTGGAGGGCGTGCCGCCGGAATGAGGTTGCTTGCGTGGTTTTGCTGGGGCGGGATTGGATGTATGCTTTGCGCGGATGGATAGCTCATGTTGGTTGCTGGGGGCAAGGAGGTAGTTATGGCTACTGGTGCAGGACCGCAAGGGTCGCTGATTATGTTGTGGGCGGGGGAGGATCCGGCGTTGCATTCGGCTTTGCTGGAGGAGCTGGCGGCGGCGGGGATTCCGTACATAGACAAACCGACGGGGGATGATGAAGTGGCGCCGGCGGCGGATGTTTTGCCGATTGATTGGAAGGCGAAGTTTGGGTTTGAGGTGGCGGTGGCGTCATCGAGTTTGGCGGCGGCGGAGAAAATTTTGGAGAAGTTGTTGGATGAAGAGCCGGTAGATATGGAGATTCCGGCGGAGGATGAGACAGGACCTGCGGCAGAGGCGGTGCCGGGGCATTTGAGCGCGGCGACGAGCGCGGTGTGGACGGGCGTCGGGCGAGGAGCAGGAACGCGCGGAATTTTTGAGCGAGGCGTTGAAGGAGAATGAGATTCCGTGCCGGGTCGAAGTGCGCGGGAGCGAAACGACTTTGTATGTTCCGCCGGAAGAGGAAATGTTGGCGCGGGAGATTATTCGAGAGATTGTGGAGGGCGCGCCGCCGGCGTGAGGCGTGTTCTGTCCCCTTTGCAAAGCTGAGTTTCGTGAGGGATTCACGGAATGCAGTGATTGCCACATCGGCCTTGTTGCTTCGTATGCGGAAGCAGAGAACGTTGGCGCGGACCGACTTTGGGATGGCGACGACAGAAAGAAGTGCGGGCGCATTCTCGATGCGCTCCAAGCTGCAGGTATCCCGTATCACTCAAGAGAATCATTGAAGAAGAATCCAGGGAGCTGGATTTCGATACTTTTATGGCAATTCATGAGGCCGCGCCCGACGTTTCATCTCGAGATTAGGGTCCTTCGGAAGGATCTTCCGCAGGCGAAATCCATTGTCGAGCAGATGGAAGCCGCTGAAAAAACCGAGTGGGAAGATGACGAATAGCGTTCGAGCGGCTTGACGCTCCCGGCGCCCGCGTGCATCCTTTACGTCATTAACTTCATTTACGTCATTTATTACATGCGAGTGCGGAGGGTCTGAACTTGTCTATTGATGCGATCAAGACGGTGGCGGTATTGGGCGCGGGGACGATGGGGAATGGGATTGCGCATGTGTTTGCGCGGGCGGGATACCGCGTGATTTTGCGGGATGTGGAGCAGAGATTTTTGGAGCGCGGGCTGGAGACGATTGGGAAGAATCTGGATCGGGAGATTAAGAAGGGGAAGTTGGCGGAAGGGGAGAAGGGGGCGGTGCTGGGGCGGGTGCTGTGCGTGACGGATATGGCGGCGATTGGGGCGGCGGATTTTGTAGTGGAGGCGGTGCCGGAGAAGTTGGAGATTAAGAGGGTGGTGTTGACGGAGGCGGATGGGATTTTGCGGCCGGAGGTGATTTTGGCTAGCAATACTTCGTCGATTGCGATGACGACTTTGGCGGCGATGACGAAGCGGGCGGACCGGTTTGTGGGGATGCATTTTATGAATCCTGTGCCGGTGATGGTGCTGGTGGAAGTGATTCGGGCGTTGCAGACGAGCGATGCGACGTTTGCGGCGACGATGGAGTTGGCGAAGAAGCTGGGGAAGACGCCGGTGGCAGTGAATGATGCGCCGGGGTTTGTGTCGAACCGGGTGCTGATGCCGCTGATTAATGAGGCGGTGTATTGCGTGATGGAGGGCGTGGCGACGCCGGAAGCGGTGGACTCTGTGATGAAGCTGGGGATGAATCACCCGATGGGGCCGCTGGAGTTGGCGGACTTTATTGGGCTGGATGTGTGCGTGGATATTATGCATGTGTTGCATGAGGGGCTGGGGGACCCGAAGTACCGGGCTTGTCCGTTGTTGAAGAAATATGTGGCGGCGGGGTGGTTGGGGAGGAAGACGGGGCGGGGATTTTATACGTATGCCTCTTGATCCGAGGGCAAGCGGCTCGCGATGGTATAATGTCCGCAATGGAGACGACTATGGATTCCACGAATAGTGTCGTCGTCAAAAATCCGAATATTTTGAGTGGGACGCCCGTCTTTCGGGGGACGCGAGTACCTCTTCAACTGCTCTTTGACTCACTGGAGCGAGGTCACACCCTCGAACAATTCCTTGAGGGGTATCCTACCGTTCCGCGCGCCATGGCCATCGCTGCGCTGCAAGAAGCTCAACAGCTCCTTTGCGCCAAGGCATGAACAAATGGCACATCATTCTACACAGCGACTATTCGCCAGACACTTGCGTGGCGAAGCTGTCTGAACAGATTGATAGCGATAAACACAGCTTGTTCTCCTTAAGCGGCTACAAAGGCTCCAAACCAATCGTCGGCCGTATTAGTGGAAACGAATTCCGCTTGCACAAGCGTCGCTATTGGCACAACAGCTTCGGCCCCGTACTCTTCGGGCGAGTGACATCACATGGAAAAGGGTCGCTCATTGAGGGATATTGGGAGATGGCCCGGTGGACTCGCACGTTCATGCGCGTATGGATTATTTTCGCAATCGTGGTGGGCGCGCCAATTCTTTTCGATTCGCTGAAGTGTATTGGCAATGCCGGATGCCAGGTCCAAGGTGACTGGTGGGTAGGCGTGGTCGTGCCACCAGCGCTGGTCCTCGGGGGCTTTTGCTCCCGCGACTTGGAGCGGCCTTGAGCTTTCACGAACGAAAGCATGTCATGCAATTGCTGGAGCAAACGCTGGCCGCTGGCCCGATAGGGGAACCAAGAGGCGAGAGGAGTTGGGAGTCATCATTGGATCGTTATGACCTATGGGTGTAAGCCAAGGCGAAGATAAGGCGAAAAATAGTGTTTGCTTTTTGTTCGCCATGATGGTAATTTGCCTTTCGCGGTTTTCAACAGGTGCGAGATGTGCTCGGCGGCGAGGCTGGCGATAAGATGTGCGGAACATGCTAGGCTCGAAAGCGAGTTCATCGAGGCGCGGGACCGGATGCGGGGGCTGGTGAGGCTCCGCAAGCTGGAGCCGGCGGAAGAGCGGCAGTTGGCGGTGCGGGTGGCGATGGCCATCGCACGGTTGAAAGAGCATGTCGCGGAGCACGGTTGCGAACGCCGGGGTTAAGTGAGAGGCCTTGAGTTGGTTGGAAGAAAGCATGGCAGAAAGATAATTAGAGTGTTACTATTAGGCTTCCGCTATGTTTTCGGTTTTGGGCCACGGATTCATGTTGGGCTAGGACGGGCACGGCATGCCGTGCCCCTACAAAGTACAAAAATACAAAGGCGACGAGATTTCCTAATTTCCTTTACCGAGGTGAGAAATGACAGAAGAAAGAGAGAAGTTGTTGGCAGCGGCGATATCGCAGATTGAAAAGGACCATGGCAAGGGCGCGATTATGCGGTTGGGCAGCAGAGATGTGCTGGTGCCCGTCAGTGTGATTCCGAGCGGGTGCTTGTCGATTGATGCGGCGCTGGGCGTGGGAGGTTTTCCACGCGGGCGCGTGATTGAGATTTACGGGCCGGAATCGGGCGGTAAGACGACGATGACGTTGCACGTAATTGCGGAGGCGCAGAAGCTGGGCGGGCAGGCGGCATTTATAGATGCCGAGCATGCGCTGGATCCGGTGTACGCGCGAAAGCTGGGCGTGGACGTGGACAATTTGCTGGTGTCGCAGCCGGATAACGGCGAGCAGGCGCTGGAGATTGCAGAAGCGCTGATTCGGTCGGGCGGCGTGGACATTGTGGTCGTGGACTCGGTGGCGGCGTTGGTGCCGAAGGCGGAGTTGGAAGGCGACATGGGCGATCCGCAGATGGGCTTGCAGGCGCGGCTGATGTCGCAAGCGCTGCGGAAGCTGACGGCGATCGTGTCGAAGTCGAAGACGTGCCTGATTTTCATCAACCAGATTCGCGAGAAAATTGGCGTGATGTTTGGCAATCCGGAAACGACGACCGGCGGGCGGGCGCTGAAGTTTTATGCGTCGATGCGCATCGATATCCGGCGCATTCAGGCGATCAAGGAAGGCGACGTGGTGGTGGGCTCGCGCACGCGCGCCAAGGTGGTGAAGAATAAGGTTGCGGCGCCGTTCCGCGAAGCGGAATTCGACATTGTCTATGGCGAGGGCATTTCGCGCGAAGGCGATTTGATTGATCTCGGTGTGGACAAGGGATTGGTCGAAAAGAGCGGCACGTGGCTCAGCTTTGGAGGTGAGCGCATGGGCCAAGGACGGGAAAATGCGCGCACGTTCCTGAAGGAAAATAAGGATGTCCGCGACAAACTGGAGAACGCCCTGCGGAAGAAGCTGGAGATTCCGATTCCGGGGGTTTCTAATGCCGCGCCGACAGGCGCCAACGGTCACCCTGCAGCGACTGCGCACGGGGACAAACCGCCTATGAAGGCAGCGGCAGCGACGGCCACTTCCGGCGCAGCAGACGCTAGCAAAGCACGTCCTACGCGGTAGCCGATAGCTTAGGCTTCAGCTGGGTTTGACACCGAGGGGCACTATAAATGGTGCCCCTATGTTTTTTACTGGTGCGAATTGTATTTTATTGGGGCGGATTTTATTGGCATGAATTCTGGGGAACGAATTGTAGGAGTGAAGTGCTCCCGCTCGAATGGACGCGGAAACGACCGTTCGTGATCTCCGTTAAAGGAGTATGGGGGCTGGCAACGGGCGTGCGATGCAAACCGTGTGCTAAGCTTTTTACGTGATGCAACACAACGACGTAATACGAGAATCGTTCACGACCCAAGCGGTGGCGTTTGCGTCGAACCCGTGGGTTACCGACGAAGAGCGGATCCGCAGGCTGGTCACCGCGGCGCGACTCAAAGGCGATGAGCGCGTGCTAGATATCGCGACGGGCCCGGGGTACATCGCGGAGGCGTTTGCGGGCAGTGCAAGGGAAGTGGTTGGCGTCGACCTGACGGACGCCATGCTGGCGATTGGAAAACAGCGGACGACGGAGCGCGGCATAGCGAATGTGTCCTTCCGCGTCGCCGATGCACAAAATCTGCCGTTTGAAAATGGGGCGTTCGACGTCGTGGTGTGTCGGCTTGCGCTGCACCATCTCGTGCAGCCGCTGCAAGTGTTGCGCGAGATGGCGCGGGTCTGCCGCGCAGGCGGGACGGTTTTGGTGGAAGATATTTACGCAAGCGAGCATCCGGAGCGGGCTGCGTTTCAGGACCGCTGGGAGATACTGCGGGATCCATCGCACGTGCGAACGCTGGCGCTGAGCGAACTGCTGTTGCTCTTTCGCGGCGTCGGGTTGGAGACAGATTTTGTCACTACGGCGGACGATTTGACGCCTGAAGTGGAACGCTGGCTTGCGACAACGAAGACGCCTCCCGGGCGTGCGGCGGAGGTACGCCGACTGCTTGAGGAGGACCGTTTACAGGATTTGAGCGGTACACGGCCGTTTCAAGATGCGACGGGGAGACTTTACTTCCACGCGCGGACGGCAATCCTGGCCGGACGCAAGGTCAGCTAGATTCGAGAGCCTGTACTGACGGTCAGTCATTGATAACAAAGCACATAAGGACGTACTGGTGCCCTTCGGCTATTGCGTACTATGCCGGCCAATCCGTAAAATGTGTCTCATCCTGAGAGATGATGTTTCTCGATGGAACAGAGTGGGCTTTGCGCGGTAGCCCTAAGTCGCATCAAATGAATGGGCTCGTGAATTGGCGGTTCGGGTGCAATACCAATGGGTGTTCGCGCAATACGCTGTGCCTCGAGTTGGACGATATAGAAAGCGGTCAGTGAAAGAAGGTTGACCGCAAGTACAGGATGAGGTAAGTATTCGCCCCTGGGAAATATCAGGGGAAGTCGCGGCCAAAGGCGGTTCAGTGAAGAAAGCAGCAAAATCGGTTCTCGCACTTCTGATGACGGCGCTGTTTGCCGCGCCAGTTCCCGCAGCGCCCGGCGGAGCAACGTCCACGGCGCGCACACGCAAGTATGCTTCGCGGTACCGCGGTGTACCGACGTTTGCGGATTCTTCCAAGGAAGACGTCTCCACTTTTGATGATCCAGTGGTGCGAGCAGCGGCAGTTGAGGCGCTGGGGCGATATAACGGATCGGTGGTGGCCGTCGACCCGAACACAGGCCGCATTCTGACAGTCGTAAATCAGAAGATTGCTTTTGGGGATGGGTACATCCCGTGCTCGACGATCAAGCCGACGATCGCTATTGCCGCGCTGGAAGAAAACGTGATCACGCGCGACACGATGCTGAAGGTGAGCTATCGGAAGTACATGAATTTGACGGATGCAATGGCGCACTCGAACAATGTGTTTTTCGAGGAGCTGGGCCGGCGCATGGGGTTTGATACGGTTTCGAAGTACGCGCGACTGCTAGGGCTCGGCGAGTTGGCGGGATACAACTTGCCGGAAGAACATCCTGGCGCATTCCCGAGCGCGCCTCCGGCTCTTGGTGGCGTGGCGCGCATGTCCAGTTTCGGCGAAGGAATCCAGATCACGCCGTTGCAGCTTGCAGCGCTGGCTGCGGCTTTCGCGAATGGCGGCACGCTTTACTATCTGCAATATCCGCGGACACCGGAAGACGTACAAAATTTTGCGCCACGCGTGAAGCGTGATTTGAATATCGGCTCGATTTTGCCTGAGATTCGCGAAGGCATGCTGGCCGCGGTTTTGTATGGCACGGGGAAGTCCAGTTTTGACCGTGGCGGCGACGAGACTCCGCTGGGCAAGACAGGCACTTGCGACGATCACACTACGCCTTCGCACATCGGCTGGTTTGTGACGTACGCCGACGAGGCGCATCCGAAGATCGCGCTGGCGGTTCTGCTACGGGGTAATACGCGAACCGTTAAGGGGCCGATGGCCGCGGTTGTTGCGGGTCGTATTTATCGCAAATTGCGCGAACAGAATTATTTCGCGGAATCCACCGCGCGGGCCTTGTCCGTCGACTCGATGACCGCGGGAAAATAAACGAACAACAGGCTGAAAATCAGGAGTGATGCGTGGAACGAAACGCATCGAGGCATTTCTTTGCCGTGTCCAGTTCAGAGAAGCGGCTGCCTTCCTGTTCGATGAGGTAATACTCGACGCCCCCAACGCTTTCCGCCGCCTCGAAAATTGCATTCCACTTCGCAACGCCTTCACCAAACAATACGGAGTAGCCTTTGCCAGCATCTGGCGACCATTCTTTCAGATGGAGAGATTTGATGCGACCGGGATTGGCGCGAATCCATGCCACTGGGTCGGAGCCGGCTTCGATGCATGTGCCGACGTCGAGTTGCAGCATCACGGAGGGCTTCGTATTTTTCGCGAGAATTTCGATGGGGCGGACGCCGGCGTCTGGTGTGAATTCCGTCTGATGGTTGTGATAGCCGGCTTTCAATCCCGAGGGCTCCAGTTTTTCGGCGGCGAAATTCAGAGAGTCCGCAACCGTCTTCCAGCCGTCCGGGCCAGACTTCTCATGCGAACTGGCCATCACGACATACTTGCAGCCCAAAATCAGATTCAAGTCGCGCGCCCGAGAAATTTTTTCGGGTGCGAGATACGAGCTGTCGTTGTGTGTGGAATAGCAGTGAACGCCGAGATCATCGAGCAGTTTCTTCATGTCTTTGGTTTGGCTCTCGGTCCATTCGAAATAGGGTGCGTAGAATTCGACGCATTGATAGCCCATGGCGGCGACGGCGCGCACAGTACCGGTTAGATCTTCTTTCAACCCATTGCGAACGGAATAGAGTTCGAGGCCAACAGGGATTCGTGCGGCTGCGTTTGCGCGAAAAGCGAACGGCAGCATGGCCGACATGGCCAGAAACGAGCGGCGAGACCAGGAGTTTGGAGTCATGGCTGCATCGTACTTGAGAATGAACTGGATTTCATTAAGAGCTTAAGCGGGTCGGGTGGTTGGGCGATTGGACGCATGGTATTCGATTCGCGTTTGACTGCTATGGTGGATTGAGACGAAAGTGTTCGTGACAGTTTCGCGATGCGAAGTGAGGAGTGAGCGATTTATCTGAGACGCGGCAGGGATTCGCACGTCGAACTAGCTAACGAGTGGCAGGGGGAAAGAGTGAATCGTCGCTTTGCGATTGTGCTGGTGGTCGTGATTTGCTTCGGAGCTGGCGTGCTTACCTACGTATTTCGTTTGAGGCTGGCCACGTCGGCGGAATTCCAGCGTCAGGTCAGGCTCGGCCAGGAAGAAGCAGCGTGGATCCGCGCGCAGGTGATCCTGCCGACGGAAAAGCGCGTGCTGGCACGGGACAACTTCACTTCCGCGCTGGAAAAATTTGGGCTGAGCCATCAGGATGCGGCCAACGCTTCGTCGGCGGCGCAACACGCCTTCAACCTGCGGCAGGTTCGCGCCGGGAACACGATTACTGTAGGACGGTCCGTTGAGGGCGATCTGCGCGAGATCGATTACAAGATCGATTCCGACCGCATGTTGAAGATTGTGCCGGCGGAAAGCGGGTTCACGGCGGAAGTAAAAGCGATCCCGTCGAAAACGGAAGTCACGGCAGTTACCGGGCAGCTCGATGACTCGCTCTTCAATGCGGTGGAGCAGGCGGGGGAATCCCCGGAAATTGCCATGCGTTTGGCGCAAATTTTTGGGTACGACCTGGATTTTTACACCGACCCGCGCAGGGGCGATACCTTCCGTGTGCTGCTCGAGAAAAAGAAGTATGCGAACGGCCAAACCGCGGGTTACGGCAAGATCTTTGCGGCCGAGTACAATAATGGCGGCAAGAAATACGAAGCTTTGCTTTTCCACGATGAGTTCGGCCGTCCTGCCTATTACAATTCCGACGGCAAGTCTTTGCAGAAAGCTTTTCTGCGTTCGCCACTCAAATTCTCCGCGCCGGTTACTTCGCATTTCAGCAATGCGCGTTTCCATCCGATTTTGAAGACGGTTCGCCCGCACATGGGGACGGATTATGGCGCACCGGTCGGCACGCCGGTGCAAGCGATTGGGAGCGGGCGAGTTGTGTTTGCCGGGCTAAAAGGTGGCGAAGGCAATATAGTCCAGATCGCTCACACGAATGGTTACGAGACGATGTACCTGCACCTGTCCAGGATGTACGTGCGCACGGGGGAGCATGTCGAAATTGGAAAGACCATTGGACTTGTGGGAAGCACTGGCCTTTCCACTGGGCCGCATTTGGATTTTCGGATTTTGCAAAAGGGGCAGTACAAAAACTTTGAGAAGCTCGGTTTGCCACCCTCGGATCCGGTCTCGAAGAAAAATCTGCCGGAATTTGCCGCTGTCCGGGAGCTGTGGCTACCGCTTCTGAAAAAACCTGAGTTGCTGCAGGCTGCCGTCCCCACCGTGGCAGGGCGTTGAACAACACCACGGGTGATCGAGGAGCTCCAAGCCTTACCTCAATAGATGACAGGAAGTTTAGAGTAGTCGGCTGTCCCCTCGGCTGTTACGCGGAGAACGAGGAGGGTTCGGTCGTCATGCGCGTTCGTGCCGGGGCCGCTATGCTCGTCAGTTGCGGCAATGATTCTTTCCGAGATCTCGCTCGCGGAAGCTCCGGGCCCGGCATTTGCCAGCAGCGCATGAAGGCGACGTGAACCGAATTCTTCCTGGCGTGCATTTTCGGATTCCAAGATGCCGTCGGATGCAAATAAGACGAGGTCGCCGGGTTGAAGTTCGATTGTGGTTTCTTCGTATTCCGCATCAGGGAAGAGACCGAGCGGGACGCCTTCGATTCGAATTTCTCGTGCTTCGCCGTTACGCACGAGCAGAGGATAAGGCCCGCCGGCGTTAGAGAGCGTTAGGCTATGGGCCGCTGCATCGTAAACCGCAAAAAGCATGGCAATGAAGCGGGCGTCAAGCCTCGCGCCGTGCATCCGGTGATTGAGCATCTGCAGCATACACGCGGGATTGCACGTGCTGCTCACTACAAGCTCACGTAAAGTCCCGATCGCGAGCGAGCCATAAAGCGCGGCCGCGGTTCCTTTGCCGGACACATCTCCAAGGGCCATGGCAAGCTTGCCATTCCCGTAGGGAAGAAAGTCGTAGAAATCACCGCCAAGAGCCCTGGCGGGAACGTAGGCGGCAGCGAGATCCAGCCCCGGGATTCCGCGTGCCCCATGCGGAAGGAGTTGGCGCTGGATTTCACGGGCCGTGTTGAGGTCATCCTGGAGGCGAAACTCGTTCTCCCTCGCTTCCTCATAAAGCCGCGCGTTTTCCAGGGCCACGGCAATGTAAGAGGCCAGCGTCGCGAGCATGCGCTCGTGCTGCTCGGTGAATGCGCTTTTTTCCGTGCTTTCGAGATCGAGCACGCCGATAAGCCGGTCCTGGAGAAGGAGCGGGATCACCAGTTCGGACCCTGTGCTCAAGCCCATTTCGCAGATGACGTGCCTAGGATCGTTCATAACATCATTGACTCGGACGGTGCGGCGCTGAGCGGCAGCTGCGCCGGTTATGCCTTCGTTGAGCGCCATACGCAGGCGCACGGGCCGCGGATCTTCATAGCGCATGGTGAAAACGCTCTCGAGATGCTGTGCGGCGTCGTTCCAGAGCATGACGCTAAACACGTGATAGTCCACGATGCGTTTGACGCGCTCGGCGACGCGGCTCAGCAATTCCTCGCGGTCCAGAATGGAGGTGAGCTCGCGGCTGACGTCGTAAAGCAGCGTGAGGGTTTTGGCTTGCTCGGGGAAAGCAGTGAGAAGGCTCCTGGGAACGGGATCCACATCGCCAAGAATTGCGTATGAGCTGAGTTTGGAGAGATCGTCCATTTTTGAGTGAGCCGGCCTGGCTGCTTTGTTAGATGTAGCATAAGCGAATCGGTTTCAGAAGCCCAACCCGCCCCTCCCAGAGGGGGGATGCCTGCCGGTAACTTTCTGTTGCGGATTCTCTTGACGGAGACGCAAGGCAAACCTACGCTAATTGCGGGGGGGCAAGGTGGGAGCCAGGATGAGCGCTTTACAGGGTCAGGAAGCGTCTTCGCGTCCGTGCGCGTATTGTGGGAAGCCGGTGCCCGCGCGGCTGAACCGGTGCCCTTATTGCCGTGAAGAGGTGCGCGAGGTTCGGTTGTCTACGCGGTCTGGCAAGGACGGCCGCCGGGAAATCCGGCGCGGCCTGATTTACATGCTGCTGGGCGCTGTCATTTACTATTTTTCCGGCGGTTATAGCGCCATGAGCCTGCCTATTCCACTCAGCCCATTAGTGACCACTTATTTGTCTCCTGCAGTCTTCCTGGGCGGCTTGGGCTTATTTCTATACGGTGTCTTTCTGCGGATTCGATCATAAGAGTAGCCAATCCTTAGGCTGCTTCGACGCCCCGCTAGTCAGCCCGTCTCCGACTACTTATTCGGGCTGAGATACTAACGAAACTTCAGCAAGACCCAATAAATCGCAAGTTTGAACAGCTCCAGTAGGTCCTGCATAACAGATGGATCGTCAACTGCCTCCTGCGTCAGGATTTGCCCTTTTGGCAATCCAACAGTATCTGGCATGGACTGTGCCGAAAGGCTTAAAGGAGCGGCGAGGTAAGCGAGTTTCATATCGGCTTTGAGCAAGGAGCGGCAACACATGCTGACTCGCCGAAGGTGCCCGGCGCAGCTTATGACGAGCACGGACCGTACTACTGGATTTGCATCGAGCCAGCGTCTCAGGGCAGCTATCTCGGTGAGTGTGCCGAACCGACCGGGCTGTACATGTTCCACGTGCACTTCCTGACCATCAAAGGAGACGAAGTAGTGGCGCTGTGGCGGCGGCACTTCCTGAGCAATCTTCAAGAGATCCAGAGGGGCGGGCAGAGACATCTTCGAGAAGCGGCGTATCTCGAAGCGGCCCACGCTAAACAATAGCCGCGGCGCGAGACCCTGGCGGAAGAGTTCCAGGGCGTATTCCTTGCGGTGCACCCTTCCAGCGAGAACAAAAATCAGGTCGGCGCTGCGCGGGGGCTCTGCCTGTGAGAGCCAGGCCCGCAGTCGCGACAATCGATGCGAGGATCGGTCGGTCGTATTCAAGGCTCACCACAATACCCCATCCAAAAAGAAATCGCTGAGGTCTGCCTTCGGGAGGAGGCCGAACCGCCTCAGGTGACACTGTCCGAAAGGACAACGTGACCGATTGGGGGAGTACTTGCCTTCCAGCCCCTCGCTACCTTCCGGACCGCGTGGCCTACTGAGTGTGGGGACCTGTCCGGGTCTCACGAGTTGGGCCTGAGAGAGTGATCGGAGGGGCAAATGAAAAAACTAGTTACAGTGGTGGCACTGGCGATGCTGAGCGTGTCGCTCGGTGCAAGCAGAGCCTCGGCGCAGGGACCGCAGGGGGCAGGTGCGGGAGCGGCGTCGGCGAGCAGTTCGGGAGGCGGGCATTCGCTGAATCCCATCAAGTGGGTAAAGAAAGAGCCGAAATCGGCTAGCGACCAGCTGGACTCCAAGGACGAGCAGGACAAGAGGCTGACAGCCAACTTGCATTCCCAGGGCGTATTGGCTGCGAACACCGATGCCAAGAGTGCTTGCGAGAATTTCCGCGCATTGGACGACTGTTTGGCCGCGCTGCACGCCAGCAAAAACGAGGGATTGGATTTCAACTGCCTGAAATCGAACTTGACGGGCGTGCAGACGAGCGCAGATATGTCCACGTGCAAAGGCCCGGCGGGTGATAAGTCGATCAGCCTCAGCAAAGCGATCCACGCCATGAAGCCGGATGCAGATGCGAAGGGTGCGGCGAAGACCGCGGAAAAGCAAGCCAAGGACGACCTGAAAGACGCAAAAGGGTAGCCAGGACTCAGCAATACGGCGACGAAGTACGCGTCAGAGCACGAGAGTGTGAAGAGGGCGGATGAGCCGGATGTAGCGGCGTCCGCCCCTTTCCATTGACAGGCACAAACAAACAGGCGCTGCGAATCTCAGGCGGACGCGGCCTTAGCCTTATCCGCGCGAACGAGCGGCACGTCCACCAGATGCTCGGCCAGAAACCACACCTGAAGTTCGTTCGTCCGGATAATATTCGAGACAATCAAATCGTTGGTTCCATCGTCTCCCGCTTCGCTGGCCTGCTTGGCCATGGTGCGTGCTTCTTTCAAGATGACCTCGTGGGCTTCGAGCAAACGCGAAATTTGCACCGGTGCTTCCTCACGGCCACGTGGCGGCCGCGGGATTAAGGTGGTTTCGGCGACATCCGCCGCCATAGCCAGACTGATGCCGCCCAAAACCTGTATCCGTTCAGCGATCTCATCCACGAGATCGTCCTGCTCCCCGTGGTGCTTGTCAAAGAGCAAATGAAGTTGGTAAAAGGTGGCACCCGAGACTTGCCAGTGATGTTTCTTGTACATGTCGCGAAGCGTTATGGTATCGGCCAGCAGTTGGTTGAGGTTTTCCGTGCCTGCCGCGCATACCTGCTCATCGAGAGCGAGCGGCAGCTTGGCGATTTTGCCGTAAGGCTGAATTTCAGGGGCATGTTGATGCTGAATGGGCTTGGCTTTTTTCGTGCCTGCTTCCAGCTGATTGTAGGAAGCGTCGTGTTTGTTTTTGGGGCTCATGGATATCTCTCCTAACGAAGGAATGTGCGCGAATGCCGAGAGCCAATCATACGCGTATTGGGAAATGAGCATGATTCGCTCGGCGGGGGATTAGATGAAGAAATCCAGGCCAGGGATAGCAAGAATTCTTGATGCCATCGAGAAACATTACGGAATACAGATGGCCGTCGGTCCAAGCGAACCGTACGAAATGATCCTGTTTGTGAACTGCGGCTACCCCGCGACCGATGCGTCTTGCTCCAAGGGATATGACGCGCTAAAGCGCGAGGTCGGAACGGGGCCGGAGGCAATTCTGGCGGCGCCAAAAGCGAAGCTGGCCAAGTTGATGCGGCTCGGGGGCATCGTGCCCGAGTTGCGTGCCGAGCGGCTGAAGATCATAGCCAAAATTGCGAATGAAGAGTTTGGAGACGATTTGAAGTGGGCGCTCGAAAAGCTGCTGCGTGATGAAAAGATGCCGGTGGATAAGAGAATCCGACGTGCAAAGGCCGCCCTAAAAGAATTCCCTGTGATCGGCGAGCCTGGCGCAGACAAAATTCTCTTACTCGCAGGATTGGCCCCCGTCATGGCCGTGCCATCCGCCTGCACGTGCGTGCCCCAGCGTATCTTGTTTGGCGAAGAGGACAAGAATTACCGTGCGGGATACCGGGCCGCGCAGGAGGAGTTGGCTGCCGAACTGCCCGAGAAGTTCGAGGCTAGGCAGCGGGCCTATCTGCTGCTAAAGCGTCACGGAGCGGAAATTTGCAAGCGCACAAAACCGAAGTGCGAAATCTGTCCGGTTAGTCGTAAGTGCGCCTATTTTGAACAAAGCAGAACTGAAAATCAGACCTAAGATTTTGCGAAGTGAGCCTACGCTTCGATTTTGAGTACCCTTCCAGGCGCGAGGTTGGAAATAGCCTGCAAGCAGCCTGGAACGAGTGGGACAAGATCCTTCAGGCGGCCAGACTTGCCTTTGAGAATTAACACTGAAATCCTGCGGCCGCGTAGATTTTGTTGGGTTTCCAGGCCACGGTCGATCGTTACCAAGACGTCGTAGCCATCTTCCTCTGCCAGGCGCAGAAGAATTCCGTTTTTCTTTCCACTAAAGCCCGCTTCAGAAGCTGTTCGACATATGTGGCCACTCAGAAGGGGCTTGAGTTTTCGAGGCACGCATTCGTCGATAAGAATCTTCATCCAAGGTTTTCAACAAGCAGTGTCTTAGCTTGCTCCAGCGCCGCAATGGCGGCCTCGCGAGTGACGGTAGGAAAATCATCGAGAAACTCGTCCAGGGTTTCCCCCCCCTCAAGGTAGTCGAGCAGATTTTGAAATGGCACTCGCGTGCCACGGAAGACTGGCGTACCGCCGAGAATCTCGGGGTCTCTCACCACGATATCGGCCGGTTTAACCACCTTATCCCCTTCCAATTTTCGTTCGGCTAGCCACGCCGCCATGAGCGAGCTTGCATTCGTCCGCAGGAGCTATTTCACTTCCCAGGTGTCGCCGGCGCGCAGGAGCTTGGCGAGATCGCCCGGTCCGCGTTTCGCAATGACGTCCTTGATCTGCTGGTTCATTACGTCTTCGTAACGCGGAAGATCGTCCCAATCGCGAAGGACACCGATGGGTGTGGGAAAGCCAGGACGATGCTCCATGTGGGAAAGCAAAAAGGCGTAGGACGGGCGAGGATGGTGAGCGTCATGAACGACCATATCCGATTCCGTGACGCCGTTGCCGAGTTGCACGACTTCGATGTCGCCGTCTGATTTGCGCCGGATGCCCTTGTCACGGTTTTTGCCGAAAACGAGCGGCTTGCCGTGTTCCAACTGAATGATGTGCTCGCTGCGAGCGTCGCGTTCAGTGAGGTTGAACCACGCGCCATCGTTAAAAATGTTGCAGTTCTGCAAAATCTCGACGAACGCCGAACCTTTATGCGCGGCGGCATGCTTCAAAGTCTCTTTTAGGTGCTGTTGGAAGACGTCGACGGAGCGAGCGACGAAAGTCGCCTCCGCGCCAATCGCGAGAGAGATCGGATTGAATGGTCGGTCGAGCGAGCCAAACGGAGTCGACTTGGTTTTCTTATTGAACTCCGATGTGGGCGAATACTGGCCCTTTGTCAGCCCGTAGATTCGGTTATTGAAGAGCAGAACCTTCAGGCCTACATTCCGCCGAAGCATGTGAATCGTGTGATTTCCGCCGATGGAGAGTGCATCGCCATCGCCCGTCGCGACCCAGACTTCGAGGTCGGGACGAATCGCCTTGATCCCCGTGGCCACAGCCGGCGCGCGGCCGTGAATCGTGTGAAAACCGAAGGTGTTCATGTAATAAGGAAAGCGGCTGGAGCATCCGATCCCGGAGACGACCACGAAATTTTCGCGCTTAATCCCCAATTCGGGAAAGACGGACTGAACTGCGGAAAGGATCGCGTAATCGCCGCATCCGGGGCACCAGCGCACTTCCTGGTCGGTCTGAAAGTCTTTCTTGGTGAGAGGCGTGATTGGCGGCAGTGTGGCAGTGCTCATCGGGGTTTCTCTCCAAGAATCTCTTCGATCTTTTGTTCGACTTCGGCCTGCTTGAATGGCCGGCCCTGAATTTTGTTAAGGCCGATAGCGTCAACGAGATACTTGGCGCGCAGCACCCAGAGGAGTTGGCCCATGTTTAACTCCGGCACAAGGACCGTCTTGTAGCGCTGAAGGACATCGCCGAGGTTCGCGGGCAGCGGGTTGAGATAGCGCAGATGGACGTGCCCGATTTTGCGTCCTTGCGAGCGTTGCGCTTTTAAGGCCGCAGTGATGGCGCCGTGCGTCGAGCCCCAGGCGACAATCAGCAGATCGCCTTCGGCATCGCCTGCCGGCTCAACATCTGGTATGTCCTGCACAATCGAGGCAACTTTTGCCGCGCGAATGCGCACCATGTTTTCGTGATTGAGCGGCTCATAATTGATGTTGCCTGTAATGTCCTGCTTTTCGAGGCCGCCAACGCGATGCTCGAGTCCGGGAGTTCCGGGAACAGCCCACGGACGCGCCAGAGTTTGTGGATCGCGTTTGTAAGGCAAATATCCGTTCGGACTGTTGGGTTCCGTCGCAAACTTCACGGGGAACGCGGGGATTTCATCGAGGTTCGGAATCTTCCAGGGCTCGGCGCCGTTGGCGAGATAACCGTCCGAAAGAATGATCACCGGAACCATGTATTTGATCGCAATGCGGCTGGCCTCTACGGCAGCCCAAAAGCAATCGCTGGGCGTCGCCGCCGCAATGATCGGAATCGGCGCTTCGGAATTGCGCCCAAAGAGCGCCTGCAAGAGGTCGGCCTGCTCAGTCTTGGTCGGCAAGCCGGTAGACGGTCCGCCGCGCTGAATGTCGCAAATGACAAGCGGGAGTTCTACTGCGACTGCGAGACCCAGCGCTTCGGTCTTCAGCGCCATGCCAGGCCCCGAGGTCGTCGTAATAGCCAGCGCGCCGGCGTAGGCCGCGCCAATCGCGCTGGTGATAGCCGCGATCTCGTCTTCCGCCTGGAAGGTCATCACCCCGAAATCTTTATATTGCGAGAGCTCGTGCAAAATATCCGAAGCCGGCGTAATCGGGTAGCTGCCCTGAAACAGTCGCAACCCCGATTTCTGCGACGCCGTGACAAAGCCCAGAGCCAGTGCCTGGTTCCCGCTGAGGTTGCGGTAAAAACCGGGCGCGAGCTGCGCCGGCGGAATCTCGTAGCTGATCTGAAATGCTTCCGTGGCTTCGCAATAGGAGTAGCCGGCTTTCATGGCCAGCTTGTTTGCTTCCACGAGCAGCGGCTTGTTCTTGAATTTCGCGTCAATCCAGCGTACGGTCGGCTCCATCGAACGGTTGTAGAGCCAGTAGCACATGCCCAGCGCAAAGAAATTCTTGCAACGGCTGATGGACTTGGCATCGATGCCGAGATGTTCGAGCGCCGCCTTGGTCAGTCGCTCCAGTTCCACCGAGAAGAGACGGTATTTATCGAGCGAATGATCTTCGAGCGGATTGGTCTTCGACTGCGCCTTGCGCAGGTCGTTTTCCGTAAACGCATCGGAATTTACGATCAAGATTCCATTGGCCTTCAGGTCTGCGACATTCATCTTCAACGCAGCGGGATTCATGGCGATCAGAACGTCGACGGAGTCTCCCGGCGTGTAAACGTCAGTGGAAGAGAAATGAAGCTGGTAGCCGCTCACTCCGGGCAGCGTGCCGGCAGGGGCGCGAATCTCCGCGGGGAAGTCCGGAAACGTGGCGATATCGTTGCCGTACAGCGCCACGGTATTGGTGAACTGGCTTCCGGTAATCTGCATGCCGTCGCCAGAATCGCCGGCGAAGCGGATGACGGCGCGATCGATCACCTCGCGCTTGTGTTTTACCGGCGGCGTTTCAATTAAAGTTGACATAGTGACCAAGGCTCCGCTGTGACTGAACTCCCGGACGAATCCCCCCAAGGAGTGTGGCTCGATATGTTAGATGGGCAGTGCGAAAACCAGGTTGGATACTCTATCCAGCCGCCCGGAGCCTACAGCAAGAGAATACCACACCGGCCAGTGTGCGGCGGAGAGAGTCCTGTTCGCGCAACAATGTTTCGTTACGGAAAACCGGCGGAATTCTGGGATGGCGCTTGCGTCACAACCATTCAGGAGTTGGCGGCCGCGGCTGCCTCAAGAAACCGCGTACGGTAGAAAAGCATAACCGCGACGATGGCCGCGCCGAAGCACAAACCAATAATCATGAACGTTTGAAGCAGGGAACTGGTCAGGAAAGAGTTTCCCCCGGCCAGTGCCGGGTTTTCGGCATAAGAGCGTTGCATGGCTTCTTGCATGACCGCAAGAAAACGCGGATTCAGAATCGAGAGAGTTCCGTTTAACAGGAAGACTAATTGCAGACCCAAAACGGTGTGCAATGCCCAAGATTTTAACTTGAACATCCCCACGCCACCTGCTCCGTAGAGGAGGCCCATGAGTCCCAAAATAAATTTGGTGGTGAGGCCACTGTAGAAATGGCCAAAAAAGAAGAACGGCATCGAGCCGGTCACAGGGACAAGTACGATCAACAGCATGGAAAGAGCGGAGAAAATCAGAAACCCCGCGAGAATCATGAGCGGCAAGGGGCAAGCGGGTTTAGGTGCGATTGAGGGCATAGCCGAAGGTGCGGGCAGTGGGAACCCAGAGACGTCCATGGTCGCGGGCGGATACATCGCCAAAGCTTGTGCTGGAGCCGTGAAGGCTGCCGATACTCGCGGACGGGTGAAAAGCACGAGCCACCAAATCCCGACGCCGAGCGGAATGCCGTAAAACAAAACGATGAACCACTTCATGAAGCTCATCACCGGAGCAGCGTTTGCATCCGCAGGCATCATGCCCGGCATGGCATTGAAAACCAGGAACATGACTGGGATCGTGACAGCCGAAACCATGGTCATGAACGCGGCCCAGATGAGAATGCTGATGCGCGCCCAATTTCTGCGGCGAAGTATGCCTGCCCCGACGAAAATCCCGAACACGCAGACCGCGATCACGAAGAACCAAACAATTCCTCCCATCGCGCGAGTGCCGGGCGGCATGGCCGGTCTGCCACCGGAGGTCCGCACATCGGGAATCAACAGCATCGAGACTTCAATCAATATGCCGCCGAGCACACCGAGCGCGGCAAAAATGATGGCGATGACAGCCGCCACGGTGACGGCGGGAAGGGACTCACGTTGGGGGAGCATATTCACTTGTATAGCATTTCCTTGAGTTAGCTGACATCAGTTCGCCTGCGGCGGCTGAAGTATGAGTAAACGATTGGATTGTCAGCCGTGGTGTCCGTAATCGTCTCTACTGGATTTCTGAGCCCGCAAATCTCGTTGGAAGGAAGGTGGCTCCAGGAACTATGCGGATTGCCTCTTGAAGTTTGCTGGAATGTAGAAGTTGGGAGGGGAAAGTAACGCGAAGACAACTTCCTACTTGACGTTCGCTTTCTTTTCGCCTAAAGTGGCTGTGGAAAACTTGATTTGAGGAGGCGGTCCATGGCCCTGACGAAACGCCAAAAAGAAGTGCTGGATTACCTGGTTTCCTTTGAGACCAAACACGGATACGCCCCGAGCTTTGAAGAGATTGGCAAAGGATTGAAGCTCACCTCGCTTGCCACCGTGCATAAGCACATCACAACTCTCGAGAAAAAGGGATTCATCCGGCGCGGCTACAACCAGAGCCGCTCGATTGAAATTCTACAGTTGCCCAAGCCGGTGAAGGAACAGATCAGCGACAGGAAGATTCAAGAATTGCCGCTCGTGGGCCGCATCGCGGCTGGCCGGCCCCTCGAGGCCGTTGAGGAACGCGAGACGCTTTCGCTGGGCGACTTCGCCCGCGGTGGTAACTCCTTCGTGCTTCAAGTCAAGGGTAGCTCCATGATCGAAGATCACATTATGGATGGCGACTACGTCGTATGCGAACAGACCCAGGTGGCCAATGCAGGCGACATCGTCGTGGCATTAATTGGCGGAGAGGATGCCACGCTCAAGCGTTTCTACCGCGAGGGAGCGGGCAAAATCCGCCTCCAACCGGCAAATTCAGAGATGGCTCCGATCATGGTCGCTGCGAATGATGTGAAGATTCAGGGCCGCGTCATCGGCGTTCTCAGGAAATATTGAAGTCTAGTCTCCGTCCCGCTAACACCTACCCCAATTGCCGCCTTTCTTTGTAGCTACAGATGCTGCGTAGCATTTCTTCCCGTCTGAACTACCCCGCACCGTCGCCCGGCATGTCGGTGGGGCGTACTCCAACATGCATCCATCTCTATTTCCGGTTACTATGGGGATTCCTTGTCACCTTCGGGGAGCGAGAAGCGTCAAACCTGCGGTGCGGAACGAGCCCTTATCCGCCGCGAGGAAAATAACGAACTTGCCTACCAAGCGCCAAAACTTACTGATTTTCGAGCCTGATGAGACATTGCGGCAGCAACTCCAGGATGTTCTTGGTTCCGCAGGTTATCAGGTTTCCACGGCAGTTTCGCAAGAAGAAGGCTTCCGGGTCGTCCAAACTGGCGCCGTGGATGTGTTCCTCCTCTCCGCCGACCTCGCCGATGTCCTATGTTGCAGCTCGCTCACCGAAATCAAAGGTCTTGGCAGCACCGCCAACACGCGGGTGATTGTTTTCGCGCGCGGTGGCGGTGCGGTGCGTGCGCGCGCTCTCGATCTCGGAGCCGATGATGTGATCACGCCTCCCTGGGAAGCCTCGGAACTTCTCGCCCGCGTGCGTGTGCAGTTGCGGGACAAGAACGCCCTCGAGGAATTACAGGAGAAATCCCGTTTAGCCGAAGAGGGACAGGAAATCGCACACACTGCGTTTCAAGCCATCGCCGTAACAGAAAAAATGACCCGTGACGCATTCTCCACCGGCCGCGCATTGAAGATTGGCGTTTCCGCGCTGCTTGGCGTTGCTGCACTCATCTCCATTATTTTTCTGCTCTTTACTCGGCGCGCCGATAAAGAAACCCGCCGCGCCTATTCCGTGATCGCACAGCTGGAGCACGGTGTGCACACGGAAGAAGCTCTTGTCGCCGAGGCCAACCGCGCCCGCGCGGAGCTCCAACAATCGGATATCACCGAGCAGAAACAACAACTGCAAAAGCAGACGGACGACCTGCGGCAAAAAATCTCCGCTGCGGACGCCAGCGAAGTCTCCGGCCTTCGCAAACAGTTGGACGAGACCACCAGCCGTTTGAAAAAAGTGGAGACGCAATCCGACGCGGCCGAAAACGTAATTCGATCCAACGCTCCCAGCGTCTGCCTCCTCCACGTCTCGGTATCTTTCCTCGACAAGGACTCGCGCCGCCCCTTGCGTTACGGAGCGATCAATCCGGATGGCCAGCCGCTCAAAGATGGCGACGGCAACGTCGTCTATAGCCTGGAGGGCCGCGCTCCCGAAGTTCGCGAAGACTTTTTCGGCACAGGCTTTATCGTTGGCCAAAATGAAGTGCTCACCAACCATCATGTTGCACAACCCTGGTGGAAGAATGACGAACTCGGCGCTGCCGCCCAGCAGGGCTTGCAGCCGACCATAGCGGAAATGACCGCCTATTTCCCCGAAGCAGGTACCGGCATTCCCCTGAATATCTCGCAAATCTCGGACGATGCCGACCTTGCCCTGCTTCGCGGTGACTTTTCCACACTGAAACGTCCCGTCCTAAAACTCGATGGGCGCAAAGAAGCTGCCATCAGCGGCCAGCCCTTGATTTCGCTGGGCTACGCAACCGGAATCAGCGCCATACTTGCGCGCGCCGGCGAAGACACCGTCAAAGACATCGTCAGGGTAAGCGGCGGCGACCCGAAAAAAATTGTAGATGAACTTCAGCAGCGCAAGCTGATTCGACCTCTCGTGACGCAGGGACATATCGGCGACGTCCTGGCGGATAAAATTGTATACGACGCGCAAACCACTTCCGGCGGGTCTGGCGGACCGCTCATCAACCGCGATGGTCAGGTGATTGGAGTAACGTTTGCCGTGGTTAGGGGCTTTGGCGGCTCCAACTTCGGAGTGCCCATTCGCTATGCACAGCCGCTGCTCAAGCCATAAACTTTCCTGCGGTCACGCAGAGAATCGGCACCCCAAGCAAGCAATGGGCGTCTCTCGAATCACTAAGCGCATAGCCTTCGGATTGCGCACAATTCTGGCTGGGATACTTGTCTCCGCGCTCATTTTACCAACCACAGTCGGGGCTTACGCGGTCTTGGCGCACGAAGCTATCATCGATGCGGCCTGGGAGACACACATCAAGCCTCTTCTGCTGGCTCGTTTTCCTGGCTCGACCGAAGAGCAGTTAAGCGAAGCGCAAGCCTATGCCTACGGAGGTTCCATCATTCAGGACATGGGCTATTACCCGTACGGCAGCCATTTTTTCAGCGATCTGACTCACTACGTGCGAAGCGGAGACTTCGTGCAAGCCCTGCTGCACGATGCGAAGGACCTAGACGAATTCGCATTCGCCGTTGGCGCGCTAGCTCACTACGCCGCAGACAACGACGGACATCGTCTCGCCACGAATCGCGCTGTTCCTCTTCTCTATCCCGCGCTGCAAAAAAAGTACGGCGACGCTGTCTCGTATGAACAAAATCCTCTGGCTCACACCAAAACAGAGTTCGGCTTCGATGTTCTCGAAGTGGCTCACGAGAGCTACGCCCCCGACGGTTACCACGACCTCATCGGCTTTGAAGTCTCGCAGGACTTGTTAGATCGCGCTTTCGAGGAGACTTACGGTCTGAAGCTCAAAGACATCCTTCTCGATGAGGATAAAGCTCTCAACTCTTATCGTCATGCCGTAAGCAAAACCATCCCTACTGCCACAAAAGTCGCGTGGAGCCTGAAGAAGGATGAAATCAAGACAGACTTGCCGGGCATCACCAAGAAAAAGTTTCACTACAATCTTTCCAAAGCCAACTACGAACGGGAATATGGCAGGAATTATCAGAAGCCGAATTTCCGCGAACGGTTCCTCGCGTTTCTTTACAAATTGATTCCGAAATTTGGCCCGCTTAGGGTTTTGCAGTTCAGAACTCCCACTCCGGAAGCCCAGCGCATGTTTCGCGCGAGCTTTAACTCCACTTTGGAAAAATATCGCGGGCTGATCGCGGACGTGGGTGCCGGCCATCTCGATTTGCCGAACGATAATTTCGACGTGGGCGAAGCAACCGGCCCTGGCAAGTATGCAATGAACGACGATGCCCACGCCAAGCTCCTGGACAAGCTCGCGAATAATAAGTTTGCGAGCTTGTCCTCCGAGTTGCGAGACGAAATACTGCACTTTTATTCGGAGCCTGACGCCCCTTATGCGACCAAGCGAGATCCTAAAGCCTGGGCCACCGTGCAATCGGAACTCGCTCAATTGAAGAGCGCCTCCCCTTCAGTGGTCTCCGCCGTTGGGCGAACCGCGCCGTAGGTTCAGCGCCATCCTTCCCCGCAAGGGTACGCATGCCGTTCTCCGGCGCGGCGTTTTCTGCATTCAAATTGCCTGTCTCGTGAATCG
The DNA here is from genome assembly GCA_963718785.1 of uncultured Acidobacteriota bacterium. Lineage (GTDB taxonomy): Bacteria > Acidobacteriota > Terriglobia > Acidiferrales > UBA7541 > Acidiferrum. The sequence goes on along the minus strand of CAVQZW010000003.1, from coordinate 1,453,553 downwards.
AAAAATGTGCTCCAGACGCCGGGCGAGCGCATGAAACAATATAGAGTTTCGCGTAAGCTTCTTGCCGGCTCAGGAATGAAGAGAAACAAACCGATTAGGAAATTGCTGGCTGCCAATCGCAGCGAAATTGCCATCCGTATTTTCCGTGCGGCGAACGAACTTGGCTTGCGCACCGTGGGTATCTATTCGCAGGAAGACCGTCTGGCCCTCCATCGCTTCAAAGCCGACGAAGCCTATCAAGTCGGCGAGGGCAAGGGCCCCGTGGTGGCGTACCTCGACATCGAGGGCATCGTCGCTTTGGCAAAAGAAAAGGGTGTCGACGCCATCCATCCTGGCTACGGTTTTTTGTCCGAGAATCCAGCATTCGCCCGCGCTTGCCAAAAAGCAGGTATCGCCTTTATCGGCCCAACTCCTGAATTGCTCGAACTCCTCGGAGACAAAACCGCAGCAAGACGGCTTGCGGACTCGGCTGGCGTACGGGTGCTTCCGGGAACGGAGGAATCGATAAGCTCGCCCGACGAAGCTCGCAAACTTGCAGCTTTGATTGGCTATCCCGTCATCGTAAAGGCGGCGATGGGCGGCGGCGGCCGCGGCATGCGCGTAGTCCGTGGCGAAGCGGAACTCGATCAACGCCTGGAAGAGGCTCAGGGGGAAGCGAAGTCGGCTTTTGGCGACGCGAGCGTTTTTCTCGAAAAGTATTTGCCTCGCGCCCGCCACCTCGAGGTCCAGATTCTCGCGGACAATCACGGTAATCTGCTGCACCTCTACGAGCGCGATTGTTCCGTCCAGAGGCGTCACCAAAAGGTTGTCGAAGTTGCTCCTGCGCCGAATTTGCCGGCAAGTGTGCGGGGGGAATTATGCGATGCCGCCGTCCGGCTCGCCCAGAAAGCGAAATATCGGAACGCGGGCACTGTCGAATTCCTGTACGACGTCGATCTGCAAAAATGGTACTTCATTGAAGTGAACCCGCGCATCCAGGTCGAACACACTGTCACTGAAATGGTCACGGGCATTGATCTGGTGCGGTCGCAAATCCTTGTAGCGCAGGGCCACAGGCTCCACGAAGAACCTTTGGCGTTGCCTGAACAGACCAAAGTGCCGCTCTATGGCGCCGCTCTACAATGCCGGGTCACCACGGAAGATCCAGAGAAAAACTTCGCCCCTGACTACGGCAAGCTCACGACCTACCGTTCCCCAGCAGGATTTGGAATCCGTCTCGACGGCGGAACTGCCTACGCCGGAGCGGTACTTGCCGCGTATTACGATTCGCTCCTCGTAAAGGTGACTGCTTGGGGGACGAAACTCCCCGAAGCATGCCAACGCATGGACCGTGCCCTCCGCGAATTCCGTATTCGCGGCGTCAAGACCAACATCCCCTTCCTCGAAAACGTCATCAACCATCCGCGCTTTCGCGCCGGTGAAGTCACGACCTCTTTTCTCGATGAATCGCCAGAGTTGTTTCGCCTGCAAAGTCGTGGTGACCGCGCCACGAAACTTCTCTCCTATCTGGGCGACATCATTCTGAATGGCAATCCGGAAGTAAAAGGCAAACCGGTCCCCAAAATATTGGAAAAGGCCACTCTGCCCGGTGTGCCGGGAATTGATCCGCCTTCAGGAACCCGGCAGCTCCTGCAAAAGATGGGTCCGAAGAAATTTGCCGCCTGGGCAAGAAAAGAAAAGCGCCTTCTGATCACAGACACTACCTTTCGTGATGCTCACCAGTCACTCATGGCCACGCGTGTCCGCACGCACGATTTGCTGGCCACCGCCAGCGCCATCGCGCAACGCCTTCCAAGTCTTTTCAGCCTTGAAATGTGGGGCGGCGCAACGTTCGACACCGCCATGCGGTTTCTCCACGAAGACCCCTGGCAACGTCTCCGCGATCTACGCCAACGCATACCCAATATCTGCTTTCAGATGCTTCTCCGCGGCGCAAATGCTGTCGGCTACGCCTCGTACCCGGACAATGTAATCATCGAGTTTGTCCGCGAAGCCTACGCCCAAGGCATCGACATCTTCCGCATCTTCGATTCGCTCAATTCGATTGAAAATATGCGCGTCTCCATCGACGCGGTTCTCGAAACCGGCGCTGTCTGCGAGCCCGCCATTTGCTATACAGGCGACCTCTTCGACAAAGCCCGCCCCAAGTATTCGCTGAAGTATTACGTCGGCATGGCCAAGCAACTCGAAAAACTTGGCGCCCATTTTCTCGCCATCAAGGACATGGCAGGCCTCTGCCAGCCCTATGCTGCCTACGAACTCGTCAAGACTCTCCGCGAGGAAATTGTCATTCCCGTGCACTTTCATACGCACGACACCAGCGGAATAAATTCGGCTTCCGTCCTGAAAGCCGCCGATGCCGGCGCGGACGTCGTCGATGCGGCCATCGCCTCGATGAGCGGCGGCACCAGCCAGCCTAATCTCAATTCCATCGTCGAAGCTCTGCGCAACACACCGCGAGGCACAAATCTAGATATCGAAGCACTCAACGAATGCTCCGATTATTGGGAGACGATTCGCACTTACTATCTACCTTTTGATTCCGGCCCCAAGGCCGGTTCCGCGCGGCTCTATCAACATGAAATTCCAGGCGGCCAATTCACGAATCTTCGCGAACAGGCTGCCGCTATGGGACTGGGCCACCGATGGCGCGAAGTCGAAAAAATGTACGCCGAAGTGAACCAGCTTTTCGGCGATATCGTCAAAGTCACACCGTCCAGCAAAGTCGTAGGCGACATGACTCTTTTTCTCTTGGCCAATGAGATGCAACCCGGCGATATTCTCAAGCTCGACGAAAACCATGACGTCGCTCTCCCAAATTCCGTCGTCGAAATGTTTTCAGGAGTTCTCGGCGTTCCACCTGGAGGATGGCCGCGCAAGCTGCAAAAGATAATCCTCCGCGGAGCGGCCCCGCTCAAAGGCCGCCCCGGCGCAAGTCTCGAAGCGGTCGATCTTGCCGCGGAATCCGTCACACTCGCGAAGAAATTAGCTCATGATGTGCGCCGCGATGATCTGTTGAGCTATCTTCTTTATCCTGATGTCTTCGTTAAGTACGACAAGTTTCGCCAAACCTACGCGGATGTCAGCGTGCTCCCCACCCCCGCTTTCTTCTATGGCTTGGCATCCGGCGAAGAGATCACCATCGAGATCGAACCAGGAAAAACACTCATCCTCAAATTTCTGACGTCCAGTGACCCGCACCCGGATGGAACGCGTACACTATTCTTCGAGCTGAACGGCCAGCCGCGAGAAGTAAATGTTCGCGACCAGGCCCTGCGCGTCGTCGAGCGCGCCCATCCGAAAGCGGATCCCGCCGATCCCGGGCAGGTCGCCGCTCCAACGGCTGGCGTTATCAGTGGCATTGCCGTGCAAGCAAATCATCCCGTAGAACGCGGAGTGAAACTCTTGACCCTGGAAGCCATGAAAATGCAATCCAATATCTACGCGCCCATTTCCGGCCGCATAACAAAGCTTCTGGTCGCTCCTGGGCAGCATGTTGAAGCAAAAGACCTTCTGGTGACCATCGCCCCGTGAGTGGCCCGAATCTCCGCAAGCATGAAGGCTTTCGCTCGCGTTTCCTTAGAAACCAGCGCGACCTTATCGTCTATCTCCCGCCCGGCTACGACGATCAACCCGGCCGCCATTTTCCTGTCCTTTATCTTCACGACGGCCAAAATCTTTTCGACGGCGCAACCTCTTTCATCCCCGGCATGGACTGGCACGTCGGCCAAACCGCTGACCACTTCATCTGTGCCGGCTCGGTCGAACCTCTCATCATCGTCGGCATGTACAACACGAAAGCCCGCATCCGCGAATACACGCCTACCCATGTCCCCAAGCTTGGTGGCGGCCGCGCCGATCGTTACGCCAAATTTCTCACCGAAGAAGTAAAACCATTCGTCGAACGCGAATACCGCACCATCTCCGGCCCTGAAAAAACTGGCATCGGCGGCTCTTCGCTCGGCGGCCTCGTTTCACTCTATCTCGGCTTGAAATTCCCCCACATCTTCGGAAAGATCGCGGCTCTCTCGCCGTCCGTCTGGTGGAACCAGCATGTGATGCATCGCTTCGCAGAGGCGGCGGATGTTTATCCCCGCCCCACCGTCTGGCTTGACATCGGCACCCGCGAGGGCCCTCGCATCGTTCAGGAAGTCGAACAATTTCGCGACGTGCTTGCTGCAGAAAGGCTGGCGACTCGACCACGACCTGCACTACGAGCGCGTCGAAGGCGCCGAGCACAACGAAGCGGCTTGGGCTCAGCGCGTCGGCCCTTTTCTGCAATTTCTGTATCCGGTTCGGTAGACCGAAGTATAATCCGCACCTGTCGCGCGCCAATGGAAACACGGTCCCGAAAGGCCGTGCGGCATTCAGGGGTCATCGATGCCAGAGAGCCGCCCTCTCACCATTCTTTGCGTCAGCTCCTATGAAAAAGGCCAGGAATTCCTTCGCACCTGCAAAGCCATCGGCTGTCGCGTTCTCCTGCTGACGGTCGAGAAACTCCGCGAAGCTGATTGGCCCCGCGAGTCCATTGACGAAATGTTTTTCATGCCCGAAGAGCTTCCCATCCAGGAGCTCATCAATGCCGTTAGCTATGCCGCACGGTCTCAGCCCATCGACCGTATCGTGGCCCTCGACGAATTCGATATGGAGAATGTTTCGGCACTCCGGGAACACATGCGCATTCCCGGCATGGGCCTGACCACCGTACGCTACTTCCGCGACAAGCTCGCTATGCGCGCCCGTGCAAAGGAGGCGGGCATCGCCGTCCCTGAGTTTGTCCACGTCTTGAACTACGATAATCTGCGCGAATTTATGGCTCGGGTCTCCGCGCCTTGGTTGCTAAAGCCGCGTTCGCAGGCTTCCGGCATCGGCATGAAAAAGATTCACGATCCTGCCGAGTTCTGGCCCTGGCTCGATCAGCTGGGGGACAATCAGTCCAACTATTTGCTCGAACAATTCATTCCCGGCAGCGTCTACCACGTCGATAGCGTGGCTTCCGAGCGGGACGTGGTCTTCGCGGAAGCCCACGCCTATGGCGCGCCTCCACTCGAAACTTCACACCAAGGCGGCGTTTTTACTACTCGTACGCTTCCGCGTGATTCTGTAGATGTCAAAACTCTTCTCGACCTCAATCACAAAGTTCTCCAGGAGCTTGGTTTTCTCCGCGGAGTAACGCACGCCGAATTCTTGAAATCGCACGCCGATGGGAACTTTTATTTTCTCGAGGTCGCCGCCCGCGTCGGCGGCGCTTACATTTCCGATGTTATCGAAGCCGCCACGGGCATCAATCTCTGGCGCGAATGGGCGCGCCTGGAAGTCGGGGCAGGGAAGCAATCCTACGAACTGCCTCCAACCCGTCACGATTACGCCGGGGTGATCGTCTGCCTCTCCCGCCAGGAGCGGCCTGAAACTTCTGCCTACAACGATCCTGAAATCGTCTATCGCATCATCAAGTATCACCACGCCGGTTTCGTCGTGAAATCGCCACGGCAATCCCGTGTCGAGGAACTCCTGTCTTCTTACTCAAACAGATTCCAAGACGATTTCCTGGCGACAGCTCCCGTTCCGGAAAAACCGAGTTCTTGATCTCCACGACATCTCAAATCCGGTATTTCCTCGAGCCTTCACCGAAAATTTACCCAAACTTAACCGCGAAGACTCGACGAACCCACTGCCCAAAGGTCTAGTTACTGTCACGTACGGCCAGTGAAGACTATATTTGCCGTCCGCCATGCCGAGGAATACAGTTTGCAATACCCCAAGCGTTTTTCCGCGCGGGGTGGTGCTATCCCTTTGGGAGGACCGATGTGGGGCAATAAGAAACCGGAAACGCCGCAATCCGCGCAACCGGTACCGTCAACGCCAAATTTTCCATCGAATCAGCCGCCGAAGCCCGCTCCGGCGACTTGGGAGGATAAACCTGCAATGAGTACAGATGCCATGCGTCCACTGGGTGCAACCGCGGACCGCGCCACCGCGCGGCTCGGGGCCAGCCTGCACGTGAAAGGCGAGATCTCCGGCAATGAAGATCTGCTGATCGACGGCTCGGTCGAAGGACTGATCCAGCTTGATGAGCGGAAGCTGACGGTCGGAACTACCGCAAAGGTCACTGCCGATATCATCGCCCGCGAGGTCGTTGTTTTCGGCGCCGTGAAGGGAAATCTTCGCGCCAAGGACCGTATCGAAATCAAGAAAGACGGTTCTGTCAACGGTGATCTCACCACCGCCCGCATCATGATCGAAGACGGCGCCTACTTCAAAGGCTCTATCGAAATCGATAGAAGCTCCGAGAAGGAATCCGGACACAACGCTTTTGCAAAGAGCTCCAGCGCCCCCGTCGGCGCTCCAGCAACCAAAACTATCTAATTTATCTCCATCGGCTCTATTTTCTTCAAGGGCGGTGCGGACATCTAGTCCTCGCCGCCCTTCGATTTTCCGCTCCCGCCTTCGTCCTTCTGAAATATTTCTCAACTTGACAATTATTCTTTTTGGATTAAAGTAAGTCGCGGCAACCCTCTCAACTGCACCTCTCCGGGCTCTGGCCGCGCTTAATTGCCGGCACCGCTCCTTCAGCCGGGGACGCGCAAGGAACGTGGGGTTTTTCGATGGTACGGCTCTGGCGAAGGGCCCCGGTTTTGCCATTTGCTCTTTTGTTTCTCGCACTGAGCGGCTGTGGTGGCGGCTCTTACTCGATTCCGCCTCCTCCGCCACCTCCTCCGCAACCCGATTTCTCGATCGGCTTTTCCCAAAATTCAGTAAGTGTGCTGCAAGGCGCCACGAGCCAGGCGGTCAATTTGTTCGTCAACTCGCTCAACGGTTTCACTGGCTCCGTCCAGGTCACTCTCTCGGGCTTGCCCTCCGGAGTCGTCTCGAGCCCTGCCAGTCCTTTCAGCATCCCCGTCGGCTCGAGCACCCCAGTCCTCTTATCCGCCGCGCCAAACGCATCTACGGGAAGCTCTACCATCAGCGCACAAGGCACCAGCGGCTCTCTTTCGCATCCGGCAAGTCTTGGTCTCACGATTCAAGCTGGCGTGGCTGCCAATCTGCCGCGAACCACCTATTCGAGAACGGATTCGGTGCCCGCCATGGATGATCCTTCAGGTGAACCTCGTCACCGGCATATCGCCTACGATCCTGCTCGCCAACATGTTTTCGTGGCCAACCGCGCTATGAACCGCGTCGAAATTTTCTCCTCCACCGCTTTCACGCGAGTGGCTCAAATCACTATTCCGGGCGCAAGCAGCGCTGATCTCTCCCCCGACGGCACTAGCGTTTGGATCGGCACCGTGACCGAACAAGTCGTCGCGATCGACGCGTCCTCCCTGCAAATCAAAGCACGCTACGGAATCACGGGGCCTGCAGCCTACTTCCCAATACGCTCTTCGACCGCCCCGAAGAATTGCTCGCGCTCTCCAGCGGAAACTGATGCTGCGCCTCCGACAATCCCAGTCAACCGAAGCACTCCTTGCTCTTTGGACTCCTTCTTCGAACTCGCTGGCCAACCTTACCTCTACCGAGCCGCAGCTCTTTCAGAATGGCCTCGGCGCGATGGCCCGCACTGGTGATCAATCCAAAGTAATAGTTGCTGCCAGCGACGCGAGCGGAGAACTCGCGGTCTACGATTCGAACGGCAACGTTCTCGCCGGCCCGCACGGCCTCGGCAATGGCACGATTCCTCTCGTCGCCGCAAATCCTGATGGCTCCAGATTCGCTGTGGTCTTTCGTTTCAAACGGCGCAACACAAGTTTTGCTTCTGGATAGTTCGCTAAATCCGGCGGGATCCTACTCGGCTTCGGCTGTGAACGGCCTCGTATTCTCTCGGGATGGACAGTTCCTGTATGTCAGCGAGAATGCCGCCGCTCCGCCAATCATCACCGTCCTTGATGGCCACACTCTCCATGCCATAGGCCAGGTTCCTGATTTATGGATCGCAGGCCGGCGTACGGAAATCGAGGAGATCGATAACACGAAGCTTTTATTCGGCGTTGCCAATCGCGGCCTCAGTTTTGTAGACGCCGCGACTCCAGGCGCGCTTTCCGCTACCGCGCCTGTTTTCGCCGCACCTCCTGCCGCCGTGCCTTCCGAAGGTCCAATGCTCGGCGGAACGGCTACGGTTCTCGATGGACAAAACCTTGGAACCCCAACACAAATACTTTTTGGCACCCAGCCCGCCACCAACGTCGTCGCAACGGGGAATTCCCAAATCAATGCCAGCTCTCCTCCAAACGCCGCCACAGGCCCCGTCAACATCACTTCCTATTTCTCCAGCGGCTGGCTCACTCTCGCTCCCGACGCCTTCAGCTACGGTCCGCAAGTCTTGCAAATCCTGCCTAACGCAGGAACTCCCACCGGCGGCGATATCGTCAAAATCTACGGCTACGGTTTCGGCAACGACCCCACAAAACTAACTGTCACCATTGGCGGCGCGTTGGCAACCGTGCAAACCGCGCAAGACGTGACAGCTATCGCGCCTTCGCTCGGTCTGGACTCGACTTATCCCTTTCCGCTTGAAAGCATTACTCTGCAAACGCCTGCGGGAAGTCCAGGCAAGACTGACGTCGTTATCACCTCCCCCACCGGAACCGTGACCTCCTCGAAGTCCTTTCAGTACTTGCAAAGCGAGAATTTTTATTCCCATCCTTCTTTCTACACCTTTGTCTTGTACGATCAGGCCCGCCAGCGGCTTTATCTCAGCGACATCGATCACGTCGGCGTCTTCGAAATCACGTCCAGTTCTTTTGACCAGTCTGGCATTGAGCCGCCGGGCGGTCCGCCTCCTACTGCCGGAATCCGCGGGCTCGCTCTCACTCCTGATGGCTCGCAACTCGTGGCTGCCGATTTCGGCTCGCAAAGCGTCTATCTCTTCAATCCGGACACTCGTTCCGGCACTACCGTCCCTGTGGGAGGCGTCGCCGGCTTCATAAACTCCGGCCCCGCACGTGTCGCTGCCACAAGCACCCAGTCCATCTTTGTGGGCTTGAGTGCGGAGTCCGGCTCGTCTGGTGCCTGCACCTCTTGTCTAGGTCAACTCAATCTGACCGCCACCCCACCCGTGATTCAACCGGTCTCCGAACCGCAAGTCAGCAGCATCACGGGTGCACCACTGATCCAATCCAATGGCAACGGCGATCAAGTCTTTGTCGCCTTTGCATCTGCTCCGGGTGGCCCTCTCGCTCTCTGGAATTCTTCTTCTCCCGATCAATTTTCAACACTCACGGCGAATGCTTCCGCCACGGATCTTGGCGCCGCCGCCGATGGAACCATGTTCGCTCTCCAGACCAACGGCACAACCGAAATTCGCACCGCCGATCTTGCCCTCGCCACCGTGCCCGAGAATCAAGAACTCCTGCAAATCCCGGGCCGCAATCAAGTGCCGGGCGTAACTCTTCACCCTAGCGGCGCTCTCCTCTACCAGCCGTTCCTCACTGGGCCAGCGGGAAATGCTGGAGTCAAAGGCGGCATCGACATCCTTGACGCGCACTCCGGTTTATTCCGCCTGCGCATCCTTCTGCCGCAACAATTCATGACCGCCGCCGACGCTCTCCACGGTAGCTCCCTCGCTACTGACGAAAACGGCCAGCGCCTCTTCGCCCTCACTTCTCAGGATGGCACCGGGCATAACGCGGGTATCACCGTAGTGACGCTCGCCAAAGTTCCGCTCGGCATCGGGACCCTGACTCCTGCGAACGGGCCCGCTGCAGGCGGAACCACTCTGACGATTCGCGGCAGCGGTTTCACAACCGGCGCAACGGCCAGCATCGGCGGCAAATCCGTCTCCGTCACCTTCAAAGATATGAACACTCTAACCGTCATTACGCCGGCACTGCCCGCGGGCGCGCAGCGCCTCACCATCACCAATCCCGACGGCGAAACGATCTCCATGGACGCCGCCTTCACCGCCAACTAACCCACCTCTGTAGGGGCACGATTCATCGTGCCCCAGCTCGCCCGGACGCACTGATCATCGTTTTTTTTCTTCGCGTCGCATTTCCGTTCCTTTTCGAAAACACATTTCTCTCCTAACCAAATATTCCCGTTTTTCATCTTATGGAATGTAGAATCCGAGAGGAAAATGACGCTCGCACGATGCGCTCAGCAAAAAGGCGATGGGAGAAATAATGGAAACGCGTAAACTAGGCAATTCCGATTTACAAATAACCCCGGTAGGCTACGGCGCCTGGGCGATCGGCGGCAGCGGATGGGATTTCGCCTGGGGACACCAGGAAGACGCCGACTCAATCGCCTCCATCCACCGCTCCCTCGAGCTCGGCGTTAATTGGATTGACACCGCCGCCGTCTACGGTATCGGCCACTCGGAAGAAATCGTCGCGCAAGCGCTGAAAAATTGGCGCGGCCCCCGCCCTTACGTCTTCACAAAATGCGTCCTTCGCTGGGACGGCCAAGGGCACGTCACCCAGAATCACAGCGCCGAATCCGTCCGCCGCGAATGCGAGGACAGCCTCCGCCGCTTGCAAGTTGAGGTCATCGACCTCTACCAGATGCACTGGCCACCTTCCGATAACGGCTCAGGCCTTGAAGAAGCTTGGCAAACCATGCGCGCCCTCCAACAAGAAGGCAAAGTCCGCTGGATTGGCGTCTCCAATTTCAACGTCTCACAAATTCAGCGCGCCGAAAAAATCGCCCCGGTCACGTCTTTGCAGCCGCCTTATTCCTTGATTCGCCGCGCGGTCGATAAAGAAATCCTGCCGTATTGCAAGCAGCAGGGAATTGGCGTCATCTCCTACGCTCCAATGGCCTCTGGTCTCCTCACCGGCGCCATGACCCGCGAGCGCGCCGCCGCCCTTCCGGCCGATGATTTTCGCAGCAAAAGCCCCGAGTTCCGCGAGCCGCGCCTCTCCAAAAACATCGAACTCGTCGAACGTCTCCGCGCCGTCGGCGCGCGCCACGGGCGTAACCCCGGCCAAGTTGCCATCGCCTGGGTTCTCAGTAATCCAGCGGTGACCGGTGCCATCGTAGGTGCCCGTAACGCCAAACAAGCCGAAGGTGTCATGCCCGCCGGTGAACTAAAACTGTCTCAGCAGGAAATTGCAGAAGTGGAAGGCGCCGCCGCCCTGGCAGTAGCCCGCTAAATCGGGCGGCGAATACTCCTAAAAGACGCGGTTGAAATTATGTAGGGACGGGGCTTGCTTATCCTGTCAGGGCCTCCGCCCCGTTGTCTCCTTTCGATTTCCCTCAATCAAGCCCGCGCAGAATCCGGCCGCCAGGTCTTGATCAACTGTTTGATCGACTTGCGGTCCAAAATTTTCTCTTCCAACACCTTCCTCGCCAACACCGGCAACTCGGCATTGCTCGCGAATCGCAACGCCACAAGCTGGTCGATCGTAAACTCTCCAATTCGCGGATGCATATCCGCCGGAAGCACGCGCTCGAATCGTATCCGCTCCTCAATGCGAATTACGCGGTCTTGCACCTTCATCGCCGTGACGCGAGACATTACCATTCCCACAAAGAGCGCCGCCGCAAACAGCACCGAAACCACTCCTCCCACTGAGAACCACGCCTTCGCGCACCAATAAATCGAAAACCCCAAATTGATCAGCAACACCGGCAAAACAAAAAAATGAAACGGTGGCACCCATTTCGCATGACTCTGGAAACTCTGTTCAGCCATCTCTATCCTCCTCCGTGCGTGCCGATTCTAACAGAAGCGCTCCGCCCCACGCCCTAACGCGATTTCGCCGCACTCTGCGCAACAAATCCATCTCTTCACCACTCTGTTTGAACCGTTTTCCCTCCAGCCGCATCCAATCGTCATGTAAACTTATTTCCATCGCGCTATTCCCGCGACCGCAAGAGGAGCAAGCACATGGCAAAAGCCGTCTGGGGTGGCAAAGTCATCGCCGAAAGTAACGACACGGTCGTCGTCGAAGGGAATCAATATTTTCCGCCAGACTCTATCGCCAAGAATGTCTTGAAATCCAGCGCGCACACATCTATCTGCCCCTGGAAAGGCACGGCCCACTACTATCACGTTGAAGTCGATGGCATGAAAAACGAAAACGCCGCGTGGTACTACCCTGAACCCAGTCCCGCCGCCGCCGAAATCAAGGGCCGCATCGCCTTCTGGAAAGGCGTCCGCGTCGAAAATGGGAAGAACTAGCTTCTCGCCGCTACAGCGGGTTCCTGCACCACCAAAAATGCCCCTGCACAAAGATATCTAAATCCCGGCCACTACTCACTTTTCACTGCCCACTACTCACTCTCTTTTAAACACCGCCCCATTGTGCATTACGAAATGTACGTGCTCCAGCTCCCCTACGTCCTTCAACGGATCTCCTGACACCGCAATAATATCCGCGTACGCCCCTGCTGCGACGACCCCAATCTCCCCCTTCATGTCCAGCATTTCACTCGCGCGCACCGTTGCCGACTGAATCGCATCCATCGGCGTCATCCCCATTGAAACCATTCGCCCGAATTCCTGCGCAATCGGTTCCGTCCATGGAATCCCCCCCATATCCGTCCCATACACGATCTTCAAATGCGCCTGCATCGCCTTGCGAAACGAAATTTCATGCACCGCTGCCCGTGCGCGGTCCCGCTTTCCTCCCGGCGTATCTGCCGGCGCCCAGTCCCCGTAGTACGGCGCCAGCGTCGGGCAATACCATGTCCCCTGCTGTTTCATCTGCGTAATCTGCGCGTCCGTAATCTCCAGCCCATGCTCAATCGAGTCGCATCCCCCATCCAGCGCCCGCTGCATCCCAATGCCGTTGTACGCATGGCACGCCACTTTCTTCCCCCAACCATGTGTCTCGTCCACGATTGCTTTCAGTTCCTCAACCGTTAGCGTGGGCTGCGAAACCAATTTCCCTTCCTTATCCACCCAGGATCGGTGCGTCATATACACCTTGATCCAGTCAGCGCCATGTTCCAACTGCTGCCGCGCCGCCTTCCGCGCTTCCACCGGCCCATCCACCAGTTGCGCGCCCTTCGGCATATCCAGTTCCGGTGCATAATCTTCCAGGTTGTATCCGCCTGTACTCGAAATCGCACGCGTTGCACAAAATAGCCTCGGCCCTGGAATCGTTCCTTCCTCAATGGCTTGTTTGATTTCCACGTCGCCGTATCCCGCGCCTTCCGTCTCCAGATCGCGCAGTGTCGTAAACCCTTGTTCCAACGCCCGACGCGTCGCATACGTCGCCCGCGCCGCCCTCAGCGCAATCCCGGCCTTCAAAATGTTTACGTCATACCCGCCCTTCGCCGGATCCTCGCCCCACAAGAAAATGTGCGTGTGTGAATCAATCAGCCCCGGCAAAACGGTCCCCGCGGAAAGATCAATCACCCTCGCGCCCGCCGGAATCGCCGCCGACCCATCCACAACCTTTTCAATCCGCTCACCCCGCACGAAGATCAGCTGATTCTTTCGAGGCGTATTGCTGCTGCCATCGATCAACGTCCCCGCTCGAATCACCGTCAACGAAGCCGCCGCCGGCGCAGCCATTTGCGCGCGCAAGCCCCCTACTCCCAAAATCAGCAAACTCGCCACGCACAGAATTGCTTTTTTCATAAAGCTCCCTCGATAGCGCTCGGTAGCTTGCTCCAACAGCAAGCAAGAATGCAAGCAACCAGCTAACATTTGCTGCCCCGCAAGAGCGCTCAACACGCAGTGCCCATAGCCGCCGGCTCCCGGCCAAGCAGTGGAGTATCTCTTTATCTACAGTACTACTGAGCGGTCTATTGCCACCGATATACCTCTTGCGGTGGGATAGACGAGTGAGACCCCACATCCATCTTTATTTCCCGCTGGCTGCTCTTCGCACCTCGAGCGCTCTTGCACTCCTGCTTTTTCTGCTTTCGCCGGCACACTGCAAAGCGCAGGACATCGGCCAAGTCGAGTGCGCCCGTTCCGGCGACTACGTCTATCTCTACAGCTCCATGGTCTCTCTCGACATTCGTGGCACTCTGCAATGCGGCCAGCAAGTGGAAATCACCGGCCGCTACGATAGTTACTTCGGCGTCCGCACCGCAAAGGGCGAAACCGGCTATGTCCCTCAAGATTCGCTCTTGCTCCTGAAAACGGCTCCCGGTGCAAAACCCGTTTTGGCTCCGTCTAACGTCCCGGTCAGAGAAAAGATTCACTATGACCAGCCCGGCAGTACGGCTCCTCCTCCATCCAACGCTCCCGATCCGTCAAAGATTGTTGTCTTGCTCGACAGCACTCCCGTTCACATGAAGCTTGGCAGGGAACTTTCTTCCGCCGCCGCCCAAGTTGGCGACGAAGTGAATCTCGAAGTCTCTGAAGACATCGTCATCGACGGCCTTCTCATCATTCCCAAAGGCGCCAACGCCACCGGCGTCGTCAACGAATCCGAACCCAAAAAGGCCCTCGGCCGCGGCGGCAAACTCAGCATTCTCGTTCGCAGCGTCCGCCTCGCCAACAACGATCAAGCCGTCCTACGTTCCGGCGGCGAAGCCAAAGGCGCAAGCTCTGGCGCCGGCGTGGTCATTCCCGTCATGCACGGTAAAGACGTCATCTTCCCCAAAGGCATGGAAATCACCGCTTACGTTAACGGCGACACGCGCCTGAAACGTGAACTCTTCCACCCCGCTCCCGATGCCCCCGACTCCCCGCCCACCGGCAAAGTCACCAACATCCAGCATCCCTAGCCTCGGCTATTCGGAATTCACACCACTCACCAGTCACTAGTCACCAGTAACTTGCCCTCGCGCCATCGCTCAGAATTTGTAATCGGGATCTAACTGCCAAGCAGATTCGCCTGCAGCCTGCTATATCCATGCTCATACGCCCATAGCGTCAGAGGAATCGCCGCCAAATCATCCACCATCGGCACCGCGTGCCCATCTTTCGTCATGTCAATCGTTCGAACATAAAACTTGCAGGTATCACAAGCCTCGACTCGAATATGCGGAAACTGCTCCGCAACATACACGGGCAGCCTTTTCTCGTCCTCTTCACCACAAGTCGGACACAATATCCGCCTGAACTCCCACTCATATCCGCAAAACGAACAAACTAAATATCGTTTTCCCCCATCGCCCTCGAGCCGCAGCACTCCATACAACGGCCGTCCTCCGCACAAAGGACAAACCTTCGCTGTCACCAGCATCGGCGGCACCGCCGTCCGCCCCGCCAGGTACCCCGCGTACGGTTGCAGAAACGCCCGCGGGAAAAATTGTGCAAACGCCCAGATTTGCTGATCGAACACCCCGCCCAGCTCCCAATACGCCGTTAGAAGTGCGACCCACGATTCGGATGGCAGCGCCGCAATTTCCCTCGCAGCCGCTGCCAGCGCGTTGGGAGCATTTTGTTCAACCAGAGAAAGGAAACTCCGGAAGTGCGGAAGCAGCAGCGTGAGATCCAGTCCTTCGCGCACGCTTCCAAACTGCTGCGCTTGCGTCTGCGGCATCCCCGCATCGATAAACTGCGCTACGAAGCTCTTTTGAAAACCAGCGATTCGCTTGTAGAACGAAAGAAGATCGTTCGCAGAGGATTTTTCCGCGATGAGTTTGTCGGCGCGCTTGATCCTCGCGTCGTACTCGCTGCTCACCGCTTGTGGCGAGGTCATTTCTTCGGCGAGGCGGGCTGCCCGGTGATCTCTTCGTACCATCCGGGATGGTATCGCTTGGCAAACGCCAGTGAAACGTCGCCACGGATCACTGAACCAAACGCGCCGCGCTCCGCAAACAGCCCCATGTACAAATGAATCATAAATAGCCCGATAGTGAGCAGCGCTGACGACGCGTGAATCAGAATCGCAATCCGCATGGCGATCACCGAATGCATTGGGAAATATTGCGGATACCAGAGGATGATACCGCTCAAAAGCAGCAGCAAGCTGCACCAGAAGAATCCCCAGAACAGGAACTTCTGCCCTGCATTGTAACGACCAGCCGGGGGCATCTTTTCGTCTTGATTGGTGCTGTAATAACCCACTGCCTTCCACCAGGCCTTGTCCACATCCGTCTGCCGCATCTGCGGCGCCCACATCCCGAACATAAAGAAAACCGACCCTGCAAAAATCAATCCGGCCCAGGGATGAAAAGTACGCGAAACCTGTCCGCCTCCCAGAATCGCCGCGATCCAGAAACACCATGGCGACCAGAACGCCAGCCCTGTCAACAAAAGGTAGACGTAGGAGAAACCTGCAAACCAATGCGTCAGCCGCTCGTGAAATGCATATCGCAGTATGTGGCCATGCGGTACCAACTGGTCGGAGTGGCTCACGATTTCTCTCCCGCCGGCTTAATGTCCTCGTCCTCGCGCGCCTTGGGGCCGAACCGCAGGTAGTGCACGAAGAGTCCGATCAGCCCGCCAACCATCGCGGCGTTCCCCAGCCATTTCAGCGGCCCCTTCCAGAGCTTTACCGACCACGGAACATGCGGATTAGCAGGCAGCCCGCCATACATTTCCGGTTTCGTCGCGTCATGCAGCACGTAAATAACGCCTGTACCACGCTGGTCGGGACGCCCATCTGCCATGCCCACGCCTGGCGGGTCATACACACCCGCATTCGGGAAATTGTAATCCGTGCGCAACTGCTTCGCGCGCTTCTGCCCCAGATCCAACATGTCTTCCTTGCTCCCGAAGTGCAGGCACCCCGTTGGGCACGATTTGATGCATGCAGGCTCTAGCCCTTCGCTGACGCGGTCCGCGCACAGCGTGCATTTGAAGACGCGGTTCGTCTTCGGATTCATCTTCGGAATATCGAATGGGCAGCCGGTAATGCAGTAACCGCAGCCGATGCAGTTGGCCTGCTGAAAATCCACGATGCCATTGGAATACTGTACGATTGCGCCATCCGCCGGGCATGCCGCCAGGCACCCTGGATCGGCGCAATGCATGCACTGATTCTTCCGCATCAGCCACATCAACGAGCCATCTTCCTGCTCGTGCTCGTTAAAGAGAATCAGGTTCCAATAATTCCACCGCGTCTCCGGCATCGTCTGGTATGTGTTGTCGAAGGTCGTTTCGCCGAACGGTAGATCGTTCCACTCCATGCACGCGACTTCGCACGCCTTGCAGCCGATGCATGTAGTGGTGTCGATGAGCTTGCAGACAGTGAATTCCCGCTGGGTGTCATCGCCGGGAACGCTCCCCGCGTGCCCGGATATCTTTTGAACGCGTAATGTGGCTTGGCTCATGCGCGTCCCCTAGGCCTTCGTCACTTTCACAAGGAAGCCCTTGAACTCCGGCGTGTGTGCGTTCGGATCGGTAACCGTCGACGTCAAACTGTTGACCAGCATCCGTCCGGTCTTGCCTTCATCCTCGGCGATTCCGCGGTATCCCCAGTGGAAGGGAATTCCGATCTGATACGTCTTCTTCCCATCGATCATCATCGGCTTGATGCGCTTGGTTACCATCGCTTTGGCCACGTACTCCCCGCGCGCGCTGGTAATCTTCACTTTCTCTCCGCCGTGGATGCCCATTTCATCTGCCATCTCCGCGGCCATCTCCACGAACGGCTCCGGAACAAGCTGCACGTTCATCGGATTGTTCTTCGTCCAGTAGTGATAGTGCTCCGTCAGCCGGAACGTCGTGCACACCACGTCAAAATCTTTCACGGTTCCGTACTTATCGTCCGCGCTCTTCAGGCCCGAAGCCACTGGGTTGTTTGTTCGCTCCGGATGAAACAGGTTTTTAATTGGGCTCTCGAACGGCTCGTAGTATTCCGGGAATGGCCCATCCGCAAACGCTCCAAGCGGCGCGAATACCCTTCCCACGCCTTCCGGATTCATGATGAACGGACCCATGTGGTCCTTGGGATGCGAATCCACCTTGAAGTCCGGCACGTCGTTCCCGACCCATTTCTGTGTCCCCTCGTTCCACCACACTTGTTTCCGCGAAGCATCCCACGGCTTTCCGTCTACGTCGCAGGAAGCCCGGTTGTAAAGCACGCGCCGGTTCGCCGGCCACGACCAGCCCCAGCCCGGATGCACTCCCATATTCGAAGGATCAGAAGGATCGCGCCGCGCCGTCTGGTTTCCCGCTTCCGTAAATGCCCCGGAATAAATCCAGTTCCCGCACGCCGTTGTCCCGTCATCCTTCAGCCAGGCGAACCCGGGCACTTGTTGACCCGCCTTGATCTGTACCTTCGTGACTGGATCTTCCAAATCCGCCAGCGCCTTGCCGTTCAACTCTTTCAACACTTCCGCCAGCGGCGGATTCATTGGATCCGAGTAGCCCCATGTCAGCTTCATGATGGGATCGGGGAATTTCCCGCCCTCTTTTTTGTATAGATCTCGAATCCGCAAAAAAATCTGCGCCACGATGGCCTGATCCAGCCGGCAGTCTCCCGGCGTCGGCACCGCCGCATTCTTCCAGACCAGCCACCTCGCTGAGTTCGTGAACGACCCGTCCTTCTCCGCGAACCCCGCGCAAGGCAAGCGGTAGACCGTCGTCTGAATCTGCTTCATCTCGTCCTGCGAGATGCCTGGCGACTTCCAGAATTCGCTCGTCTCGTCAGGATAAATCTCCCCCACCACCAGGAATTCCGCCTTCTTCAGCGCATCAATGTTTTTCTTCGAATCCGGCCCGATAGCCACCCCGTTCATTCCAAAGGCAAGCAGGCCTTTGATCAGGCCGTTGTACATGTTGTTCCACAGATTTACCCACGAGTAGTCGCGGTCCACCTTCGGCAAGTAGTCGAACGCCCACCCGTTCTGTTTGGTAGCCGCATCCCCATACATCGCCTTCATGAAGCTAACCGAAAACTTCGGCGTGTTGCCCCAGTAATTGAAGGACTCCCACGCGGCGGGCTTTGAAGAGGTTGGCGTCGCCCGCTTCATCCACGCATCAAATGATGCGTCCGCCGGCGTCGGTACCTTCAAATATCCCGGCAACGTTTCGAACAGCCCGGCCATGTCTGTCGCGCCCTGAATGTTCGAATGTCCCGCGCAGCGCGTTTACTCCTCCGCCCGCTCGGCCCACGTTCCCGAGCAAAAGCTGCAGCATCGCCGCCGTTCGAATGATTTGCGTGCCAAAGCTGTGGTGCGTCCATCCGACCGCATAAATAATCGTCCCGGCCTTCTTCATGTCCCCGTCTTTGCGAACCGACGTGAACATATCCGCGGCTTTGACAAATTGTTCTTTGGGAATCCCGGTGATCCGTTCCACCATCTCCGGCGTGTATCGCGAATAGTGCTTCTTCAGCAGTTGAAACACGCAGTTCGGATTCTGCAGTGTCAGGTCGTACTCAACCTTTTCCGGCAATGGCGGCAAGGGGACCGGTGCTGGCGGCTGTCCAGCAACCGCCGCCGGTGCAGCAGCCGGTTTTCCGCCGGCATAATTCCAGCTGGCGCGGTTATAACTATGCTTCTCTGCGTTAAATCCCGAGAAAACTCCATCCGTGTCCCCGGGCAGCTTGAAATCCCCATCCACGATGAACGCCGCATTCGTCCAGTTGACAATGTAATCTTTCGCAATCCGGTTGTTTTGAATGGCGTAGTTGATCACTCCGCCGAGGAAAGCAATATCCGTTCCCGCTCGAATCTGACAGAAAAGATCCGCCACTGAAGACGTCCGCGTGAACCGCGGATCCACGGAAATCATCTTCGCGCTGCGGTTCCGCTTTGCTTCAAGTGCCCACTTGAACCCACAAGGATGGTTCTCGGCTGGATTCCCGCCCATGATTAGCATCATGTCGGTGTTCTTCATATCCACCCAGCCGTTCGTCATTGCGCCCCGGCCAAACGTTGGTCCCAAACTTGAGACCGTGGGGCCGTGTCAAACCCTGGCCTGATTTTCTATATGCACGACCCCCAGGGCGCGCATCGTCTTTACAACCAGAAAATTAAACTCATTCGTATCAGTGCAACCGCCATTCCACGCTATCGTCTCCAGCCGGTTGACCGTATTTCCCTTCGCGTCCTTCTCGATAAACGTCTCGTCTCTCGTCTTCTTCACTCGTTGCGCAATCTCATTCAGCGCATCGTTCCACGAAATATCTTCCCACTCCGTCCCGCCCGGCCTCCGCACTTGCGGCTTCAACAACCGCCGGTCGTTCAAAATATCCTGCTGCAGCGACGCGCCCTTCGGGCACAGCGTCCCCCGGTTCGTCGGATGGTCCGGATCTCCCTCTACGTGCACCACCTGCGCCGTCACGTTCTTCGCCCGGTCCCCGATCGTGTAGATGATCGTCCCGCAACCCACCGCGCAGTAAGGACAGATGGACCGCGTCTCATTCGCTCGGGCTATTTTTAGGACTCGGAGTTGCGCGTAGGCGGGCTGTAAATCGAACCCAAATACAGCGGCGGCCGCTCCGCCGATGGTAGTGAACTTCAGAAAGTCTCTGCGGGTAGCCTGCATGGTACCCCCTGGGATAGAGACGAGCAGACAGCGCTTTGCACCAACTTGATACTGCCATTCCGTATCGAAGTCAAGTCTTGGACGCTCCCGCCAGCCAGAGGGATACAAATATTATTTCGAATACCGGACAACCCTTTTTTGGACCCGCTGGTGCTGGTCTTCGCCACGCCTTCGAGCACACCCCTCGCCCGAAATCTCGCAAAACCACCTGAATTTAGAAGGTTACACGCTCTTCGCAGGCCGGAAAGAAATCTACGCAGATACCGATTGTGTCGCCGGAGCAGAGTCCGTGTCCGTGGTCGAGCGTGCCCCGGCAGCCCGATAACGCACCACCAACAACGTGAGGTCGTCCGCCTGGCTCGCCCCGCGCGCAAAATTCTCCACCGCCTCGAGCACGCACTTCTGCACCTGATCCAGCGGGCACTCTGTCATCCCCGTCAGCACTTCCTTCAGCCGCGGCACGCCAAACATTTGCTCATCCGGGTCCATCGCTTCTGTCACGCCATCACTGAACAGCACCATCGTGTCCCCCGGCTCGAGCTTCAGCCGTGCTGTCGTGTATTCCGCTTCGGGCACCAGCCCCACCGGATAGGACCCTTCGCTGAACGGCTCCTCCGCCACTCCATGCCGTATCAGAAACGGCGAAGGATGCCCCGCATTGATGAACTCCAGGTGCCCATCGTCATCCAAAATCCCGAAAAACATCGTGGCATACCGCCCCACTTCCGCGTGATCGCACAAAAACCGATTCACATGGTTAAACACGCGCGCCGGATCGGTCCCCAGTGTCATTGCCGAAAGCGCTCCCTGCAGCATCGTCGTCAGCAGCGCCGCGCCCAGCCCTTTCCCCGAAACGTCCGCAATCAGAAACGCCGTCCGATTATTCTCCAGCGGAAAAACGTCGAAGTAATCCCCTCCCACCGACAAGCAAGGATAGTTGCATCCGGCTACGGCAAAATGCGGATGGTCGGGGAAATTCCTCGGCAGCAGCGCCTGCTGAATGTCCCGCGCGATGTTGATCTGTTCTTCCATGCGCTGCCGCTCGCGTTCGCGAATCACCAGCCGCGCATTGTCCAGAATGCTCGCCGCATCCGCCGCCAATGCATCCAGAATCTGCCGGTCGAGTTTCGAAAATGCCGCCGGCCGCCGCGAATCTAGATACAGCACTCCTAGCGAATGCCCAAACGTTGGCGTCCCGCTCGAATCGGAAGTCGATCGGTGTACGGCAAACAGCGGGATGACGACGACCGCGCGCAACCTCTGCGCGATGATGCTTTGCGCCGACTGTAAATCGATATCGGCGCGCTCGATATCTTCGGTCACCACAGGTGAATGCTGGCGCAGCGCCAGTTGTATCGCTGTCTGGCTCGGCGTAATGCTTTCCGGTGGCAGCCGTTGTCCGCCGGTCCGCCGCGCCAGCCGCACTTTCAGCGCTCCCGTCGCATCCGCCTCAAGAAGCATCCCGCGATCCGCATCCGTCACCGACACCGCATGATCCAGCATCGTCCCCAGCACGGAATCCAGCGGCAGTTGCGAATGCAGCAGCGTTGTCGCTTCCAAAAGTAAGTTGAGTTTGCGTAGCCCGCCGCCCACCGGCTCCGAACTCGTAATGTGCTCGATGCGCGTCAATAAATTGGGGATCGACTCTTCGCCGCTCGAAGTCCCGGAACGGAAAAGTAACTCGTAGGAATCTTCGAGACCAAAGGTAATCGAGTCGCCGTCATTCAATTGCCGGCTCTCTACCTTTTCCCCATTCACGAACAGCCCGCGCCGCTGCCCGCGGTCCTCGATATACAGTCGCCCCGCTTCAATCACCAGCGCCGCGCAATTCCGCGAAATCCGCCGGTCCGAAAGCTGCAAATGATTTCCCGTCTCCGCGCCGCGCCCTATCAGAAACGGCGTCTGCGTCACGCGCACGTACCTCCGCGCGCCGTCCGGCGAGACGACCTCAAGTACTGCTCCACCTAGTGAAATAGAAGCTGTGTCGGGCATGGAATGTTCGCGACGCGATTGTAGCACGCACCCGCCGAAATCCCGCCGTCCCGCGAACCCCAGTGCCGCCCCGAAGTTAGCCGCAGGGCCGAGAAGGTCCAGCTACGCCAATCCGTTCATTCGCAAAAGAAGGTTCCAAAAAATGCAATGGTCCAGGTAAAAGTGGAAAGGAAAAAAAGAATGTCATTCCGAGCGAAGCGAGGAATCCGCTGTTTCTTCTCTGCGCGTCTCTGCGTACTCTGCGTCTCTGCGTTATCTTTTATCTTTACTCTTTTCTTCTCTTCTCTTCCTCTTCCCGTCTTTTCTCCCAATCTCTATTCGTGCCGCAAAGCCTCCAGCGGATCAAGCCTCGACGCCCGAACCGCCGGCACATAACTCGCCGCCAAAGCAATCGCCGCCAGTATCACGATCGCCATAAGAAACGTCGCCCCATCGTGCGGTTTCAACCCAAACAGCAGGGAAGCTGCCGCCCTCGACGCCCCTAGCGCCAACGCCACCCCCACTGTCAACCCAATCCCCAGCAGCAACAAAGACTCCCGCAAGACCAGCACCAGAATCGAGCCCTGTCCCGCCCCCAGCGACATCCGTATCCCAATCTCATTCCTCCGCCGCGCCACCATGTAAGAAATCACGCCATACAATCCAATCACCGCCAACACCACTGCCAGGCACCCAAAGAATCCCGAGAGCCGCGCCATCAACCTGTCCCGCAGCAATCCTCCCTCGATCCTCTCCTTCATCACGTAAAAGCTCACATCCAGATTCCCATTCGTCTCGCTCGCCGTCGCCTTCACCGCCGAAATCAATCCCGCCAGCGCCATCTTCGACCGGATCACAATTTGCGCGTCCGCGTCCGGATGATCCATTTGAGCAATCGGTGTGTACACGATGTCCTCCGGCTTCTCGCGCAGGTCCACATATTTCGTATCCCTCACCAGCCCCATAATCTCGTACGGCCCCAGGACCGAACCCATTCGCCTCACTCGAAACGTCATTCCTATCGGATTTTCGTTCTTTGCGATCTTTCGCGCGAACGTCTCATTCACAATCGCTACCAGCGGCGCCCCCGCTACGTCGTGTTCGTCGAAGTCTCTACCCGCAAGAATCGGTGTCTCCATCGTCCCGAAAAACCTCGGACTCACCTCGTTAAACGCCGACGACTTGTCTTCGTCAACCGGCTCATTCGACGTTCCCATCAATACGTCGTGGAACGAAGCATTCCCGCTCAACGGCGCATTTTCCACCATCGCCGCTCCATCGATTCCCGGAATCGCTCGAACTCGCTTCAGCAGTTCGCTCCCGAACGCCACGCGTTGTTCGTTCGTCAGATTCAGTGACGTGTAATCCATGTCCGAGACCAGAATTCCGTCTCGCTGAAAACCCGCATCCAATCGCGCCAGATTTCCCAGGCTCCTCCCAAACAGCAGCCCTCCCACCAGCAGCGTCAGTGACAGCGCGATTTGTGAAATCACTAGGATCCGCCTCAGCCCGAATCGCGCTCTTCCATCCGTCGTGCCTCTCCCGCCTTCCTTCAACACAATTCCGGGCGACACGCTCGTCGCCTGTATCGCCGGCGCAAGCCCGAACAAAACGCACGTCAGCACCGTCAGCCCCGTCGTAAATCCAAGCACCCGCCAATCGGTTCCCAAGCTGACGAAAAGCGGATCATTCTGCGTGTTCATGGAAGCCACCAGCACTTGGCTCAGTTCATGCGCCAGCAACACTCCGAAAGCGGCCCCGACCGTTGCCAGCAGCAGGCTCTCCGCCAGCAATTGCCGGATCAATCTTCCTCGGCTCGCTCCCACCGCCATCCTCATTCCCATCTCTTTTTCGCGCGCGCTCGCTCGCGCCAGCAACAGGTTCGCCAGGTTTGCCGAAGCAATCACCAGCACTACCGCTGCAAGGCCGAGTAGCAGCCATAGCGGGCTTTCGTATTCCTCTCTCAGCCCGGAAACTCCCCCGCCCGCCGGGGAAACTCCCAACTGGTTCTTAACGTATTGCGTGGTATTGCTGGGGTTGTAGTTCTCAGGAAGCGTCGCTTCGAAAATCCCCGGCGATACCGCCCGTAGCTGTGTCCCCGCCCGCTCCGCCGTCCACCCCGGCTTCAGTCTTCCCATCAACGCGAGCCACCAGGACGTTCGGCTCGGCGCCATCGCGTATTCCTTCCCGTCCACTGTCGGCTCCGCGCAAATGGGCAGCACCACGTCGAAGTAGCGCCCCACTTCCACGCCGAAAAACTCCGGCGGCGTTACCCCGATGATCGGGAAGGGATGCCGGTTGATCGAAATGTTCCGTCCTACCATGCTCCGGTCCCCGCTATATTCGCGCTGCCAGAACGAGTAGCTGATCACCGCTCCGCCACCGCACCCTGCGCGATCATCCGCCGGTGTCAGCAGCCGGCCAGCCACCGGCTCCACTCCCAATGTCTCGAAGAACTCTCCGCTCACCCACAGCCCCTGCACGTTATGCACTTCTCCGGCTGGCGACGTATTGAATGTTGCCGCTCCCCAGGCGAACACGCCTGAGAATCCCTGCTGTTTCGCCCGAACCTCCTCCCAGATCGCATTCGTGAATTCGGAAAATCGCCCGTTATAACTTCCGCTCAGGCCCTTCCGGTGTTCAATTATGATCCGCGCTATCTCCTGCGGGTTCTTCACAGGCAACGTTCGCAGACGCACCGCGTTCAGTAACTGGAAAATCGCCGTGTTCGCCCCAATTCCCAGCGCCAAAGAAAGAATCGCTGCCCCCGCAAACACCGGATTCAGCCGCAGCAGCCGCATCCCAAACCGCAGATCGCTCCAAAGCGTTTCAATATGCGTTTCCCAGCTCGCCGCCCGCACATTTTCCTTCACCACTTCGACCCCGCCCATCTCCATCCGCGCCGCCCTCCGCGCCTCTTCCCGCGTCATCCCCCCGCGCATCTTCTCCGCCGCCGACCTCTCCAAGAAAGTCCCGCAACTCCTCATCCATCTCCTGCTCCGCTTTGCGTTTTCCGAATAGCCCACGGATTCCCTGTGTGAGGCTTGTCCAAAGTCCCATCAAACTCTCCAATCCACGCCCCGTGCACTTGTAGGGGCGCAGCATGCTGCGCCCCAGCCTGCCCAGGCGCACTGTTCAATCCGCTTTCATGCCACTTCAAAAAAAACGCCAACACCAAGCCAAACAAGCAAACAAAGAAAAAGGGTCATTCCGAGCGAAGCGAGAAATCTGCTTTTTCTTTTCCTTTGCCCCGAAAGAAAATCTATTTACCCCGCCGTCTGCAAAATCCTGGCAATCGCCGCCACTTGCCTCTCCCACTCCTTCGTCTCGCTCCTCAATTTCTGCCTTCCCGCCTTCGTCAGCGAATAATATTTCGCCCGCCGGTTATTCTCCGACGTCTTCCACTCGCACTCAATCAACCCCGCCCGCTCCAGCCGCCGGAACGCCGGAAACAATGACCCCGGATTTACCTCAAACACGCCATGACTCAGTTGCTCGATCCTCTGCGAAATCCCCCACCCATGCAGCGGCTCCAAAGCCAGCGTCTTCAGAATCAGCATGTCCAATGTCCCCTGCACCAGCGTCGCCGATGTGTCCGTCACAATCTCTCCTCTCGATAATCGAGAGAAATATACTCCGCTTCTCTCGATTGTCAAGAGAAAGCGCACAAGCTACAAGACGTTCCAAATCAAGGAACGTTTCACATTCTGCGGCTGAAAACGCCGCGAAAGCAGCTCTGTCGTGTGAAGCAACTCTTAGGAGGGAATCAATCCGAGTCAGCGCGGCCGCGCTGGACCTACTCCTTTACATCCTCTAATTCCTCAACATCCTCTACTTCAATTCTCAATGCGAAGCCGCTGCCAGCCGCCGCGTCACATATTCCGATACATACGCGTCAAACAAATCGTTCAGCTGTTGTGTGACCGGCCCGGGAGCCGCCGCGATCTTGTTGCCGTTGATCTCTCCGACGCCGATCAAATTCCGGTTCGTCGACGAAATAAAAATCTCGTCCGCCGTATAAAGATCCTCCGGCTTCAGCGCCTGCTCGATCACCGGAACTCCCGCTTCCGGCGCAATCTCAAACAGTATTCCGCGCGTCACGCCTTCCAGGCACCCGGAATTCAGAGACGGCGTGAATACTTTTCCATTCTTCACCGCAAAAATATTTGCCGCCGTGCATTCCGCAACTTCTCCGCGCTCGTTCAGCAGCACCACTTCATCAAATCCTTCTTTTTGCGCTTCCGCCACTGCCCAGACATTTTGCAGCCACGAAGTGGTTTTCACTCCCGCAAGCGGTGAAGCCGCATGCCGCCCCTGCGCGCGTAGCGCCAGCCGCACTGGCTCGTGATATTGCGGCAGCGGCGCCGTGTAAATAATCAAATCCACTTCCGGATGTTTTTCGTCGCTCTGCCAGAATCCCACCTGGTTGTACACCAGATAAATGCGCGCCGCCCCTTCCGACACTTGATTCGCGCGAATCACTTCATGCAGGTTCAATCGAACCTTCGCCGAACTGTACGGCATCGGCAGATGAATGATCGCCGCATCTTTTTCCAGCCGCCGCCAGTGCCGCTCGTACGCAAAAGCCTCTCCGTGAAAAATCCGCAACGTGGTGAACAGTCCCCACCCGCAAATCAGTCCAGCCTGGCCCGGCGATAGCCGCACCTTCTCGATCGGCAGCATGTTTTCGTTGTGAAAGACGTTCTTGTGAATCACCTTACCCCCGCTGTCTGAGTCCAGTCTGCTTTCTATTGTATCCGAATTTGGCATGCCGGCCCCGCAGGGACAATTCCATCCTGGCCATTCGGCGGCTGCGTCCTGCGTCCGGCCGTAGTGTCCCTGGCCGGCCGCGTTTCTAATCAATATCGCTCGTAAAAGCAGAAAGGGCGAACCGAAGTTCGCCCCTTTCTGGAACGTGAATGGACAGTGACTTAGAACAGCAGCTTTAATGCAAATTGAATCTGCCGTGAAGAACCGAAATCTCCGGTGGGGAATCGCGTTGACAATATCTTCCCGAAGGAAGAACTGGTTGTTGTCAATACCGGATTACCGAAATTCGGATGGTTGAACACATCGAACATCTCGCTGCGGAACTGCAGCGTGAACCTCTCGGTGATCTTCGTGTTCTTGGTTACCGAGAAATCGGTATTCAGAAAGCCCGGTCCCGTGATCGAATCGCGGCCCAAGTCACCCGGGTGGCACGTCGGCAGCGTCGCTGGTGGTACTGCGGCGATGCAGGGAGAGACGAAGACAGCCTTATTCGTGAACCACTGCGCTGGGTTTCCCGTCGTCTGGATTGCGCCTGTCACGTCGGGCCTTACAGTAAGTGAAATTCCCGGGCCTGGGCCGATAGCTAGCGTGGGATTCAGGGGGTTTCCCGTCTGGGCCTGCGTGATTATGCCAAGCTGCCAGCCTTGCACTAGTCGATTGGTCTTGAAGGGCAGTTCGTAAAAGCCGCTGAGAACGAATCGGTGACGCGCGTCAAACTCCGACGGGCCATAATCGCCCCGTGGGTTGTAGGCATTCTGTATGACGTACGTCTCCCCGGTCGAAAGCGAGTTGTAATCGAATGATTTCGAGAACGTGTAGGAAGCCAGGAACTCGAAACCCTTCGAGAAGTGCTTGTTGACCGTCGCCCACAGCGCGTTGTAGTTCGAGTTTCCCCCAGTGTTCACCTGATTGATGTTTCCAAACGGGCAAACGGGGTTCGGTGCTTGGCATTGCGTCGGTATCACCGGGCTCGTCAGAGGTAGCGAAACAAATGGCCTCGTCGAGCCGTACACGTCACCCGTCACAAAGGGCTGATTGATGTTCTGGACGAGCTGAAGATGCGTCGCCTTCATCCCTACGTACGCCACTTCCAGCCCCAGCGATGGTGTGATCTGGCGCTGCACCGTGAGGTTCCAGTCCTGCGAATACATGTCATCAAAGGACGGGTTAATCGCGCTCGGACCCAGGCTGACTCCCGTAATCGCTGCTGAGGGATTCTCCAGTGTGATGCTGCTGGTTGCCGAGCTCGCGGAAATCGGCAGCGCGAACGGAGGATTCGAGCTAAGCCCCGTAACCGTGTTGGTCGTCGGGTCCTGCGTCATGATGGCATAGGCCGCTCGTATGGAGGTCTTGCCGTCCTTGAACGGATCCCAAGCGAATCCGATGCGTGGCTGAAAGTTCTTGTTGTTCGTGTGATATGGCTGAGCTGACGAAACAAGCATCCCCGTCGAGGGGTCGAAATTCGTAAAGCGATTGGCGGCTTCCGATGGGCTGGAATTCCAGGCGTATCGCAGGCCGATATTGATCGTGAAGTTCGGTTTCCACTTGAAGCTATCTTGCGCAAATACGTCGTAGGACGGCTGCAGAATCTTATCGTTTCCCGAACCCAGCTGATCCGTAAACGCATTGGATTTGTCGGCCAGGAAGTTTGCAAACGTGGTGAAGCTGAAACTTCCGACGTTTTCGGCAATGTTGTTGTTGTATGCGCGCCGGATTTCTCCGCCGAATGCGAATGAATGCCGGCCCTTCAGCCAGCTAAGCGTGTCATTCAGTACAACGGTGGTATCCCCGCGCCCTTGCGGTTCGCCTGTGGGGCCGCCAAATCCGAGCGTGCCCGCTACGTTGAAGAAGGGAAGTCCCGATGCCACCGGAGAGCCCGCTGGCAAGGTCATGTTGAAGTCCACTGGATCCAGCAGTCCGTTCGGTGTGAACGTCAAGTGGATTCGGTTATATCCGAGGCGCACCGTATTCGCCAGTGACGAGCTGAATGTATGGTCTTCGCTGAACGTCATCAACTGTCGGAACCCCGACCGCGTGTCGCCAAAATCTGGGACATCTGTTGGGATGGCGCCGCCCGCCGTCGGTTCCTCCCGAAGGTCTTTCTGAACTACGTAGTACCCGTGGAGACGGTCTTTCTCGCTGAGTTCGTAGTCGATGTCTGCCGAACCCTGGTTGAGCGACACGTTCGCGAGCGCACCGCCCGTAAATAGATTGAAGGTGGCAGGGACTCCGACCGTACCAGACCCGACTTGATTGGCGGCCGGGACCAGCGCCAGCAGGCTTAGAACGGCCGGGGAGGTAACTGTCGCCCGGTCATTTTGGCTGGGAACGGTGGTGGAAACTGTCAGGCTTTGGTGCTGACGCAGCGCTTCATAAGCAACGAAGAAAAACGCCTTGTTCTTCTTGATGGGCCCGCCAAAGGAAGCGCCGAATTCGTTGCGCTTGAATGGTGCCTGTGGAAGCAGAGCGCCCGTAGCGCTGACCGCGGAGTTGAAAAAGTTTCGCGCGTCGAGAGCGTTGTTCCGAAAGAAGTCAAAGGCCTCGCCGTGGTACTCATTGGTTCCCGAGCGCGTCGCCAGGTTGACGATCGCGCCCGCATTTCTACCGTACTCTGCCGGGAACGCGGAGTTGTCGATCTTGGATTCCGCGAGTGTATCGATCGGCGGTTGAAACGTGATTTGGTTCTGCACGTTATCGCTCAGATTGATTCCGTTCACCAGCCAGTTGGTCGTATCTTCCCTCTGCCCGGCCGTATTGATTCCGAAGGATCCTTGTCCGCGAAGCGGCGCGGACAAGAAACCGTTTGCCGGGGGCGTCATCGTTCCCGGCGTCAGCAAACTCAGATCTGTAAAGTGCCGGCCGTTCAATGGGATTTCCTGCACGGTCTTGTCGTTGATCACCTGGCCCATGCTATTGGTTGTAGTTTCAATGATCGCTGCATCGGCGACGATTTCGATCTTTTCCGTCGCTTCGCCAATTTTTATTTGGATGTTTTGAGTAACGGACGTCGCTACATCAAGCTTCAGGTTGGATATCACCTGCGTCTGGAAATTAGGAACGGTAACTTCAACGCGATAAATGCCAATCGGCAAAGCCGGGAAGAGATAAGCGCCGGCTCCGTCCGTCTGGGTCGTCGATTGCACGCCCGTGGCCTGATTCATCGCGACAACTTTGGCGTTGGGAACTGCGGATCCTGTGGGATCGGTGATCGTGCCGTTCAGCGATGCCGTAGACTGAGCGTGCGCGAGGTTGCACAAAACCAACGAAAACAAAAACAATGTGAACTTGAGCCAAATACTTCGAGCGGGAAACGTGCATCCAAATCCGACTTCCATTTATTTAGTCCTCCTCAGATTCTTTGCAGCGAGTAGTCACAACTTGTTCTCGACTCTGCTTCGAGGTCCAACCAACTTTCCTTACCACCCCGGAAAAGGGGTTCTCCTTGGGGACAGGTTTCGCGGCCACCCACACCTGAAATCCCCGTTACTATCGTTTAATGCAATGTATGTGATTTCGCTTAACGCAATCGTGTTACCAGAAGCCTAGTTACTTATGCTTCTCGTAAGCTGTTTAATTTCAATCGATTAGCGCGAGCAGGCTATTTAGGTGAAGAGGCGGAATTTCTCGGGATATGGAATTTCGAACCCAGCTATCGAATACTGTAGCCGATTTATAACAAATTTACAGGTCTTTACAGACCATCATATGCCTTGCATGAGTGGACCGCGGAAAGGCGCGCCAGATTCCTGCGCTCCCTAAGGTCTACAAGCAGCAGGGAGTCGAAGAGTTTGATCTTCGTAGATGAGGTTGGGGTCGCGCAGGGAAGGGTTGGCGGCGGCGAGGCAGCGCCACGCGGAGGAACGGCCCAGGTTGGACTTGGCCAGAGTCCACAGCGTGTCGCCCTTGCGCACCTTGATTGTGGTGGCCGCGTTCGAACCGCCATCATGCGCTACTGACGAGGAATTTGCGGCGGGTAGAACGAGATGTGCGCCGACGCGAATTTGGTCCGGGTTAACGATTGCCGGATTCACGGCGAGCAGTTCCGCGTAACGGCTGCCGCGGCCTAGATTTTGTTGCGCCAGCTTCCAGAGCGAATCGCCGGGCTTTACGCGGATCGTGTGTTGCGTGGCGACCGGTTGAGCCGGCGTCGCAACGACGGACGGTGCTGCCGGATGAATCGCGGAAACGGGAGCGCCCGGTTGAACCACATCGCCGACTGGGGCCGCGGGTTGCATCGCTTCTACGTGCAGGTTCGGCTGCGCCGGGCGGAAGAAAAATTTGGGCTGCGGCGGAAATGTTAGCGGGCGACGAGCGTGGAATATCGGACGGACGGCCTTGGAAAAATCCGGACGAACAGTGGGAAGAATATTTTCGGGCGCGGCCGTTGGAACTTCGCGGCGAATTTCAGGACGAACATTTCCCCGGGCCGCTGAGTGAACTTCCGGACGGGCGGGAGCGGGAACGCCGGAGAACGGATCGCGGCGGAAAACATTCGAAGAGGATTTCGGCGAAGACATTTTCGGACGGAGAACCGGTTGCGCCGGAGGACGGATCGCGGGACGCTCCGGCAAAATCGGAGACGCGAGTGCCGGAGTTCCTATGGAAAGATGGAACGGTTCCGTCTGTTTCGGCTTCAGCGCTTCCAGTTCTTTTTGTTTGCGAAGCCGGCGAGCGATTTCGCCGAGAGAAGTTTCTTTCGCGGGAGAAGTTCCTGTCGCCGGAGAATTCGCATCGAGTGTCGCCGGAGAATTTTGCGCATCTGCGGGCGAGCAATTATTTTTTTGCGCGCATTCGTTTCGCTTGGCTTCCACTTGTGCGCGATCTTCCGGAGTCAGAATATTCGGATGCTTCAGATCTTCTTCGGTGTAAACATGCTTGGCGCGTTTTTGTAATTCTTCCTTGCGCGCCCGTTCCTTGCGTGCGGCTTCGGCGACACTCTGATCCTGCTGGCTTTGGGGGTCTTGCTGATCCTGTGCGCGGGAAACCGTTGCGCCGAAAGTCGCAAACGTGAAAATAAGAATTGCGGGAGCCGCAAAAGCGCGGACGCACGAAATTCTCCGCGAGCCTGGGCGACGCGGCTGCAAGGACATGGGGCCGTTTGAGGCAGTCAGCAGCATGGGCAATCCGACTACAACTACGGGGGGACTCCGCGTAAGAAGGAGTGTATCTGGAAAACGGGAGAATGGGAAAAGTTTTTCTCTAAGGGGTTGCCTGGAAGGCACCCCGCTCCCGGGCTGATTTTGAGCGCACGAATTGCGGTGTTTGGCGTACTATCTCTGCTCTTCGCAAGCGAGCGAGAGGGTGGGGGAATTGAAATGAAAAAAGACACCAGAGAGAAACCTGAAACCGCGGACGCCGGGAAAACCGGATCGGCGGAAGGTACAGCCGAGAATCGAGGAGCTGAGATTCCTGGACGGCGAAAATTCTTGCAAGCGAGTTTGCTCGGGGGAGCTGTTGCTGCCGCCGGACCGGTTTTGCAGCCGGTATTTGGCGCGTCGCGTAGTGATGCGACTGCGGCCGAGCCTGCTGCGGTGGCAACATTCGAGTTGGATGAAATTACGATTGGCGAATTGCAGGATGGAATGAAATCCGGCAAATACAGCGCGCGGTCGATCGCGGGAAAATATCTGGCCCGCATCGCGGCCATCGACAAAAGCGGCCCGCGTGTCAACAGCGTGATCGAAACAAATCCTGACGCGTTGCAAATCGCGGAAGCGCTCGACAAGGAGCGAAAAGAAAAAGGGCCGCGCGGACCGCTGCACGGAATTCCCATTCTGATTAAGGACAACATCGCGACTGCCGACCGCATGCAGACGACGGCGGGCTCGCTGGCGCTGGTGGGATCAAAGCCGCCCGCGGATGCCTTCATCGCCAAAAAATTGCGCGAAGCCGGCGCCGTGATTTTGGGAAAAACAAATTTGAGCGAGTGGGCAAACATCCGCTCGAATCATTCCATCAGCGGATGGAGCGGGCGCGGCGGACAAACAAAAAATCCCTACTCGCTCGACAGAAATCCTTGCGGGTCGAGTTCAGGAACGGGCGCCGGAATTTCTGCAAACCTCGCTGCTATCGGAATCGGCACGGAGACCGATGGATCGATCGTGTGCCCGTCTTCCGCGAATGGACTCGCGGGAATCAAGCCGACGATTGGACTCGTCAGCCGCACCCACATCATTCCGATCTCGCATACGCAGGACACGGCGGGACCAATGTGCCGGACGGTACGCGACGCGGCGATTTTGCTTGGGGCGTTGACGGGACTCGATCCCGACGACAAAGCGACCGTAGCGAGCGACGGCAAGTCCTTCAAGGACTACACACAATTCCTGAATGCTGACGGGTTGAAGGGCGCGCGCATCGGCGTGTTGCGGAAAGCGTTTGGCTTCAATCCCGCGGTGGACAAGTTGATGGAGGCGGCGCTCGAGGTGATGAAAAAGCAAGGGGCGACGCTTGTGGATCCGCTGGAAATAGAGACCTACGGGAAATTTGGCGAAACGGAATTTCTCGGTTTCATGTACGAGTTGAAAGCGGATTTAAATGCGTACCTCGCGTGGCTCGGGCCAAATTCGCCTGTAAAAACGCTGAAGGAAATCATCGAGTTCAACGAAAAAAATGCCTCCAAAGAGATGCCGTATTTTGGACAGGAAAATTTCCTGAAAGCCGAAGAAAAAGGGCCGCTGACGACGCAGGAATATATCGATGCGATTGCGAAAAATCATGAGCTGGCGGGGAAGCAGGGGATTGACGCTTCCATGGACAAGAACACGCTGGATGCCATCGTTGCGCCGACGGGCGGACCAGCTTGGCTGACGGACATTGTAAACGGCGACTCCTTTGGCGGGGGCAGCTCGGAGTTCGCGGCCGTGGCCGGCTATCCCAACGTAAACGTCGTCGCCGGATACAGCTATGGCATGCCGGTGGGCATTTCTTTTTTTGGGCGCGCCTGGAGCGAGCCGGTTTTGATCAAGCTGGCGTATGCGTTTGAGCAGGCCACCAAGTTCCGCAAGGCTCCGCGATTCCTGCCGCACGTAGAAGGCTAGTTAGCTGCTGGCCGGGCGTGGCCCTTCGAGAGCTCAGGACAAACAAGCCCCGCCCTACAGTAATACGTCCTCGCGGATCTTCCCGCCGTGGCGCTTGTGCGATTGCGAAAGCGGCAGCAGAGCTGCCGCACTCCACAGCCGTTACGGCGTCTTGAGATAGATGTTGCTGATGTGCTGCGCTTGCAGCATGGCGTTGAATGCGGCGAGGTCTTTCCCCACCAGTTGCTGAAAGTCCTGAGCCGCTTTGTCGCCGCGTTGCTTCAATTCGTCCTGCACGGCGGCTTGCTGGGTGGTGGGCGGGAAATCGGCGCTGCTGTCCAGTTGATTGGATAGGTAGCCGACTTTCTGCAGCAGCATCGGAGACCAGCGGCAGTCGTCCTGTCCGCGGCCGGTCAGCTTGAGCTGAAGTAAGGTTCCTTCGATGGTGGCGAGCTTTTCGCCAAGATCGTCAGCGGCTTTATGGACCGGTTTCATAGCGTCGTCCGTGCCGAGCTCTTTCCCAAGCGAAACAAGTTGAGCGCGCAGCGACTCGATCTGGTTCACTGTAGCCGCCGTGACATTCATCTCATCAAATAATGCGGTTTGTACGCGGGTCTGCGCCTGAATGTCGCTCTCCGAGCCGGCGGTGTGTGGATCCTTGAGCACATTCAACTTCTGCGTGAATTTCTCTTCGCCCACTGTGAGCGTGACTGTGTAGGTTCCCGGCACCACCAGGACCGACAGTCGTCCCACGGCGGGAGGTTTGCGCCAGCCTTCGGGTCCGAACGGAACGTCCGGCGCATAGAGTGGCGTAGTTCTGAGGCGAATTTGGGCCGTACGCTCGGAGTGGAGATCCCACCAGACGCGATTGATGCCCGCTTTAACCTCGCAAGGCGGTGGTTCCGGATCGGGATCATCGTCCTCGGGCTTTTTGGCTTCGGCGGCGCCGGGCTTCGGAGAGTGGCATTCAATCTCGCGCACTTTTTTGCCAGCAGCGTCGGTGAAGGTGAGCTTGGCGACTTCCTTTTCGCCCAGATTGGCTTTGAGATAGAAATTGATGGGCGCGCCATAGGAGGGATTTTTTCCCGTGGTGGGGTCGTACTCGACCGCGGCGGCCTGCACCACTTCCTTAAAGCGATAGGCATCGCGCGGCGTGAAGAGATGCGCCTTGGCCGCGGCGACTTCCGGCGTCAACTGTTCGAGTGCGGTGATGTCGTCGAGGATCCAAAAGCCGCGGCCATACGTGGCTACCGCGAGGTCGTGGAATCTTTCCTGAACAGTCAGCCAATAAACTGGTGCGTGCGGCAGGCCGGCTTGGAGCGGCTGCCAGTTCTTCCCGTCGTCGAAGGAAATGTACAGCCCTCCTTCGGTGCCGAGATAGAGGAGGCCCTTGCGGACGGGATCTTCGCGCACACAGTGCGCGTAGCTGAGCATGTTGTGTGGAATCCCGGCGGTGATCAGGCTCCAGGTTTTGCCGTAGTCCGTGGTCTTGTAGACGTAGGGGTCGCGGAAGTTGACCTGATGTCCGTCGACGGTCAGGTAGGCGGTGCCTGCGTCGAAGCGCGAGGCTTCGATGTTGTCCACGGTGCCCCACGCGGGTAAGCTCGGAAGATTCTTCGTGACGTTGGTCCAGTTTTTTCCGCCGTCGCGTGTTACCGACACTTGCCCGTCGTTGGTGCCCACCCAAATCAGGCCGGACTCTTTCGGAGATTCGGTCAACGCAAAAATCACACCGGCATATTCCACGCCGATGTTGTCGGGAGTGAGGCCGCCGGAGATTTGCTGGCGGCTTTTATCGTTGAGCGTCAGGTCCGGACTGATGATTTGCCAGCTATTGCCGCCGTCGGTGGTGACGTGGACGAACTGGCTGCCAACGTAAACTTTGTTGTGGTCAAAGGGAGAAATGGCGATTGGAAATTCCCAGTTGAAGCGATATTTCACATCGGCAGCAGGAGCGCCGGCGACATAGTCGGGCCAGACTTCCACTTCGCGGTCTTGATGAGTGCGCTCGTCGAAGCGGGTGACCGTGCCGCCGATGCTGCCTGAGCCGGTGCCGGTGGACCAAATGATGTTGTTGTCCACGGGATCGGGCATGGCGAAACCGCTCTCGCCTCCGGCCACCGGGTGCCACGCCCCGCGGGGAATCGTGCCGCCGCCGAAGCCGCCGAATTGGAGGCTGTTGCTGGGACCGCGCCAAGAGGGACCGTCCTGCCGGTTGCCGTAAACGAAGTAGGGAATTTGGTCATCCACGGTGACGTGATAAATCTGGGCGATGGGCAAGTTGACGTGATTCCAGGTGTGCCCGCGATTCACGGAGATATTGACGCCGCCATCGTTGACTACGGCCATGCGATCCCCGTCGGTGGGATCGATCCACATTTCGTGATTGTCGCCGCCGGGATCGGAGGGCATTTTGGTGAGAGTTTTGCCGCCATCGAGCGTGCGCGAGAAAGAGGCGGAGAAGAAAAAGACTTCGTTCTCGTTGTCGGGAGCAATCTCCGTGCGGGTGTAGTAGTGAGTGCGGCCGCGGAGCTGGCGGTCGGAATTGACCATCTCCCAGCTTTCGCCGCCGTTATCGGAGCGCCAAAGTTCGCCAAGCTGGCCGGGGCTGTTTGGCTGGGGAACGCCGTCGCCCGTTTCAATTTCGGCGTAGACACGGTTGGAATCTTTTTTTGCGACACGGACAGCAATGCGGCCGACTGGAGAATGCGGCAGGCCATGACCTTCGAGACGCTTCCAGGTGAGGCCGCCGTCGGTGGATTTGAACAAGCCGCTGCCAGGTCCGCCGCTGGTGCGGCCCCAAGTGTGAATTTCGATTTGCCACATCCCGGCGAAGAGGATGCGCGCATTGTTGGGATCCATGCCCATGTCGGAACAGCCGGTGTTTTCGTCGACGAAGAGAACTTTGTCCCAGGTTTTGCCGCCGTCGGCGGTGCGGAAAACGCCACGCTCGGGCTGCGGGCCGTACGCGTGGCCCATCGAGCAGGCGAGGACGACGTCTGGATTGCGCGGATCGATTTCGACGCGGCCGATGCGGCCCGTTTTTTCCAATCCCATCAGAGTCCAAGTCTTGCCGGCGTCCACGGATTTGTAGATTCCTTGACCGACGGAAATGTGGCTACGGACAAAGGATTCGCCGGTTCCCGCCCAAACGATGTTGGGATCGCTGGGCGCGACGGCGAGCGAACCGATAGAGGCCACGGGTTCGGAGTCGAAGATGGGTTCCCAGTGGATGCCGCCATCGGTGCTTTTGAAAATGCCGCCGGAGGCTGCGCCGACATACCAGACATTTGGTTTGCCGGGAATTCCGGCGACGGAGGTGGCACGGTTGCCTTCGGGGCCGATGTAGCGATATTTGAGCTGGCTGTAGACATCAGGACTGATGGCCGGCTGCTGTGCCTGCAACAAAGACGGTGCGGTCAGCAGTAGCAACAAGGCGATCACTGCGACGTAGTTCGCAAAGACGTATCTCGGACCTTTCAACATAGTGAGCATCTCCGATGAAACTAAATTTGGGATGGGCGGATGATATAGGCGGGGCGGTGGGAGGTCAACGGCGCGGAGGAGAAGCCTAGATGCGGAGGTGGAATTGTTGGGGGTTCGGCGAACGGATCGGAAGGGCACGATGAATCGTGCCCCTACAGATCGAAGTGAGCATATGGGTTGGCGCGGGTCAGGTTCGCAGGCGAGCATAATTCTGTACGGCATCGTGAGCGGTTTGGGGGAGAGGCTCGTGGTTTGGCGTGGCGCTGGGTTGTGCGGCGGTTGCCGGATCGACGTCGTCGCGAATGGGGCGCGGGGCGTCCCAGATATTTCGGGGGAGTGTTTAGGCCGATGCGGTCCATGACGACTATGCTGCGAAGCATGAGACTGAGGGCATCGGTGAGGACGGCAGCGCGGCGAGCGGAAATACGACCTTTAGCTACCAGGACGACGACATTAGAGAGGATGGCGGTGATGTGGTCGGTGGTTCCGTAAGAGCCGTCGTTGACAGCCAGGATGTCGGCGGAGAGATCGAGGGAGTCGTCGAGACCATCCGTAGTTTTACTAGCACGGAAGGCGTGACGACGGCACAAGCCGGTGGAGGGGTCCTGGGAGTGGAGGCGGCACTGGCTGCCAGAACGGTTACGAGCCTGACAGCGAGCGAAGGAGCGGGGAGGAGAGGGCGGATGGGGTGAAGGGGGTGCTGGAGGTTGTTGTTGTTCCATTTTGGTCCTCAGAGAGTGGAGTTGGAGAAAAAAGTGTGCAAACAGAGAACTGTGAAGTAAAGGCATGAGTCGAATGGAGTTGCGGGTGTCGGTGTGTGCGTACGGAAGTGGCGCGAGGGATAAAGGGAGGGGTGAGGGCGCTCAGGCAAGCCGGCCGACGATAAGAGCTGAAAGTCACAATCTATATTATAGCACGTTTTGATTACTTGTCAAGTATTTTCTTGTGCGGTACTCATTCGAACGGCGCGTACAGGGGATGTAAGTTGATGAGAGGAATGGAGATGGACGGGAAATAGGCGCGCAAAATTGGCAATTTGTGCGGGGCACGATTTAGGGGGAGGAGAAAGGATAACGCAGAGGCGCAGAGTTAACAGAGCAACGCAGAGTGTTAAGACAGCCGGGGAGCATGGGGGGCTGAAGCGTGGCCTAAGAAGAAGGCTGTACACCGCTCTCCGTGAGGTAGCCAAGCGTAGAGAGTGCGGACTATTCGTAACGCAGAGCGACCATGGGGTCGACGCGGGAGGCGCGCAACGCCGGCAGATAACAGGCGAGGAGGGAGACTCCCCCAAGGACTGCGGTGGCGGTGAGGAAGACCAGCGGGTCCACGCCACTCACTTTGTAGAGGACGCTGGCGAGAACCTTGCCGGCAAGTAGAGAGAGAGCTAT
This sequence comes from uncultured Acidobacteriota bacterium, assembly GCA_963718785.1. Lineage (GTDB taxonomy): Bacteria > Acidobacteriota > Terriglobia > Acidiferrales > UBA7541 > Acidiferrum. Next base: position 1,414,632 of record CAVQZW010000003.1, on the reverse strand, counting down.
GCCCGCAACGACTCCCAGGGAGGTAATCACCATCCCTTCGCGCAAAATCATGCGCTGGGCATCGCCGGGCTTGGCGCCGAGGGCCAGGCGAATTCCGATCTCGCGAGTGCGGCGGGCAACGGTGTAAGCGCGGAGGCCGTACAAGCCGACCATGGCCAGCACCAAAGCTACCGAGCCGAAAATCGTGAACATACGGGCTGCGGTACGCACGACCCACAAATCAAAGCTGCCTTCCATGTGATTGCGGAGCGTTTTCAACTCGATGACGGGGAGGCGGCTATCGACAGCGCTGACCTCGTGGCGCACGGTCTCGAGAAAATGCGGGTCTTGAGACGAGGTCTTCAAATGGATGGTCATATCGGCCTGGTATTCCTGGCCGAAGGGCACGTAGACGTGAGGTTGCAGAGCTTCGCCAAAGACGTTCTCTTGAACAGGGGCTACGATGCCGATGACCTCGGCATCGCGACTGCCGCCGGAGGTACTATTTGCCAAGAGACGGATGTGTTGCCCAACGGCATGGCCAGCAGGCCATAGGCGCTCGGCTGCCAATTGGTCCAAGATGACCACCGGATCCGTTTTCCCATTCTCAACTTCACTTTGGCGGAAAGGGCGTCCCTGAAGCAGCGGGATGCCCATCGTTGTGAAATAGTCTTCACTCACCAGATTGGAGCTACACGATATTCCGGTGGCTTGATTGGAACGGTCGGAGTTTCCCGAAGGAGCATCGCTGGAGCGCTGAATGTCTCTTCCCAAGGAAACCATGCCGAAGGGAACGGTCGCAGCCATGCTGGCGGACTCGACGCCGGGAACGGCGCGAAGGCGGTCCAGAACGGAGCGAAGGAGCTGGCGGCCATGCGCTTCGTCATACCCGGCGAGGCTGGGATCCACTTCGATCAGCGCGGAATTTTCGATGCGAAAGCCCGGCTGCACGTTCTGCGTCGTTCTTGCGCTGCGGATGAACAAGCCCGCGGCCGTAAGAAGAGTTAAAGAGAGAGCGATTTGCCCGACGACCAATAAATTGCGCGGAGAAAGGGCGGCTCTGCCAATGCGGACTTTCTCGAGAGTCTCTCCGCTTTTCAGAGTGTTGACGATGCTGGATTTGGAGAAGCTGCGGGCCGGTCCGAGGCTGAAGATGAGCGCGCTGAACACGCAGAATCCGGTGGTGGCCAACAAGACGCGTAAGTCCGGGGCTGCGTTGTAAACGAGATCGATGGGGGCCAAACGGGCCATCGATTGCATCAAGACGGAAGTGCCCGCGGCGGCAAACGCGAGGCCCGCCGCACCGCCGATGAATGCGAGGACCAGACCTTCGACGAGCAATTGCTGAAGGATGCTTCCACGCTTGGCACCGAGGGCTTGCCGGATGGCGATTTCCTTGCGGCGAGCGGCTCCGCGAACCAACATCATGTTGGCGACGTTTAGCGAAGCAATGAGGAGGACGATTCCGGCCATGGAAATCACGAGAATCGCCGGAAAAACCGCCTCGTTGCCGCTAGGAGGGCGCGTGGAGACGGTGTTGCGGGAGAGGGAGTGGACGAGGAAAGTTTGCTCTTTGTTTTCTCCGGGGTAGGCCTGGGCCATGCGGTCCGCGAGCACGGCGAGGGAAGCGTCGGCGGCCTGTTGTGTGATTCCTTCTCGCAGGCGTCCGAGGACGATCAGCGCATGATTGTTTCGCGACGCGAGTTGTTGGCCGTGACCTTCGAAATCGTTCATCATCGATTCGTACATGCCCAGAGGCAAGTAGAGTTCAGGGCTAATCATGGCGTGCATTCCCGTGAAGCCCTTCGCTGTGATTCCAATGATGGTAAAGATGCGGCCGTTAATTTGGCGCGTTTTGCCGAGCAGATCCGGATCCGCTCCGGACTTTCTCCAGTAGGAATAGCTAACGATCAGGCTGGGGATGCGACTGCCAGGTTGTTCTTCTTCGAGAGTGAAAGCGCGGCCGCGAAACAAGGGGACGCCCAGCGTTTCAAAATAATTTGCGGAGACGATGTCAGAGAACACGCGGCGCGTGGTGTCGCCTTCCACAATGCCCACAAGCGCGAGGTTGTGCGCAGCGACGCTGCTGAAGACGACGTTGTTGGCGCGCAGGTCCGCGTAATTTGGATAGGAGAACGCGCGGTAGGTGTCCGGCTTCTGGGTGTCGCGGCTGAAGCAGCCGACAATTTGTTCGACCTTGTGAATCAGCAACGGCTTCAGGAGCAGCGCGTCGACGATACTGAACATCGCCGTGCTACCACCGATGCCCAGCGAAAGTACGACCACGGCGGCCACGGAAAAACCCGGCTGCTTGAACAACATGCGGACGCCGTAACGAATGTCCTGAATCAGGTTTTTCACGCATCCCTCCAGTGTTGCTAAGGGATACGGGGATGCAGCCGAAAAAGTTGCATGAAAGACTGGACTGCTGCGGAAGGGTTGCACAGAAGTCTTGCTGCTGGACCCTGCCTACAATTCAGGGAATCTTAACCAGGTGGGAGAAACCGGCCTCTTTGAGTTGCGTATTCAGATGCGGAAGCGAAGTGAATTTTATTGATTCAATTCCCAGAGAGCGGGCCACGCTAACGTTGGAGAAGCGGTCGTCAATGAAGAGGACGGCGGATGGTTCCAGGCCGAGCTTGTCCAACGTGTAGCGAAAGATTGCGGGGTCTGGCTTGATCAGGCGCACTTCGGCGGAAAAGACGCAGACATCAAAAAAGCGCAGCCAGGGGCGATTCTTTCGAAGGTGAGCTACAAAGCGAAGATCCGAATTGGAGAGCAGAGCGGTCTTGAAACCATTGGATTGGAGAGTCTGCACCCATTCCAATAACGGTTGTTCGAGCGTGTCCCACATGTCGACATCCAGGTCTTGCAACCGCTCGATGGTGAAGGCGTCTACTTTGGTGCCCGCGTCGCGCGCGAGGGATTTCCAAAAGGCGGCGGGAGTGAGATCGCCCTTATCCAGAGGACCGCGATTCTGATCGTAGAGACGCCAGAAGGTTGGGTGATCAACGCCAAAGGCAGTTGCCATTTTATCGATATGTTCCTGGCGCGGCGGCTGACAGAGTACAAGACCATAATCGAGGATCACCGCTCGAATCTCTTTGGATTTCGGTTGGTCGGCTTGTTCTTGTGCGCTCATGTGCTTCTAGAAAGGCGGCTCCGGTACGGGATAAGAACTCGTGCCACGGAACAGACCGCATCACATCGGCGGTAAGGCTCTGTAGTCGAATGCTACCATCTAATACAGAATAGGACGGCGTTCTCTTTGAGCGCCTATTGAGCCGGAGCCGTAACCGGAGAAGGTCCTAATAAACACCGTTCGACACATGGAGAGTTGGCCGATGAGGCAAGCGGCTTTCATCTGTCGAGTGGTCCTGTTACGAAAAAGTTCTTCACATCAGCTCGAACCAGATAGAGAAGCAGCGCACCGGCGATCACCAGGCCGGTCCCACCCTCAAGATAGTGCGCCAACCAAATGTTGACTAGGTTGCCCAAGACTTGCGTGGCGATTAGAGCTACAGCCAACATCCATCCCCAACGGCGACGTTTGAACCAACCTATGCCTGCAACGGCGAGGGTCGCTGCAAGAAATAGGAAGGGAATCCCCACAGCTTTCCCGAGCGGTGCAAGTTCTCTGTAGGCGCGTGGATTGAGATTCCAAATACGGTCAAGAGCGCTGCCTTGCCAGACCAAGGTGGTACCCGCAAGAGCGGCCATGGCGGCTCCAAAAAAGAGGAAGACGCCAACGGCGGTCATTCCGCGTGGAATCCTTGTTATCACGGCATTCGCGGAGGAGGGATTCATGCGTTGACTATAACCCGACCTGGAAGTTGTCACGGTCCACATGCCAGATGAACGCGCCTAGCGATGAACTTGAGAGAGGCAGAAGCGCTGGGCTACTCCTGCCGTAGGGCGGAGAGTGGGTCGATGCGGGTGGCGCGGCGAGCTGGGATGTAGCAGGCAATGAGAGCCGAGGCCAAGAGAACGAGGGCGACGCCGATTAGGGCGCGGACGTCGAGGGCGCCTACGTTATAGAGCAGACCTTTTAGGGTCTTGCCTACGAGATAGACGCCGGGGAATCCGATGGCCATGCCGATCACGGCGGCCCACATACCTTCGCCTACCACCAATTTTAGGACCTCGGAGGTGCCTGCCCCGAGAGCCATGCGAATACCCATTTCGTGTTTGCGTTGGGCGACGGAGAAAGTCATGACGCCGTAAATGCCGATGGCGGCGAGAGCCAGGGCGAGAGCGGCGAAAGTGCCGAAGACGAGGACGGTGAAGCGGTCGGTGACGAGAGATTCGCTGATGACCTGGTCCATGGTGCGGACGCGGGTCATGGGGAAGTCGGGATTTACGGAACGGACAGCGGCGGCGATGCCGGTAGTGACGGAGCTGGGGTTGCTGTTGGTGCGGACGCCGATGGTGGTGAAGGGCCAGGGGACTTGGTCAAAAGCAAAGTCGATTTCGGCGGAGCCAGTGGTGGTGGGATGGCTTTCATACTGAACATCGTGGAAGACGCCAACGATTTGCCATTCGACGACTGCGCCGAAGGGGGGATTTTTGTCGGGCTGAAGCTCGACCATTCTGACGCGCTGGGTGAGCGGGTCTAAGCCGGGGAGGTATTGGCGGGCGAAACTTTCGCTGACCATGGCGACGCGGGGTGCGCCGGCGAGATCGCGGGCGTCGAGATAGCGACCGCGGGTGAGGCGAATGCCGTAAGTTTCGTAGTAACCCGGTGTGACGGTGTTAACCATAGCGAGCGGTTCCTTGTTGGGGTTGTTGTCGGTGTCGTCGGAAGGCTGGCCGGCGATAGTGAAATGGAGGCGGCCCGCGCCGTTCGTAGGGAGGCCAGGGGCGATGGCGATTTTCCTGACGCCGGGAACGGCGGCGATGCGCTCTTCAAGTTGGCGGTAGATGGAGCGAACTTGGGCGGCGCTGGAGGTGCGTTCATGCTGGATGGGGACGCTGAAAGTGAGGACGTGATCGCGGCGAATGCCGAGGTCGACTTGAGTGACGTTCCAGAAGCTGCGGAGGATGAGGCCGGCGCCGGCGACGAGGATCAAGGCGAGAGCGAATTCAGCAACGACGAGGACGCGGCGAAGACGATTGTGGCTGCCACCGGCGGAAGAGGAACGGCCGCCTTCTTTCAGCATGTCGCTGATGTTCTGGCGGGCGGCATGCCACGCTGGGAAGCAGCCGAAGAGAACGCCGCTGAGAAGCGTTGCGCCGAGGGTGAAGAGCAGAACCTGGAGATTGAGGTGCGGGTCGGCTTCATAGGGGATGCCGAGCTGGTTTCTGGGCATGAGGCTCATTACGCCTCGGAGGAGGCCTACGGAGAGCAGGGTTCCGAGGAGGCCGCCCATCAACGCCAGGGAAAGACTTTCGATCAGGAATTGACGGAAGATGCGAGCGCGGGAAGCGCCTTGCGCGGCGCGGATTGCGATTTCCTTTTGGCGAGCGGTGCCCCAAGCGAGGAGAAGGTTGGCGATGTTGACGCAGGCGATGAGGAGAACGAAGCCGACGGCCCCCATCATCAGCCAGAGGCCGAGGCGGGTTGGCTTGGGAAGAAAGTCGTCTTTGAGAGGCTCGACGGTGATGGTGAGATCGGCATTCGTTTTCGGATAGGTTTGCGCGAGTTGCTTGGCGATGACGGCCATTTCGGCGTTGGCGGCTTCAAGAGTGACACCACTCTTGAGTTTTCCCATTACCAGAAGGAAGTGATTTTCGCGCTTGATCTCATCGGGTTTAAAGGCGAGTGGGACATTCATGGAAGAATCGCCGACGTCGGAGGGGCTGGGAGCGGCGACGCCGAGAACGGTGTAGAGTTCGCCGCTCATGCGGAGCTTAGTGCCGACGATGTTGGGATCGCTGCCGAAATGGTCGCGCCAGAATTTATTGTTGAGGATGACGACCTTGTCGTTGCCGGGGAGGGCGTCGTCGGCAACGAAATGGCGGCCGAGAGTCACTTTTGGACTGAAGAGGAGGTCGAACCAGCCGGGGGCTACGCGGCTGGCTTGGACTTGTTCGGTCCAGTCGGGAGTGGAGATGGTGAAGCCTTCGCCGGTCCAGCCGTTGATGGAGTCGAAGAGGGTGGCTTGCTTTTGCCAGTCGAGGAGGTCGCTGGGGGAAGTGCCGTTGCGCTCGCCGGATTTGTCGTGGGACCAGAGCATGACGATGCGGTCGCTATCAACGTAGGGGAGCGGGGCGAGAAGAACGGAGTAGAGGAGGCTGAAGATGGCGGTGGTGGCGCCGATGCCTAGGGCGAGGGCGAGCAGGGAGACGGAGGTAAAGCCGGGGCTCTTCCAGAGCAGCCGGACGCCGTAGCGAATATCGCGCCAAAGTTCGGACATGGAACCACCTCTCCCTGTTTATACTCCCAAATTGACGGAAATGTTCCGTTGTGGTTTTGCGCAGAGAGAGAAATTGATTGAGGATTGAGAGTCGGTTAAGGACAAACGCCAGCACTGGCTACGTTGCCGGTTCTGATGTTTCCTGAGCGCCAAGACATGTGGAATGTTTTTTTTAACACAGAGTTCACAGAGGACGCGGAGAGGAGGGGTGGGAATGGCGAGTGCATTCGGAATAGACTGGTGTGGCGTGGTATGTTTGCGCGGTGAAGGGGAGGAGACCTGAAGATGAGCGGGCCTATGGATTGGAAGGCGATGGAGGAGAGGATTGGCGGGGCGTTGAAGCTGGCGCGGAGGCCGGTGGCGGTGGCGTTTTTGGAGGAGGCACCGGAGGGAGTAAGAAAATTTGAGGGGACAGAGCCATCGGGATGTAGTTTTTGGCGGCTAGCGGCGGGAGGAAAGGTATTTTATACGGAGCCGGAGAATCACTTCAACTGTGCGGTGGGAGCGTATACGCACAACATCGCTTTGTCGCCGGAAAGAGAGAAGGAGACGGAGCAAACGCTGAAGATGATGTTTGAATTGGGGTATGTGAAACCGGAGGAGGTGCCGCAGATTCCGAGGTTGGCTAAGGCGCCAGCGGCGATTGTGTATGCGCCATTAGGGGAGGTGCCCGTGGCACCGGATGTGGTTTTGTTTGCTTGCAAGCCTTCGGGAGCGATGCTGCTGAGCGAGGCGGCGAATCGAGCGGGAGTGGGGAGTGGAGCGCCTGCTTTGGGGCGGCCGACGTGCATGGCGCTGCCGGCTTCGATGCAGATGGGGGCGATTTTGAGTTTGGGGTGCATGGGGAATCGGGTTTATACGGGGCTCGGTGAGGATGAGATGTACTTTGTCTTGCGGGGGAAAGATGTGGCGGCAGTGGCAGATGCGTTGACGGTCATTACGAGCGCTAATGCGGCGTTGAATGAATATGCGGCGGGCAGGCGGTCGCAGTTGGCGACGATTTAGAGATCCACGGATCAGCCTGCGCTGACGCGAACTTGGTTTTCTTAACGCAGAGAGCACAGAGTTCACAGAGAAAAAACTCGGAGCGATGACGATTACGGCTTGCCGGTGAAGACCTGGCCTTCTTTCATTACGAAGGAGACTTTACCGGTTTCGCCGAGTTGGTCGATGTGTGTGATGGGGTCGACCTTCATAGCGAAGATGTCGGCGAGTTTGCCTGGGGCGATGGAGCCGAGGGAGTCGCCGCGGCCAAGGGCGATGGCGGCGTTCAGGGTGGCGGCGCGAAGGACTTGGTCGGGCGGGATGCCAGCGGCGACTAATAACACGAACTCTTCGTGGCTGCGCTCGGGGCCGAAGATGCCGATGTCTGTGCCGAAGATGATGGGGACGCCGGCGCGGAAGGCTTTGCCGACACCGGCGACGCCTTCGGCAAAACGGTAGTCGATGAGCTTGCCGGCAAGAACAGTGGGCGTGTAGGCGGTGCCGCGCCGTTTCATGAGGGCGATGGATTCGTCGTCGAGGGGACCGTGCTCGATGGTGTCGGCGCCGTCGTTAATGACCATGTGAAGGAAGGCAGGGGTGCCGACGACGTGGACGGCGACTCTCCGGTCGAGCTTGTGAGCGGTGTTGATAATGGCTCTGATCTCGTCTTCGGATTCGATCATTTCGACTTTGGGGTCGAAGGCGGGCGCATATGACTGGCGAAGTTTGATGACGTCGGCGCCGCGGTTGATTTCCGTGTGGACGACTTTTGTGCATTCCACTGCGCCGGAGCACATGCCGCGGCTGGTGACGTACTGTTCGAGGTCGCGGCGCAAACCCCATTTGGAAGCATCGTAGTCGCCGCCGTCGACGGCGATTTGAGGTTCGCAGGCAAAGATGCGGGGGCCGGGGGCGTAGCCTTTGTTGATGGCGTCGCGGAGGTCGTAGACGGTGCTGGAAGGGTCGCCGAGATTGCGGATGGTGGTGAAGCCATTGAGGAGAAGAGTTCTCACGCGGGGAAGCATGTCGAGGACGATTTGGGCGGGACGACCCATGTAGGCGTGGATGAAGAGGGGTTCGATGGGCTGAGTGAGGTCGAGGACGCCGGTAATGTGGGTGTGCATGTCGATAAGGCCGGGCATGACCCAGGAATCTTTTAGGTCGATGACGGCGTCGCCGGGGGCGAAGCCGTCTTTGATGGCGGTGATTTTGCCGTCCTGGATGAGGATAGATTGATTGGTGGTGGCGGGTTTGCCGGGTTCAGCGATGAGATGGCCGGCGTGGATGACCGTGGTTTTTGGAGGTGGTGGAGGGGTTGGAGTTTGGGCGGCGATGACGAGCGCGGTGAAGAAGATAGCGGCGATGGCCGATATGATTTTCATTACTTCTCCTGAAAAACGCGTGCAGTATATATGTCTGAGGTTTCTTCCGCCGAGATTTGTAACCGGCGCCTCAAGATACTGAACGCCGCAGAGGGCTTTAGTGCTGCAGGCAAATCGAATGAACCGCAGTGACGCAGTGAATCGCGTTGACAGGAGCGGGGAGGTACTTTAAGATTAGCGTTTGTCTCTATAGGGAAAGGTGTGGCTGACGGCAATGAGGACGTACGTAGCTAAGGGAGAAGAAGCGGAAGCGCTGAAAGTGGGCGCGAACTGGTTTGTGGTGGATGCGACGAACCAGGTGTTGGGGCGTCTGGCGACAAAGATTGCGCGGATGCTGATGGGGAAGGATAAGCCGAGTTTTACGCCGTACCTGGATTCGGGTGATCATGTCGTGGTGATCAATGCGGACAAAGTTCGCATGACCGGGAACAAGGTCGAGCAAAAGGTTTATTACTCGCATAGCGGGTATCCGGGCGGGTTGAAAGCGGTACCTGCGAAGCGGGTGCGCGAGACGAAGCCGGATTGGATGATTCGCGAAGCAGTGCTCGGAATGTTGCCGAAGAATAAGCTGCGGGCGCGGCGAGCGAAGAAATTGCGGATTTACCGGGATGCGGCGGGGTTGGCGCGGCATGCCGGGCAGAAGCCGCAGGCAGTGGCGGTTTAACAGCAAGGATTAAGAGCACAGACTAAAGTCTGTGCCACAGTTTTCCGCACGTTGCTGTTCCTTGAAAAGTGTGGCCGCGTAGTGGTCACCTCTAAGTGGTGCCTTAGGCAGGGAGCAAGACCGGCGTGGAGTTAAGTGGTTCCGGGTGTCTGGAACCAGGCAATTTTAGGAGGAACGTTGAGTTCTACTGGTACGCCCATTGCGGGCACACAAACATGGTTTCTAGGAACGGGCCGGCGGAAAGAGTCGGTAGCACGAGTGTTCTTGCGGGCGGGAAGCGGCAAGTTCACGATCAATGGGCGAGAGGTGGCGAGTTACTTTCCGAATCATGCGTGGAAGCATGACGCGACCGAGCCGCTGAAGTTTACGAGCCTGGCGGACCAGGTGGACGTCAAGGTGACCGCGCATGGCGGCGGCGTTGGCGGGCAAGCAGGAGCGGTGCGGATGGGATTGTCGCGAGCGATTTCGCGGTACAACCCGGAGCTGCGGCCGGCATTGCGGAAGAACGGATTTTTGACGCGCGACTCCCGTATGAAGGAACGGAAGAAGTACGGGCAGAAGGGCGCGAGAAAGAGATTCCAGTTCACCAAGCGGTAGAGAAGTGATTGGTGACTGGGGACTAGTGACTGGTGAAAAGCCGGGAGCTAGTTGCGACGAGCTCCGGAGGGTTTGCGCGAGTGAACCCTTCGAGATCACGGCCGGCAAGGAGCCGGCAATAGGTTGTTCTGTGGCGTGATTTCTACCTCAAGAGGCCGGGCTAAAGCCCGGCACCTACAAAGGCAGAGAAGGTCGCCACCGCAAACAGCTATCCTACTAGGAGGAAACTTGGCAGTAGAAATTACAATGAAGGAGTTGTTGGAGGCTGGAGTTCACTTCGGCCACCAGACACGGCGTTGGAATCCGAAGATGAAGGAATATATTTTCGGAGAGCGCAACGGGATTCACATTATTGATCTGCAGAAAACCCTCAAGATGTTCCGCGAGGCCAGCCGGTTTGTGAGCGACCTTTCCGCGCAAGGGAAATCGGTATTGTTTGTGGGCACGAAACGGCAGGCGCAGGAGGCTGTGGCCGAAGAGTCGAAAAGGTGTGGCGCGTTTTTCGTGAACCATCGCTGGCTCGGCGGGACTTTGACGAACTGGGCGACACTGCAGAAGTCCATCAAGCGGCTGAAGCTGCTGAAGGCGATGACGGAAGACGGGCGGATCAACGAACTTTCCAAGAAAGAAAAAGCGCGCCTCGGGCGCGAGATGAAGCATTTGAACCAGAACCTCGAGGGCATCGAGAACATGTCGCAGCTTCCGGATGCGATGTTCGTGATTGACTCGAATGCGGAAGAAATCGCCGTGAAGGAAGCGCGAAGGATGGGGGTGCCGGTGGTGTCGGTGGTCGATACGAATTGCGATCCGGACGTGGTGGACTGGATTATTCCGGGGAACGACGACGCGTTGCGCGCGATTCGGTTGTTTACGACGAAGATTGCGGATTCGGTGCTCGAAGGGCATACGGCTTACCAGCAATCGCAGGTGGCGGACCAGAAGTCGGCGGAAGACCAGGCACTGGTGGATGGCGTGGAGTATGTGGATACCAGCGCGTACGAGCAGTATGAGAAGCAGGAAGGCGACTTCGTTGAGGGAGCTGACGTGACGACTCCTGTGGACGCAGCGCTGGAAGCGGCGGCGGGCGCGGAAGCGACCGTGCCACCGGACGACGAGAAACGATAGACAAATTGCGCGGGTAAGAATCCAAGAGGCCCGCGCCGAGCGACTCGGTGCGGGCCGTTTTGTAAGTGCAGGCAGTGAAAAAGAAATTGCCAATCAGCGAAGAGAAAAAGGATGAGTACACAACAGCCAGCTATGCCGATACCGGCACATCTTGTAAAGGAATTGCGCGAGAGGACGGGCGCGGGGTTCAGCGATTGCCGCGCGGCGCTCGTGGAAGCGAACGGCGTGATTGAAAAGGCCATCGAGATTTTGCGGAAGAAGGGGCAAGCGGCCGCGGCTAAGAAATCGCAACGCGAAGCCAGCGAAGGGCTCGTGGGGAGTTACATCCACGCGGGCGGGAAAATTGGTGTGCTTGTGGAGATCAACTGCGAGTCGGACTTTGTGGCGCGGACGGAGGCCTTCCAGGGCCTTTGCCATGACATCGCGATGCACATCGCGGCACTTGATCCGCGGTACGTTCGACGTGAAGAAGTGACGCCGGAAATGCTGGCGGCGGAGCGGGACATTTACCGCGCGCAGGCTTTGGCGACAGGAAAGCCGGAAGCGGTGGTCGAGAAAATCACCAACGGCAAGATGGAAAAATTCTACGAAGAAAACTGTCTGTACGAACAGCACTACATCAAGGACGAGAGCGTAACGATCGGCGAGATGATTACGCAAGCGATCGCGAAGCTGGGCGAGAACATTTCGATCCGGCGGTTTGTGCGGTTTAAGGTAGGCGAGATCGGCGGACCGGGAGCAGGTGGAGCGGACACTGCGCCGGTTCCGGCGCCAGTCACGGCATAACTCAACCTTTTTGAAACAGTAACTCAGAGCGTTCCGGGGAACCGGGACGCTCTTTTGTTTTCAGGGGCATTCGCGTTGTGCGGGGGCGGGGATAGTTTGTTACAATTCCCAGGATTTTGTAGGGCGCTGACCGGAGGGACATGGCTGCCGCACAGAAGAAGACCGCAAAGAAGGCCGCGAAGAGAACGCCCAGAAATGCGCAATTGGCTTACCGGCGGATATTGCTAAAGCTTTCGGGAGAGTCTCTGCAGGGGCCGCAAGGGTTTGGGATTCACGGCGAGACGATCCAAGCGATTGCGCAAGAGTTGAAAGAGGTGCATGCGCTGGGGATCGAGATCGCGATCATGGTCGGCGGGGGGAATATTTTTCGCGGGGCGCGGCAAAAGGGATTTGAGATTGACCGCGCGACGGGCGACTACATGGGGATGCTGGCAACCGTGATCAATGCGCTGGCGTTGCAGGACGCGCTGGAGAAAGAAGGCGTGTTTACGAGGGTTTTGAGCGCGATCGAGATGAACCAGGTTTCGGAACCGTTTATCCGTCGGCGCGCGATGCGGCACTTGGAGAAGCAGCGCGTTGTGATTTTTGCGGCGGGGACGGGGAATCCGTACTTTTCGACGGATACGGCGGCGGCGCTGCGGGCGATGGAGATCAAGGCGGACGTGATTTTGAAGGCGACGCGAGTCGATGGGATTTTTGACGCCGATCCGGAGAAGGTTTCGGATGCGAAGTTTTTTGCGGCGATTACCTATCGCGACGTGTTGAACCAGAATTTGAAAGTGATGGACTCGACGGCGATTTCGTTGTGCATGGACAATGGGATGCCGATCGTGGTGTTTAACATGAACCAGCATGGGAACATCAAGCGGGTGGTGATGGGCGAGCGCGTGGGTTCGAAAGTGACGCCGGCTTAAGTTCGAAGGCGGAAATTAGAGATTCGAAATTGGATACAAGAGTTAGGTCGAGCATAATTTAAGGGACTTTGCAGAGTTAATTGCAAAGGTTGACGCGCGACTGAGGAAGATATGACGACGATTGCAACGACGAAAGACGCTATGGGCGCGGCCAGGACGCGTATGGAAAAGGCGGTGGACGATTTTCGGAAGGAACTGGCGACGATTCGAACGGGGCGCGCGAACGCGACGCTACTGGACAACGTGCGCGTGGATTATCACGGGACGCCGATGCCAGTGAACCAGCTGGGATCGATGACCGTGCCGGACCCGACGATGATCGTGATTGCGCCGTGGGATCCGAGCGCGGTGGCGTTGATCGACAAGGCGATTCGAACGGCGGATCTGGGATTGAACCCTACGAATGACGGGAAAGTCGTGCGCGTGCCGATACCGGCGCTGACAGAAGAGCGGCGCAAGGATTTGGTGAAACAGCTGCACAAGATTCTGGAGAATCACCGGACAGCGGTGCGGAATATCCGGCGAGATTTGAAGGAAGCGATCGAGAAGCTGGAGAAAGAAAAGAAGATCAGTGAGGACGACAAGAAGCGGTCGCTGGATGAGTTGGAGAAGCTTTCGCATGCGGAGACGAAGAAGATTGAGGATTTGAGCGCGGCGAAGGAAAAAGAAGTGATGCAGATTAAGTAGCTAATCGCCGACAGCTAACAGCTGACAGCAGGGGATTCTTCAGGATCGGGCGACCCCTGCGACTTAGAAAGTCTAAAGTTCAAAGTTGAAAGTCGAAGGAAGAAAAAGGCCGAAGTCCTTATGGATTTTGCGGTTTCACGGCGGTGGTGTCTGCGCGCTCAAGGGTGAAGACTTGGGATTCGTCGTTTTGGACGGCGCGGAGGAACGCGTTGTAATCGGCGGCGCGGTCGGCGGGAATTTCTTTCAAAATAAAATTCAAGTGGCGTGTGGCTGTGAGCGTCGCGTCCTTCGCGGAATAGCTGGAGGTGTAGGTGGCGAAATCGCGCTGGACGGACGTGCCGGTGGGGATGTGGGCAGTTGTACCGGGGGGGAGATGGACCGTGGCGCTCACTTCGACGTCGAGTGGCGTGCCGAGGTCGATGGGAGTGGGCGAAGCGCCGGGTGCCGGCTTTGAGGGTGGATCAGGAAGTCCGAGCAGCGGGAGTAACGCTGGGATGCGAAGCGGCTTTTTTGACCAATCCAGGAATTTCGGCTGGGCGATCTCGTAGGAAACGGTGAAGGGATCGTGCGTTTCGTAAGGGTCGGACGCCGTGGCTTTGCTTATTTTTCCGCGGAAGCCGTCGGAGAGTGCGAGCAGTTGAGCGACTTCGTCCCATTTTTCCTTAGGCGATTGATGGAAGGCCACCCGGAGGAGAAGTTCGTTGTCGCCGCGCATGACGTAGTGTGCTTTTGCGTTAAGTCCGCCGCTGTCATCGATCGCGGCGTCGACCTGCACCCTCTGGGAGGAAGAAAACGGCAAACTTTTCGTGATGACGGTCTCCACGAGCGAGATAGCGTCGTGGGCCTCTGCCATTGGTCCGACATTCACCGCGTCGCTACCGCGGTAGGAAGCGGGCAACATGCGAAAGGGCGCGACTTCCAGGCTGGGATCCAGAATATTCATGCCCGCCCAAACCAATATGTGAGCGAAAGCGGAGGGCGTAGGAATGAACGCGTGGAGCTGTTTGGAAGCGCCGATAAGCAAAGGGGCGCTGGCGTAGACTTTTGCAGCTGCCGCCAGCGCCATGAAGAGCTCGACCTTGTCTTCCGGCGTACCGTAGCGCGATGCTGCGACATCGGCGGCCGACCGCAGGTGGAACCCGGTGGCGCCCAACGGCAAATCCACCGTCTTAATTTTTTGCGAAACGAAATCGTAAATACGCTCGAATTTTTGGTCCGAGGTCTCCGCTCCCGCGGTAAGTTTCTGCGCCAGCTCTATCAGCTCCGGTGGCAGAGGATCTCGCGGCGCAAACACGTCGTACAAGTCGTGCGAGATCCAAGCCCACGATGGAGCTCCGAGCAGGGGCATGAAGCCAACACCTACGTCGGGCCATGGAGGCTCGGCGTCCGTTCTCGAATTGCCGACCAGGGTCTTCGAGCCGTCCTTCACCTCATATCGGTAGAGGACACGTCCTTCGTTCGCGACGGTTAGCCGCTGGACGGAAGGTTCAGGGGTTGGATAGCCGCTGGAAATGACGGCTTTGCCTTGAGGTTGCGGCATGTTATCGCCCCAGTGTGGAACCGTGGGCGCGAGGGCTGCGGGCAAGTCGATTTCGCAAATCTCTCGGCTGACGACACCGGAGCGGTCAAAGGTGTGGTCAAACCAGAAATCGGGGGCTAGTGGGTGGTGGGAGACGATGGTGATGACGCGATATTCGAGAGTGTCGCCGGGTTCGAGGCCAAGGATGCGGACGGATTTGACGCGGACGTCCTGGTAGGCGGGGGCGTTGACGACGGCGGGATTGGGAGTGTCGGTGATAGCGCTGGGTAGGATGTCGGCGGTGCCGCCACTGGGGTGTGTGATACGGACGAGTGGGATTTCGATTTGCTGGAACGCGCGGTTGAAGTCGAAATTGAGGCGGGCGAATTGGCGGGTGCCGAGTTCGTCGTTGATCTTCACGATTGCATGGACTTCTTTGCGGCTGTCGCCGTTGGCTTCGAATCGGATGCGGGTTTCGAGAAGTTCGATTTCGGCGGGAAGTTTGGGGGCGGACTTTGGCGCGGATTTTTCAGGTGATTTTTCTTGCGCTTTCGCGGGAATGCTTTCAGCGGGCTTTTGCGATGGATTTTGCGCGGGGCACAGGCTGGCGGCCCATGCAGCGAAGAGAAAGATAGCCGCGGCGATGCGGATCGCGCGGAAAAAATATCGAGAAGCTTTCACGATGGCCTCGGAGGCAGTGTAGGGCCAGTGAGGAAGTGTCGTAAAGCGGCGCATTGCGCGGCGTTGCGCGGTGTACACGAGAGAGAAACGGATTTGAGGGTGCGGCGTCTGATGGCATGGTAGAGTCTGGTGCGCGGAATTTGAGAGCGCGAGGAGAACGAGGGATGCGAAAGATTTTCGCGGGAACGGCGATCACAGTTTTAGCGGGGGCGTTGCTGGCCACGTTGGCGGTGCAGGCTCAAGTGAAGTCCGCGGCGAAGGGGCCGAATGAGGATGGGACGAAGGCGGCGCTGGTAAAGATTGCGGGCCAGGGCATGCTGGATTCGCACGCATTTCAATACCTCACGGAATTAAGCGATGACGTGGGCGCGCGCGTTACAGGCTCACCGCAAGCGCAGAAGGCCATCGAATGGGGCCTGGCGAAAATGAAGGCTATGGGGTTGGAGAATGTGCACGCGGAGAAATGGCAATTATGGCGCGGATGGACGCGCGGGACGGCGCAGGCGGAGTTGTTGACGCCGATTCGGCGGCCGCTGCATATCGACGCGATGGGTTGGACGGGATCGACGCCTGCGGGAGGCGCCGATGGCGATGTCGTAACGGCGAACATTTTCGACCTCGACAACGAAATGAAAAACATGTCGAGATTCAGCGGGAAGGTTGTGCTAGTGGTGATGCAAGGCGAGCCGAACAAGAGTTTTGTGCAATTGTTTGTCCAGTTGGGCGATTTTTTTCGGGCTGCGGGCAAAGCGGGGGCCATCGCAGTGATTGGCGGGCAAGGCGGTGGCAAAGCAGAGGGAATGAACCTGACCCACACGGGAATTTTGGGATTCGATGCGGACTTTGCGATTCCTGTAGTCTCGATGACGGCGGAAGATCAGGGGCAACTGGAGCGGTATATCGCGCGCGGGTTGACGCCGCGCGTGCACTTCAATGTGCAAAATACGTTTACGAATGGGCCGGTAGAAAGCGCGAACGTGGTCGGTGAAATTCGCGGACGGGAAAATCCAGAACAGGTGCTGGTGGTGGGCGGGCATCTGGATTCGTGGGACCTTTCCGAAGGGACGACGGACAACGGGATGGGCTCGAGCTGCGCGCTGGGAGCAGCGGATACGATTCTGCGCAGCGGCGTGAAGCCTCGGAGGACGATTCGATTCGTTTTGTTCACGGGAGAAGAACAGGGAATTAATGGATCGTTTGAATATGTGAAGCAGCATCAGGCGGAGATGGGGAATCATCTCGGAAGCTTGATTTTGGATAATGGGCAGGGACCGGTGAAAGGATTTCAATTGGGCGGGCGCGACGATTTGATGGATGCTTTCAAGCCATTTGCATCGGCGCTCTCCGATATTCGCGAATTGAAAGTGGACGACAAGGTGGAATCCGGTACGGATACGTTTCCGTTTTCGATGGCGGGATTGCCAGGGATAAACATGGATCAGGATTCGCCCGAGTATAAATACACGCACCATTCGGCGGCGGATGCACTGGAGGCAGTGAAGCCGGAGGTTTTGGCGCAGGACGCGACGTTGATGGCGCTGGCGGCGTACTGGATAGCGGACAGGCCGGAGAGATTTGCGTCGCCCTGGCCAGCGGAGAAGACGGTAAAGATGCTGGTGGGGCAGCACGAAGATGGGATTCTGAAGGCCTTTGGGCTGTGGCCGAAAGTCATTCGGCGGCGGACGCTCTTGAGGCAGTGAAACCGGATGTTTTAGCGCAGGATGCGACGTTGATGGCCCTGGCGGCGTATTGGATAGCGGACCGGCCAGAGCGGTTGGCGTCGCCGTGGCCGGCGGAAAAGACGGTCAAAATGCTGGTGGCGCAGCACGAGGATGGCATATTGAAGGCGTTTGGGTTGTGGCCCAAGGCATTTGCAGAGATTGAGAGGAGAGAGGCGCCGTCTAATTAAGGACATTCTAATCAATAACTTAGAACGGTAAAAGAGCGAATTGGCCAAGTCCCCGGTGGGTGAGAGGCGGCTCTCCATGTACGGATTTGGGATGCTGACGCGATTCTGCTACACTGTCGAAGCGTAGAGAAGCTCCCAAGTGATTGATTTGCACAAAGTTTTCCACCGGGGGCAAGCGAAAGAAATTTGACAGAGCACGTTGTTTTCCTTATACTCTACGTTTTGTTGGGGGTGTTTCTACCCTGACGAGGGCGACCGCTAAGTTGTTGCAGCGGTTGAGTGGGTTGGAAGGGAAATATCTTCGGTCCCGGAACAAAGTAAGACGGAATGGGATTGAAGAGCGGCCGGAATGGGACGCCTGTCCCGCAAAGCCGAGTAAGCCTCTCCGAACTGAAGCCAAGAGAAGAGTTCTGCCTCTTGGAGTGCGTACGGAGTTTCTTGCTGGTTGTACCTCCGGATTCGCAGTAGACCTTTCAGCACTGATGTGTGCTCTCGCGCATTTTTGGATGCGCGCCTTGCGAGAGCCACGGGAAATTTTGCGCGCCTGTGATGACCGTTGTGTGGTCACACATAGAAGTTGACCGCTGAGCGGTCACGGATAAAGAGGACGACTGTGCCGACGTTTTCGCAACTCGTACGAATGGGACGTGAGAAGGTTCTGGTAAAGACGAAGTCGCCTGCTTTGGCGGGCTGTCCGGAAAAGCGCGGTGTGTGTATTCGCGTGTACACGCAGACGCCGAAGAAACCGAACTCGGCTTTGCGCAAAGTGGCGCGCGTGCGGTTGACGAATTCCGTGGAAGTGACGACGTACATTCCCGGCATCGGGCACAACCTGCAAGAGCACTCGATCGTGCTGGTGCGTGGCGGCCGCGTGAAGGATCTGCCGGGCGTGCGGTATCACATCGTGCGCGGAACGTTGGACGCGGCGGGCGTGGAGAATCGCAAGCAGGGGCGGTCGAAGTATGGGGCGAAGCGGCCCAAGGCAGCGGCAGCGAAGTAATGAAGTAAGGAAGTAGGGAAGTAAAGAGAAGAAAGAATCGACGAGATTCAGGAGCGATAAAGAGCAATGCCACGCAAAGGACTTGTTTTCCGGCGTTCACAAGCGACCGACCCGGTCTATGCCAGCGACATCGTGGAGAAATTCATCTGCTCGATGATGTGGGAAGGCAAGAAGTCGACGGCGCAACGCGTGTTTTACGGCGCGATGGATCAGGTTGCGAAGAAGACGAACGACGACGCTTTGAAAATTTTCAAGAAGGCCATCGAGAACGTGAAGCCGACGCTGGAAGTGAAGACGCGGCGCGTGGGCGGCGCGAACTACCAGGTTCCGGTGGAGGTGAATCCTTTCCGGCGGCAATCGCTGGCGATTCGCTGGCTGTTGCAGTATTCGCGCGAGCGCGCGGGCAAGACGATGATCGACAAGCTCGCGGATGAGTTGATTGACGCGGCGAATGCTCGCGGCGGAGCGATCAAGAAGAAAGAAGACGTCCACCGCATGGCGGAAGCGAACAAGGCGTTTGCGCACTATCGCTGGTAATTGCAGTGGCCGGTCTTTAGACCGGCAGTAGAAAGAGTTCAAAGAATCACCAATGGCTACGGAGACTAAAGGGGCGGCGCAGCAGATCATGGGACGAGCTTTCAAACTCGAAGACACGCGGAACATCGGGATCATGGCGCACATCGACGCCGGTAAGACGACGTCGACGGAGCGGATTCTGTTCTATACCGGCGTGACCTACAAGATCGGGTCCGTGGATGAAGGCACTGCAACCATGGACTGGATGGAGCAGGAGCGCGAACGCGGAATTACGATTACCAGCGCTGCGACGACGGCTTCCTGGGACCGCTTTGGGAAGAAATACCGCGTCAATATTATTGATACTCCGGGCCACGTGGACTTTACGGTGGAAGTCGAGCGCTCGTTGCGCGTTTTGGATGGCGCAGTTTGCGTGTTTGACTCCGTCGCCGGCGTGCAGCCGCAGTCGGAAACGGTTTGGCGGCAGGCGGACAAGTATCGCGTCCCGCGTATCTGTTTCGTCAACAAGATGGACCGTACCGGTGCGGATTTTGACCACGTTATCCGCACGATTCGCCAACGCCTCGGTGCTCACCCCGTTCCTCTGCAGTTTCCTCTCGGCCGCGAAGATAACTTCATCGGGATCATCGATTTCATCGAAGAAAAAGTCGTCGTTTGGCTCGAAGAGACGCTCGGCGCGAAATTTGAAATTTTTGAAGTGGCGAAGCTTTGGGACAAGGCATTTGTGGATTCACGGCCTGATGTGGCTGCGGCGCTTAAAGGCTCGGCGATCGACAAGGCGTTCTACGACGAACATCGCACCAAGATGGTGGAATACATCGCCGAACATGACGATGAAGTGATCGACAAGTATCTGACCGAAGGAACGCTGTCGGTTGAAGAGATGCGCAAGTCGGTGCGCAAATCGACGTTGCTCCTCAAGATTGTTCCGGTGCTGGCGGGTTCGGCTTTCAAAAATAAGGGCATTCAGCCGTTGCTCGATGCAGTTGTGGATTATCTGCCGTCGCCCGTGGATGTGCCGCCGCTCGAAGGTGTGAATCCCGAGAACGACGAAGTGGTGCTGCGCAGAGCCGCGGATGACGCGCCGTTTTCCGCCCTGGCATTCAAGATTATGTCCGACCCGTTCGTCGGACACGTCACCTACATTCGTGTTTATTCCGGCGTATTGCAATCCGGCAGCTACGTTTATAATCCCGGGAAAGCGCACGCGCGAACGCATCAGCCGATTGCTGCAGATGCATGCCAACAAGCGCGAAGAAATTGACGCTGTCTATGCCGGCGACATCTGTGCTTGCGTCGGATTGAAGAGCGTTATCACCGGCGACACGCTTTGCGACGAACAGAAGCAAGTCATCCTCGAATCGATCGATTTTCCCGCTCCGGTTATTTCCGTTGCCATCGAACCGAAGACAAAAGCCGACCAGGACAAGCTTGGCGTGGCGATGCAGCGGCTTGCGCAGGAAGATCCGACGTTCCGCGTTTCGACCGAGCCCGATACAGGCCAGACGCTGATCTCGGGAATGGGCGAGTTGCACCTGGAAATTATCGTGGACCGCATGCTGCGCGAATATAACGTGCAGGCCAATGTGGGACGTCCGCAAGTGGCGTATCGCGAAACGATTCGCAGAAAAGCGGAAGCCGAAGGCAAGTACATCAAGCAGACCGGCGGACGCGGGCAGTACGGACATTGCGAAATCGTTCTGCATCCGATGCCCAGCGCTGCGCATGAAAATATGCACGAGATGTCCACCGACGAGCTCGACGCCATCGCAAAGGAGTTTGCGGGCGGTTCCGGCGGCAAATGGAAATTCGACAAGGAACACCGCTTCCTCTTTATCGACAAAGTTGTGGGCGGATCGATTCCGCGCGAATTTATCGCTCCGATCGAAGCGGGCATCCGCGAAGCTCTGGACAACGGGATTTTGGCCGGCTTCACGATGGTCGACATCGCAGCGGTATTGGTTGATGGCAGCTACCACGACGTAGACAGTTCGGAAATGGCGTTCAAAATCGCGGGCTCGATGGCGTTCAAAGAAGCTTGTGCGAAGGCCAAGCCCGTGCTGCTTGAGCCCATCATGAAAGTGGAAGTGGTCGTCCCGGAAGAATATATGCCGCCGGTGTTCGGCGATTTGAACGCTCGGCGATCGGCAATTCAAGGCACGGAAAACCGCGCAGGCAGCAACGTGATTCGAGTCGAGGTTCCGCTGGCCGCAGATGTTTGGTTACGCCACGGATTTGCGCAGCCGCACGCAGGGCCGCGCGACATTCACGATGCATTTTTCGCACTACGCGGAACTTCCCGCGGCGCTGGCCGAGGAAGTGATCAAGAAACAGAAGGGCGAGAAGTAAAAGAGATTTTCGTTTAGTCGGTTTACGAATTCGACTGAGGAGCGGAAGGCGATGGCCAAGGAGAAATTCGAGCGCAGCAAGCCGCATTGCAACATCGGGACGATTGGTCACATTGACCATGGCAAGACGACGTTGACGGCGGCGATTACGAAGGTGCTGTCGAAGCACAACCCGAAGGTGCAGTTCCGCGCGTTTGATTCGATTGACAACGCGCCGGAAGAGCGCGAGCGCGGCATCACGATCGCCGTTTCGCACGTGGAGTACGAAACGCCGAACCGGCACTACGCGCACATGGACTGCCCGGGTCATGCGGACTACATCAAGAACATGATCACCGGCGCGGCGCAGATGGATGGCGCGATTCTGGTGGTGGCTGCGACGGACGGACCGATGCCGCAAACGCGCGAACACATTTTGCTCGCTCGGCAAGTCGGCGTGCCAGCCATCGTGGTGTTTTTGAACAAGTGCGACATGGTGGAAGACGCGGAGTTGCTGGAACTGGTGGAATTGGAAGTTCGCGAGTTGCTGAAGAGCTACCAGTTTCCCGGCGACACGATTGCGGTGGTAAAGGGATCGGCGCTGCAAGCTTTGAACGGCGACGCAAAGTGGGAAAAGTCGATCGACGAGTTGATGGAAGCGGTGGACAAGAATGTGCCGCAACCGGTGCGCGAGATCGACAAGCCGTTTGCGATGCCGATTGAAGATATTTTCTCGATCTCGGGCCGCGGAACGGTGGTTACGGGCCGCGTCGAGCGCGGCAAAGTGAAAGTTGGCGAAGAAATCGAGATCGTAGGCTTCCGTCCGACGCAGAAGAAAGTTGTGACGGGCGTGGAAATGTTCCGCAAGCTGCTGGACGAAGGGCTTGCCGGCGACAACGTTGGATTGCTGTTGCGCGGCACGGAAAAAGACGATGTCGAACGCGGACAAGTGGTTTGCAAGCCGGGCTCGATCACGCCGCACACGAAGTTCAAAGCGGAAGCATACGTGTTGACGAAGGAAGAAGGCGGACGGCACACGCCGTTTTTCACGGGCTACCGGCCGCAATTCTACTTCCGCACGACGGACGTGACGGGCGACGTGAAGCTGCCGACGGGCGTCGAGATGGTGATGCCTGGGGACAACGTGAGCTGCGAAGTGACGCTGATTACGCCAGTGGCACTGGAAAAGGGATTGCGGTTCGCGATTCGCGAAGGCGGCCACACGGTAGGCGCCGGCGCCGTAACGGAAATCATCGAGTAATCGGGATTCAGAGAGGGTTGTGGATTAATTAAATGAGACAAGGCGACAAAATTCGAATTCGTTTGAAAGCGTACGACCACCGCATTCTGGACCAGTCCACGAAGGAGATTGTGGATACGGCAAAGCGCACGGGCGCGGATGTTGCGGGCCCGATTCCTCTGCCGACCACCATTAATCGCTGGACGGTGTTGCGGTCGCCGCACGTGGACAAGAAATCGCGCGAGCAGTTTGAAATGCGCACGCACAAGCGGCTGATCGACATTCTGGAGCCGACGCCGGATACGGTGGACGCTTTGATGAAGCTCGATCTTCCGCCGGGCGTGGACGTGGAAATCAAGGCTTTCGGCCACGCAGCAGCAAAGTAACGCTGGTTTTTTGTAGTGGCCGGGCTTTAGCCCGGCATCTTGAGCAGGACGCAGCCAATACCAGGAACAAAGGCACGCTGCGAAAGAGAGAGACGAAGCGATGGCGGTCAACGGGATTATCGGCATCAAGCTGGGCATGACGCAAGTGTTCCAGACGGACGGAACGCTGGTCGGAGTCACCGTGCTGCAAGCGGGGCCTTGCGTCGTCGTACAGCGCCGCACGAAGGAAAACGATGGCTACGAAGCCGCGCAACTCGGCCTTGTGGAATTCGTCAAGCCGCAGCGCGTGAACAAGGCCATGACCGGGCATTTCAAAAAGGCCAACGTCGCGCCGATGAAAGTACTTCAGGAAGTGCGCATCGAAGAGTCGAAAGACGAAACGAAAGTCGGCGACCGCGTGCTTGTCGAGAATTTCGCAGCGGGTGAGCTGGTTGATGTACGCGGTGTCAGCAAGGGCAAAGGTTTTGCAGGCGGCGTAAAGCGCTGGCACTACGCCGGCGGCGATGCGACGCACGGATCGATGTTTCACCGCGCGCCAGGCGGCATCGGCGGCAGTTCGTTCCCGTCGCGCGTCTGGAAGAATCAGCATTTTCCGGGGCACATGGGCAACCAACGCGTGACCGCGAAGAACTTGAAAGTCGTGAAAGTGGATAGCGACGAAAACCTGCTGCTGGTGCGGGGATCGGTGCCAGGGCCCAGCGGGACGTACATTTTCATCAGCAAAGTGCGCAAGAAGAAGTAAGCGCAGCAAGATTCTTTTAGTCGAAGAAGGAAACGAAATTATGCCGGTCGTGGACGTAGTCAATTTGAGTGGCAAGAAAGTGGGCGAAGTGGAGCTCGCCGACGCGATTTTTGGCGCGAAGGTGAACCAGCACTTGCTGCACGAAGCGTCGCGTTGGTATCAGCGCGAAATCCGCTCGGGCACCCACAAAACCAAAGACAAGAGCGAAGTCAGCGGCGCGGGTCGCAAGCTGTGGCGGCAAAAGGGCACAGGCCGCGCGCGTGTTGGCTCGATCCGTTCGCCTTTGTGGCGCCATGGCGGAACGGTTCATGGGCCGAAGCCGCGCGATTACAGTTATGCGTTGCCGAAGAAGATGCTGCTTGGGGCATTGCGCTCGGCTTTGTCGGCAAAGCTGGCGGAGCAGAAGCTGACGGTCGTTGACGCTCTGCAACTCGAAACGCACAAGAGCAAGGGTTTGCGCGCGACGCTCGACAAGTTGAATGGCCACAAGTCGGCGTTGCTTGTATCGCATGGCGAAAACCGCAATTTGGAACTCGCCAGCCGCAATCTCGAAGGTGTCAAGCTGGCCGCTCCGAATGTTCTGCATGTATACGACGTGCTGAAACACGACTTGCTGGTGCTTTCGAAGGATGCCGTGACGCGGTTGAGCCACACACTGGATCCGGAGAAGCGACCGGTCGTGGTTCCTGATGTGGAATCGATCGCGCCTGCTGCCGCACCAAAGAAAGTGGCCGCGCCGAAAGCAGCGGCGAAAAAAGAAAAGCCGGCCGCGAAGAAAGCGGCAAAACCAGCCAAGAAGAAGGGGAAGGAATAGATCATGTCTGCCCCGCACTATCAAATCATTCGCCGGCCGATCATCACGGAAAAGGGCCTCGGCGTGAAGGAAACGCAGCACACGGTGGTGTTTGAAGTTTCCGCAAGCGCTACCAAGACGCAGATCAAAGAAGCGGTTCAGCAGATTTTCAAGGTAAAAGTGGAAGCGGTGCGCACGGCGAATTTTGTCGGCAAGATGCGCCGCCGCGGACAGAACGAAGGCTACCGGCGCGATTGGAAGAAAGCGTACGTAAAGCTCGCAAAAGACGAAAAGATGATCGAGTACGCGGAGAACCTGTAGCACGAAGAGCACGTTGGGGCCAAAGCGAGCGGAACGAGATTAAGTAAGAGGTAAGAGGCAGCGATGGGACTGAAGAGCTTTAATCCATATACGGCGTCGCGGCGGTTTATCACCGTCGTCGACAAGAGCCATATCACGAAGCAAGAGCCGGAAAAGTCTTTGCTCGAACCGAAGAAGCGCTCGGGCGGGCGGAACAACCACGGCGAAATCGTGGTCTGGCATCGCGGCGGCGGGCACAAAAAGCAGTATCGCCAAGTCGATTTTCGCCGCGACAAAGTAGGCATTCCGGCGAAGGTGGCGGCCATCGAGTACGACCCGAACCGCAGCGCGAATCTTGCGCTCTTGCACTACGCCGACGGCGACAAGCGCTACATCTTGCATCCGGTGGGGCTCGAAGTGGGCGCGACGGTATCGACCGGCGAAGGCGCGGACATCCTTCCGGGCAATGCGCTGCAGATCAAGCACATTCCTCCCGGCACGATGGTCCACAACCTCGAGTTGAATCCCGGGCGCGGCGGCCAAGTGGTTCGCTCGGCGGGAGGCTCCGCGCAACTTTTGAGCAAAGAAGGCGACATTGCGCTGGTGAAGCTGCCTTCCGGCGAAGTTCGCAAGTTTTCGCTGGATTGTATGGCCACTGTCGGCCAGGTCGGTAACCTCGACCATGAAAATGAAACCTTCGGCAAGGCAGGCCGCACGCGGTGGCGCGGCATCAAGCCAACCGTCCGCGGCGTGGCCATGAACCCTGTCGATCACCCGCACGGCGGCGGTGAAGGCAAAGTAAAGGGGAATCACCCGCAAACGCCGTGGGCGTTCCCAACGCTTGGCAAGAAGACGCGCAACAACAAGCGCACGGACCGCAACATTGTGGAGCGAAGGAAGTAACGGGCGTAGCCGAAGTTTTTTGACGTAGCAAACGCTGGAAGCTGGGCGGTGATGGCAGAGCGGCCCGGCGAGAGCAAACGCGATGAGAGCAACACGAACAGCACGAGCAGCAGGGCGACGGACATCGCTGCGAAGAGCAGCGGCAAAGCGTTCGGCGCGGCCTACCAAGAGAGTGGTAAAGCGCGCAGCGGCAAAAAGCACCAAGCCGGTGCGGCCAGCAGGGAAAGTGGTGGTGGCTCCGCCGGAGCCGGTTCTGTACAAGTTGTGCAAGCCGGGATGGGCGGTGATTGTGGAGCGGATTCCGAACGCGCAAGGCACGCGGTTTGTGTGCCCGTTTTGCCCGAAGTCGCACCGCGTTCCGGGACCTGTACGGGGATTCAAGAAGATGCGGCGCGCGCCGTGGGGCCGCTTGCGCCGAGTGGAGGAATAGGGAATC
The DNA here is from genome assembly GCA_963718785.1 of uncultured Acidobacteriota bacterium. GTDB lineage: Bacteria > Acidobacteriota > Terriglobia > Acidiferrales > UBA7541 > Acidiferrum. The sequence goes on along the minus strand of CAVQZW010000003.1, from coordinate 1,388,385 downwards.
GATGGCACGCTCACTGAAAAAAGGGCCGTTCGTAGATGGCCACCTGCGTGAAAAGGTCGAAGGACTGAACACGCGGAATGAAAAGAAAGTGGTAAAGACCTGGTCGCGGCGCTCGACAATCGTGCCGGAAATGATCGGGCACACCATTGCCGTGCACAACGGCAAGAAATTTATTCCGGTGTATGTGACCGAGCAGATGATCGGGCACAAGCTGGGCGAGTTTTCGCCGACGCGCTCCTTTAAAGGACACGCGGTCAAAGCGGCGCTGGAGAAGGCTGCGGGTGCGGCTCCTGCGGGCGGCGCACCGGCCGGAGCACCTGCTGGAGGCGGCGCAGCTGCGGCGCCGAAGGCATAAGTTATGGCTGACGTACAGACACAAACTCCTAGTTCGATTGAGGCCCACGCGCTCGCAAGGCACGTGCGGATGTCGCCGCAAAAGGCGCGTCTGGTGATGGACTTGATTCGCGGGCAAAAGGCGCAGGATGCATTGCAGACTCTGCGCTATACGCCGAAGCGCGCCGGAAAGCACATCGAGAAAGTGTTGCGCAGCGCCATCGCCAACGCTGAACGCAAAGCGGAGGATTCCGGTTCGCCGCTCGATGTGGATGAGTTGTACGTTTCGAATTGCTTTGTGAATGAAGGGCCGCGTTGGAAGCGGATTCGTCCGGCGCCAATGGGCCGGGCCTTCCGCTATCAGAAACGCACGGCGCATTTGTGGGTCGGCGTTGCCGAGCATCATGTGGCGGCAGCCGAGCGCGTGGCGAGCAACCTGGCCGAAGCGGAAGCACAGAAGGGCGCGCGCGGAACGATTCGCCGCGTACGCAAGGCTTTGACTGGGAAGCGCACGCCGTCGAAAAAGGGGAAGAAGTAATGGGACAGAAGACACACCCTTACGGGTTTCGCCTGGGCTACAACAAGCCGTGGAAGTCGCGCTGGTATGCCGACCGCGACTACGCCGATCTTCTTCACGAAGACGTGAAGTTGCGCCGCGAGCTGAAAGACAAGCTGAAGAGCGCGGGCATCAGCTCCATCGATATCGAACGCGCCGCCAACAAGCTTGTCGTGCGCATCTATACGGCCCGTCCGGGCATCATCATCGGCCGTAAGGGCGCGGAAATCGACAAGCTGAAGCAAGAAGTCCAGAAGCGCACCAAGCGGGAAGTGCATATCGACATTCAGGAAGTGCACCGCCCGGAACTTGACGCGCAGCTCGTTGCGGAATCGATTGCATTGCAGCTCGAAAAGCGCGTGGCCTTCCGCCGCGCGATGCGCAAAGCGGTGGATTCCGCTCTTCGCTTCGGTTGTAAGGGTATCAAAGTGCGCGTCGCCGGCCGTTTGAATGGCGCCGAAATCGCGCGCAAGGAATGGTATCTGCAGGGGCGCTTGCCGCTGCAAACGCTCCGCGCGGACATTGATTACGGCACGGCAGAAGCGCAAACAACGTACGGCGTGATTGGCGTGAAGTGCTGGGTCTATCAAGGCGAGAATGTGCCAAAGCGCGCTTCGAAGATTCAGAAGGAACGCGACGCCGTCGCCGCGGCATAAATCATAGAAACGCGCCGCATGGCGGCTTGTGAGATTAGGGAAGCGAGAACACAACGATGTTGATGCCGAAGAAAGTGAAGTATCGAAAGCAGATGCGTGGTCGGCGCACCGGGAAAGCCTGGCGCGGCGGCGATCTGGCTTTTGGAGATTACGGATTGAAAGCGATGGAAGCGGCGTGGATCACCGACCGCCAAATCGAAGCTTCGCGCGTCGCCATCACCCGCTTTATCAAGCGCGGCGGCAAACTCTGGATTCGCATTTTTCCGGATAAGCCTTTCACCAAGAAGCCGGCGGAAACCCGCATGGGCAAGGGCAAAGGCGCTCCGGAAAAGTGGGTGGCGGTGGTGAAGCCGGGACGCATCATGTTCGAAATGTCCGGCGTGGATGAAGCCACAGCCAAGGAAGCCATGGGCTTGGCGGCGCACAAGCTGCCGATTCCCACGAAATTCATTACTCGCGCAGGGAGCTTGTAATTATGCCAAAGCGCATTGAGAAAATTCGGGAAGCGGGCGTGAACGAGCTTGAAGCCCAGCAAAAAGAGCTGACCGAGCAGATTTTCCGGCTCAAATTTCAGCTTTCGACCGGTCAGGCGGAAGCGCTTGAAGCGTCTGCGGGAATCGAAAAAAGATCTGGCGCGCGTCAAGACATTGCTCCGCGCTCAGGAAATATCGGCGGCGAAGTCGCAAGCAGCAGGGAAGGCGTAATGACAACCGAAACACCGACGGCAGCAACGGCAAAGACCGAGACACGCGGCGAGCGCACCATCCTCACCGGCAAAGTCACCAGCGCGAAGATGGAAAAGACCATCGTGGTCGAAGTAACGCGCCTGGTGCAGCACCCCAAGTATCACCGCGTGGTGCGCATCTCCAAGAAATTTTACGCGCACGATGAACAGCGTGCGGCGAAACAGGGCGACACGGTGAGGATTGTGGCTTCGCGGCCGCTTTCCCGCCTGAAGCGCTGGCGGCTGAAGGAAGTGCTGACGCGGAACGCGTCAGCCCAGTAAGCGGGACAGGGGAGCAGACAATGATTCAGATGCGAACCTGGCTGACGGTAGCCGACAATTCCGGCGCGCGGAAGCTGATGTGCATTATGCCTGTGGGCGGCGACGCCGGACTGAAAGCGGGTCTCGGCGACGTCATCACCGCGTCGGTAAAAGAAGCGACACCGGAAAGCCAGGTCAAGCAGGGCACGGTCGTAAAGGCCGTGATTGTGCGAATGCGGAAAGAGCGGCGGCGCAAGGATGGCACGTACATCCGTTTCGATGACAATGCCGCGGTTTTGATCAACGAAGCGGGCGAACCGGTGGGAACACGCGTGTTTGGCCCGGTGGCTAGAGAGTTGCGCGACAAGAAGTTCACCAAAATTGTCTCGCTGGCTCCGGAGGTTTGGTAAGCAATGACATTGCGACATGAAAGAGCGGAGCGGCATACCATCAGTATTCGCAAGGGCGACCAGGTGAGAATTATCGCCGGACGCGATGCGGGCAAGACGGGGCGTGTGCTCTCGATCAACGCGAAGAAAAATACCGTGGTCGTGGAGCACGCTTCGATCATCAAGCGCCACACGCGGCCAAATCCGGGCAAGAACATCAAGGGCGGCATCGTTGAAAAAGAAGGTCCGGTGAATGTTTCCAACGTGATGATCGTTTGCCCCAGCTGCGGCAAGCATACCCGCACGGGACACAACACCTTGCCGGACGGAACGAAAGTACGCGCGTGCCGCCGGTGCGGGACGACCATCGATAAGTAAGCTTCTTTAGGTAAAGGACAAGGCAGAAAAGAGAAATGAAGACGCGATTACACGAAAAATACAGCGGCGAAACGGTGCCGGCGCTCATGAAGCGCTTTGGCTGGAAGAACAAGATGGCCGTTCCGAAACTGCAGAAGATCACCGTGAACATCGGCCTCGGCGAAGCCAGCCAGAACGCCAAGCTGCTGGACACCGCTGCGGTCGAACTTGGCCAGATCACCGGACAAAAAGCCATTATTACGCGAGCCAAGAAGTCCATCGCGAATTTCAAGATCCGCAAAGGCATGCCCATCGGCTGCGCCGTCACGCTGCGCGGAGACAAGATGTACGAATTTCTCGACCGGCTGTGCAACGTGGTTCTGCCGCGCGTCCGCGATTTTCGCGGGCTTCCTTCAAACGCCTTCGATGGCCGCGGCAACTACACGCTGGGCTTGAAGGACCAGCTCGTGTTTCCGGAAATCGATTACACGCGCGTGGACAAGATCAAGGGCATGAACGTCACCTTGACGACCACGGCAAAGAACGACGAGGAAGGCCGGGAGCTTTTGAAAGGTCTCGGAGTTCCCCTGCGCGTTCCTGGAGGAGCGCAATAAATGGCACGCCTGGCAAAAATCGCAAAGACGCACAAGAAACCGAAATTCAAGGTTCGCGTGCGGAACCGCTGCCGCGTCTGTGGCCGCGCCCGCGCGGTACATCCGCAAGTTCCAGATGTGCAGAATTTGTTTCCGCGGTATGGCGCTCAAGGGAGAAATTCCCGGCGTCGTGAAAGCAAGCTGGTAGGAGAAAAGATGCAAACGGATCCCATCGCCGATTTTTTGACGCGCATTCGCAACGCCGCTGCCGCCAAGCACCAGCGCGTGGACGTGCCCGCGTCGAAGCTCAAAGCGGAAATCGCCCGCATCCTGAAGGAAGAAGGCTATATCTCGACTTTCAAGATGGTGGACGAAAACAAGACGCGCAAGATGCTCCGCGTGTTCCTGAAGTACACTCCGGATCGCCGCAGCGTGATCTCCGGCGTCAAGCGCATTTCGCGCCCGGGCTCGCGCCGCTATCTGGGCGCAACCGAAATCCGCCCCGTGGTCGGCGGACTTGGCATCAACATCTTGACGACGCCGAAGGGTTTGATGAGCGGACGCAGCGCTCGCAAAGCCAAAGTCGGCGGTGAGATTCTCTGCGAAGTCTGGTAACAGTTTTGAATTTGTAGGGGCACGGCATGCCGTGCCCGTCTTTTGCAGCATGTAACGATTCGAGCTTTCGGAGATAAGGACGAACAGATGTCACGTATCGGACGCAAACCAATTCCAGTTCCTGCAGGCGTGAAAATCGCTCTGCAAAGCGGACAAGTGGACGTGCAAGGGCCGAAAGGCAAACTCACGGTCCCGCTGCCGCACGGCATCAAGTTCGAGCAGAAAGACGGCGTGCTGACAGCTCTTCGCGACACAGAAGACCACCGGGCGCTTCACGGTCTTGCGCGCGCTCTGGTTGCCAATGCCGTTCACGGCGTCACGCAAGGTTTCAAGAAGGATTTGGATATCGTTGGCGTCGGTTACCGCGCCGAGCTCAAGGGCAAGATCGTGGCATTTGCTCTCGGCAAATCGCATCCCATCGAGTTTCCGATTCCAGAGGGAATCCAGATCACGGTGGACAAGCAGACGCACATCGTCGTCAGCGGCGCGGACAAGGGCAAAGTTGGCCAGGTGGCCGCCGATATGCGCGCACTTCGCCCGCCAGACCCGTACAAGCAGAAGGGCGTGCGTATCACCGGCGAGCGCCTCAAGAAAAAGGCCGGCAAGGCCGGAGCAAAGGCCGGCGGCGCCGCCTAGTCGAGTTCGTAGGGGCACGGCATGCCGTGCCCGTTCTTTCCGGCAGTTGGTTTTTGATTTCGGCGTAAGGTTTAGGTTTCAGGAGAAGAAACAGTGGCATCGGCAAGAGTTCGCAAGTTATCGAAAAATCTTCACCGCCTGCGCGTTCACGATCGCGTGCGCCAGCGCGTCGAAGGCACGACCGAACGCCCGCGTCTCTGCGTGTATCGTTCGCTGGGACACATTTACGCGCAGGTGATCGACGACCGCACCGGAAAAACTCTCGTCTCGGCGAGTTCCGTGGACGGCGAAACGAAAAAGAATCTCAAGGGTGGCGGAAATATTGCGGCGGCCAAAGTGATCGGCAAGACCATTGCCGAGCGCGCGAAAACCGCCGGAGTCAGCAAGGTAGTGTTCGACCGCGGCGGATACAAGTATCACGGCCGCGTCAAGGCGCTCGCCGATGCGGCGCGGGAAGCGGGGTTACAGTTCTAAGCCTATGTCGAAGCAAATTTTGCGAGACAGTTTAGCGGTACGCAGGCTCTTGGAGGTGAATCCCACCGACCTGAAAGACGACGTGATCGCCATCAACCGCGTCACCAAAGTCGTCAAGGGCGGTAAGAACCTCAGCTTTTCGGCGCTCGTCGTCGTTGGCGATAGCCACGGCCATGCCGGCTTTGGCATGGGCAAAGCGCGCGAAGTTCCCATGGCCATCAAGAAGGCCATCGAGCAGGCAAAAAAGAATTTGATCAAGCTGAACCTGAAGGGTACCTCAATTCCCCATCAGGTGCTCGGGCGCTACGGCTCGGCGCAAGTGCTGCTCAAGCCCGCTCCGGACGGCACCGGCGTCATCGCCGGCGGCCCGGTGCGCAAGGTGATGCAGGTGGCTGGGATTACCAACGTGCTGACGAAGTCGCTCGGCACGTCGAACCCGCACAACGTGGTGAAAGCCACGTTCGCCGCGCTGCTCGGATTGAAAGACGCCGCGCAAGTCGCGGAGACGCGCTCCAAAACAGTCGACGAAATCAGCGGCCGCTATCAAAAAGCCGCGGGTGAGAGCAACTAATGGCCAGCAAGAAAAAATCGAGCGAAGAGAGAATCGGCAAAGGCAAGGGCGGCAAGGTCAAGGTGAAGTGGGTGGTCAGCTTCATCAGCTGCACCGATGACATGCGCCAGACCATTCGCGGTCTTGGACTGCGGAGAATGCATCAGGTCGTCGAACGCGAGGACACGCCGGCAGTGCGCGGCATGATCCACAAAGTACGGCATCTCGTGGAAGTGGTGGAGTAAGCGATGGCGAAAAAAGTTTCCGGCGGCCGTACAGCCGCCAAGAAGACAGCGCACGCAAAGCCGGCCTACAGCCTTTCGACTTTGAAGCCGCCGAAAGGCTCGCGGCACCGCAAAGTGCGCGTGGGCCGCGGTATGGGTTCGAAGCTGGGCAAGACTTCTGGTTCCGGCGACAAGGGACAAAAATCCCGCCGCGGCTATTCGCGCCGGCGCGGTTTTGAAGGCGGCCAGATGCCGCTGCACCGCCGCATGCCCAAGCGCGGATTTCATAACCTGTTCAGCGTGACGTATTCGGTCGTGAACCTGGAAGAACTCAACGTTTTTCCGGCCGGCGAGACGGTGACTCCCGAATTGCTTCGCGCGCATGGTTTTGTGCGCCGAGCCACCGATCCGATCAAGGTTTTGGGCGATGGCGAACTGAAGACCAAGCTCGCGATTCACGCGCATGCCTTCAGCGCTTCGGCCAAGGATAAGATCACCAAAGCAGGCGGCACGTTTGAAGTGGTTACGGCGTAAAGTTGTAAGGTTACGGGGAATCGCAGGGTAAACGTATGAAACGATTCGTCGAAGCTCTCAAGAACATGTTCCGCATTCCGGATTTGCGGAACCGTGTCCTCTTCACGCTGGCTCTCTTGGCCGTGTACCGCATTGGCGCGCACATTGCGACGCCAGGCATCAATGCGACCGTGCTTGAGGAGATGTTCAAGCAGGCCCAGGGCTCGGTTCTGGGCATCTTCGACCTTTTCAGCGGCGGCAGTTTCCGCAAGCTCACGATTTTCGCTCTGGGCATCATGCCGTACATCACCGCCTCCATCATTTTGCAGTTGATGCAGGTGGTTTTTCCGTACCTCGAGCGCCTGCAAAAAGAAGGCGAGCTGGGACGCCGCAAGATCACGCAGTACACGCGTTATCTGACGATCGTGCTTAGCGTGATCCAGTCGCTGACGATCGCCACAACTTTGCAAGCCACGAACATGAACGGCCAGTCGCTCGTCTATCACCCTGGACCGGGCTTCACGCTGATGACCATCCTGACGCTCACCACCGGTTCGGCGTTCATCATGTGGCTCGGCGAGCAGATTAGCGAGCGCGGTATCGGCAACGGCATGTCGCTGATCATCTTCGTCGGCATCGTGGTTGGTTTGCCGCGCGCGGTCGACGACCTGATCACTAAGGCACGCACTGCCGCGTGGGGGCCCTTCACTGGCCTCGCGCTGATTTTCCTCGTAGCTTTGATGGTTGCCGTAGTCGCGTTCATCGTCTTCGTGGAAGGCGGGCAACGCCGCATTCCTGTGCAGTACGCGAAGCGCGTTATCGGTCGCCGTGTGATGGGTGGTCAATCCTCCTATCTGCCGCTGCGCGTGAATTCCGGCGGTGTGATTCCGCCGATTTTCGCTAGTTCGCTTCTGGCGTTTCCAGCGACGGCTGCGCTGATGATGGGCACTCGCTGGGCGTTTCTGAATACCATCAAGGAACGGCTGGCCTGGGGCGAGCCGCTCTACACCGTCGTGTACATCACGATGATTTTGTTGTTCTCGTTCTTCTACGTAGGGATTGTTTTCAATCCCACGGAGCTCGCGGACAACATGCGCAAGAACGGCGGTTTCATTCCGGGCATCCGGCCGGGACGCAACACCTCGGAGCATGTCAGCAAGATTTTGAAGCGTCTCACCTTCATTGGCGCGGTGTACCTGGCCATCGTTTGTTTGCTGCCGGAATGGATGATCGCGGGCATTCACCTCGATCATTTAGGATGGGGCATCGGCGCCTGGTTCGATCGCCACTTCCCCGTGTGGTTCTTAAAGGGTTTGGGCGTGCAGTTTTATTTCGGCGGCACGTCTTTGTTGATCGTTGTCGGCGTGGCCATGGATACGGTGCAGCAGCTGGAAGCTCAGCTGGTCATGCGGAACTACGAAGGTTTTGCTCGGAAGGGCCGGTTGCGCGGTAGACGGTAAAAACATGGCGACGAGCCCAGTGGTGCCGCATAAACGGCCCCCGGAAGAGCTCAATCGCGCCGTGATTTTACTCGGGCCTCCGGGCGCGGGGAAAGGCACGCAAGCGAAAAAGCTTGCGGCCAAGTACTCTGTGCCGCACCTTTCGACGGGCGACATGCTCCGGGAACACGTGGCCCAGGGCACGCCGCTTGGCGTAAAGGCCAAGCCGATCATGGAGCGCGGCGAGCTAGTGCCGGACTCGCTGGTGCTCAAGATCGTGGCGGCTCGCATCGAGCGGCCGGATTGCTCGCACGGTTTTGTGTTTGACGGATTTCCGCGGACCGTCGCTCAGGCGCAGTACCTGGGCGAGTTGCTGAAGCAGCATGGGTACCGGCGGCCGTTCGTGATTCACTTGCTGGTCGATACCGCGCTGATTCTCCGGCGCATCACCGGCCGGCGCATGTGCAAGACGGGGGGCGAGATTTATAATCTGTTCGAGCGCCCGCCGAAGGTCGAAGGATGCTGCGATAACGATGGCGGGGAACTCCTGCAGCGGCCCGACGACCGGGAAGAGATTGTAGGCCCGAGGTTGCGGGCCTACGAGAAGCAAACCGAGCCGCTGGTCTCGTACTACCGGAGGCTGGGCCTGCTTCACGACGTGGATGCGTCGAAGAGCGTAGAAGAAGTCGAGCAGCAGATCTCGAAGACGCTCCATCACGCTCGCACCAAGCATTAGGCGGCTCGGTAAGGGCCGCTAGTAGAAGTGAAGAAGCCCGGGAAGGGCCGCTAGTAGAAACGATGGCGATTCATCTGCGCAGCGCCGAAGAGCTGGAAAAGATGCACCGCGCCGGGCTTGTCGTTTACGAGACTTTGACGGCGCTCCGCGACATGGTGCGGCCGGGGCTGACGACGATGGACCTCGAGAAGTTTGCCGAGGGAAAAATCGCCGGAAGGCCGGGTAAGGCGGCGTTCAAGGGCTACCGCGGCTATCCTTGTTCGCTGTGCACTTCGGTGAACAGCGAGATTGTTCACGGGATTCCGTCGCCCAAGCGGAAGTTGCGCGAAGGTGACATCGTCTCGATCGACTTCGGGATGGAAGTGGATGGATATTTCGCGGATTCGGCGGTCACGGTGCCGGTCGGGCAGATTCGGCCGGAAGTGAAGAAGCTGCTGGATGTAACCCGCGAATCGCTGGACCGCGCCATCGACAAGATGCGGCCCGGCAATAGGCTCGGTGATGTCGGCCACGCGGTGCAAAGCTGGGTCGAGCAGCACGGGTATTCGGTGGTGCGGGAGTTTGTCGGGCACGGCATCGGCACCAAGATGCACGACGAGCCGAACTTGCCGAACTACGGCGAAGAAGGACGCGGGGCGCGGCTGCAAGAAGGCATGGTTATCGCGGTCGAGCCAATGGTCAATGCGGGCCGCCCGGAAGTTCGGATGCGGGATGAATGGGTAGCCGAAACGGCGGATGGCAGCCCCTCAGCCCACTTCGAGCACACCGTAGCAGTTACGGCGAACGGCCCCTGGATCCTGACGCGCCCGAAAGATGTAACTGGCCCGTCCTGGTAAAGATCGTGGGCCGTCGTAAGGGTTTGTAGGGGCACGGCATGCCGTGCCCGCTGTTAGCAAGGTGCAACACAGCGCATGGGTTTCAGCCCAACGCTGGCAACGCAGGAGAATATGGCGAGACCCATTCGCGAGAAAAAAGAAAAGGGCGACTCTGGCAATCCCAAAGAGGACGCCATCGAAGTCATGGCAACGGTGATTGAGCCGCTGCCCAACGCCATGTTTCGCGTGGAGCTCGAGAACAAGCATCAGGTACTGGCCCACGTCTCCGGCAAAATGCGCAAGAATTTCATTCGGATTCTAGCCGGAGATAAAGTAGCGGTAGAGCTTTCGCCGTACGATCTAACTCGCGGCCGGATCGTCTACCGCTACAAGTAGTGGCGGGTCTTCAGACCCGCGATTTTGCGGTTTGCGACTTTGTAAGGGGCTGTCTCATCTAATGCCCCTGGTTTATGGGGCACGCCGTAACAGGCATGCCGCTGGCCGCCAAGAGCGGCTGGAATGAGGAAAAGGCAATGAAAGTACGGGCATCAGTAAAACCGATTTGCGACAAATGCAAGGTGATCCACCGGCGCGGAGTCGTGCGCGTCATTTGCAGCAATCCGAAGCACAAGCAGCGTCAGGGTTAAGGAGACAGAATGGCACGCATCGCAGGTGTAGACCTTCCGCCGCAGAAGCGCCTTTGGGTCGGACTCACGTCCATCTATGGCATCGGGCAGGAGCGCGCGAAGAAGCTCGCCGCGAAGGCGGGCGTCGATCACACGAAAAAGATCCGCGACTTGACGGAAGACGAAGTGAACCATCTCCGCCAGGAAATTGAAAAAGAAGGCCGCGTGGAAGGCGATCTCCGCAAAGAGATCCAGATGAACATCCGACGGCTGATTGAAATCCAGGCGTACCGCGGTATCCGTCATCGGCGCAATTTGCCGGTGCGCGGCCAGCGGACGCACACCAACGCCCGTACCCGCAAGGGCCCGCGCCGCGGTGCAGTGGCCGCCAAGAAGAAGGTCACGGGCAAGAAGGGCTAGTTTTCCCGCGCCTGCTTGCCGTGGCCGTCTGTCGTGGCTGCGTAAGAAAGCCGTGGCCGCGTAAAAAAGCCGTGGCCGCGAAAAAAAATCTGTAGGGGAGGGGCTTGCCCCTCCCGGGTTTGTCAGGGCTTCAGAATCGAAGAACGGAGTGAACAGTGGCAAAAGAACAAAAAGGCGCGGTGCCGGACGCAACAGCAGCACCGGGGAAACCGGCGGCGGCAACCAAGCGCAAGAAAGAATTCAAGAAGAAGCGCGAACGGCGCGTCGTGCCGCACGGCATCGTCTATGTGGCGGCGACGTTTAACAACACGCAGATCACCATCTCGGATACGGATGGCCGCGTGATGTGCTGGTCTTCGGCGGGCGCCATCGGCTTCAAAGGATCGCGCAAGGGCACGCCGTACGCCGCGCAGCAGGCTTCGCTGGCTGCCGCCGGTGTGGCGCGCGACCAGTACGGCATGAAGAGCGTGGAGGTCCGCGTCAAGGGGCCGGGTTCGGGACGCGAATCTGCAGTCCGTGCGCTGGCCGCGGCTGGATTGCACATCGTGCTGATCCGCGACGTTACGCCGATTCCGCACAACGGCTGCCGTCCTCCGAAGCGCCGCCGTGTTTGATTTGCAGTAAGCGGGTCATGAGTTTTCGCATTGCGAAGTCTCATGGCTCGGGGAAACAGAGTAGATGGACCGGGAAGAAGGGTCGCCAAACCTGTAAACCGATCGTCACCTGAGTTAAAGGAGAGAAAAGTTGGCAAGACACCGAGATGCAGTCTGCCGCCTGTGCCGCAGGGAAGGGCAGAAACTATTTTTGAAAGGGCTGCGGTGCTTTACCGAGAAGTGCGCGATCGAGAAGCGCAACTTCGTTCCGGGACAGCACGGCCAGTCGCGGCGCCCCAAGGTCGCCGGTTATGGCTTGCAGTTGCGCGAGAAGCAAAAGGTCAAGCGCACCTACGGATTGCTCGAGAGGCAGTTCCGCTCGTACTTTGAAAAGGCTGTTCGCGCCAAGGGTCCAACGGGCGAAAACCTGATCATCACGCTTGAGCGGCGTCTGGACAACGTAGTGTGGCGCGCAGGTTTGGCGTCCTCCCGTTCGCAGGCGCGCCAACTCGTCCTCCACGGCCACGTCCGCATCAACGGGAAGAAGGTCAACATCCCTTCCTACCTCGTCAACGTGGGCGAAGAAGTGGCCATCAAGGAAAAGATGCACCAGAACGCGATGGTTCTTGAAGCGCGCAACGTGGCGCAGAGCCAGAGCGCGGTGCCGTGGCTCGAACAGGACCGCGAGCAGTTCAAAGCCAAAGTTGTGGCGTTGCCGAAGCGCGAAGACGTGCAGACGCCGCCCATCAACGAGCAGCTCATCGTTGAACTTTATTCGAAGTAAGCCGCATACGGCCCGCGCCCGGCGGTACCGGGCAAGCACCACGGTTTTAGGCAGCCGATTTTCGGCCGCCAGAAGGAAGGAACACGATGTGGAAGGGTTTTCAAAAGCCGAAGCGCCTTGCATCCGAGCTCGAATCACTCACTGAGAAGTACGGCCGTTTTTCCGCGCAGCCGTTTGAGCGCGGATGGGGCACGACTGTCGGTAACGGCCTGCGGCGCGCGCTGTTGAGCTCGATTGAAGGCGCTGCCATCACCGCCGTGAAAATCGAAGGCGTACTGCACGAATTCTCCTCGATCCCCGGCGTAGTGGAAGACGCGACGGATATCATCCTCAACCTCAAGCAGGTGCCGATCAAGCTGAACACCGACCTGCCCAAGACGATTTTCTTCAACGTCGATCATCCTGGCCCAGTCACCTCGGCGCAAATTGAGGAAGACGCGGACTTCGCGGTGCTCGATAAGAGCGTCTACATCGCCACCGTCAGCGAAGGCGGCAAGCTCCAAATCGAGATGCGCGTGAAGAACGGCCGCGGCTACGTCGCTGCCGACCGCAACTACGACGAAGACCTGCCGATCGGCTACATCCCGGTCGATAGCGTTCACTCGCCGGTGCGCAAGGTCAACTACTCCGTCGAAGCTGCTCGTCTCGGCCAGATGACCGACTACGAAAAGCTGATGATCGAAGTCTGGACCAACGGCGCGATCACTCCGCAGGACTCCATCGGCCTCGCCGCCAAGCTGGTAAAAGACCACATGAGCATCTTCATCAACTTTGAAGAGCCCACGGAAATGGCGGAGCTGCCGCAGGAAATCGCCAACGATCCGCGCCTCGAGCATCTGGACCGCTCCGTCGAAGAGCTGGAACTCTCCGTGCGTTCCTACAACTGCTTGAAGAACGCCAACATCCAGACCATCCGCGAGCTCGTGCAAAAGAGCGAAAACGAAATGCTGAAGACCAAAAACTTCGGCCGCAAATCGCTCAACGAGATCAAGGATATACTGACCAAGATGGGCCTCAGCCTGGGCATGAAGTTCGACGAGCACGGCCGCATCATCTGGCCGCCGCTGCCGAGCCAGACCGCACCGCCGCCCAGCGAAGACACCGTCGGCCTGTAACGTTTTGTTTTCTTGTAGAGGAGGGGCTTGCCCCTCCCGTGTAGGGGCACAATTCATCGTGCCCTTCCGGTTTTGCTGATAGCCGTCGGCTGTCAGCGAACAGTTAAAAGATTTCAGAAATTAAAAGGATCAACAATGCGGCATCGCAACTCAGGATCAAAACTAGGACGCAACCCCTCGCACCGCCGTGCGACGCTGCGCAACCTCGTCACCAACTTGTTCGAACACGGGCGGATCACCACTACGCTGACGCGCGCGAAAGCAACGCGGCCCGTGGCGGAAAAGATCATCACGCTCGGCAAGCGTGACACATTGCAATCGCGGCGTCAGGCGGCTGCATACATCATGACGCCCGCCGTTACCGCCAAGCTCTTCAGCGAAATCGCGCCGAAGTTCGCCGACCGCGCCGGCGGCTACACCCGCATCATCCACGCCGGCATCCGCGTCGGCGATGGCGCCAAAGTCGCCATCCTCGAAATCGTCGGCTACGAGCTCAAGAAAAAAGAAAAGAAAGAAAAAACCAAGAAGGAAGAACCAGCAGCCGCCGCCAGCTAATCCTCTCCAGTTTCGGAGCAGTTTCTGCTTCCATCTCGCCCGTTGCGAATACCCGCAACGGGCGATTTGCTTTTCAATGCTGCGTAGTTGGCCAGTTTTTAAGTTAGCCGTAGAATTCAAAACGCAGGGAGAAGCTCTCTTCCTTCGAGGATATAGCCCATGACTGACTGGTTCGCGCGTCCCGTCCTGCACGTGACCGACGTTGACGCCTCGCTCCGCTTTTACGTTGACCGGCTCGGATTCACGAGCCCATGGCGCTACGAGGAGAATGGCAGAGCCCACGTTGCACAGGTCGACCGGCAGGGCTGCGCGCTTATCGTGGCCGACACGTGGCCGGAGAAGATTGGCAAGGGGCTGATGTTCATTTCCCTGAACGTCGAGCCGTCGACGCGCGAGGCCGCGGTCGCCGCGTTGGACGCTCTTCGCGCGGAACTCGAGGCCAAGGGCGCTCCGGTCAAGGAAGGTTCGTGGGGTTATCGTCTCCTGGTGGTCGATGATCCCGACGGCAATCAGCTCTTCTTCAACTACCCGAACGAGACTTAATCCCCGGGATTCTCGCGGGGGGCTTTCTTCTTACCGGAGATCTTCTTCTGGAGATCCGGCCCGAACTCGTTGATGATTTGATCGAGCATGCTGAACGGAAGGGACATCGCCACCCGCGAGAATGTGGCGCCAACGCCGCGATTTTCTTCGGGATAATAGGCATTGGAAAGGCTGCTGGTGGCGATGCTGCCCAGGATCCCTGACCAATTGAAGGCCCGTCCACCCGAATCCGTATGGGCTAATACGGGCCGGATGAGGGCATGTCCAAGACGCCTTTTGAATGGCCCTTCGCCCAAACGGTAGTAACGCGGATCTTGATGCAGGATGCTGGGAAACAAAAAAGTTCCAAAGAAGCCGCCCGCCGTTTCATCCGCCAATCCGGCTCCGAACCGCTTGCCGTACCCCGCAGCGCCTCGGCCGTAACCCGCGAAATCATTGTTCGCCTGTGCGATAGCAGCTCCGAATGCTATCGATCCGAAGGTGAAGGGATCGGTTTCATTTTTGACGAAGAGTCGCCACTTCTCACTCGCCGTGAGTGGAGTCGCTGACTTGATGTGGACTACGGTGTATGTCGGAAATATCCAGAAAAGCCGGGGATGTTTCTCTTCCAGCTTCTGATTCTTTGCAACAGGGGCCTGCACTTCATTTGGTGCGTATTGTTGTGGCGAGACGTTTTGCGTAGTTTCGGGCACAACTCCAGGAGCCTCCTGCGTAGCTTCGGGTACAGTTCGCGGAGCTTGTTGCGCCCAGGCAACGCTCGCCAGCAAGAAGGCGAGAAGTAATAGCGGAAAGACTCTCATCCGCATTGCATTTCCATCTACCTGCGCCAAAACTGCCAACCACCCAACCATAGCCGCACGGCGATAAATCCGCTGTGACGTAGGACACGCCGTCCTTGTGAGGACTGCCGGTTAATCAGCGATGTGGATTATTCCCGGTTTGCACGTTACTCGGGCATAATTCGAGAGCGCTGTTGGCAGTCACGCATGGACCAGCCATCGTGCACGCCTTGTGCTATCCGGCGGCAAGTTGTCGCTATCCCAAAACGAAAGGTTGATGAGGATCATGAAAACTGTGCTGAGTCTTACCATACTGCTTTTCGCGATGATGGCTGGTGCTCAAGGCAAACCGGATGAGGCGGCGATTCGGAGCATCCTGCAAGAGGAAGTGACTGCCTGGAACAAGGGGGATGCCCAGGCCTATTCGCAGCATTTCGCCGCTGACGGCACATTCACGAACATTCGGGGCATGTTCTTCACTGGCCACCAAGCGTTTCTCGACAGGCACGAGGAAATCTTCAAGGGGATGTTTCGCGGAACCGTCCTGCGCCAGGATGTGGTTTCGCTCAGGTTCGTTCGCGCAGAGGTGGCCGTTGTCGAGACCCTTACATGGGTTTCGGGGTTTTCAGCATCGGGTCCGCCTCCAGGAACGCATGCCGATGCCAAAGGGCGGCTGCGCACCCGTCTTCTTCAGGTAATGGTGAAAGATGCCGGCGAATGGAAGATCACCGTTTATCACAATGTGGACATTAAGCCGGATGTAACTGCACCGGAACCAGAATAGGCGCTCCCAGACAGCAGAGGTACGAGCTTTCGCTTAGGGTTTTCTGTGCTACTCAGGCATACCTATGCGCGATTCCGAGCCGAACGTCGGCTAATGGGAAGTCATCCTCGGACAACGCAGCTTAGTCCTGATTAGTCGTGCGACTTATCAGGACTTGACGACCTCAATTCCAGGTGCGGAAGCCAGGACGATCTGAAGCACAAACGCAAGCACGGCTACCAGGACGCAGTACGCACCCGCCTGCCAATCTCCAAAGAACACGATTAGGCATAGCACAGCATTGGCAAGATAGGCTAGCTGGATCGCCATCACGGGATTGAATTTTCCGGACGTCCCCATTCTTGAATTCCGAATCAGAAAATAGACCCCCAAAGCGAGGATTGGCTCCGGACTAACGAACGCAAGCCATTCCTGAATGGTCGATGGCCCCTCTTTAAAAGGGAACCACAGGGAAAGTGTCACGCCTGCCATCAACGTACTTACGACGTAGGCGATTGCCCGTTCACGTCTCGAAAACGAGCCAGAGATGACCCACCGAATCGAGGCAGCGGAAACGAGAACGGCAAGGAAGAACGGGAGGGCCAATCGCCACAATTCCCTGTCCGAGACAGCGTCCACCGGGGACGTACCATAAGTGAATGGCAGGAACAGGCCCACAATTCCGATCATTCCTATAATCGTTAGCAATAGGTGAACCATCGACCGATGGCCCAGCATATTTCCTCCTTGTCGCTTCAAGAAGATGCGAAATCACTTTGGATTACAGTCATAAAGATAAAGAGAACCACCAGCACGTATAACACAATGTCGTCCCGAGAGAACGCTACGTGCCGCTTTCTCCCAGATGCAGTGACAAACGTCGCTCATCGCCGTGACCGCCGTTACGCTCGCCGTAAGCTGGCGGGCAGCGCCTGGTATCCAATCGCTCATGCAATCTTCAGCGAGCGCGGAAAGCGACAGGGATACAGTAAAGCCGCTTCGTGCGTGGAACGACGATGGCTGGTACATCAGCGGAGAAGGCATCGGACTAACGTTCTATGTGGCCAGTAGGGGCGCAACTCCTCCGCCTGAAATCGTCGACATTTTCAATGACCTCGAAAAAATTCCCCGCGCCTACGAATCCCAATCCGCCATGAAAGATGTTTGCCTCGGCTTCTGCTATGACCCGCTCTCAGCACTAGGCTCACTCTATGCCAACAATCGTTGCCGCTATGACAGCCATAATCGCGATTACGTTTGCCGCTGATCCAGCCTGCAATCTAAGTGGATGCCGGATTCCTCGCAGTTTTTAAGGTTGCGGCGTTTGCCTTTTTTCCTCATGGAACCGCGGGCTCATCGCTTGACCGCCGTCTACCTGCTACTCGGCTCGCAGCGTGTCAGCGGGATCGACCGTGGCTGCCCGGCGCGACGGCAGATAGCATGC
This sequence comes from uncultured Acidobacteriota bacterium, assembly GCA_963718785.1. GTDB lineage: Bacteria > Acidobacteriota > Terriglobia > Acidiferrales > UBA7541 > Acidiferrum. The sequence goes on along the minus strand of CAVQZW010000003.1, from coordinate 1,370,892 downwards.
GAGCCAGGATACGGCAATAACGCAAGCGATCGTCCCGGCGTAGGTCCACGGGTCTCTGGAGCTCACCCCGAACAGGAGTGACGACATCAGACGCATCGCCGCGAATGCTGTGACTACTCCGCACACGATCCCTATCCCGGTCAGCCACAATCCCTGCTTAACAAACATCGTCGTGAGCTCTTTCGGTTGGGCGCCCAGAGCCATGCGAATGCCGATTTCTCGCGTGCGCTGAGACACAGCGTAGGAGATGACGCCGTATATGCCGACGATTCCCAGCATTAGGGCCATGCTTCCGGCCACGCAGAGCATGACGAGGGTGAAGGATGTTCGTGCCATCGATTTGGTGTAGAGCTCACCGACGGTGGTGGGATCGGCCAACGGCATCTCGGGATCGATCGACCACACCGAGCGTTGAAGTTCTTTCAGCAATGCGGCCGAACCAGCTCGCCGAGAACGAACAACAAACGCAACATCGCGCAGGAGGAATTCCTGCTCCCCGTCAAAGCGATCCAGAAGGCGAGGCCAATAGATCGCGCTCGACTCCGGCTTATCGAGACCATCATCGCGAACATTCCCCACCACTCCGATGATTTCTCGCCAGTCATCAGAACTGGTTGCGCGGATTTGCTTGCCCAAAGCGCTGGCCGGGTCATTCCAGTACTCCCTTGCCAAATTCTCGGAAACAATGGCGACCGCTCTCTTCTCGAAGGCTTCGCTCCAGGTCAGATCTCGACCGGCAATCAGCGGCATTCCCATGGCGGCAAAGAATCCAGGGGAAACGAATTTGAAATGTCGCGGCGTCGCAACCTCGCCTTCCTTGTAAGTCCGATCGCGAACAAAGATCGGATCCCTATAGCCGTTTCTGTCCATCGGCACGGAGCTGGTTATAGCAACCGCCGAGACACCCGGGACCGATGCGATGTTCTCTAAGATTTGCTGCTCCAGACGAACCACGCGATCAAGCTGTGTGTCCGGGATCTGCGCTCTGGGAACGTACACGTGAAATGTCTCGAGTGTACTGGGCTGAGCGAACCCGGGATTCACGTTTACCAAAGCCCGGAACGTCCGGATCATCAGACCGGCACAGATCAGTAGTACGAGGGAAAGCGCCACCTGAACGGCCACGAGCACTTTGCGCGCACCTTGGCGTTCGCGGCTCTGGCTCTGCCCGCGTCCGGACTCACTGAGTGCGCTTCGCAGGTTGCTGCGAGTGTACTTGATGGCTGGAACCATGCCGATCCCAAAACTGACAAACACCGCGATTCCCACCGTAAAGAGGAGCGCCGGAACATCGATGGCGATCTCATGCAGGCGGGGCAGTCCTGTGGGCGCCATGGCCACCAGAATCCGCAATGCCCCAAACGCGAGCGCCAATCCCAGGATGCTTCCCGCCAGCCCAAGAAAGAGGCTTTCGATGAGGATGCTCCCGGCGATATCTCCTGGCCCGGCCCCGAGCGCATACCGGACGGCCAATTCCCGGCGCCTCCCTTCGACTCGCACGAGCAGCAGGTTGGCCACGTTCGCACACGCTATCAACAGAACGATGGCGATGGATCCCATTAGCACCCACAGCACAGCACTGATGTTGCCGATCACGTCTTCCTTAAGCGGGTGAAGATCGGGCCCCAGCCGGGCCTTTTCAAAATCGCCGGTACTGAATCCCTCCCATGGCGGAAAACTGTGAATGGCAACCGGAAGTAGTCGCGCCTGATCGGCATTCGCCTGCGCCAGGGTCATACCCGGTTTCAAGCGCGCGATGGCCTTGTAACTGAAATTTCCAAGCTTCGTCGTGCTCCGATCCCACTGCATCGGGAAAATCAGCGCGGGATCCGCCTCGTCAAGAAAATGAAAATCCCTTGGAAGAACTCCGACGACCTCTCGCGGCTTGGCGCTGACAACGATCGAACGGCCGATGGCGGACGCGCTTCCGCCAAACTTCTGTTGCCAATAGGCATAGGAAATCAAGACTGTGTCCGGCGCGCCTGGCGTGTCGTCCTGTTGGCTGAACAGTCGTCCTACCACTGGATGCACGCCCAGGATGGGAAGCGTGCCTACAGTTACAACCATGCCCCTCACGTTCTGCGGTTCACCCGTGCCAGTCACGCTGTAGGAGTCACTCCAATACGCCCCTACGTCCTGCAGCGTCGCACTCTGTTCCCGATCGATGAAGTAGATGGCCGGTCCCAGCCCCATTTTCTGAATTCCGATTCCTGGCGCGTTCAGCCATACACCGACCAATTGCTCGGAGCGGGGATAGTCGAGTGGTTTCAGTACTACGCTTTCAACGACACTGAATATGGCAGTCGTAGCGCCCACGCCGACCGCCAAAGTAAGCAAAGTTACTCCGGTGAAGACGGGTGCTCGGGCCAGCCTTCTCAGGGACTGTTTGAGCTGCGCAAGGTAGAACATGCTTCGGTTGGTCCACTCGCCCCGGACTTGGCTCTGCTGGAACACGCGCGGATTCCACCGCTAGAGCGCCCAACATGTGGCCAATCGCAACAGGCGCGTCTCACCCAACAATGGCCGGAATACTAGCACATAAGGCCTCACATCATCTTCTTGCTCAACGCGACCAAGTTCGTGGATTGCCGGCATCCTAGAAGTAATGGCCGCTCACGACCCACTATCCCCTTCTAATCAAACGACTTATAGTTTATACCTTGACAAACGGTACCAATATGTTATAATGGTTTTGTTGATTGGGGCAGGGAACCTGTCCGAGCCTACACAAGTCATGCGCCTCCGCCGCGCTCTCCTTAAAACTCCCGCAAGATCTTCAGTCCTATCTGGTTTACTACTTCATAAAAACAGCTCCAGCCTAACTCGTTCAGAATCAACACTTCTGCAAGTGTTCATTCCACGCCACTTCATCTCCCCTAGAATCAACACTTACAAGAAAACCCCAGGGGGGTACCTTTCCCAGCACCACAAAGATTTGCAACTCGTTACTCCCTCCACATCGCCAATCTGGCCACACAGGAACGCCCACAACCCCAATCCATTCATGCACTTGCGCACACTTTCCATCACCCCCCGGGGGTACCCCCTCACCCACACCAAACTCCGGTCATCCCGAGCGAAGTCGAGGGATCTGCTTTTTCTTCCCACGGGCCACGGATCGCGGGTCACGGGCCACGTCTACTGGTCCCCAGGTACCGTTGCGCCGCAACCCGCAAAGTGCCAGAATCACGGTTGTTACTCCTTGGCAGCACCCCGGGAAACATTCCGCTCCTCCCGGTGTCTAATACACGAGAGCGGACATCGGGCCCGGCATCCGTAGAATGCCAGCCCGGTCGCAAGGCGGTTCCGGGCAACCGGGACTGCACGAGCAAGAAGGCCTGGGTCCAACGTTCTAAGGTAGCTTTCTGACGTGGACCGAATCGCAGGGTGGTCCGGGTAGCCTCCAGCAACCGGGCCGGAAAGGCCGGCAGTGTCCGAATGGGCCAGCGCCCTTTCATGGGGCCGCGATGAAGCCGAACTCGTCTCTGAGCTGCAAGCCGGCTCGGAAACGGCATTCGACTGGCTGGTCACCCATTACCACGCCCCGGTCTATAACCTGATTTTGAGCATGCTCGGCGACACCTCCGACGCCGCCGACGGTTCGCAGGAAGTTTTCTTGAAGGCGTTCCGCGGAATTCGCAAATTCCGGCAAGGCAGCTCTTTGAAGACCTGGCTCTATCGCATTGCTATTCGCGAAGCGTTGAATCACAAGCGCTGGTTCAAGCGTCACCTGCAAAAAAATGTCTCAATCGACGCCGAGCCCGAAGAAGGCCACGCCAGCATCGAAATTGAAGATCTCGGCGCCACTCCCTTCGAGCAGTTGGCCTCGCGGGAGATTCAGATCGCCGTGCAGAGCGCTTTGCAGGAAGTTCCGGATGTGTTTCGCACAGCAGTCATCCTGCGTGATCTCGAAGATTTGAGTTACGAGGAAGTTGCGGAAGTTCTGGAGTGCAGCGTGGGCACCGTCAAGTCGCGCATCCTTCGCGGGCGCCGCGCGCTCCGTCAAGTTCTCGAGCCGCTGCTCGGCGATCAAGAAGCGCGCGCTTCTTCACGCGGCGTTGCACCGAGCAGCTCGCACGGTTCCATGGTCGAGCCGCAGCCGTCGCCTTTCGGCGATGCCTACACGGCGGCGCGCCGCGTCAATGATTTTTCACAAGGGGATTTTTCGCAAGGCGATTCTTCGCGTGAACAAAGTAATTCCCTGCGGGCAAACGCCACAGGGGAGGGGCTTCCATGAAGTGCACTACGGTACTGACAAAACTGGCGGGCTATCTCGACGACGCCCTCACGGGCACCACATCGGTCTCCGAGCGAGTTCAGGTTGGCGAGCACCTGAACGGATGTACGGTTTGCCGCGCAGAACTCGAAAAGTATCGCAAGATGTCGGTACTGCTTTCCCGGATGCCGAAAAACGTTCCACCTGCGGACCTGGCTGTGCGCATCAAAGTGGCTGCCGCCCAATCTCAGAATTCCTATGGGTGGTCCGGCCACGTGCGCAAGGTGCGCGACCGCGCCGAAATTCTTTTCGACAACGTTTTTCGTCCCATCACCGTTCCCGCCACAGGCGGCGTCTTTTCTGCGATCGTAGTTTTTGCTCTTGTGCTGCAGTTGATGGTGCCGGGAATCACGGTGCGCGCCGTCTCCAACGATGTGCCGCTTAATATTCTGCGTCCCGCCGAGCTTCTGTCTTTGTCGGAGTACCCGCAGGCCTGGGCGCCCGAGCAGCATGAAGTGGAACTTTCCCTTCCGCATGGCCTTCTTGTCGATGTAACTGTGGATGCTCATGGTCAGATGGCCGGCTATCAAATTCTTTCGGGGCCGAACAGCCCGGATTTGCGTCACCAACTCGACCAGATGCTGCTTTTTTCTCGCTTCCGCCCGATGATGAGTTTTGGCCGGCCCACCTCCGGCGGCCACGTCATCCTGAGCTTCAGCGCTGTGCGCGTCCGCGGCTAACGCTCTCCGCGATCCACTTTCGATGAAGACTCGCCGCTCGCCTGAAATCGCCACCGTCGTGGCCTTTGCGTTCTACTTTCTTTTTTTGCTTGTTCCGGCCCGCTCGCAAGATCACGTGCCGAATCCGAATCGCTTGCCGCAACCCGCAACTGCAGTTTCTTCGCGTCCAACGTCAGACGAACAGTTCCTTCTTGACGCCGCAAATCGGGAACGCGCCGCAGCGGGGTTGCAAGCACTCAAGTGGGATAACGCTCTGGCCGAAGCCGCACGCCAGCACGCCAAAGTTATGGTGAGCCAGGATCTGCTTCTGCATCAGTGCCTGGATGAAGCTCCGCTCAACGAGCGCGCCGCCAAAGCCGGCGCGAAGTTCTCGATGATCGCGGAAAACATCGCGGTCGGTCCCAATCTGGAAACGATTCATGACGGATGGATGCATTCGCCCGGACACCGGAAAAACATCCTGAGCGCAGATGTCACAGCGGTGGGCATCGCCACGCTGCGAGGGAGTGGCGGACTCTTCGCCGTGCAGGATTTTTCCCGCGCCGTCGAAGGGTTGAGCTTGCAGCAGCAAGAGGAAAGAGTTGTCTCCCTGCTCAAAGGGAATGGCATACATATCGCGGATGTAACCGAAGAGGCTCGCAGTAATTGCGGAAAGAACCAGGCGATTGCGGCGGCTCCCGGTTCTTACGTGATCCGATTTGAGGCGACACAACTCGAGACGCTGCCTGACAATTTATTGGAAAGAGTCAAAAGCCGGGCCTATCGCAAGGCTGGCGTTGGCGCCTGCCGAACCAGCAACAACGATGGGTTCACCCTCTACCGCCTCGCTGTCGTGCTGAATTGAGTTTTTCCGCGGGCGAACGCGAGCCGGCCTGGCAGCGTTTCGCGAGCCACTGGATTCCCAAAATATTGGTTGTCTCCGCGGGAAAGTCGAAATACACTATGCGCATGAATCGCGGCGCCTATTCGTATTGGTTTCGATTTTGGTACCCACCCATCTAGGAGGCGAGGGGCGATTCTGTAATTGCAAAAGCGGAGAAAAGTTTAGCCCACTCGCACCGAGTGGGTTTTTTGTTTTAAGGGCAGAGAATTTTGCGATGAGGATTTTGGAAGGATGCTTAGGACGGAAAAAATGAAGGCGAGAGGGACTGGACATGATCATTTCGATGAAGCTGCACGCTACGCGTCAGGAGATCGATGAAGTGCGCAACCAGGTGGCACATTTCGGCTACAAGGTGCACTCGATCGAGGGAGAAGAGCGCGTGGTGATTGGAGTTGTAGGTGTCGGCGACGTGACGGCGTGCATGGAGTCGGTGGAGTCCATGCCACAGGTGGAGAAAGTGGTGCGCATTTCGGCGCCGTACAAATTTGTGAGCAAACAATTTCGCGCCGGGAAGACGCGGGTGCGCGTCAACGGCACGGTGATTGGCGGCGACGAGTTTGTGGTGATGGCGGGGCCGTGCTCGGTGGAATCGGAAGCGCAGATCATGCGCGCAGCGGAAGGCGTGGCATCGGCGGGCGCGAAGATTTTGCGCGGCGGTGCGTTCAAGCCGCGGACTTCACCGTACGATTTTCAGGGCATGGAAGAGGAAGGGCTGAAATTGTTGCAGAAGGCCAAGAAGGCCACGGGATTGGCGATTATTACGGAAGTGATGAGCGACCGCGACGTGGAGTTGATCGCGCAGTACGCGGACATCATGCAAGTCGGCGCGCGGAACATGCAGAATTTCGTGCTGCTGAAAGCGCTAGGAAAATGCGGGCGGCCAGTGCTGCTGAAGCGCGGGATGAGCGGCACGATCAAGGAGTTGTTGATGTCGGCGGAATATATTGTGGCGCACGGAAATTCCGATGTGATTCTGTGCGAACGCGGCATACGCACGTTTGAAACAGAAACGCGGAACACCTGCGACATTGCTGCGATTCCCGCGCTGAATGAGTTGACGCACTTGCCGGTCATTCTCGATCCAAGCCACGCGACAGGGAAGCGCAGCCTGGTGCCGGCCGTTTCGCGCGCGGGCGTGGCCATCGGCGCCGATGGCTTAATCGTGGAAGTGCATCCCGCCCCCGAAAAAGCGATCAGCGACGGCGCCCAGTCGCTGGACATCCCGCAATTCCAAAAAATGATGAAGGAGCTGGAGCCGTACATCGCTTTGTGGAAGGCGTCGAGGCCGAAGGAAGCGGCAGCGACCGCGGTTTGAGACGTAATGAAGTAAAGAGGTAACGACGCAACGAAGCGACCGAAGCTGGAAGAGGCAAGAAAAAGATAACGCAGAGACGCAGAGCCAGCGCAGAGAAAAGAAAACGCCTAGGCAACTTTTTTATTGGCGGCGCGCTCAAGGATTTCGTGGATGTACGTTTGGTAGGGCTTCGATTCCTTGGCGGCGAGCCGACGAAGCTTGTCGAGTACGCGCGGGGAAATGCGGATGGCGATCAAATGTTTGGCGTTGCCGGTGACAGGCCGGCCGACGCGACGGGCGCGCCGAAGCTCTGCATTTGTGGACTCGGGAATGTCGGAAAAGTCGATTTCACTGTCAGGGATATGCTTCGCGTTCCTTACGGCTCGCGCGGCGCGCGCTGATAATCCTGGTGATTTCCGTGCCATTTTCTAGCCTCTATGGAGTATACGCGATGGCACCACAGGATCGCTAAAAACTGTCTCGGCTTCCTCAAAAGACACGCCGTGCTTCTTCAGGTTGCTCAAGGCCTTGTGAGCGTCCCAAGAGAACACATTAACGTATATACACTAATAGAGGCTAAGATGTCAAACGCTTTCCGCTAGCAATCGCCAAGAGGTTGGCCCCATAACTTTTGGCCACTGGCCTAAGGGGCAAGTACGTCCTGGGCAAGTTCTATTGTTCGGTGAAGACCCAAATGTTTTCGTGGAGTGAGGGAACTTTTCCCCTTGTTGCGCGGGGCTGGCTCGCGTTTGGAGCAGGGCCGTGCGCGGGAGACTCCATGGGTTTTCCGGATTTGCAGACGTTACTCCGCCGGCTCGCGCTGGGCTGCAACAGAGATTCGAAGATGGAAACAGTTTCGCGCGTGGCGCAGGGCTTTGCGACTGGCTTTGCCAGAATTGCTTTGCGGGCAGCATGTGTGTTCGTTATCTGCGCCGTGAGCGTCGAGGCGCAGACGGCCTTGCCTGCAAAGGAGAACGCTCCGAATGCGCGGCTGCTGAACATGGCAGAAGGTCGAGCCATTGTGCGGACGGCGTTTCAAGGCGGTGAACGAGAGCAGGGAGCACGGGATTGTTCCCATGTGGTGCACGCGGTGTACACGACTGCTGGATTTGCTTATCCCTACGCGAGTTCGTTCGAGATTTATTCAGGCGAAGACAATTTTGCGCGCGTGAAGTATCCGCGAGCGGGAGACGTGATTGCGTGGCCGGGGCATGTGGGGATTGTGGTGAATCCGGCGCAGCACAGTTTCTTCAGCCTGGTTCGAACGGGTTTGGGAGAGCAGGACTACGAGTCAGCGTATTGGCGGTCGAGAGGGCGGCCGAGATTTTACAGGTATAGAGCGGTTCGCCACGGAAGCATGACAAAATCAGCAGCCCTCACTGGTAGCGGAGGGCAGTGATGGGGTCTACCTTGGCAGCGCGGCGGGCCGGCAGAAAGGGGCGAGCAGGGCCACGGCAAGCAGGGCGGTAGCGACGGCGGCGTAGGTGAGTGGGTCGCTGGGCGTGACGTTGTAGAGGAAGCGGATCAGCAGGCGGCTGGCCGCGAGGGCGAGGATACTGCCTGCGGCGATGCCCACCAGCGAGAGTTTTAACGCGAGGCGGATGACGAGAGAAAGCCCGTCGGTCGTTTCCGCGCCGAGCGCTACGCGGATGCCGATTTCGCGAGTGCGTTGGCTGACGTAGTAAGACATAACGCCGTAGATGCCCATCACGGCGAGCAGCATGGCGAAAGCGCCAAAAGCTCCCAGAACTTTCATAAAAAATTGGTAGTCGTCGGTGGTGTGGTCCAGGATCCCGTTCATGGTCATGACTCTCTCGATGGGCTGGTCCGTGTCGAGGTCGGAGACGATTTTTTTCACGGACAGAGTCAGGTCTTCGGTGCGCGTGCCAGGGGCGGAGCGAATGACAAGATCCTGGCGGAGGTGGCCGATGATCGTGCCGCCGGGAAAAACGGCGGGTTGCTGAAGGTTGGAAGAGTAAATGTAAGGCGGCGTGTCTCTGCCGAGGCCGTATTGTTTGACGTCGCCAACGACGCCGACGATGACGCGGGGACGATCTTCGTCCACGGGATATGGATCGTAGCGGATCAGCAGTTGGCGGCCGATGGGGTCTTCTTCGGGGAAGAAGCGATGGACGAAGGTCTCGTTGACGACGGCGGCCCAGGGAGCGGCTCCGGAATCGTGGGCGTCAAGGTAGCGGCCGCGCTTGAGAGGGATTTTCAGGGTTTCGAAGATGGAGGATGAGTATTCGGTAAAAGTCGGCAGTGGGACGCTGATCGCGCATTTTTGTGAGAGGGAGTGGAGGAAGTTGTGGAGGGACTTTGCCGCCTGAGCTCTTCCCGGCTGGAGGATCACGCGAAACGATAGACGCGATGCGATATAGTTCTTCAGCAGTTATGCGAGGAAACATGGAGATTCGGCCACAGTTAGACACGATTCGAGAGGCGCGAGGGTACCTGGCGAAATATTTTCCGCCAACGCGAATGGTGAAAGCACCGTTATTGAGCGGCCAGAGCAAGAGACACGTTTGGCTGAAGCTGGAAATGGAGCTTCCGACGGGGTCATTCAAGGTGCGGGGGGCCTTGTGGGGGTTGGCTGCGCGGTTGAAGAAGGGGCGCGTGGAGGAAGTGATTGCTTCGAGTACGGGGAATCATGGGGCGGCGGTGGCGTGGGCGGCGAAGCTGCTTGGGGTGAAGGCGCGGATCTTTTTGCCAATGGGATGCAATGCGGTGAAGCGGGGGAGGATTGCTTCGCTTGGGGCGGAGATTGTGGAGAGTGGCGGAGCGGATTTGGCGGCGGCGTTTGCGTTGGCGAATGAGTACGCGAAGAGGCCTGGCGTTTATTTTCTAAATGATGCTACCGATACGGATTTGCCGGCCGGGCCAGGGACGATTGGGTGCGAGATTTTGGAGCAGATGCCGGATGTGGATGGGATTGTGGCGCCGATGGGAGATACGGCTTTGATTCGAGGGATTGCCGCGGCGGTGAAGCAGATTGCGCCGCGCGTGAAGATCATTGGCGTGCAGGCGGAGCGGGCGCCGTCGTATTTTTTGTCGTGGAAGCAGGAGCGCGTGGTGGAGACAGAGACGTGCGACACGATCGCGGATGGATTAGCGACGCGCACACCGGACGCTTCGAATGTGAGCGATGTGAAAAGCCTTGTGGACGACGTGGTGCTGGTGAGCGAGGAGCAGATGCTGCGGGCGATCGAGATTCTGCTTATCGAAGAGCATGTCTTAGCGGAACCGGCGGGGGCGGCTAGCACGGCGGCGTTGCTGGCGGGGGGCGCGGAGTTTGGAGAGAACGTGGCGTTGGTGGTGAGTGGGGCGAATATTTCGCGGGAGGTCTTGCGGCGGGCGGTTGGGGCGGGTTAGTCGCCGGGGAAAACAAAGAAAAATAAGGAATATTACACAGAGGGCACCGAGAACCCAGAGTTCACAGAGAGAAAGACTGCCGAACGCTATTTATCGCGGATTCCTTACTGGAATCAAGAACGCTAACGCACGCCGGCTGATACGGAGTGGCGCAGGCCGAGGACGCGCATCAGGGTGGCCTGCACTTTCAGGAGTTCTTGCTCGCGCTCGTGTTCTTCTTTCGTGCGATCACTAAGCGCTTCTTTCAATAAAACGAGGTTGCGGCGGAATTCCATCTGCCCGACCACCAGGCGGCTCAGAGCTTTGAGGGCTTCCGTTTGCTCAGGCGACAATTCGCGCGGAGACTGATCGACTACGCAGAGAGTGCCGAGAGCGTAGCCGTCTTCGTTGATAAGCGGCGCTCCGGCGTAGAAGCGAATGTGCGGGTCGGAAACGACGAGTGGATTGTCGCGAAAGCGCTCGTCCTTGAGCGCGTCGGGCACGACAAAAACTTCCGTGTGTAGAATCGCGTGAGAGCAGAAGGCGATCTCGCGTGGGGTTTCGGTAACGGCGAGGCCAACGCTCGATTTAAACCACTGGCGGTCATCGTCGATCAAGGAGATTGCCGCGATCGGAGTTTTGCAGATAAAGGAAGCCAAGTGCGTTAAATCGTCGAAGGATTCTTCGGGATCGGTATCGAGGATGGCGTAGCGTTCGAGAGCCGCGCGACGCTCTGTTTCGTTGAATGGGATAGTCACAGGCATATGGGGCTCCGTCGGAACTCGATGGCCAGGGGATGGCTTTCCGCGGCGGCCATCATACTCCAACTTTTCGCATCTTGCCGCTTGGGAATAGCACCGGCGAGCTGGGTCTCAATGCTGGTCAGCGGGCTCACCCAGCTTCAGCACAAGAACCTGGCCGTTGGAATGGAAGCTGCCGCCTGTGGCGGTCTTGGCCTCCTGCATCGGATTTGCGGGGAGAATGTGAGTTATTTCCGCAACCATGCCAGTGGAAGCGAGCGTCTTTTCCACGTAATCGCGCTCCAGATCGATATTGGGATCGATCTTATGCGTTAGGCCGTTGTTTCGCTGATCCTTCTCAAAGCCGACATCGTGCGTGGCGGCCCCGACCCACAGCGTTCTTCCGTTGACCTCGAATGGCGCTTTCCAAATGCGCAGGTGATTGCGGGAGGCAACGACGGAGATGGGTTCCGCATGAGCCCAGCCGTAATCTTGCTGGCGGCCAAAAAGGTAGAGCGGACTCATGGGCATGGTGAGGTAGGACTCCTTGGACATGCTGGCAAGGAAGCCGTTGAGAACGGTCTCTTTAACGTTGGCGTCGACCTTCACCCATCCGGCAGTTGTGAAGACTTTCTCCATTTCCTCTTGCGAGCCAATAATCAGAAAGTTGACCATATCGCCCGGGTCACCGGCCTTATCGCCGATGCGGCGCGGAATTTTGGAGAAGAGGTCATCATCGACGCCGCGTATAGCAGGCACGGCCTTCGCGGTGTACACGACAGTATTGGCATCCGCAGGATAGATCTCAATGCGCACGGAATACGTGCCATCGCCGGTGTCGCTGCTCAGTTGATTGATGCCAATCCAGAGGCGGCCGGAGATAGGCGACACGACATCGAGTTTTGCGCCGATGAGAAACGGCTGCGAAGTGTCTTTGTCACCGATACGGCCAATGACCGCGCCGCGACCGGCTCCATTGAATGGCAGATTACGCAAAAGATCTTTAAAGCCCCGGGCTATACCGACGGGCGCGGTGTCGGTTTGCTGGTCGGCGTAGCGAAGCGTTCCCGTCGCCGATGCGGCTAACTTTTCGCCCGCTTGCAAATCGATGCCAGTATCCACCCACGAGGAATCCCCGGTGAGCTGCACTTCCTGGGAAAGTCGCGGCGTCCCGGAAGGAGCCGAGCTTATGGTTGCGTCTTGAGAAGAGGACCTAGCGGAAACATTCTTCGCAGGCAGTGCGGCATCTTCGCGAACGAGCTGGGCCGCGAGAGAGGTGGACAAGCTCGCGAGCAAGACGACGACACCAAGGGCAAACGCAGCTTTTCTCAAGAGGGAAGTACGCATAACTTCGAGCCATCCCAAGGAGGGTGTGAACGCATCCTCACTGTTAACAGATGCTCCTTGGAGTTGCAAGAGTTGGACGGCCGGCAGATTGCGCAAGCGCCTGATTCCTTGACGGATGGGAAGTGCGCTTGTAAATTGAAAAGATGCTGCAGGGTTGCCACAGGAGCATGAGCGCCCCGGGGGACTTGGCGCGGAAATTGGCGGGCGGACGAGGGGTCCATCCTGCCAAAGAAGATGAAAAGGCTGTTGAAACCGATCCTATCTAGAGCGAGAACTGCGGCAGAGTTCATGACAAAACAATTTCTGCGAAAGATGTCCGGGGCGTTGTGCGCCGCGGCAGTGTGTTTACTGGGGCCGATCGGAGCGAGCGGACAGATGCCTCTGCCCCCTGCGCCGCGAAAAGCAGCGCCGGCTACGAACATTTCCGTGGACGGCAACGAGGCTATGTTCACAACGATGTGCGCGCTGCTGGCGGCAGGCTTTGAAGCCAATGTTAGCGCGGAAAACTGGCATCCGCTGCGCGCTCGCCTTCGCGAGCAGATGCAGCACCAGCAAGGGCCGGCGGTGGACGCCGTAAGAGAATTTTACAAAGCCCATGAGGTTCGCGACTCCGGTGCCACCCTTTCCCGCTACATCTGGTTCGGGCTGCTCTCCGGACCTGCGCCCAAGTTCTTGATGACTGTGCGCCGGGACGACATGCCGACAGAGGCTCTGGCGCTTGATGGTTTCAGCGAAATCCTCTCCAACTATTATCAGGAGCAAAATATCGGGCGTCTGTGGCGGGACCTGCAGCCCATTTATACGCGCGAGATTGAGAAAGTTCATGATCCTGTGTCGCAAATCGTTTTTGTGGCCACAGGTTATCTGCGGCAACTCCAGGACCCTACCACGCAGCGGACGTTCACGATCGTTCTTGAGCCGCTGGTTGGCCGCATCACCAATGTGCGCAATTCCGGCGAGCACTATTCGATCGTTCTGAGCGGCTCGGACGACATCCCGACGGACATCGTTCGCCACGCGTTTTTGCATTTCCTGCTCGACCCGCTTCCCCAGCAATACCCTCATGTGCTTGCCGTGAAACGTCAGCTGTATGACAAGGCCGCGCAAGCGCCGCGGCTGGCGCCGGATTTGAAAGATGATTTTTCTTCTTACTTCGCGGAATGCCTCGTGCGTGCCGTGGAACTAAAGCTAAAACGCTCATCCCCCGGCGAACGCGATGCCGCGATGGATCGCGATGATGCTGATGGGTATGTGCTGGTGCGGCCGATTTTCCTCGGACTTGCGAAGTACGAAAGTTCCGAGCCGTCGATGGCGCTCTACTTTCCCGACCTGGTGAGGGACATCAATCTAGCTGCGGAATCCAAGCGCATTGACGCCATTCATTTTGCCCTTGCAGGCCGCTCGAAGGACGACGAGACTGCAAGCGAGGCCGTGACGCGGCAAAAAATAATGCAGCCGACTACAGTTCCCAACGACGCCGAGGCGATTGCCGCGCTTACCGACGGCGAGAGGCGCATCGCCGAGAAAAATCCTCGAGCAGCCGAGGTATCGTTTCAAAAAGTACTGGCCAGGTATCCCGATCAAATCCGCGCGTGGTATGGCCTGGGATTGGTGGCCTTGCTGGATCACGATGGACCGCGCGCAAAAGCGGTCTTCGGCAGGCTAACCACGGGCGAGCACGCGGCAACGCAGGACCCCCTCGTGTTAACGTGGTCGCATGTTTATCTGGCGAGGATATATGATGATGAAGGCCAGCAGGCACTTGCAAGAAGCGAGTTTCAAGCGGCGATCGCCGTGCAGGGAGGACCCGAGCAGGCCAAGCAGGCGGCGCAAAGGGGCCTGGAAGCTGTGAATCTGGAGAAACCAGTCGAGCGGCCCTAGAGATTAATTGGTGAGCGAGAAATTTTCAGGGGAGAACGAAACGATGAAACTCGAGCCGGCAGACTCGAAGAACGACTTGCAGCAGCACAGGAGGCAGCACATGAAGGGGACGTCGCAGAAGTGGACGAAAGCAGGGGCCCTTGCAGCAGCGCTTCTATTTGGGTGTATGGGCGCATCGGCACAGAGCGGCAGCAGCCAAAGCGGGCAAAGTTCGCCGCCCGCGCAGCAACAAACCGATAAAGACAAAGCGAACACACTGACGCTCGACACTCCCGCGCCCCCTGTCAACGCGGAAGAGGATGCAGCGTTCAAGGCGTTCGATACGATTCCGATGACCGACGGAAGCAAAAAAATACAAGCAGGCGAGGCGTTCGTACTGAAATATCCGCAGAGCCGCTATCTAGCGCCCGTGTATTCGAACCTCGTGAAACTCTATCTGGCCGGAAATGAGCTTCAGAAAATGCAGGACGTCGGTGAAAAGGATGTAGCTTTGGCTCCCAACGATGTGCAGACTCTAGCGATTCTGGGGCAAACGCTGCCGCGAGCATGGAACTCCGGGATGCCCAATGCCGCGGCGCAACTTGATAAAGCCGAGAAATTTTCCAAATCAGCGATCGAACTCACCCCCACGATTCCTAAGCCGGAGGGTATGAGCGATGCGCAGTTTGTTCTCGCGAAAAATCAGACACTGGCTATGGCGCATGGCGGATTGGGTCTTGTCTATTTCCGCCGCGGCAAGTTTGACGCGGCGATTCCGGAATTTGAGGAATCCGCCAAAGTGGATCCAAATCCGGAGGCCGACCCCGTGACCTTCTACGTCCTGGCCATTGCGAATGAGAAGACTTCGCATTTCGACGCTGCGGTGGTTGCGTTCAACAAATGCGCCGCGATCCCCGGGAGTTTGCAGCCGACGTGCAAGAGCGGCGCCGAAGAGGCGAAGAAGTTGGGCGCCACGCAGTTGAGCGCACCGAAATAGGCCCAAGCTGGACGCGTGCAGTTCCAGGCCCCATTGTTCACGGTAATGACCCATAGTGACGCAGAGCAACTCGAGGAGCGGCTGGGTTATCGGTTTAAAAAGCCGGAACTCCTTGAGCGTGCTTTGACGCACAGCTCTGCGGCTCCGGAGTTGCGCGCCGAGCGCAAGTCAGAAACCGCCGCACCCGTGGACCTCCAGGATAATGAGAGGCTGGAATTTCTGGGCGACGCCGTTCTCGAATTGCTGGCACGGGAGTATCTTCTCGAGTCGTTTCCAGAGTGGAGCGAAGGGCAGCTCTCCAAAGGCCGCGCGCACATCGTCAATGCGCAGTCTCTCGAAGTGGCGGCTCGTCGCATCCGCCTCGGCGAGCATCTGCGGCTTGGGCGCGGCGAAGAGAAGTCCGGTGGCCGGGAAAAGCCCACCCTTCTCGCGGACGCCTTCGAATCAGTGGTCGCCGCAGTTTACCTGGATGCCGGGTTAGCAACGACGCGCGAGATGCTCAAGCGCTTGCTTTTCGAGCAAGCTCTCGAGGAGCGTGGCCACCGCATCGCGGACTCGGACCGCAAGTCCGCGCTACAGGAATTTCTGCAAGGACGAGGCCAGCCACCTGCCGAGTACCGGCTTTCCGGCGAGAGCGGGCCCGATCACCAGAAAGTCTTTCAAGTCGAGGTTTGGATCAGCGGAGCGCGGATGGCCGGCGGCGAAGGCAGCACAAAAAAAGAGGCCGAGCAGCGGGCCGCGCAGAGTGCGCTGGAAGTTCTGGAAAAAGTGTAACGAGCGGTTGCTGCAGAAAGGCTGAGATCGCATGGTGGAAGAGACTGCGGTGCACGTAGAGGAACCGGCGGCACCGGTTGCGCCGGAGGAGCCGAAACCAGAAGAGCACCACGAAGATTCGACGACGATTTCCGAATACTTGGAATCGTTGCTGGTCACCGTGCTTCTTGCCCTCTTTGGCACCAGCTTTGTTGTGCAAGCCTTTAAAATTCCTTCCGCTTCGATGGAAGGCACGCTGCTGATTGGCGATCATCTCCTCGTCAACAAATTCATCTTCGGCGGCAGCGGGGCGTGGTACGAAAAGGTGCTTCCGTATCGTCCGCTGGAACGCGGCGACATCATCGTTTTCAAATACCCATACGCAGATCATCAGCATTTCGTGAAAAGAGTGATCGGCTTGCCTGGGGACCGCTTGAAGCTCGTCGACCAGCAAATGTATGTCAACGGGAAACCTTTGAACGAGCCGTATGTCGTGCACGATCCCAGTGCGCCCTATGACAATTTCAACTATTCCTTTCCGCCGTTGAAAGGCATGTTGATTTCCCCCCAAGTGATTCCGGAATCCGGATGGAGAGAAACGCTTCGCACCTATATGCAAGGCGATGAGCTTGTCGTTCCGCCTGGAAAATTATTTGCCATGGGCGACAACCGCGACCGCAGCTCCGATAGCCGCTACTGGGGCTTCGTCGACCGGAGTGCGATCATGGGTCGTCCCTTCTTGATTTATTGGTCGGTCGACGCAACAAGCAACGATTACACGCAAACGACTTTTATCCAGCGGCTGATCGGCGTCTTTGACACCATCGCTCATCTTCCCGCGCGTACCCGTTGGAGCCGCATGCTGCATACCGTGCACTAGGATTTGTGGAATCTCAGCACCGCTCATCGCTAAGAGGAAGCAAGTTCCCGGCGCAGTTCGATTTGCACCGCTTTTCATTTACAGGACAGTCTGCGAAACTTTCCAATTGCATGAAGATGCTGCGCAAGTGGTGGAAGCTGGCGCTCACGATTGTGGGGCTGCTCGTGGTCGTGCAGATTGGCGTATCCCTGCTCGTCCGCACGCACCGCATGCACGCGTATCTCTCCGCTCAACTGGAAAAGGCCTTTGGCCGGCCGGTCGAGGTTGGAAGTTTTGCCGCGCAGCTCCTGCCCACTCCCAGGCTCGATGCGGAGCAAGTTTCCGTCGGCGAAGATCCCGCCTTCGGCAACGAATATTTTTTGCGCGCGGACAGTTTGTCTGCCGGGCTGCGCTGGACAGGGCTCCTTCGCGGCCACTTTGAGTTCGGCACGCTTTCGCTGAGCCGGCCGAGTTTAATCCTGGTACGCAATACCCAGGGAAGATGGAATCTGGAACGCTGGCTGCCCCCCGCGAAAGCCGCCGCCGAAGCCACTGCACGGCTCTACGGCCCGCCTTCCGCAATCGCCCCAGTCAACCGCCTGCTGAAAATTGATTTCGACGACGGCCGCGTCAATTTCAAATTTGCGGACAACAAGCTTCCGTTCGCGTTCACAAGTGTCTCCGGAAGTGTTGACCAGGTGGCCCCGGGGCGCTGGCGACTGCGCCTCGAAGCGCAACCCTGGCGCAGTGGTGTGGAGCTGCAATCCGCCGGAACCGTCAGGGTGCAAGGCGACGTCGCCGGGACTTCGGCCCGGCTGCAGCCTGCTCAGATTACTGTGCACTGGGAGGGCGTTTCCCTTGCCGATTTGTTCAGGCTGCTCCGCGGGCGGGATTATGGCCTGCGCGGCGTATTCACTCTGGACGGTTCGCTTAAAAGCGCTCAAGTAGAGCCTGGCTCAGTCTCCAGCAGCGAAACACGGCCCGGCGAATGGACTTTTTCGGCGGAGGCTCGAGCGGCACAAATCCATCGCTGGGATTTGATCGAACGCAGCGACAATCCCCGTTTGAGGCTCGGCGTCAAAGGTCGCTGGAATGTGGCCGCGGGAATCGCGCGCGCCCAGGAAGTGACCGTGGAAGGCCCGCGTTCCAATTTGCGCGGCTCGGCAGATTATGCTGCCGGCCCGTCGCCGAGCTTCGCGCTGCAGCTGGATTCATCGGGAATCCAGGCGACGGATTTGCTGGCTTGGTACCGCGCTTTTCATTCTGGTGTCGACGATAACCTTTCCGCCGAGCAGTTCTTTACCGGCGCCATGACTCTGCACGGTTGGCCTCTCGAGCTCGACGAAGCCGCCTTCTCCAGCACTGGCGGTATCCTCAAAGTGCCAGGTCTGAAAGTTCCCGTCCGCGTAGGCCCCGTGCACTTGGGTCGCGAGCGTACCATGCTAGTGTCCGAGCCCGTCCGTATTGCTCTCGGCGGCTCGGCTCGTGACGTCACCGCCCCCAAAAAACGCCGCATGGCTACGCTGATGGAAAATGCCGCCGACATTACGCTCAATCACGACCTGAGCACACAAGCGGGCAGCATCAGCTTCGAAGGGCACGTGCAGAGGGTCGAAGACGTTCTCAGAGCCGCCACGGCGTTCGGACATCCGGTCAATCATGGATGGGAACTCACCGGGGAAGCCCTTGCCGTGACGAAGTGGGAATGGCCAAAGCCCTTCGCTGGCCGCTGGAACGGAAGAATTCTTCTCAACAAGGCAAAACTCGCCGCAGCCGGGCTAAACCAGCCCCTCGCCATCCAAGAAAGCACTCTAAATTGGAAAGACGGCTTGCGCTCCGTCGAGATCGCGAAGGTGGAAGGTTTCGGTGGCACGTGGTCCGGCTCCATCACGGAGAATAAGCCTGCGGATGGCGAAGATCGCCCGAAATGGAATTTTAGTTTGGCCACGGATCGCCTGACTGCTGCCGAGCTCGATCACTGGATTGGCCCCCGCGCCCGTCCCAACTGGTTGCAAAGACTTTTGCCAACGCTCCTTGGTGGCTCGTCTCCGAATCCTGCCGCAAGCGAGCTCGTCCGCCAGATGAACGCGGACGGAGAACTAATTATCGGCGAATTGACGATTGAAAAGCTGAAGCTCGCCAATGTACACGCGCAAGGTTCGTTGCACGAATTGCAGCTCGACGTGCGCGAGGCCGATGCGCAGTGGGCCGGTGGAGCTGTCCGCGCCCAGATGAACGCAAAGTTCGCTCCTTTTCCGAAGTACAATGTCGTCGCCAGGCTGGATCACGTCAATTTGGCGCAGATCCCCGCGCCAGGCAAGTTCACCGAGCGGCTCGCGGGCGTTGCGTCTGGCACGGTGCACATCGAAACGGAAGGCGTGGGCCGCGACGAACTCCTGCAAAAATTGGCCGGCAGCGGCGAAGTTCAGCTCCAGAAAGTCGAGTTTCGTGGCTGGGACGTGAACGCCAGCGTGGCCGATGGCGCTCCCCACACCGGCACTTCCCGGTGGACAAGCGGCACGGGGACGTTTACGATGCGCAACCGCGGCGTCAGCGTTGAGAATCTGACGCTTGAATCCGCCGAGGATAAAACCTCGCTGCAAGGCGAGGTGAGTTTCGCGCGCGACGCGGATTTGACTATCGAAACAGTCAGCGCGGGAAAACGCCGCGGCCGCGTCATCGGTGTTAACGAATCCAGGCACGTACTGAAGATTTCCGGTCCGCTGGACGGCCCGCGCGTTTCCGTTGAGAAAGCGGCCGCTCGACAACCGGCCGATTGAGTTTAGTGAAACGGAACAGAACAGAACGGCAAAATTCTGGGATGAGTGGAGGCTGTTGATGAAACGCATCGTACTTTCGGTGATCCTTGCAGCGCTGATGATTTCTCCCACGACGAAAGCGCAAAAATCGCCAACGCTCGAACAATTTCTCAGCGCTCCCTTTCCCACCGAGTTGACTGCCGCCCCCGCCAAGGGACGCGTCGCCTGGGTCTTCAACACCAATGGCGCGCGAAATGTTTGGATCGCGGAACCCGCTGCCGACGGCAGCTACAAATCGCGCCAGCTCACCCCCTACAAGGAAGATGACGGCCAGGATCTCGGCATGCTCAGTTGGGCTCCCGACGCCGAAACCATCGTCTACACGCGCGGCGGCGATCTCGAATTCACCGAAGGCGTCTACCCCAATCCGGCAAATTCGCCGCAAGGCGTCGAACAGAATATCTGGGCCGTCTCCCTCAGCGGTGGCGCACCGAAAAAACTTGCCGAAGGCCATTCGCCTGCCGTTTCGCCCAAAGGCGGCAGCGTCGCTTTCCTATTCAAGAGGCAAGTGTGGATCGTCAAGCTAGACGGCAGCGAAAAGGCCGAGCAATTGATTCATTCGAATGGCGGCGCCAGCGAACTTCGTTGGTCGCCCGATGGTTCGAAGCTTGCCTTTGCCAGCCGCCGCGGAGACCACGGCTTCATCGGCGTCTACGATCTCGCCGCGAAATCGCTCATCTATCTCGAGCCCAGCGTCGACACTGACATCCAAGCCGCCTGGTCGCCCGACAGCCGCAGAATCGCTTACCTCCGCATCCCTGTCGCCAAGGGCCGCATGCCTTTTACTCCGGAACGCGAAGGCCAGCCGTGGTCCATTCGCATCGCCGACGCCACCACCGGCAAAGGCCAGGAGATTTGGCACGCCGATTCCGGCAGCGGCAGCGTTTTCCATGAGGCTGTTGCCGAGAATCAGTTGATCTGGACGGCGAACGACCGCATTGTTTTCCCGTGGGAACGAGGCGGCTGGCTCCATCTCTGGTCCGCTCCCGTAACCGGCGGTGCTGCGAAGCTCCTCACGCCGGGCAATTTCGAGGTCGAATACGTTTCCCCCAGCGTTAACGGCCAGTCCATCGTCTTTTCTTCGAATCAAGATGACATCGATCGCCGCCACGTCTGGAAAGTCTCGCCAACGTCCGATCATCCGGAAGCCGTCACCTCCGGCACCGGCATCGAAACCGCGCCCGTGCTCGCCAGCGACAACAAGACCGTTCTCCTCCTTCGTTCCGACGCGCACACCACCATGCGTCCCGCCCTCGTCGCCGGCAAGAGTGAACTCCGCGACCTCGCTCCCGAATCCCTTCCCGCCGATTTTCCCGCCAACGCCATGGTCACGCCGCAACAAGTCATTCTCTCCGGCGTCGACGGCATGCAGATTCATGCCCAGCTTTTTCTTCCGCGCAACGCAGGTGACGGCGCGCGCCATCCCGCGCTCTGCTTTTTCCACGGCGGCTCGCGCCGCCAGATGCTTCTCGGCTGGCACTACATGCTTTATTACAGCAACGCCTACGGCATGAATCAGTACCTCGCCAGCCGCGGCTACATCGTACTCGCCGTCAACTATCGCAGCGGCATCGGCTATGGCACGAATTTTCGCGAGGCCCTCAACTACGGCGCGGCCGGCGCCAGCGAGTTCAACGATGTGGAAGGCGCAGGTCTTTACCTCCGCTCGCGCCCCGACGTCGATCCCGCCCGCATCGGCCTTTGGGGCGGAAGCTACGGCGGCTACTTGACCGCTCTTGGTCTCGCCCGCTCTTCCGATCTCTTCGCCGCTGGCGTCGATATGCACGGTGTCCACGATTGGAACACCGAAATTCCTACCTTCGCCTCTTCTTACAAACCCAGCGAACGTGCCGATGCCGCTCGCCTCGCCTGGGAATCGTCTCCGCTCTCTTCTGTCAGTACTTGGCGCTCTCCCGTTCTCCTCATCCAGGGAGACGACGACCGCAACGTCCCCTTCGCCGAAACTGTCGATCTCGCCGAAGCACTGCGCAAACAAAATGTTGAGTTCGAACAACTCGTTTTCCCCGACGAAATTCACGATTTTCTTTTGCATCGCACGTGGCTTGCCGCCTATCACGCCACCATCGAATTTTTCGATAAGCATTTCAAGCCGGCGGAGAAGTAAGTAATCCTAGGCAGCTGCGCCTGCCACGAATCGACCCGCATGAACAAAGGTTTGCGACTGCTCGGCTTCTGCCTGATTCTGACGGCATTTCCCTGCGCAGCGAAGACCAATCAAGACCGCGCCGTGCTCGTCCCCAAGCTCAGCGTCGGCCAGACTTTCCACTATCAGGTTAGCTATCGCGCGAAAGCGGATACGACGACGGAAAGCACCGTGGCCGCGCCCATGGCCCCGACCGGCGGGCAAACCAATGCCAGCCTCCT
Source organism: uncultured Acidobacteriota bacterium (assembly GCA_963718785.1). GTDB lineage: Bacteria > Acidobacteriota > Terriglobia > Acidiferrales > UBA7541 > Acidiferrum. The sequence goes on along the minus strand of CAVQZW010000003.1, from coordinate 1,348,648 downwards.
GCTTCAGGTCGAAGTGGATGATTTGCGCATCGACGCTGGAAGAACGGTCGCGCGCTTTCGCACACGAATCCTGGAACCCGATCGCGTCGCCCCTGCTGCCGTCTCGCCGGCCCTTAACTCCGGCACGAATTCCGCGCAGACGCCGAGCCTCCCTTCGAACACCGCCAAGCACGAAAAAATTGTCGAGTTCGTTCTTCACGGCGACGGCCAGGTCACCGACATCGAAGGCCTCGACAAACTTTCCTCCGACGAACAAGCCGCCTGGCAGGAATGGGTCGCGCGATTCGGCGGAAGCGCTGCCTTCCCGGAAAGAGGTATAAAGCCGGGAGAAAAGTGGAAAGCCGAGGAGCCGATTCCCAACGCCTTGCTTAGCGGGCTCTCGTGGGAGAAAGAGTCGGAATATGTGAATGACGCTCCCTGTGGCGCGATGAGCATCACTCCGCAGGGAGACCTTGCGACTTCCGCGCAATCCCAGGAAACCTGCGCCGTCATTCTGACCACCGCCACGCTGAAACAAAGTCCTCTCAAAAAGACGCGACGCCCGAAGACTACAAGCTCCACGATCTCCGCAACATGGGCATCGCCAAAGGCAAAAACGAAACCATCACCTACATCTCGCTAAAAACCGGCCTCGTCGTTCGCGCCACCGATGACGCCAATCAATCCATGAACGTCATCGTCGCCAAAACCGATGGTTCGAATCGCGTTCATTACACCATCGATGCCGAGAGCCACTCCCAAGTATTGCTCCTTGCCGAAACTCCCTCTGCTCATCCCTGACGCGATTTACTTTTCTCCCAAGGAATATGCCCATGCCCGAACAAACGCTGATCGAGCTTCTCTACGGAAAACGTGCCCACGCCAATCCCGTTGCCTGCGTCGAAGATCTCTCCGCCGAATTGGCCGGCAGCCGCGTCGAGAATCTCCCGCACTCCGTCCATCAAATTGTCTGGCACATGAATTTCTGGATGGATTACGAACTCCGCAGAATCCGCGGCGAAATGCCGCACTATCCTGACCACGCCTCAGAAAGCTGGCCACGCGCCACCCCGACGAACGAGCTCGTCTGGAAAAAAGAAGTCGCGCGGTTTGCGGAGTTGATCGGCATCCTGGCCGCAACGGCGCAAAGTGATTCGACCGAATTGGGCCGCGAAATCCCCTCTATGCATTCAAATCAAGAAGCAGGCGCCTCGACGGTCCTCGCGATTCTCTGGCAAACGCTGGTCCACAATAGCTACCACGTCGGCCAAATCGCTCTCCTTCGCCGTGCCCTCGGCGTGTGGCCGCCACGCGGCGGCGGCGATTCTTGGTAATTGCTGCCCGTCTACCTACACCCACCAATTTTCCGAGCCGCATTCACGTCGATTTGCGCCGAGGAGTATAATCAAAGTTTCGGCAGTGCCCGATTTTCGTGCCGGGAGACCCTTCCATGAACTTCAAGCTGCGCAGCAACTATCAGCCTCGTGGCGATCAACCGGCCGCAATCGATCAGCTCACTCGCGGAATCGACGCCGGCGACAAGCATCAAGTCCTCCTCGGCGTCACCGGCTCCGGCAAGACCTTCACTGTCGCCAAGCTCATCGAAGCCTGCAATCGTCCCGCTCTGGTCCTCGCGCACAACAAGACGCTCGCCGCACAGCTCTATCACGAGTTCAAATCCTTCTTTCCCGAGAACGCTGTCGAATATTTCGTCAGCTATTACGATTTTTACCAGCCCGAAGCCTACGTCCCCTCCGCCGACATCTACATCGACAAGGAAGCCACCATCAACGACGAGCTGGACAAGCTTCGCATGAGCGCCACGCGCTCCCTCTTCGAACGCCGCGACGTGATCATCGTCGCCTCCGTTTCCTGCATTTATGGCATCGGTTCGCCCGAAGCCTATTACGGCATGCTTGTCACTCTCGAAAAAGGTCAGCACATTTCGCGCGAATCCATTCTCCACAAGCTCGTGGACATTCAGTACGAACGCTCTGAAGATCTCCGCCGCGGCACTTTCCGCGTCCGCGGAGACATGATCGAAATCTATCCGCCCTATCAGGACGACGGCTTCCGCTTCGAAATGTGGGGCGAAGAAATCGACAAGATTCGCCAGATCGACCCGCTTACCGGCGAAGTCAAATCCGGCCAGGAAAATTTGCCGCGCGTCACTATCTTTCCCAAGAATCACTACGTAACACCCCAGGAAAACCGTGACCGCGCCATCGTTACGATCCAGGAAGAACTTTGGTGGTGGAAAAAAGAATTGGAGAAACAAGGCAAGTTTGTCGAAGCGCAGCGCGTCGTCCAGCGCACCATGTTCGACATAGAAATGATGCGCACCATCGGCTACTGCCATGGCATCGAAAACTATTCGCGCCACCTCAGCGGCCGCCTGCCCGGCGAAGCTCCGCCCACTCTCCTCGACTACGTCCCGCAGGATTTCCTCATGTTCATTGACGAATCCCACCAAAGCGTTGGTCAGGTCCGCGGCATGTTCAACGGCGACCGCGCCCGCAAACAAACGCTGGTCGATTACGGTTTCCGCATGCCCTCCGCGCTCGACAATCGTCCTCTCACCTTCGAGGAGTTTGAGCATCGCCTCAATCAAGTCATCTACGTTTCCGCCACGCCCGGCCCTTACGAACTCACCAAATCCGGTGGCGTCGTCGTAGAACAAGTTATTCGCCCGACCGGGCTCGTCGATCCCCAGGTGGAAATCCGCCCCGTGAAGGGCCAGGTCGACGATTTGCTCGAAGAAATTCGCAAACGCGCTGAAAAGAGCGAACGCGTTCTCGTTACCACGCTCACTAAACGAATGGCCGAAGACTTATCCGAATACTTCACCGAAGTCGGCGTCCGCTGCCGCTATCTCCACTCCGAAGTCGAAACCCTAGACCGTATCAAAATTCTGCGCGATCTCCGCCGCGGCGAATTCGACGTCCTCATCGGTATCAACCTGTTGCGCGAAGGCTTGGACCTGCCGGAAGTTTCGATGGTCGCCATTCTCGATGCTGACAAGGAAGGCTATCTACGCAGCGCTACTTCGCTCATTCAAACCATGGGCCGCTGCGCTCGTCACGTCGAAGGCCGCGCCATTCTTTACGCCGACCGCCGCACCGCTTCGATGAATCAGGCCATCGACGAGACCAATCGGCGCCGCACCAAGCAGCTCGAATACAACAAGGAAAACAACATCACGCCCATGTCCATCATCAAATCCGTTGACATGGACCTCGCGCGCATCGTGGAAGCCGACTACGTCACCATTCCAGCCGACGACACCGAACTCGACGCCGCCACTTCCAAAATCAAGAACGAACAGCAGCTCGCCGAAATGCTGCAACAACTCGAAACCCAAATGCGCGAAGCCGCCAAAAAATTCGAGTTCGAACGCGCCGCGCAGCTCCGCGACCGCATCCGCTCCCTAAAACAAAAAGATGTCTCCGGCCTATTCGCGACGGAATCCGCGCCTGCTCCCACCGCCGCGGAACCATCCGCTTGACAAAACGGCTCCAACTAAACCGCTTCGGTGCTCACGCCTCTTCGCATCCGGCGAAGTTGCAGAATCACTTCGGTCACCAGCAGCGGAAACGCCCAGCAGGCCCACGCCGCCATCACCGACCGATCGCCTTCGGGCTGCAGACGCGACGTTGGGCCATAATCGAGCAGGACTCGGAACGTGACGAATCCGAACGTCACCACGTACGCCCGAACCATCCATTCCCTGTGAATCGCCACTTGTCCTCGCAGAATGGCGTAGTACGCCATTCCTGTCGTCGTTACCCACGCTGTGGCTAGTCCGAAGAGCGCGACGCCGAACGCCCATCCTCCCGTCGTGACCACGACCATCCGAAAAGCGCCTGTAGCCCCAACCGCCACACCGGCCAAAAACATGCGACCCATCCAGCGGTGAATCCTCGCATATTTCGCCCGGAATCCTGTCCAGAATTGCCACGGCCCAGTCAATATCGCGACGGTTCCGCCGGTAATGTGCATCAGAAGCCACAGGCGCATGACCCAGAAATTGGGAGAGCCATGCGTGGGATCCGTAAATCCGCCTTCGCTGTAGTGCAGGTAGTAATAGAAAACGTAATTGCAGACGAACAGAGCTGCTATCGCCAAAATGCTGCCGAAGCAGATAATTTTAATCGTGGTCTTCAGCCTGTTTTTCGTTTGCGGCGGCAAAGCCTCTTCCGAGTCGATGATAGGGGTCATTGCTCCTCCGTTGTTGCCGGCTATTCTGCATTATATGAGGTGGTTGAAAAGAAAAAAATCGAGTCGCGCCCGTGCGCAGGAAACTTGCCAATTTTGGAGGGACATTCGTTGAAATGGATCGTTCAAACCACCCCACGCTTTAGTTCTTTCAACGGATAAAACGTGCCGCGCCACGTCACACCGCCATGCCACAACGTCACCGCCACCGACCGCGCGATCATGTAACAAAACAAAATCGCCCCAATCGGATGCGTCAACGCATATAAGCGGCGACACCCGGTTCGCCACATCCACGCTTCCATGCATACAAAGCGCCGCGGCCACTGCAATCCCCGCAAAAAGCCGAATCCATCCATGCCCCGCGAAAACCGCAACGAACGGAACCACATTCAAAAGAAGCATTCCAGCCAGGGCTACCGTCGCAAATGCCAGGTTGTACCCAAACGCCGCAAAGAAATTCTTCGTCACTCCCCGAATAATATTTCCCAAGCCCGCCTGCCACCGCACTACAACGAATTCTTGCGCGATCCCCACACACGAGCGAAACCCCGATTTTTTCACAAGCTTTCCCAGTTTCATATCGTCCACCACTTCCATCGCCAATCGCCGGTGCGTTCCAATCTTTTCGTAGGCGCTGCGCCGCAACAATTGAAACGCTCCCACGCCTACGTACGAGCGCGAATTCGGATTGCTCACGCCATTGGCATCGTTCGCGAGATAAAAGGCCATCCCAAAAAAAGTGAGCAGCGTTGTTTCCCAGAAACCGTGCATTTCCACATCGCCGATGAGTGTGAGGTGGTCAACCTCGCGTTGTTTCGCAATCGTCACCGCCCTCCGAAGCGCATCGCGCTTGAATCGCACATCGGCATCGGTAAACAGAAGCCATTCGCCTGTAGAGGCTTCATACGCTCTTTGCAGCGCATGCGGTTTGCCAAGCCAACCGCTCGGGAGTTCCGAAATGTGTACCGCGCGAAAGCGAGGATGCGCGGCCGAGAATTCGTCGAGAATGCGGCCGGTCCCATCCACGGACCGGTCGTCAACCGCAATGATCTCCAAATTTGGATAGTCGAGTTCGGCCAGCGTGGCCAGCGCCGCGGGAAGTTTCTCTTCTTCGTCCCTAGCGGCAAACAGAAGCGAAATGTTCGGACATTCTGCGTCTTGAGCTGGCGGAAAATCCTTGACCCAGGGGAGTTTCTTTGCGCCGGCCGCTGCGCGGAATCCTTGCAATACCCAGATGGCCGCAATCAAGAAGAAAACAACAAGTCCAAAGGTGTGCATCAAAATTGGTATCGAGTGACGCGCTCAGGTTATCCTAGCATGTAATGGCGGGGACCCTTTCGATCATCGGAGCAGGTCGCGTAGGTCGCGCGCTGGGCCGCCGCTTGCGTGAGTGTGGTTGGAAAATCGGCGCCGTCGTAACGAGCTCGGAGCCCACGGCGCGTAAAGCGGTGCGTTCCATCGGAGCAGGGCAAGCGCATGCCTTCCTGACGCGGCAAGTTGTCAATGCGCAGGTTATCCTGATCACGACCCAGGACCACGGTCTCGTCGATGTCGCCGAAGAGTTGGCGCGCGTCGGCGCGGAAGAATTGCGCGGTAAGATTGTGTTGCACACCAGCGGAGCGCTTAGCTCGAAAGTCCTCGATCCAGTGAAGTGTTGCGGGGCTTCCATTGGGTCGATGCATCCGTTGCAGACGTTCAGCGGAGTGGGAGTGCCGCCGCTCGACGGAAAAGTTTTTGCGATCGAGGGCGATAGCGCCGCTGTTCGAATGGCGCGGCAGATCGCCCGCACTCTCGGAGCTTTCCCCGTGCACATCGATGGCTCAAAAAAGCCGCTTTATCACGCAGCGGGGGCGCTGGCCGCTGGAAGTATCCTTGCTCTTATGGAAGCTGCAACTCGCTTGATGACCGCCGCAGGGATGAAACGGCGAGAAGCCATGCGCGCTCTGCTGCCTCTGACTCGGCAAGTGCTGGAAAATTTTGAACGCCTTGGTCCGCGCGCTGCGTGGACGGGGCCTCTTTCCCGGGGGGATTATGGCGTTGTTGCGGCTCACCTGGACGCCATGAAGGATTTGCCGGCGGCGTTTGCGCAGGCCTACGATGCAGTAAACCAGCTGGCGGCTCTGGTTCTTGCGCAGGACTCCTCGGCGATGCTGGCCGAGCTGGATAAAATTAAGTCGAACAAGACAGCCAAAGTAAAAGCGACAGGGGGACAAGCGTGAAGCGACTGCAGATTGCGATGGAGAGCACGACGCTGGCGAATGGACTGAAGGTCGTCATTGCGCCGGACACGACAGCGCCCGTGGTTACGGTCGGCGTGTATTATAAAATCGGTTTCCGTCTCGAGCCTCAGGGGCGCAGCGGCTTTGCGCATCTCTTCGAACACATGATGTTTCAAGGCTCGGCCAACGCTCCGAAAATGCAGCACATCAAGCTTATTAATTCGAGCGGCGGCGTGCTCAACGGTTCGACGCATTACGACGTGACGAATTACTACGAAGCCGTGCCTTCGAACGCCCTCGAAAGAGTCCTGTGGCTCGAAGCCGATCGCATGCGCGCACTGAAAGTCGACGACGAAAACTTGCGCAATCAACGCGACGTCGTAAAAGAAGAAGTGCGTGTGAATGTCTTGAATCAGCCATACGGCGGATTTCCCTGGCTGGATTTGCCGCCTGTCGCGTTTCGCAACTGGGCGAATTCCCACAATTTCTACGGCGACTTCGCCGATCTCGATGCCGCGGATCTCGCGGATGTTCAGGCGTTCTTCAAGACGTATTACGTGCCGAATAACGCTGTTCTGCTGATGCTCGGCGACGTCAATCCCGAGGAAGGTTTTGCGCTGGCGAAGAAATTGTATGCCGATATTCCCGCCGGGCCGCCGCCGCCATTTGCCGATCCGGCAGAGCCGGAGCAGCGCGAAGAGCGCCGGGGCAACGTCGACGAAAAATTCGGAACGTTGCCTGCGATGGCCATCGGTTACGTTGTGCCCAAGCGGCGATCCGCCGATTGGTGCGCCATGGCGCTGCTCGATCAAGCACTGCATGGCGGTCGCGCGGGAAAACTCTATCGCGAGCTCGTTCTTGAAAAACAAGTCGCTGTCGAACTGGACGGCGGCATCGACGATATTTTCGGCTACAACGGACCTACGCAAATGGTGACGCGTATCCTGCACAAGTCGGAATATTCGAGCGAGCAAGCCCTCGCCGCGTTTGACGAAGTGATTCGCGAAGTTCAGGAGAAGGGAATCACCGAAGATGAACTCGCGCAACTCAAAGTGAAGTGGCAATCGGATTATTTCTCACTGCTCGAAAGCGGCCACGGCGGCATGCCGCGCTATGGCTTGATGCATTTGCTGGCGTGCTTCACGCTCTTTGATGGCGAGCCGCAACTGGTGAACACGGTGCTCGATGGCTTTCTCGCTGTCAAACGCGAAGATGTTTTGGCGGCCGCAAAAAAATATTTACGCCGTGAAAAACGCGCCATTGTGTTCCGCCTTCCAACTGCGGCCGGCGTCCAGGAGGCTGCATAATGGCGACTCGCGCGGTGGAAGTAAATTCTGCAGTCCCGGCGCTCTCTCCCGAACGGCAAGTGACTTGGCCGCACCGCAAGCGGGCGCGGCTCTCGAATGGACTCGAAGTCATTCTCGTGGAATCGCATACGATTCCGAAACTTCACGGCGACCTGTATTTTCGCTCGGGCAACGCTGCCGCCATCGATCGCGGCCCTGGGCTTGCGGAAATGGCGGCGACTGTGGCGCGAACCGGTACGGCAAAGCGCGCCAGCCGGCAAATCGAAGAAGATCTGCGGCGCATCGGCGCGGACCTTGCCACCAGCGCGGGCTCCGACACGAGTTCCATTTCGTTCGCTGGACTTGCGGAATTTTCTGAGCCGCTGCTCGGCATGGTCAACGAACTGGCTCGCGAAGCGGCGTTTCCCGAAGCCGAGTTCGAGCGTGAGCGGCGCCAGAAGCTCGAAGAGGTAAAACTGGAACGAACGCAGCCGGGATTCCTCGCTGGCGAACGGCTCCGAAAGGTTCTGTTCGGCGCGCATCCCTACGCGCAGGTTTCGCCGAGCGAAGAGCAGGTTGCCGCATACAAGCGCGATGATCTGATTTCGGTTTATCGCGATTTCTACACGCCGGAAAACGGGTTGTTGTTGCTCGTCGGCGATTTCGATCCAGACGCAATGCTGAAGAGCGCGGAAAAAGTATTCGGTGCGTGGCACGGAAAGAAGCCTGAAACAAAATCGTTTCCCACTCCTCCGACTCCGCGCGGACGGCGAGTTTATCTCGTGCATTTGCCCGGTGCGGTGCAGACGCAAATTCTCGCTGGATGCCACGCGATCACGCGGAAACATCCCGACTGGATTAAACTTGGTCTCACCAACAGCTTGTACGGCGGCGCGTTCAATTCGCGACTGGTGATGAACATCCGCGAAGACAAGGGCTATACGTACAGCCCGCGCAGCGGCGTCACCGCGCTCCGACAGCACGGATATTTTTCCGTTTCTGCAGCGGTGCGCAACGACGTGGTGGCTGCGTCGCTCACCGAAATCTTCTACGAGATGGACAAGCTGCGTTCTGTACCGGTTCCGGAAGGCGAACTGGCCGATGCGCAAAATTATTTGAGCGGCGTTTTCTCCATGGGCCTCGCGACGCAAAACGGTTTGCTGGGGCAAGTCGCCGTCGTGGCACTGAACGAATTGCCGGACGATTATCTCGAAACGTATCGCGCGAAATTGCGGGCGCTCACTCCAACGGATTTACTTGAGACGGCGCGCAAATATCTCGATTCGGCGAACATGCAAATCGTGGTCGTCGGCGACCGCGCGCAAATCGAATCACAAGCCGCGCTCTTCGGCGAACTTGAAGTCTTCGACGCCCAGGGCAAAAAACTCGGCTAATCCGCGGAACATTTATAATTATTGATTTAGCAATATAGTTTATGTATTATCAGTTCGCGATGTTGCGGCGAACGTTTGTGCGAATCCTCCTGCTGCTCGCGGCGTTTTGTGCGCTTGCGATGAGCTTGCCTGCCAAGAAGAAGCCGCCGGCGGCGCCGGTCAATTTGAATACGGCGAGTTCCGAAGAGCTTCAGCAAGTGCCTGGAATCGGCCCGGTCACCGCTGAAAAAATTTTGCAGATGCGTAAATCGTACGGCGCATTCAAAAGTGTTGACGACTTGAGCGCCATCCGCGGGGTCGGCCCGAAGCGCCTCGAAAAAATGCGCAAGTACCTCACCGTAGGTAAGGCCACGTCTGCGACCAAACCAGCCAGCGCGCCGAGACCTGCGACGCCGCCAATGCCCGCTACCGTCCCTGCAGACCCTCCTTGCCTGTCGCCGTAGTTTGCAACGTGCTTTGCCTCTCGAAGAATAAGCAGATTCCTCGCTACGCTCGGAATGACATTTTTTAGAAGTAGTGCGTGAAGAACGCAGAGTGCTGCGCCAAAGATGCGAAGAGATGCGATGAGAAGTCGTCATTAGAGGACCTGATGAGTACGGCGTTCGTCGGGCTTGGCTTCGTTGATGCGCAGGGGGACTTGGTCGGCGATGCGGATGCCGTAGCCTTCTAGGGCTACTACTTTTTTGGGCTGATTGGTCAGGACGCGGATGTCTTTCAGGCCGAGGTCGATGAGGATCTGGGCGCCGATGCCGCTTTCGTGCTGGACCATGCGCTGGCGAGCGGGCTCGCGATCGAGCTGGCCGCGTTTATGAAAATGGATTTGCGGGAGAACGCCAGGCGTGTCGGGAGTGTCAACGCTGAAGCCGCGGCCGGTGTGATGGAGATAGAGGAAGACGCCCCGGTCTTCCTTGGCGATGATGGCGAGGGATCGGGCGACTAACTCGTTGCAATCACAGGCGGTTGAGCCGAAAACGTCGCCAGTCAAGCAGTGCGAGTGAACGCGGACGAGTGCGGGCGTTTCGCCTTCCAGAGTGCCGCGGACCAACGCGATATGCTGATCGTGGTCGACATCGCTGGCGTAGGCGATCATGCGGAAGTCGCCGTAGCGCGTGGGCAGAACGGCTTCGGCGACGCGTCGGACGTAGCGCTCGTGCTGCATGCGGTAGCGAATGAGGTCGGCGACGGTCAACATCTTCAGATTGTGTTGCTTACAGAATTCGTGGAGCTGCGGCACGCGGGACATGGTGCCGTCTTCGTTCATGATTTCGCAGATGACACCGCTGGCGTTGAGGCCAGCGATGCGGGAGAGGTCGACGCTGGCTTCGGTCTGGCCGGCGCGGACGAGGACGCCGCCGTTGCGGGCGCGCAGAGGGAAGACGTGGCCGGGGCGGGCGAGATCCTGGGGGCGCGTCTTCTGGTCGATAGCGGTGAGGATGGTGATGGCGCGGTCGGAGGCGCTGATGCCGGTGGTGACGCCGACGCGGCCGTCAATGGCTTCTGTGAAGGCGGTGCCGTGGACGCTGGTGTTGATGGGGGACATGAGCGGGAGGTGGAGCTCCTCGCAGCGCTGCTCGGTGAGGGCGAGGCAGATGAGCCCGCGACCGAATTTCGCCATGAAGTTGATGGCTTCGGGAGTGATTTTTTCGGCGGCCAGGGTGAGGTCGCCTTCGTTCTCGCGGTCTTCGTCATCGACGAGGACGATCATGCGGCCCTGGCGGATGTCTTCGACGGCTTCTTCGACGGTGGAAAAAATGGGGCGGTCAGTGGGGGTCATGGGAGCCTCGAAGGGATAGTGTAGCGGAAGGATTGGGGCAGTGAGTAGTGAGTAGTGAATAGTGAGTAGGGAAGAGTCGGTAGGGAAGGAGTGGGCCTGCGGCGTGGGCGGAGGCCCCCCCGGTTTTTTGTAAGTGTTGCATTTAAAGGATTTAGAGATTGCGTAAGTTGTTAGGAATCAGTGTTTGCGGGAGGGCTGGTAAGTGTTGTATTTAAAGGAGTTATATGTCGGCGGCGAAGTGGCATGGGATATGGCTTTGTGCGCGATGGGACGTGGTGTGAGTGGTAGAGACCCCCTATCCCGGGTATACAGAGAAGTGTGAAGCAAACGATAGAGGAGAAAGGGTCTGCGGGTGTTGGTGTGTGGGCGATGATTACTGGGTGTGGAAAAAGAGGGAAATGATTAGGAGCGAGCGAGGCTGGCGATATGTCAAACACATGAACCAATAGCATAATATCTAGAGAATGCTCCTGATTCCTGAAGAATAGGGGGCTCTATGGGTCGGCGCAACACTAAGCTGAACTGATTGCGAATACTTCCCCCTTCGGACGCAATTGCCCGCCAAACGTCTGCTCACTGTTCTCTCTATGGGGAATCTAACCTCAACGGTAGCGACGTCAGCCTCATCAAGCCACCACCTGAAGCGAAGTGAGCTTTATGCCACAGGTTGTGAAATGCAACCGTCGGGGAAAGAAAACCGCATGATCGATAAATTTTATTGGCCTGCGCGTGGGATCTTGCTAGCGATGGTCTCATTGGCCAGTCCTCTCGCATCCCTAAATAGCCAATCTCCGCCGGAAGCACCCGCTGAAGTTGTGATGGTCGGAGATCCGAAAGTTGATGGATCGTTTTTGAAACCCTACAAGAATGCGTGGAAGGTTGTTTACGCGTTTCCTGGGAAAGAACCATTTTTGGTCGGTACCTGGACCGACGAACTCTCACTCACAGAAATCAATGGGCGCCATTTGCTCAAGCGAGTCCAAATGGCTGATTACGCCAAATACAACATCGTGACGACGTACGTAAACGTATTCGATCCCAAAACGATGTCCCCGGTCTACATGGAATTCAAGAGAAGCGACACGGGAGAATGGGCACATCGCGACTTCGAGAAGGCCCAGGTGAAGTATCAACGAAGAAACTTCGCTGTTGACGCAGAGACGGAGACGGGGCAAGTGGAGATGAAGGAACCCATTTTCGACTACAACGGGGGAATGTACGGCATTTTGCTGGCGGCACTCCCTCTGAAAGAAGGGTTCAAGGCTAGATTCCCGTGTCTGTCGGAGGATCGCGACGAGATGGATTGGGTCACCGTGGTGGTCGGCAAGCAAGAGCTGGTAGATGCGGGACCGGGAAAACAGGTCATGGCGTGGCCGGTCGACACAGAGGGAAACTACGCGAACAAGAGCCACAGTATTTTCTGGGTAGCTAAGGAGCCTCCTTACGTCATCAAAATCGTGACCACAATTCCCACGGGCAAGTGGGTGACAGTCACGATGAGTATGATCTGAGAGCTCGACTCATTCCCAATGTGAGTAATTGATGGCGGCGAAGCGGACACTTGCGTTCAAAAGGAGACCTCTATGAAATGGATCGCTTTTTTGCTCGTTGCTGCTGCAATGGGGGCTGGCGTTTTCCTCTTAATAGCTCCTGCATCGGGACAGGGCGGTGGAGAGGCCGTCCCGATTTTCGGAATCAAGATTCCGTCTGGATACCGGGACTGGAGATTGGTCTCCGTGGCTCATGAGGAAGGCAACCTGCACAGTTTCGCCGCCATATTGGGAAATGATGTGGCGATCAAAGCCTACCGCGACGGAAAGCTTCCGTTTCCCGACGGCACCATCATCGCCGCTTTGCACTACAGTCACACGCCGTCGGCGGAAAATGACAAAGTGTTTGGCGATCCCCAATCGTTCGTTCCCGGACCACAAACCAACGTTCAGTTTATGGTGAAGGATTCCAAAAAATACGCCACGACGGGCGGGTGGGGATACGCCCACTTCGATAAAGACGGTAAACCGGGCACCGAGGCAGCGCTCAAAACCTGCGCACCCTGCCACGCGGAGGCTTCTCGCGACTCCGTCTTCACGCAATATGCGCACTGAGACCGAAGAGCAATCCTTGCGTGCTCCCGCCCGGACTTGATAAGTTCCAAGTTCTGATCGAGGCTGGCAGAAGCGTGGTTATGATTCCAACCAGAAAAATCGATGAAGACTCCGGGCTGGATGAATGGACGCGATGAAACGACTCCTAAGTCTGATTACGATTTCTTGCGCGTGTTGGATAACGAGCAATCCAGCGCCCTCCCCGAACGTGGTAACGGTCTCAAGTTGTCCGAAGCGACCGACGATTCCCGTCACCTTTCAAGTGGACTGTTCGAATGTGTCTGACGCGGCGACAAGGGAGCTATGCAAGCCTTTTGCCGAAAACCAGGCGTGCAACGTCTTTTGGGCTTACAGGAATATCACGGGAATTCGCATGGAGGAATTCTGCCCGACCTACAAATACATGATCTACGACAAAGACAAGTTTCCGCATCATGAAGGGGAAGGCGGCAAATCACAGAGATGCGGCGCAAACTATATGGCCGAGTATTCCGTTCTCCCGAAAACGCCGATTGGCCCTTACGATGTTCACGAAATTCTTCACGGGTATCAGAGTAAACTCGGGACGCTGCCGTATCAGCACATTCTTTTCGCGCCAAGCATGGTGGAAGCCCGGCGCGAAGTGGGGGACAGCGATGGGTACGAGAATGCCAAATCGCGCATGGAAGCTGAAATGAAAAGAAACGAGGAAAGTCTCGAAAAGGGGACAATCAGCGCCGACAAACGGTGTCTTACCGCCGAGTTGTACATCGAGGCAAGCCTTTATCTCAAAGATCCGAAGAATCTAGAACGCATATATCGGAAGCTGGAAGAGAGCCGGCTGAAAGATCTGAACGACCCGCAGGCGCGGTTCAATCGAGTGTATGAAGAAGTCTCGGGCGGAAGCGCAAAACAATATCTGCTAAAGCATTGCCCGCGTTTCTAGAGCGCCGCGCACTGAACCGATGAACAGAAAAATAAGGTGGCCTCCCGAGGCCCGCGGCGGGACGGTGTAGCCGCCGCGAGCCCCCGAGATATCCGTGAGGCTTTGCAGGATTAAGGATTAGTGGACAGCGCAGCCATGCAGGGCGTTGGAATATTCGGGCTGCGTGGCGTAGAGCTTATCGCCGATGCGGTAGACGAAGGGATCGCCATAGGCATTGGTCGTAGTGAAGAGGACGAAGGCGCATTCATCGGCGATTTCTTCGCCGATCAAGACATTAGCGGAGAAGTTTATCCAGGCTGTACCGTCGGGATCGGTGATCGTTTCAATTAGCTCATGCGAGAGAGTGTCGTTGGTGGAGTCGATTAACTGGCCGTTGGGAGTACCCGGGCGGACCTGGCAGCCGGGGACATTTTGGAAGGGCTCAACGGAATACAGGACGTGGCCAACAGAATCGGTGAAATCGACGCTGCTGTGGTAGGCGCAAAAGAAGAAGGAGTTCGGGTTGTCGGGTGAGTAGCAGACGGAGAAGGTGGCGTCGAAACACTCGTCCTGGCCGGGAGCGAGAAAGATATGAAAAATGTGACCGTAGCCGGAGTCGCCGGTGAGCGAGGCGACAGCGTGGACGACCGCGAGCATGTCGTCGTCGGTGAGGGGAGTGGCGGGCGGAGTGTAAGAGAGCTTGGCGCTAAATCCTGGAGTATAGCGATTGTTTGCGCCGAGACCGATGTATTGGTCGACGAGGTGGATAAGGTCGCTGTGGGCGAGACTCTTGAGGAAGCCGGCGGGGTCCCCCCAGCATTGGGAAATGGGGCAGTTGCCGTTGGGGAGGAGATAGATGTTATGAGACTGGGCGGAATCCACGACGGCTCCACCGAGATAAGTTAGATCGCCGGGATAACGCACGTCGTCTTTATCGAGAAAACTAGCTGAGGGAGCCTTGTGCGAGGATGCTTGAAGGGAAAGCAAACCCTCTGCGCGCGAGGCTTTTGCACCGGGAGTGTGCGCGGGGGCGCCACTGCGGAAGAGGTTTTTGACTTGGGCGGCCGCGGCTTTGTCGGCCGGACTCATGGTTACGGTCAAGTCGTCTTTGTCTTGAGCCTGGACCTTGCTCGCGATGGAGAAGGTCAAAAGGAAAACGCCGCCGACGATTGCTGCACTTCTGCCGCAAAATTTAAAGATGGACATGGATACTGCTCCTTTCTTGCTTGGGATTTTCGCCACTCGAATTTCGCCGCACGCCCGGCCAAGGAAGAAACATCCGCACGGAGAAGTGATTCCGGGAACGGATGAGGGTTGGGCATGCGGTTCACCACGGTTACTGAGGAAGTCCAGAAATGCCAGAAAAACTGGCATAAGTCAGAAACGATGCAGGGGATGCTACGTGACGAAAACGTAGCGTGTCAAGAGGAGTTTGCCTGCGGAAATTTTGAGAGGCTATTGGATGGTGAATGGGGTGGGAGCGACGACCGCGTGGGCAGGAGGAACTGCCTTCTGTTAGAGCTTGCGGAGAGGAGCGGGAAGGATGCCAGCGAGAGAGTATTTGCCGGGGCCAGCGAGCAGCAGACCGAGAGCGAGGAGCAACTCGGTAAGAGCGAATTCGAGGCCGCCGTGGCTGATGTCGTAGCCGTTTGGAAGATGGACGATGAAGATGGCGCCGAGCATAACGATGATGACGCTGACGGTACCGACGCGGAGCAGCGCACCGGTGAGGATGGCGATGCCTCCGGCGAATTGCGCCAGGCCGACGAGGTAGCCGACGACGTCGGGTTGCTTCATGAAGGCAGCGAAGTTGTGCGGGCCTGGTCCGCCGAAGGCGCCAAAGAGGATGGCGGAGCCGTGGTAGAGGAACGGGAGGGCGCATGCGACGCGCAAGGTGAGCAGCGCAAGATCCAGTTCGCGTGCCTCGCCTGTTAACCGGCTAAATGTGCTCATATACGCCTCCGCTTGTTCGATGAAGATTGTGTATCAAAAGGAGTGGAAGAAAGACAAGGGGATTTCAACGAAGCGAAGAGGACGATTTGCGGAAAGAGAGGCGTGCGGTCGAGCGCGGGCAATGCCTTACCCATGTACTACGAGAGCTAGTGAAGGAGCGGCGCGAGAAGATGGAAAATGCCTGCGCCGATAAGGGCTGCGCCGGGGATGGTGAGGACCCAAGCCCAGACGATGCGCCGAGTGACGCCCCAGCGGACGGCGGAGAGGCGGCGTGTGGCACCAACGCCGACGATGGCGCCGGTGATGGTGTGAGTGGTGCTGACCGGGATGCCGAAATGCGCGGTGGCAAGGAGCGTGAGGGCGCCGGCGGACTCTGCAGCAAAGCCGCCGAAGGGAGACAGCTTGGTAATGCGCTGCCCCATGGTTTTAATGATGCGCCAACCGCCGGCCATGGTGCCGCCGCCCATTGCCAGGTAGCAACAAATAATCACCCAGTAGGGGACGGAGTAGGTTTTCATGAGACCGCCAGCGACAAGAGCGGTGGTGATGATGCCCATGCCTTTCTGGGCGTCGTTGGTACCGTGACCCAGGCTGTAGCCGGCAGCCGAGACCAGCTGCAAGCGACGAAACCATTTGTCGACTTTCTGTGGGCGTTGCTTGCGAACAATCCAGCTGGTGGCGATGGTTACGGCCATGGCGATGAACATACCGATAAAAGGGGAGAGAAAGATGAAGAGCACCGGCTTAGTCCACCCGGTGAGGATGAGCGCTTTATAACCGGCATGGGCCACCGCCGCGCCACCGTAGCCACCCATCAAAGCGTGCGAGGAGCTGGTGGGCAGGCCGAGAATGAGGGTGATCAAATTCCAGGAAATGGCGCCGAAGAGGCCGGCCAATAAAACGGTCTGATCCACCATTTCGATGTGAACCATGCCCTTGCCGATAGTGGTGGCGACAGCGGTGCCGAATACGAAGGCGGCGATGAAATTCCAGAAAGCAGCCCAGACGACGGCGCGAAACGGCGTCAGGACACGAGTGGAAACGACGGTGGCGATGGAATTAGCGGCGTCATGCCAGCCATTGGAAAATTCAAAGGTCAGGGTGAGAACAATAACGGCGATCAGGAGTGAAAAGCTGGTCATCGCTAATCAAGCGCTCTTGATGATGACGCCTTCGATGACGTTGGCGACATCTTCGCATTTATCGACGGCGGTTTCGATGACTTCAAAGATTTCCTTCCACTTGATGATTTGGACGGAGTTTTTTTCCTCATCGAAAAGCTGAGCGATGAGGGTGCGGCAGAGGCGGTCGCTTTCGTTTTCGTAGCGGTTGATTTCAATGCAGTGCTTGAGAGCTTTTTCGGGAGAGTCGAGGGACTTGACGGCGGCGGTGACTTCGACGGTGGCGGAAACGAGGACTTTGACGAGGTCGATGGTGCCTTCGCGGATGGTGTCGACGCGGTAGAGAACGAAGCGGCTGGCGGCGGCGTCGATGAGGTCGATGACGTCGTCCAGCTGGCTGCAAAGCTCGTGGATATCTTCGCGGTCGAAGGGAGTGATGAAGGTCTGGTTGAGCTTGGTGAGGAGGTTGTGGGCGATTTCGTCGCCTTCGTGTTCGATGGCCTTGATGCTCTGGACTTGTTCGGGTACGCCTGTGTAGTGCGAGAGCATTTTGACGAGGGCTTCGGCGCCGACGTGGATATTCTCAGCTTGCTTGGCGAAAAGGTGGAGAAATCCCTCTTCACGCGGCATAAGCCGCTGCAAAAGTCCTGGCATGTCGTGACTCTCCCCTGAAGAGCCGTAGTGGCGAGGCCCGAAGAGTTTAGCGGAGGGGTAGGGCGCGAGGCAAGCGGGCTCAAAAGAAGGAGGCTAATTGCGCGACTGGTGGCCGGGTGATAGGCTCGGCGGCCATGAGATGGTGGATTGCATGGATGGCAGTTCTGGCGGTGTGTTGTTCGACGGCTGATGCTCAGGCCTCTGGCACGGACGAACTAAAGGCAAGGCGACTGCACGCGGCGCAGGCTTTCACGGATGGTGTGCTTCTTGTGCGCTCGAGAATAGACGTGAACTCCAGCGCGGACGGTTACCGGGAAAACGCAACTTTCTACTATTTGACGGGCTTGGAGAATACTCCCGGAGCCATACTTGCGATTGACGGCAAGACCCGAGAAAGCTGGCTGTTTGTGCATGTATGGCAACGGGGAGTGCCGCTGGAGGCTGAGCCAGGCGATGCGTCTGCACAAAGACTAGATTTGCAACATGTCGTGGATTGGACGGAGCTCGAAAGTTTCCTGACGCGGCTGGTCCAAGCGAGCGCGAAAATTTATTGCGAAAGAGAAACGGCCGAACTTCCTCCAAACCTTGCCCAGGCCAGGGACAATCACACCCCAACGTGGATTCAAGCTCTGACGAAGAAATGGCCAACGCTGGATATACAGTTTGTCGAGGGCCAATTATCCGGGTTGATGAATGAGGAGAGCGCGGGCGAGCAAGAGCTCAGCCGCGCGGCAGCGCGCGCAACCGTGCCAGCAGTCATGGCGGGAATCCGAAGTATCCGGCCGGGGATTTCACAACGGAAGATCGAGTTGGCGGTCGAGAGCGCTTGCTGGAATGCGGGGGCGCATGGTGTTTCGTTCTGGCCATGGGTCATGGGAGGAGCGAACGGCGTCTTTCCGAGACCCTTCGACTCGCTCACGCGTTATGACCACCTCGATGCCGTGTTGCAGGGCGGTGATCTTGTGAGGCTGGATGTGGGATGCGAGTGGCAGCACTATCAGGGCGACTTGGGACGAACGGTGCCGGTGTCGGGGCACTACAGCGAGGAGCAGCGCGAGATATGGAACATGTTTGTTGCGGCTTATCTTGCTGGAGTCAAAGAGTTACGCCAGGGAAACACGGAAGAGCGAGTGTTTGACGCGTGGAAGGCAGAATTGCTGCGGCACCGCGCATTAGTGAAAAGTCCGCTAGCTAAACAAGCCATCGAAACGTGGAGCGATCGGAAAAACGTTCCGTACTGGCAGATACATACTTCAAATCTCGATACCGGTTCCATCGATGACGGGCTGCGAGCGGGAATGGTGATCGATTTTGAGCCGATCGTGTCGATTGGCGGACAGGGCTACTACCTGGAAGACATGTTTTTGATTACGGAGGCGGGCTCTGAGCTTCTCACCCCCGGTGTGCCGTATACGGCCGAGGAAATTGAGGCGGCGATGAAACATGACCAGTGAGGTTGTTTTCAGCGATTCGATTCGCAGCGCAAGCCGAATTGGTATCTGAGCGGACGCGTTCCCATCATCTTCCAGTTATCGCAGAAAAAAGGGCGTCCTGGCTTGCGCCGAGGACGCCCTTGGATTGAGGTTGTGGGCGAGCTGGTAAAGCCGCCCGGAGCACAGGCCGAAGCCTGTGCCACTGGATTTAGTACATGCCGCCCATGCCGCCTGCGCCGGGGGCTCCACCGCCGCCAGCCGCTGCAGCCTTTTCTTCCTTGATTTCAGCGACGAGGGCTTCGGTCGTGAGCATGAGGCTCGCGATCGAGGCAGCGTTCTGAAGCGCAAGGCGGGTGACTTTGGCCGGGTCGATAACGCCCATCTTGACCATGTCGCCGTACTCGCCGGTGTCCGCGTTGAAGCCGTAGTTCTCGTCCTTCGAGTCGCGGATTTTGCCGATCACGACAGCGCCTTCGAAACCGGCGTTGAGCGCGATCTGGCGGGAAGGCTCTTCGAGAGCGCGCTTCACGATGCCGAGGCCGACAGCTTCGTCATCATGGAGCTTGATCTTCTCGATGGCCGCGATGCAGCGGAGCAACGCCGTGCCGCCGCCGGGAACGATGCCTTCCTCGACAGCCGCGCGGGTGGCGTGCATTGCGTCTTCGACACGCGCCTTCTTTTCCTTCAGTTCGGTTTCGGTGGCTGCGCCGACTTTAATGACGGCAACGCCGCCGACGAGCTTGGCAAGGCGCTCCTGGAGCTTTTCCTTGTCATAGTCGCTGGTGGTGTTTTCGACCTGCGAGCGGATCTGCTTCACACGGCCTTCGATGTCCGCGGACTTGCCGGCGCCTTCGATGATCGTGGAGTTGTCCTTGTCGATGGTAATTTTCTTGGCGCGGCCGAGGTCCTCGAGCTTCACGTTTTCGAGCTTGATGCCGAGGTCTTCGGTGATGGCCTTGCCGCCGGTGAGGGTGGCGATATCTTCGAGCATCGCTTTGCGGCGGTCGCCAAAGCCAGGGGCCTTGACGGCAGCGCACTGCAGCGTGCCGCGGAGCTTGTTGACGACCAAGGTCGCCAGCGCTTCGCCTTCGATGTCCTCAGCGATGATCAAGAGGGGCTTGCCCATCTTGGCGGTCTGCTCGAGCAACGGGAGCAGGTCCTTCATCGAGGAGATCTTCTTTTCGTGGATGAGGATGCGAACGTCCTCGAGTACGCATTCCATGCGCTCGGGGTCGGTGATGAAGTAGGGCGAGAGGTAGCCGCGGTCAAACTGCATGCCTTCGACCACTTCGAGGGTGGTTTCCATCGTGCGGGATTCCTCGACGGTGATGACGCCATCCTTGCCGACCTTCTTCATGGCTTCGGCGATGATGCCGCCGATTTGCTTGTCATTGTTGGCGGAAATGGTGCCAACCTGGGCGATCATGTCGCCCTTGACGTCCTTGTGGAGCTTGCGGATTTCTTCGACGGCCACTTCGACGGCGCGTTCAATGCCGCGCTTGAGAGCGGTGGGGCTGGCGCCTGCGGCGACAGTCTTGACGCCCTCGCGGAAAATGGCTTGCGCGAGAACGGTTGCGGTGGTGGTGCCGTCGCCGGCGACGTCGGACGTCTTCGAGGCGACTTCACGAACCATTTGCGCGCCCATATTCTCGAGCGGGTCTTGAAGTTCGATTTCCTTGGCTACGGTTACGCCGTCCTTGGTGATGATCGGCGCGCCGAACTTCTTTTCGATCACGGCATTGCGGCCCTTGGGGCCGAGGGTGATCTTCACTGCGTCGGCGAGAGCGTTGACGCCACGTAGGATTGCTTGGCGGGACGCTTCACCTGTTACAATCTGCTTCGCCATACTGGTATTTCCTCCTGATGTTCTTTCTGCCTGCGGACTGCGAATTTTGATCGGTGTTGCTTGTTGCATCGACGGGCACGGCATGCCGTGCCCTACAGACCTGAATGCCGGGCTGAAGCCCGGCTCCTACACGGGCCGAGGCCCGTGGGGGTTACTTCTTGGCGGCTTTGGCTTGGCCGCCGATTTTGGCCAGAATCTCTTCTTCGCGAAGGATGAGGAACTCTTCGTCGTCGAGTTTGATTTCCGTGCCGCTGTACTTGCCGAACAGAACGCGGTCGCCTGGTTTCACGTCGAGAGGAATCAGTTCGCCCTTTTCGCGCTTGCCGGCGCCAACGGCGATGATTTCGCCCTCCATGGGCTTTTCTTTTGCGGAGTCAGGGATAATGATGCCTCCCTTGACGGTTTCTTTCTCTTCAATGCGCTTCACGATTACGCGGTCGTGGAGCGGGGTAAGATTCACTGCCATCTTGGAAAAACCTCCGTAGGTGATCTTTCGGTTTGAACTGAGGCCGGGGGTGTAGAAGGGAGATTAGCACTCCTCACAGCCGACTGCTAATATAGCAGAAAAGGGTTGCATGTCAAGGATTTAACAGACAGATGGGCGGAGGACTATGGAATTTCAGTCGCCAATAGGTCGTTTGTTTGTAATAGTTTACATGGTGCAAGAAAAATACGACACTTGGCGATTGCCGTGCTCCCTCTGGAGGGATAGAATCGCGACGGGGTCGTGAGTTGCACTATTCCATCTATCTGCGGCTGATTGTGTTGACGGCTGGGACCCTGCTGCCGTTTTTTTGGATCGTGGTGATTCTCGGTCACCGGCGGCAGAGAAATTTCGAGCGGATTTTCTTCTTCTTGTGTCTGGCGCTGGTTTTCTTTTTCGGAGCCTCGCTGCTAGCGCTGAATGCGCAACTGTACTACGCAACCATTCCTCCTAACCTTGCGACGTTTTGCTGGGTCGTGGTGTGCCTGGGGTTGTGGTTTCTTCCTTCCTTACTTGTGCATCTTCAAATCGAGTATGCGCAAATACGTGAGTTGCTAGGTCCGGGTTGGCCGAAGCGGTTGTGGCTGGCGGCTCCCTATCTGCCCGCGGTTATTCTGCTGCCGGGTCTATATGCCGTTTTAAGGCTGCGGACGGGGTTTGATTTTGTAACGCCGAGCCGCTTGATGGGTGCAGTTTTTCAAGGCTGGTTTGTTGTGGCGCTGGCAATTTGCGCGGGTTGGCAATGGCGATTCGCAGTGGCGTCTCCCGATGCGCGACAGAGGGCTTTTCATCGATCGGTGGAATTCAGTCTGGGACTCGTGGCGCTTTCTATTGTCGTGATTCATTTGCTCACTCAGCGATTCGGAGTCGTTGGCGGAGGCGACTCACGCGTGGCGCTGTATGTCGCCGCGGCGGAGTTGCTGGCCATGTTGCCGTTGGTGGCGTTGGTTCGCAACGTGCAAAAATTTAATTTCTTGCAAATTGGGCGGCAGCGGAACCTGATTTACGCCGTATTTGGGACCTTTCTCGCGCTTCTGTATCTCAGCCTGGTTCGACGTTTGACCTTGTGGATGGAGCCGTACCTGCCTCCGGAAGCGTCCGCCGCGCTTCTATTGTTTCTGCCGGTGGTGTTCTTTGAACCTCTGCAGCGGCTGATGAGAGGGATCCTGCTGCGGGCCGCACATTCAGAAATGGACCTGGTGCAGCGGTTGATGGCGGAGATACAGCAGGAAGCGCGGCAAGGGGACTTCCGGGGACTGGTGAAATTCATCGAGCGGCGGGTGCGGGAACAATTCGAGCTTGCAGAAGCGACGTTGACACTAGTCGATCCGACCAAGGCGGTACTGCGGCCTCGCGTTTATGAACCAGGAGAACGATTGGAGCGGATGTCGGCTCCGGTTGCCGAGCAATACTTCCGAGTTCAGCAGAAGCATGGATTGGTGGCGATCTTGCGCGCGGAGCCGCACGGAGTGGCGATCTCCGGTGAGACACGGGCTGCGATGGAGTTTTTGTGTGAGCAGTTGCCGGGGACGCTGGATTTGTGCCGGTTGATTGAGGAGAAGTTGCGGCTAGAGAGGGAATTAGCGGAGCGGGAGCGGCTGGCGGTGCTGGGGCAGATGGCGGCGAGTATTTCGCACAATTTGAAGAATCCGCTGGGGTCGATCAAGACGATTTTGCAGGTGCAGCTCGAAAGCGCGGAGTTGCCGGAGTCGATTCGCAGCGAAACGAAAATGGTGCTTGATGAGATTGGGCGGCTGTCGTCGAAGCTGAACCAGTTGCTGCAGTTTAGCCGGCCAGCAATTCGCGGAGGTGCCGTGGCGGCGAGTTGCGACGCGCGCGTCGTGGCCGAAGAGGTCAGCGGAGTATTGCGTCATGAAGCCGAGAGGCGCGGAGTGGAGCTTGAGGTCGCAACGGAATCTGGCGGCGCAAAGATTGCGGCAAGTGCGGAAGCGGTGAGTGAGATTTTGTCGAACCTGGTGGTGAATGCGTTGGAGGCGACATCGCGCGGGGGCCGCGTGAAGGTAAGCGGATCGGCGAACGGCGATGGGTTTTTCCTTACAGTGGAAGACGACGGGCCTGGCGTTCCCGAGAGTGTGCGCGAGAAAATCCTGCAGCCATTTTTTACAACGAAGACGCAGGGGACGGGGCTGGGGTTGGCAATCGTGGCGCGACGGGTGGCGGAGTTTGGGGGAGAGTTGGATTGGGAAAGTCCGGTGCGCGAGGGACGGGGAACTCTATTTACGGTGAGTCTTCCCATGAAGGAAAGCGCCTAGCAAATGCGGGCAGCGGCTCCAAAGAAAGATCGCGGCGTTGGATCGGGTTTGTTTTAACACAGAGGGCACAGAGAAGACAGAGACCACGGAGAAGAGTTGGATGAAGACCATACTGATTGTGGATGATGAGCCAGCGGCGCGGTATGGGTTGCGGCGGGCGTTGGAGGCGAAGTACCGGATTGCGGAGTCGGATTCGGCGGAGGCGGCGCGCGCGGCGTTGGATACGGAGAAGCCGGATCTCGTTTTGCTGGACGTCGTGTTACCGGGGCAGAGCGGGTTGGACTTTTTGCGGTGGATGCGTGAGCAGGGAAGCGAGCTGCCCGTGTTGATGGTTTCGGCGTTGGATACGGCAAAGACTGCGGTGGAGGCGTTGCAGTTGGGCGCGGCGGATTATTTGGTGAAGGGATTTGAATTGGAAGAGTTGCGACAGCGTGTGGCGAATCTTTTAAAGCTGGCGACGCTCGAAAAAGAGAATGATTCGCTGCGGCGGCGTATGGCGAGCGAGGGGCAGTTTGGGCAGATGATCGGGCGGACGGCGGAAATGCGGCGGGCGTTTGAGATGGCGGATCGAGTGGCGGCTGCGGATTCTACCGTGCTGATTCTCGGCGAGAGCGGGACCGGGAAGGATCTGATGGCGCAGGAGATTCATGCCAGGTCGCCGCGCGCGGGGAAAGCCTGCGTAGCCGTGAATTGTGCGGCATTGCCGGAAACTTTGATTGAATCGGAATTGTTTGGATATGAGCGCGGAGCGTTTACTGGGGCGGCGCAGCAGAAAAAGGGCAAGTTTGAGCTGGCGTCTGGCGGCACCCTATTTTTGGATGAGATTGGGGATATGAATCCGGTGACGCAGGCAAAAGTCTTGCGGGCATTGGAGAATCGCACGATTGAGCGGTTGGGTGGAACGCAGCCGATTCCTGTGGATGTGCGAGTGATCAGCGCGACGCACCGGAATTTGGGGGCGGAGATTCGCGCGGGTAAATTTCGGGAAGATTTATTTTACAGATTGCGCGTGGTGACGATTGAGTTGCCGCCTTTGCGCGCGCATAAGGCGGATATTCCCGTGTTGGCGGGGGCGTTTTTGCAGATGCATGCAGCGCGGCTTGGTCGCGCAGCGCGTCTGACGCGGGAGGCGTTGGCAGCGATCGAGCGGTACGACTGGCCGGGAAATGTGCGCGAGTTGAAGAACGCTTTGGAGCGGAGCTTGGTGTTGTGTCGAGGAGAAGAGATCGGTGTGGAGGATTTGCCGCGAGAAGTGGCGCGCGGAGAGGCCGCGCCACACAAGAATTCAGACGGAGCCAGCGAGAATGGATTCGGCGAGAAGGATTTTCGGGAGGCCAAGCGAAAATTTGAAGTGGCGTATTTGACGAAGCAATTGGGGGATCATCGCTGGAATGTTTCGCGGACGGCGGCGACGATTGGATTGCACCGGCAGAGTTTGCAGGAGAAGCTGCGTGAGTTGGGGATTCGAAGGCCGGGCCGGGAGCCCGTAGACGACGGAGAGTAATACACCTTGCCGAAACCAAAAAAGCCATTGAGCAAAAAAAGCAAAGCTTTTCGCCGCCATGGAAAATTCATTGGTGTGCGAGTGAACGCGGTGGGGTACATCATGGCCGGTGGAACAAGCTCCCGATTCGGGCGGGACAAGGCTCTCGTCGAGTTGGGGGGCCGTCCAATGTACGCACGAATTGGGGCGCTTTTTAAGTCGGTTGTTCTTTGGAAGACTCGTCTCGTCGGAAATGTCCTCAAGTACGATGGCCTAGGAATGGTCTGTATTCCGGATTTGTGGCCCGGGGAAGGCCCTCTTGGCGGCATTGTCACGGCTCTGCGCCACACCTCCGCAACTGATGAAGCGGACTACAATCTGATTGTCAGTTGCGACATGCCATTTCTGACTAAGGAATGGATTGGCTTCTTGTTGGAGCGCGCATTTGACAGCGAGGCGCAAGTTGTACTTCCGCGATCAACACACGGTCTGGAGCCGCTTTGTGCGGTTTGGCGCACTGACACATGCGGTGCTGTTGAAGATCAGTTTCGCAAGGGTGTTCGCAGAGTGACTGAGGCCATAAGCAACCTCAAGTCGGAAGTTCTTGACGAGCGGGACTGGAAACGATTTGATAGCGATGGTCGGCTCTTTTGGAACATGAATACGCTTGCGGACTACGAAGAGGCGCGGCGCATTGTGGAAATGAAGGACGCAGCTCTTGGACCCGACTTCTTAAGACCAAAACGATGGCTGCGGGGATAACGGACGCGAAGAATGACGGGCACAAACGATATTAGTCGCGGTGTACAAGCGATGGAGACGGGTGGGGCGCGGGGGTTTTCCCTGCCTGCGGACGCCAAGGCAGGCGACGGGGAGCCGAAGGCTGAGAACTTTTTTGAATTTCGCGATGTAAACAAATCGTTCGACGACAATTATGTGCTGAAAAATGTCACCTTCCACGTCAAGCGTGGCGAGACGTGTGTGATCATGGGCCGCAGCGGCGTGGGAAAATCCGTTTCGCTGAAACACATCATGGGATTCATGAAGGCGGATTCAGGACACATTTTTGTGGATGGGCAAGACGTTACGGATTTCAGCGAGCAGCAATTCGAAGAAGTGCGGCGGAAAGTGACGATGGTGTTTCAATCGGGAGCGCTGTTCGATTCGCTCACCGTCGCCGAAAACATCGCGTTTCCACTGGAAAAGCAGCCGGGGCTCGAAGACGAAGACGTTGACGCGTACGTGGATAAATTGGCGAACATGTTGGAGGTCGAAGAAGTCCTCGATAAATTGCCGAGCGAATTATCGACGGGGATGAAGCGCGCGGTGGCCATGGCTCGCGCGTTCGCGCAAAATCCCGACGCGATACTATTTGACGAGCCGACCACCATGGTCGACCCCATCATGGCAGGACACATGGGTGACCTCATCCTGCGCCTCAAGGAAGCGTTTCACCGCACCTCGATTGTGGTGACGCACGACACGCATCTCGCGAAGAAACTGGCCGACACGGTGGTGTTTCTGCAGGATGGCCGCGTCGCGTTCTTCGGGCCGTGGGATGATTTTGAGAATTCGAAAGATCCGTTCCTTCACAACTTCCGCATGCAGGATGCGTTAATTCCCGCGCTGGACGTGACTCTGTGAGCGAGGCGGCGCGTAGATGAAGCGCCGAAATTTTCTGAAAGCGATGGCCGCTGCGCCGCTGCTGGCCTCAGGCACGGCGTTTCCCGTACAAAAAGGTGTCCTCGTCAACGATGTGCAGACCGGGCTGAATCCGACCTGGGTCGCCAGTATTTCCCGGCCAACATCGCTTAGCGAGATTCAGAGCCTCGTCAAAGACTGCGCCAAACACAACCGAGTCCTGGCGATTTCCGGCAGCCGTCATGCTGCGGGAGGCCAGCAGTTCGCCACCGACTCAATCCTTTTGGATATGCGCGCGATGAATCGCGTGATTGGATTAGATGAGAAAACCGGCGTGTTGCACGTCGAAGCCGGTATCGAGTGGCCGGAGTTAATCCAGGGCTACACGTCGCTGCAAAAAGAAAATGTGCGCTGGGGAATTCGTCAAAAGCAGGGCGGAGCAGACCGGATGAGCCTTGGCGGAACGCTTTCCGCGAACGCGCACGGCCACAGCCTTGGTGCGCCACCGATGATCGGCGATGTGGAATGGATTGAAATTGTCACTGCAGATGGGTCGGTGAAAAAATGCAGCCGAAAGGAAAACGCTGAGCTTTTTTCACTGACGGTGGGCGGCTACGGACTTTTTGGGATCATCACGCGGGCTGGCCTGCGGCTTGTTCCTCGGCGCAAGGTTCGGCGGCACGTCGAGGCGCGCACCACGGCGGAGTTAATCGCTCTCATTGAGGGGCGCACTGCGGCAGGCGCGCCGTACGGCTATTTCCAATACTCCATCGACGAAACTTCTCCTGACTTTCTGCGAACGGGAATTCTGACGACCTACGAGAATGTTCCGCCGGAAACGTCCCTTGGAGCCGAGAGCGCGGATATCGACCCGAAATTGCTGATTGCCTTGCTCGAAATTGCGCATAGCGATCGCGGGTCGGCGTACCGCCGCTACGCAAAGCTGGAGTTGGCCAAGGACGGCAACGTGGAATGGTCGGACTTGCATCAGCTGAGCAGCTATCCCGCCGGATATCATCAGGGAATCGAAAAGAGGCTGGGCGCGGATTACGCCGGAACGGACCTGATCCTGGAAGTGTATGTGCCGCGAAACGAACTGATTTCATTGTTGGAAGAAGCGCGCCGCATTCTTCTGGCCGCCGGGACGCCGTTGATTTACGGAACGGTGCGTTTCACCGAGCAGGACAAGGATTCCTATCTGGCGTGGGCAAAAAAGCGCTACGCCTGCGTCATTTTCTCTATGCATACTTCCGAAGAAACACAAGCTCTAAAGAAAACAGGCGAGGTCTGCCGGCAAATCATTCGCGCGGCCAACAAACGGGGCGGGAGTTTTTATCTCACCTACAACCGCTTCGCTACACGGGATGAATTGGCTTCGGCGTATCCACAATTTTCGGAGTTTCTTAATTTAAAGAAGCAATATGACCCGCGCGAGATTTTCCAAAGTGATTGGTACAAATACTATAAGGGTTTGTACGCGTAAGGCGGCGAGAGTGGAAGTGAAACGCAAGGGGACGTGGGCGTGACCCAGAATAGCAATTCGCAATCGAATCCGATCCAGCAGATGCCCAAGGCCATGGGATTTTGGGACGTCTTATTGTTCAACATCGCCACAGTGCTGGGACCACGTTGGGTTGCTGCCGCCGCGCACAATGGAACGTCTTCCATCAGTTTGTGGGTGATTGCAGCGGTATTGTTTTTCATCCCGTCCGCGATGGTGATCAACGAACTATCGTCTCGCTTTCCCGAAGAAGGCGGACTGTACGTTTGGACGAAGGAAGCGTTCGGCGATTTTCATGGGTTTGTAGCCGGCTGGAACTATTGGGCCTACACCGTTTTTTATTTTCCAGGATTATTGCTGGCCAGCGCGGCGATGAGCGCGTACATCGTTGGTGAAAACGGCGCAGCTCTTTCGCAGGACCGCACCTTTTTGCTTTGGGTTTCCCTGGGATTGCTTGCCGTGGCGGTCGGGTTGAACATCATCGGCTTGAACATCGGCAAGTGGCTACAGAATGCGGGCGGGGTGGCGACATATCTGCCGTTGATGACACTCGTCGTGGTGGCCGCGATTATCGCGATGAGGCATGGCGCGGTGACGCATTTCACTCGGCAGAACATTTTGCCGACCTGGAATTGGGACACCGTAAACTTTTGGTCGCAGATTGCGTTCGCGTTCAGCGGACTCGAGTTGGTCTCTGCCATGAGCCAGGAAGTTCGCAACCCGCGGCGCACATTGCCGCGCGCGCTGTACGCCGCGGCCGTGCTGATTGCCGCGATGTACATCCTGGCGACGATGGCAGTTTTGGTACTCGTGCAGGCGGGAGAAGTTTCGGCGACCAGCGGCGTGTTTCACGCCATCACCGTGGGCTCGATTGCGCTGCGCATCGGGTTTTTGGGAATCGTAGCGGCGATCGTCGTTACCGTCGGAAATGCGGGCGGCGTCGGCAGCACCGTTGCTGGAGTCGCGCGAGTCCCGTTTGTCGTTGGGATTGACCGGTACCTGCCACAAGCGTTCGGTAAAATTCATCCACGATGGAAGACGCCCTACATTGCAATTCTGGTGCAGGCGATTTTGTCGTGCGCGATTCTACTGGGAAGCCAGATCAACGAGACCACACGCGGCGCGTACCAGTTTCTTGTAGATGCCACGATCATTCTTTACTTCATTCCGTTCCTCTACATGTTTGCGGCGGCGATCCGGCTGTATTCGCGCAAGGACCGGTCGGAAAATCCGGAAGCGATCCTCATCCCCGGCGGAAAATTGGGAGTGTGGGCCATTTCCGGCACGGGATTTCTGATTGTGCTCATCGGCATTTTCGTTTCGCTGGTTCCGCCAGGCGATTCGGCGAACAAACTTGGGTTTGAGATGAAGCTTGTGGGCGGGACGGTTGCTACGATTTTGATTGGACTGGTGCTTTATTGGCGCGGCGCGCGTGCAAAAGCAAGAGAGTCACAAGATTGAATCGGGAAGAATCAGCGAATCAATAAATCGGCCACATTCCTGGCGTGGCAAACTCAACGAGATTGTTGTCTGGATCGCGGAAATAAATACTTGTGCCGCCGCGCGGCCATTGTACTCGCCCTTCGACGGGAATGAGATGCTCGGCGAGATGTTTCTCCCAAGCGGCCAGCTCATCGGTTGAAACGGCGAAAGCAAAGTGATTTTGCCCTGTGCCGTCGTGTGGCGGGATCACGCCATACGGAGTAGCAAGTGGTTGCGCGGTAGAGCCTCGTTTAAAGAGTAGCAGCACATCGCGGCCGGCGACGCTATAGGCGCGAAACCGATCATCACCCGCAATTCGTTGCAACCCGAGAACCATTTCATAAAATGCTGATGCGCGTTCGATATCTTCCACATAGATCGCCGTCTCGACGATTCCTGTCATCGCTGGCATGCGTCTCTCCGAGATCGTCAAAAGCCTTCTTCGATTAGGCGGGACATGGTTAGGGCAGACGTAGGTGCGGAATTTCGCGCTTCGAGATAGCGCTCGACGTATTTGCCGAGAACGTCGCCCTCGAGATTCACCGCGTCGCCAGTCCTGCGGCTGCGGATGTTCGTATGCTTGTAGGTGTAGGGGATTATGGCGACTTCCGCGACGCGCGTGTTTTTATTCCAGCGCGCGACGGTCAGGCTGATGCCATCGATGGTAATGGACCCTTTCGGTACGATGTATCGCGCGAAGTCTTCAGGCACCTCCACGCCAAACCACCAGTTGTCGCTTCTGGGACTTTCCCGATCGAGGTGCGCCACGCGGCCGGTGCCATCGACGTGTCCAAGAACGAAGTGGCCGCCAAGTTCTTTTCCGGCGGTTAGCGGCTGCTCTAGATTGACCTGCGAACCTTTTATCAGCGCGCCACTTTTTGAGCCGAACGAAGTTTTTTGAATGGTTTCGCCGGAGAGATCGGCGGAAAAGCTCTCTTTCCCAGTGGCGACGACCGTGAGGCAGCAGCCGTTGACCGCGACGCTGTTGGAGACCGTTAGCGTCGATGCCAGGCTAGGCGCGTGAATCGTAACGCGTCCGCCGCCAGACTTCAGGTCGAGGGCTTCTAGAGTGCCGATGTGTTCGATGATACCGGTGAACAAAGTTAGCTCGTTTTCCTAAACGTGCACCCCGCTTGCGTTTCTCCATTTGAGTTTACAGCATTTCGTGGCGGAGTCAGAAAGCACTAGACTAAAGCGGAACGCAAAAACCCTAAAGCATTGAGGTCCTGCCATGAAGGCCTGTTTGCTCAACGCTCCCGCGCGGATTGAAACGAATCCGCTCCTCTTCACGGACGTGCCGGTGCCGAACCCCGCTGAGGGCGAGGTGCTGATTCGAGTGCACGTTTGCGGCGTATGCCGCACGGATTTGCATGTGATCGAGGGGGAATTGGCGCCGCGGAAGTCTCCGGTCATACCGGGACATCAAGTTGTCGGCGTCGTCGAGAAACAGGGAGCCGGGGCGAGCCGTTACGCGGTCGGCGCGCGAGTTGGCGTTGCGTGGCTTCACCACACGGATGGAGTTTGCGAGTATTGCCGGCGCGGCGAGGAAAATCTCTGTGACCATCCGACGTTCACCGGCTATAGCATCGATGGTGGCTACGCGGAATACGTGGTCGCGCCGGAGGATTTTGTTTACGCGATTCCCGAGGGATTTCCCGACGAGCAGGCTGCACCCTTGCTCTGCGCGGGAATTATCGGATTTCGATGCTTGCGGCTATCGGGGATCAAACCTGGCGGACGCCTGGGATTTTACGGATTTGGCGCGGCGGCTCATGTCGCGGTCCAGGTGGCGCGGTATTGGAACGTGACCGTGTACGCCTCGACGCGCGACGCGCGTCACCAGAAGTTGGCCCTGGAGCTTGGCGCTGCATGGGCGGGCGGAACACTCGATGCGCCGCCGGAAAAGCTCGACGCCGCGATCGTGTTTGCGCCGGCGGGCGAGATTGTTCCCGCGGCGCTCGCGGCGTTGCGCAAAGGCGGAGTCCTCGTGCTCGGCGGAATTCACATGAGCCCGATTCCGTCGTTTAGTTACGACTTGCTTTATCAGGAACGAATGATTCGCAGCGTGGCGAACAATACGCGGCAGGATGGCGAAGATTTTCTGCGCATCGCGGCGGAGATTCCGATTCGCATGCACACGCAAGTCTATCCGCTGAGTGAAGCCAATCGCGCACTGAATGCCTTGAAGAACGATGCGATCGAAGGGGCGGCAGTGTTGCGCGTCATGGGATGATCGTCAGGCTTGGCCGCTCGATTGTGACGATCTTGCGGAGTAGGGGCGCTACATGCTGCGCCCCCACAATCGAGGTCATCCGAGGTCGCTGCTATTTGCTGTTGGCGTGTGGCAAATACGCCTCCAGGGCGATGTCAGGACCAAAGGCTTGCGTGCGAAGTTTTTGAAGCGACGGGAGCTTGAGATTTGGAGCGATGGCAAAGGGCACGCGTGCTTCGCCGGAGATTTTGGGCGCGTAAAAGAGAAACAATTTGTGCACAATTCCTGCCGTGAGGGCGGCGCCGTTGAGTGTCGGGCCGGCTTCGAGAAGGGCGCTGAGGATTTTGCGTCGGCCAAGCTCGGCGAGAACGGTCTTCAAATGGATACGACCCGTGCGCGAACTTCCGCTGACGACTTCCACGCCAGCTTTTTGAAGCGCTCGTGCTTTCCGCGAATCTGCGCGTTCGTTTGTGAAAACGAGCAAGTCGTCGTCGGCCGTGCGGACGAGGCGCGATTTCAGCGGCAGAGAAAGTTTGCTGTCCAGAACCACACGCAGTAGGCGCCGTCTTCGTGGCCAGCCGCTGCGATCCGTCAGGAACGGGTCGTCGCTGAGGACGGTGCCAATGCCGGTGAGAAGGGCGTCCGAAGCGTGGCGCATGCGATGAACTTCAGCGCGCGATTCTTCCGAACTGATCCAGTTTGTTCGCTTCGAGGTGCGAGGCTGCTTGCTAGACTTTCCGCGCCTGCCTGGCAAAGCAAGTTGGCCGTCGAGCGTAAGCGCGGACTTTAAGGTGACGAATGGTTGTTTTGTGCGAATCCAGTGCGCGAACGCTTCGTTTAGATTGCGAGCTTCTTCTTCGCCGGCTCCAGTGAAGACTTCAATTCCCGCGGTGCGCAACCGATCGAAGCCGCGGCCGGAGTTGACGGGATTAGGGTCTTCCATTGCGGCAACGACACGTTGAACGCCCGCGGCAATAATGGCTTCCGTGCAAGGTCCCGTGCGGCCAGTGTGATTGCAGGGCTCCAGCGTGACGTACATCGTCGAGCCGCGCGCTTTTTCGCCTGCGGATTTCAGCGCGACGATTTCCGCGTGATCTCGCCATTCGTAGAGGTGAAATCCCTGGCCCACCACTTGGCCCTCGCGGACGAGGATGCAGCCGACCATAGGATTGGGGCTCGCGAGGCCGGCGCCTTTGCGGGCCAATTCCAGCGCGTGTTCCATGAAGCGAGTGGCGTGAGCGTCCATGCGTCGGTTGCTGGCTTAATCGAAAAGAGAGTTCGCGTAGGTTTCCGCGTCGAAGGGCACCATGTCGTTGATCTGCTCGCCGGTACCGACAAAACGAATGGGCAGGCCGAGTTCGCGAGCGATGGCGACGACGATGCCGCCTTTGGCCGTGCCGTCAAGTTTGGTGAGAATGATGCCGGTGACGGTCACCGCGGAAGTGAATTCGCGCGCTTGCGCGAGACCGTTCTGCCCGGTGGTCGCATCGAGGACAAGCAGAACATCGTGCGGCGCGCCGGGAATGACTTTCGCTGCGGTGCGCTTCATTTTTTCCAGCTCGGCCATTAGATTGGATTTGGTGTGCAGGCGGCCGGCGGTATCCACGATGACGACGTCCGCAGCGCGCGCTTTGGCAGCGGCCATGGCATCGTAAACGACAGCGGCGGGATCAGCGCCGGATTTCTGCTTGATCACGTCGATGCAGTTGCGCTTGGCCCAGATTTCAAGTTGCTCGACAGCAGCGGCGCGGAACGTGTCGGCGGCACAAAGCACGACGCTGAGGCCTTCCTGGCGCAGGCGATTCGCGAGCTTACCGATGCTGGTCGTTTTTCCCGCACCGTTCACCCCAACAATAAAGATCACGCGCGGGCCGGCTCCGTTGGTTGAGCTTGCCTGATTCTTGGCAGGTGCCGCAGCCGCACCGCCCGTCGCGCTGCCGTCGTTCATGGTCAGAATACGAACGATGTGCGACTTTATCTCGCGCTTGAGCTGGCTGGCGTCGGAGAGCGCATTGCGATCCAGCTTCTCGCGCACCGCATCAAGGATTTCACGCGTCGGCTTGACGCCAAGATCAGCGGAGAGCAGCGCCGTTTCCAATTGCTTCAAAAGCGCAGGATCAATCTTGCGCTCGCCGAGAAAAAGATTGTCGACCGTCTCGGACAACGCCGCCTTCGTCTTGCTGACCGAGGCCTTCAGCCGTTCGAGCAGCGACGGCTCGACTTTTTCCGGTTTTCCAAATAGCGAAATCATGCGGTTGAGCGCTCTTTCAAAAGCGCTAAATGAAATTGTAGCAGAAGGCCTGGATTAGACCGTCACTTCGACGGCGCTGAGGCGGAGCTTGCCGGAATTGATCGAGGATTCGAGGGCGTTGACGACGACCGCGTCGAACTTCGAGCCAGTGAGCGACTTGATGCGGTTTAGCGCGAACTCGATGTCCATAGCGGATTGATACGGGCGATTGGTGGTCATGGCGTCCAGCGTGTCTGCAACGCCGATGATGCGCGCCATCAAGGGAATCTGCTGGCCCTGCAGGCCGTAAGGGTAGCCGCGCCCGTCGATATGTTCGTGGTGCAACTCGATGCCGGGGAGCATCTCTTTCAGCTGCGAAACGGGGCGCATGATGTTCGCGCCTTTCACGGTGTGCTGCTTCATCAAGTCGAATTCTTCAGGCGTCAATGCGCCAGGCTTTTTCAGGACGCGGTCCTCGACGCCGATCTTCCCGACGTCGTGCAGCAAGGCAGCGACGCGCAGCTTGTCCAGATCTTCGGGCGAAAGCCCAAGCTCACGTCCAATGAGCGTCGAATATTTCGCCACGCGCCCGGAGTGACCGCGCGTGTACGGATCCTTTTCGTCGATGGCCGCGGCGAGCATGCGAATCGAGCCGATAAAGAGCTCGCGATTTTCTTCCGCAGCTTCCTTCAGCTTCTCGATGTACTCCTCGATGTCGCTGGCCATTTTGTTGAAGTTTTCGGCCAGCTCGCTGATTTCCGAAGCGCCGCGCACGGGCGAGCGTTGGTGGAATTCACCTCGGCTGATGGCGCGCGTGGAAGCGGCCAGGCCACGGATCGGCCCGCTGATGCCGACAGCAAAAAAGTAACCGAAGAGAATGGCCACGAGCACGACGACCGTAACGAAAGCGAGAGCCTGGCGGTTTAATTCCGTGACGCCAGCGTCGGCGCGCGCGTCATCCAGACTGCGCTCGGCAACAACGGCCCAGTTGACCTCGGGGAAAGTGCTGTAGGTGCCGATCATCTCGACAGGATGCTTGGAGCCCTTTTCCGTGAAGCGGATCGTTTCCGTATTGCGGAGTTCCTGCGGCAGGGCTCGAATCTGTTCGACTAATTTTCCGCTGGCTTCGGCGCCGGGCACGAAATTCTTGGTGTCGGGGTGCGCGACCACGCGTCCGGAGTGATCCACGACGTACACTTTGCGGCCGCGCACGCTGGCGTCCCTCAGGCGGTGAGAAATCGGTTCGAGAGAAACGACCGCTGCGAGCATGCCCGTAAAATTGCCAGGCAAATCCTTGAGCGGCACGGCAAGCACAAAAGCAGGTTGGTTGTTCGGTGCAAGAGCAAGAGGCTCGCTGCGAAACTTGACGATGTGCAACTGGTCCGATTGCATGCAATTCTGAAACGCACGCAGCAAAGCCTTGGCCACGAAGGGATCCTGCTCCGCGCGGAAATTGCCTTGCGAAGCGCTGGTGCCCTTGCCGTTTTTATCGACCGCGGTCAGATACAGAAACGTGTCTCGGTTACTGTCGACAAAGTCCTCGAGCAGCCGCGTAACCTTGGGTTCGGCAGCGGGGTCTTCGACATTGTCGATGAGTCCCGTCAAGGTTAGAATTTGCCGCTCGCTATAAAGCTGTTGCGTTTGATTGAACTCGAAGAGCTGAATTTCCTGGGCCAGAGACCGCGTCAGATCGGATTGCTGCACTCGCTCATTGTCGCCGAGCTTGTCCTGGCTAAGCTGGAGCACCTGGCGGTGGTAGAGCCCGATGGGGAGAGCGCTGACGAGGAGCAGCGCACCCAGAACGAGCCACAAAATGCGCACGCGTCCTTTGCGCAGGCGTTGCCACGTCGATGGACCGGGTCCGGGCATCTCAACTCTCAATTTTAGGGGATTCGCAGGAGCAAAAGGGCCTGCGAATAGCCGCGCGTGGCGCATGTGCAACTGGAACCTTGGTACTAGTGGCGGGAGCTTGCTGTCGCGCCTCGGCGTTCCAGGCGATCACTTCATCGAGCCGCGTCGCGAATCGCTATTCCCGTTTCAATGGCCGCTCCATGATGCTGCGGATGGCCTCTTGGGGAGACTTGCCGTCGTTCAGGATGGCGCTAACTTGTTCAGTTATAGGGAGTTCCACGCCGGCTTCGCGGGCAAGCGCCAGGAGCGCCCCCGCGGTGCCTACACCTTCGGCCACCATTTTCATGCCTTCCAGGATCTTGGCAAGCGACCGGCCTTTGCCGAGTTCGATACCGACGTGCCGATTACGACTCAGCGCGCCCGTACAGGTCAAGACGAGGTCGCCAAGGCCAGCGAGGCCGCTGAGCGTCTCTTGGTGCGCTCCCAGAGCGACAGCAAGGCGGGTCATTTCGGCGAGTCCCCGGGTGACGAGCGCGGCCATCGGATTGGAGCCGAGGCCCAGCCCTTGGCAGGCGCCAGCGGCAATGGCGATAACGTTTTTCATGGCGCCGGCGAGTTCAACGCCAAGGATGTCGTCGTTGGTGTACAGACGAAAATTCGGCGCGGCGAACTCCTCCTGAAGCTCGCTGGCGAGAGCAGGGTCGTCCGAGGCGAGCACGACCGCCGTGGGCTGGCCGGCTGCGGCTTCCGCGGCGAAAGAAGGTCCCGAGAGGACTGCGATGCGTGGAGAATTAACCGGCGATACCTCTCCCGAGACTTGAGCAATGACTTCGCTCATGCGCGCGTGAGTGGCGGGCTCAAGACCCTTCGTGGCGCTCAGGATGGCTGCACCGCGCACCAAGTGCGGCAGGATGCGCCGGTATACTCCGCGCGCATACGCCGAAGGGATCGCTCCGATCACCACATCGGCGTCTCGCACGGCGAAAGCCGGGTCGTGAGTAACTTGCGTGGTTTCCGAGATTTTGTGCCCTGGGAGATAGAGGCTATTTTCGCGGTCGCGCCGGATAGATTCGGCTAGCGCGGCGTCTCGGACCCACAAAGTAATCTTGTGAGCTTTAGGTGCGCGCGCGAGGACGATGGCCAGCGCCGTGCCCCAGCTTCCCCCGCCAAGTATCGCGATGCGCTTCACGGCGCGTCCTGTTTTTTGCTGAAGGAAAATTTTGGTTCGTCGCCCTGGACCATTCGCTGAATGTTCGCGTCGTGCTTATAGACAATCAGCAGCGCCGCAGCCAGCGAGCCGAACGTAACCGCATACGGCGGCGCATGATGCGGCGCCCAGAAAAAATAGATCAACAAGGGCATCGCCGCCGCCGCCGAGATCGATCCGAGCGAAACAAATCGCCAGTAAAGAACTACAAGGAAAAATAGAATGGCGGCTCCAAGAAATGAGAGCGGGCTGAGCATCAGGAAGACGCCCGCTGCCGTGGCGACTCCTTTGCCCCCGCGAAATCCCAGCCAGATAGGGAAACAATGGCCCACGAGGGCACACAGGCCGGCGATCATCATCCAAGTCGAGCTTTGTTCCGAGAGCCGCGCGGCGAGAAAAACGGCAAGCGCGCCTTTCCCAGCGTCCAGAAGAAGCGTAAGCACTCCCGCAATCGGTCCGGCGACGCGTGCCACGTTTGTCGCGCCGATGTTGCCACTCCCGGCTTTGCGCACGTCGCTCGCGCCAAATAGTTTGCCCAGCACTAGTCCGAAAGGGATCGAGCCGAGAAGATACGCGGCTACGGGAATCGAGATAAGTGTCGCGTTCAACCCTGCCATCTGGCTTTAGGTCTCCTATCTGAGAGGAAAAGAAGCGAGAGAAGTGTACTCGGCTCCCGACGGCTTTAGCTTGCTTTCGATGAGGTGAAATTCGCTCGCCTGAAACGAACCGAATTCGCGCTCGCGATTCCTGTTAATCTCGGCAAGCAGGCCTTTCTGAATGCCGGGAGGTGCGAACCTGGCTAGCGTCAAGTGCGGGAGGAAGGCGCGGTTTTCTCTTCGTATGTCCTGAGTGGCCATCGCCACGTCGATCGCGCTTGCGAGTGATGCGAGATTTTCTGCAGCGTCCAGCCCCGTCCAGAGGACAGTGGTGCGTTCCTCATCGGGGAAAAATCCCATTCCGCGTATCTGCATCTGGATTGGCCCGTCACCACGAACTGTCCCGAGCGCCGCGCGGATGCCATCGAGTTTGGCGTCGGCCACTTCGCCGATAAATTTCAGCGTCACATGGAGATTCTCCGTCCGCACCTAGCGGGCCCATCTCTGCTCGAATTGCTCGGAGGGAAGGCTCATGTCTTTGATAAACGCCGCGAGATTGTCTCGCACGGCCGAGGGAATCTCCAGCGCGACGAAGAGGCGCACGTCAGGCTCGGTTGCCGGGCTGCTTGCCGTTGTAGAGAAAGTGGATGCGAACCATGTCGAGCGCCACTTGCGAAGCTTGAAAGCGGATGGACTCGCGGTCGCCGGGGAAGCGCACTGCCGCGCTCTTTCACCCCGCCAGCATGCGCCAGCGCGATGTGCACTGTTCCGACAGGCTTTTCTTCCGAGCCGCCGCCCGGCCCCGCGATTCCGGTGATGCCGACCCCAAACGTGCTGCCCACGCGGCGGCGAATTCCATCGGCGAGCGCAACAGCGACTTCCGCGCTGACCGCGCCTTTTGCTTGAATCAGTTCCGCGGGCACGCCGGCCCAGGTCGTCTTGAGTTCGTTGCTGTAGCAGACCACTCCGCCAAGAAAATAGGAAGAACTGCCCGCGATGCTGGTCAGCCGCTGCGCCAGCAGGCCGCCCGTGCAGCTTTCCGCCGCGGAAATCGTGGCGTTGTGCAGTGTCAGTTGTTCGGCAATGATTTCTTCGAGCGGAGATCCATCGTAGCTGAAAATGCGGTCCGTCAGAGCAATTTCAAATCCCTTCACGAGTTCGTCCAGCGTTTTCTTGGCATGCTCCGCATCGTCGGTCCATATGCGCAGATGAACTTGCGTTTCACCAGGCGCGGCGAGGATGGTTGTGTTCACCTCGGAAAAGCGCTTGTAGATATCCCGGATGCGCTGCTCGACGTGCGATTCGCCCAGGCCCGTGACGCGAATTTCGCGATGAAACATGCGCACGCCGGAAACACGACGCTCCAGCCGAGGCAGAACCTGTTCGTGGAACAGCGGCTTAAGCTCGCGCGGAGGCCCAGGCAGCAGGGCGATGAATCGCTCGTTGTCCTCCAGCCACAAGCCCGGCGCCGTACCACGCGGATTCTCCAGAATTTCCGCCCCTTCAGGAACCATCGCCTGCCGTACGTTGACTTCAGGCATTTCGCGGTTCAACGCTCGGAAGCGCCCCTCGATGTAGCGAAGGATTTCGTCGTTGCGCCGCAGTTTGCGTCCCAGGAGGTCAGCAACCGTTTCGCGCGTGAGGTCGTCCTCGGTAGGCCCAAGCCCGCCCGACGCAATGATCAATGGAACGCGATTCAGCGCGTCACGAAACGCTTCGCTCAGCAAATCGCGGTTGTCGCCCACAACTGTCTTTCGCACCACCTCGATGCCAATTTTGTTCAACTCCTCCGTAAGGAAGAGCGAGTTGGTATCCAACCGGTCCGGCGTCAGCAGCTCCGAACCAACCGCAATGATTTCCGCTTTCATCGTGTCAATTATCCGAGAAGTGGCAATCCGCGGACGTCCCAGTCGAGCGTGAAGAGTGCCCCGGTCGTGGCGAGTATCGCGCGGCCCGATGGCTGCAGCGCCATGCCAACCAATCCAGAGCCGCTGAGAACGACTTCCGCATGCGCTTGCGGAGTGATGCGAATGATGCCGCGGCGTCCGCCGTACGAAGCCGCAACGTAGAGATTGCTGTCGCGATCAAACGCGAGGCCCTGCGGACGTCCCAACCCGCGAAAGAACGTGCTCACCTCGCCGCCCTGCGTGATGCGGTAGACGCGGTCGTAACTGGAGGTCGTCGGCCCGGTCACGTACAAATCGCCATTGGGATGAAACGCAAGGTGATACGCGGCGAGCGACGGCTCAATGGTTGCAAACACAAAAATTTCGCGGCTCGCGCTGATTTTGAAAATTGTCCCGCTGCGGTCGCCCACGTAAAGATTCTCGGCGCGATCGAACGCAATGCCCGTGGCGACGCCCATTCCTTCGATCCACTGCTCGGCTCGGCCCTCGGGAGTAATCCGGTGAATCGTGCCGTCGTTGCGGCAAGAGACGAAAAGATTTCCGGCGCGGTCCAGCGCCAGGCCGCTGGGATTTACCAGCGAAGTAACAAATGGTTTTACGCTGTAATTCGC
The DNA here is from genome assembly GCA_963718785.1 of uncultured Acidobacteriota bacterium. Classification (GTDB taxonomy): domain Bacteria; phylum Acidobacteriota; class Terriglobia; order Acidiferrales; family UBA7541; genus Acidiferrum. Next base: position 1,308,284 of record CAVQZW010000003.1, on the reverse strand, counting down.
CGTGATTTTGTAAAGCGAAACGGGCACGCGCTGCCCGCGATTCCCCGAAAAAGTGACGTACGTATTCCCATACGAATCGACCGCTGGATTTGCGATGGGATGCAAATTGTCCGCGATTTGAACGCCAATCGATACGGGATGTGGCTGGCTTTCGTTTGCGGCGCTCGCCACGCGAACGATGCCGCCGCTCGCGCCTTCTGGAACGCGCGCAATCAGGCGCTGTTCGCTCGCCAGGGACAATCCGGCTTCCACTTCGCCAAAGCGCACGACTGGCCGCGGGTGCGCTCGCGAAACAAATCCGCTGCCGTGAATGACGATTTCACCGCCGGGAATGGCGGCAGCAGGCGCGACTCTGTCAATGCGGGGAATCCCGTTCTTATCTGCCGAAGACCCGAAGCCGAATTTCATACCCAGCCAAGCAACCCAAAGTGTAACGCTACTCGCAACAGGATAGCAGCGTAGATGCCTGCCATCCAGTCATCCGCCATGATGCCCCAGCCGCGCGGAAGTTTTTCGAGTTGGCGCACCGGAAAAGGTTTCCAGATGTCGAACAACCGGAAAAGCAGGAATCCCAGCAGCAGGTATTTCCAATTCAGCAGGCTCAAACCCGAGTACAGCGCGAAGAGCGATGCGTTCTCAGTTGGCAGCAGATGAGTCGGAGGGCCTAGCGGCGCGATTCCCAGCACCAGCGTCAGGAACATTCCGGCTACTTCATCGATTACGACGTATTGAGGGTCCGATTTGCCCGCGTAAGCTGCGACACGGGAACTGCTCCAGACGCCAATCGCGCTGACGCAAAGAAAAAAGAACATGGAGGGCACCAGCAGGATGACGAAAGCCCACCGCTCATAGAGTGGCGGCAGATCAATTCCCATGCCGGAGAAGAGCGTATGACCCCCGATCGTGGTGATTAATCGTGGATTAAGCAGAACAAACAAACACACCGGGTGCGTAAGGATCGCCACGATGATTCCCACAAGGGAGCCGAACGTGCCCGGAGCCTTGGGAATGTAGCCGACGCCAAGCGCCGTCGCAATCGCGAGAGCCAGGCGCGGTTTCTTCTGAGGAGCCGTCGCGCTGCCGGGAGTTTCAGTGGATGGTGTCATCGGGCTTGCGGAATCCCTCAAAGTCTTCGTCTTCATCGGCGGTCTTCGTGCCGCTTGCTTCGTCACCAGCCTCAAGCTCGCTCATGTCAAACACCGGTTCGGATACGACGTACTTCTCAGTGGCCCAGTTGCCAAGGTCGCGGTCTCGGCAGCGCTCGCTGCAAAAGGGGAACTCCGCGTTGAGATCGGAATCGGTCGGCGTCTTGCAAATGGGGCAGCGATGTTTCATCGGAATCAATCCTTGACAGCGCGTGATTCGCCTCTCGCCAAATCACGAAGCCGGATTATTTCTTCTCTGTGCTCTCTGGTCCTCCGTGCACTCTGTGTAAAAAAGGGGTTTTACACCGAGTGCACAGAGATCACAGAGCAGACATCCTGAAGAGTGAGTATAGCTCAGCCGAGGACGCGAAGCGGAGCGCCCGTAGAAATGCGATGAAGTTTCTCTGATGGAGGCACGCCGGCTGTCTCAGCGACGCCGCGAGCCGAGCGCCGCGGCAGAATCTCCACCACTCGGCCGATCAAGTCATACACATCGGCTTTGAGAATTTCCACGCGCGCCACGTCGCCTGTCTCAGCGACCTCGCCGCTTGGCAATTCAATGTCGGTCAAATAAAGCTTGCCGTCGATGTCCGGCGCCATGCCTTCGAGCCGTGCTTCCCACACTAACGGATTATCTTTCGACGGTCCTTCGACCAGCGCCGTCGCCGTCCGGCCCTTCCAGGCGCGCAGCTTCTCGCGCGAAATTTTCTTCTGAATGGCCATCAACCGGTTTCGGCGATCGGTAATCGTTTCTGGATCGACTTTCTCGTCGAGCCCGTAGCTTTTCGCGTTGTCCACATCCGAATACTCGAAAACGCCCATCCAATCCAGATTTGCCGCGCGCACAAAATCGCAAAGTTCCTCGAAATCCTTTTCCGTTTCGCCGGGGAAAGCCCGCGATAAACGAAGTCCGCAGCGAAACGCCGGGAATTGTCGCGCGAATACGCTCGAGCAGTTTCAGGAATGCGTCGCCGTGCGAGCCTCGCTTCATGCGCGCCAGGACGTTGCGACTCGCGTGCTGCAGCGGCATGTCCATGTACTTGGCGAGCCGCGGATGCGCCGCAAGCGTATCCAGCAACTTCTGCGTCACACGATTCGGATACGCGTAGAGGAAGCGCACCCACGTCAGGTCTTCCACTTGCGCGAGCCGTTCGAGCAACTGCGCTAGCCCATCGCGCAGGCCCAGATCTTCGCCGTACGAAGTCGTGTCCTGCCCGATCAAAGTGATTTCGCGCGCGCCGGCCGCCAAGAGATTTTCCGCTTCCCGCACCACAGATTCAAAACGCCGGCTGCGGAACGCTCCGCGCAATTGCGGAATGATGCAAAATGTGCAGGGATGATCGCAGCCTTCCGCAATCTTGATATACGCGGCGTGGCGCGGCGTCGTAATGACGCGCGGCGTCAAGTCGTGATAGAGAAACGCCGGCGGCGCAGCGGGTAACACACGCAAATCGCCGTCAACCGCTTCGAGAATCCGTTCCACTTCGCCCGTTCCCACCACCGCGTCCACTTCGGGAACCTGCTCCAGAATCTGGTCGCGAAATCGCTCCACCAGGCATCCAGCAACAATCAGCTTGCGCGCCGCGCCAAATTTCTTGTGTTCCGCCATCTCCAGAATCGCGTCAACCGACTCTTTTTGGGCCGATTCGATGAAGCTGCACGTATTGACGACAAGAATCTCCGCCTCATCTGCGCGCGGCGTCAATTCATACCCTTCACGCGCAAGAATACCCATCATCACCTCGCTGTCCACGAGGTTCTTCGGGCATCCCAGGCTCACGAATCCGACCTTAGTCATAGGCAGTAAATTAGCGCCTTTGCGCAATTCTCAATTGTAACACGCGCCCGCGTTCGGTGACCAAACGCTGAGGGCTCAGCCAATCCTTACGCGTTCGCCCTGCTATGACGGTAAACGTTTCTGATAGGCTGAGAACGCTGGCGGAGCGGATGGAACAACATCGAAAGCGGAGAACCCTCAATGAAATTGGCGCGCGTGATCCTCTTTACTGCTCAAATGGATGCGATGAGCAAATTTTACGGGGAAGTGCTTGGCCTTGACCAGGTCACGGAGGAGAAGGGTTGGCGAGAGTTTGCCGCGGGCAGCGCGCGAATCGCGCTTCATTCCGGACCATCTTCGCCGGGCCGAAAGGGTCCGAAGATCGTTTTTTATGCCAAGGACGTCGCTGCCTCTGCGGGAAACGCTCGTGGCGCGCGGCGCAAGTTTTGGCAAAGTCCGGCAAGGGGAGGTGTTCTGCCTCTGCGACGGCAAAGACCCGGACGGGAACCCTATCCAGTTGTCAGACCGCTGAACCCCCATTAGGACACTTCCGCGATTTCAGCGCGAAGCGAAGGACGAACGGATCTGGTCGAGCAGAGCGCGTAGGCGAATCGTGTCGCAAGGTACGCCGCCATAGCGTGCTTGCGTGTAGTACTGCGTGAATTCCTGGACGGCAGGCGCGAGGCGCGGCTGCGAAACGGCTGCGGCAAACTCAAACGGCGTCTGCGTAGGCTGGCGCCGGAAACCGCGCCGCTCGAGCATGTACAAAAGCTCGGCATAGAGCCGCGAAGCAAGCTGAGGGTTCGAGCGAGCCGCCTCCGGCGAACGCAATTGCCACGACAGCCACATTCGCCGCGCGAAAGCGACCACCAGATCGAAGCGCAGCGCCAACAAAAACAGCGCAACGGCAAGCGGAATCAGCAGGCGCAGCCCGAAATTCCACGAACGCATCATCCTGCGTCCTTTTGCCTCCTGGTTGATAAACCAGGAGCGCGCGATCTCCGTCCACGTGCGCGTGTTGCGCTGCATGGTCTGCGCCAGCAAAATTTGGTGAATGAAATCGTAGTTGATCACCCATTCGTTCCAGGAAAGCTCGAACCAGTCCATGTACTGGCCGAGGCGCGAGAAAAATCCTCCTGCGGATTCGGCGCCCGGCGGCGTGGGATCAAACGTCATCCAGCCCGTACCAGGGAAATAAACTTCGACCCAGCTGTGCGCGTCGCTCGCGCGCACGATGTAGTCTTCGCCGAGGTCGTTATATTCGCCGGGCAAAAAGCCGTTCACTTCCCGCGTGGGAATTCCCAGAGTGCGCAGCATGATGGCCATCGCCGACGCGAAATATTCGCAGTGGCCCGCGTGCGTCTCGAAAAGAAAATGCGCCAGCGGATCGTCGCCCGGTTTTCCAGTCAGGTTGAGCGTGTACGTGAAGCGCGAACGCAAATAAGTTTCCAGCGTGATGGTTTTGTCGTAAGGCGTTAGCGCCCGCGCCGTGATTTCCTTTGCCAGTGCCGGTATCCGCGGATCGATCTGCGGCAACTGCAAGTACGTATCGCGAATCTCTTCGGGATACTCCGTCGAAGCGGCGCGCAGTCGCGGCACGTTTCTTGCCGGCAATAGAGAAAATCCTTCATAACGTATGGTAGTGAAATTGTGGAACGGGTTGGAAAGGGAACCGCTGGCGTCGCGAATCACATAACTACGCCGCGCGCCCACTTCCGGATTCGATCCTTCGCCGGAAAGATTTCCGCGAATCGAGACCGCATTCGCTGGAGCGAACAGCGTGTCCGTCGCCACAGGTTGCAAGAGAATCGTGTAGCGCAAAACGGTCGCCGTCGGATCGGGCTCGGGAGGTCGATCCATAATGTTGATCCAACCGCTAAGGCCGGCCGGAATGGTGACCGACTCTCGCTCGGGAGAAGACCATCGCTTTCCGTCAAACGTCGAAAGTGCAATGCCGCGCCAGCGGAGGCTGCCATAGCCGATCGGCTTTCCCGTGCGTACACGCATCACCACTTCGGAATTTTTCTTGATCTCGCCGATTTGGCCAAGTTCCACATCGTCGCTGAAGCCGGACATTAGCGTCGGCTGTAGACTGGTGCGGCCAAGATAACCGGCGCTAAAGCGCGGGAAGAAAAAGAACAGCGCGCCGCCGATGATCATCGCTCCCAAAGCCACGCTGAGCGCGGCGAGGACCAGCGCGCGGTCGAGGCGGCGCTCCTGCTGTGGCTGCACATCGATTTCTGGCGCGATCGCGCCTTTGGAGCCGCGACGCATTTCGAGGCCGACAAATGTGGCGACTCCAAACAAAAGAAACAGAAAAAACAAGCCGAGGAAAGTCGTATCGATCGTCAGAACGGCAGAAGCGAGAATCGCCGCGAAAGAAAGCATTGTCAGGAAGAGCGCGTCGCGGTCAGTCGTCGCGCTGTATAAGCGGATGAGCATCACGAAGAGCAGAAAATGGACGGCGCCGAGCAGCGCGGAGTAAAGCGCGGGATTCGACGAAGCAGAGACAAACGAACGCGAAAGTACGAGAACGTCGAAAGGAAAAATCAACAAGTACGCAACGACCAGCCGGGTGGCGATGCGCTGCGGAATCTCCGCCGGACAACGCCGCCACCAGCGCACTCCTTTGTAGAGCACCGCCGATGGCGCCACGATCATCGTCACGAGATCGAGTTTGCCGGTGCTCACCAGCGTGGCGATGGCCGTGGCCATCAGCAGAAAAAGGGAAGTGCGAAAAAAACGCTCGGCGGGCAGCGCTGGGACACTTGCGACGGATGCGGAAGCGGCCATAGGGGACCATTTCATCCTAGCACCAGAGCGGCCCGCCGCGGAGTCGGCAGCGCCAAACGATAACGTTACTTATAGACGCAGCGTTTGCTCTTTTTCGACCGCCGCTTCGGTTTCGGCGAGCGCGGCTCTGGCGATTTTGCGGGTGAGATTCGAGACTGCTAGCGAGGAGAAATCCTCAAGCCGGATGCTTTTTGCGCCATGGATGCGCGGCATTTTCGAGACGGCCACGCGAAAGGGCAGAACCGTTACGCTGCGGTAGGTGACCGCATGACGGACTCTGGCGAGCGGCTCTAGGAGAACCTTGCCATGCTCGGCGGCAAGAAATTCACACAGAAAAGATTGCAGTTCCGCTTGCGCGTCCTTGCGAACGGCTATGGTCGGAAAATGCCACATGCGCGAGACGAGTGTCGCGACATCGTCCGCGGCGGGCTTGTTTTCTGATTTTTTTCCAGGCGGAGGCAATAGCAGCGTTTCGCCGCGAGGTGTAAGAAGCACGGCCGCAGCGAGAACGATTTGTACCGGCTCGCGCTTCTTGCGTTTTTCTGGGAAAGATTCTGGATCGCCAGACTGGCACGCGCGGCACAATTTCGCCACAGGGCACAGCAGGCATTGCGGCGCGCGCGGCATGCAAATTGTGGCGCCAAGCTCCATCATGGCCTGATTCCAATCGCCGGGCGCTTTGGGATCGAGCAGCTCGTTCGCTGTTTTTTGAAGAGATTGCCAGCGCCGCGACTCCCGCAAATCACCGCGAATGGCACCGAGCCGCGCAAGCACTCGCGCCACGTTGCCATCCAAGACCGCCAGTTTTTCGTCGAACGCTATGCTCAGAATGGCCGCGCCAGTGTAAGGCCCGATTCCTGCGAGCAAGAGCGCCGCCTTCTCGTCCCTGGGAAATTTTCCGTCATGTAACGCCACGATCTGCTGCGCGGCTTCTTGCAGATTGCGCGCGCGGCTGTAATAACCGAGCCCGGACCAGAGCCGCAGTACTTCTTCTTGCGGCGCATCGGCAAGCGACCGCACATCCGGGAACCGCGCCAGGAATCGTTCGTAATACGGAATCACGGCAGCGACGCGCGTCTGCTGCAGCATGATCTCGGAAATCCAGATGCGGTAGGGATCTTTCGTGCGGCGCCACGGCAGATCCCGCTGAAATTGGCGAAACCAAGCCAGCAATTGTTTGCGGAAGGAGGCGAGGTCGCGGCCGGTGAGCATGATCACGCCGTATTCTCGCACAGCCGGCGCAAGACTCCCGTTCCTAGCGAAGAAAAACCGTTCAGGGCGCCAGATCTTCGAGGAAGATGACCCAGGACTGGTTCCAAATGTTCGACGGGATAGTGCCGCGGGATTCGCTGGTGACGATGACGCGGAAAATTTCCGGCGCGCCGGCCAGATCGGAGAGAAGCGTGTGCTTGGGGTCCGCGGGGAGGGCCTTTGCGGTGGCGAGATACTTCAAGATTTCGAAAATAATGTCTTCGGCTTCGACCAGCGCCGTTTCAAAGCCGGCAGTACGAAATTGCAGGATGGCGTTGCGTTCGTAGAAATGCCAGGCCAGCGCGGCGCACATGGTGACGGCGCGCTCGAAGCGGGCGTCGGCTTGCTTCGCCGCAAGTCCTGCCGAGATGTGCGGATCGAGCACCAATACGACGCGGCAGTCATCTTCGCGAGTGAACTCGCGGACCATCAGAGAACCCAAGCGGGCGGAAGCTTTCCAGTGCACATGCCGCGAGCTGTCGCGCGGCTGATAGTCGCGGAGAGCGTACAAATCCTGGCCGCGGCCCTTGGCAAGGCTTTCGAGCGCGCCTTGCATGCCGGGAAGAACTTCAAAAAAATCGCGCGTGGGTTCGACCGAAGGATAGACGAGAGCTTCGGATTTCAGGTCGATGCGGCGCGCTTTCTGCAAAAAGCCAAAAGGAAAGCGGGTAACGATGCGAAAAGCTTCCTGGGAATAAATACCGCGGCGAGGAAAAGTCATCGGCACGTGCTGCAGCGCGCGGTCGTGCTTTGGAATGTACGGAAAATAAACCGGCGTTTCGAGCATGGCGGCATTCGCGGCGTTTTTTCCGCGAACCGCTTCGACACGCAGCGAAAAGGAAGGCAGCGTTAATTTTTCGTTGTGCACTTCGACGAGGGAGCGGACGGGCTGGCCTGCAAAAATGTGTTCCGGCAACTGGAGACGCATTTCGACGCCCGAAAGCGTGACCGAAGAAAGAATGCCGGACATCAAGATGATGGCGATGAGGCTGGCAAGAATCAGAAAGAGCAGGTTGTTACCCGTGTTCAGCGCGGCGACAGCCACAAGGAAAATTCCCAGAATATAGATCCAGCCTTCGCGCGTGACGCGGTACTCCATCTTGTAACCAATCCAGCGAAGAGGCGTGCGTTTTGCGAGGACCGGAACAAGCGTGACGGCCACCCATCCGGCCACGAGCAGAGCGCCGAGCGCGGAAGCGATAGCGAGCGGAAGGTGACCCAGTTCAGCCGCCGTGCCGGAATAGATGGCGAGGAGCAAGGCGAACGCCAGGGCAGTGACGGAGAGAAAAAACGCGCGCACAGCGGAACGGTCGGCTTTAGCCCAGAGTTGCGCGACTGACGAAGAGAGACTCACAGGGGTACGCGAACGGAGTCGACAATCTCCTTGAGGACGGATTCCGTCGTCTCTGATTTTCTTTGCAGAGAAGCGTGGCGGGCGCTGGCGACCACGCGGTGCGAAAAAACAGCGACGGCCAGATGCTTGAAATCGTCGGGCAGGCAATAATCGCGGCCATCCAGGAAAGCGCGGGCTTGTGCGGCGCGCTGGAGCATCAAGGTGCCGCGAGGGCTGACGCCCAAAGCGAGTTGCTCGGTTTTGCGCGTGCGATTGACGATTTCGAGCGCGTAATCATGCAGGCTGGCGTCGACTTTGACGCGCGATACAGCATCCTGCATTTCCAGAACGTCGCTGACGTTGGCGACGGGCTCGAGAGCGGAGAGCGAGTCGTCGCGAATGTGTTTGCGCAGGATTTCGCGTTCCGTTTCGTGCGATGGATAGCCCATCTTGATGCGCATCAGGAAGCGGTCGAGCTGCGATTCAGGCAGCGGATAGGTGCCGTGGTGCTCGACGGGGTTTTGCGTGGCGATGACGAGAAAAGGGTGAGGCAACTGGAGCGTCTTGCCGTCCACCGTGACTTGCGCTTCGTTCATCGCTTCCAGAAGAGCGGACTGCGTGCGCGGCGTGGTGCGATTGATTTCGTCGGCGAGAACGACGTTGGCAAAGATCGGGCCGGAGCGAAACTCAAACTCGCGGGACTCGGGGTTGTAAACGCTAACGCCGAGAACGTCGCTGGGCAAAAGATCGGATGTAAATTGAATGCGCTGGAAGGTGCAATGAAAAGATTTTGCCAAGGCCTGCGCGAGAGTGGTTTTGCCGACGCCAGGGACGTCTTCGATAAGCAGATGGCCGCGGGCGAGAAGCGTGATGAGCGCTAGCTGAATGGCCTCTTCCTTGCCGTAAATGGCGCGGGAGATGGAGCGCTGAAGCTGCGAGACGATTTGGGACGTGGCCGTCGGCATCTGTTGAAAACCCGGGTCCTTCCTGCTACAAATAGGTAGATGACGCTTCCGAGCGTCGCGGCTGTACCGGCCGGGCGACTAGCTCAGTTGGTTAGAGCGCTCCCCTCACACGGGAGAGGTCAAAGGTTCAAGTCCTTTGTCGCCCACCATAATCCTGAACCTCCTCATTCTGGCACTAATCTCCGCGGCGAATCAAAAAGTAGAAAAACGTGTGCTCAATCGGTGGTTGCATCAATCGATTAACTGGGAACCGAACTTGCTTGGAAGCTGATTGAATTATGCGCCCGTCCGCCGTATAAGTGACTATCCAATTACCGGATGGCGGCCGGAGGCGCCGGGGGCTCGTTCGATTCTTATCCAGCTTCGAGGAGGAACCCGTGGGAGCCGTGAATGCAAATCCGATGAATGCAGCCGGTGCCGGCAACCCGGCAGGGGCAATAGGGCGGTGCCAGGTGTGCGGGAGCATGCGTCAGACCAGCCTGGTCAAGTTTCACCACAATATCGGGATGGTTGTGCTGCGGCAGACGAGAAGCATTGAAGGCAACATGTGCAAGACCTGCATGCGCAGCAAATATTGGGAGTACATGGGGAAGAATCTGCTGCTCGGCCCGTGGGGGATTATCTCGGTGATCGTCACGCCGATTTATATGGTGACGAACACGGTGACGTACGTCTCCGGTTCGCGGAAGCTGAGCGGCGCGGTAGAGTAAGGGCCGCAGAGAATAAGAGCCGCGGACGAATAGAGCTGCGGTAGAGTAAAGGCTGCGGAATGTGGCGATTAGGCCGCTGGCGGCCGCTTACATCATGACCTCCATCCTTCGTACGATTGAATTCCTGGCATTGAGTTTGTGGCTCGGGAGCGATGTGTTTCTGAGCTTTGTGGTGGCGCCGGGGGCATTCCGGGTGCTGGCGCCGAATCGTGACCAAGCCGGAGCTGTCGTCGGGTTCTCGCTGACGCGGATGCATCTTGGCGGCATCGTCTTGGGCATCGCGTTTTTACTGCTGCGTTTCCTTCGGACGCGTAGCTTGGCTGGCTTGGTGAGCCCTGCTGCGATTTGTGTCGTGCTGATGATCGCGCTAACGACGATTTCGCAGTACGCGGTCAGCGGGCGGATGGCGGTGCTGCGGGTGCAAATGGGTTCAATCCAGGCGACGGGTGCGGATAGTCCTTTGCTGGCGGAGTTCGGCCGGCTGCATCTGATTTCGGTCTCGCTGGAGAGCGGCGTTCTGTTGGCAGGGTTCGCCGCGATGTTTTTGATGGTGCGCGAGCTCGCGACTGGCCGGTAAAGCTGTCGGAATGGACCGCGCAATACCTTCGTTTACCCCCCCTGTTTTTTGTAAGTGTTGCTGATAAAGGACTTAGCCTGCCTGTACGCCGCCCCATTTTCATCGGCCGCAGGCTCTACTCAGCCACTAATTCCCAGGTCTTTTGGGTGGTGCAAAGCGTTACCGTTTTGTCTCGTTTGGCGGGTGGAATCGCGAGCGGACGGAAGCGAGCGGCCAGACTTGGGGTTCGTCACCGTGGCTTTCGAGTAGCCGGCACGATCGATTTTGAGGCCACGGCTGACATCGAGTCTGGGCGCGGGGCGGGAACGGTTATGCCGGACCAGAGGGATTGGTGGAAGAGGGCGTCCATTTGGGCGGGGGTGGCGGAAGAGCCGTGAGCAAGCCACCAATTGAGGAGAGAAAAGAGGGAGCCGGCACTGGCGTGGGCTAAGGCGGAGCGGCGAGTCGGGGAAAGATTGCGCGTTGCGGGGAGAGTGGAGAGGCGTTGTTCGATGGCACGAGCGAAATGGCCCTGGCCAAGATCGAAAACGTCGCGGACTTTTTGGGAGGCGGCCATCGACGAAATGAACTGACGCATTTCGCCGACGTGGGCAAAGAACTCCTGGACAGGAGCGACGCGATTGGACGTGTCATTGTTACGGATGAGGGCGGTGGAGAACATTTCGAAGAAGTCTTCGACGTCGCTGAGGAAGAGATCGTTTTTGTCGCTGTAGTGGGAATAGAAAGTGGAACGGCTGACTTGAGCGCGGTCGAGGACGTGCTGGACGGTGATGGTCTCGAAGGGCTTCTCGTGCATGAGGGCGATGAGAGCATCGCCAAGGTTATCGCGCGTGGCGCGAACGCGACGATCGATTTTCTTTTTGACTGACGAGAAGGGAACCTTTTTCTTTACGGCGGGCCAGTTTGAAGATTGAGGCGCGGTTCCGCGACCGGGTTTTGACGAAGGTGGCGGCGAGTTTCTGGACATTAGGTGGCTCTTTGTTCGGTATCTTGGTGCGCGCGGCAAATCCGCGTTGACGGCTCGCCGAACCATCTCTACTTTTGACGCATGACCGACGAACGCAGAAGCTCGATAGCGCTATTCGCAGGATCAGCGGGCATGATTATAACCATGATTTTCCATCCGGGCGGGAAGATCACGCCGGAACAGCTCGAACAAATGATTCGACTAAACATTGCCGTGCATTCTCTTGCGCTGGCGAGTATTCCCGTGCTGCTTCTTGGAGCATGGGGGATGTCGCGGCGGCTGGATGGAGGAGACCGGCTGGCGTGGGCGGGGCTGGTGCTGTTCGTGCTAGCGAGCGTCGCGGTGATGATCGCGGGCACGCTCAATGGACTGGTGGCGCCGGGGTTGATGCGAAAGATTGTGGCGGCCACTCCGGAGACGCGCGAGATTTGGCAGGCGATGTTGAGTTACAACTTTCAGGTGAACCAGGCGTTTGCGCGGGTGTATTCGATGGGGGCGTCGCTGGCGATCCTGTTGTGGTCGGTGGCGATTTTGCGGTACCGGACGCTCGGAATGGGAGTGGCGATATACGGAGTTATTTTGGGAGTGGTGACGGCAGTGGGGATTGGTTCGGGGATTTTGACGCCGGACAGGCATGGGTTTGCGATCTTGATTTTTGGGCAGGCGATTTGGTTTTTGCTGGTGGCGAGCGGGATGTGGGGATTGGAAGCGAATGCGGAGACGGCGACGGGTTAGAAAGAGGGAGGGGCCCTTCGTTTCTCAGGGCAAACAAGCCCCTCCCCTACAGGTGTAGGCGCAGTTCAGCTTTGCATTCTGATATCATGAGCGGCACTCTCTGAGGTTGTTACTACGCGAGGTGGCGCTTTGCATCGCCTTGGCCGGATTCCTTTTCTAGTGATGTTGTGTGTGTTGGTGTTCTTCGGGCCTTCCGCAAATTCGCAAAACCTGAAATTAAATTGGACAAAGGAATTTGCGAAATCCGTTTCCTGGTATGTGCGGACTTCGCCGGGGGTACTGCTGGTCAAGTCGGGGAAGAGTTTAACGGCGTTAGATGGGAAGGACGGGCGGCAGCTTTGGGAGCTTGCGGACGTGCGGCTCGGCAACACATCTGTAGCGGATATGCCTGGAGCGATGGACCGGGGGATGAATGTACTGGAAGTTCCCGGCATGGGAGTGCTTCTGCTGAACGGAGCGAGATTGCCAAGCGATTCCGAGCGCCGGCTGATTGCGCTGAATTTGATGACGGGCGAGCGGCTATGGGACGCTCCGCCGGTGGACGAAATGATGACGGCGATTCCACTATATGAGAGCGGGCAGATTGTGGTGGTGTCCCGGAGGCCGCAGAAGAAGATTCTGGTGGCGGAAGCCGCCGGCGCTGCGATGACAGGGGAGTTTGTCGGTCCCGTGCTGTTATCGATGCTTCCTTTCCCTTACCGATTCGAACTGGCGCGAATGGATCTCGCGAGCGGGAAAATTATATGGAATGAGGAATACCCGCGGACGTTTAGCCCCGGAGCGACGAGCGTAAACGTCTTCGGCGATCATCTTTTCATTTATTTTGGCAACCGATTGCTGGGTTGCGTGGACCTGAGGAACGGCAAACTGCAGTGGGAAGACAACGTGAAACATCTGGGTTCGGGGAGCCTGCCATTGCCGTTGCAGATGGCAAATGGGCGACTGATTTATGAAGCCCAGGATCTGCTGGCGGTTGATCCCGAGACGGACAAGGTAGTTTGGAGCATCGAGAAACTTGGAAAAACTACCGGAATATTTGTGCACGACGGTTTGGCCGTGGCGATAGGAGAGAGGAGGATGGCGGCGGTGGACACGGCTACAGGAGCGGAGCGCTGGCATAAGAAGACTCACGGCCATACGACAAATCTCCTTTGGGAGAAGGCGACGGACACGCTCCTGTACATGGATTGGAAAGGTCTGCATCGCGTGGAGCGGACTACCGGGAAATCGCTGTTGGACGCGAAGCTGCAAACCGACGCCGCGCCTCACCACCTTAGGATGGCGGGCCCGAAGGCTGTCGTGGCGATTGGGTATAACGAGACCGATGGCTATGACACGGAAAATGGGAAACTGCTTTTCACAGAGGCGAAGCTGAGCGGAGTGTATCGTGCGGAAGCAATTCTGGACTGTTGGCCACTGCCCGAAGATGGACAGAACCTGATGCAAATGGTTCCGCTGCCTTCGAGGGACGAGGAGTGGGAAAACGTTCGACGGCGGACGCTACTTCCGGGCACGACACTCCTGGCACTGCAAGAAAGTGCCTCCCAGGCGGATGGATCGTTGGACGTGTATCAAACGGAGCCGGAAAAAGGGACGCCAAAGATCTGGTGGGTGGATGGGAAGACGAACAAGCAGATGGTGATTCGGCCGGCGGCACAGAAGCACGATGTGAGCAGGGCGATGGGGAATGTGTTTGCGGTGAATGGGAAGATGCTGTGGGCGGCGCGGATTGAGGCGAATTAGGAGAGCGGACAGGCATGGATTTGCGATATTGATTTTTGGGCAGGCGATTTGGTTTTTGCTGTCGCTGGAGGGTTGTGGGGTTCGTCTGGCGGGCCGGTTGCGCGGCATCAGGGCTGAACGACGCAGTTACTTCAAAGCGAAACCTCTATTACTTGCCGACGCCGGATAAAAATATCGATGCCGGGATGATGCCGCCATATGAGATGTCCAGCTTGCCCGAGCGCGGGCCTTTTGCCGTCGGCTTAAACAGAACGTTGATTATGCAACTTCCACCTTCCTCCAAAAGTGGCGAGGAGACATCGCAATTGTCCGTTTCCGAGAAATCGCCGTTCACTACAGGTCTCGCAATCTGTATTTTGGAATGAGACAAGTTTTTCAGCGTCAGCGCCAGAGGGCCACCGCAATTACGTTGCTATCGGAGGAGATGAAAGTCAGTCAGCAAGACTCGTTAAGATCAAGCTCCTTGCCATCGGAGAAGGTTCCGACAACGATCGGCCACCTATATTCCTCACCCAGAGTTTCGAGAAAGATGACCGAGTTCTGCGTCCAAAGTTTCTTGGGCAAATCAGGCCTTTCGACATCGACACCGATGACGGCTTGACTCCCAGGGTCGCGCACTGGCGAACCCGCCCAAGCGTGAATTGGGTGCTTACCCAATAGGGGGCCGCTGCTGATGGAGACGTCATCGACGGGAATTTTAAGAGTGAACGACCACGGAGGCTCCTCCCTCATTTCTTCGCTTTGCCCCAAGGGGCTAATGATCATCATTCCGCGAACGGATCTGCTACTTGGCACCGAAACTTCGATATGGAGAACATCGCCGGGGTGAACGACGGTGCCATCGGCGGGGCTGGTGATTGAGATTGCATCCGATGATGGCTGCTTGCCAGCGGCTTGCTGGGATAGCGAAGAAGGCGGCCAGAAGAACAGCCCAGCGAGGATGAGAACTGAAGCGAGAGCAAAGAATCGGCTTTTCTTGGTGTTGGGCATCGGTACTCCCATGAGAAGTACAGTATACGCCAATGCTAGGAGTACTTTTTGGAGGACTTTGTGGCTTTATGCGCACCACGCGACTGGGGATTTGGCTTGCGTTTACGGTGGGGTTTGGCGGGGCGGATTTTGCGCATCGCGGCATTGCCGGCGCGGTGGCAGGCGCGCCACATGTACCAGCTGGCGACGGTGCGGTAAGGGCGCCAGCGTTCGCCGAAAGCGAGGAGTTCTTTGGGTTTGGGCTTGTGTTTTTTGCCGTAGGTGATGGACCAGCCTTTTTGTACGCCGAGGTCGTGGATGGGGAGAACGTCGGGGCGGCCGAGGCGGAAAATCAAAAACATTTCGACCGTCCAGGCGCCGATGCCGCGAACGGAGGTCAGGCGCTTGACGAGTTCTTCGTCGGAGAGTTTTTGTGCGTCTTCGAGAGTGGGGACGACGCCTTCAATGGTTTTCTTGGCGAGATCTTTCATGGCTTCGGCTTTGGCGTTGGAGAGGCCGGCCTTGCGGAGGGCTTGTTTGCGGAGCTTTACCATTTCCTGCGGGCTGGGGGCGCGGCCGGTGGAGCTGAGGGCTTTGACGCGGGCGAAGATGGTGGCGGCGGCTTTGCCGGAGATGGATTGGTAGGCGATGGCTTCGAGGAGAGCTTCGTAGGGGCTTTCGGCGAGGACCTTGTCAAGTTGGAAGGGCTGAGTTGCTTGGATTAGCTCGGCGAGGCGCTCGTCTTTAGCGGCGAGATATTGCATGGCCTCGGCCAGGTCGAAGGAAAACGAACTGATTGGGAGCATCATGACGGGAAATAGATTAGAGTCGGGGAGAAGAAAAAGCAAAGATAATTATTAGGGCCCGCTTGGTTACTGAGCCGCGGCGGGGTTTCCTGGTGGATGCTTGGCGTAATAGCCTTTGCGGGCGTGAACCGTGTAGCCCCTTTCGAGGGCGGCAATCTGGAGCTTGCGAAAATTGCCGTCCCAGTTTTTGTTTTCGGGATAGTAGCCGAGGCTGTACTGGTGGTGCAGTTCCTCGGAGATCTCGTCGAGGGCGGGTTCGAGCTTGTCCATGCCGCGAACATCCAGCACGCGGCCGCCGGTGGCCTCGGCGAGTTTCTTGAGAGTGTCTTTTTCAAAAATGTGGAGCACGTCGCAATCGTCCCGGCCGGGAGCATCGTGAATCTGAAGGACGTAGGCAATGACGTCGTTTTCGAGAAGAGCCTGCAGAGCATCTTCCAGAGTAGATTCGCTTTGGGCATCGCCTGAGAGGGCTACGATGACGACGGCCTTGCGCCCCACTTCGCGGGAGAGGTAGCGGAGCGTGGCGACGCGGGCGGCATCGTAGAGGTGCGCTGCGCGATTTTGGTTGACGTGCTTGCCGTTGATGCCGACCGTGCCTCCGCCGGGCAACGAGACGCCGCGAGAAGAAGGCGAACCCCCGCCGGGCAGCCCAATCGCCGCTCCCGTTTGAATGGAATGCGCCCGTTCCTCGAGGAGTGCGACGTCTGACGTAGGCAACTGCACGGTTTCCACGCGCGAGGCGTAACTCAGAATGAAGCCCAAGTCTGTTGGTCTGACGACGTGCTTCACAAAGAGGGCTGAGGCTTGGGCTTCCTCGCCAAGAATCCGTGACATGTTCGTGCCGGTATCCAGGAGCACGCCGACAGTCAGGAGCACATCGCTGTGGTGGGCGAAAAACTTGATGGCTTGAGGATGGCCGTCTTCGGAGACGCTGAACTTATCTTGTGGCAGGTCGTTGACGAGGCGCTTGTTGTTGTCGCGAACCGTGAAGTAGACAGAGACCAAGTCCACGTCCGTGTGGACGACGCCTTCCTGGGCAGCTTTGTCGTTGGCGGTTTTCTCCTGCGCGGGAGCGGATTGGGGAGAAGCCGAGCTGAAGAATGCAAGAACCAGAGCTACAACGGATATGGCGACTCGCATGAGCATAGAGTGGGCTCCTCTCTGCGTTGCTGCTATGGCCGTGAAGCGTTGGATGCGCGCAGGGTTGAGCCGAGTTGCAGCCGCCATGGGATGATTCTTAGGAGGGAATGGCTGACTGGTGGGGAGCTCGCTTTTCGTGGAGGACTTTTTGGCGGGCGTGGCGGGCGCGGAGGAGGCTGGCGACGAGGATGATGGCGGCGCAGGATTCGACGAAGAGCTTGCCGCCGTCGAGCCAGTCGATGGGGGCGCCTTTCAGGTCGGGATCGGTGAAGAGAGAGTGGTAGAAGAGGGCGGCGGCGGCGAAGTAGATGGTGAAGTGGAAGGCTTTCCAGGTGCGGCGGTGGAGTTGGATGCGGAAGTAGGAAGTAATGACGATGAGGGCGAGGAGGTAGAGGGCGATAGCCCCGATGGTGTTTTCGAGAGGTTGTTGGGGGGAGTGGATGGGATAGACGATGTCGAGGACGCGAAATTTTGGGGACTTGTTGAGGAGCAGCGGGAGGGGATGGAGAAGCGTGATGGCGAGGGCGATGTAGCCGGTCCAGCTGTGGAGGCGGAAATAATTGAAGCGGTGGTGGGGCCAATTGCGGACCGGGCTGTAGCGGAAGGCCATCATGATGCCGAGGAGGATGTTGATGGTGATGGTGGCGACGGCGGCGAGGCCGATGTAGGCGGTGAGATCGAGGAGGGTGATCTGCATTTGAGAGTGAGAGGGCTACCTTGTGGCCCCGGGTGGATATTATGGCGGAGAGACGGAAAGAAGTAACGAGGTAACGAGGCAGAAAAGAAAGAGAAAGGATAACGCAGAGGCGCAGAGGACACAGAGTTGCGCAGAGAGTTTGGGTGATGGTGGTGTGCTAGGATGATGGGTTTGAGTTGAGGGAATCACGGCGGTAGGGAAGGAAGCGACTTGCAGACAGGGATTATTGGATTGCCACAGGTGGGGAAGACGACGCTGTTTCGGATTTTGACGAAGGCGAATGTCGAGGGGAAGGGCGGCGGGTCGGCGACGCATGTTGGCGTGGCGAAAGTGCCGGAGCCGCGGCTGTTGGAGCTAGCGAAGCTGTATAACCCGAAGAAAATTACGTATGCGACGGTGCAGTACGTGGATTTGGGCGGGATGCAGAAGGAGAAGAACCGCGATGCGCTGGCGCCCTTGCGCGAGGTAGACACGATTGCGCATGTGATTCGCGTGTTTGACGATCCGTCGGTGCCGCATTCGGAAGGCAGCATTGATCCGTTGCGGGATGCGACGAATCTGGAGCTGGAATTGATTTTGGCGGATCACGACCAGATTTTGCGGCGGCTGGAGCGGCTGGAGAAGGATCTGAAGAAGAAGAGCGATCCGCTTTTGCTCGCGGAAAAAGCGGTGTTGGATAAGTGCAAGGCGCATTTGGAGTCGGAGAAGCCTTTGCGGGAGTTGGAATTGACGGCGGAGGAGCGCAAGCCGATTGGGGGATTTTTGTTTTTGTCGGCGCGGCCGGTTTTGTATGTGCTGAATTTGGGCGACGACGAGGCGGACAAGTTGGATACGGCGGTGGAACGGCATAAGTTGAGCGCCTTGCAGGGGAAGCCGAATGCGGCGGTGGTGGCGATTTGCGGGCGGCTCGAAGCGGAACTTGCGGAGATGGATGAGAAAGAGGCGGCGGAACTTTTGGCTTCGTATGGATTGAAGGAGCCGGGGTTGAACCGGTTGATTCGCGCGACGTATGACTTGATGGGATTGATCCAGTTTTTCACGGCAGGGGAGCCGGAAGTGCGGGCGTGGACGATTCGCAAAGGGTCGACGGCGCAGAAGGCGGCGGGAGCGATTCACAGCGATATCGAACGGGGATTCATTCGCGCGGAAGTGGTGAAGTGGAGCGATTTGCTAGCGGCGGGCAGTATTGCGTCCGCGCGGGAGAAGGCGCAAGTGAGGCTCGAGGGGAAAGAGTACATCGTGCAAGAAGGCGATGTGATTTTGTTCCGGCATAGCGGATAAAACCGGCAATGGCCTGTACGACGGTCCGAACGGCAAGTGTCCGTAGGCTAGACGCGTCGATTGTTCTGCAAAGAGAAAAAACATGACTGACTCGCCAGATCCGACAGTCTTCAAACGCGCTATGTTTTGGACGACCTATACCCTTGGCACGCTGATCCTGTTTTTCTCATACTTGCTAGCGAAGGCGCCGCGAGGATACAACACTGACTTCACTCTGGATTATGTTTGCTGGTCACTCGCTGCCAGCTTTCTCGTCGGATCTTTAGTCGCAGCAAAATTTACGTGGAGCAGCTGGAATCCTCTCAAAACGCGCGAAGCGTCAATCCTCTCACAAATGTTTATCGGTGTTGTCTGGGTTGAGTTGGCAATCTCAATTTATGGAATTCTCAGCTTCGCAACGGACCTCTGATTACCGGAACGGAGGGTTTGCACAGACTGAAGTCTGTGCCACTGGTTATGACACACGAGTTGGCATTTCGGGTGACGCTGGCGGCGGGGTTGGGGCTTGTCGCGGCAGCGGGGAATTTGGTTGGCGGGTACTTTGTTGTGCGGCGGGACTGGCCGCGGCGGTATTTGCAATATTTTTTGGCGCTCGGCGCGGGGTACATGCTGGCTGTGGCGTTTGTCGATGTAATTCCCGAATCGATTCATCTGGCTGGAGAGCAGGCGCTGGTTTTCGTGCTGCTCGGGTATTTTCTTGTGCATCTGTTTGAGCACACCATTGCGCCGCATTTTCATTTTGGGGAAGAGACACACCTCGCCGAGATGAGCCACCACCATGCCCGGAACACCATTTTATTGGGGCTGGTGATTCACACGTTTTTTGACGGGGTAGCGATCGCGGCCGGGTTCCTCGTTTCGGTGTGGCTCGGCGCGATGATTTTTGTGGCGGTGTTTCTGCACAAACTGCCGGAGGGGTTTACGGTGGCGTCTGTGGTGCTGGCCAGCGGGCAAGGGCGGCGCAATGCAATCCTCGCCGCCGGGTTATTGGGAGCAGCGACGCTGCTGGGAGTTTTGCTAACGAGCGTGCTGCAAAGCCAACTCAAATACGCCCTGCCGCTATCCGGAGGAGTGACGGTTTACGTCGCTGCGACCGATTTGCTGCCGGAAGTGAACCGGGAGCCGAATTGGAGGATGGCGGCGCTGGTGTTCGTTGGTGTGGCCACCGTATTGATAATGCAGCATTTATTCCACGTTTAATTCGCCTCAGTTTCGCCCCGCCTTCGCCTAAACGCCAGATAAACATTTGCAACTTTGTGAGCGCGCTGGGGTTCGATAGAATGTGGCGGCTATGGCCAGGTCGGACGTCCAACTGATGCTGGACGTGAAGGCGGGCGACGAGCGGTCGTTCGAGCTTCTCCTCCAGCGCTACAGGACACCTCTTGTCAACTTTCTCTACCGCATGGTGCGCGCGCGGGAAGAGGCGGAAGACTTGGCGCAAGAAGTGTTTCTGCGAGTCTATCGAGCGCGGCAGGATTATGTGCCGAGCGCCAAATTCACGACGTGGCTTTTCCGGATCGCGACAAATTTGGCGTTGAACTCGGTACGAGACAACCGCCACCAGCGAATGGAAATCTCACTGGATGCGCCGGTGACGGTGGACGCGGAGGACGGCGATGAGAAGGCGATGGATATTGCCGAGAAGCACCCGAACATCGAGCAGTACATGGTGGAGGAAGCGCGGAAGAAAATGATCCGGCACGCGATCGATAAATTGCCGGAGAAACAGCGCGCCGCAGTGCTCTTGCATAAGTACCAAGAGCTGGATTATGGAGATATCGCCAAGATTTTGGAATGTTCGGAGAGCGCGCTGAAGTCGCTGCTCTTTCGGGCATACGAAACGCTTCGAGTGGAACTAGCCCCCCTCGTGGCGAGGCACGGGAAGTAGAGGAACCGGTCTACACTTCACTGCTTTCAGTGTAAAAAGACCGGCCACTACAACCTGAGTTCCGGGGAAGTTGTAGTGGCCGAACTTTAGTTCGGTTCCTCGGGAAGTAGAAGTAGACCCTGGGTAGAGAAGGAAGGAAGTTATGAGCTGTACGAAAATGGAAAACAAGATTTTGTCGTACGTGGACGGGCGCTTGAAAGAGAGCGAACGGCTGGAGATGGACAAGCATCTCTCGACGTGCGGAGCCTGCCAGTTGCGCGTAAACGAATTTCGCGCGGTGACGGGATTGCTGGACGAGTTGCCGGAGATTGAGCCGTCGGCAGCGTTTGATGTGCGCGTGCGCGCGCGAGTCGCGGCGGAGCCGGTGAAGCAGGGCTGGTGGGCGTGGTTTACGCCGTCGCCTCGCGTGGCTTTTGCGGCGACGCTGTTGTTGCTGGCGACAGTGTGGGTCGGTTACGAATCAAAAGTGCCGATGCCATTCGCCGACCAGAAAGAAGCGGACCAGCAGATGATGCAGGAAATCCCGACGCTGGAAGATCAAGATGTGATTTCGAACTTTGAGCCGCTGAAGGACTTGCCGCAGCCGGTGCAAGCGGACCAGACGAATCAAACGAACGAGACGGCGCAACCAAATCAGACGATGTAAGGTGAGATGAGCACGCGACTCCAATTCGCACGCTGGATGATGGGTGTGGCCCTGAGCGGGACTGTGTCGCTGACGTGCGTCGCGCAGAGGACTCATCCTGTGCCGCCACCGCCACCTCGGCAGGCGCGCCAGCAATTCGGTCAACAAAAGCCACCGAAAACGCAGAACCAAAATCAGACCAAGCCGAATCCGAATCGTCCGCCAGTGACGAGCCAGGATCGTCTACCCGCGCAGCCGCCTTCCAATAATCACCCCAATCAAGGAACGGGATCTGTGGCTGGAGCTGGTGCGAATAATGCGCCGCGGAATTTGACGCCAAGGCAGCAACTGGGAGTTGGCGCGCCGAGACCATGGGTTGAGAAGATGCGGCAGATGCCACCGGCGCAGCGAGAGAGGTTTTTCCAAAACAGCCCGGCCTTTCAGAGAATGTCGCCAGAGCAACAAAACAGGATTCGGCAGCAGTTTAATCAGTGGGATCGCATGACTCCGCAACAGAGGGCGGATCAGAGAGCGAAAGAGGGCGTTTGGGAGCGGATGACTCCTGCGCAAAAAGACCACATCAAGAACGATGTGTTGCCGAGATGGCGCCAAATGTCTCCCGACCGCCGTCAAGCGATTCAGCAGCGGCTGCGCGTGTTGCAGAACATGCCGGAATCGGCGCGGAATCAGCGGTTGAACGATCCGAGGTTTACCGAAGGGATGAGCGAGGAAGATAAGGCGACCTTACGGGATTTGAGCCATTTGCATGTGGGCGGAGCGCCTGATCCGCCGCAAGAGTAGGAAAGCCGACAGCTCACAGCTGACAGTGAGACTACGAAACTCCAGCCACTCAACGTCAGAAACCATTTAGCACGAGCAGTCGTCCTTGTAGGGGCGCAGAATGCTGCGCCCTTACAAGAAGGTCAAGGCCAATCTGGCATTCGTGCCTGCGGGGCGATCCTGTACGCTCGTTGACAATGGCTCTCCTCTAGCGGCATCGTGACTAGTTCACGTCGCGCGCATCCAATGAGGGGAGGGCGCCATTCCCGCTTTGTCGCCGCGCTTTCGCGCACTGCAGCACCGCAACTTTCAATTATTCATTGCCGGGCAGCTGACTTCGCTCATCGGAACGTGGATGCAGACGACAGCGCAGCTTTGGCTGGTTTACAAGCTGACGGGTTCCGCGGCGCTGCTAGGCGTTTTCGGATTTGCCAATCAAGTTCCCATTCTATTTTTGGCAGCGCTGGGCGGTTACATCGGCGACCGCTACAACCGGCATCATGGCGTGATTTGGACGCAAACCGTTTCGATGGTACTGGCATTCGTGCTGGCCGGGCTCACCTTCGCGAATATTATTCAAGTCTGGGAGCTGATTTTCATCGCGTTTCTCGTCGGCGTTGTGAACGCGTTCGACGTGCCGATCCGTCAAGCGTTTCTGGTCGAGATGGTGGTGAGAGAAGATTTGCCGAACGCCATCGCGCTGAATTCTTCGATTTTCAACGGAGCACGTGTGGTGGGGCCGGCCATTGCCGGATTCGCGCTGGCTTGGAAAGGTCCAGCGTGGTGTTTCTTTCTGAATGGCGTGAGCTTTCTGGCGGTGATTGGCGCGCTTCTGGCGATGCGCCTCGTAAGGAGAGAACCCAAGAAGGAGGCGAGTTCGCCGTTCCAGAGTTTATTGCAGGGGTTTCGATTTGCGATGAGCGATTTGCCGATTCGATCGACGCTGCTGCTCCTGAGCATGTTGAGCTTGCTGGGGCTGCAGTATTCGGTTTTTCTGCCGATTTTTGCGAGTGAAGTCCTGCATCGGAATGAGAGGGGATTCGGCTTGTTGATGAGCGCGGCCGGAGTGGGGGCCGTGCTGGGCGCGCTGCATTTTGCGGCGAGGACGAGTTATAAAGGATTGGCACGGTGGATTGCAGCGACTTCGACAACTTGCTCGATCGGGTTGGTGATTTTCTCGCAGTCGAAATACTTCTGGCTTTCGATGGCGGTGCTGCTCGTCGTGGGATTCTGTGCGACGGTGCAGATGGCGGCCACGAATACAACTTTGCAGAATCGAGTGCCCGACCAGTTGCGCGGGCGAATCATGGCGGTCTACGCAACGATGTTTATGGGGGTACAGCCCATTGGATCGCTCATCGCGGGTGGAGTGGCCAAACATAAGGGCGCGCCCTATACATTGGCTCTGTTTGGGACGTTGTGTTTTTTGGGGAGCATGATCTTTGTATTTCGCGTGGTCATGCCATTGCACGAGCAGCCCGAAACGCCGGCAACAGCTTAAGCAGGATTGGGGCGGTAGAGCCAATCAGGTTTGTTAAGTAGTTCGACGCTGGGCGGGGTAGCCTGCGAATTATTTCCATTCAGGGTTGCGAGAATGGCGTCGACTTTAGGGCGCTGCGGGGCCAGCGAGCACACGGGGTCGGTTGCCGCGGCGTCACCGGCTAGAAGAAAAGCCTGGCAGCGGCAGCCGCCGAAGTCCTGGGTTCGGCGATCGCAGGATTTGCAGGGTTCTTGCATCCAGGATTCGCCGCGGTATTTTTGAAACGCATCAGAGGAGTTCCAGATTTCGCTCAGGCTTTGATTCTTCACGTTTTCAAAAGACAATTCGGGGATGACGCGGGCGGCGTGGCACGGCAGCGCATCTCCGTTTGGTGCGATGAGCATCAGTTTGCGGGCCCAGCCACCCATGCAAGGTTTGGGGTATTTTGCGTAATAATCGGGTACGACGTATTCCACTTTAATTTTTCCTGCCAGGCGTTCCTGGGCTTTCTTCAGAAAATCCATGGATCGCGTGAGCTGTTCTCGCGTGGGGAGGAGAGAATCGCGGTTGGCGAAAGCCCAGCCGTAATACTGAACGTTGGCGAACTCGACGCGGCTAGCGCTGGAAGATTCAGCAAGCGCGAGCATTTCGGAGAGTTGCCCGATGTTGCGGCGGTGAATGACGAAGTTGAGAGTGACGGCGACGCGGTGGCGTTTGAGCCATTCGAGGACGCGGAGCTTTTGCGGGTGAGCTTTTGTGCCGGAGATTTCTTGGGCGATTTCTTCTCGAGCGCCTTGGAAGCTGAGTTGAAAATGATCGAGGCCGCCCGCGACAAGAGCTTCGAGACGTGATTCGTCGAGCGGCATACCGGACGTAATGAGATTAACGTAGAGGCCCGCAGCGCGCGCAGCGCGAACGAGTTCGAGAATGTCGGGGCGTGTGAGCGGCTCGCCACCGGTGAAATCCGCTTGCAGGACTCCGAGAGCAGCGGCTTCACCAAAGACTCGCGACCAGTCATCCGTGGAAAGTTCCGCGGAACGTTGCGTAAGCTCGAGTGGATTTGAGCAGTAAACACAGTGGAGCGGGCACCGGTGGGTTAGTTCGGCGATCAGAGCTAGCGGGTTGGACGACGGTTCGGTCATGGATAGCGTCTAAACACGATTGATATTGCCGAGTAGGGGCGCAGCATGCTGCGCCCCTACCAGCTAGGCGGTTGCCGGCTCGAAGTCGAGGGCACGATCCTTCTGCAACAATGCTAGATAGCCGAGAATATCCTTCTCGACTTTTGCCGGTTCGGCCTTGGAATAAATCGTTTGCAACTCGCTGATGATCTGGCGAACGGTGTGCTTGCCATCGCAGCGCTCCACGATTTCGAGGCTTGGGCCGAGCAATCGAAGGGCGCGTTCCGGCATCAGCAGGACGCGTTGTTGGTTGCTTTCGCCGAGCCGGCAGCCTGGAGCCAGGCGAGGCTTGGAATGAACATCAATAGGCATACGGAATGATAACGCGGGGCGTGGGCGGAAGGGAATTCCGGCCGCTCGGAGACTGTTCGAAAAAGTAGAGAGGAAAACGGCAACGGGTAAGCAGCGAAATCTTCAAGGACAAAATGCCGCTGAAAGGCGCGGTGAACTAGCCGACTGCGATTTTTTTGGCTAGCTCCGCGGCTCTTGCGGGATCCATGATGAGCGCGCCGGATCGCTCCACCCAGGTGGCGAGATCCTTGAGGTGCGCGGGAGTGATGGCGGCTATCTCTACATTCAAATGACCCTTGCACTGACGGGCCAGGAAAGACTCGGCCGCCGGGCCGAGGTAGGGCTTGCTGAGCGCGAGAAGCTTGTCGGAAAGCGCGCTCATCGGCGGCTCGGCTCCGGAACGGGCTGGGCTTGAGAAGCCTCAGCTTCTGATTGGAAGAACCGCACGGCTGTAACCATCCGCGAAAACGAGTCAGCAAGATCGCCGATTTCATCATCGGAAAAGCGGCGAACCGACATTGCCAGATTCCCCATGCTGACGTTTTCTGCGACTTCCTTGAGATGTTCGACAGGCAGCAGGATCGCTCTGGATAGCACGAGGCTCATGGTGAGAGCAAAAACAAAGCCGATGATCGAGACGCCAATGACCAGCGGCACCGATTGCTTGCTGATGCGTTCGATGTTGTCCTGGGACGTTTGGCTTGCATCGCGGCCGGCCATCTCGCCATCTTCAGCGCTTTCGTTCAAGTGTTCGGCGGCGGCTTCATAAGCAGCGATCGGGGCGGCGTTAGCTTCAGGCTGCGCGCCTTTCTCGACGCCTTGGACGACGGTATCCAGGGCGTCCGAGTATGTGCGCGCGGCGTCGGAGATCAGTTGAAATTTTGCGCGCTTCTCATCCGTGGGAGCGATCTTCACTGCTTTCGCGGCGAGGGATTCAATCTCGTGTATTTCGAACTGCGCCTCATCGAGGTAAGTCTCACGCGCTTTCTGTGCGCCTAGCGTTTTGAACTCGGCCAGGTAGCTCCTGATTTTTCGCTGGGCTTCGAGGTTGTGAACTTGAATCTCAAGCGAGATGGAGTTCAGGCGATCGCCGACGCGCGCTGTCTCGAGGGCGCTGCGGCGGAGGCCCACTACGGAATACATCCCGATCACGGCGACGATGCCCATCAAAAACAATAAGGCGGTAAATCCTCCTACCAATTTGTTCTTGATCGTTGGTCTCATAGTGCTCCTCTCGAGTCTCCGCCAAGCCTAGAGCGGATATCCCGGCTGACCCACGGCCTTTCCTTCGATGTGAATCACTTTCACATTGCCGCCAATGGAGGGGAGGGAATTGGCCTCGACGACGGCGAAGGCTCCCGCCGAGCCACTGACAACCTTTGCCGCATTGGCGTCCGAATCGACGACTTGGATGGTCATGGGTTCATCGCCGCGAAATTCCGCATTGATGACGTAGCGTTGGAACTCGGCGACCGAAAGCCGCACGATGCCGGAGAGAGCGCATTGAAAAACTTTGGTGGAAGGCGCGCGAGCCACAATCGAAACAGGTTTGTGGTCTTGCCATGCGCGCACGTCGCCGAGGATCAGCTTGCGCAACTGTGCCATGGACAGACTTTCTACGGGGTTCGATTTGTTGACCACGACCGCCAATCCACCCGGCAGGCACTGGGCGTACGCCGAGCCGCAGAAAATCAAAACCAAGAACGAGATACGAACGCAATACCTTGCCATGTCGGTTTAAGTCTCCCTTCGAAAAAGTCCGAGCGTGATTTAGAACGTAAAGGCAACCTGCATGTCGACGCCATTTTCCGGAGCGAGGGCGCGTTGATAGAGACGGTTGTACTGGATCTTCACAGCGGCATAGTCCGTGAAATCCATCCGCGATCCTCCCGAAGGCCCCTCGTAGCGCCCGGTGTAGATGCTGACGGGATCGTTGTTGGGAATGTTCAGGTATTGAAACCGGAAGTACGGACGGTACATGCCGAACTTTCGGGAAACCTGCGCATACGCTAGCGGACTGTTAAAAGCTCGCAGGGCGCCGTCCATTTTGTTGTGCATCCAGACGGCTTCATTCAGGAATTCCCAAGTAGAGTTGGTGTAGACCACGTAGAAACTGCCAATGTTCTGGTCGACGTGAGGAATGCCGAAGGGGACGAGGCGATCGCGATAAAAAGAACCGCCGATTTGCAGGCCGGAGATGGCTTGCGGCTTGATGTAGGCGGCGACGTTGAAATCTTTGTGATTTTTGTCGGCGAAGAAATTCTGAACGGGCTGGCCCGCAGGGTCTGAGCTGCGGCCATTACCGACTTCGGCGACCCAATGCAGCCCCAATGCTTCTGTGTGCGGCACCAAGCCGGTTGCGGTAACGCCAACGCTATGCACGGGTAGTATTCCCCCGCTGTCTTCAAAAAAATACATATAGGGACGGCCGACGGCGGTTTGAAACCATGTTCCGTGATGAAAGGTCGTGTTGTAGTAGCCGATGGAGGTGTGGTATCGGCCGCCGCTAATCTCAAAATAGTGGCTGGGCTTGTAGGAAATCTGCATTCGCTCGATGTCCAGCCCCCAGAAATTTGTTTGATCGGCGCCTATAACGATTTCGCTGAGGAAGCTGACTTGTTTGGAGAGTTTTGAAGAAAGGAAGAGATCGAATTCCCCAAGTTGAAAGCCGTTGTGGATGGGCGGAGGCAGGGGAAAGATAAGCGGGTTGGCGTCGGAGCCGAATCCCAGATTGAAGTCGGCGAATCCTCTTATTTTCAAGACGGGACCTCCGCCTGGCAGTTGCATAGTGTGTTCGTGAGCGCCGGATTCGGGTTCGGCTTGTACGACCGGAGCCGCTTCTGCTACAGGCGCTGCCGCCGCTTCTGGCGGAGTGGCTGGGGCTGCTGAAACTTCACCGCTGGCTGGCTCCGCTGCGCCTTCCGGCTTTGGCGGTTGTCCCGACTTTAGCCGGGCCACTTCTGCTTCCAGTTGCTTCAACCGCGCGTCTTGCGACTTCAATTGCTCCAGAAGCTGTGCGATGGCTTCGGGGGAAGTTGCAGGAGTTTGCGGCGGCGGCGCTTGTGTTTGCGCGGAAGCCGGCCTGAGCCCCCAAAAAACGAAAACTAAAGTTGAAGCGAAAACTCTGCGTACTCGCATTTTTCTTCTTTCCTTATCCTTTTGAGCGGCCACGCATTGCAGTGGAGTGAGAAGCCTGCTGACTTCGTCGGTAAAGGACGCTCGGGGTGCCCAGATAAGAGTTGTCTGAGATTCCTGGACCATTGCGCTGAAGAAGATGCAAGAGAGGAACCAAAGAAATGGCGCGGCACAATTAGAAAAATCAGTACCAATCTGGCAAAGAGTTCGTCGGAATCCTTAGGGAGTGTACCGGGGCGAATCAGAAAAGATTTGATGGCCAGCTAACACAGGCAAGGCAACGGAGCGGAGCGCAAGTTCGGGACGGCTACTTCGGATTCGGGAATTTGCGAGCCTGGTCAGTCAACGAATCCGGCTACTCGGCGAGCGGTCGAAAAGCGCCGGGCGGCGGCCAGCCGGGATTCACGTAGGAGAAATAGAGGGCGTCGAGTTGCGCCCAGAGAATGTCGCACTTGGCTCGCAGGGCGGCGTGGGTCTGGTCTTGTTGTTCGCGCGTCTTTGCGTGTTTCACCACCCAGGCTAGGGCGAAGTCCGCGTCTTCGGGCGCTTGCGTAAGGCGGCCAGTAAAATAGTCGAGGCCGCTCGAAAGCCAGGGGTAGTGGTGGCGAAGACGATCCATGCGCAGAGTGATGAGCTTCTTGGAAAAAAGTTCGGTGAGCGAAGAGGCCACGGCTTCGAGGTGCGAACGCGTGGAAACGAAATCGACATACGCCTGAACGGCGTAGCGAGTGGCAGGAAGGATGCCACCGCCGAGAATCGCTTGCTCACGAGAAAGGCCGGTGGCTTCGACAAGGCGCAGCCACTTTTCAATGCCGCCGGGTTTTACGCCGTCGCCGTCGTGATCCAGAATGCGTTTGCGCCAGGCCAGGCGAAACGCGGAATCTTCGCTGCGCGCGAGAATGGCGGCGTCCTTAATAGGAATGCGGCTTTGGTAGTAGTAGCGGTTCAGTGCCCAGGCTTGAAGCTGGCCGCGGGTGAGTTTGCCCTCGTGCATAAGCGCATGAAACGGATGCTTGTGGTGATACCGCTCTTCGCCAATGGCATGAAAACCGGCGATGAAGTCGGCTTCCGAAAGCAACGGCTGCTGTGCGTCGATGGATGGCGCTTGGCTCATATCGCGAGCTCCATACCATCATAGGCGATTTCCCAATTGGCATCGCGGACGATGCGTGATTCGGGACTCTCGTCATTCAAGATCGGATTGGTGTTGTTGATGTGAACCAGGACGTGGCGGGTTTTGCTGGGCCGAAACGGCCAGCGGAGCAAGCCGCGGTCGCCCCACAGTGGAAGATGCCCCATCTGCCTCGCCGATTTGCTTCCTTTTTGGATGGAGTTCAGCTCATCGTCTTTCCAGAAAGTGCCATCGAGGAATGCCAAGTCGCTCTCTTCCACGCAGCGCGCCCAGTGATCTCCAACTCCAGGCAGATTGGGGGCGTAGAAAACCTTCTTTTCCTTGGAGACGAGCGTGAGACCGATGACAGCTTCTTCCGGAGAGAGAGAGCTTCGCAGGGACTCGCTTACGTAATCCGGAAAAGTTCCGTTGAGCGAAACGGCCTTACAAAACAGGCCGCTTTTTTTGTCCGCAGGCGACGGCGCTATCAGCGGCATCAGGCGATCGAGCGTAAGCGTTTCCCATTTGACGGGAGGATTGGAGCGCGCCAGCACGCGGAACAAGCTGTTTTCCTCCGTAAGAATGCGCCGCACTGCAATCGTCGAGAAAATTTGCAGAGGCTGGAACTCGCGCAGATGTAGCAGTCCCATGGCCGCATCGGTGTCGGCGCTTGTCAGCACAACAGCGGTGATCGGCGAGTTTCGCGAGCCAGCGGGGGGCACGAAGTCAGCACTAGAAAGGATTTGTTGGCGAAGATCCGGGGAAGCGTTAAGGAGGAACCAGCGGGAGCCATCGACGGAAATCGCGGCTTGCGTTTGCGTTCTGGGCCGGGCCTTGATGGCCCCGGAGCGCACACCCGTACACAGGGGACATGCACAATTCCATTGGGGGAAACCGCCCCCGGCTGCGGAGCCGAGGACTTTAACGCGCATACTGGCACGCCGACAGATGACCGCTGGGCGCGGCCACGGTTTTAGAACTCGGCGTTGGCGTAGGAGCTAACTTCGCAGTTCAGATCGATCTCTTCGTGCTGAGGGGTGGTCCATTCCATGGTTAGAGGCTCCTAGGACGTAGATTCAAAGCCTGAGTAGGCTAGCACAAACCCAGTTCTGAAGGAATACCCTGGCTCGGTGGACTGTGCCCGCAGGCTGAATATTGGAAGCGGACGGCGACGAAGCTGAAGTGACCTACGAAGGGTAGACGTGCGCGAAACAAAAAACCACAAGGGGTAGTAGCAAAAATTTCCACCGTTTCTGGATCGTGAAAACGCAAATATTTAAAAAAAAGTGCACGTTTTCTCTTGACAAGGCTTCAAATCGGCCTATTATGTGGCCAGAAGTGGGAGAGAGTGGTTGGTTCTGGGTGAAAGTGAAGTTCCCCGGCCGCTTTCCAGGCGTTCTCGAGGGCAATCGTGAACGTAAGCATTGTGCACATCCAAAACGAGCTTTTGAATAGGAATTATGAAGCTGAGGGGAAACTGTCCGGCGAAAGTCGACGAGAAGGGGCGTCTCAAGATTCCCTCAGTGTTTCTGGACGAGCTCAAGGAGTACGGCAACCAATTTTATATCACAAGTACGACGGGCGAGACGGCAAGAATTTATCCGATGAAGGTATGGTCGGAGATCGAGGACCGGCTGGCGCAATTGCCCAGCACGCACGTGGCAAAGCAAAAGTTCCTGTTGCGCACAAGCTATTTCGGGCAGCAGGCGGAATTGGACGGGCAGGGAAGGGTGCTTTTGCCGGCGGTGCTGCGCGAGGCCGCGCAAACGATGGGGGAAGTGGACGTCTTCGGGGCACTGAACTACTTGGACGTGATGAATCACACGCGGGTGCTCGATAAGTTGAAGAACGAGCCGTACACGGCGGCGGATGATACGGCGCTCGGAATTTAAGAGGAACCGAAATACGAAAATCGAAACGCGAAATTCGGTTGCGCAGTAGGGCGGGGCAGAAACAGAAGGGCTTAACAGATTGAGTGCGGCGCATACGCCGGTGATGTTGAACGAGGTGTTGGAATGGCTGCGCATCAGGCCGGAAGGAACGTACATAGACGTAACGCTGGGAGCCGGCGGGCATTCGGAAGCGATCGCCGAGCGGCTGACGTCCGGCAGGTTGATCAGCCTGGACCGGGACGCACAGGCGTTAGAGTTGGCGCGGGAGCGGCTGAAGAGATTCGGGGCCAAGGTAACGATCGTGCAGTCGGCGTTCTCGAGGATTGCGGAGGCCGCACAAGAGTTGGGGATTCAGAAGGTGGACGGGGTCTTGGCCGACTTGGGAGTTTCGAGCATGCAGCTTGATCAAGGAGCGCGCGGCTTTTCGTTCCGCGAAGCGGCGGCCCTTGACATGAGAATGAACACTGCCGAGGAGTTGACGGCAGACGAGATTGTGAATCAGTGGTCGGAGAGAGAGATTGCCGACCTGCTCTACCGCGAAGCGGATGAGCATGATTCCAGAAGAATCGCCAAGGCCATCGTGCGGGCAAGGCCCGTGCGGGATACCGCGCACTTGGCAACGGTTGTAGCAGGGGTCCGTAAGCACTGGGGAAGGCAGAGACTGCATCCCGCAACAAAAACGTTTCTGGCGCTGCGGATAGCGGTGAATCGAGAGATGGAGGAACTCGGGCAGTTTCTAACACGGACCCCTGCTGCATTACATTCCGGCGGCCGCCTGGTGGTGCTCAGTTACCACTCGCGCGAAGACCGCATCGTGAAGCACGCGTTACAAGAGGCAGAGCGTCAGGGCACGCTCAAGGTGCTCACCAGGCACGTGATCCAGCCGACCGAAGAAGAGAAGGCGGCCAACCCGCGTTCGCGAAGCGCGAAATTGCGGTGCGCAGAAAGAGTGTAGTCATGGTGCGGAAAAGCAAGAAAGCGGCGATGGCGGATTTTCACACCGTCAAGCGGATAGATAATTCTCGGCTGGTGCGGAACATCGAGCCGGCGAAGATCCGAAGCCTGGTTCGAGGCGTGGCGCTGGGCGGGGTGGTGGCGGCGTTTTTTATGCTGTACGTTTTTCAGCATTTCCGCTGCATCGATTTGAGTTTTCAGCTGGAAGACTTGAAGAGCCAGGAAATGAAGGCGGCGGCGTTGAACTCCGAGCTAAAACTGGAGATCGCCGGGTTGCGGAATCCGATGCGGATCGACGTGATCGCGCGCCGCAGGCTTGGCTTGACTGAGCCTCTGCCGACCAACGTGCAGGAATATGAGTCGCCGGACGGCGCGGAAGAAGCCGCCGTGCGCTACGTGAGACCGAACCGGGCGCCGTGATTTCCGCGATAGGCGCAGCTTTCCAACACAAAGAGTTTTCGGTTCTTTTGAACGTCCAACCGGAGCGTTTGCCGACCTGAATTTGCCATGCAACAAGACCGCGCCCACGTCCGTTTGCTCGTCATCGCCGGCGTGGCGTCCTTGTGGATGGCCGCGGTTGGCGGGCGGTTGACCTACCTGCAACTCTTCCGGCATAGCGAGTATATGGCGCGGGCCATGCGCCAGCAGCAGCGCACTTTTGAAATAACTCCGGAGCGCGGCCCGATCTACGATCGAAATGGCAAACCGCTCGCGATGAGCGTTCAAGTCGACTCCGCGTTTGCTGTGCCTTCCGAGATTGCCGACGAAAACCTCGCGGCACGGCTGCTTTCCGGAGTAGTGAACAAGCCGCAGGAAGAAATTGAAGCGCGGTTCCAATCCTCCCGTTCGTTTGCGTGGATAGCGCGGAAGCTGCCGCCAGAAAAAGCCGATGCCATCACGAAGTTGAATCTGAAAGGCATTTATCTCCAAAAAGAAAACCAGCGCTTTTATCCGAAGCGCGATCTTGCGGCGCACGTGCTGGGTTTTGTGGATGTCGATGAAAAAGGGCTGAGCGGCATCGAGCGGGAATTCGATAGCCAGATTCGCGGCAAGAGCGAACGAATTGTGGTGATGGCCGACGCCAAGCAGCGCTGGTTTGACGGCGGAGAAGCGAAGCGCGAACGCGGCGTAAGCGTCGTTCTGACGCTGGACGAAAAGATTCAGTACATCGCCGAGCGCGAACTTGCCGCGGCGATGGCCAAGACGCATTCGCTCGCAGGCACCGTAATTGTGATGAACCCCAATACAGGGGAAATTCTGGCGCTCGCGAACTGGCCAAAGTTCAATCCGAATAAGGCAGGCGACTCGCCCTCAGAAAGCTGGATGAACCGCGCCGTCAGCGCGATTTACGAGCCGGGGTCGACGTTCAAATTGATCACGCTGGCCGCGGCGCTGGATCAAAGGATTACGCGGCCCGACGAAGTGTTTGATTGCGAGAATGGCGCTGTCTACATCTCGGGGCACCGCATACGCGATCACAAACCGTTCGGCCTGTTGACGGTCTCGGACATCCTCGCGAAATCGAGCGACGTGGGCGCGATCAAGATCGCGTTGCGCTTGGGCGCGCCTAGATTTTACGACTACGTGCGGGCTTTTGGATTCGGTTCGTTGACGGGCGTCGAATTACCGTACGAAAGCCGTGGCCGAGTGGAGCCGCTCGACTGGAAACCGGTATCGACCGCGGCGATCTCAATGGGGCAGGAAGTCGGCGTAACGCCGATACAGCTCGTCACGGCGGTCTCGGCTATTGCGAACGGGGGCTTGCTCTACAAGCCGCACGTCATCACCGAATTGCGGCGCGGCGAAAAAGTGTTGCCTGCGGAGGGACCGCTTGCTCCTGCAGAACCCAAGCGCGTGATTTACCCAGAGACCGCCGCGACGCTGCGCCAGTTGATGGAAGGCGTCGTTTTGCACGGGACAGGGACTGCCGCTCATCTGGATGGGTGGACTTCGGCGGGAAAAACGGGATCGGCGCAAAAGATTGACCCGTCGACAGGGCGCTATTCGCCGACACAGCTCATTGCCTCCTTCACCGGATTCGCGCCGATTAACAGTCCCGCTGTCACCATTTTGGTTTCTCTGGATTCGCCGGTGGGTTTGCACGAAGGCGGAGAAGTGGCCGCTCCAGTTTTCAAGCGCATCGCGGAACAGGTTTTGGCGTATCTCGATGTGCCGCGCGACGTGCCTCTCAATCCAAAACTCATTGAGACGGCTTACCGGAAACAAGCCAGTGAAGACGCCAGCGCGCTGGAGGATTCTTCAACGGTGGATTTTTCGGGGCAGCCTGATCCGCCGCCAACGGCGCCGCAATCTGGTAGAGCAGCAGGAACAGAGCGAAAAGAACCCAAGGCACAGGTATTGACGGTGGCGGTGGATCAAGGCGGCGACATTGAAGTGCCAGACTTCAGTGGGAAGACCATGCGCGACGTGATGGACATCGCTTTCCGGCTTGGACTCGAGCCCGTGCTGGTTGGCAGCAGCCTTGCAATAAGGCAATCGCCGGCCCCTGGAGCAAAAGTGAGACGCGGCGCGAAAATCACCGTGCAATTCGGGACACCCGTGGAAAAGAAATCAAAGCCTCGGCCGGGAGTCAGGAATTAGGATGAGAACTGGATTGAGCCAACTAGAAGACAGCAGCAAGTCCAAAACGCACCCCACCGATGAAGGCCGGGAAGATTCATCGACTATCCGCGTCTCTCCCCGAAGCAGGAAGCTGAGCGAGGTACTGCAAGGCGCCGATGCCAAAATTCCTCCCCCCATGCAGGTGCTGGAAATCCGGCAAGTAGCTTGCGATTCGCGCAAGGTAAAACCGCGCGCTCTGTTTTTCGCTTTGCACGGTGCGAAAGCCGACGGGAACACTTTCATACACGATGCGGTTTCCCGAGGGGCGGCAGCGATTGCGAGCGAGGGGCCCGTGCCGGCTTTTATACCTTCGAGCGTGGCCTGGATTCAGGTGCGAGAAGCACGCAAAGCGCTGGCCATCGCAGCGGCAAACTTTTTCGGGCATCCAGCGAACGCGTTGCAATTGGTGGCGGTCACAGGCACGAATGGGAAAACCACGACGACTTCGCTGGTCGATGCCATTGTGAGGGCTTCCGGCGCGAAGACCGGTTTGTTCGGAACCATCGCGTATCACACGCCACTTGGCGAATATTCCGCGCCAAACACAACGCCGGAATCGGTCGACTTGCAGGGATTTCTTGCGGAGATTCGCGATGCGGGCGGGAAGTTTGCGGTGCTCGAAGCGAGTTCCCACTCGCTGGCGATGGACCGCTTATGGGGTTGCCATTTTGCCGCCGCGGTTTTTACGAATTTGACGCGCGAGCATATGGATTATCACAAGACGTTTGAAGATTATTTCGCCGCAAAGAAACGATTGTTCGAAGGAACTGGTGCGGGCGCGCCGGAAGTTGCGGTGCTCAACACGGATGACGAGTATGGGAAGCGTCTGACCGGACTAGCTAAGAAAACCGTGACGTACGGCCTCGAATCTGACGCGGACATTACGACCAAGAAATTTCAACTGACCTTCAACGGCCTGACGTTCACGGCGCAAACGCCGAACGGAAAAGTGCAGGTGGCCTCGTCGCTCGTCGGACGCATCAATGTGTACAACATCCTCGCGGCGATTGGCGCAGCGCAGGCGCTCGGACTCTCCAACGAAATCATCGAATCGGGCATACGCAGTCTGGAGAGCGTTTCCGGGCGCTTCCAGCGCATTGATTTGGGCCAGCCGTACTTTGTGATTGTAGATTACGCGCATACGGATGACGCGCTGGAGAATCTTATCCGGACGGCCCGGGAACTGAATCCCAAGGGGCGCATCATTACGCTCTTCGGGTGCGGAGGCGGAAAAGACCGGACCAAGCGTCCAGTGATGGGAGAGGTGACCGGGAGGCTGAGCGATCTGACGATCTTGTCGAGCGACAATCCGCGAACCGAAGATCCGCTGAAGATTATTTCCGACATCATTGTGGGACTTCAGAAAACTAGCGGAAAATATTTGATTGAGCCGGATCGCGAAAAAGCGATTGGCGTTGCAATGGACGAAGCGCGCGCGGGAGACATTGTTCTGCTGGCAGGCAAAGGACACGAGAATTCTCAGATTCTCGCGGATGTCACCTTGGAATTTGACGACCGCGACATGGCTCGGGGCGCCTTGCGCAAAAGAGGGTATGGGGAGACGAAGCCCGATATAGGCACTGGGGAGCCCAAAAACGGCTCAGGGTTTGGCACGTAGCGCGCTTGTCTAAGTAGGCTGGAAAGTGTGACGAGGGCGCGCGAGCCAGGAGTCAACTCGCAAAAGGAGGAGCCCTCAAACCAAGGTGAACACAAACCGATACGCGGGGTATCTGCGTAAAGCAAACCCCTTGAGGCATTTATGCGGTGGACGATTGCACAAGTGGCTGGCGCTTTGGGTGTTAGGGCGGGGGCGGGACTTGACCCCGTGGCCCGGGTGGCCGGCGTCTCGATTGATTCTCGCACGGTTCGTCGAGGCGAACTGTTCGTTGCCATCCACGGACCGCGTCACGATGGACACGATTACGTGGCGAGTGCGTTGGGGCGTGGAGCTCTCGCGGCCCTGGTGGCGGAGCCGCAAGCCCATCGCTACGGCGACGGCATCCGGAATCGCTGCATCGTCGTGGGGGACACTTTCGAGGCGCTCAAACAGCTCGCCCGCGCGGTACGCGAAGCTTGGGGCGGGAAAATTGCCGGTATCACAGGCTCCGTGGGCAAAACCACAACGAAAGAGATCCTGGCGGCATTGTTGGGCGCGAAGCTCCAGGTCCTGAAATCGGAAGGAAATCTTAATAATGAGTATGGGCTGCCGTTGACGCTGTTTCGCCTGGAAGAGACGCATCAGGCGGCGGTGCTCGAGATGGGAATGTCGCGGCGGGGCGAATTGGCCCGGCTTGCGGCGATTGCGCGTCCGGATGTTGGCGTGGTGACGCGTGTTGCGCCCGCGCATCTGGAATTTTTTTCGTCGGTGGATGAAATCGCACTGGCTAAGCGCGAACTGATCGAGGGCTTGAATGGGCGTGAGTCTACTGCGGTGTTGAACGCTGATGACCCGCGTGTTGCGGCGTTTGGAGCGTTTGCGCCGGGGCGCGTGCTGACGTACGGAATCGATTCGCCCGCATTTTTCTCGGCAACGGCGATTGAAGATCGCGGAGCGTTGGGCACGGCGTTTGACTATGTAAGTCCCGAAGGCCGGGTGCGCCTGGAGCTGCCCGTGCCTGGCCGCCATGCGATTTACAACGCGCTTGCCGCTCTTGCCGCGGCAAGTGTTTGGAATATCGGCGCGGCGGAAGCGCAAAGTGTCTTTCGAGTGTTGCGTGTGCCGGCCATGCGCGGCGAATTGCTGCGTTTTTCAAATGGAGCTGCTCTGATCAACGACAGCTACAACTCGAGCCCTGCCGCGCTGCATGCCATGGTGTCTGTGCTTGCCGCGACTCCGAACTTTCAGCGGCGGATTTTGGCCGCGGGTGAGATGCGCGAGCTTGGCACCACTTCCCCTGCGTTGCATCGGGAAGCGGGCATATTCACGGCGAAGACGGGCAAAGTGGATTGGCTGATTGGAGTCGAAGGCGACGCCGAGCAAATTGTGGAGGGTGCGATCTCGGCAGGGATTCCGCGCGCGCAAACGAGATTCTTCGCCTCATCGGATGAGGCTGCGAAATTCCTTGCGGATTTCATCACCGCAGGAGACGTGCTTCTCGTGAAAGGCTCGCGCGGCGTGAAGATGGAACGCATCGTTGAAACACTGCTGATGCGCTACGCGGCACCCGGCGAGATTCCGCGGCAGGAGGTGCGGCACTAGATGCTTTACTACCTCCTCTACCACGTTCTGCAGCGCTACTTCAGCCCGCTGAATGTTTTTCGCTACATCACCGTTCGAACCGTATACGCGAGCTTGACGGCTATGTTTCTCGGCCTCGTTTTCGGACCTTGGCTGATTCGGCGCTTGCGCGAGCTGCAAATCGGCCAGTACATCCGCGAAGAAGGCCCGCAAGAGCATCAGAAAAAAGCCGGCACACCCACCATGGGCGGCGTGCTCATCGTTTTGTCCACCGCTGTTCCCACTCTGCTCTGGGCGGATTTAACCAATCCATTTGTCTTGCTTGCCCTCTTCGCGTTGATCGGCTTCGCCATCATCGGATTCATCGACGACTACGCGAAAGTCTCGAAACAACGCAATCTTGGCCTCACCGCGAAAAAGAAAATCTATTTTCAGGTGCTGGTCAGTTTGGTCGTGGGAATTTCTCTGCTCGTTCTGGTAACGCACTACGCCTACTCGACGCAGCTGATGATCCCCTTTCTCAAACGCCTGCATCCGGATCTGGTTTTCCATTCCTTGATGAATTCGCCGCATCTCTGGCCTTTGGCGTTTCTTCCATTCCTGGCCTTTGTTTGTATCGTGATCGTCGGTTCTTCGAACGCCGTCAACTTGACCGACGGTCTCGACGGCCTTGCAATCGGCTGCACAGTCATCGCCGCTGGGGCGCTGACGGTCCTGACCTACGTCAGCAGCAACTCCCGCTGGGCTACATATCTCGAAATTCAATACATCCCGCGCGTCGGCGAACTCACCGTTTTTTGCGGCGCGCTCGTGGGCGCGTCGCTCGGCTTCCTTTGGTACAACGCGCATCCCGCGGAAATCTTTATGGGCGACGTCGGCTCTCTGTCTCTTGGCGGAACGCTGGGCACCATAGCCGTCATCATCAAGCAGGAAATTCTCCTGTTTTTTGTCGGCGGTATTTTCGTCATCGAAGCTCTCTCCGTGATTTTGCAGGTTGGCTCGTTCAAGTTGCGCGGCAAACGCATCTTTCGTATGGCGCCCATCCACCATCACTTCGAGCTTCTTGGCTGGAGCGAATCGAAAGTCATCGTCCGTTTTTGGATCGCGGCGCTGGTGTTTGCCTTGTTTGCGTTGACGACATTGAAGTTGAGGTAGCCGCGTTGGTTGCCGATTGGCTTGGAAAAGAACTATGCCGGGCGGAATCGAGTTGCGAGCAAAGCGCGTCCTGGTCGTTGGACTGGCACGCACGGGTGTGGCGACCGCGCTGTTTTGCGCGTCCCGCGGCGCGCGTGTGACGGCCACGGATACGCGCAGCGAAACCGAAATCGGCGAAGCGGTCGCAAAACTGAAAGAAGCAGGCGTGATGCTTGAGTTGGGCTGTCATCAAGAGAAAACATTTCTCGACCAGGACTTGATTATACCGAGCCCTGGCGTGCCCGCCGATGATGTGCATCTGAAAGGCGCGCGCGCGAAGGGTGTAACCATTTGGAGCGAGATTGAGCTTGCCTATCGCTTCTTGAAAGGCCGCTTGATCGGGATTACCGGTTCGAACGGCAAAACCACAACGACCTCCCTCGTCGAACACGTTTTGAAGACGGCTGGGATGCAAACGATTCTCGCGGGAAATATCGGAACGCCGCTCATCGCCTGCGTCGATGCGATGAACGACGAAACTTGGACAGTCGCCGAGCTGAGCAGCTTCCAACTCGAGCTTATCGACACGTTTCGCCCAAGCATCGGCGTGTTTCTCAATCTCACGCCCGACCATCTTGACCGCCACCACACTCTCGAAGCTTATGGCGCAGCGAAAGCGCGTCTGTTCGAGAACCAGACCGGTGAAGATACCGCCGTTTTGAACGCGGATGACGCCGCAACCACACCGTATGCGCCGTCGCTTCCCCGAGTCTACTGGTTCAGCCGCAAACAGCGCGTTGCGCAAGGCGCTTATGTCCGCGGCGAGGAAATTGTTTTTCGGCAGGACGGGCGGGAAGAAATTCTTCTCAAGCTGGAAGATATTCCACTCGCTGGCGCTCACAACGTGGAGAACGTTTTGGCCGCAGCCGCTGCCACACGCCTCGCCGGGGCTTCCCCTTCGGCGATTGCTAAAGGCGTGCGTTCGTTCGCGGGCGTCGAGCACCGCCTGGAATTCGTCTCCGAAATTGCCGGCGTGCGCTACTACAACGATTCGAAAGCCACCAACGTCGACGCCACGCTGAAAGCACTCGACGCTTTTCCCGGCCGCATCCTGATTATTCTCGGCGGAAAAGATAAAGGCAGCGACTACACCGTGCTGCAGAAACCTCTTCGCGAAAAAGCGATTCTCGCCCTTCTGATCGGTGCGGCTGCGGACAAAATCGAAAAACAAATAGCGGGCAGCGTCGCGATCGAACGCGCGGAAACGCTCGAGCGCGCCATCGAAATCGCCTCTCATGCGGCGCAACGCGGCGACGTCGTCCTTTTGGCGCCAGCCTGCGCCAGCTTCGATCAGTTTCAGAATTACGAACATCGAGGGCGCGTCTTCAAGGATTTGGTGCGGCAGCTGGAAACGCAAGCCGCCGGCGCAACTTCGGGAAAGGGCTGAGCGCACATGCCGAGACGTCTTGAAATGGACCGCTGGCTATTTGGTGTGACCGTCGTTCTGTGCCTTCTGGGCGCGGTGATGATCTTCAGCGCATCGGCCGTCACCGCCGAAAGCAAATACGCGCACTCGTATTATTTTCTGGTACGCCAGGCAGCTTGGCTCGTCCTCGGTCTTTTAGGGATGTTCGCTCTTATGCGCACCGACTATCGGCGCCTCCGCGAGCCGGCTGTCGTTTACACCAGCGTGTGCGTTGTCCTTCTATTGCTGATCGGAACCTTCTTTATGGATAAGTCGCACGAAACGCACCGCTGGATTCGGTTTGGTCCCCTGGGCGTTCAGCCCTCGGAACTCGCCAAGCTGGCCGCCATACTTTACCTGGCCTGGTTTCTGGATCAGAAGCGCCGCGCCAAAGCGACCATGGAATTCTGCAAACAAGATTTTTTGCAAACGATTCTTCCTGCTGCCGGACCGGTTCTCATCTACGTCTGCCTAATTCTCGTGCAGCCTGACCTGGGTACCGCCGTCGCCATCGTTCTGGTGGCCACAACCATGCTGTTTGCTGCCGGGCTTTCCTGGAAGTGGATTGCCGCGGGAATTGGCGCGGCGATTCCCGTTTTGTATCTGCTCATCACGCAAGTGGCGTATCGCAACGCGCGTTTAACCTCTTTTCTGCACCCCGATTCCGATCCCCAAGGCGCGGGTTTCCAGCTGATGCAATCCCTCATCGCGGTAGGCTCCGGCGGATTCACTGGCGTCGGCCTGATGGAGAGCAAGCAGAAACTCTTTTATCTGCCGGAAGCACATACCGACTTCATCTACGCCGTGATTTGCGAAGAACTCGGCTATATCGGCGCGGTGTTGGTTATCGCTCTATTCCTGGCCTACGGATGGCGCGGCCTGCGCGCTGCTTTTTCCGCCCCCGACGGTTTCGGCCGCTTACTGGCTCTGGGGATCACCGCCCTCGTGCTCAGCCAAGCGCTCATCAATTTCGCGGTCGTTCTCGGCATGGTGCCAACAAAAGGTATTCCGCTCCCATTTGTAAGCTACGGCGGCTCAAGCCTCTTAGTGATGCTGCTAGCCACTGGAGTGCTGCTGAACATCAGCCAACAGGCCACCGAGACATGAAGCACCACGCAATTTGCGTTTGTAGGGGCACGGCACGCCGTGCCCGTCCGCTCAAAGCGAGTCTAGAGCCCCACCCATGAAACTCCTAATCGCCGGTGGCGGCACGGGCGGCCACGTCATCCCCGCGCTAGCCATCGCGAAAGAATGGCTCTCACGAGGCAAAGAAAGAGAAGTCGTGCTAGTCGGAACAGAACGCGGAATCGAAATGAAACTCGTCCCTCATGCGGGATTGCCGCTCGAGACGCTGCGCGTTGCCGGCCTGAAAGGAAAAGGCGGCACCACACTCCTAAAGAATGTCGCGATGCTTGCCCCCGCTATGCTCGACGCTCGCCGCGTACTGCGAAAACACAAACCGGTCGTCGCCTTTGGCGTAGGTGGGTACGCCGCCGGCCCCATGCTGCTCGCCACTTGGTTCGGCGGCATCCCCAACGTCATCTTCGAACCGAACGCCGAGCCCGGCCTGACCAACAAACTCCTCGCCAAACTTTCCAAGCGTATCGCCACCGGCTATGAAATTTCTGCACGGGCCTGGGGAAAAAAGGCCGTGGTTACTGGCTGCCCCGTGCGGCACGAATTCTTCTCTATCGTCCCGCGCCGTCTCGAAAAGCCGTACCGCTTGCTTATAACCGGCGGGAGCCAGGGCGCACTGCCCATCAACCGCACCTTCGTCGATGCCATGGATCTACTCGCTCCGCGCAAAGATGAGCTCTCCATCGTGCATCAGACCGGCGAACGCGACTATAATGCGGTACGCACCGCCTACGCGCGGCGCGAGATCAACGCGGAGGTCGTACCCTTCCTCACGAATATGGCCGAGCGCTTTGCCTGGGCAGACGTGATCGTTTGCCGGGCAGGAGCCATCACCGCGGCGGAAATTGCAGCCGCCGGCCGCGCCGCCATCTTTATTCCTTTTGGAGCCGCCACCGATAGCCACCAGTTGCGCAACGCGCAAGAGATGCAGCGCGCTGGCGCGGGACGCGTCATCACCGAAAACGAACTGACCGCTGAACGCCTCACCACGGAAATCTTCAACCTTATCGGCCGCCCTGACCAAATTGAAACACAGGCAAACGCTGCACGCGCTCTTGCCCGCCCGAACGCCACGCGCGAAATCGTTGACCTCATCGAAGAGGCCGCCAACGTGCTAGTAACTGGCCAGAGGGCAATCGCATGATGGTCTCGTTCCGCAATTTTCAACGCATCCACCTGGTGGGCATCGGCGGCATCGGCATGAGCGGTATCGCCGAAGTCCTGCTCACACTCGGCTACTCCGTTTCCGGCTCGGATACCAAACCGTCGAATATCACGGAGCGCCTCCAGAATCTTGGCGCCACGATTCACGAGGGCCACAAAGCGGTCAACGTCGAAGGAGCCCACGTCGTCGTCACCTCTTCGGCGATCA
The DNA here is from genome assembly GCA_963718785.1 of uncultured Acidobacteriota bacterium. Taxonomy (GTDB): domain Bacteria; phylum Acidobacteriota; class Terriglobia; order Acidiferrales; family UBA7541; genus Acidiferrum. Next base: position 1,265,150 of record CAVQZW010000003.1, on the reverse strand, counting down.
AGCAAGAAAATCCCGAGGTCGTCGAAGCCCATAAGCGAAAAATCCCTGTGATCCCGCGCGCGGAGATGCTCGCCGAACTGATGCGCCTGAAATACGGTATCGCTGTAGCCGGTGCGCATGGCAAAACGACCACCACTTCGATGGTGGCTTCCGTACTCAACGCCGCGCATCTCGATCCAACGTTTGTGATCGGCGGCCGCGTCAATCAAGTCGGCACAACGGCGCGCCTTGGCAAAGGGGAATACTTCGTCGTCGAAGCCGACGAAAGCGATCGTAGCTTTCTCATGCTCGCGCCCGTCGTCGCTGTCGTCACCACCATCGACCGCGAGCATCTCGATCAATACAGCTCGCTCGATGACATTCAAGGCGCCTTCGTCCAATTCATAAACCGCATCCCGTTCTACGGCGCCGCCATCCTTTGCCTCGACGAGCCTAACGTCCAGGCCATCATCCCCAGCGTGAAGCGCCCCATCATTACTTACGGCACCTCAAGCCAGGCCGACCTCGTCATCAGCGATGTGAAACTTGAAGGCCTCGGCAGCGATTTCCGCCTCACCTTTAGGGGAGAAGACCTCGGCGTCTTCCACCTGATGCATCCCCCCGGAATTCACAACGTCCGCAACGCCGCGGCAGCCGCCGCTGTCGCTCTCTATCTAAATGTCCCCAGCGACCTCATCCGCGAAGGCCTCGCCAAATTTGCCGGCGTGGGCCGCCGCTTCGACATCAAGGGCATCGTCAACGACATCGCCGTGATCGACGACTACGGCCATCACCCCGTCGAAATTCGCGCCACACTCGAAGCGGCTCGTGGCTGCAAGTTCAACCGCCTTCTTGTGCTCTTCCAGCCGCACCGCTTCTCACGCACCCAACACCTCTGGGAAGAATTCAGCCGCGCCTTCAATCAAGCCGACATCCTGGTGCTGCTGGACATTTACGCCGCGAGCGAAGCCCCCATCCCCGGCATCACCAGCGAAGCCCTGGCCAACGCCATTCGCGAAGCCGGCCACAAGAACGTCCACTACTTCCGCTCCATGCAGGCTGGAATCGAGTTTCTCTTGCACGAAGCTCGCGCCGGCGATGCCATCATGACCATTGGCGCTGGAAACGTCAGCCGCGCCAGCAACGAACTGATGGTCCTTCTAGGGACCGAGAACCCGACCCACAATCCCGCCCACCATGCGCATTGAAGACCCCAAACTCGTCGCCGCGCTGCCGGAACTCGGTGTTCAGCTAAAGCCGGGCACCTCTCTGTCCGAGCACACCTCGCTCGGCATCGGCGGCGACACGGATTTGCTTCGCATCACCAACCACGACACCATTCCTGACCTGCTGAATTTCCTCGACGCGCATGCCGTCCCTCACAAATTTCTAGGCGGCGGCTCCAACCTGCTTGTCGATGACGGCGGACTCCCTTGGGTCGTGCTGCAGCTCGTTTCGCCCCAGCCCGACATAGTTCTCGAAGGCAATTTTGCCCAAGTCGACGCGGCCGCCGACCTCGGCCGCACTGTAACCTTCTGCGCCAAGCACAACCTCGGTGGCATGGAAGGCCTCATCGGCGTCCCCGGTACCGTCGGCGGCGCCCTCCGCATGAACGCTGGTGCCTACGGCATGCAAATCGGTAGTTACGTCCGCCAGGTCAAGCTCTACCGCTCCTCCGCTCGCAAACTCGAAACTCTTGAAGGCCATCAAATTTCTTTTGAATACCGGCACACATCTTTTGCGGCTGATGATATGATGCTCGCAGTGAAGCTGGAACTACCCTCCAAACCGTACCCTGAAATTTTAAAAGGAATTCGTATCTGCAATGAGAAGCGGCGCGCAAGCCAGCCGCTTGGGCAGAAGAGCGCCGGTTGCATCTTCAAAAATCCTCCAGGCGCATCCGCCGGACGCATGATCGATGAACTCGGCCTCAAGGGACTGAGCGTGGGCGACGCCCGCGTCAGCGACCGCCACGCCAATTTTTTTGTAAACGCAGGCAAAGCCTCCGCCAAAGACATGCTCGCTTTGATCGCCGATGTTCGCGAACGCGTGCAGAAATCTTTTGGCGTCATTCTCGAACACGAGGTGGTCGTTTGGAACGCGTAAAAGCCATGCAACGGGGCAACGCCGCGGCCGCCGCCGAGCCTTACCGCCCGGAACTTCTAGCCGACGAAGAGCCGCGCTATCTCCGCCGGCAAAAGCCTCTCGAAATTCGCCGCAAAAAGTTTGGTGGCAGAAGCTGGCCGTTCTATCGCCGCATTTTGGTGTGGACCATTGTCGGAGCTACTGGCGTTACAGTCGCGATCGTCGGCGGCCGCTTCTTGCTCTATTCGCCTCAGGTCCTGCTCCTCAAGCCTGACCAAATCGAACTCCTCGGCAACCACATCGTCAGCCGCGAAGCGGTCCTTCAACCTTTCGCGCGCGACCGCAATCGCAGCGTTCTACGAATTCCGCTGGACGCTCGCCGCAGCCAGCTCGAACAACTCCCCTGGGTTGAATCCGCCAGCGTGCAACGCATTCTGCCTAATCGCGTCCGTGTCGAACTCACGGAACGCACTCCCGTCGCGTTTCTACGCAACGGCACCGAACTCGCTTTGATCGACGCCCACGGCGTCATTCTCGATCGCCCCGAAGGCGAAGACCTCCATTTCCCAATCGTCACTGGCCTCCCCGAAAGCATGCCCCGCGAAGAACGCGAAAAACGCATGCAGACCTACCAGGAATTTCTCCACGACGCCGACCTCATTCGCTCTGGTTCTTCCGATCGTGTCAGCGAAATCGATCTCACGAACGCCAAAGACTTGCGCGTCGTCATGAGCGGCCTTTCCTCCGCGAATGATTCGCAAGCGGTGACCATCCATTTCGGCAACAGCGATTTCACCGCCAAGTTCCGGATGCTCGTCGACAATTTCGCGCAGTGGCAGGCCAATGCCGGCCGCGTGCAGTCCATTGATTTGCAATATTCACGGCAAGTGGTTGTGAACGCGGATAGCAGCACGAATTCCGCGAAACTGAAGAATTAGCAGTTCCAAAATTTAGTGTTCCAAGGTGGGGGCGGCGGCTTGGCAAAAAAAGATCGTTACATCATCGGGCTGGACGTTGGCAGCACAAAAACATCCGCATTGATCGCCGAAATCGACGGCGAACAAGTGAAATTTCTCGCGCTTGGCGCGGCAGAATCCAAAGGCTTGCGCAAGGGCCTCATCGTCAATCTAGACTCCACCGTAAGTTCCATTCGCCGCGCTGTGGAAGAAGCCGAAGGCGTCGCCAACGTTCCCGTTGAGTCTGCTGTCATCGGCGTAGCCGGCAGCCACGTTCGCGGCGTAAACAGCCGCGGCGGCGTAACTCTTGGCAACCGTGCGCGCGACATCGAGCGCGACGACATTCGCCGCGCCGTCGATGCTGCCCGCAACATCACGCTTCCCGAGGATCGCGAAGTCCTCCACGTCCTGCCGCACGAGTTCATGGTCGATGCGCAGGACGGCATTCGCGATGCGGTCGGCATGGTCGGCCAGCGCCTCGAAGCCAACGTCCACCTAGTAACCTCTTCCATCGCCGCCACACAAAATCTGGTCACCGCTGCGAACCGCGCCGGAATTTTGGTCAGCGACACTGTCCTTGAGCCGCTCGCCTCCGCGGAAGCCTGCCTCACCCAGGACGAACGCGACCTTGGCTGCTGCCTTCTCGATATCGGCGGCGGCACCACCGAACTGATCATCTATGGAGGCGGTGTCGTTCGGCACACCAGCGCCGTCCCCGTTGGCGGCGACCATTTTACCAACGACCTCGCCGTCGGCCTCCGCACGCCGATCCCCGAAGCCGAAAAAATCAAGCGCCGCCATGGCTGCGCCGCCTCCGCGCTTCTCCATGAGGATACTTCCATCGAAATCGCCAGCGTCGGCGATCGGCCGCCGCGCACTATCTTCGCCCGCATGCTCACCGACATCATCGAGCCCCGCGCTATGGAACTCCTCGCCCTCATCCGCGAAGATCTCCAACGCGCCGGCCTCGACTCACAAATCCCCGCCGGCTTTATTCTCGCTGGCGGCGGCGCGCGCTTGAACGGCTTGATCGATCTCGCCGAGCAGTCCTTCCGCCTCCCCGTCCGCATCGCGGAGCCCAAAGGTTTGGCTGATCTCCCTGAACAGGTAGCTCAGCCGGAATATGCAACGGTCGTTGGTTTGGTGATGTACGGTGCGAAGACGCGGCGCAACGCCACGCAGCGCTCCGGAAATCTCGTTTCTAAATTGAAGGCCATGTTCGCAGGTGCCTCGTGACCCTGCCCGAGCGCAGCACCGCAAACATGGAGAAGGCTGAGGAAAGCATGACCGCAAAAGACGCAGGCATACGCATGAGCTTCAGCGAAGAGCTGCAGCCCGCAAAAATCAAAGTCATCGGCGTAGGCGGCGGCGGTTGCAATGCCATCAACCGCATGATTCGCGCAAAAGTCGAAGGCGTCGAGTTCATCACCGCCAACACCGACTTGCAGGCGCTCAAACTTTCGCAGGCGCCCACGAAACTTCAGCTCGGCGCGAAACTGACGAAAGGTCTCGGCGCGGGCGCAAATCCCGAAGTCGGCCGCAAAGCCGCGCTCGAGGACACCGACAAAATTATCGAAGCTCTCGAAGGCTCGGACATGATTTTCATCACGTCCGGCCTCGGTGGAGGCACCGGCTCCGGCGCCGCGCCCGTGGTAGCTTCGCTCGCCAGCGAACTCGGCGCTCTCAGCGTCGCCGTCGTCACCAAGCCGTTCGCGTTCGAAGGCAAGCGCCGCATGTTGCAAGCGGAACAAGCCCTCCAGGAACTAATCGGCGCCGTTGACACCGTCATCGTCATCCCCAACGAGCGCCTGATGGACACCGTCGAGCGCGGCACCAGCTTCTTCGACGCCTTCCGCATTGCCGACGACATTCTTCGCCAAGCGGTGCAAGGCATCTCTGACATCATCACTGTTCCCGGCATCATCAATCGCGACTTCGCCGACGTAAAAGCCATCATGCACGGCCAAGGCTACGCCGTCATGGGCACCGCGATCGCCACCGGAACAAATCGCGCCATCGATGCCGCCAATCGCGCCATCTCCAGCCCGCTTCTCGAAGACAATTCCATCCAGGGCGCGCAAGGCATCCTCATCAATATTTCCGGCAGCTCCAGCCTCACCCTGCACGAAGTTCACGAAGCCTCCAGCGTCATCCAAAAAGCTGCGCATGAAAACGCCAACATCATTTTCGGCGCTGTCATGGACGATTCTATGAAAGACGCGGTAAAAATCACGGTCATCGCCGCGGGCTTCAAGGAAGCCAACAAAAAGAACGTCCAGCAAAAGCCACAGTTCCTCCCCAAAACATGGAAAGCCGGCCGCGAAGTCGAAGCTCCCGTCCCGCAGCAACAAACGCTGCCCAACGTTGTCCACCAGGTCCAACAAAATATCCGCGAGTCCGCCCACGAAGTCCCCGCGGACGATCTCGACGTCCCCACATTCCTCCGCCGCCAAGCCCAAAAGGCCTAACCGTATTTGCTGGTTCGTTGGTCTTGAATCTTCCTGGATGTTGTAGGGGCACGATTCATCGTGCCCTCTTTCTTTCCGTACCATCACCCCAGCTTTGCAGCCCGTTCCCGCCCTTCAATCGCAATCCCGCAAAGCCTCTGCCATCCTCCCCACTTCCGCTTCAAACTTTCCAAGATCCCCCGCCGGATCCACCACCGAACTCAATCCCGCATGAAATTCCTTCGCTCCGGTTTTCCGCACGGCCTCCCGAATATTTCCCGCGTGCAGCCCGCTCCCCGGCATCAAAATCAGCCGCTTGCCCGCGATTCGAACCAGCTCGCCGATCAGGTCCAACGCCTCTGGCGCCGTCTGCCTCCCCCCCGATGTCAACAGCCGCGTAGCCCCGGTTTTGATCACGTCCTCCAGCGCGCCGCGCAAATCCCCGCATTCATCGAACGCACGGTGAAACGTGACCGGCAGCGGCTTCGCCTGTTCCACGAGTTGCTTTGTGCGCTTGAGGTCAATCTGTCCGTCGGCCCTTAGCAATCCGAGGACAATTCCGTCCATCCCAAATTCTTTCGCTGTCTGGATATCACGCTGCATTTCCTCGAATTCCGGCTCCGAATAGAAAAAATCTCCACCCCGCGGCCGAACCATCGAATAAATAGGCAAACTCACCCGTTCGCGCGCCGCCCGCATCAGACCGTTCTCAGGAGTCGTCCCACCAACCCGCGCATTGCTGCACAACTCGATCCGCCGCGCCCCTCCGCGCTCCGCCGCCATCGCCGCTTCGACGCTCTCCACACTGATCTCAAGCAGGTAGCGGCTGTTCATTCTTAAAATCTCGCCAACTGCCGTACATGCGTCAGGCTACCGTGCGCCCAATTCCAATACACGCCAAGCAATGCGGTTGCGTTCCATCCCCACATGAACAGTCGCATTTCCATAGGGCTGTATGGCCGATTCTTCCAAATCATCACGCTATCCAATACAAACCACGCTGCTCCCAATCCAAGAAATCCCGCGATCATCCAATCTCCGAAAAAAACGTAAACCAGCACTGTCTCGACGCACAAAATCGCAGCCATCAGCAGCTTCGAAGAAACCGCACCAAGCAACGTTGCCGTCGTGCGCCGCCCGCTCAACCGGTCCGGCTCCATATCCATCACTTCACCAAAGATGTGCGAGTGCATCGCAAATAACGCCCCAAAAAGAAAAGTCTGCCACGGCAATTGAGAAACGCCGTTCAGCCAACTGCTCAACACAAAAACCAGCAAATAACTCGCCTGAATCAGCACATCAAACGGAGGATGACTCTTCCATCCAATCCGCGGTGCATTGTAAATCCCCACGGCAATCAACAACACGCCAAACCACACCAATATTCGCGGCCCAACAAGAATAAAGAAAATAATCAAAAAGGGAATCTGTACAGCGGCGATCTTCCATCGCAAGGCAGCCAACTGTTCCGCCCTACCCAGCGATCCAAACAAAAACGTTCCCTTACGCGGATTCAGCCGGTCTGCCTCCGCGTCCACAATGTCATTCACACCGTACAAAAGAAATCCCAGTGGGAACAAAACGTAGAAAAGACCCAGCCACAGCTTCCACGAATGCAAAAGATCCGCATGCCCCAGCGGCATCAGATAAAACAACGCCGTAGTGCTCCAAAGCCCCGGCCGCGAAACCTGCAAAAGAAATACCAGCTCAGACGTCCGCGCGCTCTTCTGGGCCGAAGCCACACGATCCGCATTCGGTGCTGGCAAGCTAGTTTCCAAAATCGCGACTCCTTTGTTTTTCAAAGATTGCAGCTGAGATCCAAGAAATGTTGTTTCCACCAGAAGACTATAGAAAGCGGCTTCCTCCCAGTGCCCCTTTCGCACCACGCCTCCAACTGGGTACGAGCAAAGCCAACATGTGAATGAGCCTCATTCCCGCCCTCATAAATGGCCTTCTCTCTTCATCTGGTAGGGAGTCGTTCACGGCTTGCTCCGCCCGACCGCAATCGGTCACCAAGCAGACTTAGGCTTAGTGGTTGGCCATTCATCCACTGGTTTCACTCTCTGCGATTTCAGATTGGCCATTTCCGCTTTCATGCGTGTGCGCGCCTCGTCTTGAATGTGCTTCGCCTGAGCAGGCGTAAAAAGCAGCCCGCCGGTCATTGCCTGCCGCACCTGTTTGCGTTCCCAACTAGGCTGCATGATTCCAAAGCCGGAGTGACTGTTTGGGCCAAGTAGCAAGTGACCGATCTCGTGCGCTATAACACAGCCCAGAATTACGGGTAGCTCGAACACGGCGTCATCCCTCTTCGCCAGACGCACCGGATATTCGTAGTAGACCGTGGCGAGAACTGGTTGGACAGAAAAACCAAAGACTGCGTCTTGAAATTTATTCTGGATGGATTCGGATACGACGCGCAGCTCTATATCGGTAGTCTCGAGCGGTCGCTGACAGGGATCTTGCGATAGACCGCGGTGGGCAACTTCCCGGCAATTAATCCAGACCGTCCGCAATCCGGCCGCGCCCAGGATTCGGGCTGCTTCTCGTTCGGCCCCGGCTAGTATGGCAGGTGTGGCTGGCGTGTAGTTATCAACGCGAACTCTGATTGCCGGACTGAACTCTTCTGCCCGGGTGCAACGGGCTCCTGGAAACGTCAGACTTAAGGTGCCGACCAAACCTGCTATCACTCGGATGCTCAGCCCAAGCCACGGAAGCCTTTGGCTTCTCAAGCCCGCGGCTGCGGTGGAATGCTCCTTATTGATCCTTGCTTTCATGTCGTCCTCGTCCGCGGGTTGCGCGGTGAGGGCGACGTTGGGCTACGCCGTTGACTACCTCAATGCATGGCAAGTCGATTGAGGGTAAGTGAAGGGTCGAATGAATGTCGGTACGCAACTTGCTGAAAGCAAGGGGGCTACAGGAGCAAAGGTCAGATCGCGGAAACGCCGGGCACTTGTTTATTCGGAGACAGCTGATAGACTGACGCCGCGTGAGCCCCAGATCAGTGGAAGAAAAGGGTCAATCCCCGAGGATAGTCCGGTTCGGAACGTTTGAACTTCACGTTCAATCGGGAGAACTGCGCAAAAGTGGACTGAAACTGAAACTCTCCGGGCAGCCGTTCCAGGTGCTGTCCATCTTGCTGGAGCGGCCCGGCGAGGTCGTGACACGGGAGGAGTTGCAGAAACGTCTGTGGCCGGACACTTTTGTCGACGTCGATCATAATCTGAACACAGCCATCAACAAGATCCGCGAGGCGTTGGGTGACTCCGCGGAAACTCCGCGATTTGTAGAAACGCTTCCGCGGCGAGGGTATAGATTTGTTGCGCCGGTCGAAGGCGCTGGTGTTGAAAAGATACCAGTCGATGTGTTGAACGGTAGCGTTACGCAGAACCCCTCAAAGCGCCCTTGGACTTTGCGGCTCACAATTGTATTCGTGGCGTCCATGTTGCTGCTCGTAGCAGGTTTCTTTCTTCATCAGCGGCGCACCAGCTCCTTGCCCCTGAAACAGCGAACTCTGACGCGCGTTACTTTTGACGACGGCCTGCAGACCGGTGCTACCTGGTCGCCCGACGGCCGTTACATCGCCTACAGTTCCGACCGCGGAGGGAAGTTCGACATTTGGGTCCAGCAATTGAGTGGTGGAGATCCCGTTCAGATCACGAAAGGGTCCGGCAATAACTGGCAGCCGGACTGGTCTCCTGACGGCAAATATATCGCGTATCGCTCAGAGGATGGGGACGGCGGTTTGTACGTGGTGCCGGCACTAGGCGGGGCGGGGTTGGCACGAAAGATAGCGTCGTTTGGTTATTACCCGCGGTGGTCGCCGGATAGCTCGAGAATCCTCTTGCAAACGAGAGAGTTTGGCGTGAGTTGTCAGCTCTACGTCGTAAGCTTGGACGGAAACCCACCCCGCGAGGTTCAATCGGACCAGACGAATAAGACTACGATCATCTCGGCGGCTTGGCATCCCGATGGAAATAGAATTTCCGTATGGGCTTGGGATTGGGACATGTTGCCTTCGCCAATCCCAAAGTTCTGGACGGCTCCTGTCGACGGCGGAACTCCTGTGATGACGGAGGTGGGCTCGGAAATCCTGAAGGCGGCGGAAGCGATTGCGGGCAGTGGAATCAGCGCCTGGGCGGATTCGGATTTCAAATTTTCGTGGGCCCGCTCCGGAACGGCCATCTACTTTGAGCGCACCTTTCGAGGAGCAAGGAATATCTGGCGGATGAAGGTTGATCCGCAAACCCTAAAAGCCGTCGCCATCGAGCGCTTGACCACCAGCACGGGCTTGGACGCGGAATTCTCGGCTTCCCCCGACGGCAGCAAGATAGCCTTTACGAGCGAATCAAGACGCGTCCAGGCATGGATGTTTCCATTCGACGCCCAGCGCGGCCGGGTGACCGGCAGCGGCAGTGCCGTGACATCGCCGGGGATGGAAGCTTGGGATACGAGCATCTCGCGCGACGGCCGCAGGTTGGCTTTCTCTGCCAAGCGATCGGGCCGATGGGAACTATGGGAGAAGTCGCTACCGGACGGGCAGGAGACTCCCATTGCAGCGGACGATTCCTACATTCGAGGTGGGCCACAGTGGTCGCCCGATGGGTCGCGGCTGGGCTACGTTCGGATGAAGGCGTCCACCGGAGATGGCCAGGTCGTGATCTGGTCCAAGATCCGAGGCGAAGAGGCCATCACAAGTCCAAGCCAATTTGCACCATTCATTTTTGATTGGTCTGCGGACGCCCAGTGGTTGCTCGGATCAAAGAGTAGCGTCAAGGCCGGCCAAGCGGAGATATGGGTACTGCCGGTGGCGGGTAGTGGGGCGAAAGGAAAAGAGCGAAAGCTCGTCGCGTGTGACGCGAAAACCAACTTATGGCAGAGCCGGTTCTCGCCAGACGGGCGCTGGATACTCTTTGAAGCCGAGCAAAATGAAGTGCTCTTTCACAAATCGGCCCTCTACGTAACTCCTGCGGGAGGCGGCGGGCCTTGGACAACAATCACGCAAGGCCAACACTGGGACGACAAGCCGCGCTGGTCGCCCGACGGCAGGATCATCTACTTCATTTCGGAACGAAAAGGTTATTTCAACGTGTGGGGGATTCATTTCGATTCTGTGAAGGGGAAGACCGAGGGCGAACCATTCCAGGTCACTTCCTTCGATAATCCGAAGTTGATGGTTGCTGAAGTGATGCCAAACGTTGGTCTTTCTCTAACACAGGACAAATTGATTGTGACCGCATCCCAAGTGTCAGGCAGCATCTGGGTGCTGGATAACGTGGACCACTAAGCGGCCGGAATCCGAACATCTGATCAACTCGCTGACTGGAAACTCATCCGCCATCCCCGGCCTCACCAGTTGTACTCTGCTCCTCTTGTGGTACCCTCTTGCGCCAGGAACTTCGGGTCTCTGCTTTTCCGTCGATCCCGAGCCGCTACTTCGTGTAAAGGAGACCTCCCATGAAACTCCGTGTGAAAAGCCTCGCACTCCCGGCTGTCATTCTTGCGGCAGCTCTCGCCGCTTGCCAGGAGCCGTACCATCAAAAGGAAGAGCAATATTATTTGATTTCCGCAAATATCAACTTGCCCTACTGGCAAGAAGCTGAAGCAGGTATGCGTGACGCAGCCGCCGGCATGGGTGTCAAAGCGGAAATGGACGGCCCCACTACACTCTCTCCGCAAGAAGAGTTGGACTCTTTTAATAAGGCGGTCGCCCTTCATCCCGCGGGCATCCTGATTTCCGTGATGAGCCAGCAATTGCTCAAACCCGCTATCGACAGCGCCGTCCTTCAAGGTATCCCCGTCATTTGCATTGACGCCGACGCCCCCGATTCCCATCGCGTACTTTTCGTCGGTACGGACAACTTCCGCGCCGGCCAGGAAAGCGGCAAGCGCATGGCCGACATTCTCAAAGGCCAGGGGCAAGTCGTGATCATCACCATCCCGGGTCAGTCCAACTTGGACGAGCGCGTCCGCGGCGTCAGCGAAGCCCTGAAAAAATATCCCGGCATAAAAATTGCCCAAACCGTCGATGATAAGGGAGACGCTCGCAATGCCAACGACGGCATTTCCGCGCTTCTCGCAAAGAAAGAAAAAATAGATGGAGTTATCTGCCTGGAAGCTTCCGGAGGCTCGGGCGTCGCCGAAGCTTTTCACCGCCTGGATCAAACTGGGAAAATCGCCATCGTCTCCTTCGACAAAGATCCCGAAACACTCGACGCCATCGAAAAGGGCTGGATCAACGCCACTATCGTGCAAAAGCCCTACATCATGGCTTACTACGGCTTGAAGTTTGCCGACGATCTCCACCACAACGCCGTCCACGAATTCAAAGACTGGCGCACCGCCCCTGCCCCGCCCCTACCCGCCTGGATCGACACCGGCACCGCCACAATCGACAAGAGCAACCTAGGCGCCTTCCGTGCCGCCCTAGCCGCCCATCCCAAACCCCTCTAGCTACTTTCCGTCGCAAAATGGCTCGCTCTGAATGAGCTATTCGTTTCTAGAGACCGTCTGATTCTGCTTGCATGTTGTGATTTCTGCCGCTCAACCCGTTTGCGTCCCGAGTCGCGGCAGCTGGGATCTCAGGCTCGTTGCAGTGCCAGGCAGCGACCGATCTGGATGATGTTGTCTGCGATCACCCCAAGGCCAACCCAGCGCCGCATACCTTCGAACCCTCGATACCGGCAGCGATTCAATCCGTGGCGTCGCTTCAACACGCTGATGCGGCCTTCGCATCCGGTCCGCCAGCGCTGTCCGGCTCGGAACCAACGCGTTCTCTGCAGTTTTCTCCGCTCGCTGCTTTTGCTGTTGCGATTCGGCACCGCGACTCGCGTCACCCCCATTCCTTGGATGGTCTTCTCATTCTTTAGACTGTAGAACCCTGCGTCGGCAGCGACCATTCGTGGTGCGCGCCCGAACCGTCGCTGGTGTTGTTCGACCGCGGAAACCAGTAGCTGGGAATCCTCTGGACGTTCGGCGAACACTTCATAGTGCGTGATGATCTGGTTCTCGGCTTCCTGCACTTTAACCAGTTTCCCGAACTCGTTTGGCTTGCTCGCCTTCCCCTTGCGAATGATTTCGGTGTACGGCTCGAATAGACTCACGATCTTGTGCGGATGCTTGGTAATCCCTTGAAACACTCGCGCCTTGGTTTGCCGCACCACCTGTCGCACCCGCCCGGTCATCGTTTCCAGGATCTCCCGTAATCGTTTCAGTTGCGCTTGCCGGCGTCGAGGAAGATGCTGCATTTCCTCCAACACGCCCTGCGCTTGATGCACAATCTTTCGCGTTAAACTCACCAGTTCCCGATACCGCTCGACGCGCCGTTCTTCACCCTCCGGCCCCTTTACCCGCCCAGCCAGGGCGATCGCGATCACCTTCTTGTTCACACTGCGCATCCGGTTACGAATTGGCTTCTTCAGTCCACCCGTAGCCTTCTCTACCTTCTGCATGGTTCGTGTGAGCACGCGCGCTCCATCTCCCTCATCTTCCGTCCTTGCACCACGCCTCGTTCTCGCGCCAACTCTTCTCGCTCCAGCGTGTCGTAACTCCAGTTCCGCACGTGCTTCAAGATCAACAGCCGAAGCGCCACTTCCGCCGGTGTTTGCGTCCGTCCATGCGTCCGGCTCTTCGGATGTCGCTTTCCTTGCGCATCGTACACACTCTCCACCAGCGCGGCGTCTTCCAGCAGTTGGTCTACTTCTTTCATCCACGGTTCCCACAGATCTTCGATGTCTTTCGCTAATCCGCTGTGCCACAAACTTGGTTGCCGATGTCGAAGTTGAATCACGCTGCCTCCTTAACTTCTTCAGACGCAGCAGCAAAACAAAAAGCTACACTTCAACACCGCACTGCAAACCGGAAGTCCATAAATACTGGCTACAACGTTTTATTTTTGCGACGGAAAGTAGCTAGGGGGGGTTCGGCTACCCGCGCATGGAGTGCGGCAGCTCTGCTGCCGCTATTCGGATCGCCCGCCGTCCACGCTTATCCGGCAAGCTCGTAGGGGCACGGCATGCCGTGCCCGTTCCTGCCGCGAACTTTTGTAGGGTGCAGGGGCACAAGTCATCGTGCCCTCTTCGCGATGTCACCTAGGAAAGTAATGTGAGAATGAAAGGGAACCGATCCAGAACGGGTCGAACCTAAGAGCGCTCAGCCGCTCTAGACCCATCCCAGCGAAGCAAACGTCGTTATCGACCCGCACCCAATCGCCACGCCCAGCACCATCCCCGCCAGCACGTCACTTAAGAAGTGCATTCCCAACACGATGCGCGATAACGCGATACTGAGTGCCAAGAAGAACAAAGGCCCTTCCAGCGCAGGATAGAAGTAGCTCACCACCAGTGCCACCGAGAACGCCGTCATCGTGTGGCCCGAGGGAAACGAGAACCGATCCGGCGGTAGAACCTTCGACCAGCAATGCGGCTCCAACTGGCAAGGCCGCGGCCGTTGGCTCAATCTTTTCAATGCCTTAAAGACGAATATCCCAATAACCGCCGCAGCTCCAGCTGCCCCAATCGCGGAAAACTTCTGTCGGCCGCCATCGATCAACAGCATGATCCCTAGCCCATACCACAGCCAGCCATCTCCCATCCGCGTAGCCAGGATCATCCACAGGCGCACCCACCGCGGAGCTCGCCACCGGTTCATTCGCCGCATGACACGGTGATCGCGCCGTTCGATGAAGCCCCAGACAGTGCGTGTGACAGCCATGGTTGTTAGCCCATCTAGCCCCAGTTCGCCTCGAAGCTAGAATCCATATCCCAGAACATCCGTTGATGCTTCTCGCCGCTCTCCAAAGCCGCCGACCACTTCTGGCAGAAGCGCATCTCATTCATCCAGTGGCCCGCCGTAAATGCCGGAACCAGTAGCGAAAGCGGCATAAGTGCAAGAGTCCACGGCTTTTCCATCCACAAGGACCACACGATGCTGAACACGTCCGCGGTCAGTTTGAGGTAGCTACCGTGTTCCCCATGCACCTGTCCCTTGCCAGCTCTCAGCCCGTTGAAGAACTCCTCGACGTTTCGGGCACCGCGCACTTCCGTGAAGGTGCGGCCTACACCCGCAATCGTGTGGGAATCGCTTCCGCCGACCGCAATCTTGCCGAGACGCTCCGTAAGCTTCGCCGCGCTTTCGTTTGCTCTCGGCCACATCTGCCCGTTTCGCGATTCAAACGCCGGCACATACGACGCGAACCAGTTGAAATCCTCGTTCAGCCGCCTTCCGGTCAGCCCGGAGAAAACATGGTTCACGCTGAAGAATAGCTTTTTCTCTGTGAGGTACATCATCAATGAAATGAAGTCTTTACGCCGGCGTTGAATCTCGATGTGGTCGCGTTCCGTGACTCCGTACACGCCCAGGTGCATCTCGGTTTTGCCGGGCATGGTCACGGTCACTTCCTCGCTCAGGAAGAAATCCGGATGTTTCCGCAGGCACTCGGCGGCGTCGATCGAGTCATGGTCGGTTAGCGTCACAATGGACATCCCAAGCTGCTTTAGCCGGGCATACACTTCCCCGGGCTGGTTGTAGGACTCGCGGCAGATCCGGTCTAGAATCGGAGTGTTGCACATGCCAGATGCGATCGAATGAACGTGGAGGTCGCAGCGCATGAAACTATTGTTAACTAGCGATATGAACAGCCCATGAAGAGGTCGCGAATTGTGCGTGAATGTGTCCATGGAACTCCTTGAACACATTGGACTTCCTTAGTTATCCACATGGCATGGCGAATGCTCTTCGCGGCGAACATTAAGCGTATGGCACAATCCAAATCATGAAAAAAATCCACGTTGTCTTCCATGACGGAGGCGGTGGACACCGAAACGCGGCTGTCGCCCTCCAGACCATTGCGGCACAACAAGGTCGAGACTGGCAGATCGAGCTCGTGCAGTTTCAGGACTTGACCGATCGCCTGGACGTTCTTCGCAAACTGACTGGCATCCGCATCCAGCAGCAATACAACCTGATGCTGCAGAACGGCTGGACCCTCGGCAGCAAGTATGTGTTGCGGATTCTTCAGCTTACGATCCGGCTCTTCCACGAACCCATGGTGCGGCTGCTCGAAGAATTCTGGCGCGCCCACCCCGCGGATCTTTTAGTCAGCGTCATCCCCCATTTCAATCGCGAGATCTTCGAGAGCTGGAACGCCGTCTACCCGGGCCGGCCCTTCGTGACGCTCATTACCGACTTGGCAGACTACCCGCCGCGCTTCTGGATCGAGCCCATCAAAGAGCAATACGTCATCGCCGGAACCGAGCGGGCCGTCGAGCAAGCGCGCTCCTTCGGCCACGATAACTCCCATATTTTTCACGCATCTGGAATGATTCTCCGCCCCGAGTTTTATGTGGAAGACGACTCCGATCCCGCAGTTCTGCGCCAGGAGATGGGGCTGAGAAACGACGTACCTACCGCGATTGTCCTCTTTGGCGGACACGGCTCGAAGGTAATGTATTATTTAACTGAACGGTTAAATACGGCGGGCCTGCCACTCCAGCTGATTTTGATCTGTGGGCGGAACGAGGAGCTGGCCGCAAAATTCCGCGCCAAAAAGTGGGATATCCCCGTGCATGTTGTTGGATTTACAAAGGAAGTGCACAAGCTGATGCGCGCCGCCGACTTCCTAATTGGCAAGCCAGGTCCCGGCAGCATTGCAGAAGCCATGGTCCGCAAACTCCCAGTTCTTATCGAATGCAATGCCTGGACCCTTCCGCAAGAGCGCTACAACGCCGAATGGGTTACGGAAAAGCGCGTCGGGATTGTCCTAAAGAACTTCGACGACGTCGTCGCCGGAGTCCGCCAAATGCTGGAGCCGTCGAGACTTGCGGAATTTCGCAAGAATGTCGCCGCCCTTAATAATCGCGCCATCTTTGAGATTCCAGAGATGTTAGCGAAGCTTTTGGGGGAGTCATCGACACTCGACGAAAAGCCGGCCGCGCCAGCCCTTCAGACACAAACCACTGCTTAGCTGGGGTTGGTTGTTTTCGGCAGTTCAGCGCGTTCGTTGCGGCCCGGGTGAGGGAAGCGCGGCCCGGCATCTCGATTCTCCACCGGAACTTGAATTCGTGGCTTGGCGCAAGTTGTCGCCCACCGTTTCGCCGCATACTTCGGCAGTTCGCACATTTTCACGCAGCCGCGGTGAGCCTTCGCCTCCGCGCAATGGCAATAGCATGTCCCCGTGTTGGCGGCGCGCAATTCCGTGCGCGTGTCGGCGGAAAGAATCAGCGAACCCGCCAGCAGAGCTACCAACAGAGTTGCGCTTCCAATGCCAATGGCTTGCCAAGAGGGCTTGCAGAAGGACGGAAGGTGCATTGGCCGATAGTGCGGCCAATAGTCCATAAAACCGATAGGGCGGGCAGGCCGAAAATTTTGTTACCAGGGTCCTGGAACTGGGTGGGGAGAGCGAAGGATTGTTGAGCGAGGGGCTGGCTTCCCGAATCAGTTTTGAACAGTTCCGAATTGAAATCCGAAACTGGTTTCGGCGTTCGCCAAGAATGGATCAAGTCTCGTTAAGTACTTATTAATGAATAACTTGAGATAAATTCCGCCCGTTCCAAAGATTGGCGTAGCCCGTGCATTAGGGAGGGGCATGAGTGCGTTTCACATGACGAGTTGGGAAGAGAGGCGAGCGAGGGGGAAGGGGCTTGCTCGCCACTTTTCACAATTCGTTCCCACCTGCCTCTGAGAGGGAAGCTAGGATGGATGACCCCACGCGTCGGTGTGAAAACGACACTGACAACGAAACGCACTCTCCGAGGCCCCCGATCCCAAGCGGGGGCCTCATTTTTTTTCTGCGCTACTGCCGCATTTAACTCACCGCTTAAATACGGCTCGATCCTCAGCTGTCATTCTTAATTCTTAAATTCTGGCTGGGCGCCTGTCTCACTCACTCTGCGTGCCACGGCGATGGTCGCTCGGCCGAGAACGTGGGCGATCTGGGTGTCGCGCAGCCGCGAAGCGTCGTATTCAAAGGACAAGTGGTTTTTGGCTTCATCGAAGCGAAAGCGGCGCAAGCCGTAGGTGTTTGAAAACTCGCCGAGCAGGCGGAGTTGTTCCTGGGTAAGCGGGGATTGCAGTTCGTAGGTGATTTCCAGGAGTGTCATGCCAGGAATTATACCAGCCCGCGCAAGGATTTCGTTCGTAGACGTTTGAAACCTCAAATCATCTAATATGGTGATGCCCAAACAGCTTCCAATGCCTGAATCTCAGAATCCCGGACTGCCCATTCTTGCTTCCGCGCCGCGCGCGAAAGATCCCGTGTGCGGGATGATGGTGGATCCGCAAAAATCCGCAGGGAAAGTCTCGCATGGCGATAAGACTTACTATTTTTGCTCGAAGCGCTGCGCTGAACGATTTGAACAGGAGCCTGAAAAATATTTGACGGCGCCCGGCCCAGCCGGAATGGAACCTACTCCGCGCGGCGGCCATGGCGTGCATTCCGGTGACGCTGCCGTTGTCGCGGCCTCGGCTCCGGCTGCGACCCAAGGCGCGCGCTACACCTGCCCGATGGATCCCGAAATCATTCAAATTGGTCCGGGGAGCTGCCCAATTTGCGGCATGGCGCTGGAGCCTATGGATATATGGGCCGAAGTAGAGGCCGATCCCGAATACGATTCGATGTCGCGACGCTTGTGGGTGAGCGCCGCATTATCGCTGCCCGTTCTGCTACTCGCGATGTTTGGGGACGCCATCAAGCTCCCCATCTCACAAGGTATGCGCAATTGGATCGAGTTCCTTCTCGCGACACCCGTTGTGCTGTGGGGCGGCTGGCCGTTTTTCCAGCGTTTCTGGACCTCGGTGGTGAATCGCAGTCCCAACATGTTCACTCTCATCGCTCTGGGTACGGGCGCTGCGTATCTCGACAGCGTTGCAGCGACGCTCTTCCCACAAATCTTCCCGGCTTCGTTTCGCGACATGCACGGCGCTGTCTCGACCTACTTTGAAGCCGCTGCGGTCATCACGACGCTCGTCCTGCTTGGCCAAGTGCTCGAACTGCGCGCACGCCAACAGACGAGCAGCGCCATTCGCTCTCTGCTGAACTTGGCGCCGAAGCAAGCGCATCTGCTTACGGCTGACGGAGCTGAAAAAGATGTAGCACTCGATGTCGTGAAAGTGGGGGATCGTCTGCGTGTGCGTCCGGGAGAGAATATTCCTGTCGATGGCGAGATCGTCGAAGGCGCAAGTGCCATCGACGAATCAATGGTCACCGGCGAACCTATGCCCGCGGAAAAATCCGCCCGCGACAAAGTTACCGGCGGAACGCTGAACACCAGCGGAAGTTTCGTGATGCGCGCTGAACGCGTCGGCAACGAAACCTTTCTTGCGCAAATCGTCAAACTGGTTAGCGAAGCGCAGCGCAGCCGCGCGCCGATGCAACGCCTGGCCGACAGAGTCGCGGGCTATTTTGTGCCTGCCGTAATTGTCGCGGCAATATTGGCGTTCGCCGGCTGGGCGCTCTTCGGGCCCGAGCCGCGCTTTGCACATGCGCTCATCGCCGCGGTCGCGGTGTTGATCATCGCGTGCCCGTGCGCTCTCGGCCTTGCAACGCCCATGTCCATCATGGTCGCGGTTGGCCGCGGCGCCCACGCCGGCATCCTTGTTCGAAACGCCGAAGCCCTCGAAACGCTCGCGAAAGTTGACACTCTCGTCGTAGACAAGACCGGCACTCTCAC
Source organism: uncultured Acidobacteriota bacterium (assembly GCA_963718785.1). Lineage (GTDB taxonomy): Bacteria > Acidobacteriota > Terriglobia > Acidiferrales > UBA7541 > Acidiferrum. The sequence continues at coordinate 1,246,019 of CAVQZW010000003.1, read as the reverse complement.
CGAGGGCAAACCGCAAATCACGGCTGTTGAAGTCTTCGAGGGCGTTGGCCTTACGAAAGACGAGCTGCTCTCGCTAGCCGCGAGTGTCGAGCAATCGAGCGAGCACCCGTTGGCGCGCGCCATTGTCCGCGCTGCGGAAGGAAAAAAATTGCCGCGGACACAAGTAAGCGATTTTCGCGCTACCGCCGGAGGAGGAGTCGAGGCTCGGCTTCAAAGTAGGCTCGTCCTTGTCGGTACGGAAGCCTTTCTGAAAGGGCGCGGAATTGAATTGGCGGCAGGGCCGTATTCCGCTGCTGTTGAACCCGCCTCCGCAGCACGGACAACCGTATACCTCGCGGTCGACGGAAAAGTGGCTGGTAGCTTTTCGTTGAGCGACCGGATCAAAGCATCCACCCCAGAAGCAATTCGCGCACTGCGCGAAGACGGCATCCGCATCGTGATGTTGACGGGTGACCGTCGCGCCGCCGCACTTAAAGTTGCCGGTGAACTCGGTATCGAGGAAGTCGAAGCGGAAGTGCAGCCGCGACAAAAAGGCGAAGTTATCAAACGGCTGCGAGAAAAAGGCCGCATCGTGGCGATGGCCGGCGACGGCGTCAACGACGCTCCAGCGTTAGCTGCTGCGCATGTCGGCATCGCCATGGGCACAGGCACGGACGTGGCGATCGAGAACGCCGGGATTACGCTGGTGAAAGGCGATCTGCGAGCCATTGTGCGCGCACGCAAACTCAGCCGCGCCGCCATCGGCAACATCAAACAAAATCTGGCGTTTGCTTTTCTTTACAACGCGCTCGGCATTCCCATCGCCGCCGGGGTTTTCTATCCAATTTTCGGCTGGCTTCTTAGCCCCATGCTCGCCAGCGCCGCGATGAGCTTCAGCTCCGTCTCGGTGATCGCCAACGCCCTGCGCTTGCGAAAAGTCTCACTTTGAAAAGAGGACAGACTGAAGTCTGTCCCACGGTGCCGGCGTCAGGATTTGCCCAGGATCGAATCGAAGTACGCCAGCATTTCCGGCGAATCCCATTCCTGCATGCCGATGATCTTGCGCGCGATTTTGCCGTCGCGGTCGATGATGTACGTCTCGGGAATCATGACCGTGCCATAGGCTTGCGCGATGGGCGAATGATTATCCTTTGTGGCGGGATCGCGGTATGTCGGAAAGACCACGCCATGTTCGCGAAGAAACGCTTCGTAAACGGCGGGGTCTTCATCGGCGGCGACGCCCAGAACGACGCCGTTGCGCGCCGCAATATATTTCTGCAGCCGGTTCAGCGCGGGCGTCTCTTCAATGCAGGGTGGACACCATGTGCCCCAGAAGTTCAGCACTACGACCTTGCCGCGAAAATCGGAGAGGTGCGCAGGCTTGCCCGCGAGCTCCAGCGAAAAGTCTTGCGCGCGCTTTCCGGCGAGCGACGCCTCGCCGTGCCGGTAACTCGGCATCGCAAAAACGGCAATAATCCCCAGGAAGGCCACTAAGCCTCCCCAAGCCATGACTTTCGGCCAGATTCTCATCGAATGCTATACTAGCCTATCCGCCCGGGATCGAAAACCGGTCCTTGCTCCTAAACTTCAAAATGGCTAACGAAGAGCCAAACTCGAACCAGCCCGCGTCGTCTCTTCCACCGTCGATCACTGCGATTGTGCCCGCGCGCAATGAAGAAGATGTGATCGCGGCGTGCGTCCATTCGCTTGCGCAGCAACCCGAAATCGCGGAAATCCTGGTGATCAACGACCAATCCACGGACAAAACCGCGGAAATCGTGCGTGGCCTGTCGGAGGGGATTCCGTACCTGCGGATGCTGGAAACGCACGAAATTCCGCGCGGCTGGCTCGGAAAAAACAACGCCGTCTACCTCGGGGCGAAGGAAGCCAAGAACGCCTGGCTCCTTTTTGTCGACGCCGACGCAGAGTTGCTGCCAGGCGCAGCTTCCCGCGCTTTGCAAATTGCGCAGGAATCCTCCGCCGCGCTGGTGTCCTTTTCGCCCGAGCAGATAACGCAAACTTGGTATGAGAAAGCCCTCATTCCGATGGTGTTCAGCAGTCTCGCGAGATTTTTCACCTATGAGCAGGTCAATGACCCCGCATCGCCCATCGCGGCGGCCAATGGCCAATTTTTGATGGTCCGGCGCGACGCCTACGAATCGATCGGCGGCCACGCCAGCATTGCGGCGGAAGTCCTCGAAGATGTGGCGCTCGCACTGCGTACAAAAGAAGCTGGGTTTCGCATTTGGTTTGGTCCGGGGCAGGGCATCGTCCGCGTGCGCATGTACCGGTCATTCAACGCGATGTGGCTGGGGTGGAAGAAGAATCTTTATCTGCTGGTTGGCGGGACGCCTGGCGCCGTTTTTCGTGAACTGGAATCGACAATTCCGTGGATCCCGCTGACGCTCATCCTGATCGGACTAAAATTTCCCATCGTTTTATTCTTGGGGGTTTGTTTTCTCTTGCTTCGCCAACTCACCTACGGATTGCAGCTTTCCCGTAACCATTTCCCCTTTAAATTCATCATTTATTATGTGCCTGCGGTGGCGTTATATGTGGGTGTGCTCTGGGCTTCGTATCGCGGCCACGCCAAAGGGACGGTCGAATGGAAAGGCCGGGAAGTCCCGGTGACCTTTTCCAGCGCGCCCAGATAACGGGTGCGACAAGCCAATCGCAATGGTCCTGCTCACGCGCAAAATCGAGTTCGCCGCTTCGCACCTTTACCACAATCCGGATTTCTCGCCGGAAGAGAATCGCCGCGTCTTCGGCAAGTGCAACAATCCGCATGGGCATGGGCACAACTACTCGCTGGAAGTGACCGTCGCCGGAGAGCCCGACCCTGTCACAGGAATGGTCCTGGACCTGAAGGATTTGAAAGAAATTCTCGAGCGCGAAGTAATGCAGCGCATGGACCACCGGTTTTTGAACTACGAAGTTCCCGAGCTCGCCGGGCAGATTCCCACTTGCGAAAACATCGCGCGCGTTATTTGGAATTTGCTCGATCCGCAGATCAAGCAGGGAAAACTGCATCGCGTGCGGTTGTATGAGACGCCGGACCTTTTTGCCGATTGTTATCGCAACGGCGCGAGTGGGGCGAAAGCATGATGGATACCGGCGCGCAAAACGATGCGGTCAAGGTCGCGCTGGGCCGCCGCTATCATTTCGCTGCCTCGCATCGGCTGCACAATCCTGATCTCAGCGAGGCTGAGAACTGGCGCCTCTATGGGAAGTGCAACAATCCGTACGGACACGGGCACAACTACACGGTGGAAGTCCTTGTCTCGGGGAAAGTGGATCCCGCGACGGGCATGATCGCGAATCTTGCGGACCTCGACGGCTTCGTCGAGCGCGAAGTTCTTGAGCCGTTCGATCACAAGTCGCTCAACGAAGATGTCGCTGCATTTCAAAGCGTGGTCCCGACAACGGAAAATTTGTGCATCGAGATTTATCGTCGATTGAAAGCGTTTCCGAAAGCGAAGCTCGAACGCGTACGCGTCCAGGAAACGTCCAACAACAGTTTCGAATACGCCGGAGACAATCCAGAAGGATTCGAGGGATAAACGCAATGGCTAAGCCGACCGAGGAAATTATCTTAAACGAAGAGAAACCGCTGGATGCCCGCAGGATTGCCTGTCACATGCGCGAAATCATTAAGTTGATCGGCGAAGATCCGAACCGCGAAGGTCTGCGCAAGACGCCGGAACGCTACGAGAAGGCGCTGAAGTTCTTGACCAGCGGCTATCTGCAAAATGCGGACAATATTTTGAATGGCGCGACGTTCAGTGTGGCTTACGACGAAATGGTGGTCGTGAAGGACATCGAATTTTTCAGCCTCTGCGAGCACCACTTGCTGCCGTTTTTCGGCAAGTGCCACGTGGCGTATCTGCCCAACAAGCGCGTCATCGGGCTGAGCAAAGTTGCGAGGCTCGTGAATATGTTCGCGCGGCGGCTGCAAATTCAAGAGCGGCTCACCAGCCAGATCGCTGCGGCAATTCAGGAGAAGATCAGCCCCGAGGGCGTTGGCGTCATCATCGAAGCGCGCCACCTGTGCATGCAGATGCGCGGCGTGGAAAAGCAGCACGGGCAGGCCATGACCAGCGCCATGCTCGGCGGCTTTCGCCACAATAAGCAGACGCGGGACGAGTTTCTTTCGCTCGTTCGAACGAAAAATTCGTAACGAAAAGAAAAGAGACGGACATTTCTGTCCGTCTCTTTCTATTTTTGACTTGAGAAACGCAAGCAGGCGAGCGTGCCTGTGCAGGTTGAACTACTTTTTAGAGATTTCGATGGAAGCCCGCGTCGTCTCCCAGTCCATACGCAAAGTGCAACCGCCCGCGGTTTTGTCGAACGCAATCGTAAAGTTCTCTACCGCCGACGGCAGCGAGGACGGCTTCATGTCCACTCGCAAGAAGTCCGAGTCGGCTCCCGGATACGGTATTCCCCATTCTCCCGTTTTCTTGCTGATGATCAGCGTCCACTTGTCGGCAGTCGGCAGCGCAAAAATTGTGTAACTCCCAGCGGGAACATCCTTGCCGCCTACCTTGAGATCCGCCGTGGTCACAAAGGTGGTCGCCTTATTTGCTCCCGCGCGCCACACCTCACCGTAGGGCACGAGGCCGCCGTAGATCTTGCGCCCATCCGCGCGTGGGCTGGAATAGTCCACCGTAATCGTCTTGCCTCCGCCCAAATCACATTGTGCGTTTGCCGGCGGGCTCGTTCGTTTTTGTCCGCAAGATACCTGCGCCGTCAGCAAACCTGCCGCTGCTAGTCCGATAATCGCTAGTCGCCTGTGCATTGTTCTTTCTCCCTTCGTTCCCTGTGAAGTCACAGCAAGCATTCAACCCAATTTGCCGCCCCAACGCAACTCCCAAAACCTCCAACCCCGAAAAATAGTCCCCGCGAAGTGTGTTTACATTCCTTTACACTCAAAACATATTTGTGTTAGCCTGAATGAGTCGAAGAGAAGAGGAAAAATTCAGGGGACGACGGAGAGGGGCACTTGAGCACAGCCAAAGCGGTGTTGATCGAGCAATTCCGGCGGGAAGTGAAAGATACTGGCTCACCGGAAGTCCAGATAGCACTTTTGAGCGAGCGGATCAGCTACCTGACGACGCACCTCAAGTCCCACGTTAAGGACCATGCATCCCGGCGCGGTTTGATTATGATGGTCAACAAGCGCCGACGCCTGCTGGACTATTTGAACCGTCGTGACCCGGATCGGTACCGCGAGATTGTTGAACGTCTCAGCCTGCGCAAGTAACTGCCCTACATTTCAAATTTTCATCGGGCAGAAGCCTCTGCGTTTTCACGCCATGACAACTTCCTTTAGAAGTCTGTCCGACGCCACAAGTGTCCGTTGCGTCGCGAGTGAAATTTGCAGGCCTCCGGCTGCTTCTGAGCCGGCGTTTCTCGTGGCCTAGTCCGGTTCGCTTTGTTTGCCTCCGATCGCTGTTCTCGCCTCTTTTCTTCTCTGGGGTTATCCAGGCCAGGCTAACGCCGACCTACTCGAAGCAGGGAATTGTTGTCACGCCGCAATGCGGCTTTCCACTCCTGCGCGGTCGCCGTTCTTGAGGACACACGGAAAGATGCTCCGGCTCGGCCGGGGCCAAAGGAAATGATTGCTTATGTCTGAAAATTCGCACACACCAGCACCACATCAAGTCTCTGTTGAAGTCGGGGGACGCGCCCTCATTCTTGAAACGGGAAAGATCGCCAAGCAGGCGAACGGCGCGATCACTGCGCGTTACGGTGATACCGTCGTTCTCACCACGGCTTGCATGGCGCCGACCGCCAACGACCGCGATTTTCTTCCGTTGACCGTCGACTACCGCGAGAACACGTATTCCGCCGGAAAAATTCCTGGCGGCTTTTTCAAGCGTGAAGGCCGTCCATCGGAAAAGGAAATTCTCACCTCTCGTTTGATTGACCGCCCCATGCGCCCGCTCTTCCCGGAATCCTGGCGCAACGAAACGCAAATTGTCGCGATGGTGCTCTCCGCGGACAGCGACAATGACCCCGACGTCATTGCCGTGACCGCCGCTTCCGCTGCCTCCTATTGTTCCGATCTGCCGTTTGAGAAGCCCATTGCGTGCGTTCGCGTCGGCCTGCTCGATGGCCAGCTTGTCGCCAATCCGACCGTTGCCGAGCAAAAGAAGAGCTTGCTCAACATCGTGATCGCCGGGACGGAAGAAGCGATCGTCATGGTCGAGTCCGGCGCTCTCGAAGTTTCCGAAGAGACCGTCGTTGACGCCCTCGAATTCGGACACGCGCAGGTCAAGAAAATCGTCGCCGCTATCAAGGAACTCCACGCACAACTGAAACCCGTAAAAGTTGTCGCCAAGGCCGTCCCCTTCGACGAATCCATCTACAAGGATCTCGAGAAAAAGCATGGCGCGAAGCTCCGCGATGCTCTCAATACCGAAAAGCATCCGAAGCACGAAAGCTACCAACTTGTTGACGCCCTCAAGGAAGAGATCATCAAGGCCATTCCCGAAGAGCCCAAGAAGGAAATGGATGAAAAGCGCACGCTCACCAAGCGCGCCTTTGAACGCCTCCGCGAAACTATCTTCCGCGATGACGTTCTCAACTCCCGCCGCCGTCCCGATGGCCGCGCGTTCGATCAAATCCGTCACATCTCTTGCGAAGTGGGCTTGCTCCCTCGCGTACACGGTTCCGCGCTCTTCACCCGCGGCGAAACGCAGGCTCTCGCCACTCTCACTCTCGGCACGAAGGAAGATATGCAGCGCCTCGACTTGCTCTTCGAGCAAGACCAGTTCAATCGCTTTATGCTGCACTACAACTTCCCGCCGTTCAGCGTCGGCGAAGTGAAATTCTTGCGTGGCCCCGGCCGCCGCGAAATCGGCCACGGAGCCTTGGCTCAGCGCGCGCTCGTCAACCTGCTTCCTCCCGAAGCGGATTTCCCGTACGCCATGCGCCTCGTTTCCGACATTCTCGAATCCAACGGCTCTTCCTCGATGGCCACGGTTTGCGGCGGTTCGCTCGCTCTCATGGACGCTGGCGTTCCTCTCAAGGCTCCGTGCGCCGGCATCGCCATGGGCCTCGTCGTCAGCGATGACAGCAAGAAGTATTCGATCCTGACCGACATCGCAGGCGCCGAAGACCACTACGGCGATATGGACTTCAAGGTTGCTGGGACACGCGCTGGCATTACCGCGCTTCAAATGGACATCAAGGTTCTCGGCATCAGCATTGCGATGATGCGCGAAGCCCTGGCCCAGGCGAAAAAAGCCCGCCTGCAAATCCTCGACACCATGGAAAAGACTCTCAGCGAAGCGCGCACAGAAATCTCCGCTTACGCTCCGCGCCTCTTCAAGTTGAAGATTCCTCAGGACAAAATCCGCGACCTCATTGGTCCAGGCGGGAAGAAGATCAAGTCCATCATCGAAGCCACCGGCGTCAAGATCGACGTCCTCGAAGACGGCACCGTCCACATCTTCTCGACCAGCGGCGCCGGCGGCGATGCGGCCCTGCAAATGGTTCGCGACGTCACCGCCTCCGCCGAAATCGGCAAAACCTACTTGGGCAAAGTCGTCCGCCTCGCGGAGTTCGGCGCCTTCGTCGAACTTTTCCCCGGCACCGACGGCCTCCTGCACATCAGCGAAATCTCCGAACATCGCATCCGCGACGTTCGCGACGAACTGAAGCTAGGCGACCAGGTCCTCGTAAAGGTCTTGTCCATCGAGGGCAACAAAGTCCGCCTAAGCCGTAAAGCCCTGATCAAGGAAGCCCGCGAAAAACAACAAAAAGCCGCAGCCAGCGGCGGCGGCGGCCAAGGCCCCACCGGCGGCGACTCCGGCTCCAGCGCCGGCGAATAATCTCGTCGTGCTTGGAACGCCTTTGTAGGGGAGGGGCTAGTTTACCCTGAGCCTCGAAGGGCCCTCCCGCTTCAACCAAGCCCAAATCTCAAAACAAAGGCTCCCGAAAAACTCGGGGGTCTTTGTTTTTTCTCACTCTGCGAGTCTCCGCGTACTCTGCGCCTCTGCGTTATCCTTTTCTTCTTTATTCTTTCGGTGTCTACCCGTCTTTAAAGCTAAAATAGACATGGTGGACGGACATGCACAAACGTATCCCATATGACGAACAGGAGCTCGCGCTGGTCGCGGCAGGGAAGATGCGTCTCCCGATCGAGCCACTCGATGTAAAAAAGCTATTAAACATCCCTACCGCGACCGTTCAGGGCAACAAAGCAGTTCAAGCTCTCGTCTCTGACAGAGACGAAGACTGACCCGTGGCATCGAGCTACCAACCCGTGGTCGGCGGCATTCATTTGCGCATGAGCACGTAGTAAGGAATATTCATTCCTAGCCCCGCAAAAAACTCCTCATGCGTGTACTGAAATCCCAGCTTCGCCATCACTTTTTTCGAATTCGTATTACTTCCGCGTCTCCGGCGTGTAGTGCTTTTGGAGGTACCCAATAATCCTTGACGCTGCTTCATCGGGAACCGTGGCGCCGAACGCCTTCTTCATTTTCGCCACTTCCGCTTCCCACGCAGCAGCGGGCAGTGGTGGTTGCATGGTGATGTAGCGCGTGCTGTGGCAGGTGCCGCAGTAACCCTCCACCTCCGCTTTGCCCTCTCCCGATTCCAGCTCCGGCGGATACAGGGGATACGACCCTCCTCCGTATTGCGAGTCAGGCAAACTCTCGCTCGGGCCGCTCTGGGTAATCTGCCCCAAGGTCGCCGCTTGGTAATGGCCCTTTTGCAGTTCCGCGAAGACTCCAACTCCTGCCAGCGCCAATAAAGCGCAAATAAATAAAACGATCCTCGGCACTCTTCTTCTCATTTGCTCTGCTCTCCTCATCCCGCGATTCCTGCAACGAGTTCCTGCTTTTCAATTCGATTCCACAAATATCCGCCGGGATTCCACACCGCTTCATCGGGTTGGGTGTTTCCTCTCTCATCCGTCGCGCGAACGGCCACCGAGTACTTTCCCGGTGATTTCGGCGTCCACGATGCTTCCCACGTGCGAAACGAATTCGCACCGTAGTCCTCACCCAGCTTTGCAGCCGACCAATTTTTTCCGCCGTCCTCCGAAATTTCCACCCGCGTCACGCGGCCGTATCCGCTGAACGCGATGCCCCGCAGCGCAACCGTCATTCCCGCTGGAATCTTTGCAGAGCCGTCCGGCGACACCAGGAACGACCGCACCGGCATCCTCCCGATCGGCACCATATTCACCTTTCCTGCTTTCACTTCATCCGGCGTAGTGTCGCCTCGCGGCGTGTCCGGAACTCGGTAGCCAGGTTTCATCCAGAAATTTTCATCGGCAGCCTCCAGAACGCGAATCCAGGTCAGGCACTTCATCCAATACGTTGCAAAATATCCCGGGACGACCAGCCGCACCGGAAATCCATTGAGCATGGGCAGTGGCTCGCCGTTCATAAGGTAAGCCACGACGCATTCGTCCAACACCGGATTGCCGAGATCGAGCGATTTCAAAAAGCGGCTTGACCCCATGCCCTTTGGCCCGGATCCTGTCTCGAGTCCCTGGAATTGCACCTGCACGGAGCCAGGAGTCATGCCTGCCACTTCCAGAATCTCCCGGAGGCGCACTCCCGTCCACAGCGCATTCCCCATCGCGCCGTTCCCCCACTGTCCTCCCGCCACGCGCGGCTGCAGCCGACTGCGGCTGTTGCCCGAACACTGGTTCACGGCGGCAACGGAAACCGCTTTGAACTTCTGCATCAAATCCGCAAGGCTGAGCGCCTGCGGCTTGGCGACATTTCCTTCGATCTGTAATCTCCAATCCTTCAGGTCAACGCTATTGGGGATGCCATCCAGATGCCACCGCACATAGAACGCCTCATTTGGCGTGAAGGCCGTTGAAAAATAGTGTCGCGGCGTCTCGAGTTGCACCGGCCGATCCGTCAGCAAGAGCAGCGGCGCTTTTTGCGGCTCCGTGATGTAGGGTCCCACGGAGTTCCAGTGTGGATTGATGCCCGGGCCGGTGAAGCTCTCCATCTGCTTTGCGGTCGGCGGCTCCTGCGCCGCTGCCGGTGCTGTTCCCATCCACCGGCTCAAGGCCAGCCCTCCGCTCGCCGCCCCCAGCGTCTTGATCAGTCCGCGCCGTGAAAAAAAACGTTCTTCAGCATCCATCATGCACGCCTCCGACGTGCGGACTATTAGCCACTCCCGCTCGTCGTGTCAACCGGCTTTTCTCCGAACTTTGTGGAAGGAATGAAGAGGAAGGAATCGTCGCGCTTAGATTAGGCTGCTGGCGCGTGGATCCGCTCAATGTCAGCGCCAACACCGCGAAGTTTTTCGACGATGTGTTCATACCCGCGATCAATGTGGTAGACGCGCTCGATGAGCGTCTCCCCGCTCGCCACCAACCCCGCCAGCACCAACCCGGCGCTCGCCCGCAAATCCGAAGCCTGCACCGTCGTCCCCGAAAGAGCCGCCGGCCCGCGCACCACCGCCCTCCGCCCCTCAATCGAAATATCCGCGCCCATTCGAATCATCTCGCTGGCATGCATAAATCGATTCTCGAAAATTGTCTCCGTAATCGCCGACGTACCCTCCTCCTGCGTCGCCAGCGCCATATACTGCGCCTGCATATCCGTCGCAAATCCCGGATACTCCTCGGTCGTCATATCCGCCGCCACCAACTTTTTCCCTCCGCGCACCCGCAACGTTGTCTTGTCGACGGTCTCGATGCACACACCTACCTCTCGCAATTTAGCAACCACCGCCAACTGATGCTCCGACTCGCAATTCGTAATCGTCAAATCCCCGCCCGTAATCGCCCCCGCCACCAGAAAAGTCCCCGCCTCAATCCGGTCCGGAATCACGCGATGCTCCGTCCCGTGCAATTCCCCTACGCCGCGAATCCGTAACGTCGGTGTCCCGTCGCCCTCGATGCGAGCGCCCATCTTCCGCAACATCACCACCAGGTCCGTCACTTCCGGCTCCCGCGCACAGTTTTCCAAAACCGTCTCGCCGTCCGCCAGCGTAGCCGCCATCAAAATATTTTCCGTCCCCGTCACGGTAATCTTCTCAAAAACAATATGCGCGCCCTTCAGCCGGCCACCGTGCCCGCTCAGTCCGCCACTCCCCGGCACACGCGCCTCGATATACCCATGCGACGTCGTAATCGTCGCCCCCATTTTTTCCAGCGCCTTCAAATGCAAATCCACGGGCCGCGCCCCAATCGCGCATCCTCCCGGCAACGAAACCCGTGCCACTCCCAGCCGCGCCATCAGCGGCCCCAGCGTCAAGATCGACGCCCGCATCGTCTTCACCAATTCATATGGCGCCTCGGCGTGGTTCAACGTCGGCGCCTCAATCACATAATCGCTCGCCGGCATTTCCGTCACGGAAACCTTCGCGTCCATAAACGCCAGCAACTTGCTCATCGTCACCAAATCCCGCACCTTCGGAATGTTGTGTACCGTCACGCGCTCCGCCGTCAGCAAAGCCGCCGCCATCACCGGCAGCGCGGAATTCTTCGCCCCGCTGATCGCCACCGTCCCCCGTAGCGCCTTCCCGCCCCGAATTAAAAATTTATCCATCCGTGCTCTTCTCTGTGCCCTCTGTGTAAATGTTTTTTCCTATTCCCCGAGCGCCCGCCGCAAATCCCCGCCAGCCGCCGCCAGCTTTTTCCGTGCCGCTCCCGCCCCCACTCCCAACTTCAGCATCACCAGCCCCACCCGCATATCGTGTCCCGCCGCCCGCAAAGCGTCCTCAACCGCAGACACCTCCGCCCCGCTCGCCTCCATCAAGATCCTCACCGCCCGCCCCTGCAACTTCTCATTCGACATCACCGCATCAATCATCAAGTTCTCATAAACATGTCCCAGCCTCACCATCGCCCCTGTACTAAGCATGTTCAGGACCATCTTCTGCGCCGTCCCCGCCTTCAATCTCGTCGACCCCGTCAATACCTCTGGTCCGATTTCCACGTTGATCGCGATCTCTGCGAGCTGGGCCAGCGGCATGTGCTCGTTCGAGGTTATCGCAATCGTCGTCGCTCCGCGTCCCCGCGCATACTTAATAGCCGCCAACACATACGGCGTCGTTCCGCTCGCCGCAATTCCCACCACCACGTCTCCTTTTCCCACTGTCACTGCCCGCAATGCGGTCACGCCGGTGTGCGCTGCATCTTCCGCGCCTTCCACGGCCCCCGTTACCGCATACCTTCCTCCCGCAATAAACGCCCGTATCGCTTCGTGCGGAACGCCAAAGGTCGGCGGAATCTCCGCCGCATCCAGCACTCCCATTCGCCCGCTCGAACCAGCCCCGATGTATATCAACCGCCCACCCGCGAGCATCGCCGCCACAATCGCATCCACCGCCCGCGCAATCGCCGGCAGCTCCCGCTCCACCGCCTCCGCCACCTTGCGGTCCTCGCGGTTCATCAGCTGCACAATCTCCAGCGCCGTCATGCGGTCTAGCGTCTTCGAATCCTCCAGCCGCTGCTCCGTCTTTCTCTCGTCTTTATTTTCCAAGCTCATCCTCCAATTATAGAGTGGCACGAGCTTTTGCCTGTGCTCTTCTCTGTGTCCTCTGTGACCTCCGTGCCCTCTGTGTAAATGTTTTTCCTCGCATCTCTTCATCCTCCAAATTTCTAGGCACACTCGTTCACTTCCGCCCAAATCTCATCGCCAAGAATCAGCTATCCTAGAAATCGCCGCGCTCTGAAGACGAGCCGAAACCCATGTCCATCGACATCCTCAAGACTCTCTTCGAAAAACACTTCCACGCCCCCGTCGAGCGTGTCACTCCTCTCCAGGGCGAACTCGGCGGCTCCGGCCGCAAAATCATCCGCCTCTCCGCCGGCCCGCGCACCGCCATCGGCATCCTCTACAACGTCCGCGAAGAAAACGCCGCCTTCCTCGCCTTCTCCAAACATTTCCGCAAACACAATCTCCCCGTCCCCGAAATTTATGCCGAAGATCTCGAAGCTGGCGCCTACCTTGAAGAGGACCTCGGCGATACCACGCTCTTCGAGTTTCTCTCCAAGAATCGCGCCGGGGGCACGATCGCTCCGCAGGTCGTTGAAGCCTATCGCAAAGTTGTTGCCATCCTCCCGCGCTTCCAGGTCGAAGCCGGTCGCGACCTCGACTATTCCGTCTGCTATCCCATCTCCAGCTTCGATCGCCAGTCCATCGCCTGGGACCTCAATTATTTCAAATATTATTTTCTACGCCTCGCCGGCATCCCTTTCAACGAGCACTCTCTCGAAGACGATTTCAGCCGCCTCACCGATTTTCTTCTCAGCGCTCCGCGCGATTATTTTCTCTATCGCGACTTCCAGTCCCGCAACATCATGCTCCGCGATGGCCAACCCTATTTCGTCGACTACCAGGGCGGCCGCAAAGGTGCCCTCCAATACGACATCGCCTCGCTCCTCTACGACGCCAAAGCCGATCTTCCTCCCGACCTTCGCCAGCAGCTTCTCTACGACTATCTTCGCGCGCTCGAAAAATTTATTCCCGTCGACCGCGAAGCCTTCATCCGCCATTACTACGCCTACGTCTACGTGCGCATCATGCAGGCGCTCGGCGCTTACGGTTTCCGCGGCTTCTACGAACGCAAAGCTCATTTCCTCCAAAGTGTCCCTTACGCCCTCAAAAATCTCCGCTGGCTCCTGCATCACGCCGAACTGCCGATTGCATTGCCTGCATTGATGGGTGCGTTCCAAGGCATGCTCGCCTCCGAAAAATTGCAAAGCATTGCCAGTGAAGCCGACAATCTTGTCGTCCGCGTTTTCAGCTTTTCTTTTCATCAAGGCTTGCCGCAGGACGAAACCGGCAACGGCGGCGGCTTCGTTTTCGACGGCCGCAGCCTCCCCAATCCCGGCAGGGAAGAGCGCTTCAAGACTCTGACGGGTCAAGACGCCCCCGTCATCGACTATCTCAACCAACAAGAGTCCGTCCATCAATTTTTCGCCAGCGTCCTCTCGCTGGTTGACGCCAGCATCGCCAGCTACCAGTCCCGCGGCTTCAAAAATCTTATGGTCAGCTTCGGCTGCACCGGCGGCCAACACCGTTCTGTCTTCCTCGCCGAACAATTAGCCAAACGCCTCCGCTCCAAGCCCGGCATCGAAGTAATCCTCCGCCACCTCGGCCTCGAGAACCTCCGCAAATGAAAGCCTCTGCGTATTGCACACCCGTCGCCGACCATTACAAAACTGTCATTCCGAGCGAAGCAAGCCGACGCTTTTTCTTTCGCGTTCGCTCCTGCGAACGCGTCGGCTTGCGCAGCGAGGAATCTCTCTTCGATTCCTCATCGAGCTCGCGTCTTTCTTCCTCTGCGCTGCCTCTGCGCCCTCTGCGCCTCTGCGTTATCTTTTTCTTCTCTCTTCTACTCACTACTCACTACTCACTACCCACTACTCACTCGGCTTTCCTCCTCCCATGAAAGCCATGATCCTCGCCGCCGGCCTCGGCACCCGTCTCCGCCCCCTCACCAACGACCGCCCCAAAGCCCTCGTCGAGCTCAACGGCCGCACCCTCCTCGAAATCACCCTAACCCGCCTCCAATCCTTCGGCGTCACCGAAGCCATCATCAACGTCCACCACCATGCCCAAATGGTCGTCGACTTTCTCCAATCCAAAAACAATTTCGGCATGCGCCTCGAAATCTCCCGCGAAGACGACCAACTCCTGGACACCGGCGGCGGCCTGAAAAAAGCCTCCTGGTTCTTCCTAGGAAATTCTGCCGGGTCTGGCTCCAGCATCAACGACGAGCCTTTCGTCCTTCACAACGTAGACGTCCTCAGCAACATCGACCTAGCCGCCATGCTCCAATTCCACAAAGACCATCAATCCCTCGCCACCCTGGCCGTCCAATCTCGCGAATCTTCCCGCCAATTGTTGTTCAACGACCAACTCCAACTCGCCGGCCGCCGCATCCACAACCAAGACGAACTCGTCCACAACGCAGTCGCTGACACCGCAAAAACAGAAAGTTGTCATTCCGAGCGTAGCGAGGAATCTGCTTTTCCCTCCCGCTCGCCACTCGTTTACCCCGAACCCCGAGGGGCCACTAGCCACTCGTTTACCCCGAGCCTCGAGGGGCCACTTCTTCAATCTAAAAATCCCTCCCAGTTGCTCCCCCTCGCCTTCTCTGGCATCCACATCCTCTCCCCACGCCTCCTCCCACTACTTACCGAATCTACCCCCGTCTTCTCCATCATCGACTCCTACCTCCGCCTCTCCTCCCAAGGCGAAAAAATCCTCGCCTTCCGCCACGACTCTTCCTACTGGCGCGACCTCGGCAAACCCGCCGACCTAGCCCAAGCCGCCCTCGACCTAAACCAATAGAGGCGCACAGGCGCGAGCGAACACGCGCGTCTTGTACTTTCCACCATCAACTTGCGAAGCACATAGACGAGCTAATGTACCGCTGGGCCTCAGTCTGACAACTCAGTCCCACGAACAGGATGCCAATACGAGGGATTACCTTACCGGTGAGCGGACCTGAAAATTCGTGAACCAACTCCTGGACAATGCCATCAACCACCGAGTCACGGGCCACGAGAACCGCGACTCACTTCGCCGGAGCCGTCGCCGTCGCGAATCCTAGTGCTTGCATCACGGCGTCGTGCACCGCCGGTCGCACCTCGGCGATTTTGTGGTTCTCGCGCGTGGGGTTGACGCGATTCGTCAGCAGAACCACAAACACTTGCCGGTCCGGATCGATCCAAATCGTCGTTCCGGTGAATCCGGTATGACCAAAACTGTGCGCTGAAAAGTAGTGCCCACTCGAACTGCCCTCCGTCGGCACCACCCAGCCGAGCGTCCGCGTGCCGCCAGAAAGCTGCTGCGGCACAGTGAACTGCGCAATCGTCGAGCGGCGCAGAATTCTCTGATGCGCGTAAACGCCGCCGTTCAGCAGCATCTGGCAGAACGCCGCTAAATCCGGCGTCGTGCTGAACACTCCGGCATGCCCCGAAACGCCGCCAATGGCGAACGCGTTTTCGTCGTGCACTTCGCCTTGAATTAGCCGCTTGCGGAAATTCGCATCGAATTCCGTGGGCGCAATCGACGGCCAAAGTTTTTTCGGTGGCTTGTACATCGAATCGTTCATCGCCAGCGGCCCGAAAATATATTCTTTCGCTAGGTCGTCGAGTGTCCTTCCCGTCAAGCGCTGAATAATTTCCGCCATCAAAATAATTCCCAGGTCGGAGTAAATCATCTTCGTCCCGGGCTCGTATTCGAGCGGTTCCGCAAATATCATTTTCAGCGTGTCCGCCTTGCCAGTGGACGTCCGCCAGTATTCCTTGAACGCTGGCAATCCCGATGTATGCGTCATTAAATGCCGCACCGTCACGCGATGCCGCCATTCCATCTCTTGCGGATTTTCGTGAAACAGATCTTTCAACCCTTTTTGCGGCTCGCGCCCCGCCGTCCACTCCGGCAAGTACCGCTCGATCGGCGCATCCAGATTCAGAGGCGATTTGAAATCGCCTTCGACAAGTTTCTCTACAAGAGTCGTCGTCACGATCACTTTCGTCAGCGAAGCAACGTCATACATCGTCCGCACATTCACTTGCGGCGATTTCGCGTCGTAGCTCAGCTTGCCGAACGCATGCAGCGCTACTCGTCCGTGGTAGCCAACTGCGAGCGTCGCGCCGGGAAATGCTTTATCCGCAATCGCGCGCTCGATCACATTAAAAGCCGGCTGCAGCTGCGCCTCTGCGCGCACGTCCATCGGCTGTACCGTCATCGGATTCGCCGCCAGTTCGATGCCAAATCCCGCCTTCATCTCCACGCCCGGCACAGTCACCGGCAATTTCCCGCGCACCGCAATCTGCCCAAACAGCGCGCGTGCCACGGAAATCTGCGCTACGTCGCTAATCCCAAACGCCGCCAGCCAGGTCTCCGCCTGCGGAAAATGTTCGACCAGATAAGGGCTGCCGAATCCGATCGTCACCACCGGCTTCCCGTTCTTGTAAACTCTTTCCGCCAGCGCCGCCTGCTCCGCCGGAATGTCCACGTTTCCCTTGCGGTCGCTCACCCTTACAAAGAACGCGAGTATTGCGATGTCGTACGTGTCCGGCGAAGGCAATTTCAAATTGTCTGCCTTCACAAAACGTGTGTCCGCGCGCAACGTCGTCACCGAATCCACGCGGGAACGCAGTTCGCGCTCCAGATCTTCGCCAGGATACGGTTCCGGATCGGCGTACAGAGCAACGAGTAACGCGCGCGTCGGCCTCGTTCCGTCGAGCGGCAAGCGATGCGCCGTGTCGCGCAGCAGCGTCACGCCGCGATCCGAAATTTCCTGCGCTTCGCGCTGCCATTCCACTTTGCCGAAATGTTTGTACAGCGCATTCACATCGACCAGGCGCTCTTTGTAAAGTCCTAGCCGCGCCTTTGCCTGCAAGAGGCGTCGCACCGAAGCGTCGAGGCGTTCGTGGGAAATACGCCCGGACTTCACCGCATCCCGGAGCGCTTCGAACGCCGCATCCGGCACTGGAGGCATCAGCAGCGCGTCCGCCCCCGCCACAAACGCGCGCACTGCGGCTTCGCCTGGCGCGTAACGCACGGTGATTCCGCCCATGTCCATCGCGTCGGTCACGACGAGCCCTTGATAGCCGAGCTCTTTGCGCAGAAGTCCCGTCAGAATATTTGAGGAAAGCGTTGCGGGAGTGTTCGAATCGGGCTCCAGCGAGGGAATCGACAAGTGTCCGGTCATGACGCTATCTGCGCCCGCAGCGATGGCTGCTCGAAAGGGAACTAGTTCCAATTTCTCCAGGCGCTCGCGGTCCGCATGAATCACCGGGAGATCGATATGCGAATCCGCGGCGGTATCGCCGTGCCCTGGAAAATGCTTTGCGGTCGCCAGCCCGCCGTTGTCTTGCACGCCGTGGACAAACTGGGTCACATATTCAGCGACTTTTTGCGGATCTTCGCCGAAGGAGCGCGTGTTGATGATGGGATTGTTGGGATTGTTGTTGACGTCGGAGTCGGGCGCGTAAATCCAGTGGATGCCGACAGCGCGCGCTTCGAGCGCCGTGATTTTTCCCATGGTGTAAGCGTCTTTGGTATTGCCAGCGGCGGCGAGCGCCATCGCGGTGGGAAACGAAGTGCCTTCATCGAGGCGCATCGCTGTGCCGCGCTCAAAATCGGCGCCGACGAGCAGCGGAAGTTTTGATTTTGCCTGCAGCTGATTGGTGAGGACGGCGGTGGGGTACGCCTGGCTTTTTACGATGCCGAGCGGAGAGCTTTGCGTGATGTTGATGAAGCCGCCGACGTGGAGCTTTTCTACGTCGCGCATCATGTCGGCATAGGCCGGCGCGTCGGTCGCGGTGAAACTTCCGTGATACGTCGCGAAAATGACCTGTCCAACTTTTTCGTCGAGGGTCATTTTACTGAGCGTCGCTTCGACCCACTGCGCGGCTTCAGGCGACAATTTTTGGACGGACTTCGTCGTTGCGGCACTTTTCTTCTCGGCCGGTGCATCTTTTGTGGAAGAAGAAGGCGTCGAAGAGTTGGAGGGCGCGGAGGAAGATTGGTTTTGACTGCGCGTCGTGTGGGCCATAAGGAGAAGGAATAAACCGCAAGGAACGAGAAGCAGAACGCCAGTACCGCGTCCTTTCATCAGATGTGGGTCTCCCGGTTGACGCGCTGCCCCTGCGACTGTATATAACACACGCACTTGAGGCTCACAACGAAGCGCGGAACGAAGCGTTCCAGAATATCATTGGTACGCGCAACCGGAGGGAATGCTTTGAGCCAACGTCAGACAGAACGAAACCGTCGAAGAAGTCGAGTAGCTTTGTTCCTCCTCGTTGTGTCGGTGACGTTCGGTGCTCCAGCGCGCGCCACCCAGAAGAAATCGGGGCGTCCGGGGCGGGTACAAACGGGGCTCGACGTCCTCGAAGCGGAAAAATTCGCGCCTCTGCGCGGCAAGCATGTTGGGCTGATCACCAATCACACCGGTCTCGACGCGCAGGGACGTTCGAGCATTGAATTGTTTTTTCACGCGCCCGGTATGCAGCTTGTGGCGCTATTCAGTCCGGAGCATGGCATTGCGGGGCGCGCCGACGAAAAGTTTTCCTCTTCGAAAGATCCGACGACTGGGCTTCCGACTTACAGCTTGTATGGGGAGTCGCTGCGGCCCACGGACGAAATGCTCGCTGGCATCGACACGCTTGTTTTCGATGTGCAGGACGCCGGAGTGCGGTTTTATACATACACGGCGACGATGGCGTACTGCATGGAAGAGGCCGCGAAACACAACATCGCGTTTTACGTGCTGGACCGGCCGAATTTGCTCGGCGGTGATGTGATTGAGGGGCCGATGCTGGATTCGGACAAGACGAGTATCGTCGGTTATTTTCCGCTGCCGATTCGATACGGGCTGACGATCGGCGAGCTGGCGCAGTTTTTCAACGAGGAAAATCACATCGGGAGCGACTTGCACGTGATTGCGATGAAAAACTGGCATCGCAACTATTTTTTTGAGAGCACGGGGATTCGCTGGGTGCCGCCGTCGCCAAATTTGCGCACGGTAAAGGGCTCGATTGTGTATCCAGGGATCGAGATTTTGCAAAACGCAGGCGTTTCGGTAGGCCGCGGGACGGAGGCGCCTTTCGAGGAATTTGGCGCGCCGTGGATGGACGGGATGGCGGTCGCGGACAAGTTGAACACGCTCCACCAGCCTGGCCTGCGTTTTACCGATCAGCCTTTCATTCCCGTGTCAGGTCTTTATGCAGGGCAGCGGTGCGGCGGCGTGGGCATTCGCATCACGGATCGCGCGGCGGTGCGTTCCGTGCGCACAGGCTTAGAGATCGCCGTCATTCTGCAAAAGCTCTATCCTGCAAAATTTGATCCAGCGAAACTGCTCGTCCTGGTGGGCAACGCAGAAACAATTCGCCAGCTTCAAGCCGGCGTTGCGCCCGAGCAAATCGTGGCAAGCTGGTCCACAGACCTCGCGAATTTCGATCAAACGCGCCGCAAATATTTTCTCTACAAGTAGTTTTCCTCTGGTGCTAACGGCGTCCCGCCATACGGCGGCGTTCCCGGCTGTCCTGTGGTAGAGTCAGCGCATGCGTATCGTGTCTTTGCTCCCGTCGGCTACGGAAATCCTGTTTGCTTTAGGATTCGACAAAGAAATTGTTGGCGTTAGCCATGAGTGCGATTTTCCGCCGCAGGCGAAGACCAAGCGCGTAGTGATTCATTCGCGGCTGCCGCACGATGCGTCTCCCGCCGAAATTGACAGGTTGGTGCGCGAATTTGTTTCGCGGGGCGAGAGCCTTTACTCCGTGGATGCTGAAGCGCTGGTAGAATTGGCGCCGGATTTGATTATTACGCAAGATTTGTGCCAGGTTTGCGCAGCTTCGCCTGATGATTTAGCTGCGACCTTGGCGCGGTTCCCAGAGACGCCTGAAGTATTGTGTCTGAATCCGCAAGATTTGGGCGATGTATGGCGAGACATTTTGTGGGTTGGGGAAGCGACTTGCCGTGGTCATGAGGCGGAAGCACTGCTAAAGGGAATTGGAACAAAGCTTGGCGAACTGGGACGCCAGTTGGAGGGGATGGAGCATCGGCCGAGTGTGGCGGTCCTGGAATGGCTGGAGCCGTTCTATGTAGCGGGGCACTGGGTGCCGGAAATGATCGAGGTTGCCGGCGGGAAAGATGCGCTTGGCAAGAAGCGGACGCCTTCGTTCCGGATTACGGCGGAAGATGTGATCGACGCCGCTCCTGAAATTCTTTTGATTGCACAGTGCGGCTACAGCGCGCACCAAGCGCGCGATGAATATCTCCGCATGACTTTTCCCGAGGAGTGGAACGCGATTCCGGCGGTGCGTAATTCGAGAGTGTATGCGATGGATGCGAGCGGATATTTTTCGCGGCCGGGACCTCGGTTGATCAGCGGCATCGAAGCGCTGGCGAGGATTATGTACCCCGCCGTCGTAGTCAGCGGAGAGGCGAAACGCGTGATTCTGCCGATCTCATCGGCACCAGCGGAGACTTTGCATGCGTCGCGAGCCGCGTCGGCCTAAGCGCGCGGGTTTGCATCGCTGACGGATCCCCACATTTTACAGGTGTTAAGGCAACTGCCGGCCGGAACGTGTGGAGAGCGACGTCACAGATGTGGTAAGTTACATGTAACCTGCCAGGAGGGTTGAATGGGGACGAAGAACCGGCCGAAGACTTCCCGGGATAAGGTAAGGGCGCATCGCGTGCGCCTGCGCAAGCAAGGCCTACGGCCCATCCAGATTTGGGTGCCTGATCTGCGCTCTCCCGTCTTTGTGGCGGAGGCCCGCAAGCAGTCGCTCGCGGTTGCCAAGAGTCCTGACGCCAAGCACGATCAGGACTTTATCGATGCGATCTCCGGTCCGGATGCAGCGTGAAACGCGGAGAGATTTGGACGGCTGCGGGAGGCGCGGATTACCAAGGTAAGCCGCGGCCGGTGGTAATCCTCCAAGACGACCGTTTCGACGGGACGGACTCTGTGACGGTGTGTGCATTTACGACAGACCCAACGGAGGCACCACTGTTCCGGCTGCTGATCAAACCGAGCGAAAACAACGGATTGCGAGCGGAGTGCCGGTTGATGGTGGATAAGGTGACGACGGTTCCAAAGACGAAGCTTGGGGTTCGTGTCGGCGAGCTAGCTGATAAGGATATGCTCCGGCTGAATCGGGCGGTGCTGGTCTTTCTGGGCGTTGCCGCCCCCCTTGGAGAATAGCGGCCCGAATCGCCCCGCATCGAATGCGGGGACGAGCAGTTCAGCCCGTGCAAGCCATTCCGCTTCCGCTGCTACACATACCTGTACTTCGGCCCAGTTGACAATCCTGGTTTCTACATATAGTGTTCCTATATATAGGAGACTTCATGATCGCTCTGGGGATCAAGCGTGGGACGGCGGAACTGGCGGTGCTGACGGTGCTCGAAGAAGGACCGCTGCACGGGTATGAAATGGCGCGGCGTATCGAAGAGCGAACACACGGCTCGCTGCGATTTACGCTGGCGTCGCTTTATCCGTTGTTGTACCGGCTGGAGAAGCGAGGCTGGGTGCGCGGCGCATGGGAGACGAGCGAAACGGGCCGCCGACGGCGCTGCTATCGATTGACTCCTCAAGGAAAGAAAAAGCTATCACCCATTCGCAAGGAATGGGACGAACTCTTCCGCGCATTGCGGCGGCTTACGAAGGTATCGCATGCGTGATTGGAAAGCACTTGTGCAAGAGCGGCTCGCAGGCCTGGCGCTGGAACCCGAAGAAAGGGCCGAGGTAATGGCGGAAGTAGCCGCGCATCTGGAAGACGTTTGCGAGGAGATGCTCCGGCAGGGAATCACGGAAGAAGAGGCGGTGCAACGGGCCCTTGCGAATGCCGGAAACTGGCGAGATTTGCAGCGCAAAATTTTTGCGGCAAAGAGAAGGGAGCACATCATGCAGAAACGTTTGCGGCAACTTTGGATCCCGGGGTTTCTTACGTTGATCCTGTGCCTGCTTTTCCAGGGGGCGCTCCAGAGGTTGGGATGGCAACCGCGGATTGTGTGGAGCGGCGCTAGCTCGCCCATCCTGTACATGCCGTGGTTAGCGGCCCTTCCGTTCATTGGAGCTTTGGGAGCCTACGTCTCCTCTCGGGCCGGTGGTTCGCGGGGAACTGTGCTCTTTGTCAGCGTATTTCCCGCGCTTGCGCTTACTTTCGCGTTCCTTTTCATGTTTCCGTTCAGCATGACGATCGAACTAATCGCGGGAAGGCCCGTCGATTTTAGCCGTGTGGCCACTGTGCTTCTGAAAGATGGGATTGGCTGGCTCCTGGTTCCGGGAGTTGCTCTGCTGGCTGGGGGCCTGCTCGCGCATGTTTTGTTGGGCACGCGTTCAACGTCGCAGAGTACGGCAATTGGTTAGCGGGGTGAAAGATGCGTGATTGGGAAGCGAGCGTCAGGAAGCGGCTGGGAGGACTTTCGCTCGAAACAGAGGACGGGCGCGAAGTGATCGCAGAACTTGCCAGTCATCTCGAAGAAACTTTCGAGCAGTTGCGGCAGCAAGGGCTCCCGGAAGACGCCGCAGCCGAGCGTGCTCTTTCGCAAGTAAAGAATTGGCAATCTCTTCGGCGAAAAATTCAGATGGAGCGAAGCAGGGAGAACACCATGACAAATCGAGTCCGACAATTCTGGATTCCTGGGATTTTGTCGTTTGTACTGGCAGAGGGGTTGCTGGCGCTCTTTCAGAAATTTGGGCCGAAACCGCTGATTTTCAGTTGGAGCGGCCAGCCGCCGGTGGCGATGTTCTATGTGCCGTGGTTGACGACCTTGCCGTTGATTGGCGCGCTTGCGGCGTACCTCTCGTGCCGGGCGGGTGGTTCGCAACGCTCAACATTATTGTCGGCGGTCTTTCCCGTTTTGCCGTTCTTGGGGCTGTTCCTGGTCGCATTTCCGGTGAGCTTGGCGATTGAAAACCATGTCGAACACACGATCATGGAATGGGCTTTTCTAATGGCTTTGCTTGGCTGGGTGCTAGTGCCAGGCGTGGCTTTGCTCGCGGGCGGGCTCCCGGTGCAGCTACTGCGCTCGCGTGGACCATCTTCGGGCAAAATCGCGAGCGCCTGAGTCGGTTTGTTTTCCTATCCGTTTAGATTTTCTTGTCAACATGGGCACAGAAAACTCGCGCCGGTCGAGGCATTTGCGCTTCGGCTTCTCGACGGATGGCGAGGAAAAAGAGTCACCGCCGAGAGTTAGTTCAGTCATGGGGTTTGCGCCTTTTTGCTCCAGTAGCGGTAGAAGGGGAGGCCGGCGGCCATGAGGAGGAGGCCGAGGGAGGAGCGGCCGGGGCGGTCGAGCCAGATGTTGAAGGTGAGGGCGAGAGCGCCGGCGACGAAGAGGCCGGGGACCCAGGGATAGCCCCAGCAACGATAGGGGCGGGGCATGTTGGGTTCGGTGACGCGCAGGCGGAAGAGTGCGACGACGGCGAGGCCGTAGAAAATCCATCCAGCAAAAATAAAGAGATTGGTTAGTTCTTCGAAAGTTCCCGTCAGAGCCATCAAGCTGGTAAGAATACCTTGAAAAATCAGGGCGCGGGCTGGCGTGCGATATTTTGGGTGAACGCCGTCGGCGATTTTAAAGAAGATGCCATCGCGGGCCATGGCGTAGGTCGGGCGAGCGCCGCTGAGGACGGAAGAGTTCATCGAGCCGAGGGCGCTGATGACCATGGCGACGGTGATCCACGCGCCTGCGATGGGGCCGGCGACGTGCTGCACGACGTCAGAGGCGATGTGTGAGGAAGCGGCAACGGTGGCAAAGGGAAGTACTTTCAAGCAGGCGGCGCTGAATAGTAGATAGATGATTGCGACGAGTCCGACGCCGCCAACGAGCGCGCGCGGGAAATTGCGCTGGGGATTTTCCACTTCCGAGCCGACGAGATTCAGATCTTCCCACCCGTCATAGGCCCACAAGGCGGCAGCGAGCGCGGCGAGGAACGCGCTGAGGACGCCACCGTTTAGCGCGCTGGGCCACATTGGATCAGGGGCGTGGGGCGCTCCTACCGGCGCAAAAAAAGCAACGCCAATGACGATCACCACGGAAATAATTTTGATCGCGGTGAGAAATACCTGGACTGCGCCGCCGAGACGTACGCCGAGATAATTGATGCCGGTCATGAGCACGAGCCAGAAAACGGCGAGCGGCTGCGCCCACGTGAAAACGAAATCGTAGGGCTTGATCCATCCCGTGAGACCGGGGATGGCGATGTGGATGGTGAAGATGGGCGCGGCGACGGCGGGAATCAGGAAGCTGAGAAAACGCATGAGTCCGGCGGCGATGGAAGCGAGCGAGCTGGGGCGGCCCACGATGGAATGCGTCCAACCAAAGAGAAAACCCCAGGTTGGGCCGAATCCGCGACGCAGATAGGCGTACTCGCCGCCGGCTTCGGGGATGGCAGCGCCGAGTTCGGCGAAGGAGAGAGCGCCGAAGAGGGAGAGGATCGCGCCGACGATCCACGCGGCGAAGACGACCGAGACGGTGCGGCCTTCGCGCGCCATTTCGGCGGGTTTGAGGAAAATGCCGGTGCCGATCATGGTGCCGACGACAATGGCGCCGGAGGCCCATGCGCCGAGGCCGCGGACGAGGTCGAGGCGGGGGGCGGGGACGTGGCCCGTTGGCCGTGTTCCGTGATCCGTGGTCGGAGTCTCGGTCATAGAGATTTGCGCGAAGGTCTCATGTGGTGGCTTCGGGTCGACCGTTGGGCACGATGAATCGTGCCCCTACACCTACGACGAAGGTCGTTAGGCTGCCGATGAGCACGTACCATGTATACGCGATTGGGGTGAATTGCCAAATGCAAAGTACGGTGGCGAGGCCTGCAAACATTCCGATGAGTGCGCCGGCAGCGGTGGCGCGGCGGTCGAGAGTGCCTAGGAGAAAGAGGCCGAGTAAGCTGCCGAAGGGAAGAGAGGCGACGGTGAGTCCGGCTTCGAGGAGCGGGCCCCATTTGACAAAGCCGAATGCCATGAGGATGAGGCCCCAGACGAGGGTCATGCGGCGGGAGAGGCGGAGAAATTTAACGGGGTCGGCGGAATGGCCGCGGAGTTTGGAGAAATCAAGGACGCTGCTGGCGGCGAGGGAGTTGAGCGAACCGCTGGCGTTGGACATGGCGACGGCGACGATGGAGGCGAGAAGTAGGCCGGCGAGACCGGTGGGCATTTCGCGGACGAGGAAAAGCGGGAGGATGCGATCGGTGCGCTCGCCTACGGCGAGGAGGGGAGAGTGTTGCGCGAAGACGTAGAGGAGAACGCCGATTAAAAGAAAAATGGAGAATTGGATGAGGATGATGACGCCGCTGGTTAGGAGGGCGCGGCGGGAGTCGCGTTCGTTGCGTGCGGCGAGAAGGCGCTGGACGATAGTTTGGTCGGTGCCGTGGCTGGCCATCGTAAGAAATGCGCCGCCGATGAGGCCGGACCAGAACGTGTATTTCGTGGCGAGATTGAAAGAGAAATCGAAGACTTGGAGTTTGTGGCCGGCGGCTGCGGCGACTTGAGAGATTTCGGTCCAGCCGCCGGGGATGCGGTGGAGGAGAACCCAGAAAGTGACGGCGCTGCCGGTGAAATAGAGGAGGAGTTGCGCGACGTCGGTCCAGATGACGGCGGTCATGCCGCCTTCAAAGGTGTAGAGGATAGTGAGAGCGATGACGATGACGATGGCGAGGTGTTCGGAAGTGCCAAGGACGACGCTGACAACGAGCGCGATAGCGGAGACGCGGACGCCTTCGGCGATGGCGCGGGTGATGAGAAAGGTGCTGGCGGCGACAGCGCGCATTTTTTCGCCGAAGCGTTTTTCGATGAGCGCGTAGGCAGTGAGGAATTGGCCACGGAAATAGCCGGGGAGGAGCAGGAGGATGATGAGGACGCGGCCGATGAGGTAGCCGATGACGAGTTGGATGAAGGTGAGGTTGGTGGAGTAGGCGATGGCAGGCGTGCCGATGATGGTCAGTGTGGAAGTTTCGGTGGCGACTATGGAGAGAGCGAGCGCCCACCAGGGGGCGGTGCGGCCGCCGAGAAAATAGTCGAGAGAGACGGAGTCGCGGTCACCCTGGGCGGCGACGATGGATTTTTTGCTGCGGCGGAAATGCATGCCGAGCGCGGTTACGGCGAGGAGATAGGCGATGACGATGGCCAGGTCGAGTGGGTGGATGCGCATCGGTGGTTGAAAGAGAACCGAGAATAGTGGCAGGGCGCACGGAGGTCAAGGAATGCGTGTGGAGAGATGGAGAGCCAGTCCAAAGGACAGGGCGCACGATTGCGCACGCTGATTTCTTACGCGAATGCATTGCGTCGGATTCTCGCTTAGACTTTTTGTATGCGATTTGTATTGGGGTTTGATGGCGGCGGAACGAAGACGAACTGCGTGTTGATGGACGAGGCTGGAGCGGTGGTGGCGCGGTCGATGGGCGGGCCGTCGAATCCGCTGCGCGTGGGATTTGGGGCGGCGTTGGCGTCGATACGCGATGCGGCGCGGCAGGCTATCGCGCAAGCCAAGCTGCCCGCTGATTCAAAAGCGGCGGCGGTTTGCGCTGGGCTTGCGGGAGCGGGGCCCCCGGAGTCCGCGGAAAAGATTCGCGTGCTACTTGCAGCGGAATTCGCGGAATCGAAGGTTCAGGTTTGCACCGATCTCGATCTCGCGTTGGCAGCGACGGGGGACGGCCCAGCGATTGTGCTATTGGCCGGGACCGGTTCGTTTGCCGTCGGTCGGAATGCGTCGGGCGAAACGGCGCGCGCGGGCGGATACGGTTCGCAGATCGGGGATGAGGGCAGTGCTTACGATGTTGGGCGGCGCGCGGTGTTGACGGTGATGCATGAGAATGATCGCACAGGGGCGGATGCGCTGCTTGGCCAGCGGCTACTGCGCGAGTTGGGATGTGCAGATTGGTCGGAGGTGAAGGCGCGGGCGCAGGCGGCGTCGGACGAGGTGTTTCCGCGATTGTTCGCGACGGTGGCGCTGGTGGCGGATTGGCTGGAGAGCCCGACGGAGAGTGCGGCGGAGACCGCGGCGAGGAACACGGCGCGGGGAATATTGCGAGCGGCGGCGTTTGATTTGGCGTCGCTGGCGGAAAATCTTGGAGAGCGATTGCGGTTGCGAGGGACGCGGTTTTTTATTGCGAAGACGGGCGGGATGATGGGGCGCTCAAAGTATTTGGAGGCGCAGCTGGATGAGCGATTGAAGAATGCGTTTCCGGAGACGGAGATTGGCGAGCTGCGGATTTCTACGGCGGAAGCGGCGGCGCGGCTGGCGCTGGGATTGCTGAGTTCAGGGAGCTTCTCGGGAAATTGAGATGGCCACGGTGGACAAAACACGGGAGCGCGCGTTGGCTGCAATCGGCGATGAGCTGACGGCCCTACTGCACCATCCGGAAGCGGAAGTGCTACTGGCGCTGCTCGATAATCCGTCGCTGGAGGAAACGCAGCTCTGTATTTTGCTGGAGCGAAAGAATCTCCCGGGAGAAATTCTGGAGGAAGTGGCGAGGCGTAAGCCGCTGCTGAAGAGCTACAGAGTAAAGAAGGCGCTGGCGTTTCATCCGCGAACACCGCGGCTCGTGACGCTGCGATTGCTGCGCGATCTGTACTTGATGGACCTGGTGCAACTGACGCTTTTGCCGGGAATTCCGACGGAGTTGAAGCGGAATGCAGAAGACCAGCTGACTTCGCGGCTGCCGCAGCTTCCTCTCGGGCAGAAAATCACGTTGGCGCGGCGCGGGCCTGCGCGCTTGGCTGGGGCGCTCTTGGCGGAGGGGCACACGCAAATCGTCAGCATCGTGCTGGACAACGCCTATTTGACGGAAGCACAGGTGTTGAAAGTTCTGTCGCGAGAAAAGTTGCCGCCGGTGGTGGTGCGCGAGATCGGGCGTCACCGAAAATGGTCGATTACCTACAACGTGCGGCTGGCGCTGGTGCGGCATCCTTTGTCGCCACTGGCCACGGTGCTGGCTTACCTGCCGGAGCTGACCGTTTCTGATTTGCGCGAACTGGCGTCGCCGGGCATTGTTTCGGAGAGTCTGCGCAAGTATTTGCAAGCGGAAGTGCAGCGGCGGATACGAGCGGGAGAAAAATCTTCGTTGAAAGAAAGTAACGACAGCCCGCCATCCGCGTCTAATCAAGACTAAGCGGTGTCCTTAGACCCATAGGCTGGAATTCACTCTCGGGGGGGTGTGGCCGCGGTGCGAGCTGGATTGGCGGGAACAAAACATCCCTTTCCGGCGTCGTATGGGTGTGCTCAAAGCAGGCGTATTCTTAAGAGAATCGAGCGGCGAGACGGCCCAGGCGCCGCAGCTTGGGATCCTTGGCAGGGGGGTGTACCAGGTTCATGGGCAGTGGGGACCAAACGTCTCGGCGTTCCGACCGCCGCTGGGCGCCGCGCTACTCGTTTCGCGCCAACCTCGAGATCGAATGGGGTTCGGCAGTCCTGCGCGCCAGCACGCGCGACATCAGCTCGAACGGAATGTTCATCGAATCGAACGATCCTTTGTGGATCGGGGCGGGATTTACCGCGCATTTGGTATTGGACAAGCGCGTAAAAGTCGATTGTTCGGTAAAGCGCATCGAGCCGGGACTCGGCATGGGCGTATCCGTGACGCTTGCCGATGGACAGCACGAACAGCGGTACCAGGATCTTCTAGCTTCTCTCTCCAACACACGTTCCTAAGCTCGTCCTATACTATAGGAGCAGCGGCGCGCAGGGGTTCGCGCGTCTTATGCTGCGTGAAACTGATTTCGCCCCCTTCGTTGGAAACGGCGTTTGAGGTGGCATGAGTTTGACCAGATGCCTTGATTGCGGTTCCCCGCGGACCGCAGACCAATGTCCCTCTTGCGGATTGACGTCGAATGCGGCCGAGTTGGTGTTCCGGCGGCGGCTGGTGACGCGAACCGCGTTTTTTCTGGTTGGCTCGCTCGCGTTTCCTTACGTTAGCCAGATTTATCCTCCGTTGGATTTGGATTTGATGCTGGTGTTTTTCGGGTTGCTGTTTTTCCTGGCGCTGGCAATTGCGGTAATTTTGGAGAGGCGCGCGCGGCAGCACAATGAGATCGAAGTGTTGAAGCGGATTTACGCCGGGTTCATTCCTTTGCCGTGGATTCTTGCGGCGGTGCTCTTTGCGAATGGGCGCTTCGATTCGCAGAAACACCTGGCGTATCATCCGACGGTTGTGGTGAGCAAATTCAATATGAAAGGGATTGTGCGGGGGAGCCGGCGATTGCACGTGAATTCGTGGCGGGCCGGACAGAAGGTCGAGGGATTGGCGGTGAACGCCGATGATTTCGACCGGTTTCAAATTGGAGATACAGTGACTGTGGCGGTCGAGCCGGGGGTGCTGGGGATTCAGTGGTATTTCGGGGTGTACCGGCGGTGATTTGACGCCTGGGAGATTGGGTAGAAAGACTGCCGGGCTGAAGCCCGGCGCTACGTTAGTTTCTTAGTACGCGGGCTTGCCGTCGGGCTTCAGGGGTAGGTTGATGTCGAGGTAGTGGCCGGTCTTACCGAAACGAAAGCGCACGCGACGAACCATCAAGCCTACGTCGCGCACTTTCCAATCTGAAATTTCGATGGGGTCGTTCGGAAGGTCGGAAAGCGACCATTCGACGTTGTCGCCTTGGGGCTTCACGGTTTGCGGATCGACTTCGTAAACTTCGGCTTCTTTCAGGTCGAGAAAAAGGAAGCGTTTCCACAGTTTCACGAGCAGCACGTCTCGCTTCTCTGAGTGGTAGATGTTCCACGATTTTGGGGCTTCGTCGTTGAAGCGCACGATGGCGAATTGTACGGGCCTCCAGAGGGCCTTTTTATCGGGCGACGCTGCTTGAGGAAGCGCCGAGAACAGAATTAGCGCTGAGACGATGGCTGTTTGCATTCCAGGAATCAAATCACATCACAACTTCGCTGAAGGATTTGTCGAGGAGGCGGATGGCTTCATCGACGTCGGGCTTGGTGGTGTTGAGCATGGGGGCGAGGCGGAGGACGTTGCCCATGAGGCCGCCCTTGCCGATAAGCAAGCCGTTGTCGCGGGCGCGTTCCATGACTTGCGTGGTTTGCGCGGGAGCAGGCTCTTTGGTTTTGCGGTCTTTCACCAGTTCGAGAGCTTGCATCAATCCCATGCCGCGAACGTCGCCGATGAGCGGATACTTTTGCTGGAGCTCTTCGAGTTTGGCGCGGAAATAATTGCCGACTGTGTGGGCATTTTCGAGAAGGTCGTCTTCTTCAATGAGTTCGATGGTGGCGCGAGCGGCGACGCTGGTCACGGGATTGCCGCCAAAGGTCGCGATGTTCAGGCCCTGGAAGCCTGCGGCGATCTCAGGCGTGGTTACGGTGAGGCCTACTGGGACGCCGTTGGCCATGCCTTTGGCACTGGTGATAATGTCCGGAGTGACCTCCCACTGCTCGATGCCGAACCATTTTTTTCCGGTGCGGCCCCAGCCGGTTTGCACTTCGTCGGAGATGAAGAGCCCGCCGTATTTTTTCACGATGTTGAAAACGATTTTGAAATATTCCTTGGGAGGAGTGATGAAGCCGCCGACGCCTTGAATCGGTTCGGCGATGAAGGCGGCGATGCTGCCGCTGGTGCCGGTCTGGATGAGATTTTCGACGTCGCCGGCGCAAGCGACTTCGCATTCGGGATATTTCAGGTGCAGCGGGCAGCGATAGCAATAGGGATTGATGGCGTGCGAAATGCCGACACTGATGACGGCGGCTTTGCGATAGGGCGCATGGGCGGTGACGGATTTCATGAGCGACGAGCCGCCGGAATAGGCGTGGCGCAGGGCCACGATGTCGTAACTTCCAGTGGCCATACGCGCGATGAGGATGGCGGCCTCGTCAGCTTCGCTGCCGGAGCTGGTGAAAAAGCTTGACGACAGATTGCCAGGAGTGATTTGCGCGATTTTTTCCGCGAGAGCGACGATTTGTTCGTTCGGATAGAGCGTGGAGAGGTGCTGGAGCTTATTGACCTGGGCGTTCACCTTGCTGGTGACTCGGGGATTGCAGTGGCCGACGGAGACAGTGAGTATGCCGCCAAAAAAGTCGAGGTACTTGCGGCCTTCGACGTCCCAGACGTGCTGCATCTCGGCGTGGTCGGCTACCAACGGCTTCTGGTAGTAGTTCGTGACGGAGGGCCAGATATATTTTTTGTGCTTGGCGACGACTTCTTCGCTGCGGGACATGGTGGATGGCAAAGGCTTTGCGGGAGTGGTCATGGGCGGTTCCTTGACGATAGTTTCGTGACGTTCGAGTGTACGACGCGGAGAAACATGCGGCAAGCGCACTGCTGGCTCAAAGAATAAGTGCCATCGGGCTGACCCCGGTATCGAGGAGGGAATAGAGTAGCGAAGATCGGAGTCCGGTTGCAGAGCGCCCGGATTTTCCATTTAATGAGGCAGGCTCTGTCAGGAGAGGAAAGATGAAGATACACATCCGAAAAGAGAGACCTGCGGCGTGGGCGGAGCGCAAACAGCAAACGCAGCACGCATGGACCGTACCGTTTGTGGCGTTGGAGTGGATGGGGGAGTGGATCGCCTACGCGTTGAGCAACTGGACGTTTCTGGAAGTGCTGGATTATCTGGAAACGTTCAGCGTGCTCATCGCTGTGATTTTTTATTTTTCGGAGTCGGGCGACCGCGTCAAGCAGCGGCACTACCAGGCGTGGCAGGTGGTGAACACTTCGCAGGGAAAAGGAGGAAGCGGCGGAAGGATTGAAGCGCTGCAAGAGTTGAATGCGGACGGCGTGCCGCTGGTCGGCGTCGATGTTTCGGGAGCATTTCTGCAAGGTGTGCGGCTGGAAAAAGCCAGGCTGCTGCGTTCAAATTTTTCCGCTGCGGACGCGCGCGACGGAAAATTTCCCTCGGCGGATTTTTCGAATGCGGATTTGCGCTCCACGAATTTTAGGGGAAGCAATCTCGAACAAGTGTTTTTTCAGGGAACGAGTCTGGAAGGCAGTGACTTGACCGGAGCTGACTTGGCTGGAGCGGACTTGACGGACGCGAGCCTTGCGGACGCGGACTTGACCGGCGCCGATTTGCGCGGAGTGCGCTGGGAGCACATCGCAAACATAAAAAATGCGAATATCTTAGGGGTGAAGAACGCGCCGACGGGTTTCGTGGAGTGGGCGTTGAAACACGGCGCGAAGAGTCAGGACGCGGGAACACGGCAGTCGGACTAAGTGTGATGGTTATTCGAACAGCGGCCCAAAGCGACAGCGATGCGATCTGGAAGATACTCGAGCCGGTGATTCGCGCCGGAGATACGTACACTTTACCGCCGGATATGAGCCGCGAGGAGGCGCTCGCGTACTGGAATTCTCCCGGGCATGAAGCTTTCGTTGCGGAAGAAAACGGAGAAATTCTAGGGACGTATTATCTGCGGGCAAATCAGAAGGGCGGGGGCGCGCACATTGCGAATTGCGGGTATATGACGGCGCCGTGGGCGAGCGGACGCGGCGTCGCCCGCACGATGTGCCAACACTCGCTTCAGCACGCAAAAGAACGTGGATTTTTGGCGATGCAATTCAATTTTGTGGTGAGCAGCAACGAACGCGCGGTGCGGCTGTGGCAGAGCATGGGGTTTGAAATTGTGGGCCGGCTGCCAGGGGCGTTCAGGCACCCAAAGCTGGGACTAGTCGACGCGCTGGTGATGTACCGCCATTTATAAGCCGGCGCGGGAAGCCTTGCAGAGGCAGCCGGGGTAGGTTTACCACTCGGCGCTACGTCGAAGAGGCCGCCATGCGTATAATGGCGCGCTATGGCGTCACTGCCTCCCGTCATCAAACGAACATTTCGAATGCTGGGCCGCGTATTTCCGCGCTGCGGCATGGTTTCGCAGGCGATCGCCTTCAATCTGTTCCTGGCGTTTTTTCCGGCGCTGCTCATCATGGTGGGCTTTGCGACCAGCCGGATCGGCGGAAGAACCAGCCTGCTCGATTTGATCACGGACCTCACCGCGTTTCTGCCGCCAGGCAGCCAGAGCATTGTTTCCGAGTTTCTCGTGAAGCGCGGGCCAGAAGCCTGGAAGCTGGCCCTGGTGGGCTGGACGGGAACGCTGCTGGCGGGTTCGCAAGTGATGCGGCTGCTGATGGATGGAATCCACAAGATTTATGGAGATCAGGTGCAGCCGGGGTTTGTGCACAGGCAAATTCGTGGCCTGGCGTTGCTGCTGGTGACGATTGCGCCGTTGCTGGTGGCGGCGATTCTGGGAGTGCTTGGACGGCCAATCCGGCGCTGGCTTTCGCGCGAACTGGGAACGCCTCATGTCTTACAGGGATGGTGGTCGTTTTTCTTTCCGGCGGTGGCCATTGTGCTGGCGTTGCTAGCCCTCACGGTGATTTATCGCGTGGCGAGGCCGGGTGAAGAGAGTTTGCGAAATGTCTTGCCGGGGGCGCTGGTGGCGACGTCGCTGTGGTGGCTGACAAACGTGCTGTTCGGATATTACGTGCGGAAGGTGCCGTACAGCGTGGTCTACGGTGGGCTTGCAGCGGTGATAGGCTTGATGGTGTGGATGCAGCTTTCCGCGGTGATTGTGTTCCTGGGGGCGGCTTGGAACGCGGAATCGGCGGAGAATCGGCGCGTGGCGCACTAGCGGCTGAGCAGACCAGCAGATGAACAGGAAAGAACAATTCGTTCGCGTGGAATTTTACTCTGGTTATAAGGCGGAAGAGCGGCCGGTACGCATTGTGTTTGAGGCGCAGAGCATCGAGATTGCGGAAGTGGAGGACCGCTGGTATTCGCCCGACGCGACGTACTTTCGTGTCCTTGCGGAGAGCGGTGACCGGTACGTTTTGCGACGCGACGACGCGCAAGATGCGTGGAGTTTGACGGCTTACCGCGCCGCTGGCAAACGCGTTGACACAAAAATTAACCAGAGCGTATAGTGATTTTGCTAGAGTGCTCCCAAGGTTCCCCCCGTAGTGCCGGCTCCCCAGAGAGCTGGCGGTGCCTGCGGATGCGGATCAGAGAAGGAAACGGATGTCCTATCTACCGCAATTCCGGTTCGCGTGGCGCTGCAGGTGTGTTTTCTTTGTTTTTGTACTGATGAGCGGTCTTGGCAGTCTCCTTCGAGCACAAACACCTCCCCCGCCCGATCCTGCCGCAGCCAGCCCTGCATCGCAGACGCCTGCCGAGCCAGCGAAACCGCAAACGACGGGTTCCGGCGATGGAGCCGAGTTATCGAGCCGTGACACGGCGCCAACCTTCAAAGTTCGCGTAAATCTTGTGCTGGTAAGAGTGGTTGTGCGGGATCAGCAGGGAAAGGTCGTGGCAAACCTGAGCAAGGACGATTTCGTCCTCACTGACAATCGAAAGGCACAAACAATCTCCACGTTTAGTGTGGAGAGTCCAGATTCGCGAGCGATCCCCACGACGACGAGCGCCGGCCCCAATACTGCTCCCGATCCAGAAGCCGCAAAGGCTATCGCCGCCGCATTGCCACAGAGATTTGTTTCTGTTGTGTTTGACGACCAACACATGACGATGCAGGACGCTTTGTTTGTACGGACCTCAGCGGGTCGATTTTTTGATTCGCTGGTACCTTCCGATCGAGTCGGGATTTACTCGACCTCCGGGCAGTTCACCCAGGAATTTACGGACGACCACGAGACTTTGCGCAAGTCTCTACTGAAGATCATTCCGCATTCGCCTAGTGCAGGGCTGCACGACTGTCCGGACATAAGCTACTACCAGGCGGATCTTATTCAGAACAAGAATGATCTGCAGGCTCTGGGAATTGCGGCGGAGGACACGGTGCAGTGCGCTTTCAATGGCGACGAAACGCAGATTGCGCCCGCCCGAGCCATGGCGCAATCGATGGCAGGCGCCGTAGTGGGGAGAGAAGATTCTTCCACGGAGTATGCTTTACGCCATATGGAAGACGTGATGCGGCGGCTGGCTGCAATGCCTGGCCAGCGAATCATGGTGTTCGTTTCCCCAGGATTTATTACTTCGACGTTGCACCTGGAGTTCAGCGATCTGGTGGATCGAGCCACAAAAGCCAACATCGTGGTCAACACAATTGATGCGCGCGGGTTGTACACACCGGATATGGGAGACATCGGCGACCGGCCTGCCAATGCCTCTTATCGCACGGCTGGATACAGGGCCACATACGCATTGCAGGCTCAGGTAGCCCAGGAAGACGTTCTGGCGGAGCTTGCCGACGGGACAGGCGGGACCTTTTTTCATAACCGCAACGATGTGGATGAGGGCTTGCGCGAGGCAGGAGCGGCCCCGGCGATAACGTATCTACTCGGGTTCTCACCGCAAAATATGAAGCTGGACGGCAGCCTGCATACCCTGAAGGTTTCGTTCGCGCATAAGACCAACTTCAAAATTCAGGCGCGACACGGCTACTTTGCGCCGCGGCACGTTACCGACCCAGCGGAAGCAGCCAAGCAAGAGATACAGGAGGCGCTATTCTCGCAAGACGAGATTCGCGATCTTCCCGTGGATCTGCATACGCAATTCTTCAAGACAGCCAACTATCAGGCGAAACTGGCCGTGGTCACCCATGTGGACATCAAGGGTGTGCACTTCCGCAAATCAGACGGCCGCAACCGGGACGATCTCACCGTAGCCACGGCAATATTCGATGAGAACGGGAATTACGTGACTGGCGGAGAAAAGATCATCGAGATGAAACTGCTGGATCCGACGTATGACCGCTTGAGCCGGTCCGGGCTAAACCTGAAGTCGAGTTTCGACGTGAAACCGGGGACATATCTAGTAAGGCAGGTGGTGCGTGACTCGGAGGGATCTCAGTTAGCGGCGCGCAACGGCGCCGTAGTTATACCGAATTGATGAGAATGATGGGGGAGCAGATGAATACAAAAAAGAACCGCGGGCGAATTACTTGGGGATTGCTTGCAGGCATTGCAGCGGCTGCGTCGTGCCTTTTTTTGGCGCAGCTCGCGGGTCAAACGCCGCAAGCGCAGGCCCCGGCGGCACCGGCACAGACGGCTGAGGCGAGCCAACAGGCAGGACCGACGATTAAGGCGGAATCGCGGCTCGTGCTGGTGGATGCGGTGGTGACGGACAAAAAAGGGAACTATGTCCACGACCTGTCGCAGAACGATTTCAAAGTTTATGAAGACAACAAGGAACAGCCGGTCGCGAGTTTTTCTTTTGGGGCCGATACAGCCATCCAGGCGCAAGGACAGAAAAGGTATTTGATCCTGTTCTTCGACAACTCGACCATGTCCATGCCGGACCAGATTCAGGCGAGGGATGCGGCGAAAAAATTCATCGATGCCAATGCTGGGCCGGATCGGTTGATGGCGGTTGTCGAATTCGGCGGCACTTTGCAAATCGTGCAGAATTTCACGGCCAACGCGGACCGGTTGCGCGCCGCAGTTTCCGGAGCGAAAGGATCCTCGGTGGATCCCAACGCGCAGTCTCCCGTTGAGGTGGCTTCGGCGGGGCTATCGCCATCGGCCAGTCCGTTTGGAGGATCGCAAGCGACTTCCTCGCCGTTTTCCGGGATGAGCAATGCGGAAGCGGATTTCGGCGCACGCAGCATGCTGCTGTCGGTGCGCAGTCTGGCGAAAAATCTGCGTGGAGTGGCGGGGCGAAAGATGCTCGTGCTGTTTTCCTCGGGCTTCCCGCTGAACTCGGAGAACGAGTCCGAGTTGACAGCAACGATTGACGCTTGCAACAAGGCCAATGTGGCGATTTATGCGCTCGATGTGCGCGGATTGGTGGCGGCGCCTCCCGGCGCGAGTTCGCAGATGCATCCTCGCGAGGAAGGGAAGAGCGCGGTTGCTATCCGCGCTGATTCGCAAAATATTTTCGGCGGGGCACGTTTGGTGCTGGCTTCGTACTCGACAGGAATGCTTGAACCACAGCGCCCAGGAGGCGGAGGCGGGGGAACGGGCGGCGGGGGCGGTGGGCATCCCGGAGGAGGAGGCGGTACTGGAGGAACGGGCGGAGGCACTGGCGGCACGGGTGGAACCGGAGGAACAGGTGGTAGGGGTGGCACCGGGGGCACTGGTGGTACCGGAGGAGGGACGGGCGGCAAAGGCGGTACGGGTGGAACAGGCGGCAAAGGTGGAACAGGTGGAACCGGCGGGGGTACGACCGGACGCGGAGGAGGTGGAGTGCCGAATCCGAATACCAACAATCCGAACGGTGTGTTTACGCAGCCGCGAACGATCGTTCCGCAATTTCCTCCATCGGCGTCTACCAATCAGCAGATTCTCGCGGCGCTCGCGGAAGGAACCGGCGGGTTCACCATCTTCAACACGAATGATCTGCTGGGAGGGCTGGAGAAGATCGGACGTGAGCAGAACGAATTTTATATTTTGGGATATGTACCGCCACAGACGCCGGAAGGAAGTTGCCACACGTTGAAGGTGAAGATGAACCACGGCGGAATGAACGTACGTTCGCGGAGCGGGTACTGCAACACGAAGTCAACAAACGTGCTGGAAGGAACGCCAGTTGAGAAGCAACTGGAAGCGCGGGCCACCGGGACACAAGTCGGAACAATGCAGGGTGCCTTCCAGGTGCCCTATTTCTATACGGCGCCGAACGTGGCGCGGGTCAACCTGGCGATGGAGATCCCTTCGAACACGGTGCAGTTCAATAAGGAAAAGGGAAAATATCACGCCAGTTTGAATGTGTTGGGGATCGCGTACAAACCGGACGGTTCGATCGGCGCGAAATTCAGCGACACCGTGAATCTCGACCTCGAAAAGGACGAGGTCAAGGAGTTTACGAAACAGCCGTATTTTTACCAGAACCAGTTCGACGCCGGGTCTGGCAACTATAAGTTGACGCTGGTGGTGAGTTCGGGCGGCGACGCTTTCGGAAAGTATGAGTCGCAACTGCAGATTGATCCTTATGATGGCAAACAGTTCAGCCTGGGCGGACTTGTGCTGACGAATTCCATGCAAAGGCTGACGGACATTCCGACGAGCCTGGATTCGGTGCTGCTGGAGGACCGCACTCCGCTGGTGGTCAAAGGAATGCAGATTAATCCATCGGCCAGTGACCGATTCAAGAAATCGGACAACGTGGTGGTGTATACGGAAGTCTACGAGCCGCTGCTTACGTCGGCGACTCCTCCGGAAGTGATGGGCGGCTACGCGATCGTCGAGAAGGCCGGCGGGAAAGTGGTCTTTAAATCGGGCGCGGTTCGCCTGGACGACTTCATTCAGAAGGGAAGCCCCATGGTGCCGGTCGGTTTTACTGTCAAGGTGAAGGACTTGCCTCCCGGAGGATACGAGTTGGTGATGATGGCGGTGGATGGCGCGGGGAACCACGCCAAGAATCGCACGATCGATTTCAATTTGACGGACTAGAGCGCTGCGCGGGATGGCAACAAGGCGGACGTCCCGCATTTACGTGGCGGGCTGTCGCGAGGCACTGCCCGACTCTGCCATCAAGCTGCGCAAAACAAACCAGCAATTCGCGGGGCGTTCGGAGAGTCGGCGCATGAAGTAGGGGCACCAGTCGGTGCCGAAAGGGACGTAGACCTGAAGTGTGTCCCCGGCGGTGTGGACCTGCTCCTGTAGGTCGCGGCGAATTCCATAAATCATCTGAAATTCGTAGCGGGATTTGCCCAGCTTGAGCCGCGCCGCCTCGGCCTGGGCGTGGGCGACCATGTTCCAGTCATGAGAAGCGAAAGCTGGCAGGAAGTTGCCCTGGGCCGCGCCTTCGAGCAGAAGCGTCGTCAGTTTCTGGAAGTTGGCGTCAACGTCTTTTTTCTTCTGGAAGGCGATTTTCGCTGGTTCGCGATAGGCCCCTTTGACGAGGCGAATTTTCGGTTTGATCGGCGCGAGCCGCTGCAGATCTTTTTCCGTGCGAAACAGGTAGGCTTGCACGGCCAATCCGCAATTGCCTAGTTCCTTTTGCACCGACTCAAAAATGTCCAGCGTCACGTCCGTATAGACGCTGCCTTCCATGTCCATTTCGATGGTGCGGCCGAGAGCCGCGGCGCGCGCTGCGATTTCGCGAGCCAGCGCGCGGCAGAGTTCTCTGTCGATGTCCAGACCAAGCTGTGTCAATTTGATGGAAATATTGCCGGAGAGGTTTTTGGCGTGGAGCTCTTCGACCATCTGAATGTAGCTGGCGCGGACTGCGCGTGCGGCTGCTTCGGTTGTGACGTTTTCTCCGAGATGATTCAAGCTGACGTTACGGCCCTGCGCGCAAAGCTCCTGGCTGGCCGTCAGGGCCTCGGCAAGCGATTCGCCGGCCACGAAGCGGCGCGCGAAGCCATTTTTCATGCCATGGCGCGCGATGCGATCGGTCACGCTGCGTTTTGTGGAGAGCCAGAAGATAAAATTACGAATCAGCACGAACCCCCTCCCGGGAAGAAGCAGACCGAGAATACGGGCAGCGTCCACGGGCGTCAATACCGCTGGCGACCGTAGAGCGGAGCCTAAGTGCAGCTGAATGCGGCAGATACCAGCACACCTGTACAGAAGGCCGAAGTAGGGATTTCGACACGGAGCATTCTGGCGCGCAACTTCCAGCCAGTCCCAGGGTTATTCTGTATACCGCCAAGTGTTTGCGGACTATTCCGCCCGGCAGGAGAGTTTCATGAGCATGAATCATGGCTCCGACCATCCAACTGCCCCGATCCTAGCGACGCCCAAGTCATTCCTGGCTGCCATTCTATCCGTGGCATGTGTGTTCTCGCTGGGCGTTGACGTGACATCGCTCTCGGCGGCTCCCTCCGCGGCGAGCGACAAGAAGCAGAAGCAAGATCCCGCTCTAAAGAATTTACCCATCACCGAGCTAACCGCCGACGAGGCGATTTTTCATGCGCTGAACCGCCTGGCGTATGGCCCGAGGCCCGGCGACGTGGAACGCGTGCGGCAGATGGGTCTGGCGAAATGGATCGACCAGCAACTGAATCCCAATTCGATCGACGATAAGGCGTTGGAAGGGCGGTTGGCGGATTATCCGACACTGAAAATGTCCACCGCGAAGCTGATTGAGGACTATCCGCAGCCGAAGCAGGCGGAGAAGGAAGCGGCCAAACGCGCTCAGGCGCAGTTGGAGCAGGAGCAGCAAAGGCGTTCCGATGCGGCGGCGGCTACCGTCGCAAAAGATATGCAGCCCGCGCTGGCTGCGAAAGAGGTCTCAAGCGGGGAAGAGAATTCGCCTGCCGCGCAAGCGCCGGTCGATGGTGGCACAGGCACAGCGAACACAGACTCGCCGATGAAGCAAGATCCGGCGATGGAAAATACCGCTGCAAAAGGCGCGGGGAAAAGAAATGCGCTCGGCGGGGGCGATCCGAACAATGTGCCCCGTGCGATAGCCGAGGATAGCAAGCGGCCACAGCGCGTGGTTGCGGAACTGGCCATGGCGAAAATGACGCGCGCCATCTACAGCGAGCGGCAGCTTCAGCAGGTGATGGATGATTTCTGGTTCAACCATTTGAACGTGTTTGCGGGGAAGGGCGAAGACCGCTACTACCTGACGGCGTACGAGCGCGACGTGATCCAGCCGCACACGCTGGGGAAATTCAAGGATTTGCTGACGGCTTCGGCGAAGAGTCCGGCGATGCTGTTTTACCTGGACAACTTTTTGAGTGCGGATCCGCGAGCTGCGCAGAGGCTAGCGGCGGAACGGGCCATGCGCCAACAGGCGCGCTACGGAGGTTACGGAAGGCGCTTCCCGCCGGCCGCTCCACAAGGGCAGCAGAAAAAGCAAAACGAGCGCGGCTTGAACGAGAACTACGGCCGGGAATTGATGGAACTGCATACGCTGGGCGTTGATGGCGGATACACGCAGAAAGATGTGACGGAAGTCGCGCGGTGCTTCACGGGCTGGACCATCGAGAAGCCGCGGCAGAATCCGGAATTCAAATTTGACGACCGGTTGCACGACCCCGACCCGAAAATTGTGCTGGGAAAGAAGATTCACGCCGGCGGAATGAAGGACGGCGAGGAAGTGATCGACCTGCTGGTGCATGACGCCAGCACGGCGCGCTTTGTTTCGACGAAGCTAGCACGACGATTTGTTTCGGATAATCCGCCGAAGGAACTCGTGGACCGGATGGCGAAGACATTCACGGAAAGCGACGGCGATATTAAAGCCGTGATGCACGCGATGATTTATTCGCCGGAGTTTTGGTCGCGGGAAACGTACCGCGCAAAAATCAAGACGCCGTTCGAGTTGGTGGTATCCGCGGCTCGTGCGCTGGGGACTGATGTGGATATGCCGCAGCCGCTGGTCGGATGGGTCGGACGCATCGGCGAACCGATTTATCAGTGCCAGCCGCCGACGGGTTATGCGGACAAGGCAGACGCCTGGGTGAATACCGGCGCGCTGCTCAACCGACTGAATTTTTCGTTGGCGCTGGCAGGGAACAAGATGCGTGGCTCGCGCACTGATGTGGCCGCGCTGCTCGGAGTGGAAACTTCTTCGGATGCGAAGGCGGCGTTGGAGCGTGCTGTGCTGATTTTCCTGGGCGGGCAGGCCGGGCCGACAACCGTCGAGACATTGGAGAAGCAGTTGGATAGCCCGCAGGTGGTGCAAGCGAAGCTGGACGATCCAGTGAAGATGGTGGATCTGGGTGTGGTGGCGGGGTTGGTGCTGGGAGCGCCGGAGTTTCAACGCCGATAGTGTCCAGAACTTGAGAGGATGACATGAGCTACAAATGTTGCGAAGGCGTTCGAGGATTAAAGTTTTCGCGGCGGTATTTTTTGAAGCAGGGCGGCGTGGCCATGGTTGGTATGAGCGCGATGCCCGCGTTCCTGCAGCGCGCCGTTGCCGCGACGCCGACGTCGGGCAAAAAGCAGTTTGTGGTGTTGTTCCAGCGCGGCGCAGCGGACGGTTTGAATATCGTAGTACCTTTCGGCGAACAAAATTATTACCGCTTGCGGCCGAGCATCGCGATTCCGCAGCCTAAGCAGGGCGGAACCGATGCGGCGATCGATCTCGATGGATTTTTCGGATTGCACCCGAGCCTCGCTCCGCTTGAGCGGCTGTTCCACAAAAATCAATTGGCCATCGTGCACGCGGCGGGATCGCCTGATCCGACGCGCTCGCACTTTGACGCGCAGGATTTCATGGAGTCGGGTACGCCCGGTTTGAAAGCGACGGATGACGGGTGGCTGAACCGCGCGCTCGAAACTGTGCCCGAAGACGACGCCTCGCCGTTCCGCGCTGTGGCTATGGGACCGAATCTGCCGCGCATGCTTCGCGGAAGCGCTCCTGCGATCGCGCTGCCGGATTTGAAGCAGTTTAAGGTGATGGCGCAAGCGCCCGGATCGGGACAAGTGGTTGAGGGTGGCTTTGAGGCGATGTATTCGCAGACCGTCGACCATGCGCTGCACGGCACTGGCGCGGAGACGTTTGAAGCCATCGATCTTTTGCGGAAAGCCGATCCCTCGAAGTATCAGCCGGAGAATGGCGCACAATATCCGACGAACAAGCTGGGGCAGAGTTTGCAGCAGATTGGGCAACTGCTCAAGGCTAATATCGGCGTGGAAGTGTTGTTCGTCGATTGCGGCGGCTGGGACAACCACGTGAATGAAGGCGGCGTGCAGGGGCAGCTATCGAATCTGCTTAGAGATTTAGGGCAAGGCCTGGCCGCGTTCCATCAGGACATGGGCGACCGTATGCAGGACATCGTGTTTGTGACGATGAGCGAATTCGGCCGCACAGCGAAAGAAAACGGCAATCGCGGCACAGATCACGGCCACGCCAATTGCATGTTCGTGATGGGCGGCGACATGAGGGGCGGACGCGTCTACGGCAAATGGCCTGGCCTCGATGATCACCAGCTCAACGATGGCCGCGATCTGGCGCTTACTACGGACTTCCGCAGCGTGATTGGTGAGATTTTAGCTCGGCACATTGGCGTGAAGGATCTTGCGCCGGTGTTCCCGGGCTTCGACAACAATCCGCACAAATTCGCAGGACTTATTCGGGCGTAGATTTTCCGCAGGACGGGCACGGCATGCCGTGC
This sequence comes from uncultured Acidobacteriota bacterium, assembly GCA_963718785.1. Taxonomy (GTDB): domain Bacteria; phylum Acidobacteriota; class Terriglobia; order Acidiferrales; family UBA7541; genus Acidiferrum. The sequence goes on along the minus strand of CAVQZW010000003.1, from coordinate 1,202,682 downwards.
CCCTACAAACCTACCAGATTCAATTTAATTCGCGAATCCAGATGTTGCGGTAGCGCACCGGGTGATTGTGATCCTGTAGCGCGAGGGGCAGCTTGTCCGGGCCTGCTTCGTACGGCGGACGGACGTGGTGGCCGGTTGGGCCGGTGGGCTCGACGTTGTCTTGCGTCAGAACGCCGTTGTGAAAAACGGTGACGTGCGCGGGCCGAGTCAGTTTTCCGGAGGCGTCGAAGCGCGGGCCGTGCCAGATGATGTCGTAGGTCTGCCATTGGCCGGGTGCGCGCGAAGCATTCACAAGCGGCGGATATTGGCCATACACGGCGGACGCCTGCCCGTCTGCATACGTCTTGCTGTTGTAAGAATCGAGCACCTGGATTTCGTAGAGCCCCATTAGGAAAACGCCGCTGTTGCCGCGATCTTGATCTTCGCCCTTGGGAGGATCGGGCTCACGGAATTCGACGTGAAGTTGGCAGTCGCCGAAAGATTCCTTGGTACGCAGGTCGCCTGATTTCGCAGCGACCTCGAAGTAGCCGTTCTCGACCTTCCACTTGGCGGGGCTGCCGTCTTTCTTTTGCACCCACTGCGACAAGTCCTTGCCGTCGAAGAGCACGCTGGCGTCCGAAGGCGGCTTGCCGGGCGCGTCTTGCGTGCTGGCGGTGCCGGGTGTGACCACCAGCGGATTCGGGCGGTTGCGGTCGTGGATTTCCCACTTGGGATCGACTTGGGCCTGCAAAAGGCCTGGGCATAGCGCAATCACAACAGCTGCGAGAAACGAGAGACGGCTTGTTTTCATGGTTGGGACCTCGGCTTTGATGCGCGAGGATTCTAGCTCTGATTTGTTTCCGAATACAGAGTTGTTGTGGGAGACGCGACGATAATCAAAAGGAGCTATTTGATCGGTGCCAGATCCACAGGACGCCGCCAAGAACTGTCCCGAGGCTGAGTGAAATGAGGAAAAAATAACGCGACTCCGGAACACCGACGAGGGCAATCAGGATAAAGCCAAGCGCAATAAATAACCCGATAGCATGCCCAGTCCATTGTCCAGCGCCCATCGGACCAAACGGCACAATGTTTGGGTTGGAACGAGATGATCCCGACGGTCGCGCGTCCCGCAAGGCACGGAGACTCGGATAAGAAAACCTGTCCATGACTCAGACTATACGCCTAATCCTCGTTGAGGATAACCGCCAAAAAAAGAGGGGCAGCCAGCGGCCGCCCCCAGGTTGCTTGGATTGTTGACGCGTCTAAGCGGCGGAGCCGCGGATGCGCATGTTATAGAACGAGCGGTAGACGAAGACGAAAGAGATGACGAAGAAGACCGCGGCCAGGATGTGCGTCAGGCCGGTGCCGCCTTGGCTGGCGGTGAGTTGCACGGCCAGCTCAACAGCGAGCAAGCCGAAGAGCGTCGTGAACTTGATGACCGGATTGAGCGCGACGGACGAAGTGTCCTTGAACGGATCGCCGACGGTGTCGCCGACGACCGTGGCGTCATGCAGCGGCGTGCCTTTTTGCTTGAGCTCGACTTCGACGATTTTCTTGGCGTTATCCCATGCGCCGCCGGCATTGGCCATGAAGATGGCCTGATACAAGCCGAAAATGGCGATGGAGAACAGGTAGCCGATGAAAAAGAAAGGCTCGATGAAGGCGAAGGCCAGCGTCGCGAAAAAGACGGCGATGAAAATGTTGAGCATGCCTTTCTGCGCGTACTTGGTGCAGATTTCGACGACCTTTTTGCTGTCGGCAATGCTGGCCGCGGCTGCTCCTTCGAGGTGAATGTTGGCTTTGATGAATTCGACGGCGCGGTATGCACCGGTTGTAACCGCTTGCGTGCTGGCGCCGGTGAACCAGTAGATCATCGCCCCGCCGGTGACAAGACCGAGTACGAACGGGGCGTGGAGCAGGGAAAGATTGTTGACGTTTTCCGAGAGGCCGTGCGTGAGCGCCATGATGATCGAAAAGATCATTGTGGTAGCTCCGACGACCGCGGTGCCGATGAGCACGGGTTTGGCCGTCGCTTTGAACGTGTTCCCCGCGCCGTCGTTGGCTTCGAGCATTTCTTTGGCGCGCTCGAAGTTCACGTCGATGTTGTAATCCTTTTTGAGTTCCTGCTTGATGTTGGGAACCTGTTCGATCAGCGAAAGTTCGTAGACGGACTGCGCGTTGTCGGTGACCGGGCCGTAGGAATCGACGGCGATGGTCACTGGCCCCATGCCCAGGAAGCCGAAAGCTACAAGTCCGAACGCAAAGACTGCCGGCGCTAGCATGAGGAGATGAAGGTCCAACGTGCTGATCAGATAGCCGACGGACATGAGTAGAACCATCGCCAAACCGATGTAATAGGCAGAGAAGTTTCCCGCAACAAATCCCGACAAGATGCCAAGGGATGGGCCGCCTTCTTCGGCGGAAGCAACGACTTCTCTTACGTGGCGCGATTCCGTGGAGGTGAACACTTTCACCAACTCCGGAATGACGGCGCCGGCCAAGGTGCCGCAGGAGATGATCGTCGCAAGCTTCCACCATTGGGAAACGTCGGTGCCAAGCGTGGGAATAATCAAGTACGAGATCCCGTAGGTCAGCGCGATGGAAACGATGGAAGTGATCCAGACGAGCGATGTCAGCGGCGCTTCGTAATTCATTTCGTCCACGTTGCCAAATTTCGCTTTAGCGATGAATCCGTTGATGAAATAAGCGCCTGCGCTGGAGACCAGCATCATGATGCGCATCACGAAGATCCACACGAGCAGCTGGACCTGGACCTTTGGATCTTTCACCGCGAGAAGAATAAATGTGATCAGCGCCACGCCGGTTACGCCATAGGTCTCAAAGCCGTCGGCGCTCGGGCCAACGGAATCGCCTGCGTTGTCGCCCGTGCAGTCCGCGATCACGCCAGGATTGCGCGCGTCGTCTTCCTTAATCTTGAAGACGATCTTCATCAGGTCGGAACCGATGTCCGCGATTTTCGTGAAGATGCCGCCCGCGATGCGCAACACCGCCGCGCCCAGCGATTCTCCAATGGCAAAGCCGATAAAGCAGGGACCCGCGTAATCACCGGGAATGAACAGAAGAATGAAGAGCATCATCAGCAGCTCGACGCTGATGAGCATCATGCCGATGCTCATGCCGGCTTCGAGCGGCGTGTGATAGATGGGATAAGGCTTGCCGCGAAGCGCCGCGAACGCAGTGCGCGAGTTGGCGAATGTATTGACGCGGATGCCGAACCACGCTACGCCGTAACTGCCGGCCATGCCGATGATGCTGAAGACGAGAATGATTGGCAAAGTCACAGCCGTCGGATGCACGGGAGCGAGCACCCCGAAGTAAAGAACAATCACAACGGCGATGAAGAGCCACAAAAAGATAAGGAACTTGCCCTGCGTAAAAAGGTAGGTCTTGCACGTCTCGTAGATTAGCTCGGAGACGGAGAGCATGGACTTGTGTACGGGCATGCCCTTGAGCCGGCTATAAATGGCCAGCCCAAAAATCAGGCCAAACACGCAAAAAACGATGCCGAAGAGCAGCAGTTTGTGACCATCGACTCCAAGAAAGGTAACTTGCGAGAGGTCGGGTACTTTCAGTCCAGCTTCTCCGCTGGCTTCTTGAGCCGACGCCGCGGCGCCCGTGAGCAGCGTCAAGAACGCAGCCCCGGCGCTACCTTTGGCGAATTTACTTCTCAAGGACCAGGCATTTGCAAGCCAGGTGCGCATTAGAAATCCTCCATGAAGAGAAATCGGATTCAGAGTCAACGGCTGCCCTGCACACTCGTTTCCGGCACACTATTCAATCAAGCGCTTTTTGTTTAGCGCCGAGGGATTGCCTTGCCGGATTTCAAAAGGCTCCCACCTCGAGAAGGGACAGGACCACACTTTTGTGCTCCCCGGCCGGACCGGGGATGCCAGCGCTCGCGCCCAACCTATCTGCCGCCGCAAATCGAGACGGGGCAGCCCCTGCTGGGCTCCAGCACAGGCCTACACAAAACGTTGATTTATAACATTTAGCGGAGTGGCGGGTCAAACGGAGCGGAGGGGCGTTTTGCCGACCTTATCCCTGCTCAACGAAGGTCAAAAGGCAGCTGTCAGGGGACGTTATAGGACGGTATCGCGCAGAACATGCGGGCGAACAACAATGGCAAAGCGATGGTAACATGCCTTTATTGTCCGAGCAGGAAACAACCCGATAGAGACGGGGGCCCATGAGCGTTGATTTTACGCAGGCGGCAGCAAGATGCGAGTCTGCCATCGATGCAGTTCGTCAAAATGGAAAACGCTGTAAAGCCGGCTCGGCTCGCCATACGCGGTCCGAGACATTGAGCGGTCTCGCGCAGAACCGCTACGAACAAGTTGCGGGACTCGCGTGAGAAATCATTTCTTTATTACTGGCACGGATGCGGGCGTCGGGAAAACGACGCTGTCGGCGCTGCTCTGCGCGGCGCTGGACGCCGTTTACTGGAAGCCGATCCAGACCGGCACGCTCGAAGGCTCCGATCGCGTAACCGTCATGCGCCTCGCGGGGATTGGAACCGACCGCACTCTCGATGAAGTCTACAAATTTGTGCCGCCGGTCTCGCCGGATTTGGCGGCGCGCTGGGCCGGCGTCGAAATCGACCTGGGCCGCATCAACATGCCCACCAGCTTGCTGAACGATTGGCTGGTTGTCGAAGGATTAGGCGGCGTGCTGGTTCCCATCAATCAAAAGCAGTTCATGCTGGACATGATGGTCAAGTTCAAGCTGCCCGTAATTCTCGCCGCGCGCAGCGGCGCCGGCACCATCAATCACACGCTGCTGACACTCGCGGCATTGCACGCGGCCGAACTCCCGGTTCACGGCGTCGTTTTGATTGGCGATCAGAACCGCGAGAATCGCGAGACTATCGAGCGCTTTGGCCACGTCCGTGTGATCGGCGAAATTCCGCGGCTTCCGAACCTTCACCGCACCGCGCTGATGCAGATCTTCATGAATCATTTCGACCGCGCCGCCTTTTCTCAATAACTGCGCGCCATGGCCCTGCTGTTGCTCAAGAACAATTGAACTCTCTGCTAGACTGTTCTCCGAAATCGTGGAGTGTCTAAATCTCTTGTCATGTGTCGGGGAACCATTGCAGTTCTGTATGCGAAAGAATACGGACTGCGGGAGTAGTGATTGGCGCTAAGCCTGAACAGTTGGAAGCAGAAGATCATCGCCTTCGCAAGCGGCTTGGGAGCCCCGGGCCTTCTGCTCATTTCTTTTCTCGATTCCTCGGTGCTCTCCTTTCCCATCATCAACGACCTGCTCCTCATTGATCTCTCCATGCAGAATCACGCGCGGATGCCGCTCTACGCCCTGATGGCCGCAGTGGGTTCGGTGGCCGGCTGCGTCCTGCTCTATTTCTTGGCACGCATGGGTGGGGAAGCTTATTTTCACCGCAAAGCCGGCGCGCGCGCTCATGCCATTCGCCATTGGGTCGAGCGCAATGGATTCGGCGGCATGTTGATCGCCGCGCTTCTGCCGCCGCCGACGCCTTTCAAAATATTTGTATTCGCGGCCGGTGCGTTTGAAGCGCCGATTTTAGGATTTATTGCGGCGATTACGCTGGCCAGGCTGTTTCGTTATTTTGGCGTGGGCTATCTCGCCGTTCGCTACGGAGCGGACGCAATGCCTTATCTTGTAGCCCACAAGCTACAAGTGACCGTCTTGGTGATTACCCTCGTCCTCGTCAGTTACGGGTTTTCGCGCCTGATCGCCAGGCACAATCCACCGCAGGAACCTCGCGAATAGTCGGTAAGTTCAGAAGTGGCGCAAGTCTTGCGCCCAAACTATCTCTTGCGAAGTCACTTTGTTGTTCGCATCCAGCTCTATCACCGCGGCGATCTCGCGTTGCGTTTGGTCGGAAGCCCCGTACCGCAAATCACGCAAAACGACGATGTATCCAGTTTCGGTCTTTTCCACGCTAGCCTTGGGGATACGCGCCGTTGCGAGAAATCGTTTCGCTGCGGCTGTATTCCTGGCTGCGTCCAGCGCGGGAGAAGGCTCCGGTTTGAAGAGCCGCAGGCTTGCGTCAGGGTCGAAGTTGTTTGGCGATACAGCGTCGACATCCAGCTGATTCAGCGCGGTTTCGGTCTCCACTACGCCGTGCCAGGTGAAGAGCGAAAGTGACTCCGGGTAAGCGCTCACGCGTCGCGGCGTTTCACCATGGAACGTCCGCGATTCCATCAGAGCGATCACATTCGAGTGCAAAGTTGCGCGCGTCCCAACGTAAAGCAGCACCAGCGTAAGACCGACGATGGCGCCAGTTTGCCCGCGGGGCTTTTTTGCCTTAGCGCCAATTTCTGAGCTGACGAGATGAAGCAATTCCGGAACCGCGATGCACAAGATGAGGATCGTCAGAATCCAGGGATCGATTCTCGGCAGCCAGTCTGCCGCAAAATATCTGGCGCTGAACGGCCAAAGAAGCATCACGCCGCTCGATTGGCAAGCGTCCATTGCGATGTGCAGCAAAGCCGCGCAGAGCGAGGCCGCCAGCGCACCTTTCCAGAAATTTATTGGTGCCTGCTGGGAATCGGCGCTGCGGCTCTTTGGCACCAAATAATATCGAGCGATTGGAATCGCTAAAATGGCGGCCAGGAAGCAAAATATGCCAAATATCGAATGCGCGTAGGTGTGATGCCAAGTCAGATACGCGGACTGGCCAAAGTAGGCGCTCAGCCAATCAATATTAGCGATCGTTCCGGCGACAACAGCGATTGCCATCGCCGCTTTGCCTGCACGTGGAAAAAAGCCTCGCGCGACGGCGAGCGATGCGAGTCCATGGGTGACGATGTCCACGGCTACGTCTTTGCGGTTACTTTCGACTCCGGGGAATGGCCGTTGCGAGGCACAAGCAGTTTCAATGCGCGTGGCACAATTTTGAACTCCACGGGAAGACGAGCGAGCGGTTCGCCGTCCACCTGCGCGTAAATCGGATCTTCGCTAAGTGGTTCGCAGAGCACGCGATCCGCTTTCCAAAAGTCGACGCCTTCCGTGCCGCGCAGCTTTCCAAAGAAAAGCGTCGGCAGGTAACTCAAATAACGCAATCCACTTTGCGTGGTCAGCGTCATCAACTCGAACTGATCTTCGTAAAGATCCGCATCCGTCGTAATTTTGAATGGCCCGCCGTAATGTTTGGTTCGCCCAATCACCACCAGGGAGGCCTCGATTTCCTTGCCTGCGGCAACTACGCGAAAGCGCTTGAATTTATAGCGGAACGCTTCGTACGCGCCCTGCCACCAGTAAGCCAGTATGCCGACGCGGGCTTTCAGATCGAGATCGATGGAGTACACGATCATTCCATCTGGCCCCGCTCCCGCGACGCTCAGAAAATATTTTGTCTTTGCCGGTTCGTTCACTGGAGTCGCCAGCCCCAGCGGAATCTCTCGCACTACTCCGCGAACCAGCAGTTCCGCCGCGCCAGGAATGTCCCACGGCAGATTGAGTTCTTTGGCCAGTACATTGGCCGTTCCACCGGGAAGAAGCGCAAGCGGAATTCGGTGGCCATTCTGTTGGCCTGCCAAGCCGTTCACAACTTCATTTAGCGTGCCATCGCCTCCGCAGGCGATCACGAGCTGACGACCCTCCACATGCGCCCGCTGCGCAATCTCCGTAGCGTCGCCCGCTTTCGTGGTTTCCGCCAGCTCCGTCTGAATTCCGCTCGCGGCAAAAATGCGCCGCGCTTCATCCAGCATCGAGCGGCGGCCATTCCCGCCGTTACCGGCGTTCGGGTTGTGAATCAGCAGTGCGTTTTGTATTTCCGTGTTCATCCCTCATCCATGCTTCGTACCAGTCGTCTCTTGCCATCTTCATTCTATATAATGTCGAGCGAAATTGAGCTATCCCTTCTTCAGAGGGTTTCATGGCCAAAGCCGCGCCAGCGTCCGTCAAAAAAGAAGTCGAACAGCTTCGCGAAAAGCTTCGCTACCACGAATATCGCTATTACGTCCTCGATGAACCGGAAATTTCGGACGCCGCTTACGACAAGCTGATGTTGAAGTTGCAGGCGCTCGAAACCGAGTACCCGGAATTGGTTACACCCGATTCGCCGACGGTTCGTGTCGGAGGCACTCCCCGCGAAGGTTTCCAGACCGTGCGCCATGCACGCGCGATGTTGAGCCTCGACAATGCCTTTTCCTACGATGCGCTTCGTGATTTTGACCGCCGCGTCCGCGAAGGCAGCGGCTCCGAGAAGATCGAGTACATCGCCGAGCACAAATTCGATGGCCTCAGCATTTCGCTCCAATACTCGGGCGGCAAGTTGGTGCGCGGCGTAACGCGCGGTGATGGCACCACCGGCGAAGACGTAACACCAAACGTGAAGACCATTCGCTCGATCCCGTTGCAAGTGGATGCCGCCGTTTTGAAGAAGGTAAAGCTGCCCGCGGATTTTGAAGTGCGCGGGGAAGTCTTGATGACCCGCAAGGCGTTTGAAGAGCTGAACCGGCAGCAGGAAATGTCGGGCGGCAAAATCTTTGTGAACGCGCGCAACTCCGCTGCCGGGGCGGTCCGCGTGCTCGATCCCTCCATCACCGCCGCGCGCCGGCTGGACTTTTTCGCCTACTACCTCTTCGTCGATGGCAAAGTGCCTTTCGCCAAACATTCCGACTCCCTGGGAGCACTCAAGCAATTGCGCTTCCGCGCTTCCGACGATTGGAAATTGTGCAGCGGCATCGAAACGGTCACTGCCTATTGCGACGACTGGGACGCGAAGCGAGAAAAACTCCCCTACGAGATCGATGGCGTAGTGATTAAGGTCAATTCCACGGCCATCCAGAACGAATTGGGCTTTACCGCCAAAGCTCCGCGCTGGGCCATTGCCTACAAATATCCCGCGCGGCAAGAGACCACGGTAGTTAACGACATCATCGTGCAAGTCGGCCGCACCGGCGCGCTAACGCCCGTCGCCGTGCTTGAGCCGGTGCAAGTGGGAGGCGTCACTGTCAGCCGTTCCACGCTCCACAATATGGATGAAGTCGAACGCCTTGGCCTGCAAATTGGCGACACGGTCTTGATCGAGCGTGCCGGCGAAGTGATTCCCCACGTTTTAAAAGTCGTCAAGGAAGGGAAGAACCGCAAGGCTTTTCGCATGCCCAAGCACTGCCCGGAATGTAACAGCGCGATTCATCACGTGGAAGGAGAGGTGGCTTACCGCTGCGTGAACGCGGCTTGCCCTGCGAAACGCAAGGAATCCGTGCTTCATTACGCCAGCCGCCATGCGATGAATATCGACGGCCTCGGCGACAAAATCGTCGATCAACTGGTGGCCAAAGGCCTGGTGAAAGACGTCGCCGATCTTTACGCTCTGAAAGAAGACGAAGTCGCCGCGCTCGATCGCATGGCCGAAAAATCCGCCAGGAATCTGCTCGCCGAAATCGAAGGCAGCAAGTTGAGCAGTCTGGCCCGATTGATTTATGCCCTCGGCATCCGCTTCGTCGGAGAACGCACCGGGCAACTTCTAGCTGAACATTTTTCTTCGCTCGAGGAATTGGCTGAGGCTGACGAAGAGCGACTCGTTGCCGTCAACGAAGTCGGCCCGAAGGTGGCAGCCGCCATCGTCGAATTCTTCTCCGAGCCCCCCAATCGTCAGCTTATCAAGAAGCTGCAGAAAGTCGGTGTGTATCCCACGGCCGAAAAGCGCAAAGTCAAAAGCCAGAAGCTCGCAGGGAAGTCGTTCGTCTTCACCGGCGGCCTCGCCAACCGCTCCCGCGAAGAAGCCGGCGAACTCGTCCTGCAACACGGCGGCAAACTCTCCGGCTCCGTCAGCAAAAAAACCGACTACGTCGTCGTCGGCACCGACCCCGGCTCCAAATACGAAAAAGCCAAGGAGCTAGGGGTCACGATTCTTGATGAAAGCGGGTTCGAGAAACTTATCGGTTTGAAATAGGCTTCGAGGGAGACGAACAACCGGGCTCTTCCCCGTCGCTACTGGCTCGCGAATCGTCCGGCAAGATCGGTGAACAAATAATTGTGTTCGCTCCGAACGCCCCAGCGCTCGAAGCCCTCCCAATACCATGCGGGGCTAAGATTCGAACGAATGGTCGTCACTCTGGTGATCACGGTACCGTTGGCATCGGGTCTCAGCTCATACTCCGCGCCCGCAAAATCAAGCCAATGCCGGCCAGGCATGTTGGAGCGGTCGATGGAAAGCCGCATTCGCCGCGGCGCGTCCCACTCCAGAATCGTTTCTTCGATATAGCCTTGATCGAAATAGCAGGTTCGTTTGCTGCCGACGGCGGTGCCTTCCAAGACACATCGTTGTGGAATCGGCAGTCCAAGATACATGAGCAGCGGTTTTGCGCCTGACAATCTGTCAATTGATTGGATATTTGCCCAAACCTGTTCCGGCGCCGCGCTCAAGTGCATGCTCGTGGTGATGCTCTCTATGCGCGGTTTCGGAGATACCTTCATTTCCAGGATGTGCCCGCCGAACACTAGCGCCGGTCCAGCGAAAATAATAATTGCATTCATCGAGAGCGTTTGCGCCCTGCGAAAAAGTTCGCGCAGCAGCATGCCCAGTCCCACTCCAATCATCAGCGATACAAAAATCAGCGGGAACGCGATCACCGCACATAGCAATCCTTCCGCGTGAACGGAAATGAGCGTGAGCAGACAAATAAACAGGGAGATGGTGCCGGCGATCAAAGCCACGGCCGCGATTGCGCGGGGCGTGACGAACGCTATCGTGGCGCCAACCACTAGCGGCAACAGTAGGAAGAGTGTTATGCCCATGCGCGGGCTTTCAAACAGCCGCAACGCGAAAAATCCCACGAGGCCGTAAAGAATTCCGGCGCCCACTCCGGCGAGGGCGCCCTGCCATGCGGCTCTCTCTGTGCTTACAGGCGCAGCATCGGGATAGGGCATTTTTCTCCTTCTCAACGCGCGGGACTTATGGGGTTTTCTTGACGGTATCGGGGCAATGCCGCGATGGCAAGTGTTTTGTGGTTTTGAATTCTCCAAAACCACAGTTAGATTCACAAAAATTGTCATTGCAAAGGTCTGCCCCGGGGCGTGGCTGTTGCTCGGCGCGGCCCTCCGAGGACTCCTTGCGTCGAAGTAAGCTCGGCGCGAGGCGTTTTCCATGCGGCGCTAGCATTTCAGAACCTAACTAAGCCATAATCCGCCTGCCACTTGCACATCCATGAAGCGTCTTGCTCAATTCCTTCGCTCGGTGCTGCCCGCGGATTCGGCTATGGGATCCCTGGCTTCTACTGATGATCTTCGGAGCCTTCGCCGAAGAAATCGTCTTTCGCGGGCTGTTGTTGCGAGATTTGATCTCTCGATACGGCTTCCATCGCGGAATATTCCTGACGGGAATTATATGGGGCGCTTACCATTTTCGAGGTGACTCCTACTCTGGCCTTTCTGCTGGCGGCGTAATCTTGCACTTAGCCAACAGAGTACTCATATGCTTAGTGCTGAATTACGTCCTTGCGTGGATGACCTTGCGATGGAAGTCCATCATTCCCGCCGGAATCACCCACACGGTCTCCAATATCCTTGTTGTGGCGGGAATCAATGACTCAATTCCCTGGAACGCCGAACTCCGCATACTCGAATGGACGGTGGTTGCTTTTCTCCTCTTCCGGTATTGGCCTCTCGCTAGGACCGAGCTTAATGAGGAAAACTCTCCGACAGCTCCTCTCGAATCTGCCATCTGACCTGCATCGTCTCGCGGTATAATGGGATTGGCGGGTGAGCCGGGTGATCGCTGGCTTAGCCATTGCAAGATGGCCGAGCGGGAGGAAAGTCCGGACACCGTCGTCGTAGGCTCGCAAGAGCCGGTGACGAAATAGGGCAACGCGCCTGGTAACGCCAGGGGGACGGTAGCACGGATGTAGTGGCGGGTCTTTAGACCCGCGCTTCGTATCGTGCTGCGGTTCACGGAAAGTGCCACAGAAAATATACCGCCGGCCGAGAGAAGCACGGTGGCATCCCGCAGGAAAACCTGCGGGACGCCGACGAAACGCTCGCTCAGTTTGGCAAGGGTGAAAAGGTGGGGTAAGAGCCCACCGCTCCGGTGGCAACATCGGAGGCACGGAAAACCCCGCGTGGTGCAAGGCCAAATAGGAGGGGAGAGCCGGCCCGGCTCGCCGAGATCGCTTTCGCAGTTGTTCGCTTAACAGCGGCCGCTGCAAAAAGCGCTCTCCCTCGAAGATGGCGCAAGCCATTTTCGAGAGCAACCCTCGGGTAGGCTGCTGGAGTCACGGCGCGAGCCGTGACCTAGAGGAATGATCGCCGCTGCACGCCGTCCTTCACAGGATGTCGCGCCGCACAGAATCCGGCTTACAGGCTCGCCCGCTATTTTTCAATAACTTACGGACAGTTTTGGTGAAATTGTGCCATAACTGTGACATTGATTTTCGCCTTGCATTCGCCTAGGCTGCCTAATGTATCCACGTCCGGGGAACCCAATCGATTTTGAATCTTTGTTGTTCGCCATTTGTTCGCCATAGTGATAATCTTTATAAGTAAGGAACCGATGGCCGGAGGGCCTATGCTAGTCGGGCCTAGTACTCTGTTAACATCTCAGGCACGCGAAGTCTGCGTCACTTATCGCACTTCGGTAGTCGCGCTCGCATTCGAAGCGTTTGCGAGGCCGTTTTGACCACGCTGGTAGGAAGGAAACATTTGCTGCCGCGTTGCGAGAGTATTTAGTCGCCTTAGGACATAGCGCGATCGACGTGCATACTGTGCACATGGTCTCACTAGATGACGAGTATGTTCCCTACATGAACGGCAGGCGATTGCGAGCTCTTGGGTCGGCCAGCGATCAGTCTAGGTTGGTCGCGGCCTACAGCCTTGCGCTTGCGGCTAGCGCCCAGAAGATCGCCGGAAAGCATCCCGGTTTCTTGATCTTAGATGAGCCATTGCAGCAAAATCCTGACGCAAGTCATCGTGAACTGTTCTTGACTTTCCTGATGAATCAGCTCGCAAGACGGTCGGATTTCCAGACGGTTATATTCACATCGCTTTTTGAGGACGAGATCAAGAAGCTTAGAGAGAAGCATACGGTAGTCGTAACCCCGCCCGGTCCGCACTTCCTCAGTATGGAGAAGAAGCAGGAACCTCCGGCTGGAAAGAACACAACAGCAGATGACCGTAAGGCGGTCGCCTAGTTGATGGAACGAGTTTTGGCGTTGCCGACTAAGCGTATGTTTTCCGCATATTGAGATATGCCACCGGGCCCCTCAAGAAGCCCGCGCACACGTTCACGAAGCTCTCGAACAAAGGGAGCGTAGTGCTTTTCGACGGTGGCAATTTCGTCACCTAAAAGCTTGGCTACATCGTACGGTGTTGCGCCACGAGCAAGCATGTCAACCGCGAATGTATCCCGAAAACGATGTGGGTGAGCATCTTTCATTCCGGCTCGGCGGCCCATGGCTTTGCATCGTTGATACAGCCGTGGCCTAGTCATTCGACCGTGTTCGCGAGTGTGCGGCAGAACCTGATCTTCAGGTTCCGGTGACCTGCGGTCGAACTCCACTTCAAGCGCGAACAGCAATTCGGAATGAATCGGAATGATGACCGGTTTCCTGCGCTTTTGCGTTACGCGTTCGATTTCACGCCGATCAAAGTGAATATCGGCCCAGGTCAAACCCACGACGTCTGAGCCGCGCATCCCTGTCCAGCGAAGAAGCAGAAAAATGAACTGGTCGAGACCCGCTGCTTGTTTAAGCTTCTCCAGTTGAGCGCCTGAGAATGGCTGAGCTCCGCGTTCTGGCACGTCTCCCGGACGACCCTCCATGCGAACTGGATTTTTTTCGAGGATCTCGTACTCGACGCCAATCGCGAAGATCCGGTGCAGAATCGCCGCGTCGAGGGCAAGACTGGTTGCGCCACGCGAGAAGTTCCTGGTGCGAATCCGAACCGCTCGCCAAACCTTGAAAGATTCGACAAAAGGTTTCGTGATTTCTTTTAGAAGGGTGATTTTGCGTTCGTTGAGAAACGCCTTGAACTCACGCGCTGTGTGCCGATAGCGGACCGCAGTTGATTCCCGCAACTTGTCCAGCGCGACGCGCCGATGCAATTCGTTTTCGAAGGCAGCGCTCAAGTCCGCCCAGGTAGGCTCGGCTTTGACAATGGGCTCTTTGTAGCCGGCGACATTGGCGAACACTCGAAAGGTCGGTTCCGGCAGAAATCGCTTCAATTCTGGCCAAAGGCTCGATTCCGCGCCCTCCGCCAACGCGCGCTCAAGTTTGCCAAGGATGCGGTGAGCCGCATCGCTGTTGCGTGTTCCGAGGGGGCGACGGACGCGCACGCCCTGCACGATTCCATCGGACCAGAACACTCTTCCGCGCTTGTGGATAGTCAGCATAGTCGTTTGGTTTGCCGGGCCTCCAACTGCAACACAGTTGAAGCTGCCACAACTTTCTTTCCACGTTTCCCGTTTGGCGCGAAGTCGAGAACCTTCGCTCCATGGGCACGTAAACGGTTATACACCGTACCGCGCGAGCATCGCCACCGTTTTGCGAGGTCCGGAATAGAAAAATATTCCTGCGGGGAGTTGTGTCGGGCAAGCCGCTCGCGGACTGTATTCAGCGGGATGCCGAAAAGAGCGGCGATTTCGTCGACCGTCAGTGCGTTGGTGACATCCATGTGGGATGAGGCCCCATTCGTCAAGGCGACTCTCGAATCGCCGAGCATGAACGCGATGGCTTAATGCTACTATACATATAGCACCATGAAAAAGGATTTTCCTTAGCCTTCAGCATTTTCCTGGGCTGCTTTTCTTGACGACCTCTTTGAGGTTTATGGTCAGCCCTGGAGCCGAAAGAACTCCGTTCGGTTCGGGGGTTTTGCCATAGATTTCCTCCCATTTAAATTGTCGAAGTGTCGAGAAACGTGGAAGAAGATGCGGTGGCACATTTGTGCCACGTTTCGGGAAAAAGTCGCCACATCCCTTCCTTCTGAAAAAGAAGAACTTGCCTGTAAAAACTCGCGCAGCGTCGCCACAACCCTTTATGTTCCAATACGTGTGTCGGTCGCCGATAGTCCTCCTGCATTTCATGCACGTTGCTCCTACTGCTGTCGAAGAGTGTCTACTTCAGCCGACTTTCTACCTACTAGTGCCTTCTTCAGCCGAATTCAGCCGACTTCCAGTCAACTAGTGCCGACTATTGTCTACTGTCGCCGACTAGTGCCGACTTGAACGGGCGGTGAGGGTGGTGTATATATCTGTATGTATCGGCCGTGACGTGTCTAAGTTGCGGCAACCCCATCGTGAAGACAGTAGGGAATCGTGCCCAAGCGGCGAAGCGCTAATTTGGGAGTCTACAATGTCCGGCTCTTGAGTTCCCTCGACAAACTCCTGCGGGACAAACCAAGATTTATGGGAGAGCTGTCGACTTCGATCAACGACGCCCTCCTAGGGGTCGACCTTAATACCGTCAAGCTTGTGACTCTTCAATCCAGACAGAAACAAACCGGGAGAGAAACGCAAGTCGTCATCTTGAGATCGACTTCGCAAGCGCATTCATGACGTCGCTAAGAAGCGGAATTGTTCGATGAATCGGCTTGTGAATAGCGCTCTTCTGGTTTTTTACTCAAAGGGCGGAGAATGCAAGCTCAAAAAACCAGCCAAGGGACAGGGCTCGTCCGTGCATTCGTACGACACGATGTCTGAGGCCGAACGTCGGGAGCTTCATCAGATGCTTGCGGAGCTTTCGGCAATGCAATCCGTTCCCTTCGAGGCGGAAGAGCCGAACGGGTCATATTACGAATACGATCGGAACCTGAAAGCGACAGTGAAGGTAACGCCTGACGGAGAGCGAACCCCCGTTGAGAAATTAGAGACAAGCTTTGAGCCCATAGGCGGAAAGGGTCCGCTCAAAATTGCACACGAGGAAATCACAACCTGAGCCAGCAAAAACCAGCATTGTTCATAATCGCAGGACCGGTAGGCGCCGGTAAGACAACTTTCTATGAAGCCTATTTGAAAGAGGCATTCCCAACACTTGTTCCCCCACTTAGGCACCAGCAACAACCGTTTCTTGATGAGCGGCGTTCTTTTGCCGTTGAAGACATTCGTGTGGACACACAGCTGCTCGACCAGGCTAAGGCAGCAGGGTATTCGACGAAAGTTCTCTTTATCTCTACGGAAGACGGAAATTTGAATGTGGGCCGGGTGTTGGTGCGCATGAGTCGAGGCGGACAGGCCGTGCCTTTGTCCAGCGTGATTGACTCCTATCGAGAGTCAACCAAGAGTCTCTCCGAAGTTCCTAAACATGCTGATGAATTGCTCGTGTACGACAACACAGCGCATCGCCGCGGATTCCGCGTAGTAGCGCATTTCATCGACGGCAAATTGAGTAAGACTGCTCAGACGATGCCGGACTGGGCGGCTAAAGTGTTCGGTAGGGAATTACACGCGGCAAAACAGCACGCGAAGCCGGCGCGTGGACGCTAACTTTGTTTTGTCTTTGATTCATTGTGTGAAATCCTGACTTGTAATTTGGTCGCTTGAGTGGAAACAGAGGCGTCTTGCTGATTACTTGCATGGGAGAAGATCTTCTGCGTTTGACTTGGACTTTTGTTGGTTCCGGCGCAGCGTAGCAGTGCAGAAGAAGCAAATGCCTTCGTGGCGGGGGAAGGGACAGTCCGTCCGCGCCGTCAAGCCCGCGGGTGGGGCGTTCATCGGAGCGAAGCGCAGAGGCTTGACGGAGGAGCGGACGGATCAGGCGCGGGGTTAGCCAGGAAGGGCAAGCGAAGAATTAGTTCGGAGAAAGAAAATCGTGTGCAATTCTGGATTGGAAGGTCGGATTCGAATCAGAGGTTCCTCGCTTCTGCCTGTTGCTGCATTGGGCGATTGTGGGATGATGTTTTTCCTTGCGATAATTGCGTTTTCCATCGCATAGAGTGTTTATTGAAAACGAGATGCAACTTATGATTGCGAAAACAACCACATATGGTGTATTCTGCAAATGACCCTACAGGAGAGAGTCGCCCGGTATCTCGACAGGAACCTGCAAAAGGACCAGGCCGAAATTCTGGTCCTGATGGAAGAGGCAGCGATCGCTCTGTTTTCCGCTCTGCCGGACCACTTCGTCCTGTTCGGAGGAGCCACGCTGGTGCTCTTTCATGAGAGTCCCAGGATTTCGAAGGATTTAGATCTTCTGGCCCGTGTAGACCGGCTGCCCACGGCGCAGGAACTCGTGGGCGCTCTCGAAACGCGGTTGCAGGAAGTGGCCGGCGCACTCGGCCTAGGGCCAGTCGTCTTCGAGCCGGAAACGGAGGGGGAACATTTTGTGCGCCTGTGGACCGTGGGTCCGGCAAAGCAAAAGCTGTTCACCGTGGACGTCACGCGGATCGGCGGGTCAGTGCTGCTGCGCGAGATCGTGAAGGAGAAGATCGAGGAGGAAGGGAAGACCACTCTCATCCCTGCAGCGTCGCGGGACTACTTGTTGCTTCAAAAAGTGGAGTCGTTCGTGTCGCGACGGGTCGTAAAAGCAAGGGATGCTTTCGATATCCGTCTTCTTTTGTTGCGCGGCGCAAAACTGGATTCGGTGTTGAAGGGACATCTTGAGGACGCACTGAAGTGGCGCGAAGTCGGCAGGGAAGAGATCCGCGAGCGAATCGAAAGAGTGAACCCGAAATTGTGCCGGGCGGAGTTGAGACCGGTTTTACCCGACGAGGTTTACACGGAACTGGAGCGGGATGACTTTGAAATTCTGCGGGCTGCGCTGCGGAGCGTGTTCGCGGAATGGTTGTAGGGAGAGGAACCGTCTTGGATTGGGCAAAAACACTCCGGAAAGAAGGATCACGGTCGGCGATCTTGCGATCGGATGAACTCGCAAGAAAGTACGGGATTGCCGAAGCTGTGGTTGGCAATGCCTTACGGAGGCAGGAACGCCGGGGTCTGGTGGAGCATGTGTCACGCAGGCTGTACGTCAACAAGCTGGCGCACGAATTTTCCCCGCGTGAACTGGTGGGCATTTTACGGCCCGACGCTTATATCTCGCTCGAATCCGCTCTGGCGGAGTGGGGAATCTCCACCCAGAGTCCTTCCGCATTGACTTGTGTGACGACAGGCTTTCCACGCGAATTTCGACGCCCTTCCGTTCAAATCGTCTATCGTCACATTGCAAAGAAACTTCACTGGGGCTTTGAGACGAAGCGTACGAGGCATGGCTCCTATCGCATTGCGGAACCGGAAAAGGCTCTTCTTGACTGGATTTATCTCCAGCGGCACGAAGGATTGCCGGTAGCGTTCGACGAACTGAGCCTGAACGTAATTGACAAGAAGAAACTGCGCCAGTACGCCTTGAAGTACCCGAATTCCGTTCAGCAAACATTACAAGAGGCGTGGGTATAAAACCACGTTCCTAAAATCGGAGAAGTGCAGGGCCAGAGGTACCATATCCGCTTTTCCATCCATGGAGAGGACAGGGAGCGGTGTTAATCCGATAGGGAAGACACATCGGGGCGAGTACTTCTGTCATCAAAAGGTTGTGGCTCGGAGCGCTGCGACGCGAGTCATAACCACATAGGAGGGAGCGGAATGCGAGAAGCTCTCGGGAATACCTTCGATCAAATAGACATGACTGTGTAGTGCTCCCCGCTAAAACTGGACACCCAGTCTAGATAGAATCAGGGCCTCCCAACAGGAGGCAACAGGAGCAGGAAAGCACGCGTCGAGCGATCCCCGGAAGAGAAGTGGCAGATTGTGCAGGAAGGGTTGAAGAGCGGGAACATTTCTGAAACTTGTCGGCGCTTTGGAATTGCTCCCACGCTGTACTACCGCTGGAAGGATGAAGCGGAACAGGGAGCCAAGGCCGCGCTTGGGGGGAGAAGCGCGGCGGCCGCGGAAACCGAGAAAGACCACCGCATCCGGCAACTGGAGCGGACCCTGGGCCGGAAGTCGCTGGAGATCGAAATCCTAAAAAACGTCGTGGGGGAGTGAGCTGCGGTCAGGTTCACTCCCAGGCGCGCGAGATGCTGACCGCGGGCTTTACCGCCACGGTGGTGGCGGCCACGCTGGCCATTAGCCGGTCGAGTCTGTACTACCGGAAGCGGCCGCGCGGCAGCCGAGCGGACCGCACCTGCGACGAACAGATCGTCATGGCCTGCGGAGAAAAACCCGCGTATGGCTATCGTCGCGTGGCCTGGTGGCTGCGGCGAAAGGAAAATCTCCCGGTGAATTGCAAACGCGTATTGCGGGTGATGCGCGAACGTGGGTTGCTGGTGCGCTCGCGGCGTCTGCGAGCACGAAGAAAGAAAGAGTGGGGCCGCGTGGAAACTTCAGCACCGAATCAGATCTGGCAATCGGACATGACCAAAATCTGGGCCGGCCCCGCCGTGGGCTGGGCTTATCTGGTATGCGTGATCGACTGCTGCACGCGGGAAATCGTGGGCTGGCAGCTCTCCCATCGCTGCCGTACCGAAGACGCGCTCGCCGCGGTGGAGCAGGCCGTGCGCGTTGCCCGAGGGCAGCCGCAGGCCAGCGTCACGTTGACCACCGACAACGGCACGCAGTTCACTTCGTCGCGCTTTATCGAGACGCTGGCGCGACTCGGCATCACCCTTCGCCGCACCGCCTATCATCACCCGGAAGGCAACAGCTACATCGAACGGTTCCATCGCAGCTTGAAAGAAGAGGAAGTCTGGACGGCGGAGTATCGGAGCCTGGACGAAGCGCGGGCCTCGATCGCTCGCTGGATCCGAGAGTACAATCACGACCGGCCTCACCGCGGAGTCGGAAATCGCACTCCCCGCGAGGCCTTCTTGGCTTTTGCAGCTGTACTAAAAAACGAGGCCCTGACTGTCTAAATTAGCGGGGAGCACTACAACTGATTTAGTGGCGTAGATAGCCGTCCGATTCCTCACCATTTCACTCGCGAATGCTCTTGAAAGAGCGAAATGTGATGAATTGAACTCGAAAGAACGAGAATGGAGTGGTCCGGACTTCCCTTATGGCAAACGTCTACACGCCTCCAACTATCGACGATTACTTGCGCAAGCGGCTGATGCCCGTGGAGGGTGCAATTCCGCGTGTGCAAGGTATAGAGATGTACGGTAATTCGATTCCCGTCGGGACGGTCGGGGGCGATCTTTTCGAATACATAAACTTTCAGCAGCGTTACGACATCGACGCCCGCATTCAACGGGCCCTGCAGCGATCGAAGGAGTTTCTCGATCCGCTTCCCGCAAGTGCAGCGCCACGTAATTCGGTGGACGATCAGGTGAAATGGCTGAAATCGAGGCCCGGCTACAGACCTGAGATGGAATCTGCCTACAGGGAGGCGCGAAGCTCCGACCAGGTGCGAGTCGCCGAAGACTTGCGCGAGTTGTACAGCACGGCGGGAGTTCTTTTGGTGGACGCTCAGGGACATGGAATCATTTCAGCGAAGATCGCTTCGACGGTTCACGACACGTTTCATGCCCTGATGCTCTCGGAACTGGATCACCGAGGGAAAACGACAGCAGAGTTATTCGAGAGGATAAACCTGAGGTTGGCGATGTCTGTGACCGCGAGAAATGCGCTCGGCAGAAGTGAGCAAGAGGGTGCTCAGGAGATCGCGACGATGCTTTACGGTGAAGTACGCCCGTATGGCCATTTTCGATTCGTGAACTTCGGTCATCCCCCGCCCTTGGTGTTCTCTGCCGAATACCAGAAGTTCATGGAGATCGATAAGAGCCGTACGGTACAGTTTCTGCCGCTAGGCTTGCACATCCCGGAAAATCATCCGGATCGGAATCGGTATTTCTCGCTGGGCTCCGTCGAGGACAATGGGAACTCCTCCAATGTGGCCGAACTCACACTGCTGAGCCCCGGGGATATTTTCGTACTCTATACCGATGGTGTTTACGACGGCACCGACAGAGAAGAACGCCAGGAGCTTGAAAGTGTTATGCGTGAAGGGAACCGCACGGGCCGGGTCACGAAACTCGCAAGGCGCAGAATCTGAAGGTTGGAACCATCGACCGACAGTACGGAATGGCAGTGGTTCCAGATCCGAGAAACCGCTGCCTCACGAGAGTGCGGGGCGAACGGACAATACTCCAGATGTCGGACTAGAGGTGACGGATTCCTCTCTTCTCCTGCGAGAAATCGTCCCCGGGGAAAAACTCACTTTTCTCGTCCCTGCGCAACCTTATCGGTCAAGGAACCTCAAGCCGGTCAGAATGCGAGAGTTTAGGCTGGGAATCTCGATTTGTCGGAAGCGCCACACCGGTTCCCGCCCGCGGCGGGAATTGGGGCGCTACTCGGTGATGCTGCGATCGGCCCATTCCACGAGGTCGACGAAGATCGTCGGGTTGCCGAACTTGAGTCGTAAGCGTCTGGTTCTGGCCGTCTTGACGGGCGGATTATGTTAAGGGAGCGGATTCTGGGGCTAGGTTCCAGGGCAGGAGATCGTCGATGCGGTTGACGGGGTGGTCGGCGATGCGCGTAAGCACGTCGCGCAAGTAGGCTTCGGGATCGATGCCGTGCAACTTTGCTGTGCCGATGAGGCTGTAGATCGCGGCGGCGCGTTCGCCGCCAGTGTCCGAGCCGGCGAACAATAGTTCTTGCGGCCCAGAGCCACCACGCGCAGCGCTCGTTCCGCGGCGTTGTTGTCGATCTCGATGCCGCCATCGTCCACGTAGCGCAGCAGCGCCTCCCACCGGGCCAACGCGTAACGAACCGCCAGCGCGGTGTCCGACTTCTGGATAGTTTACCCAGCGTGGCTTCCAGCCATTGCTTCAACGATTCCAGCAGCGGTCACGCTCGCTCGTTGCGGACCTCGCGCCGCTCTTCCGGCGAGCGTCCGCGAATTTCTTTTTCGATGGCATACAGCGCGCCGATGCGCTCCAGCGCTTCCGCCGCGACGGGCGATTTGTGGGCCACTACCAGATCGTAAAACTTTCTGCGCACGTGCGCCCAGCAGGCTGCTTCCCGAATGCGTTCGGCTTCGTAAATCTGCTCGAACCCCGCGTAGCCATCCGCCTGCAGCGTGCCGGTGAAGCTGCTCAAGTGCGCTTGCGGATGCTCGCCTTTGCGATCCGGCGTGTAGGCGAACCACACCGCCGCGGGCGCTGTGTCTCCCGCGGGACGATCATCGCGAACGTAGGTCCACAGCCGTCCGGTTTTTGTTTTGCCGTTGCCAGGCGCCAGCACTGGAACCGGCGTGTCATCCGCGTGCAACTTCGTCGCGGCCATCACGTGGCGCCGCAGCGCTTCCACCAGCGGCGCGAGCAACGCGCTCGTGCCGCCCACCCAGTCCGCCAGCGTCGAACGCTCCAACTCCACGCCTTCGCGCGCATAGATTTCCGACTGGCGATACAGCGGCAAGTGGTCGCAGTATTTCGAGACCAGCACATGCGCCAGAAGTCCCGGACCAGCAATGCCGCGCTCGATTGGACGGCTCGGCGCTTCCGCTTGCACGATCCGTTCACAGCACGCGCAAGCTAGTTTCGGACGAACTTGACGAATCACTTTGAACCGCGCCGGCACGTACTCCAGAATCTCCGAAACATCTTCGCCCAGATGCTTCAACTCTCCGCCGCAGTCCGGGCATGCGGTCTGCTTCGGCGGATACTTTCGCACTTCGCGCGACAGATGCTCCGGCAGCGGACCACGTGCGGGTTTTGCTGCATTCATGGGGGCCGCTGGCGCTTGCGAAGGGCGCGCATTTTCTGCCCGCACCTCTTCCAGCTCATCTAGCCGCAGCTCCAGTTGCTCGATCTGGCGTTCCAGCTTCTCCGATTTGCGGCCGAACTGCTGCCGCCGCAGCTTAGCGATCAGCAGCTTCAAGTGCTCGATTTCGGCGTCGCGCGAGACCAGTTGCTCGCGTTGTGAAAAAATCTCCGCACGCTGCGAGTGGATTTCTGTGTGCTGCGAGAAGATCAGAGCTTTTAATTCGTTGGCATTCAGTGCGTCGAGATCGGGAAGCGTCGCACGCGCGGTCATCGTGAACGCAGTGTGCCAGAAGCGAAATTCCCGGCCAAATCATTTTTCAATAATTTCTCTGTTTACACCGCCAACTGCGGCGCGTAACTGCGCACCGGCCGCCGCCAGTCGATCCCTTCCAGCAGCATCGACAACTGCGCAGGCGTCAGCGAAACAGTTCCGTTCGCCGCTTGCGGCCAGATAAATTTTCCGCGCTCCAGTCTCTTCGCGAATAAGCACAGCCCGTCACCGTCCCACCACAGCAGCTTGACCAGATCGCCGCGCTTCCCGCGAAACACAAACACCTGCCCCGAAAACGGATTCTCCGCCAGCGCCGTCTGCACCATCCCGCTCAGCCCCACGAATCCGCGCCGCATGTCCGTTGCTCCCGCCACGATCCAAATGCGCGTCCCCGCCGCCAGCCCGATCATCCCAGCAACTGCTCCAGCACAGCACGCAACGCTTCCGCATCCACTCGGCCCGTGATGCGAAGATGTCCCTTGGGAAGTTCCACGTAAATCGCGCCCGCTGCTTCCGCGATTCCGTGTGTAGCTCGCCGGCGGCCCGTGCCATGCGCTTTGCTTAACCGCGTTCCGGTCACATGCACCGGCAGCAAATTCGCCGTCTCTGCCTGCCCCTCGCCCAACAACCCCTGCCGATACTGACGCCGCCACGCAAACACCTGGTTGGCGTTCACTCCGTGCGCCCGTGCCACCTTGGCCACCGATGCATCTGGCTCGAACGTCTGTTCGACGATCCGCCGCTTCTCCGCCACCGCACGCCGCCTGCGCGGCTCTCTCTTAACGACTATCCGCTCCGAAGTGTCCACTTATTCCCCACGTGGACACTTCCCAATGTGCCCACAAGGGCCATCATCCTCGATCACTCACACTTCGCATAGACGGTCACAAGCGGACGCTTACCTTGAGTCAGTCTATTGCGGTTCAGCTGGTGACTTCAAAGAAGCGGGGCGCTTAGAGGATTTTCTCTCTTAAGCGCCCACGGTTGCGGGGGGGCAGATTTGAACTGACGACCTTTGGGTTATGAGAACAGAATCCTAAAATAAGTGCCGTAGAATCAATCGCCCCGAAGGCCCAAAACGGCTCCCGTGACCGATTGTGGTTGCTGAAGTGCAATCGACAAAAGGACTTATGGTCGTACGAGAGTTTGCCAGCTTAACCACAATAAATCGCTGACCCAAATCCTTCGACCATCGATTCTACGTCCCCAGTCTCAACGGTCCGCAAGTACATTCAAAGCCGTGACGTAGTCTTGTTTATCTTCCTTATAATTTACATTATCTAATATATCGTCTTGTCCAAGCGGGAGCAACGATTTTGGGGTCGAAGGCTAACACAGATGCTCCAATGCAGAAATCGATGGACTCAGTGTTCTGTGGATCAGGAATCAGCTGTATGACACGAGCAATCAATAATCCCCATCCCTTGGCCAATCCACGAGTCGATCAGTCGATCCTGGGGGCACCGTTTAGAAAGACGCCCGGCCCGGAATTGAGGACCGTTAATCCCAAGGATAGTATCGTTCCGTGTCTACGATGTGGGATCTTTCGCGTAGTTGGATAGGGCGCGCCGTTGATTAGGCGCTGATCTTAGTCCTTGCCTCCCCGGACTGGGATGGGCGCGCCTTTCGGGCTGGGGTTGTGCCGATGGCGTCGGCGCTTTTTGTCGCGATGGTTGAAAGGCTTGCCGGAGAGGAAGTGAAATGGCGCGTCAGCTCCTCCTGCGTTATTGCAAATGCCACCTACCACGTCGTAAAAATAAACCATAACGCTGTTGGTACCATCGTTAGCAACGGCAGCAGGATCATCTTCGCCAATGGCGGCTGCAACGGCCCATTCTGTGGAAGTGATTTGATCCGCATACGGGTCCGTGTTGGTATCTGTGGTGTACAAATTGGCAGAAAACCCGTTGAGAACTAGCGTAGTTGGAACGCCTTGCGGGTCCAGACCTTCGGCGTATACAGATTCCAAGATTCCCGACTGAGTAGACAGGTTCGGATTGATGGTCAAAGGATTTACAACCCCGCTCGTTGTGGCAAAGCATGCGTTTCCGTTGAAGGCGGGATTGGAAGCGAGGGACACCGTACCAGCGATCTGGCCGGGCGCTGGTGGAGCACTGAACGTGAGGGTAGCGTCTACCGTCGATTCAAAAGGTGAACCGCCATTTGTAGCGAAACTATCCAGTGAGCCAGAGGCTGAACCAGACGAAATTGTCGGTAGAAATGTTGCAACGAAGTTGCCGGGGGCACTCTGGGTAGCGTCACTGCAAGCAGTAGCATTTCCTACAGGGTAGTATGTTCCTGTGATCGTAGGAATGGAAACAGATGCATCGCCGGGAATTGGAGTGAGCGCATAGGTGCCGGTATAAATAAACGAGAAGTTCGGCGCCGCTCCCAGATTATCGACCGCGATGGTGATTTGAAAACTATTTCCGCCCAATCCAACCCAAGTCGGAACGACGTTGAAGGCTTGATCGTCAATCACACAAATAGAATTGGCAGCCGTTCCGTATGTGTCACCCGTGCCGTCCGATCTGAGAAAAGTGGAAAAGCCGCCTGGGTACAGTGCTGTTTGATCTGCACTATCTCCGCTCATGTGGACGATTTCCCAGCGGCCGACGGGAACCTGAGCCTGGGCAATCGCCGGAACCAGGGACACTGCGAACAACAAAGTTACGCCGAGTTTGAGTCTCATCGCCTATTTCC
This sequence comes from uncultured Acidobacteriota bacterium, assembly GCA_963718785.1. Classification (GTDB taxonomy): domain Bacteria; phylum Acidobacteriota; class Terriglobia; order Acidiferrales; family UBA7541; genus Acidiferrum. Next base: position 1,177,091 of record CAVQZW010000003.1, on the reverse strand, counting down.
CCCTTGCTACCTACTCTGATTACGCCACAGTGGTGATGAGTTGAACAATCTATAATATAAATCTATGCATATAAACGATTACCTGTACTAAGGAACAGGATAATAATCCTGCAATAAATTATAATTTGTTTAAATAAATACAACTCAACCACCCCGAAGCCACATGAGGCCGGGCAATTACTTCTCGGACAGCGCTATAAGTCTACTTCTTACTCCTTTAACAGCCAGGGCCCCCAGGGAGTGAATGCCCAGCGCCACCAGCCAGTCGCGCCCGGGAAGGACTAGTGTGCCGTCGACTAAGCGCGATACTGCACCACGTTTCCTCCGGAACGCTCAAGAAGATGCTCACAATTTCCGGGTCGAATTGACGACCGGATTCTAGACGAACCGTTTCTCGACCTACCTCCAAGGACGAAGCGCGACGATAAGGTCGGTCAGACGTAATGGCATCGAGGGTATCGGCTACCGCAAAAATCCGCGCACCCATTGGAATCTCGTGGGCGCGGAGGCCCTTGGGATAGCCGCTTCCGTCGTAGCGCTCGTGATGCGCGAGGATAATCTCCGCCGCATCCGCGAGAAACGGGATACCCTTCACGAGCTCAAACCCGATCTGGACATGCTGCTGCATCAGCTTTCGTTCATCCGGAGTGAGAGGACCAGGCTTAAGAAGAACGGAGTCAGGGATTCCCAGTTTTCCGATATCGTGGAGATAGCCGCCTTGCGCGATGACAGTCAGCTTTTCACCAGACAGACCCATGGCCCGCGCCGTCTCGAGCGAGTATTGGCAAACGCGGTGCGAGTGCCCGGCAGTTTCGCTGTCGCGAAGATCAATCGCCAACGCCAAGGCTTTGAGCGTCTCCTCGTAGCTAGATTCGATTTTTCTAAGCGCGATCTGCAGCTGGCTCGTGCGCTCCGAAACCATTTCTTCCAAATGCTGGCGATAAGACTCCACTTGCTGCTCGAGGTGTCGTTTCTGGAGGGCACGTTCAAGGCCTGCGACAACAGCGCTTTCCTGTAAAGGCTTAACCAAATAATCATCCGCCCCCGACCGCATCGCTCGTACACCGACTTCGACGTCGTCTACCCCGGTCGTGACCAGAAATGCTAGATGCGGATAGAGCCGCCTGGCTTCAGAGAGTAATTCCATTCCGTCCATCCCTGGCATGCAAAGGTCAGAGATAATCGCATCGACCGGCTCCTGTTTGATGGCCGACAACGCCGCTTCACCTCCGCTCGCCGTTCGGCATCGAAATGCTGGCGGCCCGAGGATGAAGGAAAGAAGTTTGCAAGCGGCAGGCTCATCGTCGACGACCAGCACGCGAACGACCTGGCTTGACTCCTGACCGTGCGGATCACCGAGATGGTGGCCGGTTCGCGGGGTCACACCGTTGCCATTAGTCATACTCGCTCTCTGCATTCCCGGACCCGCTCATGTGCGGGCCGAAGAGTCTTATTTGAGAACCCATGGACCAGCCTTTTCGGTGAAGCGGCACCCGTAGCGGCGTACAGGTATACCCTCGGAATCAGCATGAACAATAGTTGCTTTCCCGACGTACTCTTCCTTTTCACTGACCATATAGACTTCGATCACCGCATCTTTCGCGAGCTCGACCGTTGAGTCGCACAGAAATCCGCTCAAACTCACGTTGTCAGTCATCGCCGCTACGTCGAACGTGTTCTCATGAATGTCTATCCCGCGCAATCTGAGCGGAACCCGCAATCGGACGCGTACTTCACTTCGGGGAACATGACAGCTCGTCTTCGCAATCTCCTTAAGGCAAGTGCGGAGCGCATCGAAGTCGACTGGTTTTTCAAAAAAACCTGCCGCGCCTAGCTGTTTGCAGTGCTCCTTTGTTTGTGCACCTGCCTCGCCGCTCACTATCACTACCGGAATCGACTGGGTGCGACTGAACGAGGTAAACGTTTGGCACAGCTCATAGCCGGAATATTTTGGCATGCGCAAATCGAGGAGAATGGCATCGGGCTTGTGTTCTAACGCGAACGCTAAGCCTTGGTCCGGTTCACCTGAATCGATGATTTCGTAGGTGCTTTGCAATTCAAGGCGGAACAGTCTGCGCAAGGCCTCGTCATCATCCACGATCAAGAGCTTCGCCATTACGGGGTTCTCCTCTCAGCCGGATCGGTCTGTGCTCCCAACGAACTCGGCCACAGGGCTCGACGCCCGTGCCACTTTCTTGCCGCCATCAAGCACTTCGCGGACTTTTCGAATCAGGCTCTTTTCCGTGAAGGGCTTGTGTAGTAGATGTATTCCTTCCTCTAAGACTCCGTGTCCCGCGATAAAAGCGTCCGTATAGCCAGACATGTAGAGCACCTTGAGTCCCGGCTGCCATCGAGAGAGTTGCTCAGCCAAAACACGTCCATTCATGCCGGGCATTACTACGTGGTCAGGAGCAAATCTAGGAGGCCGCGATGCTTTGCCGCCACTTCCATGGCATGCTCCCCGCTTTCGGCGGATAGAACGCGAAAGCCTCCGGCCTCGAGAAAAGTTCCTGCGAGCTTTCTCAACGGTTCAGCGTCTTCCACCAAGAGAATCGTTTCTGACCCGCACAACCTTTCGTCTGAATCGCCCCCGTGTGCTTCAGTCGTGACCGCGCCGGTATGTCGTGGAAGATAAATCTTGAAGGACGATCCCCTCTCAGGCGCGCTGTCTACCCAAATATATCCGTTGCTCTGCTTCACAACCCCGTAGACCGTGGCAAGCCCGAGTCCCGTCCCTTTGCCCCGCTCCTTGGTAGTAAAGAAAGGTTCGAATATATGGGCGAGTGTTTCGGTGGTCATTCCAGCGCCTGTGTCAGTCACCGCCAGCATCACGTAGCTGCCGACCTTCGATCCTGGATGGGTTCGTGTGTAGGCCAGATCAAACTCGATATTGGCGGTCTCGATCTTCAATTTCCCGCCCGTCGGCATGGCGTCTCGTGCGTTGACGGCCAGATTCATGATGATCTGTTCGACCTGGCTCTGGTCTGCTTTCACCGCACCGAGGGCGGGATCGAGCGCGAGCGACACTTCGACATCTTCGCCCAGCAATCGGGGGAGCATTTTTTCCATGTCCAGCGCCAACGCGTTGAGATTGAGAATCGCCGGCGTCAACACCTGCTGCCGGCTGAAAGCGAGCAGTTGCTTGGTCAAAGAAGCCGCACGCTGTCCGGCTTTCTCGATTTCGAGCGCATGGTCCAAGAGGGTGGCATCTTGAGCGAGGGACCGTTTCAACACTCCGCTGTAGCCGATGATGACGCCGAGCAAATTGTTGAAATCGTGTGCGATTCCACCCGACAAACGCCCGATCGCTTCCATTTTCTGTGCCATACGCAGTTGCCGCTCAAGCACGCGTTTCTCGGTCACGTCTTCGGCGAATACTTCAAAATACGCGGGCACACCTGTGTCATCTTTTACCGTGCGAGCCGAGCAGCGGACGGTCATCGGAGTACCATCCCGGCGCTTCCACTCCATTTCGACATCTTTGATTTCGTCCGTCCGACTGAGAAGATCGGTGAAGCGCTGGTGCTCACCCTGATGTTTGAAGACATCGTTCGCGAGGTCGACGTTCAACAGTTCGGCAGTAGATGTGTAACCGAGCATTTTCTGCAGGGCGGGATTCACCTGCAGGAATCGTCCGCTCGTACTCGCGCGATAAACACCGTACGGCGCATCTTCCACGACGAACCTAAATCCAGCCTCCGAGCGCATCAGGGCCTCCTCCGCCCGTTTGCGTTCCGTGATGTCTCGATTCACGATCACGAGCTTTTCCGGCATGCCCTTCGCATCTAGGATGACGCTTGACCGCGATTCCAGTACGAGCCAAGTACCGTTTTTGTGGCGGAGCCGATATTCCAACGTATTTCCGACTCCGGACTGAAGTGCGGATTCGGCTGCTTTCCTGATGCGCTCTCGATCGTCCGGATGAATCTGCTCGAATGCCGAGGAGGCTTGGAGTTCCTCGGAGGTATACCCGAGCACCTTTTGATAGGAAAGGCTGTTGTAAATCCGCTTTCCTTCCATATCGACGATGGCGATCATGTCCGCTGCGTTCTCGCTTATAAGATGGAACAATTCTTCCCGTTCTACGAGTGCCGACGAATGCGATGGATCAGAAGATGCTGATAAATCGTGTAGAGGTCGAACAGGAAAACCAGACCTAGCAAGCCCCGAACGGCTTGCGGCAGGACTATTACTTGGTAAAGGTCCTCCTGAAGTCCGGTCTTCGGGAGAAGAAAGGAAGCGAGCGCGACCGTGAGGAGCAGAGTAACGACGAAGGCCGTGGCCCACAGCCACCACTTCCGACGCTCGATCCGGCGGAAATTGGTGCGGGTCGATCGGTATCGTGCCTCTGTTGGCTGGTCTTGCTGTCTGGCTGGCTGTGGTTTCATTTGACTCGTGATAGCTCTAGGCGTTCTTCAACCCTCGCTTAAAAGACCTACGGTTGTGGTGAACCAATCCGCGGGTGCGAAGCTTACTCCCCAAAATTGCGGATTATAGGCAGAAAACTCGAATGATATCGGGAAGAATCCCTCATACTGGTGGCCGATTCGCACGACACTGCACCATGCTTCCTGTTTGGAATGAGGATTGACGAGCGTGAAGTGCTGTTCAGGCATCATTCTGAATGGCGCGTCCATCAGCCCGCCCTGTGCATTGACTACCCGAGTGAACCCCTGGCCTTCCAACGAATTGCCCTCCGGCGTTTGCGCTTTAATGAACACGACTATCTCCAGCAGAATCCGTTTGCTTCGTCGGTGATTGGGATCGTCGGGCATCTGCTGGCTCCGTGAGGAGCAGGTTTCTGCGATGAGTTGCTGCGAGTGCTGCGCATCCCAGATTCGATTTGATAGTGACTCATATGCACGTCGTCCACGCGTCTGAACGACGTCCGCGGCGACGTTCTTAGTGCCTGTCGGATCGCGGACAGGCTTACCGTCCTACAGCCCTTAGGCGAGCGAATCACGCTCTGTCACCGTGGCCTGAAATTGCGTCGACGGAGACGGTGGCACAGCGATGGCGTTCCAGCTCCGCGAGCCATTCCTCGAGGTTGGTAGCTGGTCCGGCTCGAACGAGTGAAACTACCCCCATTCCCAGTCTCGGGAACACGAACACTACCCGGCCGAGCGCGGTAAAGCTGCAGGCCGCTCGCCAGATAGTTATCTGAATCTCTATGCCCTCTGCTAACGGATTCAACATGTCGATGAAGCAGCCTCCGAGGCTAAGGTCGCCGGTTTTCACCTTGGACCGGACTCCCGAGGCGGTCTCAAAAACTTCCGCATCTGCGACGAATTGATACCGCGGAGCGCGGCGGCGTTCGATACCCATTACTTACCGCCCTGCCGGAGCCAAAACATTATGGACGCAAATTCTGTCCGGTTGCGCCCTTGCCTTTTGGCGGAGTAGAGCGCGGCGTCCGCTTGGGAAATGAGCTGGCGGAGGTCTGGGGCTTTGCTCCGGTCTCCATCAAAGCCAGCCGCTCCGAAACTGGCCGTTACCGTCAGGCTATCTCCGCCGAAACTAAACTCGGAGCCCTCGATCTCTGTGCGTATTCGGTCGATTACCAACCGAACATTGTCCTCCGTTATATGAGAGAGGGTAAATAGGAACTCCTCGCCGCCAACGCGCCCACAAATATCGCTTTTCCGGGAGTGTGACTTTAGAACCTGGGCGATTTGCTTCAGGACTCTATCGCCCGCCTCGTGTCCGTAGGTGTCGTTCACCGTCTTGAAATGATCCAAGTCGGCCAGCACGATCCAAAACCCATGGCCGTATCGAATTGCCCCGCTGAGTTGCCTTGTTGCCACTCTTCAATGGCCCGCCGGTTCGGAAGGTTCGTGACGGCGTCCGTGAGGGCGAGCTCCTCCAATAGCTTATTCTTCGCTTCAATCTGACGGTGCAGATCTATAACTCTTCGGCCGACTCCCGCACGGGCCAGCAACTCTCCTGGTCAAAAGGCTTCGTGAGATAGTCGTCTGCGCCAGCCTGCACGCCATGCACGATCTAGACTTCTGGGTAATGCCGGTCAAAATGATGATGTAGGTGCACGTGTCCCTGAAATGCTTGCGTATGTGCTGGCACACCGATTCCTGAAAAGTCCGGCATCAGTCGGCCCGTGATGACTAGGGATGGCCGATGCTCTGCGAAATGTCCATGGCCTCACGACCGCTCTTCGCAAACAGAACCGACCATGGTTCTCTGCAAGTGTTTGCTCGACCACTTTGCGATGCACCGGGAATCGTCCGCCACTAGTACCTTGAAGGCTTCGATAGGAATCTTCATGCATTAGCACCTTGGATCCATACTGTTTGAAACCGCTGGTCGAATATTTGGACTGCAATTTCGATTATTTGGATCGCCGGTCTTGGCTCCAAGTCTTCCCCCGGTCTCGATTTCAAGCACTCGCTATCGACTTTGAACTGGAAGCCCATTGAGCGAAGTCGGTTGATGTTCATTAGTTTGGTCCCCTTCGCAAGGCCCGATCAGGAAGCACCGCTGATCGATTCCGATTTTGCCCAAGCCGCTCGGCCAAACACGGTGTCAGTTTCATCTCGCATTTCCGGGGTTATGCCCTGCCTGTCCTTGGGTGAACTGCTCTTCTTGCTCATAGCGGGACCTGTTGCGGGCAACCTTCGATGTCTTAAAAGTCAGAGTCCTGGAATGTCGAGAACGACGCCCCATGTGTTCGGCCATTGCATTGATTCGAACGCTGTTCTTGAAAGCAAACGACATCGCGACAAGTCCAAAAGCAACGACCGTTCCGCCGAACAGAATGTAGAGTTCGGCATAAGGGCCGGAATGGCGTATGGAATCAACGAGCGCATCGCCGCCCAGCCAGCAAAGCAAGGCCGACAATGCGATCCACAAAAGGCCATTGGGTCTCATGGCTGTCAGCCTGCTAAGTGCGATTCGCGCACTGAAATAGGGATTTAAGTTTCATCGCTTTGCCACGCATGATTTCTTGTGATGCCGCCCAAGCTAAGCGAGGAAAGCCGATGACGCAGAAGAGCGAGCTACACTCGTGGAACTCGAATGCGGCCAGGTAAGACTCATCACATCGGCCGTCGACCTTTAGGCTCCGACGGCAATTTATCGGACTAACACCGCTCATTGGCAAGCTCTCAGTTCTTCGTCCTTTGCGCCACATTCATGTCGAGCTGTAGTCCGGCAGGGATTTTCCCCTTTGGCTGCCGACTTTGTAAGAGGCGATGATTTCTGGTCCAGTCAGAATGGACTCATTGATGACGTAGACGCGGTTCTTTAGGGGAGTGATGAACGGCCCACAGAACGGAATATGGAGCTTCTGAAGCTTCCGGATAGCGCCTCTGAGTTTGCAGCGAGAAACCAGTGAGAGGAACATTTTCCACCCCACCCAAGAAATAACATCTATGTGTATATGAGTCTAGATGTAATAAGCGACTGGTATGTTAAACAGATATTAACTAAATAACGACAACCCGAAGAGGCGGGGTCATACTCTAAGTGAATAGCTAGGGATGCTTTCTCCTTTGCTCAGCCATCCATACTGTCATGGAGCTCAAGAGCTTCCCGTCTCTCCGAGTCCTACCGCGCAGCAGCCCTCAGCGTAGCTACGTAATCCGCATCTGGCCCCGATCCCCGGCGTTTCTCTTTCGACATTGAACTCGCCAATTCCGAGAAGTCTTCGTCCCTTATAGAAGAGTTCATGCAGCTTGCACCCGAAGCCCGCACGCGAGCTTTTCTAGTGTGTCGAGCGTAGGGACTGAGTGGTTGTTTTCGAAAGCAGAAATATTTTGGTGTAGCAGGCCTTTACAGCTGGCAAGCGTTTCGTCCGACAGGCGGTTGGCTATACGCAGCAAACGCGGGGGCTTTTCGATGTTCAAGATCGTGCTCGACCCCTGCCGGGAGTTTGGGAATCGTCCGCCATTAGTATTCTGCGGAACCTCAACCTCAGCGCCACACAACCGACTCACACACTGATATCGATATCCCATAGATAGGTATCTTATCCACAGGACTGCAAAAAGAGCGATCGAAGATCATTTCTGGTTGGTTTTATTACCGGCGCAAGACCTTTCTTTTCAAAGAGCTGGAAGAGACAACGATCGTCGGACGCAAGCCGGAGTCTCTTAAGGTGAAAATTCCTAAGCCATCTCAGGTCAAATCTGCTTGGCGACGTTGCGTTCCTAAGAACCTGATTCTATGAGTTTTAGTACTTCTAGGACTATCACCGCCTCGTTCACTCGCGGTCTTCGAGCGCTGACCGAAAGAGAAGAGAGCGAAGGCTTCTATTCGTTTCTCTCGCCAGGTCTGGTCAAGCGGGCAGACGATCCCTGTAGGAAGCTCATCGTTGCCATTTGTTCGAAGTCTGCTTGCAAAGCCGACCAGCAGGATGGGTAGAATCCCGTCTCGCCAACAAAAAATCATGACGGCTTTGGCAAGTCCGGAGTCTCGTCACCGGGCTGCTCGTGAGAGTCCACAATTCGCATGGCAACGCCTGTTACGCGCCCTATGATCTCCGCGTCCGTTCCGTAAGAGAACTGTCGGATGCTGCAAGGGGAAAGCTGGTGCGGCACGAGAAGAAGCTTGTTTCCTTGCAGCTCACACCAGGAACTTGCGTAGCCGTCCCGTAGTTCGACGAAATAAATGGGCCGCTCAAATTCAGATCCCCATTTCGCCGTCCGAACCCTCTTGAATCTTGTGTCGATGTGCACGAACGCTCCAGGACGGATCAGAGGAAACAACGTGTAATCCCGGAGTCCAATGTAGCCGTAGAGGTTGTGCCTGATGTCCAGGTGTTGGAGTAAGAAGACTGGAACTTCGCCCCAAGTCTCGACCATTTGGGACAGCAGGTTGGTTTGATCGAGATTGAAGCTTTCACGCAGCTGAATGGGCAACCTGATCTTTCGCTCGTCATCGCCGGGTTCCAAGCTCATCAAGTGCGTGTGATTCGGTTGCATCGCAAGCTGATATTTGGCGATCTTGGGCAAGTCCACACCGAAGAGAAGAAGAAGATCGGTAAATTTGATCTGATAAATGGCGCTGAGACTGTAGAGCTTGTAGATGCTCGGAGTTGCGTTGGTGTTTTCGACTTGCGTGAGCCAGGCATTCGAAATATAGAACTCGTCGTTGCTTTCCTTCTCAGCGATGCGCTGGCTTCTCTCGGTGACGTCTCGCGTCGTGATTCCCAGGCGGGAGCGAATGTCTTTAAGTCGTTGCCCCGGTGACACTTCCATTGCCTCCAAGCTGGCGCTAGCTCAATCATTGCCGCAAATAGTAGAGAGGATTGTTTCATCCAGCCCGCAGGAGCAGGAGATGCTGGGCCCACTTCCGCTCAATCTCCGTCTTCCTTGGGGCTGGCACGCTGGCGAACAAAACTACTCCTCGACTCGATAGCAGCTGAACAAGAGACTTGGCATTCCTGAGGCCGCCGGGCAAAGCAAACGGCCCAAACAGGAATATGGCGGTGCGAATAAGTTTCAAATAGATTAGCGCCAATAAACCTGTGGAAGCCACACCAACCTCCTCTCGCAGAGTCACATGCAGGCCATTTCGCACCAAAAAGCGCCGGAATTCCCACAGGAGGCGAACATCTCGTTCCAACTCTCTGAGCCACATCAGGACGATTCGACGTCGGTCCTGCAAGAGCTTTGCACCGACGGACTTTAGCTCCGGCGTGGCGAGGAGCTTATAATAATCATCCTTTCTAAACAGTATCTCGGGATCGGGGAAGAAGGCGGCGGAAAGGCCCGGCACAGACGGATGAGCTTGTTGGGCAGCGCCGCCCTGGTTAGTCCGCTCGATCTGCAAAGAGAAAAGCCACAATAAGCAGAGCCCCAAGAACGCCGCCAGGAACGTAACGATGATTCCTGCCATTATTCGATACCTCGCCGCAACCGCGCCATGGCCCTACTCCAAAGAAATTGCCATTCCATTTTCCAGGGAGAATGCACAGCTTCATCCAAGCTGACCTCTGTTGGAGTTCCAGCGTACTCCCAGAAGGCCCACAGCCAGACTGCGATCATGATGATGAACGTCATGGGCGTCAGCATGCGCCAGTAGAGTGCGAATCCGTGAAATGCCTGCAAGCTGGCAAAATTGACTGCGCGCACCAGAAGGTATACACCAAATCCGAGACTGAGGCCGCGAAGGTTCCGCCCCAGCGGTATCCGGTAGTACCACGCAACGGCAGCAGGAATCAGCAGGAGGGACGCTTGGACGAGACACAAGTATTGCTCTACCACCGGCGACAGAGGCAGGTGCAAGTCTTGAAACAATGATGCTTGGCTCCAACTTAGCACGAGAATGGCGGGTAGAATGCCGAGTTCGACGGTGAGGAGGAGCCTCCGGGCGAGACGCCGAGTTGTCGAAGGCTGACTGAATAAGCCGCGGAAGAATTCCCAGTTGATGAGGAACTGCATAGCCAAAGTGATCGTTTCCAGTCGCCAGTAAGCGGCCGCGAACCAATCTGGCCTGTAGCGAACTATAGGGAAAAGAGCGACGTCAGCAAGAAATCTGTAGACGATGAATATGCTTACGTACGGATAGTAGAACCACAACCGGCGTTTCGCGAGACGCCAAATGAGCAGACAAAAGAGGACGACCGCAGAGCAGGGAAATGCGTACAGGAAGGGGCGCATAAATCGGGTTGATTGTACTCCGATTCGCGAAGAAAGGAAGGAGGTGTACGAAGTGCCTCCTTCCATTCGCGCACCCTGTCTTAAGGACGGGGAGGTTCAGGAGGACGAGGAAGAGGGGGAGGCGGAGGCCAACCCCGGAACCGGAGATTATGACTAGACAATGCGAAGACCATGGTAAATGACCCCTTTCTGCAGTTTTTTGGACGGTTCAGCACCTTTCCCAGCGTGCCTTGATCCGTGGCGCCTCTGGTTCGTCGAACGCGGCGCCCTGAGCACTTCTTTAGCACTTCGGATAGCCTTCGCTCGCAATCGTCAAGGATTTTCAGTTAACTGAACAGCAAGAAATGCGGTGACTGACCGGCGGAATTTCAGGCTTGGAATCTGCCTCGGAAATCGCTATATAGGAGAAGAGCATGACGAGGATTGCATCTCTCGAACGATACATTAGACGCGCCGTATGCTCCGCAGATACGGTCTTCGAGCAACTGATATTTCTAGGCTCTTTGCGCGACGCGTACACTGGCCGATACGTGCATGAAGGGTGGGTGCAGATAGTTTCGCCCGAGGAAATCCATCAAGGGCTCCGAGGGGCCCATCAGGCCTCTTTCGAATCCGTGCTGCGACTCTCGGTTATAGAACTGGGCAAGCAACTGCGGTCTCATTTCCTTTCGATCGGGCAGCCGGAGCGAAAAACTTCACTCTTATGGTTGGAGGCCGAGCCCTTCCGGGATCTGATACCTCATGGGTGCCCGCCCGTGTTCCGTGAACTGTTCGTGTCGCAAGTCAAAGCCGCGTTAGAAGTTCTGTGTCGCGCCCCTGATTGGCCACACCTCAGGGCACCAATCGCGTTGCCACACTCACTACCTGGCCAATCACCTCTGCCTCACTAGTCAGACTAAAAGTCCTCACGGGCGCTGAGGAAATGGGATGAGGAATCACCATTATCTGAGAGCCTTCTACTCGGCACCAGCCGCACAGATATTCATCGTGCGTTTCAATCAGGTATATAGGGCGTTCGAATTCATTTCTCCAGCCTCCGGTAGCCACGCTTCGAAGCATCTCATCAACCATCACAAGCGAACCCTGCCGCAATAGGGGATACATCGTGTTGTCTTCGAGACCAATGTAGGCATACATATGTTGCCGGGGATTGCATTCCAGAAGAAAGGCGGCGGGAATCTCGCCCCAAAGAGCAACCGCGCGGTTGATCAGCTGCGTTCTCTCCCACTTGAAAGATGGGTCGAGCCGCACCGGCACTTTCACCTTTTCATCGAGGCAGTAAAGCTCCGGGGAAACCGGCCGTGTTGCCGCCAGCTTCATTTCAGAACGGTACTTGTGGACGCGATCGGGGTCCACTCCATACGAACTGAGAATCTCATAAAACGATAGCCCGTAAACGGCAGACAATGTGAAAATCTTGAAGTGGCTTGGTGTTTCGTCCTCGTTTTCAATTTGGGCGAGTCTGGCAGCTGAAAGATAGAAGCGCGCCTCCCGTTCGCTGGCAGCGATCTTTGAACTCAATTCTTCCACATCGCGAAAGCCGAGTTGCAGCCGCATCCGGACCTGCTTTAGAAAATTGCCAGGTGACTTATCCTTGGCTTCGAAAGGAGGCCTCACATTCCAGGGGCATTATACGGTTCTTCCCGGCCTCCACAATTTGCATGTCCGCGGCGCCTTTCACTTTTCTGAACGAAATTGGAATGACCCTTGAATTGTCGGCCTGTGCAAGCTCAGCAGGACGTCACGAGTGAATACCTGCCGCCACAGTATTCGTCGCACCCTCTATCTCTGCCCGAACCAGAATCGCAACCGATGGCGTTCGTGCCGTTAAGAGCCGCGACTTGATTTGTTCCTTCCATGAGGTGTCGAGGTCTTTGTAGTCCAGAATGTTGGCAGTTCCCACCTTCCAGACACTCGTGCCTCATCGCCTTTCCCTTGAAGGAATGTGGTCAGACATGTTGGCACATCAGCTTCCCGTCCTTCCGCCCCTCAACGACTTTTGGGACGCCCTACCGGAGATTTTTGACTGGATGATGAGCGCAGCGCCGATACCGCAGCGCGCCGTTATCCATCGCGATCCCGGCGAGGTAGATATACGAACGCGTCTCTTGCCAATCGGCGTTCCAGTCTCCTCCCGCCCCATACTTGAGATTATCCGGTTCGCAGCGGCAAACCACCTGTGCGTGGATCTCGCCTACGACGGGAGCGTGCGCCGCATCGAGCCATACTCTCTTCGGTAGACTACAAAGGGAAATTTCATTTTGAAAGCAGTTCGTAGGGCTTCTGGCGAGGATCGAACGTATCGGGTGGACCGTATGCAGGGCGCAACGGTGACTTCAGAGGTCTTCGCTCCGCGCTACGCAGTCGAACTGACGTCAACTGGTCCGCTCTCGGTCGCTCCTTCGACGGCCCTGCCGCGCGTGCCACGGATGCGCTCCGCCGCGAGAACCAGGCATCAAGGACCGACCTACGTGTATCGATGCACAGTTTGTGGTAGGACATTCAACAAGAAACGGATGGACGGTGCTCTTAATTCTCACAAGAATCGTCGCGGAGCGCCCTGTTACGGGCGGTACGGCGCGTATGTGAGAACGAAATAATAAATACTAGCGATTATGGTTGCGATTCTAAACTCTACGCAAGTGTTGCGCCGACCAGTTCAGCCCGCAGCGTTTACCAGATGGGATGAGAAGGCCGGTCTCCAGCGGGATGCGATACGCTCCCAATGAAAGACGTGCTCAAGGCACAAAAGGAGACCGGCAATGAAGAAGACTAGCACTGTTCGCGTAAATGGAAAGATGATTTTCAAAGGACACCAGCTCACGATTGGTCTGGACCTCGGCGATCGCTGGTCGTGCTACTGCGTTTTGGATGAAGCGGGCGAAGTCCTTCTGGAACAGAAACTAGCGACGACACCGGAAGCGGTGAAGCAGACACTTGGGAGGATACCGCGAAGTCTCATCGCCCTGGAGACCGGAACACATTCCCCGTGGGTAAGCCGGCTGCTAAAGGAGCTGGGACACGAGGTGCTGGTGGCGCACGCGCAAAAAGTGCAATTGATCAGCAAGAGCAATCGAAAAGATGATCGACACGATGCGCGGACACTGGCACGGCTGGCAAGAATCGATCCTGAGCTGTTGGGGCCGGTGCGGCATCGCAGCGCGAAAGCACAAATTCATCTGACGGTGATCCGGGCACGAGCGGAATTGGTGAGTGCGCGAACCGCGCTGGTGAATGCAGCGCGAGGATTGGCGAAGTCTTATGGTGAACGGCTGCCGAAGTGTGGCACGGAGCAAGTGAGCCGGGAGCTGGCCGCGGAATTGAGCGCGGAGTTGCGCGAAGTTCTGGAACCGTTGCTGAAAGAGATTGAATCGTTGAACGAGCGCATCAAGGAATACGACGCGCGGATGGAGAAAATCGCTAGGGAGAGCTACCCGCAAGTCGTGCTGCTCAAACAGGTGAAGGGGGTAGGAACACAGATCGCGCTGACGTATGTCCTGACCCTGGACGATCCGCATCGGTTCGCGAAGAGTCGCGAGGTCGGCTGTTTTCTCGGGTTAAAACCTGGACGCAGGGACTCCGGAGAGAGCCAGCCGCAGATGCACATCAGCAAAGAAGGAGACCGCTATTTGAGAACGATGCTGGTGCAAGGGGCACACTACATCCTGGGGCCCTTTGGAGAAGATAGTGATCTGCGGCGATGGGGACTGCGACTTGCCGAGCGCGGAGGGAAAAATGCCAAGAAACGAGCGGTTGTTGCGGTGGCCAGAAAGTTGGCGGTACTGCTGCATCGGTTGTGGGTGAGTGGAGAGGTGTACGAACCACTGCGCAATAGCCACAAAGCGATGCGCGCTGCGGCCTAGTTGGCGATCGTCGTTGCTAGGCGATCCTGGCTCGAAATTCTCTAGGGAAAACAGGGAAAAACAGGAAGAAAGAAAAAGCGCATACAAGAAAGAAGAGAGAGGGTATCCAAACAGCCGAGCTCAACCGCCGAGATCAGGTGACTGCGACAGGTCCTGGACCCGTTTCCTTCGAAAGGGGGAACGAGGTCGATTACCAGGTAGCAGCACCTACTGAAACGAGTACACCCAACTTGCACCGAGCGATCATCGCTCAACAAAGAGTGCGGATGGAAGGGTGGCGACAGAAGCGGCTTGGCTCAAGGGTAGGAACTCACAGGGAGAAAGAGAAGAACAAAAAACATCCTTACAAGAAAGAAAGAGAAAACATACTTGACACTCACCGGCCTTCTCATGGAAGGACTTAGGTCCGATACCTGGGAGATCCCTGTGCCATAACTGTGACACAAGACCTGTTCTCACTGCCAAAACTGACTTCATTGACGACCTGCGTTTGTTGATTCTACGCAACTTATTGAAAACACAAAACGGGCTGAAGAATCCGGCTTACAGGCTCATCCGCCAATTGTTTTTCCAACTCTTCAGGAATTTCCCCCCAAGCATTGCCATGCCCCGTCGAGACGCTCGGCCCATTTAACTGGAAGTTCTGGCAGCGCCTCGTCCGTAAACTTCTTTTGTGGCAAAGTAATGCGCGATGGCCGAACCTGAAAACTCCACTTCCGCGGGCCGCGTCGCTTTCCAATATCCAAGCTTTGTTCTTTTCCAAACGGCCCGCTTCTGCATCGTCCTCGCCAACGAAATGCAGTCGGTTGCCGTAGGCTGGCAGGTGTATGAGATCACCAAGCGCCCTCTCGATCTCGGCCTCGTGGGATTGGCGCAGTTCCTGCCCGGCATACTTCTCTTTCTCGTCTCCGGCCACGCGGCGGATCGCTACGACCGCCGAAAGCTCCTTCTTTGCTGCTATGTTGGCTTCGCGTTTTGTTGCGGATTGTTGCTACTCTCCACGGGGCGGAGTGTTCGCTCGGTCTACTACATCTTCGCCGTTCTCGTCCTGCTAGGCGTCGTACGTTCCTTCACTGGTCCCGTCAGCCGCGCGCTGCTCCCGCAACTCGTTCCCGAGCAGCACTTCCCGAATGCGGTCGCCTGGGCTTCGACAACTTTTCAGGGGGCTGCCATCCTCGGCCCAGCGCTAGGTGGAGTTGTTTACGCACTTTTTCGAGGCCCCAATGCTGTTTACATTTTGGCGGTGATTCTGTCGACAGCCGCCGTGCTCTGCACGCTGCGAATCAGAACGCAAACGCGGTCGCGCGCGCGGGAGCCCATCAACTCGACCACGGTTCTCGCCGGCCTTCGCTACATCTGGCGGGAGAAAGTCATTCTCGGTTCCATTTCGTTGGATCTCTTCGCCGTTTTTCTCGGCGGCGCCGTTGCGCTTCTGCCCGTCTACGCGCGCGAAATCCTGCTGACAGGCCCTTGGGGGCTGGGTCTGCTACGCACGGCTCCCGGAATCGGCGCGGCCACGATGGCCATTTTTCTCGCGCATCGGCCCATGCGGCGCAAAGTTGGTCTCATCATGCTGTGGTGTGTGGCCGGCTTTGGCTTCTTCACCATTCTCTTCGGCCTCTCGCACAGCCTCGTTCTTTCTCTGGTAGCTCTGTTTTTCGTGGGCGCCACCGACATGGTCAGCGTGATCGTCCGCGCCGTCCTCATACAAGTCGCCACGCCGGATGAGATGCGCGGCCGCGTGAACGCCGTCGACATGGTCTTCATAGGAGCTTCCAACGAGTTCGGCGAGTTCGAGTCTGGCCTCACGGCGCAATGGTTCGGCACAGTGCCTGCCGTCGTGCTTGGAGGAATTGGAACCTTAGTGGTAACCGCGATTTGGGCCTGGGGCTTCCCGGAGTTAAGAAAAGTCGAGCAGATACATTCGCTACCGACCCGTCCCGCTTGAGCTTCTTACTGCTAAAACACGGCGATGTTCGAGCGCGCTTCTAGTCCACAGCGTCGCCAAATCGGTTGGCCCCCGCTGCGCCTACAACCCGTCCCCAGTCGCTAACTCCCTTTAGAATGAACACTTATATAAGTGTATCAAAATAAAGGACTTTAAGTCCCCTTAGAATGAACACTTATGAGAAACTAGGGGGCAACCCTATTACGGTTAACCGACAACTTCGGGCTTCCAGGCGTGAAAAGTCGGTCGGAATTCGTGCAATTCACTTCGATGCAGGCGAACTAGCTGCTGGCGCGGGTGCCGGCGCAGCAGGTGCAGGCGCCGTCAACGCGGCTTTCACCGAAGCCGGCAGCTTGTCCGAATTCGCCAGCAATACACTGACTTGCCAAATTTGCGTCTCCGTCAAACGCCCTTTAAACCCGGGCATTCCTGTCAACCGAATGCCGTTCTCCGCTTTCCAGTACGTCTCGGACGCCGGGTCATCCGACACGCCAATCCCGTGAAAGAGTTGTGGTGGCGGTGGATACATGCCCTGCGCGGCCGCGGTTTTCGGCTGATCCGGGAGTCCGTGGCATATCGCACAGTCCTCTTTGTAAACGTCCACGCCGCTCAAATAGTTTTTCTCGTCTGCGGCCACCGGCGATTCCGGAATCTTTTCCCTCGCGATGTGCGCATTCAGGGCCATATGAGCCAACTTCTTCTCAAAAGGCATCGGTGGATCCGTCACAGCCGCGGGTGCCCGCCCGGTGGAAAAATAGAAATAACCCACGCACATCACGAGCAGAATCCCGACCAGAATGCCAATCACTAAGCCCTTTACCATATTTTTCTTTACCCGCCTTTGTCAGAATCCTCAGTGTAGTTTCCCTAATGCGTTCCAGGGACCGACAGTCTAAGCTCTAGCCCACTCTACTGGCTACTGGAATTATGTCGGCTACTACAAACCCCTAGCGCCTTCGACCGAATCCACACCCACTCCTTCCAGGTTTTGCCAACTCAAGTTCCCGAACCGTCGCTTCGTAACCATTTCTGCTCGAAATCCGTCCTATCTATGCGCAGGCTGACTTTTCCGGTAGGCTCAATGGGTTTGGCGGGGACCCTAATAAAGTGTGTACCCGCTACTGTCTTGCCCCGGCAGACTCACTCGCATTATTCGCTTTGGCTTTAATCAACAGGAGAGAACGGATGGGCCATCTCAAATCTATCGACCTTCCCGACCCGGGCGCGCGTGATTCTTCCGCGGCACCGCCGGCCAAGAGCCGCTGGTGGCTCTGGATTGCCATTCTAGCGGTCGTCGCCATCGGTATCTGGTATTACCGCGGCGTGCGCTCAACCAGCGAGGCAGGCGGTAAGGCCGCTCCTGGCGCGACTTCGACTGGCAAGGGAAGGGGTGGTCCCGGCGGCGCGGGAATGACCGTTCCAGTGGTCGTAGCGACCGCGCAAAAGGGGAATCTTCCCGTTTACCTCATCGGTCTTGGTTCCGTCAACGCTTATAACACCGTGACAGTTCGCAGCCGCGTCGATGGCCAAATCGTCAAAGTAAACTTCACAGAGGGCCAATTCGTCCACGCAGGCGACGCTCTCATTGAAATCGATCCTCGACCCTATCAGGTGATGCTGGAACAAGCAGAAGGTCAGCTAGCCAAAGATCAGGCGCAACTCCACGATGTCCAAGTCGATTTCGAGCGATACCAGCTCCTCTACAACGAGGGCGTGATTCCCAAGCAACAAGTCGACACTCAGCAAGCGCAAGTCGGTCAGTTCCAAGGCGCGATCAAGGCCGACCAGGCCACGATCGACAATGCGAAATTGCAACTCGTCTACGCCCACATCACTGCTCCCATCAGTGGCCGAGTCGGGCTACGTCTTGTGGATATGGGGAACATCGTGCACGCCTCTGACACCACGGGACTACTCGTTATCACGCAGCTTCAGCCCATTTCGGTGATTTTCACTCTGCCGCAGGACCAGCTTCAGCAGGTTTTGGTCAAACTTCGCGGCGGCGGCCAGCTTCCCGTCGAAGCGTACGATCGCGACGACCTCACCAAGATTGCCGACGGAAAACTGGCTACCATCGACAACCAAATCGATCCAACTACGGGCACGTACAAGCTCAAATCCACCTTCTCGAATGAAAACAATGTCCTCTTTCCGAATCAATTCGTGAACGTCCACATGCTCGTGGACATCAAAAAAGATCTTGTGATCGTTCCCGCCTCAGCCATCCAGCGTGGACCTCAAGGGACTTACGTCTATGTAGTTTCCGGCGGCGATACCGTGAACATCCACATTGTTACTCTTGCTCAAACTACCGGCAACAATATCGGTATCAGTGCCGGGATCAACTCGGGCGATGTCGTTGTGATTGACGGGCAGGACAAGCTTCAGGATGGGAGCAAGGTTTTCACCAGCACCTCGCCGACTGGCGGCGCGGGACGCGCGGCATCCGGTCAACCCGCCGCCCAGACCGGAAGCCCATCCGGCACACAAGACGGCGCACAGGGCGGCCCTGGCTCCAAAAAACCCGGCGGCACTCCGTCTGGAGGAAAGCGTCAATGAGTCCATCACGGCCGTTCATTTTGCGGCCAGTCGCGACCACGCTCCTGATGGTCGGCGTGCTGCTGGTTGGCTTCGTTGCGTACCGCCAGCTTCCTGTGTCCGCGCTTCCGCAGGTCGACTATCCGACAATCCAGATCCAGACTTTCTATCCGGGCGCCAGTCCGGATGTCATGGCCTCTTCCGTAACGGCCCCGCTGGAGCGGCAATTCGGGCAAATCCCCGGCCTCAACCAGATGACTTCGTCGAGTTCCTTCGGCAGCTCCATCATCACATTGCAGTTCAATCTCGACCTTAATATCGACATCGCCGAGCAAGAGGTTCAGGCTTCCATCAACGGCGCTTCCAATCTTCTCCCCCAGGGCCTCCCAAACCCGCCTATCTACAGCAAGATCAATCCCGCTGACGCGCCGATCCTCACTCTATCGCTCACTTCGGATTCCTTGCCGCTTTCGAAAATCGAAGACCTGACCGACACCACTCTTGCACAGAAAATTTCGCAGCTAACGGGGGTCGGTCTTGTAAGCATCAGCGGCGGCCAGCGTCCTGCCGTGCGCATCCAGGCGAATCCGACGGCTCTGGCCTCTTACGGCCTCAGTTTGGAGGATTTACGCAACGCCTTAAGCGCCGCAAACGTCGATCAAGCAAAGGGTACCTTCGACGGCGCTCATCAGGCCTATACCATCGGCGCCAACGACCAGCTCATCTCCAGCGATAGCTACAAACCCATCATCGTGGCTTATCGCAACGGCGCTCCCGTCCGCTTGACCGATGTCGCCACCGTTTTCGACGGCACCGAAAACACCAAGCAAGCCGCCTGGGCCAACAAAAAGCCAGCAGTCATCCTCAACATTCAACGTCAGCCTGGCGCCAACATCATTCAAGTTGTGGATCGCATCAAAAAGCTGCTTCCACAGCTTCAGGCTTCTCTCCCCGCCTCGGTAAAAATCGATATTTTAACCGACCGTACCAACACGATCCGGGCCTCCGTCGAAGACGTCGAATTCACTTTGATCCTCACCATCGCCCTTGTCGTGATGGTCATTTTCCTCTTCCTCCGCAGCCTCCGCGCCACCGTTATCCCCGCACTGGCCGTGCCGCTCTCCATCGTTGGCACCTTCGGCGTGATGTATCTCCTCAACTACAGTCTCAACAACCTTTCGCTCATGGCACTCACCATCTCGACTGGTTTCGTCGTCGACGACGCCATCGTCATGATCGAGAACATCAGCCGCTACATCGAAGAAGGCGAATCACCGCTGGAGGCAGCTCTCAAAGGCTCGGAGCAAATCGGCTTCACGATTATTTCTCTCACCGTCTCGCTCATTGCCGTGCTCATTCCGCTTCTCTTCATGGCCGACATCGTAGGCCGCCTCTTCCGCGAATTCGCCATCACTCTTGCGATCACCATTCTTATCTCCGCTTTCGTCTCGCTCACTCTCACACCTATGATGTGCGCCAAACTTCTCCGCCATCAGAAAGAAGAAGATCAGGGGTGGTTTTTTCGCAAATCGGAAGATGCCTTTAATTCCGTCATTGCCTTCTACGGGCGCACCCTGAAATTTGTCCTGCAGTATCGCAAAATCACGCTTCTCGTCACGATTGGCACTCTTGTGGGCACCATCCTGCTTTACATTTACGTGCCAAAGGGCTTTTTCCCCGTGCAGGACACGGGCATCATCCTCGGCGTTTCCGAAGGTGCGCAGAACACTTCGTTCGCCGCCATGGCAACGCACCAGCAGGCTCTTGCCGACGTCATTCTCAAAGATCCTGCTGTGGAAAGCCTCTCCTCTTTCATCGGCATCGACGGTACCAACACCACGCTGAACAGCGGGCGCATACAAATCAATCTCAAACCTCTGGCGCAGCGTGACGCCAATGCTTCCGACGTCATTCGCCGTCTCCAGCCGGAAGTCGCCAAAATTGACGGCATCTCCCTCTTCATGCAGCCCGTTCAAGATCTCACCGTGGAAGACCGCGTCAGCCGCACGCAATTTCAATACAGCCTCGAAGATGTTGACGCCAAGGAACTCGCGCTCTGGACTCCCCGGTTCATCGACAAACTCAGCTCCATTCCCACTGTCCGCGATGTCGCCAGCGATCAGTTGAACCAGGGCCTTCTCGCCACTCTCACCATCGATCGCGATACGGCCTCCCGCCTCGGCGTTCTACCTGCCGACATTGACAACACCCTCTACGACGCTTTCGGCCAGCGCCAGGTCTCCACCATCTTCACGCAGCTCAATCAATATCACGTCGTGTTGGAGGTCGATCCGCAGTTCCAGCAGAATCCCGATGCGCTCAAAAGCATTTATGTAAAGTCCTCTGCGGCCGCACAACAGGCCTCCT
This sequence comes from uncultured Acidobacteriota bacterium, assembly GCA_963718785.1. Lineage (GTDB taxonomy): Bacteria > Acidobacteriota > Terriglobia > Acidiferrales > UBA7541 > Acidiferrum. The sequence continues at coordinate 1,155,759 of CAVQZW010000003.1, read as the reverse complement.
CGGGCTCCGGGACGAATATTTCAACGACACAGCAAGCTGCCACCAGCGCCGCTCCCAACCCGCAAGTACCGCTGAGCGCATTCACGCGCTTCGAGCCCAGTGCCACCGCTTTGGCCATCAACCATCAAGGCCAGTTTCCTGTTGTCACTGTCTCCTTTAACCTGGCCCCTGGCGCTGCGCTTGGAGACGCCGTCAACGCCATCAATACGGCGAAAGCCGAGCTGAACATGCCTCCCAGCATCCAAGCGACATTTCAAGGCACAGCCGCCGCCTTTCTTAACTCCCTGGCCAACGAGCCGATTCTCATTCTGGCCGCCCTCGTCACTGTTTACATCGTTCTTGGTGTTCTGTATGAGAGCTACATTCACCCCGTCACCATTCTCTCGACACTTCCTTCGGCTGGCGTCGGCGCTATCCTTGCTCTCCTTCTCTTTCACATGGAGTTCAGCGTCATTGCGCTCATCGGCATCATTCTTCTCATAGGCATCGTCAAGAAAAACGCCATCATGATGATCGACTTTGCTCTCGAAGCAGAACGCAAGGAAGGGAAGGCTCCGCTCGACGCCATTTACGAAGCGTGCCTCCTCCGTTTCCGTCCCATCATGATGACCACCATGGCAGCGCTTCTCGGCGCTTTGCCGCTAGCCATTGGCAGCGGTGTAGGCTCGGAGTTGCGCCGTCCTCTCGGCATCACTATCGTTGGCGGACTTATCCTTAGCCAACTTCTGACGCTCTACACCACTCCCGTTGTCTATCTGGCTTTCGATTGGCTCTCCCACCGGTTCGAAATACAAATCGGCAATCCTATCGAGGAGCCCGCTCACGGTGACTAAGCCATGATGTCCGCAAATTTCTCGGCGCCCTTTATCCGCAGGTCCGTCGCAACGACACTGATCACCATTGCTATTGGGCTCTCTGGCGTTGTGGCCTTCCGGTTTCTCCCTGTCTCGCCCCTGCCGCAAGTCGACTTCCCAACGATCAATGTCGGCGCGAATCTGCCTGGAGCAAGCCCCGAGACCATGGCTTCGGCGGTGGCGACGCCTCTCGAGCGGCAATTCGGCCGCATCGCCGGCGTAACTCAGATGACGTCCTCGAGCGGCCTCGGCTCGACTAACATCACTCTGCAGTTCGATCTCAATCGCGATATCAATGCCGCGGCTCGCGATGTTCAGGCCTCCATCAACGCCGCTCGAAGTCAGCTTCCCGCCGATATCCCGAGCCAGCCCAACTATCGCAAAGTCAATCCCGCCGACGCTCCCATTCTGATTCTTGCGCTCACATCGACGAATATTCCGCCTGCCGAAATTTACGATGCTGCCGATTCGATCCTTTCGCAGAAGCTCGCGCAGGTCCAGGGAGTAGGACAAGTACAAGTCTGGGGGAGCTCCAGCCCCGCCGTCCGTGTGGAAGCCAATCCATATCAGCTCAACAGCTACGGCATCAGTCTCGAGACCGTTCGTGCGGCGCTGCAATCGGCTAACGCCGATCTTGCCAAGGGCTCGTTTTCTGACGGGCAGAAATCTTGGTCCGTCGCCGACACTGATCAGCTCTTCAAGGCCAGCGAGTACGGGTCACTCATCATCGGCGGGCATACCGGGGCCCCCGTGCGCCTACGCGATGTCGCGGAAGTCGTGGACTCAACCGCGGACATTCGGAACCTGGGTCTTTCGGGTGGGCATCGCGCGGTGCTGCTGGCTGTTTCGCGTCAGCCCGCGGCGAACATGATTGAGACCGTCGACCGCATCATGGCTCTTCTGCCGGTGCTGCGTGCCTCGATCTCGCCTTCTCTGCATCTGAGCGTCGCCGTGGATCGCACCACCACGATTCGTGCTTCGGTACACGACGTAGAAATCTCCCTGCTGGTTTCTATCATCCTGGTGATTCTCGTGGTGTTTGCTTTCCTCCGAAGCACTTGGGCCACGATTATTCCTAGCGTCGCCGTTCCTCTGTCGCTCATCGGGACGTTCGGAGTCATGTATCTGTGCAACTACAGCCTGGACAATCTCTCCCTGATGGCGCTCACCATCTGCACAGGCTTCGTGGTCGACGATGCCATCGTCGTCATCGAAAACATCACCCGGCATATCGAGAACGGCATGAAGCCTTTTGCGGCGGCACTCAAAGGCTCCAGCGAAATCGGGTTCACCGTGCTCTCCATGAGCACTTCCCTGGTCGCCGTATTCATACCCATTCTGTTGATGCCGGGCATTGTCGGCCGCCTGTTCCGCGAGTTCGCGGTGGTTCTCAGTGTCGCGATCACCGTCTCTCTCTTCATCTCCCTCACCACGACCCCGATGATGTGCGCGCGTTTCCTTAAACACGAATCGGGACGCCACAATTTTATTTACAATTTCTTTGAGGGTGCTTTTAACTGGCTTCTCCATCTCTACGATGTTTCGCTCAGGTGGGTTTTGCGCCGTCAATTGCTCATCCTTGGGATGACTTTCATGACGGGGGTGGTTTGCGCTTACCTGTTTTTCCACGTGAATTCCGGCTTTTTCCCGCAGCAGGATACCGGCCGCTTCAGCGGAAGCATTCAGGGAGACCAGGATCTCTCCTTCACGGCGATGTCGCAAAAGATGCGCGTTTTCGCGGACATTGTGCTGAAGGATCCCGCGATTGATACTTTGACGTGCTTCGCCGGCGGTGGCGGCAGTGGGGGCAGCACGGCGCGCATGTTCGGCCAGCTCAAGCCTCTCAGCGAACGGAAAATTAGTATCGACGAGGTTATCGCGCGGATACGGAAGGCAACCTCAAAGGTTCCGGGAGCTGCGCTTTTTCTCCAGGCGACCCAGGATCTTTCTGTCGGCGGCCGCTTCGCCGCCGCGCAATATCAGTACACCCTGCAAGCCGACAACCTCACGGACTTGACGCATTGGTCTCCCATTCTTCAGCAGAGGCTCGCGAAGATTCCTGAATTACGCGATGTCAATTCCGACCAGCAGATGCACGGCCTCCAAAGTTCCATCGTCATTGATCGCGACACGGCATCCCGCCTCGGTGTCTCCATGGTGAGCATAGACAACACCCTTGGCGATGCCTTCGGCCAGCGCCAGGTCTCCAACATTTACAAAGGCCTCAATCAGTACCACGTCATTTTGGAAGTTATGCCCAGTGCGCAGCAGAGTCCCGAAGCGCTCAAGTCCATCTACGTGCCGGCCACCGGCGGCAAATTGGTTCCGCTGAGTGCCTTCGCGCACTACGAGCCCTCCAACACGGCTTTATCCGTCAACCACCAGGGAATCTTTCCGGCTATCACTCTGTCGTTCAATCTCGCTCCCAATGCGTCTCTCGGCCCTGCCGTTCAACACATCCAGGAAGCAACCCGCGAAATCGGCATGCCTCCGACTGTGCACGCCACATTTCAGGGCACCGCACAGGCCTTTCAGGATTCACGCGCCTCGCAACTCATCCTGGTCATCACCGCACTCATCGCGGTCTACATTGTTCTGGGCATTCTGTACGAAAGCTTCATCCACCCCATTACCATTCTCTCCACGATTCCCTCGGCCGGTATCGGCGCCATCCTTGCCATCAAGGTCGCTGGCTCTGACCTAAACATGATTGCGCTCATCGGCATCATCCTTTTGATCGGCATCGTCAAGAAAAATGCCATTCTCATGATTGATTTTGCGGTGCAGGTGGAGCGCGAAGAAAAAATCTCGCCACTCGACGCAATTTATAAGGCGTGCTTGCTGCGCTTCCGTCCCATCCTGATGACTACCATGGCCGCGCTTTTCGGCGCTTTGCCCCTCGCGCTCGGCAGCGGCGTCGGCTCTGAGCTTCGGCGCCCGCTTGGCATCACCATCATCGGCGGCCTCATCGTGAGCCAGATGCTCACTCTTTTTACCACGCCGATCGTTTACATCTATATGGATCGCCTGCAGTCCTGGCTCCAGGGCGTTCGCAAGCATGGCCACGCCCCTGCTCCCGCTGCCGCTCAGGCGGACTAATCCCCAGCGAGTTCCGGCCGCAGTACCAACTAAACCAATTTTTTGTGCTTTAGAGCCGCTGCTGGCGCCGCCCGATCCCTAGGCACTACCGATCAACCACCCCGTAATAAACACCAGCACCCCGCCCACAATTACCTGAAACGCCGCCTGCAAGAACGGCGTATCCATGTATCGATGCCGGATATAACTGATCACCAAAAGCTCCACTGCCACGACGATCACGGCCACCAGTGTGGCCACATGAAAACTGGAAATAAGGAAGGGAAGTGTGTGCCCGATTCCGCCCGCGGTGGTCATCAACCCCGTCACCAGCCCGCGCAGCCAGGGCGAGCCTCGGCCTGTCAGCGATCCGTCATCCGAGAGCCCTTCCGAAAACGCCATCGAGATGCCCGCCCCGATCGAAGCCGCAAGCCCCACCAAAAACGCCTCCCAGCTTTTATGCGAAGCGAAGGCCGCCGCAAAAATGGGCGCGAGCGTGGATACCGACCCGTCCATCAGCCCGGCCAGCCCCGGCTGCACGACCTGCAACAGAAACAATTTCCGGTGCGATTCGTCTTCTTGAGCTTTCGCGCTCGCCGTTAAGTGCTTTTCTTCCAGCTCTCCTGCCGTCTTCTCGTGTTTTCTCTCTTCATCCCCAAGCTTGTTCAGCAATTCGCGCGTCGACACATCGGTCGTCCGGCTCGCCGCGCGCGCGTAGAACCGCGCCGCTTCCATCTCCATCAATTCCGCTTGCTTTCGTGCGGTCTTCACGCCCAACGGCCGGACCAGCCACACCGGTCTCCTCTGCAAAAATCCCTTCACGTTTTCCCGCCGGATCAGCGGTATGTGGTCGCCAAATCGCTGCTTGAACATCGCAAACAGTCTGTCCCTGTGTCCTACTTCCTCCTCGCGCATCGCTTCGAACATCTCCGCCGTGGAAGGAAAGTCCTCCCGCAACGCGTCGGCAAACTCTCCGTAAATTCGCCCATCCTCTTCTTCTGCCGCGATGGCGATTGCCAGGATCTCTTTTTCGCTTAAATCCTTGAATTTTTTCAACATCGTGGCCGCCTTTGCCTCCCAGTGAGGACAAAGAATCGCATAAACTACGGAAAGATGTCACCTATTGGTGAAAATCGAACGGGGAATCACTGCAGAAAATCCGCGGAGCGCGGACGAACTCTTGTTCCTGACAGTCGGAGTCTTTCTGAGGATATTTCGCTAAACCAGGAATCCCTCCGTGCGGCAAAGATGCACAATCCCGAACCGGTCGCCCGCGCCGACCTTGTGCTTCATCCGGTAAAGATGATTCTTTACTGTCTGCTCCGACAGGCAGAATTGGTTCGCAATTTCTTTGTTCGTCATCCCTTGGGCAATTAGCGGAACAATTTGTTGCTCCCTGCGCGTCAAGCCAAGCCTCGGGTGAATGCTCGCCGAGTGCACCGACGTTGCTTCTCGCTCAAAAAACCGGAACAACGACGCGCACAGCGTCCCCGGGCATACCGCCTCGCCCGCATGGATCGCCTGCATCGCTTCCAGCACATCCTCCGCCGATGCGTTCCGCGGCAAATACCCTCGGATTCCCGCTCGCACGTACTGTAAAAACTCCGTCTCGTCTTCCGTCATTCCCACCAGCAAAATCCTCACTGTTGGCGCCATCAATCTTACCTGCCGGATCTCGTAGATGTCCTTCGCCAGGCTTCCTCGAGATGTCAGCAGTAAAATATCCGCCTTTTCCCCGCTCAGGCCCTCTGCGCGAAACGGCCCCGCACTGTTCATCCCCACCACATCAATGTCCCCTCTCCTCAATAGCATCCGCGAAAGCGCCTCCCGTAACAGCCGGTTCTCGGCCGCTATATACACGCGCGCTTTATGTGCCACTCCCTCGCTCGCTTTGGCTCGTGGCGCATCTTCCGCGCTTGGCAGCTGCCCTCGACGCTCGCCTCTCCCCCCGTCTTGTTGTTGGCCTGCGCTCGTGACATAAATACTCCGGCGCGCTGCTGTATTCATGGTGAATTTTCCTCCGGCAGTCTCTTTTGCCCTCCGAGAACTCCCCGGCATCGGCGAATCCCCTATCTCGGTTGGCGCACCATTTGTGCAATTCCGCAGCCGCGCTGTTTTTTCTCCTCCTCTCTTAGCTCCTGTCTATCTCCCATGTTGCCTATCTCTTAGGGCCGTACTTCGTAGGGACTGTTTTACTCCCTAGTCCCACATCGGTACTAATCCCTGCGTTCCACTTCACTTCGGAACTCATCCAATAATTCCTTCTTATACTTCTGTTTACCTGAAATTCTCTTCTCCCCTCTCTTCCTTTCTCAGTACTTCCGTACTATCATCCTCTCGAAGCGTCCTACTCGTTGCCCGGTACGTTTCCTCTATAGGTTTTGTTTGGCGCAAGCCTCACACTCTCTTTAGAACCGTCCCCTCAGCGAGAGGCTAAGGCATTCATGGAGACCCAGCAAGGCATCATGGGAAAGACACTCCCCGCAGGTGGCACTACCCAAAAAAAAGCAGCTACCACAGAACGCCGCGGCAGTCGCCGCTGCAAAATCACCCAGCTCATGCGCATTCGCCCTTCCGATCCGGAGAAGGATCATTTCGACGACATGCGCGGAACTCTCAGCGTTTCCCGCTCTGGCGTTTATTTCCAGACCAGCGAGCCAGGCTATGAAATCGGCATGCGCCTGTTCCTGACTTTGCCCTATTCCCAGGCCCCGATGTCGCTCAACCGCGAATACCTTGCGGAAGTTGTGCGGCGCGACCCACTTTCCACGGGCATGTTCGGTATCGGCCTGAAAATCCTCATGGAAATGGGCGTGCAGCAGTCCGCCGTCCAGGGCTTTTCCAACTCACCCTGGTAGCCCTGCGTCTTGCACGCAGACATTCAACTTAAAAACAAAAAGAGCGGATGGCGTTTAGCCATCCGCTCTTTTCGTTATTGGGGGGTGGAGAAAACTCGAACTTAATCCTGTCCAAACATCCGCAGCGTCTTATGCCGCAACATGCCCAATTGCCGGTTGATGGGATTCTGACGCGGCAAAAAGGTCAGCACCGGCGGCCGCCGCTCAGCGAGCCGGTTCATCGCGATCGTCAAACGCACGTCTCTCCTCGCGAACTTCAACCCGGATTGCAGCGCTTCTACCGCCTCATCCCGCCGTCCCGCCGTCGCGTACACTTCCGCCAGATTCAAATAAAGCTGCGCCTGGTTCCTCTTCATGCGCACGGCCGTATCGCACAGCCGTTCCGCCTCGCCCCATTTTTGTTCCGAACGCGCCAGCACGACTCCCAGATACGACATGTAATACGGATTGTTTCTATCCAGGTCCACTGCCTTCTTCATATGTGGCAGCGCCTTGTTCGCGTAATTGTCTCGCAGTAGCGTTAACCCGGTTTTGAATTCGCGGAATGCTTCCGTGTCCATCATTTCCCGACCTCATTTCCCCCAGCCGCCTCAGGCTGGGCAAGGATTAGGACTCCCCGGGAAGCAAGAAACACGTAGCGCGCCGCAAGCGAAGGACACATCCAGCCCGGGTGCCGGGTTGGCTGGGTTGCCTCAATCGACCTCGTGGAGGTCACCCATAAAGATGTTGCATTCACCCAGTTGGTGTTTGGTTTAGCGAAGAGCGGAAGCGCGTTTACGGTTCCCATCCCAGTCCTTCTTGAACCTACGCGCACTTTTCCCGGGAATCTACTGACCCGTGGGACAGTCTTGGGTCAGCCGCACTGAGGTAAGCTTAGCTATGCCAGGGACAGTATGCGAATTATCGCTAAAACAGGCCCTTTTTGACGTGTCGGGTTCTCTGGCTCAGCCAGCTTCCCGTCTTTGCGTAATGACTCTTCCGCTCCCCTCTATTTCGTCAGTTTCTTCCACCCCTTGCGCCAGTATCCCCAATCCTCCATGGTCGCTTCGCCCATGTCTTTGGCCGCTTTGTGCAGCCACCTGCTCTTCTGCCTTGCCAGATGGCGCTTAATCAGCGGAATCGCCATAGGCGAGCCAAAGTGCATGTTCGCTGTCTCCCATCCCATCGCATAGAGCAGCCTTGCCTCATCGCGTTCCGCCGTCAACGAAACCAGTTCGATCCGCGAACAATCCGGCGCCAGACGCCGCACCAACCAGCGGTCGTGAAAACGGACGAACGGGTCCTGCACCCGCAAACAGCGGCTAGCAAGCGTTGCTCCGTAAATCGCGGTCTTGGCACCCTTCTTATGCCAAACCCACGCCGATGGCCGAATCGCCTTCGCTTCCCGGGCTATGAAAGCGCCACCAGCCGATGAAAGCGCCAGGATCCGCGGGTGTCCCAAACTTCCCAGCCCAGCGATGCGTTTCTTCAATTGGTATTTGCTCTTCGGCGGCAGCGACTCCTCAAGCAGATCCCGCACTTCTTCGGGCGGCTTCGCCGTAAACGGAGGCAAATGCGTCAACTTGTCCCAAAAGCGCACCGGGTCGCGCAGCTTGCTCAAGGCAATTAGCCGCAGCCACTGGTGATCCTCCGCGAGAATGAACGCCTTGCCGCCTGCGGAAAGGCCATCGCGGTAGCCTTCCTCAATCGCTTCCGCAGCTTCCCGCCGGGGAATGCAGAGGTGCTCTCCAAGAATGGCCATATAGGCGCTCGTCGTCAGCCGCACCAAATCAATTGCATACGACGAGGGGAACACTTCGTCCAAATCATTTACGCCCCAAATCAACCGCCCTTCCAAATCTCTCCACGTCCCAAAATTCTCGATATGCAAATCGCCAACGGCCAGAACTTTGGGAGCCTTTGCCAACTCGGGAGATACTTCCGGCCATAGCTGCAGCCACCGGTAAAACGTCGCACGGAAAAACGGAAACGCGGCCTCCGCCATGAATTTATGTTTAAGCCGCAGATCCTGGTGGATGATGGGAAGCTGCCCGCCCAGCCACTTCTCAAATTGCAACGTTGCTTCAATGATTCCTTGCTTCATCCGGGATTCACACCCGCGCGTGTTCCGGGCGAGAGGTCCCGCGTACACGCGATTCATAAATCGGGAAGCGCCCCGCAAATTCTGCCACCTGCTTCCGTACCCTCTGTTCAATTTCCGCGTTCCCAAGATTCGAGAGAATCTCCCCAATCCACCCGCCGATCTGCTCCATCTCCGCTTCGCGCATCCCACGCGTCGTTACGGACGGGCTGCCCAGCCGTATCCCGCCGCCCTTCATCGGGGGCAAGGGATCGAACGGTATCGAATTCTTGTTCACAGTAATTCCCGCGCGGTCCAGCGCCTTCTCCGCGTCGCTTCCGGTTATTCCGCGCGAATGCACTTCGATCAAAAACACGTGATTGTCCGTCCCGCCCGTCACAATCCGGAACCCGCGTTTTGCAATCGCCGCCGCCAAAGCCTTCGCGTTGGCAACCACCTGTTTCTGATACTCCTTGAAGCTTGGCTCCTTCGCTTCCTTCAAGCAGACGGCTTTCGCCGCAATCGTATGAACCAGCGGCCCGCCCTGCGTTCCCGGAAACGTCAGTTTATCCAACTCTTTCGCAAACGCCGCTTTACTCAGCACCAATCCGCCGCGCGGCCCCCGCAAAGTCTTGTGCGTCGTCGTAGAAACGATGTCCGCATGCGGCACAGGGCTGGGATGCACTCCCGCCGCCACCAGTCCGGCAATGTGCGCCATATCCACGAAAAACAGAGCCCCAACGGACTTCGCCGCCTTCGCGATCCGCTCGAAATCGATAATCCTCGAATAGGCGCTCGCGCCCGCCACAATCATCTTCGGCTTGTGTTCCAGCGCGAGCTTCTCGATTTCGTCGTAATCGATTCGCTCGTCCTCTTTCTTCACTCCGTACGCAATGAACTTGTACATCCGCCCCGAAAAATTCAATGGATGTCCATGCGTCAAATGCCCGCCATGAGATAGATTCATCCCGAGCACCACGTCATCCTTCTGCAACGTGGACATGTACACCGCCACGTTCGCCGAAGTCCCCGAATGCGCTTGCACGTTGGCGTGCTCCGCGCCAAACAATTCCTTTGCCCGGTCAATTGCCAGTTGCTCTACTTTGTCCGCGTACTCGCACCCGCCGTAATACCGTTTCCCTGGATACCCCTCCGCATATTTGTTCGTGAAGATCGATCCCATCGCCTCCAGCACCGCCTCGGAGACGAGGTTCTCCGATGGAATCAACTCCAGCCCGGTCGCTTGCCTCTGCGCCTCTTCTTGCAACAATTCCGCAATCGCCGGGTCCACCGCCTCCAGCGGCCTCTGCATCCGTTCGTTCGCTTCGGTAGTCATTTGATTTGTCCTATCGGCCTAAATTCCATTGAGACCAGCTCGGTGGTCACGCTTCAAAGGATCACCATCTTACCGCGCCCCACGATTTCTGCGAAGCGTCCCTCTTGGTCAAAAGGTTCCTTTTACACGTGAGCCTTACGGTAGAATCGCCTCCGCTGCGTTAGAGGGAGGTTTTTGGTGGACAGAAAACGGAAGTCCTTTTGTATCTTGTGTGGTTTCTTACTGAGTCTGGCATTTCTTATTTGCACCGAGCCGGCTTTTTCCCAAGGCACGCCACAACAAACTTCCGCGCAAAATCCGAAGCCGGCGGAACCCGCTCCAGCCGCCGACGAGTTGACGCCTTACCAGAAATCGCAACTGGTGCGTACGTTCAATGACTGGCCTTTTCTCGCGAAGTTCCGCGATGCCGATAAGTTGGTGCCGCCTCCGGGCCCGGGGGAAACGCGCGTTGTGTTCATGGGAGATTCCATCACCGAAGGCTGGGGAATGAAGGCGACGGCCGCGACTCCCGATCGCGGCGAGTTTTTTCCGGGCAAGCCGTATATCAATCGCGGCATCTCCGGGCAAACAACGCCGCAGATGCTGGTCCGTTTTCGGCAGGATGTGATTCTCTTGAAACCGCAAGTGGTGGTCTTGCTCGCGGGTACAAACGACATCGCCGAAAATACCGGCAAGGAAACCCCGGAGGAAATCGGGAATAACATCGCGTCCATGAGCGATATTGCCCGGGCGAACGGAATTCGCGTTGTCTTGTGCTCGGTGCTGCCGGCGAGCGACTTTCATTGGCACAAGGGACTTGAGCCCGCACCCAAGATCAAGGTGCTTAACGCGTGGATGAAAGACTACGCTGCGAAGAATGGCATCGTTTATGTGGACTACTACACCAGCATGGTCAACGACGAAGGCGGTCTCAAGGCGGAGTTGAGCCCCGATGGCGTGCATCCCAACAAGGCCGGTTACGCACTAATGTCCCCCCTTGCCGAAGCAGGCATCGCGGAAGCCCTGAAAAAGCCGCGCCCCTAAAGTGCTAGAGCCTTCTATTCGCAAGAGGCGCTTGCAACAGACAAAAGGTTTTGCTTTGGGTGCAACGCAGATATTGTCTCCTCGCCAAGTAATTATGTTCGTGGGTTCTTGCAGACCGAGCACAACGGCGTGAGCCCGACGGATGCGGGGAAGGGCTGCTCGTTTACGAGCTTGCACTGACACCCATTCTCCGGCCCCGGCCTGCTCCCGAAGGACTCACGCCCTACCGTCCCTTACTCGAACCGCTGGCCAGTGGCTGCTGCGCAGCCACTTACGAGGAGATTGCCGGCGGGGTCGAAGAATTGGACGGAGGCTTCGGTAGTCGTGAACTGATTGGGGTCGTCACCGATCACAATTGTTTGGCGGATGTTCTGCGTCTTCGCTAGCGCGCCGTTAACCGTCACAAACGCGATCGAATCCGCGCTGTACGTATGACGCCCTGTATGCTCCCACACGCCATGACCGGGGCCGCGGAACGCCGGGAAAAACATCGGGTTGTCGGTGGTCTCGGTCATCGTTCCGCCTGCGTTGAACGTGAGCAAGGACTTAAACGGAGGTGCAATCGCCGGCCCGCTGGGACACGCCTGCTGGGTTACCGTGACCACCCAAGTGCCCTTAAGGGTCTGCCCGTCGCGGTCCCAATCGTCCGAGTGAGCCGCAGCTCCGCGCTTCACGGTCAGGAACATGGCTGCTCCCACCGCGAGTACTGCCAAAGCTTTCCAATACGTTGATTTCATGAGTGTTCTCCTCGTTTTGCGCCGCTCTTTGGTTTCTGACTGGAGCGGGCTGCACATATACTCGTTCCCACGCGCGAGGAAAGTCTTTAGAATGCCCCTGAAGCTTTCTGAAATTTTCTGAACTCGCCGCAGCGAACGAATGAGCGCCTTGCCACCCCACATCTTCGAGTTCGGCGACTTTCGCGTGGACGCCGGCAAGCGCGTCCTGCTCCGCAAGGGCGAGCCCGTTTTGCTCACTCCGAAGGTTTTTGACACGCTGCTCTATTTAGTCGAGAACAGGGGAAAGGTCGTGGAAAAGGACGACCTCATGCGGGCCATCTGGCCCGATACCGTGGTCGAAGAGAACAATCTAAACCAGAACATTTCCGCGTTGCGGCGCGTGCTGGGAGAAACCCGCGGCGAGAACCGCTTCATCGCGACCATTCCAGGCAAAGGCTATCGCTTCATCGCTCCCGTCGAAACCGAAGCGGTGGCGGCGGAAATTCCCTCGCGCGTCACAGTGGCAGTTTTGCCCTTTGAGAATCTCAGCGCCGATCCTGAACGCGAATACCTCGCCGACGGTCTCACCGAAGAAACCATCTCGACGCTTGGCCAGATCGATCCCGGGCATCTCGGCGTGATCGGCCGTACGTCCGTGATGGCTTACAAGCGCACGACGAAATCCGTTGCTGAAATCGGGCGAGATCTGGCCGCCGCGTATCTCATCGAGGGTTCGATTCGAGCCGAAGGCGGCCGCCTGCGGATTACGTCAAAACTGATTCGTGTCAGCGACCAGGTGCAGATCTGGTCGGCCTCTTACGACAGCGAGCCGAGCAGCATGCTGGCGTTCCAGCGCGAACTGAGCGCGGCTATCGCCGAACAAGTTCACGTGCACCTTTCCCCCGACCGGTTGAGCGCACTGGCACGGCGCCACTCCCGCAACGCCGAAGCCTACGATCTCTATCTGCGGGGACGTCACTTCTGGAACCAGCTGACGCCTCCGGCGACAAGGCGCGCTATCGAATATTTCGGCCGCGCCGCGGAGTTGGACCCGAATTATGCGCTGGCGTGGTGCGGCCTCGCGGATTCCTACTGCGCCGGGCCCATCAACGGCGATGCGCCGCCACAGATGGTTTGGCCCCGCGCGAAAGAAGCCGCGGCTAACGCGATCAAAGCGGAACCAGAACTTGCCGAAGTGCAAACGACGCTGGGGTTTCTGAAGTTCTGGCTGGAATGGGATTGGAAGGGCGCCGAAGCCGCGTTCCGCCATGCGATTTCGCTCGACCCCAGTTATCCGCTGCCGCATCGCATGATCGGCATACTTCTGTCGCACATGGGCAGGGCGGAAGAGGCTCGTCCGGCGATTCGGCGCGCGCGCGAACTGGATCCCCTTCTGGCCGTGCATCAGGCGCTGTCGTCACAAGTTGCGTTTTCCGGGCGTGAATATTTGGAAGCGGTGCAATTCGCGCGGCAAGCTATCGTAGTCGATCCCGAGTTCTGGGTTGGACACATGCAGCTTGCGCAGGCGCTCGAGCAAATTGGCGAAAATGAGCAGGCTCTGGAAGCCCTCGCCGGCGCGGGCCGATTCTCCGGCGGCAACAGCAAGGTGGTTGCGCTGCGCGGTTATATTTTTGCGAAGATGGAGCGTGCCGCGGAAGCCCGCGAAGTTCTCCGCACACTGGTGGCGGTCGCCCGCGAGCGCTACGTTCCACCGTACGCGATGGCACTGGTCCACGCGGGATTGGGCGAAGCGGATGATGTCTTCGAGTGGCTGGATCGCTCTTTCGATGTTCACGATGTACACCTGATTTTTCTTCCGGTCGATCCGAAATGGGATGCCTATCGCTTTGATCCGCGCTTCTCCGCTTTGCTCAACCGAGCGGGATTGCCGATTCCTGTGTTGCCCAGCGTTCGCACAACGGGCGCGCAGGGAATGGTATAGTGGCCGCGATTCCAGTGGATCCCCGGGAGGCTCACCCGCATGCCTGTCCTGAACAAACCGAACGGCAACGAGAAAAAAATGGGGTGGCGAAGAGAGGTTAAAGGCGTCGCGCATTTCTGTTTCGCGCTCTCAGTCATTGCCACCGTGTGGTGCGGATCGCTCGTGCCGAAACTATTCGCCCAAGATCAGAATCCGCTAGCCAGCGATCCGAAGGCCGCAAAACTGGGTGAATTCCAATTTCGATCCAACTGCGCGTTTTGCCACGGACTGGGGGCGCGCGGCGGCGGCCGCGGGCCGGATTTGACGCGCGCACAAAAACGCCACGGAAACTCCGACGCAGATTTGTTTCGCACGATCAACGAAGGAGTTCCGGGGACGGCGATGCCGCCGAATGGCGCGACGCAGCAGGGCGTCGGCATGACCGAAACGGAAATTTGGCAGGTCATCGTCTACATTCGAAGCGTGCAGGTGAAAGCGCCAGCGCAGCCGCTGGGAGATGCGGCACACGGCAAGGCGCTCTTCTTCGGCGACGCGGCTTGCTATACCTGCCACATGGTGGAAGGGAAGGGAGGCCTGCTGGGCCCAGACCTCACCGCGACCGGTTCTGCCCGCGCTGCGGATTATCTGGTGGATTCCGTGCGAAACCCGAGCCGTCGGCTCGCGCAGGGAATTTCTGAAGCGATGAAAGAATTCTCGCAGGAATATGAAACCGTGAGAGTGGAAACGGCGGACGGGCACAAGCTCGTCGGCGTAGTTTTGAACGAAGATCATTTCACTTTGCAGATGATGGATCTGCGGGAGCAGGTGCACGTCTTTGAAAAAGACAAACTGCGCTCTTATGAGAAATCTCGGGAATCGCTGATGCCTGCGTACGACCAAAAGCTTTTGAGCGACAAGTATCTGCAGGACATCATCGCTTTTTTGCTCAGCGTGGGTGCGCAATGAAGACAATATTCAAGCGATGCTCGCGAATCGTTGCGCCGCTGACTTTGTTAACCGTGACGCTCCTAGCTGCAAACGCGCGGGCGCAGGTCTCGCCGCAACGTCTGCTTGATTCCGCAAAGGAGCCGCAAAATTGGCTGATGTATTCGGGCGACTACGCGGGGCGCCGCTTCAGCACGCTGGAGCAAATCAACACATCGAATGCGAGCGCGCTGGTTCCGAAGTGGGCTTACCAAACGATGGCGGGCGGAAAATTTGAAACTACGCCGCTCGTTGTTGACGGAATTCTCTACGCCACTGGCCAGGATGACCGCGCGTTTGCGCTCGATGCCAAATCCGGACGACCGATTTGGCAGTACCAGCGCGCGCTTCCTGCGGACATTCGGCCGTGCTGCGGACGCGTGAACCGGGGCTTGGCGATTCTTGGGGACAAAGTGTTTTTCGGAACGCTCGATACGCATGTCGTGGCGCTCGACTCGAAAACGGGGAATGTGATTTGGGACGCGACCGCGTTTGACTATCGCAGAGGCTACAGCATTACGCTCGCGCCGCTGGCTGTCAAAAATGTCGTGATTGTGGGCGTCTCTGGCGGCGAATATGGCATACGGGGTTTCATCGACGCTTACGACGCGGCAACGGGCGAACGCAAGTGGCGTTTTTATACGGTTCCCGGGCCCGGTGAACCGGGCCACGAAACCTGGGAAGGCGACTCCTGGAAAATCGGCGGAGCGCCCGCGTGGATCACCGGTTCCTACGATCCCGCGACGAACACAACGTTCTGGACGACAGGCAATCCTTCCCCCAGCAATCGCGGAGAGGGCCGCGCCGGCGACAATCTTTACAGCAATTCGTTGCTCGCGCTCGATCCGGACACTGGCAAGCTCAAATGGTATTTTCAATTTACGAAGCACGACGAACACGATTGGGATGCGACGCAAGTGCCGGTGATGATCGATCAAGGCGAGAAACATCTCATCGCGCAGGCCAATCGCAACGGCTACTTTTATGTGATCGACCGCTCGACGGGAAAACTCGTTTTCTCGAATCCTTACGCCAAGACGACCTGGAGCAATTCGAAGGATGCGGAAGGGCGTCCGATTTCTCTGAAAGAGGCATCGCCTACCCCGGAAGGGAATCGTGTTTGCCCCGGTGCTGCGGGCGCGACGAATTGGATGTCGCCGACGTACGACCCGCAAACGAAACTGTTTTATGTGACAGCCCGCGAGCAGTGCGACATTTTCAGCACTGCGCCGCAACCCTACGAAGAGGGCCACGCGTATTATGGGAGCGCGTATTTTCCGAACGACGATACGGCTCCATTCTGGGGAGCGCTGCGCGCTATCGATCCTGATACAGGAAAAATCAAATGGGAGTGGAAACATCCGTCGCCTACCTGGTCCGGAGTTCTTTCGACGGCAGGTGGCCTTGTTTTCACGGGCGACGCGGAAGGGAATTTTATTGCGCTCGATGCAGTCAGTGGAAAAGCGCTGTGGCACTTTCAGTGCGGGGCGTCTGTGTATTCGTCGCCAATGTCTTTTGCTGTTGACGGCAAACAGTACGTGGCCGTCGCCGCTGGCTCTGCGCTCTTCACGTTTGCGCTGCCATAGCGGCGTGTGAATTTTGAAACACGAAATACAAAACACGGAATTCGAAACACAAAGAGACGCTCCGGCGTCAGACGAGAAGTAGACCATGAAATGGCATAAGAAATCGCGCCGACAATTCTTAAAGACTGCAGGTCTTGCGACGGGAGGGCTGCTGCTGCCATTTAGGAGAGGCGTGGCCCAAACGGAATTCACCGCGGGTGGAAGCGGATCCGCCCTGGCGCAAACGGATTCCGGCGCCGCCGACTACACATTGCATATCAAGAATTCGCCGATCGAGATCGCGCCGAAACGCATCATTTCCGCGACGACGTACAACGGACAATTTCCCGGGCCACTACTCCGTTTCAAAGAAGGGCAACAAGTCACCATCGACATTTACAACGAGACGGATACTCCTGAACAGTTGCATTGGCATGGGCAACAAGTACCAGTGGATGTCGACGGCGCCGCGGAGGAAGGCACGCCTTACATTCCAGCGCATGGCAAGCGGCGCATCCAATTCACGCCGAAACCGTCAGGTCTGCGGTTCTATCACACGCACAATCGCGCTGGCGCCAATCTCAGCGCCGGACAGTATAGCGGCGAAGTTGGACCCGTTTACATCGAGCCGCGCGAAAATCCAGGCAAGTACGATCGCGAAGTGTTTCTCACGCTCAAAGAGTTTGAGCCGACCTTTAGCCGCGGCGGCGACATGGCTCAGGATTTTCTTTTCCCATCGGCTCCTGATAAGTCGCTGCACGACACCGGCGAGGCCGCGATGAAGGCTTCACTGGCAAAAGGCATGCCCCACGGCTACGAGGTGGGCTATCGCTCTTTCACCATCAATGGGAAGATGCTGGGTCACGGCGAGCCGATTCGCGTGAAGCGCGGCGAGCGCGTCTTGTTCCATATTCTGAATGGAAGCGCGACGGAGATTCGCAGCCTCGCGTTGCCGGGGCACACGTTTCTGGTCGTGGCGCTCGACGGAAATCCTGTTCCTAATCCCACAAAAGTTCCGGTGCTCTGGCTTGGCACCGCCGAACGTATTTCCGCTATCGTGGAGATGAATCATCCTGGCGTGTGGGTTCTAGGCGATCTCGACAACGATGATCGTCCGCACGGAATGGGAATTGTTGTCGAGTACGCAGGAAGTTCCGGGAAAGCGCAATGGATAGCTCCGCCGCCGTTTCGCTGGAACTATATGCGTTTGGCGAAGCCCGGCGCGGCGGCTTCGGTACCGGATGAAACGTTGGACATGACCTTCGCGAAGGAAAACGCGGCCGAAGAAGGGTTTAGTCGCTGGACGATCAACGGCGTTTCGTATCCGATGACCGGTGAAATGACCCCCACCTCATTTCATCTGATGCAAGGTAAGCGTTACCGCATTCGAATGCACAACGCCAGTGACGATATTCATCCCGTTCATCTGCATCGCCACAGTTTTGAAATTGCCAGCATTGCTGGGAAACCTACGGCGGGAATTCTAAAAGACGTACTAATGCTCGGAGGCTATCAGGAGGCCGAAGTAGATTTCATTGCGGACAATCCGGGCCTGACGCTCTTCCACTGCCACCAGCAGTTGCACATGGATTTCGGATTCATGGCACTGTTCGATTACATCTAGCGAAGGACAATTCCTTTTGATTACGGAGTTCGCGGCTGTAGAGCTTCCAGGCGCGTTCGCGCGTCGGTCATCGCTGGAGCCAATTGCAGCGCGGCAGCATATGCCTTCGCCGCCTGTTGCGTGTCGCCTTTGCTTTCTAGCGCGCGGCCAAGCCAATAGAGAGCGAGCGGCGACGGCGCAAGTTGCGCGGCCCTGGCAAAATCGGCAATCGCCGCGTCGAGCTTCATCGTTTGCATCTCGGCGGTGCCGCGGCCGATGTAACTGTTTTGCTCCGTCGAGTCGATGGCAATCGCCTCGCTAAATTCCTGTGTCGCCGCGTCATACTTGCTTTCGCCGAGATAGAGAACACCCAGGTTGTTGTGCGACTGCACGATTTCGGCCTGGTCGCTGGAAAGGGCCAGCGCCACGCGATATTCGTGCTCCGCATCCTTCAGCTGATTGTGCTTTTGCAGCAGGACCGCGAGATTGTAGTGTGGAGATGCCAGATCGGGGCTGAAGTGCACGGCCGCCAGGAAATGTCGCGCGGCGAGGTCCGGCTCGCCTCGCTCCATCAGCGCGACTCCAAAATCGTTTTCGGCGAAGCCGTTGTTTTTGGTTACTTCGAGCGTGTGGCCGAAGAGCGTGTAGCTGTCGTGCCAATAGCTGATCTGCTTGATCGTTACCGCGGCATACGGCGCGAGAGCCAGCAGAAAAATCGCGATGGCAATTTCTTTTTGCCAATTCTTTTCTGCCGCGAGATCGGCAAGCAACCAGACGGCGGCGAACAACAAGCCCATCATCGGAATGTGCATGAAGCGGTCGGCCATCCCCTGGCGGCCTGTTTGGATGAAGCCGATCATCGGCAGCATCGTTCCGAGATACCAGAGCCAGCCCATCAGCAGATATTTGCGTTGTCGGAAGCGCCAAACGATGGCGGTGATAGCAATCAAAGCGAGGCCGGCGAGAGTGACGGTTGTCCACGCCAGTGTATTTTCGGGATGCGGATAGTAGGGGGCGAGGCCAACGGGCCAGATGGCTTTGGCGAGATAGGCGACGTAGGAAAAGATTGCGTTTTTGAAACGCCAAGCGAACGGCATGGACGCCGTGAGTGCGTGTTCGCGCGAATGCACGTAGACAGTTACGGCTCCGCCCGCCGCGGCCATGAGGAAGAGAGGAATTTTCTCAATCACCAGCGCGCGAAGGGCGGCAAAAAAGGCTTGGGGCTTTCCTTGCGCATCCGTCCCCGGCAGGCGTGCTAGAGGCCAGTAGTCCAGCAGCAGCAGCGCAAAGGGGAATGGAATCACCATAACTTTGGCCGTAATTCCCAGGCCAAAAAATAAAACGACCCACAGGTAGCGCCCCACGCCCGGCTTTTTTGCGTACCAGCCGTAGGCTCCGATGGCCAGCAGAAAGAATAAAACGCAAAGGACGGACTTGCGTTCGGAGACCCAGGCAACCGCTTCGACATTTAAAGGCTGTACGGCAAAAATCGCGGTCACGGCGGCGCCTCGAAGCGCGCGGCCCGTTGCCCTTTCTATCAAAAAGAAAAGCAGGACCACGGCAAGAATGTGCAAGAGGACGCTGGTGAGGTGATGACCGGCAGGATTTCTTCCGTAGATTTGTACGTCGGCCATGTGAGAAATCCATGTCAGCGGATGCCAGTTTGAAGAGGGATAGCTAGAGCCGAGCGCCCAACGGATATCTGGCCAGGTTAATCCGCCGAGAACGTGGGGGTTGCGCGTGACGTAATCCGGATCGTCGACATTCACAAAGCCATTGCGCATGGCGGGGGCGTAGACTGCGGCCGTTCCGACGGCGAGAAGGAGTGCGAGAATTATGACGAGGCGGGGGTTCCGCGCGTCAGGCGGACCGCCCGAGGCCGCCAGGCTGGACGCGCTCGGCGAGACGCTCGCAGTGGCCGAAAGGGACTCGGCCGGTTGAACTTCGGTAGATGGAGAAACAGAATTCACTGTGAGATCAGCGTATCAAAATTTGTGAGAGTGAGAGGGAGCGCGCAGGGGAGATCAACAGCGTTAGTTACCTGTCGAAACCATGCGGCGAGCTTTGCGTGCGCCGTCTTCGTTGAACTCAGTACAATCGAAAAACGCACAGTGGCCATCGATACGCAAGCTCAAGAGCAGCTTTTGCGGCACCGCCGCGTTTGGGAGCAGAAACCCGTTTTGCGGCGCATTTATGGTGAGGAATTTTTTGCGAGATTGCTCGGCTCCCGGCGGCCTGGTGGTGTTTCCATTGAAGTAGGCGCCGGGCCGGGTTTTTTCAAGCAGTTTGCGCCAGATACGATCTCGACGGACCTCATCTGGTGCCCGTGGCTGGATGCGATTGCTGATGCGCAGCAGCTTCCCTTTCGCGCGAGCAGCGTTTCCAATGTATTTGGTTTGGACATGTTGCACCACCTTGCCAAGCCGATGAGTTTTCTTGGCGAAGTCTCGCGTGTTCTCGTGCCGGGCGGGCGGCTAATTCTCATTGAGCCCTGGATCACGCCGTTTTCTTATTTTATTTTTCGTTTTTTGCACCA
Source organism: uncultured Acidobacteriota bacterium (assembly GCA_963718785.1). Taxonomy (GTDB): domain Bacteria; phylum Acidobacteriota; class Terriglobia; order Acidiferrales; family UBA7541; genus Acidiferrum. The sequence goes on along the minus strand of CAVQZW010000003.1, from coordinate 1,135,226 downwards.
GGAGCGTTGCGATCTCTCGGAAGCTCCGTGGCGAGACAACCAAACTAACGGGGCTCCCGCAAAAATGGCCTTTGACGGGAATCAGGCTATACCGTATCTGCTTTTCGATAAGAATCGTCGAGCGGAAACACTGGCTGCGTTGCCGGGACTCAAGCTCGTGATGCTCGAACGGTTTTGTCTTTTCGCATACCTGCTTAGCGGTGGATTCAAGCCCATGAATCTTTTGCCGGAGTTTTTGTACGCCGCGGTCGCAACCTTTGAACGAATTACTTCGCCGCTGTGGCGCAGCCTTTCTGCTCTGCGCGTTTTGCTCGTACTGGAAAAGAGCGCTTAGACCGGTGGCGACGCTTATGGTCCAAGATGAAATCGCCGGAAAGCCACTTAGCGCATGAACAATAAATCGTCCTCGAATATTTTCACGCGGGTCTACAACGTAGCACGGTCGGCGGGAATGTTCGAGATTGCCCTGTTCAAGAGGCTTTTCCTTTTTGCTTATTTTCTTTACAAGCGATGGTACGAGGATCCTTTCTGGGCGCTTGCCAAGCGGAGTCCTGAACTCTTTACCCACGGCGACATTCTTGATGTCGGGGCGAACATCGGTTACACGGCTTGCGTTTTTGCGGCAGGACGAAAGCCGCCAGCAAAAGTCTATGCATTCGAGCCCGACGCCGCGAGCTTTGCAGCGCTTGGAGAAATCATCCGCCGCAAAAAGCTAGGAGATGCGGTGGAAATCTTCAACATGGCCGTCGGCAGCGAGGACGGCTCATTGGAGTTTTGGCACAACGAAGAGCATTCGGCTGATCATCGCGTAGTGACAGAGCAGTTCAAGAGCATGCGGCCTGCCGGTGAGAAAACCGTGACGGTGCCCGTGACCAGCGTCGATAGTTTTGTCACGGCGCGAAGTTTGCGGAATATTTCTTTTATCAAGATTGATGTACAAGGCTACGAGCTTGCGGTTTGCGAAGGCATGCGAAAAACGCTGGAGATTTTTCCGGAGATGGCTATCGCTTTCGAGTACGCGCCAGATGGAATGCGCGAACTTGGTTTCGAACCGTCTCTACTGCTGGATTGTTTTCGCTCCGCGGGCTATCAAATTCACATTTTGACGCGTGCCGCTACAAGGCTGGCGCCAGACAATCGCGCGATCGAGGCCGCTGTTGAGCGTACCGGCTACGTAGATCTGCTCTGTTCGAGGAGAGTCTTCAGCTAGTTAGTGCCTTGAGGCGCTTCCGGACGAGGCCGCTTCTGCTTTCGGATTCCCATCTTGATGCGGATCAGGCCGATCCACGTCATTTTCAGCAGTTGGAGGCCGTGACGGAAACGCTGAATGTTTGTCTCGCCGTAGGTGCGAGCGAGATAGCGCACGGGAACATCAACAATTTCGAGGCCTAACTCGGCAGCGGGGAAGAGAAGTTCAAAATCGCCGAAGGGATCGAACTCGCCAAAATCTTTTCGCCAGGCGACCATTCGCTCGTAGTCGTGGCGCGTGACCAGTTTCGTGCCGCAAAGGGAATCGCCAAGGCGAACGTCCAAGACGGCACTCAACATCTTCGCAAAGAAAATGTTTCCCATGCGGTTCAGAAAGCGCATGGCGGCACCTTCCATGGGATAGACGAGGCGCGATCCGTTGATGAAATCGCCGTGGCCCTGGTCGTAGGCATACGCAAAGCGCGAGAGCATCTCCGGGGGCATGGTGAGATCGGCGTCAAGAATGACGAGCAAGTCTTCGCGCGCGTGCGAGAAGCCGAGACGCACCGCGTCCGCTTTTCCTTTGCCGGGCTGCTGCACGGCGAGAATGCGAAACTGGTCGCGGTAAACCGTCGACACGCGCAGAATCTCTTCCCACGTTCCGTCAGTGGAGTGGCCTTCGACAAAAATAATTTCAGCTTCGCGGCCCAGGTCGGGAAAGCGTTTCAATGCATTCTCGATATTGCCACGTTCGTTGCGCGCGGGGATGACGCAAGACACGCCTTGCTGCGACGAGGGAACCAGAGGGCGCATTACTACAACCGACGTTAAACTTAGCCATCGCGCCAAAGGAACCAGGGGCATCATGCGGTTGATGGCTGTTCCGAGTCCGAACATTTTCCAAGGGCAGTAGACGGCCTGGCGTTGACGAACGATCTCAAAGCCGGCGACCTTGGAGATGTTTTCGAGGTCGACGCGCGTCACAAATGTGCTCGGGAGATCCCCCTTGCGGATGCCGAGGCGGTTGGTGAGGAAGTAGGCCCAGCGCAGGTAAGGGTTGTAAAGCACAACTACGAGGCGAGAAGTGCGCGCGAGTTTTGCTTTTAGCTGCAGCAAGAGCGCTTGAATATCGAAGTCGTGATTGAACGTCCCGTTGATAAGAATCGCGGTGCGCTTATCGTGCTCGTGGGTCAAATCGGGGAATGGTTCGTCTCTGCCGACAGCTTCCTTTCGCGGAGCGTCGACTGCCGCGAGCAAGCCGCCTTTATCGTCCTCGCGCGGGAGCCATTGGATGACTCGATCGTAATAGCGCGTGAGAGAGGATATTTCCGCGGCGAGAAACGCGTTTACATACCCGCGCCAGCCATGAGCGGGTTCCACTGCCACGTGGCGCGGCTCCTGCGGGAGGCTTTTCGTGGGTACGTCAGGTTCGGTCTCGGTCAGCTGAGCCATCCAAAAAGTTTTACCACGTTTTAAGTCCGCCCGAAGGTTGATCCCGCAGCAGCGCATCGCGCAAGTAATCTTTTCGCTTCCGTGTAGGCAAGCGCCTGGCCGTGAGGAGGCCGGCAGTTGGGCTTCGCGTTATGTCTAAAGGATGCGACTAGTGGACGTTCGAGCGGAAGCCATTGAGGTTGCCGCCAACAGCTAGCAGTTGTGGGATTGGAGCAACCTTGTGCCAGCGGCGCGAGTGGGCCATTTTCCAGCTCAGCCAGTTGAGACCTGTGGCCATCATCAATCCACTGGCGTAGTAAGCGGGCGCCGGTAGCCGCACAAACGGTCTGGCCAGAGGGTCGGCCTCGCGCCACCAGGAGCATTTTCGTTCCTGCAAGGTCTGGTGCATATCGGCGAAAGCGGCGACGTAAACTGAGGCACTGAGTAGCGCGAACCTGACACGGGAAACGTGCGGCGGCGGTTTCGGTGCAGGCCGAAGAGAGTTTGCGGTGGGAGATGAGGCAGCAGATGCGGGCGCCGAATCCGGTGGATTCGTGGGTAAAGGGAGCGAGGAGATGTTCAGTGCGGGGTCAGGGACGTTCGCTTGTGCCATAGCCGCGGGCCCAGCAACCAGAGCCACGAGGATCAAGAGGCTGCGCGCAAATCGGACATTCATGGGGAATCCTTCTGGCCGCACCAAGGTGGTTTCCGGCAGCCGATTCCCAAGAATCTTGAAACTGTCTTTTAGAATGGCAATTCACTGGCCACGCGAGCGGAGAATTGGCGCGAAACAGGACGGTGCCGGCCATTGCGAGGAAGTGCTGTCCTTCCAGGCGGTTCCGATGCTCACCAACTTGGAAAAACGGACTTGTGTGCAGGTTTTTGGGAGATGGACGACATTGCAGAGCTGTTACTTCAACCAGGTTTTGGACCCGGAAATATTGGAGAATGCTAATGGAGTGAATCCCAGATAGGGAGACTGTGGGAGCACGTGCTTCCATTCGTATTCCCATTCGTTGACACGCTGGAACGCGTCCGTTACGCTTTTGAGTTTACCTGGACGTATTTATTGCACCGAGGAGAACGGTTCACACCGCCGCATGGCTGAAGAAAAGCTCCCGACACGCGCACAAGATTTTTCCGAGTGGTACAACCAACTGGTTTTAAAGGCACAGCTCGCCGACTACGCACCAGTGCGGGGCTGCATGATCGTGCGGCCCTATGGTTGGGCGTTGTGGGAAAACATGCAACAGGCGCTGGACCGGCGGTTCAAAGCTACTGGGCACCAGAACGTGGCGTTTCCGCTGCTGATTCCGCGCAGCTTCATTGATAAAGAGAAGCACCACGTTGAGGGATTTTCGCCGGAACTGGCAGTGGTGACGATTGGCGGCGGCGAAAAACTGGCTGAGCCGCTGGTCATCCGGCCGACTTCGGAAACGATCATCGGGCACATGTGGTCGAAGTGGATCCAGTCGTATCGTGACTTGCCGGTTTTAATGAACCAGTGGAACAGCGTGGTGCGCTGGGAATTGCGGACAAAACTTTTTCTGCGCACGTTGGAATTTTACTGGCAGGAAGGTCACACGGCCCACGCTGCGCGAGAAGAAGCGGAGATTGAAACGAAGCAGATGCTGGACATCTACGCCGACTTCGCGATAAGCGACGCGGCCATTCCAGTAATCGCCGGAAAGAAGTCTGATGCGGAGAAGTTTGCGGGGGCGGATGTTACATATTCGATAGAAGCCATGATGGGCGACGGAAAAGCGCTGCAGTCCGGGACTTCGCATTTTCTGGGGCAGAATTTTGCGCAGGCGTTCGAGGTGAAATATCTGGACCAGGGAGGGCAGCTGCAGCACTGCTGGACGACCTCTTGGGGACTTTCGACTCGGGTGATTGGCGCGATCATCATGGTGCATGGCGACGACCAAGGACTGGTCATGCCGCCGAAACTCGCGCCCTACCAGGTGGTCATCGTGCCCATCTACAAGACTGACGAAGAAAAAGCCTCGGTGATGGATGCGGCAAGGAAGCTAAAGGCGGAACTGGTTGCGGCGAATGTGCGCGTCACTTTGGATGAGCGCGAAGGGCAGAGTCCGGGGTGGAAATTTAACGATTGGGAGATGCGCGGCGTGCCCGTGCGCGTTGAGCTGGGCCCGAAAGATGTGGCAAAAGCGGCGGCGGTGTTGGCGCGGCGGGATCGTCCGGGCAGGGAGGGGAAGATCAGCGCACCATTGGCGGGAATGCCGCAAACGATCGAGAAGTTGCTCGTCGAGATTCAGCAGGCGCTCCACGACAAGGCGCTTGCATTTCGCAGAGCCAACACGCACGACGCAAAAACCTACGATGAGTTGAAGAAGGCAGTTGAGATGGGCTTCGCGTATTCGTATTGGTGCGGCAGCGGCGATTGCGAAGCGAAAATCAAGGAAGAGACGCGTGCGACTATGCGCTGCATTCCGATCGATCAGACGTTGGGCGAAGGCGATGCACGAGCTGCTGGCGCTGGGGCGTGCGTGTATTGCGGCCAGTCCGCAGCGGAACGTGCCATCTTTGCACGGGCTTATTGATGCCTGAGTCCGCGCGTAGCGGGACGCGCAGGACAGAAAAAGACAGGCTAAAGCCCGCCCCACTTAAGACCCCGTAGCTTTCCGGGAACACCTGGCCCTCCAACTTCTCGACACTCCGTCGACAGGATGCTAGCGTTAATCGAGAGATTAAAGCAGAAACCTGCCGCGCCAGGCTGCGATTCTGTCGCGGCTTTGGCGGCACCCGGAGAACATTTCCGTGCACTTTGTAAGCACTATTGAACCGCATCGGCCGAGTTCGAAGAACGCCACCCCCCGCGCACAACGCGGGGAGGGCAAGCTCAAGGCCATCGTTTTTACTCTCATAATCATTTTAGGGATTTATGTGGCGTACAAACTTGTGCCGCCCTACGTCAACGAATATCAGTTGCAGGACAAAATGCAAGAGTTGGCGCGGTTCGGCATCGTGAACCGTTATTCGGACGAGCAGGTGCGAGATAATGTATTTAAGGCAGTACAGGACTTGAATCTGCCGATAAAGCGTGAGGACATTAAAGTCACGGTGACTCAAGCTACTTGCAGAATTTCGCTGGACTACACGGTTCCGGTGGACCTGCTTTTCTACAGCACTGAGCTCCATTTTTCGCCTTCCAGTGAGAACAAATCCATCATGTAGAGGTATGGCCGTTTCCATTCGAACGGCGCAATCGGAACGGGAAGCCAGGACTCTGCCTACAAATGTGCAAGAAACGCCAAGGCCCACCTTTTTTCAGGCAACATCTCAGCTTGGAACTCCGTCTTTCTTAGTGCAGGCTGTTGCGAGACAATAGAAGTTCAGCCCGGGGAGCGATCGTTTGCGCATTCGAATTCGAAATACCTTCTTCACTTCAAAACTGGGCTTGACGCTCCTGGGGATTGTCTTCGCCCTCTTCCTCACCGCCGGCGGGATTTTCACTTATTACTACGTCAAATACTCGCGGATGATCGACGCGCGATTGTTGGGCAAAGAGCTCCAGAACACGACGCAGATTTTCTCCGCCCCTGAATATATTTCGATCGGGCAGGCCTGGAGCGCCGAAGATCTCACGACGTATTTGACGCGCATCGGCTACCGGCCGGAAGCCGACGAGAACTCCATGGGGCAATACACCGTACAGGGAAACACGGTGGACATCCGTCCTTCGAAACTTTCGTATTTTGGTGGTTCGAACGCGCTGGCGGTGCAGTTCGGCGGTAAGTCCATTCGCTCGATTCGTCCACTCTCGGGCGGAGGAAGCCTGGACACGGCGCAGATTGAACCGGAGTTGATCACCAATCTGTTCGATAGCGCACGAGAGAAGCGGCGGCCGGTGCGTTATGAGGATTTGCCACCTGAATTGGTGCACGCGATTCTTTCCGCCGAGGATAAGCGTTTCTTTGATCATGGCGGGTTCGATTTCATTCGAATCGTCGGCGCGGCATGGGCGGACATTCGCCACAGTTCGTCGCACTATCAGGGCGCGAGCACCATCACGATGCAGGTGGCTCGCACGTTTTTCTTTTCGAACGAACGGACGATGCGGCGAAAACTCGCAGAAGCGATGGTCTCCGTTGAGTTGGAACAGCGCTTCAATAAGCAGCAGATTTTCGAGCTGTATGCCAACGAAGTCTATCTCGGCAATCGCGGTAGTTTTGGAATTCGCGGATTCTCGGAGGCCAGCGTCGCGTATTTTGGCAAGGACTTGCGGCAGCTTTCGATCGCGGAATGCGCGTATCTGGCGGGAATTATTCGAGCCCCAAATTATTACTCTTCGGCGGACCGGCATCCGGAGCGCGGAGCGCAGGCGCGCGATCGCGTGCTGACGCAGATGCTGGAGAACAAGTACATCACGCAGGAAGAACTGGATGACGCCAAGCACGCGCCGCTGAAGATCGTGCGCACTGCCGGGTCTGCCAGCGAAGCGCCGTACTTCGTGGACATGGTCAAAGACCATTTGCTCGACAAGTATTCCGAAAACGAGCTTCTGAGCCAGAATTTTCGTGTGTACACCACGCTCGATCCTGCGTTGCAGCGGGCCGCGGCGGCCGCCGTCGACGCTGGAGTGAAGAATGTCGATCTACTGCTGGCAAAAAAATACGAGAAGTGGCGCAAGGAAGCAGCGAAGAAAGGAAACAGCGAGGCCATACCGCAAGTGCAGATCGCGCTCGTAGCTATTGATCCACGGACGGGCGAAATCAAAGCCGTAATCGGCGGGCGGGATTACGGGCAGAGCCAGTTGAATCATGCGCTGGCGCACCGGCAGCCTGGGTCAGTGTTCAAGCCGTTCGTTTACGCGGCCGCTTTTGACAACGCTGTTGATGGCGTGCAGCCGGTGATCACCCCTGCGACGACAATCGATGACGAACCCACGACGTTCGAATTCGACAACAAGGAGTACACGCCGAACAACTACGGCGAGAAATTCATGGGTCATGTTACGGTGCGCGATGCGCTTACGAATTCGCTGAACGTCGCCACCGTGAAAGTAGCCGAGCTGATCGGATATGGTCGCGTCGTACAAATCGCGCGGCAGATGGGCCTCGGCAACAACATTCAAGCAACGCCAGCGGTGGCGCTGGGTGCGTACGAGATGACAGCGGTGGACGTGGCTGCGGGCTACACGGCGTTTGCCAACGGCGGAACGCGGGCGGAGCCGCAATTTTTGCACAGCGTGGTAAGCGCCGACGGGACCGTCCTGGAGAAATTCACCCCACAGACGCATGTGGTGCTCGACCCACGCGTAGCTTTTCTGGTGACCAGTCTGCTGAAAGACGTTTTGAACAAGGGGACTGGCGCCGGAGTTCGCGCGCGAGGTTTTGCGCTTCCGGCAGCGGGAAAGACCGGCACCTCCCGTGACGGTTGGTTCGCCGGGTACACCTCGAATTTGCTAACTGTGGTTTGGGTCGGGTTCGACGACAATCGCGATCTGGGCCTGACGGGCGGGGCGACGGTTGCACCCGTTTGGGCAGATTTCATGCTGAGGGCCACGGCACTGCCGGCTTACCGCGATGTCAAGGATTTTAGCGCGCCGGATGGCGTGCAATCCGTCTTGATCGATCCGGAATCGCAGGAGCTGGCCACGCCGAATTGCCCGACGACACGTGAAGAAGTCTATGTAGCGGGCTCCGCACCCACGGCTTTTTGCGAACTGCATGGCGGAAGCGTAGCCGCCAATTCATCGAGTTCGTGGCTCTCTCGCGTATTTGGGGGTGGCGGCGATCAGCCAAAACAACCTCAGACAGATGCGCAGGGTAAGCCCGTAACGACCTACGATCCGAACCGCCCGCCCGATGCCACGGGCCAAGGCACTCTTGACCCAAACGCCCCTCCTACCGAAAAGAAAAAGAACCCTTTACAGAAGATTTTTGGTATCTTTGGAGGCAAGAAGAAGGACCCCGACAAGGCTAAGCCTCAAGCCGATAAGCCTACGCCGGAGAAGGGAGACTCGCCATGACTCATGTACGAGTGGCGGTTCCAGCCAGTATTCTCCTTTTGACTCTGTCGATTCCCGCAGCAGGACAGACTATTCCCGAGACACGATCTATGATAATGGCGCCGGGCATGGCGAAAGTGCCTGCGCCGCAGGATCCAGTGATCGTGGTGCGCCCGGAAATCACCGACGAACAGATGGGCGATCTCTACATGGTCCGCAAGCAGTTCCGCGAAGCTGCGGAAATGTTTAAGAAACTCTCCGATCAGGATCCGCGAAATCCCGTGTATTTGAATAAACTAGGCATTGCTTTGCACCAGCAGACGGCGCTCGGGCTGGCGCTCAAATATTATGAGCGCGCCGTCAAAGTCGATCCGCGCTATGCGGATGCGGAAAATAACGTCGGCACGATTTGGTATCAGCGGAAGAAATACGAGAAGGCCATCAAGGCGTACAACAAGGCGATTGCGATGCGGAGCGACATGGCAGTGCTCTACAGCAATCTGGGTTACGCCTATTTTGGAGATAAGAAATACGAAGAGGCTATCGCGGCTTTCCGGCATGCGCTGATTCTTGATCCGCAGCTTTTTGAGCACAATGGATCGCGCAGCGGGTCGATTTTGCAAGACCGTTCCGTTGACGATCGCGGGCGGTTTTATTACATGCTCGCGAAGTCCTACGCGCAGGCCGGGGACCTCGACCGCTGCATACATTACCTTCGCAAGGCCAAGGACGAGGGCTATAAAAATATTACCGACATAAAGAAAGATCCCGCGTTTGGAGCGGCTCTAAAAGATCCTGCCGTGCAGGAACTATTGCTTCCGAAACCTACGGACTCTGCGCAACTGTAGTATTCACCGGGAATAACGGTCTGTCTCTCAGGCGCGGGCTCTACACTTCTATCCTTCCCGCTGCCTTCATGCGCGGCGAAATCCTGTAACTTTTCACGAGCAATGCTCGCGGCGCTACTGTACGGCTCTGCTACAATGGACTAAACATGAAGCGGCATGGTTTCAGTGCGCGTTCGATAGTTGGGTATTGCGCGATCTTTGTTTTTCTTGCGTCTTCTTCCCCTGCGTTTTCCAAAGAGCCGCCGGGCCCAACGCATACCTTCGTGGACGCGCGCCTAGCACTGCCGATGCAGGGAGCCACTGCAGAGGCATCGCAGCAAGGAATTTACCTAGTCTTCCCCTTTGAAAATGCCGGTGCATCGCCACGGCTGGACTGGCTCGGCGAAGGGCTGGAGGAACTGACCATTCAGCGGCTGTCCGCTGCGGGCCAACAGGTCTATTCACACACTGGGCGAACCGCAGAGATGGACCGTTCAGGGCTCCCACCGACGGCTAAACTAAGCCGCGCTTCGATGCTGCGCATCGCGCAGAATATGGACGCGGATTATGTGATTTTGGGCAGATTCACTTCCGACGGGCAATCTCTCATGGTTGAATCCCAAATTTTGCGCGTAAGCCCTACGCGTCTGCTTCCAGCGATTCGCGAGACAGGTGCGTTGGATTCGCTGATGGATGTGCATGTTCGTTTGCTGTGGCGACTGCTTTCGGCTAACGATCATGCGTATACGCGGACTCTCGAGGATTTCTCGAGAGCGCAGCGTCCGCTTCGGCTCGATGCGTTCGAACACTATGTGCGTGGTTTGCTGGCCAGCGACGACGATCCGCGGCTGCGCGAACTGCGGGAAGCGGCGCGCCTCGAACCCGAGTGGCCCGATCCGGATTTTGCGATTGGTGATGCTTATTACGCGCGAAGGGACTGCGATTCGGCGCTGATTTGGTTCGCGAAAGTTCCGAAGACGCATGACCGCTACGTCGAGGCGATGTTCTCTACTGGTGTTTGCCGTTTGCTGATGAATCAGCCGGATAAGGCGGAGGAGGTTTTTGCGTCGTTGCAGGATGCGCTGCGCAACAATCTGGTTTCTGGCGCGGATCTTCCGGAGATACTGAATAACCTTGCACTAGCGCGGGCGCGACAGAATAAAGCGCCTGCAGCCATCGCCGATCTGCGCCGGGCGGCGGAGCTGGATCCGGACGAAGACGACTACCCCTTCAATCTGGGCTTGCTTGCCCTCGCTGCGAATGAGTATGCATCTGCGGCGGACTATTTTCGCGAGGCTTCCGAGCGCGAGCCCGACAAGGCAGAAAACCGCTCGCTCATGATTCTTTCCCTGGAAAAGGCCGGCAAAAAGGCGGAAGCCGATCAGGAGCGCGACACAGCTGCCGAGACGTTTGGCCCCGACGGGCTTCCCGTGATTAAGCTCGACGCCAAAGCGGAAGCGAAGAAAGATACTCTGACGCGTTTGGAACGCGTCCATCCGGAGCTGGATACCACCGCGCTGCGGCTCGAGATCGTCTCTGCGGGAGACTCCGCAAATGCAGTTGCGGCTACGGCAGGCGAGGCGGATACGCCCGCTGCGCACATCCGGCGCGGACGGCAGGAGCTTTCGGCTGGCCGTGTTGATCCGGCAGAGAAAGAATTTCGCGCGGCGCTTTCGGCTGATGCCGGAAACGCCTCAGCGCACAACGGACTTGCGGAAGTTTACCGGCGGCGCGGCAAGTTGGATGATTCCGCTAAGGAGCTGCAAGCTTCGCTGGAAATCCGTGATTCCGCCGCGGTGCGCACGACGCTTGCGCGTATTTATCTGGAGCAGAAGAAACTGGACCTGGCCCGCGCGGAAGCGGAACGAGCGCTGAAGTTGGCGCCTAAGTATGACCAGGCAAAGGAATTGCTGGATCATTTGCAGAAAGTGAAGCCGTCGGGAGGCGCACAATGAGCGCTTATCGCTTGGTTAAAATGTGTTTTGGTTCGAGAGCACTGTCCGTTTCGGCGCTGACGATTCTCTGTGCTGGCTTTATCGCCGTCGCTTTTCTTAGACTGCCAACCGTCACCGCCGATGAGCATTCCGCGAGTCCGGTCGTGCTGCGGCTCAATCTTGATCGCGAAGTCGAGCCCGTACTGGCAACCTACATCGACGAGGGGCTTGCCGATGCCGCGAACAGGCACGCCGCGCTCGTGCTGATTACCATGGATACGCCAGGTGGCCTGGGCGAGTCGATGAAAGACATCATCCAGCATATTTTGACGTCGCCAGTGCCAGTGGCTGTGTACGTATCGCCCACGGGCGCGCGCGGGGCTTCGGCGGGCTTCTTCATACTTCTTTCTGCGGACATCGCCGCCATGGCTCCGGCGACACACACGGGAGCGGCCTCGCCGGTTGTTGCCATCGGCGGGTTCCAACTGCAAATTGACGAGACGATGCGCAGGAAAATTCTGAATGACGTTATGGCCTTTTTGCGCAGTTACTCGGAGAAGCGCGGCCGCAATCCGGTGCTGGCGGAAACTGCGGTGACGGACGCGAAGGCGTTCACGGAAAAAGAAGCGCTCGATGGGAAGCTCATCGACTTGATCGCCTCTTCACCCGAGGATCTGTTGCATCAACTGGATGGCCGCACGATCACGCGATTCGACGGTACGAAAACGGTTCTGGCTTTGAAGAATGCCGTGAGCACGCCTTTTGAACTCTCTGCGCGGCAGAGTTTTCTCGCGCGCATCGTCGAGCCCGATGTTTTCTTCGTGCTTCTCATGGTCGGTGTGCTTGGGTTGTATACCGAGTTCACGCATCCGGGGATGGTTGCTCCTGGTGTAATCGGGGGCATCTGCGCGGTTTTGGCCCTCTATGCGATGCATCTCCTGCCGGTAAACTTTGCGGGTGTGCTGCTGATTCTACTGGCGCTTGCACTGTTTATTTTGGAGGCGAAGTTTGCAAGCCACGGAGTCCTCGCCATTGGCGGGATCGTGTCGATGATTCTGGGCGCGATGTTTCTGATTCGCTCGCCGCTAACCTCCGGCGGAGTGAGCTTGGGAGTAGCGTTATCCGCCACGCTCCCATTCGCTTTGATCACCGTATTTCTGATGCGGCTGGTGTTGCGCTCGCGTTCCTGGAAATCCTCGACGGGCAGGGAAGAGCTCATTGGCGAGGAAGGAATTGCCATATCCGGATTGGGCGCTGGCGCCGAGGGGATGATCCGAGTTCACGGCGAACTTTGGCAAGCCGTTTCTCCGCGAGCCGTATCTGAGGGGAAACCGGTGCGAGTGCGAAGCGTCGAGGGCCTGAAGCTGCACGTCGAACCAGAGGAAGCGGCAGTCACGGAAAACAAGTAGAATGCATTCACGTTTTGGAGGATAAAAATGGAATTTCCCCTTCTTGGATTGGCTGTGATTGCCGGGATCTTTCTGATTTGGATTTGGAACTCGCTCTATATCATCAAGGAATGGGAACGCGGCGTGGTGCTGCGCTTGGGACGATTGTTGCCAGAGGCCAAAGGAGCGGGCATCAACCTAGTTTTTTGGCCGATTGAGACGCTTTACCGCATCAACATGCGGCTGGAAACTTTGGACGTTCCGCCTCAGGACATCATCACGCGTGACAACGTCTCCGTAAAGGTCAACGCCGTCTGCTACTTTCGCGTGGTCGATGCGAACCTCGCGATGTCGCAAGTGCAGAACTACCAATACGCGACTTCGCAACTCGCTCAGACCACGTTGCGCAGCATCGTGGGACAGTTTGAGCTGGACGAAATTCTCTCACAGCGCGATAAGGTCAACGGCAAGCTGCAGGTGATTCTTGATCAGGACACCGAGCCCTGGGGCATCAAAGTGTCCAAGGTGGAAGTAAAGCAGGTCGACATTCCCGAACAAATGCAACGCGCCATCGCGAAGCAAGCCGAAGCCGAACGCGAACGCCGCGCGAAGGTCATTCACGCCGAAGGTGAATTTGAAGCCTCGCAGAAACTTGCCGATGCCGCAAAAGTTCTCGAGACGCAGTCCTCCGCGATTCAGTTGCGCTACTTGCAGACGTTGACCGAGATAGGTGTCGAGAAGAACACAACGATTGTTTTCCCCCTGCCCATCGATATCATTAATAGCTGGGTTCAAGCGTTAGGGGGATCGAAAAAGTAAGAATGGCATCTGGGAGAAAACGAGGAAGCGCCGGAGAGCGTGTGCTCGAAGGACGGCACGTCATCGGGTTGTTTATGCTGATGCTGCTCTTTTCGGGCGTGTTCTTTACGCTCGGCTACGTGATGGGGCGCAACCAGTACGATGGCCAGGTGCGTGCGTCCACGAATCTGCGCGGATTCTCCGACGTTCAACCGAAGCCAGAGGTCGCTCCGAAGCCCTCGAACAAAAAGCCCGCTCCCGAGCCGTCCGCCGCCGTTGACGCCGCCTCCAAAAATCCCGATTGGGAGTTCTACCACGCAGGCGAATCGAATAAGACTGACGATCGTCTGAAGCCCGTGGCCGCTCCTTCGACGAACCCGTCTGCATCACCCGCGGTAGGAAGAAGCGGCAATCCTACAAAGAAGCAGCCAAGCACGATTACAAAGACCATCGGCACCGCTCCTCCCAGCGCTGCCGGAGGTATGAACCTGCAAGTGGCAGCGCTCACCAAGGAAGCCGATGCCATGGCCCTTGCAAATACGCTGCGCAAGAAAAATTTCCCAACCTTTGTGCAATCGCCGCAGGGCGATAAGTATTACCACGTGCTCGTCGGCCCCTACGCTGACCAGAAAGCCGTCGACAACGCCAGGAAAGGCCTCGAGGTGGCCGGCTTCAAGGCCATCGTCAAGCACTAATGGCGGAGCGTCCTTGGCTCGCCTATTTTCGGCCGCATCCCGGGAGTAAAACTCCCGCTTGGATGAGGCTCTTCATCGGCGCAGTTTCCGGCGCGGCGCTTTCGTTTTCCTACACTGGCTTTTACCTCAGCATCTACTCTTGGGTATGTGTCGCGGTCTTGTTGATTGCACTTTTTGGTGCCCGGCCTCGCGTGGCCTTTGGTTGCGGGTTTCTCCATGGCCTCTGCTTTGTGCTCACTTCCGTACCGTGGATAGCAGAAGTTCTCGCTGTGCATGGCGGTCTTTCGCGCGCCGGCGGCTGGGGCGTCTTATTGCTGATTGCCTCGGTTTGGGCTTCAGCGAACGGCGCAGTTACGTGGGCTATCAACCGTCTCTCGGTGCGAAGTATCACGCTCGCCTGCATCGGCACGCCGTTCCTGTGGGTTTCGCTTGAAGTGTTTCGCACGTGGCTGCCCGAAATTAGCTTTCCGTGGAACTTGCTGGGCTATCCGGCCGCGGCAAATGTTGCTCTGGTCCAGCTCACGACGATTACGGGAATCTACGGGCTGTCCTTCCTGGTCGCCGCTTTCAATGCGCTTCTCGCGTGGAGTGATGCCGCGACAAATTATCCCGCGAAACGTCGTCTCGCGATACTCGTCAGCACAGCCGTGCTTCTGCTTCTGGTCATGCTCGTGGGGCCGCGGCTCGTGCCGAACGCCACAGCGAACCACACAGCGCGAGCCGTCCAACTAAACTTCCCCGAAGTGGAGGAGTTCCCGAACGATTGGTTCGCCCGCCATGTTTCAGACTTGGACGAGGTTCAGCGCTTCAGCCTCGCGCCCTCGGCTAATCATCCTGACCTGCTTGTTTGGCCCGAAGCTCCGGCCCCTTTTTCAGTTCAAGACAATCAGTTCTCGCATCTGGCGTCCACGTTGGCGATTCGCTTCCAGCATCCCTTTATTGTCGGAGTCGTGGAATGGAGAGAGGAGAGCGCATCTACCGGGGGTACGACTCATTCTGTCCTGGCGCCCTACAACAGTTCCTTGCTGTTTGATCCCCTTGGCCATCGCACGTTTTCTTATGACAAAGTGCATCTCGTCCCCTTCGGCGAGTACGAGCCCTTTCCACTGATTCACCGCGTCGTCTCCAACGTTTCGAGCGAAGTCGGCGGCTTTCGTAAAGGCACCCAATATTCCGTCGGCAAATTTCCGAATGGCTATTCGTTTGGCGTGTTCATCTGCTACGAGGCCATTTACCCCGGCGAAATTCGCCGCTTCGCTGCCAACGGAGCCCAACTCTTCGTCAACATTTCGAACGACGGCTGGTTCGGCCACTCTGCCGCAGCCGAGCAGCACCTCCGCATGGCCCGCGTCCGTGCCGTCGAAAACCGCCGCTGGATCGTGCGCACCACAAACAGCGGAATCACTGTTTCGATCGATCCTTATGGCCGTATCTTCCGCCCGCTCCCGCAGGATGTCCGCGCTGCAGCCGATTTGCCCTATGACTTCCGCACCGACAAAACTCTCTACACGCGCTTCGGCGATTGGTTCGCTTGGCTCTGCGTGCTCATTTCCGTTATTCTGGTAGCGTTAACTTTTAGAAAGGCAGTCTAGCGTCTCCATCAATCCTCGCGACGCTTCTTAACCACAACATGATTCTCGAAGACCTCGAACACCGCTACGAAGGCCTCAAACCACGCATCACGCTCGTCCGGAGCTTTCTTTGACGCTCCGCAATACCGCGAACGTCTGAAATCTCTCGAAGCCCGCGTTGCTAATCCCGACTTCTGGAACAACCAGGAAGAAGCGCAATCCGTTCTTCGCGACCGCAAGCGCGCTGAAGAACAGATTGCCGCCGACGAGAAGCTTACCTCCATCTCCGGTGACATCGAGACTTACGTCACTCTCGCCGGCGAAGAAACCAACGCCGAGCAGCGCAACGATCTTCTGAAAGATCTCGACCGCGAGCTTTCGGCCGCGGAAACTTACATCGCTGAACTCGAAACCAAGACACTCCTCTCCGGCGAGACCGATCACCTCAACGCCATCATGACCATCAAGCCCGGCGCCGGTGGCACCGAGTCGCAGGACTGGGCCTCCATGCTACTGCGCATGTACCTCCGCTGGGCAGAACGCAAAGGAATCGACGCCACCGTTATCGACGAAACTCCCGGCGAAGAAGCCGGCATCAAATCCGCAACCATTCAATTCGCCGGTGAAAACGCCTACGGCCTGCTCGCGGGCGAAACCGGAGTGCACCGCCTTGTGCGCATCTCGCCTTTCGATCAGGCCGCTCGTCGTCACACTTCCTTCGCTTCCGTTTTCGTGATCCCCGAAATCGACGACAAAATCGAAATCAGCATTCGCCCCGAAGACCTCCGCGTCGACACGTTCCGCTCCGGCGGCAAGGGCGGCCAGAACGTCAACAAAGTCGAAACAGCCATTCGCATCACCCATCTGCCGACCAACATCGTCGTCGGCTGCCAAGCCCAGCGCAGCCAGGGCAAAAACCGCGAAATGGCGATGAAAATGTTGCGATCCCGCCTCTACGACCTCGAAATTCAAAAGCGCCAGGCGCACACGGACAAACTCGACGAATCCAAGCTGGACATCTCCTTCGGCAGCCAAATCCGTTCCTACGTCATGCAGCCTTACCGCATGATCAAGGATCATCGCACAAAGTTCAGCGCTGGCGACGTCGACCGCGTCATGGACGGCGACATCGATCCCTTCATCCGCTCCTACCTCATGGCCAAAAAGACCAAGGGCAAACTGGAAGTCCAACTGGATGACGACGAAGACGCCGCCTAAACCGTCCCCCGTTCGCTGCACCCAGACGCCGTTCAACCCGCCATTTCGACCGTTCGCTGCGCCTATAACCCGTTTAACTTCAATGCGTTGATTCTTCGCCCTTGCGATGGTACTTTTGTAAAGTTAATCCAACGCAGTGAGAATTAGCCTGTCCTGGCGGCAGCGCCGCCGCGGTTCACTAAGGAGAATGTCTTTTGAGCGAAGCCTTACGCAACTTCCTGTTCACGTCGGAGTCTGTCACCGAAGGTCATCCGGACAAGATTGCCGATCAAATTTCCGATGCCGTCCTCGATGAAGTCCTTAAGCAGGACACCAAAGGACGCGTTGCCTGCGAAACTCTTGTCACCACCGGCTTGGCCGTTGTCGCCGGCGAAATTACCACCTCCGCGCAAATCGATTACGACACGCTCGTCCGCAGCACCATCCGCGGCGTCGGCTACGACCGCGCAAAATACGGCTACGACGCCGACACTTGCGCCGTCATGTGCACCGTTAAGCGCCAATCGCCGGACATCGCCATGGGCGTCGATACCGGCGGCGCGGGTGATCAGGGCCTGATGTTCGGTTTCGCGTGCGACGAAACTGCTGAACTGATGCCCATGCCCATCCAGCTAGCCCACCGCCTCACGCAGCGCCTCTCTGAAGTTCGCAAAGCCAATAAAGTTGATTTCCTTCGTCCCGATGGCAAGTCTCAAGTCACCATCGAATATCGCGATGGCCGCCCTGTTCGTGTCGATTGCGTGGTCATCTCCACGCAACACAGCGAACGCGTTTCCAACGCAGATTTGCGCGACGCCGTCACCGAGCACGTGATTCGTCCCATCATTCCCCCGGCAATGCTGGACAGCAAAACCAAGTACCACATCAATCCCACCGGACGCTTCGTCATCGGCGGCCCCATGGGCGACGCTGGTTTGACCGGACGTAAAATTATCGTCGACACCTACGGTGGTTATAGCCGTCATGGCGGCGGCGCGTTCTCCGGCAAAGATCCCTCAAAGGTGGACCGCTCCGCTTGCTACATGGCGCGCTATATCGCGAAGAACATCGTTGCTGCTGGACTCGCGCGCAAAGCGGAAGTGCAACTTGCTTACGCCATCGGAGTCGCTGAGCCCGTTTCCGTCATGGTCGACACCTTCGGCACCGCGGCGGTCTCCGAAGAAAAAATCACCTCTCTGATACGCGAATACTTTTCGTTGACACCCAAAAGTATTATCGAAGCTCTCGATCTTCGCCGTCCCATCTACAAGGACACCGCCGCTTACGGCCATTTCGGACGCAGCGGTCCCGGCTTCACCTGGGAGCGCACCGACCGCGCGGATGCTCTGCGCAAGGCGGCCGGCCTTGGCGTGTCCGCCACCGTCGAAGCCGCGGCCCATCGCTAGGCATGGTTTAGAACGCCAGTTCACACTGGCGTAGTGTTTTTCCGGCGCGAAGTCCCCTCGCCGCGCAATATTCGGACTAAGGAGAATGAGTGTGGCTACAGCTGAACTGAAAAAAGGTGATGTGAAAGATATCGCGCTGGCCGACGCCGGCAAGCGCAAGATCGAGTGGGCCGGACAGCAAATGCCCGTCCTCGAATCGATTCGCAAGCGCTTCGTAAAGGAGCAGCCGCTCAAGGGCTTGCGCATTTCCGCTTGTCTGCACGTGACCAGCGAAACCGCAAACCTGATGATCGCGCTGCGCGACGGCGGTGCTGATGCCGTTCTCTGCGCGTCGAATCCGCTTTCCACGCAGGACGAAGTTGCTGCTTCCTTGAACCGCGACTACAACATTCCGACCTACGCGATCAAGGGCGAAGACAACGAAACCTACTACTCGCACCTGCGCGCCGCTCTTGAACACCAGCCGCAATTCACCATGGACGATGGCGCCGATCTCGTCACCATGCTTCTCACCAAGCGCACCGACCTCGTTGCCAACGTCATCGCCGGGACGGAAGAAACAACGACTGGTGTCATTCGTCTCCGCGCTATGGCCAAGGACGGCACACTGAAATATCCGATCATTGCCGTCAACGATGCCGAGACCAAACACTTCTTCGACAATCGCTATGGCACCGGTCAATCCACGCTCGACGGCGTCATTCGCGCCACCAACCTGCTGCTCGCTGGCCTCAAAGTTGTCATCGCCGGCTACGGCTGGTGCGGCCGCGGTGTCGCCATGCGCGCCAAGGGCCACGGTGCCGATGTCATCATCACCGAAATCGATCCGACCAAGGGCATCGAAGCCGTCATGGACGGCTTCCGCGTTATGCCCATGGCCGATGCCGCCAAGCAAGGCGACGTTTTCATCACCGTCACCGGCAACAAGAGCGTCATTCGCGCCGAGCATTTTGAAGCCATGAAGAGCGGCGCCGTGGTCTGCAACTCCGGCCACTTCAACGTTGAAATTGACATTCCCGCCCTCGAAAAGCTCTCGAGCGGCAAGCGCGAAGTGCGCCCGCTCGTCGACGAATACTTGCTGAAAGATGGCCGCAAGGTCTATCTCCTCGGCGAAGGCCGCCTCGTCAATCTCGCTACCGCCGAAGGACACCCGGCCAGCGTCATGGACATGAGCTTCGCTAACCAGGCTCTCTCTGCCGAATACCTGCGCCAGAACTACAAACAGCTCAAGCCGCAGGTCTACGTCGTCCCCGAAAACCTCGACAAGGAAATTGCGCGCCTCAAGCTCGCCAGCATGGGTCACAGCCTGGACAAACTCACTCCCGAGCAGGAACACTACCTGGCTTCCTGGCAAGAAGGCACGTAAATAGGAAAGACATTCCTGTTTGTTTTTTTTCGTCTTTCCCTTTGGGGCGCACTAAATCGCGCCCCTTTTTTCTTGTAAACTTATTTCGGCTTCTTCCAGGTCAAGCTCATGTGGGATCTCTGCACCAGCGCGCTCGACACTGCCCGCCTCCGCGGCGCCAACTATGCCGATGTCCGCATGATGCATCTGCGGCAGCGCGACCTCACCACCAAAAACGGCCAGGTCGGCACGCTCGCCCAATCCGAATCCATCGGCATGGGTGTCCGCGCGTTCGCCAATGGCGCATGGGGCTTTGCCTCCACCGATCGTCTCACTCGCGATGGAGTCTCGGCCTGCGCTGCGCAAGCCGTCTCTATCGCCAAAGCTTCCGCGCTTGCGAAGCGCGGCGAAGTTGATGGTGGAAGAAGACGCCTACATCGACAGTTGGCAAAGCCCGTTTCGCAAAGACCCTTTCGAAATTCCTCTGGAAAACCAACTCGCTTTGCTGCTCGCAGCCGATGCCGAAATGCGCCGCATCAAAGGTGTCACACTCACCGAAACCGGCATGCAGTTTCGCAAAATCGATTCCTGGTTTGCCTCCAGCATCGGCTCCCGCATTCATCAGCGAAAAATGATCACTGGCTGCGGCATCGCCGCCACTTCCTTCCAAGGCGACGAAATTCAAAAGCGCTCCTACCCGAACAGTTTCGGCGGCCAGCATTCGCTCGAAGGCTACGAACTTGTCGAGTCGCTCGAACTTCTGAAGCACGCGCCGCGCGTTGCCGAAGAATCCGTCGCGCTTCATTCCGCCGCGCAATGCCCCGAGAAAACCGGAACGCTCATCCTTGGCGGAAGCCAGCTCGGCCTGCAAATTCACGAATCCGTCGGCCATCCTATCGAACTCGATCGCGTTCTCGGCCAGGAAGCCAATTTCGCCGGCACAAGTTTTCTGACGCTCGATCAGCTCAACAAGCTCCGCTACGGCTCCGATATCGTCAACGTTGTCGCCGACGCCCGCCTCGAACACGGCCCCGGCCTTGGCACTTTTGCCTACGACGACGAAGGCGTCCCCGCGCAGTGCACCGACATCATCAAAGACGGCCAGTTCCGCGGCTATCTTTCGCAATCGCGAAACCGCCCACCTCATCGGCCTCAAGCGTTCCTCCGGCACCATGCGCACCGAAAGCTGGAATCGTCTTCCCATCATTCGCATGACCAACATCAGCCTCAAACCTGGCACCTGGGATTTCGAAAATCTCATCGCCGACACCGACGACGCCATCCTCATGGAAACCAACCGCTCCTGGTCCATCGACGACCGCCGCTACCAATTCCAGTTTTCCACCGAAGTCGGCTGGGAAATCAAAGGCGGCAAAAAAACGCGCATGCTCAAAAATCCCAGCTACAGCGGCATCACCACCGAGTTCTGGAATTCCTGCGACGCCATCTGTTCGCGCGATCATTGGATTCTCTGGGGCACGCCCAATTGCGGCAAAGGCCAACCCATGCAGACCATGGGCACCGGCCACGGTGCGTCGCCATCGCGTTTCCGCAACGTGAAGATCGGCTCCGCATTTTCAAACCAATGAGCGCCACTCACAAATCCAGATCCGCCAAGTCTTCAGCAGGGAAGCCCACTGCATCTTCCGCCCAACTGCTCCCTGAGCGCGAACTCGCGCCGCATTATCGACACCGTCCTCCGCCTCGCCAAATCCACCGGCGCCGACGAAACCGAAGTCCATGTCGACGAAACCGCCGACTCACTCACCCGCTTCGCCAACAACGCCATCCACCAAAACGTCGCCGAGCGCGGCCTCAACGTTTCCATTCGAACCGTCGTCGACCATCGCACCGCACGCGCCACCACCAATCGCATCGACGAAGACTCCCTCCGCGCCGCCATCGAAGCCTCTTTGTCCCTCGCCCACAGCCAGCCCAAAGATCCGCATCTCCTCCCGCTTCCCGGCCAAGCAGCTCTATCGCAAAGTGAATCGCTTCCTCAAAGACACCGCCGCGCTCACTCCCGAAGATCGCGCTCGCGCCGTCCGCCGCGCATGCGATCTTGCCATTCAGAACGGCCAAGTCGCCGCCGGCATTTTCGCCAGCGGCCTCCAACAATCCGCCCTCGGCAACTCGCGCGGCCTCTTCGCTTCCTACCGAGAAACGCACGCCGAATTCAGCATCACCATGCAAGAAAACCCCGCCGCCAGTTGGGCCAAAGCCAACGCCGCCAGCGTCCGCGCTTTCGATCCGCAAAAACTCGCCCAGCGCGCCAGCGAAAAAGCCCACCTCGCCGTCGACGCTCGCGAACTCCCGCCAGGCCGCTACACCGTCATCCTCGAACCCGCCGCCGTCCTCGATCTCGTCGGCTTCCTCTTCTACGATTTCGCCGCCACTGCCCTCCAGGACAAACGCTCCTGCCTCAACGACCGCATGGGCAAACCGCTCTTCGGGAAAAATATCTCTATCGTCGACGACGCTTATCATCCTTTCCAACTCGGCGCTCCCTTCGACGGCGAAGGCATCCCGCGCCAGCAAGTCCAACTCGTCGATCGCGGCGTCCCCAAGAATCTCGTCTATTCCCGCAGCAGCGCCAAATCCGCCAACAATAAGCCCACCGGCCACGGCTTCGCCCTCCCCAACGAATACGGCGAAGCCCCTATGAATCTCGTCTTCTCCGGCGGCGATTCTTCGCTCGAAAAAATGCTCGCCTCCACTGCCCGCGGCCTTCTCGTCACCCGACTCTGGTACATCCGTGAAGTCGATCCCTACGAAAAGGTCATGACCGGCATGACCCGCGACGGCCTTTTCCTCGTCGAAAATGGCAAAGTCGCCTCCGCCGTCCGCAATTTCCGTTTCAATCAGTCCATCCTCGAAATGCTCCGCAATGTCGAGCAACTCGGCCCCGCCGTCCGCGCCACTGGCGAAGAAGCCTTCGAAATGGTCGTCCCCGTCATGAAGGTTCGCGACTTTCACTTTTCCGAAGTTACAAAGTTTTAACAATCAAAGGCTTAAAATCTCCCGCCCCACAAATTCGATTTGTCGAATTCAAATTCTGCGTTGTACATCTCACCCCTCCCTGCTCAATAAACAGATATGTACCAACGGTGCGTGCCATCCCGCAGCGATCGGCACCCTAATTGGGGCCACCCAGACCACGACGCTTGTGGAACTGGTTTCGTCGCGCGCCTCGGCCAGCCCGCCAGCCATGAAATCGTCAACATCTCGTTGACCGCCCTCGAACGCCTCACTCACCGCGGCGGCGTCGATGCCGATGGCGCCAGCGGCGACGGTGCCGGCCTTCTGATCTCGCTCCCTCACGATTTTTTCCGCGCCCGCGCGCAAGAGCAGCGCATCGATCTCCCCGAAATCTTCGGCCTCGGCTTCGCTTTTTTCCCAGCGACAGCCACCATCGACGCCAAAGCCGCCGTCGCCGCCGCCGCTGACACGGAGCGCCTCCGCATCCTCGGCTGGCGTCGCGTCCCCACGAATACGAACTCTCTCGGCAGCAAAGCTCTCGAGACCATGCCTGAAATCTGGCAATTTTACGTCGCGCCGTTTCACGCCAGCCGCGGCGTCTCGCGCTTCGAGTGGAAACTCGCGCTCCTCCGCAAGCGCGCTGAATCGCTCCTGCCTGAGCGGTGTTATCTTTGCTCGCTTTCTTCGCAAACCATCGTTTACAAAGGCCTCCTCACGCCTTGGCAATTTCCGCAATTCTACGAAGATCTCCGCGACGCCACGTTCGCCACCACCTTCGCCATCTTCCATCAGCGTTATTCAACCAACACGCAACCTTCCTGGGATCTGGCCCAGCCTTTTCGTTACAGCGCCCACAACGGCGAAATCAACACCATCGTCTCCAATCGCCGCTGGCTCCGAGCCAAGCAGCGCGAACTCCGCGCCCGCCTCACCGTCGGCTCCTGGTTCACCCCGCTAGAGAAAAAAGTTAGCGACTCCGCCAGCTTCGACAACGCGTTCGAGCTAAAGCTCCTCGAAGGCTTCAGCCCCGACGAAGCCATGCTCACCATGGTTCCTCCGGCTTTTGAAAACGATCCGCTTCTTTCTCGCGACATCCGCGCCGCTCTCACCTCGCTCTCCCAGCAATCCGAGCCCTGGGACGGCCCCGCCGCTCTGATCTTCTCCGACGGCCAATTCGTCGGCGCCAAGCTCGATCGCAACGGCCTCCGCCCGCTGCGCTACACGCTCACCCACGATGGTCTCTTGATCGCCGGGTCCGAAACCGGTCTCATCGATCTCGACGAATCCCGCATCGCCGAACGCCAGCGCCTCGGCCCCGGCGAAATGATTCTCGCCAATCCCGTCCACCGGCTTGTTCCTCCGTTGGCGCGAAATCCTCAAGCGCCTCGCGATGCACCAGGCACGCAACGCCATGCCTCCTCCGCGCCATCTCGCGTTTTCTGGCGCCGCGCATTCCGCGGCCACAACCGAACCCAAGCGCATCGCCGCTGCCGCTGGCTGGACTGAAGATCAATTCAAAACGCTCTTCTCCGCATTAATCCACGGCAAAGAAGCCGACTGGAGCATGGGCGACGACGCTCCGCCCGCATTTCCTCTCCACTCTTCCGCGCACGCTCTGGGATTACTGCAAACAGCGCTTCGCCCAAGTCACGAACCCGCCCATCGACCCGCTGCGCGAAACGCATGTCATGTCTCTCGACGTTCATCTCAAAGACGGCGTCACGCTCCACGGCCCTCTTCTCAACGCCGGTCAACTCGCCGAGCTCTCCGAAGTTTTCGGCCCCGTTCATCGCATCGACATGACTTTCTCTTCCGCCCTGGGAGTCCCGGGCGCGCGCTGCAGAATTGCTCAGCTATCTTCTACCCCTCTGAGTAGCAGCGGACGCCCGGGCCTCCTCCTCCTTTCCGATCGTGGCCTCAACGCGGAAACAGCTGCTCTCCCCGCGCTGCTGGCTACCGCCGCTGTTTGGAAAGCGATGGTTCGCGAGGGCCTCTGGGACTTGCCGCTCGTCGTTGAATCCGCGCAAGTCTTTGACACGCATCACGTCGCGCTCCTCGTTGCTGCTGGCGCTAGTGCTGTCGTCCCGTATCTCGCCGATGAATTCGCCGAAGCCCTTGAGCCCGGCGGCGCAGACCGCTATGCGCGCCGCCATCACTGCCGGCCTTCGTAAAGTTCTCGCCCGCATGGGCGTCTCCACGTTCGCCAGCTACCGCAACAGCCATCTCTTCGAAATCGTCGGTCTATCCGAAGATCTCTGCGCCGACTATTTCGAAGACGCTGCCGACTATCCCGGCTCAAAAACGCTCGACGATCTTTTCGCCGATTACGCTCGCATGCACGCTACGGCCTTCTCGCCCGCGTCCACCGAACTCGCCGACGCCGGCCTCTACCGCTTCCGCAAAGGCGCTGAACTTCACGCCACATCTCCGGAAGTTGTTCGCCGTCTCCACGCCCACGTCCGCGCACCCGAAGCTGGGAAATTCGCCGCCTTCGAAGAACTCTCCGAGCAACAGGGCACTGTCTTCCTCCGCGATTTACTGGAAACCGTTCCTGGCACCCCCGTTCCGCTGGAAGAAGTCGAATCTACGAACGCAATCCTCCGTCGCTTCAGCACGCAAGCCATGTCTCTCGGCTCCCTAAGCCCTGAAGCCCATCGCACCCTCGCGCTCGCCATGAATCTCATCGGCGGCCGTAGTAACACCGGCGAAGGCGGCGAAGATCCCAACACCTATCGCTTCGAGCCCGCCGCTGCGAACAAAATTAAGCAAGTCGCCTCCGGCCGCTTCGGCGTCACTGCGGACTACCTCGTCCACGCCGAAGAACTCGAAATCAAAATGGCGCAAGGCTCCAAGCCCGGCGAAGGCGGCCAACTCCCCGCGCGCAAAGTTACCGAATACATCGCGCGCATCCGCCATGCCACTCCCGGCACTCCGCTCATTTCGCCGCCGCCGCATCACGACATTTACAGCATTGAAGACCTCGCCCAGCTCATTCATGACCTGCGCGCCGTCAATCCCAGCGCGCGTATCGGCGTAAAACTCGTCTCCGGCGCGGGCGTAGGCATCATCGCTGCTGGCGTCGCAAAAGCGGGCGCCGACGTCATCACCATCAGCGGCCACAACGGCGGCACCGGCTCTTCGCCGCTCACCTCCATAAAAAATACCGGTTTGCCCTGGGAAATCGGCCTTCGCGAAACGCACGACACGCTCGTCCGCGCTGGTCTACGCTCCCGCGTTTCTCTTCGCGTTGACGGCGGCCTCAAATTCTCACGCGACATCATCGTGGGCGCTCTCTTCGGCGCCGACGAATTCGGCTTCGGTACCGCTTCTCTCCTCGCTATCGGCTGCGTCATGGCGCGCCAATGCCATCTCAACACCTGCCCCGTCGGCATCGCCACGCAAGACGAAAAACTTCGCACCAAATTCAATGGCAAGCCCGAAATGGTCGTCGCCTATTTCCGCTCTCTCGCCGAAGAAGTCCGCAATCGCCTCGCCCAACTCGGCGCTCACTCGCTCAGCGACCTCACTGGCTGGTACGATCGCCTCAGCGCTCGCTCCGGCATGGACCCGCTCCTGATCGTCCCCATCACCGAATCCAATCGCGTCGCTCCGCATCAATCTCCCGCGCTGCATGCCGCTGCCCGCGAAGACGCTCTTCACTTCAGCGCCGCTCTCGAGCTCCAAACCGAATCGCAGCACATCCAGAATTCCGATCGCAGCGTTGGCGCTGGCATGAGCGGGGAACTCATGCGACGCCGACGTCCCGGCAGCCAGAGCCACCCCATCACGCAGGAAATCACGAAAGAATTCCACGGTTGCGCCGGCCAAAGTTTTGGCGCATTTCTCGCCGACGGTATTACCCTGATGCTTTCCGGCGAAGCGAACGACTACGTCGGCAAAGGCCTCTCCGGTGGCACCATCGCGATATCCGCCAGCCCCTCCGCATCCCGCCGCGGCGACGTCCTCGCCGGCAACACCGTTCTTTACGGCGCCACCTCCGGCCAGCTCTTCGTCGCAGGTCGCGCCGGTGAACGTTTCGCCGTCCGCAACAGCGGCGCTCTCGCCGTCGTCGAAGGCGTTGGCCAGCATGGCTGCGAATACATGACCGGCGGCGTCGTCTTGGTCCTCGGCCCGCTCGGCCTCAATTTCGGCTCCGGCATGACCGGCGGCCTCTCATACGTCCTCCGCGGCGAAGCCGACGAAGTCATCCACCGCGATTTCGTCGCTCTCTCCGAAATTGACGCCCAGGAAGAAGCGTGGCTGCGCATCGCGCTCGAAGAACACCTGCGCCTCACCGCCAGCCCTCGCGCCTCGCGCCTACTTTCACGCCGCGGCGCTCTGCCGTTCCTACGCGTGCAGCCGCTTCATTTCCAGGGCACTCTCGAAGCCACCTGGGAGCCGTTGCTCGCTCGCTTGAAGCATCAGGAGCCGGTTTTCACACCGCCGCAAAACGTGGCGTTTTCGCGGGCCACGTCGCCCGCCTGAAAGGAGCTAGATTCTGCGCGTACGTAGCGGAGACATTCCGCTATAATCACTGCCGAGCCACTGCCCTATGGACTTCGATCAACTTGCCACTTTCGTCTACGTAGCCAAATTAAAAAGCTTCTCGCGCGCCGGCCAAAAAGTTTTCCGCTCCCAATCCGCCGTCAGCGCTCAGATCCGCCAGCTTGAACAAGCCTATCGCGCTCGCCTCCTGGACCGTTCCGCTAAATCCGTCGAACTGACTCCCGCAGGCGAAGTCCTCTTCGATTTCGCCGAGCGCCTTCTCCGTCTCCGCGACGAATCCATTCAGGTCGTTGCTGACCGTGGCGACGTCGTCCAGGGCCCGCTCGTCTTCGGCGCTAACGAAGCCACTTGCCTCTATCTTCTGCCGGACATTTTCGCCGAATTCCAGCGTCGCTATCCGCAAGTCCACATCAGCATCTATCGCAATTTCAGCCACAAAATCTTGCAACGCGTCGAAGATGGCTCCGTCGACGTTGGCATCGTCACTCTTCCCATTAAATCGCCGACCCTTAAAGTCCATCACCTCTCGCGCGACCGCCTCCGCTTCATGGTCAGCACGCGCAATCCGCTCGCGCATCGCTCCAAGATCACGCTCGAAGAAGTCGCCGCCCAGCCGCTCATCTTCCCGCGCACGGGCTTCACGCGCCAGGTTCTCGACAAGCTCTTCCGCCCCTACCGCGCCCGTTTGCGCGTCGTTATGGAGCTACCCAGCATCGGCATGATCAAGCGTTTCGTCGCCGCCGACGCCGGCGTCTCCTTCATCAGCGAAAGCTTCGCCCGCGATCAAGTCAAAGCCGGTGAAGTAAAGCTCCTCAACGTGGAAGGTGTCGACCTCTGGCGCGAACTTGGCCTTGTCTACCGCCGCGACCGCAGCCTCCCTCGCGCCGCCCAAGCCCTTATCTCCGTAATCCGCGAACACAAAAAATTCCCCGACACCGCCGCTAGCGCCGCCGCTTCCGACTAAGCCCACACGACCGCCGGCTTCGAACTCGTAGGGGCACGGCATGTTTACCCTGAGCCACGAAGGGCCGTGCCCGTTCTTGCTTTCACATCCGCCAGTCGGCGCGATCTGTCGTCTGGTTGTTTCATGGTGTCCTCCTTTTGAGTTTTGTCCTTTCCGAGTAGTAGGAATTTTCTTCCAAGTCATTGGAACGCGTCTCGCAGCGGGCGACGCTTTGGCGCATATATTTCTTGCACCCTCCATCTGGGACGGTCATCAAACTCGATGTAGGACGGGCATCCTATCTGATGCCGGTCCTGCAAAAAGAGGCAGCATGAAACTCACTGGCAAGAAGGCTCTTGTTACTGGCGGCAACAGTGGCATCGGTCTTGCCACAGCCCGACTTTTCATTGCGGAAGGCGCGCAGGTCGCCATTGCTGGTCGCGACCAGACCACGCTCGATGAAGCGATCGCCGAACTTGGACCAAACGCGCGTGGCTACCGCGTTGACGTCACCATTGCGGAAGATCGCAAGCGGCTCTTCGCCGCCCTGGCCCCTGATTTCGACAAGCTCGACATCGTCTTCGCCAATGCCGGCATCTCCGGCAGGACTCCTACTGGCTCGACCGACGAGGCCATTTTTGAGAACGTGATCCACACCAACCTTAGTGCCGCTTTCTTTACCGTGAATTCCGCCGCCCCGCTGCTGAACGACAACGGCAGCATCATCTTTTGTGGGTCGGTACATAACTATCTCGGCCAATCTGGCCTAGCCGCATATGCAGCCACCAAGGGTGGTCTCGTCTCGATGGCGCGCTCCATTGCCGCCGACCTTGCGCCGCGCAACATTCGCGTGAATGTCGTCGCGCCAGGTGCGATCAAAACTCCCATTTGGAAGCGCGGCCCCCGCGCCTCTGCTCCCCCAGAAGAGTCCGCAAAGTTGGCGAAGTTCTTTTCTTCGGCGGTTCCGCAGGGCCGTTGGGGCGAGCCGGAAGAAGTTGCCAAAGCCGTGCTCTTCCTCGCGTCGGACGATTCCTCGTATGTCAACGCAGTCGAGCTGATGGTCGACGGCGGAACCACGGGCGCCCCGTTTGGAGCTCCCATTATTCAGGACGTATTTAGGCCGCAGGGTAGCGACGCGAAGTCGGCAAAAGCTTAGGCATGCGTTCCCAACTGGCTCGCTAGTGCCCAGCCGAACACGAGCGGCGGCGGATTTTCAGTGGTACATGGGCACAGGCTTGCCCTCGATTTGCAGGATGGCCTCGTGGGCGGGCGCGGTGAGCCGTACGCGATGAGAGATTTCTTCGAGTGTGGGCAGCGCTTCTTTGGCATCCGGGCCGATGTTGCCGAGAGCGTAGATGGCGCTGTCGAAGACATAGTTCGGACCCGGATCGGTTTTCAGGCGTTCGATCAATGCGGAGACGGCGGCGCGGCTGCCGGGACCGATCGCTCCGAGGGCGTCGGCTGCGCTGGCGCGAACGTAAGGAACGGAATCGCTGAGAGCGCGCGTGAGTTCGGGAACGGCGCCCGAGGATTTTGGGCCGATGGATTTGAGCGCCAACGCGGCTTGGCAACGAACGCGCGGCGCGGAATCGGCGAGCAGCTTCGCGAGTTCCGGAACCGATCGGACGGCGGGTGGGCCAATCTGTGCAAGCGCATTGGCGGCAGCGCCGCGAGTTTCGGGATCGCCATCGGAGAGCGCAGCCATCAAGAGTTCGACTGCCGGAGCCGCGCTTGCGCCGAAGCTTCCGATAGCACGAAGCAGGTCCAGCCGATCGTTGCCGGCTGCGGATTTGAGGCGCTCGACGTAGAAAGAAAGCGCGCGGCCGCGATAGATCGGAGTATCGGAAGATGCGGCGGGCTTCGGAGCGGATGCTTCCTCGGTGGGCGATGCCGGGGCCGGCTGCACGCGCTCCAGATCCACTTCCTGAATTCCAAAATTGTATCCTGCGGAGCGCGGATCTTTTCCATTACAGACAAACGTCAGCGTGTGGCGGCCTTTGGTGAGCTGAAACATGCCGAGGGCGCGGTCCCTGGAGACGTAAACTTCCGGAAGATAGTTGTAGAAGACCTCGGGGCCGGGGAAGGGAATTTCGGAAGTGGCAGCCTGGCGCGTATCGAGATTCGTGGGCTGGCCGTCGAGGAGCGCGTAATAGTCGCCGTAGTCCGGGGCCTGCGCCAGCATCGCGATCATTTCGTATTGGCCGGCTTCGGCGATATCGATCGGAATGTTGATTTTTGCTCCAGCGCCTTTCGCTTCGAAAAACAACAGGTCTTTCGACCAATCCACTTCGCGTTGCACGGATGCTGTTCCATTTTCGGCGGTCACGCCGGCAAGCGAATCCTCAACCGCCACTTGCGTGGCATTTCCAAAAGGCAGCCTCGCGGCGCCGTAGGGCACTTCGGGCAAGTCTTCCTGCACGCCCTTTTGGTACCAGTACGCCACACTCGAAAAATAGTCCGGGCGCTCTTCAAACGCGGAGCGCACCGAGCCGTCTTCGTTGGCGGTCCAACCGGCGTGCTCGATTTCCGCGCGCAGCGACGTTTTGAACGCAACCGGATCAGGGACGTGCCAGCGGTAAGCGCTCAGCCGCGAGCCGAGCCGCTCGCCCTCCGCCATGGGCGTGCCGGCCCAGGGGCCGTCGGAGTCGCGCAAGCCCCAGGCGTCGTTGAAGTAGTCCTCGGAACCGGTGCCGTAAATCTGCGGGTGCTTTGCGCCATCAATATAGAAAAGATCGTCACCTTCGCCGAACCATGAAAGTTGCGTTTGCACAACACCCATCACTGTGCCGACGTAGTGGCCCGTTCCTCTGATGTTGAGGAATTCATAGTGGCGCCCGGCACGCGCGGGCCGCTCCTGGCGGTAATAAGCATGAAAGTAAGCGATATCTTCGGGCAGCGAAGCGTATTTTCTATAGTCCACGTGGTAGTAAAACATCGGAACGATGCGCTCGCCCTCGTTGGTGACGGTGATGCGGCAGGATTTGCGAAACGGCATCGGCCAGTAGCTGTTGCGCGCGCGGCCGAGCGAGCTGTCGTGAATCATGATGGAATTGAGGTTGCGCTCGGAGCCGTGGGCCACGCCAAAGAAATCGCCGAGCGGCGTATCTACGCTAGGCGTTTTGTGACCGTCGTAATAAACGCGCAAGCGCAGCAAGCGCGGCCAGCCAAACTCGTTATTCGCGATGGTCGCCCAGATGTGCGTAATCATTCCGCTGCCGGACACTTCGGCCATCACCAGCGTCTCGCCGGGCAGAATTCGTTTGCTGTCATCGTTGCTGGCGACGTAGCGATTTTGGCTGGAGGCGCGATGGCTCGAGTAACTTTTGAGCCGCGCGAGGCCGAGGCCATCCAGGAAATCATCCGGCGCACCCTGCGCGTGGCATGTTGTTGCGGCGGCAAGCAGAAGTAGCCCGCTGCAAAATAGTTTCGTGAAAGCCTTCATGGACTTTTGGCTCCTGGAAAGCCTACAACCTACCATTCGGGATGGTCCCTGCTCTAGCTAAATGGAACGCGGCTGTCCGCCGCAGTTTCTAGGAGGCAGCCGGCGTCTTTCGAGTTTGAGCGCCTGGTAAACGCTTAACGCTAGCGCTTTACCGGATGCGCGTTCTCGGCGAGGAGTGAACGGAGGCAGCGGAGTTCTGCGCGCGTCCGGTAAAGCCGTTTGGACGTGGCCGCTCGGCGGTGGACGCGGGCCCTATGCAAATTCAATGGTGGGAAAGAGCGGCGTTAAGCCGTGCCGAGACTGTGCTGCAGGGCAGGACAGATCACACCGCGGCGCGTGAAAACTGGCTACGGCGAAAAAGGACCGCAAAGACGGTGATCAAAAATGGTGGAAGAAGGGATCGGTTTGACGGCGAGGCACAGAGATGCGCAGCGCCTGGAAGGACGCAGAGTTTTCGAGTTGGAGAGAGTAGTCTCATGCCGCAACGCTGACCGGTGGTGGAGAACGAAGTTGGATTTCGGCAGCGGTGAGCCTTTCGATGACCTTCATCGGTCCACCGCATTTAGGGCAGCGCCAAAGATCGGGACCATCTTCGGTGGAAGAGGCGTGTTGTTCGGCTTGCGGCTGTTGTGCGGAACCCAACAACTGAAAGCAAAGTGGCAGAAGCTTGGCGCGTTTGCGGTTGGCTAGGAAACCGAAGTTACGGATGCGCACAAAGCCCTTGGGAAGGATATGCAGTAAGAAGCGTCGCAAGAACTCATCGAGGGATAGAGTCAGCAACTTCTGTTCATTGTGGTGAGCCGAATCGCGCCAGCGGAAAGTGACTTGGCCATCGCTGAAGGAGACCAGGCGGTGGTTGGAGATGGCCACGCGATGAGTGTAGCGGCCGAGATAGTGCACCACGTACTCGGGGCCACCGAAGGGACGTTTCAAGTACACCACCCAATCCTGTCGATGGAGGGGCCGCAGCCAAGCGGCGAAGATCTTGGGTTGCGCCAGAAGCTTCAGGTCTCCGTGGAAGTGCAGTTGGCCATTTTGAAAAGCTTGTTTGAGAGCGTCGACGAACTTGCCGCGAAAGAGTTCACCCAGCACTTGCTTGGGAAGGAAGTAGTTGTCGCGGGAGCGAATCCAGCGGGTGTGATCGGGGGAGAGGCCGCCGGCCGGAACGACACAGTGCACATGTGGATGAGCGGTGAGCTTTTGGCTCCACGTATGCAAGACGCTGAAGAAGCCGATCTCTGCGCCGAGGTGTCTGGGATCGCGCGCGACTTCGAGGAGGGTTTCGGCACTGGTGCGGAACAAGAGATCGTAAAGGACTTTCTTGTTCTGCAGCACCAGAGGAGCCAAGCGACCAGGTAGGGTGAACACGATATGGAGATAGCGTGTGGGGAGAAGCTCCTGTTGGCGCGCAGCAATCCAGCGGTCCCGAGCAGCGGTCTGACACTTCGGGCAATGGCGATCGCGACAGCTGTTATAGGAGATGGGGGCACGATGTCCGCAGCGCATGCACGCATCGAGATGACCGCCGAGAGCGGCGGTACGACACCGCGCGATGGCCCGCAGAACTTTGATGTGCTTCCAATGGAGCCAATGGCGGTTTCGTTCGATGAACGCCTCTCCTGCAGCGCGGATGATATCGGCCACCTCCAGAGGCGGCCGACTCATCTAGTTCTCGTCAGGCGGCTGGTCGTCCAGTGTTAGCGAGTCCAAAGGACTCGCGGTGGAGTGGAGGCGTTGTATCGCGAGGTGCACGTAAAGCAAGGTGTCTTTCAGATCTTCATGACCGAGCAGGACCTGAATGGCGCGGAGATCCGCGCCAGCCTCGTAGAGATGCGTCGCAAAACAGTGGCGAAGCAAATGGGGATAGACGCGTTTCTGGAGGCCGGCGCGCTGGGCGGCTTTCTGACATGCGAACCAAACGGTTTTCGTATCGATGGGCCGATCCTTGCGAAAGTTGCTGGGAAACAGCCAGGTACTGGATTGGCGATGGTAGTAATGCCAGTGGGCGCGCAGTGCCGCCAGTAGCTTGGGACTGAGCATGACATCGCGATCTTTGCGGCCCTTGCCGCCACGGATGTGCACCACCATGCGCAGACTGTCGATGTCGCTGACTTTCAAGTGGGTCAGTTCGGCGTTCCGGGCGCCGCTGGCGTAGAGGGTCATGAGCAGGATGCGTTCTCCAGGGGTGCGCGCCGCATGAAGGAGTTGCGCGACTTCTTCGCGGCTCAGAATCGTCGGCAAGTGACGTGTCTTTTTCGGATAGGGAGTTTCGGCAATGCTCCAGGCTCGGCGGAGCGTCCTGATGTAGAAAAAGCGCAGAGCGGCCAGGTGTTGTCTTACGGAATTCGCTGACAACTTGCGTTTCTCGAACAACTCGGCTTGATATTCGCGAATGTGTCGAGGGCCTAAGCGATCTGGAGAACACCGAAATCGTCGAGCGAAATCTTCTACTGCACGAAGGTAGTGGCGTATGGTATTTTGTGCATAATTACGAAGCTGGAGTTCTTCCAGCATCAGTTTGCGAAGATGGGTCACGGGAACACCTCCTGTGACCCACACTTACATCTAAGCCATCGAGCAACCAACGCTGCACTACCTCACGCGAAGCGTCCGCCGCCGGGCGGCTACGTCCAAACGCCTAAACCCGGAAAATGGAATCCCGGCCAAAACCATTTCTCCGGCGATATGACGACACAGGAGCTAGCGACCAGATTGAAGGTCAGGAAGAGTAGCACTTTCCGGCGGGGCTCTGTCGTGGGGTCTCTTACTACCCGTTTTCGCGATAAGTTGACGGTGAATAATAATATGTGTATGATGAATAATCCATAGCCTCCTGCACCGAAAGGAAGACTTCCTTGCGAAACCCTAGAGAACTTACTCGTGCAGAAATCCTCTCTACCGCTAGCCGCTTCCGCTGGTTCCGAAAACTACCCAAGTGGACCGTCATCATCAACAATCGCGAACTTCCCGCCCGCCCCCTCGTCCTCGAAGCCGCCGGCGTTCCTCCCAACGACCCCACAAACTCCCATCAAGCCATCGCCATCCTCGAAAACCTCGGCTTCGAGACCCGCTACGCCGCCGCCCCTGGAAACTCAGATCAGCCTGTCGTTGCCGAGGCACCCGCTGATGCTCCAAGAGACAATCGCTCCATACTCGAGATTGTCGCGGAAGCTACGAAGGATATTCCTGAAGAAGATTGGGAGCGGTTTCCTGCCGACTTTTCCAAAAATATTGACCACTATCTTTACGGGACGAAGCGGGATGAGGAATGAAAGCGGTCTTTGCGGACACTACGTATTGGTTCGCTCTCCTGAACCGACACGATACACTCCACCCGAGAGCTGTTGCGATGTCACGCCAACTGTCTTCAGTAGACGTAGTTACCAGCGAAATGGTCTTCGTCGAGCTTTTGAATAGCTTCAGTAAGGGTAGTCCCGTTCAGCGCCTTGGTGTCATCTCTGCGGTCCAGGATTTTCGCAAAAGTGATCACATAATCGTGGTTCCGCAAACGCCCGACCAATTTGCCATCGCCTTCGATCGCTACAAGCAGAGCGCGGACAAAAACTGGAGCCTCACCGATTGCGCTAGCTTCCAAATCATGGAAACGGAGGGCATCCACGCTGCCCTCACCCACGATCACCACTTTGTCCAGGCCGGTTTTGAAGCCCTCCTTCGCTAAACCAAGTCCTTGAGCTTGCCAAGGAACGCCGACATTCGGTCACACTCAAAGCCGCCTTAAGGCATTCGATCAACCTGCTGCCGGGTCAAGAGTGGTCCTGCCTGCAGCCCCGTTTTCTTTGCTTCAGATTTTCCTTGACATTCTGGTAATATGTGGTACTATATCAGTTGGGTAAAAGTGTAGAATCTCGTTAGAGCGGCCTTCAGGCCGCTTTTTTGTTTTGTGCCTTGGAATTGACTCCGAGCGGGCTTAGCCCCCCTTTCAGATTCTTTACCTTCACTGTCGCCTGTAATCGTAACTCCCGTAGAATGAACACTTACAAAATTGCACCATTTTGCAGCACTTTCTGCATCCTAAGCGCTTTAGAATGAACACTTCCGCAAACTCTTGAAAACAATCAGTTTTATAGTGATTAGAATGAACACTTACGGAAAAAACCGGGGGGAGGGCCACTTATTGTTAACCAGAAGGTAGAACAGACTTCAGTCTGTCTTCCCCCGGTCTTTGGCAAGAACTGGTTCTGATTGGTCCTGGCAGGATTGCAACAACCAAGCCTCTCGCTACTCACTACCCACTATTCACTACTCACCATTTTCAGTGAACGCTGAAATCCAAACTAGCCACCGACCGCGCAATCACATTCTCCTGAATCTGAATCAGGTCGTTATCCGCGTAGGTCATTCCCAGCACCGTGAACACATCCGCGCCGTGCGAAATCACCACCAGCGTCCCGGACCAATCGTGCCCGTCGGCCATTCCGCGGTAGTGATACTCCACTGCCGGCATTCCCCCGACCACCGTCTTCCGCTGCGAGATTCTCCGGTAATTCTCGTAAATTTCGCTTAGCCGCTTTTCCACGGTTGCGGCCGCCGGTTCCAGGGCCACTTTTGTCTGTTCTTTCCCGATCACCATCAGCGTCGACTGATTCAACGTGCCCAGCGCCACAATCGCGTCCGGCAGCGACTTCCGCGCATCATCGTTCAATTGCCAGCTCGGCGCTTTGTACATCCGGAAGCCGTGCGTGTAATTCGTGTAGACGTTGCCCTGAATGTCTTCACGTATCGCCGGTGGATCCGGCTCTTTCGGCGCGGGAGGCTGCGCGGACGCCGCGAGCGTTGCATTCGGCGCCGCTGTGGTGCCCGTGATGGCCGGCGCCACCGCGTTCGTCTTTGTAGCCGCCGGAACTTCCGGCTTCACCGCAGCATTTGTAATCTTTGGCCCGGTCTTTTCATGCTTGCCTGCTGCCCCAGGCTCGGCCGATTTGACGCTGGCGTTTGTCGCCGACGCTGTTCCTTCGCTTGACGACGCTACCGCCGGTTCGGCCTTCGGCTCGGTCTCTTTGGCGGGGTCTTTCTTGGCTACCGGCGACTTATCCGTTTTCGGCGTTTCGTTTGCTGGCGTCGACGGCACGATCGACGCGATTTTGTCTTTTTCTACCAGCACATATCCAAAGTCCGTTTTGACTTTGAACATGTTGTCTTCGTAAGCCACGATCACGCCATACAGCTTCTTGCCGTCTTTCAGCCGTATTTCATCCGCTCGCGCCGCCGTTGCCGTGGCACACAAAGCCACAGCCAACGCCGCAATGGGGAGGGAGCCGCGCATTTTGGGGACAGCCATATTTTCAGTATGGGCTCGTCCGCCACGGCCCCGCAACACTCACGCGCGCGGTGGTGTCCGCCGTGTTACCTCGGTCAGCAGCGCCCCCATCCGCCTCGCCAGCCGCTCCAATTGCTCGATCGACTCGCTTAACCGCGCCCGCAGCGGCTCCGGCAAATTCGCGTGTGTCTGCTGCATCGCCAGAGCCTCCGCAATCACCCGCAGCTCTTTTCTATGCCGCGGATTCAACCGCTCCCATAGCCGCCGCTTCGCGCTCCGATTCCGCCCCAGCCACTCTTCCCCGGTCCCCGCTGGCCGCCCCGCCTCCGGCTCCGCCGAATTACCCGCGGCCGTGGTCCCTGCTGTCGCATTTGGTTTTCTTATCCGAAATAGCATTTTCTCCAGCTCCGCCTGCTCATGTTCTTTTCGCTTTTTCTCTGCGAACTCTGTGTTCTCTGAGATCTCTGTGTTAATTCTTTTTCTTCAGCGCTTCCAACTTTTCTCCATTGATCTGCCCGCCCAACTCCACGCGCCCCGTCACGCGCATCGCCCGCGTCTCAAACACCAACCCGCCATAGCGGTCATACGCATCCGGAAAGAGGACCACCTCATACAGCCCGCGCTGATCTTCCAACGTCACAAACATCATGTTCCGGTAATTCTTCGTCCCTACGTGCCGGTACGTCACCACCCACCCGCACAGCGTCACTCGCTTCCCCCGCAATCCATCCAGCTCATCGCTCCACGCCTCGCCATTTCGCGGCAAGAAATCCAGCGGGTGTCCGCTCACGCACACCTCCAGAATCTCCCGCTCATATCGCAGCTTCTGCTCCAGCGTGTACCCCGCCGCCGGCATTCCCGCCAGCGCCTCTCCAATCGCATCCTCACCGCCCGCAGCAAACAATGTTTCCGACCCGCCAGGTAGCACAGCCACTCTTGGCTGTGCGCTTTTGCTTTGAAGAGGTTGTACATTTTTGCCGCGAAGCATCTGCGCGCTTTTGCTTCCTGCTTGCAAAAAATTCCAGCGCCACAACATTTCCGGGCGTGACATCCCGCGCGCTGCGCCATCCGCTGGTTCGCCCGAGGGATCGCGCACTGAATCGCCTACTTCATCGAATGCGCCGCACTTGATCAGCGCTTCGATCTCGTCCCGTTCGACGGGCACGCGCCGCAGAAAATCCTCCAGCGACCGAAACGCGCCGCCTTCTTCCCGCGCTCGTACGATCGCCACAATCGTCTCCACGCGCAGCCCCTTCACCTGCATCAACCCAATGCGCAGCGCCCGCTTTCCCTCCGCGCATAAAAATGGGACAGACATTCCTGTCCGTCGCTTCTCCGCCGCCGTGTGCTTCGCTTCTGCCGCGCTGTTCGCCTCCGCTGTGTACTCCATGCGCGAATGATTGATCGACGGCAGCCGCACTTCGATCCCCCAGCGCTTGGCTTCCTCGACATACGCCGATACGTGATAGAAGCCGGCGCCCGCGCTGCACATCGCCGCCAGAAATTCCGCCGGGTGATGCGTCTTCAAATACGCCATGCGGTACGAAATATCCGCATACGTTGCCGCGTGCGCTTTGCAAAAACCGAAGCCCGCGAATTTCTCGACCATCATCCAAGTCTCTTCGCGCTCCGGGCCGTTGAGCCCCATAATCTCCGCGGCTTTCAGGAATTTGGCGCGCAGGCGGTCGTGCTCCCGCTGTCCCGAAAATTTCGCCGCCGACCGCCGCACCACATCCGCTTCCGCCAGCGTCATGCTCCCGATGGCTTGCGAGATTTGCATCACTTGTTCCTGGAAAATACAGATGCCCAGCGAATCGCCCAGAATTTCCTTGAGCGCAGGATGCGGGTATTCGATTTTTTCCTCGCCGCGCAGCCGCTTTATGAATAATTCTTTCGAGCCATATTCCGCCGCGCCCGGCCGAATCAGCGCCAACGCTTGCGCGATTTCTTCCAGAGTCCGCGCTTTCATTGTGCGCAGCAGCCCGCGCATGGCTGGCGACTCGATCTGAAACACGCCCATCGTTCTTCCGGCGGCAATCACGTCGCACGTCGCTGGATCGTTTTCTGGTATGGCGTCAAAATCAATCTCGCGCGGTTTCGGGCACGGCGTCATACCATCCGGCGCGACATTCGCCGCAGCAGCACAGACACTCTTGTCTGTGCTCTTGCCTGTGTTCTTGTCTTTCTTTTCCTCTACCTCCTCTATTTCCTTTACCTCCTCTATCTCTTTTTCAATGTTGTCCAGCGCCAGGGACATCGTCGTGAACCCGCGTTGCCCCAGCAAATCCATCTTGATTAGACCGAGCGCTTCGATGGCGTTCATGTCGTACTGCGTCACGACAATGCCTTTCGTGGCGCGTTCGAGGGGCGTCAGCCAGTTCAGAGGCCGCGCGGAAATCACCGTGCCGCACGGATGAATGCCCATGTGGCGCGGCGCATCGTCGAGCCGCAGCGCAACTTGCAGAATGGTTTTCCACGGCTCGTCGTCCACAGGCAAAGTGCGGCACTCCGGCAAGCTGCGAATAGCCTGCAAAATCTCGCGCACCGGCCGGTGCGGCAACCGCTTCGTAAAATGGTTCACTTCGCCTGGGGGCACGCCAAACACTTTGGCGATTTCGCGTACCGCCAGCCGCGCATGCATGGTCACAAAACTGCCGATCATGGCGACGTGCTCTTCGCCCCAGCGCGCGTAGACGTAATCGAGCAATTCATCGCGCCGCGCGCCGCAAATGTCGATGTCGATATCGGGGCAATCGCCGCGCTGCTCGTTCAAAAAACGCTCGAAGTACAATCCCCAGCGCAGCGGGCACACGCAGGAAATGCCCAGGCAATAAGTCACCATCGAGCTGGCTGCCGAGCCGCGCGCCACGGCGGGAATGCCGCGCCGCTTGGCCTCCTCCACGATGTCCCACACCAGCAAAAAATACGGGGCGAGGTGCAGCTTTTCGATTACGCCGAACTCATGCGTCAGGCGAGAGAGCACTTCGGGCCGCAGCGGGCGATAGCGTTTCTGAGCGCCGGCAAAACATAGCTTCCACAAATAGGAAAACGCAGACTCGCCTTTTGGCACGGGAAATTCCGGGAAGATGGTTTTGTTCAGTGTGAGCTCGAGATGGCAGCGGTCGGCGATGTCGAGAGTGGCGCGCAGGAGTTCCGGATGGTCGGGGAAGAGCTTTTGCATTTCCGGGGCCGGCTTGAACCAGGCTTCGCCGGTGGTGATGTCGGGCGCGGCGACCGTTGTCAGCAGTCCACCGGTGCGTATGGCATTTCCCGCGCGGTGATGCAGATGCTCTTCTGGGCGTAAAAAATAAACGTTGTTCGTCGCGACGAGCGGGATGCCAAGTTCGCGGCCGATGCGTTCGGCTTCGCGTAGCGTGCGGCCGTCGCCGGGAGAGAGGTGTTGGATTTCGATCCACAGCCGGTCGGCGAAGATGTCTTTCAGTGCTGTAAACCATTCAGGACGGGCACGGCGTGCCGTGCCCCTACGATCTGTATCGTGCATTCGCGTCGGTAAGGGGCTGAGAGCGATTACGCCTTTGGAATGTTTCGCCAATTCCTCTAGCGTTACTGGGCGACCGTCGGATTCCTCCAAATTGTTTTTCGACAATTCTGTTGTGCCGAGATGGCGCAGCGTTGTGAGCTGGCACAGGTTGCTGTAGCCTTCCATGTCCATCGCCAGCAATGTCAGAGTTGCGCTCGCCGAATTTTTTGTTTCGTGGAAAGAAGTGGTGAGTGGCGAGTGGCGAGTGGCGAGTTCCGGCAAGAGAGAAACGTCCAGCACTGCGCCGATGATGGGCTGAATGCCAGCTTTTTTCGCGGCTTGATAAAACGATACGGCGGCGTATAGGCCGTTGGTGTCCGTCAGCGCGACGGCGGGCATCTTCTGCTCCACAGCCGCGGCAATGATTTCCTCCGGCGACGCCACGCCGCGCAAAAACGAATAGTGGCTGTGACAATGCAAATGTACGAACACGGGAGCCCCGATCCAAGTGCGAAGAAGCCGATGCCCGCGGTTAGGCGGGCATTTTTGTGTCTTCAAATCAAGGTAGGGGACAGGAATGGAAACTCAAAGGACATTGCCGGGCACGGCATGCCGTGCCCCTACAAGTTCTTTCTTCACCGTGATAAGCAGGGGGTGGAGAGGACGAGGCCGCTGGGCTTGGTGGCGTAGTGTTCGCGGAGTTCGAGGCCGTTGCCGTAGAAGACGGCGTTCCAGCCGTAGCGGCCGCGGACGGAATCGAGGCCGCGATTTAAATACCAGCGGCGGTTGGCGTCGGTGTCGAAGAGTTCGTGCTGGCGGCGGTCGGTTTCGAGATTGGTGACGTTTACGCCGATGAGACGAACGGCGACGCGGCGCGTGAATAGTTTGGCAAAGAGTTCTTTGGCTTCGGCGAGCAGTTCGCGCTCGTCATTGGATGGGCGCGTCAAACGCACGGTTTGGTGCGCGGAAAAGTGGTCGACGTAACGGATGCGCAGGCCGATGGTGCGCGCCTGGCGGCCGTATTCGCGCAGCGTCGAGCCGATGCGCTCGCTGAGATATTCGATGAGGCCGCCGAGAAATTCCGTGTCAATGGTGCCGCCTTCGATGGTGGTTTCGCGCGAGACGGATTTTGGCGTCGAGGGGAGCATCACTTCGCGCCCGTCGAGCCCGCGCGCGCGCTCCCAGATTTGGCCTCCGATGACTTCGCCAAAGGTGGCTTCGAGAGCGGCTCGCGGCACCAGCCGCAACTCGCCGATGGTGGAGATGCCGCGCTCCGCCAACATGCCGGCGTGAACATGGCCGATGCCGTGGAGCTTTTCGACCGGGAGCGGCGTCAAGAAGTCTTCTTCCGTGCCTGGAGCAATCATGCGGAAGCCGCGCGGGCGTTCAAGGCGCGAGGCGATGGAGGCGACCACTTTGGTGCGCGCCGCGCCTACGCTAACGCTGAGTCCGGTTTGTTCGAGGACGTCCGATTGCACGCGCCGTAGAGCGGCTTCGTAATTTGGATACAGGCGCTCGGTGCCCGCGAAGTCCAGGTAGAAATCGTCAAGCGCCGCCGTCTCGACCGCGGGCGTGTATGTTTCTAGAATGCGCCGCACGCGCTCGGCAAAATCGGCGTAGTGCTCGTACTGGCCGGGTACGACGAGGGCTTTGGGGCAAATGCGCAACGCATCGCGAAAGGTCATCGCCGTTTTCACGCCGCAGGCCTTTGCTTCGTAGCTCGCGGAAGCGACTACGCCGCGACCGACCAGTACGGGTTTGCCGCGCAACTTCGGATCGAGCACCTGCTCGACCGAAGCGAAAAACGCGTCGACATCGACGTGAACAATGTTGGGAATTGCTTTGGAGCGCGGCGCTTCGGCTCCGTGGCCTTTTTCTTCGCGCGCGTCTTCGTGAAAGGAATTGAAGGGCGTGGCTACAGCGGGAAAAACGTTTTCGATACAGACGTCCATGACGGCTCCTGTTGACTATGACCGCACAGCGGTGAGCGCGGGGAAGCGGACCGAGTAGAATCTTTTCGGGAGTCGAGGGATCGCTCTTTAGAAGTGACCCCTCACCCCGCTTAGGGCTCGGAATTTTCAACGGGCGGCGCGCAGTTCGTGAGAGCCAAAGAGGCAATGGAGCTGAACGCCGCCCGTTTCCCGTTTCCTCTACCGCCCCGGACTATAGGCGAACAAAAAGCGAAAGTCAAGAGCTTTTCAATCATCCTCGACGGGTGGTTTTTCTCAAGCCCACCTATCAAGAGCTAAATAGTCCACGACATGGCTTTCCGCTCGCGGTGGTATAAACTTCCGATTGTTCAATTCATTCGACCTCAGATGGTAGTTCTGAAAAAAGCATGAATCTGATCGCATCCTTCTTTCTCCGCGCCAGGCACTGGCAGATTTTTCTCCTATTGGTAGGAGTAGGCATCGTGTCGAGCATCTGGTTAGTGGTGGCAGCGGCGACGATAACGCCCGAGAACTTTGCAAGAATCACCTTGCTGGACGCCGGTCTTAGATGCATTAACATGCTTTTCTGGCTCGCTTGGCTTTGGGCGATGGGCTCTTTTCTCAATTCCATCGTTGAGCCAGCATTGAGACTAGGGATAGGTTTCTTCCGCTTTGCTCTTATCTATCCGGTTTTCCATGGTTTATCCAACCACGCATCAACCG
Organism: uncultured Acidobacteriota bacterium; assembly: GCA_963718785.1. GTDB lineage: Bacteria > Acidobacteriota > Terriglobia > Acidiferrales > UBA7541 > Acidiferrum. The sequence goes on along the minus strand of CAVQZW010000003.1, from coordinate 1,092,189 downwards.
CCTTTATTTCAGTTCACGCCTTTTGCCTGCAAAAAACGAATAAATCGAACGCGGGATGAACCGATTGGAGGTCAGAAGTTCGGTGCGAACGGGTCAGCCGTCTTTTTTTACGCGTTCTTACTTCTTGACACTCACCGCTATCGGAGATAAATCTTTCCCCCATGAGCACCACACTTGTTTTCGGCCTCGCGTTTGCGATTGGCCTTGTTTCGGGGATTCGGTCATTGACGGCGCCGGCGGTGGCGGCTTGGGCTGCGCATCGCAACTGGCTGAACCTGGCGGGGTCGCGCTTGGCGTTCATGGGATCGACCGCCGCGGTCATCATTTTTACGGTGTTAGCCGTCGTGGAATTGATCACGGACAAGTTGCCCAAGACGCCCAGCCGCACCGCCCCTCCCGGATTAATCGCACGTTTTATTTGTGGAGGGCTTTCCGGCGCTTGTGTTGGAGTGTCGGCGGGACAGACGCCGACGATGGGCGCGATTCTTGGAGCGGCGGGCGGCCTGGCGGGAGCTTTCGCGGGCTACCAATGGCGCACAGGGTTGGTGAGGGCGCTCAAAGTTCCCGACTTTGTCATTGCGCTGCTTGAGGACGCCATCGCCATCGGCGCGGGGTTGTTCATCGTTTCGCGGCACTAGCGACTAGAGCGATTGCCCGACAACTCCAGTGGGAATGGCTGGAGCGCAGGCTGTTCCTCAGCAATTGTTTTCTAAAAAACGAAAATAATCGATAGGCTTTCTGCATCCAATCTTCGCACGGCGCAACGAGCTGGAGGGCTAGTCATGAGTGCATCGGAGCACTTTCAAGCGATCGTGATCGGTTCGGGACAGGGTGGCACGCCGCTGTGCCAGGCGCTGGCAAAGGCGGGGATGCGCACGGCGCTTGTGGAGCGCGCGCACGTGGGAGGGACATGCGTCAACGAAGGCTGTACGCCAACCAAAACGATGGTGGCGAGCGGGCGCGTGGCGTATCTCGCGAGGCGTGGAGCGGATTACGGCGTGCATACCGGCGCGATCACTGTGGATATGAGCCGCGTGCGCGAACGCAAGCGCGCCATCGTGGAACGCTTTCGCGGCGGGAATCAGGCGCGCATCGAGAAGACTGCGAATCTCGAGTTGATTTTTGGCGAGGCGAGCTTCACAGATTCTCATTCGATTCGGGTGCGGCTTCGTGATGGCTCGGAGCGCATGCTCACTGCGGACAGATTTTTCATTAACGCGGGGTGCCGCGCGAGCGTGCCTTCGCTCGAAGGGCTGCAAGGCGTTCCCTATCTCGATAGCACATCGATCATGGAGCTCGACGCGGTTCCTGAACACTTGATGGTGATTGGCGGCGGGTATATCGGGCTGGAATTTGGGCAGCTTTTTCGCAGACTGGGCAGCCGCGTGACGATCGTGCAGCAAGGGCCGCATTTGCTGCGCGGCGAAGACGCGGAGGTGGCGGCCGAAGTGCTCAAGATCATGCAAGAGGATGGCATCGACGTTTTGCTCAATGCGAAAGCGCGCCGAGTGGCTAAAGATGGTGAACAAGAGAAACTTACGGTCGTCTGCGGGGACGCCGGCGAGGCGCACATGATCGCGTGCTCGCATCTGCTGGTCGCCACGGGCCGCGTGCCCAATTCGGACACGCTGAACATCGCTGCCGCGGGAATCGCCGCGGACAAACGCGGGTTTATTCAAGTAAATACAAAGCTTGAAACCAACGTGGACGGAATTTTTGCGCTGGGCGATATCAAGGGCGGGCCGGCGTTCACGCACATTTCTTATGATGATTTTCGAATTATTCGCACGAATCTAATCGAGAAGGGAAGCGCCAGCATCGAGGGGCGCCTCGTGCCGTATACCGTGTTCATCGACCCGCAGCTGGGCCGGGTTGGCATGATGGAAGCGGAAGCGCGAGCGAAAAACCTTAAAATACGCGTTGCGAAAATGCCGATGTCGTATGTGGCGCGCGCGGAGGAAGTCGACGAAACGCGTGGGTTCATGAAGGCTATTGTGGATGCGAACAGCGGACAAATTTTAGGCGCTGTGGTGCTCGGCATCGAGGGCGGGGAAGTAATGTCGATGATTCAGTTAGCAATGATGGGCAAGCTGCCTTACACCGCGCTCTACAACGGCGTCTTTGCGCACCCCAATCTTTCCGAGGCGCTGAACAATCTTTTCCTGCAAGCTAACTTTGTGTCGTGAATTTGTGGGTGGTGTGCTGCCAGCGTATTGGTGCTTCTAGACGGCCTCGCGTTCCAATTCCTTGCGGTTCCAATTTCCGAGGTTGGCTCCCGCGTCATAGGTGCTCTGGAGGAATGCCAGCAACGCGTCTCGTGGTGAAGCGGCTCGGCGTACATCGTCGTACATCATAAGAAATTCCTTGAGTTGCGGATGATAGAACGCTTCAGCGGGGCGCACCGGACTCTGCGCGAATCCCGCTGGCTCCGGCGCCGCGTAGGCATAAAACGCCGCGCCTTTTACGTCGCCGCCTCCCGGCCAAAATCCGGCGCTGATCACTTCGTGCGAATACGCTTCGCGCGTGATGGAGTCCGCGCCGGCTCGTTCCGGCGCGCGGCGGCCAGAGAAGCGCGACACCGCGAGATCGAAACTGCCCCAGAAAAAATGGACCGGGCTCGATTTGCCGATGAAACCGGCGCGAAATTCCTCCATCACCGTTTCGCAGCTAACCAGAATCCGCCAGAAGCGGTTGGCGTATTCGAGATCGTAGGAGGCGTGCTTTGTATCCTGATCGAAGGGAATCGGGTTGGGGATTTCGACGGGCATCTTCCAGACCTTTACGGCAATGCCAAGCGAGGCCAACGCGGCCATGAAGTCGCGATAAAAATCGGCGACGGAGCGGGGCGCCAGAGCCAGAGCGAGGAGCGCATCGTTGCTCGTTCGAATGACGAGCTGGTGATGCACGAAGTCAAACTGCACCTCGAAATTTCCGCCTGCATAGGGAATGGCCGAGGTGGTCAGCCCGAGCGCGTTTACGTAGAGCGGCACGCCCCACCAATGATTGATATTGGGAGTGAGCGCCAGCCGGACCTTGCCGACGATCTGCGTCCACATGTGAAGCGTCGCGAAGGTGTCCTGCCAGGCTTCCAGGGGAAGTTCGGGCCAGAGGTCGAGCTGGGCGCGAGCCGTGCTTGCATCCATGATTCCTCCGCAGGGACCTACGGCCTTACGTCAAGCCGCAGAAATTCGAAGCAAATCTTCAGCTGAGTGATTATATGCCTCGAATGCCGCTCGTGGCCTTGCGCAGGAGAAATTTTCAGCGGGACGGCACATGCGAAGCGGGGGTTGCTGTTACCGATGCGGTTGCAGGTGCGCTTGCGGCCATAATTCTTCCGTCTCCATTTCTGATGGAGCCAGCCTGCGGAAATTCTTGCTGGCGCGTGAGGGAGGGTTATATGGGAGATGCATTACACGCGAATGAATATCACGCGGCAACTTGTTTACATTGCGCGTATCGGGGAATCGCTCTGGACCAGTAACGGAGTCAGCCTGTAAACGGCTTGCTCGCCCGGGCGTCTATCGGGAGGCGGAATATTTAAGGTAGGGAACTTCACAGCCGAAAGGGGAATCGCTATCTACCGCTGCGATACGATTTCTTCGCGGCCTTCCGCTGCGCCTTCGCGTATTTCTTCATGGCTTTCTGTTGTTTCCCGGCAGCCTTCTTCATCATCTTGTTCTGCTGTTTCGCATACTTTTGGTCCATTTCGCGGGACGTGCGGGCGTATTCCGCGACGCCGGGGCTCTGCGCGCGGGCAGGCGCGAGCCATCCGCTAGCCAGTGTCACCAACAATGCGAAAACGGCAAATCGCTTCATACGAAAATTCCTTCTCGGCCCTTGAAACAAAAACAGTTTGCGCCCATCTCGATGGATCAGCACATCCGATATCTATCCGCTTAGTTCGCAGGCTCCAGCAAACCGCGATACTTCAGCATAGGCTCGACGCTTGGCTCTTTGCCTCGCCAGTCCGCATACATCTTGGCCAAATCCTCGGTGTTGCCGCGTGAGATCACCATTTGGCGGAAGCGGTCGCCGTTAGCGCGCGTCAAGCCGCCGTGATCTTCGAACCATTGATAGGCATCGTGATCCAGCATCTCCGCCCATAGATAGGCGTAATAGCCGGCGGAGTAGTCCAAGGCCCAGATATGGCTGAAATAGCTGGAGCGGTAGCGCGGTGGAACTGCTGCAATCAGCAGGTGCGTTTTCTCGAGCGCCTGCTTCTCAAACGCGTCGGGCTGTTGCAGTGGGGCGCTGGCAGGAAGCGTGTGCCATTGCATGTCGAGCTCGGCAGCGGCCACCAACTCTGTCAGCATGTAGCCCTGTTGAAGGTCGCCGCTTTGCGGATCTTGGCGACCAACGCGGCGGGCATCGGCTCGCGCGTTTTGTAGTGCTTCGCGTAATGACTGAAGACAGCGGGGTAGAGCGCCCAGTGCTCGTTGAACTGAGAAGGGAACTCGACGAAATCGCGCGCTGTCGCTGTGCCCGAAAGGCTCGGGTACTTGGTATTCGCAAACATCCCGTGCAGCGCGTGGCCAAACTCATGGAACATGGTGGTCACGTCGGTAAAGCTGATGAGCGCAGGCTCGCCCGGCGCGGGCTTCGGCAGATTCGCGACGTTGTAGACCACCGGCAGCATGCCTAGAAGCTTGGACTGGTTCACGAAGACGTCCATCCAGGCGCCGCCGTTTTTGTTGTCGCGCTTGAAATAATCGCAATAGAAAAGCGCCAGCGGCTTGCCATCCGCGTCCGAAACCTCGAAGACGCGTACATCCGGCTGATAGACCGGAATGTCTTTGCGTTCCTTGAAAGTGATTCCGTAAAGCTCATGCGCGGCGTAGAAAACGCCGTTTTCGAGCACGTTGTTCAGCTCGAAGTAGGGCTTGACCTCCGCGTCGTTCAAATCGTATTTCGCCTTGCGCACCTGCTCGGAGTAGAAGTTCCAGTCCGAGGGTTCGAGCTTGAAGCCGCCCTTCTGCGCGTCGATGACGTCCTGAATATCCTTGGCTTCGCGCGCGGCCTTGGCCGTGGCGCCGGGCACCAGCGCGTCCATGAATTTCAAGGCGCTTTCCGGCGTCTTGGCCATTTGATCGCCGAGCTTCCACGCGGCGTGATTGGGATAGCCGAGCAGTTGCGCGCGCCGGGCCCGCAGTTGGGCGAGATGCGAGACGATGTCGCGCGTATCGCTGGCATCGCCGCGCTCGGCGCGATTCCAGGATTTCTCGAAGAAAGCCTGGCGCGTCGCGCGCACGCTGAGCGATCCAAGCTGCGGCTGCTGCGTTGTGTTCTGTAGCGGAAGCACATAGCCTTCCTGCTTCCGGCCTTGCGCAGCTTGGGCTGCGGCTGCAATTTGCGAATCGCTCAAGCCAGTCCAGCGCGCTCTTGTCGGTCGTCGCAAACGCCCCGTCTTTCGTGGCTTCCAGCAGCTTCGTGGAGAAGTCGTTCGATAGCGTGGCGATCTGCTCGTTGAGTTTCTTCAACTCGGTTTTGTCGGCGTCGGAAAGATTTGCGCCAGAGCGGACGAAATTGTCGTAGTCACTTGAAGCTGCCGCTGCGATTCCGGATCGAGCTTCAGCGACTCGCGCTGTTTGTAAACGGCAGCCACGCGCGCGAAAAGTTTTTCGTTCAGGCTGATAGCGTCCTGGTGCGCCGCCAGCTTCGGCGCTTCATCGGCTTGCACTTTTTGCAGCGCGGGATTCGTATTCGCGGCAGTCATCGCGCCGAACGCGGCCAGCGCCCGTGCAGAAGCTGCCCGGTCTTCTCCATTGCCACGAGCGTGTTCTCGTAGGTCGGTGCCGCTGGATTGTCGGCAATCGCCTGGATCTCGGCGAGTTCCTCGCGCCATGCCCGCTTCGATGGCCGGCTGATAATCCTCATCCTTAATTTTGTCGAACGGCGGCGCATGAAACGGCAGCGTGCTCGGCGCATAAAACGGATTCGACGGCCCAAACTTTCCATCGGCGCCGGTCGTAGGTGTGCCGACAGTTCCGAGCGCAATCGCGCCAGATGCAATGAATGCAGTCATAAATTTCAGCATAACCTTCCCCGGCGTGATGGCGTCATGCACATCCGGACCGGAACCCCACGCCCATCGATTGTAGAAGAAGTGCCGCGCACGCTACAAGAAATAGCGGCTTCGGGTGGCGGTCGGCTTCCGGTCACCGATCAGCAGGCAACTACCACAGCTTCCACCAAGACCTCTTATTTGGGAGCTTCGCATCAACTATCAACTGGCATTCCCAACCGTCGTACTCGCCGTGAGCAGACCTGCTGGCCCTAAACAACTGGATCACAGCGTCGTCCACGGCTTTGGGAGTCATCTCTTGAGGCTTCACCATGCAAATGCCGTAACGGTGTTCGCTATTCGTATTCTCTATTTCTGACTCGATCCGGTAGCCCATAACTGGATCGCATTTCGGAAACTCTCCCGATCAGTTTGGTTCTTGAAGTAGGCCCAGTGGTGGACATCCCTCGTTGACTCCAGTCTGTCTCCCTTTTGCTTCAGCAAATCCATCAGCTTCCGGTTCTCGATTAGTTGACGTTGCTCCTCAGAAGGATAAAGCACGTTCAGATACTGTGCCCAAGCGGGGTCTTGCTGTTTGTCGCAATCAAATTTGTATCCATGAGAGAGGCCAACCGATTGATCGACCGTTTCCTCGAAGCTCTCGGGGGTTGATCCGTAAAAGTAAAACTCACGTCGGCCGTCGGTCGTGATGCAGCCAGAGAGGACGACGCCGCATTTCTTCTCTAGTGCGGCCTGGAGCGTATCCTCCAGCGATACAAGCTTGTCGAACTCTTCGCTACAGAAAGTCCGTCCGTGCGTGGTCTCTCAAAATAGACCCACAACCATAGGAGCCATGGCCGATTGGGATCAGGAACCGTCGATCGAATTCCGAGGTCAACCCGAATTGAAGCCAGTTTGTCGTTGACATCGCAGAAACTAAGAGTCCCACTCGTCCGACATTTCGCCTCGATTAGTGGATTACTTCCGAGCCGCAAATCTACCATGAGTGCGGGACAGACGCACTTTTAGCTCAGTCCGCTAAGTTGTCCTAGAACACGCGCCCGAGCTGAAAGAACCATTTGTGGTGGCCGGTGTCGCCGACGCTGCCGCCTACGAAAAGCGGGCCGATGACCGTCTCCGCCAGAACGCCGGCGGCAAAATCGTTGGGGAATTTGCTTTCGTTCGTCGCGCCATACATTTTTGCGAATTCGTACGAGCCGATCACGAAGACTCGTTTCCCCGCGAGCGGCGGCAACGTCCAGAGATCGTGCAAATAACCCACGCGGAACAAGTAGTATTGATTGCCTTGCAGTTCGTTCAAGCCGTAGGCGCTGAGCGTCAGTGGCCCGCCCAAAAAGAATTGCGGAATTCCCGTGCTGCTAAATCCGAACGTTGACCCTCCCTCGCCATTCACAAACACGGATCCCAACTCCGAGACCGGCTGGAAATATTCAATTTTCGTTTGCAGCGAAGGAAACGCGCTTGCCGTTCCGGGACTGGTGTCAAACCACCGAAACGTCGTCTCCGAGCGCACGCCGCTGCGCGGAATTACGGGATCGTCCGTATGGTCAAACAAATAATGCAGCTTCGCGTCGCCCGTGCGCCCATCCACGGAATTAAACACGGGCGTCCCCAAGCGCAGCTTCGCATCCAGATAACCGACCTCATAGCCGAAGCGCAACTCACTGAAGCGGTTGAATCCGTAGCCCACATCCATTCCGATCGTCGCCTGGCCCAGCTTGTAGTCCGCCAGCGGGTCGCCCTTCTCATAAACTTTAAACACGCGCGTGGTGGCCAGCCCATGCGGCGCGATAAACCATTTGCTCACCGGCGTAAATGGCCGGTACAACTCGCTCCCCAGCCCGTATGTATTTCCAAACAAAATATCGGTGCGCCACTCCGAGCGGAATCCCGCAACATCCAAAAACGTCAGCCGCGTAGCCGCCGTAAACCCGACTTCTTCGCTGGCCGATCCGTCCACTTCAAATCCCGGCTGGATCGTCGGCGGAGCATAATTTTTCTCGCTTACTTGAATCAGCAACCCCTGTTTCCCGTCGCGCTCTGCCACTCGGTAACCCACCGTGTCATACCGGCCCACGCCGGTGAGCCGTGTCAGCGCTCGGTCGAGCCTATCCGGATCCAGCGGCTTCCCCGCCAGAGGAGCCAGATAGCGCTCGATGTCCTGCTTCTGCTGCGCCGTGTCCGCTCCCTCCACGTTGATAAATTGCGGCACGGGCGCCAGCGTTCTTTTCCTCGCCTCGCGATTTTGCACATACTCTTGCCATTCCGCATCGTTCAGCGCGAATTTTTCCAGCAGCCGTGCCCTCTCATCAGCGGCCTCGTAGCCCTTTTGCATGATCGGGTCATGCTTTTTGTAATCCGTCGTCGAGTATGTGCCAAGCGGCACGCTGACCACCGCATCCGCTCGCGCAATCCCGCGCAATTCGCTCTCCGCAACCACCACCCTCATCGATTGATCGAGCACGTTCAGCAGCGACTTGATGTCTTCCGCGGCCATCGGCTGCGTGTCCAGATGCACCGCGATCACAATGTCCGCGCCCATTTGCTTCACGACGTCCGTCGGCAGGTTATTCACCAGTCCGCCGTCCACCAGCACGCGGTCCTTGTCGCGCACCGGCGCGAATGCTCCCGGAATCGACATCGTCGAGCGCAAGGCTTGCGCCAGCGAGCCCTCCTCGAACACGACTTGTTTCCCGCTCACCAGGTCCGTCGCCACGCATCGAAACGGCGTCGGCAGCGCCGCAAACGATTCCGATTTGTAGTAAGGCAAGGTGATCCGGTCAATCAACAGCCCAATCTGATGCCCGGCATTTAACCCCGCGGGAAGCGATAGCCCATTTTTCAGCCCGATAATAAAAGGGTTGGGATACGCCCGCTGGTCTTCCTTCCTCCGGTAAGAAAGGTCCTCGAAAGGCGTGGCGTCGCTCAGGACTGCATTCCAATCCACGCCTTCGATCAATTTCTTCAAGTCCGCCGGACTCATTCCAGTAGCGTAAAACCCTCCCACGAGCCCGCCCATGCTGGTTCCCGCAACGTAATCCACCGGAATGTGGTGCTCCTCAAACCATTCGAGCACGCCGATGTGCGCCAACCCCAGAGCGCCGCCCCCCTCCAGCGCCACGCCAATGCGCGGTCGCCCTTTTGGCTGTTCCTGTGCGCGAGTAGCGGGTGGAGCGTTTGACGCACTTATCTCGGCGGTCAGTCTTAGCGCGGCCAATTCGTCGCCTTGGGCCGGTGGGCCGGAGTTCTGCGCCGCAGCGACAAACGGAATCAGCAACAAAATGAAAAAGGCGAGAATACGCGGCATGAGAGCCTCCTCGGCCAGAGTAAGGCCGTTGCAGGGCAGGGACAAGCGGACAGGTGACGAGTTTGCGCGTGGGGTACCTTGGTTCTCTTGGCGCAACCATCGGCGAACTCTAGGGTTAGAGGGTAAATGGGAGAGGTGTCTCCCTGCGGTGCGTCAAGCTTCAGCTCCTCATCGCCAGCCAATGAAGAGAGGAAACGTGCCGGCTGGCGGGCACATCCAACAATAGGGGCTGAAGAGCAAGGAGCAAGTCATGCCAATGATCGCCAACGCTTCCGGCGGCCCGTCCCCGGCGCACACACCTCCCTCGAACATCAGTTCTCTTGTGCTGATCTTCCGCATCGTTCGCTGGACGGTCTACGCCTGCGCCCTTATCCTGCTGATTCTATTGCTACATAAGTCTGCACCGCCGGCCGTCTCCACCACTCCCGAAGCCGCCGCCCGCGCCGAACAGAAATTCCAGGATGCCCAGCAAGCCGTCGCGCAAGGTCAGCCCGCCACGCTCCGAATGGACGAAACCGAGCTAAACTCCTACTTGGCGTCCCATCTGGTTCTTCCCAGCAACAAAGCTGCGAACGCCACTCCGGCTGCCTCTCCGACCGACTCACCAAATGCCGCGCCGAGCCCCGAGCAACCCACCATGGAAGACGTCGAGCAAATGCGCTCGAATGTGAAAGATGTGAAAGTCCAGTTGATTGACGACCGCGTCCGCGCCTATGTCGTCTTCGATGTTCACGGAAAAGAGATGACTCTCCAGCTCGAAGGCAAGCTAGGCGCAGAGAATGGCTTCCTGCGCTTCGAGCCGGTCAGCGGCCAGATTGGTGCGCTGCCCATCCCGCAGGCCACGCTCGAAGCCGCTGTGCGCCGCATGATGGAGTCTCCCGAAAATCGCGAAAAGCTGAAGCTTCCCTCCGACATCTCCGACTTGAAGATTGAAAACGGCGAAGTCGTCGCCAAATATCAGTAACTCCGAAATTTTTTTTCGTCTAAGTTTTCCCGTAGGCTCTTGCGCCCGCCACCAGACGCCATTCATTCGTGCCGCAACGCCACCATGGGATCCACTCTCATGGCCCGCCGCGCAGGAATATACCCGGCCATCGCCGCCACGAACGCCAAAGTTGCCGCCACTGTCGCCAGCGTAGCGGGGTCGTTCGCCGAAACGTTGTAAAGCAAGTGCCCCAGCAGATGAGAGGCGCCGAGCGCCGCCGGTAATCCAATCGCCAGTCCCGACAGACGTCAAAACAAGCGTCTCGCGAAACACCATGCGCAGAATAGTGATGCGCGAAGCTCCCAACGCCACGCGAATCCCAATTTCGTTTGTCCTTCGCGATACCGAATAGGCAATCACGCCGAAAATTCCTGTCGCCGCCAGCACCAAGGCCATCGCGGCAAACAGTCCCAGCAAAAATGTCCGAAACTTCGGCTGCGCCAGGGACCCCTCTACGGTGCTCGTCATCATCGCGACATCCGTTACTGGCAAATCTCTGTCCATCTGCTGCACGTTACGGCGAATCGCCGCAGCCACGCTCGCGGAGCTCAAACCACTCCTCACCACCACATTCGCGCCCCAAAAAGGTGACTGCGCATAAGGAACGTACATCATCGCGCCGGGTTCCTGGCCCAACGCAACGTCGCGCACATCGCCCACGATTCCGACGATTTCCCGCGGTGCTCCGCTATCCGGCGGAAACGCAAAGCTGAGCTGTTTTCCCAGAGGATTCTGATTCGGGAAGTACAGCCGGGCCATGGCTGCGCTGATCAGCGAAACGCGCGGTGCGGAAGCAACGTCGTGTTTGTCGATGAGTCGCCCGGCCAGCAGCGGAATCCTCATCACTCGAAAATAATCCGGACTTACAGAAACATAGTTTGCGGTTCGCGATGCGCTAGAGGACGTAGCCGGGCTCCCCACAATATCGAATCCCAGGTTGATGAATCCGTCCGTGATCGGCCTGGGGACCACCACCGCGGAATCGCCCATGCCAGGTTCGGACTGAAGCCGAGTCAACAATTCATTGGAGAAAGCCGTCCACTGTTGCGGCGTGGAATACTGAAACTGCGGCAACGAAATGTCAGCTTGCACGATATTCTGCGCGTCAAAGCCCGGACTGACGGCCATGAGTTTGGTAAAGCTGCGCAGCAGCAAACCCGCCGCGACCAGCAACACCATCGCGAGAGCGATTTCTCCAGTCGCCAGAAAGCCCCGCACCCGGCGGCGATGGACGCTTTCGCCCGAGCGCGCTCCGCCTTCCCGCAGGCTCGATTGCAAATTGGAGTTCACCGCAAACAGCGCTGGGGCCAGGCCAAATGCGCAACTCGCCAAAGCCGAAAGCACCAGCGCAAATCCCAAAACAAAATGATCCACGCGAATCGCGTTCACTTGCGGGAAATCCTGCGGCAGCAGCGACGTCAGCCCTTGCACCCCGGCATACGCCAGTGCGATGCCGGCCAGCCCCCCAAGCATCCCGAGCACGAACGTCTCACTCAGCAATTGCCGCACGATTCTCGACCGCCCCGCGCCCAGCGTCGTGCGCACGGCAATTTCGCGCGCGCGAGAGGTCGCCCGCGTCAGTAGCAGATTGGCGATGTTGGCGCAAGCGATCAGCAGCACCAATCCAACAGCCCCCAGCAGCACCAGAAGTCCAGACTTCACGCCACCGACAAACAGCTCCTGCAGCGGGACAAACCGAATCGTCCAGCCACTGTTCTCCGCGGGAAATTCCTTGGCAAGCCGGTCGCTGAACGCATCCAGCTCCGCTTGCGCTTGCTTCACCGAAATCCCCGGTTTCAGCCGCCCCGTCACTTGCAGCCAATGGCCCCCTCTTCCGCTCATCCAGCTGCCAAACAGGGGATCTTGCACGAGAGGAATCCAGACTTGATCGCCCTCCCGAAGAACCGGAAAGCGAAACACAGCCGGCATGACTCCGACGATAGTGAACGATCGCTTGTCCAAATCGATTGAGGTTCCAATGATTCTGGGGTCCGCTCCAAACGCCCCACGCCACAAATTCTCGCTGAGAATCACCACCGGCGCCGCCCCACGCTTCCCGTCTTCGGACAAAAACACGCGTCCCAACAGCGGCTCCTGCCCCAACAACGAAAAAATCTCCGGCGTTACCACCGATGTGTTGACCACCGCCGGCTCGCCGCGGCCTGTCAGCGTAAGCTGGTGCTTCTGGCTGCCGGCCATTTCCGTGAAAATGTGATTCTGCTCGCGTAGCTCGGCGAAATTCGCATACGACCAACCAGTGCCTCCCACGCCCGCTTGCGGCTGCGCCTGAAACACATTGAAAAGCTGCTCCGGCTGGGAATAGGGCAGTGGCTTCAACAGCATCGCGTAAACCACGCTGAAAATGGCCGTGTTTGCCCCGATGCCGAGTGCCAGCGTCAGCACAGCGACGGCCGTAAATCCCGGATTCTTCCGCAGCGTGCGCACCGCAAACCGCGCGTCCTGAAAAAAAGTTTCGAGTAGCGGCAGGCCACGCAGTTCTCGGTTGGTTTCTTTGAGTTGTGTTTGGCCTCCCAGCCGTATCCGCGCTGCGCGCCTGGCTTCTTCTGGCGGCATGCCTCTTCCGACATTCTCCTCCGTCAACAATTCGATGTGTGTCGCAAGCTCGCGTTCGAACTCTCGGTCAACCGCCCCGGGTGAGAGCCACGTGCGAGTCCTGGAAGCCAGCGCTCTTATCCACGCAATCATCGCCTTAACTCCTCTCCGCGATGCGCAGCACGCGCCCAATTACGCCAGAGATGCGCTCCCAGTTTTGCGCTTCAGCATGGAGCTGTTTCCGCCCAGTCTTCGTAATGGAGTAAAACTTGGCTTTTCGATTATTTTCCGACGTTCCCCATGACCCCGAAATCCAGCCCTTGTGCATCAAGCGCACCAGGGAAGCGTAGATCGTCCCTTGATTGATTTGAAGCGCCTCTTCGCTGATCTGCTCGATGCGCCGCGCGATTCCGAACCCGTGCAGCGGCCCCATCGCGTCCAGCGTCTTCAGCACCATCAAATCCAGCGTGCCTTGCAGAATTTCTGATTTGTCGCCGCCCATGCACCCTCCTGTGGCGTGTCCACAGGAGTATCCTCCCGCTCCTGTGGCATGTCAACAGGAAAGTCTCTTTTACCTCAGCTTAGGCTTGGCTGTTTTTCAGTTGAAGGCACCGGTGAGCAAGCCAACGAGGAGCGGTGCGGGCGAATACAGATAGGGAGTTCAAGAAGTCGACGGCAAGAGCGCAGGAATGCCAAAGGTCCCGTCAACGATTTCCACAAAATTTCTTTCTTCGCGAAGGATGAAGCGCTTCGTCTGCGCTGCCGCAAAGTTTTCACGGCCTTCGGGGTCTGACTTCAGGCGGGCCTTATACCCTTCATACGAGGCCAGGCTGTCGAAGGCGATCAATCCCCACGCGACATCGTTCGTCCCTTCGTGCGGAAGAAAGTAGCCAACCAGATGCCCGCCGCACCGAGGAATAATCCTGCCCCAATTCTCGGCATATTTCTTAAAGGCATCACGTTGAAACGGATCAATCTGATAGCGGATGACGCACACCATGCTCACGGAAATTCCTTTCGTCGCCGGGACGGCAAGTCCTTCACCACCGATTGTAAAAAATGCAGCCGCCGCCGCGACGCTTCCAATGGCATCGCGGCGGCTGACCTGCTTCATCGTGGGGTGGTCGGACTCGGGTTTTGTTGCTCGCACCGGCGGCAGTCTGCCCGTTGTGCCGCAGCAACACTTCGTTTACCATCAAAGTGTGATTGCAGAAATCGACGCCGACCGCGCCGTCTCCAAAATCGCCGCCGCCTTCGGTGAGCCGGCGCGCGCTCGCATGCTCTTTTGTCTGATCGACGGGCGCGCTCGCACCAGCACGGAACTGGCCATCGTCGCCGAAGTCGCTCCTTCCACGGCCAGCGTGCACTTGCAGCGCTTAACGGCACTCCGCCTGGTGCGTGTCACGCCTCAGGGAAAACATCGCTATTACAGTCTGCAAGGCGCCAGTGTTGCCGCGGCTCTGGAAGCTTTGAGCGTTCTTGCCGGCGGCTCACGCCAGCCGTTCAAGCCCAACACTCCCAACCGCTTGCGTTCGGCACGCACTTGCTACGATCACATCGCCGGCGCCCTGGGCGTCGAGTTGCATGACCGCATCAAAGCCATGGGCTGGCTGTCAGAAGCGTCAGGAAGGGACCGCGACTACGAGTTGACTCGCAGCGGTACGCAAGCCCTCGCAAATCTCGGCATCGATGTCGAGTCCACTCGCGCCCTGCGGCGCCGCTTCGCCTACCCCTGCGTCGATTGGAGCGAGCGGCGTCCGCATATCGGCGGAGCGCTTGGCGCCGCATTGCTGCATATAGCAATGAAACGAAAATGGGTGGTTCAAGACCTCGACAGCCGCGCGTTATCCATCACTGCCGCTGGCTGCCGCGAAATGCGCCTTCGCTTTGGACTTCCCGGCCAATCGGCTGCCCGCTAACTCTAATGCACGTAAAACCCGTTCTTCGAGAGCACTACGTAGTCTTTGCTTTTTTTTCCGAAGGACGACGCCAACCGCACATCCAGTTTGTGCGGTTTCCCCAGCGCCGCGGACGCATTTGTGTAGTACCCCAGCGTATACCGCGTCTTGATTCGCTGAATCAGCGCACGAAACTCCGCGTCCAGATGTGCCACATCTTTTACGTCAAAGAGTTCGCCGCCCGTTGCGTCCATCACTTTGCGAATATTCACCAGGCCGGGAACCATGCTTGCGTACATCAGAGTCTGCGGTGGGTTGTACCCAGGAATTTTCAGGTTGTAGAGCACCGCATCGGCGGCGATCGCTTCCGTCACGATGTCCCGCGTGCCCTGTCCGCCCGCGTCCGTGCCCACGTCATCGCTGATGAGAATAATCACGCGCCGTCCCTTGGGCGGCAGCTTCAGCAAATACTGCGAAGCGAGAAAAATCCCGTCATTGATATTCGTCGCTCCGCCGGCTTGAAACGAATTGATCTGCTTGGCAATTTCGAACTTGTCTTTCGTGAATGGTACGCGCAGTTGCGCTTCCGTGGAGAACGTAAACAGCGCGGCCTCATCATCCGGCTTGAGCGCTGCTAAAGCGGTATTCGCCGCATCGCGCAGTGGTTCCAGAAAAGGGCCAATCGAATCGCTCAGGTCCAGCACCAACGCCACATTGATCGGCAATTCGTCCCGGCTGAACACGTCCAGCTTTTGGACCGCGCCATCTTCGCGAACTTCGAAGTCCTCTTTCTTCAGGTCGGCCATGATCTGCCCGGTCTTGTTCTTCACGGTTGCGTCCAGCAGCACCAGGTTTACGCCGACACGGATCACGCCCTGCCCCGGTTCTTGCCCTAGCGCAGGGATCACCAAGACGAGTGCCAGGAAAAACACCAAACCCCGGAAACGCAGCGCGCTCCCTAAGAATCTTGTTCTTGTCATGGATCTATTCTACGTCAGGAGAGCCGCCTTTTAACTCCAGGCGATGGACAGTTCGGAATACCCTTTGCCTTCTTCAATCGGCGTCGAAAAATAGATAGCCACATCTTTGGCTCCGGAAATCTCCAGCGCTTTTTTGAAGAATCCGACAATCGCAAATCCCATGATGCGATGCTGTTTCTCAAACCCCGTGTACTTGACCACCGCCCGGTTCTTCTCCGGCATCTGAACCTCAATCGGCACGCCTTGAAAATACGTGGCATGCACCGCCGCGATCCTCTTGATCACGAATTCCGGCGAACCAAATTTCACGAACGCTTTGTAGATCCCTTTCAGTTGCCGTTCGATGACTGCTTCCGACCCTCGCGTCACCATCTCTTCTTTTCCATCGGCCAGAACTTTGATTTCGATTTCCAGAAACCGCGTGAACAGGTCGAGTGAGTACCACGTTGAGGAGAATATTTCCCCTTCACAGACCTTTCGCGTCTCCTCGTCCAGCAGCCCCAGGATTTTTTGGAACGCCGCTTCGCCCGCGCGCGACTTGATCTGCTCGATGGTCTCCTTGATTGCGGATCCCTTGATCTGCACCATGCGCGCGCTCCCCCAAAACACAGGCCAACCGCTTCTCTCTTGAAAATACTATGTTTAGCGACGATGCAGTCGGGCACAATCCCGTGCTTGTCCTAGTGACAACGGTGGTTAGTTCTTGCGCAAGTACATCCTGACTCTCTCTCGCTGCCAGGCGAACCATCCCTTCGTCAGCCCTGGACGCGTTCAGCCAGCTCTTCCAAGATTCAGTTTTTTAGGAAGCTCGTGATGTCATCCGGTAAGCGACGCCGCATCGATACTGCTTGTCTTTCACGATTTCGACCACCCAGGCAATTCGCGCGGGCACAAAGATTGCATTGCCGCCCGGCGAATAGGGCACTGCCACCTCGATCTCCGTTCCCGGGTAGTACTGCTTGCGGCTCTTGAAGCTGAGGCCCCCTTTGGACATATCTTCGCAGGTGACCACATCCTCGTGGATACCGGATCGGCGAATGCAAGCCTTGTAAGTGACTTTCGTGCGTGGGTGTTTGCGCCGGTTGTCGAGTGGCACGGCCGGCTTGCGGTCACTCGGTGAAGCATAGGCAGAGGCAACTGGTGTGCTCGCCGTAAGTTGCGACACAGCGGGCGCTTGCGTCGCCGGCGCAGGTGGAGCTGCGGCAACGGAGGAAACCTCAGTGGCCCCTCCAGCGGCCACCAGGATCGGCTGCTCTTCGGTCGCTTCCGAAGCACGCTTCCACAGCGTCGAATCCGAACATGCTTTGCAGTAGCGGACGATGCCATCGTTGATCAGGAATACGTCGGACTCCACTTCGCTATGCTCGACCGTCTCACGCGCTTTACAGTTGCCGCATTCCAGCAGCATGCGGCGAGATTCCTTCTCTCGTTCGGAGACAGGGGCAAAGTCGATGCCCCAGAAGTCGATGGTATGGGGATCCGCGAACGCCACGCCGTAGGTGTAAATCTCGCCTTCGGAGCCGATCCGCCCGACAACGCGAACCAGCGCCTCTTTGTTGGTATCCAGGTAGCGGATGATGATTTCCTGCTCGGCGGAGAGTTTGTAGGTGGAAAGGATGCCCGCGCCGTGGCGGCTCAGCAGCACGGTCTTGGTCATTTCCGAGAAGCCTTTGCCGTCCATGTCGCTTCCAGTCAAAAGGATAGCGAGCTCTTTAGGAATGCGGCTGCTGCGGCGCAGGTGTTCGTAGGACACGATGTGCACTCATTGAGGGAAGCAGTGCGTAAGGCAAGGTTAACCGGAAGTTTGCCGGCCCGGCGGGGAATCTGGAGAAATGGTTCCACCGTCGCAATGGGGAAGGGCGCCGAGCCCTCGAGACGGTGTGATGGATGCCACGCAGAAGCGTAACGGAGGTCACAGATTTTGGGGTGTAGGAGGGCTAAAAAGGAGTTGTAGTAGGAAATAGATTGTGAACGGAAGCGAGCTGCCAAAGCTGGGAGCAAGCGGACAGACGGAGGGCTCAGCAGCTCCACCTACAAAGTGGTCTGGAGGATGTTCTGGTAGGGCAGACCTTCACAAATGCAATTTCCTGCTGCCGGGGCGGCAAATGGACACCAGGCGAATAAAATGCGCCTGCGGTTGCGACGCACCGGCCGTACACGGCCGGAAAAGCCGAAGATCCATTTGCCGCCTCTGACCTTGTAAATTCCGTATTCCAACGCAAATGAAAGTGACTGAGGAGGCGCGCGATGACAAACCTAATCGTACGTGACAATTTGTTTGAGGACCTGTTCGATGTTCGCCGCGAATTCGACAAGATTTTCAACAGGATGCTAACCGTGAAGCCGTGGGGCAGCGAAGAGGCTGCCAGGCTAGCGGAGTTCAATTTCCTGCCCGCGGTCGAGACCCACCTGGACAAAGAAGCCAAGAAGTATGTTTGCAAGGTTTCTCTGCCCGGGATCGACCCGAAGAAAGTGCAGATCAACGTGCAAGGAAATATCTTGACGATCAGTGGCGAGCGGAAAGAAGAAAAGAAGGAGAAGGAAGCAGAGTATTACCATGAGGAGTTCAGTTACGGGGAGTTCGAGAGGACTCTGGAACTGCCCGAGGGCGTGACAACGGAGAAGATGACCGCCGAGTTTGTGAATGGCGTGCTAGAAATTACGGCGCCAGTAGCGGCAGTCGCACTACCGAGGAAGATTGAAATCAAGACGGTTGTGCCGCTAACCAAGCAAATGGCGGCGTAAAGCGAGTGGCGTCAAAAGGCCCGGTCCGGAAAGTCGGACCGGGCCTTTTGATTTTCTTAGGGCGCGCGAACGCGGTTTGGATTCGAGCGCCCGATTAGACTAAGAGTTCGCCGCTCAAACTGAATGGTTACTCGTAGCGCAGGGCGATGAGGGGATCGATGCGCGTGGCGCGGCGCGCGGGAATCCAGCACGCAAAGAGAGCAATCGCCGTAAGAATAAGAACCACGACCGAAAAGGTAAGCGGATCGCTGGGTTTGACGCCGATGACAAGGCCGCTGAGCAAGCGCGTGCCGGCCAGAGCAATCACCAAGCCCAGAGCCAGACCAATTCCGACCACGCCCAGTCCCTGGCGCAAAACCATTCGCAAAATGTCGCCGGGAGAGGCGCCCATGGCGATGCGAATGCCGATCTCCTGGGTGCGCTGCGCTGCGGCGTAAGAGACCACGCTGTAGATTCCGACAACGGCAAGAACTAATCCAAGAAGGCCTAAAACCGCGGTCAATTGCGCGCCAAAGTTGTAGAAAAAGAATCCATTGGCGCCCTGGAGCGATTGCTTCATATTTTGCACTTCGCTGACAGCAAGACCTGGAGCCAACCCGTTTATCTGCTCTTGGATCTTGACCGCCAGGGATTCCGGAGGAACGGAAGTGCGCACGTGAATGGTGCGCATGGACAAATAACTCTGAGAGAGCGGGAGATAAAAGAAGGGCTGTGGCTCTTCGGTGACGTCGCGGTATTTGGCGTCCCGAACCACTCCGATAACTTCAATCGGCTTGTCGACCGCGTCCTTGATCGTAAAGCGTTTGCCTACCGCATCTTCGGACGGCCAGAACTTCTTGGCCATCGCTTCGGAGACGATAGCAACGCGCTGCGCCGTTGGGTTGTCCGCGTCCGTGAAATCGCGGCCACGAAGGAAGGGAATCCGTAGAGTCGCAAAATAACCGGGCGTAATGGAATTATTGCCAACGCCGGGAGGTTGTTTTCCGGGCTCGACGGGATGTCCCGGGATGCTTATGCGCTCGGCGGCGCTGATGTAACCCAGCGGCACAGTGAATGCCTGCGATTCCGAGACCACTCCGGGCAGGGCGCGGATGCGGGTTTCGAGGTCACGATAAAACTCCCTGCCGCGCTCCTCCGAATACCCGAGCCCATTCACATCGGTGGAGAGATCCAAGACATGATCGTAATCGAAGCCGAGATTTATGTTTTGCGCCTTGCCAAGACTTCGGATGAAGAGTCCCGCGACAATCAGCAGGACCAGCGAACCGGCAACCTGAGCGGCGACCAAAGAGTTGCGCGCGAATTGACGGCGCGGGCCGTCGGAGGAGCCACGCCCACCTTCATGGAGGATGGAATTCACATCCGTCCGCGCGATACGCAACGCGGGAACAATCCCGACGATCAGGCCGGTGAGGACCACGGCTGCGAACGCAAAGAGATACACACGGCCATCGGGACGAAAGTCGAACTGGACCGGGAGACTGGTGCCCAGAGAAATAGAACTGAGGAATCCCGCGGCCCAAGAGGCAAGCAGAAGGCCAGCGCCGCCGCCGAGAAACGCGAGCAGCAGACTCTCCGTTAGATATTGGCGGACGAGACGGCTGCGTCCAGCGCCCAAAGCCGCGCGGATGGCCATTTCGCGCTGCCGTACCGTAGCCCGAACCAAAAGAACATTAGCGACGTTAAAGCAGGCCACCAGAAGCACGAGCGAGGAAAGGGAAATGAAGATAAGCGCAACCGTGGGCAAAGTGTTGTCGTTATCGGGCTCGGGGCGAGCGAGTTTTTCCGGGAAGACGCGAACGGAGATGCCCTTGTCGGTGTCGGGGTGCTGGTCAGCGATGCGCTTGGCAGCGACGTTGAGAGAAGCCTGGGCTTGCTTGAGGTCCACGCCGGGCTTGAGTCTGGCGAGCACAGTCAAGGTGCGCATTTCACGCTTGGTCCACATATCGTTCACGGGAGTGCCGAATTCCTCGGTAAAGGTGGCACTGAGAGGAACGTAGGCATCCATGTTGAGCATCGCATAGGTGCCGTAGAAGCCCTTCGGAGTGACGCCGACGATGGTCGCTGGATGTCCGTTCATTTGCACGTGCTTCCCGACGACGTCAGGATCACCGGCAAATCGCTTTTGCCAATAGGAATACCCGAGAACCACGATGGGATCGGAGCCTGGGTTGACCCCTTCGGTTGGAAGAATGAGACGTCCTACTGCCGGAGTGATCCCCAGGACGGAAAAGTAGTTATTCGAGACCCGGCTGATGATGCAGTGGTCTCCCTTGTTGTCCACGTTGAGCCCCGCGAGGGACACGCGGTATGTGAAGAGGTCGCCAATCGAAGCAGATTGACTGCGAAGATCCAGGAAGTCCGCATAGGAAAAGCTCTGAAGCTCTGCAGTGCCCTCCTGTTGAAGGGCGAGGGCGGTCATCTGTTCGGGATGGGGTACGGGAAGCGGGCGGAGGATGAGGCCATTGATTACGCTAAAGATCGTGGTATTGGCGGCCATGCCGAGCGCGAGAGTGACGATAGCGATGATGGCGAAGCCGGGATTCTTGGTGAGTGTGCGAAAGGCATACTGGACATCTTTCCAGAAATTGCGCATGTCGGGGAGCTCCCATCCGAAATAATGGATATGCACGCGCATTCCGCGTGCCTGAAAATATATAACGTTAAAGCATGCAGGTTCTTACATTTAAAATGGATGCGCGGGTAGATCGCAAGCGGTGACCGACCGATAATGGGATTTTTCGTCTCAGATACGAACAGGAGGTAGGAACGAAGAGGGTTGGTTAACCATAACCAAAATGCCCCCCTGTTTTCTTGTAAGTGTTCATGGCTCTGTTGACATCCTTGCGAACGGCTGCGGTGCCTCAAGCGATAGAGGTTGTAAGCGAGCCCGAGTAGCAAGGCTTGGCGAATTTGCGATGTTAACAAGCGCCCCGGGGCGCGCGAGGAGAGTTTCCGTTTGACCACCGAGAAGATGGTCTCGTTCTTCGCGCGTGGCCCATACTGTTTCCGTGGAAAAGCCCGGTGCATTTGGCTACGGATCGCTCCTCGGGGGAGACCGCGGCGAAGGTTCGCCGGGATAATGCTACGCGCGCCCAGGCGCTGGCGAATGTGTTGATGGTTGGCTTCGGAATCGAACTCCGCATCGGCCAGCACCAAGCCGAGGGGCGCACGTGCTCCGGCCACATTCAGCAACCCGGGCAGCGCCGGGGCGTCGCAACGCGGTCCGGGATGGGCCCGCTGCGCCAGCAAAATCTGTTGCTGCAAATCCGCAACGACCAGCCACTTCAACCAGCGACGATGGGGCGCCCTCCCGTGTGCCTGTTGTTCGATGCGGCGGAGGAAGAACGTGCTGACGGCGTTCTGCGACAGCCCCGTGCCGTCCACGCCAGCCGTCACCCGTGCCGAGCGTCGGCCGCGGCGCAACTGGCGCACGGTTTCTTCCAGTCCGCGGTCGATGGTGTCGTCGTCCAGCCGCTTCAGAAAACGGTACAAGGTGGTGTAATCGGGCACGCTTTCCAACTGCAGCGTTGCGCGCAACTCGCCATGCTCGCGTAATCGCACTTCGGCTTCGCGAAAGGTCCAGTCTTCGTAGCGCATCAGACACAGCACCGCCAGCAGCTGCGGCTGAGTGAACTGATGTTTGCTGAAGCGACTGCGGTAGGGCGGCAAGACCCGGGTGGCCACCTGCAAGGCCACGCGAGCAAAAGGCAGGAGTCCCACTTCGGCCATCGTCCCTCCTGCTCGATCAGAAAACACGCACGCCGCCCCCTTGTCGACCCCGCAAAACCGAGACTGTGCCGAGGATGTCAACAGAGCCAGTGTTCATTCTAAAGGAAGATAAAGTCTTTTGTTTTGTTACACTTATGTAAGTATTCATTCTAAAGGCGGTTAGAGTCGATAGGCGAACTGGGCGGTTGCGCGATAGGGGCAGACCCGGGCCGGGCAAGTCCGGCCCCTACAGGCTAAAGGAAACGGGGAGGTCAAACAAATACGGCGCCTTAATGGCGCCGCCTCCTAATCCATTTTTTTGGTGGATTGTTCGCGGAGGACGCGGAGGCTGCCCTCGAGGTAGTCCTTAACCAGTTCGAGTTCCTTTGTCGAATAACTTGAGGCGTGCTTGAGGGAGGCGGCAGCCAGGCCTTGATAGAGGCGGGCGACGCGCTGCATGGCTTCGAGGCAGGGGCGGACAAAGACTTTGCGGCGGTCGCTGGCGTCGCGGAAGCGTTCGACGAGGCCGGCCTTTTCGAGGCGGTCGAGGATGCCGGTGACAGCACCGGTGGTCAACCCGGCGTGACGGGCGATGTCACCGGCGGTGAGGGGGCCTTGGGAATAACGGGACATCAATTCAAAGCATCTGGTATCAGTAACATTGATGCCGAGTTTGTTGGCGATGGCCTGGTGGAAGAAGATGGAAGTGGTACTGAGCTCGCGACCGAGTTCCATGCCAACGCGGACGATCAAGGCGTTGCGTTTGCCGGCGACGGCAGGTTTGCAGAATTTATCCAGTTTGATGCGGTTCATTTTATCTTGACACCTAATTATCTCACGAACTAAGATAATTAGCGACAGAAAGAGTATAGCCGAGAGCGGGGGCGGGCGCAAAGTGCCGGAGAAGAGAGCACGATGCCTTCGAAGCTCAGGCCAAGGAATCGTGCCCCTACAAGAGGACAAAAAAAAGGCGGTGGAGCAGGAACGTACGAAAAAATGAGCGGGGGGAGTTGGAAACAGACGAGAAACGGCAAAGCAGGATAGAATGAACGGCAGAAAATGCATTTTCCACAGTAATTTTCCAAAGCGCCTCTACGTAAGAAAAAGTGCGAGGCTCCCCAGGCGGAGAAAAGAGAAGTGATGGCAACGACGGAGATTCATCCAAAAGCAGATTTGGGTTCGCTGCGAATTCATGACAGCAGCAGGTCAGGGAGCGGTGTGGGGAAGAAACTGGGGTATGCGACGGCCGTGTTGGGCTTGATCGTCATCCTAGGCGGGATTGGGCTGGCGTTCCGGAACCAGACGCCTGTTGTGGAAGTGATTACAGCGCAGAAGCCGGAACCAGGAGGGCGTTCGGCGATATTGAACGCGAGTGGATACGTGACGCCGCGGCGGAGAGCGACGATTGCGGCGAAGATTACAGGACGGGTGACGGGCGTGTTCTTTGATGAAGGGACGCACGTACACGCGGGGCAGCTGCTGGCGACGCTGGATGATTCGGACGCGAAGCGCGCGCTGGATTCGGCGAAGGCGGACCGGGACTCATCGCAAGCGGCGATCGCGGATTTTGAGGTGCAGCTCAAGTTTTCGCAAATCGAGTTGCGGCGCGCGGAGCAATTGCAGAAGGCGGGGGTGCAGACGCAAGAGCAATTGGATACGGCGAGCACGAATGTGGATAGCCTGAAGGCGAAGATTGAGCTGGCGAAACAGCAAGTGGCGGCATCTCAGGCGCGAATTGCGGAGGCGCAGCAGGCCGTGGACAATTGCACGATCACTGCGCCCTATGACGGGATCGTGGTGTCAAAAGATGCGCAGGTGGGAGAAATGGTGTCGCCAATCTCGGCGGGCGGCGGGTTTACGCGGACAGGTATTGCGACAATTGTGGACATGAATTCAAACGAGATTGAAGTGGACGTCAACGAATCGTTTATTGCGCGTGTGAAAGATCATCAGAAGGTGACGGCGATTCTGGACGCATATCCGGATTGGGAAATTCCGAGCCATGTGCGCACGGTAATCCCAACGGCAGACCGGCAGAAGGCCACGGTTAAGGTGCGGATTTCGTTCGACAAGCTTGATCCGCGGATTTTGCCGGACATGGGGATTAAAGTGACATTTTTGAGCGACGAGCCGGTGAAGAAGCCGGATGCGAACGCGCCGGTGGTGGCGGCGTTGCTGCCGAGCGAGGCGCTCCACGACGACGGCGGGAAAAAGATTGTGTATCTGGTGAAGAACGACAAGCTGGAGCGGCGCGCGGTGGCAGTGGGAAACACGCAGGGTTCTCAGACGGAAATCATGTCCGGGATTGCGGTGGGGGATGCGATTGTCGTGAAAGGGCCAGCCAATATGCAGGATGGGCTGGCAGTGCAGATCAAGAAGTAGAAATCGCGAAACAGGAGCGGCAACGATGATTCGAGTGGATGGCCAGGGAAACGAGAAGAGCTTGATTCAGGTGCGCGGGCTTTCGAAGACGTACCGCCGCGGCGGGGAAGAGATTCAGGTGTTGCAGCGGCTGAATCTGGACGTGGATAAGGGCGACTTCGTGGGATTCATGGGGCCGAGCGGCTCGGGAAAAACCACGCTGCTGAATTTACTGGGCGGGCTGGACGTGCCGACACAAGGAAGCATTACGGTGGACGGCGATGAAATCACGCACATGTCCGGAAGTAAGCTCACACAGTGGCGGGCGCGGCACGTGGGATTCATCTTTCAAATGTACAACCTGATTCCGGTGCTGACGGCGTTTCAGAATGTGGAGTTGCCGCTGCTGCTGACAAAGCTCTCGAAGGCGGAGCGGCGGAAGCATGTGGAAATAGCGCTGAGCGTGGTGGGTTTGTCGAACCGGATGGACCACTATCCGCGGCAACTATCCGGCGGACAGGAACAGCGCGTGACGATTGCGCGAGCGATTGTGTCCGATCCGACGTTTTTGCTGTGCGACGAGCCTACGGGAGATTTGGACCGGAAAAGCGCGGACGACATCATGGCGCTGATTGAGGAGCTGGTCGCGAAGCATGGTAAGACGGTGTTGATGGTGACGCACGACGCCATGGTGGCTGCGCGAGCGCACACGACGCTGCATTTGGATAAAGGCGTGCTGGTGGAGGCGTCGAAGCTGGAGCAGGGGGTCGTGGCGGGGGGTGTGGCATGAAATTCCGGTCGCTGATTTTCGCGAACCTGTTCCGAAAGAAAATACGATTGATATTAACCGTCGGGTCGTTCGCGATCTCACTGGTGCTGTTTACGTTTTTGGCGGTGGTAAACAGCGCGTTCAGCCGGGGCATTGATGTTGCTGGGGCGGACCGGCTGGTGATCGTGAATCGAATTGGGCTGATTCAGACGATGCCGATCTCGTATGGGGACCAGGTGCGGCAGATACCTGGAGTGAAATACGTAACGCAAGATCATTGGTTTGGCGGCGTATACCAGGACGAGAAGAATTTCTTTCCGCAATTTGCGATCGACGTGGAAAATCACCGTAAGGTCTATCCGGAATTCATCGTCCCGGACGATCAATGGAACACGTTCGTGAAGGACCAGCAGGGAGCGGTGGTTGGAGCCCGGACGGCAAAGCGATTCGGGTGGAAGGTAGGAGACCGGATACCGATCAAAAACACGCTGTACGGGCCGACGAAAACGTGGGAATTCAACCTGGACGGGATTTACCATACCGCGAAAGAGGGCGGGGACGAGAGCCAGTTCTGGTTTCAGTGGAAGCATTTTGATGAGAACGTGCCGGCGTTCTCGAAAAGCACGGCGGGATGGTACATCCTGAAGCTGGATAGCCCGGACGACGCGGCGCGAGTGGCAAAGGTGATTGATGCAAAGTTCGCGAATTCTTCCTACGAGACGAAGACAGAGACGGAATCGGCGTTTGCGGCGGGGTTTGCCAAACAATTTGGAAATATCGAGTTTCTGATTTTGGCGATCGGGAGCGTGGTGTTCTTTACGCTGCTGCTGGTCACGGGAAACACCATGGCGATTTCGGTGAGGGAGCGAACGAGCGAGCTGGCGGTGTTGAAAGCGATTGGAGTGACCGATGGGACGGTGCTGTTCCTGGTCCTTGCGGAAGCGATGGCGATTGCGTTGTTCGGCGGAGCGCTGGGGCTATTGCTGGCATGGGGGGCGATACCGGTGATTAGCGTTGCGCTGACGGGATTGCTGCCGCCGTTGCTGTTGTCGAAGACCATGTTGTCGCTTGGCCTGGTGTTTGCCGTGTTCGTTGGAGCGGTGAGCGGAATGATTCCGGGAATTGGCGCGATGCGCATGCGCGTAGTGAACGCGCTGCGGAGGGTTTGAGATGGCGATTCCGATTGTGTACAACGTCCGCAGCGTGAGGGCGCGGTGGACTTCGACGATCGTGGCGGTGCTGGGAATCGCCGGGACAGTTGGCGTTTTTGTGGCGATGCTTTCGCTGGCGCGGGGATTCCGGGCGACGCTGGTGGCGTCAGGATCGGAAGATAATGCGCTCATAGTGCGGGCTGGGGCCACTTCGGAAATGACAAGCGGAGTGCCGCTCGACTCGGTGAAGATTATTCAGGATGCGCCGGGAATTGCGCGAGGGTCGGGTGGGCCGTTGGTGACGCCGGAAGCGGTGATGATGGCGCCGATTCCGCTGGTGTCGACCGGGACGGACGCGAATGTGGAGTTGCGAGGCGTTTCGCCGAACGTGCTGGAGATCCGCAAGCAAGTGAAAATTGTAGAGGGAAGGATGTTCAAGGCGGGGCTGGCGGAAATCGTGGTGGGGAAAAATGCGACGAACACGTACTCCGGCTTGAAACTGGGAAACACCATTACGCTGGGAAGCGTGCGGTGGAATGTGGTGGGAATTTTTGACGCGGGCGGGAGTTCGTTCGATTCGGAGGTTTGGGGGGATGCCCACCTCTTGGATGGAGCGTACAACCGGCCGGACACGTCGTTTCAGTCGGTTACAGTGCACATGAATTCGCCCGGGGATTTGAATCAGCTGAAGGATTCGGTGACGACGGACCCGCGGTTGAACGTGGATGTGATCCGCGAGATTGATTATTACGCGAAGCAGTCAACGAACATGACGACGCTGATTACGCGGCTGGGCGGATTCGTAGCGATGATTATGGCGATTGGAGCGGTGTTTGGCGCGCTGAACACGATGTATTCAGCGGTGGCGGATCGCGGACGAGAAATTGCGACGATGCGGGCGCTGGGGTTTGGCGGGCCTTCGGTGGTGCTTTCGTTTTTGATTGAGGCGCTGCTCATTTCTTTTGTGGGCGGAGTGTTGGGGTGCCTGGCGGTGATCCGGTTGAATGGATTGACGACGAGCACGATCAACTTTCAGACATTTTCGAACTTGGCGTTTGCGTTCAAGATTACGCCGGACCTGATGATCATGGGAGTGGTGTTTGCGCTGGCGATGGGCGTGTTGGGCGGGATTTTTCCGGCGATACGGGCGGCGCGGTTGCCGGTGGCTACGGCTCTGCGGGAACTGTAGTTCTCGCGGTTATGAAATTCAAAAACCAAGAAAAACATTTACACAGAGGACACGGAGTTCACAGAGGGCACGGAGAGGTGTGTCTGCGTTACAATTCCGCGCATGAGTGAAGAAAAGAAAAATCGGGAATTGGGAATGGGGCGTGCGATTACGCGGCGCGATTTTTTGAATGGCGTGGCGATTGGCGTGGGCGGGACGCTTGGGGCGGAGGCGTTGCTGGCTGCGGCGGCGCTTGACGATTTTGCGCCGGAAAAGGCGAAGGACTACTATCCGCCGGCGCTGATGGGGATGCGCGGGAATCATGATGGGACATTTACGTTCGCGCACCGGTTGCGCGATGGAGAGAGCTGGGACGCGGATGGAGCGGCGGCGAAGACGGGCGAGATTTACGACTTGGTGGTGGTGGGCGGAGGAATCAGCGGGTTGGCGGCGGCGTATTTTTACAGGAAGAGCGCGGGGCACGATGCGCGGATTTTGATTCTGGATAACCACGACGATTTCGGCGGGCATGCGAAGCGGAATGAGTTTCGGGCAGGGAAGCGGATGGTGTTGAGTTATGGCGGGACGCAGTCGATTGAGAGTCCCGGGAAGTACAGCGACGTGGCGAAGGGATTGATCAAAGAGATTGGGATTGAGACGGAGCGGTTTTACAAGGCGTACGACCAGAAGCTTTATACGAAATTAGGGACTGCGGCGTTTTTTGACAAGGAGACGTTTGGCGAAGACCGAGTGATTACCGGAATGAATAAGACGCCGTGGCCGGAATTTTTGGCGAAGGCGCCGCTATCGGACGTGGCGAAGCGGGACATCGCGCGGGTTTATACAGAAAAAGTGGATTATTTCGCCGGGCTTTCGAAGGAAGAGAAACGCGCGAAGCTGGCGAAGATCAGTTACGCGGATTACTTGACAAAGATTTGCGGAGTGCATCCCGAGGCTCTGCCGTTTTTCCAGACGTTTCCGCACGATTTGTACGGAGTGGGGATTGATGCGGTTCCGGCGCTGGGGTGTTTCGAATCGGGGGACGACTACGAATCGTTTACGTATCCGGGGTTCGATGGGTTGGGAATTGGAGAGCACGAAAAGGAAGAGCCATACATTTTTCATTTTCCGGATGGGAATGCGTCGATTGCGCGGCTGTTGGTGCGGGCGCTGATTCCTGGGGCGATGCCGGGGAAGTCGATGGAAGACGTCGTGACGGCGCGGGCGGAGTACAGCAAGCTGGATGTGGAAGGGGCGGCGGTGCGCGTGCGGCTGAACAGCACGGTCGTGCACGTGCAACACGCCGGTGGACGCGAGGCAGCGCGCGAAGCGACGAAGGCCGTTGAGATTTCTTATATGCGGGGGAAGAAGTTGCAGTCAGTGCAGGCGGAGCATTGTGTGCTGGCTTGTTACAACGGAATGATTCCGTACATTTGCCCTGAGTTACCGCAGAAACAGAAAGAAGCGCTGTCGTATCTGGTGAAGACTCCGCTGGTGTACACGCATGTGGCCCTGCGGAATTGGAGTTCGTTTGCGAAGCTGGGCGTGCGTCAGATCGTTGCGCCGGGGGGATATCACACGTACACGGCGCTGGATTTTCCGGTGAGCATTGGGGAGTATGCGTTTCCGAGCAAGCCGGAGGAGCCGATGGTGCTGTTCATGCTGCGCACGCCGTGCAAGCCGGGACTGCCGATGCGCGAGCAGTTTCGCATGGGGCGGATGGAATTGATGGACACGCCGTTTTCGAAATTCGAACGGAATGTGAGGGACCAGCTCTGGCGAATGCTGGGAGGAGTTGGGTTCGATCCGGAGCGGGACATCGAAGGGATTACGGTGAATCGCTGGGCGCACGGATACGCGTACACGCCGAATTCACTGTTTGATCCGGATTGGAAAGAGGAAGAGAAGCCGTGGGTGATGGGGCGGCAGCCGTTCGGGAAAATTGCGATTGCGAATTCGGATGCGGGGGCGAGCGCTTATTCGGATGTGGCGATCGATCAAGGGTGGCGGGCGGTGGGTGAAATTTTAAGAAGCTAGAGTGGATTCGATCTGGGGCAGCGGCCCGTTCGGCAAAATGAGGTTGCGGGGTTTCTAAGGCAAGTGTGGTATTGTCCTTGTTGTAGACTCCCGAAGTAGGGTTGCCTGAACTCCTTGAAGGGCGCGCATCTGGCCCTCCCTCCACCGAATTCAGCCAATTTCAGGCCAGTGTAACGTAGCGTCCGGGAAGCGCGAGCTTGCCGAGATCCTGCACTCATGGTGCTTCTTCGAAGAGTTCAGGGAGAATCAAGATGAAGAGTTTGTTTGTCGGGAACATGAATTTCCAGACCACGGAAGGCGAGCTGCGGGATTTGTTCACGCCGTTCGGGCAAGTGACGCGCGTACACATGGCGATGGACCGGGAAACCGGGCGGGCGCGGGGGTTTGCATTTGTGGAGATGCCGAACGACGAGGAAGCGGCAAAAGCGATGGCTGGACTCGACGGCAAGGAATTGGGCGGGCGCAATTTGAAGGTGAATGAAGCGCGGCCGAAGGGCGAAGGCGGACCTCCGCGCGGGCCGAGAAATTTTGGGGGCCCGGATAGGGGCAGCGGCGGTGGTGGTGGCCGCGGAAAAGGCGGCGGGCGCGAACGGTTTTCGAATGAGGACTACCGCGAGTCCGCGCGGCAGCCCCGCGAACCGCGCTGGTAACAGAACGCGAAATTGCTGGACAGTGATGGCGCGCAACCGCGCCTGCTGCGTTTGCGAGGAGACGCAATGACTACGACATTCCAGAAACGTCAAAAAGAAATGAAACGAATGGAAAAGCGCAAAATGAAGGAAGAAAAGCGCGTGCAGAGGAAGTTGGACAAGACGGCGGAGAAAGAATCAGGAGTTTCGACGGAAGAGATCATGGAGCCTTTGACGGGGCCGATTCCTTACGATCCAGAGCAGTAAGTCGCAATCCGACGCGCAAGTTCCACAGCGGCAAGAATCAAAGACAGAGCAAGGTAGCTGGTTTCGCGAGGTGCGCACGAGGATACTTGCGCGTCGAGCGCGAAGGTGCGTCGCGTCTGACCTTCAGTGCACGGACATGGGGCCGCCTTTGGCTTGGGGGCGGCGCATCAGCAAAATGAATGGAAGCATCAGAACGAACAATCCCGCCAAAATGAAGAAGATGCTGTTGTAAGCGAGCATGCTGGCCTGCTGTTCGACCATTCCGAACATTGCGGCGTGGGCTTGACGATTCGCCATGACCGAATCCGATCCACTGGACCTGAACATAGCCTGCATGGAATTCATCATATTGCGCGCGCTGATGCTGTAGGGCGTAACGTGAGAGCCGAGTTGCGCGATGTTGCGCTGCTGAAAACGCGTTTGCATGGTGCTGACGGCGGCAATGCCGATGCTGCCGCCCAAGTTGCGTACAAGATTAAACAAGCTCGTCGCGTTGCCCATGTTCTCTTTGCGAATGGGAGCCATGCTGATAGTGGTGAGCGGAACGAAGATTAAGCCCAGCGACAAACCCATAATCAGTTGCGGCCAGAAGAAATCCCAGAAGCCGGCGCTGAGACTCAGACGCGAGAATTGGAAAAGCGTCCATCCGCACACGATTAATCCAGCAGTGAGCATCTTGCGGGGATCGAGCTTGGCCATGATGATCCCGGCGACCGGCATGGCGATGAAAGAGCCAAGTCCGCGCGGAGACATGGCGATGCCGGCCCGGACGGCGGGATAGCCGAGAAGCGTCTGCAGAATGAGCGGAATGAGCACGGTCGTCCCGTAGAGGCCGACGCCGAGAAGGGACATTAGAAAGACACCGGTGGAATAGGTGCGGTCTTTGAAGACACGCAGATTGACGACTGGGTCTTTGATATTTAGTTCGTAGATCAGAAAAGCGACGATGGTCACGACCGCGACGGCGGCGACAGCAGTGATCCAGCCAGTGCCAAACCAATCTTTTTCCTGGCCTTTATCGAGAACGATTTGCAATGTGGCGATTCCTATGGCGAGTAGGCCGATGCCCCAGTAGTCGATTTTTTGCGAAGCACGACGGATATAAGAGGGATCGAAGATGAAAACCGAGGTCATTACGATCGAGGCGATGCCAATCGGAACGTTGATATAAAAGACCCAACGCCAGGAGTAACTGTCAGTGAGCCAGCCGCCGAGAACGGGGCCGAGCATGGGAGCAACAACGATGCCGAGTCCCCAGAATCCCATGGCTTTGCCGCGGTCTTCCGGCGGGAAGGATTCGAGAAGGATAGCTTGCGAGATGGGCTGCAAACCTCCGCCGCAGGCGCCTTGAATGACACGGCAGACGATGAGGAAGGGAAGGCTGGGGGCGAGGCCGCACAGGAAAGAGGCGATAGTAAAGCCGGTGACGGAAAGCATAAGCATGCGCTTACGGCCGAAAAAATTGGAGAGCCAGCCCGTCAGAGGCAAGATGATCGCATTGGCAACGAGGTAGGAAGTGAGCGTCCAGGTAGCTTCGTCGACGGTGGCTGAAAGACTGCCGGCAATGTGAGGGAGGGAGACGTTGACGACGGTGGTGTCCAGCACCTCCATGAAGGTGCTGAGCATGACCGAGATAGCGATGATCCAGGGATTGATGTGCGGATGAGTTTGCTGGTTTTCCTGGGACATCAAGCCCTCGAGCCGTTCGTTTAGAAACGCCCCGGCTCCACTTCGATGAAATCATAGTGTTTGACCGTCCTGCTGGCAAACCGAGATCCGGCGATTCGTGTCCAACCGCCAATTTTTCCGTTGAAATACTGTGCAGAAGGAGCCTGTTGCGGTATCTTGTGCGCATACAAAAAGCGCGGGAGAGATTCGATGAAATCCGGCACAGCTCGGCGGGAGTTTCTTGCAGGACTGGGAGCTTTGGGAGTAGCTGCGGCTTTTCCCGAAGGTTTGGTGTCCGCTCGGGAGCGGCTCTATCCTCCAGTCGATTTATCCTACTTTGCAAAGCCAATCCCACCTGGACCATTCGAACTGCACATCGGATATGCCGCCATAACCTGGGGCGGCAACGATCGGCAAGCGATAGAGGACATTTCGTCCGCGGGGTTCACGGGAATTCAAACTCGTTCAAACAGCGTTCAGGAATTTGGGACTGGCGCGGCTCTAAAGGAAGAACTCGAAAAACATCATCTCAAGATGATTGCGCTTTCGAGCGGAAACCTGAGCATTGACCCTGGGATCGAAAAATCCGAACTCGAGAAACACGTGGCGAACGCGAAATTCCTTCGCGATGCGGGCGGGCTGTATCTTCAGATTATAGATGAGCGACCGAAAGATCGCGCGGTTGTGGCGGCGGATTACAAGCGCCTCGGCACGCTGATGACGGAGCTCGGAAAACGAACCGCCGACTTAGGCGTGCAGCTCGGCTATCACAACCACATGGGCGCCATGGGCCAGACTCCGGAAGGAGTCGAGCAAATCATGGCCGCGGTCGATCCGCGCTACGCGAAACTGGAGCTGGACGTGGCGCATTATTTTCAAGGCGGGGGCGATCCCGTGAAGGCCATTGAGAAATACAGGGACCGGCTGCTCTTTTTGCACTTGAAGGACGTCGAGCGGATTACTGGCGCGGCAGGCGCAAAGGAATCTTACCGGTTCGTGGAGCTTGGGAGGGGCTTGGTAAACCTTCCCGCAGTGCTGGAGGCGCTTCGCAAAATAAATTTCCGCGGGTGGGGGATTGTTGAGCTGGATGCTGTGCCGGACAAAGCACGTACGCCAAAGGAATCAGCGCTGATCAACAAGAAATATGTCGAAGAAAAACTGGGGCTGAAGGTATGAGTTCCGCGTTTCGCGTGGCAGTTATAAACGATGAGGTGGGCCAGGACTTCGGGCGCGCTTGCGAAGTAATCGCGCATGAATTTGGGCTGGAATGGATCGAGCTGCGGGGTATGTGGAACAAAAATCTGTTGAATCTCGATGCCAACGAAATTGCCGAGGCTAGGCGGATTCTCGAAAAATACAAATTGCGTGTGACGGATATCGCCAGCCCTCTTTTCAAAGTGGATTGGCCGGGAGCGCCGAAATCGAAATTCAGTCCAAAGGCTGCACAGTTCAACGCCGATTTCACTTTCGGACAGCAGCGGGAAGTCTTCGAACGAAGCATCGCGCTGGCGAAAGCGTTTCAGACGGATCGCGTGCGCTGTTTCGATTTTTGGCGGCTGGAAGATCCGGCGCCGTTTCGTGCGGGCATGAACGAAAGGTTGCTGACGGATTCTCTGCTGGCAGGGAAGCAGGGCGTGACGCTGCTGCTCGAAAACGAACCAGCCTGCAATACAGCCACGGCGGCCGAGGCGGTCAAAGTTCTTGACGCAGTGAGGACGGAGTATCTCTTGTTGAACTGGGACCCAGGCAACGCCGCCTCGCGCGGCGAGATTCCTTATCCGGATGGATACGACCTGCTGCCGAAGGAGAGAATCGGCCACTGCCATTGTAAGGACGTCACAAAAAAGGCGGATGGCAAGGATTACGAATGGGCGGCGATGGGCCGCGGCCTGATTGATTGGAGAGGGCAGTTTGCCGCGCTGAAGCGTAACGGATACAAATTAGGTGTCAGCCTGGAAACGCACTGGCACGGCGCGGGCACGCCCGAAGAATCCACGCGACAGAGTTGGGCAGGGATGAAAGACGCGTTGCAAAATGCAGGAGCAGTCTAGGACCCAGGGGCTCGCGAGCGATCGTCATCACAAAAAGAAACGGAGTCGAATAATTTCTATGAAGCGCTCTTTCGCCGTGATCGTGCTCGTTCTGGGATCTGTGGTTTCTTCGGAAGGGCAGACAGCCCGTTGGCCAGAGAGGATTGCGAACGACTGGTACGCACAGCAGCGATGGCTCGTTGGCAGCAATTACATTCCGTCCAGCGCGATTAACCAGCTGGAAATGTGGCAAGCCGCGAGTTTTGATCCGCAGCGCATCGACAAGGAATTAGGTTGGGCTGAATCGCTTGGGTTGAACACCATGCGTGTGTTTCTGCACGACCTGCTCTGGCAGCAGGACCCGGAAGGATTCAAGAAGCGCCTCGACACATTTCTGAACATCGCGCAGAAACATAAGATCAGACCAATCTTTGTTCTATTTGATTCCGTGTGGGACCCAAACCCCAAGCTGGGAAAACAGCGCGGGCCGAAGCCCGGTGTGCACAATTCGGGTTGGGTGCAAAGTCCGGGAGCGGCGGCACTTAAAGACCCGAGCCAATATCCGCGGCTGGAGGCGTATGTGAAAGGAGTGGTCGGAGCCTTCGCGAAGGACCAGCGGATTCTTGGCTGGGACGTTTGGAACGAGCCGGACAATAAGAATGAGGGAAGCTATGCGGCTTCCGAGCCGCCGAACAAAGAAGATCTCGTGCTTGAGCTATTGCCGCGGGTCTTCGACTGGGCTCGCGATGCCGGCGCGTCGCAGCCGCTTACGAGCGGAGTGTGGAAAGGGGACTGGACTTCGATCGAGAAGCTCGCTCCGATGGAGCGAGTTCAGTTGGCGTTGTCCGACGTGATTTCGTTTCACAGCTATGACGGCCCCGATGTGTTTGAGAAGCGCGTGCTGTCCTTGCAGAAATATCATCGCCCCATTCTTTGCACGGAATATATGGCGCGTGGAAATGGAAGCACGTTTCAGGGGACGCTGCCGATCGCGAAGAAATATCACGTCGCCGCCATTAATTGGGGGCTCGTCGTGGGAAAGACGCAGACTTATTTGCCTTGGGACTCCTGGAAGAATCCTTATGTAAATCGCGAACCCGCTGTGTGGTTCCATGAAATATTCCGGTACGACGGCCAGCCGTACCGGCAAGACGAAGCGGACTTTATCCGGTCGATCATCCAGAGCGCGGCAGGGAACTAATTAAGGCAATAGCTCCTTTCAATGGTGATTGGTGGCTCAGCGCCGAATATTTTTGGTGTGCGTCGACTATGCCGATTCTGCGAGAGATGGAGAAGGAACTGGTTCCGGGACCTGGACTCGAACCAGGACTCTCAGCTCCAAAGGCTGATGTGCTACCGATTGCACTATCCCGGAACCGCAGCTAACAGTTTAGCAGAGGAAAAAGAATGTGCGAAGCCAGGGAATGTGCGCGGGGGCAGAGTTTCTGCTAAATTGGTAGTGTTGCGCAAGACGCAGGAGAGGTGGCCGAGCGGTTTAAGGCGCACGCTTGGAAAGCGTGTGTAGGCTAACCCCTACCGTGGGTTCGAATCCCACCCTCTCCGCCATTCTTATCCTTGTGTTTGCTTGTGTGAGAGCCTTCCCCTCGAAGGCAGCCACTTGACGAAAAGTGCCAACAGAGGGAAACTTGCTGCCACGCGAAGGCCGGGTGTTCCTTTTCCTTCCTAGTGAAACACCAGTGCCTGGAACGTTCGATGTGATGCAATGCAATCCTATGTCCCGGATTGTTCAAGCGCCCTTCGTAAAAATTTCTTTGAGGTATCCATGTGTGCATACCCACCTGCACTCGGTTCGCCTTGCACCCCCGCCAAGGAAACCTTTTATCGTCTCGCCTTCTAGTTCCCCTGCTGCTGTTCGCATTTGCGAATGCGGCGGTGACGAGCGTGCCGGCGAGTGCTCAGACGGCTGGGCAAAACGTCAACATGGTTTCCGGCACGGGCTGGACCAACGGAGATCCGTTTCTAGAGCGGCAGAATGAACCCTCGCTCGCCGTTTCCACGCGCAACAGTTCACACCTCTTTGGCGCCTCGAATGACTATCGAAGTGTCGATCTTCCCGGGCTTCTAGGAATTGATGAACGCGGGGATGCGTGGCTTGGAATTTATAAATCGTTCGACGGCGGACGGACGTGGCAAAGCACTCTTCTCCCAGGCTTTCCCCTCGATGGTTCCCCGGAGGGACTTGCTTCTCCTATTCATGGCCGGCAGGCTGCGGCCGATCCGCTTGTTCGAGCAGGCTCCAACGGACTTTTCTTCCTTACCGGAATTGCATTTGACCGCGGCTCCAGCCCCCTGAGCAAAGTTTTCATCTCTCGCTTCATTGACCTCAATAACAAGGAGAACGGAGACGCTGCAAGCGAAAATGGCGCCATCACGAATCTGGCGCCACGCGATCCGCTGAAGTACGTAGACACGCGCGTCATTGATTCCGGATCCTCGAATCGATTTCTGGACAAGCCCTGGGTGGCCGTTGATATTCCG
Organism: uncultured Acidobacteriota bacterium; assembly: GCA_963718785.1. Classification (GTDB taxonomy): domain Bacteria; phylum Acidobacteriota; class Terriglobia; order Acidiferrales; family UBA7541; genus Acidiferrum. Next base: position 1,055,409 of record CAVQZW010000003.1, on the reverse strand, counting down.
CGCGGGCGCGCGACGTGCACTATCAGCGCGAATGAAGACGGCACCGCCGTAACGCAACACATTCCCGCGGGCGCGATTTACGTTACCTATACAGCTTTCACGACCGTCGGCACCGTGCAGAATTCACAAATCTTGTTCCGGCGCTCCACGGACTGTGGCGTGACGTGGAGCAAACCTATTGTTCTCAGCCGAAGTGACGATCGCCCAACGGAGCAGGACGCCGAAGGCCAGGGGACGGTCATCGCCATCGACCCCAGCGTGCCTGCTGGCCAGCCTGCCACGATTTATGTGGCTTGGCGCGTGTTCGCCGAACCTGGCGATCCGGACGACGCGAACCAAATTCGCATTGCGAAGTCCACAAACGGCGGCCTCAGCTTCGATGAGCAAGAGCCGGCGGTGACTTTCCCGCTTTCGTGCAACAAAAATCCCACCGGTGTGGGCTGCCCCTTTGATCAGGGAGAAACAGGTACATCGTTTCGGAGCAACGGGTATCCCGCGCTTACAGTGGACAATTCCGGGCGCGTCTACTTGGCATGGTCCCAGCGCGATAAAAATGGCGACGGCCGGATCACCATGACCGTCATGAATCGCGTGGAGCAATGTTCGAGTACGCGGTTCAAGCAGATTGATTCCGGTGCGGTTTACGACGACTACGGAGATGCCTTCACCAGTCTTTCCGACCGCGGCAGCCAGCTCATGCCGACTTTGAACTTCAACGCCGGAAAGTTAATGCTGACGTACTACGACCTTCGTCAGGACCACACCAGCGGCACGCTTACTCCTGCTGCCGAACCAACTTGTGATCCGGTGCTGACGCCACTTTGTCCGATTGGTAATCCGTTCACGGAACTTCGGCAGCTTGCAGGCGAACTTCTGACCAATCCCATGTCCGTCTTTACTCCCTACGTGGACGACTCCACATTAACTGTGCGTCGCCACACCCTCGATATCGTTGGTTCAGAAGGGACGCCGGTATTCAATCCCTGGATTCTGGATGTTCCCAGCTTTACTCACTTCCGCGTTTCGCGCTATGAGTACGGAATCATCCCTCCCGGCACGGATGTCCAGCAGGCCCAATTCAACGCGCCGAACCTTCCGATGTTCGTGCAAGGCACCGCACCGTTCATGGGAGATTACATAGATGTCGCCGGCGCGCCAGCCATGGTGCCGGACAACTCGCGCAACGGTGACGGTTGGAAGTTTAATACCAGCCCCACTACGAACCCAGTCTTCCACGCCACGTGGACCGACAACCGCGACGTCCTCCCTCCTCCCGATGGAGTCAGTTGGGACAAGTACACTCCTCCAATCTCTGCTTCCATCGGGCCCACCAGCAAGTTTGATCCGACCAAAACGCCGCCCGCATGCGTGTCTGGCTTCTCAGGCATGCGAAACCAGAACATTTACACTTCCGCGATCAGCCACGGACTGATCCTGACCTCGCCGCAGACGGCCAAGCCCGTCCTTCAATCCAATGGCCAGCCTATCCCGCGCGAATTCTCTTTGGTCATGCGGAATGAGACCACTGACTCGCGAACGTTTCAGCTCACGATTCCGGCGCAGCCTGCAAGCGCGCAAGCTTCCTTCTTGCAATTTAGTTTGCAGAACACGCTTACCGTCAACATCCCCGCTTTGTCTTCTGCTTCGCGTCCTGTGTTTCTTACTCCCAGCGCTGGCAGCACGGTGCTCTTCCCCGCCTTTGAAGTCGATGCTGCGGAATCGGACGGAGCTAAACCTCCCCTGACTGCTTCCATCCTTTTCAACGCCGACCCCACGAACCCCGCGCTCGCCAATCCCGACAACGCATCTTTTGGCTCTGGGTCGATAGGGTCGCAAGAGTTTTACAATCCGGCCATCCTTAATCCCGCAATCCTCAACCCCGCAATCCTAAATCCAGCGATTCTCAACCCCGCGATTCTCAACCCAGCGATTCTGAATCCCGCGATCCTCAATCCGGCAATTCTGAATCCCGCGATACTTAATCCGAATTTCGTTGTGGCGCTGAATCCAGCGATTCTTAATCCGGCGATTCTTAACCCGGCAATCTTAAACAACGCCGTTGCCAACCCTGCGATCTTGAATCCCGCGATTCTTAATACGCCGGTCAGCGATGCGAACTTCACGATTACGAATGAGGGCAACACCAGCGCGACTTACCAGCTTCAGCTTTTTCAATCCGGTGCTTTGCCAGCGAGCGCCGTGTTTCAAATTATTCTGACGAAGACTTACCTTACTCCCGGCGTCGATCCGACTGACGGTTGCACCTACGGTGGCCAGGTGAATAACGAGGTCATCGCCAGCATCGACAATCCGGTTTTTGTGACCGACCCGGGGCAACTCGGAAATCCGGCGATTCTCAACAGCGCCATCAACAATCCGACATTTTCCATCGCTCCCGGCGATACGGTGCAGGTGACTCTCCGCGCGAATCTAACCATCGATCAGCTCGCCAACGTTGTACTTCCCAATCTCAGTCCTGTCGTGGCATCGCAGGCGGTCAATACTGTTGACGTTCAGCAAGGGATCACGGCTCCGCCGATCTCGCTGCTCATCACCACCACCGCTCTGCCTTCCGCAGTAACCGGGCAAGCGTATTCCGCCGCGCTTACCGCCCTGGGCGGAATTCCTCCGGCAAGCGCAGATTCCTGGTCGCTCGTTGGGGGATCTCTCCCGCCGGGCTTGAATCTGAGCGCCGCTGGAATAATTTCTGGAACGCCAACTGTTGTCGGGACTTTTTCGTTTGTGGTCGAGGTTGCGGACACAGCAACACCGCAGCATATCGCCTCGCGCCAATTCTCGATCACCGTTGCTCCGCCAGTGGCGATCACGACGCCGGCCTTGCCAAACGCTGCGCCCGGAGCGCAGTACACTCAAGTGGTCACCGCAACTGGCGGAATGCCACCCTATACCTGGACGAGCACGGGCACGCTGCCGCCAGGTCTCACGCTTTCAAGCACGACCGGAGTCATCAGCGGGATTCCCACCACAGCAGGAACGTACACCTTCTCCGTGATGGTCAGCGACTCTCTCGGTGTGTTTGCGACCGCTTCCTATACGATAGTCATCTCGACGAGTGTAAATCAACCTGCTCAAATCGCTTTCCTCGTCCAGCCCAGTAATGCTGTCGGCTCGCAAGCGATTTCGCCCGCGGTCCAGGTGCAAGTGACCGATGTAACCGGCGCGCCGGTTCCAAATTCCTCAGTCACGATGAGCATCGCGAACCTGGCTTGTCCTTCGGCCACACTTTCGGGAACGCTCACCGGCACGACAAATGCCAGCGGCATCGCAAGTTTCGCCAATCTAAATATCGACCACGGGCAGCGCAGCTACACTCTCGCCGCTACGGTCGCCAATTCTTCCGGCATATCGAATCCCTTCAACGTGGAAGGCTACTGCGAAACCGGAAACATGAACACGGCGCGCCACAACCACATCCTTCTCTTACTGCCCAATGGGAAGGTTCTGATCACCGGCGGCGCTGTGAACGCCAATGGCACGGGCGCTTTGGCGAGTGCGGAACTCTACGATCCGGTTGCCCATACCTTCACCAATGTCGGCCCAATGAATGTCGCGCGCGCGGATCACACCGTAACTCTGCTGCCTAACGGGAAAGTTCTGGTTGCAGGTGGGTTCAACGATGCGGGCGTTGTCTCCAGCGCCGAGCTTTTCGATCCATCGAACAATACCTTCACTCTTCTCACAGCGTCGATGACCAGTCTGCGCGCCGAGCACACCGCCACTCTTCTTGCCGACGGGAAAGTGTTAATCGCCGGCGGGAACACCAACACAACGACCATTGCGACTGCAGAAATTTTTGATCCAGCCGCCAATACATTCACGGCTACTTCTCACACCATGACGATCGTCCGCCAGATCCAGCACGCGGACCTTCTCCCCAACGGCAAAGTTCTGATTAGCGGTGGCTTCGATGTAAACAACAATCCGCTTGCCTCCGCTGAACTCTACGATCCCGTCGCCGACACGTTTACCGCAACCGGAAGCATGATCACCGCTCGCGGCAATCACGCCTCCGCACTGCTCTATAACGGCAAGGTTTTGGTCGCTGGAGGGCTCGCGCTGAATGGGGCGGCCGTCGCCCCGACCGCCACCGCGGAACTTTACGATCCATCAACCGGTCTGTTCACCACAACCGGCAGCATGTCCATTCCTCGCGGCCATTACGCTCCGTCCATTCTTGACGACGGCACCGTCTTCATTCAGGGCGGAGCGTCGCTGCCTGCCGGGACCAACGCCGACGTCTACAATCCCGCGGCCGGAACCTTCCGTACCACCGCCAGCTTCACCGCCGCCCAGGCCGGTATGCGCGATTCCATCTTGCCCGACGGCACCGTTCTTCTCGCAAGTGGCGTCAACGGCCAGACCGTCGCGGTTCCCAACTCCGAAGTTTTCTATCCGCTCGGCGCGCCTGCGAGCATCACGATAACGACTTCGACCCTGCCCAACGCCAATCAGAATCAGCCCTACTCGCAACTTTTCCTGGAATTTGGCGGCGTCGGTAATCTCACATGGACACTCGCCAGCGGCGCGCTTCCTTCCGGCTTGGTGCTGAACCCCTCGGGTATTCTGACGGGTACGCCGACCGCCAGTGGCACGTTTACGTTCGCCGTAACCGTCGTCGATAGCGCCACTACCACGAAGAGCGTCACCACCGGCACACTGAGTCTAACGGTGTCTGGTGCTGCCGCGCCATTGGTCTTCCCGGTGCAAACTCTAACAACCGCCTTCGCCGGCACGGCTTACATCTCGTCCATTGCCGCGTCCGGCGGCACCCCACCCTACAGTTTCCTGGTGACCAGCGGCGCACTCCCCACAGGCATCACGCTCGGAACTAACGGTGCTTTCAGCGGCACAACAACGGCAGTCGGCTCGTTCCCCTTCGGTGTGACCGTCACCGATTCCTCGGTTCCGCCGCAAACAGCGACGCAATCATTTACCCTGCAAGTCACGAACCCGCTCGCGATTACCACGAGCGCATTACCAGGTGGAACTGTCAGCGCTCTCTACACCGCCAACATTTCGACAACCGGTGGCGTGCTCCCCGTCGGATTCGCTGTGACGGCTGGCGCTCTGCCTCCCGGACTTGGTATCAGCCTCGCCGCAACTCCACCTCAAACCGCCACGTTGAGCGGCACTCCGACCGCAGCAGGCACTTTCACATTTACGATCACCGCCGCCGACAGCGCCTCGCCCGTTGCCAGTGCCTCGCAGTCCTACACCGTCACGATTGCACCAGCGACGGCGCTCCCCACCGTTGTGTCTGTCAATCCGAACACCGGATTTCAGGGGCAGCAGAATCTTTCTGTGGCGATCACCGGGCTATCTACACACTTCACTCAAGGTACGACGGTCGCGGATTTTGGCGGCGGCGTCCACGTGCAATCCCTGACTGTGAGCAACCCCACTTCAGCAACGGCACTACTCAATATCGACGCCGTGCCCAATGCCGGCATATCTCTCCATTTCTTTCCCACTACGGCCTATAACACTGATACGGCGGCAATGGATGCAACCCTCGGAACCACTGGCTATACCATCGACGATTTTGAGACGACTGCTCTCATTCCCGGGCTGACCATCCAGTTGAGCGGCGGGGTGCCTGCGACGACGTGGACCAGCCTGCCGAATCTTTTTGATGGAGACGCCTGCCCAGGCCTGACGTCAGGCGCAGCATGGGACGGCACGGACACGGCGTCGAACCAAATCGCGAACCAGGTTGTAAACTGCAACGGGACCGCGGGCTCGGCCAATCTGACAACGTTTATCTACGCGCCTGGAGCGACTTCCTTCGGCATCGGCTTCTCCAACTTCCAATCCGTCAATCCGCCGTCACCTGCTTTCCCCGTCACAAATCACGAACTGTTTGTGAACGGCGTCGACATGGGAGTGCTGGAAACTCTTGCGAGCGCAGCCTGGAGCCCAGGGTTGGCGCGCAACGCTTACCTCCGGATCGATGGGACGAATGGCGGCGTTATAACCTCAGTTGCAATTGAGAACCTCTCTGCCACCGATTTTCTAATGTTCGATCACCTCACGATTCTCCCGTCTGCCGCTGCTGCACGCGATGTGACGATGACGACGGATAGCGAAGTCGCGACCTTACCGAGCGGCTTCACGGTGAATACGAACCCTCTCCCGCCCGCCATCGCTTCAGTCAGCCCGAACGCCGGAGTGCAGGGACGCCAAAATCTATCCGTCGCAATTAGCGGCGTATCAACGCACTTCGTTCAAGGGTCGACCACCGCCACCTTCGGCGCGGGTGTTACCGTCATTTCGCTGACGGTAACCTCGGCGACGAATGCGTCCGCTGTACTGAACATCGATCCGACGGCTGCAACTGGCACGAGAAATGTGATCGTGACGACCGGCGCCGAAGTGGCAACGCTCACGAATGGCTTCACCGTGACCATCGCGCCAGCGCCGCTCGCGATAACGACAACAACACTGCCGGGTGGAACGGCTGGCACTCCTTACAGTGCCAACATTTCCAGCAGCGGCGGAACTCCGCCGGTCAGCTTCTCTTTGTCCGCCGGTACTCTGCCTCCAGGGCTGGCACCGGCTTCGAGCGGAGCGCAGTCTGCCACACTAAGCGGAACGCCGACAACGGCAGGCACGTTCACATTTACGATTACCGCCACAGACAGCTTCATTCCGGCGGCGACGGCCTCGCAGTCTTACACGGTGATCATCGCGCCCGCTGTAGTTCCGGTCGGAAACGTCACTTTCCTCACGCCTTTGCAGAACTCCATCGAGGGGCAAGTGCTTGCTGCTTCGCCGGTGCAAGTGCTCGTCACGGATGCCAACAACACGCCTATTCCGAACACTGCAGTCTTCATCGGCTTCAACGGAACGCCGCCTTGTGCTGCAGCGGCTCTCGGTGGCACGCTCACGCAAACCACGGACGTAACCGGCACAGCGACATTCCCCGACCTCACAGTCAACCGCGGGCAATACGGGTTCGCGCTCGCAGCTTCTGCCGGAAACGTCATCGGCATCTCAAACTCCTTCAATGTCGAAGGGTTTTGCGACACCGGAAGTCTCGCCACTGCGCGTGCACTGCACAGTTCCGTGACCTTGCCAAATGGCACGGTTCTTATTGCCGGTGGATCGCCGTCCTTTAGCAATCGCGCGGTCGCGTTCACGAGTGCCGAACTCTACAATCCCGCCACCCACGCTTTCACGACCGTAGGAAGCATGCATGTCGGGCGCTCGGCGTTCACCATGACGGTGCTTCAGAACGGGCTTGTGCTGGTCGCTGGTGGCCTTGATGGCACGGCGGCAGTATCCAGCGCTGAATTGTTCGATCCATCCACGAATACTTTCACGCTGCTTTCGGGTTCCATGACCACTCCTCGTCTCGAGCCCGTCGCTACCCTCCTGGTCAGCGGCAAAGTTCTAATTACAGGCGGCGATGCTAACGGCGCAGAACTGGCAAGTGCGGAGATTTTTGATCCCGCCACAAACACATTTACCGCCACAAGCCATTCGATGACAACTCCCCGGGAACTACACCAGGCAGTCGTTCTTCCCAATGGAAACGTACTGATCACGGGCGGTTTCTCTACGATCGGCGCAATCAATGCCCAGTCTTCTGCAGAGCTCTATGATCCTGTCGCGGACACGTTTACCTCCACGGGCAGCATGGCCACACCAAGATACGAGCATGCCTCTGCGCTTCTGTTTACAGGAAAGGTGCTCGTTGCCGGGGGATTCAGAGGGGACGCCTTTACCACTCCATTGGTCACCGCGGAGATCTACGATCCTTCCACGGGAACATTCAGTCCGGCGGCAAGTGCGGCGCATCCGCCGGCCGGATTTCTCAGCTCCGTTCCCGTCCTATCGGATGGAACTGTCTTCCTCGCCGGAGGCTCGAATGCACAGATATACGATCCATCTGGGGACACCTTCCGAGTAACGGGAAATACGACCACACTTCAAGGTCAGCCCTTGACCGCTCTTATGGCCGATGGAACCGTCCTGGTTACTGGCGGAGTTGGTTCCGACGGCAACACGGGCGTTGCTAACGCCGAAATCTTCTATCCAACAAACGTAATTCCTGTTTCGATTACGAGCGTTCTCCCCACCGCGCTGGTCAATGTTCCTTACTCCCAGCAACTTGAACAAAAGGGCGGAGTAGGCGCGCTCACATGGACTCTTTCGAGCGGCACGCTGCCTGCAGGACTGACACTAAGCACCAGCGGCTTGCTCTCGGGGACGCCAACTGTGATCGGCGCCTCGATCTTCACGGTGCAAGTCGCAGACAGCAGCACGCCGCCGCGCAACACCACCGCACAATTCGTCGTAGCGGTAGTGCCGCCCCTTACCATCATCCAGGTCTTGCCCACGGCAAATCCCGGGGTTGCCTACAGCCAGCCGCTTCTCGTCGCTGGCGGCGCGGCTCCCTACACATTCTCAATTATTTCCGGGTCGTTGCCGTCCGGGCTTGCCCTGAACAATGGCATCGTCAGCGGAACCACGAGCGCTCTCGGCACTTTCACTTTTACCGTCAAGGCGACCGACTCTTCCACGCCGCCGGTCTCCACGACACAAGCAGTAACCATCACGATGGCTCCGCCGATTGTGATCGCGCCGACTACGCTTCCGGGTGGACAAGTGGGCGTCGCCTACAACGCATCCTTTTCTGCTACCGGCGGTTCCGGCACAATTTTCTTTGGATTGGCCTCAGGGACGCTTCCCACCGGCGTCACGCTCACGCCGCTTGGTGTTCTCAGCGGCATGCCGACCGTGGCCTCAACGTTCACTTTCGCTATAGCCGCCGTGGACTCCTCCGCTGAGCCGCAGATCTCTCAGCAAACTTACACCGTGGTCATCGCGCCGGTGGCGTCACCACTGACATTGGGCCCGGCTTCACTGCCTGCCGCGACCAATGGGGTTGCATACTCGCAAAACTTCTCGATTAGCGGAGGCGCACCTCCCTACACGATCACACAGACGGGAACTCTGCCTCCCGGATTGGCTTTCAACGGCGCAGCCAATCCTCCCTCGATTACGGGCACACCAACCTCAATCGGTGCGTTTGGCAACATCGTGGTTACAGCCAGCGACTCGCTTGGGGCACAGGCACAAGTCACCTATTCCATCACCGTCAATGCTTTCAGCGCCGCATGCGCCACCGGCAACGAGGCGCTGTTAAACGGCCAATATGCCATTTTGATGCAAGGGTTTGACGCCAACGGACCTCGAACGCTCATTGGGAGTATTAACACTAACGGCGCGGGCGGCATTTCCTCTGGTCAGTTGGATATCGGCACGGACCTCCCCACCGGCGGAGGTGCCGCGCAACACCTCAACATCATCTCCGCGCAAAGCTCATTCTCTGTCGGCCCGGATCGGCGTGGATGTATGGTTCTGACAACCTCGACGGGGTCATCGAGTTATCGCTTTGTTCTCGGAGCGGGAGGAGGCGGCGTCTCCAGCACTGGCCGGATCATTGATTTCCAACAGAACGGTGCTTATGGATCTGGCTTTATTAGGCTCCAGAATCCCACGTTCCTCGTAACTCCAAGCTTGAGCGGTTCTTACGCCTTCCTTTTCACCTCACCTTCTAGCCTGGCAACTATTGGACATTGGGGCATGCTCGGCTCGTTCAATGCTTCCGGCGGCGCCGTTACGAATGGCTCTTGGGACTACAACGATACGAAGAGGATCGATGGTGGTTCTACGTGGCCCGTGTCTGGATTGCAATTCCCAGCGAATGAATCCTATGCCTTCGACGCCACCGGCCGCGGCACGATCCAACTGCCCAGCGTTCAGCAACTTAGCCAGTCCAGCACCCTGGCCAGCGCGAATGTTGTGATCTATCCGCTTGGCGCATCGGAATTCTTTGCGGCTGTGCTCCCCGATGCCAACAACAAGCCTCTAGCCGGCGACATTCAGCAGCAAGTCGCGCCTTTCGCGTCGCTTGCGTTTAACGGCGCAGGCTACGTCTACGGGGTCAGCTCCGCTCCCACTTCTGCGAGCGCCCAGGTAGGTGCATTTTCCGCCAGCCAAAATGCCTGGAGCCTCTCGTTCGATAACGACCTTGGCGGCGCCTACAGCACCGGAGCAAACTCTGGAACCTTCGCTGTCGATTCTACAGGGCGCTCGCCATTGGCTATCACCACGCCAGCGGGCCCCGGACCTATTGTGCAGGTCATCGGCCCGAACAAGTCGTTTTTCATGACCCCCGACGGGGCTTCCTCCACCGGCTTTGTTCACAATTTCCCGGGCGGCATCCCGCCTTCTGCCGTGGTGGGCTCTTACGCCTTTGGCTCCGGGGAAGGCACCATGGACCGCAGAGTCACCAACTCGTCAGGCACCGCTGCCTTCGATGATGTTGGAAACGTTACCTTTACTCAAGATCAGGCCACCAGCAGCACGAACACGCTCACGCCCGGGGCCGTGCTCACGAGCACCTATTCCTACTCGCCCTCCACGGGACGAGGCGTAATACCGGCGACGGGCGCGCCTCACTTTGTCTTCTATGCCACCGCACAAAACGTCATCTACTTGCTCGACGTCACCAGTGTTGACCCGCAAGTCCAGGAGCTGGATCCGATTACGCCGCCCGCACTGACACTCAGTCCCGACCCGCTCCAGATTTTCGTTGGCGGCAGCAGCACGATGGACGTGATTCTGGGCGCCCCGGCCGGTTCGGGCGGACAAGTCGTCACGCTGTCGAGTAGCGATCCAACCGTCGCGTCCGTACCCGCTAGCGTGACCATTGCTGCCGGTAACCAAGGCGCGGCGTTCCAAGTCACTGCTGGCACTAATGCTGGCAGCGTTGACATTACCGCTTCGGCCGCGGGTCTAGCTACTACCAACGCCACCGTGGTCGTGAGTCCGGTCACCATGTCGGTCGCGCCAGACAGCCCTCTTCTTGCGATCAATCGCAGCTTTAATGCAACGGTCACTCTCGTTCAACCAGCGGGTGCGGGCGGGGTTACAGTGGGCCTCTCTGCGAGCCCCGGCGGACTCGTTACGATTTCTCCAGCCAGCCAGACCATTGCTGCGGGACAGACTACTGCAGTGTTTTCTCTGACCGCCGGAGCTACAAGCGGCAGCCTGCTATTAACAGCAACGGCTACTGGATATATCAACGCCACGGCTCCCTTGGCAGTGACTGGCAATCTTATAAGCTTTGGGACAATTCCCGTTTTGGGACCCGGGCAAAGCGCCAGCCTCCCTGTCAGCCTCTCCTTTGCGGCACCGGTGGGCGGTCTGACCATCAACTTCACAAGTACTAATTCGACCATCGCTACGGTTACGCCCAGCGTTTTTGTTCCGGCTGGTTTGCTCATCCCCTCGGCAAATCCGCAAGTGACTGGGGGCGCGATCGGGTCAACGCAAATCAACGCCACCGCAACGGGATTCGCGCCGGATACGGCAAGCGTTACGGTCACCGTTACAGATTCCTTGAATCCGGGTTCTATCGGAGTGAATGCCACCCGATCGGTCAACGTCACTTTGACGATCTCTGCCGCGGCGCCTGCTGGAGGTATCACTTTCAATCTCGCGTCCGACAATACGGGCGTCGCTACTGTTCCCGCTACAACTACGGTTCCTCAGGGACAACTCACCTCCACGTTCGCCGTAACCGGGGTGACGCAAGGCTCTGCAAACCTCAGCGTCTCTTCGACGGGAATCGCCACGATCACTGCACCGATCAATGTTTCCGCTGCGCCTCTTATCAATGTGAACATCCCAATCGTTGGGAACAACTTGATCGCCCAGGGCAGTCTCAGCCTTAATGTTGCGCCGCCTACGATTCCCACAAACCCAACGGTCACATTAACGAGCAGCGATCCGACGCATTTCCTCCTGACAGGGGATCCCACAAAAGTGGGCAGCGCAAGCATCACCCTCCCCTTAACTGCTGGAAGCACTGCTACTCCCGTGTATTATGTCGAGGGTCAGAACTTCAGCGGCGCGACCGCCATCACCTCCACACTGACAGTTTCGGCAGCGGGATACGCCGACGGAACCACAGCGCTGACGCTTTACCCGACGGGTCTGACGTATTGGCCGAGCAGTAGCGGAACTCTCGCGACCACTACCTTCGCCGCTCCTTCTACCTTGACCGCCTATCTTGTGCTGCTTACCCCAGGGAGTTTGAATGGGTACAACTACGGCTACAACCTGGGGCCGCAAGCTCCTGGCTCCGTGTCTGTGGCCATCACCAGCTCAAACACGCCGGCAGGGACTGTCACAGGAAGTCCCGCGACAATCGCCGTAGGAACGTATTACACCCAGGCGATTCAATTCGTTCCAGGCTCGGTGGGGACTACAAATCTGAATCTCGCTGAACCCGCCGGCTACTTCACGCCGGCAAACGTAGCCGTCCAGTTGGTTACCACAGTGACGGCCCCATTGATCAACGTAAGTATCCCCGTGGTGGGCAATAATCTCGTCGAGCAAGGAAGCATTAGCTTAGGCGCGCCGCCACCCGCAACGCCTCCCAGCCCGACGATCACATTAACGAGCAGCGATCCGACGCACTTCCTTCTCACAAGTGACTCCACAAAAGTGGGGACGGCCAGCATCACTCTACCCTTGACTCCGGGAAGCACGAGCGTTCCTACGTTCTATATTGAAGGACAGAACTACAGCGGAACGACGGCTATCACCGCGACTCTAACTGTTACCTCCTCAGGCTACGCTACAGCAACCACGCCGATGACCCTCTACCCAACCGGGTTAACGTATTGGCCGGGCAGCAGCGGCACTCTGAGTACAACGACGTTTTCTGCTCCTAGCACCCTCACCGTTTACCTAGTGCTGCTCAGTCCGGGAACTCTAAACGCTTACAATTACGGGTATCCGCTGGGACCCCAGGCTCCGGGCTCGGTGCCTGTGGCGGTGGCCAGCAGTGCCACGTCCGTCGGAACCGTCACCGGCAGTCCTTCCTCGATCGGTGTCGGGACGTATTACACGCAAGCCATCAGCTTCGTACCGGCAGGCGCAGGAACAACGAACTTAAACTTGGCCGAACCCACGGGCTACTCCGCCCCCTCAAACGTCGCTGTGCAGGTGGTCACAACGGTTACGGCACCCGCGCTTAACCTGAGCGCGCCAGTGATTGGAAACAATCTCATCGCTCAAGGCGGCCTTAGTCTGGGAGCCGCACCGCCCGCGACTCCTCCCAATCCGACCATTACCTTGACGAGCAGCGACCCGATTCATTTCCTGCTCACGAGTGACGCCACCAAGGTAGGCTCCGCCAGTATCACGCTTCCCCTGACACCCGGAAGCGCCAGCGTCCCGCCGTACTACATTGAGGGGCAAAACTTTAGCGGCACAACGGCAATTACGGCGACACTCACAGCCACCTCCGCGGGGTACGCAACCGCCACCTCCACGCTAACCTTGTACCCCACAGGTTTGAGCTTCTGGCCCGGAAGCGGCGGCACTCTCACCACCACCACGTTCTCGCCGCCTTCGGTTTTGACGGCTTACCTGGTCCTGCTCAGCCCGGGCACTCTAAACGCTTACAACTACGGGTACCCGCTTGGGCCGCAAGCTCCGGGCGCCGTGCCCGTTGCAGTGACCAGCAGCAACACGTCTGTCGGTGTGCTAACCGGAAGCCCATCGTCAATCGGCGTCGGGGCGTATTTCACGCAGGCGTTCAGCTTCGTGCCGGCAACAGCGGGAACAACCAACTTAACTCTCACTGAGCCCACGGGTTACTTCACCGCCGCCAACGTTGCCGTGCAAATTGCGGCGACGGTCACAGCTCCGGCAATCAGCTTGACCAGTCCGGTGATCGGCAACAACATGATCGCCCAGGGAGGCGTCTCGCTGGGAGCCGCGCCGCCATCCGCTGAACAATTGACCCTGACCAGCAGCGATCCCACGCATTTCCTTCTGACTGCTGACCCCACGAAAGTCGGTTCGGCTCAGATCAAACTTCAGCTAACAGGTGGCAGCCTTACGATTCCGCCCTTCTATATCGAGGGGCAGAACTTCAGCGGTGCCGGCGCAATCACCGCAACACTGACGGCATCCGCCGCTGGCTACAACGACGGCACGTTCACACTGACGCTGTATCCCACGGGTTTGTCTTACTGGCCGGGGAGCGGCGGCACCCTTGTGGTCAACGCAAATTCCTCGCCGGCGGTATTGACGGTCTACCTCGTCTTACTCAGCCCGGGGACTCTGAACGCCTACAATTATGGCTATCCTCTAGGTCCGCAAGCGCCTGGAGCCGTGCCAGTGACGGTGGCCAGCACGAACAGTGCAGTCGGCACAGTCAGCGGCAGTCCGGCTTCGATCGGTGTCGGAGCGTATTACACGCAAGCCATCAGCTTTGTCCCGGTGGCCACCGGAACCACCGATCTGCCCCTGACAACTCCAGGCGGCTACTCCATCCCGTCAAACGTGGCCGTGCAGCTAGCGGTAACGGTGCAATGAGGCCAGGCAGATGTAGTTGAATACGTCTATCCGAGCGGATCGACGCCTACTGCCGCGCCAGCGTGCAGCCCTACCTGCATGCGTGTCATCCCAAGGCACCGCGCGACCTAATCTTACTTTGTGTTGTTAAGGCGCTGCCGGGTGTCCGCGACGAGCGGATCTTCCTCCCCTTTGGCTTTTATGGCGAGGAATGTTTTGTAGGAATCGCCTGATCCCGCATCGTGCATGCCTTCCTGAGCGCGCCCCAGATAGTACAGCACGGAAGGAAACTCGTGAAAACTAGGCTCATCGTCCAGGAAAACCGATGTCGCTTCGCCTCGGCGCTTCTGGCACGCATCCAATGCCGACACAGCGGACGCAAAATCGCCAGACATCAAAGCCGCGCGCCCTAAATAAAACCTCCCCAACCACGTGTCCGCAAGTGTTTGCGCCGCCCCGAATGCCTGCATCGCGCCTTTCGAATCACCCTGCTTCAAGAGCAATTCTCCATCGATTAATTTTGCGTAGATTTGAGGATCAGACTCCAGCCGCTTGCCCAATCCCGCAGCGATTTTCTTTGCCGGAGCCGTCTTTCCCGCCTCCACGAAAACCGTCGCCGCCATGAACTCGATTCCGTCGTCCTGACCGTCCGCAACGGCTTTTTCCGCAGTAGCCGCCGCAGCCTCTTTCTGGCCCAGCGCGAGTTCCGCTTCCGCCAGCATGGCCTGCTTTCGCGCGGCACCGCCTTTATCGTTCGCTGCCAGGTCCGAAGCAATGGCCTTTTCCAGAATGCGCACAGCATCCGCGTTCCGCCCTTCATAGAGTGCCTGATCGGCTAGGCCGGTGTCGGCCATGGACGCTCCCCGCGCGCTGAGCGCCGCTAGACTCTTATAAGTCTCCGCCGCCTGTTGGTTCTGGCCTTGCCCAAGCTGCGCAAGCGCCAGAGTGCGCATCGGCTCCTCAGAATTTGGATTAAGCTTCAGCGCTGCTTGCGCTTCCTTGGCCGCGTCCGCGAAATCTCCCGCATAGAGCGCATAGAGCGCCAGGTTCGAGCGTTGCGCAACGCTCGCGGGGTTCCGGTCAGCGGCGTGCCGTCCAATTTCCTGCGCTTTGGCCATGTTTCGGTTGTAGAAGTAAGCCAAGGCAAGATTTGAATCCGCGACTGCGTCGGCGGGAAACTGCTGCGAAAGGCTGCTGTACTCTTCGATTGCTCTTTGCGCGTCCCGAATCAACAAATAGTACCCGCCGCGTGTGCGATATTTTTCGCGGTCGGTCATCCGGTCGATGTGCGCGAGGGCCAGCTTGTAATTTCTCTCCGCGTCCTGGCGCCGGCCCAGATTCGCCTGCATCGCCGCCAAACCGGCGAACGCCCGGCCAAACTCCGGGTCGAGATACGTCGCGTGCTGGTATTCCTTGGTCGCATCGTCCCATTTACCTTTTTGCTGCAGATCCTGCGCCGTGGCGTAGCTGTGGGCGGCCTCCAGCGTCTCCGCTGTAAACGTCTCCTGCGCCGCAAGCTTCACCGATTCCGGAGTGGTATCGCCCAGCGCGCTGCGAACATCCGCCGAGAGTTTTCCAATCGAGGCAAGCACATCCTTCTTGTCCGCTTTCGCCGACTTGCTAACGATATCTTTTCCAGTGATGCCATCAATGGCTTTCACGCTCAGCGCGAATTTCTCGGCGTCTTTCGCGATCGATCCGATGATGATCACGTCGATGCCTTCTCGGGTGGCCACCAACCGCGCCACCGGCTCATCCAGCGATTTCGCGTTCGGACTCAACTGCGCTGCGAGCCGCCTTGCCGTTCCTCTGCTGAAGCTCCGTATAAACGGAGCGCCCTCCAATCCGATGATGAACGCGGGTTCCAGAGTCTCGTTGAAGAGAGAATCCTCGGTCTCGTTCGTAAAGTCGGCCACCAGCACGGACATCTCGCGGTGCGCAACGGGCTGCGAACGAAGAAAAAGTTTGTCACGCAGTAGAAAGACTCCCGCGGCAGCCACTGCCAGCACGCCGAGCCCGACCCATCCGATTTTTTCCCACGACGATCGTTTACCCTGAAGAATGACTCGCGTTCCGAGCGTGCCGCCTGCCCATGCCTCCAGGTCTGCCACAATCTCCGCCGCGCTCGCATACCGCTTGTTCTTGTCGATTTCCAGGCAGCGCATCGCAATGTCGCTCAGCGGCTTAGGAATTTTCGATGCCACCTGAATGGGCGGGCGCACTTGCTCCGTTGTGCGTTTGTACATGGCCTCCAGCGCCGTTTCGGCCTTGTATGGGGATCCGCCAGTCAGCAGCTCATAAAAAATAATCCCCACGGAGAAGAGGTCGCTTCGCGCGTCCAGTTCTTCTCCCTTGGCTTGTTCAGGCGACATGTACGCTGGCGTCCCCAGCACAACGCCGGTCTGCGTCATGCTGCCGATCTCGACGCTGCGCGCGATGCCGAAGTCCATGACCACGACTCGGTCGTTCGCATCCAGCATGATATTTTGCGGTTTCAGGTCGCGGTGAATAACGCCTTCCGCATGCGCCGCTTCAAGCGCCCGGCATACCTGCACGATGACGGCTGCAGCCTGCTTCGGTTCCAATTTGCCTTTCTCCTGAAGCAAACTGGACAAACTCCTCCCCTCGACAAACTCCATCGTGATGAACTTCACGCCATCCGCTTCCGCCAGATCGTAAATGCGGCTCACGTTTTTATGCGTCACCGCACGAGCGATGATGAGTTCCTGCTTGAAACGGTTGAGCACGTCCGCGGTCTGCGCAAGCTCTGGCCGTATCACCTTCATGGCCACGATCCGCTCGAGTTCGCGGTCATGCACTTTATAGACGGCCCCCATCCCGCCCGCGCCAAGCTGTTCGAGGATTTCGTATCGCTTTCCGAGGACGCTGCCCACCCGAAGTGCTTCCTGCGGGCCCCCCGCCGCCCGTGCACTAGGCGGAGCGCTTCGAGAACCACCTGTCGCGGGGCCGTCGGGAAACGTCTGGTCCGCTTTCCTGGGAAGAAAAGCTCCAGCCGACGGGGAGGTCACTCCGCCCAGCGCATCCGGGAACGGAGTGTTACATTTCTTGCAAGCAATCGCATCGGACGGGTTGGCTAACCCGCAGTGGGGGCAATCCATGGGCTTCCTGCTTGGGGAACAGTCTGACGACATTACACCACAGCCTGTTCCGCTTTCCAACGGAATCGGGGTCGGCGGCTGGCGCAATTTGCGTCATTGCTCCGTCCGCCTGCGTGAAGATCCTCTTTGATTTCCCCATCAGGTTCTGTTCCCAATCCCCACTAAAAAAAAAGCCGGGCAAATTGCGCCCGGCCGTGAAGCTTTCGTTTCATGCAGTCAAATCAAAAGTGGCAAGACGCCACGCCCCGCTTCTGCAAATACTTCTGGTGATATTCCTCCGCCCGATAAAAAGTTCCCGCCGGCGTAATCTCCGTCGCAATCGGCCTCTTCAGCTTGCCGCTTGCTTCCAGCGCCTCGCGAGACTTCTTCGCAATCGCTTCCTGCTCTGGCGAATGAACGAAAATAGCTGTCCGGTACTGTGATCCAAAATCCGGGCCTTGCCGGTTCATCTGTGTCGGGTCATGCACCTTCCAAAACACATCCAGCAACTGCTCGTAGCTCACCTTCGCCGGGTCAAACGTCACCTGCACCACTTCGGCATGCCCCGTCTCATCCGTACAAACATCTTTATACGTGGGATTCACCATCTCCCCGCCGCTATATCCCACTGCCGTATCGATCACTCCCGGCACGTTCTGAAACGCCGCCTCAATGCCCCAAAAACATCCCGCTCCAAACGTCGCGATCTCAGACATATCTTTCTCCTAGGCCCGCCTTACGCTGCTCAGTTCTTCGTACAGCACGCTGCCGCCATTCCCTTCGGTCCACGGCATTAGATGCCGGATGCCCCGGCTAAGTTTCTAGCCGGTACCCGCACTCCGCTGGCCACTAATTCGTGGGCGGGATATTCTGGTTCATCCGGAAGAAATTCGTCGGATCGTATTTCTTCTTCAGCGCCGCCAGCCGCTCGTAATTGGGCCCGTAAGCTTCGCGTACTCGGTCCGCGCCTTCCTGCTGGCTTAGATAATTCACGTAGGCGCGCCCCGAAAGATACTTCCGCATAGACCGCCATAAGTCTTCTATCCACTTGCGATTGACTTCATTGTCTTTGGCGTTCTGCCAGACCCCAAAGGCGCCAAGGTTGTAGTGGTCGAACCGGTGGGCAAACGCCGTGGCCTCCGCCGGCACGCGGCTGGCCGCGCCGTGCATGTGCTCGAACATTATCGTAGTCAAGGGCGAAGGCCGGCGCGCGAAGTGTTCAATCACCACGTCCATCGCCTCTTCCGGCAGCGAGTTCATGAATCCCGCTTTCCAGTAATGGAGCTGCCCGGGAGGATAGGACGCGTCGAACATGCTCTGGTGCTGGAGGAACGGCACCAGCC
The DNA here is from genome assembly GCA_963718785.1 of uncultured Acidobacteriota bacterium. Taxonomy (GTDB): domain Bacteria; phylum Acidobacteriota; class Terriglobia; order Acidiferrales; family UBA7541; genus Acidiferrum. Next base: position 1,036,562 of record CAVQZW010000003.1, on the reverse strand, counting down.
CCACCGCATCCGCCACCGGCGGGCCGAAGGCGCGGATCGGAGCCAGTATTTTCTCTCCTTGCTTGGGGTCCCCGTTGTAGCAAACGACAAAGGCGCTCACCGGGATGCCGTCCGGGCTGTTCAGCAGCGCGGCGGCAACCGCCAGCTCATCGGGGCACTGCTGCGTGATCTCGCGGAAAAAACGTAGAACCTCTTTGGACTTCTCGATCGGATGAATCAGCAAACCACCGATCGTAGGCTCGAGCGTATGCAGGCGATATCGAAACTCCGTCACAATGCCGAAATTCCCTCCGCCTCCGCGCAGTCCCCAAAGCAGGTCGGCGTTTTCCGTTTCGCTCACCTGCACCGTCTTGCCCTCAGCCGTTACCACCTCCGCGCCTATCATGTTGTCGCAAGCAAGGCCGTGCTTGCCCATCAGCCATCCCAGCCCGCCCCCCAGCGTCAGCCCTGCGATGCCGGTCTTCGAGACGACGCCCATGGGCGTTACCAAATCGTGGGATGTGGTCGCCTGGTCGTAGTCGCCTAGTGTCACGCCAGGCTGCGCCGCCGAAGTGCGGTTTTTCACGTCCACCCGCACGCCTTTCAATTTCCCCATGTGCAGCATCACGCCGCGATCGCACACGGCGTTCCCCGCCACGTTGTGTCCTCCTCCGCGAATCGAAAGCGGCAGATCGTGCTCGCGTGCGAATCGCACGCAGGCTGCCGCGTCCGTCGTGCCCGAACAGAACACTATCGCCGCTGGCCGCCGGTCAATCATCGCGTTGTAAACGCACCGTCCCTCGTCGTACCTGTCGTCCGAGGACTGCAGGACTTCTCCGCGAACTTGTTTCTTCAGTTCCTCGATGGCCGTTGAGTTCACCAGCAAATCCTCCGTCAACCTCGCCCTACGACTTCTTCTTCGCTGCCGCCGCGTCAAACGTCTTCAGTTTCGCCTGCGCCAGCGCCTTATACGGGCTGTTTACCGACGCCGACTGCGTAAATGCCTCTTTGGCCTCGGCGTTCTTTTTCAAGTTCAGCAGCGCAAACCCCAGCCGGTACTGATTCTTTCCATAGCTGTTCTCATCCGCCTTCAACAACGGCCCCGCCGCCTTGAAGTTCTCCACCGCCGACGCGTTATCCTTTTTTTGTATATTGACTTGTCCCAACGAACTGAGCGCCAGCCCTTTCTCCAGCGACACTTGCTTCTGCCACTGCTCGTCCGTTACTCCTTCCGGCTTCGTCGCCGTCCCCAGCACCGCGATCACTTTCTTCGCGTAGGCTTCCGCCTTATCCAGTTGCTCTCCCTTTTCGCCATAGTTATCCGACAGCAACAACAGCATTCCGATATTGTTCGGGTCCTTGGCCAGAACACCGTTAGCCACTTCCAGCATCTTGGGTGTATTTTGCGCTTGTTGATACGACGTCGCCGCCACTCCCAGCGCCTGAATCGCGAACGGTGAGTTGGGGAAAAGCTCCGCGAAGTGCGTCAACTGCGCCGCCCGCTTCGCAGCGTTCGGTGTGCGGTAAACCCCCAGAAAAATGGCCTGCTCCACGTACGTGATGTTGTCCTTGTTGCTCTCCAGCGTCGCCGTCCTTTGCCGCTCCCAGTTGTCTGCTTCCATTCCGCTCGGTGGCGGCGACGCCTTGAACCGTTGCAGAATCCCCGGCACTTTCTCTCCGTACGCCATCAACTTGTCCGTGTCGCCCTTTTCGCTCGCTGCGCGGACCATATTCAGCGCATTCGAGAAACTGTCCGGATCCAGCGCAAACAGCTTGTCTCCGTATTCGAACGCCTTGTCATAATTTTTTTGCGCGATGTAATAATTTACGTAAAGATCGTCGGCCAGAATCGCCATATCGCCCTGTCCGAGCGTCGACGAAAACTTATCGATCAGTGCCAGCTTTTTTGCCGGATCGGCTTCCGCATTGATTTCCGTCATCGCATGGTCCGCGTCCGATCCTGCCGGAATCGGCACGTATTTGCCAATCTGCTGCCCGCTTGCCGAGCGAGTTGCGAAAACAGCCAAAGTAAGAAGACCAAACAACCGCGCCATTCGCTTCATGGATGCCTCCACAGGAAGGAAATTGCCTGCATCTTAGTGCCGCTCCCCTCTCCAAGCAAACAAATTCCTCTGGAGTGCGGGAGCTCTGCTCCCGCTCTTCTCTCCGCCCTTCTCTCCACCTTTCCACGAACGCGCCTCCAGCGCGATTTTCGTCTAGAATGTCAGAGTCCGTAGGGGCACGGCATGCCGTGCCCGTCCTGTAGAGTCCTGGAGAGTTTGTGCCTATGTTCGAACCGCGTCCGGCCCAGTTATGTCGAAGCAAGACAGTTACAAGCGCGCTCGTTTTCTGTCTTCTGCTTGGAGCCGCCCCGCGAGCCCTCCCGCAAAACGCCATGCCCTGCCACACCATGGGCACCCGCGAAGAAATCCCTCCCGAAAAACTCCCTCCTCCGCAAAAACTCACCGGTATCGGAAACGCCCACATCTCCGTCACTGCCACTCCCGAAGCCCAAATGTGGTTCGACCAGGGCCTTAACCTCCTCCGCGATTTTTGGGATTACGAATCCGTTCGCGCCTTCGAACAAGGCGTCCGCGTCGATCCCAACTGCGCCATGTGCTACTGGGGCATCTACCACGCCGAACTCTTCACCCATAGCAACGCCAAGTATTACGCCAGGCAAGCCCTCGCAAAAGCTGTCAGTCTGAAAAAACAGGTCAACGAAGCGGAACGCCTCTATATCGAAGCTTCCGAAAAATCCGATAAGGATGGAAAAAGAAACGGCGGCTCAAAGGCAACCAAGGTCTATCGCAAACTCGTCAAAAAATATCCCAGTGACCTGCAAGCCCAGATTTTCCTGGCCGAATCCGTGGGCGACGGCTACGACGATGACGGCAACCCCAATGCCGGCCAAAAAGAAGAGATCGCCATCCTGCAGGGCGTCATGAAACAGGATCCTGAAAACTCGGCAGCGAACCATTACTGGATTCACGCCGTCGAAGCCAGCCCGCATCCTGAGCAGGCTCTCCACAGCGCCGAAATCCTCGGCCGCCTCGCACCCACTTCCGGCCACATGGTCCACATGCCTGGCCACATCTTCTATCGCACCGGCGATTACGCCAGAGCCAAACATTCCTTCGCCGCCAGCATTGAAGCCGACGAGCACTACATGCAATCTCAACACGTCGATGTCGATAACGATTGGAACTACGTCCACAATCTCATGTACGCCATCGCCAATCTTCTCGAAGCCGGCCAACTCGAAGAAGCCACAGCCCTTTCCGCAAAACTCAGCAAAGCCCGCGGTGAACTCGAAAATACGCTTTACCCTTGGTCAACGCGCGACGCAATCTCTCGCCTCGATCCTCGTCTACCCGTGGCCCTCCGCTCCGCCGATTGGAAATCGGCCTCGCAATTCTTGCAATCCAGCAACCCGGGCGACACTCTTCCCAACCTCCAACTCCTCAAGCGCCAGTTGAGCAGTTTTGCGGAAGGCATGCAGGCTCTCGACGATCATTCCCTGGCGCAGGCCGAAACCGCCTCCGCCGCCTTCGATGCCGAACTCCAAAAAGCGAACGCCCATTTCAAAGAGCAGCAAGCCAAACAGAAGAAAGAAAAGAAGAAAAATGACTCGGACGCAACGCCGCCGAAGCTGCCGCTGATGCCTGACGTCTACACCAAACCGCTCCTCAGCAATCTCTCCATCATGTCGCTCGAATTGCGCGCTGCCGTCCTCATCGAAAAGAAGCAAAACGCGGAAGCCAAGAAATTCTTTGCGCAGGCCATAAAAGAAGAAAAAGACCTCGGCTACCACGAACCTCCGGCATACGTTCGTCCCGCCGCCGAAGCCGAAGCCGCCTCCTTCCTGTCTGCCTCCGACTGGTCCGCTGCCCAATCGGCGTACAAACAAGCCCTAGCCGACCGGCCCCGCTCCGGCTTCCCCCTCTACGGCATCGCCCTAGCCACAGAAAAATCCGGCGACACCTCGGCCGCGGCAGCTGCCTACAACGATTTCCTCTCCGCCTGGAAATCCGCGGACGCAAGTCTTCCGCAGCTAACCCACGCTCGCGAATACGTTGCCGCCCACAGCTCGGCCGTCGCCAATAGATGATCCGCCGTGATTGCTGGACCTAAGCAGGTTCCCTAGAATCAACACTTATATAAGTGTATGAAAATAAAAGAGTTTATCTCCCTTTAGAATGAACACTTACGAAAAAATAGGGGCCAGTTATGGTTAACCTCCCCCACGCGCTTAGTTGGGATGTCCAACTAAGCTATCCGAGATGTGGTTCGTCTCCCGCCTACCGTCCATTTGACCCGACGCACATTTCGCGAGACCATGCCAAGGTTTGCTTGAAATGCAATTTTCGTTTTTGGTAGGAGCCTGCTCTAAGCGATGACACTTTCCCTGCGACGATTGCAACTGTCCACCCTCCCGGAAGCTTATGCCATTGTTGGACTCTCCAAAGGTGCTCAGGTTCCCCCTTGGGCCACGCAAGGTCCTTTCTTCTCCATCACTCGCACCAGCGACGAACTCTCCGTCATCGTCGAAGAATCCCGCGTCCCGGCGGATGTTCACTCGCAAGGCGGCTGGCGGGTCATCAAAGTTCACGGGCCCTTCATGCTGTCTGAAGTCGGCGTGCTCGCGTCTCTGGTTGGGCCTCTTGCCGCCGCAAGGGTTAGTGTCCTGACCATCGCGACCTTCGACACCGATTACCTGCTCGTATCTTCCGAGAATTTAGATCCGGCTATTTCCGCGCTCGAACGCGCAGGCCACACTTTCAAGAGGAGCCAATCCGCATGATCTTCCCATCGTCCGCAAAAGCAATCGTTGCTAGCCGCACTCGCCGCCATGAATCGTTGGCTATCGCTGGCGTGCTGGCGGTTTTTCTCCTCACGCTACAACTCCGCGCCGACGAACCCTACGCCCGCAGCCGCGATTACGACCTGCAACATTCCCGCATTGCGCTGCGCTTCGATCTCGATCAGAAAAAAGTGATCGGTGACGTCACTCACACGCTTACAATTCTCCGCGATTCCACCTCCGAGATCATTTTCGATTCCGCAGGCCTCACCATCCAGAGCGTCACAGTAAATAAATCTTCCGCCAAATTCGAGACCAAAGACGACAAGCTCATCATTCCTCTAGCGACCGCAGCGCACACCGGCGATAAATTCGATGTCAACATTCGCTATGAAGCCAAGCCCACCAAGGGCCTTTATTTCATCCTACCCGACAAGGATTACCCCGACCGGCCTAAGCAAGTCTGGACGCAAGGCGAATCCGAAGACACGCGCTACTACCTCCCGACGTACGACTATCCTAACGACCGCCTCACCACGGAAACGATTCTGACTGTCCCAGCCAGCTGGCTCACCGTCGCCAACGGTAAGCTCATCAGCGTCACCGAAGCCGCCAACGGCATGAAGACCTGGACGTGGAAAGAATCGCAGCCCAGCTCGACCTATTTGATCACCGTCGTCGCCGGCGAATTAGACGAAGTGAAAGACACCTGGCGGGGTATGCCGGTCACTTATTACGCCCCCAAAGGCCGCGGCGACCGCCTCTCCATCAATTACGGCCGCACGCCGCAGATGCTCGAACTCTTCAGCACGAAACTTGGCGTCAACTATCCCTGGGAAAAATACGCGCAATCGATGGTCGATGATTTCGTTGCCGGCGGCATGGAAAATTCCAGCGCCACCACTAACACGAGCAGTTCGCTCCAGCATCCCAAACTGGCTGCGGAATACACCACGGGACAGGACGGCCTTATCTCCCACGAACTCGGCCATCAATGGTTCGGCGACATGGTCACCTGCAAGGACTGGGGCGACATCTGGCTCAATGAAGGCTTCGCTACCTTCATGGAATACATGTGGACGGAAGCGCATTTTGGAAAAGACGAAGCCGATGCCGAGCGATGGAATAGCACTCGCCAATGGTTCGCCGATACGAATCTCTACGCCAAGCCCATCGTCCGCCACGACTTCAACGATTCCGGCGAATTCGACGGCAACGCCTACACCAAAGGCGGCTGGGTGCTTTACATGCTTCGGCATCAACTCGGAGACGACGCTTTCTATCGCGGCCTCAAGCACTACCTCGAAGTGAATCGCGGCAAGAACGTCGTGACTGCCGATCTCGCGAAAGCCATGGAAGAAACCACGCACACCAACGTTGACCAGTTCTTCGATCAATGGCTCTATGGAGCAGGCGCGCCCAAGTTCGACCTCGCTTACAAATACGATGACGCCAAGCACGAAGTCGCGCTTACGGTGAAGCAAATGCAAAAAGTCGAAGGCCACGTCGGCTTGTTCCGCGTTCATGCTGACGTCGAAATTACTACCGCATCCGGCCCGAAGCTTTTCCCCATTACCATCTCGAATGAGAAGGACACGGAGACGTTCGCGTTTCATGCCGACTCGACACCGCTGCTCGTGCTCTTCGACAAAGGCAATCAAGTCCTGAAATCGGTCGACTTCCACAAAGAAAAGAAGGAGTGGCTCTACCAACTGAAGAACGCCACTGAATTCGCCGATCGCGCCGATGCCATCACTGCCCTCGGCAAGATCAAGGGCGATGACGAAGTCGTCGCCGCGCTCGGCACCGCGCTTCTCAACGACAAAGCCTGGAACATCCGCGCCAATGCTGCCGATGCTCTCGGCCAACTTGGCGGCGCCGCTGCGTCGAAGCAACTCCTTGATGCCCTCAACACCGTCAAGGAACCATGGGTGCGCAGCCACGTCGTCGCGGCTCTCGGCAATTTCAAAGACGATCCCGCGATCGTCGCCAAGTTGAACTCCATCGCTAACGATGACAATTCCTATCGAGCCCGCGCCTCCGCTCTCCAAGCTCTTGGTCGCCTGAAAGCTCCTGGCGGTCTCGCTACTCTCGATGCCGCCGTTGCCGCCGAATCGCCTGACGGATTCCTACGCAATGCTGCTCTGCGCTCCATGGGCGGTCTCGGCGACGACAATGCCGTGCCACTTCTTCGCGAATGGGCCGCCCCGGGAAAACCCATCGACTCGCGCACCGCCGCCATCGCGAGCCTCGCCCGCCTGCAAAAAGACAACAAAGAAATCACCGCACAAATTGCCGGCTATCTCAGCGAGCCCCACTTTCCTGTTCGCATAGCCAGCGTCTTCGCGCTCGGCGCACGCGGCGACGCCAGCGCTGTTCCCGCCCTTGAAGCTCTCCTCAAGAGCAACGACTTGAGCATCGAGATGGTTCCGATGATCAAAACACAAATTGAAACTCTGAAAGCTCCCGGTGGCGACAAGCACCGCCAACACGGCGAAGTAGCAGGCGGCGACGAATCAGACGCCGCCTCGCCTAACGATCAAGGCGCCGTAGCAAAGCGCCTCGACCGCTTGGAACACCTGATGCAAGAAATGGCCGACCGCCTGAAAACGATCGAAACGCGCCTGCCTCCGCCAAAACAATAATCGGCGCAGGCGCAAAATCAGGCGCAGATTTACTCTGTGCGCTCTGCGACCTCTGGGCTCACTTTGTAGATTCCTGTTCTTTTCAATTGGCCACGCAAATCCAAGTGAACCAGTGGGAGGACTGCCGCGGATTGTGTTAGTGTGATTTTCCCAAATTCGTAAGAAGAGAACGAGGAAGCTGATGGCGAAACCAAAAGTGCTTGCGACGCGGCCGCTATTTCCCGCGGCGCAAAAGATTCTAAACACGTCTTGCGACGTGGACTACTGGACCAAGCCCGAACGGATCTCGAAAGAGGAATTATTCAAGAAAGTTAAGGACAAAGAAGGACTGGTCTGCCTGCTGACAGAGAAAGTGAACGCGGAATTACTGAACGCGGCGCCGAAATTGCGGATCGCGGCAAATGTGGCAGTGGGCTTTGACAATATCGACGTAGCGGCTTGCACGAAGCGCGGAGTCGCGGCGACAAATACTCCGGGAGTCCTGGATGAAACCACAGCGGACTTTGCCTGGACGCTCATGATGGCCGTAGGGCGGCGACTTGTGGAAGGAGACACGCTGGCGCGCTCCGGAAACTGGACGGGCTGGGATTTAGATCAACTCGTGGGAGCGGATATCTGGGGCAAGACGCTGGGAATCGTGGGATTCGGAAGGATTGGAAGAGCGATGGCGCGCCGGGCACTCGGCTTTCAAATGAAAGTGATTTATGCGGACGCGGTCCAGGCACCGGACGCGGTGGAGAAGGAACTGAAGGCGGAATATCGGGGAATGAATAGTTTGCTGGCGGAGTCGGACTTCATCAGCATCCACGTGCCGCTCTTGCCGGAGACGCGCGGTTTTTTCGATGGCCCCCGATTTTCCAAGATGAAACCGACGGCGTATTTGGTCAATACGGCGCGTGGGGCGGTGATCGACGAAGCGGCGCTGGTGCACGCTCTCGAAAGCGGAAAAATCGCGGGGGCCGCGCTCGACGTATTTGAGAATGAGCCGTTCATCCTTCCCGGGCTGAAGAGGCCCAACGTGGTTCTGGCCCCGCACATTGCGTCCGCATCCATTGAAACGCGCACCAAGATGGCCTGCATGGCCGCGGAAAATGTGGTGGCGCTGCTAAAAGGCAAGCAGCCCGCGAATATTCTGAATCCCGAAGTTTTGAAGGCGAAATAATCCAAGTGCCGGCGGCTTTTTTATGGCAGAACTGAAGCAACTCGCCCGCCAGATTTTCCAGGAAACCATTTCGGCGATCGATATACCTGAAGCGATGCAGAGGAAACTGCGGCGCGAGGGAACAATGCTGCGTTTCGATGACACCGAGGTGGACTTGAGCAAGTTCACTAGCTTGCGCGTGATTGCCATAGGCAAAGCGGCGCACGCGATGGTTGAGGGGCTCGCGGGCTTGCTGGGGCCAGAATATCCATTGCAAGGAATCGTCTCGGCGCCGACGCCTCCTTTGTCTGCCGTTGGAGAGATGAAGTATTTTGTCGGCGGACATCCGACGCCCGATCAAGAGAGTTGGAGGGCCGCCGAAGCGATTCTTGCGGATCTGAAACACTGTGACGAAAACACGGTTATATTTTTTCTGCTATCTGGCGGGGGTTCAGCGCTGGTGGAGTTACCACTGGACACACGGCAGTCACTGGAGGACGTAAGGCAGTTGCATCGCGCACTGGTGACGTGTGGAGCGCCGATCGATGCGATGAATACGGTAAGGAAGCATGTTTCGGCCGTAAAAGGCGGACGGCTGGCTGCGGCTTGCGGTCGCGCCACGAAAATTACGCTGGCCGTGAGCGACGTTCCCGTCGGAAAAGAATCCGCGCTCGCGTCCGGGCCGACGCTGCCTGACCCAACCACGATTGCCGATGTACGAGATGTGATTGACGAGTTTTCGCTAAGAGAAAAGCTACCTGCCGCACTCTTGTACTGGATGGATGACGCGCAGATGCCGGAAACGCCCAAGGACAGTGACGCTGCGTTTCTCAACGCGCATTTTTCTTTGCTGCTTGGCTTGGATGACCTGTTTCATCCCGCGCATCACGCAACGGAGTCGCAAGGATTCGTGGCGTGCTGCGACAACACTACCGACGACTGGCCAGTGGAGAAGGCGGCGGAGTATTTGTTAGGCCAGCTCGAGGAATTGCGTCGCGCGAATTCTGGCAAGCGAGTTGCATTGATAGCGGATGGCGAAGTGAGTTCTCCGGTGCGCGGAAAAGGGATTGGCGGTCGCAACGCCGCGTTCGTTTTGGCTTGCGTAAAGAAAATTGCAGGAAAAGAGATCGCGGTACTCAGCGCAGGTACCGATGGAGTGGACGGGAATAGTCCCGCGGCAGGAGCGGTGGCAGATGGGGAGACTTTCGAGCGCGGGCAAGCCATCGGGTTGAACGCGCGCTATATGTTTCGAGAAAGCGATTCCTATAGCTATTTTGCGAGGCTCGGCGACACGATCATCACAGGGCCGACCGGGAATAATTTAAGGGATTTACGGATTCTGCTGGCGGAGGGCGAACCGCAGAAACCGCGGAAAAACGATTAGCCCAGAAACGCGTGAAGGCAGAAGGCTTGTAGAGCAAGCGCTGCGTTCCGATCACTCTCTCCACTGATTTTTCGCCAACTTACATCAGCACATCGAAAACGTTTTCCGTCTCGCCGCGTCTATGAATACAACGGAGGGCACACCCTTGAAGCGTCTGCTCGTGTTAGTGGCCCTGGTATTCTGTTCGCCTGTTTTCGCGCAAGACGCCATGTTTCGCGGCAACCCGCAGCATACTGGCGCCTACTCGGGCCCGGCTGTCCCTAAATTTACAAAAATTAAGTGGCAATTTCATACGAAAGGCCAAGTTTTCTCCTCGCCGGCCGTCGCGGACGGCTATCTCTATGTTGGCAGCAGCGACCATTTACTTTACGCCGTCGACGCGGCCACTGGCTCGCTCAAATGGAAATTCAAAACGGATGGCCGTATCACTTCTTCGCCCGCTGTCAGCGGAGGCGTCGTCTATTTCGCAAGCTTTGACAGCAACTTCTATGCCGTCGACGCCAGTACCGGCCAGCTGAAATGGAAATTCAAGACGGCTGGCGAGCGCCGCTATGCTGCCACGCACCTTCACGGAGCCGAACCTGCCGCCGAAACCATGCCGGATCCCTTTGACTTCTACCTTTCGTCTCCCGTGGTGGCAAACGGAGCCGTCTATTTCGGCAGCGGTGACACCAATATTTACGCGCTCGACGCCGCGACCGGCAATCTGAAATGGAAATTTAAAACGGGCGACGTCGTTCATGCCTCACCGGCCATTTCCAATGACACGTTGTTTGTGGGCAGTTGGGACAGCTACTTCTACGCGGTGGATGTGGCCACCGGAAAGGAAAAGTGGCGCTTCAAAACCGGCGAAGACCCGCAAATTCATAATCAGGTGGGCATCCAATCGTCCGCCGCTGTCGCCGATGGGGTAGTTTATTTTGGCTGCCGCGATTCCAAGTTTTACGCCGTCGACGCCGCCACAGGAAGACAACTCTGGGCGTTCCCGAACAAAGGATCCTGGGTGATCGCCTCGCCCGCGGTACTCGATGGCAAAGTTTATTTCGCGACCTCAGACTCCGGTCTGTTCCACGCACTTGACGCCAAGTCTGGCGCGCCCATTTTTTCACTCGAAACCAACCACTGGCCCATGTTTTCTTCACCTGCCATTGCCGGCGACATCCTCTACATTGGAACCCACGAAGGCAAACTCCTGGCCATCGATCTCAAAACTCAGAAATTTGCCTGGAATTTTCAAACGGATGGTTCGAAACAGAATGGCGCAACTTACACGAAATCCGACGGCACTCCCAACTACGAAGCCGCGTTCTTCGACTTTTTCTACGATGACATGGTGAGCGGCGTGCAAAAAATGATGAGCGTAGGCACGATTTTCTCTTCACCCGTCATCGCTAACGGCACCATCTACATCGCCAGCGCAGACGGCAACATTTATGCGCTGATGTAGAACAGGCATCCTTGCCTGCCTCTTCAGATTAAGGATTGAGGACACGCGACAGGCAAGGATGCCTGTCCCACGGGTTAGACTTTTGCTTCCGCGCCAGGCCCTTGCGCCGCACCAACTCGCATGGCGTGTATTTCGAACCTATTTAGACCAGCCTTCACCGTCGGATCGTTCTCCAAGATGCCGCGCACTTCGGCTTCGTCCGTTGCCTCAAAGACGGCCATGCCGAAGGCGCCCGTGGGCGCCATCACCGGGCCAAAAATCAAAACCTTCCCGGCCGCAAATTTTTCGTGGGTGTAAACCACATGCTGTTGCATCAGCGATTTTTCCTCCGGTGTCATGTCCATGGGAAACGTCGGCCTGGGCGAAATCAATCTCACAAAAAAATGTTGTTTGGTCATAATTGCGAATGATAACACACGCGGAAAAACGGGCGCAGAGAGCAGCCACCTGCACAGGTAAGTGTCTGCCTATTGCCTCCAAACACGGTTACGCCCCTTCCGCATTGATGGGGGCAGATGCGGAAAGGGCGTCCCGTCTTCAGGAGAGAAGATCGTTGAACAGTTGAGCCCGGGCGTGTAGAAAAATCGACCGCCAGGATTCCATTTGTTAGTCGATAGGAGGCGCGCCCGCAGGCCCACGACTGTCGTGGCCACGCCCGCCTGCTTGCACGGTGTAATCGGACGGCACGGTAAACAATGTTGCCGCCGGCTCGGTCCTTTGCAGGTTCGTGACAGTGTACGTCGTAGTCCCAAAGCGCGGATCGGTCCGCGTGCTCTTCAAAACCATTTGCAGATCGGGGGAGTACCACCGTTCGGAAACCACCTGGAGCGGCTTCTCGTTGCCGATCTGCCCCGCGGGAATTGTGTGAGTAGTACGCGTTCCTTCCGCCACCACGCCATTGATCGTTTGCGTGCCTAGCGATTCCTTCTTGAGCAAGCCGGCAGCTTCTTCCTGCTGCATACGCTCCTGCATCTTCCCCGCAAACTCCGGAGCCGATTCCGCATTCGCGGCGCCTCCACCGTGCGCGTGCAAGGCAGATTTGTGAGCCACTTTCTGCGCATCGTCCAGCATGAAGTGCGCGCCAGCCACGGGGTCGGAGATCATCACCATTTTTTTCGGCCCGGCCGAAGCTGTCAGCGGACCGAAGCCCGTAAACGTGGCCTCCTGCCGCGACCTTCCCTGGCTGTCGCGATACATGGAGACTTGAAAGGTCCGGTGTATTACCGAGCCATCCTGAAGCGTCGACGTGGTTTCAGAAGTGGCCGTTGCGGAGAAGGGCGCGCCTTTCACTATTTTTCCATGCATGCCTTCAAAGCCCATCAATTCCATGGGGGCTCCGAAGGGCGGCGGACCATCGGGCCCGTGCCGCTGCGCTTGCACGGCCGCGCCACTGAACAACAGCACACCACTCAACACCAAACACATTTTCAGCTTGGGGCTCATTCTTCTTCTCCTCTTCTCTCCCAGACCACGGCGGGTTATCCGCCGCGGCAAACTCGTTTTAGTTTTCTTCCTCAGCCAAGCGCACAGCTTGCGGCAGGCCGTCATTTCCAACCAGCAAATCCACTTGGATCCACTCGCCCGCGCTCTCTTCATTCACCGGCAAACCCAGTGCGCCAAGAGATCCGCGCTGCATCCTCACGTGAAATATCGATGCTTCTTCCGTTTCATCCAGCGTGGCGCCCGGCAGAGGCGTAAACTCCCCTGAATCATCGGCGCTCAAAACCCCGGCAGAGGCATTGCCTGATTGTTGATTGCCCGCAGTAAGCGTATTCGGGGCTACAGACTTTTGATTCGTCCCTTGCAGCTGCCTCGAGTGTTCCCAATTCCGCCAGCTCACCGCAGCAACCAGCACAGCCGCCGCAGCCAGCGCCCAGGCGGCAATAATCGCTGTGCGCCGCGCCGCCAGCGTGCGGTGCCGGGTGCGAAACTCTTGCCGCAGCCGCATCTCGACACGGGCCGGCGCACGCGCATCCAGCGTCTCTTCGCTCAGCGCCCGCAACTCTTCCTTCGCAGCCTGCCAGGACTCCTGGAGCGCCGCGCAACGCGAGCAGTGGCTCAGATGTGCCATAGCCGCGGCCCTTTCGAGCGAGTCCGCCGAGCCATTGCGGTCCAGGTCAAAGACAATCGCTTCCATTTGTTCGCAATTCATCGCATTCTTTCCAAACACTTTCAAAGTTCCTTCACCTCGCCACTTTCAACCGGCGTGGTGCGCTCCGTAATATCTCAAGCTTGGCCAGCAGCAGCGCGCGCCCCCGGTGCAGCCTCGAACGAATCGTTCCGATGGGACAACCGGTCGTTTGGGCCGCTTCTTCGTAACTCATTTCTTCCAGCTCACACATCACTACGGCCTCGCGAAACTCCGCTGGCAACTCCAACACCGCGGCCCTCACTTGATGCATGCGCTCGCGCTTTTCCACCCACATCGCAGGCGTAAAGTTGTCCTGCAAAATAATTCCCGATCCCGTACCATCTTCATTCTTCTCTTCGAGTGAAACTACTCGCGGGATTCGTTCCCGATGCTTCATCACGCGGTTGCGTGCAATTCCAAAAAGCAGCGCGCCTACCGAACCTCGCTCCGGGTCATGCTTCTTCGGATCGCGGATCAGGGTCATGAACACGTCCTGAACAATCTCTTCCGCGCCCCAGGCACTTCCCGTCATCCGCAAAGCGAATCGGTAAAGCGAGGCCTGGTGCCGGTGGTAGAGGAGAGCAAAGGCATCCTCGTCACCCTTCGCGGCACGCCGCAAAAGCAGGTCGTCTCTATCTTGCGCTGCGATCCTCGTCTCCCCTGCTACGGCGTCCCGGTCTGTCGGAGGTGCTTGTTCTGCCTTCTCTCTTATTTCCCCAAGGGGCAATAAAAAGTTCCCATGGGGCTGTTGGGTAGGGAGGGCCAGATTCTTCTCTGTAGGGGGCTTCCGCGTCATATAGGGTTGGACGCGCGCGGGGCTTGACGCGTGTCGGCGAAGAATAGCGGCGGAGGGAACAGGTATCAACCGGGAAAGCATGCGTGGAGCGCGCCAGGCACGCGCGAGAATTGCTGCATCCCGGACAACATTGGCGAATGCTATTCGGTCTTGTGAGGTTTGAACATGCGCGCGGCGACTCGCGCCACAAATCGACGAGAAACCAGGCGCTGGCCCAGAACGCCGAGATAGTTTCCCAACCCGGAAATTACATAGCTTTTGCCTACGGCTAGCGCCCGCAAACCGGTCCGCGCAACTTTTTCGGCGGTCTCTCGATTGGCGCGGGTGGCGGCGATATGCGTCTGTCCGGCGACCTCGGCGAATTCCGACTCGGTCGAGCCGGGGCAGAGAGCGCAGACGCGCACACCGTAAGGCTTCATTTCTTCGGCGAGCCCTTCGGCGAAAAGGAGATCGAAGGCTTTGGTCGCCGCGTAAGTAGAAATATAGGGCACGCTCTGAAACGAGGCGGTCGAGGCGACAATCAACACGTCGCCATGTTTGCGCGCCACCATTTCCGGTAAGTAGAGACGCGTCAGATGGACGACGGCCGCGCAATTTACCTGGACCATGTCCGTCAGCTTCCGCGGATCGACAGTGGGAAATTCGCCGTATGCGCCGAAACCGGCGTTGTTTACCAGCAGCTCGATTTCAATTCCCTGGCCTTTTGTGAATTGGAAAATTGTTTCAGGAGCATCGGCTTGTGTCAGGTCCGCCACGAATATTTTTGTTTGGACTTTGTGCGCGGCTACCAGCTTCTGTGACAATTCTTCCAACCGATCGCGACGCCGCGCGGTTAGAATTAGGTTGGTGCCACCGCGAGCCAACTCTTGCGCGAGCGCCGCGCCAATTCCGGCGCTTGCCCCCGTCACCAGCGCCCATTTGCCAGACCACGACGTCATCGTCTTCCTCGTTTGGAAAGATGTTCAGCGTATCACGGAGTTGCGGATGCGTTGCTCCGGCAAAAAGTTCTCCGAGAAAGAATCCGCGGAAAGAATTATCCAGCAGCGCGCGCGGTCTGCGGCAAGCCAGCATCTTCTGCCGCCACGCGGCCGAGGACGGACCAGTCTTTATCCTGATTCCCACGCGCCATAGCGGTGATAAAGCGGTCGCGCACCACGCTGGCAATAGGCATGGGAACGCTGGCGGCTTCGGCAGCCTGCAGCACGAGCCGCACATCTTTTAATCCGAGTGGCAGCGCGAAGCCCGCAGGCTCATGTTTCCCTTCCACGATCAAGCCGCCGTATGTCTTGTAGACTGGTGCGTTAAACAAAGTTGCGGTCAAGAATTCCAAGAGCGCGCCAGCATCGACGCCGGATTTCCGGGCAAAGGCCAGAGCTTCCGCCAGCGATTCGAGCACAGTGGCAATCAGGAAGTTGCCGGAAAGCTTGACGACGTTGGCCATCGAGGGACGCTCGCCCACCACGAACAGCTTTGGCCCCATGGCTTCAAACAGCGGCTTGCATTTTTGAACGAGCGGGTCGGCACCCGCAACGACTACCGCGAGGCGCGCCCCTTCGGCCGCTTCGGGACGCCCGAACACAGGGGCCGCCAAGTAGCCTTGCCCCGCCTTGGGATGCTCCGCGGCGAGTCTGTCGCTCAAAGCAACGCTGATGGTGCTGAGAGAAACGTGCACGCCGCCGCGCCGCAGCGACGCCAAGATGCCGCCTTCACCGAATGCAAAATGTTCCAGCGCCGCATCGTCGGCGACCATCGTTAATACCACTTCGCTGCGGCAAGCCTCGGCCACCGAGGCGGCCACGATCGCACCATCGGCGCGCAGCGCTTCGGCCCGCGAAGCGGTGCGGTTGTACACCGTGGTGCGATGCCCCGCGCGCAGCAAACTCTTTGCAATTCCGGTTCCCATTTTCCCAAGACCGATCAATGAGACTTCCATGACGCACGCCTCCAATGTCGGGATTTCTATCGCGATTCGTTGTTACGGCATTTCGATTGTACTGCTTATGTCTCCGCCGTCTCATTCGATTCGGCAGGGGGCTTCGCGGGTGCATTTTTGGGGTAGGGCCACACCACGCTGCGCACGCGTTCACCCTCGTGCTTGATACGGTCCATGAGCCGCCTGGCCCAGACGAACTCCGCCGCCAGCAAGCCCAATCCAAGCAAGATCACCAGCCATCCCGGCCCCGGAGTGATCAACATGACCACGCCAATTAACAGCAGCGTGAAACCGCCTACGATTCGAGACAGGCGCCGGACTTGCTCAACGGTGCGAAGGAGCATGAGGCTTTCTGGAAGGAGTCCTCTAGAGGAAAGTGAGGAGTAGTCACCAGTTTCTTCCATTCCAATTTTGAACTTTCGTTAGGCAGCGCGCAAGGGCGCCGGAATTTGGCTGTGCTAAGGCGGCAGTAGGGTTCGGGAAGGAGCAGTCCGCTGCCAGAGTTTCGCCGCCGCCTCGAATTGTCGATAGCACCGTGAACCGTTCACACGGCGACTGTATTCTGGCGCTTGAGTCCATACAACTTGATCTTGTTGTAGAGCGTGCTGCGATCGATCCCCAGAATCTCGGCGGCATGCGTAAGATTCCATCCGCAATCCTCAAGCACGCGCTCGATATGCACCTGCGCAACATCTTCCAGGCGGCGTCCGGAAGCTGCGTGTGGAACCTCCGGCTGCATTGGCAGATCGCACGCACTGATCTGGGGGCCTCTGCCTATTACGAGAGCCCGTTCGATGGCGTTTTCCAGCTCCCGGACGTTCCCAACCCAATTGCTGTTCAGCAAGAGATTCATCGCGTCCGGCGAGATAGTGGGAACGGGCTTGTTCATTGCGCTGGCATGTTTCTTTGCAAAATATTCGGCCAACTGTGGAATGTCCTCTCGACGCTCCCGTAACGCGGGAAGATGAATCCGCAAGATATTGAGCCGATAAAAGAGATCGAAGCGGAAAGTGCCTTCCTTGACCATAGCCTCAAGGTCGCGATTCGTAGCGGCAATACAGCGAAAATCAATTTTGATGGGCGCGGTGGCGCCAACTCGCACAATTTCCTTTTCCTGAAGAACCCGGAGCAAATCGGTCTGTGTCTTCAGGCTAATGTCTCCAATTTCATCGAGGAAGACCGTGCCACCATCGGCAGCTTCGAACTTTCCTTTCCTGCGGGCCTGAGCGCCCGTGAAAGCGCCCCGTTCGTATCCGAAGAGTTCGCTTTCCAACAGGGTTTCCGTGAGAGCGCCGCAATGGATGGCCATGAAAGGCATGAGTCTTCTTGGGCTGGCGTCGTGAATCGCGCGAGCCGCCACTTCCTTGCCGCTTCCGCTTTCCCCGGTGATGAGGACCGTCGTGTCCGTCGGCGCGACCATCTCGATCAATTCATAGACCCGTTTCATAGCGGCGCTTCGACTCACAACCGCGGACCGGGGCAGAACCTCTTGAATGCGTTCTCGGAGCTGCGCGACTTCTTTTTTTGCCCGCCTGTGTTCCAGAGCGTTGTCGATGGTGTGAACCAACTCGTCGGGCTCGAAGGGCTTACAGATGTAGTCATACGCGCCTTGTTTCAGAGCGAGTACCGCTGTCTCCACGGAAGCGAAACCGGTCATGACAATTACAATCAGATTCGGGTCCACTTCGCGCAAACGCCTCTGTAACTCGATCCCGTCCATACCGGGCATTTTGATGTCGAGGAGAACGACATCCCATGTCTGTGTCTCGAAGGAATGCAAAGCTTCGCGTGCGCTCGCGACGGTTTGAACGGTGAAGCCCTCGTCTCGCATCCATTTACCCAAGGAGTCACGCACTACGGGCTCGTCATCCACGATGAGTATTTTCCCGGTTCTTGCCGAAGCCTGGGCTTCCATGTTGATCACCTCGTCTGCTGGCCCACAGTGAGATCCTCGATCGATGCCGACTCATGGACGGGCAGAGAAACAACGAATTCGGTCCCTTCACCAACAGCAGAGCTGACAGAAATCGCGCCGCCGTGCTGTTCCAGAATGCTCCGCGCTACCGCAAGCCCCAGCCCGGTGTTCTGCTGGCCTTCCTTGGTGGTAAAGAAAGGATCGAAAATGTGCGAAGCAATGTCCGTTGCGATGCCTGGCCCGCTGTCTCTTACGCGGAGCAGCACCGTGTCCTTGTCCACGTCGCGCGAAGTTGCAATCCGAAGCGAGCCGCCGCGAGGCATAGCCTCCGTGGCATTCACAAGAATGGCGAGAATGACTTGACGAATCTGGCCAGCGTCGCATGGCGTGAGTGGAAGTTCCTCCGACAGTTCCAGTTTCAGCGCAATCCCCTGCAAATCCAGATGGTGTTGGACAAGGACGAGCCCGCTGCGTACGAGTTCGTTCAAGTCATTCCGCTCCTGGCGGCTCGGCGCCTTCCGCGCGAACATCAGCAAATTACGCATTAAGTCTCCGCAACGACGGCTTTCGCGTTCGATGGTGCGGAGGTTTTCCTGCATCTCGGCTCGGGCGGCTGCATCGTACGCGGGATTCTGCAATTTTTTTAGCGTCAGCTTCGCATAGGTGAGTATTCCGGCCAGAGGGTTGTTTACCTCGTGAGCGACGGTGGCGGCGAGCTTGCCGATCGAAGCCATTTTTTCTCGTTCAAAAAGAATTCGCTGGGCGCCTTCAAGTTCGCGCGTTTTTGCTTCCACCCTTTGCTCCAAAGTCTTTCCCCAAGCGGTATTTTCTTGCTGAGCTTGATCCAGATTCTCCGTCATTCTGTTGAAGGAGCAAGCTAACTCCCCGAACTCATCGTGGGTACGCACTTCCAGGCGATCCGTCACGTGTCCCGCCGCCACCCTTTGGATTCCGGACAGGAGCTTCTTCATCGGGTTGTCGACGACCTTCCAGATGAAGAGGGCGCTGATGCAGGAAAAAACTACCACGGCAACGACGCTAAACCCGACTAGCTCAGCTTTCTGCACTGCTATCTGCCGGCTGACCGTGGCAAGGGAGAGACTCACATCCACCATGCCGAGGATGCGCTGGTCCGGCGGGTGACTGTGGCAAGAAGCGTTCGCGCAACCGGGTTCGTTCTCGACGGCACGGAATACCGTTAACGCGCGCTGGCCCTGCCCATCTACATAAAAGCGGGCATCGTGAAGCCGCAGAGGCACCTGGGGTGGCCCGTTCGAAACGTGGCAGTCCTGGCAGCTCGCCGCTCTTTTATCCACCACGTTGTCAACGTCGTTCGGCTCGGTCGAAAAATCGATTCGTCCGGAGCTGTTCAAAACGCGGATGCGGCGGATGCCGGGCTGCATTCCCAGGTCGCTGATCGCTTGATGCAGAGCCTCGCGGTCGTTCTGCATCATGTGATGCCGGAGACCACGCACAATCAAATCGCCGACGTGATCTCCATCCTGGAGGATGATTTCCTCGGCGTTGCGCTGCTGGAAATGCAAGTTGAGATAGCCAAACAAGGCGAACAGGACAATTGTGCTGGCCACTAACAGGCTCACAAGTTTAGGAGCCAGGCCGATTCGCAAGCCGCCAAACAGAATCGGGCGCGCGGGCATGATTCAGTCTCCCTCGGAAGGAAGTGGCGCTGGTGCGCGATGCGCTTCGTCAACGGCTTCGGGACCGAAGATGGGCAGGTTTTTGCAAGCTAAGCCGAAAATCGAAAATCCTAGAGCAACGATCGCCAAGGTGACTGCAACTTCCGTCCATTTTGGAAAGTACGAAACGCCCGACGCCGCTTCCATGCCCGTGACACTGACATTCAGCCGGTTGGTCACGAAGCCAAACAACACCAGCACCGCACAGCCATAAAGAGCGGCTGGATTATTGTGAATTCGTCTGCGATACAGCAGCAGCATCGGTACGAGAAACAACACGAACTCTAATAGAAAGAGATAGGTTTCCGACCGGCGGACCAGCAGGAGACGGAGCGCGTCCCGGTTCCAGAGATCGAGAAAACGCATCATCAGGTAGACGGACAGAGCCACAGCGAGAATCCGTCCCATGCTGGAAAGCAGTGGCAGTTCCAGGTGTTTTCCAAACGCTTTGCTGCTCTGCCAGGATTCGAAAATCGTCATGGCCAGGCCAGCACAAATCGCGGAGACGAAAAACATCACGGGCAGGAGCGGTGTGTACCAAAGTGGGTAGAGCTTCTCTGGCACGATCAGGTACAAGCTTCCGAGAGAAGATTGGTGCAGAGTCGAGAGGATCACGCCAAGAATCACGAGTGGGATCAAAATCGCCCGCATGGTCTTCAGCGCTTTTGTCCAGCGAAACTGCTCGAACACCACCGGCACGAATTCCAGAGCTAACACCGTGGTGTACAACGTGACGCACCACCCTACTTCAAACATGACTGAACGCGGGTTCCACATGACCAGCGGATGCCACACGCGATAGGGCCGTCCCAGGTCAAACATCAGCGCCAGCACCACAAGTAAATAGCCGAGAAAAGCCGTGAGAATGGCCGGGCGAAGTATCGGCTTATACCGCTCAATGTTGAAGATGTGGACCGCGGCCGCCAAGGTGAAGCCACCGGCGGCTAGACCAACACCGCACAGGACGTCGAAGCCTATCCACAATCCCCAAGGGAACTGATCGCTGAGATTCGTCGCTCCACCCAATCCATGAGCGATGCGAACGTACGTGGCATATAAGCCCGCCACCGCAATCAGCATGGCCAGCAGCTTCCAAAAGCTCAGGTTTGCCCAATTGCGGAGAGAAATCACGATTTCTTCTCCCGCTCCGCGCGTTCCGCTCCCGCCACTTCTTCTTTTCGGTGGCTGATCCACCAGACTCCACCGAGGAGCACGCCAAAAACGGAAACAATGCTCGGAATCTCAGAAAGAACGCGCCAGGTCAGGAATGGCATGGGTTCGTGAGGGAGGTCGACCTTGACGCCAAGCTCTTCGAAAGGCTCGGCGGCCAGCAGCAACATCGAAGTGCCGCCCACTTCTTCGAGCCCGTAGATCTTCTGGTAGTACTGGCCGGGCGTCGCGCTGGCAAGCCGCTGGCGTGCCTCAGCGATCAATTCGTCGCGATCGCCGAATTTCGTTGCCCCCGTCGGGCACGCTTCGGCGCAAGCCGTCGGCATTCCCACTGCCACTCGGTCGGCACACATGTCGCACTTCTTCACCACGGGGAGTCTGCTGTCCCACTGATACGTGGGAACTTGGTGAGGGCATGCAAACATACAGTAACGGCAGCCCATGCACCGCGACGCATCGTAAGTGACCGGACCTAACTCCGACTTGCGGAGAGCGGCAACAGGACAAACGGATACGCACGTTGGCGATAAACAGTTCATGCAGAAACGCCGCATGAACTTGTCGCCATGGGTGGTCACTGCGGTCAGCTTGTGAGCTGAGAGCTTTTCTTCCTTGGCGATATCATCGTCGTAGGGCAAACCGTGATGCTCGGCACACGCCTTCTCGCACAGACGACAGCCGATGCACATCGTGCTGTCGTAGAGGATGCCTTTAGCCATGAAGCGAGACTCAAACTGTCATGAAATTTGTATCAGGCCGGGCACCTGGGGGGCTGTGTGCAGCATCACAACCAGAGGTGGCCCCTATCACGCTGATGACAAGGACCTTAGATTACGGATCCCTAATTCTCTCTATGATCGAGCGTCTAAGGAGTCCAGAATGAACGCCTCCCGCGTGTAGCTATCCGGCCGGCTGCCAAAACAGCAAAAGGGCCAGCAAACCGAAGTTTGCCGGCCCCGAAACAGATTCCCTTACGCGCCGAGGAAGAACTCTTGGGTCACTTCCCGCCAATTCGCGCTTGGCAGCCCTGCGGCGAAATCCTTTGGTCGTCCGCCGTCCGCCTTGACCGGCCCTGCCAATTGCGGCTGCTCTGCGAAGAGCCTTGCGGCACAGTCTTCAATCCAGTCCTTCACCAAGCGCTCCGGCATGAAGTTGTGTTGCACGCTCTCTTCATCCGGCACATTTACCGTCATCAGCCATCCTTGCCCAAAGGGGTCCGTGTACATGCGGCTCGGGTTTTTCACGACTTCCGGATTGACTTCCACGATCTCACCCTCCACGGGGGAAACCATCTCCGTCTTTTCTCCGTTCCGGGTGAAGCCCCACACCTTCTGCCCCTGGCGCACCCAGCGGCCAGGCTTCGGCAGGTCGATTCCATCGACCTTCCCCAGAAGGTCGGCGGCGAATTCATCCACGCCAACTCTCATTAAGCTCGCTCTTTCGCGCTGCGCCCAGCCGTGCCCAGCGTGATAGTGCAGATTCGCCGGGACTTGAAATCCTTTGACAAGCTCCTTGGCAGGCGCTGACTGCGGAACATACGTGGCGTTCTCGCTTGCGATCTGTGGCACCTTGCCTCGCGTCTTCATGTAGTCGATTAGAAGGAAAGTTCCGAACAACAACAGAACGAGGATGATTGTCATGGTCGTTCTCCTCTCCGGGCCTGTTTTTGGAAGTCCGCTTTTTCTTAACTCTCGCCTTATCTACGTGCACCCGCTTGACCAAACTAGACCGAATCACACCTTTCGCAGCTAACCTGAATTTACTCAGTTCTTTGCGGCCCTAATGCATCGAAGTTCCGTTATGGCAGGGGGCTCTCCGTGTTGTTATTTTCGACGGCAAATCCGTGCTGCCCAACAGATCCTCATATCCACCACGTTTTGTGCAACTTGGCGCTGCAGGATTCCCCCATAGCTGTTGTTGGATTTTCCTACAAAGTCGTGGCGAAAAGTCGAAAGTACTCGCTGTCGGGATCGGGGGCGGGGTCGGTTCAACGCTTCTGGTATGGATGAAAGATGTAGTCCTTCGCCTTCACAGCGGTATGGCACGCGTTTCCACAGTCGGAGTGGCTCTTCGCATCGGCTGTGAACTTGTCCGATGCGGCTTCATAGTTGAGCACCGCGTATCCCCATCCGCCGCTCTTCGGAAATCTCTTGCTATCCTTTTCCATCAGGAAAGCCTGCGAAAAAACGTCTGGCACATCCACGGCGAATTGGGCCTCCGTGCTCTTCTTCGGTTTCCACTGGAGCTTCGCGATCATGGAGCCCTCCGGGAATGGCTGCCCGTTTCCCGGAATGCCAGACTTGTAAGCTTTAATCATGATCGGATTGGCGACGATCACCTTGAGCACTTCGTCGGTCCGCGCCGAAGAAACCACCGACCAGTCCTCGTATCCCCTGAAATCGGAGAACGCGATTCCGCTCGGCGATTTCAGCGAGTACTTGTCCCCCGCGTGCTCCTGCGCGTAAACGGCCGCGGCGCCGAGGACGGCGAGCACTGCGATGGCTGCAACAATCGTGAGCTTGCTTTTGCGCTCCATGGCTGATTTTCCCCTCGAACCAAAATTAAGGATTCACACAAGATCCCTCTTCTGATTCATAGCACAGCCCGCTGGATGCACCTTTTTCGGCGATGACCAGGTTAGACACCATAGCTTGTAAAGTAAGAGAAAATAAGAGGAGTGGCGGAGAGGGTGGGATTCGAACCCACGGTACGGTTTCCCGTACGCTCGCTTTCGAGGCGAGTACTTTCAACCGCTCAGTCACCTCTCCGCGGTCGGTGAAACTTCAATCGTAGCAAGGGTTTTGGCTTCGAGCAATCCTGGTTTCTAAGCAAACGAGGAGTCTTGTTGTGCTCCAGCAACTTAGTCGTTTGGCGCAATTCGAAGACCCGCCTCAAGGATCGATTGCATTTTCTGGTGAGTGCACTGGGGGGCACGCCTCGACGCTGGATTTAGCGGCGGGCGGCGAAAAAGATCTGAAGAATGGAAGCACATTCCGCGGCGAGGACGCCGGGGAGAACTTCTACCTGATGATTTAGACTCGAGCTAGTTAGGATCTGAAAATACGAACGGACGGCGCCGCCTTTGGGATCTTCTGCACCGTAGACGAGTCTGGGGATCCGAGCTTGGATGATCGCGCCGGCGCACATACTGCAGGGTTCAAGCGTGACGTAGAGAGTAGTCCCGGCCATTCGATAGTTGCCGAGTAAGCGTGCAGCTTCGCGAATCGCGATGATTTCAGCATGGGCCGTGGGGTCGCAGTCGCGAATCGTTCGATTGCCAGACTTGGCGAGGATCCTGCCGTCATGGACAAGGGACGCGCCAATGGGAACTTCGCCCTCGTTTGCGGCGGCGTGCGCTTCTTCCAGGGCAAACCTCATAAAAGAGATGTCGGCGTCGGTGAGTTCCATAGGAAGAGCGAGAATAGCACGCTCAAGGACGTCGGGAGCTAGGGAGCCATGTGGACCGGCGGGTCCAGATACCTTATGGTGAGCCCTCCGCTGAAAATCACTGAGGACTTGGTGAATGGAAAGTAGAGTGCTGAAGAGGGGAAAGAAAGAGATTTAGAATTCCGAAGCCGGTTGCTTGACAATTGTAGAGGGGACAAACAAACTACGCGAATGCGAGAAGACCATGTATTGACGTCACAAATCGATTTTCTTGGACGTTTCCACGGGGCAAGCCGTGTGAGCTGCCGCAATTTCTCAAGCTGCTAAAGAAACCTGAATGGAACTCCGAAAAGATCCCATAACACAGAGTTGGATTGTTCTTGGACAGCGGGAAGCCACCGGCGAATCCGCTCCTGAATGTCCATTCGATCCCGGAAAAATTGAAAAACTAAAGCCGATTCTAAGTTGGCCTGCGGAAGGTCCGTGGCAAGTGCGCGTGGTGCCACATCCGGAGCCCTTGTACCGGGTCGAAGGAGATCCCGGGCGTTTGGCAGAGGGCATGTACGACAAGATGGGCCCCCTTGGAGCTCACGAAGTCATCGTGGAAACCCCGGAGCACGATAAACGGATGTCGCAGTTCAGCGATGAAGAATTGGAACGCGTCCTATGGGTTTGGGGAGCGCGCATCGCCGATCTAAAAAAAGACGCGAGGTTTAAATATGTCAGTGTCTTCAAGAATCGGGGTGTGCTGGCTGGTGAGGAATGGCCCCACGCCTATTCCGAAGTGACGGCGACCATCTTCGTCCCGCGGCGGGTTAAATACGAGTTGCACGCTGCGCACGACTGGTTCAAAGACAAAGAGCGCTGCATATTCTGCGACGTTGTCCGCCAGGAAGAAAAGCAAGGAAAGCGGATCGTGGATGTGCAAGGAGACTACTACGCGCTGTGCCCGTATGCGGCGCGCGTTCCTTACGAAGTTTGGGTGATGCACCGTCGGCACAACCAACTGTTTGAACAGCCCAGGCCCGGTTCCAACCGCAAACAACTCGCAGCGCTATTGGGGCGCGTGCTGCGCAGGCTGGAAAAAGTGGCGCCCGCTTATCATCTTGTCGTACACACGGCGCCCAACACGAAGAGTAAGAAGGGCGAGTTGGCGGGATATTGGAAAACGCTTGCGGACGACTACCACTGGCACATCGAAATCATGCCGATTCTGGAACGGCGGAGCAAGTCGTACAGCATCAAAGAGGTTTACTTCAACGCGGAACTTCCTGAGCAAGCAGCGGCGCACCTGCGCGGGCTGGATCCAAACTCATAAAGCAGCAATATTTTTTTGGGACTGGCGCGCGCGGCTTGCTGGTTTTGCATTTAGAGAAAAGAACTCGGCAAGATCGGTGAGTGATGCGACTGCAAATCTGTTTCCGCAAATAATTTAAGCGGATAGTAATTCACTATTATGGTAATCCTTGGAATCACTCTCTGGAGAGTAGAGATTTATAGCCGAAGAGAACCGGCAAAGCTCCCAACCCATCGCAATCCATAGTGGCTATAGCCGAACTGAAACCACCAAATGTGGTGTAGCGTTTTAGGAAACACCCTAGATTTGCTACCCCGCATACTTGTTTACAGCCGCTAAGTCCTGTACTATCTTCACGCTTCTGAGTCGCGGTTCCCCCCAGCACTCGATCGGCGGCTTCGAAAATCCAATTTTCGTAGTCGAGGTGTCAGATGTGGAAAAAAGAAGACGGTAAGCCCCAAGGAGTGCCCGAGATTTCCACAGCACCTGCGGGCGCAACAAACACGCCAAGCCCTATTTCTTCCCAAATTCGGGAAACGCCGAAAGAAGTACCAGTGTCCCCGAAAGCGGCGGCCTGCATTAGCCAGGGAATAAAAATTAAAGGTGAGGTTACGGGAAGCGAAGATCTATTCGTCGACGGGCAAGTCGATGGGAAGCTGAATCTTACCAACGGCAGTTTGACGATCGGGCCGAACGGTAGCGTGAAGGCAGACGTAACTGCCCGTGAAGTGATCGTTCGCGGGAAGGTGGAAGGGAAAGTTTCCGGGCGTGACAAGGTGCAACTCTGGAGCACTGGCCAAGTCATTGGAGAAGTTCAGACAGACCGCTTGGCGATTGAAGACGGCGCCCTGCTCCGAGGTAAAGTGGAAGCGGGAAAACACCCAGGGAAGAGCGGCGAATCTCAGGCGGCATCCGTAGCTTCCGCTTCGGCTGGAAAGTCGTCCGGGCCGATTTCGTTAAATTCTGGAACGGCGGCGGATTGATCCATGAGTTTCCTGAATAAATTCGGCATCGGCGTTGGTACTGGAAGTAGCACAGGCCGCGAGGTTTCGCGGCCTATCCCGCAAAACGGAGGGACGCGTGGCATAGCGCCGGTCTCTGCGGTGGGATCGCCTCGCCCTCCGGAGGCGCCTGGCTCCACCCGCATCTCGAATGGATTGAAAGAGTTTTTGTGGAACCTGGATGGCCTCGGCCGAGGAACTCTTTTGGATCTGGGCCCAGCATGGCAGACGACCCTCAGCTTCTTCATCGAGCGCGGATTCCGCGTGTCCTCGGAAGACATCCTCCGCGAATGGAAGGATTTCTTGAACGAAGAGGGGCAACGGTTGCAGGGCGCAAATGTTGTTTCCGAAACAGTGGACATGACTCCTGCTGGACGCGCTGCGCGGTTCCTCGAAGCCAACCTGCAGTACCCACGCGCATCCTTCGATGCGGTTCTGGCTTGGGACCTACTGGATTATCTGGAGCCAGCACTAGCGAAACAGACCATTGCGAACCTGACGGAGTGGTTGCGTCCGGGCGGCGTTGTTTTCGCCCTTTTCCACAGCAAGAAGCCCGAAGGCTTCCAACGCTACCGCATTGCGGATTCAAACTCTCTTCAGATTATTTCGGCGAGCGTTCTGTGCCCGGCGCAGAAGGTCTACCAGAACCGGGAAATACAAGACTTGTTCAGCCGGTTCCGCACGATGAAATCGTTCGTGAGCAGGGATCAGCTGCGGGAAACCCTCTTCATCAAGTAAATCACTGGACTAACAAACGAACTCGGAGATTCCTGCTGAGGAATTTTTCTGTTCGACCATTCTTCGCTTGCAAACTACCTCGCGGGAGAGTAAACCGAAAGATGAGAGCTCAGTGAGCTCCGGAGGGGATATGACTCCACCGGGCTTAGAACTGAACCAAAGCTGAACACACCGCTCTCGCGGTGCGCGTCGCTCTCGAAACATACGTGCAGTTAGCGCGCTTCGGAGACGACACAGCAAATTAGCAAAAAGGGGGAGCCGCCAAGCTCCCCCTTTTTGATTTCGTTTTCGTTTCTGTCAATTAGTGCTGGCCGGAAGTGTGGTGATGCCGCCGGTGGTGGCTACTGCGATGCCGTCGATGGTGCCGGTCATGCGATGACGCTGCATTTGAAGCTTGCGGGCGGCCATTGCTGGCAGAGGCGTCTAGCGGGGGTTGCGCATTGTTGCCGGATTGTTGCGCTGAGACATAAAGGGCAGGTGTTGCTGCGAGCAGCATTAAGCTCAGAATACGCTTCACAGAATATCTCCTGAAGTTCAGAAATCCCCCGTGGACACATTGGAACACAAGTGCGTAAAAAAGTCCCGGCGGATTATCCATTAAGACTTATCGATAACGATCAGAGTTGAAACGAGGCACGAGAGGGGTGCCAGGCACGCGGGAGGGGCGCGCGCCTGGCGCTAGCAGGGGCCGGACGAGGAAGACTATCCACCGAACTTTAGGGTTTCGAGCCACTGAATCGCTTCGCGCTGATTGGCAATGATTTGCGCTTGCCACAGCAAAGCGACAGACATGAGACCCATGGTGATAATGCAGATTGTCAAGAGAATTCCGATGGAGGATTCAGAGGCCGGGATACGTAGTTTGCGAACGAGCCATGCCATAGTCAGGGTTCTCCTAGTACTCGGCCTGCCGAAATTCTCGATGGACCGTGTTTAACCGAAGGGTTAAATACATATACGGATGCTTACACCTACTGAACAAAGGGCAATCGAATGGCCACCATGTGTGGAGCAGAGGGGAAGCTATCCTCGCGAAAACAGGAGATTTGCCGGACCGTCAAAGGGGAGAGATGTAGAGTCTACGTCGTACGTGTGGAAAAGTAGTCGCATAACTGACACTTTGTTTCCAAACTTCATTCAGTTTTTTCATTTGGGAATGATTGTCGACTACTTTCGCGCTGAAAGATTGGCGAGGACTTGATCCCAAGTGTCGTCGGCTCGGAGTGGTAGTTCTATTACTCGACTAGTCCTTGGCTGAATGTCGCCCGTGGGAGCATCGGCTGGTTGCCCGGCTTTGTCACTGAGAAGAATGGCGCGGTCGCAAGTCGCGAACAACGCGGTCTCTTGACCGGGAGTGGCGATAGCGATTGTGCGTGCGTGGGATCGCAGAGCGCGGTCGTAGAGTTTGGAGAGTTCACTGACGCAGCGGCGGACGCTGGCACCGATGGCCAAAGACCAAAGCACACCCCGTTGGCGAAGCTGAATATTTTGCGTACGAGCCGCGGCCTGAAAGCTCTGGATGTCCTGCTCAGAGGCTCCTGCAAAGAAAAAGAGTTCGTCAAAGTCGCGTTGTCGCGCCAGCTCTGCTTCGCGCAGCGGCAGGTTCGTATTCTGAGCCAGTTCGCGGGGAGGAAGAGAGCGTAGCGGCACAACGGATACGCTTGTCTCGGCAGCTAGGGTCTCCAACGCTTCCGAGGCAGCCGGCTGTTGCTGGGCGACAGGCAGACAAGTGAACCGGCCAAGACGGACGGTAGCCGTACCGCGAGGCTGAGAATGCGAAGCCTGTGGCCGCAGGTGAAAATAGTCTTCTGGGAGGAAGACCCCACAGCCGTCTTCTGCGATAAACGGGTGGTTGTGAGCGAGCTTACGGCGGGGATCATCCATTTGGAGGCGGGTGCGGCTGGTGAGCAACACGGCAGGGATACCGTGGTGATCGAGGGCGGCCGTGAATTCGTCGAGTCCAGCGACCATTTTGCCTCGAGTGGAAATCAGGTCATCGATGGCGATGTACAGGATGAAGGAAGTCTGACGCAAACGGTTCTCCGCGCTTCTCGCTTCCATCTTAGCGGAGATTGAGAAGAAACCGGAAAGGGTTGCAAAAATAAGCGAGAAGCAGGTCCTGCCAGAAGGGCCACAAAAGGGACGACAAAAAAGAAAGCGGGCAGGAATTCCTGCCCGCTTCGTTGCCTCATTGGCCGTAATGGCCGAGGGTTGCTGTTTATGTCTTAGTTTCCGGAGGTGGTCGAAGCGCTCGCTGCCTGCGAATTTGCCTTCGGGATGCTGATATAGCCGCTGACCTGATCCTTGCCGACTTTGTTCACGACGATCTCTTCAGGAATGTGCGTCCCGGAGGTGTAGAAGAAAATGGGCTCGTTGAGGGCGCGGTTCTTCTTCTCGAAGCGCTTGTCTTCGACGGTCATGGCAAGGTTGACCTGATTTTTCTTCTGGTTGACGCCCTTCAGTTCGACGGTAACATTGCCGACCTTCTGGGGCTTGTTCTTGCCGGCGATGGTGAATTCGATATAGTCGCGCTCGCCGAGGCGGCGGAGTTGGTCGACTTCATCGTGGTTGCGGGCGATCAGGGTGCCCAGCTCGCTCTTGGCCATCTTCAAGTCTTCTTTGGTGCTGTTGAGATCGGCGCCAACGGCGGTGACCTTGGTGTCGACGTTCTTCACGTCATCCGTGCCGGCCTTGGTGGCCAGTTCGGTGTGGACGGAAGTGTCAAGAGCGCTGAGTTTCTGTGTGGTCTCGGCGTTCTCCTTCGCGACGGTTTCGGCCTGCAGGCGAGCCTTTTTGAGCTGGCCCTGGGTAATCTTGAGTTTGTCTGTGACAACCTTAAGGTCGCCCTGGAGGTCGGCATTGGCCTTTTCGTCCTGCGCAATGCGGTCCTTCAGAGAAGACATATCCTGCTGCACCGACTGCTGAGTCGTCTTCAGTTCCGTGGCAACGTCTTGCTTCGTCGAGTCGAGCTTTGACGAAGCGGTCCAACCGAATCCCAAACCTGCAAGCGCGACCAAACCTAGCACGATGATCGCTGGCAACTGCCAGGATGAACTGTTCTTCGTTTCGATGATGTGTTCCTCTGACATAAAAAGTGTTTTCTCCTCACCCGAATGTGGGCGAACGATTTTGATTTTAATCGGCCCGTAACAGAAGGGGAGCAACTGACAAGCCAAAGGCGGGACAGGGAACAACGAGCGAAGATGATTGTAAGCTCATGAAAAAAAGAGGGTTGCGGAAAATGCTGGAAGAGGCCGGCCGAACAGGGCAGTACTAGTCCTAGCAATCTTTACGCGGGAAAGACCCAGTCCGGTGTTTATTACGCTTCCGAAAAGATCAGGGAAGTTCGACGCCAAGGGATCTGAGGTCGGCCACGAGCTGGGCCGGGGATTGAAACTGGATTCCGGACATCCCCAGACGCTTGGCGGCTTCGACATAGGCCGCAATGTCATCAATATAAACGGCTTCATCGGCTCGGACTTTCAGGGCGCGGAGAGCTTCCTTGTAGATAAGAGGATTGGGCTTGCTGGTGCTAACAGCGCAGGAGTAGATGCGTGTGGGAAAGAAGGCAAAGAATCCATAGGTAGACTCGAGATGGCGGACGTGCATGGGGTCCGTATTGGAAAGCACTGCAAGGCGATATTGCTTGGAGAGTCTTTCGAGGAAGGCATCATCGTGAATGGGAACGGGATCAAGGACGCGATTCCAGACTTCCGTGAACTGCTCAAAGGTGAACTTGACGCCAAAGCGTTTAGCCAAATGGAGATACCAGTCGCGGGGAGTGATACGCCCTTCTTGCCAGTCTGGCCAGCGTGGATCCTTTTCGATAGCGGTCCACAGTTCCGAGGGCGAGACGGTTCCACCCGACGCAAGGCCCTGCATGGCACGGCCAACATCGATGCGGACTAACACCCTGCCAATGTCAAAGATGATGGCCCTAAGTTTGGTGGAAGGCATGGGCTACTTGGCCTCGTCGCTGGCGACGTCTGAAGGGGCTGGGGGGTGCAAGGCGCGCCGGGAGCGAAGAACGCCGATGGCGGCAGGCAGAATGGAAAGAACGATAACCACTGCGATCACATAATGTATGTACTGGCCGATGTTGGGGATGAGATGGCCTAGCGAGTAGCCGCCTAAGATCGTTGCCCCAATCCAGAAGATGCCACCGCAGGTGTCGAAGAGCAGATAGCGCGGATAAGGCATTTTCGCAGCGCCAGCGACCGGCGGGCAGAAGGTCCGCACAATGGGCACAAAGCGAGCCAAGATCACTGCCCG
This sequence comes from uncultured Acidobacteriota bacterium, assembly GCA_963718785.1. GTDB lineage: Bacteria > Acidobacteriota > Terriglobia > Acidiferrales > UBA7541 > Acidiferrum. Next base: position 1,004,825 of record CAVQZW010000003.1, on the reverse strand, counting down.
ACCGCCATATTTTTCGTAAAACTCGTGAGCGCGCTGGAGATGGCTGCGGCGAAAGAGTAGGGAATCCTGGCGACGATAAAGGGCGGCACCAGCGGAGCGGCCAATCCAATAGCCGACTTGGTCGCCCGCAATGGCGCAGAACATGACGGGAAGCAGAAGCCACTTGAGGGGAATGACGCCCGCGGCGGAAAAGATGCCTGCGGTGATGAGAAGTGAATCGCCAGGAAGAAAGAAGCCAACGAAGAAGCCGGTTTCTATGAAGACAATCGTGCAGACCAGAGGAGCGCCGCCAGAGCGGATTAGCTCTCGAAGTCCATCGGTACTGTAGAGCAAGTGGAAAAAGTGGAGGATGGATTGGAGCAAGCGGAACGGTTCCTCGATAAGATGATTTCAGTAGCAGGCACCGGGACGAGCGCGCGCGAGCGCAGAGTCGTAAAAGCACCCAATCCAATACGGTAGCAGAAAACGCCGACATCTTCTCCGCATTCGTGCCAGAGGACGATGGAAACCATAACGGCGGCAATCAAGCCAGTCAGGCGAATCATCGGGACGCCTCCGCGAGCCAGAGATAGCTTTGGGCTTCGGCTTCAAGCCGTGCCTGGTATTGGATGTGTGAATCCTGTGCGGGGGTAAGGAGTTTTTGGATGCGGGGAAGCGCACGTCGCGTAGCCGCGGCGCCGGCTTCGATGGCTTCCTCGGCGCGGTCGAAGTCATCCCAGGCCAAGGACTGGACCTCGGGGCGGAGAACAAGGTCCGCGTGACGCTCCCAGATTTCGAGTTGATGTTTCTGGGCAGCGCTAACGGCCCGGCAGACGACCTGAAATATGTTGGATGGAGCGCCGCGCTGTCCATCCTCGAGGCCGACAGAGACGCCAATTACATGTGTGGCGCCGAGTTCCCGAGCTGCCTGGGTGGGAACTTGGGCTACCAGTCCACCATCGGCGAGGCAGCGCGTTCCAATTTGTACGGGTTCGAACAAGCCCGGGAAGGCACAGCTCGCGCGGATTGCTTCGCACAAATTTCCGTGCGTGAACACTACGGGCTCTCCACTGGCAAGATCTGTTGCGACCACGGCCATGGGAATTTGGAGGTCTTCGAAGCGGCGTGATTCGAAGACCTGTTCAATCAGGTCACCGAGGCGGTGATTGCTGGCCAGTCCCAGCCGTGAAACACGCCACCTGGCGATATCGCGGAAACGAAGTGTGCGGCAGGTCGCAATGATGCGTGCGAGTGGCGCGCCGCTGGCATAGGCCGCGCCGAGGATACTGCCGACGCTTGTTCCAGCGATAAATGAGATTGGAATGCGATTCTGCTCGAGAACTTGGAGAACCCCGAGATGTGCGAACCCGCGAGCGAAGCCGCCCCCCAAAGCCAGGCCTAAAGCGGCGCTAACGGGCGGGGCACCTGGCCCAGCGCTCTGCGATAAATGATGGGGACGCGTCATGGCAAGAGAGTGCCAGCCAGATCAGTATTACCCAATGGACCGGGCGTCCTGAACAAACAGTACGTGCGTACTTTGTGCCAAATCGGGGCAGATTTCAGGCGGCTAAAAAAGGCAGTACCAACTTACTAGGCTAGTACCCTCTCTGTACCATTGTCCGCGGAGACGCGCTCAGCGATTCTGTTCCCGTCAGCGAGGCCTGCACATTGTCAGGAGGGGGAATGGACAGCGCATACGCAAGTTGGTTAGGGCAGTCAGTCGTGCTGCAAGTAGCGCTAGGCGATATCAAGGTGCCGCTACGGGGTACGTTGCTGAAGGATGGCGAAGATACCGTTCGAATGAGGATTGGCGAAGGCTGGGACGTGGACATCTATAAGACGATGATCTTGGCAGTCGAAGAAGATGCCATGGCGTTACTTCCTGCGTGAGGAGATGACGATGAATAGCCAAGTGCCAAAGTACGTGACACAAGGACGCGCCGCGTTATTGCTCGGAATCTCGGAAAGCGAACTCTCGCGTCTCTCGCATGAGTCTGGATTGGGACACAAAGAGTGCGCAGGCGAGCAAGAAGAGACGTTTTTCACCTACGAAGAGCTGCGAAAGATTTGCATGCTGACCGTGCACCAAGTGAACTAAGAATTTATCGAGTTTCCTCCGGCCCCCCTCAGCAGTAACCCCCACCCGGGTCGCTCCCCCCAGCGACCCGGGCTTTTTTTGTCCGAAGTTTCGCGGGAGAGTTGGACCGAGATTTCCTTTGACACGAGTCGCCTGGAGAAAGAGACTTAGCGCCGCGACTTCACGGGGGTGCTGGAAAATGCGGCAGCGGCGATTGCTGATCACGATGGCGGTGGCCATCGTATTCGTGCTTCTGGGGATTACGCTCAGTCATGCCGTCCGGGCAGGACGGCCTGCGGACGACGAAAAATACGACATCGTTATTGCAAACGGACGCGTGATGGATCCGGAGTCTGGCCTGGACGCGGTGCGCAACGTGGGGATAAGCGGCGGAAAGATTCGCGCGATTTCAGCGGAAGTACTGCTGGGAAAAACGACGATGGACGCGAAGGGGCTCATCGTCGCACCTGGGTTTATTGATTTGCACGAGCACGGACAAGAGCCAAAAAACTACCAGTTCCAGGCACACGACGGCGTCACGACTTCGCTGGAGCTTGAAGCCGGGACAGCGGATGTAGCCGGTTGGTATGCGAAGCGGGAGGGAAAGTCCCTGATCAATTATGGAGTGAGCATCGGGCATATTCCCGTGCGAATGAAGGAGCTGCATGATGCATCAGGAGGATTACTGGCGACGGGCGCTGCGGCGCATCGCGAAGCAACTGTCGCGGAACTCGCCGCGATGAAAGCGGACATGGAGAAAGGCTTTCGGGAAGGCGCGCTGGCGGAAGGAATGGGAGTGAATTACACGCCCGGCGCCACTCGATTAGAAATCGTGGAGATGTTCCGAATTGCAGCACAGTACGGCGCGTCCGTGCACGTGCATTTACGATATGCGGGATTGAAAGAGCCAACGACGGGAGTTGCGGGGCTTGAAGAGGTGCTTGCGGCAGCGGTGGCGACTGGGGCACCCCTGCACGTGGTGCACATCACAAGCATGGGATTAAAGTTCACGCCGGACTTGATTGCAATGGTGGAGGGCGCGCAAAAGCATGGACTGGATGTGACGACGGAATGTTATCCGTACACAGCGGGAAGCACGGCGTTGGAGTCCGCGATATTCGATCCCGGGTGGCAGGAGAATATGGGGATCACCTATAAGGACGTGCAGTGGGCGGCGACCGGCGAGCGGTTGACGGCGGAGACGTTCGAGACATACCGGAAGAAGGGCGGGATCGTAGTGATCCACTCGATTCCGGAAGCGGCGGCGAGAACGGCTGTTTCGAATCCAATCGTGATGATCGCCAGCGATGGGATGCCCATTACGGGTTCAAAGGTTCATCCGCGGGGACAGGGAACATTTTCGAGAGTGCTTGGGCATTATGTGAGAGAAGAGAAGACGCTGGACTTGATGACGGCTTTGCGCAAAATGACGCTGATGCCGGCGCAGAGATTGGAGAAGAGAGCGCCTGTATTCAAGGACAAAGGGCGGATTCGCGTGGGAGCCGATGCGGACATCACAGTGTTTGATGCAGGGCGGATCATTGACAAGGCGACGTTTGATGACCCGCTGCAATATTCGGAAGGCATACAATTCGTGCTTGTGAATGGAAATGCGGTCTTGAAAGACGGCAAACTGGTAGAAGGAGTGTTTCCCGGGAGAGCGGAGCGGGCGCCGATTTCTCAGTGAGTTTCTTGGGCGGGTGGATGAGCGGCGCACGGCTATGTTAATATTTCTAAACGGCGCGCCCGTAGCTCAGTTGGATCAGAGCGTCTGGCTACGAACCAGAAGGTCGGGAGTTCGAGTCTCTCCGGGCGCACCATTTTCTTCCTGCTGATTCTCCTTTGCCGCGAATCGAAGTACACTCCACAAGCCAAATTCAAGTCTGGGACGAGCAAACAGACATATGAGCGTGACAGACCTTCGCACAACGCCGCACCGCCGCTGGAATCCGCTCCTGCGGGAATGGGTGCTGGTTTCGCCGCATCGGACGCAACGGCCGTGGCTGGGGAAAGTCGACAAAACCGCGCCTGCGCCGACTCTAGAGTATGATCCGGAGTGTTACCTGTGCCCAGGAAATGCCCGCGCGGAAGGGTTGCGTAATCCCGCCTACACCGAGACATTTGTTTTTGATAATGACTTCCCCGCGATGCTGCCGAATGTTTCGCCAAATGAAATGGACGAAGGGGGATTAATCGTGGCGCGCGTGGAGCGCGGGATTTGCCGCGTGGTGTGCTTTTCTCCCCGGCACGATCTGACGATACCGCGCATGACGCCGGAAGAGGTGCAGCGCGTGGTTGGGGTGTGGACGCGGCAGCATCAGGAACTGGGCGGGATGCCGTGGGTGAAGCATGTGCAGATTTTCGAAAATCGCGGGGCGCTGATGGGCGCCAGCAATCCGCATCCGCATTGCCAGATATGGGCGAATGAAGAAGTGCCAAATATTCCGGTGAGAGAGCAAGCGGCGATGCGGGCGTTTTTGGCGGGCAATGGAAAATGTTTGTTGTGCGAATACTTGCGACTGGAACTCGAGGACGGCGAGCGGATTGTTTGTGAAAACGATGGATTTGCGGCGATTGTGCCGTACTGGGCTGTCTGGCCATTTGAAACACTGATCTTGAGCAAGCGCCACCTGGCGAGTCTGGCGGATTTGGAAGGCGCGGAAAAAGGCGAATTTGCCGACATTCTGAGAAGGTTGACGATCCGCTACGACAATTTGTTCGAGACGGCGTTTCCGTATTCGATGGGGTTCCATCAGCAGCCTACGGATGGGGAGAATCATCCGGAGTTTCATTTTCACGCGCACTTTTTTCCGCCGCTGCTGCGATCCGCTACCGTACAGAAATTCATGGTTGGGTATGAGTTGCTTGCGGGTCCGCAGCGCGATATTACGCCTGAAGGCGCGGCCGCGCGTTTGCGAAATTTGTCGGAAACGCATTATCTTGAAGGCCGCTGAACCGGCCTCCTTGGGAGCTTCGCCGCGGATGACGATCGATGGGCACCAGCACTTCTGGAGATACGATCCCGTGCGTGACGGCTGGATCACGGACGCGATGTCGCGTTTGAAGCGCGATTTTCTTCCGGAGGATTTTGAGCGCGAGTGCAAAGCGAACGGCATCGATGGGTCGATCGCGGTGCAGGTCGATCAGTCCGAGGCCGAAACGCTCCTTCTTTTGGATTTGGCGAAAGAGAGGGAACGCATTTTAGGAGTTGTAGGCTGGGTGGACCTTCTCGCGCAGAGCGTCGGGGAGAGGCTGCAATTTTTCTCGCAGTTCAGGAAGCTCCGAGGGTTCCGGCACATTGCGCAGGCGGAGCCGGACGATCAGTTTCTCGTGGGCCGCGATTTTACACGGGGAATTTCTCGATTGCGCGAGTTTGGCTTCACCTACGATATTCTCATTTATCCGAAACAGCTTCCTGCGGCGATCGAGTTGGCTTCGCGGTTTCCCGAACAGCCTTTCGTCGTAGACCATTTGGCCAAGCCGCTGATTAAGGACGGCTGCCGGGAGCCATGGGCGTCCTACATGCGTACGATCGCGCAAAATACCAATGTGCTTTGCAAGGTGTCTGGCCTTGCTACCGAAGCGGATTGGTTACACTGGAAGGCGGAAGACTTGTGGCCTTACCTGGATGTTGTGTTCGAGGCGTTCGGGCCGGAGCGCTTGATTTTCGGATCGGATTGGCCAGTGTGCCTTTTGGCAGGGACTTATCCGCGCGTGAAAGAGGTCGTAGAGACCTATGTGAATGCGCATGCGCCGCAGCATAAGGAAGGCATTTTCGGTGGAAACGCAATTCGATTTTATGGCGTAGAGGCGGATTCCCGTGGACTTGCAACTTAAAGACAAGGTTGTCCTGATTACCGGTGGGGGCAAAGGAATCGGGGAAGCGATCACGCGTGGCTGCGCGCGTGAGGGCGCGATTCCTGTGTTTGTGGATAAGGACATCGAAGCAGGGAAGCGGCTTCAGACGGAGTTGGTGATCAGCGGAGCAACGTGCAGCATGATCAGCGCTGACGTATTGTCAGTGGAAAATTGCCGTACGGCGGTGGAACAGACGTTGAAGGAGTACGGGCGGCTGGATGTGCTTGTGAACAATGTCGGGGCGAATGACAACATCGGACTGGAGAATGGCAGCCCTGAGAAGTTCGTGAGTTCGTTGCGGCTGAATCTTTTTCATTACTACAACATGGCACACTTCGCGCTACCGGCGCTGAAGCAATCGAAGGGCTGCATTTTGAATATTGCTTCAAAAGTGGCTGTTACGGGGCAGGGTGGCACTTCTGGATATACTTCCGCAAAGGGCGCAATACTCTCTTTGACACGCGACTGGGCAGCGGAATTGTTATCGTATGGCATTCGCGTGAATGCATTGGTGCCTGCCGAAGTGATCACGCCGTTGTATAAGCAGTGGGTCAGTACTTTTCCGAATCCCGAAGAGAAACTGGCGCACATTGTTTCGAAGATACCGCTGGGGAAACGAATGACGCAGCCTCATGAAATCGCCGCGATGGTCTTATTTCTTATTTCCTCGCAGGCTTCGCACATCACCGGGCAACATGTGTTCGTCGACGGTGGATATACTCACCTGGATCGCGCATTGACCTAAGGGAGCCAAATGACTTCGGCATCCGCGCCCATTACCGAGCGAAAATACGTGCTGCCGTTCATTCTGGTCACCAGCCTGTTTTTCCTTTGGTCGATCGGGGTCAACCTAAACGACGTTCTGATTCCGCATCTCAAGAAGGCATTCGACCTCACGGACTTCCAATCGTCGTTTATCCAAGTGGCTTTCTTTGGTGGGTACTGTCTGGCTGCCTTTCCTGCCGGACGGATCATGGAAAAAGTTGGCTATAAAAAAGGCATTCTAATCGGGCTGCTCATTTGCTCCGCGGGAACTCTACTGTTTCTGCCCGCAGCCAGTTCCAGGGCGTACGGATTCTTTTTGCTGGCGTTGTTCGTGATGTCGTCCGGGCAATCGTTTTTGGAAGTGGGAGCGAATCCTTATGTGACGGTGCTCGGCCCAGCGGAAAGTTCGGAGCGCCGGCTGAACTTCGCCCAATCTTTCAACGCCGTGGGCGCTGCGCTCGTGCCAACGCTGGGTGCGGCGTTCATTCTCTCCGGGGTGGAGCATACGGCGGCGCAAAGGGCGGCAATGAGCCCGCAGGAAGTGCAGGCTTACATTACGTCCGAAGCGAACATGGTGAAAGTTCCGTACCTGGTGATCACCGCGATTTTCCTGCTAGTTGCGATGCTGATTTATTTTGCGCACCTTCCGGAGGTGGCCGCCGACGAGGCCGGCGGAAGCGAAGGAGGCACTAGCAAGGATCTCGGCCAAGTGATGAAGCACCCACATTTGATAAAAGGAGTCGTCGCCCAGTTTTTTTATGTAGGGGCGCAGGTGGGAGTGGGCAGCTTCGTTATTCGTTTCGTGAAGCACACCATGCCGCAAACGCTCGATAAGATGGCGGCGTGGGGTTCGCAATTTCTGGCGGGGCACCAGGGCACAAATGCAAGTTTTGTGACGCATCTTATTCCGGACAGTCCGGAGAAAATGGCGGCACTCTTTCTCGTGGCGCACCAAACGGGCTTTATGATTGGGAGATTCTCTGGTTCGTGGATGATGAAGCGTATCCCCGCGCCCAAGTTACTCGCTATTTTCGGGATAGGGGCAGTGGCTTGCGTTTTAGTCGGGATTGGCGCGTCAGGACTTGCTCCTGTCATCGCGATTGTGCTGGTGGGCTTTTTTAACTCCATCATGTTCCCGACGATTTTTGCGCTCAGCCTGAAGAATCTTGGAAACTTGACCAAACGCGGATCGTCGCTTTTGGTCATGTCCATTATTGGGGGGGCTTTGCTTCCGGCGGCGATGGGAAAGATCTCGGATGTGAGCAATATTCAGAAGGCATTCATCGTGCCGTTGATTTGCTATCTCTACGTGATTTATTTCGCGGTGAGCGGTTACAAGCCGGAGACGGTTTTGCCGGTTGCGGAATCCGCGGCGATTGCCGAGGCAAAATGAACAGGCGCTACTGTCTGACGCTGAATCTGAAGGCTGATCCTCTATTGATGGCGGAATACAAGCGCTATCACGAGAAAATCTGGCCGGAGATTACGAGGAGTATCAAAGATGCGGGCATCGAGGACATGGAGATTTACCTCCTCGGCACGCGGATGTTCATGGTGATGGAAGTGAATGAGCAATTCTCGTTCGAAGCAAAGACGGCAGCTGACCGCGAGAATGCGAAGGTGCGAGAGTGGGAAGAGCTGATGTGGAAGTTCCAGGAGCCGCTTCGGGAAGCCAAGCCGGGGGAAAAGTGGTTGTTGATGGAAAGAATCTTCAAGCTTGAAAAGTAGTGGTCGAGGGCCCATTATTCCTCGGCTTGCTTGCCAACGTTGTCCTGAAAAGCGAAATAGTTCTTCATGGAGGCTGAAACCATGGGACCGAACCGAATTCCGCGCCGGGAGTGGTTGTTGGGTACGAGCGCTTCACTTCTAGCGCTAGGCGCTTCATCCCGAGCCGCTGCCGGGTTCGGACAGCCCACTGCGCCAGCACCAAATCTACAAGCGGCTTCAGATGCGGAAGACGCGGATCGCGTGCGCCGTATGAAGTGGTGGCATGAGGCACGGTTCGGCATGTTCATTCACTGGGGGTTGTACAGCGTCCTCGGGCGACATGAATGGGTCATGGAAGAAGAAGGTATTCCTGTAAGTGAATACGAGCTTCTGGCAAAGCGGTTTCAGCCACAGCCTAACGCGGCTCGAGCTTGGGCCAAGCTCGCGAAAGCCGCGGGTCAGAAATACATGGTGATGACCACGAAGCATCACGAAGGATTCTGCAATTTCGATACAAAACTAACGAACTACTGCGCGCCGAAACAGGGCCCAGGGCGCGATCTCGTACGGGAATATGTCGAGGCAGCGCGAGCCGAGGGAATGCATGTCGGGTTCTATTATTCGCTGATGGATTGGCACCATCCGGATGGGGCGCGCTGTGCCACAGATCCTGAAGCTCGGAAGAGGTTCGTCGAGTATACGCACGGCCTCATTCGCGAGTTGATGACCAATTACGGGAAAATCGATGTGCTTTGGTATGACGTGGACTGGCCGCTGGATGCCGCAGGGTGGGAGTCCGAGCGCATGAACAAGATGGTTTTCGGACTGCAACCGGACATTATTGTCGACAATCGGAATGGCCTGCCGGGAGATTTTTCGACGCCGGAGCAGGAGATTGTCGCGGAGAAGGGAAGCCGGTCATGGGAAAGTTGCATGACGCTGAACGACAGCTGGGGCTACCACCGCGCCGATGACAATTGGAAGAGCCCGAAGACTGTGATACGGAATCTCGTTTCGTGTTCACGGGATGGCGGGAACTATCTGCTGAATATCGGTCCGAAGCCGGATGGGTCCATTCCGGAGGAATCGGTGCGAGTTCTGACAGAGGTTGGAAAGTGGATGTCGCGGAACGGCGATGCCATTCACACGACGGAGCGTTGCCAGGTACACGCCTCCGAGTTTGCGGGCTTTACCCGCCGGGGAAATACGCTTTACATGCATGTTTATTTCTGGCCGGGCGATACGGTTGCGCTGGCTGGCCTAATGACGAAAGTAAAATCCGCGAAGCTCTTTGCTTCCGGCCAAGAGGTGAAGTTCGAGCAGGATCGCTTCCGGGTTCGATTTACTGGGTTGCCCAAGGACGCTCCCGATCAACCGCTCACGACGCTTGCTATTGAATGCGAATCCGAGCCAATCCAGAACACGAGATTCGTTCGAACGGATCGTCCGCGCAACGGAGTTTAAGTTGAGCCAGTGCGCGATGCGTTTATTCAGAAACACGCAACAGCACGACACCGTGACCGGGCACGTGCGCTGTGTAATTGCCGGACAGCGTGCCGAGATCCTTGGCGGCCCAGATGTCACGCACTTTCACGCTGCCCTTGAATCCGAATTCCCGAAAATTGATTTCGATAGTCTGTGGCCAGTCGAACCTGTTGAAGACGCCAATGGCCTTTGAACCGTCCGCCAGCGGCCGCGCCCAAATCTCCTGCGTGCCTTCGGCGCGGATGCGGTCGGCCTGCTTGCCGAGGCGATCCTGATCGATCGCGATCACCTCGCGGTTTGTCAGTATCGCGACCGTTTCCGGCTTCATCGTGCTCATGTCATTGCCCGCTAGAAGTGGCGCGGCAAGCAGAGCCCAGAGGCTCATGTGCGTCCTGTATTCTTCGAGATTCATCCCACCATTTCCCACTTCAAGCATATCCGGATCGTTCCAGTGGCCAGGTCCAGCGAACCTGGCAAGGCCCGCTTGGCCAAAACCGATCTCCGTCATGCTCGAATATTTGTCGGAGATATCCCCAGTGGTCCTCCAAGTACTTCCTCCTACAGAAACGCCCCAGCGCCAGACGGCATCCGCGCCATACTGGCAGAGACTGAAGACGATCGGCCGGCCTGTTTTCAGCAGCGCCTGATGCATTTTTGTGTAGGCATCAATCATCAGCTTGTGTGCCGCCTGCGGAGACCCAGATGCCTCCATTATTTTTCCAAAACTGCAAAGATCGTACTTGAGATAGTCGATGCCCCAGGCGGCATAGGTTTGCGCATCCTGTTCTTCGTGTCCGTAACTTCCAGCAAATCCGGCGCAGGTTTTCGGGCCTGGTGATGAGTAAATCCCCAGCTTCAATCCCTTTCCGTGAACGTAATCCGCCAGCGCTTTCATGTCGGGGAATTTACTGTTGGCATGAATGATGCCCTGCGAGTCGCGCTCGTCTTCCCAGGTATCATCAATGTTGATGTAGATGTACCCTGCGTCTCGCATTCCACTGGAGACCATGGCATCGGCCTGCGCCCTCACCGTTGCGTCATCGATTTTCCCAGCGAAATGATTCCAACTGTTCCAACCCATTGGAGGAGTGGAAGCGATGGACGGCGTTTGAGCAAGGCTTGGTGACCACAATGAAAGCGCGAGCACGGCGGCCCAGACAAAGGGCTGATGCGTCGACATTCTCCTGCATCGAATTGTAGGCATGATCACTCTCTCTCTTAGGGGCTACAACGTGCACCTGAACGGCAAATTCACTTCTACCATAACCGATTTGTAGAAACGGCATTGTAAGCAAAACTGCGTAATATGCGTATTCGATCCTCGCCCTTCGATGAACTCTCCGTAGGCATCCACGAGCAGTCTAACCGCGGTCGGAGGAGACTAAGTATAGATACGTAAGTATATCTACTATATTGACGAGGTGATGGTGCAAGAGTATCCCTAGCCTGCCCTCAAGGAGGCTCCCCTATGGAACGCTTCTTAGTTTGTAAGAACCCAAAGTGTCATTTCGTGCTTGACCGCCGGATAAACGGCCAGTCTGTGGACGGTGCCCATCACATCCTCAGGAAGTGCCCCGCTTGCGGAGGGGCTTGGTCATCCACCTGCCCGTCCTGCAGTCAGCCGCTGGCCATGAAATTGGTCGGAGGAATTCCTCACTCGGTGTGTTGCGCGGGTAAGACGCACGCTAGAGCCCGGGCTGCTTAGTCTTCGCGTCCAATGCAGGCAAACAGCGCGAATCGTTGGGAACGTTCGATAATGACGATTCGGCGAATATATCGCGACCCGACGCTTGATTGCTGCTGATGCGTTTAGTGGCGTCGAGGGACTGCTTTGAGCGGTTTACCCGCGCGGGAGCAGATTGCGTAGGACTGCGAGAGGGCAAGGCGTAGTTAATAGAGCGAGGTGTCCCATCGTGCGGGGCACTTCGTAACCCGGCGGGAGTGAGTAAGTCGGCGCGCCTGGTGACGACTATTGATGAGTAACGAGAGCGACCCAGATCATGCTCCCGTCCATCGTGAGCGCGACAGTGACGCCTTCGGTAGGTTCGGCAGTCTCCATCGAATAGTCTCCACCAGTTATCACCGTCGGTACCGACAGCATGCAATGATCCGCCAAGCTGCTTATTTTAGCTTTAAAGTTTCCCGCGACCATGTTGCAAAGTTCACCCAAAGCATCGCCGGCGGTGGAAGGGTTCGAGGCCGGGTCCCCTCCCAGCATCAGAGAAGCAAGTTTTCCGGAAGTAGACGTTAGAGCAGCGGATGGTGACCATTCCGCATAGAGCCCCCGCGAGACCGACCATGGCGGTGTGTTCGCCGCTCGGCTCTTGGGCGGGCGAGGCCTCTAGTTCCAAACGCACTTCGCCGCGTCCCGGCGTTCTTGGCGATTTCGCTGATGGTTGCGCTCATCTCTTCCGTGCTGGTCGCCACAGTTTGCAGGTTGCGGTTGACTTCTTCCGTCGCCGCCGAGACGACGTTGGCTTGCGCCGATGTTTCTCGGAATTGGCGGTAATCTGTTGGCTTGTGGCGGAAAATTCCTCGCTTGCCGAGGCCACTTGCTGTGCGTTTGCGCTTATGGACTCGATGACGCTTCGCAGCTTCCTGGGAGCTTGCCATGTCTTCCAGAAGCTTCTTGATAGCTGCGAGGTTTGCGGCGGTAGTCTCCGTAAACTCATCCCCTGCTTTTACGACCATGTTGGGAGGCGCGTCCGTTGCGTGTTTCATGCAAGCTTCCGCAGCCTGCCGGAACACCGGCAGTAGTTGCTTGATTTGTGCGAGCCGGTCGCGATTTTCCTGCGCAGTCCAGCGTGGCGAGAGTTCGGTCAATTCGGCGACATCTTTGTCGGCGTCGTTCCACGCCCCGTCATACAAGGCTTTCGCTTCCGCTCGGCGCTCCGGTTCTGCCCCGGCGAGGACGTACTGCCGCCCTTTGTTCGCAGCCCAGTTCAAATCTCGTTGCAGGTCTCGCCCGGCAACGACTGTAGGCGTCCGCAAGCTTAGAATCCTCTCCTGGCGCACACGAATGTTCGCCAGCTTTGTATACGAGATAGAGGTATTGACCATCATCAACAAGATGACTATTCCGAACCCTAGGCCTAACTTCTTTCCAAGAGTGAACTTCATCGCGTCTTCTCCCTACTGTCACTATCCATTCCGTATCGCTCCGAAGAGTTCGCGTCGGCGCGATCCTTGGTGCGGCACACAGGTGATGAAATCAGACGCTGAGGCAGTTGTTAAACGGACCTTGCAAGCTGTCTGTATTGCAACCCTTGGAGGCTAATCCCGCTTATCCCGCTGGAACTTCAATCCATCAGAATCGATCGTTCGTTGCGTATCCAGCGCCAGTAGCAACCGGCCATCCAGCTTGTACGCTCCCCCTATTAGTGCGCGCATCTCGCCTTGCAACGTTTCCGGAGGGGCTTCAAAAGTGGTTTCATCGACATCGAGCACCTCTCCGATTTCGTCAACGAGGAAGCTGACCGAGCACTCATCGTTTCGTACCACAACGTTCATTAATGTTTCTTGCTCCCCGGGCTCACCTAAGCCAAGGCGATAGCGCAGATCGAGGGCTGTAAGAATTTGTCCACGCAGGTTAATCAGTCCGCGCACGACTTTCGGCGCCAATGGAACGGGCGTGATGTGCTGTGGCCGCACAACTTCCTGCACTTGCTCGACGGGAATACCGAAATATCCACCGCCGACGTAAAAGGTGCAGAGTTGTTTTGTACCTGCCATGAATCAGACCTCCACGCGTTCTCGGTGCGTTTTCGTCGTGCGGCTGCCATCGAAGGCTTGGAGCAGCGACGGCATGTCCAGCAATTCAGTTACACGGCCTTGAATCACCGCGGTGAAGAGCACGCCAAACCGGCTCGGCGGCGACTTGATTTGAATGGACTCATCGACAATATCGAGAATTCGCTCGATCACCAGGCCCACGCGTTTTCCCTCGCTGGAATAGACGATGCCTTGCAAACGATCGGAGGTTCCTCCCTTGGCTGGGACGGCTGCTAGCCGGGCGGGACTACGGCGTTCTTCCAGCACTTCGGAGAGAAACATCAGAGGCAAGATTTCACCGCGATACTGTACGACCTCGATGTCACCCGCGCGCTCGATGGTGGACAGGGGAAATTCCTCGAGCCGTCCAACGCGCTCAAGAGCCACTGCCATGTGCGCGTCACCCGGACCGGTGAAGAGGAGCAAAGTGTGTTTTTCCCCTTCTATCTTTGCAGCGCCGGCTTCCTTCTCGCTGAGCGCCCGCGCTCGTACCTCGCTTACGACACCGGAAGACTGCGCGATGCCCAGCACGTCCAGAATCAGCGCGACCCGTCCAGTCTCCCATGATGGTCGAACCAGCGAAAGCTCTGATTCCTTTCAACTGTTTTCCAAGTGGCTTGACGACGATCTCCTCTGTGTCGTTGATCTCGTCCACCACCAAGCCGAACTGGCGCTCATCCGCTTGCAGCACCACGATGTTCACGGCATCGTCTTTTGAGACCTCGGCTCCAGTTCTCTCGATCTTCAGTTCGCGATTCAGATACACGAGGGGGAGCAGCCGTCCGCGTAGCCTGTACACCGGAACCCCTTGGATCAGCTCAATGCCCTTCTGCGCGACTTCGCCATCCAATCGCACCAGTTCCAGCAGGCTGATCTGCGGAATCGCGTAACGGTTGCCTCCGCTCGTTACAATTAAGGCGGGAATAATGGCCAAGCGTCAGAGGGATTTTCATCCTCACCGTCGTTCCTGCTCCGGCTTTCGATTGCACGTCGACCGTTCCGCCGATTTTCTCGATGTTCGTCTTGACGACGTCCATGCCAACGCCGCGTCCTGACACATTCGTGACTTTTTCCGCCGTCGAGAAACCAGGAAGGAATATCAGGTTTACACCCTCTCGTTCGGTCATCCTCGCCGCTTGCTCCGCGGTGATCAGTCCTTTTTCGATGGCTTTTCTGCGGATCCTTTCCGAATCGAGGCCCGCGCCGTCGTCGGAGATTTCAATGTTGACCTGCCCGCCTTCGTGATACGCGCGCAACAGCAGCCTGCCTTCCGCAGACTTTCCCGTCGCGACGCGCTCTTCGCTGGAGTTTCGATGCCATGGTCTGCGGAATTTCTCACGATGTGAGTAAGTGGATCTTTGATTGCTCCGATGATGGTCTTGTCTAGCTCGGTCTCCTTGCCTTCCATCTCAATGCGGATCTGCTTTCCGCAAGCTGTCGCTACATCGCGCACCGTGCGCGGAAATTTGCTCCAGATATTCCCGATGGGCTGCATGCGCGTTTTCATCACGCCTTCCTGCAGCTCCGTCGTGATCAGGTTGAGCCGCTGGCTTGGCGCCGTGATGGCTGCATCCTCTGTTGCATTCGAGAACTGCAGAACCTGATTGCGGGCGAGCACCAGTTCACCAACCAGATTCATAAGCTTATCGAGTAGCCCCACATCCACACGGATACTAGATTCGCTCACAGCTCCGCGACTCGATTGTTGCGTCTGCAAAGCTTCCAACACTTGCTGTGATTTTACGGACCCCTGCTCGACCATGATTTCGCCAAGATGGCGTGGGTCTCCCTCTTGCTGAACTCTGACAGCCGAGTCCACATCGGCTGGATCGGCCGCCCCTTTCTCGATGAGGATGTCTCCGACATTGGGTGTCGTCTGCGGCGCAGGTGGAGCTGTGCCCAACGGTGTCGATTTGGAAGAGGACGATTCCGGTTCAGCAGCGTGTCCTGTTCTTCCTTTTTGTAGCGTGGTTAAAGTCTCGATGAGATTTTCATCTTTGCGCTCACCTTCGTTTTCCGTGGTCTCGATACTCTGCAGCATTTGCCGAATGGCATCGATCATGCGAAGGAGCGCGGTCGTTATTTCCGGCCCGAGCACCAGTTCGCCGTCGCGCAATTTGCTCAGCAAGTTCTCGCCAACATGCGCGACAGACTCCAGCTTAGTGAATCCCAGGAATCCGCATGTGCCCTTGATGCTGTGAATCGTTCGAAATACGCTCGCTAACGTTGCGCGATTTCCCGGATCCTTTTCGAGCTGTACGAGCTCGCGGTCCAGCAAATCAAGATTCTCTGTACTTTCGACAAGAAATTCCCGAACGATTTCATCACTCATCCGGAATCAATCCCTCCCCAATGGAAGATCAGAGCGCCGCCTGGAGTGTCGCAACCGAGTGCCCACCCCCAAACCCCGGTCGGCTGTTTATCGTGGGCTTAAACCCAATCCGATTCTGCTAGGCCAAAGGGCAGCCGTAGCCCTCGCTCCGGCACTCCAAGTGAGCAATTCATGTGCCAGTTGTGTGGGCTGCCTGATTGCTGCTCTAAGAGAGCTACGCTAGACAGCACTTGTGCTTTCGACTCGCGCTAATGCAGTTTTCTTTTTGGCTTACGCTGTTTGAGGGGAGCAGGCAAGATTCGCGGACTTGCGATCCGCGGTCCAGCAAATGACAAGACCGAATATGCGTATTTCAGGATGAATTGAATCTGGCAGTTCTGGAAGGAAGCAAAGCGCAAAGTAAAATATTTGCTAGAGAACCAGATTCGTTTTAATGATGAAGGACGAAATGTTAGCGATTGCTCATGATAAGTGTGCCGAAGCTATAAGCTCGGCGTCGGGCGTAATCGGCTGTGATCGGCTGTGGCCCGTCCGACTGGCGCGTGTGAGCGCCATATCCAAAATGGCATCTATTAAACGGAAATAAGCCCAAATTGGCACGCGAATGTGGGGATGAGATCCGATATTCCTAAACGCCTTAATCTTCTCCGGTTCTCCTACACTTTCGCCGGTCGCTCACTCCTTAGCCGATGTTTGCTGGAGCAAAGTGCGCCTTTCGATTCGGGCCCCCTTCAGAGGGCCGCGACGAACTGGATGCGCTTCGAACATTGGCTTTCCCGCAATGTTCAAATGAGCCGGTTTGTCCGCTCGATTGGGAAGCACGAGGATGTATTGCGGTTCGATATTCAGCAATTCGCGAACAGAAAGGGAACTCGGGGGAAGGCTTAAATCCGCCAGGAAAGTGCCGTCCAGAAGACTCTCTCGAATCCTGCGGCGCGTATTGCGCGAAGGGATGCGCTCCCCAAGCGACCCCGGTGTCGCGAGCTTGCGTAATAGAGCGTTCGCCACAACTGCCGGTAGCGCAATATTGAGCGCGCCTCGCAGATCGAGCAGGCGAATTTCGAAATTGAGAGTCAGTATCCTCTCATTGGGAAGCATCAAGGCGTGTGCTTGAGACAGAGGCTGCCTCTGATCGAATTGGATGTCGAATGCAACTACTGGCGCCCAGGCATTTTGCAAATCGCGCGCAATGAGGCTGATGGCCGTCTCGATGATCTGGTCTTCAATCTCTGTTGTATCGCGCGGTTCCGTGGCGTCGCCCCCCGAGCCACCTAGCGCCAGATCGATAATCGGAAAAACCAGGGACAGGTCCATCAGGATGAGAGCTCCAGCGTCAATCGGAAGCAAACGAAGTGAGGCTAAGTAAGACAATTCCGGAACGCGCCCCAGAAACTCGCTGTAACGTAGCTGCTCCGCCGCAACGAGGCTCATTTCACATCCCGTACGCAGGTAGGTTCCCAGAGAATCACTTAACCGCCGCGCGAAGGATTCGTGGAGTGTGTTTACAACGCGGATCTGCTCCGCCGAGAGCGTTTTCGATTTGCCCAGGTCACACCTTTCAACATGTTTCTTGGCAGCGGTTTCACCCTTTTGGCCCGGCTGTGCCGCGCTGAAGAGCGCGTCGATTTCGTCCTGACTTAGTACTCTACGCATAGAGGTGCCTCTGGTAGAACTGTTCGGCCATTGCGTGCAGAAGGTTGTGTAGGCTTCTTCTGCGATTGGGGCGCGAGAAAGACGTGCACGAACCTGACCAATGAGAGGCCTCTAATCCGCAAGAAAAGGACTCTCGCACGTGGTGAAAATGTGGCTCACTTTCAGAATCGGTAGTTCAGCTCACTGTATCCAAGCGCGCCGTTGGAATTGGTAGGGTAGATTTTTTTGATGACACCGCCACCCACCGCATACCCGAAGTACAAGCCGAACGAGAAGCCGTGCTTCCATTTATAGTCGCCGCTGATGTCGTACAGTGTGGCAAGCGACTTTCCGCCATTCGAAGGCCGGCCATTGAAACCAAAGCTGGATGGTTGGAACGCGCCCCCGCCGGAGTACCACAAATCATTTTTGTTGCTCAGCCAAAGACCATGGACATCGCTACGGATTGTGAGCTGCTTGGTGGGACGCAGCATTACTTCGCCGAAGACGTCCGTGTTGTTCATGGAGTTGAAGAACGGAAAGCGGGCGTAAACGCGTGGAGTCGGGAGGATGGCGAAGAAGGTGCCGTGCTTGTCGTCCGCCGGGTTTCCATCGCCGCTCGAGTAGTAGTAGCCGCCGCGGAACCACGGGCGTACCCGACTGGCAAATGTGGGCTGCCAGCCACCCTCTATAGCAGCGGCGCCAGACCGCTGGGTCAGGAGTCCCCAACTGCCGCTCTGGAGAGCGCCCCAGCCGAGGAGATCAATCGTGCCAGAGGTTGTCGGGGCGGCGAGAATGAAATGCCCCCCATAAGTGCCGATGCTGATGCCGCCCAGGTCAGTGGCTTTTGCGGCGGCCGGGCGGTTGTCAGTCTTCACGATGGGGCGGTCGTCGTTGTAATAAATTCCGAAAAGCCGCCATTCGGCGTGACTACTTCCGAGTTCGGTCTGGCGTGTGAGGGCCACATAGGTAACAGGTGTCTTAACCCATCCCCAGCCATCCACTTGAAACACGCCACGCGTCGGAATCGCGCTGAGCGCGGTAAAGGTCCATGGACCGTTGGAATATGCGTACTGTAAGCCGTCAAAACTGCGCATGACGTCAGAAAAGCCGAAGTTTCCGAGCAGCCGCTGGGCGATGTGGTCGGCCTTCAGCGATGCCAACGTGGGGTCCTTAGGCGTTACTTCGCTGCCGTCGGTGAACTCCATTCTCCCCATGCGCAAACTTGAATGCTCTCCTTTTAAGCGGAGAAACGCTTGTTTGGGGAAGATGAATGCGGTGTCCTGACTCTTGTCATTGGCCACATAGTAGGCTCCGCCCAGGCCATACTGACCCAGGGGAGCCGCGTGAACCGCGTTGTCGGGGATGCCGAGAAGAATAGGGGCCTCAAACTCAATGTTCCAGTCGTAGTGCTCGTGCTTTTGAGAGAATCCAAAGCGCACGACAGTTCCCGAATAGCCGTATAGGTTGTTGCCACTGGGCGCCTCGAACCAATTCCAGACTTCGTATCGTTCTCGGATGCTGCCGGAAAAGGTCACGCCACCGAGTTGGAGGGGCGGCGTAGCCGGCTCCTGGGCCTCCGTTACGCTTCCGACGGAAAGCAGCAACAGACAAATGATTAGTCTATTCACAGAATCTCCATGGCATGGAATTCAAGCGGCGCAATGGCGCGCTGCCTGAGCACAATCCGTTGCAAGTCCGCTGCCTTGGCGAACTTCGGGATTGCCTCGACGCGACGATTTCCATTCGCCTCGAGGGTGCCCTTTTCCGAGGCGCTATGAAAAAAAGTTGCGCCATTGTATTCGGGGAGAATTTGAGCGCAATAATTGAAAAATACTATAACCGGAGCAATTGAGCAGGAAAAACAGAACCGAGGGAGTGGCAACGCGTGACAGAGCAACTGGACAACGACCTGGCTGCTAGCTCCCGAGGCGCTGGGTCAGGTAGGACCGGAGCAAGATGCATCTACGACGCGAGTTCCGAGACGGGGCGCTAAGCTCTACTTGAGCTTCGCCAAAATTTTCTTCTGGTTTTTCACGATCGTGGCCAAGGTCCCCTGATTCTTCAGGATAGACGCCTGGTTTCTCTTGATGATCTCCTGATTTGCCTTGATGGCTTTTTGATTAGCGAGAATCGCCTTCTGGTTCTGCAAGATCCGCTTCTGGTTTGCGATTACTTCAATCTCCGACATTGTTCTGTCTCCTCATTTTCCGAAATGGGGCTGGTTCTTCGAATACGGTCGCCTGAGATACCAAAAGCGCGCGCATATTCAACCTTTGCCCTAATAGCGTCAATAGTATTTTCGCAGGAGACGAAAAGGCAGGCCCAGGAGATCGGGGCCGGCGAACCGAGAACTAGTATGAATATACTATTGATGGCCCATCAGGGTTGTGGGAATATCCCGCGCCGTCGAAGGCTTCTATTCGGCTTCCGACCATCTCTTTGAGTTTTTGGAGGGCAGCGGCATGGCGGTCTCCACTCCCGCGATTGGCAGTACGCATTCCCCAGCGGTCACTGACTACGGTATATACGACAAGCTAAATTCGAAGTGGCATGAGCGCGCCCTGCAAGTGTTCATGCTAGTTGTTCTCGCTCATTGGGCTGAACACCTATTTCAGGCGTATCAGATATATGTGATGGGATGGCCTCGCCCTCAGGCCAACGGCCTCCTGGGGCTTTGGTATCCATGGCTGATCAAATCGGAAGTGCTGCACTATGCTTATGCGCTGGTGATGCTGATCGGGATCTGGGTCCTCCGTAAGGGTTTTACCGGGACGGGCCGAACCTGGTGGACCGTGGCTCTTGTCATTCAATTCTGGCATCACATCGAGCACCTCCTGCTGATTACCCAAGCGACCATACACCACAATTTCTGGGGTAAGCCCGTACCAGTGAGCGTTCTTCAATTGTTTTTCCCCCGAGTGGAGCTCCATCTTTTCTACAACACCATCGTATTTATCCCGATGGTCATCGGGATGTACTACCACATGTTTCCCCGCAAGGGAGAGGAAGGCTTGTCGGTTTGCTCCTGCGAGTGGAACAGCCGGGAAAAGATCGCAGAAGCCTCCGCGGCCTAGCGGCCTTTTCAGTTTTAGCGCAAAGGGCTGTTGCCACTTTGCAAGGGTGACGCAGCCTGATGGTTTGGAACCAAAGATTAGGCCAATGGGCTTTCGTTTTTCTCATGCTGGCAAACATGCAAACGGCAGGTTGCGCCAAGACGACTGGCATCCCAGCCGATATCGATTTCAGGTGTGAGAGCGATCCCAGCCATCCTCGGGTCGGTCCTAACATCTTCACGGTCACTCTGACCAGCAAGGCTGGTGAACGGCTGGCTGGTGCGCATATTTCGCTGGAAGGTGATATGTCCCATGCGGGGATGAGCCCCGTGTTCGGCGATGCCAGAGAGATAGAGCGAGGCCGCTATCAGGGCACACTCGACCTCAACATGCGCGGCGACTGGGCTGTCTTGTTTCATGTCAAACTGGCAAACGGCGTGGCTTTCGACCGTCAAGTAGATATACGAAATATTCAGGCGAACTGAACTCGTTGGCCACACCTTCCTCCAATCCGGCACTGTTGTCCGTGGATGCGCCACGCTTCGATTTGCTCCGCGTTCCGATCCTCGGCAGTTTTTTTCGCTGGCGGCATTCGCGCACCGTCCTGCAAATTCCCGTGCTGTTTGTGGCGGTGCTGATGATTCTTCACGGTTTGCTCGGCCCAACGCTGGCCCCAAAGAATCTTGCAACCGTCCTTACTTGGGTGCACTTCCGCGGTGCTCTCATTTTGGTGCTACTTTGTGCGGGTAACTTTTTTTGTCTGGCTTGTCCGTTCATGCTTGTTCGCAATGCGGCGCGGCGCTTGTTTCGTCCCCGTTATAACTGGCCGAGAGCTCTGCGGAACAAGTGGATTTCCGTCGCTCTCTTCATCGCCATCCTGTTTGCCTACGAGCTTTTCAGCTTGTGGTCATCGCCCTTGTGGACGGCTATTCTGGCCATCGCCTACTTTGCGGCGGTGTTGGTGATTGACGGGCTGTTCAAGCATGCTGCCTTCTGCAAGTTTGTCTGTCCGATTGGCCAATTCAATTTTATTGCATCGACCTTGTCTCCGCTGGAAGTTCAAGTTCGCGATCAGGGTGTCTGCAATCGATGCGCGACCAAGGATTGTATCCGCGGACGGCGTGCAGTTGCCGGGGGACATGCGTCCGTTGGAGCGGACTCCCATTCCACCGGCAATGTGCCTGGTCTCGTGATTCTTCAGCGTGGCTGCGAGCTAGCCCTCTTCCAGCCTCGCAAAGTGGGGAACATGGATTGCACGTTCTGCCTCGATTGCGTACACGCCTGCCCGCACGACAATGTAGGAGTTACAAGCCGGCTACCAGCTGCTGAACTGATGACCGACCCCATCCGTTCGGGGATAGGGTATTTCTCGCGCCGCAAGGACATTGCTGCGCTCGCGATTGTGTTCAGCTTTGGGGCGCTTCTCAACGCATTCGGGATGGTCAGTCCCGTCTACGCCCTCGAGGCTTGGATGGGGAAGCTGCTTTCGGTGAGCCACCAAGCGCCCGTCCTGGGGATCATCTTCGTGGTATTTCTTATCATCGAGCCTGCGATTCTGCTGGGGGCTGCTGCTTGGCTCACACGTGTGTTGGGAGGCAGCAAACTTGCGCTAGTTCCGCTTGCTGTGCGTTACAGCTACGCGCTTGTGCCGCTTGGATTTGGTATGTGGCTGGCTCACTACGGATTCCATTTCTTCACGGGGATTCTCACTATCGTTCCAGTGGCGCAAGCGACGCTTGCTAATCTGGGTGTGCATTTTTTCTGGGCGCCTCTTTGGAGGTGGACCGGCTTGCCGACGCGCTTTGTTCAGCCGATGGAATTGGGATTCCTCCTGCTAGGATTTGCGGGTTCGCTCCTGGTAGTGCAACATTTGGCGGAAGAAGATTGCGCCCCTCATCCGATGCGCGCGTTTATCCCTTGGGCGGCCGTTTGTGTTTTGGTGGGTCTGGCGTCGGTATGGCTGATGTTTCAGCCCATGGAAATGCGCGCGACGATGATGGGTGGATGATGGCACGCATGCGAGTAACGATGAAAACCAAGGGCAATCGCCGAGTGTCGCCGGCGGTGCTTGCTTGTTTTTGGGCGAGCTTGTTCGCGATGCTTTGTGCGCCGAGTGCTTCGGCGCACAACGGCCCCCCGTTCCCGATCATCACCGATCAGCGTGTCGGGCCGTACATCATTTCTCTATGGACTCACCCGGATCTTGGCATCGGCACGTTTTTCGTCATGGTGGATCCCGTGCCAGGTGGAACGGTCCCGAAAGACTTGAAAATTCAGATTGGAGTGCAACCGGCGAGTGGCAGGCTGGCCGAGGTTGTGTACTCCGCATGGCACGTGGATTTGCGCGGCCAGGTGGAATACAAAACCGAGGTTCAGTTTGACCAGCAGGAAAATTGGAAAGTGCGCCTCACTCTGACGAGTTCAGCCGGCGGCGGCGAAGCCATCTCGCAAGTGGTGCCAACGCCCGCAGGTTTTGGACGATGGGATCTGTTGCTGTATCTTCTGCCGTTCTTGGGAGTGAGCTTTTTGTGGATTACCGCTATCGCGAAGCGTCGCAAGCTGCGAAAAGTCCGGACGACTCAGCTTTCGTGAAGTTTTGCGGTCGTGCATTTTGCGTGAGAGACTGAATGGCAAATCAATATGTCATTCGTCTACCCGCGGGTATCAAGGGGATTGATGCGGAAGAGTAGAGTCAGACTGACTTCTGTGACGTTCCGCCGGGTGTCGCACTCATTTGGCGTCCAGCTTGTTGCGTGTTTATTCGCTTGCGGCGTCTTGGGGATGGTCTTGTGTGCGTGCGGTTGCGGCACAAAGCTGCCGCAGAAATCATCAAAGGAATACGCGGAGGCGGTTTCCGCGTTTTACATTGGACTTGGCGCGCTGCAGGTTGGCGACGATGTCCATGCTGAAAGTAAACTGTCTGAACTGACGACTCTAGTGCCGGGCGAGCCGGCTGGTTGGGCGAACTGGGGTGTGCTGGCGCTCCGTCAACGTAAATTGGATGTTGCCGCTCAGCGGATCGAGCGAGCTCGAAGCCTTGCTTCCGACAATGATCAGATTTATCAGCTACTTGGTCTTCTGGAGAGCAGCCGCGGAAATTCTGCTAAAGCCATCTCCGATTGGCGCAAGGCTGTTGAAATCAATCCGCGGAACTATCGAGCCGCCTACGAATTGGCGGAGGAAGTGGAACGTCAGGCGGACGCTAACAGTGACGCGGAGTACCAACAGCTGATTCAAAAGATTCTAGTGGCTCAGCCGGAAAATCTGGCGGCGCAGCTTGAGCTGACCCGCATCGCTGCGAAGAGCGGAGACGCCGCAACTGTGAAATCCATGCTCGCGCAGATTAGTCAGCGTTCGGAGAATTGGCCAAGCGAAGTGAAGGCGCAGTTAACCGCACTGCAGACCGCGGCTGACGGCCCCAATCCTCGATCCGCCGCGACAAGAACGACTTTCCTGCGTAACACGCTTATGCGTGTTCCCGAATTTCGCGAGAGCCTGGCTGTGTTGAAGGCACCGCCTGGCGAAGAGGCTGAGCCCTTTACTCATTTCTTGCGATTGGAAACGCCGGACTTCGCTCCCGCGCCAGCCGACACGGCGATCGGCTTTGACTTGAAGCCGGTTCCGAATGGAGATGCTGCAAGTTGGACATGGATAGGTGCGATCGCGCTTGGAAGTGCCGGAGCTCCTGTCATCGCTGAGGCTAACGGCAGGGAAGTGAGGTTGTCCACGGGAGCAAAATTTCCTTTTCCTGGCGGTCCATCAAATACTGCGCCGCTTCCTGAAGGCATCTTGCAGATCGATTTTAACTACGATTTCAAAACGGATCTGGTTCTGGCTGGTGCAGGCGGCGTGCGCTTGATGCGGCAGGATTCGCCCGAAAAATTCACGGACGTCACTGAAACTAGCAAATTGCCAAAGAGTGTGACGAATGCGTCTTACACCGGGGCTTGGGCAGTCGATATAGAGGCTGACGGCGACTTGGATATTGTTCTCGGCAAAAAAACTGATGTTCCCCAGGTACTGCGAAACAATGGTGACGATACCTTCGCGGTGATTCGGCCTTTTACGGGCATATCGGGAGTGCGAGCATTCGCTTGGGCGGATTTCGATTCTGATGGCAACGCTGACGCGGCCATAGTGGATGGCGCCGGTCGGCTTCACATTTTTCACAACGAGCGTCAGGGGCAATTTCGCGAAGTCGCCCTTCCGGCAAATCTGCCGACGGTGAAGGCCGTGGGCGTGGCGGATGCGGACAACGATGGCGTTTTAGATTTGCTTGCCGTTGAGTCGAGCGGTGATATCGTCAGCGTTTCGTTTAACGAAAAAAATGGGTGGAGCGTAACGCCGCTAGTGCAAGTTCCCAATCCAGCCGTCAACTTGGGAGGCGAAATGCGGTTGCAAGTCGCGGACCTGGACAATAACGGCGCGCTCGATTTGATTCTCAGCCCCGTTGTGCCGTTCGTGGGACAACAGGCAAGCACGCCGCTGATATGGCTTGGGGATGCGGCTTCAAAATTCACACTTTTTGCTCATTCTCCCGGTCTCAGCACTATTTTCGATATTGCGGACTTGAGCGCGGACGGCCGCCTCGATCTGCTGGGTTTCGATGCGAACGGAAAGGCCGTGCAAGGCGTGAATCATGGTTCGAAGAACTATCACTGGCAAGTGGTACGGCCACACGCGAAGCAGGCTGTTGGCGATCAGCGCATCAATCCGTTTGGTGTCGGCGGAGAGATCGAAATTCGGTCGGGACTGCTGGTTCAGAAACAACCCATCAACGGGCCGCAGCTTCATTTTGGTCTGGGCAATCAGACGAGCGCGGAAGTGGTGCGCGTAGTTTGGCCGAACGGCACAGTGCGAGCAGAATTCGGAGTAAAGGCAGATCAGGAGGTTGTCACTGAACAGCGGTTAAAAGCCTCATGTCCATTTCTTTTTGCGTGGAACGGCACGAAGATGGATTTCATCAAGGACGCCGTCCCGTGGGGCTCGGCGATTGGCTTGCGCATCAATACGCTAGGTTCGGCGAAAATCGCGGCTACTGGCGAGTGGTACAAAATCCGCCGCGATCAGTTGGTTCCACACGACGGGTATTACGACCTGCGCATAACGGCTGAGCTTTGGGAAGTCTATTACTACGATCGAATTGCGCTGATGACGGTGGACCATCCTGCCGACACGGAGATCTACGTCGATGAACGGTTCGTGATACCGCCAGCAAAGCTTGGGTTTACAACGGTGGCCACTCCTCACAAAATCGCGCACGCCACCGATGATAACGGCAATGACGTTACGGGCATCGTCAGCACATTGGATGGCCGGGCGCTCGATTCCTTTGGCCGCGGCCAGTATCAGGGGATAACGCGAGACCATTATGTTGAGATCGATCTCGGCGATGATGCTCCGAAAAGTGGCCCGCTCTACCTCATTGCCCAAGGTTCGATTCATGACACCGAATCGTCATTAAACGTAGCCATCACGCAGGGAAACCGCTGGCACGCGAAGGGCATGAGCGTTGAAGTCCCCGACGGTCGCGGCGGATGGATTGCGGCTCAATCGGATCTCGGATTTCCTGCGGGCCGCAAGAAGACGGTTCTTTTCAACCTGACGAATATTTTCCGTGCGGGGACACCGCGACGCGTACGCTTGCGGACGAATCTGGAAATCTATTGGGACTGCATTGAGTGGGCCGTTGGTGAGCCCGGAGCACAAGTGAAAACACAGACGCTTGATGCTGAAGCCGCAGACTTGCATTACCGGGGATACTCCACAATCGATCGTCCGGATGCTGGCGCGCCGGAAGTGCCTGACTATTATCAGATTCTCGGCACGAAGCAACGCTGGCGCGATTTGATCGGCTACTACACGCGCTACGGCGACGTGCGCGAGTTGCTGAAAAGCGTTGACGACCGCTACGTCATCGTAAATTCCGGCGACGAGATGTCATTGCGCTTTACCGAACAACCACCGCCGCCGGCAGGTTGGCTGCGCGATTTTATTCTAGTCGGCGATGGATGGATCAAGGACGGCGACTTCAATTCGACGTTTTCAAAGACCGTTTTGCCCTTGCCGTACCACGCAAAGCAAGAGTACGTGGAGCGGCCTGGCCGACTCGAAGATGAGTTCGTTTATCGCCAACATCAGGAAGACTGGCAGAATTACCACACGCGCTATGTCACGCCAGACGTGTTTCAAAATTCCCTCAGGAGCGCGCCGCCCAAGTGAAGCAAAGTACTGTGGCAAGAATCGTTCTGGCGATCGTATTCGCAGGCCTAGTGTTCTCTCCCCTGATCATCAAGCGCTTTGCGGCGCGTCACGATGAAACGAAAACGAAACTGGATCTCCAGACGGCCCTCTCTCGCCATGGCTTTTATTTGCAGGAGGTTTCGCACTCCGCGGGCGTAGATTTTGTTCATCAAGCGCCCACCCTCGATCCTCGACTGGACCACATCATGCCGCAAGTCGCTTCGATGGGTGCATCTGTCTCTATCGTGGATTTTGATCACGATGGATGGCCGGACATTTATGTCACGAGCAGCAAGGAAGGGGCCAGGAACGCGCTCTATCGAAACATGCACGACGGAACGTTCAAGGACGTGGCCGATGAGATGGGCGTCGCGGACGTAAATCGGCCCGGCACGGGCGTCTCCATGGGAGCGGTTTGGGGCGATTACGACAACGATGGCTATGAAGACCTTTTGTTGATCAAGTGGGGGAAGCCGGAGTTATTTCACAACGACGCGGGGCACGGATTTACGCGAGTGACCGATCAAGTGGGATTGCCGCCTTGGATTAACGCGAACACCGCGCTGTGGTTCGACTACGACGGTGATGGATTGCTAGACCTCTTTATAGGTGGCTATTATTCCGAGGACGTCGACCTCTGGCACCTCGCTTCCACCAAGATGATGCCGGACAGTTTCGAATACGCGAAAAATGGTGGCCGCAAATATCTCTTTCACAATCTTGGGAACGGCAAGTTTGAAGAAATAAGCGAAAAAGTTGGGATCAAGAGCCGCCGCTGGGCTTTGGCATCCGCAGCTGCTGACCTCCGTGGCACAGGTCATCCCGATCTCTTCATCGCGAATGACTACGGAGTGTCAGAACTCTATTTCAATGATGGGAAGCGTTTCCATGAAGTCGGTGAACAAACAGGTGTTGGATTCGCTCCTAAGAGTGGGATGAACGCGAGCTTTGGCGACATCCTCAACCAGGGACGCTACGCCGTCTACGTATCGAACATTTCTGAAGAAGGCGTGCTCATCCAGGGAAACAATCTGTGGGTTCGGAAAGAGGGCACGGTCGGCGATAAGCTGCAGTTTGAAAATCTGGCGCGGGACTTTGGCGTGGAAATCGGCGGTTGGAGTTTCGGCGCTCAATTTGGCGACCTAAACAACGATGGCACGCTTGATTTGTATCTGACCAACGGCTACGTCTCGCTCGATCACAATCGAAGCTACTGGTACGACTTTTCAAAGATCGCGGGGGGCCACAGCGCCATCATCAACGACGCGAAGAATTGGCCGGCGATGGAGGGCCGGAGTCTGTCCGGCTACCAAACGAAGCATGTCTGGCTGAACGACGGAAGCGGAAGGTTTGTAGATGTCGCACAAGCTGTCGGCGTGACGGACACCTACGATGGGCGTTCGGTTGCCCTGGCAGATTTGTGGAATCAAGGCGTGCTTGATGTGATTGTCGCCAATGAGCGTGGCCCGTTGCTCATATACAAAAACACGGTGATCCCCGAAAACAAGTGGATTGAGTTTGAATTTGAGGGAACCAAAAGCAATCGAAGCGCGATTGGTGCCCAAGTCACTCTATTCTGGAACGGCCAACAGCAAGTGCAAGAAGTCTCAGGAGGCAGTGGATTTGCAGCGCAAAATCAGCGCCGTTTGCATTTCGGGTTGGGCAAGTTCCCGCAGATACAAAAGGCCGTGATTCGCTGGCCCTCCGGCAAAATCCAAACCATCGATAACCCCGCTCCTAACGAGAATCACGTTCTAAAGGAACCGCAATGAGTCAACAGAGTATGGCGATGGCGCCACAACCGGTTCAGCCTTTTCAGTGGAAACGCTTTTTCAGCATGGAGAACCGCTATCTGGCTCCGATGTTCATTACATGCATTCTCATCGTTGGGAATTTATCGTTCGGCATTTTGGAGAGCTATAAAAAAACCGGGCTGGCCATCCTCGCGAGCCTGCTCACGGAACTCATTCTCGGCAGAATATTTATTGGCAAGTGGCCCGTCCTGGCCAGCGCCTACATCAGCGGAATCAGCGTCGGCATTCTAGTCCGGTCGCCTGCATTTTGGCCTTACGCGGTTTGTGCCATCGTTGCCATCATGTCGAAATACGTTCTTCGCGTAAACGGCCGGCATATCTGGAATCCCTCGAATTTCAGCATTTCGGTTTTGCTGTTCTTGGCGCCGGAAACCGTGGCGGCCTTAAGCATTCAGTGGGGCAATTATTTATTGCCGATGCTCGTCATTTGGGTTCTCGGGTCGATCATCATTGCTCGGGTGCATCGTTTCAATATCACGGGAACGTACGTCGCTTGCTTCATCATTTTTGCGTTCTTGCGCAGCTATATCACTGGCAGTCCCTGGCAGTCGGAAATCGCTCCGTTAACCGGTCCCATGTATCAGCTTTTCATCTTTTTTATGATCACCGATCCAAAGACTACCGTGAGATCGAAGTTTTGGCAGTCCATCGTCGTTGCGCTGGTCGCCCTCGTCGAAATGATTCTTCGCTTATCGCATGTAGTTTATGCGCCTTTCTATGCCTTGTTTTTGGTCGGGCCCGTAGCCCTCCTGGTTGAAATGTGGTTCGATTCCCGGCGAACTGTAACTGCGCGCGTGGCTGCATGAAAGGGCAATTTCTGACGAGAGGATTATTCTTGCAGGACCTACAAGCGAGATTGCTGCTCTTGATTGCAGTGTCGTTTGTCGGTGCAGGCTGCCAACAGAAGCCACCGGTCGAAGTCGAAAAGACGTCCCCGGCGATAGCGCCATCATCACCACCGGCGCCATCACCCTCGGCGATTCCGCCTTCGCCGGTAGTCTCGCCACAAATGAATGTCGCTGCCGCCAGACCTGCCGGTCCGATCGAATTCGTAGACGTCACCGCGCAAGCAGGCATTCATTTCAAACACAATACCGGCGCATTTGGTAAGAAATACCTCCCGGAAACCATGGGGAGCGGTGTTTGTTTCATCGACTACGACAACGACGGCTGGCAAGACATTTTCCTCGTGAACTCAATGGACTGGCCCGAACACAAGACCGGCAAGTCTTTCCCCGCTCTGTATCAAAACAATCACGACGGAACGTTTACGGACGTGACGCAGCAGGCTGGTTTGGCCATCGAGACCTACGGTCTAGGCTGCGCGGTCGGCGACTACGACAACGACGGATACGAAGATCTTTATTTGACGACGGTTGGCTCCAACCACCTCTTCCACAATCTAGGCAACGGCAAATTCGCCGACGTCACTGCCAAAGGGGGCGTCGCCAGCCCCGGATTTTCCGCCAGCGCTGTCTGGTTCGACTACGACAATGACGGCAAGCTCGATCTCTTCGTCACCCACTACATCGATTGGTCCATCGAAAAGGATCAATACTGCACGCTCGACAACAAGAACAAGTCCTACTGCACGCCGCAAACCTACAAGGGCGAAAGCTCGCGTCTCTATCACAATAAAGGCAACGGGGTCTTCGAAGACGTCACCAAGCAGGCCGGTCTGCTTGATCCGACAGGCAAGGCTCTCGGCGTCGCCCTGCTCGACTACGACAATGATGGCTGGATGGATCTCTTCGTTTCGAATGACACTGAGCCCAATAAGCTTTACCACAACAATCACGACGGAACCTTCAACGACGTCGGCGTGGCCGTTGGAGTGGCCTTCAGCGACTCAGGTCGAGTCCGCGCCGGTATGGGGGCGGATGCGGCGGATATTGACGGTTCCGGTTTTCCCAGCCTCGTCATCGGAAATTTCACGAACGAAAGCACCTCGCTTTATAAGAACGATGGTTCTGGATTATTCGTTGACGAATCGTTGCGGTCTGGCATGGCCCAGATGACCGCCCAATCGCTGACGTTCGGCTGTTTTTTCATGGACTACGATCTCGACGGACTTCTGGACATCGTAGCGGCGAACGGCCATGTGTCCGATGACATTGCCGTCGTTCAGCCAACACTGAGGTACGCGCAGCCCGCAGGAGTCTATCGGAACATTGGAAACAGGAAGTTTGAGGACGTCTCGGCCAAATTAGGCCGTGCCATTCAAAAGCCAGTCGTTGGCCGCGGCATGGCCTACGCCGATTTTGACAACGATGGTGACCTGGATCTGATAATCACCGCCAACAATGGGCCGGCACGCCTTTTGCGCAACGACAACGCCAATCAAAACGATATGTTGCGCGTCAAGTTGATAGGTACTAAGTCCAATCGCGATGGCATCGGTGCAAAGGCCATGCTCACGACGAGTGCGGGCGCGACGATGACGCGCATGGTAAAAGGCGGGTCGAGCTACCTGTCCCAGAGTGAGTTGCCGTTGACATTCGGATTGGGGAAGCCAGGCACTGCGAAGATTTCTCGTTTGCAGATTGTTTGGCCTAGTGGCCACAAGGATTCAATCGACGGAGTAATTCCGAATCAGTCCATCATCATTCAAGAAGGGAAGGGAATTGTCTCCGCCACTCCAATCCATTTTGCGGCCAGCCTTGCCCAGTCGACTTCTTCTTCGCAGCCGTAAACAGCTGCGGCTAGTTCTCAGAGCTCGGGCAATAATGAGAAAATCCTACCGACAGCTCCCTGCGATTCGTATGCCGTGCGTATCTCGCGCGGCACTGTTTTGGTTGTGGGGGCCGGCGGACTGCTTTCGCGCCAGTAGTTTACACGTGCTCCCAATGGAGCGTATCTTTGTGCCTTGGGCGAGCATCTATATTTCTAATTCTCCTCGAGAGGGAATGCTCATGAACCGCCGGCACTTTCTACGTTCAGCAGGCATTGTTTCTGCGAGCTTCACACTTCCAAAAGGCGAGCATTTCTTCGCCCCGCCCCTGGCTACCGAGGCTTGGCGCACGTTTGATGTGACGACCCACGTGGAAGTTCTAAAAACTTCCGGCATCACTCGAGTATGGATACCTGCAGCCCTAAACCAGCCTACCCCGTTTCAGAGAACGATCTCTAACACATTCACCGCTGAGGGCGGCTCCGCGCGCCTCGTGGAAAACAAGTCTGATGCCCTCGGTATCGTGGCCGCGGAGTTTCCGGCTGGCGTAAAACCCTTCCTTACCGTTACGAGCAGGATTTCTACCAGGAATCTTGCGGTCGATCTCGTTGCTCCCACCGATTCTCCCAGGGAGGACCGCGCCGAGTTGGAACATTTCCTGCGATCCACGAAGCTCCTGCCGACGGACGGAATCGTGAAAGCGACAGCCTCTGAAATAACGAGGAATGCAAAAACCGATGTCGAGAAGGCGCGCACGATCTATGAGTGGATTGTAGACAACACATTCCGAAATCCGAAAACTCGAGGCTGTGGCACCGGTGATATCCGTTTCATGTTGGAAACCAGGGATTTAGGCGGGAAGTGTGCTGATCTCAACGCGCTCTATGTCGGCCTCGCGCGTGCCGCTGGGCTTCCGGCTCGCGACGTCTACGGCATCCGCGTCGCAAAGTCCGATCTTGGTTACAAGAGCCTCGGAGCCTCCACGGAAAAAATCACGAAATCGCAGCACTGCCGTGCCGAAGTCCATCTCGCTGGCTATGGTTGGGTGCCTGTTGACCCCGCCGACGTGAGGAAAGTTGTGTTGGAAGAGCCGCCCGGAAATCTTCTATTGGACGACGATATGGTGAAGAAGGCCCGCACTCGGCTGTTTGGTTCCTGGGAAATGAACTGGATGGCGTTTAACTTTGCTCACGACGTTGCTTTGCCAGGCTCAAACGGTGCCCCTCTCGGATTCTTCATGTATCCCCAGGCGGAAACAAAGGAAGGTCGGCTCGACTGCCTTGATGCGGATAGCTTCAAGTACGAGATCACCTCGAAAGAAACCACTCCTGTACCTAGCTGACACAAAGATGCTCAGTCAACTTGAGCTGCAGCACTCGAGTTCATCGGCCGCGCTGCCAACTCCATCGTCCGGGTTAATTCAACGGATGGCGCCTCGGTTGGGTTTTGATTCTCGAGCGCACCAAGCATCCGCCAGCAACCGAGACTAATCAGGCACAGCACCCCTGCGATCCAAACCGCGTGACTCGCCACGAGATCCACCACAACACCTACCGGGTTATGCACGCCTATCAACCGCTCAGCAATCCAGCCGGCGGAAGCAATTCCTGCAAACAACGCGCCGCCGATTCTTAGAAATGGGTACGCGCGTGTGCGGCTCATTAAAACTAGAGACGGCATGGTTGCAGCGACTACGATCAGCTGCATCGTTTCAATTCCAAGGTTGAACGCCAGAATGCCCGTCACACGCTCCCACCGGCCGAGTCCTAATTCGCCGAAGGTTGTGGCAAACGCCAAACCGTGAATCAGGCCGAAGAAAGCCGCAATTCCGGCTTCACGCCCGGGGAAAAGCGGGCGGAGCGCATGAACGGCTGAGACGAGGATCGAAACCGCAATTAGCACTTCAATGGGGCGGCTGGGCACTTGGACCAGCCCCAACGCCGCTAGTGCCAGCGTCAGCGAATGCCCAACTGTAAAGGCCGTCACGACCTTCAAAATCCGCAGCAGACTATGACGCCTACCCGCGAATCCGGCCCAACGCGATCCAATCACCATCAGCGGCGCCGGCAAAAGCAGCGCCAGCAAAAACAAAAGGTGGTCTGTACCTTCCGCAATGTGCCTCATTCCAAGACGGAATATGCTTGCGAATCCGACGTCGCCCATCCCTCCGCGAAAGAGTGACGACCATTTTCTGGACGAGTCGGAACCACTCCCGGCCTGTGCATAGTCCAGCTCGTAGAACGATTGGCTCTCGTTTCGATTCTGCGCGAGGATCCGAATATTGGGGTCGCCAGGAACTAGGCAATTCACCAGGTACGCGGATATCTCGTTCCTATGATGGTTTTCGAAAATAATTCTCCGTTCGGGCCCAGCACGTCCCAGCTCCACGGTGAACTCAATCTGAATTTTGCCGAGTCCTTCCTTGATTTCCTCAATCGCGGGGAACTTCTGCGAAACTAACGTGGGCCTCACACTCTTTCCGTCAACCGTAATCGACAGTTCGCGAAGCACACGTTCCGCGTAGTCCCGCTGCTCGGCCTCCGAGATAACGCCGTCCCCGTTGGTGTCTATATCCGCAAGAATGATCGATGAGACCGCGACGCCCGGAATCAGACGCATGGACGCCTGAACATGGTCTTTCTCCACCGAGATGATGGTGGCTTGCAGGTATTCATCTAGCCTGTGCGCGAAGGCACATGCTGCAAGCGACAGGAGAATCGCGGCAGTGGCTATGAACTTCCTGTTCATTTCGACGTTAGCCCTCGTCCGTAGTCATTTGTCGGATCGCGGTACATGGTGTGAACGTGAAGGGAAGCGTCGCCGCCAAGTGTTTGTGGTGCGTATTCAATGACCAGGTGCGGGCCCTGAATTCGATAGTATGCCGCGATGTTTTTTCCGGGTGCGGCAGTTGTTGGCCCGCTCCAAGCGAACCACGTCTCGTGGATCTCAGACTTCAACTGCGCCATCCGGGCCGCCGCCTCGCTTTCGTGAATAATCCCAGCCCACTCGGATATCACACCGATCAGCATCGCTCGCTGTTTCTCGTTCATCGCGGAAGCCTTCAAACCTTCGGGCTGAATGGTTTTTCCGTCTTGTCCGGGTCCAAGCACAAGATCTGCCAGGCGGAAACTGAGGATCGCCCTTTTTTGCTGACTCTCGTCAAGAGCGTTGAGTAAAGCCAACGCCTCGTCGCTCTCGGGGCCGAGAGGCCGCACGGTTTTTCCTTTGCTGGTGTAGAGCGCAGGCTGAGCGCCAATGAGACTCGGCGTTAGAATTCCACGTTCGCCGGCGATCGTGATGTTCAGCGCCAAATGGTGCCCGCCAAACTGCAACATCCAGCGCTCTTTTTCCGATGGTTTTCCGAGAATCGAAATGTAGTAGAGATCTTTGCCAAACATCGCCCCGCCGGGCGGTGGCGGGTTGCCGTTTCTGCCGGGTGGCGGCTGGTTGTTGTCGGTAAGTTTGAGGACCTCGTCCGCTTCCATGATTTGCTGAACTTTTTCAAAACCCTTTCGGCTGAGCGCCGCCGAGACAAGCGCCATCGCGGCGGTCCGTTGCGCGGCATTCATTTCTTTCAGACTAATGCCGTTTCGAGGAACGAACGACACCGGCAAGTTCGACCAGGTGGCGCGCTGTTTCTCATCATCAAAAGCAAACATCACGCTTTGCCGCTGCTTTTCATCGAGCGTAGCTAGAAAGCCATTCGCGGCGCCCACGATTCGTGAAGTCGCTGTCTGCGAAGTTGCAGTCCTCACGAACGAGCAGATCAGCACCAACCCTCCGATGACCCGCATCGTTCTCATCGACAAAACATTCATCCGCTGTTCTCCTTTTCTGCCGTCCTCAAACGGCCGCCCCTTAATGCTACTTCCCGCAAATCTGTCAGCACGTTCCCGTCTTCAAGATTTCAACCATCATCATGGTCACCGCCAAATTTCTCGATCGCTGCCCCTATCGACCGGAAGCTAGAAATCGCGCTGCGTAGCCTTCGGCATCGACTCGGTCACAGTATCACGCCTGCCAAACCACATGGCGCGCGCCCATCCTCCGCCAGCACGCTTAAATATGTCTTGACACGTATATACGGTCCATAGTATATAAGGTGCATGGAATCCGTCTTCGAAATCATCGCTGAGCCCAACCGCCGCGCAATCCTGAGCTTACTGATCTCCTCACAACAGTCAGTTGGCGAGATCGAGCGTCAGCTTCGCATGCCACAGCCGACCGTATCGAAGCACCTCCGCGTGCTCCGCGACGCCGGCTTCGTGGAGTCCACGGTGGACGCGCAGCGCCGTCTCTACCGCCTAAAACCGGAACCATTTCAGGAGCTGGACTCCTGGCTGGATCAGTTCCGCCGGTTCTGGTCGGAGCACGTCGATGCGCTCGAACGCTACCTCGACCGCATGGACCAAACGGTTCGACCGAAAGGGAAGTCAGGTAACAGACGACAGGGCCCAAACCGCGAACATCACAAAGGAGAAACGAAATGAAAATCAAAGTGACCAGCATCTACGTGGACGACCAGAACAAGGCCCTGCGCTTCTATACCGAGGTACTGGGCTTTGCCAAGAAGACCGATTTCAGTCAGGGCCCCTATCGCTGGCTGACCGTGGCCTCGCCCGAGGATCCGAACGGCACGGAGCTGCAGCTCGCGCTCAACAACAATCCCGCAGCCAAAACGTATCAGGAGGCCATTTGCCAGCAGGGCCAGCCCGCGGCCATGTTCTTCACCGATGACGTCAAGGGCGACTACGAGCGCATCAAGTCCCGCGGCGCCGAGTTCACCATGCCGCCCACCGACGTGACCGGCTCGACCATTGCCATGCTCAAGGACACCTGCGGCAACATCATTCAGCTCACCCAGTTGGCGCGCTGGTAGCAGCGCCCGGCGAGCCAGCAGAAGGAGATGCCCGAGCGCGATGAAAGCAGCCTTACGGCCCATTTATTCAACGGAGGCAAAAATAAAAGTATGACTAACACCAGAAAATCGTTGTCCCAGGAACAACGCAAACAACTACTCACCGCCTTGAAAGCCCGTTTTGAGAAAAACAGGAACCGCCATGAGGGTCTCGAATGGGTCAAGGTCCAAGCAAAGCTGGAAGCGGTTGCCGAAAAACTCTGGTCTCTCCATGAAATGGAAAGAACGGGCGGCGAACCGGACGTTGTCAGCCATGACAAAAAAACGGGCGAATACGTTTTCTACGATTGTTCAGCGGAAAGCCCTGAGGGCCGAAGAAGCCTTTGTTATGACCGCGAAGCGCTGGATGCGCGGAAAAAGGACAAGCCAAAAGGTGACGCCATGAGTGCGGCAAATGTCATGGGCATGGAGCTCTTGACCGAGGAGCAATATCGAGAGCTGCAGAAACTTGGAACTTTCGATGCGAAAACGTCGAGCTGGGTGAAAACGTCTTCTGCTGTCAGAAAGCTCGGCGGCGCCCTCTTTTGTGATCGCCGCTTCAATACTGTTTTCGTGTATCACAACGGTGCGGAATCCTACTATGCCGCCAGGGGGTTCCGTGGTCTCCTCAGAGTCTAAATTTGCAACTGGCCCGCTATCAATTTCAGGAGAAGAAGATGACCAATCTCGAGCCATACACACCCGGTCCGGCCACCGGGGCGCAGATACTAAAGGACGGCGAGAAGTGGACGCTCGTTCTCATCAGAGAACTGCGCCACGCGCCGGAAAAAGTCTGGCAGGCCATCACCGACCCGGCGCATCTGCGCGAGTGGGCGCCCTTCGACGCCGACAGCAACCTGGGCACGGTTGGTGCCACGGTCAACCTCACCACGGTCGGTGCGCCCGCGCTGCGTGTCACCGAAACAACCGTGACCCGCGCCGACGCTCCCAATCTGCTCGAGTACAAATGGGGTGGCTTCGACATGCGCTGGCAACTCGAAGCCTTCGGCGCCGGCACGCGCCTGACGCTCTGGACCAACATCGGTCACCGCTTCATCGCCATGGGTGCTGCCGGGTGGCACATTTGTTTCGATGTGATGGATCACCTTCTCAGTGGAACGCCCCTCGGCCGCATGGTTGGCTCCGATGCCATAAAGTTTGGCGGATGGCAGCGGCTGAACGCGGAGTACGCCAAGCAGTTCGGCATTGAATCGCCCAACTGGCCGCCTCAGCCGGAACAAAAGTAGCGGATTTCGACGCCCTCTTCGGGGGGCGCCAAGTTTCAACCTGCGCATCGGAGCTGATCGTTTGGCTTCCTCGCGGGAATTACTTCAGTAAGGAGATAAATACCAATGAATCAAAATCCATCGCTCGCAACCAAAGCCTTCAATATCCTGCTGTGGACCTTGCAAATCCTCTGGGGAGTCTTCTTCAGCTTCACCGGCTTCGGCAAAATCCTCGCTTACGACCCCGCCGTGTGGAACCACATGCTCCATAACGTGGCCTGGTTTTCTGCGGTACCGCAAGGCCTGTTTGTCTTTATCGGAGCCTGTGAGTTTTTGGGAGGCATCGGCCTGATCCTGCCGGCGATGACCGGAATCAAACCGAAGCTCACTCCTTACGCTGCTGTCGGACTGACGCTGATCATGATCCTCGCCGCTATTTTTCACATCGTGCGCGGCGAGTCCAGCTTTTTCGTGCCGCTCAATCTCGTGCTGGGAGGAGTCGCCGCATTCATCGCGTACGGGCGGTTGATGGCCATGCCCATCGCGGCGCGGTCCGTCAGCACCCTTCGCATGGTTACAGGCGTGGCGGTTCTAGCGGCTCTGGCTCTTGCCGGTTATGTTCCGGTCTGGTACCAGATGACGCATACTCGCTAGCGGACAGTCTGGTAGGGGCACGGCATGCCGTGCCCGTCTTCACTCCTAAACAACCATCGGCGAAACTGTTCGCATAAAGCCGGCGCAAGAACTGGAGGCACAAAGATCCAATGAATCCATCGGAACGTATCGACCAACTAATCGATTCACTTCACGACTGGCGCGGCAAAACGCTCGCCACCGTCCGCAAGACCATCCTCGAAGCCGACCGCGAGATCATCGAGGAATGGAAATGGATGGGCAGCCCAGTATGGTCTCGCGACGGAATCATCGCAGTCGGCAACGCCCACAAAGACAAAGTGAAGCTCACCTTTGCCAACGGCGCGCACCTCCCGGATCCCGACAAGCTCTTCAACGCCGGCCTCGATGGCAACAGGTGGCGTGCCATCGATCTCTTCGACGGCGACACGATCAACGCGCGCGCTCTAAAAAATCTCGTCCGTGCCGCCATTGATTACAATCAGCTCAAACTGAAGACTAAAGCGCCCGCGCGCACTCGAGCGAAACCCCGTAAAGGTAAAAAGTGACGAAACCAGAGCCTCTTTTGCCAACTCTCTTCGCGGGGACTGCCTGAAAAAAAGCTGACGTCCCGTCCGTCCCCGGGTTCCCCCCTGGCTGAATTAGGACATCAGCATGTAAAGCATGCTATCCTTACTGTAAAGGAGGCAAGTAAAGATGGCACGCTCCAGCTCTATCAGCAGCAAGGGTCAGATCACCGTTCCTCTCGAAGTTCGCAAGCGCCTTGGACTTAGGGTCGGAGACCGCGTGGAATTTGTCGTCGAGAGGGATCGAACCACCTTTCGCCCTGCCCGCGCGCCAGAGAATCCCTTTCTGAAGTATGTCGGGGCGCTTCCCGCCTTCTCCAGCATCCATGAGGCGAACGCGTGGGTACGCGCGTTGCGTGACGAAGAAAGCTGAGCAGCAATGAGAACAGCCATTGATACCAATGTTCTCTCCGCCCTGTGGTCCAGGGAGCCGTCTGCTTCGGACATCGCAAGAAATCTTGGCAATGCGAAGGCCGAGGGAGGGCTCGTCGTCAGCGGGCCGGTGTACGCCGAACTGCTGGCCTATCCGAAAGCCACGGAAGCCTTCGTGAATCGCTTTCTTGCCGACACGGGCATCGCGGTGGAGTTTGCGATGGAACAGGCCGCTTGGGTTGAGGCAGGCCGCCGCTTCGCACGTTATGCAAAACGGCGGCGAAGGTCGGCGGGTCAAGGAGCGAAGCGTTTGCTGGCGGATTTCATTATTGGATCACATGCCCTGGCGCACGCGGATCGTTTTATGACGCTGGATCCCAGACGCTATGCTCGTGATTTTCCGGAGCTGAAGCTGGTATAAAAGCGCCAGGGAGAGCAAAAAATTTGCCCACCCTTTAGAAAAGACAAAATCGCAAAGAGTAGCCCACCCGGAGCCGTCTCAATCGCGCCCAGACACAGCCAGTGCAAACCATGAATTTGAATTGCGTCTAGTGCGAGAATTTTCCGAGTGTGCGACCCTTTCTTTGTACTGGCCCCTTTCGCTTAGTCGAGCCGTCTGACAATAGAGAGGGCTCGCGCTTCTTCGAATGCTTTACGATACTGTGGTTGGACTCATAGTCTCTGAATCTTCGAACGGTAGTTTTTTTATCATGAAGACTCCTTTCTTCCTTGCTACACCAAG
The DNA here is from genome assembly GCA_963718785.1 of uncultured Acidobacteriota bacterium. GTDB lineage: Bacteria > Acidobacteriota > Terriglobia > Acidiferrales > UBA7541 > Acidiferrum. The sequence goes on along the minus strand of CAVQZW010000003.1, from coordinate 964,999 downwards.
CCGGGGTCGGCTGCAACTGCTTTCAGTGGTGAAACAATGAAGGTGCTGGAGCCAAGAAAGAGCAAAGGCTGTTCATGTTCGGCGTATCATGACGAGTCAGGTTGGGGGTTCTCAAACCATGCTGGCGATGCTCGTCGTTCTCGCCTTAATTGGAGCGCTGCTACTCTTGCTCATCCTCGTCACTCTGCGCACAATCAATAAAAACATTCGAGCACACGCCACAGAGTCGCGAACGATTCTATTAGAAATAAAAGCAAGCGTAGAGGGAGCGTGCAAAGCAATCCGGGATCTGCCCTTCGATTCAAATTGACGGCAATCCACACCTAAAAGTGTGTCAGTTTTTGTGCTGAAACCGGGGGACGAAACCGGGGAAACCGGGGGAAAGACGGGACGTTCCCGAGTCATTTTGCCTGAAACTGTGGCTGAGTTCGAGCGCCGGTCATCCGCCGCCGCGATTCTTCACACGTTCCACCCACTTTTCTTTAGAATCAACACTTACGAAAAAACAGGGGGAGGGGTGTCAATTATTGTTAACCAGCGAACCCAGAGAACTCAGCAGCAAGCTCGGCGACCCACCGCCCGTTTTCCTCGTTTCCGACCGGCGCATCCCCTAATGCAAGTTATGGTTCGCGTTCCAAAGAGCGCCCGAAATGGTGCGGACCAGGATGAGTACGGCCTCATCCTGGTCCGTTGAAGCATCGAAGTACGAGCTGCGATGGAACGATGCGCTGATTACTGCTCGATGCCGGCCGCGAACCAGGGATGTGCTCCCGCCGCAGTGCGGATGAGAAGCGTTGGCGTTTCGCAGGAAGTGGTTGGCGACGGCGACAGAACATCATCAATCGTGAAGTCTCCGTCAGATTCCAGAGCTACGCCGGTCAGGTTGGAGTTGGAGACGGTAGCAGTTGCGCCAGTGCCGCAGAAGAGCGTAGCGAAAACGCTCTGTCCACCGTTGGTGCCGATGGCGTTGCCGCCGCCGAGGAGCAGTCCTCGTCCATGGACGCGGATGTGTCCGTCGGTTGTGACGTTCGCGTCGAGATCGGCGATCCGCCAGATCTGGCCTGCGGGAGAAATTCCGCGCACCACGTTTGGCGAGACGGTTGTAGTGGTGCCGGTGACGACGACGTTGGAAATTGGATCGACGCCGATAGCATGATCAAATCTCACGAGCGAGTTCTCTTGTCTTCCGTAGCCGACCGCGGAACGTGGTACGAGGGCTACAATGGCGAACGCCGCGAGCGAAAATAGAACGATGCTTTGTGTGACTTTGTTACCCCAGAACTTCTTGCCGCTGTTTTTGTTCACTTCTTTCTCCTTAGTTTTTCGATTTTGCAAAATGCAAGCGCACTCAGATTCGGCGACGTGAAACATAGAGAGCTGCTTGCCTCTACTTCCGTTGGCGCCAAGTGCCCCAAGGGCCAAGGGCTGAGCGATTGGTCCCTACTTGAGATATCGGAAACGACTCGGAAAAGACGACAAGCCCAATGAAAATATCTGAATCTCAGCCGGTCGATTGCAGGAGAGTTTCAACTCGAGGCACCGCACTGCGCTGCTGATGTCGGGACGGCCGCATCCACCTCTGGCACAGGGCAGTGCGACGATAGAATGCGCAACATCCGCCAGCTATCTTCGGCGCAAATTGCGGTCTGGTGCCTCAGAAAAAACCAGTACAGGACTTGGCCGCAAATCCAAGTCCAGTAGAGGAATGATTGGATCATCGACGTTCTTTTGCTACTGCACTGTGAGCGTGACGGTTGATGCGTGGCCAATGCTCCCGGATTGGGCGGTGACCACGATGGACGCAGTACCACGGTTTGGCACCGCGGTGTTGCCATATCCGCCGCAACCACCGGCCGCGAGCCCCAGGGCGACAATGATCAGACATGCTGCTGCGGCGACCAGCGAAGCTCGATCACTTCCACAATTCGTGCCACTCCGGAAAGCAAAGCCCATGCGCGCCAGGGCAGCGAGAAAAACGAGAGCCCCGCCGAGACCAACAAGTAGAAATCCGTAGCGTAGAACATTAACCGACGTAGTGACCGTCAGCGTCGTGGTCGCAGCCCCATTGGCGGGTGTAACCGTCGGGGGATTGAAGGTGCAGCTTATGCCCGTTACCGGCGAACATGAGAACGTGACGTTACCCGCGAAGCCGCCGGCAGGGGTAATCGTGAGCGTGAATTGCGTCGAGTTGCCTGCGGTCACCGTTGCGGTAGCAGGATTTGCTCCCAGAGTGAAATCCGGGTTGGCAATCTCAATGTTGACTCCGGCAGAAGCGCTTCCGTCAAACTTCCCATCTCCGCCATAGGACGCCGTAAGAATATGGGTACCGGCGGACAAAGCGTTGATTCTCAGGATGGCGATACCAGCGTCGCTGAGCGGAGCAGATCCCAAATTTGTTCTCCCATCGAGAAAGACCACTTGCCCCGTGGCTATTCCTCCGGCTGACGTGGTGGTCGCTGTCAATGTTACGGACGAGCCGGGCGCGGCGTTTGCGGGCGCGGATAGAGCCGTGGCCGTAGCAATTCCATTGACTTGTAACGGAGCTCGATCGCTGCTCGGCAGGAAGTTGGCATCTCCGCTGTATTGCGCGATGATGGCATGCACGCCAAGGCCGGTGAGAATCACATTAATGCTCGCCTGTCCGTCGATCAGCGGGATAATTCCCAAACGGTTTGCGCCATCCAAGAACGCGACCGTGCCGGCTGGCGTTCCCAGGTTTCCGGGCCCGGCGACCACGGACGCGGTAATCGTGACGGTTGTGCCTGCGGTAGCATCTGGCGCTGTAAGTCGCGTGGTGTCGGCCAATCCAGTAGTGATTGCTCCGAATAGCCCATCGTTTTCGCTGCTGAGTTGCGAGGTGAAGTAGAGAGTGTTCGGATCTCCGAAACCGTCGGCGCGAAAAGCCAGCGCGTGCAAGCCAACTTCGACGATGGCGTTACCATCGCCGTCGATCAACTTCCCGACGAAGTTTCCGCTCGTCGGATCAAACGCGTTGATCGTTCCGTCACCCATATTGCCAATCAGAATGTCGTTGCTGAAGGGGCCAAAGTTGGCGCTGGCTTGAGTGATTCCCCAAGGAGCGTTCAACTCGCCACCGGTGGCGAATCGCCTCACGAAGTTGCCATCCATATCGAAGATACTGACGACGCCATTTCCCGCGCCAACGACAGGATCGTGCTTGGCGGCATCTTGCACCGCAAACGTCACGAAGACCTGTTTTCCAATGACTTGAATTCCGAACGGCACGTAACCTGCAGGCAGGTTCGGATCCGTGAAGGAACCAGCGAGTGCCACGGAAGTGAATCCGGGAAGGAAAGTCTCGATGAAACCATCATGGAAATCGGTGACGGCCAGGGCCGGTGAACTCAATGCAGAGTTCAGGATCGTTGCGCCTTTGTAGACGGCGCTGCTTCTGGAACGCACCAGAGTTGCTTCCGAAGGCAGATCACCTTGCGGGTTTGGTCCCCAGGTGAGAATTGTCCCTTCCTCCGTGACCAAGATGAAAGGCTTTACAACGGAAGGATTTCCAAACGAGGAGTTCAGATCTGCAGCGATTCCGGTAGGGTGGTCAAAACCCGTACTGGCAATGTTTGGGATTGTGAAACCATTCGGTCTGACGCCTAACCCCGTGGCGTCATGAACAGTGACGCGCCCGGTCGTATTGTCAGCCATGAAAAATGGCTGGCCTGACAAGAATGCGATCCCCCAAGGGTTGACTAAGCCTGGCGTGAGGTTGTTAGCGGCGCTCGGAAGGCTCGCTGCCAGATTTGTCTGCCGGTAGCCAATTGTCTGGCCGGTTGCGTCCGCAGAGGCAAACAGAAATCCGGCTAGAAAAAAAGAAACTAAATAAAAAGCAATTCTATGTTTCACGTTAGCTCGCTCCTCCTAAGAGCAAAAAGCAGCCGGGTGCCCGGGTCTGATTTGGTGTTGAGTTCATTCGCGTTTCGTTGCAGGAATTGTGGCGGTGGAACTTGGGATTCATGCCGGGGCGATGCCCGCTTCCGGGCGCGTTCCGTCCGCCTGCAATATCCGCCGCAATCGTTTGCGGGCCTTGTGAAGCTGCGATTTTGAACACCCGGTTGAACATCCCAAGAGCCGGGCGATTTCGTTGTGCTCGTAACCGAAGACATCGTGCAGCAGGAAAAGCTTCTTGTAGCCGGGCGGCAAGTTGCGGATCGCACGCTTGATGTTTAGCCGCTCGACCGCGCCCAGCATCGACGTGTCGCAAGCGCCGTGATCACGAGAACCTTCGCCATTCGGATTGCCGCGATCCAGATCTTCGGCCGGAATTTCCATTGGCTTTTTCCGGCGCAGATGCATCAAGACAATGTTCGCAGTCACGCGATAAAGCCAAGTAGAGAAGCCTGACTCACCGCGAAACGTGCCGATTTTCCGGTAGACCTGGAAGAATGCCTGTTGCGTTAAATCTTCGGCTTCGGCCGGATTTTTGATCATGCGCAAGCACAAGCCATAGACGCGCTTGCAATGCGCCCGGTAAAGATATTCGAAAGCCTCCGCATCTCCGTTCTTTGCTTCTCGGATGGCCTCCGCTTCACTCAAACTGCTCTCGTGTAGTCTCACTTTCCTCGTCTCCATATCAGGTCCTTCTTAGTCGTTCCTACTTTTGTGACTTCTCCTTGATATAAGCTTCCCAGCAGTCCGCCCCCGGAAGACTGCGGTGGAAGAAGAGATAGCCTTCCTTCCCAGGAATCTTGAAGCAGACGAAGCCGAAGGCTGCTCCCAAAGCGAAGGGCTGCTGGCATTTGCTGCAGATGACCGTTGTCCTGAATTTCATAAATCACCTCGCAGATTTGCCCGCTCCTTTCCGATCGACCCACTCACAACGAACTCACTCAATCCAGGCTGCGCCCAGGGCCTGACTTCCAGTCGTGTGGTCCCTACTTGAGATATCGGAAATGGAGGGGAAAAGACGACAACGGCCAGGAGAGACTTGAGGTGGTTGAAAGACTATTGCGTACTTGACGGTTTCTTTGCCGGGTTAATCACCGGAATTGCGGGCTCTGGGACGGCTGTGTGCGGATGGGCGAGTCTCGGTGCTGCAATGCCGTAGCACGTCGGAAGTGTTCCGTGAAGACTGGCCGTCCCAGGAATCACCATCCTCGGGAAGCCGCCCAATGATGTGTCCCAGTTCGTGAAGCAATATCGTAATTTGTGCCTCCGGAGTATTCCCCTTGTAAGAAGAAACCGTCAGCAGGCGAATGCCATCGGGCCGAGCCGGCCTTCCCCTTGGATCCAGTTGCATGACTACCGAAGTGCGGTTGAAGAACGGTCCGTTGGCATTTACCAGGATGGTGGAGTTTGCTCCCCCAAACTGAGTGGACCTGGCCGCCCATGGGTGTTTGAAAGACAGCCCACCCTCCTGATTCCTCATGCCGTACATATACGAAGGGCCTCTCATCTCCAGTTCGAAGTGCAATGATCGGAAGACTTCAGCGGGGTCAGAGCTTGCTTCCTGGAACCAAACGGTGCACGCATTGCCATGTTGCAAGATGTCGAGAACCTGCTCGCGCGCCCGGGCGATCGTGTCACCCCGTTTACCCATGGCGGACAATTCCAGCACAACGCGCTCCTCGTCCTGGTTTGGCGTACTTTGCGAATGAGATGGACTCGGCGCAAACAATACGCACAAGAGCACGACAGCAGCAAAGAATCGCCGGTGTAACAGACAAGGTTGGTGGTTCTTCCTTGAGCCTGTCGAAAAATTTCCCGAGGTTTTGGTGGCTCTGTGTATCCCCATGCCCCGTGCGACGTCCATGGGGGCCGTCCCAACTCGGCTTAGTTCAGAGGTGCCGTTCACTTCTTTCTCCTTCTTTCTTTGATCTACTCGCATTACGCCCGAAGCGTGGAACCGCAGCGCCAGCATGGGAGTGGAACTATTGGTCCCTACTTGAGGAATCGGAAATGGAAGGAAAAAGACGACAAAGAGCAGGAAGAGGGGTGGAGCTTTTAGGAGAAAACCGTATGAGCCCGGTATGCGGTCAGCGGACGGAAATGGGCTGGAGACCCGGCCCCAAGGCCGCTACCTGAATCAGAAGTTGCTGATCATCCACGCATTCGACTCCGAATTCGAGTCCATAATGGCGAGATGCCGTCCGTCTGGAGAAGGAAAACCCCAGGTGTGCATCGACTGGGGCCGGTGCCAGATGGGCTGCGCCTCTCCACTGAGCGAAACATGCAGCAAGCTTACGGCACCCGGTGCGACCGATGAAACAAACATGCTTTGAGAGTCCCTCGCCCAAAAGAATTCCAGGAAGTCGGAGTAGCTATTTACCGTAACAATCCTCGTAGGCCCACCCGACAGCGGCACCAGCCGGATTTGATTTCCGTGCTTTTTCACGATTCCGATCGTCGAGCCATCGGGAGAGAGTTGCCACCAATAATCGAATCCAATGTCGGCGTTGCTGCCATTCTCAAGCGGAATCCGCAGCAGCTCCTTTTCGGGGCCGCCGAGCGGGTCAAATGCAACGACTGTCAGTTCGCTCTTTTCCGCAGTCGGCCGCCCAAACACGCAAAGGTTGGCGGCTTTGTCAGAACAAGAGAACAGTACAAAGCCTCCTATATTAAATAAAAGCCGGGCAGCGCCGCCCTTCGCGTCAACGCGATACAAACCCATCTTGCGCGAATCAAGGGGTTCACCTTCCAGAAGGATTCCCGTTCTGTCAGGGCTGAGCCCGGCCAGATAGAAATTCGTGTTCACTGAGGGCGTGACAAGTTGAGCGGCACTGCCCGGATCTAGCGCCTGCCGGTACATCATGCGGTTTGCCGTGCGTTCGGATGAAAAAAGGACTTCGCGAGAGTCGGCCGTCCATGCCGAAGGAAGATTGTAGTTATCGTCGAGCGTCAACCGTCGGGAGTTCTGCAGACCGCTGTCACTGCTGGATAGATCCCCAACAAAAACGGAGGCATGGCTATTGCCTCTTAGAAAGGCCAGTTGCTTGCCGTCTGTGGTAGCGCTGAGGCTGTAAACGGCGAATCCCGACCAATCTGTCAGCTGGCGTGGCTTGCCCAGGGGAGTTCCATTCTCGGAATTGACTTGTAGTTCCCATAAATTATCGGATTGAGAAGAGCCGGGATCCGCATTCCTTGAATAAATAAAGCGACCCGCGGGCGTCCACATGAATGCGCTCAAATGAGTGTCCAGGAGGACGGTCGTTGTGAGTGCACCACTGAGATCGCAACTTTGAACCATGCTTTCGGTATGGTCACCTTTAATACGCCTATAGAGGTATGCAATCCGATTTCCTGTAGGCGACCATGCGATGCCATTGATCGTCGCCCGATTTTCGGCTGTAACGATTTTACGAGGAGAGTCTTCATTCGCACCCATTATCCAAATCTCCCGGGCCCCAATACCGCTCCGCAACCTTTGATAGATGACGCTGGAACCATCGGGCGAAACAATCCCTCCTCCGAACATGTCTTCAATATCAGCAACTTTCTCCATGTTCTTGCCTTCTATCACCGAGATCGACCATACGGTGGATTGCGTCCCTGAAACCCGGACCGAAGCTACGAAACGTTCGGAATTCGCGTACCAGCTTCCGAAGGTCCAATAGGCCTTCCCCTGCTCGGCGCCCGGAGGCAATTCCACAGTCCTCACTGCGCCCGTCGCGAGCAACTGCAGATGAATGCCTTGTGGGTCAGCGTATCCCAAATATTTCCCATCTGGAGAAATCGCAGCGCTGGTCACGGGCGAATCCTGCGAGTTTGCCGTGATTTTTTGCTGTTTGAATTGCGGCCGAGGTTCGGCGTGGCGGGGAAAGAGCCATGTAACGAGAATGGCGCCGACGAGTGCCAGCATGACAAGCAGCGCCGCAGTGACACTGCTTCTGTGCCGGCGAATGAACTTGCCGGTGCGATAGGTGATGGCATCCGGGCGAGCGCTGATAGGTTCATGTCCCAAAAATCGTTGCAGGTCGTCAGCAAAGGCCTTTATGGAGGGATAACGCTCCCGCGGATTCTTTTTCAGCGCCTTCGCGACGATCGTGTCCAGGTCGCCGCGCAACAAACGCGCCAGCTTGTCGGGCGTCGTTCCACGACTCCTTGCATTCATGGCTGAAATTTCTGGATTTGCTTGCGTGGCGACCACGATGTCCGAAAGACGAGAGGGCTCGGTATCCAGGATGGCCTTGACCAAACTCGCGGGTGTATGCGGCCCGGTGCCAACCGGATGTTGCCCCGTCAGCAATACATACAACAGGACCCCGGAGGCATAGACATCCGTGGCTGTAGTAACGGCTTCGCCCTTCAGTTGCTCGGGAGCGGCATATTCCGGAGTCAGCGCCCTCCCGCCTTCGAGCGTGAGCGCAGTCTCCCGGGTCTGCCCGTCGGATTGCAGCAGCTTGGCGATTCCGAAGTCGAGGAGCTTTACCTGGCCATCCGTTCGCACCAATATGTTCGATGGCTTCAGGTCACGGTGCACAACGAGATTGGCGTGGGCCTGCTCTACCGCGCGCAATGCGTCGATAAACAGCTGAACACGCGCTCTAATGTCGAGCCTGTTCTGATCGCAATAACGGTCAATGTGGTCGCCCTCAACGTACTCGAGCACAAGAAAAGGCTGGCCGGTCAGGGAGACGCCCGCGTCAATGAGTTCCGCGATATGGGGATGTGTGAGACGGCCCAGAATTCGTCCCTCGCGTTTGAACCGCTCTTCGCCGCCTTTCCCCATCAGTGCGATATTGAGGACTTTCACCGCTACCCGCCGCTCAAATCGCCCGTCGCTTCGCTCCGCCAGCCAGACCGTGCCCATTCCTCCATGGCCGATCTGCGAAACCAGGGTGTACACGCCGAGAATTTGACCTGCCAGGCCAAGGCCTCCCGGCAACTCCAAGGCGCTCGCCTCCAGAAAACCCTCCGCAGAAAGTTCGCGGTGCTCCCGAAGCAGAATTTCCAGCTGATAGGCCAGAGACGGGTTCTCGCTCTGGAGGGAGGATAACCAGGTCGCGCGCTCGTCATCCGTCATCTCGAGCGCTTCGTCGAGGTGCGGGCTAAGAGCCTGCCATTGATCGGGACTGAGCTTCGACATCTATGACTAGACTTCCAAATCCGCCCGAATATTCCGATGAAGATAAATGCGGGCCTTTTCCCAATTTCTCTGCACCGTACGCTCCGAGAGGTTTCTCAGCGCGCCGATTTCGGCGAAAGTCAATCCGCAGAAGAACTTCAGGTCGACCAGTTCAGCGAGTTCCGGCTCCACTTTGGCCAGCTGATCCAGTGCATCGCTGATGGACGAGAGTTCCTTGGCGTCGGCAACATTCTCAGCAAAGTCGGTCTTGAGCGATGTAATTTGGAACTGTCCGCCGCGTTTGATCGCGTTCCGGTTTCGGGCATGGTCGATGACGAGCCCGCGCATCACACGGGCGGCGTACCCCATGAAGCGCCCCTGGTCGGGAAAGGACTTGCCTTCGCGCGCGGATATGTCGAGATAAGCTTCGTGCAAGAGCGTTGTAACACTCAGGCTTGCTGGGGCTCCCCAGCGTGCCAGCTCCCGCTTCGCCAGCCGATGTAATTCCGTGTACAGGCTGCTGAAAAGAGCATCAGCGGCTGAGCTGTCGCCCCTTTCCGTTGCCTCGATGAGGGAGGAAATTGTCGATTCCACGAGGCTCACCCCCGTCCGCGAAACGCCTCTGGTTAGTTCTAGGGTCTCACAACTATAGATGGCATCCAAGGTACTCCTCCAGGCCAATTCGTCTCCGGACCTCAGCGTTCTTTCTGTAAAGGCTGGCAGATGAAGGCCCGTATTTGAGTCCTGCAGATGCCGAAGCGTTACATTTGTGGATGCTTTGTTGGCGGAGGCGACAGCGCAGTGGAGGCGTATTACGTTGGAGGCCGGGAAGGAAGCCAAGGAAAGGAAAAGGGGCTGCCGTGGATCAGCAACCCCTTGTGAAATAGCAATCTAATTGGTTGCGGGGGTCAGATTTGAACTGACGACCTTCGGGTTATGAGCTCGACGATCAGACTCTAAGTCCCGTTGATTCAATTGCCCTTATTTCAATGAGACCCCCGAAACCAGCGCAAAAAGGCCAAGTTTTGGACCCCAGTTGGACCCTCCACTTGTCTGTCATTGTCTGGCTACGGCGGCAGCAGAGAGAGCCGTTAACTCTGGCTTCATGCCAGGCAAGTAGAGAGATTACTTCCGGATTGCCGTAATCCGTCCAGAATCGATGTCAATTGCTGAGAGCACTTCCTACAACGCGACTTCCTGCGGGCAATCGCATTCTCGCTCTTGTTCGATGACGGTATCCAAGGATGTCTCCGCTTGGCATCCAGCTTGAACCAGGTCAGAGATTCGGATTCCACAACCTCCCGGACAGCCTCGCGACCTTTCTTATCACCAAGGGCAAAGACGTAAAGACGATTCAGGGATTGCTTCGTCATTCCAAGTCCAGCACCACTCCTGACCTGTATTCGCTAGCGATGGACGAGTCAAAGATGGCTGCGCAGTGAGACGTCGCGCTTGCGATCAGGGGCAGTAAGGACGCGCGGCGGGAAGGTGGCAAAGGGGATGGGGTGTAATCCCCCTTCGCCACGGCATTGGACAAGCATTTTTTGGGTTAACTGTTCGTCAATCGACGGTGACGCGAGTAGCGGCCGTCGTTCCCTTGACCTCTGCAATTGGCTTTCCGGCGCCGACGGCATCGTAGCTGGGAGGCCAGAGTTTGAAATCGAACATTCCTTTGTAGGTTTTTCCGTCGGACGCGACCGTAACCGTTTCGTCGTCGGTGAAGATAGCTGAGAGGCTGCCGTCAGAGTTAAACATTAAACCAATGTGGTGCAGCTTGACGGTGCCCTTGCCTAAGTCCTTCCAGACTCCGTAGCAAATATTCCCGCCGGCGGGTGAAAGAAAGGCATTTTCAAATTCAGTTCCATCGGCGTGCCAGGTCTTGAAGGATTCGACGAACGGGAATGGTGTGGGGGGGGTAGGTCCGCCCGGAGGGAAATTATCATCGGAAGTTGCGGTGAAATTCACATGCCACAAACCTACGATGGTGGCATGCTCGTTCCATTCTCCGTCCGCGTGAGGGGTGACGAAAGGAATTGCGGGTGCAGGTGCGGGTGCGGCTCCAGCTCTCGCTTTGTAAGGATCGGCGCAACCAGCGGCATTGGCGTTCGAGGCCGTGAACAAAAGCCCCCATCCTGCCAAGGCAACAAGGGCGCAGAACCGCCCGCTCCGAAGTATTTTCAAGCTGATTCCAAGGATCTGATTCATTGCTTTTTCCTCCTAGTGAAGCTACTGCGGATACGCTTTGTCCAAACCCGGAGGGCGGAGCAAAGCTCTCTCCCATAAGCTTCTTATGGGAGTATCTCGCCGTCCATCTCCCAATTTCAAGCTTATTCTTTGGCTGGTGTTAGGCCAGACTTCGAACGTCGTCACAAACTCGGTAAGTCTTGATTTACGCGGTTACCGGAAAAGTAGCTGCCAGTATCCAAGTTACTGGTAAGGCGACTAATCGTCCAAGAAGAATTTGACCATCGTCCCACGGTCGCTCCATCGTTATAGACTCACCGAGTTACTCATGCCGAAGCGCCGTCATGGGATCCACATTGGTGGCACGGCGGGCAGGGATGTAGCACGCGAGCAAGGCGATGCTGACCAGCAGGATTCCGACGGCGGCGAAGGTCGCGGGATCCGTGGCTTTGATGTGAAAAAGCCAGAGGTGCTCCGCCATGAACCGGTTGAGTCCGAGCGTCAGCGCAACGCCAATTGCTAGTCCGATCCCAGCAAGGGTGAGCCCCAGCTTGGCGACCAATATGAGCACGTCGCCGCGCTGAGCTCCAAGAGCGAAACGAATGCCCAATTCGCGGGTGCGCTGGTTGACGAAATAGGAAAGGACGCCATAGACGCCGATTGCTGCCAGAACCACGGCTATGCTCGCCAAAAAACCGAGCACAATGACGTAGTTCTTATAGGTCCTCATGTCTTTTCCCAGCACCTCATTCATCGTACTGATGTTCGTCACGGGCTGATCCGGGTCCATCTCTTTGACGATCTGCTTCACCGACGTTGCGAGATCTGGCTCATGGGCACGCACGTCTGAGGCGGTCCGAATGACCAGGCTTCCCCACAGATGGAGAAACTCGCTGTCGCTCCCGAACACGTCCGGCTGTTGAAGAAAAGACTCGTATAGCAGCGGGTGAAGTCCGCTCATACCGATTTGCTTGACTTCTCCCACAACCCCTACAATCTGGCGCGGCCGATCTTCGTTCACTTGCTCAGGCTCGTAGCGGAGGAGGATCTGCTGCCCAATGGGATCTTCGTTCGGGAAATAGCGGCTTGCCAATGTCTCGCTAATGATCACTGCCCAAGGCGCGTTCTGCGTGTCGCGCTCATCGAAGTAGCGTCCTTTCTTGAGCGGAATTCTCATGGCGCGAAAGTAGCTGGGGCTCACTTCGTTAGAGTACCCCACAGCCCGATCCCCCGGCGACGGAGCTGGATGCCCCAGGATTGAGAAACTCTTGCTTCCTGCTCCCAGCGGGGGAATGATGCTGATCATGCCTACCGACTCCACGCCTGGCAACGCTGCAACTCTTTCGAGCAATTGCTGGTGAAAGGCGGTTACCTTCGGGGATACCCTATTCATGTCTTTGCCCGGAATTTTCTCGAGATACTTGCCCTCTGTTTCCGGGAAATTCACGGCCATGGTCAACACGTTTGCCGCGTCGAAGCCCGGAGACGGGAGCAACATGCGAAGCAGGCTGTTGATCATCAAGCCAGCGCCCACCAAAAGAACCATCGCCAGAGCTACTTCCGAAATCACCAACAAATAACGCGCGCGGCCTCGTTTCCCGGTCGAAGTCCTGCTCTCTCCTTCGCGCAGATCATCATTCAAATCTGGTCGTGCAGCGCGAAGGGCCGGGACCAGTCCGAAGAGCAACGCCGCCAAGACCGAGAGCCCGGCGGCAAAAAGTAGCACACGTCCGTTGATGCGAATATTCTCCGCGTCCGGAACGCCTTCTGCAATTGCGCGCATCAGGCGCGTTCCCCAGAACGAAAGCAGTACGCCGAGCGAGCCGCCAATCAATGTCAGCAATCCAGTCTCGGCAAGCAATTGCTGCATGAGCCGCCGCCGGCTCGCACCAAGCGACGCCCGCACAGAGTATTCCCTTCGCCGGCCCTCCGTCCGCGAAAGCATGAGGTTCGCCACGTTCACGCAGCCGATCAACAGGACAAATCCCACAGCCCCAAAAAGGGGATAGAGCTTGTCTCCAGCCTCCTTGTAAAGCGTGTCGCGAAAGGAATGACCCTTTCCCCTACTCCCTTATTGGACTCTGGATAGGTTTGCTCCATGCCAAGGGCGATCACGTCCATCTCGACCTGTGCCTGCGCGACGGTCACTCCCGGCTTTAGGCGCGCCACGGGCATGTACCAATGGTCGGATCGCTTCGCGTTCCTTGCGCTTTCCGGATCGATCGGTTTCCAAACTTCCGTGGGCTTTCCCTCGGCGCCCGACCCGTACCAAGGCGCAAACCCCGTGAACCCCGCAGGCATCACTCCTACGACAGTCGAAACCACACCATCGAGCCGGAACGTTTTGCCCAGCGCATCGGGGTCGGCGTTAAACCGCATCCCCCAGAAGGCGTTGCTGATGACAACGGTCTGGGATTGCTCCTGGCTTTCTTCCGCGCGAAAGACTCGCCCGAGTGCGGGCTGCACTCCGACCAAGTCGAAAAAGTTCTGAGTCGCTGATTGAACGAGGACCGGTCCGGGTTCGCCGATGCCAGTCTGCGTCTCCAGGCTGCTCATACCGACCGCGGCAATGCCGGAAAAAACCTGATTTTCTTTTTTCCAGTCGGCCACCTCCGCAATCGGCGGAAGATCCCCCCAATGTAGCTCCGTTTTTTGCGTGGACCAGATCGTCACCAAGGTTTCCGGATGCGCGTAAGGCAGCGCATGTAACATCACCGTGTTCAGCGCGCTGAATACCGCGGTGTTCGCTCCGATGCCAAGCGCAAGAGAGAAAATCACCACGGCGGCGAAGCCTGGGCTTTTTGCCAGGAGCCGGGCCGCATAGCGAAGGTCCTGCCAGAGCGTTTCAATCCAGGTAAAGGTCCAGTTTCCGCGGCAATCTTCTTTTACCAGCGTGACGTTCCCGAATCGCCGCCGCGCCGCCACCAGCGCGTCCTCTGCTCCAAGGCCCAAGGCACGGTTCTTTTCCGCGCGCTTCGCCAGATGAAACTGCAGTTCCTCTTCCAGGTCGCGTTCCAGCCTCTTCCGCATCGCGAGCGCCTTGACCTTCAGCCAAGCCTCTCTCAACCATTCGCGCGACATGCGTCCTCCTTAGGCAGGCTCCAGAATCCGCGCAATCGCGGAGGACATGCGCTTCCAGCGCGCTGTTTCTTCCGCGAGCTGTTTCCGGCCCGCCGCCGTCAGCCTGTAATATTTCGCTCGCCGGTTGTTGTCCGATGCGCCCCACTCTGCCGCGAGCAGTCCGCGAACCTCCAGTCGATGGAGCGCGGGATACAGCGCGCCTTCTTCGACGCCCAGGACCTGCTCGCTCCTCTCATGGATGTATTCCGCGATGTCGTAGCCGTGCATCTCTCCGTGGCTCAGAGTTTTCAGGATTAACATGTCGAGTGTGTCGCGCAACAGATCACCGGTTTCGGACTTTTTCTGAGTCATTGCAAGCGGCCCCTGCCCATAAGCTTCTTAGGGGAGTATCGCGCCATCGATTCCCCATTTCAAGCTTATTTTTGGCAGGTGGAAGGCCTATTTCTCGCGTCGCCGCAATTCAGTAAGTCCTGGTAGATGCTTAGCGATTGCATGACCACCAGCAAGGTAAGGGCCATGCGCGCGCAAATTATGGCCGACGCAGCCCATTACAGAATGCCTACGATTCTGGGCCGGTGGTCGGCAATTCGGAACTAACTGCCTGACGCTAATAGCCACGAAATCAGGTGTGCGTCGTAAACGCCCCCACCGGATTCATGATTTAGTATTTCGGTATCGCCTCAGCGTGTTGGCCAATCGCATTTTCCCCGAGACTACTCTGACGTCGTCATGCGCAGAATCAAAGAACGATTCTCCCGCAAGCCGACACATCGGATGCGAAGCCCCGGCAAAGTATGTCTGAGGCCTCAACATCAAAGATCAAGACTGAGAGGGCGTCTTTGTTAAACAGAAAGGGACAGCAGGGCAACGTGTACCAGGCTCATCAGCGCGGCAAGTGGGATCCGCGATCGCCAGCGTACGGGCGCTTTTGGATCGACGTTCCAGGAGAGGAGAGACAGCGAAGGACGGTCTCGCTCGGTCCGTGCGCCACACAATGGGTAGCGCGCCTTCGATTGCGTGAATACATCGAGCGAGCCGGTGTTAATCCGAAACGCGCATTTCACCAGAATCCAGCTCCGGGTACAACGTTTCGGCAGCAATCCGAATGGTGGATGGAGTCTCTCTCCGCGCGTCGACGGAGGCCACTGAAACCCGCGACAATCTATGGATGGCAACATTGCCTGGACCGATGGATTCTCCCGAACCTTGCCGACGAACTATTGTTGAACGTGGGGAATGGTGCCCTGCGCCAATTCGTGGAGATCCTGTCCGCAGCAGGGCTCGCCCCGAAAACGATCGTCAACGTGGTGACGGTGGTGAAGCTGGTCGTGGCGTCCGCGGTCGACGAGGAAGGCGACCAACTCCATCCTCGTGTATGGAACCACGAATTCATCCAACTGCCTTTGGTCATCAAAGAAAAGCAAAGTCGTCCGACGATCACGGGAACGGAAATATCCGCGTTATTGAAAAACGTGAACGAGCGCTACGCCGTTTTGGTGGCGCTCGTGGCGGGGACAGGGCTTCGTATAGGAGAGGCCCTCGCCTTGCGCACCGAGGATTTTGACCCGGATTGCCATGTGCTCCACGTAAAGCGAAGCGTCTGGCACCGATGTGAGCAAGCGCCGAAGACTCCAAACGCGATTCGAGTCGTGGATGTCCCGGAGTCACTGGCACAGGTTCTGTGCCGCTACATAAAAGGAAGAAAGGGGCACCTATTCACGACGAGAGCTGGACGGCTTCTGGACTCGCGCAATGTGCTGGATGTGTTGCAGCGAGCGGGGAGACAAGGCGGCTACCACGCCTTCCGCCGCTTTCGTTTTGCGGTACTCCGCAAGGCGGGAGTGCCGGACGACCTCATCAAACTGTGGCTGGGACATTCGCAGAACTTGATGGACCTCTATGCCGCACAATTACGACTCGACGTGGCTTATCGTCGCGAATGGTGCGAAAGCGCTGGTCTGGGATTTGAGTTGGGCGAATTGGGCTATAAATTGGAGGTGCCGATTCGCCCGGCGCTCGTTGCGTAAGACTTTCCTGAAACAGGACTTAGAAATGGTTGCGGGGGTCAGATTTGAACTGACGACCTTCGGGTTATGAGCCCGACGAGCTACCAGGCTGCTCCACCCCGCATATTCATACTACGCGACTCGCGCTGCTTCTGCAACTTCGGAGCGTTTGCCCTGCTCGGCACACACGAGAAATTTCTGAGATTTGGCGCAAGGAGAGAACGGTTAGCGGTTCCGAAAAAATCTCTACCAGGTACTGTAGGCCGTTCCATCGAATCGCGACGTCAAACTCGAGTGCGAGTGCACGTCCACCATGCCCGTCGTGACTTGCTCCGGGCTCAGAACGATATTGTCGAACGCGGGATCCCAGTCTTTGGCTTGCGTTATCGGGTCCACGGGAACTTCCCTTAAATAGCCCGCCTGTTGCAGGTCGTCCAGAGATTGCGGCGCCGCTTGCTTGTCCAGCGTAAAGTTGTCGATCGCTTCCCGCATCACCTGCAAATCATGCTTCAGAACTGCTTCTCGCGACCGCTGGATCGTCATGTCATACCGCCCGGCTGCTAATCCCAGCAAAATAAAAATGATCGCGATCACGATCATCAGCTCGATTAGCGTAAACCCGCCGCTCATGCTACGCCCACCACGCACCGCTTTGCGTTCCATCTTTCGTCTCATGCCAAACGTTTCGCCATTCATCGCAACACCTCGCCCGGAGTCGCTCTCGAACTACCAATCGCTATATTTTGTTCCATCGAGCGCCGTCCCCGTCGACTTCGAGTACACATCAAAAACGTTGTTGCCGCCCCAGGTCGTCGAATCCCAATCGTCGCTGGTCGACCGCAATCCCCAGTCCGCTTTCCCTGTCATCGGGTCCACAGGAATCTTGCGCAGAAATCTCAGTCTTTTGTCATTGGCCGCACCGATCGGCACTCCCGTTACCAGTGACTGCAAATCCGGCGGATAATTTTCGCTCCCCACCGGTGTGCGGAACTTGTGTTGTTCGGCGAGTTCTCTATATCGATCGATCGCATCCTTCATCGTCCTCAGGTCATACCTAAGTTCCGATTCTTTTTCCCGCACCACCGCATACCGGAAGATCGGCAACGCCATCGACGACAAAACCATAAGGATCGCGCAGGAAATAATCAATTCCAGTAGTGTCATTCCGGCCGCTCGAGCCGGCCGCTGCTTTCCGTAGCGTGCATTGGAAGGAAACCCCTGCCGCAACATTTTTTATTCCTCGAGTTTGAACTACGGCTGGACCTGGATCGTGGCCTCGCTCGTTACAATCGGAATGGGCCGCTGCTGCGAATCCTTGGCATTTTGCTGCACTATCGACAAATTCGATGACCCGGGCGCGATCCCCTTGATCACAATCCCCAGCAATGTCCCGCTTCCGCTCACGCCCGCCGTATTCGGCTGCCGCGTCGCGGAAATCACCGCTTGGCCCTTTTCCTTATTCACATTCGACACGATGGCGATCTCTTGCGTCCCGCCGCTCAGGAATCCTCCGTGCTGCCCCTCGCTCACCGCGTGCTGAAACTCTTCAATGCTGATCACCGCCGGATTGTATTGCAGCAGCATCGGTATCGAGAACAAGTCGCTGACGTTCTCCACCACCACCGCGATCGTCTTCGTCTCCCCTACCTTCAGCGAAAGCGTGCCCGGCTCGAACCGCATCTTTCCAGGCTGTCCTTGTGGCGGATTTACTGCTGCCGCTGCAGGTGCCACGGCACTCGGCGTGATGCCCGCGGGCGTCTGCCCCGCTGGCTTCGCGGGTTCTGTCGCTGGTGCCCGGATTTCACTTTCATGCTTTACCTTTACATCTTGATCCGAGCCCGAGTAAATCCCCCGCAAATTCTCTCGCGTCCAGTCCTGCATTCTCACGATATGCGGAATCATCACGATCAGGACTTCGTCTTCCTGGTGCTCCACGTTGTCACTCGAAAACAGGTATCGCAGCACAGGAATCTTTGCCAACCCAGGCCATCCATTCAATGTCCGTGTGTCAGTCCTTTGAATCAATCCGCCGAGAATAAACGCCTCGCCATCCTTCAACCGGATATCGTGTTCTACTACCCGCTGGCTGATAATTGGCTGGCTGATTCCTCCGATCGTCGATGTCCCCGTCACGGAAGATACCTCGATCTTTGTTTTCATGCTGACTTCGTGATTCGGATGCACGCGCGGTGTTACATCGATATTCACGCCCACATCCTGGTATTGAAACTGTGTGTTGACCAGCGGGTTCACCAAACCTGCCCCGCCTACTGCGCCCACACCTACTCCCGCTTGGAAGCTTCCCGTCGCGATCGGGATGCGGTCGCCGATTTTCAGTTTCGCCTGCTGCCCGTCTACTGAGCGAATCTCCGGGTTCTGAATGATCTTGGTATACGTGTCGGTCAGTACCGCGTTGGCCGTAAAATTCGGTAGCGTCACGACGTAATCATTGCTGTTCAAATGGCTGAGTGTGTTCAGCGTAATGTTGTTCGTTGTGGTTGAGCCTCGGATCGATCGAGCTTCCCGTTGTCGTTGTAGAATTCGGATTTATGGCAATCGACGCGCTCTGTCCCGGCTGCACTCCCAGCGTTCGCAGGCGATCCGTCCGCGCCTCCAGCACTTCCACTTGAATCACCACTTCGGGCTTGGCTTTGTCGATGTCATCGATCACTTTGCCAATCAGAGTCAATACGTCGGGCGTGGCGCGAATGATGATGGCATTCTGCGAATTCAGCTGCTGCACGCGCTTCAAATCAAATAAAGACCGTAGCCCCGTTACGATTTCCGTCAAGTCCTGCGGCGTCACCGTGTTCGAGAGATAAAAAGTCTTCAATACCTCTTCTTCATTTTCCTTGCGCTTGGTTGCCTGGTCCGGATAGACCAGAATGATGTTCTCCGTGATCGCTTTCCACGCCGCTTTGCTCTGCAGGCACACAATTTCGAGCGCTTGTTCCAGCGTCACATTGTTCAAATCGGCTGAAATTCGACGGGCAGGGAAGTCCGGGTCATAAATCACGGTGACCCCCGCCAGCTTCCCGATCGTGTCGAATACAATCTTCGCGTCGCCCGACGCTTTGTAGCTGATTGCCACGCTGGACAAGGGCTTCAGCTGCGGCGGCGCCGTCATGAATTTCTGCGCGTCGTCTTCCGAAGCCGGCTTCCCGTTCTCGCCAGCGTGCGTTTGCTCCGCGATCATCGCCAGCGTTTTTTTCAACTCCTGGCCTGCGATCGAACTGGAAGGATCGATGTTTTGTGCTCTCTGGAATTGTGCCGCCGCGCCTTGCAGGTCCCCGTTCTCTCTCGCCTTTAGCCCCAGCTTGATGTGCATCTCTCCCGCTTCGAAGCGGGTCTGATTCAGCCTGATTTTGTACCCGGCGTTATTGGGGTCGGACTTCAGCGCCTTCGTGTAGAACTCCAGCGCGGCATCGTAGTCCTGAATCGTCTCAGCCTTCCGCCCCTTGCTGTAATCCGTCTGGCCTTTCGGGCAGCCCGCTGCGAACAGACCTATTCCGACACATAGGATGACACTACGGCAACGCCGCATGGACTCTCCGAGGCCTCGACACGAAGCCATTGCAGTCTAACATTCGATTTAGAGCATGGGCAAGACATGGAAGGTTGGCTGTAGCACCCTCGATAATGCGGCTTTTTTCATCCCTGTAGCCAATATTTAACACTCCAGCTATGATGAAAGATTGTGCCGAAGCCTACGAAGAAACCCGAAAAGGGCAGCAAATCCGGAGAGCAGATCGTGGCGCAGAACCGCGCCGCCTCCTACAACTACCATCTCCTCGACCGCGTCGAAGCCGGCCTCGTCCTTCACGGCACCGAAGTGAAAGCTTTGCGCGAAGGAAAAGCGAATATCCGTGACGCCTATGTCGACTTCAAGCCGACTGGCGCCTGGCTCGTTAACGCGCACATTGCACAGTACTTGCCCGGCGGCCCCTGGAACCACGAGCCTCTTGGCTCGCGCAAACTCTTGCTCCACAAGAACGAAATTTACAAGCTTTCAGGCCGTACCCAATCCAAAGGCTTGACCGTCATTCCTCTGCGCATTTACTTTCGCAATGGCCTCGCTAAGGTCGAAATCGCCCTGGCTCAAGGCAAGAAATCCTGGGACCGCCGCCAGGACGAACGCGACAAGGAAGCTCGCAGGGAAACCGAAAAAGCTATGTACAACAACCGGAGGCGTTAAAGAAAAATGCAAATCACAGTGGAACCAAAGCCGTACGCAGCACTGGAAACGGAAGCTCTCGTTTCCTATGTTTTCGAAGAAGCCGATCCCATTCAGGGACGCATAGCGGAGATCGATCAGTCAGCGAACGGCTTGCTCCGCAATCTCGCGAAGAGCGGCGAACTTACCGGCAAGACGCTGGAAATGACCTTGATCCACGCACCTGCGGGACTCAAAGCGGCGCGCCTGCTGTTGGTCGGAGCAGGGAAGCGCGAACAATTCAGCAGCGCGACTCTTCGGAAAATGGCCGGAGCTGCGCTGCGCTATTTGAAAGCGCGCTCTGTAAAGCAATTCGCTTTTTTGGTTCGCGAAACCGCTCCCGCTGAAGATTCCGCGCAAACCATCGCGGAAGGCTCTCTCGCCGCCAATTTCGAAGCCGACAAATACAAGACCGACAAGAAAAACGACAAATCCATCGACACTATCCTACTTACCGGCTACTCCGATGCCGACCGGGCTGCCGCTGAGAAGGGCTTGGCGCGCGGCCGCGTCATCGCCGAATCCCAGAATTGGGCGCGCGATTTGATCAATGAGCCGTCCAACAAACTCACTCCCAGAATTCTCGGCGAGAAGGCCGAAGCCATGGCCAAACAGGCCGGCCTAGCCGTCGAAATTCTCGACGAGAAAAAAATCACCGACCTGAAAATGGGCGCTCTGCTCAGCGTTGCCCAAGGCGGTCCCGAACCGCCTCGCGTTATTGTCGTCACCTACACGCCCGCGAATCCCAAGCCGGGCGCGCCCGTCATCGGCATCATTGGAAAAGCCGTCACCTTCGATACCGGCGGCATTTCCATCAAGCCCGCCGACGGCATGGAAAAAATGAAGTACGACATGGCCGGCGGCGCCACCATGCTCGGCGTCATGCGCGCCCTCGCCACTCTGAAGCCTAATGTCAAAGTCATCTGCGTCGTGCCGTCTACGGAAAACATGCCTGGCGGTACTGCCCAAAAACCCGGCGATATACAAACCGCCATGTCGGGCAAGACTATCGAAGTCTTGAACACCGACGCCGAAGGCCGCCTGATTCTCGCCGATGGCATTCACTATGCGAAGCAGCTCGGCGCCACCCACCTCATCGACGCCGCTACTCTCACCGGCGCCATCGTCGTTGCCCTCGCCAGCATCAACGCTGGGGTTTTCGGCTCCGATCAGGCCTTCACCGACAAACTCCTTGCCAGCTCCAAAGTCGCCGGCGAAAAAATGTGGCAAATGCCCGTCGATGACGACTATCGCGAATTCATCAAGGGCACCGTCGCCGATATTCAGAATATCGGCAGCGGCAAAGGCGGCGGCGCCATAACTGGCGCGATGTTCATCAAGGAATTCACCGGGGATTCGCCATGGATTCACCTCGATATCGCCGGCACCGCCTGGAATGACGATGCCAAGCCGTGGCTGGCGAAGGGACCGACCGGCGTGGCTCTGCGGACTTTAGTTCACCTCGTCATGTCGTATTAGTTTTGACGCTTCTTCCTTAGAGTCTCGATCTTGCTCGAATGGGGCGCAGCATGCTGCGCCCCTACAAGGGCCTTTACAATTCGTCAGACGGGCACGGCATGCCGTGCCCCTACAATGGGCACGATGAATCGTGCCCCTACATTTTCTCTGGGGCTTCGATTCCTAACAACGCCAGCGTTTCTACCAGGCGAGCTTCTACTAGTTCCGTTAAGCGTAACAATAAGGCGCGTTTTTGTTCGTCGGGTTCCGTCAGGATGTGGTGCTTGTGGTAGAAATTGTTGAATTCTTGGGCCAGGTGAAAAGCGTACTTGGCGACGAAAGCGGGTTCTTGCGCGCCGATGGCGGCGTTCACAGCAAGGTCGAGCGAGCTTGCGGCTAGAAGCAATTCCCACAGGCCATTTCCTTCCGGGCCGTTGAATACCGAAGCTACCGTTTCCGGCGTGATGGCAACATTTGTCGCGCCGGCTTCGACGCCTTTGCGGCGGATGCCACGGATGCGCACTACCGCGTATTGGCAGTAGGGGCCGGTTTCGCCTTCAAAACTCAATGCGTCCTTGAAGTCGAAAGCGATGATGGCGTTGCGGGTAAACTTCAGGAGAAAGAACCGTAGCGCACCGACCGCGATGGCGTGAGCGGTGCGTTTCTGCCAGCCATCGCCCATGTCGGCGTGGCGCTCGTGAACTTCGGCGAAGGTGGCCGCTTCAAGCTTGTCGATAAGGTCGTCGGCTTTGACGCCGAAGCCTTTGCGGCCGCTCACTTGAATGAAAGGCTGCTTAGCTTCTTCGTGAGTGAGCTCGTAGCCGAGGTCGGCGGCGCAACGGGGTGTGAGTACGACGAAGGCGTAAGACAGGTGAATAGATTTGTCGGCGGCTTCGGCGTGGCCAAGGCGGCGCAGGGCCTCCGCGACGACGTCTTGCACATAGGATTGGCGCGTATCGATGACGTTGTAAACCGCGATGGCGGGCTCGGCGAAATGTGGGGCGGTGGGATCGTTCTTGAATGTGGTCGTGGCCCAGACGGTTTCGCCTTCGGGAGCGCCTGGCCATTTGCGATAGTTGAAATCTTTGCCGAGGAGGCCGAACTTCCAGAGCTGATAAGCAATATCTTTGCCGACGTAGGTTACGGTGCCGTTGGAGCGGACAATAATTTTGTCTTGAGTGTTTTCGTCGTCGTCGGAATTTGAGGTTAAGGAGGTAGAGGATGTTGATGAGGTAGAGGATGAAGAGCCAGTCGGATCGTTGGTTGCAGGGTTTGTGTTTTCCTTTACGTCCTCAACCTCCTTTGCTTCCTTTACTTCGTCTTTCCAGGGGAGGATCCAACACCCGGCCATCTTGCCGGTTGTTGCCAATTCGATCGCCCCGGACGCCTTCAGTTTTTCAAATGCAGCGTCCCAGAATTTGAGGTGGAGGATTTCGCTTTCGCGAGCGAGGAGGTCGTACGCAATTCCGAGGCGAGCCATGGTTTTCAAGTGGAGGCTGACGATGGCGTCGGCGACGACTTGGGCGACTTCGGCTTCTTCGCCGCGGTCTTCCTCGATAGCGCGCAGAGTTCGCGTACGGAGTTGGAGTGCGCGGGCTTTGTCTTCTTCAAGAAAGTGCGTCGCTTTTGCGTAGAGATCCCAACAGTAGTAATCGAAGCGCGGTTCCATGGCCGCCATTTTTACGCTGATGGGCGAGAGGCGCTCCATATCGAGAAAGCCGATGACGACGTCGGCTACCTGGACGCCCGTGTTATCGATGTAATTTTGAATTTGGACAGGATGGCCAGCGTGGCGCAACACGCGGGCCATGGTGTCGCCGAGTACGGCGTTTCGGACGTGGCCGATGTGGGCGGCTTTGTTGGGGTTGATGCTGGTGTGTTCGACAATGACCTTTCCGGATTTTTTTTGTTGAGGAAGTGGCCCCTTGGAGCTCGGGGTAAACGAGAGATCGGACCAGAAGGCGGCGCGGTCGAAGTACGCGTTGAGGTAGCCGGCGCCGGCGACTTCGACGCGGGCGATGCCTTCAATCTTGCCGAGATTGTTGGCGATTTCCTGCGCGATAATGCGCGGCGCTTTTTTGAGGCGCTTGGCTAGCTCGAAACAGACGGGAGAGGCGGCTTCGCCCATTTCAATTTTGGGAGGGCGATCGAGAACGACGTCCATGGAGATGGAGTAGTGGTTGCGAATGTAGAGGACTAGGGCGTCGCGAAGGCGGTTTTTAAGTGTCAGGTACACGGAACCTCGAAGGAATGGAGAGGAGAGTATAAAGGGGCGTGAGGAGTTGGGTCAAAAGGTGACGACGGGATTGACGGAGTTATGGGTGCGCCCACCCACCCCCGGTATCCAAGAAATCGTCCTGAAACGTATGAAAACAGGACGGTTAGGTGCGATTCGTGTGTGCGCGCATCTTTGCAAACGATAGAAAGAAAAGGAGATGCTGCGCGGTGTGTGGAACAGTGCGATGAGGAGGAGATTGCGCGGCGGTTTTTGGAGCGACCAGCCACGCGAGACATAAGAAATAGTACCATGAAGATTAATAAATGTCAAGTATTACTTTATATATAACAGAAAGGAAAGGAGTTAGGTGAGGCTGGCGGCGAAAGAAGACCGCAAAGAGCTTAGTATGGGTCTGATCCGGGTAGATTTTCGTGGTAAGCTGTGCTCCCTATGAAGCGCGATCCCTTAATAGGACTCTGCCAACGGGTGGGTAGCACCAGCCGTGCGGCGGGGCCTTATAAGCCCTTCCATGAGAAGGCCGGTGAGTGTCAAGTATGTTTTCTCTTTCTTTCTTGTAAGGATGTTTTTTGTTCTTCTCTTTCTCCCTGTGAGTTCCTACCCTTGAGCCAAGCCGCTTCTGTCGCCACCCTTCCATCCGCACTCTTTGTTGAGCGATGATCGCTCGGTGCAAGTTGGGTGTACTCGTTTCAGTAGGTGCTGCTACCTGGTAATCGACCTCGTTCCCCCTTTCGAAGGAAACGGGTCCAGGACCTGTCGCAGTCACCTGATCTCGGCGGTTGAGCTCGGCTGTTTGGATACCCTCTCTCTTCTTTCTTGTATGCGCTTTTTCTTTCTTCCTGTTTTTCCCTGTTTTCCCTAGAGAATTTCGAGCCAGGATCGCCTAGCAACGACGATCGCCAACTAGGCCGCAGCGCGCATCGCTTTGTGGCTATTGCGCAGTGGTTCGTACACCTCTCCACTCACCCACAACCGATGCAGCAGTACCGCCAACTTTCTGGCCACCGCAACAACCGCTCGTTTCTTGGCATTTTTCCCTCCGCGCTCGGCAAGTCGCAGTCCCCATCGCCGCAGATCACTATCTTCTCCAAAGGGCCCCAGGATGTAGTGTGCCCCTTGCACCAGCATCGTTCTCAAATAGCGGTCTCCTTCTTTGCTGATGTGCATCTGCGGCTGGCTCTCTCCGGAGTCCCTGCGTCCAGGTTTTAACCCGAGAAAACAGCCGACCTCGCGACTCTTCGCGAACCGATGCGGATCGTCCAGGGTCAGGACATACGTCAGCGCGATCTGTGTTCCTACCCCCTTCACCTGTTTGAGCAGCACGACTTGCGGGTAGCTCTCCCTAGCGATTTTCTCCATCCGCGCGTCGTATTCCTTGATGCGCTCGTTCAACGATTCAATCTCTTTCAGCAACGGTTCCAGAACTTCGCGCAACTCCGCGCTCAATTCCGCGGCCAGCTCCCGGCTCACTTGCTCCGTGCCACACTTCGGCAGCCGTTCACCATAAGACTTCGCCAATCCTCGCGCTGCATTCACCAGCGCGGTTCGCGCACTCACCAATTCCGCTCGTGCCCGGATCACCGTCAGATGAATTTGTGCTTTCGCGCTGCGATGCCGCACCGGCCCCAACAGCTCAGGATCGATTCTTGCCAGCCGTGCCAGTGTCCGCGCATCGTGTCGATCATCTTTTCGATTGCTCTTGCTGATCAATTGCACTTTTTGCGCGTGCGCCACCAGCACCTCGTGTCCCAGCTCCTTTAGCAGCCGGCTTACCCACGGGGAATGTGTTCCGGTCTCCAGGGCGATGAGACTTCGCGGTATCCTCCCAAGTGTCTGCTTCACCGCTTCCGGTGTCGTCGCTAGTTTCTGTTCCAGAAGGACTTCGCCCGCTTCATCCAAAACGCAGTAGCACGACCAGCGATCGCCGAGGTCCAGACCAATCGTGAGCTGGTGTCCTTTGAAAATCATCTTTCCATTTACGCGAACAGTGCTAGTCTTCTTCATTGCCGGTCTCCTTTTGTGCCTTGAGCACGTCTTTCATTGGGAGCGTATCGCATCCCGCTGGAGACCGGCCTTCTCATCCCATCTGTCCTTTTAGGGCCTTCGGCCCGCGAAACCTTATGAAAATCACTCAGTGGTAAGATCGCAACGGCCCAGAGCGGCGAGGTCGCGTTTATCAGTGGAGATTTCGAGACCGTCCATCTGTCTGATCCGGAGCGTGCGTGTTTGAGCGAATAATTGGGCGTCGTTGTCTTCCCCTGGGGAGCGGCGATAGCCCGCGACTCTGGTTAAAGCAATCGCAGCACGCTCTCCGCTCCCGGCCAGGAGGAGTCTATGTCGTACCGGATAGCGGGAATCGATGTTCACAAGAAGATGCTGGCTGTAGTTGTGTCCGACGTTGAAATCGAAAGCGAATACCAATTTGAGCGACGGATGTTTAGCAGCAACCCTGAACAACTGCGATCGTTGGCTGCGTGGCTCGTCGAACAAAAGGCCGAAGAAATAGTCATGGAGTCGACGGCGCAATATTGGAAACCCGTATGGGAAACACTGGAAAGGTATTGGAAGCCGCTCTGCGAGAAGCGGGAAGGAGCCAGGCGGAGGTCCGGCACGTTGCATCTGGCGCAAGCGCTATCCAATCGCGGGCGGCGCGGGCGAAAGAGGGATTTCGTCGATGCCGAGCGGCTGGTGAAACGACTCGTAGCCCGAGAATTGACGCTGAGCTTTGTGCCCGATACGGAGCAGCGTCTATGGCGAACGGTGACGCGAAAGAAGTACCAGTTGCGGCGCAACGTGGTGCGGTTAAACAACCAACTGGAAGCACTTCTGGAAGAGGCCCATATCAAGTTGTCCAGCCTGGTCTCCGATCTGCTTGGCGTCAGTGCCAGACGCATGTTGAAGGCACTGGCTGACGGAGAAACCAATCCCGCAGCTCTGGCCGCTTTAGCCCATGAGCGGTTGCGCGCTACACCGGAACAATTGTGTGATGCGCTCGGCGCGTGCACGGAGCTCAAGCCCGTGTACCGACGGCTCCTGAAAATGACCCTGGAGCACTTGCAAATCCTCGAGCAGCAGATCGGTCAACTGGATCAAGAGCTAGCCACTTTGCTCCATCCGCACCAGGATGCGGTCGAGCGGCTAGCGGAGGTTCCGGGTTTCGCAGTGGACTCCGCGCAGCAGATCATTGCCGAAGTCGGTCCTGCCGCAGCGACGTTTCCCTCCGAGAAATGCCTCTCTTCGTGGGTCGGTGCCTGCCCCGGCGAAGAAGAGAGCGCCGGCGTGAACTACAGTCACCGCTCTCCGAAGGGCAACCGTCACATGCGGCGCTTGCTCAATCAGACTGCTAACGCCGCCGTAAAAGCCAAAGGAAGCATCTTCGAGATCATCTATCGCCGTTGCGTCCCGCGCCTCGGGCATAATCAAGCCATTGGGGTCATTGCGCATCGACAGTGTCGTCTGATCTGGCTGATCCTCCATCAGGGAACCCGTTACGAAGAACGGGGCCCAGCAGTCACCAAACGATCCAGATATCAGCGCACGTGGAGAATGATTCGGCAACTCCGAAATCTGGGTTATCGGATCGAACTACCGAATCCTCAAGCCAGCCAAGCACCGGCGTAGTTATTTTCGACTCTGGTAAACGCCAGATTAGCGTGCCGGGAGGGGGCAGCACCCTCACCCACCACCACCAAACTGCGAATCCATTGCTCTTTGTCCCAGGCGGGTCAACTGATGACACAGAAGCTGAACGTAAGACGCCTTGCCGCTATCCTCTTTTCCCTGATCATGGCAAGCCTGCTAGGCTTGGGCGGGTTGCTTGCGGGTTGGTACCTTTGGGCGCGTTATGGACCTGCAGCTCGCGACGCCGACGATATGGAGGGCTACCTCTTCGGACTCTTTGTAGGTGTCGTCTTGGCGTTGTGTGGAGGCGTGGTGTGCCTCTGGAAATTTTGGCCGCGGATTCGTCCAAGCCGGGCGGGAAGTATTTCGGCCATTGAAAGAAAACCTCTCGCACCATGATCTCGTGCGTTTGACACGCCTCCACACCGCCGATAGTATCGAAAGACTCCAACGGAACATGTCCAACAGAGGTTCCTGCGGCGGTTCATTGTATGAAACTGGCTTATTTTGATTGTTTTTCGGGGATTAGCGGGGACATGACGCTGGGGGCGCTCGTGGATGCGGGCGTGCCTGTGGAGCAGTTGCGAGCGGAATTGGGCGGATTGCAAGTGGCGGGATGGGAATTGACGGCGGAGAAGGTTTGGAAGAATGGGATGGCGGCGACGTATGTGCGTGTAAAGACGGAGGATACTTCGAAGCACCGGTCGCTGAGCGCGATTTTGGAGATTTTGGAGAAGTCGGAGTTGGCGCCGCGGGTGAGGGAGCGGGCTGAAGCGATTTTCCGAAAGTTGGGGGAGGCGGAGGCGCGGGTTCACGACGTGCCGCTGGAAAAGATTCATTTTCATGAAGTTGGGGCGGTGGACGCGATAGTGGATATTGTGGGGGCGTGCATCGGGTTTCATGAATTGGGGATTGAGAAGTTTGCTTGTTCGGCACTGAATGTTGGCGGCGGGACGGCGAAGATGGCGCATGGAGTTTTGCCCGTGCCTGCGCCGGCAACGGCTAATTTGTTGCAAGGGCGGCCTACTTATTCCAACGGCGTGCAGAAAGAGCTGGTGACACCTACTGGGGCGGCGATTGTGGCTACTCTTTGCGAGGCGTTTGGGCCGCAACCGGGGATGAGCGTTTCGGCGATTGGATATGGGGCGGGGACGGCGGATCTGGAAGGGCAGCCGAATGTTTTGAGGATTATGGTAGGGGAGATGGTTGGGGTAGGGAAGGAAAAAGAAAGAGCACAGGCTGAAGCCTGTGCCACTGGACTCGATGAAGAGATTGCGGTGATCGAGGCGAACCTGGATGATATGAACCCGCAGATTTATGGTTATTTTTTGGAGAAGGCGCTGGGGGTGGGGGCGCTGGATGTGTATACGACGCCGGTGCAGATGAAGAAGAACCGGCCGGGGACTCTTTTGACGGTATTGTGCAAGCCGGGGGATACGCAGAATCTGATGGATTTGATTTTTGCGGAGACGACTACGTTTGGAGTTAGGACGTATCGGGCGCAGCGGAGAGTTTTGCCTCGGGAGTGGGTGAACGTGGGGACGGAGTTTGGAGAAGTGCGGATTAAAGTTTCGCGGGTGAATGGGCGGATTTTGCATGTGGCGCCGGAGTTTGAGGATTGCAAGAAGTTGGCGGCGGCGAAGGATGTGCCTTTGCAGCGGGTGATTGCTGCGGCGATGAGAAGTTACGAGGAGAAGAGATAACGAAGAGAAGGAAGCAAAGGAAAGAGAACTAAACGCAGAGACACAGAGGACACAGAGAAGAAAAGAAGAAAGAATAGAAGAAAGAGAAGGGAAAGGAACAAGAACGGGAAAGAACGGGAAAGAACGGAGTGAGATGGCTGCTGGAAAACCTAAATACTATTTGACTACGCCGATTTATTACACGAACGGGCTGCCGCATATTGGGCACACGTATTCGACGATCGTGTGCGACACGATTCGAAGATACAAGCGGATGCGCGGATTTGATGTGGTGATGACGACGGGGACGGACGAGCACGGCGTAAATGTGGAGCGGTCGGCGAAGAAGGCGGGGATTCCGGAGTCGGAGTTTGTGGCGAAGATGGCGGCGCAGTGGAAGGCGCTTTGGGATGAACTGGGAGTGCAGGGCGACGAGTTTGTCCGCACGACGGATTTGAAACACGCGCATACGGTGCAATGGCTATTTAAATTGTTCAAGGAGAATGGGTACGTTTATCCCGGGCATTACACGGGGCAGTACTGCATTTACGACAATGCGTATGTGGACGTAAAGCCGGGAGAAAATTGTCCGGATTGCGGGCGGCCGACGGAGACGGTGACCGAAGAGAATTATTTTTTCAAGTTGTCGGCGTTTCAGAAGCCGCTATTGGATTTGTACGCGAAGAACCCGACCTTTATTCAGCCGGAGGCGCGGCGGAATGAAGTGCTGAGTTTTGTGGAAGGCGGCCTGCGGGATGTGAGTATTACGCGGACGACGCTGCGCTGGGGGATTCCTGTGCCGGGCGAGGAGCCGCACGTTTTTTACGTGTGGTTTGATGCGTTGACTGCGTATTTGACGGCGGTGGGCGGGCCGCAGTACGAGAAGGCGGGATATTGGCCGGCGGATTTGCACTTGGTGGGGAAGGAGATTATCCGGTTTCACGCGGTGTATTGGCCGGCGTTCTTGATGGCGGCGGGATTGCCGTTGCCGAAGCAAGTTTGGGCGCACGGGTGGTTGTTGATGGACAGCGCGAAGATGAGCAAGTCGCTGGGGAATGTGGTGCGGCCGCGGCCGATTGTGCATGTGCTGGGGATGGACGCGCTTCGGTACTATTTGCTGCGCGAGACGGTGTTTGGGCAGGACGGGAATTTTAGTTATGACGCGCTGGTGCAGCGCTACAACAGCGATTTGGCGAACGGGTTGGGGAATTTGGCTAGCCGCACGGCGGCGATGATCGAAAAAAATTGCGGAGGAAAGATTCCTAAGGCGACGGAGCGGTTGCCACAGGATGACGAGCTGGCGAAGATTGCGCAGGCGACGATTGGCGATGTGCTGGAAGAGTACGAGAAGCTGGGGTTTTCGCGAGCGCTGGAAGCGATTTGGGCTTTGATTGCGGCGACGGATAAATATTTGACGAGCGAGCATCCGTGGTCACTGGGCGAGAGCGAGGCAGATCAGAAGCGGCGGGCGGCGATTTTGTGGACGACAGCGGAAGTGTTGCGCGTAGTGACGGTCCTGACGTATCCGGTTTTGCCGGAGAGTACGGCGAAAGTTTGGGCGCTGCTGGGACAGTCTGGGGCGCTTGGAGCGGTGGATTTGGATGGATTGCGGTGGGGACAGATTGCGGCGGGTACGGTGCTAGGAAAGTCGCAGGCTCTGTTTCCACGAATTGAAAAAGCAGAAGCGATTGAGAGGATGGAAGCCATGGAAAAAGAAGCACAGAATGCACCTTCGCCGGTTGCGGCGGGGACACCAGCGGCTGCGCCTGCAGCGGGAGCGGCGGCTTCGGGGGCGGCTCCGGCTGCTGCTGCGGCACCGGCAGCGGCGGAGAAAATTGGGATTGAGGATTTCGCGAAAGTCGAGATGCGCGTGGGGCAGATCAAGACGGCGGAACGCATTGTTGGCGCGGACAAGTTGTTGAAGTTGACGGTGGATATCGGGACGGAGATTCGGCAGATTTGCGCGGGGATTGCGCAATTTTATGAGCCGGAGAAACTGATTGGGCGGAAGGTGGCGGTGGTGGTGAATCTGGCGCCTCGAAAGCTCCGTGGCGTCGAATCTAACGGCATGATTGTTGCCGCCTCCGTCGGCCCCGAAGGACGACCCGTGCTCGCGGGATTTCCGGATGAGGATGTGGAGATTGGGGCGAGATTGAAATAAGGAGTGTTTTTATGCAGCCTCTCCATTTCGAGGAAAGGGCTCTGAGGTCATATGCTGAGCCTCTTTCAATCGATGAACTGGAAGAAGGTGAGGTCTATTTCACGATTCAGTTTTCTGGACCGGACCGCGGCGGGCTTTTTCCTATCATGGAAACGCTGGTATTTGTTGGCTTCAACCTCGATGAAGAAGACGTCAAGCGGCGGGTATATTTCCAGGGCTTGGAGTCTTATCAGGCAGGAATCCGGTACGGAACGGCGACCTCAGAAGACAGATCTCACTTTTACGCGCAAGAGCCTGGGCACTTGAGCCATATATTCAAATACGAAAACGCCCTTAATGAACTCCTTAAGTGCTCGCTCCGAAGAAGAAAGATTGGTTAGAGAAGTTCGGATGATTTCATGGAATTGATTGATTCGCATGCTCATGTGGATGACGCGCGATTTGATGAGGATCGCGAGGAGATGCTCGAGCGGGCGCGGGCGGCGGGGGTAAGTACGCTGCTGGCGATTGGGACTGGGCCTGGGGCGCACAAGTTGGATGCGGCGATGCCGTATGCGGAGGCGCATGAATGGATTTATACGACGGTGGGGATTCATCCGCATGAGGCTAAGGATGTGACGCGGGTGCACTTGGATGAATTGGCGCGGCTGGCGCGGCATCCGAAGGTGATTGCGTGGGGCGAGATTGGGCTGGATTATTTTTACGATCATTCGCCGCGGGATGTACAGGAGCGCGTGTTTCGCGAGCAAATGGAATTGGCTGCGGCGGCGAAGATGCCGATCATTATTCATTGCCGGGATGCTTGGGCGGATTGTTTGCGGGTGATTGCGGAAGTTTGGCGGCCGACGGGGTTGGGCGGGATCTTGCATTGTTTTACCGGCACTTTGGAAGACGCGACGCGCGCGATGGACATGGGGTTTTTGATTTCGTTTGCGGGGAATTCGACTTATCCGAAGACGCAGAATTTGCGGGACATTGCGAAAGTTTTGCCGATTGAGAATATTTTGATTGAGACGGACGCGCCGTATCTTGCGCCGCAGCCTTACCGAGGAAAGCGCAACGAACCTGCGTACGTTGCGGAAGTAGCGCGTACACTCGCTAGTGTGAGAGACTTAGCCGCGGAAGAATTCGCCGCCAGGACAGCAGGGAATTTCCGGCGATTTTTCCACCTATCCCAGCCGTCGATGAGCGCGGCTGCGGAGTCCCAAAGATGAATGCAGGCCAGGGGAGGAAGGCTATCGCGCTGCTTACTGCCAAAGAGATTTTCGATCTCGTGCGAGACGATTTGGTGTTGGTTGAGGAGGAGCTTGCGCGACAGAGCGCTGGCGCGTTCGAACCGGTCGCGGAGATTACAAGTTATCTTCTCGGCGGTGGAGGGAAGCGGATGCGGCCGGCGTTGCTGCTGCTTTGCAACGGATATACGGGGCGGCGGAGCGAGGGAGCGATTCGGTTGGCGGCGGTTGTCGAGCTGCTGCACAGCGCGACGCTGATTCATGATGACGTGATTGACAGCGCGGATACGCGGCGCGGGCGGCCTTCGGCGAATTCGAAATGGGGGAATCATCGGAGCGTGTTGGCGGGAGACTGGCTGTATATGCAGTCGTTTCAGATGGCGCTGGAGGAGAGAAATTTTCGGATTTTGGATGTGCTGATTGATTTGACGCAGAAAATGGTCGAGGGCGAGTTGATTCAGCTGGCGAAAATTGGGCGCATCGATGTGACGGAAGAGGATGCGCTGCGGCTGGCGACGTATAAGACAGCGTGCTTGTTTAGCGGGTGCGCGCGATTGGGCGCGGTGCTGGGCGGGCTGGAAGGCGTGGAGGAAGAAGCGCTGGCGGATTACGGGAGCTATGCAGGACTGGCGTTTCAGTTGGTGGATGATCTATTGGATTTTACGGCGTCGGCGGAGCAGCTTGGCAAGCCTGTGTTGAGCGATTTGAAAGAAGGGAAAGGTCACGCTGCCTTTGATTTATGCGATGGACAACGGGCATCGCGAGGCGCGCGGGTTGGTGGCGCGGGTGTTGGAGGAGAAAGAGTTTCATTCGGTGCGGGCGGAGACGATTGTGTCGTTGGTGCATGATTCAGGAGCGCTGGAGCGGGCGAGGAATTTGGCGCATGAATATGCGCGGCGAGCGAAGGCGTGTTTGGAAGGGCGCGGGGATTCGGAGTATGCGCGGGCGTTGATGACTTTGCCGGATTTTATTTTGGAGCGGGAGAATTAGAGTTTAGGACACACGGAAACGGGCACGGCGTGCGCCAAAAGAACGGGCACGGCGCGGCAAGAGAAAACCGGCAAGGCGTAGCAAGAGAAGACGGGCACGGCGTGCCGTGCCCCTACGGAAATGCTTCCATTTAAACTGGTCTACCACAAAGGCTACGACTTAAATCTGGGCGAGCACGTTTTTCCTTCACAGAAATTCCATTTGATTGCAGAGACGTTGGTGCGAGAAGGCATCGCGACTGGCGAAGATTTCCTGACGCCGGAGCCGGCCGCTGACGAGGATATGGTGCGTGTGCACACGGCGGAGTGGATGCATAAGTTGAAAACGGGCACGCTTTCGGCGAGCGAGATCATGAAGTTGGAGATTCCGTTTTCGCGAGAGGCGGTGGAGGCGTGCTGGCTGGCCGCGGGCGGGTCGATTTTGGCGGCGCAGTCTGCTTTGCGGGATGGGTTTGGATGCAATTTGGGCGGCGGATTTCATCATGCGTATCCGGGACATGGCGAGGGATTTTGCGCGATACATGATGTGGCGGTGGCGATTCGAAGGCTGCAGCATGACGGGGCGATTCGAAAGGCGATGGTTGTCGATACGGATGTGCATCAGGGGAATGGTACCGCGGCGATATTTGCGAAGGACGAGTCGGTTTTTACGCTTTCGATCCACCAAGAGAATAATTACCCGGCTTACAAGCCGCCTTCGGACGTGGATTTGGAGATGGCGGACCGCGTCGATGATGACGAGTATTTGGGCGCGTTGATTCCGGCGGTGCAAGCGGCGCTGGATGAGTTTCAGCCGGAGATGCTTTTTTATATTGGCGGGGCGGACCCGTTTTGCGAGGACCAGCTTGGTGGATTGATGCTTACGAAGAACGGATTGAAGACGCGCGACCGGCGCGTGTTTGAAGAGGCGCGAAAGCGGGGGATCCCTGTGGCTACGGCCTTGGCGGGAGGGTATGCGCGACGGGTTGAGGACACGATTCGAATCCATGTGAATACGATTGTTGCGGCGCGGGAAGTGGCGCTGGCTTTTCCTTCGGCTTCCGCGGCGGGTCAAAAGTAAGTTGGCGTTCCAGATCAAAGCTGGTCTAATTCACCGAAATGCGAGGTATTTCATGACGCGTCCTAAATTGCGGATTGTTTCCGGCTTTCTGCTCATCGGAGCGATGTTTTTACTGGGCACGGTGACGGCGCGGCACCTTTTGGCGCAAGCTCCCGCGGACTCTGCTAAAAAGTTGAAGGTGTACATCTCGGTAGACATGGAAGGCGTGGCGGGGGTGGTGACGGCGGACCAGTTGGGGCCGAGCGGATTTGAGTATGAGCGATTTCGGCATTTCATGACAAATGAGACGCTGGCGGCGGTACGGGCGGCGAGGGAGGCTGGAGCCGGGGAGATTGTGGTGAGCGACTCGCACGGGAATGGCGAGAATTTGCTGATCGAGGAGTTTCCGAAGGACGTGTGGATCGTGAGGGCGTGGCCGCGGCATGGTGGGATGATGGCTGGACTGAATTCAAGTTTTAACGCGGCGATGTTTATCGGCTATCACGCGTCGACGACGAATCCGAAGGGAGTGCGCGCGCACACGTTTTCGAGCGCGCATTACGCGCGGGTCACGTTGAACGGCAGTGCAGTGACCGAAGGAGAATACAACGCGGCCTACGCAGGGGCGAAGGGTGTGCCGGTGATATTCGTTTCCGGCGATGATGCGGCCACGGAAGAGATCAAAGCGAGGTTAGGAGCTATCGAAACCGTTGAGACGAAGAAGGCACTTGGTTTTCACTCGGCGGAGACGCTGACTCCCGCAGCTTCCTGCGACAAGATATATGCGGGAGTGAAATCGGCGCTCAGCCGGCTGCACGATTTCAAGCCGTACGTGATCAAGACTCCGGTGACGCTGGAGATTACGTTCAAGAACTACACGCCGGCGGAGTTGCTGAGTTACCTGCGGTCTGTGCAGCGCGTCGATTCGCACACGATCCGGTTTGTGGGTAAAGATATGGATGAGATCGACGATTTCGAGGAATTTATAGGGAACTACAGCGCCGATTTAGCGCCTTGAGCCAAGTTTTCCAAGCCTACTTTTGTGCCGCTAGCGCGTGGCGGACCGCATTGCTCAGTTCCGCTTCCACACCGTCTGGGTCAAATCCATCCGTTCGATAGGCTATCTTCCCGGTGCGATCAAGAATGACGACCGTTGGGAAGGAGCGGACCGCGAGGAGCGTGTCCAGCCCATCCGCGAAGACTACCGGCGTGTGTGGTTTTTCTTCCTGTAAGTAGGGCGGGACAAGAGTTTCGTCCTCATCGCAATTGACGGCAAGAAAGACGATGTCGGCAATGCCCTGGAATTGAGCGGCGACGTGTTCGAAGTGAGGTTCCAGCTCGCGGCACGGGCCGCACCAGGTGGCCCAAAAATTAAGGACAAGAATTTTGCCTTTTTGTTCCGCGAGCGGATAGGGCGAGCCGTCTTGCGCTTTACGCAAGGTGAAATCGTAGGGCTCTTTGGCGTTGGCGTTTCGTTTTGGCTTCGGAGCGTCGAGAGAGGCAACGGTGTCGTCGTAGGCTTGCAAGAGGTATTCGCCGAGGCCTTGATCGGAACCATGCGCGAGCCGCCAGACGTTGCCGAGTTTCTGGCGAATTTCGCGGCGATTGGTTGCGCCACCCGAAGCGTCCGCGAGCGCAAAGGCACGGGCATATTCCTTGATGGCCATAGGCGAATCTTTTTTTAGCTCTGCGATTTCGCCGAGCTTTGCGGCGGCCTGAGCGGATGGCGCGATGGCCATGCTTGCTTGAAAGTCCTTTTCGGCTGCGGAGTAATCACGGAGTTTAAAAGAGAGCCGGCCCCGGATGGAGAGGATGTTGGTCTTGTCGCGTTTCTGTTCGGTTTCCCATTCTTCTTTGGATATCTTGGGAGATTTTTCCGTCGCCGAGGAGCGGTTTATGTAGTCCAAGACGCGTGTGGAATAGTTGAGAGAGCGGCGCAGGGCAGGCTCGTCGCCGTTTCGTTCCAGGAGTTGAATCGCGAGCATGGTCATTGACATATCATCGGGAGTAAGGGCGACGATACGCTCGGCATAGTCGGCAGCGCGAGCGGAATCGCGAAGCTGGAGACTGGCTTCGACGAGGGCGCGATAAATTTGCGGACGCTGGCGGGACTCGGGGTAATCCTTGAGGAATTCTTCAAGGTTGCGGACCAAGGCGGCGCGGTCGTTGCCGGCGCGATCGATGGCCATTTGCAACTGCGTGGTTTCTGACAAGGGCTTGGTGGTGGGAGTTTGTTGTAGGGCGTCGGATTTGGGGGATTGTTGGGGCGCGGTCTGATTTTCCTTTTGCTGGAGAGCATAAGAATAGGCCGGGAGACTAAATGGGATGAGCGCAAGAAGCGCAAGGGTCGAGGAGGGAAGTATCCGCATGCTGTTCATCAGCTAGGATTCTAATCTGTTTACGAAAGAATTGCCGAAGGGCAAAGGGATTAGGGCCGGAACGCGAAACAAGAGGGCGGAGCAAGAAGGCGGGGCAAGCCCAGGGCAAGCCCCGCCCCTACAGAAGTCGGCGGTGGGCTAGGATGGGCCGGCGGCGGGATGACCAGTTAACTTGCGCCGTTTACCTCGATACCGCCTGAGACGGTATGAATTTCGACGCGTGCGCCGCCGTCCCCCATACGGGCGCGCAGCGAATGCTTGCCCTGCTCTTCAATCATGATGGGAATTTGCGCGCGGATCTGACCGGTCACGGCGCCAGCGGAAAGATGAAAACTGGCGCTAGAAGGCACCGCGATATCGACGGAGCCGGAGACAGTTTTCAAATCCCAATAGCTGTTGCCCGCCGGATTGCCTTGGATGGTGACACGTCCAGCGGTAGCGTGTGCTTTGACGTCGCCGTTCGCGTCGCGAACATCCACTGATCCACTAGAAGTGTCGGTATCGACGCGGCCGCCAGGATTCTGCACATGAACATCGCCCGAGACGGAGTGGGCAAGAACATCGCCTTTGGCGCTAAGGACAGTCACGGTTCCGGAAACGCTGGTGGCGCGCACATCATCGCCACAATTTTCGGCGTCAATGCTTCCGCTGGTGGAGGTAAGCCGGACCTCGCGGCCGATGTCCTTGCCGCGAACGGTTCCGGAAACGGACGATGCCTGTACGGGGCCGCGGACGTTGCGAACGAGCTGCGAGCCGGAGACGCTCGACGAATTGACTTCGGTATCCCGGGGAACTTCGACGGAATAGCTGATAGAGACATTGTGCAAGCGTGAGGCGTCTTTGCCGACGCGGAGAGTGTCGCCTTTGAGTTCGACGGGAGGGTTAGAGAGGATGTTGTTCAGGCGGCTTTGCGGATTGCCGAAACCGAATCCCGAGACGCGGACGTCACCGTGCACGTGGACTTTGCCGTCGGCGCTGCCGAGGATGGAGACATCGCCGGAGACATTGCTGAGTTCGAGGCGGATGGGGCCGGAGACATCGAGGGAACGGTCAAAGCTGCCGGAAACGGAGGGGCCCATCTGGCAGCCGGCAAGCAACGCCGCGCTGACAAGCAGCATGATAGCTGGGGCCCACCTATGTTGTGGTTTCATCCTCATGCTTCCTCCAGAGCCAACGCGAAGCGCGCTGCCCTTTCCTAACAAATGATACGGAAAAACAGGGGAAAATGTTCCGCTGCACGATGCCCCACTGGGTGGCCTACGGAGTGAGGGTCTCGTTGAGGGAACCCTGCCGGTAGCCTTGCAGGTCCAGCGCGACATAGCTAAAACCTGCCGTTTTCAGACGTGAAGCTATGGAGGCGGCCATCTCAGGCGACATGGCGCGAGGCATTTCTTCCGGGGCGATTTCCACACGCGCGAGCATATCGTGGAGGCGAACGCGAAATTGACGGAAGCCTAGATCGCGGAGAGCGGCTTCGCCACGCTCGATGAGAGCGAGGCGTTCGGGAGTCACTTCGGTGCCGTAAGGGAGACGAGAGGCCAGGCAGGCGGAGGCGGGGCGGTCCCAGGTGGGCAAACCAGCGCGCTGGGAGAGCGCGCGAATTTCGGTTTTGTGCAGACCAGCGTCGAGAAGAGGGGCGAGGACGCGATGCTCCGCGGCGGCGCGGTGGCCCGGGCGGAAATCCAAAGTGTCGTCGGCGTTGACGCCGTAGGCGATGGCAGCAAATCCGCGCTCTTGTGCCATAACATCAAGCACGTTGAACAACTCATCCTTGCAGAAATAACAGCGGTCCGCGGCGTTAGCGCGGTACTTGGGATTTTCCATTTCGTGCGTTTCGATGAATTCGTGGCGCACGCCGAGTCGGCGGACGAAGTCTTCGACGACGGAGCGGTCATGCGCGGAATAGCTAGGCGAGAGCGCGGTGACCGACAGGGAGCGTTCACCGATCGCACGGTGCGCGGCCCACGCGAGGTAGGCAGAGTCGGCACCGCCGGAGAGGGCGATGATCATGGAAGGGAATTCGGCCAACTGCTTTTGCAGCAGCAACTCTTTTTCGCCGGGCGAGAGTTGCGCCTGTTCCGTGGCTTGAATGCGTACAAGAGTATTCATTTCTTTGGAGAGTATACCTTAACGCGAGTTTGATTACGTTTGCGCAAGACGCAAAAACTTCCGGCTATTTGAAATCGAGGAGGACGTCCACCGTGTGTTTGTCGGGGTCGGTGCGCAGCCAATGGCCGACCGTGTCGTAGTGCACGGGCAATTCGCCGAAAACATCTGCCGGATGGGATTGCAACTTCGTCAGAAGCTTTTCGAATAGAGCTTTGTCAAACACGGCGCCGGTTTCTGTCGGCCACATCTGGTGGACGCGCCCCTCACCGGCGACCGAAAGGCCTGTCACAACCAGGCTGTTGAAGTGGTATTGCACTCCTTCGGACACAGAAACGGCATAGGAGACGGTGTGCGTCTGGTCGTCATAGGAGGCGACAGAGTCGATCTTTACGTCGAGGTAGCCGCGCTGGCCGTATTCCTCGCGGGCGCTGTCCCAGCCAGCTTCGATCTGCATTCCGTTGGCGACGTCGCCAGGCTTTATACCGAGCTCATTAGAAAGTGTGATGGAGGATAAAACAGAGTTTCCGGACCACTGCGCTCCCTTGAAGTGATAAATCGCGCCAGTGGCGATGGGGACAAAGACGGGAATTTGGTCGGGGAGTTTTTGATTGGGATTGCCAGTGAGACGAACTTCGGGAGGGCCGAGCTTGGCGCGAAGATAGCCTTGTTGAAGGTAGTAGGGGCGTAATTGTTCGGAGAGAAAAAGATCGATGGTCATGCGTGAAAAGGGTTTGCCCTGGACCTCGCTAAGCTGTTGCTGAACGAGGTGGGAAGAAGCGAGCGACGGATCGCCGAACTCAACGCTGGCGATGTAGAAGGCGGCGCCTTCGACGCGAAAGGCTTGAACGTTGCCTTCGCCTAGAGGATTAGCGAGCAGTTCGTGTTCGACAGTGACATTTAACTGGCGTGAGGCGAGCAAATCTTTCAGCGTGTCGCTTACCTGGTCGACCACCGCGCCGGCCTCGGGAAGTGTGTTGTCAAAGAACGGGAGCTTTTTGCGGATGGCGTCGGCTAGTTCGCTGTCGGCGAACCAGGGAATGTTATCGAAGTAGATGGGGACGCGCGGGGCTTCTTCGAGCTGGAAGGTAACGGTGAGGCCCTCGCCGCGCGTTTGGAAGGTGTAGTTGACCTTGGCGAAAAGCCCAGTTTGGAGCAGGCCGTCTGCGGCGGCCTGCAAGTCTGGCTTGCCGACTTGAGAGCCTTTTTCGAGTTGAGCGAGCGCGATGATCTGGGCTTCGGTGAAGGTCTTCAAGCCCGCCGTGCGGATTTCGTGGAGAACGGCGGTAGCAGGCGCGGGCGTTTGGGCTAGTGCGGAAAGGGAGAAGAGAAGCGGGGCGAAGATCGAGAATCCCAAGCAGACCCGGAAGAGGCGGCGCATAGCTTCATTTTAGCGGAAAAAGGAGCGTGGGCCTATCGGCCGTGAGTCGTCGCGGGGGAGTTTAGAGCGAAGCGCCGATGGCGGAAATGATCGGCTATTCGACTGTCACGGATTTCGCAAGGTTGCGCGGCTGATCGACGTCGCAACCGCGTCGGACGGCGATGTGATAGGCGAGGAGTTGCAAAGGGATGATTTCCAGCAGCGGCGCGAGAATCTCTGGCGCGGGGGGAAGCTCTATGATGTGGTCGGACGCTTCACGGGCGAGATGGTCTTTTTCAGTGGCGATGGAGATGACGATGCCGTCGCGGGCTTTCACTTCTTTGATATTGGAGACGCTTTTCTCGTAACGGGTGACGGATTCCGGGTCGGAGTCGTCGCGGGTTGCCAAAACGACGACGGGCAAATTTTCGTCGATGAGAGCATTGGGGCCGTGCTTCATTTCGCCAGCGGGATAGCCTTCGGCGTGAATGTAGGAAATCTCTTTGAGCTTGAGAGCACCTTCGAGAGCGATCGGATAGTGAATGCCGCGGCCGAGGTAAAGAAAGTCGGTGTAGCGGAAGAATTGGCGGGCGAGGTTTTCGTAGAAGCCGGACTCATCCGCCTGCAAAATCGTCTCCATCTTGTGAGGAATGCGCGTGAATTCCTGCATCAATTTTACCGCGTCAGCTGGGGCCAGTTTTCCGCGAATTTGTCCGAGGTAGGAAGCCAAGAGCAGAAGCGCGGCGAGTTGCGCGGTGAACGCTTTTGTGGACGCCACGCCGATTTCGGGGCCGGCGTGCGTGATGACGGTGCCGGCGGCTTCGCGTGTGATCATCGAACCCATGACGTTGCAGATGGCGAGAGTGGGCGAGCCTTTGATTTTCGCTTCGCGCTGCGCGGCCAACGTGTCCGCAGTTTCGCCGGACTGGCTGATGCAAACGGTCAGCGTCTTGG
Organism: uncultured Acidobacteriota bacterium; assembly: GCA_963718785.1. Classification (GTDB taxonomy): domain Bacteria; phylum Acidobacteriota; class Terriglobia; order Acidiferrales; family UBA7541; genus Acidiferrum. The sequence continues at coordinate 923,271 of CAVQZW010000003.1, read as the reverse complement.
AATCGAGGATGGGGTCGCGATAGCGGAATTCGCTGCCGTAATCGACTTCGACTTGCAGGCGCGCGAGGCGCTCAATCATGAATTTTCCGGCGAGGGCGGAGTGCCAGCTTGTTCCGCAGGCGACGATGCGCACTTGCTGGAACTCACGGAATTGCTGTTCGGAGATTTGCATCTCGTCGAGGAAGACTTTTCCGGTGTCTTGCGAGATGCGGCCGAGCAGAGTGTCGCGGACCGCGCGCGGCTGCTCGAAGATTTCCTTTTGCATGAAATGCTTGTAGCCGCCCTTTTCGGCCATGATGGGGTCCCACGCGACGTGGTGGGCAGGGCGATCGACGGAGCGGCCGTCGTGATCCATGACGCGGACACCCTTTTGTGTGAGGACGGCGATATCGCCATCGGCGAGGAAGAAAATTTGGCGCGTGTGTTCGAGAAGAGCGGGTATGTCGCTGGCGACGAAAAATTCGCCGTCACCGAGGCCAATCACCGAAGGCGGACCGATGCGAGCCGCGACGATTTTGTGGGGATCGCGAGCCGAAAGGAAAACGAGGGAGTAGATGCCGCGCAATTCCTTGAGAGATTTACGAACGGCGTCTTCCAATGGCGCGCCGTCTTTCGAGTTTTTCTCGACGAGATGAGCGACGACTTCCGTGTCGGTTTCGGTGACGAATTTGTGACCTTCGCGCTGGAGCTGTTCTTTGAGTTCCAGATAATTTTCGATGATGCCGTTATGGACGACGACGATTTCGCCGGTGCAGTCGCGGTGCGGGTGCGCGTTTTCCTCGGTGGGGCGGCCATGGGTGGCCCAGCGGGTGTGGCCGATGCCGTAGGTGCCTTCGATGGGCGATTTCAGAATAACTTCTTCAAGATTGCGGAGTTTCCCTGGAGCGCGGCGGATTTCCAGCTTGCCGTCTTTGGTGACGACGGCGATGCCCGCGGAATCATAACCGCGATATTCGAGTTTTCGCAGGCCCTCGATGATGACAGGCACGACCTTCTTAGGTCCGATGTAACCGACAATTCCGCACATGTGCGGGATCTCCTAGGAATGCAGTTTAGTTAGACTAGCATGGACTTGTGATGAGCTATGGGCTTCCTGACGAGGATGTGGCGAATCGTGTCAATGCTGGTGTTAAGGGCGCAGAGGGGCGTCTGGAGCAGGCTGAAGGTCGTAAGAGAGGAGCTTCTCATTCGAATCGAAATGGAAAGTGACACGGGCGGTGGCGGGAATGAGCGTCTCGGTATCTATATGGCGGACGACGGCTACCAGGGCGGCTTTGTCCTGGGAATCCTCGAGTTGGTAGCCACGCGAGTTAAGAAAGTACTCGACGCGGGGCCTCGGGGTCCCTTGCGGAAGCTGAGAGTTCAGCATTTCATCGATTTTTTGGAGGCGGGAGTCGGAAGTGTGGGAGTGGGTTTTACATCCGAAGACCACGAGTGAAGAGAGAAGTATAGCCGAGGCCAACGCAAGCAACCGCGGGAAAGCAGCCGCCAGCTTAGCGGAGTTGCGGCTAGGTATCATCGAGCGCCGCGCTTACTCGACAATTTCGAAGCGGGATTCTTCGATCACCGGGTTGGTGAGCACTTCTTTGGAGATGTGCTCGACCTGTTTCAGCGCTTCGTCGCGGGTCAAGCCTTCGACATTCAGGACGAAGAACTTACCCTGGCGAACGTCTTTGACGGAGGCGTAACCCAATCCGGAGAGCGCGTGCTGAATGGTTTGTCCCTGGGGATCAAGTACCGTGCGCTTCGGCATCACCCAAACGTGTGCTTTCATGGGCTAAGTATAACATTGCTGGGGGGCGAGGGAGTTGCCGGGAGAGCGATCGGTTGGGGTGACCGCGTCGAGCGTGGTTAAGAATGACGTGCTTTTCTGAGGGTTAGTTTCTCGCTTTCGGAGAGGAAGGCATGCTCGAAACTCTCATTCACCAGTTGGGCGAGTTCGACTTCGCCCAGACCCATCTTTGCCGCGTTTTCGTACTCGGCGAGCAGGGTGGTGTGAAACATCGCGGGATCGTCGGTGGAAAGGACGACGGGAATGCCATGCCGCCAGAGTTGTGGCAGCGGATGCTGCTCGATCTGCGCTTCAGGTGTTCGCAACAGTTTTGCCAGTGCTCCGGTGCGGATGTTGCTTTGCGGGCAAACTTCCAGGGGAATCCGGCGATCGACGAGCAAGTCCATGAGGGCGGGATCCTGAGCCGCGGCGATGCCGTGACCGACGCGCTCAATGTGCAACAGTTCGATGGCTTCGCGGATTTTCTCTGGACCACCGACTTCTCCTGCGTGCATCAGAAGATGCAGTCCAATGTTCGCCGCCTGTTCGTATACGGAACGAAATTCTTCCGTGGCCACGCTCATTTCATCGCCGCCAATACCGTAGGCCACAATTCTCTTGGATTGGCAGTGCTTTGCGGCTTCCACGACTTCCATGGCCGCCTCAGGTCCGAACTGACGTGCGGCATCAAAAATCCAGTTAACGCGAAGACCCCGTTTTTCGAAAGGCTCTGACGCCAGCAGAATGGCTCCAAAATTGGATTCTGGCTTTTGTTTGCGAAGCAGCATCACGCCGATGGACAGCGTGACCTCGGCATAGACCACGCCTTGGGTCAATAAATGCTCGCACAGGTCGCGCGCGATGAGCGCGTAGTCACGAGGCTCCCGAAGAAACGAAGTGACCCACTTGAAAGCGTCGATGAAGCCGCTGAAGTCGCGATAAGTGTAGCGGCGACAAACTTCGTCTTCCGTCAGCAGAATGTTGTGCTGCGCCGTAAGGGCGCACACCGTTGCGGGTTGAATCGAACCCTCGAGATGAAGATGCAATTCTGCCTTGGGGAGGGAAGCAATGCTGGCAGGGAGGATTGACGAATTCATCCGAGGCGCATCAATGGGGCAACTGCGGCCGACCTGCGTTAATCCAAGCTGTCAGCCAGTAGGAGCCGACATCGGTGGATGCTTCGGAAAGTTGGCGGATTAGAATTGCGGCTGCTTGATTGTAGAAGCGATCGTAGTATTCGTCGTTATAGGAATAGGACTTTCCAGCGATGTAGGCGTTGCGATCCGCCACGAGAATCGTTTCGATCCAACTGTGCGAGCCTAGACAGACCTCGAAGGCGTGATCTGTTGGGTCGTTGATGTACGCAGCGTCGTTGGGGCGCATGGGAAAGAAGGAGGAGTAACGGTCGATCAGAGTCGTTCCGAAGCGTTCGTTGACGCCTGCTTGCGCGGTCAGCTTTCCGTCAAAATTTTCCGTCGTGCTAAAGGGGTCATGCGCATCAGCGACATAGTTCGCAAGGATCGCTGCGTCCAGCTTGGCTTCGTCCCAGCGGCCGGTTTTCATGTCTTCGGTCAACTTTTGGCTGTAGACGCCAATTTCCCAAGGCAGCACACCGTTGGCTTGTAGCTTGGATTTTCCGTATTTGTCGAGGGCCGCTTTGTAATTACGCGGAAGGGCATCGAAAGGGAAGCGTCCGTACTTGTCGAGATAGAGATGATCGTTGCGCTTCTCAGCGGGAGTCTTGGCAACTGCGTCCAACGGATCAAGAACGTGTTGGAGAAGAATTCCACGGTAGGATTCAAAGAAACCACGAATATCCTGCGGCAGAGTGTCGATAGCTTGGTTGACAACCAGTTTGTGAGCGTTGCGGCCCCAGGCCGCGGCGCGATAGGGGAGTGCCGCGAGGGCCGTCAGGAGGACGAGGAAAAAGGCGACTCGAAGCCAAACTCCACTTGTGAATCTCAACCGCATCTTCAATTCCTCTATTTTGCGTTTGCTGCCCGGAGCGTGCTGTGTTTCCGTCCATAAAAATAATAAATAACCATGCCGATTAGCAACCAGCCAAAGAATCGAAGCCAATTCATGATGGGCAATCCCGCCATCAGAAGCAAGCAGGTAGCGATGGTCAGAACAGGAGCGATCGGACCTCCGGGCGCTCGGAACGCCCGCGGGCGATCCGGCTCACGATAGCGAAGGATAAGGACGCCGGCAGCGACGAGAGCGAATGCAAAGAGAGTGCCAATATTGGCGAGGTCGCCGAGCGTGCCAATATCGAGGAGCCCGGCGGGAACTCCCACGGCGAAGCCCGCGACCCACGTGGAAAAATCGGGTGTTAGGTATTTACGGTGAACGCGGCTGAAGATTTTAGGGAAAAGACCGTCGCGAGACATGGCGAACCAGACGCGCGCCTGGCCAATTTGGAAAACCAATAGTGAAGAGATCATTCCCATCAGGGCGCCAATGAGAACAACAAGGCGCAGGCTGGAGATGTGAAGTTTCTTGAGGGTGTTTACGACGGGGGCCGCATCGTCGACCAGCGTGTCCCAGCGGACAAGCCCCGTAAGAACGACGACAACCCCGATGTAAAGAAGCGTGCAGATAACCAGAGTAGCGATAATGCCGATGGGTACATCGCGCTGCGGATGTTTACATTCTTCCGCTGCGGTGGAAACGGAATCGAAGCCGATGTAGGTAAAGAAAACGATGGAACCGCCGGTAAGAATGCCGGGCCATCCGTTTGGCGAGAAAGGATGCCAGTTGGCGGGGTGGATGAACTTCGACGCGAAGGTGATGAAAGCCAAGATGGCAATGATCTTGATCAACACCATGATGTTGTTGGTTTCGGCGGATTCGCGAATGCCGCGGACCAGGATCACCGTAAGCAGCATGACGATGATGAATGCGGGCCAGTTGAAACCGAAATGCCAGCCTGGCGCGTAGAGAGAGTTGCCCTGTAAGTCGGAGAGGCCGCTTGGCAAATAAGCCGGAACGATCCAGCGCGGATTTGGATGAACGCCGAACCAATCGAGCAAGTCCACCATGTGGGCGGAAAAGCCGACGCTAACAGCCATGTTGCTGACGGCGTATTCGAGAATCAGGTCCCAGCCGATAATCCAGGCGATGAGCTCGCCCATGGTGGCATACGTGTAGGTGTACGCGCTGCCCGCGATAGGAATCATGGCGGCCAATTCAGCATAGCAAACCGACGCAAACCCGCAGGCAATGGCCACCAGAACAAAGGAAATGGCGATGGCGGGGCCGGCACCTGGCCTGCCAAACGAGGATTGATGAGTGATCAAATACTGCAGAAGAGGTGCGTTCAAGATCGAAGAGACCTGCAGCTTTTGACCTGCGATGGCGGTACCAACAATGGTGAAAATGCCGGAACCGATGACTGCCCCAATGCCGAGGGACGTGAGACTGAGCCATCCAAGGGATTTTTTTAATCGGACTTCGGCATTTTCACAGTCCGAAAGCAACTGGTCGATGCCCTTACGATGGAAGAGTGCTGATCCCACTATGTCTCCGGTCGCGTCCGGGCAAGCCGGAGGCCAGGAATTACGAGTTACGCCGTTCAGGGAAGATTGACCGGCTCAATGTACCTTGAGATGCCGCGTTTCGCAACCAACGCTGCTTGAAGTTCGAACTGGATCTGTTGCCGCATCGCCTGTCAGGGAAAGCCACCGGCTCACACAGCCCGCGAGATCGTGAGAGGCGGCTCACGTGCCGGGTGGCGGCGTGCCGGTCCAGACGTGCTGAACGATTTGCCAGCTGCCGCCTGACTGGCGCTTGTAGATGATGATGTAGCTGCCTTTGGAGGTGATTTTAGCGCCGCTGGCGATGTTCGTTAGACTTTCCTCATAGTCGCCGCTGTCGTAGGCGAGGTTGCCCGAGGTTTCGAGATTTTGACTGTGGAGGGTAAGGTCGCTATTGAAGCTCGCCATAATGGTTTGGAATAGAGTGCGCAGTGCCGCGGAACCGGTCAGGCGTTCGCCAGTGGGTTGCAGGAAGGCGGCGTCTGCGGCATAGAACTTCAGGATGGGTTCGAGTTGCTTGGTGCGAAGGTCTTGAACCCAGGCTTCGCGGAGTTTGGCGAGGGATTCAAGAGTTGACTCCTTGGGAGAGGCGTTCGCAGTGAGGGAAACGGCCGGGGCGAGAATGGTGGCGAACGCCAGCAGGCCCACCGCAAATCGGCGCAACAATTTGAGTGAGAGTGAATTGATGGGAAGTACCAGGGAGACGTTCATGATGACTCCTCTCTGCCGAAGGGAATTAGGAACAGGCTCAGGCCGGCTCGAGCTGCGCATAGCGCTCGATGAACTTTTTTGTTCCGCGGCCAGGGAAGCTTACAGAGACGCGGCGATCTTCTTCGTCGCCTTCCACGCCCACGACGGTGCCGACGCCATAGCTAGGGTGGCGCACTTTTCGCCCAAGCATGGGGTCTGCATTGGCACCGCGTTTTATGGCTGGCCTGCCAAACGAGCTTGTGGCGCGGGCGGGTTTCGGGACGGACACCGCGTGTTCCTGTTTGCCACGGACGCGGCGTAAAAATTCGTCCGCCGAGTACGAATACTCTGGATCGGGCTCGTAACGACGTTTCTCGCCGATTTCGGCCATCGAACCGCGAACCGTTTCCACCAGTTCACAGGGGATTTCTGCAAGGAAACGCGAGGGCAGGGACGCGCGCAACTGTTGTTCGTTACCGAAAATCCGGCGATAGACGGCGCGGGTCAGTGTCAAGGATGTGCGTGCACGCGTCATGCCGACGTAAACGAGGCGCCTTTCCTCTTCGATTCCTTTTTCTTCGTTTAACGAGCGGCCATGCGGGCAGATGCCTTCTTCCAAGCCTGTCAAGAAAACGTGATCGAACTCCAGCCCTTTCGTACTGTGAAGGGTAATCAGCGTCACGCCGGGTTTGCCTTCGAACGAATCGGCGTCGCTTACGAGAGCGGCCGCATCCAAAAAGTCCGTGAACTCTTCACCTGCCTCCATGCTTTCGGCAACGGCGCGCGTCAGCTCTTCGAGGTTTTCCATGCGCGCAACGTCCTCGGGAGTGTTGCGGTCCTTGAGCATGTCCATGTAGCCGCTCTCTTCCAGGACGGCGCGCAGAAAGTCGGCAGGTTCTTTGCTCGCCAAGGATTCTTGCAATTTAGCGATGAGTTCCTGAAACGATCGCAAAGGCGTTACGGCGCGACCAGCGGCTGCTCCGGAGATGAATTTCTCAATGGCGGCCCAAAGAGGGGTTCCATCGATATGCGCCGTTTCTCTCAGGGAATCGACAGTGGTCTTACCTATCCCGCGCGGCGGGACATTCATTACGCGCAGAAGCGAAATGTCATCTTCGGGATGCATGGCCAGGCGCACGTAGGCCAGCGCATCTTTCACCTCTGCGCGGCTATAGAAGCTGAAGCCCCCGACCAGTTTGTAGCGCAGCCCGCGGCGCCGGAAGACTTCTTCAAAGGCTCGCGATTGAGAATTCGTGCGGTACTCGACCGCGCAAGTTTGTGCGGAGTCATCGTTCAATATGCGTTCGAGTTCGCCGGCGATGAATTCAGCCTCGGCGTGAGCATCGCGTGCTTCAAAATAGCGAAGATTTGCGCCCGCGCCCTTCGTCGCGCTCAAGGACTTGCCAAGGCGCTCCGGGTTGTTCGCAACCACTGCGCCTGCCGCATCCAGAATGTTTTGTGTCGAACGGTAGTTGCGTTCAAGCTTTACGACGCGGGCGCCAGGAAAGTCCCGCGAAAAGCTCAGCAAGATCGAAACGTCCGCGCCGCGCCAGCGATAGATAGACTGGTCTTCATCGCCGACAACACACAAATTTTGGTGCGCCCCGGTGAGCAGGCGCAGTAGCTCATATTGCACGCGGTTGGTGTCCTGATATTCGTCGACGTGGAGGTACTGAAAACGAGTCTGCCATTTTTCGCGCACAGGCGTCACTTCGCGAAGCAGCCTTACCGTGCGCAGGAGCAGATCGTCGAAATCGAGCGCATTGCTTTGGTGCAGCAGCTTTTCATACGCGGCAAACACATCGGCAGTGCGCCGGCCGTCCTGTCCAATAGCCTCGCCTCGCATCATCTCTGGCGTCTTCCCGTGATTTTTCGCGTAGCTGATGCTGCTGAGGATATTTCGCGGCGTAAGGCTGTCGTCATCGATTGCCAGTTTGGCCATGGCGAGTTTCACGGCGGCGAGCTGGTCGTCGTCATCGTAAATCGCGAAATCACGCGGAAGACCTGCGCTGGGCGCTTCCCGCCGAAGCAGTCGCGCGCACAGCGAATGAAACGTCGAGAGCCAGGGCTGAGCGGGAGGCACACCCGCGCGCAGGAGCAGGTCGGAAACGCGCGAGCGCATTTCCTCCGCGGCTTTGTTGGTGAACGTCACCGCAAGGATCGATTCGGCCGGCACCTTCTTGGAAATCAAATTGGCCATACGGAAGGTGATGGCGCGCGTCTTGCCCGTCCCGGCTCCGGCGAGGATCAACACCGGCCCTTCTACGGTTTCCGCAGCAAGGCGCTGCTCTGGATTTAGTTCGTCGAGGAGATTCAACATTTACCTGCAGTGGTCAAAGATGTGATGCCTTGTGATGGTAGCCGACGGAGCGAAGGCGCGCAAATTACGGGAATTTTCTCCAGCATTCACGAAGAATGTTCGGCAAAAATAGTGCGGAGTTCAGTTTCCGGTTTGTCGGCTCAGGTCTATCTCGAAGTACACAAGCGGATGATTCTTCTCCAGGGCGCGGACATCGGGGATGTAGAGATGCGCGGTGTTGAGCAGGTCGAGCTGTCCCTGCAGGTCGAAATAGAGAAGTCCTTGAACGGAGTGATGCGGTGCCACGATGCTGCTGCCTACCGCAGCCTCGGCGGCAGCTTTTTGCATTTCTATCCAATGTTTGTCGCGTCCCGTTTTTGGTCCCTTCGGTATCGGAATGGGCGACCTGCGTGTTTCCGTGGGATCTTTTTTCTTGGACTCGGTGGAAACGTCGGCCACGTCGTCGGCGGTCAGGGAGGGCAGAGCTTGCCGGTTATCCTCAGATACCGTGACATTCAAACGGATTTGGTCAAGGTCTACTTTCATGCTTTCGTCGGAATCATTGCGAAAGATGGTGTCGATCGCTACGACGCCCGAGGCGAGCGGCGATTTCTTGGGAAATTTCGCTTTATAACTGGCCGCATCCGTCCACGGTTGCGCCGAGATCGTCACGCCTTCGTGCGATTCGAGAGCCGCCCCCTTCATGGTAGCTTGCGGCTGCTGGCCTGCTGGGCCAGCAGAAAAAAGTGACGCGGCTAGAAAGGGAACTATAATGGCTAGGTTTCGCATCGGGTTATAATAGTCCTTTCTCATCTCGACGCCTTCGATTCCTGGGGGAAGTGCAGGGTTGCCCGCGCTACGCGAGCCCGCTCGCGGCGGTGCGGACGAGAGACCGGAGCCACGTTTAGTGTATTTCATTTATAGCCTGTTGATGGGGCTTGCCGCCCTGCTGCTCACACCTTACTGGCTGGTGCAGGGACTGCGCCATGGAAAATATTTTTCCAATCTTGGCCAGAGGCTTGGCTTCTTGTTCCCCACGCTGAGCGAATTGCCTGAAAAGCGAGCTGGCGCTATCTGGATTCATGCTGTTTCCGTCGGCGAGGCACTCTCTGGCGTAACCCTTGCTCGGCGATTGAAGCAGGCCTACCCGGATCGACCGCTCGTCATCTCCACGACTACCTTGACCGGTCAGGCACTAGCTCGGGAACGCATGCCCTTTGCCGATGCGATTTTCTATTTTCCGTTGGATTGGGCGTTTTGCGTTCGAGCGGCCTTGCGCGCGGTACGGCCGTCGATTGTCATCGTTCTCGAGACGGAAATTTGGCCCAACTTTCTTCGCGAAGCGCGGCGCTGCGATGTGCCTGTCGTTTTCGTGAGCGGACGCATTTCGGATCGTTCGTTCGCCCGCTATCAAAGGTATCTCGGCGTTTTTGGTTTTTTTCTTCGGCCGTTTCTCCGCAGCGCGCTTGCGAATGCCTCAGCTTTTCTTATGCAGGGCGAAAAGGATGCGGAGCGGATTCGTGCGCTTGGCGCTCCGGCTGACCTCGTTCAGGTCAGCGGCAATCTGAAATATGACTTGGAACTTCCCGCGGACACGCCGATCTCGCAATGGCTTGCCGCCGAAGCGCAGCGTCGTGGGCGTTCGCCCATCATCGTTGCAGGCAGCGTCGTTGCGACGGAAGAACCGCTGGCCTTGATTGCCTTCGGGACACTCCAGGGAGAATTTCGCAACGCGCTCTTGGTTTTGGCGCCTCGCAAGCCGGAATGCTTTGATTCTGCAGCCGAGTTCATCGACGATTCCCATCGCAAATTTATTCGCCGTTCGCAAATCCCAGTTCCAGGGCCTTCGCAAAACGGCGCCAAACTAGCTGAATTTTCCATTCCTGATGATGTGACTGTCATTTTGCTCGATAGCATCGGGGAGCTTGCGTCGCTCTATCGCGTGGCCGATGGCGCTTTCGTTGGCGGTTCCCTTGTGGAGAGCGGCGGACACAACATTCTGGAGCCTGCCGCGTTCGGAAAAGTGCCCGTGTTCGGACCGTCGATGGAAAATTTTGCGGAGATTGCGCAGCGCTTCACAGCCGCCGAGGCCGCTGTTCAAGTGGAAAGTCCGGAGGACGCTGGCGTTGCCTGGATTGAGTTCATGCGCGACCCCGGGCGGGCATCGCGGATGGGTGCGGCCGCGCGCAATCTGGTCGAGAGCAGCCGCGGCGCCACCGATCGTGCCATTGCGGAGATCGCCAAGCGCCTCGAAGTCGCGGGCCGAGAGAAGGGATGAAGCTCCCGCTGCTGCTGCGAGTAGTGCTCTGGCCGCTCTCCGCAGTGTACGGCGGTTACGTCCGAGTACGTGCAGTGTTTTACGCGCGAGGCTGGCTCAAACAGAAGCGTCTGCGTGGCAAGGTGATTAGCGTTGGCAACTTGACGGTCGGCGGCACCGGCAAAACGCCCATGGTCTTGTGGCTCGCGGAGAAATTTCTCGCGGAAGGGAAGAGCGTCGCGATCTTAAGCCGCGGCTATCGCGGCTCTGGCGGCACGAGCGACGAAATCGAGCTGATGAAGCATCGCCTGCAAGGCCGGGTTGCGTTTGGCGTCGGCAAAGATCGTTTTACCGAAGGCCACCGCATCGAACAGAAGCAATCCGTCGATGTTTTTCTTCTCGATGACGGCTTCCAGCACCTATTCCTCGCGCGCGATCTCGATATTTTGATGCTCGATGGTTCTCTCAAACTTAAAGAGCAGTCGTTGCTGCCCTCGGGCATTTTGCGTGAACCTGTGTCCGCTGGCCGCCGCGCTGACATCCTGGTTGTGACGCGCAAGTCTGCGCCCCCGGAATTGGGCGAAGGTGAATTCTCTATCTTCTACGCTGAGACACGGTTGCTGGGTTTTCGTCGTCATGCAGGAGCCGCCGACGCAAGGCTTTCCACCGAGATTGGCCATGGCCCCTTTTTCGCATTCTGTGGCATCGGCAATCCTCAGGCATTCTTTGATGATTTGAACCGCTGGAATGTTCCCGTCGCAGGAGAAAGCATTTTCCGGGATCATCATCGGTACACGCCGGCGGACCTTCTGCGTCTGGTGAAGGCCTCTCAAAGGGCTGGCGCCATCGCATTCGTGACCACGGAGAAAGATGCGGAAAACCTGAAAGGAATAGACGCTCCGGCGATCCCCATCTACGTCGCCGTAATCGATTTCGTGCTCACCGCGGAGAGCGAATTCCTTGCCATATTGAAACGAAAGCTTGAGTCGCCGCATGGAGCGCCTGCGTGAAAATCCTCATTCGCGCCACGAATTGGGTCGGCGATGCCATCATGGCGTTGCCCGCGCTGCGGGCCGTTCGAGCGCGCTTCCCGGAAGCAGAAATATCAATTCTCGCCAGGCCCTATGTCGCCTTCATTTACAAGAACCAGCAAGTCTGCGACAACATGATGCTAGTGGATTACAAACGCGACATGGTCAGCGAAATCCGCGAACAGAAATTCGACAAAGCTCTTCTTCTTCAAAACGCTTTCGAATCCGCTTGGTTTGCCTGGCGTGCAGGAATTCCGGAGCGCATCGGCTACGCGCGCGATGCCCGCAGTCTTCTCTTAACGAAGGCCGTGCCGGTCCCCAAGCCCGGTGAAATCCCCGCCCATGAGCAGTACTACTATCTGGAATTACTTCGCCGCGCCAGCTGGCTCGATTCCTTGCCAAACGAAACCTTCATCGGCCTCGATGTTCCTCAAGAGAATCGCAAACGCGCAGCGCAGTTTCTTCGTTCGAATGGTGTCCAACCCGACAGCTTGCGAATCGCCATCGGGGCAGGCGCTTCCTATGGTTCAGCAAAATGCTGGCCGCCCGATCGATTTGCGGATCTCGCCAATCGTCTTCAAGCGCTTTCAGCCGTCGACATTATTCTTTTCGGAACGCGCGCGGAGGAGCCTGTCTCCTCGGCCATCGCAACCGGAATGCATCGTCCCCCGATCGATCTCACTGGAAAGACGCCCATCGACGAATTACCAGCGCTCCTATCTCAGTGCCACCTTTTCATCGGCAACGACTCTGGCGCCATGCACGTCGCCGCGGCTGTTGGTCTGCCCGTTGTCGCTGTCTTTGGGCCCACGGATCCCTTTGGTACCGCTCCTGTCACGCCGCGATGCAGCATCGTTCAGGAAAAGCCTTATTGCAGCCCTTGTTTTCTGCGCCGCTGCCCCTCGGATCACCGATGCATGACGCGCGTGACTCCGGACGCCGTCGAAGCCGCCGCGCGACACTGGATCTCTTCGATGGAGGTGCGCCCTGCCTGAAACCGGTACTCTCCGCCCCGCCGTTTTTCTCGATCGCGACGGCACCATCGCCGAAGAAGTCGGCTACTTGAATCACGTTAGCCGATTTCGTATCTTGCCGCACGTTGCGGATGCGATTCGCCGCCTCAACGAAGCCCAGATGCCGGTAATTGTGATTACGAATCAGTCCGGCGTCGGCCGTGGCTATTTCCCGGTCTCGCTTGTCCATACGGTCCACGAACTTATGACGCAGCAACTCGAAGCCGCCGGCGCCCATCTCGACGCCGTATGCTACTGCCCGCACACATCGGCGGACGGCTGCGACTGCCGCAAGCCAAAGACGGGTATGCTGGACCGCGCGGCTCACGAACACGCTATCGACTTGCAACGCTCTTTTGTCGTTGGCGATCGCCATGGTGACGTAGAGGTTGCTCGCCGCGCCGGCGCGAGAAGTATCCTGGTACGCACTGGTTACGGCGAAGGCGAATATCTCTGGAATGCCTCGAAGTGGCAGTATCAACCGGATTTCGTCGCGGCTGACCTTGCCGATGCGGTTCACTGGATTTTGAGGCCAACGAAATGAAGCGCGCACCCAAGAAAAACGTGCTGTCGTCGTCCGTCGATCTCCTCGCGCTCGCGGATTATGTCGAACAATTTTCCTCGAAGCGCATCGTTCTTTTCGGCGATTTTGTTGCCGACGAATTTCAGTTTGGCGAAATTTCTCGAGTTTCGCGCGAAGCTCCGGTACTGATCCTTCGCCATCGCGAGACTCATCTGGTTCCGGGAGGCGGAGCCAATGCCGCGAATAATTTTGCGGCTCTCGGCGCGCATGTGTTTCCTATCAGCGCGGTTGGCAATGATTCGGCCGGAGACGCCTTGATCGCGTATTTCCGTAGCAAACATGTAGACGTTTCTGGGATTCTTCGCGTCACAGGTTGGACGACTCCTACCAAAACTCGCATCCTTGCCGGGTGGGCGCACACCGTTGGCCAGCAAGTTCTGCGCGTGGACCGCGAGCCGCACTCTCCCCTGCCCGAGGCCGTGCACCGCAAACTTCAGGCCAAGTTGCAGGCTAAACTTCGCTCCGCGGACGCCCTGGCCGTTTCCGATTATGGATTTGGAGTCGCCGCGCCCGCTATTGTCCGTCAGGCGCTTTCGGCGCAAAAGAGCGCAAGACCCGTCACGCTCGATGCGCGCCACAATCTTCACGCTTACGCGAAGACTGGCATCACATCGGCTACACCTAACGAAGCCGAACTGGAAGCTCTCCACCATGTGTCTATCGGGCAGAATCTTTCTGAACTGACCCGCTGTGGCGCGGCGACGCTCGCCGAAATGAAATTGAGAGCCCTGCTTGTCACTCGCGGGCGTCATGGCATGGCGCTCTTCGAGCCTGGAAACCTCCAGACACAAATCTCCGTCTATGGCAGCGACCAGGCTGTCGATGTTACCGGCGCAGGTGATACGGTCCTTGCTGCATATACGGTTGCCCTCGCCTGCGGGGCCTCTCCTCTCGAAGCCGCTCACATCGCCAACATTGCTGGTGGTCTTGTCGTAATGAAGCGCGGCACCGCGACCGTCACTCGCGATGAACTTCTCTCCGCTATTCGCCGGCAGGCAGGCGGAGCCGCCTCCTGACCTATGCGCCGCTCTGCTTCCAAAATCGTCAAGCGTGAATGGCTTCGCGGCAAACTGACGGAGCACAAAAACCGCGCGCAGCGCATCGTCTTTGCCAACGGTTGTTTCGATACGCTTCACGTCGGCCATGTTCGTTATCTTGAGGGCGCGCGTCGCGAAGGCGATGTCCTGGTTGTCGGTGTGAACGCGGACTCCAGCGTCTGTGCGTTAAAAGGCCCCGGCCGTCCCATTCTTGATGAAAACGCGCGTGCGCTTCTCGTCGCCGCGCTTCGTGCCGTTGATTACGTCGTGCTGTTCAGCGAACCGAGCGTCGAGTCCTTGCTCGAAGACCTGCGCCCGGACGTTCACGCCAAAGGAACCGACTACACGGCAGAAACCGTGCCCGAGCGAGCCACAGCCGCTCGCCTCGGCATCAAAGTCGCCATCGTCGGTGACCCAAAGGATCATTCGACACGCGAACTTCTCGAATCCGTTCGCAAGGCTCCGTATGTCTGAGCCGCGCTTTTTGGTTGTCCGCCTCGGTTCTCTCGGCGATATCGTGCACACTTTTCCGGCTGTTGCTGGCTTGCGCGAGACTTTCCCGAACGCCGAAATTGTCTGGCTCACTCATCCGCGCTGGAAGCTTCTCGTGGAAAGCAGCGGCCTGGCCTCGCGCGTCGATACAACCGAAACTCGGTCTATTCCTTCGCTTCGAAAAACAATCGCTGACCTACGAAGCGCTCACTGGGATGCCTCGATCGACTATCAGGGCCTTTGGAAATCAGCCGCGCTTCCTTTTTTCGGCGGTATCAAGCGCAGAATCGGCTTCTCCTCGGAAACAATTCGCGAGTTTGGCGTTCCTCTCTTGTATACCGACAAAGTTCACTCCACTGCGATCCACGTAGCCGATCAAAATGGAGAATTGTCCTTGCGTGCGGGAGCGCGCAATCCAGTCGCGCTTTTTACGTTACAGGCTCCCCAAGTGGACGACTGCGGCATCCGCGATTATCTGCAGAAGCTCGGATTGGATCGCTACGTCGTTTTAAGCCCCGGCGGCGGTTGGCGTTCCAAATGTTGGCCGCCCGAGCGCTTTGGTCAACTCTGCTTGCTGATTCGAAACTCTCTTGGCCTCCGTTGTGTCGTCAATTACGGCCCTGTTGAAGACGATCTCGCGCTTGCCGTCCGCGAATGCAGTGGCGATGCCGACCCGGTGCCTTACAATGGGCCTCTCGGGCCTCTGATGGCTCTCTTACGCAACGCGGCGTGTATTGTCGGTGGCGATACCGGACCGCTGCACCTTGCGATTGCGCTGGGCACTCCGGCCGTCGCGCTTTTTGGGCCCACCGATCCTGCGCGCAACGGTCCCTACAGGACAGAGGACATCGTTTTGCGTGCACCGAACGTTGTTACCACCCACCACCGCGACCACCAAACCCACTCATCCATGCTGCATATTCAGGTTCCCGAAGTTTTCCGCGCCGTTCGCACCCGCCTCGGAGTCGTTGCTTGAGTTCCGCCAGCGCTTTTTTTGCCCGCTGGCGCGTCCGCCTCAGCTATCCGCTCGCGATTCTCGTTTTATGGTTTGCTCGCCCGACTCCGCGCAGCATTCTTTGGGGGGCGCCCCTTGGGTTGCTCGGATTGCTCATTCGCGCTCGCGCTGCGGGCCATCTGCACAAACAGGAAGTTTTGACTGTGACGGGGCCCTACGCCTACACACGCAATCCGCTCTATTTTGGCAGCGCCGTTCTCACGATTGCGGCGAGCGTTGCCGCGCACTCCGTGATCTCAGCGGCCATTTTGTGCGCGTACTTTGCCCTGTTCTACTCATTTGTCATGCGTCGTGAAGAGACGGAGCTTCGCGCACATCACGGGGCTGCGTTTGAAGAATACGCCCGCACCGTCCCTTTGTTCTTTCCGCGGCTCACGCCCGCTAGGCTGCCTTTTGCCGGGGCTGGCGCGTTTTCGTTCGCGCAGTACAAAAAGAATCACGAATATCAGGCGGCCGTGGGATTCCTGCTACTGCTCGGTTTGCTTCTGTTGATATGGTGGCTTCGATTGCGCTGAAGCCGCTTTCCCCGTTGTGTCCGAGCACGCGACAAAGCAGCTGATTTCGAGTCTCTCCCCATCCGTCAAGATGTGTACTGCTCCGTCGCGATCGGTTCGTAGTATTCGCACGCCGGCGGTTTCGAGCCGTTCTAACAACTCCCCGTTGGGGTGCCCGTAGGGATTGTCTTCTCCCGCGCTTATCACCGCGACGCTCGGTCGTACGGCTGCCAGAAATTTAGGCATTGTGGAATTCTTGCTTCCGTGATGACCAACTTTCAAGACATCCGCGCGAAGCGCTGTTTCGCTGTTTTCATCCAGAATCGCGCTCTCCGCTTGTTTCTCCGCGTCTCCGGGAAGCATAAAAGTGCGCTCACCGTATTTCAGTTGCATTACCAGAGAATCGTTGTTCTTTGGCGAAAGACCAATTTCTTGAGGCGCGCTCTCCGGCCAAAGAAATTGCGTTTCGACCCCGTCCCATGCAAACGCGTTTCCACGGACTTCGTGTAAAACGAGAATCTTTCTTTCGCGCGCCAGCCTTTCCAGATTTGCCAAAGCAGTCGACTCAACTTCCCGTCCAATCCACAATGTCCCTACGCGGAAGTTCTCCAGAATCGCCGTCAGTCCTCCGATGTGATCCTGATGCGCGTGCGTCAGCGCCAGTACATCCAATTTCTGAAAACCTCGCGACCACAAATAGGGAGAGACAGCTTCCTCTCCCGGATCAATCCCGTTGTGCGCCTCGCGCTGAGAATATCCGCCGAATGCTCCCCCTCCATCGATGAGCATCGTTCTTCCGTGCGGCGATACGACAAACAGCGAATCCCCTTGTCCCACATCTAAAACAGTCAGTTCCAGCTTTCCCGCTGCCCATCGCGGCGCAAATGGAAATGTCGCAATGGTGAGAGCGCTGAGCGCCAATATTCCAGCACCACAACGGGAAGCCCATCCCCGCCAAGAGAACGACATGCGCGCCGTTAGCGCCAGAAACGCGCCACTTGCCAGAAAGACAATGACCAACCACGTTGGCGGCCCCGGAATGCGGTAGCTCCATTCCGGAAAGTGCGCGAACCAGCGCACCACATGCAAAAGCAGCATCGTCACCCAAGAGAGCGGCATCGCCAGAAGTTTGCCTAAGGAAGGTAAAATCAGCCCGCTAGCAAGCGTTAGGAATCCCAGCGGCACAACAATCCCCGTCACAGGAACCGCTGCCAGGTTGACCAAAGGCGCGCTCAACGTAACGCGATGAAAGTCTCGCGCCATTAAAGGCAGCATCCCGACCTGCAAAGCCAGAGTGATCACTAGCAATTCCCACACGCGAAGCGAAACCGCGATCCCTCGCGCCAGCGCACCGCCTGATGGGTTCCCCAAACGCGCAGGCAGTCGCGACGAAATCCAACGGGCCGCTGCGCGCAGATCAATGCGAAATTGCGCCGCGCGTGGTTCGTGCCCGGCATCACGCGTAACGTCACGCCAGCCACGCAGCGCCTTTACGTAGGGTTGAACCGTTTTCTCCAGCCACGGCGCAGCCAACCCCGCAATACATCCGATCGCCAGAAATGTCAGTTGGAAACTCGGATCGCGAACGGCCAGAGGTTTCACGGCCAGCAGAATGAGCGCCGCCATTCCCGCGGAGTTCAATAAATCCAGCCGTCGAAAAAACAGTCCGCCCAGCACCACGATGGCTGTCATCAAAGCGGCGCGAATCACTGGCGGCCTCTGCTCCACAACGGCAACGTAAGCAAGTAGAACAGTGAGCGTGGTCAGAGCCGTCCAGAAAGGCGTGAGCTTTAGCGCGCGGCCAATCCAAAACAGAAACACTGCGATCGCCCCGACGTGCAGCCCCGCCACGACCAACACGTGGAACACGCCAGTCTTTTGAAAATCAGTGGACTCCGCGCGGTCCACAAAGCTCCTGTCGCCCAAGAGCATCGCGCGCAACGCCCCGCCAACTTCAGGCTTGCTCTCGAAAAGCGTGTCAATCTCATCGCGCAATCGGCGCCGCGCGCGCGCCAGAAGTATTGCCGCAATCGTCCGCGCCGCCGCCGTCCGCTCCATCAGTTTCGGCGCGCGCAGCGTAGCAACCAGATCGATGTTCTGCTGCTCCAAATAAGCGCGTCGATCGAACGCCCCATCGTCCCTGAAAATCTGCGGCCGCTTCGCCTCTGTCGCGACTACAATTTCATCTCCCGCATGAACATCTGGCGCGGCGGCGTGCTCCTGACTTTCCGAAAAGCTCAACCGCAATCCGCCGCGCACATGTTCGAACGATCCCTGATACTCCACTCCCGTCAATTCAATCTCGTACCCGTAGCCCCACGGCAATCGTGCGGGTTCGTCGCGCAGGTGCCCGTGCCAACGCAAAGGCGTCTTCAAATCCAATCGCCCCGCGTCTACCAACGACAACACGTAGTCCCCGGGCCCCGGCTGGTTAGCGATGCCCGCGCCCAAAATCCCCAAAATCATCCAGCTCAGAACGGAAACACTCGCAGCAGGGAAGAGGCGCCCGAA
This sequence comes from uncultured Acidobacteriota bacterium, assembly GCA_963718785.1. Classification (GTDB taxonomy): domain Bacteria; phylum Acidobacteriota; class Terriglobia; order Acidiferrales; family UBA7541; genus Acidiferrum. Next base: position 904,542 of record CAVQZW010000003.1, on the reverse strand, counting down.
TCGGGTCAAAATGATTCCAGCGCAAATAAGGAGTCCGGCCGAAGTTAAACCGGCCGCCAAAAAAGTGTGCGAGGAAGCTCGTTGCGCAAACCACTCAGCCTGGCCGAGCACAGCGCCGCAACCAAACACCGCGGCGATCGCAACGGCCGGCAATCTCATGGCACTCTTCGCAACCTCACCAACGTTTCGATGTGATACGTTTGAGGAAACAAATCGAACAGGTGCATCTCTGTCACTTCATACCGCACGTTCGGCGCCGCAATTTCTTTCGGCTTTCGCGTCGAGCCAGTCAGAACGGCCAGATCCCTCGCCAGAGTCGATGGATCACAAGACAGATAAACAATCTCCGCCGCTCCAAGCTCTGCGAGTTTCGCCGCCGTCTCCGCTCCCAATCCCGATCGCGGCGGATCCAGCACCACGAACTCCGGCTTCTCCTTCGTTTTCTTCAGAAAATCTTCCGCATGTTCATTGTGCGTCGTCACCGAAACGCCCGCCGCTTCCGCGTTCGCATAAAGGTCGCGCGTCGCCGCAAGGTTCGCATCCACGCATACAACTCGTTCGAACGCCCTCGCCAGCGGCATCGTAAAAAATCCCACGCCCGCATACATATCCAACGCCATTTTGCCCTTCGCCCCGGCCGTCACCGTCTTCAGCAAATCCGCAATCAAAAAGCGGTTCACCTGAAAAAAGGACAAATGGCTCACGCGAAATTTGAACCCGCCCGCCTCATGAATCAAATATCCCGGCCCCGTCAACTCGAACTTATCTTTCTTCTGATCCAACAGCAGCAGACTATCGATCTGCGGAATCGCTTCGCGCAGCACGCCGGCAAGTTCCGCCGCAGGCTTCGGAAATCGTTCGAACGCCACGTTCAAAGCAATCTTCTCGTCCGCCGAATCCGCAAACGCCTCGATCTCAAGAATTCCTTCGGGCAAACGCCCCGACCTAGCCATCTCCTGCAATTTTCCAAACGTCTCCGCCAGTCGCGGCGAAAGCACGTGGCACTCGTCAATTGGCACGGTGAACGAACTCTCCGGCAAAAAATACCCCAGCGCCCGCGGCATTCCGCTCTTCACTGCCCATTGCGCGCGATTCCGGTAACCGTAAGGTTCCGCCGTGTGCTCCTGAATCTCCCCGCTCCACGAAATTCCGCCTAACCGCGACAAGGTCTCCCGCAAAATGTCTTTCTTCAGCCTGACTTGCTCGCTCGCAGAAATGTGCTGGTAGTGGCACCCTCCGCACTTCTGAAAATGAGGGCATGGCGCCGCAACGCGCTCCTTCGCCGCCGTCGTCACTTCCAGCAACTTCGCCCACACCACTTTTTTCTTCCTCGATTTCTCCGCCGCTCGCACCTCTTCTCCCGGCAGCACAAACGGCACAAAAACAGTATTCCCATCGGCGTGCGCCAGCCCGTCGCCGCCATACACCAGCTTCTCAATCGATAATCGTAACTCGTCAGCCATCTTTATAGGTTCCATTCTGCGATGTTTCGCGTGGAAAGAAAAGGTAATGCTTCCGGAAAGCGTGCGTTAGGAAAAGTAGTACAAACTCAGCCGCGGCAGCCGGAATTCCTCCAGCAGCCGCTTCTGCAGATATTGTTTTTCGACCAGCGCAATCTGCTCTGCCTTCATCTTGCGCCGGTAAGCCGCAAGCTGCCCGTCCATCTCGCGCCGGATTTTCAACATAGTCTCTTCGCTCACAACACTCACCAACAACGCGTGCAACTTATCGTCCAAAATCGTCAGCCGCCTCTCCAAATCTTCCAAGTCAAGCGCTCCGAGGATATCGAGCAGTGGGATGACGCCGCACAGTGACTTGGCAATTTCCCGCAATCGCTCGGGGAACTTGTCTTTCGCTGAATCCGTGCCATTCGCGACGCTGCCAATTTGCGCGGCATTCTTCGCAAGATAGACTCGCAACTCCTCCCGCGAAAACGGCTCGTTCGCCGCCTTGCCATTCTTCGGTGCGCTCCCCGCCGCAGCCTCCAACTGTTCTTGCGCCGCTTCCAGCACAGCGTCCGTGCAATACGCCAGACTCTTCAGCGGCTTGCCCGCCCCGCGCCGCGACCGCTGATAACTGTCAAACGCCGAATCGATCCCTTTCAACACCGCGTCCAGCGGCACTCCCGCCTTCTGCCACGTCTCCATGATCGCCCAGTCCAGCGGCGACACCAGCAGATGCGCCCCGCGCTTCTTCCAAAAATAATTTTCAATTTCCGTGAAGTAATTGAAGTAATTCCAACTATCCATGTGATTTGCCGACACGATGTCGCGCATCAAATTGCATCGCGCTCGAAAAACGGAAGCCCACCACGTTCCCGCGCCCCAAACTATTTCTGAACTTTCTTCGCCGCTATCCCTTTACTCGCTTCTGCAGGCTGATTCTTCTCCCAAATAATCCGTAATCCCGTCAACGTCAAAAACTCATCCGTATCCTGAATCAGCTTCGAACCCTTCGCCACCAACCTCGCCTGCCCGCCCGTGGCCACCACTTTCACATCCCCGCTCAGCTCCGCCTTCATCCGCGTCAACATCCCGTCCACCATGTCCACCGCGCCGTAATAAAGACCCGCCTGCATGTGCGTCACGGTGTTCGTCCCAATCACTTTTCCCGGGTCCTTGATTTCCACGCGCGGCAACCGCGCCGCCCGCGCAAACAGCGCTTCCGACGCAATCCCCAGCCCCGGCGCAATCACTCCGCCTAAATATTCCCCGCGCGCCGAAATCGCATCAAACGTAATCGCCGTCCCAAAATCCACAACGATGCACGGCCCGCCATGCTTCGCGAACGCCGCCACTCCATTCACAATCCGGTCCGCGCCCACTTCCAGCGGATTATCCACCAGTACCGCCATCCCCGTTTTCACGCCCGCTTCCACGAACAGCGCCTTCTGTCCAAAATAAATCCGCGACATTTCCGCCAGGGTCCAATTTACCGGCGGCACCACCGAACTGATAATTACGCCGCCAATCGCGTCGCGGTCCAGCCCCGCCAGCGTAAACAAATTCCGCGTCAACACGCCGTACTCATCAATCGTCTGCTGCCGCGCCGTCGTCAACCGCCAATTCGCGATCAACTCTTCTCCACGAAAAACCCCCAGCACCGTATTCGTATTCCCCACATCAATCGTCAGCAGCATCTACCGCCCCTCCGCCACGTCGCCCGAAATCACCGTCACCACCGCGCCATCGTCCCGCTTCACCATCAACAATCCCTCCGGCCCCAATCCCGCCGTAACCCCCGCAAAACTCTCCGTCCCGCTGGTCACTCTCACTCTCTTCCCGCGCGCATAACTCGAAACCGCCTCGAATTTCCCCGTCACCGCCGTTGGCCCTTCTCGCAAAAATCGATTGTAGTCGTTCTCGAATTCCCGCAGCAACCGCACCAGCAATTCCAATCGCGAAACCTGCTTGCCCGTCTCGATGCGCAGCGAACTCGCCGTCGTTCCCAACTCCCCAGGAAATTTCTCCTGATTCACGTTCAACCCGATCCCCACAATCACAAACCGCACCTGCGACGGCTCCGCATGCATCTCCGTCAAAATCCCGCCCACTTTCTTCCCGCCAATCATCAAGTCATTCGGCCACTTCAGGTCCGCCGCCAACCCCGTCGCCGCTTCAATCGCCGCCCGCGCCGAAAGCCCCGCCATCATCGTCAAGAGCGGCGCCTGCACCGGCGCCAGCCTAGGCCGCAAAAGCAATGTCACATAAATTCCTGCCGCCCGGTCCGATTGCCACGTCCGCCCCGCGCGCCCCTTGCCCGCCGTCTGCTCTTCCGCCAGCACCACCGCGCCTTCCGCCTCGCCCGCATGCCCCAACTCCAGCGCCACGCGATTCGTAGAATCCACTTTAAAAAAATGATAAATCCGCTTCCCGAAAAGTCCGCCCTTCATCCTCTGCCGCAGCATGTCCGGCGTCAAAATGTCCGGCACGCGTTCCAAAAAATATCCCTCGCCCGCCTTTCCCTTCACCCGCACGCCCAGCCCGCGCAACTGCCGCGCCCACTGCCACACCATCGATCGCGACACACCAATCTCTTTCGCGATCCGCGCCCCGCTGATCACAATCGTAGCGTTCTCCGCCAGCAGCGTCAGCAGCGCCGCCAGCCTCTTATCTGTTGTCCCCGGAAGTGTCTCTTGAGTCATCGGCCGCTATGCTACACGACTTCCTTGTAGGGGCGCAGCATGCTGCGCCCCAGCTAGGCAACCCCGTCCGTTCGTCCGGGAATCGCCCTTTACTCCCTGCAAGCCGCACCACCGCATTCGCCTACGACCAGGTTTAGACCTGCGATTTACCGCGCCTCGACTTTTTCAGTCACCTTTTTCTGTCATCCCGACCGAAGCGTCACGAAGTGACGCGCAGTGGAGGGACCTCTCTTCCTCCAACGCACTCGCTTCCGGCCCTAAATCTGCCCCAGCCGCTCCACTATCTTCTGCACCTCAATCCGCTGCTCCGCGAGCGTCGCTTCCAACCCGCGAATAATCTTTTCCGGCGCCCGGCTTCGAAACGTCTCATTCCCCAACTGGCTCTCTTTCGAAGTAATCGCCTTCTGCAATCCCTCCAACTCTTTCTTCAGCCGCGACTTCTCCCCTTCTACGTCCACCACATCCGCATACGGCACGCGCACATCGAACCTAGGTGTCGAGCGTATTGCTCCGCCCACGCCAAGGCTTCCGGATATCGCCTGCAGGTCCGAAAGAGACGCGATCCGTAGTATCGTTTCTCGATTTCGCTCGACAAGTTCTCTCACCGCCGGATCTCTGCATAGAAGCTCCGCCGCAATTTTCTTTTTTGGTTCTATCTTTTGTTCTGCCCGAATATTGCGAATGGATGTAATCAAATACTGAAGTAACTCAAACTCCCCAAGCGCCGCCGGATTCTTCCACCCCTCCCTCGCCTCCGGATACTCATCCAGCGCAATCGACTTCGCCCCCGCCGCCTGCGGCAACTGATGCCACAACTCCTCCGTCAAAAACGGCATGAACGGATGCAACAGCCGCAGCGCCGCGTCAAATCCCGCAAACAAATTCTTCCAAGCCACCACCGCCCGCTCGCGGCCCGCATTCTGCAGTTCCGGCTTCACCCACTCGATATACCAATCGCAAAAATCCCCCCAAAAAAACTGATACACGCCTTGCGCCGCCTCATGAAACCGGTAATTCGCCAGCGCCTCATTCACCTGTGCCGTGATGCTCGCTAGCCGCGAGAACAGCCACGCATCGGCCAGTGGCACCGTCCCGTTAAACGCGTACGGCGCCCCCGCCCGCACTTCCGGCGCAGCCAACTCTTCCATCGCCGTCCCACCCTGCTCAAACTTATCCAGATTCACAAACAAGAACCGCGCCGCATTCCAGATCTTGTTTGCAAAATTCCGCGCGCCCGCCAGCCTGTCGTCGGACAAAATAATATCCGTCCCCGGCGCCGCCATCGACGCCAGGCAAAACCGCATCGCATCCGTCCCGTACTGCTGATTCAGCACCACCGGGTCGAGCCCCGTTCCTTTCGACTTCGACATCTTCTCGCCGCTGCCTGTCCTCACCAGCGAATGCAAATACACCGCGCGAAACGGAACTTTCCCCGTGAAGTGCATTCCCAGCATGGCCATCCGCGCCACCCAGAAAAACAAAATGTCGTAGCCGGTAATCATCAGACTCGTCGGATAATATTTTTCAAAATCCGCCGTCTTCTCAGGCCACCCCAGCGTCGAAAACGGCCACAGCGCCGAACTGAACCACGTATCCAGCACATCCGGATCCTGCGTCAATTTCCCCGACCCGCATTTCGTGCACTTCGGCGGCGCTTCTTCCGCCACGATTAATGCTTCGCAATCGCCGCAATACCACGCCGGAATCCGGTGTCCCCACCAAAGCTGCCGCGAAATCGTCCAATCGCGAATATTGTCGAGCCAATTCAAAAACTCCTGCCGCCGGTTGTCCGGCACAATCTGTATCGTATTTTCTTTTCCCGGCTCCCATTCCCGCACCGCTTTGAGCGGCGGCTGCGCCAGCCCCTTCATCGCGCAGAACCACTGCGTCGATATCCGCGGCTCGACAATCGTCTTGCTCCGCTCGCAAATCCCGATCGCGGAAACGTGATCTGTCACTTTCTCCAAAAGCCCCAGCCCCTTTAAATCCTCCACAATCTTCTTGCGCGCCACGAACCGGTCCAATCCCGCATAGGCCCCGGCCGCCGCGTTCATGTGCCCGTCATCGGTCATCACGTCGATTTCCGCGAGCTTATGTCGCTTGCCCACTTCAAAATCATTCGGATCGTGCGCTGGCGTAATTTTCACAGCGCCCGTCCCGAATTCCCGGTCCACCATCGCATCCGCAATGATCGGAATTTCCCGGTTCATCAAGGGCAGCAACACTTTTTTCCCAACCAAATGTTTGTACCGCTCATCTTCCGGGTGCACCGCCACTGCCGTATCCCCGAGCATCGTCTCCGGCCGTGTCGTTGCCACCACAACATATTCCTTGGTCCCCGCCACCGGATAGCGGATGTGCCACAAATGTCCTGCGCGATCCTCGTGGTTCACTTCCAGGTCGCTCAGCACCGTCAAACACACCGGGCACCAGTTCACCAACCGCGTCTCGCGATAAATCAGCCCTTCGTTGTAAAGCTGCACGAATACCTTGCGCACCACCCGCGACATTTCCGGCGAAAGCGTAAATCTCTCCCGCGACCAGTCGCAGCTTTCTCCAATCCCCTTCATCTGCGCGGTAATCTGGCCGCCAGCCTCCGCTTTCCACGCCCAAACCCGCTTCTCGAACTCCTCGCGCCCCAGCTTGTGATAATCGATCCCTTGATCCATCAACTGCTTCACCACCACGCGCTGCGTCGAAATCCCCGCATGGTCCGTCCCCGGCAGGTACAACGTGTTGTACCCCCGCATCCGGTGCCACCGCGTCAGAATATCGATCTCCGTGTGCTCCAGCATGTGCCCGATGTGCAGCGAACCCGTCACGTTCGGCGGCGGAATCACAATCGAAAACACCGGCCCCGGAGCAGTAGGGTCCGCCTTAAAGAACTCTTCCTTCACCCAATACTCCGCCCATCGCGGCTCTATCTGCCCCGGTTCGTACGCCTTAGCAATCTCTCTACCCATCGGAAACTCGTCTCCACCCTTGTAGTGGCGGGCCTTGACGCGCCCCCCCCTGTTACCAGATCTCCATCCAGAGCATTTCTATCTAAGCCGTCTGCCCACCCCTCCGAAATTGTGGAGGCACGATTCAACGCGCTCTCAGTGCCTAGCGAACGCCCTGATGGCCCTCACCCACCATTTACTCCAGACTAGGAAAAGTAATCTTTGACTATACGAGGGAAATTCCAACTCCGTCAATTCAGTCAATTCTGTGCCCTGAAGATTCCGAATCTATCTTTCGGCAGAAACCCGGGAACGCCAATTTCCAGATTGGCGTTTTTCATTTCCAGGCTCCCTAGAAGCCAAAGCTCACAATGCAGCTAAGCCTTTTAGAATGAACACTTATATAAGTGTATCAAAACAAATGACTTTATCTGTCTTTAGAATGAACACTTACGCAAAAACCTAAGGGAGGCCAATTATTGTTAACCATCAAGTTGGCCTCAAAACCGGGCCTTCGGAGGTCCCCTGCTCGTCTCACACCTGCGCGCGCAACCGCGAGGGCGGCTTAACCTGCCTCTAGCTTTTCGAGGGGAGGGAACTACTTCTTCGCGTTCAACTCGTCCTTGACCATCGATTCCACGACGTTCTTCAAGATGTCTCGCGTGACTGCCTGCAGCATATCCGGATTCATCTTGGCGAGCACTTTGGCCACGAGATCTTCCATGCTTGGTTCAGAGGCCTTTGCGTTCGCGTTTGTATCCACCGCAGGCGCCTGTTGCACGGCAGTCTCGGCAACGTGCTGGGCCTCTTCGCGAATCGCTTCCACGGTCGCTGCGGGCAACGCTGCTTGCGCCACCTTGGCTTTCGCCTCATCGCTTAAAACGGGTGTGAGAGCGTCCACAGTAGCCGCAGGATCTTCCTTGGCCGCTTCTTCGTGCACAATATCTTGCGCTCCGGAGTAGAACGACGCTTCCGGCGCTGTATTTACCGCTGGTGCGCTGCTCTCAGGCGCGCTCGCGCTTGGAGTGTCCCACGTGGAAGCCAACCGGCTTGCCTTTTGCGCTTCCGCGTCCCACGGGCTTGGTACTGAGGAGAACCAGGAGCTTCCCGCAGGCTTTTCCGGCTCCGCAGGCGCCTCCGCCTTTACAGGCGCAATGGCCGGTATCTCTGTATGCACTTCTGGGGAACTCTTGGCCACGACTTCTGGCGCAACATGCTGTTCCTGCGCTGCTGGAGGAGGCGGCTCCATGGTTGCGGCTTCTACAGTGGCCGCTGGCTTCAATGCGGCTACCCATGCGTCTTCTGTGAAAGGCGCAATCGCGGGCGGAGGCACCCTTGTTTCGGAAACCGGGGCATCCGTTACCATCGCGCCGACGCTCTGCTCTGTTTCCGCTGCTTCTTGAAATCCGGAGACCTCTTTTTGCGGCGCCCACGAATCATTCCGCATTTTGCGCGCCGGACCTTCGGAGAATGCCGTCTCGCGCCAATCTTTTGCGGGGGCTGCGGCGGCTGGCTCTTCTTCCGCGGACTCTTCGCCGCCAGCATCGCGTCGCCAGGAAGCGCTGCCCTCTTCTTCTTCCTCTTCCTCGACTTCGTCTTCCTTGTCGGACTTCCAATCCCGCTCGAGTTCCGGACGCGCCGTTGTTGTGGCGTAGGCGATGTCCTCTTCGGACTCGGTCGTCGGCGATTCCAGAAGATTGCCAAAGGCGAGCGGTTGCGATCCCGCGTCAATTTTCACTGGCGCTGGAACTGTAGACACTTCTTCAGGGACCGGCTCGCTTTCAACGGTAGGGAATTCCTGGACAGGCGGCGTCGAATTCGTGCTTGAAAGACCGCGGCCCGTTCGCGGCGTCAGCATTTCCGCCACCCGAATCGGCTCTTCATGCACTGGCGGTGGTGGCGCTACTCCTCCGACGGGTACTCCCGCGCGCGCTAGCGCCGACTTCACCATCGAAATCAGCGGATCGGGCGGCACAAAGGGTTTTTTCAAAACACCGTCCGCGCCCACTCGCTGCGCTTCCTGTTCATCGAGCGGGTCGAAAGCACCTACAAGCAAAATCACGGGAATATGCGCCAGCGCGCTGTCCGCTTTCACGTACTGGCAAACTTCGTAACCGTTGCGCACCGGCATGAAAACATCGGCCAGCACGAGGTCTGGCTTGATATCGGAAATCTTTCGCACAGCCGCTTCGCCATTGCCCACGGCAACAACGTCGATACCCTGATCTTTCAGGGCAAGCCCCACCATCTTCTGGATGTTGCTGTTATCGTCGGCAACAAGAATCCTGGCCACTAAACGTCCTCCGGATGTACGTCACCCGTTTTTTGCGAGTCAAACGCGTTTTTCTCGCAATCGTTGCGCGGTCGCAAAAATAGTCCAACGCCTCGCGTCCGCCGATTCTTAAAGACTCCACAGTATTGGAGCACCCGGCGGATTAGCCGTCAATCGCAACGCAGTACCCGTGTGTCGGAAATGGATATGGCCCCGAGGAGGCCTTCCAGGGCCATGGCACCACAAAAAATAAGGGGTGCGGCAGTTGCCGCACCCCTTGTTCCCATCCCGTTTTTTCGGTTCAAAAAACTACCAGGGCACCAGCTTACGCAGGCCCTTCTTTTTCTTGCTGGTCGATTCTTTCTTCGCGTCGCCGCTTTTTTGTGAGTCGTCGGTCTTCGTTGCGTCTGTCGCGTCAGACTTTGCTTCTGTTCCCGCTGTAGCCGTATCGGGCTTCGCTTCGGCCTCCGCGGCTGGCGCATCGGTAGCAGGCTTGGTCGCGTTCTCGGATGTGGCGGAGCTGCCGGTTGCCGGCGCCGCGGCTGGTTCCTTCGGCGTTTCTGTTGCCGCAGGAGTCGTACCAGCAGCGTCGCTGGTCGCGCCTTCGCCAGCTGCGGGAGTTACACTCTCGGCTGACCCCGTGGCTCCGTTTGTTCCCGGTGTTACCACCGCGATGAGTCCAGTACCGCCGCCAACTCCGGATTGTCCTCCCGGCTTCAGTATGTCCGCAGGAGACATCGTGTCCGATTCCGGCTGCAGGTTGGGAGCTCCATGCATCGCCGCAACTTGTATCTCGCCCTTTGGCCCGTTAGATATCAATGACAACGGCCGCTTCATAAGGCTTGGGTGTGGCCGAGGCGTATTCTGTTCCGCGGTCATCCACGCGAGGGAATTCGGATCGGGTTGCGGTACGGGAGCGCCGTACGACTTTAACTTGTCTTTTGCGCCGGGCACCATGCTGGACAAGGGGTAATTCTTCACAATTCTTCCGTAGTAGAGGGCCGCGACCTCTTTGTGTTCGCTCTTCTCCAGGATGTCGCCCATCATCCAGAGGGCCTGGTCGGACTTGCTGTAGAGTGGATAGCGGTTGGTGACCGCCAGCAATCTGGCGGCTGCGGCGCGCTTGTCGCCTTTCACGTAGTAGTAGTAGCCAATGCGGTATTCGCCTTCGGCTAAGACTTCCTGGACTTCCCGCAAGTGCTGCTCCGCCTGGGGAGCCAGCGGGTCATTCGGATACTTCTGTAGAAAAATCTGGAACTCATCTTCGGCGGCTACGGCATGGCTTCTGTCGCGATCCGGTTTGTCCATCTGTTTGTAATGGGCCATCGCGACTTGCATCTGCGCGTAGGTGGCTTCCGGCAGGAAAGGGAAGAACACGATAAAGTCTTTATAGCCTGAGACTGCCAGGGCCAGGTTCGACGTCCCACCTTCTTTGTAATAGGAATCCGCAATCGCCAGCTTGGCCTTGGCCAGATACTCGCTGTCCGGGTAGGTATTGATCAGCGTCTGCATGTTCAGACGGCCCACTTCCTGCCGCCCATGCTTGATGTCATCTATGGCCTTGTCGTAGAGAATCTTGTCCGGCTGGGCGTTATTGTCCGCGCCCGTGGACTTGTTGACCTTTTTCTTCTTGTGGAAGATGATCTGCGCGCTGCTGGTGGTTGCCCCCAGCAAAAATAGCGCTCCAAGAATGCAGAGCGCTAAAGACTTCCCAGGCAAATACGGCTTGGAGGTCGCACCATTCACTGTTTGGCCCAAACTTCACCTCTCTTGCGAATCTCGGGTTCTTCGCGGCAATCCCCGACTAAGTCTACTGGTAGTGTACGGTCCCCGGACTTTGGCTGCAGGACATCCAATTATACCCTGAACCAAAGGCCAGGTGGAGCAGGAAGTTTGCCCTTTCGGGCAGGTTCCGGCTACCCCGCCTTACCCTCTGTGATGCACCATTTCGTCTCCCTGGGTTGCCTCGGCTACCTCCCGCACTTCAATTATTTTCAACAAAATGTAACAATCTCTCGCCTTACCATGGCTACTATACGTCGTTCACGCTTCCGAGGAGCCGCGGCCAGCCGCCCAATCAGCTAAATGGACAAACGCAAATTTCTCTTCGTCTCGCTCTCCGGGCTCATCGGCGACATCGCCTGGCAAGTTTTGAAGGAAGGGCATGACGTTCGCTACTACATTGAAGCGGAAAAAGAGCGCGACATCGCCGACGGGTTCGTGCCCAAATCGAAGGACTGGGAGCGCGACGTAAAGTGGGCCGACATCGTCGTGTTCGACGACACACTTGGCCAGGGGGCCAAAGCTCACGCTCTTCGCACGGCAGGGAAACCAGTGATCGGGGGAACAGAGTACACCGACCGCCTGGAAGATGATCGTTCTTTTGGGCAAGAAGAGCTGAAGAAGGCCGGCGTCAACATCATCCCGTATCAGGATTTTGATTCATTCGATCCGGCCATCGAATTCGTGATGAAGAATCCGGACCGCTACGTGATCAAGCCGAGCGGGGAAGCTCAAAACGTAAAGCGGCGGCTATTCGTTGGCGAAGAAGAAGACGGCGACGATGTTATACGCATGCTGGAGGCTTACAAGCGGGCCTTCTCCGAAGAAATTAAGGTTTTTCAGTTGCAGCGGCGAGTGACAGGCGTGGAAGTAGCGGTGGGCGCGTTCTTCAACGGCAAGAAATTCATATCACCGGTGAACATCAATTTCGAGCACAAGAAACTTTTCCCGGGAAATATTGGTCCGCCCACCGGTGAAATGGGAACGTCGATGTTTTGGAGCGATCCCAACCGGTTGTTCAATCAAACGCTATTGAAAATGGAGCCCAAGCTAGCGGAAGAGGGCTACGTTGGCTACATCGACTTGAATTGCATCGTCAACAACAACGGTATTTATCCGCTGGAATTTACGAGCCGGTTCGGGTATCCGACGATCAGCATCCAGCAGGAAGGGATGCTCACGCCCATCAGCGACTTTTTTTGGGAACTGGCCACGGGCGCCGAACCGAAATGGCGCACGCGGAGCGGCTTTCAAATCGGCGTTCGCATCGTCGTTCCGCCATTTCCATTCGACGACGAGCCCACGTTTGAGTCTTTTTCCAAGAATGGGGCCATCGTCTTCAAAAAGCCGAATTACGACGGCATCCACATCGAAGATGTAAAGGAAGTGAAAGGCCAGTGGCTCATTGCTGGAACGAGTGGAGTCGTGCTTGTGGTCGTCGGCATCGGCCAAACCATGATCCAAGCGAAAGCCCAGGCTTACACGCGGATCAAGAACATTATGATCGCCAACATGTACTACCGAACGGATATAGGAGACCGCTGGGTGGAAGACTCCGACAAACTGCACAACTGGGGATATCTCCGCTAACGTCTGTGCTCTGTAAAGGCTTAGCCTTCTTTGCTTAAAATTGACAATCTAAGCAGCGCTTTTCTTTTTTCGCGGCCTTCCGCCCAGAGCCCCATTCCTTTTGGAAGCTGCGCGCTTAGCCTTGCTTCTCGACGCGCCACCGAACTGCCCTAGTCGCGCGGCCATCCATTTCTTCGATCCCAAAAATCCTTCTAGAATCGCGGGAACATAAAGATCCGCGTCCAGCTTGGGAAAGTGAATGCCGAAGCCAGAAGGGGTCACCTGAATGTCCTGGAGCTTTGCGGGCGTTGCGTGCTCCAATCCTTGCGCGTCGCGTGGCGAGAAGCTGACCTCCAGATTGGAATTCAGTCGAATCACAATCCGCCCACTTCGCACGTCGTATCGCGCCGATAGCGCTCGGGGGGCGGACGCCAGCAGCGCTTTCCCGCGCCGACTGGCCAATTCGAATTGATCATTGGATCCCATGTATTTCCTCCCAAGCCTGACATAGTGAGGTCAGTGATGCTGTCAGGTTCGATTCGATCGTCGCGACATCGCGCCGCGAAAATCCGTAATTCTCGTGCAGCTCTGGCGGTCCATCCGGGCAGTGTAAATCGAATACCGCCTCACAGCCCCTCCCGACCACATGAACGTGAGCTGGGCGGTGATCGTTGAAATAAATCACCGCGCGCAAACCCGCAAACCTGAGGACTGTGGGCACGATGACAGTTTATCATATCCCAAGCGGTTAGGATAATCTGTGAGTGCTACCTAACACAATGCCATATGCTATGCTGGTCCTGACTATGGTAGAATTTCTGTATGAGCACAGCCCGCAAAATCACCGTGGAAGTACCTCGGGACCTCCTGAGTAAAGCGCAGCGTGCCAGCGGCAAAGGCATCACGCAGACGGTTCGGACCGGTCTCCAGCTCCTCGCCGCAGCGCAGGCTTATGATCGTCTGCTGCAAGCGCAGGGCAAGGTGCGGTTCTCTCGGTCCTGGCAAGAGCTCAAAGATGACCGATGATCACTGCCGACACGAGCACGTGGGTTGCGTTTCTGGACGGCACGTCTGGTGACGATGTTGTCCTGCTGAGAAAGACGCTGCAAGATCATCAGTTGGCGATACTTCCCGTCGTTCTCACGGAGCTTTTGAGCGACCCAAGCCTACCGCCATCCGTTTCCGCCAGTCTCCTGGATCTTCCTCTCGTAGAGATCGAGTCTGGTTTTTGGCAGCGTGCCGGAACGATTCGCGCGAAAGTTCTCGCCAAACGCCGACGCGCTCGACTCGGTGATTCCCTGATTGCACAGCTTTGTCTCGACGCCGGACTCTCGCTGATCACCCGGGACCGCGACTTCCGGTCCTTCGCCGAAGTTTCCAGCCTGCAGCTGCTGTTCTACCCTCAGACCGCGCGTTCCTGAGCCGCAAGTACACTGAACCTATCTCGCGAAGTAGCCAGTTTTGGCGCGGATTTTTACGCCTTCGCGTTTGGGCTTGATGACGATCTTGCGAAAGCTATCGTCTTTCAGTGGGTCCGTCGGGTAGTAACCCAATTCGTAGGAAGTACGCAATTCTTCGGCGATTTGGCGGAAATAGGCGTGGGCATCCGTGGTTTCGGCGTCGATATGCGCGCCGCCGGTTTCGCGCGCGATGCGGTCCATGACGCTGATGCCGTATTTGTTGCGGGCGGTGAGCTTGCCGTGTTCCTTGTCCGTGTAACGAATCGCATACACGAGAACGTTTTCGCTTTGCGCGGTTTCAATGGCCGTCATCATGTCGTGGGAGCTGGAATTGTCTTCCCCATCGCTGAAGAGCAGAATGGCGCGGCGGCCGGTTTCTCGCGCGAGCTTTTCCGTGACGGAATAATAGATCGAGTCGTAGAAAGCCGTGCCGAGGTCGCGCGATTCCGCAGGGCCCAACTCCGGAAATCTTACTTTCGACTTCTGATATGTTTTCCAAACTTCCAGCAAATCCCCACCGGACTGCGAAAAATCGCTCAAGAGCCGAATATGGTTGGCGAATGCTACTAGAAACACACGATCCTTCGGCCCCAAAACGTCTTTGAAGAAAACTTCCAAATCTTCCTTATGTTGTTTGGAAAAATGATCCTGGCTTCCACTGGCATCGACAACTACGCCTAGGGTTAAAGGCACATCCGCGCTGCGCGAAAAAAAAGTTACTTTCTGCGGGACCGCGTCCTCGATGACATCCACATCGTCTTTTGTGAGATTGTCGACCAGGGCGCCGCGCGCGTCCCGCGCCACGAAGGCCACGCTCACCAAGTTTACTTTGACGCGGATCGGTTCCTGACTGCGGCTACGAGTGACACCGATCGTAGCGCATAGTGCAGCAAGCGGCAGTCCCAGTCGGCCAGGAACGAGCGCATCCGAGAGCACGCTCCCATTTGCATTCCGCGCGGCATCAGGCTGGAGTCTTACCTTCGTCGCTGCGCGCCACTAGGTAAACCATGTGAAAAATGCAACCCGAACCATTCGGCTTTACGCTGACTAAATGCTGCTTCTCCTTGGAACCGGCCTTGAAGAGCATCCCGCCGGGATCCGGATGGTCATCGCCGCACGTCAGTTTCTTCGATGAATCATCCTTGTCTTTGTCGGCTGGCGACTTCGAGCTATCGCTGCAATTCAGAACCGTCCCATACTTTGCAAGAGCCTTCTGATAGTACGCAGCCACTTTTTCCTTCGAGTCATTCGACTCCATCTTCAGCACAACCAACTTGAACCCGAACGAGCTCCCCCACAGCCCCAAATTCGCCGCGGCCGATCCGTCCCCGTCTTCCTTGCTAGGCCTGGCGCCGGGGTACAGTGGCAGCCCGACTTCTTTCGCGGTTGCCTGCGCGCTGATCATTAGACCGCCTACGTCGCTGCCATCTTTTCCCGTTACCGTGACGTTCACGCCGCTCTTGTCCTTCTCCTGGGCCGCCATGCCATGAGACGTTACGACTAGCGCGCCGCATAGAGCGGCAGCACGCAGCGCTACGCAGCCAAACTTGCTGCTCATGGATTCCCGTTTGCCAGACACCGAATTTTTCATACCACTCTCCTCGGGGCCGTCTTTACTTTATAGGACGACACATTATTCCAATTGTTTCACTTGCGTCGGACCCGTCCAATCAAGATACGCGAGCAGCGCCGGCGATGTTCCCCAAATCGGTGAGGGGCTAGGCGGGAGGGGTAAGCCCTTCCCCTACAATGTCCTGGAGAGCTGGGAATATTTTTCAGTGTTCAGCGGTCTTGGCTATTGATAGTGTGTGTGCGTTGGCTGTTCCGCAGTCTGAGTTGCAAACAGGAGAGTGCGAATGAAACGTGCCTTAGCTCTGCTGGTTTTGCTGGCCGCTACGCCGGTTACCGCTCCGCTGGCGCAAGAGGTGCAAAAACCAGAAATGGCGAAGATGACGCTGAAAGTGGGCGACACCGCGCCGGATTTCACGCTGCTCAGCGATGAATGGAAGACCGTAAAGCTCAGCGACTTCCACGGCAAGAAGAACGTGTTCTTGGCCGTATATGTGCTGGCCTTTACCGGTGGTTGAACGAAACAACTTCAGGCGGTCCAGGCTGGAATCGCCTCGGGTAAGATCGACACTTCAGATACCGCAGTTTTTGGCATTAGCATGGATAGTCCTGCTGCCAATGCCGCCTTCGCGAAGCAAATCAATGTGAATTTTCCGCTGCTCAGCGACATGAACCACAAGATGCTCACCACGTATGGCATCTTGAAGGGTTACGATGTCCAGAACGAGACTTACAAGTGGGCGTTGCGGGCGAACATCGTCATCGACAAAGAGGGCGTCATTCGCCTGATTGAAGCGGGCGACAGCGCAGTCGACCCCAACACGGCGCTGACCGCTTGTTCGACGCTGCACAAGAAGGAGCCGGCAAAATAGTTTGAGAAGTGTGTCCTGGAGCCATGGGAGCGATTGTTCTATGGCTCCAGGATTAGTTCCACCCACTGTTCCAATCGTTCCGCGCAACTGCTAGCCCAGTTCGTCACGAGACGGGGTAAATTGCAGCTAAGTCTCTTAGAATCAGTTCAGGCTATGGCCGAGTCTGCACTACATTTCAGGATCTGAATCGGCTCCAATCGTTCCGGCAACTGCAGGCGGAGTTGGTTGAGTAGCCTTTCCTGATCTTCTTCCCGCTTGGTAATCCTGCGCAGCCAAATCTCTCGTCCTTCGACCGTCGGTAGCACGATGTCGACGCTGTACAGTTCGGAGAGTCGCTTCAAGGCTTGCGCCGGTGAATACTCCGAACCACTGCGCTTGAGTAAATGCTTGAGTGTTACTTGCAGCGCATAACCAAGAAAGGCCACCAATACGTGGGCCTTCACCCGCTTTTCCAATTGATGGAACAGCGGCCGGATGGCCAGCTCGCTCTTGAGCGTACGAAAGACAGCTTCCACTTCCGTCAGCTGCAGGTACTTCTTCCAGAGATCTGCAGCACCATTCACTGTCAGATTCGTGCGCAGCAGATAGGCTCCCTCTCGCGCTTCGATCCATTGCTGTTGCTCCGGCTTCTGCCGCCAGACCAAGCGTGGCCCTTCTTTGCTATCTTTCACCGCCATCTCATACAGATCCGCTACCTGCGGATGCGAAGCCTGAATGCGGCCCAAGCTCATAAACATTTTGTCGCGGGCCTTCAGCTTGCCTTCCACGATGCGTTTCTCAAGTCCCGCAAGTGCTTTTTCGATCTTCGCTACAAAGCGATTCCGGATGGCTTTCTCCTTCTCCTTCCGTCCCGCCGTGCGGCACAGGATGTAAGTCTCTCCGCCGCCGGGAATGGTGATCTGCTTGACCTCCACTTCCGGACGGATCTTCTCGAAATCATCCTTGAGCAGTTCCTGTTCGAACTGCTTCAGCTTGCTGCGTGCGGTGCCCACCAGATACTGTCCCCCACGCTTGCGGATGGCCACCAGGTTCTCCTCACTCACCACGCCGCGGTCGAAGATCCAGACCCGCCGTGCTTTTCCATGTTTACGCTCCACCGCGCGCAGGATTACTTCCACCGTGCTGACATCGGCGCGGTTCCCATCGAACAGTTCATAGCTGAACGGAAAACCGTCCTGGTTGACGATCAACGCCAAAACCAGTTGCTCACAGTCGGGACGGTGATCCCGCGAATAGCCCCGCCGCATCATGGGGTTCTCTTCCGCGGCTCCTTCCACATAGGTGCTGGTCAAGTCATAAAGCAGCACATCAAACTCGGCCTGGAATAACTCGCCGAAGCGTTGCTTCAGATGCTGTTCGATCTTGGTCTTCAGTGGCAGGAGACGATCCAGACAGCGATACAGCCGCGTGTCGTTGATCTTGCCTTTCGCGATATGCAACAGATCGTCTAACGCTGTGGACGGATACCAGTGGCGTTCGATGGCCAGTTCGCTGCCTGGAGCACACAACCGGTTGATCGCCAACACCGCTGCCACGCGGGACCACGGAACATCGGCGATCTCCTGGTCCAGATGTCGGGCAAAAAACGAGTGGTTTCTGTGCGAAATTCACAACTTCGTTTTCCAGCGGGATCTCGTTTTTGTGGGTTTCCGCAGGCCCGGTTGTATCCGCCGGTTTCCAGCCCCAGCCGTGCCCTACCACTTCGAAGGAGGCCAGCGAATAAGGCAAGCCTTCCGCGCCCAAGGGCGAATTCCCATTCTCGATGTGAAAGTGCAAGTGCGGCTCCGTGGAGTTTCCCGAGTTGCCGACCAGGCCAAGCACCTGCCCGCGCCGCACTTTGTCGCCTAGCTTCACACGGAGAGAACCAGGCTGCAAATGGGCATAGAAGGCAAAATGCCCGCCACCGATGTCCAGAATGACGTGGTTTCCGCCAACGGTTTCGAGTGTGATTGGCACGGCTCGCGAATTGATTCCCGGAACATTTTCGGGGATGCCGTCCTTCACCTCGGTGACGATACCATCTGCCACGGCGAGCGCATCATTTCCGTAGGCGAGATAGTTCTTGTTATCTTTTTCGTCGTCGTGAAAGGTCTTGCCGTCGTCGCGCAACCTGACCCAATCGATGGCAAACCGCTGAGCGATGGCGGCGTGCCCGTCGATGGGAATCAACGCCCGTCTGTGGCCTGATGTATTCGAGGGTCCGTTGCCCGCGAGCCAGTGGTCTCCGCGGAGCGGTGCGCTGATGGCAATGGGACCACGCCCGACGGGAATGGCCGTGGTTTCCAATGTCTGCTCATCGGGATATGTCCCGATTTTGACGGTCAGGCGTTGGCGAATCGTCGCGGGGACGGCGTTCTCGGTATCGAAGGTCGCCCAGATATAAACAATCGCCATGCTTCCGCCGGACAGTTTCGCTTTTTCTGTTGCGTTGGGCTGCCCGGGACGCGCCATCACTGCTTCCAATTCCGCGCCAGCGTACGTTGCCAGCGGGCGCGCGCTTGCATCTCCGGAAATTGCTTCCACTTTCGTCAGCCGGTAATCCCAGCGATCCATATTGTTCAAGTGGAGTTCGTAGGCGATGTGCCATTTTCCGTCGGCTTTGAAGGCGGTTGGGGCGATGGGCACGACGACGTCTACGAATGTGGAAATGGGTTTTTCTTTCGGTCCCTCGACTGGTTTCTGAGCAGCAGCGTCCTTCGCCGCAGAATCTTCGGTGCTACGTGTAAATGTCAGCGGTTGCGCTGGCGTGCCTGCTTGAGTCCACGTGCCTTCCACCGCGGTGTGAGCGGCGTTCAGCGTTCCTTCATACAAGCCACCGACGGCTTTCACTTCAAAGCGCACGGCGTCGCCCTTGAGCGTTAAGTTTTCCATGGGGATCATAGAGCCTTGATCGACGCTGTTCAGTTGTCCAGAGAATGCACCGTCGGCGGCTTTGGTTATCGTCAAAACAATGTGCAGTTTTGCGGCTCCGGCGCCAAGCTCACCTTTCCATGTTCCTGTGAGATCAGCTTCCGTTTTTGCTGCCTGAGCCGATGCGGGGCAGGGCAGTACGGCGAGAATCGCAAGTGCCAAAGCAAGTGCAACAAATGTTGCAATGCGCCGATTCGAAGCACGTTGCAACAGCTTCGAAGAATCGTGTCCAGCGATTTTGTTCCCTATTTTCTTATGCAAGACGCCTCCCGATCTCTTTCAACACGCGTTTCGTTCTTTATCGCCGTGTATAAAGGCACCGGAATCTTCGCGCGGGTGGGTCTTCCATGTCAAAGTATTCTTCGAAGCTACTCTCGGTGAGCCCGGCGAGGACAAACTCGTTCATCTCCGCCCGGGTGAGCGGCCACGGCAACTCTCCGAGCGGTTCGTCCTCCTCCCGACCGCGGACAATCGCCAGTAGTTTGCCCTCCTGACAGACAAACGAAGCGATCTTTTGGATCGCTTGCGCGCGAAGCGTGAGAGGTAGCGCCTGCACCGTATTTGCCTCGAAGACAAAGGAAAAGGTTTGTTCCCATTCGGATGGCGGATGAAGTAAATCGGCAACCGCGTAGTTCACTTTGCTCTCTGGAAATCTCCGGCGCGCCATGCGAATGGCCGTCTCTGAAATATCAAAAGCAGTTGTATCGAATCCCCAAGCCGCCAATTGCTCTGCGTCATCCCCCAACCCACACGCAATCACCAGTGCCTTTTTCCCGTACGTTGCTTGCGGGTGTGTGCTCCAAAAATCGAGGAGACCAGGATTCGCGCCGCGGTCCGCCCACGGCACCACGTTCTGGCCCTGTTCAGCCTCCTTGTAAAGCAATTCGAACCACCCCGTTGGGTCGCCCTTCCCTAGATATTCGGCCGCCAATTCCCGCGCTCTTTTGCGATCTATCATAGACTGCGATTCTACCCCGAGGAGGGAATGGAAGTAGTATTCTTACCGCCGAATCGCCACGAGCGGGGTGCAAGCATGTTGTTTCGCGATTTCACGTTTGCCGGCCGAACTCTTCGGAAGAGCCCGATCTTTGCGCTGACTGCGGCCATCACCATCGCCATGGGCGTCGGCGCAAGCACCGCGATCTTCAGCGTTACGAATGCCGTACTACTACGTCCGCTTCCGTATAGGAATCCCGATCAGCTCGTCATCATCCCCAGCGATATGCGCAATCGCGGGGTAAAGGACTTTCCTTTCTCCAACGCTGATTTCATTGATTTGCGCGAAGCGACGAGGACGGAATTCCAAGGAATCGCCGGGGTATTCACGTTCCCGCTGACGTTGACCGGTGAGGACGGCATGCCGGAACAAGTCCATGCGGGAGTTGTGACGACAAACTATTTCCAGCTTGTTGGAGCGGGAATCGCACTTGGCCGAGATTTTTCCGACGACGACGGCCAACCGCAACCGCCCCCGCCCGCGCCGGGAACGCAATCGGCAACGCCTCCCGCCCGATTGCCGATTATGGCGATCATCAGCTACGAATATTTCCAGCGTCAGTTCGGTTCGAATCCCGCTGTAATCGGACAATCCTTAAACAAGGGAAAACCCTTCAGTCCCCGAATCATCGGAGTCCTCGCGCCGCACTTTCAGATTTACTTCCCGCCCTCCGCAGACTTGGAAGCCGCGCCCGATATTTGGCTTGCCAATCGCCTCGGCTATGATGCCGCGAATCGAAATGGCGTCTCGATGCGTGTGATCGGCAGATTGCGGCCGGGAGTCACCATAGAGCAGGCACAAGCCGCCTGCGATCAAGTTGCCGCAGAGGCCCGCAAACATTTCTCGATTGAAAACACCGCGGGGTACGCCATCCGCGTTGAGCCCATGCGGAAGCATCTTGTCTCGGAGGTTCGCCCGGCCATTCTCGCCCTGATGGGCGCTGTGATTTTTCTTTTGCTCATTGCGTGCGCCAACGTAGCAAACCTTTTGTTGGTGCGCGGTTCTTTGCGTGAACGCGAGCTTGCCATTCGCACAGCAATAGGCGCGAGCCGATGGGATCTTGCCCGGCAGATTCTTGCCGAGGCGTTGCTACTCGCCGCCATTGGCGCTTTAGGAGGTCTAGGCATCGCGTGGTTCGGAATCCACGAACTGCTCGCTATCGCTCCAGCGCATCTTCCGCGCCTCGATACCATTCGAATCGATTCGACCGTACTGATTTTTACTGTAGTATCAAGCCTTGTGGCCGCCGCCATCTTCGGGCTGGCGCCGGCCTGGCGCGCTGCTCGTCCAGACGTGATGATCGTGCTGCGGGGCACGAGCCGCAGCGAAGGTCTCGCGAGCGGAGGCCTCTCGCGTAAAATCGTTGTCGGGCTGGAAGTCGCTCTCGCGTATGTGCTCCTCATCGGTTCGGGACTTATGGTCCGCAGCTTTCTGGAGTTGCAGCGAATCGATCCCGGGTTCCGTCCTCACGGTCTCCTTACGCTTCAGGTTCAATCCGATCGATTTCTACAGAAGCCGGAAGAACGCGCGGTCGCGACTCGCCAACTCCAGGAGCGACTGCGCGCCATCCCAGGGGTTCAAAGCGTGACCGCAGCAAGCCCTTTTCCGCTTACCGGCGGTTTCAGCCCGATTCGCTGGGGCACGGAAGAAGCTCTCGCGGACGCGAGCAAATTCAAGGCAGTCGACCCTATCATCATTCTTCCCGGCTATTTTGAAACCATGGGTACATCTCTGCTGGAGGGCCGCACATTTACGGATGAAGACAACCAGCCTGGCCGTACGTACGCCGTGGTCGATAAGATTCTTGCGGATCGCGCCTATCCCGGGCAGTCGGCCGTCGGCAAGCGCATTCTGATACGCATTCAAACGCCCGAACCCGTTTGGGTGGAGATCATTGGTGTCGTTGCTCACGAGCGCGGTGTATCGTTGAGCGAGCCGGGCCGAGAACAGGTGTATTTTACGGACGCGTATATCGGTTCTGGTGCTACCGATCACTGGGCGCTGCGATTCGGAAGCGATCCATCGAAATACGCGGACAATGTTCGCGCCACGATCAAGGAATTCGATCCCCACCTTCTGGTCACGGACTTGCAGCCCATGGACGCCGTCGTCGAAAAGGCGCAAAGCGGGACGCGGTTTTCGCTATTGCTGATTGGATCATTCGCGGTAATCGCAGCCCTGCTGGCGGGCGTGGGGCTCTATGGCGTGCTTGCCACCGTGGTGCGGCAGCGCACCGCGGAAATCGGCGTTCGCATGGCTTTGGGCGCTCAGTCCAAGAACATTTTCCAACTTGTCGTGGGCCAGGGGCTACGTCTCGCAGGCATCGGGATCGCCGTGGGACTGATCGCAGCTTTCTTCCTCACGCGCGGGATGACCACGATGTTGGTTGGCGTGAAGGCAGCCGACCCCACGACCTACACGGCCATGGCGGTACTGTTTTTTCTTATCGCTGCCACGGCGTCCTGGCTGCCCGCATTGCGCGCGTCCAGCCTTGATCCGGTCGTGGCTCTTCGCGATGAATGACGGCTCTCAACGATAGCGGCCGCCGGCGCGCACTCTGCTGTAAAAATTGACCGCTGTTCCCGAGGCGCTACGCTGGTGATGCTGTTTAGCCTTGCTGTGGTCGCTGTTTTCGCAGCCGCACTATCAGCCAGATCGATGCGATAAACAGCAGCGGGGAAGAATAAAATCCTGGAGCAGGCCGCGGAAACGTCACAGTAGAAACCGTTTGGCCGAAGATCGTCCCGAGAGTGTGCCCGGCAGCATTCAAGAGGTGAACAATCGCAAAAAACCAGGCAAGCGGCCGCATCGCACGAACGCCTCGTGCCGCAAGCGGAGTCAGCGCAAAACAGCAGGCGACGCCGATGATCAGTCCGATCAACCACGTCCGGAATTCGAAATTCGGCATAGGAAACCACCCCCAACGTTGGCGCATGGCCGTCACGGTGGGATTGTAGACCGCGAGAAATCCCGTGGTGGCTTCGTCCAAAACGTGTAGGGCAAACGCCACACACAACGCAAACCACGGCCCGCCGAACCCGTTCGCACTGGAGGCAGCCTGGGACATAGACGAACCTCTCTTTCCCCGAAGCAAGCGGACTATTTATTCGCTGAAAGGAATTTGCTAATGTTTTCGTTCAGGAATTTTGCGTCGGCAGGATCGGCGGCTGCTCCCGCAGGGTGTCCCCACAAAGATGGAATCGGCATCAAGGTCACGGTCTTCATAAAGCCCGACTCATACTTCGCGTCAGTCACGGGAAAGTACAAATCGGTCTCCGAAGGCATGTATAAAAAGGGAGCTTTGATGGAGCCCAGAGCCTTTTCCACGTCTCCGCCAAATCCAGGCGTAGTTCCCACGTCGTGCTTTTCCCAAGTTCGCATCTGCAAGATCAGATTGTTCGCGTCCGCGCCGGGAATGAAATTCGTTTTCAGCTCGTTCACGAAGCTTTCGAAAGTGGTCCCTGGTTTTGCGCCCTCGCGCCACAATTCTTTTCTCCACCACTCCTGCGAGAAAAGCCATGCGGTCCATACGATGGCGAAGGCCTCGATTCCTTTCTTTGGCTGCTCTTTGTATTCGCCGTTCGCGAAAACGGGATCCGTCGTAATTGCGGTAATCTCACTCTCCAGCCGCACGATGCCATGCCCGTAGGTCTTCGCCGTTCCGGAGGTCGCCACAATTTTGTCTGCAAAAGTCGGGTAGCTCACGGCCCACTGAAAAGCCTGTTGCGCGCCCATCGAGAATCCGACGACGGCACGCAGGTGCGTGATCTTGAGTTCTTCCGTCAACAAGCGGTGCACGGCTTCCACGTTGTCGCGAATGGTTGTCACCGGGAAGCGTGGCCCGTGAAACGGCTCTGGCGTATTGCTGGGCGAAGACGAATTGCCGTTTCCGAACAATTCCGTGGCCACGAGAAAAAGCTTTGACGCATCGAGAGCCTTGTCCGCGCCGATGAGCCATTCGTAGCCGTGGAAATTGGCCATGTAATGCGACGGCAGCAGCACCGCATTGTCTTTGGCGGCGTTCAGCTTCCCGTAGGTTCCATACACTACCCGCGCCTGCGGCAAGACCACGCCGCTCTCCGTCTTGAAATTTGCGATCACAAACTCGTGGCGCTCACCCTTATCGGCTTTGCTTTCCGCGGCCTCTTGCGCAAAGACTGCCGGAACGAGCAAGGTCTGTGAAATCAGGAGAAGTAAAATCGCTTTTTTCATCTCGAAAACCACCCACTTCCTTTTGCGCGCCGGCCAGTGTTGAGAAACCACCCCATACTCCGACCTACGAGGCCGATCGACCTACATCTGCAGCTTCAGGAGCAGGTATCCTACCACTCTGGCGACGGCTGGCAGGATCCGTCCGACACTTCGGCATGGCAAACTACCGGGCCTTCTCGGCCGCAAGCCGAAACGTGCCCCGCCGCTCTGGCTAGTTATGATTTGGGCGAACATTAAACAACATTTTCTCAATCCGTCGTACCATCATAAAAAGGGGCATTGGGGCATCCTTTCGGAGGCATCTCATTGGGAGCTGAACGCCGTCGAACACCTAGATATACGTTTATAGCCAGCGCCGAGCTCATCGAAGAGACGTCGGACGTGCGCATCGCCACGCGCGTCAGCGAGCTGAGCCTCTACGGCTGCTACCTGGACATGATGAATCCATTTCCCGTGGGCACGCTTGTACTGGTCAAGATATCGGCGGGAGACGCTTACTTCGAGGCGAAGTCAAAGATTGTCTATGCCCAGCCGAACATGGGGGCGGGTGTCGTTTTCCTGGAGACAGGAGCGGAATACCAGCCGATACTCGAACGATGGCTGGATGAAGCAGGGAAGGGGCAGCAGAATCGCGTCGGCTGATCTGACTCTGTTCGCGGGATTGTCTTCACTTCAATACTTCTTAGTCCGAAATTGCCGTTCACTTGCCGCGGTGTTTTTCCTGTTGATCCACGGCGTCGTGCAACCCATCGAGGAGTTTGCTTTTTTCTTGCGCGTTGGACGTCTTTCTGACGTCAGACCAAAGCGCGGTTCCGCTCTTCGCTTCCGTCAAGGTCAGGCGCGTGCATCCCGGCGGGGCAAGTTCTTCTCCTGCAGCGGGGTTTTCGGTTACGGGTTTCGGATTGTAGGTGGCCGCAGGATCTCCCTCGGGAACGAATTTCACAATGCTGCTTCCGGATAGTCGTAGCACCAAATCGGCCTTTTGTGGCGAATCCACGATTTCATAACGACCCCATTTGCTGAGTCCCATGTAGGCGTCGTGTTGGAGTTCGGCGTCGGTCGTCTGGTTGTCGATGTAGATGGTTTTGGCGGAAAGAACTTTGGGGGGAACTGCTCCCCGCTTTTCGTTGGCTCGTGCCGGCCCAAGACTCAAAAGCATTGACGAAATCAAGAAAAGGGACCCTGATTTTTTCATGGAGATCATGGACACCTCCAGTAACAATCTTTTCGGCTGGTGAGGGATCCACTTTAGAGAGCCTGGTTTACTCATGTAACTGGTCTTGAGACGCAAAAGTGGCCAAGTGGCGTTGCGTTCGGGGTGACTGGCCTACCGGGTAGGGTCAGAGATGGCGTGGGCGGCAAAGCGTTTAGCTGAACCGGAGTTGAAGGTCGATTATGAGCCCGCGCTCAAACCAAAATGGCGCTGTGCAGCCGAGCCGCCGGGTTATAGCATCGGCGTTCATGAACACTCGCAAAACCGGCGATGAGGCGAGGGCATTCGTGCCAATCCTAAAGTGGATCCGTGCGCATGAGGAAGAGATGACGCGGATGGTGGCCGCGCTCGTTGCGATTCCTTCCGAAAATCCCCCAGGGAACAATTATGGCGCGGCGGCAACACTACTTGAGAAATACATTCGAAAGTTTGGCTTCGAACTCGAGCGAATTCAACCTAAGACCAAATCCAAGAGTTTGAAAGACATGCCACCAAGCCTTCTGGCGAAATATGGACGGGGAGAGCGGACGCTTTATTTTCATGGGCATTACGATGTGGTGCCCGCGCAGAACGTGGAGCAATTCAAGCCAGTGCAAAAGAAACATTTTTTATTTGGACGCGGGACTTGCGACATGAAGGGTGGGATCGTCGCGATGCTCTATGCAATGCGAGCCTTGAAGGAATGCGGCGCGAGCCTCCACGGCAAGATTGGATTGATGCTCGTGCCGGATGAGGAAACGGGGGGAGAGCGCGGCTCTGCCTGGTTGTCGAAGGAAGGGTTGCTGGGACGCGAAGGCATCGGGATGTTGACTGCGGAACCTACCAGCGGCGTGGTATGGAATGCGAATCGCGGAGCTATCTCGCTGCGTGTGGAGGTGCGCGGGAAATCGGCGCATGTCGGTTTGCAGCACCGCGGAGAAAACGCGTTCGAGCGGATGCATCGAGTGGTGGAGCGTTTGCTGGCGTTGAAGCGCGAAGTGGAATCGCGGACGACCCGATACAACATTGCCGAGGAACCCGATTTGAAGAGCGGCGCGGAGTCTCCAGACTCACGTGGCCGCCATTCGATATTGATGGTCGGAGGTCAGAGCGGCGGCGGGTCAAACTTCAATGTGGTGCCGGCACGTTGCTGGTTCACGGTGGACCGCCGGATTAATCCTGAAGAAAACCTGCAGACGGAGAGAGCTCGCTTGATTGGAGTATTGGAGGAGTGCCAGCACGAGGGAATTCCACTTCAGTGGGAGATCTTTCAGAAGGCGCCTTCCGCCGCTACTTATGCAGATGAGAGTCTTGGACAAGTTTTACGCAAAAGTGTTACAGACGTTACCGGTAAGCCTCCGCGTTTCGAGATGTGCCCGGGGCTTCTGGAGACGCGATTTTACGCGGCGCAAGGTATCCCCGCGTATGCCTATGGCCCAGGGCTGCTTTCCGTGGCGCATGGACCTAATGAGTATGTGGATATGCGGCGCGTCGTGGAGTGCGCCGCGATCTATGCCCTGACGGCGATGGATATTCTGAAGAAGTAGGCTCCGCACTCTGCGGTTTGCAATCGGACTTAACTGGCAAGAGCGGCGAAGTGTGTGGTATGACCGTAGCGCTTCATGCGGGGTGGCGGAATTGTAGACGCTCTCCTCGGTGAAGCGGGTGGCGAAAATGCAGACGTCAGCCCATCGCGGAGAAAGAATCAAAGCGTGAAAACACTGGTAATTAAAGAACCGGGGAAGGCGGAGATTGCGTCGGTTGCGGAGCCCTTTGCGAACGAGAATACGGTTCTATTAAAGGTCCGGATGGTGGGATTCTGCGGAAGCGATCTAAATACCTTCCGCGGGACGAATCCCATGGTTTCCTATCCACGAATCTTGGGGCATGAAGTTTCGGCCACGATCGTCGAAGGCAGCCGGTTGGATCCGAACCTAGCTGTTGGCGTGGATGTGACGCTGTCTCCTTACACGAGTTGTGGAACTTGCGCGGCATGCCTCCGCGAGCGACAGAATGCTTGCAAGTTCAATGAGACGCTTGGTGTGCAACGCGATGGGGCGCTCGCCGAATATATTCGCGTGCCGCCAGAAAAACTCTATCGAGCGAAGCTTTCTCTGACAGAGTTATGTCTCGTCGAGCCGCTCACGGTGGGCTTTCACGCCGTCGCGCGAGGGCGCGTAAGTGCGAGCGACACGGTAGCGATCCTCGGTTGCGGCGGAGTGGGCCTTGGAGCAGTTGCGGCGTCCAGTTTTCGCGGCGCGAAGACGATAGCTGTTGATGTGTCAGACGAAAAACTGGAAACCGCTCGCGCGGCAGGCGCTTCAGATACGATCAATACAACGCGACAGCCTCTGCACACTGGACTCGCGGAGCTCACCGATGGACGCGGCCCTGACGTGGTGATCGAAGCGATCGGACTACCAAAGACGTTTCGTGCGGCGGTAGAAGAGGTAACCTTCACCGGGCGGGTTGTGTACATCGGCTACGCCAAGGATCTAGTCGCTTACGAGACAAAATTATTTGTGCAAAAAGAACTGGATATTCTTGGATCGCGAAACGCTTTACCAGAAGATTTTCGAGCAGTGATTCAGATGTTTGAAGAGGGCCGATTCCCGGTCAAGGATGCGATTTCATCCGTAGTCCCGTTGGAAGACGCACCGGAAGCCTTGCGCGCTTGGAGCGATGATCCGTCGCGTGTAAAGAAGATTATGGTGCGTTTGGATTGACGCTGATGCGTGATTTTTATCGGTGAAAGGACGGAGGCCTATGTTCTCGGGTGTGCGTTTGTGCGCAGTGAGTTTGTTTGCCGCACTTGGATTAATGACGGTAGTTTCGGTGATTGCGCCTTCGCCAGTTCGCGCGCAAGCCACAAGTGCAACGGCTCCGACGGCTTCTCAAGAGCCAATCGCCGTTGATCAAGCGTGGCAGCGCGCCAGCGCAAAATATGATGAAGCGCGCACCGCAATTCTGAAGGAAGTGGACCGCAAAGGTCACGAAGGTCCGTTCCGTCCCGATTGGGAGTCGCTGCAGAAATATGAAGTCCCCGAGTGGTACAAGGACGCGAAATTTGGGATTTTCATTCACTGGGGCGTCTATTCGGTGCCCGCGTTTGGCAACGAATGGTACCCGCGAAACATGTACCGGCCGGACTCGGACGAATACAAGCATCACATCGCTACGTATGGGCCGGTGGATAAGTTTGGCTATAAGGATTTTGTTCCCATGTTCAAGGCCGAGCACTTTGACCCCGCGGCATGGGCACGGCTTTTCAAAGAAGCCGGAGCGCAGTATGTCGTGCCGGTAGCGGAACATCACGATGGATTCGCGATGTACGCAAGTGGCTTGAGCGATTGGACCGCGGCCAAAATGGGGCCGCACCGCGATGTGATCGGGGAGCTGGCAAAAGCGGTAAGAGCGGAAGGGCTGCATTTTGGCGCTTCATCGCACCGCGTCGAACACAATTTCTTCCTGGGCGTGGCGCGCCGAATTCCGTCCGACGTCAACGATTCGAATTTCGCGGCATTTTATGGGCCCGCGCACAACTGGCTGGAAGCCAAGCAAGGGACGCCTCTCGCCAACGACTTCACGTTTGTTTCCTCCGCGTGGACTGCGGATTGGCTGGCGCGCTCGGCGGAGATCGTTGAGAAGTATCATCCCGATATCATGTACTTCGACTGGTGGATCGGGCAGGCCTCGGTGCGTGCGGATCTTGCACGCTTCGCTGCTTTTTACTACAACACTTCTTCGAAATATGTCGACCACGTAGGCGTGATCAACTACAAGGACTTCGCGATACAGGAACACAGCGCCGTTCTGGATTTGGAGCGCGGTCAGTTGGGAGACATTCGCCCGCTGTACTGGCAGACCGACACATCGGTGAGCAACAAATCGTGGGGCTACATTAAGGATGACACGTTCAAGACACCGGAGTTCGTGGTGCAGCAGTTGATTGATATCGTCAGCAAAAATGGGAATTTGCTACTGAACATCGGCCCGCGTTCCGACGGCACGATTCCGGAGGAAGTCCAGTCCGTCTTGCGCGATGTGGGTGCTTGGTTGAAGGTGAATGGAGAAGCGATCTACGGCACGCGGCCGTGGAAGATTTATGGGGAAGGACCAACGAAGGTCGCGGCTGGCTCGTTTCACGATACCGACACTGCAGGTTACACCCCGGAGGATTTTCGCTTTACGACAAAAGGCAAAACGCTGTATGCGATCGAGCTAGGCTGGCCATCCAGCGGCGAGGCTGTCTTGCATTCGCTTGGCAGCGGTGCAATAAATGGACAGAAAATCGCGTCGGTTGTCTTGCTGGGTTCGGATGCGAAGCTGGCGTTCCAGCAGCAGACGGATGCATTGCGGATTCACTTACCCTCGCAAGCACCCGGGAAATACGCCTATGCGTTTCGCATTGTGTTTGAGGGCGTGACGCCCTAGCGAACAGCCGCCGGTCATTTCACTCAAAGTTGAGTTCGAATTCGGGTCGGCTGTCGATCAGTCCGTCCAGTCCGCCAAGAAGAGGTTGGTCTCGTGAGGAGCTTTGCCATTGCGATTGGAGGCCCACACGATGCGCTTGCCATCTGATGTAAACATTGGGAACGCGTCGAAATCCGGCGCGTAGGTGATGCGCACTAGCCCCGTGCCATCCTCGTTGATGAGATAGAGATCGAAATCGCGGCCGCTTTTTGGATCGGCAAGGTTTGAGGCGAAGACGATGCGCCTGCCGTCGGGGTGCCAGTAGGGAGCGAAATTGGCCGCGCCGTTGTGGGTGACTTGATGCTTGTTGGAGCCATCGGCGTTCATCACCCAGATTTCGAGATTTCCTGGACGGATCAAGCCCTTTGAAAGAAGATTTTTGTAGTCCGCGATCTCTTCTGGCGTTTTGGGATGCTGCGCGCGGTAGACAATCTTCTTGCCATCGTAGGACCAGAAAGGCCCGCCGTCGTAGCCGAGTTCGTGGGTGAGTTGCTTCACGTGCGAGCCATCGGCATCCATTGTATAGACGTCGAGATCTCCGTTCCGAGTCGATGTAAACACAATGTGCTTGCCGTCTCGCGTGATGGTGGACTCGGCGTTGTAGCCTTTTGCGTTTGTGAGTTGTTTGAGGCCAGCCCCGTCGGGTTTGGCTGAATAAATCTGATACGAATCGTAGATCGGCCAGACGTACCCTCGGGAATAATCGGGTTTGGGCGGGCAGTCCGGGCTCGCGGCATGGGTAGAAGAAAAAAGGATGCGGTCGCCGGCGGGGAAAAAGTAGCTGCAGGTTGTGCGGCCTTTGCCAGTGCTTACGAGCTTGGGAGTAGCGGGATTTCCCTCCGGTGTATCGACCGAGATGGTGTAGATCTGATCGCAGGGCACGCCATCGCCTTGATGCTGAAAGATGAGCTGCTTGTCATCGAGAGAAAAATAAGCTTCGGCGTTTTGTCCGCCAAACGTCAGCTGGCGGATGTTTTTCAGATGCGTTTGCTCCTCAGGGATG
Source organism: uncultured Acidobacteriota bacterium (assembly GCA_963718785.1). Classification (GTDB taxonomy): domain Bacteria; phylum Acidobacteriota; class Terriglobia; order Acidiferrales; family UBA7541; genus Acidiferrum. The sequence continues at coordinate 873,145 of CAVQZW010000003.1, read as the reverse complement.
TGGAGAGGATCGGCGGCCGCGCCGTCTTGTGCGGGGCGAGCGGCCAGGACCACTGTCGTCAAGCAGGCAGCAATCGCTAACGTGCACAACAAGGTCTTGGTTTTCATGGTTGAGGCGACATTGTCTCACGAAGAGAGCCGGTCATGAACCGACGCAAAAAAAGGATGCGGGGATGCACCCTTTTGTTTTCCGCTGGATGGTTTTTGTTTGCAGTCAGAGATTTGGGTGTTTGAATTGGCAAGAAGACCATCGATTAAGGGCTGACTAGTTAGCGACGGTGAGTTCGATGGTGACGGCTGCGGGAATGCGCTGGCCCGCCAGCGGAGCTTGGTCGATCACGGCGCCATGCGGCCATTGCGGCGCCGAGACGTAATTGACTTTCCGGCGAAGCCCTGCCACGTCGAGCCGGCGCTGAGCGTCTGCTTCATTCAGGCCTACCAAATGCGGCATCACGTACGCCGTATCGCGCGGACCCGAGGAAACCAGAACATCGACACGCGGCGTTGCTGCACCGGCACCCGGCCGTGGCGTTTGCTGAATGACTGTGTCCGCCGGATCGTCCGGAAGCGTGATGCCAGAAACTTCTCCGACTTGCAATCCGGCGCGCAGCAATTCGATACGCGAAGCGCGAAGTGAGTTTCCTTCCAGCAAGGGAATTTGCAATTGCCGCTGCCCTAAACTTAGAACCACATGCGCCTGCTGCGAAACTTTCATGAGCATGCCCGGCGGCGGGCTCTGGCGGACGACAACGTTTATCGGAAGCTCGCTGTAAATGCGGTCAGCGACCCGGAGCACGAGTCCGCGTGAGTGCAGCAAGCCGCTCGCTTCGGTCACATTTCGGCCTACGAGGTTGGGCATGTTGACTTCGCGCCCGTGAATGGCGATGCGCATCGCCGTAATGGCGCTCAGAAACGCAGCTGCCGCCAGGATGAACACCAGCAGCGCCATCCGGCTTACCCATTCGAGTCGCTCGCGGAGAGTCATAAGTCTCAGCTGATCCCAGGCCTCAGAATCCGCCTTCAGTGTAAATCCGCCAGCTCCCCCCAGAAAGAGTTTTTACTTTTTCAGTGGCGGAGCTGGATACTCCGGCAATTTGTCTTTGCTGGTGTCGGCGCGCTTCACTTCGAGTTCATCGAATAGCAGCGAAGGGCAAATAATCGTCGTGGGAACGCCTCCGCTGCGATTGCTTACCAGTGGATCGTTGCCTACGGCGATAAGATTGCTTCTCAAAGCGCGTACGTCGAGTTCGCTGAAAACGGCTCCGCGGACCAGTTCTTCATGCCCATCGGCGAATACGCGATACAAAAGCCGCGGAGAATTCCCGGGACCGAGCGTGTCGACGCGATACGCATAAGGCTTGCCCTGCTCGGTAACCATCTGCAGAATCTTTTTCTTGAGATCGTCCGGAGCTTGCGCGTCGGCGCTCTTTAACAGCAGCACGCCGAGGCTCGGAGAAGGGAACGAGCCAGGAGCTGCCCGCCCGTGGCCATTCGATGCAGGAAAGTCTCGCACCGGCTGGCGGCCCAACAAATAATTGCTGAGCATTCCGTTTTCAATTACGTTGACGGTCTTGGCCTTCACGCCCTCGTTATCCACGTCATAGCTGCCCACCAGGCTGTGCCCTTGAAAATCTTTCAGCGTCGGATCGTCGATGATGCTCAAGAACGACGGCAACACACGCGTCTTGTAACTCGTCGCAAACGCACCGACGGTGCGGTTCGGTCTGCCCGGCTGTGGCTTGCGGCCAACCACGTTTGAACCCACCAGAGAAGCAATCACGTCATCCGCGGCATCTGGCGCGAAAAGCACAGGGCCGCGGTATTCCTCCTCAACGATGGGAGCTTTGCGCAGGGCAATCACGGTTTCGAGAGCCTGCTTCACGTCGCCCAGCAATTTCTCTCGCGAAGGCAGCTCTTCCGCCCGCCCAACCATCCAGTAGGGATTCCTGCTCAGCCGCATGCCGTCTTCTGCTTGCGCGGAGCTATTCAGTTGCAGGTTGTAGGTCGTTTTCCCGTTGCGCGTGACTGTGCCTTCCGAATCCACGAAATATTCATTGATCGCGGAAAACCGAGCCGAGGCGCTTACCGACTGAAGCTCGGGATACTGGCGGTAAAGATTCGTCATGTCCTCAAGAGTTTTGTTCCAACCCGCTTGGTCAATCTTCAAGGAAACGATGGGATCGAGAGCGGTGACCACCGTTTCCTTCGAGAAATCGTCCACGGGATTGGGATCCGCGCTGAACCGCTTCATCTCCGCCTGTTTCTCGGCAAGAGCCTGACCAGCCGCTTTGTATGCTTCATCGGTCGTCAGCCAGATTTGGTGGCGCAGCGCGATGGGATCGTTGTCCAGTGGCAGAATGTTTGTCTCGCCCATGCCCTGGCCAAAATAGCTGTCCTGCTTGTAATCGCCCACGCGCACGACCACGCGCAGAATTCGTAAGCGAACGCGCTGGCTTTCGCGGAGCGCCCCGAAGGCCGCCTCGGCGTCGTAGTCGTCCACGTCATTCACGCGATACTCGATGTAATACGGCGCCTGGACCTGCTCGATTTTGAGCTGCGCCTTAGAGCGGTCCAGTTCGGTGAGAAGCGCTTCGAGAAGCGCATCGCCGGCCGCAGCCGGGTGCGGAGCCACGGCATCCGAATCCACCGTCTCTGAAACGACAGATGTTCCTGGCAAATTTTTTGCAGCACTGTCGTGGGTAGAAGCGCGCAGTTGTGTAACTCCCACAAACAGCAAACCCGCAAGCGCTGAATTCGTCAATGTGCGAAGGATTTTCATGGCTTCACCGCCGGCTTGGCCTGCGCGTCTTTTGCCGGCGACGCGTCCTCAAAACCCGGCGCCGGTAAGATAGGAGGCCGGTCGTGCGAATGCTGGCGTTTCTGCACTTCCATCTCTGAGAAGAGCATCGCCGGAGCAACGGCAGAAACAGGCACTTGCCCGCTTTCCGCCCCACACACGCCATTGAAGACGTGCTGCTGGTCACCCGTCATAAGTATTCGCGTAAGCGCCGCGAGCGGCGTTCCCACAATGTCCACGCCTCGCACCAGTTCATCTGGCCGCCCATCGGCGTAAACCTTGTAGACGATCACGGGAAGAACCTGAAAGGCTTGGGGCAGCGAGCGCGTCGTCAGAGTAAAGCCTCCCTGAATATCGTCGAAATATAGCCCGTAAGGCTTGTTCTGTTTTTTGACTTCGTCGATCAGTTTCTGCCGCATCTCGGCTTCCGGAACGCTCTGCGTGGAGCTCACAATCAAGTTGCCCTGCCGGCCCGTAGGCATCAGGCCCGGCTGGTTGCGACCGTGGCCGTTGGATTGGCTAAAATCTTTGATCGGCATGCGCGATAGAAGAAAGTTTTTCAGAATACCGTCCTTAATCACTTCCACCCGCTTCGCAGGCACGCCTTCGTTATCGAAGTCGTAGGACCCTGCCAGCTTCATTCCTGCCATTTCGTGCACGGTTGGGTCGTCAGTGACGCTCAGGAATTTCGGCAAAACTTCCTGGCCGACTTTTTTCGTGAACGTCTGCCCTTCGTCCTCATCGCGCTGCCGGTGCCCTTCCAGCCGATGGCCGAGCACTTCATGAAAAAATACAGCTGCGGCACGCCCACTCAAAAGAGCCGGCCCGTCGTAAGGCTCTGCGACCGGAGCGTTCTTGAGCGCCTTCAGATCGTCAGCCATCTTCACGATCTTGGCGTTCAGTTCTGCTTCGCTCGGCAACGCGCTTGCCGAGGGCGCCTGAAACGTTTCCACGCGCAGCAGTTCCATTCCATCATCGGCTCGCGTTTGCGCTTCCATGATCAGCCGGGTCGAGGCGCTGGGCGTCTCAATCGCGCTGCCTTCGCTCGATACCATGCGTGAGTTGGAGTCCGTAACCTGCAATACGACGGTCGCGTAATAAACATCCGCATATTTGCGGAACGCACCCGACAATCGGCGAATTTCGCCTCCCCAAGCGGCGCGATCGAACGCCGGCGGCGGTGTAACGCTGCCCAAATGTGTCTCTGGAGTCTCTTTCGAAAAGTCAGGCGATTTGTCTTCTTCTTCGGCGCGTACAGCGGTATTTGTTCTTACATTTAGAAAAGCGGGCGCAGCGCGTTTGTATTCGCGATCCGTCAGTTCCCAAAGCACGCGTGCCACAGCATCCTGATCGTCGCCGATCGGCAACGTGCCGGAGGACATTCCCGTCGAGCGGCTCTGTCCGTGCGTGTTGTCCAGAGCTGCAGTACCCACGCGCATGACCACGTCAGCCTGACGCCGTTGCAGCGAAGCATCCGTCAACAAGCTGCCGTAAGCGCCCACCAACACCACCAGATTTTGATCGTAGACCGTATAGCTCATGTAATAGGGCGCTGAATCCGTCTTGCCCAGGTCCGTCGTCGCGCGCGCCAGTTCTGTCTGCATGACCTTCATCACCGGGTCATTTACCGTTTTGCTTACCGGCTTATCGGCGGCGGAACTGGATGTGGCGTCGTTGTTTGCGGCCGAGGCCAGCGGCAGGGTAGCGAGTTGCGCGGCGAGCGTCCAGCAAACCGCAAATCGCACCAATTGCTTCGTCCGCACGTTGAAGCTCGCGCTTGATACCGGTGCAATGAACCTATTCATGGAATGTGAGCTCCCGATGCTGGTCTATCCAATGCCGATCCTGCTGAAGTCCCAAGCAGACACAGGTCGCAAGAGTGGGTCAATTTTTGAGTATGCCTGACCGTTTGGCGGCACGCAAACTAGGATTCGCCGAAGTGTTCGCCGGTATGCAAGTGAGCGCCGTTCACAAACTCGGCCACCGAAACCTGTTTGCGACCTTCCAGTTTGACGGCCAGAACACGCAAATAGGTTGTGCCGCCGCAAACGACCCTCACTTCGCTCTTGCTCACCACCAGCGAACCCGGCGCGCCGGGCTTGCCCGACTGCGCGTTTTGCTCGCTCAACTCCTTAGACGCCGGTTCGCCCAAAATGTGGCAAGTCTGCCCTCGGAACGAGGTGTATGCGCCCGGCCACGGCGCGAACCCGCGGATGCGATTGAAAATCTCAAGCGCGGGAAGGGACCAGTTAATCCGCCCGTCTTCTTTTTTCAGCATCGGAGCGCTCGAAGCAAGCGCGTTGTCTTGCGCGCGCGGAACAATAGAGCCACTTGCCAAACCGCGAAGAGTTTCCGCTATCAAAGGAGCACCCAGTTCCGACATTCGTGCGGTCAGCTCGGGCGCGGTTTCCGCAGTGCCGATCTCCATCTCTTTTTGCAGCAGGATTTCGCCGGTGTCCATTCCTGCATCGATGCGCATGCTGGTTACGCCCGTCTTTGTCTCCCCATTCACGATGGCCCAGTTGATGGGCGCTGCGCCGCGGTATCTCGGCAGCAGGGAAGCATGCAGATTGATCCAACCAAGTTTTGGGATCGGCAGAAGCCGAGCCGGGATAATTTGCCCGTAAGCGATTATGACGACTGCCTCTGGCGCCAGTTTTTGCAAAAGCTCCTGAGCTTCCGGAGAACGAATTTTTTCAGGTTGATGCACCGGAATTCCCGCGCCAACAGCGACTTCCTTCACCGGCGAAAAGGAAACTTCCTGCCCACGTCCCCGCGGACGATCAGGCTGCGTAATCACCGCCGCAATTTCGAAATCGGCTTGTGCAAGGAGATGTTTCAGAGCAGGAACGGCAAAGAGCGGCGTACCGCAGAAAACAATTCGCATCATTCAAGCTCTCGAACACACGCGCGGCTCTCGCATTCACGCTTGTAGGGGCGCAGCATGCTGCGCCTCTACCGCCCAGCCCGTAAATGTCTGCCGTTTTTTCTGGAATTTACCACTCGCCCTGTTTCTTGAGCTTCTTGATTTTGCGCTTGATCAGGTCGCGCTTCAGCATGCTGAGGTGTTGCAGAAACAAAATCCCGTTCAAATGATCGATCTCGTGGCAAAACGCACGCGCCATCAGGTTCTCCGCCCGTATCTCAAACTGTTCGCCTTTGGCATTGTGCGCCCGCACCGTGACAAACTGGGGCCGCATCACATAGCCGCGAAAGCCTGGAATCGAAAGGCACCCTTCTTCCTCTCGCACTTCGCCTTCCGCGTGAATGATTTCCGGATTGGCCAGCACAATTTTAGCTTCTGGATTCTTTCCAACAGTGACATCGACCACTGCCACTCGCAAATTCATCCCAATTTGCGGCGCCGCCAAACCGACGCCCTGCGCCGCGTACATCGAAGCAAACATGTCCTCCATGAGCTGTTCGAAATCCGCGTCAAACTTTTTCACAGCAACGGTGGACTTTTCCAGAATCGGATCGCCATACTTCACGATGGGATAAATTTTGCGCGCGGCCACGGCGGCGCTGGCCTCAATCGGCGCTGGGGCTGGGCTCGTGGCTACTTCAGAACTCGTCGATTTGTCTGACATAGGTGTCGAAATTCCGCCGCATCTCGGAAAGACTGTCTCCTCCAAATTTTTGCAGAAAAGCATCCGCCAGCACAAGTGCGATCATCGCTTCGCCTGCCACCGCGCCCGCCGGGACCACGCACCAGTCCGAGCGTTCGTACGCCGCAGCAACTGGTTCCTTCGTGACCATGTCCGCAGTGCGGAGCGCCTGGCGCAGGGTCGAAATGGGTTTGAGATACCCCCGAATCACAATGTCTTCGCCGTTGGTGATGCCGCCTTCCAGCCCGCCGGCGCGATTTGTCGACCGGCGAAAACGTCGCGCCGCCTTTTCGTAAAATATTTCATCCTGTACTTCGCTGCCGTAGGAACCTGCGCCGGCCACGCCCGCGCCGATCTCCACCGCTTTCACTGCCTGCACACTCATTAGCGCCTGCGCCAGCCGCCCGTCCAGCTTCTCGTCCCACTGCGCGTGGCTTCCGAGGCCAACCGGAACATTGTGCGCCACAATTTCAAAAATTCCGCCGACAGTATTCCCTGCTTTCAGCGCCGCATCCACTTCCGCTTTCATCTTCTCTTGCGTAGCCGTGTCCACGCAGCGCAACGGCGAATCCAGATCGGCGCTCACCGTCATGATTTCTTTCCAACTCGTGCTGCGTTCCAGGCGAACGTGTCCAACTTGAACCGTATGACTCGCGATTTCCGTGCGAAATTCACGCAGCAGCAGCTTTGCGAAGGCTCCAGCCGCTACTCGCGCTGCCGTCTCACGAGCCGAAGCCCGCTCCAGCACGTAACGCGCATCATGAAAATTAAACTTCTGCGAGCCCGCGAGATCGGCGTGACCGGGCCGGGGTGCAAGAAGTTTTCTCTCTTTGCCCGCGCTTTCCGCGGTCGCTTCGACAGGCAGAATGCCCTCCCAATTGGCCCAATCCCGGTTTTCGATCCGGAGCGCAATAGGCGCGCCGATGGTCTGACCGTGCCGCACGCCCGCGAAAATGTCCGCACGATCCTTTTCTATTTTTTGCCGCCCGCCGCGCCCGTAGCCCAGTTGCCGCCGATGTAGCTCGTGATTGATGAATTTCAGATCCACAGGCAATGAAGCCGGCAGCCCCGAAACAAACGCAAGCAGCGCCTGTCCGTGCGATTCACCCGCCGTGTAAAACTTCAGCATCTACGCTAAGGCCCTCACTTACTGGGAAACATGGAGCAGTGGAATCAAGCAGTGTAGCCGTGGTTGGAGCAGGCGTCCAGAGACTCCGCTTTTGGGGCGTCAAGCCCCACAGTTAGTAGTTTTCGACGGCGAGTCCTAGCAAGGCGTCGCCTCCCGAAGCTAGGAACGCCGCAGCGGCCTCGCGGTGCAATTGCTGGCACTTGCGCAGGAGGGCCGTAAATTCAGGCCGAGATCGCAGCCTGTCGAGCCAGGGATCCCGCACCATCGCTGGATAACAGAAGAAGCCTCTGTCGATGGATCGCGAGAGGGTTTCCAATGCTTGATCGTTCTGGCCCAGATAGCTTAGTTGCCGCGCGAGGTAGAAAATTCCCTCTGGATCGCGGAACGTTGCCTTGCGAAGCTCATCGCTGGCTTCCAAACTTTCCGATCTTTTACCCTCAAGGAGCGCTCTTAGCGACGTCAGGTACAGCGTTCCCAAGCGCCACGGCAGAACCTCTTCACGCTGTTTGAGTAATGCCACGGCCTCTTCATAGCGTCCCAATGCTGCGAGAGTCATGCCTATCCCGTATCCGAAGTCGCCTGCGGATGTGTCCAATGCCCGCTGGTAGTCGCCCAACATGAAGTATGTATGCATGACGCTCGTGGAAATCAGGGGATCCAGACGCCTGGCTTCTTGATGCGCGACCAGTGCGGGCTTCAGCAGCCCACAGTATCGAAGGACATGGCCAAGCCCGGCGAACAGCTCCGCATCGCTTCTTCGTAGCTTGGCCCGATCCAACAGGCGCTTCATGGCGTCAATGGCTCGCCCCTGATCGACCTGCAGATGCGTGTACAGATGGTGCGCGAGGGTGAGGTTGGGATTGAGCCGGAGAGCAGTCTGAAAAGCTTCATCCGCGGCGCGCAAGCCCTCGAGGGAGCCCGTGCTGTATTTGTCCACAAGCCAACGAGCGCGGCCAAGCCTTACCCATGCCGGTGCATAAGAAGTGTCCAGTTTTACACAACGTTCGTATAGCTCAATGGCGTTGGGTAAGTTCTCCCATTGCCGGCTGAACTCATTTGCCTGCAAATAAAGCTGATAAACAGTTGGGTTGGCCGGGCGGTCTTGTTGGAGCGACTGGTGTTCCTGGACGCTGAGCGACGGGAGTACGGAGTCAATGACCCTGCGGACCAGGTCGTCGTGCAGGTCGAGCAGTTCGCGAATCGTTGCTTGCGCGGAGTGCGACCACAAAAGCGTGCCGCTGGGAACAGCTGTAAGCTGCGTCGTAACGCGGAGCTGCTCGCCGATATTGAGGAGCGCTCCCGTAAGTACCACATCGACCTCCGCTTCCTTCGCTATTCTCTGCAAATCGAGCGCTTCGCTCGTATAACGCGAGGCCACCACGGAAGAGCGAACGACGAGATTCTCCAGGCCGGCGAGGGAAACCGTAATCGCTTCAGGAAGGCTGTACGCCAAAAAGTCGATCTCTTCGTTTGGCCGCAACACGCGAAATGGCAGGACAATGATTCTTCGCAGCGCAAACGCCCGAGCTATGGTTTCAACACCCTCCATCAGCAGCGAGGTGCGCAGTTCGGCGGCCATCGTTCCGGCGTTTGGGTAACGGTCCTTTGCGTCGTGTGCCAGGGCGCGATGGATAATGCGGCCCATTGCGGAAATCGCGGGAGAGCCAGTAAGCGCCGCGGGCGAACCTTGCAGGACAGAATGCGCAATTTCCGCGAAGGAGTCCCCTGCGAATGGAGGCTCGCCCGTCAGCATTTCAAAAAAGATGCATCCCATCGAAAAAAGGTCGGAGCGGGCATCCACTGGTTGGCCCCGAAACTGTTCGGGGGAAGCGTACTTGGGCGTCCCTAGAAAAACTCCTGGCTCGGTGCCATCTGCAAGCGTTGCCGCGGAATCTTGAAGCGCGTTCAGTGGAGTGTACTTGGCCACGCCAAAATCGAGGAGTTTCGTTCCGCTCTCCGAGAGAACAATGTTGGCCGGCTTTAGATCTCGATGAACTATCCCCGCTTTGTGGAACGCTTCCAGTGCCGACAACACGCAGAGGACGATCTGCGCGGATTCCTGAGCCGGCAGAGGCCCGCGCGCGATCCGGCGTTCCAGTGACTCTCCCTCGATAAACTCCATCACCAGAACCAGCCGGTTGTCGTCTTCGGCGATGTCGTAGATGCGGCAGGCGTTTGGGTGGGCAACCTGAGCGGCAGCGCGGGCCTCTTGCCAAAATCGGTGGCGTCGTCCGGAATCAGGACCGAATTCGCGAATTACCTTTAGCGCTACAGTGCGATCCAGCCGTTGATCTTGCGCTTTATAGACGATTCCCATCCCGCCTTCGCCGACTTGCGACAGGATGCGATACGGACCGATCGACTCAGGGAATTCAGACATAAGAATAAAAAATGGTGCTGACCTTTTGGCGATAGCATACAGAACTCGTTCAGCGTGTGCTAGATAGAGTCAGGAACGAGCTTCCAGAAATTCGAGGCGGTTGCCCCATGGATCCTCGGCGAAGAATCGCCGCGTCCCGGGCAGGGAATGGTCATCGACGATTTGTACCCCGTGCGCAATCAGTTTCTCTCGAAGTGCAGCGACATCCCTCACGGCAAAAGCAGGGTGAGCCTTTTTCGCCGGCCGAAATTCCGCTTCGACCCCGATGTGTATCTGTTGATTTCCGCATTCGAACCAGCACCCGCCCCGTCCGCGCAGCGATTCTGGCTTCTCGATTTCAGCCAAGCCCAGAATCGAGCCGTAAAACCTGCGCGCGGCGGTTTCGCAATCCTTCGGAGCAGCCAATTGAATGTGATCGAGTCGTTCGATCAAAGCATTTTCCCTGACAACATATTGCGTGACCCGAATAGGATACCTCCAGAGCGCAGTTCTTTATTCCTCCCTCAGAAATTTTCCGCGTGTTGTAGGAGTTCTCTAGTGCTTGCTTGACGTGTTCCCACCGCGCAGTTAGGCTTTCGGTCCAGTAATATGTGCCCCAGGAGATCAGCGTAGCGGCTGGCGAAACAGGTACTCGTGGCAGACACACCTCTGCAGGTCACAGGTCGCGAAGAAAAGGCGGAACCGCAAATTACGGTTGCGGGCGTGCTGGTCAACGCTCTAAAAGGCGCGGTCTCCAACGTTCAGGACTACGCCATACTCTGCGGCCGCACACTCTACACCGTGGTCACTCCTCCGTTTTACATCCAGGACATTTTGCAGCAGATGGACAACATCGGCGCCGGCTCGCTCCCCATCATCTTGCTATGCGGGTTTTTCATTGGCGCGGTCATGGTTCTCCAGACCGGTTCGCAGTTTACGCGCTTTGGGCAGAGTTCGCTGACGGGCGACGTCGTGGCCATCGCGCTCGTCCGCGAATTGGGGCCATCCCTCTCGGGTTTGCTGGTGACTGGCCGATGTGCGACAGGAATCGCTTCCGAGCTCGGCTCGATGCTGGTGACCGAACAAGTGGACGCGATGCGCGCCATGGGTACCGACCCCATTCGTAAGCTGGTGGCGCCGAGGACCATCGCTACTCTCCTCACGCTCCCCTTATTGACGGCCATGATCGATTTCACAGGATTGCTCGGTGGCTGCGTAGCTTCCGTTTTTTCTCTCCGTCTCAGCGCCATCGAGTTCTGGCGCCGCGCCATTGACGCCCTCGATTTTGCCGACATCATGCAGGGATTCACCAAGCCCTTCTTTTTCGCCTTTATCCTCGCCACCATCGGCTGCTACAAGGGCTTGACTGTGCGCGGAGGCACGCAAGGCGTCGGCCGCGCTACCACACAGGCCGCCGTCCTCTCTTCCGTCCTCATCATCGTCGCTGACGCCTTCCTCACCAAAGTTGCCCTGTACCTCGCCGACAAACTTTTTTAGTGCCTGCTCCACCGCCCCAACGCGACTGGCCCTGCGCTACGTTTCATAACCGCGCGCGGGCGCAATTGTCGCTATAATGGCGGGCACACGCCCGATGCCTAGCGCCGCCACATCGAGTTCCGACGCCAATCCTGCCATCAAATTTGATCGCGTACACCTCGGCTTTGAGGAAGGCGACATTCTCCGCGGCGTCTCTTTCGAAGTACAGGAGCGCGAGACTCTCATACTCCTCGGCGAAACCGGCACCGGCAAGACGCTCTCGCTAAAGCTAGCCGCTGGCCTCTTGCGGCCCTCCGAAGGTAATATCCAGGTCCTCGGCCGCGATATCTCCAGCATGCCCGAACGCGACTTGCTCGCCTTCCGCCGCCACATTGGCTTCGTCTTTCAAGAAGGCGCTCTCTTCGATTCCATGACGGTGGGAGACAACGTCGCCTACCGCCTCTTGGAAGATAAAGTGAAGGACGAGGAGATTGAGCCGCGTGTGCGCGAAGTTCTGCGCTTCGTCGAACTCGAGCACACCATCGACCTCGTTCCCTCTGAACTCTCCGGCGGCATGCGGCGACGCGTGTCCATCGCCCGTGCTCTAATCAACCAGCCCCCCATCGTGCTGTATGATTCGCCCACGGCAGGGCTCGATCCGGTGACCTCGCAGACCATCATCACCCTGATTTTGCGCCTTCGCGACGTCTACGGCGTGACCGCCTTGCTCGCGACGCAAAGGCTTCAAGATGGTTTCGCCCTGGCGAACTTCCGTTTTGACGCCGCAACGAAGCGCGTCGTTCACAACTCCTCCAACGGAACTCCGGCGGCAACCAGGATTGCCGCCACACGCTTTCTCGTCCTACGCGAAGGCGGCGTTTATTTTGAGGGCGAGCCTGAAGAACTTGCCGAGACGAAAGACGAATATCTGAAACGGTTTCTCGTTTGATTTGGCCATAGTTTCGCGCAACAAAAAAGGGAGGAACGACAAAATGGCGCAGCGCAAACAATTGACATGGACGGAACTGCGCGTGGGGCTTTTCGTGCTGGTGGGGCTCTCGGTTTTGGCCGCCGGCATTTTCTACGTGACGGGAGCAGGCACGATTGGCCCGAAGTACCGGCTCATTACCTATCTCCCCGAAGTGTCGGGTCTGGCAAGCGGAGCACCGGTGCGCCTGGATGGCGTCGAAATCGGGAACGTCGAGTCCATCCGCCTGGCGCCCCGCATTCCCGGTAAATTGCGCGACCGCAAGCGAAATATCGAAATCGTGATGCGCGTCGGCAAAAAATACGAGGATGACATCATGACGGACTCTGCGGCGAGCCTCGTCACGGAAGGATTGCTGGGCAACCGCTACGTCAACATCAGCCTGGGAATCACAGGCGTGCCACTGAAAGACGGCCAGGAAGTGCCCGGGTCGGAGGAAAAAGCCATGAAAGAAGTGGTCGAGCGCAGCGCCGATGTGCTGGGAAATCTTCAAGCGCTCTCGGAAGATATTCAGGATTTGATCAATGGAGTGAAGCAAGGAAAGGGTTCGCTCGGGAAATTGTTGACCGATGACCAGGCTTACAATCATTTGAACGGAATACTCGCCAAGGGCGACGCGGTGCTCGCCAATGTCCAAGCGGGGCAAGGCACGCTTGGAAAACTGGTGTCCTCCGACGAGATGTACAACAAAGTCGACAAAGGCATCGACAACGTGAACCTCATTTTGACGGACGTCCGCGCCCAGAAGGGAACCATCGGCAAGCTGCTCTACGATCCGTCGCTTTACGATCAGGCCAAGCTGGCCATCACCAATGGCAACGCCGTCATCAGCGATGTCCGCGCTGGAAAAGGAACGCTTGGCAAGCTGGCCACCGACGATTCGCTCTACACCAACCTGAAAACAACAAGCCAGAACGTCGCCGACGCCACCGCGAAGCTGAACGACAACACCACCACCGTCGGGAAAATGTTTTCCGACCCCAAGCTCTACGACAGCTTGAGCGGACTCACTGGCGACCTGCGCTTGCTCGTCGGCGAGTTCCGGCAGAATCCCAAGAAGTTCCTGCACATCAAAGTGTCTATTTTCTGAGGCAATTTTTCTGGCCTTCCCCGCGCCCGCACTTTGCCAGTTTTGGCGGGGTGTGTTGTAATGCTTTTGTAACAATGTAGAGATACGCTCAGTTGCAGATCGCTTCTCTCAAAGAACCTAATGGAAAATCAGGACATCGCTCAAAAGCAACCGCGGACGGAACCGCCCAAATCCACGCTTCCGCAGCCCGGCAAACCGGTGCCTAGCCGCGCCTATCCCGGCGCGCTGATCGTTGTCGAAGGCACGGACGGCTCGGGCAAAAGCACCCAACTCTATCTTCTTAAGCGCTGGCTCGAAATCGGCGGATACCGCCTGCATTTTACGGAATGGAATTCCTCACCTCTGGTAAAGTCCGCCACACGCCGTGGAAAACAACGCAGGCTCCTCACTCCCACTACCTTCTCACTCTTGCACGCGGCCGATTTTGCCGATCGTTGCGAACGCCAGATCATGCCGCTGCTTCAAGGCGACTATTTGGTCCTCGCCGACCGCTACATTTACACGGCGTTTGCGCGCGACGCTGCTCGTGGATGCCCGGGACGCTGGCTGCGTAACCTCTATCGCTTCGCGCCTGTTCCGGACATCACGTTTTATTTTCGCGCACCGCTCGACGTCGCTGTCCACCGCATCCTTAGCGGCCGCCCCAAGCTCAAATACTACGAAGCCGGCATGGATCTTGCCTTGTCCTACGACCGCGCCGAGAGTTTCCGTCTCTTCCAGGCCCGCATTCTCGAGGAATACGACCGCATGGTGGACTCCGATAATTTTGTCGTGCTCGACGGTACTCTGCCGGTGAACAAGTTGCAGAAACAGATGCGCGACATTGTAGCCTCGAAAATTGATTTGAAGCGCTTTGCGCCTGGCGTTCCGGCTCTGGAGTAGGCATGCCCGATCAGGAAAAAGAAAAATTAAGCGCGGTGCCCATCCTTCCGGCCGAATCGCCGGCCGCTCCCGGCGCTCCACTCCCTGCCGCGAAGCCTGCAGCGGCTGGTGAAGACGGCAACGCTCAATATTTCTATGGCGAAGCGCTCGTCGGCTTCGATCCCAGTGAAATCACCGGCAACCTCATTGTCATCGAAGGCATGGACGGCTCCGGACGCTCCACGCAGATTGCTCTCCTTCAGGAATGGCTCGAATCCGAAGGATTCGCCGTCCAGACCAGCGGGTTGCGCCGCTCCAATCTCGTGGGCCGCGACATTGACGAATTGCTCGCCAAGAACGCCGTCACCCGTCTCACGCTCGCGCTCATGTACGCCACGGATTTCTTTGACCAGGTCGAGCATCGCGTTCTTCCGGCCTTGCGCTCTGGAACCATTGTTCTAGCCGATCGTTTCATCTTCACTCTGGTAGCGCGCGGCGTAGTCCGCGGAATCAACCGCGATTATTTGAATGGCCTCTACGCCATGGCGCTGCGCCCCCATTTGACGTTCTGGCTGAATGTCCGCCCCGAAACAGCCTTCGCGCGCGAATTCAAGAAGGCCCAGGCCATCAGCTACTGGGAAGCCGGGCGCGATATGTCCCTCTCGCATGATCTCTATTGGTCGTTCATCCGCTATCAAACGATGATCAAGCGCGAGTTCGAAGTGATGGCCAAGCGCCACTCCTTTATCGAGCTGGATGGCGAGGCCAGCGTTTCCGCCGTTAATAAGCAGCTTCGTCAGCGCATCGGAGAACAACTCGGAATTCGCGCGACCAAGTACACACCTTCCGCCGCACTCGCGCATCTCTGGCGGTAAATTCCCCAATGTCCGAGCCCGTTCATATTGCCGCCATCGACGCGGGCTCCAATGCTGTGCGTCTCGCCGTCGCTCGAGCCTATTCCGCCCTGGATATCGAGCCGCTTGTAAACGAAAGATATTCGCTGCGGCTCGGCGAAGGCGTTTTTCTGCGGCACCGCTTCAGCGAGGACCTCTTCAAAAAAGGCGTCAAGGCCTTCCGCCATTTCCGCGAAATCATGGACGAGTTTGGAGTCACGCGGTATCGAGCCGTGGGGACCAGCGCTTCCCGTGAAGCCCGCAACCGCGACGCTTTTGTGCGTCGGATCAAGCAGAAGACCGGAATCGCGGTGGAGGTGATCAGTTCCGCCGAAGAATCGCGCCTGGGACGCATAGCAGTTCTTGCGGCGCTGGGGCCGGAGTCGCCGCCGCGCTGCATCGCGGATTTGGGCGGCGGTAGCTTGGAGCTCAGCATTCTTCGCGATCAAACCGTGGAACAGAGCGTGCAGCTTGGGGTGGGCACGGTGCGGCTCATGACCACTCTGAAAATTCCCGGAGTGATCCGGCCAGTGCAAGCCGAACAAGTCCGCCGGTACGTGCGCGCTCTCCTGGAATCGCGCTTGCCCTCGCGGCCGAACCTTGGCGATCAAGTTGCCGTAGCTCTCGGGGGAAACGCGGAAACGCTTGCGAACATAGCTCCTGGCCCCCGGCTACATGGATTGCCGACGCTCGAAATCTCTTTGCTCCGCGAGCGTCTTCCTGATCTTCTGGAGCGCGATGTGCGTGGGCGGATGAAAGCCTACGCCATTCGCCGCGACCGCGCGGACGTCATCGGCATCGCCGCGATAACCCTCATTACGCTCGGCCGCTATCTGAACATCCGGAATTTCTCGATTCCTAGCGTGGGTCTGCGCGAAGGATTGATCCAGGAAATTGCCCGCCAGGCATTTTCCCGGACGGAGCCGCACCGCTACGACGCAGCCGCCAGGCAATTGCTCGTCGGCACCCGTAGCTTTGCGCGTCGCTTGCAGAAGGATCAGACGCACGCCGAGCATGTGCGCGAACTTAGCATTCTCCTCTTCGACCAGATGCAGCCGGTGCACCATCTGCCCGCTCAGTCGCGCGTGCTGCTCGAAGCTGGCGCTCTCATGCACGACACGGGACACATGATCAGCCATCGCGGCCATCACAAACATGGCGAATACCTCGTGCTCAATGGCGATATGCCGGGGCTGGAAGGCCGCGACCGCGCTATCGTCGCCGCTCTGGTTCGCTATCACAATCGAAAGTCCGAACCCGCAGGCCATCATGTCGCCTATTCCTCGCTCAACAACAACGACAAGCGGATCGCTCGGCGCCTTGCGGCGATTTTGCGCATCGCCGAAGCTCTGGATCATTCGCACCGCCAGCGCGTGATGCAAGTCCGCGCCACCTTTCAACAGGGCTCCGTGGCGCTCCAGATCTCTGCCCGCGGCGATGCCGCCGAGGACCTGCTCGACGCCAACCGCAGCGCCGAACTTTTTGAAAAGGAATTTCATGTGCGGCTGTACTTCCGGCAAACTGCTTCGTAGGAAACCTGGTGCCGGGTTTTGTGCCGCCGCTGCTTCAACATCATTTAACTTCTTGAAGGGGGGAAATCGCTGATGGAAATCTACATCGTGCGCCACGGCATCGCCATCGACCGGGAAGATCCCAAGTGCCCGCCAGATCCCGAAAGATACTTGACCGAAGAAGGTATCGAGAAAACGAAGCGCGTGGCCGCGGCCGTGGCAGCGCTCAGCTCGTCCCCCGACCTCCTTCTTTCGAGCCCTTATGTGCGCGCCACACAGACCGCCGAGATTTTCGCAGCGGCGCTGGACTATCCCAAGCCAAAGATTCGCCGCACGGACTTGTTACTGCCCGGCGCGGAACCCTCCTTGTTCTTCCGCGAACTTGCCAAGGACAAACAGACCTCGACCCTCTTTGTTTTTGGACACGCTCCCCAACTGGACGATCTCATCGCCGCTGCCGTTAACACAAAGCAGCACATCACGTCGCTGAAAAAAGCCGGCGTGGCACTTCTGGAGTTGAAGCGTCTTTCCCCGCCGAATGGACAATTAGTCTGGCTTGCTCCACCGAAACTGCTCCGCCGCGCTGGAAAGTAGCCGCCAGACTCGGCCTCACTTACTTCACCTGGGACAACGGAATAATCAGACTCCCAATCTCAGCGGTGGCCGGATCCTCAACCAGAATCCGCAACGTTGTGGCGCCCGCCTTGGGCTGCACATTCTGACGGAAAGGCATTCCCGATCTCAAGAGAGCCACGTACTGCCTCTCTTCGAGATGCAGGTCGTAAGTCTTGCTCCATTGGCTAAGCGCCTTTCCTGTTCCATCCTGTTCAATCACGTACACGCTGACGGCTCCCTTGCGCAAACCACCGGCCTGCACAAGCCGAAGATTGTGGATGTCAATCGAGCACGCAACCATCAGAGAATTCGGCAGTGGTTGATTCACACGCTCCACTTTGGCCTGCAAGGGAATGACGGAGGCTTCAATCGGGCTTTGTACTGCCGTTACCACCGTCCTCCAATTCTGGTCCTTCGTGGGACGGGCATCTTCGCTCGCGAGATATCCTCTGGGAAAACGAATGGTCAAGCCCGCGCGTTTCACCTGCACCTTTAGCTCATGGAACTTTCCATCGGCGGAATGCGCATCCATGTAGAAGCCCAGAGAATAGAGAACTGCGGCATCGTTCACGGCTTCGCGGATGGCTCCCGTCAGATCATTCCCGTTAACATAGGCTCGTCCGCCGGTCAGGTCGGCGAGCCGTTGCATCGTATCGATGCCAATAGGTTCTGAGGAGCGCCCGGGCTCGTCGAAAGCGCTGCCTATCAGCGAGGCCAGCCCCGGCTGCGCGGCATCGACGCCGCCTGATCCGAACATGGCGGAGCGCGGAAGCAACCCGCGGCTGTCTACGGGATAGGCTGCGATCTGCGCAGGGCTAAGGACCGCCGCCATGGCCTCTCCGGAAAAAGGAAGATTCGCCGTCAACCACACCAAATTTTTGCGGCCCGGAATGTTAGCGACATGATCCGCAATGGCCTTGAGGGCGCCCATTGTAATCGTTGCCCGCGCTGCGTTTGCGTTCCCCGCCATTTCCATGCTCGCCGTGTCGATCGGCGGAGCAACCAATCCGCCCCCCTGTTGCGGCAAATGAATCGCACCCGGTTCGGCGACCTCGCGGTTGGTCCGGGAACGCGGCTCGAAGTTTTCCACGATGGAAAGAAGCCGGCTACGGTCGCTGGTGAAGTCGCACATCACATGCAGAGTGTCGCTCAAACCATAGAGGGCCACGCGATCCTGTTGCCCCAGATTCCTCAGATATTCCAAAAGATGTGCCTTGGCATTCGCGAGAGCGTGATCCTCCATCCAGAAAGGCGTGTCCTCGAAGATGGTCGGCGCTGAACCATACAGCGTGTTCAAATTGTCGAGCAGTACGATGGTGATGCTATTCGGAGGGCTCGCGCCGTTTTCGGGAAGATCGGAAAATGTGTTTTGCGGCAACGGCTGGGCAAGCCGAACCGCGGGCTCACTCGATTCGACGGAAAAAACGCTGATTTTCTGTGGCTTTCCACGATCCAGAATCACGAAATCGTCCTTCGTCAGGTCGGCAACGGGGCCGTTTTTGTCGCGGGCGATCACACCTACTTGAACCAGTCGCGTGGAAACGCTAATCGCGGGAGCTTGCGGACCGTCTTGGGCCGGCCGGGCGTTTGCCGCTAACACTAACGCAACCAAGGCAAGCGCGGCAGAAATGCGAGGCATGAAAAACACGATACGCCGCATGGCTTACGCTGTCATCCACTTTGAACGCCCGAGTTGATTCCGGAAAGTGACGCAGTCCGCTAGGCAACGACGGGATCATCCGCGACTTGCAGTGGCCCGGATGATGGTGTCGTCGGCGCGAGAGTTTTTTCGGGTTTCGGCACCGATTTGAGGAGTAGCGGCTTTTCCAAAACGGATTCGAGGAGATGTTTGGCCGCGGCGAGACGCGCTGCGATCTCCACCGTGTCCAGCAATCCGGGGACGCTGAGGACGATAGCGTCGGCGGATCTTTCACAGCGAAGGCCGACAGCGCCTTCGAGGCCGGATTTTCTTAGTGCACGAGCCAGGCGCAGAACGCCGGCCAGCGCACGAACTGCGGTTTGTTGCTCTTCGGAAAGTTTTGCGAAACCGTTTTTTTGCTTTGGCTCCGCCCCGCGGTGAAATCGCACCGCCCACGCCATTACATCCCATTCTTCCGTGGTCCAGTTGGGTGGAATCGAGAGACCGAGCAGAAATTTGCGTGCGCCTTTTTGCGAAAGGCTGTGCCCCCCGGCGAAACCGATACCGTGCAGTTGCGCCGCTGCTTGCATCAATCGGCGCATCGCTTCCTCGTGAAAGACGGACGCGGCGTCCACGCGCCGCAAAAGTTCAAACAGACGCAGGGCAACGCGCGAAACCTGGCTGGCGCGCTGCGAGTGCGCGTTGGTTGCGCGGGCCGTCGAGCGAATCCGCGCCATTGCCGCTGCTTCCAAACGCTTCCCATGCGGCAGATTGTGTCGCCACTCGTGCCACAGACTGGTTTTGCCAAGCGTGAGCTGGCGGTAGACTTCGATTCGGTCGTGGCGTTCGTGAGCAATTTTTTCTTGCCAGGTCTTCGCGGACTCGGCTCCCGCTGCCGGCGTATCTTCCAGGTGTTCCGAGAGCACATCCAGATCATGGACATCGCCAAGCAGGTCTTGCAGGCGTTTCAGATTTTCGCTCCACGCGGCATAGTGATCCGGCAGCAGTCCTTCCAGTGTGTAACGGAATCTCTTTATGCCGATGCGCAGCGCATGCCACGGTTTGGATTTTTCGGTGCGCAGCGCGCGGTTGTGCAGCTCCTTGGCTTCTTCGTAGCGCTCCAGCGCCAGGCATTCCGCGGCGAGGCCTCCGGCGGGCACGATTCGAACTCGCTGCCGCAAGTGGCGCTCGAGATTCGTCCAATCTTTCTTGTCGAACTTTGCCGCAATGCGCAGCGCTTGCGCTGTGAGCTCTTTCTCGTCGAGTTCGAGCGACCCGAGCAGCTTGGCCCGTAGCGGATCATTCTCCGGCCCCAGCTTCCTGATCCATTCTTCCATCACTTGAGCATCGCGGAGCGCGCCGAGGCCTCGAAAAAGTTTGCGGGCGACTTTGCGCATTTCCGGCCACGCGGGGTCGGGGTCGATCTCTTCCATCACCGCCGCGAGGGAGCGGCAGCGGCGAATGGCGACGCGCAAATCGTGAACTGTGTCTGGATCGGGAGACGTGTGCAGTTTGCCAAGCTCTTCCAGTACGCGATTCATCCAGTGAGAAAGACCGCGGTGTTCGGCCTTTATGCCGGTGAGCGGGGAAACTGCAACAGGTGATCGTGGAACGATCAATGAGAGGGGTGACCGCGAGGCGGTCAACGCCGTAGCCATCGAAACCTCGACCTCTGAAACCGTTCGCTCGCGGCAGGACTGTCTGCCGCCCCTGGCGAACGGTGGGGCTATAGAGTAGCTCTGGAACGCAGTCGAGTCCAGTCGAGCGCGCGGGGCCAAAGCTCCGGCAGCATGCGGGCCAGAACAATTCCCATGAGCAGAGTCATCGCCGCAGCGATCAGGAAGACGCGGCCTGGATCGGGATGGCCAAGCCTCAGCATGGCGTACTGCGCAAGCGGCTGGAGAGCCACACCCACAAACGAAAGAAGGTTTGCGACTGCGATGGTGCGGCCTTTTTCTTCTGCGCGAGGACGCTGCTGGATGAGGGCGTTGACAGGGACGACGAAGAAGCCACCGGCTATGCCGAGAAGGGCGAGTTGCACAAGCACAGCCAGGTAGCTGATACCAGGCCGCGAAAGAAGCGCGGCCATTACGAAAATGCCGCCGAGCCCCGGAAGAATCATTCCAGCTTCGATCTTTTTTCCGGAGGCGAGGCCTGCGGCAAAGCTCCCGATGCCAATGCCGAGGCTGAGAGCGGCGAGGAGGTAGCTGCTGTGCGCGTCGTCGACATGAAGAATATCGGTGGCGTAGAGGACGATGTTGAGCAAAAGCAGGGAACCGAGGAACCAGAAGAAGGTGTTGGCAACGACGGCGGTCCAAAGCGTGGAGTCGGCGCGCATGCGGCGAATCTCGTGAAAAAATTCGGCGGGGACGTTCCAATCGAAGCGGCGGGTGGGATCGGCGGCGGGGACTTTGGAGATGCCGAGGCTGGTGAGGAGGCCGAGAACGGTCAACGCAAGGAAAATCAAGCCGGACCAGACTTGGCGGCCGTGAAAAGTTTGCGCAAGGAATCCGCCGGCGAGCGCGGCGCTGATGGCGGCGAGAAGTGTGCCGAGTTCGATGATGCCGTTGCCCCAGCTTAGTTTCGAGAGGGGGAGAAGTTCCGGGAGGAGGCCGTACTTGGTGGGGCCAAAGATTGCGCCCTGCGTGCAGGCCAGGAAGAGAGCGATGCCGGCGACGTCGAGACGATTGCTGGCGAGCGCGAAGGTTGCCAGCGCCATGACGCCGAGTTCGAAAAGTTTTGTCCAGAGCGTGACGCTGCGTTTGCTGTATTTATCGGCAAAATAGCCGCCGGGGATAGAAAAGATCAGAAAGGGAATGGCAAAGAGCAGCGGGACGACGAGGACGAACCAGAGATCACGGCGGTCTTTGGAGAGAGCGGCGTCGAGGACAAGGAAACTGACGAGCCATTTGAGGGCGTTGTCGCTGAACGCGCCCTGGAACTGCACGGCGATGAGCGCCCAGAAGCCAGCGAGGCTCGGCGGCTCAGGCGAAAAAGTTGTGTTGGCGTCGCTCGTCGGCGGAGTCGTCATGAAGCTGCGGAGTTTAGCGGCTCGCTGGATTGCGGGCAAGCGCTCGATTAGCGCAGCGACGCTGACTCGCTTAGAATCGTAAACAGGAGAAAAGTATCAAGGATGAAGCTGAAATTGCCGCAAGGTGCGTTTGAAGCGTATCTCTTCGATTGCGACGGAACGATTGTGGATTCCATGCCGCTGCATTTTGTGGCGTGGAAGAGAGCGCTTGGCGAATGGAATTGCGAATTTAACGAAAAACTTTTTTATGCTTGGGGCGGGCGGCCCACTCCGGAGATTATTTCCACGCTGAATCAAATGCAGGGGCTGAGCATGCCTGTCGAGCGTGTGGCTCACCGAAAAGAGGAATTTTATTTTGCCATGCTGCCGGAGCTGAAAGCTGTGCCAGAAGTACTGGAACATATCGAGGCGCAGCATGGACGGATTCCGTTTGCGGTGGTCTCGGGCAGCGCGCGGGATTCCGTGACGGCGTCTCTGGTGACGTTGAAGCTGCTCGATCGATTCCAGACGCTGGTTTGCGCCGGCGAATACCAAAAGAGCAAGCCAGATCCGGAAGCGTTCTTGCTGGCGGCGTCGAGACTCGGCATCGCGCCGAAGAACTGCCTCGTATTTGAGGATACCGAGATGGGCATTCAAGCCGCCACGGCGGCGGGAATGGCATCGGTGAAAGTTCCTCCACCGTGGGAGCGCCGCGTTTCGTAACGGAAGTGCGTGCCTTCGTTTTCGCGAAACACGGAACCGACTAGTGCAGAGAACGGACTACTTCCGTTGCCGAAGTTCGCTAGTAAGAGTCTCCCGCGCCAGGGAAAAGCGGCAGCAGAGCTGCCGCACTCCAAACGAAGACCGGGGCGAAGGTATTGAGTGCAGGGCGGCGGCATGTTATTTTGAAATAGCAGGCCCGGAGTGGCGGAACTGGCAGACGCGCCGGACTCAAAATCCGGTGGCCGCAAGGCCGTGTGGGTTCGACCCCCTCCTCCGGGACCATTTTTCCTACTGATTTCGCTACAGAGATTCCTCTGCAAATTTCTAGCCTGAACCCCTTCCTCAGAAAAGAATAGTGGGCTGAGTTGAACCGGTTTAATATGAGCTGCGCGATGCTGCATAGCATCGCTGAGATTTGAATCTTTGCTGGATTCTGCGAGGAGCTTTATGTCCCGATTTGGTTGGTTGTGCCGGTGTGTGCTGGTGATAGCGGCCCTGATGGCGTTGGTGGCTGATTCCTCGGCGCAGGATTCGGCCGAGACTGGGGCGCGCGTCTATCTCCACAAGAGTTGGCAGATTCAATCGTCGTGTGTGGCGAAGGCGAGCGGCGAGCAGATCTCGGCCGTGGGCTTCGATGCTTCGGCATGGCACAAGAGCGATTTGCCGGCGACAGCGGTTGGGGCGCTGGTGATGGACAAGACGTACCCTGATCCGTATTTCGGAACCAATCTCAAAAGCCTGCCTGGGATGAATTACTCGAACAAATCGTTTTTTGCGATTCAGGACATGCCTGCGGGGAGTCCGTTTCTTTGCTCCTGGTGGTTTCGCACGGAGTTCGATGCGCCGTCGGGCACGTCGCAGAAAAATGCCTGGCTGCATTTTCTGGGGATCAATTACCGCGCGAATGTTTGGGTGAACGGGGTGAAGGTCGGCGATGCGAAGGATGTTGCTGGAACGTACCGCGCGTTTGAATTTAACGTGAGCAAGAATCTTCGGGTGGGAAAAGGAAACGCCGTGGCGCTGGAGATTTTTGCGCCGCAGAAAGACGATTTGGGAATCACGTGGGTAGACTGGAATCCGACGCCTGCCGACCGGGACATGGGAATCTGGAAAGAAGTTTTCCTGACGACGAGCGGAGATGTTTCCGTGCGGCATCCGTTTGTGGCGTCGAAGCTGGATGCGGAGTACAAGACGGCGGCGCTGACCGTGAGCGCGGATTTGCGCAATGCGTCGGATCATGCCGTGAAAGGGATTTTCCGCGGGGAGATCGAAGGCATTTCGTTTGAGAAGCCCGTGGAGCTTGCGGCGGGCGAAGCGAAGAACGTGCGTTTCATGCCGGAAGAATTTGCGCAATTGAAGCTGGAGAATCCGCAGCTTTGGTGGCCCTACCAGATGGGCGTGCCGACTATTTATACGGCGAAGCTGAGCTTCGCGGTGGACAGAACGGTATCTGATGCCGCTAGCTTGAAATTTGGGATTCGCGAAGTGACTTCGGAGATTACCGACAAAGGCTACCGGCTTTTCAAGATTAACGGACGCAAGCTTTTGATTCGAGGAGCGGCGTGGGCGCCGGATATGTTTTTGCGATGGCCTTCGGAGCGGCTGGACGCGGATTTGGCGTATGTGAAGGACATGGGATTGAACACGATCCGGCTCGAAGGGCGCTTGGACCACGATGAATTTTTCGAAAAGACGGACAAGTTGGGAATTCTGGTGATGCCGGGGTGGACGTGCTGCGACGCGTGGGAGCGCTGGAAAACCTGGAAAGGCGACCAGCGAAAAGTGGCGGCAGCGTCGCTGACGGATCAGATTGGGCGATTGCGAAATCATCCGAGCGTTTTTGTGTGGCTGAACGGCAGCGATGGGCCTCCGCCTGCGGACGTCGAGAAAATGTATTTGGACATCGAAAAGAATTTGGGATGGCCGAATCCGATTATTTCGTCGGCTTCGGCAGAAAAAACAACGGTCACGGGAAAATCCGGCGTGAAAATGACCGGACCGTACGAATATGTGCCTCCGGTGTATTGGCTGGCGGATAAAAAAGCGGGCGGAGCGTACGGCTACAACACGGAGACGAGCCCCGGTCCGGCGATTCCGCCGCGCGAATCGCTGGAGCGATTTATTCCGAAGGATCATTTGTGGCCGATCGATGAAGTATGGAACTACCACTCGGGCGGCGAACGGTTTACGACGATCAATGTGTTTACGGACGGGTTGACGCGGCGCTACGGGGCAGCCATTTCACTGGACGACTACGAGCGCAAAGCGCAGGCGATGACCTATGACGGCGAGCGCGCGATGTTTGAGGCGTATGGGCGGAACAAGTACACGTCGACGGGCGTGATCCAGTGGATGCTGAATAATGGATGGCCCTCGCTGATCTGGCATCTCTACGATTATTACCTGGTGCCGGCTGGCGGATATTTCGGCACGAAGAAGGCCATGGAGCCGGTGCACGTGCAGTACTCGTATGACGACAATTCCGTGGCGGTGGTGAACAGCATGTACATAGCGTTGAATGAACGGAAAGTCAGCGCGAAAATTTACAACATCGATGGCACCGAAAAGGCGTCCAAGGACGCCACGGTGGATTTGCCGGCCGACAGCAGCACCAAAGTGTTCGATCTGCCAAAAGTGGACGGCCTATCGAAGACGTATTTTTTGCGATTGCAACTGCACGCTCCATCCGGAGAGTTGCTGAGCGACAATTTTTACTGGCTCTCGACGAAGGCGGACACGCTCGCGTGGAATAAGCAGCAGGACACGGTGTACACACCGCAGGCAGAATTCGGGGATCTCACCGGGCTCAACTCTTTGCCGGCAGTGAAACTCAACACGCAAGGAGCGTGGGGAAACGGCAGCGCTCGCATAACAATTACGAATCCGAGTAATGCGGTGGCGTTCATGGTACACGTGCGAGTTATTCGCTGCGACGACAGGCAAGATGTGACGCCGATTTTCTGGGACGACAACTACATTTCCTTGCTGCCGGGCGAGAAGCGAACGTTGAGCGCAACGTTTGCGCGGGGTGACACTGCCGGCGTGGCGCCAAAGATCGCGTTGGTGCTGGACGGCTGGAATGTAGCACCGACGACTTTAGGAGCGTCTTCCAACTGACGCGCTAGCTTTTGAAGATCGGATACCCCCACCCTCCTATGTGACGGGAAGTGCGCGGAAGCGATTGAGTGGAAAAGAGTCGGAAGAGTTTCTGATGTAACGGAAGTGGCGAGTGTTGAGTGGCGAGTGGCGAGAATTTGGACCGACCTTCCCTCCCGGTTTTCTTGTAAGTGTTCATTCTAAAGACAGATAAAGTCCTTTGTTTTGAACACTTATATAAGTGTTCATTCTAAAGGTACTTAGAGTTGCTTCGAGATTGGACTGTTGAAAGCAAAAACGCCAGCGGGAGGCTGGCGGTACAAAAGAAGAGTCGCAATACTATCTGGAATGTATTATACACGAATAGTACTATTTGTCAAGGAAAACTTGAGAAATTTTTGGGAGTGGGGAGATTCCATGAGGCAGTTGGCCGGAATTCTTGCGTTATCTATGAGTTGCATGATGGGACTGGGCGCGTTTGAGCTTGTGCGGCCAGCGGCGGGGCAAGAGTCGCGGCTGGCCTCTGCGATTCCGGGGATTGAGGAGGCGATTCGGAAGAGCGGTGCGGACGTGGGAGTGGCGTTTCGTAGCTTGGATGGGAAGACGGAATGGTATTTCCGGGCGGATGACGTGTTTCACGCAGCGAGCACGATGAAGGTGCCCGTATTGATCGAGCTGTATCACCAGGCGCGAGAGGGAAAGCTGAAGCTGGATGATCCGCTCGTGGTGAAGAATGAGTTTCACAGTTTGGTGGATGGATCGGTTTATACCTTGAATGCGGAGGATGATTCGGAGACGGATTTGTATAAGGCGGCGGGGCAGACGCGGACGCTACGGCAGCTTTCGGAGTTGATGATCACGGTGAGCAGCAATCTGGCGACGAACCTGATCATTGAAAAGCTGGGAGTGGAGAACATTCGCGCGACAGTGCATTCGTTGCACGCCGATGGGATGAATGTGTTGCGCGGGGTGGAGGACGGCGAAGCGTTTGCGAAGGGATTGAATAACACGACGACGGCGCGCGGGCTGCTGGAGCTGATGGGGGCGATTGCGCGGGGAGAAGCCGTTGATGCGGAATCCTCGCGGGAAATGATCGAGATACTGGAGCGGCAGAAATTCAATGAGGGGATACCGGCGGGGCTTCCCGCGGGAACGCGCGTGGCGCACAAGACCGGGGAGATTACGAAGATTCATCACGATGCGGCGATTGTGTTTGCGCGGAGGCCGTTTGTGCTGGTGATTTTGGTGCGGGGGCTGGCGGATATGAAGGATAGTTCGGCGTTGATGGCGGATATTGCGCGGCGGATTTATGAGGCGGCGGAGTAGAGAATAGAGCCGCATGGGCGAAGAGGCGAGAGGCCCTTCGCGGCTCCCTTCGCTTCCTCAGGGCAAGCAGGGTAAACAAGCCCCTCCCCTACAGCGGAAGGCGAGAGAAGCGATATTGCGCAACCCTGGCTGCGAACGGTTCATCCAACAACTTAGGCTAGGATGCTGGGCCGAGTGGTTTGGGAAAAACGGCGCGGGTTGATGGTAGAGGAAGGCGTCGTTAGAGAGAGGCAAGACAATGAAGGGTCGAGGAAGAGCGATATTTGCGGTTGCTTTGGGGCTGGTTTTTGCAGGCGCGGCCGCAGCGGATACGCTGGAGCTGAAAGATGGGCGCGTGCTGCAGGGGCGGTATTTGGGAGGGACGCAAGTTGTGCTGCGGTTTGAGATTAAGGGGGAAGTACAGACATTCAATGTGGTGGACGCGGTCGCAGTGACGTTTACGGGGACCTCGGGCGCGACAAATGCTCCTGCGCCAGCGGCTCAACCGCCGGCTCCGGCCAACCCCTCGCCAGCGCCAGATGCTCAGGCGCCAACCGCTGCGCAAGAGCCGGTCGTGTCACGGGACGTGCCACCACAAGCTCCTGTGGCGAAACCGGCTTCGCTAGCGCCCGCAGCCAATGTGCAGGATCCTGCGGCGCAATACGGCGAAGTCACGATTCCGGCGGGGCAATCGTTGCTGGTTCGGATGATTGATGGCGTGGATTCTTCGAAGAATCAAGTTGGCGACGTGTTCCACGCGAGCCTGGAGACGGACCTCTACATCAACAACAACTTAGTGGCGCGCAAGGGGACCGACTTATACGGGCGCCTTGCGGAGGCCAAAGAAGCGGGCCATTTTTCAGGGAGCGCCGAGCTGCAGCTCGAGCTGATACGCATGGTCATTGATGGCCACGACTATCCTCTGGTGAGCAGCGACTACAGCTTAAAGGGGCAGGGCCGCGGGTCGGATACGGCGAAGAAGGTGGGCGGCGGCGCGGTGTTCGGAGCGATCATCGGCGCGATCGCAGGCGGCGGAAAGGGTGCCGCGATTGGAGCGGGAGTGGGGTCGGCGGCAGGGGCAGGCGTGCAGGTGTTTACGCGCGGCAAGCAGGTGAAAGTGCCCAGCGAAACTTTGCTGGAGTTCCGGCTGGAGCAGCCGGCGACGGTTTCGGCGACGCAGAGATAGAATCGCGCGGGGCTGCGAGATGCGGAAGGCGCGGTTCGAGTTTTCCACAAGCGGGATGCAGGGGTTGCCTCATTGGAAGCATGCCCTGCAAATTCGGCCTTGCTCTTCCTACTGTTAGTGACTAAGCTACCCCCTCGGACCTGGAGAGCCATCGTGCCAAAAGAAAAGCCACGCGTAAACATCGGAGAAGTCATTAAGTCGTATCGCAGCCAGAGGGGATTGTCGCAGGGAGACATCGAGCGCCGAACGGGATTATTGCGGTGCTATCTCTCGCGCGTCGAGAACGGGCACACGGTGCCGTCGCTCGAAACGTTAGCCAAGATTGCGGAAGCCATGGATATTTCGCTGGCGGATTTCTTTCCCGGGACGGAGACGCCGCGGGACCGCGAAACGCAAAAGATGCTGGGCGAGCTCTCGCAGGACGAAATTCGGTTCTTGGCCGAGATCAAGCGGTTCAGCACGACGCTTTCGGAAGGGGATAAGCGGTTGGTGCTGGCGATGATTCGGAAGATGGCAACGTTGATTCCGCCGCCTGACGACGAAGAAATTGGTGATTCGGCGGACGACTACGGCGTAGTTCGGGAATCGAAAATCGAAATTGAAATTCGACGGTAGGCGGTTAAATTAGGGGATTGGATTGGGCGCGCTTGCGACAGTTGTCGTGGGCGCGTTTTTTTTTGCGGTTGAGGCAAAGAGGGAGGATCCCTTCGCGGCTCCCTTTGTTTCTCAGGGCAAGCAGCGATATACAAGCCCCTCCCCTGCAGCGATGTGAAGAAAAACGGCAGCAGAGCTGCCGCACTCCATAGCGGGCTAGTTGTTTTGGCCGCGGATTAGGCGGATGGCGTCGGGGATGGCTGCGCCTGAGCGGCTAACGGCGGAGGCGCGGGCGGCGTCGGCGTCTTCGGAATCGCCTTCGCCGGGGGCGAGGAAGAGATTGCTCTCGACTTCGTGCTGCTTGGTGTAGAGATCGAAGTAGCGGCCACCGGCGGCGTAGAGGGAGGCGTGATTGCCGCGCTCGATGATGCGGCCGCCTTCGACGACGAGGATTTGCTCGGCGCGGCGAATGGTGGAGAGGCGATGGGCGATGACGAAAGTGGTGCGACCACGCATGAGGTAGCGGAGGCCTTCCTGAATGAGGGCTTCGGATTCGGAGTCGAGGCTGGAAGTGGCTTCGTCGAGGATCAAGATGCGGGGATCGGCGAGGATGGCGCGGGCGATGGAGACGCGCTGCTTCTGGCCGCCGGAGAGTTTAACGCCGCGTTCGCCGACGACGGTGTCGTACTTTTTCTCGAAGCCTTCGGCGAACTCGTCGACGCGAGCGATGTGGCAGGCGGCGAGGATTTCGTCTTCGGTGGCTTCGGGGCGGGCGAAGGCTACGTTTTCGCGGATGGTGCCGTCGAAGAGAAATGTTTCTTGCAGGACGACACCGAGCTGGGTGCGGTAGGAATTTAGCTGGATGGTGGAGAGGTCGATGCCATCGACGAGGACGCGGCCGGCGGCGGGGACGTAGAATGCGGCGATCAGGCCGATGATGGTGGATTTGCCGGCGCCAGAGGGGCCGACCAAAGCGGTGACGGTGCCGGGCTGCGATTCGAAGCTTATGTCGTGAAGAACTTCCTTGCCGGATTCGTAAGAGAAATTTACGTTTTCCATGACAACCTGGCCGGTGATGCGCTCCATGGTGACGGTGCGGCGGGGATCTTCGTCTTCTTTTTTCTCGTTGAGGATTTCGCGGGTGCGCTCGAGGCCGGTGATGGCTTCGGTGATTTGCGTGCCGATGGCGACGATCTGGAAGACAGGAGCGATCAAGAAGCCGAGGAAGAGATTGAAGGCGAACCAGTCACCGAGGGTCATGGAGCCGCTGAGAATTTTGTGGCCGCCGAGTTCGAGCATGAGAGCGCTGACAACGCCGAGGAGAGTGGCTCCCGAGAGACTCATCAGGGAGGTGGCGGTGAGCGTTTTCAAAACGTTGTCGAGGAGGCGTTGGAC
Source organism: uncultured Acidobacteriota bacterium (assembly GCA_963718785.1). Taxonomy (GTDB): domain Bacteria; phylum Acidobacteriota; class Terriglobia; order Acidiferrales; family UBA7541; genus Acidiferrum. Next base: position 842,871 of record CAVQZW010000003.1, on the reverse strand, counting down.
GCCGGTGGCAAAGATTCCTTCTTCGCGCGCTTCGGCGTGGTAGCCCTTCACGACGCGGACGCCGCCGAGAGATTCGGTGAGGCGGCCGGTGACTTCGGCGGTGATTTTGGGGCGAGCGCGGAAAATGGGGCGAATCGTTGAGAAAGCTTTGCTGATGCCGAAGCCGAAGACCAGGAGAATGGAGAACGCGACGCCGGTGAGCAGAACGCTGGCGTGGATTAAGTAGACGAGAGCGAAGACGGCGGTCATGAGACCGCCGACGAATTCGACGAGGCCGGTGCCGACGAGATTGCGGACGCCCTCGACGTCGCTCATGATGCGGGAAACTAGCGCGCCGGTTTTGTTGGCGTCGTAAAAGGAAACGGGCAGGCGGCCAATGTGAGCCTGTACCTGGCGGCGCAGCTCGGTGATCATCTTTTGCGCGGACTTCGAGAGGAGTTGGGTAAGCGTGAAGGAAGTGAGGCCTTGAATGATGGTGGCGGCGAGGACGCCGAGGACGATGGGAGTAAGCAGATAGACCTGGTGCTTGATGGCGACGTTATCGACGAAATATTTTGTGGAGGCGGGGAGGACGAGGCCGCAGACGCGGTTGATGGCCATCAGCCCGAAGCCGAGGATGAGGAGGCCGCGGCGCGGCTTGATCAGAGCCCAAACATCGGGCAGTGATTTCCACGGACTCTTTTTCTTCTCAGACTTCGCGGGTTTGGTCGAACTGGGTTCAGAAGGCATAGTTGGAGGACGGATCGAGTGTCTTTCTTGGATGCTCACGGTGGCAGTTAGAGTACATTTCCAGCGGGGTTCGAACAAGGACGGCACATGGCTGATATCCAAAGGGAAGACTCTCGCGGGACATTGATCGTAACGGGCGCGGGGCGGGGCATTGGCGCGGCGGTGGCGAATCTGGCAGGCGGGCGCGGTTTTTCCGTTGCGGTGAACTATACGAGAAATGCGCAGACGGCGGCGGACGTGGCGCGGCACATCGTTTCGTCGGGTGGACGCGCGATGGTCATCCAAGCGGATATTTCGCGCGAAGCCGATGTGCTGAGGCTTTTTGAAGCCGCGGAGCAAGAACTGGGACCGCTGACGGCTCTGGTGAATAACGCCGGAATCACGGGAGGGTTCGCGCGCGTGGATGAGGTTGCGAGCGCGACGCTTGCGGAGGTTTTTGCAGTGAATGTGATCGGCGCGATGCTTTGCGCCCGCGAGGCCGTGCGACGAATGTCCAAGCGAAACGGCGGCCAAGGCGGGGCCATCGTGAATATCTCTTCGCGGGCGGCGCAAATTGGCGGCGCAGGGGAATGGGTGCACTACGCGGCGTCGAAGGGGGCGCTGGACACGCTCACGCTTGGGCTCGCCCGGGAAGTTGCCGCTGAAGGAATTCGTGTGAATGCCGTGGCTCCGGGGCATGTCCTCACGGAACTTCACGCGGCCAGCGGGGACCCGGATCGGCCCACTCGTCTGGCTCCGACGATTCCGATGGGTCGCGCGGGAACTCCGGAAGAGATAGCGGAGGCGGTAATGTGGCTGCTATCGCCGGAGGCGTCGTACACGACGGGGGCGATTCTCGCGGTAAGCGGCGGACGCTAGCGGAGAAGATGCGGGTCGAAGTTAGCTGCGGCAGCGTTTAGTCGGCAGCAGCTCCACCACGCGGAATCTGCGCCGCGGCGGGACGCTCGAGGTTCAATACGCTGGCGATAAACTCGCTGACAGTGATGCCCAGATGGCCCCAGAGGCGGCGCTTGAGGCTGCTGTAATCCTGCGTGCCGCTGAAGAGGTCGCCCATGAGTTGGCGGAAGACGGCGCTGCGGTTCATGAGCTGGACCATGTGGGTGGTGACCGCCGTACCGAGGAAGGACCCACGGTAAAAGCGGCGCACGATGCGAGCGGCGAATTCGAGTTCGCTGGAGAAAGCGGCTTTCACCCAAGCCATGTATTTTTCGGGGCAGCCTTCGGCGAGCGAGCGGCCCAGTAATTCGCCGGAGCGCATGGCGTAGAAAAGGCCTTCTCCGGTGAGAGGGTCGACCCAGGCTGCGGCATCGCCGACGAGTGCCCAATTTTTCCCAAGGACCGTGCGATCAGAAAGCGTCCGTTCCTTCGGAGAGGGGAGGACGTGGCTATAGAATTTTGCGTTCTCCGTGGCGATCCCATGCTTTTCGACAAACGTGCCCAGGTGAGATTTCAGCTCGGCGCTGGTGTGCGAGGCCATGCTGCCGCAGATGCCGACAGAGAGATGATCGCAGCGGGGAAAGGACCAGATGTAGCCCTCGAAGTGCGGGAGAAATTTTACGGTGATGGACTCGGCGGTCTGCGGAACGAAGTAGCCCTGCGTCATTTCCAGTTCGTCGCGCTGGAGGGGGCGAGTCTCGGGGGCGATTTGATTGCGCGCGCCGGCGGCGAGGACAAGAAAATCCGCACTGCGCCATTCGCCATCGATGGAGTAGCGGGGCCTGGTTGTGCTGGTATCGACACCGAGGACGTGCGCTTGCTGAACTTCGCAGCCGGCGGCTTTGGCGCGGTCGAGCAACATGCCGTTAAGCACGCGGCGTGAATAGATCACGATGGGATGCGTCATTTCGAGATTGGCGCGCTGCTCGTTGCTGGCGATTAATTCGACGGAGCGGACGAGTTTTTTGGGATAGGGATTGTCGAGAAGGAAAGGGAAGCACTCGACGGCTTTATGAGTGAGGCCACCTCCGCAAGGTTTTTCCCATGCGAGGTGTTCATCAAAAATCTGGACTTTGTGTCCCGCGCGCGCGAGCTGCTCACCGCACATCGCGCCGGAAGGTCCGCCGCCGACGATCGCTATCTCTGCCATGTTCCTATCCTGCTGATGGCCTCGAAATCCGTCCCTGGACGCGGAAACTTACAGGCGGCGGCTGGGTTTGGCAATCAATTTTATCAGGTAACGGGCCCCATCAAGTGGTGGGGAAGACCACCAGGCAAAACCCGGCGAGGAGTATAGCACCGAAAAGGGCCGCGGCTGCGGGGGAAGCGGTAACTTCCCGGACAACTTTCATGCCCCAAGCCTGGAGGAGGCAGCAGAGGGCAAAGTAGGGGGAGAGAAGGACGAGGAGGACCTCGCCGCTGTGGAGAGCGAAGATGGCCACGACGATGGCAAGCCAGGCGATGAATCGAAGGGAGAGCGCGGCAAGCAGGCGGCGCCAAGCATTGCCTGGAGATACCGGCCCGAGGAGCAGCTCTTCGGCTGCGTGATAGGGAAGGACGGCGAGGAGGAGCGGAGCAAAACGGGCCCAGCGCGCGGCGGTGAGCCAGGCTTCGCTAAACGTCAAATCGATCCAGGCGGTGACTAGGAAGTGGAGCAGAAAAGCCGCGAAGGCTGCGACGAGAAGAGTGCGGTAGATTGACCTACTTGACGGGGCATCTTTTGTACGCGGGCCGAAAAGGTGGCGCAGGGTATTCCAATGCGAGAGCAGAAGGGCGGCGCCGAGAATCAGAAGAAAACTTGCGAGGTAGTCGCCTTGGAAGAGGCGCAGGACGCGGAGCGGGTTCCATAGGTAAAGAACTGCGACCGCCGCGAACGCAACGAGCGTCTGATCGATAAAGGCGCGGCTTTTTGCGGGAGTGGAAGAGATTTCTACTAGAGGCTCCGCTGATTTTTTACTTTGGAGGGTTTCGCGGAGAAACGGACCTGCCAATAGAACTATGCCGATGAGTCCGGCTAAGAAGCCGAGAAGTCCTCGACGCGTGGGTAAAGCTGGCTTTGAGTCCAGATGTAAGACTGCGGCTGCCCAGTTCTGGGCGCTCGACATTGCGGTTGCGTCGAACAAAATGCTTACATGCGTAGAGCGGGGAATCACGATGTATTGGCTTGTGCTGTCGGCTGGATTGGCGAGCAGATCTCGAGCGCCGTTGCGCATGAGGGTGGAATCCCATGCGGCACTCATGACCAGAGAATGAGGCGGGAGAGCGCCGAATTCATGGAAGGGCATCATCTCGGGCGAAATGCCCGGGACCGGGCGCATGGGCGCAGGGGAGATGGCAATCACACCGGCGACGGGAATATGCGAGGCGACGCGAAGGGCATCCGCGCCTCCAAGAGAGTGGCCCGCTAGCAGAGTGCGTTCGGGATCGAGCAGGCCGCGTGCGATCAGTTCGCGCACAAGATTTGCGCTGCATTGTTCGGAGCGATCGTAGGAAAAAGGGGCAGTGCTGCGCCCGTGACCCGGCAAGTCCGGGACAAAAACACGCAAGCCTTGGGCGGCGAAACCGGCCGTCAGGTAGGACATGATGCGCTTGTTGGCGGAAAGTCCGTGAAGGAGGACGACGTACCCCTTGGGTGTGGCGCCCTCAGGCTGGCCTGTTGGTTCGACGATGTCCGTCACCAAGAGGCAGCCGCCCGCGCCGATGCGAAACGCATGGGCTTTGTACGGAACGGACAGAGCGAGCCAAAGACCCAATCCGCAAAGTCCGGCGCCCACAATAGCGCGTAGCGTGTTCTTGCCCTTCATCGCGTGAGCCCGGAGCGCGAGCGTGGCGCCTGCTCTGCGTGATAAACTAAATTTTCGTCTAATGCCAGGGCTGTGATTGCGCGGGCCTTCATGGAGTTCCTTTGCATCCAGAGATACTGACCCTTGAGGAAGCGATTTTGCGGTTTGGCCGCGAGAAACGCAACGGGCGGCGCATTGTGTTTACGAACGGGTGCTTTGATTTGCTGCATCCAGGACATATCGGAAGCCTGGAGCAGGCTCGCGCGCTCGGCGACGCTCTGATTGTTGGCCTCAACAGCGATGCCAGCGTGCGCCAGTTGAAAGGTGCTGGACGGCCCGTACTGCCGGAGCGCGAGCGCGCGGAAATTCTTGCAGCGCTTGAATGCGTGGATGCGGTGGTGATTTTCGATGAGCCCACGCCGCGCGAAGTGATTGCACGGTTGCTGCCCGACGTGCTGGTCAAGGGCGGAGACTGGCCTGGCGATCAAATTGTGGGGCGCGACGAAGTGGAAGCGGCCGGCGGGCGAGTTGTCTCGATTCCGGTTGTTCCGGGTTACTCCACAACGGAGATTCTGCGAAAGATTCGCGATGGTGATACCAGCTCTCGCGTGGAAGCCTGACGTCCACGCATGATTCTTCCTGCCGTTCGCGAACGATTGGATGCGGTGCTGCGCCACCCTTCGGTGGAGGGCGCGCTCGGCGCGTTGCGCGATGGCGCGCAGCATATTTCGCTTTCTGGCCTGCATGACGTTGCCAAAGCGCTCGTTGCCGCTTATCTCACGCATGAACTGAGGCGTCCCGCATTTTTTATTACCGATTCGAACCGGCGCGCCGAAGCTCTCGCGGAGACCGTGCGGTTTTTCTCGAGCGTGTTTCCTGGATTCAGTGGAGGCGTCGCCACGCTTCCGGCCTTCGACACCTTGCCGTGGGAATCGCAAAGTCCGCACGCGGACATTCTTGAGCGGCGCGCGGCAACGCTTTTTCGCTTGACCGATGGCCAAGTCTCATTGGTCATCGCCCCGGTGCAGGCGGCGCTTTGGCGCTTTCAGGATGCCACGATTTATTTGTCGCTCGCGCGGACGCTGACGAAAGACGCGGAGGTTCCTCTCGAAGAACTGATCGCGCATCTAGCAGGCGTGGGCTACACGCGCACGGAAATGGTCGAGTTGCCGGGCCAATTCGCGATGCGCGGCGGGATTGTGGACGTGTTTTCGGCGGAAGTTCCTCGCCCGGTGCGGATCGAGCTGTTGGGGGATACAGTGGAATCGGTGCGCGAGTTTGATCCGCGCACGCAGCGTTCGATCGCGCCAGTCCAGCGGACGACTCTTTTGCCGCTTACGGAATGGAATGTTGCGGCGCTTGTCGGGGCGACTCATTCTGGTTCTCAAGCCGCGGAAGCATCGTGGGAGGGAGCGTCGTTTTTCGGCCCCTCCGACCAAAGCGGACAAAGTTCGCTGTTCGAACTTGCGGAAAGCTCGCTGAAACCCGTTGTGTTTTTGGATGAACCACAAAATCTGCGCGAGGCTGCGGAGAAGCATCTGGCGCAAGCGACCGCGATCTATGAGCGACATGGGAGCGCCACGGCGCCTTCCGCGGAGCACTTCTTTTTGAGCGAGGAAGAGTTCGCCGCTGCATTGGCGAAGACTTCGCAAACCCATCTCGAACAACTCGCCGTCAACATCGGCTCGTCGCCGCAATTCGAACTCTCTTCGCGGCCGAGCCCTCGGTTTCATGGCGATGTGGTCGCTTGCATGAGTGACGTGAAGTTGCAACTCGCATCCGGCGGAAAATTTTTTCTGACAGCGGCGAGCACCGGTGAGTTAGAGCGCCTTGCTGATATCTCGCGCGAGTACGAAGTCCCCTATGTCCTCGGTGAATCGGAGAACGCCGCAGCCGGTTTCACGGCGGAAGGCGCACTGGAAACAGCGGGGTTGCTTTTGATTCGCGCGCCGTTTGCGGAAGGCGTAACGTTTCCCGAAGCCAGGCTCACGATTTTTGGCCACGCTGATCTTTTCGATGTAACGCCCACGGTTGAGCGGCCCAGCCACAAAATCCGCACTTCGGGATTTTTTACCGACTTCGCCGAGCTGAAGCCCGGCGACTTCATCGTGCATGTGGATCACGGCATCGGGCAGTTCGAAGGGCTGCGCCAAATTGAATCCGACGGCCATCGCGGCGAATTCATGTTGCTTCGCTATGCCGACGATGCGCGCCTCTACGTGCCGCTCGAGCGCATGGACCTGGTGCAGAGCTATCGGGTTGTCGAAGGCGCGCATCCCATGCTCGACAAACTGGGAGGCACAGGCTGGAACACGCGCAAGACGCGCGTTCGCAAATCGCTGGAAGACATGGCGGACCAGCTTCTCGCCTTATATGCCGCACGCAAAACAGCGCAAGGTTTTGCGTTTTCCGGCGATGGCAATTTCCAGCGCGAGTTTGAAGACGCGTTCGAGTTCGAGGAAACCGTTGACCAAAATACCGCTATCGCGGACATCAAGCGCGACATGGAACGGCCCACGCCGATGGACCGGCTTCTCTGCGGCGACGTGGGCTACGGCAAAACCGAAGTAGCCATGCGCGCGGCGTTCAAATCCGTCTCCGATAGCAAACAAGTCGCGGTGCTTGCGCCAACGACGGTCCTGGCATTTCAGCATTTCGAAACTTTCAAGAAGCGCTTCGCGGCGTTTCCCGTCCGCATCGAAATGCTCAGCCGCTTCCGCAGCCCCGCCGAGCAAAAGAAGATTCTTGCCGAACTCGAAGCCGGTAAGGTCGACATCGTGATTGGCACGCACCGGCTCATCTCGAAGGACGTAAAGTTCCAAGATCTCGGACTGCTTGTCGTGGACGAGGAGCAGCGCTTCGGTGTGGCGCACAAAGAGCGCCTCAAGGAGATGCGCCAAAACGTGGATGCGCTTGCCCTCTCCGCCACGCCCATTCCGCGTACTCTGCACATGTCGCTGGTCGGCTTGCGCGATATGTCCGTCATCGAGACCGCGCCCCGTGACCGCCTCGCGATTCAAACGGTAGTCGCCCCATTCCAGGAAGATTTGGTACGCCGCGCCATTGAAAACGAAATCGCCCGCGACGGCCAGGTCTATTTCATCCACAACCGGGTCGAATCCATCTATTCGCTCGCGACTCTTGTGCAGAAGCTCGTTCCAAAGGCGCGCGTTGTCGTGGGCCACGGCCAGATGAGCGAGAAAGAACTCGAAAGTGTGATGCTGAAATTCATCCGCGATGAGGCCGATGTGATGGTCGCCACGACGATCGTCGAAAACGGCTTGGACATTCCGAAAGCCAACACGATTCTGATCAATCGCGCTGACCGCCTCGGTCTCGCGGAGCTCTATCAACTGCGCGGCCGCGTAGGCCGTTCGCACCAACGCGCTTATGCGTATCTGCTCGTTCCGCCGGACACAACTCTCTCGGACATTGCCAGGAAACGTCTTTCCGCCATGAAAGAGTTCAGCGAGCTGGGCGCCGGGTTCCGCATCGCGGCCCTCGACCTGGAGCTGCGTGGCGCAGGCAACATGCTCGGCCGCCAGCAACACGGCCATATCGAAGCGATTGGCTTTGATATGTACTGCCAGATGCTCGAGCGCGCCGTTTCCAAACTAAAGGGCGAGGAATCCACACCCGAGCTGCGCACGACGCTGAGCTTGGGCCTCGACGTCCGTATCCCGGAAAACTACATCCCCAGCGAGAATTTGCGACTGCGCACCTACAAACGCATTTCCTCGATCGCCACCGAGGAAGAGAAACAAGACGTTCGCCGCGAACTGGCCGACCGCTTCGGCGCTCCTCCGGCAACGGTAGAAAACCTTTTGGAGTACGCCGTCCTCAAATCGATGTGTGAACGGCTGCGCATCTCGGCGGTCGAACGGCAGGGAAATCGCATCGCCATACGCTTTCACGCGGAGACGACGTTGGATCCGGCGACGCTGGTGAAAGTGGTTCGCTCGCGAAAGGGTATCAAGCTGGACCCCAGCGGCGTTCTTTGGTTGGAAACGACGCGGGGGGATTCGGTCCCGGGCGCTCTCAGAAACGTATTGCTCGGCCTTCAGGGCCAGAGCTAAACTCTATAGGTGAGGAACTACATGCGTAATCTAGGACTTATCGCGGCGTTGTTCGTCGCACTGCCTCTTGCGGCACAGAATCCCCCTCCGCAGCCGCAAGGCCAGAAACCGGCCAAGCCGACGCTTGAAAAGCCGGACGAGGCCCCGGCGGACACCCCCGCGCCGGCCGCAGCTGCGCCAAAGAAGGCGGCGCCAGCCAAGAAGACAGCCATCTCGGAAACGGAAGGCAAAGTCGTCGAAGAGATCGTAGCGCGCGTAAACAACGAAGTCATCACCCGCTCCGAATTCGAACACGCCAAAGCGACCGCCGAGGATGACGCGAAGCAAGACTGCCAGAACCGCTGCACACCGGAACAGTTAAAAGCGCTTATCGACGATACCCAGAAAAACGCCCTGCGTAATCTGATCGATCAATCCTTGCTGGTACAGAGGGCAAAGGATATGGGAATCAGCGTCGAGCCCGACGTCATCAAGCAGCTCGACCAAATCCGCATCGAAAATAAACTCGCCAGCATGGAAGCGCTTGAGGAAGCGGTCACCAAGTCGGGCGTCAACTGGGAAGATTTCAAGAACAACATTCGCAGCGGCTTGCTGACCAAAAAAGTTATCGGCAGCGAAGTCGGCTCTCACATCAGCGTTCCCAAGGAAGACATTCAAAAATATTACGAAGAGCACAAGCAGGAATTTATTCGCCCGGAGCAGGTGGCACTCCGCTCGATAGAGGTCAACACTGCCGGCAAAGACGCCACGGAAATTGCCGACCTGAGGAAGAAGGCCGATACGGCTCGAAAGCGGATTCAGGACGGCGAAGACTTCGGCGAAATCGCGAAGCGGTATTCCGACGGCTCGACCGCCAAACAAGGTGGCTATCTGGGTGAATACAAGCGAGGCGAACTCTCCAAGGAACTCGAAGAGACGGTCTTCAAGATGAAGAGGAACGATCTCACGGACGTGATGGAGACAAAGCAGGGCTTTCTGATCATCCAGGTTCTGGAGCATTACGAGGAAGGCCAGCAGCCCCTTGCCAAAGTGGAAAACGAGATCAATGAGAAGCTGTACAGCCAGCGCATGGAGCCTGCTCTCCGCGAATACTTGAAAACGCTTCGCGAGGAAAGCTACGTCGTCATCAAGCCCGGCTACCAGGATGCCGCTGGCGGCAGCAATTCGGAGATTCAGGAAGTGAGCGCCACGCCTGAAGTCACCAAGACCAAAAAAGGCCGCAAGAAGTTCTTGCTCTTCGGCAAGCGTGCCGGAGATTCAGGCTACTGATGAAGACGCCGTTCGTCTCTGATCTGGCCACCGAACAAACAATCACGACGTTTTTTCTCGTACACGAAAAAGAGATCCGCAACACGCGCGCGGGGAAGTCCTTTCTGCGATTGTCTCTGGGCGACCGGAGCGGGACGATAGAAGCGGTGATGTGGGACCAATTCGAAGCCCCCGCGAAGGACATCAGCAGGGACGATATTGTCAAGGTCAACGCGCGGGTAGAAATCTACAAAAACAAGCCGCAGCTGACTTTGCAGCAACTCCGCATTGCGAAGTCCGAAGAGGTTGATCTTGCAGACTTTTTGCCGCACACGAAGGAAGACGTAGGAAAGCTCTGGGCGCAACTGCTCGAATACGCTAATTCCATCTCTAATCCCTGGCTGAAAAAACTGGTGAGCGGAATTCTCGCGGACCCAGCCATTGCGACCCGCTACAAGCGTGCCCCGGCGGCGAAAGTGATGCATCACGCGTATCTCGGCGGCCTGCTCGAACACGTTGTCGGTCTCTGCGGCCTCGCCAAACAAATTGCGGCGCACTATCCCGAACTGAATGCCGATCTATTGATGACCGTCGCGATCCTCCACGACGTCGGCAAACTCGATGAACTTTGCTACGACCGCGCCATCAGCTATACCACCGAAGGCCAGTTGCTCGGCCATATCGTCATGGAAATCGAAACAGTCGCCAAGTCTATGGACGCGATTGAAGGCTTCCCTGCAAATCTCAAAACTGTCGTCCAACATCTTTTGATCAGTCATCACGGCCAATACGAATTTGGTTCGCCGAAGCTCCCGATGATTCGAGAAGCTCTCGTGTTCCACTACCTCGACGACATGGATTCCAAAATGGCGGCAGTGCGAGCTGCGCTGGCGGTTGAGTCAGGCGAAGAAGAATGGTCTGCCTACAGCGCCGCGCTAGGACGGAAATTTCTAAAACTCGATGCCTTCCTCAAAGGGCCGGCATTGACTGCAAAATAAGATTGTAAGGGGAGTTTGCTTTCCTGCCAGGCACCTTGCCGGGATCGAATACAACGGTGCAATTCGTTCAGCGTGACTTCTTGCTCTCGCTCTGCGCCACCCGAGTTTTCACAATTTTCTTAATGAGCGTGACGGGCAGTGGCTTGTCGAGAGGGAACTGGACAGTCCCTTTGGAAGTCTTGAAGCCCTTAAGCTCGTGCTTGAACTTATCCATCCCCGCTGCCGTCGGGAACAAGCTGCAATGATCTGAGAATGCTGCATACCAAACCAGTACTCCGTTGTGCCGGATTGCCGGCATCTGATAGCTGATCGTCTCGGTAGCATTCGCCGGAACAACGGTGAGGACCGTCGCGCGAAGTTTGTCGAACGTGTTGCGCGCGGCTTCCGGAATAGCGGCAAGGTATTCTTCGACAGTCTTCGTGCCGCCTTTGCTTTTTGCAGTGGACCCGCGCTTCCCAGCTTTGGTTTTTTTCATGAGCGTCCTATCTCCGGCATAGGTGAACCGATGCACCGCGTGGGTACCGCGATTCCAATCCCTAATCAACCGCCAGGCGCCGAGGAAGCATGGTTTAGATCTCGTTCTTGCGGAAACGGCCAATCAAGTGATCGCAGGCTCTTACTGTAATGGCCATCATGCTCAGTGTTGGGTTCTGGCACGCTGACGAAACAAAACTGGCTCCATCCATCACGAACAGATTTTTCACGTCGTGTGCCTGGTTAAACGGATCGAGCACCGACTTCTTCGGATCGTTTCCCATGCGCGCAGTTCCCAGTTCGTGGATGGCCATGCCGGGCATTTCGACGTTGGCTTGCACGTGAATATCCTTTGCGCCCGCCGCTTCCAGCATCTCCGCCGCAGACGCCCCCGCATCTTGCATGAGCGCTGCTTCGTTGTCGCCGTGCGTCATATTGATGTGCAGCGCAGGAATGCCCCAAGCATCTTTCAGGTCGCGGTCAATGGCGATGTAATTGTCCCAACGCGCTAGAGATTCGCCGAAGGCTCCTAGCCCGACTTGGTAATACCCTTCTTTGACGGCCTTCTTGAGCGAGGTTCCGTATCCTTCGGCACTGAAGTTGAATTCGGGCCCGGCTCCGCCCTGATAGCCGTAGCCGCGGATGAATTTGGATTGTTTTTTGCTTGAAGGAGTGTTTCGAAAGCGCGGCACATAAATCCCGTTAGGCCGAGCGGGTTCATTCGCATTGGGAAGGGGATTGAAGTTTGGCAGACGGCCCGAGGCTCCGCCTCCAACGACATGGTCCATCAAATAATGTCCCAGCGCGCCGCTCGAATTCGCCAGCCCATTGGGATACTCGCGCGTCGAAGAGTTCAGCAAAATTCGCGTCGACTCCAAGGCCTGCGCACAGAGGATCACAGCTTTTCCGCGTACTTCCTTCACCTGCCGGGTCAGACGATCCACGTAGGTCACGCCGCGCGCCTTATTCGGCTCGGTGTCCATATCCACATGGCTCACCACCGCGTTTGTAAACAAGGTGCAGTTGCCGGACGCCATGGCATCCTTCACGGTCGTAAACGGGCTGCTGAAATAGGAAAACGTGCTGCAGCCGCGTTCGCACGGCCCGCAATAGTGGCACTGCAGCCGTCCATTATGATTTTGCGTCAAGATGGCTGTGCGCCCGATGGTCACCGTGTGTCCGAATTTCGCTTTGACGCGTTCGCGCAGCTGAATTTCTCCGCAGCTCATTTTCATCGGCGGCAGAAACTGCCCGTCGGGAAGCATCTCGTTTCCCTCCGCCGCTCCGCTGATGCCTACATACTTCTCCACGATGTCGTAATACGGCGAGAGATCTGCATACGAAATCGGCCAGTCGTCGCCATATCCGTCGCGGCTCGCGGCCTTAAAATCGTTATCGCTCATGCGATAGCTTTGGCGGCCCCACACCAGCGAGCGTCCGCCCAGCACACGGAGCCTCTGCCACGTAAACGGCTTGCCCGCAGGCGTGCTGTACGGATTTTCGAGGTCGTTCACAAACCACTCGTAGTTGTATTCCATGCATGCGTAGCATTGCTTCTGCACCGGCCGCGTCCGCACCACCTCGGGCGAATGATCGCGGTATTTCAATTTGTACGCCGGCATGTGCTCGGTAAATTCTTTCGGGCTCACCGCGCGCCCAGCTTCCAGCAGCGCTACTTTCAGCCCGGCTTCCGCGCACTGCTTCGCCGCCCAACCGCCCGTGGCTCCTGATCCAACCACCACCACGTCGTACGTTGTCTTCAATGGGTCCTGCACTACGCCTTTCATTCCGGTAATGTACGTCACGCTCACTTGTGCTCCCCTTCCGGATGTTCGCAGCCCTGATATGGCCCGTGTGCAAACGCTCCGTCCCAACCCAATTCTTTCTCGCCAATCTGCGAGCTGTAGTACGCCGTCATAATGCGCCCCTTCAGCGCTTCAAAATGACCGTGTCCGGGATCGGGGACGCGATCCGCTTCGCCAGTCCAGTTGCTGGCATTGCGCGGATAAGCCAGCGCGTGCAGCAACAGGTCCTGCTCGTCGCTCGACAAATAGCGAAACGCCGCTTTATAACGTCGGATGCTCTCCCCGTCCAGATAACCCAGGGAATTCAAGAACGCGCGCTGCGTTTCCGGCGTCTCCGCGGCCAACACCAGGTCGATGTAGCGATTCACCAGCGCATCTTTCGCGCCGGGAGTGTCCGTCGCCGGAATCATCAAATCGCTTAGCAGAATCAACGTCTCGTTCTGATGCTCATCCAAAAAAAGCGGCTTCCATCCCGGCGCCGACAAGTCCTTTGAGGCATCCACTCCACTGCCCGCCGGGGTCAATTCGGATGGCTGCTGAGGCGCACTTTGTGCCGCGCTTTGCGCATTGGCAAGCGCAGGCTGCAGCGCCGCCGCCGCTCCCGCAAGTACACTCGCTCGTAACATTTCCCGTCGCTTCATGAAAACTCCTCACTCTCGGCAGACATGACACGGAAAGTTTACATCAAACGGAAGTCCAAGTACTCCTCACGCCATCGCGTGCAAATACTCGTAGTCGATCTTGATCGCTTCCATGGCAGGCGTCGCAGTAAACGGCGGCTCTTGCTCCACGTAATACAGCTCCACTTCGGTCTTCTTAGCCGCGGCGAAAATCGGTTTGTAATCAACATGCCCGCGCCCCAGCTCCGCAGGCTTCGGCCGCATACTCTCATCGAGTCCCACCGAGGGGCTGGCCGTAGGCTGGAAATCTTTAATATGCAGCAACCGGTAGCGCTTCGGATATTTCGTCAAATACGCCACCGGATCATGCCCCGCCGCAGCCATCCACCCGCAATCGAGCTCAAATGTCACGAGCGACGGATCCGTTTCGCGCAAGATGATGTCGTAGCCGATTTCGCCGCCGTTCAGTGGCTTGAATTCAAAATTGTGGTTGTGATAGCCGAAGGTCATCCCGTCTTTTTTCGCCTGTTCGCCCATTTCATTGCAGCGCGCCGCAATTTTCTTGAAGTCGTCCGCCGTCAACTTCGGCCAGTTGCGCCATGAATCCTTTCATGTCGAACTTGCCTGGCTCCGGCACCTTCGGCAGCGTCACCGACGAGATCACGTACTTCGCGCCAATCTCTTTTGCATAGGGAATTGCTTCGTCCATTCCGCCCAACCCCATGTGCAGCGCCTGGCATCCCAACCTGGCGTCTTGCAACGATTTCTTGACGTCGGCAGCCTTCCGCTTGTTCGAAACTCCGGTTTCAACTTCCTTGTAGCCAATCGCCGCAATCTGGCGCAGCGTTCCGTCGTAGTCCTTATCCAGTTCCGCTCCCACGGTATACAACTCCAACCCAATCGGCTTGCCCAAGGGATTCGCTAGGAGCCGCGCCGGCCTCCCCAATCCAAATGCCGCCGCCACCAACGCCCCGCTGCCGCCGATCAGAAGTTCTCGCCTCGAAGGTCTCACAATAGCCTCCCACATCCATGGCAACGGCCCCGGCCTGGTTCCGGGCCGGTTTTTGCCGCCTAGACGCCGCGCAGATTGTATCCGAATTTCCTGGTCGTGGCCGAGCCAAAACACGGCTCTCGCGCCCAGGTAAGTGCGATACTGGATTTCAGAGCTAACGGGCTAGTTCTTGTCGTAGATAAATAAAAAGAGGAAGGGCAGTCAAAACGAAAGGGCAAGTCCGTGCTTGGAAGAGACAAATAACGAAGGGCGTGGTACTTGCAAGAGCTCCAACAGCGCTGCCAGCTTTACCGGTGAATCCGGTAAGTACCACTCTCCGGCTCTTCGTTTCCCAGGTAGCCATGTGCGACCGTGGCAAGCGCGGCCGTCTTCTTGCGGCTCTGCGCATATAAATATCCGAGCACCACTATCGGAAAGACCGCTACCGTCGCGTTCCAGGCGGTTATCGCAGGGATCGCACGGCTGACGAGCCCCGCGAAGAACATTCCACCCATGAAATAAGGGTACACACTCTCGTAGCAAGTTCTGACAACGTGCACAACTGGCTTGCCGCTGACCAGTCCGATAACCGCGGAGACTAATGCCGTGTTGAGGGGGAGATACAGGCTCCCCGCGACCACGGCGAAGACCATTGACGAAGCTGAGCCAATCCCAGCAAGCAGAAGGCGGGAAGCTTCAAATGCCACGCTTGCGCTCAGCACGAGTGCCGCAGCGCTAAAGGCGACCTGAACGAGGCGTGGCCGCTGTGCAGCCCATAATGTTTGCACCAATCCAGCCGCCAGCGCGATGGTCACGACCTCTGAGAAACTGCTGCATGTCATGGCCAACAGGATGAACACAAAGTTCGGCGAAAGCGTGCTCTCGATGCCGGGAATTCGAATCTTCAGCGTTGAAGAAACGGCTGTGAAACCAAGAAGCGTCAGCCATTGCAACGTGTTGGGCGAATACCACGATCTCGCTGCCACGAGCAGAACCGCGGCTCCAGCACACAAAACCACCGTTATGTAGGCTTTAGCTGTTCGCGGCATCAGTAGCTCTCCGGTGAGATGTGTCCGAGTCCGTTCACCGGAATCATTAGTTTCCGTCCCCAAGCGTGCCGTCCGTGTTGCCCCAGACGACCGAATTGCCCCACACCACCGAGTTGCCCCATACCACGGAGTTGCCCCAGACAACGGAATTTCCCCAGACGACCGAGTTTCCCCAAACCACAGAGTTGCCCCAAACAACGGAGTTGCCCCAGACGACCGAGTTATTCCAAACGGTTCCGGGCGCATTCGAGATGGTTACCGTGTTGTTGGAGGCGTTGTAAACCGCCGTGGGTGAGAGCGCCGACCCAACTGTTGTCGGCGCCAAATCCGTGTTCGCAAGCGCGGCGGCCGCATCCACTGCTCCTGCGCCTACCGCGAAAATGTCCTGCTCGATCGTGTACGAAACTCCCGTGCCCAAATCCTTTGCCGTCGTGTACGAACTAAACCCTTTCCAAGCCGTCTTCATTAGCCGCGCTTTCACTTGGTCAGGCGTAAGCGATGGCGTCTTCTGCAGCAGCAGCGCCGCAACCCCGCTGACGACTGGCGCCGCCATACTCGTCCCGCTCATCTGCATGTACTGCGCCGCTCCATATTGCGAGCCACAGCTGCTGTGCGAATTGTTACACGGGAAAACAGCGAGAGTCGGGTACAAGGAAATCAGCGTGGGAGACCCGGATGCTCTTAGCGACACCACCGCGTTTCCAGGCGCAACGAGATCCGGTTTTACGATGTGATCGATTGCCGTCGGCCCGCGCGAACTGTAGGTCGTCACGGACTGAGAAGTTTGCTGCCCGGCTCCGTGAGTGTTCGTGGCCCCTACCGTGATGATGTATGGGTCGTTGCCGGGGGCCCCGATCGTGGCGTATCCCTGTGTCCCAGCCGCATAGTATTCGCCCATGTTGCCGGCCGCGGCCACCACCACGATTCCCGCATTCCAAGCTGCTTCGACTGCCTGGCAGAGCGGGTCTTGCGTGTAACTTTCGTAGACTCCGCGCGACAGCGACAAATTGATGATGCGTATGTTGTAGGTATTCTTGAGATTGATGGCCGTCTGGATGGCGGAAATCACCGCGCTATCGGTACTGGATCCATTGCTGTTGATTGTACGCAGATTGATGATGCTCGCTTCTGGCGCGACCCCGCGATAGACATCGGGATAATGTTTCTGAACCGCGGAAGCATACGCGTTTCCGGCAACGATACCGGAGACGTGTGTGCCGTGGCCGAAGGCGTCGCCGGTGGAGGAGTCGCCGGACACGAAGCTCTGGGAGTACACCACGCGAGAAGGGTTCAGATTTCCGTCTGAGTTAAGGTCCGCAATGGAGCTTACGCCGCTGTCAATCACCGCGATGCCGATGCCCGTGCCGTCCCAGCCATTCGAATAAGCGATATCGGCATTCACGGCCGTCACAACCGGATTCATCGCGCTGCGTACTTCGCGGTTCGGCGAAATGTACGCCACTTCGGAGTGGGAAGCCAAACTGTTTAGATTCCCGCCTTGCACGGTAACCAATTGCGCGTGAACCAGCGGAAGCTCGGACTTCACTGTCGCGCCGTCCGCCGTCAAGTCCGACGTTCCTGCCGCGGGTTTGAATTGCACGATCACATCGACGGGAGCCTGCGCGTCGACCGCCTTCAGGTCCGGCGCGATCTTGGCTGCAATTTGCGCTTGGGCATTCACGGCGCCAGTGGAAGCCATCGCCGAACCTGCATCTTGCGGGCGTTCAGCTTGGTTATTGCTCGCGGGGGAACTCGTCCTTGGCAGAGCCACGTTCTCGATATTGGAGGGAGCCGATGCGCCTGCAATCGGGGCATCCTTGTGCGCCGTAGCGGAAAGCACGCCCGCGCCTTCACCGTTCACGGCGCTTTCGCGCGTATTAATTTCCTCCGCGTTCTGCGCGGCCACCAGCGGAGCCGCAACCCAGGTCTGCGAATTATTCTTAGCCGTTTGAAGGACTTGCGAGTTGGTGGAAGGCTGTGTGAAATGGCCGGCCAGCCCCAGACCGGCGAGAAGCGTGGAGAAAGCAATCAGTCCGCCCCAGGTTGTCGTATTTAGCGCTCGTTTTCCGCTGCTCTTCTGATCCACACTTTTACCGGGGCCAAGGGCCATTTGTCGAAATCTCCTGGGAATAGGGTCCCGCGAGCTACACACACAAATCCGCGTTTCGCAATGTTTATGTTTTACGGGAAGGCAGGAAGCGGGTCGATAGTACGGTGGTGGTTCGGTCTAGTACGAACGTTAGGCCAGTTTTGGCGCTTCTCACTTGCATGGAGACGCCGGGGTTTTCCTGGCGAGCGCTACGTACTTTCCGAGTTACCCCGGCTCCTCAGCGATTCCCGTCTAACCCCTACGTTCTTTGTTCGTCAAATCCGGCAGGACTTAGGAACATAAAGCCGGCCAGGACCGTTTCTTCTTATGTTTTCACAAGGAACACTCACGGAATCGGCGGGGACATAGATGCTGCGAGACATGCGATTTGCGATTCGGATGCTTCTGAAACAACCTGGCTTTAGCATGATTGCGGTGTTGACCCTGGCCTTGGGAATCGGGGCCACTTCGGCAGTTTTCAGCCTGATCCAGGGCGTACTTCTAACCCCGCCTCCCTACAAAAATCCCCAGCAGTTGGTGCTGGTTCCGACGGCGCGCACCGACGGCCAACTGCAAGAGAGCCCACGTGGCTGGCCCGCCCAACAATGGATGGATTGGCAGAAAGAGGCGAAGTCGTTTGAAGGAATTGCTGCCTACGCCTGGCTGTTCAATTTTCTGATTCGCAACGACGGCAGCCAATCGATCGAAGGCATGGGAGTCACCAAAGACTATCTGCAGGTGATGGGACTCCAGCCCGTGCTCGGTCGTCGTTTTGAAGAATCGGACATTGGCACAGGACCAGTGAAAGTCATCCTCCTCGGGTACGAATGCTGGCAGCGCACCTTCGGCGGCGACCCACAAATCATCGGAAAGACTGTCCGTATCAGCCGGTGGGACGTGCCGCCGACTGTGATCGGGGTGATGCCGCCGGGAATACGATTCCTCCCATCTCCTGGAGCCGCGAAGGAGCCGAACTATAACGTCAACGCCCTGGTGGACTTCTGGATTCCCCTCGCGCCAGACCCGAAGTACTTGAAGGAACCGTACTGGAATATCGTGGCGCGATTGCGTGATGGCACCGGGCCTACACAGGCGCAGGGTGAACTCACGGTACTCGCAGCGAGAGAAGCGCAATCGGAACGCAGCTTTGAAGGAATCACGCCCCAACTGCAATCCTTGACGAGCGAAATGAATCTCGATGGGCGAAGGATCCTCTTTCCTCTTCTGGGTGCCGCAGCCCTGGTCCTGTTGATCGGCTGCGGTAACGCCGCAGCGCTGTTGCTGGTGCGCGGCTTGCAGCGCCAGCAGGAATACGCTGTTCGCAGCGCCATGGGTATGGGACGCATCGCCCTTTTGCGGCAGGTTTCGACAGAGAGTCTGTTGCTCGCGGTTCTTGGAGGTTCGCTCGGAGTCGGCTTGGCATTCGGAGTTGTGAAGCTATTCAAGATGATTGCCGGCCATGCGATTCCTCGGCTGGATAGTGTGACTGCTGGTTGGGCGGTGCTGGCTTGGGGATTTGCTGCGGCGGTACTCGCGGCTGTATTTGCGGGAATCTTTCCGGCGTTGCGCGCCTTTCGGCTGGATCCTATGGAAGTGCTAAAGAGCGCCGGACCCAAAGGCACGGCGGGTCTCGGTGAACGCCGGCTTATTGCGCGGCGTCATCATGGCACAAACGGCACTTACTCTGGCTTTGCTTGTCGGAGCCGGGCTGCTGATTCGAACCATGATCAATATCGCGAAAGTCCCGACTGGCTACAACACAGGACGCATCTTGACCATGAGTGTGACGGAAGTGCGCAGCTATTCGGAGTGGACCAGTTTTCACCGGCACGCTTTGGAACGGGTTTCGGCTATTCCTGGCGTGCAATACGCAGCTTTCGCCTGGGGCGTGCCACTGACCGGCAACAATTGGCCCGCCACGCTGGAAATCGAAGGGCAGCCCCCAGCCACCAAGGAGAGCGAGAAGACGGCGCTGCCGATGCGCGCCGTCACCGAGGACTATTTCAAGCTGATGGGCGTGAGCATGCTCCTCGGGCGGGAGTTTCGTTCGACCGATGAGGGCAAGGAGCCCACCGTAGCCATCGTCAACCAGGCATTCGCGGATCGCTACTTTCCGCATGCCGATGCCATCGGACGCAAGATTTGGATGCAAGGGCGCGACAAGCCAGCTATGGAAATCGTTGGCCAGGTCGCCAATGGCCGCACCGACGATTTGACGCAAGAAGCCTCGCCCGAAATTTATCTGTCCTTGTGGCAGGCCACGGCTTTTTCGAAGCATTTGGTAGTGAGGACAGCCGCGGACCCGCGCGCGGTGCTGGTTGCCGTAGAACGCGAACTGCACGCCGTCGATCCAACCGCCGCCATCGAAAATGCCAAGACTTTGGAGCAGATCCGCGATGATTCGCTCGCCTCGCGTACGTTTGCGATGCAGTTGTTAATCGGATTTTCTGTTGTGGGCAGCGTATTGACGCTGGTCGGAATCTACGGCGTTCTTTCTCTTTCGGTGGCTTCGCGGCGCCGAGAACTGGCCATTCGTAGCGCGGTTGGCGCCGAACAAAAGGACATTCGCAACCTCATCTTCGGCGAAGGATTTCGATTGATCGCCAGTGGCGTGCTCGCGGGAGTGGCGCTGGCGATCGTTTTGTCGCGCGTACTC
Source organism: uncultured Acidobacteriota bacterium (assembly GCA_963718785.1). GTDB lineage: Bacteria > Acidobacteriota > Terriglobia > Acidiferrales > UBA7541 > Acidiferrum. The sequence goes on along the minus strand of CAVQZW010000003.1, from coordinate 822,417 downwards.
AGGACTTTTCTGTTTGAAGTGCAGCCCACCGACCCGACGACGCTTGTCATTGTGGGCGTGCTTTTTGTCGCAGTGGCCCTGCTGGCATGCTGGGCTCCAGTGCGCCGTGCCGCAAAGGTCGATCCCCTGGAAGCGTTACGCTACGACTGAGCTATATCCCCAAAGCTCAGTCATCCCGACCAGAATCGCCAACCCTGTCATCCCGCCAGGAGCGTCAGCGCTTTTCCCTGACGCGCAGTGGAGGGACCTCTCTTCTCTTTTCTGCTGCTTCATAAAGCCTTGTCATCCCGACCGCAGTGGAGGGACCTCTCTTCGTCAGCCCCCGCGGCAACCCCGAAGTCCGCAATTTGTTTGAGATCGTCGCCTATCTACAGCAAGCCGAAGGCATACGTTTCGAACTCCGCCCCGTGCACGCAAACTCACACTCACGCAGAAAGCACACTCCAACCACTCAGCCAAGAAGACGGGGCATCTATCACACGTCAGTGAAGAAAGGATCTGGCCTTTGTCCAATCCATAGAAAAAACCCTTAACCGTCGCTTGGTGGGCGGATTGAACTATGGATATTGGACCACCGTCTGTCACTCAGCCATTGATTAACCTTGATTAATCTCGAGCAATCTCCCACACTTGTGGCATGGCTAGGATCGTACGACGCATCCCCATTACCACAGCGCGGATTAACCTGGGGCAGGTGGCGCGAAGGGCGCATGTAAACCGGGAATACTTCATCTTGGAAAAGGATGGGATTCCCGTCGCCGGAATTCTTAGTGCCGATGAGCTCGAAGACTACTTGGAATTGCAAGAGCCCGGCCTCAAAGCCCAAATCCGGAAGAGCAGCGAGGAATACCGCAGCGGAAAGAGCCGCAACGCCGGAATGTTTTTGGCCGAATTGCGCCGGACTCGCAAGCCTTCCAGACGGGCAAAGTGAGTCGCGCACATGAATGGCACGTTCCACGTGCTAACCACGCCATCCTTTGAACGTGAATTCCGAAAATTATCCCAAAGAAACGCAAAGCTGATGGATGCGTTCGACGAATTGATCGGCATCCTCACGCGCGATCCGCATGGCCGCTCCGGACAACACCCCATCAAAAAGTTGGAAGGTCTGAAGCCCGGAGATGGCCAGTGGCGAATTCGGTGGCGAGAATACCGTCTGCGTTACGACATTTTGGGGACGGACGTTGTACTTCATTCCTTCCGTCACAGAAAAGAAGCTTACTGACCCACGATCAAGTTTTGCCGTTCTCGAGAGCTTCTCACTGCTTCGGGTTGAAACTGATCCTCGTCTCATTGAACTTCGCCGGATCGAATAAAGCTGGATCGAGCTTCGCATCCGCTTTGATATCAAAATAATCTTCGTTAAACGTGTTCTTGCCGTTGACGTAAAACTCGACGCGCGCCGATATCCACCCGCGAGAGAGCTGCTGGTAACCCCGGAATCGCGTGTCGCGAATTCTGGCCGTAGCTCTTTCATCCGGTTCGATCAATCGCACAAACAAGAGCCGCTTCTTTTCAATCCAGAACTGCTTCGATTTCAAATCACCCTTCGCGGCGCCCACCACGTAGACATCCTCCCCGTCCCACTTCTCTTCATGAACCTTCGTCAAATCGAAGTCCTGTCCCTTGGCTATATCGATCGTCGTCTTCGGGTCTTGCCGGTATACGTCAAATCCCAACACCAACAACATATGCACGAACGGACGAGTTCCGGAGGATTTGCCCTTTTCAAACGTTGTCAGCGTCCCGTCAACAAAGACGAAACCGTTCCCGTCGCTGGTCGCGCCCCGGTTGATGCGCAGTTTTCCCGGTATCTCCAGCGCTTCATCCCAGACTTCCGTCGCGCTCGTGCCATCGGGATTCAACGTAATGGCGTTTTCCTTGAACACCACCGACGCATACCACGCGTCCTTATAACGGTCGTGCATCGTGGTCAACAGACCCTGACCATCGCGTATCTCTTGGCAACGCGCTGGAGCCATCGCTGACAAACAACCCGCCAAGCAAAAAACGCCAACCAGCCACTTCATAGCCACCCTCATAGTCACCTCAGCATGTTTGGTGTAGATCCCAGACAGCGAACGCTACATCCCATTCTGCCCCACAAGATTCAATGTCAGTTTCTCGCGCCGGGCAAGTGGCTTATACCCCGGTTTTGCTTGCGAGACAAGCAGTAGTCAGCACTTGTACCCATTTTGGGAACAAGGGTATACTAGGCGCATGGCCGGCGAAGCCTGGGCATGAGAGTTATTGCGCGAAGGACCTTGAAGCGGTTCGTCGAAACGCTTCGAGGTACACACGATCAGAGGGCTGTGAAGACCGCGTTAGACTCTTGGTTTCACGAGGTGCAACACGCAGAGTGGCACAGCCCCGCCGACGTAGTCCGATCTTATGGAAATGCGAGTATCGTGGGGCCGGATCGAGTGGTTTTCAACATCAAAGGGAACGATTACAGGTTGGTGGTGGCAATCCACTATCGTCTGCAAATTGTCTTTATCAAATGGATTGGCACGCACAAAGAATACGACAAGATTGATGTAAGGAAGGTGCAGTATGGAAATTAAGCCCATCAGAAACGAACGAGACCACGATCGCGCGTTGCGGCGAGTCGAAGTGTTGTGGGACGCCTCCGAGGGCTCAAAGGAGCACGACGAGTTGGGCGTGCTTGCGACCTTGATCGAAGCATACGAACGCGAGCATTTTCCTATAAACATGCCGGACCCCATCGAAGCCATCAAGTTCCGGCTCGAGCAGCAAGGAGCGGAGACGTCCGATCTCGTGGGAGTCATTGGCGGCCGCACCCGCGTCTACGAAGTCCTTAGCGGCAAACGCGCCTTATCCCTGAACATGATCCGGAATCTGCACGGCAAATTCGGTATCCCCGCCGATGTTCTGATCCAGTCCCGTCGAAAGGGAACTAAAATATCTGAACGTACGTCTGCCCGGCGCTCGCGCAGGTCGCCATTGAAGAGATCCGCATGAATTTGTGCATGACGGAAGTTGGCAGGATTTTGGAACGACATATCTGAGTGGCTGGAGCTTCGAGTGAACTACAACGCAAACGACCGAAGGACCGCCGCCGTGGCTGCCTAATGTGCAAGCCCCACAAGATGAACGGCATGGTGAAGACGTATCACATTCGCGGGAGCAAGTATAAAACTGACAGAAATCAACTGAAAGCAACTTACGACCGACTGACGCCCATCCCGGCCGTTTTGTGGAAATTCCTGCCGTCCTGCTCACCACTCACCATTCGCTACTCACTCGTCTTTCTGGCCTTTTCCACACATTTCCACAGCGCGTATCAACCCAATTATCCCTCGCCCAACTCCTTCTCGTCCCATCACTTCCGCGACCCTGATTCGAATCCGCAGCCTCTCGTTCGAATGAGCATTCGGTAAAAATGAAATTGTATTGATAAATGGTAACTATCCATGCTATAAGTGCCTATGTTTGCTTGTCAAAAGACGCCCCGTCGCGATGAGCGCAACCTCGTCCTGTCCATCCCAGCCCGTCTCGCACTTTCTTGTATAAGTCCTTCACTTGCCACTCTTACCATCATGTCAAGCCTAAGCCCTTTGTTTGCCACTCTTACAAAAAACACCGGGGGTGGGGTATCCCGGCATCATCTCGTATTGCCAGAGCCTCCCGCATCGGCCTAGACTGGAATAGTCATAGAGCAAGCACATGTTACCGGCTTCGTTCCAAATTCGCGATCTGACGATCCGCCCCGCCGCGGTTCTTGCCCCTATGGCTGGCGTGACGGACACGCTTTTCCGCCGCGTCATTCGCGGCCTCGGCAGCTGCGGATTGCTCATGACCGAGTTCACCAGCTCCGAGGGCATCACCCGCAGTGCTGCCAAAACTCTGCGCTATCTCTATTTTCAGGAAGACGAGCATCCCATCACCGCGCAGCTCTTTGGGGCGAACCCGCAAGTCATGGCTGACGCTGCCCGCATGGTGGAAGACCTCGGCTACGACGCCGTGGACATCAATCTCGGCTGCCCCGCGAAAAAAGTGGTGAAGTGCGGCGGCTCCGGCTTGCTGCGCGACCTTCCGCTGCTCGAAGACATTTTCAAGTCCGTGCGCGCCGCCGTCAAAATTCCGCTCACTATCAAACTTCGCGCCGGTTGGGACGAAAACTCTATCGTCGCCGTGGATGTCGCCAAAATGGCGGAAAGCATTGGCGTGGAAGGCGTTGCGGTACATCCGCGCACGCGCGCGCAGGGCTACGCCGGCGCCGCCGATTGGAGTATCATCGCCGCCGTGAAGCAAGCCGTTAAAATTCCCGTCATCGGTAACGGTGACATCAACACGCCGGAAGACGCGGAGCGCATGGTGCGCGAGACGGGCTGCGACGCCGTGATGATCGGCCGCGCCGCCGCCACTAACCCCTGGATTTTCCGCCAAATGCAGCAATACGCCGCGGGTGGCCGTTACGACACACCGACCGAGGCCGAGCGCCATGCGTTACTTTCTGGCTACTATAGGCAAATTAATGCTGCCAACCTGCCCGACGGCATTGGCAAAATGAAGCAGTTCGCTTGCTGGTTCACTCATGGCGTGGGGAACGGCAGTGAACTTCGTCGAATCGTACATGCGGCGCGAACGCCCAGTGAGGTTGTCGAGAGGGTGGAATCCTTCTTCGAGAGCCGCATCGCCGCTGGTGCCAGCCACTCGCAGGCCGGCCAAGTACAAGGAAATGACCGCTCAGCGGCTGCCCAGGAAGTTAGCCGTACCGCGGACGCCAGAAAAGAGGACCCAGCCCATGGTCCACTTGACGCAGACCGCTACGAAGCAACGCTCGGAGCGTAGAATCGCAGTCCGCTTGCCTCTCAAAGTAAGGGGACGCGACAGCCGCGGTGTTGTCTTCGAGGAAGAAACTTCCAGCGAAAATCTATGCCGCAGCGGTGCCGCGTTCGTCACGCGCTTTGACGTGGCTATCGGCTCCGATCTCGAAATCCGCATTCCGTTTTCCCACTACGCTTCGCGCCGCTCCGAAGCCGACTTCGCCACATCCGGCCGCGTCGTTCACGTCGTCGACGCTCCCACCCAAGGCGAGCGACTCGTCGGCGTGCAGTTCACCGGCCCGCGCTTCCAGCGCGTCTTCCGCCCCGAAAACGCCGCCTAAATATTTTTGAATCGCGCTGCCGCGGAACGCGTGGCTATTTTGCAGTCGGCGCTCCGCAAGCAAAGTTCGCGGCGTCGTTTGTGTCGCCGCTGCCTTTGTATTTTGCGACTTGCGGATACGCGCACAGCGGCCTCGTAACTTTCATTGTTGATCCTTCGCCAGGTTGCTTCGTGGCGATAACCGTGGAAGGTGCTGTCCCTTTTTCGACCCACTGCTCGAGAGCCATGTAGATGTTGTGCTGCGCGTCATTCGAAGTGCTGAATCCCAATTGGCCAAAAACATCAGGGCCTGGGCCGCCGCCGCAGTGCTGCATGCCAGGCACCATGAAAAGCCGCAAGAAAGAAGCGGCCTCCTGCTTGCCCATTTTGTTTTGAACGTTTTCGTAATAGTTGATGGAGTTCAGCGCGGAGATAGCGGCATCGTTCCAGCCGTGGTAAATAATTAATTTTCCGCCGTGCGATTCGAATGGTTTGAGGTTGGCTTCGGTGGCGTTGAGAACGCCGGCGAATTTTTTGTCCGCTGTTGCGATGGCTTCGTCCAGATTGGTTTTCTTGTAGTCCCAGTCGGCTTTGTCATAGACCATATTGGAGAAAAATCCGCCGCCGAAGGCAAAGAGCAGACTCTTGCCCGGGCCTGTGCCGGTAATCCACAGCGGCCAGCCTCCGCCACCTTCTTCGCCGCCTGGCAAGAAGCCGGGGAAAATTTGGTTTCCCTTGGAGTCGTGGGCGCCTTCGTACAGCTTTTTCAGCGCGGTGACTTGCGGCTGCGTGAGACAACTGTCCGATTCGGCGGCTTTGCAGAGAAGACTCGCCGGATCGAAGTGGCATTGCCGCGGGTCGTTCAGGACGCCATCCGCGACGCCATCCTTGGGATCGCAGGAATCGTTGACGGATCTTGCAAGCGTGGGGATCTTGCTGGTTGGGATATAGCTCGCGGGATCAAGCGTTGTCGTTTGGGCATCGTACAGAGCGCTCGCGAGCAGGTGCGTCCAGTAATTTGCGGGAGCGCCGGCCAAGATTCCGTCGTAGTCGTCGGGATAGCGCTGCGCCTCCATCAATGCCTGACGCCCGCCGTTCGAACAGTTGGAAAAGTAAGCCCGCTGCGGGGCATCGCCGTAAAAGGCCTTCGCGGTGGCTTTTCCAACTCACGGTCATTTCATGAATCGCGCGATACGCGAAGTCGACGATCTTTTCGGGATGACCCAGTGCCCAAGTCGCGTCGGTTCCTTCCGCGGCATGGCCCGTGTCCGTAGCGGCAGAAGCATAGCCCTGCGCGACGGCAAGCCCCAGCACGCGGAAATCGATTTGACCGGCAAATCCGCCATTGCCCTGGCCACGAAATTTTCCGTTCCAACCGCTTGAAGGCATCCACACTTCAATTTTTATGTCGGAGTCAGGGCTAGGTTTGGCAGTCGCAGTGACTCTGCAAAACGCCGGGAGCCGTTTGAAGAAGGAGGGATCGCCGGCCATCCAGGGAGGCAGGCCAGCAGGCGGCGTAAACGCGCCTGCGGCAACAGTCTGGGCGGAGGTGATTTTTGTGTCTGGGAGAGCGAGCTGCGCGAGTTGCTCGCAGGACTGGCCCGCAGCCTGTGCACACGGGACAATGGCACCACTCAGCGCTAAAAATGCAACCATTCTAAATTTCTTCACAGGTAGCTCCTCAATATCCAACGAGATTGTGGACCTAATTTGGTGGAACGCACCGAACTCGCCGGGCAACGTTGGCGCGAGCACATCCTAGCCGAAACCCGCGTTCAGCCAAAGCAAGGATTTTAGCTTCCCTTTAGATTAATTTTTCTTTGCGCGGACGGAGCGCCGGGCAAGCAGGCAACCCAATCGCGGTTTGGCGTCAAAAGAGATAACGGGGCCGGATGCTGTGGACAATTTGTGCCAGCAACGGAACTTATGGGTCGTCAAAACGTCTAGTAGTAGAGAGTTCTCCACCTGACGTCACCGCGGAGGCCTGCGCATGTTCTCCTTCTGGCAAGATTTACATTTCGCGGGACGTAATTTAAGAAAAAGTCCAGGCTTCGCGATTGTGGCGATGGTTACGCTTGCGCTGGGGATTGGCGCTTCGACCGCGATTTTCAGCGTTATCGAAAACGTTCTGATGGAGCCGTTTCCATACCCGGATGCGAAGCACTTTGTGTCCGTTCAAATCCATGACACGGAACAAAATCAGCCTGGAGGGCGAGCCGGCTACAGCGGCCCAGAGTTTTTGGACTATATCGCGCAGAATCATGTGTTTGACGGGGTTATCGCGAACGATCAGATGGATGTGCTCTATACCTACGGGGAGGGCACGGACCGTTTCAGCGGCTGCATGGTTACGCCGGGGACATTTGAATTTCTGGGAATGCCGGCCCTATTGGGGCGGGTCATGCAGCCGGCAGACTACGAACCTGGGGCTAGTCCAGTGTTTGTCCTGCGGTATAAGACGTGGGTCAACCGCTTCAACGCGGACCCATCCATTTTGAACAAGTCCTACGTCCTGAACGGCACGGCGCGCACGCTGATCGGCATCATGCCGCCGAGGTTTGGTTGGGGCGATGCGGACGTTTGGATTCCAGAAAAGCCCAGCCGCGCGGATACGACTCCAACCCTTGGATACAACCGCTTCTGGTTTTTCATGGGGCATTTGAAGCCGGGAGTCTCCGAACAAGCGGCTCAGGCCGACCTGACGGTGGTTGCGCAGCATCTGGCGACGGTTTATCCCAAGGACTACCCAAAGCACTTTACCGTGGAGGTGCAGTCGCTGGCGGATCTTGTTGTAGGGCGATTCCGGACGACGCTCTATATCGTGCTTGCGGCGGTAGGACTGCTGTTGTTGATAGGCTGCGGAAATGTCGCCAACTTGTTGCTGGCCCGCGCTACTACACGTGAGAAGGAGTTCGCGATTCGCGCGGCCCTGGGTGCCGGACGATGGAGACTGGTGCGGCAGCTGCTTGTGGAAAGTATGATTCTCGCTTTTGGCGGAGCTGCGCTTGGAGCATTGTTCGCCTGGGGCGGATTGAAGTTTCTCATCGCGCTGATTCCTCAGGAAATTATCCCAGCCGAAGCAACGATCCGTTTGAATATTGCCGTGCTGCTTTTTACGCTCGGCGTTTCGGTGGCGACGGCGCTGGTATTTGGATTGGTACCTGCACTGCAAACGGCGCGGCGGGATCTTAACGATCCGCTGCGCGACAGCGGAAAGGGAGTCAGCGGCGGTTTCCGCCATAGCCGGCTTCGCGACGCGGTAGTCGTTCTCGAAGTTGCGCTTTCACTGACTCTACTTGTCGGGGCGGGGCTTTTGATGCGCAGCTTTGTTGCACTACGAGAAGTGCATCTGGGGCTGCAGCCGGATCACATTCTTGTGGCTCGGCTTCCGCTTCCCAAAGACCGCTACAAAACGGCGCAGGAAGTTACGGGTTTTTTCCGGCCGCTTCTGCTGAGGCTGAAAGCCATGCCCGGAATTGTCGAGGCCACGGAGACAAGCACATTGCCGCCTTACGGTGGAATCCCGTCGGACGTCGAGATTCCTGGCAGGACGCACACCGAAAAATGGACGGCGCTCTATCAGCTGTGCAGCGAAGGGTATTTCCCGGTGCTGAAGCTCCAGTTTTTGACCGGGCGCCCGTTCACGGAAGGGGAGGTGAACGGGGCGAAGAAATTGGCGGTCATTAACCAGACGTTTGCCCAGAAATATCTCGGCACGGAGAATCCTATCGGGCAGCGGGTTCACGTGATGCATCTCGAAACGGCGCCGGATCCTGTGCACGATGCGTGGTTTGAGATTGTCGGCGTAATGGCGGACGCGAAGAACCGCGGTTTGCAAGATGCTCCCGAGCCTGAGGTATGGGTACCATTTACGGTCACGGGATCATTCGAGCGGGGCATCCTGGTGCGCACTTCGGCCGAGCCGCTCTCGATGCTGAACGCCGTCCGTCAAGAGATTTGGGGGACCGATCGCAGCGTCGCGCTGACGATGACCGGAACGCTAGAGGGCTACATCAGCCAATTTTCGTACGCAGGGCCCCGATTCGGATTTTTCCTGCTGGGAATTTTCGCAAGTATTGGGCTGATTCTTGTGACTATCGGCGTTTACAGCGTGCTGGCTTACACGGCCGCGCGCAGGACGCACGAAATCGGCATTCGGATGGCGCTTGGCGCGGAGCGCGGCGACGTGCTGAAGCTGGTGATAAACATGGGATTGCGCTTGGTGATTCTGGGAGTTGGTATTGGATTGGCAGTCAGCCTGGGAGTGGTGCGAGTTATTGCCACGCAGCTGTGGGGCGTGTCGCCCTACGATCCAACGACGCTGATCGTGGTTCCGTTGTTGTTGCTTATTACCGGCTTGGTGGCGTGCTGGATTCCGGCGCGCCGTGCCGCCCGTGTGGATCCGTTGGTGGCCCTTCGCTACGAATAAGAGTGCTGGTGGTCGGTCGGTTCCGAAGGCCAGGCTTATATCGCTGTCAGCATGAAGCGATCTGCCCCACAATCCATGTTTCCCACGGAGTATTTTGCTACTCGCAATTGGCACTTGGACGATAAGGCTTATCGGGACTTGTCTCGGAATAGTTAGAGAATAATAGTATCCGGCAGCCCATTAATTTCATCTACTCCATGTAGATGCGGCGAAGCCCGCAGTCAAATCCTTCGGCAAGAAAAGGAGGAGAATCTATGAAAATCATAGTGGTCGGTGGTAGCGGACTCATCGGGTCAAAAATCGTAAAGAGCTTTGGTGAACAGGGCCATGAGACCATTGCGGCTTCACCAAAATCGGGTGTCAACACTCTCACTGGTGAGGGTCTTGCTGAAGTTTTGAAAAATGCACAAGTGGTCGTCGACGTATCTAATTCTCCATCGTTCGAGGACGCAGCGGTGATGGAGTTCTTTAGGATTTCGACTGGCAACCTTCTATCCCACGAGGCGACTGCGGGAGTGCGGCATCACGTTGCGCTGTCGATTGTTGGGACCGACCGGCTTCCAGAGTGCGGCTACTTCCGCGCGAAGCTCGCTCAGGAGAAACTCATCAAGGAAAGTTCTATCCCTTACTCGATTGTCCGAGCGACGCAGTTCTTCGAGTTCGTTAGGGGTATCGCCGATGGCGCAACCGAGGGTAAGGAGGTTCGCATCGCGCCTGTGTTTTTTCAGCCCATGGCGGCTGACGATGTCGCGAGTGCAGTGAGCAGAGTCGCCTTGGATCCGCCGTTAAACGGCACAGTAGAGATTGCGGGACCCGAGCGGTTCCGCTTCGACGAAATGATCCGGCAGGATCTCAGGGCGAACAACGATCCGCGGGAAGTAATTACTGATCCGCACGGGCGCTACTTCGGCGCAGAGCTGGCTGAACGCTCACTTGTTCCTGGCGATGGTGCGCGGCTCGGCGAAACGCGATTCGCGGATTGGCGAAAGCATTCTGCACTTCGGGCACATGCCTAACTACGCTGCCAGCTCAACTGGTCGACGCAACACTTTCTAATAGCCTGATCCAACAGCACTTCCTCGGGAGAGCCGATCTGTTGGGCTATACTCAATCAGAACACAGCTAGGGCAGTGTTCCTTTTGACTCAACACTTGTAAGCCGCTTTAACCCTTGAGACTGGCAGTTAGTCTTTGAGGCTGCTGTTGCGTCGACTCATTGAGACCGCTGCCGTTACCGGAAATCTCTAACAGTGTCGGCCCTGTCAAACTCTTTTTAAGCACACTTCTTTCTTTTCACTTAAAAGAGTTTTTCTCTTTCGTTTTCTTTCGTGTTCATTCTTCCCGGCATCGACGACCAAAGCTCGCTCGTAATCTTTCGGTGGGTTTCAGTCCGACCCATACATCTCTTCGATCAATACTTCGACCACGATTACTTATGCAAACTCCCTTTGCAGGGAGCGGGATGCCCATTCAAGTGCACGACGTTCTACCGCACACCATCTCCGGTACCGAGCTCTCCCGCGTGCGAACCGAATTTTACCAACTGCGGATATTCCCATCCTCTTCGCCACATCCAGTACAAGCAAACTCCCAGCCTGCGTCCCATGGCTACTTTCGCAATGTTCCTCTGCCTACGCATGGCCAGGTTCCGATAGCGACGGCGCCAGTCCGCATTACAACGTACGGCCGCCTGTGCGGCCTCCACCAGCAAGAAACGCAACAAAGAACTGCCTTGCTTGCTAATGTGTCCCAACCGTTGTTTGCCGCCACTGGAGTCCTCGGTTGGAATTAACCCCACATAGCTGCCGACCTGCTTGGCACAGGCAAACCGCGTTGGCGTTCCGATGATCAGCACATAGGCGAGTGCCGTGAGTGGGCCTACGCCTGGATGCGTCATCAACCGCAAGGCTTCGGGTCGTTTCCTAACTTCTTCCTCGACGGCTGCGGTTAATTCCTCGATAGTCGGATTCATGCGGTCCAACAATTCCAATAACTCTCGCCGACGCCGACTAGCCCAGGGAGCCAACGAGAGCTTTTCTAGTTCTGCTCGCCCTCGTTCGCTCCACAGCTTTTTCTTCCAGCACTTGTTCTCGTTCATGGCCAGAGCCTGCAGCTGATTCATGATCCGTGTGCGCATCTGCACCAGTCGATGCCGATGCCAAAGCAGTTGCCGCAGATCACGATTTTCCGGGCTCGGCATCCAGATTCGTGGAAAACGATCCTCCAGCATCAACTGCTGCAGGAGCTGGGCATCCTTGCTGTCCGTCTTTTGCTTCTTCGCTCGCCTGGTCCTGATCTCCGCTGGATCGCCGATCCACGCCTCGAAACCTAGCTCCGCCAGCAGTCGCTCGAACCAGCGCGAATAGCCGGTAGCCTCCATCCCTACACGCACGCTGATTCCTCTTTGCTTCAGCTCCCGATAGAATCGCTCGGCGTCCCCATCTTCATGGTTCAGTCGCCGTTCTCCACACTCACCGGTTTCTTCAATAAAAAAACAAATCTGCTGAAAACTCGGGTGGTAATCTACGCCTATAATCATCATGTTCGGCTCCTTTCTCCCGAGTCTTTGGTCGTCAGACAACCAAGTCTACTCGGGTCGAGGAGCCGACACTGTTATGCAATCAAGTGAATTTCTTCCTCCGATGGTACTATTGGCCCCTCAAATGGCTCAGCTACCCCGAGTTCCGGACCTCACAGCGCAGCGCGCGGCCATGAAAGAGGTCAGCTTTCTGGTCGGAAAATGGGCCGGAGAGGCGTGCCTGTTGCGCGGCCCTGCTGAGTCGGTGGAATTGCTACAGACCGAGGAAGCCTCGTACAGACTCGACGGCTTGATCCTGGTAATTGAGGGAGTCGGTCGGACAAAATCCAGCGGCCAACCCGTTCTACAAGCTTTCGGGATTATTTCCTACGACGACGAAAGCGCGACGTATCGGATGAGGGCGTTCAACGATGGTCGTTTTCTCGAAACCCAAGTGAAACTGCTGGAAGAGGGCAAGGGTATGACTTGGGGCTTTGAATTGGGAGAGATCAGGACCAATTCCACATTGCGGATAAGCGAGAGAGGTGAATGGACGGAAATCTCGGAAATAACAATTGGTTCGCAACCTCCGAAAAGACTCTTGGAACTCAGTGTCCGCCCACAAAAGTAGTCGGTTAAGCTCCAACTCCAGATAAACGCGGTAATCGTAGAAGTGAAATCATGATGATTCCCCGGAAATTATCCCATGAGAATTGGAAGCTCTCCGCGGGAATCTAATATTACGGACAAGGAATTCGCAGGCGGAAAGGACGTCCTGCGGCGGCAGGTCCTTGTCGCCAAGCTGACCTAGTATCGATGGGTGCAGATGCGTTTAAGAAACTTCGTTCCTACGGCACGATCAGCGGCTTGTCTTTCGGAATGGCGTCGAGTGTTGCTTTGTCTAGATTGAGATGGGCCGCGACGAGGTCCGGCGGCGTGTGGGAGAGCCATTCGGAGAGGGCGAGGTCCTGGTAATAGCTGCTCTTGAACATTTCGAGGAATTTCAAGTCGGTCGTGCCAGTGTTTTCGACGTAGTGGGGAAGTGTTTTTTGGATGTAGCCGACGTCGCCCATTTCGAAGTCCATGGTTCTGGCGCGGGCGCCGGTGGCGAAGACGGTCATGCGGCCTTTTCCGCTGATGTAGAACTGCCACTCGTCGGCATTGGGATGCCAGTGCAATTCGCGCATGCCGCCGGGTTTTACGGTGACGATGGCTGCGGCGATGGTGGCTGAGATTTTGAAACTGCTTGAGTCTACGACTCGGACTTCGCCGCTTTTGAACTTCATGGGCGCAGGGTGCTGTGTGGTGCGAAACGCGAAATCAACCGGCGAAGCGCCCAAGGCTCCCGCGGCGCGACGTTGATCTTCCTCGAGCGGTCCGGGAACATTGGCCTGGAAAATAAATTTCTCGCGTTTCGGCATATTGGCAAGGGCGGATTGTGCAACGCCGAAATTCTTGGCGACCACGTCGGGCGGAGTGTGGGCCATCCAGTCAGTGAGAAGGACTGTTTCGTATTCGGAGAAGTTGCCGTCGTCAAAGACGAGCATGAATTCCGTGCCGTCGGGCGGAAGACCTTGAATGGAATGGGGAATTCCAGGAGGGAAGTACCAGAGGTCGCCTTCCTTGACGTCGGTGACGAAGCTCTTGCCTTCACCGTCGATGCAAGTGATGCGGGCGCTGCCATAGAGCATGTAGGCCCACTCGGCGGCAGTGTGCCAATGGAGTTCGCGAACGCCGCCGGCGGTGAGGCGCATGTCAACGCCCGCCAACGATTTGGAGACGGCAAGTTCACGCACAGTGACTTCGCGCGACCAGCCGCCTTGCTGAAAGCGTTTGTGGGCAAAGGAAAACGGATACTTGAAGGTTTGCACGCCGCCGGCGTCCGACGGGAGAGGATGGTTCGAATCGGGATTCGCGGCGTCGATGGCCGAATTGGTCGGACCTGGATCGCTGGCGCTGCGATCTCCTGGGGGATGCTGCTGCGCACTCTGTTCCTGCGCGGGGACTTTATCTGGTCCGAGAACGCTGGCGGCCGCCAGTGCCGCTGAACCAACTCCCAGGAATCCGCGTCGACTCCATAGATCTTTCTCTGCATCGCCAGCCATAGTGATCGCCTCCAGCAAGATTGGCTGGGTTCCCCGACGAACTTTCCCAGCGCGGAAAAGCTACACCGAAGCGGGGGAGACTGCAACTTCACGGTTTGACGCACTTCGACCGGGATTGATATCGTTCGGCGCAGAATCAGATGTGGCGAGATGGAGAATCGGAGCGACTTTTGGAGAGACTTTTGGAGAGACTTTTGATGCGGAGCATTACGAGAAGACAGGCCGTGAAAGGAATTCTCTCTGCGACGGCTTTGGGGATGTCGTTTGCGCGCGCGGAAGCGTTCGGACTTGCTCTGCCGGAGGAAGAGATCACGCCCTCCGAGCGGCAACAGATGGCCGGCGTGGCGAATGCTTTTATGCGGAAGTTCGATGTGCCGGGGCTTTCGGTCGCGATTGCGCGTGAGGGCCGGATTGTTTATGAGAGCCCGTTTGGAGAGGCGAACCGGCAGGCGGGACAAAGGCTTACGGTGGCCAACCTATTTCGCATTGCGAGCCTGACCAAGCCAATCACGTCTACGGCGATCTTCACGCTGATTGAACGCGACAAGTTACGCCAACACGACAGGGTGTTTGGCCCGGATGGAGTGCTGGGGACAAAATTCGGTAAAGGTGCTTATAAGAAGTGGGTGGAAGAGATCACCATCGACCATCTCTTGACGCACACTTGCGGAGGATGGGACAACTCGGGCGATGATCCGATGTTTGAAAACCCGGGGATGGATCACGCACAACTGATTACCTGGACGCTCGACACCAAGCCGCTGAAAAATGTTCCAGGGACGCATTACGCCTATTCGAACTTTGGCTACTGCGTGCTGGGGCGCGTGATCGAGCAGATTACCGGACGGCCTTACCACGAATTTGTACAGGAAGAGATTCTTGCTCGATGCGGCGTGCGCGACATGCGTATTTCGGGCAATGCGCTAAATCAACGTTTGCCGGAAGAAGTGTTTTATTACGGGCAAGGCGGCGAGAATCCTTACGATATGAACGTCACGCGGATGGATTCGCATGGCGGGTGGCTGGCGACGCCGCGCGATCTTGCACTTTTCTTGACGCACGTGGACGGATTCAAATCCACGCCGAATATTCTGAAGCCCGATACGATCAAACTGATGACGACGCCTGGCGTTGTAAACTCAGGCTACGCGCGCGGGTGGGCGGTAAACAACACGCCGAACTGGTGGCACAACGGGAGCCTTCCCGGAACCATCACTATTATGGTGCGGACGGCCTCGGGGTTTTGCTGGGCCGCGTTGACCAACACGCGCACCACCGGGCAGCCGGATATGGGGCTTGCACTCGACAATATGGTGTGGGATATGGCGCGAAGAGTAAGGGCCTGGAACCCTTAAGAGGCGAGCCCTTTCAGGGACGCCGACTTATATCGTAGTGCGATATGTATTTTCTGATTGCCTGCAACTCTGAGGCGGCGGCATGCGTCTATGTGGTTGGAGCGCAAAAACCGCTCTCTGGGAAGCGCCGCCAGGCGCGGCCTCCTCCCTGCCGCTCGATTTTCGCGACCCGATCTAGCCAAGCGCGGCTGCGTGAAATCGAGAAACGAGGGAATAATGCGTAGTCGCAATTATAATCCCCATCCTTGGCATTTGGTTCCAGCGGAGCACAGCTACAAAACAGGCCTTGGGCGTTCCGGCGTCGCAATTATTCTCATTCTGGCGATGCTGGTGGTGGGAGTGTTTTTCGCCCTGCTCATTCCTCCGGGATTCTTCTATTGATGCAAGCCATGGAAATTGGCGCGGGAGTTGTGTTCGGGAACTTTAGCCCAGGCCCAATTTTTTGCACAAGAAGTTTGCCGTCCCCATTTTGCCTGCCCCGTCTTATTTACCGCCACGATCACTTTCCCTACCTTTGCTCGAGACGTTACGAATCGCCGCTTTCGGGTTCGCGGGCGGTGACCATTTTGTCGTAGGCTTCGCGCCGCGTTAATCCATGCTCCTTGGCGGCGAGCTTGAGCGCTTCTTTACGGTCGAGCTTGGCTTGGTGGATCAATTCTTCGACGCGCTCCGCGAGGCTTTGCATGGAGTTGGCGGGAGTGCGTGCATCTGCCGGATCCTCGGGGCCGATCAAAAGAGTGATTTCACCTTTGGCGGGGCGTTCTTCGAGCGAGGTGTAGAGTTCAGAGAGCTTGCCGCGGCGAAATTCTTCGTGGAGCTTGGTGACTTCGCGGGCGATGCAAGCGGCGCGGTTGCCGAGGACTTCGCGGGCGTCGGCGACGCATTCTGCGATGCGGTGCGGTGCTTCGTAAAGAATGATGGTGCGATCTTCGATGCGCAGGCGCTCCAGTGCGCGGCGGCGTTCGCCGGAGCGGTTGGGGAGGAAGCCGACGAAGAGGAATTCTTCGTTGGGCAGCCCACTGGCGGCCAGTGACGCCAAGAGAGCCGATGGTCCGGGCACGGGCACGATGGGAACGTGATGGCGAAGGCAGAGCGTGACGAGGCGATGTCCGGGGTCGGAGACCAGGGGCATTCCTGCGTCGCTGACGAGCGCGATTTTTGCGCCTTGTTCGAGAGAGATGAGCAATTCCGGAGCGCGAGTGAGTTCATTGTGCTCGTGGTAGCTGATGAGCGGCTTGCGAATTTCGTAGTGATTGAGGAGCTTTTGAGTATGCCGGGTGTCTTCGCAGGCGATCTGGTCGACTTCCTTAAGAATCCGGAGCGCCCGAAGAGTGATGTCTTCAAGATTGCCGATGGGCGTGCCGACCAGGTAAAGGCAGCCCAGTGCAGTTTTGGTGTCTCTCGCTGCGGCTCCGCTCATGCAACTGAGTCTAGCACGCGCCGCTGAGCTGGCCGGCACTGTGGATGAAAAAGTCCGGAGCCAGCGGCCATCCCTACTAAAGGGAGCGCGCTCGCATGCTATACTTTTTTATTTGGAAATAAAGCGGAGGGATTGGCTGTGCCACTGTATGAATACAAGTGCGTGAAGTGCGGGCGCCATACGGAAAAAATCGAGGCCGTCGCGGGCCCGCACCTGAAGAAATGCCCACACTGCGGAGGGAAAGTCGAGTCGGTAATCACCGCTCCTGCAATTAAGTTTAAGGGATCGGGCTGGTATGTTACGGATTACGCCGGAAAATCTCCCGACGGAGGAAGCAAGGAGAGTAAGCCAGCATCGGAAGGCAAGGATACTGGCGCCAAAGACGCCGGCGCGAAGGATTCGAAAGATGGGGGAAGCAAGGAATCGTCGGACAAAGATTCTTCGGCGAAGGATACGAGTTCGAAAGATAGCTCCTCGAAAGAAAAAAAGCCCGCGAAGAAAAAATAAGTCTAGCGAGGAAACGCATGGCTGACACGCCACAATCCAGCAACGCGATCCGCAAAGTACGCAAAGCAGTGCTGCCTGCAGCGGGACTCGGGACGCGCTTTTTGCCCGCAACCAAAGCGCAGCCCAAAGAGATGCTGACCGTCGTGGACAAGCCACAGATTCAGTATGTGGTGGAAGAGTGCGTCGCCTCCGGAATCGAACACATCATCATTGTCACTGGCAAGGGCAAGAACTCGATCGAAGATCATTTTGACCATGCGCCCATGCTGGAGCGCTTCCTGGAAGAAAAAGGGAAGAAAGATCAGGCGGCAATGGTTCGCCGCATCAGCGATATGGTGCAGGTGAGTTACACGCGCCAGAAGGAGCCGCTCGGGCTGGGCCATGCCGTGTTGGTTGCGAAAGATCTTGTGGGCGACGAGCCATTCGCGGTTTTACTGGGAGACGTCCTGATTCCCGGAAAAAATCCCGCCACGAAACAGTTGATCGATGTCTACGCGGCGACCGGCGTTGGCGCGATCGCTGTGGAAGAGGTACCGAAAGAGAAGACGCATCTCTACGGCATCGTGGACGGAGAAGCGGCTCCCCAACCTCCTTTTGGCGCACGTCTGCTGCGCATCCGCGACCTGGTGGAAAAACCGAAGCCGGAGAATGCACCTTCAAACCTGGCGATCACCGGGCGTTATGTTTTACCGCCGCAGATCTTCGATTGCCTGGAGCGCACCAAACCAGGCGCAGGGAATGAAATTCAGCTGACCGATGCACTGCGCATCCTGGCCCAGGAGCAAGGTCTTTGGGCGTACATCTATGAAGGAGTTTCCTACGATGCGGGCGACAAACTCGGATTCTTGAAAGCGACGGTGGAGATTGCTTTGCGTAACGAAGAGTTGGGCACTCCCTTCCGCGAGTACCTCAAAACTTTAAAGCTTTAGATTCGACTGGCGGGTATTTGAACATGACGCGCATTTTGGGGATTGAATCTTCCTGCGATGAGACTGCGGCAGCGGTTGTGGCTGACGGGCGCGAAATTTTGTCGAGCGTGGTGGCTTCGCAGATCGATATTCATAGAAAATATGGCGGTGTTGTGCCGGAACTCGCTTCGCGCGAGCATTTGCGGCAGATCGTGCCAGTCGTGCGAGAAGCGCTTGGGCAGGCGGGAATGAAACTCGCGGATGTTGACGCAATTGGGGTGACGCAAGGTCCGGGACTTGTAGGCGCGCTCCTGGTGGGAATAACCTATGGAAAAACTTTGGCGGCGGCGCTCGGCAAACCGCTCGTGCCTGTGAATCATCTGGCGGGGCATGTCCACGCGGTTTTTCTTGAGGCGTATAAATCGGACCGAGCCGCGAAATTGCCCGCGGTCTGCCTGATTGTCTCTGGTGGACACACGGTTTTGTATGAAGTGACCGGAAGCGACTCGGTAGAGCCCGACAGTGGCGGCTTGTTGCGCTACCGAAAAGTTGGTCAGACCCGCGATGACGCGGCGGGCGAAGCGTACGACAAAGTGGCAAAACTTCTGGGGCTGGGCTATCCGGGAGGGCCGATCCTGGATCGCTTGGCCGCGGTTGCGAATGAGGCGACCGCTCCCGTGAAATTTGGTCCGACAAAGACGCGAGGAAACCCTCTCGATTTCAGCTTCAGTGGGTTAAAAACCGCGGTTCTCTATCACGTGCGCGAACATGCGGAATATTCCTGCGAAATTCGAACGCGCGAAGAGTCTCTTCAGCGCGGCGAACGAAAATTCGAGCAGTTGCTGCCGCTCTGTTCCCCGCAAACGCTGGCTCTGGTGCGCGAGTTTCAGAATGCTGTGATCCGCGATTTGGTCGATCGCACCATGCTTGCCGCCCAGGAGCTGGCCGTGGAGAGCGTGCTGGTTTCGGGAGGCGTCGCCGCAAACAGCCAGTTGCGAGCAACCTTTGAAGAGCGCGGCAAGAGCCAGGGGATCGAAGTCTTTTTTCCTAGCCGGGCGCTTTCGACCGACAACGCGGCGATGATCGCGGCCGCGGCGTACGAGAGATTTCGTGCAGGCATCCTCGCCGACAGCAGCCTCAACGCGGATCCGAGTCTGGCCCTGGCTTGAAGCACGGTCGTCGGTCGCGGCGTTAGGCATCACACAAAAGTGCACTTGCTTCGCGGCCTCTTACGTTGGCGCAGTTCGGAGTTCGTGCCTGCCTCTGCGAGCTCGCCCGTGATATCATCTGCTTGCGTTCAGGACGCATCCGGTCCGCGGAAAGGGTAGAAGCCCACCTGTTCGAAACTGAGCTTTGCGAACCTTCTTTCGGCCCGATGTGCGGACTGCGGGCGATTTACTGAAAGGAGGTCGCTATGACGACCCATTCTTCGGACGCGCCGCGTCCACTTCCGGAACGACCCAATCTCCGCCATCTCAAAGACCAAGCCAAAGACCTGTTGAAGGCTGGAGCTGCCGATTCGCTCGCCGATGCGCAGTTCAAAATCGCTCGGCTCTACGGATTCGCAAGCTGGCCAAAGTTAAAAGAGCATGTCGATTCGCTGGAAGAAATTGGCCAGCTCAAATTGGCGATCGATGCCAACGACCTCGAACGAATGAAGATCCTCATGACACGCAATCCGGAGTTGCACCGCGCTCCTCTTGGTTACGGCAAGAATGGCCCACTCACGTGGGTCGCCGAATGCAGGATTCCGTGGGAAGCGCCGGGCCCAACCAGATTGGCTATGGCGAAATGGATGATCGAGAACGGGTCGGACATTCATCAGGGCGGCGATGGGCCGTTGATGAGAGCCGCGCTCGTCGGAATTCGCATTCCGATGATGAAGCTGCTGGTAACTCATGGTGCGAATGTGAATGCCGAATGGAACGGCTACTTCCCGATTATTTTTGCGCCTTGCGAGACGGTTGAGCCCACAGCTATTAAGTGGTTGCTGGATCACGGAGCGAATCCGAATTGTGCAAGGGCAGATCGAAAGTATCCGGGAACGGCGCTCGATTATGTCATCGGAACGTATGGGCGATCGCCGCAGCTCGGTGAGTGCATGGATATTCTGGTCGAAGCCGGCGGCGTCACGAAGTACAACGTGCCTCCCGTCCTCGACTTGCTTCGCGGCCGCCTCGATCTGCTCGCGAAACATCTTGATGCGGATCGCACACTGGTGCATCGGCGGTTCCCTGAGCTGGATTTCGGCACGACTGGCGCACGACTACTCAAGCTGCGAGGGGCAACGCTTCTGCACGTCGCGGCGGAGTACGGCAACGTGGAAGCCGCAAAGCTGCTCTTGGAGCGTGGTGCCGACGTCAATGCACGAGCGGCCGTGGACGAATCCGGCGTGGGCGGACATACCGCCATCTTCCACTCGGCGACGCAGTTCTATGATGAGGGACTGCCGATGACGCAGTTCTTGATGGACCACGGCGCGGACCTATCGTTGCGCGTGAAACTCCCCGGCTACTACGAGCATCCCGGGGAAGAAGTCGAATGCACGCCCCTCGGCTACGCCATTCGCTTTCCAGGGGAAGAACACAAGACACAACACAACAGAACTGTCGAGTTCCTGCGAGAGCACGGCGCGAAAGAATAGCTCTTTCTCGCGAAGATCAGGCGAGGCTTGATTAGGGCTCGGGAGGGGGACTATTTCTACGCTGGATTTTCAGAGACGATTTTTCCAGTATCCTGGACGCCGGTGCCCGTGGGCGATAGCGATGATTTGTATGGACAAAGCAAGCTCTCGATAAAAAAGCACAAAGGGAAATCGCCGCAGAACGAACTTGCGAGTGCTGAAATTGTTTTGTGGCCAGCGTTGGGGCGCCTGGACGATGCTTGCGAGCGCCTCATCAATCTCTGCTGCGAATCTCACCGCGGCGGGTTCGCTGCGTTCCAAATACCAGTCAAAGGCAGCTTCTAGTTCGAGACTAGCAGCCTCGTGAAACTCTATCTTTTTACTCACCATTAGAAAGTTTGGAGGAGAGGCGCGCGCGGACGTCTTCCCAAGGGACAGTCTTTGCCAGTCCCGAGTCGAGATCGGAGACTCGCTGGGCTATCTCTTTGTCCCAGGCGACGGATGCACCTTCATCCACGGTTGCATCGAGGCTGTCAATCAAGGAGCAAGCCAGATCGGCGCGTTCCTCAACGGAGAGACTGAGGGCCTTCTGCAACAGAGTGGAAGCCTGTTCGGTCATAAGACAATTATACATCCGGGTTTGCAAACCAACCGACGATTTACGCCAGAAATCGAGGAGCGCATCGCGCGGCTAGTGCCGATAAGGTTCGAGCCGCATATCGGCCGCAAAAGTTTTCAGGGCGAAGTCATCTTCAGCGGAACCGGCTGGTAGCGAGGCACGGCGGTTCTGCGCGTCGCGGGCGGCTTGCTCGGTTGTCCATGTTCTGACGAAGACGGCGTCGCGAGCATAGCGCAGCCTTTGGAGAGTAGTATCCGAAGCCTCGCCGTAGATATCGATTTGCTTGAGAAAAAAGTCGGCGAGAGGTTGGGGAAGTTCGAATGAGTCGGGAACATCGTGACGGGTATATTCGTAAATTATCTTCTGGCGCCATGGATTGAATTTTCGCGTATCGAAGGTGTCGGTCTCTTCGAGAAAAATCTGCGAAGTAGGAACTACGACGCGAATGGCGGGCCCCTTTGCGGGTTGCAGAACCCAAACGGCGACGGTGTGATTCGAGGCAGGCCAGAAGAGGCCGACGCTCTTGACTCCGGAGCGTTCCACTAAGAACGCATACAGCGCTGAGAGTTCATCGCACTCCGCAGTCGCCGTCGGCACCGAGACAGCAGGGCGTTGAACCGCTTTCCACTGGCTCCATATCCTGTCGGAATTGGGTGGCTGATCGGTGATGCTCCAATGCATATTCCAGAAGCCAGCGTCGCGCGTCGCTTCATAAAGCAGCCGAACGATCACGAAGTCCGAGTAGCGGACGCTGTCCTCTGAAAGATGGTGGGAGGCAAGAAAGGTTTGGAAAGCCAAGCGCATGCCGGAAGAATTCTCGAGCGTCTTCGCCTTTAGCTGAATGGCGTACACAAATTCCTTGAGCGGCACACCTTTTGTGGCAGGCGCTGGTTTCGTGTGTGTTTGAGGCCCAGCACAGACAGTGGACGAGACGGCAAACCAGGCTATTGCGGCATAGAGGGATCGGCGCGGGACTGATTTTATAGGAATCCGTCGCACACTCAATTCTAGCCCTGTAAGCCGAAAAGTTGCTCCGAATACGCTCCGAGTTTACGTGGGGTATACTCTTGCCGCGATGGGGACTTCCGCAATCGATCGCGCGCGATTTCGAGTTTCGAGCGACCAGTCGCTACTAGTCTATTTCGACCCGCACCCCAAAACGGGCGATGCGGAACCCCCGGCTCTCCAGAATAAAATCTCGCTCGAAGCGCACGATCAAGTGCGCAGGCTTCTGCGCTTGTTGGAACTCGAGCCGATAGCGGGAGTGCGCAATCTTCACCCGGCATATGGTTCGCTGTTGCTCAAGTTCGACGCCATGAAGTTGCGGCACGATGAACTGGAAAATCTCCTGCGCACTTACGTCGAGCGCATGAGAAGCATCGCCCTTCCCGAGCCGCGATTGGTCGAAATCCCAGTGTGCTATGGCGGGGAGTATGGCCCGGATCTGAACGAAGTAGCGGAGTTGCATCAAATGACCGCTGAGCGGGCCATCGAGGTGCACGCCTCGGCCACCTACCTTGTCTATTTCTTGGGCTTCGCGCCCGGCTTTGCCTATCTCGGCGATGTGGCCGAACAGCTGGCGACGCCCAGATTGCCTTCACCTCGCAAGAGCGTCCCAGCAGGAAGTGTCGGAATTGCAGGGAGACAAACGGGTGTCTATCCGATTTCCACTCCAGGCGGGTGGAGATTGCTTGGCCGCACTCCCGTAAAGATGTTCCAGCCGGATCGCGCGCAAATGAGCCTGCTTGCGCTTGGCGATCGCGTGCGGTTTGTGCCGTTTGCGCCGCAGCAATTCGCGAAGCTGGCCTTGGGTAACGCATGAGCCTGATCGAGGTGCGAACTCCAGGTTTGCAGACGACGGTGCAGGATTTGGGTCGCGAGGGATTTGGCCCCATGGGCGTTTCGCCTTCCGGCGCGGCGGATCCACTTGCCCTGCGCATAGGCAATCGGTTGGTGGGCAACGCCGAAGGTGCGGCGGCGCTGGAGATGACTTTGCTCGGCGGCACATTTTTCTTTCCCGAACGATCGGTGGTGGCGCTCGCAGGTTCCGATTTTGGAGCCATGCTCGACGATGTGGCTGTCGACATGTGGACTTCCGTCGAGGTCCGCTCCGGCCAGACGCTTCGGACTGGACCGACTCGGACAGGAGCACGATGTTACTTGTGCGTGCGTGGTGGAATTGATGTGAAATTATTTTTGGGCAGTGCGTCCACGCATCTCCTGAGCGGCCTCGGCGGCTTTGATGGCAGGGCGTTGCAAAAAGGAGATGTCCTGAGGATTGGAACCACTGGCGGAACCTTTCGCACCTTTCGGAAACGGAGTGTGGCCGGTTCGGCGCTCAAACAATTTTTGCCTCGGAAAATCTTGCGTGTCACGGCCGGTCCGCAAAGCGATTGGTTCGCCGAGGAGGCTCATAAGAATTTCTATGCCGGGACGTACCGCCTTGCCGAGGAATCGAACCGCATGGGCTTGCGTTTGCAAGGCGCGCCGATCATCTCGTCTTCCAGCGGGGAAATGATCTCAGAAGGCGTCTCCCTCGGCGCAGTCCAGATCACTGCGGGTGGCCAGCCGATCGTCTTGTTTGTGGAGCAACAGACGACCGGTGGCTATCCAAAAATCGCAAATGTAATTTCCGCGGATTTAAACAGCCTGGGCCAACTGAGGCCGCGTGACGAAGTTCGATTCGAACTTGTGGAAATGGAAGTGGCGCGTGCGCTTCTGGCCGCACAGGAGAAGTTGCTTGCATCGAAGGAGCTAATCGTCGAATGAAGCGTATAGACCTGAATTGCGATATGGGCGAAGTCCCCGAAGCCATCGCCGACGGGACGCAGGAAGAATTGCTGCGCTCGATTACTTCGGCGAATGTCGCGTGCGGCGGCCATGCGGGTGATGAAGAAACAATGCGCATTACCGTTGAGCAGGCCATGCGCCACGGTGTGGCCATCGGAGCGCATCCCGGCTACGCGGATCGCGAGAATTTCGGACGCCTGGAATTGAAAATCCCGGCTCAAGATGTAGCTGACTCCGTTTTCGAGCAGGTGCGCGCACTGGCAAAAGTTGCCGAAAAGTGCGGCGCGGAAGTAGTCCACGTAAAACCGCATGGCGCGCTGTACAACCAGGCGGTGCGCAACCGCGAATTGGCTCAAGCCATCGCGGATGGCGTCGCTCGATGGCGAGGCGATGTAGTGCTGGTAGGCTTGGCCGGTTCGCCCATGCTCGAAGTCTTCCGTGAAGCGGGATTCACTGTCGCAGCCGAGGCCTTCGCCGACCGTCGCTACGAACCTGACGGCACGCTGCGCTCACGAAAATTTGAAGATGCCCTGATCCGCGATCCTGAAATGGCCGCCCGGCAGGCTCTGGGCATGGTCGAACGGGGCCTCGTCACCACGAGTGACGGAAGCGAGGTTGCCCTCGAACCACAGACGATTTGCATTCATGGCGATACTCCCGGCGCCGCCAAAATCGCAGCCGAAGTCGCGCGCGCTCTCCGAAGTGCTAGCGTTAGAATTTCTGCCCTTGCCTGCGATTAAAGGCTCTGACGCGCAGGTTCTCGACCGCCTAAAAAACTTCAGTAGACAACTCTTCGGCAAATCGAACTGTAACCGATGGACGAATGTCGGCGTCCCATTTGTGGAGGGCGCCGCCATGATCGGTTCTCAGCCGCCTATGATCGGTCTCTTTTCGCTATGGTTTCGTTACTGTCGATGGGTTTTCCTATTATCTTTTTTGCTGAGCAATCTTGTTTATGCACCGGCAACTCGGGCACAGTCCGCGGCGTCTTCCGCCGTTCCTTCCTCATGCCCCGTTGAATTCGTGCATTTCGATCCTTCTGGCGTAAGCGTTCGAATCAAGAACGTCAGTGGAAAGCGGATCGTGGGGCTGACTTTCAATGCTGCTTTCGCGGATGCAACAGAACATTGGAAGTGGTACCACTGGAATTTTGACGACACCCGGCCGATTCGTGGGTTTAACTGGAACAAGCGCATCAAACTTGGTGCATCGAAGACGTTATCGTGGTATCGCGAGGATATTGATTTTGAACATGGCGGCGGAGGAGCTTTTGTTTTAACGAGCGCGCTCTTTGAAGACGGGTCCATCTGGGAGGAGTCTCCCGATGGCGCTTCTTGCAAATACGTTTGGTACAACAGCCATAAGAAATCGTTTGTTAGGCCAATCCTCCTGCCATTGCGGCAGTAGTTCGCGGTTTGAGGGAACCCGCCGCTTGACACAAATTGCTGATGCAGTCTCTAGATGGCGCCTATCACGGCCGATGACAGTTATTGCCGTTCAAATTGCAAACCGCTAGCCTTCCCGCATTATCTTGAAGCACCCGCGATTGGAGTTTCAGCGTAGGTACTTTCACCGCTCTGTAAGAGCGTGCTACATCCCCCAGCGAGGGGCCGGATTCGCCCTCCGCCGCTTTCTCGGCGGCGGCAAGGTGTTGCTGACCGAGAGCTACCGCTTCTTGGTAGCTCATGTATGTCGAAGGAACGAACGGCCCGTCGTTTCGCACATACTCCAAAGAAAAACTTCGCGGATCTTCATAGCTCACTGCTCGGCCCGCGTAGCCAAAATTGCTCGATCCCCACTCGCTGCCGCTCCCCCAGCCCCCCACATTGTTTCCAAATCCCGTACTGTTGCCTCCACCCGTAATCGGCTGGTGCGAGTGTTGCGCTTGTGCCGTGCCGGCGAAGAGTAAAAGACCGGCAAGCAATAGGCTGGATTTCATGACCGTCTCCTAAGCATGCCTCCAAAGTGTTAAACAGGAGGAGCTTTGAGAATCCGTGAAGGGGTAGCGGGGGGGACTCTGCTAACGACCTCAATTATAGGACGATTTTTTCAAATGGGAAGTTACATTTTTTCGGGGACAATAGAAGGTCACCATTTCGGGCGGGTACCGGGAAGGGAACCCCAAGAACCGTTGTAGCATCGGCAAGCGTGGAGCGGACTGTAGAAAAGAGGTGTTTGTAAAGGAAAGGGCGGGCCATTTGATGCGCCCGCCGCGGGGTTTGCTCTCTAACTTGACTGGAGCGCCCCGACACCGTCGCGGCGCTCCAAAGAACGCAAAAGTCTATTCAAACTTCTCGGTCATCACAGGGAATTGCAGCTTCGCCTTCGCCAGCGACTTAACGACAATCGCTTCCGCGCTCTCTGAAGTGGTATTGCGCGCGGTGGCCATTTCACTGACCAGGAGGTACTTCGCGCGTTCCAGCATTTTCTTTTCGCGGAAGGAGAGTGGCTTGCTGCGGCTGAGGGAAACGAGACTCTTGAGGACGACGGCGACTTCGAGGAGGGACCCGGTGCGCATGCGCTCCGAATTTTCCTTGAAGCGGTGTTTCCAGTCGTGGTGAGAATTGAGCTTGCCCTTTTCGAGGAAGCCAAGGACTTTGGTGGATTCCGTGGAACGAATCACGGAACGGAGACCAACGGTTTCTGCGTTTGACTGTGGAACCATGACGCGCAGGCCGCTGGAAACGATGCGAATCATGAAGTAACGCTCGGTCCTACCATTCAAGACACCGTAACTAATCTGTTCTACAAGTCCGACGCCGTGGTTCGGGTATACGACCTTGTCACCGATTTTGTAGTCCATGGATTGAGATGCCCCCTGAGATGCTTACGAAGCATAAATGTATGTGTTGCAAGAGTCAAGATATATCCAGTGGAATCATGGAGTTAGGGAAAATTAGATGCGAATTTGGCAGTTGAATTGCTATGGCCCGTTGCTCTGCGCCATTGGCAATATGTAAAATTTGCTTTTCTAAAGATAGAACTCCCGGCGCCGCGCCCTCTCTTCCCGCGAAACATCCGTTTCATCCACCTCGCGGAGCTCTTCGTTCCCCAATTCTCAATCTCGTCGCTGTGTGCTGTAGAATGCCCTTCGTGATTCTATTGGCGCTTGATACTTGCGACGCGCGTGGCAGCTTGGCCCTCCTGCGAGATGATCATGTGTTATGCGCGGTCGCACACGAAGGAACTTCGGACTATTCCGGGTGGGTCCTCCCTACCGCGGATGTCGCACTCCGTTCCAGTGGCTTGTCGATGCGCGATGTTGAGGTATGCGCGGTTTCCTCTGGGCCGGGCTCGTTCACCGGAGTCCGCATCGCGCTGACTACCGTGAAAGCCTGGAGCGAGGCCTATGGGCTCGCGATCGTTAAAGTCTCCCGATTGGAGGCGCTCGCTGCGGAATCCGCGAGCGGAACGAATTTCATTGCCGCGTGCTTCAATGCCAACCGAAACCAGGTTTACGGTGGATTATTTCGGAAGCGAGACGCTAGTCTTCAACTTGTGGACGAGGAAATGGTCGCGGCTCCAGCGGATTTCATCAGTTGGATCGCCCAGCGCGCCGCCGAGGAAAAGGTAACCTGGATTTCCATGGATCCGGAACTGCTGACTTCGCATGAAGCATGGCAAGCGCGTCTGCAAGCGGGCGAGAGCCTGGCGAGGAGCACAAACGTTCTCGCGCCGGCGATCGGAAGAATCGGTCGGCAGCGCGCGCTTGAGGGCCGCTACACGGATGCGCTTGCCCTTGACGCGGAGTATATAAGACGGCCAGATGCCGAAGTTTATTGGAAAGGCAGGCCCGGCCGTGGCGGTTGAACGCGGCCGCGAGCGTGGAATTGCTATTGTGCGGGAGTTTCGCCCGCAAGACGCCGATGAAGTCATGACGATTTCCACGCAAGCTCCAGAAGCCGCAAATTGGTCGAAAGAGAGCTATGTGAAGTTTGCCCGCGAGGCCGGCTCACTCGCTTTAGTGCTGGAGGCAGATGGCCAGACCAGAGGATTCCTGGTCGGTAGGCTTGCGGCGGATCAAGCCGAGCTCCTGAATCTGGCCATAACCTCCGCAGACCGACGCCATGGCGCAGGAACAGCGCTGCTCGCAAAAGCTCTGGAAGGGTGGCGTTTTCAGGGAGCGAAAAGCGTCTATCTCGAAGTCCGTGAATCAAATACGGGCGCCATCGCTTTCTACGAAAAACAAGGTTTTGCCAGAACGGGCCTCCGCAAGGGCTATTACCGCTCACCGGACGAGGCGGCCTTGACCATGGTTAAGAAACTCACAGCCTCCACGGGCTAGGACCAATTTCCTAATAGTTCCCACTTGACGCCGCCATTCCGAGTGCTATCGTTGCGTTCATGTAGTGTTCACAATTCAATTCGCGCAGTCGTGAGGAGGACGCATGGCAACAGCACAGCGGGCACCTCGGGACATACTCCTCGATTCAGACGCCGAGTATCAGCGTCTGGCCGAGCGGCACTCGAAATACGAAGCAGAACTGCACCGAATCTCCACCGCTACCTACCTCAGTTCAGAAGACCTCCTCGAAGAAATCAAGCTCAAGAAGATGAAGCTCCACTGCAAAGATGAGATGGAACGGATTGCCCTTCGTATCCAAAGTGCGCGGGCGCATCGCACGCAATAAGCCCGCGAACCCCAAAATTCTGTCGTAGAATGGCCCTGCTCGCTCGGCGCGTTTACACATCGCGCGAGGCGGATGAGGTATATTCTCTCTAGCATGGTCAAAGAGGGCTATTACTTCGGGTTGCCGCTTTTGCTTCTGGGAGCTGCGGCCTATTTTGCGCACTGGATGATTGTCGCCATTGTGCTGGTGTGCCTCGCTCTTTTTGTCTTTTCCTTTTTCCGTGACCCCGAACGCACGATACCCTCCGAGCCTGGAGCGATCGTGTCTCCGGGTGACGGGCGCGTGGTAGTCGTTACCGATGAGGACTACGCCGGGCTGCCCGGAAAACGGATCAGCATTTTTCTGGCAGTATGGAACGTGCACGTCAATCGAGCGCCGGCGGCTGGCGTGATCTCCAAGATGGAATATCGCCCTGGAAAGTTTCTCGCCGCCATGCGCGAACGTGCCTCGATGGAAAACGAGCAGAACGTGTTCACGCTTTCGACCGACGTTGGAGAAATGGTGTTCAAGCAGATCGCCGGATTGATTGCTCGACGCGTCGTTAGCTGGAAAAAAGCCGGCGAACGAGTCGCCCGGGGCGAGCGTATCGGGCTTGTGAGATTTGGCTCCCGCGTCGATGTTTGGGTTCCCAGAGATGCGGAAATACTCGTTCGAGTCGGTGAGAACGTGAAGGGCGGCTCCAGCGTGCTCGCGCACTGGCTGCCAAGGACCTCCACTTTGAGTCTGGGTCAAGAACAGACTTCCGATGCGGAATCGAACGTTTCGGTGGCAGGAAAGCAAAACTAAACCATGGGTCCGATTGAACAACAAGAGATTCCCTTTGAAGGCAAACGTCTGCGGAATCTAAAGCGGCGGCGCGGCATTTTTCTTTTGCCAGCCATGATGACTTCAGCAAATCTGCTGTGCGGCTACTACGCCGTCGTGGCGTCGCTCATCGGTGCCCCGGAAGATCTGGATCGCGCCGCAAAAGCGATCGGCTTGGCGATTCTCTTCGACTCCTTGGACGGGCGCATCGCCCGCATGACCGGAACGAGCACCGAATTCGGCGTGCAGTTTGATTCGCTCGCCGATGTTGTGAGTTTTGGCATCGCGCCGGCGATTCTTGCTTACGCTTGGGGATTCCGCAGTGTCACCACCATGGCTGGCGAGGGGCTCCACCAACTCGGCGAATTTGCATGGGTGGGCTGCCTCGCGTTCCTCATCTGTTGCGCATGGAGGCTCGCTCGTTTCAACGTCCAGGGAATGGCCCCTGGAAGTTCCAAGTATTTTGTTGGGATGCCGACTCCCGCCGCGGCCGCGGTGATTGCCTCGATCGTGCACGGCCTACGGCTTGGCGGCCCCATGTCCATTGGTCCGCTGCAAAACGGATGGTGGTCCGTGGGCTGGTTTATCCTGGCCGCGGCTCTGGGCGCTCTGATGACCAGTACGATCCGCTACTACAGCTTCAAGGATATTCCCTGGGCGCGAAAACAACCCTCGCTCGCTATTGTTCTCGTCTGTCTCCTTGTCGCAGTGATGTGGCGCTATTCGGAATACGCGCTGATGAGCATCGCCTGCACGTACGCGATCGTGGGCGTCACGCTGCACCTTATCCGCTTTTTCCGCCTCCGCCTGGTCTCCCGGACCGTGTGATTCATGCCATCGCTTGAACGCGGCTCCAACCGAATCGTGATTGCGGGTGCTTCCTCGCTGCTTGGAGCGGAGCTGCGCTCGCTGCTCGAAGAGAGCCGCTTTGCCGGCTCGGAATTCCGTCTCGTCGATGAAGAAATTGCAGCGGGCACGTTGACCGAAGCTGGCGGCGAGGCCGCTGTGATTCAGCCCGTCGAAGAAGGCACTTTCGACCGCGCCGGAAAAGTGTTTTTCACCGGCTCGGCGGAGTTCACTCACGCTAATCTTGCCGCCGCCCGCGTCGTCCAAAGCCAAAATCATCGATTTATCCGGCGCCACTTCCGCGGACGAAGGCACAGCGAGCTGGTTCCCCAAATTGGATGTGCTGCAGTCTCGAAAATTTCCAACCGATGCCACCGTCTACGCGATTCCTTCTGCGGCGGCCACCGCAGCTGCTTCCTTGGCGCTCGGTCTGTTCAAGATCGGAGTCTCGCGGCTGGTTTTGATCTGTTTTCAAGCTGTTTCCGAAGCTGGGCGCCAGGGCGTCGAAGAATTGGAGAGTCAGACGGGCCAGTTGCTATCCTTTCAAGGAATGGGTCAGCCCGTGTTTGACACTCAAGTGGCTTTTAATCTCCTCGATCGGTTTGGCCCAGGCAGCAAGCATAAGCTGAGCGCCGTGCGCGAGCGATTGCGCTCGGAGACGAAAGCCTGCATCGCCAAAAAGTCCGTAATGCCCGCGCTTCAATTGATCCATGCGCCGGTGTTTTACGGAACCGCATTTTCCGCCTGCGCCGAGCTGGTACCGGGAACGAAAGTTGACCAGATCGTCGCCGCTTGCGAGGAAGCTGGCTTCCTGCTCCCCGCCGATGGCGAAGCTGGTCCGAGCAATGTCAGCGTTGCGGGAGAAAAAGTCGCCCACCTGGCGAAGCCCGAGGAGGATCCGGCTCGGCCCGGAGCCTGGTGGTTCTGGGGCGCCGCGGATAATATTCGATGGCCCGCCGCAAATGCCGTCAAGTTGGCGGAGATGCTCCCATGAGCGGCCCGCGCTTATTGCCTCTCGCACTTTGCGTTGCGGTGCTTCTCTCCGGCTGTGGATATCACGTAGCTGGTCACAACTCATCGTTGCCGAAAAGTATTCACACCATCGCTGTGCCGGCGCTCGAAAATAAAACCACAAGTTACCGCCTGGAACAGAAGTTGACTGCGGCCACGGTGCACGAGTTCTTGGCGAAGACGTCCTACCACGTGGTTTCCAATCCGGAAGAGGGCGACGCGGTGCTGCGCGGCAAGGTCGTAAGCCTGGAAGCCGTGCCGCTCCTCTTTGATACCGCCACGGGCCGCGCGACGACCATGCTTGTTACCGTGAAATGCGAAGTAACCTTCACGGAGAGCACCACGCAAAAGGTCCTCTATCACACCGACAATTTTATTTTTCGAAACCAGTATGAAATTTCAACCGATTTAAAAAGTTTTTTTGAAGAGCAGGACCCGGCCCTCGACCGCCTGGCTCAGGACTTTGCAGCCCATTTGGTAGCCGCGGTGATCGAGAACTATTAAACGTATCGGGAGTACGAAGAATGCCTCAGGTTTCCACCCAGGAGTTGCTCGCGCGTTTGGAGCAGGGCAAAGCAATCCCGGCGCTTTTGCTGTGCGGCGAAGAACCGTACCTGCGCGATGGCTGCCGCAAGCTGCTCGTCGAAAAATATGTCCCTGAAGCGGCGCGGACATGGGCTGTTTCTCGCTACTCGGCCGCCCGCGGCGAGATCCAGGTGGCACTCGAGCAGGCGCAGACCATGGCCATGCTCTCCCCGCAGCAAGTGGTTTTCCTGGAAGACGCGGAGGCAGTGGAAAAACTGGGAGAGAAAAACCGCGACGCTGCCGTCGAGCAACTGGAAGCGTACTTGAAGAATCCTGCGCCCTTCACGGTCCTTGTCGTGGAAGCGGCCAAGCTCGACCAGCGCATGAAATGGGGAAAAGTCCTGTTCGAGAAAACGCTCGTGGTGGCCTGCGGACTTGCAGAAAAACTGGGAGAACGCGAAGCGGCTGCCGTGCCGTTTGCGAAGATGATCGCGGAAGAAGAGGGCGTCGAGTTTGAAAAGGGCGCGGCCGAGGATCTCGTCGAGTACGTTGCCGCCGATTTGATGCGCCTGAAGACCGAGATCGCAAAGCTCACAACGTACGTTGCCGATAAAAAGTTCATCACCAGAAAAGATGTCAGCGCCATGGTGATTTCCGACAAAAAAACAACCGTGTGGGAACTAGCCGATATTCTGGCGACAAGAAAATCCGCCAAAGCGCTCGAATTTCTCGACCGGCTGCTGCGCGACGGCGAAGAGCCATTGTCCATGGTCGGAGCTTTGGCTTGGATGTTCCGCAAGCTCATCGAAGCCAGCGAGCTCAAAGGCGTGAGCAACGGCTACCAGGCCGCGCGCGTACTGGGCATGAATCCGCAGCAAGCGGAGCTCGCGCTGCAAGCATCGCGCAAAATCCCGAGGGCGCAATTGCTAGCGGGCCTGCGCGCCCTGCAAAAAGCCGATGACCGCCTCAAAGGCGGAGCACAGGACGTGCGCGCCGTGATGGAATTTCTCGTTGCAGAGCTTACGGCTGACGTAAGTTTCGCGAAATCGGCCTCCCTCTAGGCGAAAAGCCCATGTCTGATGTGCATATCTTCTGGGCAGTTTTGATTCGCGATCCATATCTCTTTTTGGGGCTCGCCTCTCCCGGTCGTCTCCGACTGTCGCCTATTGCGGATTATAGGAGCCTTGAAGGAGTTGGCTTCAACCACAATAAGGGACTCACTCTCCCTGTCCTTTTGGTGGGGAAGCTTATGTTCGGGAATATGCCCGAATGCGAAGTAGGTTTGGATGGCCGGCGTGGCCTTTGCACGCGAGCTGGATCGGGCTTCTGCCAATCGGCGTGCCCCGGTAATAATCGGCATTTGGAAGCGATAATTTTGCGCGCTTGAAGCCTAAACACTAGCGGCGGCCGGTTAGCCAGCCGCCCTTTTGAACTCTGTCCAACGGATTAACTGTTGACGCTAATCGCGCTCCTCTCATGATCATCCTGCCAATCAAGTTCCGATCGCTGGATCGGTCATGCTGTCTCTTCCGGTTTCCACGTGTCCCGCAAGCTGGCGCTTAAAGCTTGCATCGGACTCCACCTGGACGGTCAGGTCGTACCAGCCGAAGGATTTATGCAGTTGGCTAAAATACGTGAAACTGCTGTCGGGCTGGAGATGGTGGGTAGTTCTCTTGCCGGAGTACGCATCGACGATCTCCACTTTCTCCGCGTTTGAGCTGTGGTTGTGAATCGCAAGTACGATGCCTTCTGAGTCCCTATCGCAGATGGTTTTGACCGCGAGGTTTGCGCTTCGCGATCCCGCGCTCCCGGCAAACGCCCGCAGAAAGCCGTTGGGACCCAAGACTGATAAATCGTAGGAAGTAGCGCCGCTGGCTCCGAAACTGTCGGAAGTCTCGTCGCCGGCGCCCACGGTGTACGTCCATGGTCCGGTCAGCCCATCCCCGGAGCGTACGTGGAAGACGGCGCCAGCCTGGCCTGCATTGCGGAAGCGAAGCTGGATGGTTCCCAGCCACGTGTTAGCTTCTCCAT
This sequence comes from uncultured Acidobacteriota bacterium, assembly GCA_963718785.1. Classification (GTDB taxonomy): domain Bacteria; phylum Acidobacteriota; class Terriglobia; order Acidiferrales; family UBA7541; genus Acidiferrum. The sequence continues at coordinate 788,187 of CAVQZW010000003.1, read as the reverse complement.
CGACGTGCAGCTCATACGGCAGCGCTCGGGCAGGGCGCGTGCCGGGTTCCTGCTGAGGCATCGCTTGGTTCGTTGGTGGAGCAGGACTGTAATCGGGATGCCGGACGTTATCCGGTGGGGCGTAGGCGACAGTGCTTGGTAGTGCGACTGTGGCGTCATTGGGCGAGGCAAAGTTAAAGGCTGAGGTGAGGTCGCCGGCAACGGCGCGGCGCCATGGCGTAATGTTCGACTCTAGTAGTCCTGCGTTGTGGCGGCCGAAGCGGCGTTCGATAAAGCGGATCAGCGAGGTGTGGTCAAACACTTGGGAATTGACCCATCCGCCCTTGCTCCAGGGTGAGACCACGATCATCGGAACACGCACACCAAGGCCGTATGGTCCAGGAGTGTACCTGGAAGCGGGGTACCCCGAGCTGCCGGTAAACAGTTCATTGGTCGTGTCGACCGTCGAGATACCTTCCGCTCGCGATTGAGGAGGAGTGGCTGGCACCACGTGGTCGAAGAAGCCATCGTTCTCGTCGTACATGATGAAGAAAACGGTCTTGCTCCAGACCTCGGGATTGGCGGTCAGCGCGTCGAGCATCTGTGAGATGTACCAAGCGCCATAGTTCGCGGGCCAATTCGGGTGCTCAGTGTAGGCCTCGGGAGCGACAATCCACGAGACTTGCGGAAGTTGGTTGGCGAGCACGTCCTGGCGGAAGATGTCGAAGAGCGTTCCGCTTTGCGAGATGTTGGTTCCGGTCCTCGCATTCTCAGCTAGCGGACTGCTTTCAGGAGCATTTTGATACTGATGGAAGTAGAGCAGTGAGTTGTCGCCGTAGTTGCCGATATAAGCGTCATCCCCCCATCCCCAGAAATGAGCGGCGTCGAGGCCTGCGCCAGCGTCCTGATAAATCTTCCAGGAGATGCCTGCGCTCTGAAGCCGCTCGGGGTAAGTCGACCACCCATAACCGAGTTCGGCGTTGTCGATGACCGGGCCACCACCGCTGCCATCGTTGCCCACCCAGCCGGTCCACATGTGGTAGCGATTAGGATCCGTCGGTCCCAGCAGTGAACAGTGGTAGGCGTCGCAAACCGTGAAGGCATCGGCGAGCGCGTAGTGGAAGGGAATATCGCTGCGCGTCAGGTACGCCATAGTGGTCGTGCCTTTGTTCGGCACCCACTGGTCGTATTTGCCGTTGCTCCAGGCCGAATGCGTGCTATCCCAGTCGTGCGCCAAGTCCTCCAGGAATTGAAGTCCGAGATTGGGCGCGCCGGGATGAAACGGAAGCACATATCCATCGGGATTGCTTGCATCCGGCTGGTGCCACACGCTTTTGCCCGAGGCTAGCTTGATTGCCCGCGGATCGCCGTACCCGCGCACGCCGCGCAATGTCCCGAAGTAGTGATCAAAGGAACGGTTCTCCTGCATCATGAACACCACATGCTCCACGTCGTCGATGGTGCCGGTGCGGTGATTGGCCGGAATGGCCAGTGCTCGGGCGATGCTTGCAGGAAAGGCGGCGGAAGCCGCTCCTGTCGTCAAAAGCTGTAAGAATTTGCGGCGGTCTGTGCTCATCTGGACATTTCACCTCGCTGGATTGCCTTTGGCGGCAATCGCGTGAGCGAACTTAGTTTCCGGTTGTTGCGTTTGTGTGATGGGCAGGTTGAGATTGTGTGATTTGGTTTGCAGGCGGGTCGTTCACTTCGATTTTAATCTGCTCCGCAGTCTCTTCCGAGCCAGACCTCAATTGCTGTCCGGCGAAACTGAATCCAACCCGGACGCAACCGAGTTACAACCAGAATCGTGCTCAGGTCTGTCTTGATTCGTTGTGACCGCACTTTGGGCTGAGGTATTCCGAAGTTCACCTGAGTGTAGCTAGGCTGTAACGGAACGCCAACAATTCTCCCCTAAGATGCGCGCGCTCGGGACAACACCCCGCTGACGTTCCGATGACTCTGCGTGTGAAAAAGGATGGACTTTGAAATGATAAAAAAAGCCTCAATTCTGTGTCTCCTGGCTGCAACTCTAGCTGGAGCGGTCTCGGCACAAGACCGGGATGTCCCTAAAGGCGTCCCGCATCTGGACCACGTTTTCCTCATCATGATGGAGAATCACGGCTATTATCAGGTTGTCGACAATCCCAACGAGCCTTATCTCAACAGTTTAATCGCAAACAAGAAAGTCAATCTCGCCACCAACTACTTCGCCGTTGGCCATCCTAGCCTGACCAATTATCTTGAAGTCGTCGGCGGATCGAATTTCGGCGTTCGCAGCGACAATGCCCCGTCCTGGCACGATCGGACTTGCACTCCCAATCTTCAGAGCGGACTGGTGAACGCCGACAACAACGCCAGCGGCACTCCGCCTCCTCCTGTGCCCATCGAGAGTGGCAACGTTTGCCCTATCTTCGGAATCGGCAAAGACGCCGCGACACCTTCAATTGATAACTGGAACGAAATATCGCCCGAGAAGAGCGGCTTGCAGTTCCTGTTCCTCGCGGATATCGATGGCGTTAGGTCCGTGCCGCAGTCGCACACTGTAGGCAAGACCATTGCCGACCAACTCGCGGAGTCCGGTTTGAGTTGGAAAAGTTACCAGGAGAACCTGCCTATCACGGGAGCTGATCGCGTAAAGTACAGCAACGGGACGGTAACTGACTTGGATTTCGACGCCAACGGCAATAGCACACTCCTCGCGCCACTGACCTCGGGCAGCGTCGTGCAGGCGTACGCGGTGAAGCACAACCCCTTCGCTTACTTCCACAGTGTCCAGGAAGGAACCCTGCGCAACAGCAGCCTCGCTAACATGGTTGGCTTCGACGGGCCGCGCGGTTTGTTTGCCGACCTTGCCAGCGGGGACGTTCCCTCTTTCGCATTCATAGCGCCTAACCAATGCAACGATCAACACGGACGAGGCAATGGCGACGCATTCTGTGCTTTCGATTTCGGCGTTCCGAATGGCAATGGTCTAACTGTTGGCACGCAGGTCGGTTTGAATCCCGGCTTGATCCAGCAGGGTGACGTCACCATCGAGCGGCTGGTCAAGGCCATCCACGGCTCACCCGTTTGGCGCGATGGGCGCAACGCCATCGTTATCGTCTGGGATGAGAACGACTACAGCGGCAGTCCCACTCAGTCGAGCGGCCTCTTCCCGCCCGCCACCCAGAACAAGGTCGTACTCACTGTTGAGCTGAACGGCGACAATGACAGCGATGATGCTGGGGTGCAAAGCGGGACGTACTACAACAGCTTTTCGCTGCTGAAATCACTCGAAGCGGGATTTGGCCTTCCGTGCCTGAACCACGCGTGTGACTCGGACGTCAACGTAATGTCGGACCTGTTCGGCAGCGGGCATCACCGGTAGTCGTAAACCTGCTTCTACGACATAGCGCCATCCGCTCGTTTCTCTTGGATGGTTCAACAACAAACGCCAAGCCCTGGGAGCTATGCTCCCGGGGTTTTTTTCGTCCGTGCTCGAGACTCGGAGATAAACATTCTGGGTGGTTGCTCACAGAAGAGACGGCGGCTACGAACAATCGACACTAGAAGTGGACCAAAAGAAGAGGGCGGGCCGAGGCCCGCCCTTACCGAGAAAAACCCCGGAATCGTTACTTGGCTGCTTTGGCTGCGATGCCGTTATACGCCACGGTGAGACGCGACTTGTAGCGGTTGCCGGTGTTTTCGTGAAGCACGCCCTTGGTAATCGCCTGATCAATCGCGGACATCGTGGGGTGCAAAAGATTGCCCGCGGCGGTCGCGTCCGCGGCGGTGATCGCGGTGCGCAAACGCCTCATCAGCGTGCGGACCCGGGTGCGGTTTGCGCGATTCACATCGGCGCGTTGACGAGATTGCGCCGCGCGCTTTAAAACCGACTTTTTCTTCTTCTTGATTTTGGTAGCCTGTCCTTGGGCCATCTACTGCTCCTTTTAGGTATCGCTCAAACATTTAACGTTAAACGAGGCACGAAGCTTTGTCAAACAGGTCGGAGAAGTGTGGGGCTTTCGGTGACGCGCACCATAGCAATCTGCACAATTTTAGTGCAGTCCGTAAGTACCTTTAGAATGAACACTTATATATCTGTATCAAAACAAATGGCTTTAAGTTTCTTTAGAATGAACACTTACACGAAATCAGGGCGGGGTACCAGCAACGGAGCGCGATGGTAAAGGCGAGCAAACACGATGAGTTGCGGCTGCTGGTGAACTCGCGGCACCCGATCATTACTGTCGAGACGCCCGAGGAAGAGCGCTTTGAGCAGATGCTTCTCGATGTGGCCACGGAGTTGGGCGTGCCGCTATTTGAGTGGAGCGTAACCACGGGGCTCTCGAAATTCCACGGGGCGCCGATTTACAACACGGAGCAGCCGGAGCAGGCACTAGCCAATATCGCGTTGATTCAAGGCGACGGAATATTTTTATTGAAGGATTTCGCGCGGTATTGCGACAACGACCGCATCTGCAGGCGCTTGCGTGAACTAGCAGAGAAGTTCCGGACGGTGCGGCGGGCGATAGTGATTTCGGCGGCCAAAGTGGAGTTGCCGGCGGAGCTGGGGTCCGAGGCCGCTCCGTTTCCACTGGATTTGCCTTCTGCCGAGGAATTGCTGCCGCGAATAAAGACCGTGCTTGCGGAAATAAACCGGGAGCAGCGGATTCCTGTGACGCTGGATGTGGCGGGAATGGGGCAAGTTGCTCGGAATCTTGCGGGACTTTCTGAAGAAGAGGCCATGCGCGCGCTGCGCATGTGCATTCTATCTCGCGGACGCGCGGATGCCGGGGTGCTGGATGATGTGCTGGACGCCAAGCGCCAGGCACTGAAGAGCGATGGGCTGATTGAGACAGTGCGGCGCGACACGTCGTTTGGCGACGTGGCAGGACTGAAGCGCTTGCGAGAATGGATTGCGAAGAGAAAGAGCGCTTTGACGCCGGAGGGGCAGCGGTTTGGATTGGTGCCGCCGAAGGGCGTGCTGATTACGGGCGTGCAGGGATGCGGCAAAAGTCTGGCGGCGCGGGCCGTGGCGGGCGAATGGGGATTTGAACTGGCGCGGCTTGATGCAGGAGCGTTGTACGACAAGTTTGTGGGAGAGAGCGAGAAGAAGCTGCACAAGGCGCTGGAATTAGCGCAAAAGCTGGCGCCGATGGTGTTGTGGATCGATGAGATCGAGAAGGCGTTTGCGTCGGCGGGGTCGAGCGGGGATGCGGATGCAGGATTGTCGCAGCGGCTGCTGGCGACCCTGTTGACGTGGATGCAGGACCGAGAGAGCGGCGTATTTTTGGCGGCGACGTCGAACAATATCACTGTCTTGCCGCCGGAGATGATGCGCAAGGGAAGGTTCGACGAAATTTTCTTTGTGGATTTGCCGAGTGGGGAAGTGCGCGCGGCGCTCTTTCAGTTGCACCTGAAAAAGCGCGGGCGGGATGTCGCGACATTTGATTTGGCAAAGCTGGCAGCGGGGAGCGAAGGATTCTCCGGCGCGGAAATCGAGCAGGTGATTGTCGCAGGGCTGTACACAGCATTTGCGCAGAAGCAGCAACTGACGACGGATGTTCTGCTGGCGGAGATTCGCGCGACGCAGCCGCTGAGCGTGACGCGCTCCGAAGAAGTGGAATCCATCCGGCAATGGGCGAAGACGCGGGCCGCGCCCGCGGATTGACCCATCGGTTCGCGTATGCGCAGCTCACGGCGGCCTGCTTCCGACCGCTAGCGATGTTTCGCTTGATAGCCGGCACCTCGCACAGGGCGGCCTGGGCGCTCATCGGTAATCGCTCCATCCCACACCACGGGACGTCCGTTCACAAAGACGTACCTCACGCCCACGGAATAATGCATGGGATCGCTGAACGTGGCAGCGTCGCGAATGGTGTGGGGATCGAACACTGTGATGTCGGCAAACGCTCCCGGACGGAGAATGCCGCGATCCATCAGTCCTACGCGGCTCGCCGCCAGCGAAGTCATTTTCCGCACCGCTTCTTCCAGGCTCATTGTGTGTTCCTCACGAGCATATACTCCAAGAACGCGCGGGAATGTTCCGAACGCGCGCGGGTGAGCCTTGGTTTTGCTAAGAGGACCATCTTCCGCCTGGGCCTCGGAGTCTGAACCGTAACTGACGAACGGGCTCGAAACCGCCGTCCTCACGTCTCTTTCATCCATGATGGAAATGACCTGGCTGGTATGGCCGTGATCGGCGGTGACAATTTCCATGGCCACGTCTTTAGGATCCTTGTTCTGCTGGCGGCCAATTTCCTGCAGCGTCATGCCTTCATACTTTGCGAGTTCGGGATTCAACAAGCCAACCAACATGATGCCGGAACCGTCTCCACCTGAGCCGAGCCACTCGTTTTCCCAAGTCGTGCTGGGCTGATCCATCTCTTTCTTGATGCGTTCCCGTTGCACTGGGTCCTTGAAGCGGGCAATCATCTGGTCGATTCCACCCTCAGAAACCCACGGAGGGAAAGAAGAAGTCAGTCCGTTGCTGGCGCGCGTGTAGGGATAAACGCTGGCCGCCACGTCGATGCCTTGTGCGCGAGCTTCCTGAATGCGGCGGAGCACCTCGGGCATCTTTCCAAAATTTTCGTGGTACGCGGTTTTGAGGTGCCAGATCGTGGCGGAAATGTTGGCGCGACGGGAGATCGCGAACACTTCGTCCAGAGAGGTGAAGATGGCGTCCGTTTCTGAGCGCTGATGCGTGAAATAGACGCCCCCATACTGGCGCGCGACTTTAGCCAGTTCCACAATCTCATCCGTTGACGCAAACGTGTCCGGAACGTACTCGAGCGCTGTGCTGATCCCCATGGCGCCGTCCTGCATCGCTTGGGCAACGAGCCGACGCATTTGGTCGAGTTCCGCTGGTGACGCGGGCCGATTGACCGTTCCCATCACATAATTACGGATTCCGCCGGCTCCAACAAAAGTGCCCAGGTTGATGGCGGATTTTGTCCTTTCAAAATGTCGGAAGTATTCGTCGAGCGTCGACCAATCCTGGATCACGCCGTATTTCTTCGCGACTTCCGCGCCCTCTTTTTTGAGGCGGTCATTGACGGGAGCGATGGAACTGCCTTCGCCGGTGATTTCGGTGGTGACGCCCTGGGTGATCTTGCTCGCCGCGCGGTTGTCGACCAGTACATTGAATTCCGACTGGCCTTGCAGATCGATAAATCCTGGCGACACGACTAGACCCTTTGCGTCCAGGTGTTTTCGAGCCGAGGCTTTGCTCAGGTCGCCGATGGCAACCATGCGATCACCGGTAATGGCAATGTCCGCCTCAACCCACGGGGCGCCGGTGCCATCGACAAGGTGCGCCCCTGAAATGATGAAGTCATAGTCCGGATGCTGCGCGACCGCGAAGGCGGGAATAAGCAGGAAGATCAGAGCCAGGCAAAGAGCGCTACGATGGAATTTGCCGTTCATGGTGCACCTCAATCCAGTGGAGATGAGTATCGCGAACCGTTTCAGCGTCACCCGCACTATTCGTTCAGTGGGGGTATATTCGCATTATCGCGAGCTGTTCACTAGCGCGAAAGGGAGTTCCGGGCATCGATGGAATTGGCGCGGATAAATGAAGAACCCCGCACTCCGGGGGGAGAGTGCGGGGCGGGGGTGGTGCCGCGCTTCGTTGGAGCGCGTTCTGCCTAGTTGCGGGGAGGGAAGGAAAGCGGGAATTCGAAGATTTCGTCGTCGACGAAGATGCGCAGGTTGAGTTGCTGGGAATTCTTGTCGCGTTCGAACCAGACGACGCCGGAGGCTTTTTCTTTCGAGGCGACGGTCTGGGCCTGAAGGACATTGGATTGAACCTGTTGGGTCATTTCGCCCAGATAGTTTGGCGTGACGAGAACTGCTGCCGAGGTTTTGTAGACGGCGTTCCTGTAAACAGCCGAAGCGGGAGCAGTGGCGCTCGCGTTGGTCCAATAAACTTGATGTGTGAGCGCTTTGGCGAGCTCGTGGGGATTCTGATAGGCGAGCGTGCGCAGGCGCGGCTTCAATTCATCGAGGGTGAAACCGGCGGGGTTGAAGCTCACTGGCGCAGCGCCGTCATTGGCGATGGCCACGCTGGCGCGAAGCTTCCAGCCGGTGTCTTGCAGAGAGACCTGGACGGTGATGCCGTTGGCGGTGAGAGATTCGACGACGGCGCCGCCGCTGAAGAACTGGTCGCTGCCCGGAGCGCCGGACTGCCAGCGCGCGATGCCGTTATTAACGACAGCTTCGGCGTCGCGGCGATCTTTGGCGGCCGCGTGCTCGGAGAGATACAACCGCGCGACATAACCGTCTTTGCCGTCGGCGGTGCGGATATTTACGGTATAGCCTTCGGAATCGGACAGAACGGCCACTTCATCGCCGCAATTCAGGCGGGCAACGAGCTGCATCGGGAGAGATTGTTCGGCGTCCGCGGTGACTGGGACGTTTTGAACGCCGCGGCAGATGACCGTGCCGCGAAGCGAGCCGGGTGCGGCGGCAACCGTGGAACCGGAGTTTTCTGCGGCGCAAGCGGGCAGGGCAGCTACCATGCCTGCGAAGGTTCCCAAGACCAAGAGTTTGTTTCTCATGTGTGTTCTACTCACCCCTCAGTGACTAGAGTCTGCTGCGAGCCTTGTCCATCCGCTTCGATTGGTATCTTCGCGTGACCATTGGTACTGGGCCATAGCGCGTTCGTACCAGAGGACAGGTTACGAGCGGGGTAAAGCGCGGCGCAGGCGAGAAGCGAGAACAGGAATGTTTAGATGCCGAAACTTGCTGGGAGGGAGGTCTGCGAACAGAAGCCTTGTAACAAGCGCGTAACTTGACCGTGGGGCACGCGTGCGTTAGGGTGTAAGAAGTTTCTTCCTGAGTTGACTGCAACGCGGTCACCGATAGCGAGGAGGAATCCCATCGGCCACTCGGCTCCCTTGACAGGCAGACCTTCCACTTGGATGAGACGTACCGTTCACATATCCGGAAAAATTGAACCGTTCTTCGGCACGCTCGACGAGAATGTGCGTTTGCTGGAGGATTCGCTACACGTGCGCACGCACCTGCACGATACGCGGCTGACGATTGAAGGCGATCAGGAGAGCGTCGATCAGGCGGTGAAAATCGTCGAGGAATACAACCATTTGACGCGGCACGGGCGATCTCTTTCGAACACGGAAGTGAAGTCGCTGATGCGCGTGGCAACGGAGGAACCACACGAATCGCCGCGAGGGATGTTTGAGCCGGCGCGGACGAGGTCGTTTGGCAAGAAACAAGTCACGCCGAAAAACGCCAGCCAGAAGCGGTACATGGAGGAGATCGAGAAGCACGACATGATGTTCGGCATCGGGCCGGGCGGGACCGGGAAGACTTATATTGCGGTAGCGATGGCGGTAAGCGCGCTGTTGACGAAGCAGGTGAACCGCATCATTTTGGCGCGGCCCGCGGTGGAAGCGGGCGAGCGGCTGGGATTTTTGCCAGGGACATTGCAGCAGAAGATCGATCCTTATATGCGGCCGCTGTATGACGCGCTTTACGACATGCTGGATGCGGATAAATTGGAGAGGTTTTTGGAGAAAGGAATTATTGAGGTTGCGCCCCTGGCTTTCATGCGCGGGCGGACATTGAATGATTCGTTCGTGATTTTGGACGAAGCGCAGAATACGACCAGTGAACAGATGAAGATGTTCTTGACGCGGCTGGGATTCAATTCGAAAGCGGTGATCACCGGTGACACGACACAGATTGATTTGCCGCAAGGGAAAAAGTCCGGGTTGATCGAGGCGCTGGAAGTTTGCGGAAAGATTGAAGGGATTGGCGTGGTGCAGTTCGGCGAGAAGGATGTGGTGAGGCACAACCTGGTGCAACAGATTATTCGCGCGTATGAGGAGTATGACGTGGCGCATCCGCCGCGTGGCGTGAATGCTAGTGGCGGCGGCGCGGGGAGCAGCGCGGCGAACGGCAAGGCGGGGGCGGGAACTGCGGCGGTCGAGCCTGGGAAAGATCCACATAGAGAAAATCAGCAAGCATGATTTTGAACCGCCAGCGTGCGGTCCGCGTCGAGCGGGGGCCGCTCGGAGAGTTCTTTCGCCGGGTTTTGCGTGAGATGAATCTTCGGGACTCGGATATTACGATTTGTTTTGTGAGCGATGCGGAAATCGCGCGGATGAATTTGGCCTTTCGTAAAAAGAAAGGGCCGACCGACGTGTTGTCGTTTCCTGCGGACCCGGAAAAGAAGAAGAGAATTTACACAGAAGGCGCAGAGGGCACGGAGAAGAGTTACTTGGGGGATATTGCGATTGCGCCGGAGACGGCGCGGCGCTATGCGAAGAAAAATGGGCGAAGTTTGAGCAGCGAATTGCGAGTGCTGATTCTACATGGGGTATTGCATTTGCTGGGGTATGACCACGAAACCGACCGCGGGGAGATGGTCCGCATCGAACGGAAATTGCGGCGGAGATTCGGGCTGGCATGAACACATATAGATGGGTATATGCGCTGGGCGTGGTGCTGCTCGCCTTTGGCTTGCCCATTTTTTCCTACCTCACACTGATCTATCGCGAGCTCGGGCGCATGAACACCGGGCGCGTCCACGAGCACCTGGAAATATTCGAAGCGGAAATCGAACCGAAGCTAAAGATCAAACGGCGGAGCGGCGGGCGGACGTTTCGCATTCTGGGGCACTTCTGGCTGGCGTTTTTGGTGCTGGAGACGACGCGCGGCGTGGTCTATTTCGTCTCAGGAACTTGGGAATCGCTGATCGAGTTCTGCGTGTTCCTTACGCTGGAAGTTGTCATCGCGATGCATTTTATCCCGGACATGCTGCTGTATCGCACGACGGGACGCTGGCTGCTGCCGCTATTGCCGCTAATCCGTGCGGCGATGTGGCTGGTGTGGCCGGTGCGAGTGTTCCTGGAAGGCGCTGAGTCTCTGGCCCGGATCTCGGAACAAGAACCGGAGATGACGCAGGAGCAGCGGACGGAAGAGAGAATCGAGGCGCTGGTCGAGGCGGCGGAAGAGGAAGGCATTATCGCCGCGGATCAAGCGGACTTGATCGAACAGGTTGTGGAGTTCAGCGACAAACGCGTGCGCGAGGTGATGACGCCGCGGCCGGATATTGTTGCGATCGCGGCGGAAGCTTCGCTCGAAGAGCTGCACGCGAAATTTGTCGAGAAGAAATTCTCGAAGATGCCGGTCTACGAAAAGACTCTGGACGATATTTTCGGCGTCGTGCACGCCCAGGATTTGCTGCACATCGCCGATCAGGATTTGCCGAAACGAAAGGTGCGCGAACTGGTGCGGCCCGTGCTCTTCATGCCGGAGACGAAGGCTGGGTCGGAGTTGTTGCGCGAAATGCGGCAGAAGGGGCAGCCGCTTGCGGTGATCATCGATGAGCACGGATCGGTGGCGGGGATCGCGACCGTCGAAGACCTGGTGGAAGAGATTGTGGGCGAACGGTGGAACGGGGGTAAGCCGCCCGCGCCAGATGTGGTGCGAGAAGCAGACGGTGGGCTGGTGATGCGGGGCAGCATGGCCATTCGCGATGTCGAAGAACTGTTGGGCGTTAGCTTCGGCGAAGACGCAGGCGAAACGGTGACGACAATCGCGGGGCTGTTGAGCCACGTTTCGGGAAAGGTTCCTGCGCCCGGCGACAAAGTGGAGTTGCAGGGATACCGCTTCGAAGTGCTGGAAGCGAACCAGCGAAAAGTGCTGCGGCTGCGAATTCGAAAGCGCGTGGCCGCGGCACCTGCAAAAGCGCCCTCCTAGATTACAACAAACCACTAAACAGAAACATTTGTTTCTCGATGTAGGAATTCCTTCCGTGACGCGTTACCATGCGTGTGCTCGCAGGTAAGTTACCTAACGGAACGGCCGGTGCTCCGGCGGAGGCAGTTGGATGAAACGAAACAGGATTTTGCATCGAATGATTCTTCTCGCGGCATTGAGCCTCAGCATGCCGGCAGCACGCGGCTTGGCGCAAGAGAGTGGAGCCGCCGCGGCGGCAATCCCCGACATGCGTTGGGGCGTGAAGATTCCAATGCGCGACGGCGTCGCACTCAACGCGACGGTGTTCCAGCCGCATGCGCAAAAAGATCCGCTGCCCGTCATCTTCACGTTCACACCTTATATCGGCGACAGTTACCTGGACCGGGCGATGTATTTTGCGCAACACGGCTACGTGTACGCGCTGGTGGATGTGCGCGGGCGTGGCAACTCCGGCGGCTCGTTCGAACCGTTTGTGAACGAGGCGAAGGACGGCTACGACGTTGTCGAATGGTTTGCGAAGCAATCGTATTGCAATGGGAAAGTGACGATGTGGGGCGGCTCTTACGCGGGTTTCGATCAGTGGACGACGCTGAAGGAATTTCCGCCGCATCTGGCTACGATCGTTCCCGCGGCTGCGGCGCATCCTGGAGTGGATTTTCCTTTCGAATACAACATTTTCGGGCCGTACATCGAGCAGTGGCTCACGTTCACGAGCGGCGCGACGAGCAACGCAAACCTTTTCGGGTCCGCATCATTTTGGGGGGCGAGGACGCACGAATACTACGATGGCCATCTGGCATTCAAAGAATACGATCGCATAGCGGGGAATCCGTCCGCAGTATTTCAGAAGTGGGTCGCGCATCCCATTCCAGACGCGTATTACGATGCGATGGTGCCGACGCCGGAGCAATACAAGCGCATCGCGTTTCCGATTCTAACGATCACGGGCCATTACGATGGCGATCAAGCAGGTGCGTTCACTTACTACAAGCGCCACATGGAGAACGGCACGACCGAAGCGAAGCAAAATCATTATCTGATTATCGGGCCGTGGGACCACGCAGGAACGAGAACGCCCCGCCGAGAGGTCGGCGGACTGAAATTTGGCGAAGCTAGCGTTTTGGATCTGAACAAGCTGCATACCGAGTGGTACGACTGGACGATGAAAGGCGGCAGCAAGCCTGAATTCTTGAAGAAGCGCGTGGCGTACTACGTTGTGGGCGCGGGAGCGGAGAATTGGAAGTACGCGGACAGCCTGGAAAGCATTTCGAATGAGAAGCGCACGCTTTATCTGAATTCGAACGGAAAGGCAGAGAGCGCGTTTCAGTCCGGAACGCTCGCGGAGAAATCCAGTGCAGGCGCGGCGGCGGACAAATGGACCTACGATCCGCTCGATACGCGACCGGGCGACAACGAGCCCACGGATGATGCGGCGGGCCTGACTTCTCAGTGGGCGGTGATGAATACATACGGAAACGGAGTCGTCTATCACAGTGAGCCTTTTGCAGAGGCGACAGAAGTAACCGGCTTTTTGAAATTGAACCTATGGCTGGCGATGGATGTGCCTGACACGGATCTTGAGGCCGACGTGTATGAGATTTTGCCTGGCGGCGAGTCTGTCTATTTGACCGGAGCCACGATTCGTGCGCGGTATCGCGAGTCGTTGCGGCAGGAAAAGCTGGTCACTTCAGGGAAAACCGAGAAATACATTTTCGACAACTTCACATTTTTCTCGAGGCGCATCGCGAAGGGCAGCCGGCTGCGGCTTTTCGTGCACTGCCCGAACACGCCCAGCGTCGAGAAGAACTACAACAGCGGGGGAGTTGTGGCGCTTGAAACCGGGAAGGATGCGAAGACGGCGCACATCACGCTGGCGCATGACGCGGAACATCCAAGTGCGCTGGAATTACCAGTGGTAAAGTAGGGGGATGCCGAAGAGAAAGCATTACACAGAGGGCGCAGAGGCCACAGAGAGCGCGGAGAAAGTGCCAGTCACGGACAAATCCCGCCGGCCTTCCGGGAAGCCTTTTCAGTCTGGATTCGTGGCGATCGTAGGGCGGCCGAATGCGGGGAAGTCGACGCTCTTGAACCGCCTGGTGGGGCAGAAAGTTGCGATCGTCACCTCGAAGCCGCAGACCACGCGCAATCGAATCCAGGGAATCGTAACGCGGACCGACGGTCAAATTGTATTTATCGATACGCCGGGGCTTCACGCTGCAGACTCTGCATTAGGGCGGCAGATGATGCACGAAGTGGCCGCGGCGCTGGAAGGCATTGATGTCCTGCTGCTGATGGTCGACGCTAAAGGCTCGCAACCTCATGCGGATGATTTGCTGCTCGAGAAAGCCAAGCGGTTTCACGGGAAAACCATTCTGGCGCTGAACAAGGTCGATGGTCTTCCGAAAGAGAAACTGCTGCCGCTCATCGAGGCGTATCGCAAGGCATTCGAATTCGCGGCCATCGTGCCAATCTCTGCCCTCAAAGGTGCGGGTTGCGACGACCTGCTAGGCGAGATTCTGCGATTGTTGCCGGAAGGAGAGCCTTATTTTCCCGAGGACCAGGTGACAGACCAGCCGGAGCGCTTCCTGGCCGCGGAGATCGTTCGCGAGAAAGCGATCCAGGCGATGTATCACGAGTTGCCGTACGCCCTGGCGGTAAAGGTGGATAAGTTTGAGGAATTGCCCAAGCTGTTGCGCATCGAAGCGACCATGAACGTCGAGCGAGATTCGCAGAAAAAAATACTCATCGGGCGCAAAGGCGAGATGCTCAAGAAAATTGGCACGCAAGCGCGCAAGGAACTCGAGGAACTGTTCGACACCAAGATTTACCTTGGACTGTTCGTGAAAGTCGTGGCTAACTGGCGCGAGAATCCACACAGCGTGCGTGAGTTAGATTGGCACGCGCAACTCGAGGCTTTGGGCGAGGACGAACACGACGAAGAGTGAAAAACGCCTCACGCTCGATTTTGCAATCGGCAAAACCACCGAACGAGCTTGCCCAGCTAGTAGGGCGCGCTATTGTTGTGGCCATACCCGCCGAAAGACCAGCGCACACCTACTGTCGTATAAAGGCCGTAGGGGCCATTTGTCCGGAGGTCCGCCGGCCCCAGGTAATTGGAATATCGCCCTAAATAATCGACCTGGTGTTGCGTGACGCGCAAATTGAGGTGTTTCGGCAGCTCAAAGGCGACGCCCACGGCTCGCTCAAACGCGATGGGCTCCATGGAGCTGAGGTAGCTGACCTGCGGAATATTTTTTCCAAAAGAAAATCTGGGTTCAAAGAAAAAGAAGATGTGTTTGGCAAAGGTGCGATTCAGAGGCTGCAACTCGACGTAGCCGCTAAACATATAGCGGGCGTAGGCCGTGCAAGAGGAAGCTGTTCCGCCGGAGCTCACAGGTTGCGGAAAGGCGCATCGTCCCAGGTCCGGCTCGTTGTGGGAGGGCGCAACTTCGAAGTCCGTGTAGCCGCGGATCCAGTTGCGAGGAAACCAGGAAGCAGAGGCCGGGCGTTCATACCAGGCAGGTGTGGCCTGGATTTTGGGTGCTTCCAGAACGGGCGCCGCAACCGGTGTACTGATGGTTTCGGTTTGCGCGCGGAGTACTGGAGTGGCGAGACAAAACAACAAAGCGAGACGAATCGAATGCTTTCCCAAGACGGTTCTCCTTCAGACTTGCGTGCCTAGGCTTGCGAGTCGAAGCGCTCTTCTAATAAGGGAAGACCCGCCGAAAAATGCAGCGGGGAGCAGTTAGCGGCGGATGAACTTTTGAGGGTCCGGCCTGAGAGCCCGTCGTTAGCCTCGAATTTGGCGAATTCTATACCGAAAGCTTCGCCTTACCATAAAATTCTTTTTGAATATTCGAGCAAGTAGAATTGAACGTTAACATCGCGGAGCCGAAAAGGCGTGTTGCATGCCCTGCGAATTTAGTCCGGTGCAGCGATTCCGAGTGATTTCATCTTGCGATACAGGTGACTGCGTTCCAGGCCTAGAGCCGATGCGGTCTGCGTCATGTTCCAGCGGTGCTCCTGCAATTTTCGCAGGATGAATTCCCGTTCGTATGCGCTGCGTGCTTCGTGCAAGGTCGAATAAGGATGCTCGGGGCTCTGTGCGGCTCCGCGAAAAAGCTCGGGCGGCAGGTGGTGTGGCTCAATGCGCGCTTGCGGGCAAACGATGACGAGTCGTTCCACCAGATTGCGCAACTCACGCACATTTCCCGGCCAGGGATAGCGCACAAGAACGTCCATGGCCGTCGCGCTCAACTCGCGCGTTTTTTTTCCATAAGCGGTGCTGAATTCATCAAGAAAATAACGCGCCAGCGTGGGAATATCCTCTTGCCTCTCGCGGAGTGGCGGCACGAAGAAGGGAATTACATTCAGGCGATAAAAAAGATCCTGTCGAAATGCGCCGCGAGAGATCTCCTGCTCCAGATTTTTGTTTGTGGCAGCTATCACGCGCGCATCCACGGTGATTGTCTGGCTGGAGCCTACCGGTTCGAATCGTTGTTCTTCCAGGACGCGCAGCACCTTGGATTGCGTCCGCAAACTCATGTCGCCAATTTCATCCAGGAAGAGCGTGCCGCCATCGGCCTTCTGAAATTTTCCTACTTTATCTTCCGAAGCGCCGGTGAAGCTTCCTTTGATGTGTCCGAAGAGTTCGGACTCGATGAGTTCCTCGGGTATGGCCGCGCAGTTTACTTCGACAAAAGGGCCCTTGCTGCGCAGGCTTGCGGCGTGGAGTGCGTGGGCAACGAGCTCTTTGCCGGTTCCGCTTTCGCCATAGATGAGGACGCGGCCGTTCGTGGGCGCGGTTACGGCAATCTGCTGGCGCAGCGCTTTCATCGGCACACTATTCCCAATGACCTGGTAGCGTTGGCCAAGTTCGCTGCGTAGGACTTGGTTCTCATCCTGCAGTCTCCGTTGTTGGACGGCGTTGCGCACCAACACAATAATTTTTTCAAGGGAAAGTGGTTTTTCGATGAAATCGAAGGCGCCCAGCTTGGTGGCCTTTACGGCAGTCTCGATCGTGCCATGGCCGGAAATCATGATGACCGCCGGGGCCCGGGGAATGGCTTGCAGGCGGCTTAGGGCTTCCAATCCGTCAATGCCAGGTAGCCAGACATCGAGGAGAATGACTTCGAGATCGCCGGAGGCTGCCCGTTGCAGCGCTTCTTCAGCGGAGGCCACTGCTTCCACGTTGTAGCCTTCATCTTCGAGGATCGAAGAGAGCGATTCGCGAATCCCGGCTTCATCGTCGACCACCAACAGGCGAGGCTTTGAGGTCATCGAGTGACTTCCGTCCCGCTGTGATCGCTGACACCTGCAGGTGTTAGCTCCGCCGCGGGAAGTTCCACGAGGAAGCGCGAGCCTGCCGGCTGATTGTCCTCTACGTGGATGGTACCGCCGTGCTCGGCCACGATGCGCGCCGCGATGGCTAAACCGAGGCCCGTTCCGCGATTCTTCGTCGAGAAATGAGGTAAGAAGAGCTTGTCTTTGTCCTGCGGAGATATGCCATGCCCGCTATCCGATACGCAAATCTCGACTGTTTCTGCCTCCGGATGCGCGCATGTGGAGATGAGAATCTCGCGGACCGACGAGTTCTCCAGCGCCTCGGCGGCATTATCAATCAGATTGACCACAACGCTGCGCAGCAGCCCTCCATCCGCTCGCACCGCCGGAAGGTTATCGCCCAGAGTCGTGCTCAGCGTGATGCCATCGAGTCGCCCGGAGAAAACCTCCACCGCTTCGTGGACGATGGTGTTGGCGTTCGTGGGCGTCAGCTTGGCGATGGGAAAGCGGACGAACTGCGAGAATTCGTTTACGAGCGCTGCCAATGTCGAGACTTCACGTTCGATCAAGCGCGAGCATTCCTGAACCAACTTTGTCAACTCGAGGTCGCGGGGGGCTGCGGATTTGGCGCTATCGCGGCGCTCCAGGAAGCGGGTTAGCCGCTGCGACGAAAGCTGAATCGGCGTAAGCGGGTTCTTGATCTCGTGCGCAATGCGTCGCGCTACTTCCTGCCACGCCGCCGATTTTTGCGCGCGCAGCATTTCGGTAAGGTCGTCGAGAACCAGCACGTAGCCGGAGTTGGCGCGCCTCGGCCCCAGCGAACTGGCGGTGACTGCCAGATGCAGGACGCGTCCGGAGACGACTGTCTCAATTTCGCGCGAGACCACTCCCATGCGCAGGGAGCGACGCATCAGGAGTTGCAGGACCCGCGATGCGTCCGGCCCCAGAAGGTCATCCAGAGTTTGTGCGTTCCGAGCAGCGCCGCCGAACATCCTCGTCACCGCAGTATTGGCGCGGAGAATGGCCCCGTTCGCATCCAGCGAAATCACTCCCGTGGGAATGTTCTCCAGAACCGTCTCCATGAGTTGGCGCCGGCGCTCCAGTTCCTGAACTGCCTGCTGCAGGTTGCGCGTGAACTGATCGATTTGCGAACGGTTGTCTCGCAGCTGCGTCGTCATGGTGTTGAAAGAGCGAACGAGAACTCCTAGCTCGTCCTGAGCTTGCTCGGGAACTTGGTAGTCGAAATTCCCCGCGGAAATCTCGCGCGTGCCTTCGGCGAGCGCTTGAATCGGAATGGTGACCTGTTTCGCGAGAAACAGCGCAACCCACATCACGGAGGAAAGCAGCAGTACGGTGAAAAGCAGAAGGATGAGCAGCATCTGCTTCTTGAGCGCCCTCAAATCTTGTTTCTCCTGAAAATATTCAAGAGTCTGCGCCTGAATTTCCGTAACGCGAGATAGGAAGTTCGGGCTGGTGCGGTAAGCCACGACTATATACCCGACAGGCTGGCCACCGCGCACGGTTGGGGCCCGCGCCGCGAAATAATCCTTGCCGTCGGCGGTCCAGACTTCGATGCCGCTGGGCATGATGCGCACAGATTTCCCCAGGACTCCGGTCCGCGTGCAAATCGTTCCAGGCCGGTCTTCCGGCTGGTCATCACACACGACCCCGCCTTGGATCGGGTTGCCATTTTTGTCCAGAATCCAGACGGCATCCGCGCCTTTTGCGAAGGCATGCTGCAACTGCACCTCCAGGGGTTGCGAGACTTCCCCTTGCACTTCCGTCGCTAGGCGACGAAGGCGCGGGAGTTGCGTCTTGCCAAAATCAGTTATCAACTCCTGTGTCTTCTCGGAGGCAATTTCCAGCGGGCGGGGGAACCAGCGCATCAGGGTCCGATTGATCAGCGAATAGCTGACGATAAACATGAAAATGATCGGCAGGAGGGAAATGGCCATCGCGCCTACCACCATTTTCGTTTTAAAACGTGCGCCAAGCTGTTCGCGGCTCGTCTCCGCCCACAAGCGCAGAACTGTCCGGCCGAGAATCAGTCCAAACACCAGCAACGCCGCGGTGATAAAACTCGAAACGGCGTAGAGCGGCATTAGTGCGCGCCAGCTCTTTGGTTCGAAGGGAACGTCCAGCGACCCAAACGTAAAAACAGCCGCCAGCAGCAAAGTAAGCAGGCTCCCGCCGATGACCAGGCTCCAGCGCTGTTTGGAATCGAGACGACTCATTCCGCGGCCACCGTCATGTCGGCAAAAGATCCCCTGTAAAAAATCTGGCGAAACTATCGGGCGTCACACCCCAATGGTTTATGCCATCTAAGAGCATTGTAATCCCTAAGCGGACCGGCCGCGGACTTCCGAGAAAAGACCGCCAAACGCTAGCGGAGTTGTATGAGCCTGCCGCGCGATGCCGCCATTGCCGCACAATCCGCTACAATTCCCACTCTCTCGCACGATAGCCACCGCAATCAGGCAAGTCAAGAACCGCACCTGTACCTCGTTCGAAAAACCTGCCCGTGCGTACAGGTATTAGCCATTTCAGAACTATTCTCTAATTTCCGCACACCTTCGCTCTCGCCGTTTGCTATGTTGACTCTGGGTGCAAACCGGCAGGGAGTGCTGCGGATGTCCGTCCGTTTGGGCGAGATACTTATTAAAGAAAGCCTGATCACTCAGGAACAGCTCCAGAAGGCGCTCGAATTTCAGCGCTCCAATGGCGGCAAGCTGGGGAGCTGCCTGACCAAGATGGGCTTCATCACCGATGACGACATCACCGGTGTGCTCTCTCGCCAGTATGGTGTTCCCTCTATCAACCTTAAGTATTACGAAATCGATCCCAACGTCATCAAGCTTATCCCGCAGGACACCGCTCTTCGTTATCAGGTCATACCGCTTTCGCGCGTCGGCTCCGTCCTCACCATCGCGATGACCGACCCCACGAACGTGTTCGCGATGGACGACATCAAGTTCATGACCGGCTTTAATGTCGAACCGGTCGTCGCCTCCGAGTCGGCCATCGGCGAAGCCATCTCGCGTTTCTACGGCGGCACCGAACAGAACACCGAAGAACTCAGCAAGATGATGAAGGACCTGGTTGACGAAGACCAGGAGCTCGAGCTGGCCGCCGAAGAAGCCGAGCTAGATACCGCCACTCTCGAGAAGGCCGCCGAAGAGGCGCCCATCATCAAGCTTGTCAACCTCATCTTGACCGATTCCGTGAAGCGGGGCGCCAGCGATATTCACATCGAGCCTTACGAACTCGAGATGCGCGTCCGGTTCCGGGTTGACGGCCAGCTGCAAACCGTCATGACGCCGCCGCTCCGCCTCAAGGACGCCATCACCAGCCGCCTCAAGATCATGGCCAAGCTGGATATCGCCGAAAAGCGCCTCCCGCAAGACGGCCGCATCATGATCAAGTACAAGGCCGACGGCAAAAAGAAGGAACTCGACTTCCGCGTCTCCACCGTCCCCACTCTCTACGGCGAAAAAATCGTCCTCCGGCTCCTTGACAAAGAAAACCTCCGCTTGGACATGACCAAGCTCGGTTTCGAGGTGGAGTCGCTCAAGAAATTCGAACGCAACATTTTGAAGCCCTACGGCATGGTCCTTGTCACCGGCCCCACCGGCTCGGGCAAAACCAACACTCTCTATTCCTCGGTCGCTCGTCTGAACACCGTCGACACCAACATCATGACCGCCGAAGACCCGGTCGAATTCCAGTTGGCGGGCATCAACCAGGTTCAGATGAAGGAGCAGATCGGCCTCAACTTCGCGGCCGCCCTCCGCGCTTTTCTTCGCCAGGATCCCAACATCATTCTCGTCGGCGAAATCCGCGACTTTGAAACGGCCGAAATCGCTGTCAAAGCCGCGCTCACGGGGCACTTGGTGCTCTCCACGCTTCACACCAACGACGCCCCGTCTACCATCAGCCGCTTGATGAATATGGGTATCGAACCTTTTCTCGTCGCCACCTCGGTCAACCTAATCTGCGCTCAGCGCCTCGTGCGTCGCATTTGTTCGAATTGTAAGGAAGAACTGGAACTCCCCGAGCAGGCGCTCATCGACGCCGGCTATTCCCCCGATGAGCTCAAGACGACTAAGATTTACCACGGCAAGGGATGCAATACCTGCAACAAGGGCGGCTACAAAGGCCGAACTGGTTTGTACGAGGTCATGGAAGTGAACGACGAGCTCCGCGAACTGATTCTCGTCGGTGCCTCCGCTCTCGAGCTCAAAAAAAAGGCGATCGAACAAGGCATGATCACCCTTCGTCGCAGCGGTTTGGTGAAATGCGCCCTGGGGCAAACGACTCTCGAAGAAGTTTTGCGCGAAACGGTTTTATAGGAAAAAGGTGAAGCGATGGCCGGGATTACCCTGAGCGAACTGCTCAAAAAGATGATCGAGATGGGAGGCAGCGACCTCCATATCACCACCAACAGCGCCCCGCGCGTGCGCGTTCACGGACACCTGCGGGCGCTCGACATGCCGCCTCTGACGGCCGCCGACACCAAGTCTCTGGCCTACAGCGTTCTTACCGATGCGCAAAAGCACCGCTTCGAAGAGAACCTGGAACTGGACTTTTCCTTCGGTCTTAAGAATCTGGCTCGCTTCCGCGGCAACGTATTCAATCAACGCGGCGCAGTTGCTGCCGTTTTCCGTACCATTCCTTGGGAGATCAAGAACTTCGACGCCTTGGGCTTGCCCTCGGTCGTCCGCGGCCTCTGCGACAAACCGCGCGGTCTCGTTCTCGTTACCGGCCCGACCGGCTCGGGAAAGTCCACCACTCTCGCCGCCATGCTCGACAAAATCAACGCCGAGCGCGAAGAGCACATGATCACCATCGAGGATCCCATCGAGTTCCTCCACAATCACAAGAAGTGCCTGGTCAACCAGCGCGAAGTTCACGCCGACACGCACTCCTTTGCCAATTCCCTCCGCGCCGCTCTCCGTGAAGATCCCGACGTTGTCCTCATCGGAGAAATGCGCGACCTCGAAACCATCGAATCGGCCCTGCGCATCGCTGAAACCGGTCACTTGACCTTCGCTACGCTTCACACCAATTCGGCGGCTTCCACCATCAACCGTATTATTGATGTCTTCCCGTCTCACCAGCAGCCGCAGATTCGCGCTCAGCTTTCCATGGTGATGGAAGGCATTCTTTGCCAAGCCCTCCTTCCGCGCGCCGATAACCGCGGCCGCGTCATGATCATGGAGGTTCTGATTCCGACTCCCGCTATCCGCAACCTGGTCCGTGAAGACAAGATTCACCAGATTTATTCGGCGATGCAGACGGGTACCGGGCAAACCGGCATGCAGACGTTCAATCAAGGCCTCGCGAACGCCTATTTCAACAAGCTCATCACTCTGGATTTGGCTCTTTCGCGGTCTTCGAATGCGGATGAGTTGCAGGACATGATCAACCGGGGTGTTTCTTCGCCCGGTGGTAGCGGCCCCAACAGCTCGAAGACGCCGGTAGGGAGCAAGCGGTAAAGATTTTTCAGAGCCGTAAGGCTCTTGGTTTTTGGACTAGAAGGATTGAGGAGGAAAGTATATGCCGGTCTTTACTTATCGTGGAACCAATCGTTCCGGCGGAAGTGTCAGCGGTGAAGTCACCGCGACAAGCAAAGCGGAGCTCCAGAACCTGCTTCGCCGTCAGCAAATCACTCCGACGAAGATGTCCGAGAAGGGCAAGGAATTCAACCTTCCCACCTTCGGCTCTGGCGTCAACGCCAAGGAGCTGGCGATCTTCACTCGTCAGTTCTCCGTCATGATTGATGCTGGCTTGCCGCTCGTTCAGTGTCTCGAGATTCTCGCCAGCCAGCAGGAAAACAAGATGTTTCAGAAAGTGTTGACCGGGACGCGTGGCGCCGTCGAAGGCGGTTCCACCCTCTCCGCCGCCATGCGCCAATACCCCAAGGTCTTTGACTCCCTCTACGTCAACATGGTGGAGGCCGGTGAGACGGGCGGTATTCTTGACACCATTCTCCAGCGCCTTTCTTCCTACATTGAAAAGAACGTCAAACTTCAGCGCGCCGTTAAGTCCGCCATGGTCTACCCCGTCGGCGTCTTGACCGTCGCTGGCGGCGTCATCATTTTGCTCTTGTGGAAGGTCGTCCCGATTTTCGCCACCTTGTTCGCCGGTCTCGGTGTCGATTTGCCCTTGCCCACCAAGATCGTCATCGGCATGAGCAACATGATCGGCAGCATCTTCGGCTTTCTTGCTCTAGTCGCTCTTGGCGCAGCCATCTTTGGCCTGAAAATCTGGTACGGCACTCCCCAGGGCCGCTACATTTTGGATTCCATCATTCTCAAATTGCCGGTCCTCGGTATCCTCATGCGCAAGATTGCTGTCGCCCGCTTTACTCGCACCTTGGGAACGCTCATCGCTAGCGGCGTGCCTATCCTCGAAGGCCTGGACATCACCGCCAAGACCGCTGGTAACGCCGTCGTCGAAAAAGCCTTGCAGCAAGTTCGCAAGTCTCTTGAAGAAGGTAAGTCGCTCACCGAACCTCTCAAGGACTCGGAAGTTTTCCCAGGCATGGTCACACAGATGATTAGCGTCGGCGAACAGACCGGCGCTATGGACGCTATGTTGCAGAAGATCGCCGACTTCTACGAAGAAGAAGTCGACGCCGCCGTGAAGGACCTGTTGACCGCCTTGGAACCGATCATGATCGTTTTCTTGGGTCTCGTCGTCGGCGGCGTGGTCATTTCCATGTATTTGCCGCTGTTCTCTTTGATCGGCAAATTGAGCCAGATGCACTAATCGCAGCCTCGCGCTGCCGGCATTATCCAATTGGCGGAGGGCAGGGAAGGAACTCCCAGCCCTTCGCCATTTCTGTCTAAACTATAGAATGCCCGGGGGAATACTGGGGTCAGGAACGCGGGCCGTCGATGGATCAAAGCACGACAACCAGGGAGTGGTTAGGCTGGCTGACACGCGTCCGCTTGCTTACGATTCTCCTGATCCTGGTCGTTGACCTTCTCTGGCCGCAATACGTCCTTCCTGGCGGAATCAACCGCTCCTTCCTGCCTCTCCTCATTATCTGGGTCACGATGGGCGTCATTCACATCGGGCTCATCCGTTGGCTGCCTAGGGCCAGGTGGCAAGGTGGACTGCAGGTCGCTGCCGACGTCGTCATCATTTCGGCCCTCGTTTACACCACGGGCCTCCAGGAGAGCTATTTTATCTCCCTCTATTTGTTGGTCATCATCGTGGCCAGCATCCTCTTTTCCCGCCAGGTGGCATTCATAACTACCGCTCTCTGCCTTTCCATTCTCGGCGGAATGACGGCGCTGGCATTCGCCGGAAAGATTCCGCGTACCTTCATTCTCGTCCCCACTTCGGAAGGGCTGCGCGTCTGGTTCCTGAGCAACCTCTTTGGCTTTCTTGCTGTCGCGTACCTTGCAAGCCTTTTGGCTCAGTCGCTGCGCCGCAAAGGCATCGAGCTCGAGCAAAAGCGCGAAGAGCTTCTCGAACTCCAGGATTTCACCGAAGATATCATTCACTCCATGCGCGGTGGCCTCCTCACCACCGATCTGCAGGGACGTATCGTTCTTCTCAATCGCACCGGAGAAGAGATTCTTGGCTTACGGTTCGCTGATCTCCGCGGACGCAAACTTCCCGAGATTGACGAGAATTTTTGGCTTCCAGGTCTCAAGGGGCCCAATGAGCGCCCCGTGGTCCGCAGAGAGATCGACTTTCGTACTCCCGAGGGGCAGCAGCGATACTTGGGTATATCTGTCTCTCCTTTGCGCACTAGAAATTCTTCGCGCAGTGGCTACGTTTTCAATTTTCAAGACCTGACCGAACTTCGCAGACTCGAACAGGAAGTAGCCACAAAGGAGCGCATGGCCGCGCTGGGACGGCTTTCGGCAGCCATTGCCCATGAAATCCGCCAGCCGCTCACCGCCATGGCCGGCGCCGTGAAGGAACTCGCGCGCCTCGTTCCCCTCGAGGAAGACGAGAAACATTTGGTGAATATTGTCAGCCGCGAATCGGAGCGCTTGAACCACATCATCACGGACTTTCTGAACTACTCGCGCGAAAAGACCTATGAATTCCAGGAAGCCGACGTTCGCGGCTTGTTGGATGAAACTTTGACTCTGCTCGAGAAAAAACCCGAAATCGAAAACAAATACCATATCGTTCGCACGTTTAACGGAGCAGAGGTGCGGGCGCGAGTCGACGCCAGCAAGATCAAGCAGGTTTTCTGGAATCTCTGCGACAACGCCCTTCGCGCCATGCCCAGCGGCGGTACTCTCAGCGTGGGCATCGAGCGGCTCCCCTTCTGGCTACGCATCGCCTTCCGCGATACCGGCATTGGACTCGACGCCAAACAGCGCGCCAAAATTTTTGAGCCGCTGCAATCAGGTTTTGAGGGTGGAACAGGTCTCGGGCTTTCTATCGTCTATCAAATCGTACAGGCACACAGCGGCAGAATCAGTGTGATCTCAGAGAAAGATCGCGGCGCGGAATTCATTGTCGAGTTACCCCGCACGGCGTGAGGTCTTATGCAGGCGACGAAAACAGTGCCAAAGGAAACGCTCAGTGACCTGGTTCATATCCTTGTCGTTGATGACGAGCGCTCCATTTGCGAGCTTCTCGAGATTACTTTTCGCAAAGAGGGACACCGCGTCGAAGTTGCCCACAGCGTCGAAGCTGCCAAGCGCAAGCTCGAATCGCAGATATTTGACATTATTATCTCCGACGTTCGCATGCCCGGTGCTACCGGTGTCGACCTCCTGAAGTTCACCAAAGAAATCTCCCCCAACTCTTTCTTCCTGCTGATCACGGGCGTCCCTACCGTCGAGACTGCCATCGCGGCCATCAACTCCGGCGCGGATCGCTACGTCATCAAGGACCACGAACTGGTCGATCAGTTGCGCCGAGCCGTCAAGGAAGTCTCCGAGAGCCTGAAATGGAAGAAAGAGGCCGGCTATCTTCGGCGCGAGTTGCGCCGCCTCACCGGACTAGACAATATCATCGGGCAAAGTCCAAAGATGCGCGCCATCTTCGACTTGATCCAGACGATCGCGCCGCAAACGAGCCGCGTCTTGATCACCGGCGAAAGCGGCACTGGAAAAGAATTGGTAGCCCGCGCGATTCACGAAAACAGCCTTCGCGCCCAGGCTCCTTTTATCACCATCAACTGCGGTGCCTTCCCTGAGACGCTTCTCGAATCGGAACTCTTCGGCTACATGAAGGGTGCCTTCACAGGCGCTAACGAGAATCGCAAAGGTCTCTTCGAGGCCGCTCACGGCGGCACGCTTTTCATGGACGAGATCGGTAACATGAGCCTGACCATGCAGGTGAAGCTCTACCGCGTCCTTCAGGAAGGCAAAGTCCGCCCCATCGGAAGCACCGAAGAAACGGATGTTGACGTTCGCATCATTGCGGCCACGAACAAGGATTTTGAAAAGGAGATTGCCGAAGGCCGATTCCGCGAGGACCTGTACTACCGTCTCAGCGTCATTCCCATCCAGCTCCCGGCACTGCGCGAACGCCGTGAGGATATTCCTCTACTGGCACGCCATTTCCTGGAACGTTTTCGGAAATCCATGGAGAAACCCATCGAGGGCCTCTCGCCTGAAGCGGTCCGCCGCCTTGAAGCTTACGACTGGCCCGGGAACGTCCGCGAGCTCGAGAACACCATGGAGCGTGCCGTGGCCCTCGAGACCGGCAGCGAGATCTCTCTCCGCGTTCTCCCCGACCGTATCGCCGGTTACTCCTCCTCGGCCAATGCCGGAGCGGGTGCTACTTCGGAATTATCCCTGCCTGAAGAGGGCCTCGACTTTGAAAAGGAGATTGCGGAGACCGAACGGAGGTATCTCCAGGCGGCGCTTGAAAAATCACACGGCGTAAGGACCAAGGCCTCCGACCTCTTGAAAATCAGCTACCGCTCCTTCCGGCACTACGCAAAGAAGCATAACCTATAGATTGTTAAGGGTTTGCCTGGGCATCGTAGTCTTAAAGGACCCTCGCCAGGTGCCCTTTTTCGTCGGTCGCGAACGACGTAAAGAGTCAGTTTAACAGCTTGGGAAAGTACTAGTCAGCTGAAAAACTGCTACCCCGAATCTTCTCCATCCTGTATGTTGCAGAAAATAATAGACTTACAAAAACAGCACAAAGGTGCCCTTTCCCCCTCCGAGTGGCACCCGCCTTGCATCTCTGTACGGCGTGCTCTGGCACCTTAAACTCTCACACTCTCAAGGAGATAGAATGAAGAAGCAGAAGGGTTTCTCACTTATCGAGTTGCTGATCGTCGTGGCGATCATTTTGATCATCGCGGCTATCGCAATTCCGAACCTCCTCCGGTCGCGTATGGCGGCCAATGAGGCTTCGGCAGTCGGTTCCGTTCGCACGATCAATACCTCCCAGGTCACGTTCGCTGCGACCTATCCGGACACTGGTTTCGCCGCCGCAATCGGAAGCTTGGGCGGTGCAAATCCCTGCACGGCTAGCGTAACGAATGCCTGCCTGCTCGACCAAGTTCTTGCGGCAGGAACGAAGAGCGGCTACACGTTTGCGATTGGCGGCACAACCGGAACCCCGATTGTGACCTACACCGTGAACGCTAACCCCGTCGTGATCGGTCAAACGGGACAGCGCGCATTCTTCTCAGATCAGTCCGGCGTGATTCGTTATCAGGCTAGCGGCGCTGCTGCGGCCGTGACGGATCCTCCGCTTCAGTAAAGTTTGGCCTCGACTGGGCAACCGGCCGGGGAAAGAATCGACAGAGCACGGGATCACCTCCCGTGCTCTGTTTTTTTTACGCAAGGCTTAATTCCCAAATTGGTCCACAAGTGCCATTCTTGAGTGCTTCATTGCACGCGAAAGACGCCGGCTTTCAGGCCGGTTTCATCGCTTCCGGATAGGATTGCTAAATATTTGAACTCTCCGATATCAGTCTAACGGTTATCTCCGCATTTAACGCGAACCTCGCAATGGGGGAGTGTCCCCCCTCTCTGTGGATTCGGGCTGGATGCTCCCGCCGAAGAAGCCGCCCCCCAAGCACGGATCACTGCTCGTTGCCGTAGCCATGATTTTAGATTAGGAACGCCTGCGCTCTTGTTGGCTCGATATGAAATACCGCGAAAACTGTGTTTTGCTGAGCCTTATTCGCGCCGGAAGCGAGGTCAGGGCAAACCGAATCCGGTTACGGATGCCCTCCTCAGCGAAACCTGTGCTTTGGAAATCTGATCCTTCAGATAGAGAACGCCGTTTTTCGTCAGCGCCGCCATTGAAAATGACGATTAATGTCATGCACGAACTGGGCCTGCTGGCAGGCCGATCTGTAATTTATACTAATCCATGTAGAATCAAATAGTTACAGCATCCGTATCAGGCTTGGGATTGGCCTTCAGAATGCTTCCTAGTTGGCTGTCTTTCAGCCAGCGTGTATTGGGACGAACAGAAAACTGGATGGGTACGGTACTCGGGAAAATTCTATGAGAAAAAGACAAAGCGGGTTCTCCCTGATTGAGTTATTGATTGTCGTGGCGATCATCCTTGTCATGGCCGCCATTGCAGTTCCGAACTATCTTCGGTCGCGCCTTGTGGCGAATGAATCCTCGGCCACGCAGTCTCTGCGCACCATCAACACTGCCTTGATAACTTATTCCAGTACTTACCAAGACGTAGGATTTCCCCCAAGTTTGATTGCGCTCGGCGGCCCTGAACCTTGCACAGCCTCGGCCGCGAACGCCTGCCTCCTTGACAGCGTCCTCAGCGGGGGAACCAAGGCGGGATATACATTCGTCTACACGGGAGACGCCCTGACTCCTTCTGTCACATATTCGGTGACTGCGACACCTGTTTCGCTGGGTATATCCGGCCAACGCATGTTTTGCTCGGATCAGACCAGTGTGATTCACTTCGATCCCAGCGGAACCGGCTGTACCAACACGAGCGCTCCGATTCAATAATCCGGTTCTTCAACCACCAAGTTCACACAAGTTAGCAACGCAAGCAGAAGGAACAAGAGCACGGGGTGCCTCCCCCGTGCTCTTGGTGCTTTCGGCCCCCGCTCTAACAGTCCGGCAATCCATCGTTCCCCCACGGACCCGCCCTTGTTAAACTACAAGCATGCGCCGTTTCTTTGCCTTGGCTTCCACGCTTCTAGCCTACTTAGCGGCCTCCTCCCCCGAGGCCAAATCCCTTACGGCCAAGCTGGAAGCCCGCTACCACGGCAACCACACTCTCTCCGCCACTTTCCTTGAACGCTACTCCGAAAACGGCCGCGTAGTCCGCTCCGAAGCCGGCGTCGCTTATTTCCGCCGCCCCGGCAAAATGCGCTGGGAGTACGAATCTCCCGAAAAAAACACTTTTCTCGTCGACGGCAAGAACGCCTGGTTCTACGTCCCTGCAGACCACACCGTTACCCGCGCCCCTGCTAAGCAAAGCACCGATTGGCGCACTCCCCTCGCCCTTCTCGCCGGCGAAATGAAGCTCTCCCGCGTCTGCGCCCGTGTCGAACTCACCTCCGACGAAAAACCCGCCACCCCAGGAAACTCCGTCCTCTATTGCCCCCTCCGCGGCGAAGACGCCAAATCCCAGCAGCCGCCCGCCGCCCCTCCCTCCGCCAACAACCAAAACTCCCCCGAGCAATCCGTCTTTCTCGAAGTCGATCCCGCCACCGGCGAGCTCGCCCGCGTCCTCGTCCGCGAAAAAGGCGGCGTCGAAGTCGAGTTCAAATTCACCACCTGGCGCTTCGATCCCCCGGTCGCCGATTCCTTCTTCCGCTTTGACGTCCCGCGCGGCGTCGCCATCGTCAACGCCGAATCCGCCGCCCAATCCACCCCTTAAAGTTAAAATCGCGTTAATTCCTTGGAACGTTTCCCGGGAAGAACAGCCAACCCTCTGCCCTTGCTCCGCATACTAACTAGATGAGGTAAACTGTTAGGCATGGGGGAATTTGTCTGCCGCGTTGCTGATGCAAACGGCCGGGTCTTCTCGCACGTCGAGGCTGCGGGGTCTTTAGCCGAAGCGCGCCAGAAACTGGTTGAGCGGGGTCTCTTCGTCTATTCGGTTGACCCGCGCAGCTCCCTCCTCGGCGCTTTCTCCAAACGGCGCAGCGAGCGCCAAATCGGCGGCTCCGATTTCCTCATCCTCAATCAACAATTCAACACGCTCATCAAAGCCGGCCTTCCCATCCTCCGCGCGCTGGATCTTCTCGCCGACCGTGCCACCTCTCCCAAACTCCGTCCAGTCCTCTCCAAAGTCCGCGACCGCGTCCGCGAAGGCAAATCTCTTTCCGAAGCCGTCGCCGAAGCTGGCGTTTTTTCCAAGGTCTACGCCACCGCCATTCTCGCCGGCGAAAAAAGCGGCAACCTCTCTGGCGTTCTCGAGTACTACATCGCCTATCAAAAAGTCAGCACCGGCGTTAAGAAAAAAATTCTCGCCACGCTCGTCTATCCCGTTCTCCTGATCACCATCGCGACCATCATCGTCACCTACCTTGTCACCTTCGTTATCCCTAAATTCGCACTTCTCTATCGCGACCTCAACGTCGAGCTCCCCGGCCCCACGCAATTCCTCATCGCTCTCACTGTCGACTACCGTTACGTCGTTCTCGGCATCATCGCGCTCATTTTTCTTTCCGTCTTCGGCGTCATTTTCTGGTCCAGAACTGAAGAAGGCGGCGAAGCTTTCGACCGCCTCAAATTCCGCATCCCCGTCATCGGCGACACTCTCCTGAAATTTCAGGTCGCGCAATTTTCCCGCACCCTCGCCACGCTCCTCACTGGTGGCACTCCTCTCGTCGCTGGCCTGCAAACCGCCTCCGACGCCATCAGCAGCAAACTCATTCGCTCCACCGTCACCCAAGCCACCCAAATGGTGCGCGAAGGCGAATCGCTCCACAGCGCGCTCGCCTCCAAGGGCACCATGCCCGAGCTCGCCCTCGACATGATCGAAGTCGGCGAATCTTCCGGCGCCCTCGCCCCCATGCTCACCAGCGTCGCCGAATTTTACGAAGAAGAAGTGAGCATCCGGCTTGGCGCTCTCGTCGCTGTCATTGAGCCCGTTATTCTCGTATTCATGGGCTTGCTGGTAGCCTTTATTCTGATTTCGCTTTATTTGCCGATCTTTTCGTTCTCCCTTACGGGCACCCCGGCAAAGTAAACTACGGTAAGCTAAGGTTAGGAGACTGTGGCTACGCAAGAACAGAATTGGACACCAGGCGACGCTCCCGACGCCGCAAACGAGCGCGAATTCGCTCGCAAACTCGCCGGCCGCTACCGCTGCGCCTTCGTCGATCTCAGCGAACAGCACATCGACCCCGAACTTTTCCGCACCATCCCCGCGGACCTGATGTTCCGCTACAACTTCGTCCCGCTCGAAGTACAAAACAACTCTTTATCTATCGCCGTCTCCGATCCCAGCCTCGTCCTCCTGAGCGACGAACTTCCTCTCCTCCTCGGCAAAAAGCTGGCCATCAAAGTCGCCACCGCCCGCCAGATCGGCGACATCCTCAAGCGCACCGAGCAGTCCCAGCGCGTTCTCGAGCAAGCCACCGAAGCTTTCACTCTGCAAGTTTCCAAGGAAGAAGAAGAGAGCGAAGAAACCATCTCCGGCGACCGCCTCACGCGCGGCGACACCACCGTCAGCCCCGTCGTGCGCCTCGTCGAAACCATCATCTTTACCGCGCTCGAACGCCGCGCCAGTGACATTCACATCGAAGCCCGCGACGCCGAAGTCGCCGTCAAGTACCGCATCGACGGCGTCCTGCAACATGCCATGCAGCCCATCGCCAAAGAGTGGCACTCCACCGTTCTCTCCCGCATTAAAGTTCTCAGCGATCTCGACATCGCCGAACGCCGCGTCCCGCAAGACGGACGCTTCCGCGTCAAATACAAAGGCCGCTTCATCGACCTGCGCGTTTCCATCATGCCCGCCAGCCATGGCGAAGACGCTGTTCTCCGCGTTCTCGATAAGGAAACGCTCTCCGAAAAATTCCAGAGCCTCAGCCTCGATGTCGTTGGCTTCTCCGAACTCGAAGTCAGACGCTTCCGCAAATATATTCAAGAGCCTTACGGCATGGTCCTCGTCACGGGTCCCACCGGCTCCGGCAAAACCACCACGCTCTATGCCGCTATCAACGAAATCAAATCCGACGAAGACAAAATCGTCACCATCGAAGACCCCGTCGAATATCAGCTCAAAGGCATCACGCAAATTCCTGTCAACGAGAAAAAAGGCCTCACCTTCGCCCGCGGCTTGCGTTCCATTCTTCGCCACGACCCCGACAAAATCATGGTCGGCGAAATCCGCGACCAGGAAACCGCCCAAATCGCCATTCAGTCCGCCCTTACTGGACACTTGGTTTTCACCACCGTCCACGCCAACAACGTTACCGACGTCATCGGGCGTTTCATCAACATGGGTGTCGAGCCTTACAATTTCGTCTCCGCCCTGAACTGCATCATGGCCCAGCGCCTCGTTCGCGTAATCTGCGAAAATTGCAAGCGCCCCAAAAAATTCACCACCGAAGAGCTTAAGGAAGCCGGCCTCGACCCCGCTTCCTGGTCCACCATCGTCCTTTCCGAAGGTGCCGGCTGCCTCGAATGCTCCGGCACAGGTTTTCACGGTCGTACCGCCATCTGCGAACTTCTCGACCTCACCGATCGCATCCGCGAGATGATCGTCGACCGCCGCCCCACTTCCGAAATCAAGCGCATCGCCATCGAAGAAGGCATGATCACACTTCGCGAAAGTGGCTTGGCCAAAATCCGCGCCGGCTTGACCACCGTCCGCGAAATCAATAAGGTGACTTTCGTTGAGTAGCGCCGCCACATTCCATCAAGGCATCTACAAGAGCGATCTCGTCCGCCGCGTGGCGCGCTGGCTCGATGCCACTCCGCATCCGCCTCTGGCGATCGAAATTGGCCTCGATAGCGTTGCCGGTGCGCGCTGGACGCGAACCGGGGGCGTCGATAGCTATGGCGTCGCGTCTCTCCCTCCCGGCGCTCTTGTTCCCTCTGCCGTCGAAACCAACATCATCAATGCCGCCGCCCTGAAAACGGCTATCGAATCCGTCTGCACCCGTTTGCGCGCCAAAGACGAAAGCGTCGCGCTCATTCTCCCCGACCCCGTCATCCGCGTCTTCGTCCAGCATTTCGACGATTTCCCGCGCTCCAAAGCGGAAGCGGATCCCATGCTTCGCTGGAAGCTCAAAAAAAGCGTTCCCTTTGAAGTCGACGAAACCCTCATCTCCTACATGCGTCAGGCTCCTCGTGAAGCTGGCGTCGATGTCGTTACCGCCCTCGCTCGCCTTCGCATCGTCCGCGAATATGAAGCTCTAGCCGAAGCGGCCAGCCTGCATCCCGGCGTCGTGCTCAGTTCTTCTCTGGCCGCCATCGCTCTAGTTGAGGCACATCGCCCCACGCTCCTCGCTCGCGTTTCCGGTCCTTCTCTAACAACGGCAATCGTTCGCGAAGGCGTTCTCTGCGGCTATCGCTGCACCGAATTGCCCGCGCAAGGCGTTGATCTCACGCCGCACATGCTCCTCGAAGACATCTATCCCGTCGCCGCCTATTACCAGGACACTTGGCAGGAAGGCATTCAATCGGTTCGAGTCGCTGGCCTCGGCCATCGCCTGCCGGAATTTGTGCCGCCTCTGGAAGAAGAGTTTCATTGCGAAGTTCGCTCTCTTCTCCAAGCAGGCATCTCCAACGGGCACATTCCCGCCGATGCCAGCCCTCTCGCCGACCGCGAACTCGACGGTCTCGTCGGCTGGATGTTACATCGCGGTTAGAATCGTTTTGTTTTTGAGAAAGGAAGCAATCCGGGAAGCATGAGAATTCGGCTCAATCTGGCCACCAAGCCCCTCGAGACGCACCGGCGATTCATCGCCGGTTCCGCTGTCGTGGGCCTCCTCGCTGCCATTGTCTTCCTCAGCCTCGGCCTGCACGTCTATAAAGCCCGCAAAGCCGACGCCGAAATGCGCGCCAAGTCCGCGAATATTCTTCGTCAGGTCGCTGAGCTCGAACAGCAGCGCGCTGCCCTCCAACAGTTCTTCGCCCTCGACGAAAACGCCAAACTCCATGATCGCGCCGCTTTCATCAACAGCCTTATCGATGCCCGCAGCTTCAACTGGACCCTGATGTTCATGGACCTCGAAAGAGTTCTTCCCGCCGGCGTTCGCGTCATTAGCATCGAGCCCAAGCAGGAAAAAGGCCGCATCGAAGTAAAGCTCATCGTTGGCGCCTCCAGCGATGAAGCCAAACTCAAGCTCATCAAAGCGCTGGAAGACTCCAAGACGTTTACACATATTAAGCTGGTCGCTCAGCAGCGGCCTACAACGGGAACGACTACCGACCAGATTGTCGTAGAACTCAAAGCCGAGTACTTGAGGACCTGATGCACCGCGACTTCACGTTGCAAAAGCGCGCGATTCTCATCGTTGTCGGACTGCTATTGGCCGCCGACATCGGTCTAGCCATTTATAGCTGGCAACTGGCCTCCGCTCCGCACACGCCCCAAAAAGAATTTGACGAGCAAACCCTCAAGCTTGGCGTCCTCAAAAACGACATCAAGTCCGCCCAATACATCAAAGACCACATGCCTGCCACGCGCCTCGATTGCGACAAATTCGAGCAATCTCTTCCAGCGGAAAATTCGGGCTATTCTTCCATCATCTCCGAGCTCGATGAAGTCGCGAAAAAGGCCGGCCTCCAGATCGTCACTCTTACCGCCCGTCAGAAGGATATTCCCAACCGTGGCATGGCCGAAGTTACCATCGAAGGCACCATCAACGGCGACTACAGCAGTATCGCTCGCTTCGTCAACGGTTTGCAGCGCTCCCAGCGCTTTTATGTACTCGAGGGCTTGGCCCTCGGCACGGACACCCAAACGCAGGCCGCTACTGGCCCCATTCGCGTTGGCGTTCACATCCGCACCTATTTGCGGGAGGGCGCATGAAGCAGAAACCGCAAGTTATCGCCCTCATCATACTTGTAGTCGTTGCCGTCCTCGTCTGGACTTTTGAAATGCGCCAGCAGGCCCCTTCCACCCTGACCGCGGCATTTATTCAGGACTACAAAGTCCTCGCTGTCGAGAATCCTCAAATTCATTGGGGCCAGCTCGACCGCGCGCAAAAAACCGAATACAAAAGCAACGGCCGTAATCCGTTCAGCCCCATCGCTCCTCCTACTCAGGACGAAGTGAAAAAAGCTCACGACGACGCCGCCAAATTGAATTCGTCACTACCCGTTCAACCGATTCAGGCTCCGCCCCCCACGCGAGCGACCGCCCCGGCCAATCTCAAGTTCTTTGGCTATGGCACCGTCCCTCTTGGTTCACCCCGCATCGCCTTTTTTACCGACGGCGAAGACGTTTACATCGTCACTGAGGGAGGGACCCTCCTCGGCCGCTATAAAATCGTAAAAGTAGGCAACACCAGTCTCGAATTCCAGGAAATTTCCAGCGGGCTTCCCGGCACGATGCCCTTGGATGAGCAGGCCGCCCCGCCCTCCGCATGAAATACAAACCTCTACTTACGCGCTCTCGACGCAACCA
The DNA here is from genome assembly GCA_963718785.1 of uncultured Acidobacteriota bacterium. Lineage (GTDB taxonomy): Bacteria > Acidobacteriota > Terriglobia > Acidiferrales > UBA7541 > Acidiferrum. The sequence continues at coordinate 752,694 of CAVQZW010000003.1, read as the reverse complement.
AGGCGGCTACGCCCTGCTCCTCGTGGTCTTTCTCACCGCTCTCCTCGTCGTCAGTACCACGTCCATTGGTCTGAAAATTCTCACCGAGGGCAAGCGCGAAAAAGAGCAGGAAATGATCTGGCGCGGCAAGCAATACACTCGCGGCATCAAAATGTATTACCGCAAGCTTGGCCGCTTTCCGAACTCCCTCGACGACCTGACCAAGCCCAAAATCGGCAATATCCGCTTCATGCGCCAGGCCTACAAAGACCCCATGAACAAAGAGGACGGCTCCTGGCGCCTCATCTACGTCGGCCCCGCCGGCAACCTCATCGGCAGCCTCAATCAATCTCTAAGCAGTGTCCAGATGCCCGCAGCAGGCGGCATCGGTCAGCCCTCCGCTATCGGACCGGGAACGATCGGCGGGCAAACCGGCACCGGCATCCTCGGCTCGAATCCCACGGCAGGGTCTACCGGAACCACTCAGGGCGGCTTTGGAGCGGGTTCGACGGGCACTCCGCCTGGCACCCCCGGCGCCCCGGGAACTGCTACGGGCACTGGGACAGATACGCAAAACATCCCCACGGGTGATACGCCAACCATCATGGGCGGCAGCATCATCGGCATCGGCAGCAAGATCAACCAATCCAGTGTCATCGTCTTCGAGAAAGCCCAGAATTACCGCCTCTTCGAGTTCATCTGGGACCCCTCCAAGGACTTGGGCGGTATCGGCGGCGGTCAGCAAATCGGCATGCCCCCGGGCGCATCACAGCCGGGACAGCCTCCGAACGGTATAGGTCAGCCACCCTCAGGCACAGGCCAACCGCCTAACCCCATGAATCCTTCGCCCATCCCTCCAACCGGAGTCCCTCCCAATCCGTCCCAGCCGTAGCCGGTACGTAGCACAGGCACTCTTGCCTGTGCGCTCTTGCGGATGTCCAAACGCGCTCCAGGAAGTCCGCAACAGCCCACAATACACCGTAGCCCTAAGCCCTTTAAAATGAACACTTATATAAGTATATCAAAACAAAAAACTTTATCTCCCTTTAGAATGAACACTTATGCAAAAACTAGGGGGAGGGCCTAATTATTGTTAACCAAAAATCCACCCTTGCAGCGGCGCGATTTAACTTGGTCTCAGTTCGAGGTCGAGAGGCTCATCGGCGAAGCGATGGTAGTGGGATTCGAGTTTGCCGCTGAGGGAGTAGCCTTCTTCTTTGCCGGAGGTTCCGGCGATTTCTCCAGTGTCAGCCCCGCTTTGGACTTTTCGTAAGAGCGCTTCACGCGGCGGACGTACGAAACCGTCTCGCGGTACGGCGGCACCGTTCCAAACTGCTGCACCTTTTCCGGCCCCGCATTGTACGCAGCCAGAGTCAGCACCAGGTCGTTGTTGAAGCGCTGCAGTAAGTCCCGCAGATAGTGCGTGCCTGCATCGACGTTTTCTTGCGGATCGAAAATATTCTGTACGCCAAAGCGGGTCGCCGTTTCCGGCAAAAGCTGCATCAGCCCGCGCGCATTCTTTTTCGAGACGGCCTTTGGATCGAAGTTCGATTCCGCCGCAATCACGCTGGTAATCAGGTCCGCGTCCACGCTGTATTTCGCCGCCACAGCCTTCACGATTTCGCGAAACGGCGCTGTCTCGGCAATCGGCGCAGGCAATGAAGCGAAATTATCTTCCGGCTCGATTGACACGACTTCTTCCACCGGAACTTCCACCACTCCGCCTGCAATCTGCAATTTGTATCTCTCGCCGATCAACTGATAACCCGTCACATGCAGCCGCATGCCGCTGCGCAGCGCAACATACTCCGCGCGTGACGACGGCGCGACGCAAACGATGGCGCACGAAAGAAGAGCGCAGCGCAGCACCGCGCTCGATAGCAATGCGCGCGCTGGCAAGGCGTTTGAAAGACGCGAGAGCTTCAGGCGCAAGGAGCCGCCTCCCGCAACGCGAAATGCTCGATGGCCGCGGCCACTCCGCCCTCGTCGTTGCTGGCCGTTTCGTGCCATCCGAAATTCTTCAATTCTGCCACGCTGTTGCCCATCACCACCGGAATTCCCGCAAACGTCAGCATCTCCAGATCGTTGTGGTTGTCGCCGATCGCCAGAACTTCTTCGCGCGCCACGCCTCGCAATGCCGCCCACTCCGCCAGTGACGCGCCCTTGGAGCAAGCCGGATTGATCACATCAATCATCGAAAAATTTCTGCTCTCATAGACCGTCACCGCCAGCGCAAACTCTTCCGCAATTTCAGCACCTCGCAGTGCGGCTTCTGCCTCTCGCATCCGCGCTACATTTCCGCTCAGCATCACCTGAATCGGATCTTCCGTCAGGCAGCTTTCCAGAGGATTTGCCAGCCCCAGAAACTCCTTATTCCGCGTGTAATACGCGCTACGAATCGGATCGTCTTCGTTGATCGTTTCCAGCATGATCTGGTTTTCGCGACGCCGGTCAAACACAACTCCCGAGCAATCCCGCCACTCCCGCGTCAGCTCCAGAACGCGTCCCGCCGTCTCCCGCGCCAGCAAATGCCGCACGTGCGTCTCGCCGTCATGCGTGCGAATCACCGCGCCATTACTGACAATCATCGTCAGCGGCGCGCCGACTTGGCGCGCGATCGGCAAGGCAAAGTCATAGCGCCGCCCTGTGACCAACGCCACTTCAATGCCGCGCTTCGTCGCCGCCGCAATCGCCGCGCGGTTAGCCTCTGGAAGCTGCCACCGGCTATCCAGGAGAGTCCCGTCAATGTCCAAGGCAATCAGCCGTACGCCCATCTCTCTATTGTACCGTTAAAGTGGGATGCTCAGCGGACCGCCCCGATTGCCTGATGCCGCAAAAGAACAGCCAAAAAGGCTGTGTTAGACTTTTCCCCTATGCCAAAGCAGACAAACGTGTTGGAACTGGAATGCTCCGCCTGCGCGAAGAAGTACGATGCAAAAATCGAGCAGCATCTCTGCACCTGCGGCAAGCCGCTCTACGCAAAGTATGACCTGAAACGCGCCGCCGCAACGCTGACCCTGGAAAGCCTCAAGTCGCGCCCCGCCAACCTGTGGCGCTACGCCGAAGTGCTTCCCGACGGTCCGCCTGTAACGCTAGGCGAAGGCATGACGCCGCTGGTGCATGCAAAGAGGCTGGGAGCCAGCCTCGGCGTATTTAACCTGTTGGTTAAGGACGAAGGCCTCAATCCAACGGGATCGTTCAAGGCGCGGGGAATGACCGCGGCGGTGACGCGCGCCAAGCAGTTGGGAGCAAAGGCGTTAGCGGCGCCAACGGCCGGGAACGCGGGCGGGGCGCTGGCCGCCTACGCCGCCGCCGCTGGAATCCCAGCGGTGATCGTGATGCCGGCTGACACGCCTTCGGCCAATGTGATGGAATGCCAGGCATTTGGCGCTAAGGTGATCAAACTAAATGGCTTAATCTCTGACTGCGGCAAGTATGTCGCCGAGCACAAGGAGCGCGAAGGCTGGTACGACGTTTCCACACTGAAGGAACCCTACCGCGTCGAAGGCAAGAAGACGATGGGGTACGAGTTGTGGGAACAGTTCGGGGGAAAATTGCCGGATGTGATTCTGTATCCGACGGGAGGCGGAGTGGGGTTGATTGGGATGTGCAAGGCGTTTGACGAAATGCAAGAAATGGGCTGGATTGGGGCGGAGCGGCCGCGGATGGTGGCGGTGCAGGCGGAAGGATGCGCGCCGATTGTGAAAGCGTGGGAAGCGCATAGTGCGACTTCGGAATTTTTTCAGAATGCGGCGACGCTCGCTTCTGGATTGCGCGTGCCGGGGCCGCTCGGAGATTTTTTGATTTTGCGAATGCTGAAGCAGACGCATGGAACGGCGCTGACGGTAACGGACGAAGAGATGCTGCGTGATGGAAAAGAACTGGCATCGCTCGAAGGAATTTTCGCGGCGCCGGAGGGCTCGGCAACCGTGAGCGCTACGCGGAAGCTGGCGGCTTCCGGCTGGATTAAGCCGCACGAAAGCGTGGTGCTCTTCAACACCGGGACCGGTTACAAATATTCGGAGGCTTGGCAGCGAGCGTTGCAGGCGTAAACTGACGAGGTTTCTGAAAACGCAACGATGAAGGCACAGCGATGAAGACACGCCGAATTTATTACGACGATGCGTATGTGAAGGAGTTCGACGCGCGGGTGATGCACTGCGAAATTTTGCCACCCGACGTGAATGCTGGAATTACGGGACAAGTGTGGGGGCTGGTGCTGGACAGCACGGCGTTCTATCCGACTTCGGGCGGGCAGCCAAATGATTTGGGAAAAATCGGAGACGCCAATGTGCTCGACGTGCGGGACGAAGGCGACGAAATCGTTCACATCGTCGACCGGCGTCCCAGCAGCCCAGACGTGCTCGGGTGCATCAACTGGCCGCGGCGTTTCGATCACATGCAGCAGCACTCCGGACAACATTTGCTTTCCGCGATGTTTCAAGAGCGTTATGGGAGGCCGACGGTTTCTTTTCATCTCGGGGCGGATTTTTGCACGATCGATCTGCGAGGCCCCGAGCTGACGGACGAAATCCTGGAAGGAGCGGAACGCGCCGCGAACAAAATTATTTTTGAGGACCGGCCTCTGACCGTTCGCTATGGCACCGCGGAAGATTTGGAAGAGATGGGAGTGCGCAAGCAAGTGGAGCGCGAAGGAATATTGCGCGCCATTGAGATTGAAGGCGCGGACTTGCAACCGTGCGGCGGAACGCATGTGAAGAGCACCGGGCAGATAGGGACGCTGTTGGTGCGGCGCTGCACAAAGATGAGGCAGGACTGGCGCGTGGAATTCGTTTGCGGAGCGCGAGCGGAGAGCGCCGCACGGCAGGATTTTCTGCGGCTTCGCGCGGCTGCGGAAAAGTTAGGCTGCGCACCAGAAGAACTAGTTGCCGGCGTGGAGCGCGCCATTTCCGAGCGAGATGCGAATTTCAAGAAGACGCGTGCGTTACTGGAACGTCTTGCGGAAATCGAGGCGGAGCAAGCTGTGCGCGAAGCAACGCCGGACGCGAGTGGAGGTCGCGTGATTCAGAGAGTTTTTAAGGACGTCGAACCCGAATTCCTGGGCGCCTTCGCCACCAACATCGCGAAAACGGAGAGATCCGTTGCGTTGCTAGCCAGGCGGGGCTGTGGCCATGTATTTTTCGCGCAGCATCCGACGGTCGGTGCGGACATGAACGCCTTGTTGAAACAAGTCATGGCAAAGGCGGGAGGCAAAGGTGGCGGCACGCGCGATTTTGCCCGGGGCCGCCTGGACGAACCCAACAAAGCCGAAGAAGCGCTGGCATTGGCGCGAGAAATCCTCGCCACCCGCTGAAATCTGCGCTATAAACTCGCTGCAATCGAGGCCGCGCGATCACGTTCTTTCCCGTCTCAAGACTCAGGCCGCAAATTTGCCGGTGAGGTAGGCATGACGAACCGAATCTCACGCCGCGACGCTCTCGTACTCGGATCGTCCGCCGCCGTCTCTGCAGTCGTTAGCCCCATTCTGGGCGCGGCTGCCATTCCTTCCGCAGGCAAACCGTTCAGCAGATTTCCAAACGGAGATTCCGACATGACCGTTTCACCGGATGCGAGCCTTTGTTTTATGTCCGCAAAAGAAATGGCGGAGCAGATTCGCCAGAAAAAAGTGTCCTCACGCGAAGTGATACAGGCACACCTGGCGCAAATCGAGCGCGTGAATCCGAAGGTCAACGCCGTCGTCACGCTGGTGGACGAAGAAAAACTGATGGCCCAGGCGCTGGCGGCGGATGAATCACTCGCGAAAGGGAACTATCTCGGCGCGCTGCACGGCATGCCGGTAGGCGTGAAGGACTTGCATGAGACGGCGGGCATCCGAACGACGTACGGTTCGCCTCTTTTTCGCGATTTCTTCCCTGACTTTGATTGCCGCGTAGTGCAACGCGAGAAGGAAGCGGGAGCGATTGTCATCGGAAAGACGAATGTGCCGGAATTCGGGCTGGGCTCGCAAACGTTCAATCCCGTCTTTGGAGCGACGCACAATCCCTACGACATAACGAAGACATGCGGCGGCAGTACCGGCGGCGGTTCCGTGGCGCTGGCCTGCGGAATGATTCCGCTCGCGGACGGAAGCGATATGGGCGGCTCGCTGCGCAACCCGCCGAACTTTTGCAATGTGGTGGGAATCCGGCCATCGCCTGGGCGCGTTCCAACAGTTCCCACGCGACTGGGCTGGTCCGCGCTCTCCGTTCAGGGTCCCGTGGCGCGCAATGTTTCCGACTGCGCTTTTTTTCTGAGTATTCTGGCGGGCTACGACCATCACTCGCCGATTTCGATCGACCAGTCCGGCGCGGCGTTTGCGCAGCCTCTCGGGCGCAACTTCAAAGGCGTGCGCGTGGCAATGTTCAAGGATATGGGGCTGCCGTGGGAAGCGGAAGTGAAAGACGCGGTGCATGCACAGCGAAAAGTATTTGAATCGCTGGGCTGTATCGTCGAGGAGGCGGAGCCGGACCTGCGCGATGCGGATGAATGTTTTAACGTTTGGAGGCATTGGGGTGCGGAGTTTGCCTACGGCGATCTGATGGCAACCAAAGGTGATCAGCTCAATGAGTACGTTCACTGGCACGTGCAGGAAGGCCGTAAGATCACCGGACCGTATCTTTCGCGCGTGGAGGCGAAGCGCACGGCTTTGTTCCAGCGCATGGCGGCGTTCATGAGCAAATATGAGTTTTTCGTTTTGCCGGTCAACCAGGTTTTGCCATTTGACGTGAACATGCATTACCCGACGGAAATTGCCGGCGTGAAGATGGAGAGTTATATCGCGTGGATGAAGTCGGCTTACTACATCTCGGCAATGGGAAATCCGGCGATGTCGGTGCCCTGCGCGTTTTCGTCGGGCGGATTGCCGATCGGGATTCAAATTGTGGGCAGGCATCATGACGACTGGGGCGTGCTGCAGATGGGGTATGCGCTCGAACAGGCGACGCAAGTGGGGAAGCGGCGGCCACCGATAGTTTAGGTCGCTCGGGCGAATTGTGCGTGTTAGGAGAAGAGGCGGGTGCGGACGCGGTCGGGGATGTGGCGCAGGTCGATGAGGGTGAGGAAGTCGACGGTTTTGAATTCGCGGTCGATGGCGGGCGGGCCGCAGAGCCGCGCGGAGACGTCGAGGTAAGCGCGGAAGAGGCGCGGCGTGGCGGGCGCAGGTGTGGCCGCGTTCGTCGCTCGGCAGGCAAAGTCGGGCCTGGGTTTGGTGCGCAGCGTAGGCTCGATCAGATATTTCTCGCGCAACTGTTCGTAGAGAGCCATGCCTTCGTTTTCGTCCTGCGAAGTAACGGAACTGCAGCCAAGCAAATAGCGCGCGCCGCAACTCATGGCGTAACGCGCGATGCCTTTCCAGAGCATGTGCAGTACGGAGGAATTGCGATACTCGGTATGGACGCAGGCGCGGCCCAGTTCGAGCACTTGCTCGCGAATTCCTTCGTACGGCGTGAAATCGAAAAACTGTTCGCTGTAATAACCAAGATTTCCTTTGGCGCGGAAACCGCTCTGCATGCGGTACGTGCCGACCAACTGACCAGTGCTGATATTCCGGACCATGAGATGGTCGCAGATGAAATCGTAACGGTCGCGATCGAGGCCGATGCGGGCGGAGGAGTCAAGTCCTTCGCCGAGCTCGCAATTGAAAACAAGATAGCGGAGACGCTGGCAGGCGATCAGGTCTTCGAGCGATTCGGCCATACCGGCGCGGAATTGGCTGGTTGAGGCGAGGGGATTCTCGCAGCCGTGCTCTAAGACCGCGGTGGGTGGCATGGCTAGAGTTTCGAACAGGGTAAATTACAGTAGTGTTTCGGGGGCGTGAATTGCGGATTTCCAGAGGGTATCTGTTGCGATACAAGACATTTGGCGAGCCCATCGCAGCTTAGGAAGAGGTACGTGTGCTCAGAAGGGAATGGATGGATTAGACGGCCTGTTTCGTGCCTTCGCGCTCGTTGAGAAATGTCTGAACTTCGGCGCGCGTGGGCATGGAGGGCTGAGCGCCGCGGCGAGTGACAGAAATTGCAGCGACGGCGGAGGCCCAGGAGGCGCTGCGCACGGGATCGTGGCCTTCGAGCAAGGCGGAAGCGAATGCGCCGTTGAAGGCATCGCCGGCGGCAGTGGAGTCGATGGCGCGAACTGGATAGGCGGGGAGAGAAATTCTGCGGCCGTCGGCGAGAGCGAGAAAACAACCGCGCTGGCCGAGTTTGAGAACAACGTTGCGGGGACCGCGTTGCAAGAGAGTCTCGGCAATTTTTGTCAGCTCGTTTTCCGGGATGTCCTGGGACTTAAAGCCCAACAGGGAGCAAGTTTCCGATTCGTTGGGCGTGAGCCAGTCGACGCACTCGAGGAGCGGGGCAGGGAGCGGCCGCGCGGGAGCGGGATCGAGGACGAGAGGAATGCTTTCCTTTCGGGTTATGGAAGCGAGAAATTCAACGGTTTCGAGCGGAGTTTCCAGTTGAGTGAGAACGATGCTGGCACTGCGAATCACATCCAGATGTTTTTCGACGTAGCCGGGAGAGACGAGAGCGTTTGCGCCGGGGATGACGACGATTACGTTTTCGCCGTTCGCGGCGGTGATGATTTGGGCTATACCGGAGGAAGTGGCTTCGACTTCGACGGCGGTGGTGTCGACGCCAGCGGATTCGAGATTGGCGCGAAGTTCGCCGCCGAAAGAATCGTTGCCGAGCTTTCCGATCATGCTGACTTGCATGCCGAGGCGGGCGGCCGCGAAAGCCTGATTGGCGCCTTTGCCGCCGGAGAAAGAAGCAAAACTGGAGCCGGTTAAGGTTTCGCCGGGAAGCGGAATTCTGGGAGCAACCGAGACGAGATCGAGATTGATGCTTCCCACTACGACGAGACGCTTTTTCATTTGATGCGTGTCCATTAGCTGAACTCAAGCTGAACTTGGAAAACCGCAACTCGTTTCATTGGACTCCCGTTTCGCGCTATTTCGAAATTACCGGGGCCAGGGCAACCGCAGCTAGGCCAATAACGAAAAACAAAAACATCAGAGGGATAAGTTTGCGCGCATTCGCCGGGGCGTTGGCAAATTCCTTCCAGACGAAGACGCCCCAGATGGCGGAGACCATGGTGGCGCCTTGACCAATGGCGTAAGAAATGGCGGGGCCGATAATTTGAGCGTGGGAGGCGACAAAGTTCAGTACGGCGCCGGTGCACCAGATCGCGCCGCCGAGAATTCCCCAGAAATGCCAGCGGCCCGGGCTTTTGGCGTAATCGCTCATGCTGACAGGCGCGCCGCCGGTTACGGGCTTGCGCATCAAGAAATAGTTGGCGGGGATGGCGCAGATGGCGACGCCGAGAGCGAAAAAGAATGCGACGGCGTAGGGGCCGAGAGAATTTTGTCCGGTGATGGCTTTTGTGACGAGCGGATAAAAGCTGCCCATGAGGATGCCGCAGGCCAGGCTGATTTGAATGCCGCGGGCGCCGAGAGCTTTGCGGGTGGTTTCGCGGCGGCGATAAGCGATGGCATCCACGATGATGGCGAGCGTGACGAGCAGTACGCCGCCGAAAAGCAAGAGGGGATTGCCTTGGGGAGAGATGATGTAGTTCAGAAGGACGCCGACCACGAGAGCGAGACCGATGCCGATGGGGAAGGCGACGGCGAGTCCAGCAATTTCGATGGCTGCGACGAGGAGGAGATTCGCGACGTTGAAGACAGCGCCGCCGAGAAGGGCATAGAGAATGTGGCTTTGATCGGCGCTGCGAATGTTGCTGAGAAAGGAGAGTTGGCCGCCGCCCATGCTGCCGAGCGTCAAGCCCCACAACAAACTCGCGATGATAATTCCGGCGACATAATCCCAATAGAAAAGCTGAAAGGGCCAGCCGGGAGTGAGTTTCATGGTGTTGGCCCAGGAACCCCAGCAAAGCATGCTGCCGATCATGAAGATCAGCGCAATGGCGTACGCTTCCGGTTGATACATGAAGACTCGCTCTCTCTGGAGGCCGACGGGCCGCCAGACGATGGAAAGATTACACGAAGCGCCGGAGTATTGAGCAGCGAAATGGCGAGCGCTCTCGAAGAAAAAGCGACGGTATGATGCCTGAAAAGAGGGAGCGTGTCACTTACTTGCCGACGCCATCGCATTTTTGATCTTGGCATCGACTTCGTCGGTCAAGTAACCGCAATCCAGGCGGAGAAAGACGGAGGTAAACGGGATGGTTGTGTTGGTCTTGATGATAAGGACGCGAAACATTTTGCTGGCTTCATCAATTTTGGAGATGGCTTCGGCGTGCGGAATGCTCGACGCGTTGCTCTTTTCAAGCGTGCGATGGATTTCCTGCTTCAATTGGGCGATTCCGGGATAGTCTTTTTCCTCGACGAATGGAAGTTCCTTGTCCACGAAAGCGGTGGCGCGAACGTGTTTCGAAGCGGCGATCGACTTGGCTACGTCGTTCAGCACAGTGGGGAGATCCTGGTTCACGAAAATGGTTTCGATGCCGGCTTGCGTGTAGGCGGGGAAGGCCGAATCAGTGACAACGATCCAGTTGCGGTGCCCGTAGAGGGGCAGACGCTGCTGCAGAATGATCTGCCAGTCAGACGCCGCCGCCGGGCTGGGCGCGGCCGGGCCTGGCAATGTGCCCGCAATGAACAAGAGAACTAGCATGGTGCACAGGAGTTGCCGTTTGGATATTTTCATAGATTCCTTTCCCTTGCTCGAGCTTATTGTTTTTGGTTCCACAAATCCGTGAACAACTTCACCGTGGCTGGCCCGTGACCAGCGTAGTGGTTGTTGGCGAAGGCAAATAGTTTCAGGATTTTCCTGGTGTTTACCATCTCTTTGAGGAGATCGACCCAGTTTTTCAAATCGCTGCGGCGATCCACGATAGGCTTATCCCAGTTTTTCGTCACCTTCTCGATGCCTTTACGGTCGCCAAGCCATCGGACATACGCAAAGTCCGCCGTAATCAGGTCAAACTTTTCCTTCATTTCCCAGGGCCGGGGCACGAAGGAGGTGTCCGTCAACGCCAACGCGACGTTGTGCTCTCGGAGTACTTCAGCGAATCTGGCATCCAGCCATTTCTCGTTTCGAATCTCGACTACAAATCTGTGGCCGGCAGGAAGTTTTTTTAAGAAGGGAATGAGCACGGCGAGAAAGCTGTCTTGCTTCGGGAATTTCCATTTGTCGAAAGGGGGAAACTGAAACACCATCGGACCAAGTTTTGATCCGAGAATATCCATCGTTTTGACGAACTCTGCGAATTCTGGCTGGCAATCCACTAAGGCCTTTTCATGAGTGATGACCTGCGGAACCTTCACGGCAAAGACGAAGTCGTCTGGAGTTCGCGCCACCCAATTGTTGACCGTGCTTGCAGCGGGGCATCCGTAAAAGGTTGAGTCCACTTCCACAGTCGTAAACTGCGTGGCGTAGTGGGAAAGAAAATCGCGCGAGTTCATGCCGGGGGGATAAAAGGTCCCTTGCCAACCGCTTGCCGTGAACGCGCAAGTGCCGAGTAGAATTCCGGGCAAAGAAAATGGGCGGTCAACGGCGCGCGTGTGGGGCGTGGCCGCTTCCAATTTGTCCATCTCGAAGAGGGTTGGGTGGCGAAGCGGCTCGATTTTTGGGCGTTTTGATGCCACGGCTGGGAGAGACTAGCACTCGCACTGATTGTGTGGCAAACCCACCGAGAACGGCGGTATCAGGCGTGCGCAAACTTTTGGTTATGCGTGCGGGCGCAAAGGCTCGGCGCAATTTTGCGAAATCGCCAGAGTTTAGAAGGAATTTTGGTGGACGAGAGGGGATTCGAACCCCCGGCCTCCTCGTTGCGAACAGTGGGGAAAATAAGCTAAGGCAAGGCGCCACAATCACTTAGCTATTTTCACGAGGCCCTGAATTGGCAAGTCTGGCAAGCCAGTTTTCTCTTACTCTTTTCAGTGCAGTTCGCCGGTGAGTTGGACTGAAATCAATTGGACCGAATTCTCATTCATTCGGATGGAACCTGACGAGTCAAGGGTCGCGGGTTCGATCCCCACCGCCCCTACCAAAAGTCCTGTTGAGTCTGTTGCCTTTGCCTCCCGAGAACCCCAGATTGGGGCCTATAAGGCCCTGGTTTTGGCCCCAAGTTGGCCCCAAATTTTGAGGTGACCCCCTAAAGTGTCACAAAAACTTTGGGCACAGTCTCCGACTTCATTTCAACGTCTTTGCATCTCCTAGCAAGGGTTGGGGTCTGGGGAAGGGGACGGCGTTTGAGTCCCCTTCCCCAGATAGTCCTGTAGAAGCCCACTCCTCGTTCTCACTGTTCCCATCGTTCACAATAAACTGCACGGTTGCACCCCGAGAGTCTGCCGCGTGTCCCCGCTCGCTTTGTTGTTCGAATTCCTCGGGAGATCGGTAGCCCAAGGCGGAGTGCAATCGCTGCCGATTGTAATACTCCTCGATGAACTCTTCGATATTCGTGCGCAACTGCTCTAGATTGTTGTACCGGTTGGCGTAAATTTCCTCTCGCTTCAGCGTCTTCATGAAACTTTCACAACTCGCATTGTCGTACGGGTTCGCGGGTCGGCTCATGCTCGCAACCATGCCGTATTTCTCCAACGCCGCCACATATTCCGGGCTCGCATATTGCAGCCCTCGATCGGAATGGTGCACCAAACCCGCTTGCGGCTGTCGATCTGCGACGGCACGCTCTAGAGCAGCCACCGTGAGGCGGCTACTTATCGTTCGATCCACAGCCCACCCTACAACCTTGCGAGAGAAACGATCGAGGATCACCGCTAGGTAGACAAACTCGCCTTTCAGGCGAACATAGGTGATGTCTGCCACCCAGAGTTGGTTGATACCCGTCAGCGTCATGCGACCTGCTAAGTTCAAATACACTTCGCACTTATGTTTCGAATTGGTAGTGACAACGAACCGTTTCGGTTGAATGGCCAGTAGATTATCGTCCTGCATCATCCGTGCTACCTTCTTGCGGTTCACTTGCACGCCTCGGCGGTGCAGTTCTGCAGTGATCCGTCGATAGCCGTAACGACGACGATGTTCCAGAGCGATCTGTTGAATCAATGACCGCACTTCCGTCTCTTCCTCTGCCGGTTCCTGCTGTCGCAACGACCGGTAGAAACCTCTGCGACTCAGCACTACCAACTGACACATGTTCTCGATGCTCAGTCTGCCTTGCAATGGCATCAGTTCTCGGATGTGTTCGTAGATGCCTTCTCGCCAGAGTCGCTGCTGCGCCGGCGTCGAGCCTCTACTTTTTGCAAGGCACCCTTTAAAAAATCCACCTCCATCGCCTTCTCGGCGAGCAAGCGCTTTAGCTGAAGGATTTCCTTTCGATGTGCTAAGGCATGTGTACTCGGGCGCGCCGCTTCTTCGCCAGGTTCAACTGCCTCAAGCTTAGTGCGCCACTTGTAGAGGCATCGTCGAGTGACCCCGAGCTCCTTGGCCAACGCATCGACGCTCTCGCAGGTCCTCATGCGCTCTACAGCCATGCGCTGGAACTTCCGGGAATATCGCTTTCTTCTCTCCACTCGTGTTTCCTCTCCCGGAGAGTGTGCCCATCGTGGGTGTGCCAATTCAAGGGGTCATTCCATCTTCCGCACGGTTTACGAGGGGAGATCTCATGCCTCTATTCAGAACTCGTCTGCGTGTACTGCGCGCGGAGCGGGAATGGTCACAGGCACAGCTCGCCGCCCAGGTGGGCGTGACGCGCCAAACCATCAACTCCATTGAAAAGGGCCGATTTCACCCCAACCTGCGGCTCGCATTCAAGATTGCCCGCGCCTTTCGAAAGCAGATCGCGGAAGTGTTCATCTATGAGGATACTTGAGAAGTTCGGCCGCAGACCTAGACTATGAAAAAGAAGATTTGGACGGCGGAAAATCGGCGATTACAAAGTCTTCAAACATTGAGCCATTCTAGTATCTGCAGTTCGTCATGCCAGGAAGCTGTAATGATTCTCGTAGTGCTCCAACGGAGTGTTGGACAACCATTCGGCCGGAATGTATGGCGAGTCCACCTGGACTTCGTGTCCGTGCAGCCATGCGATCTTGGCGTAAACCACCCCGGCAGTAGAGATCAGGTCGGCCGCATAGCCAGTGTCGTCGTTGGCTCGGCCTTTTACCGCCGCCGACGACAGCAAGGCGCGCAACGCATCCTCCATTGCCGACTTGTCCTGACGGGCCAATGCCAAAAAAAACTTGTGGTCGCCAAGATACTTTTGTTCTCTGCTGGCTACGGGTGGGTCTGCTAACACGCGCTCACAGCGCTCCCTCAGACGCGGCCACTCGCCACGCAGTGCAACAATTGCCTGATATGCCAAAAAATCGTGCGTATTGTGGTTGTCGGCGCGCGTTAAATCGTATCGTGCGTCGTGATGTGCAAACCAATCGATCACTGACTTGTTGTTAGACAGTAGAGGCTTCATGAGCTCAAGCGTTTTCCCGAACGGACCCAGTGTATCGGTTTCAAATTGATACACGAGCATATCCAGCCGCGCCGCCACATAAAACCACTGCCGCATGGACCGAAGGTCGTTGTCCTCAAACCAACAGCTGATGGCTTTCGCTTCAGCATGTCGAGCGAGATTCATAGCCGAGCCTTTCGGACTCCCAGCGTTGTTCTCGATATTGCTCACTGCCTTATCTAGGTTTGCAAACCCTCCTTCCAGATGCGCTCGCACATGAGCGATACGTTTCGCCGCGGCGGTTGAATAAGACGAATTCATCGTACCCAATCGTAACCGAGCGGCACACGGCTGTCACGATGATTGGCGAAACATCGCCATAACGCTCACAGTCCGCATCGGGGGCTCTGAGCGGGCGGCGCGGTCTCGGTCGTACGATTACGTATCTGCATGGGAAAAAAAATTAATGTGCTTGGAGGGTTGAAGAGCCTCTGATCCCACGGATAATGCCGATTGCGCGGTATGCGCCGGACTTAGCCTCCGCCTATGCCAAGTGGTCCTGACTTCTGTGCTGACTGGAGGGAAACATATCACTGGTTTTTCGGAGCCGACTCGCCGTTCCTGGTGTCTAATCTCTTTGGAAGAGATGTCAAGAAAAGTGGGGATGTGTGAAGAAACGCGCACTGGTGTCTTCTCTGCTTCTTTTATCACTGGCCTTCCCGGGACTGGTCGAGCCGCAAGAATCGCACCGAACTCTTTTGCTCGAAGTAATACTCACAACCTATGATGTCAGCCGCACAGAAACGTTGGTTTACCTCCGAGTGTTCTCCAACGGGTCCGCAGAAGCGCATCCAATGCGCGAAGTGGACTTTAGGACGTTGGCTCTGAAGACGGCTTCGATTCCTCCAAGCGAACTTGCCACCCTCAGCCAATTTCTTGGCTCTTCCAATGTGCAACATCTAGACGCCAAATACGAACGCTATTGGGGCAACATAGACTTTGGACAAACATGGCAAATCGCAATCGCGCAAGACGGTAGTCAGAAATCAATGGTCCTAGAAAACTTTCAACCGTTTCTCGCACGTACCAAAAAGAAACCGTACCCCGCTGAGCTTGAAAGGCTAGGATGCCTCGTTTGGAAACTGCGAACGAAAGTAACTGGCGAACCACTCGAACGAAACTACGTTGCTGGCTGCCGAGAATGGGGCTACTGAGTTCCGTCCGTTTTTGATTCGGATGGCGTGTCGGAAGGCCAACCTCCGCGGGATTATGCCGTGTCCTTCGCCAAAACTCCGCACGAGGCGATTTTCGTCCATGTAACATGTTACGCGGTGTCTCTGTATGTTATTGATTTCACACGCGCTCTTGATTTTGGCGAGGCACAACTCTCGGTGCATATTTGTCCCGCCGAATGAAGGGTTCAGTCGTTGAGCGCATCTTGTCCGCATTGTTCACCGTATTCACATTTGCTGCGCTATTTGCCGTGAGAATTGTTTATGGATTGTTCTTCGAGCGCGAACCTTATACTTTGCCCCATTTCCTGCTCGGACTTTTTATGACTCTGATTTTCATCATCGTAGGTGGCCTGTTCCTGGTACTCGGCGCATGGCCGTTCTGCCGCAATGGTAAACTCAAACCAAGCGATTCATCACATTAGTAGTCCTGAAACACTGAACGGACCAATGCTGAAATTTACAATTTTCCTGACTAGTCATATCCTAATGATGGTTTTCATTCGCTATGCCTATTGCGCCGCCAATTAAGTAAACTGCCTTCCTCGCTTCCTCCGCGACACTTCCTGTCCTGCCAGGAGACTCCCCGTGACAGCCCCACTGTCGGTAGAATCGTATCGCGCCAAGTTGTGGAAGAACAAGCGAGGCGAGATGTACTTCACGCTGGCTTGTTGTCCGGCGTGCAATCTGGAGTTTCGTTTGCTATGGCCCGTCACGCTCTTGACTTACCCTGAGAAGAAAACTCTGTATCTGAATTGTCCCGGTTGCCAGCATTCCTTCACATCCTTAGACATCCCGTTAGGAAAATTGGTCTTCGTCGCGTCGGGTTGTGAACATTTCCCTGCGGCCCCGGTCGAGATCGAACCACCCGTAGTCAAAACATTACCGATTGGGTGAGTTCTGAACGGTTGTGGGTAGTTTTCTACGACGCCGACGGACGCCGCGTCCGCAAAACGCTCGGCGGTGCCAGTGTTGATTATTTATATGACCTCTCGGACCATCAGATCGCGGAGGTGAACTCCTCGGGTGGCTGGAATCGCGGCGAAGTTTACGCTGGTGACAGACACCTGGCCACTTACAATAATGGAGCTACGTTTTTCATGCACTCCGACTGGCTCGGCACCGAACGTGCCCGTTCCAACATCTCGGGTGTCGTCTGCGAAACCATCAGCAGCCTTCCCTTCGGCGATGGCCAAACCACTTCCGGCTCCTGCTCGGACATTAGTCCCATGCACTTCACCGGTCAACAACGCGACGCCGAATCCGGCCTCGACTATTTCGGCGCCCGCTTCGACGCCTCCTCCATGGGCCGCTTCACTTCCCCCGATCCAGGCAACGCCGGTGCTTCACCCGACAACCCACAAAGCTGGAACGCCTACGCCTATGTGTTAGATAACCCGCTAACAAATGTCGATCCGATAGGATTGGATTGCATTCATATTAATGTCGACACGGGAGTTTTTGAAGGCCTGGATCGCGGGGACTGTGACAATTCGACGGAGGAGAAGGCAAATAGCGGACAATACGTAGACGGAACAATCACTGGTCTCGAATCGACTACCGGGGACAGCCAAGGCGTGGTCACGGGTTACACTGGCATCAACAAGGACTCAGGCAGCCTTATTTCAGGTCTCTTTTCCTCGCCACTTGATTCTCCTACTGATAACGGACTCACTCCATTCGCAAACGCCGTATTCGGGCAAGTTGTGAATAACATCTTAGGACCACCCGCCTACCGTGTCTGCAAGGCCCAAGTTTCAAGCGGGTTTAACAACAACTGGTTCATTAAGAACTTTAGTCTCGGAAGCCTAGGAAGGGATCCGGGTCCGTTCGTTAAGACAACTGAGGAGGCAGTAGTCACCAAAGGTACCGTAACCGCGCTCGCGTACGGCGGCGGCGGAGCTTTGCAGTCTTTGGGACGGGCCAACATGAGGATGACAGGCATCGCAGGATCTGCCGAACCCGAATATATGATTGGGAGAGGGATTTTTAAGGCTGGTACATCTCTCAAGGGTAATGCACTCTTCGGAGTGAAAGTACTCGGTACTGTGGGGACTGTAGCCACGGCCGGTGCCTCGGTGGCCGATTTCGCCGACAGCCAACGCGCATCGTATCAGTGTCGAGCATATTTCTAGCAAGAAGCCTTAGACTGACAGAAGGCTCGCATGACGGTGGGCTCTGGCCGCTTTGGTATGGGATGCTTTCCTCAGAACTCATCGGTGTAGAATAGACACAAACGCATGGCAAATTGGACCTCAACGCGAATGTTGATTGGTGCCGACGTGCTTGGGCTTACCATCCTCGCTCTCCAAGTCATTTGTGGAATTCGTTGGCTGGACCCTAACGACGGAGATCGTGTAGTTTCGGGCACCCTAGTCTATTTTGTGCTTACCGTCGCTGCACTCGCCTTTTGGCACCATGAAAAGTTAGCCCAACGCTTTTCCGATCCTAATCAATGGCTCGCACTTGCCGGTGGCTCGATTCTTTTGGGAGGGTTCACCTTCTGTGCCGACATTTTTATAGGTACGGTCTTTCATTCGGGCAGCCATTCTGCTTTAGACGCAGCATCAAAAGCCGGTGGCCCTTTTGGGTTCGGGCTGACCCTCATGATCTGTCCCGGTCTCACCTCCGTTGCAATTGCCGGTTTAGTCCGGTCTCTCCTCGAACCGCGATGATCTGCCCCGCGTCCGCGCACGGGATCATACGACACTAAAACTTCCTGAACTCATGACTTCTGCCTCGTTCCGTTCCTCGGGGAAACCGGGGACAGACGGCCGGAAGCCTGGGGAAGCCTGGGGACAGACGGGACGTTTCCTCGTTTTTGACTTTTCCACGCGTTTCCACAGCCGTATCAAATCAGTTAGCCCCCGCCCAACCCCTTATAATCGTTCAACTCGGTCCCATTCGAATCCGCGCACTTCATCCGCGCTCGAACTGATCTTCAACACCACGGCATGATGCGTGGTAGGTGTTGAACCCGCCATAAAACATCTGAGTCTGTTGAAAAAGTCGGTTTTTTTGGAACTGATTTTGCTTGCCGTGACTATCCCCTGTTGTGCTACTGAGCATTTCAGGGAGGAACACCGCCGATGATGGGTCAGCAGCCACGGTGTCCATCGCCAAATCGTTTTGTCCTGCATTAAAAGGATATCTTCCTGTTTGGCGCCCGCTCTTCGGTTTGGGATTGCAGACTAGTTCGTCGACCGCCGAAAGATGCTAGCAGAAGACATGAACCGTCCTCGGCCGGGTTACAAACAAAAGCGTTTAGTCATCAGAAAATGGCTCTTGAATCTACGCCGCCGCCGCATAACGATGGTGTAGCCCGCCGAGTCTCGGAAAGGATTGAATCTTGTTTTCACGCTCAGAGCGAATTGTTGTAGGCCGGCCTGCTGGCGTGTCCTTCGCGAGTCCAAGATGAGTCCGGTCCTCATGGTAGTAGCGCACGTAGCAAGACATCAGCCGTTTGAGATGGCGCTCATTCAGGATGATCACGTGGTCCAGCAAGTCGCGTCTGCAACTTCCCACCCAGCGCTCCGCAACACCGTTCTGCCACGGACTGCGAAAGGCCGTGCGAATTGGCTCGCTTCCCATGTCCTTCACAGCCGAAACTACATCGGCGCCAAACTTTGCGTCTCGGTCGAATAGCAAGAATCTGTGCGGCACTTTGTAGGGCCATGCTTCTCGCAGTTGCTGCACAACCCAAAGAGCATTGGGATTTCGCGTCACATTGAAGTGCAGGATCTTACGCCGGTCGTGGCCGATGACGAAAAAGCAGTAAAGAACACCAAGCGTGAGCGTTGGGACGGTGAAGAAGTCCATCGCAGCAATGGCCTCGCGATGGTTTCTGAGGAACGTCAGCCATCGCTTTGCCGGGTCTGGATTTCTCGGGGCTCGCCGGATCCATCGCGAGACACTCCTTTCCGAGAGATCGAAACCCAGCTTGAGCAGTTCGCCGTGAATGCGCGGTGCTCCCCAGGTTGGATTCTCAGCAACCATACGGAAGATCAAGGCGCGAACCTCTTTGCTGACACGCCTCCGTCCTCCTACCTGGCTGATTCTGGAGACCCAGGTCCAATACAAACGAAATCCCGCTCGATGCCAGTTCACGACGGTTCTAGGAGTGACCAAGACGAGAGGCTTCCTCCTGTCCCTCGCCAAAATCATCGACGTAACAATGTTACAGCAGCGAAGCTAGTCGGCCGGAGTTTTGGCGAATGACTGTGGATCCCGCAAATCCCATCGGTGACGAATGCCATTGAAATCAGCGACATGCGGAAGGGAACTGGAAGCTGAGTTAAGAAGGCGATCGGGAAGTAACAATGTGACGTTTGACGGGAAACCGCTGAATGGAGTTTTCGTTATGCACAATCCAATCCCACGGGCTTTGTCCCACGAACTGCTGTAGAGCTTGTACATTTCCTTCGTCCGAGCGATCGGCAAGCGGCTCGATGGACTTGCGTTCCCCATTCAGCAAAAGTCCACGAATGTAAACCGCACCCCAATGCCTTCGCTCGCTCCTGCCCATGGGTTCCAACAAATCCTTCAGGAATTGTTCCAAGCGCCTTCGGCATTTCTCGACTTGGGCATCCGTCATGCTCGCGACGGTAGCACCAGCAAAACCAAAGGTCAAGAACTTGACGTAGTAATACTAGGCATTCCGTCGAGAATGAAATTCGTAACGAGGATTTTCGGGTCGCTGCCAAATTCACTCTGCCAGAACCGGTAGTTCATCACGAAAACATAAGGAGCATCTGGTTTGGTGTCTTCCTCAGAAAGCGCGCGGCCCAGATAGGGAGCGACACCGAAGAACTCAAACGTATTCCCGGAAACTGTCGCACCGGTGGGCCAATAGCGAATCGATTTGCCATCGTCCAACCGAAGGCGCACGCCTTCATAAGCAATCATGTCTTCGAACACATGATTCTGTTCCCGAAACCCGCGAAACTCGGCCGGAGAGAAAAAGTTCCGTCCCTTCCATCCACCGGCATTCGCGAGATTGCGAATCCCAAAAACAACGAGCCTTTGGAAGTTTCTGTAGGGCAATGCTTCAAAGATAGAGTTGTAGACGACGCTGAAGACCACGGTGGAAGCGCCGATGCCGAGGGCCAGGGCAACCATGGCGGTCAATGCGACGCGGCGATCCTTGCGGAGGGTACGGAGGGCGTAGCGGAAATCGCGGGCAAGGCCGTCGAGATAGGTGTTCATGCGTGCAAACTCTACACCGATGCGGCTGCGAATTGTAGCAGCATCCGTCGGTACTCAGTTGCCATTTAGTAAACGCGGTTACCGTACATCATGTGGATTAGTTTCAAGTCGCTCGTCATCCGACCCGAGAAAACGGATGAGCGCCATCTAGGTCTTGTGTGCAAAATAGTAGTGGTTGTCGCCGTCATCGCGGTGCGTTCCGACGAGTGACATGCCTTCGGCCTCCAGTGCGTTTCGGTAGGCGTCGAGGCCGAGTGAGATAGAGGTTCGCCCGGTCATGGCATCCGTCCAGGAACAGCTTTGACTCGGAGAAGTGAACAGCAATCTGCCACCGCTTGGCAGGACGGCGGCGACTTTCGCGATCAATCTGTGTTGGACTTCGACGTCCAGCAGAAAGAAAAGGCCCCAGGCGACCACACCATCAAAAGCTCGACGGAAGAAGTCCGAATCCTCTACAGCGGCACACTCAACAGGAACCGTTGGAAAGCGGGCTCGGAAGGCTGCGACCATTTTTGCTGAGGCGTCGACTCCGTACACATTGAACCTGCGTTCAATCAAAGCTTCCGAAATCGGCACTCCGTTCCCACATCCCAAGTCGAGGACTGTTGCACCGTCTGGAAGCATCTGGGACCAGTCAGCCACAACCGAGGCTCCGACGCCTGAATGGTTCCGCCCGCGCCCGGCTATGAACGCCGACGCGACATCTTCGTAGCCGTTAGACTTGTCAGGATTCGTCACCACAGCACTGTAACATTTCCACTTCTCCGGTAACGGCGTTTATCAGGCCTTGCCGAGGTTCTGCATTACATGATGGCCTGCCACGATTGCGAGTCGAGAACCGTGAGACCGCGCCGTGGTAAGATACAAATCGAATCCTAAGCTCATGTAACCTGGGAGATTAAACCGTGAAGCAACCTCTCCCCTCCTCTGGCCGTCGCAACTTTCTCAAGACAGGTGGTGCGGTTGCCGCAGGGCTCCTATCCAACGGTTCCGTGTTCGCGCATCCTTCAGCCGCCGCGCTTCCACCTCTCCCCGCCAATATCAACACGCAGGCCGCCATGCCCACCCGCAACCTCGGCAAGACGGGTTACAAGGTGGCGATTTTCAGCCTTGGGGGCCAGGCCGCGCTCGAAAAGGCCAACAACTTCGATATCGCGGTACCCATCATTGAGCGTGCGCTCGACTTGGGCGTGAACTACATCGATACATCTTCGATCTATGGCGGTCCTGAGCGCTGGAGTGAGCAATACGTGGGCCGTGTGATGAAGACCCGGCGGCAGGATGCTTTTCTTGCAACCAAGACGAAAGAACGCACACGTGAGGGTTCTCTGCGGATGATCGAAAAGTCGCTCACCCTGCTGAATACCGATCACGTGGACTTGTGGCAGTTGCACGATATTGGCTTGCCTGAGGACGTGAATGCGATCTTTGGCAAGAGCGGAGCTATCCAGGCACTAGTCGAAATGCAGGAACAGAAGGTGGTGCGCTTTCTGGGCGTTACGGGCCACTACCGCCCGGAAGCATTGATAGCCGCGGTGGGCCGCCACCCGTTCGATACAATCCTCATGTCGCTGAACGCGGCCGATGCGCACATTCACAGCTTCGCCGATCAATTGCTGCCGCTCGTAGTGGAAAAGCAAATGGGCATCATCGGCATGAAGGTCCCGGCACGCGGCAGATTGCTTTCGACATGGACTCCGCCTCCGCTCGAACAACAGCAGCATTCGTGGGAGGGATCGGCGATTGCCACGCGCTCAGGCGTGATGAATATGCGCGAGGCGATGCACTTCACTCTCACGCACCCAGTCAGCACCGTGATCATCGGTTGCGACAATATTCAACAACTTGAGGAGAACGTACAGATCGCGCGCGACTTTACACCGCTTTCTCATTCCCAGATGGTAGCGCTTAACGAACTGGCGGCGCCCGTCGCGAAACAGTCGCTGTTCTTCCGCTTTACTGACCGTGGCAAGGGCTGATAAAAGAAACGCTGCGCAAGCGGCCTCTTGCGACCCTAGTCCAGTTTCAACCGTGACTCAATTTCGAAACGGAACCGACCCATCTCCCGATGCCCAATTTCACGTCTGTGGAGTCGAGGTGTGACGCGGTGGTTTAGGTGCAGCCTATCCGTTTCCGACTCTTTCGTCTGTCGGTGCCTCAATAGCTGAACCATGCTTCCGTTTTCACACCCCGCTCATCGAACCGGACTTGCGGATTTCCCGCATCCGGCTCTCGGAGAAAGTGTCACGATGTCGCCCACGGGAGATTGCTCGTCCGCTTGCTAAGGCAGACGAGGCCGAGCACTGTGTGCAGGGATGTCTCCGGAAACCGTTTTGCCGCCGGCCATACCAGCTTGTGCTTGGCACACAACCACTGAAGCAGCCTATTTCGTGCGTGTTGATCCACCGCCTGATAGGCCGTGCTGACTGGTCCTAGACAGAAGTAGTTGGCCCACCCAATCATCATGCGATTGAGCTTTGCTACCACTATCTCTTGATCCAGCTGAGTTTGATCTCGCCCGGTCATTTCACTAATCGCCTCGCAGATGCGCATCACCCGCTTCTTCGAGGGAGTCGTGCCGAGGTACGCACGTCCCGTTTTCGATGAGTAGCAACGTCCGAACGTGTACCCAAGAAAGTCGAACTTCTCTTCCGGCAGTGTACAGACCCGCGTCTTCGTTTCATTCACCGTCAACTTCAGCTTCGACATGATGTTCCGCATCATGACCAGCGCTTCTTCCGCTCGGCCGCGGCAGCAGATCACCAGATCATCCGCATAGTTAACGATGTGTGCAGCAAGACGCTTCTCGTGCCCGAGCTTCTTCCATCCCAGCACGAAACGACGCATGTACAAGTTGCTGAGCAACGGGCTGATCGGAGCTCCTTGCGGAGTTCCTCTTCCCTCTTCCCGATTGCGCGTACTCTGATGCTTATTCCCTTTCTCGTCAGTTTCTTCGACCGGAGCTTCCAACCACATCTTGATCAGATGCAGCATCGCTCCGTCGACAATCCGTCGAGCCACCGACTTCATCAGGTCTGCGTGGGGAATGCTATCGAAGTAGCCGCTTAAATCCGCGTCTACAATTTGTTCATGGCCGGTGTTGAGCAGCTTGTGGACATGCCTCACGGCATCCAACGCGCTGCGCTCTGGCCGATAGGCATATTGCTCCGGCTGCAGGTCGGTCTCGAAAATCGGTTCGAGCACCAAAAC
The DNA here is from genome assembly GCA_963718785.1 of uncultured Acidobacteriota bacterium. GTDB lineage: Bacteria > Acidobacteriota > Terriglobia > Acidiferrales > UBA7541 > Acidiferrum. The sequence continues at coordinate 728,710 of CAVQZW010000003.1, read as the reverse complement.
TGCCGCCGTCTGTGCCACGCGATCTTTGATCGCAGGCACTCCTAACGGTCTCTGTTTCCCGTCCGGCTTGGGTATCCACACCCGCCGTACAGGCTGCGGTTGATACGTTCTACTTCTCAGCTCTTGCGTCAGTTCGTCCAACCACTTCTTCACCCCGTACTCTTCAATGTCCTCAAAGGTCTGGCCATCTACTCCTGCTGCTCCGCCGTTGGCTTTGCAACATTCGTAAGCGAATGCCAGAACATCTTCTCGATACACCTTGTCGTACACGGCATAGAAGCGAAATCTGGGCGATCCCTTCGCTTTGTCGTGCAACGCCGTCTGCAACTTCTGAACACTTAGTGGAGTTGTTAGGCTCATCGCCAATCCCTCGGTCCTTTGCTGCTTCTTGCGTTTCCTTTCAACTGAGGCCCCTTCCCTCCACCGGAATTACCCGGTTTCGTCGGTACTGCGAGCCTCTCCGCCATCCCAGTCGGCCCGGCCTTTCTCTCACGAGCTGCCAGTTGATTCATCCTGCCATCACCGCTGGGACTTCCCGTGTTGCGCATGGTCCCCTTTGCCTGCATGCCGTCGCCAATACCCCGGCAGGTTTGATGGAATTTGTTCGCTCGTACCATTCCACCAACTTCGGCCTTCCCTCGAACCGGGACGGGTCGGCTCCTGCATTACGCTTTTCGAGGCCTGCTCAGCGTTTACTCACGTTACGGCCTGCATGCTCGCCAGGTCGCCTTCGCGACCCTCTGCACCAGAGGCTTCAGCAGTCTCGTTGCCTCCACTGCTGCTCTGATTGCTACCGGGTGGAGCGAACCAGTTCCCGGGCGGGTTTACCCCCGCTGTGGACCACCGCCTTTTTCACGGCGCACCCGGTAACTGCGTTATCCTGCAGACTCGCTGGCCTGGCGTCAGTGGCACCACTGGAATCTGGCGTCGCAACTTTTCAAGGTTCGCCTCAACAAAGGGAAAAGCGTTCTCACCGTACACATACTGATCCGCGGCAACATGAACCTCGCTTACTTCGAATTCAAGCAGGCCCACAGATGAATAGGATGTGCCAGCGTCTCAAGTCAGCGTCAGGCGTAATCCTGTTGCGTGGGGAACAGTGACGGAGCACTTGCCCTGTTTGAGAGAGTCGGTTTTCGTTAAGGTTGTGATGTGCGCTTCGCGGCTTTCTAGTGCTGGCGCGTGCAATATTTCGGTTTCGACCGATCCGTTGACGCCGCGACCGAAATCGATTTCCACCTCAAGGTCCGCTATCGCGTCCTTGTTCAGAAGGATCACCGATGTCCGGCCGCTGGGCAGTTTCGCGGCGTAGGCAGTTGCATTGACTCCCGCATCCTGCAGCTTTGTCGAGAACTCGGTTTTCAACAGTGTTCCGCCGCTAAACGAGCCTGCAAACTTGAGCCCATACGCAACCGGCTCCAGGAGATACTCTGAGCCAAACGTCGCAATCGGTGTATAGAAAGGATGCGGGTGCGCGGCAATCTGTTCGGGAGTTTCGCCCTTCGCTTCGAGAAGCGCGTCGCCGGGAAGAGATCCGCCTACGGAATTGGCCACGGATTTGCCGGTACCACCGTGCAGATTGACGCCTGAGTAGTCGTTACTGGCCAGCAGCAGCGAATAGTCGGCTGACCAAAGCGCAGCGGCAAATACGTCGGAGACACCCGGCTTGCCTCCGCGATAGCACGTGTTACCTTCCGTCATGCGTACGCGCGCACCGATCTTGCTGGCTGCTGCCGTTGCCATATTCGCTGTTCTCTCCACCCTTTGCATCGTCGCCGGTTTCAGCAGGTTCGGAATGTTGACGTCCGGGTTCGTCGCCGGTCCGCCAAAGTAATAGTGATGACTCAGGGTCGTCACCTGGGGCGGGGCCTGGATGGAGGTCCACCGATCAGCAATCTCGACCAGCCATGACACGGCACCGACAACATCAGGCATGCCGAACCTGGCCGCAGGCACTCGAGCTGCGATAGCGCGCGCCAACGTGAGCCATTCTTCCAGGTACATCCTGGCCGACCATGTCTTCGGATCGCGCAGGTGCCTGGCAAATAGATCCGCTTCGTTTCCGACCTGAAAATACTGCAGGCGGTTGCCTAGCGTCTCGGCTACAAAGGCCGCTTCCTCCGCAGCGCGTGCCGGTGTATTCGTGCCCATCCCGATGCCGTACAGGCAGGTCCACCCAGTGGCTTGGAGGAACTCCTCCAGGTTCCTGACTGCCTCGACCGTCACCGCGTAGTAGTGGGCTTTCGGCTCGCCCTCAGCCTCCCGGACTTGAGGATGCTCTGGCTCGGGAGAATCAGGCGCAGGTTTCCAGTAAGCGAACTCGCTGGTGTTGCCTCCCAGGCGCAGAACACCAGTTGACGAAAGCGCTTTGAACTCGCGAATCAGACCGCTGTTCTGCGCCGAAAAGAAAGTCGGGTCCGCGAGTTGCTGTACCTCGTAAGACAGGCCGACAAAGTCAACGGGCATATGAGGGCCAGTCGCTTCACTGTGAATGGCGAGGGCAACCAGGATCTTGCTTTGACCGTGCACTTGAAGACGTGCGGCAGCCACGGTGCAGGCTGCGGTGGCAAGGAATTTTCGTCGTGTGAGCATCGGATCCCTCGATTCATTACCGCTGCGCCTGGAGCGCCTAGTGTTTTCGGTAAGGTAAGAAAAGGTAAGAATACGATACTTTGCCATAGTTCCATCTGGGCCAAGCCGCCGGACGCCAAGACCGTAGCTGATATTCCGGCTCTCTTTCAGCCGCCGTGGTCGAAGCCTCCCCGATAGACAAATTAGCGCGACGCGCCGCAGCCGAATGGATTCGCAGTATTGAGTATCGGAAACAACATTAACTTTCGCAGAAGGTTGTAATAAATTTGGCTAAGATCGAGCCGTCCCGTTCTGGCAAGTGTTCCATTGCCGTTCGGCTAGATTGCGGACGGATGACGCGCAAATCGGAGTAATGCCTCCGGGTTGGCGGATTGCTCTCGATAAACGCGCTTATATTTATCGATTGAATTCCACCCGCCTGGTTAGTTCTATAAAGGGAGGAGTCAAGAAAAAACACATCTCCTTCGGCCGGAATTTTTCTTGCTTCTCAGCCCACTCGATCGAGCGAGATTGGTTCTGACCTACCGCTCCATATGCTCGGTTTCGGGGCCATGCGACCCCGCGGTTTTGGTTTTCACTGTCAGCGGTTTTCATCGCTTCTTCGCGACGAAGCCTTTCAGTTCCGAAACCAGCAAAGCAGAACGTGGTCAAATTTGGCGACCATAGTTCTATTTGGGACTCGTGGCCCATAGCTTTTTCTGGTTATCCGAGAGGGCCTAGGGTCGGGTATGAGACTGGGTGCCCGAGGCACACAGCGCCTAACTAACCAGCTGAGACTCGCTCTCGAACCAGAGTGTCTCGAGAACCCAACGGCCACCACCAGAGAAATCCCCAGAGATGGAGCGGACTCGATCAGAGACACTCAAGCTGTTTGTGGTTTCAGATGTTGGGCGTCGAAGCACCCTCCTCTCTTCCACACGATCAGAACGATGGTGGCAATCTTCCTGGCCAGGGTCAGACGTGCCATCTCCGGCCTGATGCCCTTGATCAGCAACGCTGCGTAGAACTCTTGAAAGGGACCGGGTTTGCTCGAGGCCACGATCGCCGCGCCCTTAAACACATTCTTCAGGTCGTGATTGCAGTTGCGGTTCAGTCCACGAATGGAGCTTTGTTTCTTCGCTCGTTGCAGCTGTCCATCGACTCTACGGTGATCGGCGCTGCTTTGTGTCTCGATGCCAAATCCACTGTAAGTCCATAGCTGCCTCTTGGTGCGGAAACGGTGCGGAGTCTGCAGAATGCCAAGCAGTACGGCTGAGCGGATCGGACCGATCGAAGGAATCTGGCAGAGCCGTTTCCAGGCCTGGTGTTTCTTGCCCTCCGCCAGCAGCTCCCGCCGCACTTGCTGACGCACCGTCCGCAGCGCATCGAGTTGTTGGTAGTAAAACTCCGCCCGCCGGCGCACTCCCGGTTCGCCGATCTTCCCGAGCCACTCGGCACGATGGCGCGGTGCATAGACCTGCTTGCCGGTACAAGGAATGGCCCAGCTGCGATAGATGGCCTTCACCCGTGACATGACCCGCCCGAGATCCTTGGTGATGGTGAGATAACTGCGCACCAGTTCCTTCAGACTTCGTAGGCCGTGTTCCCCGTGATAGACCGGGCTGAGATGATTGAGGCGCAGCAGCTCGGCCAACCGGCGGGCGTCGATCTTGTCATTCTGGTTGCCTTCCCGCATGGAGGCATTCTTTCGCGGATCGCACACCACCACTTTCGTCACGTGCGGTTTCAGCAAGTCGTACAACCAAGCGGCCGAGGTTCCTTCTTCAAACGTGACCTGCAAGTCTCCGCGCAGTCCATCGATAAACTGCAGAATCATGCTCGCTTTTGTCTCGATCAAGCTTTCCATCACGATCTTTCCAGCACCATTCATCACCGCAATCGAAATACTTTCCTTGTGCACATCCATACCGATATACTTTTTGCTATCCATTGAGGGCGTTCCTTTCCGTAGGGATTGAGGCAAGCACCCAAAACCTACACCAAAAGGGGCGCCCTTTTATATTGCGTCGCATTACCGGAGATCTCTAACAGTGTCGGCCCTGTCAAACTCTTTTTAAGCACACTTCTTTCTTTTCACTTAAAAGAGTTTTTCTCTTTCGTTTTCTTGCGTGTTCATTCTTCCCGGCATCGACGACCAAAGCTCGCTCGTAATCTTTCGGTGGGTTTCAGTCCGACCCATACATCTCTTCGATCAATACTTCGACCACGATTACTTATGCAAACTCCCTTTGCAGGGAGCGGGATGCCCATTCAAGTGCACGACGTTCTACCGCACACCATCTCCGGTACCGAGCTCTCCCGCGTGCGAACCGAATTTTACCAACTGCGGATATTCCCATCCTCTTCGCCACATCCAGTACAAGCAAACTCCCAGCCTGCGTCCCATGGCTACTTTCGCAATGTTCCTCTGCCTACGCATGGCCAGGTTCCGATAGCGACGGCGCCAGTCCGCATTACAACGTACGGCCGCCTGTGCGGCCTCCACCAGCAAGAAACGCAACAAAGAACTGCCTTGCTTGCTAATGTGTCCCAACCGTTGTTTGCCGCCACTGGAGTCCTCGGTTGGAATTAACCCCACATAGCTGCCGACCTGCTTGGCACAGGCAAACCGCGTTGGCGTTCCGATGATCAGCACATAGGCGAGTGCCGTGAGTGGGCCTACGCCTGGATGCGTCATCAACCGCAAGGCTTCGGGTCGTTTCCTAACTTCTTCCTCGACGGCTGCGGTTAATTCCTCGATAGTCGGATTCATGCGGTCCAACAATTCCAATAACTCTCGCCGACGCCGACTAGCCCAGGGAGCCAACGAGAGCTTTTCTAGTTCTGCTCGCCCTCGTTCGCTCCACAGCTTTTTCTTCCAGCACTTGTTCTCGTTCATGGCCAGAGCCTGCAGCTGATTCATGATCCGTGTGCGCATCTGCACCAGTCGATGCCGATGCCAAAGCAGTTGCCGCAGATCACGATTTTCCGGGCTCGGCATCCAGATTCGTGGAAAACGATCCTCCAGCATCAACTGCTGCAGGAGCTGGGCATCCTTGCTGTCCGTCTTTTGCTTCTTCGCTCGCCTGGTCCTGATCTCCGCTGGATCGCCGATCCACGCCTCGAAACCTAGCTCCGCCAGCAGTCGCTCGAACCAGCGCGAATAGCCGGTAGCCTCCATCCCTACACGCACGCTGATTCCTTTTTGCTTCAGCTCCCGATAGAATCGCTCGGCGTCCCCATCTTCATGGTTCAGTCGCCGTTCTCCACACTCACCGGTTTCTTCAATAAAAAAACAAATCTGCTGAAAACTCGGGTGGTAATCTACGCCTATAATCATCATGTTCGGCTCCTTTCTCCCGAGTCTTTGGTCGTCAGACAACCAAGTCTACTCGGGTCGAGGAGCCGACACTGTTATGCAATCATGTGAAGTAATGCTTCACTTGGATGGTTACGGCGTTTATCGTCCAAGTGCCTTGACGGTTTTGCTTCGATTACTTCCCAGACGCGACTTCTGGATAGTTCCCGTGTTGCCGACAATCCGCCCAGAACATCGTCTCTACATTCCCATGGCCCCCTTTCTGGTCAGTGCTTGGAGCTCGTCAGACTACGCTGAGACTGGCGGCGAGGACGGAATACCCGCAATGTTCACCGCCGCAAATGGGAAGAAATGGACGGGCTATTTTGCACTTCGGCAGTCCAAGTTCTGTCCCCTACTCTTTACGGATCCAATTATGTTTGCGTCAGAGATCGGAAAGACACGAACTTCCTCATTTCGTCCGCGTCGCATCCCTCCACCTGCAAAAAGGAAGAGACCAGATTTCTCTGGGCTCTTCATATGTAAGTTTGGCTCCTTCAAGCACATTTTAGTGGCGATTCAGGGAGACACTCATGACGAAAGGTCAGTAGGGCTCAGCGAGAATCGACCATGCAACCGAATTGCGAGTCCGCCAGCTCACTCGGGACAATTAGGCGCGATTAAAGTTCTGTTACCACAGGTGTTTTCTTAGACAGAAGAGTTTAGGCTCTAGGGAGGAGCATCGGTAGGCGCGATGCTGTCTTCCACAGCGTGCTTTGAATTGCCGGAGAACCGCCTTGTCTAGCACAACAGAAATTCTGATGCCACTCTCGCACGAAGAACTAAGGAAGATGGATGCCTACTGGCGAGCTTGCAACTATCTCTCGGCGGGGATGATCTATCTGCGCGCAAACCCCCTTCTGCGAGAACCGCTTAAGCCGGAGCACATCAAGAACCGTCTTCTGGGGCACTGGGGATCTGACCCCGGCCAATCCTTCATCTGGATCCATCTGAATCGGCTCATCAAGAAGTACGACCTAAATGTCCTCTATATCTCCGGCCCTGGCCATGGCGCGCCCGCAACGCTGGCCAACTGCTATCTCGAAGGCCACTACTCTGAGATTTATCCAGACAAGAGCCGCGACGAAGCTGGCATGCTCAAATTCTTCCGGCAGTTCTCGTTCCCCGGAGGAATAGGTTCGCACTGCACTCCGGAAACGCCGGGTTCGATTCACGAAGGCGGTGAACTTGGATACTCCCTCTCGCACGGATACGGAGCAGCGTTTGATAATCCAGAACTCATCGTTACAGTCGCAGTTGGCGACGGCGAGGCAGAGACCGGTCCACTTGCGGCCTCTTGGCATTCCAACAAATTCCTGAATCCGATTCGCGATGGCGCCGTGTTGCCAGTGCTCCACCTCAACGGCTACAAGATCGCAAATCCTACTATCCTCGCCCGCATCCCTAGGGGGGAACTGGAAGCACTGCTTACCGGATACGGGCACAAACCTTACTTCGTCGAAGGCCATGATCCGCTCGTGATGCATCAGCAAATGGCAGCAACTCTTGAGCAGTGCATCCTCGATATTCGTTCGCTTCAGAATCACGCCCGGTCAACGGGGGACACTACGCGTCCACGCTGGCCCATGATCGTGCTTCGTTCGCCTAAGGGATGGAGTGGGCCGAAAGAGGTGGACGGCCACAAGGTCGAAGATTTTTGGCGCGCTCATCAAGTTCCGGTGCTGGATCCAGTTACGAATACGCACAGCCTTAAAATAGTGGAAGACTGGATGCTCAGCTACAAGCCCGAAGAGCTTTTTGACGCGAATGGAACGCTCATTCCCGAATTACAGGAACTTGCGCCGATTGGCACGCGGCGCATTTCGGCCAATCCCCATGCCAATGGCGGTCTTCTACGCAAAGAGCTTGATCTGCCGGACTTCCGCAACTATGCGGTCAAATTGAAGGCTCCCGGTGCAGTGTATGCGCCACCAACCGACGTGCTTGCACACTATCTTGCCGAGGTTATGCGCCGTAATATGAATTCCTTCCGCGTCTTCGGTCCCGATGAGACGGCCTCTAACAAACTCACTGCGATCTATAATGCTTCGAAGAAGACCTGGCTTGCCGAATGCAAGCCGGAGGATGCAGACGGCGGCGAGCTTGACGCCTCTGGGCGTGTTATGGAGATGCTCAGCGAGCACACGCTTGAGGGCTGGTTCGAAGGTTACGTTCTCACGGGCCGCCACGGTTTCTTTTCCACTTATGAAGCTTTCGTCCATGTGATCGATTCGATGTTCAACCAGCACGCCAAATGGCTGGAGAAGTCGAAAAAGGAGCTGGGCTGGCGCGCTCCGGTGCCTTCCATCAATATTCTCATCACGTCCCTTGTGTGGAGACAGGATCACAACGGCTTCACTCATCAAGACCCTGGATTCCTTGACGTGGTCACCAACAAAAGCGCCGATGTGGTTCGTATCTATTTGCCGCCCGATGCTAACTGCTTGCTGAGTGTGGCGGATCACTGCCTGCGTTCGCGGGATTACGTCAACGTCATTGTCGCTGACAAGCAGGATCACTTGCAGTACCTCAACATGGAGGATGCGGTAACGCACTGTACGAAGGGTATCGGTATCTGGGACTGGGCTTCCACGGACGACGGCAAGGAACCCGACGTGGTGATGGCTTGTGCCGGCGATATTGCAACGATGGAGTCACTGGCAGCAATCGCGATTCTCAAGGAGCACTTCTCCGATTTGAAGATACGCTTCGTCAACGTCGTCGATCTATTCCGCCTGATGCCAGACACGGAACATCCGCACGGACTTTCTGACCGCGACTTCGATTCGCTCTTCACAATCGATAAACCGGTCATCTTCAACTTCCACTCTTACGCCTCGCTGATCCACAAGCTCAGCTACCGCCGCAAGAATCATGAGAACATCCATGTGCGCGGGTATAAAGAGAAGGGCAACATCAACACACCGCTTGAACTTGCCATCATCAATCAAGTGGATCGTTTCAATCTGGCTATCGACGTGATCGACCGTGTTGGGCGTTTAAGCGCTGTGGGCGCACACGTCAAAGAATGGCTAAAGGGCCAAATCATCGACTCCATCAACTATGCCCACACCGAAGGCATCGATAAAGAAGACTTTCGCAACTGGAAATGGCCAGGGTAAACATGGGGGAGACACGATCCCGAGAAGACGATCTCATCTTCGTGCTTAACAGCGGCTCTTCTTCGCTGAAGTTCGGCATGTATTACCGCGGAGCAAGCGACGAAGAGGCCCTGCTGACAGGTAGCGCCGATGGCATTGGATCTAGCAATGGCACACTGCACATCCGCTCTTCCGGCGGGAAAACTCTCGTACAACGTGAAAGCATCCACGAATCGCAAGGGCAAGCCCTCGCCATTGTGGCTGAGGCCCTCCGCGAACATATTCAAAGTTCACCAGTTGCCGTAGGCCATCGTGTGGTACATGGGGGACCCAATCTCGTCGCGCATCAACCCATCACACCGCAGGTTGTCGAGGAGCTTCGCGCCGCCACGCACTTCGCCCCGGTGCACATTCCTCAGGCCCTGTCGCTCATCGCTTCTGCGCAATCGATGTTTCCTTCGGCGGCGCAGTTCGCCTGTTTTGATGATGCGTTTCACCGCACCATGCCGGAAGTGGCATCGCATTTGCCGCTCCCGCAGCGCTACTTTGACGTGGGTGTTCGACGCTACGGTTTCCATGGTCTGTCTTACGAATCACTCGTACATCATTTCGGCTCGCGGCTTCCTGGTCGAGCCATCTTCGCGCATCTTGGCAACGGAGCAAGTCTCTGCGCTCTTCGCAATGGGGTATCGATCGACACCACCATGGGCCTTACCCCCACCGGGGGAATTCCTATGGGCACTCGCTCCGGAGATCTTGATCCTGGCGTCATTCTCTATCTCTTGCGCGCGGAGAAACTAGACGCTAACAAAGTCGAAGAGCTGATCAATCATCAGAGCGGCCTCTTCGCTCTTTCTTGCGGCGTAAGCGATGTAAAGACGCTCGAGGAACGCTCACGCTCGAACGATCCAAAAGCCGCGCTTGCGCTGAATGTCTTTGCCGTCTCCGTACGCAAGGCAATCGGCGCATACATTGCTCTTCTCGGTGGTGTGGACCTGCTCGTCTTCACTGGCGGCATCGGGGAGCACAGTGATTACATTCGTTCCGCAGCTACAGATGGCCTCGATTTGCTCGGCCTCACGCCTAACAAGATCAAAATCGTCCCCGCTCAGGAAGAGCAACTGATCGCGCGTCACTGCCGGCGAATGATAGGACCATACCCATAGATTAAGTTCCGGTCCGCAACAGTGCCCGTCATTCCTGATCGCTCCGCCTGGCGAATTCCGTGCAAGCCCAATCCCTGCCAGAAGCCCTCGCGTCCGCTGGCAGCGACTGACAGACTCTTGTGAAGATGCTCTCCCTCGAGGTTCAGGTGGGGCAACTGAAGCTGTCCAGAAGTCCCGTTGGGGGAAATTGCCTTTGATTCGACTCGGTGTCGTACCCAATTCTTTGCGAATGACGGGCTAACGGGAAGTCATTCCGAGCCACAGGGTCGTTGTTGGAAGTCGCGACTTCTGAGTCCACTTGCCTGTATGTCGGGTTACCGGACATCTGCCCGGGAGTCAATTTCGGCTCTTTCGTGACCGGGTCTATCGAGCTTGCGCGACCCAAGAAACTCCATTACGCTGGCAGCTGCCAGCGGTTGTTTCCCCCCTCACCCGCTTTCGGTTGTTCCAGTCGCAATTCAGAATCTCGTCAACCAAAGGTGACGTATGACCTGCAAAAATACTTGGGCGCTACTTGTTCTGGCAGCAGCGCTGAGTTTGCCAGTGACCGGCTGCAAAGATGCAAAAACTCTACAAGAGAACGAACAATTGAAAGCCCAGGTGGCAGAACTTCAGAAAGAGAACGGCCAGGTGGGAAACGATCTCGAAGCAATGACAGCTGCGCGTGACATGTTGACCAAAGAAAACGAGAAGCTTAAGGCTGAGATCAAGAACCTGAAAACAAGGAGCTCCAAAAAGAGAGCTTCGAGTCGAAAACATCGTGTGAGCTAAAGGTCAATTCTAAGACCGGGCTATGCCTTGGAGCGCGCAAACCGATTTCTGTTTACGTCGTCACAAAAAGGGAGGTTGGAGCATGAAAACGTTTGAGGTGCAATTTCGCTATCGAGATCGAAATGAAGATACAGCGGAATCGATGGTCAAAGTGGAAGCGTCGAGCCTTCCAGGCGCGGTCGGTAAAGCAACACGGGAGTTTGTCAAAGGCATAGACCGGAAGCAGAGATTCGATATGAACAAGAATGGTCTCGAAATTACGGCCAAGCCTATCAGCGCTACAACGGAGGCCGAAGCAACCAAGCAGGCCGCGGCTCGTTGAGAGATGAGTAGGACCAGAGTTGAACCGAAGTTCTGATCCTCGACCACTGTTTCCATGACTGGACGCCTGCCGCCGTGTCTTCGTATCCAGATCTACTTTTCCGGTAACGGCGGTGGTCTCAATAGGTCGACGCAACACTCAAGTCGCACCCGACTTGCATTGAAAACAAAAGCCAATCCCTCTCCAGGGTTAGATCAGCCGGAACACTACCCTGGCTAGGTTTTGACCGAGAAGAGCCAAACAGATCACTCCAGCCGGGGAAACGCTGTCGAATCAATGCAATGGATGGTGTTGCGTCGACCGGTTGAGCTGGCACGACTTACCAGGCACTTGAATTGCGGAGCGCAACTCGTCTCACAAATTTTCCGGCCTCGGACTGCGCGAGAGCTTTTCGCAATGCCTTTAGCACCTTGACACGCTTGCTTTTCTCTTGAAGGTACATCCGCAACCGCTCATACCATCGTTGCGAGTGCCATCGGAAAAAGCTATCAGACCCTGCCGGGATAGGAAGCATGCTGCTCGGGTGAGTTTTTTTCTCAAAAAATGCACTGTATTCCTGAATTTCATTACCACTATAGAATTTGAACGTGAAGGAGCACACGCTCACACAAATTAATTCCTGAATGACCAAACCCGAGCTGGCAAGGTGTCGAGCGGAGAATCACCGTATCGGACACCCGTATACGGTTCTTTCCAGTACCGCGGCATATTCCAGAGTGTGGTTCAGGGTGCGGTAAGGGTACCAGAACGAATATGTCGGGTAACCCGCTTATCAGGCATGTGGACGACAGCAGGCGTGGACAGACCAATCGGTTAGCATTTGGAATGGGCCTCGGATGGCCGCTACCGGGAGTACATATATAGCTAAATCTGGTTGTGAGCGTCCTCAGGCCATCGCCAGAAGTCAATTCCACCTCTCAAACTCCGGAGGCTTTACCGTCCACCCTAGCTTCTGCATAGTTTCAACGGTCAGTGCGGCCGCGCCTTGGAAATGCCAATGGATATTCTCGAACCGGCAAGACCGTGCTTCTGTGGGCCCACCGCTGTAGAACACTTCACAGTCCTTAAAGGAACAGTTCTCGAAGCATATGCTGTCCAGAACAACCGCTGACCTTTCAAAGTTCCTCCCTGAAACCACAACGTGCTGAAAGACTGCTTCAGACATTTTCCCCTCCACTTCGCGACCTCGTTCAAACAGGTGACGCCACTCAGTTAGTGAAAGAAAATCGCGATGCCAGCTTCGCCAGCTTAAGCACTTTGTAGACAGCAACGCCCACTCCGCACAACACGACCTCGACACCTTTGTCCTCGGCTACGCCCACAAGCTCTTCCATCGCCCGCAGCGCACTCGAATCAATTCGGCCCACGAAAGAGAAATCTAAAACCATCTCGCCCGTGGTGCCGTCCAGCTTCTCCCTGGCCTCTTGCAGACCCGGAACGACGCGCTTTTCGTCCATCTTGAGCAGCACGGAAATCATTCCCATAAACACCGCCATTCGTTATGCAGTTTCTTACTGCAATGCACCAGCTACCTTTGCCAGACCTCGCCCGTAATAAGCTTTCCAAAACAGCTCGACCAGTTCGCTCATCAGCGGCATCCGAGGGTTTGACCGCCAGGACGGATCGTCAAAGGCATTCTTTGCCATTTCGGGCACCGCCCGCTCAAATTCCTCCGGGGAGATCCCCAACTCCGCGATCGAGCGCGGAAACGCGAGTTGATCCAACAAATTTTCCGTCGCCCCAATCAGCTTCTTCACCTTTTCTTCAACCGTATGGCCGCCCAGCCCCAGCAAATCCGCAACCGTAGCGTACTTCTTGTGTGCCACATACCCCTGCTGGTAAGGCGACGGCATGAACTTGGTGGGCACGGCGGCGTTATACGCCAGGACGTGCGGCAACATGAAGGCGTTGGCCCGGCCGTGCGCGATGCCGAAGCGCGCGCCGAAGGCATGTGCCAGCGCGTGATTCACTCCCACCGATGCATTGGAAAACGCGAGAGCCGCAATGCAGGCGGCATTGTGCATCATGCATCGCGCCTCTTCATTGCGGGGATTCTCATACGCGATGGGCAGATACTTGAACACCAAGCGAATTGCTTGCATGGCGTTGGAGTCCGTGTAGGACGAAGCGTAATTCGAAACGCCAGCTTCCAGCGCGTGGGTCAGGCAGTCGATGCCGGTGTCGGCGGTAAGGACCTTGGGCATGGATAGGACAAACTGCGGGTCGACGATAGCCACGTCCGGACTGAGCGAGTAATCGGCGAGTGTCACCTTGCGGCCGCGCGCTTTGTCCGTCAAGACCGCAAACGGAGTGACTTCACTTCCCGTGCCGCTGGTGGTGGGAATGGCAATCAGCCGCGGCCGATTAGTTTTTCCGTTCGGGTATTGAACCACGCGCTTGCGCAGATCCAAAAAAGGCGCGGCCAGCTCCTCCAGATCCGCCTCTGGCGACTCGTACTTCAGTTTCATGATCTTGGCCGCATCGATCACGGACCCGCCACCCAGTGCGATGATTTGATCGGCTTTGTAGAAATCGAGCGTCTCCACTCCATGCAGAACGACCTTGATCTCGGGCTCGGCATCGGGAATGACCAGGACATGAACGTAAGTCTCCGGGGAAATGTGACGCCGGACGATATCGACGTGACCAATGTGCTCCAAAGCCGGACTGGTAACGATGACGGTTGACTGTGATGGGAACTGCCGCACGTTTTCTATCGCGTTCATGTTGAAGTAAATCTGGTTGGGGACGCGGAACCACATATGGGCCTGCGTTCTTCGCGCGACGCGCTTGATATTAAGGTAGTGGAAGACGTTTATATTATCGGTGGTGCTGTTGCCCCCACCGGTGCCGCATCCGAAAGAGAAGGTGGGGACCAGATCGTTGTAAACGGCGCCCAGGGCTCCGATGGAGCCCGGCGAATTCACGATAATCCGCCCCGCGTTCATCACCTCGCTGAACTTCCGAATAATCTCCTCGTTGCGCGAGAAAATGACCGCCGTGTGTCCAAGCCCTCCCGCATGGTTCACATCCACGCAGACCTTCAGCGCCTCATCGACGGAACCCGCGCGATAAACCGCGAGCACTGGAAACAGCTTCTCCAGAGACAGGGGATGTTCGCGCCCGACGCCGTGAATCGGAGTTATCAGGAGTTTGGTGTCTGGTTTTACCGAAAGACCCACAAAACGCGCGATATCCGTGGCCTTCTGGCCGATGGCCAGGGGCTGCATATATCCGGTTTTAGGATCCATCACCGTGTGTTCCAGCACTTTGGTTTCTTCTTCATTGCAGATGTGCGCGCCCAATTCCGAAAATTTCCGAAGCGTGAGGTCATAAATCTCATCATCAATCACTACCGTCTGCTCGGAGGCGCAGATGGTCCCGTTATCGAAGGTCTTTGAAATGATGATATCGACGACCGCGGTATTCAGGTCCGCCGTTTTTTCCAAGTACACTGCCGTATTGCCCGCGCCCACGCCCAACGCGGGCTTGCCCGAGCTATAAGCGGCTCTGACCGCACCCTGCCCGCCCGTGACGTCAATCAGCCCCACGTCTTTGTGCTTCATCAGGTAGGAGTTGTCGTGCAGCGTGTGCGATTCGAGGCAGGAAAAAACCCCTTCAGGCGCGCCGTGTTTCACCGCTGTCTCGCTCATGATTCGTACGGCCTCCGAGCAGCAGCGCCAAGCGTTTGGGTGCGGGCTGAAAATGACCGCGTTGCGCGTCTTGATGGCCATGATGCATTTGAAAAGGACCGTCGAAGTAGGGTTGGTAATCGGGGTGAGCGACAAGATGACTCCGATCGGTTCGGCCATCTCCACCAGATTGCGGTCAGGAAACTCACGAATGATGCCAACGGTACGCTTGTCCTTGACGTAGTCATACGTGAACTCCGTCGCAACCATGTTCTTTATGACCTTGTCTTCCATCACCCCGATCTTGGTTTCCTCGATCGCCAGCCGGGCCAGATATTGAGCCTGTTCCAATCCAGCCAGAACCATCGGTTTGACAATGCGATCGACGTCCTCTTGAGTGAATTGGCTAAACACCGCAGCAGCGGTCCTCGCCTTACTGACTAGTCTTTCAAGGTAGGCAATTCGTTCCGCACTGAGGTTCTCTGCGGCGAGCGGGATCTGGAAAGTCTTCTGCTCTGCTTCACTCGCGATCATTGGCGGCCTCCTTTGCGTTTTGTGTGGAACCATCGCTTCCCTGAGCATGTCTGCTTGGATCCGGTTTATCCTGTATTGGTTCGCAGTCGTCACGCGTGCCGAAAATCAGAGGGGAGGAATCATTTCTTCTTTGAGCAATTCGAAAATCGCTAGAATGCGCTCCACTCGGGCTGCAAGAAACTCATAACCGGACCGGGCGTCCATCCTGAATTCCTTCAGTCCGCCCATGCATCGCACGGAGGCTAGCCTCCCTTGAACTCGGCGTATGTGATGGGTATCACCTATTGATGTGAGGTAGAGACTTTTTGAGAGTTGGAGGACCTCGAGATCTGTCAAGAGCTGGGCACTGGTGGTGAACTAGCGCTGATTTGTGTCACAGGCTGTTTCCGTCTGGGCCAGGATGTGGGCACCACTTGGTTGGAAAGTTTGAATGTATAGGTCAAAGGAGGAGCGCTTGGTGTAGAAAAGCTGAACTCAGCGGACGCTGATTCAGAAACACCAAGGAGGCTCCCCCATGGAATCTATGTATTACATCGGGCTGGATGTTCACAAGCGAAAGGTCAGTTATTGCGTGAAGGACAGCGGTGGCAAGGTGTATTCCGAAGGATCGCTCTCAGCTACGCGCCTGGACCTGGACGTCTGGATGAAAACGCTGCCACAGCCGTGGAGCGCGGCGATGGAAGCGACTATGTTCACCGGGTGGATCTACGACCATCTTAAGCCGCATGCAGCGGCCCTGAAGGTGGCACACCCGCTGATGCTGCGGGCCATCGCCGCCGCGAAGAAAAAGAACGACCGCATCGACGCCAACAAGATCTGCGACTGCTTGCGGTGCGATTTTCTGCCGGAGTGCTACATGGCCTCCACCGCCATTCGCGAACGGCGGCGCACGCTACCGCAACCTACTGGTGCGCCAGATGGTGCAGATGAAAATCAAGATCAGCTCGCTGCTGATGGAAGCCGGCGTGAGCTACAACAAACAGCGCTTGCACAAAGCCGGTTATTTCCGTGAACTGCTGGCGACCAACCCGGATATCGACGAAGGGCTGAAACCGCTGCTGCAACTGTGTCGTGAAATGGTGGTGCGCCTACAGAAAACAGAGAGTGCCATGGTGCGCTCACTGGAACGTGATTCGTTGTTGATGGATCGCGTGGAGCGGTTGATGACCATTCCCGCTGTGGGACCGATCACGGCACTGACCTGGGCGCTGGAAGTGGGCGATGTGCAGCGCTTCTCTTCGATCAAAAAAGCCATCAGCTACTGCGGGTTGTGCGGCGCAGAGAGGAGTTCCGGCAACACCCTGCAGCGCACGCCGCTGTCCAGACAGCGAAACAAACATCTGCAGACGACACTGATCGAAGCGGCCAAGATGGCGCCCCGAAACAGCCCGGAGCTGGCCATGCTCTACGACAAGGAGAAACAGAGAGGCAATGCCAATCGCGCGACTCTGGCAGTGGCCCGCAAGCTCGTCGCCTACTTGGTTGCCGTGGATCGTCGTCAAAAAGAGTTCCTTACAGTAGAAAGAGAAAACCGTACCGCCGCGTAGCAGAGCGGCCGGAATACAAGGAGGATTTCTTCGGCGCGTCGCCTGCCAGGTCTTGCCGTTAAACCGACTGGGCGAAGGAGCGCAAGCTCCGGATGCTCCCGTTGATAAGTTTCGAGACTGGCAGGAGATCACAAACTCAATCTTCTGTGCAAGACCACTCGCTGGTCTGCGACAGCAAATGGAAGTCTGGTTCTATCCGAAATAGGAACCACGGCTGAGAGGCCAACACACGCGGCGAAGAATCAGAAAGGACTTACACCCGCGCTCCTCCGTAGCGCGTCGGGAGAGCTTTTGCCCTCTTGACAAAGACCTATCATGGAAGTCGGATTATCGGAAACTTGAATCCACTTGGACCACGGCGATTTGGTGGACGAGAGGGGACTCGAACCCCCGACTTCCTCGTTGCGAACGGGGAATCACTAAAGCTAAGACGCGTCGCCACAATCAGTTAGCTTTTTGAAAAGGCCGTGAATCGCCCAACTCGCCCAACCAAATCGTAGAGCTTCTTCACTAGCCGTCAGCTCATCTCCAATACCTCCACCTTCTTGGGAAGGGAGACCCAGCATTTCCATTGAGTTCGAATCCGACGGGTGTGCTGCGCAATAATTCCGTCCAGCTTTGAAGTCTGACCGATCCGAGACAAACCATCCGCTCAACCTTTATATATACATCGTTGTCTGACAGGAGCGGTCGTAATTAAAGGATTCGAGCTCGTGCTGGAGAATTTGGGTCAAATAGGAACCAAAGAGTTCTTACCCCAACCCGTTCGTCTCGTCGCAAGCGAAAGGCACAGGCCTTCCCGCCTGTACAGGCATTAGAAATCGGGGAGACGCAATCAAAGCGCAGTGTCTGCTGAGTTCTTCCTGTCCTTCACGCGGCGATCCTTTCCCACCGGTATTCGTGATGAAGGCCGCCGAGAACGGCGCGAGCCGCGACGTCGCAGTCTTGGGCGAAGGAATCTCTATCGTGACCTTGCCACGGCACGCATACCGCCGCAGGTTCAGGAATCCCCGGTCCGAGGCTCAAATGGGGGCGCCCTTGGTTGTAATGAGTCACCCACTCTGCCACGATTCTGCGCAGATGTTTCTCGCCCAGTGGAATCATGAAATCCAAACACTCACGGCGCATGCTTCCCACTAAACGTTCGCAGTAGGCGTTCGCCTTTGGTGCTCGCGCGGGCGTGCGCAGCCCCCGCAGTCCAAAAGCCTTGAGCTGCTGGTCCATCTCTGCGGAGAAGATCGCGTCACGGTCATGGAGGAGGAAGCGATAGGAATGATCGCTTGGAATCGCTTCGCGAAGCTGCTGCAGAGTCCAGGCTGCCGTTGGATGCGCGGTGATGCTGCAATGCACGATGCGCCGTGTCCCAACCTCCATAAGAAGGAACACGTAGAGAGTTCGAAACCGGGCGGTCACTACGACCAGGAAATCGCAGGCGACGATGGACTGGGCGTGATTGCGGACAAATGTCCTCCAGTTCTGCGAAGAGGTCCTCAGGTGGCCCCGTCGCCCTGGTTCGGGAGGCCAATAGGCGCGCACCGTCCGTGGAGAAACATAGATACCCAGCTTGACCGACAGCTCCGCTGCCACGCGCGCTTGTCCCCAAGTCGGATTCTCTTGTGCCATTTGCACGATGAGTTTGCGGATGTTCTCAGGAAGTCGTGGCCGGCCAGCTTGCGACTTCCACTTCCAAAACAACTTGAAACCCTTGCGATGCCAGCTAATCAGCGTCTCGGGTTTGACGATTACCAAGGCCTCTTTCCAATTGCATAGGCGAGACCAGAGGATGAGAGAGAAACGGGCGGAGTCGTTCAATCGTCTCGGTTGGACCTGCCTCTCCTCATAGAAGGCCAGTTGCTTTCGCAGGAACAGAACCTCAGCGCTCAGGGCTGTGCGTGAGCAGAACAGGAGACGGAAGAAAAGAAGTACGTCCCCGGCCAGATCAGTGATCAAGTTAAGCAGAGAATCCAGTGAGCGCCTTGCTTTCGGAAGGAATCGAGACATGGGCTATCAGGATCGCACATGGTCAGTCCGGCTAAGAAGTGTTTTCTGCCAAGCGGGGCTGGCTTCTCGGGTTTTCTAGCGCAGCGAAGCCGAACAAATAAGTGCCAGCATCTCTGTCAGTTGGGAGCCGGATGGAATTTTTGCGCACCACGGCCCGCTCTTCGGCTTGGGATTGCAGACTAGTTCGTCGACCGCCGAAAGATGCTCGCAGAAGACATGAACCGTCCTCGGCCGGGTTACAAACAAAAGCGTTCAGTCATCAGAAAATGGCTCTTGAATCTACGCCGCCGCCGCATAACGATGGTGTAGCCCGCCGAGTCTCGGAAAGGATTGAATCTTGTTTTCACGCTCAGAGCGAATTGTTGTAGGCCGGCCTGCTGGCGTGTCCTTCGCGAGTCCAAGATGAGTCCGGTCCTCATGGTAGTAGCGCACGTAGCAAGACATCAGCCGTTTGAGATGGCGCTCATTCAGGATGATCACGTGGTCCAGCAAGTCGCGTCGGCAACTTCCCACCCAGCGCTCCGCAACACCGTTCTGCCACGGACTGCGAAAGGCCGTGCGAATTGGCTCGCTTCCCATGTCCTTCACAGCCGAAACTACGTCGGCGCCAAACTTTGCGTCTCGGTCGAATAGCAAGAATCTGTGCGGCTGTTCGTAGGGCCATGCTTCTCGCAGTTGCTGCACAACCCAAAGAGCATTGGGATTTCGCGTCACATTGAAGTGCAGGATCTTACGCCGGTCGTGGCCGATGACGAAAAAGCAGTAAAGAACACCAAGGGTGAGCGTTGGGACGGTGAAGAAGTCCATCGCAGCAATAACCTCGCGATGGTTTCTGAGGAACGTCAGCCATCGCTTTGCCGGGTCTGGATTTCTCGGGGCTCGCCGGATCCATCGCGAGACACTCCTTTCCGAGAGATCAAAACCCAGCTTGAGCAGTTCGCCGTGAATGCGCGGTGCTCCCCAGGTTGGATTCTCAGCAACCATACGGAAGATCAAGGCGCGAATCACTTTGCTGACACGCTTCCGTCCTCCTACCTGGCTGATTCTGGAGACCCACGTCCAATACAAACGAAATCCCGCTCGATGCCAGTTCACGACGGTTCTAGGAGTGACCAAGACGAGAGGCTTCCTCCACTCGGACCAGAACGTTCTCAAGGCAACCCAGAAGAGCTTGTGCAGGGCAGTCAATCGACGGCGAGGTCGTTGCGCGTGCAGAGCCAGCAATTGGCGACGGAGAGCAAGGTTTTCGAGGACGAGGTCCGCCCGGCAACTGAAAGAACTGAGCAACCAGCCGAGGAAATGGCGGAGCAACACGATCATGGCAAGAATTTTAGCGGAAAAGACCGAATCAAGCTTTTCGCCAAGTCATTGATTTCGCAGGTGTACGACCTTTTGGCGAGGCACAGGACAAGAGATTTACAACACGAAAATCAAGTGAGAAGACTGGCGGGGCTGGCTAACTCCTGGTAAGTTCGGCCTACCGTGTGCGGTGAGTGCACGGCGTCGCCATGGCACTCGTTGACCAAGATTAGATGGCCAGGTCCTGGGTGGTGAAAATCGCGAGTCGTGTGATCCAAATTGTCTTACGACTCAAAGGTCCAACGGCCTCCGACCATAGTGCGTTCGATGGGAATAGAAATGAGGGTCGAGGGGTTCTCTTTCAAGGGATCGCGGCCAAGCACCACCATATCGGCGAGCTTCCCAGCCGTGATGGAGCCTTTGATTTTTTCTTCGTAGGAAGCGTGGGCGCCGTTGATAGTGCCCACGCGGATCGCCTCGTCCACGCGAATGCGTTGGTTGGCGCCCCAGACGTTGCCTTTGATGTCCGTGCGGGTGACTTCGGATTGCAGGGCCATCATGGGTTTGAAGGGGCTCGCGGGGTAGTCAGAAGCCTGGGTGGCAGGAATACCCGCGTCGAGAAAGCTACGAAGAGCGAACATATGTTTCAGACGCTCGGTGCCGTAGAAATGCATTTTTTCGCCGTTGTAGTAGACGTAGCTCGAAAACGGCGTGGGAATGGCGCCGAGAGCCTTGATGCGGGCAACAAGCGAGTCGTCGACTAAAGTGCAGTGTTCGAGGCGAAAGCGCGGATCGCGGCGCGGTGATTCTCGCTGGAGACGTTCGTAGACGCGAAGAGTCTGGTCAATGGTGACGTCGCCGTTCGCGTGCGTGGCGATTTGCCATCCGGCGAGATGCGCAACCCGTGACCGCTCATACTGCTCTTCTTCGCTCATCGTAGAGATTCCGAAATAGTCAGCCGTGCCCTCATAGGGCCTTGAGAGGCGAGCGGTGCGCTCGGAAATCGACCCATCGGCCGTGAGTTTGCAGGCGCCGACACGGACAAATTCATCGCCGAAGCCGGTGCAAAGCCCGGCGTCGAGCATGTGGCGGAGATCCGGAAAGATAATGAAGCAATAGACGCGGAAGAGTAGAACGCCGGCTTCGCGGGCGTCTTGGTAAGCACGCAAATCGTCGGGGCCATCTCCTGCGTCGGTGACGGAAG
Source organism: uncultured Acidobacteriota bacterium (assembly GCA_963718785.1). Lineage (GTDB taxonomy): Bacteria > Acidobacteriota > Terriglobia > Acidiferrales > UBA7541 > Acidiferrum. Next base: position 707,204 of record CAVQZW010000003.1, on the reverse strand, counting down.
TGATGCCTGCACGAGCCATGGCTTTCGAGATCAGCTTGATGCCTTCCCTGCGATTTTCGCGAGTGGTGGGATCGGGAGCAAATTTGTCGAAGAGGGCATTGGCTTTACCCGCGGCGCGACCGGTGAGTTTACCGGTTGCGGGATCGTGATCGAAGCGGCCGCCGGGCGGGTCGGGGGTTTTTTCGTCGATGCCCGCGAGGCGGAAAGCGGCAGAATTGTAGAAGGTAGTGGAGCCGCCACGATGAGTTACGGCCACAGGGTGATCCGGGACAGCGGCGTCAAGATCGGCACTGGTGAGCATACGACCTTCAGCGCTCTTTGTGTCGTCGTATTTCGAGCCGTAGACCCAATCGCCAGCCGGTGTTTTGGCGGCGCGCTCGCGAAGTGCGGCTTGGATAACAGCGATCGAGGGCAAGTCGCAATCGACAGAAATGACCATATCAAGGCCAGCATTCGAGGGATGGCAATGGGCGTCATTGAAGCCCGGGAGAACAGTCTTGCCTCCGAGATCAATCCTGCGAACGCCAGGGGCGGCGAGATTCAAGACATCGGAATTACTGCCCACGGCGAGAAAGCGGCCATCGGCAATGGCCACAGCTTGAGCGTGAGGCTGCGAGTCCTCGACGGTGAAGACATTGGCGTTGTGCAGAATGAGGTCAGGTCTTTCGGATTCGAGCGGGAATAGCGAAAATGCAGCAAGCGTGCCGAGAAATTCACGGCGAGTCGTGTCGTGTGACATGGGTTTCCCCATTGGCAGTCGATGAATCGTCCGGATGCTACGCTACGGCGGAGGGTGGTGTCAACGAACCAAGCTGACGGGCTGACGGGCCAAAGAATTACCCACCGGTGGTGTGGGTCAGATCGCAAAACGGAGAAATGCCCTCCAACAGAATCGCCGCGCCTGTCTCAAGCATTCGGGCGAGTGAAGTTTTGCCATTCGGCAAAAAGAGTGGAATTGTGGTGTCAGCGCATGGTTAGTCGGCAAACCGAACAAGTCCAGTCCTAGGACTCCACATCTCCGGTAACGGCGTTTACCAGAGTCGAAAATAACTACGCCGGTGCTTGGCTGGCTTGAGGATTCGGTAGTTCGATCCGATAACCCAGATTTCGGAGTTGCCGAATCATTCTCCACGTGCGCTGATATCTGGATCGTTTGGTGACTGCTGGGCCCCGTTCTTCGTAACGGGTTCCCTGATGGAGGATCAGCCAGATCAGACGACACTGTCGATGCGCAATGACCCCAATGGCTTGATTATGCCCGAGGCGCGGGACGCAACGGCGATAGATGATCTCGAAGATGCTTCCTTTGGCTTTTACGGCGGCGTTAGCAGTCTGATTGAGCAAGCGCCGCATGTGACGGTTGCCCTTCGGAGAGCGGTGACTGTAGTTCACGCCGGCGCTCTCTTCTTCGCCGGGGCAGGCACCGACCCACGAAGAGAGGCATTTCTCGGAGGGAAACGTCGCTGCGGCAGGACCGACTTCGGCAATGATCTGCTGCGCGGAGTCCACTGCGAAACCCGGAACCTCCGCTAGCCGCTCGACCGCATCCTGGTGCGGATGGAGCAAAGTGGCTAGCTCTTGATCCAGTTGACCGATCTGCTGCTCGAGGATTTGCAAGTGCTCCAGGGTCATTTTCAGGAGCCGTCGGTACACGGGCTTGAGCTCCGTGCACGCGCCGAGCGCATCACACAATTGTTCCGGTGTAGCGCGCAACCGCTCATGGGCTAAAGCGGCCAGAGCTGCGGGATTGGTTTCTCCGTCAGCCAGTGCCTTCAACATGCGTCTGGCACTGACGCCAAGCAGATCGGAGACCAGGCTGGACAACTTGATATGGGCCTCTTCCAGAAGTGCTTCCAGTTGGTTGTTTAACCGCACCACGTTGCGCCGCAACTGGTACTTCTTTCGCGTCACCGTTCGCCATAGACGCTGCTCCGTATCGGGCACAAAGCTCAGCGTCAATTCTCGGGCTACGAGTCGTTTCACCAGCCGCTCGGCATCGACGAAATCCCTCTTTCGCCCGCGCCGCCCGCGATTGGATAGCGCTTGCGCCAGATGCAACGTGCCGGACCTCCGCCTGGCTCCTTCCCGCTTCTCGCAGAGCGGCTTCCAATACCTTTCCAGTGTTTCCCATACGGGTTTCCAATATTGCGCCGTCGACTCCATGACTATTTCTTCGGCCTTTTGTTCGACGAGCCACGCAGCCAACGATCGCAGTTGTTCAGGGTTGCTGCTAAACATCCGTCGCTCAAATTGGTATTCGCTTTCGATTTCAACGTCGGACACAACTACAGCCAGCATCTTCTTGTGAACATCGATTCCCGCTATCCGGTACGACATAGACTCCTCCTGGCCGGGAGCGGAGAGCGTGCTGCGATTGCTTTAACCAGAGTCGCGGGCTATCGCCGCTCCCCAGGGGAAGACAACGACGCCCAATTATTCGCTCAAACACGCACGCTCCGGATCAGACAGATGGACGGTCTCGAAATCTCCACTGATAAACGCGACCTCGCCGCTCTGGGCCGTTGCGATCTTACCACTGAGTGATTTTCATAAGGTTTCGCGGGCCGAAGGCCCTAAAAGGACAGATGGGATGAGAAGGCCGGTCTCCAGCGGGATGCGATACGCTCCCAATGAAAGACGTGCTCAAGGCACAAAAGGAGACCGGCAATGAAGAAGACTAGCACTGTTCGCGTAAATGGAAAGATGATTTTCAAAGGACACCAGCTCACGATTGGTCTGGACCTCGGCGATCGCTGGTCGTGCTACTGCGTTTTGGATGAAGCGGGCGAAGTCCTTCTGGAACAGAAACTAGCGACGACACCGGAAGCGGTGAAGCAGACACTTGGGAGGATACCGCGAAGTCTCATCGCCCTGGAGACCGGAACACATTCCCCGTGGGTAAGCCGGCTGCTAAAGGAGCTGGGACACGAGGTGCTGGTGGCGCACGCGCAAAAAGTGCAATTGATCAGCAAGAGCAATCGAAAAGATGATCGACACGATGCGCGGACACTGGCACGGCTGGCAAGAATCGATCCTGAGCTGTTGGGGCCGGTGCGGCATCGCAGCGCGAAAGCACAAATTCATCTGACGGTGATCCGGGCACGAGCGGAATTGGTGAGTGCGCGAACCGCGCTGGTGAATGCAGCGCGAGGATTGGCGAAGTCTTATGGTGAACGGCTGCCGAAGTGTGGCACGGAGCAAGTGAGCCGGGAGCTGGCCGCGGAATTGAGCGCGGAGTTGCGCGAAGTTCTGGAACCGTTGCTGAAAGAGATTGAATCGTTGAACGAGCGCATCAAGGAATACGACGCGCGGATGGAGAAAATCGCTAGGGAGAGCTACCCGCAAGTCGTGCTGCTCAAACAGGTGAAGGGGGTAGGAACACAGATCGCGCTGACGTATGTCCTGACCCTGGACGATCCGCATCGGTTCGCGAAGAGTCGCGAGGTCGGCTGTTTTCTCGGGTTAAAACCTGGACGCAGGGACTCCGGAGAGAGCCAGCCGCAGATGCACATCAGCAAAGAAGGAGACCGCTATTTGAGAACGATGCTGGTGCAAGGGGCACACTACATCCTGGGGCCCTTTGGAGAAGATAGTGATCTGCGGCGATGGGGACTGCGACTTGCCGAGCGCGGAGGGAAAAATGCCAAGAAACGAGCGGTTGTTGCGGTGGCCAGAAAGTTGGCGGTACTGCTGCATCGGTTGTGGGTGAGTGGAGAGGTGTACGAACCACTGCGCAATAGCCACAAAGCGATGCGCGCTGCGGCCTAGTTGGCGATCGTCGTTGCTAGGCGATCCTGGCTCGAAATTCTCTAGGGAAAACAGGGAAAAACAGGAAGAAAGAAAAAGCGCATACAAGAAAGAAGAGAGAGGGTATCCAAACAGCCGAGCTCAACCGCCGAGATCAGGTGACTGCGACAGGTCCTGGACCAGTTTCCTTCGAAAGGGGGAACGAGGTCGATTACCAGGTAGCAGCACCTACTGAAACGAGTACACCCAACTTGCACCGAGCGATCATCGCTCAACAAAGAGTGCGGATGGAAGGGTGGCGACAGAAGCGGCTTGGCTCAAGGGTAGGAACTCACAGGGAGAAAGAGAAGAACAAAAAACATCCTTACAAGAAAGAAAGAGAAAACATACTTGACACTCACCGGCCTTCTCATGGAAGGCACTGACCCGCATCCAGCTTAGTGCGAATCCTATCTTTGGCCGGTATCCGTTGCTCAATATCAACATTCAGACTTAGACTCTTCTTCTTCGAGCCAAACTATGTTCGAGCGATACACAGTAGAAGCCCGCCGCGTCATCTTCTTTGCGCGCTACGAGGCCAGCAATTATGGAAGCCGGTACATTGAGACCGAGCATTTACTTCTGGGCCTCCTGCGGGAAGGTCCGCTGGCAAAATGGTTTCCTGGCGAAAGCAACGTTGAGCCAGAAATTCGCGCTGAGATCGAGAAACGTATTACGCAAGGCGAACGCATTCCTACCTCCGCGGAACTCCCGCTCACTTCCGAATGCAAGAAGGTTTTGACTCATGCTGCGGAGGTGTCTGAGAGACTTGGCCACCGTGTGGTCGAACCAGAACACATATTGATTGGCATCCTACGAGTAGAAATGTCGCTGGCTGCTCAGATTTTGACTGCACGGGCCGTTAAGCCGGGTCCAATTCAAGAACAACTCGCAAAGGCACCATACCCAAGCTACCAGAGCAGCGCCACGGTAGGCGCTTCATTGACCCTCAACAGCTTCCTTGCAGGGCTTAAGTGGCTCAATGCGGAAGAGCTGATTTCGTTTTTCGCAACTAATGGGCAGTTCATCGATGCTTCCGGAAAACGGTGGAATTACGAAGAGCTTGGGAAGGGATTCGAAACACTCTTCGCTCCCTACGCTAAGAAAAACGCAAGCCACGTCGTCGAAGCGACATTGGCCGACACAAGAGAGCTGTTCGTCGCTGATGTTCTATGGAAAAATGCCCTTCTCGCCAGCGAACAACGATCCTGGGTCCACCGGATGAGTTTTGTTCTCGTAGCTGAAGCGGGTGATTGGACAATTCTGTTGGCGCAGGTGACTCCAGTACGCCTCTCATAACTCACCGCCAAGTGCCTGGTAAGTCGCAAAACCGGACAAGTCCCTTTGGGCCGATCCACATCTCCGGTAACCGCAGCGTTTATCGTCCAAGTGCCGCGTCGATTTGCTTCGATTACTTCCTTGAAGGCGGTTTCGGGATACTCTCTTTTCCCGCTTCCCAGAAGCGTGTCTCTGGACCACCCGCCAGAGGGTTCTTCACTCCGCCTGAAGAACGGCTGCAAAGCCGGATTCAAAAATGCAACTCCACCCCGCCGTTATTTGATCTTCTTGGCGCGATAGGCGGCGGCGGTTGGGCCTGTGTCGGCACCGTAGCCGCGGTTCTCCACAACTTTGCCGCTGGCATCGCGAACAAACGTATCGCGTGCGAGGCCGCCGCGTATAAAGAATGTATCCGTGCTTTGAGGAACGAGTTCGGTAGGCGTGTCGTCACCGGTGGTCTGGATGTAGAGTTTGTCACCTTTGCGGGTCACCGTATCGAGCATGTGGGCGCCTATCCATGCATATTGCCCGGTGTAGTCGTCGAGGATGGCGGGATCGATCTTGGCGACAGGGGGATCCTGGGGTTGGCCTACTTCGACGGCATAGAGGGCGATCCACCTGCCATTTCTTTTTTCGTATGTATCGACCTGGCGGTGGGGGTCAGGCCAGGATAAGTCGCCGCAACGTTCGGTGGTTGCATACTCGTAGTACACGAAGGCGAAGTTCCCGACGAACTGGAAATGGAAGTCAGAAAGCGTACGTTCAGATTTGCATTCGGATTTCGAATGCGCGGCGTGGCGGCAGCCACTGAGGAGTACCTCGCGAGACTCAGTTCCGAGGGGTCCGATGTCTTGAAAATCATCAGCGACATAGGAAGCCCATTTGTCGCATTCGTTTTTGGTTAAAGAGTCGGCGCGATCGCGGGCGACGGCAATGATTTCCTGCGCCGCTGCGGAAGCGGGGTTGTCCTGCGCGATGCCGCTAGTGCTGAGCAATACCGGGAACAAGATGAACAGGCTGAATCGGCGAATATCGTCTGCGAGTTTCATGTCTTCCTCTCTTGTGATCTTGATTTGCGCTCATGGCCGGTAATAATCGACTAATCAGGAGTTAGGAAGCGACCCGAGTTGGGTCAACTTGCTGCAGTGTTAGCAACAGGAGAGAATTTCGTGAACTGCAGAAGCCAACCTTTGGTTCCCCGCTTAAACATATCTGTAATGTCTTCATCGGTGAATTTCGTGGTGTCACGCGTCTGCCGATACTCCTTAATGTAGGTCACAACCGCAGTGTCACCAAATAGATAAACCACCATATTCTTCTTCTCGATGGTGACTGGACTTGGGCCATTTCCGTGGGATACGAAGTTACTTCTAACAGCTTCCTCAAGCTGCTGTTTTGACATCACGTTCCTACCGGCAGAAACAAAATCACTGGCAAACAGCCTCATCATGGATACATCATTTTGCTGTTCACCTTTTGCGGTTGTCGCCTCGATCTGCCGAAGGTCCTGTTCGTCTTGAGTCTGGGTTGCCTGAGGACTACTCGCCGCTCCGACCACCGTCAGCGTGCCGAACAGTAGTAGAAATACATAAGTCGTTCGCATAGTCCACCTCTCTGATGATTAATCTATGACTGACAGAACGAAAATACAATCCGCTCTGCGCAGTGGTCAGTTGGATGCTATGGGCGCGATTCAGGGCCGCTTTGCATTTGACGCATTGGTCAAGCACCTCTATCAGACGGAGAAATCAGGCTGAGCCGTGCCCGATTAACGGTTACCGGAAAAGTCCTATAAAAGGGAATGTCAAGAGACATTCTTCTCCGTCGGCTCGGTGCCGACACTTTTTTGTCTCGGCATTCAGCCCAACCGTTTGAACGTGCACTCGTAATCGAGTGGTCTTGCTCAGGCGACGTAGTTTCGTGCTTCGTGTCTTCACACGAAACGGTGAGATCCTTCTTCCTTCCTGTGGTTCCATTTCACTGTCGTGACGGCGCCATTCGTTTCTGAAACATCAAGCCTGACAGTTATCCACTTTATGAGTGGCAACGCATGGTCCTATCTGAGACTCGTGGCCTATGGCTTTCTTGGATTGTCCGAGAGGGCATAGGGTGGATTCGGAGACTCGCGTGTTTGAAGCACGGGCCTGACTTTTCCGGTGGATACTTCCCCTCGAATCCGAGCGTCTCAAGAACCCGACAGCTACCGCCAGGAATAGTTCCCCAGGTGGAACGGACTCTTTGCCAGAGACGCTCAAGCTGCTTGTTGTTTCAAATAGTTGGCGTCGAAACGTACCTCCTTCTTCCAAACGATCAACGTGATCGCGGCAATCTTCCTCGCCAAGGTCAAGCGCGCCATCGTGGGCTTCCTTCCCTTAGCCAGCAAAGCCTCGTAGAAATCGTGTAGCGGTCCAGCCGCGGTGCTGGCTCTCATAGCCGCACCCTTGAAAATATCTTTGAGGTCGTGGTTGTGATTGTCATTGAGACCGCGCAGGGTGACGGGTTTCTTCGAGCGTTGTAGCTGTCCCTCCACGACGCGGTACTGCGCGCTGTCGTGGGTCTCCAACCCAAGCCCGCTGTAGGTCCACAGTTGCCGCTTGGTGCGGAACCGATGAGGCGTCTGCATCAATGCCACCAAGTGAGCCGCCCGAAGCGGACCAATTCCAGGAATCTGGCGTAGCAACTTCGTCGCACGGTGCTTCCTCGCCTCGGCCAACAGTTCTTTCCGGGCTTGTTGGCGCACCAGCCGCAGGGCGTCGAGTTGTTGGTAGTAAAGTTCTGCCCGCCGGCGCACGCCTGCTTCGTGAATCTTGACGAGCCATTCCGAACGGTAATGCGGTGCGTAGACTTGCGTCCCGGCACAGGGAATGGCCCAGCTCCGATACAAGGCCTTGAGTCGATTCATCACCCGCCCGAGATCCTTGGTGATCGTCAAATAACTACGGGACAATTCCTTCAACATGCGCAGGCCATGTTCTCCGTGATACACCGAACTGAGCTTGCTCATGTACAACAGTTCGGCCAGCTTGCGGGCATCGATGTGGTCGCTCTTGCTGCCTTCTTTCAGCAAGGCATTCTTTCGCGGATTACACACTACGAGTTCCGTCACCTGCGGCTTCAGCAGATCGTACAACCAGCCAGCCCAAGTGCCTTCTTCAAACGTGAGGTGCACATCTCCACCCAGCCCGTGGATAAACTGCAGAAGGGTGCTCGCTTTGGTCTCGATGACGCATTCCATCACCACCTTGCCGGCAGAATTCAGAACTGCGATCGAAATGCTTTCCTTATGCACGTCCAAGCCGATATATTTAGTGCTAGTCATAGAGGGTGTTCCTTTCTGTAGGGGAATGAGCCAAGCACTCAAAACCTACACCAAAGGGGCGCCCTTTTATAATGTGTGGAATCTGCCCAAATCCCATTGTCCGGTTACCCGACGCAATATAAAAGGGGCGCCCTTTTATATTGCGTCGGCAACCCTTACCTAATCGCGTTAGGTCAGAGTTGCCCGTGATTCGACCGGAACCGGCGGCAAGCGCTGGCCCATCATCTGGAAATCAGGCTGCGAGGAGAAGAATAGTTGGTTATCATATCAGGCCATGAAACGAATTGGCTGGTTCGTGCTCCTGCTCTGTTCAGTAGCGTTTGTCGCGAGCACAATCCATGCGCAGGAAAACCCGCAGCAAGCTCCGGCGGCTGTGATCTCTGATCCTCCTCCTGATCCCGGGTATCCGGCCACTATGGCTTGGCCGGACATTCCTAGCCATGGGGCCAAGATGTATTCGGTCCTCTACATTGCGTCCGGCGCAGGCCCCCATCCGACAGCGCTGATGCTGCATGGTTTTCCCGGCAATGAAAAGAACCTTGATCTCGCATACTCCATTCGGCGAGCGGGCTGGAACGTGCTGGTTCCGTTCTATCGCGGCGCGTGGGGCAGCGGAGGCACTTTCTCCTTCACTCACACGCTTGAGGACGCCCAGGCCTCAATTGATTTCTTGCGCCAGCCTGAGAACGTCAAAAAGTTTCGGATCGACTCAGACCACATTGTGCTCATCGGGCACAGTATGGGAGGCTTTGTCGCGGCGTATGCAACCGCTCACGAGCCGAAGGTGTTTGGAGCTGCGTTGATTTCAGCAGCGAACCTCGGGCCAGCGTCAGCACGTCAACGAGCTAGCGACCCGGAGTTTTGGGCGAGATGGAACGACAACGCTTCACGCCTGGTTGGCACCACAGCGCAGCAGCTGGTTGGTGAAGTTGATAGCGACTCCGCGAAATGGAATTACATGAACTGTGTTCCTCTTTTGAAGGCGCGGCCCATACTCGTCCTCGAAGCTGATGATCGCAATACTTCTGACAACCAGGCGTTAGTAGAAGCCGTGAGGAAGGCTGGCAATACCAAGGTTACCGAGCAGCACATGCGCACTGACCATCCGTTTTCGGACCATCGGATCGCAATGCAGGCCGCTATCGTGAATTGGCTGGACGCCATCACCAAACGACAGCCATAGAGCCGGCTGATGAGATAGCTTGCAGGGCTGCCTGGCATCGTGGATGGTTGGTCGGCCACCCTTACCTTACCGGATTAGGGAAGGGTGGCCCGTGACTCGGGGACGTTCGCCAAAGCGGCAGAACGCCCACATGTCCGCATGGGCAACTTGAACAGAGTGGAAGTGAACCGAACGGTTCACCTCCCTGTGCCGCGACGCAAATGCTTATTTTGAGCGCGTCAGAAACAGCTAGCTAAGGTGCCTGAAAGTCGAGAGCGTAGATCTCCTGACTGCTGGTGTCGCGCACGAGCAATGGCGAGTCATCGGGCGCGAGCCCGGTCCATTCTCCGAGTTCGCCCCAGAACCGCCGAACACCTTTCAGGCTGACCAGGCGTTCCAACTTGTGATCGGAAATGCGAATGCGGAAGAATGCGGGATCGTCCGAAAGAATGGTATCGAAATACAGATATTGGCCGTCGTGCGACCAACTGGGATACCCGATGGTCGTCATACTGGCCACTTCCATCCAGCGTCCGGCGGCGTGATCGAACAGCATCAGCTTCTGGGAATCTGTGGTGATGGCGGCGATGTACTTCCCATCCGGAGACCAGCGCGGGGAGAAAAGATTTTCTGCGCCCGGCAAGTCAGAAACTTTTTCGGTCTTTAAGTCCAGGATGGAAATTCCCCGGGCCGTCATTCCAGCATTATGCAACGACAGAACGATGGAATCGCCATCCGGCGACCAGGATGGGTCAAATCCAGCATCTGTCCCAGGAATTAAGTCTTGCAATGCACCTCCGTTAGCAGGAACCAGGTACGCTCGCCAGCTCGTGTTGATTTTTCGGCCCATGAACACGATCTGTTTTCCATCAGGAGACCAGCGCGGCAGGGCCGCCCACATCACAGACGTGTTAGTCAACTGGAGCCGGTCGCTGCCATCCACTCTGCTCCGCCAAAGAGCTTGGTCGGGAACGGAAATATAAGCGACCCACTGTCTATCAGGCGAAAACGCCAAGCCAATTGCTGAGATACCCCCAAGGTAAGGGACGAAGCCTGATTTCCCATCGTAGCGCACCAGTTCGCCACGAGGCTGCACGCCCAGGGTGAAGATTCTTCTCCCATCTCTGCTGGGTACAGGATGGGTGAAATCCAGAGGGCCGTTGGTCAATTGCACTGGCTGGGCGTGGCCTCCAAACCAATGCGCACGTTCGGGCAAGACCCATATATTGTTTCTGCCCGCGCGAAAGCTCTCGAACAGGAAGTACTTCCCATCGGGAGTCCAGTTGCCGCAACACTCTTGTGGTGACCCGTTCCAGCCTGGCAGCAGAGGATGCAGGCCGCTTCCGTCGTGATTAAGTTCCCAAATTGAATCGGAATCAGTTTTCAAGTCGTGAACTGTAAAGCGGAGCCTGCGACTATCAGGTGAAAAGCGAAGACCGAATACCGAGTCGCTCGCCGTCGCTAGCTTGCGCGGGTTTCCTCCATCACTGTTCGCGATGAAGATTTCTTGGCCTCTCGAAAAAGCAATTTCACTGGCATCGGGGGACCACGTCGCTGAATTGACGACCAAATCTCCCATCCGGCGCGGCGAGCCTGCCGGTAAAGGCAGAGCCCAGACTGAATCGAACTCGTGGACTGGATCATCTTGGCCTGCCGTGCCTTGTGAAATTGAGACTAGAAGTGCGGAACCGCTGGCAGTAATGTCTTCGATCATAGGGTCAGGCAAAGACGTGGGCAGGATTGCCGTTTCGCCGCCGGAAACGGCAACCTGACTGATCACAAAGCGGTCGAGCTCAAGCTCCTCGATGTACAACCGTTCGACACCCGCGACTAAGCCGGCAAATCCTTTGGTGCGACCATCGTGTGTAATTTGGGCGTAACCCGTGATTCGGGGAGGCGGCGATGGCTTTGACCAGAATAATCCCGCGGCCACCAAGACCAGCACAGCGATGATTGCCCATGGGAGGACACGTAGAATTCGTGCACGAACAGATGGCAATAGCTTCCCTGGAGCGGGCGGCGCCAGCGGCACCTCCGCTGAGCCAAGCGCAGGTGCCAACGGGGGTGAGGTCACATTCACCTGCCCGATGAACCGGTACCCACGGCGATATAAGGTCTCAACGAATCGGGGATTCTCTGAGTCATCGCTCAAAGCTTGGCGCAGTTTTTTGACTGCGCTGTTCAAACTGAGATCAAAATCAACGAACGTGTCCTCAGGCCAGAGCCGTTTTTGCAACTCTTCCCGGGTGACGATCTCACCGGGGCGCTCCAAGAGCATGGCCAAGATTTGGAAGGGCTGGTCCTGAAGCTTGATCCGGACTCCGGACTTTCGCAGTTCACGCAGCCCAAGGTCGAGCTCGAAGAGCCCGAACCGCAGGGTCTTTGGATTCGCCGCGGGGTCAGACATGTGACTTATTCCATTGGGACAAAGTGTACACCCAAATGTAGTCAGGGGCGGCCCCCTTCCCTTTAAATCACACTTTCAAGTGACCCCTGTGTTTTCAGCGGTTTAGCGGGTCACGATCGTTCCTCGCCGGAATCACGGCCCGCCCATTGTTCTGCCCGTGTTCCCCGGCAATAGTGCCACCCATGCCGCACATTCTGGCGGCCTGCTGGACGGTTCCACTTCGACCAGCAACTAAACGAGGAGAGATGGTCATGAACAAAAAGACTACGCTGTTAGCATCCCTTGGCCTGCTGGTGGGAATTGCAGCAGCTCCGGCCTATGGTCAGGTTTGGGGCGTGAAGGTGAAGGTGCCTTTCAAGTTCGTGGTTGCCAACAAAACACTGCCTGAGGGCGACTATCTGCTTTCAGCGGTCCGCGACGAAGTATTCGTTCAGGATTCACAAGGTAAACGCGTCGCCATGGTTTCAACAAATGCAGTCAGCGGACGGACAGTCGGAAAGACCGGCGAAGTCGTATTCGAGTGCTATACCGACGTTTGTTTTCTGTCGCAACTGTGGACTCCTGGCCAAGACAACGGGCGCGAACTCCTTAGGTCGCCCAAAGAGGCAGAGATCGCAAGGCGAGAGACCGGAAAGTACTTCGCCCTGCTCGGTGCCGAGCCCCACAAATAACGCCATGGTCGGATGGGTGGCAGCGGGTAAGGTTGGTCACCTGGTCCGCTGCGCCAATCGATGTCGGGCGGCTAATCGACGCTGTTGGACGAGGCAAGCCAATTGATACGATCCACCCCGCGATGACTCCCGGATCGTCGGCAACCCTTCCCCTACTGGATTATGGAAGAGTAGCCCGTGACACGACCAAGGTCACAAATCGTTGCCACCTAATCACAGGCATTAGCAGACAAGTCTGTCTTAGCTCCGCCTGCATTTATTGAACGGCAGAGGGTGACTCCGAGCACAGACGAATTCCGAACCCTGGCTGTCCCTCGCCAAAATCATCGCCGTAACAATGTTACAGCAGCGAAGCTAGTCGGCCGGAGTTTTGGCGAATGACAGGGTTCAACATCTTCCGGCGCTTCCGCATCACCGAGTTAGAGACGGCGGAGGTTCCACCTGCGTTGCAACACACCTGGTCGGGGCACGCGAAGTCGCATGTGTCCGAGGTGTACAAAAAACTCCTGAAGCAGCGCGAATGGCGCTTGCGATGGGCAGAAAAAGCGGGAACGGGGTTCACGCTGCCAAGCCACCAGAAGGCAGCGGCGGAGGTTCCAAATGGCAAGTCTGGCAAGATTTTGGAATTCCGTAAAGTAGGTTAAGTCTTTTAAAATCTGGTGGACGAGAGGGGATTCGAACCCCCGGCCTCCTCGTTGCGAACGAGGCGCTCTCCCAGCTGAGCTACTCGCCCACGAGTAGCAACAAAAATCTTAGCAGACGCTCCCAAGCTTGCCAACTGATGCCGCCGCCGTGGGGTTCACTCACTTCGCGCTAACGCGAAGCGCACGCTCTTCATGTTTGCAACTACCAAGACGTACTACTTGAATCATTCGTCGGTCTAGTATCGTGAGTGCAGCACGGGCTTCACGGCTGGTCGAGATTGCCGCCGGTACGCTGCGCCACGATCTTGCGTACGTTCTGGTAGAGAGCGCGTGCCTGCGGAACGGCCTCCACGGCCTTTTGTACTTGAGGGTCAGCCTCGAGCTGGACTTTGAATCCTTCCTGCATGCCGAAGTTCGAGACCAGCACTTCCTGCCGGATCTTGCGTTTCACCCAATCCAGGTTGTCGGCCATATCGGGTTCGGTGTACCGCACATTGTGTTTCGAGAGGTAGTCGCGGAAGCCCTTCATCACGGTATCGTCGACCTCAAAATCTTTCGTAACCGTGGGCTTGTTGCCCATGTAGAACCGCGTGAACCCACCCACGCCACCTTCATACGGATAAAAAACGTCGGCGCGGAACAGGTTTTCCTGGAAGTGATTCAGCTTCGGCGCGGCCACGACGATGTCCGGCGTGATGCCTCCGCCTCCAGTCACTTGCCGCCCGCTGTCCGTGAGCCTGACCTCCGTCGGATGCTCCGGCACCTTGCGTTCATAGTGATACTCGTAGAGCGAAATGGATTTGTAATCGCGCTGGATCAGGCGCCCGCTGGGTGTGTAGTAGCGCGCAGTAGTGAGCGCTAAGCCGGTATTCTCGCTGAGCGGTTGAACCGTCTGCACCAAGCCCTTGCCAAAAGTGATTTCGCCAACAATCAGCCCGCGATCATGGTCCTGCACGGCGCCTGAAACGATTTCCGTCGCCGACGCGGAATTTCCGTTCACCAAAATCACCAGCGGCGTGGTCATCCCCTGATTGCCGCGCAACGCAAAGTAGCGCCGCTCAGGTGAGGTCCGCCCGTGATGCGAGACGATCAGCTGGTTCTTGTCCAGGAACATATCGCCGACGGCTACGGCTTCGTTCAACAGGCCGCCGGGATTCCCGCGCATATCGAGAATCAAGCCATCCAGGCTAGGAGCGTTCAGTTGCTTGAGCGCTTCGCCGATTTCGCGGTCTGTGGTTTCGTTGAACCCCGACAGCTTTATGTACCCGATGCCCGGCTTGAGCAAGAATGCGATGTCCACCGAATGTCGCGGAATTTCGTCGCGCGTCACCGTGAAAACGAGCGGCTGTTCATAGCCTTCGCGGCTCACCGTAATTTTTACGACGGTGCCCTTGGGGCCTTTCAGCATGTCGGCGACGTCCGTCGTTGTCAGCCCATCCGTCGACTTGTCATCCACCTTCATGATGACGTCGCCAGGCCGAATTCCCGCATTAAACGCCGGAGCGCCCACATAGGGCTGCATCACCACCGTCCGGCTTTCGCGCGGCGCAACCACCATGCCCACGCCATAATATTTCCCGCGTTGATCTTCGCGCAGAAGCGCAAACTGCCGCGCATCAAAGAAATTCGAGTGGGGATCCAGCACGCGCAGCATGCCGGGGATGGCGCCTTGGTAGACGGCCTTGTCTACGTCGACGGGCTCGGCGTAGTTCGCCTGCACCACGTCCAGCACATTTGTGAACTGCCGTATCGCTGTATGCTCATCCTCCGCCGAGGATGCCATGGCCCGTCCGTTGGGTCCATAAATGCCTCCGAGAACGGCAGAAATGAGGATGACTGCAACGACTAGTACCAGCCCACGGCGTTCGGATTTCATCCTGACCTCGCGATCCACGAATCTTAAATTATAGCATAACCCAAAGTGTGGTTTGACACCGTGGGAAGCCCTTTCTATGATGCCAACAGGCCATCTGGCGGCCACCCATTCCTATGCTCAGCATGACCCACATGGTCGTCCTGTTTATCGTCGTCCTGGTCGTTTTCGGGCCGCACAAGCTCCCTGAACTCGCCCGCGGCCTCGGCAAACTTATGGCTGAATTCCGCAAGGCCTCCACCGACTTCAAGAGCGCCTTTGAACAGGAAATGCGCGACATCGAGCGCCAGGCTCTTCAAGCTGAACGCAAGAAAGCGGCCGAAGCCGTGGCTGCCGCCGCCGTCGGTACAGAACAGCCTGCGACTCTGGCCACGCAGGCAGACACCGAAACTGCCGCCGCTACCAGCTTAGACGCCGATTCTCGCGTGACGGAAGCGCTGGTCGTTACTCCGGTTGCCGAATCCGTGCCCCGCGCCGATGGCGAGGCCGCTCGGCCAGCCGAAGAGACACCCGCCGTCGCTTCCGCTGAGCCTTCGGACGGCGATTCCCATCACGTTTCTCATGACGCTTCCCGCGACGCCGCCCACGACCCCTCTCATGACCAACAGCAGCCCGTCTGATTCCCCCATCATTGCAGCTGCGGAAGAGCCTGGCGCTCAGATGACGTTTTTCGAGCACCTGGTCGAGCTGCGCAAACGCATCATCAATTCGCTAGCCTCCATCGTCATCGGCTCCGCCATCGGCTGGGTCATCGCCCCGCATTTCGTCAATCTGATGGTCAAGCCCATGGTCAAGGCGCTGGCCAATGCTCATCTCAACCCGCAGCTGGTCTACTCGCACCCCGCGGGTTACGTCACTCTCCTCATCACCTGCAGCATTTACATTGGGATTGTCATCGCCTCGCCGTGGGTGCTGTTCCAAATCTGGCAATTTGTTGCTCCCGCGCTTTATAAGCACGAGCGCAGCGCCATCACCGGTTTCCTCTTTTCCACCGTCTTTCTTTTCCTGGCCGGAATCGCCTTTGGCTATTTTATTTCGCTGCCCTACGTCCTGCGTTTCTTGATCAGCTTCCAAGGCCCAGTCGTCCCCCTGATCAATATCGACGAGTATTTCGATCTGATTCTTCTCGTCCTTCTCGGGCTTGGCCTGGTCTTCGAACTGCCCGTCCTCATTTTCTTTCTCACGCTCTTTGGCATCGTCACTCCTCAATTTCTGATCAGGAATTTCCGTTACGCCTTGCTCGTTATTACCGTTCTCGCCGCCGTCTTGACGCCTTCCCCTGATGCCCTCAGCATGGTGCTCTTCATGCTTGTGCTGATCACTTTGTATTTTGTTGGCGTGGGCGTGTCCTGGGCGGTGGTTCGCAAAAGGAAGAAGCGTGACGCCGCTGCCGCGGAGGGTCGTTAGATGAATTTTGTACCAAAGAATGTTTTCTGCGTCGCGGCTTGTGCGTGCGCGGCGTTTTTCACCCTCGCCGGATGCAAGGCCAAAGCCGAGAGCCCGCAACCCGCCGCAGCAGCGAAAGACGCGCCTTTCATGAGCGCCGTCACCACCGCCCCACCTCCGGTCGCGCAAAATCCCGCCGATGAAGCTCCGTCTCCCGATAAAACAGGAGGCTTCGATGGGAAGCGCGCCTACGCACACGTCGCCAAACAAGTTTCTTTCGGCCCGCGTCCTGCCGGCTCTCCAGCCCTCGCGCAAACGCAGGACTACCTCCTCGCCGAACTGAAAAGCTACGGCTGTACTACGGAAGTTGATGCTTTCAGCTCGGAGACTCCTGCTGGCCGCATCGCCATGAAAAATATCCTGGTGAAAATTCCAGGGGAAAAACCCGGCGTGATTCTCCTCGGCACCCATTACGACACCAAGCGCCTCGAAAATTTCGTCGGCGCCGACGATGCCGGCTCCTCCACCGGCGTCATGCTCGAACTCGCCCGCAACCTTTGCTCCGAGCACGGTCGCTACGGCGTCTGGATCGCCTTCTTCGATGGCGAAGAAGCTGTCCGCCCCGAATGGCAGGATCCCGATAATTGCTACGGCAGCCGCGAAATGGCCGCGCGATTCTCGAATAGCGGCGACCTCACCAAAATTAAAGCCTTCCTCCTCGCCGACATCGTCGGCACGCGCACGCCGCACTTCAAGCGCGAAACTTACTCCACAAAAGCTCTCGTCGATCTCGTCTGGGGCGTCGCCAAAAAACTCGGGTATGGCAACATTTTCGTCGACGACTCCTCCGCCGTCGAAGACGACCACCAATCCTTCCTGAAGCGCCACGTCCCCTCCGTCGACGTCATCGACCTCGACAACGGCCCCACCGGCGACGTCTACTACTGGCACACTCCGCAAGACTCGCTCGACAAAATCAGTCCCAAAACGCTCGCCGTCGTCGGCCACGTCTTCCTCGAGAGCGTCAAGCAACTCCAAACGAAGTGACGCTCGGGTCCGCCTGCCTTGACATGTACGGCAGTTTGCCGTACTCTGTGTTTGGAAGGATAATTTCATGGCATATGCGGCAACCAATCGCCGTTCGCGAAAAGAAGAACGCCTCGAAGCGCGCCTCACGCCGGAACAAAAAAATCTGATTGCCCGCGCTGCGGCCCTGCGCGGCTCCAGCGTCACCGAATTCGTCGTAGCCAGCGCCCAGCTGGCGGCCTCGGAAACGATCAAGAACTTCGAACTTCTGACGCTCCATGACTCCGCGCGCGACGCTTTTGTGAAGGCCATCTTGAATCCTCCCGCTCCCAATGCGGCCGCACGTTCGGCCGCCAGGCGGTACAAGAAAGAGATGGCCAGGTAGTTGGCCGGCCGAACGGAAACGCCAGCATTCCGCATTGAAGCGCTCGGCCCTCACCACGACCGTGCGGCGTTTTCGTGCGGCGTCGAGTCTCTCGATGTGTACCTTCAAAAACAGGCGGGTCAGGACTTCAAAAGGCACGCCGCGGTTTCCTTTGTTCTGACTCCCGATGGCAAGCAGATCGCTGGTTACTACACGCTTTCGCAATTTGCCGTTCAGCTCGCGGATGTTCCAGAACACATTGCCAAGAAACTGCCGAGGTATCCGATGGTTCCAGCTACGCTGATCGGACGCCTGGCCGTGAGCATTGCCTTCCGTGGCCGGCGCCACGGCGAAACGCTGCTGATGGATGCTCTCCATCGCATTTTGCAACATAGCAGGGAAGTAGCGTCGGCGTGCGCCATCGTCGATGCGATCGACGACGCAGCGATTTCTTTCTACGGAAAATATGGATTTCTCGAACTGCCGGCTATTTCCAGGCGCCTCTTCCTTCCCATTGGCACCATCAAAGCGCTTTTTGAATAGGCTGATAATTGCCGCAGTACTTGGGCGGTCATCGCAAACTCTGTGCTAAATTCGATTGTCACGAAAATCTCTCTTTGCGAATGAAAACCAATCGCATCTCAGTCAAATCTTCTGCAGGCGAATACACAATCGTCTGCGGCGAAGGCGTTCTCCGCGACGCCGCCCGCGAAGTCCGCAAGCTGGGCAAATTCTCGCGCATCCACATAGTCTCCTCGCCCAAAGTATGGCGAGCAGTAGGGAAGAGCATTCAGCGCGGCCTGGGCCCGAAAAATATCCACGCCACGCATTTGATGGACGACGCCGAATCCGCCAAAAATCTTTTCACCCTGGAAAAACTCCAGCGTTCTTTAATCCGCGAGGGCATCGATCGCCACTCCCTGATCATCGCCGTAGGCGGCGGCGTAGTTGGCGACGTAGCCGGCTTCGCCGCGTCCACCATCCAGCGCGGCGTCTCTCTGGTACAAATCCCCACCACGCTAATCTCGCAAGTCGATAGCGCCGTAGGCGGAAAAACCGGCGTCAACCTGCCGGAAGGCAAGAACCTCGTCGGCACCTTCTACCCCGCTCGCCTGGTTCTCGTCGATTCCGCCATGCTCAAGCCGCTTCCCGAACGCCAATACCGTGGCGGCCTAGCCGAAGTCATCAAATACGGCGTCATCGCTGACGCTAAACTTTTTGCCTATCTCGAAAAAAATTTCGACGCCGTCCTGCGCCGCGATCCCACCGTGCTCGCCTACATCATTCCGCGCTCGCTCGAAATCAAAGCCCAAGTCGTCTCCCGCGACGAACGCGAATCCGGCCTCCGCGAAATCCTAAATTTCGGCCACACTTTCGGCCACGCCCTCGAAACCATCACCAACTATCGCGTTTACCAGCACGGCGAAGCCGTGGCCTGGGGCATGATGGCTGCCGCCCTCCTCGGCCACGAAATCCATCTCACCCCCGCCAACGAAGTCTCGCGCATCGTCTCGCTGGTTCGCCGGCTGGCACCGCTGCCGCCATGGCCCTACGTCCCGCCACAAAAAATCATCGCCGCCATGCACTCCGACAAAAAAGCCCGCGCCGGCAATTTGCGCTTCGTCCTCACCCCGCGCATTGGCCAAGCCGAATCTCACGACTACGTCCCCCTCGATACTCTCGAGCGCGTCCTCCATTTCGCTCCGCATTTCATCAACTACCCGAGAAAACGCCGCCGTGCCTAGTCCAACTTCTCCCGACAAACTTGTAGGGGCGCGATTCATCGCGCCCACCCCCGCCAAAGGCACGCAACCCGAAGGCACCGTCACCGAAGCAGACGCCTCGCGCAAAGTCCGCGAGATGTTCACGCAAATCGCGCCCAGCTACGACGTCCTCAACCACATCCTCTCTCTCCAACTAGACCGCCTCTGGCGCGCCCGCACCGCAAAACGCCTTCGCCCAATCCTTCAGCGCCAAGACGCCGTTGTCCTCGACCTCTGCTGCGGCACCGGCGACCTCTCTCTCGCCCTGCGCAAGGTCGGCAAAGCCCGCATCATCGGCGCCGACTTCGCCCACACCATGCTCACCCGCGCCCGCGCCAAAAGCCTCCAAGCAACGTCGTCCTCAACCACAAAAATTAAAAAAAATGTCATTCCGAGCGAAGCGAGGAATCCGTTTTCCTCTAACGCAAGCAACCCGCCCCATCCCGAGTCGCACGACTTCACGGCACAGGTTCTCCCCGTAGCCGAAGCCGACGCCCTTCATCTCCCCTTCGCCGACCAATCCTTTGACCTCGTCACCACCGCCTTCGGCTTCCGCAATCTCGCCAACTACGAAGCCGGCCTACATGAAATCCACCGTGTCCTCAAGCCCGGCGGCACCATCGCCATCCTCGAGTTCACCGAACCACCCGACAATTTTCTAGGCAATCTCTACCGCTGGTACTTCCGCCGCGTCCTTCCGCGCATCGGCGGCTGGCTCTCCGGCGACCCCACCGCCTACACCTACCTTCCCAAATCCGTCTCCCGCTTCTTTCGTCCCCCCGAACTAGACGCCCTCATGTCCCAGGTCGGCTACCAATCCGTCTCCTTCAAATCTTGGACTTTCGCCACGGTCGCCCTCCACACCGCCACCCGCCCCCTGTAATCTCTTTCTGATGAGTGCTCTCTGCGAACTCTGTATTAAGAAAATACCCGCTCCCTCGCGAACCCAAACCAAATCTCGACTCTCAACGCCGACTGTCGACTCTCAGCTCACTCTTCCAACCCAGCCGCACGCAACTTCGCCAGCAGCGTTTTCGGCGACACTCCCAATTTCTCCGACGCCCGTGTCTTGTTCCACTTGCACTCACGCAACGTACTCTCCAGCAACACGCGCTCGACGTGGCCGACCGCGCGCCCGGTCACTTCCTCCAGCGTCCCCTCCCAGCTGAACTGCTCCGGCAGCATCCCAGCCGGCAGCGCGCCTGTATCCGGCTTGGTCGCCGGCAACTGCAATCCCTCCGCCGTAATGCTGAGCCCGTCCGTCAAAATCACGGCGCGCTCCATCGTGTTCTGCAACTCGCGCACATTTCCTGGCCATCGATAATGAAGCAACCGTTCCTTCGCTTCTTCCGAAAGCTCTAACCCCGGCTTCTTGAATTCGCGGCTGAATTTTTCCAAAAAATGCCCCGCAAGCAAAAGCACATCATTCCCGCGCTCGCGCAAAGGAGGAATCGTCATCGGCACAGCCGAAATCCGGAAATACAAATCTTCGCGAAACAGCTTCTCTTCCGCCAGCTTCTGCAAATTCCGGTTCGTCGCCACCACAATCCGCACATCCACTTCCACGGTCTGCGTCCCGCCAACACGATCAAACTTCCGCTCCTCCAACACGCGCAAAAGTTTCGCTTGAATCGCCAGCGGCAACTCGCCAATCTCATCCAGAAACAGAGTTCCGCGATGCGCCAAATCCAGCTTGCCGACTTTCCGCGCGCCCGCTCCCGTAAACGCCCCGCGCTCGTGGCCAAACAGTTCGTTCTCGACCAATCCCTCGGGAATCGCCGCGCAATTCAAGGCTACAAACGGCTGCTCGCGCCGCGTCGAAAGGTGATGAATCGCCCGCGCAAACAGCTCTTTCCCTGTTCCGCTTTCGCCCAGCAACAACACCGTCGAATCCGTCGCCGCAACGCGCTGAATCTGCGTGCTGATCTCTCGAATCGCCGTGTGCTCGCCCACAATCCGCGGAAATCCATAGCGCGCCGTGTACTCCTCGCGCAACAGCAAGTTTTCCCGCTGCATCTCCTGCTGCCGCGTCGCGCGCTGCACCAGCAGCTTCAAGTGGTCGAGATCCACCGGCTTCTGAAGAAAGTCAAACGCGCCTTCCTTCATCGCCGAAACAGCTTCTTCCACCGAGCCGAACGCCGTCAGCAACAGCACGGGAATCGTGGCGTCCGCTTGTTTCGATTCGCGCAACACGTCCAGCCCAGACGCTCCCGGCATCTTCAAATCGGTAATCACCATCAAGTAGCGCCGCGCGCGCACCTTTTGAATCGCCGTCGAGCCATCGGGCGCTTCGTCCACGGCATAGCCCGCGCGCTCCAATGCCTTACGCAGCATGGCGCGCAGCTCGTTCTTATCTTCAACAAGGAGAAGAGGTTCCATCTCTCTCGTTTCTACCACGAATTAAGGGGCGCTTCGGCGGGAACGCGCAGCGGATGTGTAGAGAAGGGAAGTAACCACATGAGGAAAAGCCGAAATGCGAAACTCGAAATTAGAATCACCCAAACCTCGGCGCGAATTTCGGTTTTCGAATTTCTTATTTCGAGTTTCGAGTGTCAATTTCCGAATCTACTCGCGAGCCCAGCCCGGATCGCCGCCGGACTTGCGCAGCTCATCTTCCAGATCCGATAGCTGCTGTTTGAGGCTGGCGATTTCCTGCTTCTTCGCTGCGATCTTGGCGTTCTTTTCGTTGATCTCTTTGCGGGTGTTCTGTTCCACCAGCGCTTTTGTTGGGTCCGAGTAGTATTGCACCTGGGCCTTCTCGGCTTCCCGCTGCAAAATGTCCAGTTCCTTCTCGGCGCTCGCAATCTTGCCGCGCTGATCCGCAAAGCGCTTTTTCCAGGTGGTCTCGGCGTCTTCCTTCTTCTCGCCGCCTGCCGCCTGGCCGCCTTCCGGCGCCGCTTGAGTGGCTCCGCCGGGTTGCTCACCTTGCGGAGCCGGAGCAGTTGCGCCCGCTTCGGTCGAAGGAGTCGCTGGCTTCACGTCGTCGTCGGTATAAACTTTTTTCGGTTTCGGCGCGGCTTTTTGCTGCTCGCGTGCCTTTCGCGCCGCATCCGCGACTGGATCGCCGGTCTGCTGCTGACCCGAACTCGATTGCTGTTGCTGCGCGAACCCCGGAAGCGCACCGAGACAAAGCCCTGCTGTTATCGTCGTTGCCGCAAGCCAATGCTTAACACTCGAATGTTTGACACTCATAAATAACCGCCTCTCTCGGGGCGAGCTGGTTTCCCCAGCCTTCTTACTTAGATGCTGTCCTTCTTCAATTCTACTGCTTCCGGGACGCTTCGGCACGCAGGTAGCGTAACTATAAAGGCCGCCCCACCCTCTGCCCGGTTTCGGGCCTCCACGCGCCCGCCGTGCTGCACAATGATTTTCTGCACGACCGCCAACCCCAGCCCTGTGCCCTTGGCCTTGGTCGTAAAAAATGGCCGAAAGAGCTTCGGCAAAGTCGCGGGCGCAATCCCCGGTCCATTATCGAAAACAGTGACGCGCTGCGTGTACGTCTCCTCGTGCCGCGCCACTTCTCCTCGCAACAACACTCGCCCACCGTTGGCCGCGCCAATGCAAGCCTCCGCCGCATTCCTCGCCAAATTTAAGAATGCCTGTCGCAGAAGTCCTTCATCTCCCGCCACACTGCCCATGGGTCCTTCATACCGGATGCGCACTTGTGGAATCGCTTCCGCGACTTCCGCCACGACGCGCTCCACCACTCCATCGAGCGCCACCGGCTCGCTCGTAATTTCCAAAGGCCGCGCATACTTCAAAAACTCCGTCACCACGTGCGTGATATTCCGCGTCTGCTCGAGAATACGTTCCGCCGAATCCGCCACTTCGCCTGCGCCCGCTTCCGCGCTGATCATCTGCGCGTATCCGGAAATTGTGGCAAGGGCATTTTTGAACTCATGGGCAATGCCTGCCGACAACTCGCCTACGGCCGCCAGACTTTCTTTCAACTGGATCTGCTGCTGCAGCGCCGCTAATTCCGTCAAATCCGTCAGCAGACAAATCGCTCCGTTAATTTTCTCAGCGCCGCGCCGAATCGGGGAAATCGTCACTCCCAGCAACCGCGACTCACCTCCGGGCGCTAGATGTTCGACCTGCTCTCTCCGAAAGATGCTTCCTTGCATCAAACATTCCCCAACCAGACGCGTCAAATCCGATTTCTCTCCCAGCACTTCGCTGTACCGGCGGAATCCCAGCGTCTGAATCCCCAGCACCTGCTCCGCGGCGGGATTTGCGCTAGAAATAATGCCCGTTGCGTTGACCACTACCAGTCCCGCCGGCATGTTCCGCGTCACTTCTTCGCTCAACCGCTCGGTGTGCTCGGCGCGCTCGCGCTCGATCTTATGCAGCCGCTCCAGCTCTTTCTCCTGGTCGCGGAGTTGCCGGATCACGCCCTGCATCGACGCGGTCACAAACGCCGAAGGGTTTTCTGTTCGCGGCGGCGCCATTGAGACGTCCGCCCGGTGCGAGTCCTGTGTGCTCTGAAAAAATTTGCGCAGCAGAAAAAAGATGATGCCCACCACGGCGAGAATCGACACCGCCGCGCCAATGGCAATTTCCCAAACGCGCTGTGTCGTCTCGGATTGGAATGCGGCGAACGTCATAGCCTGAATCGGCCTCGCATTGGAGAGAACCTCAGCGCAACCTCGGCGCCAGATCAATCGAGAAGGAAGAAAACAGAAACACTACGATCACTGCCGCTATCCCCAAAAATGTCCCTAGAGGAAGGTGATACTGGCTAGCAATCAGCCAGCGAATCTGGTTCACGGTGCCGAGCCCACGCCGGCTAGCCCGCTCCGCAAGCTTCCGCCCTGTCCCGCTTGCGTACATCGTGGCAATCACCGCCACTCCTAAAACGCTTCCCAGTAGAGTCCCCAGCAAGATCGTGATGAACGCGTTCCGCACTCCCAGAAACGCGCCAACCATGAGCATCATCTTGACGTCGCCCATGCCCATCCCTTCGCGCTTGCGTACCAGCTTGTAGAGAGCTGCCGCTCCCCACAGCATCAAGCTCCCAAAGGCCGCACCCAGCAGCGCCTCAATCACACCTAAAACGCGCTCTGGCGGAAGCTGGTGAAAGAGACGCAGGCTCAGCAGGAAAGCGACGCCATCATTCGGGGGTACAAACGCTGAAAACAGCACGCCCGCGGCGAAGCCCGGCCACGTAATCACGTCGGGCAGAAGCCGCACTCGCAAATCCGTAATCGTCAGGATGATGATCAGGCAAATGAAAAAGAGCCACTTAACGGTGGCTTGCGTAATCCCAAACTCGAGGAAACATCCCACAAAGAGAAGCCCCGTCGCCAATTCCACCAGCGGATACATCGGCGAAATCGGCAGCCCGCAATTTCGGCATTTTCCCTTCAGCCAGAGCCATGCGAAGACGGGTATGTTGTCGTACGGCTTGATCGGCGTCGAACACCGCGGACACCGCGACCCCGGGGAGACAATAGACACCTCTTCCGGAATGCGCGTGATGCACACATTCAGAAAGCTGCCGATAATAATTCCAAAAACAAAGAAGAAGGCGATGAGCACAGTTTGGTTAGCCGATTTTCGGCCTCAGTTAGTACTGTCCCACACCCACTCTGCCGCCTCAACAAACCCCGCCTCGCTCCGTGCCCCATCCCTAACGGGAAAAAACACTTACACAGAGGGCGCAGAGAGCACAGATTTCACGGAGAAGAGAGGGGAGAATGGACCAATGAGATTTTTTTCTTTCGCCTTTCGACTGTAAACTGTTAACTGTCGACTCTTTCTATGCACTGGTTTGAACGCAAAATTCGGCGTTATGAGCACCGCCGCTGGACGACGGACGACAACCGTCGAGTGCAACCCTTCCACTGGGGCCTCGAGCACATCGGTGGCGATCCCGCCGATCCTGATCCGGCGGCCTACATTCGCGGATATGCGAAGAACGCCATTGAAAATAGCGCCGAGTGGTACGCCGCCACGCCCGCCAGCGACTATCACCTCGACAAAGACAACGTGCTGACTTTCACCAGTTCTCTGGAATCGCCCTGGCCGGAAAACAATACGGTTTACGCCCGCCTTTGGCCGGCTTCGACGAATCGCCGTCGGCCGCCGTTCAAGGCTAAAAGGGGAACTGCTGTCCTCGTGCTGCCCAACTGGAACGCCAAATGGCACGGCCAGGACGGGCTCTGCGACTGGGTCTCCCGCTTTGGCATTACCGCGCTAAAAATGAGCATGCCCTACCACAACCGGCGCATGGCCAAGGGGCACGAGCGCGCCGATCAGATTTGTGGCCCTAACATTGGGCTGACGCTCCAAGCGAATCGCCAGGCGGTCCAGGACGCGCGCCGCTGCCTGCGATGGTTGGAGCAGCAGGGTTACACGCGGCTCGGCATTCTCGGCACTAGCCTGGGCTCTTCTGTCGGGTACATCACGCTGATGCACGACTCCGCCATCAAAGCGGGCGGATTCCTTCACTTTTCCACCTACTATGCCGATGTGGTCAGCCAGGGCATGACCACCAACCACGTTTGGGAAGGCCTCCGCGAGCACGTCACCGTTGACGAACTACGCGACTACTGGGCTCCCATCAGCCCGATCCCTTACGTCGAGCGGGGCATGGGCAACACGGCCAAGTCCTTTCTCGTCTACGGTAAATACGACCCCACCATGCTCCCGGAGCTGAGCCGTCAAATGCTCGACTCGCTGCGCCGGCACGGGGCCAATCCGCGCAGCCTGCAACTCCACTGCGGGCACTACTCGCTGGAGTTGCCTCCGTTCAGCTACATCGCGGGCTACCGCGTCCTGAGCTTCCTGCGCTCGGCGCTCGCTTGACCTAGTCATTCGCTCCGTTTCATTCAACCAAGCGTCTAGTATTATCTCCCCATGCAGACCCTGCTTGTCGAAGCCTTGGGCCCGCTGGTTATCGCGTTCATGCTGTTCGTGGCGGTGTTCGGCGCGCGCCGCCTCGTGCATCAATACCGCAATCGCCAATCACCGGAGCAACTCCAGGCCGCGCGCGAGGCCTTCCGCAGTCGGTTGATACATCCCAATCCCGCGCAAGTCGAGCAGGGAATCGGCGCGTATCTTCCTCAACGACTCATTGCGCTCTACGAAGACCACGCTACGATCCTCACCGAACAAATCGAAATTCGCCGCCCTGCTCCCAACCCCGAAAATCCGCTCGAACCACAAAATCCAGCCGAATGGATTGAAGCCTTTCTTCCGCTCGATCTCGAAAGCCAAAAATACGCTCTCAACCTGCGCGCTCAAGGCTGGGGCAAAGGGTTCTGTTTCGCCACGGACGGCGAAGGCAACTTCTATTGGATCCCCGCCCATGACACCCGCCTCCCAGACGCCCCGGTCTTCTTCGCCCACACTGATCCCGTGCTCAATGAACAAGTCGCAGCATCCCTCGACGAACTCCTCTCCTGGCCGCGCATTCTGCACACACCAGAGCCAGAGCAGACTCCATAAACGCCTTCGGCACATCTGCCCCTTTTTGATCGAAAGTACCATTGGGGTTCGCGCTGCCTCCTTCTAGTCTGCGATACGGCACCTAAGTTTCCCCGGGGAGAGCACTATGCGGAAACTACTCATTTCGTTGGCGATAGCGGCATTCTGCGGGCTCGCATCCCTCGGCTTGACCCAAGCTCAGGATCCCGCCCAAAACGCCCAACCAGCTCCCAAGACTTCCGCGCTAGCTTCCGCGTCTCAACAGCCCGCTCAGCAAGTTGCGGGAGACTCCACCGACCAGCCTATGTCTGTGGCCGAAATGGCCCGCGCCGCTCGGGCTAAGAAACAATCCGATGCCAAGCCGGCTGCTAAATTCTCCAAAGTTCTGGACGACGACAATATGCCGCGCGGCGTGTACGCCGAAGATGTCCATCCCACTAAGCCGTTAGCACCCGGCACCGCCGCGCCTACCGCTTCCGATTCAGGCGATCCGTTGGCTCAGTATCGCGGCAAAGTCGTGCTTCTGGATTTCTGGGCTTCCTGGTGCGGCCCCTGTCGCAGTTCTTTGCCCAGCGTCAAGAGGCTTCAGGCCGTGTATGGCTCGGCCGATTTTGTCCTGATCAGCGTCAGCGAAGACGACGATGAATCCGCCTGGCGCTCTTTCGTCTCTGGAAATCAGATGAACTGGACGCAGCGGTGGGATTCGGACAGCACGCTGCAAAGCAAGTTTGGAGTCAGCGCCCTCCCGACGTACGTGCTGATTGGCCGCGACGGCTCCGTGATCCAGAAATTTGTGGGGGAATCGCCCGCTGAATCTATCGTCGAGCGTATCGGCCCCGACCTGAAAGCTAGCCTGGCCGCCAAGCAGTAGTGGTTTGAGAGTTATGCGCAGATTCGTACGCGCAAAGTCGCGGGACTAATCATTCATGCAAAACGTTTGCGATGACGCTTTGACTCAGAAGCGAGGAAACTGCCTCGATTTCTCCCGCTAGTGGCCGGTCCTGAATCATCTTGGCTGATGTGGCGCGCACCGCTTCGTAGGCTTTGGTGGCGAGGACTCCTGTTTTGAGCGGAGCCAGCAAGTCGATCCCTTGGCAGGCGCAAAGTAGCTCGATGGCGATGGTGTGACGCAAATTCTCAAGCATTCGCCCGAGCCGGCGGGCTCCACTCATGCCCATGGAGACGTAGTCTTCCTGATTGCCGGACGTCGAGATGGAGTCGACGGAATGGGGAACGGCCAGAGCTTTGTTTTCGCTGGTGAGCGCCGCCGCCGTGACTTGCGCGATCATGAAACCGGAGTTGAGGCCGGGCTCCGGCGTGAGGAATGCAGGAAGCATGCTGGTGAGGGGATTGGTCATTTGCTCGATGCGGCGCTCGGATATGCCGCCGAGCGTGGCCAGAGCCACGGCGACCTGATCGGCGGCCATCGCCAGCGGCTGTCCGTGAAAATTTCCGCCGCTGATGATGTCGCCGCCGTCTTCCTTCACAAAAACGAGAGGGTTGTCCGTGGCGCTGTTTAGTTCCACGGCAGCCATTTCGCGCGCTTGTGCCAGGGAATCGCGCACTGCTCCGTGCACTTGCGGCGTGCAGCGGACGCTGTAGGCATCCTGCACGCGCGGATCTTTTTCCGCCGAGCGGTGCGACTCGCGAATTTGGCTGCCTTCGTTCAAGTGCGCCAGGTTTCGCGCCGTCGTTGCCGCGCCGGTATAGGCGCGCGCGTGCATAATACGCGCGTCAAATGCTCCGGGACTTCCGCGCAGGGCGTCGAGCGAAAGCGCTGCAGCAACATCCGCGGAATCAATCAGAATCTCAGCCTCGCGAAGCGCCAGGCTGAGCAGGGCAAGCATACCTTGCGTGCCGTTGAGTAGCGAGAGGCCTTCTTTTGCTTCCAGTGCGACGGGTTTGATTCCGGCGCGACGCATGGCCTCGCCGCCTTCCAGGATTTCGCCTTTGTAGGCCGCACGGCCTTCGCGGATGACTACCGCCGCGAGATGCGCCAGCGGCGCGAGATCGCCGGATGCGCCGACGGAGCCTTGCGAGGGAATTACGGGATGCACTCGCGCGTTCAGCATCGCGCAAAGCGTTTCGACAACCAGCGGACGTACTCCGCTCAGTCCTTTGGCAAGCGCATTGGCGCGTAGAAGCATCATGGCGCGTGTTTCCGCTTCGCTGAGCGGCGCCCCAACGCCGCAGCAATGCGAGCGCACGAGATTCACTTGGAGGGTTCGCACTTGCTCCGAGGAGATGCGCACCGAGGCGAGTTTCCCAAATCCGGTGTTGATTCCGTATGCTGTCGCTCCCGACGCGACAAGCTGGTCCACGACAGAGCGCGACTTTTTCATGCGCTCGACTGCAGCCGGAGAAAGGCTCACTGCATCGTCTTGCAGCGCGACGCGGTATAGCTGCTCAAACGTGAGGTCGTTGCCGTTGAGTGAAATGCTCGGGGCACTGTTCGGAGGATGGCTCATGCTTCGCTCCGATCGGGCTGCGGCGTCACCACAGATTTAAAAACGTGTTGATATTTGGCAGGGAGCAATTTGGGCCGGCCGTTGCTTCCGCAAATGATGTGCGTGGTCTCGCCGGTCGCAAGCAGCTTGTCGTCCTTATCGCGAAACACCTCGTAGGAGAATTTCACAATGCGATTCCGCGACTCCGCAATGCGCGTGCGGATGCGCAAAACCTCGTCATATTTCGCTGATTGAAGGTAACGGCAATGGGCGTCGGCGACCACGATGTGGCAATCGTCCTCTTTTTCCATGTGTTTGTACTCGATGCCCAGAGCGCGAATCAATTCCACACGGCCCACCTCGAACCATACAAGATAATTTGCGTGGTAGACCACGCCCATCTGGTCGGTTTCGGCATAGCGCACCCGTACGGTGGCGTCGTGATATTCGATCATTCGCATGTCCTGTGAATCGAGGTGCTCTCTGGCGTGGATCATTCCACGTTTTCACTCCACGTTTTCATTCCACATCGGTGCTCCAAACGGGTTTGCGTTTTTCCAGAAAGGAAGCGAGCCCTTCTTTGAAGTCGGCTGTGCAGCGGATGCGCGCGTTTTCCAGAATCGCGCGTTCCAGATCTTCGTCCACGCTGTGGGCAGCTGCGGAAGTGAGCAGGCGCTTCGCGCGCGTAAGGCTTACCGGGCTTGCGGCGATCAGGACGTCCGCCAGTTCGCGCGCGCGATCCATCAATCGATCGTGCGGCACGATTTCGGTGATGAGTCCAAGTTTTAAAGCTTCCGCTGCATCCACAAGGCGGCCCGTTAGCAGCAAATTGCGCGCCTGCTTGTCGCCGATCTGGCGCGTCAGAAAAACGGAGACGATCGCGGGCAAAAACCCAATTTTCACTTCGGTGTAACCGAACTTCGCTTCCGGCACCGCGAGCGTAAAATCGCAAAGTGTGGCGATGCCGCATCCGCCGGCAAGGGCCGCGCCGTTCACTGCTGCAATTAAGGGCTTTGAAAAACTCCAGATGCGGCGGAACATTTTCGCCATGCGGCGGGAGTCTTCCATGTTGTCCGACGAGGATTGGGTTGCAATCTCGGAGAGCATCTCCAGATCCATGCCGGCGCAAAAGCTTTTTCCCGCGCCAGTGATGATGGCCACGCGCGCGTGGCCGGTTTCCACCTCGTCCAGCGCCGATTGAATTTCGGAGACCATGCGCTGAGAGATGGCGTTGCGTTTTTCAGGGCGGTTAAACGTCAGCGTCGCCAGTTGGCCGGTGAATTCCAGTGTCAGCGTTTCAAACATTTTGGCGCTCCATGTACCAGTTCCTCGGCTTGCCCCAAGCATGCCACGATGCGCGCGAGATGCGAGACTTCAGAGAACAAAACACTGGCACGCTATGCCCGGATGCTAATGGCGCAGCATGCTGCGCCCCTACACGGGACGGTTGCCCGTGCAAGGGATTCTAATTCACAAGCGGTGCGTGTGCATACTTTGCGCGAATTTCGTTGGTCATGGCTAGCAGAGTTCCCAGCCGCGCTGGATCGATCCCGGGATCGGCACCGGCTTTTTTAAGGGCGGCGAGGACGTCTTCGGTGGCGATGTTGCCCACTAGATTGTCTCCGGCAAAGGGGCAGCCGCCGAGGCCGGTGAGCGCGGAGTCGAAGCGGCGGCAGCCGGCCTCGTAGGCAGCGAGGATTTTTGCTTCGGCGTCTTCGGGGCGACTGTGGAGATGCACGCCGAGTTCGAGGCCAGCGATTTCGTCTTTCACTTGGCGGTAGAGGTCGCCGACCAATTCGGGGGAGGCGGTGCCGACGGTATCGGCGAGCGAGACCGTTCGAACGCGAATGCCTTTTAGCCATTCGAGCGCGTCGGTGACAATTTCGGGGCCCCAGGGCTCGTCGTAGGGATTGCCGAAGGCCATGGAGATGTAGACGACGAGATCTTTTTTTGCGGCGAGAGTTTCTTTGCGGAGTTTTTCGACGAGGAGGCGGGATTCGTTCTTCGTCATGTTGGCGTTGGCGCGGCGAAAGTATGCAGAGATGGAGTATGGATAGCCGAGGGTAGTGACGCCGGGAGTGGCGAGGGCGCGTTCCAGCCCCTTTTCGTTCACAACGATGCCGATGATTTCCGGTGGCTGGGTTTCGACGGGAAGGGAAGCGTTGAGTTTCGCCATGACGTCTTCGCTGTCCGCCATCTGCTTCACATGTTTCGGCGAAACAAAGCTCACCGCATCAATGTGCTTGAATCCGGCGAGTACGAGCTGTTTCAAGTACTCAGCTTTGTATTCCGTGGGAACGAGTTCTGGCAATCCCTGCCACGCATCGCGTGGGCATTCGATTAGCTTTACGGCGTCAGCCATTTTTCGGTTTTCGCTTTCTTTGGTTGTCGTCCATAACGAGTAGGACCGCGCCTATGACCACCACAAACGCCCCAGCCCGAAGATGAAGGATCAGAGAGAGAATTCCAATGGCAATCAAGAAGCCCGCACAGAAACGAACGATCATGTTTGCAAAACGCCGATCATGAACTCGCGGATTTCGGGGTTCAAAGTATCTGCCTCCGCTGTGGTCTGACCGAATCGATGATAAGTAGGGCAATGCCCCCAATCGCTGAGACGAGGCCGGCTAGGGCGGCGCCCTCCTCGAGATAGGTGGGTTCGGCGAACAAATTCCATCCTGCTCGCCGCAAAGTCGCGTTTTCCTCTTTGGCCCTTCGATCGAATTCTACGAGGGAGCCAAATAGAAGAAGAATTCCCAGTAACAGGATCCACAGACCGCGAAGTCGGTTCAAGTTTGCAAAACCCCCGTTTTGAATTCGCGGATATCGGGATTGAGGGCGGCGGCTTCGAGGGCGCTGATGAGGGCGTCGCGCGTGTGGGCGGGATCGATGATGGCGTCGAGCCAGAGGCGTGCGGCGGCGTAGCGCGGATCGGTCTGATGCTCGTAAGTGGCCTTGACACTTTCGAGCATTACTTTGCGGGCCTTCTCGTCAACCTTCTTGCCTTCGCGTTCGAGCTGCTTGAGCTTGATTTCGGCGAGGGTGTTGGCGGCGGCGTCGCCGCTCATGACCGCGAATTTCGCGGTGGGCCACGCGAACATGAAGCGCGGGTCGTAGGCTTTGCCGCACATGGCGTAATTTCCTGCGCCGAAGCTGCCGCCGCAGATGACCGTGATTTTTGGAACGACGCTGTTGGCGACGGCGTTGACCATTTTTGCGCCGGCGCGGATGATGCCGCTCCACTCGGCGTCTTTGCCGACCATGAAGCCGTTCACGTCGTGGAAGAAAATCAGAGGAATGCGGTTCTGGTTGCAATCGAGAATGAAGCGGGCGGCTTTTTCGGCGGACTCGGTGTAAATCACACCGCCAAACTCGATGCGCTTCTGGTCGGAGCCGCGGGCTTGTGTTTGGACGTGCTTTTTCTGATTGGCGACGATGCCCACGGCCCAGCCGCCGATGCGCGCGTAGCCGCAGAGAACTGTCTCACCATACTCGGGGCGATACTCTTCAAATTCACTGGCGTCCACGATGCGCGCGATGATCTCCCGCATGTCGTATTGCTTGGCGGGATTGTCGGAAAAGATGCCGTAGATTTCGTCGCCGGGATAGAGGGGTTCGCGCGAAGCGACGTGGCTAAAGGGCGTAGGATTCGCCGCGCCCATTTTGTCCACCAGGGCGCGAATGCGCGCGATGCAGGCATCGTCGTCCGGTTCGCGAAAATCCACCGTGCCGCTGATTTGCGAGTGCATTTTCGCGCCGCCCAAATCTTCGGCGGAAGTCACCTGCCCGATCGCCGCCTGCACCAGTGCAGGACCAGCCAGAAATAATCCGGAGCCTTCCGTCATCAGAATGTGATCGCACATCAGCGGCAAATAGGCGCCGCCGGCGACGCACATGCCCATGATAGCGGCAAGCTGCGGAATGCCCATCGCGCTCATCACCGCGTTATTGCGGAAAACGCGGCCGAAGTCGTCGGTATCGGGAAAAACATCTTCCTGCAAGGGCAAGAAAACGCCGGCGGAGTCGACCAGATAAATTGTGGGAATGTGATTTTCGATGGCGATATTCTGCGCGCGAATGACTTTTTTCGCCGTCATGGGGAAAAACGCGCCAGCTTTCACGGTCGCGTCATTCGCGATGAGCATCATCGTCCGGCCGCAAATTTTTGCGATGCCGGTTATGGTTCCGGCCGAAGGCGCTCCACCCCACTCCTCGTACATTTCGTAGCCTGCAAAAATCCCAAGCTCAAAAAGTTGCGAGCCTGGATCGATCAGCTTCGCGATGCGCTCGCGCGCCGTGAGCCGGCCTTTCTTGTGCTGCGATTCGATGGCTTTCGCGCCGCCACCCTGGCGAATCTGTTCTTCTTCGTTTTTTATTTTGGTGAGGAGATCAATGATGCGGCGGTGATTTGTTTCGAAGTCGGGCGACTTCGTTTTGAGATTGGTTTTCAGAACGGACGCAGCCACTCGCGGACCTCGCGCTGGGGTTCACAGCCAAGCGCCTGGGCGCTTGCCCTAGTGAGGCGCGCAGAAGCTCCGTCGCACGCCACGGCCAACAGTATACGGTCCGCCGCCCGTTTCCGCGAGCGCGCGGCGATCCGGATTGCTGAACAGAAAAGAGCGGAGCTCAGCGCTCCGCGATGAGGGGAGTTTGGTCTGGAGAATAAATGAGTACGGTGCGACCGGGAACGCCAACGGACAATCGTCGCAGCGTGTAGATGAACGGGCGGGGAGCGATTCCTTCGGTGAAGGATTCCAGACGGTAATAACGGTCCTCGTGCCGCACGACCCGAGGAGGAGTCCAATCCGGCTTCGCTCGACACGCGCGGATTTCAAGAAGTTCGTCCGAGCCGTTTGTGGTAAGGAAAAGTTCGTCTGGAACCAGGGGCAACGACGCGATCATTGCTTTTTCTCTCATCGCGCGGATGCCGGAGGCCAGGTTGCTTTGCGAAAAGTTGGCCGGATTCTTGACCCCGGAATTTCCGCGCCGAGCCAACGCCACATACGCCTTATCGCTCAGGAACAGAGGGAGAACGCCGAGCGTGGTATCCGTGAAAGCCGCGCACAGGCGCACTATTCCTTCCAAACCGGCATACGCGATGAGCCACGTCAAGGGGTGAAGCCACATGACGGCCAGCCCTGCGAAGCCAATCGCCTTCGGGTCGATTTCGGCGCCGTGCTGGATCGCCGCAAACACGGCGTCCGCGGCCCAATGCGTGACCGAGTACGAATACCAATACACCAGCGCAAGCAGGGCAAACGCGGATTCAAGAAGTCCGCTAAGGATCATTGCAGGCATCCATTGAATGGATTCGTGGATTGGCAGCGATTCGCGCCAGCGCTTTGGAAGGAAAGCGAGGAAAGGTCCGAGTATGTAGCTCAGCATTTTGCGGTTCCAATATTCAGTTTAAGAGCGGGGCGCAACGTCCCAAAATAGCGCCGGGCTGAGAACCCAAAAGGTAACTGGGATTGACGGGGTTCCGACGTGAGTCTAGAATCGCTTTGACAGTGCCGCAAGGGCACTGAATCTTTTTGCTGGAGGCGCCTGTGGATACCGCGATGGCAGTTGTTGCGGGCGGGAGTGTCTCCGGCGAGCCTTCAAATTAATCGAACATTCACGCCGAAAGACCTTCCCGCTCCTGTTTTTCCGCTCAGAACTGAATCACTGCGTTTGCCAAGCGAAGCAGATCTCCGTTCAGAATTTTCGTTTGAGCGACCGCACAGCCGTGTTGCGCCGGGGGAATTCTTCCGGAGCGCACGCGCCATGCTGCTTGCGGGCGGCGGAAGGATTTTCAAGTGCTGATTCAAGATTTAGGTTGGGATGCGTATTTTGAGGCAATGTGGGCCGAGGCGAAGAGGGAAGAGTGCGTGCCGGCGCGCGTCGTATCGCAACAACGCGGATTATGGCGCGTGGTTGGAGAGTTTGACGAATGCTGGGCGGAGCCCTCGGGAAAGTTTCGGAAGGAAGCGGACGAGGGTGGGGACTGGCCCGCGGTTGGGGATTGGGTCGCCGTAGAAATGCGCGCGGGGCAAGCGAACGTGTTCATTCAAAATGTTTTGCCGAGGCGCAGTCGGTTTGTGCGCAAAGTGGCGGGGAAACAGATCGCCCAACAAGTGATTGTGGCGAATATCGATGTGGCGTTGATTGTGGCGGCGCTGGACAGCGATTTCAATGTGCGGCGCATCGAACGATATTTGGCGCAGTGTTGGGAGTCCGGCGCGCGGCCGGTGGTTGTGCTGAACAAGGCGGATGCCTGCGAGGATTCGAGCGAACCGGCTGCGCAGATCGAGGGAATCGCCATGGGAGTACCGGTTTTGCTTGTTAGCGCAAAAACGGGAGAAGGATTGGAGGCGCTGGAGACGCATTTCAAAAGAGGGCAAACGATTGTCCTCTTAGGATCTTCAGGAGTAGGGAAGTCCACGCTGGTGAACCGGCTGTTGCAAGAGGAACGGCAGTCGACGTTCGCGGTGCGGGAAAGCGACAGCCGCGGGAGGCACACGACGACTTCGCGAGAATTATTCTTGTTGCCGAATGGGGCGATGGTCATTGATACGCCGGGATTGCGCGAGCTTCAGTTGTGGAACGCAGGAGAAGGGTTGACGCAAACCTTCGCGGACGTCGATGAGCTTGCGGCGGAATGCCGGTTTACGGATTGCAAGCACGTCAACGAACCGGGATGTGCCGTTCAAGAAGCGATTGCATCCAGCGATCTCGACGCTGACCGGCTGGAGAGCTGGAGAAAATTGCAGAAGGAGCAGGAGTTTCTTCTGCGAAAAGTGAGTCCCGAGATTGGCGCCGCACATAACAAACGTATTAAAATATTAATGCGTCAAGTGCGACAGAACTACCGGGACCGGGACAAGGGGAAAAATTAAAAACCAGAGATGAGAGAGCTACAGCTGAATTTGGAGCTAGCGCGGCGTGTGGAGCTTGCAGAAGCGCAGGCCGCCGTCGAGTGCGCGGAGGCGCTTGGCCGATTCCGGCCAGCGAGCGGCGCGGCGGTGCGCCGTGTGGCAGGCGGATTTGCGGTCTATTGCGGGAAGGATTCTCCGATCACGCAGGCGGTGGGAATGGGATTGGACGGGCCGGTGAGTGCGGAGGAGTTTGACCGACTCGAAGAGTTTTATCGCAGTCGGGGAGAGCCGGTGCGCGTGGAGACGTCGCCGCTGGCGGATGCTTCCTTCGTGGAACTGTTCGGCCAGCGCGGGTACCGCGTGACGGAATTCTCGAATGTCATGGCGCGGCAGGTGAGCCCCGAGGAAGCTTGTCCGGAGCCACCAGATGGTGTGACGATTGAAAAAATCGGTAAAGACCAAATCGATGTGTGGACCGAAACGGTGGCGCAGGGATTTGCGGAGACGTATCCGGTGTCGCAGGAGTTGCTGGAGGTGATGAAGCTGTTTGCGTTTGGGCCGAAGACGGAGTGTTACCTGGCGCGCGTGGACGGAAAAATAGCGGGAGGCGGAACGCTGGCGCTGCATGATGGAGTTGCCGGATTGTTTGGCGCGAGCACGTTGCCCGTGGCACGGAAGCGTGGCGTGCAGACGGCGCTGCTGCAGCGGCGGTTGGCGCGGGCGTCGCAGGCGGGAAGTGATTTGGCGGTGAGCATCGCGCAGCCTGGGAGTATTTCGCAGCGGAATATTGTGCTGCAGGGGTTCCGGGTGCTGTATACGCGGGTGAAATTCGAAAAAAAGTGGGCGTAAGAGGACTCTGCCTGAAGTTTCAGCGCGCCAGGCGTTTGTGGATGAACTCGACGATGTCTTGCGTCGAGGTGCCGGGCAGAAAAATTTCAGCGATTCCGGATCGCTTCATGGCGGGAATGTCGGTTTCGGGGATGATGCCGCCGACGAGAACAGTGACATCCTGCATGCCTTTTTCGCGCAACAGATTCATGAGTTGCGGGCAGATGGTGTTGTGGGCGCCGGAGAGGATGGATAGGCCGATGACGTCGACGTCTTCCTGGACGGCGGCAGTGGCGATCATCTCAGGGGTCTGGCGGAGGCCGGTGTAAATCACTTCCATGCCGGCGTCGCGGAGGGCGCGGGCGATGATCTTGGCGCCGCGGTCGTGGCCATCCAATCCTGGTTTTGCGATTAATACTCTGATCTTCTTTTCAGGCATTCTTCTCTGTGTCCTCTGTGTCTCTGCGTTTAGTTTTCTTTTTCCGCATCCTCTGCGGCATATTTCCAGACGTAACGTTTGACGCCATCTTTCAATACGGCAGAATGGAAGTTAATCAGCAAGCCTATCTTACATCCTGAGAGCCGAAGATAGGTCAACATGACCGCGTCGTGAATAGGCGCTACAGAGGTTATTGCCTTGATTTCAACGATTACTCGGTTCAAGACAACGATATCTGCTCGGTACCCACAATCCAGCTTCGCCCCCTTATAGACTACCGGGATGGGCTTTTGTCGTTCGAACGGGACATTTCCCGTAGTGAGCTCGTGACAAAGGCATTCCTCGTAAACGGCCTCGAGTAGTCCGGGGCCGAGTTCTCGATGGACTGCGATAGCTGCTCCGATGACTGCGTGCGTGATTTGAAAGTCGGTCATAGGAAAGCTAAACGCAGAGACACAGAGTACGCGGAGGGCAGAGAAGAAAAAGAAACTGGCGGATAGGAGTGATGTGAGTGTTCATGGACCTCTATGGCGGCGCCTATGATGCTGCGGGTCAGTTCAGTATCATTCATTAAGGCTTATTTTAACACAGAGTACACAGAGGGCACTGAAAAGAGATTACGTGATGGCAACTTCTTCGTAGGTGCCGAAGACGGCGCGGAGGGCATCGCAGATTTCGCCGACGGTGGCGTAGGATTTTACGGCGTCGAAGAGGTAGGGCATGAGGTTGTCTTTGCCTTCGGCGGCCTTGCGAAGAGCATTTAGGCGGCGGTCGACTTCGGATTGGGAGCGGTCGGCGCGGAGTTTGGCGAGGCGTTCTGCCTGGCGGTGCGCCACGCTTTCATCAATTTGCAAAACCTCCAGGGGCTTTTCTTCGGAGACGTAATCGTTGACGCCAACCATGATTTTTTCTTTTTTATCGAGTTCGCGCTGATAGCGGTAAGAGGCTTCCGCGATTTCGCGCTGCGGATAGCTGCGCTCGATGGCTGCGACCATGCCGCCCATGGCGTCGATTTTTTCAATGTAGTCCCAGGCGCCGCGCTCGACTTCGTTCGTTAGCGCTTCCACAAAATACGAGCCGCCTAGGGGATCGACCGTATTGGTGACGCCGGTTTCGTGCGCGATGATTTGTTGTGTGCGCAGAGCGATAGTGGCGGCGAATTCCGTCGGCAGAGCCCAGGCTTCGTCGAGCGAATTAGTGTGAAGCGACTGCGTTCCGCCGAGGACGGCGGCTAACGCTTGAATCGCAGTGCGAACGACGTTGTTGTAAGGCTGTTGCGCGGTAAGAGAGCAGCCTGCCGTTTGCGTGTGGAAGCGCAGCGCCCAGGTGCGCGGATTCTTAGCGCCGTAGCGCTCGACCATGGCTTTGTGCCAAATGCGGCGGGCGGCGCGGTATTTCGCGATTTCCTCGAAGAAATCGCTGTGCGCGTTGAAAAAGAAGGAAAGTTGCGGGACGAACTGATCGACATCGAGGCCGCGGCGCATGCCGTATTCGACGTATTCCATGCCATCACGCAGAGTGAACGCCAACTCCTGGATGGCGGTCGAGCCGGCCTCGCGGATGTGATAGCCGCTGATGGAAATGGGATTAAATTTTGGCGTGTTCTTGACGGCGAATTCAAACGTATCGATGACCAGGCGCATCGAAGGTTCGGGCGGGTAGATGTATTCCTTTTGCGCGATGTATTCCTTGAGGATGTCGTTCTGCAGAGTGCCCGAGATTCTCTTCCAGTCCGCGCCTTGCTTTTCGGCGACGGCAAGGTACATCGCCCAGATGACGGCGGCGGGCGAATTGATGGTCATCGAAGTGGTGACGTTGGCAAGCGGAATCTTGTCGAAGAGCACTTCCATGTCGGCGAGGGAACTGATGGCGACGCCACATTTTCCGACTTCACCTTCGGAGAGGAGATGGTCGGAGTCGTAGCCCATGAGCGTGGGCAAATCGAAGGCGGTGGAGAGGCCGGTCTGGCCTTGCGCCAGCAAATAACGGAAGCGCGCGTTGGTATCTTCGGCGGTGCCGAAGCCGGCGAATTGTCGCATGGTCCAGAGGCGGCTGCGGTGCATCGTGGAATGAATGCCGCGCGTGTAAGGAGGTTCACCGGGGAAGCCCAGGTCGCGATTCGGATCCCAAGCAGGGAGATCAGCAGGAGTGTAGAGACGACGGATGGGGTGTCCGGAGATGGTAGTGAATTCGGCTTGGCGTTCAGGACTCTTTTCGAGAGTGGGGCGAAGCGTGTTTTCTTCCCAGGCTCGCTCTTTTGCGGAGGGCTCACGCGAAACGGCAGGAGCGTCGCCGGTGTTGATGGTGGCGGCCAATCCTTGGACCTTGTCGTTCATGATCTGGCGCTCCCCAATGGCGCGCGTTGCGATGCTGGCTCGCTAAAACTCGATAGACTTATGCTAAGCGAAAGCGAAAAACGGGGCAAGAGTAAGAGACGAAGCAGCACTTGAAGAAAGTTAATAAACAGAGAGACAAGCGGGGCAGAACGAGGAGGATGTCCTCAACCTGCCCCGCTTTAGAAATTACCGGCTTCCCCCGGAGGGGAGGCTCTTGAAGATATCGTCCACGCCGACGACTTTTCCGTGGAGCGTTCCGGGGATCAGGGTTTCGTGCTCTACTTCGCCGTTTTTGCCGTCGGCGATGTTTACGTGATTCACCTCGAGGGTGCGTCCAACCGCGCGTTCGTAGTTGGCTTTGGCTTCGACGAGGTTGGCAAGCGCGCGAAGCTCCGTGCCCTGGGCGGTGATGAGGTCGCGCTGCGTCAAAATGACGTTGTAAACGGTCGAGGCGCCAAGTTGATATTTCTTCTGTTCGGCGTCGAAAGTCTGCTGCTGCAATTCGCGCGCCTTGCTGGCGGCGGCAACTTGCGCACGGTCCTGGGTAAGCGCGATATAGGTGTT
Organism: uncultured Acidobacteriota bacterium; assembly: GCA_963718785.1. Taxonomy (GTDB): domain Bacteria; phylum Acidobacteriota; class Terriglobia; order Acidiferrales; family UBA7541; genus Acidiferrum. The sequence continues at coordinate 666,629 of CAVQZW010000003.1, read as the reverse complement.
GCGGACGTCGAGAAGAGCGGCGTTTCGCAGTTGCTGCATAGCGGTTTCCATTTGGCGCTGGGTAAGGAGAGCCCGAACATGCTCGGCTTGGGCCGCGCGGTTGCGGAGAGGAAGCGTCAAAGTCAGCTGGCCAGCATATTCAGGGAAGCGGTTGTGGAAGACTTGGCTTTGCGCCGTGCCGAAGCCCTGCTTCGCGATACCCACGCTAGGCGTGACGGCTGTCGATTCGAAGATCGGGGTCCCGTTCACGCTGATAGGGTTGCCGTTGGCGTCGACGATGGGCACGCCGGTGCTGATGATGTTCGTGGTGGTGCCGGGGATGGGGCTGTTTCCCGCCAGACCGTTGGACTGATAGAACGCGTTCGCCGTCAGAGAAGGAAGCAGGGCGTTCTTTGTAGCCTTGACATCGATCTCTGCGTTCTTGAGGTTGTAGACTTCTTCCTGAAGTTCCGGCCGCTTGGCGAAGGCTTCCTTGATGGCCTCTTCGAAAGAGGCCGCTTCAATGGTGGCGGGCTGAGTAGGAAGATCCGTTGGAATAATCTCGACATTGATGAGGTTGGGAGCGAGCGGGTCCTTGGAGATGTAGTTCTTTAGAGTTTGCTCGTCTTGAAGCTGGGTGGTCTGCGCGAAGATCAGGTTTTGCGTGTCGGTGGCGACTTCAGATTCGGAGCGAGTGACGTCGAGGGGAGCAAGGCTGCCGATTTCCAGCTGCTTCTTGTTGTCTTCGAAGAGCTTCTGGGAAACGGTGACTGCCTGTTGGTTGACCTTGACGTTTTCGCGAGCGTAAACGAGCTCCCAATAAGCCGTAATGGTGTTGGTAATCGTGGTGATAGCCTGCTGTGCGAAGGCCCAATCGGCAACCTGGCGGTTGTTGTTGGCGATGCGAATGTTGCGGGTCCACATTTGCTTGCCGAAACCGTTCAAGAGAGGTTGAGAAATAGAGACCGAAAGGTTGGAACTCACGTCGGGATTGAAGAAGTTGGCAATGTTGGAGCTGCTGCGCGTGTTGTTCCAATTGACCGTGAGGTTTGTTCCGGTCTGAAATGTCTGCGAATACTGGTTATTGAATTGAGTGGAGTGGGAGACGATGGAGGCAACACTGGCTCCAGTGCCAGCGCCCGAAGTGAAGGGGTTGTTGATAGGCGTGGTGATGTCGGCGATCGAAGTGGAGCTTTGGATGAGGGGATCGAAGTTCTGAACGAAGAAGACGTAAGGGTTAATGGCGGCGGAGGAAGCGCCAATCTGCACTCCAGGCGTTGCGAAACCGATATTGCCGGCTTGAGCGTTGAGAAGGCCGGCGTCCGAGATCCAGGGATAGTAGCGTTGAACGGCGATGTCCAGGCTGTTTTCCAGCGCGAGCTCGACGGCATCCTGTAGGCTGATTTGCAGCTTGCCGTCGCGAATGAGCTGGTCGATGCGGGGTGAATTGGTAAGTACCGGCGAATCGATGGGATGTGATTGGTAGGGATTGAAAATGTTTGGGAAGGGGCTTTGGCCGCGGTTGTAATGGTGGCTTCCAATTCCCAGAGAAGATACGGGTGCGATGGAGTTACCGCTGGCTGCCGCAGCGGGCGCCGGCGGGTTTTGGGCGGGAGTCTGCGCAAAAACGGGTGAAAGCGGGCCACCGGCCAGAAGCCCCGCCAGAACGATAGCAAATAGAGATCGGGCACATTGCGAAGCGATCTTTCTGGTGTTTGCCCCGAAAATGGACCGCTTCAAGGTCCCCCTCAGCGTCTTCATAGTGATGTATACCCTCTAGATTCTGTCCCTTTGGGACGTTTTGAATTTGACCTAACTCTGTAAAACGCTCGAACCATGGGTTTTGTTTCAATGGCGGGCTGGAATTGGTGGCACGGGGACGAATAAACCCAGTGCTCTGAACCAGAAACACGGCCGCGGCGCGTGCAATGAGGATAATGGACGCGGGCAGGCAAGACAAGGATTTGGAGCGGTGTGGAGCGAATTAGGGTATGCGAAGGCAGCTTTGTCGAGAGGTCAGGAAAAAAGAGACGAAGCCGCGTTAACGCAATTGGCGCGGCTTCGTCCGGAGGTTAGCGCATGCCGCCTTCTTTGAAGAGGTCTTCGGTGCCGACGACCTTGCCGTGGAGCGTGCCAGGGATCAGAGTTTCGCGCTCGATGGCTCCGGTTTTAGCGTCGGCGATGGTGACGTGATTCACCTCGAGGGTGCGCCCGAGCGCGCGTTCGTAGTTGGTTTTGGCTTCTTCGAGATTGGCAAGCGCTCGGAGCTCCGTGCCTTGCGCGGCGATGAGGTCGCGCTGGGTGAGAATCACGTTGTAAACAGTGGAAGCTCCGAGACGGTATTTTTTTTGCTCTGCGTCGAAGGTTTCCTGCTGAAGCTGGCGAGCCTCGCTGGCGGCCTCGACCTGAGCGCGGTCTTGCGTGAGTGCGATATACGTGTTGCGAACGTCGAGAAGCGCTGCGTTTTTCAATTGTTGAAGCGTGGCTTCTCCCTGGCGTTGGGTGAGGATGGCGCGGGCGCTGTCGGCCTGAGCGGAACGGTTGCGCAGCGGCAGGCTTAGAGTTAATTGCGCGGCATAGTCCGGGAAGCGATTGTGGAAGATCTGGCTTTGCGCCGTGGTGAAACCTTGTTGATTCGTGCCAAGAATAGGAGTGTTCGCTACAGGCTCAAAAATGGGAACTCCGTTGATCACGACGGGAACGCCATTCTCATCCAAAATCGGAAGTTGGGTGTTGGGGACCAGAGTGGAAGCGCCTTTGATCGGAGAATTGCCGGCGAGACCGACGGAGCTGTATTGGCCACTAAGAGTGAGGGTGGGCAGAAGCGCGCTGCGGGTAGCCTGGATATCGATGCCGGCGTTCTTCAAATTATAGAGCTGCTCTTGAAGTTCAGGGCGCTTGGCAAAGGCTTCCTTCAGTGAGTCCTCGAAAGAAGGATTTTCGATGGCAGCGGGCTGGGTCGGCTGATCGGTGGTGATGATTTCGACGTTCACCACGTCGGGCGCAAGCGGGTCTTTGGTGATGGCGTTTTTTAGGATTTGTTCGTCCTGCAGCTGGACGGTTCGCGCCACGATTAGATTCTGGCGGTCGGTGGCAAGTTCGGACTGGGCGCGGGTTACATCGAGAGGCGCCATAGTGCCGGCGTCGAGCTGCTTCTTGTTGTCGTTGTAGAGTTTTTGCGAAACAGTCATGGCCTGTTCGTCGACTTTGACATTGGCGCGCGCGTAGACGAGTTCCCAATACGCCGTAATCGTGTTGGTGATAGTGGTGATCGCAAGCTGCGCGAACGCCCAGTCCGCGATTTTGCGATTGTTATTGGCGATGCGGATGTTACGAGTGTTTACGGCGATGCCGAAGCCATTCAAGAGAGCCTGGGAGAAGCCGATGCTCAAGGTGGACTGGACGGCAGGGTTGAAAAGGTTGGCGGTGGAAGTCGAACTCGTTCTCGAATTGTTCCAACTCACCGTAAGGTCGGTCCCTGTTTCGAAGCCGCGCGAAAATTGGTTGTTATACTGCGTGGTGTGGGTCTGCAGAGTCGCAAGGGTGGAGACGCCGGAAGCGCCGGTTCCCGAGATGAGAGGGTTGTTGATTGGCGTAGAGCGATCATCGATGAGGACTGTGCTCGTGACGGTCGGGTCATAAGAGAGACTGGGGAGAAAAGCCGTCGAGGAAGCAAAGTTACCCCCGGGGGTTGCGTAGCCGGAGCCGCCTGCTTTGGCCTTGAGAATCGAGGCGTCTGCTATCCACGGATAGTAACGCTGCACTGCGATATCCATGCTGTTTTCGAGTGCGAGCTCCACCGCGTCCTGCAGAGTGAGTTCGAGTTTTCCGTCGTGGATCAGTTGCTGGAGTCGTGGCGAATTAATGACCACGGGCTCATCGATGTGAATCTGTTGATAAGGCTTGAGGAGATCAGGGAAAGCACGAGGCCCGTTCGTGAAATTATATTTCGCGAGGCCAAGCGAGCTGACCGGAGCGATGGACGAACCCTGTGTTGTCGCGGGCGGCGTTGGAGCAGGGTTCGACGGCGGGTTCTGCGCCGCGCTTTGCGCAAAGGCGGGCGAAAGCGGACCGACAACTAGGAGTGTCGCAAGGAAAAATGCAAGCACGGACGTGGCTGCCTGCAATGGTGGCCTGCTCTGGCCAAAATGGAAACTCGACCGCCTCCGATTCGCCAGCAAAAGGTGAGGCTTCGCGGTCTTATAAAACGTCGTCATAATGATTTTTCCCCTCAAGATTCTGTCCCATCGGGACGCATTGATTAGCTTCTGACAGTGTGGAACGTGCCCTGAACAGGTGTTGGTACACTTTATTGGCCGGTTTCTTGCCACGCGGTAGGAAAACTCCGGGAGCGTGGCCACTAGATAGGGCTATTCAAGGACTTCCCACGCACTTTGAACCCCAAAATGCGGCCGAAACGTCTTGGCGCAGCCCGGAACGTGCCCCGCAGTCTAGCAGGGGCTCCATTCCTTGACAACGCGGCGCACGGCGGCTAGGCTGCTCACGAATCGATGTTTAGAGGCAGCTTGCGGCTGGCGGAATACGATGCTTTCAAGAGAAGAACTGCTACGGATTTTCGAATCGGCCGGTGCGATCCGGCATGGGCACTTCGAGCTTTCCAGCGGCCTGCATAGCGGGACTTACGTACAGTGCGCGCTCGTTCTGCAGTACCCGCGCCTGGCTGAGAAGCTTGGGCAGGCTCTGGCCGCGCTGTTTTCTGATGCGGTGATCGGAGCTGTTGTTTCGCCGGCTTTGGGCGGAGTGATTATCGGGCAGGAAGTCGCGCGGGCTTTGCCAGAGCCAGGGGGGGTTGCGGGCAGGGGAGTGCCGGCGCTGTTTGCCGAGCGCGATGCCAGCGGTACGATGACCTTGCGACGCGGATTTTCGCTTCAGCCCGACGAGCATGTTCTTGTAATTGAGGATGTTTGGACGACGGGCGGCTCGACGCAGGAAACGATCCAGGTGGTTGAGGAGGCCGGCGGGCGAGTTGTTGCCGCCGGAGCTTTGATTGATCGTAGCGGAGGCACGTTGGAACTAGGTGTCGAGACCCAGGCGCTGCTGGACCTTCCCATCGCTAAGTACGAGCCCGAGGAATGTCCCTTGTGCCGCGAGGGCGGGGCCGCTATCAAACCTGGGAGCCGCTTCGCGCGCACCGCTTCGTGACGCGCCCAACTGGCTTGCCAAATCCGAAGCCTCTTCCGAAAATGGATTGCTGAACATAGCCCATTCCCTTCATGCGCCATTTCAAGATTACGATCGCCTACGACGGAACGGACTTTCATGGCTGGCAGATTCAGTCCTCCGACAAACCCACGATTCAGGGGGAAATTTCCAGTGTGCTGCGCAGGCTCACGCAGGAGAATGTGGCGGTGAATGGCGCGGGACGCACGGACGCGGGCGTACATGCGCTGGGGCAGGTGGCCAGCTTTCGCACACAGTCGGGTTTGTCATCCGGAGAATTTCAGCGCGCTTTGAATGCATTGCTGCCCCCCGCGATTCGCATTATGGCCGCGGAAGAGGTGGGACCGGATTTTCACGCGCGATGGTCGGCAGTGGGGAAGATTTACCGCTACCGCTTGTATCGCGGCAAGGTTGTTCCGCCCGCGGTTTGGCGATACGTCTTGCACTATCCGTTTCCGCTCGATGAAGACGCCATGCGCATCGCCGCTTCGCGGTTTGTCGGTCCGCACGATTTTGCCGCGTTTGCGGCGTCTACGGGTTCTGAGGATGACGACAAGGAGCGTTCCACGGCACGTGAGATTTACGCGAGCGAACTGATGCGCAGCGACGACGGCGAAGAACTTGTTTACACCGTGCGCGGGCGTTCCTTCATGCGCTTCATGGTCCGCAAAATGGTGGGTACGTTGCTGGATGTGGGCCGCGGCAAACTCGTGCCTGACGATATTCTTCGACTCTACCAATTGCGCGATCGCTCCAAATCCGGGCCAACGGTTCCACCGCAGGGATTGTGCATGGTGCAAGTGATGCACGACGAAGCTTGGCGCATCGGCGAGCCTTAACCGGCGTGTCTGGTCTTGGCAAGCGATGCTCATCCCAACCGGATTGGCCCTGAATGAGCTAGAATCGCACTATGGCGGCCACGGTCATCCCTCTCGATACGATTCCGTCGATTGATCCTGCCACGGGCAAAATCATCGTTCACTTTGAAAAGACGCCGCCGGCAGCTTTGCCAGAGATTTTGGCGCGAGCACGAGCGGCGCAATCCACGTGGTCTGCGGCTCCCATCGAGAAGCGTTGTGCACAACTTCGTGCGTTGCGCGAACGGATGATGATTTCACGCAACGCGTTGGCGGATGCTGTTGTCACGGAGTCCGGCAAGCCGCGTGTGGAAGCGCTGTTCGCCGATCTTTTTGTGGCGCTCGACACGGCGGAATATTTTTCGAAACATGGCGTGCGGCTTTTGCGGACGGAGCGCGTGCCGCACCACAGCAGCGCGGCGAAGGCGAAGTCGGGCCGAATTGTTTACGAACCCGTCGGCGTCATCGGCATCATCAGTTCATGGAACTACCCGTTGGCGATTCCGCTGAGCCAGATCATTCCTGCCGTTGCCGGCGGAAATGCTGTAGTTTGCAAAACGAGCGATTTCACTCCTCAGTGCGGCGCGCTTATCGAAAAGCTTTTTGCGGACGGGGGTTTCCCAAAGGATTTGGTAACTGTAATTCAGGGCGGCGGGGAAGTCGGCCAGGCGCTGATTGATGCCGCGCCGGACAAGATCATGTTCACCGGAAGCGTGGCGACGGGACGCCGTGTCGCGGAGGCGTGCGCCAAGAAGCTGATTCCGACTGTGCTTGAACTGGGCGGCAAGGACGCGATGATCGTGCTTTCGGACGCGAAACTCGACGTCGCAGCGAGCGCCGCGGTCTGGGGCAGCTACACGAATTGCGGGCAAGTTTGTCTTTCGGTCGAGAGGCTTTTCGTCGAGCAGACCGCCGAGGAAAAATTTCTGGCGATGTGCGTGGAGAAAACGAAAAAGCTGCGTCTCGGCCCCGGCTGCGATCCGGCCACGGATGTTGGGCCGCTCATTCGACCGCAGCACGTGCAGCGCATGACCGACTTGATTGCCGATGCCGTGGCGCGCGGAGCCCGTGTATTGTGCGGCGGCAAACCGCGGCCCGAGCTTGGCGCAAATTTCTTTGAACCGACGGTCATCGCGGGCGTAAATGCCTCGATGAAGCTTTTTCAAGAGGAGACGTTTGGCCCCATTCTCGCGATACAAACTGTTAAGGACGCTGAAGAAGCAATCGCTCGCGCAAATGATTCCAACTTTGCACTCGCGGCCAGTGTGTGGACCAGCGATGCAAAACGTGGCCAAGCCGTTGCGGCGCGACTGAGGGCGGGCGCGGTGATGGTGAATGACGCGATCAGCTATTTCGGCATAGCCGAAGCTCCTCACGGTGGGTGCGGCGCGAGCGGTTGGGGCCGCACGCATGGAAAAGCGGGCCTGTTCGAATTGGTGCAGCCGAAATACATCGATGTGGATCGCTTGCCTGGAACCGAAAAACCGTGGTGGTATCGTTACGGCGCGGATTTGGAGCGCGCGGCGGACGCGTTTCTCAAGTTCGAATTTGGCGGAGGACTCGCCGCAAAATTACGGAACGCGCGCGGCGCGCTGAAGACCATGTTTCGCAACCACGGCTTTTGATTTCGCAGGATACGTTGTAGCGGATGAACGTTTCAGAGGCACTCAACGAAAGAGAGCGAGCGCGATGCAGCAGAACGAATGGATCTATGACTGGAACGTAGCCGCGGCGCCGCTCCTGCCTCCGGGCACACGCGTCTTGATGAATGACGAAACGCTGCGCGACGGCCTGCAGAATCCGAGTGTGCACGACCCCAGCATCGGCGAAAAAATCGAAATCCTGCACCTGATGGAAGCGTTGGGCATCGATTCGCTCAACATCGGTTTGCCCGGGGCGGGGCCTCGCGCCGTGGAGCATGTGGAAGCGTTGGCGCGCGAAATCGTAACCAAGCGCATGAAGATCAAGCCCAACTGCGCCGCTCGCACGATCGAAGCTGACATTCGGCCTATCGCGGAAATCTCGCAACGAGTCGGTTTGGCAATTGAAGCAGCCACATTTCTGGGGTCGAGCCCAATCCGGCGTCTGGTGGAAGACTGGACTGTGGATCACCTCGAGCGCACCACAGAAAAAGCGGTGAAGTTCGCGGTCGAGCACGGGCTCCCCTCGATGTACGTTACGGAAGACACGATTCGCACCGACCCCGACACGGTGAAGCGTCTCTACACCACAGCAATCCGCAGCGGCGCGAAGGCTATCGTGCTTTGCGATACCGTAGGCCACGCGATTCCGAATGGCGCGTACAATCTGGTGAAATTTGTCATCGAAGAAGTAGTCAGGCCCAGCGGTGAAAAAATTCGCGTGGACTGGCATGGCCACAACGATCGCGGCCTGGCCGTCGCGAATTCTCTTGCGGCCATTGCCGCCGGCGCGGATCAGGTGCACGCGGCAGCCAATGCGCTCGGCGAACGCGTCGGCAACACGCCGATGGAGTTGATGCTGGTGAACTTGCGCCTGATGGGCGTCATCCACCAGGACCTCTCGCGGCTCCGTGAGTATTGTGAAAAAGTCGCCGCCGCTACGCACACCGTAATCCCATCAAACTACCCGGTCATCGGGCGTGATGCTTTCCGTACAGCGACCGGTGTTCACGCCGCCGCGATCATCAAAGCGTTTCACAAGGGCAACCAGGATTTGGCCAACTCCGTATATAGCGGCGTTCCTTCTCATCTCTTCGGACTCGATCAAGTAATTGAAATCGGCCCCATGAGCGGCAAATCCAACGTGCTTTTCTGGCTCGAACGCCACAAAATCCCCGCGGACGACGCACTCGTCAACCGTATCTTCGATGCTGCCAAGCAATCCGCGCGAGTTCTGACCGACGCCGAGATTTCCGCTCTTTGCGCCGAGGCTGCACGCCATTGAAGCGAACAGCTTCGCGAAGCAGGGCAGTGAAACGCGTGCTGGTTTGGGTTATCCTCTTCGCTATGCCGGTTCGCTCCTCCCTTGCCCGACATATCAACCGCTCAGCTTCCTCCGCCCAGCTTGGTGAAAACACGCAGGTGCGTGCGGCGACCGCATGGTTCGCGCAGAATCTTAATTGGATTAATGAGGAGCAAACACGTCTGACGGAAATCCCCGCGCCAGCCTTTCAGGAAGGCCAACGGGGGGCAGCGATGAAGTCGCTTTTGTCGGCGGCGGGTCTCAACGTACAAGTCGATGCCGCCGGCAACGTGATCGGCGAACTCCGCGGCGTGAATGAAAAAGAAGTTGTTGTACTCTCCGCGCATCTGGACACGGTATTCCCCGCGGGCACGGACGTGAAAGTGCGCCACGAAGGAACTCGCTTGCTCGCTCCGGGAATTTCGGATAACGGCACCGGCCTTGCTGCGCTTGTTGCCATCGCGCGCGCCATTCACGATGCGCAGATCAAGCCGCAGCGCACCATCCTTTTTGTCGCCGACGTTGGCGAAGAAGGCGAAGGCAATCTCCGCGGCATGCGCGCTCTGGTTGAGGCGTACCGCAGCCGCCTGAAAGCGGTGGTCGTTCTCGACGGCGCGGGAACCGATCACGTGACAACGATTGCGCTGGCATCGCGCCGACTCGAAGTTGTGATCACCGGCCCCGGGGGCCACAGTTGGTCGGACTTCGGCATTCCCAATCCGATTAACGCGCTGGTTCGCGGCTCCGTGCGCTTCATCAACACCAGAGTTCCTGTATCACCGCGCACTACGTTTAATCTGGGACAGATCGACGGTGGCACTTCCATCAACTCCATCCCCTACGAAGCCCGGCTCAAGGTCGATGTGCGCTCGGAAAGTGAAAGCGAACTGGCGCGTCTCGAATCCGCATTGCGGGAGTGCATGGCCGCGGGCGTTCGTGACGAAATGGAATCGTCGCGGGACCGTTCGAGAGGCAAGCTGGAGTGGAAGGTCGAACTCTTCGGCAGCCGGCCCGGTGGCGAATTGGCGGCAGAGTCGCCACTTCTCGCCGCGTTGCGCGCGGCGGATGCTATCGTGGAAAACGAATCACGGATCGAGCGCTCTTCCACCGATGCAAACATTCCTCTTTCTCTGGGCATCGACGCGATTTCGATTGGCGCAGGAGGCAACGGTGGCGGCGCGCACTCGCTCCAGGAATGGTACGACCCCACAGGCCGCGAGATGGGTCTGAAGAGGGCCTTGCTGACGCTCCTCGGAGTCGCGGACGTGGCGCCGGAGAAACCTAGATGAAGATTCGAAAGGCCAGCTTGCTCGGCCTGGGATTAATTGTTCTTGCGAGCTTTTGTGCGGGACTTATTGTATTGCAGACCAAAGCCCAGTCAGGCCAGGGCGAATCACACGTCGTTGTTTATCTTCACGGCCGCATTTATACAAATGATCCCACTCAGCCATGGGCGGACGCCATGGCCGTTCGCGATGGCAAAATTCGCTGTGTCGGTAAAATCGATTACATCCTCCTGGAATGCGGTGGAAACGATCCAAGCGCCGAAACCATTCAGCTGAAGGGCAAGTTTCTCATGCCCGGGTTCAATGACGCCCACGTGCATCTCGGCAGCGCGGCGGCGGACATGCTCTCCGTCCAACTAAATGGCGTTACCACCATCGAGGAACTGCAGAAGCGCGTTGCCGATGCCGTTGCGCACCACAAAGAAGGCGAGTGGATCACCGGCAGTGGCTGGGATCACACGCTTTGGGCGGACAAGAAATTCCCCAACAAAGAACAGCTCGATGCTGTAGCGCCAAAGAATCCCGTTTTTCTCGTGCATGTCTCTGGACACGTAGCCGTCGCCAATACGCTCGCCCTGCAGCACGGCGAAATTAAAGATGACACGCCAAACCCGCCCGGAGGCATGATCGAGCGCGACGCCGATGGCCAAGCTACCGGGATGCTGGAAGAAGACTCGGCGATGAGTTTAGTGTCGGCCAGGATTCCCGACCTCAAATCAGACCAGCGCCGCCGCGGCATCCAGATGGTCTTTGCGGATGCCGCCAAAAACGGCGTGACTTCCGTGCAGGATAATTCCGATTGGTCCGACTACCTCGTTTATGTCCAGCTGAAAGAAGAGGGCAAGCTCACTCTGCGCATCACGGAATGGCTCCCGTTTATGGAGTCCATGGATCACTTGCTGAACTTGCGCGCGCAGGGTGGCACAACCGATCCCTGGCTAAAGACGGGAGCGCTCAAGGGCTTCACGGACGGTGCGCTCGGCTCGCGCACTGCCGCTATGCTCGCACCTTACTCGGACCAGCCTTCTACGAGCGGCATCCTGACAAACGAGCCCGAGAAGTTGCGCGCCATGGCCATCGAGCGCGACAAGGCGGGCTTCCAGATTAATTTTCACGCTATCGGTGACCGTGCCAACCGCGTGGCTCTCGATATCTTCGAAGCCGTCGCCAAAACAAATGGTCCTCGCGACCGCCGCGACCGCATCGAACATGCCCAGGTGATAGCCCCTGAAGACTTACCGCGATTCGCACAGCTTAAAGTGATTGCTTCGATGCAGCCTTCTCATGAGACCACGGACATGCGCTGGGCCGGTTCGCGTCTCGGACCCGACCGCGCCAAAGGCGCGTATGCTTGGGCCTCTTTACAGAAGAGCGGAGTCCGCCTGGCCTTCGGCACGGATTACCCCGTGGAACCCATCAATCCGATGCGCGGCCTTTACGCGTGCGTGACGCGTGAATTCCCGGAAGGTGGTCCCGCTGGTGGTTGGCAAGGCCAAGAAAAAATCTCGCTGGAGGATTGTATCCGCGCCTACACTTCGGGCGCCGCTTATGCCCAATTTGAGGAAGGGAAGAAAGGCGAGCTCAAACCTGGCGAATACGCCGACTTCATCGTTCTTTCCAATGATCTCACAAAGATCCCGCCACAGCAGTACACCAAAACCACAGTTCTTCTCACTGTCGTGGGCGGCCGTACGGTCTACGAGCAGGCTGGCAGTTCGCTCCGCTAACGTCTCGTGCCTCGCGAGACATTCCCACACCTGATTCCGTTGCAATAAGATTGCTGCGACAAAAAAAGAGGGGACCTTTCGGCCCCCTCGATTTGCCGGATTGTTGTGGTGCTTTCCTCTCTATTCGCTTCCTACCAGCGGAAGCGAATCGCGAGCTGCAAGATGCGCGGAGTCACGTCAGACGCCGGATTCCCCATTCCCAGAAAATTCGTCTTGTTGGGGTTCAGGTCTTTGTCTGCGCGGCCAGATAGGAAAGTCTGCAAGGTTAGGGGTTGTCCGTTTCGGCCCAGATAAAGTCCTGTGAAGGGATTCAGGCAGGCGGATGTGCAATTGAAGTTCGGATTTGCTACTCCACCCGCGGTGAGCGATGGAAGTTGCAAGACGTTCAGCACGTCGTTCGAATCATTCGCAATAAACATCACGTGATTGAACACGTTGAACACGTCCAGCTTCAGCTCCACACTCCCGGCTTCCCACTTTGGTACCCGGAAGCTCTTCATCAACGAAACGTCGAACCGCGTCAGTCCCAGGCTAAGCCCGGCATTCCGCGCCAAGTTTCCGTTGATGAACTGGAAGTCCACCGGCGTTCCGGCGTAGCTGTCGACCGGACCTGATGCGCTGGCCAGGCTCTTTCCTGTGGCGGTGTTGATCGGCGCGGCAAACGTAGTTTGCAAAGCCGCGCAGTTGGCGAGCCCTGCGGCCTGGCAGGCCGCGACTCCAGCCGGACCGATCGCCAGGTTGGTACCTGAGATCGAGCCGATGTTGGTTGCCACCAGCGCCCCATTCGGGGCTCCTGCACAGCCGGGAGCCGTCGACTTGGACGTGCAAAGGTTAGGCCGCTGGTTGGTTTCGCTGGCTAGTGCCGCAAAAGCGCTCCCGGTAAAGAATCCATCTCCGGTTGATACCGGATATGGCCTTCCCGATTGCACCGAGCCAAGCATGCTGAACGTCCAGTTGTTGACGATGTGCTTCACGATCGGCATTCCCGTCAGGTTGTTCGTGTCCGCAACGAGACTGAAGTTCGCCAGATGGCGGATGTCTTGCTGTGACACCGCGCGGTCTAGTCCCAGGCTCGCAAACGGATTGCCCGGTTCCGAAAGGCCGAAGAAGTCCTCGCCGTCTCCCAGCGTCTTGGAGAAAATATAACTCCCCTGCGCCTGGAGGTGGTGAGAGAGCCGCTTCTGCGCCGAAACCACTAGACTGTTATACGACGACACCCGGTTGCTGAAGTTCGTGCGGATTGCGCCGAACAATGTATCCGGACGGTCATTCCCTCCGGTGGCTGGCATATAGAAGAAGCCCGGATGCGCCGGATCGGCGACGGGCGCGTTAAGATTCGTATCCGTCTCGCCAAAGAGTCCATGGCCAAACACGCCTTGGTATCCCAGGCTGTAAGTAAACGAATTTCCAATCTGCCGTTGGAATGTCAGCGCTCCCATATATATGTTAGGGTTTTTTATCGTTGGCGAGATCGGCCGCACTCGGCCGAAGTTCGCTACGCTTCCACCCGTGAAAGGCACAAGCGAAGCCGGAGCCGGCGCGTTGGGATAAGCATCCAGCACGGTGCACTTCTGCGCGTTGGCTGGCGCCGGGTTCGGCGAACCATTCGCCAGGAAGCAGTCATTCGCCGCAATCGACGCCGTCAGCAGGTTCTTTCCGTCAAAGTTCCTCGAGTCCAATGCGATGTTGAGGTACGCCATTTCGGTGACTACCGCGCCGGACGCGCGCACCACCGATTTGCCCTGGTCGCCGAACAGCATGTGCAGTGGTCCGCTCGTGAAGTTCGGGCTCCACGCTATTCCTAGGCGCGGCTGCCAGTTGTTTTTGTCTTTCCCGCAAGCTGGGATGAGGCCGTTGCTCTGGAAGCATTTACCGTTCGAGCCGGGAATCGATCCTCCCTGGAACGCGCCGTCTTCATAGTCGTAACGTAAACCATAGTTGACGACGATATTAGGTCGGAACTGCCATGTATCCTGCAGATACACTCCGTAAATAGTGTCGAAGGCGGACACGAATCCTGCCCCTGCCCCAGTCGTAAACTGTGTTGGGCACTGACCGTTCGCCTGCGGAAAGAGGGTGTTTGTGCATCCTCCCGCCGCAAAATTGGAAAACAATCCAAAGTGGTATTGTTGGAACAAGGATTGGTAAGGGAAGTGGCTGATGTTCGTCCCGGCCTTCATCGTGTGCGCGCCGTGGCTCCACGAAAAATTGTCCACATATTGGAAGCGTTGTTGAAACGCGCCCTGCGGGCAGCAGAAATCCGAGCCCACGTAGGCGCCGGGCAACTGCTCCCCGGGCAGCACGGACGAATCCGCGGTCTGCGAAAGCAAGCGGTGCCAGAAGAATCGCGCTTCGTTCACAGTATGTGAGGTAATTGTCGACACCATCCCGATGTTCAGTTGATTGTCGTGGGTGACAGCTGCCGTTAGTCCGCTCGGATCAACCGCAGGTCCGGTCTGCACCACCAAATTGCTCTGAATATCTCGTTGGATGTTGTAACGGATGCTGAGCATGTGCTTGTCGGTCAACTTCGCGTCAAGCTTGCCAGACCACAATAGCTCCGTCGTCGGCACACTGGTCGTCACCGAAGTGCCGAATGGCGTCAGAGTTTCCGGCAGCGCCTGTGCCGCGCGCTCCAGGCTGGCGAACCAGAACAGGCGATCCTTTATAAATGGCCCGCCCGCGGTGAACCCCTCTTCATGCTTGAAGAAAGGTGCGCGTGAATCCGGAAAGCCCGCGTCCGTTTTGCTGTCGCACGAACCGGCTCCCGTTATTGCTGGATCGCATGCGGTTTGGTTGTAAAAGAAGTCGGAAGCGCCCAGGTTGCGTCCCCGGAAATAAGCGTGGGCGTCGCCGTGCATGGCGTTGGTTCCTGACTTCGTAATCACATTCAAGATGACGTTTCCGGCCTGTCCGTACTCGGCGTTGTAGTTGTTCGTCAGTACCTGAAACTCCTTGACCTCCTCCACCGAAGCGCCCAACGAATCGCGAGCGGACACAACCTGATCGGAAATGTTTCCACCATCCAGGTTCACCGTAAGGCCGCGCGAATTGGTCGCCCCAGGCCCCAGGATGTCGAACGACAAGCCGGTGTAGTCATACCGCACGCCGGGAGCGCTCGCTGCCAGCCCTTCGTAGTCGTTCGAAATCCCTCCTAGTCCCGCAAACGAAGTGGTCGTCGGAAGATCCGCAACATCTTTTTCGTCGATGACCGTCGAAGTGTCCGTCTTGGTCTGCTCGATCAACGGCAGTTCCGACGTCACCATCACCGACTGCTTTTGCCCTTCCAATTCCAGATTAAAATTGACGTCGCGCTGCTCCCCCACCTGTAGCTTCACCGCTTTTGCGACCGATTTAGTAAATCCGCTTGCTTCGATGCTGACGTCGTAGAGTCCCGGCGCCAGATTGTCGAAGCGATACAACCCATCGTTCGTTGTTTGCGTCGTACGCACAATGCCCGTCTCCGTGTTTGTCGCAGTCACGACAGCATTAGGAATCGACGCTCCTTTCGGATCCAGCGCTCGCCCCGTTATCGTCGCGAACGCCGCGCTCTGCGCATGTGCTCCGCTAGCGGTACAGAGCACAATGGCAGCAAGGACCATCGTCGTTAAAACCAAACCAAATACACCCCAACAACACTTTCGTGTCGTCCCTTTCATGATTCCCCCTGTAAAACGAATGTGAGATGGCAGCCTGCGTTGCCGCAAACTGCTCTGCCAATTTGGTTTCACGTTAAAGTGCGTCGAAGAAAGGGGTCAAATAAATTTCCGGATTGAGGAGGAATTTGTTTATTGGCTTTGCATAACTTCAGGAAAGATAGTTGGATGCGCGGAGAAAACCCTCGAAGCCCCCGAAATTAGAAAGCGGCGGGCCCTCCAGAAAATGCATTTATCCAAAAATAATTGTGGCCACGGGCAGAGTATTGCCCCCGGATTCTGTTCATAATTCTGAGCATGGATCCTTGCCCGCCCGCATTGCCACAGGGCCGGTCGCTACAGCAGGGAAGAGCGAACCCAACCTTCGGCCTTGCGCGCGGCCTCATTACAGTAGAGGTCGAGTGTAATGGAGTTTTAGAACGTCTAGTACCACGCGTCAATCGACTTCCAACTCATTCATCGGATAAATCTGAATTTTCCTGTGTCGTTCGTCACATTCCCGTTGACAAATTCACACTGCGGCCATATATAGCCTCCATACAACCCTGTGGTGGGGTTGCAGTTTCCAGAGGAAATCTGTGCGGATTCACTTCGCTTCATGGGCGGCGTCAGCGGAGCTATGCTAGCGCAATTTATTTTTGCCAATGAATGGCTCGCTCAGATTCTATGAAACCCCGTAGCGAAATATGGATGGACGTATATCAATGCATCGCGAATTGATATCAAATTTAGATAATCCATAGAGCGCACACGGTTTAGCTTTTTTTCAGGCATTTGGTAGCTGGCTTGCAATTGTCTTTGTCATTCGGTTTCTTGTGTGGTGGTTGCCCGTTTCAATGAAAAGTTGGGATCTTTCAGAGTAAGCGCTGTTGGCTCTGTTTGATTTGTTTTACCTGCTCCATATGTTTAGGGCTGCTAAGGCCCATCCAGGAGGTAGTTGAATGTCAAGTAAGCGAGTGGCTCTGCTCTTAGCTGTGTTGCTTTGTTTGTTTGCTGTAACCCCGTCCGGTCTTTTCGCTCAGAACGCTTCAACTGGAACGGTCGCCGGAACGGTAACCGATCCTTCGGGGGGCGCGGTCGTGGGTGCTTCTGTCACCCTGACGGATATTTCGACCAATACGACCCGTTCGGGCGTAACAAACGAGACGGGACGATACATTCTGGTGGACATTCCCTCCGGAACGTACAACCTGACCGTTAGCAAGACTGGCTTTCGCATCTCCAAATTGGTGGACCAGCAAGTTACCGTTGGTTCCACGCTCACTCTAAACGTCACCTTGGAAATCGGTTCGGTCGCCGAGACTGTTGAAGTCACAGTGACGGCGGGCGCCGAACTCCAGACCATGAACGCCACTGTTGGTAACACGATCACCGGCGTCGCGCTCAACTCGCTCCCGGCGATTGGTGGCGACGTCAGCACGTTCGTGGCGTTGCAGCCTGGTGTTGGCCCTGATGGCAGCGTCGCTGGCGCAGTCGTTGACCAGAGCACCTTCATGCTCGATGGCGGCAACAACACAAATGACATGGACGGCAGTATGCAGGTTTATACGCCAAGCTTCGGCGGCGACCCGACAGGTGGTATCGCGGCTGGTAACGGTCTCCGTGGAGGGGCCGGTTCTGGCGGCGTTCCGACAGGCGTTATGCCCACCCCTTCCGACAGCGTCGAAGAATTCAAAGTAAACACGACAGGCCAGACGGCGGACTTCAACAGTTCTGCTGGCGCCCAAGTTCAAGTTGTAACCAAGCGCGGCACGAATGCATGGCATGGCAGCGTGTACGAATATTATCTGGACAACAATTTCAACGCCAACACGTGGGACAATAACCTTAGCGGTACCCCGCTTCCCAGTTTCCATTACAACCGGTTCGGCGCTTCCGGTGGTGGCCCAATCATCCCGAAGGAATTCCTTGGTGGAAAGACTTACTTCTTTGCTAACTACCAGGGGTTCCGCTGGAACAATTCGGTAACCGTGGAAAGGTCAGTTCCTTCAGCGGCCATGCGTCTGGGCATCCTTCGATTCTCTAATGATGGCACCGGCAACACGTCCTGCAGTGCCTCAAGCATCGCAGACTGCACGATTTACAACGTAAATCCGACTGCGGTTGTGGATCCCGTCAGCGGCGCCTCTATTCCGGGCACTGCACTGGATCCTCGTGCGATCGGAATCAACTCTATCGTGCAGAGCATGTGGAACCAGTTCGAGCCCATCGGCAACGACCCGACTTGCGGCTCCCTTCGCGGTTCACGTTGCGACACCGTCAATGAAATCGGATACAAAGCCAACATGAGCGTGCCACAGAACGACAATTTCGGGGTCGCGCGCTTGGACCACGACTTTGGTTCAAAATGGCACTTTAGTTCCAGCTATCGCTTTTACAAGCTGACCCGCGCCACTTCTTCTCAGATTGACATTGGCGGCGCGTTTGCGGGAGATACCCTGGGAACACCGGCATCCTCTTCCAGCCGCCCGCAACAGCCCTGGTATTATGTGGCTGCCCTCACAACGAACATCACTTCCAACACCACGAACGATTTCCACTATAGCTACTTGCGCAACTACTGGTCGTGGGGAGATGCGGGTGGTTTCCCCCAGTCGATTACCGGAGTCGGGTCATTGGGTGGCGCTTTGGAACCGCTCGGTGAATCCAGCAGCGCTCTTATTCCCTACAACGTCGATACCCAGGATATTCGGACTCGCTTCTGGGATGGTCACGACAACTTTATCCGTGATGACGTTACTATGCTGAAGGGCAACCACCTATTTACGTTTGGTGGCGCCTACCAACGCAACTGGGATTACCACCAGCGCACGGACAACGGTGGCGGAATCAACTACACCACGACATACCAGCTCGGCGATACTTCCGGAGCTGGGCAAATCGGTGGGCTCCCCGCAACTCCAGCCGGTTCCAGCACGGTTACTTGGGGCCGCGACTTGTCGGCGGTTTGGGGCATGGTCACGGACGCACAGATCGCGTATACGCGCGTAGGGCCAACGCTCACTCTGAACCCGCCGCTCACACCGGCTTTCGACAAGAGCACCATCCCCTACTACAACGTCTACTGGAGCGATAGCTGGCGTATGAAGCCGTCCTTCACGCTGACTTACGGCTTGGGTTGGACTCTTGAAATGCCTCCGACGGAAGCCCAGGGTAAGCAAGTGGAACTCGTGGACGCCAGCGGTCAGCAGCTTGACACTCTTTCCTACCTCAAGCAGCGTAAAACGGCTGCTCTAAATGGCCAAGTTTACAATCCGACGGTTGGGTTTGCTCTTGTTGGCAACACCGGCTCCGGACAGAAATATCCCTATCTCCCCTTCTACGGCTCTTTCAGCCCACGCATCGCGGCTGCTTGGAACCCCAACTATACTGACGGAATCCTCGGCAAGATCTTCGGTGGCAACAAGTCCGTCGTTCGTGGCGGCTACAGCCGAGTCTATGGACGTCTGAACGGTGTCGACCTTGTTCTCGTTCCGCTCCTCGGCACGGGCCTGATCCAGCCGGTTCAGTGCCGTCTCGCCAACATGAACGGCACTTGCGGAGGAAGCGTCACTGCTGCGAATGCGTTCCGCATCGGTACGGACGGTTTGACCGCTCCAATCCCCGCTGCCAGCGCTACTTTGCCACAGCCTGACTTCCCCGGCGTCAACGACGTTTCCGCTGCGGCCGGCGAAGCTCTCGACCCGCATTTCCGGCCAAACGTCGTGGACTCCTTTGACTTCACGATTCAACGGCAGATCACTCCAAAGCTCTTGGTTGAGTTTGGATACATCGGCCGCAGAATCACCCACGAATATCAGCCCATCAACATCAACGCGGTTCCCTATATGATGACCGAAGGCGGCCAGAGTTTTGCTCAGGCTTATGCCTACGTCGAAACGCAAATGGGTTGCTTGCAAGGCCAAAATCAGTGCGGAGCTGCCGGTAAGTCCGCGATTGTTGCTGGTCTTGCTCCACAGCCTTTCTTCGAGACGGCTCTCGCTGGCACCGGATACTGCGCTCCCGGTACCTGCACGGCCACAGTGGTGAACAACCTGTTTAGCGACTTCAAGAACCAGCAGGTTTGGAGCTTGTGGTCCTCCTTGGACAAGGGCGGCATCAACGGCGGCCCCGGCGGAACAACTCTCCCCGGATTTAACTTCGCTCGCAGCATGTTGAACAGTCCGATTAACAGCTCGGCGTTCGGCAGCAACGGCCAGCTCTCCAGCGGCGTGGGCGTAAATGCCAGCGTCGGCTATGGCAACTACAACGGCGCCTTTGTCTCCTTCAAGATGAATAATTGGCACGGCGTCACCTTGCAGCAGAATTTCACGATCAGCAAGGCGCTCGGGACCGGTGCCTTTGTGCAGGCCACTAGCGAATACACTCCAAACGATGCCTTCAACATCAGCAATATGTACGGCCCTCAGGGCTTCGACCGCAAATACGTCTATAACATCCTTGCCGTGTATGAGCCCCCCTTCTACAAGAATCAGCAGGGGCTACTCGGACATGTTCTCGGCGGTTGGAGCATTGCTCCAATCTTCACCGCAGGCAGCGGTTCTCCCCTCTACTGCAACACCGCAGGGGGCGGCGACGCTCAAGCCTTCGGTTCCGCCGATGGTGCGAACTTCTTTACCAATGAACAATGCGTGCCTACTACACCGATGGGTTCGGGCAGCGCCTCTGTTCATAACGCGGGTGGAGATCCAAACTCTCCGAATCTATTCTCGAACCCCGCGGCCAACTACGCCAACTTCCGCGCCCCGATTCTGGGAATTGACGGCAGAGACTATGGCGTCGGACCGACCTATGGTTTGCCCTACTGGAATATGGACCTGAGCATTCGCAAGAATATCCGCGTCACTGAGCGCTTCAGCGCGGAGTTCCAGTTCTTGTGCCTCAATACTCTGAACCACATGGTGTTTGCCAACCCCTACCAGCAACTTGGCGATTTGGGAGATTGGGGAGCTCTTACGTCTCAGGGCAACACTCCTCGTCAGATGGAGTTTGGCATCCGCATCAAGTTCTAACTTCTTCCGGCGAGTTTTCAAACACTCGCCGCAAAAACGGGGAAGACCTTCGCGGCCTTCCCCGTTTTGCTTTTCTGGCGCCCTGGATCCAGCCTCCCCAGTTAAGCCGGTGCAGTCCGTTCGTCCCATAAGCGCGTCCGTCCGAAATTTCTACCCGAAGTTTTGATCGGAAGGCCTGTCTCTCTCGAGATCCGAAACGCACGTTTGGATGAAACGCGCGAACGCGGCAAACATTGTCAGACCTTGCGTCAAGAACTACACTGACCCGCCGCTCCGCGGAAGCTACCCGACTCATGACCAAGCGCCTTCGCGCCGATCTCTCGCTAGCCTTCTGCAGCTTGCTCTGGGGCGCGACCTTTGTCGTCGTCAAGAGCTCGCTCGACTACTCTTCAGTCTTCGTTTTCCTGGCGGCTCGCTTCATACTAGCCGCGCTTCTTATGGCGGCCTTCCGGCCCCACGTGTTTCGAACGCTGAAAAAGGAAGAACTCCTCGCCGGCGCGGCTCTCGGCTTCTTTATGTTTGGCGGCTATGCGTTCCAGACCGCCGGCCTGCAATACACGACTCCCGCCAAATCCGGCTTCGTCACCGGCTCGAGCGTGGTCATGGTGCCTCTGCTGCTCGGCATTTTCTGGGGACGCCGCCTCACTCTCTGGGTCTATGGTGGAGTTTTTGCCACCGTCTTCGGCCTCTATTTCCTTACGGTTCCAGCGGAAGGCATCGCGCATCTCAACCGCGGAGATCTGCTCACATTCGTTGCTGCGGGGCTCTACGCCATGCATATCATTCTGGTAGGGAATTACTCTCGGCGGCACTCCGTTGCCGCGCTCAGCGTGCTCCAGGTTGCGGCGTGTGCCGCTCTGGCGTGGCTCGCCACTGGCGTAACCGCGGCGGCGGGCTGGCAGCCCGCGCGATTCGGCTGGCAAGCAAAGTCATTGCTGGGGATTGCTATTTGCGCTGTGCTGGCAACCGCCGTGGCCTTCTCGATCCAGCTCTGGGCGCAGCAGTTCACCAGTTCGAGCCACGCGGCGATCTTGTTCACGCTCGAGCCGGTTTTTGCTTCGGCCACTTCGTACCTCTTGCTTCGCGAGCGGCTGGGCCACCGCGCTCTGCTGGGAGCCGCATTCGTGTTCGCGGGAATTCTAATCGCCGAAATGCTCGGTCCGCCGGCTGCCCCGGAATCACCCGAACCCACTGGAGAAAACATCGAGATCACCGAGGCCTTGTAGGGGCACGACATGTCGTGCCCGTCTTATCGTGTCCGCCCTATGATGTCCGTCTTATCGTGCGCGTCTTAAGTTCACGTCGCCGAAGCCGTTAGCGGCCGTTGGCGTAATTCTGAATGTCGAGGGGTTCGTACATCGTAGCGGTAGCGGCGTGATCTTTTTCGTA
This sequence comes from uncultured Acidobacteriota bacterium, assembly GCA_963718785.1. Lineage (GTDB taxonomy): Bacteria > Acidobacteriota > Terriglobia > Acidiferrales > UBA7541 > Acidiferrum. Next base: position 644,599 of record CAVQZW010000003.1, on the reverse strand, counting down.
AGCAGTGATATCGGCTTCGTGCTGCAGCGACGTGCCGATATCGTCGAGACCCTTCAGCAGAACTTCTTTGCGCGACGGCGCGATGTCGAAGCGGAACATCAGGCCGTGACGATCGGCGATCGTCTGGTTCGGCAGATTCACCGTCAGCATGTAGCCTTCTTCTTTTTCCGTGCGCTGAAAAAGTTCTTCGATCTGCTCTTCGGAAAGGGAAGCGGGCAGGATGCCGTTCTTGAAGCAATTGTTATAGAAAATGTCGGCGTAGCTCGGCGCGATGATCACGCGGAAGCCGTAGTCCTTCACGCCCCAGGGCGCGTGCTCGCGACTCGAGCCGCAGCCAAAGTTGGCGCGTGCCAGTAGGATCGATGCGCCTTCGTAACGCGGAAAATTCAGCACGAATTCCGGATTCGGTTTTTCGCCCGGCAAGTAGCGCCAGTCATAAAATAGAATCCGTCCAAATCCTTGCCGCGTCAGCGCCTTCAAAAATTGCTTCGGCACCATCTGGTCCGTGTCCACATTGACCCTGTCTAGCGGCATGACCATACCAGTGTGCGTGTTAAACGGTTCCATGCGATTCGTGCTCCTCAATACTCACAACGATTGTCCGATACTCGAGATTCTATCTTGCCATTCGCTGGCATTGCCCCTGGGACGGGCACAGCATGCTGTGCCCCTACAAAGTCGCGGCTACTCGACACTCGCGACGTCGAGAGACCGGACATCGACGAAATGGCCGGCGATCGCGGCCGCTGCGGCCATTACCGGGCTGACCAGATGCGTGCGGCTGTCTTTGCCCTGGCGGCCCTCAAAATTGCGGTTGCTGGTGCTGGCGCTGCGCTCATGCGGGGGTAGCACGTCGGCGTTCATGCCGATACACATGCTGCAGCCGGCATCGCGCCACTCGAAGCCTGCTTCGCGGAAAATTTTGTCGAGGCCTTCTTTCTCGGCTTGCGCTTTGATGCCACGCGATCCTGGCACAATCAACGCTTGCTTGATGCTGCCCGCGACGTGCTTGCCCGCAACCAAGTGCGCGGCGGCGCGCAAATCATCGAGCCGTGAATTGGTACACGAACCGATGAACACGCGGTCCACCGGAATGTCCACGATCGGCGTGCCCGCTTTCAGGCCCATATATTTCAGCGCGCTTTCCGTAGCTTTCTGGTCGTTCGGATCGTGGAAGGAGCCGGGCTCCGGCACGCGGCCCGTCACGCTTGTTACCATTCCCGGATTCGTGCCCCAGGTGACTTGCGGCGCGATGTCTTTCGCTTGCAGCTCGACAGTCATGTCAAACTTTGCGCCGTCGTCGCTCTTCAGTTGCTTCCATCTATCCACGGCTTCTTCAAACGCTTTGCCGCGCGGCACAAACGGCCGCCCTTCCATGTACGCGAACGTGGTGTCATCGGGCGCAATCATTCCGGCGCGCGCGCCGCCTTCAATGGTCATGTTGCAGACGGTCATTCGGCCGTCCATGCTCAAATCGCGAATCGCTTCGCCGCCATATTCCGCAACGTGACCGGTGCCGCCGCTGATTCCGATTTTTCCGATGATCGCCAGGATGATGTCTTTCGCCGTAACGCCGCGCGGCCGCTTGCCGTGCACCAAAATGTGCAGCGTCTTGCTGCGCGATTGCACAAGGCATTGCGTCGCCAGCACGTGCTCCACTTCGCTGGTGCCGATGCCGAACGCCAGCGTGCCAAACGCACCGTGCGTCGAAGTGTGACTATCGCCGCAGACAATCGTTTGCCCCGGCTGCGTCACGCCCAGCTCCGGCCCGATGATGTGCACGATGCCCTGGTTGCGGCTATTCATGTCGAAGAGCCGCACGCCGGTTTCGCGGCAATTTTTTTCGAGCGCTTCAAACTGCAGCCGCGCGTCGGTATCCACGATCGGCAAATAGCGATCTTTCTGTGTGGTCGGGACGGAGTGGTCCATCACCGCAAAAGTGAGATCGGGCCGGCGCACTTTGCGCCCTTCGGCCTTCAGCCCGGCGAAGGCTTGCGGCGAAGTGCCTTCGTGGATGAGGTGCCGGTCAATATAAATAAGCGCGGGCTTTCCGGCTTCTTCGTGGACGACGTGGGAATCCCAAATTTTTTCGTAGAGTGTTTTTGGTGGCATGGCAGCTCGATTCAGATTTTAACACTCCCGAAACATATGTCCAATGGACCGGGCGTTGCGCTTGCGCTCAACGCAGCGACGGCATCGACAATTTTGACTGCAATCTTCGGCGCGACAAAAGCAAGACCTGCAGCGGCTGGAATGCTTGTGCTACTTCGCGGGCCGCGGTGTACGTTGCTACCGTTTGATACTGACTGCCGCAGCTTCGGCTTCGTAGCCTTCGTCTTTTACCGCTTCGTCGGCTTTCGCACGAAGCGTTTTTTCGTCGGCGTCTTTCGACACTTTGCAGTGACGGCGGATTACCTCTGAGCCGCTTTCAATGCGAACTACCCAGTCTGATTTTCCACCATCCCAAGAAACTTCCACTCGATCGGCGCGCATAGTGCCTCCCACAGACTTTGCCGGGGATTGTAATCCAATTGAGGTCTGGAGAGAACACCTGCGTGACCCGTGGCCTGTGCTCCGTGACCCGAGGAAAATGCGCGAGAGAGTTGCTTCGGTGAATGCTGCCCGTTGGAAGCGCGTGCGACAGGTCGAAGGTTCGCAGAAACAGCAAAGGAATGAGTGACAGTGGTGGAGGCCCCCACCCCGGATGTGGACGGAAGATGTACGTAAGGAAATGAAAGGAAGGGAGTTGCGGGTGTTGCTGTGGCACGCATGTTTACTCGCTGTGGAAAAAGGAGGGAGGGATTGGGCAAAGCGAAGAGGTTGGGTATTTGACCGTCGCCCTCCCCATTTTTTCGCAAAGATGTGATTCGAGGGGTTTAGAGGTTGGGAGTGTGCAAAAGATTTGGTTCTAAAAGAGATAGGGATGCTTCACGTCCAAGTACGGTTGACGGGAAGCCGGAGCAATGGATACTGGGCGCTCCTACTGGTGCGGCCGGCCAGCGCTGGTAGTGCCGCTACTAGCGCCGGAGGAGGCCGCGGAGCCGGAACTAGACGAACCTCTCGAACTGGATGCGCTTACGCTACCTCCGCCACTGGAAGTCGAAGAATGTGGAGAGGATCCTCCAGAGGAGGTATGAGCTGACCCGCCCGAGGAACTCCCGGAACCTCCAGATGAGCCTCCGTAGGAATGGGATCCAAAAGAGTGTGAGCCGGAGCTCCCGCCGCCGCTGTAGGTTGCCGCAGCGGTGGTGCGTGCGAAGGACTCGGCGTAGCGGCCTGGGTGATCGCTGGCGAAAGTTGCGACTTTACCGTTGGACGCGATTCCTCCGACGGGAACTTGGTGGACCTTTGCAGCAGAGGACGCGGCCGCAGGCATCATGAATTTCTGTGTTTTGTAATCATAAAGAATGTGTGGAGTGGCGAGCCGTCCATCGGAGAACGCGGCGCCCTGGCCTGATTCCTGCGTCAGGTGAGCGTGAATTTCCGGCGCCGACACAAGTACAGGACGGGGAGCAATTCGCTCATTCCATTCTCTTGGCGTGTGCTCGATGAAAGTGAGTCTCTGGGAAGGGTTCCATGCGATTCGCTGGGGCGGTTCACCCGGCTTGGCAGGTGGGAAAAGAATTCCGTTTTTCAAATTGATGGGCGGTTTGCCCTTAGCATCATCGGGATGCGCCGGCACGAAACCAATCCTGTTGCCTACACGGACTAAAAGGGGATGCGGCGGATGCACTGGATGAGGCGGATGAACAGGATGCACCACCGGCTTGCAGGCTTTTCCCTGACACGGCGGCGCGCCATGTGGGAGCACCATCGCGTAGTGGCCGCGATGACGAATCCAGTTTTGCTGGTAACAAGACCGCCAGAGCGAAGATTGAAAAGACACACTTGAGCTTGCCCGAGACTTGCGGCGGAGCAACTTTTGAAGTTCCTCCGGCGTATGCGCCACGCGAGAAACCGTACTATAGCCGCTGGAAAAATCGCATGCGTCGCCGCTTTCAAAATACTCCTGCCATTGGACGAGCTGTGGCTGGAAAGTCGTGTTGGAGGAATTGGGGGCCGGTGCTTGCATTTCTCGCGACCCAGGTTTCACTTCGGTTGCTTGCCCGGATTGCTCCTGTTTTGGCTCCCAACAAGTGCCGTAGGGCTCGCACGCGAAGAAAGAGCCATGCTCCTGGAGCTCCGCTAGCCCCGGGATGGGGGAGGAAAGTCCGGAAGCTTTGAGCGCAGCGGCCATCGTGTCCTTCTTTCGGTGGACGCGAGCCTCTACCATCTGGTTCCAGTCTTCGCCCGCGAACGGCTCAATATCCGTATGGAATGGCTCCTTTTCCGCGCGGGGAGAAGGCGTCGATCTCGCTTCAGGAGACTTGGAGGCAGAAAGATTTGCCGGAAGAATGGAAGCTGCCGAGACTTCGAGACTGCGGAGACCCTTCGCTGTCGCGTTGGATTTTTGCGCACCGACAAAGCCTGCAGGGCCGGGAATATCGGACGGCGAATTCGGGCGAGAATCGACCATGGCCACAATCGAGCCTGCGCGGAAGTAGACGGTCTTCCCCATCGCAATCAGGAGGCTGGGCACACCCTTGCGACTAACATTGTCGATTTTCGCTCCGAGGGGAGTGATTCCGGTGGAATCGAGGTAAGCGTCTACTCGAAGAAAATAGTCATGCGAGTCTGAGAAATGGATTCCATCCGTGGGCGTCTCGATGGAAAAGGATTCGCTGTCATCAAGCTGGAGCCAGAACGCCGCAGTGCCGGTGGGTAAGATGACGTGCGTTACGAGGCGATCGGCTGAAGAGGAAAATTTCCGAAAAAGCAGCAGCGAATTTTCGGCAAGGAAGATCGTTGAGCCATCCTCAAATTCAATTTCAGCGGTTCCTTTTTGCGTTGCGAGCGCGAAACCCTGCTCGATGAGCTGGCCGCTTTCCGCTTCTTCCCAAGGATGTTGCAGATTGACATGCTTGCCATCGCCTCGCGAGAGGCGGACGTCGCCTTGAACTTGGGAGATGCGGACCTCGCGGGACTCGCTGTCGGAAGAAGCTCGAAGCGTGGAAGGGAGACTCACGGAAAATATGGAAATGGCGAGAAGGGAGAAGAACCGGACGCCGGCTGGCTTCATGGGACCTCCCTGGAGCGGGAATTTGGGGGCCTACAGCTAGGACGCATGTGAAATGTTTGCGGTTTCGTTAGTTATAAAGGAAGGTGAAGGAGCGAGTTTGATTGCGCTGCAGCGCTCCAAAAAGTCGAAGGACATGCTCCGAGCTTCGACCAGGACGACGAAGGATCGTTCAGCCACGCAGACCACTAGGTGCGAACGATACGCTGGTCAAGGATGAGGCAGGTTTCGTGCTCGATGCCGTTAAAGCGAGCAATGAGGTGGGCAGCAGCACGAAGAAGCGACGCGACCTCGGCCGTGCTGCAGTTTCTCGTGCGAAGCCATACAACTTTTGGAGGAGCACCCAAAAGAATACTTCTCTCCTGAAAATCAGAGTCCTTCGTGACGATGACCAACTGTTCTTTCTGCGCATATTGCCAGACGTCAGCATCGCTCGCGGCACGGAGACCGCAATCGCGAACATGCTGAGAAGCAGGGAACAAGTCTTCGAGCAGAAGGACCAGGCGAGAGGAAAGGTTTTCGTCGAAAAGCAGCTTCACTCGGTGATCGTTTCCAGCTTGCGCTCGCGGTCCGCGGCGAACGCGAGACAGGCGCGGATATCTTCTTCGGTGAGGTCAGGGAAGTCGGCCAAAATTTCGGCGTGGGTCATCCCGCTGGCGAGGTATTCCAGTACATCATAGACAGTGATGCGAAGGCCCCGAATACAGGGCCTGCCACCACGCTTGCCAGGCTCGATTGTGATATATCCAGAATAATCCATAAGTGCCACTTTACGAGAAAAGATGTGATTAGGAAAAGCAAAAAATTTTCCGTCGAGGGCCCCTTGACGAGAACATAGCAATCGGCGCAAGCCCTAAAGGAGGGCAGGATGAATCGTGGATGAATCGTGCCCCTACAGGATAGAAAGCGGAAAGCACCGAGCTAAAAGGTCGGCCAACAGGCTGGCCCGAGCCGGGTAGCGCGGATTGGCGAGCCGGTTGGGGCGGGTTAGTGGCCGCCGCCGGAGAGTTCGCGGACGATGTCGGAGACGAATTTCTTGGCGTCGCCGAAGAGCATCATGGTGTTGTCTAGGTAATACAGCGGATTGTCGATGCCGGCGAAACCGGCGGCCATGCTGCGTTTGATGACCATTACGGTGCGGGCTTTGTCGACGTCGATGATGGGCATGCCGAAAATGGGGCTGGATTGGTCGGTACGCGCGGCGGGGTTGGTGACATCGTTGGCGCCGATGATGAGGGCGACGTCGGTTTGCGGGAGGTCGCCGTTGACCTCGTCCATTTCTTTCAGGCGGTCGTAGGGGATGTCGGCCTCGGCGAGAAGAACGTTCATGTGGCCGGGCATGCGTCCAGCGACGGGGTGAATGCCGAATTTAACGTCGATGCCTTTTTTGGTGAGGATGTCGTAGAGTTCGCGGACTTTGTGCTGGGCCTGGGCGACGGCCATGCCGTAGCCGGGAACGATGACGACAGTGTTGGCGGCGCCGAGGATGGCGGCGGCGTCTTCGGGAGAGGCGCTCTTGACGGCGCGCTCTTCTTTTGCACCCGCAGCGCTCGCCTGGACCTGGCCAAACGCGCCGAAGAGCACGTTGGTGAAGGAGCGGTTCATCGCTTTGCACATGATGACCGAGAGGATGAAGCCGGAAGCGCCGTCGAGAGCGCCCGCGACGATGAGGACCTTGTTGTTGAGCACGAAGCCGAGCAGGGAGGCGGAGAAGCCGGCGTAGGAGTTCAAGAGAGAGATGACCGTGGGCATGTCCGCGCCGCCGATGGGCGTGACGAGCATGATTCCGAAGATCAGGGCGACGCCGATCATGATGGGGAACAGAAACGTCATTTCAGGATGAATGACGAGAGCGACGACGAGGCCCAGCGCGGCGGCGAGAGTGGTGAGGCTGACGTAGTTCTGTCCTTTATAAGTGATAGGGCGCTGCGGAAGGATTTCCTGCAGCTTGCCGGCGGCAATCAAGCTGCCCGTAAAGGTGAGCGAGCCGATGATGACTTCGAGGCCGATTTCGGCCATCTGGAAACGGGGAACGCCGGGAGCGGCAATGTAATACTCGGCGATGCCGATGAGTGCGGCGGAGAGCGCGCCAAACGCGTGGCTCAAAGCGGTTCGCTGAGGGACCGCGGTCATTTTCACCATGCCGAGGGGCACGCCGACGGCGGCACCGATGATGAGTGTGATGATGATCCACTTGAGCTGTGTGACCTGTGGATCGTACAGCGTGGCGACGACAGCGATGGCGGATGCGATTTCGCCAATGACGACGCCGCGCTTGGCGGTGACAGGCGAGCCGAGCCATTTGATCGCGAGGATAAAGCCGATGGCGGCGGCGATGTAGGTGAAATCGATGATCTGCTGGAGGTCGGCTGGGCTCATGACTTTTTCGCCGCCTTGCCGGTCTTGAACATGCTAAGCATGCGGTCGGTGATGACGAAGCCGCCGACCATGTTGCTGAAGGAAGCAGCGACGGCGACCAAGCCGAGCATGGTGGCGAGCCGCGTCTCGTGCCGCCCGGCGATGATGATGGCGGCGACCACGACGATGGCGTCGAGGGCGTTCGTCAACGACATCAGCGGAGTGTGTAGCAACGGCGAAACGCGTTTAATCAGCTCTATCCCTAAAAATGCGGATAGGATGAACACAAACAGACTGGAAATAAAATCCGCGGGCATCCATGCCTCCTTAAGATTTGGCTGCCAGCGCCGGCAGCTTATAAATTTCGCGCAGCCTGGCGCTTACAATTTCTCCACCCTGGGTCAAAAGCGTTTCGCGAACGATTTCGTCCTGCTGATTGATCTGAAGCTTGCCCTCTTTGATCATGTAGAGAAGAAAGGTGGCAACGTTTTTGGCATACATCTGGCTGGCGTGATAGGGAACGGTGCTGGCCAAATTGATGGAGCCGATGATCGTTACGCCATGTTCTTCCACTTTTTCGCCGGCCCGAGTCAGTTCGCAGTTGCCGCCGCGCTCTGCCGCGAGATCGACAACCACGGAGCCTGGAGCCATGCCATCGACCATTTCCTTGGTTACGAGAATGGGTGATTTCTTCCCAGGGATTACGGCGGCGGTGACGACGACATCGCTTTCGGCGACTACTTTGCCCAGGAGTTCGCGCTGCTTTTTGTAAAACTCTTCGCCCTGGGCCGTGGCGTAGCCGCGGGCATCCTGTGCGTCCTTGGCTTCCACCGCGATTTCCACGAAGCGTCCGCCGAGGCTCTGGACTTGTTCTTTCACCGCGGGGCGCAGGTCGTAAGCGGAAACGACGGCTCCCAGACGGCGAGCCGTGGCGATGGCTTGGAGGCCTGCAACGCCGCAGCCGATGATAAAGACGCGCGCGGGAGTGATGGTTCCCGCAGCAGTGGTGAGCATAGGGAAAAGTTTGGGGAGAGTGTCGGCAGCTATCAAGACAGCTTTGTAACCGCTGATTGTAGCCATGGAGGAGAGCGCGTCCATGCTCTGCGCGCGAGTCGTGCGCGGCATCAGCTCGATCGAAAAAGCCGTGACACCTTTGGAGGCGATCTCTTGAAGAGTGTCAAGCGATCCTAGTGGGCGCAAGAAGCCGATGAGCGTTTGATTGGGGCGGTACAGCGGGACATCGGCTTTACCAGTGCGGTCGTTCGAACCATAGCAGAGCACTTGAATAACGATATCCGCGGCGCCGAATACATCAGCGCGCGTAGGAAGAATTTTTGCGCCCTTGGCGGCGTAATCCGCGTCGAGGTAGCCAGCCTCTCTTCCCGCGCCAGCTTCGACGACAACTTCGAGCCCTGCTTTGGTGAGGCTGGGAATAACAGCGGGCACCATCGACACCCGCCGCTCCCCCGGAAAACTTTCTCGTGGCACTCCGACAATCATGAAACTTCCTCCGGTATTCTCTGCGCTGCTTTCCGCATCACTTGCAAACTCGACCAAGATCCCAGTATGGTTTCATCCGCGCGGCATTCTACATCGAATCCTTGCGGCCACGGGCTGAAACTTGCCAGTGGAAGGTGATACGCTCTACCCCGCCGCGGCCTCTTTGCCAGGGACGAAGTAGACCTCCTCGAACGTCGAGCCCTTTTGCCAGCCGGCGCGGGTCAAAATGCCTTGCCCGTTTTCGCACATGCTGGGGTGGCCGCAGAGATAGCCCGTGGTGCTTTCGGGTTTCAATCCCCACTCGCTTATGTACAGGCGAACGAGATCGTCAACGCGGCCAGTCTGACCTTTCCACGGTGTGTCTTCCCAAGGACGGCTAATTGTAGCGACATACTTGAACCAGGGAACTTCGGCGGCGATGCGCTCGAGCTCTTCGCGATAACCGAATTCCCAGGACCGGCTTCCACCCTGTATGCAGAAAAATTTATGCGGACCGGGCATGGGGTCGCCGCCATTTTTCCAGTCTTTGTAGAGAGTGCGAACATAACTGACGAACGGCGCGATTCCGGTCACGGTAGCTAAAAGAAGATGATTGGTGCGGCCACTCCGCAAATCGAGCGTGAAGCGCCCCTTGGAGATTTTGCGGCAGAGCAACTTGTCGCCGACGTGCAGATTGTACAGCTTCGGAGTCAGCTCGCCCTGAGGCACGAGCTCGAGGAAAAACTCGAGGCCCTCTTCGTACGGAGAAGAAACAATGGAGTAGGCGCGTTCGATGCGTTTGCCCTCGTGGTCAACGCCGAGAGTCGCGTACTGTCCTGCCTTGAAGGAAAATGGTCCGCCGGGATCGACGCGGATCAGCCACAAATCTTCCGACAAATCCTTTCGCTCGATGACGCGCGCAGTGAAGTGCTTGTCCGTAGGCAGAGCCAACCTCGTAATCCCCCATAGCTAAATGTGTAAATGGATTGCTTCAAAGAATGACCGGGTGGAGCCGCTTGGTGCCTTGCCCGGTGCTGTGGAATCGATACCCTACCCCCGGGAACGGATTGATTCGATCGATCTAAATCCTGTTAATAATTGCCCAGTTGCGTTTGGTTGGCTGTGATTTGCCTCACCTTGATGAAAAATCCCAGGGCGCCAGCCGGGACGGAAAGGTGGCCTAGGACCCAACGGGCGGCATTGTACACCCGGATTGCCATTTTGCGAGGCAGAACAAATGAAGGGGACGGACTTCCACTTTGTTTTGGGCGAAAACAAAAATAATCCTGCAACATGCCTTAAACTGAAAAGACAAACTCCTCGTATTCCATCCCTTTTGCGGCGATAGTATCCCCAAGGATCTTCCCTGCGGCCTCCATGCCTGCACGCCAGTCTGTGTGACGTCGCTCCTCGGCGAGCAATTGGGAGTAGATTCCCGCGAAGAGATCCACCTGTGTGCGTTCAGGAACCCGGCGATTGGAGTGATACCCGATGACCTGGCCGGAAGAGCCAAAGGTCGGTGTGACGTGTGCAAAAACCCAATAGTGGTCGCCGTTTTTGGACATGTTTTTCACATACGCGAAGATTTCCTTGCGCGCTGCGAGAGTGTCCCAGAGCAATTTGAAGACGCAGCGCGGCATATCCGGATGGCGGATGATGCTGTGGGCCTGGCCAAGCAATTCTTCCTCTGTAAACCCGGAAATCTGGATGAAAGTCTGATTGGCGTAGGTGATGTGACCTTTCAAATCCGTTTTGCTGACGATGATCTCGTCCTCCGGAAAGAATTGCTCGACGCCAGTGGGTGCAACGGTAGGTTCACGCATACGCTGTCTCCAACCTCGCGATTTTCAGCCGGTTCGTGATTTTCTTGTGTTTTGTTCAACGACGGACCGTTCGATGGTGGCTGATATTTCTTGCATTTGCCCGATAGTTTTGCTCATGGTGCTTATCGCTGCCGCAGTGCGCTGTACTTCCGCTTGGATCGATTCGATCTCACGCGAAATGCCGTCGGTGGCAGCCCCGGTTTGTTGCGCCAATTCCTTCACCTCCTGGGCAACCACGTCAAAGCCGCGGCCTGCTTCGCCCGCACGGCTGGCTTCAATCTTGGCATTGAATGCCAGGAGCTTGGTTTGCCAGGCGACTTCGGAGATGGTCTTGACCACGGCACCGATTCGCTGCGAGGCCTCCCCTAGCTGTTTCATGATGCCCATGGCTTCCGTCGCTTCGCGTACGGCACCTTGGGCGATGCTTGCGGAGTCGGAGACCAGACGCTTGACCTCGTTTAAGGAAGCGGCATTGCGAGACATCTTCTCGGTGGCGTCGTTGATCAGTTGCGACTTGTGGCGAAAGGTTCCGCGCATGCCCCGAAGCAGCACGCGACGGTAGAATTTGCCCTGGCTGGCATGTTCGAGTGCCGCGCCGGATTCCCTGAGGAATGCATCGGTCATGTCCAATAGGTGATTGACGGAGCGCGAGATGTCGCGCAGCTTTTCCGAGTCATCGCAGTGGAGCAGTCGCGCTTCGAGGTTACCCTGGGCGGCTTCCGACGCAACTTCAATGACGCGTCGCAGAACGTCCTGATAGCTCCTGATCTCGGCCTCCAACTCGGAACCCCGGGATTGGCCGGGACCTTCCTCGGAGTTGAAAGCGGGATTGCGGATCTTGCTCGCCTCTTGTGCTTTCGGCGGCTTCGGTTTCGGAGGAGTCGCGGTGCGAATCGGAACAGGCGGCATTGTGCTCTTTTCTGTGAGGCTCGCGGATGCGCACAGCTCATGGCTACCGCGAGTCTGAAATGAGTAAGGTGAAGAAAGCAAGGCCAATGGCCCGCTACGGAAGGGAACTACAGTTTCCAACGCTTTTCGGAGGGTGGCAATTTCTTTACTGCGGCGGCTTGTTCAGAAAGTAATGGAGCACCGCACGCACGAATGCTCTACACGCCGGGGGCTAGTCCAGGCAACGACGGCGCTTAAACGCGAAAGGTGTTGGAGGAAGCGCTCCCAAGGGACGAAGATAGAGGCAGAGACTTCGGGAGCCCGGGCTAGACTTTTTTGAAACATTTTGGGGTGCCGGATACGTCTAAACTGTGACGAAAAGGGTATGGCGCGTTCGCTGCATTACCCTCCCAGGCCAACACAGTCGAGGTTACAGTTCGCGCTAGATTGCAGGAGTCATCGATGGAACGGCAGGAAAAGGGGCGCCACCGGCGCTTGAGGCTGACGGTTGTAAGTGTTTGCGTTTGGCTTGGAGCTGCGTATGTCGTGAATGGGCGGACTGTTTTGGATTTGGCGTCGGCAGCGCAACAGAGCGCGCCGACGGCAGCGCCAAATCCCGCCACCCGGCCGGTGGGAACCATCAAGTCCATTTCGGGGAAGACCATTGTATTGAAGACCGATGCCGGCAACGAAGTCACGATTCAGGTCCAGGATGACGCCCGGCTGCTTCGCATCGAACCGGGCGAGAAGGATCTGAAGAATGCCGCTCCGCTTCAACTAACAGACTTACAGACAGGTGACCGCATTTTGCTCCGCGGCAAATTCGCGGACGATGGCAAAACGCTGCTTGCTGCTTCCGTAATCGCGATGAAGTCAGCCGATATCGCCACAAAACAGGCTCACGAGCGCGCCGAGTGGCAGATACATGGTGTAGGTGGGTTGGTCAAAGAAATCGACGCGACTGGCGGCACCATCAGGATTTCTACAAACGCCCAGGGTGCGGCCAAAGAAGTTACCGTCCAGATTTCAAAGCAAACGATACTTCGCCGCTATGCCCCGAACTCCGTAAAGTTTGACGACGCCAAGCCAGCGGCGATCGATCAAATCAAAGTTGGCGACCAGTTGCGTGCGCGCGGAACGCGAAATACCGATGGCACGGGATTCTCCGCCGATGAAGCGGTCTCCGGAACCTTTCGCAACATAGCTGGGACCGTCAGTGCGATCGACGCAGCGGCAGGAACCGTAACGGTTATGGATTTGGTGACGAAGAAACCAGTCATTGTGAAAGTGACTTCCGATTCCCAGCTTCGCAAGTTGCAACCGGCGATGGCTCAAATGATTGCCATGCGGCTCAAAGGCACGCCAGCCGATGCAGGGGGAGCCGCTGGGGCTCCTGGCGCTGCGGCATCGGCACCAACGCCAAAACCCGCGGATGCGGCGCCGGGCGGTCGAGCCGGAGGACAGAGCGGGCAACCTGGCGCGCCGGGTGGCGCCGGGCGTGCTGCCGGAGCAGCGGGAGGAGCGCGCGGCGGCGACATGCAGCAGATGATCAGCCGATTACCGGCGACTACACTTACGGATTTGCAGAAGGGCGATGCTGTGATGATCGTCACCACCGAAGGAACGCAAGAGAGCGGCGTCACGGCTATCACACTACTTGCCGGAGTGGAACCTTTGCTCCAGGCAACCGGAGCGTCCAGCATTCTGACCCCATGGACGATGAGTGGCGCTCCAGGCGGAGATGCAACACCTTGAAGTGGAACCGAGCCAATACGAAATATGGATTTAAGTCAGGAGAAGGAATGAGATTGGGCTTGATGAATCGCTGGATTGTTTTCATCGGAGTTCTACTTCTTGCAGCGGGCGCTGGGAGTGCGGCGCATGCTCAGACGGCTGCGGGAACGTTGCGCGGCCAGGTAACGGATCCATCGGGAGCCGCCATCCCCAATGCGACAGTGCTTGTTACCACGGCAACCGTGGCGAACACGTCCACGACCAATAAGGAAGGCATCTTTGAAGTGACAGGACTGGCTCCGGGGAAGTACGGCGTAAAGGTAATCTCCGATGGATTCAAGCCGTTTGAACTGGCAGGGATTGATGTTTCGGCGGGACAGACGCAGAAGTTGAACATACAGTTGACCATTCAGGTGCAAGAGGAAAAAGTCGAAGTCACGGACACCACAACGAAGGTGGACGTGAATCCGGCAAACAATGCCGGCATGGTGGTCATGCAAGGAAAGGATCTTGAAGCGCTATCCGATGATCCGGACGAATTGCAGTCTGAATTGCAGGCGCTGGCAGGGCCGTCGGCTGGCCCCAACGGTGGTCAGATCTACATCGATGGATTTACCGCCGGGCAATTGCCTCCGAAAGCTTCGATTCGCGAGATTCGCATCAATCAGAATCCATTTTCCGCGGAATACGACAAGCTCGGCTACGGCCGAATCGAAATTTTGACCAAGCCCGGAACAGACCAGTTTCACGGCCAGGTTTTTGTCACCGGAAACACGGAGGCCTTCAATTCGAAAAACCCGTTCCTGGATTTGCCGGCGGGAACCACAGAACCTGGATACGACACAACGCAATTCAGCGCGAATGTCGGTGGCCCCCTGAGCAAGAAGGCCTCGTTTTTCTTCAACATCGAACGCCGCAGCATCAGTGATTTGAATGTCGTGAGCGCGCAAATCGTCAATCCCACAACGTTTGCGATCGAACCCTTTAGCGACGCCGTGCCCAATCCGCGTACGCGGCTGAATCTAAGCCCTCGCTTGGACTACCAGGTGACACCAGGAAACACCCTGAGCGTGCGCTATCAATACTGGCGGAACAACGAAACAAACGATAATGTGGGGCAATTCAATCTGCTCTCTCAGGCCACGAATTCTCTAAATACCGAAAGCACACTCCAGGCGACGGACACGCAAATCGTCAGCCCCTCCATCATCAACGAAGTTCGCTTCCAGTTTGTGCACGAGGCCGCGAACGGAACTCCTACGGTCACAACGCCGGCGATTAACGTTTCGCAAGCTTTTGTTTCTGGCGGAGCCACCAGCGGAATGAATAGCGACACACAAAACCGCTACGAAGTGCAAAACATCGTGTACCTGAATCACGGCAAGAACGCGTGGAAATTCGGCGGGCGACTGAGGGACACAACGGATTCGACGGCGTCCAACAATACTTTTAACGGTGCTTATTCCTTTGGAGCAAGACTGATGCCGGGGTGCGTGCCGACGACAGCCGACAATTGCCAGATTGCGCCGCTTGATGCCTACCAGATTATGCTCCAACAGACTGCCTCAGGGTTCACGCCCCAGAATGTGCAGAACGCGGTCAATTTGGGCGGCGGAGCAAGCTTCTACTCCCTGAACTACAATCCCGCCGGAACGGCAGCGACCCACGTCGATTGGCTCGACGGCGCGCTCTTCGTGCAAGACGACTTCAAGTGGCGTCCCAACGTGACTCTGAGCTACGGTCTGCGCTACGAAACGCAGAATAATCTTGGTGATCACGCCGACTTTGCGCCGCGCGTTGGCCTTGCCTGGGGTATCGATGGCAACGGGAAAAATAAATCGCCAAAAACGATCCTGCGGCTCGGCTTCGGCATGTTTTATGACAGGTTCTCGGAGAATCTAGTTTTGCAGCAGCAATTGGCCAACGGCTTCATCCAGCAGCAGTTTCTGATTGCCAATCCGGCGTTCTTTAATCCCAATCAGGTCATTCTCCCTGGTGATCCGAGTTTTCCCACCACTACAGCGTCTTCGGAAACCGTGTACGTAAAAAATCCGAATCTTCGCACGCCTTACACTATGCAGGCTGGAGTGACACTCGAGCGGCAGCTCTCGAAGTACGCGAATCTGTCGATGACCTACCTTCATTCGCGCGGCGACCACCAGCTTTTCTCAAACGTATTTCCGCCAAACACCCCGGGAGCGCCGCTGCCGCCCGGATTCAATCCCAACGACATCGTCTATCAGTACACCTCCGAGGGCATCTTCAAGCAGAATCAGCTGATCTTGAACGGCAGCGTCCGCTTGCCGGCAGCGCACGGATTCATCAAGGATCTTTCGCTGTTCGGCTACTACACATTGAACTATGCGAACAGCGACACTGGCGGCGCCGGCTATGTCCCTTCCATTCCGGGAGACATCAGCGCCGACTATGGCCGCGCAGCATTTGATATTCGCCAGCGGCTCTTTTTTGGCGGCACGATTGGAGCGTCCTATGGTATTCGTTTGAGTCCGTTTCTGATCGCTCAATCTGGAATCCCTTTTAACATTACGACGGGGCACGACGTCTACGGAGACGCCCAGTTCAATACACGCCCCTCCCTCGCAACCTGCGGCTCCGGCTCGGCGACGAGCGTGGTTCAGACCGCCTATGGCTGTTTCAACACGCTTCCTCAGCCTGGAGAGGCGCCGATTCCTATCAACTATGCAACCTCGCCGGGCCGTTTTTCTCTGAACCTGCGAGTGAGCAAGACTTTTGGCTTTGGGCAAAAGAAAGAACCCGTCGCTTCTGGCGGCCCTGGAGGAGGCGGTACGTTTGGCCGCGGACCCGGCGGAGGCGACCACGGCGGCGGTCCGCGCGGCGGCGGAGGAATGGGAGGTATGTTCGGAGGAAGTCCAACGAACAAGCGCTACAATTTGACGCTCAGCGCGAACGCGCGAAATCTCTTCAACAACGTCAACTACGGAAATTTCATCGGTAACCTACAGTCACCGTTTTTTGGCCAGGCCAATTCGCTGGCGGGGCAGCCGTACTCTTCGGCGACAGCAAATCGCCGGATTGATTTGCAGCTTCAATTCACCTTCTAGGACGCCACCGGGTTAGAATATCGCGCACGGGCCCTCAGCAGGAGGGTTTCCGCGAAGCCATGAAGCGGCGCAAAAAGAAAATTCTGGATGTTGGCACCGAGGCGCGGCGCGCGGCTCGGAATTCCGGAATTGCGCCTGCCGCCACGCGGGTCATCGCCGATAAACGCAAGCATCCCGCCAAGCACAAGAAAAAATGGCTCGAGAAAGAAGCGGAGTAGAACAGAGCTTCCGGAGAAGTGCAACCGTTCGCTGACTTCCGAATAGGTCCGGACCGGACCTAATTTTTCGAGCCTCATCCAGGTTTGTTGGCGGGGATAGATTCGTCAGTTCGAAAAAGGGCAGCCGGAGCAATTTTCTTGCGCTCAGCGAGTTCCCGGGCGATCGATTCCAGATCTTTCTTGTCAAATCCCATACAGCTGATCTTTACGCTGCCATCGCTCTCGATCAGGAAAATCGTCGGGACCATGCTAAGCCCATAAGCGTTGGAAGCCGGGTAACCCTTCTGCTTTTCGTCGAGCACTATCGGAAATGTCGCGCCGAATTCCTTGGCAAACTCCTTTGTGTCGCGCGCGTCATCCTGCGAAATACCGAGGAAAGTGACGCCGTCGCCTCCGTAACGCTTGTACAGCCGCTCGAGATAAGGAAACGTGAATTGGCATACAGGGCAGGACACTTTGAAAAACGCTGCCACGACGGCCCCTTTTTGAGTCAGTGATTGCAGCGAATACTCTTTTCCATCTAACGCCTTGAGCGAAAACGCCGGCGCCGCATTTCCTGCCACGATGTGAGTCATTTGTCTGTTCACCCCCAACCAACGTGAAACGCGTTTCAATATCCCCATTTCAAAATTGTAACGCAGTCTTCCGTTGTTCGGCGCTTGCAAGTGCACTCACTTCGGGCGTCAGCCTTTTCGCCGCGACGGCGGATCCGACGAGCACGATCGCCGAGAAAATGGCCACAATCATCAGTCGTGTGCGGCGCGAAGATTCGCTGGCACTCGCAGCCGGCAGCACCGCGCCCACAGCGAGGCCCATCACGAGTCCGCCGATGTGCGCGGCGTTACTGATCCCGGGCAGCGCTCCAAACAGCAGATTGTAGGCAATAAATGTACCCAGGCTCCCCAGCATTTTGCTGTTGATCGTCAAGTGAGACGGCGTCTTCTTCAATTTCACGTACGCGACCAGCACGCCCGCCATTCCAAAAATTGCGCCGGACGCTCCAGCACTCGCCCCCATCGGGTGCCAGTAGACGCTCGCGATGCTCGAAAAAATCCCGCTCACAAAATAAGCAAGCAAGTAGGAGACGCGCCCCATCAATTGCTCCGCAGCTCGGCCCAGATTCCATAGACACCACATGTTGAGGCCGATGTGAACAATTCCGAAGTGCACAAACATGCTGGTGAGAAGCCGCCACCATTGCCCGTTTAACGTGAGGGGACCGAAGTCCGCGCCGAACGCAATCGCTTGCTGCGGCGATGGCGAGAGGAACGATACTCCTCGCAGCACCATGATGAGGAACACCAGCGCGTTCAATGCAATCAGCGCCGTAGTGATGGGGAAGGAAGAGGTGACGATTGTTCCTTGAGGAGGAGGCGCCGGAATTCCCTCGCGCGCCATCTCCCCCAGCCGCTCGTCGCACTCCGGACAGTTCGGCGAATGCGGCGAATGCGGCGAATCGCCGAAATTGCGCTCAAACTGTCTTCCGCACTGTGGGCATCGTTGCATAGGGCTGCAAATGATAACAGTTTTGGGAAATGTCCGCGTGCCCGAGAAGCGGCGAAGCAAACCAGGATCAATGAATTTGCTTGGTCTTGCGTTGCATGTAATCCATCAGCAAGTACTGGCCGAGCGTGTAAGGCGTGGTGAAATAGGCCTTTCCGCGGCACATCTCCGTGATTTTCTGGACGAAGTGCACGAGGCTGTAATCGCTCGCGAGCATGAAAGTATTGATCATGATGCCCGCGCGTTTACACTTGTTGACTTCTTCGAGCGTCTGGCCCACGACGAACGGATCCAGCCCGAACGCATTCTTGTAGATGCGGCCGTCTTCGAGGGTAAGCGCGGAGGGCTTCCCGTCGGTAATCATGATGATCTGGCGCATGTCCTTTTTTTGGCGAAGCAGAATGCGCTGCGCCATGCGAAGACCTTCGCGCGTGTTGGTGTAATACGGGCCAACCTGGACCCGCGCCAGTTCCCCGATGGGAACTTCTTCCGCGCTATCGTGAAAGAGCACGAGGCTCAGCGTGTCGCCGGGGTATTGCGTGCGAATGAGATGCGATAGCGCCATAGCAACCCGCTTGGCGGGAGTGAAGCGGTCCTCGCCGTAAAGAATCATGCTATGGCTGCAATCGAGAAGAACAACCGTCGCGCACGAGCTGTGGTATTCGCACTGATGAACCATCAAATCGGAGTACGTCATGTCGATGGGCACTTTCGCGCCTTGGCGCCGGACGGCGTTGAAGAGCGTCTCGCTGACGTCAAGATTCAGCGTGTCGCCAAATTCGTAGGGCCGTGAGACGCCGCCGGATTCGATGCCGGTCGAGAGATCGCGGGTGTCGTGGCGCCCAAAACTGCTTCGCCCGAGCGAGCCGAGAAGATCCTGCAACGTTTTGAAGCCGAGAAAGTCGATGGTCTTGTCCGTGATCTCGAAACGCGCCTCCGGCTGCTTTTCGTGAGGCTGGCCGAGCTGGCCGCGCGCGGAGGTTTGCGGAGGCGGCGTAACTTGCGGAGGCTGCTGCGGGTTGATGAAGCCCTCCTGCGCGAGTCGCTCCATCAATTTCTCGATGAGGTCTTTGACCGCTTGATTGTTTTGCGCGTCGGAGTTTTGCAGCATTTCGCGCAATTCTTTGCTCATCGCGTCTTCTGGGAGCAAGTCGCCTTCTTGCAGTGCCTGGAGAATTGCTTGGCGCAGCGCCTCCATCGAGCGGTCCGGGTCCATCTGCGAGACACCGTAGAATTGCGATTCGAATCCGCTCTGCAGAAAAAAATCGCCCATGCGTTTGACGAGTTCTTCGAGGTCGATAGAATCGGCCGGCTCACCGGTGTATTTGCCGTAGCGGATGAATTTCATTGGAGACTTTGCCTCAGTTTCTGCGCGCGCATCGTCAGTTGAATTGCCGTCGCGGTGGCCGTCCCGGATTTTCGCGCGGTTCTGGCTGCTGCTTCGGTTTGTCCGCGTAGAACCCGCGCTCTTCGCTGCGGCCGATGCGGCGGTGCGCCCAGAGTCCCTCGAGAATCATTTCCGCGGCGGATGCGGCAGCGCCGGCATCCTTGCGGTCTTGCACGCCGAGGCGGCCAACATGTTCGATCAAGCCTTGAATTTTCGACAGTTGCTGGTAGCGATCCGAAGTGGTGGCGACCTCAGGAAGTTTTAGTTCGCCGCCGATTTCAAACCATTGTATGACCGGCTGAAAACTGACTTCGGCGAAATGCTTGCTGAACACGCGTCCGACGGCCGTGCGAATCAGTTCGCGAGCGATGGTATCCGCTCCCTTCAGTTCGCCCTCGTATTCCAGTTCCATTTTTCCCGTGATTGCGGGAAGTGCCGAGTAGACATCGGCGATACGCGCCACGACTGATTTTTCTCCGGTACGGGCCGCTCGCTGTTCGGCGCTGCTGACCAAGCTCTCGAGCGTGGTAATCGGGAGCCGCTGACTGACGCCGGAGCGCCGATCGACGCGCTTATCTTCGCGCGCTTGAAAAGCGATCTCTTCGACGACCTGCCGCAAATACGCGGGAACTTCCACCTTACGCCCGGCATCGCGCACCACCCACGACTCCTGCGCCGTAATGGCCATGCCTTCTTCCAGCGTCGAAGGATAGTGCGTGCGAATCTCCGCTCCGATGCGATCCTTAAGCGGCGTAATAATCTTCCCGCGCGCAGTGTAGTCCTCTGGGTTCGCCGTGAACACTATAAGCACGTCCAGCGGAAGGCGCAGCGGGTAACCCTTAATCTGAATGTCGCCCTCCTGCATGATGTTGAACAAGCCGACCTGAATTTTTCCCGCCAGGTCCGGAAGCTCGTTGATCGCGAAGATGCCTCGATTGGCGCGCGGCAGCAGGCCGTAGTGGATCGTGAGCTCGTCCGAAAGATCGCGCCCACCGCGCGCGGCGCGAATGGGATCGACGTCGCCGATAATATCCGCCATCGTCACGTCAGGTGTTGCCAGTTTTTCCACGTAGCGCTGATCGCGCGGCATCCAGGCGATCGGTGTTTCGTCGCCTTCCGCCGCTATTTTCTCCCGGCATGCGCGGCAAATCGGCCGTAGCGGATCGTCATTGATTTCGCAGCCTACGACGACGGGAATTTCTGGATCAAGGAACTGTGCCAATCCTCGAAGGATGCGGCTCTTGGCCTGTCCGCGCAATCCCAGCAAAATAAAATTGTGTCGCGATAGCAGGGCATTGATGATTTGCGGAATGACAGAGTCTTCGTACCCGTGGACACCAGGAAAAAGCGGCTCGTTCTTCTCGATCATACGCAACAGGTTCTGGCGCATCTCGGCTTTCACCGATCGAGAGACGGTGCGCGCGTCAAAGTCCGGTATGCGTTTTAGCTCGCCAAGCGTGCGGGGTTTCGGATGTCCCGAGGTTTGCAGTGATGTGCTTGCCGTCATGAGGTCCCGTTCCGCGTCCCGCGCAAGGGGCGCATTCAAAGCTCATTCCAGAACTGCCCGTCCAGCAGGTGCTAATTCAATCCGTGTCCATTGCCGCCGGCGCGCTGGCGCATGACGCCTGTCTTCTGTAGATGCGGGGCCCATGCGCGAAGATACCCGACGAGTCGCTCTTGCCGGTCTGCTTCGGAGCGCAGCTCCAGGATTTGCTGCTTCCAGAGCAAATCCATCGGCAGAGTGCCGGCGACGATGAACGAAAGCTGTGAGGACTCGGCAGCATCGGTGTTCTTGGGATAGTCCTCGAAAACGAGGGTATGGCACGTTTCGTAGAGTTCGATAAGTTCACGGCGCAAAGTTACATTCGGCGGCATGTCGCGATCTTCGAGGTAGTCCACATGGCCCTCCGCAAGTGGTCTTTCCTCGATGAACTCGATGACGCGAAAAGGCTCCCGCCCGATGGTCAGGATGTCCACCGTGCCGTCTTCGTGCCGATGGACGACTTCGAGGATCTCCGCCGTGCAGCCCACGCGAGCAACTCCCTTCGGCAGCGCCAGTAACACGCCAAACTCGCATTTTTCTTTCAGGCAACGCTCCACCATTTCGAGATAACGCGGCTCGAAGATGTGCAGGGGAAGGTCTGCGCCGGGGAGAAGTACGACGTTCAGTGGGAAGAGCGGTATACGGTCAGGCCGCATAGTGCCAACCCAAATCATACCAGACGGCGAGGCCGGAGGAGATGAATCCTCCAAAGGAGACGAGTCCGTGGTTGTTCGAGGTAAGCGGCTTCTAACCTCAACTTGGCTTACGGTGTGACTTTGAAGAAAAATGGGTCAATCGAGATATCTACCGGAGTTGTGCCGTCGACATCGAACAAAGTGTGTCCCGCGGGATCATGGTTTCGCTGAAAAACAACCCCGCTCGGAAAATTGGCAGGGTTGGGAGTATTGTTTGCCGAGAAAACCCCGTAAAAACTGTTACCGATGGCCATAAGATGAAGATAATCGCCCAGATAGGGAAGCATCACGTTGGGAGGATTGTTGGGCGGTTGATTGGCAGGAGTCGTGGCCAGAATCATGTCATTCCAGGTTGCGCCCCCATCTAGCGATGTCTGAAAGTGCGTCACCCACCGGTTTGCGGCCGTGACTACGTTAGGTTTAACCGTCCCGGTCAATTGCTGGTACACAAATCCCACAACCCCATTGCCGTTTACAGCCACTGCCGGATTTGTCGCATTCGTGATCGTCAGTAAATCCGCCTTCGACCATGTTTTCCCGCGGTCCGTCGATTTCACAAGATGAATCGTGTAGTCGGTCTTCTTTACCCGATCCGCCCACGCCAGATACACCGTTCCGCTCTGGCCGGTCCGCGGATCCACTCCAATCGTCAGCGTGCTGCCGATTCTTTCCTGCCCAAACACAGCCTGGTTCAGAAAGGGAATTAAGCGATTCTGCGCAACGCGGCTCCCTACCAGGCCGTCAGCCGGGTCCTTCAGGTCCGCGAATGGCGGCGTGCTGTTTCCCAACTTGTCGTCCCGCACAACGATCACGTCATAGTGGAGATTGCTATTTGCCGTCCCGCTTACCCGGCGCAGAAAGGCTCCGTAAACCGTTCCATCCGGATGAATCACCGGCCGGATGGAAGGTGCATCTCCTCCAGCGGCGGGGCGCACATCCACAGCTGTCGTCTTGAAGGGCGCGGCCGTCGCCGCCGCATTGACCGACACATCCATCGTGGCCGTTTGACTCGGCTGGTTAAAATCATTGTCGCCGCAAACTACAATGTCGACCGATCCGCCATGGCCATCCGGCATCGTAGCGGCCTGAATGTAGGGTTGATCCACACCCTGTCCCGTCCTATCGACTAGCACGGTCATCGGTGATCCGCTAAGCACATTTGATGTTCGCAGGATGTTCAAACGGGGGGCGTTCGCGACGATGGGCGTTCGAATGATCCCCGCATACAGGTGGTTCCCGGACCATCCAAATCGCAGAGTGATATCAGCAGTCATCCTATCGCTGGGAACGATCGCATGGAGAGACCAGCTGTTGCCGCCGTCGTTGGAGACATAGATGGGAGCGTCGCCGGCCCCCGCTGGATTCGGTGTAAAGGCCGAAGCCGCGATTTGCATCGGATTCGCTGGGTTCACTGCGAGGTTCGGTTCGCTGTCCGGATTGGCCTCGCCGCTGAGAGACCTCGGAATCATGTTTACGACCATTACGGTTGCAGGCATAGGAGTAAGACCCCCTCGCTTTCTTTCTTCTGCCGGACAGGCCTAGCGAATTCCAGGTCCAGGGACCTGGCTCAGAATTTTTTGGATTCGGCCAGGATGATCTCCCAGCTCAAAATCTTCCGGATGTAAGACCGTATAGTAATCGGGTGCTCCTCCCCCCGTAGCTGTGCGAGCTTGCGCTGTTGCCTCAGCCCCCCCTCTATGCAGGAGGAAGTAACCCCGCTGGCCGACTTGCAACTTCGGGGCGTGGTGCCACATGCGGTCGTAGCTTGCTGGAAACCGTACGACGATTTCCTTTTTGCTTTGATCGCCTTTGTGAACTTTATCCACGCTTACCACCGCTTCCCGCCAGTCGGGATCATGTTCGCGCGTCGTTAGCCCTCCCGGTCCGCCTCCGGGCAGTCGAACACTCACGATCGTCCCCGAGACCACCATGTCTGCTTCGTTATAATGCGCGCGCGTGTCGCGATCTTCGAGATTGCTGATGGGATCGCCCTCCGTGGTACGAAGAGCAAACGTTTCTGGCCCCGCGGGGTGGTGCCCGATGGATTGCACGGCCACTCCAACATTTCCAAAAAGCCAGGCGTTGGTGAAGAAAACTACTTCATCCCCCACTTTGACGCTGCCCGGATCTGCCAATTTGACGGTTATTTCCCGGCCCGTGTAGTGGCTCAACGATTTTGGAGCTTGAATCGTCTCGTCTACCTTTACGATAGCGGTATTCGACGTGTCGCTCACATCGGGTATGTTTGCGGCGTTCAGTTTTTGTACCGTTCCTCGAAATACGAATCTGGACTGGGCCGCCATGTCTTCGGCGCTACCTGTACTCGGCATAATTTCCTCCCTCGGGAACCACGCAGGTTACCAGGCTACTTCAACGAGCAGAGCGATGTGTGGCTGTTTGTGACAGGCGAAAATAATTTCTAATTCGCGGCGCGAACAATACAGACGCGAGTATGCAGAGTAACGCTGCGATGCACGCCACTTCAACGCTCCCACTGCCCCCGTCTGGTGCGATTCCGAACCACGTTTCAAGGAAGTCCATAAGGCTCCTGACTTATCCGCTATGGAGGTGCTACTGGCTGGTGTGGGCTTGCTGCGCCACTTGGCCGGTAGTTTGTGAGCACTAGTCTACAATGTCAAGTTAAAAGTCCGTGTTGCCAGCGCCTGCCCACCTGGGTCTGCCAAATGTTCAGTGCAAGCACGCCTGTCGAAGCGTAGTGCGCATCGACCTCATTTCGTTTCAACGTAGATGTCACTCTTTTGGGGTCAGGGCGCATAATGCCAGCGCAAATCATGCCGGACGGCCGGGAGCGTGAAGTGATGGGGTAACGGCATGGGAGGCCTCGGCCAGCCACCCATAGATTGTCTACTGAGACCATTTTCAGATGGAACCAGCGACTTCTTCCCATATTCTGCGTCTAAGCTCTCAGAAACGCCCTTGCAGTAGATCATCTATGGGAGTATAAGTTCTTCACCATGGCCAAACGCGGCGCACCTCCCCTCCAGGCAGACCTTCTCCAGGGCACGCTGGATCTCCTCATCCTCCAGACCCTCGTCCTCGGACCCGCCCACGGCCACACCATCGCCCACGTCATCGAACACCGCTCCGACGCCGTGCTCCAGGTCGAACATGGCTCGCTCTATCCGGCCCTCCACCGCCTCGAAGATCGCGGCTGGATCGCCTCCTTCTGGGGCACCTCTGAAAACAATCGCAGGGCCCGTTACTACCGCCTCACCGCCGCCGGCCGCCGCCAGTTAGCCCAACAAACCAGCCGCTGGGAGCAACTCGTCGGCGCGATCAATCGGGTCCTGCGGCCCGCCAAGGAGTAGCCCGATGAGCTGGCTGCGTTTTCTTCGCCGCGAGCGCTGGGACCAGGAACGCCAGCGCGAGCTGCAAGCGTATTTGGAAATCGAGACGGACGAAAACATCGCCCGCGGCATGACGCCCGAAGAAGCGCGTTATTCCGCAAGGCGAAAGCTCGGCAGCCCCACCCAAATCCGGGAGGAGATCTACCGCATGAACAGCCTCGGCTTCATCGAATCCCTATGGCAAGACTTGCGCTGTGGCGCGCGCATGCTCCGCAAGAACGCTGGATTCACCGCTATCGCCGTGCTGACTCTCGCCCTCGGCATCGGCGCAAACACCGCCATCTTTTCCGTGATCCACGCCGTGCTGCTGCGCCCGCTGCCATACAACGATCCCGACCGCATCGTCATGCTGGTGGAGAGCAATCCCGGCAAAGGATTTCCGCGCTTTTCCGTTTCGCCCCCCAATTACATCGACTGGCAAAAAGAGTCGTCGGCATTCCAGTCGATGGCTTCCGCTGTCCTCGGAGATTTTGTTTACACAGGCATCGCTGAGCCGGAACGCCTCACGGGAGCTAATGTCGCGGCCTCCTTCTTTTCTGTCATGGGCGCGGAGCCGGCACTCGGCCGCACCTTCTTGCCCGAAGACGATGTCGTAGGCAAGGCAAACGTCGTCGTCTTGAGCTACGGACTTTGGACGAGGCGCTTCGGAAGCGATCCCCAAGTGCTCGAGAAATCGCTGACCCTTGACGGGCGTCCCTATCGCGTCATCGGCGTCATGCAAAACGGTTTCCAGTATCCTCGAGGAGCAGCCCTGTGGGTCCCCTCCGAGTTTGACGAGGATTCACTCGGCCCAGGAGCTCGTGGCGCACATTATCTTCGTGTTCTCGCCCGCTTGAAACCTGGCGTTAGCATCGATCAGGCGCAAGCGGAAATGGCCTCGCTCTCCACGCGTCTCGAGCAGCAGTACCCAAAAACGAATGCGGGTTGGAGGTCCCGAGTCATCTCCTTGAACGAGATTACCGTTGGCGCTATCCGCCCGACGCTCTTGGTTTTGTTTGGTGCCGTAGGATTCTTGCTCCTGATTGCGTGCGCCAATGTTGCAAACCTCTTGCTCGCTCGGGCTGCAGGGCGCCAGCGCGAAATTGCCGTTCGCTTTTCTCTTGGCGCAAGCCGTATGCGCATCGCGCGTCAATTGTTGACGGAAAGTATTCTCCTCAGCGTGATCGCCGCTGCCGCGGGATTGTTGCTCGCCGAATGGGCCGTTCGCGCTCTGCGAACGCTCCCGCCTTCCAACTTGCCGCGCGCCGCGAGCATCGGATTGGATTTGCCCGTCCTCTGTTTCGCCGTCGGTGTGGCGATTTTCACCGGCTTGCTGTTCGGCGTCGCGCCCGCTCTGCAAGTCACTCGCTCCGCGCCCTCTGAAACGCTCAAGGAAGGCGGCAGAACTTCCAGCGCCGGGCGACAAGGCGTGCGCAGTGCGCTCGTCGTTTTGGAAACCACGCTGGCCTTGATGCTTCTGATCGGCTCTGGCCTCCTCTTGAAAAGTTTCGTGCGGCTGCAGACCGTCGATCCTGGCTTTCAATATACGAACGTTCTTACCGCCAGTGTTGGGTTGCCTGCATCAAAATATTCGACCGACGTTCAAAAAGTTCAATTTGTCGACCAACTGCTCGATCGGCTCCAGTCCGTGCAAACAGTGAAAGAGGTCGCCGCTGCCAGCGGCAATCCCATGGAAGGTTCGAATCTGGGCTTTGCGTTCGCGACTAGGGAACTGCAGGCGCTTTCGCCTTCGGATCAGCCTTCGGCGGGATACTACGTCGTTAGTCCAAATTATTTTCATATCTTGGGGATTCCCTTGCTTGCCGGGCGCTCTTTCGCTCAGGAGGATTCCCTCGGCACACCGCGTGTCGCCATCATCAGCCAGACTGTCGCCCAGCGCTTTTTCCACGATAAGAATCCCATCGGTCAGTCGATTTTTATTGGTGTAGGCGCGCCGACCGAAAAGCCGCTGTGGCGTGAAATTGTCGGCGTCGTTGGCGATGTGAAAGACGACGGCCTTGGCGAAGCCGCGACCATGACCATCTACGAGCCTTACAGGCAAATGGGCTGGCGCGACTTGAGAATCTTTCTCCGCTCGGATTCCAATCCATCGCAGCTTGCCGCAGTACTGCGCAGCCAGGTACTGGCCGTCGACAAGGATCAGCCCGTCGCCGATATTCTTTCGGGAGAAGAATTAATGTCGCAAGCCGTCGCGCAGCCGCAACTGCGCACGCTTTTGCTGAGTTTATTCGCGGGCCTCGCGCTGATTCTCGCCAGCCTCGGAATTTACGGAGTCATGTCCAACACGGTAGCGCAGCGTACGCACGAAATTGGCGTGCGCATGGCGCTCGGAGCAGGGCAGAGCAGCGTGCTGCGCCTCGTGCTCAGCAACGGCATGCGCCTTACGCTTCTTGGCATAGCTTTGGGCACCGCCGGAGCATTCGCCCTAACCCGCATCATGAAGGGATTTCTCTTCCACGTCACGCCCACCGATCCCGCGACTTTCGTCGAGGTAGCGCTGTTTCTCTTCGCGGTAGCGCTGCTCGCCAGCTACATCCCCGCGCGTCGCGCCACCCGCGTCGATCCAGTCATCGCCCTACGCTACGAATAAAAACGCGGAATCTGCTTCCTTTGTAGGGGCGCGATTCATCGCGCCCTTGACGGGGCGAGCTGTAAATGAAACGCGTTCGCGTATTCATCCCCCGTATTAGATACCAAGCAGTTCGAAGATTCCTTCGCGAACTGTCAGGATAGCTCGGCGAGAAGTGTTTCCATTTCCGATCGCGCATGGTCGTCGCGTTTTTTCTCAGCGGCCGCGATCCCATTTGCAAGGACTTGCTTGGCTTCCTCCGCTCGCGATTCGCGCGCCAGAAACTGGCCATACATCAGGTAAACCGGAATATAGTCGGCGTTGCGTTCGATAAGCGCGCGGAAGTGTGTGTCCGCGGCCGCAGGATCTCCGCTGTTCATGCACTCCATCGCTAGCCCATAACGAGAGAAAGCATCATCGGGCTTCTTCGCTACGAACTCTTCAAGCATCTGGCGCCGTGTTTTCTTCGGTTCAGTCATGGTTTGCTCGTATTATACGGATAGAATTGCTGCGACCCAAACCAGCCTGGAGCGGAAACACGAATGAACAGCAAGAGGGAAACGAACAAAGAAAAAGGCGAAGCGCAGAAGCTAAAAGGGAAGCCGGTAAATGCTTCGCGCTCGGAGATGACAGAAATTGTGTTGCCGGCACAGACCAATCCTTTGGGGAAATTGCTTGGCGGCCAGGTGATGCACCTCGTGGACATGGTAGCGGCCATGGCAGCGCACCGCCACTCAAACAGTTATGTGGTGACGGCGTCGGTGGACTACATCGATTTCCGGAACCCAGTGAATTTGGGCGAAATCGTCAACTTGAAATCACAAGTAAATCGCGTGTTTCGCACCTCGATGGAAGTCGGTGTCGAAGTGTATTCGGAAAATGCGATGACCGAGGAGCGGAAACACACCACGTCCGCATATGTCACCTTTGTTGCAATCGATGAGCACACTCGTCTTCCTAAGCCAGTGGCACCGCTGATTGTAAAGACGGCCGAGGAAAGACGGCGCTTTCGAGAAGCAGCAAAACGCCGCAAAGTTCGGCTCGCGTTGCGTTACGGCCGGAGACATATCGTCAGCTAAAGATTGCGAGCTATTCAGCCGATCGCTAAGTAACGTTGCCGGACCAGAGAATGGGCATGGTGGGCCAGCCACTGCCGCCGGCAGGCTCTTCGGTGATGGCGATGGCTTTCGTGTTGTCCATGGATTCGGGCGGAGCGGAAACGTAGATCATAATTTTTCCGCTGGCATCTGGCCGCACCATCGCCGATGGCATTGGCTTGGCGCCTTCTTTCTTCGGAATGAACCACACTTGAAGAACGTGATTCGCGCTGGGCATCGGAACTTTGTCGCCCATGATGCACACGCCGAGTTGGGAATGCCATTTGGCTTCCAGCGTTTCCGGGTGTGCGTGCTCTCCCCAAAGAGCAATTTTGTGGGAGGCGGGATCCATCATGATGGCGTCGCGTTTAAGATTGGCAAGCTGCACTTCGACTTTTTGCCGCTCGGCGAGAAGTTGGGAGCTGCGGTCGTTGGCCTGTCGAATCTCCTCCTCGAGACGACGCGCATTCCATGTGGAGTAAATCGAAAAAACAAGAAGAGCGGCGACGGCGGCCCATAGCCAGAAGGGAATGGCGCTCTTCGAGGGCATAACATGCGGCTTACCGAGAGATTGAGCTTCGGCGCGAACCGTTTGCATCAGCCGGCCCTTGAGCATGTCCGAGGGAGCGGCTTCCGGAGCCGCGTAAGCGAGTTGGGTGACGAGCCAGCGCGCTTCTTCAACGGCTTTGGCGCACTCCGTGCAGCCGGTGGCGAGATGCGCTTCAAGCGCGGCGCGTTCTTGAGGATCGAGCGCACCGAGAGCGTAGGCTTCGATCAACTCGCGCAATTGGTCGAAGTTTTTCACGTTGTTGCCTGCAATCCTTCTTTCAAACGCAGCAAACCGTTTCTAATCCAGCTTTTTACCGTGCCGAGCGGTTCTTTCAAGGTGGCCGCAATTTCGGAATGGCTCAGGCCTTCAAAATAGGCCAACTCAATGGCTTTTTTCTGCTGCGGCGTGAGAGAAGCCATCAGGGCGCGGACGCGTTCTGCGCGGCGCTTTTCGTCGAGGGCTTTCTCGTACTCGGGAGCGACGACGATCGTCGGCAGTTCCTCGGGCAGATCCTCGCGACGGCGCTGGCGCTCGCTTTTCAGGCGAAGATGATCGAGGGCGCGGTTGCGCGCCATGGTGCAAAGCCAGGGGACGAACGGTCCTCGACTGGCGTCGTACTGATCCGCGTTGCGCCAAAGCTGGAGGAAAACGTCCTGCACAACTTCTTCCGAGGTGGAAGCCTGCTGGAGAATGCGCAGGACGAGCCCGTAGACGAGGCGCGCATGACGATCGTAGAGCTGTTCAAAGGCGCTCACGTCTTTTTGCAGAAGGCGCGACAGCAGCGTCGCGTCAGGCGACACTTCGCGGGGCCCTGTTGATGTGAAAGCCGCCAGGAGCACGAGTGTCGGCTTCTTCCTCTCCTAAGAGTGTATACGGCAAAACCAGCCGTTCGGATGACCGTCTGTAGGGTCATCTGAACTGTAGGGTCATCCTTCTGAGGATGACCGCCGTTCTGTAGCGGTCACCCAGAACGTGTAGCTGAAACTCCGGATCGAATTTCGCCGGCCACGGCTAGAGCTTGCTCAATGCAGGCGCCGATGGCTGGGCCTCGCAGGTAGTTTCCCGTGAACCAAAGACCGGGGAGTTCTGCCTTGCACTTCTGAAGCGAGGCCAAGCGTTCCGAGTGCCCAAGATTGTATTGAGGAAGAGCGCGCTGGTAAAGCGTGACGCTGGAGAAGGTGGGCGACTGGCTGATCTTGAGAAGAGGAGCAATCTCTTTATGAACTTGGGAGATGAGTTCGTCGGGAGAAAGCGAAATGGCTTGCGGGTCGGTGGCGCCGCCAATGAAGCTGGTGAACAGGGCGTGGGAATCAGGGGCGCGGCCGGGGAAGAGAGACGAGTTCCAGACGCTGCCAAGGGTGCGAAGTCCGGAGGAACGCGGGATGAGGAAGCCGAAGCCGTTGAGGGAATGGGCGATAGCGGATTTGGGATAGCCGAGAGAGACCACGGCCACGGGAGCGTACTCGATGGCGGAGAGCGCGGAAGCTAGTGCTGGGTGTATGGCACGGAGCAGATCGGCGGTGACGTGAGTCGGTGTGGCGAGGACGAGATGGTCGGCGATGACTTGATCTGTTGAGCCATTGGAAGTGAGCGAAACCTGATATTGCGCCTGTGAGTTCGAGTTGGTGCGGCGGATTTCGCTGACGGAAACCTCGGTGCGAAGACTGGGGCCGAGATTTTTGGCGAGAGCTTTGATGAGAGTTTCGTTGCCATCGCGAAACGTTTGCAGAGTGGCGCGCTGTTTGGGACCGGGCTTTGATTTTGCAGCGCGCATCATTCCGCGGATGACGCTGCCGGCGGAGCGCTCGGCTTCGTGGAGTTGGGGGAAGGCGGCGCGGAGGCTGAGTTTTTCGGGGTCGCCTGCGTAAATGCCGGAGACGAAGGGGCCGACGAGTTTGTCGAGAAGCTCGGCGGAAAATTTTCGGCGGATAAAGGAGGCGATGGATTCGTCGGCGTCGGGAGGGGCGCTGCGACCGAAGAGGTCGCGGAGGACGCTCCATTTGGTGCGAGCACTGAAAAGGGAAGATTCGAAGAAGGCTGGCGGGCTGAGAGGGGCGGGTTTGAGCTGCCCGCCGAGGAGAAGGAATCTGGGAGCGCGGGGTGGAGCTTCGAGCAATTCGCTCTCGATGCCAAGGTCGCGGGAGAGATCGAGGAGGTGCGGAGTTCCGCTAAAACTTTGTGGGCCGAGTTCGAGGAGGTATCCGTCGCGGCGTTCGGAGCGGATGACGCCGCCGGGACGCGGGGAGGCTTCGACGATCTGGGCGTCTATGCCGGACTTGCGGAGGTAATAGGTGAGGGCGAGGCCGGAGATGCCGGCGCCGATGACGAGGACTGGGACGTGGGTGGCCATAAGGTGCGAGAGCCATCGTATCATTTTAAAATCGTGAACCTTGGCCCGTGGCCCGTGAACCGCGTCCCGTAAAAGATTGACTGGAGCTGAGGCTTGGGTTGGATTTAACACAGATTGCACAGAGTTCGCAGAGAAAGAGGGGGTACCCCCACCCCCGGTGTTTTTTGTAAGAGTGGCAAACAAAGGACTTATGCTTGACGCCGCGTCAACATTGGCAGCACCGGACTTGATGACGTAAAGACGTAATGAGGTAACGATGTAAAGAGACAGAGATGCAGGGTGAGTTTCGGGGAGTAACGAGTTGCAAAACTTTGGGGTTCGAGGGAGGCACCCCCCTCCCGGTTTTCTGCAAGTGTTGCTGATAAAGGAGATAAAGTGCAGTGGAATCAACACTTGTAGAAGTGTTGATTCTGAACGGGTTAGGATGGAGCGGCTTTTATAAAGTGGTAACCTGGGAGGGACTGAAGATTTTATGGAAATTTGAAGGACCGCGCGGCGGAGGCGCATAACTGGCGGAGGCACGGACTGGCCGGTGCCCTAATCAACCGAGACAGTATAACACATTATTACTATTTGTCAAGGATAAACTGTAAGTCGTTTGTTTGGTGCGAGTTGACTAGCCCTGGGGGAAGGATCATCGGACGCTCGCAGAAAAAGCAAAAACCCGCAGCCTTGAAAATCACAAGGGCTGCGGCAGCGTATTCATCCAGTGGTCCAGGTCGAAACGTGTGGCCGGAATCGTACCTTCAGCGTAAATCGTCCCACTGCCATCTTGTACACCAAGCGCTCCTCCTCCCACCTATGCATTCCAACTTGCCATGTACTGACTCCTTGGTTTTTCTCTTCAGACGCCTGCAATTGATCACCTACGGTCAACAAGGAGTAGAATCGTGCCATTGCTAAGAATACCAATGCGAGGCGTTTCTCGACGATTGTCTTTGGTTGCTTAGGTCTTCTGGGGTGCATACGCACCGCGGTGCTAGAGGCTCAAGACGCGGGTCTCCAGAACGCTCCCACCAAGATCGAAATCAGAGCGAACTCAGTGTTGGTGCCGGTGGTGGCGCGCGACACACAGGGCCATGCAGTAGGTAATCTGACCAAAGAAGACTTCCAAATATTTGACAATGGTAAGCGACGCGGGATCAGTGGCTTTAGTATGGAGAAACGGACGGCAGAAGCGGAGGCGAACGTGGGTGAGCCTGAAACTGCTGTTGCCGACGGCAAAGAGCCCCGTATCCCGCAGGAACGCCAGACAGCATCGCGGTTTGTGGTTTTCGTGTTTGATGACTTACACCTGAGCGCTGCAGACATCGTTCCGGCGAAGGAAGGGGTTCGGAGATTTCTAAGGGAATCGCTGGGCGAGGGAGACAGGGCGTCTGTAAATTCGATCTTTGGACGCGACAACAGCGGCGTGACGGACAACCGGGCGAAGTTGGAAGAGACAATCGAGAAGATCCGGGTGATGCGGAGTCCCTACCAGCGCACGGGACACGAATGCCCAAATATCGATTTGTACCACGCGGACCGGATCGAAAACAGGCATGACTTCGTGGCGTTGGGGGCGGCGGTGGACGAAACAATTGTATGCGCGCATCTGGACCCCGCCACAATGCGCAATCTGGCCGAGGCCATGGTTCATGAGGCAGGCCAGCAAGCGCTAGCGCTGGGAGAGCAAGAGGTCCGCATGGCGCTCATCTACATCCGCGACCTGGTGCGGAACATGGGCAATCTTCCGGGGCAACGCACGCTAATTCTGATTTCGCCAGGCTTCTACACCGGTATTCCGGAAGCAGGGATTCTCGAGTCTCAAGTGATGGACACAGCCGCGCGCACGAATGTGACTATCAGCGCACTGGATGCGCGCGGGTTGTACACGACCGGGCCGAAGGCCGATGAAGAATTCTCGGGTAACGTGCACGTGACACAGGAACAGATTCGCTCCCACGTGGAATCGCTGACCGGCATTGATGGGGTGATGGCGGGATTAGCCGATGCCAGCGGCGGGACATTTTTTCACAACAGCAATGACATCGAGGGTG
The DNA here is from genome assembly GCA_963718785.1 of uncultured Acidobacteriota bacterium. Lineage (GTDB taxonomy): Bacteria > Acidobacteriota > Terriglobia > Acidiferrales > UBA7541 > Acidiferrum. The sequence goes on along the minus strand of CAVQZW010000003.1, from coordinate 610,799 downwards.
GGTTGAAGCGGCTTGCGGCTGCACCCGAGTATGTCTACTTGCTTGAATTTTCGCTCGACAAGGTTAAACCGGACGGCCGCTACCATTCATTGAAAGTGAGCGTGGATCACAAGGACCTGAAGTTACAGGCGCGCCAAGGCTACTTTGCGCCGAAGCGGGGGGATGCAGCAGCGTTCACTACCGCGCCGGGCCCCGCGGCTCAACAGGGCGTCGCAGCACCGCAGTCCACGCCAGCGGAGCAAACATCGGTTGCTCCGGACCCAACGGCTCCACAAGCCGCGCCTCCGCAGCCGACCCCCTCCATTCAGCAAGCCAAAGAGACGAAGAAAGAGCCAAGGACACGGATATTGTTTTGGGATCCGCCCAACGTAGACGCGCACCTTCGCACGGATAGTGATTCATCGGAGTGCCCAGTTGCCAAAGTGCTTGAGCAAGCGGGGACGCGCGCAACCGAACTCGTGGCCAACCTGCAAAATTTTACAGCGCAAGAAAGAATCGAATATCGCGCCCTGGGCAACGTGGGCGATCAGCTGGAATACACTGTGGGATCCTTTGGCTACACCGCCACTTTTGAGCGCCGCAAAGAAGGCTACGCGGTACAAGAGGGACGCACGCTCGAACCTGGAAGCCAGCCATTTCCGGCCGCTGCACAAGACGTCGGACTGCCGGAAATGGCGCTGATTTTTCTGCCGAGCTTTCAAGACGACTACGAAATGAAATGCGAAGGGGCGACTGAATGGAAGGGCCAATTTGCTTGGGTGGTCCATTTTCAACAGCGCAAGGGCCGGCCAAACCATGCGGCATCGTTCAGCCGCAATGGCAACGGTTATCCCGCGATGCTCAAAGGACGGGCGTGGCTCGCGCAAGATTCGGGCGAAGTGATGCATCTCGAAATAGGCCTGATGCGGGAGATTCCGGAGATCAACGTGAGGCAGTGGTATCTTTCGATCGACTATGCTCCAGTGCGATTTCGCACGCGGGATCTGCAGGTTTGGCTACCGCAGTCCGCCGATGCGTATGGGGATTTCGTCGTAAGACGGACGATCATCGCGCACAGGTTCTCGAATTTTCTCTTGTTTTCAGTGCAGACCAAAGAGGTTATCGCGAATCCGAAAACTCCTTGAGCCGTGTCTTGCTTCCGCCTTAACGGGAAACAATCTTCGAACCTTTCTGCGCGACACCCCATTCTTGAACAATCCACATGGCCGATTAACGCGGTTACGGTCCATGTGGATTTGCAAGGTTTGTTATTCCAATAAGAAGAATCTTGGCAGTTTTTCCTGCTAGTCTTTGCCCTGAGTGCAATAGATTTGAACTCGTGCGAGCGGAGTGCGTGAATGGCAATAGAAGGAGGCGTGGTGGAGCAGACTAGCCGAGTGGAGGAGCGGGTGAAGGATGATGGGCTGACGGTGTGCGCGATCAGCTTGGTGGCGGAGATGATTAGCGATGTGGTGCACGAAGGGTTGGGGCATGCGGCGGTGGATTTGATGATTGGGGCGAAATCGGGCGTGTTGTCGACGGTGGCGTGGTCGAGTGCTGGTGATTCGCGGTTTGTGGCGGCGGGGGGAACGCTGGCGAACCTGGCGGCGGCGTTGGTTTTTTGGATGGTGCTGCGAAGAGTGACGAGCGGATCGGTGCGATGGCGATTTTTTCTGGTGATGAGTTTGGCGTTCAACCTATTTGCGGGGACGGGGTATTTCTTTTTTTCGGGCGTTACGAATTTCGGGGATTGGGCCGCTGTGATTAACGGATTGCCAGTGCACTGGTTGTGGCGGTCGCTGCTCGTGGTCGTGGGGATAGCTTCGTACTTCGGCGCGGTATTGGTGGTTGGCACGGGGTTGGTGCGGTACGTGGGAGTGGCGAGGAGCGACCTGCGGCGGCTGCGGAGACTTACGTGGATTCCTTATTTCTCGGCGGTGGTGCTTTTGAGTGTGGCGGGACTTTTCAATCCGATTGGAATGCAACTGATGTGGCAATCCGCTTTGCCAGCGGCGGCGGGGGCGCACTCGGGGCTGCTGTGGTTGATGTACTACATTCCGAGAGGGAAGGTTGCTGAGCGAGGGGCAGAGAGTATTGGCAGGAGCTATGCGTGGATCGTTGTGGCGGTGGGATTGTCGTTGGTTTTTATTTTTGTTTTGGGGCGGGGGATTACGGTGCACCGATAGCCATTGACGGGTGGCTGCTTAACGGCGCGGCTTGAGAGGAAGAAGAAAGAAAAGGATAACGCAGAGACGCAGAGGGCACAGAGAAAGACGAAAACATCACGAAGTCGGTGCGGGGGCTTGATTCAAAGCGGTATCGGAAAGCGATCCCTTGGCGGGTTTGGTGCGTTTGGCGAGGAGGGCTAGCTTTTGGTCGTGGGTCATGGGGTGCCAGGGGACGAGTTTGTCGGCGAGGACGTGCATGCGGCGGAGGACAGTTAGCTCGAAGAAGAGTTCCATGAAATCGAGATCGCGAAAGACGACGGAGTTGGACTCTTTCATTTTGTCGAGGATGCGTTCCTGGTAGGCGGGGAGCTCGGACCAGTGGAGGCTGGAGCGGTGATGATGGCCGAGGTGGTAGCCTTCGTTCATGAAATTGACTTCGTCGAAGATGGTGACGGTGCAGGCGAAGTAGTCTTCGGGATGTTCGGGATCGCAGAAGGCATGTTGCACCCAGGAAGTGATGGCCATGATGAAGTTCATGGAGAGAAGGGGAAGTAAGACGTAGAGGATTCCGATGCGCCAGTTGTAAAGGAAAACGGCAGCGAAATAGATGGCATAGCGGGCGATGCCCCAGAACATGCGGCTGCGGTTTTTTGCGTCGCCTCTGGCTTTGAAGTAGGCGTAGGGAACAAAGCCGAGGGCGGTCCAAATATTGTCCGAAAGATAAAAGAAGAAATGCAGGGGATTGGTGCGATCGTAGCCATTGGTGGTGGCATTGTCATCGTCTCCACCGTTTTCTTTGTGGTGGAGCCGGACATGAACGGTGCGGCCGAGTTCGGGGAGGTCGCCATAGAAATAGCCGAGGAAGAATTCGACGTAACGACCGAAGAGTTTTTCGTATTTGTCGTTGAAGTAGCCTTGGAGGCGGTGGGCTTCCATGTGTTTGGCGCTGAACATGCGGACGGAGCGCTGGAACTTGAGACCCGTCAAAGAAAGATAGAAAGCGAGCACGAGGAGAAGGCGAGGTTTCCCCAAGATGAGTTGCGCGATGAAGATGGGGACAGTCGTGAGAGTGAGGGAGACCATGATACGCAAGGCGGGGGAGTCGCGAGGGTCGCGCAGGATTTTATGGCCGAGGCGGTCGATGAGGCGGTCGTAGGTGGTCGAGAGAAACTGATAGGTTGCGCGTACCGGTGGAACTTTTTCGAGGAGCTTGGCTACGCCATAGCCAGTGAAAGAGAGCGCAGCCATGACGGAGACGGCGCCGATGCTTGCCAGACCCATGAGCGCCGCGAATGAGCGCACTACGAGATGTGGAATGGCGCGAAGCCGCATGGCAGGCCATGAGGCCTTTGCGTGAGTGTAATGCGGCGCGCCGTTCAAAGGCGCTTCGGTTAGCTGGCCCAGGGATGGCATATTCGTCGGTGCATGCAATGACGAGCTAGGTCCGGTGTCGAATGCAAAAAGATTCTACCTTTAAGGCGAACAAGGTTCCAGCGGGGGAGGAGGGGTGAGTGTCCTACCGTGCGGAGGCGGTTCGGAGTGATGCATCGGCGTAGCTCTGCAGCGCGTGCCTTGTAGTGGACAACGCGTTGCGCACGGGTAGAATAGGCCTCTGCTTGAGAAACCAAATCCGGGAGCCCATGTGGAGCCAACGGTAGCCGCCGGCCGCGTCAACGACAAAGACAAAATTATTGAGCACTACGACTTCGCCAGCCCCTACTACCAATCGCTTTGGGGAGAGCATATCCACCATGGCTACTGGATCAATGGTGATGAATCAAAGGAGACGGCGCAGATCCAGCTCATCGAGCATCTGGCGCAGCTCGCGGGATTAAAAACCGGGGCGCGCGTGCTGGACATCGGGTGCGGGTATGGGGGGACCAGCATCTATCTTGCGAAGAAATACGGCGTCAGCGCCACTGGGATCACCATTTCTCCCGTGCAAGTGCAAATGGCGAAGGACGCGGCGGCTAAGGAGAAGGTGGACGCGAATTTTTTGTTGATGGACGCGGAAGAGATGAAGTTTGCGGAGCCGTTTGATCTGTTATGGTCGGTCGAGTCGATTTCGCATTATCACGATCCGCGGAAATTTTTTGCTTCGGCGGCGAGGTTGCTGAAGCCGGGCGGGTGCTTCGCGCTGACGGACTGGTTCCAGAAGGAAAATCTTTCGGCGGCGGAGAGAAAGAAATTCATCGAGCCGATCGAGAAGGGGATGATGGTCGAGTTGCGGGGAATGAATGAGTACAACGAGTTCCTTGATGCCAGTGGATGGCAGGTGGTGCATCGCCAAGATATTACGAAGCAGTGCGCGAAGAGCTGGGACATTGGGGTGGACATCATCAAGGACAAATCGTTTTGGTACCTGGCGGCAAAACTTGGAACGGGATTTGTGTCCTACATGAAAGCATTCCATGCCATGCGCGTGGGCTTTTCATCGGGTAGTTTCGTATGTGGGCTGTTTGTGGCAAAAAGGCCGGAGAATGGCGGCAGCGGGCCTGCTCTTTCTTGAGTCGCTGAAGGTGGAGTGGCGGCGGCGCGTTGAGCGAAATGTCTACTGCTCGGTGAGAGCTTCCATCGGGGAGACGCGAGCGGCGCGTTGAGATGGCAGGAGGCAGGCGGCGAAGCACACTATACCCATAACGCACGCAGCGGTGGCGAGGATGGGCAGGTTCAGCGGCTGTACGTGGAACAGCACGGTGCCCATGGCGCGGCCGGTCTGCCAGGCTCCGATCAATCCCAATACAGTTCCAGCAGTGAGCAGGCGCAGAGAGAGAGAAAGAAACTGGATGCGGATCTGCTCGTGGCTGCGCCCCGAGGGCCATGCGCACGCCGATTTCGCGACGACGCTGTGCTACGGCGTAACTCAGCACGCCATAGGTACCGATGGCGGTGAGCAGCAGAGCGATCCCGGAAAAGAGTCCAGACAGCAGCGCGGGGGAGCGGCGGGCGACAAGGCTTTCGGTGATACGAGTGTCCATCGATTGAAGGTCGCTGACAGGAATGTCAGGGTCGACTAGCCGAACTACATTCTGGAGGGCCAGCCCGAGAGATTCCGGCGCGAGCCTGGTGCGGACAGCGACGAAGAAACTGTCATCGATGCGGAAAGCGTAGGGATAATAAATTGCGCCCTGGGCCTGGTCTTCGGTGAGACCTGCCTGTTTCACGCCGCCGACAACGCCGACGACAGTGAACGCATCGAGATCTTTCCCCGCTTCGGAGCCGTCCCACAAACGTTGGCCAATGGCGCTGGCGTTTGGCCAGTAGTATCGCGCGAAGTCTTCGTCTACAACGCAGACGCGATCGGAGCGGCGCGAATCGTCGGCGGTGAGGAAACGTCCAGCGCGAAGAGAGAAGCCCATCGCAGGAAAGTAATCGCCGGCGACACCGTAAGAGTAGTGCCCGCGAGCAGATTCGCCCGGACGCAGAACGTGGCCTTGCACGGTGGCGGCGCTTTTGCCGGTCTTGCCGCTGAAGGGGACGTTGCTGACTACGCCGGCGGATAGCACTCCCGGCGTTTGGCCGATCTTGTCCATCAGGCTTTCCACGAATGTCAGACGAGCAGGGGCCGGATAGTTTGCCCACGGAAGTAGGATTTGGCCGGTGAGGACATGGTCCGATTGGAAGCCGGGAGAAACGGCCATCACGCGCTGAAGACTGAGAGCCAGAAGACCGGCTCCTGCCAACAGCATGAATGCCAAGGCAATCTGAGAAACGATGAAGCCATGGCGCAGGAATTGAGCGGCGCGACCGCTCGTTCCGCCGCGAGTCTCGGATTGAAGCGCGCTGCCGAGATGGCGTCGAAGGTTGAACCAAGCGATGGGCGCGGCGAGCACAATTCCCAAGACGATGGCTGCGAGCAGGCCCGCCAATGCTAATCGCGCATCGAAGCCGATGCGGCCGCCCAAGGGCAGGCGTTCCGCACCCAACACACGCAGTAGATAAATTCCGCCGGCGCCGACGGCGAGTCCGAGTATTCCGCCGGCCACCGTGAGCAAGGTGGTTTCGACAAGCGTTTCGCTGACGATGTATCCCCGGCTTGCACCGAGCGCCTGCCGCATGGCGAGTTCTTTGACTCGCCCACTGGCGCGGATAAGAAGAAGATTTACAAGGTTAACTGCGCCGATTAGGAGAAGGACGAGCACGCCTGCTTCGAGCAGGAGTAGCGTGGGACGGATTGCTGCGACGTGGTCGGCATGCAGTGGGACCACCAGGGAACGAAATCCCGCGTCGGCGATCATTTTGGCTTGAGGGTCGTCGAGCTCCAAAGTGGCGTTCTGTGCGTCGAGCTGCGACTGGGCTTGCGCGAGCGTGGCGCCGGATGCAAGCCGTGCAATCATTTGGATGACATTTCCCCCAGAGTGCCGCCGCGATGGCAAGCGATCTTCAGGGCGCGATGCAAGCGGGAGGAACAACCGCGCATCGGAAGAAAGAAATCGGAAGGAGGGTGGCAGGACGCCGATCACGGTTCTAGGAACACCGTTTACACGAATCTGCTTTCCGAGCACATGGGGATCGGAGTTGAATCGTTGGCGCCAGAATATGTCTGAAAGAATGGCAACATGGTTGGTGTCCGAAGTGGATTCCTCGTCTGTGAAAGTACGTCCGAAGGCGGGGCCGAGCCCGAGAGTAGAGAAAAAATCAGGAGATATTCGGATCGTAGGCTGGCGTTCCGTGGAGCCAGGCTCACCGATAATCTCCGAGGCATAGCTGTAGATGGAGAGCGAGGCGAAAGTCGGAATACGGCCGCGGCGTTCGTAGTAGTTGGTCAGCGAGGAACCGTCGCGGTCGACGCCTGCTTTTGGATACGTGTTGAAGATAGTCACGAGGCGGCTGGGTTCGGGGAAAGGCAGAGGACGAAGCAGGACGGAGTCGATCACGGCGAAAATTGTCAGATTGGCGCCGAAACAAACGGCGAGCGTGAGAAGCGCGGTAGCCGTGAATCCAGGAGTCTTTCGAAGCAAGCGGGCTGCGTAGGCAAGCTGCCTGCGAAGCTCATCAAATAGATAAACGCCAAAAGCCTCGCGGCAATCCCCTTTGATGTTGGTAAGGCTGCCGAGTTCTTTTTGCGCGAGGCGAGCGGCCTTTTCCGGTGACATGCCGGATCGCACGAGGTCATCGGTGTACTGCTCGATGTGAAAGCGAAGCTCTTCGGTCATGCCATCTTCAAATTCGCGGCGGCGAGTGAGGACACGAAAGAGAGAACGCAAGCGCTTGAACATGTCACACCTCCTCCGACGTTGTGTTCAGGGCGGCGGCAATCGCGGTGGCCAGGCGGTTCCAGCCAGCCGTTTCATCGCGCAGGCGGCGACGGCCTGTGGGTGTCAGCGTGTAAAATTTGGCGCGGCGGTTGTTCTCACTCTGGCCCCATTCGGCGGCGATGAGATCGTGGTGCTCCAATCGATAGAGGGCCGGATATAGGGACCCCTGGGGAATCTCAATGGCGTCCCTGGAGATCTGCCGAATGCGCAGCAGCACACCATAGCCATGTAAGGGTTTCAAGGAGACGGCTTTGAGGATGAGCATGTCCAGCGTGCCCGGGAGCAAATCCGCGGTTTTCGCCAAAGTGGTGGCCTCCTAGTCAGGCTAGGAGTGTACGCGACGCTCTCCTAGTTTGGCAAGGGGAAAGGACGGCGACTTTGTTTTAGGGCAGGGGATTACGCAGAACCAATAGCTGGAGAGAGAAAAGCATAAAAGGGACGATGCAGTCGCTACTCTCCGCTCCCAGATATTTCGTCACCTTCCCGAGGCGGTTGGCCGCGGCGGCGCTTCATTAGTTTGTCAAAGGCTTTGAAATCGGCGCGCGCTTTGCGGGTGGCAAAGAATTCGGCTGTTTGCAGGGCGGAGAGCTTTTCTGCGACGGCGGTGGCGACGAACTGGTTGATGCTTGTGCCGTCTTCCTGGCTTTGCAGTTCGACCGCCTTTTTGAGCGAAAGAGGCAGGCGCAGAGGATAGGTTTTTGTTTTTGTCATGACCGGATCCTTTTTAGAGCATCTCGCGGAAGCAGCACTTCGATTCCGAAATGTGCTGGCGCGGCCCCGAAATCGCGAACGTTGAATGTCACCAAAGCATCGGCTCGTCCGTTGACGGCAGCTTCGAGCACCATCTCGTCGCCAGGGTCCCGCAGCTGAGGGCGCCAGAGAAAGTGCGTTACCACTGGTTCCGAGAGAGCTATAACCGCATCGACAAAGATCGTGCCTTCCGTCGCGTTCAGGCCAGCCGCCAACTGGTGTTCTGCCTCGGAGCAGACCGCCTCGTACTCCAGGGCCAGCGAGACGCTGACCACCAAGGTAACGTTTCCCTTGCGGACCTCACGGAGTATCTCGGCCGAAGCGCCGCTGCGACTACGCATTGCGGCCACGATCACATCCGTGTCCAAGACGACTCTCATCAGAATGATATCATATCACAAGTGATGTCATGAGCTGGAAGTGGGAAGGGTTGAGCGCCCCATAACATCCAGGCGACGAAAGAAAGCGTTACAGGGTTTTGGAGAAGAGGGGCTTGGAGTTGAGGTGCTGTGTTTCGAGGTAGGGGTCGAAGAGCATGGCGAGGTTGCGGATGAAGATGCGGCCGAGCCAGGTGGTGCGGATTTCGTTGGAGGAGAGGAGAACGAGACTGTCTTCACGGAAAGGGGCCATGCGGCGAAGCTCTTCGGCGAAGTATTGATCGAAGTCGATTTTGAATTCGCGGGAGATTTCGTCTTTAAGCACAATGGTGTGGCAGAGGAGACGGCTGATGACCGTGCGGCGGAGGCGGTCGTCGTCGGAGAGGTGATAGCCGCGCATGGTGGCGATGCCGCGGTCGTTGACAGCTTTTTCCCAGTTGGGGATGTCGCGCTGGTTTTGTGCATAGGCGTTCTGGATGCCGCTGATGGCAGTGATGCCCATGCCGTACAGGTCGGCGCCGGATTTGGTGGTGTATCCCTGAAAATTGCGGTGCAAGGTGCGGTTTTGCTGGGAGACGGCGAGCTCGTCGCCGGGTTTAGCAAAATGGTCCATGCCGATGTAGAGATAGCCGGCTTCGAGGAACTTCAGAAGGCCGGTGCGAAAGATTTCAAATTTTTGCATGCCTTCGGGGAGATGGGATTCGAAAGAGCCCTGCTGTTTTTTTAGCCAGGGAACGTGGGCGTAGCTGAAGAGAGCGATGCGATCGGGAGTAAGTTCGAGGATTTGATCGACAGTGTGGGCGAAGGTTTCGGCGGTCTGGTAGGGCAGGCCATAGATGAGGTCGACGTTGACGCTATCGAAGCCGAGATCGCGAGCGGATTGGATCAGGTCGCGAGTCAATTCGAACGGCTGGATGCGGTTGATTGTTTTCTGAACTAGCGGATGAAAATCCTGGATGCCCATGCTGAGGCGGTTGAAACCGAGCTTGCGGAGGGTCTCGAGATGCTCACGGCTGGTGACGCGGGGATCGACTTCGATGCCGATTTCGGCGTCAGGCGCGAAAGTGAAATGTTCGCGGGTGAAGCCGAAGAGATCTTCGATTTGCGGAGGAGTGAGATAGGTGGGAGTGCCTCCGCCCCAGTGGAACTGGACGACGGGGCGATCCTTGGAGACGCTGCGGCTGACGCGCTGCGCTTCGTGCTTGAGGATTTCGAGATAAGGCGGTGTGACGCGCTTGTCTTTTTGGATGATGACGTTGCAGGCGCAGAAGAGGCAGAGGCTTTCGCAAAAGGGGAGGTGCATATAGAGGGAGACGGGGGATTTGGCGCGGTCGGCTTCTTCGTGGACTTTTTCGAGGTCGGCGGGGCCGAAGGTATCGTTCCAGACGGGAGCGGTTGGATAGCTAGTGTAGCGTGGGCCTGGGCGGTTGTAGCGGGAGAGGAATCCTTCGCTGACACGGAGTTCTTCGCGCATGTTTTGGAGGGTGGGATTGGCGAGGGTCATTAGCGCGTACCGGTCGTCGCAGTATTGGCTTCGTGCAACAGCGTCTTTTGGCCAGTCTCGATAAAGATCCTGGCGTTTTCGACGGGAGTGTGTTGGAGGATGCCGTGGCCGAGATTGAGGATGTGGCCTGCGCCGCCGAGAGCGGCCATGGCTTCCTGGGTAACGCGGCGGATTTGTTCGGGTGGACCGAAGAGAACGGCAGGGTCGACGTTGCCTTGGATGGCGATGCGGGGGCCGAGTTGATCACGGAGGGCGCGCATGTCCACGCGCCAGTCAACGCTGAGGACGTTTGCGCCGGAGCGGGCTACGGCGGGGAGGAGATGATGGGAAGCCTTTGTGTAATAGATGATGGGGGTGTTGCCGCCGAGGCCGGAGATGATTTCCTGGATGGCAGGGAGAGAGAAGTCTTCGTAATCACGTAGAGAAAGTTCGCCGCACCAGGTGTCAAAGAGTTGAACGGCGGCAGCGCCAGCCGCGATCTGGGCTTTCAGATAAGGGATAGTTGCTTGAGCGATTCGATGGAGCAGGACCCGGAAAGTGGCAGGCTCGCTGAGCAGGAAACTTTTTACGGTGGCGAAGCCTTCTTTGGTGCGGCCTTCGACCATGTAGCAAGCCAGGGTCCAGGGAGCGGCGGCGAAGCCTAGAACGGGGACCGTGGGGCCAACTTCGCGGACGATGCGACGAATGGCTTCGGGGACGAAACCGGTTTCGATTTCCGGGTCGAAGAGTTTCAGCTTTTCGACGTCACGCTTTGAACGAACAGGCTCCGGCAAGTTGGGGCCAGCATCGCCGAGTTCGAGTTTGAGGCCCATGGCTTCGGCGGGGATGAGAATGTCGGAGAAAACGATGACGGCGTCAACGCCGAGGAGGCGGAAGGGTTGGAGAGAGACCTCAACGGCGAGGTCGGGAGTTTTGCAGACTTCAAGAAAGGGGTGATTTGCGCGGATGGCGCGGTACTCGGGGAGATAGCGGCCGGCCTGACGCATCATCCAGACGGGAAGGCGCGAGAGTGTTTCGCCGCGGCAGGCGCGGAGGAAGAGGTCTTTTCGATCAAGAGGAGCAGAGTTTGTGGTCATCTAGCGCCTGGGAAAGAGGATAGCAAATCCGGGAGACGATTGCAGATGGTGGCAACGGTTGTGCGGGGCGCCTCGGGGGTGGGCTATACTCTCAACGATGCGGAAGTTATGGGTTCCCTGACGATGCGCGCGGGGTTATGCAGTGCACATGAGGGAAAATTAGGATTCTAGAATTCATGAAAGACGCGTTCCTGATTCTGACGATTGTTACGTACTCTGGAAGTTTGGCGCTCTATCTGCGCTTTTTGAACACCGGAAAAGAGATCACCGGGCGGCTCGGAACGATTTTTCTCGGGCTAGGGCTTGTTGCGCACTATTTTGCGCTCCTGGAACGTTCGCGGGGGCTTCATACCGTTCCTTATCATGATCTTTACGGGTCGATGTCGCTGTTTGGTTGGCTGCTGGCGCTGACATATTTGGGTTTGGAGCTTTTTCACCGGCAACGCTCGCTGGGGGCGTTTGTTCTACCGTTTATTCTTGTGTTTTTTGTAGCGGCGCATCTGGCGCCGGCGGATCGGTTATCTCCGGTGCCTGCGCGAGGAATCGCGTTTGCATTCCATGTGACGCTGAGCATTTTGGCGTATGCGGCTTTCGCGCTGTCGGCGGTGTTTAGCCTGATCTTTTTGGGGGAAGAGAGGCTTTTGAAAAGCCGGCGGATGGGGAGCGTGGTGTGGCGGCTTCCGCCGCTGGAGTTGTTGGAGAGGATGAGCCGGTCGAGCGTGCTGGTGGGGTTGGTGTCGATTGCGATTGGGACCGTGCTGGGATTCGTGTGGGTGGACCGGCTGCGGGGACAATTCTGGTACTACGATCCGAAATATGTGATCACGTTGGTCGTGCTGCTGCTTTATGTGATTTATTTTCAGCTAGCGCGGTCGGCGTCGTGGCGAGGGGCGCGGGCGTCAAAGCTGTGCATTTTTAATTTTTTTGTTGTGGTGATGAGTTTTACGGTTGTGAACCTTTACTTGTCGCAGAGCCATCGCTACTTCTAGGAGAGCAGCGGAGCATGGAGATTGTTCTCGTCGGACTGAACCACCGCACAGCGCCTGTTGAGGTGCGGGAGCGGGTGTCGTTCACGGCGGAACAATCGCGGAAAGCGGCGGAAGAACTGCGTTCGCGAGGGATTTTGCAAGAGACGTTGGTGCTTTCGACGTGCAACCGCAGCGAGATTTATGGCGTGCCGCCGGAAAGTTCGCGCGAGTGCGCGCCGGGCTTGTCGTCGTTTTTAAGCGAGTTTCATGCGGTGCGGCTGGATGTGCTTGGCTTGTCGCTTTACCACCATTACGACCACGAGGCGGTGCGGCACCTTTTCCGGGTGTCCGCGGGACTGGATTCCATGCTTCTTGGAGAGGCGGAGATTTTGGGGCAGGTGCGAGAAGCGTATCGATACGCGCATGAGTACGGGGCCACGGGGCCGGTGCTGAACCGATTGTTTCAAGGGGCGCTGGAAGTTGGTAAGCGCGTGCGGTCGGAAACGGAGTTGGGGACGCGGCCGATGTCCGTCGCGTCTGCGGGCGTAAAACTCGCCGAGCGGATTTTTGGAAAGATGAACGAACGAAGCGCGCTGGTGCTCGGCGCGGGAACGATCAGCGAGCAAGTGGTCAATCAGTTGAGGGATCGCGGGATTGCGCGGTTGTTTATCATGAATCGTTCGCGCGAGCGAGCGGATGAGTTGGCGCAGCGGTTTGGCGGGAAAGTGGTCGGATGGGGGGATTGGGAAACTGCGCTGAAGACCCCGGATGTCGTGGTTTCGTCGGTATCTTCCGAAGAACCGGTGTTGCGGCGAGAGATTTTGCAAGCGGCGATGGCGGCGCGTGGAAACCGCGCACTGTTTGTGATGGACCTGGGGATGCCGCGCAATGTGGAAGGAGCGGCTTCGGATCTGTATAACATTTATGTTTACAACATCGATGACCTGACGGAAATCGTGGAGCAGAACCGGCACGCGCGGGAGAGCGAAGTGCCGCGGGCGGAAACGATAGTGGACGAGCACGTTGGGAAATTTCTTTCCTGGCAGGCGAGCGTGGAATTGGTTGGGCTAGTGGATGCGCTGCGTGCACGCTTGCGCGAAGAGCGAGCGGCGTTTATCCATGCGCGCATGGACTCGATGAGTCATCTGAATACAGCGGAGCGGGAACGCATGGAATCCATGATGGACGATTTGCTGGAAAAGTTATTGCTGGAGCCCGCGCAAAGACTGCGCGGAGAGAAAGAGCTTCGACGGAAAATTCAGAATGTGGAAGCGCTCAGGGATTTATTCTTGTCGAACCGGGAGAAACCGTGAGGCACCTGCGCATAGGAACGCGCGGAAGTTTGCTTGCGAAATGGCAGGCAGAATTTGTGCGCAAGCAGCTTTTCGCCGGAGCGGGAGTGGAAGCGGAGATCGTGATCATAAAGACTTCTGGAGATAAGTTGCAGGGGTCGCCACTTTCGCAAATCGGCGGGAAGGGAATCTTCATTAAAGAGCTGGAAGAAGCGCTGCTGGAAGAGACGATAGACCTGGCGGTGCACAGTGTGAAGGATGTGCCGACGGATACGCCGTCAAGACTGATGTTTCCCGCAGTGTGCCGGCGAGAAGATGTGCGAGATTGCCTGGTAGGTGCGAATGGGGCGACGCTGGCAAGTTTGCGGACGGGCGCGCGGGTGGGCACAGGAAGCTTGCGGAGGCAGGCGCAGCTAAGGCATTTGAGGCCGGATCTAGATGTGCGAGATTTGCGCGGAAATGTGGATACGCGTTTGCGCAAGGTGGAGAGCGGCGAGTATGAGGCGGTGATGCTTTCAAAGGCCGGGCTGGACCGGCTGGGTTGGAGTGCGCGCATTACCGAGACGATGTCTCCCGAAGCTTTTTTGCCAGCGGTAGGCCAGGGAGCAATCGCCCTGGAGTGCCGCTTGAAAGATACGGAAGCGGCGGAGTTGGTTGCGGGCCTGGACGATGCGGAGTCGCGCACGGCAATCATTGCGGAGCGGGCGCTGCTGAGCGCTCTGCATGGAGGATGCCAGGTGCCGCTTGGGGCGTGGGCCCGTATTGAACGCGGCGAATTAGTGATGGAGGCGTGCGTTTGTTCGATCGACGGCGTGCAATATATTAAACAGAGGGCGACGGCGGCGCCGGAGCAGGCGGCGGAACTCGGCGGGCACATGGCTACGCTGCTGATGGAGGCTGGAGCTCAAAGTATTCTGGAAGAGGTGAGTCGCGCGCGTGGCTAACAAGGCTGACTCCCCTCTCGCTGGAAAGATTGTCGTAGTTACGCGCGCTGCGGCGCAGAGCAGTGAATTGTGCGCCGAACTGGCCGAACGAGGAGCCACTGTCAGACAGTTGGCGATGATTTCGTTTGCACCGCCGGAGAGATATGAGGAGATGGACGAGGCGTTAAACGGCATCGAATCGTTTGACTGGGTTTTGTTTACGAGTACAAATGCGGTTCTGGCGCTGGAACGGCGCGGGGAAGAGCTTGGCCGCGAACTGACCGGGATCGCAAAGCTTCCACTAGCCGCAGCCGTCGGTCCAGCCACCTCCGGGGCTGCCGAAGCCGCTGGATTTTCCGTGGAGTTTGTAGCGGCGGAGCATAGCGGAGCAGGGCTAGCTCGTGAGTTTGGCGAAGAATTGCGGGGGCGAAAAGTATTGTTGCCGCGAAGCGATCGTGCGAATCCAGAATTGCCCGCGGCGCTCCGACGATGTGGAGCGATTGTGACGGAGGTGGTCACCTATCGAAACTTACCTCCAAGCCCCACGGATCGGAACAAATTGAACGACAGTCTAACAGGTGGAGTTGATGGTATTTTGTTTTACAGCCCGAGCGCGGTGCAGAATTTTCTGGAGCTGGTTGGACGAGAACGCTTGGGCACGTTGCAAGGGAGAGCAGTGATGGTGGCGATCGGACCTACGACGGCGAATGCCCTGAGCGCAGCGGGTATCCAAAGAATCGCGCGGGCGGCGGATACGACGACGAAGGCGGTCGTCGAGGCTCTCGAGGGCCACTTGGCGCGCACAAAGAGACGAACCTCTGTTGGAGCGAGCGAGGCATGAGTTTTCCCACACAGCGTCCACGACGATTGCGGCGAAGCGAAGCGTTGCGCGCATTGGTGCGAGAGACGCGGCTGACGACCGCTGGATTGATCTATCCGATGTTTGTTTGCCCCGGAACGAAGGTTCGCAAGGAAGTCAGTTCGATGCCGGGCGTTCATCAACAATCGGTGGACGAAATTGTTGAAGAGTGCAGGGAAGTGGAATCGCTCGGAATTCCGGGAGTGATTCTCTTCGGATTGCCGGAGTCGAAGGATGCGCGAGGCTCGATTTCGACCTCGGCGCAAGGAGTGGTGCAAAGGGCGATTGAGAGCATTCGAAAAGCAAGTCTGAAGCTGCTGGTGATTACCGACGTTTGTCTGTGCGAGTACACGGATCATGGGCATTGCGGCGTGATTGAGCATGGAGAGGTGGCGAATGACGCGACGCTTCCGATTCTTGCGGCACAAGCGTTATCACATGCGCGGGCCGGTGCGGACATCGTTGCGCCCTCGGACATGATGGACGGGCGTGTTGCGGCGATTCGCGAAACGCTCGACGAGCACAAATTCGGCGATATCGCCATTCTTGCGTACGCTGCGAAATATTGCTCTGGCTTTTACGGGCCATTTCGCGAGGCCGCGGATTCGGCGCCGCAATTCGGCGACCGCCGCAGCTATCAGATGGATCCCGCGAACGCGCGAGAGGCGCTGAAGGAAGTGGAGTTGGATATCGAAGAAGGCGCGGACATAGTAATGGTGAAGCCGGCGCTGCCTTATCTGGATGTGATTCGACGCGTGCGCGACGCGGTGGATGTTCCTGTGGGGGCATACAACGTGAGCGGGGAGTACGCGATGGTGAAGGCTGCGTCGCAAAAGGGCTGGCTGGACGAGAAGAGGGTGGTGCTGGAAATCTTGACGGGGATACAACGCGCAGGGGCGGACATTATTCTGACGTATCACGCGAAAGATGTTGCGCGATGGCTGAAGTCGTAAAGCGGCTGGCGGAGAGCGAATGAGCGCGACACCAACAAAATCGAAAGTCGAAAGGCGGCACTCGCGAGAGATATTTGAACGCGGCGAAAAAATACTTGTCGGCGGCGTGAACAGCCCGGTTCGTGCGTTTCGTTCGGTAGGCGGAGAGCCGCTGATCATCGAGCGCGGCAAGGGGCAATATCTTTACGACGCCGACGGCAACGAGTTGCTCGATTATGTTTGCTCCTGGGGAGCAATGCTGCTGGGGCACGCGCATCCGGCGGTGACGAAGGCGATTGCGGAGCAAGCAGAACGCGGAACGAGTTACGGGGCTACGACGGAATTGGAAGTCGAACTCGCTACGCTGATCACGCAGGCGATTCCTTCGCTGGAAAAGATTCGATTCGTTTCGAGCGGCACGGAAGCCACGATGAGCGCGGTGCGCCTCGCCCGCGGAGTGACCAAGCGCGATTTCATTTTGAAGTTTGAGGGATGCTATCACGGCCACGCGGATAGCTTTCTTTCGCAGGCGGGATCTGGGCTCGCCACACTAGGTATCGCGGAGTGCCCTGGCGTGCCGCAAGCGCTTGCTGCACTGACGTTGAACGCGCCTTACAACGACTTGAACGTGGTAGAGCGGCTGTTTTCGCAACACAAAGACCAAATCGCGGCAGTTATCATCGAGCCGATTGCGGCGAATATGGGCGTTGTCGAACCAGCGGCGGGATTTCTGGCCGGGTTGCGCGAAATTACGAAGCGCAATGGTGCACTGCTGATTGTGGATGAAGTGATCACCGGATTCCGGATGCACTTTGGGGCGGCGCAGCAGTTGCTGGGCGTGCAAGCTGATTTAACTACGCTAGGAAAAATTATCGGGGGAGGATTGCCTGTCGCTGCGTACGGGGGCAGCGCGGAGCTCATGAATCACGTTGCTCCACTGGGACCTGTCTATCAAGCGGGAACCTTAGCTGGGAATCCTTTGGCGATGCGAGCAGGAATTGCCACGCTCAAAGAACTGACGCGCCAGGGCGTTTACGAGCACATCAACGAGCGATCAAGTCGGCTTGTGTCAGGGCTGCGGGAAGCATTAGTTGAATCCGGAATTCCGGGGCAAATTAATGCAACGGGTTCCCTGGCGACGCTCTTTTTCGCTTCCGCACCTGTGCGCAATTACAACGACGCCAAGCGGTCGGACACAAAACGATACGCGCGATTTTTCCGGGAAATGTTGGATCGCGGCATCTTTCTTGCGCCTTCGCAATTTGAAGCTGGCTTTGTTTCCGCGGCGCATACCTCCGAAGATGTATCGAGAACGATTGCAGCAGCGCGAGATTCCTTGAAGGCCATCGCGGCTGAACCAACAGAGTAATCCTAAAGGAGAGCAAGCCAATGTCTGAGGGAATTGAACTGCCAGAGGCACACCACGAACATGGGGACAATCCGTTCCTGGTTCCCGTTTCTGTGACCATTTCGATTCTTGCCGTGCTCGTGGCGGCTGTCACTCTGCTTGGACATCGCGCGCACACGGAAGAACTGTTGTTACAGTCGCAAGCGACCGATCAATGGGCATACTACCAAGCGAAAAATATCCGCTTACACGAAATGCAGGGTGTCGCTGATCTGCTCGGTGCTTTGGCTCCGGCGGACAAGGAAAAGGCAGCTGCGGCACAGGAGAAATACAAGAAAGAAGTAGAGCGTTACGAGGGCGACAAAGAAGACATCAGCGAGAAGGCCAAAGACTTGGAGAAGGAGCGCGACATGGTGAGCCGGCGCGCGGACCGCTTCGACGGTGGAGAAGGCCTGATTGAGGTCGGCCTCGTGATTTGTTCGATGACTCTACTCACAAAGCGACGGTTCTATTGGTTTGCGGGGATGCTGATTGGAGCGGGTGGAGTGGCATTCGCCCTAACAGCCTTTTTAGTGCACTAGAAACTAAATTTCGAGACGCCGCGGCTATCACGCCTGCGCAGGCGGTTGAGACGCTCTTAAGCGGACCACTTCTTCCATTAATTTTTCCAGGCGGTTGAGCAATTCCTGATGGCGGATGTCATCGGAGGCAGGCTTTTTGCCGACAAAGGCCAGCGTCCCGCCCGGCTCGAGTATGCATTTGTCGACTTCGTGCAAAGACTCAAAACCCTGTTTCCTTGCCGCTGCTTCGAGCTGAATCGTAGTGATTAACTCTTTCTTTAGGCGTTCCGGTTTCACTCTTCCGCCCTCGATCAGGACATCCGATTGCCCCTCGACGATCTGTTCCAGCTTTCTGTGGCCATAGAGAAAACGGACTACCAGATAGTTCATGAGGAGCAGGGAGGTTGCGCCGATGATGCCGCCGGATACGCTATTGTCGTCGCCTATGATCGCATTTTGCACGGTGTTCGAAAGCGTGAGTAATACCACGAGGTCGAAAGGATTGAGCTGGACTAGCTCTCGTTTGCCGGAGAGCCGGAGGCTGACAACCAAAAATATGTAGACGATGACGGGCCGGAGAATTTTCTCAAGCAGAGGGAGACCGAGGACGAACATATCTTTCCAAACGTCATGCGTTGGCACGAAGCCTCCTTGCGCCTAGATGTTTTTCAGAATCGGGAGCAAGCCGATTAATGGAGAACAGGTGGCAGAGTAGCATGGAGGCTACAGGGGGAAAAGCGGAGAGGCCGGATTCTGGCGTCTAAGCAGGTGTGACCTGTACGTCCGTACAGTCATATTTGCGCAACAGGACTTGTCCTGCGTGCTGCCTATAAGTGCCAGATTCGCTAAGATTGAATCGATTCGATAATCCACAAGCCAGAGGTCGTTCTAGAACGCGATCGTAAGGCGGGGGAGTTTGCGTCCACCGCGGTCCCTTGGGGTACGAAAACGTTTTCGCTAGCAGCGACCCTATGTCACAACACGCTTCTCTCGAACAAAACTTGCGGGCCACACAGGAACAGCTATCGGCGCTGCTCGATTGCGCCCGCGAAATGCTGGCCGTTCTCACGCCTGAGGGAATTGTCCGTCACGCAAGCGCTGGATCCGCGCGTGCCCTTGGCTTATCTCCCGAAGAACTCGTTGGGCGAGCGATCACCGAGCTCGTGCACCCCGACGACGTGAAAGACCTAAAAGGACACTTGCAAGATGCGGCCGGTGTTGGTGAAGACAGTCAGAGGGGACGCTGCCGTCTCCGCAACAAGTTGGGAGAGTGGCGCTGGTTCGAAGCAACGGTCAGCAACCGCCTTGAGGATCCCGCCGTCAATGGATTTGTGGCAAGTTTTCTGGATGTAACGGCGTTACACCGCATGGAGGCCGAACGCCAGGTTATTTCGGAAGTTGTGCACGCCTTAAATCAGACGGCTAATCTGGACCAGTTGCTCGAGGGAATTCACCAAGCATTGAAAAAAGTCTTGTACGCAGAGAATTGCTTCGTGGCCCTCCACGATGCCCATGCAGACACGTTTTATTTTCCGTTTCTTGTGGATCAGTTTGATATAGCGCCGCCCCCTCAGAAAGTTGGACGGAGCTGTACCGCATTTGTCTTTCGAACGGGCAGAGCGATGCTCATTCCTCAATCTGAATTCGACCGTCTCGTGCAAAACGGAGATGTCGAGCTAGTGGGCTCACCGTCCCCGGCTTGGCTAGGCGTGCCGCTAAAAACACCGCGAGCGACGATCGGCGTTCTCGTCGTACAGCACTATGAGAACGAAAAGGCCTACGATATACAAGATCTCGAATTTCTCGATTCTGTTGGAGGTCACATTGCTCTGGCGATTGAGAGGCGGCGCTCAGAGGAAGCGCTGCGCAAGAGCGAATCCGTCTTCCGGCTTCTATTTTCAAACAACCCGCTTCCCACATGGGTGATGGACGACGAAACTCTGCAGTTCATCCAAGTGAACGACGCCGCGGTGCGGCAGTATGGCTTCACAGCGGAAGAGTTCAGCGCCATGACGATTCACGATATTCGGCATGAGGAGAAGACCGCCTCGGTCGAAGTGCGACCGGCAAAAGACACAACCGGCCGTTACCAGGGCCCTTGTAAACACCGCAAGAAGGACGGAAAGGTGTTGGAAGTTGAGTTGACGTCACACCAGTTTGAATACGCGGGGCGGCAAGTGCGCCTGGTCGTCGCACAGGACATTAGCGAGCGGCATCTTCTCGAGCAGCAGCTTCGCCAAGCGCAAAAAATGGAAGCGGTTGGCCGTCTTGCGGGCGGGGTTGCCCATGATTTTAACAATCTCCTTATGGTCATCAAGGGGCACACCGAACTGTTGATGAACGCTCTTCCTCCCGCTGACCGCATGTCCAGAAAAATTTCCCAAATTGACCGAGCGGCCGATCGCGCGGCAGCTCTGACAAAACAACTTCTAGCATTCAGCCGGATGCAAGTGCTCCAGCCGCGAGTGATGAATTTGAACGGCGTCGTTGAAGATATGGGCAAACTGCTGCCGCGATTGATTGGCGAAGACGTCGATTTGGGCATTCAGACTGCGGCGGATCTGGGAACGACTCGTGCCGACGCCAGCCAGATGGAACAGATCATCATGAATTTGGCGGTGAACGCGCGGGATGCTATGCCGCACGGCGGCCGGCTGATTATTGAAACCTCGAACGCGGAGTTGGACCGCACTTACAATTCCACACACCCGATTGTCAAACCGGGGCGATACGTCCTGCTGGCCGTTTCCGATACTGGCACGGGGATGGATGCGGACACCCAGGCGCATATATTCGAGCCGTTTTTCACGACGAAGGAGCCAGGCAAGGGGACGGGGCTAGGTCTCGCGACAGTATATGGCGTTGTGAAGCAGAGCGGCGGTTTCATCTGGGTTTACAGCGAACTTGGCAAGGGCACTTCGTTTAAGATTTATCTCCCGCGCGTGGACCAGACTGAGGATAGAGCAAGCACTGCGCTACCTTTTGTGGAAGTGCCGCGCGGGACGGAAACGATTCTGCTCGCGGAAGACGAACAGGATGTTCGTGAAGTGGCGCGTGAATTCCTGGAATCTGGCGGCTACAGAGTCATAGAAGCGCAAAATGGCGCAGAAGCATTGCGCCTGGCCACCGAACATAAGGCATCCATTGATTTGCTTGTATCGGACATGGTGATGCCCGGCATGACGGGCAAAGAATTGGCGCGACGGTTGAAGCTGCAACATTCAGAAGTCGGCGTCGTCTACATGTCTGGTTACAGCGAGCAGACGGCGGCGGAGTCCGCGGAGGCGGAGGCCGGCATGTTACTGCTCACGAAGCCTTTCAGCCGCGGAAGCATCCTGCGAACGGTGCGAGAAGCGCTGAACGCGCCGCGCAATAGCTAGAGTCCCCTTCGTTTCCATACCCCGCGCGTTGAATCGATCAAGTGATCTTGGGATGTTTGCGATGCCAGTCGGTGTGAAGCTGAAACGTCCGTGCCGCCTGAATGACGGCGAAATCGTCTCCGGCCCGTCCAACGAACTGCAATCCAACGGGAAGATTGTTTTCGGTGAAGCCACAGGGCACTGACAAAGTCGGCAGGCCACACAGATTGCCGATCGCTCCGAGCGGGTCAGGAAAAGTGAGGTCCGTCTCCAGATTGGTTTCCAGGGGCGTTGCCGGAATCGGCTGGGATGCGGCGACCAGCACGTCGAATGTGTCGAATACAGCTTCCATCTTTTTCTGCAGGAGTTCTCGGATGCTTTGCGCGCGCAAGTAATCCGCGGCTGAGTATTGTTCGTTGACGTAGCCAGCGATCTGGCCCAGCGGATCCGCCAATTCGCTGACGCGCCCGGAGCGAATCAGTGTCTGAAATGAGGCCGCGCATTCCGCTGAAATGATCAGGTTGGCGGCATCTTCAAACGGCCCGTCAGGAAGTGTTGATGACCTAACGCTTGGGAAGTATTTGCGCACAACCTTCTCGGCAGCAAGAATGACCTTGGCAACCCGCGAATCCAGCTTTTTCCAAGCGTTCGTTAGCCAGCCAACACGCAAGCTGCGCGCTTTAAGTTCCAGAGAAGGAGAATACGTGAAGGCGCCTTTATCGATGGGAACAGTGCTGCGATCTTTGGGGTCGTGGCCTGCAATCGCGGAGAAAATTCGCGCGCAGTCATCGGCGCTGCGGGCCAAAGGGCCGATTTTGTCCATGGAAGGCGCAAGCGCCATCGCGCCGTAGCGGCTGACGCGCCCGTACGTTGGCCGCAAGCCGCTCACTCCACAAAAAGCCGAAGGGCAAATGATAGATCCCCAAGTTTCGGATCCGATCGCAAATGCGGCGAGGCCTGCGGCAACAATCGCTCCCGAGCCGGACGAAGACCCGCATGTCCAGCATTTTGCGTCCCACGGATTTTTTGCAGCGTCCTGAAGCGACGCGCTGGCAAAGCGATAGCCCATGCCTCCGGCCAATTCAATCATCGATGCCTTGCCGATGAGAATCGCGCCAACGCGATGTAAATGTTCGATCACGGTTGCATCGTATGGAAAGATTTGGCCGGCAAAGGGCTTCGCTCCCCAGGTTGTTGGGACACCCTTCACCGCCAGCAAATCCTTTGCGGCGTATGGGATTCCGTGGAGTGGTCCGCGATAATGGCCATGTTGAATCTCTTTTTCCGCTGCCTTTGCCTGATCGAGGGCGAGCTCCGGCGTCAATTGTGCGTAAGCATGAAAACGGGGACCGAACTTCGCGCTCCGGTCTAGGTACATCTGGGTCAGGTCGACGGGCGATAGTTTCTTTGTTTCGATGCGCTTGGCGAGCTCGCTCAGCGGCAAATAAAAAAGCTCTTCTGCGGGCATGAGAGAGTCCCCTCAGGGTTTCTTTGTTTCCGGGCTTGCCACTTTAGGAATCGCAGCTGGCGGAGTTTTCTTTTCCCTCTCCACGAGCGGTTTCAAGTATAGCGCCGGGGAGTCGCCATTCTCGATTGTATACGCGCGCAGCCGATCCAGGGATGGCTGGGCGGCTAAGCACAAGCGGCGTAGATCAGCTTTTTGCGAATCAGAAAACCGCGAGCCGTAAACTCCGAGAATTGTCTGATACCGCGCTTCGGCTTCCGCCTGGCTTTCGGGGGAGAGAGAAGATGCGTCTGGCGTCTGGTTTAGCGACGCTTTGGAAACCGAGGGATGACCGGGCAGAGGGGCCGTAGGAACCATCGACACGGCAGAGATGATGGCCGCGCGCCGCGCAAACTCGCGACGCGAAATGTATGAACTGCTTTTGCCATTCATAGAACCCCCGCTCAAAGAATGGATGTTAGCAGAGCTGCAAGAGAAACTATCTAATCCGCATCTTGGCGTCAAACCATCACCGTTGAGAAGTTTGGCGCGGTGACCTTAATCCACGCGTGTAAGCGTCTGTATCTGGAGTTCCAGCGCCTGCGTATATTGCCGCTCTATTTGCATCTCTGTTTGCAGCTTCTTGACGAGCAGATCCAAACGCGCGATTTCCGAGCGCAACCTTTGTATATCTGCCGCGGTCGGAGCCGGCCGGCCAGGCTGAGCGCCCGGCTGCTGCAGACTTTGCTGAGCAGAAGACCCGTCGCCAGGGCGCGGCGCGATGAAGGCCTCGGCAAGTGCTCTGGGCCAGATCGACTCTGGCGTCCTTTGTTCGGCAACGGGCGGAGGTTGCGCTCCGACGGGACGCGGAGCCGGTGGCGGCGCGAACAAACTATTCAGGGGATTCGACACTGCAGAACGCTCCATGGCGGGCGCATCAGCAGCTCGCTTTGGTTCTAATAAGCTCTTGACGCGTCCTATCAAGTCCTGCGGCTGAAATGGTTTTCGAATCAACTCATCCGCTTTCACTGCAACGGCTTTGTCCGCAACGCTCTTGTTCACCACGCCGGACATCAAAACCACGGGAACCCCGCCGTAATCCGGGTGCTGCTTGATCTGGCTGCAGACGGAGTAACCGTCTTGGTCGGGCATAATCACGTCGGTGATCACAACGTCTGGCTTGTTCTGTTCAAACTGCGCCAATGCGGATGCGGCGTCCGCGCAGGTGATGACATGGATATTCTCGCGGCGAAACGCAATCTTGATGACTTCGCGCATGGTGGCGCTGTCGTCGATAAAATAAACGGTCGGCGTACGCTTCGCTTCCGTTTCGTTCAGCGGTGGAACAGTCATCGCTTCGCTCATAGCGCTTCCTTGTCCGCCATGTCGCGCGCTCCTTCATCGTACTCGCGCATGGCATCAAGCATCAGATCCGTCGCCGACCGCAGCACGGTCCGCTGCGGTGAAGTAGTCCCATAAGCAAATTTGTAGACGCCGCTGGCGCCTTGCACGCAGCTCTTTAAAATGTGGATGACCGCTTCATCCCCGAACAAGCTGCCGCATTCCGCGTGAGTGATTTCGCCGGCATCGAAGAAAAGGACGGCGTCAGTTTCCCCCGCGTTGATATGCAGCGCCCCGGTTTGGCGCGCCTGGCCGAGCATCTGCATCACGCCAGTAAGGTCGTGATGCGTCAAACTGCCACTGAGGCTGGTGTCCGACTGCGCCAGCATTTGCGTCGGCTGAAATCCCTCCGCTTTGCTGACGATAATGCTCTTCACATGCGTGGCGATCACCGCGGGCGCGCTTTGCCGGTCGATATAGTCATCACAGCCCGCTTGAAAAGCTTCCATCAGCGCACGCTGGCTGCCATCACCCAGAGCGATGATTTGCAGAGACGCATTCTTCGGGTCTGCATGAATGATCTGAGCAATCTCAAGAGCTCCCATTTCGCGCATGTTTGTCGAGCAAAGGATCGCCGATGGAGCATCGTATTCGATGGTCGTTAAGGCATACGCTGCTTGCGTACTCGTAACGACTTCGAATCCCTCGCGTTTCAAGGCGTCGCCCAGCCGCTTCGCAAAATAAACATTGCTGTCGATCAACAGGATTTTTGGCCCACGAGCGGGAGGCATCACGGCCTGGCCTCCAAAAGCGCGGCAGCTGCTTGTGGGGTGGATTCATCTTCCGCGCCAGGGGTCAGCGCGTCCAAGTTCAAGACCTCAATGACCTCGCCGTTGTGGGAAATCCAACCTGCAACGTGGGGCGCATCGGCCTCGCCTGCGTCCATCATCTCCGCGGCAATCAATTCGCAATCGCCAGTTACTGGGAGCGCCACCCACTCGGTCTTCTCACCGTAATGACGCACCGCAATCAGGTAAAAGCGGCGCGAAGTGAGCGCCTTGCCAAGCAACTTCTCTGCGACGTCACAAACCGGAACGATCCGCCCGCGTCGCAAGATCACGCCTTCCAGTTTTGGAGTGCGATGCGGAAAGCGAAAGATGCGGCTAGGCGCAACCAGTTCCGAAATCTGCACCGCCACAACGGCGAACCGGCGCTCGCCAAGGCGGAGCAGAACAAACGATTGCGAACTGGATTCGATAGGCTGGGTCATTGGGGCAATTCCATCCCCGCATCAGGCAATTCATCTGGCAAGGCTTCTGGGACAAGAGATGCATCCAGTAGGGCGAACTCGTCAGCGGTCAAGAAGCCTTCGGGATTCACCACGGGGATCACGTTTTGATCCAGCGCGGTCAGTCCGCGGTACCAAGACCGCTCCTCGTGGCAGTACGCCAGGGGAAGAGCCTGGAGGCGAGTCATCGTGGCCATTTTGTCGATGCCATCGACAAGCAAAGCCGTTCGTGTCTTTCGCAATACGAATACAAGCCCCGCAGAAGAGGGTGGCAAACCAAAATGCGCTGCCCCACTTACCACATAAAGCGCCTTGTCGCCTCTTCGCACCACGTGCCTCACCTTTCGAAGAGTTGGCTGGTCAATTTCCGTCGCGGCACCTGCAAGGCTATCCACGCTGCGGACCTCTTGCACGGAAGCAGAAGAGAGAGCAAAAGGATGTCCGGAAATGCGAAAGAGAATGATCTGCTCGGTCCGCGCGGCAGAGTGCGGCTTGGCGGGCGGCGCGGCTACTCGCATTAGCGGACTCCCACAGGAGTGGAACGGCAGATCCCGATCACCCTCTTTTCGATGGCCGGATAAATGTCATCGATTCCGAGCACTTGATCTACTGCTCCGGCTTTTATTGCTTCGGCGGGCATTCCAAAAATGACGCAAGTCGCTTCATCCTGAGCCAATACCAAGCCACCAGCCGTCTTGATGGCTTTTGCTCCATTTGCACCGTCATTTCCCATACCAGTGAGGATCGCCCCGATGCTCATGGGGCCGGCAAAAGCTGCAACGGATTCCATCGTCACATCGATGTTGGGGAGGTAGCCATTGATACGGCCGCTCGTACCATCCAATTGGATGCGTCCTGTCGGAGTTACTCGCAAATGCTGGCCACCGGGACAAATATAAAATGTGCCGGGTTGCAACGATTCGTTTGGTTCCGCTTCCTTGACGCGAATGCCCGTGAACTCGGCGAGTTGCGTGGCATATTGAGTCGTAAAGGTGGCAGGCATGTGCTGCACGAGAATGACCGCAGCGGGGAACTCGCGTGTAAAGCCAGGAGCCAAGCGCATGACCGTTGCGGGACCACCTGTCGACGCAGCCAGTACGACAACAGGAAAACGCTGATCCAGTCCTGAACTCGGCGCGGGGCGAGGCGCAGCCTTAGGGGCAGGCGCTGCTGGGCCAGCTCCGTTTGATTTCTGCACCGAAGTGACGAGCCTCGACGCGGTGCGCACGACGCGGACCTTCGCTGCCATTCGCACCTTGCGTACCAAATCCTCTTTTACGCTCTGCATGTCCAGATCGATGCCGCTGGAAGGCTTGGCTACAAACTCGATCGCTCCCAGCTCCAGTGCCTTCAATGTGCTTGCCGCGCCATCCCTTGATTCCGAGCTCACGATAACAATCGGCCGGGGATTCGTGGTCATGATTTGCGCCGTTGCTTGCAAGCCATCCATATGCGGCATGTTGATGTCCATCGTAATGACATCAGGCTTGAGTGACTCGGCTAGAGTTAAGGCTTCGCGACCGTCTTTAGCATGTCCCACTACCTGCAACTGATCGTCCGCATTGAAAATCGTTTCCAGGACTTTTCGCATGAAAGCAGAATCGTCCACGATGAGCACTCGGAATTTCTTGTTTGGGCTGGTGGCCATGGTCGTTTACGCAACCGGTACGATTGGTCGCGCCTCCGATCCCATGAGTTGTTCCACTGCCGCGATCAGCTGATCCTCTTGCACTGGCTTGGTTAAGAAAGCGGTTGCGCCTTCCTTCATAGCCCGATCCCGGTGCTTCGCGCCCGCTCGAGAAGTGACGACCATCACCGGAATGCGGCGCGTTGTGGGGCTCTGCCGCAGCTGCACCATAAGCTCGTAGCCTGTCATGCGCGGCATCTCGAGATCGGTGATCACAAGGTGGCAGCCGTGCTGCGTCACAAGCTCGGCCGCTTCCATGCCGTCAGCGGCAAGTTTCACGCGGTAGCCGTTCTTTTCCAGCATGCGTCCGACGAATTTTCGGACGCTGATGGAATCGTCGGCAACCACAATCAGCCGCTCTTGCTCGATGCGGTCGATAGCTTCGGCTGGAATCGTTCCGCGTGCGACGGCCGTCGAGCCCGGCGCGAAGATACGCGCTGCGCTAGCGCTGGCTTGCAGCGGACGCCGTTCCGTGGGCTCGTTTGCAACCATGCGGTTCAAATCGATGAGCAGGATCAGGCTGCCGTCAGGCGCAATGGTCGTGCCAGGGAAGAGCTTCACTCGGCGCAAGTATTCGCCGAGATTTTTGATCACGATTTCGTCCTTGCCCAATACTTCTTCAACCACCAATCCAATCTGACGATTGCCGGCGTTGGCAACGACCATGCGGAAGTAGCCATTGACGGGCTCAAGCGGAGGCAGGCCAAGATACGTGTCGAGCCTCACGACCTCAGTCACTACGTCGCGAACCTTAGTAAGGAGCTTACCGCCCACGTCTTCGATCTCGTCCGCGCGCAGACGCCGAATCTCTTCCACGACGGCAAGGGGCAGGGCGAAGTTAGTCACGCCGCAACGCACGAAGAGCGCCGGCGAGATAATCAAGGTCAGGGGCACCTTCAGCGTAAATTTCGTCCCTTGCCCGCTGACACTTTGAATGTCGATTTCGCCGTTCAGAGCGTTCAGGTTCGCACGTACGACGTCCAAACCAACTCCGCGGCCGGCGAGTTCAGTCTTAACCGGTGCGGTGGTAAAGCCCGGATGGAATAGCATCTCTCGCAGGTCGCGTTCCGTAAGGCGATCTGCTGTTTCAGCAGAAACCAATCCGCGCTCGATCGCGCTCAGCTTTACGCGTTCATAATCAATGCCGCGGCCATCGTCCTCGACTTCAATGTAGATGTGATTGCCGCGGTGATAAGCGCGCAAAGAAACCTTGCCCAGTTCTGGCTTGCCAGCAGCAATTCGATCCTCGGGGCGCTCGATCCCGTGCGCCACGGAATTGCGGACGAGGTGAACGAGGGGGTCGGAAATCTGCTGAATAATGTTGTTATCGAGTTCCGTCTCGCTTCCGGAAAGGTCGAGATCGACTTGCTTGCCCGCGGATTTCGTCGCGTCGCGCACCGCTCGGGACAGCCTCGAATAAAGCGTTCCGATAGGCACCATACGCGCTGCGGTGATTTCGTCCTGCAAGTGATGCGCGAGTTTTGTGAACTCGTCGATGTCGCCTTCGACACGACCGATAAATCCCTCGAGCTGCGATAGCACTTCATTCACGTCCGCGGAGATTTCCGCCATCGAACGCGAGAGGATATTGAAATCGTCGTACCGGTCCATTTCCAGTTCGCTGAAATCAGACCAGAAGGATGTGTCGCCCGAGGCCGCGTTCGTAAGTGTCTGCCTTGCCGTAGATGGACTCCACGGGCCTGTTTGTCGCGTTGAGCTGATGCGATTGAATTCGTACTTCTCCTGGAATTCTCCGACTTTGCCTTGCAGCCGTTCCTTCGAGAAACTCAGCGTATCGACGAGCTTTTCCAACTCCGCCACCCGCCCAACCATTCGCGTACGATTGATGACTAGTTCGCCGACTGTGTTCATCATGCGGTCAAGCCGGGAGAGGGCAATGCGAACGGATTTTGCAGCGGCGGCCGCAGCGTTAGCGGGCTTCGCTGCTTTCTTAACTGGGGCAGAGGATGGAGTTGCTTCTTCCAGTCCTGCGGCTTGAACTTCTGCTGCCCCCGCGGGCGCAGCGGCCGTCTCCGAATCGTCCACCTCGATCGGCGCGTACTCCGCAATTCGCCCGAGCAGGGAATCCACACCCGTGCGCATGCTCTTTTCGTCGGCCCACTGCCGATGCAACGTTTTCTTGAGGACGTCGACGGATTCAAGGCAAATGTCGACAACGGCCGGCGACGGTTCGAGTTCGCCATCGCGCAGCCGCCCGATCAAGTCTTCCACACGGTGCGCAATCGCTCCAAGACGGCTAAGGCCAACTTGCGCGGCGGACCCTTTCACCGTATGAATCGCGCGGAACAGCTTATTGATCTCTTCAGGATTGTTGTTACCCTCGAGCGAAATCAGGCAATCGCTGACCACCTGCAAATGCTCTTCCGCTTCCGGCTGGAAAAATTCCAAGATCTCGTCGGCCACTTCGTCATCAGCCGGCAACGCGTCGAAATAGGATCCGGTTGCCGCGGATACGACGGTCTCTTTGGCATCAGCTTTGGCTGGCTCCGCGTAGGTTTGCGGCTGCGGATAGTTCAGTGGTGGTGGTTCCGTCGGGAAGGCGAAACGGTAGCGCTCCTTGAAGGCGGCGATATCATCTACGCTCTCTTTGCCCGTATCGCTGATTTCCAGAAGATCCGTTTCCAGCAGAGAAATGCCGTCCGACAAAAATTCGGTCAAGGGGCCGTGCAAGTCGTCGCCCAGCGGGGCGTTAAGAGCATATTGAAAAACATGCGCGAGTTTTGCGCCAATTTCCGAAAAGCGTGGGAAACCGTAACTTGCCGAGGTCCCGCTCAGCGTATGCGCCGAAATGTAAAGCCGTTCAAGGTCCTCGCGGCGCGGCGAAATCTCCTGCAACACGCTCACGTATTCCCGCAAATACTGCAGATGCTCCGCCGCTTCCTGGAGGAACATCTCGACGGCTTCGCGGTCCGGCATGTTCACGCGCGTCCCTCCGCCACGAGTTCCGGCTTCTGCAATTCTTCCGCCGTGGGCTTGCGATAGAGAATGCAGTCATTCAGCACGATGGCCTGGAATTTCACCGGCATCTTCGAAATGGATTCCGAGTGGCCGAGAAAGAGGTAGCCTCCCGGCTCCAGCGTGTCGTAAAACCGTTGCACAAGTGAGCGTCTCCGCTCCTCAGAAAAATAAATCAGCACGTTCATGCAGAAAATCATGTCCATTCGGCCGACATATACCGCGGAGGCCAGATTCATCTGCGCAAATGTGACCATTTTGCGGAGCCTGGGCTTCACCTGATGCCCGCTATGAACCTGAGAGAAATGCGTCGCCAGGCGTTCCGGGCTTACGCTCCCCAAGCTGCGGCCTGCATACACTCCACGCTCGGCATGTTTCAACGCGTGCCGCCCGACGTCGGTGGCCAGAATCTCCACATTCCACGAGTCCGAAAATGAAAGGGAATCGGCGATGGTGATCGCAATCGAATAAGGCTCTTCGCCGGTCGAGCAGCCCGCACTCCAAATCCGCAGCGTGCGCGGATTTTTCCAGAACTTCTTTACATGCAGTTCAGGCAGCACGCGCTTTTCGAACGCCTCATACACGCTGGGATACCGGAAGAAGCTGGTCTCCTGGGTCAAAAGTCCCTCAAGCAGGGCTTCGTACTCCACGTTCGATTTCCGCATCGCCCGCAGCAAATCCGTTCCGCGTTCGAGCCCCTTGATGCGCAAATGTTCCTTCACGCGCGTCGAGAAAAACCTCTCGCGCGATGCATCGAAGCAAATGCCCGTCCGCTCTTCAATCAGCATGCGGATCTCACTCAGCTCATGTTCACTAAGACCGTACGCCGGTCCTTGCCGTTCGCTCATTACCGTCCCGCTTTAGCTCTGGCCTTTGCCCGAGCAGAAGATCACTGCTACCGCAGAGCGCCGGCTGGGACGGGCCGCTCGGATTCTTCCAAACTGTTGCCGGATTTCGACGTCGCGCGGAATTGCGCCAACGCTTCGTTCAGTTGGTCGGAAAGTTTCACAAGCTGGCTGACCGTCGCGACCGTTCCTCGCGTGCCTTGTGACGTCTGCCGCGTAATGCTCGAAATAATCTGCATCGCGTGCGCTACACCTTCCGTGCCGCGCACCTGCTGTTTGGAGGCCAGCGAAATTTCCTGGACCAATTCCGCTGACTGGCGCACTACGTTCGAAATGGCGTCCAGCGCGCGTCCGGCTTGATCGGCCAGCGTCGCCCCGCCTTCCACTTCCTTCGTGCCTTCTTCCATGACCACCACGGCTTCGTTCGTCTCCGCCTGAATGGCCTTGATGAGTGCCGCGATATCCTTCGTGGCGCTTCGGCTATGTTCTGCCAGTTTGCGAACCTCGTCTGCGACGACCGCGAAACCGCGTCCCGCTTCACCGGCGCGAGCCGCCTCAATGGCCGCGTTCAATGCCAGCAAGTTCGTCTGTTCCGTAATGTCGTTGATGACGTTGATGATTTCCGAAATTTCCAGTGACCGGTCGCCCAGTGACTTGATCTTCTTTGCAGTCGCCTGCACCGAAGCGCGAATGCGCTGCATGCCTTCCAGCGTGTCGCGCACGGCCCGGTTTCCTTGTTCAGCGGCGTCCAAAGCACGGCGTGCTGCTTCCGCGCTCGCTTCTGCGTTGTTCGAAACCTGCTTCATCGAAACCGTCAACTCTTCGACGGCGCTCGATGTATTGGTGATTTCCTGATCCTGTTGCGTCGCGCCCGCCTGCATCTCGTCGGCTGCCACTAGAATGTTGTTCGAGCAAGCGGTGACTTCCATAGCGGCTTTGCGCACGCGCTCAAGAACCTTGGTGAAGTTGTCGAGCATGTAGTTGATGGAATCCGCGACGTTGCCCAGAGCGTCGTTTGTGACTTTCCCGCGCAACGTTAAGTCGCCGCGGGCGACCTGGTTAATAACGGTCAGCAGTTCCGTGATGCTGCGCTGCAAAGCGTCGTTCGCATCCTGATTGCTCGTCGCCTTGGAGACCTTCGCCACGGCGCGATTTAAATTTTCAGCGATGTAGCCAAGCTCGTCGCCCGTATTGACTTCCACTCGCGCCCGCGGATCACCCGCGGCGATGCGCTCGGAAAATTGCGCCAGCTCTTGCACCGGCGTCAGCAGCTTGCTTCCCAGCCGCCATGCCATGAAGACGGCCATGCCAAGCGCCAGCAGCACGGCGAGCATCACGGCGCCGCTCGCTCCGCTTGGCAATGAGCTGAACTCGAATATGGACGCTCCGCCCGATTGTCGCCCGGCGCTGTAAGCGAGTCCCAGCACGACGAAAAGAATGACGCCATTCGCCAACACCAGCGTCCAGATTGTGGAACTCAATCGCGATTTCATGCCTTCCTCCAAACCCCAATTGCGTTGCCCCATCCTTCGTGCGGCAGGGCCCGCGAAAATTTATCCGTGTAAACTCAAATGCTTGGTCCCGGAAATACCTCGAGCATTCTCCTCAGGTCGATGATCAGGGCCAGCCGGTCGTCGTGCCTCAACATGCCCGTGCAATGGGGCACATTCTCCGGAGCCTGCTCCAACAAATCTTCCGTGTTCACTGAATACGTGCCAATCACTTCGTCCGCCGCAATCCCAATCCGCAAATCGTCATGGGCGCCTTCGCCGCGCAGCGAAGCCACAACCACATGCTTCGGCAGCAAACCAGGCCGCCGCCCTTCCGTAATCGCGATGTCGATCAACGGCACAATGGCCCCACGCAAATTGAATATCCCGGCCAAGTACGCTGGTCCAAGCGGTAGCTTCGTCAATAACGGCCAATCCAAAACTTCCTCGACATCCAGCACCGGCAAACAAAACCGTTCCCGCCCGCTCCTAAAAACGCAGTACTGCGATTCCGGCAGCCGCTCTTCCATGGGTCCGAGCGCTTCGAGCAGGTCGTCGGCATCCGCTGGAAGCGGCGCCAGGTGAAAGTCTTCGCTCATCTCCGATTCATCCTCGAAAATCCTCTATGCAAATCGCCGCACGGCTCGCAACAACTCGTCCTTCGTAAACGGCTTGGTCACATACCCGTCCGCGCCCTGCTGCTGGCCCCAAAACCTGTCACTTTCCGTATTCTTCGACGTCACCAAAATCACCGGTATCGCGTTGTAGTCCGCGTGATTCTTCAATTCCCGGCAAACCTGAAATCCATTCCGCTTGGGCATCACCACATCCAGCAAAATGACACTAGGCCGCTCTACAGCAATTGCTTCCTCGACTCGTTCTGGGTCATTGATTCCCACCAGCCGGTAGCCTTCGTGCTCAAGAAAGCCCTGGATCAGCTTCACTTGCGAGGGCGAGTCATCGACGATGAGTACTTTTTTCTGCAGCATCGACATCTCCCCATATTTCTCCGCAGACAAGAGGTGCACGTCAGCAGCCAGCCTGACAGCTACCTCTGTCCCTTTGTCTAAGTTGCATAAGAGCTGAATTTTGAGTGATTTACAGAGTCAAGAAGTCCGCTTAACGCCGCGGACCCGGGGACGCTGGCTCCGCTTCCGTCTCAGCTTGAGATGCATTCTCAGCTTCCCTCATCTCGCTCGCCAGCGATGAGAATCTCTGCATAATCTCGTTGATCCGCAGCGCCATGCTGTGAATTGTCTTAATCTGTGCGAGAGACTGCGAAGACAGTTGCCCCGGCTCCAGGAGCAACAATTCCGCATTCCCCAGCATGGAAGTCAGCGCATTGTTGACGCTGTGTTTCATATCCATCATGTAGCGGCCCAGCGTGGCTTGGCTCTCGTTCTTGGTGGCTCGCCGCTCCGATTGCTTAGCCAGCCGCAACGCCTCTGCGCGCCGTAAAGATTCGCCAGCGACGAGTAGCAGCGTTTGCGCCCAGTCTTCCCGCAATGGGATGTGAACGAGCCGAGGGTAACGCGAACGCAATTGCCCTAGCTCGCGAGAATCAGCAGGCACGCACAAAATCACCGCTGCGGCTGGCTCGAGAGAGCGCAGGACGCTCGGCAATTTGCCCTCGAGCACTGGCCCAACTACCACGAGATCGTGTAGGGCCGCTTCATGGTCTTTCCAAAGCTCGCTGCTGAGCACGGTAACGCCCGGAGCATGCCGCTCGGCCTGCCAGCAGGCCGTCAATAGCCTCGCAAATTCCGGCTCGTCGCTCAGGATTAATACACTAGCGTTTCGCACAGAGCTGCCGCCCTCGAGAGATTCGTCCGCGATGTTCTGAAAAGAACCCAAACATTTAGAGCTTCTCGGCCTCGTCCAGCGCCGTAAGTAAGCGCTTCGTGCTGATACCGAGGTTTACTGCCGCTTCCGTGTCCTTCGCCTGTTTCGCGATGTCCACTCGTTCCTGCAGTCGCGAGACTTCGATCCGCGCTATCGAGAGTGCTTTTTCCATCGATGTCGCATTCCCTGATTCCTTGGCGGCCTCGACAGCTGCAGTCACCATCGCCCTCGCCACCACGGCCCGGCGCAAATCCTCTGCCGCTGGTCCGTCCTCGCTCACAAATGCGGTTACTTCCCAGGACGACAGCAAAATCCGCGCGAGCCCTATCTTTACAGTAGTCATCGACCGCCCACGCGTAGGCGGCGTCGCGATCAGCTGTTCCCAGATTTTCTCGAGGCACGTTTCAAAGTCGAGTGCGCCCGGAGCGGCAGGCTTCGCAGAAGCTTGCGCTCCTGGCTTTTCTCCACTTTGCTTGCCTGCGGGAATGGCGCCTGCGTCGCGGGCAGGTGTTTTCAGAGCTTCAGGGCCAGGCGAAGCCGCCGTTGCACTTGGGTTCGCCGCCTTCTCAGGCGCTTTCGGCGCGATCTTCTCCAATGCCCGTTCCACGTCCGTGCGCAGGCCGAGGAGCTTTTCAAACGTTTGATTCACAGAGCGTTCCGTGTATTCCTTCTGGAAGGGCTGCTTCCATTCATCGGCAACCCCGCGAATCTTTTCCAGAGGCTCTGTCGCGGAAAGGCCGAAGTGGTGGCAATCGATAATCCGCGCACCCGCCGACTCAAGCTGAGACAGCCCTGACCGGATGGCAATCAAGTCTGCGTGCATAAGCTCGATGAAGGTCCGCCGTAACAGAAAGTTGAACCTCACAAACGTGAGCAGAGCCGCAGGATCGTAAAACATCCCGCCAGCGGACTCTTTCACTTTGCGACCCTGTTCGATGAAATTTGTCTTTAGAATTTCTCGCAGGCTACGGAAGGCGCGCAGCTTCTCAATCATCTGTTCCAGCGGAGCGCACCATTCCAACGTGCTGTCGTCGGCATCACCCAGCACCGGCTTCATCACTTGCGCGACGTCGTGCGGTTCGATCTGTTTGTGGTAGATCTTCGCTGGCGCGCACAAGGCAAAGTATTGCACTAGAAGGAAGTCCACCTTGTCCCGGTCCACGTTGGTCTTTGACGACTTCTGCAGGTGGCGATGGATAAGCGCACACAAGCTCGTTTCGTTTGCGTTCAGTGTCGTCGTCTGCAGCAGCTTGCGCAATTCGTGCACCGCGACGCGCTGGTCCATCTCGTCCAGCCAGGTTTCTACTTCGTCAAAGAGCTCCAAGTCCGGCTTTTCCGGCAGATTCCTTTTTTCCTGTGCGAAAGGGATCTCGATTTCGAGCTGTTTCGCCAAAGCCAGATAGATTGGGAAAACCGAACGATCCTCTGCCCATTTCGCCTGCCGCGAGTTCGCGGGCTTGGGCGGTGCTGGGCTGTTGAGCGTTGTAGTCGTTTTGTTCACGGCTGTGTCACCCACGCGCAGGGCCCCTGTAGAAACCTGACGGCCACCGCTTTACGTCCCTCGTGATATTGCACGGCAATCACTTTTGCATCCGCCGTGCCACCGTTCTTGTCACGTTCAATGCGTACCCGGTCGTCGAACTCTAGAGGCAAACTGGAGAGGAAGATCGCATGTTCCGCCCCCCCAAACTCCACCACCGTTGCTTCCCGCAAGCGAGCGCTCCCAGCCCGCAGTGCGGTGATCTGCACCGGGACTCGAACAGAAATAGCGCGCGGAAAGAAGCGAGCCAATCGCTCCGCGCATCCTTGCTCGTTCGCGCCTAGCGTTAATTCGCTGGATGGTCTCACGCCGCCTCTCATCCCGCCGCAGTACTCTGGTACTAAGGATTGCGTTGAATTTGCGAATCGGTACACGTACATCCGCAAATGGGCACAACGTCCCCGTGATGGAGATGCACGCTGCACGCCAAAGAATGGGAAAGGGAAGAGGTCTGGATATTGAAGAAAGGGAACGACTTAAAATTTTCCTGCAGGTCTCGAGTGGCTCACTCGTCTCACGCTGAAACGTTGTTGTCTCAGCCACTCACTGCTTTCGCGTCTCGCTGCGGGGCATGAGACGCTATTCCGCCTGGGGAGCTGTGTCTTCGGAAGCGGCTTCTACGTCTCCTGGATCGGACCTCAGAGGAATGTTGTATCGCTTCAATTTGCGATACAAGGTCGCGCGGCTAATCCCCAGCATCCGCCCAGCGAGCGCCTTGTCCCCGTTGGCCTGCTCGAACACGCGAAGAATAGTCATTTTTTCCATTTCCGCGAGAGCTGTCGTCGAGAGAGAGGCGGCATCTTGTAACGTGCCACTGGAGGAATCTGCTTGGTCGCTGCGGATCGCGGGCGGGAGGTCGCTCACGTCGATCACTCGGCGATCGCCGAGTGTGATTGCGCGGGCAATGCAGTTTTCCAGTTCGCGAATATTCCCTGGCCACTCGTAGTTCAGAAGACTATTCATCGCTGCAGTCGTCACTTGAAGGTGCGAGTCCGGCGCATAGCGATCCAGGAAATGGTGGACTAGCATCGGGATGTCCGACCTGCGGTCTCGCAATGCCGGTAGATGCACGGTCACGACGTTCAGCCGAAAGTAGAGATCTTTGCGAAACGTCCCTTCGCGGTAGGCGGCTTCGAGGTCGCGGTTCGTCGCCGCGATCACACGGACGTCAACATTTACCTTTTCGTTGCTTCCGACGGGCCGAACCTCTTTCTCCTGGAGTACGCGCAGAAGCTTCGCCTGCATCTCAAGGGGCAGTTCACCAATCTCATCCAAAAAAATTGTTCCGCCATTGGCCGCCTGAAAAAGGCCCGCTTTGGTCTTTATGGCGCCAGTGAACGCGCCCTTTTCGTATCCGAAAAGCTCGCTCTCCATCAACGTTGGCACCAGCGAACCGCAATCCACCGCGACAAATGGGGTCTGCGCAAGCGCCCCCCGGAAGTGTATCGCCCGCGCGACAAGTTCTTTGCCCGTGCCGCTTTCTCCCGAAATCAGAACGGGAGTTCGCGTATCCTTCAGCCGCGAGACCATTCGCAATACATCTTGAATATTCGCGGAAGTGCCAATGATCCCATC
Source organism: uncultured Acidobacteriota bacterium (assembly GCA_963718785.1). Taxonomy (GTDB): domain Bacteria; phylum Acidobacteriota; class Terriglobia; order Acidiferrales; family UBA7541; genus Acidiferrum. Next base: position 573,418 of record CAVQZW010000003.1, on the reverse strand, counting down.
TAGATTGGCTTCCGTGCTGACTCTCTCACGCAGGAACTCGTTATCGGTGACTAATCGGACCTTTTCGGCCATCCGCTGCAGCAACAGCCTCATCTTTTCTACGCGAAATGGCTTTTCGATGTAGTCGTACGCGCCCAACTTCATCGCGTCCACAGCGGATTCGATCGAGCCATGCCCGGTCATGATCGCGATTTCCGCCCTGGGCAAAATCATTTTTGCCTGCTTCAGGAGTTCCACGCCGGAAAGCGTCGGCAGTTTAAGATCAGTGAGAATGAGATCTGGCACCTCCGCGTCCAGCTTCGCCAGCGCGGCTTCGGCGCTCTCCGCTTCGGTGCACGAATATCCCAAGGTGTTGCCGATGGTCATGCAGAGCTTGCGGATGCTCTGCTCGTCATCCACCACAAGCAACCGTATTTTCAGATCGTCACTCATGGCTTCCCGAAGGTTTTCTCCACAATGGATATTAGTTGGTGTACACGGAACGGCTTCTCGATGCAAGGCGTCCCGCTGCGTGCAAGCAATGCTTGTGTTTCACTGTTGGCCGTATCTCCGCTGATCAAAATGATCTTCGACCCGAGCTCCGGCCGGTTTTTCTGAATCCAATCGTGTACTTCGGCGCCGTTGACCGCTCCGGGCATCCGGATATCCGAAATCACGCCGCTGTAAGGCCCGGCCGCAAGCTGCTTCAACCCTTCCGCACCGGAAGAAGCATTCACGACGGTATAACCCTTCCGTTGGAGAGCCGCCTTCAGAAATGCAATCACCGAGGGCTCATCCTCAATCAAGAGAATCGGGGCCGTCTGGCCAATGGCCGCTGGCAGCTTCATCTTCCAGCCTCTTTTGCGGCCATGGCCGGCTGTTCAGCGGCGAGCGGAATACGAACGACAAACGTGCTTCCACCGCTTTCCGCGTTGTTCCAGCACTGAATCTCGCCGCCGTGCGCTCGCACAATCCCGTAACAAATGCTCAGGCCAAGTCCAGTCCCTTTACCTGGCTGTTTTGTCGTGTAGAAGGGGTCGAAAATATGCTGCGGATCAGCGATCCCTGTACCATTGTCGGTCACCACTACCTGAACGCTGTTGCCGTCACGTTCCGTACGAATCCCTATGTGTCCCCGGCGTCCTGTTTCTTGCACCGCATCGTAAGCGTTATTGAGTATGTTCAGGAACACCTGCTGAAGTTGTTGCGCGTCGCCAAGCGCCGGCTGGAGGGTTTCATCAAACTCTTCGCTCACTTCGACGCCATGGCTCGCAAAATCATAGCTGCGTAGCTTTATGGTTTGCCGCAGCACGGTATTCACCTGTACTGGCTCGCGCTGTACTGGCCGTTGCCTTGCGAAACTCAGCAAGTCCTGAACGATATCCTTCGTTCTCTGCGTTTCCTGCAAAATAATTTGCAAATCTTCCCGCGCCGAAGGCGGCACTTCCGGATTCTCCAGCAGCAAGTCCGTGAATCCCAGAATCGCCGCGAGCGGATTGTTCACTTCGTGGGCCACTCCCGAAACCAGCCGGCCAATCGTCGCCATCCTTTCCGAGTGGGCAAGCTTGGCCTGTAGCAGCACCGCATCCGTAATATCCGTCATCACCACAACCAGGTTGTTCACTGTGCTTTGTTCATCGCGCATCGGGCTCAGGCTGATGGAAAAATGCCCCATCGTCTCGTCGCTCCGCCGGGCCTGCAGTTCGAGGTTTTCCACTTGCTGCCCGTTTGCCGTCGTCTCCAGCGCCGCCTCAAAATCCTTTCGGTGCGAGGGCTCAACCCAGTCCACCAGCCTGTGTCCGATCAGTTCGTCTTCGCGGTAGCCGGCCTCGTAGCACCGCCGGTTCGCGTAGCTGATCAGGCCAGCCGTATCTAGCACAAGGATCATGCTCTGCGTGGTGTTTAAAATTTTCTGGTTAAAGTCGCGCTCCCGCTGTAACTGAGATTGAAAGGACTTTTGCTCCGTAACATCCAGCATCAAGCCGCGAATCTGAGCGATCCGCCCCTGGGCGTCGCGCACGGCTGTAATGTTTTGCAGGGTGTGCAGAAGCGCGCCATCCTTGCGCCGTAGCGTCTCTTCATAGTTTCGAAGCACGCCACGCTCCGCCAGGGTCTGCAAAAATCGTTCGCGCGCTGCTGGTGCGGGGTAGAGGTGCGGGCTAACATCAGAGCGGAGCATCTCCTCGCGCGATGCGTAACCCAGCATGCGCACCATCGCGTCGTTGACATCCAGAAATCGCCCGTCCGGCGTAGCGAAAAACAGTCCTTCCTGAATGCTGTCGAACAGCTCACGGTACTTCCGCTCCGCTTCCCGGCGATCTGTAATATCTTTCAGGACGTGAATTGTGCGGGTATCGTCTTCCACGACCCCAGGTGCTCTGGATGTCGACACAAGAAAAATGCGCTCCGCCGAAGCCGCCACGTACTCCTCGCGAGCCCGCTGCGTATCGCGACAGAAAGGGCAGGGAAGGTCGCTTCCCGTTTCCGCGATTTGCCGCAGCCCGCTCATCGCTTCGCCCACCAGCGCCACGGGTGGAACCCCGAGATGCGAAGCCAGCGAACGGTTCGTTCGGAGAATTTTCCAGGCACGGTCGTGCACGACGATGTAATCACTAATTGCGTCGATGTCTTCGACCCACTGCCGCTTCGACTTCTCAAGCTGCGAAAATCTCCTGAAGTTTTCCAGCGACAACGCCGCGTGGCTTGCCAAGGCATGCAGAAGCCTTTTCTCCTTGGCATCCAGGTTTTTTCGACGCCGCAAGAGGCACAGCATCCCCAGTCGTTCGCCGTCGCTCGCGCTCACCGGCACGAAGACAGCGCCCGTCGCCGCGGTGCTTTCTTTCGTTCGCCCGGTCTCCGATGCAGGGAGGGCTTTGACAACCGCGGCAACCCGGCTTTCGCGAGCGGAAGAAATGATCCAGCTCTTGAGGGTGCTGCTGACTGCCGCGTCACTCTCGCGCGTAAAGTAGAGGTCCGTCTCGCGTCCGCGGAAAACCGCCACTCCACCCCAAACGGCGTTGAGCATCCGCGCCGCCCGACCTGCAAACCGTTCCAGGAATTCCGGTAATTGCCGCGATTGGGCCGCATCGACGGCCAATTCCATCAATTCTTCGGCTTGTCGAGAAGAGGGAGGCACAGTCGCAGCCTTATTTAACTGAGTGGTTAAATGCGGAGCCCGCAGGCGTTTGGTTTCTCGCATCACGGGTTGGGGGTGGACGCGTGTCTCAATTTGAGTTCAGCCGTTCTTTACCACCCTAGCGGCTAATCTCATTGTGAGTCAATCGCACATCTCGAGGGCGTTGCCGAATCGTCCACTCTCGCTCCGGCTTCCTTGGTGTGCAGCGTCTCAGCATGAGACCTCGACGCAAGGATATGGCGTCGACTGAGACGCGCCTACGTTAGGGCGCCGGTGCTTCCGATTCCAAAAATCTTCGCTACAGCCTCATTCTAAGGGGTTTGCAGCATTGATCTCTGTGGCGAGGCCTGTGCAGCTCGTTCTTCCCGTGGTGGCACCCGACGTGCCTTCTCTACCCCGGGGTTTCCCCATTCTTGAGAGGGGTGGTGTCGATGAGAACCGGATGGAGAAAATTTGTGCACGGAGCCGCGACGGCTGCGATCGGTCTTTCCTTGGGAACCGCGAGCTTCGGGCAAACAGGCTCCACAGACGAAGGCAAGCGCAAGGTTAAGTCCAAGGTGGCTCCCGCCTATCCTGAACTAGCCAAACGCATGAGCGTGTCCGGGAAGGTGAAAATCGAAGTCGTGATTACACCCGACGGCCGAGTCAAGAGCACTCGCGTGATTGGCGGTCATCCGTTGCTTGTTCAGGCCTGCCAGGATGCGGTTAAGGAATGGAAGTTTGCGGCTGCGCCGGAAGAAACCACGCAAATTGTTGAGTTTGAGTTCAACGCCGGGGGCGGGAACTAGGCACATCGCAGAGAGCGGCAGGAGCGGTTTTCACCAAACCGCGTCGCCGGAGTGAGTGGAGGCATTTTGCAATGACGATCGGGAAAAGGCTGTACTTAGGTTTTGGCGTGATCTTGGGAATTCTGGGCTTGCTGTTCCTCGTGAACATCATCGCCGGCTTCCGGGAGCAGTCCGCCCGCAAAGACGCCACGGCCGCGCTCGAAAATGTGCGCACCATCGAATCGGTGCGTTACCAGATCATGTTGAACCGCCACAACATGGACAATTTCCTCTTGAGCGGCGATCCTCGCGACGAAGAGAAGGTCAACAAAGGATTTGGTGACATCAACGACCTGATCAAGCGCGGCGAGGCGCAGACCAGCAGCGACAACGTCAAAACTGCACTGATTCAAGTCGAAAGCACGGAAGCCAGTTGGGCCGATAACTTTGCCAAGCCCCTTCTTGCCAAGCGCCATCAGGTGGACTCCGGCGACGCTACTGTATCCGACCTGCAAATCTTCTATCTTCAGAAAGATCCCGCTTCCTGGCTGACGAAGTCCTCGGTGGTTTTGGACCAAACCAGCTCCGACATCACAAAGTCTCTGGATGCAACCGCTGCGTCGGCGGCTCGCGCGAGCTCAATTAGCACTGGAGTGACCACCGTGGGCACGCTCATTGCGCTGCTCTTCGGAATCGGCGCGGCCTACAAGACAGCCAAATCGATCAGTGAGCCGCTCACCCATTTGATCACTGTTGCGCGTGAAATTGGGGACTCCGGCGACCTCGATCAGAACATAGACATACATCGCAACGACGAAATTGGGGCTTTGGCCACTACCTTTAACAACATGGTGGCCTATTTGAAAGAGATGGCAAGCGTTTCCATGTCTGTGGCTGAAGGCGACCTCAGCGTGGAAGTCGTGCCCCGGTCAAAGCGCGACACTCTCGGAAATGCATTCCTTCGCATGTCGCACGGTCTTCAGGAGTTAGTCCGGACGACGCGCGATTCCGCCGGGCAGGTTTCGGCGGGGTCCAATCAAGTTGCGGGCGCGGCAGACGAATCGGCGAAGGTTAGCGTGCAAGCTTCCTCTGCGATTGAAGAAGTCACCAGCACGATGCATGAGATGAGCATCAACGTGCAGAACGTGGTGAAGAACACGCAGGTTCAGGCTTCCAGCGTCGCGGAAACCTCCGCTTCCATCGACCAGATGGTCACTTCGATTCAGCGTGTTGCGGACACCGCAAAGGTGCTTCTCGACATCGCGAATCGGTCCCGCGAGGAAGTCGTCACTGGCATTCAGACCATGGAAAAAGCCACCGACGGCCTCAACCGCACGAACAAAGCGATTCAATCTTCCGCGGAAATTATCAACATACTCGGCCATCGCGCCGACGACATCGGCAAGATCATTGAAGTGATTGACGACCTTGCGGAACAGACAAATCTTCTCGCGTTGAACGCCGCCATCGAAGCGGCGCGCGCCGGCGAACACGGCTTGGGTTTTGCGGTCGTCGCCGACGAAGTTCGCAAGCTTGCCGAAAAATCCACGCAATCTACGAAGGAAATCGCCGACCTCATTCAAAGTATTCAGCGAGAGGCGCGCCAGGCCGTCGAAAACATGGAGCGCAGTACGCGGATCGTCGAAGAGGGACTAAGCCTCGGCAACGAGCTTGGCACGGCTCTCCATAAAATTTCAAACGTGGTCACCGAAGTCTACAAGTTCTCGCAAGAGATCGGCGCGGCCACCAACGAACAGTCTGTGGGCTCTTCGCAAATCGCGAAGGCCACCAGCCGTCTGACCGAAATCACACAGGAAATCAATTCAGCCGTCGAAGAGCAAGCCTCCGGGGCGCAAGCTGTGGTCCGCGCCATGGACAAAATGCGCGAACTCGTTCAACAGTCGGCGTCCAGCTCCACTGAGCTTTCCGCCGCCGCCGAACAAATGCTCAAGCTTTCGCGCAATTTGCTCGACAGCATGGACCGCTTTGTCCTGGACCGTTCCGCGCAAAACCGCGGCCATCACGCACACAACGAAGCTGGGGCTCCGCGACGTGGGCATCAGAGTTCGAATCGCGAGCGCGAGTCGGAATACGCTGAACTCGTGCGTTCCTAAGGAGCCGGAGATCGACTGATGGAAAAGGACTTACAGATCGTTGGTTTCCGCATCGGAAATGAAACGTATGGCGTGCGCATCGGCGCCGTGCGCGAAATCGTCCGCGTTCCGGAAATCACGGCGGTTCCGAGCGCGCCGGATACGGTCGAGGGCGTCATCAATTTGCGAGGGAAAATTATCCCCGTAATGGATCTGCGCAAGCGGTTCGGACTAACGGAGATTAGTTCGGATAAGAGGAACCGCATTTTGGTCGTGGAGTTGGACAACAAGCTGCTAGGCCTGATAGTCAACTCGGCTTCCGAAGTATTAAAGATCCCGCCATCGGAAATCGAAGCACCGGGCTCCGTCTTTGCCGACGGGGAATCCGGATACGTCACAGGAGTTGGCAAACTGAAAGGCCGCCTGATCATTTTGCTCGATATTTCCAAGCTTTTGCATCGGCCGGAGCTCAAACGACTCGAGGAGGCCGCGGAAACCGTCGCCACTGCAAAGTAGCGCTGCTCCTGAATCTTCAGGGACAGGCGAAATGCCGGACTGCCGCTTATTTCATGGGAACGCTAACCGCTCAGATTCAACTTACGGAAGCTGAACTGAAACTGTTGCAGACGCTCGTCTATCAGGAATGCGGCATGTTTTTCGACGAGCGCCGCTCGCACTTTCTGAAGGACCGGTTGCAGAGGCGGCTCAAAGTTTGTCAGCTCGATTCCTTCTACAGCTACTACCGTCTTCTGACCAGCCGCGAAGGTCGAGCTGAGCTGGCGCTGCTGCTGGAAAACCTCACCGTCAATGAAACGAGCTTTTTTCGAAACAAGCCCCAGCTCGAGCTTCTGCAGAAAACCGTGCTGGAAGATTTACTGCGCAAAAAGCAGGAACGACGAGACTGGAATCTGCGTGTCTGGAGCGCGGGCTGCTCAAGCGGGCAGGAACCCTACTCCGTCGCGATTTTGATCTGCGATGCGCTGGCTTACTACTACCTGCGCAATCCACTTCCGTTCGATATGCCGTCTCCCAAACCGCTGATTCCTCCGCCGTGGAAGCTGGAAATCGTCGCTTCAGACATCAGCTACGCCAGTCTGCGCGTTGGGCAGGAAGGCGTTTTCACCGAACAGCAAATGGAGCCGGTCGACTACACCTGCCGCCTTCGCTATTTTGAAAAGTCCGGCGACAAATACGCCATCAAGCCCCAGCTCAAGCAGCTTGTTCAGTTCGACTTCCACAATCTGAAAACGGAATTCTTGCCGCGCCGGAACGACATTATTCTGTGCCGCAACGTCATGATCTATTTTGACGAGGCCGAGCAAAAACGGCTGATCGAGAAGTTTTGGCACTGCTTGAATCCCGGCGGCTATCTATTTGTTGGCCATGCCGAGAGCCTGTTCGGTCTAACGCAAAAATTCCGCATGGTTCATGAAAATAACGGCACCGCTTACCAACGTGTGGAGGCGAATTCTTGAGCAGGCCTCCCGAAGATCGCAACCCCGAGCTTCGCGCCATCTTTTTTGAAAGCGCGAATGAGCTGCTGCAATCGCTCAACGAAGCAGGGCTCGAGCTCGAAGCGCATCCATCTGACGAGGAAGTGATTCGCCGCATTCGCCGGGCCGTGCATACCCTCAAGGGTGATTCCGCGGCTTGCGGCTTTCACAAGCTAAGCGAATTTGCTCACGAATTGGAAGACATTCTCACGCCTCAAGTCGGCCAGAAACATGGGTCCCGGTTCGCGGAAGTCGTCCTCGCTGCCGCTGATTCCTTCGAAGCCATGCTTTCCTCGTATCAGCGGGGCAAGAGGCTTCCGTCTCTCGAAAAGATGCACGGCCTGATTCGCGGGCTACTCGTTGATGCGACGCCGGCGCCGGTCGCTGAAGTTCCGCAAGTCCCTGTTGCGGTTCCCGCAGCGTTTGCCTGGACTGAGTACGAACAGCTCATGATCTCTGAGGCGGTTCACCGGGGCGAAACCGTTTACAACGTGGCGCTGCGAATCGATCCGGACAGCCTGATGCGCGCAGCGGCATTTCAGCTGATTCGAAACGTGTTGCACAGTTGCGGAACTCTGATCGCTCTTCGTCCGGAAGACAACCTTGCCGCCGCCACGGTCGAAGTTGTCGAGGCCGCCCTGGCGAGCCAACAGCCCGAGGACGCCCTCAAGAAGCGCTGCCGCATTCCGAGCATAGTTTCCGATGTTCGAGTCGAGCGCGCTACGAGTGCACAAACGCCCGACCATGAACTTCTCGGCGACCTTCTGGACGCGCAAGCGGCACAAGTTGTCGCCAAAGCCGCCGAGCATACCGATGCGTCAGAGGCCGCTAAATCCGGGCAAGCCGCTTCAGCGGTTGCGACCGTGGCAGAAAGCAGCCTGCGGGTCGATGCCAGTCGCATTGACGCCGTAATGAATCTTGTCGGTGAATTGATCATCGGCAAGTCCATGCTGCATCGCGCACTCACGGAGTTTGATCAGCGCCATGCGCGCGACCCCGTTCGCGCCAAGCTCTCCGAAGCTCTCGGCTTTCAATCCCGCGTTCTCGACGAACTTCACAAATGCGTCCTGAAGATCCGCATGGTGCCAGTCGAACAGCTCTTCCGCCGCTTTCCTCGCGTGGTGCGCGACGTGGCCAAGCAATGCGGCAAGGATGTGGCACTGGATATCTCCGGCCAGCACACTGATCTCGATAAGAGCATTCTGGACGCACTGGGCGAGCCACTGATGCATCTTGTTCGTAATGCTGTCGACCATGGAATAGAGCCTGCTGATGAACGGCTTACTGCTGGAAAGCCGGCGCGTGGCACGGTTTATCTAAACGCCTATCATCAAGGCACGCAGGTTGTCATCGAAGTGCGCGATGATGGCCGAGGTATCGACGCCGGCACTGTGCGGCAGCGAGCCGTCAAGCAGGGAATTATCAAAGCCGAGGAAGCCGCCCGGCTGACCGATCAAGAAGCTCTCAACCTGATTTTCGAATCGGGGTTCAGCACCGCGACGGAAGTGACGGAAGTGTCCGGGCGCGGCGTGGGTATGGACGTTGTCCGCAACGTGCTGGACAAGCTAAAAGGCACAGTTCATATCTCCACCCAAAAAACGCGCGGCACGACTTTTCAGCTTCGCGCGCCACTCACCCTCGCCAGCATCCAGACGCTGCTCTTCCGTGTTGGGGGGCGCCTTTTCGCAGTGCCACTTTCCTCCGTGGTAGAGATTTCGCGGATCCACGAGCAGGAAATTCATCGCATAGACCAGCGCGAAGTACTTCGCCTACGCGACCAAATTCTTACGCTCGTGCGTCTCGAGCATCTTAGCCGTCTTCGCGCCATCGAAACCGAACCCAAGAAAAAGAAACACTTTGTTATCGTGATCGGCGCCGCCGAAAAGCGGTTCGGTCTGGTCGTCGACAGCATGGTCGGGGAAGAAGAGCTGGTCATTAAAGCCCTGCCGACCGATATTGTCACCAGCGACCTCGTCAGCGGCGCATCAATTCTGGGCGATGGCACCGTGGTCCTGATCCTAAACGTGCCAGCCGTGCTCTCACGCCTTTCGCGCGCCGTTCCTCTAGGAGCGATCGCATGAGCGCCCGAATCCGAGTTCTCGTCGTAGACGATTCCGCCCTCATGCGGAAGCTGATTCCAGCGGTCCTCTCCCGCGACTCCTCGATTGAAGTTGTCGGGACAGCTATGGACGGAGCGTTCGCACTGAAAAAAATCGAGGAGCTGCACCCCGACGTGGTCACCCTCGACCTCGAAATGCCACGCATGGACGGCATGGAAACGCTTCGCCTCATCATGCGGCGGGCTCCCATGCCTGTCATTCTTTTCAGCACGCATTCAAAAGAGGGCGCCTACGCCACTCTCAAGGCCCTTGCTCTGGGTGCAATCGACTTCGTTCAGAAGCCGCAAGACGCTGCTGCGGGACATCTCGATTCCATCGCCGACGAGCTGATCGAAAAAATCAAAGTGGCGAAGCGCGCCGCCGGCCGCAAACTTCCGGCTGCCGTCGTTTCCGATGATCCGCCCAAGACTAAAAAGAAACACCATTCCGCGATCGCTCCGAATCGCATCGTCGCCATCGGCATTTCCACCGGAGGCCCGAACGCTCTCCAATACGTGCTCTCGCAAATTCCCGCAGATTTTCCGGCGAGCATCCTGATCGTGCAACACATGCCGGAAGGCTTCACGGAAATGTTTGCGAAACGTCTGGATGAGTGCTGCGCGCTCGATGTTCAGGAAGCCCACTCCGGCGATCTTCTCCTCGCCGGCCGCGTCCTCATCTGCCCAGGGAACAGGCATCTGATGGTTCGCCGCATGCCACGAGGCGACATGGCCGTTCTGTCGGATGGTCCTCCTGTCAACGGTCACCGCCCTTCGGCCGACGTTCTCTTTCATTCCGTCGCCCAACAATTTGGTTTGACCGCGGTGGGTCTCTTAATGACCGGCATGGGCGAAGATGGGGCCGAAGGGCTTGGCGCTCTAAAGGCAGCGGGTGGTGTCACCGTTGCGCAAAGCGAAGACACTTGCGTGGTCAGTGGGATGCCCCGAGCTGCGATCACGAAAGGTTATGCTGACAAAGTGATTCCCCTGGAAGGTATCGCCGCGTTCTTGATTCAAAATTACGGCAGCGACCGCTCCAGCTCCGAGAAATTCGACAAGAACGATAAAAACGATAAGAACGAGAAATCGGAAAGGACACCCGTTTCTTCCCATCGCACTTAAGACCGTGCCGGGAGAAGGAGAAGGCCATGCAACAATTTGCCGCTCTGTTACGGAAAGACAATCAACCCGTTCGCTACCTCGTGGTAGACGACTCGGTCTTCGCTCGCAAGAACATCATCAAGATGATTGAGATGTTTGGCGGCGAAGTCGCGGGAGAAGCCGGCGATGGCCTGACCGCCATTGCGGAGTTCAATCGCACCAAGCCGGACATCGTGCTCATGGACATTACCATGCCGCAGATGGAGGGCATTGAGGCCGTCGAGCGCATCGTTCGCCAGCATGGCGAGGCGCGTATCGTGATGGTCTCCTCGGTGGGCTATCAGGAAAATATCCTGGCTGCGCTCCAGAAGGGGGCGAAGCACTTCGTGCAGAAACCGGTCAAGCCCGAAGTCCTTTACGAAATTCTCCGTTACGTTCTCAGTGATGATCCCAACGCCGCCGGCGCGCCCGTCGCCTTCGCAGGAGAAAACCGCGCATGAGAATGGAACTCATTCAGCCGTTCATCAACGCCGCCGATGCGGTCTTCGCCGACTTGGTTCAGGCGCCGACCAAAATCCTCGACCTTACGATGGACGAGGATACCTATCGCCGCAAAGGCGTCGCCGCGCTGATCGCCATCAAAGGCGATATCGAAGGCCGCGTCATTCTGGATCTTTCGCCGGAAGTCGCCGTGAAAGTGGCCGGCCATCTCGCGGGAGGCGAAGTTCAGGAGAGCGATCAAGTCGTCCGAGAAACCGTTTGCGAGCTGGCAAACATGGTCATCGGCAATTCCGTCACGCTTCTCAACGATCAGGGCTTCCGGTTTAAGGTGTTTCCACCGGAGATTCACATGAACGAAGAAGGCTTGCGAGGTAGCGCCGATACCGAGGCAATGGTTATCGCCATTGAGACGCCCTGTGGCCAGGCGTATCTCAACATTTCGATGCACTATCTGCATCGTCGACGCCACGAGCGCGACATCGCATCGGTCATGGACTGATTGCCGGGAAATGTTCTGCAGTTTTTTGCTAAGGGCGGGAACTTCTTTAATCTGCTGAATCACTTGGCGGCCGAATATAAGCCGCACCGTGCCTGTACAAGCCCGCCGACGGAATCGCCTGTGAAAACACAATTCGGATCGGGACGAAAATCGCCCCGCTCCCAGGTGTAAACGGGACCGCTACTTCCACTCGCGATCCTTCCGGATACTCGTTGCGGCTCCGGAAACTCAATCCGCCTTTAGACAAATCCTCGCAAACCGCCACTTCTTCCTGAAACCCGCGCCTTCGAATGCAGGCTAAGACACGCGCTTTCACGCGGGTCCGATTTCGCCGGGGAATCACACGCTCTTCTACCGTGAGAGGATGCGGCGCTCCTTTGTCCTGGGTCTTGATTTCCGACTGCGCTTCGATCCAGATCGAAGGAGTATCGCAATGCTTGCAAAGCCTCGCCACGCATTTCCGCACTTCGAACGACTTCAACTCCATCTCATTCAAATAAACCACCTCGCGCCGCTGGCAAAATCCGCATTCCATCAGGAGTCGCGCCAGCGCCTCATCCGCCTTGTGCGGAGCAGGGAAGTCAATGTCCCAGAAATCCGCTCTCGGCTCAGAGATTTGAATCGCGTACAAGAAACCGTCGGGCTCCTGGTCGATCTCCGCCATCACGCGCGCTCGCGTGGACTTCACCTGATCGCCTTCCATGCGGCGCAGTGTAATCTCCTGTCCGGCAGCTAGCTTCTCTTCAAGGCGCAGCACTCCGCCGTTTCGGCTAACCAGCAGGGTTTCGGCGATGTGCTTCGCGGACGTTCCTTCGCTCGTGGTCCAGGAGACCTCCACGGGCATCCGGAAAGTTACACGGTCGCTCTGCCGGAGGCCATCGCTTCGCATGGTGTCGTATAGCATAGGATGTATTTACCATTTCAGATTAGCACCCTTCCTCAACGCGCCCCTTCTCTCATGATTTCCTTTTGTCGTACCAACTAATATCTCGAACCAGCGCCGCCCAACCCTCCAAGAAGGCCCAGACTGTTGCCTTTTTCGCTCTCCTTTTTTTCAGAATCAGCCTATTTTTTGCCTTCTCTGGCACTCTTATTAGCTGGAGGGGAATGCTCACTCGCTGTATCCTGACTCACTCTTCCCCGTCCTGAGTCACTTTGGGAAACCTAATTGTCATGAACGACCGAACGTCCGATGGCGCGTCGCATAAGGTGAGTCTCCGCGACCGCCGCTATGCCATTCGTTACCCATTCGCAGCCGATGCGGAGGTTCTTGACCTGGAATCTGGCGTGCGCTGTGAGGGAGTTACCTCAGACATCTCGCTAGGCGGCTGCTTTGTATGTGCGAGCAAGCCCCTGGCCTTGAGATCCCGTGCCCGCGTTACGTTGGGGCGCAAAGGCGAAACCATCCAGGCGCTCGCCCTGGTCCGCATCGTCAAACCGAGGATCGGCATGGGCCTCGAATTCATCGACATAGAATCCGCCTCCAACGCGATCCTCGTTCGCTGGCTTGATCAGTTGCGCCACGGCCGCTGAGTCTTGCAACAGCTTCTTTTTTCTGCATAAGTCCTGTGTCCCGTTAATCGAACAAGAAATCAAATGCTGTGATTGCGGTCACAGACGAGAACCTGCTGGCAAAGCAAACATTCCTTGGCTCAAATCGCCGAGCAGGCCCTGTGCTTCGATTAGCGGTTATTCGCTAAAGATCACTTTTCTGGACAACAAATGGAGGTCGAGATGAGTTACAAGGCCCCGCGAGTGGTTTTCATGTTGGTCCCTTTTTTGCTTGCCGCAGCCTCGCCATTGGTCGCGCAGGAGAAGGCCAAGACTGTTCAGAAAGCCCCCATCGAGCAGACTTCGCCGGCTTCTGGTCAGGAAATGTTTAAGGCATACTGCGCAGCGTGCCATGGCGCCGATGCGAAAGGCGCAGGCCCCGCGTCCAGTGATCTAAAAACGGTTCCGCCTGATTTGACCACCCTCGCCAAGCGGCATGATGGAAAGTTTCCCGGCGATTACGTTTCCAATGTACTTCGGTATGGAGCCAAGGCGCCGGCCCACGGTTCTAGCGAAATGCCTGTTTGGGGACCACTGTTTGCAAGTGTCAGCGGTAGGGACTCATCGCTAGTCACTATGCGGATCGCCAACCTGGTCCGTTACGTCGAATCTCTGCAAGTCAAATAGAGGTGCCGTGCTAGATTGGGCGAGCGCGGCGTAGAGTAGCATTCGCGTCGCAAAAAACTGATGGCTCGTCGAAATCAAACAGCCTGGGTCTTCTTCCTGATAGTTCTTGTCGTTGCAATTTGGTATTGGCAGCATCGGCCAACGGCCCCGCGCTTAGCCGCTCAGCCCGCACTGGAGACCTTCAACGGTTGTGGCATAGAAGGTGATGCCTCTAGCCCCGCGGTCCGCCAACTAAATCTCTTGAAAAATCGTTACACCGCGCCGGAGCCACAGCAAATCGACCCGAACGTGACTCTCGCGGCGATCCTTGAGCCCGGCGATGACCGCTCGCGCTGGAACGATCATCACGCCGGTGAAGTCACCGGCTATGTTTGGGACGTAAAAGTGGGCGGCATTGAGACGGTGAATTGCCACGCCTCCGACCCTCCCGAGCGCGACACCCATATCGAACTCGTGCTCGACCCCATGAACGGGTCGGAAGCCAGCCGCGTCATCGTGGAAGTCACGCCTCGCTGGCGCTCTATCGCTGAACAGCGCGGCGAAGACTGGTCCACCAACGCCATCCGCGACCATTTCCAAGGCCGCTGGGTTCGCGTGCGCGGCTGGCTCCTCTTCGACACCGAGCACGAATCACAATCGGTCAACACCGCGCCGGGCCGCCCCCGAGACTGGCGTGCCACTGCCTGGGAAATTCATCCGGTAACGTCTATCGAAGTGGTCGATCGCCCTCGATAGTCCGGTCTTCGCTAAAGGTTAGCCACCCGCCTGAGGAAGCTCTTGCTCCCTATTTTTTGAATCCGGGTCCATAGAGAATTTTGCCGGGCCGCGCGCCGGTATGTTTGCCATGGTCGACCACGACCTGGCCATTGACGAGCACAAAATCAATTCCGTCGGGGGTAACATCCGGATGATCGTACGTCGAGCGGTCCTGGATTTTTTCATAGTCAAAAATCGTTACGTCAGCCCACATGCCTTCGCGTATCAGCCCACGATCCGCGATGCGCATCCGCGTTGCGGGCCAAGAAGTCATCTTGCGAATGGCGTCCTCGAGAGTCAGCGTGTGCGTTTCACGCACATACCGTGCAATCACGCGAGGAAAATTTCCATAACTGCGCGGATGCGCAAGTCCGAGGGCGTCATCGCCTCCTAGCGTGAGGGCCGTTCCCGCATCGCTGCCAATGCTGGTCCAAGGGAATTTGAGAGCGGTCTCGATGTCTTGCTCGCTCATCATGTGATAGATCGCCAGGACTCGACCGGTCTTCGCTTGGGCCACAAAATCGAACGCCACATCCGCCGGATCTTTGTTCAACTCCTTCGCGATATCCGCAATGCTGCGATTCTGATACTTCGCGTTATCGGGATTTTGCGCGTTGACGAGGACCACGTTCTGCCAGCCGCCGGAGGCTTCGATAATGTTCCACCAGCCCGGCGATCCAGTAACAATTTCCTTTTTGAGTCGCGCGCGAATCTCTGGATCCGCCAGCCGTTTGAGCAGCGCCTCGTTTCCCCCTTCATGCGCCCAAGATGGGATCGTCGCTTCCAGGCCGGTGCCCCCGGCGGTGTACACGTACAAATCGGCGGCGACATCCACGCCCCTCGCGCGGGCAGCATCGATATGTCTTCCGGCTTCCTGCATCAATGTGCCCCAGCCGGGGCTGTAGGCGGCTTTCATGTGAAAAACTTCGCCGGGCAATCCGCCTTTTTCCGCGATTTCGATGAGTTCGTCCACCGATTGCACGAGCTCCTTGCCTTCGCCGCGCATGTGGCTGGCATAAATCCCGCCGTACTTTGCCGCGACTTTGGCCATTTCAATCAGCTCAGGAGTCGTCGCGTAACTGCTTGGCGGGTAGATGAGCGCAGTCGTCATCCCCATCGCGCCATTTTGCATGGCGGTTTCGAGGATGGCCTTCATCTTGGCCAGGTCGTCGGCAGTCGGCTGGCGCGAGTCGTAACCGAGGACCGCGATGCGTGCTTGCGTCTCCGAAAAATAACTGCCGAAGTTCAAGCTGATTCCATTTTTTTCAAGTCCGGACCAGAAATCGCGGATTTGTTCGGCCGGTACGGGGAAGCCGCCTTCGCCGCCAATCGCAGTCGTTACGCCTTCCATTAATTTATTTTCGGCTAATCCATTTTTCGGAAGCGCGATTCCGGACTGATCCATCATGTCGATCCATCCGGGAGAAACGTAATGGCCGTGCGCATCGAGTTCCGTGCGCCCGTGGCCTGCAATCTTTCCAATCTTTACGAAGCGCCCATCCTTAATGGCGACGTCGGCAAAAATACATGGATTGCCGGCTCCATCGAGCACGCGCCCGCCGCGAATGACGATGTCATAGTCAAATTGGTCGGCCGCGTTGCTCTGGGCCCAGGCGGGCATCACCAAAAGAAGTCCGAACGCGACGGTGACGCAAGAAAGCAAACACCTCTTCAGACCTAGCATCACGTTTTCTCCTTATCTTCCTCGCGACGAGCCATGAAGAGATCAGCGATTGGCGCGAATCACTTTTCCGGCGAGCGCTCCGGTCGATTGCCCATTGTCGACGGCCAATTGCCCGTTGATCAGTACGTATTCCATTCCCACAGAATAGGAGAGCGGTTTCGCAAACGTTGCTGTATCCGAGATTTTCGCGGGATCGAATAGAACAAGGTCCGCCGCGAGCCCGGGCGCGATGCGGCCGCGGTTCCTCAACTTGAGTTGATTGGCGGGCAGGGAAGTCATTTCCCGGATGGCGGTCTCCAGGCTGATGACCTTTTCCTCGCGCACATATTTTGCCAGGATTCTCGGAAACGTTCCAAATGTCCGTGGATGTGCGTAGGTTGATGTCGCAGGATTCATCGGCTCGGCATCGGATCCGATGCTCACGAAGGGCGCCCGCAGTGCCTGCTGTTTTTGTTCTTCATTCATGCTTTTGGGATCGACGTCCACACCACCTTGCTGCACCAGATAGAAAAAAGTGTCCCAGACATCGGCATGACGAAGCGCCGCAATTTCCTGCACGGACTTTCCCTCGAACTGCTTGTCCACTTTTGCCGGAACCTGAACGACGAGAACGTTGTCCCAGTTCTTTCCTACATGGTGATACCAATTTTCCCAGTTCGTCGTGGTTTCGACTTCTTTGCGTAAATCGGCTCGCACTTTCGGATCAGAGAGCGTCAGCAAGAATGCTTCCGTCCCACTGGCATAATGCCGCGGATGAAGGAACGAGCCCAGGCCGATTCCATTGCGGATATAAGGATAAATATCGGCGGTAACATCGACACCACGATCGCGCGCCGACTGAATCAGCGCGATCGCCTGCGACATCAGCGGCCAATTGTCCTGACCGGCGGCTTTGAGATGGTAAATGTGGACAGGGATGTGCGCTTCTTCGCCGATTCGGATGGTTTCCTTGATGGCCTCAAGAAGTTGCCCGCTCTCATTTCGCATATGCGAGAAATACACGCCTCCATATTGTGAAGCGACTTTCGCAAGTTCGATGATTTCTTCGGTCTTGGCGTACGTGCCGGGCGGATAAATCAATGCGGTCGAAAGTCCCACGGACCCGTCTTGCATCGCTTTGCCGACGACTTCTTTCATCTTTGTCAGTTGTTCGGGAGTGGGAGCGCGGTCCTCGTCGCCGATCACGACGCGGCGCACCTGCGCAGCTCCGACATTGTGGATCACGTTGAGGCCGATGCCTTTTGCATCGAGGAGCTGGTCATACTGTTCGAATGTGGTCCAGTGAGAGATATTCGCGGGGAGATTCAGTTCCTTGATTGTGCGCTCATCCTGCGGCGCCATCGAGTCGCCTTCGCCGGCCATCATGGTTGTGACGCCCTGTCGCAATTTGCTCTGCGCTGTGACTGGATCAAGAAGGAGGGGCAGCGAGGTTCCGCTCATCATGTCGATAAATCCCGGTGCTAGAACCATTCCATGAGCATCGATCGCGCGCGTCGCCGTTCGCTGTGACAAATTCCCGATTTCGACGATCACCCCGTCGCGAACCCCCACGTCTGCCAAGTACCAGGGATTCCCTGTGCCGTCGATGACGCGAGCCCCGGAAATGATCAGATCCAGTCTTGCCGATTGCGCGAAACTAGGTCCGATCGCCAACAGCATGAATGCGGCTATGCAAAATGCACGTCGTCCCATCGTTTGCCCCCGAGAACCCCGCACGGCGCAGGCACAGACAATCTCGTTCGTGACCACATAGGAGTCTAAAGAAAAGAGCGGCCACAGCACGTGGCCGCTCTTATTTGCATGAAGGCGCCAATTCCTAGAACTCGAACCGAATTCCGATCTGACCTTCACGTCCGGGGATGTATTGCAATGTGCTGCCGAATGCTGGAGACGTACCTTCCAGACCTTGCACCGCAGCAGTGTTGCCCCGATTGAAAAGGTTGAAGAATTCGAACAGTACTTGGGCTTTTACCCGTTCTCCGATATTGAACCGCTTGGCCAGACGCATATCCATATTCACAAATGGAGGTGCGGTGTTGATGTTTCGGGCATACTGCGATCCCTGACCAGCAAAGTTCAGCCCCTCCCCATTGAACAGGCCGTCACCATCGAAGTCAGGTCCTCCGTTGGGCCCCCGCGTGTAGTGAAATCCACTTTGAGCTCGGAAGATTCCTGAGAGCTCCATAGTCCAGGGAAGCTGCACGATGCCGTGCATCAGGAACGTATGATTCAGAGACAGGTCAGACGGGCCTTTGTCAATAGTTGCACCATTATAGAAAGTGCCGGCCTTTGGCACAGGGTTATTGCTGCTATTTATGAACGGGCCGTTCGCATTGGTTTGTCCCGTGTTGATGTCGGTCACCTGTGGCACCTTGCCGACGAAGCTGTCCGACAGGCCCGCAATCGCTAGAAAATTCACACCCTCTCCGCTCTGGATCTCAGATGTTAGGTTTGAATTCAAAACATCGTCGACCGCATGAGTGAACGTGTAGTTGGCTTGGAGCGTAAAGTGCATTGACATTCGCTTTTGAAAACCAATCGTGAAGCCGTCATAGGTTCCCGCGCCCCAGGGCCCGAAGCTCTCAATTTTTTTCGATCCAGTTCCCGGGATCAGTTCGTTACCGTGACCGGGCATGCGTGCTTCAAACGCGAGGTTTGTCGCACGAATCGTCAAAACGTTCACAATGTCTTTATGGTAGTAGTCGAATGTAAGCACCATATCGGAGCCAACCCCGTGCTGTATGCCCGCATGGAAATTTCGAGTATATGGGACCTTGAAGTTTGGATCGACGGTGACAGGAACAAGTCCGGCTGTTCCGTTGATGCCCACAATTGTTGTGAGATTGCCGAATGGATCCCATGTCCAGTAATTAGAGGGAACGGTCGGAAAATCAACTGTATCTGTCCCGGCAAAATTCGCGATCGCGGCATCAGCCGCCTGTAGAAATTGGTCCGGAGTGTAGCCAGAAAGTTGTTGCACGTTGCCGATATTGACTTCGGCATTTGCCGGAATTGGGGCGTGACCTGGCGCCACAACACTATTGAGGTGATCTATGCCGTAATAGGTTGTTCCCAGCGTCGCAGGGGGCGGGAATGGATTCGGACAAGGAGCCCCAGCGATTTGGGCATCCGTTAGAGAATTAGCCACACAGACTGTGGGCCGCCCAAGGGTTTGAAAGTATGAGGTAAGAATTGTCGGGTTACCGTAGAAAAGGCGCGGGAACGATAGCAGGCGTTCCCGTTGAATATTCGCGCCGCCAAAGCCGGGAATATCCCTGGCAACTCCCGCGCGAAATTGATCGTAGAAAATTCCAAAGCTGGCATTAATCACCGTCTTGGGAGCAATGTTCCACGCAACTCCCATTCGAGGTGAGAAATCTGTTTTGTTGGGGAAACGAGTGTCGTAGTCCCACCGCAAACCCAAGTTCAACGTGAACTTTCGCGCAACTTTCCAGTCGTCTTGTACATAGAGGCCATTGTAGTTATTTCTCAGCCGCACCAGGTTGTCCTGGGGAGTCGGTCCGCCTTGGAGCGTGATCAGATTCAAGCCGGAATTGATCGGTCCAAACTGTGTAAAATCAGCTTCTGTGGCGAAAAGCTGAGTGAAAAAATTGTTGGGTTCTGCTCCGTCCACCTTTGTGTTCTGGTAGTCCCAGCCAAATTTCAGGTTGTGCGGGCCGAACTGTTTGGCAATGTTGCTCCCGACGGAAATGTACTTTTGATAGAAAGTGAAGGAGTTGTAGCCCGGTCCGAAAGAAACTTGTCCGAGATTTCCGAAGAGGTCTCCACTGTCATAGGTATCGAACCGATTGAATAGATTGTTCGGAATCCCAGACTCGGGATGGGAAGGGCTGGTGCGGAACGGATCCGCGCGGTATTGGAAATATGAATTGACGATCCAACTGTTCCCCGAACTTCCAATTGTCCAGAGGTCGTTGAATCCTAGCATTAATGTTCTGCTGTCAAGATTTTGGCGTGTGTCAGGAAGATTGATCGACGCTAGCAGTGGGAGATAGTCAGTTATGTGCGTATTCGTATAGTTCACTTGTTCCGATAGACGGTGAGCTCCGATAATCTCGTCGAGTTTCCCTCGGGCCCGCGTGTCATGAGTGAGCGAGTGTTTATTGAAGGGGGTCTCAAAATCGACGAGGCTCTGGGGCAGAGTCGGATCAAACACAAAATTCAAGTCGCGACTCTCCAAGATTCGCTCAACCGATCCAAAGAAAAATACTTTATCCCGCAAGATCGGTCCTCCGACATAAGCGGTCGGGTCCCATCGATTGAGAAAAGGAGCGCCCTTCGAAGTATTGGGCACATCGTTTGAGTCAAACACTGAACTTCGGTAGAAGGTCGATAGCCCCCCGTGCCAGTCGTTCGTACCCCCGCGGGATACGACGTTCACGACACCGCCTGAAGCGTGCCCGAATTCCGCTTTGTACCCCCCGGTGACGACTTGAAACTCCATGATTGAGTCCTGATTGAACTGTGCGGAAGGCCCGCCGTTGAAGTTATCTCGGTTTGGCAGACCGTCAATCAAATAAAGTGTGTTTCCGCCTCGCTCTCCGAGAATCGGAGTGGCATTGTCGCTCGTCGGATCGCTCTGTCTACTGAGTGAGACGCCCGGCACCAACTGCAGGAGATCAAGATAGTTACGGCCGTTGATGGGCATGTCTTCGATTTGTTGCGGCGTGATCGTGGTGCCAGTTGAAGAGACTGTTGTATCGATCAAGGGTATCGCTGAATTGACCTCAACAACTTGGGAGACTGCGCCGACCTGCAGGGTGATGTCAAAGGTTAGCGTGCGATTCAATGTGAGTTCCAAGCCCTTGAAGACTTCCGACTGAAATCCTTCCTTCTCTGCACGGACTTCATAATTCCCGGGCGGCAATGCCGACACTCGATAATTACCGTCCGCCTCTGTTGTCACAGTGCGATCAATCGCAAGTTCCGAATTAATGACTCGGATGCGCGCCGCGGCGATTGTAGCGCCTTGCTTATCCTTGACTGTGCCTTCAATCGTTGAAGTGGTCTGCGCCACGAGCTGTAATGCCGATACCATGACGATCAACGCCATGCTGCAGACGTAAAGTATCGAACGTTTCGAGAACTCCCAACGGGTTGAATGGCCTCCGATGGAACTGTTTTTGTGTTTACGCATGCTCCCCCTCCCTTGAACCCCGGAAATAGCGAATTGCGCCACCACGCAATCGCCTGCTTTCAAAAGTTATCGTTCTGCAACGAATGTTGCAGTAAGATAAAACTCTCACATTTGGCGCGAGTCTAGGCGGAGGGCCTTGGATTGTCAACTGATTCTTTGCGGGTTTCGGACCAATTCTGGGTATCGCAACAGATGTTGCATTAGTGATACGCTAAATCGGAAAAAGAAATGATAGCGCCAAAGACTGAACTGAGTCATCTTGACAAACTGCAACATACGTTGTAATTGCGGCATCACGGTTTGCGGTTGGTTTCCGGAGCGGTCGAGGTTCTGACTTTAAATGAGGAGCGGCCTGGCGTTACCCGGGCTCCTGGGTTGGCGTGCGATGGACAAGGAATGAGTGACGGAACCACATCGGCGGTCAAGCAAGGAATCCAGATTCGCACCCTTGCAGAGCCAGGAGAGATGCGCGTCTGCGTCGATTTGCAGGAGCGCATCTGGGGCTATTCGCCCATCGACACCGTGCCCGACCAGATTTGTATCGTCGCCAGGAAAACCGGCGGCCAAGTCATGGCAGCTTTTGACGGCGACACGCCCGTTGGTTTTGCCTTAGCCTTTGCGGCGATACGCGATGGCCTTGCGTACCTGCATTCGCACATGGTCGGAGTGATCGACGAATATCAGAACCGCGGTGTGGGCCGGCTGCTTAAGCTCGCACAGCGCGAAGACGCCCTCGAACGCGGCATCAATTTAATTGAATGGACCTTTGACCCTCTGCAGCTCAAGAACGCGCACTTCAACATCGAACGTCTCGGCGCCATCGTTCGCCATTACATTCCAAATCTCTACGGCCGCACCACGAGCCCGCTTCACGCGGGTCTGCCGACGGATCGCCTCGTCGCGGAATGGTGGGTCCGCTCGCAGCGCGTGGAGGATGTGCTCGCCGGCAAGCAGCGGGCCGCCAATCCAAATTGCGAACGGATTGCCATCCCAGCTGGAATTCGCGCCATCTGCCGCGACGATCCGCAGTCCGCGGAAGAAATCCAAACTAAACTTCGCGAGCAATTCCAGGCCAACATCGCCAATGGCCGCGCCGCCGTCGGATTCGAATTCAACGAAGAACAAGGAACATACCTCCTGGAGCCTTATGAAGATTGAATCCATTACACTGCGTGAAGTCCAAATGCGGCTGAAAGCTCCCTTCGAAACGAGCTTCGGCGTCTCCCACCACCGCCGCATTATCCTCGTTGAAGTCATCGCTGACGGTGTCAGCGGCTGGGGCGAAGTCACCGCCAGCGAAACGCCTGGCTACAATTCCGAGACCACCGATACCGCTTGGCATGTGATCTCCGATTTTGTCGCGCCCGCTATGATTGGCAAGACGATTTCCGCCGCCTCAGAGTGCCCCTCGTTGCTCGCCGCAATTCGCGGCCACGAAATGGCCAAGAGCGGCGTGGAAAATGCTCTCTGGGACGCCGAAGCCCAAATCAAGGGCGTTCCGCTAGCAAAACTTCTTGGCGGCACGCTGGATGAAATTGCCAGCGGCGTCTCTCTCGGCATTCGCGAGAGCCCGCAAGCCCTCGTTCGCCGCGTCGAAGAGGAATTGCGCAGCGGCTATCAGCGCATCAAGCTGAAAATCAAACCCGGCAAGGATATCGACTACGTCGCCGCCGTCCGCAAAGAATTTCCCGACATCCTCCTTTCCGTCGACGCCAATTCCGCTTATCGTCTCGAAGACGCCGCGCACCTGCGTCAACTCGACCAATTCAAGCTGCTCATGATGGAGCAACCGCTCAACTGGGACGACATCTACGCGCATTCGAAACTCCAGGCGCAAATCCAAACCGCCATCTGCCTCGACGAGTGCATCAACAACGCGCGCCACGCTCTCACCGCGATCGAGCTGAAAGCCTGCCGCATTATCAACATCAAGCTCGGCCGCGTCGGGGGCCACACTGAAGCGCGCCGCGTCGAGCACGTTTGCCGTACGCATTCCATTCCCGTTTGGTGCGGCGGCATGCTCGAAACCGGTATTGGCCGCGCCCACAACATCGCCATGTCCACGCTCGCCGGCTTCACGCTTCCCGGCGACGTCTCTGCCAGCAAACGCTACTGGAGCGAGGACATCATCGAGCCCGAAGTGGAAGTCACCTCGAAGGGCACCATCCACGTCCCGAAAACTCCCGGCATCGGCTTCACCGTTCGCCGCGATCGTATCGAGCAGCTCACCGTGCGAACCAACAACTGGAACAGCCAGCGCACCGCTGCCTAATCTTCCGCGTTCCCGCACGCTAGACACCCACGGCTGGGAACTCTCGGCCAAGCTATCCCCATCCCAATCCGGCTCATTGCCTGCTATCCTCTACCACACGTTTCGGTCTAACCGGGGCAGGAGCGCGTAAGCCCGTAGCGCGGGTCGCAAATAATTCCGCCGCGCCGCCGCTTGCGTAGCACGGACGTGATGTCGCTTTTTTCAAAACACTCTGGAAGGAACTCTCTATGAAGCGCATCGTGGCGGTAGCGGTGTGGAGTCTGTTGGCCAGTTCACTCATCTCGGGGCAGCGCCTTCCCGACAATGTCGTCCCTGACTCCTACGACTTGAAATTTGAGCCTGATCTTGCCAACGCCTCCTTCGCCGGCGACGAGCTCATCCGCGTTCACCTGCAAAAGGCCACCACTTCCATCGTGCTGAATTCCGCCGAGATCGATCTTAAAGAAGTATGGGTCGGTTCCGCCGACTTCAAGCAAGCCGCCTCCGTCACCAAGGATGAAAAAAACGAGACGGCCACTCTGACCGTTCCGAGCGTGGTGGCCGCTGGTCCCGCGGAAATTCGCATTCGTTTCACCGGAATCCTGAACGACAAGCTGCGCGGCTTCTATCTCAGCCAAACCGCCCGCCGCCGCTACGCAGTCACGCAGTTTGAAGCGACCGATGCCCGCCGCGCCTTCCCCTCCTTTGATGAGCCCGCCTACAAAGCCGTCTTTCGCATCGCTCTCGTCGTCGACAAAAACGACACCGCCATCTCCAACGGCAAAATCATTTCCGACACGCCCGGTCCTGCAAATGGCAAACACACTCTCCAATTCTCCGACACTCCCAAAATGTCAACCTATCTTGTCGCCATGATGGTCGGCGACTTCGCCTGCATTCAAGGCGGCGCTGACGGCATCCCCATCCGCGTTTGCGCCGTGCCGGAAAAAAAGGATCTTCTCTCCTACGCCCTCCTTTCGGCGGAAAATATCCTCAAATTTTATGACACCTATTACCAGATCAAATATCCCTTCCAGAAGTTGGACATCATCGCGTTCCCCGATTTTTCCGCGGGAGCCATGGAAAACACCGCCGCCATCACCTACCGCGAAACGCTTCTCACTATCGACGATAAGAACGCTTCCGTCGACGCGCACCAGGCCGTTGTAGGTGTCCTTGCGCACGAAATGGCTCACATGTGGTTCGGTGATCTGGTCACCATGAAGTGGTGGGACGACATTTGGCTCAACGAAGGCTTCGCCACCTGGATGTCCCACAAGCCGATTAGCGCATGGAAACCGGAATGGCACGACGAGCGCCTCGAAATTCAGGAAACCGGCGGGTCGCTCTCCACCGACGCAATTGCGTCAGTGCGTGCGATCCGCGCGCGGGCCGAAACTCCTGCCGAAATCGCCACGCTCTTCGACGGCATCGCCTACGGCAAAGCGGCCTCCGTCCTCCGCATGGTGGAAGCCTACGTTGGCCCGCAAGTTTTTCAGAAAGGCGCGAACGCCTATCTCGAAAAGCACGCCTACGGAAACGCCACTGCCGAAGATTTTTGGAATCAGATGGCGGCCACGTCCGAGAAGCCCATCGACGGCATCATGTCCGGCTTCACGCAGCAGCCCGGAGCCCCCCTCGTCACTTTGCTCAAAACCGAATGCGGCATAAAAGTCGTCTACATTGGCCGCCACAAAAAGAAAGTCCCCATAACGAACGTGACGCTTTCCCAGGAGCGCTATTTTGCAGACACCGCGAAGCTCACCGCAGGCTCCCAGGAAATCTGGCAAATTCCCGTCAACCTCCGCCCCGAAGGCGCGAAGGATGGAACATACGTCTTGCTGGCGCAGCGTCAGCAAACATTTGAACTGCCCGGATGCGCAGCGTGGGTTTACACCAACGCGGGTGGCCGCGGCTACTACCGCAGCTCTTTTGATGCTGCCACGCTAGGAAAAATGAGCGCCGAGTTGGAAACTAGTTTTTCGCCGGAAGAGCGCATCCATTTCCTCGGTGACGAATGGGCTATGGTGCGCGTCGGTCGCCTGAGCATTGGGGATTATCTCGACACGCTGGAAAAGATGAAGAGCGAGCGCGCCAGGGCTCTGGTTGGCGTGATGATGGGCCGTTTTGCTGAAATACACGACACCGTTGTCAGCGCTGCCGACCGCCCCGTGTTTGAAAAATGGGTGCGCGATTTTCTGCGGCCTATGGCCACAGAGTTGGGCGATTCGCCAACGCCTGGGGAATCGGACGATAGGCGCGGCCTCCGCTCCG
Source organism: uncultured Acidobacteriota bacterium (assembly GCA_963718785.1). Taxonomy (GTDB): domain Bacteria; phylum Acidobacteriota; class Terriglobia; order Acidiferrales; family UBA7541; genus Acidiferrum. The sequence goes on along the minus strand of CAVQZW010000003.1, from coordinate 547,450 downwards.
ATGTTTTCGCCATACTGGCTACCTACGGCCGCGATCCTCAGTTGCTCGCGAAGTCACGCGTCCTCGTCGAGCAGTACATGCGAGATCCACATTCCGTCGAAGCCGCCCTTGCAGGCAATGCTTTGGCCGTCTCCGCGCTCGAAGGGAACAGCAGTCTCTATGACAGATATCTCGAGCACATGAAGACCGCGAAAACTCCCGAAGAGTATTACAACTATTTCGGCGCGCTCTCTCAGTTTCCGAGCGCGGAGCTGGCCAGACGAACTGTGGATCTCGCCCTAAGCCCCGACGTGAAGAATCAGGACTTGTTTTTCGTGGCAGGCCTCCTTGGCAATGTCGATACCCAGGCTGCGGCATGGGAGCTCTTCAAAAGTAATTTCCCGGCCCTCAAGGAAAAGGCCGGCGCTTCGCTTTCCGGCGGCTTCGCCGGCCTGGCCGGATCTTTCTGCGATGAAAAACTTAGAGACGATTCCCAGGACTTTTTCACGGCGCAAAACCTCCCAGGCAGCGAGCGCGTGCTGCAAAACGCGAAAGACGGCGTTAACGCTTGTATCGAACTGCGCTCTTTGCAGCAGTCCAACTTGTCGGCTTACTTGAGAAAGCCTCCAACCAGCCCTGCGGCTGGCGCCACGCGCAAATAATCCGTTGTGGTCGATGCGCGCCGCCTTCCGCGCCGGATCTCCGGCCTTTATGCGAGAGACCGATGGGCTGCGCCTGCACCAAATCACTTGACTTTCCGGCCTCTGCTACTTAGTCTCCCCCCAGACAAGAATGCAACAAATGTTTCACGCGTCCCAGGGGCCCGCGTTACCGGTGTCGGGCAGGTCTGCCGGTTTTCATCGGCAAAAAAAATAGTCGGAGGTATTTTCAGTGAAAATATCCATGCGTGCCACACTCTTGGGCATCGGTTGTGCGGCCCTTCTCGGCTCTGCTGTCGTCTTTGCGCAGACGGCTAAGCCCGGCGACGCCAAGGCGCCCGCCGTAACTCCCAAACCTGCAGCCATGGCTGATGCGACGCCCAAGGGCCACGAGCTGACCGCCGAAGACCTCGGTTCGTTCCTGGACGGCTACATGCCCCAGCAGATCGAGCACGCGGACATCGCTGGCGCCGTCGTTGCCGTCGTCAAAGATGGCAAACTCCTCTTCGCAAAAGGCTACGGCTACGCGGACGTTGCCAAGAAAACGCCCGTTTCGCCGGAGACCACTCTCTTTCGTCCCGGCTCCATCTCCAAGCTCTTTACTTGGACTTCGGTGATGCAGCAAGTCGAACTCGGCAAGCTCGATCTCGATCGCGACGTCAACGACTATCTCGATTTTAAAATCCCTCCCGCGTTCGGCAAGCCCATCACCCTCCGCAATATCATGACGCACACGTCCGGCTTTGAAGAGACCGCCAAGGATTTGTTTGTCGGCTCCGTGGATGATCTTCGCCCCAACTCCCAATATTTGCAGGTGCACATGCCCGCGCGCATTTTTCCCCCGGGTCAGACATCGGCTTATTCCAATTACGCAACGACCATGGCCGCTTACATTGTCGAACGCGTCTCCGGCCAGAATTTCAATGACTACGTAGAAGAGCACATCTTCAAGCCGCTCAACATGACCCACGCGACATTTCGCCAGCCTCTTCCCGATGCGCTCAAGGCCGATATGTCCAACGGCTACATCCTCGGCTCCGGCGAACCTAAGGGATTTGAGTTCGTCCAGGTCGCCCCCGCGGGCTCTCTCTCCGCTTCTGCAGTGGACATGACCCACTTCATGATCGCCCATCTTCAGAATGGCAAATACGGCGACGTGCAAATCCTGAAACCAGAAACGGCCAAGCAAATGCACACGCGCCAGGCCGGTTGGCCTGCGGCCGTGCACGCCATGTGCCTCGGCTTCTACGAGCAGTCGGAAAACGGCCACGTCAGCATCGGCCACGGCGGCGACACGATATCGTTCCACAGCAATCTGCATCTGCTCCTGGACGATAACGTCGGTCTCTTCGTCTCGTACAACAGTCCCGGGCGCGCCGAAATCGATCCGCGCGGCTCTCTCTTTTCCAGTTTTATGGACCGGTATTTTCCCGCGGCTCCATCCAATGAACCGACGGTCGCTACCGCCGCGCAAGACGCGCAGAGCGTTGTCGGCACCTACACCGTCAGCCGTCGTTTCGAGACCAACGTTTTGTCCGTCACCGGTCTGCTCGGCCAGGCGAAAGTCGCGGTCAATCCCAAGGACAACACCATTACGCTGGATGGCTTCAAAGGCTTGAATCAGCAGCCACTGCATTTCCGAGAAATCTCTCCGATGGTGTTTCGCGCCGTCGATGGAAAAGCGATGGTTGCCTTTGCAAATGAACCAGGTGGACGCCGCGTCGCTTACATCGACTATCCGTTCATGGTTTTCCAGCAGGTCAACGATCTCACCGACAAACAGACCTTCAATTATGTCGTTATCATCTTCAGCTTGTGCGTTATCGTGCTCTCCATTCTCCTGTGGCCCCTCGGCGCAATGATTCGCAAACACTATGACAAGCCGCTTTCTTTGGATCCGGGCGCCAGGCGCCTGCGCATGCTCGTCCGCTTGAATTGTTTCGCCGTCATTCTGTTTGTCATTGGGTTCCTGATTTTTATCAGCAGGACCAACAATCCCTCCGCTTTATCGGAGCGCAGCGACTTTACCCTGCATCTTTTGCAGGTCCTCGGTCTCTTCACCGGCATTGGCGCTTTGCTCGCGATTCTTAACGTAGTGAAGTCCTGGGGCGACGACCAGCAATGGATCTGGAACAAAATCTGGAATACCTTGCTGGCGTTCAGTTGCTTAGGATTTTTCTGGTTTATTTACCACTGGCACTTTTTGAACTTCCATCTCAACTACTAACCCGCCACAGCCTTCGCTTTACGCCCTGCGCGGATGGCAGTTGGCATTGTCCCGAGGGGACTGCGTCTCACTGCCCAAGCGCTGGTAGAGTGGCGAGCAGCGCCTTGGCGCCATTCCAGAGAATCTGTACGCCGATGCAAACCAGCAGAAACGACGACAGACGCATAATCACACCCATGGCCGTCGCCCCCAGCGCGCGCGCCAGCTTGTCGGAGAACCCGTAGCACAGGTAAATGCTCACTGCGATGATCGCGCAGCCGATAAATATTTCGATCAGGCCCAGCGGATTCCACCCATGGTGCCGCGGAATGTTGGCGCCCAGAGTGATAGCCACCGAAATCGATCCCGGCCCCACGGTGAGCGGCAGTGTCAGTGGATAGAATGCGGTTTTGAATTCGTCGCGAGGCTCCACCTTTTTGCGCGCTTTTCCCTCGGTCGTGTCGTCGTCATCGTCGCTGCGATTCAGCATTGCCCAACCTGTTGATATGACGATCAGTCCGCCGCCGATTTGCACCACCGGAAGCGAAATGCCAAAAAACGTCAGTATGTGCGTGCCGATCAAGCAGGAACTCAATAATAGGAAAAAACTGTTCATCGCCACTCGCCGCGACAGGGCGCGCCGTTCCGGCGGCGCGTAGTCTCGTGTTAGCACAAGAAAAATAGGACTGCCGCCCAGCGGATTCACAATTGGAAACAGGGCGCTCAGGATCAAAAGCGTGTTTTTCGCGGCTTCGAGCAAATCAATTCTCCGGTCTGGGAGTATAACCGAGGCGGATGCCCGCCTCACGATACGGCGCTTGTTTTGGATGATTCTGGGGTCTATAGGGATAGAAATACTGATTAAGGTGTTTGCGCCTGAACGATTTTCGCTGTCGTGATCACTTGGCCCACGTGTCGCTGTGTGTGGTCGGCTATGTGCACCAGCAGCCCGCCCAGCGTACTCGGCAGTTTATTTCGCCCAACCGTGCGTGGAGTCTCCATGTCTGAATTGGCGAGATGACGAATGCGCGTGGCACTCGTTGCGAAAATCGCGGAAAGTTCGTCGAACAACTCGTCGCGTTTCGCCGCGGGATCCATCTCGGATTTCAGAGCTTTCATTTGATTCTGGCTCAGCGCAGCTCCCTCGGCATACGTCAGCAGCCGGTCCAGGCTTCGCGCCATATGTCGTATATGGAACGCGACCGGGGCAAGGTCCGCGGGGCGTTTGTTCAACTGCTCGTCGCTTAGAGCGCCGCACCAGCGTTCCACATCTTCCGCGGCAAGCTCCAAAGCATGAAGAACGGCGCGAGGTACAGCGGGGACATCGGAAAATATTCCGCGCAACCACGGTTCCGGAAACGTCTTCTCAGACATGTAATGTCGAGCCCTCCTTCGGAAGCTTCAGTACTCGATTATGCTCATATTCTGCTCGAAAAATGGGAATCTCCGTTCTCGAACAATGTGTTCGGCGCGTTTGTTCAGCGGCCTATCTCAAGAACTCCGGCAGATGTGTCTTGCTCGCGGACGAGGACGTGAGCTAGAGTCTCGGTTCCAGTTTGAGGATCAAAATGCCCACGAAGAAGAAAACGAAGCGCAGTGAACCGGTTAGACCGGGCGAAAAAATCAAGTTTCTGATTACGCGAGACCGCATTCACCGGAGGATTCTGGAAATTGCAAAGCAGATTCGCGAGGATTTTCCGGAAGAACCCCTGCTCTTGGTCGGCGTGCTGAAGGGCGCCGTTTTCTTTTTGTCCGATCTCGCGCGCGGAATCCCCGGCGAGGTGGCGCTGGATTTCATCGCTGTGTCGAGCTACGGAAAAGACACCAAAACGTCAGGTCAAGTACGCCTTACCAAAGATCTGGACGCGAGCATCGAAGGCCGCACTGTGATTGTCGTCGAGGATATTCTGGACACCGGAATGACCCTGCAATACCTGTTGCGCATCCTCCAACAGCGCAAGCCTAAACGCCTGCGCGTCGCGGTCTTGCTCGACAAGCCGGAACGCCGGATCGCCGCGGTACAAGCCGACTATGTTGGCTTCACCATACCAAACGAGTTTGTCGTCGGCTTCGGCCTTGACTATGCCGAGCGTTACCGCAATCTGCCGGGCGTCGGCGTGCTCACCCTCAAGCCCCCGGACAGATCCGGGAACTCCGACAGTTGATCGAATCACTTTCCGCCATAGCACGAGCGCGCAAGCCCCTCCGCGTCGCTCCGGAAATAGGCCGGAGCGCGGTCCGCAATAGACGTTCCACAGTCGTTTCTCAGCTGCCTGCTATAATGTTAGGAGTTCATGAGTCCCGACAACGAACACGCGCAAGCCGCCGCCACTGAAAAGGCCTCTTCGGAAAACACGGAAATCTCCGCCGAAGTTCTGAGCACGCTCGCCGAGATCGGCGAAGAGGTCAATTCTTCTCTCGATCTGGACGAAGTCCTGGCGCGCACCGCCGCATTGATCAAACGTCACATCGATTACGAAATTTTTGGCGTGCTGATGCTCGAAGGCGACGGCACCTACCTCAAGCACCGCTTCTCCATCGGCTACTCGCGGGAGCTTGCCGACAATTTGCGGGTTCCGATTGGGCAGGGAATTACGGGGACGGCCGCAGCCACGGGACACTCTGTGCGCGTCAGCGATACGTCGAAGGATCCGCGCTACATCAACGCCATCGAGAGTGTTCGCTCCGAGCTGGCTGTGCCGCTGATGCTGCAGGGGAAATGCGTCGGAGTTCTTGACATCCAGAGCAGGCATTTGGATTATTTCACGCGCGAACAGCAAAGTATTCTTACGCTGCTCGCGAGCCGTCTGGCGGTGGCGATTGACAATGCGCGTCTGTTCCAGCGCGTGCGCGCGCAGGCCGATACCTTGCTTCTGCTAAATGAAGTAGGGCGCGAGACGAGTTCCATTCTCGACGTCGAGGAATTGCTGCGCCGCGCCGCCGAACAGATCAAGCGCGTGATCGACTACCAGATTCTGAGCATCATGCTCTACGACGAAGAGCAAAAAGTATTTCGCCATCGCGTGGATGTAAAACACGGCCAGCGCGTGCAGGGGAAAATGAGAGTGGCGGCGAGCGAAGGGATTGTAGGGGCGGCGGCGGAGCTGAAGGAGCCGGTGCTGGTTCCGGATGTGACGGTCGATCCGCGCTATCTGATGGTGAATCCGGAGACGCGTTCGGAACTGGCGATTCCGATGATGCACAAGGGGAAAGTGATTGGAGTGCTGGACCTGGAGAGCCCGCAGCAGAATTACTTCACCGAGGACCATGTGCAGACGCTTTCGATCCTCGGCGCGAATCTGGCGGTATCGCTGGAGAATGCGCGGCTATACGAGCAAGTGGCGCGCGACGAAGCGCGGCTCGAGCGCGACTTGCAGGCGGCGAAGCGTATTCAAGGCGCGCTATTGCGGCCTGTTCCGACTGAGGATTTTGGTGTGGATATCGCCGCGCGATATTTGTCGGCGCGGGAAGTGTGCGGAGATTTGTACGAATTTTTGCGGTACGGGCCGCAGCAGTTGGGGATTGCGCTGGGGGATGTTAGCGGGAAGGGAACGGCGGCGGCGCTCTATGGCGCGGTGGCGATCGGGATTATGCGGAGCCTCGCGCCGCAGAAGCTGCAGCCCGCGGAAATGCTGAAGCAGATGAACCAGATTGTCGGCGAGCGCCGTATCGAGGGGCGCTTTATGACGGCGTGTTTCGCGACGTGGCAGAAGGGGCGCAGCAAATTGCGCGTGGCGAACGCGGGACAGTCGCAGCCGCTGCTATATAAAGATGGGCGCTGCGACAAGATCGCGTTGACTGGATTTCCGCTGGGCATTTTTGAAGAAGTGAATTATGACGAGTGGGGCGTGTCGCTCGATCCAGGCAATATTCTGGTTTTCCACTCGGACGGATTGGCGGAGACGAACAATAGCGAAGGGCAATTCTTTGGGACGGAGAGATTGCGCGCGCTGATTGAGCAGCACCATGAGCTGAGCGCCACGGAGTTGGCCGATCTGCTTTTGCGCGAAGTGGATTGGTTTGCGCAGAGCGCGCCGCTGTCGGACGACCGAACGCTGGTGATATTGAAGGTGCGATGAGCGCGCAACCTGCAGCTTCCCGAAAGAAACTAACGTTCATTGATCCCGCGGAATTCACGCCGCAGTTCGCCTGGAAAAAATCCGCGCGCAGCAGAAGCGTTGAGCATGTTTTTTGCGAGGGTGTCGATCTGGTTGAAGCGGCCGATTCGTTTGGCACGCCTGCGTATGTATACAGCCGAGCGGCTTTTGCGAATGCTTACAAAGAGTTCGATCGCGGGCTGAGCAAAATTCCGCATACGATTTGTTTCGCCGTGAAGTCCAACGGAAATCTTTCCATCCTGCAGCACCTTGCGAAGATGGGAAGCGGGTTCGACATCGTTTCCGGCGGCGAGCTGAAGCATTTGGGACATCTGGGAGTTCGCGGAGACCGGATTGTTTTTTCCGGCGTCGGGAAGACGCGCGAGGAGATACGCGCTGCGCTGCAATATGTGCCGAGTGGGAGTGCGAAGCGAGGCAAGCGGCGCGGCGAGGGGATTCTTCTTTTCAATGTCGAGTCCGAGGCGGAGCTGGAAGTTTTGCTCGAAGAATCGGAGCGAAACGGGGCACGCGGCGGAAAAATTCCAGCGGTGGCGATTCGCGTAAATCCGGATGTGGCGGCGGGGGGACATCCGCACATTGCCACTGGAAGCCACACGCACAAGTTCGGACTGGATTGGCCGCAGGCGCGGCGGCTGTATCTGAAGCACAAGGATTCCAAGTATTTGCTGTGGAAGGGAATCAGCGCGCATATCGGTTCGCAGATCGTTTCGCTGGCTCCGTTTCGGCGCGCGTTTCGCCGCATCGCCGGGTACGTGAATGAATTGAAGCGTGCGGGAATTCACCTGGAGTATCTCGATTTGGGCGGCGGGCTCGGTGTGCGCTACACAACGGAAAAAAACTCTTCGCGCACGGAATATGCGCGAATGGTTGCTGGGCTCGTGCGGCCACTTGGGCTGAATCTGCTGCTGGAGCCGGGGCGCTCGATCATTGCCGCGGCCGGCGTGCTGCTGACGCGCGTGATTTACACGAAGCGGAACCGGGGAAAAACGTTTGTGGTCGCGGATGCGGCGATGAATGATTTGCTGCGGCCTGCGCTGTATGGAGCGGTCCATCCGATTACACGCATTGAGCGAGTTGCGGGCGCGAAGAAAATTCCTGCGGAGCGCGTGGACATTGTCGGTCCGGTGTGCGAGACGGGGGACTGTCTCATTCACAACTGGCCGCTTGGCGAAGTGAAGCCGGGAGATGTCCTGGCGATCTGGGTCGCTGGGGCTTATGGAATGACGCAGGCTTCCAACTACAATGCGCGGACGCGGCCGAGCGAAGTGTTGATCGATGGAGCGCGAAGCAAGGTGATCCGGCGGCGCGAGACGCAGAGCGATTTGCTACGCACGGATGTGCTGGACGCCCGGCGCATTTCTATGATCATAGCTTGATGCAATAACTGGAACACAAAATGATCGTCGTAACATGCGCAACGGGACGCACAGGAAGTGCAGCGACGGAAGCGTTGCTCGCCAAAGGCGAAAGGGTCCGGCTGGGTGGGCGAGACGCGAAGAAGATGAAACGGTTCGTGGAGCTAGGTGCGGAACCCTTCGTCGCTAACGTCGAAGATGTCGCCTCAATGACGGAAGCTTTCAACGGCGCCTCAGCCGTCTACCTCGTTCTGCCCGAAGATATCTCGCAGGAAGACTTGCGCGCGCACCAAGAACGCGTTTCCGACTCCTATGCCGCAGCAATCGCCAACGCCCATGTGCCGTTTGTCGTTAATCTGAGCAGTATCGGCGCTCAGCATGCGAAAAACACCGGGCCGATCGTCGGCTTACACAATCAAGAGCAAAAGCTCGACCAAGTTGCCGGGGTCAACGTTCTGCACTTGCGCGCAGCGTACTTTATGGAAAATCTCTTCATGAGTATCGGGGCGTTGCGTTCAACGGGAACATTGCCGGGTGGTTTACAGTCGGATGCGCAAATGCCCTGGATAGCCACAAAAGATATCGGCGAGTATGCCGCCACTCGCCTCGCTGCCCGCGATTTTTCCGGCAGTTCCATACAGGAACTGCACGGACAGCGCGACATCTCCATGAAGGAAGCGGCGTCAATCGTTGGCCATTCTATAGGCAGGCCCGATCTCGCCTACGTGCAAGTTCCGAGCGTGATGCTTGGGCAAGGCCTTGTGACGATGGGATTACCTAAAAAGACCGCAGAACTGCTTATTGAAATGTGGAATGGCGCGAATGCGGGTCTGATTGTGCCACAGGAAGCGCGCTCCGCAAAAAACACGACGCCCACAACACTCGAATCATTTGTGACCGAGGTGTTTTCTCCTGCGTATTTCAAATCCGACCGTAGCTCCTGATTAACGCTGCCGTTATCGGGTACGGCGGGGCGATTGGGGAGGACAGACTGAAGTCCGCCCCAGCAATTCAAAGAGCACAGACTGAAGTCTGTGCCACCGCGCGGCACCCCCTCCCCTCTTTTTTTGTAAGTGTTCATGGCTCTGTTGACATCCTCGGCACAGTCTCGGTTTTGCGGGGTCGACAAGGGGGCGGCGTGCGTGTTTTCTGATCGAGCAGGAGGGACGATGGCCGAAGTGGGACTCCTGCCTTTTGCTCGCGTGGCCTTGCAGGTGGCCACCCGGGTCTTGCCGCCCTACCGCAGTCGCTTCAGCAAACATCAGTTCACTCAGCCGCAGCTGCTGGCGGTGCTGTGTCTGATGCGCTACGAAGACTGGACCTTTCGCGAAGCCGAAGTGCGATTACGCGAGCATGGCGAGTTGCGCGCAACGCTGCAGTTGGAAAGCGTGCCCGATTACACCACCTTGTACCGTTTTCTGAAGCGGCTGGACGACGACACCATCGACCGCGGACTGGAAGAAACCGTGCGCCAGTTGCGCCGCGGCCGACGCTCGGCACGGGTGACGGCTGGCGTGGACGGCACGGGGCTGTCGCAGAACGCCGTCAGCACGTTCTTCCTCCGCCGCATCGAACAACAAGCACACGGGAGGGCGCCCCATCGTCGCTGGTTGAAGTGGCTGGTCGTTGCGGATTTGCAGCAACAGATTTTGCTGGCGCAGCGGGCCCATCCCGGACCGCGTTGCGACGCCCCGGCGCTGCCCGGGTTGCTGAATGTGGCCGGAGCACGTGCGCCCCTCGGCTTGGTGCTGGCCGATGCGGAGTTCGATTCCGAAGCCAACCATCAACACATTCGCCAGCGCCTGGGCGCGCGTAGCATTATCCCGGCGAACCTTCGCCGCGGTCTCCCCCGAGGAGCGATCCGTAGCCAAATGCACCGGGCTTTTCCGCGGAAACAGTATGGGCCACGCGCGAAGAACGAGACCATCTTCTCGGTGGTCAAACGGAAACTCTCCTCGCGCGCCCCGGGGCGCTTGTTAACATCGCAAATTCGCCAAGCCTTGCTACTCGGGCTCGCTTACAACCTCTATCGCTTGAGGCACCGCAGCCGTTCGCAAGGATGTCAACAGAGCCAGTGTTCATTCTAAAGGGTTTTAAGTCCTGTGTTTTGTAAGTGTTCATTCCAAAAGACTTACAGGCGCGTTTTTGGAAGTGCGGATTCTAAAGGAGTTAGCGTCGAATCATAAAAACAGATCACAGCTCACCGTCGAGAGCCGGAAGCGGTGATGGCATGGGATGGCTTCATGTGCATTTGGCGCCTATCAAGGTGATGTCGTCGGACTGGTCGTGGGGGCTGAATCTTCGAGCCTGATCTGCAACTGCGGCCAGCAACTCAGGCAAGGATAGGGCGCGATGTTGCCGGGCGGCTTGCAGCAGGCGGGCTTCGCCAAATTCCTCTCCTTCCTCATTCAGAGCTTCGGTGACACCATCGGTGTAAAGGAGGATGGCGTCGCCGGGAGTCAGTTCGCGTTCTTCCATGGCGCACTCCCAGTTCTCGAACAAGCCCACCACGGTGCAGGTTGCTCCGAGTTTTTCCAAACCGCCATCGCCGCGTAAAAGCAGGGCAGGGGGATGGCCGCAATTCGAGTAGCGCAGCTTGCGGGTGTCATCGTCGTACTCGGCGAAGAAGAGGGTTGCGTAATCGCCGTCGGAGGTGTTTTCGAAAAGCAGCTGATTCACCGACCGCAGAAATCGTTCGGGCTGTTCCCAAGCGGTCGCGCACTGGCTGCGCAGAGCCGCCTGGAGATTCGCCATGAGCAGGGCGGCTCCGATGCCTTTGCCGGCTATGTCTGCTACGACCAGCCCGAGTCTTCCACTGCCGAGATCAAGAAAGTCGTAATAGTCTCCGCCGACGGTCCGAGCGGGATGGCAAATCCCCGCATACGCAAGCGTTCGGATCAGCGGCTTCCTCTGCGGAAACAAACGGGTCTGCACTTGCTTGGCGATTGCCAATTCGCGCGCAGCCTGGCGCTCTGCTTCCAACCTGGCAGCCTGGGCGCTGCGCTCCGCATCCAGCGCGCGAGTTGCGTCATCGAACTCGATCAGAGAAAAACTGTTTCCGTCTACATCTTCAAAAACCGCGTACCTGGCTTGCCCGCTTCCCCAAGAAGGTTCCATTGGTGGGAGCGGGAAACGGACTCCGCGTCTCGTCCATTCCTCGAATAGCCTATGCACGTCTTCGGTAAGAAAGCTAAGTCCGGTGTTTTGGCCGATATGTTGGCGTTCCGCAGATCCTTCGGGTGGAACCACGAGGGCGATCCCGGGCAAGGCCACGGCTGTTGTTCCAGAGAGCCAACCAGCCGCTGTCGGAGCGACAACGATCCACCGGCCTTCGCCGGGAGTTTGCACGTCCACAATCGTTTCAAAGTTTAAGGTTTCTACGAAGAACAGACGACTCCGCTCCTGATCCCGAACCCAGAGCGTCACGAAGTTTAACCGGAGAAAAGGCTGCAAGAGAGCCGCTCTGAGCGCCGCTGCGTGCGGACCAAGCACTCCTTCGGGATGTGCGGGGCGTTCCATTGCGACCGATTATTACACAGAGTCCAAAGCGCCGAACAAGGGCGCGAACGCATGTGAAGATCCACATGGAAAACCGGCATGTGGGGCGAGCGGCAGCCGCTGAGGATAGACTGCGATTGGCAAGTGGCCACCCGCGAGTTAAGGAACAGACACCCTCCTTATTCGGCGCTGCAACGGGCGCCGACGGTGGCGCTGCTGAGGACCTTTTTCTTTGGGTTCAAACTTGACGGCAATTCCTAGCGCTTCCAACACAGAGCCGACCGTGTTTAGAGTAGGGTTGCCGCGTTCGGAGAGGGTTCGATAGAGATTCTCTCGATTGAGCCGCGCTTGTTTCGCGACGTTTGCCATGCCCTTTTGCGCTTCGGTTACATCGCGAAGGGCAACGAGAAATGCTTCCGGGGAGTCTGCGTATGCGGCTGAAAGATACTCGGCGGCATATCCGAGATTGGAACGAAGATCGGCGAGCAGGTCTTCTTTATAGGTTTCGTTTCTTGGCATATTTCCTTTTTCGGCGCCCTTTGAAGTCTTTCCAGAAGCCCAGAGCTATTTGAATATCAGCACTCTGTGTTGCTTTGTCTCCGCCACAAAGCAACAGTATTTTCTTGCCGACCGTCGCGTAATAGATTCTGTAGCCAGGACCGAAATCAATTCTGGACTCCGAAGCCCCTTCTCCAATGGGCCGAGAATCACTAAAGTTTCCGCCACGAAGTCTGGCTATCCTCGCATCAATGGCAGCCTTTGTTTTCAGGTCCGCAATTCCGTTGCGCCAGTTTCGGAACGGCGCAACTTCGGGAGCCGAATAGTAATATTGAACGCTTCGTTCCGAGGCAGCCACAATCGAGTGTGATGGTCATACAAGCTGTAGCTAATAAGCTACAACGTAAGAATACCATCTCCTCCTTGCCATGTAAAGGTGTTGGAGTGTGCTTCAGAATTAGCTTATGCGTCAAGATAATGTGTGGAACATAGAATTTTAAAAGAGTCGGCGAACTGGCCAACAAAAACAGAACGAGGAACCAGAGTCAGAAGCCCCATGTAGAACCGACGTGTGGGTCACCCTTCCTGGCTTCCGTCTGAACGGGTCTAAAGCGTGGCTACAGTTCTGTTTCCGTAGTCCATGAATTGAAGCCTGTATTTTGATTCTGGAAGAATCTCGTCTTTGGAAAAGACGCGGGGAAGATGTATTTCATCCGCTGTGGGTTCGACGCGTTGAACCTGGCTGGCCACAAGAAGCTCCTTTTCGGTAATGCGAAACTGGGAAGCAGTGGCATTCTCGTCGTACACAAATCGGTGTACTTGGATGATGACTTGCCACTCTCCGTTCTTGCCTGGAGCAATGAAATAAGACGAGGTTTCCTCTGACGCCTCTTCATGGATTTTGACCGTGAGATAAGAAGCTTTGTGTTCCTGCCACTGATGCCAAATCCAAGCCCGTGCCTGACCACGAATAGTCTCGGACGTCTGCGCGGGCAGCTGAACGAGCATCTTCCTGGTCCCAAACGCAGAAAGGGAATGAGGAAGTTCTGCGCCCATCAGATTTGAGATGCGGCCAGCAATTTTGTACGACTCGCCGTCAAACTTGTAGTTGATCGAGTCATCATAGCCGCCGACAAAAGCGCCGATCTCGATATCCCGAAATCCATTGGTTCTTGTTGTGAGCACACTCATGCCTAGACCGATTTGACTCAGGACCAATTTGAAGCCGCGTTGAGTGCTACGTAGAACCCACATCTGGCCAGTATTGGCACCCAAAAAGCAAGCATTTGGTGAAATCTCGCCCTTGGGCGTATCGGGAAGGCGGCCGCCCGGTAAAACTACCAGGTCACTCTCGTTCGCCCCGTCAAGGTGAATCTCAGAAGCGACAAACCAATTTGCAGGCAGTACCTTGGGGCTGAGGCCCTCGTTTTCTAAGCACGAAGCAACACCAGCATCATCAGTCAAGGCATCCAGCGCGGCTCGTTCGAGCGCGACTGGGCGCTGAATTGGCGCAACTTCCAATTCAATGCCGAAATCGGATTGCTCCTCTTGCCTCTTGGGCTTGGCGTGTTGAGCCGTCAACACTTGTGGAAGACAGAGCACAGCGCTGACGACCACAAGAGCCAAAGTCGAAAGATTGCTCCCGCAGAACTCTTTGCTATAGACGGAGTTACGTGTGATGACCATTTGCACTTTCTCACCGGATGCGATTGTATCCCGCGATTGCTCGTCTACAGTGCGAACGGGATGCCAAGTCTTCGTAGACCCAGGTGCCGAGCAAGGGCCAGCAAGCTCCTGAGGATCCTGGGGACGGCAAATTGGAATCGCCGTTTGTGGCCGAGATTCGATCTAAGGCTATTCTTTTTCGGGGTAGTCGGGATCGGGGAGTTCGGGGAGGTCGTCGTCGGAGGAGTCGGAGTCGGAGTCGGAGAGGGCGGGAGGAGTGGAGAGGGGGGCGGCGGCGTTGAGGACTTTGTGCCAGTGGGCGAATTTGTATTGGAAAGGGAACTCCTGTTTGACGTGGGGGATGGAGGTGAGCATGACCTGGCCCATGTAGGTGAGGGCGAGGGCTTTGCGGACGGGGACGCGGTCCTGGGCGACGGCGATGAAGAGTTTGCCGAGGACGTGGTTGATGTCGGTGGCGGTGAGGAAATCGCCGTTGAGGGAGATCGAGATTTCGTTGCCGAGGCGCTGGGACTCGATGAGTTGAAGTTCCTGGCGGGCGTGGAAAGTGCAGAACGTGGGATGGGACGGGTTGCGCAACATACGGCAGCCGCGGCCGTCGGAGAATTGGAATTGGCAGCGGAGAGTGTTGGCGGTGCTGGGAATGGTGATGGCCATGGGAGGCTCCTTTTTTGAGTTGATGCGAGATTGGGAATGCGAGACTCGAAACGGGGCGGCTAGATGGAGTAGACGCACGGAAAAAGCAGATCCCTCGACTTCGCTCCCTCCGTTCCTCAGGGCAAGCGGGATGACAATTATTTTATTTTTTAAGAGACTGGACGAGATCCGAAGGAAAATTGTAGCTGGTCTCGTACGCTAAGCGGACCGAACGGGCAAAAAAAAGCCGCCTGGTTCGGCGGCGGCAAAGCTAGATGGGCGTAGATTCTCCCAAAGAAAGAGTACCAACTATGATATGGCTCTGTCAATAGCAAAACAAACCACACTGGACTCAGGGTTCGCGATAGGAGCCTTCTTCTGGCTCGAAGCGGACGCCCGGGAGCGAGAACTCCTCTGGCGAATTTCGCACGCCTAAAGCACATTCCGCCGCGTGCCAATCGATTTCAGGCGAACCGAGCGGGCGGCCCCTGCGCTCCCACAGTTCGTAGGCGAGGTTTGCAATCTCTCGGTGACTGTGTGCGTTCGACATTTGTTCCTCCTGGCCGCATGCTCAGCGCGATCCACCGGGATCTGTATGGTATCCCGTACGCGAGTTCGGAGAAATACTTCCGTAACGTCTCCATCGCAACGTGCTGATGATCCTCGGCGGACGCTTTTTTTCGGAAGTGCCGATCAACTCAGTAACTTGCCGGCGAGCCAGTAATCGAGACTGAACTTACCCGGACCGGAGCAGATCAGCCAGATAAAAAAGAGCACGTAGAGGACTTCCGGAAGGTAGAGGAAATCGTCGAGCCAGCGAAGCGGGGAGAGTCCTTTGGGCAAGGTGGAAAGCGCTTCGGTGAGGGTGGCGACAATCATATCGATCAATAGAGCCACGCAGGCCGGGGTCGAAAGAAGTCCCACGGCGATTAAGGATCCGCCAACGAACTCGACGCTTGAGACGAAATAAGCTGTGAAGCGGGGAAACGGGATTTTGGCTTTTACGAGCGTGTCGTAAACAGGTTTCGTGCCGCCGGCGACAAATAATTTATTTGCGCCGGAGATGGCGAAGAACAGCCCGATCGAAACGCGTACCAGCAAGATGGCGTATTGTTGCAAATCGTTGTTACCCTGCAGAACGAACTGGACCAACCATTTCCAAGCAATCACTTCCATCTCTTGTCTCTCCGTCCGAGGATGCGCGGCAACGTTACCTCATATCACAAGGTTCGACTTCTCTGGTAACCGTTCGCTGTCGTTAGCGGATTCTGAAGACTTGTAATTATGTGTCCATCCGTTCAACCCATTGAGCGCGCGAGGCGGGAGCGACGAATGGATCCGCAAAGTACTGAGTTTCCCGGGCAACCTTGTCGCCGCGGAATTCCATGATGCTCACGGTGTAGGAGGGCTTGCCGTCATAGGTGAGGATGTATTCGGTCACCCAAAGATCACCGCCGCCAAGGATTCGCCGGATAGAAAAGCGTTTTTTGTTCGGCTGACTGGCTCGTTGGCCCTGTATGTTGCGCCGGCCGCGGGTGCGCTCGCCGGACTGCGGGTATTCCAGCACGGCGTCCTCGTGATAGATGAGGTGCTCGGTTGCAAAATCGTTGGCATCGGAGGCGGCCCAATGCTGATCGAGCGCCGCGCGGATCGTTTGATCTCGCACTGACGAATATTGCTCCTTCTTTTGTTGATCGCTCATCTCGTCGCGCTGTTTTTTCGGTCACTGCTATTTCGCGGATCGTCCTTTGCGCTGAGGTACTCCAGTCCGAGCGGCCCCATCGCGGTTACTTGCGTGACGTACTCGCTGGATTTCGCCCAGTGGAAATGGGGCGTGTTGCCAGGAAGAATGACTACGGCGCCGGGTGGATAGGCTTGCAACTTAGTTTCGTCGAATTCATCGCCCAGTCCGATATAAAAGATGCCGGAAATCACGGTGTAGACTCGATCTTCCGGGTGCTTGTGAGGCATCAGCTTCTCGCCGTGGGGCGTTTTGACGCGGATTGTGTAGGGGCCGGGCTCCGAAGGCTGACCGACGACAACGGCGAGGCGGACGGCAGGTGGAAACGCTGGGAACGGGTTCCAATCGATATCCTCCGACAAGATGGCTCTGAATACATCCTGCCCGGGTTGGTGAGCACGGATTCCGCTTTGCAGAGCAGGCTTTGCGCCGCCGGCTTTCTGAGACATACAGACCTCCTTGGTAGACAGACGCGGACCTAGCGCGCGAGTTGGCCCAGGTAGTAGCCGAGCCGATTTTCGACATCGCCTGGTTTGTGGAAGCCGAGCGCCATCAGCGCTTTGATCCCATTTTGCGCGGCAGGCCGTCCGAGTGAGCCGATGCAGGCATCCCATCCGGCGCCGAGCTCGACGTCCGGGGACAGGCTGGTGTTGACGAGGCGCTTGGTCTGCGCGATGGCCCATTTGTCGAACTTGGAGATGCGGGTCGCGAACGCCTCTACGTATTCGTCCAACTCCGCGTCGGGCAGTGCGCGATTGATGTAACCGTAGGCCTCGGCCTGGTCCGCACGGATGTCTTCCGAGCTCAAAAGCACCTCGAGGGCGCGGTTTCGGCCGATGAGATGGGGAAGCCGAGCCATGGGGCCGCCGCCGGCAACCATTCCCACGCCCACCTCCCACTGCGAGATTATGGCTTTTTCCCGGCTGGCAAAGCTCATGTCGCAGGACAGCGTGATCTCGCTGCCGTTACCCGTCGCGCGGCCGCGGATGAGGGCGATAGAGGCGACCGGCAAGCGGGTAAGACGCACGAGGAAGTCCGGCCAAGGGGGCAAGCCCGTCGGACCGGGCGGCAGTGAGGTCAGGTCTTCCATCTTGACCGTGAAATCGGAGTGATTCAGGAAGTAGTCGTCGACGGCGCTGTCGAAGACCACGACTCTGACCTGCTCGTCGGCTTCGAGAGCGTTGATGACTTTCTGGAACTCCTTGACCATTTCCGGACCCATGACGTTGAGCGGCGGGTTGTCGAACGTGACGCGCCAATAGGCGGGCGTCCGTCGCGTGATGCGAATCTGTGGTGGCTTGGTAAGTGCGCTTGCAGTGGACATGGCATTCTCCTATCTATTGTTTGTCTCGGAAACCAATTGATGCGCTACGCTTTCTCGAAATCTGGATTATTCTTTCGTTGCCGGGAGTTGGTTAATTACGGCCGCGCCTGCCTCGCTGACGATCTCGTCCTGCGAATCCGTGCCTCCTGAAACACCGATTGCGCCAATGATCGAGCCGTTCTCAATTAGCGGAATACCGCCGCGAGACGCAATGATTCCATCGAAGGCGAGCAGATAATTGAGATGCATAAGGTTGATGCCGTCCTCGAATATCTTGGTTGGGCGTCGGAAGGTCGCGGCGGCGCGCGCCTTGTGCTCGGCAATCTGAATGGAGGCAAGCATCGCGCCGTCCATGCGTTGAAAGGCGACGAGGTTGCCACCGGAATCGGCCACGGCTACGTTCATCTTCCAATTCCGCTTCTTCGCGTCTGCGACAGCGGCATCAATGGCTGCCTCGGCGCGTTCAAGCGATATCGGTGGGCCATAGGGAGTGTCAAAAGGAATCTTTTCAGGTGCAAAATCGAGAGGATTGGTTTCCGCGCGTTGCAGCGCTCGACTCGCACCGGCGGCACTTCCCGTTTTCTCGTTTGGCATACATCCTCCTTCAGCGGCGACCGGCTTGTTTGTCTTGATTAAGATGACCGGGAAAAACTAAAGGATGTAGTTTTTTCGTGACCGGAGTGGGCACATGCGGGAGAGAGGCAAACAGTGTAGTCGTTCGCTTAATGTTCCCTGCGCAAGTTGTCTGGCGTTAGTGAGGGGGCTTGCGGATCGATGCGCTCGCGAGGTGCGTCAACTCCAAATTGACGCGGTAACTAGAGAATGGCCAGCTATATCCCCAAGCAGCTAGGGATTGGCGGATTTTTCCATTTCGGCGTTCAGGTGAATGCTGCTTCCAGCGACAACCTTCATCTTGCGCTCCCAGATCTTGTAGCCGGACTTCTTCACGACGATGGAGCGCTCACCCTCGGGAACTTCCAGATCGGACGGTGTGTTGCCCGCAAAGCTTCCATCGATTTCGATGTCGGCTCCGTCAGGAACCGAGGCGATGGAAAGCCGCGCGGTGGAAGCAGCAGCAGCGGCTGATTGGACGGCTGCTCCGGGCTGCGGATCAGGCTTGCGTGTGCCCTCCAACTGACAGCCATATTCCTTGGTGCCGTCATGGCGAATATAGAGCCGGCCCTCGCCGGCGCTCACGCGGAATTCCACCTCTTGACCGGGCTGAAACTGGCCGGCCTGAAAAGCGCCGCAGTAGTCCACCTGGTAGATCAGGTCAGGGCCTTGCAGTTCATAGACTTTGGCCTTGCGGGCGGCCGAGCTAACGGGGCTCGCAACGCTGCCTCCACCGGAAACATGAATGTCTCTGCGAATCGAAAAGCCCAGCACTGTGCCCTTCATGTAGACGAAGGCTGGGGCTTCGTTGGGGGTAGGCGGGGCATTAGGGTCTCTGGATTCAGTTGTGGATTCGATCGAGCACTTGTAATCCTTTGCGCCTTCGTGGGCGATATAAATCTTGTCGTCTTTCACAACGAAATCGACTTCCTGTCCGTTTTGGAAGTCGCCGCAGTTGGCGATCTGGTAGATCTTAAGGCCCGCTTTCAAGTTGTAGGACTTGTGGCCGGAGGCGTTAGTGGTGGTAAGGGTGCCCTTTTGGTAGGCAGCGTTGTCCGCAGTAATAACGCCTGCGCTCCATAAAATGGCGAGACACACCGTGAAGACTCTAACGGAACTCATAAGCCTCCTGATCTAGCTTGGTCTGCCGTCCCTGAAGCTGCCCAATCGGCTGCCGGATGGGGACACTTCCGGACGACTGCGCCCCAAGATAACACAGAGCCCGAAAAGGGCAACTTTGAGGACTGCCCAGCCATACCGCAGGGTGCTGGGCAAAACTTTCTGTAGTAGGTATCTTACGGCCACTGTTTACAGCTCAAAGCTCACAGCGCCCACAGGTCATAGACATGATTTATTAGGTGATTTGGTATTCCTGCAAGAGGTCGATTATGGTTTGGCGATTGGCGCGGAAAGCAGCCCAGACGGATTTGCACCAATTGTCGATCGCGAGATCACGCTCGGGTCCGGCAGCAGCCGCCAGGACATCGACGACGGTGATGGCGCCTCGGTCGTCGGGCAGATGGATAGGCGGCCATTCTCGTTTTGCGCGCCCAAGTTGCATGTGCACTCGCTGGACTTGGCGGCCGGAAAACTGTTTTTCAACGTGGAGATAAAGGCCAAGCAACCCGAACACAAGGGCAATCGGCTTGGTGTCCTTGTTGAAGGTTTGCACGGCGAAGGCGTCCACGACGTGCTGCAGGATGAACGCAGGGCGGTTCATCGAGTAGACATATACTTCGTCAAAGGCGGCGCGAAGGTTGTCCATATTCATTGCGAGGAAAGTCTAGCAAGAGATTTAAGTATGTGGTCCTGCCGGGGCATCTTGGGCAGCCGAGGGCTAAGGCGCGAGCACTGGTCGAGACTCGGCGAGAAGATCGGCGAGGATCCACGCTGTACCGGCAATCGCGAAGGTCTCGGCGGTTTCGCTCCAATTCGTGTGACTATGGAGACCTTTAAGAAGAAGCGGCAACCAGACGATCAAGCCAAAGAGAAGAAGCATCGCGGTCAGCAGGCGAGCGGCGAGAAGCGCCATTCGATTCGCGAGAAGAGCCAGAGTGGCGAGCGCGAAGAAAACAGTCGTGGTTATGGCCCAAAACATCTGAGATGGGGGAAGCCACTTCGGGACAAGAGTGGCGGTAGGAGCAAGATAGAAGGCTTGTTCGAGAGTAAAGGAAGCCGTACAAATGCTCAAGAAAATGCGGCCAATGCGATTGCGTGTTTCCTGGGACCATGCGGAAGAGAAGCGCGCATAAACAAGCGCCGCTCCGGTGACGAGAGAGAACTGCTCGAAGAAGTTGCCCCAACTATTGTAGATCTTCGGCGAGGCGAGGATTTGCGGCACGCACTGTGCGGCGAAGACAAGAAATACCGCAACGAGGAGGACGGCGCCCGCTTTCGCGGTCCCAGCGAGCTGAATCGCAGCGCCACCGAAACTCAGAGCGGCGGCGGCAGCGTAGACAAGGTAAAGCGGTTGATGCCAGCCGTTATAGTCGTGCCAGATGAAGGTGATGAGGCCAAAGGCAAAAGCGGCTACTCCAAACAGATGACGGCCGAGGCTCGAGGTAGGCGTTGATGCGGACATTTGATTTTATCCCGTTTCGGCAGGAGTCACGATACTTGAGAGACGATGATTGGTAAAGATGCTTCGAGGATCCGGGCCGCCAGCCGGGAGTTGATACTACAGAGAGAGGTTATCGCAGCCGGCTGTAGGCCGTTCGTGTAAGAATGGCGAGTCACATGGCATGCCGGCTGCGCGCGTGATTTTGGCGGCGGAGTATGAATTTGTTGCGGAGACTGAAATGATGCTCTGCGCGAGGAGGACATGATGAGAGCAAAGCAAGTCGTCTTGTTCGCTGCGGTTTGTGTTGCGTTTTGCTGGATAGCGGCTGGAAAAGCGCAAACGCCAGGACAGAAGGCGCCAGCGCGACTTTATAACACGGCCAAACAGAAACTTGCGGAGGGCAAGCAAATTGTCGGTGCTACTGTTTTCTCTCCCGATCCGAATATTTATTGCGCGATGGCGAACTCCGGTTACGATTTTCTGTGGATCGAGATGCAGCACAGCCCGCTTACGTTTGAGGATGTGGCCAGAATGATTTGGGCGTGCAGAGGGGCTGCGGCGATGCCTTTCATTCGCGTCCCGGACGCGACGGAGAGCGATATCCAGAAAGCGACAGACATTGGCGCGGTGGGGATAATCGTTCCGACGGTTGACACGGTGGAGAAGGCTCAGGCAGCGGTGAAGTGGTCGAAGTATCCGCCGGAGGGGAGGCGCAGCCAGGGCAACGGACAGTACGGAGCGTTGTGGGGAAGCGACTACCGGCAGACGGCGAATGACAATATGGTTGTGGTGATTATGATTGAAACGCCGATCGGCGTGGAAAACGCGGAGAAGATTGCGTCGGTTCCGGGGATCGACGTCATTTTCGCCGCGAGTACGGACCTGGGGAATTTTTCTGGGCACCGGCAGGGCGACAAGGAGTACGAAGCACTAGTAACGCGAATTCACGATGTGACTTTGCAGCACGGGATTAGGTTGGGAGGACCACAGGCTTGGAAGGATCGACCGGGATTCACGTTTTTTCAAGGGCCCGGCGAAACGCAGCTCATCCAGTCGGGAGCACGTGTGAACCTTGGAGCTAGTCACGCGCCGGGCGCACAGCCAGGAGTGGCTCCCATCGAAGGAGCTACGCCGCATTAGTGGCGGCCCAGTTGCTTGGTAGACGCGGAGAGCGGAGGAGTGAAATTTCCTCCAGAAAGCGATGGCATCATTCCTCGACTTCTTGCCAAAGCTTGAGCCAATATTTGCGCCAGCGGTCTTTGACGAGATCTTCTGTATCGCCCCGGTCGTACGCGGGAGATGTGACCGGCAGCGCACGCAAGATCCGAATCAGGACCACGGCCCGGATTTCCAGGGTAAGCCCCATATCGCGGTACATCTGGCAAC
Organism: uncultured Acidobacteriota bacterium; assembly: GCA_963718785.1. Lineage (GTDB taxonomy): Bacteria > Acidobacteriota > Terriglobia > Acidiferrales > UBA7541 > Acidiferrum. The sequence goes on along the minus strand of CAVQZW010000003.1, from coordinate 525,195 downwards.
CGCGCTGGAAGATTTCGTCTGAGCGATGCACAACTCCCTGGCCCTTGAAGCGGTAGCCCTTACGAACGAGCGGATCGACGACATTCACCTCAACGGAAGGGTTGTGCTCGATGTTGCGAACCGACTGCGGCGACCGGATATCAGCGAACACCAGATGGTCGTCGTCCCAAACGCGGGTTGTTCCTTTAGGTGACAGATTCGGTGTTCCATCCGGGCAAACCGTCGCGATGTAGCCCAATCGTTGTTGGCGCACGATGCGCTTCATGTCGTCGGTGAGTATGCCCATGTGAAAATCTCCTGCCAGAAATTGATGCCTGATAATCGCTTCGGCTACCGTACAAATGTTAGCAAAGCTACTCAAGAGGGCGGCATTGGCAAAGTGGAATCGCAATTTGGAGTTCGCGGTCGAGAAAGAAGTATCCCTCGTAGAAAGTGGTGGAACCTCACTCCGCGATTGGTAGTGAAAATTCCAGCTGGTCTGTGGCTGGCGAATTCGTATAGATTCGCTGGGTCGGCGGCAAAGGAATCGAAGAGCAAGATCAGAGTTGGGACAGGATCAAGGTCGACCGTCGAAGAGACGTGAAAAACAGCGAGCCTCCATGACCCCGGAACAGTGGGAACGCATCTCCGAGATCTTCGATAGGGCTCTGACACTAGAAGGGCACGAACGAGAAGCCTACTTGAGTGAAGTCTGCGCGGAAGATCCGAGATTCCGTGAAGAGGTGGAGTCACTTCTGGTTTGTCACCGGCAAGCGGGCAGCGAATTCCTGCAGGCGTCCGAAGGAGTTCTTGACGAACGAGAAGAGAAGGACCAGCTCGCGGAGGCGCAAGCGGGGCGAAGGATAGGTGCGTATGTCGTCGAGGGAGAAATTGGCCACGGCGGAATGGGCGAGGTATTTGCGGCCAGGCGTGCTGACGGGCAATATGAAAAAAAAGTCGCCCTCAAACTGGTGCGGAGCGGCTACGAAACTTCTTTCATCCTCGAACGGTTCCGCAATGAGCGGCAAATTCTGGCAAGTCTCGACCACCCGAACATAGCGCGGTTACTTGAGGGAGGCACGAGCGACGACGGCGCGCCGTACCTTGTGATGGAACTGGTGGACGGCGCTCCCATCGATTCCTACTGCGAGGCGCACAATCTTTCCGTGACGGAGCGGCTTCTGCTGTTTCGCCAGGTCTGCGCAGCAGTGCAATACGCCCATCAACAGCTTGTGATTCACCGGGACATCAAGCCCAGCAACATTCTGGTGACGAAAGAAGGCGTTCCCAAACTGCTGGATTTTGGAATTGCCAAGATTCTCGACCCATCGGGCAGCACCGAGGCGACGATGCTGCGGCCAATGACTCCGGAATATGCGAGCCCGGAACAGGTTCGCGGGGAAGCGATATCCACGCACACGGACGTATATTCACTCGGGGTAGTTCTCTACAAGCTTCTGACCGGTAGATCTCCATATCGGATGGATACGCGTACTCCGGCGCGGCTGGCAGAAGCCATCACGAAGGATGAGCCCGAACGACCGAGCACTGCCATCCACCGTAAGGAAACGACGGGGGCGGATGGCGATTCGAACGAAAGCGCTCTGAAGGCTGTCAGTACGATAGAAGAAACTCCCGCGAGGCTCCAGAAGCGGCTGCGCGGTGACCTTGATTTCATCTTGTTGAAAGCACTGCGCAAGGAGGCAGGGCAGCGCTACTCATCGGTGGAGCAGATGAGCGAGGACATTCGCCGGCATCTCGAAGGGATTCCCATACTCGCTAGAAAGGGGACGTGGAGCTACCGAAGCGGCAAATTTGTTCGGCGGCACAAAGTAAGTGTTCTTGCGGCAATGCTCGTGGTGGCCACGCTGGTAACGGCCATCGTTGTTACGAGGCGCGAAGCGGTGATCGCCGAAGACCGGTTCAACGATGTACGCAAGCTCGCCAACTCCCTGATGTTTGAAGTTCATGATTCCATCCAGCAAGTGCCGGGCGCCACTGCCGCGCGAAAACTGATTATCGAGCGCGCCCAGGAATACCTGGATGTTCTTGCCAAGGACTCTAAATCCGATGCGTCCTTGCAGCAGGAATTGGCTGCCTCGTACTCGAAGCTCGCCAGCGTGCAGGGACACTCGCAGGGAGCCAACCTTGGCGACAGCGCGGGGGCGGTTAAGAATTATCGTAAGGCGGTGGAGCTTCTCACAGATTGTCTTGCGAGGAATCCCAGGAATCGCGATATCGCTCTGCAACTGTCGCGTGCCTACCAGAACCTGGCGCTCGCGCTGGACACCACGGGAGACCAGGCTGGAGCGAAAAACTCAACGCAAAAAGCGCTCAATATTCTTGAGCCTCTCGTAAAGTCTCAACCCGAAGATCCCAGACTGCGATACGGGATAGCCACCGCTCTGGATCAAGCAGGGACATTTCTTGCGGGCGGGAACGACTCGGCCCAGGCGGGCGAATACTACCAACAATCCCTGGCGATATTGGTGCCTCTTAGCGAAGCGAATCCTCAGCGAAAAGACGTCCAGATGGATATTTCCTTCGTTCACAAGCATATGGGCTCGCTTCTCGGAATTCAGCATCAATTCCCCGCGGCACTAGAACACTATCGTGCCGCCCTTGCCATTGATGAAGCGCAATTGAGGGCCGATCCAAGCAACGCGCAGGTCCGCTACAACATTACCTTTACCTACAGTGACACTGGCTGGGTTCTCAGCCAGCAACGCGAATACGACGCTGCACTCGATTATTACTCGAAGGCTTGGCAAATCAGGTCGGAATTGGCGGCGGCCGATCCGAACGAGGTCAGGGCCAGAGAGGGAATTTCGAACACGGATGACTACATTGGTTGGATTTATACGCAAAAGTTAGATTTCGGGCGCGCGCTCCACTGGTATCAGGACGCGCTCTCGATTCGCCAGTCACTCGTCCAGAAAGACGCCGCAAATGACCGGCTTCGGCTAAAGCTTGCCGCTTCGCAAGCGCGCATTGGGGAAACCTATGTGAACATGGCGTCGCAAGCTCAGTTACGTTCGGGTGACCATTTGCGATACTGCCGTGAAGCTCAGAATTGGATTTTGAAGGCGCTACCCATCTACCAGCAGCAGGAAGCACAAGGCAAGCTTACGGGCGCGAATGTGGGAAGGCCGGCAGCCTTGCAGAAGATTTACGAGGGATGTAATCGAACCTCCGCACCGCCTTCCTAGACGAGTGACTAATCCTGGCGCCTCATGTCGATTGGCGTGCAAGGCGAACCCTGGATGTTTGGTGGTTGCAGGACAGAATTCGTATATGCCAAGCGCTCTTGCTTCGACCTAAGCATTCAAAATTACAAGAGAGCACTCAAGATCCTTTCGTATCAGGAATCCGGAGGCTATTATGGGAGCACTGGCGAATTCGCATAACGGCCCTTCGGGAGGGTAACGATGCCTTTGGAAATAACACAGCGTGAGGTGAATGGAGTCTACCTTCTGGCGCTCAAAGGGCGCCTTGTGCTCGGAGAAGAGAGCAACGGCCTGCGAACAACGATCGACAATCTCCTGCAATCCGGCGCCCCACGGATTGTCATTAACCTGGAGCAAGTCAATTATGTTGACAGCGCAGGCCTCGGCTCGCTGATCGAAATGCATCGAAAGGTAAAAGCCAAAGGCGGCGGTATCAAGCTTTGTAATCTGGGCCCGAATTTGAGGCGAGCGCTGGAAATTGCCCGGCTGCTGCCGATATTTGAAACGTGTTCGAGCGAAACCGCGGCTGTCGCCAGCTTCTAAGGACTAAGCGCATTCATCGAATGAAATTCGGGAAAGCACAGCAAGGCGCGAGGGCGTGCGAGTTATTTTACTTGGGTGGCATCGGCGGGGGCTGATAGCCGGTGAGGTCGTTGAGCATGCTGGACCAAAATGCATTCTCAACTTCCTGGCTGCTTACGAAATTTTCCGCTGCAGAGGCAGACATTTCACTTTCGGCCAATTGCTGGACCTTTTGCGCGTGAGTAAGCGGGTTGAGACCCAACATGTTATAGAGGAAACCGACCTTCGCCATCTCTTTTTGCGCCTCGGCATCTTCCTTCTCCTTCTCGGCGGCTTCGCGGCGCGCCAGCTCCATGCGCGCCTTTACTTGATTCGACCAAACCTCTGCTAGCTGGTGATTTTTCTTCGTGCCAATTCCCAATTCGTAGCAATGGGCCATCACGCGTTCCGCGTCCACGATATCGGCATCCGCGGCCCTACGGAACCAGGCGAATGCCTGCTCCGCGTCCGGTTTTTGCATCGCCAGGCCGAAATGATAGTAAAACCCGAGCGCAAAGGCCGCCTCGGCATTTCCATTTTTGACCGGCCAACGGACCGAGTTTGCTAGTTTTTCCCCGCTCCGTTGGCAGCTTTAATCACGTGTGAGAGTTTGATCAAGACGGAGGCGTCGATTTCAGGGAGGAGGTCCGGGTACTTGGGATAGAGCTTTCGGAGTTCTCGGATGTGACTTTGCGCTTGCTTCAAATCGTCCAGCTTCTTTGGGTTCATGCCGGTGATTCCGTGTTCAGGAGGAAAAAGTTCCCGATGACAGAAATAATCTCAGGGTAAGGTCGAGGGGGGAGCCTGGAATCCAGGACACAGCATAATCGAGCGGAGACACCGCTGAGAGTCCACTACCCAGCCGGAACTATAGCCGCGATTCGCAAAACACGTCCGCTCCCGTGCATCATGCGGGCGAATGAAAACAATTGCTTCAAGCAAGCGGCGCGGACATCAGACGTGAGCAAATCAAAAGACTGTGTGTCAAGTTTGTAGTTCACATTCGGATCAGCGGAAGGATTGTGCGTCACGATCTCCGACCAAGCGGCGCGCGCGTCGTTCGCCGCTTGTGCGCCATTTCGAAGGAAGAATTCGTTAAGACACACACCAAATTTCGCTGCGTCCTTCTTGCACCGCTCGAATGTTGAATAAATTTGAACGGCATCCGCGTTCGGGTTGAGGGAACGAAGGACATCTTGTGCATGTTCGTCTGTAAGCGGTGCCGCCCACCATAGATCTAGCATTGGTTGCCTCGGTGTTCAGTACTTCCGTATGTTACGCCTCCCTCCTCTCGCCGTCTGTCACAAATGGCACATGAACGCACAGCCCCTGTTTCTATACCCAATTCGGCACGCCGCGAAGAAAGAGCGTAGAATAGAGGCAGGCCACATATTGAACTCCCCAACCGAAGGCACACCTAGAAAGATCGTTGATTACCATTTGATGAATGCTGCGATTGGATTGCCGAGCTGGAGTGCGGGCACCAGCAGCATGTCCGGCACAACCCACCTTGGACTCATCGGCATTGGGTGACAACGCCCGAAGGACGGATTGATCACATCGGTTTCGAGCTGCGGTGTCTGGTTTGTCCGGTGCCTTTTTCCTCGATGGAGTTGCTCGAAGATTAAGCCTGATCAATCCCACCGGTCAGTCGTTTGTCAGAATCTAGCAGCAACATTCGACTGTCGGCTCAGGAAATTCGAATAAGAACGGAGCGGTTGCGAGACCACGAGCGCCACCAATCTCGCAGGAAATTTTGCTTGTTGGAACGAGGAGGCCCAAATGACCGAGAACATAAACGTCCAATACGTTGGGTTTGAAGCGAAAGCGCTTGCGCGCGAATATACCTTTATTGTGCGAAGGGCGTTAGACGAAACAAGTGAATACACCCTGGCAATCGAGAACGAGGCCTTCGGCTCCCGGCGAGTGCGCTTTCAAGACGCTCCGGAGATCTGCTCGCTCAGGCTGCATCATGAGCTGGCTGCTTTCGGAAACCATCCTCCACAGGCACATTACCGGATTAGCGAGACAGACCTAGAAGACTATCGAACCGCTCACGCAACAAAGGCTTGGGGTTACCCATACAAACCCAAAGCGTCGCGGGATCAGTAGTTTTGCTGCTCGCATCATCTCGCTATTGAGGTCAGCTTCAGCGAGGAGGGCCAGCTTCCTCAAACGGCAGCACGTTGCACCAGGGCCGCAGACTCGTAGCCGCGCACGAGGTGATACAAGGCCCGGTCGAAGAAGTCTCCTATGAGGTAGTTCAGTTCCTGGATCACGTAAAGCTCCATGGGGACCAACTCGTCAGGTGTGACATGATCTCCGGAGAAAGTTACCAGCCCATGTTCGCGGATGAACTTCCGCAAGTGCTGCTTAGTCAGCATCAACACAAAAACGATCTCGCTGAAAGGGATTCCTTGCCGGAACCTGTTCCGGCCCAATTGTTCGTATTCCTGGCATATCGTGTCGTCGCTCGGATCGCCGAGCCACTTCCCCAGATTTTGGTAGAGCGCCACGATGCGCGGTTCAAGCTCTGCTTTGGGGACCCTTCGGAAGGAAGCGGTGTGCTCGTTCGTAAGTATGTCCTGTATAGCCTCATGCGTCAGAGACATCGCATGATTTTCGATGAGTTGGATGAGACGGATCGCTAACATAGGATCCTCCTCATTACACTAGAACTCCAAGACCAGCCAAAAGCGGTGCACTGCGTCACACGCACGGGTGACCGCAGTTACGCCCGAAGTCAATCCGATTTAGCGGAGTGTTCGCAAGCAGCCGGCGGCAAGCGGCGTAGAGACCGTTTTTGGCAGCGGTGTCGTTTCCAATGACGTCACTAAGCGTCCTCGCCAAGCGTTGCTATCGTTTGCACTTTTGGTCTATGCTGCGGCCATAGCGTGATTATTGGCGCAGTTTCTTGGGAGCCTGTCGCATTCAACAGGAAGGCGATGGGCTGGAGAAGGCTACAAATCGTAACTCAGACCTATTCCGTCAGGCTTGGATCTTTGTTGAGAGAGTATTGGAGAGTGGGCTCCGCCATACTTTTAGCATCGAAGCGGATCGAAGGCGACGGGTGCATGATGCTTTGCGGCATTCTGCTCGTCGCCAGCGCCATACCTGTTTTCTTTTCCACGACTGTATTTGCAAAGCAGACGGATTCGACGAAGCCTGTCGTAGTGCAGCCGGGGGCGCCGGGTCAGCCGAGCAGGACGCTGCCGCCGTCGACGAAGGGCACTCTGCCACCGCGGTCACAAGCGGATGTGGAGTTCATGCAAGGTATGATCATGCATCATGCGCAAGCGGTGGAGATGACGGCGCTGATTGCCTCGCACACCGAGAACAAAGAATTGCGATTGCTGGGAGCGCGCATCAGCAGCTCGCAGTCTGACGAAATTAAGTTTATGAAGCGGTGGCTGGCGGCGCGCGGAGAATCTCGCTCGATGGCGATTCCAGGAATGGCGGGGATGGATATGTCGCACGAAGCGATGCCGCTGATGCCTGGGATGCTTACGGCGGAGCAGATGGAAGGGCTGCGGAAGGCGAAGAACACCGAATTCGACATTTTGTTCTTAACAGGGATGATTCAACACCACAATGGCGCACTGACGATGGTGAAAGACTTGTTCGATACCGCAGGCGCGGGGCAGGATGCCGAAATGTTTAACTTCGCGACGGACGTGGATAGCGGGCAACGTGCGGAGATCAGGATTATGCAGAGTATGTTGGAGAAAAAATCGTCAGAGGAGAAACGATGAACCGGATTCCCAGTGTTGCTTTTCGTTTGGCGGTGGCCGTGATTTTCTTAGGTTTTGGCGTGGGCCGGGTGCAGGCGCAGGCGCCTGCAACTCCGCCACCAGCACAGGCCCAGAAGCCTGACGTGGCGGCTCCGGCACAAAAACCGGCGGAGGCAGAGGGAGATGAGGACGGTAACCCGTTTGCGCCACAACCGGCGCCGGCTCTACCGCCGGGGATGACGGGATCGGATGCGAACGATCCGCGCGCCAAGCTTGCGCCAGGGCTATATGACGCGGGCGAAGCCGCGATGGGGATGAAGCATCTCCTGCTTATCAAGAAGCCTGACGCGTTTCAGCTCGGGTCCACGGATGCCGACAGTCCGAAGGTGCAAAAAGTGTTTGCACAACTCGGCGTTGGAGACACCTCGAAAATTCCAAAGCCCATGCAGTTGGTGATTGCACAGCTTGCATTTTCGAATTCGGACTTGGCGTTTGCGGGCAATTACCTGTTCCAGGGGAATTTTTATGGTGTGAATATTTTTGACATCTCCCATCCGGCGAATGCCACGCTTCTGACTTCGCTTGTTTGCCCAGGCGGGCAGGGTGACGTGTCTGTATATAAGAACTTGCTGTTCATGTCTGTAGAGATGCCGAATGGACGGCTGGATTGCGGAGCGCAGGGATTTCCGCCGGAGCCTCCACCACCCGCAAGCGCGGAAAAAGAAACCAAGCGCCGCTTGCCGGCTGCGCAAAAGGACCGCTTCCGCGGCGTGAGGATCTTCGACATTTCCGACATCAAGAATCCAAAGCAAGTGGCGGCGGTGCAGACGTGCCGTGGATCGCATACGCATACTCTAGTGACCGATCCGAACGACAAACAGAACGTTTATATCTACGTCTCAGGAACATCGTTTGTGCGCCAGCCGGAAGAATTGGCGGGCTGCTCTGGGGAAACGCCGGACAAGGACCCGAACACGGCGCTGTTTCGGATCGACGTGATCAAGGTTCCAGTGGCAGCGCCGCAGACCGCCCAGGTGGTTTCCAGTCCCCGGGTATTCATTGACCCTCGTACGGGTGCGCTGAACGGCCTGAACAACGGCGGCACACACGGCAAGAAGGGCATCGAGAAACCTGCGGACACCAACCAGTGCCATGACATTACGGTGTACTCCGCGATAGGGTTGGCGGCAGGCGCGTGCTCGGGAAATGGACTTCTTTTGGACATCAAGGATCCGGTGCATCCGAAGCGTGTCGATGCAGTGAATGATCCCAACTATTCGTATTGGCACTCGGCTTCGTTTTCGAACGATGGAAGCAAAGTGGTGTTCACGGATGAGTGGGGCGGAGGGTTGGGAGCACGATGCCGAGCAAACGACCCAAACAAGTGGGGTGCGGATGCAATCTTCCAGCTGAGAGACAACAAGCTGAGCTTCGCGAACTATTACAAACTGCCAGCCGCACAGGGCGATTCCGAGAACTGCGTAGCGCATAACGGGTCGCTGGTTCCGGTCCCCGGCCGTGACATCGAAGTGCAGGCTTGGTATCAGGGCGGCGTCTCAATAGTGGACTTCACCGACCCGGCGCAACCCTTCGAGATTAGTTACTTCGACCGCGGGCCGATTGATCCGAACATTCTCGTGCTGGGAGGAGACTGGTCTGCATACTGGTACAACGGATACATTTACGCTTCAGAGATTGCGCGCGGCCTGGACGTTTTTGAACTGACGCCGAGCAAATTCCTGACGCAGAACGAAATCGACGCGGCGAAGATGGTTCAAGTGGCTGAGCTGAATGTGCAGAACCAGCAAAAAATCGAGTGGCCTGCGAAGTTGGTCGTGGCGAAGGCGTACCTGGACCAGTTGTCCCGTTCACAGGGATTGCCTGCAGACCAAATTACATCTCTGCAGAAAGCCATCCAGAGCGCCGAGGCCTCACACATGAGCAAGAGCAAGCTGTCGAAGCTGAAGAATATGGCGCCGTCTGTGGAAAAGAGCGCGGCTGCAGCGAAAAGTCAGGCGGACTCGACACGCTTGCATGCTTTGGCTGAAATCCTGAAACATGCGGCGGCGTGAGCACCGAGGGAAGTTGAAGTTGTTGCAAGCTTACCTCAGCGCGGCGTAGAGAGCTTGTTTCCAACGTGCGTTGTCGATGGTCCAGAAGACCTTCGTTTTGCGTTCCGCGACGAGGCTTGCGGCCCAGATGTGGCGATTGCGTTCGTCATGCGCGACGTTTAGACGGTCAACTACAGTCATGCCGCGCGTAAGATCGCTCTCCGTTTCTACATTCACAAAATGCTCGGATTGGGAAGTGACGATAGACGGATCCAGCGCGATGGCCATGGCGACGGGGTCCGGCAAAGAGATGCCGTGTTCGCCGGACTGTTCGAGGAAGGCTCGCTGGGCGCGGCTGTTGCACTCGATGGCGAATTTGGCGACGGGCGTGCCGAAATCTAGAACTTGCTGAATGTCAGAGGGAGTGAGGACAGCACCGCCGCGGCAGAGGTGCCAACCGACGAGTTCGATGGGAAGTCCACTTCTCAGGACGATGCGCGCCGCATCGGGATCGCACCAGATGTTGTATTCGGCGGCGGGAGTGACATTGCCTTCGCAGCAGGGCGCGCCGCCCATGACCACACAGCGGCTAACGTTCGCGGCAATCCCTGGGTTCTTTTGCAAAGCGAGGGCGATATTGGTAAGCGGACCGAGGGTGACTAGGACCAGGCCAGGGTGAGACTCTATCGTGTCGCTGATAGCATCGGGAGCGTTCTGTCGCTCCGGGGCACGACGTGACGGTGGATATGCATGATCGCCGAGGCCGTCATGCCCGTGAAACCAGGAAGCGCTTATATGGGGGCGCTTTAGTGGATGCTCCGCGCCGGGAAAAACGGGGACGTTCGAATCACAGAGCTCCGCTGTATGCAGTGCATTGCGGCTGGCTTGATGAACATCCACGTTTCCCGCAACTGTGGTAATAGCGAGAACCTGAATGTGAGGGGAGCGAAGCGCCATGATCAAAGCAACGGCGTCATCGGAGGCGGTGTCGGTATCAATTAGAAAAGGATGCTTCACGCGAGGGAGAATAGCAAATAACTGCTCGAAACTCGGCAGAAAATCCCGGTGGAAGCGTGAGATCACGAGTTGTGATGAAACCGGCCCAAATCCGGGCGCCGGTGAATTTTGTCCGTGGAGATTTCAAGTTGAAAATATTTTAAGTAATGCTACCATCCTCAAGCGCATGGCGATTTCTGAATGCCGATAGATTCAGTACATCCAAGTCACCTCTGGTTTGAATGTTTTCGCGACTCTATCGTTTTTCCAAGACATTGGCCGCTGCAAAATTGTGCAAGGTCCAATGGGCGTCCAGATTCGGAAGCGGCTGTTAACCCCTTTCCAGGAACCCTAATAAGAAGCACCGTCCGAGTAGAAGTGTAGACGAATTTAACGAGCAACTTCCGACCCGGCCCCCAGCCTCTTTCCGAGTCGAGAAGAGTTCGAAGAGCGAATTCCAGTGTCCCCTGGAATTCTCATTCGCGGAGGCTGCGGCATGCGCGCAAGCTGTACTACATCCCTGCCAAGCAAACTATGGAAAATGAGATTTCTGCTGACGCTTTGTTTTGCAGCCGTAGCGTCCGCGGGAATCCTAGTCCGAGAATTTTCTTCGCCAGGAGTGCAAGCGGCAAGCTCCGGGCTTGTCGCAGCATATAGCTTTAATGAAGGGTCGGGGACGACGGTCAACGATGCTTCGGGCAACGGAAACAACGGAACGATTTCCGGCGCGACGTGGACGACGGCGGGAAAGTACGGAAGCGCGCTGGTGTTCAATGGAAGGTCTTCGCGCGTCAATATCAATGATTCGGCTTCGCTGCACCTGACCAGCGGGATGACGCTGGAAGCCTGGGTCTCTGCCAGCAGCGTCCCCTCATTCTGGCAAGACGTGATTTACAAAGAGAACGATATCTATTTTCTCGAGGCGGGCTCGGGAGTAACAAATCACCCGCCCGCGGTAGGAGCGACGTTTTTCGCAAACGGCGATCAATTTCTGGCCGGCACGAGCGCGCTGAACGCTAACACGTGGACACATCTGGCGGCGACTTATGACGGGGCGACGCTGCGGCTTTATGTGAATGGCTTGCAAGTGGCGAGCCAAGGGATCGGGGATTCGCTGACGAGCTCGACGCAACCTCTGCAGATTGGGGGCGACGCGGCGTTCGGCCAATATTTTAAGGGAACGATTGATGAGGTCCGCATCTACAATCGGGCACTGGCGGCTACAGAAATTCAAGCAGACATGACCGCGCAGATCACGCAATCGATGGATACGCAGGCGCCAACGGCACCGACGAATCTCTCGGCGACAGTGATCAGCGTCAGCCAGATCAATTTGAGCTGGACGGCGTCCGCGGACAACGTAGGTGTGACGAATTATTTGATTGAGCGATGCGCCGGAGCTAGTTGTACAGGCTTTGCGCAAATTGCGACACCGGCGACAACGACTTTCAACGATTCGGGTTTGACAGCCTCGACTTCTTACAGTTATCGAGTGCGGGCGACCGACGCCGCCGGGAATTTGAGCGCATATTCGAACGTAGCGACGACCGCGACGCTTGCCTTGCCGGACACAACCCCGCCGAGCGCGCCAAGTAATCTGGCGGCGACAGTGATCAGCGTCAGCCAGATCAATTTGAGCTGGACGGCGTCCACGGACAATGTGGGCGTGACGAATTATCTGGTGGAGCGATGCGCTGGAGCGAGTTGCACGAGTTTCGCGCAGATCGCGACATCCACTACCACCACATACAACAACACGGGTTTGACGGCCTCGACTTCCTATAGCTATCGGGTGCGGGCGACAGATGCGGCGGGGAATCTGAGTGGGTATTCAAACGTAGTGACGGCGGCGACGCCCGCCCTGCCAGACACAACACCGCCGAGCGCGCCGAGTAATCTGGCGGCGACAGCGATCAGCGTCAGCCAGATCAATTTGAGCTGGACGGCGTCCACGGACAACGTAGGTGTGACGAATTATTTGGTAGAACGATGTTCCGGCGCGAGTTGCACCAGCTTTGCGCAGATCGCGACGTCGACTACTACCTCCTACAGCAATACGGGTTTGACAGCTTCGACTTCGTACAGTTATCGGGTGCGAGCGACCGACGGGGCAGGGAATTTGAGTGGTTATTCAAACGCCGCGACGGCCGCGACGCCTGCCCTGCCGGACACGACACCGCCGAGCGCGCCAAGTAATCTGGTGGCAAGTGTCATCAGCGCTAGTCAAATTAATTTGAGCTGGACAGCGTCGGCGGACAACATTGGCGTGACGAATTATTTGGTGGAACGTTGCGCTGGGACGGGATGTGCAAGCTTCACCCAGATAGCGACATCCACGGCGACTACTTACAACAATACGACTTTGGCCGCCTCCACTCCGTATAGCTATCGGGTGAGGGCGACGGATGCAGCGGGGAACCTGAGCGCGTATTCCAATACGGCGAGCGGGACGACGCAAGCTGCGCCGCTGTTCAAAACGATCGCTTATGTGCAGAGCAACTTCGCAACGCCGCAGACAAACCAATCCGTAGTGAGCGTGCCGTATACGGCGGCGCAAGTGGCTGGTGACCTGAACGTTGCGGTTGTGGGATGGAACGATACAGTGGCCACGATAAGTTCGGTGGCGGACTCGCAGGGGAATGGGTACACACTCGTGGCTGGACCAACGCAAGTTGCGGGGACAATTCAGCAGGCGATCTACTACGCGAAGAACATCGCAGGTGCGGCAGCGAATGCGAACGTCTTCACCGTGAGCTTCAACGGCCCTGCGTCGTCGGCGGACGTTCGAATCCTAGAGTATTCAGGGTTGGATTACGTAAATCCTGTAGATGTGGCAGCGTCATCGACAGGGAACAGCAAAACGAGCACGTCGGCATCGGCTACCACGACAAATAGCAATGATCTGATACTCGGGGCGAACATCGTGGTGAGCACGACCACGGCAGCGGGAAGCGGTTTTACGAAACGGATGATCACAACGCCCGACGGCGACATCGTGGAGGACAAGACGGTGACCGTTACCGGAAGTTACAGCGCGAGCGCAGCACTGGGCGCCAGCGCACCGTGGATCATGCAGATGGTAGCGATCAAGGCGGCGGCTGCAGGGGCGATTCCGCCACCGCCGATCAGCGTGAGCCTGGCACCGCAGACGGTGTCCGTGCAGTCCGACTTGGCGCAGTCGTTTACGGCGAGCGTGCAAAACGATTCGCAGAACGCGGGAGTGAGTTGGTCGCTCTCAGGGACAGGATGCGCGGGCGCTGCCTGCGGTACGTTGAGCGGCGTGACGGCGACGGCGGTCACGTATACGGCGCCGGCGGCCGTGCCGAATCCTGCGACCGTTGTTCTTCTTGCGACTTCTGTTTCCGACAACAGGAAGTCGGCGGCAGCCACAATTACCGTGATGCCTGCACCGGGAATTATTCTTGTGAATATCACGCCACGGCGCGCAGCGGTCACGCTCACGCAGTCGCAGATTTTTTCCGCGGCGGTCACTGGAGATTCGCAAAATCTGGGTGTGACGTGGAGCGTGGACGGAATCCAAGGGGGTAACGCCACGACGGGGACGATCACTGCAAACGGAGCCTATGCGCCGGGGACGCAGACCGGTGTGCACACTGTGAGCGCGGTTAGCGTTGCGGACGGAATGACTTCCGCATCGGCGACGGTTGCCGTGAGCGACATAGCGGGCGTCTTCACGCACCAAAACGATCCGCAACGCACCGGCCAGAACCTGAACGAGTATGCGCTATCCCCTACAACAGTGAGTTCCACGACTTTTGGAAATGTGTTTTCGTGCTCGGTGAACGAAGGCGGAACAGTTCCTGGATACGTTTACGCGCAACCTCTATATGCGGCGAATCTCACCATGGCGGACGGCACCATTCACAACGTGGTGTTTGTGGTGACCGAGAGCGATTTTGTGTACGCGTTTGATGCGGACGCGAGTCCATGCCAACAACTCTGGAAAGCCTCGATGCTGGATGCGGCGCACGGGGCCGCGGTGGGTGCGACTACGGTGCCTGCAGCGGACACTGGAGAGACGGGTGATCTTGTCCCGGAGATTGGAATTACGTCCACACCGGTGATCGATCCCACGACGAATACAATTTATGTTTCCTCAAAGACCAAGGAGCCAGGGCCGGTTTATGTGCACCGTTTGCATGCACTGGATCTGACGACGGGAGCAGAAAAGCTGGGCGGGCCAGTCACCATTTCCGCGCCTGGATTCACTTCCCTGATTCAATTGCAACGGCCTGCGTTGTTGCTGAACAACGGGATTGTATATCTGGCATTCGGTTCGCATGGGGATCAAAGCACGTATCACGGCTGGGTGATGGGGTACGACAAGATGCTCTTGACGCAGATTTTTGCATGGGCTTCGACCGATCTGAGCGCGAGCACGATGGGTGGAATATGGGGCGGGGGGTCCGGTCCCGCCGCGGACAGCAGTGGGGGCGTGTGGGTCGAAACAGGTAATGGGAATTTTGACGGCACGATCAACTACGGAGACTCGGTCGTAAGACTGGGCGCTGCTGGAACGGTGGCGGACTTTTTTACGCCGTCCTATCAGGACATGCTGAGGGCCAACGACGTGGACCTGGGATCGGGAGGGGTGACGATTCTGCCGGATTCCGCTGGATCGGCTACGAATCCGCATCTTGCGATTGCAACGGGCAAAACTGGAGTGTTGTACCTGTTGGACCAAACAAATCTCGGTCAGTTCAGCAGCAGCGCGAACAATGACGTGCAAGAGGTCGTCATTCAAGCGCTAAACACAACGATGTTTGGGGCGGGAGTGTTTGGGAAAACGGTCTATTGGAACGGAAACGTGTATGTGGCGATGGTGGGCGACTCGCTGAGGCAATACGCGATTTCGCAGGGAGCGCTTTCGGGGACCGCGAACGCAATCTCCACTCATTTGTTCGCCTTTCCCGGGGCGACGCCTTCGATTTCGGCCAACGCAACGTTCGGGGGGATTGTTTGGGCGCTGGATATTGGCGGATATCGTCCCAGCGGGCCAGCGGTACTTTACGCATTCGACGCGACAAACGTGTCATCGCTGCTGTATACGAGTCCGACGAGTGGATCGGGAGTTGCGGGCACGGCGGTGAAGTTCTCCATCCCGACGGTGGCAAACGGGAAGGTATACGTTGGAGGGCAGGGTCAGCTTACCGTGTTTGGATTGTTGCCATGAGGGCCCGCCCGACGAGCATTGATGCTCCAGGATGTAACACATTCGGCATACGGGATATCCGGCTTTTGTAATAGGATTGTGATGTTATGGCGATGCGATACGCCATCGACGCCCGCCTGGAGAGAATCTTCGAAGCAGAAGAGCCGCGTTATCGTTTGCTTCAACTGAGGTGCAGCCGTGTCTCACGCAACCAGACGTGAATTCCTTAAAACCGGACTCGCCGCCGGAGCTGTGGCACTTGCGGGTGGCGTCCCGCTGCGCGCGGCGCGGCAGAGCGCGACGGATTGGGTGACGCTGGGTAAATCGGGAGTGAAGGTGACGCGCCTGGCGTTTGGCTGTGGCAGTTTTAGCGGACAGGTGCAGCGCGATCTGGGACAGGACGGATTTACGAGGCTGGTGCGCTACGCGTATGACCACGGGATACGTTTTTTTGAGACGGCGGAATCCTACAACGATATGCATCGAATGCTGGGAGTAGCGCTGAAGGGGATTCCCCGGGACAGCTATCGGATCATGTCGAAGGTAACGACGTACCACAACTCGAATCCGCAGGAGAAATTCGATGAACTGCGGAAACTCGCAAATACGGAGTACTTTGACATCATGCTGCTGCACTGGCAGCACACGGCGACATGGCCGGCGGACACGAGCCGATGGCAGGATGGGATTTTGGAGGCGCAGTCGCGAAAAGCGATTGTGAGTCATGGGGCGTCGGTGCACGGGCTACCGGCGTTGCGTCAAGTTCCCGGGAATAAATGGCTGGACGTGGCCATGATTCGAATGAATCACAAGGGCGTGCGGATGGACGCGGAAGATTATGATACCGACGGACTCGGCAACGTGTCTGAAGTTGTGACGCACGTCCAGCAGACACACAAAGCAGGGATGGGCGTGATCAGCATGAAGCTGGCGGGAGAAGGGACATTTAATCGGCAGGATCGCCAGGCGGCGATGAGATTTGCATTTAGAAACGCGGGGGTAGATTGCGTGACGGTGGGTTACAAGAATACCGCGGAGATCGACGAGGCGATTGAGAATCTAAATCTGGCGCTGGGTTAGTGGGCAACGAGCAAAACTCAGATAAGACTTCGTTTTACGTGGCTAATTAACGAGACATTTCGTCTGGACTAGACCTCGCCCCACTTCAGTTTGTTTCGCAAGATTTCAAAATAAGACTTTTTCGGCGGCTGGATCAGCTTTAGGCATTGGGGGGAACGCGTGACGCGTATGCGGTCCTCGGACTGCATGGGGATGCCTTTTTGGCCGTCGAGAGTTAGGAAGACGGATTCAGCGCTTCCGGTTAGTTTCACTTCAATGCTGGAAGAATCGCGGACGACGACGGGGCGATCGGTGAGGGTGTGAGGGCAGATGGGAGTGATGATGAAAGCTTCGACAGTGGGGTGAACGATGGGGCCGCCGGCGGAGAGGGAGTAGGCGGTGGAGCCGGTCGGTGAGGCCAAGACGAGGCCGTCGGCGCGGTAACGGCAGACGAAATCGCCGTCGATGGAGAGTTCCAGCTCGATCATGCGGGCGAGGGCGCTTTTGTTGACGACCGCGTCGTTGAGGACGTGCTGGCGATCCAGGACGGTCTCCGCGCGGACTAACTCAACCTGAAGCATGACGCGCTCGCTCATGGAAGAGCGGCCGGCGAGGGTTTCTTCCAGCGCGGGATAAAGCTCTTCAACTGTGAAGCTCGTCAAGAAGCCAAGACTACCCATGTTGATGGGTAGAATCGGGATGCATCGGGATGCGGCTACGCGGGCGGCTGCGAGGAGTGTACCGTCGCCGCCTAGCACTAGCAGGATTTCCGATTGGTCGGCAAGTTCATCGCGGGTGAAAGCTTTGCTGGGTTTGGGGAGGGCGGACGCAGTTTCCTCGTCAAAGATTACGCGGAGGCCGCGAGCTTCGAGCCATTGAAGGAGATTTGGGACAACGGCGGAGAGGTTGGCGCGGCGGGGGCGAGAGATGACGCCGATGGTTTTGAAGCTCGGAGTTGGCGGCATGATTGTTTGGGATTCTACTTCAGGAGTCCTTTGCGAGCGTGGAGAAAATACTCTTGATTGCCTTCCGCGCCAGCCAAGCGGCTAGGCACGACATTTAGGTTCGTAAGTCCCGCGGCTTCGGCACATTTTCGGACGCTAGTGATAGCTTTCTCGTGGAGGCAAACGTCGGTAACGATTCCGCCAGCGGCGACGTCTGCGCGAGGCAGTTCAAATTGAGGTTTGATGAGAATGAGAAATGTGGCGCCTGGTTTCGCGGATGCGGAGGCGGGGCCGAGTATTTTGCACACGGAAATGAAGGAAACGTCCGCGACGACGAGGTCTACCGGTTCGGGAATATCGCCGAGCCTTAGTTCGCGGGCATTGCGCTCAATGGCGATCACGCGCGGGTCTCGCTGAAGTTTCCAGTCTAGCTGGGCGAGGTTCACGTCGACGGCGTAGACGCGAGCGGCGCCATGCTGCAGCAAGCAGTCTGTGAAGCCCCCCGTGGAACTCCCTACATCGAGACAGACTTGCCCAGCCGGGTTTATTGCGAAGCCTTCGAGGGCGCCTTCAAGTTTCAATCCGCCGCGGCTCGCGTATTTTGTTTGGCGGCTTTTCACTTCGATTTGAGCATCGCTTGCCGCTGGCATTCCAGCTTTCTGAACGGGAACACCTTCTAGCCGGACTTCTCCGGCGAGGATCATGGCTTGGGCTTTTTGTTGGGACTCGGCCAGACCGAGCTCAACGAGAAGGAGGTCAAGGCGTTTGCGTCCAGGTTTGGATTTCATGGCGCTCGGGCTGCGTCAGGCGCGCCGTTGGACTAGGTACTCGGCGATTTCGCGGAGCCGCGAGGCGCGGTCACCGTAGAGGGCGAGTTCAGTGACGGCCTTTGTGGCTAGCTCATTAGCAATTTCGTGCGAGCGTTCGAGGCCGTGGACGGCGGGATAGGTGGCCTTCTGCTGGGCGGCGTCCTTACCAGCGGTTTTTCCGAGTGCTGCGGAGGTTTCTTCGACATCCAGAATGTCGTCGGTAACTTGAAAGAGGAGGCCGAGGGAATCGCCGAAACTGCGGAGATGGCTGACGTCGTCAGCAGAGGCGCCGGCACAGAGGGCACCAGAAGTGATGGACGCACGGATGAGCGCGGCGGTTTTCGACCTGTGGATGTACTCGAGCATATCCGGAGTGATGCGCTTTCGTTCGGCTTCGAGGTCGGCGACTTGGCCGCCGACCATGCCGTTGATGGTGCCAGCTGCGGCGGATATTTCTGCGAGCATGGTTACACGGCTGTTGGCGTCGACAGGTGTGGCGGCGATGGTTTCGAACGCGAGGGTTAAAAGTGCATCGCCCGCGAGAATGGCGGCGGCTTCGCCGAATTTTTTGTGGGACGTGGGTTTACCCCTGCGGAGATCGTCGTTGTCGAGAGCGGGGAGATCGTCGTGGATGAGGGAGTAGGTGTGGATAAATTCGATGGCACAGGCAGGGTAGTGGGCGGGGCCGACGTTTGGATCGAAAATGCGAGCTGTTTCCAGGCAGAGGATGGGGCGGATGCGCTTTCCGCCGGCGAAGACGCTATAACGCATGGCTTGATGGATCGAGGCAGGTGCGGTGGCTTCGGCGGGCATCAGGCGATCGAGGGAGGCATCGACGGCGATGCGGTCTTCTTCAAAAAAGGCAGGCAGGGTCATGGGCGGAAGGAAGTCGAAAGAGCAAAGTTGAAAGTCGAGAGTCGGAGAAAATTGGAGGGGACATGCGAGTGGGTCAAGACTCGGACTCGCTTTCGGGGTCGAAGGGTTCCGCGGCGAGTTTGCCGTCGGCTTTTTTAAGAAGGATTTCGACGCGTCCTTCGGCTTCTTCCAGTTGCTTTTGGCATTCGCGGGACAGGGCCACGCCTTCTTCGAAGAGCTTCATGGCGTCGTCGAGAGACAGTTGCGGGCTTTCGAGCCGGCGGACGACCTCTTCGAGACGAGCCAGGGATCGCTCAAAGTCGGGCTTCTTGGGCGGTTCGGGTTTTTTTTGTGCGGGTGAATTCACGCTGTCGGCCTGTGTCCTTGTGATTTATTTTTGGCAGTGCGCACAAAAGTACGTTGAACGGCCGCCTTGCGCGATGCGTTTGATTTCATTTCCGCAGCGGCGACATGCTTTTCCTTCGCGGCCGTAGACGCGAAGAATCTTTTCGAGGCCCTGAAACCACCAGTTAGCATCGCGAAAATCCGGTGGCGGATGCAGACAGCATTCTAAGGCACGCGCGAGAACGGAAACAATCGCTTTGTGAAGCCGACGAGCCTCGGCGGTTTTCAGAGCGTTTGCACGGCGGCGCGGATCGAGCTTCGCTTGCCAGAGAGATTCGCTGGAGTAGATGTTGCCGACCCCAGCGACGCGGGATTGATCGAGGAGAAATTCTTTCAAGGGACGACGTGAGGTCGCGAGCATTTCGATGAAACGGCTCGGCGTGAAGTCGCGGGAGACGGCATCCACGCCCAGGCGCGCCAGCGAGGGACACTCTTCCTTCGATCCATAGACTAGGACTCTGCCGAAATGGCGCCCGTCGGCGAAACCTAGGACACCATTCATCAATTCGAAGGCAACGTCGACATGGACGCCAGTTTCCTTCTGATTGGCGACTTCGAACATCTTCTTGGCGCTAGAGAACCAAAGCAGTTGGCCATCAAGCTTGAAATGCAGCGTGACGATGCCGCGATCGAGTTGCAGCCAGAGATATTTTCCTTTTCGTTGGACAGAATGGATTAGTTGACCTTCCGCAAGGCGAGCGACCCGCGCAGGGTCTTGGGGCTTCGTGGCGATGTGGTGCAGCACGTGAACGCAACGGATGCGGCGGCGCTCCACGAACGGACGCAGAGTTTGCGCGACGGCTTCTACTTCGGGGAGTTCAGGCATATTGGAATCGGGGCCCTTTGAATCACCAGAATGGGGTCAGCTTCAGCGTGTGCCTGCGGACCTTCGCTTCAGCCGGATCGCTGAAGGGCGCAACAATCGGTTTTCCTTCGTACCAAGACGAGAATTGATCCGTGTAATGGCTGCTGCCCACCTGGCCGGACTCGCCGGCGGGGATCAGCAGGATCGAGTCATCCCAATTGGCCAAGTTGGCGATAAAACGCATCGAAGGGCCATGTCGTTTTGTGGCGGCGCGCACGCTGTAGCCAGTGCCGGATTGCGGTTTGCCTGTAATGCTGAGCAGTCGCTTCAGGAACCCTTCGCGGCCAATGGGATGAAGCATGTCGAGAGAGTTTAGCTCCTTCCACTGCCAATCGCTGACGCGCTCGCTCTTTGTTTGTTCCACGAGCACGGAAACAGCCCGGTCGGCCGCTGCGGCGAGCAGTTCATCGTAATCTTTGTAGGCCGGCGGGAGCCATTTTGCCGGACGATCGGTCAGGATTTTTTGGAGGAACGCCGTGCTACGCCAGCTGTAGAGGTTTGTGTCTTTTCCAAGGTAGGGCTCAAGGAGCAAATCCAAAGCGGCGCGGCGGGCCATCACTACGAAGGAGACGAGCGAGGAATCTGCATCGGCGATTCCGTTCCAGTCTCTCAGCGCGACCACCAGTTTTTGCGCGCGCGGGTCTTTGGGCTGCGCTTTTTTGGCGGCGGCGGCCATTTGGTCGGCGAGGAAAGCGTGCGGAAAGCTGTAAGTGTCAGTCTCGACCTTGAGCATGTCGATGGGGCGCAGATCGATTTTATCGTGCAAGAGATCGTAGATGCGGGCGGTTCGGTAGGGTTCTTCCCATCGGTCCGTGAGATACGGCTTGTAATTGGGGCCGACGACGCGGGCGTTGGCGGTGACGATAAGGCCGCTTTCGGGGTTGAGCGCCTGGGGGAGTTGTTCGAAAGGAATGTAGCCGGTCCACTCGTACTCATCCGTTTCGCCGGGGACCGGGATTTCCCCGTGGCCTTTTTTTCGCAAAGGGACGCGCGCGGCCATGATGTAGCCAATATTGCCTTCGGTGTCGGCGTAAACAGCATTTTGGCCCGGACCCCAAACGCTTTTCATGATTTCTCGAAATTCGTGCCAGTCTTTCGCTTTCGATAGCCAGTTGTAAGTGTTGCCGAGGCCGCCGGGTTCAAGTGCGGTCCAGCGCAATGCGTAATCCTTGTCCCCTTCTTGATGAACGATCGGGCCGTGCCGCGTGACGACGACTTTCAAATGCTCGTCGGCCTGGCCTTTGACGTGGATAGCCTCGTCAAAAATCTGGGCCTTCATCCATTTCCCGTTCACTTGATATTCGTCGGGTGCGGCAGGATTAAATTTTTCGATGTAGAGGTCCTGCACATCCGCGCCATTGTTGGTGAAGCCCCAGGCAATGTGGTCGTTGTGGCCGATGACGATGAGCGGCGCGCCGGGGAGCGTGAATCCCTTGGCGTTGAATCCTGGCGCACTAAGATGGATCTCATACCAAATCGGCGGAATGGAGAGCTCAAGATGTGTGTCGTTGGCTAGGAGAGGTTTCCCCGTAGCTGTGTGTGCCCCGCTGACGACCCAGTTGTTGCTGCCCAGGCCTTTGCGAATTTCGCTTTGTGTTTCTTCGAGGTAGCCAGCGACGGAGGGCCAAAGTGCGGAAGTAAGATCGGCGTAAGTCTCTGGCGTTCGGACACTGCCGGTGGGGTGGGCCGAGGCCTTCAGGACATCGTCTGTGGGCATGTCATCGTCATCGTCTTCATCGTCAGGGTCGACGCGTGAAGCTTGCGAGCCGTCGTTCGGGATATCTGGATCGCCGACGACAAAATGGTCCATCGGGGCGTCTACCCCAAACAAGTCTTTGGAATTGTCCGCATCGACGCGGGCTTCCACTTTGGCACGGTCCAACTCGCGTTCCCATGTGTCGGTCAGCGTTTGGTACATGTAGCCGGCAATGACGAGGGAATCGGTGGGCTGCCAGCGCTGGGGCTTGTACTTGAGCAGTGAGAATTCCAGCGGCAAGTTGTTTTGATGCTGCTCGATGAAGACGTTGACGCCGCGTGCGTAGGCCTCCATCAGCGCGCGCGAGTCTTTATCCATCGCGGCGAAATCTCGTTCAGCTGCACGGGTGAAGCCGAAGGTGCGGAATTGCTTGTCGGACTTGAGGGCAAGCGGCCCCACAATTTCTGAAAGCTGGCCGCGGGAGGCCCTGCGCATCAAATCCAGTTGCCACAGCCGATCCTGGGCCATGACGTAGCCCTGCGCTTCGACGGCATCCACCAGCGAGGCGGCGCGAATGTGGGGGACTCCCCAGTTGTCGCGCTCGACAGTGACTTCTTTCTGGAGCCCAGGCAGGGAAATGGAGCCATCGAGTTGAGGCAGGGGCCTATAAATAAAGTACCAAGAGACGGCGCCTGCGATGAGAACAAGAATCAGACCTGTCCAGATGAGATACCGAAGGATGGTTCGCAAGCAGTCTCCAGGCCGCTGGGGGTAAAACTTGAGTTTAGTGGAGGGTATGGGATCGCGCAACCTGACATGAAGAGGTACAGCTTCCGCTCATCGCGCCAATCAGCCAAGCCTCGTTTTAATCGTTTTTGCTAAGCCGCGCGGTCATGATTTCTTTGACGCGTTGCGCGCTGATACCCTGGTAGTATTCCTTCGAAAGTGGGTGATCCGTTTGTTCCAACCTGAACTGAGGGCGAAAGCCAGGCGGTTGAATATGCGCATACATTTTGAGGTTCAGAGTCTCCGGGTACTCGGGAATCTGAGTGCTTAGCCAGGAAAACATGGCCGGAAGATCGCTGCGCTTTGGATCTTCATGTCTCCTCAATAAGGTTTCGAAATTCTCCCGACTCAATGAGCCCCACACGCCCCATCGAAAAGTCTCGGCAGCACCAATTATAGGGAGATGGATGATTCCACGGATGAAGAAGTCATCGTCGTTGATTGAGCAAAAGTCTTCGTCTAAGAAGGTCTTTCGATGATTCTTGCTCCATTTTGGAAGGAGTTTAAAGCGAGCCACCGCCTTTTCGTGATCCTGGCTCCAGTAGTAGGGGGCCGTATAACTAAAATCAAGGCAGGGTCCGGAGTGCCATTCATCGCAGGTGCCACACTTCCATCGCAGGTCGCCCAGGTCATCGAGCGTTACTGATGTTCTCAAATTGCGTAAGCGAGCGCGTTCGTAACAGCCCGAGCAGAGTAGCGAAATCTTGGCAAGTTTCTCTGATTGCTCGTTCCAGCCATCGTGCACAGCCCGAATCAATTCGCAATTGTCACACCAGGCATCAGGGAAGGGATTGTCAGGACTAGGGTCGGACCTATTGAATCCAATCCCTGAACTTTCTCCGAGTAGGTGAGTGCATACGAAAGCTTTCTGACTCTCGCCATGCGTGGCGCACTGGATTGTGTTTGACACTTGGCTATCGTCGTCAGGGCGCCGCGTTCTGTCAAGTGGACTTGCTATCAGGAAGCGCGAGGGTGTTTGCGCGCTGTGATAATCTATTTGGATACAACTATGAGCATGTACAAACCAGTGCCACGAGTGCCCGATTTCCCTACGATGGAGCGCGAAATTCTGCGCTTCTGGGAAGAGAACGGGATTTTTCAGAAGCTGCGCAGAAAGAATGCGGGCGGTCCGCGATGGTCCTTCCTCGATGGCCCGATTACCGCGAATAATCCCATGGGCGTACACCACGCTTGGGGTCGCTCGCTGAAGGATATGTACCAGCGCTACAACGCAATGCGCGGCTGCGAGCTGCGTTATCAGA
The DNA here is from genome assembly GCA_963718785.1 of uncultured Acidobacteriota bacterium. Taxonomy (GTDB): domain Bacteria; phylum Acidobacteriota; class Terriglobia; order Acidiferrales; family UBA7541; genus Acidiferrum. The sequence continues at coordinate 500,796 of CAVQZW010000003.1, read as the reverse complement.
ATGGGTTCGACTGCCAGGGACTTTGGGTGGAAGTGGAAGTCGAAAAGAGCATGGGGCTCAAGACGAAACGCGAAATTCGCGAGTTCGGAATTGAGAAATTTGTACGCGCGTGCAAGGAACGCGTGTTGACGTTTGCGGCGCGGCAGACGGAGCAGTCGATTCGGCTGGGGTATTGGTGCGATTGGGATGATCCCAAGGTTTTGATTGCGTTACGCGACGCGATGGCCGACGGCGATCGCGTGGTAACGGCGAAGCTGCCGAGCGGGGAGACGGAGACGGCGCGGGCCAGCGAGATTGTGCGCAAGCTGGGGAGCGCGGCATACGGCGGGAGCTACTTCACGTTTTCGGATGAAAACAATTACACGATTTGGTCGTTTTTGAAAAAATGCCATTCGGAAGGCTTCATTTACCGCGGGCATGATGTGATGCCATGGTGCGGACGGTGCGGGACTGGCCTGTCGCAAATGGAAGTGGCGGAAGGGCGCCGGATCACGACGCATACTTCGGTGTTTGTGCGCTTCTCGATTAAAGGCCAGGAGAAAACGGCGCTTCTGATTTGGACGACGACGCCGTGGACGCTGACTTCTAACGTTGCCGTGGCTGTGAATCCGGAGATGACCTATCTGAAGGTCAAGCACGGCGACTGGTTCTATTACGTGGCGAAAGGGAATTTTGAGCACGATCGCGTGCAAGACCTGCAAGTGGAAGGGAAGCACGAAACGCACAAGCTACCATCCATCCGCACGATACTGAAAGGAAGCGGCGGGGTCGAAGTCGTCGAAGAACTTCCGGGCAAGGATTTGATTGGCCTGACCTATCAAGGGCCGTTTGACGAGCTTCCGGCACAGAAAACACCGGGCGGCGTTTTTCCATATGGAGAGACCGGCGGCGGGAAGAGCGCCGCGGAAGCGCATCGCGTGATTGCCTGGAAAGAGATCAGTGAGGCTGAGGGAACTGGTCTTGTGCACATTGCGCCGGGTTGCGGCGCGGAAGACCAGCAGCTTGGCAAAGAGAATGGGCTTCCGTTCGTCGCGCCCTTGGACGACAGTTCGGTTTTCATCGATGGCTTCGGACCATTCACGAATCGCAATGCGAATGAAGTAGCGGACGATGTGATCGCTGCGTTGAAGGCGAGCGGCATGCTCGTGGCCCGCGAGAAATATCCGCACGTGTACCCGCACTGCTGGCGCTGCAAAGAAGAACTGGTGTTCCGCCCAGTCGACGAGTGGTTCATTCGCATGGATTGGCGCGATCGCATTCAGAACGTCGTCCCGACCATCAAGTGGATTCCTGCGGAAGGCGAAGCGCGCGAGCAAGACTGGCTTCGCAATATGAGCGATTGGATGATCTCCAAGAAGCGCTTTTGGGGACTCGCCCTCCCGATCTGGGTTTGCGGCGAGTGCAGCCACTTTGTGGTGATCGGGAGTAAAGAAGAGTTGCAGGAAAAGGCGGTTGAAGGCTGGGACGTGTTTGAAGGAAATTCGCCCCACCGGCCTTATATCGACGCGGTGAAGATTCGCTGCGAGAAGTGCGGCAGTTTGGCCCAGCGCATCGAGGATGTGGGCAATCCTTGGCTGGACGCGGGAATTGTTCCGTTCAGCACGATGGGTTATTCGACCGACAAAGCTTACTGGGAGAAATGGTTTCCCGCGGATCTAGTTCTTGAAAGTTTTCCGGGGCAATTCCGCAACTGGTTCTATTCCATGCTGGCGATGAGCGCAATGATCGATGGACGCGCTCCCTTCGAGGCGCTGCTGGGCCATGCGCTGGTTCGCGATGCACGCGGCGAGGAGATGCACAAGTCCAAGGGCAACTCGATCGCGTTCGATGAAGCGGCTGAAGCGCTGGGCGCCGAAGTGATGCGCTACATCTATACGGAACAGAAGACCGCGCAGAATCTAAACTTTCCCGACCTTCATCCTACTGGCAACGTAGGCCAGACGATCGATGGCGACGCGCGCCGCAAACTGCTGACCTTTTGGAATTGTTACAGTTTTTTCGTGATGTACGCCGGAGCGGACGAGTGGAAGCCGGGGGGAGCGGCCCTTCCGGTCACCAATGAATTAGATCGATGGGTATTGAGCAAGCTGCAGCGTCTGGTGGCAGAGGCGAACAGCGCGTTCCAAAACTTCGAGCACTACAAACTCATCGAAGCGTTCCAGGCTTTTGACGAGGAGTTCTCGAACTGGTATTTGCGGCGCTCGCGGCGTCGTTTTTGGAAGAGTGAGGTGGACGCCTACCAAACTCTTTATGCCGTGCTGACCACCGTTACTCGCGTAATGGCGCCATCGCTTCCTTTTTTAACGGAAGACATCTATCAAAATCTCGTTCGCTCGGTCGATCCCGCGGCGCCCGAGTCTGTTCACTTGACGAAGTATCCCCAGGTCGATCCTGCCTTGGTTGACGAAGCGCTGGAGCACAGCATCGAAGCGGTGATTCGGATCAAGAATCTGGCCCTGGGACTGCGCACGCAGAGCAAAGTGAAAATTCGCCAGCCTCTAAGCACGCTCTATGTCCGCCCGAAGGATGCGGCGGACCGGCTCGTTCTGGGAAATGCCGACTACGTCGCTCAGATTCTGGAAGAGACCAATCTTAAGCAACTCGTCTTGATCGATGATGAAAAAGCGCTCGTAAAGGTTCGCCTCAAGCCCGACGCCAAGAAGATCGGCCCGCGAGCGGGCAGATATCTAAAGGCAATCGGTGAGGCTCTGGAAAAGGCAGAGCCGGGCGAAGTGCTAAAGGGTGGTGCATTTCCGATTCAGCTGGCCGATCAGATGTTCGAACTTGCGCCTGAAGAAATCGTCATTTTCTTTGAGGGCCCGGAGAATTTGAAGTGCAGCCTCGAGCAGGGAACTTTCCTCGCGCTGGACACAACGCTGACGCCGGAACTTTTGCAGGAAGGGTTGGCGAGAGACTTCAACCGCATGTTGCAGGACCAGCGCAAGGCTCTGAACCTCGACATTTCCGACCGAATCGTTGTCAGTTACTCCGCTTCGCCGCGTATTTCGGAAGCGATCACCGCGCACGAGTCGTTCCTTCGCAACGAACTGCTCGCCGAGCGGCTGGAAAAGAGCCCGGCGCAGAACGGGGGAGTTAAGTTGGCGCTCAGCGGAGAAGACATCTTTGTCACCATTACGCGTGTGTAGAGAAGGCAAGCGCGTCCCGAGTAGTGGGCGCGCGCTGATACAATGCAGCTAGGGGACAACTGAGAAACCATGTTTGCCGTGCGGTTGATCGGTGTGCTCGCGCTCGTCGCTCTCAATGGCTTTTTCGCAGCCGCTGAGTTTTCCCTTGTGGCCGTGCGGCTTTCCCGCGTTCGCCAGCTGGTAGCCAAGGGCGACATGCGTGCCCGTGTCGTCGAACGACTGCTGGCGGATCTTCATCGAGTCGTTTCTGGCGTGCAAGTCGGAATCACCTTAACCAGCTTGGCCATCGGTGCTCTCGGCGAAGCTACCTTTGCAACGGCACTCCAGCAAATCTGGCACGGCACGCAAGGCACGCGCACAGCGTTCGTCGCCCATGCCGTGGCCTTAGCTTGTGCGTTTGCGTTGCTGAGCGCGATGCACGTTGTCCTTGGCGAATTGGTGCCAAAGACGGTGAGCCTCGCGAAGGCGGAACGCGTCGCGCTCCTTATTGCCCTGCCGTTCCAGTGGTTTCTGCATACCTTTCGGTGGGCCATTGATCTGCTCGATGGCATGTCGGGTGTCATCGTAAAAGCTATGGGAGTCTCATCGCCCCAAAGCCACGGGGCAGCGCACTCCACCGAAGAGTTGCAAATCCAGATTCAACAGGCGCGTGAACGTGGCTTGATTGCCCCGGGCGAAGAAAAATTCATCGTGAGCGCCATCGAACTGGGGCAGGTTCAGGTGCGCGAGATCATGGTGCCGCGGCCTGATATGCACACGCTTCCCGTGGAAGCCACGATGGACGAGGTCATGCGCGTGTTTGCCACCTCGCAGCGCTCGCGTATTCCCGTGTATCGCGGTTCACACGATCACATCCTTGGCTTCGTTCACATCAAAGATATGCTGTGGATTTTGCTGGATCGCGAGCGCCGTCTGGAAGAAAATCTGCCGCCTCCGCCATTTGATCTACGTCGTGTGTTGCGCGAGGTGCTCATCGTGCCGGAGACCAAACCCGCTAGCGAACTGCTCCAGGATCTGCGCACGAGGCACATCGGAATGTCCATGGTCGTCGACGAGTTTGGCAGCATTTTGGGCCTCGTGACTCTGGAAGACATCATGGAACAGGTGGTCGGGGAAATTCACGACGAGTTCGACGTGGTGGAACGTCCGCTGACCCTCGCCGACGGTGCCGTTATTTTTGATGCCGCGTTAAACGTGCGGGACTTGGATGCACAGTACAACATCACCTTGCCGGAGGATCCCGCGTACGCGACCGTCGGCGGTTTCGTCCTGGATCAGCTGGGATTCATTCCGCGCGGCGGAGAAAATTTCGAGTTCGGCCAGTTTCGCTTCACCGTCGTCGAAATGGACGGCAGGCGTGTCGCCCGGGTAAAAATTCAGCGTGTCCGTCCGGCCCCTGAAGAAGCACAAGCGCTGGAACTGCAAACCAGTCTTGAGAAAACCGCGAATAAAACGAAAGTTGCCGCAACGGATTCCTAGACAAGACCGGCGAATCGTGTGCCATTTTCTCCAGCGCACCTGATTGCTCGCACTAGGTAGAGTGTCAGGATGGACAAGGTTCGGTGGCATGAGCGTTAAGGACCGTAGAAGTCGGTAGAAAATGAATGCGTGAATCCGCACAAGCATCGGATCGCCGATTACCTGCGACCTAAAACGCTAGCAATGCTGTTGCTTGGGTTTTCTTCTGGCCTACCCTTTTATTTGGTTGGCAATACGTTCGGCTACTGGCTGCGTGATGAACATACCTCCCTGACTGCGATCGGCTTTCTTTCCTGGGTGGGCATCGCCTATTCGCTGAAATTTCTCTGGGCGCCATTGATGGATCGCGTCGACTTGCCGCTATTTAAACGGCTTGGACACCGGCGCGGATGGATGATGTTCTCTCAGATCGTTGTCGGCGTGGCGCTCATTGCCATGGGCGGAACAGGCACGACAGCCGGCCTCGGCCGTCTGGGCGCATTTGCGCTCATCGTAGCTTTTGCGGCAGCGACACAAGACATTGTGGTTGATGCGTGGAGAATAGAATCGGCAGACGACGGAGATGAACAAGGCCTCCTCGCCTCTGCCTACCAGTTCAGTTACCGGCTGGCTCTCCTGGCTACGGATTCCCTCATTCTGATTGTGGCGGCGGCCGTGGGCTGGCGGATGTCCTACGGTATCTACGGCGCTGGCATGGCTATCGGAATCCTGGCCGTTTGGTTTGCGAAAGAACCCGAGCGCGCGAATGCGGCGATGGGTGAAAGAGAACGCGCAGGGCAACTCTGGACGCCTCGTGGCTTCTTGGACGCCATCGTTGGACCGTTCATTGCTTTCTTCCGAGCGCATGGCTGGCTTGCACTGGTAATGTTGGCGGCCATCAGCCTCTACCGGTTGCCGGACTTCATGATGGGGCCGATGGCGAATCCTTACTACATCGATCTCGGTCTAGCGAAGCCAACCGTCGGGGCGATACGCGGCTCCATCGGGCTCATTGCCACGTTTTGTGGAATCGCAGCCGGCGGATTCTGCTCATTAAAGCTTGGCTACATGCGCGCTCTCATCATCGGGGGTATTTTACAGGCAGCTGCGACTGCCGCATTTGCGACTCTCGCTTTCTGGGGCATGAGCATTCGTCTCTTCGCGTGCGTCATGGCAGGTGACAATTTCAGCTTCGCCTTCGCCGGCGTTGCGCTGGTTGCTTACATGTCGAGTCTCACGAGTTTGGGATATACCGCCACGCAGTATGCGCTTTTGAGTTCAACTTATGCGTGGCTGGGAAAGATCTTGAAGGGATTTTCCGGTGCCATAGTCCAAAACCTGGGCCACACGCACGGCCTCATTCACGGTTATGGGATTTTCTTTATCGCTTGCGGACTGACCGGCGTGCCTGCCGTCCTCTTATTCGCAGCATTGGGTTACTGGCAAAGGCAGAAGCAACCGAGCCCAGTCGCTGCCTAGGGACTCTTCATTCGAAACTTATGGCGGTTGTCCAGCCGATGCCCGCGGCCACTTTTTTCGATGCAAATCTACTTCTCGGAAAGAATAACGGGCGCTCCGCGTCCAATACTCAAAGTACGCGAAGCGTTGCCCTTGTTGATGGCGATTTCCAAATATCCGCTGGAACCAAAGTAGGCGACTGCTTCGCCGCCGTTGCCGCGGGCAAACGTATCCACCAGGCGATTGACAGCGTGAGTTCCTACCTGCATTTTCAAGCCGCCGCCGTTTTGTGTTTCGGCGGACAAATCTTCCGCGCGAAAATTGGTTACCAGGTTTCCAAAGGCATCGATTTTGAGGACCAATCCTTTGAGACCACCAGCACCTGGTTTCGGCCGTGGAAGAGCCATCTTTTTGTAATCGTGAATCTCTTCGCCCATGCTGGCGGTTTGCCAGCCTTTGGAGAGCCACGCCGCTACCGGTGCAAACACATCGCGGCCGTGAAACGTTTTGCTGAGCGGCTGGAGAAAATAGTGTTCCGCTGTGGCATGGCGGACCACCACGTTTTGCTCGCGTTCGTAAACAAGCGATAGGACACCGTTGTCTGGGGCGATAAAATACTGATTCTGTCCGCTCACCAAGAGAGGCCTGCGCTCCGTTCCAACCCCCGGATCGACAACCACGATGTGAATGGTCTTGGGCGGAAAGTACTCATAGGCTGCGCCGATGGCCAGAGCGCCGTCGAGCAAATCAAAAGGCGTCACATGATGCGTGATATCAACGATGGTCACTTCGGGATTGATCTTGAGGATGACTCCCTTCAGGGTCCCGACGAGATGGTCATCGGTTCCATAATCTGTAGTCAACGTGATGATGGCATTAGACACAAGATTCTCCCGCCTAGGGTGAGCGCACGCACCACGCGCCACGAAGTCGCAAGCCACTACCTACTCTTTGACGCTAACGGAGGCACGCTCCGCCGTCAAGAAATCGCGCGGCTGCTGCTGTGCAATCGCCAACGGCCCGGCGTTGTCGGACTACACGGAGAAATCAGCCGGTGCCCTGATCGGGAGCGCAGTGGTGCCAATCAGGATCCTGGAAATGAATCCTGCAAAACCACAAGGCGCACTGAGTGCAACGCCGCTGAGCGGGTGCTTCGCAAGCCACCTGTTGCTGGGAAACTCCCTTGCAAAGGCGCTTCTTCGGCTGCTTCGTATACTTCTTCATGGCGAACTCCCTCAACTGGAAGTCCGGGAAATAGGCTGCCAATGATAGCGCAGGCCACGCAAACATTTAATATATTCGCGACGCGACCTCTTGCGGAGCCTAAAATGATTTGCTAACTTAACAATTTGAGCGGGCGTCGTACAATGGCAGTATAGAAGCTTCCCAAGCTTCGGACGTGGGTTCGATTCCCATCGCCCGCTCCATAAACCTTGTTTCCCTCTAATAACTTAGCGATTGGTCGCGGCGGCAAAAGGCGGCATTAAAGAGCAAAACGAGCTTCGAGGGTGGCACCGCTAGCTCGCGCGAAACGCCCGAAACACAATTCCGTAATTCGCTGAATTCTGGCTGCTGCTGTGACAGAGTGGCAGTTGGTCGGAACTCAATGAAACTTAACAGTGCTGACAGCCCGTCTTTAGGATACTAAAGGACCCTTCGCCGCAACTTATGGGACCCTGATCGGACCCACGTATTCCGACCGTCGGAATTTCCGAACCAAATCGCGGACGGATTGGCACCGACGTTTCATCGCTTCGCTCAGCGAAAATGGGAAGCAATAACCCGGAGGATTTGAACCGGCACCTGTCTACTTAGAAGGCAGACGTGCTGGCCGCTGAACACTTCACACGAGACGTGTAGGGAAGCACTAACACAAGGTGCCGTGGAGCAATTCAGTCAATTTCCTTGCTGCGACTGTATGTTCCGGTGTAATTGACGCCGCCAAAACCGCGCGCACCGGGAATCACGAAGCGCTTGAAGTTTTCCGGCGTCGCGGCGGGATCCTGATCGCGGGCCGGATAGTCGCGATCACCGTCCATCGCTTTTGCGCCAAGCGAGCCGTTTTGGTTGCTGAAGTGGGAATAAGCTGCCGCCGCCCAGCGCCAGCCGACCTCGACTCCTGCCTTATCGGTACTGAAGGTGCCGCACCAGGTGACCGGTTGGATGTCGCCGGGAATGCCGCCGGCCGGAACCTGCCAGGGGAAACCGGAGAGGAATGCGTTGTCGTCGGTGTCGAAGGGAATGGAAGTGATCCAAATGTTGTGTGCTGCATCGAAGCTGTTAGACGCAACTCTAACGCTCGGATCGACGATGACCTTGGCGTCCGGTACGGACTGATGTACCGAGACAATTTGATTGCTGGCATCCAAGTAATGGAAATCCACGGTGGATTGCGAGAAAGACAGAGTGATCTTCTCCCTGCGAACATTGCGCACGCGAAATATGCTGTTGAACCAGAGATAGTCTCCTCCGCGTACCGGAATATTCCGGAAATCCGACGCGATGCAGCTCGTTATTCCAGTTACGGGAGTGGTGACCATCAAGCTTGCGGAAGCCGTGCTCGCAGCGAGCGCGGGCGTTCCGGGAAAGCTGGCCGTGAGTGTGCGGCCGTTGGGTTCGACAGGCGTAACGGTGATTGAGCAGGCGGCTACCCCGGGCGCCGCGCCCGGCAGCGGTGTGCACACACCATTGTCTGTCAAAACATCGGTGCTGACTGGCGAACTCAGAGTGACAGCAGCGAGGACCGTGGGATCGATGGGGATCACCATATCGGGCGCCGTCAAGGTGATGGTGACCGTAGATGACTGGTTCACTCCAATCGAAGCAGGTGAGATCGCGAGAGAAAGCGAAGTCCCTTCGGGAACGATTTGGAGCGCCCCATTGAGAAGCGAAATCGTGTAACTGGAGAGAACGCTGGGGGCAGCGGCGAGCGCAGGCAGAATTGGATAAGTACCGAGGGGGCTTGCTGGTGTTGCGGACGTCGCGAAAGTCGCAACCAGCGTATCCGAATTGAGCAGCCCAGTGATCGTGCCGGTGAAAGCAGGATTATTGGCGCCGTAGGGACGCGAAGCGCCGTTGGCAGCGACGACCAAGGGTGCCGGCGAGATCGTCAGCGCGCCGGGCACGTAGTTGATGGCGTAGCTGGCTGAATTCAGCCCGGAACAGTTGATGGGATACGGACCACCGCTGACAGAACTTGCTGGTGTGGCTGTGGTGGCACAGGCGAGCGAACCACCGAGCGATGCCGGCGTATCGCCGTTCACAAACCCGGCGAAAGAGGCCGCGAACGAGGGATTCGCCGAACCGTACTGCCGCACGGCGTTGATGGCCGTCACGGTCAACGTATCCGACTTGATCGTCAGCGTACCCGGAAGATAGGTGATCGAATAATTTGGCGAGCTGAGGCCCATGCAAAGAATTGGATAGGCGCCCGCAGGGCTGGTTGGCGTTGCAACGGTCGTGCAGGCGAGTGTGCCAGTTAGTGAGGAAAGGGTGTCACCATTCGCAAAGCCGCTGGCAGTGACGGTGTTGAGAGGGGGATTCGCTGCGCCGTAGGCACGCGCTGCGTCGTTGGCCGTGATGGTTAGCGGCGCCGGCGTAATCGTCAGTAATCCTGGGGCGAACGAGATCGTGTAGTTTGTCGAAGCAACTCCAGAGCAAACGATAGTGTAAGTCCCCACGGAACTGGATGGCGTTGCGGGTGTGGTGCAATTCAATGTTCCGGCAAGGGCTGTAGCTGTATCCCCGTTCACGAATCCTGAGTATGAAGCTCCATTCAACAGGATCACTCGGCCGTACTGCACCGACGTGTTATTCGCCACGACGGTGAGCGGAGCGGGGTTGATCGTGAGCGTTCCCGAAACAAACGAAATTGTGTAACTGGTGGAGGTCAAACCAGAGCAAGTGATGGGGTAGGGGCCGCCACTTACCGGACTAAGCGGCGCGGCAGTGCTCGAGCAGGAGAGAGCGCCGGAAAGCACCGACGCGGTGTCTCCATTTACAAATCCACTGAAAGAAGCCGTGAACAGAGGATTGGCTTGCCCGTATTGCCGCGAGACGCTGTTGGCGGTGATGGTCAGCTGCGCTTTGGTCACATTGATGGAGACAGCGGCGGACGCGGAGTTGAAGTCGATTGCATCGGCAGGCGTGAAACTCACGGAGAGCGGCTGAGACGTGCCCGGCGCAAGTAAGGTTCCTGCGGGCGGGCTGTATAGGAATGATCCGGGAACATTCGCGGTGGCATTGAGCTGGTTGGGGCCGAGGGGAGTACCGGGAGCGATGTCGGTCGGAGTGTTCCAGGAAATGACGGGGGTAGCTCTGGCAATCGTGAGCGACGCCGTTGAATCGCTGCTCCCGGTGAAGGCGGAAGTGCCGCTGTAAACAGCTTGGATGAGATAGGAGCCGGCGTGTGTGCCGCCGGGGACGGTGAGAACGGCCGTGGCGGAGCCGGAGGTTACGGGACTGGAGGTTGAGGAACCCACACCGGCGATAGTGAAGGTGACGGTGCCGCCGTCCACGGAGCCGCTCGCGCTGATGGTTGCGGAGAGGGTGAGAGCCTGATCCGTGGAACTGAAGACGAGGGAGGAACTGGACGCAGATGTAAACGTTGATGCCGCGGTTCCCGGAGTAGCCATGGTGGCGAAGAGGTCTTGATACGTGGCCAACAAGGTTGATGGCGCTTCGAGAGCGGTCGGGTTAACTCGGTAGTAGGTGTTGAGGGCGTCGCTCCCTTGCAAGAGCGCCAACCCCGTATAGCCGGCGAGATTCAGTACGTTCGCAGCGACTATGGCGGCGATTGCGTTGTCTGGTTGAGCAAGCCGCAACTGCTGGGTGACCGTCACAGCGGTAACGATATCGTCCGTGTTGAACGCAAATTCCGAGAACCGGAATGTTTTTTGAGTTTGTAGGGCATCAGTAAGGGCCGGTTCCGGACCGACGGTAATGCTCAGAGGTGAGGATTGTACGGCCCCGTTCCATCCGGTAGAACCACTTACCTGAACGGTGGCGATAAGCAGATAGTCGCCGGCTGGAAGAGCAGAGGAGTCGGTTGGCGATATTTGCCAGGAAGCGCGGACGTAACTTCCCTTCATGAGGGTGAGTGAGGGATCAGCCGGCGTGCCGACTAACTTTAGGGGCCATTGAACCGTTTGCCCGGATGCAGAGAGCACGGTAAAGGTAATGGTGTCGGTCCAGAGCGCGTTTGGCGGCGCGATTACCAGCGGAGCAGAGTTCTGAGCGAGGCGCGTTGAATTCATGATCGTGACGTTTACGATCAAGGGCCAACCGGCGTAGAGATTCGTGCCTACACCACTCATGGAAAGCGAGAGTTCCGGAGCCGCTTGCTGTGCCGGAAGGACAACCGGAAGCGCCAGGAGCAAAAACAATACGAGGATGCGTTTCATGGCTGCCTCAGTTCTCTTTAGGAGGAATATTGTCGTTGACGCAAACCCAGGTCTGACAGGCGCCGACCGTAGCATCAAAATATCGGGGTTGCGGACTGTGGCCCGAACCGTTGATGCCGGTCCCCGCTGGCGTGGGACAGAGGTTGGTACCGCTCGGTTCCGTGCCAGAAGTGGTTATGTAGTAGGTTGTAGCATCGCCCGTTTTTTGATAAGAGTTCGCGAAAAAGTAGCGCATCATGCATTGGTCGTTGCCACTGTGCTGGGCGTTTTTGAAGCCGATCCACAGGACCAGATCGGTGAACAGCGGAACTGCTCCGTTCACAAAGGCCTGGCAATTGGTGCTAAACAGGGATGGTGAGTAGAGAGCGCTCACGTCCGGACAAACAGTCGCGAGGTTCTTGAGAAGGTTATCCCACATGACCGAGGCGCGGTCTGCCCCAGTTGCTTCGTCCAAGAAATGAACGAGCGTGTTGGGGCCATTCATGAAGAAATTGGGTTGGTCCGTCGAGTTTCGTGGATCATTTGGCCCGAGCAAGGTAAAACGAGTGTTGCCTTGATCGCCTTCGCCGTGGTGGTTGACTCCGACGGAGTGTGACAACTCGTGCGCTACGGCGATGTCGAACTGCGAGAGCGCGTCGGATACCGATATGACACCGTTGTGCGTTTCGCCCGGGCCCAGTAGCCGGTTGGATGTACGACCTGTTGCCTCAGAGCGCGGTTCCATGCAGATGTGGATGGTCAAACCCGGACGCCCATGGACTCCGGATTCGCTGATACCGGTTAGACCGCCACTTACGTCAGGGCAGGTGGTGATAATCACGCCATGCTGCGCAACCTCCTGAGCCCCCTGCCCATGATTGAAGTTAATTTGGCGCACAGTCGTATCCATCTCGTTCAGCTGAATATCTTTGTGAACGTTCAACCCGGTTGTCGCTGTGAATAAAAAGATTCCGGGCTCGGCATCGCCGCCCACGAAATTCTGAATGAAGAAGTCCTTGGTGGCAGGATCGCCTTCGATGTGCTTGCCGTTCTCCATGAAGCCGCGATATTCCTCATATAGGGTTAAGCCATCGCCAATGCAACCGGGTTCGCCGACGGGATCCGTCTCCGAATCATCGCTGTCGGCGGTGGACAGAGAAACACCATGCTGAGTTTTCCAGATATCCGCGATGTGAGAGTTGGATTGCCGCTTGGGAAGAAGAATGTCGGTCACGGTGGAATCGGTCGAAAGATGTCCTGTCACGGTTTGGTCGCCTACCATGGCCGACACATTCAGCGTGGCCCATCCACCCCAGTCATGCGGTGAAAGAACCGCGGACACTGGTGACCCATCGGGTGGAACAAAATCAGCGGTGGCGCCGTTATTCGAGAGGGTGGCCAACGGATTATTTTGTTTGTCGAAGCTAAGATCGGGATCGGTAGTGGCAACGCTTGCGGGCGGCCAATTCATCGACACGCCCGGCTCACTGGACACACCTTTAAGTGAAAACGTGATTTTGTCCGCCTGCACCAGTTCGCCAGTATCCTTGTCGACCAGTTGGGCGCTCATTTGAAGCGTGCTCAAACCAGTTACAGGGTCGGTTCCAATATCCTTCTCCGTCTTTCCCCCCGCGGGTCTCCATTGTCCCAATGTCGGGATGGTAACCGTCAGGTCGAGGTTGCGTGCTTTCGGCGTCAGATTCCACGTCACCGTCCACGAGATGGGGGGGTCGAGGAATAATTCCAGACCATTTGCAGGTGCCTGAATAGTTCGGATGCCAGATAGCGTAAGTCCAGTCCCGGGGAGCGGCACGTTTGTAATTTGAAAACTATTTTTATTGCTATCCGTGTTCGGCCCGTACACCCAGCCCTGCTGGAAAAAGTCCGAAACTTTCGTTCCATCGCACAGCGTACTCACCTCATGCACGTTATCCGCGGTCGGCGGCATCGTCAGGTTATAGGTCCCTGCGACCGGATCAATCACCAAGAACAGTGCGCGGGCAATGGAAGTGCCGTTCGTTACCTGGTAAGTCGTCCCCGACAACCGGCCATCTCCACACGGCATGTCGATCTCGTCGTTTATGGTCACGGAGTAGGTCATCACCGCAGCCGGACTGGCGGTCCAAAGCAAGGAGACGGCGCAGTCCAATGCGGAGTTGTCGGTCGTGAAGGTCATCGTCGCGGATTCGTTCACCTTTATAATGTCGCCTTGGCTGTCCACGACCTGGCCGGCCCCCTGGATACTCATGGTTCCCGACCAGGAGCTTTGGTTAAGCCAGGGCTGGCAAAACGGCGGCTGTTGCGCACTTGCATTGCCCGCCAGGAGCAGAATTATTCCGGCAGCTGTCAAAATCATTATTGCGAATCGCATGTGGCTGCTCCGTTCTTTCTTAATTCCATGTCCGTGCGCAAGTTCGACACATCTTAGTCTTCGAGGGCGACCGCGCGGGCTGTTGCCGGCCAATCTTGATACATGATTCGTGACGTTCTGACAGCATTCTCCTCGCGGCACCAGGTCGATGAACGCCACCTGGCTTGGTATGGCATCTGCTTGGGTAACGCTAAGTGGTGCTGCCTCCGAGATCGCCGAAACGATGGTCTGAGCTGGCGACACATTAAAACCCATACACTCCTGCTGCCGGACGTAGAGGGATGCGCGGCAAAGTTCGCCGGGTCGGGCTCTCCTTACGTAAGTATTCGAGAAAGGAGGCAAATGAGCTCACGATTCGCCAGAAAACTCCAACCGCCTGCGGCAAAACCGGGCGAGAGGGGCAAAATCGCGTCCCTGGTGAATTGTTGTTTCGGGCAATCACAGGGCATGTAACATTGTTACTTCCCAAATGCCCGGCTGATGCGCCCCTATGTTCATCCTCTCAATGTCGCTGATTTCAAAGGCATTCGTACCGGATAGCTTTTTCGGTAGGGACAGATGTCCAGGGCTAGTCAGGGTCGGCGAAACACACTTGGCCAGAGTAACGGAACGCCGTGCCACGTACCAAGTCCGCTTCGCCGATGTTGTCCAGTTCGCCCGTAGCCCCGGCGAATTTCCCGGTGCCGCCGCTAATCGTCACGTGATACGTGATGACCGCGAACAAGGTCTGCGAAATGGGTTGCGTCGTAGCGATCGCCGGTTCGAAAAAGATGTTGTCGCCCGAGTTGGTAACCCAGTGATGCTGGATGTGGAAAATTACCGTGCCCAGCGGACCTGCCGCCGGCGGTGCCGTCAACGTAGCAGCGACCGCGCCGCCCAAATCTCCCGTCGCCGGGCCCAGAGTGGTGTTCGGATCGACCGCGCCAAAATTGGTGATGATACTGCCGCCAACGGATTTGCAGTGGCGGTCCGAATTCATAGGAGGCTGGGCTTTCGCGGCTGGATGGCCGCCACTGCTGGCAAACAGAGCGGAAACCAGGACTGCGACCGAAGCAAATAACGCGATGCGAGTGATTTTTCCAATCATGACGATCTCCTTTGTCGGTGTGAGAACGCCGGCAAGGCGGAATCGCTTGCCCGTTCTCTCTTGCCGCTGGTCGCGCACATTCGCTCAATCCCGAGGCGGGATCAAGAACCCTGTGAGTGGTTTGTTGGTTCCTTCGGAAGCCATTGAATCTGCGGGCCTAACGGTCGCGGGTTCTTCCTGACGAATAGCTTCGTCTAAGACCATTTGTGATAAACTTCCTGTACGTAATCCCCGCCTTTGATCGGAGTCCGCCATTGCCACCAGCCCCAGCCCGTCTCGAGTAGTACGGTTCGGCGTTTTTGAGGTGGACCTGGTCTCTCAAGAGGTCCGCAAAGCGGGAATGCGGCTAAAGCTCCCGGGCCAACCCTTCCAAGTGTTGCAGGCGTTGCTGGAACGCCCCCAGGAAATCGTTACGCGAGAGGAACTGCGGCAGCGCCTCTGGCCTGATAACACGTTTGTCGATTACGACTTGGCGCTGAAGAAAGCGGTGAATCGCCTTAGGGACGTTTTGGGAGATTCCGCCGAGAGCCCGCATTTCATCGAGACGATTCCCCGGCGTGGGTATCGCTTCATCGGGAGTGTGGAGGTGTCGGCGTCAGCTCCGTCAACTTCCGGTGCGCAACCTCCGGTTGGCGCCGTCAAGGCCGTCGAGGAACGCCGCGCCAAAACGAGAAAGTCATGGAAGGTCATCGGTGCTCTGAGTTTGGCCGGCATCGCGGCCGTGTTGCTCGGGCTTAACGCTGGCAAGCTTCGCACCCGCATCTTTGCCGGATCCCCCTCCGTGGAAATTCACGCGATCGCCGTTCTCCCGCTGGAGAACCTGTCCAAGGACCCCGAGCAGGAATACTTCGTGGATGGCATGACGGACCAGCTCATCACTGAGCTGGCCAGAGTTGGCGAACTTCGCGTTATTTCCCACACTTCCGTGACGCCCTACAAAGGTGCACGCAAACCGCTCAGCGTAATTGCGAAAGAGCTCAATGTGGATGCGATCGTCGAAGGAACGGTCCTGCGATCCGGCAATCGCGTGCGAGTCACCGCGCAGTTGGTTAGCGCTTCTCCGGAGCGACATCTCTGGGCGGGCAGCTACCAGGGAGACCTAACCGACATGTTCTCGTTGCAAGACCGGGTTGCGCGCTCCATCGCACGAGAGATCCGAGTTTCTCTCACTCCGGAAGAGCAAGCCCGTTTGACGAGCACTCCGCCCTTCGAGCCGGAAGCCTACGACGCTTATGTCCGGGGCCGCTACTACGCATCGCAAATAACTGCCGATGGCTTCGAAAAGGCCGTGGTGAGTTTCCGCCGCGCCATCGAATTGCAGCCGCGATACGCCCAGGCTTATGCGGATTTGGCGGAGACGTACTGCTGGGCGGCCGCGACTAACGTAATTCCAAGTCAGGAAGGACTTCCCAAGGCCCGCCAGTCAGCGATGAAGGCCCTCGAAATAGATGAGCGTCTTAGCCAGGCGCATAGTTCCTTGGCCTGGGTTAAATATGTTTATGAGTGGAATTTTCCGGAAGCGGAAACGGAATTTCGTCGCTCCTTGGAGCTGCACCCCAGCACTTCGTGGCCTCCCCTCTGGTACGGCATGTACCTCGCGCAGGGGAATCGCATCGAGGAATCCATCGCCGAGATGAAAAAGGTCCAGCAAATGGACCCGCTCTCTCCGGTTGCCAACGCGCTTGCGCTCGTTCCCCTGGTCACGGGGCGCAAGTACGACGCTGCGATCGAAGATGCGCGGAAACTGCTGGACATGGATCGCCAGAACGGCCTCGCACGATGGATCATGAACATGGCCTACGAACGGAAAGGCGACTTCTCCAAGGCGATTGCATTGCAGGAGGAGACGGCTGTTCTCTACGGCGCACCCAAAGAGGCCGCGGCGCAAAGTGCCGAGCGTCTTCGGAGCGCCTACAAGAGTTTCGGCCCTCCGGGCTATTGGCGCGTGAATCTCGAGCGGCAACGCTTGGAATGGAGGAAGAAGCCCGGTGAACCCTACGATCTTGCCGCGCTCTATGCGCACGTGGGCGACAGGGAACACGCCTTCGTTTGGCTGGATAAGGCGTTTCGGGCCCACTCGCAGGCACTCATCTATTGGCTAAGAACCGACCCGGCTTTCGATTCTTTCCGTTCCGACCCGAAATACGAGGAATTGGTTCGGCGTATAGGCTTCCCTCGATAGTCTGCCAGACTCGTGACGTCATTCTGTACAGGAACCCTCATAACCCAAGTCAACCGTGACATTGGCTAACCGCTTTGTCAGAGGCGACACTGCGTCGATAGGGCTGACTTTGCGACAAGTGCTGATTTCAAGCTACCCCAATCGAACAAGATTTTCGATACCGCATGGTGACAGGAATTTTCCCAAGTCAACTGACCGTAGGGAGCATAGTTCAAGCAGTGGTGCCAACCCATCAAGACTCCGGATTCGCGATCCCAGAATAGTCAGCGACTCGAAATTCGTCAGCTCTTCCACCTGCGCTTGCATCTCCGCCCACACCTCGGCCATCGGCAACGGCACCCGCACCAACAACTCTTGTTGCACTAGGACAACTTCGAAGTTGTGATCGGACTTATGCTTTTTACTCTGGTAATTGTTTCTCACGGCGGCTCTCGGGTGCCGGAAAGAATAGTGCTGCCAGCAAGCTGCGTTGAGCACGGGCCAGCGCGACTGCCCGAGTGGTTCGAATGACACTCCCGAGTGACGGGCATCCGGAAGCTATTCTACTTGCCTGATTGACGTGCCCTCGGAAGTGAAAGAGTCGGCCTTTTGTACTAATTCCACTGTGAGAGTCTACATCGGTTGCTCGGACGGTATGGGTTTTACAAGCGCCCTTTCCTGCCCTTCGTCTGTGGCCTCGTTTTCCCGGGCGACTCCGAGAAAAACGTACTGGTACCAAGATTTTTTCTCCCTTTTTCCTTTTTCGATGTTCCTTATATCAGTAGGGGGCTGTGATTGAGATTTGACCACCAGGTTGGGACCTTTCCGACGGATAAAAATAGTTTCTTACTTTTTCCCGTTTGGATGTTCCTCAATTAAGTAGGGGCCGTGTAAGGCGGTTCCCTTCCAGCCGGTGATCCCTCCAGGGGATTAAGGTTTTTTCTTACTTTTCCCTGGCTGGAGGTTCCCTAGTAAGTAGAGGGGGCTCGGTGAACTTTCTACCATGCAGATACTCGGTACAGGTTCTAGCGGATTGGAGGGAAACATTTTTATTGAGCTTTTCCATTTTCGGGCCCTCTCACTAGTGTCGGAGTCGAATATTTCGAGGAACTTCGATCGCTATTTGCAGCGCTGGAAGGTGACGGGTGCATGAAAGACGCAGATCACCCTATCCGTCACCTTCGCGTTCACCATGGCGACCGAGCAAATCCCCAAAGGAGAGCAAGTTGTGCGGGACGGAATGGGCAGGATGGCCGCGGAATGGCACCGTGTTGGGCTGGAGCGACCCCCCTTTTGCGCACGGTTCCGTGCCCAAAAGACGGCGGAGGTCGCTCCAGCCCAACCAGAAACTTCTTTCGGCGCGCGGCGGGAATTGGGGCGAAGCAGGTGCGGAAGGTAGGAATTACCTACTGCAGGTTCGTCTTCACCAACTTCTGCACCCTGTGATGCGCATATGTCTCGGGAAAAGGAGGAAATAAACAACACGAGAATGAGAAAAGTGACACGGAAAAAAGCACCAGATTGGGCGGGAGCGACCCCACTTTTTCGGCTCTCAGCCGCCCAAAAAGTTCGTGGGATCGCTCCCGCCCGTCACCGAAGAACGGTGACCGTGTTTTGGCCGCGTGCAAGAGTCGGAGAATGCAAGTCGTAATGCAGAGCGTAAGACAAACCAGATAGGAGGAAGAGAAGCACAGCATGGCAATCATCAAGGCACCACCAAAACAACCAAAGTCCGTAACGATCCAAGCAAGAGTTGAGGAGTCGGTGAAAACACAGCTCGACCAATATGCAGAGTTCATCGATTCCACTCCGTCTTACGTCATCACGGAGGCACTGAAAGTCCTGTTCAAGCGCGACGACGAGTTCAAAGCCTGGCTAGGCCAACACGCCAACGGCCAGAATTCACAACAGAATCAAGGAGAGGCTCTCACGAAGACCACGTAACGATCATGAAGACCCGTCCAACACAATTCGGTGTGCGCGAGAATACAGCGTCGTCAAGACAGCATGCCCCGCGCCGCGCAATGAATGCTTCGGTCCTACAGTCCGACCCCTTGTTTGGGACTGAGCAGTACGATAAAGGGGCGCAAGAACCGGTGTCTCCAATCAAAGAAACATTCGAATTGTCACTCACAGAGCCGGACAAAGGGGCCACAGGGGGAGGAGACAGCGGAACGATCTCGTCGGGGTCGCCTGCGGATGGCAAACGCTCAGTTGTTGAACGGCCTTTGACATGCGAGGAAGCGGCTGCCTTTGTGAGAGTTCACCCGAGGACTGTCAAGCGCATGGCGCGTGCTGGCAAGGTGCCAGGGCATTTCCGTTTTGGACGTTGGTATTTTTACACGAGTGAACTGGACTGTTGGATGCGAATGGAATTACACTCGGCACGCCACCCTTGAGGCTCAAACATAAAGGAGAATGCCAATGTTTGAGCGCAGGAGGTACCAGTTCGGATATGTGCGCCAGAAACCGCGCAAGACTGGCCCGCATGTCTGGGTTTGGGAGTATCGAGATAGCAGTGGTTCGCGTTCGGTGATTCTGGGAACGGTAGACCAGATGACCGAGGTGGAGGCTTGGAAAGCTACGGAGGGCCGGAGGCTAATATTGAACGACCCCGTAGCTGCCGAGCAAATCTCGTTCGGTGCGGTGCTAGATCGTTATGTCTTGGAGGCACTGCCCGAGCGAAAAGTCACTCGGTGCACCTATTTGAGTTGGATCAGGAGCCAGATCCGCCCCAAATGGGGAGATTGTCCCGTCGCGCAAGTGAAACCTCTCTCTGTCGAATTGTGGATCAAAGGGTTGCCACTTTCCGGCAGGAGCAAGGGCCATGTTCGCGAGGTGATGCACATGCTTTTCGATTGGGCCATGCGATGGGAGTTGATCCCGCATGACCGGAATCCGATGAGTCTGGTTCGCGTGAAAGGTTGTTCCAAACGAACCAGGCTTCCGAGGGTTCTGACCATCGAAGAGTTCAACCGGCTGCTAGAAAAGCTACGGGAACCCTACAGAACGATGGCGCTCGTTGCTCTATTCTTAGGCCCGCGAGTGAGTGAGATCGCTGGCCTAAGATGGAATGACGTGGATTGGGATCGATCAACGATTTTGATCGCGAGATCATGGGTAATCGGTGAAGTCGCGGATACCAAGACAGAAGGTTCCGCAAAGCCGTTGCCTATGGATTCGGACTTGGCCATCGTTTTGAAGGAACATCGACAAAGAACGAAGGACTACGATTCGCCATGGATGTTTGTGAATCCAGCCACGGGAAATCCGTTCTGGCCAAGCAAGATTCGTGAGAATCACTTAGTGCCCGCAGGAATTGCGGCGGGCATTGGGCGCGTTGGATGGCATACGTTTCGGCACACGTACTCTTCGCTGTTGCGGGAGCACGAAGTGGACATTAAGGTTCAGCAGGCGCTTTTGCGCCACGCGGACATCCGAACAACGATGAACATTTACACGCAAGCGGTCCCGAGAGCAGTACGCGAAGCAAATCGCAAAGTTGTGAGAAATATTTTAGGGAAGCAAGGCGGCGTCGAGGCGGCAGTAAGGGTTCCGGAGGCTACCAAGTCCTTCCAAATTAGTACGAGCCCTACTTTGTAAGTCCTTGAAAAACCAAGTGGCGATGATTTCGATTCCCATCGCCCGCTCCATAAACCCTGGGGTCCGGCCCGGACACATCGTAATGCTGGTCGATACCGGACCTTGCGGTTTTGGTGATCGTATAGGTGCCAGGCGGAGTTCCACCTGGAGGTGGCGATGGAGGAGGGGGTGCACCGTCGTCGTTACACGAGCCAAAAGTGACAGCAAGCTCCACAAGAACGAGCAATAAGAATACGCCACACCAGTGCTGTGCTTGATTCTGATTGACCTAACTAGCTGAATGTAGCAGAATCCCGCCTCATATGAACGTGGTGGTTTGCCCCGTAAGGTGTCCGCTCGGCCGCAAAGTGCAGCATAGTTTTCCCACGGATGTGAGCTATCTCTGTGTCGTGTCGCAGAGCGCAGCCCACGGCATACTACGGAAAAGTCCATCACTCATCGACGCGTCCCTGAACCCGCTCACTGGAGACTAACGTGGAATCTCGAGTACTTATCAAGAACGGAAGCAAATTCAAAGGTGGCCAGACGGAGACTTTCTCTGCGGACCAGTCGCGCGAACTGATTATTGGGCGAGACCCGTCCTGCGACATCAAATTTGACCCTAACGATGATTTGGTGAGCCGGCGCCATGCCAAGATCACGAAAGTGAGCGACGCTCCCGAATATACGATTGCCGATCTAGGCAGCCGCAACGGGACCATGGTCAACAAGAAGCGCATTTTCGAGCCGACCAAGCTGAATTGTGGCGATCAGATTCAACTGGGTCCGGATGGACCCCAATTTGAATTTGACCTCGATCCGCGCCCCGCGAGCATGATGAAGCCGACGCGCCTTTCCGACGCGCCGATGGGTGGCACGACACTAGCTCCAACACGCGAGGCTCCCACGGCGATGGCTCCCACGCGCCAGGCGCCCACTGCGTCGTCCGCGGCACCAACGGGAGCGCCACCCGAAAAGGCGATGGTCGGCAAAGCTACCGTCGAGCGGATGATTAGCCAAACCAAATCGCAGAGCCGCACGATGGTGTACGTCATCGCAGCGGTGCTGATCGTCATTATTGCGAGCGTGTCCTGGTGGCTTTATGCAACGCGCCCGAAACCCGTCGATGAAGGCGGGCTGGCCACTAGAGTTAGGGAAGGGCTCCCGATGGCCCCGGCAGCGATTGCCGCAGGCAACACCGAGGCCACCGTATTTATCGAGGTCGGCTGGAAACTGATTTACACGGACTCGGGGAAAGAGCTTTATCAAGTGCTCATCCCGAACCGTGTGAAAGTTCCTGGATCCGATAACAAATATACGGAGATTCTCCGCGGCGGCGACGATTACCTGCCGGCGTTCTTCTCTGTGGAAGGCAAGCCGGAGCCGTGGCTCTCAACCGACGATAAGACGGCCGATAAGGCTCACGACAACGCGCCTATCGGAGGACGACATAGCGGAAGCGGATTCGTCGTCAGCAACGACGGCTATATTCTGACCAACCGTCACGTAGCCGCGACGTGGTTCACGGAATACCACTTTCCTGAGCAGTACGGCCTGGTGATTGGAGTCGACGACACCGGCAAGAATCTGACGTTGACGCCCATCAACATCCGCCAGAGCGTTTCCTGGGTGCCCGCTTACGCCAGCCGCATCACCACTTCCTCCGAAAACCTGGCGACGTTGCAAAGCATGCCGAAATTCCAGACACGAGGGAAAGTGATTGAAGGGCGCAACGACTACCTCGACGTGACGTTTGCGAAAAACCGCATCCGTATTCCGGCAAAGCTGGCGCGCACTTCGGATCGCAACGACGTGGCTATGATCAAGATCGATATTCCGCAAACGCTCAAGAAAGCGGATTTGAACGATAACTACGACACCATCAAGGTCGGCGATCAGGTGGTAACGCTTGGATATCCCGGAGTGTCCGAACCAGTCTACGGTGTGGCCGCATCGCACGACGTGTTCAACCAGCAGATGACCGTCAAAGAAATCCCCGACCCGACGCTCTCGGCCGGAAATATCGGCCGCGTATTGCGCGGAGCCACTGGGTTTGACCAGGCGAAGATTTTTCAAGGCGACTACTACCAGCTGACCATCAATTCCACCGGCGCGGGCAACAGCGGAGGCCCGGTGTTCGACGACAAAGGCCGCGTCATCGCCATCTTCACGCTCGGCAGAACACTCGATGTGTCGATCAGCGGAGCCATCCCCATTCGCTATGGACTCGAGTTGATGACCGTAAAACCGATGGAGGCGAAGTAGGCTAGAGTTCCGGGGCAAGGGGATGCCGCTTTATGGCCTCGCTTTTGAATGTTCTGATTGGCGAGTATCGCGTATCTGAACTTCTTGGTGCGGGCGGAATGGGTGAGGTCTACAAGGCCACACACACACATTTCGGTCGGGTCATTGCGGTCAAGGTACTCACCTCAGGCGAGAGTGATCCCGCGACCGTCAAGCGGTTTTACAGCGAGGCGAAGATCCAAGCGAGCTTGCGCCACCCAGGCGTTGCGGAGTATCTCGGGTTTTACGAATATCACGGCCGGCCATGCATCTTGATGGAGTACGTGGACGGCCAAACGATAGCCAGCATCCTGGAGCGTCGAGGATCGTTCCCCCCTCAGGAAGCTTTCCGAATTGCTCAAGCCATAGCGGCGGTAGTGGCGCATTTTCATGAGCAAGGCGTCTTGCACCGGGACATCAAGACCAACAACATCAAGATAAGTTCCGATGGGCGCGTAAAAATCCTGGACTTTGGAATTGCTCGTCTTCAGTCCACGAGAAACCTAACCAGTACAGGCGTGGTCATCGGCACTCCTGGCATGCTTGCGCCGGAGCAGGTAAATGGGCAGACGGTCTCGCCGGCAACCGATGTTTGGCAATTTGGTGTGATGCTGTACGAGATGTTGAGCGGCAGGTTGCCATTCCGAGCGGACAATACCAGGGAGTTGTATGCCCAAATCCTGAACGCGAAGCCCGCGCACCTCTCAACGCATCCTCCTCTTCCCGCTGGATTTGAAAAAGTCGTCAACCGGTGCTTGCAGAAAGATCCCGGCAAGCGCTACGCATCCGGAAGGGAATTGCTGGCCGCGCTTGATGCCCTGGAGGGACGGAAAGAACCGCCTCCGCCGCCGGTGCCAGCGCCGCGATTTGAGCCGCTTGTTGACGCAAAGCCTCCCGTGTCGATGCGCTTGGTAGGCGCGATTGCCGGCGGCGTGCTCGCTCTCGTACTGGTAGTCGTTGTGGTAGTGCAGTGGTCTCGCCCCACAACTGCGGATCCGGGTGTATCGCCGTGCGTGGAGCCATCGGAGACGGAGACTCCAGCAGGAGAAGTGAGAACGGTGACGCTCTCAACCGTCGGAGTTTCCGCCCAGGTTTTTTGCGGTGGACAGTTGGTTGGCACGACGCCTTTTCTTTTGAAGGCGAAAGTCGGAGATAAGGTGAAGCTCTCGCTTCGCAGCGAGGGTTACAAACCAAAAGACGTGAGCTTTAACGTGACGGAGCGCGCGGAATACAACGAATCTTTGGATCGAGTGGGAGAGCCCTGATTGTCCTGGCTATCGAAATGGCGCAAGAAGGAAGTAGCCGTACCTGCTCCGGTCGAAGGGCAGGAAGCAGCCATCCTGAGCGATGTCGGCTGCCACCGGCAAATCAATCAGGATTCGGGAACGATCGTGCACTCGGCCAACGGCGGAAGCGAAAGCGGAGGCCTGCTCGTCGTGATCGCGGATGGCATGGGCGGACATAAAGCCGGAGAAGTGGCAAGCCAAACAGCCGTCACGACCATCGTGAGAGTCTATCAGGAGACCACGGGCACTCCCGGCGAAGCTCTTGACGAGGCTTTCCGCATGGCGCATAAAATCATCTTCAAGCTGGCCAAGGACGACGCTTCCATGGCGGGCATGGGTACGACGTGTACAGCGCTGGCCATCGTCAACAACGAGGCATGGGCCGCGCACGTCGGCGACAGTCGCTTGTATCTGATAAGAGGCGACGGCATCTATCAGCTCTCGGAGGACCACACGGCCGTCGCCGATCTGGTTCGGCAAGGGTTGTTGACGGCCGAAGAAGCCGAGAAACATGAAGATCGCAATGTACTCCTGCGGGCCATGGGAACCAAGCCGGAGTTCTCCATGATGCGCTGGCCTGAGCCCATGGACGTCAGGCCGGGCGATGCCTTTTTACTCTGTTCCGACGGCTTGCATGACCTTGTGAAAGATTCCGAGATGATGGCCGTGGTGAAGGACTCCTCCACGAAGGACGCCTGCCGCAAGCTGATCCAGATGGCCAAAGAGCGCGGCGGTTATGACAATATTACGGTGGCTGTGGTCGCGATATACTCTAGCAACGGCCAGCCGGAAGGGCTGAAAGACACCCGGCAAGTCGAGGTGGCGCAATGATCGGCAAGAGAGTCCAGAAGTATCGTATTGAGCGCGAATTGGGTTCCGGCGCGATGGGCGCGGTTTATGAAGCCGTCGACACTCTCACCGAGCGGCCTGTAGCGATGAAAGTTCTGCGCGCCGAACTGGCCCGGCAACCTGAGCTGATCGAGCGCTTTCGCAGCGAAGCCGTCACGCTCGCACGCCTCAACCATCCAAACATCGCGATCCTCTACGATTTCTTCCTCGAAGGCGAAGACTATTACATGGCCATGGAGTTCGTTCGCGGCCAGCCCCTGGAATCAATCATTCGCACCGCAGGCCGGCTCGAGCCGAGCATGGCCGCGCGCATTATGAGCCAAACTCTCGATGGTCTTTCGCATGCGCACAGCATGGGTGTGCTTCATCGAGACATCAAGCCCGCCAACATCATGGTGACGGGAGACGGACGCGTTAAGGTTACGGATTTCGGCATCGCGCGCGTTCTTGGCTCGTCACGCATGACGCGCACCGGGCGCATTATAGGCACTCTGGAATATATTGCGCCGGAGCGTATCCGTGGTGACGAAGCGGATCCTCGCTCGGACTTGTATTCCGCGGGCGTAGTGCTCTACGAAATGCTCACAGGCCGGCTGCCCTTTACCGCGCAAACGGATTTCGAGTTAATCAAGGCCCAGCTCGAGCAGGAGCCCACTCCTGTCTCGGACCTGCTTACCGTTGGTTCCGCAGCGGAGTGGGACGCCGTAGTCCAGAAAGCCATGGCGAAGTCGACCGGGCAGCGTTATCAAACCGCCGAGGAATTTGCTTTAGCCTTGCCGGATCTTCCGTCTCTGACTGCTTCTGGCTCTCGCTCTCCGGCCATCGCCGTAAAACCCACGCGGATTCCTACATCGGAGGCGCCCGCAGGCAATTTCTCCCCGGCGCAGCAGGAGCCCGCTGCCGCCGCGTGGCAGTCGCAAGCCCCCGCGGCGCCAGTCAAGCTAACCCAGAAAATTCCCCCGATGGCGATGGTCCTCGGTGCCGCAGGAATTTTAGCAGTGGTGCTGTTAGTGGCTGTGATCGTTATGAGAGTTCGCGCCAGCAACGAAGCGAACAGCGGAACTACGCCAGCTCCCGCCGTGGAAGTTGCGGCTCCCTCCGCATCGCAGCCGAGCGAACCTCAGAAGCCGATGGATCCAGCTTTGACAGGCCAGCCCGCGGTTACGATTCCAGTTGGTCCGAGCGGCGCGGAGGGATCCGCTGCCGGCAAGCTCAGTTCTCCCACGGGAAGAGGATCTCAGACGGATAAGCGAGCGGCCGCTCTGCGCGCCCTCGAAGGCAAGGATCCCAGCACCAAAAATTCCAAGCGTTCCGCTGCACTGAAGGCTCTCGACCAGTGAAATCCAGCCCCCCGGTGATCCTGTGATGCAATCGAGACGCCACCGGGGCTATCTTTGCGCGATGCTGGCGCTTCTTCTCTGCGCCGCGGCTGCCGCGGCGGCACAGACTTCCAAGCCTATTACCTATAAAGGATTGCTCAACTCGCTCAAGACGCACGGTCTGACCAACGCCGAACTCACGCAAATCATAAAAACCCGGGGCGTGGACTTTGAACTTACTTCGGACAAGGAGTCCGAACTGAAGACCGCGGGAGCCGATGCCGATCTGCTCGCTGCGGTGCGCGCGAATCTCCACAGCGCCGGAACCGCGGCTCCCACAACCGGCGCTGCCCAAACGCCCGCTTCGCCGCCTCCCACCGCGCCGGCCGCTCCTCCTGCAACGACGCCAGTGATTCCGCCTCCCGCGGACAAAGAAAAGCCACCCACGCCTGCGACTGCCTCGAACATCGCTTCTATTCGCGATGTAAAGAAACTGTTTATCGAGAAAATGCCAAACGATCTCGATGAATACATCAAAGCCGAAATTTCCCGCCAGATGCCCGGGCGCATCCTCGTGGTTCTTCGCGTCGAGGATGCCGACGCCATCATGAAAGGCACTGCCACCGAACGCAAAGGCAGCGTCACGATCACCGATGTCCGTGGCACCGCGGACCTGTGGGTCGGGGAAGCAGGCGATAAGGGGCTGTATCTGACCAAAGTACACGGTGGGGAAAAGAAAGTCGCCGAGCGGCTGGTCAGCGGCCTGAAAAAAGCCATGTTCTAGCGGCCGGCGAGTTTTCTCTGCGATTCCTGTTTCCAACTCAAACGATCATTGCGGAATAAAAGTGACCGGCTCGCCCGTGAACACGAGCGTCAGCACCGTGCCGTCAATGCGCTCCGGCGAGACCGTCTTTAATGTCATGTTCCACGTGCTGAACGTGCCGTTCGCATTTTTCTGCCGCCACTTCCCCTTAAACACCACGCCCCCTTTTTTGTCAGCGGTTTGCTCTGCGTCCGCAACGATCACATTGTCCGTGCTCTGCATGTAGAGATGGTTGCGGACCATCCTCATCGTAAAGAGTTTGTTGTACTGCAAAAGACTCCAGCGCTGCGGAAACGGCCCCGTGGGCGCCGCGTTACCTCCAGCCGGCTGAGCAGTATTGCCACCCGGAGGAGTCCTCCCGGGCACTCCGGCCTGCTGATTTTGCGGCGCGGTGTTATTCGCCGGCGCCGTCAGCCGGGCAACTTCGTCTTGATCGGCCTTAGCTCCAGCCTGATCGCCCAACGCCGTTTTTATCTTTGCTCGTTCTCCATAGCCCACGGGATCGTCCGGAGCCAGCCGGATAAAATTGTTCCAATCGTCGAGTGCCGCGTTGTAATTCTTGACTTGCCCATACACGATGGCGCGGTACAAATATCCTTCCGGATTGCCGGGGAATAACTGAATCACCTGGCCAAAATAGTTCAGCGCCTCGTCTCCCACGGCAGGCCGCGGCATCGCCACCATCTGCAGTTCCAATGGCTGTCCTTGCCGCTGGACTTGAAATCGCACGTTCATTCCCGGAGTTATTTTCGAGGGAGTAACGAATTGATCTGCAAAATCTTTCATGTTCATCCCGTTGGCGGAGAGAAGCACATCGCCAACCTGGATTCCGCCTCGCGCTCCGCTCCCCAGCGGAAGCACTCCCGCCACGGATAACTGCCCGTTCCTCACCCGCCAGCGGAACCCCAAAAATCCCTGGTGGCCCGGCGCCGGAATATTCATCCCTGTCGAAGCCGGCGCCACTTCGCCGTTCCCCGGATTTTCCGCCGTGGCCATAAGCTGCTTGGCCTCCGCATTCCCGGGCTTGATCTGCAGCGCGATGCTGAAGTCCACTTGTGCTTTCTTCGGCTGCGACGTGGCCAGGTAAATTCGTCCGCGCAAGACGAACGCCTCCGCATCGTCCTGGTCCATCGCCAGCGCCTGAACCACGACGGGCAGCGCGCTATCCGGGTTGTGCGCATCCAGCAGCGCTCGTGACGACTTCAGCAGGTTCGCCGCGTTCGTTTTGTCTGCTTGCGAGATTGGCGTGCTGTGATAGTGCTTTCGAATCGCTTCCAGAACGACCGGCGCCGCGCCCGCATTTCGCAACTCTTCTTCGTCGTCGTAGGCCAATCGGAAATTAACGCCGCGTTGGTTGATCAAATCGACGAGTTCCGCTGCCGACAGGCCGCCGGTCCCCAGAGCATCGAGCAGTCCCTTCTTTTTGATGGGAGCGGCATGCTGCTGAGCGGCTCGCGTCGGCATCGCGTCATACGCTGCCAACAAGATCACAACAGAAAGAACCGCTGCGATTCGTGCTCTCATTTGGAAACACCTGGGTCCGGGGTCATTGGTAACCACCCGCGGCGCAATTTAGTCGATTGGAATTATAGTGTCAATTCGGCGCTTTGGCGCGCGCAGATTGCCCTTGCTGCCTACTGTTACTTGAAGCTCTCGGCGGCCTCCTTGCTCGACACCACCGCCCCTTCCATGAATCCTCAAGTTCTTTGCCTTCCCAAGTCTGCTCCGCGCTTCCACCTTCAATAATCTTTTCGGAATTCACCTTACTAACGCTAAAATCCTCACCCGGCCATAACCACAGCTTTTTCGTCGGGGAGTGGAAAGTCGAATGCCCTTGAACGCAATAGGAGCGGACCAATGAAAACGATGCAAGGCCCAGGCATCTTCCTGGCGCAGTTCGCCGGAGATGCCGCGCCGTTCAATTCCTTCGACTCTATTTGTGCCTGGGCCGCGAGCCTCGGCTACGCCGCTGTCCAAATCCCTTCCTGGGATGCTCGGCTCTTCGATCTGAAGCGTGCCGCCGAAAGCAAAACCTACTGCGACGAAATCGCCGCCGTCGCTGCGAGGCACAAGCTTGTCATCTCCGATCTTTCCACGCATCTGCAAGGACAACTCGTTGCCTGTCACCCTGCCTACGATGCGATGTTTGATGGATTCGCTCCGGCGACCGTTCACGGCAATTCCAAAGCCCGGCAAGCATGGGCCGTCGAGCAGTTGCTCTTCGCGGCGCGCGCTTCAAAGCATTTCGGCATGAAAGCCCACGTCACATTTTCTGGCGCGCTCGCCTGGCCCTACATCTATCCTTGGCCGCAGCGTCCCGCCGGTCTTGTCGAAACCGCTTTCGACGAGCTTGCCAAGCGCTGGCTCCCCATTCTCAACGCCTTTGACGAAGCCGGCGTCGATCTCTGCTACGAAATTCATCCCGGAGAGGATCTCCACGACGGCGCGACATTCGAAATGTTTCTCGAGCGTGTCCGCCAGCATCCCCGGTGCAACATGCTCTACGACCCCAGCCATTTTGTTTTGCAGCAGCTCGACTATCTGCAATTCATCGATTTCTATCACTCGCGCCTCAAGATGTTCCACGTGAAAGACGCGGAATTCCGTCCCACCGGCAAACAAGGTGTCTATGGCGGCTATCAGCCCTGGCTGCAGCGTGCCGGACGTTTTCGTTCGCTCGGCGACGGCCAGGTCGACTTCGCCACCATTTTTTCAAAACTGACCCAGTATGATTTTCCAGGTTGGGCGATTCTCGAATGGGAGTGCTGCATCAAAAGTAGTGAACAGGGCGCCAGGGAAGGCGCGCCGTTCATCAAACGCCACATCATCGAAGCCGCCAAAAGCACCTTTGACGATTTCGCCAGTTCCGGCGCCGATCAAAAAGCGTTGCGCGACGTTTTAGGCCTTTCCCGCGGCTAAGCGGCCACGCGCAAACACGTTGGCAGCGGCCAGGAATCGTTTCCGCTATAATTTACTTCTGAACGATGCACACCGAGGCCCCAGTGCCGGTCTCCCCCAGTTTGGAATGGGCCCACCCGCTCGTCCGCGATTGGTTTGTCTCGCGCTTTGGCACGCCTACCGAGCCGCAGGAACAAGGTTGGCCCAGTATTCTGTCTGGCCAAACCACTCTGATTTCCGCTCCCACTGGTTCAGGCAAAACGCTGGCTGCTTTTCTCATTTGCATCGATCGCTTGGTTCGCAAAGCGATCAGCGGGGAACTGACCGACCAAACCGAAGTCCTCTATGTTTCGCCCCTCAAGGCGCTGAGCAACGACATTCAGAAAAATCTGGAGACTCCTCTCGGCGAAATTCTTCAACTCGCAGGCCAGCGCGGCATTCTATTTCCGGAGATTCGCACCGCGGTGCGCACCGGTGACACTCTCGCTCCACGAGCGCCGCGCGATGCTCTCGCGTCCTCCGCATATTTTGGTCACCACCCCGGAATCGCTCTATATTCTGTTGACCGCCGCGAAAAGTCGCGAAGTCCTGAAAACCGCCGGCACCATCATCGTCGACGAAATCCATGCCATGGCTGACGACAAGCGCGGCTCTCACCTGGCTCTCTCCCTCGAGCGTCTCGACCATTTGGCCGGCAGACCTCTCACTCGCATCGGTCTTTCCGCTACGCAGAAGCCCATCGAACTTGTTGCGCAATTTCTCGGTGGAACGGCTCGTCCCGATCCAGTCATCGTACAAATTGGCCATCGGCGTGAACTGGATCTAGCCATCGAAGTTCCTGCCAGCGAACTCGGTCCCGTCGCCTCCAACGAAATGTGGGACGAAGTTTACGACCGCATCGCCGCGCTCGCTGCGCAGCATCGCTCCACGCTCATTTTTGTAAACACGCGTCGTCTTGCCGAACGCCTGACCCATCATCTCGGCGAACGCTTAGGGCAAGACGCTGTCGCCACGCATCACGGCAGCCTTTCCCGCAAGCTGCGGTTGAACGCCGAGCGAAAACTGAAAGCCGGAGAAATCCGCGCTCTTGTCGCCACCGCTTCGCTCGAACTCGGCATCGATATCGGGAGCGTCGATCTCGTTTGCCAGATTGGCTCCCCTCGCTCTATCGCTGTCGGCTTGCAGCGCATCGGTCGCGCCGGCCACTGGCGCGGCGCCATACCGAAAGGCCGCATCTTTGCCACCACTCGCGATGAACTGCTCGAATGCGCCGCGCTCGTTCGCGCCATTCGAATGGGCGACCTCGACAAACTCGCCATTCCCGAGCAGCCTCTCGACATTCTCGCGCAACAGATCGTCGCCATGTGCGCCGCCGAAGATTGGAACGAGAGCGAATTATTCGAATGCGTTCGCCGCGCCTATCCGTATCGCGATCTCTCCCGCGCGGACTTCGACGAGATCATCGGAATGCTGAGTGAGGGCATCGCCACGGCCCGCGGACGTTACGCCGCGTACCTGCATCGCGATCGCGTCAACGGCATGGTGCGTGGACGCCGGGGCAGCCGCCTCGCCGCCATCACCAGCGGCGGGGCCATTCCCGAAAATTCTCTGTACACCGTCGTCGCGCAACCCGAATCCATCGTCGTCGGCACGGTCGATGAAGATTTTGCGGTCGAGAGCATGGCTGGCGACGTCATGCTTCTCGGAAACACTTCGTGGCGCATTCGGCGAGTGACTTCCACCGGCAGCGTCCTGGTGGAAGACGCGCAAGGAGCTTCACCGACCGTGCCGTTTTGGCGCGGTGAAGCTCCCGCACGAACCGACGAGTTGTCCGCCCACGTCTCGGACCTCCGCGAAAAAATCAGTGACCTCATTCCTCGTGTGCCTGGCGATTCGGACGGGAAGTCTTCAAGCTCGGTCGCTGCAGCGGTGACCTGGCTCAAATTCGAATGCGGCGTCGATGATCCTGGAGCCGAGCAGATTGTCGAGCACATCGTTGCCGGGCGCGCATTGCTCGGCGCAGTTCCAACTCTAACTACCGTTATCGCGGAGCGCTTCTTCGACGAAAGCGGCGGAATGCAGCTTGTCATTCATGCGCCGTTTGGCGGCCGCATCAACAAAGCCTGGGGACTCGCGCTGCGCAAGCGCTTCTGTCGTTCGTTCAATTTCGAACTGCAGGCCGCGGCAACCGAGAACGGATTGAATATTTCTCTCAGCGAGCAGCACAGCTTTCCGCTTGCCGACGTGTTTCATTTCCTGCATCCAAATTCGCTGCGCTCTGTCCTCGAACAAGCGGTGCTTACTTCGCCGTTTTTCACAACGCGCTGGCGCTGGGATGCCGGTCGCGCGCTGGCCTTGCTGCGTTTTCGCGGCGGCAAAAAAATCCCGCCGCAAATTCAGCGCATGCGCGCCGATGATTTGCTCGCCGCCGTTTTTCCGGAAGCGCAAGCGTGCCAGGAAAATATTGAAGGCGATATCACCATTTCCAACCACCCTCTCATCCGCGAAGTGATGAAAGATGTCTTGACCGAAGCTTTGGACATCGAAGGTCTCGAGCATGTCCTTCACGCCATCGCGGATGGCCGCATCACCTGCATCGCTGTGGACACGCCGCAGCCATCGCAGTTTTCGCACGAAATTCTGAACGCGAATCCTTACGCCTATCTCGACGACGCTCCTCTCGAGGAGCGCCGCGCTCGCGCTGTCGAAATGCGCCGCATGCTTCCCGAAGCGGTGCTCGGCGAAATTGGCCGCCTCGATCCCGCGGCCATCGCCGAAGTCTGCGCCGACGCCTGGCCCGATGTGCGCGACGCGGAAGAACTTCACGACGCGCTGCTCACGCTCATTGCGCTTCCGTCTGTCGAACTGAATAGCGAGTCGCAAGAGCGGTTCGCTGAGTTTCCGGGTACAGCAATCGCTGACCGTATGGAACGTTCACTTCGAAGAATTGGCGCAACATTGCCGGGTCCTGCGCGCGCGACAGAATGAAAAAATCTATTGGGTCGCTGCCGAACGCGTGCGCTCCTTCATGCAGATCTTTCCTTCGGCGCAATTCGATTCGCCCTTGCCGGATTTCGAGATTCCCGCCGTTTCAAACAAAGCAGATGCGCTGCTCGCGCTCGTCACCGGGTGGATTTCTCACTCTGGCCCTGTCGCCGCAAACGAACTTGCAACCGTTCTTTCTCTTTCGGCGTCGGAACTGGAAAAATCGTTGCTGCGGCTCGAAGCGAGTGGCGTCGTCCTCCGCGGCAAATTCACCGATCCTGTTTCGCAGGAGACTGAATGGTGCGAACGCCGAGTGCTTGCGCGCATTCATCGCTTGACGCTGGGCCAGCTGCGCAAACAAATTCAGTCCGTCACTCCCGCGCAATTCATGAATTGGCTGCTGCGCTGGCAGCATGTGGCGCCAAGCACCCAGCTTCTCGGCGAGCGCGGCACGCTGGAAGCGATTCGCCAGTTGCAGGGATTTGAAGCTCCCGCGAATTCCTGGGAGCGGCAAATCCTGAAGCGCCGCGTCGCCGATTACGATCCGGCGATTCTCGATCAACTCTGTCTCACGGGCGCCGTCGGGTGGGGCCGCCTCTCGCCGCATCCTGCCACTCTCGAAGCTTTTTCATCCACTGACGCAAAACGCCGCGTCATTCCCACGAGCGTCGCGCCGATTACTTTTTTTGTTCGCGAAGACGCGGAGTGGATGATTCCGCATCGTGAAACCGGTGAAGCCGAGGTGACCGGACTCAGCACGGATGGCGCGGCGGTTCTGCAATTTGTGCGTCAGCGCGGCGCATCTTTTTTCGCGGACATTGTGCGCGGCACCGGCAAATTAAAATCTGAAGTCGAAGCCGCACTCTGGGAACTCGTCGCTGCGGGTTTGCTGACTGCGGATGGTTTCGACAATCTGCGGGCCCTCATCGATCCGAAGCGCCGGGCGGGTCAGGGCGCAGCCGGCCGCGCTTCGCGTCCTCGCCACAGCGCCGGCCGATGGTCATTGCTTTTTTCCGGCGAAAACCATGATCGCAATCGCGCGCTCGAAGCTACCTGCTGGATGTTGCTGCGGCGCTATGGCGTGGTGTTTCGCGAAGTTCTTTCGCGCGAAACCAATCTTCCCAAGTGGCGCGAACTGCTGATTACGTTCCGGCGCCTGGAAGATCGTGGCGAAGTGCGCGGCGGCCGGTTCGTCAGCGGTTTTCTCGGCGAGCAATTCGCGCTCAGCATGGCGGTTGATTCTTTGCGCGCTCAACGGAATCAGCAGGCATCCGGCGACGTTGTCTCGATCTCCGCCGCGGATCCGTTGAATCTTGTCGGGATTGTGGTCCCGGGAGAACGCGTCGCCGCGAATTCTGGAAAAGTTGTCGCGTTTCGCGATGGCGTGGCCATCGAGCCGCAAGAACCGGCGAATGTGATTGCGATGCCGTTGGCACGGTAACTGGGCCGTTGGCTCTTTTTTTTCCACTAAAAATTTACAGTCGCCTTCCTTTCGAAGAAGGGCACGATGAATCGTGCCCCTACAAACGCATTAGGCTGAGTTGGCTAGTTGGCCCAGTTCTTGCATTTTGTGGGCGTCAACTTTTATGGCGGCAGTCGCTACGTTTTCCTCGAGGTGATTCACTTTCGAGGTTCCCGGAATGGGCAGCATTATCGGAGAGCGCCAGAGCAACCAGGCGAGCGCCAGCTGAGAAGTGGAGATCTTCAACTCCGCGGCGGTGCGCTCGAGTTTGCCTGCGGGTCCGGAAAGTTGTCCGGCTCCCAACGGAAACCACGGGATAAAGCCGATGTTTTCGCGCTCGCAGATATTCGAGCACGTCCTCGGCGGCACGATCCGCAACGCTATAACGGTTCTGAACGGAAACGATGGGCACGATCTTTCTGGCGTGCTCGATTTGTTTCACGCTCACTTCGCTAAGGCCGATGTGCCTGATTTTTCCTTGCGCCTGCAAGTCTCTCAATGTGCCGAGCTGGTCTTCCGCAGGAAACGCAGGATCTATGCGGTGGAGTTGAAAAAGATCAATGCGATCGAGCTTCAATCGGCGCAGACTCCCCTCGCAGGCTTGGCGCAAGTGTTCGGGCTTGCCATTCATCGTCCAGCGGTCCGGGCCGGAACGGTCGAAGCCGGCTTTCGTGGCGATTACCAATCCCTCCGGATAAGGATGCAGAGCTTCGGCGATCAACCGTTCGCTAACTTCCGGGCCGTAGGAATCGGCGGTGTCGATGAAATTGATGCCGAGTTCGACGACGCGGCGAAGGACGCGAATCGCTTCGTCGTGATCCTTGGGCTCCCCCCAAACTCCCTTGCCGGTGATGCGCATGGCGCCAAAGCCCAGACGCCAGACGGGCATGTCGCCGCCGATCAGAAACTCGCCGCTCTTTGCGGCAGGCAAGTCTTTGCCGAAGGATTCTTTGTTGCTATGTGATGCGGTCTTGTCGCTCATTGTTTTCCTCTCGGGTCTTCAACGGACGTGGTTCGCCCTCGTTGGATGCGTGAGCTCCGAGAATGGCGACGAGACCCCGTGCTGGCTGTGTTGAGGCTCGGAAGTGAGACGGATATGGAAGGGATCCGCGAAAAAGTACGGATACAGAGAACTGTGAAGTAAGCATTTGAAAGCAATGGGGTTGCGGGAGTTCCTGTGCGTTGCATGTTTATTGTGTGTGGAAAAAAGAGGAAGTATCTGGGCTTATTAAAACGATGACGCGCCGAGAAGAGATACCCCCACCCCGGGTGTTTTTTGTAAGAGTGGCAAATAAAGAACTTACGAGATGCAGAGACTGTAAGAGTGGCAAATGCAGGACTTAAAGTTATTTTGTTCTCAATATTTTGCGGGCGGTCTGTAAAAGTGTCAACGAAAGGCATTAGTAGGAGGTTGAAAATCGAGAGCCTCGATTTGAACCAGGAAAGGGAATAAGAGGTGGGACCAGATCCGTAGCGCGAAGGGGCAGTGGCGAAGGTAGCGGTGGATGATCCGTAAGAGGAGCGGAGTTGGAAGCGAGACGGCTGCAATGAGCGGACGGATAGCGGAGGCAAGACGGTGACTCCTTTCTCCTCCGCGACTGACGAGACATACTATAACACATTGGTACTGATTGTCAAGTGCAAAATGATAAGTCGCTATTTTACAGAGAGATAGCGCCGGTTGGCCCGAAAGGGGAAGGGGGGAAAGATAGAAAACGAGTGCGGGCGGTGTTCAGGCGCGGCAGAGGGCGGCGGCGCCGGCGATGCCGGCGTCGGAGCCGTAGTGGGCGAGAACCATGGGAATTTCGGCGAAGCGCTGATTGACGCACCAGTGGGGGAGTTGTTCTCGGATGCGGGGGAAGAAGCCGCTCATCAGATGGGAAAGACCGCCGCCAAAAATGAACACATCGGGTTCGAGGAGATCGATGATGTTGCCGGCCCAAATCGCGAGGAAGTCGGCGGTTTCCTCGAGGACTTGGGCGGCTAGTGGGTCGCCCTGCTGAAAAGCTGCAGCGACGATTTCGGCGTTCACGGCATTTACATCGCCACCTGCAAGCGCGAGCATTTTCGGGCTGGACTGCGGCGATTCCGCAAGCCGCTGCTGAGCACGACGCGCGATGGCTGTGCCGGACGCCAGAGCTTCGATGCAGCCGCGTTTTCCGCAGCCGCAGACCGGGCCGTGATAGTCGATAGTTACGTGGCCGCCTTCGGCGGCGCTGCCTGTGCGGCCGTGATAGATGCGGCGGTCGATGACAATACCGGTTCCGATGCCGGTGCCAAGCGTGGCGTAAAAAACGTTTCGGTAGGCGACTCCGGCGCCCCAGATGGCTTCGGCGAGAGCTGCGGCGTTTCCGTCGTTGTCAATGCGCGCGGAGAGGCCGAAGACGCGCTGGACTTCGGCTGGCGAGAGGAAAATTGCGCCAGCAAGGGACGTTGGGAGGATTAAGAATGACACCGGTGGCGGGATCGAGCGGGCCTGGGGCACAAATGCCGATGCCGGTGAGGCTCGATCGGGCGTCTGGATGTGCCGCGAAGACAGTTTCTATGGCGGATTGTACGGCGGCGAATCCTGCGGCGGCTGTGCCGTGCGCAGGCATTGGTACGCGGGATTGAAAGAGAATTTTGCCGTCGGCGTTGACTAGGCCAGCGGCAACTTTTGTGCCGCCGATGTCGATGCCGAGAGTGAATGGGCCGGGTGCTTCCATGGTTGAAGTCCTAAAAGCAGATTCCTCGCTCCGCTCGGAATGACAACCGTTTTACAAAATGGTGGAGTTGTTGTGTTTGATTCCCTCGAAGTGTGAGTAGCGGAAGGAGCATTACTCGATGCCGAGGCGGTGCTGCATTTCTTCGAGAGTGTAGCCCTTCGTCTCGGGGTAGAAGAACATGACGACGAAGAATTGCAAGGCCATCATGGAGGCGAACACGACGAACGGGGTCCCAGGCGAATGTGCGAAAAGCACGGGAAAAATCCAAGACACAATTGCGTTCATGATCCAGTGAGAGGAGCTGCCGACGCTCTGTCCCTTCGCGCGCACGCGGTTCGGAAAAACTTCGCCAATATAGACCCAAATGACCGCTCCCTGTGAAATGGCAAAAAACCCGATATAGGCAATCAACAGCCATAGAAGATATTGCTGGTGACTATGTGTCAGAAAGATGGCTGCGAGCCCAGATAAGCACCCCACCAAGCCAACAGAACCGATCAAGAGGAGCGTCCTGCGCCCGAGCTTGTCGATGACCGTCATCGCGAGAATCGTTGCAAACAGATTCATCGCGCCAACCGCTACAGGCCCCAGTTCGCCGGAGACCTTGGTGAATCCAGCGGCGGCAAAAATATCGTTCAAGTAGTAGAGAATCGCATTGATGCCCGCGAGCTGATTGAAAAGTCCGATGGTGATTGCGAGGAAGATCGGCAAGCGGTACTTCCACGAAAAGAGCGGTTCCGACTTTTGGGAACGCTCCAGATGAATGGAATCGACGATCTCTCGAAGCTCACCCTCCGCATCTTGCGAGCCCATCATTTTCAGCACGGTGCGCGACTCGTCGATGCGGTTTTGAGTCGCCAGCCAACGCGGGCTTCGTGGAATACCAAAGAGCATTATCAGGAAGAGCGCGGCTGGTATGGTGGCAACGCCAAACATCCATCGCCAATCGTTCGCGCCGAGGCCTAGCTCTGCAATGCGGTAGTTCGAAAAATAAGCGAGCAAAATTCCAATCACGATATTGATCTGGAAAAGCCCGACGAGTCGGCCGCGCCATTTGCCGGGAGCGATTTCCGCGATGTAGACAGGTCCGAGAACGGAGGATCCGCCGATTCCCAAGCCGCCGAGAAAGCGGGACGCGACCAGAATTGGCCAGTTGAACGCTAGAGCGCACCCAAGCGCAGAGAGAACATAAAAGACGGCGAGAACGCGCAACGTTTCACGGCTTCCATATTTTTGCCCGATCACGCCTGCGGTCATTGCTCCAATCACCGTTCCCCAAAGCGCGATCGAAACGGTGAGACCCAAAGATGACGGAGTCAGATTGAAGACGACGCTTAGCTGATGCGTGGTTCCGGCAATCACAGCGGTGTCGAAGCCGAAGAGCAAACCGCCGAGAGCGCCGACGGCGGTGGCTTTAGCGAGATTGGCGTTCACCGGTGCGGGCCTGTGTGGGAGTTGGCCATGTGCGATTCTCCTGAAAGACGGCTGCGCTTACTGCGCGTAAAAGACGCTCATGGTGCGATAAAAATCCCAGACGTCGACTTTCGAGGACATTTCGAACGGCGAATGCATGGAAAGGAGCGGCACGCCGAAATCTATCACTTCCATGTCTTCGCGGGACATGAATCCGCCGATGGTGCCGCCGCCGCCGACTTCCACTTTGTAGGTGTGGGTTTGCCAGGGGATGTTATTACGGTCCAGGAGGCCGCGAATCTTGGCGGTGTATTCCGAAGGCGGGTCAAAGCCTTCGCCGTAGAGCTTGATGGTGACGCCAAAGCCGAGGCGCGCGGCGTTGGTGGCTTCCGAGGTGCCAGGGAAAAGGGGATTGAGGCTGTCGTTGGCGTCGGCGGAGATTACCTGGGAATTGTGGAGGGCGCGGCGCAGGTCCAGGTCGTTGTACGCGGAGCCACGCTGCGCGCCGATCAGGCGAGCGATTGTGGAGTTTAAAAATTGCGAGCCTGCGCCGGTGTTATTGACGGAGCCGACTTCCTCGAAGTTGGAAAGATAAGCTAGCGATGTAAATTTCGGCGTGCCTTTCAAATCGATAATGGCGCGCGCGGCGCAGAAAGAAGAAACGCGATCGTCCTGTCCATAGGCACCGATGAGGCCGCGGTCGATGCCAACGTCGGCAGGATGCGAAGCGGGAACGAGCGAAAGTTCGGCGCTGACAAGGTCTTCTTCCTTGATTTTATAAGTGGAGGTCAAGAGCCGCGTTACTTCGACGGCGACGGATTCTTTTTCGCCAGGAATGCTGCCAATCACGGGATCGAGCTCCTCGCCTTGCAGCACGTTATTGTAGGTGCGAGCGCGCAAATCCGCGTCGGAGTGTGGGGCCGCGTCGGGAATCACAAAGACCGGTTCGCCGGGATTCAAGCCGATGGAGACGTCGATGGTGCGGCCGTCGCTGGTGTCGATGCGGCCGACCAGGGCAAGGGGGAGATTCGACCACTGGTATTTCTTGATTCCACCGTAATATTTTGTTTTGAAAAGCGCGAAGCCGCCTGCGGGATAGATCGGGCGGCCTTTCAATTCGATATGCGGGCTGTCCTGATGTGTGCCAACGACGCGCGAACCATCCACGATGGGGTCGGTGCCGATCACCGCGAGAATCAAGCTGCGATCGCGATTGGGGACGATCAGGCGCGCGCCAGGTTTCACTTGATCGGGCTTGGTGAATTCGGTGAAGCCTGCGGCGCGGGCGCGGCGAATCACTTCGCGCGTGGATCCGAGCGCCGATCTGGCGACGTTCAAATAATTCTTATAATCCTCGGCGAACTCTTGCGCTTGCGCGCGCTCCGCCGGATTCATCAAGAGCCAGGCGGACTTTTTCTTTCCCCAGGCGTCGCCATCATCCTGCGCGTTAAGCCGCGCAGAAAAACCGGCGGCTAGCGTAACGGCAAGCGCCAGTACAAAAACGCGAATACGCACTACGTTCATCGTAGCTTCTCCTCAATTCCCGAGGGCTTCGGGAAGGGGTTGAAACCTGCCAGCCCACAGCGAATTGAGGATGGTACCTCAAATTGCGATGGCGAGGGTTCCGTCAAGCGGCGGGCGCGGTCGGGGCCAGTTCGCTGTTCACCCCCGCCTCGAAAAGAGATAACGTACACAGCATGTCTTCCGCGATCAATTTGTACGACAGCGTCCCTTATCCGAGCCTCGCGTTTCTGCAGACGCATCCCGATCGCCTCGCGGTAATGGGCACCCTGTTTGGCATGGCGACTGTGCCCGTGGAGCATTGCCGCGTGCTGGAGATTGCTTGCGGCAACGGGAGCAACTTGATACCGATGGCGCACGGGTTGCCCGGCAGCGAATTTGTGGGGATAGATCTCGCAGCAAAGCCAGTGGAGAGTGGTCAGGAGAAAATCCGGCGGCTCGGTTTCCGGAACATCCGCATCGAGCAGATGGACTTGATGGAGATCGATGCAGAATTCGGCGAATTCGATTACATCATCGCGCACGGAGTGTATGCGTGGGTGCCGAAACCGGTACAGGCAAAGATTCTTTCGATATGCAGGGCGAATCTCACGCCGAACGGAGTGGCGTTCATCAGCTACAACACGCAGCCGGCGGGCCATGTCCGCGAGATTTTACGCGAGATGATGCGATTCCACGATCAGCGGACAGAAGGCTCCAAGAATCCCGTGAAGACAGGACGCGAGTTTCTAGAGACGATTCTGAAGGCGACGGATGCGCGGTCTCCGTGGAAAGCGCTGCTGCAGGACGAATTGAAAATAATGTTTAATCGCGATGAAAAGGTCGTCTACCACGACGATTTGGCGGAATGCTTCTTGCCGGTTTCATTTGGCGAATTTGCGCAACGAGCCAAAGATTGCGGCTTGCAGTTTTTGAGCGAAGCGCATCTCAGCGATGTGCTGGAACCCGAATTGGCCGAGGGGGCCCCCCGGGAATCGCTGAGCCAGCTTGCGCGTGGAGATGTGATTGCGTTTCAGCAGTACCTCGATTTCGTGCGGTATCGAAGGTTTCGCCAGACGCTGCTCTGCCACGCGGAACTACACTTGCAAAGGGAAGGAGTGGTGGCGCGTGCCAGAAAATTGCGAGTCGCCTCGCCGTTACGAGCCGGTTCGGAGCAACCGGATGGCGGCGTGGAATTTACCAACTGCCGTGGCGCGGGCACGCTTACGACGAACAATCCCGCCATCATTGCTGTGCTTCGGCGTCTCGAAGAAATCTGGCCGCATGCCGAAGCTTCGAAGAACTCGTGAACATTATGCTGCCGCTTGTTCCAGATGCCGAGCAGATCGAAGCCGTCGAGGGACTTGCGAAGGCCATTTTGAAACTTGCGGGCAGCACGATGGCTGACTTGCGAACGTTTGACCCGCCACTCGCGGCCGGTATCAGCGAGAAGCCAATCGCGAGTTCGCTGGCGCGCGCGCAGGCGCAAGAAGGAAGCGTGGTGACTACACTGCTCCACACGCATCTCAATTTAGAAGATGAACAGGGAAAAAGATTTCTGCAACTGCTCGATGGCACGCGAGATCGTCATGCACTTGCCGAAGCTATGGCAGGCGAGTTTCCGAATAATTCGCGCGAAATCATAGCCGCGCAGGTGGATGGAAATCTGGTCAATTTTTATCAGATGGGCCTACTGGAAGCTTAGCGCGTGCGATGCGCCGTAGAGCGGTTTCTTACGAGCCGAGGCGACATGGAGATTTGGGATGTCGTCCCTGTTTCTGTATGATTTCAACCCGTGAACATCGTTCTTAGCGATATCGAGGCGAGAGTCCTCGGCAGCCTGGTGGAAAAAGAGATCACCACGCCCGAATACTATCCACTGTCACTGAACGCGTTGGTGCACGCGTGCAACCAGAAATCCAATCGCGATCCGCTCATGAATCTCGACGAAGACTCCGTGCGCCATGCGTTGCGCACTTTGGGTGAGCAGATGCTCGCCCGGTCGGCCAGCGGCGACAGCCGCGTTGCGAAATACGAGCATCGCCTTTCCGAAGTGTTCAATTTCACGCGGCCGGAGACCGCAATCCTCTGTGAATTGTTATTGCGCGGGCCACAGACGCCAGGCGAATTGCGCAGCCGTGCCGAGCGCATGCATCCCTTCGAGGATTTGAGCGTTGTGCACACGACGCTGAAGCACTTAATGGAGCGCGAGCCTGCGCTTGTGAAATTATTGCCTCGCCAGCCTGGCAACAAAGAGGCTCGTTACGCGCATCTATTGTCAGGTGATGTGGAAATGCACGAGGCGCCGGCGGAGAGGGAAGTGCCGGTGTCTAAAAGCGTGTCGGAGGTTGGCCGGCTTGCGCAATTGGAGAACGAAGTGACCAGCTTGAAAAAGGAAATTGCGGAGCTGAAGTCGCAGTTCGCCGAGTTCCGCAAGCAATTTGAGTAGAGGGTTGGACGCTTCGAAGGGCTGTGGCGACAATTTTCTTTTTTCAAGAGAGGGTTGACATCGGCCCGTCGGAGTTCATAACATGGGCTTTCACAAGTGAAGAGTTGATTGCTGCTTGGGGCGGTTCAAAACGTTGTGCATCTCGCGGCACGAAACAAAAATCCATGATCACAGTTAAAGAGCTTACCAAGAGGTACGCGCGCAACACGGCTGTCGACCACATCTCCTTCGACATCGAAAAGGGGCAGATTGTCGGTTTTTTGGGGCCCAACGGTGCCGGCAAAACCACCACCATGCGAATGCTGACGTGCTTTCTGCCGCCAACCGCGGGCAGTGCGACAGTGGCCGGCTTCGACGTGCTCGAAGAGCCCATGGAAGTGAAAAGGCGGATCGGTTATTTGCCGGAAACCCCGCCGCTTTATCCCGAGATGCTGACCGGCGAATATCTCTCTTTCGTGGGGAGCTTGAAAGGGCTTCGCGGCGCCGAATTGAAGCAACGCGTAGATTACGTCAGTGAGCGCTGCGCCATCGCCGACGTCCGCAACAAGCAACTTGGCAAGCTTTCGAAAGGTTATCGCCAGCGCGTCGGTCTCGCGCAAGCTATCATTCACAATCCCGAGGTGCTCATCCTGGACGAGCCCACCTCTGGCCTCGATCCCAAGCAAATCAACGAGACGCGCGACTTAATCAAAAGCCTCGCCGGCGATCACACCATTATTTTGAGCACGCACATTCTTTCGGAAGTCGAGCAGATTTGCCAGCAAGTGATCATCATCAGCAAAGGCAAGCTGGTAGCAACGGACACGGTCGACAATTTGCAGAATCGTTCGCGCGGAGCGGAATCGGTCTTCGTGGAAGTCGCTGGGCGCAGCGGCCAGATTGATACGGCCGCCGTGCAAGCGCGTATCGCAAAAGTCGCGGGCGTGAACCGCATCGTCCTCAAAGATAAGCAGCCCACTTATTCCAAGTTTGAAGTCGAGACGCAGAAGGACCACTTTGTTCGCGGCGACCTGGCGCGCGCCATCGTGGAAGGCGGATGGGATTTGAATGAAATGCGCGCCTCCGCGGTCAGCCTCGAAGAGATCTTCCTGCAGCTAACCGGAACGCAAGAGGCTGCTCCAAGAGAAGTGGTTGTTACGGGAGCGAGCAAATGAGAAACGTCTGGCTCATCTGGCGCAAAGAGATGCGCAGCTATTTTGTGTCTCCCATTGCCTACATTTTGCTTTTGATGTGCGCTCTGATTTTCGGATTTTTCTTCTGGAGCTTGTTGCAGGCCTATCTGCAATTCAGTATGGAAG
The DNA here is from genome assembly GCA_963718785.1 of uncultured Acidobacteriota bacterium. GTDB lineage: Bacteria > Acidobacteriota > Terriglobia > Acidiferrales > UBA7541 > Acidiferrum. The sequence continues at coordinate 456,882 of CAVQZW010000003.1, read as the reverse complement.
CCCAGATGCGCGGCGAGGCGTTTCCGATGAACATGCCGGAAGAAATCTCGCGGCGGCTTTTCGGAAACATTCCCGTCACCGGGCTTTTCATCATTCCTTTGATTACTATGCGGCTCTTCGCCGAAGAGAAGCGCACCGGTACGATCGAACTTCTTACCACCTCGCCCATCCGCGACGGAGAAGTCATCCTCGGAAAGTGGCTCGCGGCCACGACGATGTATTGCTGCCTTCTTTTCCTCAGCGCAATCAACATCGCGTTTCTTTTCTTCTATAGCCACCCGGACTGGAAACCCATCCTGGTCAGCTACCTGGGACTGCTTTTGCAGGGAGCGGCGCTGCTGGCCATTGGTACTTTCATTTCTACGCTGACAAAAAATCAAATCATCGCGGGTGCGGCGACGTTTGGCGCATGTCTCCTAATTTTCGTTTGCGGCTGGGTCGGCGAATACAACAGCGAAACCTGGGCGCGCGTTCTGGCCTACCTATCCATTTCCACGCACATGGAATCATTCACCCGGGGCACTCTGGATTCGAAGGATGCGATTTATTACGTTACGGTGATTTTCTTCGGATTATTTCTCACGGCGCGCTCGATGGAATCGCTGCGGTGGAGGTCGTAAGTGAATACCGAGTTGTTGAAAGCGCGACAAACGAAATACGTAGCGTACGTCACGCTGTATATTATCGTCGCTCTAGCGGTCGTGACCGTTGCGAACGTCCTCGCCGACCGTTACGACAAATCCTACGATTCGACGGCCAACAAGCGCTACAGCCTCTCCGATCAAACCATCAAGGTCATCAAAGGCCTCAAGCAGGACGCGACGATAACTTACTTCGCGCAAGACTCGCAGTTCAGCGCCGCCAAAGACAAGTTGGACATGTATGCGAGCCTTTCGCCCAAGGTCCATGTGGTCTATGTGGATCCGGACAAAAAGCCGCTCGTCGCCACGCAAGCTGGTTTCAAAACTCTGAACACCGCCATCGTGCAAATTGGGGCGAATAAGAACGAAGCAAAAAGCAACAGCGAAGAAGACATCACCGGCGCATTTATTCGCGATTTGAAGAACACCACGCGCACGGTTTGCTTCGTGACCGGAAGCGGCGAGCATCAGATCGACGATTCCGGCCGCAGCGGCTATTCGCGGTTGAAGGAATTGATCGGCAAGGACGACTACCAGGGCAAATCCATCGATCTGTTGCAGAAAACGGAAGTGCCGGCCGATTGCACTGTAGTTGTCGTGGGTGGCCCGCGCGGCGATTATCTTCAGCCGGAAGTCGATGCTCTGAAAAAATACGTCGAGGATGGCGGCCGCGCACTCTTCATGCTCGATCCCCCGCTGAAAATCGGGACTCAGGAAATTGGCGAAAACGGGGCGTTGACTGGCTTGCTCTCAAGCTGGGGCGTAACGCCGAATAAGGATTTGATTCTGGATTTCAACCCCGTCGGACAGATGGTCGGCCTCGGCCCGCAAGTTCCCCTCGTCACGCGCTACGAGTCGCATGCCATCGTGAACGAGATGAAGGGTACCGCTACGGGATTCCCATTGGCGCGTTCCCTGGAGACGAAAAGCAGCGACAAGACTTCGATCGACAAACTGTTTGATAGCTCAGAGAGCAGCCTTTCTACCGCGAAATTGGACTCGGACAGAATCGATCCCAGCGATCCAAAAAACAAAAAAGGCCCGCTGACGATCGCCGCCGCGGGAACGTACAAGACAGGCAAAGACAACTCGCAGGGACGTTTTGTCGTGGTCGGTAGTTCGTCCTGGGCGGCAAACTCCTTCCTGGCTTTTAACGGAAACCGGGACCTCGCGCTGAACACCATCAACTGGCTATCTTCGGATGAGGATCTCATCTCCATCCGGCCCAAAGAAGCCGAGGACCGCAAGCTGACGATGACCCGCGCGCAGGTGCGCTGGGTGGGCATCACGAGTTTGCTTTTGATTCCTTTGTTTGTGATTGGCACGGGAATCTCGGTCTGGTGGCGCAGAAGGTAAAACGCTTCCAGGGCCGCAAAGAGCCGTTTGCACAATGCTGGGACAATTCCAATGAAAATGAATAGTCTGCTGATCGCCGCGATTGTTTTGGCGGCGCTCTCTGGAGTTCTTTACTGGTCGAATCACCGCAAGACCGCGGAGGATGCGGTGAAAGTTTCCGCCGACGCTCCTGTGAAAATTCTTATGCTCGCGCAGGCGGACATCACGAAGGTGGAAATCAAGAAAAAAAGCGGCGACGAAGTATCACTTGCGAAGGATAGCGCGGGTAAATGGCAGATTGCGGGAGCGAAGCCGCTCCGCGCTGACCAAAACGAAGTGTCGAGCGTGCTCTCGACACTCTCTTCGCTGACCTCCGAGCGATTGATCGATCAAAAAGCAACGAGCCTTGCTGATTACGGACTTGCGCAGCCTGCTGTCGAAGTGGATGTCACAGAAAAAGACAACAAAACGCAGAAATTGTTGATCGGAGACAACGCTCCGTCGGGAAATGCGGCGTACGTCGCGCTGTCTGGTGATCCGCGCGTATTTACTCTCGCGAACTACAGCAAGACTAGTCTGGAAAAGAGCGAGAAGGATTTGCGCGACAAGCGCCTGCTGGTCTTCGAGCAAGACAAACTCAGCCGCGTTGAACTCAACGCGAAAAAAGTCGATATCGAATTTGGCCGCAACAAAGATCAGTGGCAAATCGTAAAGCCCAAGCCCTTCCGCGCCGACGATTCCAAAGTAGAAGAGCTGATCCGCAAACTCGGCGACGCGAAGATGGACCTCAACCTTTCCGCGGATGACCAGAAAAAAGCCGCCGCCGCGTTCAACTCCGGGACTGTCGTGGCGACTGCCAAAGTGACCGATGCTTCCGACAGGGAAGAATTGCAGGTCCGCAAGAACAAAGACGACTACTACGCGAAATCCACCGCCGTCGAGGGCGTCTACAAAGTCACGAACGATTTGGGCGCTTCGCTCGACAAGACAGTGGATGATTTCCGGAACAAGAAACTGTTCGATTTAGGCTTCAACGATCCAGATAAGATTGAGTTCCACGACGGAACGAAAGTGTATTTCTTGACGAAGGGCGGTTCGGATTGGTTTTCGGGCGACGGCAAGAAAGTCGATGCGATTGGCGCGGAAGCTTTTGTACAGAAAGTGCGCGACCTTGCCGCCAGCAAATTTCTGGATTCGGGGTTTAGCGCGGCGCAAATCGAATTGACGGCGACCTCGAACGGCGGCAAGAGCGTCGAGAAAGTCCTGATCGCGAAAGATGGCGATCACTATGTTGCCAAGCGCGATGGCGAGCCCGCGCTATATCAATTGGATCCGGCGGTCATCAGCGGCCTCCAACTAGCGGCGCAGGATTTGAAGCCCGCCGCGGAGCCCAAGCCGGCGGAACCGGCGAAAAAGAAGTAGCCGCTACGCAGCATGTAGGGTCAGCCTTCTGAGGCTGACCGCTGTGGCCCCAACTGGTTTCTTTGTTGCATGGTGCGATCGAGCGCCAGCTTTTCCTCGCCCGTCAACGCGCGCACGCCGCCTTTAGCGAGTTCGCCAAGCGCGAGCGGGCCGACCGCCACACGAATCAGTCGCAGCACCTCAATACCTAATGCCTCCAGCATTCGCCGGATGTGCCGGTTCTTTCCTTCGTCCAGAATAATTTCGAGCCAGGAATTCCGCTCGCCCTGACGCAGCAGGGAAGCACCTTTAACGCGGAGCATTTCCCCTTCTTTCGTACGAACACCCTTCGTCAGCGCATCGAGCAGCCCCTCATCCGCAATCTTCCCGATTTGCACGTGATACGTTTTGTCGAGATGCGTCTCCGGCGCCGTGACGTGACCAGCCCACTCCGAGTCGTTGGTGAGCAACAGCAATCCTTCGCTCGCCCTATCAAGCCGGCCCACGGGAGCAACCCAGGGGACGTCTTCGCCGAGCAGCGAATAAACCGTATCGCGCCCTTTTTCGTCAGACGCGGTGGTAACGATCCCGCGCGGCTTGTTCATAACCAGGTAAATTTTAGCGGCCGCTTTAAGTTCGTGCCCGTCGACCTCGATTCGATCCTTGCCAATCCGCACAGGCGTTTCCGGATCGCGTCGCAGAACACCGTTTATACGTACTGCGCCTAATCGAATCAATTCGGTAGCATTCGCCCGCGAACAGAATCCAAGCTTAGAAAGCGCTCTTGCCAGCCCCACTTTTTTCGATTGAGCGCTGGGCAATTGTCAATTCCTCGAATTTAGCAACTATTTCGGCAAATCTAGGGAAGCAACTGGCGCGGCTGAGGCGGGCGGGGGCGCGTCGTGTTTGACCGCGCCGTAGCGGGAGGCGAGCCACGCGCGAACTTCATCGGGATTGTAATTGAATGGACCCATGCCGCCGCGATACGCGATGCGGCCGGATTCGTCGATGACGTAGAGGCGCTCGGGCCAGGCAGCGTACGCATCGTTGGCCGCGTTGGTGAGATCGTCGATGCCGAACGCGATGGGATAGTGGAAGCGCTGGATGAAATCGTTAGCGATGGCCACGCGCTGCGCGAGCGTCTTTGGCTGGACGTAGCACACATCATCCTTCACGTTGGACTTCATTTGCCATTCGTCCGTTGGGTGAGCTTCGCGGACATAGACGGTCAGAAAGTCGGCGTGATCCTTGTAGTCGTTGTAAAGCTGCACCACGTCACCGACGTGGCGGCGGAACGGCGGTCAAGTGTAGCTGCCGAAGATGACGACCAGAGGCCGCCCGCCAGTGCGTTCGCGAATGTGGAAATGATCGGAGCCGTCAAGAGCCACGAGCCGAGCGTCAGGAGCGTCGTCGCCGACTTTCAGATTGCCGCGGTGCATGTGCGGCAGGGCATAGCGCAGCATGCCGTAAGCATCCTTGGGGCTGCCGGCCATTTTGCAGAGTCCAAGGAACGCGCCGATCAGCAGCACCAGGAAAACCGCAATAGTCCATTTCCAGAAAAGGCTCATCGATACAAGTTCCATTCACTTTTCACGGCGGGGAAACCTAACATCCTCGCGCTTTGGACTGAATAGTATTTTTGCACTAGGGGATGGCCCTCTCGCCTACTTTCGGGCATCCTTCGCCAAGAGACTTTCGCGCTGGGATTTGTAGCGGGCTAGCGAGCGCTCGATCACGTTGAGGGCCGCATACGCGGGGCGAATTTCCTCAACTTCGACCTTCTTGCCTTCGAGCAGCTTGTAATCCTGAAAGAAGCGGCGAAGCACCAGCAACCGATGCGGCGGAAGATCGCGCGCTTCGAGATAGCTGCTGAATTCCGGGTCACCTGTGGCGACGGCAATGATTTTGTCGTCGCTCGCGCCGGAATCGATCATCGACATCAGACCAATCGCGCGAGCCTTGATGAGGGCGAGCGGCTGCACCGGCTCCTGGCAAAGAACGAGCACGTCAAGTGGATCGTTGTCCTCCGCGTACGTTTGCGGAATGAAGCCGTAATTCGCCGGATAGAAAACAGCCGAATGGATAATGCGGTCGACCTTCAGCAGTCCGCTTGGCTTATCCAACTCGTACTTCACATTAGAGCCGAGCGGGATTTCGATCACCGCTTGGAAATCGCGGGGTAATTCGTCTCCTGGAGAAACATCATGCCAGGCGTGGAGCATCTGCGCACATCCTTCGGTAGGGGTCTCAAAGATCGCTACGATCTATTATCGCCGGAAAAGTGCCCTCGCGCCAAAAGAGTAAAGGGGAGGCGCTTACTGAGGCAGGGCGATGTTGCAGCACAAGCGCCGAGCGGCGCTAGGCTCGTGCCTTCTCTATCATTTCGTCCCAGATGCCCTTGGATTTCAGGATGAGTTCGACCGCCTCACGTATGGCGCCTTTTCCGGCAATGGCCTTCGTTACGTAATGCGCGGCGAGTTTCACTTCGAGCACCGCGTCTCCGACCGCCACGGCCAGACCGACGCGGCGCATCACGGGCAGATCGGGAAGGTCGTCGCCGACGTAAGCAATGGCGGATTCGGGCACGCCGGTTTTTTTCAGGATTTCTTCGAGCGCAGGAATTTTTGTCGGCTGCTTCTGGTAGATGAACTCCATTTTCATTTCGTTGGCGCGGCGCAGCAGGGCGGGGCTTTCGCGTCCTGTGATAACGCCGGTGCGGATTCCTGCGGTGTGGGCCAGAGTCAGGCCCTGGCCGTCGTGAGCGTCGAAGCTCTTGATTTCGAGGGCCGTGCCGTCGGCCTGCGAAAGCAAAATGACGGAGCCGTCGGTCATGGTTCCGTCCACGTCCATCAGGAGGAGCTGAATTTGTTTGGCGCGTTTTCTTAGGCTTGCGGGGATTTTGGTCATGCCTTTTGCCACGGTTTGCTCCTGCAAAAAAGTGGGAGAAAATCGCGGACCTAAAGGTCCGCCACTACAGCGAAAGAACCAACTCCGAGAAACATTTCTAAATCAGCTCCAGCGTCCAGAGGTCATGGAGGTGAACGACGCCTAAAACCTTCTTTGATTCGTCGATGACGACGACGCTGGTGATCTTTCGTTTTTCCATTTGATTGAGGGCTTCGCTGGCCAGGACGTGCGGGCCGATGGTTTGAGGATTGCGGGTCATGGCGGCGCCCGCCGTCATTTCGAGAGTCGCACCGCGGTGCTTTTCCATCAGGCGCCGCAGGTCACCATCCGTAAGAATGCCTGCGAGGCGGCCGTCGGATTCGAGTACCGTGGTCATGCCGAGGCCTTTATGGCTCATTTCGTGAATGACTTCGGGCATCTTTGTGTCGAGTGCGACGCGCGGCAGAGCGTCGCCTGCGTGCATGGTGTGCTCGACGCGGAGAAGTTTTGTGCCGAGCCGGCCGGCTGGATGGAGGTCGGCAAAATCCTGGGGCTGGAATCCGCGGCGCTCGAGCAACGATACGGCCAGCGCATCGCCCACGGCCATCGCGACAGTAGTGCTTGCTGTGGGAGCAAGATTTAGCGAGCACGCTTCTTCGCGCACGCTTACATCAAGGACTACGTCACTGGCTTTCGCGAGCGTGGATTGAGTTTTGCCAGTGAGGGTGACGAGCGGGGCTTCGAGACGTTTCAAGGCTTCGAGCAAGCTAATAATTTCCTCGGTTTCCCCGCCATAGGAAACGGCGAGAATCGAATCGCCGCGGGCCAGCATGCCGAGGTCGCCGTGGAGGGCATCCGCAGGGTGGAGGAAAAAAGACGGGGTGCCGGTGCTGGAGAGAGTGGCGGAGATTTTGCGGCCGACGAGTCCGGATTTGCCCATGCCGGTAACGACGACGCGGCCTTTGCAGGCGAAGAGGATGTCGACGGCTTTCTCGAAGGAGGCATCGAGGCGCGCGAGGACGTCTTGAATGGCTTGGGCTTCGATTTTCAGGACGCGTCGGGCGGTGTCAAGGCTCAAGAAGCACCGCCTCAGTGTCAACAGGCACCCCCGGGGTTTTTGTAAGTGTTGCATTTAAAGGACTTACGGTTGCTGTAAGTCGTTCATTTGCAATAGATACGGGAAGATTTGTAAGTGTTGCATTTAAAAGACTTAAGCTCACTGTGGGGGTGAGCGAGATGAAGGAGAAGACGGGCACGGCATGCCGTGCCCCTACGGACTGATGAGCGGCAGGGCGAACGGTCATTGGACGCTCCAGCGGCGGACAACCGTGGAGAGTTCTTTGAGGCGTTTTAGGAGGGCGGGGAGTTGGGAGAGGGGGAGGGCGTTGGGGCCGTCGGAGAGGGCTTCGGCGGGGTTGTCGTGGGTTTCGAGGAAGATGCCGTCGACGCCTGCGGCTACGCCGGCGCGGGCTAACGGCTCGATGAATTCTGGTTGGCCGCCGCTGGCATGGCCCTGACCACCGGGGAGTTGGACGGAGTGGGTTACGTCGAAGACGACGGGGTAGCCTAGCTTCTGCAGGATGGGGAAGGAGCGCATGTCGACGACTAAGTTTTGGTAACCGAAGGTGGCGCCGCGTTCGGTGAGGATGATGTCTTTGTTGCCGGTGCTGGCGATTTTTTCGACGACGTTGGCCATGTCCCACGGAGAGACGAATTGAGGCTTTTTGACATTGATGATGCGGCCGGTCTTGGCGGCGGCGAGCAGCAGATCGGTTTGGCGTGCGAGGAAGGCGGGGATTTGCAGGATGTCGCAGACTTCGGCGGCGGGTTGGGCTTGGGAGGGTTCGTGGATGTCGGTGAGGATGGGGAGGTTCAGATCGGCTTTGATTTTCGCCAGGATACGGAGGCCTTCCTGGAGGCCGGGTCCACGGAAGGCTTTGACGGAAGAACGGTTGGCTTTGTCGTAGGAGGCTTTGAAGATGTAGGGAACGCCGGTGTCGGCGGCGATCTTCGAGACCTTCTCGGCGATCTTGCGCGCATGAGATTCGCTTTCAATGACGCAAGGACCAGCGATGAGAAAGAGCGGGTTGCCGCGGCCAAGGTGCAGCGAGCCCAGAGAGATGTCGCGAGCGGGGATCATCGAAGTTATCGAAGATAGCATACGCCGCTTCATTTTGGAGAATTGCGCGGTGGCTGGATTGGTTCAGGAGTCCGATTCTGGGAACTCCCGGAGAGCTAACACCCAATAAACGACCGAGCCGAAATCGGGAGCAACGCGTTCAGCGAACTTCACCCAGCTGACGTGCGTGATTGTTGCCAAGGGAGCGAGGCCACGAAACCGATTCTTTTTCTGTCAGGCCGTCTTCACCGTGCTGTTCTTTCGCCGTCGGCGCTTGCTTTCCTTTATGATGTCGCGCAGATCCGCAATTGGCCGTATCTCAATCGGTCCAAGTCCATACTTAAAGCCTGGAAGCTGTGCCGTAAGCTGAATGGCGTGATTGAGGTCTCGCGCCTCAAGGATCTGAATGCCGCCAAGCTGTTCCTTGGTTTCTGCATAGGGGCCGTCGGTCGTCGCGACTTTGCCGTTTTTCCAGTACAGCGTCAGCGCGGTCTCCGGAGGCTGAAGAGGCAGTTCGGCAACAAGATGTCCGCTGTCGCGCAGATGGTCATTGTGCTCAAAGCATTCGTCGAGCACTGCGTTTCGCTCGTCCTCGGTCATCCCTTCGAATTTCCCCGGCGCGAGGTATCCCAAGCAGATGAATCTCATTGTTCTCTCCTCTTGGTCTTCCTGGTGGAACCTGCAGCACACTTGTAGCAGGTTGTTCTGTCACGGTTTTACGTAACGAAGTGCAACGCATCCTGATTTGAAAAACTTTGACTCAACAAGTTTTAATTGTAATTTCTCTTTTAGGTTGACACCTTCAAACAACCGTCTCCCTGCTCCCGCAACGATTGGCCCAACGACAAAAAGATATTCATCAATAAGGCCAAGCTCCATGAGCTGTGAAGAAATGTCTACGCCACCGACCAAAATATTTTTGCCTTGTTCTTGTTTCAATTTGAGCATTTCGTCACGAAGATTCGTACGAGCAATCCTCGTATTTCGATCTTCAGTGCTGCTTAATGATCGTGAAAAAACAAGTTTGTTAGTGGAGTCGAATGCGCGAGCAAATTCGTGATCTGCTTTTGTCTCAGACGGGTTCTTGAGGACTTCAGGCCAGTAGGGAACCATCAGTTGATAGGTTTTACGCCCAAAGACCTGCAGGTCAGCCTCTCGCGTGAGGTGAGTAAAATATTCAAGTTGTTCTTCATCGACAAATTGTTTGGTGTGGTCGACGCAGCCATCCAGGGTGATGTTGATTGCAAAGATTAGCTTTCTCATTTGCGTCCTTCCCTTTTCGCCGTTATCTCTGACGCCGGCTTACGCCTGCCCGCCCATGGTGCCGGTCCGCAAAGGCCCACTAGGCTTATACATGCTAAGGATGACGCCCGATGCCAGCCCTTTCGTGCCGACGAGCTCGGTTCTCCCTTGAGTGTTGTGCGGACACCGTATTAGGGCCGCTATTTTTAAATCGGAGCTTGGACCGCGCCGGGCCTGGAAAGTTGCGAGGCGCCGGGTGCGCGGTGCGGCTCCACTTACGCGTCGAACGGCCGGACGACTATCCCTCAGTTGCTTCAGTTGCTTGACGGCATGAAGAAGATCTCTCGCACCTCGACCTGCCCCCGCGTGGCGGCGACGCCTTTGCGCGCCCAGGCCACCGCCTCGTCCATGTCAGCGCATTCCAATATATAAAGACCGCCGATGTGTTCCTTGGTCTCCAGGTACGGCCCGTCGGTGACGAGCACTTTGCCATCGGACTGCGCTCGCAGCGACTTCGTAGCCCCCAGGCCGCCAGCGAGTTTCAAGACGCCGGCGTCCTCCATCTCTTTGTTGAACGCGTGGATCGCCTGGCCCATCGCTTCCGTCACGCTGGACGGGTCAAAGTCGTCGGGCATGTAACCAGCAACCAGATATTGCGGCATTGTCTTCTCCTTAATGATGTTTGAACCAGCAGCACAGCCTTGCGCGCTGGATTGTTCATCTTATAGTCGTCGTGGCGGGAAAAAATCGACAACAGGGCGAATTGTTTTTGGAAAACTGAGATCGGACGTTCACCATTCTTCATCCGTTCGCAAAACCGGGGACGTTTCCGCCTATTGCCAGATTCCGGGGTTCCGACAATGCATTAAGACTAAGCCGCCCATCTCCTTCCTATAGGTACAAATCCTACTCTAAATGTGTTGACGGAGTATGGCACATGTGTAATACTGGCTGACATGAGTATGACAGAAAAACTAGAGACAGTGTGGTTTACGACAAAAGGGCAAGTCGTCATCCCGCTTCGCCTACGCAAACAATTTGACATCGAGGACGGGACCAAGGCAGTGGTTCAAGCCACACCGGAGGGCATCCTTCTTAAACCTGTTACCGCGGCGCTGATCAAGCGCGGGCGCGGCATCTTGAAGTGTGCGCAAGGGGGAAAGCCATTGATTGAGGACTGGGCCGAGCACCAGGAACAAGAACGGGCACTCGAGGAGCGCCATGCCCGATAAGGTGCCCGCTAGGGTGTTGGATAGCTTCGCACTTATCGCCTACTTCCGTGACGAACCCGGCGCCGAGATGATGGAAACGCTGCTCGTTTCTGCAGGTAGAAAAGACCAGCCAGTCTTTATGACCGACGTGAACTACGCTGAGGTGAAGTACTCGATTTTGAAAAAAGATGGTGCTGATGCATGGGCGGAAGCCGCGAAAATTCTTCCTGGTCTTCCTATTGATTTTCATTCCACCACACGCGCATTGGCGGACGCCGCAGCTGATTTTAAGGCGCGTTTCAAGATGAGCTTGGCCGACGCTTTCGCCGCGGCGCTAGCCAAGGAAAAGAAAGCGGAACTCGTCACCGGCGACGCGGAATTCAGACCATTGGAAAGAGAAATCAAAATCCATTGGCTGAAATAACACTATGGCATACGAAGAGGTATTTACCGACCTATTAAAGGCCGAGCGCCGGAAGGATGTGTAGTATTCGATCTTTGCTAGTTTTCATGGTCATATCGATAATTCTGTGGCTCGCTGGCGTAGCTTTGATAGCCAAATGGTGCGCCTGACTTGGGAAGAGACGTCTGTACACTCGGTGGTGCCAGATTTGGAGTTTTTGGTGGCTTGCTTCTGTACAAAAAGTTAAAACCTGGAAAACCTGGTTGAAAACTGGAAAACCTCGGAACTCTGGAACGGACGGGACGGTTTCCATTCTTCTACAAATGACAACTGAGGAACTTTAATTCAATTCTTCAAGCCGCCTGGCGAGAAAACGGCGTTCTGGTTCCTGTTGGGTCAGGGCCAGAGCTTGCTCATAAGAGGACCGAGCCTCAGCGGTCCTGCCGAGCCTGCGATACATATCTGCACGGGCGGAGTGCGCCAGATAATAATCCCCCAATTCGCCCTGTTCCAACAGCGCGTCGATCTGCGCCAGACCGGCCTCAGCACCATCGCACATAGCAATGGCCACGGCACGATTGAGCTTCACAACTGGAGAAAGCTGAATTCGTAGCAATTGGTCGTAAAGCGCCACAATCTGCCGCCAGTCGGTCACAGCGAGTGACTCCGCCTCCGCATGAACGGCCGCAATCGCAGCCTGCAGTGTGTAGGAGCCGAAGCGGCGGGACTTCAAGGCTTTCTCCAGCAAGGCCACTCCCTCCGCGATCTGCTCGCGGTTCCAGAGCGAGCGATCCTGGTTCTCCAACAAAATCAGCTCTCCAGTCGAAGAGGTTCTCGCGGCGCGACGGGATTCGTGCAGCAACATCAGGGAAAGCAGACCAAGGACTTCCGGCTCTGATCCGAGTTCGGCCAGCAACCGGCCCAGTCGAATGGCCTCGCCGGTTAGCTCGGCCCGCATTACCTCTGCTCCCGCCGCGGCCGAATAGCCCTCATTAAAGACGAGATAGATGACGTGAAGCACGGCGCCTAGACGCTCCGGCAATTCCTGCGGCCCCGGCACCTCGTACGGAATCGGTGTCTCTCGAATCTTTGCCTTTGCACGCACAATGCGCTGCGCCAGCGTAGGTGGAGTGGTGAGGAAGGCCTTTGCGATCTCCTCGGTCGTCAGCCCGCACACCTCACGCAAGGTGAGCGCTACGCGCGCTTCCGGGGCGAGAGATGGATGACAGCACGTAAAAATTAGGCGCAGCCGATCATCCTCAAGGCCGTCCTCTTCCTCGGACCTTTCCGCCGAACTTCGTTGCGTTTCGAGGTATCGCGCGAGCTCGTCTTGAGACGCATCAAATCGTGCTCGTCGACGTAGAGTATCAATGGCTTTGAATCGGGCCGTCGAAATCAACCATGGGCGCGGGTTGTCCGGAATACCTGTCCGAGGCCAGGACTCCAGAGCGGCGGCGAAGGCCTCATGCATGGCCTCTTCAGCGAGATCCAGATCTCCGAGGAGGCGGACGAGCGTCGCCAGAACCCGGCCGGATTCCGATCTGTAAAGAGTCTCAATGGTTCTGCTGAGCTGTTCCGGCGCAGGAGGCATCCGCGCCAAGCTACCAAACGAAGTGGCTCGGCACAACTCCACGCGGGCTTCCCCTACACATTATTCAGTGGCCCGCCACTGGGCTGATCGAGGTTTTGCGAAAGGACCAGGGAATTTGAGGGGAGGAGTTTCAGCGACAGGCAGGATATAGGCCGAAGCTCTGCTCGACTTGGCGAATCCGCTGACGCCGGAAGTGATTCAGATCGAGCAGCACGACAGTTGCACGGCCGACGGCGGTCAATCCTTCCATTTCGTGGCCTTTGCATCGGAAGTGTTCCGACCACCGCTGTTGGAGGGGGTGAAACAAGGCAACCTGCTCGCCCGTCACTGGATCGGGAGCTGTGGTTTTGTCGGCTTTATGCAGATTGCATCTGGGGCACGCCAAGGCGAGGTTTTCCAACGTGGACTCACCGCCCTTTGATCGTGGGATGACATGCTCGACGTGAAATGTGGCGCCCTGCAAACTCTCATGCATGAGGCAGTATTGGCACCGCCCATTTGCATGTTCCCGGACAGCCCGCGCCAGCGCCTCTGGCACGGCCATTTACGGCCGCTTGCCCAAAATCTGCAAGGCCTCTCCGCGCACGAGAGACAACTGCTCGCTCAATTCCGCCAGGGCTTCGAGTTCTTCCCGCTCCGATGGACCGAGCAGACCTTCGTTGTTGCGGTCCATGAGTTCCTGAAGGCGACGGTCCGCCTTCAATGGAAAATGAAGTTTTCCAACAGCTTCTACCCAGTTCACAGGGGCCGCAATGGTCGTGCTCATGGAATTATCCTAGGCTGGCAGAGCGCTCGCGTCAATGGCACGCGACGCGAACGCCAAGATCAACAAGTTGCATACCGTCATTGATGGTGGGTTAGCGACGATCGAAGGGCTGGCGCTTTGCGGCGTGAGAACAGCTGTAGATCTTCTGGGAAGAGGTTCGCGCGGGATTTCGATCGCGGCGCTAGTTAGAATGGGCGGCGGCGCGTACAACGTGCGCGCCACGTGGGCCGGGAAAACCGATAACTTCGGTTTTCCCGATCCTGGCAGCGCCTGAGGCTCAGAGTTTTGGTTGACGGGGATTAGGCGATGTCGAAGCGGTCGTGGTTCATTACTTTAGTCCATGTGGCGACGAAGTCCTTTACGAACTTTTCTTTCGAATCCGAGGACGCGTAGACTTCGGCTAGAGCGCGCAGTTGCGAGTGCGAGCCGAAGATTAGGTCGACGCGGGTGGCGGTCCACTTGAGGTCGTTGGTCTTGCGATCGCGGCCTTCGTAGACGGTTCCGGAGCCATTGGATTGGGGGGATGGCTGCCATAGTGTGCCCATGTCGAGCAGGTTGAGGAAGAAGTCGTTGGTCAGCGCCTCAGGGCGCTTGGTAAAAACGCCATGAGCGGACTTACCCGCGTTTGCGCCGAGGACGCGGAGGCCGCCGACGAGGACGGTCATCTCGGGGGCGGTCAGCTTCAGCAGTTGCGCCTTGTCGACCAATAGCTCTTCAGGCGAAAGACGCCGCTTGCCATTGACGTAATTGCGGAAGCCGTCCGCCTTCGGTTCGAGAGGCTCGAAGGAAGCGACGTCGGTTTGCTCTTGCGAGGCGTCCATGCGGCCCGGCGTGAAGGGAACTTCCACGTTGAATCCGGCGGCCTTTGCGGATTTTTCGATCGCGGCATCACCCGCGAGAATAATGAGGTCCGCCAGCGAGACCTTCTTGCCGCTAGATTGTGAAGCGTTGAAGTCCTTCTGGATGCCTTCGACCTTTTGGAGAACTCTCGCCAGCTGGGCGGGCTGGTTCACGGCCCAGTCCTTTTGCGGAGAGAGGCGGACACGCGCGCCGTTCGCCCCACCGCGCTTGTCGGAGGCGCGGAAGGTTGACGCGGAAGCCCAAGCCGTCGACACCAGCTCGGACACGGACAGACCTGAGGCAAGGATTTTTGCCTTGAGAGCGGCAATGTCCTGAGCCCCGATCAGCGGATGATTCACCGCGGGGATCGGGTCTTGCCACGAGAGCGTTTCTTTCGGGACGAGCGGGCCGAGGTAGCGGACGATCGGCCCCATGTCGCGGTGCGTCAGCTTGTACCAGGCGCGGGCAAAAGCGTCGGCGAACTGATCCGGATGCTCGTAGAAGCGGCGCGAGATTTTTTCGTAAACAGGATCGAAGCGCAGCGAGAGGTCCGTCGTGAGCATGGCAGGTGCGTGATGCTTTGATGCATCGAACGCGTCGGGAATCAAACCGGCGCCTGCGCCATTCTTCGGTGTCCATTGATGCGCGCCGGCTGGACTCTTGGTGAGTTCCCAGTCGTAGCCGAAAAGGTTCTCGAAGAAGTTGTTGCTCCACTTTGTGGGTGTCCTGGTCCAAGTCACTTCCAGGCCGCTGCCGATCGCATCGCCGGCCTTGCCCGTCTTGAATTTGCTCTTCCAACCAAGGCCCTGCTCCTCGATGGTGGCCGCTTCCGGCTCCGCGCCCACCAGAGCCGCATCACCGGCGCCGTGAGTTTTGCCGAAGGTGTGACCGCCGGCAATCAGCGCAACCGTTTCTTCATCGTTCATGGCCATACGGCGAAACGTTTCGCGAATATCTTTGGCCGCCGCGATGGGATCCGGCTTGCCGTTTGGCCCTTCCGGATTGACGTAAATGAGACCCATTTGCACGGCAGCGAGCGGGTTCTGAAGATCACGGTCGCCGGAGTAGCGCTCGTCGCCGAGCCACTTGCCTTCGGAGCCCCAGAAGACGTCCTCTTGCGGCTCCCACACATCTGCGCGGCCACCGCCGAAGCCGAAGGTCTTGAAGCCCATGGACTCGAGGGCAACGTTGCCGGCGAGAATCATCAGGTCGGCCCAGGAAATTTTTCGGCCGAATTTTTGCTTGATGGGCCAGAGCAAACGGCGAGCTTTGTCGAGGTTCACGTTATCTGGCCAGCTGTTGAGCGGCGCGAAACGCTGCTGCCCGGCACCGGCGCCGCCGCGGCCATCGCCGATGCGGTAGGTGCCTGCGCTATGCCAGGCCATTCGAATGAAGAGTCCGCCGTAGTGACCGAAGTCGGCCGGCCACCAATCCTGTGAGTCGGTCATCAGGGCATGGAGGTCTTTGACCACGGCAGTGAGATCGAGAGTGTTGAATTCCTTGGCGTAGTCGAACCCCTCGCCCATTGGATCCGACAGGGTAGAGTGCTGGTGGAGGATCTGAACATCCAACTGATTTGGCCACCAGTCATGGTTCGTACGTGCGGGAGCCGCTTGAGAGAACGGGCACTTGGATTCCGTCGTTGCTGCCACTGATCTGGTCATTTCCTTGTCCATTTGTTTGCCTTCCTTGAGTTAGTCAAATTTTGTTACGAACTTCAAAGTCGTTCCCGGTGTGGCATTCGCGCCATCGCGCCGCGCGGCCAGTCGCGCTCGAAGTTAAATTAACGGGACGGGCGCCGTGATGCGCACCTGGTGCAGAGCCCGCGGAAAATGAGTTCGCATTCACGAAGCTTCCGCTTGCCGAGGGAGCGGGGAGCTGGCTTTGGCACCTCGTACCACTTCACGTCCTCGACGGTGCCACAGCGATCGCAGATGAAATGGTGATGCTGCATGCCTATGGCATCGAATCGCGCGGAGCGGCCCTCGACGGCCACTTCGCGGACTAATCCTGCTTGCACTAGGTCCCGCAGATTGTTGTACGTGGTAGCTCGGGAAGAGCGCGGATCCATGCGATTCACAGCTTCGAAGATTTCCGCGGCAGTGGGATGGCTGTTTTGTTCCATCAAGAAAGCCATCACGGCGTAGCGCTGCGGAGTGCACCGCAAGCCGCTGCCGCCGAAGGATCGTTTAATCGTTTTGGCGTCCATCAAACGGCTTTAGACTATGTCTAATGTGAGAGTTTGTCAAGATTCGCGCTTTACTCGGAGCCGCGATTTAAAGAATTGCTCGATCGCGGGAGCGGACGACTTCTGCTAGAGCAATCCGAGATGGTCGGGATATTTGGATTGCAACGAGCTCACCAGAACCTCGAAGTCCGGCAACTCGCGTATGTTTTTGAGGTGAGGGTCCTTCATGAAAAAAGGCCAGCAAGCGAAACCACTGGAGACACTGCGTTCCAACCACTCAAACGCAGCCTGGCGCCGCTCCAACATCGCAAGTATGCAAGCAATTTGATAGTAGCTGTGGTGCGCATGGCCAAAGGACTTTGGGTTCGCACAAGCAGCCGTCAGGCAATCCAAGGCCTTTCCGGCTAGTCCGCAGGACGCGTAGTAGAGGCCTTGCAGACTGACGATGAGTGGCTCTTCGGGTGCGAACTGGAGCGCCTCGTCCAGCAAGGTCTTTGCTTCCTTCAAATCTCCCATCTGCAAGGCCATGTGAACAGCAAAGTAGATTGCGTACTTGTTCTGCGGATTCTCGGCGCGCCACGCTGCGATTCCCTCGCGGGCCAAGTCGTAATCCAGGTTCCAAACGTACACCTGCACGACGCTGTGACTAAGATCTTTTCTGGGATGAAAAGGCCGTGCCCGCTCGTACATTTCGCGGGCGTGCTCGAGCAATCCGATGTGAGCTAAGATAGTGCCCAGACGGTTGTATGCCTGGGGTTGATTTTTCTGCAGAGCCAAGGCGCGCTTGAGTTCGTCAATTGCTTCCAGGTGCTGGAAGTTCCTGGAGGGCCCCCAAAAGAGAAAGGCGCGGGCGACGTGGGCCTCGGGCAAGTCCGGATCCAGATCCAGCGCGCGGCTACAATGAAACTCGGCCTTCTCGTACAGCACGCTCGATGGCTCAAGTTCAAAGTGGCGAGTGGCGCAGACCACGGAGAGAGCGGCATGGGCCAGGGAAAATGCGGGGTCGCGAGCAACCGCGTTGCCCAGGTGCCGAGCGGCGTCATCCAGCGTGGCCGGATTGCCTGAGGAACTGAGCTTGTAGCCCCGTATGAACTCCGCATACGCCATCGGGTCCTTGCTATAGCGAGGGGAGTGCTGAACCATTGCTGGAGCCAGTGGCCGGTTCAATGCCGTGGCGATTTGCTTGGCAATCTCATCCTCCAGATCGGAGAGGTGGTTGAGGTCGAGATCACGCTTCCGCGTGAAGCAGACCCGCTGCAGATGAGTATCAAACATCTCCATCGCAAGGCGCCAAAGTCCTTTCGACAGTTGAATGCCGCCGCGAACGATAAAACGCGCGCCAAGACGCGAGGCAATCTCGGCAGGTGGCGCCTCCGCCGGCGCGTTTAACACAGCGGAAATCGGAAGGACATCCAGCCCCGGCAAATTCGCGAGGCGGGCGACCAGTGCGTCGGCAAATCCCAGGCAGACGCCGTGATCATCGGTGGCCTTGCCGAGAAGCATGAGCGGCAAAATTGCCAACGACGAGCGCTCACTTCGGGCCGGCTGCTCAGAGCCGAGATCGGGTCCAGCCCCTGAACTGAACTCGGACTGTGGATAGCGCGCATCAATCACGCGCACAGGACCGATAAATCTGTAGCCTTTGCCCACTACGGTTTCGAGGAAGCGCGGTTTGGCGCCGTCGTCGCCGAGAGCGGCGCGAATCTTTCGTACGATGTTGTTGATGTTCGGCTCGGTATCAATGAAAAGATCCGAGCCCCACAATTTGCCGACAATCTCGCGGCGCGAAACCAGTTGCTCGCGACGGCTCACCAAAAAAATAAGCAACTCCATGGGTTTCTTTTCGAGTTTGACGCGCCGCCCCTGA
Source organism: uncultured Acidobacteriota bacterium (assembly GCA_963718785.1). Classification (GTDB taxonomy): domain Bacteria; phylum Acidobacteriota; class Terriglobia; order Acidiferrales; family UBA7541; genus Acidiferrum. The sequence continues at coordinate 438,392 of CAVQZW010000003.1, read as the reverse complement.
CGGCGAACCTCGTAGCGCCCCAGGTCTAGTTCGATGTCACTGGCCGCTGATTTTGTGCGTTGCATGAGAGTCCTGAGGGCATTATCCCCTAAGAATCAGCAGTTTGCGACGATATGCAAAAGATAGGCAAGCGGTATTCGCTCTTCATTGGAATAGCGCGTAATCCACGACATGATTCCCAACATTGGATACCGAGCGATGGAGGCTCAATCATGAAACGAACTTTGAAGCTAACATTTGCAGTAGCAAGCATGTTCACATCGGCTGGGCTGGCTTTCAGCATCGCCGCACACGATCAAGCACACCAACAAAATGCATTTACATCCGATACGATTCCGTGGGGGCCAGCACCCCCCATGGTGCGTTCCGGCGCACAGTTTGCCGTGCTGGAAGGCGACCCAACCGCTTCCAGCGGCGACTTCACGATTCGCTTAAGGATGCCGGATGGGTTCCGCATCGCACCCCACTGGCACCCGAACAGAGAAAACGTCACGATCGTCTCCGGAACGCTCAAAGTAGGCATGGGGGACGAGTTTGATCCCCAAAAAATGAAGGCGTTCGCCGCCGGGGGCTTTGCCTATCTCGATCCGAATATGCACCACTACGCGATGGCCTCGGGAGAAACCATTGTGCAGGTCCATGGACAATCTCCATTTCAATTCAACTACGTCAATCCGGACGACGACCCAAGCAGGAAAAAGTAGTCCGATACCTCGCGCACAACAAGCGAGACCGCCAAGCGGCCCAGGAAGCGGCGCAAATCGCGTCCTGGGCCTAAGCGAAGGCAGCAGCACCTGAATAACGCACACGAGAGCATTGCTGAAGCAAAGTTTTGGAAAATCGCAATCAAAAGGAGAATAAAAATGGCACTGGATATGGACAAACTGAATGCATTCGTAGGGCAATTCGTTGGCGATCTAGGCGCGGCAGTTCACTCTGGCATGGTGGTGATTGGTGAAAAGCTGGGGTTGTACAAGGCTCTCGCCGATGGCCCGCTAACTTCATCCGAGCTGGCTGCTAAAACCAAGACAGACGAACGTTATGTCCGCGAATGGCTGAGCTCACAAGCCGCCGGCGGCTACGTCACGTACAACGAGCAGACGCGCAGGTTTAGTCTGAGCGAAGAGCAGGCATTTACGCTGGCGAACGAAGACAGTCCCGCTTATCTTCCCGGTGCGTTCCAATTGGCTCTCGGCTCGCTGGCCGCTGTCCCCAGGATTACCGAATCCTTCCGCACCGGAGCAGGCATGGGTTGGCACGAGCACGAGGAAGATGTGTTTCATGGCTGCGAGAAATTTTTCCGGCCGAGTTATGCAGCCAACCTTATAAGTTCGTGGATTCCTTCTTTGGAAGGCGTAAAGGCCAAGCTCGAAGCGGGCGCGCGCGTAGCCGACGTAGGCTGCGGCAAAGGAGCGTCGACCATCTTGATGGCTAAGGCCTTTCCAAAATCGCAGTTCTTTGGTTTTGACTACCACGACAAATCGATCGAGGGCGCTCGCGCTACCGCCGCCAAAGAGGGTCTCGAAGTTCGCGTCAACTTTGGCGTCGCGAAGGCCAAAGCATTTCCAGGCGAGGACTATGACCTGGTTACCGTGTTCGATTGCCTGCACGACATGGGCGATCCGGTGGGCGCCGCAACGCATGTGCGCAATTCACTGAGCAAGAATGGAACATGGATGATCGTCGAACCGTTTGCCAACGATGAACTAAAAGATAATCTGAATCCGGTCGGCCGCGTGTATTACTCTTTTTCGACGCTGCTGTGCACGCCTTGTTCGCGTTCGCAGGAAGTAGCGATGTGCCTGGGTGCGCAGTCCGGCGAGAAACGGATTCGCGAAGTGGTCGCCGCAGCGGGCTTCAGCCGTTTCCGCAGAGCGGCGGAAACGCCGTTTAACGTTGTCTACGAAGCGCGTCCTTAGGCGGCTCGCGCTGCAAGGGACACTGCCGGACTTGAGACCATGCCGCATGGCGGCGCGGTCTCACCATGGCGGTAGGAATCCGCTGCAAACAGGGTTCTCACACTGAACGAAATGTTGCAGGCAGGGAATGAGAGTGCGAGCAGCTTCCTAACGGGGCGAAATTTGGCGGCTTATTCACCCGAGGAGATATGCAAACCGACCGATCGGCCGCTCAGGTACATGCGAATCGCGGTCTTTTTCCTGGAATCCAGGGCCGACCAGATGGTTATTTGAGTGCCGGAAAGTTCGTCAACCTCGCTCTTCTGCTGTGAGGACCAACTGGAAGGAATCAACATCTGCAGCAGCCCTGCGAGATCATGAAACTCGGTCTCCGCAGCCGCCTCCGAATCTTGCGGCCAGTAGCAAACGTACTGCTTTTTAAGCCTGACAGGTGCGCGCAACGTAGGGGATTTAGCGCCCTCCGTGGATACCGGGACAAGACTGGGGCCCAAGACGAGTTCGTTGCCTGCCGAGGATCGTGGGCGCGAAGAAGGCTCCGCATTGATCGAGCAAGTCTCTGCACCTGAAAGTTTGACCAGATCCTCTAATGACGCGGTGTTGGATGGCCCGGAACGCCCGTTCCTAGCCCCTAATTGCCGGAACGAACTGGCGCGGTTCTCCAAAACCTTCTTGAGGCCCTGGCATAACTCGTCGCAGGCTCCGTATCTCTTCGATAACCGAGATTCAGAGTTATCCGCGGCAGGTTCAGCGCGCAAGTTTTCTTTTTCTGCGGTCGCAGGCGCAGGAGTTGTAGGCGCAGGAGTCTCTGCCACAGAAGTAGCCGGTACGGGCTGCGCTGACGACGCCGGAGCTGGAACCGAAGCGGAGCTTGGCTGTGGCGCTTCCGGCTTCGCCGATACCGAAAGTTCCAATGATTGAGATGCCGGCTTCGGATTCCGCGCAAGATTCACCGATGAGTTTAGCCAAAACGAAATCCTTGCCGTGCCATCGGGCTGTCGAACCGTTTGCAGATGCAAGGGACACTGGCCGAGGTAAGGTCCGGATGCGAGGTAAGGTTCTCCCGTATGGAACCCGCCGTAGCTGGTTGTTTCCACCTGAGGTGGCTCGCAACCCTGTGGGCCCGCGTCCACATAATGATCCGTTCCAGGCGACTCGCTCTTGAATTGCCACAAATACTGCAGTTCATGGAGGTCTGCCATTGTTTTGGCTAACCACTCCTCAGCATCCTGAGCGGGAACTTCCGCGGAGCACATGTACACCGGCACCTCGCTACTCAACCAGAAATCCGTGTGGCAGGGCACACGGATAGCGCCTACCGAAAGGTCCGGGCTCGGTGGCGTGAGTTTGTGATCGCCAGGTTTGAGAGGTGTGCTGCCGCGAAACTCGCGAAAATCGGTTTGGCCGGCGTACAGAATATATTGGAGACTCCAGCAGGCCTTGTCCTGCTGGTTTTTACACTGCGCGAATGTGGGAACAGCGAAGAAACTCGCACAGAAGAAAGAAAGAAGCCAAAACACTTTTCCGTTCATGACGTGCCTGCCCTCGATCTGAGACACACGGGTGCTGAAGGCAAGGACAGAGCAGGGAGTGCCCAAGCGGCAGCAAGCGCGTACTTCACCGACTCTCCAGCTACGTACGAACTATCCTGCTGTTGGTAATCAAACAGATGGCTTTACGGCCTCGCGGGTTGCCCAAGTCATAGAATCGGATTCCCCCACGCACGCGTTCCCATCCGCGCTGATTTATCCAACCCAGTCTGCACCAACCCAGGGTTTGGAAAATTGTTGCGCGGTTGCGGATTAATTAGGCGTTGGCGTGGGGGGCGACGGCGGCGGACTGGACGCGCGGCGCTTCGGTTACGGGCCGCGAGCGTTGTTTTTTGTGTTCGATGGAGGCGCCAATAAAAGCGGCGAAGAGCGGGTGCGGTTCGAGCGGCTTGGACTTGAACTCGGGGTGGAATTGGCAGCCGAGGAACCACGGGTGCTCGGGCGCTTCGATGATTTCGACGTAATTTTCGTCGGGGGTGCGGCCAGTGATGCGAAGGCCGGCGTTCGTCAGAGTTTTCTCGTAATCGCGATTGAATTCGTAGCGGTGGCGGTGACGCTCGCTGATTTCGGTTTTGCCGTAGGCCTTGGCGGCGAAGGAGCCGGGCTCGAGTTTGCAGGGCCAGGCGCCGAGGCGCATCGTGCCGCCCATTTCATCGACGCCGAGGAGTTCGCGGAGTTTATAAATAACGCGGTGCGGCGTTTGCGGGTCGAATTCAGTGCTGTCGGCTTGCTTCAGGCCGGCGGCGTCGCGGGCGTATTCGATCGTGGCGCACTGCATGCCCAGGCAGATGCCGAAGAACGGGATTTTATTTTCACGCGCGTACTGAATGGTGTGAACCATTCCGGCGATGCCGCGTTTGCCAAAGCCGCCGGGAACCAGAATACCGTCGTAGCCGTGGAGACGCGCCGCTGCGGTTTCCGCCGAGTCGATTTCTTCCGCTTCAATCCATTCGAGAACGGTCTTGTGATTGTGGGCGAGGCCGCCGTGAAGGAGCGCCTCGCGCAAGCTCTTGTAGGCGTCTTCGAGTTGAACGTACTTGCCAACGACCGCGATGCGAATTTCGCCCGCAGGATTGTGCATGCGGTAGACGAGGTCGAGCCAGGGCCGCATATCCGAGGGCCGCTCTTCCAATTTCAGGTGACGCAGAATCTGTGCGTCGAGGCCCTCACGGCTAAGTTCGACCGGGACGGCGTAAATCGTGTCGACATCTTCCATAGAAATGACGCAAGCCTCGGCAACGTTGCAGAAAAGCGCGATTTTTTTCTTTAGCTCGGCGGGAATGTGGCGATCGCTGCGGCAAAGCAAAATGTCGGGCTGAATCCCGATGCCGAGCATTTCCTTGACGCTATGCTGCGTTGGCTTGGTTTTCAGTTCGCCTGCGGCGGCGATGAAAGGCACCAGCGTTACGTGAACAAAGAGCGTGTTTTCCGCGCCGAGTTCCAGGCGCATCTGCCGAATGGCTTCGAGGAAGGGAAGCGATTCGATGTCGCCGACCGTGCCGCCAATTTCCACGATGACGACATCAACTTCGTCAGAAACTTTTTTGATGGTCGCTTTGATTTCGTCAGTGACGTGCGGAATAACCTGAACGGTTTTGCCGAGGTAATCGCCCCGCCGTTCCTTGGTCAAGATGGTTTCGTAGATGCGGCCGGTGGTCCAGTTATTGTCGCGGGAAAGCTTGGCGTGGGTGAAGCGCTCGTAATGGCCAAGGTCGAGGTCGGTCTCCGCGCCGTCTTCGGTCACAAACACTTCACCGTGCTGAAACGGACTCATCGTACCGGGATCGACGTTCAAGTACGGATCGCATTTCTGTAAGGTGACTTTGAAACCGCGACTTTCGAGGAGACAACCGATAGAGGAAGCTGCAACTCCCTTTCCAAGTGAGGAAACAACACCGCCGGTAACAAAAATATATTTTGGCGCCATCCATGCAGCCCGCGTTTGGGATTTCCCAGTGCGCGAGCTTATCAGCCCTCCACAGGAGTGACGTACGCATAATTATCATCGGAATGCGAGCAGGTGTCAAATCGAAGAATTTATTCTGGGAACTTCGAAATTTAAATGGGGGAACTAGCAAGAGGAATGAGTACGAATTTTAAAATTCGCGGAGAATTTATCGAGGGCGCGAAACTTTCCGGTGCGAATGGTGTTTGACTTTCGTGGGGGCAGTTCGCGCGTGGAACGCTCAAAAGAAAGTGTTGTCGATTTGAACAAAAATGCGCCGCCTCGCGAACCATTCGGCGTGCTGTAGCCATCTAAGCAGTGGTACATCTGCGTAAGGCCGCGAGCGATTCGCGGCGGCGCGATCCTGAGAGACTCCTCGAAGTCTCTCGAGTGTGGGGAAGACTGATGACACGCAAGGTGCAAATCTGTTTGAGTAGCGTTGTGTTTGCAAGCTCGCTTCTGATCGTTCCATTTTCCGGCGCACAGCAGAAACCAACGCCGGTGGCGCAGGCTAACATTTCCTACGAATTGAGCCGGGAAATCATGCTGCAAGGAACGGTAGTCAGCTTCACCGCCAATTCCAAAATCGCTCCGCTTGGTTCGCATGTAACCATTCAAACGGCTTCCGGCATCGTCGACGTCCATCTCGGCAACGAAGCGCTGTTGAAATCCAACGATATTTTTCTGTCTCCAGGTGATTCGGTACGAATTGTGGGAGAAAGCCAGTTGTATGGCGCAGGAAGCTTTTTCGCGGCGCGAGTTTTGCAGAAGGGCAGCCAGTCCGTGACGCTAAGGAACTCCAACGGAATACTTCTAGCCCCCAGGCGCACATCGAGCGGACCGAATACGCGGTCGCATCAAGGGGGCGCGCTATGAAGCGGAGCCTCATGATTTGTGCAAGTCTTGCGGCTCTATGGGCTTCCGCCTGTAGCGGCGGGGGTACTTCGATAGGACCGCCGCCGCCACCCGGCCCATTCTCGAAAGCAAGCTTGAACGGACAATACGCCTTCTCTATGACGGGATCGGAAATCGCCTCCTCCGGATTGACTGCCTCGAACCTGTTTACCAGAGTCGGATCATTTACCGCCGACGGGCAGGGAGGCATCAGCACAGGCGTTGAGGACATCAATCTCGCGACTGGCGCTAGCCGGTTTGTCTTCACGGGCGGAAGTTATTCGGTGAACGGAGACGGCACAGGCGCACTGAGCTTGATCGATAGCAGTGGCACGCTCACTTTCAGCATTACCCTGACTTCATCTTCGAATGGTTACATAATCGCCATGCCGACGGACGGGCTATCGACAGCGAGCGGCAGCTTCGTCAAACAGGATCCAACTACGTTTCTGGTATCGGGCATCTCCGGCAATTATGCTTTCGATTTTTCAGGGCTGGACCCGCAGAGGTTGTCTGAATCGGTCGTCGGCCAGTTCTTTTCGGACAGCGCAGGCCATTTCTCGACAGGGTTTGCCGACGACAATGATGGGGCGACTGTAGTGGGCGGCGGCAATCAGCCTATCACCGGCACCTATGCGCTGGACGGGCTTAACGCCAGTGATTTGGCTAATTTTGGGCGCGGCGTCTTCAACTTGAATGGGATTCAAGGCGTGTTCTACATCGTCGGACACAATCAAGTGAAGTTTATGGAGACATCGTCGGGAGGGGCCCTGGCGGGCGATGCGTTCACACAGTCCAACATCCCGATCACAACAGCCGGAATCAGCGGCGGATTCGTCTACGTAATGGGCGGCTCCGGCGGCGCCGGACCGCTTACGCGCGGAGGCAGATTTTCCACCAGTGGCGGTGCGCTATCTGCCATCCAGGTGGACAACAACAATGCAGGAACGCTCTTGAGTTTGAGTGCTACCACCGGCAGCTACACCGTCGATCCCTCCGGAAATGGCCGGGGAACGATCACCTACAACGTCTCGGGTCAAAAAAATACCTTCACTTATGTTTTTTACCTGATTTCCCCAACACAAGCCGTCATACAGGACCAGAGTATCGGAATCGTGGCCGACGGCTCGCTCCTCGGCCAGCCTTCTGCAACGATAAGCAACACATCACTTGCGGGGAATTACGCCGTTTCCTGGAGCGGAATCAGCAGCACGGATGTGACGGCCGATGAAGAAGACTTGGTGGGACAGGCTGCTTTGAGCAGCGGAAATCTTACCGGCACGATTGATCTAAATGAGTTTGCGTCCGGCAAGCAGTACACCGGAGTACCGACGACGGGAACGCTAAAGCTGAGCTCAGACCCGACGCAACACAATGCGCTGACTTTCAATTTGGCGACCAACCCCGCGAACAACGGGATCACTTCTTTTGCTTACGTTGCGAACAACAACACTGTCCTTTTTATGGGAACGCAGAGCGTGCGGGTAACAGCCGGCGTTATGACGCCTCAAACGCAATAGTCTCGACGGATACGAATGGTAGTGAGATTCCCGCCCGGCTGAAGTCGGCCGGGCGGTTTATTTTTGCAGCAGTTTTTCCACGCGGGCGACGTCTTCCGGCACGTCCACGCTAACCGCATCGTGTTCCACTTCCGCCACGCGAATCTTCCATCCATTTTCGAGCCAGCGAAGCTGCTCAAGCTGCTCAATGCGTTCGAGTTCGCCTTGCGGCAGCGTCGGATACTCCAGCAACGCCTCGCGCTGGAAAACGTAAAGCCCCAGGTGTTTCAGGTGGCGCACCTGAATTTTGCTGGCCGTGTCGCGCACCCAGGGAATCGGCGCGCGTGAAAAATAGATCCCGTTGTTGTCAAAATCCAGGACAGTCTTCACCACGTTGGGGTCCATGATGTCAGCAGGAGTTTTGATCAGCGTGGCGACCGTGGCGATGGCTGCGGCAGGCTCCTCCAGCAGGGCATTGACCGCCGTATCAATCGCAACAGGATCGAGCAGCGGCTCGTCTCCCTGCACGTTCACAAAGATATCGCCCTTCTCGTGGGCTGCAACTTCCGCCACGCGCTCCGTACCTGTGCGATGTTCGGGCCGCGTCATGCGCGCGGTGCCGCCGAAGCTTTCCACAGCCTTCACGATGCGTTCATCGTCCGTTGCGACTATGACGCGATCGGCGAGCGTGGCCATCTTGGCTCGTTCATACACGCGCTGAATCATGGGCTTGCCCGCCAGCGAAACGAGCGGCTTGCCCGGAAGACGCGTAGATCCATAGCGCGCCGGAATAACGACGACAACTTCAGGTTTGCTCGAACTCATGCTCCTAAGTCTCCCATATCCTCGCGACTCCCAATTCCTTGAGTCTCCCACATTCGGGAATATTTGGGCACTGCTCGCGGTCTCCCTTCTTCAGCCTCGATATGCGCATTGTGCAATCATTCGAATCGACCGCTTCGGCCTTGTCGCAAGGTATGCACCCTTCCGTGCACAAGCTCCAGGTACCAAGTGAGAGCTAGTACAGGATTTGCCTTGTCTTCGCTTCAACGAATGGTAGAATCTCGATTAGTCCGAGCCGCGCGGCCGTTCCGGGCAACCGGGACGTTGGGGGTGCCGTGAAACGCGATAGACCTGGGTTTCGCGTTTTTGTCTTTTGTGCAGTGGTCCTGATACTCGCTTGCATGGTCATGTCTCGCGCGGCCAATCTCGCTGCGCAACAATCGCAAGCCCCGCCCCAATCCCCCGCCGATGACACCAAACAGGACGAAAAGAAACCTCAAGACAACGTAAAAAAGGACACGCCCAGCCAGAAGCTGAAGCCCGGCCGTTCCTTGAAGCTTGATGTAGACCTCGCGCTGGTAAACGTCACCGTCACGGATCCTTACAACCGCCTGGTCACCGGCCTGGAAATGGAAAACTTCCGCGTCTTTGAAGACAACGCGGAGCAGGAAGTAGTGACTTTTTCCGCTGAAGACGTGCCCATATCGATTGGCGTCATTTTCGATTTCAGCGGCAGCATGGCCAATAAAGTCGGCAAAGCGCGCGAAGCCGCCATGCAGTTCTTCAAAACCGCCAACCCTTCCGATGAATTTTTTCTGGTGAGTTTCAACGAACGCGCCGAGCTGACCAGCGCCTTCACCAACAGCGTCGAAGACCTGCAAAGCAGCCTGATGCTGACTTCCGCCAAAGGCCGCACCGCGCTGCTCGACGCCATCTACCTCGGACTCAGCCAGATGCGGGGTGCACACAACGGCAAACGCGCCTTGCTCATCTTATCTGATGGAGGAGATAATCATAGTCGGTACAACGAGAGCGATATCAAGCGCCTGGTAAAGGAAGCCGACACCCAGCTCTATGCCGTTGGCATCTTTGACGCGCTTGGCTATCGCAACCGGACGCCGGAAGAACTGAACGGTCCTTCCTTGCTTTCGGAAATTACGGAGATGACCGGGGGCCGTGTATTTTCGGTCGAGAAACTTGAGGACCTCCCGGATATCGCCTCAAAAATAGGCATGGAGCTGCGAAATCAATATGTCTTGGGATACCGGCCGAGCAACAAGGCGCACGATGCACGCTGGCGCAAAATCAAAATCAAGCTGCGCGCTCCGAGAGGATTGCCGCCGCTCAACGTTTTCGCAAAGACAGGCTACTACGCGCCCAGCCACTGAGTTTCCGTCCTGGCAGTCTCGCCCCCTGTTTCAGTTCGTTATGGTTTTTTGCGCCTTGGTTTTGTTTGTTTCCCCGTGCCTGGCGCAGATTCCCATCCCCACTCAACAGCCTCTACCTCCCGGCCAAGATGTGAATGCCGGGAAGCAGGGTTCGACGATCAAGATCGACGTCGGCCTCGTCGTGTTGCACACCAGCGTCATCGATGATCGCGGCAAATTCGCCGATGGTCTGAAGCCTGAGAACTTCCGCGTTTTCGAAGACAAAATCGAACAGAAGATTTCTACTTTCAAGCGCGAAGACGTTCCCGTCAGCATGGGCCTGGTGATCGACAACAGCGGCAGCATGCGCGACAAGCGGCCCCGCGTGAACGAAGCCGCACTGACACTGGTCGAGTCCAGCAACCCGCAGGACGAAGCTTTCGTCGTCAACTTCAACGACGATTTCTATCTCGACCTCGATAAAGATTTCACGAGCAGCATTCCGGAACTGAAAGAAGCGCTCGAACGCATCGATTCGCGCGGCAGCACGGCGCTCTTCGACGCTGTCATCGGCTCGCTCGATCATCTCAAGAAAGCCGCCAAGGACAAGCGCGTATTGCTGGTGGTCACCGACGGCGAGGACAATTCCAGCCACAACTCGCTCGAGAAAACGCTTCGCGAGATTCAGAAGACGGATACGGTGATTTACACGATTGGTCTGCTTGGCGACGAAAAACGGAAAGACAAGAATCACGCCATGAAAGCTCTGAAGCAGATCGCGGAAGCCTCCGGCGGTCTTGCGTTCTTCCCGGAAAGTGTCGATGACGTGCACACCATTTGCGAACAAGTCGCGCACGACATCCGCAACCAGTACACCCTGGCCTACTATCCGTCAAACACTCGGAAAGATGGCACGTTCCGCGCCGTCAGCGTGGCGGTAATTCCACCGCGCGGTCGCGGCAAGTTGGTCGCGCGTACCCGCAACGGCTACTACGCCCCCGGCAGCCCCGCTTCCGCAAACGGCGCAAACTAAGGCCCATCTGGCCAAAGTTCGCCCGGCTACTTCGCAGACAGAACCAGCAGAGTCGCGTCATCCAGAAAATGCGCTCCGCAGAACTGCGTTACTTGCGCGAGCAATTTCCGGTTCATCTCCGCCGCGCTATTCGCGAAATTTGTCTTCGCAAACGCGGCGACTCGTTCCATTCCGAATTCTTCTTCTTTCGAGTTCGCGGCTTCGGTTATCCCGTCGGTAAAAAGGAGCAGCCTGTCGCCCGAACTAAGGCCTACGGTGGCCTCCTCATACTTCCAAGCGGGGAATACGCCTAATACTGCGCCGCCGCCCTGGTCCAGCGTTTGAACAGCCCCGGAAGAAACCAGGATGGGATATGGATGGCCGGCGTTGCAGTAGCGAAAGGTGCGCGCCTCGGCATCCACAACACCACAAAAGAAAGTAACGAACTTGTCGGCGGCGATCGTCTCGCAAAGCATGCCGTTGATGATGCTGCACACGCGCGCCGGGCTATCCATGTCGCGAACGGTAGCGCGCAGGCTCGCCTGCACGTTAGCCATCAGCAGAGCGGCGGGGACGCCTTTACCGGAAACGTCAGCGATACAGATGGCCAGGCGGGCTTCGCTGAGCTTCAAGACATCGAAGTAGTCTCCACCGACGGCGCGCGCGGGTTGCCAGGCGCTGGCTACTTCGAATCCCGGAAGCTGGGGGATCACTTTCGGCAAGAGCGACTCCTGGATCTCGCGAGCGCGGAGCAATTCTTCATCCTGAATTTCCAGCCGCGCGGTTCCGTCTTGAACCAGGCGCTGCAGTTCGACATTCCGGCGCTCGAGCTGTTCCTTGCTCCTGCTGTAAAGAAAATTCAACCCGCCGTAGACCAGTGTGATCAGGAAGGGCATTTTCCAGCCGGTTAAGATCAGGTGCCCCAGCGATTGCGGAGTGGGCGGGGCCAGCCACCACACAATGACGGTCGACAGAGCATAAACAGGAAATGTCACTACGACCAACAGTACTCCGAATACGAGCAAGTCATAAGGTGCCGGCCTCTCATACAGCGTATGCAGCCATTGCATGGGAGGAGACAGAAAATTTCCGATGCACAGCGAGTATACGAGGATGGTGAATGGGTTGACGCGCAGGCCGATGGCCCAGAAAATACCGCAGCCCAAGAGGGCTAGGAACAAATAGATTCCTTGGTCGCGGAAAAAGGTCGTCAGCGCTTTGGAGTTGACCCTCATGGACTCCTGAGATAGCGGCTCGCAAAAGTCAGAAACGTAGGCCAATTGGGGCCGGGCGTATGTCCTCCGGTGTGCTGACGATAAGCCAGGTCGCCATCGATGAGGGGAGTTTCGATCGGCGGAAATTCTGCCGTGCCCAAATCCCTTTTCCCCAGCAGGCGATAAACCGGACCGGCACCGACTGTCGCCAGAAACATACCGCGCGCGTCGACCCAGCCGTCTCCTTGCGTCGCGCCTGCTCCAATAAACACGGGTCGCGGTGCAGCAAGCGCGATCAATTCATGCGAATCCACGGGCAAATCGTTGGGCGTCAGCGGTCCGGCGTACTTCAAGAAATTTCCGGCCATCCAGTGATATTCGCCCGTTCCTGCTACATTGCCGATCTGCTCGCCGAAATTCCGGCGATAAAGGGCGGCCCCGCCCGCGCCCGAAGAACTTATGTATCCAATGGCAAAGCGCGGATCGTACGCCATCGTCACCAGCGACGCTTTGCCATAACGCGAATGACCTTCGATTCCAACATGCCTCGCATCAACTGCTTTGTCCGTCTCGAAATAGTCCATCGCCCGGCTCGCGCCCCAAGCCCAGGCGCGCAACGCGCCCCAATCGTCCAATTTGCGCGGCTGTCCTTTGTTCACCAGCCCGATGATTCCTTCTGTAAGGCCATCGCCCTTATCCGCCTGCACGCTGGTGGGAATGTAGATCGCGTAGCCCCATCCCTTCGCCAGCACTTGCTGCTGCCACGTTGGCGCTTTGTTCGCCGCAGCCGCCATTTCCGGAAACCGCTTGGCGATCATGGCCATCACTTCCGGACTGAAGCTCAACTCCATCATTACGGGCACGGGCCCGGATGCCGCTGCAGGCGTAGTCAGGGTAAGTTGAATGTCCACTTTGACCGCCGGAAACGCGGAATTGTCGACGTGCCCGACAAGCTGCTTCGTGACCACCGGCACGTCACCATTCTTTTCCTGGATAGTATTGGTCACTTCCCAAGTGACTTTCGGCGTTTCTTTGGGTGCCCGGCCGTAAATTTCGCGGTCAAAATCCTCGACAATCTCCGGCCGGCGCAACTGCCACCACTCCTTTGCCGATTTCACTTTCTTGCCGTTTTTCAGTGTCAACGGGTCGGGCAACTTAGGGTCGGGCTTCGCCTTCTCCTCGTCGTAGTTGGCTGCATTGGGCGACTTCGGATCGCCATCCGCACCTCGCCGCAGGGAAGTAATGTGCAGGAGATCCATCAATCGCTGGTGATCTTGCTCTGCGGTCAGTCGCACGGCCGAAGAAGAGTCACTTGCCTCCTGCTTAATCGCTCCAACGCTGTAATTAGCGGACTGGGCCAAAAAGGCAAACACAACTGCACCGCCAAACCAGAGCATCGACGCGGGTCTAGCCACGGCTGCTTCCTCGCATTAGCCAGGATTTTTCAAGACGCAACGATACTAGCGCAGGGGTCCTTTGATGAGAAGCTATTCCGCAGGTGGGGCGACGGAACTAAGCGGATGCTGCCCGAGCCTTGGCGCGCACTCCCGACGCACTTCGGAAATTCCAAAGCTTGTGGTTTACGCTTACGGAAGCAACTTCATCCGGAGAAAACGGAATTTCCTTGAAGCCGCGAACCTCAATGATGTGACCCTCGCTGGTAACGACCTGGTCGAACTTTCGGCCGTCCTGCAGCTCCACGGAAACCACCTGATAACCTATGCCTGTCTCTCCGGCGCGCTTGAGGTGGTCGACAAGACTGCTTGGTATTGGAACTAAGCGTTTCATGACACTCCTTAGGGTTGGGGGCAGAGCGGACGACCTCATACTACATCTGTGGGGGGTGGGTGTCCACCCCGTCTTTGCGAACAAAAAGCGAAGAAAAGCGGGGAGCAGATACCATCCGCCGCTCCCCGCGAGACTCTTTGCTTGGTCCGTTTCGGGTGGATCGATACAGTGCCGATTACTAGCGGGTCAAAGCGACTCAGCTATTGCGGTTTCGGCAACTGTAGGATCATCCCGCTGCCTTGGCCTGCTTCGACCGTAGGCAGGCGGCCATCCCATTTGTCGATGAGCGCGCGGCTGTTCTCGATGCGGCGCAATTCGAGGAGTTGCGGCGTCAGCGAGTTTTGCCGGATGCGGTTGGCATCGGCTTCGCCCTGCGCGCGCGTTACCAGGGACTTGGCGTCGCCTTCGGCTTCCGCAATTTTCTTGGCCGCTTCGGCTTGCGTCGTTTGCAGTTCGTTTCTGGCTTGCTCCGCCTTTTGAATGGCTTGTGCTTTTGCGGTGATCGCCGCGGCGATTACGCTTGGCACTCGCGGCGCTCCGATGAAGCCGAATTGCTGCACGCTCACGCCTACTGGCGACATTTTCTGTTCGATCTGTGCCTGCACTTTGCGCAAGAACTCGGCCTTTTTCTCGCCGTAGATGTCTTCCACAACGTAAGTGGAAGCCACTTCGTTCAGAGAATTTCGCACCACGTCTCGCAAAATGCCGTGCGTAAACATATCCATGTCCGACACGCGATACTTTACGTAGAAGTCCGGCACTTTCGTGGGCTCAATGGCATAGGAGAGCGAAACGTCCACGAAAATTTCCATGCCTTCCTTCGAGTTGAAACCCATCTCTTCGTTGATGGGATGTCCTTCGTTGGTGTCTTTGGTCCATTTCACCGTTTGCACGTAGGTCGGGAACTCGATGATCTGCGTGCTCAGCGGGGAATACACCACCCAGCCGGTGCGCACCGGTATTTCCGAGGCTCCGCGCTGTTTGCCCGCCAGGTTGATTTCCACGCCGACGTGGCCCGCCTCAATGCGCGTGACGCGAACCAGGAATAATCCCAGCACTAGCAAGACGAGAAGCGCGCCAATCGCGACCACGCCTAACTTCAGGAACGGGCCCGCTTGCTTCATCTCGAACGCCGCGTCATCCCGCCGGCCGCCTTTATTGAACATATCCATACAATTGCTCCCTCCGCGAGAGACCAGATTTGCTCTTCGCTATGTAGCTTGAGTTTGTCACTCACCACGTAAGGAAGTCATGATGCTCCAACCCGAAGATAATAGGTAGCTTTTACATGGTTCGCTCGTAGGGCTTCTGTGAAGTGCGAGGTGCCGCAGGAGGTGGAGGCCCTATTCTGCGTAAGTGTTCATTCTAAACATAGTTAAAGTCCTTTATTTTGAACACTTATATAAGTGTTCATGGCTCTGTTGACATCCTCGGCACAGTCTCGGTTTTGCGGGGTCGACAAGGGGGCGGCGTGCGTGTTTTCTGATCGAGCAGGAGGGACGATGGCCGAAGTGGGACTCCTGCCTTTTGCTCGCGTGGCCTTGCAGGTGGCCACCCGGGTCTTGCCGCCCTACCGCAGTCGCTTCAGCAAACATCAGTTCACTCAGCCGCAGCTGCTGGCGGTGCTGTGTCTGATGCGCTACGAAGACTGGACCTTTCGCGAAGCCGAAGTGCGATTACGCGAGCATGGCGAGTTGCGCGCAACGCTGCAGTTGGAAAGCGTGCCCGATTACACCACCTTGTACCGTTTTCTGAAGCGGCTGGACGACGACACCATCGACCGCGGACTGGAAGAAACCGTGCGCCAGTTGCGCCGCGGCCGACGCTCGGCACGGGTGACGGCTGGCGTGGACGGCACGGGGCTGTCGCAGAACGCCGTCAGCACGTTCTTCCTCCGCCGCATCGAACAACAGGCACACGGGAGGGCGCCCCATCGTCGCTGGTTGAAGTGGCTGGTCGTTGCGGATTTGCAGCAACAGATTTTGCTGGCGCAGCGGGCCCATCCCGGACCGCGTTGCGACGCCCCGGCGCTGCCCGGGTTGCTGAATGTGGCCGGAGCACGTGCGCCCCTCGGCTTGGTGCTGGCCGATGCGGAGTTCGATTCCGAAGCCAACCATCAACACATTCGCCAGCGCCTGGGCGCGCGTAGCATTATCCCGGCGAACCTTCGCCGCGGTCTCCCCCGAGGAGCGATCCGTAGCCAAATGCACCGGGCTTTTCCACGGAAACAGTATGGGCCACGCGCGAAGAACGAGACCATCTTCTCGGTGGTCAAACGGAAACTCTCCTCGCGCGCCCCGGGGCGCTTGTTAACATCGCAAATTCGCCAAGCCTTGCTACTCGGGCTCGCTTACAACCTCTATCGCTTGAGGCACCGCAGCCGTTCCCAAGGATGTCAACAGAGCCACTGTTCATTCTAAAGGGACTTAGCTTGCCCCGCAAAGAGCGGAGATCGCCTCTTGTATTTAACCATGTGGTTAAATACAAGTACGGCTTGACAGCCGGTTCTCTATAGGTAGAATGGATACCTGTAGCCAAGCTAGGTGTTAATCATGCCCACAGAAAAAAACGATCTGCATCGCGGTACGCTCGACATGCTCATTCTCAAGATTGTCGCCGCAGGTCCTCTCCACGGCTATGCCATTGCGCAGCGCCTTCAGCAAATCTCCAAGGACTATTTTCAGGTGCCGCAAGGCTCGCTCTATCCCGCGCTGCATCGTCTGGAAGAGCGCGAATGGGTGGACGCGGAATGGAAAGACACCAACACCGGTCGCGAAGCCAAATTCTATAAACTGACCGCCAAGGGCAAAAAGCAGTTGGAGGCGGAAGTCCTCGGGTGGGAACGCCTTTCCGACGCCGTCTCCCTGATTCTTCGCACCGCCGACTGAGGAAAGTTCATGCGCTGGTTACGCCGCCTCGGCAAAAAACCACTCGTCGAAAAACGGCTCGACTCCGAGTTGCAATTCCACCTTGAGCAGCAAATCGCGGACTACATCGCGTCCGGCATGTCGCCGGAAGAAGCCCGCCGGCGCGCCAACCTCGAATTCGGAGGCGTCGAGCGCTTCAAAGAGGAGTGCCGCGAAACGCGCTGGGAAAACCGGCTCGAGCTCCTGTTGCACGATCTTCAGTTCGCGCTGCGCGGCCTGCGCAAGAATCCCCGCTTCACGCTTGCGGCGGTACTTGCGCTGGCCCTCGGCATCGGCGCTTCGACGGCGATCTTCAGCGTCATCTACAACGCGCTCGTCGCACCGTTCCCTTACAAGGATCAAGGACGTCTCGTCACACTGCGGGTCCACGACCTCGATCAGCGCGGAGATGGCGAAGGCGACTTCCGCGGCTTGATGAGCTATCCGGAGTTGAAGGATTATCTGGAGCAGAACCACGTCTTCGACGCGCTCATTGCGAATTGCGAGATCGATGTGGTCTACGATTCGGGCGAGAATAACAGTTTTCTCTCCGCAAATTACGTAACTCCGGGCACGTTTGAACTCTACGGTGTGGCTCCGCTTCTGGGGCGCGGGCTCGAACCCGCCGATTACCAGTCCGGAGCGACGCCCGTCTTCGTCCTGCGGCATTCGACGTGGATCAGCCAGTTCGGCGCTGATCCTGGCGTCATCGGAAAAACGTTCCAGTTGAATGGCGTCGGACGAACGCTCGTCGGAGTCATGTCGCCGCGTTTTGCGTGGGGCGGCGCCAATCTGTGGATGCCGCGCGACCCTAACGTTGTCAATGTGATGCGCGGAACGTTTCCGCAATACTGGGGAGTAGTGGCGCATCTCAAGCCCGGGGTCTCTCTGCAGGAAGCGGAAACCGACCTGAATATTATCGGGGCAAGAATCGCTCCGAACTATCGCGAGGATTACCCAACGCACTTCAAGGTAGGTGTCGAGTCCTTTGTGCATGCGGTGGTCGGCCAGGGATTTCGGCGAACGCTTTTTGTATTGTTCGCGGCTGTTGGATTGCTCCTCTTGATCGGCTGCGCCAACGTTGCAAGTCTATTGCTCGCGCGCGCCACGACGCGGAGCAGGGAATTCGCCGTGCGCGCGGCATTGGGAGCGAGCCGATCGCGGCTTATCCGGCAGCTTCTGCTGGAAAGCCTGCTCTTGGCGGCAGGCGGGGCCGTCGTCGGTGTTCTTCTTGCGTGGGGTGGCACTCTCGCGCTCAACGCCGCAATGCCTCCTTTTACGATTCCTTCCGAAACCGTCATTGAAATGAACGGCTGGGTGCTTCTATTCGGGATTGGCCTCGCGTTCGCAACCGTTGTGATCTTCGGTCTCTTTCCAGCTCTTCAGGCTTCCCGCGTGGATGTGCAGGACGCGCTACGAGGCGCGGGAAAGGGCATCGGCGGCACGGCTGCGAAATCCCGTTTGCGCAATGCGATCATCGTTCTCGAAGTCGCCCTGTCCATCGTTCTCCTTTTCACCGCGGGACTTTTCATGCGCAGCTTCATGGCGATTCAAAACGTTTCGCTTGGCTGGCGGCCTGACCACCTTCTTATCGGCCGCCTTCCGCTTCCTTCCCAACATTACAAAACAGGCGCCCTGCTGGTTTCCTTCTTCGAGCCCTTGATGCGCAGCCTGAAAGCGACGCCAGGAATCGAATCCGCGTCGCCCGTGAGCACAACGCCTCCGTACGGAGGCTTCGGCGGCAACATCGAAATCCCCGGCAAGACGCACACCGGGGAGTGGGAGTCGCTGATCCAATTTGTCGGCCCGGACTATTTTTCGATCGTGCGCCAGCCGCTTGTTGAAGGGCACATGTTTACCGGGGCGGACGTGACCACCGCAAGAAAGGTCGCGGTCATCAATCAGACCTTTCAGCGGCGCTTTCTGGGAGAAGGGGATCCTCTCGGCCGCACTATTAATCTCGATGCGCTGAAAAAAGTTCCCGATGTTGTTACGGATCGATCGTTTCAGGTCATTGGCGTGGCTGCCGACGCCATGAATGTTGGTCTAGAGCGTTCCGTAGAACCGGAAGTCTGGGTTCCGTACAGCGTGACCGGTTCTGGAATGCGCCGTCTTTTGGTGCGCACGACCGCCGATCCCGGTTCAATGAACGCCACAGTGCGGAAAGCAGTGTGGGCCATTGATCCAAAGGTAGCGTTTGCCGAAGGCGAGCCACTGGCGGAATTCCTCAACACGTTTTCTTACGCCCAACCGCGCCTCGGATTCTTTCTTGTTTCCACTTTTGCGGTGATTGGGTTGCTCCTTGTTACGCTCGGCGTCTATAGCGTGATTGCGTACACCACGTCGCGCCGCACGCACGAAATTGGGGTTCGTATGGCCCTCGGCGCGGCTTCAGGGGATGTTCTCAAAATGGTTCTGAAGACGGGTCTAGCGTTGGTTGTCCCAGGCATCGCTATGGGGATTTTTTTCAGCTTTGCGATCTCTCGCTCGGTTGTTAGCCAGCTTTGGGGAGTCTCGCCGTACGATCCGCTATCCGCGGTCTCTGTCGTTGTTCTTCTGCTGGCTATCGGCTTGCTTGCCTGCTGGATTCCCGCCCGGCGGGCCACGCGGGTCAGCCCGGTGACCGCGCTGCACTACGAATAATCAAAAAAAGTAAGTCTTCCGTGCAAATTCGATGGAACCTTTTGACGTGTAGTTCGTCTAGGTATATATAGGTAGGTAGGCTACAGGTAGGGATTCTTTCTATCCTGGCTTCTGGCTGCCTTCCGATCTTGTATGCCTTGGAGGGGGAACTTATGCGTCTATTCGGTCGAAATGGGTTTTTTTGTAAGACTGCAACAGGATTCGCTTTATTTGCCGGAGGATTGCTGCTTGGCGGGGCGTTGGCTGCTCCTGCGGCAGCGGCACAGGCCAGCGAAGGTTCAGCCGGGAACACCTGCGTTTCCTCGGAGATGGTTCGCCAGCTGGCGCGGGAAGGAAATTCTATCCGCGTACGTTCGTGGAACGTGTCTGTCTCGCAGAACGCCGGTTCACGCGAGAACGAGAAGGGAATCGCGCTCACGGAAGCGCCGGAGACGGCCCGAACGCTGCGAGAAGCGCACCAATGGTTCGAGAAGGGAGCACGCAAAGGTTATGCCCCAGCGGAGGTAAACCTCGCGGTGGCTTCACTCGCAGGCTGGGGAGCGCCCCCGAACGCGGGGAGCGCGCTTTACTGGCTGCGCGAAGCGGCGCGCCAAGGGTATGCGCTTGCCTACTTCGACTTGGGAGTCCTTTATATGAACGGTTGCGGCGTGCGGCAGGATTACGGCGAGGCGTTTCACTTTTTTGAGGAGGGAGCGAACGCAGGGGATTCCGCGGCGCAAATGAATCTTGGCTATTTCTACGATCAGGGATTGGGCGTGGCGCAGGACCGGGCCAGGGCCGCTGCGTGGTATCGCAAGGCGGCTGAGTGTGGTCTTGCCCAGGCACAGAATAATCTCGCGGATTTGTATTTGCGCGGGGAAGGAGTACCTCGGGACGAACGCGCGGCGTTTGCATGGTTCCAGAAGGCGGCGCAGCAGGGGCATACGGGGGCGCGCATCATGCTTGGGTCCTTATATGCTGAAGGGCGAGGGGTGGAGAAGAATGTGCAGGCTGCTTACGAATGGATCAGCGCCGCGGCCTTGCAAGGCGACACGCGCGGAAGTGGCATTCTCGTGGGTCTGGAACAGCAACTCACCGCCGAGCAAGTCGCCCAATCTAAAGTGCGCGCGGCGTCGCTGGCGAAATTGCCAAACCAGGAACGCAACGAGGAGGTTGCTCTTTTGCACTGACGAGTCGAACTTCTTGCATGGTGGAATTCGGTTTTGTATGGGACGCAGCATTCCTTCGCTAACGCTCAGGATAAAGCTGCGCCCCTACAAGCAAGGTGATTAGTGTTGCGACCATTTAATGCGCGGATGTGGTTTTGGATTGGCTCAGTTCATGCAGGAAACTTTTGCCGTGGGGAATGGCGCCGCCAAAAATTTCGGCGATGGTTTGCCCCATGTCGGCGAGAGTGGATCGAACTCCCAAATTTACACCTGCGCCGCTTGCCGGCGAATAGGCCAGAATTGGCACGTACTCGCGCGAATGGTCGGTGGTCGCCCAGCGGGGATCGGGATCGCAGCCGTGGTCGGCGGTAATCATCAACAAATCCGAGGCGTTTAATAATTTCAGGAACGGGCCGAGCATGCGGTCGAACTCTTCGAGCGATTCAGCGAAGCCTTCGACATCTTTGCGGTGGCCGTAGAGCATATCGAAATCGACGAGGTTGCAGAAAATCAGTCCGCGCTTTCGTTCTTGCAGCGACGTCAGCCAACTTCGCCATGCCGTCGGCGTTGCCCGTGGTGGTGACGTACTTTTCCACGCCGCGGCCGTTGTAAATATCATGAATTTTACCGATACCAAAGACGGGCACGCTGCGTTCGGCCAGGACGTCGAGCAGCATGGGCTTGGGCGGATCGACGGCGTAATCGTGACGGCGGGTCGTCCGTGCGAAGTGTCCAACCGCTCCCGCAAAAGGCCGGGCAATCACGCGCCCAACGCGATGCGGGCCGTCGAGCAATTTGCGGGCAATCTCGCACATGCGATAGAGATCGGCGATTGGGATGACGTCCTCATGTGCGGCAATTTGAAAAACGCTGTCGCCCGACGTGTAGACGATGGGCTTTCCCGTGCGCACATGTTCTTCGCCGAGTTCTTTGATGATTTCCGTGCCTGAGGCTGGTTTGTTGCCCAGCGTTTCGCGGCCAATTTGCTTCTCAAATTCCGCGATCAAATCTCGAGGAAATCCGTGCGGGTAGGTGGGGAAGGCCTGGTCCAGCCAAACACCAGCCATCTCCCAATGGCCAGTCGTCGTATCTTTTCCCGGAGAGTGGGTTGCACCTTTGCCAAAAGCGCCGGTCGGCGAAGGTGCAGCAGGCAGATGCGCAAGGGGCGCAATATTGGCAAGCCCCAGACGAACTAAATTCGGCAGAGCGAGAGGCCGCGATTCGGCGATGTGTCCCAGAGTTGTTCGCCCTACGTCGCCGTAGTCCGCGGCATCCGGCAGTTCGCCGATGCCGACGCTGTCCAGGACAATCCAGATAACTCGTTCAAATTTCGCCATCGCGTTTTCTCGTTGTCCGTGTCCGTTTTTGCTCTTCGCCGCACTCTAACACAATCGCCAGCGCCCTTCTGCGTGCGCCGGGAGCGTTGACCATCTGCGGAAGCCTCAGTATGCTCCAGAAAGAACAGCTTTCCGGAGAATCGCTGAACTTTTTTGCTTATCACTGCGTATTAGAGAGTGAAGAGGTGTGTGATGGCTCAAAACAATCCTCCCCGGCGCTCTTCCCTGGTTATTCCGATTCTACTGATTGCGGTCGGCGGGCTGATCCTGTACAGCAACTGGCGGCCTTCCTTTGATCCTTGGCCGATCCTATGGACCTATTGGCCGCTCATCCTCATCTTCATCGGCGCGGGGAAAATCTATGATAGCTGGAAGCGCGGCAAGAATCCCGAGGCCACTTCCACAGGTTCTTCTGCCGGCGCAAGTGTGGGTGCGATTGTCTTCGTGATCGTCCTTCTGGTGATTATAGGAAGCGGAAAAAGAATCAATCGTTGGCGCGGAGGGACTGTCTATGCCATGCAGCACCAGTCGCGCACCGTCGACCGCGGAGACGCCAAGAGCGTGCGCGCTACTCTGGAGATGGGCGCGGGCGACATCAACTTAAGCGGGGGTTCGAGCCACCTTTTGGAAGCTGACTTCGACTATCGCTCGTCTTCGGGCACGCCTAAAGTAGACTATTCCATTTCTGGAACGACCGGCGAACTGCGCATCTCGCAAGATGACGATAATCACATCCGTACGAGCTCCGACAACCACTGGACGCTGCATCTTGCCAATGATGTTCCGCTAGAAATCAAGATCGACATGGGCGCTGGCCACGGCAACCTGCGGCTCCGCGATATCGCTGTGACTCGGCTGAATCTGGACATGGGGGCGGGGCAAGTGGATGTCGATCTCACCGGCGACCGAAAATCTGACCTCACCGCCGATATCGAAGGAGGAGTGGGCGAAGCGAATATCCGTCTCCCCAAAAATGTCGGCGTCATCGTGCATGCCAGCGGCGGTCTCGGTACTATCGACGCGCACGGCTTGAAGCACGACGGCGACGAATACACGAACGAGCTTTATGGCAAGTCGCCCGTGACGATTCATCTCAAAGTGGAAGGCGGAGTTGGCCGCATCGTGTTAACTGAGGAGCCGTAATTGCCTGCCGCAAGTCGCAGAGGATGAGTGCAAGAGTGATCCTTGCGAACCCTGTTTGCTCCCGTTTTCCTCTGGTCGTATAATTAAAAGTTTAGGCAGCACGTTTTGAGCGCGCTGTCTGAGCTTGCCCTTGGCTACCAAAGAACTGACACCGGTGCTCAGCGAACAAGAGGCTATCCGCGTCCGCGGCGCCCGCGTTCACAACCTGCGCAACATCACGGTGGAAATACCGCATAACGCCATCACGGTGGTTACGGGTGTCAGCGGTTCCGGCAAGTCCTCGCTTGCCTTTGACACGGTTTACGCGGAAGGGCAGAGGCGCTACGTTGAATCTCTCTCCTCCTACGCACGGCAATTCCTTGAGCGGATGGAAAAGCCGGATGTTGACGAAATTTCGGGGATCGCTCCGGCGGTGGCCATTCGGCAGAAAAACTCGACGCGCAATCCGCGCTCGACGGTCGCCACTTCGACGGAAATCTACGATTACTTGCGTTTGCTCTTTGCCCGTTGCGGGCAAACTTTCTGTATCAAGTGTGGAGCGGAAGTCCGCCGTGACAGCCCCGACGAGATTGCCACGCGCGTTCTTTCACTTGGTGCTGGCCGACGCTTTTACATCATGTATCCGCTGCGCATCGCTCAGCCGCAGGGCGCGACAGGCGGAGCGCGCCGCGTCCCGAAGAAAAAAACGCCGGCGCCTCCGGCGGAATTGCTCAAGCAGACCCTCGGAGATATTCAGAAGCGAGGGTTCAACCGCCTGTATCAGGATGGGCGCGTGCACGAATTCTCTTCTCCCGAAACCCTTCTCGACGTGAATTTCTCGAAGCCTGTGTATGTGCTTGTTGATCGCCTGTCCGTCAATCCCGAATCGCGCTCGCGACTTACGGACTCGATTGAAATCTGTTATCGCGAAGGTGGGGGCGAGGCCATTCTCGAATTTATCGCGGATGCCGCCGGCAATCGCGCGGAGCGCCTGACGTTCAACGAGCGCTTCGAGTGCAAGAATGACGGGACGCTCTATCAGGAGCCGGAACCGCGCCTTTTTTCGTTCAACAATCCTTACGGGGCGTGTCCGCGCTGCCAGGGTTTTGGCAATACGATCGATTTCGATCTCAACCTCGTGGTGCCGGATTCCAGTAAGTCGCTGGACGAAGGCGCGATCGAACCATGGACCAAGCCGCGTTACCGCGCGCTCCTTCAGGACGTGAAGAAATGGGCACGTGGCCGCGGCATCCCGCTCACTGTGCCGTGGCGGCAGCTCACTCCTGAGCAAAGGCGATTGGTGCTCGAAGGCGATCCCGAAAACGATTTTGAAGGCGTCAAAGGTTTCTTCAATTGGCTCGAGCGCAAGAAATATAAACTGCACGTGCGCGTTTTTCTCAGCCGCTACCGCGGATACGCCACGTGCCCGGAATGCAATGGAACGCGACTTCGCGCCGAAGCCCGCGCCGTCCGTGTTGCTGGCCGCTCCATAACAGAGATTTGCAAGCTCACGGTGAAAGAGGCTCGCGTTTTTTTCTCCACACTGGTGCTTTCTGAACTACAAGCCAAAGTTGCCGAGAAAATCCTGGAAGAAATTCGCACGCGTTTGCAATTTCTGGATGAAGTTGGCCTCGACTACCTCACGCTGGATCGCCTCACCTCGACGCTCTCCGGCGGGGAGTCGCAGCGCATTCAACTGGCCACTTCGCTCGGCTCTCATCTTGTCGGCGCGCTCTATGTTCTCGACGAGCCGTCCATCGGCCTGCATCCCCGCGATACGCAGCGCTTGATCGACATCCTCAAGTCGCTGCGCGATCTCGGCAACACGGTGCTCGTGGTGGAGCACGACCCGGACACCATTCGCGCCGCCGACCACGTCATTGACCTTGGCCCCGGCGCAGGAGAACTCGGCGGAAAGCTCCTCTTTGCCGGCAACTACGAAGGCATGCTTGCCGACAATAAATCTTTGACTGGCCGGTACCTCAGCGGGGAACTCGCGATCCCCGTGCCAAACACTCGTCACAAGCCGACCGGCAAGGTTCTCCGGCTCTACGGCGCGACGCTCCACAATTTACAGAATGTTGACCTGATGCTTCCATTCGGCACTCTCACTGTCGTAACGGGGGTGAGTGGTTCCGGAAAGTCCACGCTCATTCATGATGTTCTCTATCGCGCCCTCGCCGCCAAACGGACGGGCGGCAGCGTAAAAGAATTTTGCGATCGCCTCGAAGGTGATGCGGATATCCGGGAAGTGGTCATCGTCGATCAATCGCCGATCGGGCGCACGCCGCGCTCGAATCCCGCGACGTATCTGAAAGCCTTCGACTCCATTCGCGAAGTTTTCGCAGCTTCGCCAGATGCCAAGCGGCGCGGCTTCACTGCGGGCCATTTTTCGTTCAACGTGCCGGGCGGCCGCTGCGAAACGTGCCAGGGCGACGGGACCGTCACGGTAGAAATGCAATTTTTGGCCGATGTCGAGTTGGTCTGCGAGGAGTGCCGCGGCTCGCGATTCAAAACCAGCGTGCTCGAGGTGCGTTATCGCGGAAAGAACGTTCACGAAGTCCTGGGTCTCACCGCGCGCGAAGCGCTCGCTTTTTTCACCGGTGTTCCGAAAGTGGTGTCCAAGCTGCGCATCCTTAATGAAATCGGCCTCGGTTATCTGCGCCTCGGCCAATCCGCCACCACTCTCTCCGGCGGCGAAGCGCAGCGCCTGAAACTCGCAGCGCACCTGGCCCGCACAGAAAATCAGGGCATCCTCTACATTCTGGACGAGCCAACTACCGGGCTGCATTTCGACGACATCGCCAAATTGCTCTCGGCCTTCCGCAAGCTTCTGGAATCCGGCGCGTCGCTTCTTGTCATCGAGCACAATCTCGACGTCATCAAATCCGCCGACTGGCTGATCGACCTCGGCCCCGAAGGTGGCGATCAAGGCGGTAAAATCGTTGCGACCGGAACTCCGGAGCAAGTCGCCCGCAACCCGCAATCGCACACGGGGCGCTTCCTCGCCCGCGTTCTCAACGGAAACGGCCAGGCAAAGCGTTCGACCAATGGTGCATCCAAGTCCGTAGCGCCTTCAGGTACAATCGCAAATGGCGCCGGAAATCCTCCGCCCGAACAATGAATCTTGCAAGTTTCTCCAGATGCGCCGCACTCGTGGCTCTTTTTGCAGGGGCGCAGCATGTTTACCCTGAGCCTCGAAGGGCTGCGCCCCAGTTGAGCGCCGCGTCTACCTCGAGCGTCCGATCCGCTCAACAAAAATCCAGCCAACCGCAATCCCGCACTCAAAAACTCGCAAATCCCGCTAAACGATCTGCTGGACGAGGCCCAAAAAGACCTCGACAGTAACCAATTTGAAGCGGCCCTAATTCCGCTGCAAAAATTTATCGCTGAAAAACCAGAGATTGCCTGGGCCCACTTCCAACTCGCCTATGCCTATACCGCGCTAAAACGCCCCGAAGAAGCTCGCGCCGAATACGAACGCGCCACGGCGCTCGATCCCAAAATGTCAGAAGCGTTTCTGAATCTAGGCATTCTTTTGACCGAGAAAGATCCCGCTGCCGCCGTTGCTCCGCTGCGCCGGGCTGTCGATCTTCTCCCCGCGCAAAGCCGGCCACGTTTTCTTTTAGGCCTCGCGCAAGAGCGCTCGGGCGACATCCCCGCCGCCACAGACTCTTACGAAGCCGCCCTTCGTCTCGATCCCCGCGATGTGGAAACGGTCATTCACCTCGGCAATCTCTACGTCGGCCTGAAGCGCTACGCCGATGCCGAAACGAAATTCCGTGCCGCTCTCGCACTCGAACCCAAATCCTCGCCCGCACTCCTTGGACTTGCACAGACGCTTGACGCACAAAAAAAGCCCGAAGCTGCCGATGCGTATCGCGATTATCTCGCCGCTAATCCGGACAGTCCCGCAGCGCGCTCGCGCCTGATCCATTGGCTGCTCGACCAAAAGCAATATGACGCCGCGCTCACCGAACTCGACCGCGCCGAAGCCGGCAAGCCTCCCACGCTCGATTCGCTCCGTTCCCGCGCTGACATCCTGATCGCGCAGAAAAAATGGGACGATTCAATTGTCGCCCTTCGCAAAGCCATCGCGCTCGCTCCCAGCGATGCGCAACTCCACGGCGGACTGGGCCGCGTCTACATGCAAAAGCGCGATTTCGCCTCCGCCGAAAAAGAAATTAAGGCCGCGCTCCAGCTCGACCGCAACAATCTCGCTTACTGGAAAGATCTCAGCTCTACGTACTATCTCGGCGGAAATTTCCCGGCGACTCTCGCCACCCTCGACCTCATTGCGAAAGCGGAAACTCCGGGCCCCGGCGAGTGGTTTATCCGCGCGCTCTGCTACGATAAGCTGAACCAGCCCAAGCCTGCGCTCGAAGCCTACGAGAAATTTCTCGAGCTCGACCAGGACAAGAACCCCGACCAGGTCTGGCAAGCGCAGCAGCGCAGCAAAGTCTTGCGCCGCATGCTGGATCAGAAAAGGTAATTGCATGAGGTTGCGCGTTACGCGACGCGTCGCAGCGCCAATTCTGGTGGCCGCACTAAGCGGCGCAGTTCTTGCTGGGGACAAGCTCAGCGAGTTGCAGGCGCGTTTCGACAGCGAAACCAATGGGGTCCATAAGGCGAAGATGCTGCAAAAGCTTGGCGACGCCGAATTCGAAGAGGCCACTCGCGCGGAAAAATCCGGTGACTACTCGACAGTAGGTTTGATCATGGAGAAGTACAGAGATAATGTCCGCGCGGCTTCGCAGGTTCTCGAAAAGGAAAATCCCGATGGCGAGCGCCATCCCAGTGGCTACAAACAGCTCGAAATGCACGTTCAAAAAGGCCTGCGCGAAGTCGATGAAATCATGGTCATCGCCCCGGAGGAATACAAGCCTCCCCTGCAGCTCGTGCGAAAAGATCTTTTGAGTCTCGACGACGAACTGCTGCGGTTTCTCTTTCCGCGGCGCCACCAGAAGCCGTCGGCTCCTGCTGCGCCGGAATCTAAACCTCCCGAACCGGAAGTGCATTCATGAGACTGGACATCCTCTTTCTCTCCGCGGTCATGTTCATTGGCAATAGCGCCTCACCCGTTCGCGCGGAAGCAGCGGCGCAGCAGAAGGACTATCTCTCGGGCGTAGAGGCCGACAAAATCCGGGAAGCGGAGACGCCTAACGAGCGCATCACGCTCTTCCTGACGTTTGCTGACGACCGCTTGAAGAAACTTCAGTACGAATTGGAACACCCCTCGCAGACCAACCACATCGAAATGATCAATTCGCTTTTGAACGCTTACGTTGGATGCGTGGACGATGCCGCCGACCTTATCCAGCTTGGCATCGAAAAGCAGCAGAATATTCGCAAGGGCATCGACCTGATGGCTTCGCGCACGAAAGAGTTTCTGGTTATCTTGCAGAAGATTCCGACGGACGCACCGGAATCGGAGTTGTATAAAGACAATTTGGGCGACGCCATGGAGGGCACGCGCGACGCCTCTAAAGAAGCGGAAGCCGCCAAGAAAAATGTTGCTCCACCGCCGGTGCGGCGAAAGAAATGAACCTGGCGAAGCCATTGGCCTCGGCGGACCAAAGGTCGGCGGAGAACGAACTGCCCGCAGCCAGGCAATTGACCTTGGTGCTCGATCGAAGACCTCCCATCGAACTCGCCCGCGCGGCCGAAGCTGCTCCAAAGAAGAAACACAAGACGTCGCGGCGCAAGAGTTTCGCGGTCATGGGAGGCGCCGCGCTTTTCCAGCGCGTCTTCACGCGCCTCAATTGTGATGGCCGGCCGCCGCGTTTTCGAGTCGAGTTTTATCCCTATGCCAGCCTCGTCCTAACCATCCGCCGCCGCGAAGACGTGGTCTACGTGCGCTTTTCGGATTTGCTGCAGCGCGCTCCGCTTGCGGTTCTTGAAGGCGCTGCTGCGCTCTTACTCTCGCGCGTCTATCGACGCAAGGCTCCCCGCGCGTTGGTTGAGCCTTACTTGTGCTACGCCCGTTCCAATCGCACGCGAAGCCGCATCAGCCGCATGCGCCGCGGACGCGTTCGGCTTGCGGCAACAGGGCCGCGCGGCCGTCATTTCGACTTGGAGAAAATGTTTGAGGATCTCAACAAAGAATATTTCGCTGGAAGTTTGCAGCGACCGCACGTCGGCTGGAGCACGCGAAGCTGGCGTCGCCAATTCGGCTGCTACGACCCGGGCCCCAATCAAATCCTGCTAAATCGCCGCATGGACCATCCCGGCGTTCCGCGCGTTGCCGTCGAATACGTCCTCTTCCACGAAATGCTGCACGTCAAACATCCCACGCGCTGTTCCGGCTGCAGCCTCGTTTCCCATTCCCCCGAATTTCGCGCCGAAGAAAAGCTCTTCACCGATTTCGCCCGCGCCCGCCGCGTCCTCGATCACTTAGCCCGCTAAATTAACCCACGAGAACAAAGAGCAATCGCAGCGCCGCAGTCAACCCAAACTCAGTTCGGTCGGCAATCCTCCTTTGCGGATACGTACCGTCCTACTACTGTTCAATTCTATACAGTCTTACGAAGTTTAATTATTTACACTTCGCAAGCCGAGGCTTACAAAAGCTTGTCTGCACTAGCTGAAGAACAACGCCGGGCAGCCTCCCTTCATAGACGTTTAATACGAATCTCCTTCGAATGAAAATTCTACTGTACAACCCAGACAACGGCGTGACACGCAACTTCATGCCGCATCTTTGGATGTTCCTGCTGCAAGCGTTGACTCCGCCGGGCCACGAAGTACTGCTGATCGATGGCAATGCGCAGCCCATGAATGAAGCAAGTATTGCGCGATTCGTGCGTGAACAAAACATCGGGTTAGTCGGGATCGGTGCCATGACGAGGATGATCGCGAAGGCTTATCGCATGGCCGACGCCGTGCGTGCGGCGGGCGTAAAGGTTGTCATGGGGGGCCCGCACGTCACAGAATTGGCCGATGAAGCTCTGGGGCGCGATGGCGGCCCGCGCCATGCGGATGCTGTTGCTCTGGGTGAGGCGGACGAGACCTGGCCTCGGATAGTGGAAGACGCCGTGCGCGGGACACTCAAAGAGATATACGCGCCGGTGGACGACTTTGGCCAGGAGCGCAAACCTTCGCTGCAGCCGTATCCGGAAATTCCCTGGGACAAAATAAAGCTCGATCAATTCAATTTGCTTCCCGGAATAGTGCAACCCCTTCTGAAGCGCGTGGGCGCCGGATGGGGCACCTTTCGCCTCGTTCCCGTGGAGTCCGGCCGCGGTTGCCCTTACGGATGCGAGTTTTGCACGGTGACTGGATTCTTTGGGGATTCCATCCGCTTTCGCACCAATGAGAGCGTGGTGAAAGAACTCTTGCTGCTAAAGGCGCGGGCCCGAGAGGAAGGCGGCCAGATTGCGGTATTTTTTATCGACGATAATTTTGCCATCAACGTGAAGAGGACAAAATCCTTGCTGCGAGACATCATCGCCGCTAATGCGCAGGTGCATTGGGTGGCGCAGATCAGCGCCAATCTTCTGCGAGATGAAGAGCTGGTTGATCTGATCGCAGCCGCGGGTGGGAAGTGGATCTTCATCGGGATGGAATCGATCGATCCCGCCAATCTTGCCGACGTGAAAAAAGGCTTTAATAAGCCCGGTGAATACGCCGTAGTGCTCGACCGGTTGGCCCGGCGCAACGTCTTCGCCATCACGTCCTTTATTTTTGGCATGGATAATGATACCCCAGGCGTGGCTGAAAGAACGCTGAAGGAGATTCGCACCTGGCCGCCCGGGCTGCCGATTTTTGGTTTGATGACTCCGTTGCCCGCGACGCCGCTGTACAAGAAGCTGGAAGCCGCGGGCAGGCTCACTCGGCCGAAGCACTGGCAAGAGTTCATACCTTTTGCGATGGCTCATACCCCGCTGAAGATGAGCATCGAAGAAGCACACCGTGAGGTGCGCATCGGTTGGGCCAATTCCTATAGCCCCGAAGCCATCGAGAAGGCCGTGGACTCGCTCTCCCACAAACCGCTTGGTTATCGCATCAATATTTTTATTGCGCGTCTTTGTTTCCGCGGAATTTATTTTCCGCAGATGGGTCGATTCGCCTGGTTGAAATCGATTCTTGAAAATCGGCGCACTATTTTCAAGCTTATCCGCCAGGGTTTTAGAGGCGGGCTGCACGCTGCCGTGCCGTCAGCGCTGAACACGCCGGTCGCTAAGTCCGGGGACTAATACGACCGTTTTCTCGACAAAAGTGTGATCGCCGAAAAGCCGGTTAGAGCTACGGCAAGTCTTTATAGAGGAGAATACTCGCGCCATGAATTTACGGATTCTTACGGAAGCGGACTACTTGCGGGCACATATCACGGTGATTGCGGCAGAGCGTCGCGGCAGGAAACCGAGCTTCCACAACCTCAAACATTTGGTTAACCGGATTTTGAAAAAATACGCTGCGGCGCCGATGCAGAATCGGGGTTAGCTCACGGATTTCCGCTCCTTCTCCACGTCTTTGTAAAGCTTATCGATCTTTTTCTGGATTTTGTCTTTGTCTTCCGCGGTCGGGTACAAATCCAAATAGCGTTTGTAGGATTTGATGGCCTGCTTCTTCATGCCCTTTTTCTCTTGCGCTTCGGCTAAGTAGCGGAAGGGAACCGCATACCCAGGCTTGGCGAGCGTTGCATCCTGAAAGCGATCGATGGCGGCGTCTACGTCGCCTTTGTGCATGTAATAGATGCCGACCTGCATGTCTCTTTCCGCGCGCAGCGGATCCCAAGTCGGCTGGTCCGGAGCACTTTGCGTAGCGTTATCGGCATTCGTCTTTGGCGTCTTCGGTTTCTCTGGGGGAGCAGCAGGCTTATCTGGAGGGGGAGGCGGCGGATCCTGCGCAAAATTGTCAGTCGGCAGGGTGAGCAGCGCAAACCCAACTAAAACGATGCCAAGTACGCGTTGTGGTCCTTTTCCCATACTGTTCGTTAGATGCGCCCCTTCACTCCACATGTTGCAGACTCATCTTTGTCTACCCCAGCGCCCCAAGTTCTTCTCGGAACACGGGCCACGGAACACGGCTCACGCTTCACAACCCCACTTTACAATTCTAGTATGATGGAACTTCGCGGTTAAGCCTAAATTCCGCGCTGCATTCCCATGGAACCCCGAGAAATAGCGGATCTCCTGCCGGAAAGTCCGGGCGTCTATTTGTTCAAAGACGCCGGCGGCAACGTCCTTTACGTCGGCAAGGCGGCCTCACTTCGCAGCCGCGTGCGTTCGTATTTTCTTGAATCAAGCTGGGTAAATGCCAAGACCGGCTCTCTCGCGCGCGAAATTGCCGACCTCGAAACCATCCTCGTCGGCAACGAACGAGAAGCCCTCGCTCTCGAACACAATCTCATCAAGCAGTATCGCCCGAAGTTCAACGTCATGCTTCGGGATGACAAAACCTATCCGTACATCAAATTCACCGCCGCGGAGAAATATCCGAGAGTCTATTTCACGCGGCGCATCAAGAAAGATGGCTCGCTCTATTTCGGCCCCTATTTTCCGGCTGGCCTGGCGCGGCGTATTCTCCATTTTGTCCACAAGCGGTTTCTCGTTCCGAGTTGCACTGTCGATCTCACGCGCAGCCATCCGCGGCCGTGTTTGCAGTATTACATCAAGCGTTGCCTCGGCCCTTGCGTCACTGGCCTCACCACCGACGAGCGCTATGCGGAAGCCGCACGCGATGTCCGACTTTTTCTGGAAGGCCGCCGCCACGACCTGATCAAAAGCCTCGAAGCTCGCATGACGGCCGCTGCGGAAAAGGAACAGTTCGAACAGGCTGCCGCTTATCGCGATCTGCTTCGCACATTGGAAGACATTGAAGAACGCCAGCGCATTGCCGCAGCGCAAGGCGACGACACGGATGTGCTCGCCTATTACGGCGAACCCCCGCTCGTGGCAGCCAATTTGTTTCACTTGCGCGGAGGGCGCGTCGTCGACCGCCGCGAATTCTATTGGGAAGACCTCGACGAGTTCGATCCAAAGGAATTTGTGCCATCGCTTCTGAAGCAGCTCTATCTGGAAGCGGAATACTTGCCCAAGGCGATCCATGTGCCGATTGATTTCGAAGATCGAGAACTGCTCGAGGAAACGCTCGCGGAACGTGCCGGTCACAAAGTGGAAATTTTCACGCCGCAGCGCGGCAGCAAGCGTTCTTTCCTCGATTTAGTGGAAAGCAACGCCAAGCACTCGTTCGAACAGCGCTTCCGTGTCATGAAGCCCAGTTCGAAAGCCATCGGCGAAGCGCTGCAAAACGCATTGAACTTGTCGGAAGAACCGCATCGCATCGAAAGCTTCGACATCTCTCACATTCAGGGAACGGACACAGTCGCGTCGATGGTCGTCTGGGAAAACGGCCACATGAAAAAATCCGACTACCGCAAATTTATTATTCGCGGGGAAGATGGGCGGGGCGATCAAGCCGGCAATGGCGCTCCCGTACACGAAAAACGACGACTTCGCGAGCATGCGCGAAACCGTAACCCGCCGCTATCGCCGCCTGCAGGAAGAAAAGAAACCTCTGCCCAGCCTAATTCTCATCGACGGAGGAATCGGCCAGCTTCACGCCGCCGCGCAAGCGCTCGACTCGCTGCAAATCATCAATCAGCCGCTCGCCAGCATTGCGAAGAAAGAAGAAATTCTTTACGTTTTCGGCCAGGAAGACGAGCCCATCGTTCTTGAACATCACTCCCCGGTGCTGCATCTCATCCAGCAAATCCGCGATGAGACCCACCGTTTTGCCGTCACCTTTCACCGCGAACGCCGCTCCAAACGGCAAACAAAATCCGCTCTCGATGGCATCCCGGGCGTCGGGCCGCGCACCGTGCAAAAACTGCTACGCGAATTCGGCAGCGTCGCGAATCTGCGCCGCGCCGGCCTGGAAAAAATAAGCCAGGTCATTCCGAGAAAAACAGCAGAAAAGCTATTTGAACAGTTAGGCGCAGCGCGTTCGAACGCCGATTCCGTCGATAACCAGACTGAATAACTCATACCGGTTAGCCCGTATTGCGCGGGCACTGCCGCTATGTTACGGTTTTTGTGGAGGTTCTCATGGCGGACAATGTTGGTTCCAAGGTCACCTATTTCCTCGTGGGGCTCGGTGTAGGCGCGCTGGTTGGCATTTTGTTTGCCCCGAAATCCGGAGAAGACACGCGCGCATTTCTCGCCAACAAGGCCGATGAAGGCCGCGACTACGCGCAGCGCAAGGCGAAAGAACTTCGCGAACGCGCGGACGATTTGATCGAGCGCAGCAAGGACGTTGCGGTGCGCGGCAAAGATTCGATTTCCGCGGCTGTCGAAGGCGCGCGCGAAGCGTATCGTCGCGAAGCTTCCAAGTCTTAAAGCTCAGAAGTTTTGAGGCGGAAAAGATTGGAAGCGGGGGGAGTTTCGGTAGGGCATGATTCCGTCCTCCTGAGAGGACGCGTGGGGCGAGCATGCAAATCTGGCTGATGATTTTCAGCATCGTCGCGTCGGCGGCGCTGGTGGTGCAGGGCGCGATGTTGATTGCGTTGTTTTTCGAAGTGCGCCAGACCAACAAGAAAGTGAACGGACTCGTCACCGATTTGCACACGAGAGTGGGGCCGATTCTGACGCGCGCGCAGATTCTTCTGGATGACACGCAACCGAAAATTTCGAACATGGTCGCCGATGCGGCGCACATCGTTTATTTGACGCGGGGCCAGGCACAGAAAATGGATCGCGTGCTGACCGATGCGACGGACCGACTGCGCGGGCAACTGAATCATGCGGACCGCATTCTGACCGGCGCTCTGGAAGCCGTGGAAGATGCGGGTTCGCAATTCCGAAGTACCGTTTGGCGGCCGATGCAGAAAGCGTCGGCGCTTCTGCAGGGAATTAAGGTTGGTCTCGATTTGTTGCGGTCGCGGCGCGCTTCGAGGAATCCCGACGAGCCCCTTGAGCAGGAAGAAGAACTTTTTATTTAGAAACTCAAAACTCGAAACTCGAAACTCGAAACTCGAAACTCGAAACTCGAAACTCGAAACTCGAAACTCGAAACTCGAAACTCGAAACTCGAAACTCGAAACTCGAAACTCGAAACTCGAAACTCGAAACTCGAAACTCGAAACTCGAAACTCCTGCCCTCGTCTGGTTAGCAGACGTTTTCTTCTAGACCCTGTTTTCCTCAATTACTTCGCTTCAGGCTTGCAGATCTTCGATCCTAACGAATCCAGGCGCCGCCGAGGACGCGGTCGTTGTCGTTGTCGTAGAACACTGCGCCTTGGCCTGGTGTGATGGCGCGTTGCGGCGCGTCAAAGGTGATGCGAGCGCGCGAATCGCCGAGAGCTTCAACCGTTGCTGGCGCAGGTTCGTGCTTGTGGCGGATTTTTACTTGAGCGCGGATCGGTGACGTGGGCTTTTCGATCGAGACCCAATTGACATCTTCAACTTCAAAAGTCGTGGTGCGCAGGGCGTCGTCATCTCCAACGACGACGCGATTGTTTTCTGGGTCGATCGACAGAACGTAGAGCGGTTTCCCCGCGGCAAACCCGAGTCCTTTGCGCTGGCCGATTGTGAAATTGTGGACGCCGTTGTGATGGCTGACGATGGCGCCATCTTCGGTGACAATTTCTCCTTCGCTTTGCGACAGCGAAATTCCTGCGTCCTTGGAGTACGCCTGGATAAATTGAACGTAATTGCCCGTGGGAACGAAGCAGAGTTCCATACTTTCCGGCTTTTCCGCGACGGGAAGATTGGTGCGGCGCGCAAGTGCGCGTACTTCTTCTTTCGTTAGTTCGCCGAGGGGAAACTCGCTGCGCGAAAGCTGTTCCTGCGAAAGTCCCCAGAGAAAATAGGATTGGTCTTTGCTTTCGTCGCGCGCGCGCAAAAGTTCCCATCGCTTCGTTTGCTCGTTCCTGCGGATGCGCGCGTAGTGGCCGGTGGCCAGACGCTCCGCGCCGATTTGCCGCGCCATACGAAGAAGCGGCTCGAATTTTACGTCGGTGTTGCAGTTGGTGCAGGCGATGGGCGTGCGGCCGGCGAGATATTGATCGACGAAGGGGCGCACAACGCGCTGCTCGAATTGCTGCTCGAAATTCACGACGTAATGCGGAAAATTCAAGTGCTGGGCGACCCGCTTGGCGTCGTAGACATCGTCGAGCGAGCAGCAGCGATGCTGCTTGGGGCCGTCGCCCTGGAGTTCGGGGAGGCGGCGCTGGTTCCAGAGCTGCATGGTGAGGCCGACGATGGGGTGGCCTTGTTCCTGAAGGACGGCGGCGACGGCGGAGGAGTCGACGCCGCCGGACATGGCGATGGCGATCAGGCCGCGCTGGGTTTCCTCGCGGGTAGGCAGCGTGTCGAATTCGGTGGCGGCATTCATTGGCACAATCCCATTTTAGCGAATTCGGGCTCGGAGCGCTTGGGATCGAAGAAAGAGAAAAGATAACGCAGAGACGCAGAGTGCGCAGAGGTCTCGCAGAGAAGAGAAAAACGCGGACGACAGAAGTCACGCATGGGACGTGGCCTCTTTGCGATAGGTGGGAGAGAGTGCGCGGAGTTGGGCGACGGCGGCGGGGATGACTTCGAGGGCGAAGGCGATTTCGGAGTCGGTGGTGTGGCGGCCGAGGCTGAAGCGCAGGCTGGACTTGGCCTCTTCTTGAGAGAGGCCAATGGCTGTGAGGACATGCGAAGGCTCGACGGCGCCAGAGGAGCAGGCTGCGCCGACGGAACAGGCGAGTCCCTTCAGATCAAGCGCAATGACGAGTGCTTCGCCTTCGATTCCGGAGAACATGATGTTGGTGGTGTTGGGAGTGCGGAGGGCGGCGCCGCCGTTGACGCGGATTTGCGGGACCCGTTCACGCAAGCCGTGTTCAAGTTTGTCGCGCAGGCTGGAGACTCTTTGGGCGTCACTTGCCAGGGATGTGCGCGCGATCTCCGCAGCTTTGCCGAAACCTACGATTCCGGCAACGTTTTCCGTGCCGGGACGAAATCCGCGCTGATGATGTCCGCCGTAGAGAAGCTGGCGCAGCCGTGTGCCGCTTCGGATATAGAGAGCGCCGACGCCTTTAGGAGCGTAGAGTTTGTGGCCGGAAAGCGAAAGCAGATCGAGATTTAGTTTGTTGACGTCGATTGGAATTTTTCCGGCGGACTGGACAGCGTCCGTGTGGAAATAAACTTTGTGTTCCTTAGCGATGCGGCCGATTTCTTCGAGCGGCTGAATGGTGCCTAGCTCGTTGTTGGCGTGCATCACGGTGATGAGAACGGTTTCCGTGCGGATAGCGCGCTCAAGGAATTTAAGATCCACAAGTCCTTCGCGGCTGACCGGCAAATATGTGAGGGCCACACCGTTCTTTTCCGCAGCCTGGCATGGATTTAGGACGGCTTCGTGTTCGATCGTGGTACTGATGATGTGGGGTTTTCCAGGGAGAGAGAACGAGTGGATCACGCCGAAGATGGCGTGGTTGTCGGATTCGGTGCCGCCGCTGGTGAAGACGATTTCCTGGGGGCGGGCGCCGATGAGGGCGGCGACTTGTTCACGGACGGTTTCGACGGCGGCGCGGGCGCGCTGACCGGGGGTGTGGATGGAGGAAGCGTTGGCGAAATCGGCGGAGAAATAGGGAAGCATGGCGTCGAGGACTTGTGGGTCCACGGGCGTCGTGGCGTTGTAATCGAGGTAGACGCGGTTCATGGGCTAGTTCTCAGGATACTACGATGGGGGCGAGCCGAAAGGCCGGAGAATCTGTATGGCAGGTGGGGCCCCCTCCCCTCTTTTTTTGTAAGTGTTCATTCTAAAGGGTTTTAAGTCCTGTGTTTTGGAAGTGCGGATTCTAAAGGGGTTAGGGGTGTGTTTTGCGTAAGTGCAGATTATGCAAGAGTTAGTGACTTGTGACTGGCGAGTCGTGACCGGCTGCATGAGCAGCGAGACTGGGGTGCAAATGAATGGGGATTTTAACCCTGAGTGCACACAGTTCGCGGAGGGCAGCGGGAGGGTAGGGTAATCGTTATGGGAATCGAGCGGTGGGGTGATTTGCGAGGCAAACATGAAAGATTTTACCATAGGATTGGCGAGGATGTTAAGTAGTTTACAGGGAATCGTCGAAATTAGGGGTTGAACGGCAGTTTGCGGGGGTCGAACGGCGGTGGACTTGGGGAGGTTGGATGCCAGATTGTGAGGACGGAAGAAGAGAATCGGCAAGGAGGAAAAATCAGAACCCGCACTCTTGAAAACCGCAAGAATGCCGCACCCGCCCGACAGATCGGTTCTCCCGGGGAACTGCTGTTGGATCAGGCCATTCAAAAGTGTTGCGTCGATCGGTTGAGCTGGCACGACTTTTCGGGATTTGAGCTAGCTCCGAACCATGAGGGGGATACGACTACTTTGGAGAAAACCTGACTGAGAACCACAGACAGAACAGCAACACTTGTTCGACGAAGGCAATAGGAAACAGGGCAAATAGCCACGCGGAGTTTCTCGTTTTGGTTCGGCGGTAGTGAAAAACCGTGAGGCCGAGCCACAGAAACGCGGTCAGGTTGACGAGATTGAAGAGCATCTGCCATTCGGAGTACGCAGCATCACGGTGAATGTCCCATGCCGTAATCAGAAGTGGAACGAACGCTGATGCTACGCACAAGCCTGCTCTAAATTTGGTCGTTGATTGTGTCATCGAATGCCCACCGCCACCGCAATTATCTCTCTGCGTCTGGAATCGGCTCCAACGTCTCTTCACAGTGTTTCCACCAAGGAAATTAGCGTCAGTTTTGGTAAATGCAGAAACAGCACAAGTGCATTCTGCTGATTTGCCTAGGGGAATCTTGTGGGCATTAGGCTGACGTCTTTTTGGAGACGGAATGCCCCACGGCCGCCTAGAGGGAAAGAATCCGTGTAACCACAATAGATGCATATACATCTATATTGTTATGAGCCGATCATCGATTCCGGAGATGCCATGCATGTGCGGGAGCTTTCGCAGGACGGCGCGGGCGCTGACGCAGATGTATGAGGAGACGATGCGTCCGGTGGGGCTGCGGTCGTCGCAATTCACGATACTGCAGGCTCTGGAGCTGGCGGGGGAAGTGACGCAGGGACGGTTGGGGGAGATGCTGGCGATGGACAGCACGAGCCTGACGCGGACGCTGGGGATCATGAAGCGGGCGAAGTGGGTTTCCGAAGAGCGCGGCGAGGACCGGCGCGAGCGGCGGATCCGGTTGTCGGCGGCAGGGAAAGCGAAGCTGAAGAGGGCTTGGCCTATCTGGGAGAAGGTGCAAGCGCGGCTTCGGAAGAAGATGGGGAAGCAGAAGTGGGCGAGTCTTTTGCAACTCACGCAGCACGTCACAGAAATTGCCAAGGTACAAGGAGGATCGCTATGAGCAAGTATGGAAAAATCACAGTTGTGCTCGTCTCGGCTTGGTTTGCAGCGGCTTTCTACGCATCGGCGGAACATGTATTCGTGAATCCGACGGCGCGGTTGGGATTGAGCATTGCCATCGCGGCGACGGCGCCCCTGATTGTGTTTTCGTTGTGGGTGGCGGCATCGGAGGGATTTCGAAACTTTGCGCTTTCCCTGAATCCGAAAGTTCTGACGTCCTTGCAGGCGGGGAGGATCGTGGGGTTCATATTTGTTTTGCTGGAGGCGCGCAACGTTCTGCCAGCGATCTTTGCCATGCCCGCAGGATACGGGGACATGTTCATCGGAGTGACGGCGGGATTCGCGGCATGGAAGCTTGCGGAGCCGGCGCGCCGCGGGAGTTTTATTTTTTGGCAGGTACTGGGGATATTGGACCTGGTGACGGCGGTGAGCGTGGGCACCACGGCGGGGTTGCTTGATCCGCAGGGGCCTTCGATGCTGCCGATGACGATGCTGCCATTAAGCCTGATTCCGACATTCTTTGTGCCATTATTTCTGATGCTGCACGTGATCTGCATAGCGCAGGCGAGGACCTGGAAGGAAACGGCGCCAGCGCGGCGGCAAGCGGTGGAGCCGTTGCAACATTCGGCAGTCTGAAAGAGCAACGTAATAAACCAGAAGCGAAACGGCCCTCGGCGAGATGAACGCCGAGGGCCGGAATGTTCATAGCGTTGCAGAAGGGCGACGGAGGAGTTCCTGCTACAGGGCTAACGGAGGACGAGAATTATTTTGGCGAAGGAGCGGGAGCGTGTTTTTTCAATTCGTCGATGCGCTTTTCGTATAAATCGGTGAGGCAGTCGATCCAACCCTTATAGGGAGCACATTGTTTGTCGCGATTTACGAGCCACGCGCGCTGTTCGGCTTTGAGAGCATCGCGATCTGCCGGGGAGAGCTTGGGAAGCAGAGCTGTGTAAGCTGCGCCTAGTTGCACATCCAGGGCGGCAAGTTCTTCGACGTGGCATATAGCGTTTTCCACTTCGCTTAAGGATTTCTTGCAGTCATAGCTCGTAGGAAAGACGCCTGTCTTGTGGATAGAATCCACGGCGAATTCCTTGCCGTTCCATTTGTAGCGGATGATGAGGGGAATTTTGGAGCGGGAGGGATCGTCCTCGAAATTGGCTATCAGCAAGCCGTTCTCGACGACGAGATCGTAATTGCGGTTGCCAAACATGTTGTCGTAAGTCTTGGGGTCGACTTCCGCGATTTTCATTTCTTCCAATTCACCGTCGGAGTCACGCGAAATAACGGAATGAATATCCGGACCGCCGGTTCCTCCGTCGCAGGTCATGGCGACCACGATGGCCTGCTCGGTGCCGTCATGTTTGAAGTCGAAATGCTCGAAGGAATAAAAGTACATAGGCGGTTTTGCGGGGCAGTCAAACTTTTTGTAGAACCAGTCGGCGATTTCGTCCTTTTCGATGGGCTTTGATTTTTGCGCGTGAGCGCAGGGAATGACGAAGAGGAGAAACAATGCGGCGAACGAACGAGAGAGTCTCATGGCGGCGCGTACTCGATGCCTTTCGTATACCCATTGCAACACACTGGGAAGGCGCCAGCGCGCAGAGGCGATGCGTGGTGTCCAAAAAGTAGTGGCGCCGCGCGCTACTCGGCGCGGAGAGCCTCGACGGGATCTACTGTGGCGGCGCGGCGCGACGGCAGATAGCTGGCGACATAGGCGGTGGCGATCAGGCCGAGCGTGACGGCGACATAGGTCAGGGGGTCGACGGGATTGACGTGGAAGAGGATAGAGGACATGAGGCGCATGATGATGATGGCGAATACGAGACCGAAAGCAGCTCCGATGGCGGTGAGGACGAGTCCGTGGCGAATGAACAAGCCGGTGACGGATTTTTGTTGTGCGCCTAGAGCCATGCGGATGCCGATTTCGCGAACGCGCTGGGAGACAGAGCAGGAAATTACGCCGTAGATGCCCACGACGCCGAGGAGCAGAGCCATGCTTCCGGCGACAGCGAGCATGATGAGAGTGAAAGAGGTGCGCGCCATGGAGCGCGTGTAGAAATAGCCAAGGGTGTGGACGCCGGACAATGGGAGATTGGGGTTTACGGACCAGACGGCTTCGCGGACTTCCTTTAGAAAGGCTTCGGAGCCAGCGCGCGGGCTGCGAATGCCGAACCCCGTGTAAGTGGCTACATCGTGAGCCTGGCCCTCAAATCGAACCCGCATAGTTGGCCAATAAACCATGGATGG
Organism: uncultured Acidobacteriota bacterium; assembly: GCA_963718785.1. Taxonomy (GTDB): domain Bacteria; phylum Acidobacteriota; class Terriglobia; order Acidiferrales; family UBA7541; genus Acidiferrum. Next base: position 396,700 of record CAVQZW010000003.1, on the reverse strand, counting down.
AGGAGTCTTACTGACACCATCGCTATAGACGTTGGCAGCGACGCCAATAATTTCGCGCCAATCGTCGGTGGTAGCAACGCGAATGCGCTTGCCGAGAGCGTCTTGCGGCGAGTTCCAATACTCACGCGCGTAATTTTCAGAAATGATGGCGACGGGGAGCTTCTGATAAATGTCGGTCCAGGTGAAATCGCGGCCGGCGACGAGAGGGGTGCCCTCGGTGGCAAAGAAACCTGGAATGATGAACGCAAAGCGGCGAATGGGGGGAATTTTTCCTTCGGAGTAAGGATGGTCCTGGGCGAAAACGAGGTCGTTGCTGGAATTGCCGTCCATCGGGAACGCGGTAGAGAGAGTGACGGCGGAAACTCCGGGAATGGCGGCGATCTTGCTGCGCATGGCTTCAAAAGTGCGGACGACGGTTTCGTCGTCTTTGACTTGATTTTCAGGAATGCCAAGTCGGAAGGTCTGCAATTGATCGGGTTGCGAGAAGCCGGGGTTGACGTGCGTGAGGGCGCGGAAGGTGCGAATCATGAGGCCCGAACAGATAAGCAGGACGAGAGCGAGAGCGACCTGTACCACAACGAGGACGCTGCGCGCGAGATGCTGTTCGCGGCTGCCGCTATTGGCGCGACCGCCCGAGCGAATGCCGGTGCTGAGTCGGACGCCGGCGTACTTGAAGATGGGAATGGAGCCGAAAAGTACGCTGGCGAGTATGGCGATGACGAAGGTGAAGAGCAAGACGGGGCCGTCGATGCCGATTTCGTTGATGCGGGGGATGCCATCTGGAGCGATAGCGACAAGCAGGCGCAGTGCGGCGTAAGCGAGGCCGAGGCCGATGGCGCTACCGAGGAAGCCGAGAGTAACGCTTTCGAGGAGAAGTTCCCCTGCAATGCGATGCGGGCTGGCGCCGAGGGCAGAGCGGACGGCGAGTTCCTGGCGGCGGCCTTCAATGCGGACGAGCAGGAGGTTCGCAACGTTAGCGCAGGCGATGAGCAGGACGAGGCCGATCGAGCCCATGAGAACCCAGAGCGTGTTGCCTACATCGCCGATGACATCGTTTTTGAGCGGGCGAAGATTGGGGCCGATGCGGGCGGCTTCAAAAATCTTTGGGCTAAAACCGGGAGGAGCGGCGAAGGTGCTTGAGACGATGGGAAGCATGCGCGCGATATCGGCGCTGGCCTGCTCCATGGTGATGCCGGGCGTGAGGCGGGCGATTCCTTCGTAGCTGAAGTTGCCGAGGAGGGTTTTGTCGCGGTCAAAGCGGAACGGGACGATGACAGAGGGATCTTTGACATCAAGAAAATGAAAGTTTTGGGGAAGAACGCCGATGATTTCATGCGATTTGCCATCGAGAATAATCGATTGGCCGAGGACGGCAGGAGAGCCGCCGAATTTCTTTTTCCAGTAGCCGTAGGTGAGGAGGACGGTGTCCGGTCCGGCGGGGGAATCGTCCTGGCGAGTAAAGGTTCGGCCCAACATGGGTGGAATGCCAAGCAGAGGGATGATCCCGTCGGTGACTTGGAGAGCGTCAAGGCGTTCGGGTTCGGCAACACCCGTCAGAGTGACGGCATCCCGTTGGTAAATGCCGACGTCTTGAAAAGAGTGATTCTGTTCGCGATAGATGAAGTAGTTGGACGGGGCCATGTTGAGGTCGGGAATGTTGATGCCGGGGGCGGTGTGCCAGACGCCGATTAATTCGTTGGGTTTGGGATAAGGAAGAGGTTTGAGAAGCACGCCTTCGAGAACGCTGAAGACAATGGTGTTGCCGCCGACGCCAGCGGCGAGGGTGATGAGGGTGATGACAGTGAAGAGCGGGGCGTTCGCGAGGCGGCGGAAGACTTGCTTCAGATGTTGCAGAAAGGTGCGCATGGACGGAGCCTCATAGGGCATTGCCGGTGGACGCGTTCGTGGATGGCAGAACCCTTCCATGATAGAGACGAAAAGGATTCGTGGAAGTTCCGTGAAGTTCAGCGGAGACGGAAATAAATTGGCTTTCGGTCCGTAGCTGGGAGTAGGAAATTGCGTGGCCCTGCCAGAGCGCCTTCTGGGGATTGGTTTGCAGAACGGGTGGTGGGGTGTAGACTCGCGGGAACGGGAACGAACTGCTGCGCGTGGTGGCAGCAGCAGGGGAGTGGATCGCGATGGGACAATCGATTCCATTTGGACAGCATATTGCCAGGCCGCCGGTGGCGGTGGGCGTTGGCGCCGGAGCCGGCGCGCGGGTCGAGTCCGTGCCCTGGACGATTTGGTGCATGGTGGCGGGGGTTGTCAGCGGAACGATTGGCGGGCTGTGGGATATTTCCTGGCACATGTCCATTGGGCGGGATACGTTTTGGACGCCGGCGCACATCATGGTTCAAATGACTGGCGTGTTGGTGGGAATCGCGTGCGCGTACATGATTTTGACGGCGACGTTTGGGCACAACGCTGCGACGCAGGAAGCGTCGGTGAAGATTTGGGGATTCCGCGGGCCGCTCGGCGCGTTCATTGCCGTGTGGGGATGCGTGGCCATGCTGACGTCGGCGCCGTTCGATAATTGGTGGCACGAGGCCTATGGGCTGGACGTGAAGATTGTGAGTCCGCCGCATACGTTGCTTTCGCTCGGTTCGCTTTCGATCAAGATCGGGTTGATGGCGTTGATGGCGGGGTTGATGAGCCGCGCTTCGGAAGGCGTGCGGCGCACTCTGGGAGCACTTTTGCTTTTTATTGGCGCGGGATGCGTGTCGCAGATGGGATTGATACTGACCACCACCACTTGGCCGACGGAGATGCACAATGCGGCTTGCTATCTAGCGGTGGCGATTGCGATTCCGGCGGTGCTGATCGCGCCAGCGTGGGGATCGCAGTGGAAGTGGGGTTGCACAGTTGTGGCGGGGATTTATACAGCGGTGCTGCTGGCGTTCGAGTGGATCCTGCCGTTGTTTCCGGCGGAGCCGAAGCTGGGGCCGGTCTATCAACACATCACGCATTTAGTGCCGCTGAGGTTCCCGATGTTGCTGATCGTGCCGGCGGTCGTGCTGGATCTTTTGTGGCGCAAGACGGGCGATTGGGGAAGATGGAAGCTGGCGGCAGTCACTGGGCCGGCGCTTGTGCTGAGCTTCTTGGCGGTACAGTGGCCATTTGCGAATTTTCTGATGTCGCCAGGTTCGCGGAATTGGTTTTTCGGGACGGCATATTTTGCGTATTTTGATCCGGCGAATTTTCTTTACGATCCGTATCAGTTCAGGAATTTGGAGACGCGCGGGCGATTTTGGGCGTTGATGATGGTGGCGCTTGTTTTCAGCATGATTACGTCGCGGCTGGGATTGGCGTGGGGCGATTGGATGCGGCGGCTGCGAAGGTGAGAGAAGAAAAAAGATAACGCAGAGGCGCAGAGTCAACAGAGATTCGCAGAGCCGAGGAAATAGCCGGACCCAGATGAACCTTGGCGAGAAAAAGTTGGTCACTAAATTGAGGAGATACATGCGGCCACGGGTCATTGGGATTCTTGCGATTGTGTTGGCTGGGGCGATTTCTTTGAGCGCGCACGTGGGAAGCGCAGATGTATTTTTTGATGGAGACGCGGGGCCGTATCACCTTTACGTGACGGTGCGTGTGCCGCAAGTGATTCCAGGGATCGCCGAAATTCAGGTGCGCTGCGCTTCGAATGATGTGGAGAAGGTCGAAATTGTTCCGATGCGGCTGAGCGGGGCTGGTTCGAACTATCCTCCGACTCCCGATGTGGCGGAAAGATCGAAGCAAGATCCACAATTCTTTACGGGAAGCTTGTGGTTGATGGAGTCCGGAGCGCTGAAGGTGCGCGTCACCGTGGAAGGCAGTAAGGGCAAGGGAGAACTTGCCGTGCCCGTACCGGCATTTGCGCAGAGAACTCTTCCCATGGAGCGATCCCTCAGCGGATTGCTGGGATTTTTGATGTTGTTTCTGGCGGTGGGCCTGGTTTTCATCGCGGGTGCAGCGTCGCGCGAAGGGAATCTGGAACCGGGAGAGAGGCCGTCCCCCGCTAGAGCAAGACGCGCCAGGATCGTCATGGTGATTACCGCGGTGATCGTCTTGGGAATCATCTACTTGGGGAAAGCGTGGTGGGGCGCGGAAGCTTCGAACTACAAGCGCGGCGTCAACTTTTTCAAACCGCCGGAAGCCGAGACGAAACTCGAAAACGGGAGCCGTCTCGTAATCCGCGCCAAGGGGCAGGATCCGGAGTGGTCGAAAGAAGTGAAGATGGAAGACGTGATTCCCGACCACAACCATTTGATGCACTTGTTTCTGGTGAGCACGCCGGGCTTGGAACGGATGTGGCATTTGCATCCGGAGCGCGGCGACGGCGGTTCGTTCGTTGAGGACTTGCCAAGTATGCCGGCGGGGCATTATGAAGTTTTTGCGGACATCGTGGACAAGGCAGGCTTTCCCTGGACGCTGGTGGGGCAAGTAGATTTGCCGCAGATCAGCGGGAAGCCACTTTCAGGAGATGACTCGACGTGGACTGGAACTGCGTTGGGGCCGCAGGCGAGCGATGCGACTGTTGCGCAGCTCGCTGACGGTGGGCGAATCGTCTGGGAGAAGGGAAGCGTGCCACTGGCGGCGAATACGGCGATGGTTTTCAAGTTCAGAGTCGAGGATAAGGACGGCAACCCCGCGAAAGATATGGAGCCGTACATGGGAATGGCGGGGCACGCGGAGTTCGTTAGCTCGGACATGAGCGTGTTTGCGCACATCCATCCGGCAGGCTCAGCGTCGATGGCGGCGCTGGAGTTGGCGAATGGCGCCCCGAAGGGAAACGGTGAGATTTGCGGGATCACCGACCAGTGTGCGATGCCCACGGGGATGCCGATGCCCATGCAGGCTGCTTCGCTCGAGCCACAAGTCAGTTTTCCGTACGGATTTCCAAAAGCGGGCGAATACAGAATTTTTGTTCAAATCAAACGCGCTGGACAAGTCGAAACCGGCGTCTTCGACGCGCACGTGCAATAAGCAGCGTTCAAAAGCCACTGCGTTTCTTTATCGTCGTGCTGCCGTGCTAGAGTCTTCCCTTCGAACTGCCTACCGCAGGTGAATGTAAACGCAGTGAACTGGAGGAACGGAATTGGCGTATCGGGACTTGCGGGAGTTTGTCCAGAAATTGGAGAAGGAAGGGGAGCTGAAGCGCATTCGCGCGGAGGTTGACCCCATTCTGGAAATTACGGAAGTGACGCAGAGGATCGCTCGGGATAAGAGCCGGCATCCGGATAGCGTTGGTCCCGCCCTTCTTTTCGAGAAGCCCAAGGGTTCACGGGCACCGCTGCTCGTAAACACCTTCGGCAGTGTTCGGCGGATGGCGCTGGCGTTTGAAGTGGGTGCGTTGGATGAAGTGGCGGCGCGGATTCAGGGTTTCCTGAAGATGGAAACGCCTCAAGGATTTTTCGACAAGGTCAAGATGTTGCCAAAGTTGGCGGAACTGGGATCATTTTTCCCAAAGAGCGTGAAGACCGGGCCGTGCAAGGAAGTGACGCATCACGGCTCGGATGTAAACCTCTTCGACTTCCCGATTTTGAAATGCTGGCCGCAGGACGGCGGTCGTTTTATCACTTTCCCTTTGGTCTTCACAAAAAATCCCGAAACAGGGAAGCGCAATGTCGGGATGTACCGGATGCAAGTCTACGACGAACGCACCACCGGCATGCACTGGCAGACGCAAAAACACGGCGCCGAACATTTTCGTCGCGCTCGCGCCAAAAACCCCGAAGGGCGAATTCCCGTGAGCGTTGCTATCGGAGCGGACCCTTCGACCGCGCTATCCGGAATGCTGCCGATTCCGCCGGATCTGGACGAAATGATGTTCGCCGGCTTTTTGCGCCGCGAGCCGGTCGATATGGTGCCGTGCGAGACCAATGATCTCGAAGTTCCAGCCAACGCGGAAATTGTCCTGGAAGGCTATGTGAATTTAAATGAGATGCGCACAGAAGGGCCGTTTGGTGATCACACTGGATTTTATTCGCTGGAAGGGGAGTACCCCGTATTTCATGTGGAGTGCGTGACGCACAAGAAGGATCCCATCTATCTAACAACGGTAGTGGGCCCGCCGCCGCAAGAAGACTATTACATGGGCTACGCGGTGGAGCGCGTTTTTCTGCCGGTGATGAAGATGCAGTATCCGGAGATCGTCGATGTAGCCATGCCCGCGGAAGGAATCTTCCATAATTTAATGATCGTGGCGATTCGGAAGTCCTATCCCGGGCACGCGCGAAAAATCATGAACGCCATTTGGTCGCTGGGCCAGGCGATGTTTACGAAAGTCATTGTGGTGGTGGATCACGACGTCGATGTCCACAACTACAGTGAAGTTGTTTGGAAATCCTTGTGCGCGTTGGATCCCGAGCGCGACGTGCAATTTTCTTTTGGGCCAGTGGATACGCTGGATCACGCGCAGCGCATGCAAGACTACGGATCGAAAATGGGAATCGATGCCACTCGCAAGTGGGAGACGGAAGGATTCACGCGCCCGTGGCCCGACGAAATCAAAATGGATGAAGCCACGCGCGCGCGCATCGCGGCGATTTGGAAGACGCTTCAATTATAAGATTGTGCGCTCCGCGGCAGGCGATTGACCACAAAGGATAACCGTCCCTAAGTACAGGCAAGAAGCGCAAAAAAATACAATTAGTTGTGGTATACGTGCGCGCGTCACACAACTACTAGTACGAACAACCCCGAATACCCCAGAACTGCCTAAGAATAGGGGTAGTTTTAAGGCAACTCCGGTAGAGAATCCCTTGACGCTCTGAGGTTTAGAATGTCATAAAGCTTGCACGGGCCGCACCTCGAATTATCCGCAGCGCAGCAGGGGTGCCCTTGGCAGTGGTGGATTTGGCGTGCGTTCGGGCGCCGGGGTGACGTTCCTCGTGATTGAATCGCGTGAAGTGATGAATGTCAGACAGGCGTCGCAGTATCTGGGCATCTCCCCGGATACCCTGTACCGTTACATCACGGAAGGCGAAATTCCCGCATTCAAACTTGGTAATCGTTGGAAACTGCGTAAGACGATTTTGGACCGCTGGATGGAACGGAAAATGAGCCAGGCGCACGCGAGGCGCCGATAGTTTGCCGGGAGTATTGGCGAAAGAGACCGAGGTATCCTGGGTATGGGCAAAAAATCAAAGCAATTGGTAGGGCTGGACATCGGCTCTAGCTCGATCAAAGCGGTTGAGCTGAAGTCAACGAAAGCCGGCTATGAGTTGGTGAGCTTTGGCATGGAATCGCTGGCGCAGGACACGGTGGTCGATGGCGCGATCATGGACGCGCCGCAGGTGGCCAACGCCATCAGCAAAATTTTCGATGCGCAACGGGTAAAGACAAAGAATGTGGCAACTTCGGTTTCGGGACACTCTGTGATTGTGAAGCGGGTGCCGCTGCCATTGATGACCGAAGAAGAGTTGTACGATCGGATTCCTTCGGAAGCCAGCCAGCACATTCCGTTCGACATTGCCGACGTGAACCTCAGCTACCAATTACTGGAATCGATGGACGCGCAGATGGACGTGCTGCTCGTCGCTGTTAAGAAGGACAAGATTCTGAACCACACCAACGTGCTGGCGCAAGCCGGCAAGACTCCCGTGGTCGTGGACATCGATGCTTTCGGCTTGCAGAACTGCTTTGAAGTGAACTACGAGCCGGATGCCGGGCAGACGGTAGCCCTGCTTAATATTGGCGCCAGCGTGATGAACATCAATATCGTGCGCGGCGGCGTGCCTCTGTTTACACGCGACGTCAGCGTCGGCGGCAACCAATATACGGACGCTCTTCAAAAAGAATTGGATTTGAGCTTTGAAGATGCGGAACGGCTCAAAAAAGGTGATACCCTCCCCAGCGTGACCGACGAGCAAAAACAGCAGATTCTGCGAAGCGTCTCGGACATTCTGACGCTGGAAATTCAGAAGACCTTTGACTTCTTCCGTGCAACGGCGAGTGGTGAGAATATACAGCGCATCGTTGTGGCGGGTGGTACGGCGCGCGTCCCGGGGCTGGTGGATTTGCTCCGTGAAGAATTTGCGATGCCCGTCGAGGAACTCAATCCTTTCCGCAAAGTGCTCGTCAATCCCAGCCGGCACAGCGATGACCAGATTCGCGAGATGTCGCCGCGACTGGCCATTGCCGTGGGTCTGGCACTGAGGAGCTTTGACTAACCATGATTCGCATAAACCTTCTCGGACAAATTAGGCCCAAGGCGTCGCGCCGGCCGGTCGATACGGGGGCAGCGCTCCCGATACTTTTCATTGGCGCGGGCTTGGTACTCGGCGTTCTGGTTCTTGGCTTCCTCTTTTACTCTTGGCAACAGCAGCTCAATACCGAGAACAACAAGATCAAGACGCTGCAAGCACAGAAGACCGATCTCGAGAGCATCAAGCAACAAGTCGAAGCGTTCGATAAGCAAAAGCAGGTTCTCCAACAGCGCGTCTCGACGATTGAGCAACTGCAGCGGGATCGCACCGGCGGGCAGGATTTGCTCGACATGGTAGCGAATACGGTTTCCCGGACAGAAAATCTCTGGCTGACAACCATGACGCGAAAGGGAACCACTCTTTCGATTGAAGGCTCTTCGGCTTCAGTCAATGCGGTAGCCAATTTCATTACGGCACTGAAACGCTCGGGGTATTTCCAGAAAGTGGAAATCAAGGAAACGAAGCAGGACGACAAAAATACCTCGGTGCAGACTTTTAATTTCCAGTTGTCCGCGGAAATCACTCCGCCGCAACCGGTGACAGCACCTCCGGCGCAGGCAAAGCCGGCGAACACGCCGACGAAAGCCGCGCCAGCCGCGACTCCGGCCAAGAAGGGATAAGGGACGACCATGGCCAATCCGTTTCGTGACATGTCGGTGTTCATGCAAGGCCTGGTGGCTGTGGCCATCGCGGTCGTCGTGCTTCTCCTGGGAGTTTACATTCCACTTTCCCCAGTGGCTCAGGAACGCGACTCCGTTGAGAAGGCCGTCCAGCAGCGCTCGACTTTGAATACCGAAGTGCAGCAACTGCAGGTTTACCGGCAGCGCTATGGGGAACTGAAGCAGCAGATGGATGCGCTCTCGAAGCAACTCGACACTCTTAAGACCATCGTCCCTGAAGAAAAAGAGACGGATGAATTCATCCGCCTGATTCAGGGAGCGGCAAGCTCCTCGAACGTTTCGATTCGCCGGCTGACCGCCCAGGCCATCGTCCCGCGCGATTTTCACTACGAGATGCCCTTCGAAGTGCAAGCGGACGGCCCGTATTTCAATCTGATGGATTTCTTCGGCCGGTTGGGCCGGCTTTCGAGAATTATTAACGTTGGTGATTTGGATTTCGCGGATCCGGAAAAGGCCAAGGGCACCAAGTATCCGATACGTCCGGGGACAACCGTTTCGGCGATTTTTACGGCAACGACTTTCTTTACCAAGCCGGCTGACGTGGGAGCGGCTCCGGGAGCACCGGGGGCGAAGTCCGCGGTCAAGCCGGTGGGGAAATAACCCTTGAGCGGGAATGAGCGATCTATGCGTTCAGCACTAACTCTCGTACTAGGGATTTTGCTCGCGGCGGCCGCACCTGGGCTGCGCGCGCAAGCCAAGCCTGCGACCCCGGCTGACGCGAAACCCGCGCCACCGGCCGCTGGCAAAGCTGCGCCGCAGACTGGCAAACCCGCAGCATCGGCGGCGAAAAAGCCCGCGGCAAAACCCGCAACAGCCAAAGCGGCGAAGGCTCCCAAGCCCGCCAAGCCTGTCGAAACCGCGGTCAATCCGGACGCGGCGAAGGAAGGCGAGGAAGCCAAAGCTGCTCGGCGCGATCCGTTCGAGTCGCTCGTCGCGCGCCAGCAGGCGCAAAAGAATGCTACAGCCGCATTGCCTCCGGGCAAGGCTGGCTTGCAAGTCAGCACTCTGCGTCTCGACGGAATCGTTAAGGCTCCCAACGGCATGATTGCCGTCGTTACCAACCCGCAGGCGCGAACCTATTTTCTCCGTGAAGGCGATCAGTTGTACGACGGACGCGTGGAAAAGATTGCGATGGATGGCGTTTCGTTCCATGAAATGGGCAAAGATGCGTTTGGCAAACCCGTGGAACGCCAAGTAAACAAGAGAATTTACTCCAGTGCAGGAGAACAGCAATGAAGACGAATTGGCCCGCCTTTCGGGGCGGCTTCCTGATCCTCTCGAGCGCAGTGCTGGGCGCAAGCCCGATGCTCGCTCAGACCCAGGAGCCCGCCGGCGCGACCGCGACATCCGCGGTGATCTCAAGCGTGGCGATCACTCAAGCGCCACAACGTGCCAGTGTGCGTGTGGAAGGCGAAGGGCGTCTCGATGCCCGTGTCTCGCGCATGCAGAATCCAGAGCGCCTGGTGCTGGACTTTTCGGCCACGCGACTGGCGGTCGATAAGACCGTTATTCCCGGCGTCTCGGAGCCTGTTCGCGACGTGCGGCTCGGACAATACCGTCCGAACGTTGCCCGCGTCGTCGTGGACCTGAGCGGCGTGACTCCTTACCAGATTTCGCATGACGGGACGGCAGTGGTCGTCCTGTTTGACTCGCAGCCCGAAGCGCCGAACGCAGCGCCCTCGAATCCCCAGACCGTGACTTCAGAGCAGTCCACGAAGACACGCGCTGGGTTTGAGTACAGCGCAGCGGCTCCTCGTTCTTCTTCGCGGCCTTCAAATTCCTTGCGGATTCCTGCTCCTCGCTTCGCTTTGCCCGGCGAACTGACCCAGCCCTCACTCACCCTGGCTTCCTTTGGCCGGATGAATGAGCCAGCGCGTCCGGCAACAGCGCAAGATGCGGCGCAGCAAGCAGCACAAGCTTCGAATGCGGCAGCTAACAAGCTGGCTGCGACCACTGCACAGGCGCAGGGATCGTCGGCTCCCACGGCTCCTGGAAAATACACGGGAGAGCCGATCTCCGTGAACCTCAAGGACGTCGATCTTCGCGACTTCTTCCGCTTGATTCACGAAATCAGCGGCCTGAACGTCGTGCTCGATCCGGCGGTCAAGGGCACGCTGACGATCGTTCTCGACGAAGTTCCCTGGGATCAGGCTCTGGACATCGTTCTTCAAAACAACGGTCTCGACAAGCAATTGAATGGAAACGTGCTGCGTATCGCGACGCGCAATACTCTCAAGACCGAAGCGGAGACCCAGCGCGACCTGGAAAAAGCGCAATCCGAAGCGATTTCGCCAACGACTACGACTCGCGTACTTAGCTACGCCAAGGCTTCCGCGCTCGCTCCAACGCTCAAGAAGTTTCTCAGTTCCCGCGGCGATATCATCGCCGATGACCGTTCCAATCAACTGATTATCCGCGATATTCCGGTGGTCTTCCCGGTGATCGACAATCTCATCCGGCAACTGGACCGCAAGTCACAGCAAGTGGAGATCGAGGCTCGTGTGATCTCCGCCTCGCGCTCCTTTGCTCAAGACATTGGCACCGAACTGGGCTTCTCCGGTGCGAGCACCACCACGCATAACCAGAATCTCTTTTCGGGGGCACCTCAAAATGGCGTCAGCCCGGGCCCGATCAATTCGACTCCTCCTCCTCCTCTCATCGCAACACCGACAAATACGACGGGCGGCGGTCCGCAGAGCGGTATTCCACTGGTCACCAACCTTGGCGCGGGCGTTCCGACGTCCGGCCTCGGCTACTCGTTCCGGTCGGCGAACTTCGCTCTGGACTTCTTTATCACTGCGGCCGAATCGAAGGGCGTCGGCAAACTGCTTTCCAAGCCGCGCATCGTGACGCAGAACAACGAAAAGGCCGTCATCAAGCAGGGCGTCAAGTTGCCCATTCAAACGACCATCAACAACACGATTTCCGTCCAATTCATCGACGCTGTGCTGCAGCTCGAAGTCACGCCGCAGATTACAGCCGAAGGCACCATCTTCATGGACGTGCTCGTGGAAAATACCCAGATCGATCAAGGTATTCCCCGCGTGCAGGGTATCCCGGCTTTGGACACCCAGTCTGCTCAGACCAAAGTTCTGGTTCCGGACGGCGGTACCGTCGTGATTGGTGGCATCATCGTCTCCACGCAGAACACTAACATTCAGGAAGTTCCCATCGTCGGCAGCTTGCCGCTGATCGGAAACCTCTTCAAACGGACCAGCGTGACGATTCAGTCTCAGGAACTTCTGTTCTTCCTGACTCCGCGAATTATCCCCGGGTGATTCGCACCTAAAGACCTTAAACTAAGAACGGATTCGAGGAGACTTCGGTCTCCTCGTTTCATTTATGAGCACACCATTCCATACCCGGCGAAAAGCACTCAACCAACTGCTCTCCGGCGCCAAGCTGGATGCTTTGGTCGTTACGCATCCGGCTAGCTGGTATTACCTGACTGGATTCACCGGAGAAGCGGGCGTTCTGATTGTGAATTCTTCGGGAGCAGCCCTCATTACCGACGGGCGGTTTACGACGCAAGTGCGGGAAGAAACCACATCTGTTCGCCTGATCGAGCAGAAGGGCTCCTTACTCGAGTCCACCGGCCGGCTTTTGAAAGAGAAACGCTCGCGTCGTGTTGGTTTTGATCCTTCGCAAACATCCGTCGCTCAACTGACCCTGCTTCGTAAGGCGGCTGGATCAGGGACAAAGTGGATTCCTGCTCCCGGCCTGGTCGGGAGCCTGCGAACCCGCAAAGAGCCTTCCGAACTCGCCAGGATGCGCCAGGCGGCCATTCTGGCGGGCGATGTCCTCAGCAATGCCATTCCGCTGCTCAAGCCCGGAGTGATGGAAAACGAGATTGCTGCGGAGATCGAATATCAGATGCGGAGACGCGGCGCCTCCGGTCCAGCCTTCGAAACTATCGTTGCTTTTGGCGAACGCTCGGCCTTGCCGCATGCGCGTCCTACCGCCAAGCGATTGAAGAAAAATGAGTTGGTGGTACTAGACCTGGGTGCTATACTCGCGCACTATTGCAGCGACATCACACGTACGGTCCACGTTGGCAGGGCACCGTCGCGTGTGAAACAATGGTATCGGGCGGTCCTGGAAGCGCAGACTGCGGCCATTGCGGCGGTCAGAGCCGGAGCCAGTTGCGGGGATGTGGATGCCGCCGCGCGGCAAGTTCTGGCCGGATATAAACTGGACCGGCTTTTCACCCATAGCACGGGGCATGGACTGGGCCTGGAAGTTCACGAGGATCCCAGGGTGGCACGCGGCCAAACGGCGCGTTTGGAACCGGGGTTCGTGATCACGATCGAACCGGGGGTTTACATGGCGGGCGTCGGGGGAATTCGTATCGAAGACGACGTCGCTGTGCACTCGGACAGCACGGAAGTACTGACCCGCATCCCGCGGGATCTCATCGAGCTTTGACACAGGCATGAAACGAAAACAGCCCTCAAAAGCAGCTGCAAGTTCCTCCATCGCGAGTCCGGAAGTCCAGCAAATCGAGCAACTCCTCCGTTTTATGAGTGAGCACAACCTTGAGGAGTTCGAGTATTCGCGTGGCGACCTGCGAATCCGGCTGAAGAAGCCTTCTGCTGGAGTTCCGCTCTACAGCCGGCCAATGGGTGTGCCGGAGATTATCGTCCCGGGAGCAGCGCTGGAAAGGCCTGCTGGAGGCTCTCAGAGCGCGCCAGCGGCAGCCGCTGAGCCCCGTGTGACCGAAGACCTGCACCTGGTCAAATCGCCCATTGTGGGGACGTATTACGAAGCTCCAAGCCCAGGCGCCGAAGCCTTTGTGAAGATCGGCGCTCACGTTGATTCCGGGCAAACCCTTTGTATCGTCGAAGCCATGAAGCTGATGAACGAAATCGAATCGGACGAAAGCGGCGAACTGGTTCGCATTTTTGTCGAGAACGGGCAGCCTGTCGAATACGGCCAGCCGCTCTTCGGCATCCGTCCCAGCCGGAAGAGGTAGCCGGCGCCCGAGGCCATGTTCCAGAAAATCCTAGTAGCCAATCGCGGGGAAATCGCGCTGCGGGTCATCTGTGCCTGCAAAGAACTTGGTATTTCCACGGTTGCCGTGTACTCCGAAGCGGACCGCAATTCTCTACACGTGCGCTTTGCCGATGAAGCGGTGTGCATCGGGCCGCCACGCAGCAGCGAAAGCTATCTCAATATCCCTCAGGTCATCAGCGCGGCGGAAATCACCAACGTGGATGCTATCCATCCGGGGTATGGCTTTCTTTCCGAGAACGCCAACTTTGCCAAAGTCTGCGAAGCCTCCGAAATAACGTTCATCGGTCCCACTCCCGAAGTGATCGAGATGATGGGAGAGAAAGACCGCGCGCGCCGCGAGATGAAAGCTCTGGGGGTGCCCACGGTTCCCGGCAGTGAAGGGGTCGTCGAAGGGGAAGAGCAACTCGCCAAAGAGGCCAAGCGCATTGGCTTCCCGCTGATCATTAAGGCATCCGCGGGCGGCGGCGGGCGCGGGATGCGCGTCGTGCATAAGCAGGAAGAACTACTGAATGCTTACGAGACGGCGCGCAGCGAGGCGCAACAGGCTTTCGGAACACCGGATGTGTATGCCGAGAAGTTTCTTGAGCATCCGCGGCACATCGAGTTTCAGGTGCTGGGAGACCAGCACGGCAAAGTGATTCATCTCGGCGAGCGCGAATGCAGCATCCAGCGCCGGCACCAGAAGCTAGTCGAGGAATCGCCATCTCCTGTGATGGATGCCAAAAAGAGAAAAGATCTGGGCGCCAAAGTGGTACGCGCGCTTGAAAAAGTTGGCTACACCAACGCGGGCACTGTTGAGTTCCTGATGGATGAAGATGGTTCGATCTATTTTATCGAGATGAACGCCCGCATTCAGGTTGAGCATCCTGTCACCGAGCTGGTGACAGGCGTGGACCTGATCAAAGCACAGATTCGCATCGCGGCGGGCGAGGGGTTGGACGACGCCGTCGGCGAGATGAATTTCTCCGGCCACGCCATCGAGTGCCGCATTAACGCCGAAGATCCCGAGACGTTCGTGCCTTCCGCAGGGCGCATCAGCACATTTCAAGCGCCGGGCGGAACCGGCGTGCGCGTCGATTCCGCGGCCTACGCCGATGCCGTCATCCCGCCCTACTACGATTCGATGATCGCCAAGCTCATCGTAAAGGGCCGCGACCGCGCCGAAGCCATTGGCCGCATGAAACGCGCCCTGGAAATGTTCGTCATCGAGGGGATCAAGACTTCCATTCCACTGCACCGGCGGATTATCGCCGATCCTGATTTCGCCGCCGGCCGCTTCGATACGCATTTCATCGAAAGATTGCTAGGGACTACGGGAAAATAAGTGTCTATGCGCCTTGTCCTCCCCAGGCTGTATGTGATACTAGACGCAGCGTTGATTACTTCCTCCGAAAGAGATTGCGCCGAAAGGCTTGCCGAAGCTGGAGTCCGATTGCTCCAGTACCGGAATAAGTCCGCCCCGGCGCGGCAATACCTGGATTCATCGCGGCAACTGGCCGAAGCGCTCCGCCCGCATGGTGTTTCGTTTATCGTGAACGACCGGCCCGATGTGGCGTTTCTGGCAGGCGCATCCGGCGTGCACGTCGGCCAGGATGACCTGGACGCCGAGCAGGCACGCCGAGTCGCAGGGAAGGACAAGCTCGTCGGCGTCTCCACCCACAATTTCGAGCAATTCAATAAGGCTGCGGCTAGCACGGCCGACTACATCGCGATCGGCCCGCTCTTCAGCACGGCATCCAAGGCCAATCCGGACCCTGTCGTTGGCCTCGACTTCCTCCGCCAAGTTCGCGAACTGACGGACAAGCCGATTGTCGGTATTGGCGGAATTTCTCTCGATCGCGCCAAGTCCGTGATCGAAGCCGGCGCCGACTCTGTCGCCGTCATCAGCGGGGTCCTTGGCTCGCCCAACCCGGCGCAGAGCGCGCGCCAATACTTAGAAGTGCTCGAAACCGCGAAACATGCGGCAGCAGTATGAAGGATCCTCCGATGGCAGACACCACGCATCCTCTTCCAACAAACACGGCAAAAAGTGAGGGCGGTTTTGTGCGGGCCATTGGCCTCTTCGACGGGACGATGATCGTCGTGGGATCAATGATTGGCTCGGGCATTTTCATTGTTGCGGCGGATATTTCCCGCCAAACCGGATCCCCGGGCGGTTTAATCCTCACCTGGGTGCTTACCGGTTTGCTCACCGTCTCGGCCGCGCTTTCCTATGGCGAGCTTGCCGCCATGTTTCCACACGCGGGCGGGCAATACATTTACCTGCGCGAAGCCTACTCGCCTCTCTGGGGCTTCTTGTACGGCTGGACGCTCTTTCTCGTCATTCAAACGGGCACCATCGCCGCGGTTGCCGTGGGCTTCGCTCGCTACCTCGGCGTCTTATTTCCCTCCATCTCGCCCAACACCTGGGTCGTGCCGCCCATCGGGCTGGGCTCCAGATTCGCCATAAGCCTCTCCATTCAGCAACTCGTCGGCATTCTGATGATCGTGCTGATTACCTTTCTGAACATGCAGGGGGTGCGTCTGGGCAAGCTGATCCAGAACGTTTTTACAAGCGCCAAAGCCCTGTCACTTGTCGGATTGATTGTTTTGGGTATTTTTGTCGGGAAAAACGCGGGGGCTATGACGGAGAATTTCTCTCGCTTCTGGGCCATTCGCGGCCAGTTGCCGATCGAGCCGGGCGCGAATTTCCTTCACGGCCTGATACCGACCGTCACGGCTGCCAGCGGTGTGCTTGGCTTGATCGTCGCTTACGGCGTCGCCCAAGTCGGCTCACTTTTTTCGTCGGACGCCTGGAACAACATCGGCTTCACCGCCGCCGAGGTGAAAAACCCCAAGCGAGACGTCGCTCTCTCCATGGCGTTTGGAACCGGCATCGTCATCACGCTCTATTGCCTGGCAAACTTGGCGTACTTGTTCGTCCTGCCCCTCGTGCAAATTCAGACTGCGCCCGATGATCGCGTCGCTACAGCCGCGCTGAACGCCATTTTTGGCGCTCCCGGCGCAGCCATCATGGCGGTAGCCATCATCATTTCGACATTTGGATGCAACAATGGATTGATTCTCGCCGGGGCTCGCGTTTCCTACGCCATGGCCCGCGACGGCCTGTTCTTCAAATCCACGGGCACGCTCAGCAAGAAGGGCGTTCCTAAGAGCGCCCTGATCTATCAATGCATCTGGATCACGGTCCTGATTTTGCTGCGTACGCGACGCGTAGACGCGGCCGGCACGATTACCTACGGCAATCTGTACAGCGACCTGCTGAATTACGTCGTCTTTGCTGTGCTGCTTTTTTATGTGTTGACCATCATCGGGATTTTTGTGCTGCGGCGAAAGCAACCCGACGCCGAGCGCCCGTACCGCGCCTTCGGTTATCCGTTTGTCCCCCTGCTTTACATTGCCGCAGCCACGGTGATTATGATCGTCATGCTCCTGTATCAAACGCAGACGTCTGGCGGTGGCTTGGTTATCGTCCTGTTCGGGCTGCCCGTGTACTGGTTGTGGTCGAGACGTTCCGGCCCGGAGAAGCAGTCGTCGTCGGCAAACAACTAGATTTTCTAATTTTCTTGTAGGGGCGCAGCATGCTGCGCCCCTACAATGTGCGAAGTCCAATTTGGCCGTAAGTAACTGGTGCAGGATCTCAGGCGCAGGCCGCCTAAAGGAGGAGTTGCATGGGCAACCCCTTGTTCGCGACGAAGTCGATGACCACGTTGATGAAGGAAGCCGGGGCAACCGGTGAGCACAGCCTCAGACGCGCTCTCGGCCCCGTTAACCTCGTCACGCTGGGCATCGGAGCCATCATCGGCGCCGGCATCTTCGTGATGACTGGTTCCGCCGCGTCGCTCTATGCTGGGCCGTCGATCATGCTGTCCTACGTGCTGGCGGGAATCGGTTGCGTCTTCGCCGGGCTGTGTTATGCGGAATTCGCTTCGATGATTCCCATCGCCGGTTCGGCGTACACCTACGGCTACGCCACGCTGGGCGAAATCATCGCCTGGATCATCGGCTGGGACCTGATTTTGGAGTACGCCTTTGGCGCAGCAACCGTCGCCAGCGGATGGAGCAGCACGCTCGTGGCGTTCCTGCAGGATTACGGCATCAGCCTTCCGCCGCAGATTTGCGACGTTCCGGGAGCGCAGTGGGTCCTGTTCCATGGGCGATGGACGCCGCTGAACACCTTGTCGATGAGTGCTGATCAGCTTGTGGGGCTGCCGACGGCCACGGCTAAGTTTAATTTGATTGCGTTTCTGGCGATGCTGGCGGTTACCGTGCTGCTCATCATCGGAATCAAGGAATCCGCCAACTTCAATACGGGCGTGGTTTTCGTGAAACTGATAGCGGTTTTCGTGTTTATCGCCGTGGCTGGCGCGTTTGTTATGAAGCATCCCGAAATTGCGCATGCCAACTGGAAAGTTTTTATTCCGCCCAATACCGGAGCGTTCGGGGCGTTTGGCTGGTCGGGCGTATTAAGAGGCGCGGGAGTCGTTTTCTTCGCTTACATTGGTTTTGATGCGGTTTCAACCGCGGCGCAAGAAGCGAAAAATCCGCAGCGCGACATGCCCATCGGCATACTCGGGTCGCTGATTGTTTGCACGATTCTGTATTTGCTCGTTTCCGGCCTGCTCACGGCCACCGTGCATTATTCGCGGCTGAACGTTGGCGCTCCCGTCTCCCTCGCGATGCGCGAAATCGGAGTGCAGTGGGGAAGCTACGTGGTGAACGCTGGCGCGCTTGCCGGTTTGAGCACGGTCATGCTGGTCATGATGCTCGGCCAGTCTCGCGTGTTCTACTCGATGGCGAATGACGGCTTGCTCTGGAAGTGGGCGGGCGACATTCACCCGAAATTCCGTACTCCGTGGAAGTCCACCGCCATCGTTGGCATTTGCGTTGCGTTTGTCGGCGCGCTCGTGCCCATCGGCGATTTGGGGCAACTCGTCAGCATCGGGACGCTGCTTGCTTTCGTCATCGTCTGCGCGGGCGTGTGGATACTGCGAGTGAAGCGCCCGGAGCTGGAGCGGCCATTCAAGACGCCATTGGTTCCGCTGGTACCGATACTGGGTATGCTTGTGTCGCTGGGGTTGATGGCAGGCCTCAAAGCCGTGACCTGGATACGACTGGTCGTCTGGCTCATTATAGGTTTGGTCATTTATTTTACGTACAGCGTGAAGCACAGCAAGGTGCGCAATTCTGGTTCCGCACAGTAACGGGCGGCGGGGAAGCACTCGGTGCGAACTGGCAGGCCCCCCCCTGGGGTTTTTGCGTAAGTGTTCATTCTAAAGACAGATAAAGTCCTTTGTTTTGAACACTTACATAAGTGTTCATTCTAAAGGTACTTAGACGCAGAAATTGGGGCAAAATGGGGCAATTTGCAGGCGTTCATTCTAAAGGGTTTGCCGCACGAGCGGAAGGCCACAAAAAACGCCAATCTGGAGATTCATCCCGCCAAAACAGCGGGATGAGGAAGAGGGGGCGTTCCTGTGAATGACCGCACGTTTACCCGGTAACCAAAATATATTCTGCAAATGTAGCTGGTTTGTGGGTAGGCGTCGTCTCTGGACAACGTGAAACAAGAAGCGGGCTACTCTTCGATTCGGCCCAGAGGGGTTCTTCAGGTAAAGTAGTATTTCATTTGATTAGCCGATGACTGCTCTGCCTGCGAACCTGCGTAACGTGTGGCGCCGCCTCTCGCGGATCGACCTCTTTGCCATTCTGCTGATTCTTGGCGGGGCTACTTGCGCCATTCTGGGTCTAAGCAGTGGTCTGGTGAGCTTCCTGAAGTTTCTTGGCATCCTCGCCACCGTCTATATTTTGTTCCGGTTCGTGGGCTGGTGGCGGACAAGGCTGCTCTGGAGCCTGCGCAACCGGCTTATCGTTGCCTACCTGTTCATCGCTGTCGTCCCCATTCTATTGATCGTGACTCTCGTGGTCCTCGCGGGCCAAATTCTGTATTCGCAACTGGGCGCCTACCTGCTCTACGACGACATCCACCGCCGTGTCGCCATGATGGCTGACATTACCGAGCACATCGCCGCCGCGCATCGAACGCTGCCTAAAGGAGTCACAGAAGACGAATCGGAGCACGTCCTCGCCGCGCAGTCGCACCAGGTTCACGACCTGGAACTGCCGAGATTGAGCATCGATTTCTCAAACGACGCGACATTGTTGCGAAAGGTCGCCGGGGCGGGAAAGAATTCGTTTTCGGGCCTGGTGGAGGAAGGCGACAAGCTCTATTTGATGAGTTTGCGCGAAATGCCGGAGCCGCAAGGCGTGCGCGTGGTAACGCTGCGCGTACAGGTCACGCCGGAATTCCTGGCTTTAATTGCTCCCGATCTTGGCGCCATACAACTGAATTTGACGCGTAAATTTGAAGGCGGCGCGCGACAGGGAATTCTCTACACTTCCGGCGACACACAGTACGAGACCACCAGCCCCATTCCCGCGCTGAACAGGATGCTTCACCCGGCATCTCATTGGATTGATCCTGCCGTCACGGGATTTTCGCGTCTGGATGCGGCCTATGTCGGGGCAGGCGGAATGTTTGATCCGAAGCGGCCGGTGCTCGTTACTTTCAATGCCCGGCCGTCGCGATTGAACGCGAGGATCTTTTCTTCGCTGGGCGAGCTGAGCGGTTCGTTCTCGATTCTTTTTGTCGCCATAAGCATCGTCTTTCTCCTTATCGAAGTCGCCGCCCTGATCACAGGAGTTGTGATGACGCGGCGCATTACCAAAGCCGTGAGCGATCTGTACCAAGCGACACAGTACGTTAAAGCCGGCGATTGGACGCATCGCGTGCGTATCGAGCGAAGAGATCAGTTGGGAGTGCTGGGCGAATCATTTAACGACATGACGGGCTCCATCAGCGGGTTGCTGGAGGAGTCCAAAAAACGCCAGCGCCTGGAGAACGAAATCTCCATCGCCAGCGAAGTGCAGAACCAGCTCTTTCCGCAGAAGGTGCCGTCGGTTGCGGGAGTCCAGCTCGAAGCGATTTGCAAGGCCGCGCGCACCGTGAGCGGGGACTACTACGATTTTATTCAGCTCAGCCCGACGCATCTGGCGATTGCGCTGGCGGACATTTCAGGAAAAGGAATTTCCGCAGCGCTCTTAATGGCCAGCTTGCAAGCTGCGCTGCGCAGCCAGTTGCTCGCTGCTGGGAGCGAGACCATGAGCACCGCCGAATTGGTCGGGCGCTTGAACATGCACATGGTCCGCAATACGGCCGACGACCGTTTCGCGACCTTTTTCATTGCGGTATACGACAGCGCAACGCGGACCCTGCGTTACACCAACGCCGGTCATCTGCCGGGATTCCTGATTTCCAACGGCGCGTCGACGCATCTTGATAAGGGTGGAATGGTGCTCGGAGTGGTCGAAGACTACGTCTACGAAGAAGGCACGGTGAGCGTGCCGCCAAACGCGTTGCTCGTGGAATACAGCGACGGATTGGTGGAGCCGGAAAATGTGTATGGCGAAGAATTCGGCATCCGCCGGCTGCAGGAAGCGGCGCTGCGCGTACAGAATTCGGCGCCAGTGGTCGTCGGGCAATCGCTGATGATGGCGGCGGAGGAGTGGGCGGGCACGCCGGAGCAAGCGGACGATATGACGGTGGTGGTGGCGCGGCTTCGTTAGCCGTTATGCCGAGATGATGCGACAGGAAACGCGCGAAGTGGCTGCGGTAGTGCGGCTTTTGCGAGTGGGCTATACTGACTAGCTTTCCGTAGAGCAGACGAGGAGACGAATGCCGCTAGTGAATCGCGTTGCGTTAGTGACAGGAGGAAGCCGGGGCATCGGCCGGGGAATCGCCGTTCGTTTGGCGCAGGAAGGCGCGCGCATCGCGATTTCTTATCGCTCGAACAAGACCGCTGCGCAGCAGGCGCTGAGGCAGTTGCAGGCGAGCGGCGCGGATTGTGTGGCCGTGGAAACGGACGTCACGGATTCCGCAAAGGCTGAGCAGCTCGTGCAAACTGTCGCGGATCGCTATGGACGGATCGATATTCTGGTGAACAATGTGGGCGGGTTTCGCTGGGGAACGCTGGCGGAATCTTCGCTGGCGGATTGGGAAGGTATTTTTACGTCGAATCTATCGAGCGTGCTCTACGTTAGCAGGGCCACTTTGCCGCATATGCGGAAGGGACGTTGGGGCAGAATCGTCAATCTTGGAGCCGTAGGGGCCGAGCGGGCGTTCGGACAGGCGAAGATTTCGGCCTACGCTGCCGCTAAAGCCGCGGTCGTGGCGCTGTCGCGTTCGCTGGCGCTGGAAGAGGCGAAGAACGGCATCACGGTGAACGTGGTGAATCCATCCAGCATCGACGAAAAAGAGCTGAGTCTCAGCGAAGCGCGGCGCATCCGCGATGCGCGATTCCCGATTGGCCGTCCGCCGACGGTGGAAGATGTGGCCGCGGCCGTGAATTTTTTTGTGTCGGATGAGGCGGAATACGTGACCGGCCAGGTTGTAAACGTCAGCGGCGGATGGATGTTGTAGAGAAATTAGCGAGCGCTGAGAATTTTCTTCCATGAAAGCACTGACAGCAGCCGAGATGCGCGATGTCGACCGCCTGACGACGGAACTTTTTGGGATTCCCGGTTCACAATTAATGGAAAACGCTGGGCGGGCCGCTGCGGACGCTGTTTGGTGGCGAATTTCGGGCCGCGGCGTGGACGATAAGGTGCGCGTGGTTGTGCTCTGCGGCAAGGGGAATAACGGGGGAGATGGATTTGTGGTTGCGCGCCATTTGAAAGACCAAAAGGTGGCCACGCGCGTCGTTCTGTTTGGAAAAAAAGAAGACGTTCGCGGGGATGCCGCGAAAAATCTGACGAGATGGCTGGAAGGCGGCGGAGATATTGAGTTCGTGGATGGGGAAGCCGATTGGGAGAGGGCCTGGAGCGGAGTGCGTGAGTCGCACGTTATTGTGGACGCGATGCTGGGGACCGGTCTGAAGGGTGCTGCCAGCGGAGCGATCGCAAAGGCCATTGCAGACATAAATGAGAGATCCCACAAGGCGACGGGAAGTTGGCCCTCGCTGATTCTGGCG
This sequence comes from uncultured Acidobacteriota bacterium, assembly GCA_963718785.1. GTDB lineage: Bacteria > Acidobacteriota > Terriglobia > Acidiferrales > UBA7541 > Acidiferrum. Next base: position 373,789 of record CAVQZW010000003.1, on the reverse strand, counting down.
GTGGATACACCTTCCGGCTTGCCTTCCGATGGCGAGGCCGCGGAAGGGCCGGTCCTCGCGGCTCATTGCACAACGACGTTCACCGCGCCGAAGTCCGGGCAACTCACCGGTCCAGGAGCGGAAGCGTGCGGGACATTGCAAGTGGTCAGCATTGGTTCCCCAGCGAAACTGATTGAAGAAACCGGCAAGGGCGCGGTTCGCTGGGCAGGACCGGATGAGTTTGCAGGAATGCCGCTGGTGCGGGCAGCGGATTCACACAAGGGAACTTTTGGGCATGCCGTGATTGTGGCGGGGTCGCGCGGAAAGTCCGGGGCAGCCGTGCTGGCGAGCTACGCGTGCTTGCGCGCAGGCGCGGGGCTCACGACGGTGGCCACGCCGGATGAGATCCAACCGGTGGTGGCAGGGGCTTATGCGGAGTATATGACGGAGCCACTGTTGGCGACCAAGACGGGCGGGATCGCGGCCGCGAACGCTTCGTCGGGGCGAATCACAAAGCTGCTTGAGGACAAGGCGGTCGTGGCGATTGGGCCAGGGATTGGCACGCATGTGGAAACGCGCATGGTGGTGCAACAGATGGTGCGCGAGGCTGAACTCCCAATCGTTCTGGATGCGGATGGCTTGAATTGTTTTGATGGTGAGGCATACAAGCTGGGGCAGAGAAAAACACAATTCCTGGCGCTGACGCCGCATCCCGGAGAGATGGCACGGCTTCTGGGCGTGAAGAATTCCGACCTGCAAAGCGATCGACTGAAAGCGGCGACGGAAGCGGCGAAAAAATGGAAGGCCCACGTTATTTTGAAGGGCTACCACACGATTCTTGCTGCTCCGGATGGACGTGTTTTGGTCAATACGTCCGGTGGGCCGAGCCTGGCGAAGGGCGGCACGGGAGACGTGTTGACAGGGGTACTCGCGGCGCTGACGGCGCAATTCGGAACGGAAGACTGGCTGCGCGTATTAGCGCTGGGCGTGTATTTGCATGGCGCTGCGGCCGACATTCTCGCTTCAGAAGGAGAGCCTTCCGGTGTTCTTGCTCACGAAGTTGCGCAGATGATTCCGGAAGCCCGAGAAAGTCTCCTAAGAAAGATTCAGTTCGGTGGCTGAAGAGATCATTACGCACTCCTCCGAAGAGACTACGGTTTGGGGGCGCGAATTCGCAAAGCGGCTTACGGCGCCGGTGATTGTTCTGCTGACAGGCGATCTGGGCAGCGGAAAGACCACACTGACGAAGGGAATCGTCGCAGGCCTGGGTGCTGCGACCGAAGACGAGGTCACCAGCCCCACCTTTACGCTCGTTCACGTCTACGGAAAAGCGGCCAAGGTGTACCACGCGGACCTTTACCGCATCGAGAGTTTTCACGATTTCGAGACGCTCGGATTGGAAGATGTCTTTGCCAAACCGGCCATCGTGATTTTGGAGTGGTCGGAGCGTTTTCCTTTGCAGCCGCCATGGCCGCAGGTGCGCATCCGCCTGGAGCACCTCGGCGGAGACTCGCGGCGCATCTCTGTCAGTTAAGCGCGTTCCACCTTCTACGGCTGACCCGCGCCGTCTGCCTCCTTCCTGTACTTTAGGTCTGTAACCCCTCTGTTTAGTTAGGGTTGTGGCACGGTCCTTACTATCTCGTTACCGAAGCGGGCAGTTTTGTTGCGGCGGCTCGCCTGCGCTGCTAGCTTGGTGAAAGCCCCTTCGGGCGGAGTGTGCATGGCGGACGAAACTCTCACACTAGGCGTTGCGGAAGCGGCGCGAATCGAACTGAAGAGCTACAACGTCACGATCCCCATGGGATCGCTGTCCATTGGCGTGGACAATATTCACCATGACGTGTTTCTTAGCCCCAAGTTCGTGCAGGCGGCTCGCGACTATTTGTTTGACCTGATTCGCCAGAGCACCAGCGCCACGTATTTTTCCGGCATTGAACTGCGCAACATCAAGAGCCTGGACAATGCGGCGTTCCGCAAAATGCTTACGGACCTGCTGCAGAGCGCGCTGACCCAAGCTAAGTATTACAAAAACATTGAGATCGACCTCGTCTTCCGGCTCGGACTTCTGAAATTCCTCACGCAGGAACTCACCAACCAATTCGCCAACCTGATCCTGGAAGGGAAAGAATGGATTCGCCAGCGCGGCGAATACTTCGAGCGCAGCCAGCAGGCACACGTCATCAAAGCGAGGCTGTCGGAGTTGCAATCGGCGAGACGAAAAGTCATACGCGGAGTCGGGCAGCAAGTTGCGCAAATGCTCTCGGACATCGAAGAGAACGTCATTGCCAAGACGCGGCGGGCGCTCTTTGGAGATGATTTTGCGCCGATCTACGAAATTTTGAGGAACCGCATTGTCTTTCTCGACGGGGGCAAAGACGATGTTTTCTTTCTCGAACATTATGTGCTGCTAGGAAATTACTCCCGCGATCCGGACCGATTTGAAGCCATGGACGCGCTGTTCCAGGAATTTCTCTGCGAAGCAGGACTCACAATTGGCCAAGACCCCGCTTTTACCGAGGCAAACCAGGCGCACAATGAATTGCTGGAACAGGCGGCGGCAATGCGCACAGAGATTGCCAGCCTGGAAGAACAGCGCGAGGGCATCCGAAAAAAACTGGAACGCGGCGAGAGTTTCTTTAATAAATTTCTGAACTCCGGCGATCCATCTGACTTAAAAGCTTCGCTCAACGATGTCGAGATGCGGCTGAAGCACCAAGAAGTGAAGCTCGAAGAGATGGGACCGCAGATTGATGCGGCCAAGCAGAAGCTGGACTTTTTCAACAAGGATTACAAAGGGCGCCTCGGCGATTACCTGAATGATCCGGAGAACGCCAAGCGCTTGTTCGACGCCTCTGCCGGAGACACGGAAACGACAGAGAAAGCGCGATTGCTTGCGCAACTGGTTGACCGTCTCGAGCAGCATGACGTGCTCTATCATGTGCTGGCGAGCTACGAAATCCGCCCTATTGCCAAGGAATATTGCCCGCCGGTGCACTTGCAGCAGCTCCGCAAAGCGCTCGTCTCGAAGGATGAGATGAAACAAGTCGAGCAGGTGCTGAAGCACGTGCCAGCCAAACAGCTTTCGCTGAAACCCATCGAGGAACTTTCCAAAAAGATCCGGCGTTATTCGCGAGAAGAGATGCAGGGGTTCGTGCTGCGTTTCGCGACTGATTTCCTGCGCCTGCGCCGCGATCTGCGCGACGCGGAGCACTTGACGACGTGCATGGAGCGCGTGCATTTGGTAACGACGGAACAGGCGCGCGAGCTTTCCAGGCTGAACAACAAGCTCTACGAGTGCGTCTTGCAGGAAGAAGCCAAGACGCAAGAGGATCAGGTCGTCTCGCACGTGATCATCAAAGCCGACGTGCGCGGATCGACCAGGATGACGCAAGACCTGCTCTCGCGCGGGCTAAGCCCGGCTTCGCATTTCAGCTTGAATCTGCACGAACCTGTGAAAAAACTGCTGGATCGTTTTGGCGCGAAAAAAGTTTTCATCGAAGGCGACGCGGTAATCCTGGCGATCTTTGAAACGGAATCCACGCGCACCTATGCTCGCGCCGTAGCCAAAGCTTGCATTTTGTCGCGGCAGATTCTCGCGGTTTGCAATTCCTACAACGATCGCGCGGCGGCAAGCGATCTTCCCGCCCTGGAACTCGGCGTAGGCGTTGCGTTTCAAGGGTCTGCCCCGACCTATTGGACGGACGGCGATTCCAAGATCATGATCTCCAAGGCGCTGAATCTTTCCGACCGCCTTTCCGGCTGCGCGAAACTTGCCAAACGCATGCTGTCCGGCCAGAAAACGCACTTCTGCGTCTACCAATTCCTGACGGCGATGGAAGGCGCTTCCGCGGAAGAACTGGACGAATTCCTTGTGCGCTTCAACATGAACGGCATCGAGCTCAACGAAGAAGGATTCGAAAAATTATCCGAAGAGATTTCGCTGGATTCCGTCGAAACGAAACTGGAAATGCCGTGGGGAAAAGAAACCGTCACGCTGCACTATGGCGAAGTACCCATGGGAGAATCCGTGGAATTGCTCGTTTTACGCAAGAGCCTGGCTCGCGAACTCCTGCCGGACGGAAAAATCGGCGCGGCCTCAACGCATCCTTACTACGAAGTCTGCACCAGCCCCAAGCTCTATGATCTGGTCGCGGCGCTGATTCGCACCAAAGCCGCGGCTGCCACAATTGAAACTGTCCGCGCCTGACCCTATACTCTCCTCGGAGGCGAAAGGGGTCCGGTGATCTTCCCGGCCTTCAAAGCCGGCGATTCGGCCCTTCGCGGGTCGAATGGTGGGTTCGACTCCCACACGCTTCCGCCATATCCAGCTGAGAGAGACCTACGAAACCGGCCGCAGTTGGCTAACGATCTCGGTTAACCATGCTTCGAGGAGTGACCGCTGGTCGGGCGTCATATCTGTGAAGGCCAAGCCCATCCCGAATCTTGGGTCGCAGTAGACTACCCTGGCCTTCGTCTCGAACACACCCTGATCCCTGAGGATCTTCAGTGTGACCAGCGTCCCCTCGGGAAACGGATTTAACGAGTCGACATAACAGCCACCGAGGCCCAGTTCCGAGGAGCGCCCGGAAAGCAGCGTTCCAGAACTCAACTCCGTCACCTCTGTAGTAGCTACGAAGGGACAGCGTCGAACGGCCCGCTTTTTAGTTGGTTGCAACGGTTTCTTGCTTTTAACCATCGATCATCACTTGTCGGACAGGTGAAATTCACTCAAGAGCGGATGTCCGGCAACGCAACTATCCTGGAGTTTGCCGCGCCCCAGACTCGTTATCAAGCGCGTTGAGAACCCAGCTCTGCAATACAGCTCGAAAGTGAGGCTTTACTTCGTCAAATACCAGCCCCACACCCGAAGGGTTGGCATAGAGAACCGATGCGTCGGCCTCGAAGTATTCTTCTGCGTGATAGATTTTCACCAGAACACGGTGCCGAACTTCAAATGAAGCGGAAGTCTCCAGGAAACATCCCCGCAAGCTCAGCTCTGTCACCCGTGCGGGGGCAAAAGCGGCGGGCGAGCCACCAGAAGCGATCTCCGCCCTGGCGCTGAACGCAAACCTTAATCCACGATGTTCTTGGTCCACCGTTCGAGCCTATTTCATCGAGGAACCGGTGTCGAGTCGCTCGATGAAGCTCCGACACGAATCGCCTATTACAAGTCTTGGAACACCAGCCAAGCCGGCAATTCGACCGAGCACCAAGGCAGTTCTTTAGCTCTTTACGTCGATTGTGGCTGGCTGGGCTAAGTGGAAGGTCAGTCGCGTTTCGGGGCTAAGGTGTATGTCTTTCTTGCCGGTCATATAGGCCGCGAGGGTGCCCGCTCCAGCACCGATCGGTCCTCCGATCAACGCACCTTTGCCTCCGCCAGCGAGCGCGCCAACCAACAGTCCTCCGCCTCCACCTCCAGCGATCCAGGCCCAGTTGCGCTTCTTGTGATTGCCGCCGCTTTTCCAAGAGTCGTCTGTTTGAAGCGGATAAGACTTGCCGTTCACATCGATGGATTCAATCGTGAGTTGCAGGCGCGCGCGGCCCCTCAACCGCCCGGATGGGCGTGCATCCACAACCAGTCCTTCGACGTGAGCACCCTGTGGAATGATTGTGCGTTCGCCGATGACGACAGGCTCGGAAACGGTAGCGCCGAAATGATCACCGGACCGGTTTTCGTCGCTCGCCAATCCTTGATCAAGAGTGACAGTAATCGCCGTCTCTTCGGGGAGTGTCACCGGCTTTGGTCGGCGAGTGATCGCTGCAGCCGCAGCAATGATACCTATCAGCGACAGCAAGACGCCGCCGATGGCAAGATAGCGGTTCTTTCTGGTAAGCATGGCACCTCCGCCCAAGAAGACGGCAATATCCATGCCGCAAGGATTTCTTTTAACTTCATGATTCTAGAGAGATTTATTCCCCATCCATGCCAAACAGCCGGAGAAAAAATCCAGAGTCCGTAAAATTTTGGGGTACTACAACTACTAAGAGTAGCCAGGAACTGGCAAGACAATACAGAGCGCGCCTTTAGCGCAACTCGCACAGTCAACACGATTGTTCACTTGGAGACGTCCCTCTGGGCGTGCTCATAGGGAATTCTCCCCGCGAGTCTCCGGCCCGCCAGGATGAGCAGAATTAGAGACCAGGCCAAAAACAACGCAGCAATCACGAAGCCATCTAGGCGAAAGAAATAAGAGCGAGCAAAAGACACTTCGGCGCGAAGTGTCCACAGGCTCACAAAAAGGAGGAATAATCCCCAAGCCATCATGAGGAAACAAAAAACGGTCTTAAGGATCTTGATTCCTTGGCTCGCCGGTACTTCCAAACCTTTTCGCTGGTCAAAGGAACGGCCGACCCAATACCACAAGATAGCCACTGCGGCCAGATACAAGATTTCGCCTACGCCAACCCCCAGTATCTGACGGTTCGATGGACCCGTAAGACAGAGCGGGAATGTGGGTGCGTTGATGCCGCGCCAAATCAATCTGGCTTCGATGATGAGCAGATCCAGATGAACGAAACGCCCCGGTGCTCGTGACGTGTTGGCCAGGAGTATCCAGTCAACCCGGTCCGCCCAAACGCCAAGGACCGCGGTGATGGCCACCTGCACTATGGGCAGCACCAGGGCAAAACTAAGTTTCGGTCCTCGTGATGCCATAGGCCGCTCTATTTCTGATGGAATAATTCAAGTGAAACGAATTTCATGTGCGTTGTTACGCTCACTTCTTCCTTCTTCGTGTACCAGCCCCGGCCAACTACAAAGACATACGCCGTATATCGGCCGGGAAGCACGTTCTCAAACTGAAAATATTTAACCTTGGGAAGAGCAGAAGAACCTTCGAAGTCGATTCTTTGCTGATGCTGCGCCAGGAACGAATCGCCGTCCAAGCTGACCAAGGTGACGTACGCTACGTGTGCGCCGGCTTTTGAGCTGTCATAAATGTTCAGGACTCCTCGCACCGAATGCGTTTCCTGAACGGGCACCTTGAACGTAATGCCGGACTTCTCTTCTCCGGCGTTCACTTCGATGATCGTTGCTTTCTCCTTCTCCTCCACTCCCGGGTAGTACACCGCCGATGTCAGGCCACTCTCCGACTCTCTCGTAAAATACAAATAATATTTCCCCGGGCCCAGTCGCTTGGAGCAAAACGAGCCGTCCGAACGGACATACGCCGTTGGATGGGCCGATGGTGAAAAACCAGCAGCCGAAAGAAAGGAGACAATACCGGTGCCTTCGTCTTTCGTTTTTTCCGAATGAACCGTGCCGCAGATTTCCCCCGTGGCAGCCGCGTACCGCTTGCCGTCCTCCTCGTAAACGCGCCGTCTTCGTTCTTCCTGCGCCGCGTATTCCTTTTCATCCCATCTTCTGATGAGCACCAAATCGCTTCCAGCCGGCCGCTCTTTTCTCAGGTACCTCAGTTCGGTCTGTGCGCTGCTGCCTCCCACCCAACCCCCTGGGCTGCACATGTTCACGGCCAGAACTTTTGCGTCCGACTTCATGGCGAAAACCAAATACGTCAGCCCGGGCGAGAATACTGCTCCGCAATCTCCACCACCCAGTCCTGTCTTCACTTGGATTTCCGCGCCTAGTTCGCCCTTATAGGCTCTTTCTACTCGAAAGGTCACAACCATCCGCGGCCAATCGCCGGGACCAGCATTAGCGTTTTCGGTCGGGATCAGTTCGCCTACTTTCGCGCTCAATAAGCGCCATTCCACCTCGAAATGCTCCGGTGTCCCTTCGAAGATAACAGAGGACCCTTCAGTCTCTTGCTTGGCCAAATCCCAAGCATCCTTTCCGTGAAAGCCACTAGAACATTTACATGCCAGAGCCTGCGAACTTGCCATCGCCGCAATAATGGCAATCGCAACGAGTCTGCAAACGAAAAGGATCTTCACAGTAAGTAGACACCCCGCCGCGCTGGTTGGTTCCCGGCCTTAACTACGATAGTCAGCCACCGAAAAAGAAACCAGACGATTCGCATGGCGCGGTAACGACGAAGCTAACATGGGGAATGGCCCCCCAGCGGGACCCGCGTTATTCGGTCCCGACCTCGAAGATAGTAGAATGGCGCGACTCTATTTCCCTAAAGAGGTATCTGCATTGCGTAACCGCAGGCGAGACTGTCGATGACCATCGATCCCATGCAAGCCGCGCCAGGATGGCCATTCCTTCGCGCAAAAAAATGGATCACCCTCGCCATCTCAATCGCGATAATCATCCCATGCCTCTGGCATCGCCGCATTGAAGCTGGCGACTTTCCCAGCCATGTCTACAACGCCTGGCTCGCCCAGTTGATCGAAAAAGGCCAGGCACCTGGTCTCTACATCGTGCGCCAGTGGAACAATGTTCTCTTCGATTGGACACTGCAGCACGCTGCCTCTGTTTTCGGTTTTGTGTTGGCAGAAAAGCTTGTTGTCTCCATCTGCGTCCTGATTTTCTTTTGGGGAGTTTTTGCTCTCGTTGCCGCCGCCAGCGGTCAGCCTCCCTGGTTTCTTACTTCCTGCATCGCCATGCTCGCTTACGGCTACTCCTTCAACATGGGCTTCCTCAATTACTACCTCTCGCTCGGACTTTCTTCCTTTACCTTGGCTCTCCTATGGAAGGGCAGGGGACTGGCGCGCCTCCTTGGCTTGCTCCTGGTTCCGCTCATTCTTCTCGCGCATCCCATTGGCTTCCTCTGGTTCGTTGGCGCAGCTTCGTATCTATTTTTGTGGAAGCACCTGCCAACGATATGGAACCTGGCTCTACCCGTCGCGGCTGTCTCGCTTCTCTTCGCGATGCACGCGTACCTCGCCCATCAAACCAAATTTCCTGTCGACTGGGTTCACGATCCCTTCTACATCATGAACGGTGCCGACCAACTCACTCTCTATGGCCAGCGCTACATGATTCTAGGTTGGGCCACTTTTTTCTTCGGCGTCCTCATCTTTTTAGTCGACACAATTTCCCGCCGTCGCGAAATTTCCTTCTGGAAGACCCTTCGCCTACCCGCGGAGTTGTATCTCATTGCCATTCTGGCCGTCGCCATGATGCCGGAAAATCTCCGTCCTTCCATCTCCGGCGGCTGGATTGGCCTGCTCGCCTCTCGCCTCACCGCCATTACCGCCATTTTTGCTGTTTGCCTGATGAGCTGCCTGAAGCCGCGTAAATGGCATCTTGCAGGCTTCGGCACCTGCGCCATCGTGTTCTTTTCCTTTCTGTATCAAGACACGCTCGTTCTGAATCGCATGGAGTCCAACGCCGAAGCACTCGTCAACGGCCTGCCCTTCGGCACACGAGTGATTGCCACCATCTGGGCGACTCCCGATTCGCGTGTCTCTTTCATTGGCCACATCGCCGACCGCGCCTGCATCGGCCACTGTTTCAGTTACGCGAACTATGAGCCTGCCTCCGGCCAATTTCGCATCCGCGCAAACCCCGGCAGCCCGGTCGTCAGCGCCTCCGACGACGACACCGAAGATATGCAAGCAGGGGAGTATGAAGTCCAGGACGAAGATCTCCCGCTGAAGCAGATATACCAGTGCGACGAAAAAGATCTCACCAAACTCTGCATCCGAGACCTCGCTTCCGGCGAGAAAAATGGCCGCCTCGGCTACAAGCCCCCTTCCAATTGAACCAGTACGTCTTCGCCTGCTCTTTCTCGCAAAAACCAGCCAAGGGTCGGTAGACAAATTGGCTCTTGCGGCAGTCCAATATCGTGTAAAATAGCCGGAAGGTGAGAGACAATGTTGCCACTTCATCTCCAGCCTCAAAGCCACGTCCCGCTGTACATCCAGCTTCGCGATCAACTGCGCTCGCTCGTCCACGCGGGTGATTTGCGCCCGGGCGACCGCATCCCCGCCAGCCGCGAGCTTGCCACCATGCTTGGCGTCCATCGCACGACCGTCGCCAACGCCTACGCTGAGCTTGAATCCGAAGGCCTCATTCAGGGCCATGTCGGACGCGGCACATACATTAAAGGCAACGGGAACGGCCTGAAGCTTACGCCTCCGCCGCCGCCGGTGCTCAACGGTGGCGAAGGTATTCGCTGGGAACTGCTCTTTGCCGATGAACGCGGCGAAGAAGCTCTCAGCCGTTTAACCGCCAGCGCTCCGGAGAATTCTCTCTCGTTCGTCATGGCGCGGCCCGCTGAAGAATATTTCCCCGTCGAGGAATTGCAGACTTGCGTCAATGCTGTTCTTCGCCGCGAAGCCACCGACGTTTTGAATCTCGGACCATCTGATGGTTATGCGCCTCTGAAGGAAGCACTCATCGAGCATCTTCGCGGCGATGGCATCCCTGCGAAGGACGAAAACCTTCTCATCACCGACGGCTGCCAGCAGTCGCTCGACATCATCAGCAAAGCGTTTGTGCGGCCGGGCGATTCCGTCATTCTCGAGAATCCCACGTATCCCGGCGCAATGGCTATTTTCCATGGCGCGCGCGCACGCTGTCTCAGCGTTCCGATGCAAACGCGTCCAGAACCAGGTGGCGCTCTCGGTTTGGATCTCGAAGCGTTGGAGGCCACGCTCGCGGCGAATCGCGTCAAGCTGATCGTGCTTACTCCTGACTTCCAGAATCCTACTGGCACGTCGATGCCGCTGGCATCGCGGCGCAGAGTGCTGGAACTCGCGGGTCGCCACCAAGTTCCTGTTGTGGAAGATCACATCTATGCGCGTCTGCACGAGCGCGACGAGCGCGTGCCTTCGCTCAAGCAACTCGACCGCGCGAACATCGTCATTCACATCGATAGTTTCGCGAAGGTTGCGTTCCCCGGTCTGCGGGTCGGCTGGATTGTCGCTCCCGCAACCGCGATTGAGCGGCTGCGCATCGTGAAGCAAACCACCGATCTGCACACCGACCAGCTCGCGCAGGCGACGCTCGCCGAATTCCTGCGCCGCGGACTCTTCACCAAGCACCTCGCCAAGATGCGCAAAGTCTACGCTTCGCGCCTCAACGCGCTCGACGAAGCGCTGCGCAAGAACATGCCCGAGGAAACACGTTGGACTCGTCCCGAGGGCGGGATGTGTTTGTGGCTCGAGCTTCCTCCGGGTTTTGACGCCAGCGAACTCTTGATCCACGCCAAAGAACGCGGCGTGCTCTTTGCTCCAGGGCGCTATTTCTACGTGCAGAATCCGCTGCCGAACACGCTTCGGCTTGGCTACGCGGGCTTGGACGAAAAGCAGATCGCGCGCGGCGTTGCAACACTCGCGGAGCTCTTGCGCGTCGAGATGCGCAAGAGGCAGCGCGGCGTTCGGCGCGCCGAACGAAGCAGAGTTGCCCTGGTGTGAAGAGAAGACGTAATGAAGTAAGGAATTAAAGAGGCAAAGAAGAAGCGGCAAGAAGAAGAGGCAAAGAAGAAGCGGCAAAGAAGAAGCGGAGAAGGTGGGAATTTGACGGACACGATTACATTAGCGCCAAATCTGACGAACAAATGTTTCGGATGCGGCGGAGCGAATGATCGCGGCATGAAACTTACGTTTGTGCAGGACAATGTCAACAAACGGATTGTTGGGAAATTTATTTTGGGGGAGGCGTATCAAGGCGGAGGAGGGATGGGGCATGGCGGCATTATTGCCGTGCTGCTGGATGAAGTGATGGGGAAAGTTTGCCGATTCCGCGAAGTTCGAGCGGTAACCGCAGAGCTCACCATCCAGTATCTTAAGCCGGTAAGAGTAGATGAAGAGATTGTTGTCGAGGGTTACGAAACGGAAGTGAAGGGGCGGAATTTGTTTCTCGTGGGAGAAATTCGCAACAACGAAGGCGTCGTGCTTGCCAAAGGGACGGGGCGATTTGTGGTGATCGGCCAGAAAGAAAAGCCCGCGATCGAGGCGCAAAGCGTGTAGGGATTCAAGGCACTAGGAATTTTAGAAAAGTTGGCGTTGAAATAGACGCTGAAAATATTTGGAAATGAGGAGAAACAAAATGGATGCGAAGAAATTGAATGGCAGCGGCGGCGAGGGCAACACGGCAAATGAGTGGCGCGTGAAAGTGGGCCTGGCGGAGATGCTCAAGGGCGGCGTCATCATGGACGTGACGAACGCCGAGCAAGCCAAAATTGCGGAGACGGCCGGAGCTTGCGCGGTGATGGCGCTGGAGCGCGTGCCTTCGGACATTCGCAAGGAAGGCGGCGTGGCGCGCATGGCCTCGATCAAGGTGATTCGCGAGATCATGAAGACGGTCACGATTCCGGTGATGGCCAAAGTGCGCATCGGTCATTTCGCCGAGGCGGAAGTGCTGCAAGCGCTCGAAGTGGATTTCATCGACGAGAGCGAAGTGCTGACGCCCGCCGACGAAGTGAATCACGTCTGGAAGCACGATTTCCGCGTGCCGTTCGTGTGCGGCGCGCGCAATCTCGGCGAAGCGCTGCGGCGCATCGCGGAAGGCGCGGCGATGATTCGCACCAAGGGCGAAGCGGGTTCGGGCAATGTCGTGGAAGCCGTGCGCCACATGCGCACCATCGTCAGCCAGATGAAGAAACTGACCACGATGCGCGACGACGAATTGATGCATGAAGCCAAAGAGCTTGGCGCGCCGCTCGATTTGATTCGGCAGATTGCGAAGACAGGGAAGCTGCCGGTGCCGAATTTTTCCGCGGGAGGGATTGCGACCCCGGCGGATGCGGCGCTGGTGCGGAGTCTCGGTGCGGAAGCGGTGTTTGTCGGCTCGGGGATTTTCAAGTCGAGCGATCCTGAGGTTCGGGCAAAGGCCGTGGTGAAGGCTACGACGCATTTCAATGATCCGAAGGCCGTGCTGGAGGCTTGCGAGGAGCTCGGCGAAGCCATGCCGGGGATCGATGTGCGGCAGCTCGAAGAGAAGGACATGTTGTCGACGAGGGGTTGGTAAATCCAGTGTAGGGGCACGATTCATCGTGCCCAGTTTTTTTGGTGGCCAAGCGCAGCATGCCGCGGCCTTGCAGAAAGGGCACGATGAATCGTGCCCCTACAATTGCCGATGTGGGGAGTGGATGAAGTGAAGATTGGGATTCTGGCGGTGCAGGGAGATTTTGCGGCGCACGCGGCGATGCTCGCCGGGTTGGGAGCGGAGACGGTGGAAGTGCGCACTGTCGCTGACCTTGATGATTGCGATGGGTTGATACTTCCTGGCGGCGAGAGCACGACCCAACTACAGTTTTTGCAAGAAGAAGGATTGTTTGAGGCGGTGAAGAAATTTGCCGCGGACGGGCGAGCAGTGTTCGGAACTTGCGCTGGCGCGATTCTACTCGCAACGGAAGTAAAAAATCCCGCGCAGGCGTCTTTGGCTTTGCTGGACATGACGGTTTTGCGCAATGCGTATGGCAGGCAGTTAGCCAGCGATGTCTTTTTTGGGTCGAGCAAGTTGACGGACGTGCCGATGGAGATGGTTTTTATCCGGGCGCCTATCATCGATCAGGTGGGTCCCGGCATAGAGGTGCTCGCCGAATATGGCGGGAAGCCGGTATTGGTGCGCAAAGCAAATGTGATGGCGGCGACGTTTCACCCAGAGCTGACCGCGGACAGCACGGTGCACCGGCATTTCCTGGAGCTGGTTCGGGCTAGCGGCGGAGTACGGGCTTCCGTTGCGCCGTAAGGGAATAGAAGCGAAGTACACACGACAAGAGCACAAGCCAAGAACAGAATTGAAGAGCACAGCCAGGATTGGCTGTGCTTACTTACTTTTGGTTAACAATAACAGGCCCTCCCCCCGGGTTTTCTTGTAAGTGTTCATTCTAAATAAACTTAAAGTCCTTTGTTTTGAAAACTTATGCAAGTGTTCATTCTAAAGAGACTTAGAGTGATGAAATGCTGCAAAATGGTGCAATTTGTAAGTTGTGCATTCTAAGGGGGTTACGCCGCGGGTGGACGCGAATTCAAAGAAGCTGAAAGAAAAGCTGTGAGCCAATTTCGGGCCAGGTCCTGAGCATAAAACAAAAAAAGCGGCCTGAGGGCCGCTCCACGGACATCCCGCACTCTTACCTAGTCGATATGGTACCACATATTACTAGAATGTCAAGAAAAATCGGGGCCCTTTTGAAAACAAAGGAGTTAGTTTTGGAGATTGGGGTCGTGGTGTTCGAGGTCGCGTTTTTTGCTGTAGCGGATGGCCAGGGCCAGGCCGAGAGTCATGAAGCCGACGGGCGGGAGGAGCAGGATGATGACGCCGCGGCTGATGGCGCGCTGGCCTGCGGCGGAGGTGGATTTGGCGGTGCTGTAGCACATGGAGCAGCCTTGGCCGAAGGTTGGGGCGGCAGACAGTGCGAGTGCCGCCATGCAGATGACGGCGAAGCGGCTGGCGAGCTGGGTTAAGCGAAAGCTCATTTCGGGTTGAGTGCGATAATGCGGAGAGCGTCGGGGAAGAAGATCATCATGAGGGCCAAGCATACCACCAGGGAAGCCATGGTGAGCCACTTCATGCGGGAGACTTCGAACTTCATATGCATGAAGTAGCCGATGATGAGGGCGGCTTTGAGAAGCGAGAGGCCCATGAGGATGGTGAGCATGCGGACGGGCTGCATGTTCTGGTAGGTGAGGTAGACCTCGATGGCGGTCATGATGAGGAGAGCGATCCAGACGTAAAAGAATTGACCTTTGCCGTGATGGCGCTGCTCGGCGGCGACGCGTTCGGCTATGGCGATTTGGTCGGGTTCCATGATCGAGCGCTCCTAGAGAATCTTAGCCGACATCAAGTAGACCAGGGGGAAGATGAACATCCAGACGAGATCGACGAAGTGCCAATACAGGCCGGCGACTTCCACGTCGGAGGAATCGTAAACCTTGGGCTTGAGCAACAGGATGATGGTGCAGACGATGGCGGCGAGAAGAAGGACGTGCGCGCCGTAATGGAAGGGGCTGTAGACGGGCGTTCCGAGCCAGGCGGCGAGCCAGAAGACAAGCAAAACGGGAATGAAGTATTTGCGAAGAGCGACGATGCCGAGATAAACCACGCCGAGGGTGACGTGGAGCATGTGCATGCCGGTGAGGCCGAAAAAGGTGGCAGGGAATTGCGGGACACTTTGAACGACGTTGGCGTATTCGCCGGCAGTGGCGGAGCCGGGCGGATGTGGAAAGACGGGGAGGGTCAGACCTTCGGCGATGAGTTTGCTCCACTCGCGGCCGTGAAGTAGGACGAAACCCATGCCGCAAGCCATGGTAGCGAGAAGCCAGAGGCGTTGAGCCTTGGCATTGCCTTCGGCGGAGGCACGGACGGCGAGGACCATGGTGAGAGAACTGGTGAGCAGGAACGCGGTCATGATGGTGGCGTTGATGATGCTTTCCGAGTGGAACGGCGTGGGCCAATTGGGAGTGGAGATGCGGCCGTAGCTGTAAGCATAGAGAAGAGCGCCGAAGGTCAGCGAATCGGACATGAGGAACAGCCACATGCCGATCTTCTTCGAGTAGGTGCCGAAGAGCGACGGCTCGTAAACGGCGGGCATATCGTGCGGCACGGACGCTTCAGACATGCGGTTGGCCCCCTTTTCCTCGTGACGCAGGCGCGGCGGATAGCCGCGACAAACGTCGAATTAGCGCGCAAACTCCAGCAAACACAGGATGTAGACCCACAGAAAAGTCATGAAATGCCAATACCAGGCGGTGGCGTCGACGACGATTGCGGCGGACGTTGTCGCCTTGCGCAGAAGCGAGGCGGCGCCCGCGACAAGCAGCGCCAGAATGCCGCCAAAAAGGTGAATGCCATGCATGCCGGTGAGCAAATAAAAGAAGGAGCTGCTGGGGCTGGTGGCGACGTAAAAGCCGTGGGCGGCTAGTTCACGCCAGACGAGCCACTGTCCGGCAAGGAAGCTGAGGCCGAGGATGGCGGTCAGCGCGAGCCAAGGCATGCTGTTGGAATCGGCGAGAGAAGTTCCAGAGGCGTAAATCCTGCCGGCCGCGAGAGCTACGCGAATGGCCTGACGCCGCGCCATCTCCATCGTGAGAGTGCTGACGAGCAGGACGAGCGTGTTGATGAGGAGAAAGCTGGGAAGTTGCAGAGGCAGCCAATCACGGACGAGCGTGCCGGTGGCGGGATCGAGGGTGGGAAGACCCTGGCGCACGATGTAGGCGCTGGAGTAGGAAACGAAGATCATGACGACGGCGGTGAGGGCGACGATGATGCCGAGGCGGGCGCGCCGCAGGCGCGTGAAAAAATCCAACGCATCTTGATCGGGGCGAGCGCCACCCGCGAGCAAGGCTTGCGCTGTATTCACGGACGCGGTTGTGCTGAGGCTCGCCATGAGGTGTTTAGTGACCCGTGTCCTTCTTGACGAGCGGCGGATCGGTTTGCATCACAAAATCGCGCGGCGCGCCGGGGACGCTGTACTCGTAGGGGCCGTTAGTGACGACGGGAATATGTCCGGCGAAGTTGTCGTGGGGCGGCGGAGTGGCGGTGGTCCATTCGAGAGTGGTGGCTTCCCAGGGATTGTCGCTCGCCTTCTTGCCGAACTTCATGCTCCAGAAAAGGTTGAAGAGAAAGATGAACTGGCCGGCGATGGTGATGAAGGCGGCGTAAGTCATGAATTGCTGCAAGGGGACCAGATCTTTTAGGTAGCTCAGTTCCGTGAGTTGGGAGTAGCGGCGGAGGTGGCCGGCCATGCCGAGATAGTGCATGGGCATGAAAACGGCGTAGGTGCCGATGAGTGTGATGAAGAAATGCCAGCGGGCCATGCCTTCGCTCATCATGCGGCCGAACATTTTGGGGAACCAGTAGTAGGTGGCGGCAAAGATACCGAAGATGGAGGCGACGCCCATAATTAAATGGAAATGGCCGACGACGAAATAGGTGTCGTGCAACTGAATATCAAGAGTGGGTTGCGCGAGGAATGGGCCGCTGATTCCGCCGGAAACGAAGAGGGAAACGAAACCGAGAGCGAAGAGCATGGGCGAAGTAAAACGAATGTGGCCACGCCAGATGGTGCCGAGCCAGTTGAATGTTTTGATGGCGGAGGGGACGCCGATGGCCATGGTCATGATGGAAAAAGCGAAGGCGGTGTAGGGGCTCATGCCGCTCATGAACATGTGATGGCCCCAAACCATGAAACCGAGGAAGCCAATGGAGAGCATGGCGTAGACCATGGCTTTGTAACCGAAGATGGGTTTGCGAGAGAAGACGGAGAGCAATTGAGAGCACAGGCCCATAGCGGGCAGGATGGCGATGTAAACCTCAGGATGACCGAAGAACCAGAAGAGATGCTGCCACAAGAGAGGCGAGCCGCCTTTGTGTCCGGTGAGCTGGCCATTGATGGTGGTGAGCGGAACAAAAAAGCTGGTGCCGGCATTGCGGTCGAGCAAAAGCAAAATGCCTGCGGAGAGCAGTACGCCGAACGCGAGTAATCCCAAGATGGCGGTGATGAACCAAGCCCAGCATGTGAGCGGCATGCGCATGAGGGTCATGCCTTTGGCGCGCATGTCGAGAGTGGTGGTGATGAAGTTGAGTGCGCTCATGAGCGCTCCGAGACAGAAGAGAGCGATGCTGATGACCCATAAATCCGCGCCTAAGCCTTCGCCGGGACCTGCGCCTTGCAGTGCGCTCAGCGGGGGATACCCGGTCCAGCCGTGGAGCGGAGCGCCGCCGACGACGAAGAAGGCGGAGACCATGACCACGAAGGCGAGAGCGGTGACCCAGAAGGAAAGGGCGTTGAGAACGGGGAAAGCCATGTCTGGCGCGCCGATTTGAATGGGCAGGAAGTAATTTCCGAAGCCGCCTTGCGGCGCGGTGGTGAGAACGAAGAAGACCATGATGGTGCCGTGCATGGTCAAGAGGGTGAGGTAGGTCTCAGGCTTGATCTCGCCGAAGAGAGGCAAGTTCGCGGCGGGCCAGATGAGATGGATGCGCATCAGCAGGGAGAGGAACATGCCGACGAAAACGGCGGTCAGAGCGAGGAAAAAATATTGAATGCCGATGACTTTGTGATCGAGGCTGAAAACATATTTGCGGATCCAACTTGTGGGGCCCGCGTGGGCGTGTGCAGCGTGGGCAGCGAAGTCGCTGGTGGCCATATTATTGTTTCTCCGCTTCTTTAGAGGCCAACCACTTGTCGAAGTCTTGCTGGCTGACTACGCGCAAGATGCCATGCATCTTGTAATGGCCAAGACCGCAGAGTTGCGAGCAGGCGATCTCGTAATCGCCGGTGGTGATGGGCGTGAAGTGCATGTGGATGGCGAGCCCGGGGACGGCGTCCTGCTTGAAACGCATCGCGGGGATAAAGAAGCTGTGGATGACGTCTTCGGCGCGCAGGATCACATCGATTTCGCGATTCACGGGGACGTACATGACGGCAGAAACGACATCGTCTTTGGAGGCGGGATCGGCCGGGTCGACGCCGAGAGCGGATTCGCCGCCGCCGCTGGGATCTTCTAATTGGGGCTTGGTGGCGCCAAATTTTCCGTCTGGCCCTGCGTAGCGGAAGTACCACTGAAACTGCATACCCGTCACTTCGACTTCAAGAGCGTCGGACACAGCGGGGCGAAAACGTTCGGAAGCCCAGATCGAGCTGCTCATGAAATTGAGGCCGAGGAACAACACAGTGGTGAGAAGAGTCCAAGTGATTTCGAGGCGGTTGCTGCCGTGGGAGTAGAGAGCCTGAGGGGTCGTGGCATTGCGTTCGCGATATTGCCAGATGAACAAGCCGAGGACCAGTTGGGCGGCGACGAAGACGGCTCCCATGATGAGGTAGCTGGTGGTGAAATGATGATCGATACCAGCGGCGGCGGCGGAAGCGCCCACCGGTAGCCACCACGTCTTAGCGACGAAAAAGTACGTGCTGATGAGCGTGATCAGCCAGATGACAACGAGAAGAACTAGGCCCATGTAACCTGACCTCCCCGGTTGAATGTTCCGCCGTTGTGATCGATCCGGCCGACAACCTTCGGAATCTGGATTCCCCTGGCCCGAAAACGGGGCGAGTCTACCACAGGTCATTGCAAGAGCAAGCGGGTTCTTGCATGTATTTATTTTTGAAAGAGATGAAGATGCGCGAACCGGGCGAACATCGCTTCGAAGAAAATTTTAGACTTGTGTTGACGAATTTTTTTTATTTGAGTAACATCCGGCCCGTTTCCTGGGGGGTCCAGCGGAATGTTTGGGTCCTCACGATGTATCGTCGGCAAGCTACTCCAATTCGGCGGGCCAAAGACGCTTCCACAGGCCGCGCCTTCCTTGTGTGTTCAGACGATTGAGGCGGGGGAGTTCTGGCGAGAAGTTCTGCGCGCTGGCTACTTTAGTTTGTTGGTCCGCACAAAGTTACGTTTCCAAAAAATAAATTTTCGAGCTAAGAGTGAAATGCGAATTTTGCGCCTTCGCGAGGTTGCTGAAGCGCGCTGGGCTCACGTTCAGGGGAGGGAAGCGACGGCATAGTTCGAAGCCGGCGCGTAGATTCGACCACGGGGATTTTGGACAGGAGTCGGGGAGGTAAAGCATGGCGGGCCCGGAATCCAATACGGCCAATCCGAAACCGGATGCAGCGAAGACGGCTGCTTCTGGCGGAGGCGAAGCTGCAAAATTTGTGGGCACGCCAGCTGTAGGTACTTCCAAAGCCGCGCCTGCGGCGGGTGTTCCGACGGTGGGGCCGGCGGCGGGTGGGATTAACGAACGGCGGCGCGGTTTTGTGTGGTGTGCCGTCACGGGTTTTCTTGGGGCCTGGTTTATTGCGTTCCTGCGATTTTTTCTTCCGCGTACACTTTTTGAACCTCCGACAGTTTTTAAAATTGGGTATCCCTCCGACTACGCGCTCGGCGTAGACACGAAGTGGCAGCAGAAATACCGGATATGGGTGGACCGCACGCCGGACCGCGTGTTCGTCATTTATGCACGGTGCACGCATTTGGGCTGCACGCCGGATTGGAAAGCCAGCGAAAACAAGTTTAAGTGTCCATGCCATGGCAGCGGCTACGACAGCGAGGGGATTAACTTTGAAGGACCTGCGCCGAGACCTATGGATCGAGCTCGGGTGGAGTTGGCGCCGGATGGGCAGATTGTGGTGGACGTGTCGCAGTTGTTCGAATGGCCGAAGGGACAGCCGAGTCATTTTAGTGATCCGGGATCGTATCTGAACGTTTAGAGGCGGAAGTAAAGAAGTAATGAAGTAAAGACGCAAAGAATTTGGGACGACGGTTCGGGCGGGGAGGGAAACGGGGAGTTTGAAGAAATGCCGGATGAGAAAAACTCGAACGGCGAAAAACGGAAAGCCCGACTAGCTTTTGGCGCCGAATCATAAAACGGCCTAAAGAGGCTATCTGGGTCGCTGAAGACGCGACTTGCCCGACGAAGGCAAAAGAGTCGCTGAGAGGCTAAAGAATCCGACGAAGACGCAGGTTTATACTTCGATTTTCCGGCACAAGCATGACGATACGCCGCGGAACCGCGCGCTGGGCGTGCTTTCGAATGTGTTTTTGCATTTGCATCCGGCGAAAATTAATCGGGATTCGGTGAGGTACAGCTACACGTGGGGAATGGGCGGGATTACTTTTTATTTGTTTTTGGTGCTGACATTCACCGGCGTATTGCTGATGTTTTATTACCACCCGTCGAAGGTGCAGGCGTTTCGCGATGTGCTTTACCTGGAGCACGACGTTCCCTTCGGAAAATTGCTTCGGAATATGCACCGTTGGGCGGCGCACTTGATGGTGATTGCCGTCGAGTTGCACATGTTCCGCGTGTTTCTGACGGGGTCATACAAGAAGCCGCGGGAGTTTAACTGGAACGTTGGCGTCATTTTGCTGGTGCTGACGCTGCTGCTTTCGTTTACCGGGTATTTGTTGCCGGACGATCAGCTGGGGTTCTGGGCCGTGACGGTGGGAACGAACATGGCGCGGGCGACGCCGCTGCTGGGGCATGAAGGGCCGTTCGGGGCGCAGATGGGGATGACGCCTTATAACGATGTGCGATTTGGATTGCTCGGTGGATCGATTGTGGACGCCAACGCGCTTTTGCGTTCTTACATTTGGCACTGCATCGGGATTCCGATCATTGCTTCGCTGTTCATGGTGGTGCACTTCTGGCGCGTTCGTAAAGATGGCGGGATATCGGGGCCGGCGCCGGTGATTCTCGACTCGGAAGTGAAGGAGGCGAGGAAATAGCCATGGATTGGAGGCAATTGTGGGAAATCATTTCCGCGCCAGACAACGTGCCGATCGTGGCGATGATCCCGCTGCTTGGTTTTTATATTTATCTGGCGTGGCGGCAGGCGAAGGCAAATGATTCGCTGATCGAGCAATTGGAAAAAGATCCGGCGCTGGCGAAGACGCATCACCGGAAAGCTTGGCCGTTCAAGCCGGGATGGACGAAGGAAGTGCACGTTTGGCCGTTTTTGCTGCGCGTGGAATTTCTGGCGGCGATCATCGTGACGATTATTTTAATGATCTGGTCGATCACGCTGAATGCACCGTTGGAAGAGCCGGCAAATCCCAATTTGACGATGAACCCGGCGAAGGCGCCGTGGTATTTCCTGGGCTTGCAGGAAATGCTGGTTTATTTCGACCCGTGGATTGCGGGCGTGGTGATGCCGACGCTGATCATTTTTGGATTGATGGTGATTCCTTATATAGATACGAACCCGCTGGGAGCGGGGTATTACACATGGAAGCAACGGAAGTTTGCGATTGGGACGTTTCTTTTCGGATTTATTGTGTTGTGGGTTTCGATGATTACGATCGGGACGTTTATTCGCGGGCCGGGATGGCAGTGGTTCTGGCCGGGGCAAACGTGGGACCATAACCGGCTGATTTATGAAGTGAACCGCGATTTGCCGGATTTATTTGGGATTACTTCCAACTGGGCCAAGAGTATTTTTGGCGCGGCAGTGGTCGGCGGATTTTTTGTGGTGGGCGGGCTGGCGGTGCACGCGCTGTTCCGGCGGTACAATCCGAAGAATTACAAGCGGATGAGTTTGCTGCAGTACTCGATCCTGATGGTGTTCTTCATCACGATGGTTGGGTTGCCCATCAAGATGCTGCTGCGGTTGGCGTTCCACATTAAATATGTGTGGATCACGCCGTGGTTCAACGTTTAGCGCGGCGAATTGGGAGGAAGTGGTGGCTGAGAAGCCCGTCCCCGAAGACGATCCAATAGTCAGCAAATCGCTGGCGCCACATTATTTGCTGGCGATGCTGGTGCTGATGGCGAGTTTGTTCTGGGCGTTGTGGGATGAGGATTTCGGGCAGCGTCCATGGAAGGCGTTTCAGAATGAATGGAAGACGCGGTACTCCACGTTTTTGAAGAACGCGCATTCGCAATCGGATACTTCGGAGAAAGAGGTTGAAGGCAATCCGGAATATGTTGCGCTGAAGAAGTCGTATGAGGAAGCCAGCCAGGCCACGGCACCACGGATAAAAGAGATTAACGAGAAGCTGCGGGATTTAGGTGCGCAAATCCTTGCGGTGCAGAATACTTTTACGGATCGTCGCGCATACGTCAGCGCATCTACGTACTCAATCGAGACGGAGACGAGCGAATCCTCCAAACAGAGCAAACAACACGCGCTGGAGGAATATGAGAAGGAAGTCACGACGGTCAACTACCCCGACGGAACCAACAAGACATACGACTATCCGCATCTCGAGGAAACGTATAACGATTTGCGGAATGAGCGGACGGCGCTGAGCGCGGAGCTTGGGGAGTTGATCAAGCCGGTCAACGAGCAGAAAGCGAAGCTGGACGCCTACCTTTCGGACCACATGGTGACGCTCACCCCACCGCAGATGATGGGCTTGCTGGATAAGACCGAGGCTCTAACGCCGAAGATTCAGCAGATAAATGTTCCCGAAGCAAACATCGTGGACCGCTGCGAGTCCTGCCACATGGGAATCCGCGAGCCGGTAAAGCTGACCGCGGCCTCGATGTCAGTAAAAGGCAAAAAGCCGGACGAGTACGCGCGGGCGTTCACTTCGCACCCTGAGCCGGAACTTTTAAAGACGCATGATCCGGAAAAGTTCGGCTGCTCGCCGTGTCACCAGGGGAATGGCCGCGCGACGACGAGCGTCGAGAAAGCGCATGGGACATACGAGCATTGGCTCTGGCCGCTATTCCCGAAGGAAAATGTGGAAGCGGGCTGCCAGAATTGTCATGCGGCGGATATGGTGCTCGTGATGGGGGATGTCGGGTCGACGCTCAACGAAGGCAAAGACCTTTTCCGCCAACGTGGCTGCATGGGTTGCCATCGCTATGAGGGTTATGACAAAGAGCCGGAAGATCTGCTTTCTATCGCACAGCAGATCAAGCAGATCGACCAGGAAAAGACGGAAAACCTCAAGCAGGCGACGAATTTGATGAAGCAGGCTGATTCCGCGGAGAGCAATGCAGAAGCGAATCATTTGAACGACCAGGCCGTCTCGCTGAAAGTCACCAACAGCAAGCTCGACCTGCGGCTTGTGCAGTTGGACCGCACGACCAAAAGCTTGCTGCAAGATGAGAAGAAAGTAGGCCCGAATCTCAAGGATGTGCGGCTGAAGCTGAACAAGAATTGGATTCCAGTGTGGCTGAAGAAGCCGAGCGATTTCCGTCCGACGACAAAAATGCCGAATTTCCGCTTGAACGACGATCAGATCAAGGCTATCTCCGCATATTTGTGGCAAACGGCGCTGACGGATCCACTGCCAAAACACAAAGCGGGCAGCGCTGCGCATGGAAAGGAATTGTTTGAGACTCGTGGATGCCTGGCATGCCACTCCATGCGTGAAGGCGATCAGATGGAGGGCGGAACCTTTGCTGCCAATCTGACCCGCGTCGGAGAAAAAGACAATTACGACTATCTTGTGCGCTGGGTGCACAACGCGCGCGAACGCACTCGTCCCTACTGCATGTATGAAAAGAAGGACATCGGTCCGGCGGATTACGCGAAGAAGGGCTTGCCTTACGTGTTCGATCTGGAACACTCGCGCTGCCCGAATGACGGACACGAGCTTCAAGTACAAAATATGACGGTGATGCCGAGCCTGCGGCTTTCTCCGCAAGACGCGGAAGACGTCGCGAGCTATTTGGTCACGCTGAAGAAACAAGAGCCGAGCGCCTACCCCGACGCGTCGTTTATGGACGATCCGAAGCTCAAGGAAGAGGGCAAGAAGTGGATTCGCCACTACGGCTGCTCCGGCTGCCATGAAATCTCCGGCATGGAAGAAGAGGGGCGCATTGGGACGGAGCTGACTTTTGAAGGAAGCAAACCAATTGAGCGCCTCGATTTTGCGTTGCTGACGGAAGTGGCGCAGCGCGGGGGCAGCGAGCCCATTGTCGATGCGGATGATCTGGCGCGCCTGCCCGAAGGCCCTGCGAAGGCGCCGTGGTACGACCATAAAGGCTTCTTCGAACACAAGCTTGCAGAGCCGAATATCTGGGACAAGGGAAAGATCAAGCCTGAACTTGAAAAACTGCGCATGCCCAATCTGCACTTGACCAAGGATCAGGTGCAGGCGCTCACAACGTTTCTCATGGGCAGCGAGGAAAGCGCGTTGCCTGCTAGCTATCAATACCGGCCTCTGGACTATCGCCGAGATGTTCAGGAAGGCTGGTGGGTGGTCAAGAAATATAACTGTATGGGCTGCCACCAACTTGTTCCCGGGACAGAAAACTTCGCTGATGGCCATGACGCGATATCAAGGGCCTGACGGGCAAGAGCAGTTGCCGCCAAAGTTGCTGACGGAAGGCGCGCGCGTGGAGCCGCAATGGCTGCTACATTTCCTGACGAACCCGGCGCTGAACACTACGGACACCAACCGTAATGGAGTGCGCCCCTATCTGCAGGTTCGCATGCCGACTTTCTCTTTTTCTGAGAATGAGTTAGGCAAACTTGTGCGGTTTTTCCAGGCTCTCGCACGGCAGCCGTTCCCCTATATCCCCGACGAGACGCCAGTGTTGACCGCGAAGGAAACCGAGATGGCAAGGAGCCTTTTCAGTAGTTCGGCGGCGCCTTGTTTGAAATGCCACGCGACGGGAGATCCCACGCACGATCGCACCGCGACGGCGCCGAACTTTTTGCAGGCGAAGGGCCGATTGAAAGCGGATTGGGTGGAGCGGTGGATTATCGATCCGCAAGCGATCAGCCCCGGCACGTCGATGCCTTCCGGACTGTTCAGGCGAGAAAACAATCGATGGGTCTTCGCGGGGCCCACGCCACCCTCGTTCCAGGGTTACGACAAGGATCACACAAAGCTGCTGGTGGATTACATTTTGCAACTCACGGCGGAAGAACAGCGGCGAGTGAGCGGATCGATGGGCCGGGCGAAGGCCTCCAGCAGTGCACCGCCGGCTGAGGGGAACCCGGGCAACGGGAGCGGCCGCGAGTAGAATTTTCGAGAACTTTAAATTGGAAGCGAGGTGCAGTTACATGAAAACGAATAAATGGCTTGTGTTTTGTGTACTGTCGGGTCTGGTCTTGTCGGCCGGGTGCGGCAAGAAGGAAGAAGAGCAGCCCGCGGCTCCTGCCGCGGCGACGCCCGCGCCAGCCGCTACTCCGATCGACCCCGCTACGGTCGCCTCGGTCAGCGGGATTGTAAAATTTGATGGTACCGCGCCGAAGGCGGCGAAGATCGACATGGGCCAGGACCCGAACTGCGCGGGTTCGAACACAGCGGAAAATGTGGTGGTAGCCGATGGAAAGCTTGCCAATGTGTTTGTCTACGTGAAGGAAGGTCTCGGCAATCGCACCTTCGACGTTCCCAAAGAAGCCGTCACGCTGACCCAAGTGGGCTGCAAATACAAGCCGCACATCCTGGGCGTGATGGCCGGCCAGACCATCAAGATCGTGAACGGCGATCCGACTACCCACAACATCCACCCCACGCCAAAGAACAATCGCGATTGGAACGAGTCTCAGGCGCCGCAAGCCGCCGCACTCGAAAAGACTTTCGCGCGGGAAGAAATTTCCCTTCCGGTGCAGTGCAACCAGCATCCGTGGATGAGAATGTACATGAATGTGGTGAAGAATCCGTTTTATGCGGTGAGCGGACCCGATGGCAAATTCGAGATCACAGGTTTGCCTCCCGGCGACTATACGATTGCTTTCGTTCATGAAAAACTCGGCGAACAAGATCAGAAGGTTACGCTTGCCGCCAAAGATAGCAAATCGCTGGAAGCAACTTTCAAAGCTCAGCCCTAGAGCGCAGCGAGCGGTGAAGGGAACAGAGAGAAGATTGTTAGCAGACGGGCGGTCTGCGGCCCGTTGGTTCTGTTGTGGAATATTTGAGGAGGTGTCTTGCTTCCCGTGATGCTCCTGCTCTCAATCCTATTTGCTCTCATTCCGCTCGCGGGAATTGCATGGATAGCGATCACGAAATCGCTCACGTCGGTCGACGGCCTGTTCATGAGCCTGATTCTTTTGACGCTCTCGGGAGTCTTCCTGTTAAATGTTGCAATTGAGATGGATGCCCGTGGCTGGCTGGGATTCCTGCATAAGAGCAAGTCCAGTTCGCCTAAGGAGCCGCCTGCTGTGAAGTCGGCGTAGTGGTTGCGTGAAGGAATGCCCGCCGACCAAACTCCGCCAGCCCTTTCCGTAGAACAACTCAATGCGGCAGGTGAAAACGCACCGGCGAGTGATTCTTCCGCACAGCCTCCGCGAGCCCGGCATCGCATGTCCACGCGGAATCGTCTGCTGTTTTTTGCAACGGCGTGGCTAATCGTGCTGATGCCGTTCTTGTTTTGGTGGAACACGTGGTTTGGCCGCCATCTCTCCGACAAGCAGCTCAGCGAATTCCTCAATGATGAAAAACATCCGCGGCACATCCAGCACGCTCTCGTGCAGTTGGGCGAGCGCCTGACTGTCCATGATACGAGCGCCGCGCGTTGGTATCCCGATTTGGTCCGCCTGTCGTCGTATTCCGTGGAAGAAGTGCGCAACACCGATGCCTGGGTCATGGGGCAGGACACTTCTCAGACCGCGTTCCACGCAGCTCTTCTGAAAATGCTGGTAGATCCTTCGCCGATGGTGAGAGGAAACGCCGCACTGTCTTTGGTGCGATTTGGCGATGCGGCAGGCAGGTTGCAAATTGTTGCGTTGCTGCAGCCTGCGAGAATCGCGGCTCCCATTAGTGGTCGCGTGGTTGACTCCGACCATGTCGGTACGGCCATCCATCAAGGCGGGCTGATTGCTAAACTTCAGAGCGGAACGCAGGTCACGGAAGTGCGCTCGCCCATCAACGGTCGAATCCGCACGCTTTCTGCGGTCACTGGCACGGAGGTTACTTCTGGCGCGGAACTGGCTACTGTGGACCCCGGCGCGGAACAAGTATGGGAAGCGTTGCGAGCGCTGTACTTGGTGGGCGAGCCAGAGGATTTACCTGCCATTCGCAACTATGAACGAGACCTGCAAGAGATTCCCGACCGCGTCAAACAGCAGGCCATTCTTACCGAGCAGGCGGTACGGGACAGGGCGGCGCAGCAGCACTAGAAGCAGGCGCCTGGATTGACCTCAGAAGTTCATCACTCCAACCACTTTTTCCACTTCGGCAATGTCCAGCATCACGATCGCATCCCAGGGGCATCCATCCAGAAATGCGCCATCAGGGCCTTTGCTGGTGCACTTTTTACAACCGATGCAAAGAACGGAATCCACCTGGATGCGCCCGAAGGGGGGATGATCTTCATCCGGGACCCAGAACATGCAATCCTCGACAGGGCAGTACTCCACGCAGGCTGGTGAGCCAGCACAACCGGTGCAACACTCCGTGATTACAGCAAGCTCTTTGGGTTTTTTCTTGCGTGGCGTAGTAATCCCTTTCGAGCGCGGCTCTTGCTTTTGCTCGATGGGAATGATCTCAGCGGTCTTTAGGACTTCTTGTTCGGCAGCCATAACCACCGGCCATTCAGAATAAATTTTACTGGACCGGACTGCTCGCCGCGGTACAACCCGCGCCCGATGGCTCGAAGCGAATCACACCGGCCTGATCGGTGCAGAACTGACGCTGCCCGGAGCCGCCGACGTTAAGCGGCGTGGCCGTGAGCGAGTAAGCGACGGATGGCGTCGTTCCGTCTCCTATCCAGATAAAGGAGTATCCGCTCTTTGTTCCTTGGGCAATGGAATCATCGAGAACGCACGCGGAGGTAGATGAAGCCGTGCAAGGATTGCCTCCGCCCATGTCCGCCATATTAGTGGGGAATCCAACGTCAACGTAGGTCGAAGAATAGCTAACCGCCGATGTGTTTATCATGCGAAGGGAACCGACGGCCGAAGCTTCGTTGGCCTGCATTCTCGATCGGAGATAACTTGGGACGGCGATAGCGGAAATGATGAGAATAATGGCAACGACGATGAGCAACTCAATCAGCGAGAAACCCCTCTGCTTGACCATGAGCACCCCTAGAGTTGTATGCCAATGCGGCAGCACATCGCGAGGCAATGGCTCCAGCATCCCCAGATTCGGCGACTCTATCACTGTAAGTCGTTTGTTTTCAAGAAAATTAATTGCCGGCAGGCATCGCCAGTCGAGCCGTAAGTTCGCACAAGCGGGGCGAGTCGGACCCTGAGGAGATGAGCCAAGTGTAATTGTAGCTTTAGATACGGCTGTGCCGCATTCGCGTAGGTCCGGTGGATTCCTCCTGCTACGATTTTTGTAGACGCCTGTCTTCTCATGGGCAATTTTCAGGACGGAGCCACTATGGGTAAACTTCAGTTCTTGCTGCGGAGCGTCATTCTCTCGGCATTCGGGTTTTTAGCGGCGTGTACGACCTATGCGCAGTGCGACAATCCCAAGACGGATGCCGTGCGCGCTGAGTGCATCAAGACGGAGTTGAAAGGTTCAGATAGCACAATCAACAGGACCTATGTTGAGCTGATGAAATCGCTTTCGCCGGAAGATCGCACAGCCTTGCGCAACGAACAGCGCGCCTGGTTGAAGACGCGCGATCAAACTTGCGGCATCACCTGGAGCAAGGGGGACCGCGAAGCGTGGTTCGCGGACTTGCTGAAGGATTACCAGAAGACGGTTTGCGTGGTCAGGCTCACGAACGCGCGAGTGCAAGCACTGGAAAGCTACCAGAAGGCCAATAAGGTTGAGCCTGTGGCTGATGCTGCGCCCGCCGCGGGTTCCGACGGAGAACTGATCTACGACATGCAGAGCAATGAGCCAAAGAGCAAGGGGAAATGGTATTTCGAAGTGAAAGTGGATGGCGCGGCCATTCAGAAGCTCGCGGAGGTGACACTTTTCATTGGCGTTGAACAATCTCAGCCGGAACAAGGCGCGGCTAACGAGAACGGCCAGGCGAGCGGCTCGTTCGTCATGATTCGCCGGAATAATAAGACTCCCGATTCCGGAACGCTGGGATTTGCCATGGATTTGGACAATGGGAAACTCTATACGAGCCAGGACGGAGCTTGGGAAGGCGGCGGCCCGGGCACCGCTGGAGGAATCGATCTCTTGAAGGGACGGACGTACAAAGCGTATCTGAGCTCCAGCTCGGCGGTTAACCCATTCTTGAAAGCGCATGCGCTGGAGATCAATTATGGCGCTCGCGCGTTCTTGTATCACGCTCCGGATGGATACAAACCCCTGGAAACTCACTAGGCTTCTCGCGAACGCTGCTTGGTCTTGGCTCCGGGGCGCTGCTCCGGAGCCCTTTTTTTCACCCCGCGCGCATCGAATCGAAAACTAAGTAAGTCCGCTTTTTTAATGCAATCCGGACAGTTAAATGTGTCCGGCGAATATCTCGCCGTCGGCATGCGTGGAAAATTGTTGATCATGAGGCAAGACTGCCGCCGCTCGCGATATGATAGTTGCCTTCCGTGCTGTGGAAGAGGGAACCGATGGCCGTTCGAACCGTTTTGCAACTTGGGGACCCTGGGCTGAGGGAAGTCGCGAAGCGCGTCGGAGATCCTACGGCGTCGGAGATTCACGCGCTCGCGGAAGACCTTGCCGACACCCTGGCGTATTGGAAGAAAACGACGGGCTACGGCCGAGCGATCGCTGCGCCGCAGATTGGGTCAGCACTGCGTGTGATCTTTTTGCAGTTGCCAGGCTCCCAGCCTTGGCCTTTCGTGAATCCTGAAATTACGGAAAGAAGCAAAGAGAAAATTGTGGTTTGGGACGCTTGTCTGAGCTTTCTCTCGATTTTCATGCAAGTGGAGCGACATCGGGAGATTTCTGTGCGGTATCAAGATTTGCAAGGGGAGTGGCACGAAATCCGCGCTAGTGGAGATCGGGATTTGTCTGAGCTCTTGCAACACGAGATCGATCATCTCGATGGAATCCTCGCCGTGGATCGCATCACGGACATTCGCACCATGTGCACGCGCGAGGAATTTGAAAAGAGATTCCGCGCACAGAGTCCGTACGCGGCTGTTGGCAAAGAAAGCAGCGCTGGCGGTTAGGATTGTTCAAATGAATCCGTTCTTCTACACCGTGATGAAAAGTCCCATCGGGCCGCTTATGCTCGCCGGAGATGAGGGCGGATTGCGGCTGGTGCACTTCTCAACAGGGCGAAAACCGAAGTCTCCGCGGCGCGAATGGGTGGAAGACAAGACGCCTTTCAAAGAAGTGATTCGCCAGCTGGGAGCCTATTTCGAAGGAAAACTAAAAGACTTCGACTTACCGCTCGTCCTCGATGGCACCCAGTTTCAGCTTCTCGTCTGGAATAATCTGCGCAAGATTCCTTACGGCGAAACGATCAGTTATGGGCAGTTGGCGAAACGCATCGGCAGCCCTGATGCCGCGCGCGCGGTGGGACTAGCCAACGGTTCGAATCCCATCCCCATCATTATTCCTTGCCATCGCGTTATCGGCAGCAACGGTGATTTGACCGGATTTGGCGGCGGACTGCCAGTTAAGAAGAAGCTGCTCGCTCTGGAAAGTCGGCAACTAAGTTTTCTCTAGAAGATTTGTTTCCCCTGTAAGAGCCTCGCTCCTAGTGGCTATTCCTGGCAATCAAGAACGATGAGGGTCATGTCGTCTTCCTGCGCCCCAGGCGAACTCTTGGCGTTCGTCGTCCAACGGGAGATTTCGTTCAGCATTTGGTCTGCTAGCGCTCCTGCGGAAAGATTCGTATGCGAATCCAGAACCTTCAGGCAACGAGCGATTCCAAATTCTTCGCTGGACGCGTTTTTTGATTCCGGAAGGCCGTCTGTGTAGAGGAGGCAGCGGTCTCCCGGTTTCAGCGGAATTTCGATGGAAGAGTATTCCGCCTCGGGAAACATTCCCAGAAAGAGGCCGTTGTGCTCAATAGCGCGCGCTTCGCCTTTCGAACGGTTCTTGAATAAGAGCGGAGGATGCCCCGCGCCGGCGTAGCGAATCATTTTCGAGTCGAGATCCGCATAAAGATAGGCCGCTGTGACAAAGTGATCTTCGAATTTGCCGCAGAGAGCTTTGTTCAGTCCGGCTAGTACGCGCGCCGGATCATCGGCGTGGGCGGCTTGGCTGGCAAACGCCACTTTAAGCATCGAAGCGATAAGCGCGGCGGGGACTCCGTGGCCGGTGACGTCGGCGATAAGAATGCCAAGATGATTTCGTTCAAAGGTCAGAAAATCGTAGAAATCCCCCGCAACGGCGCTCATGGGAAGATAACGCGCTGCGATTTCGATGCCGGCGTGGCGAGGAACTTCGCGTGGAAGAATGGAAGTCTGAATTTGTTCGGCAATTTCCAGCTCTTTCTGAATAGCAAAGAGGCTCTCTTCCTTGGTAATAATTCGATGGGCCACAAGATAGCCGAGAGTGCACACCAAAAAGAGAAAGCCGATCGGCTCGACGTCGCGCCCTGGAAGGATGCGAAGACCGGCGAGGTTTGCGCGGAGAACGAAAAGGCCGAAAACGCCCAGCCCCAGGGCGACAACCCGTAGTTCGTGCGAGAGGCGGCCGGGTGGCCGGAGAAAAAACAGGAATACGATTAGAAGAGTTCCGGCGCCTAATACGAGGACACTGTTGGCGATATCAGTCTCCCGGCTGGCGATACCAAGGAGGTCGAGAGGGATCGCGACAGCAGCGAAGACCAATTGCGCGCCCAGAATCCACTGGATGACGCGGCGCCATCTGGTTTGCACGATCTCTAAACACAAGAACAAACTCGGCAGCATGATGGTGAACGTGATGGCACGCTCGATGTGCCCGGCAATAGCACGAGGAATGTTAAACACGGAGAGAAGCGGCTGTTCGCGAATGAATATGCGGGCAGCGTAAAGAATCACGAACACACCGAAGTATAGAAGAGTGCGGTCCGTTTTTTTTCTGCGGAAAATAACAATTCCTATGGCGATGAAGCCGATGGTCAGCAGAATTGCACAGGCTCCCAGAGCGAAAATCGCCCAGCGCCATTCCGAAGCGGGACCGGCACTTTCGGTGGCTTGAGCAGCGATCGCGAGGACAGGAAACATGGCAATTCTTATACGCGGTCGGCGCCGGTAAAACAAATCCGCCTCTTTCACAGGCATTTTGCCGCAGGAGGAATGCGTGATAGAAGGGGACGTCAAGGCCGGGGAGGGAAGCGGTGAGCATCAAGAAAGTAAAGTGGGGCGTCCTCAGCACGGCCGCCATTGGCGTTCGCAAAGTGATTCCCGGAATGCAGTTGGGGGAATGGTGCGAGATCGTTGCCATCGCCTCGCGAGATGGACAAAAGGCGGAGAGCGCCGCTCGTAAATTGCGCATTCCTAAAGCCTATTGGTCCTACGAGGAACTTCTGGCTGACCCTGATATCGAAGCCATCTATAATCCGCTGCCGAATCATTTGCACGTGCCGTGGTCAATCAAAGCTGCGGAAGCAGGCAAGCACGTCCTCTGCGAGAAGCCGATCGGGCTGAACGTTGCCGAGGCGAAAGCACTTCTCGCCGCGCGCGACCGCACTGGGGTAAAAATCGGCGAAGCGTTCATGGTGCGCACACATCCGCAATGGCTGCGCACGCGCGAACTGATCCGCTCCGGCCGAATCGGTGAGTTGCGCTCGATTGTCGGAGCCTTCAGCTATTTCAACCGCGACGCCGCTAACATTCGCAATGTTTTGGATTGGGGCGGCGGCGCGCTGTTCGATATTGGATGCTATCCCATCACGACGTCGCGCTTCATTTTTGGCGAAGAGCCAACGCGAGTCATTGGCTTAGTCGAACGCGACCCGGAATTCCAAGTCGACCGGCTAAGCTCCGTGATTCTCGACTTTCCCTCGGGACAATCCATTTTCACTTGCAGCACGCAGCTCGTTCCTTACCAGCGCATGCATTTCCTCGGCACGAAGGGACGCGTTGAAATCGAAATACCTTTCAATGCTCCGAACGACCGGCCATGCAGGATTTTCACGGACGACGGGCGCGACGTGTTTGGAGGGGGCGTCGCTTTGGAAACCGTCCCTACGTGCGATCAGTACACCATTCAGGGAGATGTATTCTCGCGGGCGATACGAGGAGACGGAGAGGTGCCCGTTTCGATCGAAGACGCCGTCCGCAACATGGCGGTTATAGGAGCAGTCTTTCGGTCAGCCGAAACCGGAAGATGGGAGAGGCCCTAGCCCAAAGTGCGGGGTCAGTTCTCCGAAACCTGAGAACCGGCTACGAGTCCTTTTCCCTTCCAGTGCACCGGCTCTACTCTACCAACAACAAAAGCCCACGATAACGCTCCTACCAGCAATACAGCTGCTGTCGCTGCGAACGCCCAGAAAAAATGCCCAGTTCGTTGCACCACATATCCGGTTAGCGCCGGTGCAATAATCCCTGCAAAATTTCCGAAACAGTTTTGTAGTCCGCTCCATTTACCCGCCGCCAGAGGGCCCGCAATTGTTTGCGTGATCGCCCACAAATTCGCGGTACAGAGGCCTGCCCCGGCGCACGTCACAAAAAGAAACAGGATGGCAATCCGCGAATCAGACGCAAACGCCACCACCGCCAAGCAAGAGCACGAACTGATCGCTAGTCCCGCTGTCGTGAACGTTTTTCGCACCCGCGTTGGAGTCCCGCCACTTGCGATCCACAAATCCGAGAACCATCCGCAGATAAGCGCCGAAAGCGCCAGAAGTAGATACGCGCCGCCCCCAATGGTCCCCATCTTTTGCATCGAAAAATTCCGCTCGTTGACAAGAAAAGACGGCAGCCACGTCAGCAGAAAGTACGAAAGGTAGTTGAACGCAAAAAGCCCGACAAACGTGCCCCACGCAGAGCGCTGCCTGAGAATCTCGAGGATCCCCGGAGTCTGTGCTGCGGGCGACATATCCAGGCCGGGTCCCGTCGGCATCCATTTCTTCCATGGCGGCAACCACAGCAGGCTCATCAGCCCTAGTGCTACAAAGAACGGCCTCCAGCCATACCTCCCAATCAACATCGCTCCGAAAAATATTCCAAAGGCCGGTCCCGCGGCGATTCCCGCGGAGATAAAGGAATTGGCGCGCCCTCGCCGCGACTCAGGAAAGTGCTTCGCCAGAATTTTGCTGTAGGAAGGAAAAGCTACGGATTCGCCGGCCCCCAGGATGAGCCGCATGATCAACAGCATTTGAAAGCCGTGCACAAAGCCAGTCGTAGCCGTGGCCAGTGTCCAAATGAAAAAGCCGCCGGCCAGCACCCAGTTCACATTGAAACGGTCCACCAGCCAGCCGGAAATGATTTGAAAGCTTGTGTAGGTCCAGAAAAACGATGAAAGCAAAATGCCCAGTTGCCACGGATTGAGCTGAAGCTCGACCTTGAGCACAGGCACGGCGAGCGACAGGCTGCCTCGATCGATATAGTTGATAAACGTCGATATGCCCAGCAGCGCTGCCACGGGCGCTAGATTTTTGGCGATCACCACCGCATTGGAAGCAGTTCGAGAACTGCCGACGGGAGGGGGCATCGTTTAAAAGGGCTCCTGGAATGCCCGCAATCTGAAATCTGAGTCCACTCTGTGTGCAGCGCACTCTACACAGAACGCACACCTGCGTCTACTTGCAAAAATGTTGGGTTTTATGAGCGGTTACATTAAACACAGTAAGAAATGGCAAAAACGCAAGGAACGAAACATTGTCTTTGGTGAGAGCCGCCAGCACAAAACGAATGATAGGTGGATGATCCGGTTAGCGCCCGCGCAAGTCAGAGAGCAGGGACGCTACGGCTTTCGCGGGCGCATAAAATGCCAGAAGAAAAAGGGAAGCAGCACCGTAAATGGCTAACCTTAGCCTCATGCAGGTAAAACCCCGAACAGCTCCAAATGTTGCGGTGTTCTTACCCGATGCAGCGATGGCCGACGCTTTATTGCAACGTCAAATCCCCAGCCCCTACGTGCGCGTGCAGGTGGTATTTCCCATTGCCTTCTTTGTGAAACGAACGAAATAGCCCGCCATGCGATTCGCCAAACGGGCTGGCCTCAAGCCCCCCGGAATAAACCGACGCGTCCACGCGCGAATAATCGCTGGCGTCGCCAACATCGATAATCAGCTCCCCTGCGTGCAACTCCGCGTCCTTA
The DNA here is from genome assembly GCA_963718785.1 of uncultured Acidobacteriota bacterium. Taxonomy (GTDB): domain Bacteria; phylum Acidobacteriota; class Terriglobia; order Acidiferrales; family UBA7541; genus Acidiferrum. The sequence goes on along the minus strand of CAVQZW010000003.1, from coordinate 338,542 downwards.
TCCCCGACAACATGCTGTAGTTCCAGGTTTCCGGCCGTCATTCGCACAAAAAGTCCCGTCTTCTTCGGGACCTCGATAATGACCTCCAGGTCGTTCTTGGGACCGCCGCTGACCGTCAAGTCCGCGGAATCATTCGATCCTTCCAGCTGAACCCGAACATCGCCGGCCCGATCGGCGTTTCGGCCCGTAATCCGTACCGTGATCTTGTTGTCCGATCCGCCGACGACGCGGAAGTCCCCCGAACGCAAATACATCCGCAGTTTGCCGCCGGAATGGAAATCCGCCGTAAACGGATGATTTTCGATGTCTTTGACGTCCAGCTTGGTCTGAGCCGCGCCTGATGCCACCGACAGCGCCAAGGCAGTAGCCAGTAGGAAAGGAGTACGCATGCACACACCTCCAATGCTTATGGACTAAGTAACGCAGTCCCAGCCTGAAATGTTTCCTGAAAAACTAGATTATTTGGCGCTCAGGCCTATGAGGATTGGCGAAAGGAAAGTCCATCCATCTGTGCCACTTCATAGTGGCGCACCCGCCGATCGTAGTCCGTGAGCAACGCCGCAGCCTCGCTCGCCACTACCGCCGTCTCCCGATCGGAACCTGCAAAACCGTCAATCGCCTGAAGAGACTGCCATACCGTCGTGACAAGAATCTCCACCGCTTCCCCTTGCGACCGCACCAGGACATTGGAGCAGACGTACCCATTGTGTGTTCGCAACGCAGGCACCACGCTCTGCCAGAAGTGCTCCAGATATTGCGTCGACTGAGCTTTTGTCGCTCGTGCGGACCAAAGGCGTGCAATCATCCCGGGAAGGCTCCTATTGGTTTCCTACAACGACCGTCCACGGCCGGATCTCCCACCGCTTCACCAGGCCATTTTTCACATAAGGATCGTTGCGGACGAACTCTTGGACCGCGGTATCGTCCCCGCCGCGGAAAATGAGCAACGCTCCGTCCGGCGGGTCCGCCAAAGCTCCGGCCAGCAGCAACTCCCCTCGACCGTGCGCTTCGCGTGCAAGGCCCAGATGCTCTTCGCGATAGGCGCCCCGCTTCGTGATAAAGTCCGGCACCACTTCGCGGTAAAAAAGTGCGTAGTAACCCATGGGAGTCTCCCCAACCATCATAGCCGAGAACAAAATAATTTAAAGCCGCGTGGTCTGCTTCCCAAAAAATGACCAATCGGAGGAGCCTACTGGGGACTAGCGGGCAGTGAACTCAGTCGCGAAGCCTAGCCACCCGCGATGGATGGGACCAGCAGCACTCGGTCGCCTTCCTTCAGCGTGCAGCCCTCGCCGCCAAGAAAGCGAATATCCTCTTCGTTCAAATATACGTTGAGGAACTGCCGAATCTGCCCCTGTTCGTCGCGCACATGGCGTGAAAGAGCAGGGAAGCGCGTCGTTAAATCATTTAGCGCCTCGGCGATGGTCGCTGCACTACAGTCGATCTTTGGCGTTCCCTCCGTAAAGCGGCGGAACGCTGTCGGAATTTCTATCGTAACTGGCATGTCTTCTTTGTCTCCTGACTTCACTTCGCCGCGCTGGCAGCGACGGAAAACTGGTTGTCGAGATACGCCTCAAACGCCTCGAGGCGCGGTGCAATCGCTTCCGTCAGCGGAAACTCTGCGGCAATCGCGTCGGTGGTCTTGAGACCGTTTCCAGTGATGCAGACAACGGTCGTCTCATTGGCCCCGATTCGTCCCTGCTGAATGAGTTTTTGCGTCACGCCCGCGGTCACGCCGCCGGCTGTCTCCGTGAAAATGCCCTCTGTCTCCGCGAGCAGCTTAATGGCGTCCACAATTTCCGGATCGGAAATGTCTTCCGCCCAGCCACCGCTCTCGCGGATTTGCTTAATGGCAAAAGGCCCATCGGCGGGACTTCCGATCGCCAGCGAACGAGCAATCGTGTTCGGCTTCTGCGGCTCAAAACGCGCCAGGTTGCGCTTCACGCCATCCGAAATCGGCGAGCACCCGGTAGCCTGCGCTCCAAAAAATTTCACTGGCTTGGCTTCCACCCATCCCAGCGTCACCAATTCCTTGAACGCTTTCGCGATTTTCGTAATCAGCGATCCGCCGGCCATTGGCACCACGACGTTGTCCGGTAATCTCCAGCCGAGTTGCTCCGCGATTTCGTAACCGTGCGTCTTCGATCCTTCCGAATAATAAGGACGCAAATTCACGTTCACCAGGCCCCACTTGAATCGGTCCGCAATCTGTGCGCACAACCTGTTCACGTGGTCATAATTCCCGTTGATGCGCACGATGCGCGCGCCATAAACGGCAGTATTCAGAACCTTGGCAGGTTCAAGATCGGAAGGAATAAATACGCAAGCGTCAAATCCCTGCTGCGCCGCCTGTGCGGCCACGGCATTCGCCAAATTCCCGGTGGAAGAGCATCCCACCGTCTCAAATCCAAATCGCCGTGCCGCCACTAGCGCCGTCCCAACCACCCGGTCTTTAAACGACAAAGAAGGGAAGCACACCGCATCATTCTTGAAGTAAAGCTCACCGATCCCCCAGTGGGAGGCCAGCTTCCGCGAGGCAACCAGCGGCGTACCGCCAACCGCACTTTCTGGCGTGAAATCCTCGGGCAGCGGCAATAGTTCCGCATACCTCCACATATTGAACGTCCGACCGTCCAAGTTCTCGCGGCGAACTTTTTTCTTCAGAGCATCGTAGTCGTAGGCGACTTCCAGCGGCGAGAAACAGTCTTCACAGAAGGACTTCGCAACATTTCCCCACGTCTTACCGCACTCCCGGCATCGTAGTTCGAATAGATCAGACATCGCTTTACCTTTCGCCGGCGCCTCAACGCGCCAGGCCCTCAGGGTCGCAGGCACACAATCCTGCACACAAATCCATCACGTAGGGTTTGATTAGGGCAGCAGGGAGGTAAATGAAAAACCCTCCGTGCCAAAGTGCTCGGAGGGTCTCAGAAATTCTTCTGGGATACTCTACAGCTCTTTAGCAGTTTTTTACGTGGAGCAAGTTGCCCTAAATCGCCACGTGTCGCCGCAACCGCAGCTTCTACCTTTATCCTAGATGCGCCACGATTTGTCAAGTGCCCTTGAGTTATTCGATGTTCTTGCAAAAGGTGCAGTCGCGCTGAAAGGTCTCGAGACCGAGCAGCTCGATCCCTGGAGCCAGATAGCCTTCCTTGCAAGTTTCCTCTCGGAGGAGGTCCGTGCTCAAATACTTCCTGTTGTCATCTGGAAAAACGGTAACCACCACCGCGTCAGGCCCGAGCCGTTCCTGTACATTCACAGCCGCTAAAAAGTTACATCCCGAGGACACGCCAACCGCAAGTCCCAGTCGTGCCGCTAGTTTCTGCGCCATCAATATCGAGTCACCATCCGAAACAGCAATGACTCCATCCAGCGCCGAGAGGTCAACGATTGCCGGAATGAATTCGTCGGAGATTCCCTGGATGCGGTGCTTGCCCACTTTGTGTCCGGTCGACAGCGTCGGGGATTCTGCCGGCTCCACGGGGTGAATCTTGATCCTGGGGTTCTGGCTGCGAAGGAATCTCCCGACCCCCATCACCGTTCCCCCGGTGCCAACTCCAGCCGCGAATGCGTCCGGCCGAAGTCCCGCACTCTCCAGTTGGGCGCTAATCTCGGGACCAGTCGTCGTCTCATGCGCTTCTACATTGGCATCATTCGAAAATTGGCGCGGCAGGAAAACGTCAGGCTGGCTCGCAGCAAATTCCTCGGCCATTCGGATACTGCCAAGAAATCCGCCTTGTTCCTTGCTGACGCAAACAATGTTGGCGCCATAGCTTCGAATCACGTCCTTGCGCTCTTGGCTCATCCAATCGGGCATGAAGATGGATACGGGATGACCCAATACGGAGCCGATGGCGGCAAAAGATATCCCCGTGTTACCGCTGGTGGCTTCAGCGATGATACATCCAGGATGAATCTTTCCTTCCTCGTACGCCTTCCTCAGGATGTGCAGAGCCATGCGGTCCTTGATGCTGCCCGTCATATTCAATTGTTCGGACTTAGCGTAGATCGTGCGCGTCATTCCGCGGTAGCGGAAGTGGATACCCAACAAAGGAGTATTGCCCGTTAACCGTCGCAACGCCCGGAACTTCGCTGCCAAGTATTCAGCTGTATGAGTTTTCTGCATTCCGTTGCCCGGGCGCCGAATCCGGTTGATGATCCGCGTTCGTCGTCTCTCCGGAACTCGGCAAGTTCCTATATCGATTATAGACAAGGCTTATGGCGCAACCTAGCCAATACAATGAGTGCACAAAGACGGTTTCTGGCCAATAAGTTGATCGGGAACAATTCCACTTTACCGGTTACCACGTTTACCAGATGGGATGAGAAGGCCGGTCTCCAGCGGGATGCGATACGCTCCCAATGAAAGACGTGCTCAAGGCACAAAAGGAGACCGGCAATGAAGAAGACTAGCACTGTTCGCGTAAATGGAAAGATGATTTTCAAAGGACACCAGCTCACGATTGGTCTGGACCTCGGCGATCGCTGGTCGTGCTACTGCGTTTTGGATGAAGCGGGCGAAGTCCTTCTGGAACAGAAACTAGCGACGACACCGGAAGCGGTGAAGCAGACACTTGGGAGGATACCGCGAAGTCTCATCGCCCTGGAGACCGGAACACATTCCCCGTGGGTAAGCCGGCTGCTAAAGGAGCTGGGACACGAGGTGCTGGTGGCGCACGCGCAAAAAGTGCAATTGATCAGCAAGAGCAATCGAAAAGATGATCGACACGATGCGCGGACACTGGCACGGCTGGCAAGAATCGATCCTGAGCTGTTGGGGCCGGTGCGGCATCGCAGCGCGAAAGCACAAATTCATCTGACGGTGATCCGGGCACGAGCGGAATTGGTGAGTGCGCGAACCGCGCTGGTGAATGCAGCGCGAGGATTGGCGAAGTCTTATGGTGAACGGCTGCCGAAGTGTGGCACGGAGCAAGTGAGCCGGGAGCTGGCCGCGGAATTGAGCGCGGAGTTGCGCGAAGTTCTGGAACCGTTGCTGAAAGAGATTGAATCGTTGAACGAGCGCATCAAGGAATACGACGCGCGGATGGAGAAAATCGCTAGGGAGAGCTACCCGCAAGTCGTGCTGCTCAAACAGGTGAAGGGGGTAGGAACACAGATCGCGCTGACGTATGTCCTGACCCTGGACGATCCGCATCGGTTCGCGAAGAGTCGCGAGGTCGGCTGTTTTCTCGGGTTAAAACCTGGACGCAGGGACTCCGGAGAGAGCCAGCCGCAGATGCACATCAGCAAAGAAGGAGACCGCTATTTGAGAACGATGCTGGTGCAAGGGGCACACTACATCCTGGGGCCCTTTGGAGAAGATAGTGATCTGCGGCGATGGGGACTGCGACTTGCCGAGCGCGGAGGGAAAAATGCCAAGAAACGAGCGGTTGTTGCGGTGGCCAGAAAGTTGGCGGTACTGCTGCATCGGTTGTGGGTGAGTGGAGAGGTGTACGAACCACTGCGCAATAGCCACAAAGCGATGCGCGCTGCGGCCTAGTTGGCGATCGTCGTTGCTAGGCGATCCTGGCTCGAAATTCTCTAGGGAAAACAGGGAAAAACAGGAAGAAAGAAAAAGCGCATACAAGAAAGAAGAGAGAGGGTATCCAAACAGCCGAGCTCAACCGCCGAGATCAGGTGACTGCGACAGGTCCTGGACCCGTTTCCTTCGAAAGGGGGAACGAGGTCGATTACCAGGTAGCAGCACCTACTGAAACGAGTACACCCAACTTGCACCGAGCGATCATCGCTCAACAAAGAGTGCGGATGGAAGGGTGGCGACAGAAGCGGCTTGGCTCAAGGGTAGGAACTCACAGGGAGAAAGAGAAGAACAAAAAACATCCTTACAAGAAAGAAAGAGAAAACATACTTGACACTCACCGGCCTTCTCATGGAAGGACCTGGGTCTAGGAGCACAGTTTAATGCGGGTCTCCAATCTTGACGGAGACCCGATAGCGCCGGTAGTCCTGATATTGATGCATGTTGCGGTATCTCTGGCCGCCGATTTCGATGAATACGTCTGCCTCGCTAGGCAGCCACAAAGGATTTGGAACATCCTGAAGACGCACTTCCTCAAAGGTCACATCGGTTGTCATTTGCTCGAGCAAAATCTCAGGGTTGGGCGCCAGCAGATCGCTTCGCATGCGGAGGATTTGGAAATTGCTTTTGTCCACCCACAAGATTCCCTGAGTCACCATATCCACTTCTTTCGTGCCCGTTCCAGCCATAACGGTCGAGAAGCTGACCTCGCCGGGGCGCTGAGCAAACGCCAATACATACGTCTCGCGTGAACCAAGCGTTCCGTTGCCCAGGTAGCGGAACCGGGCCTGTGCCTGCAACTGCGCAGCGCTCGAAAACTGAATACAGCTCAAAGCGTGGCCTGAAGTGACCAAATACCCCTGCGCAAGGCCGATCGGCCCCAGGCGATTGCCCTTGTCATCCATGCGATATTCCGCATTGGCCCCCCATTCGTAGCCGTGGTGCAGGATCAAATAGTTGTCTTTGACATGCTGCTTCGCTTTGATTTTTCCGTCGGCATTCAGCCTTTCCTGCGTCAGGTTTTCGCGCGCAATGAGGTCGCCAATGTTGTGGACGAAATCATCCATGCGCTCGCCGACCTTCTGAAGAATCATTGGCAATTCTTTCTGATCCTCTGCGGGCTGAAGGGATTTCAACTCAGGCACGCGTTCGACGAGTTGTGCCATCGGCAGATCGACGTATGGATGTACATTCGCGTAGTCAGGTTCTGGCTCTGAGGCTCCGCCCTCTGCTCTTGCGCTGCCTGGAGATGTGCCACCCGCCCCGCCAAGCCTCTTGGCCTCAGCCGCGAATTTCTCTACTGGCCAAGGCCGCGAGTAAAACCCCTGTCGAGTGCGCCCTACTAAGCCAGGCTTTACGACGCTGATTTCTAGACGATGGTACTCGTTAGCCTGAGTTGTAATCGTCGGATCGAAGGATATCTCGTAGAAAGCCTCCGCATCGGCAACGCATTTTCGAAGAGCCGAGGCAAGGTCGTTGCCGGGATGAAGGGCCAAGCCGCCGCTCTGCGCGGCGATCGTCTCCAGCCTCAAGTCTCCGACTCCGATGTCACTTGGCTTGTACGCTCCCGGTACGTAGACGTTCTTTTCGGAGGGCCTCAAATGAATGGTAGGCGGGTCAGTAAGTCCCATATCAAGGTCTCCCAGAGCGGAAGGGTCCACACTATAGAGCGTAATCCGGCCCTCCCGGAGCTGCGTCGAGACCTCAACGACATTTCCGAACACTTCTTCTTGTAGCTGCCGGAGCTTTGCGTCCCGCTCATTCTCCAAGCCGGCCAGCCTCGGCCAGCCCGGAGACACCCAAAGGACAACCTTGCGTCCAGGTTTCTCGTGTTCGTCGGCCAGAATCTGCGCAAAGGATTGAAACGAAATCTCAAAACGAGCAGCGCCTCCCCCGCCGTCAGTGTTTTCGGTGATACTGCGGAGGGCAATCCGGCGTTTACCAAGTGCAGCGCTGATAGCATTTCCATCCCGTGAAAACTCCAGCGGAGACTCGAGTCCCCTGTCCGCAAGGATAGCGACCGCAGTGGGGTAGGCCAAGCGGCCTCCCTCTGACTTAAGGAATTTTTCAATTTCTTGATACACGATGGCCGCCTCACGACCGCCAGTGTTCACCGCATCGAAGACTAAGATCACCTCCATGCGAGCCTGCCGCCCATCGATAGCCTCGAACGACGTGATGGTTTGGGGCACGTCGTTATCGAGGATGGTGAAGTCCGGCTGCTGAAGGCCCTTTATTGGACTGCCAGACTTAGGACTAACTACAACGTCAAGATAGATTCTGTCTTCGGAATGAGCTGCCGAATGATTTTGCCGAGCTGAAATTTGGGGCGCCCACAGAAAGGGAAACAAAAGACAAAGGCCGAGACGCGACTTCATAGGTATACGCCCCTTTTCCGGGGGAAGGCCGATCGAGCGCCCTCGCAGGATTCACCGATTTCGCAATATGAGGAGCTCCCCATATGGGACGCTGTCAACGTTGGCCCAGTTACAAGCCCAACATTCCGCCGACTGCTGTTGAAGATTTAAGATTACTCGAAAATAGCCCAAGTGCCTTGTAAGTCGTGCCAGTTCAACCGGTCGGCGCAACCACTTTCTTCTAATAGCCTGATCCGAGAGAACCGATCTGTCGGGCTGTACTCAATCAGAACCCAGCCAGGGCGGTGTTCCGTTTGACTCAACACTTGTAAGCGATTTTAGCCTTTGAAACTTCGGCAGTTAGACTTTGAAACTGACCCGCAACCCTCCGGGATCTTATACCCAGCATCCGTCGGATGCAGTCCATCGTCAGCCAAACTGCGCTTCAGCATGCCGCGATTGTCTGCCAGGGCGCTGAAGTAGTCGAGATACACGAAGCCGTTTTTTGCGCAGTAGTCCTTCAGCCATTTGTTCCGCGCCAGAATTCGATTACATTAGCCTGCATCCGCCATACAACGAGAACAATCGGCATGCCGCCAGATCTCTTGACAACAAAACCACGGGTTCTTGCGTCTAATCAGATTGAGACAATGAGACGAGAGGCCATAACACATCCTTTGGATCCCCGTCCTCGAGGACAGTGACGACCCCGGCGCATTCTTTTTCCGAGGCAACTGTCCTCCACTTGCGGTGTTATACTTATAGTGGAGATCGCTGGGCGGTTTGTTTGGACGCTCTGGCGAACTTGTGGATTTCAGGGCAATGGGGATGTGCGGCCTAGATAGATAGGAGCAGCAACATGGGTGAGCAAGTCAAAGAAATTTTTAATTGGGCGCGGCGCCGTAAGATTATGGCGTCGTTTTTTGTAGCATTCACGCTCGTCACCGGAATCATGATTGGCTCGGTTATTTCGGGCCGCGTTTCCGCAATGAAGACCTTCAGCGGGACGAACGCAACCCCGCTAACCGTGCCGGATCCCATCCCTTCGGCAAGTTCATTTTCCGGCATTGTGAATCGCGTCGAGCCGGCTGTGGTCAACATCGCCACCACGCAAGTCCTTGAGAAAAAGCCTAACTCCAAGATGCGTCGCGCCAAACCCCAAAACCCGAACACGAATCCTGGGGAGGACGACGATCCGATGCAAGACTTCTTCGACCGTTTCTTCGACGGTCGCCAGGATGGCCCCCCTCAAGCCGAGCGCAGCCTCGGTTCTGGCGTCATTGTTGACAAGCGCGGCTACATTCTCACCAACAATCACGTCATCGAAAACGCCACCAAGATTCAGGTTCAGCTCAACAACGACACCGCCCGTTATACCGCCAAGGTTGTCGGAGCGGACGACGATACAGACCTTGCTGTCATCAAAATTGAGGTCAACAAAGATCTCCCCACCGCCAAGCTCGGCAATTCTGACGGCGTGCAAGTGGGCGACTGGGTTCTCGCTATCGGCAGCCCCTTTGGCCTGCAAGCCACCGTTACCGCCGGCATCATCAGCGCGAAAGACCGCGGCGGCCTCGGCCTCGCCAAGCAGTTCCAGCGCTTCCTGCAAACGGATGCCGCCATCAATCCCGGAAACTCTGGCGGCCCGCTCGTGGACTTGGCTGGACAAGTTATCGGCATCAACACCGCCATCATTACGGGTAGTCGCGGCTATGAAGGCGTTGGTTTCGCCCTGCCGTCGAACACTGCCATCAACGTTTACAACCAGATCATCGCCAACGGCCGCGTCACTCGCGGTTCCATCGGCGTCAGCTTCCAGGAAGATCTTGGCACCAACCCCATCACATTGAAGTCTCTCGGCGCTCCCTACGGTGTCGTAATCATGGGCGTCGAACCGGGCAGCCCAGCGGAGAAAGCCGGCCTTAAGGGCGGCGACGTCATCACCAGCGTAAACGGCCAGCCCGTTAAGACCGGCAATGACCTCGTGAACCCCATTGCGCAAGCGACCATCGGCAGCAAAGTGAAGCTCAGCTTCGTCCGTGATCGCAGTCAGAAAGAAGCCACGGCAACCGTCGAAGATCGCACCCACGTCTTCCCGAATTCTGCCGGACGCATGCTCGATCAACCCGGCGAGCCTGCTCCTGCCGAGTTCGGCCTCCGCGTCGACACCATGAGCAAAGACCGCGCCCAGCGTTTCGGTATGGAAGGCGTCAAGGGCGTCATTGTCACCGACGTTGACCCCGCGAGCTTTGCTTCCGATGACCTTGGATTCACCCGCGGCGACGTCATTTCCGAAATCAACCATGACGCAATCACTTCTCTCGATGACTACCGCGCTGCCGTCAAGAAGTTGAAAGCTGGCGATAACGTAGTCTTCAAAGTATTGCGCCGCCAGGACAGCGACCGCATTCTGACCGTGTTCTTGTCGGGTGTCGTTCCGGCGGAAAGCCAGCAGCAGTAATCTCAGGGGGAGGCGCTTGCGCCTCCTTCTACGTTGCAACCAAAACCAATGCGAGTGCGAAAAGCGACTCACCTGGCCCTGACGCTGCTCGTTGCAGCCGGTATCAGTGTAAGCGCGTCCGCAGTCAATGCGCAGGGCACTCCCACAGTCAAGTCACCAACCGCAAGACCCGGCGCAAAATCGCGCCATGGAAAATCCTCGAAAAGAATCAGCCGACGGGCGCCTGGGCAAAAAGCTCCTGCGCCCGATCGCATTTCCGAAATTCAAACCGCTCTCGCCAAAGATGGCTCCTTCAGCGGCAAACCCAGCGGTAAGTGGGACCCCTCGACTGTCGATGCTATGAAAAAATTTCAAGAGGCCCACGGCCTCAATCCCTCTGGCAAACTCGACGCAAAAACCTTGCAGAAGCTCGGCCTCGGCTCCCAAACCGCTGGCATCGCTGCGCCCATGCCCCCGGTCAGTTCCTCTTCTTTATCCACCGGATCCTCGCCTACGATCCACCGCCAGCCGTAGACTCTTCCCCTCCGAGTTGCATTCCTTCTCCGACTGAATTAGAAATCAGACACTCTGCGAGGCTATCGCTTCGCGCCGGTCAGGTGCGCAGTTCTGGCGAAAGGATACGTGTGATGAGACTAGCGAAATTAGTACCTGGAATGATGATCGCCGCGTTGGCAGTGGCGAGTCTCCTAGCTCAAGAGAAGCCGCCCAATAAGCCGGCAGACAAGCCGGTCAAAGCAATCCGCTTAGGCAAGTTGTGGGACGCCAAAGGCAAACTCTGGACCAACGCTATTGTCATCGTCCAGGACCATAAAATCCTCAGCGTCACGACAGACGCCTCCGCTATTCCAGCCGGAGCGGAGGTCATCGATCTCTCACGTTACACCGGCTTGCCCGGTCTCATCGACGTGCACACCCACATGACCTATTACACGGACGAAACCCCTGGCGAGCCCCTGCGCAATCAACTGCTCAACAGGCCTGCGGCTGTCGAAGTTTTTCTCGCTCGCAAAGGCGCTCTCCGCACTCTCGAAGCCGGCGTCACGACCGTCCGAGATCTTGGCGCTGATCAATACATGGACATCGCCATGCGAGACCTCATCAATCGCGGCGAAATGATTGGCCCACGAATGTTTGTTTGCGGCTACGGCCTCTATATCACTTCGTCTCCTTACAAACCCGGCTGGAATCCTCCTGCTGGAGGTGCGGCTGACGGCGTTGCCGAAGTTTTGAAAGTTGTGCGCCAGCAAATTGCCGCAGGCGCAGACGTCATCAAAATGTATGGTTCCACAGGCACGGACGATGACGTCACCGGCTTCGAGACCTACAACTACGAAGAAATGAAAGCCGCCGTTGACACCGCGCACCAGTTCGGAAAAAAGATCGCCATTCATTCCTACGGTCCCGATGGCGCTCGCGACGCTGTTCGCGCTGGGACGGACTCTCTCGAGCACGCTACCGACATGGACGATGCCACGATTCAGGAGATGGCCAAGCGCGGCACGTTCTACGTCCCCACCATCGACCACAACCGCTATTACGTCGACAACGGCGACAGAATTGGCTATGCCCCAGGTTTCAAGGAACGGTTGCAGGCCTTCATCCCACGCAATTTGGAAACGGCCCGGCGTGCTTTTAAAGCCGGCGTAAAACTGGCCATGGGCTCCGACGCTGTCTATACCATGTACGGCGAAAACACGCGCGAACTGGGCTGGTTCGTGAAGGCCGGAATGACCCCCGAGCAGGCGCTGCAAACCGCAACGAGTAACGCTGCGGCGCTCCTCGGCAAAGAGAAGGAACTTGGCGCCGTTGCGCCTGGTTATCTCGCTGATTTGGTGGCTGTTGAGGGCGATCCACTGTCCGACATCAACGTCACGCTCAACAAAGTAAGATGGGTCATGAAGGGCGGGGAAATCGTGGTGGACAAGACCAAAAAGACGCCCGGCCAGTAAGAAGCGCTGGCCGGGCTGATGGTCGGTCTATTTCTTGGTAAACCGAAGTAACTCTCAGGAATCCTCGGTCCACCGTGGTTTGCGCACGAACCAGCCCGACAGGGTGAAGCAAGCCGGCCCGGACGCCCAAGGAGAAACATCCGTTGTCGTGTTGACTGCCGGTAAGCTAAAAATATTCCCGGCAGTCGTAAGAAACAGAGAAATAAGGATTTAAATGAGAAGAGTGGAACAAATTGTTCCGCTCCTCGGAAGACCTTATTTAACCAGTCGGTTAAATACGATCCTAGCTGTCCATCTGCACTTGAAGAACTTCGCCAGGGAGCGCAACCATCGTAGGCCGTGTCGCAACCCTCGCGGAGGCATTCGCCATCTCGCTGGCCGGAACGTGGGCAGACGCAGGCGCCGTTTCCGTTCGTAGATGTATGCCAGGCTTGGGTTTAGCAGAACCATGGTCGGCTCCAAGGCGTTCGATACGAATGCCCAGGGTCCGCTCCAGTTGGAAGAGCTCCGACCGCTGTTCTCGTGAGAACAGCGTGGTCGCCACACCATGACTGCCAGCTCGCCCGGTGCGGCCGACACGGTGGATAAAGTTCTCGGCGATGTCCGGCAGGTCATAGTTGATGACGTGAACGATGTCCTGAACGTGAATCCCGCGGGAAGCGAGGTCAGTGGCTACCAGGACGCGGTGGCGGCCTTGCTGGAATCCAGCAAGTGCTGCATTTCGTTGCGATTGCGAACGGTCGCCATGAATCATGGCCGCCGAGAAGCCGTTGTGGTTCAGGCTCTTGGTGATGCGCTCGGTGCCGCGCTTGGTACGTGAGAAGACCAGGCATCGCCCAGTTTCCTTAGCAAGTAAACGCTGCAGCATCTCCTGTTTACGGTCGACCGGAACTTCAAATGCTTGCATCCGGACATTTTCTGAAGGCTTCAAGATCGAGCCGAAAGCAAGCCGCGCCGGATTCTTCAAGTAATCCTTTACTAGGTGCGCGACGGATGCTTCCATCGTCGCGGAAAAACACATCGTTTGGCGTTCCCGAGGCAGGATCGACGCGATGCGCTTGATGGCCGGGAGGAATCCCATGTCCAGCATGCGGTCGGCTTCGTCGAGCACCAAAATACGCAGCGAATTGAAATTAAAGAGCTTGCGGTCGAGATAGTCTTCCAAACGTCCAGGAGTCGCCACAACGACGCGGGCTCCCTTGCGAATGGCCTGCAGCTGAGCGCCTTCGGAGAGTCCTCCAACCACCAGTGCCGCGGGAACAAGTTGCGAGCCGCGCAGGGTGTTGAACACGGCCACCACTTGCATGGCCAATTCGCGCGTCGGCACAAGCACCAGCGCCGCGATTCCTGGCGTTTTGCTCTTGAGCAGTTGCTCGATGACAGGGATCAGGAACGCCAGCGTTTTGCCGGTTCCGGTTTGCGCGGTTGCGAGCACGTCCTTGCCCTCGAGCGCTTGCGGAATAGCCGCAGCTTGCACGGGGGTCGGCGTCGAAAATCGCGCGTGTGCCAATCTCTCCTTCATGTAGGAGGAGATCGGTAGTTCTGTGAAACTTTGCATTCGGTATTGCTTTCTTGCTGGCGTTGAGCGGATCCGGCGCACACACACGTTCGGTGCAAGCGCGGCAATTCGCATTGCCAGTCTTGTTTTAGATTACGCTGAAAACGTACGGAGAAAACTGCAGGCGGGTAATCTCAGATCAACAACTCAACTTGAGGGACCGCACAACACAACCGAGGTAATAAGCGCAAAACCATTGTAGCAGATTTGTTCCGGCAGCGCCATCGATCATTTCATGAATTGTTTCCAACTGTGGGCACGACCCAAGGGAGCACACAAAAAGCAAAGCCGGACCCGAAGGTCCGGCTTTGCGGTGTTTGGTTCCGAGGCTGATGCCGCCTGCCTAAAACCGGATGTGAGCCGCCACCTGGAGAATGCGCGGGTCGTATGCGCTGATGACTTGCCCAAACGTGGCACCAAAATCCTGAGCATTGTTGTCGATATTCTGGAATTGGGTATGGTTGAAGAGGTTGAATGCGTCAACGCGAAGTTCAAGGGTGATTCGCTCCCGGTAGAGCGGAGTCACCTTCGCAAGCGACAAGTCTAAGTTGGTACGTCCAGGCCCCCGAACGATGTTGCGAGGAGCGGTGCCATACCCCTGCGTGACAGGGTCGATCGAAGGATTGGCAAAGGACGCCTGGTCAAATAATTGCAGTCCGTTTGTCTTCGGATTGAGATAGTGAACGGGCGCAAGCTGCTTATCGTTGATCAGGCCCTGGTCGCCCGCGCCGGTTGGCCCCGGCGTATTGTCTAACGTGTTGAGCCCCTCAGTGACGGTGAAGGGGAAACCGGTGCGCCAGGTAAGAATGGGAAAGAGACTCCAGCCTTTGACAAGGCGCTGCGGGCCGCGGTTGAAGGGCAAATCCCATCCGCCCGAGAACGTAACATATTGGCGGAGGTCAAAGTCGGACGAACCCCGGAAAAGTTGCGGATCGAAAAAGGGAACGGCGAAATTTCCCTGCCGGAATCCCGAGGCGTTATCGATGCTGTGAGCCCATGTATAGCCCAGCGTGTAGTAGACATTGCCGAGCTTCCAGACATTGGTGGACTGCTGCGTGAGGCTCAGTTGCAAGGCGTTGTAGTTGGCATTGGAAGCGTTTTCAAATTCCTGTTCCTGGCCAAAACTGCCGTCCGGAACGTTCGGGTTGAAGCCCGGAGGTGTTACGCCATTGGGATCAGAATTAGTGAAAGCTGGAAGGTTGCCGGCTCTCTCGTTGAAAAATCTCTGGGGATTGGCGCTGTTCAGCGTTGCAGGATCGAAAGGATTGACGTCCACGAGCGTCGTCAAACCGTGGGAAGAGCTGCCGACATAAGCGGCGCGGGCCACCAACTTATTTGAGAGCTGGTGCTCGATGCTCAAGTTGTATTGATAGGTGTAGGGCGTTCGCAGATGCGGATTCACGATGGTCGCCCCGGTACCGTTGCTGGTGAACGTTCCGAAGGTGTCCGCAAAGTTCACGTTGTGATTCAAAGGCTGGCCGAATGGATTGGGGTTGCCGGTAGATCCGAAGGGATCGCTTTGGAAACCAAAGCCCGTCGTCGTGGCGGGACCTGAAGGCTGAAAATTGCCAATGAACGCGGCCGAAGCAAATGGCACCTGTCCGTTAAACTGGAAATTGTCTTCGGCCTTTAAAACATCGTAAAACATTCCCCAACCGCCGCGAATGCTGGTTTTTCCGTCGTGGAACGGCTGCCATGCAAAGCCGAAGCGCGGGGCGAAGTTTGTTTTATCGGGGAAATTGGCCCCTCGGGGCGCTCCTGGGTCACCGGGGAAAACCAATCCAAGGGGCGCGCCGGGGAACACGGTGGATTGAGGCGCACCGGGAATGATGGAGTAGGTACGGCCTTTTGTGTCGGACTTGGGAGTGCTGTACTCGTAACGGAGGCCGTACGTCAGCGTCAGATTGTTAGCGACGTGCCATTCGTCTTGCCCAAACACGTAGGTTGCCTTGGTGCGGATGTTGGAGGGCGCAGCCGGTCCTTGATCGAAGAAATCCGGAAGGCCTACGAGAAAGTTCGCGAATGGGTCGCCGGCGGCACCCGAGGAGGAGTAAAAAAACTGTCCGTTAATTTCAAACTGGAAGACCTGATTGTCCTGATAGGCGGAAAAAGAGCCACCGAACTTCATGGTGTGCTTGCCGCGAGTCCAGGAAAGAACGTCGGAGTAGGCGAAGGTATTGTCAACCAATCGGGATGGCCCCTGAATGCTAAAGCCAATAATGGCATTCGGAAAGTCGAGCTGTGTGGGACCCGTGGGATTATCGGACTTGATGTTGATTCCCAGTTGCGTGGAAGTTGGCTGCTTCTCGGCAGGCACTCTTTGAAGGGTGTCGCTGCGCTGCGCTGTCGCGCGGAATTCGTTTATAACGCTGGGCGAAAAAGTGCGAATGTAGGCGAGGTTGAAAAAGCGGCTATAGAGGTCCGAAGTAGAGCCGTAGCCCGGAATACCGCCTGGGCCGGGATTCAGTTGAGGATCGAGAATGCGGCCAAAGGTAGCGGTGAAATGGTCTTTTTGCGATGCCTCATAATCGAGCTTTCCGGTCCACTCATCCGGATTGTCGGTCAGCGGATTCTGAAAGCTGGCCGCACCGGTCGGCGAACTCGAAGTGGGGATTAGACCGGCCTTTATGTAATTCTGAGCGACAGGATCGATACTCGTCGGATTAATGATGCCTTGCGCGGCAAGCGCCGCGTTTGATTGAAAGAAGGGATTTGCCTGGAGGAAGCTCACAACGGCCGCTTTATTGGGCGAAGCTGAAAAATTTCCTTGAAGCTCAGCGGCAGTCGGCAAAGTCACCTGATTGCTCACGGAAGCCTCGCTAAGATCCTGCTTTTGATAGGCAACGAAGAAGAACAGCTTGTCTTTCTTAATGGGGCCACCCACGGTTCCGCCGTATTGGTTCCGATGAAGCGTCTGCCGGGGATCGCCATTCAAGTTGCTGAAGAAATTGTTCGCATCAAAGGCAGTGTTGCGAATGAAATCATACGCGCTGCCGTGAAAAGCGTTCGTGCCAGATTTGGTTACTTCGGTGATGATGCCACCAGCGCTTCGGCCGTATTCAGCGGTAAAGTTGCTGGTGAGGACGCGGAATTCCTGGATGGAGTCGGGATTGGGATTGTAGACGACTCCGTTGTCGAGAAGGTCGTTGTTCAAGCCGCCATCGAGCACGAATGTGTTGGAATCGCTGCGGCCGCCGCCGACGCTGAACTGCATTCCGCCTGTTCCGCCGCTTCCATTCGCCGGGTTGTCGGCGGGCGATACGCCGGGTTGCAACAAAGCGAGATCCAGCGCGTTGCGGCCATTCAGCGGCATGTCCTGCACAGTGCGTTCCGAAACGGTGGAACCAAGTGTTGGATTAATAGTTTCGACGGTCCCAGTGGTGGATTCAACCGTGATTGTCTCGGTTGCCGAGCCCACTTCCAACTTTACGTCGAGCTTTAAAGTTTGGTTGATCTCGAGTTTTCTCTGATCGGTGGTCGCGGTCCGGAAGCCCTGGTGCTGGACGGACACCGTGTAGTCGCCGACGGGCAGAGCGAGAACCTGATAAAAACCTGTCGCATCCGAAGTTGTCTCGCGAGTGATCTGCGTGGCGACGTTAGTTACAGTCACATTCGCATCGGCAATGACTCCGCCACTCTGATCGTAAATAATGCCGACGACTCTGCCCGTTGCGTCCTGGGCCGATAACTTCGAGCCGCAAAACACCCCGGCTGTAGCGAGGAATACAAAATACAGAATAGCCTTGTTAAACCGATTCAAGAAAGCCTCCCCATGGTATGAACCCGGCAGCTCTACGAAACTGGCGAGCGTGTAACGAGCGGGGAGATTGCAATTGAAATGCCGGACCTCAAAGAAAAGAAAGCAAAGGGTTTCTTCGGTCTGTGTTGAGGGAAGAGCTATTCTTTCCCGGATATAAATCTAAAGTTATGTATTTAGTTTAGGAGTTTTCGCCTTTTTTTTCGCAGCCCAATTGGTTACGGATTTTCATACAATCCTCAAGTGCGAGTAACAGGTCGAGCGTTCGGAAATAATTTCGAAGTGTCAGGCAACCAAATTGGATCTGCAGAAATTTATTTTAATGATGAGACTCTCCGAAGGAAACCGCGACGGACGGTAGAGTTTTGAGCCATTGGTGCAGTTCTCGGCTTTGAATCCGGAATGCGGACGAAATTCTGGGACGAAATGTCGTGGCCCGGTTTTCAGCCGCTAGAGCCCAGTTTTCAATTGCTCGATTCCTGCTATGGAGATCTTAACGTCGTCTTCGGATTTACCGCCGCTGAATGCCGCGATTATGTATCCGTTTTTTCCGCGAACGATGACGCCGCCTTTCCATCCGAATTCTCCGGTCATCGGCGGGCGCGCCTGGCTGCCGCTATCTTTGAGCGTATCGGCCATCTCTACGGCTTTGGCGTAGGCGATGCCGATCAGGTTGGCGCCTTTGTTTGTGTCGGAGGGTTCGTCTCGCATTCTGCCGATCACCAGCATTTTCGAGCTCCACGATTGAATCTTGTCGCCGTCAAAGTAAGCCACTACAGCGACTCCTCCGACGCCGAGTTCCTCGGCTCGTTTTTTCATCGCGAATAGGGCCGCGTACGCCACAGTGTCGAACGGTTCGGGCCTGGGCGGCGGGCCACTCACAAAGGCAGGATCCATCTTCGCAACTTCTACGCGGAGACTCACAGAATCCGCGGTTGGAAAATCAGTAGGGACTTTCTGCGTCACGCGGCCAGTGGCGGCCCATTCCGCGCCTCTCTGATAGGTGGTGATGAAACCCGCGCAGCTCAACGCGGCAACGTCGTGCCCCATCGTGGTGTGAAAAATCCGGCCCTTGCCATAGCTCAGCACCATCAGCATCGGCTCGTCGTGACCTGTGCCATGATTTGCTGGATCGGAGTGAGCGGTCGCAAGCACGGTCATGTTCTGACCGGGTCCGCGAAGCGTTGCGTAGAGTTCATCTGCGCCGTGCATCCAGACGCGCGGCAGGCCTTTCATAATTGGATGTTCGGGAGCGCGCGTCTCGACTTGGAAGGGGAGGCGGTTTCCGTGCTCGCCGGCAGGGCCGGGAGAATTGTCCGATACCAGCTTGCCATCTTTGAAATACCACATGAGGCCGGCCTTTTCGGTGCGATTGCGCCAGCCGCCGATGCCGATCATCTGATTGAACGCGGGCCAATCGGGGAAGGAATTATCGGCGGCGTGGACGACTACCAAGCCGCCGCCGTTTTTCACATACGTCTCAACCTGTTCACGCAAGCCCGCTGGCCAGTCCGGAGCGTCGTAATTCAAAACGATTGCTTGATACTTGTTGAATTCCGGCTTGAATGCGCTGAAGTCCTCGCCGAATTTAGGCGAGGTCGCGACGGTGACGGTAAATAGGCGTGCGTCCTCCAGTTCTTTTTTCAAGACGGCGGTCGTCAGTTGCCAGGCGTGGTAGGGGCCACCACTTTGGCCGTCGATCAGGAGCACGCGAATCTTCCTCGTCTCGGGAGTTGCAGGAGGCGCGCCGTGCGCTACGCTTGCCACAATTGCCAAAAGAATCGTAAGGCTTATCGTTTTCATGTTATCTCCCGGCTACGGAAAGTCTCTTGCACCTGAACCCGCGAATCCTAGCTGAAACTTGCCACCTCTGACCAGCACCTTTGGATTTCCTGTCAATTTCCTGCACGGGAGGCGGGATTTGACGGTATCTCCAGCCGGCTGTAGAATTTAGATTCCGCGCGGTGGTGCCCCGTGTTGAATCCTGCAGGCACAACGAGACTTTCAGACCGGAACTTCAGCGCAACGGAGGAACAAGTATGGCTACGTCGGTAGCGCCTCGGGTGTTCAAGAATTTTATCAACGGCGAGTGGGTGGAATCGCGCAGCGGCAAAGCTTACGAGAACCGCAATCCCGCGAACACCGATGAGTTGGTGGGAATGTTTGTCTCTTCCACGTCAGAAGATGTGGATGCGGCTGTGGACGCCGCCAAACAGGCCTACAAAAAGTGGCGGTTGGTTCCTGCGCCAAAGCGCGCCGAAATTCTCTACCGAGCGGCAGAGATGCTTGTGCAGCGCAAAGAGGAATATTCCAAGGATATGACCCGCGAGATGGGCAAAGTTTTGGCGGAAACGCGCGGCGACGTGCAGGAAGCCATCGACATGACGTATTACATGGCAGGCGAGGGGCGGCGGCTGTTTGGCCAAACGACTCCATCGGAACTGCCTAATAAGTTTGCGATGAGTGTGCGTCAGTCGATTGGCGTGTGCGGAATGATCACGCCGTGGAATTTTCCGATGGCGATACCGTCGTGGAAAATGACACCGGCGCTCATTAGCGGAAATACTGTGGTGTTGAAGCCAGCGGAGGATACCCCGCTGTCTTCCTATCATCTCGTGCAAGTTCTGACCGAAGCGGGAATCCCGCCGGGCGTCGTAAACATTGTCAGCGGCGACGGGCCGGGCGCAGGAGCGCCTTTGGCGGCAAGCGAAGATGTGCCTGTCGTCAGCTTTACAGGTTCGACGGCAGTGGGCCGTTTGATTGCGCAAGCCTGCGCTCCGACTTTCAAGCATTGCAGCCTCGAAATGGGCGGCAAAAACATCATTGTCGTGATGGATGACGCGAATCTCGATCTGGCCGTGGACGGCGCGGTTTGGGGCGGATTCGGCACAACCGGCCAGCGCTGCACCGCCGCCAGCCGCGTCGCTGTACACAAGAGCATCTATCACGAATTCGTAACGCGCTTTGTGGACCGCGTGAAAGCGCTTCGCGTCGGCAATGGCCTCGATTCCAGCACCGACATGGGCCCCTGCATCAACGAGCAGCAACTGCAAACCGTGATGAGCTACGTCGAAATTGGCAAGAACGAAGGCGCCAAGCTTCTGACTGGCGGCAACCGTCTCGAAGGCGGCATCCACGCAAAAGGCTGGTTCCACGCGCCAACCGTGTTTGGCGATTGCTCGCCCCAAATGCGCATCGCGCAAGAAGAAATCTTCGGCCCTGTCGTCTCGGTCATTCCCATCGATAGCTTCGAGCAGGGCATTGAAGTCGCCAACGGCGTCCCTTACGGCTTGTCCGCTTCGATTTACACGCGCAACGTGAATCAAGCTTTTCAAGCGACGCGCGATCTCTATACCGGAATCGTCTACGTTAATGCGCCGACCATCGGCGCGGAAACGCACCTGCCCTTCGGCGGCACTAAGCAGACTGGCAACGGCCACCGCGAAGCTGCGATTGCCGCTATCGATTTCTTCTCCGAATGGAAGACGATTTACATCGACTATTCCGACAAGCTGCAACGGGCGCAGATCGATAACAACTGAGGCGCGGCTTTGTCTTGACGAAACGAACGCGCAACCCGGATTGACGCTGCTTGACCCGCTTTCTACAATATAGGTAGCGCTCTTTAGCACTTAGCGTAGAGTGCTGCTATGAGGAATCCAGCCCTACAGGAACGGCGCAACCGTCAGATCCTTGCTGATCTCGTGCGTGCCTACATCGAGACCGGCGAGCCGGTATCGTCGCGCGCGATCTCCAAGAGGTACGAAGAAACCTTGAGCACCGCCACCATTCGCAACGTGATGGCTGACCTGGAAGATGGCGGATTGCTTTATCAGCCGCACACCTCGGCAGGTCGCGTCCCAACAGCGGCAGCCTACCGCTTCTTCGCGCACGAGATTGCTTCGCAGGCTACGCTGACTGTCAACGACCGCGATTGGATCCAGCGCGAAATGGGCGGGGCGAAAACCGCTTCTGAAATTACTGAACGCGCCGGCCACGTGCTCGCCGAAGTCTCGAACGGGCTCGGCATCATCGTTTCTCCGCCGCTGGGGCGCACCGTACTCGAACACGCGCGGATGTGGTTGCTGCCCGACGGCCGAGTAGTAGTCGTTTTGATTTCGCCCGGCGGTAACACGCGCGACAAGATTCTTCGCCCGAGCCGGCCCTTCAGCCAAGCCGAGCTTGACGCCACCGCCGACTTCTTGAATCGCCACTATTCCGGCTGGACGCTCGAAGCCATTCGTGGCGACCTGTTGCAAAAGCTGGCCACCGACCGCGAGCAATACGAAGGCATCATCGGGAATGCTCTTACTTTGTGGGACCCAACGATGCTGGGCGAAAGCCAAGCGAGCCAGGTTCACGTGGAAGGTACGGCGCAAATCGTGGGCACCGCCGAGTTCACCAATCAAGCGCAGCTTCGCGAACTGCTCGCCGCTATCGAAGAAAAACATCGATTGGTTACGGTGCTAAACGCGTGCATTGAAACCCCGGAACCGGTGCACGTGCAAATCGGCGTAAAGGAAATTTCGCAAGCCGGGGAAAATCTCGCCATCATTAGCGCACCGTATACGCGCAACGATCTTGTGCAAGGCTCGCTCGGCGTCCTCGGACCCACGCGGATGCATTATGAGCGCGCCATGACCGCCGTAGCCTACGTCGCGCAGCTGTTCAGTGAAGCCCTGACTAAAATTTGAGCAAAATTTGAAAAACTTTTTCCAGAGGAGATCCGGCAAGGTGCCCGAGAAGGACAACGTAATCAATATGGACGACGCAACCCGCAACACCGGCCCCGAGTCTAGCGACGAAGCTAAACTCGCCGCCGATTCCGCCGCTGCCGATGCCGAAGTCGCCAAGCTTGCCGGCGATCTCAACGAGCTGCGCCAGACGCTCATGCGCCGCCAGGCCGACTTCGACAATTACCGCAAGCGCATTGAAAAGGAGCGCGCCGACGATGCCAAGCGCCACACCGCGCGCGTCGTCGAAGGCCTGATCCCCGTCATCGACGGTTTCGAGCACGCCTTGGCGGCCCATCGGGAAGCGGAGTATGAAAATTATCGTAAAGGTTTCGAGCTTATCTACAAGCAACTCGTCGACAATGTGACACGCCTTGGCGTCGAGCGCATCGACCCGCTCGGCAAGCCCTTCGATCCGCACCTCCACCAAGCGATGGATCGCACCGAAACCGTTCAGCACGAAGACGGCACCATCCTGCAAGTCTTTCAACCCGGCTACGCTTTTCACGGCCGCGTTCTGCGCCCCGCCATGGTCCGCGTAGCGGTTCACCCGGGCGACGCATCAAAGGAAGCTGCGAACTAGTTCGACAGAGCTGATCCGAAAGAAAAAATCAAAGAGGGGATTGCATGTCCAAGGGGAACCAAAAGGACTTCTACGAAGTGCTCGGCGTTTCGCGCGCCGCGACGGTCGAAGAAATTAAATCTTCTTACCGCAAATCCGCGCTGAAGTGGCATCCGGACCGCAACCCGGAAAACAAAGAAGAAGCCGAAGTCAAGTTTCGCGAATGCACCGAAGCCTACAGCGTGCTCAGCGATCAGCAGAAGCGCCAGATCTACGATCAGTACGGCCATGCTGGCCTTTCCGGCGCAGGCGGCGGGGTAGACTTCAACAACACCGCCTTCCGCGACTTCCACGATATTCTCGGCGACTTCTTTGGTTTCGAGGATCTCTTCGGCGGAGGCGCAGGCAGTGGCCGCGGCCGCCGTCGCCAGCAGCGCGGCGCCGATCTGCGCTATGACATGACTCTCACGTTTGAAGAGGCCTCCGCTGGCGTCACCACCAAGATCAAACTTCCGCGCCAGGAATATTGCGAGACCTGCAACGGCACTGGCGCCAAGAAGGGAACCGGCATCGTCGCCTGCCAGACCTGCGGCGGCCGTGGTCAGCTTGCCTATCAACAAGGTTTCTTCACCATCACGCGTACGTGCCCCGCATGCCAGGGCGCGGGACAAATCGTGAAAGAACGCTGCGCCGATTGCCGCGGCCAGGGCCGCATCGAGCGCGAGAAAACGATCGAGCTGCGCATTCCTCCCGGCGTCGATTCCGGCACGCGTCTGCGCGTTACCGGCGAAGGCGAACCTGCGCCCAACGGCGGCGCGCCCGGCGATCTCTATGTCGTCCTCGACGTAAAAGAACATCCCTTCTTCGAACGCCGGGGCGCCGATCTCTATTGCACGATTCCGCTCAGCATCACGCAAGCTGCTCTTGGCACCGAGCTCCAGGTCCCTGGCCTCAACGGTGAGGAAAAACTGAAAATTCCCGAAGCCACGCAAAGCGGTGCCGTTTTTCGCATCAAAGGCAAAGGCCTCGCCGATCCGCGCGGCGGCGGCAAAGGCGATCTCTACTATCACGTCCGCGTGCTCACGCCCACGAAGCTCACGCGCGAGCAGCGCAAACTTCTCGAACAACTCGGCGCCACTATGAAAGTCGAAAACAAACCAGCCGACCGCAACTCCACCATCTTTGACAAAGTGAAAGACATCTTCGGCTAACTCGCGTTTGTAGGGGAGGGCTTGACCCTACCTACTTCCCATCTGCGCTACAATTCACACGTGCGCCGCCGCTTCTTCGTCGAACACATCGAAGGCAACACAGCCTCCATGGAAGGCGACGCCGCGCATCATCTCGGCCATGTCCTTCGCGCGCAATCAGGCCAGATCTACGAACTCAGCGACGGTTCTACCGCCTGGCTAGCTCGCATCGATTCCGTCGGGCGCAATCGCATCGAGTTCGCGCTCCTCGAACAACTCCCCACGCCGCAACCAATCGCCGAAATCACGCTGCTCCTCGCCATCGTCAAATTCGACGCTTTCGAATGGGCCATTGAAAAGGCCACCGAACTTGGCGTCAGCAAAATCATCCCTCTCGCCGCCGCCCGAAGCGAAAAAGGCCTCCTCGTCGCCGCCGCGAAGCGTTCCCAGCGTTGGCAAAAAATCCTCCTCGAATCCGGGCAACAATCTCGCCGCCTCCGTCTTCCCCAACTGGACGAGGTTGCCAAGCCCGCCCAAGCCTTCGCCGCGCAAACCGCCGATTTCCGACTCATGCTTTCCGAGCGCAGCGACGCTCCCTCTTTCCGTCAGTCTCTCGCCCATTCGAATCGCGCAAACTCCTCGCCAGAAACTCTCCCCACTGCCGCCCTAGCCGTCGGCCCCGAAGGCGGCTGGACTGGCGACGAACTGGCCGCCGCCCGCGCCGCCAATTTCCAGGAAGCCTCCCTCGGCCAGCTCATCCTCCGCACCGAAACCGCAGTCATTGCCGCTTTGGCCTCACTCAACTACGCTCTCTCCCCCGACTAGTCCGGCAAACACCAATCAATCTCCCCGCGCCCACATGCAACGCCGCCAACCGCCAGCGAATCTTATCTAACGGCCCGGCGATATCCCCAATCCGTTAACGCGCGCGCAAATCCAATCTAGCGCCGCCCGCAATCCCCGTGCTATAAATAGAAGGCAGCGCAAAATGCAAAGCACGGACCAGAACCAACCTTTAGCTCCCTCGGTTCCGGAAACTCCAGCCCCGGCGCCCTCGACAGTCCATTCCCTGCGAAACGAAATCCGTGTTTGGACCCGCGACCTCCTCATCGCCATCGGCCTCGCTCTCGTTATCATCGTTTTCCTCTATCAACCGGTTAAAGTCGAAGGCACCAGCATGGCGCCGCTCCTCTCCGATCAGGAGCGCATCTTCATCAACAAATTTGTCTATCGTTTCGAGCCTATTCAGCGCCGCGATGTCGTCGTTTTCTGGTATCCTCTCGACCATTCGAAATCTTTCATCAAACGCGTTATCGGTTTGCCCGGCGAAAATGTCGAGATTCGCCAGGGCATCGTCTATGTCAACGGCCGCGCCATCGACGAGCCTTACGTCCCCCCGCAGTACGAAGACATGAGCGACTACGGCCCATTCCGCGTTCCCAAGGACAGTTATTTCGTCATGGGCGACCACCGCATCAGCTCCAATGACTCGCGTGTCTTTGGCGCTGTTGCCAGCCAGTTCATTTACGGACGCGCCGTTTTTGCCTATTGGCCTGTCGATCATTTCGGCTCGCTTTCCACCACGGAAGCCAGTTCCAAATGACCGCGGCGGCCCCGTCTGCAAACTGTAATGACCGGCAAACTTTCATGACCATTCCTGGAGGACACACTGAACGAAGTTCAGCACCGACCCGCCACTCTCGCTCTGGAAGACGGGCGCGTATTTAACGGCCGCGCGGCTGGCGCCATCACGCGCCGCGGCGGCGAAGTCGTTTTCAATACCAGCCTCACCGGTTATCAGGAAGTTTTCACCGATCCCAGCTATGCCGGGCAAATCGTCTGCCTCACCTACCCCCACATTGGCAACGTTGGCGCAAATCTAGACGACGAAGAAGCCGCTCGCCCTTACATCGAATCTTTGATTGTGCGGGAGTTTTCGCAGATATCTTCGAACTGGCGCTCCGCCGAAACCGCCCAGCTCTATTTGAATCGTCACAAAATTCCCGCCATCTGGGATATCGATACCCGCGCGCTCGTCCGCCACATTCGTAATGTCGGCGCGCTCCGCGGCGTTGTCGCCACTGACGGCACGCCCGCCGACCAGTTGATTCACGAAGCAAAACAAATTTCGCTGATGGCCGGGCAAGAGCTCGCCAGCCACGTCTCCTGCAAAAAAGCCTATGGCTGGGAGAAGAGTTCCATCGAGCTCACCATTCCGCCGTGGTCGGAGTCCATGGGCGAATCCGGTCGCGTCTCCGACACGCGCAAATTCCGCGTCGCCGCCTACGATTTCGGCATCAAGCAAAATATCTTGCGCCTTCTCGTCGATCACCACTGCGACGTATGGGTCGTGCCTGCACAGACTTCCGCCAAGGACGTCATGGAACTCAAGCCCGATGGCGTTTTCCTCTCGAACGGTCCCGGTGATCCCGAGCCCGTAGGCTACGCCGTCGAAAATATCCAAAAGCTGCTCGGCCGTGTCCCCATCTTCGGCATCTGCCTCGGCCACCAGCTCTGCGGCCTCGCGCTAGGCGGCAAAACCTTCAAACTGAAATTTGGCCACCACGGCTCCAATCACCCCGTCCAGAACCTCCAGAATCAGAAAGTCGAAATCACCGCACAAAACCACGGCTTCTGCGTCGATCCCGAATCGCTTCCCTCCAGCGATGTAGAGGTCACCCACATCAATCTCAACGACCACACCAACGAAGGGATGCGCCACAAAAACTTGCCGCTCTTCAGCGTGCAATACCACCCCGAAGCCTCGCCTGGGCCGCATGATTCCCACTACCTCTTCACGAAATTCACCGACATGATGAAGGAGTTCGCAAACTCCGGGAGCTCGCGCCAGTGAAGCTGAAGATAGCGACTCTTCTCGCTTGGTTGCTCACCGCGTGGCCGGCCACTCCTCGGTCCGTTGAGGTTCTGGAGGTGCAGCCCTCCGCCCAGAAACCCCTCATCACTGTTTTGAAAGACGGCGCTCCGCAGCAAAGCGCAAAGGTAATAGTCTTCGCGAACAATGGGAAGCAAAAGCTGACCCTGACGACAGATTCTCGCGGCATGGTCAAGCTGCCGCACCTTCAACCCGGAATTTATCAGCTCGCGGCCTCGATGTCGCCCACGCTCCGAGCTGGTCTCTTTCTGCAGATTGCAGCGTCTCACCCACAGAGTCCGAGCGCGTTCACCATGGAACTCCGGGTGCAACCTCCACCACTACCTACCTTTGAGGAAAGGCTGGCCGCTGCGGAGGCGTCGCCCGCCAGCATTTCCAGTCGCACGTTCTCCGGCACGGTCTTGGATCGATTGGGAACGGGCATTCCTCGCGTTTTTATCTCCATTTACAAGCAGTCATCAGGTGTTGCTGCGCACCCCCACAAGATTCGGTCGGACGAGCACGGCCGCTTCTCTGTCACTTCATCGCCAGGACGCTACACCGCCGTCTTCAGCGCCCCGGGTTTTGAGGTTCAGTTCTTAACCTTTGAAATTGCGCGCGGCGCGGCCGAGAGCCCCGTTGCCGTGAAGCTGAACTTCGGCGCAGTCACTGAGAGCGTGGCCGTCGCCGCGAAAAATGAAAATCACTAGATTGGAGCGGGCGACGCTAAACTGACTCACGATGCCAAAACGCACAGACATCAAAAAGATTCTCATTATCGGTTCCGGCCCAATTGTTATTGGCCAGGCCTGCGAATTTGACTATTCCGGCGCACAAGCTTGCAAAGCTTTGCGCGCCGAGGGCTATGAAGTCGTCCTCGTCAATTCCAATCCCGCCACGATCATGACAGACCCGGAATTGGCGCACCGTACGTACATCGAGCCGCTGACTAAGGAATATCTCAATGAGATTCTCGCGCGGGAAAAGCCTGACGCGCTCTTGCCGACCGTAGGCGGGCAGACGGCGCTGAACCTTGCCGTTGAGCTGGCCGAGAGCGGCATTCTCGAAAAGCACAAAGTCGAAATGATTGGCGCTTCGCTTCGTGCCATCAAAGTCGCCGAAGACCGACTGTGGTTCAAGGATGCTTGCCGAAAAATCGGCCTCGAAGTTCCGGCTTCTGCTCTCGTCAACAATGCGCAGGATGCGTTGCGCCTTTGCGATCAACTCGGCTTTCCTCTTGTTATCCGTCCATCGTTTACGCTTGGCGGCACCGGCGGCTCCATTGCTTACAACAAGGAAGAATTTGGCGAAGCCATCGCTCACGCGCTGGACATGAGCCCCGTTCACGAAGCGCTCGTCGAAGAGTCCGTCCTCGGCTGGAAAGAATACGAACTAGAAGTGATGCGTGACCACCGCGACAACTTCGTGGTCATCTGCACCATCGAGAATTTCGACCCCATGGGCGTTCACACCGGCGATTCCATCACCGTCGCCCCCGCGCAAACGCTGACCGACAAGGAATACCAGCGCATGCGCGATGCGGCCGCTGCCATCATCCGCGAAGTGGGCGTCGAAACCGGAGGCTCGAACGTTCAGTTCGCCATCAATCCGGAAAACGGCCGCATGACCGTGATCGAAATGAATCCGCGTGTTTCGCGCAGCTCGGCTCTCGCCAGCAAGGCCACTGGTTTCCCGATCGCGAAAATCGCCGCGCGTCTTGCTGTCGGCATGACGCTCGACGAAATTCCCAACGACATCACCAAGAAAACGCCTGCCTGCTTCGAGCCGACCATCGACTACGTCGTCGTAAAAATTCCCAAGTGGCAGTTCGAGAAATTCCCTGGCGCCGACAGTACTCTGGGAACGCAAATGAAGTCCGTCGGCGAAGTCATGGCCATCGGCCGCACCTTCAAAGAAGCGCTACAAAAGGGAATTCGTTCTCTCGAGCCGCACACCCCGTGGCGCGCGCCTGCGGAAACGCCAGATTCTTTGCTGCGCGAAAAACTCGCGACGCCGCGTCCGGACCGCATTCATTGGCTGCTCACCGCCGTCGACAAAGGCTTGCCCACCGACGAGATCTGCGAACTGACAAAAATCGATCCCTGGTTCATCCACCAAATCGAAGAGCTCGTGGCCATGAACCGCCGCGCAGCCACAGTGACCGTCGAGACCGCGTCGAAAGATCTCCTGCGTGAAGTCAAACGTCACGGCACCAGCGACGAGCAGCTTGCCCAAATCTGGAAAAGCACGCCCGCTTCGGTTCGGTTGCAGCGCGCACGTTACGGCGTCGCTCCGGTTTTCAAGCGCGTGGATACATGCGCCGCCGAATTCGAGTCTTTCACTCCGTACATGTATTCCACGTACGAAGATGAAGACGAATCCGACGCGCAGCAACGCCCGAAGATCATGATACTAGGCAGCGGCCCCAACCGCATCGGGCAGGGGATCGAATTCGACTATTGCTGTTGCCACGCGGCCTACGCGCTTCGCGAAGATGGTTTTGAAACCATCATGGTCAATTGCAATCCGGAAACGGTCTCGACGGATTACGATACCTCCGACCGCCTCTACTTCGAACCGCTCACGCTCGAAGATGTTCTTGCGATCGTCGATCGCGAAAAGCCGCAAGGCGTCATCGTCCAGTTTGGCGGCCAAACACCGCTTAATCTTGCGCAGGAACTGAAGCGCAATGGTGTACCAATCATCGGCACCGCCCCTGAATCCATTGACCTTGCCGAAGACCGCCGGCGCTTTGGCGGATTGCTCGACAAATTGAAAATCCCACAACCGCGTAACGGCACCGCTCTGGTTCCGGAGGAAGCTGCGCGCGTCGCCGGAGAAATCGGCATGCCCGTCCTCGTACGCCCGAGCTACGTTCTCGGCGGACGCGCCATGGTCATCGCCTACGACGTGAACACCGTTCAGGAATATGTCGCGCAAGCGGCGATGATGGGTCCGGCGCGGCCTGTGCTGATCGATCAGTTCCTTGAAGAAGCCACCGAAGTTGATGTCGACGCTCTCGCCGACGGAACCGATGTGGTCATCGGCGGGATTATGGAGCACATCGAGGAAGCCGGCGTGCACTCCGGCGATTCTTCCTGCGTGTTGCCGCCCGTGAGTTTGTCGCCCGCGGTCCTCGAGCACATTCGCGAGTACACGAAACGCCTCGCGCTGGCGCTCAAAGTCATCGGCCTCATGAACGTGCAGTACGCCATTCAGCGCGACACGGTTTACGTCCTCGAAGTAAATCCGCGCGCCTCGCGTACGGTTCCGTACGTTAGCAAAGCGACGGGCGTGCCCCTTGCAAAAGTCGCCGCGCGCTTGATGGCCGGCAAGAAACTTTCGGATATGAATTTGCCGCTGGTCCACCATAACGGCGTCGCTGAAGTTGCCGTCCACGAATTTTATTCGGTGAAATCGCCAGTCTTTCCATTTAACAAATTTCGCGGCGTCGACACCATTCTCGGCCCGGAGATGCGCTCGACGGGCGAAGTCATGGGCATCTCGACTTCGTACGGATTGGCGTTTGCAAAAGCGCAGCTCGCTGCCGGGGCACGCCTACCTCGTAAAGGCACGATTTTTCTCAGCGTCAACGACCGCGATAAACGGCACCTCAGCTCGCTCGGCAAGGAATTGCATGAGCTTGGCTTCACGCTTCTCGCGACGCGCGGCACTGCGGCTGCGCTAGAAGCAGCGGGCATTCCCGCGGAATCTGTATTCAAAGTAAACGAAGGCCGTCCCAACATCGTCGATCTCGTCAAGACCGGGAAGATCGATCTGGTCATTAACACGCCGCTCGGCCGCGAATCTTTTTATGATGAAAAATCCATTAGGCGCGCCGCGATTCGCTATAACATTCCGTGCATCACGACGCTTGCGGCGGCTCACGCTGCTGCTCGCGGCATTCGCGCGCTTCTCGACCAGGGCACGGAAGTTGCCGCTTTGCAGGACTTGCATCGTGGCAGTGTCGCCGCTTCCGGCAGCACTGCCTCAGGAGACTAACTCATGAATCTGTCCGGCGTTTTTCCCGCGCTCACAACTCCTTTCGCCGCTGACGGCTCGGTTTCGGTCGCGGACATCAAGCAGAACATTGCGAAGTACAACACCACGGGCCTCACCGGCTACGTCGCGATCGGCTCAACCGGTGAGTCCGTACTACTTTCTCGAAAGGAAGTCGACATTGTCCTCGCTACGGTGAAAGAATCGGCCGCGCCCGGAATGAAACTCATCGCCGGAACTGGCGCGGAAGGCACCGCCGAAACCATCGACCGCACAAAACGGGCTGCCGAGCTTGGCTATCATGTCGCGCTGGTAAAAACTCCTTACTACTACAAGCCGATGTACAAGCCCGAAACGCTCATCGCACATTATCAGGCGCGTTGCCGATGCGTCGCCGATTCCTGTCATGCTCTATTCCGTGCCGCAATTTACGGGCATAGCTCTCGAGGCTCCGGAAGTTGGCGTGCTCGCGCAGCATCCGAATATTATCGGCACTCAAAGAGAGCTCCGGACTGGTGCAACGCGCCGCGGAAATTCTTGCGGCTGTTCCAGCATCGTTCCAATTGCTGGTTGGCTCGGCGAGCATGATGTTTCCGTCGATCGTGCTTGGTGCTGTTGGGTCAATCCTTGCGCTGGCAAGCGCGTTGCCGGAACAGTGTGTCGCGCTTTGTGATGCTGCGCGGGCCGGCCATCTCGATAAAGCGCGCGAACTGCAAGCCGGAGTGCAGGAGGCGTCCAAAGTGATCGTCTCCCAAGGTGGTATTCCGGGCGTGAAATACGCCATGGACTTGGCGGGTTACAAAGGCGGCCTGCCGCGTTTGCCTCTTCAGCCTGTGAATGACGAGCAGAAGAAGGCCATTGAAAAAGTGATGGCCAAATTGGACGCCAGGGAGCCTGCACGCCTTTCCGGCGCCGTCTCCGTCTAAGTCCGGGACGCATTTCGCACCGATCTGCTAGGGGCTTTCTGCGAGGCTCATTGCGCGGGGCAAAGCGAAATTTGCTGTGACGAAAGGGCGTCGGTATCATCTAATCCGCGATGGACTGTCGAGCCCTGCCGTTTCGCCAACTGCCCCACCAGTCGAAGCTATTCCTTCAATACTTGGATAATTTTCCTTCCGTCAAGCAGTTCTATGGACCTCCTCCGACAATAGAAGCGGCGAAAAAAGCGGCGAAGTCGCTCGACTATCCGCGCGAGCGAAGAGCGGAAGTCTCGGCGATTCTCTCCGAGCAGAATGCCGCGCTGGATGCGGGCGAAGCGACTCGTGAGAATCTGAATCGTTTTGCGGCCGGAGCTGTGGCCGTCGTGAGCGGGCAGCAAGTCGGATTGTTTGGCGGACCGGCGTACGCAATTTACAAAGCCGTGACCGCGATTCAGATTGCGCAGGAGTTAACGAAGGCGGGAGTGGATGCGGTCCCCGTGTTCTGGAGGGCGACCGAAGACCACGACCTGGACGAAGTGCGCGTCTCGAATTGGTTTCATGAAGGAAAGCTGACGCGATTCGAGCTTCCGGGGAATGGCGACGCGGGGAAGCCGGTAGGCGACATTCCGCTAGGTCCTCAAGTTGCGGAGATGGTTCACGAAGCGTCGAGGATCCTAACGGCTGCTGGCGGAGAATTTGTAGCGGGGATTTTCCGCGAGAGTTACGGAGCGCAGGAGACATACGGCAGTTCCTTCGGAAAATTGTTTACGCGGCTGTTTGCAGAGCAAGGACTGATTTTGCTCGATCCGCTGGACGCGCGATTGCACCGCGTGGCGGGAGATGTTTTGGCTCGGGCAGTGGAGGAGCGCGAGGAGTTGAACGAAGCGCTGCTGGCGCGTGGCAAGGAATTGGATAAGGCGGGATTTGCGGCGCAAGTGAAAGTGACTGCGCGCAGCACCTTGCTTTTTAGCATGGGGGTGGTTCCAGGCGGGGGGCGTGGAAAGCGGCAGCCGATTGCGGTGGGCGGCGGAAAGTTTGTGTGCGGAGAGCAGAGCTGGACCAAGGAAGAATTGGTCCGCGCTGTGAAAGCCGAGCCTGAGACATTTAGTCCCAATGCGCTGCTCCGTCCGGTGCTGCAGGATTTTCTGCTGCCGACCGCGGCGTATGTCGCGGGGCCGGCCGAGATTGCGTATTTTGCGCAAGCGGAAGTGATTTATAAGAAGTTGCTGGGGCGCATGACGGTGATTTTGCCGCGCGCGGGTTACACGATACTGGACGCGAAAGCGGAGAAGCTTTTGCGGCGGTACGGATTGAAAGTGGAAGATGTTTGGCGCGGGTCGCAGGAGCTGCGGCGTGCCATGGAGACATCAAGCGTGCCGCCGACGCTGGGGAAGAATTTCGATAAGAGCGTGAAAGAAAGCGCGCGTATGCTGGCGCAATTGAAGAAGCAGATTCTGCGCTTGGATCCGACGCTGATCGGGGCGGTGGATACGGCTCACAAAAAGATCGCGTTCCAACTGGAGAAATTGAAGCGCAAGACGGGCAAAGCCGAGGCGTTGAAGGCCGGTTTGATTGCGGCGCATGAAGAGTTCTTGGAGTCACTGCTCTATCCCTACAAAATGCTGCAGTCGCGCGAGTTGTGCTTCCTGCCGTTCCTGGCGAGCTGGGGGATGGGCGGGTTGAAGGAGTTGCAGGCGTTGGCAGCCAGCTCGAAACAGAAAGAGCACAAGATATTGCGGATTCCGTAGAAGAGAGTGAGTAGGAATCCGTGAGTAGTGATCGAGCGGCTAACGCTTTCCTCAGTTTGGCGTCAAAGCGGGCAGCGACTGCGTCGGGCCTCGAAGTGATCCCTAAAATGCTGGAATGTGGGAGCGGTTATGAAAAAATTTGTGTTGGGATTTTTGGTGGGGGTACTGGTGGTGCCGCTAGCCACCGACACGCCGCTGCACGGACGGCAGGAAGCACGTTTTTTCCACGGCTACTACGGACACTACTGTTATCTGCCGCTGTACGTGTTCTGCGGAGATCATCTACTGTGTGCGCGGCTGCGGCCCTCGAACATCGACGCCAGCGCAGGAAGTCTCCAAGAAGTGCAACGCATCGTGCGGCAGATCCGCGCGCGGTGGCCGAAGACCAGCATCATCCTGCGAGCGGACTCCGGCTTCTGCCGGGAGGAGTTGTTGGCTTGGTGCGAAAACAACGATGTGGACTACGTATTCGGGTTCGCGCGGAACAAGCGGTTGCGGAAGATCATCGGCCGCGCGATGCAGGAAGCCAAACAAGAGCACCGGCGCACGGGAAAACCGGCGCGGGTGTTCACGGAGTTCGCTTATCGCACCAAGAAAAGCTGGTCGCGGGCCCGACGCGTGGTCGCCAAAGCGGAACAGATCGAGGGCAAGGAAAACCCCCGCTATCTGGTCACCTCGCTCGGCAAGGAGGCCTGGCCTGCGCAGAGTCTCTATGAACAGCTCTACTGCGCGCGGGGAGAGATGGAAAATCGCATCAAGGAGCAGTTGAGCTTGTTCGCAGACCGGCTGAGCACGGAGACGCTGCGGGCCAATCAGTTGCGGCTGTACTTCTCCTCGCTGGCCTATGTGCTGGTCGAGGCTTTGCGGCGGCTAGGCTTGGCGGGCACGGAGTTGGCGGAAGCCCAAGCCGACACCATCCGGCTGAAGCTGCTGAAAATTGCCGCGCAGGTGCGCATCACCGCGCGCCGCATCTGGGTTCGCTACACTTGCGCCTATCCCTGGCAGAATGTTTTCGCCGCGGCCTGGACGGCCCTACGCTGCTGAACGAAATGCAAAACAAAACCTTGTCTCGTACTCCCAGAAGCAGTCGAAGTCTGCCTGAACAACCCTTCCAACGGGACTCGGAACGACCGATAACTTCCCAGATAGGCAAAAAAACAACTCAGCAGAGAAAACTGACTAACACAAACCCTGAATCGCTCTTCAGACTGCCGCTCGTGAGAAAAGGCGGCTAGGGGTGTTTGGAGCGGCTTGGATGGGATGGTTGGAAGTGGGAGCAAGGGGGACACCTACGGCGGTGGAAGCGGCTCTGGGGCATTTGGCGCTGGACCGGGCAGCGGCGCGGCGCGCGCCAAAGGTTGTGAATCCGATTGCGCCTACCGAAGAGAATTTGATGGAAGGGATGAAGATTTTCAAGGGGGATTGCGCGGGATGCCATGGGGAGCCAAGCAATGCGGCGAGGCGGGAAGCGGAAGCCATTTTGTATCCTATTCCACCGGTATTTGCGCTGCATCCGCCGAAGAAGCCTGACGAGCAACTGTTCTGGATTATCAAGAACGGGGTGAGGTACACGGGGATGTTCTGGTGGGACGGGCAATTCGGGAAGGATGCATCGGGGAAAGATGTTTCAGATGAGAAAATCTGGACTGCGGTGACGTTTTTAAAACATATCGATAGCTTGCCGCCGGCGGTGGCGGCGGAGTGGAACAAGAAGGGCAACTAGCAGGCGTGGAAGGTGGTTGCGCTCGCGCTTGAACCTTGTGGCGCTGTCGTGAGGCGAACGCGTCGTTTGCTCGGAGAATTTACGGACGGCGCGATGGCTCGATGATAGGATTGGGGGAGCGGCGGCTGTAACTATGGATGTAGTTGCAGTCTGAGATATGGCGGTGGAATTATGAGGCGGTTAGCACTGGGCCTTGCGATTGTGAGCGGTTTGATTTGCCTTCCTGCTTTGACTCATGCGCAAAGTACGAATTCGGTGGTTGTGAGCGTGCCTGGCGAGGGACGCGTTTCGGAATGGGTGTATGGATTGCACATTCCGGCGGTGCGCGGGGTGCCGTTTTCGGCGAAGGTGGAGTTGGAGACGGTGAGTCAACTGCAGGACGGGGCGCAGATTACGCGCAAAACGTACAACCTTGTAGCAAGAGATTTGACGGGACGTACGCACAACGAGAGGCGGAACTGGATCACCTGGGAGGGGGAAGAGCCGAGACTGAACTCTGTGGAGTTGTACGATCCCGAGACGAGGACGAGAACGGATTTGTTTCCGGCGAGCAAGCTCGCGAGACAATGGGTGGCTAGCGCGACAACGCAAGCGGCTTCCGGCGTGGCGACGGCGAAGCCGGAGACGACGAAGGAAGAGATCGGGGAGGATACTTTAGAGGGGATGCCGGTAAAGGGCACGCGGGTGACGCAAATTTACGCAACGGGAGCGATGGGAAATGACCGGCCGCTGACGATCGTGACGGAGTATTGGTATGCGGCGGAGCTTCGGCTGAATCTGCTGACGAAGCGGACGGATCCTCGTTATGGAACGCAGACAGTGCGCGTGACCGAGTTGGAGAGACGAGAGCCGGACGCGGAGTTATTTGTCATCGGGAGCGAATACAAGATTGTGAATGAGTCGGGGCCGACACAGCGTGCGGGGGTGGGAGGAGTCACGGTTCCGGCGTGCGCGTACTGCCCAAGCCCGAGCTATACGGATGAAGCGAGGGCTGCGAAGTTTAGCGGGAGCGTGGTTTTGCAAGTGTTGGTGACCGCGGACGGCCGCGCAGAAAATATTTCGGTAGTGAGGAAAGTCGGGTACGGTCTGGAACAGAGCGCGATTGAGACGGTGAAGAAGTGGCAATTCAAGCCGGCGAAGGGGCCGGATGGGAATCCGGTGGCGACGGTGGTGCCTATTGAGGTGTCGTTCCGGATTAAGTAGTGCGGGTCCTCCCCACGATTAGAAATACGGCGAGAAACAGGTACTTGCTACTGGTTATTCTCTTTTTCTGCAGGAAATCTACCGAACCATTTGCAATTGACTCTAACTGGCGGCGCGGGCGGAAGCGACGCCTAGAACGCGGAGGCTCTTGCGTTCCTGGACGAAGACTACGATGCGCAAATTTTCTGTTTTCCAACTGGATTTGAATTTGATTTGCTGAGTGGCGACGAACGGAGAAGAATCCTTGGCCTGGACGGTCCCGATTTTGTGGAGCGAGCGAACGACGGCGGCATGTTGCACGGTTTTACCTGCGTTTTCGCCGGCTTTGACGGCAGTTTGGAGGTTGGATTCGGTGACCGCGACCCAGACATCGGCGGGCTCTTGCATGGAAGATCCGGAGAGATTGCCGACACGGACTTCGATGCGGGAGGCGTCTGATTTCGTGGTGGATTCCGCGTTGATAGAAATTTGAGTTTTTGGATGTTGGAGGGATTCCTGGATAGAGAGCTGGGCCTCGCGCGCGTTTGTGCCGACGAACTGGGAAAGGCCGTCGACAATCATCTGTGGCGTGTAGGGAGATTTGGTTTTGAAATGGGCGGCGTACTCCTGTTGGCGGAGGGTCCAATCAGAGGAGGAATAGGAATCGACCCAGCCATCATGATTCCAGTAGTCAACGTGTTCTTCGAGGGCGATGATTTCTGCGCCGGCAATGGGTTGCAGGGATGCGAGCTTGCTGAGAAGGATGTCGGCTGGCGGGCAGGTGGAACAACCTTCGGAAGTGAATAGTTCGACGAGAACGGGGGTGCGGTCGGTTTGGGCAGGGGCGGACTGCGGCGTGGCGGCACGAGGCGGATTTGCCTCTGGGGTTGCAAATAGAAGGGTTGCGAGGGCTAGAAGAAGCAGCGTGCTTTTCATTTTCGTAACTCCTTTGAGGGGGCGGGGAAGTCACTCTGATGCGAAACCATCCGTGCCGAGCCAGAGCGGGGTGATGGAGTGGAGATTTTTGCGGAAGGTACGGGAAACATGGAATTCCTTTCCACCTTTGATGCGCACAACGGATTCTCCGGTGGCCAGCGGGCGGATTTCCTCGACGAACGCGGAATTGACCAGAGCGGAACGGTGAATGCGGACGAATCCGTAGGGGAGGAGTTTTTCAGCGACGGCAGAAATGGATTGGCGGAGAAGAAAAGCGGGACCTGATAGGCGCTGGAGCAAAACGTAGTTGCCCTGGGCTTCGACGGTCACAACTTCGGTCGGATCGATAAACAAGATTTTGCGATTGGCTTTGATGGCAATTCTGGGTGGATTTGTGCGGGACCTCTCGATGTGCGGGAGAGGAGCCAGGATTGAAGGTGCGGTGTTTTCAAACATGAGATTGGTTTTCCTTTGGTAGGGCGTCGGCGAGGAGCAGGACTGCGCCGCAGAACATCATGGTGTCAGCAATATAGTTAAGACCTTTGCCGATGTCGGAGGGGATGGAGATTTCGATGGGGAGGTAAACCACCAATATTATGAGCAGGATGGTGATGCCGAGATAAGTTGCGGCGGCGCGGGCTTTTTTATTTGCCAAAAGGCAGGCGCCTGCGGCGAGAAGGACTGCTCCGGCTAGATAGGACCAGAAGAGGCGGAGGGGAATCCAGGTGGGAGTGATTTTTTCGAGTGGGACGGCGGGAGCGAAGTCGGGGTGGAGGAAGTGTTCGACGCCGAAGAAAAGGGCAGTGACGGCGACGAGGTAGCGGGCGAGCGTCAACAGGGGCGGCGTGGCGTTTGCGGGTCGAGGTGTTTTGCTTTGGGTGGTAGCGAAGGCGAAGGCGCCGCCGCTGAACGAGAGTTCTCTTAGAGCGACAGTCCAGGAAAACCTGTCGCGGGGGTTAGCGGCGACCCTGGGAATGTGAATCAACACCACGAATAAGCACATCATGATGCCGAAGAGCGTTGCACTGAGTTGTGCGTATTTCTTGACAACGATACTCAGGGCAGCGGCGACGAGGGCCACGCCGACGAAATAAATCCAGAAAAGATGCGCCGGAATCCAAGAAGGGACCATGGGGGCCATGAACTTGGCGATGGTGAAGTGTTCTCCGGCGAAGGCGGCAATGGGGATGGCGTAGAAGAGTCGACCGAAGGGCATGAGCTTGTCGAGGCCACGGGCTTGGGGGACGTCGTACTT
Source organism: uncultured Acidobacteriota bacterium (assembly GCA_963718785.1). GTDB lineage: Bacteria > Acidobacteriota > Terriglobia > Acidiferrales > UBA7541 > Acidiferrum. Next base: position 299,801 of record CAVQZW010000003.1, on the reverse strand, counting down.
GAGGACGAAAGGGAGGCCGATGGCGAGAAGTACCAAGCCGAGGAAGTAGGGCCAAAAGACGGGACTGGGGATGGAGAAGGCCGAAAGAGTGAGCCCAAGTACTGGCATACGGTCGAATGTGGCGCAAAAAGTGGTCTGGCACAATATCCACTTGAAGCGACATCGATATGACCACTATGATTTGTGAATGAAGAAGACAGCGAGCGGTTTGTCACCACTGATTCGTTTAGACAGGAAGGCAGGGAAGCCACTTTATTTGCAGGTTTATGACGCATTCCGCGAGGCGATTGTGGGGCGCGGGCTGCGCGGCGGAGAACGGATACCATCGACGCGAGCGCTCTCTGTGGAGTTGGGGATTTCGCGGATTCCAGTGCTGAACGCTTATGCGCAGCTTCTGGCGGAAGGATATTTTCGGAGCCGGGCAGGTTCGGGAACATTTGTGTCAAGTTCGTTACCGGGTGTGCAGACGGCCACGGAAGAGAAGAGCGCACGACCGGAGCAGTTGCGCAGTGTGGCGAGACGGGTGGCGCGACGAGCTTCGGCGATTCCCCGGTATGAGCGGCCTGCGTGGGTGGGAGGTAAAGGAGCATTCAACGTCAGCCAATTAGCGGTGGAAGCTTTCCCGATGCGTGTGTGGTCGAAGCTCATGGCGAGGTATTGGAGAAATTTGCATTTGAGCGCGCTGCATTATGGTGACCCGATGGGGTGTAGAGATCTGCGCGAAGCGATTGCGGCCTATCTGAGAGCAGCGAGATCAGTAAAGTGCGAATGGAAGCAGATCATGATCGTGAGCGGATCGCAGCAGGCGCTGGATATTTCGTCGAGGGTTTTACTTGAGGCGGGCAGCTCCGTGTGGGTGGAAGAGCCCGGATATTGGTTGACGCGGCACATTCTGGCGGGGGCAGGATGCCGGGTGGTGCCCGTGCCCGTGGATGAAGATGGTTTGGATGTAGCTGCGGGGATCAGACTGTGCGGCAAAGCGCGAGCGGCGTTCGTGGCGCCTTCGCACCAATATCCACTTGGGGCGACGATGAGCGCTTCGCGGCGGTTGCAACTGCTGGAGTGGGCGCAGCGGGCGGGCGCCTGGATTATTGAGGACGACTACGACAGCGAGTATCGGTACGACAGCAAGCCGATCGCCTCGCTGCAAGGACTGGATCATACCTCGCGGGTGATTTATGTGGGGACATTTAGCAAGGTTTTGTTTCCGGCGCTTAGGATGGGTTATGTGGTGATTCCGAACGATTTGGTGGAACACTTTTTGGCGGTTCGGCATGCGATGGATGTAGGCCCGGCACACCAACTTCAGGCGGTGGTAGCGGATTTCATCCACGAAGGGCATTTCTCGCGGCATTTGCGGAGGATGAGAGTGACGTACGGCGAGCGACGAGAGGAGTTGGTGAGTTGCCTGCGGCAGGAGTTTGGAGCAATGTTGGAGCTGTACGGTGCAGAGGCGGGTTTGCATCTCACGGTGACGTTGCCGCGAGGATACCGGGACGTCGAGATCGCTGCGCGGGCGGCTGCGCAGAAGTTGTGGTTGTGGCCACTTTCGCCTACCTATCTAGGGAAGAAGGTTCGGCAGGGGTTTATTTTGGGATTTGGTGGAGTGCCGGTCGAGGGTATTTCTGAGGCTGTGCGGCATTTGAAGGCAGTTCTGCAGTAAATCATGTAGAAATGTGACGAAAACCCGTTAAATCAGCGAGTTTAGTTCCTGCTGTCGGTTTTTGAAATTGCCCGCGAGGCCGTGCGGGAGAGCCGCATACCCTTGTCTCACTTGAATTAAGCCCTGAAATGTGTTATAATTAGTAAAGGGAGTTTGTTAGGTATCGACAAGATTCCTGGCTATGGGACGCGACTTTACTTTGGAGGGTGGCATGGCGAAAGGGATTGTGTATGCGAAGACGGCGGATGGCGCGGAAACGGCGGTGATCGATGTGACGAATGCAGCGTTCGCGGTGACGGCAACGGAGGAAGAGCTGGCGGCGATGGTAGAGAAATATATTCTGGAGGCGGAGCAGTGGAAGGAGTTGCCGGAAGCGGTGCGGGAAGCGTTGCGAAATTCGAAGCTGGGGCGGGCGCTGATGGCGGCCTCGGGGACGTTTCTGGATGGGCTGACGACGTATTATTTGAAGCTGGGGCCAGAGCATTTGGGGGAATGGTCTACGCCGATTGACCGGAGGATTGCAGCGTCATTTCCAGCGTTTACGGTGCGGCTAAGGCTGCAGGATATGGCGGAATTGCTGGCGGAGGGAGTGGGGAGAGTGGCGAAGGCGGGACCTGAACGCAAAGTGAGTCTGGTGAACATTGCAGGCGGACCGGGGGCGGATTCCTGGAATGCGTTGATTCGGCTGCATACCGGAGAGGCGGACAGATTGAGCGGGCGGGAAGTCGGTATTGTCCTATTGGATCAAGATGCGCGGGGGCCAGAGTTTGGGCGAAAAGCTGTGGAAGGGTTATGCGCGGATGGCGGGCCGTTGAGCGGGGTCAAGGTGGAGTTCCGCCATTGTGAGTATGCGTGGTCGGACGCCGGGCGATTGGTGGAGTTGCTTGAAGAATTGGAGGTTCGCAGCGCGGCGTGCGGGATTTCGTCGGAGGGAGGCTTGTTCGAGTATGGTTCGGACAAGGAGATTGTGGCGAACTTGAAGGCGCTGAAGGCTGGAACGGCAGAGGACGCGATTGTTGTGGGATCGGTAACGAAGGATGGCGCTCCGGTTCGGGCATCGCGGATTGGTGGGCATGTGGCGGTACAGCCGCGGACGATGGAGGCGTTTCGGAGACTTTGCGAGCAGGGCGGATGGAGTGTGGAGCGAGTGATTGAGCGGCCGTTCAGTTACCATGTGCGGCTGGTAAAGATGTAGTGCGCAGGGATTGGCTGGCGTGGCGGAGCGGGGCACGATGAATTGTGTCCCTTCAACTGATCAAGGCGTCAACTCTGTTCGAGACCACGGAAGGGCTGCGATGGGGCTCGGTTGTGATGAGAGCGGAGCCTGGAAAGCACGGCTTTGAGGCGCTGGCGATCCTCTTCACTGACGGCTAGGAAACGCAGGCCTAGGCCGCTGCCACCTTTTACGTGGCGGACAACAGCGTCGGCTTTGATGCGGCCTTCCTGAACGAGGAAGTCCAGCTTGGCGGGCATGCCTTCTTTGACTTTAAGGTGAGGGGTCTGGATGAAAAGGCCGTCGATGCTGATGTCGAGGACGCGAGAGACGTCGTCGCGGCCATTGCAGCGCCAGCAGACCCAAATGTCTTCCGAAGCAGGAAGGCGGGTTAGAGCACGGCGGGAATACGACGGTTTCTGATGCAAGAGGGCCCCCTGAGCGGAAGCGAGTCGATGGGGGCGAGGGTTCAGGGCTGCCGCTCCAAGAACTGCGCTTACGCTCTCGATTTTTACTGCAAAGAAATTCAAACGAATCTCCGACGCCGAGCGCCGGGCGCACCTCTCCAGCTGGGTAGAGTGTGCTAACTCAGTAGAGCGAAAAAGTTCGAAAACGTTTCACCGCGGCTCAGGCGGCTTTCCGGTTTTCGTGGCCGACCGTACCCAAATTTGCGACGGAGGCCATATTTGTGGAGACGCGAGCCATGCTGATGACGGGACGGCGGTAGGCGGAAATGCGAGCCATGGCCAGTTCCCAGGACTTTTGCAGCATATAGAGGCTGACGACCACAAAGGCGAGTGCGGCAAAGCCGAGGGCAAAGATGGCGAAGGCGGCCAGGAGTTCGCGAACGACATAGATTTGCGCCAGAGCGATTACCGCGAGAAATCCCCACAGCCACTTGCGTCCGGAATCCATCAGCTTGCTTTGCACGGCAGCCTCCTGATTTTTTTGAACGGCGGCCTCGATCTGGGATGAGTACGAGGCCGCCGTTCGACTTACCTGGTGGTGGGCCAAGTAAGGTGGTGTTGGATGACGATGTGCACTTTCGCTCAGGTGGGGAAAAGGGACAATGCACGCGGGGTGAACTGTGGGTGGACGGGAGGTGAACGGATTCGGGCTGGCAGGTGGGGGCACGAGCGCTGGTGTAGAATTTGCCAGTTCGGAGGTGGGACGATGGAAGTCTTGCGAGTGAAGACTGGGCGGCGGACGCAACTGGTCGACGTGACAGACGCAGTGACGCGAGTGGTTGCCGGGGCTGGGGTGGTATCGGGAATTTGTTATGTCTATGTGCCGCATACGACGGCGGGAGTGATGATTAACGAGCATTTTGATCCCGACGTGGCCACGGATTTGGAGGGTGTGTTTGAGAAGTTGGTGCCGCGGGCGGGAGCGTACCGGCACGCCGAGGGGAATTCGGATTCACATGCTAAGGCAGTTATGACAGGAGCAAGTCAGATTATTTTTGTGGAGGAAGGGAAGCTCTTGCTGGGGCAGTGGCAGGGAATATTTTTTTGTGAGTTTGATGGACCCCGGGAGAGGAAGATGTGGGTGAAAGTGATGAAGTATGCGGAAACGGGGTAAGGACCTAGTGAAATAGCGAGGGATTGTGGCGTTCCGGGTCAATCCCGGGTGCGGTTCCAGATTTTATTTAACACAGAGTCCACAGAGGCCGCAGAGAAGAGTGGGTATGTTAGAGTTTTTGCGATGAATAAATTAGGGATATACGTCCAGGTGCCGTTTTGCCAGACGAAGTGTACGTATTGCAATTTTCATGCGGGAGTGGTGTCGGCGGGGCGGTTTGCGCCTTATGTAGAGGCGGTTTGTCGGGAGATCCGCGGGTGGCGACGATTCCAGGAAGAAGCGGGGCTACGTTGGGAATGCGGTCCCTCAAAGCTCGCGGTAAACGAGCGGAGAGGGACTAGTGACAAGTGGGAAGAGGGAGGGGCCCTTCGCGAAAGCTCAGGGCAAGCAAGCGCCTCCCCTACAGTCGATACAGTGTACTTCGGTGGGGGGACACCTAGTTTGTTGGAGCCGGGGTTACTCCACCGAATGATGGATGCGATTCGCGAGACGTTTGTGAACGAATTGAGGGAGGTGACGCTGGAGGCAGATCCGGAGACGGTGGAAGCCGAGAAGGCGGCCGCTTGGGTGCGGTCAGGGATCAGTCGGATTAGCTTTGGAGTGCAATCGTTTTCGGACAAGGAATTGATGGCTGCGGGGCGGATGCACCGGCGGACGGATATTTATCGGGCTGCTGGGATCTTGCGTGAGGCGGGAATTGGGAATATTAGTTTTGATTTGATTGCGGGGTTGCCGCACCAGTCACGAGAGAGTTGGAGAGAATCGCTGGAGGAGTTGGGGAAGCTGGAGCCGGAGCACGTATCGGTCTATTTGTTGGAAGTGGATGAGGGGAGCCGGTTGGGGCTGGAGATACTGCAGAGTGGGACGCGGTACAGCGCGGCCGCAGTGCCCACGGATGATTCGATGGCAGAGTTTTACGAGACAGCTTGTTCGTTTTTGGAGGAGCGAGGGTATCACCACTATGAGATTTCGAATTGGGCGAAGCCGGGATTTGAGTCGCGGCACAATTTGAAATATTGGAGGCGAGAGGCGTATTTGGGGTTTGGGGCAGGGGCGCATTCGTTTTCTGGGACGCAGCGGTGGGCGAATGCACATGATGCAGCAGAGTATGTGGCGGCGATTGAGGCGGGGAGATTGCCGGCAGAGCTGATCGAGGCAGTGACGAGGGAGAGCGCTTTGGAGGAGGAATTGTTCTTGGGATTGCGGCAGTTGGATGGGATTGATGTGGCACGAATTGAGAGCGAGTACGGTGTTGGTCTCGCTAGACGATTTGAGGGATTGCAAGCAGCGGGTCTGTTGGAGAGGGACGGGGACGTTGTACGACTTGCGCCAGCTAAGTTGAGTATTTCGAATGAGGTTTTTGTGGAATTGATGAGGTAGTCCGCTGCATTGTCGAGCCTCGGTAAATTTAAACGGGACTATTACAGAGAGTTCGCAGAGAGCACAGAGGACACGGAGAAGAAGATGAGCGGGACGATTGCAAAGAGTGGACAACGGAGTGATCCGGACGGAGTGACTTCGTTGGAGAACGTGGTCGATTTGCGTAGCGATACGGTGACGCGGCCGACTGCCGAGATGCGGGCGGCGATGGCGGAGGCGGAGGTTGGGGACGATGTGTATGGGGAGGACCCCACCGTCAACCGGTTGGAGAAGCGGGCGGCGGAGATTTTCGGTAAAGAGGCGGCATTGTTTGTGCCCACTGGGTGCATGGGGAATTTGATTGCGATCAAGGTGTGGACGCATCACGGGAATGAGGTGATTTGCGACGAGCGGAGCCATGTGAATTTGTATGAGTTGGCGTCGATGGCGGCGATTGCGGGGTGTATGCCACGGATTGCGCGGGGCGTGGATGGCTTGCTGACCTGGAAGCAAGTGGAGGAAGTGATTCGGCCGACAATTTATTACGACTCGCAGACGGCGCTGGTGTGCGTCGAGAACACGCACAATATGTGGGGTGGGACCGTGTATCCGACGGGGCAGGTGGATGAGATTTGCGATGGAGCGCATGCGGCGGGGTTGAAGGTGCACATGGATGGAGCACGGGTGTTGAACGCGGCGGCCGCGCTTCGAGAAGACGTGGCGCGGATGACGCGCGGGCTGGATTCGGTGATGTTTTGTTTGTCGAAGGGACTAGGCGCGCCGGTGGGGTCGATGATTGTGGGGAGCGCGGCGTTCATTGAGAAGGCGCGGATCTACCGGAAAATGTATGGAGGAGGGATGCGGCAGGCGGGCGTGATCGCGGCGGCGGGGTTAATTGCATTGGAAAAATCGCCGGAACGGCTGCATGTGGATCACGAGAATGCGCAGTTGTTGGCGAGAGGAATTGCGGCGATGCCGGGGTTGAAGATCGATCCAGCGAAAGTGCGCAGCAACATCGTGATTTTCGATTGCGAGGGAACTGGGAAGAACGCGGTGGAGTTGTGCGATTTGTTGCGAGGGAAAGAGATTTGGGCGCTGGATACGGCCACGTATTCGGTGCGCTTTGTGACGCATTGCGATGTGGACCGTGCGGGATGCGAGCGGGCGCTGGTGGTGCTGAAGGAAATAGTCGCAAAGCCGCAGACGGCGCGGGCGTGAAGAAGGAACCGACCTAAGCGTTCTTCCAGAACGACTCACGGCTATTTCGCCGGCGTGAAGACGCTCGCAATGATATCGCGTAGGGCCGGATAGCCCTCAATGTCTTGCGCGATCTTAAGTTTCTTGCGGTTGTCCTTAAATTCGAGTTCCATCCAATGGCGAGTGGTGCCGCGATAGGTACGGGATTTTTGCGTGAAGAGAAGGATGTCGCCCCAGGCGGCGTTGAGCCACTGCAGATCGCCGCGGCCACGAGCGTAGGAGATGTTGTGGGTGTCGACGCGGACGGTCAAGACGGATTTGCCGGTGAAGTAGGCGGCGGGGAGGGCTATCGCGGCCCCGATGGCCACGATGCTGTAAATCACCGAAACAAAAGAGGAACTCATAAAACCGTCGTATACCGAAAAACTCGCGATCATTCCTGCGACAAAGGCGCCAATGCCGAAGATGAGTGTCCAAATGCTCCATTCGACAATCGGGTTCGGATAAAACGTGCGGGGGAATTGGGTGTCTTGCGGAAAGGCCGCAATTCGTGACTTTCGTTCATTTCGCAGGACGAAGGCCCAGAAGATGCAGTGCACGAAAATACCAATGGGCAAGCCGGCATTCAGTGCAAACGAAAATCGTGCCAAGGAAAGCAAGACCGCGTTTCGGTAGGTGTTGACCTCGCGGACGACGTAGCGTCCCTTGTCGTCCTTCTGGTAGCCGCCGGAATGAAAGTTGGGAGTTTTTCCTTCGAGTCCGGGGACTTCCGGGAAATTGAGGAAAATCTGGCCATGGGCTCCGTTAATGGAATCGGCGGGCGTGTCCCACTTGACATGAGCGGTCATGGCCGCGCCGGTGGAGGTGATGGTGGTGCGGTTCTCGGTCCAGGAGACATCTTTGGGGGTGATTTCAACGCTGGAGGAGACGACACGCACCGGGCCTTCTGTGTAGAAGTTGACGCTTCTTTCCAGGAATTCTTTGATGCGAGGGTCGATCTTATAGGTGTGAGTGCTATCGGCTTCGATGGTGAACTCGAACTGCAAAGTTTCTTCCATGGCCATTCCGCTGAGGACTTGGGAGCGCGTCGCAAACTGGAGCGAGGACGCGGCGAAGGTAACGAGGAAGACGGCGACTAGGAGGGTGGCGACGTATTTGGGAATCATCGGCGGTTGATATCATCGGAGGCGATGGAAGACAAGAAGAAACGGCGGGTGGATCCATGTTGGTCCAGCAGAGTGAAGACGCGGAGCAGGTCGTCCTCAAACCAGGGGCCCGGGGAGTTTCAGGTAACGATTGACGATGGCGTCCGCGGTCCGATAGACGAACGCAAGAATTGTGGGAGTGGGGTTGGCCGAAGCGTTCTGCGGAAAAGTAGATCCGCCAAGGATGAAAAGATTGGGCAGTTGCCAGTGTTGCAGGAAAGGGTTGACGACCGAGTCGGCCGGGGAATTGCCCATGATGGTGCCGCCCTGGACGTGGGTGCTCTGGTAGCGCGTGGCGTCGTAGCGGCGCAGGCCTGTAAACGCGTTGATCTCCTGGGCGCCCATGGCACGAGCGATATCGATTGCTTTGGCGGTGGCGAAATCGGCCATATTGCGTTCATTGTCGCGCCAGTCGAGAGTGAGGCGGAGGAGCGGATCGCCGAATTTGTCCTTATAAGTGGAATCCAGATCCATGAAGTTTTGTTTGTAGGCCAGGTGCTCGCCTGTGAAGGTGACGGTGCCTGTGCGGTCGTAGAAGGATACGGCGGCTTTTTTCCATTCCGCTCCCCAAGTGCTTTTCACCGAACGCGGAAGCACGCCGAAACTTGCAATGGGTTGGAAGCCGTAAGCCCGCGCCGCGAAATATCCTCCACGCAAAAAGGGAAGCGCGCCGCGATCGAAGACGTCACCGTCGAAATCGCTTATGAGTGAACCCGCGGAACCGGAACCCATGAAGCGATTGAGAGGTTTGCTGAAGAAAGCGGTCGCCGCCGGAATGCTGACTTGGTGAGTGAGATTACGACCGACAGTGCCGTGCCCGGAGGCAGGGTCGTAGGGCTCGCCGATGCCGGAGAGAAGAAGCAGGCGGGTATTGCTGAAGGTCCAGGAGGAGAGGATTACGAGCGCGGCGGGCTGGAAAAGTTCTTCGCCGCGATCGTCGACGTGAGTGACGCCGCGAGCGGCGGGTTTCGAGTCGGAGTCGAAGAGAATGCGGCGGACCCAGGCGCCGGTGCGTAGGACGATGTTTTTTCGTCTTTGGATGATGGGGAGAAGGAGGTTGGTGGGTTGGGCTTTGGCGCCGACCATGCAGCCGAATCGTCCGCAGAATCCGCAATAGGTGCAAGCACCGCGAGAGATGCCATCGGGATTGGTGTAAGACTGACTGATGGTGGCGGAAGGCGCAGTGTAGGGGTGATAGCCAAGCGATTTGGCGGCGTCGCGAAAAAGAGCGGCGAAATAAGGGACCTTGGTGGGGGGAGTCGGGTACTCCTCACTGCGCCAGCCTTCAAAGATGTTGCCGCCTTCGATTTTTGTGCCTTTGAGATTTCCAGCCTTGCCGGAGACGCCGAGCAATTTTTCAGTTTGGGCGTAATAGGGTTCGAGTTCGTCGTACGTGATGCCCCAATCGCGGATGGAGTGCCCTGTGGGAAGTGCAGACTCGCCGTATTTCGCCGTAGTTCGCGAAAGCAATTCGAAACAGTCGGGAAGGAACCTGGGGCACTGGGCGTTCCAATGTTCGCCAGAGCCGCCAACCCCTGCGCCTATTTGGAAAGAACCGTGTTGACGTAACGGGAGGGCCCGCTGACTAGTGTCGTGACGAAGCGTTACGGTTTCCTGGGAGAGATCCTGCATCATGCGGAGGCGGATGGCGTAGTCCAATTCATCCATGGCATCGGCATAATCGGATGTTTGCCTGGGAACGCCGCGTTCGAGAACGACGATGGAGAGCGAGGTGCGGGAGCCGAGCTCTTTGGCCATGAGCAGGCCAGACCAGCCGCCTCCGATGATGACGACGTCTACGGCGGGGAGAGTTTTCATGGCTCGTCCTCGCGGGGGCGAACTTTTGCGCCGGTGATTTCGCTGAGGCTGGCGGGCTTGGGGCGGAAGGCTTGGCCGTAGTATTTTTCGATTTCCTCGTAATTGCTCATGCGCGGGCCGGGGAAGCCAATGAGTTGCCAGCCGACCATGCCCGCATTGCCGCCGTGCATGGGATCACAAAACATGCCTTCAATAGTGTTTTGGCGAAGGAGAGTGAAAAAAACGGACGATTCGATTTTTTGCAAGGCGTTGTCTTGATCTGGAGGTGAAAGGAGTTGGAAACCTTTTAGGCCGTTTAGGCCATCTCTATAGATTTGACGCGGAGTCGCCTTGCCTTGATAGCCGAATTGCGGTGGAGCGTCTTCAAAAGGGGGCTGAGTGTAGCGGAAACGATCGCGGCCGTAGGATCCGGCGAGTTGGCGGTCAATGTAGATGGAGACGCCGGCTTCGCGTGAGCCGGGGCCGGAGTCGTCGGAAGGGAAAATGCGCGAGGCGGCGGCTGCGACGACGAGCGCCTCGGATTCCGTGAAGAAGCGGAGCGGTACGCGGATGGGTTTGTGCTGCGAGGCGAGAAGGGAGGCTTTGCGGTCGAGAGTGTAGACGAGGACTCCACCAAGAGTCGTTGCCGACAGAGTAAGGAAATGGCGGCGGCGCATGCGTGGGAGTCTACCAGAGGAATGGTTTGGGCAAAGCGGGATCGCCGGTTTGCGCAGGTAAGCGAAGCGCGTGGTATAAATAATAGTTTGGATGGGTATTCGAAATAACCATAGGGGCGGGAGCAAACGTGGACTTCACATTTAGCGAAGAACAGCAGCAATTGCGGCGAAGCGTGCGCGAATTTGCGCTGGGAGAGATTGCGCCGCATGTAATGGAGTGGGACGAGGCTTCGCACTTTCCCATGGAGATTATGCCTAAGCTGGGTGAGATGGGATTGATGGGTGTGATCTTCCCGGAGGAGTATGGCGGAGCGGGGCTTGGGTACATCGAGTATGTGATTGCGATTGAGGAATTGGCGCGGGTGGATGGGTCGATTGGGCTGATTTTGGCGGCGCACAATTCGCTTTGCAGCAATCACATTTTTAAGTTTGGGACGGAAGCACAGAAGAAGAAATATTTGGTGCCGTTGGCGTCTGGGAAAAAGATTGGGGCCTGGTCGCTGACCGAGCCGGAGGCGGGGTCGGACGCCGGCGGGACGCGGACTACGGCGCGGCGCGATGGGGATCATTGGATTTTGAATGGGGCGAAGACGTTCACGACGAATGGGCATTACGCGGATTTCTGCGTGGCAATGGCAGTGACAGACAAGTCGAAGGGCTCGCATGGGATCAGCGCGTTCATTCTGGAAAAGGGGATGGCGGGGTTCAAGCCGGGGAAGAAAGAAAACAAGCTGGGGATGAGGGCCAGCGATACGTCGGAAGTGATTTTTTCGGATTGTCGCGTGCCGGCGGAGAATTTGCTGGGGCCGGAGGGCGAGGGGTTTACCGGGAGCTTGAAGATTCTGGATGGCGGGAGGATTTCGATTGCGGCATTGGCGCTGGGTATGGCCCAGGGCGCGCTGGACGCGGCGGTGAGTTACGCGAAGCAGCGGAAGCAGTTTGGACAGGCGATCAGCGAGTTTCAGGCGATTCAGTTTAAGTTGGCGGATATGGCGACGGAGGTGGAGGCGGCGCGGCTGTTGGTGTATCAAGCGGCTTGGCTGGCGGATCGGAAGGACGTGCGGTTTACGCGGGAGTCGAGCATGGCGAAATTGTTTGCCAGCGAAGTCGCGGTACGGGTGGCGAATGAGTGTGTGCAGGTGCATGGTGGGTACGGATTTATTAAAGATTATCCGGCGGAGAAATTTTATCGGGATGTGAAGCTGTGCACGATTGGCGAGGGGACGAGCGAGATTCAGAAGCTGGTGATCGCGCGGCAGTTGTTGGGAAAGAAGTGACTTGCGGGTCGGTCTTGCTTGAAGTGGAACGTCGGTTTTTAACACAGAGGTCACAGGGATCGCAGAGAAGAAAGCAGAGGGATACGCAACGGTCTGATGGTAATGTAAGCAGCGCATTTTGGGCTCGCGGCGAAAATCAGGATAATAGGTGAATGCCGCGGCGCGCTTTCGAACAGTTCGAGAAAACCCAGGAAAAATATGACGCTGTCTGTTGAGACGTGGGCGGAATTAGTGCGCGCGGAGGATGTGCGGGCGATTTCGCGCGCGATTACGGCGATCGAGAATCATCAGCCGGAAGCGGAAGAGTTGTTGCGGCGGTTGTTTTCGTCGACGGGGCGGGCTTATTTGATGGGGGTGACGGGTGCGCCGGGGACGGGGAAGAGTACGTTGGTGGACCGACTGGCGGCTTTTTACAGGAAACACGAGGAGCAAGTTGGCGTGATTGCGGTGGACCCCACGAGTCCTTATACGGGCGGGGCGATTTTGGGGGACCGTATCCGGATGCAGAGTCACGCCAGCGATGCTGGGATGTTCATTCGGTCGATGGCGACGCGCGGGTTTATGGGCGGCTTGGCGCGGGCGACGGCGGAAGTGGCGCTTTTGCTGGATGCGGCAGGGAAGCAGGAAGTTCTGATTGAGACGGTAGGCGTAGGACAGGATGAGATTGATATCGTTCGGTTGGCGGATTGCGTGCTGGTGGTGATGGTGCCCGGGATGGGCGACGACATTCAGAATATGAAAGCCGGGTTGATGGAGATTGGGGATATTTTTGTTTTGAATAAGGCGGATCGCGAGGGAGCGGACCGGCTGGAGCAGCAGTTGATGGCGATGCTTTCGCTGGTCATGCCGAGGGAAGGGTGGCATCCGCCGGTGGTGCGGACGGTGGCGAACGAGAGCAAGGGAATAGAGGCGCTTGCGGAAACAATTGCAAAGTTTCGAAAACATTTTGAGGCGAGCGGCGAGCGAGAAAGGAAACATGTTGAGCATTGGAAGAAGAGGTTGCTTGGATTGATTGAGTCACGACTGGTGGAGAGAGTGTTGGGTGGGGCAGGTGGAGAAGCGCGGCTTGAAGAGATGGCGAAAGAAGTTGCGGAACGGAGGAAAGATCCGTTCACGGCAGTGAATGAGTTGCTTACGAAAAGCGGATTAAGGATTTAAGGCGGCTGAGAATGCACTTGGGAGAGATTGAGGTTCGGCATATCCACGGTGGGATATTTTATTTGGATGGCGGATCGATGTTTGGGGTGGTGCCGAAAACGATGTGGGAAAAGAAGATGCCTGCGGACGAGCGGAATCGGATTCCCCTCGCGGCGAATTCTTTGCTCGTGCGTGCAGGCGGAAAGAATATTTTGGTTGAGACGGGGAACGGTACTAAGTGGGACGCGAAGTTGCGAAACATCTATGGATTTGCAGAAGGCAATCCTTATGGAGATTCGCTAGCGAGGGCCGGCGTGAAGCCGGAAGAGATCGATCTGGTCATCAACACGCACTTGCATTTTGATCATGCGGGTGGGAACACGCGACTGGCGAATGGAAAGCTCGTCCCTACGTTTCCCAATGCAAAGTACGTGGTGCAGCGAGCGGAATTGGAACATGCCGTGCGGCCAACGGAGCGCGATCGCGCGAGCTACTACGCGCATGATTTTGTGCCAATCACCGTGGCCGGGCGGTGGCAGCTTGTGGATGGCGACTGCGAGATTCTGCCTGGAATTTCCGTAGTAAAGATTCCCGGGCACAATTTGCAGATTCAGGGTGTACAGATTCGCGGCGGTGGGAAAACGTTGATGATGGTGGCGGACCTGGTTCCGACGCGCCACCATTTGCCGTTGCCGTGGATCATTGCGTACGATCTATATCCGCTGACCACGCTGGAGACGAAGCGGAAGTGGATTGGGGAGATTGTTCGGAATGGCTGGGTTGTGGCGTTTGGGCATGACCCTGATTTTCCCGCTGGGACTTTACATGAGCAGGACGGGAAAGTCGTGTGCGAGCCTGTGGACCTGAATCGTTAATTTCACGGAGAAAAGAGAATGGCGGCTGGTAAAGCGGAGAAGTCGAAACGCGCAAACACTCAGGCAGAAATTGGAATCATCGGTGGGAGCGGCCTCTACTCGATGAGTGGTTTGACGAAGGCGCGCGAGATCAAGGTGAAGACGCCGTTTGGGGAGCCGTCCGACGCGATTGTGTTGGGTATGCTGGAAGGCAAACGCGTAGCATTTCTGGCGCGGCATGGGCGAGGACACCGGATATTGCCGGGCGAGATTAATTTTCGCGCGAATGTTTATGCCTTGAAACTGCTGGGCGTGGAGCGGATTATTTCCGTCAGTGCAGTGGGCTCGTTGCTGGAGGAACTGCAGCCGGGGGAGTTTTTGGTCCCGGACCAGTTTGTGGACCGAACGAAAAGCCGGGTATCGACTTTTTTCGGAGATGGATTGGTGGCGCATGTAGGCTTCGACAAACCTACGTGCGGACAAGTGTCCGGCGTGCTGGCGGATGCGAGCGTTCATTGTGGAGTGTTGGTGCACCGGCGCGGAACGTATGTGTGCATCGAGGGACCGCAGTTTTCGACTTTAGCGGAAGCGCACATGCACCGTCAGTTGAAGTTCGAAGTGATTGGAATGACGAATGTGACGGAAGCGAAGCTGGCGCGCGAAGCGGAGATTTGTTACGCCACGATTGCCATGATTACGGACTTCGATTGCTGGCATCCGGACCACGAGTCTGTGACCGCTTCGCAGATCATCGCTACTTTGGTGCAGAACGCCGAAAATGCGCAGAAGGTATTGCGTGAAGCGGTGCGCGCCATGCCAGACGAACGAAAGTGCAAGTGCGGAGCCGCGCTGAAGCACGCGCTGGTGACGGATATGAAGCTGGTACCCAAAGCCACGAAAAAGAAGCTCGCAGCGATTATCGGCAAATACATTTCCTAGGAGAAGCCTGTGTCCTTACTTGTGGTCGGATCGGTAGCGTTTGACGCGCTCGAGAGCCCGTACGGAAAAGTAGAGCGGACGGTGGGCGGTGCCGCGACTTATTTTGCGGTGGCGGCTAGTTTTTTCGCGCCGGTGAGTCTTGTGGCGATTGTGGGCGACGATTTTACGTCGAAGGACGAAGCTGTCTTTCGCGGGCGGCATATTGATACGGAAGGGCTGGAACGGGCGGCAGGAAAGACCTTCTTTTGGGCGGGGCGGTACTCCGAAAACCTGAATGAACGCGTAACGCTGGCAACAGACCTGAACGTGTTCGCGGGCTTCAAACCCAAGCTCCCGGAGAAATATAAATCGTCGAAGTACGTTTTTCTGGCGAATATCGCGCCCGACCTGCAAAAGGACGTTTTGAAGCAGGTAAAGGGAACGCCGAAGCTGGCCGCGCTGGACACCATGAACTACTGGATCGAGCGCACACCAGCGGAATTGCGCGAGACACTCAAGCACGTGGACATTCTAATGATCAACGACTCGGAGACGCGGCAGCTTTCGAACGAACATAACCTGCTGCGTGCGGCGCGGCACATCTTCAAGATGGGCCCCTCGACGCTGGTCGTGAAGCGCGGAGAATATGGCGCAATGATGGTGGATAAGCGCGGCGTCTTTTGCGTTCCGGCGTTTCCGCTCGAGGAGCCGCATGACCCCACCGGGGCGGGCGACAGCTTCGCGGGCGGATTCATGGGCTACCTGGCAGGGGCCAAAGATTTGAGCGACGCCACGCTTCGCCGGGCGATGGTATACGGATCGGTGATGGGAAGTTTTACCGTGGAGCGGTTTGGGCTGGACCGCCTTCGCGTGCTTAAACGGAGCGAGATACACGCCAGGGCACGGCACTTCGCGAAATTGACGCAATTCAAATTGTAGTGTGTAGAATCCTGCCATAGTCTAGTCCTCGCAGGAGAACATGCTGCCCTTAAGCACTATCGTCGCGCGGCTCGCCTGGGCCGCGCTGCTCGGCGCCATCATTGGCATCGAACGCAATATTCGGCGGCGTCCCTCGGGGATGCGGACGGGGTTTTGCGTGTCCATGGGGGCAGCGCTTTTCACGATCGTTTCCATTGAAATCGCACGGCGCACCGGTGACGTGGGCACAACCCGGATCGCTTCCAATATTGTCCAAGGGATCGGATTTCTTGGAGCGGGCGTAATTCTGCGGGAGCGCGGCAGTGTGGTTGGGCTCACTACTGCGGCCACGATCTTCGCCACAGCGGCCATGGGTATGGCGGCTGGGGGCGGGTTGTATGCCGTCTCGGGTATCTCTTGCGGATTGCTCCTCTTCGCTTTGGTTCTGCTTTTTTATGTCGAAGATTGGCTTAACCTGAAGCCCCGCTATATGTTGTTTCGCATATTCGTGGATCGCGCGGAAAATATGGTTTCCGATGTCCATCGGATTTTTGCCGACCTTAAAGTGGGGATCGATAATTTTCAGGTGTCCATGGCGGGAGATAAGAATTTAATTCAGTTTGATGCGGAAGTGACGACACACCAGCAGGATAAGATTCTCCAAGCGCTGTGCAAGCCGGGTGTGAACTGCGAGATGATGCCCGTGGAGCGGCAAAACGGATGAGCACGCGGACGAGCGATTTGGAGGCACCAGCTGTGGACCTGGAAGTGAGGAAGCCACGCGCCTTGCATTCCGGTAGTGTACTGATGCCATTTGCTCCAGCCTCACCGGCGGAGTTTTCGAAGGTCGTAGCAGGATCCGACGAGTTGCGCCATTTGGGATTCCATGTGGCCGATGCGACTCCCCTTACACCGGAGGGCTATTTCGCGGGAGAAGTGACTGCACGACGCAGCGAGTTTCAAGGTGCGCTAGAGCGCGACGATGTGGATGCGCTGGTGGCCGTTCGCGGCGGATATGGTTCGACTTATATGCTCGACGATCTTCGGATCGACGGTGCCGGTTCACCCAAGGTGATATTGGGATATAGCGATTTGACTTCGCTCCAGGTCTATCTGTGGATGCGTCACGCATGGGTTGGATTCTATGGACCCATGCTCGCCGCAGGGCTCGACGCAGGAGACGGCGCTGCGAACGGTTACGACAAGGAATCCTTGCTTTCCGCAGTAGAAAAAAAAGAGGGTGGCTGGAGTCTAAAGCTGCGAGGCGAGTCGCTCGTAAGCGGAGAAGCCGAAGGGCGAGTGCTTGGCGGTTGCATGACACTCGTAGAGACGACGCTTGGCACATCGTGGGAATTGGAGACGCGCGGATCGATTCTATTGCTCGAGGACCGCGGGATGAAGCCGTGGCAAGTGGACCGAGCGCTGATGCATCTGAAGCAGGCGGGAAAATTTGAGGGCGTTCGGGGGATTATTCTTGGCGAATTTCCGGAATGCGGACCGCTGATGACTGGAAGCCCGACAGTGCGTGATGTCTGCTCAAGGATTCTTGGCACCTTGGGAGTGCCGATTGTTTATGGCGCGGCGGTTGGTCATACACCCCGGCCAATGTTGACCGTGCCCCTCGGCGTCAAGGCGCGTCTAAAATCTCAGGGAGAAGGGGAGCTGGAGATTATTGAGCCGGCAGTTGCGCCATGAGCGACGCGAAACATGTCCATGTGATTGGCATAGGCGGCTCGGCAATGGCGCCGCTGGCCGGAATGTTGCGCGAGCACGGTTATCGTGTGACGGGATCGGATTCGGGAGTGTATCCACCGGCGTCCACGCTGTTGGAGAAATTGGGAATCTCGTTTTTTCATACCTTTGATGCAGCGCATTTGACGCCGGCTCCGGATTTGGTGGTGGTCGGGAATATCATCGCGCGCGGAAATCCTGAGCTGGAAGAAGTATTGGACCGAAAGATTCCGTATCGCTCGATGCCGGAGATACTTGAGGAAGTGTTTCTGCCTGGGCGGCATTCGATCGTTGTGAGCGGTACGCACGGAAAGACCACGACTACGGCGATGCTGGCCTGGATTTTTCACACAGCAGGGAAACGGCCTAATTTCTTGGTCGGCGGAGTGGCTGAAAACTTTGGGAAGAGCTACGGGTTGGGCGGCGGCGAAGAATTTATTCTGGAAGGCGATGAGTACGAAACGGCGTTTTGGGACCGTGGGCCCAAGTTTTTTCACTACCATCCCGATGATTTGATTGTTACCTCGCTTGAATACGATCATGCGGATATCTACCGGGATTTCGAGACGTATGAACTGGCGTTTCGGAGGCTTGTGAATCTTGTGCCGCGGCGCGGGCGCGTTGTGATTTGGGGCGACACAGAGGAGTCTGGGCCGGCTTTGCGGCGTGCTGCGGAGAAAGCGTTTTGTCCTATCGAGACGTATGGTTTTTCGTCTGGGAACGATTGGGTAGCCAGCGAATTGGCAGTAGATGGTGGCGGAATGCGTTTCCGCGTTTCGCACAAAGGTAAGGTCTTTGGCGAGTTTGCGCTGGCGGCGAGCGGACGTCACAACGTTTTGAACGCGATCGCCGCAATGGCCGTGGCGCATGGGCGGGGAATTAGCGCGGAGAATTTGACGAACGCGCTTGCGACTTTCCAGAGTGTAAAGCGCCGCATGGACGTGAAGGGAGAAGTGCGCGGAGTGCTGGTCGTAGATGATTTCGCGCATCACCCGACTGCGGTGCGAGCAACCATCGAAGCGGCGCGGGCCCGGTGGAAGGGTAGGCGCTTGTGGGCGATCCTTGAGCCACGTTCGAATTCCATGCGCAGGAAAGTATTTGAGCAAACGCTACCGGTTGCGCTTGCACTTGCGGATCGAGTGGTTTTGGCTGGAGTGTTTCGCGCACAACAGCTTGGCGACGAAAATCGAATGGAGCCGGAAGCCGTGGCGGAAAGCGTGCGTGAGTTAGGAAAGAGCGCGCGCGTTTTTCCCAGCGCCGATGCGATTGCCGAGCTAGTGTCGGCCGAAGCGGAATCAGGGGATGTACTGTTAGTCATGTCCAACGGCAGCTTTGATGGACTGTGCGAGAAATTACTAACCAAACTTGGCCAACCCGTGCAGGTTTCTTCCGAGGCAAATACCAGGTGAGATTTCAATTGTGGCGGGGCCGGACGATCCCACCGGCTGCGGTGCTCTTGGTGTGCATGCTCGTTGGGGTGGCCCCAAGCAGCGCAACGATTCGGTACGAAGTATCGATCAAGCATCTGCAAGAGCATCTTTTTCATGTAACGATGACGATTCCGGATGTGAACGGCGAAGTCATCGTTCAAATTCCAGCGTGGAATGCCTTGTACCAAATTCGCGATTTCAGCAGCCACATTCAGCAAGTGGAAGCTTTCGAGGGGAATGCCAAGGCTTCGATCCAAAAAATCGACAAGCAGACCTGGCTTATTCGGGGACATGGAACGATCACGGTTCGCTACGCGGCGTTTTGGGATGACGTGGGACCTTTTGCGACGCAATTGAACGGTGAGCACGCGTTCATCAATCCGGCGATGATTCTCTTCTACGTTCCTACGCGTCGTTCTGAAGATGTGCGCTTATTACTGTCCGACGTCCCGGATTCATGGAAAGCCGCGAGCGCGGACTTTACTGGCGAAGAATCCACGGCAGGGGCACGAAGCTTTGCGTTTGATGCTAAGAGCTACGACCCGCTAGTCGATGCGCCGATTGAAGCGGGTAAATTCGAACAGTTTGAGCTGGACGGAATTTTACCGCGCATCAGCGTCGTGATTCACGGTGATGGCTGGAGGAAGAGGCACGTCGAGGAAGAGTTGAAGCGCATCTGTGAGTACGAGATCAAGCTGATGGACGGCGCGCCGTTCGAGCATTACACATTCATCTTGCACATCGGCAAGGGGGCAGGCGGCGGTGGGATGGAGCACGCCAATTCGACTGCAATCGGGATTCCGTCGGACGAATATCTTGCAGGAGTCGCGGCGCACGAATTTTTTCATCTGTGGAATGTAAAGCGAATCCGCCCGGCAACGCTGGAGCCAGTGGACTACGCAAAAGAGCAATACACGCGCGCTCTCTGGTTTGCCGAGGGGGTAACGAGCACGTACGGCGCCTACACCTTAGTGCGAAGCGGTATTTGGAATAAGGAACGATTTTACGCGGACCTCGGGGAGCAGATTAGCGAACTGGAGGCGCGGCCCGCGAATCGCTGGCAGAGCGCCGAACAATCAAGCCTCGATGCGTGGCTGGAAAAATACCCGCTCTACAACGGCCCGGACGACAGTGTTTCCTACTATACAAAAGGGCAGGTCTTGGGAGACTTGCTCGACATCCTGATTCGCGACCGTACAAACAACGCAAAGAGCCTGGACGACGTTCTGCGAGGCTTGAACACAGATTTTGCCAAACAAGGGAAGACTTACCGCGACAGCCTTGACATACGTCTTGAAGCTGAGAAAACAGCGGTCGGTTCGTTCGAAGAGTTCTTTCGCGACTATGTTGCTGCGGCAGATCCACTCCCCTATAAGCAGGTGCTCGCATTGGCCGGTCTCGATCTGCGAACTATCGAACACAAAAGGGCACTGCTTGGATTTTCTGCAGAGCGAGACTCGGGCGGGACTGTGACGGTGGGCAGCGTGGATGATGGAAGTTCCGCTGATGGGGCAGGCTTGCGCCCTGGAGACGTCATTTTAAGTTGGAACGAAGGAGACGTCCCGCGTTCACTGGCGCGTTGGGTGCGCGAGAGGCAGCCGGGCGAGCCGGTGAAGGCACGTATTCGTCGTGATGAGAAGGAACGATCATTGGAGTTCAAGTTGGGAGAAGAGAAGGAGCTGCTTTATCAGGTTGCCGAAGACTCCCATGCAAGTGAAAAAGCGCGGCATATCCGGGAAGGTTTGCTTCACGGAGCCACGCAAACGGTGGCGCCGCAATGAAGCGACTCGGGACGCTAGGTTCATCTAGACCGTGAGAGCCGTGTTCGAGAGGGTTTTGCCTATTGCATGATTCGGATGGTTTTCATCGCCGTCTTCCTTTCCCTTTACATCCTGATACTTGGGCCACCGCTACTGCTCTATACGCTTGTAACTCGGCACATCGATCCGCTGTATTGGGCGGGGCTTAAAGGTGTGATGTTTTTTGTGAGGGCGGTAGGCGTGAGGGTGCGCGTAGAGGGCAAGGCGAACATACCATCAGGAGTCTGCCTATTTGTCGCCAACCACACGAGTTCGGCAGATGCTCCAGCCGTGGTGGGGGCGATTCCGAGACGCATTGCGGTTTTGCTAAAAGAGTCTTTGTTCAAATGGCCGATTGTGGGGCAGGCGTTCACGCTAGCGCGATTTATTCCAGTGAACCGGGCCGATCGCGAATCAGCGATCGCGAGCGTAGAAAAAGCGGCGGAGGCGATGCGGGCAGGGCAGTCGTTTCTGATCTATCCGGAAGGAACCCGCAGCCCCGATGGACGATTGCAGGAGTTCAAAAAGGGCGCGTTTGTATTGGCGATTAAAGCGGCTGTTCCGATCGTCCCGGTGTTGTGCTCCGGCGCGCACAGAATCATGGCAAAGCGCTCGCTGAAGATTCAACCTGGCGAGATTCTCGTCGAGTTTCTCGAGCCGATTGATGCAGCGAAGTATTTACTCGAGGAACGCGACGCTTTGAACCAGGCAGTGCATAACGCAATGGCGGCAGGCTTGCCGCCGGATCAACGTCCTCCGGGCTTTCCAGGTGCCACCTAACAATCAGCGGTTGGGTGGTGTGCGCGGGTGGCCACCGAGTCTTTCCAATTCGGCCTCTAATTCGCGCACGCGCTTTTGCAATTCTGGAAGGCGATTGAGTGCCGCCACCGTTTTGAGCCACTGACGATTGTCGACGGCTGGATATCCGGAAAACATGGACCGAGACGGAACATCGTTGGGAATGCCGCTCTTCGCGGTGAGGACAGAGCCGTCGCCTATGCTGAGGTGACCGGCCGTGCCAACTTGGCCGGCGAGAATGCAGCCATCGCCAACCTTTGTAGATCCTGCCAGGCCAACCTGACCGCAAAGCATCGTGTTGGCGCCGACATGAGAGGCATGCCCCACCAGAACAAGATCATCCAGCTTGGTGCCGTGGCCGATGCGCGTCTCGCCGACGGTGGCGCGATCAACGCACGCATTAGATTGCACCTCGACGTCATCTTCGAGAACCGCGGGGCCGGACTGTTGCATTTTGTACCATGTGCCGTCTTTCTGCTTGGCGAAGCCCAGGCCGTCGCCACCAATGATTGCCCCGTTTTGCAAGATGACGCGGTTTCCGATTTCGCAGAATTCGCGAACCACGGCGTGAGAGTGCGCGAAAAAATCATCGCCGATCCGCGCTCCCTGGTAGATGGAAACGAAACTGTGCAGGACGGCGTTGCGCCCGATCTGTACATCTTCTCCCACGACGCAATAGGGTCCGATGTGAGCCCCAACGCCGATCTTGGCGGACTTGGCGATGAGCGCCGTTGGGTGGAATCCAGGCTTGTACTTGGGAGCCTGATAGAAAAGCTCGATAGCATGAGCGAACGCCAGATAGGGATTTGGTGTGCGCAACGCAGTCAGTCGAGGCAGACTGGCATCGCGTTCTATGTTGATGCCATCTTCAACGAGCACTGCCGAGGCGCGCGTGGTCTTCAGAAGAGGGAAGTAGCGGCGGTTGGCTAGAAAACTGATCTGCCCTGGTTCGGCATGCTCGATTCCCGCGATGCCGTGAATGAGTGTCTCGCCATTGCCGTCAAGACGGCAACCGAGCTTTTGGGCAATTTCCGAGAGGTTCATTGGCATAGCGATCGCTCCTGGATGCTGAGTGCGAGTCTCGCACAGCGCAGAGAGGGAAGTACAGCCGTGCGAAGTTATTCGTTAAAAAGGCGAGGCTGGCTTACAGCGGCAGCGGCAGGTTTGCGGCGCGCGATTCCTACGACGCCAAGCACAGTCAGCTCCGTCAGCGCAGAGCGGGGGATGAAAATGCGGTCGGTGGAGGAATTCAAATCGGGCGGCGTGATCTGGATGCCGTTGTCGAGCAGAGAGAGCAAGTCATTGGGGACCACGCCTTCGATAGTGTCCCCGTCGCTGTAGCGAAGGCGGACCCACAACCCATCCAGCTTCGGACGGCTGAGGAACGCTTTCCGCTCCGGCTCAAAGTCATCCGAGAATTCGCGAACGAAATAGATCGAACGCACCCTGCCGAGGGGAATCTCCTGATGTTCGCCGTCCGGCGTGAGCAGGTCGATAGGATCGGCTTGGCCAAGCCGAGTGGGGTTCAAATAGCCGCGTACCGGCTTTTTGTCGGCGAGAACAATGACGACTTTCTTGTGAGTAGAGGCTGGGGCTCTGTTTTTCAAAGAAATCAGTTCGTAAAAGAACGGGATGGCCGAAATTTGCGAATAATCAAGATGTATGTTATGTTAAGCGCGTTTTGCCTGTCAACTTATTGTTTTCATTAGGGTTAGGCCCCGGAGCGCCGGCCGTTGACCGATAAAAAGCATATCCTCAAATCGGCCTCGATCATCTCCCTGGTTACTATCGTAAGTCGAGTTCTCGGCTACGTACGTGAGCAGCGCATTGCCCTCCTCCTTGGAACCACCGCCGCCGCCGACGCTTACAACCTGGCCTATCGAATCCCCAACCTCTTCCGCCGTTTGGTTGCCGAAGGTTCCATGACGGCCTCGTTTATCCCCGTCTTCACAACGTACATGAGGGAGAAGACCAAGGAAGAGGTTTGGGAATTTGCGAACCGGCTCTTCTGGACACTAGCCCTTGTAGTGGCTGTCATTACAGTCCTGGGAATGGTCTTTTCTCCTTCGGTGGTGCACTTCTTTGCTGGAAAAAACATTGCCGAAGACCAAGCTACACAGCTTAACCGGATCGTCTTTCCCTATCTCTTTTTCATCGCGCTAGCTGCGCTGGCGATGGGAATCCTGAACTGCTTCCATGTCTTCGGCTTGCCCGCGGCCACTCCGGTCTTCCTGAACCTGGCCACCATCTTTTTCACCTTCGCGGTTGTTCGGAGCCATTTCAAAGACGCAGCTACGGCGATTGTTGTGGGAGTCCTCGTGGGAGGAGTGCTGCAGTTTCTGATCCAGGTGCCGCTCCTCGTGCAAAAAGGCATGAGGTTTAGTTTTGGGATTTCTTTTTCGCATCCGGGGATCAGAAACGTCGCGCGATTGATGATTCCCCGGTTGTTCGGCATAGGTATTGGGCAGATCAACCTTTTCGTTGATACGCGATTTGCGACAGCCCTGATCATGCCAATTGGAAGTTTGGCGGCGCTTACGATTGCGGACCGTACAATGGAGTTGGTTCTTGGCGGTTACGCAATCGCCGTGGCGACGGCCATTCTGCCGATGATGTCTCATCAGGCGGCGGCGAAAGACTACGAATCGCTTAAGAAGACCCTCGCCTTTGCCGTGCGGATCGTGGCTTTCATTACCGTGCCAGCGGCACTGGGTCTAATGATCCTGCGCGAGCCGATTGTTCGAGTGCTGTTCCAACACGGACAATTCGACGCGAATTCCACGAAATTGACTGCCCGAGCGCTACTGTACTACGCCATTGGTTTGCCGGCACTGGCCAGTGTGAAGCTGGTGGTCCCGGCTTTCTACTCCACGTCGGATACAAAAACGCCGGTGATTGTCGCCTCCATCTCCTTGATCATCAACGTGGTGCTCAACATCGTCTTTATGCAGTTTTTCTTCAACAGGGTGAGGAACGGTGGTCCCGCCCTGGCGACCGCCATCGCCTGCTTCTTTGATTTCTTCGCGCTTTTCATTATTTTCCGCCTGCGTTATGGGTCGATGGGGACGATGGAGATCTTGCGATCGTTCGCAAAGACCTCTTTCTGCGCGAGCCTGATGGGCGTAGCGTGCTGGTTCGGAAACAAATATACGGCGTTTACAATGCATTCTCGCTTCCTGATACAGCTCTTGGTGTTTTCGGGACTGATCGCCGGAGCCACGGTGCTTTATCTGGGACTCGCTTGGCTTTTCCGCTGCCACGAGATCCAGGAAGTCTACGGCATTGCCACGCGTCGCCGCGCCGGTGCCGGCGATGGGTTCGGGGATAGCTGATGGAAATGACTCCCGCCATCGCGTTGTTCCTGACCCATGTAAGGGTGGAGAAGGGGCTTTCCTCCAATACTGTCGCCGCCTACCAGCGCGATTTGGCGAAATTCAACGTGTTCGTGCAGAAACGCAAGCTTACCGTGGAAACTGTGAGCCGGGACGATCTCGTGGACTTTCTAGCAGGCCTATACCGGGAAAAGCTGGAGAGCCGGACCGTGGCGCGGCAATTGGTCTCTCTTCGGAATTTTTTCCGCTTCGCACAGATACAAGAGTTGATCAAAGTGGACCCATCCCTGAATCTGGAATCGCCAAAGATTCGGCGTACTCTGCCGGGCTATCTCAAGCTGGAAGAAGTAGATCGTCTGCTGGCCCAACCGGATGCCAAGACGGCTTTGGGTCTGCGGGACCGCGCCATGCTGGAGGTGCTTTATTCGACCGGCTTGCGCGTCTCCGAATTGATCGGACTGCGCGTGACGGACCTCGACGCCAAAGTCGGCTGCATCCGCTGCATCGGCAAGGGCGATAAAGAGCGGATCGTTCCCGCAGGACGCAAGGCTCTGGGTCTTGTCGAGAAGTATCTTCGCGACGCGCGGCCAAAACTTTTGGGAAAAGGTGTCTCGAGCCAGTCGCTGTTCGTGAACCGGAACGGCAACTCGCTCAGCAGAGTAGGCGTGTGGAAGATTCTCTCGGCGTACGGACGTCGCGCGGGTTTACGCGTCGCTCTTACGCCACACATGCTGCGCCACAGTTTCGCGACGCACTTGCTGGAGCGCGGCGCCGACTTGAGGTCGGTACAGCTCATGCTTGGCCACGCGGACATTTCCACGACCCAAATCTATACGCATGTAGTGGAAGAGCGGTTGAAACAGATTTATAAGGCGCATCACCCGCGCGCTTGATGCGCGGAGGCCCTGGGACCCGATTGCGGTTGCCTCCGCGGCGGTCAGCGCGGGCATCCAGAACGTGAAGGAGTGCGATGCCAGATTATATGTTTTTGCTGGAAAGCCGGCTGTCTCCCGAGCAGCGAGCGGCCATGATGCGCGTGCAGGAGCTCTCTGCCGCCATGGGATTTAACGTGTACCTGACCGGCGGAACGGTGCGCGACCTGGTCACGGGAGCTTCGCTGCGCGATCTCGATTTCACGGTCGAAGGAAACCCCTCGAAAATTGCCCGTGAACTGGAGAAAGGCGGCGCGAAGATCCTCTCCGAGGATGAAAAGCTGCGGCAGGTCGAAATTCTTTTCGCTGGTGACTGTGACGGCAGCATTTCCGCTGCGCGCGACGACCACTATGTGCGCCCGGGAACTCGGCCGGAGATCCGTTGGTCGACTATCATGGAGGATTTGCGGCGCCGTGATTTTTCGCTTAACGCCATCGCCATCTCGCTGAACCCAGCGTCTCGGGGCCTCCTGCTGGATCCCACGAACGGACTCTCCGACATTGAACGCGCCGAGGTGCGCGCGCTAACCATCCACAGCTTTACGAATCAGCCTGTGCGGCTCCTCCGTGTCTTGCGCTTCGCCGCTCGCATGGGATTCAAGGTCGAAGCTCGGACGCAAGAATGGTTTGACTTGGCGATCGAACGCGATTTGCACCACACCATTGCGCCAGAAGACGCTGGCGCTGAATTGCGGGCCGTGGCTCGCGAAGAACGCCCCGCCGTGGTTCTGAAAGAGTGGGAGGAGCACGACCTGCTCGAAGCCATTAGCCCTGTGCTCGCTAAGCGGCATCCGAACTACGACGCTATCGCGAGTTTAATGAAGGTTCGAGAGGATTTGTTCACCGCCGGGGTTCGTCCAAAGCTTGCTACGCCGATGATGCTGGCGGTCCTCGGTCGGCTCAAGGACAGAGAACAAAGCGGCATTCTCTCCAAGGCTGGCTTCCGTTCTGCGGAAGCGGACGCCATATTGAACTTCGAGGAGGAGGTGCTTGCCGACCAGAAGGAATTGATCGGACGCAAGCTCAATGCACCGGCAGATGCTTACAAGTTCCTGGAAAAGCTTCCTGTGGAGCGTCTGGCATACCTGCTTGCGGAATCGACCAATTCAGCGGCGCTCTCGAAGATCCGCGCCTATCTGCACAAGTGGCGGCCAATTCGCGCGGCATTGCCAATGGTGGCGAACGAACTGGAAGCTTTGGGCTTTGCCCGCGGCGCAAAGTTCGATGCCATCGTGGACCAGGTTTTCGGAATGCAATTGACCGGTCGCGGAAAGACGCCTGAAGAGCGCGTGAAGATCCTGCGCAAATTGTCTGGCATCAAGGAGCAGCCGAAGAAGAAGGAAAAGGAAAAGAAACCGCCGAAAAGTGGCGAGAAACAGGCGGCGCCAGCCGGAGCCCCGGCCACTCCTGACAAAGGCGCAGCAGCAAAAGCCATTCCGGCCAAGGCCGTGACCGGGCAATCACACAAGAACCACCCGGTGATGTTGAAGCAAGCCGCAAAACATAAGGCTGCCAAAGAGCAGGCGAGACACGCTGCGGCAAGCAAGAAGAGCAGCGGCCGGAAATAGTCAACAAGCAAGAATGACTCGCCTGTGAAAAACGCGAAAATGCGATTCGCAATTCCCGCGCGAGAGTTCTAGAATCGAGATCCATGGGCCAGCCGCAGTTTGTTCACCTACACGTTCACACGGATTTCAGTTTGCTGGACGGCGCGTGCGAAACGTCCGAGCTGCTCGACGAAGCGTCCCGGCAGAAAATGCCGGCAGTGGCCATCACCGACCATGGGAATTTATTTGCCGCCGCCAATTTTTTCAACGAAGCCAGCAAGCGCGACGTCAAGCCCATCATTGGTTGTGAAGTCTATGTGGCGAAGGGCAGCCGCCACGATCGCGGTGAAAAGGCAAACGGGGCTAATGGACCTGACCGCGGCGAAGCGGAACCGGGCATTCGCGGTAGCAATCACTTGGTGCTCCTCTGCGAATCGCTTGAGGGCTATCACAATTTAATTAAACTGGTTTCTTCCGGTTTTCTGGAAGGCTTCTACTACCGGCCGAGAATCGACTACGACCTCCTGGCAAAGCACAGTAAGGGACTGATTGCTCTCTCCGCGTGCTTGCGGGGTGCAGTGACGGAAGCGGTAGTCGACGAAAAGTTCGACCAGGCCCGCGAAAATGCTTACCGCCTGCGCGACGTCTTTGGCAAAGGTAATTTCTTCCTGGAGATTCAGGACCAAGGTCTCGAAATCGAACAGGGCGTAAATCGGGAACTCGTCCGCCTTTCCAAAGAGACAGGCATTCCTCTGGTCGCCACGAACGATTGCCACTATCTGCATCACGGCGATGCTCACGCGCAGGAAGTCTTGCTCTGCATCCAGACCGGAAAGACGATGAGCGACACTCATCGCATGAAGTTTGCCACCGACCAGTTCTACTTTAAAACGGCGGCGGAGATGGCCCAGGTATTCGGCGAACTGCCGGACGCACTAAGCCGGACGGTGGATATCGCAGCGCGTTGCAACGTCAAAATCGAACGCATCCCGAATCCATTTCCCGAATTCAAAGTCCCCGAAGGCCACAACGCCGGAAGCTATTTTGAAAAGGTCGTGCGCGAAGGGTTTGCCTCGCGCGTGCCATACCTGGAGCGATTGGCGCAGCAAGGCTTCTTGCATAATTCGCTTGCTGACTACGAGAAGCGCCTGACCTCCGAAATCGAAATGATCAAGAAGATGCGCTACGAAGGCTACTTCCTGATCGTCTGGGATTTCATACATTACGCGCGCGCGCAGGAAGTTCCCGTCGGCCCTGGCCGTGGCTCGGCAGCAGGCAGTCTGGTCAGCTACGCGCTGCGCATTACGGACGTCGATCCCTTGCAGTACAACTTGCTCTTCGAACGTTTTCTGAACCCAGAGCGCGTCTCGCTTCCTGATATCGACATCGACTTTTGCATGAGGCGGCGCGGCGAAGTGATCGAGTACGTCACGCAGAAATACGGGCGAGAGAACGTGGCGCAGATCATCACCTTCGGCACGATGGCCGCAAAAGCGGCCGTCAAGGACGTGGGCCGCGCGATGGACATTCCGTACGGCGAAGTGGATCGGCTCGCGAAACTCATTCCCACCACTCTCGGCATCGATCTGGAAACCGCTCTCGCCGAGGCGCCGCAACTCAAATCCGCGATTAACAGTGACGAGAAGCTGAAAGATCTAATGGCAGTGGCGCTGCGTCTGGAAGGTCTGGCGCGGCACGCCTCGACCCATGCCGCCGGCGTAGTGATTTCACCGAGGCCGCTGACGGACGTTGTCCCGGTTTACAAAACGAACCGGGATGAAATCACGACGCAATATGACATGAACGCGCTCGAGCGCATCGGCCTGCTGAAGATGGACTTCCTCGGCCTGACGACCCTGACCGTCCTGCAGGACACCGTGCGCACGATCGAAATGAATCGCGGCGTAAAAGTCGATATCGACAATTTGACGCTGGAGGACGAAGCGACCTACAAGCTCTTTTCTCGCGGCGACACTACCGCCATCTTCCAGTTTGAATCGCACGGCATGCGCGATATCTTGCGCCGCTACCAACCTTCGCGCATCGAAGACCTCACCGCTCTTAACGCGCTCTACCGTCCCGGCCCGATTCAGGGGGGCATGATCGACGACTTCATCGGCCGCAAGCAGGGAAAAACCAAAGTCACGTACGAACTCCCCCAACTCAAAGGCATTCTCGAAGAAACCTACGGCGTCATCCTGTACCAGGAACAAGTGATGCAAATCGCCAACCTTTTGGCGAGTTTTTCGCTCGGTGAAGCTGACATTCTTCGCCGCGCCATGGGAAAGAAGAAGAAGGAAGAGATGGCAGCGCAACGCGCCAAGTTCATTGCCGGCTGCCTGGCGAACAAAATCCCTGAGAAGAAGGCGACAGGTATTTTTGATTTGATGGAGGAATTTGCCGGGTACGGCTTCAACAAATCCCACTCTTGCGCTTACGCGTTGCTCGCGTATCAGACCGCGTATTTGAAAACGCATTTTCCCGTGGAATTCATGGCTGCGTTGCTGACCTCCGAAACGGGCAATGCCGAAAAGGCGGTGAAGTATATTAACGAAGCGCGTGGCATGAGCATTTCGATTCTGCCGCCCGACGTGAACGAGAGCGATCTCTATTTCACGCCGGTTGGTGAATCCATTCGCTTTGGGATGGCCGCCATCAAGAACGTCGGCGAAAACACGGCAAAAGCCATCCGCGAATCTCGACTCAGCGCGGGAGAATTCACATCGCTCTACGATTTGTGCGAGCGCATCGAAGCGCGCTTCCTGAATAAGCGTGTATTCGAGAGCCTGATCAAGTCCGGCGCGCTAGATTCGCTCGGACCTCGCGAGTCCATGCTCGTCTCCGTTGACGATGCCTTGGCCGCCGTGCAGCGCGCTACGCGGATTCGCGAATCCGGACAGCATGGTCTGTTCGGTGGCAATTCCGCGGCTCCCGCAGCAATCACATTTGAATTGCATCCAGCCGAACCGTGGAGCGAAGCAGAGCGGCTCGCCAGCGAATATGCCATGCTCGGCTTTTACGTCTCCGGCCACCCGCTCGCAAAATACGCCTCGCGCTTGCAGGAATTGAAATGCGTTTCGCTCGACCAGATCGAAGGCCAGCGCAACGGCAAAGAGATCACCGTCGCAGTGCTCATTGTGGGAACGCGGCCCATGCGCTCCAAGAAAGGAGCGCGCTGGGCCATCTTCACGATCCAGGACATGACCGGCGTCCAGGAATTGCTGACGTTTCCGGAAAGCTTTGCGCGGCATGAGCAGACTCTCAAAGCCGGCACGCCGCTCTTGTTGAAAGTACGCGTCCAGGTCGAGGAAGCAGGCACTCGCCTCTCACTACAAGAAGCCGCACGGCTTGGTGATCTTGCGGAACGGCCTACTTCAGCCCTTCGCATCCGCATGAAACTGGATGAGTTGAACGATGATTTGCTCGAGCGCCTCGAGGAAATTCTCACCTCCTATCGCGGATCGAGCCCGGTCTCTCTTGATCTCTCCAATCCAAATGGCGCAATGGCAACCCTCCAGGTGGAACAGCGCGTCCGCGCCTGCCCGGAACTTATTGCCGCGATTCGGGAATCCTTTGGCGAACAGTCGATCGACATGGTGATGTGATGAAGTCCAAGGACAAAGCAAAAGGCCCGGCCGCGCAGGCCGACCGCCAGAGTGAAATCGAGCGTCTCGAAAAGGACGTGGAGGAACTACGTCAACTCGCCGGCGACCGCGAAGCCGACGCGGAGCTCGAGCGCATCCGTCAGCAGGTTGCAGAGCTGCGCAAGGAATTTTATAGCCACCTCGGCCCTTGGCAGCGCGCGCAAATCGCACGGCACACGCAGCGCCCCTACACGCTCGACTATATCGGGATGCTGTTCACCGATTTTATCGAGTTGCACGGCGATCGTGGCTACGGCGACGACAAAGCGCTCATTACCGGGATTGCGAAGTTCCATGGGCGCCCCGTTGCGATCATTGGCCACCAAAAAGGCCGCGACACCAAACAGAGGCTTATTCGCAATTTCGGCCAGCCCAAGCCCGAGGGCTACCGCAAAGCCCTCCGCGTCATGCAACTGGCTGCGAAGTTTGGCCGCCCGATCTTCACTCTAATTGACACTCCCGGCGCTTATCCCGGCATTGATGCGGAGGAGCGCGGACAAGCCGAAGCGATTGCTCGAAATCTGCGCGAGATGGCCCGCCTACCTGTTCCGATCATCGTTACCGTGACCGGCGAAGGCGGCTCCGGCGGAGCGTTGGCTATTGCCGTCGGCGATTACGTCAACATTTTGGAGAACAGCTTCTATTCCGTGATTTCGCCCGAAGGCTGCGCCGCCATCATGTGGCGCGACGCCTCGAAAGCGGAGACCGCCGCAACCGCACTGAAAATCACCGCGAAAGACCTGAGGGAACTCGGCATTGTCGATGAAATCGTTCCCGAACCCGAAGGCGGCGCGCACGTCGATCCCGAAGGCGCCGCCCAGCTTCTGGGAGAAGTGCTGGACCGCGAATTGGTGGCCGTGTCGCAGCAATCAACGAAGGATTTGCTCGAAGCGCGCTACGAGAAGTTTCGCAAGATGGGCCAATTCTTCGATTTTGGCAACTAAAACACCGATATTTGTCTTCCCGTAGTCCTGGGGCCACCCCTTAGCACATTCGCAACGCGGGCAAGACCAATCGTTGTCGCACGCTCGGTCGCGGTCTACTCTGGTTGAGCAACCATCAGAGTGATCCGTCTCGGGGCAACTTCCGCACTTTCTGGTCGGCCCGTCCACGGAGGACAGGACTTATTTATGTCGGAACCGTTTCGCCCCTATGAAAAGCTCGTGGAAATCACTGTGATGGGCAAGAAATTCCAGGTGCCGGAGCGCAATTCGCTTCTGCGCTGCTTCCAGTTTATTAGCCCGGAAACGATTCCGTACGGGCGTTTTTGTTGGAATCAGGATTGTCAGTATTGCCGCGTTTCCTGCCAGTTGCCGGATGACGATGAGCCTCGCGAAATGCTGAGCTGTAAGTTCATTGTTATGCCAGGAATGGAAATCACCGAGTTAAGCCAGGAGCTGAAGTGGTGCCTCCGCTCCAAACTTCCAGCTGACGCCGCGGTTTCTTCCTAGTTTCCGCATTCCTTGACAGCAAAAAGCTTCTCTCTCCGCGCAACTTTTGCGCCCGCTATGGGTTTGCAAACCAAGGTACACGTATCAGCGAACGACGGCGGTTGTGCGACGCCAAAACCCAAAGAACCATCCCCGGCGCACAGCCGTCGTCGTCGTACTGCACCTGGCCGAAGACCGCTAAATTATAGCGAACGCGCCTTTTCTGGGTTTGCACTCCCTCCTCTGCTGGACTACGATTCCTTCTAGCAAACTATGCCCACGAATGTCCTGGCTTGCGATGGCTGCGGTCAATCCGCCTCCCCCGAACACATTGCGCGACGGCTCCAGCGCCTGGAGTGGACAACCCGATACCGCCCGGTTCACATTGGCACACTTCTGTTGGCTGGTGTCTCTCCTCAGGCGGACGAAGATTTCTTGTACGCCGCGCAGTTCAAAGGCGAGGCTGGCCGATTATTGGAAGCCGTCGGGATCTGCACGACCAGCAAGTCCGCTGAAGTCGTCTTGAGCGAGTTTCAGAGGGGTGGATTCCTGCTGACACACCTCCTGGAATGCCCTCTAGAAACGGGCCAGGGCGAGCAACAACCGCTCGAGGACCTGTTCCTGAAGCGCCTTCCACAAGTCGTCACGCGCATTCGCCGCTCGCTGAAACCCAAGCGCGTCGTTCTGATTTCGGAATCATTGGCACCGGTGGTTGCCCGACTCTCAGATGCCGAGTTGGGATGCCCGCTGATCCTGGACGATGGCAAACCCTTTGCTCTTGACGCCGTCGATGCCTCGCGCGTGATGCACCACTTGCGCCAAGCCTTAGGAATGGCTGCCGCTGGTATGTGACCTAGCGCACAGCGCGGGATGGTCCATTAGTTCAGGCTAGGGACTGGCCTTCAGCCAGCTTGCGATGTTGCTGGCTGTGAT
Organism: uncultured Acidobacteriota bacterium; assembly: GCA_963718785.1. Classification (GTDB taxonomy): domain Bacteria; phylum Acidobacteriota; class Terriglobia; order Acidiferrales; family UBA7541; genus Acidiferrum. Next base: position 266,429 of record CAVQZW010000003.1, on the reverse strand, counting down.
AGAATCAAAAACTGGTTATCGCAGGGCAGGAACAGGAGTTACCGCGTGAAGAAACAAGCGAAATTTGGCGTCGGAATTGGAGTCATCGTAGTAGCCTTGGCTTGCTTAGCTTGGCTCGGCTATGGTGAGAGCAAGACTTACTATCACACCATTGCGGAACTCCAGACCCTTCAAGGCAATGAGCTGACTCACCGCATGCGTGTCGGCGGGACGGTCGCGCCGGGCAGCATTCGCCACTTCACCGGCCGCGTTGATTTCGTGCTCGAAGGGGAAGGGAAGTCGCTCCCCGTGAGCTATGTTGGCAGTGACCCGTTGCCAGACACCTTCGTGGACAAGTCGCAAGCGTTGGTCGAGGGCCGTCCGACGGATGGACGTTTTGTCGCCGAAGTTGTGCAGGCGAAGTGCGCGTCGAAGTACGAAGCGGCTCCAGGGGGAACCGTTGCCACTTCGACCGCTGCGACTAAGTAAAGAAGAAGGCAAGGGGCCCGGCTTGGCCGGGGGATCGGCGGAGTCCCTGTGGATGTATTCGGTTCGTTCGCTCTAATCCTAGCGTTCATCTGTGCAGTCTATGCATTCGGAGGCGGGATCGCCGCAATTATCACGCGACATCCGCTTCTGGTTAAGAGCACTCGGCAAGCGGGCATCGCCACTTGCTGCCTGATTTTCATCGCCACTTTCAGCCTCGAGTATCTCTTCTTCAGCGATAATTTTTCCGCCGCCTATGTCGTTGCTCACAGCAATCGCGCGCTTGCCACATTTTATAAAGTGGCCGCTCTTTGGGCTGGCCAGGAAGGATCGCTGCTCTTTTGGAGCTTCCTTCTTTCCATTTATGTTTTCTCTGTCCTGATCGCCTACCGCAACAAAAACGGCGAACTGATGCCGTATGTGGGAGTGATTCTGGCCGGTGTTCAGATTTTCTTTCTGACGCTCAACAATTTCATCGCCAGCCCGTTTAAAGCGCTTGCCGTTCCTGGCGCCAATGGCGCAATGGATTTCGTCGCCCGTGCCGACGGCAATGGTCTGACTCCGCTGCTTCAATACCCGGAGATGGTGATCCATCCACCGAACCTTTATTCTGGCTACACGGGTTTCACGATTCCATTCGCGTTTGCCCTGGCCGCGCTGCTAGCGAGATATCCGGGTGAGAAGTGGATTCACCTTACCCGCAAGTGGACCATGATCGCCTGGTGCTTCCAGACTGCCGGCATTCTGCTCGGCGCTCACTGGGCTTACGCCGTCCTCGGATGGGGCGGCTACTGGGGCTGGGACCCCGTGGAAAACGCCTCGTTGCTGCCTTGGCTGACGGGCACTGCGTTTCTGCACTCCGTGATGATGCAAGAAAAGCGCGGCATGATGAAAGTCTGGAACGTCTGGCTGGTGTTCTCCACTTTTATTTTATGTATCCTCGGCACTTTCTTAACACGCAGCGGAGTCGTCAGCTCCGTCCACGCGTTTGCCCAATCGAGCATCGGCAGCTGGTTCGTGGGCTTTCTCATCGTCATTCTCTCCGTTTGCCTTGTTGCGTATCTCAAAAATCGCGACTACTTGAAGAGTGAAAACCAACTCGACTCTATCGTTTCCCGCGAGTCCAGCTTCCTTTTCAACAACTTGATTCTGCTTGTTTCCTGCATCGCCGTTCTTTCCGGCACGCTTTTCCCGGTAATCTCGGAAGCGCTCTCCGGCTCCAAAATCAGCGTCGGAGCGCCGTTCTTTAATAAGGTCAACATTCCGATCGGCCTGCTCCTGCTTTTCCTGACCGGCGTTGGACCGCTCCTCGCCTGGCGAAAGACTTCCGTGGAAAGCTTGAAACGCAATTTTGCGTGGCCGCTGATCATAGGTGTCATCGGCGGCGCCATCATCTTCGTGCTGGGCTACCGGGAGATTTACTCGCTCATCTGCTTCGCTCTCTGCTTCTTCGTGGCCGCCACCATTCTCATGGAATTTTATCGCGGGGCAAAAGTCATCCGCGTCCGCTCCGGCGCTTCCTACATCACGTCCGCCATCGAGCTGACTATGCGCAACACGCGTCGCTACGGTGGCTACATCGTCCACATGGGCATGGTGCTGGTGTTTATCGGCTTGGCAGGCGCAGCCTTCAACCAAAACGTACAGAAAGAATTGCAGCCCGGCGGATCGATGCAGCTGGGGAAGTACAAGCTCGTCCTCCAGAGCTACGACAGTAAGCCCGAAGCCAACTACACCGGCCTTCGCTTGAACGTGGAAGTCTTTGTCGACAACAAGCCGCTGATGATGCTCTATCCCGAACGCCGTATCTTCGAGACCAACGGCGAAACAGGAACGATGGTGGCCATCTATTCGACGCTCCGTGAAGATCTGTATGTGGTTTATGCAGGCCAGAGTCCGGACACCAAGCTGCCCGTAATTCACGCCTACCTAAATCCCCTGGTGAAGTGGATCTGGTTCGGTGGAGTCATCGTTGTGTTCGGCACCATAGTCGCCTTGCTGCCCAACCGGCGCGCCGTCCTGGTTTTGTCCGGGGCGCAACAACCTGCGCCTGAGCCGCTCGTTCACGGCATGACGCCTTCCGTCACCTTCAAAGAAGGCCATGACTAAGCCACCAAAAATACGCAAGCCCGTTTTTCTCATTCTCCCTCTCGCCTTGTGCTTTGCCGGCGCTCTGCCAATGATGTCCGCGTTTGGCGATACGCAGCAGCCCGATCACACCCACCAACTTGGAAATAAGGTGCGCTGCATGTGCGGTGGATGCAACGATTCCGCCGGCGGTTGCTATCACGTTGGCGGCGCATTTTCCGGCCCCTGCGAAACCGCGCTCGCCATGTTGAAAAAAATCGACGAGCGCATCGCGCAGGGAAATTCCGACGACCTCATTGTGCAATCGTTCGTCCAGGAATATGGGCAAGCCGTGCTCACCGAACCCCCTCACAGCGGATTCGGCCGAGTTGCCTGGTGGATTCCCGCGCTCGCGTTGATCGGCGGTTTCGTGCTGGTCTTGTTCGTTATCTCCCGCTGGCGGAAGCAACCCTCCCCAGGACCTGCGCTCGCAGTTGCCGGGCATGCTCCACAAATTTCATCCGAACTCCTGGAGCGCGCGCGTGCGCAAGCCGCCCGCGACACTGAGGATTGATCTTGACGATCACCGCATCCCTTGCTGCTTTCTTGATTACTTCCGCGGATTGGGCCGTCATTGGCGCGTGCCTCGCGCTGGCGCTTGCCTCCGGCCTTTTCATCTTTTTCATTCAGCCCGATGCCTCCGATCTCGCTCCGCGCCGCTCGAAGCTCGACCAATTGCTCGAGCGCCGCGACACGATCTACGATAATCTTCGCGACCTGCGTTTCGAGTTTCGCTCGGGGAAATACGCCGAAAATGATTACGAAGCGATGAAAACCACTCTGGAAAATGACGCAGCACTTACGCTGGCGGAAATCGAGCAGATCACGGAATCGCAAGTGCGCCGGCCCCGAGCCATCAAACCGGTAGCCTCCGACCGAGGTGCCCAGTGAAGCCTCGCCGCATTTCGCATTTGGCGCTCGTGGTTTGTTTGCTGATGCCGTTCTCCTCGGTCTTCGGCGCCACGGTCCACGGCACCGTTAAAAACGGCACCACTGGCAAGCCCGCCGCGGATATCGAGGTCGTTCTTATCCAGTTGCAGGGCGGCATGCAGCCTGTTCTCAACTCCAAGACGGACGCGCAAGGCCAGTTCACCTTTGACTATCCTTCCATTGGCGCGCAGCCCATGCTCGTCCGCGCCGTCTACAAGGGGATCAATTTTCATCAGCCTTTGCCGCCGGGCCGAAATGATATTCAGGTCGATGTGTTCGATCCGTCTCGCGATCCCAAAACGATCTCTGTCAACACGCACTTCGTGATTTTCCAGCCTAACGGCGCCAATCTCGAAGTGGGCGAAGAATACGCCATCAAAAATGAATCGCAGCCCGCGCAAGCTTATTTTCGCGCTGACGGCAATTTCGATTTTGCGATTCCCGATGGCGCATCCCTGAAACAGATCGCTGCACAAGGCCCATCGGGCATGCCGGTCGTGCAAGCGCCTATCGACCGCGGCAAGAACAAGTACAGCGTCGCGTATGCCTTTCGCCCGGGAGAAAACGGCGTCCGTTTTTCGTACGAATTGCCCTACGTCAACAACACCGCGTCCGTGAAGCTTCCCACGGTTTACCCCGGCGCGCGTCTGGTGGTCGTTGCTCCTCCCTCGGTACTCATCGCGGGAGACGGTTTGCAGGCCGGCGGGCAAGAGCAGGGCATGAACCTCTATAGCCGCGACAGCCTCGCGCCAAATTCTTCTCTTACAGTATCCATTTCCGGCACGGCTCCGCCTCCAGGCAACAATGCTTCCGACACTGATGCTGGCGCGCAGAATCGCGACGAGCAGCAAGGCAATGGTCCTGCAGCCGGCGCGGCCATTCAAGCGGTTCCAGGGCGTTTGGACGTCCTCAAGTGGCCCATTGTGGGCGGTTTCCTTTGTGTCTTCGCCTTGCTTGCCATTCTTCTCGCGCGTAGGCCGGTAGTTGCAGTTGCAGGTGGTCCTGCGGAGAGCGCGGCGGAAGCCCCCATCGTTAAGCCAACAAAGAAGGCAGCATCCGCGCCTGCCCCGGCACCACCCGCAAGCGCCACAAACATGGCGCAAGTCGATGCCGCCGTTGGCACAAGTCTGGATGCTTTGAAAGACACGCTCTTCCGGCTCGAACTCCGCCGACAGGCCGGCACCATCTCGGAAGAGGACTACAACCAGGAACGGGCCCGCGCCGAAAAAGTCTTGCGCGATCTTGTGAGGGGTTGAAGGTTGACGCTGCCGGCATTCGCACCCATCGGTCTCCGTTTTGAAAATATTGATAAGCGTTATGGCGGGCTGCTCGCCCTGCGTGGCGTTTCGCTCTCCATCGCACCTGGAGAATGCGTGGTCTTCGCAGGACGCAACGGCTCCGGCAAGACCACCCTGCTGCGCATCGCCGCACAATTGGTGCGGCCCACGAGAGGCACGATCAGTTTTTCAGGCAAATCCGACGGCCGGGAAGTGAGCGCGGTTCGGCCTGGATTCGTCGCTCATGCCACGATGGTTTACGACGAATTGTCCGCCGAAGAAAATCTCTTGCTCTTCGCGCGGCTGCAGGAAGTGCCGCGCCCCGAACATCGCGTCGAAACTTTATTGCAAGAAGTCGGCCTTATGGAGCGCCGGTCCTCGCTGGTGCGGACTTTTTCTCGCGGCATGCGCCAGCGTGTTGCCATCGCTCGCGCCCTGCTTCATGAGCCTGCCATTCTTCTCTTCGACGAGCCGGCCACCGGCCTGGATCCTCAAGGAGTCGCCTGGCTCGCAGAGGCGATTCGCCGCCTGCGTGATTCCGGACGCACCATTCTGATGAGTCTGCACGGAGAATCGGAGATATCCTCCCTCGGCACACGTGCCATACGCCTTGACGCCGGTTCCGTCGCCGCCGATACACGCACGGGCGCAACCTTTCGCTCGATCCTGACGTTCGCAGACGCCTGAATGAGCCTCCTCGCCAACACGGCCGTATTGCTCGGCAAGGAAGTTCGCACGGAGTACCGCTCGCGCGAATTGCTCACGACCACATTTGTCTTCATCCTGATCGTGATCGTGCTGTTCAGTTTCGCCTTTGATCCCACCTCCGACGAATCGCGGCGATTTGCTCCCGGCCTGCTCTGGCTGGCCATTCTCTTTGCGTCTTCGCTGATGCTGCAGCCCTGCTTTCTGCGCGAGCAGCATAACGATACCTTGAGCGCGCTCCGGCTTTCCGTCAGCGATCCGTTTGCCATCTTCCTGGCCAAGCTGGCGGCGAACACGCTGTTTCTACTGCTGACCGAACTCCTGCTGCTGCCGCTTTTTGCCGTGATGTACAACGTGCAGGTCCTTCCAGTGCTGCACTGGCTCTTGCTGGTGCTTTTTCTCGCGAACCTCGGCATCTCCATCGCCGGGACGGCGCTATCCGCCATCTCCGCCCAGGCGCGCATGCGTGAACTTCTGTTACCGGTTCTGCTGCTCCCCCTCCTGGCGCCTATTCTCGTCGTCAGTGCGGAAGTTACCAGATCTCTGCTGGACCGCGCGCCGGTCGTGCGCTGGAAGGGAATTGGTTTCATAGGTGTGTTTGACGTCGTCTTTTTGACGGCGCTATGGCTTTTCGGCGAATATCTACTGGAGGAATAGAAGATCATGTGGAAACGCGCGCTGATCGCCGCCTCGGTACTCTTTCTCGTTGGCGCTGCCGCCTACGCCTCCTTTTATATCGCCCCAGAAGAAAAGACCATGCGCGTCCTGCAGAGAATTTTCTACTTTCACGCGGCAACGGCATGGGCGGGCGAGACGGCCTTCGGAATCTGCTTTCTTGCGAATTTGGCGTACGTCTGGCGGCGCAAGGAAAAGTGGGACTGGCTGGCAGTTTCCGCCGCGGAAGTGGGCTTGGCTTGCATCACCGTCGTGCTCATTACCGGGCCTATTTGGGCCAAACCCGCATGGGGCATTTACTGGACCTGGGACGCGCGGCTCACTTCCACGTTTGTGCTCTGGCTCCTTTATGTTTCTTATCTTTTGCTGCGTACTATGATTGAAGAACCGGATCGCCGCGCGCTTCTCAGCGCTCTGTTCGGAATATTTGCGTTCATCGACGTGCCCATCGTGTTTGGCGCGATTCGCTGGTGGCGCACCCAGCATCCTGCTCCGGTCATCATGGGAGGCCCCGGCTCCGGGCTTGATCCCACCATGCGCAAAGTCTTTTTCTTCAGCGTGTTCGCGCTGCATGCCCTGATGATTTTTCTGATTGCGGAGCGCTATCGGCTCGAAAAACTGCGAACCGATCTTGAACTCATACGGCGCGAGGCGGAGGCGATATGAAAAGTCTGGACAGTGTTTTCGCGGCTTATGTGTTCGGCTGGGCCGTGTTTTTTGTTTTTTATCTGACCATCGCCAAACGCACCGCCTCTCTTCGCGAAGAGCTCGACCGCTTGAAGAACTCCTTAAACAAGGGCAAGTAATTGGCGCGAAAGAAAAAAGTCGGCATTGTGATGTTCCAGCTCGGCGGTCCGGATTCGCTCGAGGCGGTCGAGCCCTTTCTTCTGAATTTGTTTCTCGATCCAGACATCATCCCCATGGGGCCGCTTGGATTTCTGCGCCGCCCGCTCGCTAAGTTCATTTCCTCGCGGCGCTGTATTCCAGTGCGGAGCAAGTATGCCGAGATTGGGGGCCGCTCGCCCATTGGCACTTTGACCGAGCGGCAGCGCGGCGCGCTCGTCGCAGCCCTCTCGAGCGAGATCGATCCCGTTGCCGTGGTTGCCATGAGATATTGGCATCCTCTTACCGAAGAGGCCGTCGAGACCTTGCGCAAAGCGGGTCCGTTGGATGAGATCGTCCTCCTGCCTCTTTATCCACACTTCTCCTACGCCACGACGCTAAGTAGCCTGAAAGAGTGGCGTCGCGTTTATGGTGAGCCGGATGCCGGCCCACCGCAGCGCACGGTCGGTCAATTTTTCGATCATCCGCTCTACATCCAGGCGATGGCGCAGCGCATCGGCTCCGTGTTGCGTCAATTTGACGATAGCTCTCGCGTTCATTTGATTTTTAGCGCGCATGGTTTGCCCATGAGTCTGGTGGAAAAGGGTGATCCGTACCCTACTCAAATCGAGGCTACCGTGCGGCTGGTTTGCGAAGAGGGAAGAAAGCAGTTTCCTGGCTGGCCGAAGACGCACTTGCTTTGCTATCAGAGCCGGGTAGGCCCCGCGAAGTGGCTCCAACCGCCGCTGACGAGCACTATCGAACGTCTTGGCACCGAAGGCGTCAAGGAAATGCTGGTTGTGCCGATCTCCTTTGTGACCGAGCATATTGAAACGTTGCACGAAATAAATATTGAGGCCCGCGAGGACGCTAAGAAATTTGGCGTGGAAGTCTTCCGCATGATGCCTGCCGTCGGTGATTCGCCGCTCTTCATTGCCGCGCTGAAGGACCTGGTGCTGCGTGCGGTTGGGCTCGCGGGAGACCCGCAGGACGTACAAGTATCTTCGACGGCTTCTTGACCAGACACCGCGCTAGCCAGGAAGTCTCCCCAAATCGTGTATTTCAGCAACATCGCCGGGCACGGCCTGTCGGAGAGCACGAAATTCGGCAGTGCGCTATAATCCCGCCTTGGCAATCGGCTATGAAAGCTTCCTATCATCCCGGGGTTCATCGGTTTGCGGTCTTCACCGTCTGCTGGACGGTCCTGCTTTTGATCGCTGGCGCTCTGGTCACTTCCAATGATGCCGCGCTTTCCGTCCCGGATTGGCCAAAGTCTTTCGGGACGTGGACACCGCCAATGGTTGGCGGCGTTTTCTACGAGCATTCCCACCGCGTCATCGCAGGCGTTCTTGGAGTTTTGACGCTGATTCTCGCCATTTTGGTTTGGGTCAAGGAAGAGCGACGCTGGTTGCGCTGGTTTGCGGTAATCGCCGTGGGCGGCATCGTCGCGCAGGCAATATTGGGCGGGCAGGTCGTCATTCAGTTGCTACATTACTGGCTGCCGGTGATGCACGCGTGTTTTGCGCAAATCATGTTTGCTGCGCTTCTGAGCATCGCGGTTTTCAACAGCAAATGGTGGGTTTCGGACCGCCCGCAGCTTGAGGATCGGGGTGCGCCTTCCATCCATTCTTTGGCACTTATAAATGCTATCGTGATTTTTCTTCAGGTGTTTTTGGGCGCAGGATTCCGCCACCTGGAAATCCCCATCTGGCCGCACGCCGCCGGTTCGTTGGCGGTTCTGGCTGCTGTTGTGTGGACGGCCGTGGTTCTGCGCAAGAGATTTGAGAAGTCAGCCGAACTCACGAAAATGCGGATCTTGCTGCACTCCGTGTTTGGCCTCCAGTTTCTCCTGGGAATCGGGGCTTACTGGTCGCGCCGTGCCACCGCGCAGGCTCCTCAGCCCATGCCCGTGATGGTCACATTGACCGTCACGCACACCGTAGTCGGTGCGTTGCTCTTCGGCGTGTCTATTGTGACGATTCTCTTGTGCTATCGATTGGTGCCGCGTGCTGGAAAGGTTGCTGTTTCTTCGCAAGGGCAGGTGACGGGCTGATGAGCACGGTTCGCACGACGGAGATTACGCTCGCATCGCGCGCCAATGCTTACGTCGCGCTGACCAAGCCGGACGTTTCCTTTCTCGTTCTGATGACTACTGCCGCCGGCTACTACATGGGCGCTCACGGCGCCGTTGACTGGCTGCGCCTCGTGCAAACTGTTTTCGCCACGCTGCTGATTGCGGCGGGCACAGCGACGTTAAACCACTACATCGAGCGCGACTCCGATCGCTTCATGCGGCGCACTGCGTCGCGGCCCTTGCCGAGCGGTCAATTGCAGCCCCGGGAAGCATTTTGGTTTGGCGTGATTCTCTGCATCGCTGGCGCGATTGATTTGTATTTCACGGCAGGTTTTCTCGCTTCCGCGCTCGGCGTGCTCACCTGCTTGACGTATCTCCTGGCCTACACTCCGCTGAAGAAACGGACTGTTTGGGCGACGACGGTCGGCGCGTTTCCCGGCGCGATACCGCCGATGATTGGCTGGGTTGCTGCGACGGGCACCTTGGACCGTGGCGCATGGTTGCTTTTCGCCATTCTTTTCTTGTGGCAGTTTCCGCACTTTTACGCGATCGCCTGGATGTACCGGGAAGATTACGCTCGCGCCGGCATCATGATGCTCCCCGTCGTGGACCGCGAGGGAACGCGCACCTTCCGCCAGATTATCCTTACTTCTATCGCACTCGTGGGAGCGAGTCTCTTACCCGCCGTCATCGGGTTGACCGGAGTGCGTTATTTCTTTGGAGCGCTGGTCGTCAGCACGGCCCTAGTCCAAGTCTGCTTGTGGGCTTCCAGCTCGCGGACGAACGTTCGCGCCAAATGGCTGATGCATGCCACGGTACTGCACATTCCGCTGCTTCTTGGTTTGATGATCTACGACAAAATTCCGCGCTGAACGATTCCTGACAGGAAGGTATTCGCCAACGCATGTTTTCACAAGCCGCGCTCAACGCCTCTCTAAACGGCACCAGTGCGGTTCTGCTCGCCTGCGGTTACGCAGCCATCAAAAACGGCAAAATGAGAGTCCACAAGGCTTTCATGATTTCGGCGTTTGCCGTCTCCACCGTTTTTCTCATTTCCTATCTGATTTATCACTACCGCGTGGGCCACGTCGTTTTCCAGGGGCAGGGCTGGATTCGCCCGGTCTACTTTGCGCTTCTGCTTTCGCACACGATACTCGCGATCGTGATTGTGCCCATGATTCTGGTGACGCTGCGCCGCGCGTGGCTCGAGAAATTCGATAAGCACCGCATGATTGCGCGTTGGACGCTGCCGTTGTGGTTCTATGTCTCCGTCACCGGAGTGATCGTCTACATTCTGCTCTATCAGATTTACGCCCCACACGGCGGCTGACGCCTACACACCGACCAAGACGTGTGTTGTTTCGCTCATTTCAGGTGGAGGATGTAACGCCGGTTCAGGGACCGGTTGAGGGACATTCACTAATCTTGAGTTGGCAGGTTCAGCCTTTTTTCCCGCGGGACCAGCGAACCGGTTTGCGAGGAACGCACCGCTTGGCGCGTGCCGGCCTTCGGAAAAACCACGTGCCAGAAGTCATTTCTCGGTGTGGCGAACCCGACTCCAATAAACCGGTGGTCCTGCTTTTCGCGGATAGAAGTCACGAAGCACTCGACGGATTCTGAAGTCATTTCGTTGAAAATGCGGACCGTCTGCCCAGGCAAAAGAGGAGCGTCCATCACGATGAGCGCGCCGTGGGCACTGACATATTGCGTAAAAGCCTTCAAATCAATGGCTTCGCCTTCCGGCATTTGACATCGAACTTTCAAAGGTATCTGGAGGGTGATTCGGACTGTTCTTCGACGCTCTGGGTATCTGGACCGATGCATTCATCCGCCTCTGGAAGGGGGACTAACGCAGAGAGCTTGCCACGTTTCCGTAAGAAAAACAAGGATTTACGGGCGCAGAAACGAGTCATGGCCGGGCAGTGCACGAACCCAGCAGGGAACTAGCTTGGGCGGAGCGAGGCAATCACGGCATCCGTGAACTCCGCGGTGCCGGCCTTGCCGCCAACGTCCTGGGTGATGTGCTTGCCTTCGCGGTGAACGGCTTCCAAGGCACTTTCGATGCGACGGGCAGCGGAGCGTTCGCCGAGGTGGTCGAGCATCATAATGCTGCTTAGAAGAAGCGCGGTGGGATTAGCCAAGCCCTTTCCGGCGATATCGGGCGCGGTACCGTGCACGGCCTCGAACATGGCCGCTTCGTCGCCGATATTGGCGCTGCCGACGACGCCCAGCCCGCCGACGAGGCCTGCTGCCAGGTCGCTCATCACATCGCCATAAAGATTCGGCAACAGCAGCATGTCGAATTGCTGAGGGTTCAAGACCATTTGCATGCAGGCGTTGTCGACGATCATCTCTTTGTATTCGATGTCGGGATATTGCGGAGCCACATTGCGGATGGATTTCAGGAAGAGTCCGTCCGAGAGCTTCATGATATTGGCTTTATGGATGGCGTGGATCTTCTTGCGCCCCTCGCGCTTGGCATACTTGAACGCGAAGTGAGCAATCTGCGTAGAGGCCTTTTCCGTGATGATTTTCAGGCTTTCGACCACGCCGGGAACGACTTCGTGCTCCAGTCCGGAATAGAGATCTTCGGTATTTTCGCGGATCAAGACAACATCCACGTTTTCAAAGTGAGATTTCACACCTGGAAGATTTTTGACGGGCCGGACATTGGAGTACAGATCGAGCGTTTTCCGAAGCGCTACGTTAATACTAGGCGCACCGCCGGCAATGGCAGTGCCCATGGGGCCTTTCAGTGCGACGCGATTGCGCCGCACGGATTCGACGGCGCCTTCCGTGACGAATTGGCCGGTGGCCGAAGCTTTCTCGGAGCGGGCTTCGACTTCTTCCCAATCGATTTGAACGCCAGCGGCTTCCAGGATGCGCCGAACGGCGGCGGCGACTTCGGGGCCGATACCTTCACCGGGGATCAGAGTGACTTTGTGTCTCATATCGCATCTAATTGTATGCGAAGGGCCTGGAGTTGTCGAAATACGCGCGCGCCCGGGGTTTCCAGAGAAGAAATCCAAGGCTTGTGGGCGATGTGCAGTTGTGGAAAAGGTTTGCTATACTTGATTGGAAAGATGCATCGCGGGCTTGCCTGCGAGCGGAGGCCAAAAGAACTTATGATTAGTCTGACTCCTACTGCGAGCACCAAGGTCAAGGAAATCATGGGCATGCAGAATCCTGTACCGGTGGCGTTGCGCGTTGCCGTCGTCGGCGGAGGATGCTCTGGATTCCAGTACCACATGGCATTTGAAAACCAGACGAATGAGACCGACGAAGTCGTCGATTTCAACGGTCTGAAGGTCGCGGTTGACCAGATGAGCTCGATGTATCTGGATGGTGTGGAAATCGATTACATCGAGACCATCGAGGGCGCCGGCTTCAAGTTCAATAACCCGAACGTGAAGAGCACCTGCGGCTGCGGCAGTTCGTTTAGCGTTTAGTTTGACCGCGTCAAATTTGCCACATTTAATTCATTCTATCGTTCTGTCACAGAATGATAGAACGAATAAAAAGTGGGATCCGGGGCGAATTCAACGCCCCCTGAGTAGAGTTCCAGGCCCTTGAACTAACCGTTCGAGGGCCTTTTTTATGCCTGCCAACGTAACCGAATGGGATGCTCGCCACCGCGAGGCGGCGCAAAACGCTCCTGCGGAGCCAGCCAGCATTGTCTCTGAGTGGTTGCCGCTACTTCCGGAGGGTCCGGCATTGGATCTCGCTTGTGGGAGCGGCCGGCATACGTTGTTGCTTGCTTCGCGTGGGCAGGCGGTGACGGCAGTCGATTGGTCAGGAACCGCACTCGACATCCTCGAAAATAGGGCCCGCAAGGCAAAACTGCATGTCACCCGCGATGACGCCGCAAACTTGACGGAATCCGAAAAGCGCGGCATCCGGCTGATCCAGGCGAATTTAGAGGAGATAAGGCTTCCGGAAGCTGCGTTCGCCCTGATCCTCTGTCTGCAATACTTGCAGCGCTCACTTTTCTCGCAGATGGCTCGCGCACTGAAGCCGGGAGGCATGCTGCTGTTCGAAACGTTCACGAGAGCGCAGCTTAACTTCTCCGGTGGACCGCGCAATCCCGCACATCTGCTGGAACATGGGGAGCTTCGCACAGCGTTTCCCGAATTGCATCTTTTGTTTTATCGGGAGCTGAACGCCGGGCAGGAAATTGCGAGTTTAGTCGCGCAAAAGCCTGCCTTGAATCGATAGCGCACATGCAGCCAAACCGAGCACAGCGAGTCTCGCGGATGTTTGCAATATGGCGTTCTCCTCCGTATTCTAAAGCCCGGGCATGAAGATAGCTCTGGCGCAGTTCAATCCCACGGTAGGCGATTTCGCAGGAAATTCGGCTCGCATCCTGAGTCTGGCGGAGAAAGCCAGGCAGCGAGGGGCCGACCTTGCCGTTTTTTCGGAACTTTGCCTTTGTGGGTACCTTCCGCAAGACCTCCTCGAACGGCCTTCTTTCATCGACCGCAACCACCAGGAATTGAAAGAGCTAGCAGCCAAGTTGCCGCTGCCTGCCATCGTGGGGTACGCGGGCCGCGTGAAAAACGGCACGGGAAAATCCATTGGCAATAAGGCGGCGCTGATTTGCAGCGGGCGCGTGGTGTTCGAGCAAAGCAAAATGCTGCTGCCGACGTACGACGTGTTCGACGAATCGCGTTATTTTCAGCCGGCTGGAAAACAATTTGCGTACGGATTCGGCAAAGAACAATTGGGCATCACGATTTGCGAAGACGTCTGGAACGACAAGAATTTCTGGGCAAAGTGCCGGTATGACCGCGATCCCGTGACAGAGCTGATTGGGCAGGGAATTACGGTGCTTCTGAATATCTCCGCTTCCCCCTATACCATCGACAAACGCGCGCTGCGGCTGGAGATGCTGCAATCGATTGCTGTGAATCAGCACCGGCCGATCGTCTATGTGAACCAGGTGGGCGGCGACGACAGCTTGATTTTCGATGGCGCGAGCATGGCGTTGACGGCGGAAGGAAAAGTGGCGGCGCAGGCTCTGGCGTTTGAAGAGGACCTGGTCCTTTTCGATACGGTGACAGGCGAGGGCGAGGTTCACGCGCAGCCGCATGAAGAGATTGCGTATGCCTACCGCGCACTGATTACCGGGACGCAAGACTATGTGCGCAAATGCGGGTTCAAGAAAGTGCTGGTCGGATTGAGCGGGGGCATTGATTCTGCCGTAGTTGCGAGCATCGCGGTGGATGCGCTGGGAGCGGAGAATGTACTCGGCGTTTCCATGCCGGGGCCATATTCTTCCGAGGGCAGCAAGGCGGACGCAAAGGCGTTGGCTCAAAATTTGGGCATCGAATTTATTACGCTGCCCATCACTGATGTGTTTGAGACTTACAAGAAAGCGCTAGTTCCGGCATTTGGCTCGCGACCCGCTGACGTGACGGAAGAAAATATTCAGGCGCGCATTCGCGGGAATTACTTGATGGCGATTTCCAATAAGTTTGGCTCCATGGTCTTGAGTACCGGAAACAAATCGGAACTTGCGGTGGGCTACTGCACGCTTTATGGCGACATGGCTGGCGGGCTCGCGGTGATTTCGGATGTGCCGAAGCTGATGGTGTATGAGCTGGCAACGTGGATCAATCGCGATAGGGAACTCATCCCCCGCTCCACCATCGACAAGGTTCCCTCCGCGGAGCTGCGGCCTAATCAGAAGGACGAAGACAGTCTGCCGCCTTATGATGTGCTGGACCGGATTTTGAAGGCGTATATCGAAGATCTGCACAGCCCGCAGGAGATCGCGGACCATTACGGATTCGACCTGCAACTCGTACGCGATATTGCCCTGCTTGTGGACCGAACGGAATATAAGCGCAAACAGGCGGCTCCCGGGCTTAAGATTACGTCGCGAGCATTTGGATTTGGCAGGCCGTTCCCGATAGCCCAGCGGTTTATTCCATAGAGAACGAGGTCTAGCGTGAAGAAAGCACTGACTCTAACAGCCATGTTTGCTTTGAGCTTTGTTATCCCGGCTGCGCGCGCGCAGCAGCCTGCGGGAGCCAGCGCTGCTCCAGCTGCCTCGGGACAATTGCCCATTCAGAAGACTGTCGAAGCGTATTTGCGGAATCTCTACGCGTTTGGGGCGGACACGATCGTCAAAGTCGCGGCTCCAAGGGATATTGGAGTCGAAGGGCTGCAGGAAGTGGATGTCGCGGTCAAGATTGGCGAGAATGAGCAGACCGGAAAGGTATACGTCACCAAGGACGGAAAGTATATGTTCCGCGGGGAACTGTCCGATCTGGCGAAAGACCCCTTGGCGGAAGCGCGAGCCCAACTGCAAACGAAAGATGCCCCCTCGATCGGACCGGCGAATGCCCCAGTGACGATGGTCGAGTTTTCGGACTTCGAGTGCCCTGTCTGCAAGGGCCTGCATGATGCGCTGCGCGGGCTGCTACCGAATTATCCGCAAGTGCGGGTGGTCTTTAAGGACTTTCCGTTGGAGCAGATCCATCCCTGGGCTAGGACGGCGGCGCTTGCCGGCCGCTGCGCCTATCAGCAGTCTCCCGCCGCGTTCTGGAAAATGTATGACCTGATTTACGATGGCCAGGAACTTATTTCGGCGGAAAACGCCTACGGCAAGATGACCGACTTTGCTGGGCAGTCCGGGTTGAACGCGGATGCGTTTAAGGCTTGCATGGCCAGCCCGGAGGCTGGAGCGGCTGTGGATGCGAGCCGCGCGAATGGAATTCAACTCGAGGTTGGCAGCACTCCGACAATCTTCGTGAACGGGCGGCGCGTTGTTGGTTCGGATGCGCGCACGCTTGAGCAATACATTCGCTACGAATTGGATCAGCGCAAAGCGCCGAAGTCCGCAAGCAAGAACTAACAACTGACAAACAGAAGCTGAGGAGAAGTGTAAACCCGCCTAGAAGGGAGAGGTGTGGGCTGAAGAGCGGCGAGGGTTATCCCGATTTCGTAGTTAACATAATATTACTTATCAGACTCAATGTCAAGAGGAATCTTCAGTTATTTTGAGGTTTTCCACTGGGTTAGGTGGGTTGCTCCTTGTCGTGGGAGGACCTCCCTCCATGAGGAGGATGCCCGGCTGGCGCGGGGGGTGCGCCAGCCGGGCATCGTGCGGGGGTGCGACGGTTGATGTGCGGATTGAAGGCGAACGCGCTAGAGCGTTACGGTCGAGCGCGAGTGGAGGCGCGACGGGCACGATGAATCGTTCCCCTACAATTGGCGATCTTTTGGCGGGTCCAATTAGTGGGTGGCTTTTGCGGCGATGGCACCGGCGGCGGCGCCTAGGGCGAACCACTTGGCGGCGCGGACGATTCGGCGCAGGGCACTTCCCCCTTTGGCGGCGCGCATGGCGGCGTCACGCTCTTTGGTTAGGGCTGCGGCCTTGGTGCGTTCGTCGGACAGGTCGGCTTGGGAGGCGGTTAGTTTGGCTTGGCAGGCTTTGCAGTCTAGGGCGAAATCGTAGAGTGGCTTTAGATCGGCGGCAGGCAGGACGGCGTCGGCGGGTTGGCCGCGTTTCGGAGTCGGGTTGTTTGGGAGGTTGGGTTGGGTGGCGGTCGGCGGAGTGTTGCCATTGCGTTGCGCGTTGGTCGATGTGGCGTCAGCGGAGGGCGCGATGAATCGCGCCCCCACATTTGCAGGATCGCTGGGTTGCTGCGTGAGGGGCTGCGGTAGCGAGAGGGCGGCTGGGAGAGCCTTGAGGAGCTGCGCGGGAGTTAGGGCGGATTGTTTCTGTGCGGCGATTTGGGCGAGCGTTTGGTTCAGGGCGGCGTCGCGGTCGTGTTGGTTGGCGGTGGCTTGGGCGATGGTTTGTTGGGCAGCGGCCAATTGGGCGGCGAGTTGGGAGCGTTCGCGGCGGTCGGCTTGCCAGGAAACGAAGATGGTGATGGCCAGGAGGACCGGGACGAGGATTTCTGCGAGCTTGAGCAAGATACGAGAAAGCATGGGTGACTCCGAAGGTTTGCCGTAGTACGCTTTGGCCGAGGCCGAACTGGGCGTGGGCTTTCGAGAATTTTTCTTGGAAAATTTTGCCGGCGACCTGGAATATCATCCGCGCCGCGCGGCTATCTATTTCGTCCTCGCTGCGGGAGCCGCGGGCTTCTGGATTTTTTCGCCAGCCGTTTACAAGTTCACGACGGTTCCGCTCGTGTTTGCGTTGGGCGGTTTGGCACTCTTAGGCAAAGGCATTTATCTGCTGCGACCTTCTTCCGAGGGTATAGGTCTGTCGCATACGGAAGTCGTAGCGCTCACCACGTCGGCGAAGCGCAAGACTCTTCCTTCACTTCCGGCGCAGGTGGCTCAGATCGTTCAGGACTTCGGCTTGGGCGGACTGTTGCTTTGTCCGCTTTTGGGATTCGGCCCAGATATCAATTCGGATTGGAGCGCTCCACCAAGCGAGCGGGTATTTCTCGTGGGTGCGTTCTTCTTTGCGCTGGGTTGGGTGATTCGTCGTTATACGCAGAGGGACAGAACGCCAGGGCTCGAGCCCTGAATTGCATCGATCGATGGGTGCCAGTCCAAGGGCACGATGAATCGTGCCCCTACAAATGCTTACAGATAGTGGGCGCGGCGGGCTAGGACTTGGGCGGGGTAGGCGGGGTTGCCGCCGCCGTTCCAGGCTAGGAGGCCGCGGGTGGTGTCGCCGTCCATGGCGTCGAGTTTTTTGCGTAGGAGTTTGCAGCCGACGGCGAGGCCTTGTTCGGGATCGCAGAGGGCGCTTAGGAATGTGCCGTCGAAGCCCATTTCTCGGGCGACTTGTCCCATGACTTGCATGAGGCCCCAGGAGAAACCGCGGGCGTAGGCTTCGGAGGCGGTGATTTTGTTATTGGTGTAGAGGTTGGCGACGTATTTGGCGAAGAAGGCTGGTTCGTAACGCATGGACCAGGGGTTCCATGAGGATTCCTGTTCGATGACGGCGCAGACCAACGCGG
Source organism: uncultured Acidobacteriota bacterium (assembly GCA_963718785.1). Taxonomy (GTDB): domain Bacteria; phylum Acidobacteriota; class Terriglobia; order Acidiferrales; family UBA7541; genus Acidiferrum. The sequence continues at coordinate 248,427 of CAVQZW010000003.1, read as the reverse complement.
GATCGAGCGATTGGGCGGCGGCGGCCTTGCGGGCTTGTGCGACGAGTTGAGTTGGGGCGGACATTTTGTTTAGGCGTGGTTCGTGATCCGTGTTCCGTGACCCGCGGAAGAGATACGCAGAGAAAATGAAATCTGAGGGCTGACAGCTCACGGCCGACAGCTGACAGAAAGAGGGCCAAGTCCAGGGTGTAGCGCCGGCCACAAAAGGAGGCGCAGGGCATTCGTGCTACTAAATAAGTCTTCGGTCAATCGTGGTGCCGATGGTTGTGGCCGTGGAGGTCGACGAAGCGGACCAGGGGCGGTTCGGTTGGCTCAATTCCCTGCTTGCGTGCAATGGCGTGCAGCGCGGTATAGATGTGCGGCAGATGGTTAGTGGCGATGTCATGGACGAAAGCGCGCACGATTTCGTCGTTGCGCATGCGGCGGTGCAGCCAACGCAAGAACAGAACAAACTGCACGCCTACGGGGACGAGGGCGGCGAAGATGGCGGACCAATGGGCGGGCATGGAGAAAATCCTTCTTGCTGCATTACTCTGGTCGATCTGAAGCAATAGTGCTGCACAACCATCGCATGCTAACCACGGTCATCATGAGTGGAATGCGATTGAGCGCTCGCGAGACTCCGCGGGCGTCGGAGCACAGGCTGAAGCGCTACATACCAACGAACCAAGCTGTGTGCTTGGGGCGCAGCATGCTGCGCCCCTACAGGCCTAGAACAGCGCGCTGGGCAACGCGCCTAGGGTTGAGCCGAGGCCGGAGCCTAGTGAGGTGAAGAAGCCTTGGCCGGGGCGGCTGGCGTTGGCGCGGACGTTGAGGAGTTGCGAGGGGATGCCGAGGGTGCGGCCGAGGAGGTTGGAGTCGACGCCGTAGAGACCGGAAAGGCCTTGCAGGGCGGACATTTGGCGCTGGAAGGCAGTGTTGGTGAAGGCCAGTTGATTTTGCTGGGCTTGATTCCCTTCCACGACGGCTTTTTGGCGCGCGAGGTCGTCGGTCAGTTCGCTGAAGCCGGCGGAGTTGTTGGTGCGCGCAAGGCGAATTGCCGCGGATTGCTGAAGCGAATCGAAAGCGCTGGCGGTGGCGCCCTGGGATTGGCCGGTGACGGCGGCTTTGTCGGCGGAGCTGAGGCCGGGATTGTTCAGGATGCTCTGGTATTGCGAATTGAGCAGGCTGCCGGTCTGCTGCTGCTGATTGAGGAATTGCTGGTTCTGGGCGTTGATATTGGCGAGCTGCTGATCGGTGAGATTCAGTGTTTGCGTTTGGGCGCGACTCATAGAGACCTCCGAAAATTTGGAAAGTTGAGGAAGTAGAGGAGGTTAAGGAAGTATAGGAGGTAGAGGACCGGAGTCCACGGGATGAAGCTTTCTTAAATTTCTACTTCAAATTTATGTGAAGTTTTACTTCAAATGTTGCACCGTTCGGGCAACCGAGTTCGCTGATAGCGAGCGTGGATCGCACGGTTCTAAGTTCCCCTGGCGAGGGACATCAAGTCTCCTAGAGCCTCGTCCTTTACTTCCACTACTTCCTTTACTTCCTTTACTTCCTTAACTTCGATTACTTCCATTGCTTCGTTTCCCTGCTTGGCAACTAGGTGAAAGTTTTACTTTAAATTGTGATTGTGACGGTGATGGTGGCCGGGTCGGTTTGCGTAGCGGTGACGGTGGCGCTGGCTATCCTCGCCTGAATCGCGGCAACCGCAGCGGCTACCGGAGCGGAGTCTTGCGTGTCCTCGGTGTCGAAGCTGAATGTGGCCGAGAGATGGACTGGGTCGCTGGGATTGAAGTCCCAGGAGGCGGAGTTGGCGGTGCTGGGCATGGGTTCTCCTTTACGGAACTTGAGATTCGCGAATTTGCAGAGTTACGGATTGGGTTGGCCTGGCGGGCAGGCTAAACGCTTGCAGTATGGGGTCCAGGCGTCATCGCGGCGCCAGCCTAGGTGCGTAATACGTTTGCCGAACTTTTGCGCGATGGGCGGAGGCAGCCAGGCGTGGACGTCTTCGAGGCCGCGTTGCCAGGCGTCGCGCTCGGTGGCGGCGTGGAGTTGGAGGAGCCATTGCCAGCGTTGGCGCGGGGTGCCGGCACGCGGATCGAGGAGCAGGTAGGCTTCGGCTGTCAGGCGGAGGAACGCGGCGCCGAGGATTTTCTGCTGCGCTGGCGCGGATTGCGCGGTGGCTCCTTCCCTGCTGTCGCGATCGGCTGAATTTAATTGTGAGTCCTCCGACAGAATTAGTTTTGTTACGAAGAGCGGGTTATTGAGATCCGGCAGCGGATAGTCGAAACCTTGTGCGGCGTGAATCGCGCGTAACGCGGCTAGATCGGATTCTTGATATTCGCGGACTTGCATGACGTGCAATTGGGCAGTGTTGCTTCAACCGTTGGGCACGATGAATCGTGCCCCTACAATGGCGCGATTCGATACGGATCAGAGAATCGTTTGGCGGGTGATGCGAGAGCCGGGGTTGACGCCGAAACCGTTGCCGCCCCGGACCTGGCCGTTGGGGAGAACGCCGCTGCCGCTGGATGGTAGCGGAGTTGGGCCGGTGCTGCCGCCGCCGGCTACGGCGGTGGGCGGCGAGCCGAACGTGATGGGCGCGGACGGGAGCGAGCCGACGTATTGCGAATAGGTGCGCCAGTAGAGTGTTTGATTGCCGAGCTGGAGGTAGAGATTTCGCGAGGCGCCCATGAAGTATACGCGGGGCGAGTTGAACGCGGGAGTGGTGTCGGACTCGGCGAAATAAAAGAGGCCCGGGCGCGCGTTGGATGGGTCGGTGACGGAGATATCGAACCAGCCGTTGGAGGCTTGCACGTTGATCGAGGCGACGGGGGTCGGCGCGGGAGCGGGCGTGGCGGGATCGACGCCGGCGGCCTGGCTCGTGGCGTTCACGGACGCGACAATTTTCGTGAGCGTCTCGTAGAGATACGGGTCGCGGTCTTTGATGGGCGCGAGTTGTGCGACGGTCAGCATAGCGTATAAATTTTCTCAGTAGGGGCGCAGCATGCTGCGCCCCTACAAGCAAGATTGTTAGTTCATGCCGCGGACAGGGGACCACGGGTCGATCCGCAGGGATGGCGTGAATTTTTGGAGTTTGAACCAGGCGCCGGGTTGATTGGTGCTGATCTGGAAAGCTACGCGTTCGCCCAAAACATTTATGGGTAGCTCGAGGTCCTTCAGCGAGGGCGAGCTTAGCGGGAGAGGTTGCTGAGCTTGCGGAGCGCTCGTCGAGTCGGTGAAGGTGGTCAGCGACAAGTTCCCTGCCCCTTCGACAAACATAGTGAGATAGCTGAAGAGTTTGCGGTGCGCGCCGAGGTTGAGCGATTGTTCGACAGCGCGTTCGGGGAAAAAGTGCGTGGTGTAGTAGCTGGGGATGGCGCTGCCGTCGTCGGAAAGTTGCGTATCGCTGAGTTGATAGACTTTTCCGGTGGCGCCTCCTCCGCCTACGCCGGGGAGGCCGCCGCCGATGGCGACGACCGCGGTGCCGTTGGTGCGCTCGATGAGCGCGCAAGAGTTGGCGGCGATGGTCCAGGGCGACCATTTGCGAGCCATGTCGGTGGCGGCTTTGCGGCCGGTGTAGGTGACGTTGACGGGCGGGCGCGTGGCGATGTCGCTCGCGTCATCGAGGTCGTGATAGTCGAGCATGAGGATGGTGTTGGGCGTAGTGCCTGCGCCGAGCGGCGCGCCGATCATAATGCGACGCTCTTTGGTGTCGACAGTGACCCAGAGGGTATGCGCGTATTGCCAGTTGATCTGGTTCCACGTTGGCTGAATTTCCTGCGAAATTTTGACGGGCTCGCCGCCGCTGAAAAGATAGAGGCCGGTGCGGTGCGCGATGACGACCCAGTCTTCGCCGATGCCGACGCCGCGGACGGACGGCGTTCCGATGCGGCGCGAGACCTCCGCGATGGACCAGAGCGAGGGCTCGTTGGTGCCGTCGTCCTGCGTGACGTGGAGGGAATGTTCTTTGACAAAATAGAGGCGTTCGCGAAGTTTGAACGCGGCGCGAATAGCCTGGCCGTTGTTTTCGGCGACGCTGAGGAAGCCGTTGATGCCGTCGTAGCTTTCGGGGTCCTCGACGCGGCTGGCGCGGACGATGGAAGAGTTCACCGGCGTCGACGTGGGAAAAATTTCGATGCTATCGATGTAGAACTGGCCGCTGACGTTGGGAGTGCCGTCGGCGTAGATACGCAGGACGAGATCGCTGGGGATGGTGGTGAGAGGAGCAGTGAGCTCGGCGGAATATTCGACGTAGCTGGTGGTCAGCTGCGCGGCGGTGAGTTGTAAACCGGTGGTGTTGATGCCGCCGCTCTGGCTGAAGAGATGAACGTGGAGCGTGCCTTGCGAAAGAGTGGCGTTGCGGGCGCAGTGCGCGCGGATGGTGTAGTCCGTGTTGGCCTGAATGAGCGGCGCGCCTAGCGAGTCTTGCACGGCGGTTTGCGTCATGAGGCCGCGCGTGGGCGTCGAGCCGTTGCCAACGATGGAATAGGCCGCGCCCCAGACGACGAAATTTTCTTCGTCGGTGCCTCCAGGAGCAAACACGGTGTCCGGAGTCCAGCCCAGGGGATAGTGCGGAAGCGACGGTCCGGTGAACCCGCCATCGAAGCCGAGGTTGAGCCAGTTGTTCATTTTGTTGCGCTCGCCCCACCAGAAAAGGCGCTCGGAGTAGTCAGTGACACCGGCGCAATCGCTCAGCTCGATGAGACGGAAAAGACTGTCGACGTTGCTGCCGGCGAGAAGAATGGCATCGGAAAAATCGACAGCGAGCGACGTGGTAGTGTTGTCGGCGATGACCATGTTGCCGCTGAAGAGCGTGGTGCCGTTTCCGGTGTAGAAGAAGCTGGCGCCGCCTGCGCCGGTGAAGCACAGGATGCGGCCGACGACATTGGATGGGCCGGTGGGAATGTTGGCGACGACGGCGCGTTTGCCGCCGCTGGCGGTCCAGGATATGGCGGGGCTGGGCTTGGTGAGGTAACCCTGGCGGGTTTTGAAAATGACGCAGACTTGGTGTGTTCCGGCGTCGACACTGCCGGCGGCCGCAGCGGTGCCGCCGCCGGATGCGGCGAGGCCTCCGGTTGGCGCGGTAACCGAAAAGTGCGTGGTGTCTGGAACGGCGGTGATGGGGAATGTGCCGTTGTAACCGGAGATGCCAATACCTGAGGTATTGACCAACTGGCCCACGACGAGACCATGCGCGGTCGTGGTTTGGATTGTGGCGGTCGCGGAAGCGGAGGTGCCGCCGCCTGACGCGACAAGGCCGCTGGCTCCGGCGATGTACGTGAATTGCGTGCTGCTTGGAACGGCGACGATGGGGAACGTGCCGTTGTAACCGGTGACGGCGACGCCCGAAATGGTTGCGGATTGGCCCGCTGAGAGGCCGTGGGGCGAAGTGGTGGTGATGGTGACGAGAAAACCGTTTTCGGCGGCGCCGGTGGGACTGGCGGCGATGGTGACGGCAGCAGGTTGTGTCGCGCCGGTGGGGCTGGCGGCAACCGTTACGAGGACATTTTCGTCGACGACCGATGGTCCAGCGCCGGGGCCGCTTTGGCTGACGCGATCGAAATTCGTGTCGTCGAACTGGCGCGGGAGGTCGTTGCCGGTTTTGCCGTCGCTGATAGCGAGATATTCGCGGCCGAAGATGGTGGTGGAGTTGCCGAAGGAGTTGGCGGCGAGGCCGGTAGCGATACTGGCGAGTGTGCCGGGCGTTGTTTCTTTGTAGAGCACGCCGTTGGAGTCTAGGACCATGGTGCGAAGCGTGGCGTTGAGCGTTTCGTAGGTCTTGATGTAGTTGATGGTGGGATTGCCGGCGAGCGGACCGAAGAGGGCCTGGAGGCCGGGGCGCGTGAGGACGCCGCCGTTCCCGAAGACAACGTCCTGGCAATCGGGGGAGACGCCGTGGGGGAGATCGGCGGGAGACATATCTGTCACCAGGCCGCCGAAGATTTCGATGGGTGCGTCGAGTGATCCGGCTGTGGTCATATTCTTGTATTATTAGATAATCGTATGGTATATCTCTGGAAGCTCAAGCGTGCTTCGGAGAGTGCTTCCAGTGGGGGTACTGGACACGCCTGAGCAGCGTTGAGGGTTGCTCTGCAGCCCGGGAGTTCGAGTCTCCCACTCTCCGCTCTGTCCTCAACGCGAAACCAAGGTGCTAGCAAGTTGTGGTATAATGACTTTGCTCAGGCGTGTCCAGATATTGGAAACACAAAGGGCGGTTCTTCGGAGCCGCCCTTTTTCTTTTTCTGCCGAGCTTGGGCGATCCGTTTAACGAAAAGCGCACAGGCGGGAGTGCCTGTGCTACTGCTTTCCTGCTTCGTTCTGCTGATTCCCTGCCCTATTTTGAGTTAACGAATTGTCGCGGCGCGGTTTCTCGGGTGTGGCTGGACCGAGGCCGTACTGCGCAGCTTTTTCCTTGTCGAGGATGGCGCCGCAGGAGCGGCAGACGGCCACGCCGTGCTTGATTTTTTCCGCGCAGACGGGGCATTCGGCGAGCGGCTTGGGATCGTAGAGCCACGGTTTTTCCATGCCGAGCTGGCGCGCGGCGCGGCGCTCGAGGTCGGTGATGAACATGGGATTGCGCGTGCGCTCCCATTCGAGATCGGCGGCGGCGACGAGGCGGCGCTGAAACTCTTCGAGGCGTCGGCGCGCGTCGGCGAGTTCGGCTTCGGTGGGCGCTTCGCCGGCAGCGACGAACACGCCGTGGAAACTTCCCTCCCCCGAATCGCCGTTCAACTCGCGCGCGATATCTTCGGCCACTTCGCGCGCGGTGATGCGGTAATCCATAAGGCGTTTGTCGCCGAGGTCAATGACGCCATTACAGCCGCGGATCGGCGTGATGGCGAAAGCCTCGCCGTCGTGTGGCGAGAGGACTTGCAGCGAGCCGAAGCAGGTACGATGCCGCGGCGGCCACCTTTCCGTAGAAATATTCACCAGTGCGGCGAAATCCGCTTGTGCTTGCATGCTCACATAACACCTCTCGATAAGTCTTGAGAAAAAAAATCCTGCCCCAAATTCGCGAAGAGGGATTCTCGCGGGAGCAATCCGACAACGGCAACAGCGCTCAGAACTTCAGTTTTGATTCGAGTTGGCAGCGCTGCGCTTTGCTTCGCCGGACAGGGGGAGAACGAAATAGTCGGTCCCGGCGACGTTCTTCCACCCAAAAGCCAGCGCAGAATCGGGAACGCTGCGAGTCACCAAGATTTTCGATCCACTCGCGGCCAGCCAACTGACAGCCCTTTGCTTTTGTTCAGGACTAGCAGCCCAGAAGGTATTTACATCTTCTGGAGGAATGTCGGAAACAAGGGAAAGTCGGCCCAAGTAGGCCCAAACGTGGTCGGAAAGCGTGTCTCCCATGTAGCTGACGCGGTCGCCGGGTTGAACGCCCAAGGTGCGAAGCGTTGTCACCACTTGCCAGTCCGGATAGGGATCGCGGCGGAGAAGTTTCACGCCATCGTGACCGACTTCCACCAGGACTTGCGCCAAGAGCAACAGAGCGAAGACTAATACGACACCTCGTTCCAACTTTCCGCGGAATTCCGCTGCGGGAAGGCGAACGACGGCCAGGCAAGCGGCAAAAAGGGCGATGGTAAAACCAGCAAGGAATCTTCCGTCGACGCGAACCAAGGCATAGAGCCCCAGGCCAGCGATAGCGGGAAGCCAGAGCATGGGTTGCCGCAAGAAACGCGTTGCCACACTGGGGATATTGCCTGAGCAAAAAAACAGAATCAGAACCGCGCACACCGCAGCGCCAAGGCGAACGGCAAACAATTCAAAATAGACACGCATGTCTACATGGATGCGGTTCAACTGCTGGGCCAGGTAAAACCGATGGGAAGCTCCTTTGAACCCATAGGACGGATCGGCCCAGGGTGGATAGGTTCCCAGGCTCAAGTAAGGGATATATGCGTCAATGTGCGGCGCGGCCAGCAGCGGCGGCACAGCAGGTGCCATTCCCGTCGCGTGCCCGTACCACGGCATCCTGTCATTTTCCGTGCCAATCATCTGCAAATAATTCACGGCGCCGGAATCCCCGTAGGTCAAGCGCCCTTTGGCGCGGGAAAGCGCAGAAACGAACGGGAGGGCAACCAGAATGAAAACCGCAAACCCGAGAGCCAGCTTCCAAAATGCCCGCCGGACTTCTTTGTGCAACAGGAGAGCCACGAAGAAGACAAAGGCCAGAGGGAACATGACCGCCTTCACCAAGTAAGCCAAACCAAGTACCGCGCCAAAAAGCATATATAGAGACCATGCGTTGGGCGACAGAACGATGCGCATGCCCAGAGCGGCGGCGAGAAGATAGACGATGAAAACCAAAATGTCCGGTTGATCCAGTCGAGCGGTCGTCCAGAAAATGGTGATCCAGAAGAAAAGAACGTAGCCGGCCACCCGAATGGATCCGTCGGAAAGCAGCTCCGCGGCCTCCTCTGCTCGACCGCCGAAATCTTTCCGCCTGAATTCGAGAAACACTTTCAAGAAATACTCAAAACTTAGTAGCGCAACGACCAGAGTGACGACCGCCAGCATGCGCACGGCGAGCGGTTCGTGGAACGGGCTTGGCCGCAGCAACTTGAACCATACGGTCAGAAGAAAAGGGTATCCCGGGCTCCAGTAGCCGTTCACAAACGCGTGCCAGTTCCCTTGGAGCGCGGAATTCGCAATATTCAAGTACGAGACGCCATCCGCATCCAGCGTGTGACGCGCAGCCAGCGCTTGCACCAGCCAGGAACAGATCATGGCGGCCCAGAAGGCAATTCTCGCAGAGTGAAAAGTCTTCGTTGGACCAGCCACGGTCCCTCCCCTCCCAGTTGGCGTTCAACCAGGAGAGGGATTCTAGCAAATCGCCGGGCGATTCGATTCTATTGCATGCGGTACTGCACGACGACGTTGGCGTCCGCAGGGCTGGTGGTGCAGCCGGCCGCAGCGGTTTGCACGCTGAGGGTCAGCGAAGCGGTTGCGGCATAATTCTGCGTGATAGGCCCGGAGTCGTTGGACGCAGCGGAGATCGTGAGATTGACGGGGCTGGTTCCGTCGGTAAGACGAACGACAGCATTCGTGGAGCAGCCTGCAGGGGCAGTCTTTGCCTGCACCTGGACACGAGTGATGGTAACGGCTTTATCGACCGTCCAGGTCGAGCCGGTCCAAGTGGAGGTGAGCGGGCCGGGCAAGAAAACGTTTTGCTCGCCGCGCGGACTGGCGGTAAACGACTCCGTGCCAAAGGCAACGCCTTGCGTGAAGTGTTGCGTCTTCGCCCAATCCTGCTCGGTGTCGAGATGCGCGAGGGGATGCAGGTTGCCGCCGGACCAATTCTTCAGGGTAGCGACGTTGCCGGAAATCACAAGTCCCGGCGAGCCGGAAGTGATTGCGGCGTCGGTGAAGGTCAATGCTACCGCACCATTTTTGTAACAAGTGAGGACGCCGCCGGGGGCCGCTTCCAGGCGCAGAAGATCTCCTACGGCTCCGGCAGAGGCAGTGCTAGTGAGGTTCCCGGCCACAGCGTTGACGACGCGCTGGATGTAGATGTTGGTGGAGTTTTCCAGGCAAGCGTAGTACGTCGAGCTGCTGCCTGTTCCACTCGCGAACACGCTGACAGCGGGAAAGTCCGTGACTCCATTGAGCGCCGTGATGGTGGCTTGCGCGAATTGCGAAGTGGAGAAAGCGTTGGAAGCCCAGAATGCGGAGTTGTATCCCGTGGATGTGCCTTGGATCTGATTCGAGGCGATATTGAGACCGTTCTGAGCGACGGTCCAATTGGAGCCGATCGCACCATTTGCGCGCGTGGCGTTGTCGTAGGCGCTGTTTACATAGCTGGAGACCGGGACGATGCCGGTGACGTCCGGGAGAGTTTGCGTGCGATTCGCGGTAAACGGAGCGGGGAGAATCGTATCTGAGAAAATATTGGCCAGCTTGAGCTGAAAAGTAGTCAGCCCTGTAGAACCGAGACTGGAGGATACTGCCAGATTCGCGCCCGGGGAGCTCTGACCGCACGCACTCCCAGTGGTGTCGACGTATGTCCCTTGCCCCAGAATGGAGTAGAAGTTGGCGCAGTTGCCGCCTGCATTGGAGTCAAATACTCCGTCGCGGTAAACCGCGAAGGCGACGGCGCCGCTTGGAAGGGGCGGTGGAGTGATAGTGACTGTTTGATTTCCGGTAGTCGTGGTGGCGCTGATGGAGTTGCCCACCGTTGAAAGATTACCGTTGGCATCGATGGCGGCTAGTGTGTAGGTGTGCACCCCAACCGGCACCAATCCACCGCTGCCTACCACGGCGGAGATCGGGGCCGCCGGGACGGTCATCTGAACGGAGAATTGGCCGTTGGCTCCGCTCGTTTGAGCGGGCGTGTTTACAAACTGGCTTCCATTGAAAATGTAGCTGGGCAATCCAACGATGCCGCAACCCCCTCCCTCAGCGGTTTCAATGGTGACATTCTGATAGGTGCTTGAGGAAGTTTGCGTCTGGAACATGGGCTGGAACCCGGAGCCACAACCGGGCTGATTCAGGTTAAGGCCGACAATCGAGCCGTTCACCGCGTCGATTAATGGAGTGGCAGAACCGCCAAGGAAATCGGAATAGGAGAGAGCGTTAAGATTGCCTCCAAAGGGATTGCTTCCAGTCCGGAATCGCATCACTGGACCGTAGGAAGATTCCGCCAGCAAGTCGGTGAAATTCGCGCTAAGGCCCACGCTGGTTAGAGGAACTTGCCCGGCAGCGTCCCACAGCATTCCGCCAAACATGTAGGTGTGCAAGGAGTTGAAAATGCCGGGGAGCTGGCTATTGAACGGCCGTCCCAAGCCGTAGTTAGCTTTGGCCAGCACCGCAGGCTCCGTTGCAAAGCTGGCCGTGCCGGCAGTGCTCCACCCGCCATACTCCCAAAAGAATCCGAAACCGCCGCCGAGAATGTACGAAGGAGAGTTGTTCGCGTTGGTGTGGACGTTGTGGTATCGGATGGAGGTAACGTTGTTTCCTCCACCGTCCTGGTCCTGCACGATGCACGCTTGATACGGCCGGAAAGCCTGGAGAATGAAATTCTCCATGCTCCAATTGGAGGAAGTGCCGGGTAAAGCATAAATAAAAGGGTAGGCATTGCCGCCCCAACCGGTGGTTGGCTGCATGCCGTAGAAATTCGTAGCGTGGCCAAAGCTGGTGAGGCCCTTGAGCTTGAAGTTGCCGCGGGGAATGACGGAGGCGTTGGCACCAATCGTTGCGGCTACGTCGATCTCGAGTTGCCCGAGGCCCGGACAAGCGCTGTTCAAGTTGAGCGTCGAGTTGATGGGAAAGATGGGCGCGCCGGCACCGTTGCCATTGGGGATGTAGAGGATCCCGCCGCCCGTCACGGTGGAAGCCATTGCGGAGCACGTCGCGGTGATGGCCGTAACGTTGTCGTGCAGCACGGCCACGCCAGAGACCGCGCTCGTGGAAGCGTTGGCGAGGGTGAGCGACGTTGTTCCGCCGCCACTGGAGATGCTGGTCGAAAGCCATTGCTTGTTGGGCGCGGTAGGTGCGGTCGCGGAGACGTCACCATTCCCAACCTGCACCGGTGTGATGGTATAGCCATAATCGAGGAAGCCGCCATCCATCCCTTGCGTCACGCCCACGAGGGAGAAATTGGCGGCGTTGCCCGGGAGCGCGCAAGTGGTCGTGCAGCGATAGATGTAGCTGCGCATTACGGTGTAATCGACTTCGGTCCACTGAACAACGTTGATGGCGAGGGCTTTGACGGTGCCCGCGGAAATTCCCGTCGAGTCATTCGGAAGTCCGAGCTGGCTGTAGGTGAAAGTGGAACCGCTTGCCGTGCTGAGCGTGGCGGTCCCGTTGTAATACCCGCTGCCTGTGCCGGAAAGTTCAATGAAGGAGTTGGGGGAGAGGTTGTGCGGAGCTGTAGTAGTGCAAGTAACGACGCCGGAAGTTCGTGTGCAAGAAGAAATGGTGGCCGTCGTAAATGGGCCTAGATTCGCCGCTCCGGTGGACGTTGTTGCCGCCGCAGAACACGCGGTGCGGCCATTGGCGTAATCTTCGGCAACGACGCAGTAGGTGTAAGAGGTCGAGCCGGTGACGTTTTGCTGGGAAACCGCCAAGCTGGAAGGCGTAGCTAGCGAGGTCGCCGGGCCGGCCCCAAGGACAAGGATTCCCTGGCCATTGGCAAAATCGATGGCCGAACCCAACGTCAGAGCAGTGCTGCTCGCGGACATCGTGCCGGTAGTTGATTGCGCCGTGCCGGTGTATTCATAGCCGCCATAACGCGTAACGTCAAACCATGGATTTGGGCCCTTGGTACGAAAATCGGCGTCGATGTTCTGCGTAGCGGTGAAGGTGTTGGAGACGTTGGTTTGCGCGCCATTTCCTGGGCCTAGCGGGCCGATCTCCGTGCCGGTCTGGTCTTTGTAGTAAAGACGCATGTCGGAGGATTTGGTGTAGAGATTGACGGTGCCGGCGCCGGCGGCGCCTGGCGGCGTGCTCTGATTGCTGAGGTTCAGCGTGCCGCTGGCGAGTGAGCCGACGACGGTGGTGTTGCCGGAGACGGTGAGGTTGCCGCCGAGGCTTAGGGAAAAGGCGCTGACGGCGCCGCTAAATGTCGGCGAAGAAGGATCGTTGGGCAGGACGATATTGGGAAGTTGCTTGGTGCTGATGCCCGGGCCGGAGATTTCAATTTCGTACTTGCCTGGCGCGGCGTAGAAAAAATAGTTTCCGAGGCCGTCGGTGGTTGTGGGATTGGCGAGGGCTTGGGTGAGGGCGGCGTCGGAGTAGATCAGCGCGAGCGGAGTGCACGGCTGCCCCGAAGCAGGCATGGCGCAGACGCGCACGGTGGCTCCCGCCAGCGGGATGCCGCGCGAGTTGAAGACAATGTCGTCCTTGCGCGTGCCTTGTGCGTGGGCGGTCTTGATCGCTCCAGGTAGGACGTGGAGCGCGAGCGCCAGCAATGCCCAGAGAAACGTCATCGTTGTAACGCGCGTGTGGCCCGGCTGGGCAGACAGGCGCGGCGCGATTTTTGATCGTATCATTGAACTCGTTGACCCCATCGACATAATCCTCGTGTCAAGAATCGTTCGCCGTTTGCCCGTGTTAGAATCAGAAGAAAGTGAATACTTCCCAAAAAATCGACATCGAATTTGATCTCACGTTTTGGGAGACCTATCGGGCCATTTTTCGGATGGTCCTATTTGCCTTGAGGCATCTGATACTCCTCATAGGCTTGGCGGTTTTGACTTTTCTGGTCTGCTTGTTCATCTATAACAGCAATTCGTCCTGGCGCGGCGGCGCGGAAGCTGTCGCGGCGTGGATCTATCCCTTCCTCATTGGTGCTGTTCCCACACTGGTCGTCCTAATCCCGATAATGGCGCTTGTCCGTGTATGGATGGTTCGGAGGACCCCGGGTATTTCTGGCAAGCGACGCTATTCGTTTTCGGACGACGGGGTCAAAATCGAATTCGAGGCAGCAAAATCAGAGCTAACGTGGCCCTTTTACACGCGAATCAAGGAGACGAAGGCGTTCTTCCTGCTCTACGTGACGGGCAGTTTTTGCAACATCATTCCGAAGAAAGCGTTCCTTGACCAAGCGCAACTCGAGTCTTTTCGATCACTGGTGCGCGCGCGCGCCAAAAAGTACAGTCTCCAGAAATGAGCGAAGCGCGTGGCCCGGCGGACTGGATCCGTGACCTGGGCGAGTTGGCCATCGACGATAGCGCCGTGTTCGCGCACGAAGGATGCGCAGTTCAGCACCGTTCCCTGCTCGAGGCTTCTCGTGCCGGAGTCGAGTTGTACGCCAATGTCCGGGGCGATCATGGGCCGGAGGACGGCGACATCATTCGCGTGGTCCACGCGAACAAAAACGAAAACAAGTGGATCGGCTTTCTCACGCGCGGCTATGGCCCCACAAAGTAAGAGGGTGATCCCGCCGATGACAATCTTTTTCATCCTGCGTGCCGAAAGAGAACGCGATTCATGTTATATATCGCGAATGCCAAAGAGGGAGACGCCCCAGCAAAAATGGGCCAAGAAGAACCGCGACAAATTAGCCGCGGCTTGCCGCCGATGGCGGAAGCGTCACCCTGAGCGCCAGAAGGCCGCCACCTATCGATGGCGCAGAAAGAATTTGGCCAAATGGAACGCCTATCAACGCCGGTGGCGCCGCAAGAATCGAGATCGAACCAATCGTCTTTTGCGGAGAAAGCGAACTCTCCTCGGTGATGCTTACAATGTTAAGCGGCGCGATTACCGTCTCAGAAACTCAGTGAAACTACGATCCGCCGCGCGCCGCTACTATTGGAAAAACTGGGAGAGAAAGCGAATCGAGCACCACCACGCGATTGCAAAGAGAAAAGGCGCTCCGGGCAAATACACTAGAACAGAGTGGCTTCAACTTCTTGCAGCCTATGGTTATCGTTGCGCGTACTGCAATCGAAGTCTCAACCGAAAGACCGCCTCGGCTGACCATGTTGTCCCGCTGGGTCGGGGAGGCACGAACTGGATTGCAAACATTGTTCCGTCGTGCCTGCAACCAGCGCAAAAACTTCCTCACCGCAAAGCAGTTCCTTGCTCGGCTGAGGAAGGAGAAAATGCGTCAGTAGCCTTGGGGTCGAGCAAGTGTGTCAATAAAGGCGCCTGTTCTCGGACTATCCAACCACACTTGCATGGCCAGATCGAAGTAGAAGATGTAGCTGGCTGCGAGGCCGCCGCTGGCGCCGTAAATCGGGAACACCGTGTTGCCATTGACTTCGTAGAAGTCGATGTCTTTGAGCACGGCGCGGCCCCAATGGGCGAGGTCGAGAAAATCGACGCGCGTCTGGTCGGCGTTCACGCTGGATTTGATGGGGACGCCGCTCATCGTTTTGCGGCCGCTGAAAAGCAGATCGAGGTCGTTGCCATCGCCCGCGCCGCCTTCCTTAATGATCTGGCTGACGGTGATGCCGAGATTTTCCCATGCGTGTTCCTGCTCGACGGCCATGTAGGCAATCAGCTTGGAGACATGGTTGATGCCCAACGATTTGCGGACCTTGTTAATGGCCAAGCGAACGTTGGACGGCGTGAGCGCGGCGTTGCCGGCGTTGACGCGCGGCGTTTGCAACTGTACCGGGTAGGTGGCGCGGTTGAGGTTGAGCCATGTGCCGGTCGTCGCGTTGTTCTGATGATATTTGATGCCGAAGAGGGAGACGGGCTGCGCGCCGGTGAGGCCGTCGTGCACGATGACATCCGTGGCGACGGTGCCGGTGGGCACGTTGTCGACAGTGATGGTTTGCGCGTTGATGGGATCAGCGCTGAGAACCGTGGTGGTCACGCTGGCCGCGACGTTGCGGTTGGTGGTCAGCGTGGTGTCGTAAATTTGGATGGTCTGGCCAGGATAGACGAGAGCGGCGCCGCTGGGCACGGCCATCGTGAACGTGGTGCTGGCGATGGAGTTGATGGTGCCGAGCACGCCGTTGCCGGCGGTCTGCATCAGCTTGTCGAGGAACGCGCGGAACTGTTTCATTCCGTTGGCGACTTCGCGCTTGGTGGCGTTCTCGATGGCGCATTCGCGGCCGGTCGTGGCGTATTCGACGAGCTTCGTGATTTCAATCGCGAAGCGGAAGAAAATCGGGGAGACTTGCGCGACGTCGTAAGCGGTGCCGGAGCCGCGGCCCAGGTCGCCGCCGTCGGCATTGTACGAACCGGCTTTGCCGCCGGGATTCACCTGCAAGGGCAGGCGCATGTTGCGGCTGGAAACTTTCTCCACGTCTCCGCGCTGCTGGATCATGGTGAGTAAAATGTCGTCGCGTTCATAGAGCAGGGGCACTTTGTCGCGCACCTTCTCGAGCTGCAACGCGACAACGTTCGCGTTTGCTTGTGCTGGCATCTGTTGTTCTCCTTAGAATTGCGTTCCCACGGATGTAGCGGCCGGTCTCGAGACCGGTTTGGAGCGACTACACGGGTCTAAAGACCCGCCACTACATGTAAGGAATCGCGCAGGCGTCTCTTGAGAAGGCGCCGAAAATTGATGGTGTGTACTGGTTGGCCCGGCTTCAGTGACTCTTGCTTGCCGATGCGCCCGTGCTCCGATTAACTGGGTTCAAGGGAGCTGACTTGGGGCGAGCCGCATGCTGAAAGTACAGGGCGTCATTCTGTTTCTTTTGGTGGCCGGACTGGGCATGTACTCGCTGCGCTTTTGTTCCAACCGCTTCATGATGCTTCGCCGGTCGAAATCGGCGACGCCGTATCTTTACGGGATTGGCGGAATACTCTCGATGATGCTGATTACGCTGGCATTTATCGCGATGCTGTTCGTTTTGCTTGCGCCGCTACATTAAAACCAAATTCCGTTTTCAAATATCGAGAATCTGTTCGTCGCTGAGTTTGCGATAGTCGACGCGGCCCTTGGATGGCCCGTGGCCATCTGTCCGCGCTGAGTGCGCGGCGGAGCTGCGTGGCGCGGTGTGCTCGCGCGACGCACGGGGAAGCGGCGCCGTGGGCGCCACTTCCCTTCTCGTCGATGGCGTGTTGGAGGGTGCGCTCTTGCCGCGGTGCGCGGCAAGAGTCGTTTGCGTCCAGTCACTCAGCGCGCGTTTTGTGGCGCCGGGGACAAGCTGTTGCGCGCGTTCGGCGATGAGGCGCACCACTTGGGCGCGCGTTTCGTTGTCTAGGCGGCGCGCTCCGAGGATTTGGGCGACTTGTTCGCCGAGCTGGCGGTCGTCTTGGAGAGCCTTCTCGATGTCCTGGCGAATCGCGGCGGTCAATCTTGCTTGTAGGGGCGCAGCATGCTGCGCCCCTACAAGCAAGATGAGCGGCAGTTGCGCAAGCACTTGCACGCAGATTTTTGAACTCGGAATAAAATAGGGTTCCGAAGGAATGAGGCGCTCGGAGGGGAGCGCCAAAAGCGGCCCTAAAATGGAAACGCCCCGGCTAAGCCGAGGCGCACTTTTCTACAGGGGAAGGTGTACCACATTTCTAAAATTTGTCAAGAGAAATCTTCAAAATTTTTTCACTTTTTCTTGACTCCCTTTGTTTTCAAGAGCATAGTCCGCTCATTCCCCCGGTATTTTTCCCACCAGAACGGTAAGGAGAACCAAAATGCCTCATTATTGCCACCAAGTCAGTTACACGAAGGAAGCCTGGGCCCGTCTGATGGCCGATCCACAGGACCGGCTCGATATCGTGCGCTCGCCCATCGAGAAGCTCGGCGGAAAGCTGCACTCGGCCTTCTTTGCGTTCGGCCCGTTTGACGTCATCGCCATCACCGAGATGCCGGATAACATGTCTGCCGCTGCGATCGCGATAGCGTTTGCAGCCGGCGGCGCCGTTGCGCACGTACAGACCACCCCGCTGATGACTGCCGCGCAAGCCATCGAGGCTATGCGCAAGGCGGCTACCTGCGGGTACAAGTCCGTCGTCTCGGGACATGGAGCTGCGGCAGGCGCCTGATCGTCAGACCGGCCCGCCGCGCAATTCTCAATCGACGCAAGGCGCCGGGGATAGCTCCCTGCCCTGGCTTGAGAGGTTTGTGTGCTTCGCATTCTGCGGGTGCTCGACTCACCGCCGAAGGAGCCCCCTGATCTGAGCCTATCTTGCGATTTTTCTGTTCGCGGCGGCGAGCGCCTATGCTCTCGCCGCTCCGCCGCGCTCGTCTAACCGAAGGCCAGACCTAGCTCTTCGCATGCCGCTCCGCAGGAGGACCAGGGCAGACCAACGTAGAGGGTAAAAGTTATAAAAAGAATGAAACGTAATCTCCTATATTTACATCTATTGGACAGTTTATAATCGAGTCACTCCGCGTCGCGCCCCAACCCGCAGACCGGAGCGGCTATCGAGGTGGAACGATGATCATCGGTGAACGCCTCCGCGTGCTGCGCGAGGAAAAGAAACTCTCCCAAGGTGATATCGAGAAACGAACCGGCCTGCTGCGCTGCTATCTTTCGCGCGTGGAAAATGGACACACTGTGCCCGCCATCGAGACTCTGGAAAAGCTGGCCAGGGCGCTCGAAATGCCGCTTTATCAACTGCTCTATGATGGCGATCAGCCGCCGCGACCGGATGTTCCGGCGGCCTGGACCGAATCTACGAGCAGCGCCTGGGGCAGCTCCGGCAAGGATCTGCGCTTCATGCGCAAGCTGCGGCATCTGCTGAGCAAGATGGAGCCGCAGGATCGCACGCTGCTGCTCTTCACGGTGCAGCAGATGGCGAAGAAAAAGAAAGCTTCGGGCGAGGCGGCATCCGCAAGCTAGGTTCGTCTGGGACAGATCGCGCAGTATTGCTTGGGCGCCTTACTCCTTAAGTTTTGCTGCCGGATTCGTATGTTCGCGTCCTCTTCAATCGTCATTTTTCTTGGCTATTGCTCTGCTAGAATTTACGCGTGACCACTCCAACGGCAACGCCGCGCCTGACGAATATTCGTCTGCACCCCATCAAAGCCCTCGATCCTGTTTCGGTGAACGAAGCGCGCATCGGGCCGAATGGTGGGCTCGAACTGGACCGCGTGTGGGCGCTGTACTCGTTGGATGGCCGCTGGGTGAATGGCAAGCGCACTGCCGCGATACAGCTAATTCGCACGGCGTATGCGCCCGACATTAGTTCAGTGACCTTCACCGTTCCCGGCGACCGGCGCGACATTCCCGCGATGACGTTCGCGTTTCCCGGCGACACCGAAGGCGCGGCCGAGTGGTTCAGCATGTATTTCGAGCAGGCCATTCAGGTGCGTTACACGCGCGAAGGCTTTCCGGATGACGGCCTCGCGCCGGGTCCGACGATTGTTTCTACCTCGTCGCTGGAAGCGGTGTGCGCCTGGTTTCCCGGTATGACGATCGAAGAAGCGCGGCGGCGTTTTCGCACCACGCTGGAAATTGACGGCGCGGACTCGGCAGCGTCTGGAGTCGAAGCCAGGCAGGAGAAGCTACCTGCGTTCTGGGAAGATCAACTCTTTGCTGAGAGTGAGAGCAATGTCGTGCGTTTCCGTATCGGGGATGTCGCGTTCGAGGGGAGCAACCCCTGCGCGCGCTGCCCTGTCCCCGGGCGCGAATCACAAACTGGCGTCACCCACGAAGGCTTCCAAAAGCGTTTCACCGAGTTGCGTACAGCAGAGCTACCGACATGGTCGCCCGCGGAGCGCTTCGATCACTTCTATCGCCTAGCCACCAACACCCGTGTCCCAGGCACAGAACACGGCAAACTCCTCCGCGTCGGTGATTTGCTTATACTTTGAGGCGATCCGGCAGGTCGAGAGCAATTATCAAGGTGGCGTCGATCAAGGACATCTTCTGAGCGCTGACCCGCCCGATTCGTTTTGTCAGTCGGTTCTTTGAAATTGCTCGCACTTGTTCACATAGAGCGACAGAGTTCTTCGAGAGAGAGCCTTCACCAGCAGGCAGCTCGACGTGCGTGGGGTACAGGCGCTTCTTGTTGTCCCGGCTGGTCATGGGAACCACGATCACTATAGGAGCGTTTGCATTGAGTGCGTCGCGACTCACGATGAGCACCGGGCGCGCCCCTCCCTGCTCGGAACCGACAACGGGATCTAAGTTTGCTTGGTAGACCTCTCCGCGAACCATTTTATGCGCCGATCAAGTCGCGCTCGGAAAGTTCGAGCGCCTCGGCATCACTCGCAGCGAACTGTTCAGCGATCGTCACTGCCTCCCGCTGATATTGCTTGTCCTCCGCCATACCAAGGAACGCGTCATCAATCGCCTTGCGTTCAACGGCTCGCACATACGCTGCCAAGGCCTTCACGATGAAGTCGTTCACGCTTCCCATTTGTGCGCGTTCGACGTGGCTCTTGACCCGGGCGTAAAGATGACTCGGTAGCCGTAAGGTCGTCTGTAAGTTGCTGGTTGATTTTCGAGCGCCCTCGCGCGTCCCCATTCGCTTCGCTTTGTGATTTCGCATAGTGCTATCATAAAGCAGGTCGTTTAATGAATGCAATAGCGGTGCTCCCTGCTAGATTAGACGCGCCATTTTTCCGGTCCACGCTGCTGCCCTCTAGGCAGCTTCGCGAAAGTACCTGCGGGGCGGAAACATGCCGCGGATCAATAGTTCTTTGCCGCAGCGGTGGCGCACTTCCTCGGTCCAGTTAACCCAGCTGCGTTCGCTGAGGCCCAGAAAATGGCGCGCGTTTTCGTATGGTGCGAGCCCTAGGTAGTACAGACGGAAGAGCACCATGCGCGAGGCCCAGTCCGGGCCCTCGAGCGCCTTCTGCCCGGCCAGGGCGAAGTCCGCGACCCATTCGTTGAGCCGCGGACGGAAGTCCGGCCGCCACAGAAACTTACCGGTGTCCTTCCAGTTGAGCGCGGAGATCCCGCGCTTGGATTCCAGCACTTCCCGCGCGCCGCGATACACTTCCCAGCACACATCAAACGCCAGCTCCGGTTTCACGCCCATGGCTCCTCCGCCGCGGCGCACGCGTGGTGCGCCTCACTTCCCCGATCAAGTGCCGCCTTCCCATGTTGCGGCTAAGCGTCTACCCAAAAGCACTCAGCTAACTGCCTGCAACGCCATCCGCGAAGTCCGGCGGCGTTTTCTCGCTTTACGCGTTCGTGCGCGCCGGTCTTGCAGAACGGAGTATTCCCATACCGCTCCGAAGCCCTCCGCTCGCATCGCTTTGTTCACCGTTCGGCAGCGCTTCACGACTTCATACGCACCGAACCGCGGCTTCCGCATGTGCCGCAACTGCGCCGAAATGCTCGCCGGCGGGTAGTGCGTCAGCTTCGCCAGTTCGTCGAGCGTCAGCCACGTGGCGCATTGCCCCGCGCTGAGCATCACGTCGCGAATCACTTCCTTCTGCCTTCGCAGAACAACAGGGCCCGCTTCTCTTTGCTTCGTCCTCCGCATCGCATCGCCTCCTCCCCTGCTGGTCATTCTTCTTCCGCAGGAAACTCGTCGTTGACCTCGCTCGCGCCGTTCTCGTCTTCGTCAGCGGCGGTCCGGTCGGGATCTTCATAGTCCCCCGCGCAAGCGCTGCATGCTTCCATGGTCTGCAACGAAGTCGCGGCACGCGGCTCGCGCAAAACGGCGGGCGGTAGCAGCTCCGTGCCCGCCAACGGCTTGCACGACCCTGAAACGTTTTCCACAGATTTCCACAGTCTATGACGCATAAGTATTCTTGACATGTCTTACTGTACCGCTAATGTTCGCACTGCTTCCTAACGGAGGTCTTATGACCACCCGATCGACCCAGCCACCCTGGGAATTCTTGCTTTCCGCTTCGCGGAATTCCCTGCAAAGCTTTGAATTGTCGCGTCTTTCGCACGCCGCCAATCTTCGCAAAGAGATCAGCGCCTTGTTGGATCAATGGCTCGAAGAAAACGCCGCCGCCATGTTGGCGCGCTTGCTTCTGCAGCAGCGAGAGCGGTCTCCGCGCGCTTCGGAACCACTTTCCGAAATCGAGTCCGGGTGCAACGGAGTGCATTCCGTGTCCGATAATCTTTTTTCGGATCGAGCGGCCGCGCAGGCCGTAAACCGGGGCCCATCCTGAGGATTTGTATGTTTTTTGCAGCTTGTGTGCTGTCGTTGAACTAAATATGCCGCCGACGCTCTGCCTCGCCTCGTTGCCCAAACGTGTGCTCCGAGGCACCCGTGCAAGCGCGTCGAAGTCTCTCGCCGCAACACCAATCGCGAGAGCCACCCTCTCCCGCGTCCACTCCCCCGCCCAGTTAACCATCGCGCTCGCCTCCAACCCACATCAACCCAAGTCTTACGTCTTGCCTACTTTCTATGGGTTAGAGGACATAACTACAGAACAGCACGCGCGACGGCGCGCCTGCTGTAACTGAACCAGCCATCAACTTTGTGTTGGAATATTTCTGGAACTACTGCGAGCTAGAAGCCTTTATCGCCCGGCGGCAGGCGCAACGGGATGTTTCTCGAGAAGTTGTTCTTTTCGGTAGATTAAGGAATTGATGTCATAAGTTGCCAGTTCGAACCCGTGCCCATGCGTAATCGCGTCCGTGGGGCAGGCTTCCACACAATATCCGCAGAAAATGCAGCGCGAATAATCGATGTTGTAAACGCTGGCATAGCGTTCGCCCGCGGAAATCCGGTTCGCATCCGTGTTTTCCGCGGCTTCGATGTAGATGCAGTTGGCGGGGCAAGCTGCCGCACAGAGGAAACACCCTACGCACTTCTCCAAGCCCGATTCGTCGCGATGCAAGACGTGAATTCCGCGGTAGCGCGGCTGGAAGTGTACGGGTTCGAAGGGATAATTCTCCGTGACCGTTTTACGAAACATATTTCGGAAGGTCACGCTGAATCCCTGAACCAGGGTGCTGAACGTCTCGCCGACTTCTCGCAGGATGGATGCCATAAACTAGGAGTCTAGCAAACGACTTCGGCTCGGGCAAATAGGGATGTGCGACTCTTCCCGTTGGAGCAATTTTTCAACCTTTTAATGATTCAATGATCTGTTTGCCGTGAAACCGCCCATTTTCAATAAAGATTTCGCTGGTGTGGCGCCCGCCAATGACGACGCCTGCCAAATGGATCCCAGGGACATTGCTCTCCAGCGTGTTCGGGTCCAGCGCAGGTTTGCGCGTCTCTGGGTCCAGTCGGACTCCCAGGCTCTCGATGAAAGCGAAGTCGGGATGATACCCGGTCAGCGCGAAAACTCTCTTGGCTGGCAAGCGCTTCTCGCCTGCGCCGTTCTGCACGATAACCTCATCGCGGGTGATTTCTTTGACGTGCGTTTCGAAAAGCGCTTTGACTTGGCCAGCCTTCACCCTATTCTCGATGTCGGGTCGCACCCAATACTTGATGGTTGAACCCAGTTCCGCCTTGCGATGCACAAGTGTGACGCGCGCACCGTTGCGGTAAAGGTCTAGAGCAGCTTCGGCCGCGGAATTCTTACCGCCAATAACAACCACATCCTGATTCCAGAACTCGTAAGGCTCGGTGTAATAGTGCGAAACGTGGGACAAATCTTCGCCAGGAATGCTCATGATGTTTGGAAGGTCATAGTAGCCGGTGGCGACGCTAATCTTTTTCCCGGTGTAACGTTGCTCAGTTCCCTTCTCCGTGCGAGTCAGAACCGTAAAGTTGCCGTCGTGGCCATCGACGCGCAGCACGCGTTCGAAGAGGCGCAGCTCTAATTGAAAATGCTCAGCGGCTTTGCGGTAGTACTTCAGCGCCTCGGTGCGGACAGGCTTCTCGGCGGCGCTGACCAGCGGCAAGTCGCCAATCTCGAGGAGTTCGGGGGTCGTAAAGAACACCATATTGACCGGGTAGTGGAAAATCGAGTTGCAGAGGCAGCCTTTGTCGATCACCAAAGGTTTCATCCCTGCGCGTTTCGCTTCGATGGCGCACGCCAGTCCGGTCGGCCCGGCTCCAATGCAGATAATGTCGTAAGTTGTCATAACGTTTTAAGTTTGCCGGGAGGCTTCGCGAATTGCAAATTCGTCCTGAATTACTGAGTTTGCGGCAATTCCAATAGGTCCGTCAGTTCCCGCCGGAACAATTCCAGTTCTTGCAGTCGATCCGGAGTGGCCAGCAGTTCGGTTTTCTTCCAAACGAAGACTTCGCCGGGGCCGCGCTTGAGCCGCACGCTCAAGTTTCCTTCAACCAGGTAAGACGGCGGTGCGAGCAGCTTCAACCCGCCGTTAGGCATGGTTGACAGAATCGCCGCGCACTCGCCACGTCGCATACACAGAGCGCTCTCATAAGGGGGAATCGCGATTGGGCGGAAGCCTGCTGCCAGTAACCGCTCCAAGATTTGCATCTGCTGAGGAGTGAATTCAACCATCGCGGGAGTCGTAGGGGCACGGCACTGCCGTGCCCGTCGTTATTTAGGTCTCAGGAAAAACTAAGCCGCTGTGGAATCCACGCTATCCGACGACGATCCTTCAAGCTGCGAAAGAATCTCGCGCAGTGTCACGATCAATTCGTCTCGCGAGACATGGCTCTTCTTGAACTGAATGCGAAACTTGAAAGTTTCGTTCTGCGGTTCGAATTGGAAGATGAACGGCTGCGGCCTCTGCGGACCGCCCTGTTCATCTCGCCGTTCGCGCCGGGCCTCATCCCGCGTCAAACCGCCTTGCAGGATCCGGTGCATCATCTCGATCATTTTCTTTTCGGTTGGCTGACGGGCAATCTGCAACAACAACGACTTCGAAACGATCCCGTGCTCGACGCACTTCTTGCGCAAAGACTCGGGAATATTTCTGAGTGACAACGTTTCCGTCACGGAAGAACGCGCTCGCCCAATCTTTCGGGCGACATCTTCGTGGGTGTATTCGAATTGTGTTGCCAACCGATGCAGTCCATCTGCTTCTTCAAAAGGCGTGAGGTCTTTTCGCTGAATATTCTCGATGAGAGCGATCTCCAGCGTCTCGGCATCGTCGGCCATCTTCTCGATGCAAGGAACTTCACGCAATCCCGCTGCACGCGAAGCGTGATACCGCCGTTCGCCGGAAATGATGTAGTAGCAGTCCTCCCGCGGCACGAACCGCACGAGCAGCGGCTCCAGCACGCCTTTTTCGCGGATCGACTCCGAGAGTTCGCGCAAATCTCCCAGCGCCTTGCGGGGTTGGTCCGGATTGGGCCGGATCTGATCCACAGGGATCATCCGCCCCACTGCCGCTCCGCTATAGCTTGTCAGTGACTCGACGTAGTGCGCGTCATGCCGCATCTTCAGCGTGACGGGTAACCCGATCCTCTTCGACACGTTGGATAACCTCCCCAGCCAGTTTCTTGTACTCGATAGCGCCAGGTGATTTCGGCGCAAAAGTTAAGATTGTTTCTTTGTAAGCCGGACTCTCTTCGAGCCGCACGTTTTTGCTGATTTTTGTTTTGAACAATACTTCGCCAAACACAGTGCGGATCTGCCCGTGTGTGTCGCGCGAAATATTCGTTCGCTTGTCAAAAAGCGTGATGACCACGCCTAAGACTTTCAGACCGGGATTGGGCCGAGCGCGAATTCGTTCGTATGTTTCCAGAAGGTCGTCGGTGCCCTCAATCGCAAAATACGCCGCCTGAATCGGGACGAGCAAATGAGTCGATGCCACCAGCGCATTCACCGTGAGAATTCCCAGCGACGGCGGGGTATCCAGAACGATGTAATCGTATTCTTTCAAAATGGGCGCAAGCGCGTCTTTCAATCGGTAGGGCGCATCGAATTGACCCGCGAGCACTTGCTCAAGTTTGGCCAGCGCCAGCCGTCCCGGCCCCAAAAAGAGCATTGGATCTTTGGTTGGCTTGGTGACCGCGGCCATGGTGGCGCGGCTCTCGCTTAGTACATCAAACATCGAGGAAGCAATTTCGCCGGAATTGTAAAAGGCGATCGTGGAATTCGCTTGCGGATCCAGATCAATCAAGAGTGTGCGCTTGCCACGATGTGCCAGCGCGGCAGACAAGTTGATCGCCGTCGTCGTTTTTCCGACGCCGCCCTTTTGATTTGCAACCGTGATGATGGCAGTCATACGCTTCTGCCTCCGCCTATGCGCATGGCAATGTGCGCTGACGTATTCCGGCAACCCGGTCCCTATATGTGGGTGCTGCTCGCAGAAAGCCCCCTAGGCCTAGGCTCACTCTACGTTCGCAAGACCTTCTAGCGCAAGGGAAAAGTGGAATTTTGAAGAATAGTCGGTGGAAAACTTGGAAGTTCTGATTTGGGAAATTCTGCGCGCTTCCATTCGGTGGGTTGTGTGGTTACGTTTTCCGGGAAGACAGAGCAGGCTACGGAACGAACTCGGCAAGCGCTTCCAGCTTGCGCCTCCTAAAATTCCACGCCCCAGAAATCCATGGAAGCCTCTTGGAGTTCCAGTCCCAATTCCCAACCTGTGCGGCCTTCATGTCCCCGCCAAATGAGAACTGCTTCGCACGCATTCTTATTGATCAAATTGACCAGCAGCAGCCGCTGCCCCACCGGAAAGCTTTGCGGGATCACCGCGAGACACCCCTTCGTGCTGGTATCCACCGTGTAACCTTCCGCGCGCCGCGCGCGGCCCGACTCCGCCCATTCCACAGCCACGGGTACCCGCGAATTCACGCGGATTCCGGCCCGGGCATTCTGTATTCGTTCATCAAACCTGGATACATTCCCAATTGCCACGGTTCTCTCCTGCGTTTTCCGGATGGCCTGCTATCAGGCGACTCGCTTTTCTTCAAAAAAGTAGGATGCAGATCAATGCGTTGGTCTGATTGTCCGCAAAAGCAGCACTCTTCGCAGACTAGGGATCACCCCCGTTAGGGTCAATGGGACTTCGGACCTAGAACGCCCTCAAAGTTACTGTACTAACGCGGCCCACAGGTCCCCGCTGGGGCAACTCTTCCCCGCTTAGGTTTAGTCGTGTTGTTTGCTCCATTCCACCGCCCCGCTTACACTAATTTTATCAGGTGACCTGGTCTCTATGATTCGCAGTCAAACCATCCGCACTGAATTAGGCCCCACTCTGCGACTGGCACTGCCTCTTGTGCTCGCGGAGATTGGCTGGATGAGCATGGCCATCGTGGACACCATGATGGTCGGCCGCCTCCCCAACAGTGCTGTGGCCATAGCCGCAGTCAGCCTGGGGGGAATTCTCGTGAATGTCCTGTCCTTCTTTGCGGGAGGCCTGCTGATCGGGCTGGATACGCTAGTCTCTCAAGCCTTTGGCGCAGGCCAGCGCGAAGACTGCCATCGCTCGCTTCTGCACGGAATTTATCTCAGTCTTGTTTTGGCGCCGCTAATGATGGCGCCTGTTTGGGCTTTCGAGCCTATGCTCCGCGCCATGGGTATCGCTCCAGACGTGATCGTCCTGGCAGTTCCCTATTCCAAAGCGTTAGCTTGGGGAACGCTTCCCTTGCTTCTGTATTTTGCGGTTCGCCGTTGCATGCAAGCCATGAATATGGTGCGGCCCATCGCATTTGCATTGGTCACCGCAAATCTGATTAACGCTGGCGGAAACTTGCTCCTCATTTACGGCAAATGGGGAATTCCTGCCATGGGCGCGGTAGGCTCCGGCTGGTCCACGGCATGGTCTCGCATTTACCTCTCGGTTGTCCTCGTCGGCTATCTTCTCTGGTACGACCGTCGCCATCGCACACGACTGCTTCACACCCCCATTCAACCTGAATTGCGCCGTATCCGCCGCCTCATCGCTCTTGGTTTCCCCTCGGCAATGCAAATCACGCTGGAAGTCGGCGTTTTCGCTCTTGTGACCGCCCTGATTGGTCGACTTGGTGCAATTTCCCTTGCCAGCCACCAGATTGCTCTAAACACGGTTTCCTTTACCTATATGGTTCCGCTCGGTATGTCTTCAGCCGCTGCTGTGCGTGTTGGCCAGGCCATTGGTCGCAGAGATCCACAAGGTGCAGCGGATGCTGGCGGCACAGCCATTTTTCTCGGCGCAGCATTCATGACCTGCATGAGCGTCGTCCTTCTCGTTGTTCCGCGATGGATTGCCCGCGCTTACACGCCTGACCAGGCCATCATCCAGAGCACCGTCGCACTGCTGGCCGCCGGAGCCGCGTTCCAACTCTTCGACGGCATCCAAACGGTCGCCACAGGTGCCCTGCGCGGCCTCGGAGACACGCGCACCCCCATGCTCTGCCACTTCACCGCCTATTGGATTATCGGTCTCCCGCTCGGCGCCTGGCTCTGTTTCCGGCTGAGGTGGGGGGCTTTCGGCCTCTGGGCAGGGCTGAGCCTCGCCCTCATTCTGATCGGAATTGTTCTACTGCTCGTCTGGCAGCGCAGGGTTCGAAATTTGTCTCATTCGATTGCGGAGGGCGTATATCCAGTCAGCAGCCCCACGGGACAGTTTTGACGTGTCCAAATCCCCTTACCCAAGAGCAGTCTGTTGAGTGAACATGGCTACTAAGTGCGGCTAGGCAGGAATTCTTGGTAGCGATCTACATCTTGTAGCGGCCGAGGTCGTCGTCCGACAGTCCCTCGAGCCAGTTGCGCAGTTGTTCGTTGGTGCTTCGTTCGGTGATCGCGCTGGAGATCTTCGAATTCTTCAGCACTTCTTCATCTACAAAAATCGGGCAATCCACTCGCAACGCTAGCGCCAGGGCATCGCTCGGCCGCGAATCAATGGTCATCATCTGACCGTCGCGTTCCACCCAAATCAGCGCGTAAAACGTATCATCCTTCAAATCATTCACCACGATTTTGTGGACCTGCACATCCAGCCCGAGCAAAACATTCTTCAGCAGGTCGTGCGTCATCGGCCGCGGCGTCTGCACCTTTTCAATTTCCAGCGCAATCGCGTTCGCTTCATACACGCCAACCCATATCGGCAAAATCGCCTGACCCTGCACATCCTTGAGTACGACTATGGGCATATTTGTCACGGGATCCATCATCAGGCCGCGGATTTTCATCTCCACTTCCATGTGACCTCCCGTTAGCACGGACTCTTGTAGTCTATGCCGTCAAAATGTTTTCGCGCGCAATCGTTTTGCCGCGCGAATCTCGAACCTAAGGAGCCTGCTCCCCCGCCAAACTGTTCGGAGTCGCTCCCGTAATCCGAACCTGCACGTACTT
This sequence comes from uncultured Acidobacteriota bacterium, assembly GCA_963718785.1. Classification (GTDB taxonomy): domain Bacteria; phylum Acidobacteriota; class Terriglobia; order Acidiferrales; family UBA7541; genus Acidiferrum. The sequence continues at coordinate 220,031 of CAVQZW010000003.1, read as the reverse complement.
TCCCAGAAGCGCCTGCTCATGGGAAGAGAAATTTACAACCCGGTGACAAGAAGTATGTCCCGACCACTGATTTTCGCGCCGCGATTTCGTGCTGACAAGCAATTCATGCACCTCTCCGACCATCGTCGAGTGCTTCACTGTCTGAATCGCTCGCTGTTTGTCCTGCAAAATGGCCAACCGGCGGCTCTTCTCCTCTTCCGAAATAGCGTCTTTCATCGCCAAAGACGGCGTATGCGGTCGCGGCGAGTACTTGAACGAGAACATCGCGTCGTACTTCACTTCCTCGAGCAAGCTCAGTGTCTCTCTGAGGTCTTCTTCCGTCTCTCCCGGAAACCCAACAATAATATCCGTCGTAATGCTTATCGGCCGTTTCGCAGCGCGGATTATCGCAATCTTTTCCAGATACTCATCGCGGCTATACGTTCTCTGCATCGCGCGCAAAACTCGCGTCGAGCCCGACTGCACCGGAAGATGTACGTGGTTGCACAACTTTGGCTGCGCATCGATCGCATCCACTATGTCCTGCGAAAAGTCTCGCGGATGTGAGGTCGTAAACCGCACCCTCTGGATGCCCGGTTCGTCTGCCACAGCCAGCAGCAATTCCGAAAACCGCATTCTCCGCGCGGTCGGGTCCGCGTAAGAATTCACCGTCTGCCCCAGAAGCTGCACTTCGGTATACGCCAACTCCGCAAGCTGCCTCACTTCACGCAAAATCGAATCGCTAGCCCGGCTTCGCTCCGGTCCCCGCGTATACGGCACCACGCAATACGAGCAAGCCTTGTCGCAACCTTCGATGATCGTCAAATATGCGCGCCAGGGATTGTCCCGCCGTGTCACAGGCGTCTCAAATGTTTCGTCGGTATCGGTGTCCAGCCCTGTGACCCGCTGATTCCCCGCTTCGACTTGGGCAAGCAGTTCAGGCAATTTGCTATAACTTGCGGAGCCGCACACCAGGCTTACCCACGGAGCCCGCCGAAAAATCTCTTCGCCTTCCTGTTGCGCCACGCATCCGAGCACACCAATAATCCGCCCGTCATTCTGCTGCAGACCGAACTCCCCAAGCCGCGAGAAAACTTTCTGCGCAGCCTTCTCGCGAATACTGCATGTGTTGTACAGAATCAACGAAGCCGCGTCCGGCGTTTCCACTTGCCGGTACCCCCGCGAAAGCAGAACACCCGCAACCTTCTCCGAATCGTGGTCGTTCATCTGGCAACCAAACGTCTCCAGAAAAAACGTCCCACGCAGCGCGCTGGCAGCAATAGTTTCGGCCTCAGCTGTGGCGTCCCGCGCTCCGACCGGCACGCCAACGGGAAATCCCGCCCCGCCGGTGAGCCGCTCCAACCCGATGTCAAATGTCTTGCCCATCTAACTCTCTGTCCACCCGCTCCGCCGCACCCGCTTTGTAGGGGGCAGCTTTATCCTGAGCGTTAGCGAAGGAATGCTGCGCCCAGCCCAAATTGCAGTTTAACACACCTCCTCTACCTCCCTTATTTCCTCAACCTCCTCTACTTCCCCACTTCTTCGTGTATCCAAAGAGGCAGCACCCTCTCTATCTTCTGCATCTCATTTGTTTGACCACCCTGTACGCGTGTGCTACGTTCCTGAAGTCGGGTAAATTTATTTCTAACTGAGGGGTTGCATCATTTTTCTGTTCGCTACGGTTTTTATCGCCGATCTCGGTAACATTCTTGGACAAACGGGCTGGGTCGCCCGCGGCATCTTGCTCCTGCTTGCAATATTCTCCATCGTCTCTTGGGCCATGATCTTTCAGAAACTCGGCCTCTTCGGCCGCGTCCGCCGTCAAAGCGACCAATTCCTCCGCATCTTTCGCGCCACCAAGGGCGTTGCCAATCCGCAGGCCCTCGCTTCCGCTGGCTCGCCGTTCTCATCCGTCTACGCCGCTGGCTATCGCGAACTCTTGAGCCAGGTTGGAACCGGCAATCCGCAGCCAACAGCGAAATTGAAGAGCCTGCAAGCCGTCACGGTCAGCATGCAACTCGCTTCCGCGGAAGAAGTACGCCGCGTCGAAAAAGGCATGTCCTGGCTAGCGACCACTGGCTCCGTCACTCCCTTTATCGGCCTTTTCGGCACCGTCTGGGGCATCATCGACGCCTTTTCCGGCCTCGGTAACGCTGGCGCCGCCAGTCTCCGCGCCGTAGCCCCCGGCATCGCGGAAGCCCTTATCACCACCGCCGCAGGCCTCTTCGTCGCCATCCCGGCCGTCATTTTCTACAACCAGTTCTTACAAAACATCCGCGATCTCGCCCAGCGTCTGGACACTTTCGCCCTGGAAGTCGGCGCCCAAATCGAAAAAACATTCACCTGAGTTGGTCGTAGAGGCTTTGAGCTAGCTATGAAGCACGCGCACCGAATCCGAGGAACCAACGCTCACGAAGTACCCTTCTCTTCTCGCGGCGCAAGTTTCTCCACTTGTTCCGTTCTATTTCTGGCGGCTGTCAGCTGTCGGCTGCCTGCCCTGAGCGTAGTCGAAGGGTCAGCTTCCTAATCCCATGCCCCAACTCTCCAAAACCACGCAAAGCACCCTCTCCGAGATCAACATGGTCCCATTCATCGACGTTGTTCTCGTCCTTCTCATCATTTTCATGATCACCGCCCCCATCCTTCAGTCCGGCATCGAAGTCGACGTCCCCAAAACCAAGACCGTCAAGGAAATCAACGAGCCCCGGCTCGTCATCACCATCGACAAAAACCAGCTGGTGTATCTCGCCGACGTCCCCGTCAATATCAACCAGCTCGGCACCAAGGTGAGGGCGCAACTCAAAAAGCCGCAGGACTCCGTGTTTCTTCGCGCCGATGAAACCATTCCGTTCGGCACCTTCGCCAAAGTTATCGACGCCCTGCGCCAATCCGGCGTCAGTAATATTAGTATTGTCACGGAGCCACTTTCGGAGCGCGCCCGGACTCGCTGAACATGAGCACTGCCGCCAACCCGCTCGTCCCCTTCCCCTCTACATCGACGGATGACAGTGGGCTCCGAAAATTTCTTATCTACTCCTTGATCCTTCACGTCTTCCTCGTCCTCTGGATCGCCGTCTCCATATATTTCCATCTGACGGGGCCGGAGTGGGGCGACGTTGGAGGGACCAGCGGCAGCATTAACGTAAAACTCGTTGGCCCGGCCTCCGGAATCCCCATGCCGCCGCAGCCGATCGTCACCGATAGCAATACCGTTGACCCAACCAAAGGCTTGTGGAAGGAAGAACCCAAGCCGAAACCCGAGCCTCCAACACCCGCGGAAAAAATTTCGCCTTTCAAGAAAGACAAACCGAAGCCCATAACGCACCCCTCAAAAATTGACCCACCCAAAGTGCCCCCTCCAGAAAACGCGGTAAGGAACGGCGTTGGTGGTAATCCTGATCTTCCCACTGGGACAGCACCTACTCCCGGCGGCGGCTCAGGCGCCACATTTAAAGGTCAAGGCGGCGGAGACTTTTCTTCACGTTATGGCTGGTACATCGAAGCAGTGCGCCGTAGCGTCGGCCAAAACTGGCTCCAGACTACGATCGATCCTGCTGTCCGCGCCGCCCGCCAGGCTCATGCCGTAATGACTTTTCGCATAAATCGGGATGGCAGCGTTTCCAACGTTCAAATGTCGCAATCCAGCGGCAATCTCTCGATGGACAATTCCGCTCGCCGTGCACTGGACGGCATACGCTTCGGGCCGCTCCCGAACGACTACAACGGAAACAGCGTGGACGTTATTTTCGATTTTGATCTGTCTTTGTCACACTAAAGCCGCCCCTTCTCCAGCGAAACGCGCGGCAACAAAACTCGGAGGCAATAGTGCCAGGAAAATCAAAACACATGAGTTGGCTTCTGGCCGCGGCCAGTCTTTGTTTCGCAGCGAGCCCCCTGAGCGCGCAACAAGGTCAGAATCCCTGGTTCCGCACCGGCACCGGCCTTGGTGTCGAAAAAATTCGTCTCGCTGTCGCCGATTTTGCCTCTCGCGATGACAACGCCAAAACTCACTCCGCCCAATTTACACAAATCGTCCGCGACGATCTCGCCTTCAGCGGCATCCTCGATCTCGTCAGCCCCAGCTTCTATCCCGCCCAATCCCCCACTCAGCCCGGCGAACTCCAGAGAACCGCCTGGACAGATCCCCAGGTCAATGCCCACTACGTCGCCTTCGGCAATCTTTCCGAAACTACTTCCGAAGTCGCCATTCAAGCCTGGCTCTACGACGTCACAAGTTCCTCCACGGAGTCCGTCGTTGGCAAAATCTATCGCGGCGTCCCCACCGACGCCCAAGTTCGCAAATTCGCCCATCAATTCGCCGACGAAATCATCTTTAAACTCTCCGGCGGACTGCCCGGCATCGCCTCCACCCAAATCGCCTTCATCAGTTCACGTACCGGCTCCAAAGAACTCTGGCTGATGGACTACGACGGCTCCAATCAGCACGCGCTCACCTCTCTCCGCACCATCTCCCTCATGCCCCGCTGGTCTCCAGATGCTTCCCGCATCGCCTTCACTTGCTATCAACCTCTCAACGGCGTCGTAAACGCCCAGATCTGCATGTATTCCGTGGACGCCGCCAAAGTCCTCTCTTTCCCGCGCTTCCGTGGCACCAACAGTGCCCCCGCATGGTCCCCCGACGGCTCGCAAATCATGTTCTCCTCTTCCATGCTTGGCAATCCAGAGCTCTTCGTCACCGACATCAACGGCGGCAAACCCAAGCGCCTCACCTTCTCCAACGGCGGCAGCACTTCTCCCGCATGGAACCCCAAGACCGGTCAATCCGTCGTTTTCGTCAGCGACCGCGGCGGCATCCCCAAGCTCTACACCATGAACTCAGACGGCACCAACGTCAGCCTCATCGATCTTCCAGACAAAGGCTACGTCATCGATCCGGCCTGGTCTCCCAATGGCCAGCTTCTCGCCTTCAGTTGGCGCCGCCCCGATGGCAACTACGACATTTACGTCATGGACCCGACTTCCCAGCACATCATTAATCTCACGCCGGACTCGGGCAGCCGCAACGAACGCCCCAGCTGGGCGCCCGACGGCCGCCACATCGTCTTCGAATCCACGCGCAACGGCCCGCGCCAAATCTGGAGCATGCTCGCCGATGGCTCCCAACCGCGCCAGCTCACCACCGAAGGCCACAACGAGTCGCCCAACTGGTCCTCCAAGTAACCGGACGAGACGAGAGAATTTGCCGAAACTTTTCGCTCGTGACGTGCATCACAGCCTTGGGTTGCTCATCTGTGCACGAATATTGATATTTGCATTTGCTTGGCGCAATTTTCTCTCGTATTGGTCTGTGTACGATGTATAATATATCGTGATACGATGTATTTCCCTTACCCAGCCCGCTAGTGATAGGATGATGGCGCACGGTGGGACGAACAAGGGATTCTTACGCTGAGGAGGATTCGAATGAATCGGGTTTCTAGCTCTCTGTACCGCGGGGCCATTCTCACTGCTACGCTAGCTCTTGCTTTTGTCGCCGGTTGCAAGCACCCCACGCCACCGCCTGTAAAAGCACCGGAGCAAGCGCCGCCCCCTGCACCGTCGAAACCGACAGTTTCGCTCCAGGCCAGCCCGACTTCCATCAACAAGGGTGACTCCACCACACTTAGCTGGACTTCCACCGACGCCACGCAGCTCACCATCTCTCCCGACGTCGGCGCCGTCAACGCCCAGGGCTCCACGAAAGTAAGCCCGTCCGATTCCACCACCTATACGATCACCGCCAGCGGTCCCGGCGGTTCGGCGGACTCCAGTGCCCGAGTGACCGTTTCTGCGCCTCCGCCTCCTCCGCAGCAAGAGACGATCGATTACGACAAGCTCTTCCTCCAGGAAGTGAAAGACGCCTATTTCGACTTCAACAAAGCCGACATTCGCGCTGACGCTCGCGAAGCGCTCGCCAAGACCGCGGACTTCCTGCGCAAGTATCCGCAAATCAAGGCCACCATTGAGGGCCGTTGCGACGAACGTGGTTCCACCGAGTACAACCTCGTTCTCGGCGATCGCCGCGCCACCGCCGTCAAGAACTACCTCGTGCAGCTCGGCATTTCCGCCGACCGACTCAACACCACCAGCCTCGGCAAGGAAAAGCAGTTCTGCACCGAGAGCAACGAATCCTGCTGGCAGCGCAACCGTGTCGGCCACTTCGTTAAGGCCAATTAATCCGAGGGCGACCTCGTAACTGTTCCCCTCGTTACTGTTCGATGACCGTCAGAGCCGCGCAGTCGAGCAATCTCTTGCTCGCGCGCGGCTCTGCCATTAAAGTGAATCAAGAGCCAGGCCATGGTGCTTGATCCTAGCTGGACCGCCGCTCCGTGTTGGCTCGTAATGCTTTCTTTCCAGCTCTGGGTTACATCTAATGTCTAGAGGCACCTTAGGAGGTTGTTTCATGAAAATCCGCACCATCGTCATTTTTGCCGCCGCTGTTTTTGCCGGCGCACTCGGCGGCAGCCTTGTCGGGCCGCGTCCCGCCGAAGCCGTCGCCCGCGAAATCATCGATCTCCAGCGCGACGTCACTACGCTCCTTCAAGGTCAGAAGGATCTCTCCACACAGTTGAACACCGACCACACCGTCCTGAAGACCCTCGTCGAGCAAGCCAGCGACAATGTCAGCAAACTGAACTCCACCATGGGCAGCGTCCAGAAGTCCGTGCAGGACGTACAGGCAAACTCCGGCGCCCGCCTGGACACCATGTCCACCCAGGTTCAAGGCCTCTCCGACAATTTAGAGGAAATTAAATCCCGCCTCGGCAAACTCAATCAGCAACTCGTCGACCTGCAAAGCGCCGTGCAAAGCATCGACGCCAAAGTTTCCGGCTCAGCTCCCGCCGGCGGCACTCCCAACCCCAAGCCCGCGAGTGACGGAAACTCCGCTCCACCGCCCCCTAGCAACGCGGCTTCAGCACCTTCTGCCGACATGCTCTATTCCAATGGCCTGCGCGACATAACCAGCGGCAAATACGATCTCGCCCGCCAGGAATTTCTCGACTACCTCAAATATTACGGCGACACCGACCTCGCCTCAAACGCCCAATTCTATCTAGGCGAAATTGCCTATCATCAGAAGCAATATCAAGACGCGGTCTCCGAGTACGACAAAGTCCTCACCGCTTACCCGAAAAGTTTTAAGCTTGCCCCCGCCCGCTTGAAAAAAGGCATGGCCCTCATCGAACTTGGCCAAAAAACTCCCGGCATCCGCGAACTCCGCGAAGTCGTCCGCCGCTATCCCGGCACCGAAGAAGAGCGCAGCGCCCGCGCCAAGCTAAAAGAACTAGGCGTAGCCGTCGCGGTAGCAGGCTAACTCCAACTCACCACCCAGCCCCAGCCTCAGTTCCGCTATCCCACTCCCACCACCAGCCGATCGATCCGCTTGCTCACATCCCGCAGATACGCCTCATCCCCCCCATCCAATTCCGCAATCACGCTCCCCGTATACCCAACCTCCCCAAACGCTTTCCGCACTTCCGCCCAATTGACATCTCCATCTCCCAAATTCACCCACGCGTATCCATCTTCTTTCCTCTTGAAATCTTTCAAGTGCACTTTGTTGATCCTCTTATCCAAAGTCCGGATCCAATCCTGCGGATATCCATACAGCACCACATTCCCCACATCAAACCACGCCTTGATCCACGGACTCTGAAAATCATCGATGTACGCCACCATTTCCAGCGGACTCAGCAAAAACTTGTTCCACACTTCCTCAATCGCAATCACCACCTTCAACTCTTCCGCCATCGGCAGCAGTTCGCGAATCCGCGCCTGCGACCGCGCCCACGCATCCGCATAACTCGTCTGCGCATTCACCACCGCCGGCACCAGTAGCACCGTATCCGATCCCCACACCTTCGCGTTCCGCAGCGACGCGCGCATCCCCTCCACGCATTTCGCCGCCACCGCCGCATCTCCCGACGACAGCGGATACTTCCAGTGATCCATATTCATCACCGAATCAATCCGAATCCCCGCCGCGTCCGCCGCCTTCTTCATCTCCTCCGCTTCGTGCATGTTCGGCGTAGTCGGCGCCTGCACCACCTCAAATCCCACATCCTTAGCCAACTTAAACCGCTCCGCATAACTCAGCTTCGCGGGCAGCATGTCCATCACAAGCCCCTTCTTAATCGGCAATCCCGCCGGCGCACCACCAGTCCCGCCCATTAGCCCACGCGCCAACGCCGCGCCGCCAACGCCCGCCAAACACGCCGCCCCCACTCCTGCCTTCACAAACTCCCGCCGCGTAGTCCGCATCAAGTCCCCTCTTCTCTGCGAAACCTCTGTTAACTCTGCGCCTCTGCGTTATCTTTTTCTTCGCATCTTTACTTCCTTACTTCATTACCTCCTTACGTCAATTTCTCCAGGTTAATCTTTGATTCCCACTCCTCCTTCGACTTCCACTGCTCCTCCCAGCTCACTTCCTTCCCCGCATACGCCGCCGTCCGCGCCATCATGCACGACACCGCCGACTCCACTCCCTTCTCCGCCTGGTTATGAAATTTCTTGCTCGTAATACTCTCCACAAACAATTTCTTCTTCTCCTCATCCGCCTTTTCCAGGTTCGACGTAAACTTCCCCGTAGCCGAGAATCCCTGTGCATCCTTTTCCGGAATCAGCGGCGCCTGCCAAGCCTCCTCTCCCCAAATCCCCAGCGGCCCCGTATACGGCGACTGCGACGTCCCCTTCGTCCCAAAAAATCTCTCCGTAACGTCCCACCACCCCTTCGCAAATTGCGTCGAGCTGAACGTCACGTCCACTCCATCCGGATACGTAAACACCACGTTGTAATTCCCGTAGACGTCTCCATCCCCCGCAGGCCGTCCTCCACGCCCTCCCGTTCCCGACACCTTCAGCGGATGCGCCTTCAAAATCCAGTTGCAAATATCAATCACGTGGATGTTCTGCTCCACGATAATATCCCCCGAGAGCACCCGGTCATACACCCAGTTCCGCAGCCGCCGCTCCGTCGGTGTAGCCTTCTCCCACTTCGGCCTATCCAGATACCCCGACAAGTAATGCGCCTCTCCACAAACAATGTTCCCCAGCGCCCCGCCATGAATCCGCTTCACCATCTCCACAAACGGGGGACAATCCCGAATCTGAAATCCCACATCCAGGCTCAACTTCCCTTCCGCCCGCTTCCCAATCTCAATCACCCGCTTCGCCCCAGGCACATCCACCGCCACCGGCTTCTCGCAATAAACATGCTTCCCCGCCGCCACCACCGCCTCCAAATGCTGTGGGTGGTAATAAGGCGGCGTAGCAATCACAATCGCATCCACTTCCTTCGAGTGCGCAATCGCCTCAAACGCCCGCGGCCCCACAAAGCACTGCGAGCCATCAATCGCTGTGAAGCCTTTAGCCAACTGCATCTTGTCGAAGCCAGCCCGAGCCGCATCAAGTTGGTCCTGAAACATATCCGCCAAAGCCACTACCCGCGCCCCGCCAGTCTCAAACATATTGGTAGCGTCCTCAGTCCCCCGCCCTCCGCATCCGAGCAACCCAACGCGCACCGCCGAATTCGCTTCCGACCCCCACACCCGCCCCGCCGGTATAAACATCACCCCTCCCACCGCCGCCGCCCCCCGCGCCGCCGTCCCAATAAACTCCCTCCGCCCAACCTCTTTTCCCACTTCTTCACGCTCTCGCATTCGTCTTCTCCTTTGGCAGCATCGCAAACGGCGGCCACTTCTCACGCCTCGCTGTATCATATCCAAAGCGCACAAGCAATACAGAGGCAACCAACCCCTTCATCTCAGCTCGCGGATTTTGTACCCCATCGTTCGACGCGGGATTGATACAATTCTTACTACAGCATCAATTAGTTGGAGATTAATTTTGTGACTAGGCTGAAGACGCCAATATCATTCGAAACGACATTCGGAACATATGTCGTCGAGGAACTGCTTGGGGAAGGTGGTGCGGGGCGAGTCTACGGTGGGCTCGGCCTCGACGAGATGCCGATCGCCCTGAAAGTCCTCGCCCAAGACAAGGCGACTTCGGATAAGAGGAGCAGGTTTAAGAACGAGATCTCATTTCTTTCGCGTAACAGGCATCCGAGTATCGTCACCGTAATAGACCACGGAGTCTCTACCGGCAGCGGAATCGCAGGCCCGTTTTATGTAATGCGAAGATACCATTCCAACCTGCGGCAAATCATGCAGAATGGAATTCCGCCTCCCGCAATTCTGCCATTCTTCAGCCAAATCCTCGATGGCGTTGAGGCAGCTCACCTTCAAGGTGTGGTGCATCGTGACTTGAAGCCAGAAAACATTCTGTACGACAAAGATTCGGACAAACTCGCAATCGCCGATTTCGGTACGGCCAGGTTTACAGAAGACCTCGTGGCTACCACAGTCGAGACTTCACCCACTCAACGGCTCGCCAACTTCCAGTACGCCGCTCCCGAGCAGCGTGCCCCTGGCAAGCAGGTGCTGGCCACTGCCGACATTTTTGCTCTTGGGCTGATCCTGAATGAGATGTTCACCGGAGCCATTCCGCAGGGCACGGAGTATCGCCTATTTAGCCAGGTCCGACAGGAGCAGGGCTTTCTGGATGCAATCGTAGCGGGGATGCTGAGGCAAGCGCCAGCGGAAAGACCCGCTTCCATTGGGGAGGTCAAAGGCCTGATACAGCGACACCAGTCTGAAGCGATCTCACTCCAAAGACTGAGCCAAATCGAAGGAACGGTCATTAAAGCGAGCGAAATCGACGATCCTTTAGCAGAAACACCGCCGCGACTCATTAACGCTGATTGGAATGGTGGAGAGCTTACTCTGACGCTGGACCGATCTGTCACGCCGGATTGGATTAACGCCCTCTACAACATGGCAAACTTTAGTTCGGTAATGGGGAAACCGCCACAGCTTTTCTCGTTTCGCGGGAACCAAGCCACTGTCGGCGCCCAGGAGCACGAGGTTCAAATGGTGATCGATAACTTCAAAGCATGGCTCCCTGCGGCCTCCCGCACTCTAAAGCTCTTGTTGGAACAAAAGGCTCAACAGGAGGAAGCCGCGAGAAAGGAACAATTGCGCCACCAGCGAAACGCGGAAGAGCAGCGACTCCGTGTGATGCGCAATATCCGCATCTAGGCGGGTGGCCGCGCCTTAACTCTGGGGTGGCCTACCCTTTGTGGTTTTTACAAAGGGTGGGCCACACCCGTACCTGAGCATATTTCGCGCTATAATCAGCACATGACCCAAGAAGCCGCCGAACTTCTGAAAAAAGCTCTCTCCCTCCCCGTCTCGGAACGCGCTGACCTTGCTGGCTCCCTCATCGAAAGCCTCGATGAAACCCACGATCCCTCCGTCGAAGCCGCCTGGGACGAAGAAGTTCAGCGCCGCATGGCCGACATCGACTCCGGCAAAGTCAAACCCATCTCCCTGGAAGAAGCCCGCCGTCGCTTCTCCTCTGCCGTGGAATGACCCCTGCCTCGTTCTCCTTTCATCCCGATGCCATCGAGGAAGCCTTGTCTGCAGCGCGTTGGTATCGCGAACGCAGCCCTATAACCGCCAGAAGATTCGTCGCCGAACTCAATCAAGTAATCGACAACATCGTTGACGCGCCTTACCGCTGGCCAATCTCAGCACGCGGCACTCGTAAAATAAAGCTTCCATGTTTTCCGTATTTGGTGATTTACCGCGCCAAGGATGATGGCGTACTGATCGTTGCTATCGCCCACGGTCACCGCCACCCTAGCTATTGGAAAAACAGACTCTAGTCCGCAAAAGAACCATCTATGAAGAAGCTACGTAAAAAGCAAACCGAAGAACTAGCAGAACTCGCCCGACTCCCCGACCACAAAATCGACCTCTCCGACACTCCCGAACTCCCCGACTGGACCAACGCCGTAGTCGGCAAGTTCTACCGCCCCATCAAACGCCCCGTCACCGTCCGCATCGACGCCGACATCCTTGCCTGGCTCAAACGCTCAGGCCCTGGATACCAAACCCGCATCAACGCCCTCCTCCGCCAAGCCATGCACCCCATCCGTCACCCCAACCGCAAGAAGCCCCGCCCCTAACCGTGGCACAAACTTCAGTCTGTGCTCTTCTTCATTCCTCTGCGAAACCTCTGTTAACTCTTCGCCTCTGCGTTGTCCTTTTCTGTCTTTTCTCGCCACTCGCCACCAGCCACTCGCCACTTCCCCTCACCCAATCAACTTCTCCAAATACTCCTTCGCCCCTCGCACATCCTCCATCTGCTTCTCCCCGGAAATCTCCCGCTCAATCGTCACCGCCCCGGGATACTTCATCTCCTTCAACCGCGCAAGAATCCTCGGGAAATCCACCTTCCCCTTCCCAATCGCCACTTCTTCCCCCAACTCTTTCGGATTCGTCGGCCACAGCCCGTCCTTCGCATGAATTCCCTGCACATACGGCCCAAGAATCTCGATTGCATCCACGGGATTCGCCTTCCCATACAAAATCAAATTCGCCAAATCAAAATTCACACCCTGATTGTCGAGCCCCACGTCCTGCATCGCCCGCACCAGCGTAATCGGCGTCTCTTGCCCCGTTTCATAGCGGAAATTCTGCCCATTCCTCCGGCAATAACCCACGACATCGATCAGCGCTCCCACTGTCTCTGCATAAACCGGATCGTTCGGATTCTCTGGAATAAACCCGCAATGCGTTTGCACAGCCGGAACGCCACATTCCTTCGCAAAGTCCGACGCTCTCTTAATGTGCAGCACGCGCGCCGCTCGCGTCTCCCGCGGTACAAGCCCAATCGTCGCCGGCCCGCCATAAAAGTCCCACACTTCCTTCCCCGGCCCGCCCACCACGATCGACGTCGCCTCAATCCCATATTTCCCCAGCGCCGTCGACAACTTTTTCGCCAGCCCAACCGGAAACTCCTCGCAATACGCCTGGCACGTCGGCAACCCCAACTCATGCACCTTCCCCAACGCCGCATCCGGATTATTCCCAATCCCAATAATCAGCCCCAGCCGCAGCGGCTTCTTACCCTCATTCCCAAACGCTTTCTGCGCGCTGTACGCCGCGCGGATCTCGGGCCGGAAAGGCTGCAAATCCTCGAAATTTTCACCGCTCATGATCGCCTCACCTCCCGCCGCCAATCCCACGCCCAGCGCCACCGCCGAACTCTTCAAGAATCTTCTGCGATCCTGCTTGCTCATTGTAGTTTTCTCGCCTCCACCAGCATGCGCCGCGTCATCTGCTCGATCGGCGCCAAATCATCTGTAAATATCACCGCTCCAGATTTCGGTTCAAACTCAACAATCTCCTCCGCCGCTCTTTTCTCCAACTCTTGCACCCATGCCGGTCCCGCGCCTTGTTTCAACCGCTCCACTGTTTCCGCCAGCGCCCTCGCGCGCGCAAACGCAAACAAAATGTGGTTCCCATCCGGCCTAGACAATTTCTCCACCGCCGGAAATACTTTCCTCATCGTCGCCCCCATTGCCTCCAGCAACTCGTGTCTCGCGCCTTCATCGTACACATTCACCATCAACACGCCGTCCTCCGTCATCCGTGATCGCACCAACTGAAAAAATTCCACCGTCGTCAAATAAAATGGCACATACGGCCCGCCTTGAAACAAATCGATATTTACCAAATCGCTCTTCGCTTCATGCTCTGCCAGCCATGGCCGCGCATCCGCGATGTGCACCTGCAATTTCGGATCATTCTGCGGCAATCCAAAAAACTTTCCCGCCACGCGCACCACTTCCGGATCGATTTCCACCGCGTCAATCTCAATCTCCGGCGCCACAGATCTCGTTGCCTGAATCGATCCCCCCGCTCCCATTCCCAGCACCAGCACCTTCTTTGCCGGCGCCACCACCGGCCCCAGCGCGAATTCATCCAGATAAAATCCCGAGCTTCCTCCGCTTACCATCTCCACGGTCTGCGCAAAACGCGAATCATTCAAAACCAGCCACCGTTTTCCCTTATTCTCCAACACCAGGATTCTGTTGTACGCCGAATCTCCGCTCCAAATCAGCGTGGACGGCGGCTTCGGCGCTGGTACAACAAAAAGTACAGCCACCGGCAGCGCCAACAATACGGCTGCCTTTCGCCGCATCATCAAACCAGCCACTCCCACAAGGATCGACGCACCACACAGCATTTCCATCGTCAGACGGGTCCCGAATCGCGGCACCAGATAAAAACTTGTCCCCAGCACTCCCGCAATACTCCCCGCGGTGGAAAGCGCAAACACTCTCCCCACGGTAATTCCTACATGCCCCGCCCGCGCCAAGAGTCGAATCACAAACGGCGAAGTCATCGCCAGCGCCGTCATTGGAGGCGCGAAAATAATTACAGTCGCGAGCGATGGCCCAGCGAAATCTCCCATGTGCCACAGCTTCAGCAGCACCGCCCTCATCGTAAACACAATCAGCAGTTGATAGACTCCGCTGGCCAACACAACGAAGTAGAGAACCGTATCGGTCGGCCATCGATCCGCACTCCACCCGCCCAAACTGTACCCAGCTGCAAGCGCCAGCATGACTACCGAAATCATGCTGCCCCAAACGTAGATCGAGTTACCGAAAAACGGTGCGTACAAGCGGAACGCCGTCAACTCCATAGCCATCACAATTGCGCCGGTCAGTGTTGCCGTCGCGATCCACAAAACCGCACGCGCGCGGCTGGGCGCAGCAGCGTCAAGCGTTCCGTTCTCTTGTCTTTGCTTGGAAAAAGAGGAATCGGTTCCCACGGCCCATGTATATTCCACGCGGCCCAGGTAACCGTCAATCAAAACAATCCTATACCTTGCCTATATTGCCGCTCGAAGAAAAAAAGGCGCCCCGATTCTTCCGAGGCGCCTCATGCTTCCTTCTTTCACAACGTCTAGTGGTCGTGATCCCGATCATGATCGTGGTCATGTTCATCCCAATCGCGGTCTGTGTGCCAGCGGTGTCCGTCTTCATCCCACCATTTATGGACTTGGTTCCAGCAATATTCGCGCGCCTCGTTAAGCTGATGCCTCGCATTGTTTGCCTGGCTGCTGTTCCACCCGTGATGCTCAACCGCTTCGTGGACTTTGTGATCTGCCTTAGCAAGTTTCTGCTGGCAATGGTTATCGTCGGCCGCAGCTCGCGGCGAAGCGCCCAGTAGAAGAAGCCCTCCCGCTGCCACCGCCGACAGCGCCGCTCTCACAAACCACTTCCTGTTTCTTGTCAGAAATTTCTTCATATTTGAATCCCTCCTGAGTCCGCCCAGGGTGGGGCTGGCGGAGCGCCTCGCAATATAAAGCCCCTTGAGGCCACCGCACTATCTCCTTTTGCACACTCCTGCTCCATTTGTATGCCTCTTCTCAGGCCGGATAGCCAATCTCTTCCAAAAAAAGAACCCGCCCCGATCACTTTCGCATCGCCCCCCTCTTCATTCGCCAAGCTTTCCAAATCAGCTTGCCACACCGCCATGACCGCCGCGGCTAAATTTTGAACACCTCAAGGCTGAGAGCGGCACGGTTCTCGGTTACTTACTCAATTCCGTTGAGCAGCTCCCACACGCGCGCTAGATGATGGTCGTCGTGTTCCGCTACAAAATACAGATGGTCTACGAGCCGCATGGGCGTTTTCAAACGTGGATGCGGGATTGCTTGGACAAATAGTGACGGGTCCAATTCCCCTACACGTTTCAGCAATGTCTGTCGCGCGGTTCGAAACTCCGCCAAAATTTGATCCAACGGCTGCGCGTTGTGGCCAGCCTCATTTGTCTTTCGATTTTGCAAGTCCGCCGCAGTCAGTTGCTCGCTGCCCGCCACGTAATCTTCGACGCGCGCCAGCCACAGCGCCTCGAGGTCCAGCAAATGGCCAGCATGTTCCTGAGCCGACCACTTGCCTGCAACCTGGCGGGTCAGAATTTCGCGCGAACGCCCCCGCAGCGTTTCTTCCAGCCTTGCCGGAGTCCCACGCAAACGAGCGCAAACGTTCGGCCAATGCTCCTCTGGAAATGCAAACGCGAACTTCCGCTCAAACCAAACTGGCACCTGGCTCATGGTTCCGCCTATCAAAGATCTTTTCAACTCACTCGTACTTAAGCGACTCTACCGCTAATCCTTGAACTCTTGAACCCTGAACTGTCTCCAGGCGCTTCCCCGCTGCTTTGCCTCCTCCCTCCGTTTCTGTTATCTTCAGCCACGAACAGGGAGAACGCTAATGTCTGTTAACAAAGTGATTCTCGTAGGCCGTCTTGGCCGCGATCCAGAAACGCGCTACACCGGCGGCGGCCAGGCTGTTGCCAATTTTTCGGTCGCCACCGACGAGTCCTACAAAGACAAAAACGGGGAACGCCAGAAGCGCACGGAGTGGCACAAAATTGTCGTCTGGGGCAAGCAAGCCGAGATTGCGCAGCAATATCTCAAGAAGGGATCACTGGTCTTCATCGAAGGCCGGATCCAGTCCCGTGAATGGCAAGACAAGGAAGGCCAGAAGCGCACCAGTTTCGAAATCGTCGCCAACAACTTCCGCATGCTTGGCGGACGCGGCGATAACGCGGGAGGAGGCGGAGGTAGCGCGCGCTCCGGCGGCGATGATGTCGAATCGCACGCAGCTCCCGCCGAGGACTTCGGCGGAGGCCATGCTCCCAGCGGCCCAGAAATCTCCGACGAGGACATTCCGTTCTAGGTCTCTGGAGACTCGATGGCCTTAACCAACCGACAGCTTCGACTGCAAACGCGTCCCAAAGGAATGCTCGCGCCCGGGGATCTACAGCTCTCGGAATCGCCAGTGCCGGAGTTGCTAGACGGCCAGGCGCTGGCGAAAGTGAAATACCTGTCGGTCGATCCGACGATGCGCGTTTGGATGGCGGTGGACAGCTATCTGCCTGCGGTAGGAATCGGCGAGGTGATGCGTGCCGGAGGCCTTGCGGAAGTCGTAGAGTCGCGCCATGCACAATACAAAAAGGGCGACAAGCTTGTAGGCTTGACCGGCATGCAGGAATACGTCGTCATCGAGGCGCAATCGAAATTTCCCTTCCAGAAAGTGCCGTCGATCCCCTTTCTGTCCGACACCGCGTTCCTCGGCGTGCTCGGCATGACGGGACTGACCGCCTATTTCGGCATGACTGACATTGCCAAGCCGCAAAAGGGCGAGACACTGGTGGTCTCCGCGGCAGCCGGCGCTACAGGAAGCGTCGCCGGCCAGATCGGCAAGATTTTTGGCTGCCGTGTGGTCGGCATTGCAGGAACCGACGAAAAATGCGCCTGGCTGACCGACGAGCTCGGCTTTGACGCCGCGATCAACTACAAACGCCCTGATTGGAAGGAGATGCTGGCCCTGGCTACGCCCAAGGGTGTCGACATAAATTATGAAAACGTTGGCGGCGAAATCATGGAGGAAGTGCTCAACCGCATGAACCTGCACGGCCGCGTCGTTCTCTGCGGCCTGATTTCCGGATACACGAAGGAAACCTCCGGCCCGAACAATCTGGGAATCCTGATCGTGAAACGTCTGAAAGTGCAGGGATTCCTGGTGCTGGACTACGCTTTGCGCTTCACCGACGCGGCCATGGAGCTCGGCAAGTGGAAGATGATGGGCAAACTCAAAGACCGCCAGACGGTGGTCGAAGGACTCGAAAAGGCGCCCGACGCCATCAACATGCTCTTCACGGGCGGCAACACCGGCAAGCTCATCGTAAAAATCTAAGCGGAAACATTTCAGAAGTTGGTGCGGACAAGAGTCTGCGGCGGAGTCGACGCGGAATCAAGAAGGTAGATGCTAACGCGGCGGAGGGGAGTTACGCTTTCTTTCTTCGTCCATGCGCTTCAGAAATTCTTCAAATTTCGGTTTCTGTTCTGAAGTAAGTATAGCGCGAATCTGGTCGCGGCCCTTCTGCCGCGCCTGATCGGTCTGCGCGACCGATTCGTCATGGATCGATTTGTACTGAGCGTGAAGCTGCGAGAGAGTGGTGTCGAGCTGCTGGCGCTGCTCGTTGGTGAGGCTTAGTTCCTTCGTAAGCTGATCGACCCGCTGAGCGCGCCGCTGCGGCTCGCTCAACGGAGGATTCGCCGCGGACACGCTGCTGCGATGTCCATAGAAGTATCCGAACACGCCGCCGAGCGCAGCACCCAATACAAAGACAACCGCCACCCACGCGGCTGCCTTTTGTTTAGCGGAACTCTCGCCCGTCGTACCGTTCATCGAGCCTTCTCCGCCAGGCTGACAAGCACTTCGTCGTTGTTCGCGGGAGTCGCGGTATCCACTACTGGTTCACCCGTGATATCGGTGACTACCGGCTTCGCGGAAGTGGTTGCAGGCTTCTGGTAAAGCCAGGTACTGGCCAGAAGTAAAGCTACCGCGGACGCCCATGTCAGGCGGGCGGCAAGTCTCGGCAGAAAAGTCCAGGCGTCGGTGGCGCGAGCAAGATCCGCTTTGCGAGCCGCGATCGCCGCCATCACGCGAGGGGCAAACCAGGGCCCTGCCGCTGCGCCGTAGGACGGCAGTTCCGTAAGCAATGCGCGCGCCGCGAGAATATTTTCAGCGGCAGCGTGGCAATCCGCGCACGCGGCGGCGTGGTCTTTCAGATCGACAGGGGTGACGGCCAGCAACTGCGGAAGGTCTTTCGCGTCCGGCGCGGCACTCGCAGCGTCCTCAAGCTGCGATTGAAACTCGCGACAACGCGCGGTTCGTTTATTCTGAAAATGTTTCATGCGAGACTCCTCCGCTGCACAACAATTAATCTAAACCTCAGTTCGGTCAAATTCAAAGACGCTCATACTACTCCGTTGCAAACCTTTCAACACGGCGACCCTGTACCGGAAAGCCTGCACAGCACTCATTCGCCGTGCTTGCGGACTTTGTTGACGATGCGCCGGCGCGCGCGAAAGAGCCTTACCTTCACCGTGTTGGCGTTCAAATTCAGCACCTCCGCAATTTCTTCGACCGCAAAGCCTTCGACCTCCTTCAGAATCAGCATCAGGCGGTCACGCTCGTCGAGCCCTTCCAAGAGATTCTCGACGCGCTCCCGAGCTTCCAGCCTGTCGCTGATGTCCGGCCCGCCGCCTTTTTCCTCGGAGGCGAGCACCTGCCGGGCCTGCTCTTCGCTCAAATCCGACTCATACACCAGAGGCCGGACTTTCTTCTTCCGCAGCATGTCCCAGCACTCGTTGACGGTAATCTTATACAGCCAAGTGCTGAAAGCCGCCCGCTGATCAAACCGCTTCAGCGAGAAATACGCCTTCACAAAGACCTGCTGCGCGATGTCCTCCACATCTTCGCGGCGCCGCAAAATACCGCCGGCGACGGCAAAGACACGGTGCTGGTGGCGCCGAATAAGCTCTTCGAACGCCCCCTGATCCTCCCCCTGTGCCCGCCGGACCAGTTCCCGGTCGTCCACAGCCCCCGGCGCTTTGGCGGCGGGAGGTTTGGCACTCGCCGGAACGGCGGGTACCCCAAGAGGCTCTACTTTAGGGACGCGTGGCATGTGAATCCGGTTACGTCTAATGTAGCGTGGTTTCCCCCGGCTGTGTAGCCTGGACTGGGGGGCTGCATCAATCGTTTCAATTTTGGAGTCTGAAGATTGCTCTTGCTTGACCCGTACCTACATGGAATAATGCCGCCATGATTATAGGTGACCGTCTTCGCGCTCTGCGCGAGGAAAAGAAACTCTCCCAGGGCGACATCGAGAAACGAACAGGGTTGCTGCGTTGTTATATTTCCCGCGTAGAGAATGGCCATACGGTACCGGCCATTGAAACGTTGGAAAAACTTGCTCGTGCGCTTGAGTGCCCACTCTATCAACTCTTTTATGACGGCGAGGAGCCGCCGCAGTTGCCGAATCTGCCCAAGCGGAAGTCGTCGGATGACATCGCGTGGGGCAGCGTCGGAAAAGATGCACGCTTTCTCAACAAGCTTCGCCGCTTGCTTGGGAAGGTGGAAGAAGGGGATCGCAAGCTGATTCTGTACATGGCGCAGAAAATGGCTAACCGCTAGTTCTGCCGCCAGCCTATCAGGGCTTGCTGTCAAAAGAATAGGAACACCTGGATAGGCCGCGCCTTGTCCCTGCGCGGCCTGTACACTTTTTGAGGTAGCGAAACGCCGGAATTTGTTCTCATCTCGCTCTAAGTTCAATTCCCTCTTTGCGATGCGCGGGTTCCCGAAATGAAACTCACTCCCATTCGATCGTGCTTGGCGGCTTCGAGCTAATGTCGTAAACCACGCGGGTCACACCACGAACTTCATTGACGATGCGGGTCGAAATGCGTTCCAGGACTTCACCGGGGAGGCGGACCCAGTCGGCGGTCATGGCGTCATCAGATTCCACGACGCGGACGGCGATCGTGAGGCCGTAGGTACGATAGTCGCCCATAACGCCGACGCTACGAACCGGGAGCATAACGGCGAAGGCTTGCCAAACTTTGCTATAGAGACCGGCGCGACGTATCTCTTCTACAACGACGGCGTCTGCCTCCTGGAGGGTAAAGAGATGCTCGCGGGTAATCGCACCGAGAAGCCTCACGGCCAGTCCCGGACCGGGAAACGGATGTTTCAAAAGAATCTCATCTGGAAGGCCTAGATCCTTGCCGATGCGGCGGACTTCGTCTTTGAAAAGGTCGCGCAGGGGCTCGATCAGGGCAAAGGGCATGTTTTCGGGTAAGCCGCCGACGTTGTGGTGCGTCTTGATAGTGGCGGAGGGGCCCTTGACGGAGACCGACTCGATCACGTCCGGGTAGAGAGTGCCTTGCACGAGCCAAGCGATTTCGCCGTGGCCTTCCCCTTTTTGGAGCTTTTGGGCCTCCTCGGCGAAGACAGCGATGAATTCCCTTCCGATGATTTTGCGCTTTTGCTCCGGGTCGGTAACGCCGGCGAGTTTGCTGAGGAAGCGGTCCGAGGCATCGACTCCAATCACGCGGAGGCCGAGGCGGTCGCGAAGCATTTCCAATGTGTCTGCAAACTCATTTTTGCGGAGCATGCCGGTATTCACAAAGATGTTGGTGAGGCGATCGCCCATGGCGCGATGGACGAGGACGGCGGCAACCGTCGAGTCTACGCCTCCGCTAAGTGCGCAGATGGCGCGATTGTTGCCGACCTTCGTTCGAATGGCCTCGGTGGTTTCTTCGATGAAGGCCGAGCCGCTCCATTTAGTTTCGGCTTTGCAGACGCGGAAAAGGAAATTGCGAAGCAGTTCGGTGCCGCGCTCTGTGTGGTTCACTTCGACGTGGAACTGGACGGCATAGATTTTGCGCTGGGGATCTTCGAGCGAGGCGATGGCGTTGTCGGTATGGCCTGTAGCGCAAAAGCCTGGCGGGACCTCAAGAACGTGATCGCCGTGGCTGTTCCAGATGCGGAGGGATTCGGGGACGCCGGCGAAGAGTGCCGATTCGCTGGGGCCGTTGGCGCAGTCTACCTTGAGTTGGGCTCGGCCGTATTCGCGGCGGACCGCTTTTTCGACTTTGCCGCCGAGAGCGTGCGTGATCCACTGCATGCCATAGCAGATGCCCAGGACGGGGATGCCCATGGCGAGGATCGCGGGGTCGCATCTGGGGGCGTCGGAATCGTAGACGGAGCTGGGGCCGCCGCTGAGGACGATGCCTGCGGGGGCGTATTGGCGGATCTCTTCGATCTTGGCAGTGCACGGAAGGATGGCGGAGAAAACATTTTGTTCGCGGATGCGGCGCGCGATGAGTTGCGTGTACTGGCCGCCGAAGTCGAGGACGACAACGCCGCCGAGTTCGGATTTAGGCTTTTGAGGTTGTTCCGTCATTGCGGCTCCCGTTGCCATATCCATTTTCCTCCACGCTCACAAAATCGAAGAGAGATTTCTCGCTACGCTCGAAATGACAGTAGGTTGATCAGTTGCGACCATTAGGCCACCACCAGGTTCAGGAGTTTGTTGGGGACGAAGATGACCTTGACGATGCGCTTGCCATCAAGGTGGCGGGCTACGGCTGGGTCGAGTTTGGCTTTGGCCACCACATCGGCCTCGCTGGCGCCTGCGGGGACTTTTAGGGTGGCGCGGACGCGGCCGTTCACTTGGACAGGGATCTCTACTTCGTTGTCCTTGGCTAGGTCGAGTTGTGCGTCGGCGAGGACGGGCCACGGGGCGTTCCACAGGCCGTCTTTGTTGCCAAGCATTTCCCACATTTCTTCGGCGATGTGCGGAGTCATGGGCGCCAGAAGAAGCGTCAGAATTTGCAGGACTTCCTTTTGTATTTCGGGGCGAACGCCGTTTTCAAGGGGCTCGGCCAAGTAGATTTCGTTGGTTAGCTCCATGATTTGGGCGATGGCGGAATTGAAGTGCCAGCGCTTCTCAAAATCTTGCGTGACCCTGGTCATCGTTTGATAGGTGACACGGATCAGGTCGCGCTCCTTGTCGGTCATTCCCTTTGGATCGAAATTCCAGGTCTTGGCCTCGCGGATGGCCGGCGCGTGCTTGTCGACCAGTCGGAAGACGCGATTCAGGAAGCGCCAGGAGCCTTCGATGCTTTCTTCGCTCCACTCGAGATCCTTTTCCGGAGGGGCGGCAAAGAGCGTGTAGAGGCGTCCGGTATCGGCGCCGTATTTTTCGGCCATGTCGATCGCGCCGACCACATTGCCGCGCGACTTGGACATCGCGACGCCACCCTTTTGGACCATGCCCTGTGTGAAGAGACGGGCGATGGGCTCGTCATGCGTGACCAGACCCAGATCGCGCATGACCTTGCACCAGAAGCGCGAGTAGAGCAGGTGCAGGATGGCGTGGGTGATGCCGCCGATGTACTGGTCGATGGGAAACCAGTAGGCAACTTTCGCGGAGTCGAAAGGAGCCTTGTCGTTGTGCGGGTCACAGTAGCGGTAGAAATACCAGGAGGAGTCGACGAAGGTGTCCATGGTGTCGGTTTCGCGCTTCGCGGGGCCGCCGCACTTGGGGCATGTCGTGTTGACGAATTCCGGAGTGGAGGCGAGTGGCGATTCACCTTCGCCGGTGAGTTTGGGATTGGGTGGCAACAGAACGGGCAGATCTTTGTCCGGCACGGGTTGCAGGCCGTGCTCGGGGCAATAGATGACGGGAATCGGCGTGCCCCAATAGCGCTGACGAGAAATACCCCAGTCGCGGAGGCGGTAGACGATTTCGCCTTTGCCAAAGCCTTTCTTTTCCGCGTGGGCGGTCATTCTGACGATGGCTTCTTCGGGAGAGAGACCGTTGAATGCGGCGGAGTTGACGAGCTTGCCGTTCTCATCATCGGAGAACGCGACGGCCATTTTCTCTTCGACGAGTGGCGGGCCTTCTTTTGGTTGAATGACAACGCGAATGGGCAAGCCATACTTGCGGCAAAATTCGAAGTCGCGCTCGTCGTGAGCGGGCACAGCCATAATGGCGCCGGTGCCGTATTCCATCAGGACAAAGTTGCCGACCCAGATGGGGATCTTTTCGCTGTTGAAAGGATTGACGGCGTAGCGGCCGGTGAAGAAGCCGACTTTTTCAGCAGTGGCAAGATCTTCCGTTTTGACGGAGGACTGCTTCATTTGCGCGAGCTCAGGCTCGGCTTGCTCGCGGACCGGAGAACCTTGCAGGAGCCGCGTGACGAGCGGATGCGTGGGAGCGAGAATTATCGCCGTGGCGCCATAGATCGTGTCAATGCGCGTGGTGAAAATTTCGATGGGCTTGACGCTGGAAAGCCCATCGATTTCAAATTTGACGCGCGCGCCTTGTGAGCGGCCAATCCAGTTGCGCTGCATGGTGACAACGCGCTCGGGCCAAGTGGCTTCGAGTTGCTTCAGATCGTCAACGAGCTGGTCGGCGTAGGCGGTGGTTTTGAGGACCCACTGCTCCAGTTCGCGGGCTTCGACGAGCGTGTCTTCGTGGCGCCAGCAGACGCCCCCCGGCAATACCTGCTCGTTGGCCAGCACGGTGCAGCACTTGGGACACCAGTTCACGCGGCTTTTTTTGCGGTAGGCGAGGCCCTTTTCCAGCATGCGCAGGAAAAACCACTGGTTCCAACGATAGTATTCTGGCTCGCAAGTGGATATTTCCCGGCGCCAGTCATAGCTAAATCCGAATCGGCGCAGGGTGCGCTGGAATTCGGCGATGTTATTGTTGGTCCAGACGCGAGGATGCGTGTTGTTCTTGATGGCGGCGTTTTCGGCGGGGAGGCCGAAAGCGTCCCAACCCATGGGGTGGAGGACATTGAAGCCGCGCATGCGCTTGACGCGGGCGACCACGTCGCCGATCGCGTAATTGCGCATGTGGCCCATGTGCATGGTGCCGGAGGGATACGGCAGCATTTCAAGGACGTAGTATTTAGGCTTGGTGGAGTCGGCTTCCGTTTCGAAAACGCGAGCTTCGTCCCAGCGCTTTTGCCACTTGGCTTCTATTTCTTGTGGTTTGTAGTCCGCCACGCCTCGCTATCCCCTCTTGTTCCTGCCCGATTTTTTTGACTTCCCTGCCGATTTTGCTTTGGGAGCTGTTCTTGCCGCTACAGCAGCTTTCGTTTTCCTGGCGGCAGCTTTTTCGGCCTGTGCGGTTTTGTCTTGGATTTTTTTGATAGCCGCAGTCAACATCGAGAAGCCTTTTTCAGCGGGCGGAGCTTGTTTGCTCAGGCCAGCGAGTTCCCAGAGTTTGGCCACGTTACGGCGATCGTCGCCGGGATTGTCGATGGGTGTTTCGAGAATGAAAGCGCGGCCTGCCAAGCCTTGAGGTGGCGCGGTGCCAAGACGCGCGTGAGTCAGGATGCGAGCGAACGCTTCGGCGCCGATTTTGCCTTCGCCAATGTTTTCGTGGCGATCGACGCGGCCCCCCAGAGGAATTTTCGAGTCGTTGGCGTGGAAAATAGGGACGCGATCGAGGCCGAGTGTGCTGTCAATCAAGTCGATCGTGGAAGTGAGTCCGGTTTCGGATTTGATGTCGTAGCCCGCGGCGAAGAGGTGCGCGGTGTCCAGGCACGCGGCCGCGGGCACGTCTTTCAAGCCGGCAAGAATTTCAGCAACTTCTTCAAGACGCGAGCCGACGGCGACGCCCATGCCAGCTGTGTTTTCGATGAGGATGCGCAGGTTGCCAAGAGCGATGCGCTTGGAGCCCTGCTTGACGGACTCGGTGACGGTGGACACCGCTTGCTCTGGCGTGGCTTCGCCGCGCGAGCCGGGGTGAACGACCAGAAAATCCGCGCCAAGGGCAATGGCGCGCACAAGTTCATCGTGGAAGGCTTGAATTGAGCGAGTGCGCAGCATGGGCTGCGCAGCAGCGAGATTGATCAAATAGTTCGCATGGATGACGAGCGGCCCGATGCCTAGTTCGGCGCGGCGAGCGCGAAAAGCAGTGGCATCTACTTCCGGGATGCGGGCGGGGCCGCCTTGCCACATGCGCGGGCTGGCGGAGAAGATTTGCAGAGCGTTGCAACCCAGTTTACGCGCGGATTCCAGAGCGGTGACATAGCTTCCTGCGATAGAAGCGTGGATACCAATGCGCAGACTGCCGTCCATCCACGCGGGTGGTAGCGGTTCCGGCTCAGGTTCCGGGCGATACTCGTCTTCGTCGTCGAATTGGGTGTCGAGCGTAGGTTGAGGATCGGGCATGCTGTCAGCGCGATTTTTTGTACGACTGTTAATCCTCTATTGTAACCGAGCGACACACATTCTCCAAACAGGGGAAAAAAGATGCGGGCGAGCGGATCCGCTGATGCTTTGGTTCGAGTGTGCGGAGATCTCGGTGTCAAACAGACGGGCACAGATTGGGAATTTCCGTGCAATCCGTAAGTAGCTTTAGAATGAACACTGGCTCTGTTGACATCCTCGGCACAGTCTCGGTTTTGCGGGGTCGACAAGGGGGCGGCGTGCGTGTTTTCTGATCGAGCAGGAGGGACGATGGCCGAAGTGGGACTCCTGCCTTTTGCTCGCGTGGCCTTGCAGGTGGCCACCCGGGTCTTGCCGCCCTACCGCAGTCGCTTCAGCAAACATCAGTTCACTCAGCCGCAGCTGCTGGCGGTGCTGTGTCTGATGCGCTACGAAGACTGGACCTTTCGCGAAGCCGAAGTGCGATTACGCGAGCATGGCGAGTTGCGCGCAACGCTGCAGTTGGAAAGCGTGCCCGATTACACCACCTTGTACCGTTTTCTGAAGCGGCTGGACGACGACACCATCGACCGCGGACTGGAAGAAACCGTGCGCCAGTTGCGCCGCGGCCGACGCTCGGCACGGGTGACGGCTGGCGTGGACGGCACGGGGCTGTCGCAGAACGCCGTCAGCACGTTCTTCCTCCGCCGCATCGAACAACAGGCACACGGGAGGGCGCCCCATCGTCGCTGGTTGAAGTGGCTGGTCGTTGCGGATTTGCAGCAACAGATTTTGCTGGCGCAGCGGGCCCATCCCGGACCGCGTTGCGACGCCCCGGCGCTGCCCGGGTTGCTGAATGTGGCCGGAGCACGTGCGCCCCTCGGCTTGGTGCTGGCCGATGCGGAGTTCGATTCCGAAGCCAACCATCAACACATTCGCCAGCGCCTGGGCGCGCGTAGCATTATCCCGGCGAACCTTCGCCGCGGTCTCCCCCGAGGAGCGATCCGTAGCCAAATGCACCGGGCTTTTCCACGGAAACAGTATGGGCCACGCGCGAAGAACGAGACCATCTTCTCGGTGGTCAAACGGAAACTCTCCTCGCGCGCCCCGGGGCGCTTGTTAACATCGCAAATTCGCCAAGCCTTGCTACTCGGGCTCGCTTACAACCTCTATCGCTTGAGGCACCGCAGCCGTTCCCAAGGATGTCAACAGAGCCATGAACACTTACATAAGTGTTCAAAACAAAGGACTTTATCTACCTTTAGAATGAACACTTATGCAAAAACAGGGTCCGCTATCGATTATGGTTAACCTCAATCGTTAAGCTCGCTCGTCGCCTGGCAAGGCCCTGGGCGTTCTTTGCGTCTCTGGATTGGGTACAGTACACTGAGAAATTCTCGTAGCCACCGAGGACCGGCCAATGCTGATTGTGATGGGATCGCACGCGACGGAGGAGCAAGTCCGCGCGGTATGCGCGCGGATTGAGTCGCTGGGGTTGAAGGCGCACCCGATTCCCGGGGCGCTGCGAACGGCGATTGGGATTACCGGGAACAAGGGAGCGATCGATCTCGGCGTTCTGGAGTCGCTGCCGGGGGTGGTGGAGTGCATACCGGTCAGCAAGCCGTACAAATTGGTGAGCCGGGACGCGAAGGAAGAGGACACCGTACTGCGCATCCCGGTACCGGGCGGAGAATTGGTTGTCGGCGGAAAGATGATCGCACTGGTGGCGGGGCCGTGCGCGGTGGAGACGGAAGAACAGTGTTTGGCAATTGCGGAACGCGTGAAGAAGAGCGGCGCGAGGTTGTTTCGCGGCGGTGCGTATAAGCCACGTACATCCCCATACAGCTTTCAGGGGCTGGGATTGCCGGGTTTGAAGATCTTGGCGAAGGTGCGCGAGGCGTATGGATTCGGGATTATCACCGAGGCGATCGACAACGAGAGTCTGGACCTGGTCGAGGAGTATGCCGACGTCATTCAGATTGGCGCACGGAATATGCAGAATTTTTCGCTGCTGAAGCGGGCAGGGCGTGCGAAGAAGCCGGTGCTCTTGAAGCGCGGGATGTCGGCGACGCTGGACGAGTTTTTGATGGCCGCGGAATATGTACTGTCCGAAGGAAATTACAACGTGATGCTGTGCGAGCGCGGTGTGCGGACGTTTTCGGATTTTTCGCGGAACACTTTGGATTTGGCGGTGGTGCCGGCAGTGAAAAAGCGGAGCCATTTGCCGATCTTGGTGGATCCTTCGCATGGGACGGGCAAGCGGCACAAAGTTTTGCCCTTATCGCGCGCGGCCATCGCAGTCGGCGCAGATGGACTGCTCGTCGAAGTGCACCACGAGCCGGACAAAGCGCTCTCCGATGGCATGCAATCGATTTTGCCGGAAGAGTTTACCGAGTTAGTGGAAGAGGTTCGGCAGATTGCCGCAGTTTTGGGTCGCGAGGTGAATTGAAAGTTTTCTGGCGTTTTATGGCGCGCCAGCGTTCCTGCTGGCTTTTCTCGTTGACATTCGGATTTGTGACTAATTCCTCAAACTACATGCAACAATCCAACTGACTATGGACCGGCCGCGTAATTTCCGTGTGTACTTCCTGCTGGGCGTTCTGCTGATTGCGGGTGTGGTGCTGCTTATCCGCGAGCACCGGCCCTCTTTTCTGAGGCCGGGGTTGCGATTGTGCGCGTATGTCTCAGCGGGCGACGGAAGCGTGACGGTGATTGATCTGGTGAAGCTTGGCGCTGTGACGCGCATTTCGATTGGGCCGGGATTATCGGGGATGCGGGAACATCCGAAACGGGCTGAGGTTTGGGGAGTGAGTTCGACTGGCGGATACGTTTGGGTGATAAATGCGCGCGTGGATCAGGTGGCTGCGCGGATTCCCGTTGGGCCACTTCCCTACGCAATTGATTTTTCACCGGATGGCGAGCGCCTATACACGACGTCGTCGGGATCGGACACACTGGTGGCGATCGATTGTCAGACGAAAAGCGTGCTGGCGCGGACAAAAACCGGAGGAGAGCCGGTTCTGGCGCAAGTAACACCGGACGGAAAGAGCGTCCTGGTGCTGAATCATCGTGACGCTACGCTAGGAATCCATGACGCGGACACTCTGGCGCTCCGCAGCACAGTGGGCATTGTTCCACAGCCAGAAAGAGTTGCCGTGCTTCCGGACAATAGCCTGGCGTTCGTGTTGAGCCGGACAGAACACCGGCTATCGGTGGTCGATTTACGCAGGAGCGTCCTAGTGACGAACCTCGAGTTGGATGGGAATCCTTCGGACATGCTGCTGAAGCCAGACGGCGGCGAGCTGTATGTGATCTCGCCCGAGGCCCACGGGTTGCAGGTGATCAATACGTGGACGCACGAGGTGGGAGATTACATGGTGCTCGGCTCGGCGCCCACACGAGGAGTTCTAAGCGCCGACGGAAGCACGCTCTATGTTTCGGATAGTGCTGCGGGACACATTATTCCAGTGGACTTGCCGAACCGGCGGGTGATGCGTGAGCCTGGCACAGGGAAAGAATTCCCGATTCAGGCGGGGCAATCCCCCGGTGTGATGCGCTTCGATCCCGACGAGCCCAACGAAAATTTACTGATCGTGGTCAACGAAGGCTCGTCCGATGTAGCGGTGATTCGCGTGCGTACGAATAGTTTGCTAACGATGATTCCAGTCGGGCCTGGGCCGAAAGATTTAGCGGTCAAATTGTTTTAGAAGTCTTGCTGCGAGCGGTTCCAAAGAGCCGGGTTATTCATATCTTAGCGCCACAAGGGGATCGAGATGCGAGGCACGCCGCGCCGGTGCCCAGGAAGCGACAAGCACAACACCTGCCAAGAGCGCGGCAGCACAGATGTAAGTGAACGGGTCCGTTCGAGATACGTGGTAGAGAAAAATGCCGGAGCCACTCCAGCCGATCGATCCCGTGGGAAAGAATCGCGTCAGCAGGAGTGCGGCAAGCGTGCCTAAGGCCAGGCCTGCTAGAGTGACCGCACAGGTCTCCCGTAACACAAGCCTGGCGATCTCACCGGGCGACGCCCCAAGCGCTACGCGAACACCGATTTCTCGGGTGCGCTCTGTGACGGAATAGGAGGTCACTCCGAATACGCCAACAATCGCCAGCACCAGAGCCAAACCGCCAAACGAGGCAAGGAGCAGAATAAGCGGGCGGCGGAGAGTGAGCGATTCGGAATCGTAAATAAGTTGTTGCAGGCTTCCAAGTTGCCACTGCAGCTGTGCATCCAGAGAACCAAGACTCCTAGCTAGTTCGGCACCTGTTCTCTCCGCGTCACTGGGAGCGCGAACTCGCATCGCCAAACTCCACCCTCCCGAAGGCATAGTTTGCGCGAATGGGAAGTAGGCCAAAGCCCTTAAATCCTCCTCGGGATTACGCTGCCGAAAATCAGACACCACTCCAACGATCTCTCTCCACACCGCAGGGGAATCGGCAAAGGCAAGGTGATAGCCGATCGGGTCGACCCCTGGAAAGTATTTCTTTGCGAAGGTTTGATTGATGACGGCAACCGGGGCAGAGCCGGCCGCGTCCGAATCACGGAAGGAGCGGCCTGCGAACATGCCTACCTTCAAAGTTGAAAAATAATCAGGGCTCACGGAGAGAAACCAGATTTCCTCATCCATGGGAACAGTCTTTGGCGAAGGACTTTCAATCTTGATTTGCGCACTGTCCGCTCCTTCCATGGGAAGCGAATCCGTGAGTCCTGCGGACTCGACACCGGGTATCGCGCGGACACGCCCAAGCACCTCCTGCATCAAGCGAGTTCGGAGCGATGAGTCGGCAGACGCCGAGACAGGCAATCTCATCGTGGCCGTCAACACGCCGCGCGGGTCATATCCAAGGCGCGCAGATTGCACATGCAGCAAGCTGCGAAACAAGAGTCCGAAACCAACGAGCAATACCATTCCGAGAGCGATCTGAGATGCGACCAGGAAATTGCGGGACCGTCGCGAGCGTGATCCGCCGGTAGAGCTTGCAGTTGCGTCTTTCAAACTATCATTCAGATTCACGCGCGTTGCTTGCAATGCCGGAATCATTCCAAAAACCATTGCGCACAGAAACGTTGCGCCGAGACCGACCGTCAAGATCCGGGCATCGATTTGCAGATAAGCTCCTGCAACCATGCCGGACGCAATTCTCGTGATGATGTCCTGGGACCATCGCGCAAGAAGCAGGCCAAGGCTTCCGCCACAAAGAAAAAGAAGCGTACTCTCGGTAAGGAGCTGCCGAATCATCCGCAAGCGCGAACTGCCAAGAGCCGCCCGGAGGGAGATTTCTTTTCGACGTCGGACGGCGCGGGCGAGAAGCAGGCTCGCGACATTTGAACAAGCGACGAGAAGCACGATTCCCGCCGCGCAAGCCATCAACCACAGGCCGCGGCGAGCATTTTGCCTGGTCGGACCCGGATGGCGGAACTCCTCCGAGAAATCCTCAACGACGAGGTGACCACTCCGGTCGGCTGGCGACGTGGTGCCCTTCAATTGCTGTGCAATCACGTTCGTTTCTGAACGAGCTTGATCTAGGCTCACTCCAGATTTCAGACGGGCTACGACTTCAACTCGGACCATTCCTGCCCGCAGCTTCCCGTGGCTTGCATAGTCGCTTAGAACGAGAGGCGCAAAGACTTCAACGCTGCTGTAATAGGCCTCGAGCGATTGCGGCAGCACGCCTACTATTCTGACGGCGCGGCGATTCAAGACAATCTGCCTTCCGATAATGTTCGCGTCGCCGTGAAATCGAGTACGCCAACTTTTGTAGGAAAGGATGACTGCCGTGTCCCTGCCGGCGGTCTCCTCGTCTTCAAGAAAGTTCCGGCCGAGAAAGGGGTTAATGCCGCGAGTGGGCAACCAGTTTTGCGTTACGAGCAGCCCCAGCAGATCTTGCCGTGAAGC
Organism: uncultured Acidobacteriota bacterium; assembly: GCA_963718785.1. Classification (GTDB taxonomy): domain Bacteria; phylum Acidobacteriota; class Terriglobia; order Acidiferrales; family UBA7541; genus Acidiferrum. The sequence continues at coordinate 188,711 of CAVQZW010000003.1, read as the reverse complement.
CGCATCATCGCCATAGAAGAATTCGTCCCATCCGTTCCCGGAAACTTGCTCGAATGCCCTGCTCTCTTTACGCAAGGCCAAATATTCCATAGGGGAAGGTGTGTGCTCTTCCCCGGTAGCATCCGTCGTCCATACGTGGACAAGCCGTTCCGGCTCGTGAAATGGCAGCCCGCGCAGGAACGCCGAGTCCACCAAGCCAAAAATCGCAGCGTTCGCGCCAATACCGAGAGCCAGCGTCAGAACAGCGACAGCAGAAAATCCCGGATTTTTACTGAGCAATCGCAGACCGTAGCGAACATCCTGCAGTATGCTTTCGAAGAAACGAATGCCGCGAGCTTCTCTTCCTTCCTCTTTGACGCGTTCAACGCCGCCAAATTCAATTCGCGCCCGCCGCATGGCTTCCGCCCGCAAGAGGCCGCCGCGCACCAAGTCCTCAGCGCGTGACTCAATGTGGAAACGCAACTCCGCGTCCATCTCGCTTTCCATGCGAGAGCGACGCAGGGTCGCCGTGACCCAGGAACGAAAGCGAGTAGGCAGGCTCATATTTGATCGAGAGGGATGCCCGGAACTGCCGTGGCGATTTTCTTCATCATTCGTACCTCAGCGCAATGATGGGATCGACGCGTGTTGCGCGACGCGCGGGGAGATAACTAGCGATCAAAGCTACCGCCAACAACAACAGAGAGACGAAAACAAAAGTCATCGCGTCCGTTGGCCGTACACCATAAAGCAAGGAAGAGACCATGCGGGTGGCAAGCAGAGCGCCCACGACGCCGATGACCATTCCGGCGACTGCGAGCCGCGCTCCGAATCCGAGAACGTCCCACACAATTTGCCCTTGGGATGCGCCGAGGGCCATGCGAATACCGATGTCGCGCGTGCGCTGCGCAACCATGTAGGAAAGCACGCCATAAATCCCGACCGACGATAGCAGGAGCGCCGTGGCCGCAAAGATGGCGAGGAGGAAAGTGTCAAAGTGCGACCGCTCGAGTGTGCTGGAGATTTTCTGCTGCATGGTCGAGAGCCGGTAAATCGGAACGGCAGGCGCGACGGAAGCCACTGCGCTTTGCAATTCACGGATGGGAACCGCTCCTCCGCGGGTACGTACAACTAAGTCCATCGTGCGGCCGATCCAATCCCAAGAAGCAGGTGGCATTTGCGCAAGAGGAATGTAAAAGGATGGCTGTGCCAGGCGGTCGAGACCTTGCGCGTGGACGTCGGCCACAATGCCGACGACTTCGTGCCAAACAGGATCCATGCGGCCCTTAGGTCCGGCCTCGCAGCAAGCGAAGCGCTTGCCGATGGGGTTTTCGCCGGGCCACATCGTGCGAGCGAGAGTTTCATTGATGATCGTAACGAAAGTATGTTCCCGAGTGTCTTGCGGGGTGAAATCCCGCCCAGCCTTCAGCGGAACGCGTGCGGTCGAGAGATAGCTGGGTGAGATGATCTGCAATTGCGAGTTCACGAGATTCGCAAGATCAAGCGGCTTGCCCTCGGCCAGGAGGCCGTTACTGCTGCCACCGCCGGCGAGCGGAGCACGCGAGACAACGGCTGCCGATTCGACGCCAGGCAAAGCGTCCGCGGCGGCGATGAAGCGCTCAAACGTTTGCTGAGCGTGAACAGGATCGTGATAGCCAGGATCAGGAAGGCCAACGCGGCCGACCACGACGTTGGTGATATCAAAACCTGGATTCACATGCGACACGAGCAACGCGCTGCGGATGAGAAGTCCGGAGCCAGCCATCAAAATCAGGGCAAGTGAAATTTCTCCAACCACCAGAAGGCTGCGAAATCGATCGCGGGTGCCCGCGGAAATGCCAGTCGCGGATTTGAAGGCTTCGCTTAAGCGCGTGGAGGCGGAGCGAAGAGCGGGAGCCAATCCAAACAAAAAGCTGGAGAGAAGCGCGACAACACAGGCGAACGCAAGCGTGCTGGCGTCAATGCGGGACTGATCCAGGCGCGGCATTTCAGCGGGGCCATGGGCCACGATCCACGACACGACCCAGTAGGCCAGAAACACGCCAATAACTCCGCCGGCAAGACCGAGCACCACGTTTTCTGCAAGAAGCTGCCGCACGATACGGTTTGGCGAAGCGCCGAGCGCCGCACGCAGAGCAATTTCCTTCTGGCGCGTGCGCGAACGAGCCAGTTGAAGATTCGCAATGTTCGCGCAGGCAATCAAAAGCAAAAAGCCGACGGCGGCGAGCATCATCTGCAAGCTCAAACGCTGATCGCCCAGAAGCGCACTTGCGAGTGGCTGTATGCGAAAGCCACGATCGGCGTCGTCAAGCGGATATTGCTTCTGTAGCCGCTCCGCGACTACATCAAGCTCGGATTGCGCCTGTGCAATAGCGACTCCCGGCTTTAGCCGTGCCATTACGCTCAGGTAGTGGTCGTCGTGCTCCGCAAGCTGCGCCGGAGTGAACGCAGCGGGAATCCAAAGATTGCTGTTATTCAGCAGCGGATCGAAACTCTTCGGCATCACGCCGACAACAGTAGTAGGCAGGCCATTAACGCGAATCGGCTTGCCAATGGCGGACGCATCGGCGTGAAGATTGGTTCTCCAGAAGCGTTCACTGATGACAACGACCGGCGAGTGACCGGGCTTGTCCTCATCGGGGGTGAATACGCGCCCAGCAATGGGTTGCACGCCGAACGTCGCAAAGTAATTAAACGTTGCGATTTCTCCGTCCACACGCTCGGGAATGCCCTGAGTTTCCAGATTAAAGCTGGCATTGTTCGAGGAGCTTATTTCCACATAAGAGGCACTCAGTTTCTTGATATCGTTGAAATTCCCGACGGAAACATCTGAGCCCGAACCCTTCCACTGTTCCTGCAGAAGCACCACGCGAGATGAATCTTCTATTGCCAGCGGCCGAAGAAGGACAGCATTGACGACACTGAAGATGGCCGTCGTGGCTCCGACACCGAGCGCCAGGGTCAGCACGGCCACAATCGCAAATCCAGGGTTTTTGCGAAGCACCCGCTGCCCGTAGCGCAGGTCTTGGAGAAATTCATCGAAGAAGCTAACGCCGCGCGCCTCCCGGCCTTCCTCCTTGACGCGCTCAACACCGCCAAACGCAATGTGTGCCTGTCGCATCGCTTCCTCCCTCGGAACACCCCCGCGAACTAAATCATTTGCGAACGCTTCGATATGGAAACGAAGCTCAGTTTCCATATCGGATTCCATCGCCGCGCGCCGAAATATCGTGCGCGACCAAGAACGAATCCTGCTCCAGAGGCTCATATTTCCTCCGGCTTGGTTCCCAGGATTCCCGCCATGACGTCGGCCATGCGGTTCCAGTTTTCGGTTTCGGCTTGGAGGCGGCGCTTCCCTGCTGCGGTCAACGTGTAGTACTTCGCTTTACGCTTGTTTTCCGACTCGCCCCACTCGCTGGCGATCCAGCCTTGATGCTCGAGGCGATAGAGCGCGGGATAGAGAGAGCCTTGCTGAATTTCCAGTCGGTCCTTGGAGATTTGCTGAATGCGAAGAAGAATCCCGTAGCCGTGGAGGGGGCCAAGCGATACGGCTTTAAGAATCAGCATGTCGAGAGTGCCTTGCAGAAGATCGAGTTGCTTGTCCATGTTCCCGGCTCTCCTAGACGAACTAGGAATGTAAGCCCACTCTCCTAGCCTGTCAAGGAGAAGATAGAAAGGCAAGTAGACAAGCGCAGAATGCGCTCCAGTTGTTAAGTCGCAAGGGCAGGAATTCGTTGGAGTTGACTAAGCGAGGTCTTCCGGCGGCCAGGCAAAATTCTCTTCACCGAGACTGACTTCGAGATAACCTTCCGCTGGCAAGACGTCCACAGGCAGACCACCATGCCAAAGAGCGACGCCTAACTTTAGCTTCGTCTGCCCCTTTAGATTAAGTTGGCTGCGCTGGATGGCGACTTCGAGGATGCGGTCGAAGGATGCTTCCGCGACGGTGGTGGGGTTGAGAAGGCAGACGCGCCCTATCTCCACCGCGAACTCCTGAAGGCGGCCGCGGACGAGCTTCACTACAATGTTGATTTCCTCGGCGGTGCCGAAGGTGATGCGAAATTCCGAATCTTCAAGTTCTCCTAGAAGATCGAGGAACGGGTCCACGCGAACGCAAAAGCGGCCTTCTTCGAAACCATAACGTAATTCATGAAGGTAGAATGTGCGGCCGTGCATCGCGCCACCCCGGCGCTCGGGCGAGTAGAGGCCTGAACCCAGCCATTCGAAGTAGGAAGTGTCTCGTCCGTCCACTGTGATTTTCAGGAAGCCAGTCGGGGCTAACTGCAAAGCGTGTTCGGGTTGGCGTTTAATGGGCTTGGCGAGTTCTTGCGGAGCCACCTGGCCGAGTGCCAGATAGATTGCGGTCAGATGCTTGCGATACAAAGCATCGAATTCCGCATCATTGGCCGTGCTGTGCTCGGGGCCATACCACCAACACCAATCGCTTCCCTCAGCTGCCAGTAAGGACTCTTGCGCCTCTTTCAAAGCCAGCTCTGATGGAGCGCCGTCGCGGCCTCGCTTGTGCGCCTCCACGGCGCGGCCATAGGCTTCGCGGGCGTCCCAGAGTAGCTCCCAGGCGGCGACGTCTTCGCTGTGGCCAATCCAAACATCGAAATTCGCATTGATCCAGGATGCAGGGAAAATCCCGGCGTTAGTTGGGATTTCGCCAGCCGCCGCAATCGCTTCGCTCGCTGTCAGCGCCCGGAAATCCTGGTCTCCCTGGATGCGGCCGTAGAACTCGCGCAGGAACTCGCGGCCATTTCCCGGATAATATTCCCAGGCGTTTTCCCCGTCCAGGAAGAGGCAGATCGTTAAAGGCTGTGATGTCTGGACGCGTTCGCCAAGATCGCGAAGTCGTCCGTGCAAATCCGCCGCGGCATCTTTTCCGTTCATGCGGCTATATACAAAACCGATGAGGTCGGAGAGATGGTGATCTCGAAAAAGTCCGGTCATGGGTTTTCCGCCGAGTTGTACGCGCAGCGGCTTGTAAAGGCGATCCGCGTTGGCCGGAATGCCCTTCGCGTCACGAAAGAATCCGGCATTCAGCGTTCTGCCCAGGACGCCTTCATCGGTGCCGAACCACTGGAAGCCCTCTTCCGCAGCGATGGTCAGAGCCTGATCGGATACAGAACCTTCCGAAGGCCAGAGTCCGGCGGGTTTCAGGCCGAAAACGCGTTCGTGATATTCCCGGGCGCGGCGGAGTTGCTCGCGCGCATCTTCGGGACGCCGGTAAGCGCGGCGCGGGAGAGGCGTGCCGGGATTGGCCACGCGAGCGATATCCGAGTCGCAGATCAGCGGAAGGATAGGATGGTAAAACGGCGTTGTGCTCAGTTCGATTTGGCCTGTCTCGGCCACTTTGCGATACTCGGGCAAAACCAAACCAAGCAGTTCCAATTGCTTGGCCTTTAAGGCCGCTTTGTCATTCTCAGTGAACTCTTTTCCTTTGTTCGCAAGACGGCTGACGACTGAGTCTTTCTCGAACCAGGATTCTTCCATCCACGCCAGTTGGGAAAGCAGCTGAACGTCACGCCAATCGCGAGGGGTGAAGGAAACGAGCGCCTGTGCACCGCCGGCGGGCTGCGCCCACTCGTGCAACTCCACGAAACGAGGCCATCGCGACATCAGCCGTTCATGATTCACTTGAAACGAGCGCGCCAGAATCTCCGCTTTGTCCTCACGCGTTAAGTCATCGGCCGGCTTGAAAGCCAGGGAGAACCACGGCTCGTTGAATTCTCCACTCGCATATTCCTCGAGCTGCATTCCGAGCGACGGCACGACGTTAAAGGTGGCGTGAAAATTGGGGAAATCCTTGAGCATGGCCACCATGCCCCAGTAATCCTTGAGAGCATGAAGCCGGGTCCAGGGCAATACGTAGCGGCCGGTTTCCGGGTCCCGGTATTGCGGCTGATGCATGTGCCACAAAAGCACGACATGAACGCGATTCATTGCGGTTCTCTTTCAAGTGACTTCTGCGCTGCCGTGTTACACTCACGGTTCGCGCCATGCGCATCCTGGACCGCTATATCGTTCGTGAAGTTTTTCGTCACGCACTCCTCGGAATCGCCGTATTTACGTTCGTTTTCTTCGTGCCGCAGCTGGTTCGGTTGATGGAGCTGTTTGTGCGTCACACAGGCTCGGGATCCCAAATCCTCGAGCTTTTTCTCTGCATATTCCCCGGCGTTTTGACGTTCACGCTACCCATGGCCGTCCTGATTGGCGTCTTGCTCGGGCTTGGCCGCATGTCCGCCGACAGCGAGATCATTGCCCTGACAGCGCTCGGCATCGGCCGCCGGCGGATTCTACTGCCCGTCGGCGTTCTTGCTTTGGCGGGAGCTCTTGTAACTCTCTGCATGACACTTTGGCTCGGGCCAAAGGCCATTCACAAATACCGTACCCTCGAGACTGACCTGGTCGCCTCACAAATTTCCTTCGCGGTGCAGCCCCGCGTGTTCGACGAGCGCTTCCCCAAGTTCGTCCTCTACGTCAACGACGTGTCTGCGAGCGGCACGCAGTGGCACGGCGTATTTCTCGCTGAGGCCGGAGGAGAGAACGGCTCGCAACTCACCCTGGCGGAGAATGCGATTGTAATTGCCGAACCGAAAGAGGGCAAGCTGGAGCTTCATCTTAAGGGTGGAACTACACACGAGTTTTCTCGCGAAGATCCTGACAGGTACTCTGTGACGGCCTTTGGGCAGAGCGACTGGCCGATCGAAGCGACTAATCTCGTTCCGGCGCAACCTCGCCAGTTGAGCAATTCGGAACGATCCGTGGGCGCGCTTCTGGGGGAAAATGATGCCAATTGGCGTGAGGCTCGCGTCGAATTGCACAAACGGCTGGCCTTTCCTGCCGCGTGCCTCGTGTTCGCTTTGATTGCCGTACCGCTCGGTGCGCAACCCCGGCGTGGCGGCCGCGCGGCGGGGTCTTTGCTTGCCGTAATCATCATTGCTTCCTACTACTTGCTCACCGTGATTGGCGCAGGCCTGGCGCGCCAGGGCCATGTCTCTCCGGCAGTGGGCATCTGGGGAGCTGACATTCTACTGGCGCTACTTGGGTTAGCGCTACTTCCCCGCATGGAACAGTTCCGCGGAGAGAGCCGCTGGATGAATCCTATGGGCCGATTCCGGAGCTGGGGCAGGCTGCTGCGCCGCCGGAAAGCACGCGTGCGTGCTGCGGCCATCGCTGCGGTTCACATTCCCAACGGCGTTATAGAGCCTCATGAGAACGGCCTTCCATCCAGCGGCAGCTTTCCGCGACTCATGGATATTTACCTGGTGCGCCGCTTCTTTTTTCATTTCTCTGTACTCATGGCGGCTTTTATTTTTCTTTTTGAGGCGTTCACGTTTTTTGAGTTACTGGACGATATCGCTCGGCACCGTGTGCCCTTTCTCATTGTCGTGGATTACTTCCGCTATCTGACGCCCTTCTTGATCTACAATCTCGCACCGCTGGGCGCGCTGGTGGCAGTTCTCGTAACGCTTGGCGTGATGAGCAAGAACAACGAAATTGTGGCGTGCAAAGCCAGCGGCATCAGCCTGTACCGGTTGGCAGTGCCGCTGCTTTTCTCCGGACTAACTCTCGCTGCCGCCATGATCGTGTTGGACGAAACGTACTTGCCTTACGCAAACCAGCGGCAGGACGCGCTGCGCAACCAGATCAAGGGGCGCCCCGCGCAAACCTATGCCCATCCTCAGCGCTGGATTTTTGGCAACGACGAGAAAATCTACAACTACGACCTGTTTGACCCAGCCCAGAATCTTTTCGGAGGCCTCAGCGTGGTGGAGCTCGACCCGGTCACGTTCCAAATGCGGCGGCGCGTCTTTGCTACGCGGGCAACATGGTCCGATTCGCAGAAAGTCTGGGTTCTCGAAGGCGGCTGGGTCCGCGATTTCACCGACGGCACCATCACACGCTACGAGCGATTCCCAGTAACGTCACTGCCGGAACTTTCCGAGCCGCCGAGCTATTTCAATCGTGAGGTGCGCCAAGCTTCTCAGATGAGCTTGGGAGCACTGCGGCGATATATCGCAGAATTGCACACAGCAGGCTTCGACGTTGCCAACCTGACAGTACAGTGGCACGTGAAGCTGGCATTCCCGCTGATCGCTCCCGTCAGTATGTTGCTGGCGATTCCCTTCGCATTGCTGGTCGGGACGCGCGGAGCAGTCGGCGGGGTCGCTCTCGGCGTGGGCATCGGAATCGTTTATTGGACTGCGGCGCGGTTGCTGGAAGCCATGGGCGGCGTTGGCCAGTTGCCGCCATTTCTCGCGGCCTGGTCAACTGACATTACCTTCTTGTTCTTGGGCCTCTATTTTTTCTTTAAGATGCCAACCTAAAAAAGAAGCCGTCGAAAATGCAGACATTCGTTGAGATGTCTGCCCGCCGACGGCTTCAGCTATTACTTTAGATACGATACAAAAGATTTATTCTGCTACTTCCCCTTCTTTTTCTTGGCTTGCTCTTCTTCAACCATTGCTTGAGCTGCTGCAAGTCGCGCGACTGGCACGCGGAACGGCGAGCAACTTACATACGTCAACCCGGCGCGATGGCAGAACTTGACGCTTTCCGGGTCCCCGCCATGTTCGCCGCAGATACCTAGTTTGATTCCGGGGCGAGTCTTGTTCCCCCGCGCCACAGCCATCTCGATCAATTGGCCAACGCCCGCCTGGTCGATGGTAGCGAATGGATTCTTCTTGACGATTTCCAACTCCTGGTAAGGCCCGAGGAAAGAACCGGAATCGTCGCGGCTCATACCGAGGCAGGTCTGCGTCAAATCATTGGTGCCGAAGCTGAAGAACTCAGCCGTCTGCGCAATCTCGTCCGCCGTAAGTGCGCCGCGAGGGACCTCAATCATCGTGCCGACGAGGTAGTTCAGCTTCACACCCTTTTCCTTCATAACTTCATTTGCGATGCGATGAACGACCTCGACTTGCAGGTCCAACTCCTTCTTAAAGCCAACGAGCGGAATCATCACCTCGGGGTGAACCTTGATCCCCGCCTTCTGAACCTCTGCTGCAGCCTCGAATATCGCCCGTGACTGCATCTCGGAAATCTCAGAATAGACGATGCCAAGGCGACAGCCTCGGAAACCAAGCATAGGGTTAAATTCATGTAATTCTTTAACTCTCTGCTGGATCTTTTCGACTGGCACTCCCATCTTCTTGGCTAGCCCGCTCTGCTCGGAACCCTCATGGGGCAGGAATTCATGCAACGGGGGATCGAGAAACCGTATCGTCGCTGGATGCCCCTTCAACTCCTTAAACATGCCAATGAAGTCTTCCCTCTGGTATGGGAGAATCTTGGCGAGCGCTTCTTTCCTGTGTTCTTTGGTGTCCGCCAGAATCATCTCTCGCATCGCGTCGATGCGATTGCCTTCAAAGAACATGTGTTCGGTTCGGCAAAGGCCAATACCAACGGCGCCAAACGCAATGGCATGCGCCGTCTGTTCGGGCGTATCTGCGTTTGTGCGGACCGATAGTCGCGTTACCTTCGAGCACCAGTCCATCAGTTTTTTGAAGTTCTGATAGGTCCGACTCTTGCCGGCGTCCAGCGACTTCTCGATCAGCACCTGGACGATTTCCGACGCCGCCGTCGGAATTTGTCCCGGATAGACTTCCCCCGCCGTGCCATTGATCGAAAGGAAGTCCCCTTCCTTATACGTCGCGCCATCCACGGTCATCGTCTTCGCCGCGTAATCAATCTGCAGCGCCGCCGCCCCGCAGACGCAAACCTTGCCCATCTGCCGCGCAACGAGTGCCGCGTGCGAACTAACGCCGCCCTTCGCCGTGAGAATACCTTCCGCGGCGATCATCCCGCGCAAATCTTCCGGAGAAGTCTCATTACGGACGAGCAGCACCTTCTCTCCCCTCCCTGCAGCTGCGGCGGCACGATCCGCATTCAAGTACATCCGGCCCGCCGCGGCACCAGGCCCAGCTGGCAGACCCTTCGCAATCACCTTGGCAGTCTGCAGCGCCTTGCGATCAAATATCGGCGCCAGCACCTGGTCGAGCTGATCAGCTGGGACTCGCCGGATAGCGGTCTTCCAGTCGATGAGCTTCTCTTTCTCCATCTCAATGGCGAAGCGCACGGCAGCCAACCCGGTTCGTTTGCCGTTGCGCGTCTGTAGCATGAAGACCTTGCCGTCCTGAATGGTAAACTCGAAATCCTGCACGTCCTTAAAGTGTTTCTCTAAGGTCTGGCGGATCTTCTCCAATTCGTTAAACGCCTTGGGAAGCTGGTTCTTCAGTTGTGCCACAGGCTCGGGTGTTCGCACTCCGGCCACCACGTCTTCTCCCTGCGCATTGATCAGGAACTCACCATAGAAAACTTTCTCTCCTGTTGCCGGATCGCGCGTGAACGCGACACCGGACCCGGAATTGTCGCCAGTATTGCCATACACCATTGCCTGTACGTTTACGGCTGTCCCCCATTCGGATGGGATGTTGTACTTGCGGCGATACACGATGGCGCGATCATTCATCCAGGAACCGAACACTGCGCCCACCGCGCCCCACAGTTGCTTCCAAGCATCCTGAGGGAATTCCTTGCCTGTGCGTTCCTTGATCAGCTTCTTGAAGCGAACGACGAGTTCCTGAAGATCGCCCACTGTCAATTTCGGATCGTCGACATCAGCCTGATACCGCTCATGCTTGAGGCCATGAATGACCACCTCAAATGGCTCATGATCCTCATCCGGGCGCTTCTGCACGTTCATGACGACGTCGCCATACATCTGAATGAACCGGCGATAGCAATCCCAGGAGAAGCGCTCATTCTTTGTGGCCTTGGCCAGCGTCAGCACGGTTTCATCGTTCAGGCCGAGGTTCAAAATCGTGTCCATCATTCCGGGCATCGAATCGCGAGCGCCGGAGCGCACGGATACCAGCATCGGCATCGACTTGTTGTCGCCAAACTTCGTCCCCATTATTTTTTCCACTCGCGCCATCGCCTTCTTTACTTCCGCGTCGAGCGACTTCGGGTAGCTCTTCTTGTTCCCGTAGTAGTAGGTACAAACTTCCGTCGTGACCGTGAACCCCGGCGGCACGGGCAGCCCGATGCGGCTCATCTCCGCCAGACCGGAACCCTTCCCACCCAGCAGTGCTCGCTGGCTTCCATCCCCTTCCGCTTTTCCTGCGCCGAAAAAATAGACCCATTTACTCACTGTGTTCCTCGCTTGTCTTTTTTGAATTTGGAAAACCGTCCAACGACCGCCCCTCTGCACGGCGGCCGGAAAATTTTGTCGGCACGCCGACTTAGCTTGACTGTCACAACTTAAAGAAAAACATTACCTTCGCTATCTTCGTTCCTCTCCGCCCAGTTCAGAAAAATCCGCGATCGTCGTAAACTCCCGCAGGATTTCGGATAGCAGCGCGAGGCGATTCTTTCGAACTTCTTCCTTCTCGGCCATCACCATTACACTCGCAAAGAAGTCGTCCACAGCTTTCCGCAGCCCGGCCACGACTTCAAGTGCTTCTTGATATTTACCTGCACGTTTCTCTGCTTGCACTTTCGACGCGGCAGCTCGCACCGCTGCGAATAATTCCCTCTCCACGCCACTCTCAAACAACTCGGGTTGAATTGCGTGCGCTTCTTCTTTCTTGTAATTCGATTTTTCGAGAATGTTCCGGATCCGTTTGAAGGAAACTGCCAGCGGCTCGAAGTTCTTCGACCTGCGGATGGCCTTCAGCGCGACGAGCCGCTTTTGCGCGTCCACCAAATCATCGACACCCGCGCGAAATACGGCGTTCACCTCGTCGTAGTTGAACTTCTCGCGCTCGCGAAGCACAAACTTGGCGCGATCCAGAATGAAGTCCAGCACTTGGGCTTCTTGCTCGGGAGTGACGCCCCGCTTCGGCGGATTTGCGAGCAGAGCTTTTGTCGCCGCGCCCACCGCCAGGGAGATCGAAACGGGAAGTTTGCGCTCGAGAATAATCTTAACTACTCCAAGCGCTGCACGCCGCAACGCATACGGGTCACTCGAACCCGTCGGCACTAAGCCGACGGCGAAGCAGCCCGCAATGGAGTCCAGCTTGTCGGCCAGGGCCACCGCACAACCGGTGAGATTTCTCGGAATAGGATCGTCAAGCCCGACCGGCCGGTAGTGGTCGTAAATCGCATCTGCAACATCGTCCGGTTCGCCCTGCGCGCGCGCATAGAGCCCCCCGACAATCCCCTGCAGCTCCGTGAATTCGCGGACCATCTCCGTAGCGAGGTCGCATTTGGAAAGTTCCGCGGCGCGGTCCGCCTCGGCTACATGCGCTTGCATCAGCCCGCGGTTGTACCATTGCTCGGAAAGCCAGCGCGCAATCGCGCGAATCCGCTCAACCTTGTCGCGGTAGCTCCCCAGCCGGGATTCATACGTGACGCGTTCGAGCTTCGGCAGATAGTCGGCGAGCCGACATTTCTGATCCGACTCCCAGAAAAATTGCGCGTCCGCCAACCGCGCGCGCAGCACGCGTTCGTGTCCCGCACGCACTAATCCCTTGGGATCTCTGGGGAGATTGATGACCGCCAGAAAGTGTGGCGCCACTTCCCCGTTCCGCTTCTCCACCGCAAAATACTTTTGATGCCCGCGCATCACCGTAATCAGAATCTCGTCGGGCAAAGCCAGGTAAGCCGGATCGAAGTTGCCCTCCAAGACGCTGGGACATTCGTTGAGGTACGTAACGAGCTTCAGCAGTTCCGCGTCTTCGTGCACGCGGTACCCACCCCTCTTCGCGTGCGCCGCCAGTTCCTTCGAGATCTTCTCGTTGCGCTCAGCGGGGCGAACAATCACGCAATTCGCCTTCAGCTTCTTTTCGAAGTCCGCGAAGTCTCTTACGCGAAGTGGCCCCTTACCCAGAAACCGATGACCAAGCGTTGTGTCTCCAGCCGTGACACCCGCAAACGAAAACTTCAGCGGCTTGCCATTCACCACGGCGACGATCCAGCGAATAGGCCGTATGAATCGCGCCCCATCAATTCCCGTCCAGGTCATCGACCGCGGCCAGGACAAATCGTGAATTGCCCGAGGGAGTATTTCGCTGAGGATCTGTTCTGCCGCCCGTCCGCGCTTCACCTGCTTCGCTGCCAGATACTCTCCCTTGGGAGTCTTCACCACGTAAAGATCTTTCAGGGTGAGCCCCTGCTTCTCCGCGAAGCTCACTGCCGCGCGTGTCGGCTCGCCGACAGCATCGTAAGCCACTGACTTCGGCGGGCCGGTCACTTCATTCACGACGTCTGCTTGTTTCTCGCGAACTCCACGCAGGTGTGCCACAAGCCGGCGCGGCGCGCTGAAGGTCCCCACCGTCACTCCGTCCGAAAGATTCTCGGCCGTCAGCAACTTCTCCAGATTCGCGCGTAGATCCTCTTCCGCCTTGGGCAGCATCCCGGCCGGAATCTCTTCGCTTCCGACTTCAAGCAAAACTTCAACTCGTCTATCGATGGCCTTCTCCTTCGCGCCGCTCATCCCCGCACCTCTCGGCGCACGGCTGGCCCGCCAATCTGTTCCAAATACGCCGCGGCACCGCGACATGCCAACGTTCGCACACGCGCCATCAACGCCGCGCGCTCCGTCGTGGAGATCACTCCCCGCGCGTCCATCAAATTAAACAAGTGCGAACACTTCAAGCAGTGGTCGTAAGCCGGAAGCAGGGGATACCGCTCCCGCTCCTTCCCTGCCGTCCCGGCAAATCCATCGATCAAATCCTTGGCTTGCTTTTCGTGCAGCTCGAATTCCGCGCGAATCGCTTTCGCATCACTGCGATTGAAGCTGTATTCGGAGAACTGCTGCTCCTCCGCTAACCGGATCTCGCCATAAGTCTTGTCAGCGGACCAGCGCAGGTCATACACGCTCGAGGCATCTTGCAGAAAGGCACAGATGCGCTCCAGTCCGTATGTCAGTTCGACAGAGATCGGGTCGAGATCGATGCCGCCACTCTGCTGGAAGTAGGTGAACTGCGTTATCTCTAATCCGTCCAGCAGGACCTGCCACCCGATACCCCAGGCACCGAGTGTAGGCGACTCCCAGTTGTCTTCCTCGAAGCGAATGTCGTGCTCTTTCAATGTAATACCAATGGCGCCCAGGCTCTGCAGGTAAAGGTCCTGCACGTCGGCAGGCGAAGGTTTCAGAATGACTTGAAATTGTGTGTGCTTGTACAGCCGGTTGGGATTCTCGCCGTATCTACCGTCCGCTGGCCGGCGGCTCGGCTGCACATAGCCAACGCGATAGTGCGCGGGCCCTAGCACCCGCAGAAATGTCTCCGGATGCATCGTGCCTGCCCCAACCTCCACATCATAGGGCTGCTGCAGCACGCAACCCTGTTTGACCCAGAAATGCGAGAGTTTCAAAACTAAATCTTGAAAGTTTAGGCCGGTCGGTTTTTTCTCAAGTTTTACTTTAGCAGTCAAGACGTCTCCAGGAGCTTCCGTGTCGCTAGCGGCTTCTCTGTATGATTCTCAATCCAGTTCAGCGAAGCCTCCCGCAATTCCGCCGCGGGCTGTTGCATCTCTTTCGAGAAGATAATCTTGTCGAGCTTCTCTCCAGCAAATCGTTCAGCGAGTTGCCTTCCCTCCAAATGGAGAGGACGCATTCCGCCTCGCCGGCATTTCTCACAAAACAGCCCAGGCTCCCACGGCGCGTGAAACGCCGATTGCGAACCGAATGCCGCGCCACAGGAAGCGCATCGATCGAACTGCGGCAGCCATCCCCCCAAGCGCACCGTCCAGAACGCGAAATAGCTAAGGGGCAACTGCCAGGCCCCCGTGCGTTCGATTTCCCGAACCGTGAGCAGTAGCAGACGGAACATGGCCTCCGCCGTTTCGTGTTCAGGAAGCACCTGCTCCGAAACTTCGCTGACCACAGCTAGTCCCGTGCTCAGCTCGTAGTCGCTCTGCGACTTGTGGAACGATTCCAGTAACTCGCACTGCTGGATGCGCACCAGATCGCGAGTCTCTTTTTCGAAGTACCAGAGCTGAACGTGAGACAGCATCTCCAGCGTCGAACCATAGCGATTCTTGATCCGGCGCGCTCCGGAAGCCACGCCGCGCATCCGCCCCGACGTCCGCCCGAAGAAACTCACCAGGCGATCCGCCTCTCCCAGCGAAAAGGTCTTCAAGATGATGGCTTCCGTTTCCCTGGCAGGCATGAGCAGTCGGCGCGCCGACGCTGCGCCGGACATCGTGAAGAGTTACGCCCGTTCCGCACGCACACGCAGAGCTAATTTAATTACCATACACGCTCGCCCCGCGCAATGTTTACGTGATGCTCTTCAGAAGAATTACAAAGGACTAACTCGCGAGAATGGGACTCTTGATGTCCCTCGCGTGCGGTTCCTGTTGGGCTCATTCGGGCTCCTCGCCACCTTCGAAAAGATGGGGATCGTCGTCTGGCGCTCGACGACACCTTGCCTCTCCATCGCAGCTCTCAACCGATCCCTTCCATTTCCCACGCCAATCTGCGGATAAATGCCCGCCCTGGATTCTGTTAACCAGCGCATTTCTCGGCGCTACATTATCGGACACAAGTCGCCCCTCATCCCCCTTTGCATTTCCCTTCTCTTCCGATACCCTGCACCACTACATTATGCCCGCGCCTCGATTCGACATCCTCGGCATCGGCGAGAACGCCACCGATACTGTTTTGCAAGTTGCGCAGTTCCCTGCTCTGGGATCAAAAGTCGAAGCTCTCGACACTCAGATCATGCTCGGTGGCCAGGTGGCTACCACCCTCATCGCCTGCCAGCGATGGGGCCTCCGCACCCATTACGTTGGTTGCGTTGGAGACGACCATGCCGCCCAATTGCACCGCCAAAACCTCCGCCAAGAGGGCGTCACTTCCCATCTTGCAAGTATCTCGAAGACTCTCAGCCATCTCTCCTTCATCTTCGTGGAAGCGGAATCCGGCGAGCGAACTGTCGTTAGTCGTCGGGATACGAACCTGGCTCTTCCCCGCTCCTTCCTTCAGCGCGGCTGGATAACGTCATCGCGCCTACTCCATATTGACGGAAGCGACCTCGCCGCCAGTCGCCAGGCGGCTTCTTGGGCCCGTTCAGCTAAGATCCCTGTCGTCGCCGACGTCGACCGTTGGTCATCCAATCTCTCTCCGCTTCTCCGCCTCGTGGATTATCCCGTCACGTCTCGCGACTTCCCTTGCGCGGCCACCGGCGAACCCGACTTGCTGAAAGCCCTTCCCCTCCTCAAGCGCAAGTTCGGCTGCCGCGCCGTCTGTGCCACTCTTGGCAAAGATGGCGCACTGGCCTGGGACGGGCTCCGTTTCTGGTATTCTCCCTCCTACAAAGTGCGCGTCACTGATACCACTGGGGCAGGCGACGTTTTCCATGCCGGCTTCTCGTACGGCATCCTGCACGGTTGGGAGTTACAGCGCATTCTCGATTTCTCGTGCGCCGCGGCAGGTCTGAACTGCGAAGCACTCGGTGCTCGAGGCGGAATTTCGAGCTTAGACAGTATCGAAAGACTTCAACGCAAAGGACGGCGCAATCGAGCCGCTTTCCCATAGACGGGCAGAAGACTCCATCGCATGTTTATCCCCATCAAAGACCTGAACCCGCGGCGCACCTACCCGGTCGTCAATACTCTTCTTATTCTGACGAACGTGATCGTCTTCCTTTACCAAATCACCTTGGGTCCGCACCAGGGTGAGGCCTTCGTCATGGCCAACGCCACGATCCCGTCGCATGTTCGCGCCGCCCTTAACGGCCACTACAACCTCGAACTTGCCTTCCTCCCCATTCTCACCAGCATGTTTCTCCATAGCGGCTTCATGCACATCGCAGGGAACATGCTCTTTCTGTGGATCTTTGGCGATAACGTGGAAGACTACTTCGGCCACTTCCCCTACCTTTTGTTCTATCTCTTCTGTGGCATTGGTTCGGGCGTTACCCACATTATCTTCAACTTGCACTCTGCCCTTCCCGCCCTTGGTGCCAGCGGCGCCATCTCGGGGGTCATGGGCGCCTATATCGTTCTTTTTCCGCGAGCCAGGGTTCTGACACTGGTCTTCATATTTTTCGTGCCGATTCCAGCGTTTATCATCCTAGGCTACTGGTTCTTGCTACAGTTCCTGGCTGGAGTGAGTTCCGTGGGAGTCGCCGCAACTGGCGGCGTCGCCTGGTGGGCACACATAGGCGGATTCTTGCTGGGAATGCTGATCACAGCGATGAGTTTGGGAGATCGAAAGCAGAGCGTTAGCTATTCCTAGCGGCCTGAAGACCGCCTCAAAACCAGCTAATGTTTTTCTTTAATTATTTCATTGAGCCTTTGCCGCAAAATCCGCAAGCCAATCCCCAACTTCAACTGTTCGTTTAACCCCGCCAAGATCGGGCGTCACAAAATTTTCCTTAAGCGCCATCTTCACAGCTTCGCGTAATACTTGAGCTTCCGGTTTCCACCCCAGAAAATCGAGCATCATCGCCGAGGCCAGCGCCGACCCAAACGGATTCGCAATCCCCTTCCCGGCAATGTTGGGTGCAGAACCATGGACCGGCTCGAAAAGTGATGTCCTCCCCGGATGAATGTTTCCGGAGGGCGCAAGCCCAAGTCCGCCAGCCAGTTGCGCACCCAGGTCGCTGATGATATCCCCAAACAGGTTGCATGTAACAATCACGTCGAACTGCGACGGGTCGCGCACCACTTCCATCGACAAGGTGTCGATATACAAGTGCCGCGACTCGATCTTGGGGTACTCCTGCCGTACTTCCTTAAAAACTCGCTGCCAGAGGTCATGCGCAAACGTCATGGCATTGGACTTGTCGCTCATGCAGACGCGTGTCAGTCCGTTCTCCCGCGCGTAGTCGTAAGCGTAGCGGATGATCCGCTCGACTCCCTTGCGCGAGTTCACGTCCTCCTGCATGGCAATCTCGTCCGCAGTGCCCTTCTTGAAGAACCCTCCCACGCCGACATACAGCCCTTCCGTATTCTCCCGGAAGACCATGAAACGAATGTCTTTCTCCGTCCGGTCGCGCAACGGCGTCAGCCGGTCATGGAGCAGTTCCACCGGCCGGGCATTCACATACAGGTCCAGCTTGAAGCGCAGCCCAAGCAGAATATCCGCGGCGTGCTGGTTGGAAGGCACCCGGGGATCGCCCAGCGCCCCAAACAGGATGGCGTCAAATTCGTCCCGCAGCATTTCCACGGCACCCGCAGGTAAACTCACCCCGTCCTTCAGATAGCGTTCGGCGCCCCAATCAAATTCCACGAACTCCAGTGGCCGCTTTGCCGGCGCCGTCACGGCCTGGATCACCTTCACCGCTTCCGGCGTCACTTCCTTACCGATGCCGTCGCCGGGAATGACCGCAATACGCGCCTTTTCGCCCCCCCAGCGCAACGGGAGTTTGCCTCCCGGATTGGTCGGTTTCGTCGTCATTTCTACTACTTAGCCTCTCGGCGCACGGCATTCCTATTCTGCCGGGCAGTTTCCCTGACTAAGACTCGGCAAGCTAACACGCCCCACATTACGGGTCAACGGAGAGCCCCCCGCGGGATACATCAGTCATTCTAAGTATTATGCCTAACTCGGTAGGGCACGCCTGTTGGGGCCGTGGTAGTATCCGACCGAGGATTCCCCTTGCCCCCGACTCCCACGAATAATTTGAGGCAACGCACGAGGGGCAATTCGTTCCCTCTTCAGGTGTTCCTTCTCTGCGTCGCGCTGCTGGTGCTTCCCGGCACCTGCCGGTCGCAGACGAAAAGCCCACAGAAACACCCTACAAGGCAGCTGGACGCACAAGCCGGTAAGGAGACCTACCTTCGATACTGCGCCTCTTGCCACGGAGGGAGTGCCAAAGGTGATGGACCAGCCGCCATCGCGCTGCAGCCTCCGCCAACGGATCTGACGACTCTCACCAAGCGCCACGAAGATAAGTTTCCGTCGGGCTATGTAGGAGCGCTAGTGAAATTTGGAAGGTCCCTCGCAGCTCACGGCTCGATGGACATGCCGGTCTGGGGTGCGAAATTTAAGACGCTCGATCCGGAGCACGACCCCACTGGGCAGCGACATGTCGACGATTTAATCGCCTACCTCGAATCCCTGCAGGTGAAGTAAGTCGCATGGATGGACGTTCTGACTTTTAGCTTGGGGCGACCCTGCCGGACTCAGTCCAATAAACCCCGCCCAACGCCAGCCCGCCTCCCACCAACTGCATCCACGACCCCTTCTCTCCCAGCGTCAAAATCCCCAAAATCGTCGCCAGCACCGGCAGCAAATACGTGAACGCGCTCAACTGCGACGCCTCCAGATACCTCAGCAGCCAGTAGTACAACAGATACGCCACCGCCGACCCAAACACTCCCATATACAAAATCGCCGCCCAAGCCTCCCACGGCACCGCCCGCCAATTCCCCGCCGCTCCCAACAACCACGCCTGCCGAATCCCCAGCGGTAGCAAAATCAGCGCCCCCGCAAAGTGGTTGTAAGCCGTCATCGTCAACGCGTCATATTGTCCCGCCACGCGTTTCCCCAGCACCACGTACGTCGCGAATCCCACGGAACCCGTCATCGCAATCGCATCGCCGAGCAACGAAGGCGAATGCGCAGATATCCCGTGCTCCGAAGCCAGCACCGCAATCCCCGCAAACGAAATAGCCATCCCCACAGCCTTATGCCACGTCGCCCGCTCCAGCCGTAGCATCACCGCCAGAATCAACACGTAAATCGGCCCCATTCCCACAATAATCGCTGAATGGCTCACCG
Source organism: uncultured Acidobacteriota bacterium (assembly GCA_963718785.1). GTDB lineage: Bacteria > Acidobacteriota > Terriglobia > Acidiferrales > UBA7541 > Acidiferrum. The sequence continues at coordinate 169,048 of CAVQZW010000003.1, read as the reverse complement.
ACGTGTAGTGCAACGCTAGCGTGAAAAAAACTGGTTCACGCTAACGCCAAAAAACCCCAAATAAAGAAACGTCCAGGCATCGCGCCGCGTAAATCCTTGCCCACGCGCTCCAGCACCCGTCGCCTCGGCAAACGCCGCAAGCCGCAGCCGCCTCACTCCCAAATAAAACGGAATCATCACCAGGCCCGCGGCGCACACGCGGAAAGAAGCCATCGTCAAAGGAGGGAAAGACCGCAGTCCAATTTTCGCTGTAATAAAATTGATAGCCCAGATCACCACGATCAAGCCGATCAGCAGAGCGATGACTGGGCGGCTGGGCGCGCGCCCTCTGGAAAATTGGACGAGCACTGCCTCAGACCAGCCGTTCTTTCCGCACGGTGAGTTTTTCGATGAAGTCGCGGCGCGGCTCGAAACCAATGCCTGGTCCCGTCGGCACGCGAATCGTGCCTTGCGCAGACACAGTCACTTCCGGCTCGATAATGTCTTCGTGCCAGTAGCGACTGCTGGCGGTAACATCCCCCGGCAACGTGAAATTGGGAAGTGTCGATAGCGCGATGTTGTGAGCGCGACCGATGCCAGATTCCAGCATGCCTCCGCACCAGACGGGCATCCCATTTTGCTGGCACAGATCGTGGATGCGCTTCGCCACGGCATGCCCGCCGACGCGCCCCATCTTGATATTGATAATCTTGCATGCGCCTAGAAGGATCGCCGCGCGCGCCTGCTCTTCCGTGTGGATGCACTCATCCAGACAAATCGGTGTCGCGAGTTTTTTCTGCAGCTCCACATGCGCGTACAAATCGTCCCACCCCAGCGGCTGCTCGATCATCATCAAATAGAAGTGTTCCAACTCCTTGAGCAGCGGCCAGTCCTCCATCCGGTACGCGGAGTTGGCGTCGACCATCAGCTTGATAGCGGGAAACTCTTCGCGCAGCCGCTTGACCTGCGGCAGCTCTTTGCCCGGCTTGATTTTTATTTTCACCCGCTGATAACCGGCGGCGAGCTCCTTCCTCACCGCAGCCGCCAGTTCGTCCAGCGAATCTTTTATCCCGATCGACACTCCGCTCGAGATTTCGTCCCTCGTCCCCCCGAGCAATTTGGAAAGCGGCACCCCTTTCTGCTTGGCTTCCGCGTCCCAAACCGCCGACTCCAGCGCGGCCTTGGACATGTTGTGGCCGCGCGCTTGTTCAAGCATCTCCCATACGTCGGCTGCCGCGGCGAATTCCTGGCCTTTCATCATCGGCCAAAGAAAATCGCGCATCACAATCCATGCCGTATCGGTGGTCTCCGGACTGTAAAAGGGCTTTTCTCCAGCGACGCATTCGCCCCACCCGACCGCGCCGTCAGTCACCACCTCCGTCAGAATAATTCGCCGCTCGTCCGTGTCGTCCACACTCGTCTTGAACGGCGTAACCAATTTCATCCGCACTTCCCGCAATGTCACTTCCTGTATGCGCATCTTCCCTTTCTTCCATCGTAGGGGCACGGCATGTTTACCCTGAGCTTCGAAGGGCCGTGCCCGTCTTCCAATTCGTCCCAGCTAAAAATCGCTCCAAGGGGCCAACAAGTAAGCCATGCCCGCGGCTGACTTTTTCACGCCGACAGCCGCGTATCCGCGTGCAAACCAACCCATAAATTCCTCCCGGATGCGCGCTTGCACTCTTCCTACAGCCGCCATGTCGCTCTGTTTCCAACGCTCGAGTTCGGCTGGAATTTCAATCATCGCTGGAGCGGAGTCCGGTTCCTTCGCCAAGTCCGAGACCGCTGCCACCGCTCGCGCCGAATCCAACCGCCATTCCGCCCACAATCGGTCCGTAGGAATCCCCAGATGCAGCGGACTCGTGGTCAGTCCGTAATGATTCGGAAGATATTTCCGCGCGATCGCGCCAAGCCGGTTTAAATTGAAATACCCATTTCGTGTTTCCAGGGGATCGAACGTCCATACGATCAATCGTATGCCCCGCCCCAGTGCTTCCTCGCGCTGAAATAGCTTGAGCGCGCGGCCAACCCCGCGATCGCGATACGCACCATGCACGCCCGTCATGTGCGAGTGCAGAAAAACCGTCCCGTTCGTGAATCCCACAAGCGCCAGCGTGAACCCGATTAGTCGGTCGCCGTCGAAGGCGCCAAGAACTTGCCCGCCAGTTTCGGAAGCCACAACGAACAGCGTAGCGGGCTCTACCTCGATGTCCTCTTCCCCCCAGATTTCCTTTTGCAACGTTACGCAGCGCTGAAACTCTTCGATGCCGGCGCATTTGCGTACAAGAATCTGCTCGTTCATCAGGCTTTGCGCGCCTCCGCTTTTTTCAGCGAGGCTCCACTTTCAGCGCGTTTGGCAGCATCCCAGAACTCTTCCATTTGCTCGCGCGGAACGTCGGCCAGCGCCTTGCCGCCGCCCGCAGCCATCGCTTCCATGCGGCGGAATCGCACGGAAAATTTCGCATTGGCCTTCTTCAGCGCAATCTCCGGGTCGATATGCAGAAAACGCGCCAGGTTCACGGCGGCAAAGAACAAATCGCCCATCTCTTCTTCGGCTCGCTGGGCATCCTTGGCCTTCACTGCTTCGCGAAGTTCTCCAACCTCTTCATTGAGCTTGTCAAAGACGCCTTCCACGTTGTCCCAATCGAAGCCGATGCGCGCCGCCCTGCGGGTAAGCTGAAAGCCTTCCAGCGCCGCCGGCAAAGCCCGCGAAATCCCATCTAACAAAGAGGCAGACTTTGCTTCGCGCTTCTCCGCACCTCCCTTGGTCTTTCCCGCCGCCGCTCGCTCTTCTTTTTTGATTTGCTCCCAGTTCCGCAGCACCTCCGCCGAGTCCTTGGCGCGCTTCTCCCCAAAAATGTGCGGATGCCGCCGCACCATTTTGTCGTGCACCGCGCGGATCACGTCCGAAACCTCGAACCGCCCTTCTTCCTCGGCGATCCGCGAATGAAATACGATTTGCAAAAGCAAATCACCCATTTCATCCGCGAACTTCGCGTCGTCCCCGCTCTCCATCGCCTCCAGAACTTCATAAGCTTCTTCGATCAAATAGGTCCGCAGCGACGCGTGCGTCTGCTCGCGGTCCCAGGGACAGCCGTCCGGCGCCCGCAACCGCGCTTGCACCGCTGCGAGCTTCTCGAACCACTCTCCCGCGGTCAACGTAACCGGTTTCGCAGCCGCACGACTCGCGGCCCTCGGCTTCTTTTTATTTCTTGTCTTTTTCTTAGCCGATGCCATCGCCATACCAACGAAAACCCCACCGCAACAAACGTTCCACTTTACGGTGCGCCGCACGCTTTGACAAGCGCACTGCCAATGGGGTGTTAGTTCAGCTTCCGATTACGCCACTTCTCGTCCACTGGAACGGGTCGCTGAAGCATGTCTATCTTCTAAGTATGCTTGGGGGTTCTTGGGGAACGGCCAGAATCCTGCTCCAAATCTTGTGCAACGTGAAACCTGCGTAAGAAGCAAGCACCCCCACCACAGCGGCAAGAAAGGAAGACGCAACAATCACGAGGGCGAACCCTCTAAACCAACCAGCTGGATGAATGGCCCAATCAGTCCCAAATCTTATGGCTTGAGGGGCCCACATTAGAAACCCATAACTCCATGTCTTTCGGCTTAGCGCGCAAGAATCCGAAGAGTCCCGTCAACAGTGCAGGGACGCCACACGCTAGAAGGTAATTCGCTTCTTGAGGAAACTCCAACAGCCCCAGAAATGGAATAAATCGAGCGCCGAACAACAGCGTGAAACCTAGCCCTACCGCGAGACTGAGGATAGGAAAAAGCCAGGCGGGAATTGCTTTGGGCGCCATTTCAGGTTGGCAACATATCATTAAACTTCCCGCTCAGAAACCATCTGGGACTTGAATTGGCCACCAATGCTTGGTAAACGCCGATTACTGGAAACTTGAATTTCAGTGTCCACTGGGGCGCCTTAGTCAGGCTCGTGACTGGATCGCAGTTGGAGGTTCGTCGGACATCAAAGATCTCTTAAGGTTTGCTCACGGCTCCCTTGGTTTCCCGATGGTTTCCCTTGTCTGGACAGAAAAGAGTTCAAAGTCGGAAAAAGTGTGTTCGATGATCATTCTGCGCTGGGCATAGTCCGTGTACGCCACCGCAAATCGGGGCAACCAGATTTCCACGTTTAGCGAATGGGATTTCACCGGCGCGTAATCCACCGAGATCGCAATCTCATTAAGATCAATCGAGAGAATCGGCCCCACCAGATTTGTTTCGAGATGTATCACCTGACCTGAGTCTGTGGCAATCCAGGCGCGACCCTTGATGCTCAGCGGGCGGAGTTCAGTTGCGCTGACCTTTCGAGGGTACATCTCCACCGGGGTTTCCATCGCTAGCGTGCGAGGACGCTTCCCCTTCATTTGTCGAAAATGAACCACCCAGGCGGCCTGACGATTCCATTGTGCAGCACCCTCGCAGCGCATCTCGTAGTCACCTTGAAGGGTCGGATGAAAGATGAGGGCCAGGACCGGTAGTCCTTTATCTAGAATCGAACTGAGCTGCTCCGCGGACCCGGCAAGCGGAGTGCGCGTTTCGTGAACCCTCAGAGGCTCGAATGTTTTCCCAAAATCAACCAGGTATTCGAACTTCGGTGTGAGGGAAATCTCCGGCGTGCCCTCTCTGTTCGACTGCTGGTAGCGGACCTGCTCGCGCGCAATAAACTTCAGAAGATCGTCGACGAGCTCCTCAGCACGTTGTCCACTCTGTTTCAGGACCTCGGGAAGCGAGCAGGGCGGCGTGGCGGACAGGGACGGAATGGGGGCGTCCACCCGAGGCGGATCCCAGCGTAAAGATGATGCCTTCTTTTCCTTCTCTTGTGGCGTCTGGGGGATCGGAATCCTCGCGGCGGAAAGAGTGATAACTAGCACCAACCCGGAGAGAAAAGAGAGAACAATCAAGCGGGAGGCCATGCGGCTTCGGGCCGCTGCAAGAGTCCAAGTCATGGTCGAGATACAAACGTACGAAGACCGAAGTCTCGCGGCGATGGGTCTTCCACGGTGCTCCTCTGATCTTTCTTCCTCAGAACCGCTCCCGCAACGCGCAGTACCATGTAATCATACTCCTGGCAAAATCTCGGCGTCCGGGGAAATGACCAAATTGTCTCGCACTCCGACACCTCGTAACCTGTCCGCGAGGCTCGGCCAGAAAGCTGCGATCTGCCAATCGGCCACTAGTCCCCGGTAAACGCCGTACCGGAAACTGCACCATTACCGCCTTTGGGAGGCACACCCCGTCGGGGGATCACTCAGAAAACCATCGCCAATACGTTCCGCAAAAAAAAAGCACCCTGGTCTTGCCAGGGTGCTTCTGTCCTGCAACGGATTGTACTTACCATTTCTTAGGGTTTGTGCCCGTGGCCGTTGCCATGGCCGTGGTCATGTTCTTCTTCACGGCCGCGTCCCTCGTGCCACGCATTTCGCTCATGTTCGTTTCGCTGGACTAATTCATGCCCTTCCGCGCGCCGCCCGGCATCCCAGCGCTGCACTCCATGATATTCGTGAACATAGACGCCGCGATTGCCCCACGAGCGTCCCCACGGCCGGTTATTCAGATAATAGCCGTGCGCGCGCCAGTCGAAGCGGCTGTATCCCCAGCCCCAGGGTCGAAAGAAGGTGCCGATCGATACTCCATATCCAAAGCCAATCGCGCCTCCAACAAAGAAACCGGCCCGCGGCCTGGCGTAGACCACTAGCGGATCGTAGTACGGCACGGGAATGAACGCGGGATTCACTGGCGCGATCTCGATGTAGGGACCGCCGCTCACAACAATCTGCCCGTTGCTGCGCAAGTAGCCATAGTCCCTGGCTCTCTGGCGCATCCTCTGCACGGCGTCCATTACATCCTGACGGTCCGCGAGAAACGCATTGCCGAGGTCCGAAGTCCAGTTCATGTCCGCAGCCATCGTGTCTAGGACGGACGGAAAAGGCAGCACCGCCTGCACGCTGGGATCAAACGGGAGGTGATCTTCGTTGATAGCATTCGCAAGTTCGGCACCCCTCAAATAATGGTGTTGATCGGCCCAGCGGGCTGCGTCGGGAATCTGGTCAGGAAAAGTAGCAGCCGCCAGAACCTGCGCCAGCAGCGGATCGGGATACAGCGCAATACGCGAAACCAAATGGTCCAGTTGGTCTGGCGAAAAAGAGGGCGGAGCCTGATCCTGCGCCATCGAGCGTCTTGGCACCAGGCACAAAATAAGTGCCACAGCCAGAACCGTTGGCACGATTTTCGCTATTTGCTGTGAGAGTCGCATTCCATTCCTCCAGGTTCTTCCTGTTTTTGATGCACCGCTATTTCTGAAATCTTAGCTCATTGTATGAAACACTGTTTTGCCCATTTAGTTCCGCTGTGCCAGACTCGGCATCGAACTGCAACAGTCCGCTAATCTCCCAGCCGTGCTAAACTTATATGGACAAATATTCCTGAGGATTGTCCCCTTGACCGATCATAAACAAGAAGATTCATTCCGCGTCATCGACCGCCGTCCTTTTACCGCCGAAGGTGAGCTTCGCAAAGAGGCCATGGAAGAAAAGGAACGCGAGGCAAAGCGCGAAGAACGTCTGCACCCCGTTGCTGAGGCTCCAAAGCAAGTCGCTCCGCCTGCTCCCGTGGAAGTTCCCAAGAGTTCCCCTGCCTTCGAGAATCTTGTGCGTATGATCGGCAGCAACGCCGCCATGGTTTTAGGCGCCTACGCGGACCCGCGCACGGGGCAGCCGGTGATCGATCCGGAAGCTGCCCATGAGTTGATCGACATGCTGGATTCTCTGCACGAAAAGACCAAAGGCAATCTTGCGCCGGAAGAAGACACCTTGCTGCTCGATCTTCTCGGCAAATTGAAAATGACCTATCTGGAAGTCAACCAGGCGGTCGCGGCGCAAGCGGCCTCGCACGCAAAAGCGAAGGGTCGGCCTTAAACGCATTCGCGCCGTGAATTTGAACCTGTCTTTCTCAAGAGTATAGATATTCTCAGCATGCCTCCGGCTCCGCTAAAAATCACAGTCCTCGGCTCGGGCACCTCCATGGGCGTCCCGTCGCTCGCTTGCCACTGTCCTGTCTGCACTTCGCCAGATCCTCACGACAACCGTCTGCGCCCTTCCCTGCTCCTCTCTCGCAATGGCCAGAACGTGGTTATCGACACAACTCCGGATTTTCGCCAACAGGCCCTACGCGCCAAAATTGCCCGCCTCGATGCAGTCTTGCTTACCCATGGGCATGCTGATCACATTATGGGATTCGACGATATTCGGCCCTACAATCTGCGGCAGCAAATCGCGCTGCCGATTTATTCCAACGAAGAGACTTTTCAGATCATCCGTCGGGCGTTTGCGTATGTTTTCGACGGCAAACCCAAGCTCAGCTCGATTCCCAGCGTCACACTACACGACGCTACGAAAGCGTTCGAACTGTTGGGCATCGAGTTTATTCCCATTCCGCTGCTGCACGGCGATATGGAAGTTCTCGGCTTTCGCTTTGGCCGCGCGGCCTATCTGACGGACTTCAGTTCCGTCCCCGATACGTCGCTGGCGTTGCTGCACGATCTCGATGAGCTGATCCTTGACGCGTTGCGCGATATTCCACATCCCATGCATCAGACGGTGGATCAGGCTTTGGTGCTGATCAAAACTCTGAATCCGCGACGCGCCTGGTTCACGCACATCGCTCACGAATTGCCGCATGCGGAAACCAATGAGCGTCTCCTCAAGCTGGGTTTTGACAATGTCCATCTCGCCTATGACGGTCTCGAGATAGAAGTAAACGTAGACGAATCCATTGATTCGCATCCGGCCTCAAGCGTCGCCGGACATCCTCCTGAAACGCTCAGTGTGTTTTCCTCCTCAAGAGCTTGGGCCGAGCGCTATGGAGTCTCGCGCTGCGGCAGCACGGTGGCCATCGGCAATTTTGATGGAATTCATTTGGGGCACCAGGCTATCTTGCGCGCCGCGGTGGGCCGTGCCCGGGAGCTGAAAGCTGTCGCAACGGCTTTGACGTTCGATCCGCTTCCGCAGAAAGTTCTCCGCCCAGAGACCGCGCCTCTGCGCGTCACAACCAACGAACAGCGCGTAGAGTCTTTCGCAAAAATCGGCATGGATGCGGCGGTCGTTCTTCCCTTTACGCTCGAACTTGCAAAACTCTCGCCGCAGGAGTTTGTCGATCAAATTCTTGTGCGCGATCTTGGCGTTCGAACCGTTTTTGTAGGCGAGAATTTTCGCTTCGGGCATAAGCAAGCCGGAAATGCGCGGATGCTTTTACTGCTGGGAGCGGAACGCGGCTTCGATGTAGTCATCATTCCGCACGTCGTGCACAAAGGAGAAGTCGTCTCGAGCACCATTCTTCGTCGCGAAATCGCCTCTGGCGATGTCGCTCACGCCGGACGGCTGCTCGGCCGCCCGTACGTGCTCAGCGGAAAGGTCGTCTCAGGCACCGGCACGGGCCGCCGCTTTACCTTCCCAACGCTAAACCTTGCCGCCGAACAGGAATTGCTTCCCGCTCGCGGCGTCTATGTGACGCGCACTCGCCTCGACGGCGAGCCGCGCACGCGGCGCTCGGTGACCAACATCGGCGTTCGCCCTACCTTTAACGGCTCTGCGTTAAGCGTAGAAACTCATTTGCTCGAGCCGCCAGGGGAAATCACACCTGCGCGCATCGAGGTCCACTTCTGGGAACGCCTCCGCGAAGAAAAGAAATTTAGCGGCCCCGAGGAACTCCGCGCCCAAATCGCCAAAGACATCGCCACCGCCAACAAATTCTTCACCCGCTTGCGACACCTGCGTTCGAACGATCGAGCTGTCCCCACCCGCAACAGCTAGCCGCACGCCGGCCATCCGCCGGTATTTGTTTTGTAGCGCCGGGCTTCAGCCCGGCATCGACAAAACAGCCAGCAACAAGTGCCGGGCTGAAGCCCGGCGCTACAAAACGAGGAGGGGACGGGCTACATTGCGCCCCACCTTCGTGGCGTGTGTAGGCGCCGGCCTTCAGGCCGGCCATCTAACCCCACTCGTCCACGCGCCGAAAGCAGAAACCGCTGAGACGCTCTTGTAGGGGCGCAATACATTGCGCCCAGCTTGCCCGGGCGTAATGGGGGAAACTCCGTAAACAATAGAACCACCGAAGCAGGATTTAAGCCGAGCGAATTTCAGCAGGAAGTCCAAAAAACGCCGGGACGAGCCCGGCACCTACAGAAGCGGAGAGCAAGCGAGCCGGAGTGCCCTGAAAATAAAAACGCCCCGACCAGAGTCGGGGCGCAAGTTTCTACAAAAAAAGTGTACTACAACAACAGTCCATTGTCAAGGAAAATCCGCATACAAAAAACAGAATCGACGTAAGCCGCTGAATTGCTGGGAGATAGCCGAGGTAACTCTGTATCTCTCGTTTCCGAAAGAGAAGGTCTAGACCCAAGACCCGCCCTCAAAACCCGAGGACGGGGCACCCTCCGCATAACTAAGAGTCCGGGCCGCCCGCCAATCCGAGGCGGGCCAGGCGAGGCGTCCTCTGCCACCGGCAAGTGGTGTATTGACATATGTATTTACGATTGTTAGAGTGAAGCATGGGGTTCGAGTGGGACGAGAAGAAAAGCCGTGCGAATCTTGCCAAGCACGGTATTGACTTCCACACGGCTTCGCTCGCTTTTGACGACCCCTACGCGCTGACCATGCGCGACGAACTGCACAACGATGGAGAAGACCGCTTTATCATGCTGGGCGCCATCGATACGGGAGCCATCCTCTTCCTGGTGTTCACGGTGCGCGCTGCAGACAGCATTCGCTTGATCTCGGCGCGAGCGGCTACCGGGGGAGAGAGGTTGATTTATGAAGAAGCTAAATAAGAAGCAAAAAAAGCAGATCGCCGTCATTGCCGCAAAAAAAGACGAGGACATTGATCTGACCGATATGCCGGAGGTTCTCGACTGGTCGAAAGCGGAAATCGGCAAGTTCTACCGGCCAACGAAGAAACCCGTGACCATTCGTCTGGACACGGACATTATCGATTGGTTAAAGAGCTATGGGCGGGGATACCAGACCAAGACCAACATGCTCTTGCGGCACGCCATGAGGAGTTCCGTGCAGGCCAAGGCAAATAAGAGGCAGTCGGCATAAGGAGAAAGACCGCACCCCTTGAAGAACGAAACCCCAAAGGGTGCGCCACCCATGTCAAAAGCCTGGCCCACCCGCCCAAGCAAGGGTGGTGCACCAAGCGGGGTGGATGGACATGCGCCGTGCGTTCGGCTAAAACAGATTTCAGATTACCAATGGCTTTTGATCGCGATCTCGTCGAAGCGCATCTGGCTCTCGGACATGTAGGAACGCCCGATATGCCCAAGCTTGCTTGGGACGCGCTTGAGGCCGGTCTTGACGGCCCGGCCACACGGCGTCTTGCCGCGCTGAGGTCCCCGACGTTTTTTGAAGTGCGGGGGGTTCTTCCCACGGTCCTGCAGGAGTGGGGTATGAAGCAACTCTCTCCCGAAGACGCTGCGCTTCGCCTGGCCAAGTTCCGGGTGCGTCAAATCCTGCAGAATGATGAGGACCCTCTTGAGCATGCCGGAGATTTCTATCAAGTGTGGGTAGACGCCGACTATTGCAGCTCGCTATGCGAATACGGTCCGCTGGGGGATGATGCCTACGTTGCCCGCGAGTGCGGTCAAACAGACGATGAAATCCGCGCCTGGCTGCTCGAAAAGTTCAAGGCCTTGGCGGCGCTCTGAGGCAAGTCCCCATCCTTTGAAAAAAGCGCAAAGGATGGGCCACCCCGGAAAAAGACAAAGTCAAGTCGTCGCGGCACAGTAAGGATCGCCCACCCGCCGCGCGCCTATGACAGTCGCGCCATCTTAGAATATCGTAGCGGGGTGTCCACCTAGTGCACTACAAGACTATCCATGACATTTTGGAATTGCTCTATTTTGGCGCCGGCATCGGGATCGCGATTTTCGCGGGTCTCGGTTTGCGTCAGATCAAAATCGCCTCGGAACAATTGCGTCTATTGTTATCTGGACAGGGCTGGCTGCGGGAAATCGGGTGGCGTGGGTCATAATGGCCGTCATCGTGTGGGTCTGGGCGTTTCCCATTATGGTGGGGCTAGTCGTTAGCCACCCGCGCGTGTTCGTCGACTGGCGCGAATGGGTGGTAGCAGCGTGGCGGAATGATTTCTCTTTTCCACGGGTCCTCCTAGTAAATACGATTATGTTCTTCTTGATGTTGGTCGGATTGATTCTGCCGGTTAGGGCCCTCTTTCGGATTGGAAAACCGAAGTGACCTAATGGGAGCCGGGGGACCGGAACGTGTGGTTCGAAGGAGTCCGGGCCAGCCGCCGGCACGCAGGGAGAACTAGTCATTCCAAATAGCCGATCGTTTCGCCGTTCGCTGCTTTGGGTGCTGCCTGTGATTTACGGCATCGCTGCGACGCTAGTGGCCTATATCCCTTATTTTAGACCTGAGATTATCAGCAGGCGCTGGTGGTTTTACTTCGTTTTGCCCTACGCAATAGTCGCGCCATTTGGCGCTCTTGGAGCAATCTTTGACTGCCTGCGAACAAAGCAAAAACGCTGGAAGCACATCGCGATCATTGTACTCGTGCCCCTGGGTTTCGCTTGGTACTTTTTCGGTAGGCACCAGACCGAAAGCGACGTGAATAGTGGGCAGTGAGTAGATAGGACAAAACCGGAGAAGAGTGATCCACTGTTTGCATGAGACAAGGGCGCAAACAGTAGGCCACCCAGGAATAAAGGCGCTGCCACCCGCCCAAAACCTAGTATCCGGTGTGACAGAGAATGGGAGCGGTTCAAAAGGATTAAACGTCGTATAATCCCGCGCCCGCAACTGGGAAGCAGAACATTTGAACGTACAAGAACAAATCAAGAACTATATTGCCAGCCAGCCGGAGCCAAAACGCAGTGACCTGCGAGAGTTGCATCGGCTCACACTTCAAGTGTCACCAGAATGCAAATTATGGTTCTTCGATGGTAAAGACAGCAAAGATCATACTGTTTCCAACCCTACGATTGGATATGGATTTCACACCATAAAATATGCCAATGGAAAAAGCAGAGAGTTTTTTCAAATTGGTGTGAGCGGAAACAAAACCGGAATCTCTGTCTATATCCTTGGCCTCAAAGATAAGAAGTACCTAGCCAAAACGTATGCAAAAAAACTAGGCAAGGCGAGCGTGACCGGATATTGCATTCGGTTTAAAGCTCTAGAGGATATAAACAGCGATACGCTTGAAGCGGCAATACGATTTGGGCTTGCAGCTCAGAATGAAAAAGGCAAGCTGGCGAAATAATCCCACTGTTAAAGGCAAGCAGTTATCGATGTAAAGGCGCTGCCACCCGTCCAGGTGTCAGTGTTCAGAGATCAGGAAACAGAAATCGGGAACTCCAAAATCAGCACTTGACAACGACGGATAATCCACTACCATAGGGTTGTGGATAGGTTAGATACAACCTTTGCGGCTCTGTCGGATCCCACCCGCCGGGCGATGATCGAACGACTCTCCCATGGTCCTGCCTCTGTGCATGGATTGACGGAACCGTTTGCCCTCTCGCAGCAGATGATTTCAAAACATATTGCCTACCTGGTGCGCGCGCGGATTGTGGTCAAGACGAAGCGCGGCAGAGAGAGCGTGTGCAGGCTTAGGCCAGAGGCGATAAAGACCGTCAGCGACTGGGCGATTAACTATCGCCGATTCTGGGAAGAGAGATTCGACAAGTTGGATATGGTTGTAAATCAAATGAAAAAAGAGGAGGTCAGAGATGACAAAAAACACAGTTAACGAGACGGAGCGGATGGTGGTCACTAGAGTGTTTGACGCCCCACGCGCATTGGTTTGGAAGGCGTGGACAGACCCGAAATATGTGATGCAGTGGTGGGGGCCGAAGGGTTTTACCTCGCCTTCTTGCCAGATGGATTTTCGCGTCGGAGGAAAATTTCTCTGCTGCATGAGATCGCCGGATGGGCAGGAGTTCTGGAATGGCGCGGACTACCACGAGATTGTTCTGCACGAGAAGATTGTTTACTCCATGTACTTTTCCGACTCGAAGGGAAACAAGGTTGATCCTGCGCAGCTTGGAATAGAACATGAAGCCATAGAGGATGCGAACGACGTGGTTATTTTTGAGGATTTTGGAAACGGCCAGACGAAAGTCACCTTGATTGGAAATGAAACCATGGAGCACGCGAAAAAGAGCGGACAACACGAGGGCTGGGTTGAGATACTCGATAAATTTGCCGCAGTTGTTACGGGGCTAGCGCAGGCGAAATAAGAAGTTGAAGTTTTGAACAGACGGGGCAGACGGGACGTTTCCTGTAATTTTTGATTCGTGCGAAGAGAAGCACGAGGGAACTTTCCGTCTGTCCCCATATTTCCATATTTCACAGCACGACCACCAACTCTTCTACTTCCTTTACATCTCTTTTTCCAAGCACTCTTCGCAGTAGCCGCCAACTTCTGTGCGCGACACGGTGACTTTCATTTTGAAGTCCCGCGCAATTTGCTGTTTCAGTTGCTCGTAGAGGCGGCTTTCGAACTCGCGGACTTTGCCGCAGCGCAGGCAGGCCACATGAATGTGGTCGCGCGGACCGTGGCTTTCGTAATAATGGCGGTCGCCGCGCAGATGCAGCAGGTCGAGTTCGTCGATAAGACCTTGTTTTTTGAGAAGATCGATCGTGCGGTAGACGGTGACGAGGTGGACGCCGGAATCAATTTTGCGCGCGCGTTCGAGAATCTGATCCACGTCGAGGTGCTGGTCGGCCGCGTCCATCACTTCCAGAATGACGCGCCGCTGACGAGTGAGCCGAATCCCGCGCTCGCGGATCGCTTGCTGCAGCTTCCCGGTTGTCTCGGAAGTGTTGAGGCGCTCGCCCGTCGAAACCCGGTGGCCCGGCGATACGGACATCTCTCGCCCTCCTGGCACGCGGCGCACTGCGGGCTACGAGTGGCTCGTGATCCGCCGCAAAATGTCATTGTACATAACGATGGCGAAGATGACCAAGAGGAAGACGAGCCCGACTTGAACGAAGCGCTCTTTGAAGCTGAGGCTCAAATCGCGCCGCATGATTCCTTCGATGGCTAGAAGCAGAATATTTCCGCCATCGAGAATGGGAATCGGAAGAAGATTCAAGATGCCGAGGTTGATGCTTATCAGCACCATCAGGGAGATGACATTGAGCGGCCCTTTGCGCACGGCCTGGCCCGCTTGATGAGAGATTTCCACGGGGCCCTGGAGCTGTTTGATCGAGACGCGCCCGCTGAGGAGCTTGCCGACCACGTCTACGGTTCGCACGATTGTGTCTTCCGTCGAAGCGCCTGCGACGCGCACGCCTTCGCTGAAGGAAACGCGCTTGTAGGCGGTTTCGTCGCTGCGCAGAACGCCGATCTGGTAGACGCTTTCGCCGGATTCGGCGATGTCTTTCTTAGGCGTCACTGTCGTGTGAACGGTTTCGCCTTTGCGGTCGACATCGAGCGCGATGGGCTGGCCATTGGAGCTTTGCACCGCTTCTACGAACTGCTCCCAATACAGGATCTTGTTTCCGTTGACGACCGTGATCGTGTCGCCTTCTCGCAGACCTGCTTTGTCCGCCGGTGTGCCGGGAACGACTTGGTCAAGAATCGGACGGATCGGCACGTACCCTAGAACGCGATCAGCGGCGGTTCCTTCCTTAGGAACGATTTCGACGGTGCGGCGCGCGCCGCCTTCTTCCACTTCCATTTTGATCGATTGTCCGGCGGGAGCCAGTTTCAGTGTTCGAAACGCTTGCTCCCAACTCGGCGTGGCAACACCATTCACCGACAAGACAGTGTCGCCGACTTTCAGAGGACTCGTGGCCGCTTGAGTCGAAGGCAACGCTGCGATTTTTACGGGCGCGTCGAGATACGCGGAATAGGGAATGCCTACGAACGTAAAAAGGCCTGTCAGAAGAAAAATGGGGAAAACCAAATTCACGGCCGGACCTGCAAAAGAAATCAGTGCACGCTGCCAGCGCGGCTTGCTCATTAGTTCGTCAGGCGCGCCGGTTGGAGGCTTGTCGCTTGAATCGACTTCCGAAAGATCCTGTCCAGCCATTCGAACGTAACCGCCCAGCGGCAGCGCGCTCACGCGGTAGTCCGTCGGCCCTTTCTTCCAGCCAAACAAACGCGGACCAAATCCGATGGAAAACACATCCACGCGCACGCCACACATTCGCGCAACGATGAAATGTCCCCACTCGTGAATGAGGACCATTACGCCGAGCACCAGCCCAACTCCAACTATGAGGTATACCGCTGCCATATCTCCGTCGTTCCCTTCTGTCGTTCCCTTGTGTCGTTACCTGCTTCTGATCCTCAGGATACCGCCACAGCCTTTACGGATAAACGCCCTACTTCCTCTTTCGCCATGCGCCGGGCTTCGGAATCGGCGGCAAGCACGTCGTCCATCTTTTCAAATTTCATGCGCGGAGTGCGTGCCAACACCGCTTCAATCACTTCCGCAATTCCGAGGAATGGCAAACGCCGCTCCAGAAACGCGGCGACGGCAACTTCATCTGCTGCGTTCAGCGCGCACGGCAATGCCCCGCCCTTCTTCATCGCTTCGCGAGCCAGACGAAGGCAAGGAAAACGCCGCGTGGAAACTTTCGCGAAATCCAGCCGCCGCAGCTTGCGCCAATCCAGGGCTACTTGCTTAGACGCCGCTCTCTCCGGATAGGTTAACGCATATTGTATCGGCATTCGCATGTCTGTTGGCCCGAGTTGCGCGAGAATCGAACCATCGACGAACTCGACCATGGAGTGAACGGTGGACTGCGGGTGAATCACCACGTCGATCTGGTCGAGCCGCACGCCGAAGAGCCAGCGCGCTTCGATCACTTCGAAACCTTTATTCATCATCGTGGCGGAATCGATGGTGATGCGATTTCCCATTTTCCAGTTGGGATGCGCGAGGGCTTGCTCGGGGGACACGTTTTCGAGATCGGCTAGTGGGGTTTTGCGAAAGGGACCACCGCTCGCGGTCAGCACCAGGCGGCGGACTTCGCTGTGGGTTCCGCCGCGCAGGCATTGGTGAACGGCGTTGTGCTCGCTGTCGACGGGCAGCAATTCTCTGCCGACCTTTTTTGCCGCGGCCATGACCAATTCGCCTGCGGCCACTAAAACTTCCTTGTTGGAGAGCGCGACCGTTTTTCCAAGCTTGACGGCTTCGTAGGTGGCTTCTAGCCCGACGACGCCGACGGCTGCAGAAACGACAATGTCGGCTTTCGCGTGCGTTCCGACGGCGAGCATGCCCTCACGTCCGTGGTGAATTGCCGGCAAAGGAGAGATTCCTTTGGCTCGGAGAGCGGAAACCAATTCATCTGCTTTCTTGGCGTCGCCAACAGAAACTAATTCCGGCCGGTGGCGTTCAATCTGACCAGCCAACTCTTCCAGGTTGCCGCCGGCAGCTAGCGCAACGACTCCAAATCGCTCGGGCAACGATTCCACAACGGAAAGACACTGCCGCCCAATCGAGCCTGTGGAACCCAAAATAGACAGTTGTTTCAAAAATTCTCTTCTCCGTTTTGCAATGAACCTGGCGGGACAGACTCTCTCGCGTCTGACTTCCGCACTTGATTGGAAGGACCCGGGAACCTACCGGCTGGGAATGTAGATCCAAATCCAATAGTACCAGACAACCGGGATGGCCAGTATCAAGGCATCGATTCGGTCGAGCACGCCGCCATGCCCGGGCAGAAGGGAGCCGGAATCCTTTACTCCCGCGCTGCGCTTGTAGGCGGATTCCAGCAGGTCGCCCGCTTGCCCTGCAATGTTGCCAGCCGCAGCCATAGCTAGCAGGTGCGTTAGCGGAACGTTCAGCCACCGTTCGAACGCCACGGCAACCAGCAGCGCGCCGAGAATGCTGGCGACTGTACCTTCCCAGGTTTTCTTTGGGCTGAGCACAGGTGCCAGCTTGTGTTTGCCTATGGCTCTTCCGGCGAAATACGCAGCAGTATCGCCCACCCAGGTGATGACCAGAGCAAACATCAATAGCTTTGGACCGTCGGAACTAAATCCGTGCAAGCGAATCGTGAAGGTCAAAGGAAAGGCGACGAGGAGCAAGCCGCTGGCGCTGATACCGGCGGCCGGTAAGGCCTCGACCATCGGCCTCTTTGTCCAGAGTGTGAGTGCGGCTACGCCGAGCACAAAAATGAAAAAAATATCCTGAACTGTCGGAATGATTCCCAGGACTCGTCCGACCATGCGATGGAATGTCAGCCCGCCCGCGAGTTCATAGGAAGGTGCAATGGCCGCCAGCCACTGCACGTAAGCAAGGCCGAGCGCGCAAGTTGCCGTCCAGAAACGGTAAGCGCGGTGGCCAATGGCGTCGCCCAAGGCGAAATATTCAAAAAGGGCAAGCAACATGACGAGCGCGAGGCCGACGGCCACAACGGCTGTCGAGCCCCACAACACCAGACCGACCACACACGGAATCAGAACAGCGGCTGTCGCTACGCGCAACCAGGTCATTGAAATGGAATCCCCTGACGAATCGCTGCTTCCATCTCATCATATTGAGGGGAATAAATCACGGGGGAGAATTATAAGACGAAGAAAATTCTGGTTTACGAGATTGGGGTTTTAAGAAGAGGAAGAGAAAGAAGCGGGAGAAGCGGAGTTGAACGTATTGGTGGTCAGTGCGGGTTCAGCCGACGGGCACGATATATCGTGCCCCTACAAGTGCGGGACAGATCGTGGCATGGAAATGATCACTCGCCGACTACGCGGGCGGGGTTTTGTGTTTCGGGTTGGCCTTCGCGGATACCGCCATAGCGGCGTTCGCGTTTTTGAAATTCGACGAGGGCTTCGAGAAGGCGGGCTCGATTGAAATCCGGCCACAGGGTTTCGGTGACAAAAATCTCGGCGTAGGCGATTTGCCAGAGCAGAAAATTGCTGACGCGCATTTCTCCGCTTGTGCGGATAAGAAGATCGGGGTCGGGCAGACCGCTCGTATACATGTGCCGGGCGAGCGCTTCTTCGGTGATCGCGGCGCGGCCTGCGTGTCCATTCTGTTCTTCCAGGATGGCATTCACGGCGTCCACAATTTCCGCGCGGCCACCGTAATTCAGCGCGACGCAAAGCACCATGCCCTGGTTTCCGGCGGTTCGTTCCATGGCGTCACGCACGTCGTCTTGCACGCCCCTGGGCAGCTCGTCCGTGCGCCCCAGAAACTTCATACGAATGTCATTTTTTTGCAGCAAAGGCATTTCCCGGCGCAGATATTCGCGCAGCAACTGCATCAGGAAATCGATTTCTGCTTTTGGGCGCCGCCAGTTCTCCACTGAGAAAGCGTAGAGAGTGAGCGCCTCAATCTTCAGCCGGGCGCACGTTTCGATGGTGGTACGCGCCGTTTTGGTGCCGGAGCGGTGTCCCGCCACGCGTGGCAAATGGCGTTGCTGCGCCCAGCGGCCATTGCCGTCCATAATGACGGCGACGTGCCGAGGCAAGCGGCCCAAATCCAGCTTTTCAAAGAGGAGAGCTTCCTCGGGTGTCAGAGGTCCCAGCGCGCCGGAGGCGGAAACTTGCAGCGTCGTGTGTGATTTGGTGAGTTGCACTGGGTTCCTGGGGTTTCTTCTTTACGCCGCAAAGTTAACATACGATTTGGTGGCGGCGCAATGCCCGGGTGCCCTGTCGTGCATCACAGTTCCAAAGAATACATTCCCGGTGTTCAGCCTGCGGGAGGCGGTGCGGCCTGGAAGAGCGAGGTGTAGACCAACACAAGGGTCAGGACGATCATGGCAATCGCCGTGACCCATGCGACGACGTTAAACGTGAGGGTGTTTACGTGTTCGCCCATCAAATCCCGCCGGTTGACGAGCAGCAGGATAAAGATGATCACAATGGGAAGCCAAATACCGTTTCCGACCTGCGAGAAAATGAAGATCTTCCAGAGAGGAACGTGGGGAATCAGAATGATCCCCGCTCCAACGACGATGAGGAGCGTGTACAGGCTGTAAAATATTCTGGCATCTTTGAATTTGTGGTCGATGCCGGCCTCGAAACCGAGGCCTTCGCAAATCACATGCGCCGTGGACAGCGGCAAGATTGTTGCGGCGAAGAGCGAGGCGTTCAAGAAGCCGAACGCGAAGGTAAACCCGGCCCACTTCCCTGCCAGCGGAATCAAAGCCCGCGCCGCTTGCACGGCATCGGAGATATTGGTCAGCCCCTGCTTGTTCAATGTGGCGGCGGTGGCGACGATGATGAAGAATACAATCACCATACAGCTGATGCTACCGACTAAAACGTCGGCGCGTGCTTGCGGATACTGCCTCGGGCCGACTTTCTTTTCGACGAAGCCCGCCTGCAAATAGAAAAACTGCCAGGGTGCGATCGTTGTCCCAACGAGCGCCGTTAATGTGAGCAAATAGCCGGACTCGAAATGGAGATTAGGAATGACGACGTGCTCGGCCGCCTGCAGCCAGTCGGGTTTGGCGAGTACAGCGGAGATGATGTAGGTCACGTAGAATCCGCACGCCACCAGGAAAATCACTTCCACCTGCCGATACGTGCCGCGAAGAACTAAGACCCAAACCAGAATGGCCGCGATGGGAACCGAGATATATCTGCTGACGTGAAACATTTCCATGGACGCAGCTACGCCGGCGAACTCCGCCACGACGTTCGCCAAATCCACAAAGAACCCAGTCACCATGACAAAAAAGGTGGGACGGAAGCCAAACTCTTCGCGAATCAGGTCGGACAGACCTTTGCCGGTGATGACACCCATACGCGCGCACATCTCTTCGGTGACGTAGAGCGCGATGGTCATGGGGATGAGGGACCAGAGCAATGCGTAACCGTACTGCGCGCCGGATTGCGTGTACGTTGCAATGCCGCCGGCGTCGTTATCGACGTTGGAGGTGATCAGGCCCGGACCGACAACGGCAAGCAACAGCGTCAAACGCCGCCGCAGCCCGCGAAGCTTCTGTTGCAGATTCTCGCCGCGTGTCTGCAGACCCTCAAAGCTCGATTTTAGGCTTTCCCAATTCATCCGCGGGTTCCATTCACCCTTTATTTCTGCACCAGCCGTGAAACCACGTCGTCCACAGTGACGGTACCGATGGGGCGTCTCTCCTCATCGATCACGGTGAGCATGCGCAAATTGTATTTGTCGAACAGCTCGAAAACGTCCTTCTCATCCGCGTCCGAGGCAATGCTCAATAGCGGCTCGCTTCGCAGTTCCCTCATGGACTGATACGGGGCCGCCAGCAGCAAACGAGCCACGGAAACGGTTCCGGAATACTCCGCCTTTGCATCGAGCAGGACGATGGTGTCGAGCTGGTCGAGATTCAACTCTTGACCGCGGATCCAGGCGAGCACCTCTTCGCGATGCGAGCCTTCGCCCACGAATACAAACTCCGTATTCATCATCCCGCCTGCGGTGGAAGGATCGAACGACAGCAGTTCGCGCACTTCGTCGGCTTCCTGGCCGGGCATCTCTTCCAGTAACTCTTCCGAGGTCTCTTTCGGCAAGTCGGCTAAGAGGTCAGCAGCGGCATCGGGGGCCATCTCTTCGAGAATGTCGGCAGCTTTCTCCGGGTCCAGCTTCTCGACAATCTGCGTAGTTAGGCGTTCGTCGAGCTCGGCGAGAACGGCTGCGGCGGTTTCTTCGTCAAGCGAAGCGATAATTCCCTGACGTTCCGCCGCCGACAGATGTTCCATAATCTCGGCCAGGTCGGCAGGGTGCAGGTCTTCCAGTTTTTCGTGAGTGATGCGTAGTTTTACGCGCCTAAGTGGATCGGACTCGATCAAGTTCACGAATTCCCAGCGAATGGCGCTTTGCGGCAGCCTGCTTTGCAGCCTGCGGATCATTCCCGGGGAAACAACACCCTGCAAGAGGCGCCGGACGGCGCCAGGCAATCCGACGTCGACCTGCGTGACTCTGAGCTCTACGTTGCCGTTGGTCTTCATTTCCGTGAGGTCGACGTCATTCACACGGACGACTTTGCGGCCCCGCGTGTCGATAATCTGCTGGTCCATCAAATCCTTGCGAACGGCCAACAGCGACTCGTTCGGTTCGTAAAGTTGCAACGCGCGCTCGCTTACGTTCAGACGTATCGTCCCGGGAGCGAATGTGGCAACCTGATCGTGGCGAGCCATCAGCGGCTGGAATTTGCCGCGAGAGAGCAAGAAATGCGACAGACGGTTGGTCGCTTGCGAAGGCTCGATAAAGAATTCGCGCACGCGGCCAACGAAATTGCCTTGCGCGTCGTAGGCCTCCGCACCCATAAGTTCCGTTGCGTAAATTTCCATGTCCACCTCAAACCGCAAACATCGTAACGGCCAACAAAAATCCCGCGTACCGTAAACAGCGTCGGCCGCGGGCAAGTGCCTGATACAAATGGACTTACCGCTAGCCTGATGCGAACCCTCCCCACCCTACGGCTTGCGGAAGGAATTGGGCCTCGCGCGACCTTTCCCACGCGCCCCTGCCAAGCCTCGCTGAACCAAACCGCGCTTCGTACAAGCGATTAGGGCCAGGTTCGAGATCGTTGGACGCACTCATCGGAAGAGAATCCACTCCTGCATGGAGGCAGATACGTCGCCACGCGCTCGCGAATGGCGATTGGAGAGCAATTGAAGCACCAAATCGCATTCGCTGGAGCAGTGATAAGCCTGGCGCGATTCATTGTCAAGAAAAGAATGACTTTGTTAGAGATATTTTTGAATTTTGCTTTCGGCGCAGCTATTTCCTGGCAGCAAAGACCATATCTTTCGGTTCTTCGCCCTGCCGGCGGCAATCTTCCACGTACAGAGCGAGGTAATTCTTCACGATATAGTCGCGCTTGTCGAAGCCAAGGTCCTGGGCGGCGCGGTCAATTGCGGCGGGCGGCCCTTCCAGTTCGACAAATGTGCCGATAGGGGTCTCATCGACCTCGATTAGCAATCCTTGCGCCCAACGAATTGCCGCCGGCAAGCGGAACGTAGTGCGGTACTTCTCATAGCGGAACCACCCGTTCATCCCGAGACCTTCGAAAATCTTTGCGAGGGCGATAGCATCCTTGATCTCAAGCTCAAACTCTTCCCGCACTTTATGGCGATGGTTGTTTTGAGCACTGCCGGAAACCGCCGCAGTTGTAGTCACGGGGCGTTTGAAGGTCAGCAGGACACGCTGCGCAGGCGCTCTGCGGGCTTTTTCGACCTGCGGTCGGGCGTCTCGGTGCGAATCCGGAGGAGTTGTCCGTGTTTGGCAAGAGAGCCGTCCGGCGTATCGAAAAGGACGTTCCACTCATGCACGCGGCCGCTTCCTTTGCCTACGAGGCGGGCGCCGAGGCGCTTAAGTCCGGCCCGCAGGGAGTTTGGGTCGCTGATCTTGAGCTTGATTTCGATTTCCTGCGCCATCTACGTCCTACCGGGTTGTGTGAGTGTTGCGGTCGATCGGCGACTTTCTCCCGCCGCTGACTTCCGATAGTATAGCGGACGAACGTATTTCATTTTTGCTCAGCGTGACCACGGCAAAATCCGGCACAACGCCCGGCGCCCAGCCCGCCGCGCGCACCAGAACAAGAGACTTATGAATTCAGACGCCAAAGCTGCAGCGCCCGCTTTTTCCAGTGAACCGTCAGGCGCGACTTCCCTTTCACCGCCGCTGGCGCGCCGCGAACCGGTGGAGACTATTTTGCACGGCGACCGGCGCGTGGATCATTACGCCTGGCTGCGGCAGAAAGACAATCCCGAAGTCATCGCGTATCTTGAAGCGGAAAACGCGTATACGGACGAGATGATGCGGCCGACCGCGTCGTTTCAGGAGACGCTTTACCAGGAAATGCTGGGGAGAATTCAACAAACGGACTTATCTGTTCCCTACCGGCTTCGCGGCTATTTGTATTTCACGTGCACGGAGGAAGACAAACAGTATCCGACTCATTGCCGGCGCCTTGACGCAAGCGGCTCGCTCGACGAAATGCTTTTGGACCTGAATCGACTTTCGGAAGGGCATTCGTTTCTGGGGCTCGGCGCTTTTGAAGTAAGCAATGACAACCAGTTGCTGGCCTACGCGTTGGATACGACCGGCTACCGGCAGTACACACTGCACGTCAAGAATTTGTGGAGCGGGCGGGACTTCCCCGAAGCGATCGAGCGGGTGACGAGCGTTGCCTGGGCTGCGGACAATCGCACGCTCTTCTATACCGTCGAGGACGCCACTACCAAGCGTTCTCACCGGATGTATCGGCACGTTGTTGGTTCTTCGGAAGAAGACGCGTTGATCTATGACGAGACCGACGAGCGATTCCGCATCGAAATTGATCGCACCCGCAGCGGGGCGTTTCTTCTGCTTGTGATCGCCAGCCACACGACAAGCGAAGTCCGCTATCTGCCTGCCTCGGAGCCCGACGGCGAGTTTCGCCTTATTGCTGCGCGCGAAACGGACCACGAGTATTTTGTAGACCATCATCCGAATCCGCGTACCCGGGAGAAGCGCGGCGCAAACGCGCAGGACGCCGGTGGCTACTTTTTTATACGGACCAACTCGGGTGGGAGAACTTTTCGGATGATGTGTGCACCGGTTGCGGACCCTCAACGGGCGAATTGGCGGGAGGTTATACCGAATCGCCCTGACGTGATGCTCGCAGGCATCGATGTGTTTCGATCGCACATTGTTCTGTCCGAGCGCGAAGGGGGGTTGCCATTTTTACGGATCGTGGATCTCGGCATCGAAGCGACCGATGCTCTCTCGGCCTCTCACCGCATCGAATTTTCCGAGCCTGCGTATAACGCGTCCATTGGAACGAACGCCGAGTTCGATTCGCCGTTTGTGCGTTATCAGTACGAGTCGTTTGTGACTCCTCGCTCCGTTTTCGATTACGACGTGGCAAAACGCGAGAGCACGCTGCTTAAGCAGCAGCCTGTGCTTGGAGGTTACAACTCCACTTTGTATGTTAGCGAGCGGCTTCACGCGGCCACCGCGGACGGCGCGCGCGTTCCCATTTCCGTTGTGCATCGCCGTGACACGCCGTTGGACGGCACGGCGCCTTTGTTGCTTTACGGCTACGGCAGCTACGGCTATTCGATCGCTGTGACCTTCAGCTCGAACCGCGTGAGCTTGCTCGATCGCGGCATGATTTTTGCCATCGCGCACATTCGCGGCGGCGGTGAACTGGGCAAACCCTGGCACGACGCGGGTCGCCTTCGCCAGAAGCGCAATACATTTACGGACTTTATTGCCGCGGCTGAGCACATGATCGCGCGCCGCTACACGATGGCGGAGACGCTGGTGATGGAAGGGGGCAGCGCGGGAGGACTTTTGATGGGAGCGGTGGCGAATATGCGGCCTGATCTTTTTCGCATGGTGATCAGCCACGTGCCGTTCGTGGATGTGCTCAACACCATGTTGGACGCATCACTGCCGTTGACGGTCGGAGAATATGAGGAGTGGGGAGATCCGCGGGTAGCGGAAGATTATTTCTACATGAAGAGCTATTGCCCGTATACGAATGTAGAGGCGAAGCCGTATCCGGCGATGCTGATAAAAACTGGATTGAACGACAGCCAAGTCATGTACTGGGAGCCGGCAAAATACGTAGCCAAGCTGCGTGCGCTGAAAACCGATGCGGACCCATTGCTCTTCAAAATAAATATGGGCGCGGGCCATGGCGGCGCGTCGGGACGCTACGATTATCTGCGGGAGATCGCGCTCGACTACGCATTCTTGCTGACCGAACTGGGAATCCGCGCATGAGCTTGGCCGAACGATGAGCGAGCCCACCTCACCATTGATGCAGCAGTATCACGCGATCAAGACGCGCTACCCGCACGCGCTGCTGCTGTTCCGGCTCGGCGATTTTTACGAATTGTTCTACGAAGACGCGATTCTCGCATCACGCGAACTGCAAATCACTTTGACTTCGCGCAACCGAGAAAAAGGCCAGCCCATTCCCATGTGTGGTGTGCCGTATCACGCTGCGGACGGCTACATTGCGCGGCTCATCCGCGGCGGCTTCAAGGTAGCGATTTGCGATCAGATGGAGCTTCCTGGTCCGGGGAAAAAGCTGGTGCGGCGAGAGGTCGTTCGAGTCATCACGCCGGGCACAGCTACCGATGTCTCCGTTCTCGACGCACGCGAAAACAATTATCTTGCGGCCGTTGCCAAACATCCTTCCGGATCGCTGGTCGGTCTCGCTTTCGTGGATCTTTCCACCGGCGAATTCCAGTCCACGGAATTTTCCGGTGCGGATGCCGATGAATCTCTTCGCGACGAATTGCAGCTTCTCCATCCGCGCGAAACGCTTCTTCCCCGGCCACAGCAGCTCTTTGAGACTGCAAAGACTTCCCTGCTGGAAGGCGCTGGCGGCGTGGAAAGCCGTCTCGAAGATTGGATTTTCCATCGCGATTACGCGGAACGGATCTTGCGCGAACAGTTTGGCGTCGCTGAGCTTACGGGCTTTGGCCTGGACGACCATCCGCAAGCACTCGCGGCTGCCGGCGCCATTGTTCACTATTTGCGCGAAAACGCCGCTCGCGGTCCGGATACATCCGCGGGCTCAACCAGTACGCAACCGGCCACCGCGGACGCTCTTCAGCATCTGGATCGTGTGCGCTATTACGAACAGCACGAGACGCTCGTGCTCGATCCCGTTTCCGTGCGCAACCTTGAACTGATTACGCCCATTTTCAGCGAAGAGTCTGGCCGCAGCGGCCCCGTCACTCTTGTTGCCGCGCTCGATGCCACTGTCACCGGTATGGGCGCACGCCTTCTGCGTTCCTGGATTCTCCGGCCGCTCATCGATTGCGACGCCATTGAGGCGCGCCTCGAATCTGTTGCCCACCTCTTGCAACAAACCGTGGTTCGCGGCGAAATTCGCAAGGAGTTGCGCGGCATTCAGGACCTGGAGCGCCTGACGAGCCGAATCACGCTCGGCCTCGCCGGTCCGCGTGAACTCGTGGCTCTCCGCAAATCGCTGGTGCAGCTTCCCGTTCTGAAGAATTTTCTGACGCCGCCACCCGTCGGCGGCAGCGCGCTACTCCGCCGCTTGCACGGCGAGATTGATGAGCTTACGGATGTTCGTGAACGTCTCGAACGCTCCATTTCCGATGAACCGCCTGCTCTCGCGACAGACGCCGGAATCATCCGAAGTGGTTACGACGGAGAGCTCGACGAACTCCGCAACCTCAGTCGGCACAGTAAGGAAATCATTGCGGCCATGGAGGAGCGCGAGCGCAAGCGCACCGGCATCGCCTCGCTGAAGATTCGCTTCAATTCCATTTTTGGATACTACATGGAGATTTCGAAACCCAATCTCCACCTCGCGCCTGCCGATTATGAGCGCAAGCAAACGCTGGTGAACGCGGAACGCTTCACTTCCCCCGAACTAAAGGAGTACGAGCGCAAGATTCTTGCCGCCGACGAACGCATCCTCGAAATCGAGCGCCAGCTTTTTGTCGAGATTCGTTCGATCATTGCTGGGCAAGCGGCGCGTCTTCGCCGCACGGCTGGCGCCATCGCCCAGCTCGATGTGCTCGCTTCGTTTGCCAAGCTGGCCGCCGACCGCGGCTACGCGCGACCCGAGTTCAACTCGACCGGCGAGCTGCTCATCGTGGGCGGCCGTCATCCAGTGATTGAAGAACTTCTTCGCCAGCGCGGCGAGCGTTTCGTTCCCAACGACCTCTGCTTCGACCCGGGCCGGCAGCAGCTTTTGCTCATTACTGGCCCGAACATGGGGGGCAAGTCCACGTATCTTCGCCAGGCCGCGCTGATCGTCTTGATGGCGCAGATGGGCTCGTTCGTCCCCGCGCGCCAAGCCAAACTTCCTATTACCGACCGCATCTTCACCCGCATCGGCGCCAGCGATAACCTGGCGCGCGGCCGCTCTACGTTTCTCGTCGAGATGAGCGAGGTGGCCGCCATCCTGCACCACGCCACGCCTTCGAGCCTCGTTCTGCTCGATGAAGTTGGCCGAGGAACGGCAACGTTTGACGGCCTATCGATCGCCTGGGCCGTCGTCGAGCACCTGCAGAAGCACACGCTAGCGCGTACGCTTTTCGCCACTCATTACCACGAACTCACCGAGCTTGCCGATCTCCTGACAGGCGTGCAGAACGTCCATGTCTCGGTCAAAGAGACGCCCAACGAGATTATCTTCCTGCGCCGCGTCGAGCCCGGTAGCGCGGACAAAAGCTACGGCATCGAAGTCGCGCGTCTCGCAGGCCTTCCACGCAGCGTCATCGAACGGGCGCGCGAAGTCCTCAAAAAACACGAGCAGAGCGAGCACGCCCTTAGCGAAACGCTTTCGCCGGGCTCCCTCGAAGACCTCTCCGCAAACGCAAGCGGTGGAACTACATCGCCCGCCGCCTCCGGACACCGCCGCAATGGCCACCAGGAGGTGCTCTTTACCGCGCTTGATCGAGCCGTCCTCGACAAGCTCCGTGGCGCCGACCTCGACCAGCTAAAGCCCCTCGACGCCTTAAATCTTCTCGCCGAATTGAAAAAGCAAATCTCGTAGTGCATCGAAGCCGCGAGCGTTCAAAGCGGGTGGGGCAAGCCCCACCCCTACAGTGCCATTTGTTGCGTTCACTCTTTATCTCCATCTTCTTCTGTCCGCCCTGTGTTCTCTGTGTCCTCTGTGTTTAAATCCTTTTACAGGCAATGGCGCCGAAACCCATGCTCGTTCTCGGACTAATGTCCGGCACTTCCGCCGACGGTATTGACATCGCGCTCGCCTGCATCTCCGGCGCGCCGCCGTATCTGAACGCGAAACTTCTTGGACATACTTCGAGCAAGTTTCCTCCCGCGCTGCGAAAGGAGATTCTTCGCGTCGCCGAGCAGCATCCCATCACTGCCGGTGAACTCAGCCAGTTGAACTTTCGTCTGGGCGAAGTTTTCGCGGACGCCGCTCTCGCCGCTTGCCGTAAATTTCGCGTCTCGCCAAAACGCATTACACTTATCGGCAGCCACGGCCAAACCATTTTTCATCAGGGAAAGCCGGCGTCGTATCTCGGCCATCGCACCGCTTCGACGCTGCAAATCGGCGAACCTTCTGTCATCGCGGCCCGCACAGGTATTACTACCATTGGCGATTTTCGTCCCGCTGATATCGCCCTCGGGGGCCAGGGCGCTCCGCTCGTCCCCTACGCCGACTATCTTCTCTATCGCCACGAAAAACTCGGCCGCGTCTCGCTGAATCTCGGCGGCATCGCGAACATCACTGTCATTCCCGCCGCGGCGAAGCCGCAGCAAATCATCGCGTTCGACACAGGCCCGGCAAATATGCTGATGGACGCCTTAGTCTCGCATTTCACCAAAGGCCGAGAGCGTTTCGATAAAGGCGGTCAGCTGGCCTTGAAGGGGCGCGATATCCCCTTGCTCAATTCTCAGCTCCTGAAGGAACCGTACCTCTACGAGCCGCCGCCGAAATCCACCGGCCGCGAATATTTTGGCGAAGAGTATTTACAGAAAATCCTGCAGCTGGGCCGCAAGTATCGTGCCAAGCCGAACGACTTGATCCGCGCTGCGACCTGGTTCACGGTAGTCAGCGTGCGGTTAGCAATCGAACTTTTCGTCTTGCGGAAAACAAAAGTGCATCAGCTGATCGTCTCGGGCGGGGGCGCAAACAATCCGCTGATCTTTTCGTTTCTCTCCGAATTCTATCGGCCCCATGGTATTGAGGTGATGAAGTCTTCGCACTTTGACATTCCGATCGACGCCAAGGAAGCTCTCGCCTTCGCACTCATGGCCTATGAAACTTTCCATCACCGCCCCAGCAATCTCCCAAGCGCGACTGGCGCGCGCGGCCCAGCCATCCTCGGAAAAATCTCCTACTGCCACTAGTTGATGCGAGGGGAATCTTCTGCAAACACTTGAGTGAGGATGGTGATTCTCGCCGTCAGGTCTGGAGGCCGAGTCAGTTCCCACCACCGAAGTAGTATCTTAGGGCGTCCTGAGCTTCAAATGCGCACAGCCATCCAAAAAGTCCTGCCAACAGTCCTGCGGCAAGTGACAATGCACCACCCACTCGCATCGCCGGGCTTCCAAATCTAATACCGCGCACAACACGAAATGCACCGTAGAGCGCTGTTCCAATGCCAGCCACACCTATGAACAATAGGGCGACAGCTCCGTTCTTGGTACTTGGGCCGGCACAAATTCCAATCGCGCCAAAGAAGGCCCCCAACGGAAGAATGCTTAAGGATAGCCATGACGCTACGATGCCCTTCTTGAGTTTAGCGACTCTTACGTCTTCCTGTTGCTCCATGGCCTTTCCCTACTTCAACGACTTCTCAATCTCCGCCACGGGAATCGCACCTTCGCGAATAATTTTCCACGCTCCGCCATGCACATGCACGATGGTCGATCCCATCGTTGCGCCGGTCTCGCCACTATCCAAAATTAACGGCAGCCGGCCACCGAGCTGTTTCATTAACTGCTCGGCGTTCGAACACGAAGGAAATCCGGAAATATTCGCGCTGGTCCCGGTGATCGGCCCGTCAAACTCCTCGATCAATCTCCGCGCCACATCGCTCTTCGGCCAGCGCAACGCCACTTTCCCCGTGTTCGCCGTGACCTTCAGCGGTAAGCGGTTCGCTGCATCCACCACCAGCGTCAACGCTCCCGGCCAGAATTCCTGCGCCAGCCGCAAAAAATTCTGCGGCACTTCGCGCGCAAGCTGCATGGCCTGTTCTAGTGAGCCTACCAAAATCGGCAAAGCCCGCGTCTCGGGGCGGCCTTTCACACGATAAATTTCGTCCACCGCGGCGAGATTAAACGGGTCGGCAGCCAGCCCGTAAAAGGTATCGGTGGGAATAGCGACCACACTTCCCCGGCTCAGAAAGCTCGCTGCGTAACGCAGCACTTCCGGTTCCGGGTCTTGCGCGTTGATGCGCAACAGTTCTGCCGGCAATTTTTTGGCCTTTGGCGAAGCCACAAAACACCCCCACTGGCGCTTCGCCCGCGAATTCACTCAATTCGGCGACGCTACCATACCCCTCTAGTGCATGCAATAAGAGCCTCGGCGAAAAGCATCTTTGGTCCACTTGAGAACGCGGCGCAAGCCCGAAACACCGCCGTCCGTAACTTGCGCTCGCTGCAAGGCATCCAATGCATCGTGATTCCCTTCTCTATTCTCGATCTCTCGCCGATTCCGCAAGGCGCAACCGCCGCGGACGCCTTGCGCAATTCCCTTGACCTTGCGCAACACGCCGAAGCCTGGGGTTACAAACGCTTCTGGCTGGCCGAACACCACAACATGCCCGGCATAGCCAGCGCTGCCACTTCCGTCGTCATCGCTCACGTTGCCGGAGGCACGAAAACCATTCGCGTCGGCTCCGGCGGCATCATGCTTCCCAATCATTCGCCGCTCGTCATCGCGGAACAATTCGGCACACTCGCCTCGCTATTCCCGGGACGCATCGATCTCGGCCTCGGACGCGCTCCCGGCACCGATCAGCCCACCATGCGCGCCCTGCGTCGCAATCTTGCGACCGCTTCCGACAATTTCCCGCAAGACGTCGAAGAGCTGCAATCCTATTTCGAGCCCGCGGCACCGGGGCAGCGCATTCGCGCCTATCCCGGAACAGGCCTTCGCGTACCTATTTGGCTCCTCGGCTCGAGCCTCTTCAGCGCCGAACTTGCCGCCGACCTCGGCTTGCCCTTCGCCTTCGCCTCGCATTTCGCGCCCGCGGACATGATGCAAGCGGTGCAACTCTATCGCAGGCACTTCAAACCCTCGCGCCAGCTCGAACGCCCGTACGTCATGCTCGGCCTCAACGTCATCGCTGCCGAAACCGACGCTCAAGCGCGCTACCTGTTCACGTCGGTCCAACAATCCTTCACCAATCTTCGCCGCGGCACTCCGGGCCAAATTCCGCCGCCCATCGACGACATCGACGCCTACTGGTCGCCCCAGGAAAAGGCTTCCGCCAGCATGACGCTCCTCTGCTCCGTCGTCGGCTCTCCTGAAACCGTCGAGCGCGGCCTCCTCAAATTCATCGAAGTCACGCAACCCGACGAACTCATCACCACCGCCCACATCTACGATCACTCCGCCCGCCTCCGTTCCTTCGAGATTCTTTCGCAAGTCCGAGCGCGCCTCGCCTCCTACGAAACCGAGCGACGTGCCACACTAAGTTCAGCCGCTAAGCCTGCATAGACTGGGCTTTCTGAAGCATCCGGCCTTGCTGGCCGCAGTTAGCCTCCCAACCCCAAAATTTGTTACGCTCCCCTTGATGGCCTCCCCCGGCAAATCCGCTCGCAACGCCGCCATCGCGCCTGCAGCCGCGGCCGGAGTCCTGACGAGCCGCGACAATCGCTGGCTCAAGGAATTCCGCATGGCTCTTCGCGGCGGCCTGCCCACGGAATCCGGCGCCGTCGGCGTCGAAGGCGTGCGCCTTGTCGAAGAAGCGCTTCGTTCGGGCTGCCGCATCGATGCTGTCCTCTTCAGCGAATCCGGCGAGCGCCATCGCGAACGCCTCGCTCCCCTCATCGACAGGCCCGAAATGGCTTTTCCCAAGCTGCGCACTACCGACCGTCTTTTCGAAGGCCTTGCCGATACGGAGCATCCGCAAGGCGTCGCCGCCTTAGTTCAACCACGCACCGCCACACTGGACGATCTTCTCCGCGCGCCAATTTCCGCGTGCTCGCCGCTTCTTGTGGTCCTCGCAGGTGTTCAGGACCCCGGCAACGTCGGCACCATCCTGCGCACCGCCGCCGCCTTCGGCGCCACCGGCGCTGTCACGGCTGCTTCTGGCCAATCTGGCACCGCCAGCCCCTTTTCGCCAAAGGCCTTGCGCGCCTCCGCTGGCGCCGCTCTGCATCTTCCGATTCTGGCGGGAATGTCGCTCCCGATCCTCCTAACACAGCTAAAAATCGCAAACGTGCGAACGCTAGCCACATCCGTTCACGAACCGCCGCAAACCTCTTCTTCCGTTGTAGGGGCGCAGCATGCTGCGCCCCAATCAAGCACAATCGCCCCGCCCCTCTCCCCCTGGGAGGTAGATTGGTGCGAACCCGTTGCTCTGCTCGTCGGCAATGAAGGCGCAGGCCTCCCCGAAGAAGTCGAGCGCAGCGCCGACGCCCGCATCCGCATCCCCATGGCCAGCGGCGTCGAGTCTCTGAACGCCGCCGCTGCCGCAGCCGTCCTCTTTTACGAAGCCGCCCGCCAGCGCAACTCATTGCCGGAAAAATCCGAGGCGAAACCGTGAGCCTCTTTTCGAAATTGCCGCAACCCGCCGCGGAAGACTCCGCGCATCAACCCCTCGCCGAGCGCATGCGCCCGCGCACCCTCGATGAATTCATTGGCCAGGAAAAACTCCTCGGCCCGGGCAAACCGCTCCGCCAGCAAATCGAAAACGACAAGATTACTTCGATGTTGCTGTGGGGCCCGCCGGGATGCGGCAAGACAACGCTCGCTCGAATGATTGCCCGCCTCACACGCTCCGAGTTTGTCGCCTTCAGCGCGGTGCTTGCCGGGATAAAAGAAATCAAAGAGGTCATGGCCGCCTCGGAACGCAAATCCCACGGCGGCCAGCGCACCATCGTCTTCGTCGACGAAGTTCACCGCTTCAACAAAGCCCAGCAGGACGCTTTTCTTCCCTACGTCGAAGCTGGCCACATCACCTTCATCGGCGCCACTACCGAAAATCCTTCGTTCGAAGTGATCTCTCCACTGCTCTCGCGCACCAAGGTCTACGTCCTCGATCCGCTCACCACGCCGCAGATCGTTGATCTCCTGAAACGCGCCATCAGCGACAGAGAGCGCGGCCTCGGCAACGAAAATGTCGAAGCCACCGACGAAGTCCTCTTCCGCATCGCCTCCTACGCCAATGGCGACGCCCGCTCCGCCTACAACACACTCGACCTCGCCGCCCGCAGCGCCAAACCTTCCGCGTCTGGCTCTCGCGTTATCACGCGCGAACTTCTCGAAGACGTCCTCCAACGCAAACTACTCCGCTACGACAAAGCCGGCGAAGAACACTTCAATCTCATCTCCGCTCTGCACAAATCCGTTCGCAATTCCGATCCCGATGCCACTCTCTACTGGCTCGTGCGCATGCTCGAATCCGGCGAAGACCCGCTCTATCTCGCCCGCCGCCTCGTGCGCATGGCCAGCGAAGACATCGGCCTCGCCGAACCCGTAGCGCTCGCCGTAACTCTCGCCGCCAAAGACGCCTTCGATTTTCTCGGCGTGCCGGAAGGCAATCTCGCGCTGGCGCAAGCCGCCGTCTATCTAGCCCTCGCGCCAAAGTCCAATGCCGTCTACACTGCCTATGGCGAAGTGATGGACGATGTGCACAAAACCGAAGCGGATCCAGTCCCTCTGCATCTCCGCAACGCTGTCACCGGCCTCATGAAAAATGTCGGCTACGGCCAAGGCTACAAATACGCCCACGATTTCGACGACAAGCTCACCGATATGACTTGCCTCCCCGACAATCTCGCTGGCCGCACCTGGTACAAGCCCACCGATCAAGGTTTCGAGCTTCGTCTTCGCGCTCGCCTGGAAGAAATTCGCAAGGTAAAATCACGTTCGGTAGCCAATCCTTGAGGTCATCGATGAAAAAGACTGCGTTGTTGCTCGCGTGCTTGCTGCTTTGTCTCTCCGCCGTGGCGAAGAAAAAACCGCCGAAGCGCCCCCGCATTCTGGGGATCGCCGGCGTCACCATGCTTGTCTCGGATGTCTCCGAAGCTCGCAAGTTCTATCTGAAACTCATCGATCCGGATCACTTGTGCGAGTACTGCGCGCCGTCCGCTCCTGCAATTCTTGTTTCTCCCCAGCGGCCAGCGCATCCACTTCGAAAAAGTGCCCGCCACGGCGCCCGCAAACCTGCTCGCCGAAGTCTCCTTCCTTACCGACGACCTCGAAGGCTTCAAAAAATATTTCAACTTCAACAAAGTCGATTTCAACGAGGTCAAGAAGAAGCATGGCGGGGAGCTCATCCGCATTGTGCTCACTGATCCCGAGGGACATCGCGTTTCGTTTACGGATTCCTATCACTTGGCCAACTCGGAAGACCTGAATGCCGGTCTGCCTCCCTCGAATCCTCCCAATCCGGTTCGTATCATTCACGCAGGGTTTGTCGTTAAGAATCGTGAAGCCATCGATCGCTTCTACGATTATGAACTCGGCTTCCGCCCCTACTGGCACGGTGGCATGACCGAAGAGCGAGACGACTGGGTCGCCATGCAAGTTCCCGAAGGCACCGACTGGGTCGAGTACATGCTCAACATCTCGCCCACTGCCGATAAACACACCCTCGGCGTCATGAATCACATCTCCATCGGCGTGCCCGACATTCACGCCATCAACGACGAAGTCGTCAAAGCCGGCATCAAACCCAACGAAGCACCCAAGATCGGCCGCGACGGCAAATGGCAGCTCAATCTCTACGACGCCGACCTAACCCGTGTCGAATTCATGGAATTCACTCCCAAGGAAAAACCCTGCTGCTCCTTATTCACCGGCCCGCACCCTGGCTCGCAACCCGCGCCGCAGGCACGTCCCTAGCCATGATCCGTTTTCGATTACCGCGCTGGCTTGCGCGACCTTTACATCTCCGTTCGTTTTTTCTTTTGGTTATCGAGCTGTTGCATCGTTCCGCACGCGCGCGCTCAGGATCTCGACAAGCCCCTCCAAAACATCGACGACGAGATCACTGCTTTCAGCTTCTCTCCCGACGGCCGCATCGTCTACTCCGTCCGCCGCAACATCAAAACCAAAAAATACGACCTTCAGCACGACGACATCTTTATTCAGGACACCAATGGCAAGCGCCGCCGCATTCTCCAGGGCGACAAATTTACTCGTGGCGATGAACTCTTCTCCTACGCTGTAGACTCCTTCCACTGGTCTCCCAATGGCCGCCTCTTCCTCGCCCAGCTTTTCACCACCAGCGTCGTCGAAGAAGGCCGCACCGAAGACTCCTTCCAAGCCCTTGCTTTCGAGGACAGCGGCAAAGAAATCCATTTCGGCAAAGGCGAAAACGTCATCAAGGATTGCTTCAACGCGTCCTGGCTCCAGGACAACTCCACAATCATCTATTTCAACGAAGCCATCAAACCGCGCATGCTCTTCTCGTTCCGCTATTCGAACATCTCCACTGGACCCGCCGGTCCCGCCTTCGAAGGCCGCACCTTTATCGACTCCGACCGCATTCCGCGCACCAATGCGGCCATCGCCGTCGAGCAAGACCGCGCGCAATCCGGCCCACCTCGCCTCCAGCGCCTTGAACTCCTCGCACAAGACGACAAGGAAATCGCCACGCTCAACGGCTACGCCGGTGGTCTTTCCGTTTCCCCCAGCGGCGAAAAAGTCGCCTACTTCATCGACCGCGAAATTCTGGAAGTGCGCAATCTCGCTCTCCCCAATTATTTCGTTCGCCTCCGCGTTGGCCTCGGCGTCTTTCGCTGGTCCACCGACGAAACTCGCATCCTGCTCAAGCGTGCCGTCGAGCGAAAGTCCGGCGACCTCGTCTGGATCTCCATCCCACCGCTTCTCCAGCAGCCACCTGGCAAAGATGTCCCCGTCCTCCAACCTACGCCGCGCCCCATCTTGCACGGTATCTCCATCCGCGAATTCAGCATCTCCCCCGACGGCCGATTCCTCGCCGTCGTCCTCCCCGGCAAACGCAATCTCGAACTCTTCCCCCTTCCCCTTTAAACAATTCGCTCTTTGTAGGGGGGCAACATGTTGCGCCCCATCTCGGCAAGGCCTGTCCGTGATGCACCCGTCCTGTGTTCCAAACAAAAACCCCGCGCCAAACCTCGGCGCGGGCAACTTGTCTTTCTGAGACTGTCTTTTCCCCTCAACCCAACAACTTCACTCTCCTCCGATGCTCCACCAAAATGCACGCATCCTCCACCACAATCAACCCCGCGGCCCGCGCCCGCTCCGCCGCTTCCGCATTCTCAATGCCCAACTGCATCCAAACCACCTTCGCCCCCACTTTAATCGCGCTCTCCACTACCGGCGGCACATCTTCCGCCCGCCGAAACACATCCACAATCCCAATCTTTTCCGGCACATCCTCCAACCGCGCGTAACTCTTTTCCCCCAGCACTTCTGTCTCGTTTGGATTCACCGGAACAATTCGATAGCCCGCGTTCTGCATGTACGCTGTCACTTCATAGCTCGCCCGCGCAGGATTCGACGACAATCCCACCACTGCCATCGTCTTATATGTCTGAAGAATTTCCAGAATCGGATCGGCCGTAGCGTTCACGCCATCCGGCAACAACACTCTCATCGCGCCGCCAGCTCGCCTTTACCCGCTCGCTTCGCCAAAACTTCCGCCATCGCCGTCAGGCACTTCCCATTTTCTTCCACCGTCCCAATCGATATCCGAATCGCCTCAGGAAATCCCATCCAGCCCAGCGGCCGCACAATCACTCCCGCGTGCAGCAACTCATCGCAGATCTCTTTCGCTTCCGGCCCAACATTCATAAACACAAAATTCGTCTCGCTCGGCACCGGCCGCAATCCCAGCTTCGTCAACCCCTCGCTCAGTCGTTTGCGTTCGCTCGCGTTCGTCTCGATGCACTTCGTCACGTGCTCCCGGTCATCGATCGCCGCCAGTGCCGCCGCCTGCGCCACTCCCGACGTATTGAACGGCGTCCTCAGCTTGTTCATCGCCGCAAGCAAACCCGGCCGCCCAATAGCAAACCCGATGCGCATCCCCGCCAGCCCGTACACTTTCGAAAACGTCCGCAAAATCAGCAAATTCCCGTGACGCCGAAAAATCTCTTCCGACTTCCTCCGGTTCAAGCTCGGCGCGTAATGCACGTAAGCCTCATCCAGCACCACCAGCACGCTCTCCGGCACGCGCCCAAGAAATTCCTCCAACTCGCCTAGAGTAAACGCCGTCCCAGTCGGATTGTTCGGATTCGCCAGATAAATCACGCGCGTCTTCGTCGTAATCGCCTTCGCCATCGCATCTAAATCAAACGCAAAATTCTTCTGCGGCACCAGCACCAACTCTGCCCCGCTCGCCCGAATCGCTACCGAAAATGGCGCGTAACTCCCGTGCGACGTCATCCCCTGCAAACCCGCATGCAGCATCACGCGCGAAGCCAAATCAATAATTTCGCTCGATCCCAGCCCCACAAAAAGTTCTTCCACCGCCAGCCCCGTCCGCGCCGCCAGCGTCTCCCGCAGCACATGCGTTCCGCCGTCCGGATATCGATGCGCGTCGGCCAGCGCCTTCTTTGCCGCTTCCATTGCTTTCGGCGACGGCCCCAGCGGATTCTCGTTCGACGCCAGCTTCACCGCGTGAATCTTCAGCTCGCGCTCCACTTCCTCAATCGGCCGCCCCGGCACATACACCGGCAGCCCTCGAATGTAATCCGGTATCAACTCTTCAATCGTCCGCGTCATCGATTCCTACCCGCCAGTCTTGAGTCCCAATTTCTAATCCAGCTCAACTCTATTCTCGCACCTCTAGTTCGCTCTTCTCTGCGGCCTCTGTGCTCTCCGTGCCCTCTGTGTAAAACTCTTTTTCATCTTTTTATTTCGAACCCGCCGCCTTCTTCAACAATTCTACCTCTTTGCCGCTCAAAGCCCGAAACCTCCCCGGCTCCAAATCCAAAACCAGCGGCCCCATCCTCACCCTCCGAATCTTTTCCACCAAATGCCCCACCTTCTCAAACATTCTCCGTATCTGCCGGTTCCGCCCCTCGATCAACACCACCTCGTACCACGGATTCTCCCCATCTTCGAATAACCGTATCTTCGCCGGCGCCGTCTTCACCTTCCGCCCATCCTCCAACTCAATCACAATCCCCGCTCTCAGTCTCTCAATTCTCTTCTCATCGGGCTTCCCGCTAACCTTCACCAAATACGTCTTCGGCATGTGCTCGCCGGCCTTCATCATCCGCTCCGCCAGGGCTCCGTCATTCGTCAACAGCAGCAACCCTTCGCTCGCGTAATCCAGTCGCCCTACCGGATACACGCGCCCCACACTCTTCCCCACGATATCCACAACGGTAGGCCGCCCCTCCGGATCGCTCACGGTGGTCACATACCCCTTCGGCTTGTTCATCATGTAATAGAGCAACTTCGCCGGCCGTGCGATCGCCGCGCCATCCACAGAAATCGCATCCGTCTCAATATCCGCTTTCGTCCCCAATTCGCGCACAACCGTGCCATTCACGGTCACGCGCCCCGCCAAAATAATCTCTTCCGCCTTGCGTCGTGACGCCACCCCGCAAGCCGCCATTATTTTCTGCAATCTCTCTGCCGCCATTGGTCAATGGTCCGCAACACCGCGCGAGTCAGCACTCGCGCCTGCTCTACTGGGCAATCTGCGCTACTCCAGCGATGTCCTCGCCCGCCGCCAACAAAAACTCATTTTTTGCTCCTGCGAGGCGGCTCGCGCGGTACGGCCTGTACTCTTCGCTCGCATAGAAGGCCATGGCACTCTCTTTCGATGGCCACTCCAGGATCACCAGTATCCCCGGCAGCGCGCGCTCACCTTCAATCTTCTCAAGCGCTGACGTGCGCGTAAGATAACGGCCACCCCGCGCCTCAACTAATTTCGTCACATTTTGAACATAAGCGGGAACCCAACTCGGATCAGTCGCATCCACTTCGACGACGCAGTAGTATTTCACGTTCGCTCCTCTCGCCCCGATCAACGCGGCGACTTTCTCTCTCTTCTCTGTGCCCTCTGCGCCCTCTGCGAACTCTGTGTAAATGTTTTTCTTTTTTCCTCGCCCGCCCCGGCATCCTTCTTCGCCGGACCAACGCTCCGCCGCAACTCCGCAACTTCCTTCTCCGCCAGCAAACGGTATCTCCCCCGCGGCAATCCCTCCACCGTCAGCGATCCCAACCCAATCCTCATCAACTTCTCCACCGGATGCATTTCCTTCATCAACGCCCGCCGCAATTCATCCTTCTTCGAATCCCGCATCGTCACTTCATACCAAAAATTCGCTGCCCGCCCCCGCGTGGCATCCGGCTGCCGCACCGTCTTCATCTTCAACCCAACGTCTTTCCCGATCCGCTCCAAATCCGCCAGCGTCAGCATCCCCTTCACCTTGACGTGATACACCTGCTCGATCGACGCCCAGTTCTTCAACATCTCCGCCGCCAAATCCCCGTCATTCGTCAAAAACACCAATCCCGACGTCCCATATTCCAGATTCCCCACCGG
Organism: uncultured Acidobacteriota bacterium; assembly: GCA_963718785.1. GTDB lineage: Bacteria > Acidobacteriota > Terriglobia > Acidiferrales > UBA7541 > Acidiferrum. The sequence goes on along the minus strand of CAVQZW010000003.1, from coordinate 129,976 downwards.
AAACACCCGCTCCGGCAGCCCACGCAAAAAATTCCGCAAAGTCTTCCGCCCCTCGGGATCCGCCATAGCCGAAACCACTTCGGGCGGTTTGTGCAACGCCAAATAAATATTCCTCTGCGCCGCCGTCCCCACGCCCACCGTTCGTCCCGCCGCCACTATCCTGTCCGTCTCGACGTCCGCCTTCGTCCCCAACTCCCGCACCACCACCCCGTTCACCCGCACCTGCCCGCTTAAGATCAATTGCTCCGCATGCCTCCGCGAAGCAATCCCCGCCCGTCCAATAATCTTCTGCAATCGCTCTAGCATTCAGTTTGTCCCGTAGGGGCACGGCATGCCGTGCCCGTCTTTCCGGCCAATCTCTTAACTAAAAATCGATTCCTTAATGCTTCTAAGCAGTCGCCAAAAGACCGGCCCAATCGCTGCGTAAAGTGTTCCGTTTATCAAAGGGGCGAGCACCCACCAAAACGGCGAAACGTTGCCCCCCAAAGCCTGAAATGCCACCAACAGGATTGGGGGACATAAAATAAATTCCAACAAAATGAGCGGCAACGGCCACTCGGCAAGGCGTAAAGATGAGTGGTCCAACAAAAATATGAGCGCGTCAAATGCGGGAAGTACCGCTATCCCCACGGCAGCACATACCAACCGTAGCCGCATTTGGTGACTCGTCGCCACAAATTGAGCTTCTTCAGCTCTTCTTCAACTCAATCCCGCCGTTCGTCGTCGCCACTTTCAACTCCCGCCCGCCTCCGCCCACGGTTCCGGAGAGCTGCTTCGAACTAAACCGCCCCTGCACGCTAATTGGAAAGTCCGTGTTAATCCCGCCATTGGTCGTCGACGCTTCCACTTTGAATTCCGCGGAGCCCGGCATCGTGACATCCACACTCCCATTTGTCGTCGTTTCCTCCAACTCGCCGCTCCATTTCGCGTTGCCCATGGACACGCGCACTCCGCCATTGGTCGTCCTCGCCGTAGCCCATTCGCTCGTCGACACTTCCACGTCGCCGTTCGTTGTCTCCGCCTGCACCACGCTCTCCAACCTGACGCAATGCACGGCTCCGTTCGTCGTCAACGCATGAAACCGCACGCCACGCGGCACTTGCACGTCGAAAGTGATCTTCGCGTGATGCCCGCCCCAGTTCCAGTTGTTGGACTCCGACGAAACGCCGCCGCGATGACAACGCCCCGGCGCCTTATCTTTCGCATACACCGCGCAAATCGTAACGCCATCCGAGTACTCGACCACCTCGATAAACATTTCCCGGTTGTCATCGCTTCCCTTCCTCATGCCTTCCACACGCCCGGCATCCCCAGAGGCCTTGCTCGCTCCTATCTCTCCATTACGATTGATCACTTCCAGCGTCTGCCCGGCCTTCAAGTTTCCCTGCCAATGAAAATCGCCCTCCGCGAAGACAGTCCGCTTTTCTCCCTGCGCCCGCGCAGGTACACCAGCCGCCAGCAAAATCACCGCCGCACAAACCGCCGCCAAGCAAACCGTTCCCGGCATCCAGCCCCGCACAAAACTCTTTATCCTGTTCATTGTTTCTCTCCTGAACTCTTGTCTCTTAATGACGCGACCGCCGTCCTCATTCAGTACGGCTTCAGACCCACTTTGGTTCCCAAGAGTTATGCGCACCAGACCGGTTCTTCTGTAATCGTCCCTGCACCCTGCCTTTTCTTGTAGGGGCACGATTCATCGTGCCCTTCCGTGGGATGGCAATATCAAACTGCGAATCGTACTCGCTATAGCGCGGCGCTTGGCGCAATCTTCTCTGCGACCTCTGTGCTCTCCGTGCCCTCTATGTAAATTCTTTTCTTCTACTCGCCAGCCGCGGTCGATTTCACCACCGGCGGTGGCGGATCCTCATCCAATTGCCCCGAAGGCATCCCTTCGCTCGTCGCTAGCGCCTCATGCTCACGAAACGCTTCTGCTTCGGCGAGTTCCTCTCCAACATGCTCAATCGCTTCCGCCGCGCTCTCATGCGTGTGTTCTTCCATCGCCGCCGTCTCGGACGCCGCGTTCTCCGCAACCGCACCCTCACCCTCGCGATACTCCTCGCTCGACGCCAGCGCCACTCCCTCATCGCTCCCGAGCGCCTCCCGCGCCAGCGCCTCAAACTCCTTCAAACTCGGCAACTCCTCCAAATCGCTCAACCCAAACCGCATCAAAAATTCCTTCGACGTCTTATATAGAATCGGCCGCCCAATCACTTCCTTCCGCCCCGCCGTCGTAATCAACCGCTTATCCAAAAGCGTGCTGATCACTCCCGAAGTATTCACCCCGCGAATTTCCGAAATTTCCGGCGAAGTCACCGGCTGCTTGTACGCAATCACCGCCAGCGTCTCCAGTGCCGGCATCGTCAACCGCAGCGGCGGCCGCAAACTCTTGATAAATCTCCGCACCACATCATGCTGCTGCGGCTTCGTATACAGCTTGTACCCGCCGGCCACCGCCCGAATCTCAATCCCTCGCTCTTCCACGGCATAGCTCGCCACCAACTCGTCCAGCGCCGCCTGCACGACAAGCTTCTCCTCGCCCAGCGCCTTCGCCAGCTGCTCAATCGTAGCCGGCTCATCCGCCGCATAAATAATCGCTTCGAGTGCCGCTTTTCTCTCTTCATTCGTCATGCTGAACTCTCTCTTCCCTGCGGATCCCTAAATCTTGTTTTCACTCTTCTCTGCGTACTCCGTGTCTCTGCGTTAAGCTCTCTTCTTCTTTTCACGAGTCACTAGTCACGAATCACCAGTCACTTCCTACTTATATTCCTCATCAATCTGCCGAATTCCGCCCGCCTCATCAAAAATCACATCAAACGACTTTCCCTTCTTCACCACAATCTCCCCAAACTGCTTTTCCTGCGCCAATCCCACTGCTTGCAATTTCACCATCTCGAGCACCGCCAGAAACGCCACAATCATCGCGTGCCGCGAAGGACAAGCCTCAAAAAACTGAATCAAATTCACCATGCTGTCCGCGCTAGCCAAAATCTGCGCCCGCAGCGCCGCAATCATCTGCGCCACGGTAAACTGCTCGTGGTGCAATTCAATTCGTGTAATCTCTTTCCGCCGCTCCAGAACCTGCTGAAACACTTTCACCAAATCTACAAGCGAAACCACCAGCTCGCCTTCCGTCCCCTCGTCGTTATAAAGCGACTTGTCCGGCTTCGACCAAACGTTCTCTTCAATCTGTTGCTTCTGATACAAAAGCTGCGCCGCATTCTTGAACTTCTCGTGCTCCACCAGCCGCTGCACCAATTCCGCCCGCGGATCACCCTCGACGCCTTCCTCCGCCCCCAAAGGATCCGGCGGCAACAGCAACTTCGACTTGATGTAAATCAAAGTCGCCGCCATATAAATAAAATCCGCCGACACATCCACATTCAACTCTTCCAACTTGTGCAAATATTCCAAATATTGCGCCGTAATCAGCGAAATCTGAATATCATGAATATTCATCTCATGCTTCTTGATCAAATCCAGAAGCAGATCCAGCGGCCCCTCATACAAAGGTATGTTCACCTTGTAAGCCGCATCCCGCGTCAATTTATTCCCCGGCGTCGCCATTCTAGGTGGCACAGACTTCAGTCTGTGCTCTTCTCCTTTGTCTCCTCACCTTGACCAGCACAGACTGAAGTCTGTGCCACCCTCTCGCTGCAATCAATTGCAGCTGCACTGGACCAGGGCCACCTTGATTCCCCGTTCACAAGCCCAGCAGCAACAGGATTCCTCTCAATATATTTCTTCACCTTCTCAAACTCCGCCTCATCCCTGATCCAATGATCAAACGATTCGTCCTGCCAGAAATACTCTCCCGTTCTATGCAATAAACGATTTGCCTGACGCGCCGTCGGCCCCTTGATCGCCTTTGTGATGGCCGCCATAGGCGCTAGCGGGGCGATCAAGAGATGCACATGATTTGGCATCACAACCCAAGAATGCGTGCGAAACAAGCCTTTTGCCGCCGCTCCTCTTATCCCGTCAACGACCGCTGAAGCGACGCGCGGCTGCTTCAGCCACAACGGGCCCGAAGAAGCTTTATCTAATTCCAAATCATATTCCCTGAACCTCTTTCCCAATTCCTTAGTCTTGCTCTCTCGCAGAGCAGCCATGACCTTTGCCGGCAAACTTCCGCTCAACCTCCACGTAAGGAACAAATCTCGTCCCTCGGGTTGCCAGTGAGGAAGTGTCCGCTCGTAATATCTCTCGTTACCTCTCACTCTGTCCTCTTTTGCTCAGAGCACAGACTGAAGTCTGTGCCACCTAGCGCAGGTTTGTGGTGGCACAGACTTCAGTCTGTGCGGCTGTCAAAGCCGCCCAGGTTCTACCCTCTAGCCAGTTCTTCCCTCTTCTTCTCCCACCCGAACACCGCCTCCCTAACCCGCTCCATCGTCTTCTTCGCCTCCACCCGCGCACGCTTCGACCCGTCCTCAATCATCTCCACGACGCCCTTCTTATCGTTCTCCCACTTCACCCGCCGTTCCCGCACCGGCGCAATCCACTTGATCAAATTCTCCGCCATCGCCGCCTTACACTCAATGCACCCAATCCCCGCCGTCGTGCATCCTTGCCGCACCCACTCGAGCCGCCCCGCTTCCCCCGCCGAGAACAGTTTATGCCAGTCGTACACCGGACACACGTCCGGATTTCCCGGATCCGTCCGCCTCTTCCTCGCCGGGTCCGTCACCATCACCTTCGTCTTCTTCCGTATATCCTCATCCGTCTCGCTCAACGTAATCGCATTCCCATAACTCTTCGACATCTTCCGCCCATCCAACCCAGGTATCCTCGGCGTCTTCGTCAGCATCACACCGGGTTCGGTCAGCACTTCGATGGACTCTGCAAACTCTCCATGCTCTTCCAAGAAGTTTTTGACACCCATCCCTACAACCATCTGTCGCACGTAACTTTGTATTTGAGCGCGATCTTCGGCGGAACTGATGACACGTTCACCTAGCTTGTCTCGAAGGAACGTATTGAAACTCGCCAAGTCTCTTTGATCCTTCACTTTTCCGCTGCGGGCAGCATCGACGAAACTATAAAACTTGTCCTTGAACGCCAGTCCGTAGAATGCGTTGAATCGGCGGACGATTTCACGCGACAACTCCACATGCGAAACCTGATCCTCCCCCACAGGCACGTAAAGCTGTGCTCCCTCTTCGCTATAAATCACAATGTCCGCCGTCTGCAAACACGGATACCCCAAAAACCCATAATTGTGCAGGTCCTTGTCCTTCACCTGCTCCAACGCCTCTTTATACGTCGGCACCCGCTCCAACCAGCTGAGCGGCGTCACCATCGACAACAACAAATGCAACTCCGCATGCTCCGGCACCAACGACTGCTGAAAAATCACCGACTTCTCCGGATCCAGCCCCGCCGCCAAATAATCCGTCATAATCTCAATCGTGTTCCCCGCCACCCCCGACGTATCCGCATAGTCGCTAGTCAAAGCATGCCAGTCCGCAATAAAGTAAAAACACTCATAGGCCTTCCGCGGCGAAGCCAGTGTAGCGCCGGGCTTTAGCCCGGCATCTTCGCCACCAGCCACAATCTCATTCTGCAACCTCACCCAATTCTCGAGCGCCCCAAAGTAATGCCCAATATGCAGCCTCCCCGTGGGCCGCATCCCGCTGACCACGCGCTTTTTTTTGACGTTACTGTCTATGGTCAATCCTGGCTCCGAAAGGGGACGCGCTGAAGCGCGCCCCTACATTTTTCTTTATGGCTTCCAAGCGGCACCGGCCAACCACTATGCAAAACCCGATGTAGGGGCGCGCTTCAGCGCGTCCCTGCCACCGATTTCCACGGCGGCACCCACGTTGGCTCGCTGAGCATGGCTTTGGGCCATTCAACCGTGAACGAACCGGAGAACGGATAGGCCTGCGGCTCTCGGACTATACCTTTGCGAACCGGATTCATCCAAATATACCAGGCGACCGATTCAGAGTCGGTGGCGCGACGCAAAACATGGTCGTAGAATCGCCGTTGCCAGAACCGCGGAGGAAGTTCATGGCGAAAGATATAACCAGTACTCTGCTTCCACTGCGCGACGAATTTCACTAGATCGGATTCCGCATTTTTCCCTTCGACGAGAATATGTACGTGATCTGGCATCACGCAGAACGCGTGTACGAACACGTGCATTCTATCAGCTACTTTTCTCAATTCCTCGATCGCAATTTTGGCACGGCCGCACTCCCGGAAAATCGGCCGCCGTTGCTCGGCGCAGATGGTTATGAAGTAAATTCGCTTGCCAACATATTCGTCGCGAACCAGCCGAATGCCTTTTCGCGGCACAATCATAATGAAACCTGCGTGCTTCGCCCGGCATCGAGCCGGGGTGGGAATCGTGTAGGGGCCCGCTAAGCGCGTCCTTTGCGCGGGCGTGGAGTAGCGGAAGGGACGCGCTAAAGCGCGCACCTATATTCTCTTCGCCAGCAACTCCCGCGCAATGATCGTCCTCTGGATCTCGCTCGTCCCCTCATAAATCGTAATCACGCGCGCGTCCCGGTACATCCGCTCCACATCCGACTCCCGCGAATACCCCGAGCTGCCATGAATCTGCACCGCCTTCGCCACCACCCGGTTGACCATCTCGCTGGCATACAACTTGGCCTTCGACGCCGCCGCTCCCAGCTTCCCCGGGTGCGCATCCTTCAGCCACGCCGCGTGATAGACCAGCCCGCGCGCCGCCTCAATCTCCGTCTGCATGTCCGCCAGCATCCACTGAATCGCCTGAAACTCCCCAATCGACTTCCCAAACGCTTTGCGGGCCTTGGCATGCTTCACCGACTCTTCCAAAGCCCCTTGCGCCAACCCCAGAGCCTGCGCCGCAATCCCAATCCGCCCGCCGTCCAGCGCGCTGAGCGCAATCTTCAACCCCTGGCCTTCTTCGCCCAGCCGGTTCTCGCGCGGCACTTCACAATCATTCAGCAAAATCTCGACAGCCGGCGTGCTGCGTTGCCCCATCTTCTCTTCGTGCCGCCCAACTTTGAACCCGGAGAAACTCGGCTCAACTAAAAACGCCGTGATGCCCTTGCCACCGGCATCCGGATCCGTCTTCGCAAACACGATGAACAATCCCGCGACGTGCCCGTTCGACACCCAAGTCTTCGTCCCGTTCAACCGATAGACGTCGCCGCCAGGCGCTCCCAGTGGCGCTCCGCTCCAACCAGCGTCCGCCGCAGGCGCGAAGGCTGGCACTGGCGAACTCTTTGTTCCAAGCCCCGAGCCAGCGCGCTGCACCGCCACCGCGCGCGCCTGAATCCCCGCCGCGTCAGAACCGGCCGCCGGTTCAGTCAAACAAAACGATCCGAGAATTTCTCCCGTAGCCAGCCGCCGCAAGTATTTCTTCTTCTGCTCTTCGGTCCCAAAGATAGTCAGCGGCACCTGCACCGCCGAATTCGTCACGCTGAGCGAAGTCGCCATCGCCGCATCCACGCGCGCCACTTCTTCGAGCATCAGCACATAGGAAAGCGTATCGAGCCCCGGCCCGCCCCACTCCTCGGGAATCATCATTCCGCAGCAGCCCAGCTCCGCCAGTTTTTTGATTTCTTCGGCAGGAAAACGCTCTTCGCGGTCGCGCTGCTTCACCGAAGGCCGCACTTCCGCCTCCATGAATTGGCGAACCGTATCCCGTATCAGTTTTTGGTGGTCGTTAAGCGAAAAATCCATCGTCTAAGGTGTACGCGCGGTACGCAGAATGCTAACACACTCGTACCGCTCCGCACTTGCTCTTCATGGGTCTTGATGAAATCGGCCAGGCTCGGTGCCGCGTTGCTTGAACTGTCGAAACAGCAGAATAATCCAGGGGAGGACGTATACAAGGAAAATGCTCAGCGAGGAATAAATGAGGGCGTCTCTCTTCAAGGATCGGGACGACACTCCCCAAAACAAAGTATCCAAAGATACTTCGCCTACCACCATGAAAGTTACAAACAACAAGATGCACATGATCAGCTTGTTTTTCCGTACGCGCCTGTCAAGCTTGACGCGCCGCTCTCGCGCCTCTTTTTCATCAATGATCACGAGGAGGCCTACAGTTTGAAGAGTTCGCGCAGGCGCTTGGCTTGCACGCGGCTAACGGGGACTTCAGTGGATTTCTTGTCGTTCATTTTTAGTATGAACGTGGAGTTGAACCACGGTACGACTTCCTTGATGTGTTGCGTGTTCACCAGAAACGAGCGGTGCGGCCGCCAGAAGGACTCCGAATCGAGCGTTTCGTTCAGCTCTTCCAGCGTGCGGTAGTTCGACGAGCCTTCCACTTCGCGCGTCACCACCACAATCGCGCTGCCATCCGTCGTCGCAAAAATAATGTCTTCGCCGTTCACCAGCAGCAGCCGCTGCTGCGACTGCACCAGCACTTTCACTTTTTGCGGCGCGCTCTTCGCCGCGCCCAGCTGGCTCACGAGCTGTTCCAGCCGCTCCGTCGTCGAAGTCTGTGTGTCCAGCATTTTTCGCGCGCGCTGAATCGCCTTCGCGATGCGCCCCTTGTCGAACGGCTTCAGCACGTAATCAACAGCATTCACGTCAAACGCCTGTACTGCGTACTGATCGAACGCCGTCGCAAATACGACGTGCGGCATTTTCATCTTGCGCTCGACAATCTTTTTCAGCACGCCAAACCCGTCAAGCCCCGGCATCTGCACATCCAGAAAAACCAGGTCTGGCGAATGCTCCTTGATCAAGGCCACGGCTTCCACGCCGTTCTTCCCTTGCCCGATCACGTTGACCTCAGGAAACGCCTTCAGCAAGAACGCGAGCTCGTCCCGCGCCGGCTTTTCGTCGTCAACGATGATGGTGTTGATGGGCATAATGCGAAGTGACAGATACCGGGCTAAAGCCCGGGCTACGACGATTCACTGCATTGCCGGGCTAAAGCCCGGCCTCTACAGTGTATGATATCGCCGGAGAAAACGTACGCTCTATGCCGCCCAAAGCACCTAGCCGCACCACGGCCAAAGTCCTTCGCAGCAAAATGGTTTACAAGGGCCCCGTCTTCGGCATTCGCCGGGATGAAATCATCGAGCCCAGCGGCCTGCGCGTCACCCGCGAACTCATCACGCACCCCGGCTCCGTCGTGATTCTCCCTGCGCTCCCCGACGGCCGCATCGTCATGATCCGCCAGTATCGCCACGCCACGCGGCAATTTCTCTGGGAACTCGTTGCCGGCCGCATCGACAACGGCGAAAATCCTCGCCGCGCCGCCGCCCGCGAACTGATCGAAGAAACCGGCTACCGCGCCAAACGTTTTCACGTCTTTCTCGACATTTTTCCCACGCCCGGTTTTCTCGAAGAGCGCATGTACATCCTTCTCGCCGAAGATCTCACCTTAGGCGAAGCCGAGCCCGAAGAAGACGAAAAAATCACCGTAAAAGCTTTCACGCACGGCGAAATCGAACAGATGATTCGCCGCAACAAAATTCGCGACGGAAAATCCATCGCTGGAATTCTCTATTATCTGCGCTTCCTAGTCCGCTCCTGAATGCGCGCGGAGTATGCCCGGTTCTACCGACTCCCCTGATGCTGTGCCGCGATGGCAGCTGTTGCTGTTCGCCAAGACGATTTTCCTCGGCGCGTTTCTGCTCTTTCTCATCGAACCACTCTTCGCCAAATTAATCCTTCCATGGTTTGGAGGCTCCGCCGCCGTTTGGGCAACCTGTCTCGTCTTTTTTCAAACTGCTCTCCTTCTAGGCTATTTCTATGCCGATGCAACCACACGCCGCCTTACGCCCAAACGCCAATCCGTTCTGCACCTCGGCGTGCTGCTCGTCAGTCTCCTGTGGCTGCCCATCGCGCCGCAAATTTTCTGGCGCACTCACATACAAATCGATCCTGCCTGGCGAATCCTGGGCCTTCTCAGCTTTTCCATCGGCGTGCCGTTCGTCCTGCTCAGCGCCACCAGTCCGCTGCTGCAAACGTGGTACGCGCGCCGCTCCCCCGGCCGATCACCGTATCCTCTCTTTGCCCTTTCCAATCTCGCTTCCCTGCTCGCTCTCCTGAGTTTTCCATTCTTCATCGAGCCGCATCTTTCCTCGCGCCAACAATCCATACTTTGGTCCGTGGTCTACGGCCTCTTCGCAATCTGCTGCTCTCTCTCCGCCTGGATCAGCCGCAGCAACACGGTGAATACATCTGCTTCGGGCGTCGCACCTGACGTAGCAACCGACGAAGCTCCCCCGGCGACTCGCACCAAAGTGCTATGGCTGGCTCTCTCCGCCTGCAGCTCGATGATGCTTCTCTCCGTCACGAATCATCTTTCGGAAAACGTCGCGCCCGTTCCACTCCTGTGGGTTCTTCCGCTCGCGCTTTACTTGCTCACGTTTGCGATGGTCTTCGCGAAACATCGGTTCTATTCGCGCTGGCTTGTCACGCGGCTTCTCGCCGTTGCGCTAGGCACGGCCGGTTACGCCGTCCACGATTCTTCCATCACCCATGCCATCCAGATCAGCGTCCCCCTCTTCTGCGCCGCGCTCTTTATCGTTTGCTTTTTTTGCCACGGCGAACTCGTCCAGCGAAAACCTGGAGTGCCCTTTCTCACATCGTTCTACTTAATCATCGCGTTGGGCGGCGCGATTGGCGCAGCGTGCGTGGGCCTGCTGGCGCCGCACATTTTTTCTGGAATTTATGAACTCCCCATCGTCTTACTACTCGCAGCCATTCTTGGTTCTGTCGTCCTCTGGCACGAAGGATGGTCTGCGCGCATCTTCTGGCCCGCTGTGGCCGTGACGATGTGCGTCGTGCTTATTTCGAACGTTCGTTCGACGCACGATGGCACTGTCGCCATGATGCGTAACTTTTATGGGGCGTTACGCATTCAGGACTTCACCGTGGGCCGCCAACTGCCCTACCGCAGTCTGATCCACGGAACCATCCAGCACGGCGCGCAATATCTAACCTTTCCGGAGAATCGCAATCCCACAACCTACTACGGACGAAGATCCGGCGTGGGCCTCGCTCTGCGCTTCTGCTGCGGCGACGGGCCAAAGCGCGTCGGGGTAATTGGTCTGGGCGCGGGAACACTGGCGGCATACGGAAAAAAGGGAGATTCGTTTCGCTTCTACGAAATCAATCCGCAAGTCGTTCAGATCGCAAACGGCTGGTTCACATTTCTGAAACAGAGTCCCGCCAAGTCGGAAATCATTCTTGGAGACGCGCGGTTATCGCTCGAAAGCGAGCCATCGCAACAATTCGACGTGCTGGCTGTCGACGCCTTCTCCGGCGACGCCATTCCCGTCCACTTGCTGACGAAAGAGGCGTTCGCCGTCTATTTCCGGCACTTGAAACCGGACGGCATCCTTGCAGTGCACACCTCAAACACGTATCTGAACCTCGCGCCAGTAGTAAAACTGCTAGCAGGGGACGCAGATTATGCCACGCGACTCATCGCAAGCGACGAAGATGTTATGCAACTGATTTCCTCCGCTGATTGGGTGCTCGTCACGCGAAACCAGCACTTTCTGAATGTGCCGGAGACCTTTTCCGGCAGCCAAACGATTATCGCCCCATTTAACTTGCGCCTTTGGACCGACGACTACAACAATCTCTTCGAAATTTTGCGCCCCGTAAGCTACTCGACGCAGGATTCCGCCGAAAAATAAATCGCTCTTGTTCCGAACGTCATCCCCGAGAAACAAAGGTTTCAGTTTGTTAACCTAGATGAAACAAACCCTGTATTCGCTTGGAGTTGCGGGCGGCCAAAGAGGATTCAGCTCTCACTGAATCGTTTTTATGCTCAAAAAATCGTTCTTTTTTTGACACAGAGGAAAAGAACGCTCTCTTGACTGAATGCATCATTCTGGTACACTCCGCGCAATTTATTGCAGCTGGCGGCAGTTTATTGCACCAATTCGCCGCAGAGAGAAACATCCAGGTCTCCATCTCAGGAGGAGCAGATAAGTGCAAGGAACCGTGAAATGGTTTAATAACTCGAAAGGGTATGGCTTCATCGGGCGCGACGATGGTCCAGATGTATTTGTTCATTATTCCGCGATTGTCGGGGATGGCTACCGCACTTTGCAGGAAGGAGATGCGGTAGAGTTCGAAATTGTCCAGGGACCGAAAGGCCCCCAGGCAGCGAACGTGCAAAAACCAGCGTAACGAAACAAGGCATCATTCGGCCGGCAGAGTGCGCCCCTCTGCCGGCCTTTTTTTGTTCAAAGACAGTGAGTAGTGAATAGTGGGTAGTGAGTAGTCGGCCGCCTCGCACTACCGCCGTGTCTTTTCTTCTCCGTGCCCTCTGTGTTCTCTGTGCCCTCTGTGTAGCAATCCTTTTCCGCTCATTTGCCGCTCGGCGTCGATGCTCCGTGGCTGTTCTCTACTCACTACTCACCACTCACTACTCACTGCTGCTGTTCCACGAGTCGACCAATTTGCAGACGAAAAAACGCGTCGGCATCCGAACGCATGCAAAGTTGCGCGTTGGGAGCGCCTGCTTCGCGGCGAGTAAAGCCTTTGTCGTCGACGCGGATGTGCATCGGCTGTACGGGACAGATTTTGGGATCGAGGATATAGGCCACCGTCACGGGATCGAAGAGCGTAGGAGTTTGCTGGCCCCACTCGTGATAAAGGAGAGTCAGGGCGTCGGTGAGCTGGGTTCCCTGCTTGAAGAGATAGGCGCGCTTGGTTTCATCGAGCTTCAATTGCGTGGAATCCAGCGGCATTACGTACAGCGGCACGCCGGACTGAAAGAGTTTTTTTGCCGAAGGAATGTCGTTGATGATGTTCCACTCCGCATCCGGCCCGCGCTGAGGACAAAACCATAGTTCGCCGTAGCCGCATTCGATCGAGCCGCCCATCATGACCACGCGTTTGAGTTTAAGGAAGGCGGAAGGATCCTTGTCGATCAACGCTCCGACATTCATCAACGGGCCGATGGCGATCAGTGTGATCTGCCCGGGATAGCGGCGAATCTTGTCGAGAATGAAGTCTGCTGCGTCTGCATGCGACGCTTTCGCGAAATGGCCGCCTTCGCCGTAGCGCTTCTGATTCATCACGTTGGTGGTCTTGGTAGGCGCGCCGGCTAGCACGGGGATATCGGAGCGCCCAGCTTCGCCCAGCAAGCGGTCGACAATTTTGGCGCGGGCCTCGGTGTCGCCAAACGTGGTGGCGATGCCGAGAATCTCGAGTTCAGGACTCTTCAGAGCCAGCGCAATCGCGAAGGCGTCGTCAATGTCGTCCCCAATATCGGTGTCGATGATGACCTTCTCGGGCGGGCTTGGCTTTTGTGCAGGCTTAGGAGATTGCGCGCTGCAGAATGGAACGGCGAGCGCCGCGAAGAGAATCGAGAGGATCGAATTGCGCACTTTGCCTCGCAAGAAGTTCATTTTGGCGAAACAGTTTTGAAGTACGTCGAATCCGGCGGCGTAAACAGAAAATAGCCAACGGCGATCAGCAGTAGGACGTGCGGCGCAGAGGCGTAAATTGAATTCAAGGCGCTCGCGACCACGTGAAAGGCCAACCACAAAAGCAACAGCCAGCGCGCCCAGTCGCGACCCTTGAGCAAAAAAACTCCCGCCACGATGGCGACAATCTCGACAAAGGCTATTAGGAGCATCCAAAAGTCGAGTGAACCTCTTACCAGATGATAGACGAGAGCTGCTATCCCGACGACGATGAACAGATAGCCGAGGAACGCTACGGAAAAAGGGCGTTTCATAATATTGCGTCGGCCACACCCGTGGGCTGATCCTCGCTTCGATGGTCTGCGTAGTGAATGACGCGGTCGTACGCATCCCGAATCAGGTCATGGAGAGGAAGCACGGTTCCGTTGATGCGCTGCTCTTCCAAAAGATGCAGGTCGACATCCGAGATCACCATCTGTTCCTGATTTACCGTGCCTTCTGCGGCGATGCCGTCTCTGGCAAAAAAGTAGTCGGATGGCGTGAGGATCGCCGCTTGTCCGTAATGGGTGGCCATGCACGGCACTTCAGGAAGATTTCCCACAGTTCCGGCTAACGCGATGTATATCTGGTTCTCGCTGGCGCGGGCCTGGGCACAATAGCGTACGCGGCAAAAGCCCTGGCGTTCGTCAGTGCAAGAAGGGACGAAAATGATTTGAGCGCCAGCCTCCGCAAGCACTCGCGCTGCTTCGGGAAACTCTACGTCGTAGCAGACGAGAATCGCGATCCGCCCGTAGTCCGTGTGGTACACGTAGAAGCCGTGTCCGCGGCTCATCTGGTAAGGGCCCTTCTCCGTCTGCGTCAGGTGAACTTTCTTCTGCCGGAAGATGCGTCCATTGGGCGTGAACAGGTGCGCGGCGTTGAAGAGCTCTCCCTGCTGAATCACCGGGTGGGTCCCGGCGATGATATAGAGTCCGCTCTCTTTCGCCAGGCGCTTGAAGAGCGATTCGTATTCCGGCGTGAGCTGAGCAAGGCGCCGCACGGCGCGAGCCGGGGACGGTTCGTGCAGATAGCTCAAGAGTTGCATGGAGAAATATTCGGGGAACAACGCGAATTGACAGCGATATTCCTGCGCACTGCGCACAAAGAATTCGACCTGCGTTGCAAAATCCTCGAAGCCAGAAATTGGCCGCAGCAGGTACTGAAACGCGGCAATCCTCACGCGAGTGGCAGCCGCACGACCGCGCGAGGCCTCGACGTCAACCGCGTCCAGAGCTGCGGCATGGTCGACTTCTTCCAGGCTCACGGCCACGGTGTATTCGGGGTTTAGCCATTCAAGAAGCGTCGCGTAACACCGCGATTCCATGTCTTCGAGATACTGGGGCACTACGTCCAGAACGATCAGACCGTTGGCCAATTGGAAGCTGAGCGTCGGATCTTCAATTTTGCCGCGAACAACCTCAGTCACGTATTCTTGGGGCGTCATCGACTGCGCCAGTGCCGCATATCCAGGGATTCGCCCGCCCGTCAGCAGACGCTTAAGCCCCCGCTCCCTCACCAATTTCTTGCGCGCGTTGTAGAAAAGTCCGCCGATTCCGTGCCGACGCGCCTGAGGATCAACGCACATGTCTGCGCCGTACAGCGTTTTGCCTAGAGGGTTGTGCGTGGAAAAGGATCCGTGGGCGGTAATCGTGGACCACTTGGCCGACTCGGCGTAGTCATCCCAATCGATAATAAGCGAGCTTGCTGAACCCAAAATCCGGCCAGCCTCATCGACGGCCACCAACTGGCCCTCGGGAAACACAGCTAGATGACGCTCGAGCTCTTCTCGCGACCAGGCTAGATTGTCTGTATAAACCCGCTTTTGCAGGTTTATTACTGCGGGCACATCCTCCACCATCATTTGCTTAATCGAAATGCCGGGCGAATTGGAGGCTTCACTCATATCGTCATCTGAGATTTCGGTTTGTTTCGAAAACGCCTGCATTGTACGCCCAATTCGCTTGTAACGCTGTCGTAGGGACGAACTTAATCCGAACCGCTAACCGGGCTGCTTTAAAGCCGGGCACGCCTTGGACTCGCTGCGGGGGACGTGCCTTTCACGTAAGAGTGGCCTTATAATCTGCGCATGGATAACAAGCAGATCGCTCGCATCTTGCGCGATACCGCGCAGCTTCTGGAAATCGATGGCGCCATCATTGGCCGTTATCGCAGTTACGAAAAGGCGGCAGAACTGATCGATGGATTGCCGGAATCGATCGAACAGCTGGTAAACGAGCCGGAGAAGTTGGAAGAGTTGCCGGGTATTGGCGACCGCATGGTGGAACATCTGCAAGAAATCGTGAAGACGGGCGATTATTCGCTGCGCAAAAAACTGCTGAAGAAATATCCGGCGACGCTTCTGGATGTGCTGCAACTGCAATCGCTGGGTCCGAAAAAAGTGGCGTTTCTGTGGTCCAACTTCAAAGCAGCGACCGTGGCGGATGTGGAGAAAATCGCGAAAGAGGGGAAACTCCGCGACCTGCCTGGCTTCGGCGAAAAGAGCGAGCAGAACATTCTGAAAGCCGTGGAAGTTTTCAAGAAATCAACGGGGCGGTTCCACATAGACACGGCGGAAGCGGCGGCGGCGGAGATCATCGAGCACATCAAGAAAGCGGGTAAAGCTGCGGAGGATGTGACTCCTGCCGGGTCATTGCGGCGCGGCAAGGAGACTGTAGGCGATTTGGATCTGCTGGTGACGCTTGGCGCGGGGCATACCGCGCAAAAACAGGTTGATGCGCTGGCCAAGCACATTCTCGAATATCCGGGAATTGATCAGACGTTGGCGCATGGAGAGAACAAGGTCAGCTTCACGCTGCAGAATGGTTTGCAGGTGGATGTGCGGCTGCTGGAAAAAGAAAGCTTTGGCGCGGCGCTGCTTTACTTCACGGGATCGAAGGAGCACAACGTGTCGCTGCGCGGGCGCGCCAACGATATGGGTCTCACGTTAAACGAATACGCGCTGGCGACGCTCAAGGGCGAAAAGCCGGTCGCCCGGCGCACCGAGGAAGAGATTTACGCGAAGTTGAAGCTGGACTACATCCCACCGGAGCTGCGCGAAAACACCGGCGAAATTGTCGCCGCCGAAGCGCACAAACTGCCGCACCTCATTGAACTAAAAGACATGAAGGGCGATCTGCAGATGCACTCGACAGCCAGCGACGGAAAAAATACGGTTGAGGAAATGGCCGAAGCCGCGCGCAAGCTCGGCCACCAATACATCGCGATCACGGACCACTCGAAAGCGGTCACGGTGGCCAACGGCTTGGATGAAAAGCGCATGGCCGCACATATCAAAGAGATTCACAAAGCAAGCGATAAGGGTCTCGGGATTCGTGTTCTGGCTGGCGCCGAAGTCGACATCCTGAAAGACGGCTCGCTCGATTATTCCGACGAGCTGCTCGCACAATTGGACGTGGTGGTCTGCTCGATTCACTCGTATTTCAACCTGGACCGCATTGAGATGACCGAGCGAATGCTCGCCGCCATCGAAAATCCCTACGCGCAGATCATCGGGCATCCCACGGGGCGGCTCCTCCTGCGCCGCGATCCGCTCGACTACGACATGGAAAAGATCCTGGAGGCCTGCGCGAAACATGGCGTGGCGATGGAGTGCAACTCCTACCCCGACCGCCTGGATTTGAAGGATGTCTACCTGCGGATGTGCAAGGACCGTGGGGTAAAAGTGGTCATCTCGACGGATTCGCACAGTGCGGCAAATCTGGCGTTCATTCGACACGGCGTAACGATGGCGCGTCGCGGCTGGCTTGAGAAGAAGGACGTCATCAATACTCTACCGACAGAGCAGTTCCTGGCAGCACTGCGCCCCAAGCCCGGCGCCGCGAATAAAAAGCGCGCCGCCCACTCATCGAAGAAATAGCCGGAGAGTTCGCGGATGCCCAAACAAAAGAAGCCGGGCAATTTTGAAGAAGAGTCTCCCGCTATCGATCCCGATGTTCTAGACGTGATGCGAGAGCACACGAGGGTGGTAAGCGGGCGCGAGCCCAATGTTGCTAAAGAGGCAGAGAGAAAACAGGCAATCGTCAGAGCCGCTATGAAGGCGATTAAAGCCAAAGACGAGAGGGCGTTCAGCGAGGAGTTGCGGCGCGCCGGCGTGAAGGACGGCTCGCCCGAGTGGAAGAAGGCTTGGGAGATTTACCGCGCGGCTTCCGGCCGGCGTTAGTGCCTATTTTTTCGATATCCTTGATCCGCCGATCCTGCTCTTCTTCGGAGAATTGCTGCAGGGAGGCGTACATGATTTCCGCAATTTCTTCAGCGGCTTTCTTTTGTTTTGCCTGCAGGGTCATGGCTTTATTATGCCTAAGTCTAGCAGCAAGCAAGGAGATTGCTCAAGTTTTGTCGGTGGCATTGACGTCGAGGTGCAAATGCGCCTTCTCCAGGTGCGCTTGACCGGCCATCAGACAATTTGCGCAGGCGCGGCGTCTATAGGGCGAACTGGAAACTCCCTGGCGAGTAGTTTCTAAACCCGGGAACATTTTGAACCAAGGTGTCGTACCTACTGTTAGAACGCTAATGTCACGGAGGCTTTACCTATGAGATTGCATCCCAACCGCACGACCGTGCTTCGTTTGGGGATTGTCGTCAGTGCCCTGCTGGCGGTTGTGGCTCTGGCTCCGCGCGCCAACGCCACGGATTGGCCGTCGAAGACCTACACTGTCAGCGGCCGTGCCAATGTGCGCATTGACACGAACGACGGCAGCGTGCGCGTAACCACGTCGGATACGAAGACGGTGGAGTTTCACGTCAGTTATGAAGGCTACGAGCTGGACAAGAATCTCCACATCGAATCCCATCAGAACGGCGATCAGGTGGAGCTTGTGGCGCGAGTTACAGGGCACTGGGGATTTTCCTGGGGCACGCACGGCCGGCGCCTGAGCATTGAAGTCCGCATGCCGAAAGACGCTGATTTGAATGCACATACAGGAGATGGATCGGTCGAAGCCAGCTCCATAAATGGGAACGTCGCGGTCGAGACGGGCGATGGCTCGGTCCGCGCCAACAGCCTGACCGGTACGATCGACCTGCACACACACGACGGCAGCATCAACGTAGATACCCTGAAGGGTGACATCAAGCTGCGCACCGGCGACGGCTCGATTGAGGGGCGTCAGCTGGATGGCAAGCTTGAAGCAGATAGCGGCGACGGCCACATCCGTGTAGCAGGGCGTTTCGACGGCCTGCTGATCAAGACGGGCGACGGTAGCGTAGACACCCGCGTCCTGCCGGGATCCAAGATGGCCTCCAGCTGGAACATCCACACAGGCGATGGCAGCGTGGACTTGTCCTTGCCAGGCGACTTCCAGGCAAATATTGATGCCAGCACGGGGGACGGGCATATCAGCGTGGGCTTGCCAGTTACGGTCGAGGGCACGTTCAGCAATTCGCAACTCCACGGCAAGATGAATGGCGGCGGGCAGTCGCTGACGGTTCACACGGGAGACGGATCCATCCGGCTCAGCAAAGCCTAAATACGACTGAAGTCGGCGCAGCACCAAACATTTAGCCCGGGTAGCCATGGTTATCGGCTACCCGGACTCTTTTGTATGGCGCGTCTTAGCCCAAATCCAGGGAGCTGCTGACCGGTACTAGGACCGGCAGAATGTGCACTCTGACCTACACTTGTCTCCTCTTGGCGACACGAATTCCCACCAACTTAACCTATCTAACTGAAAACAAGCAGGTTGAG
Organism: uncultured Acidobacteriota bacterium; assembly: GCA_963718785.1. Lineage (GTDB taxonomy): Bacteria > Acidobacteriota > Terriglobia > Acidiferrales > UBA7541 > Acidiferrum. The sequence continues at coordinate 110,890 of CAVQZW010000003.1, read as the reverse complement.
TTTGGAAGGCTACCTGCCCTTAGGTTCAGTGTCCGAGAAAGGTGGCTCCCGTGGTTGTCGTGATTCTTGCTTTCGGGATGGTGGCTCTGGTCTCCATGACCATCGCCAGCTCGATCTCTGGATTGTCCCGCCGACGCGGCTCCTGAGCCGATCTCCAGCCCTCCGGGTCAAATCGCAACCTCAGTCGCACGCCCCTTCGTTCTTCCCTTTTGAAGCCTGCGTGTTATGGAGCATAATCAGCGCTCCGAGGCGATCCTTCTTCTATGGCCGCGCAGACAACTCCGAACCCAACGCCAACACCGCCGGCGGCGCGTGCCACGCGGCAGGCCGGTTTATTGGGAATCACGCGCGCGCAGGGTTGGGGGATTCTTTTTCTCATCTACACCGCGATCTTCGTTCTGATTTTCGGTTACCACTACCTCGACGATCTTTCCAGGCAGAGACCGGGAACGTTTACGGTGCGCTTTCTGGAGGAGTTCACAGGCGTCTACTCGGTTTTCCTGTTGCTCCCGCTGGTTTTACGAGTAGCGAATTTTTATTTATTCAAAGTGAATGGCTGGGTGAAGAAGGTCGCATTGCATCTGCCCGCAGCGGTGGCCTTTTCATTTTTGCATACAAGTTTGATGGCGTTGAGCCGGTGGATTGTGGCTCCGTGGATTGGGCTCGGGGCGTATGACTACGGAATTATGCGGTTCCGCTATCCCATGGAGTTGTCGAATGATTTGATGGGATACACGATTATCGTGCTGGTGTACTACTTCTATGAACGTTTGCGAATCGCGCAAGCGCAGCAGCTGGCTGCGGCGGAATTGCAGGCCAAGCTCGCGCAGGCGCAGCTGGAAAATCTGCGATTGCAGTTGCAGCCGCATTTTCTGTTCAATACCCTGAACACAATTTCTTCGGTGATGTACGAGGATGTGCCGGCGGCGGACGCCATGCTGACGCAGTTGAGCGAATTGCTGCGGTTGACGCTGCGGACGGCGAACTCGCACGAAATCCCGCTCGCGCAAGAACTGGAAATTACGAAGCTCTACCTGCAAATCATGCAGAAGCGGTTTGAATCGAACTTGCGGGTCACTTATTCGGTGGATGCAGCGCTGGAGAATTCCCTAGTGCCGCAACTCATTTTGCAACCGCTGGTCGAGAATTCTTTGCGGCATGGTTTGAAAGATGGCGGCGCGGGTATTGATATTTCGATTGGCGCGCGACGCGAGAACGGTTCGCTGATTCTGAAGGTCGCCGATACCGGCGCGGGACTTGGGACGCTCAGCGGAGACTCCGTGATGAACCGCGGAGTCGGCCTGGCGAATATCCGGGGGCGGCTCGAGCAGCTCTACGGCACCGAGCAGGAATTTGCCATCGCGAACGCTCCCGCAGGCGGCGCCGAGGTTACGCTACGGGTTCCGTATCATGTGGGCGAGGGCCGTATTTAACCGACAGGTTAAATACAACCACTTTGGGCTGATGGCATGTTCCAGCTAACTTGTTGATTCCATTGGAAGCGGTCTGACTCGCGCCACAAGGACCTTGTTTTCTCTGGGTAGGATATATGGCTGCTTCAAACGCACTCCAAGTGCTGGTCGTCGATGACGAAGCGCCCGCGCGCCGGAAGATCCTGCGTCTGCTGCGCCAGGAGCCGGATGTGCAGGTGGTTGGCGAGGCGGGCGGCGCGGAATCAGCGATCGCGGCGATTGGGAAGCACCGGCCGGATCTGGTTTTTCTGGATGTACAGATGCCGGGGATGGATGGGTTCGGCGTCGTTCAGGCCATCCCACCGAAAGAGATGCCGCGCGTTGTGTTTGTCACGGCGCACGACCAATACGCTTTGCGTGCGTTTGAGGTACATGCGTTTGATTATTTGCTGAAGCCGTTCGGGGAAGAGCGCTTTCGAACGGTGCTGCGACGCGCGAGAGAACAAAACGCGGCATCGAGCGACGGATTCACAGGGAAACTCCAGGAATTGTTACGCCAACTGGAGCGCGAGCGTTCGTTTCCAGACCGGTTGCTTGTGCATGAAAACGAACGCGCCCACTTTGTGCCGATTCGTGAAATAGGATGGATCGAGGCCGATCGCAATTATTTGATCCTGCATTGCGGAGCGAAGACGCACACGTTACGCGGAACGCTGGAGTCCATTTCAGGCACGCTTGACCCGAAGGTATTTGTACGCATAAATCGCGGGAGCCTGGTGCGGCTGGACGCGATTCGCGAGCTGCAGCCGTGGTTCCACGGCGAGTTCAAGGTGATCCTTAAGGACGCGACGGAATTGCGCTGGAGCCGCCGCTACGTGAAGCAGCGGCCGGAGCTCTTGAAATTGAACTGAATGTGCGATGCGTCACGTCCAAGCGTCCACTAGTGGCCCGCTTGTCCCCGCGTTAAGCCCGTTCGTCCCTGGCGCATTGCGGGGCACGGAGTTCTCGCCATACTCGTTTCATTATGAAATCAGCGCATGGAGTTTGCGTTTCGCTGGTCTTAGGACTAACCCCAGGACGGGCACGGCGTGCCGTGCCCCTACGAAGTGTTAGCTGCCTCGCTGTGACATTTGCGGCTCTTCTTTGCTTGCAGCTTCTCGTGCCGGGTTCTTCTCGGGCGCAGACAGCTCCCGACGCCGGTTGGCCGAATTACGGCAACGATCCCGGCGGTACGCGCTATTCGGCTGCAAAGCAAATTGCCCGCGGCAACGTGGCGCAACTGCAAGTAGCGTGGACTTACCGCACCGGCGCGCTGCCAAACGACGAGGAACTCGACAAAAAGGCGGCCTTTGAAGCGACGCCGATATTGATCGATGGAAAACTCTTTCTGAGCACGCCATACAATCACGTGCTTGCGCTGAACGCAGCGACGGGCGCAAAGCTCTGGGAGTTCGACCCGAAGCTGGAGCATCCGTACGGCTTTTCCGAAGTAACTTCCCGCGGCGTTTCGGCGTGGCGCGATCCTTCAGCGAAGGCTGCGAAAGTTTGCGCGCTGCGGATTTTCATTGGTACTCTGGACGCGCGGCTGATTGCGCTGGATGGCGAGACGGGAAAGCCTTGCGCGGCTTTCGGCACGAACGGTGAGGTTGACCTGACAACCGAAGTGAAGATGCGCGATCCCGGCGATTACCAAGTGACTTCCGCCCCGGCGATCTACAAAGATCTGGTCATCACAGGCTCCTCGGAAGGAGACAACCGCGCCGTCACACTGGAGCGCGGCATCGTGCGCGCTTTTGACGTGCGCACTGGTAAATTGCGTTGGACGTGGGACCCCATCGCGCCCTGGGCTTATCAGAATACGCCGCGCACCGGCGCAGGCAATGCGTGGTCCACACTTTCCGTGGACGCAGAGCGCGATCTTGTCTTCATCCCAACAGGCAGCGCCAGCCCGGATTATTACGGCGGCTATCGCAAGGGCGACAACAAGTGGGCGAATTCCGTTGTGGCCCTGAAGGCTTCGACCGGCGAGTTCATCTGGGGATTTCAGGTTGTCCATCACGATCTTTGGGATTATGACGTGGCCTCGCAGCCGACCCTTTTCGCGTGGAAAGACGGCACCCCGGCGATTGCCATCACAACGAAAATGGGCCGCGTCTTTGTTTTGAACCGCCTGAACGGAACACCACTTTTCCCAGTCGAAGAGCGGCCCGTATTGAAAAGTGACATTCCGGGAGAAGAATCCTGGCCGACACAACCCGCTTCGACGATTTCCCTGGTTCCTGAAAAATTGTCAGTCGAAGATGCGTGGGGCAAGGACGACAAAGAACGGGCCTGGTGCGCGGAGCAGATCAAAGCGGCTCGTTCGGGAGATATTTTCACCCCGCCGAGCCTGCAAGGCACCCTAGTTTTTCCAAGCAATGTTGGCGGCGTAAATTGGGGCAGCGCGGCGTACGATCCGCAGCGGCATTTGCTATTCGTGGACACCAACCGCCTGCCGATTTTCGTAAAGCTGATTCCGCGCGCAGAACTGGAAGCCGCACGGAAAAACGCCAGCGACTCCGACCGCCTGCACGGCGAATTCGCGCGGCAAACCGGCGCGCCCTACGCGATGTTTCGTACGCCGCTGCTTTCGCCGAGCGGACTCCCCTGCAACACGCCACCGTGGGGAACCGTGGCGGCCGTCGATCTATTCGAAGGAAAGAAAGTTTGGGACGTGCCGCTAGGCAGTTTTATTCCGGGCATGAACACCGGCACGATCACACTTGGCGGACCGATGGTAACGGCAGGTGGCATCGTTTTTACGTCGGCGGCGATGGACGGCTTTCTGCGCGCTTTTGATTCGGAGACCGGCAAAGAAATTTGGAAGTATCAGCTTCCAGCGGGCGGCCAGGCCACGCCAATGACCTACAGAATCGGCGGCAAGCAGTATGTTGTGATAGCCGCAGGCGGCCACGGGAAGCTGGGCACAAAGCAGGGCGATTACGTCATTGCGTTCACACTACCTTAAATGCTCGGAGAGTCGAATAACATAGTGACCGCGCTGCCTGGGGCTAACCGCAGATGACAGATACCGCTTTTCAAGACACGGCGACGGAATCAAAGAATAAATCTTTCCTGACGAACGGCATGCTGATCGTCATCGCCATTGCCTTCGCGAAATTTCTCTTTCACGTCTATTTCAACAATCGCTACGACTACTTTCGCGACGAGTTCGACTACATGTCGTGCGGCAATCACTTGGCGTGGGGATATGTCGATCAGCCGCCGCTGATTCCCTTCCTGATTCACATTTGCCGCGCCGTGCTGGGAGATTCGCTCCGCAGCATCCGCATGATTCCAGCGCTGGCTTCTTCCCTGCTGGTGGTGCAAGTGACGGTGCTCGCGCGCGAGTTCGGCGGACGGTCGTACGCGCTGCTGCTGAGCGCTGTCGCCGTCGTCGTCGCGCCGCAATATCTCTCCAATGGAAGCCTTCTCGGCACCAACTGTCTGGAACCCAATCTGTGGATGGGCTGCGCGTATTTCGCCATTCTCGCCATTAAGAGAAATGAGCCGCGCTACTGGCTCTGGTTCGGAGTTGTCGCGGGAATTGGCTTGCAGGAGAAATATTCCATCGCGTTGTTTGGCTTCGGCATGGTGATCGGCCTTCTGCTCACGGCGCAGCGCCGCGTTTTTTTCAATCCGTGGATCTGGATCGGCGGGCTCGCGGCCTTTCTGATTTTTCTGCCCAACCTGCTCTGGAACATTCATAACCACTGGCCGTTTGTCCAGTTGATGCACAACATCCGCGCCGATGGCCGAGATGTCGTGTTTCCTCTGCCGCAGTATTTCTTGCAGCAGTTGCTCCTGGTTAGTCCTTTCACCGCGCCCATTTGGATCAGGGGACTGATCGTATTTTTCGTATCAGCGCGGTTCAAGCCCTACCGCGCGCTCGGCTGGTGCTATCTGGTTTGCTTTACCGTTTTCTTTTTGCTTCATGGCAAGAGTTATTATCTCGCTCCCATCTATCCCATGTTGATGGCCGCTGGAGCGGTCTTGATCGAATCCACGATCGATGGCCGGAAATCGGAGACAGCGGAAGTTGGTGCTTCTAAACCGCGCGGCACTCGCCTCGCATGGCTCAAGCCGGTGATCGTTACTGTGCTGCTCGTCAGTGGGGCGCTCCTCGCTCCCGTGGTAGTGCCGATTCTTTCGCCGGACGCCTTCCTTGCGTATGTAAAATATCTTCCGATGAAATTGCCGGTGATGGAGCATAGCCACGCGCGGGCGGCTTTGCCTCAGTGGTACGCCGATCAGTTTGGCTGGCACGAAATCGTGGCGGAGACGGCCACGGCATACAACCAGCTCTCCGTTGCAGAGCGGCCAAGCTGCGGAATCTTTGCGCAGGACTATGGACAAGCGGGCGCGATTGATTTTTACGGTCCTCGCTTTGGATTGCCTCCCGCATTGAGCGGCCATCAGACGTACTGGATTTGGGGGCCGCACGGCTATTCCGGCAATTGCCTCATCGTCCTGGACGACAACCGGGAACGTCTGGAAGAACTCTTTGAGCACGTCGAGTACGTGGGGACCTCGGACGCCAATCCGTATGCGCTGGAGCAAGAAATACCGGTTTTTATTTGCCGCGGTGCGAAGTTTGGGACGCTGGAAAAGGTTTGGCCCCAGTTGAAGAAGTGGAGATAGAGACGGAATTCCTCCGTACCTCTTCCGGATTGACTTGGACGAACTTGCTGTTTAAGATTGCCCGCGCAGTTACGTACCCCCGAGGTTCCCTCTGGATCAGCCATAACAATAGACGAGGCGATAGGCTTTTCTGCATTGGATTCGTTGCGCGCCATCCTCGTGAGGAAGGAATCACATCATGGATTGGAACAAAGCGATTCAGTACGCGCAGTTGGTGAATGCAGCCTACAACCAGTTTGCGGGCAAGCCATTTCCAACACCGGGATTCGACGTGTTGGCCACAATATTTGCAAACGATCTCGCTACCGATCGGAATCCTGGGCGGGGCCGCTCTCGCGTAAGCATTGGTTTAATCTTGCAGGCGCAAGGAAGCGGCGACGCCTTCGTGTCTATCCGCGGCACCGAAGGAATCAAAGAATGGGTGCAAGACGCGCAATTTGGAGACACAACGTTTCGCCGTGTGCCCGGCTCGGGCCACACCGAAGATGGGTTCACCGCGATGTACGAATCGATGACGATTGTTGACCAGCGGGGAGCGCCACATGTTGTGGACGCGCTGCCGGGAATTGCATGGAAGCGGCCGGTGACTTCGTTGACGATTGGCGGGCATAGCCTGGGCGGCGCGCTGGCTACTCTGTTTGCGATGGACGTGGCGGCGAATGCGCCTGCGCCGTTCAACACGCCTACGGCGTATACCTATGCCAGTCCGCGCACAGGCGACCCAACTTTTGTTACGAAGTACAACGAGCTGGTTCCGGCCACGTTTCGGTTTGTCGACAATGTGGATCTTGTGCCGAAGCTTCCGCTGGCCCCTCCCTACAAGCATGTATGCGCGCAGATTGAGTTGGATTCGCTGACGCTAATTCCGCCGAGAGTCCGGCTGCAGCCGAACCCGCTGTGCTGGCATATTCTTTCGAGTTACATCTATTTGATTTCCATTTACAGAGGCGGAGACGTGACCCCTCCAGAAGCGGAATGCGCGCCGGGAGTTGGGGCGCTGGTGCGAGATATTCTTAATATCGTGGAAGCGGAGCTGGGCCACGAAAAGCAAATCAAGGATGCCTTCACTGCATCGCCGCGGACAAACATGGGCGGCAATTGATTGCCTGCCGCAAACGAATCGAAGCAATTGCGTTGCGTTGGAACTGCCTGCGCGGATAAACTGCGCCTCATGAAACTCACATTCAAGTTTGTGCTTTTTGTTAGCGTGCTCGTTTTGTGCGCACCGGCGGGGCGTGCGCAGCAGCCCAAGTCCTTGTTTTATATGACGAGAGAGCCGAAGTCGGTGCGCTCCTTTCTGGCGCACGCGGACAAGATCGATCTGCTGGTTCCCGCGTGGTACGGCGTGGATGCAGACGGGCTGCTTTCCGGCGGAGCGAATCCCCTGGTGATGGAAACGGCGAAGCAGCACCACGTTCCTGTGATGCCGATCGTGGCCAACGGCGATTTTGTGCAGGAAGAGTTCCACAAATTGCTGAAGAACGCCGCGGCCAAAGAGAGCATGTACGCGGCACTGATTCGTGCCTGCAAAGAAAATGGCTACACGGGATTTCAATTTGATTTTGAGAACGTGCATTGGACCGATCGCGATGCGCTATCGGACATGGTGCGAGAAGCGGCGGCAGCGTTTCATCGCGAAGGTTTGCAGCTGACGATTGCGACTGTGCCGAATGCGCCAGGCGCGCCTGCCGGCGAGGGCGGTTTTGCGGCGTGGATTTATGAGAATTGGCGCGGGGCTTACGATCTGAAGGCGCTCGCGCAGTCTGTCGATCTGATTTGTTTGATGACGTACGACCAGAACACGCGGTGGACGGCGCCAGGGCCGGTGGCGGGATGGGCCTGGACCACCAGCAATCTGGATTACGCGCTGAAATTTGTGCCGGCGCAGAAATTGTCGCTCGGGATTCCGCTGTACGGCTACCACTGGTTTGCGGGGACGCCCGTGAAGTCTGACGATAAGTCCGGGGATAAGCCAAATCCCACGGCGGAATACATTGGCACCGACGATGCACTGGACCTTGCCAGGGCATATGGCGGTCACATCGAATGGGATGCCGCAGATCGCGCGGCATGGTTTTATTTTTACCGGGCGGACATGCGGGAGTGGATATTTTTTACGGATGCGCACACGTTTCGCGAGCGTTACACGCTTGTAAAAGAGCGCGGGCTGCAGGGATTTTGTTCCTGGGTGCTGGGAACGGAAGATCAGGCGATCTGGGATTTGTTGCCATCGCATAAGTAGCGTTAGCTGGCGGTGGTGGCGCATGGAACGAGGCAGGGTCAAGCCATTGAAATTCCAAAAGTAGAATGCCCAAAAGCAAATCACATTCGCGCGGCCTGATGCTGATCGCCGTCTTCAAACTATTGAAGGGATTCGTTCTGCTGGCTGTCGCGATCGGGGCGCTGCGCTTGCTGCACAAGGATTTGGCTGGCGTGGTGGATCATTGGGTCAACGCGTTTCGCGTGGATCCCCACAATCGTTACCTTCACTGGCTGCTTGCGAAATTGCCCATGGTCGATGATCGGAAGCTGAAGGAATTGAGCGTGGGAACGTTTATTTACTCCGCGGTTTTTCTGACCGAAGGTATCGGACTGGCGCTGCATAAGCGATGGGCAGAATATTTTACGATCATCACTACGTCGTCGTTCCTGCCGCTGGAAGTCTACGAACTGATTCATCATGCGACGATTGCGAAAGGCGTAGCGCTCGTGATCAATATTGCCGTGGTCATCTATTTGGTGAGAGAGCTGCGCCGATATCCAAAGGCGAGCTCGAGCGAAAGCTAAAGAGAGCGTCCGGCGGCGGCGGCGGAAGCCCAGGCCCATTGGAAATTAAAACCACCCAGATGTCCGGTAACATCGACAACTTCCCCGATAAAAAATAGTCCGCGGACTTTGCGTGTTTCCATGGTTTTGCTGGAGAGTTCGGCGGTGTCAACGCCGCCTGCAGTCACTTCCGCCTTTTCGTAGCCCTCGGTGTCGATGGGCACGAGAATCCACTCGTGCAGATCGCGTTCCATCCAATCGAGCGCTTCATTAGTCCATGTGGGGGGCGCCTGGAGTTCGAGCCATCGCTCCGCTAGGCGTTTTGGCAGGACGCCGAGGAAAGCGGCGCGGGCGGCGGATAGATTGCGCGTCCTGGCTTTGCGAATGGAAGAAACCATTTCGCGATCGGGAGCCAGATCGATGCGAAGCGGCTTGCCTCGCTCCCAGTAAGAAGAAATTTGCAGGATGGCCGGGCCACTTAGGCCGCGGTGCGTGATGAGCATGTGCTCGCGGAAAGATTGCTCATCGACGGAAACGACGACCGGCGCGGAAACGCCGGCCAGGTCGCAGTATTGCGACTGCTCTTTTTTTGCGAGGACGAGCGGAACGAGTGCGGGGCGCGTTTTGATGATTTTCAGCCCGAATTGACGGGCGAGATCGTAGCCCATGGACGTTGCCCCAATCTTGGCGATCGAGAGGCCGCCGGTGGCCACGACCAGCACAGGCGCGCGACATTCGTCGGTTTCGGTGCGGACGACGAATTCGGTGGAGTGACGAACTTCTTGAATTTTAGTGTTGAGGAATATTTGGACTCCGGCGTCGTGGCACTCGGATTCGAGCATGCTGGTGATGTCTTGGGCAGAGCGGTCGCAGAAAAGCTGCCCGAGTGTTTTTTCGTGATACGGGATGCGATGCTTTTCGACCAGCGAGATGAAGTCCGCGGGCGTGTAGCGGGCCAGGGCGGATTTCGCGAAGTGTTCGTTGGCGCTGAGAAAGTTTTCGGGGCGCGTGTGGATGTTCGTAAAGTTGCAGCGGCCACCGCCGGAGATGAGTATTTTTTTGCCGATGCGGTCGGCGCGTTCGAGGACGGCGACGCGGCGGCCGCGTTTACCGGCTTCGGCGGCGCAGAAGAGTCCGGCGGCTCCGGCACCGAGGATGAGTGCGTCAAATTTGTGCGTTGTTTCGGGCAAGCGTTCGCTGAGCCTCGCGGTTGCTAACTGTCTTTGCGTTCGTTCCTCAGGTTAAACTAACTGCAGGAGAAGACCGAGAGAATTGCCTCCGATTATAAGCGCTCAGGGACTATCGAAACGATACGGGGTCGCTCCACTCTTCAAGAATATCTCGTTCACCGTCTCCGAAGGAGACCGCATCGGCGTGATTGGCCCGAATGGTTCGGGAAAATCGACGCTGCTGGAGATGCTTTGCGGCAAAACGAAGCCAGACAGCGGCGACGTGGCGGTGCGCAAAGGGACGAGGCTGAGTTACGTCAAACAGATTTCGGAATTCGAGCCCGGGTTATCGATTCAAGCGGTGATCGAGGCTGCGCTGGAACGAGCGGCCGTGCCGCAATCGGAACGGGCGGCGCGTTCGGCGGAGACATTGGGACGAGCGGGATTCGAGGATCTGGAGATTCTGGCGGCGACGCTATCCGGAGGATGGAAAAAGCGTCTGGCTATTGCCGAGGCACTGGTGCAGAAACCGGACATTCTGCTGCTTGATGAGCCGACGAATCATCTGGACCTCGAGGGAATCGAATGGCTCGAAAGACTTCTTTTGCAGAGAGCCAACTTCGCCAGCGTGGTGGTCAGCCACGACCGGTACTTTCTTGAGAATGTTACGAACGAAATGGTGGAGATCGACCGCGCGTATGAAGACGGGGCGCTGCGCGTCAGCGGAAATTACAGCAAGTTTCTGGAGGCCAAGGAAGAGTATTTGCACGCGCAGCGAAACCGGCAGGAAGCCCTCGAGAATCGCGTGCATACGGAGATTGAATGGCTGCGGCGCGGACCAAAAGCGCGCACGACGAAAGCAAAGGATCGTATCGACAAAGCGCATAAGATGATTGGCGATCTGGCGGAGATGAAAGCGCGAACCGGCACCAGCACGGCGCAGATCGATTTTTCCGCTACGAACCGGCAGACCAAACAACTGATCGAGCTGAACGGCGTGACCGGAGCCATAGGGGATCGCGTACTGTTTGAAAAGTTAAACTTTGCGGTGACTTCCGGGATGCGCGTTGGGCTGGTGGGACCGAACGGCAGTGGAAAGACGACGTTATTGCGCTTGCTGCGCGGCGATCTGCAACCACGCGCGGGCAAGATTCGCAAGGCAGAGCCGCTGCGCATGGTTTATTTCGATCAGAACCGCGAGCTGGATCCGGATCTCTTGTTGCGGCGCGCGCTGGCGCCGGACAGCGATGCGGTGATTTATCAAGGCAACGTGATTCATGTGGCATCGTGGGCGGCGCGGTTTCTTTTTACCGGAGAAGATTTGAATCGCCGCGTCGGCAAACTTTCCGGCGGAGAGCGGGCACGCGTGTTGATCGCTCAACTGATGCTGCAGCCGGCGGACGTTTTGCTGCTGGACGAGCCGACGAATGATTTGGATATTCCTACGCTGGAGATTCTGGAAGAGAGCCTGCTTGAATTCCGCGGCGCGCTTGTGCTGGTGACGCACGACCGCTACATGCTGGACCGCGTTTCGACGATTGTTCTTGGCTTTGATGGATTGGGTAGCATCGAGCGATTTGCGGACTATTCGCAATGGGACGCCTGGCAAGAAGAGCAGCAAGCCGAGAGCGTCAAGATGGAAATTCCCGAGGCGGCGGAGCGCTCGCGAGCAGCAGCGGCAGCGGCTATTCCGGCAGCGCCTGCGAAGAAGAAACTCTCTTACAAAGAAGAGCGCGAACTCGAGAGTATGGAGCAGCGCATCGCGGAGGCCGAGCAATTGCTTCACGAACGACAAGCGACGCTTCAGGATACGGCGATCATGAGCGACGGGCCGCGGCTGCACGCGGCGTCACTGGCGCTGGATGCGGCGCGGAAGGCGGTGGATGAACTTTACGCGCGGTGGGCGGAGCTAGAGAAGAAGAAGGGCTAAGGCGTGGGCTGCCGGAGTCTCCTTCGGAGACACAATGGATTGGTTAACAATAATTGGATCCTCCACCCGTTTTTTCGTAAGTGTTCATTCTAAAGGCAGATAAAGCCTCGTGTTTTGTTACAGTTGTATAAGTGTTCATTCTAAACGACTTACGGACTGCCCTAGAATTGTGCATTTTGGACCATTAGCAACCCGGCTGAAGTGCGGGGGGAAGCGAACGGTTACGCCAGCGGGTGCCCCAGGCAAGGCGGGCTGCGGAAGTGCAGATATGGAATCGCATTTGTTACGGAGGCCTGAGTGACGAGGGATTCCGCTAAAATGACGGAATGCAGAAGAAGATTTTTTGGCTCACGTTCGCGGGACTGGGGTTGGTGGCGGATCTAGCCCTGCCCTTCTGGTGGGCCATGTTCGCCACGATTCCTATCGCTTATGCGAGTTGGTGGGTGGCGTATCGAAGCGATTGGTTCTGAACGACGCCACCCCCAAAGATGAGATTAGCGGGACTCTTTTGGTCCGGTTTGCCGAAAGGGGAAAGTTAAGGGATGACGAGGCGCTCGCCCTCCCGGACGGCAGTAGCTTGCTCTTCGCCGCGGATGCGGTAGATGACGATGAGGACCTTGTCGGCTCCAATGGCAGGATCACCGCCAAAATTCTCATTGTTGACGCGCACGGCAAGAACACCTTCGCGGACCATAGAGCGCAGGCGATCGGTGACGTTGACGGTTCTTCCCTGGACGCCGTAGTAGCCGCGGATGATGAACAGGTCGCCGCGGTCGTGATCGCCACGGTCATTATCGCCGCGGGGACGGTCGTCACGGCCGGGGCCGCGATCATCCCAATCATCACGGGGGACGGCAAAAAAGCGCGTTTCGATGGAGCCGCCCTCTTTAACGTCAAACTGCCGTTCTTCATTTCTGCGGTTCTTTGCGAAAATACGGAGAGTTTTGTCTCTTCCGACGGCGGGATCGCCGCCCATGGTCTGATTATTGATAGCGACGCGGCCATTTACGCCACCGCGAGCGATCAAGTCGCGGAGGATGCCGGTGACATCCGTTCGGGTGGACTGGAATCCGTAGTCAGCCCGCTGTATGAGCCAGACGTCGTCCTGAGCGCCGACAGTACTGGTGAAGAGGGTGACTCCCACCGATACCAAGAGCATGAGAATTAAGATCTTCAGAGAACGATTTGTTGTTTTCATTGAAAGCCTCCGTTGCGGCGACCAGCCGCGATTGGTGTAACTGTAACTCTATCCGCGAGACGCGGCCACCAGGATTTCCGACGATTGACAAAAACGTAAACTAGCTTGAGTTTCCAGCAAGACACTCACGACGAAGCGATTCCAATTCCACAAAGATGGGAAGGCGAAAGCGGAGAGCAGCTACTTCCCGTGTATGCGAGGTCCAAATCGGGATTCAGCAGTTTCCCTGAGGCAGCAGATAGCGTGCAAGTTGTTAGAAAGGCAGAGATGCGAGAAAGATTAAACTTTTATTGCCGAGAGCCAATGGTCTTATTCGTGCACCACTTCTACCACCTGATTGTGCCACTGCTCCCCCCCTGGTACGCGGAGAAGACCATGAAAATAGTCAGTTTGGACCGACGATTGTCGCGGCGTCTCACATTCAAAACTCCCTTGCGTGTTCGGATCTGGAAATCGGCAGAGCCTGAAGCGAACGCGGAATCCGTGAATCTTTCACAGAACGGAGTCTTCTTTGCAACCAATTCGCCAATCCGGGAAGGAGAGACCCTAGAAATCCTTCTGAATATGCCGGAGGAAATAACCGCCGAGCCGTCCACGGAATGGCGGTGCACGGGACATGTGGTGCGGGTTGAGCGGGTCGACTCAACGCGAGGCAAGATGGGGGTGGGTGTGCAGTTTGATTGTTATGAAGTATCGCGGGCGGAGTTGCCAGCGGCCGTCTGAAAATACGAATTGGTTGCTTAGCAAGGGCCAACCGGGATGGCGAGTAAGCGGGCGGGATAGCATCTGGTGACGAGAGGTGGGAGGGTTAGATGCAAAGGCGGGCGCTAGTCGTGGACGACGAACCGGCGACATGCGAACTGATCCAAAAAGTGCTGTATGCGGCGGGCGTGGACGCATTGACTCTGACAAGAAGCGGGCAAGCGGCGACTTTTCTGGAAGAAGGCAAATTCGACATGGTGTTTTTCGACCTGCACATGGGTTCGCCGGATGGCATCGAGCTTTCCAGAGAGATGCGGCGAGCGGGGTCCAACCGGACGACTCCCATTATTCTGTTGAGCGATGACTTGCGGCCCAGCGCTATGTCACAGGGATTCGCGGCCGGAGCGAGCTTCTTTTTGTACAAACCCGTAGACAAGGAGCGCCTGCTGAAGCTCATCAGAGCCACGCAGGGACGGATGGACCATGAAAGACGGCAAACAAGGCGAGTGTCACTGCAATCCAAGGTGCGGCTGCGGTTTGGGTTCGAAGAGCTGTTGTGCGAGACGGTCAACGTTAGCTTGAATGGAATACTCGTCACGGCTCCCCGGACGATCCCGCCAGGATCGGCAGTGCAGGTCAGCCTGGAACTGTCGCAAAAGATGAAGCCGATCATGGGCGCGGGTTCCGTGGTGCGGATTCTGGGTGGAAACCAGATGGGGATTCATCTGGACCGGCTGCCGTTGGAGGCTAGCGAAAGATTACAGGAATTTCTTTTGCCAAAGATTCCCCGCGATTAGATCCCGTTTTGCTCAAGAGTGACGTTAACGGGCAAACCGACTTCCAAGAGTGTCGCAAATTCTACAGGAACGAAAAGCTGGACATCGAAACGACGGTACGCCAGAGAAATGTAGTGGTCCAGTTCGATTTGGACTATGCAACGCGTAGGCTCACCATTGTTTGGAGTTATTTCGATTTTCTTGCACTGTCCTCGCATACAGATTTTGACCATTATGCTCCTTGGCCGTTTGAGCCGGTTTGCGGAGTAGCGCCTCGGACCCAGGAACGGTTCGAATGTTCGATGCTGGAGCAGTTAGACCTAAGGTCGTGTGAGGGGAGTCTAGCAGCAGTAGCTACAAAGAGTCTGGGCGCATTTCGGGGAAGCACAAGGAGATTCGTTCGGAGCTCCAAGCACAGGAGGAGAGCGCTCCGGCTTCGCGAATGAGCGAACAACTTCGAGCGTGAAGTTACGCGGCAGCGGCAAGTTTCTTGACTGCCCTAGTCAGCTTCGAAAGAATAAAGTAGGACCAGCATGGCGCACACAACCTGGTGGGGTGGACAAACACTTCGGAAAGGCGCTTGCACTGGGGACACTGCCGTGCAGGAGCGAATAGTTCGATCTGAACTCTCTTCTTGAACTTGACCGCCATCTCGAGCACGACCTTCGATACCAGGAGCGTTTTTCTGCTCCATGGCTGGTTGACGGGAAGGGACGCCATATTGTTCTCCTTTAGAGGAATTGGGAGGCGCAAGGAATGAAATGCCTGGTAATGCGCCTCGTTCACAAAACAGACCTCTTTGAAACGGCCAACGAGAACGAATGAGAACATAACCCAATCAACAATTGCTGCACCAAAAGAGACACTTTCCCATCTGTCCCAAATGGGACAGGTTTCACTGTGGGGAGTGTTTTACCTGGATAGCTCTAAGATACGGTTAGTCGTGGAGGGTTATATCGACGAGGGAACTATGGACTTCCAGCCCGCCGTTGTAGTCGATGAATCCCAGATTTCTAAATTTGTTCATGAACTGATTGATGTGTTGCCGGGTTGTGCCAACCATTTGAGCCAGCATTTCGTGACTGATCTTGGGAATAATGCGCTGAGGCTGGCCCTCCATTCCGTAACGGGCAAGGAGGAGAAGGATGCGTGCCAGGCGTTTCTCGCTGGAATTAAAAAGCAGGTCGACAACATCGGCTTCGTAACGGATATTTCGCGAGAGCATGTAGTTGATGAAAAAATCGGAAAAGTCATGATCCTTGTGTAAAGCAGCGACCATTGCGGATTTTTCAATCCTAAGGAGAACGCAATCCGTGACGGCACTGGCCGTCATCATGCGGAGCGGTTGGCCCGCGAGGCTTCCTTCTCCAAAGAAACTCCCATCGTTGAGCACTCCAATGATGGCCGCCTTGCCCTGCGGAGAGGTGACGGCGAGCTTGACTCTTCCCTTCTTGATGAAGAAGACAGAAATGGCGGGTTCGCCTTGTACGAAGATGGTGCTCTTCTTTCGAAATTCCAGGAGTTTGGGTTTAGGGCGAAGGGCCTGAAGGAAACGCTCAATTTCAAAGCGCGCCGAGGTTTGTTTCTTTGGCATTCCGTGTCTCGCCAATTATTTCTTGATCGTCAGGTAGCGTAGAACAAAATTATCTACAGCCGCCGAAACCCTGTCAAGCAGGCGCCGTCGATCAAATTTAGGCGCGGGGCGCTTGCCACCATATCAAAGATATGCCGCGCGGATGGGTGTTTCAGCTGGAGCCAAAAACAAATGTACTGTGAAAACAGCAAGGAACTACTACATACTCTCAAACTTCGTCGTACCGTCGGGCAGGTTGTAATCCATTGACCAGCGATTGGAGAGGCATGTGGCGAGAGCAAAAGTCATCGAATTCAAAATTGAAAAGCGACGCACGCACCATCATTACCTTGTGACCGTAACCTATTCGGACGGGGATCTTTTTGGGAGAATCTTCACTAATCTTGAAAAAGCAAAGAAATTTGCCGCTCGCCAGACAAAGTCAGCAAAGGTACAGAGCGCCCGAATACAGAAGTTGAGCTAAGGCGATCTGAAGATTCCAGGTTCTAATAAAAGCAATCGGGAATCGACCCACCATCGAGAACCGCCTTGATTTGCAAATCGTCCTCTCTTCGCTCATCATTACTGGTTTGTTTGAGCAGCGGATACACATCTGCTGCCGAGTGTGTCTGCGTACAAATCATTTTGACTGAGGAGTTGCATGGAAAAGCCTGCAAAGATTGTGCTCCCCAAGGGGAAACTGGGGATTCTGACCCCCGGCATGGGCGCCGTCAGCACTACGTTTATGGCTGGAGTGGAACTAGTCCGCAAAGGCAAGTCGCAGCCGGTTGGCTCGTTGACTCAGCTGGGAACCATTCGCCTGGGCAAGCGGACCGAGGGGCGCTCGCCACTGGTCAAGAAGTTTGTTCCGCTGGCGGAATTGAAGGACCTGACGTTCGGTGGCTGGGACATTTTCAAAGACAATGCCTACCAATCCGCGGCGAACGCTGGCGTGCTGAATCCGCAGGACCTCGAAAAGGTGAAGACTTTCCTTTCCGGCATCAAGCCGATGAAGGCTGCTTTTGATCATGACTTCGTCAAATTGCTCGATGGCCCGAACATCAAGAAGGGCAAGAATAAATACGAGCTGGCTCTGAAGATCAAAGAAGACATCGCAAATTATCGAAAGACTTCGCGAGTTTCGCGGCTGGTGATGTGCTGGTGCGGGTCGACGGAAGTGTTTGTTAAGCCGGAAGAGGTGCATTCGACGCCGGAGAAGTTCATTGAGGCGATGAAAGCGAATCATCCGGCGATTGCGCCTTCGATGCTGTATGCGTGGGCGGCCATCACGAGCGGAGTGCCGTTCGCAAATGGCGCGCCGAACCTGACGGTGGACATTCCGGCGATTCAAGAGCTGGCGATGGAGCATAGCGTTCCCATCTGCGGCAAGGACTTCAAGACGGGCCAGACGTTGATGAAGACGATTCTGGCGCCGGGATTCAAGGCGCGCATGCTGGGGCTGGACGGCTGGTTCTCCACCAACATTCTGGGAAATAGGGACGGTGAAGTGTTGGAAGACCCCGGTTCGTTCAAGACCAAGGAAGAATCCAAGCTCAGCGTGCTGGAATACATTCTGCAGCCGAAGCTCTATCCGATGCTGTACGGGAAGATGCACCACAAGGTGCGCATCAACTACTACCCGCCTCGCGGGGACAACAAAGAAGGCTGGGACAACATTGATATTTTCGGATGGCTCGGGTATCCGATGCAGATCAAAGTGGACTTTCTCTGCCGGGACTCGATTTTGGCAGCACCGCTCGTTTTGGACCTCGTACTTTTCCTGGACCTCGCACAACGCGCTGGGATGAAGGGTATCCAGGAGTGGCTGAGCTTCTACTTTAAATCGCCAATGACGGCTCCAGGGCTCTACCCGGAACATGACCTGTTCATTCAATCGATGAAGCTGAAAAACACTTTGCGGTGGATGATGGGCGAGGATTTGATTACGCACCTCGGGCAGGAGTATTACGACTAGCGCAGTTTTCGGGCATGCAAAGAGACAAATTGTCCGGTTCTCCATTCATTTTTTCGATGGGGCAAAATGATTTTTCGATTTGACGGTCACAAGACCGCCGCGCTAACCTACGGGCCGATGGTTAGCGCCTGTGTACGCCGCATCTCGCTGCAACATCCAATTTCATCTCATTTTGAGGAGATTCATGTCGAACGAACTGCGTAATTTCCTTGCTCTTTCCTACGACGAATTAGAAGAGTTGAATCTGAAGGCGAAAGAGCAGCGCAAAAACCGCGTCGCCGCGCATAAAGTGCAGGAAGACCGGATCAAGTATTTGACGGACGAGAAGCGGATCAAGGCCGTGACAGTGCTGTTCAGCGACCTCGAAGGCCGACTGCACATGTTGGACTATGACAAAAAGTTTCTGATCAACAGCTGGGACAACCTGACGTTCGACGGATCTTCCATTCGCGGATTTACGGCACAGCGCGAAAGCGACCTGCGTTTGGCGATGGACTGGGGCGCGTTTTACTGGGGTCCCGCCGACATCTTTGGTTCCGGCAAGGTGCTGGTCTTCGGCGAGGTCATTGATAAGGATGGTTCGCCGTATAGCGCGGATATTCGTGGCGTCTTGAAGGGCTACGCCGGCGAGCTCCACAAGAAGGACGGCTACACCCTCAACGCCGCAAACGAAATCGAAGGATTCCTGTTTAAGGGCGAAAATGCGGAACGGCATTACCATGAGACGGGGAAGTTTGAGTATGTGAATACCGGCGGCTATTACCATTCCCTTCCCGGCGATCCGCTGCGCACTTTTATTGACACAACGGCCGAAGTGCAGCGTGCGATGGGCTTTCAGAACGAAAAAGACCACCCCGAGGTCGCGCCTTCGCAATTCGAAATCAATTATGGTTACGGCGAAGTGGTGCAGGCGGCGGACCAGATACAGCTTTATAAACTGATTTGCCGCCAGGTTGCCACGCGCATGGGTACGACGGCGTGCTTTTTGCCGAAACCTGTGGTGGGCGTGAACGGCAACGGCATGCACACCAACGTTTCCATCAGCAAAGACGGCAAGAATCTTTTCTGGGATCCCAAGGGCGATGAAAAACTCAGCAAGACGGGCTGGGCGTTCGTGGATCGCATCCTGACGCACGGCAACGATACCTGCCTACTGCTGAATGCCAGCGTCAACGCGTACCGTCGCCTGGACCCGCACTTTGAGGCGCCGAACCAGATTAAGGCGTCGCCGGTGGACCGCGGCTCGATGATTCGCATCCCCATCGGCAATGAGAAGAGCATGCGCGTCGAAGTGCGCTCCGTTGCGCCTGACGCGAATCCTTATCTTGTGCTCTACTCGATTTTCAAGACCGGCATTGATGGCGAAACGGCGAAGATCAAGAATTTGCGGCAAGCCGAACGCTATTTGCCCGACAATATTTACACGGCGCTCGAGGATTTCAAGAAATCGGAATGGACGACTAAACTGCTGGGCGGGGATGTGAAGGGGCGCTATGCGGATTTGAAGCAGGCTTCGGCAGATCGTTGCTCACGGCTTTTGGGCACATTTGTGAAGGCGCCCGAAGTGCAGTATCACCATGAAGTTTATAACCAGTTCCTCTGGAATATGTTTTAGAGAGGTGCCGGTAGAACCGGAGAGGTTTCTGTGCTCCGCTCCAGAGCATCGAGTCTACTGATTTCAGGAGAACGGAACGCCTTGGCCTTGGCCAGGGCGTTTTTGTTTGAGGAGGAGGCCGCCCGCCGGGTATTCATGGTTCTGTTAACTAAGTTGTGGTAGGTTAGCGCACCCCGTAAGTATCCTCGGAGCACACAACAGGAGGAAACAATATGGCCAGTCCCGGCTATGCTTTTGCGAATCCCCAGCGTTCCCCCGATAATTACAACGAGTTCGACCCGCAGGATGTTGCAGCAGATTCCAAAATTGTCGCAAAACAAGTCATTGAACCGATCCCAGCGCCGTCGAAAACACCTGCCGTAATGTCGCTCGGCGATGTGCTGAACGCGAGCACGATTCAGGCAATTCAAAGCGCGGGCAAAATCGTATTTCATTCCACCGGTGATACGGGCGGAATTAAGGAACCTTCGCACCAGTTCGCCGTCGCGGACGCGATGGCAGACGATGTCGCTTCGAAGACTTTCGCAACGCGGCGACCCGCCTTTTTCTATCACCTCGGCGATGTCGTCTATTACTTCGGACAGGAGCGCTACTACTACGACCAGTTTTACGACCCTTATCGGGACTACGCCGCGCCGATTTTTGCCATTCCTGGAAACCACGACGGCGTGCTTTTTAAGGCTGAACCAGTTCCCTTTTCGCTGGCGCCATTCGTCGAAAATTTCTGCTCGAAGGCGCCGACGAACGACCCCGCGGCCAAGGGATTTTCGCGCACGACCATGACGCAGCCCGGCGTGTACTTCACGTTGAACGCGCCATTTCTAAAAATCATCGGACTTTATTCGAATACGGGGGAGACTACAGGCGTCATCAGCGACGCGATCGCCGGAACGGCACAATTGACGTTCCTGCAAAACCAACTAACGGCAGCGGCAGAGCAACGCGCTCAGAAAGGCTCTGCCCCGTTCGCATTGGTGCTGGCAGTCCATCATCCGCCGTTCACCGTCAGCAAATCGCACTTTCCGAGCCCAGCCATGCTTGCGCAGATCGACGCCGCTTGCGTAGCGGCAAATATTTGGCCCGACATCGTACTCTCCGGCCACGCGCATCTCTACGAGCGTTATACGCGAGTGATGAAATCGGACGGACGGCAGATAGCCTATGTTGTGGCCGGAAATGGCGGCTATCTGAATTTCAGCGATCCTACCAAAGGAAAAAACGGCGTCGTGCCGCAGCCTGGTATTCCGGGCAACGACGCCAAGGGCAACGTGCTTACGCTGAATGTGTTCAACAACACGATGCACGGCTTCTTGCGGCTGACGGTGGACGCCAAATCGATTCTGTGCGAGTCGCTGGGCGTCGACGAAACGACCAAGGCTACGTCAAGCATGGATGCGTTTACCGTGGACCTGGCGAAGCATGTGGTTGCCACACAGGGCACCATGCAAGCAAGCCGGACGAGGGCTGGCGAGGTCGTCCGGCCAAGGGCTCCGAAAGCTGCAAAGCCTGCGAAAGCAGGCAAAGCAGCGAGCGCAAAGAAAAAAAGATAGGAATGTAGGTCCGCAGCGCGAACGTCAGGCGCCTTGGGCTTTGGCAGTGTGCGCAGCGACAGCATCCAGGACGCGGGTGGAGAAGACTAGGGCAGCGCCGGCGTTCATGGCGACCGCTACGCCCAGAGCTTCGGAGATTTCCTCCTTGGTGGCTCCAGCTTTAAGTGCAGCTTCGGAGTGGAAGGTGATGCAACCGTCGCAACGCGTAGTAACCGCGACGGCCAGCGAGATGAGCTGGCGAGTCTTTTCGTCAAGCTTGCCGGTCTTTGAGTTGGCGGCACTTAAAGTCTGGTAACCGCGCACCGTGTCCGGGCTGAGCTTGGCTAGTTCGCCGATTCTCGCTCCGAGTTCTTTCTGGTATTCATTCCAATCAAGCATCATTCGTAGATCTCCTTGCTGCGCGTTTAAGAGGACCCCGCAGCCGCATAAGATAAGCATATAGCACGAAAGCCCTTTACGCTGGCAACTCCGCAGGTTCCTAAGACTTTGAGGAGCCAAGTTGGCTGCTCATTTCAGAGTTTGCGCGCGATATGGTATGTTTTGTGGTTCGCGATGACGGGCGGATATCCGTAGAATAGACGATTCCTACTCGGTATTCCAACAGGAAGCGCTCGACAATTCAGGGGGATATGCACTCATGAAGAGTACCTATAACGGTCAGTCTGTTCCTGTTGGCGGCAAGGGGATCGGCTATAGCGGTGGCGAATTGCAGGTTCCGGACACGCCGATCATTCCGTTCATTGAAGGGGACGGCACGGGGCGCGACATTTGGAAAGCCTCGCGGCGGGTATTTGACGCGGCTGTCGAGCATGCGTATGGCGGGAAGCGGAGGGTGGCGTGGTTTGAGGTATTTGCGGGAGAGAAAGCGTTCAATACGTACAAAGAATGGCTGCCGACCGAGACAGTTGATGCCATTCGCGATTTTCGAGTGGCGATCAAGGGGCCGCTGACGACGCCGGTAGGTGGGGGGATTCGGTCTTTGAATGTGGCGTTGCGACAGATTTTGGATTTGTATTCTTGCGAGCGGCCGGTCCGGTATTACGCGGGAGTTCCCTCTCCTGTGAAGAGCCCGGAAAAGATGGACATCGTTATCTTTCGAGAGAATACGGAAGATGTGTACATCGGGATTGAGTGGAAGTCGGGAACGCCCGAAGTGAAGCAACTGCTGGAATTTCTAAATAACGTCATGCTGAAGGACGGTAAGAAGCAGATTCGTTGGGATTCTGGCGTGGGGATTAAGCCGATTTCGCCTACGGGAACGAAGCGACTGGTGCGGCGAGCGATCAAGTATGCGCTGGCGCACGGCAGGAAGAGCGTAACGCTCGTGCACAAGGGGAACATTCAGAAATTTACGGAAGGCGCGTTCCGGGATTGGGGTTATGACCTGGCGCGAGAGGAATTCCGTGCGGAGACCGTGACCGAGCGCGAGAGCTGGATTCTCGATAATTTGGACAAGAATCCGGGACTGACCGTCGAGCAGAATGCGGCAATGATTGAGCCGGGGTTGGAGCAGGCAACGGCAGCGTTTACGAAAGCCATTTGTGACGAAGTGAAGCAGACGCTCGATTCCATTGGTGCGACGCACGGCAAGGGGCAGTGGAAGAAAAAATTGATGATTAACGACCGGATTGCGGATTCCGTGTTTCAGCAGGTTTTGCTGCGCGCGGATGAGTATAGCGTTCTGGCCACGCCGAATCTTAACGGCGACTATCTTTCGGATGCGTGCGCGGCGCAGATCGGTGGGCTGGGGATGGCGCCGGGGTCCAACATTGGCGATGGGTTTGGCGTTTTCGAGGCGACCCATGGAACGGCGCCGAAGTACGCGGACAAGGATGTGATCAACCCAAGTTCCGTAATGCTGTCGGGCGCGATGATGTTTGAGTTTTTGGGATGGAAGGAAGCGGCCCAGTTGATCGAGGACGGGATTGCGCGAACGATTCAGCAAAAGCGCGTGACATACGATTTGGAACGCCTGATGCCGGGTGCCACCAAAGTTGGGACGGCGGCATTTGCGACAGCGATTATCGAGAATATGTCGGCTACTGCTGTAGCGCGGTAAGAATCAAAAACTAAGAAAAAGATAACGTAGAGACGCAGAGTACGCTGAGTTCGCGCAGAGAAATTCCAGAAAAACGAGGAGAGGGATGAGCAGAAAAAAAGTGACGGTGGTGGGCGGCGGGTTTGTGGGATCGACTACGGCGCAGCGGATTGTGGATTTGGAGCTGGCGGATGTGGTGCTAACAGACATTTTGGATGGGCCACCGGCTGGCAAGGCGCTGGATATGCTGGAGTCGGGGCCGATTACGCGGACGGATGCGCGGGCGGCGGGCATTTCGACGGCTACCGGCGACTATAGCGGGACGGCGGGAAGCGATGTCGTGGTGATTACGGCAGGATTTCCGCGCAAACCGGGGATGAGCCGGGACGATTTGCTGAAGGCGAACTATGACGTGGTGAAGGCGGTGGTCGAGCAGGTCGTGAAGCATTCACCGAACTGCATCATCATCGTGGTGACGAATCCGCTGGACGCGATGGCGCAGGCGGCGTTCAAAGTGAGCGGCTTCCCGAAGAATCGCGTGCTGGGGATGGCGGGAGTGCTGGACTCGGCGCGGATGAGCTCGTTTGTGGCCACGGAGTGCAAGGTCAGCGTGGAGAACGTGCATTCGTTCGTGCTGGGCGGGCATGGCGACGACATGGTGCCGCTGCCGCGGTATTCGACCGTGGCGGGAATTCCCCTCCCTGATCTGCTGCCGAAGGAACGCATCGACGCGATCGTGGAGCGAACGCGGAAGGGCGGGGCGGAGATTGTCAACCTTCTGAAGACAGGCTCGGCTTATTATGCGCCGTCAGCGGCGGCTGTTGAGATGGTGGAAGCTATTTTGAAAGACAAAAAGAAAATCCTGCCCTGCGCCGTGTATTTGGATGGCGAGTACGGAATAAAAGGACTATTTGTCGGTGTGCCTGTGAAGCTTGGTTCGCTGGCGGCGCTGAGGAAATTATTCAAATCAAGCTGACGGCGGAAGAAAACGCGGCGCTGCAGAAATCTTCCGCATCCGTAAGGGAATTAGTCAACGTTCTCGGACTATAAGTTCGTCGGGACGAAAAAATCAGGGGCGTGGGAATCGCTTGGAAAATCAGAGTGACCATCACCGCGCCCCATTTTTTGTGCTCTGGTCGATTAAAAACCGAACAATTTCTCGGCTCCAACCACCAAACCTAAAGTGAATACCGCGATGGCAACTTCGCCGATGGCCCCTACGGCGAACGGCCGGAGGCCTTGTTTGCGCATGTCGCGGAAATTCGTGCGGAGGCCGACACCGGCGAACGTCAGTAGAAATGCCCAGCGCGAGAGATTGGCAAGCGCGCCGACCTGGTCTTTGTTGAAAAACGAATAGGTGGCAAGCACGGAAATGAGCAGGAAGCCTAGGACGAACTTGGGGAATTTCTGCCACAGAAACGCAGCTTTGTTGCCAACAGCTTTGGCTTGGCCTTGACTGGCCCAGTAGATGGCGTAGGCGAGCACGACGAAGCCAATCATGGCGTTGCGCGTGGACTTCACGAGCACGGCCAGCTTGCCGGCGGCGTCCGAATACAACGCACCGGCGGCGGTGGCTTCGGCAGTGTTGTCAACCGCAAGGCCGGCCCAGATGCCGTACGCGCGGTCGCCCAAATGCAGATAGTGGCCAATCACAGGAAACGTGAAGAGCGCGAACGCGCCAAGCGCGAGAATGGCGGCGATTGAGAAGGAAGAATCTTCATCGTCGGCATCAATCGCGCCTTTTGTCGCGATAATGGCGCTGACGCCGCACACGGCCGAGCCAACGGCGAGAAGCGTTGTCAACTTCGGCTTCAACTTAAAGAGGCGGCCGAGCAACGTCATGAACGCGAGCGAGCCGACGATCTCAACTGCCACGAGCAGCAGACTCACGCCGCCGAGCTTCAGAATATCTCCCAGCAAAAAGCGTGAGCCAAGCAGAACGATGCCCGCCTTGAGCCAAAACTCGTAGGTTGCCACGCCGCTGCGGAAGATTTCCGGAACGCCGATCGTATTGGAAATGATCAGCCCCAGCAGAATGGCCCAGAGGACATATTCGATGTTCGGAAAGACCCAATGATGGGCTTTCGCATATTTGCCGACGTTTTGCTCAAGGAGTTTGCCTGCGTAGCCGATGGCTGCGAGCAAAAGCACGCCGGGAATGATGCGAAGAAAACGGAGCGCCGGTTGGACCGGCTGCACTTGCGGAAGTACGACTGCGTCTGCCATGTTTTTTCCTTGTTCTCCTAGCGTTTTGTCTGCTTATCGATCACCACGGGATGTGTTTGAAAACTCCGGCGCGAACCAGAAGCGCCGCGAGCAGCGCGACTACCACAGCCCAGCTATCGAGCGACAGCCGCCACGGTTTTTCCCCTTGTACTGCATTCTCTTCGGTGCTCATTTCTTTCTCTCCTGACTAACTTACGGAAATGGATGGAACGGGGAATCCGTCTCGTTTCCCGCACCAAAAGGCGTCGGCCGTTTCTCGAATTTGCTGAGTGGCAACGCGTCCGACAATCATGAGCGCGGGGGCCGGAAGCTTAGCTTCCGCAGCGAGTGCGCCGACACTGGTTGCACGAATGCTCTGCTCCGCGCCGGAAATTCCAGAGACGATAGCGCACGGAAGATCAACGGGAAGACCAGCATCGACGAGCTGGCGCGACACTTCGGCGTAATCAGGGCCTGGCATGTAGAGAACCAGCGTTGTCGCCGGCGTAAGGCATCCCCACTCCATCGCGTTGCCATCGGCGCCGCGCGAGAATGTTGTCAGCAAGACTTGCGAGGCGATGCGGCGATCAGTGAGCGAAATACCGGCGGCGGCGGCGGCGCTTAATGCGGCGGTTACGCCGGGAACAATTTCGAATTCCACGTTGGCTCTGCGCAGGGCTCCCAGTTCTTCCCCCGCTCGCCCAAAAATCGACGGGTCCCCGCCCTTCAGGCGCACGACCACTTCATGCGAAGCGGCGTAGCTCACAAGAAGCGCGTTGATTTCGCCCTGGGTGAGAAGCTTTTTGCCGTAGCGTTTGCCGACGTCTACGATGATCGCACCTGGCGAAACTCGCTCCAGAATTTCGCGGCTCACGAGAGCGTCATGCAACACGACATTCGCTGACGCAAGAAGCCGCGCCGCTTTTAGAGTCAACAGCTCCGGATCGCCCGGACCCGCACCGATGAGATAGACCTTGCCCATCACGCTGCTCCTCGTCGCCGGGGTTGTTGTTTCGAGCGGCGAAGAAATTCCTCGAACATGGGCCGGCTCGCCAACTCGCGGAGTAATTTCTTCGTGGTCTCCGATTTCGGGTCAGTCGCTCGCAACGCATCGCGCGCCGATCCGAGCCATTGCAGCCACGCTTCGTATTCAGGGCCAAATTCCACTTCAAATTCTTTTCGAAGCCGTTGCGCCAGCGCCGGGCTCTTCCCATTCGTAGAGATCGCAATCTGCAGATCGCCGCGCTGCACGACGGCTCCATAGTAAAAATGGCAGTGTTCGATGTCGTCGACCGCGTTGCACAATATTCCTCGCGCTTCCGCCTCGCGGAAGACCGCTCCATTCACGCCTGGTGCCGACGTCGCCGCAATCGCCAAAAAAGCACCCTGCAAATCCGCAGCCTCAAATTCCTTTGGCAGCCAATCAATTTTCCCGAAGTGCACCCATTCCGCAATTTGCGGCGTGATGGATGGCGCGACCAAGCGTATGCGCGCCCCCGCGGCCAGCGCTCCTGGAATCTTTCCTTCGGCGATGGCGCCGCCGCCAACCACAACAATCAGGCGCCCCTCCAACTTCACAAAAATAGGAAAGAGGCTCATGATTTAGCCCTCGACTCCCTGAGGAACCGGCCCCAGCGCAAGATCGCGTTCCACCGGTTCGACATAATCGCCGGCAAGAATCGCGCGAATTTCTTCGTTCGAGTGACGTGCGAAAAACTGCCGCAAATTTTCGCCGTGCTCGCGCCGCATGTTGAATCCGGCCAGGAGTCGCTCAATCGCATCCGGAACTTCTGTCGCGGCGCAGCGAAAACCAACCGGCCGGGCGATGGAAGCAAACTGGCCGACGCCTCCTCCAATGCAGAAGTAATAGGCGTCCACCATGCGGCCGTCGACTTTAGTCTTCTTGCCTTCGATGCCGATGTCGGCGATCCAGTGCTGGCCGCAACTATTCGGGCAGCCGGTGATGTTGAGGCGAAGCTGCTCGTGGAAGTCGGGAAGGCGCTCTTCAAGTTCGCGGGTAAGCCACTCTGCGAAGCCTTTGGTTTCCGTGAGGGCCAATTTGCAGAATTCAGAGCCCGTGCAGGCCACGGTCCCGCGTGCGAAGACCGAGGCCTGCACCTGCAGGGCAGCAACTTCAAGCTCACGGGCGACTGCTGTTGAGTCGCGC
Source organism: uncultured Acidobacteriota bacterium (assembly GCA_963718785.1). Classification (GTDB taxonomy): domain Bacteria; phylum Acidobacteriota; class Terriglobia; order Acidiferrales; family UBA7541; genus Acidiferrum. The sequence continues at coordinate 83,134 of CAVQZW010000003.1, read as the reverse complement.
AGCGGGACGTTAACAATCAGCAGGTTTTGCATGGTCGTGGTGCGGATGTGGCCGTCGGCGTAGCGATCGGCCGCGGCAGCAGCAGTACGAAGTTGATGGGGCGTGATGCGCCCACCAAGCACGGAGGCACCCACGTAAGCGAGACCCTCTTGTTTTTGCGCATGAACCCCAACGTGATCGCGATGAGTATCTATAGGAACATCTTCAGGCTCGGCTGAATCCAGCGAAAATCCAATCTTTCGCTGCAACTCATCCAAAAAACTCTCGGCGGTCCAACCCTGCTGGAGGAAGAGAAACTTGAGGCGAGCTTTTTCCCTGCTCTGGCGGAGCGATTCGCTGGCGCGGAAAATTTCCGCGACGCCGCGCGCGACGGGTATGACTTGATCCCATTGGATGAAAGCGTTCAGCCGTTCGGCGATGTGCGGATCGGTGGAAAGGCCGCCGCCAACCCGTAATGTGAAGCCAATCTCGGTGGCAGCGCGCCGCTTTCGGCGCACAGCGGTCAGCGAGACATCATTGATTTCCGGGTAGGAGCACCAGTTGCTGCATCCCGTTATGGAAATTTTGAATTTGCGCGGAAGATTGTAGAACGCTGCGGCGCCTCCAAGTTCGCGATCGATGGCCAGTGCCAGCGGCGAAGCGTCCACAATTTCATGGGCATCCAGCCCTGCGACGGGGCAACCAGTGATATTGCGAGCCACGTCACCGCAAGCCCCCGTGGTGGTTAAGCCCGCCCGCCAGAGCGTCTCAAGCACTTCGGGGAGCGATTCGATAGTCACCCAGTGAAGCTGAAAATTCTGCCTGACCGTGATGTCGGCCACACTTCGCGCGTGCCTCTCAGCGATGTCCGCAACAGCGCGTACCTGGTCGCTGCGCAGCAAACCGTTTGGGATGCGAATGCGTACCATGAAGTACGGCACGGCCTTGCCCTCGCCGCCCGCGCCGCCGACCACTCCCAAACCGTCTCCTTGCGTGTAAACGCCCCACGTCCGGAAATACGTGCCAATCCACTCCGGCGGAATCGAAGCAAAGCCATCGCGCGCAAATGCGCGAATTTCGTCGAGGTGCTCCCATGCATTCTTCGCGCGCTTCAACCGCTCGATGCGCTGCGCTTTGGTTTCTTTCGCTTCGCCCATGGATGATTCACCTGTCCCAAAAACGTGACCGAAAAACAAAAAACCCACGGTGCCTGTACCTCTGGCAACGTGGGCTTCGGAACCTAAAGCTTAGATTACAGTTAAGTCCGGAAACTCCCCTGGCCAGAGATGGGTGTCATACGACACGCAGCCTTGCGCGCGCACGGACAACATGTGGTCTGGCAATAGGTCATCATGAAAGCTGAGAGTACCTCGCGTCTCCTCTTAAGTCAAAAGAAGACCCTCACGAAAGTTTAGATGCGGCACATTCAAAAAAGTAATCAAAGAATTTGTCGCCTGGAACTATGGCTTCGGCGCTGCCCCTGCCGGTGCCTTTGGTGCCGCAGCGGGCTTCGCTGGCGTAGCTCCCGGAGGCAGAATCAAAGTCGTCGTCTTGATCGAGTCCAGCTTGTCGAAACCCTTGTCCAGATAAGACTTCCCCAACTTTTCAATCTTATCCTGCTCAGGTCCCTGGCCGTCCGGCGCGCCCTCGCCATATCCCGCATAGAGCGCTTCGACCACGTCCATCCCCTCCGTCACTTGGCCAAACGCCGAAAAGCCCATCCCGTCCAGCCGCTTGTTATCCACCAGATTGACGAACACCTGCGTCGTTCGCGTGTCCGCCCCGCCCATCGCGTAGGTGATGTACCCGCGGAGGTTACTCTGCACGACCGGATCATCCTTTATAGGCGCGTGCGACCACGCCGCCGATACGGGGGGATACGCGCTGATGCCCCACTGCACCACAAATCCGTGCAGCACGCGGAAGAAACTCGTGTTGTCATAAAAATGATGACGCACTAAATTGTAGAAGCGGTCCGCTCCAAGCGGCGCCCATGCTCGCGTAACGCTGATCGTGAAATCACCTTTCGTCGTCGTGAATTTCACCTGGTATGTCGCGGGCGCCTTCGCAGTGAGCAACGCGGGCCGCAGCAGCGCGCGATCATAAGGACTTGCCACCGCCGGTTTGTGAGCCGGTGTGGACCCTGCCCCTGTTTTCGGCGGAGTCGTCGCCGGCTTATCTTGCGCGCGTGCCTCGTTGCAAGTCCCCGCCGCAAACAACAGTATCGCCGCGCACATCATCCATCCGAATTTACGCATCGCTTTCCCTCTCCACTTTTTGTTGTGTAACCTCAGTTCGAACGGCGGCGTCTGCTCCTACTTCGCTGCCTTCAACCCGCTGCTGACCCGCTCGACCTCCGCCATCAGCCTAAGCGTATTCTCGCCGAGAATCTTCTTTACGTCACTCTCCGAATATCCTTTTTCCAGCAATGCGTTCGTAATCTTCGGGAGCATGCTTACATCTTCCATGCCGAAAGGCATATTCGCTCCATCGAAATCCGAGCCCAACCCAACATGATCGATGCCCGCCACCTTCACCGCGTGGTCGATATGCTCGATAATTTTAGTCCACTCCACCCGCGGCAAATCGCCGCGCAAAACATACTCTCGCGTAATGCGGTCGCCTTCAATCAACTGGCAGCCTTCCCGCTCCCCGCATCGCTTCTGAATTTCCAGAGCAATTGCCTTCTCCCATTCGGGATGCGCCTTTTCCGCGTTGCGAAACTCCTGGCTCAAGAATCCCACGTGATAATTAATCTGAATCACGCCGCCTTTCGCCGCCAGCGCGCGAATCATATCGTCCGTCATATTTCGCGGCGCATCGCAAATCGCTCGGCAATTCGAGTGCGACGCAAACACCGGCGCCTTGCTGACCGCCAGAACGTCCGCGAAGGTCTTGTCGCTGACGTGCGAGATGTCCACAATCATCCCCAGCCGATTCATCTCGCGCACCACGTCCTTGCCAAAATCCGTCAGCCCGTTGTGCTCCGCCTTCGCCGTCGAAGAATCCGCCCACTCCGCGTTGCCGCTATGCGTCAGCGTCATGTACCGCGCCCCCAGCGCCGCATAACTCCGCAATACCCCGAGGTCGCTCGCGATCATGTGCCCGCCTTCAACACCGATCAATGCCGCAATTTTTCCATGCGCGTGCGCCTCGCGAATCCCCTCCGCGGTCGTCACCAGCACAATATCGTTCGAACACTTGCCAACCTGCTCCCGCACCGCATCAATTTGGTCCATCGCCCGCTTCACCGCCTCCGGCCCCGTAATTTTGCTCGGCATCCAGATCGAAAAGAAGATCGCCCCGAGCCCACCCTCTTTCATCCGCGGAATATCGATGCTCCCGAGCGCATTCCGCGCGCCCAAATCGAAGCCGCCATCCAGAAATCGTTGCGTCGTATCGTCGTGGGTATCGATCACCAGGGAAGAAAAATGCAACCGCTTCGCCCGTTCTGAAATTCCGTCCGCCGCCATCGCCCCCGCCAGCACCACTCCCGCAAAAAGACACGTCCCGGCCACCAGAACCGTCTTCCGCACTCCCATTCTTTTCATTTCGTTATTGCGCGGCTTGCATTTCGTGGCTGACCTTCTCGGTCTGCTCCATCACGCGCAGCAGGTTGCCGCCCAGAATCTTGCGGATATCGCTGTCGCTGTAGCCTTTGCGCATCAGCGCCTCAGTAATCTGCGGCAGATGCGTGCAATCGTCCATGCCCTCCGGCATGTTGGCGCCGTCAAAATCGGATCCCAGCCCCACGTGATCGGCCCCCACCAAGCTTCACGGCATGATCGATATGATCGATGATCCGTTCCCAGCTGACGTGCGGAAGCTTCCCTTCGGCCGTCGCTTTTTCAGCCATCTCATTCATCTTTTTGTTCAAGCACTCTTCGTTGTCGCCGCATTCTTTCTTCAGCGTGTCCATCATCGCCACAACGCCGCCGGACAATTTATCCTGCGCATCTTTATAGGCCTGATCGATAAAACTCTTTTCATAATTGATCTGGATGACGCCGCCCTTCGCGGCCAGCGCCTTGATCATGTCGTCGGACATATCGCGCGGATGATTGCACAGCGCCCGGCAGGAGGAATGCGAAGCTATCAGCGGCGCCTTGCTCACTTCCAGCGCATCGTAAAACGTCTTATCCGAAACGTGCGAAATGTCCACCATGATTCCCTGCCGGTTCATTTCGCGCACGATCTCCTTGCCGAAATCCGTCAGCCCGTTGTGCACCGGCTTATCCGTCGACGAATCCGCCCACTCGTCATTGTAAAAATGCGAGAGCGTCATGTAGCGCACGCCCAGATCGCCGAACATGCGCACCACGCGGATATCGTTGCCGATCATGTGCCCGCCCTCGACGCCGATCAGCGCCGCGATCTTCCCCTGCGCGTGCGCGCGCCGGACTTCTTCCGCCGTGCGGCAAAATGCAAAATCCTTCGAATACTTGTTTACGTTTTCGTGGACCGCGTCAATCTGATCCAGCGCCTTCTGCACCGCTGGCGGGCCCATGATCCGCCCGTCGATCCAGATGGAAAAGAAAATCGCGTTCATCCCGCCTTCGCGCATCCGCGGAATGTCGATGTGCCCGTCGGGGTTGCGCTTGCCGATATCGAACGTCTTTGAAAAGAACCGCTGCGTCGTGTCGTCGTGCGTATCCAGAACGATCGACGAAAAATGCAGCTTCTTCGCCCGTTCGGCGATGTCGTCGCCCGTCGCCACCTGCATCATCAAAATTCCGGAAGCCACCAAACAGGCCAACAGCGAGACGCGCACAAAACGCATGTATTCCTCCAAGGAAAAAGGTGTGGCGAGATTCTACCCTATTAGCCAGCCAATCAGCGCTTGTTTCCACGCTTGGCGGTTCATTTCGGCGATCGATTCGGTAAGGGGAATATCTTTCGGGCAAGCTTTCACGCAATTTTGGGCGTTCGCGCAGTCCTGAATGCCGCCGGGCTCCATCAACGCCGTAATGCGCTCTTTCGCATGCATCGCGCCCGTGGGATGCATGTTGAACAGCCGCACCTGGCTGATAATCGCGGCGCCTATGAATTGGTTGTTGTCATTCACCTGCGGGCAAACTTCTAGGCAGCTGCCGCACGAAATGCAGCGCGAGAGCGGATACGCCTTCTCCTGCGTCTCTGGCGCCATACGTGGCCCTTCGCCAAGATCGTATGTCCCGTCGATGGGAATCCAGCCCTTCACGCGCTTCAAACTCTCAAACATGAATTGGCGGTCCACCGCCAGATCGCGGATCACTGGAAACTTCGACAAGGGCGCAATGCTGATCGGCTGCTCCAGCTTATCCACCAGCGCCGAACACGCCATCCGCGCCTTGCCATTCACCAGCATCGCGCACGAACCGCAAACTTCCTCTAAGCAGTTCGAATCGTAACTGACCGGTGTGGTTTTCGTGCCGTCGCGCGTGACGGGATTCTCCGCGATGTCCCGCAAGCAAATAATCACGTTCATCGCCGGGCGCCACGGCAGCGCAAACTCTTCCCAATAAGGCGTCCCCTTCGGACTAACCTGCCGCTTCACGCGAACGATTACCTCTTTTTGCGCCTCAGGCATAAAATCCTCGGGTAATCCTGCAATTTCGCGCCCTACTTCGCCGCATCGTACCGCCTCGCCCTCGGCGGTATCTGCGAAATATCCACCGCCTCATAACTCAATTGAATCTCGCCATTCACCCACTTCGCCCGCGTCGTCTTCAACCAATTCGCGTCATCGCGCTCCGGGAAATCCGGTTTATAGTGTGCCCCGCGCGACTCGTTCCGTTGCAGCGCCCCAAGCGTCACCACTCGCGCCAGCACCAACATATTCCCCAGCTCTCGCGCAAAATTCAGCGTCTGGTTGGACCACCGCGTCCGGTCGCTCAAATTGATTCTTCCGTACCGCTCCTGAAGCTCCTGCAGTTTCGTATGCGCCGCTTCCAGGCCCTTGTTTATCCGCGTAACGGTCACGTGTTCCGTCATCACTTCGCCCAGTTCGCGCCAGATCGTCATCGGATTTTCCGTGCCGTCGGGAGAAATCAGCGCCTGGTTCTTCTCTTCTTGCCGCTTGCGCTCGCTCTCATAAACCGCCGAGCTCGTCGATTCCGCGCCGCTCTGCAGGCTGCGCGCATACTTCACCGCCGCTGGCCCCGCCAGTCCCCCGCCAAATATGCACGATACCAGCGAGTTCGCACCGAGCCGGTTCGCTCCGTGATACTGGTATTCGCATTCGCCCGCCGCAAATATCCCCGGAACATTCGTCGCCTGATCTTCCGCGTTCACCCAAATCCCGCCCATCGTGTAATGCATCGCCGGAAACACCTTCATCGGCTCTTCGCGCGGGTCCACTCCCAAAAACTTTTCGTAAATCTCCAGAATCCCTTCCAGCTTCCGATCCAGCGTTTCGCGCGGAATGTGCGTGACGTCTAGATAGACCGCCGCCTGCCCTCGTATCCCCAGCTTTTCTTGATACACAATCCGGTGAATCGCTCGCGTCGCTATATCCCGCGGCACGAGGTTTCCGTACTTCGGATACCACTCCTCGAGAAAATAAAAACGTTCGCCTTCGGGAACGCTCTTCGCAGGCCGTGTATCCGCCGGATTCCTGGGCACCCACACCCGCCCGCCCTCGCCGCGCGCCGATTCGCTCATCAGCCGCAGCTTGTCCTCACCAGGGATCGCCGTCGGATGCACTTGAATAAACTCGCCGTTCGCGTAATCCACGCCCTGCTGAAACAGCGCCGACTGCGCCGAACCCGTGCACACCACCGAATTCGTGGACCGCCCAAAAATCGCGCCAATTCCGCCCGTACAGAAAATCACCGCGTCCGCCGGGTAAGTCTTCACCTCCATGGACCGCAAGTCCATGGCGCAAATCCCGCGGCAAACGCCGCCTTCGTCGATCACCGCCGACAAAAACGTTTGCCCTTCGTATTTCTTCACGTGGCCGTCTGCTTCGTGCCTCCGCACCTGTTCATCCAACGCGTAAAGCAATTGCTGCCCCGTCGTGGCGCCCGCAAATGCCGTGCGGTTATAGAGCGTGCCGCCGAACCGCCGGTAATCCAGCAATCCTTCCGACGTCCGGTTGAACATCACGCCCATGCGGTCCAGCAAATCGATAATTCCCGGAGCCGCCTCGCACATGCGCTTCACCAGCGACTGGTTCGCCAGAAAATCGCCGCCGTAGATCGTGTCGTCAAAGTGCTTCCAGGTGGTGTCGCCTTCGCCCTTCTGATTTTTCGCGGCGTTGATTCCGCCCTGCGCACAGACCGAATGCGACCGCTTCACCGGCACAATCGAAAACAAATCCACCGGCACGCCCGCTTCCGCGACGCGAATCGTCGCCATCAGGCCGGCCAGACCACCGCCCACTACGATGATTTTCGGCTGTCTCATTTTAGATAGAAATCAAATGGGTGCCAGTTCAACCAAAAACTCAAAACGATTAAGACGCCAACCAGGCTAAATGTAAACCCCACCGCCGCTCCCAACGCTCCCGCCGCCTTCTGCGCACGAACTGTCGCCGCCAGTCCCCATTTACACAAGAAATTCCATATACCCACACCGAGGTGAAACGACGACGCCAGCACCCCGACAAACATAAACGTCAGCGCGTACGGATTTCGCAGCAAATCCTCCACATCCGCGTACGTCGAGCGGCCGTGCGTTAGCCACCGCTCCGTATACAAATGCCACCCGATGTACGCAAACGCGATCAATCCGGTGTATCGCTGCGTCGTATACAGCCAGTTCCCCACCCAGGGGTACGCGGACACGTTCGACTTTCCCCTCAGCCAAACGTAGATCCCATATCCGCCGTGATACAGCATCGGAATAAAGATGAACAGCCATTCCACCACCAAGCGGAACGGAATAGTCTGTAGCTCCAGCGATTTCGCGTCGTACTGGGAAGCGCTCACAAGCGCGTAACTATTTGACCAAAAATGTTCTGCCAGGAATGCGCCAACGGGGATAATGCCGGTCAACGAATGCAGCTTGCGAAGAAGATAATCGGTTTCTGGCTGGCTTGCCGTAGCGGACATGCCCTCTCCGCCGCATGCAATGCTGAGGAGCGCTCACGTCACGCGGCCAATTCAGTATAGGCAGTTGAAAACACCGATGCAAGTCAACCCGTTGCATGGCAATGACAAGGCCTCATCAAAATGAGTCACCACCCGCTCCCTGCCTCCATCTTGGCCGCCATGATCCCGTTTTCCGATTTTTTTGCCCCATTTTTTTTCTTGACAAACCGTTACTTTTAGTGTATATGTTGCATTTCTGCATATTAGTTCCGTACCGCCGGCATCTTGCCGGCGTTTTTGTTTCTAGGTAACGCAGGCACCCTCGCCTGTGCGTTATCCGCCTCCAGGCCTTAAGCCCTTTGCATACAACACTTGCGAAGAAGTATCCCTGTTGCACTATTTTGATGCAATTTACGGCCAGCAAGTTATTTAGAATGAATACTTACAAATGTGTATCAAAACAAAGGACTTTATCTATCTTTAGAATGAACACTTACGCAAAAACCCAGGGGGCCCTTGCCTCCGTCGATCCTTTCGCGGTTTGCCCCTGCTCGCCGTGCGTTGCGCACAGCAGCGCCCGCCACTCCAAATCCTTTCATCTGTTTACTTCACGGTTCTCTGGATACCCCGGGTGCGGGGGGCGGAGCCTCCAGTCTGCAAGCCGTGACCTCTTGGCTCTGACCTCTTGGCTGTGGTTTCTTGCCTTTGAGCTGTTAGCTGTTAGCTGTGAGCCGTTGGCTGTTTCCCCCCTGTTCTTTTCTCGGGCACGCCAACCTCGAAAATGCGTTGCGCCCAACAGACTTTCTCGCTTAAATGAAGTTACGACGGATGGTATCCGCCCGGCCCCTCCCGCCTGGCAACCTTCGCGTTCCCAACGGACATCGCATGACCACTAGCCTCAGCCTTGCCTCGGAGTTGGAACGAATCGCCAATGCGCTCGATGCGGACGCCAGTTCAACGTCCCAGATTTCCCTGGCCGGTATCGCCGAACGCATCGCGAAAAATCTTGGCGTCAAAACCGATGAGGTCGCCCTCATGGGCGTCTCCACGCGCTGGCGCCACCTGCACTTCCTCGTCCCGGAATCGCTGAAGCAGGTCGGTTTTATTCCGCTTTCCAGCACTTCCGCAATTGCCGCTAAAACAGCGCGCGAAAGCCGCCCCGACATCATCAATAATTTTGCCGGCGTCCGTCACGCGACCGTTTTTGAAGGCGTTAAAATCGGCGGCGAAACCTCGGACGTCATCCAGAAGATGATCAGCGCTCCGATTCTTTCCGGCGACAAAGTCGTCGGCGTCATTCAAGTCAGCCGCAAAGGTCCTAATCCCATGGCTGCCGGACCCGACTTCAGCGCCGACGATTTGGGAAAGGTTCTCGCGCTTTGCAAGCCGCTCGGCAAGCTGCTCCAGCACGTCGCTCGTGATTCCTGAGCTCGAGCGGGGCTCGCTGTCATCATTTATTCATCTTCGCCCGCTCTCGCGCCAAGAAATCCGCGAATTCGTTTGACACTGCAATACCTTCTTGTTATTTTTCCACAGCGGAAATTTTTCCGCTGTTAGTCCACTCACGGAGGCACCATAACCCGGCACCATGGCGTTCGTCGCGAAGAAGATCTTCCTCACCAAAGGCGTCGGTAAACATCGCGAAAGACTTTCGAGCTTTGAGCTCGCCCTGCGCAATGCAGGAATCGCCGCATGCAACATCGTGCGCGTCTCTTCGATTTTTCCGCCCAACTGTAAATTGATTTCCCGTAGCGAAGGCTTGAAACACATTAAGCCCGGCCAGGTGGCTTTCACGGTGATTAGCGAAAATTCCACGAAGGAAGCGCATCGCCTCATCGCCGCCAGCATCGGATTGGCGCTGCCGAGCGATAAATTGATGTACGGCTACCTTTCCGAGCATCACTCCTTCGGCGAAACCGAAGAAGTTGCCGGCGAATACGCCGAAGAGCTCGCTGCGGAAATGCTCGCCACTACTTTGAATGTGGAATTCGATCCGGATTTGAGCTTCGACGAAAAAAAAGAGGTCTACCGCATCTCCAACAAAATCGTTCGCACCATGAACGTTACGCAATCCGCCGTAGGCGACAAACGCGGCCTCTGGACTACCGTCCTCGGCGCCGCCATCCTCATCGGCGAAGACGACTAACGCGTCCCTTTTTGTTTTTTGATTTTCTTCCATGGCGAATCCCCGGATTCGCCATTTTTCTTCTCCGTGCCCTCTGCGTCCTCAGAGCACTCTCTGTAAATTCTTTTTCTTTGTTCTTTTATTTTTCGTCTAACTCGTAAGCCGTCTTCAGCCATTTCTTCACTTCCGCATCGATTTCATCCATCGATTCAATCGGAATGCGGTGCGTAATCCGGTCTTTTTTCGCCAAGCCGCCGGTATCGATCATGCGCTTCGGCAATTTTCCTTTGTAATGCGTCAAGGCGAAACCCAGATCAATCCGCGAATTAGTAGTCGGCTTGATTTGCGCAAACACATGCGCCCGATACAGCGGAACCATGGTCTTGCAAGGACATACTTTCACGTCCGTGCCCATCGATTTTCCCAACCGCAGCAACTCTTCGTAAATCGGCCGCAATTTTTCTTTTGCGCCAGCGTATTGATCCTCAACGAACACGACCGCCGTCTTCAAATACGCTTCCGGCGAATCTTCTTCCCCGCCCTTGCCATCCACGCGCTCCGAAATCCACCACGCATTGTTCGTTCCAAACTTATGTTTCGTCTTTAACCATTCGCGCCGCGCCTTATCCTCTTTCGGACCTTCTTTCTTCGCCAACGCAACCCATTCTTCGAGCGATCGCCCGGTTTTATCCTTCAACTCCGCAACCCACTTCTGCACCATCGCCACGCCGGGATGCACGTCGTACACATTTGCGCTCTTCGCTTCCTTCGCCTTCGCCAATTTTCCTCCTTTCTAAGCGTGCGCTGCGACGACCGGCTGCTTCGCAACTTCCCACGCCGCCAGCCCGCCAGCAATTTCGCTCACATGGTCGAAACCGTGATTCTGCAGCAGGCTAGCGGCAATCGAAGAACGGTAACCTCCCGCGCAATAAACAAGTAGAGGCCGATCCTTCGGCAATTCCTGCACGCGCTCCGAAAGATGATTCAGCGGAATGCTCAAGCTTCCGGCAATGTGTTTCTGTTCCCGCTCACGTGGCGCGCGGACGTCGATCACAACCGGCGACTGCTTCGCGGACATGAGTTCGGCCGCGAACTGTGAGCTGAGCCGTTCCGTAATGACGATTAGTTCCGGCCTTGTTTCGAGGCTTTGCAGGCCGTTGCGAAGATATCCGGCGACATTGTCGAAACCGATGCGGCCCAAACGAACAGCGGATTCGTTCTCCCGGCCCGGCGCGGCGATGATCACTATGGGATGCGTGTGATCGAGCACGGTGCCGGCCCAGGTTGCGTACTGCCCGCCGAGACCGATGTTGATGCTGCCTGCCAGATGGGCGGCGCCGAACTCTTCCGGCTCGCGCGTGTCGAGGATTTGCGCGCCCTGAGACTGCAAGGCCAGCACGGCATCAAGTTCCAGCGGCTTCAGTTCGCGCTCAAGGGCCTCGGTGAGAGTTGGACGCTCTTTGCTGTTCAGCACGGCATCGTAAATAAAATACGGCGGAGCGTCGGGCTGGTCGGCAGTCACCATCTCGATGAAGGCTTTCTTGGTCATCGGTTGCAGTGCGTAGTTAACTCGCCGCTGTTCTCCGATCGTGGACACTGTCTCCTTGCTGATGGCTCTGCCGCAGAGCGAACCCGCTCCGTGCGCGGGATAAACCAGGCTCGCATCGGGCAGTGGAAGAAGTTTGGATTGCAAAGAATCGTAGAGCAACGCGCCGAGGTCACTCGCGGACCAGCCAAGTGCAGCTCGAAGATCGGGCCGCCCCACATCGCCGACGAACAGCGTGTCTCCCGTCAAGACCGCGATGGGTTCACTCTCGCTTCGGTTCAGATCAAAGACAAGAATGGAAATCGATTCCGGAGTGTGGCCCGGAGTTTCGAGAGCTTTCAACCGCACGCGGCCAAATTCAATGACGCTTCCATCGCCGAGAGGAGTAAGGGCGTATTCTGCTTTCGCTTTGGCGCCAAGATAAATTGTGGCGCCGACGCGATCTCGAAGCTCCAGATGCCCTGCCACAAAATCGGCGTGCAAGTGCGTCAAGATCACATGCTTGATGTTGAGTTTGTGTTCAGCGGCAAATTCAAGATAGCGATCGATGTCGCGTTGCGGATCGACGACGACCGCGGTGCCCGTCGTCTCGTCGCCGATAAGATAGGAAGCATGGGCTAGACAGTTCAAATAGAATTGCTTGAAGATCACGCCGCACCGCCTTGCTTGCTGCCCTCTGCTTCGGCCTTCATGTTCGCGGCCGTCTACTTCTCGCGCTTGAAATACCCGATGCGGTCGAGCACCGCGCCAACAATCAACGGCAAAGCCACCGTCGCGTCATCAAACACTTCGGCGAATTTTCCGCCCTCTTCCGGCGGGACAAATTTTCCCCACGAAACAGCTTCCGTGTACGTGCTGCCGCTCAAGCCGCCCCAATGCACAGGCTCGGGACAAATGCGAACGCCATAGTTGTAGCGCTTGAGGGGAATTTTTTTGTAGCCGCGACGCGCGAGCAATTCGGCGTACACGCCAAACTGTTGCGACCAATTGCGCGGTACGCCTCCACCGACGGTGAAGAGTCCCATGCGCTTTGTCGCGAGCATCGTATCCGCAAATTTCTCGAAATCCTCAAAAGGATCGAACCGAAGCAAAGGCTTCTTTTCCTGGAGGCGGGCGATTTTTTGCAGGGCAAAATCAATACCTAACTCCGAATCGCTGAAGGCAGGGACAAATACAGGAACGTTATGCTCGTAAGCGGACTTCAGAATTCCCCGCCCTGCTCCTTGTTTATGGAGCGTTTCGCCAATCTTGCGGTGAATTTTCCAGCTACAAGCAACTTCTTCCGCGTCCCAATTGGAGAGGACGTCGTCCATCACTTCCTCGACGTGATCAAGGTTTACTTCCGGCTCGAGCGAATCGTAAACGCGATTGTAACCCGCGTGGAACAGTTCCTTATCGTCCATTTTCGGGTCATAGCGGAAATGCGAGTGCCCCGTTGCTTCCACTAACCCGTGAGCCATCAGCGCGCCAGTAGAAACGACCGCTTTGACCAAGCCGCTCTCGATCAAATCGCAAAAGACAAAGCCCATTTTGGCGACGGTCAGCGCCCCGGAAAGCGTCATCACGACGAAACAATCTTTATCGCGCGCCATCGTTTCCAAAACGTCGGCAGCGTCACCGATTTGGCGGCCAGTGAACGCGGTGTTGCCCATCGCGCGAACCAACTCGTCGATGGTGCGGCATTTCGACAGATCAATCGGAAACATCGGCCGCAACTTATCCTTGACCGGATCGTGCAGTACGCGCCCCGTGACCGTCTTTTCTTGCCGCTTTGCCATCATCTCTCCTCAACTTCTGTTACTTTTTTGTTTCAGAAGCTCACACCACGCCGTAACAATTTCTTTTCGTAATGATTGATATTACAAATATGGCCCGAAGGAAAGAACAAAACGCAACAAAAAATGTTTGCACGAGCATGATAAACTAAATTTTATGACAAAGAAATTCACAATCGGCCTCGTGCAGATGAGCAGCACGAAGAATGCGGAAGAAAATCTTTCGAGGGCGATCGAGAAAATCGGCGACGCGGCGGCGCGCGGCGCGCAAATCATCTGCATGGATGAGCTTTTTCGCGGAGAGTATTTCTGCCGAACGGAAGATGCGGATTTGTTCAATCTCGCCGAGCCGATTCCGGGACCGGCGACGGAAGCCCTCGCGAAGGTCGCCACGGAAAAGAAGGTAGTGATTGTCGCTTCCCTATTCGAACGGCGAGCGGCTGGGGTTTACCACAACACGTGCGCGGTGATCGACGCGGATGGCTCGCTTCTCGGCAAATACCGCAAGATGCACATTCCGGATGATCCGCTCTATTACGAAAAGTTTTATTTCACTCCAGGAGATTTGGGGTTCCCGAATTTTGATACCGCTTACGGACGCGTCGGAGTGCAGATCTGCTGGGACCAATGGTATCCGGAAGGTTCACGGCTAACCGCGCTGCAAGGCGCGCAGGTGATTTTCTATCCGACAAGCATCGGCTGGCATCCGCACGAGAAGGCACAATTCGGGGCGGCACAATTGGACGCATGGCGGACCATCCAACGTGCGCACGCTATCGCCAATGGAGTGTACGTCGCCGTAGTGAATCGTGTCGGCTACGAAGGCAAGCCGGAAACAGGTGACGCGGGGCTAGAATTCTGGGGGAATTCGTTCGTTGCCGATCCATTCGGGAGAATCCTTTCGGAAGCCTCGAACGACAAGGAAGAAATCCTGGTGGTTGAATGCGACCCTGCGCAAAGCGAAGAGACGCGGCGCAACTGGCCCTTCTTGCGGGATCGCCGGATCGACGCTTACCAGCCGATTCTTAACCGGTGGCTTGGCGAATGAATTTCACTTCTCTGAGCTCTCTGTGCCCTCCGAGCTCTCTGTGTTAAATTCTTTTCTTCGATGACAAACTCAACTCCGCACGCTCTTGGCTTCAAAATGCCCGCCGAATGGGAAACGCACGAAGCCACCTGGCTCGGATGGCCCCACGAGCTGACGGACTGGCCCGGCAAATTTTCTCCGATTCCGTGGGCGTTCGCGGAAATCGTGAGGCATTTGTCGCGATTCGAGCGAGTGTATCTCCTGGTGGAAAATCGCGACGCGGAAACGCGCGTGCGCAACATCCTAAAGAAGGCTGGAGCGAATCTGGAGGCTGTAGACTTTTTTCAAGTTCCAACCGATCGCGGATGGATGCGCGATTCCGGGCCGATCTGCGTGAAGAATGACGCGGGCGAAGTCGCTTACACGAATTGGCGGTTCAATGGATGGGCGAAGTACGACAATCACAAGAAGGATGCGCTTGTGGTAGCGGCGGCAAACAAGAAGTTGAAACGCCGCGTCTGGCAACCAATGCACAAAGGGCGGCGCGTCGTGCTGGAAGGCGGAAGCATCGACGTCAACGGGCGCGGCACGCTGCTCACAACGGAAGAATGCCTCCTGAGCGAAACGCAGGAACGCAATCCTGGGTTCACGCGAGAAGATTATGTGGAAGTCTTCAAGAACTATTTCGGCGTCACAAATGTCCTGTGGCTAAAGAACGGAATCGCGGGTGATGACACGCACGGCCACGTTGACGATCTCTCCAGATTCGTCGATCCGACCACGGTGGTTACGATTGCGGAAGACGATCCGAAAGACGCCAACTATGCTCCGCTGCAAGAAAATCTCTCGCTCCTGAAAAGCATGAAGGATCAGGGCGGCAAACCGTTGCGCGTGGAAACTCTGCCCATGCCCTCGCCAGTATATTTCGACGGGCAGAGACTTCCCGCCAGCTACGCTAATTTCTACATCGCCAATAAAATTGTGATTGTCCCGACGTTTAATGACCCGAACGACCGCATTGCCCTCACGACTCTGGCGAGGCTATTCCCTGCTCGCGAAGTTGTCGGGATCGCGTGCCGCGACCTGGTGCTGGGGCTCGGGACGCTGCACTGCATGACCCAGCAGCAACCCATCTGATAGACTCTCCTTATCTAATGCCCAGTTACAAATGAATATTCCTTGGGAGGCTGCATGTCTGCCAATTTGCTAAGTACTTTTTTTGAGACAAAGGGTATCTGGATCTCACTTCCCAGCGGCTTTTGGAGCTGGATCCTCGTGGGGTTGATTGCGGGATGGCTGGCGGGAAAGATCGCGCGCGGCCGCGGCTTCGGCTGCATCACGGACATTATTCTTGGAATCGTTGGCTCGTTCATCGGCGGCTGGATTTTTGTGAAGATCGGCATTTTCGGAGGCGGCTTCTGGTACTCGCTTGCTGCCGCCACGCTTGGCGCCGTAATTCTTGTGGCCATCGCGCATCTCTTCAGCCCCAGCGATCGCTAGGTTGGGTTGCCGCAACGGGCGCGCACCAGCGCACTGTGATACGATTCAAACGCACATCACGAAGATGACCTCGTTTATAAAATGTATTGAGTTAGATGGAGAAAACCTTTTTTGAGTAAGTCTACGCAGTCCCTACTGGCAATCCCCCTCGGCGGTCTCGGCGAATTTGGAATGAACATGATGGTGTTGCGTTTCGGCGACGATATCATCGTCATCGACGCGGGCATGATGTTCCCGGAATCGGAACTACTGGGCGTGGATCTTGTCATTCCCGACATCACGTATCTAAAACAGAATCGCCAGCACGTGCGAGCCATCGTCCTCACACACGGGCACGAAGACCACATCGGCGCGCTTGCTTATATTTTGCGCGACTTGAACGTGCCGGTTTACGGGACGCGCTTCACGCTGGCGCTGGTGAAGAAAAGGCTTGAAGAAGCAAACCTTCTTGATTCGACGACTCTGCGCGAAGTGCTGCCCGGGCGTTTGGTGGAGATCGGACCGTACGAAATTGAATTTATTCCCGTTACGCACAGTACGATTGATTGTGTAGCGCTGGCGGTGCGGACGCCGATGGGCGTCATCATTCATACGGGCGACTTCAAGATCGATCAAACGCCGGTCGATGGGGCGGGATTCGATTTGCATACGTTCGCGCGGTACGGGAGCGAAGGAGTGCTGGCGCTGTTCAGCGATTCGACGAACGTGGAGCGACCGGGATTTACGCCCTCAGAGCGCGCTATCGTTCCGCGAATTGAAGAACTGTGCCGCTCGGCGCCGCGGCGCGTGATCCTTTCGTGTTTTGCTTCTTCAATTCATCGGATCCAGCAAGTAATTGATGTTGCAGGGCGCGTTGGGCGCAAAGTGGCGTTCGTTGGCCGAAGCATGGTGGATAACGTCGAGATTGCGCACTCAATGAATTACCTGCGCATTCCGGACGGCATGGTGGTGCGGCCGCAAGACATTCGCAACTTCGATCCGAAGCGGATCATTGTGCTAGCGAGCGGAAGCCAGGCCGAGCCAATGTCTTCCCTATCGCGGATTGCGGTGGACAATCACCGGTTCGTGACCGTGGATGAAAACGATAGCGTGATTCTTTCCGCGCGAATCATTCCCGGCAACGAGAAAGCCATTTTCCGCATGCTGGATCATATGTTCCGGCGGCGCGCGCTGGTGTATTACGACAATTCGGCGGGGACGATTCACGTTTCGGGGCACGCGAGCCAGGAAGAGCAAAAGTTGGTGCTGCAGCTCGTGAAGCCGAAATATTTCATTCCGGTTCACGGAGAATACCGGCATCTTTTCCGGCACGCGGCGCTGGCACATCAAATCGGCTGCGTTTCCGAGGAGATTCTGCTGCTGGAAAATGGCAAGTCGATTGAGTTTACGCATGATGGCGTGCGGCGGCGAGATCCGGTCACTGCGGGGCGCGTATGCGTCGATTCCGGATCGCTGGAAGAGATTGAAGACGTTGTTATTCGAGACCGCAAGCATTTGAGCGAAGATGGGGTGGTCGTGCCCATCATTGCGATCGACAAACATACGGGCAAAATGGAATCTCAGCCGGAGATCGTGACGCGGGGCATGTTCAGCGACAACGGGCAGGAACTGATCGCTGGGGCGCGCGAAGTGATCATGAAAACAGTGGAGCAGTCCAATGCCGAAGAGAAATCGGATTGGGGCGTGATCAAAGAAAAGATTCGCGTCGACCTGAAGCGTTATATCAACAAGCAGACCTCAAAGCGTCCGCTGATCCTGCCTGTAATCCTCGAAATTTAAGGTTCGCCGTTCGGCTAGATCGAGAAAACTGGTTTCGAACTGGCGAGCAGTGAGGGTCATGTGAAGCAAATTGCGATGCTTGTTGTCCTCGGCGCGTCTTTCTTATCGCTGACGAAATTGGCTGTGCAGAGTTCGCTGCCGACTGTTGCGACGACCCAGGCCAGACCCGACGCCCGACGCGTGAAAACAGGCCACTTCACGTACCGGAGTATCGATCACGGGAAGAATGTCGGCAAAGGTGAAATTACGATTCGGAAGCTGGCGGACTCCGGAAACTATGCGTTCTCCGACGATTTCGTCTTCTCCGCGGAGTTCAAGGGTTTTCGCAGCCAACGGTGGGAATCCATCGCCACATCCGAATTTGAACCCGTTTCCGCGATGCTCAGCTTTGTTCAAGGAGACAGGTACGCTCCTGTTTTTGATCTGAAATATGGTCCCGGCAGTAGGGTGACTGGATTCGCGATCGCCCGCAAAGACTCCAAAGCAGGAACGCGGCGAACGGTCGATGCCGCGGTCCCCAAAAACACAGTCGATCAGAGAATAGATTGGGCGGCGGTGCTGGCAAGCGACCTTGAGAAAGAAAAGCAATTCGAGTTCAACGTATACGACCCGAACACTGGCGTCAGCCGAGTCCACGCTCAGGTTGGCTCGGTGGAGCGGGTGGAGGTTCCAGCTGGTTCCTTTGATGTGTATCGAGTGATCTACCGAATCGAGAAGGCTGGCGGCACGGAACAGTATCAAGTCCTCGCGAGCCGGGTTGCGCCCCGCACACTGGTCCGCGAAGAGTTTCCAGATGGAAGTTTTGACGAGCTGCTCGAAATTAGAGAATAAGACCCCCAAAGAAAAACTGTCGCCAGCGAAGCGGGCACAACGGGCGGGAACTTATTTCGCGCGTGAGAAGGTGAATTCGGGGGCTGAGCGAGAGCGGAGAAAAAAATGGCTGGGAAAGTGGTGTTGGTGGCGGGCGGGACTGGGGGGCTAGGGCGCGCGGTGAGCCTGGCGTTTCTGGAAGCAGGAGCGCGGGTGGTTGTGACGTTTCAGCGGCCGGGGGATTTGGACGAGTTGAAGAGGACGGCTAGCGGAAAATTGGTGGAATCGGGGAGTTCGTCGCTAGAGGGCTACGCGGTGGACGTTACGGATGAGGTGGCGGTGGCGAAATTAATCGACGGAATAGTTGAGCGGCACGGGCGGCTGGATTGTCTGGTGAACGCAGTCGGAGGATATGCGGGCGGAATAAAATTGTGGGAGATGGAAACGAAAGTGTTCGAGCAGCAGCTTGCGCTGAATTTGCGAGCGGGATTTGTGCTGGCGCGTGCGGCGGTGAGCGTGATGGTCAAGCGAGGAAGCGGGGCGATCGTGAACGTGGCGTCGAAGGCGGCGATGGACCACGCCGCGGGAGCTGCGGCATATTCGGCTTCCAAGGCTGCGGCTGTGGCGATGATCGATTGCCTGGCGGCGGATTTGAAAGGGACCGGCGTACGAGCCAATTCGATTCTGCCGAGCATTATTGATACGCCGGCGAATCGGAAAGCGATGCCGAAGGCGGACTTTGGTAGGTGGCCGAAACCTGAGGAAATTGCGCGGGTGATTTTGTTTTTGTGCAGCGACGAAGCGAAGTTGATTCAGGGCGCGAGCGTGCCGGTTTACGGCGACAGTTGAGAAGGGCGGGACTGGTTTAATTTTTCTGGTAACTGGTAAGAGGATGCGCTTTTCAGAGGGCTACACGTGGCCTGCCGCGCATCGAATCATTGAATCCAGGAGGGAGAAAATGTCGATACGACCAGTGAAGAGACTCGTGGCGGCAAAGCCGACAGTGGAAGGCGCAGGCGTGCATCTGCGACGTGCGTTTGGCTTTGGCAATACGACGGACTTCGATCCGTTTTTGCTACTGGATGATTTTCGGAATGATGTGCCGGAGGATTATCTGGCGGGATTCCCGTGGCACCCACACCGCGGCATCGAAACGATTACCTATGTGCTGGCGGGAACGGTAGAGCACGGCGACAGCATGGGAAACCATGGAGCGATTGATTCGGGCGATGTGCAGTGGATGACGGCGGGCAGCGGGATCATTCACCAAGAGATGCCGAAGGGCGACCATGCCGGGCGGATGCATGGATTTCAGTTGTGGGCGAATTTGCCGGCTTCGTTGAAGATGACGGAGCCGCGGTACCAAGAGGTGAAGTCGGGCGAGATTCCTGAAATTAAGGATGATGACGGGACGCATGTGCGCGTAGTGTGCGGAAATTTTTGGGGCAAGACCGGCCCTGTTGATGGAATTGCGGCCGAGCCGACCTATTTAGATGTGTCCGTGGCTCCGGGGCGGAGAAAAACTTTGCCGGTAGGGACAACGCGCCACGCATTTGCGTATGTGTTCGCGGGATCGGGCAAGTTTTGCAATGCGTCGGAGCCGCTGGCGGTTCCAACGGAAGCGGTGGGTTGGCTAGACACGGCGCCTCCCGTGGCGGCTGATAATCGATCATTGGTGCTGTTTGACAGGGGCGATGAGGTAGTGGTGCAAGCTGGCGACGAGGGGATTCGGTTTCTGCTGGTGTCCGGGAAGCCGCTCGAAGAGCCGGTGGCCTGGTACGGGCCAATCGTGATGAACACGCAAGAGCAATTGCAGCAAGCTTTCAAGGATCTGGAGAAGGGGACGTTTTTGAAGGGGCATAAATAGAGGAAATTGAGGATGGACAGGAGATAGAGGAGAAGCGGAGGATTGGAAGGAGTAGAAAAGAGGTGAGGAGCATGCGCCGAGGGCTTGGGATAGTGGGGCTGGTGTGGACGGCGGTGTTGGTCGCAGCGGGAGCAACCGGTTGCTCGGGCGATTCAGCGGAGCGCGAAAAGACGATTCGAGAGGAAGCGGCAAAGGCAGCCGCAGAAGCGAAGCCGAAGATTGAAGAAGCGAGTCGGGCTGTGAAAGCGGCGGTTGAGGGCGCAAAAGAAGGCTGGGAAAACGGCGAGCAGAAAAAGGTGGATCTGAACGCGGCGACCGTAGATGAATTAACGGAATTGCCGGGGATTGGGAAGCGTGAAGCAAGACGGATCGTGGCAGGACGGCCGTATCACGACAAGCATGATCTAGTGAGCAAAAAAATCTTGAACGCGGCGGCGTACGAAAAATTAAAGGACGAAGTGGCGGCCAAATAGACCAACCTGTTAGTGTTCGCGCAGGGCCACGACGGGGTCCACGCGAGTGGCGCGAAGTGCGGGAATATAGCTGGCGGTGAAAGCGACTGCCAAGAGTAGAGCGGAGACGGCGCCGAGAGTTACAAAATCGGTGGACTTGACGCCATAGAGCACAGAACTTAGCCCACGGAAAAGTAAGAACGAAAGGACGATTCCGACCGCGGTGCCAATCAGCGCCATACTCATTCCCTGTTTCAGAACCAAGCCCAAGACATTCGAGCGCTGCGCTCCTAAAGCAGTGCGAATGCCGATTTCCTGCGTGCGCTGACTTACGGAATACGAAACGACACCGTAGACACCTACAGAAGCCAACACCAAGCCGAGAAGTCCGAAAGCTCCAACGAGCATAACGCTGAGGCGGGCAGGCAGAAGAGGCTTGCCGTATTTTACGTGGGAATCCATGGTGGTGACGCCGAAGACTGGCAAGTTGGCATCGAGCTGGCTAATTTGCTCGCGGACGGCAGTAACGAGTTGCTGCGGGTCGCCTACGCTTTGGACAAAGAGGCTGGCGCCCGAAACGTAATGCTGGGTGAGAGGAAAGTAGACAAACGGCTGGGGCGTTTCGTAGAGGAAAAGATACTTGCCGGTGCGCGTGACACCCACAACTTGAATGGGCGGACCGTCTTTCTTGATGCGAAAATTCTTGCCAAGGGGATTCTGATTCGGCCAGATTTTTTTCGCGAAGGCTTCGTTGACGATGGCGACTTTGGGAGCAGTGGCGTTATCGGCTTCGGTAAATTCGCGGCCTTGAATGACGGGAGTGCCGGCGGCCTGAAAGTATTGTGGTTGGACTTCATCGTCCAAAGCGGTTTCGGTTTTTTCCTTGGCGTCGATCACCTGGCCTTCGGGGTAGATGTTAGTGAGCGAGTTGTCGTAACCCATGGGAATGTAGGCACCGATGGCGGCATCGCGAACACCGGGAATCGCGCGAACGCGTTCAGAGAGCTGCTTGTAGAACTGCTGGCCACGCTCCTCGGTATATCCCTGGAGACCGAGGTCCATCGTGACCATGAGGGTCTGACCGACGCGAAAACCCATGTCCACTTGGGCGGAGTTTTGCAAGCTGCGCATGAAGAAACCGGCGCACGCGAGAAGAAGCATGCAAACGGCAACTTGGGCAATCACGAGCGCGTTTCGGAAACGATGATGTCCCGAGGAAGCGCCGCCGGAGCGACCTCCAGCTTTGAGAGTGTCCGCCAAGTCGGTACGCGAAGCTTGGAGCGAAGGCAGCAGTCCGGCAATCATTCCGGTCAGGAGCGCGGCGAGGAAACTGAAGCCAAAGATGCGCCAGTCCATACGCATATCAAAGAGGCGGATAGGAACGTCAGTGGGGATGTGAACGGACATGAGCGCAAGGGCTGCCCAACGAGCAAAAACGAGACCGAGGATTCCGCCAAAGGCGGAGAGCAGCACGGTTTCGGTGAGCATCTGGCGCATCATGCGACCGCGCGTAGCGCCGAGGGCGGTGCGCGTGGCGAATTCCTTTCTGCGGCCATTGGCTCGCGCGAGGATCAAGTTGGCGACATTGGCACAGGCGATAAGGAGAACAAGTCCAACGAGTAGCATGAACACAAGAGCGGCCGTGGACATGAAATTCGTCAGGCCTGGCTCCGGGCGAGCTTTGAGTTCCGGCAAAACGAGTAGAGATGTGGAATTGTGAGCTTCGGGGAATTCTTCTGCCAAGTGGCGGTCAAGCGGCTCGGCGGCAGCCATGGCTTGCGCGGGAGTGACTCCTGGCTGGAGGCGACCGATAACGCGGAGAAAAGTAGCGGTACGCCTGTCGAGAGTATCGGTTTGAGTGGGGTCGAGAATGCCTAACGTAGTAAGAGGGAGGTAAAAATCTGGTTCGAGAAAATAGTAAGCCCCTCGCCAGTTTTCGGGAGCAACACCGATGATAGTAAAGGCGTGATTGTTGACCTGGACGGTTTGGCCGACGACGGCGGGATTGCCGCCGAAGCGCTTTTGCCAATATTTGTAGCTAAGCACCATGAGCGGATCTTTCCCGGGGACCCAGCCCTCGTCGGGGGCGAAAGTGCGTCCAATCGCAGGTTCCAAGCCGAGCATCGAAAAGTAATTGCCGCTGACCATTTCAGCCCATGCCCGCTCCGGGCGGCCTTCCGCGCCGAAGTTGACAGGACTCGGAGAATACCCAGCGAGGTCGGAAAAGGCGGTCTTGAGTTCGCGATAGTCTTTGAAGTCAGGGTAGGAAAGTTGCAAAGGAAAATCGATAGCGCGGGGCTTCGCGGCGAGAATAACGAGTTGCTGAGGATCTTTGGCGGGAAGCGGACGCCAGAGTATGCCGTTGAAGACGCTGAAGATGGCGGTGTTTGCGCCGATGCCGAGGCCCAGGGCGAGCATGGCAATGAGCGTAAAGCCGGGGCTCTTCAGGAGCATCCGAAAAGCGTAGCGCAGGTCTTTCCAGAACGTTTCCATGGGTTCCCCCTCGCGGGCGTCTGTAGAAGAAACGAAGAGAGGCCGCGAAATGTTTCATGCGATGCAATTTATTGAGAAAACATTCGGGCTATGACGAGGGCAGTATTGCGCTGGCAGGTCGATTGGCTAGCTCGCGGACATGGTGAATGACTCGCGGGAGACTTTCGATGACCTTTGGAGAAAGAGTGTCTCCATGATCAAAACATTCGCCAGAGACGGAGATCAGGATAGCCTCAGCAGAATGGCCGTAGAGTTCCTGCGCGATCGCGAGGAGGGTTTGCGGCGAGAAATCGTGGGTGAATGCGGAGGTCCCCGGCTGGGGATTGAGCGGGACGGAGAGGACGTCACCTGGAACGCCAGTGCGGGAAGCGTCGAGGAAGAGGACGGTCGATGCTTCGCTGATCGGTTGCGCTAGCTCTGGAGTTAACTGATGAGAGGTGATAATCGCAATGTCGCTGGGAAGATCCAGTGGAGACAACGCTTCCGCTACTCGCCATGCCAGACCGTCATCGCAACGAAGCGGGTTGCCGTAAGCGATGATGAGAACGCGCGGCACGGCGGGGTTCAGGGGCGAACCACTTCGGCGAGGATGCTGCCTTCCGGATCGAGCAACTGAACGCGCAACGGCATTTCTCCGAGTGCGTGAGTGGAGCAACTCAGGCAGGGATCGTAAGAGCGGATCACGGCCTCCACGCGATTGAGCATGCCCGGCAACAGAGCGTTTCCACGGACAAAATGTTTCGCCACCTGGAGGACGCTGCGGTTCATGGCGAGATTATTTTGCCCGGTAGCGATGATCAAGTTGGCCCAGCGGATCAAGCCGTGTTCGTCAATTTTGTAGTGATGAAAAAGCGTGCCGCGGGGAGCTTCGGCGGAGCCTACACCTTCCGGAGCATTGGGTTTGGCTTCGGAGCGAACATGCTTGGAAAGAATTTCCGCGTCGTTCAACAACTGCTCCAGGCGCTCGACACAATAGAGAATCTCAATAAGTCTTGCGAGATGGTAATGAAACGAACTGAGGACGGCTCCGCGCTGCAATTCTTTGAATTCGGCGAGTTCCTGGTCTGCGCGCTCGGTTCCGCAACTATCGACGACATTGAGGCGCGCGAGCGGGCCGACGCGATACATGCCATCGGGAAACCCATGTGGCTTGTAATAGGAGGATTTCAAGTAGCTCCAGGTTTCAACCTTCTCGCCGAGAAAGTCGAAATAGCGGGCCGGATCAAGGCCGTCCGCGGCGATATTTCCAGTGGCATCGCCAAAGCGAATTTTGCCGTCGTAGAAGGTGATGCCCCCGTTTTCCTTGACCGTGCCCATGAAGAGCGAAGGAAAGTTGCCAAAGCTGATGACTTCTTCGCGGAAGGTTTCCGTGATTTTCTTGAGCCAACTTAGCGTACGGAGTGCAACGGTCAGAGCCTCGGGAATCGCCGAGAGAATGGCATCGCGATCCTGCAGGCTGAGCGGTTGGCTGACGCCGCCGGGGACCACCCAGGCCGGGTGAATGCGCTTTCCACCAAGTCGTTCAATGACCTGCTGGCCAAATTGTCGAAGATGAATGCCGTCGCGGGCGAGCTGCGGATCTTTTTCGAAAACTCCCCACAAATTGCTTTTTGCCGGATCAGCGTCCATACCGAGCAAGAGGTCGGGCGAGGAAAGATGAAAGACACTGAGCGCATGTGACTGGACAATCTGCGCCATGTTAATGACGCGGCGCAATTTGTCCGCAGCGGGCGGGATTCGGACAGCGAGCAGCGCATCGCAAGCTTTGGCGGAAGCAATCAGGTGGCTTACCGGGCAGATGCCGCAGATGCGAGCCATCAGCGAAGGCATTTCCGTGAAGGGACGCCCCTCGCAAAATTTCTCGAAACCGCGAAACTGAGTGACGTGGAAGCGAGCGTCGGCTACGTCGCCCTGCTCATCGAGATGCAGAGTGATTTTCGCATGGCCCTCAATGCGGGTCACGGGATCGATGACGATTGTTTTTTTGTTCTCCATGAAAGTTGGTCAGGCGCCGAAGCGCGTTCTCGGGCTCAACACCGGCTCGCGTCCGGCCAGAAGTTCGCTGACAACGTAGAAAATCGTATCGGCGGAAGGCGGACAGCCAGGAACAAACACGTCAACGGGGACAAATTCATGGACGGGGCGTGCCTGAGGAAGCAGGCGCGGCACAATCTCCGCCGGAATCCCGGGATCGAGCGTAACGTTTTCCAGATAAGCGCGATCGTAGACGGATTTGGTGGAGAAAGGATTGCGCATGCCTGGGACATTGGCGGTAACGGCGCAATCGCCGAGCGAGACGAGAACATTTGTCCGCTGGCGGACAAGTTTAATTTTATGCAGATCTTCTTCGCTGCTGACCGCGCCCTCCACCAGGGTCACATCAACACCTTCGGGGAATATCTTCGCATCCACCAATGGACTGTAAACGAGATCAGTACTTTCGGCGAGAGTGAGCAAGCGCTCGTCGATGTCCAAAAAGGACATGTGACAACCGGAACAGCCATCCAGCCAAACGGTCGCCAGGCGTTTCTTGCTCACTTCTGTTCTCCCCGCATCAGCTGAAGGTACGGGAGAAAGTCGCGGCGCTTTTCCATTTCGGCGACGGAGCGGCCTTTCTCAGACAGAGCGCCCGTCGGGCAAACTTGGACGCACTTGCCACAACTGGTACAAGTTTCTGAAGTGCCCCATTCCTGGTTCAGGTCCGTGATGACTTTACAGTCGATGCCACGGCCCATGACATCCCAAGTGTGCGCACCTTCGATTTCGTCGCAGACGCGAACACAGCGAGTGCAAAGAATGCAGCGGTTATGGTCGATAACGAAGCGCTCGTGGGAGGCGTCCACGGATTCCTGCGGGAAGCGATACTGAAAATGAATGTGAGTGATGTCGAGCTTTTGCGCCAGGGTTTGCAGTTCGCAGTGGCCATTGGAAACGCAGACCGCGCAAACATGATTGCGCTCGGTGAACAGTAATTCCACAATTCCCTTCCGGTACCGATGCAAGCGCTCCGAAGCGGTTGTGACTTCCATTCCCTCTTCGACACGAGTGACACAAGAGGCCTGCAGCCGGTTCGAGCCTGCAACCTCGACAAGACAAAGCCGGCAGGCGCCGACGGTAGAGAGGCCATCGAGTTCGCAAAGCTTGGGAATGAAGATTCCATTTTCGCGAGCAACGTCGAGGATCGTCTCGTCTTCACGAGCGCTGAAATCGCGGCCATCGATCTTCAGGGTTTTGACGTTGGCAGTTCCGGTCACGATGATCCACCTCTGCCGCAGACTCCAGCGACACAGTGGTTGTGCTCAATGTGGTTGGTGTATTCGCCGGCAAAATAGCGGAGCGTGCTGAGGACGGGATTCGGGGCAGACTGTCCCAGGCCACAAAGGCTGGTGTTCTTAACCAGATCGCAGAGCTCTTCCAAGAGTACGAGATCCGCAGGCGTCGCTTGCAATTTGGTGATGGTATCCAGCAAGCGATGCATTTGATAGGTGCCTACGCGGCAAGGTATGCACTTGCCGCATGATTCGGACATGCAGAAATCCATAAAATACTTGGCCACGTCCACCATGCACGAACTTTCGTCCATCACGACCATCCCGCCGGAACCCATGATGGAACCTGCGCGCGCCAGGGATTCGTATTCGACGGGCATGTCGAGACATTCGGCGGGCAGGCAACCGCCGGACGGGCCGCCTGTCTGGAGCGCCTTGAACCGTTTCCCATCGGGAATGCCTCCGCCAATGTCGTAGACCATTTCGCGCAAGCTGATGCCCATAGGAACTTCGACGAGTCCGGTATTTTGTACACGGCCGGCGAGCGCAAAAACTTTGGTGCCTTTGCTTTTTTCCGTGCCGATTCCCGCATACCAGGCGCCGCCATTCCGGATGATAGGCGGGACATTCGCGAATGTTTCGACGTTATTGAGCAGCGTGGGTTGGCCAAGCAAGCCTTCTTGCGCGGGATAAGGCGGACGCGGCCTGGGAGTTCCCTGCCTGCCTTCGATTGAGGCAATCAGGGCGGTCTCTTCGCCGCAGACAAACGCACCCGCGCCAATTCGCAATTCAATCCGGAAACTGAAGTGGGTGCCACAGATATCGGCGCCAAGGAGTTCGAGTTTCTCAGCCTGGCGAATAGCAATTTTCAGCCGCTTGATGGCGAGTAGATACTCGGCGCGCACATAGATGAAGCCATGCGTAGCGCCAACGGCATAAGCGGCGATGAGCATGCCCTCCAGCACGCGATGTGGGTCGCTCTCCAGGACGCTGCGGTCCATGAAAGCCCCGGGATCACCTTCATCGGCATTGCAAATGACGTACTTTTGCGTGCCTACGGCCTTGAAGACAGTACTCCATTTGAGGCCGGTAGGATATCCTGCGCCGCCGCGCCCCCTCAGGCCGCTCTTGACGAGTTGCTCGACGACTTCCACCGGGGTCATCTCCGTTATGGCCCGCATGAGCGCGCGATAGCCGTCCGCAGCTACGTACTCCTCGATTCGCTCGGGGTCGATGACGCCGGAATTTTCCAAGACAATTTTTTTCTGGCGCTGGAAGAATGGTACGTCCGTGCGGCAAACCAGGCGTTCAACGGGACGTTGTCCCAAGGCGTCTAGTAGCGCGGGGGCATCCGATGGAGACACGCGTTTGTAGAGCGTTCCAGTGTTGGTAGAAACCAGTGGGCCTTCGGCGCAGAGGCCCATGCAGCCAACGCCTTTGATTTTGCATTGGCCGCCCTCATTGCGGCGAGCGGTCTCCTTGTCCAGTGCATCTTTCACGGACTGGCTGTCACAGGAAATACATCCAGCCGCCAAACAAACATTGATGCCTCGCGGAATGCTGGCTTGAGCCGCGCGTTCCGACTCCGCTATTTGTTCCAGTTCTTCAGGAGTCATGCGGACTCCACTTGCCGATTTGCTGCCGGAGGTGTTCTGGCGTGACTTTGCCGGCGACTACGTTGTCAAAGACCACCGCGGGAGCCAGACCGCAAGAACCGAGGCAACGCGCGGAAAGGACGGAAACGTTGCCGTCTTCGGTAGTTTCTCCGGGCAAGACGCCCAGTTCGTGTTTCATCGTGTCCACCAGTTGCGGCGCGCCTTTGATGTAACAAGCCGTCCCCTGGCAAATCACGCAGCTGTGCTTGCCGGCGGGTTTGAGCGTGAAAAAGTGATAGAAAGTGGCGACGCCGTAAGCGCGGCTAAGAGGAACCCGCAGAGAGACCGCCACGTAACGAAGCGCAGGTTGGTCCAGGTAGCCAAATGCTTCCTGAACGGTATGCAGGGTCTCGATGAGTCCTCGCGGGTTTCGGCCGACGCGGCGCATAGTGGCGTCGACAATCTTCCAGCGTCGATCCTCGCTGGGAGTGGCGGGTTTGGTAAGAGGGTCCATTCGATCATTCAAAAAGGAGCTTATCGTCTTGGACAGGGCGCGATTCAGCAGCCATCCAGAAGTGAGCGCCGCTAATTTCACAGACTTGCTGTCCGTGGGTCAAGAGGTATCTGGGCCCTCCGTCAAAGCGTGACGCAGATCACAGACATGGGTTATGAATTTCCACTAACAAAAGCCTGAGAAGTATGAATCATCGGTTCCAAGGGGACATCAGTCAGATTCCACTCGCGAGGTAGCCTGATTCAACGCCGGATTGCCGCAAGATCAAACGGTTCGCATGCCAGGAAGCGCAACCCACCATCCGCCGCGGAATTCGCCGCTTCCTTCTTTCGCTTATTCCTTTTGGCACGCGCTGAAACAATTGTTCCTGGCCGGGTGACAAGAACAAGCAAAATGGAGCAAGCCTTGCACGATCCGGTCATTTTTACGGAGCCGTTCTCGCGGGAACGCGAGGCCGTGCAGATTGAGGAGTCGCATCGTACCGAGACCACATGTTCCCGGAGCTCTGGAACTTCGCGAAATGAGTGAGAGTGTGCTTGAAGAGGACGGACAACTTCACACCAATTCAGGAGGCTGGAGTTCTGTGAGCAAGAAAGTCCTCACCGCCTATTGCACTCCTTCTACCGGTTTTGCTCACTGCCGCTTCCTTTCGCGGCCGGCCAAGCGCAGCTGTTTCAGCCTGCTGGGATTTGACCCAGTTTTTCCTGCTTGCGATCGCCACCATTTTCTTTGCGATCAAAGGAGTTTCGGCCCGAGCTACGCAACGGGCATTCTGGCTCTTGATCGCGTTCGGGTTCTGCGTGCTGTCCGTGAATATGTTTTTGTGGGCCTATTATGAGTTGTGGTTGAAACAACCGGTTCCTTCGCTCCCTATCGGAGAGTTCCTGCTCTTCATCAAGCTTGTTCCGATGCTCGCCGCGCTGGCTCTTCAACCGCAGAAAGAGCGCTCCGATCGCACTCGCGTGCTGGGACTTTTCGACTTCAGCTCTCTTCTGGTTTGTTGGACGTACGTCTATTTTTTCTGGGCGATGGCATATCTACTGGCCGCAAACGATTTGGCACGGTACAACCGAAGTTCCGACGCCGCCGATGCCGTCGGCAACCAGGTATGTCTCATTATTCTCGTCGTCGTTGCTATTCGCAGCCGGGGCCGCTGGCGCGGCTTTTACCTTCATTTTCTGGGCGCCTTCGCGCTGTACAGTTTCTCTTCTATCCTGATCAACCAAGCCATCGACTCCGGACGCTATTACACAGGCAGCTTTTATGACGTCCCGTTGACCGCGGCGATGGCTTGGTTCTGCGTCACGGCAATAAATTACAATGTCGACTCCCCGTCGGGAGGACCTCAAAGTTCGGGTGAGCCTAAGATCGAGAATCTCTCGAGCTCGATAAGCATTCTGTGGTCCGCGCGGCTGGCCATGCTAGCGGCACTTTCGACTCCGCTTATCGGGCTGTCACTGGTGGTGGGCGGCGATACCCAAGAGCCGGTTCGCCACTTCCGCATTCTCCTCACGCTTTTTACGATGTTCCTTCTCACAATTCTGCTTATGTTTAAACAAGATCTTCTCAATTTTCGGCTCGGCGGATATTTGCGTGAAGCATCGGAGGCCTATTCCGACCTGCGGAGATTCGAAGACCAGCTCGTGCAAAATGAAAAATTGGCATCGCTGGGGAAGCTCGTGGCGCGAGTGGCTCACGAGATCAACTCATCCATGAGGGTAGTGGGAAGGAATATCGAGGTGCTGAACTCTCTTCCCTGCGGCGATCGCAACCGTCAAAAAATGACCGCGAAGATCGAAGAGTCTGCGCGACGGACAAACAATCTGGTCGAAAGCATGCTCAGCTTTGCGCAAGAGATGCCGGTGCACCGCGAGGCGGTGAACATAAAGCCGCTGTTGGAGAGCGCCATGAGCTTGATGCGAGCGGAGCGCCGTCACAGCGTGCAAGTGGAGATTCACGAAAAGGGTGCCATACCCATGGTCAAGGCGGACGCCAACCAGTTGGTTCAGGTTTTTCTCCACATCATTGCGAATGCGATTGATGCCATGGAGGAGAGCCAACTGGGGATGCTCACCATCATGCTTAGGGCAAATCAGGAATCCGTGGAAATCGAGTTTGCGGACACCGGCTCTGGACTTAGGGACCCGCGGCGCGTTTTCGAACCGTTTTATACGACTAAGCCTGTCGGCAAGGGCGTGGGGCTCGGGCTCAGCACTTGTTATGGCATCATCCGGCAGCATGGGGGCGAGATCGACTGTCGCAACCGGCCCGAAGGCGGGGCCGTGGTTCGGGTGTTGTTACCCGTCGTTATGGCAGCCGCGCTGGAGACAGCGCAGTAATTTTTTTTGAGGCTATTGGAGACTCCGAATTGCTTCGAAGGTTCGACACTCTCTGGACCAGGATCGCTCTTGGCTTAGTGCTCGCCCAGATGGCTGCAGCATTCTTTCTGCAGCCGAGCAGATTGTTAACCGCGCTAGGAGACCTATTCCCCTGCCTACTCGCCGCGGTAGTTGCGTTGTCCTTTCGAAGCAACCGGAGACGCTTCAGCGGAACCGCGCGATTGTTTTGGCGCTTGAACGAAATCGGATTTGGAATTCTGGTTGTATCTCAATTGTTTTGGTTTTACTACGACGTCGTGTTGCGCCGCCCGGCGCCTAATCCCGTTCCTGGAGATGGACTTTTTCTATTGGCTTTGGTTCCCACGCTGGCCGCGTTGGCTCTTCGCCCGCAAGCCGAATCCGCTTCCGATGATTTGCGATTTCGCCGTTTGGATTTTTTCCTCTTACTCTTTTGGTGGGTTTGCCTTTACCTCTATTTTGCTCTGCCTTGGCAGTTTATTATTCGAAGCTACCCGAACTACAACCCTGTGTACTACATACTGGCTCTGACCGAGCATTGTGTCACTCTCGTCGCTGTGGGTGTTCTCTATTGGAAGAGCGATGGCGAGTGGAAACGATTTTACGGTTACTTTTTCGCTGGTCTGTGTGTTTTTACCTCCGGGAGTTTGTTTCAGAACATCTTTATCGACCGCGGCTTGTACTACACCGGGAGCCTCTACGATGTTCCTTGGGGGTGTTCGCTATTCTTGATTACCGTTGCTGCCGCAGTTGGGGGGAAACTGCCATCCCGACCCGCTCTAGAGGGACGCGCTTCCTCGAACCAAGGGTTTTGGAGTGCCAGGCTCGCCATGATCGGCGTGATCTCCCTTCCACTTTTAGGTATCGCCGCGGTCTTCGATCACCACTCTCCTGCGTCGATTGTTCTCTTTCGCCTCCGGCTGATCTTCGCTGCGGTTATTTTTCTGGGTGGCCTGACTTTTCTGAAGCTCACCGCCATGGATCGCGAACTTTTGCGCTTGATCGGCCTGACGGAATCATCGCTGGAAAGCCTGAAGCTGGTGCAGCAGCAGATTGTGAAATCCCAAAGAATGGCGGCACTGGGGCGCCTGGCTTTTGGCGCTACGCACGAGATCAGCAACCCACTGACTGCGATTCTTGGCTATAGCGAACTCCTTCGTGAAAACACAACGCTCACTCAGGAAGAACGGAATTCAGTAAGAGACATTCAGGATCACGTCCGTCAGGCCCAGGCGGCGATCACGGGGATGCGCCGCTTCGTACGCCTTGAAGCGGAAACCGAAACGGAAGACAAACCTCTTTGAAGCCAGACGCGTGGCGCTAGGACTTTTCTTGATTTGCGCCTCGGTAAGTGGCGAGGAACCAGGTGTTCCCAAAGGGATCTTTCACTGCCGCGGCCCGGTCCCCATAAGGCGCGTCGCTTGGTGGAGTCACTCCAGTGGCGCCAGCGGCAAGCGCTTGCCCATAGGCCGCGTCCGTGTCGGGCACATAGACATGGAGGTAGTGCGGGGAAGGTTTGGATTCGCCGTGAGCTTCAGCGATCTCGAAGGTGGCGCCCGCGATTTCAATCGTGGCGTGGAGGATCGCTCCTTCGGCGGATTCGGCCACGCCGGAGGCCTTGGCGCCAAAAGCTGCTTCCACAAATGGAATCATTTTGTGGGCTTCGCGAAGATGGAGATACGGCTGGACGGTGCGCAGGCCTTCCGGACCAGGAACCCACCCTCGCGGCGTGGCGATAAACCAGGTGTTGCCGAAGGGGTCGATGACGGCTCCCCAGCGATCGCCGGAGGGATGGTCGTCGTACGGCGGATGGATGGAGGTTGCGCCGGCTTCGAGAGCCCGAGCGTACGCCGCGTGGGCATCTCGGACGTAGAGATGTGTCGTCATGACGCGCGGGGGATATTGTTCGTTGGCGTCCGCCAGTTCGATGACATCCAAAGGTCCGATGGCCACTTCGGCGTGCATGATGGCGCCGTCGGGGCGCGGGACGCGGATACGTTCCGTGGCTTCGAAAGCGAAGACGAGGAAGTCGAGGAACTTGGAAGCGCCGTGGACGAGGAAGTAAGGCGCAATATTGTCGAGACCGGGACGGCGGAAATGAGGGGCTCCGGAGGCACTCTGCGGGCGGGCTGCGGATTCAGTCATGGTCGATCTCCTTTGCAAATCGGACTTCAGAGCTAGCTTGAAATCGGGTCGTGGCAGAAGGCTAAGCGCTCGTGCGATGGGCATGAGATGACCCAGCGCGGGACTGCTGAGTCGCTCTTGCTCTGGCTGGAGTGCGCCCAGAAGGGCGTCGATGGCGCGATCGAGATGAACTGCAGGAGAGCGCTTACGCATGGCCACCCTCCATTTGAACGCGAAGCGTTTGCAGCGCGCGGAATTGAAGCTGCTTGATGGCCCCTTCGGTCTTGTTCAGCCGTACAGCAATTTCCCGGATGGTGCGTTGCTCCGCGAATCGCTCGCGAATCACTTGTCGCTGAACAGCGGGAAGGCGATCGACGAGTCGAAACAGCCGCCCGTGGTAGTCGATGGCTTCCATGTCAGGCGACGAAAGGTCCGGATGCTCGTCGGGGTCATGTCCAGTGCCTGAGGAGTGCTGCTCGCGCGAGGCACGCTTGTGTTGGTCGGCAAGGGCGTTGGCAGCTATGCGGAACAGCCATGCGGAAAACGGAGCGCCGCGCCATTCGTAGGACGAAAGGTTGGCGAGGGCTTTGTGAAACACCTCTGAGGTCAGGTCTTCAGCGATCGCGCGGTCGCGCACGCGTCGAGCCAGGAAATAGTAGACGCGTTCGAAATGAAGCTCGTAGAGAGCATCAAATTTCGCGGGGTCACTTTGAGCGGCTTGGACGAGAAGGCGCTCCTCTTCGCCTTGCGGCGTTGCTTTTTGCGCCGGTCGTCGGACGGCCATCATGGTTCTGGATATAGTAACTGCCGAGAGCGGGAAAAGGTTACGGCAGCGGCTCTCGACTCACTCCAATTCCCGGTTCTTCAGGGAGCCCTCGGGAGGAAAACTAACCGACTCGCTTACAACGAGGTCCGAAACGTGCATTCGCGTCACTTTGAGCTCGCCGATCTCTAGCGACTTGAATTTGGCGCTGCCTATACGGGCCCTTCCGATTACGAGCCGTCCAATAGCCAGCGCTCCTATCGCGAGCGCTCCTACTGCCGCCGCACCAATTGCCACAGCGATCAGCGAGACCGCACTTTTGCCTTCTTGTTTCGACTTTGCGGAATGGTTCATGACTTAGGCTCCTCGGAATTTCACAGAGTATATGCGATGAACTCGTTTGCCAAACTTGGTTCCTAATGTATCTTGAGCAAGTTGCGGAATGACAAAGCTCAGATTCCTGGGAGTAAGTGTGACCTCTACTTCTGCTAAATCAATGATGATCCTAATTGCCGGACCTTATCGCTCCGGCACGAATGACGATCCCGCTTTAATCAAGAAGAACGTCGAGGAGATGGAGTCTTACGCCCTGCCCATCTTTCGTTCAGGGCACATTCCCATGCTGGGGGAATGGCTCGCGCTGCCGCTGGTTGCGCTCGCAGGCTCAAGCAAGATAGGCGACGAAGCCTTCAACGAAATCTTCCACCCTATCGCGGTCCGTCTATTGGAAAAGTGCGATGCCGTGCTCAGGGTAGGCGGGCCTTCCGCTGGTGCCGACGAGATGGTACGCGTCGGCCGGAGTCTTGGTTTGAAGATCTATTCGAATCTTGCAGAGATCCACGCCGCCTGATTTCATCAGCTCCGAGACTGTGCAGCTCGCTAGTTGGTTCAAATTGACCCGCTGCCGTTTCCAGCCTGCCTCGCATCTTGCCTAGTGCCGCGCATGGGTATAGGCTTCTCTCCCGGCAGCACGTATTCGCGCCCCCAGGGCTGGAGGGGTTCCGCCCTGCCTTCCTTTTAGCGGCGCGAACGGGCTACCTCAGCCGCCAACCGGTGGCAAACGAGATAATTCACATCGCGCGAGCGCGCACAGTATTTAGTGCAACTGGCCGCGCCTCGACGATTCCGATAGGGAGGATTCCATGGCAACAGCAACGACCGCAATCGAACCAAGCGTAAAAATCAGTGCGAACAAGTTGTTGATCAACGGGCAATGGGTGAACAGCGCATCGGGCAAAACATTTCCCACGATTAACCCATCCACCGGCGAAGTGATCACCCAAGTGGCCGAGGCCGATGCTGCTGATGTCGACAAGGCAGTGGCTGCGGCGCGGGCGGCGTTTGAAACAGGCGCATGGCGTAGGAAGATGACGGCTTCGCAGCGCGGCGCGATGCTCAATCGGCTAGCGGATTTGGTCGAAAAGCACGCGGACGAATTGGCTCAGCTTGAATCGCTGGACAACGGCAAACCCTATCAGGTGGCCAAGGCTGCGGACCTACCGCTAACGGTGGCGTGTTACCGCTATTACGCTGGCTGGGCGGACAAGATTCAGGGAAAGACCATTCCCGTGAACGGCAATTATTTCTGTTACACGAAGCATGAGCCAGTGGGAGTTGTCGGACAGATTATTCCATGGAATTTCCCGCTCTTAATGCAGGCTTGGAAGTTGGGGCCGGCGCTGGCCACGGGCTGCACCGTAGTCATGAAGCCCGCGGAACAGACGCCACTTTCAGCCCTGCGCGTAGGCGAATTGATCCTCGAAGCCGGATTCCCGGAAGGCGTTGTCAACATCCTGCCGGGATACGGGCCAACAGCAGGCGCGGCGATTGCGCGGCACATGGACGTGGATAAAGTGGCCTTCACAGGTTCCACCGAGGTCGGCCACCTGATCATGCGCGCGGCAGCGGATACCAACCTGAAGCGCGTAACTCTCGAACTCGGCGGCAAGAGCCCCAACATCGTGTTTGCCGACGCGGACATGGACGAGGCGATCGAGGGCGCGCACTTTGCCCTGTTCTTCAATCAAGGGCAGTGCTGCTGTGCCGGCTCGCGTTTGTTCGTCGAAGACAAGTGCTACGACGAATTCGTCGAGCGAAGCGTAGCTCGCGCCAAAAAGCGCACCGTTGGCAATCCCTTCGATGCCAACACGGAGCAGGGTCCGCAGGTCGATCAGGACCAGTTCAACAAAGTGATGGGTTACATCGACAAGGGCAAAAAAGAGAACGCCAAGATGCTCACGGGTGGCGGCCGCGTCGGAGATAAGGGTTACTTCATCGAACCGACCGTGTTTGCCGACGTGACCGACAACATGATCATCGCCCAGGAGGAAATTTTCGGGCCGGTCATGTCGATCTTGAAGTTCAAGACGATCGACGAAGTAGCTGCACGAGCCAACAAGAGCGCCTATGGTCTGGCGGCAGCGGTGTGGACCAAGGACATCAGCAAGGCCCACGCCATCGCCGACAGCGTACGCGCAGGAACGGTTTGGGTAAATTGCTACGACGTGTTCGACGCGGGAGCCCCGTTTGGCGGCTTCAAACAGTCCGGCATCGGGCGCGAACTCGGCGAATATTCGTTGTCGAATTACACCGAAATCAAAACCGTAACCGTCAAGTTGTAAGTGCCGTCGCGGAGCCTCGCCGTTCTCCGCCTAATCCCTCAGCCTGCAACAACTTAACTCGATCATCCGGGGCGCGGCCCACCGCGCCCCGCCCCTTTTCCGTGTTTTCCTCGCATTCTGAGCCTCCCTAACTTACAGATCTTACGGCACTTATATTTGTCCTGACAAATCAGTTAACCTGATGTATATTGTTTTTAGTCAGAAGTACGTCTTCCCCGGCTGACTGCACCTATCTTCTCCTAGTGGTCATTTAGAAGAACGAACACTCAGCGCATGCAAATCGCTACGCCTAAATAGTTCCTCTTTTTTCCACAGATGGTAAACATCGCACGCATACAGACGCCCGCAACCCTTTTCTGTTAATCACTTTGGGCACATGTTCCTGCACATCCCGGGGGTGGGGTAGCAAGCGCGTTCGAGCCCTCGCCCTCAAGGCATGGGTCCCATCCCATCCCATCGCTTCGCCACCATGCCTCTCGTTCTGTCTCTTTACCTCCGCCGCAACTCCGCCCTGCGGCGTACAATGGCCCGCATGGCTGTTGCTCTGCGCGACTACGATCCCAGGGATTTCTCGGCCCTCTTTCGTCTCGATCACAGTTGCTTTGCCGAAGGTATCTCCTACTCCAAATCTACCTTGCGCTACTTCCTGGAATTGCCCAGCGCCGATTGCGTTATCGCGCAAGACGGCAAGCGCATCGTAGGTTTTGTCCTGTCGGAAGAGAATCCTCCGCTGGGGCACATCATCACGCTGGATATCGCGGAAACTCACCGACGGCAAGGCATTGGCTCTTCTCTACTCGCGGAGTTGGAAAGGAATCTTACTCTGCGTGGGGTGCGCTCTATCCTGCTGGAAACGGCAATCGACAATGAAGCCGCTGTTGCGTTCTGGAAGAGGCGCGGCTATCGTATCGAAGCAGTTTTAAAACGCTACTATCTGCGCCGCCTGGACGCCTACGAGATGCGCAAAAAGTTTTCCGTCACTGGCACATCGGCGCCGGCGCAAAAGGAAACCTGAACCCAATGCCTCTGTATCAGGCGATTATCCTCGCCCTTGTTCAAGCTTTTACCGAGTTTTTGCCCATCAGCAGCACCGCGCACTTGATCATCTTTCCCTGGCTGGCGGGCTGGAAAGATCCCGGCCTGGCGTTCGATGTCGCATTGCACGCCGGGACGCTTCTGGCGTTGTTGCTGTACTTTTTCAAAGAGTGGCTCAAGCTGCTTTTGTGCGGATTGGGCTTGAAGTATCCCGCTGCGGCCCCCGCCGAAGAGGTAGCGCACAATCGGAAAATGTTCTGGTATCTGGTGATCGGGACAATCCCGGCAGGAATCGCCGGACTGCTCTTTCACCACCAGATCGAGGACACGTTGCGGCAGCCGAAGATCATCGGTGTCTCGATGGTCGTCATTGCCCTGCTTATGTGGTTGGCAGATTCAAGGAAAGACTTAACCCGCAAAGTAGAGGATTCCAATCTCTCGGATGGACTGCTTATCGGAACCGCGCAAGCGTTGGCATTGTGGCCCGGAGTTTCGCGGTCGGGAATCACGATCACGGCGGGGCTTTTCCGGCGCCTCACACGAGAGGCTGCCACTCGCTTCTCTTTCATACTCTCGGTGCCCGCGATTGCGGGCGCGGTCGTGATGGAACTGCCGAAGCTGATCAAAATGCACAAAGCCGGTGGATTGGACTTGCCGCTTTCGACCTTGGCGACAAGCATACTGATCTCTGGCATCGCAGGGTATTTCGTCATCGCCTTTTTCTTGAGGTATTTACAAACACGCACTTTGAAAGTATTTGTTTTTTACCGACTTCTGTTTGGTATCATCATTTTGGTTTTAGCGTTCCGCTAGGCGGGCCCGCGATAGCGCCAACGTGCCCGCTGCACCACTCAGCCTTCCCCAAAATGCTGAGGAGAACCCTGTGCGTCTGCTGACCCCGACCGTAAATAAACGGCTCAATGAGCTGATTGGATTCTTGTGTATCACGCTGGCCGTATTGATGGCGCTGGCCCTTATCTCCTATTCGCCACACGATGCGGCGTTTAACGTTTCCGCGCCTGCTCCTGACGGCAGCCCAGCACGGAATTGGATCGGTCCCGTTGGCGCCTATAGCTCCGACGTCCTGTTCCAGATCTTTGGATTCGCCGCGTTCATGCTCCCCGTGGCGATTGGAATCCTAGGCTGGCGTTGGTTCCGCAGCCGTGCCATCGATTCTCAGGTAGCCACGCTGGTCGGGTACGCCTTGTTGCTGCTGTCGCTGCCTTCCCTGCTCTCCCTCTGGCACTTTCCCCAATTGCGCGGCGCGATACCAGCGGGCGGAATGCTCGGCTCGCTGCTTTCTAACAGCTTGCTCACCGGCTTCAACTTCTGGGGCGCGACGGTGGTGGCCGTAGCATTATTTTTCACTTCGCTATTCATGGCCACACGCTTTTCCTTCGCTGGTACCCACGCTTGGGCCAAGGGACCAACAGGCCCCATCGGCGCCGTCGAAAAACTTGGCATTCTTCAGAAGGCCGCCGCGCGCTGGAATTCGTGGAGGGATACCCGGGAGCAAGATCGAATGAGGCGCCGCGTCGAGGAAACACGTATCTCCGGCCGCAAGCCTGTCACTCCCCAGTCCTTTGGCAACGCTACTGCCATGAACGAACCAGCAAAGTCGATTCAACTTGCCGACGAGAGCGAAGTTTTTGAGGACGAAGAAGAAGCAGAAGCGCAAAAAGAGCCAACGCAAAAGCGAAAAGAACCCATCGTCTTTGTTGGCCCTGAAAAATCCGTTGCAAAGAAAACTTCCGAGCCGAAGATTGCAAAAGGCAATCCCAACTACAAACTGCCATCCCCTTCCCTTTTGAGAGAAGGTGAGCGAAGCCAGAAGCTCGACGAAGACGAACTAAAAGATCGCGCCCGCGCCATCGAAGCCAAGTGCCTTGAATTCGACATCCAGGGCCGCGTGACGCAAATCAATCCCGGCCCAGTCGTCACCACCTTCGAGTTCAAGCCGGACGCTGGCATCAAGTACAGCCGCATTATCGGCCTCACCGAAGATTTGTGCCTCGCGCTGCAAGCCGAATCGATCCTAATCGAGCGCATCCCCGGCAAGTCCACGATCGGCATCGAAGTGCCTAATCTCAACCGTCAAACCATTGCGCTGCGCGAAATCATCGAAGCGCCCGAGTTCACCAATTCGCCCAGCAAACTGACATTGGCCATGGGCCGCGATCTTCACGGCCGCATCCGCATCACCGACCTCGCCGCCATGCCCCACTTGCTCATCGCTGGCTCGACCGGCACCGGCAAGAGCGTTTTCATCAACTCACTAATGATGTCCATTCTCTATAAAGCCAGCCCCGAAGACGTAAAGATGGTCCTGGTCGACCCCAAGCGCCTCGAGCTAAACCTTTACGAAAATATCCCGCACCTGATCGCGCCTGTCGTTACCGACCCAAAGATCGCTTCAAACGTTCTTCGCAACGCGACCCGCGAAATGGAGAAGCGCCTCAAACTCCTCGCGCAGCGCGGCGTCCGCAACATCGAGCAATACAATCGCACCTTCCAGAAGGCGCAATCGCTCTCCCTCTTCGAGAACGTCGAGGAAACCGAACACAAGCCGCTTCCCTATCTCGTAATCGTCATCGACGAACTGGCCGACTTGATGATGGTGGACACCAACAACGTCGAAGAGTCCATCACCCGTTTGGCGCAAATGGCCCGCGCCGTAGGCATTCACTTGATTCTCGCCACGCAGCGCCCCTCCGTAGACGTCATCACTGGCTTGATCAAGGCGAATTTCCCCGCGCGTATTTCCTTCCGCGTCGCCAGCAAAGTCGATTCCCGCACTATTCTCGATTCCAACGGTTCCGAATCGCTGCTCGGCAAGGGCGACATGCTCTATCTGCCCGCTGGTTCCGCGCGGCTGCATCGCATCCACGGCCCACTCGTCTCCGAAGACGAAATCACGGCCGTGTGCGACTTCTGGCGCCAGCAAGCGCAAGCGAAATATAACGAGCAACTCCTCGAGGCGCCCAAGGACGAGAACGGAAAAGTCGAAGGGGAAGCAGGCGACGACGCCGAAGCCGGCGGCGAGCCCGTCGACGACGCTCTTTATCAGGACGCCGTCCGCGTGGTTTGCGAAATGGGCCGCGCCTCGACTTCAACGCTGCAACGCCGCCTGCGCATCGGCTATGGCCGCGCCGCCCACTTAATCGACATCATGGAGAAAGACGGCATCGTGGGCCCACCGGACGGCACGCGCCCCCGCGAAGTCCTCAAGGGCAAGTCCTGGATGAAGGAGTTCGACGAGTCAGCGCAGTGATCCCTCGAAGTAGACTCGCACTGCTAGCGACGCTCTGCGTTCTCTTCTCTGGCTACACGTTCGCCCAGACCAAACCTCGCGTTGTCCACGTTTTCGTAGCTCTCGCCGACAACGAGCACCAAGGCATCGTCCCTGTACCGCCCGCGCTCGGAAACGGTGACGACCCCGCGCACAATCTCTACTGGGGCGCGGCTTTTGGCGTCAGAACTTTTTTTAGAAAGTCTTCAGACTGGAAAGAAGGGTATTCATCCCATTTCAGCGACCACTACATCCTCGAGAGAAGCATTTTTCAGAACCAGACTTCCAACGTAATCCTGATCGCTGACGCGTATCGCGGCAGCGAAATCAAGCGCGCCTTGACAGACTTCTTCCGCGCCGCCGCCGGCTTTCCGCAAGACGATCCGGTCATTGGACCAATCATCGGAGATCGGCTTTTTCATGCCCCGACAAATGCCGACCTGGTTGTCTACGTTGGCCACGATGGATTGATGGATTTCCCGCTCGCGGTTGACTTTACCGGCCACTCGGGTCCAAGCCGCTCCGCGATCATGCTCGCTTGCGCCAGCAAGTCTTTCTTCCGCGACCTTCTTCGCGGCTCCGGTGCTTCCCCGCTCCTATGGACTACCGGCTTGATGGCTCCCGAGGCGTACACACTCAAAGCCGCACTGGACGGATGGATCCTCCAGGAACCCAAAGACCAGATCCGCAAGCGCGCCGCGGCAGCCTACGCAAAGTATCAAAAGTGCAGCGACACCGCGGCCATGCGCCTCTTTTCGACCGAATGGTGAATTTGGCTCGATTTGCGGCCGTGGCTGTCTTCCGTGTGCTCTTCCATTGCGAGGGCGCGAACAGGCCGAATTGACACAATCGCGCCGCTCCCCATACAATTTCTAAACACCACGTGCCGGGGTAGCTCAGTGGTAGAGCGCCGCCCTGAAAAGGCGGGCGTAGCCAGTTCGATTCTGGCCCCCGGCACCATCCGTCCTCGACAATCCAGAGTTCGACCTAATTCACATCTAGCCTTGCCCAAATATTTATTGTGGATGTTCAGTGAGCTGGAGCAGCCGTCGGCAATGCGAAGGCGTACAGAACATCTTGTACGGGAATGATGAGATATTGCCGGCCGTCGAGTTCGTACGTCATCGGCGAAGCATCCATCCGTCCTCCGGCGTTCAGGTGCCAGAGAGTTTTCCCTGTGGCGGGATCCAGCGCCAGCAAATTTCCGGAATTGTCCGCGGAAAAAAGCAGATGCCCTGCAGTGGTGAGAATGCCAGCGAGAGTTTCGCTATCGCCCAACTCGTGATTCCAGACAACTTTTCCTGTTCGGTAGTCGATCGCTCGCATGGTGGAATTAGCCCATAAATTGCGGTCGCGGCCGCCCCAACCTTCCGGTTTCCCCGTGACCGTGTTGTAGAACACACTGAATAGCCGCCGCGCATTCACATAAAACAACCCTGTCTGCACGTCAAAACTCGGCGCCATCCAGTTCGTCGACCCGTCGGAACCTGGCTCGACGAGTGCCCCGTCCGGGCTTGGATTCGCCTCGGGCTTGGCGATCGGGCGTCCGCGAGAGTCCACGCCTTTCGCCCAAGTTTGCTCGATGAACTCCGAAGTCACCAGATGCTCGCCATTCGTGCGATCCAGTACAAAGAAAAATCCGTTGCGGCTCGCCTGCGCCAGCAGCTTGCGCGGATTGCCTTTGAACTCCGCGTCGAATAAAACAGGCGTCTCCACGGCGTCCCAGTCGTGTACATCGTGCGGCGACGGCTGAAAATACCACGCAAGTTTTCCGGTGTCTGGATTCAGCGCAGCGATGGAGCAAGTGTAGAGATTGTCGCCAAGCCGTCCCTCGCCCGCGAGTACCGGATTCGGATTTCCTGTGCCCCAATACAAAAGATTCAGCTCGGGGTCATACGTTCCCGTCATCCACGTCATTCCGCCGCCGTGATGAATGGCATCGCTGTCCTTCGGCCATGTCTCCGAACCCGGCTGACCGGGTTCCGGCTCGGTGTTCCAGCGCCATTGAATCTTGCCGGTATCGGGATCGATGGATTCCAGGAAGCCGGGCACGTCCGTGACGTCTCCGGAAACGCCCACGATTACATGGTCACGAATGACCAGCGGCGCCATCGTCGAAAAATATTCGAGCTTTGGATCGGCCAGTTCGACGTCCCATCGCATGGTGCCATCTTTGGCGTCGAGACAGACCAAGTGCGCGTCAGGCGTCGTGAAATAGAGCCAGTTCTTGTACATCGCCAGACCGCGATGGCCGATCTTGTCGCCTTCGGACTTTCGCTCGTAGTGCCAAATACTGGTCCCAAAGCGTGCATCCACCGCCCAGACATTGTCCGGCACAGAAAAATATAGGATCCCGTTCACCACGAGAGGCGTCGACTTGATCGTTCCGGCGCGCGGCTGAAAAGCCCATGCAAGGGTGAGCGAATTTATATTGCCGGCGTTGATCTGGTCGAGCGTGCTGTAGCGCCTCCCGGAGTAGTCTCCGTTATAGGTTGGCCAGGTATCTGTCGCGGGCTTGAGAAGCGCTGCCTGGATCGAGTCCTTGCGCTTTACTGGACGACGGCCAGAGCGCCGCGGCAAAAACCATCAGCATCACGATGCCGCGACCGCAATTTCACGGCGAACCGCTGGCTCTGCGTCATTCCTCTGCTTTCGCATTTCTGTCGCGCGCGTTATGAATCGCTTCACGGAAGTAAGCAAGCATTCCCGCTCCAGTCTTTAACTTCTTGCTTTAGTCTTACTTCAAAGTCGCCAAATAGGCGAAGAGGTTGTGTATGTCGGACTGCGTGAGCTTACCCAGCATCTCTTGGTGCGCCGCCAGCGGATCCTGCAGTTCCACTTTCACGTGCTCGCGCGAGAACGAGCGGTACCAGCCCGAATCATCGCGCAGCCCAATCGCAAAATCGTCAACGTGCACCACCGGACCTTTGATCTGTTCGCCGGAAGGTAGCGTCACCAGCGCAGTCGCGTGGCGGCCACCGGGATACAACATGTGTGCTTCGAGCTCGATGGGAGAGTACTTGCCGGCGACTTTATCCAAATCGCCTGATGGAGAATGGCATTTGTTGCAGCCGCCGGGCCCGTTGAAATAATGTCTTTCCCGCCTCGGCATTCCCGGTGAGCAATTTTTCTGCTGGATAGCCCTTCGGCAGTCCGCTTGAACTAAGGGCATCGGCCGCGCGCGCGTGTAGAAAGGCCGCGATATCGCT
The DNA here is from genome assembly GCA_963718785.1 of uncultured Acidobacteriota bacterium. Taxonomy (GTDB): domain Bacteria; phylum Acidobacteriota; class Terriglobia; order Acidiferrales; family UBA7541; genus Acidiferrum. The sequence goes on along the minus strand of CAVQZW010000003.1, from coordinate 38,993 downwards.
CACTTGCGCATCCGTTAAAGGCATCGCCGGCATGCCCTTTATCGGGCCGACCGTGACGAATCACATCGCCGATCAAGTCGCCCTTCACGTCATGCGCCACCAGTGCCGACCTGACCAAATCAGGTCCGCGAGCTCCGGTTGCATCCGGCCCATGGCAAAACCCACATGCTTGCCCAAACTGTTTGTGCCCGCGCTCAATCGTAGGATCCGGAACCTCGGCCTGGGGCTTGGCAGGAGCGTTCGCGGCTCCAATCAGCAAAAGAATGCCAAGGAAAGAAGGGAGTCGGTGGCCAATCGCATCTGGAAAGCAAAACCGTGCTCCCGAATCGTCAATGCTCACCTCGCGCAGCGAGGATTCTAGCACCGAGTCTCTTCGACTGCATCCGATGAGCCCATCGTGTCACGTTCCGGTGCTGAGATTGCCGCGCTATGGCGCGCAGATCCTTTTCGCCAGATCCGGGGCCAACTGCTGGAAATGGCGAACATTGAAAGTATAGATTCGCTCGCAATCCGCTTCCCTGGCACAGCGCAGATGGATTGCGTCATGAATACGGCCTCCGATCCATCCTCTATCTGCGCACTCCCGAATGGTCTCGATATACATTTGTGGCGTGATTGTGACGAGCTGAAAATAAGGCAGGATGTTTTCGTCCAATATCTTCAAGGCTTCCGATGGATAGACTGTAGGGTGGAACGGCGTTCGCGTAAGAACTGAGTACGCTTCAGCTAAGCCGTGGCCGCTGACGTAATTCTCATTCGTCATCTTGGCGCTCTTGGCCAACTCAAGCGCAGAAAGGGCTTGGCTGTGGTGGACATTACCCACAACTGACGCTGACACAAAAATTGAGGTGTCGAAATACGTCCTCATTGGCCGGACAGGTACTTGATTCGATCTTCCCGCTCATCGTCGACGAGCGTATCCCAATCGTAGCCCTCGGGTAACTTGCCCAGGTGCACCCAGAGTCCGTTTTTTTTGACCATCGAGGGCCGCTGCTCAACCGGTTTAAGCAGCACGCCCTCTGGGCGCTCCTCAATTTCCAGGTCGCTTCCCTGTCGCAGACGGAAGCGATCCCGGACGGGTTTAGGGAGGATGATCCGGCCAGCTTTGTCAATTTTGACGTTCATGCCATTTAGAATGCCATATGCCATTTGAAATGGCAACGAGCTGTTTCTCGAAGCGAGCCCATCTGCTAACGACCGTCACCCATATTATTCACATTGCTGAGTGCGGCCGGTTTGTCTAGCGAATCGGTGGCTGCATTGCCGGTAATGAGCCGGGCGCCGCGGCTGAACGTCAGATACTCGAATCCCCACTGCACAAACACTAAGACGCGGCTCTGAAATTCCACGATGTACATCAAATGGATAAAGAGCCACGCGAGCCACGCAAGCAGCCCAGCGAGATGTACCCCGAACACGTTTGCAACCGCCGCGGCGCGGCCAATGACTGCCATGTCCCCTTTATTGAAATAATGAAATGGCTTTAGGTCTTTCTTCCCTTTCAATCGCGCACGAATGGTTTTTGCGGCGTATGCTCCACCTTGGATGGCCACTTGCGCCACACCCGGCAGCGGCTTTCCATTCTCGCCCTGCGCGAGCGCCAAATCGCCAACGATGAAGATTTCCGGATAGCCGGGAACGGTGAGGTCTGGACTTACTTTGATGCGCCCGCTGCGATCTGTTTCCGCGTGCGTGCGTTCGCCAAGTTTTTTGCCGAACTCGTTGGTCGTCACTCCTCCGGCCCATAGCACCGTCTTAGCGCGCAAACGTTTCGATTCCTCACCCGATTTGTAAGTCACCCCGTCAGCATCAATGCACGTCACCATAACGCCTTTGGTCACTTCGACTCCGAGCCGCGAGACCAATTTTTCCGCTTTTGTGGAAAGATCCTCGGGAAACGCTGTTAGAACCCGCGGCCCTCCTTCCATCAGAATGATCCGCGCATTACGTGGGTTGATACCGGCGAAAATCATTCTTCAGTGTCTCGTTGGCGATCTCCGCAAGCGCACCGGAGAGTTCCATTCCAGTCGCGCCCGCTCCTACTATCACAAAAGTCAGCCAGGCCCGGGCGTCTTCCTCATTCGTGGCGCGTTCCGCGCATTCAAACGCATACAGAATCTTGTGCCGGATCGCGGTCGCTTCTTCCACCGACTTCAGGCTAGGCGCCCATTGCCGCCATTCATTGTTGCCATAGTAAGAAGTTTCGCGAGCCGGTCGCGACAATTAGAGAGTCGTAAGCGAACGCCCCTCCGTCCCGCAAGATGATCTTCTTTGCATCCGGATCGATGTCCGCTGCCTCGCCCAGCAGCACCTTCACATTCTTCTGCTTGCTTAAAACTCCGCGCAATGGCGCGGCAATCTCGCCCGGCGATAGCGACCCCGTCGCAACCTGATAAAGCAGCGGCTGAAACAGATGAAAGTTGCGGCGATCGATCAACGTCACATCCACCGGCGCGCGCTTGAGTTTCTGCACGGCATTCAATCCCCCAAATCCACCGCCCAGAATGACTACCCGGTGCCTCTGTTCCATGCCAGCCGCTCCTCCGTACACAACCTCACCTTCGCTAGTATCATCTCACCTACGATGATTTCCAATTCAGATGTTCGCCGGGGGCCCTCCGTTGCGGCCTCCCTCGTGCCACGTGTGACATGAAGACAAAGCCCCTTCCCGATCCGCGGAATCGCGAACGAATGGAGCGCAACACTCTACGGCTGCTCTGTTCCGTCCTCGTAAAACCCGGCACACGCCTGGAAATCTGCCGACTTTTGCATCCGAATGATTTTCTTGACCCGCTGAGAAGAATTGTCTTTGAAGAAGTGTTGGCTGCCGGCGACGTCAGCTCGCGGCAACTTCGCGCAATGCTGCCTGCTCGCGTAACGAGCCGGGGTTTCCCCGAATTCGATCTGGACAAACTGCTCGCCCCAAAGCTCGCCAGCGAAGCCGAAATCGAGCAGTTGTTCGAAAGCACCCTGCACCTGCTCAAGCTCGGCGGCGCCGAGGAACCAGCCCTCTTTGCATCCGGTGCCGATGTCCAAGACTAACTATCGTGTCTTAACTCTCTTCGAATCGCTTGGGCTAACGGGATACATCGCCTGGTTCATTTGGCAGCTTCAGACGGCCCATCCATTTTCATGGCTTGTCTTCCCCGTCTGGCTTCTCGCCAGCATCGCCATCCACTGCGACACGCCCAAAAAACTAGGCTGGCGGATTGACAACCTCTGGCCCGCCACGCGACAAGGCCTCATCATTTATGCCGCACTGGTTCTCGGCACCTTTTTTGCAGGATTGTTGCTGGGGGCTTTCCACCATCCACCGCCGCGCGTAACGGAGCCCTGGCGTTTCTTTGCCTACGCCGCTTTTTGCCTTCTCCAACAAATCGCCCTGAACTCCTACCTGACCAACCGCCTTCTCTACGCTCTCGAAAACCCTCGCCTGGCCGCCTTTCTGGCTGGCGGCATCTTCGCCGCGCTCCACTGGCCTAACCCCGTCCTCATCCCTCTAACTTTCATTGGTGGCGTGGCCATGAGCTGGCTTTTCTCGCGCGAACGCAACATTTTCCCGCTCACTGCGGGGCAAGCCATTCTGGGCACGCTGACGTGGTGGGTCTTTCCCGTGGCCTGGCATCACGGCATGCGCGTTGGCCCAGGCTTCTACTCGTTTCACATGTAAGGAGGAACTCGTACGCAGGAGTCGATACTTAGCATACTTAGCCCGCCGCGCCGTCTTTACAAATTCAGGTGGTTGTAATTCCCTGCAGTTCTCCGCGAATCTTTCCCATTCGAACGAAATTCGTCAGACTTCTCCCATACGCCAGGGATCTCGAACGCGCATTTCGGACAAGCCCCGCGCACCAACCGATTTTCCAGCACATCGTGCCACGATCGCCGCACCAACAATTCCCCGCACTTCGGGCAGTGAGTATTCGCACTGTCGCTAAAAATATTTCCTTCGTACACGAAATGCAGGCCCGTCTCCAACGCAATCGCACGCGCACGGTGCAAAGTCTCTGGCGGTGTGCGAGGCTTATCCTGCAACTTGAAATCCGGATGAAACGCCGTAAAGTGCAAAGGCACGTCCGGCCCGAGATGCGTCAAAATCCATTCCGAAAGTTTGCGCGTTTCTCCTGGATCATCATTCAGAGTCGGAATCATCAGGTTCGTAATCTCAAACCACACATTCGTTTCTTTCTTCAACCATTCCAGCGTATCCAGCACCGGCTGCAAATGCGTCAGCGTGATCTTCCCGTAGAATCCCTCCGTAAACGCCTTCAGGTCGATGTTCGCCGCGTCGATGTGATCATAAATATCGTGAAACGCCTCGCGGGTAATGTATCCATTCGAAACCATCACCGTCTTCAGACCATATTCCTTCGCCGCCTTGCAAATATCGATCACGTACTCGCCCCAAATCGTCGGCTCGTTATACGTGAACGCGATCGAATCGCAGCCGTGTTCGATCGCCAGCAATGGAACATCCTCCGGGGCCACATGCTGCGAACGCACTTGATCCTGCCGCGACTTCGAGATATCCCAGTTCTGGCAAAAAAAGCATCCCATGTTGCAACCTGCCGTGCCCATGCTGAACACACGCGTCCCCGGCAGAAAATGACTCAGCGGTTTTTTTTCGATGGGATCGACTTGCAGCGCGGCAGGCGCTCCATAACCCAAGCTATAAAGTCTGCCGCCTTGATTTACGCGGATAAAACAAAATCCAGACTGTCCTGAATGAATGTGGCAATGCCGGGGGCAGAGGTAACAATGCACGCGTCCGCCGGCTTCCGGCTCCCACCAGCGCGCTTCGTGCAATTCTTCCGTCTTCTGGAGGATTTTTATCTCGCTCATGAGCGAATCCTCCTTCTCCCCAAATCATACGCCTCCCCGCGCTTCCGGGCGGCAAATTGTGCTTTGTTATGCGTTCTAAAGAAGGAAGGTAAACTTCAGGCGTGGTGCCGTATTCTCCGCTGTACGCGCCGCCGTTCCGCGGCCCAGTCCACAAAATTCATCATGTTCGAACGGTATTTCCAGGATAGCCGGAGGAATTTTCGCGCATCCAGATTCGCCCCCTCTTTACCCAGAAACGTCTCAAATCGCCAGCGCAAGTACGGGCTCTTCCAAGGTTTAAGGCGATACCCGCGTGCGACGTTCCAGTAGTATCGCAGTGTCTTCAACATCGGTCTTACGCGGGTCGGGGCGCCCGCTCCCAAGCCTTTCTAAGTCTCAACTCCCACCCAGGGGCGCGGAAAGATGTTCATGTACGAGAAGCCACCCCGTCGGCCGCTTCTCCCAAATCCCTGTATATCTCACGTCTATTTCTACAGCTTTACCGTCTTTTGTCTTTTCAGATAAATGCATCGGCACTGTCGCCCACGCCACAGTCCCATGCCGCCGCACCTTCAAATCTTTTCCTGCGCTCAACGTCACGCTCGCCGCGCCATCCAGGAATTCTTTCTTTACGCCTTCGTGGTATTCCTTCCAGCTATGATAGGAAAACGGAGCAAGGTCGTAGAAAACCAACCCGTCTTCCTTCGCATAAAACTTCGCGGGACTATCCGCATTTCCCGTGCTCCATGCGGCGCAATACTCGTCGATCAGTTTGCGAAAAGTGGCTTCATCCGTGGCTTTCTGCTGCGCACGAGCTCCGACAAATGTCAGCAATCCACCCGCGAGCGCCAGCGCAACATAAAGAATCCAGCGCCACCGTTCGCCACTTCGGGCGTTTCCATTTTCTATTCCCAAGACCATCTCCGTTCGCCGAGAGAATTCTTCGGCATTCAGGGTGAGGAAAGCACTTCAGTTGCGCATACCCTATGGCGAATCGTCTACAATTTGCAAGAGGGGTCTAGTACCTGCCTTAGCCTTTGCACGCCCTCCTCACTTTCTTCTCCCGCCTCCCTTTTCGCCGACTCCAGCCGCCATTGGCCGGTAATTCCACCCTTTTGGCCGAAAAGCAAGTGCGCCCCTTCCCTCCACCACTTAGTCTCACTCGTGGGCGGACAAATCGCCCGTATGTGAGGTAAATATGGATACCCGGCAACAATCTGAACACACCCGCCGAAGCCTCTTGGGAAAGATCATGGTGGCAATCGGCTCCATCGCCCTACTCGCCGACCTCTCTGTCCTCGTCCGGCCCATCGAACGCCTCGTACAATCGGTCAGCGAAGGTCTCTTCGCTCTCCTCCCCTCCGTGGGTCTGTCTGTTCTCCACGCCGCCAGCGCCATCGCCTTCCACCAAGTCGACTACTTCTCACTCGTCACCCGGATCTTGGTATTATTCACCGCGATGGTTGCCGTCATAGTTGGGGTCACCCTGCTCCATTCAACCGCTGCTACCGCGCTGCATGGTAATCCTCTGCGCGCATCCGCGTTCAACGAACGGGAGACACACAATGGATGATCGCGATAGAGACCGGCAGACAGACGGTGCACGCAAGAATAGAGTCGTAGGGGGCATAATAATCGGTCGCAACTCCCGGCAGGGCACCTCCCGCGACGGCTTGGTTTGGGGCGCACTGGTCGTCGCCGCAGGTGTCGCTCTTCTCCTCGACCACATGGGCTTTATCTCCCTAGGCTCCTTGTTCCGCTTCTGGCCCATGATTCTGATTTTCTTCGGCGTGGGAAACCTCTTCACGGAGTCCACCCGCGCCTGGGGCGCTATTCTCATCGTCGTCGGCGTCGTCTTCCAACTCAACAGTCTTGGTATCACCCACGTGCACTTCGCCGATCTGTGGCCTCTGGCCATCATCGCCGTCGGCTTGATCCTCATGTGGAGCGCCATGAGACCGCCTGTCGTATCAAAAGGCTCAACCGATTCCACGGACATGTTCAACGCCGTCGCCATCTTTAGCGGTTGCGAACGTCGTGTGAAGAGCCAGAACTTCAAGGGTGGCCGTGCCACCTCCATCTTCGGTGGAGTCGAGCTCGACCTTCGCGACGCAAAAATTGAAGGCGATGAAGCCACTATTGAGGTCAACTGCATCTTCGGCGGCGCTGAGATCCGCGTCCCCGATTCGTGGAGTGTCCATTCCAAGAGCATCCCTGTCCTCGGCGGCTTTTCTGATAAAACGCACATTTCCTCTGCCGAAGATTCCTCCGGCGGCAAGCGCAAGACTCTGATCGTCACCGGCGTCGTCGTTTTTGGAGGCGTGGAGATCGATAACTAACCGGTCTTTATGCATCCACTCCTCACCCCGATCCGCCGTTTCGGTCTCTATCTCCTGGCTTGGCTCCCGCTTGCTTTAATCCTGATTTATCTGATGGCCGTGCCCGGTCGCCTCGGTTGGCTCGACGCCACAGCGCTTATCATCCCGCTCTGCCTCATCTACCAATTCGTTTGTCTCTCCGCCTGGTACTCCTGCAAAGCCGCTCCTCTTCAAAAGAGCACGGCGCAGCGCATCTGGTTGACCCACGTTTTGGCCGCGGCGCTCCTCAGCCTCTTTTGGGTATTGCTCGCAAAGCTTCTCGCCTATGGCCTCTCTCAGACGCCTTCGTTTCGAGGACTCGACACTCGCTTCTCTTCTCAAATTCCCGTCATCTTCGGCGCAGGATTCCTTCTCTACCTTCTCTCCGTCGCCTCTCATTACGTCATCCTCGCTATCGAGGATTCCAACAAAGCCGAAATTCGCGTTCAAGAGACCAGCATCCTCGCCCGTGATGCCGAACTGAAAGCTCTGAAGGCGCAGGTCAATCCGCATTTTCTATTCAACAGCCTCAACTCCATCAGCGCCCTCACTAGCGTCGACCCCGCCAAAGCTCGCGAAATGTGCATTCTGCTTGCTGAATTTCTTCGCATGACGCTTGGCCTCGGCGAGAAAACCAGCGTCCCACTCTCGGAAGAGCTTTCCCTCCTCCATCGCTATCTCGCTATCGAAAAAGTTCGCTTCGGCGCCCGCTTGCAAATGGAAGAAGACCTTCAGGAACTCTCCAGTTCCATCCAGCTCCCGCCTCTCCTGCTCCAGCCTCTCGTCGAGAATGCCGTGACCCATGGCATCGCTAATCTCCCCGAAGGAGGCACCGTGCGCCTCTCCGGCCACAGCCGCAATGGTCACGTCTTGCTGGCGATTGAAAATACGATGGACCCGGACTCCACGCCCACGCGCAAAGGCGGCCTCGGGCTGAAAAATGTTCGCGACCGGTTGGAAGCGCGCTACGGCAAGGACGCGAGCATGCGCGTGAGCACCGAAAACGAAAAATTCCGCGTGGAATTGTCGTTTCCTGCGGATACCGGCGAGGCCCTCAGTTGACCAAAACCGACGGAAAGAAAATCACCGCGCTGATTGTTGACGACGAAGATCTTGCCCGCCTCGTCTTGCGGGAGCTCATTCAATCTCACCCGGATATCGAGGTGCTCGCGGAATGCGCCAACGGCTTCGAAGCCGTCAAAGCCGTCGCCGAGCACAAACCCGACCTCATCTTTCTCGATGTGCAAATGCCGAAGCTCTCCGGCTTCGACGTCCTCGAACTCATCGGCACCGAAACCGCCGTCATCTTCGTCACCGCTTACGACCAATACGCCATGCGCGCCTTCGAAGTTCACGCCGTCGACTATCTCCTCAAACCCATCGGCCGCGAGCGCTTCGAAGCTGCCTTCGAACGCGCCAAATCCCGTCTAGGCGAAAAATTGCCGCCCCCTCCAGAGTTAGCCGCTGCGGCACGCCCGCCCAAACAGTTCCTCGATCGCATCGTAGTCCGCGACGGAACGCGCGTCACACTCATCCCTGTAGGGAAACTTGACTACGCCGAAGCGCAAGACGACTACGTAGCCCTCGCTACAGAAGGAAAAAAGCACTTAAAGCAGCAAACCATCGCCAGTCTCGAAACCTGCCTCGACCCAGACCGCTTCGTCCGCGTCCATCGCTCCTACATCGTCAATTTCGAACGTGTCGTCCGCATCGAACCCTACGGCAAAGACAGCCGCATCGCCATCCTCGCCGACAACACCCGCCTCCCCGTCAGCAAATCCGGCTACGCCCGCCTAAAAACCCTCCTCGACCAACGCACCTAAAAAAAATTGTCTTCTTTCTATTTTTCTCTTCTCTGCGTAACCTCTGTGATTCTCTGCGACTCTGCGTTATCTTTTTCTTTTCTTTCTTTTTCTTCTCTTTCTTTTCCTTCTTTCTTTCTCTCTTCTTCTAACCCAATCTCTTCACCCAAATCCTCGAGGTCGCCGGCTTCCCCAAATGCATCATCCGCCCGTCCGACCGCAAGGTCATCGTCTCGTCATATTCCCGCTTCAAGACTTCCACCTTCGTCGAAGGCCGTAACTTCAACCCCTCCAAAAACTCCAGAAACTGCCCATCTTTCTCGTAAACGCAAAGAATCTCCGCGTTCTCATTCGCCCGCAAATCCGAAAGCAAAACTGCTCCCTGGCTCCTCAACTTGGCAACCCCGCCGCGCATCGGCACACCATGCGGACACGATTTCTTATCCGCGAACCGCTTCAGCAGCAGCGCCTCCACTTCCGGCGATATCCCATGCTCCAACCGCTCCGCTTCATCGTGCGCCTTGGCCCACGAAAGCCCAATCACCTCGGTCAGCAACATCTCCGCCAACTGGTGCCGCAAAGCAAGCCGCTCGGCCACCATCCGGCCCTTACGCGTCAAATCAATCCGTCCCGTGCGTTCTACGCGCACGTGCCCGTCGCGAGTCATCCGTTTCAACGCTGCCGTCACTGCCGGAGGCGTCACCTTCAACTCCTCCGCCAGCCGCGCGCTGATCGGCGTTTGGTCCTCTTCGAGCATTTCCCAAATCGCCTTCAGATAATCTTCCTGCGATACGCTTGTCTTCTCTCGCCGCAATCTCCATTCTCCTCAACGCCGCTAAACTCGCCCCCCGACACCCTGTAGGGGCGGAGCTTGTTTACCCTGCTTGCCCTGAGGAACGAAGGGAGCCTCGAAGGGTTTACCCTGAACTGCGAAGGGCCCGCCCTCTCTATGACCCGCCGTCCCTCAAACGATCCGCCAGCTTCGCCACTCTCTTCTCAATATCCTCGAAGATTCTCTGATAAATCTCCGCATCCGCGCCATACGGATCTTCCACGTTCCAATGTTCCACTCCGTCTATACCATCGAAAGCTAGATCCCAGGACCGGCCGCTCATATTCACGACCAGATCCATTGTTTCCAACTCCCACCTCTCAATCGGCTTCGACGTCAGCCCATCCGTCGCGTATCCGTTCTTCAAGAGAGTCTGCTTTGTCATCTCCTCTACGTGACCAAGCGGCGTCAATCCCGCGCTCGACGCTTCGATGACCCCGTGACCGATGCGCCGCGCAATCGCTTCCGCCATCGGGCTCCGGCACGCATTCCCCAGGCACACAAACTTCACCTTCGCCCGCGTCTTCCGCTTCAACTGGGATTGCCTCCTCAAGCTAGCCTAGCCTTTCAGCACACGGCTCGCAACTCTGCTGTCCTACATTTAGGTTGTTTCCGGTTCCCCACCGTGCTATCCATAGTTTCCCCGAGCGAGTTCCTGACGCTCCGCCTTCCCTGAAACATGCCGGAGACTCTTATGGCCTTTAGAAACGTGTTTATTGCTCTAGTTATCGCCTTCGGCCTCGTGCTGGCTGCCTTCCTCGTCCAGCGGGCTCGCCCAAGCATCGAGGTAGACCAGCCCAACGCACAATTCGTCAAGGCCACTGGCAAATGCGCGGAATGCCATGCGCACCAGCAATATTCCGTCGTTCATGAATTTGAAATGAGCAAGCACGCCGGAAAAGGCGTTACCTGCCTCGACTGCCACCAGCCCACGCAAGGCCAACAGAAGAAAGATCACCAGGGCTTCGTCATTACCACCCTGGTCACTCCGGGCAATTGCCGGCCGTGCCACGAACAGATCTACCAGGAATTTACACGCAGCCGCCACGCCGCAGCCTCATGGGCTGCGGTCATGGGAGAAAAAGGTCTCTCGCCCGAACAAGCCGCTTTCGGCGAGCAATTCAATCCCGGCTATGTAAAGCGCCCCGCTAATGCGCTCGCACAACTCGAGGGCGGCTCCGCCATCACCGGCGGATGCGTACAATGCCACTCCGTCGGCAAGCCCAATGATGACGGCACCATTGGAAATTGCACCGCCTGCCACATGCGCCACGTCAGCTCTGTCGCCGTTGCGCGCCGGCCGCAAACCTGCGGCCAGTGCCACATGGGCCCCGACCACTCGCAAATCGAAATCTACGAAGAATCCCGCCACGGCATTTTATTTGCCGCGCAAGAACATCTTCTTAATCTCAGCGCATCCCCGAAAGCGCTCACCACTCGCGATATGTTCGTCCCCACCTGTGCCACGTGCCACATGTCCGGCCTCAACGGCCAGAAGGTCACCCACAATCCCGGCGAGCGCCTTTCGTATTACCTCGCCGACGCCATCTCGAAACAGCGCCCCAACTACCTTCTCGCGCAAACCACCATGAAGACCATGTGCAACCAGTGTCACTCCAAAGTGTTCATCGATCGTATTTACACCCAGGCCGAAACCGTGGTTACTTCCACCAACGAAAAAGTCCAGAAGGCCCAGGACCTCGTTGCGGGCCTGCGCAAAGACGGCATTCTCGGCCCGCAGCCCTTCCAGCAGCCCATCGACTTTCTCCTATTCGATCTTTGGCACTACGACGGCCGCACATCCAAACACGGCGCTTTCATGGGCGGCGCCGACTTCGTTCAATGGCATGGCAACTACGAGCTCCTGAAAAAACAGGTGCAGCTCGAAGCCATGGCCTCGGAACTGCGTGCCAAGCATGGCCACAAGTAGCGCCGACGCCATAGCGCTGCCCTCTTGGATCAAGGACGCCAGCCTCTGGCTCGAGGTGTTCGTCCTCTTCAATTTCGTTTGCCTGACCGGCGACGTCCTCCTCGCCCATTCCGAAAACCAGTTCCGCAATCACGCCGAGTACATTCCTTTCTGGTTCTCGCTCGTCGCCGCTCTCCTCTTGCTCGCCGGTCTCTTCGTGCGCCCCGCGCATCGCTGGCCCGCCGTCTCGCGATCTCTAGGCTTGCTCGTCGGCTGGGGCTCGATTCTCGTGGGCGCCGCTGGTGTTCTCTACCATCTCAAAAGCAGCTTCTTCTACGAACGCACGCTCCGCAGCCTCACCTATGCCGCTCCCTTCGCCGCCCCGCTCGCTTACATCGGCCTTGGCTGCCTCCTGCTCATGAACCGCATGGTGCAACCAAAAACCAAAGAATGGGCGCAGTGGGTTTTCTTCTTCACGCTCGGCGGCTTTGCAGGAAATTTCGTCCTGAGCATCAGCGATCACGCCACCAACGGCTTCTTCCATTGGACGGAATGGATTCCCGTCCTCAGCAGCGCCACCGCTGTCGGTTTCCTTCTTATCCTTCTCTTACTCGACGAGAGCTCCGCTTTCCAGCGACTTTGCGCCGCCGTCCTCCTCCTCCAATTCCTCGTGGGGGGCCTCGGCTTCTTTCTTCACGGCTGGGCGGACTTGCACGGCCTTTCCGGCAGCCTCTTTGCGAATGTCACCAATGGCGCTCCCCCCTTCGCTCCCCTCCTCCTCCCCAATCTTTCCATTCTCGGCCTCATCGGCCTTTTCGCCCTGAATCGACCCGCCAGTCAGCCCCAAGGACTCACAAGGGCCCACCCTGATTAGCTCGCCTTCACTCACTAGCAGGCTGTTGAAAAACGACGACGAAGACTGGACCGCGTGGTCGGATGAGACTAACGGCATTCCTGCCTCTTCGTCTAAGTCTCGTACCTACTCTCACCGTTCGGAGATTTGTCATGAAACTATGGATCGTCGTCCTTTTTCTTGGTTCACTGTTTGTCCCAGGATACGCACGTGGGCAAGAAGCCTGCACTGTCATGGCGAAGGGGGATCCCAGGTGGCAACAACTGGATCGCCAGTATGCCCGGATAGAACAGGCAACGATAGCGAATAACCCCAAGCAGCTATTCGCAGTTTACGCTCCAGATTTTGAAGCTCACATGTTAAACGGCGAGGTATGGTCATTCAAGGAATCAGCCAACTATTCCACCTCAGGGTTCGACCAGGTAAAGGAAAACCTCTCCATCAGCAACACCTTGCTGGACTTGAAAATTTGCGGGCCGACGGTGCTGAAAGTCACCGTTTTGCAACAGTGGTCAAGACGACAGATCTCGTTCGGCAAATTGCGTCTCTTCCAAACGGTCACAGTTCAAGATGAGACGTGGGTTTCGATTGAAGGAGAGTGGAAACGGAAACTTGTCGATAACTTGCGGCCCGGTGCTTGGCTGGTAGATCTCAAGAGAGTCGATCCAACGAAGCCTTATGACCCGGAGGCCGCCTCTTTTGATCCACACGGGTTAAAAAAGGCGCATGACCTATGAACGAATGATCCGCGACCTTGAAGCAAGTCTAGCAGGCGGCTGAAAAACTCGAAGAGTTTGTAACGAAGCGGGGTGGAGCACGTCGAATTGTGTATGCGAGGAACCGATCAGCAACAGAGTCACGTATTCAGCTACATCTCTCCGGAGCAGCGGGTGCGCAAAGACCATCCACTGCGGCCCATCCGCGCGATGGTGGACAGAATCCTCAAGGAGCTTTCGCCCCAGTTCAACAAGATGTACGCCAAGGTGGGCCGCCCGTCGATTCCGCCCGAGCAACTGTTGCGCGCGCAGCTTTTGCAGATGTTGTATTCGGTGCGCAGCGAGAGGCTGCACATGGAGGAGATGGACTACAACATTTTGTTTCGCTGGTTCGTGGGGCTGAATTTGGACGATGCGGTTTGGGACGCCACGGTGTTCACCAAGAACCGCGACCGTTTGCTGGAAGCCGAGCTGGCCAAGGAATTTCTGGCGCCGGTGGTGGCGCAAGCGCGAGAGCAGGGATGGACCTCGGAAGCCGCACTGAAGATGCTACAGGATGTCCCCGGAATCGGGCGCGTGACGGTGGGCGGCGACTAAGGTTTCGATACGGCGGATTTTGTGCGCGAGTGCCGGAACCTGCGCATGACGCCGCACGTGGCACAAAACCTGGGACGAAGAGGCGGCAGTGCCATCGATCGTCGAATCACGCGACACGCAGGCTATCGCATCAGCCAGAAGAAAGAAAGCGCATCGAAGAATGTTTTGGCTGGCTGAAGACCATTGCGTTGTTGCGTAAAGGTGCGGCATCGCGGAACGCTGAAGGTCGATTGGATCTTTACCTTCGCCTGCGCGGCCTACAATCTGGTGCGCATGCGGAACTTGATGCGCAGCGCAGTTCCGAGGTAGTAAGTCCGGGCCGTAGTGTCTCCGAACGGCGCTGAAACGCCTCTTTCGGACGCTCGGCAGCACGAAAAATCACGCGTCAGACGTTCGAAAACTCCCGAATGACTCAAGCCAGCATGATTGCTGGCTCCACACGGTTTTTCATCAGCCTGCTAGACACCTTCCAAAGTTTTATTTGTTCGTTTTGCCCCTGAGCCGCGGATCGATTCGGATCGAGACACTACAACCCCTAAGTGTCTTTAGAATGAACACTGGCTCTGTTGACATCCTCGGCACAGTCTCGGTTTTGCGGGGTCGACAAGGGGGCGGCGTGCGTGTTTTCTGATCGAGCAGGAGGGACGATGGCCGAAGTGGGACTCCTGCCTTTTGCTCGCGTGGCCTTGCAGGTGGCCACCCGGGTCTTGCCGCCCTACCGCAGTCGCTTCAGCAAACATCAGTTCACTCAGCCGCAGCTGCTGGCGGTGCTGTGTCTGATGCGCTACGAAGACTGGACCTTTCGCGAAGCCGAAGTGCGATTACGCGAGCATGGCGAGTTGCGCGCAACGCTGCAGTTGGAAAGCGTGCCCGATTACACCACCTTGTACCGTTTTCTGAAGCGGCTGGACGACGACACCATCGACCGCGGACTGGAAGAAACCGTGCGCCAGTTGCGCCGCGGCCGACGCTCGGCACGGGTGACGGCTGGCGTGGACGGCACGGGGCTGTCGCAGAACGCCGTCAGCACGTTCTTCCTCCGCCGCATCGAACAACAAGCACACGGGAGGGCGCCCCATCGTCGCTGGTTGAAGTGGCTGGTCGTTGCGGATTTGCAGCAACAGATTTTGCTGGCGCAGCGGGCCCATCCCGGACCGCGTTGCGACGCCCCGGCGCTGCCCGGGTTGCTGAATGTGGCCGGAGCACGTGCGCCCCTCGGCTTGGTGCTGGCCGATGCGGAGTTCGATTCCGAAGCCAACCATCAACACATTCGCCAGCGCCTGGGCGCGCGTAGCATTATCCCGGCGAACCTTCGCCGCGGTCTCCCCCGAGGAGCGATCCGTAGCCAAATGCACCGGGCTTTTCCACGGAAACAGTATGGGCCACGCGCGAAGAACGAGACCATCTTCTCGGTGGTCAAACGGAAACTCTCCTCGC
Organism: uncultured Acidobacteriota bacterium; assembly: GCA_963718785.1. Lineage (GTDB taxonomy): Bacteria > Acidobacteriota > Terriglobia > Acidiferrales > UBA7541 > Acidiferrum. The sequence continues at coordinate 23,669 of CAVQZW010000003.1, read as the reverse complement.
GCGCCCCGGGGCGCTTGTTAACATCGCAAATTCGCCAAGCCTTGCTACTCGGGCTCGCTTACAACCTCTATCGCTTGAGGCACCGCAGCCGTTCGCAAGGATGTCAACAGAGCCATGAACACTTATATAAGTGTTGAAAACAAAGGACTTTATCTACCTTTAGAATGAACACTTGTGCGAAAACCCCGGTGGGTGCTGGTTATGGTTAACTTCTCCATCGCACAGCGCATGGACCAATGGGAGTCCAGGAATGCTGTGCAGGCACGCGGGGCTGCGGACACAACGCGTGGCTGACTGAGGTACACTAACTTGCTGGAAACGCCGTAATGGTCTGCGCGTTCCCCCAAGGCACACATGCACCAAACGCAAAGAATCGCTGATGCTTACCGCGCCGCGACCGTCAAGGGCGCGTGGTACGGACCTTCGCTTGCTGAGTTGATAGCGCAGATTCCGATGGAGCTGTCAGCGACTCCATCCGTTCCTGGGGCTCATTCCATTGCTGAGCTGCTCCAGCATTTGCTCCTTTGGAATGAAAGAGTTCGCAATACTTCCGACAGCCATCCGATGCCGCGCTGGCAGCCCGAAAAAGAATGGGCCGAGCCGCCGATTCCGTGGAACGAACTCGTGTCGCGCTGGAGCGAAAGCCGCGAACTGCTCGAAGAGAAGATCCGGAATTTTCCCCTGGAGGATTTGGCGAACCAGGTTCCTGGACGGGACTATCCCTACGAAACCTTGCTTAGCGGAATCGTGGAACACGCGATTTACCATTCGGGGCAGATCGCGATGGTCTTGAGCATGCTCCGGTCGCGATCTTCGTAGCGTTACTCCGATCTTCGAGTCTACGGGGACTCTCTGCTAGACTATGCGGCCATGAAAACATTCTTCCTTCGAATTCTTTGTCTAGTGGTATTCCTGGCTCCGCTCGGAGCTGCCCAGGACGTCATTCCCCTCTACCCCGGCACGGCGCCGGGCTCGACGCAGGAAAACTATCCGGAGAAAGAGTACTTCTCGAAAGTGTGGAACACGGAAGTGGTCACCAATGTGACCAAGCCAACGCTGACGGTGTTCAAGCCCTCACCGGAATTAAAAAACGGCACCGCAGTGGTGGTTTGCCCCGGCGGCGGATTCATGGCGCTCTCCATCACCAGCGAAGGCATTGATGTGGCCAAGTACCTGGCCGCAAAAGGCGTTACGGCGTTTGTGCTGAAGTACCGACTCGCGCACACCGGCGAGGATGCGACGCAGGAATTTACGACCTTGATTGAGGACCGGCAGAAATTTGAAGAGACCGTAGGCAAGGTCATTCCTCTGGCCGTAGCCGACGGGCTAGCGGCGGTCACTTACGTTCGGCAGCACGCCACGGACTGGGGAGTTTCGCCGGATCGGGTGGGCATTGTCGGATTTTCCGCAGGCGGTGGAGTCACTGCCGGAGTTGCCTTCCATTACACGGCGGAAGGCCGGCCAGCCTTCGTCGCCCCGATTTATGCAGGCGGGACAACGTTTAAAGATGCTCCCGTTCCAGCGGATGCTCCTCCGATGTTTGTCGCGGCTGCGACGGATGATCAGCTCGGGCTCGTGCCGGTCAGTCTTATGCTGTACGAAAAGTGGATGAGCGCGCACAAATTGGTCGAATTGCATCTGTACGCAAAAGGTGGCCACGGCTTCGGAATGCGAAAGCAAAATCTGCCCACAGATCATTGGATCGACAGATTTGCGGAATGGATGGAGTTACAGGGTTGGTTGAAGAAGTAATCTAGAAAGAATCGGTGGCCGCCCGGCTGGCCAAAGACGATCAGATCCCCGCATACCAGGCATAGCCCGCTTCTGGAGACGCGGAGCCCAAGCCCTTGCCAAAGCTCTTCAGGTTGTCCGTGACCGTCAGGTGGGCGACGAACTTTACGTTCTTGTAGCCGAGCTGGCGGGGAACGCGCATGCGCAGCGGGCCGCCGTTGCCGACAGGAAGTTCACCGCCATTCATGCCGTAGGTAAGAAAAGTTTGCGGATGCAGAGCGTCGGCCATGTCCAAACTGTCCCACCAGCCGGGCTCGAACGAGAAGTAGACAATGTATTTGGCCTGCGGGTGGACTCCAACAAGTCCCAGCACGTGAGAGAGAGGCACGCCGATCCACTCGGCGATGTAGGACCAGCCCTCTTCGCACTGAACCATAGTGATCTGGCTACGCGACGGGTAACTCTTTAATTGGGCGAGCGAAAATGTGGAGGGGCGATCGACCATACCGTCGATAGAGAGCTTCCAATCGACGAATCCTCCGGCCTGAAGGCGCTTGAACGCGTCATTCGGGGGCGCCATTTCGTTCGCGAAGGGAGGCTTGGAGATTTGGCTCGGTGAGAACTCGCGCGCCAAGGAGTGGTTGGTCAGGAGGCGCTGGGAAGCGTAGGTCAGCGTTTCGCCGATGCCGAAGATTCCGCCGTGGTCGGGCGGGACTAGTCCATACTTTTGCGCAAGGCGCGCGGCCACGCCCAGACCCGCTACGCCGGCTGCGGCCGCGACTCCGGTAGTGATCAATTTGCGGCGCGAGAAATCGCTCATGTGCGCTCCATGTCTGCCGCCGCGCGACCCGTGATCATCGCTCGCACGCGGCTCCAGAATCCGGCAAGAAGAACCATCAGGACATGGACCAGAAGGAAGAGGACGAGAGCCACGGAGACAAAAAAGTGAAGCGTGCGCGCGGATTGCTGGCCGCCTAACAAATTGACGGCCGCGGGAACCGCCGAAACAAAGGCGGGAGACATCGCCAAGCCCGTCCAGATGACGAGTGGAAACAAAACGAAGATTACAAAGAGGTAGGTAAGGCGCTGGAGCACGTTGTAGGACCAGGCTTCCGCCGCGCTCGGGCGCTGGAAGCGCAAAGGCTTAACGATGGCGGTCGCGAGCGCGCGCCACGAAAGATCGCCTTTACCCGGGAGCAAGTTTTTGCGCAAATGTCCCGTGAAGAAAATGTGGATGGCATAGAGCAACCCTGTCAATACCAGCAGCCAAGCCGCCTGAAAGTGGAGATACCGGCTCCAGCCGTTCTGGTCCGGCATTACGTAGCCGTAGCCGGTGGGCACCAACGCTCTTGAGGAAGGGATCGGTATTTTGAAAAGCGTTGGAGTCAATATGTTGCCGGTTTCGCCCCAATAGAATCGGGGGTGAGAAATGACAATTTCCGCTCCGGTGACAAGCAGGGCCAAGAAGCAGAGAGTAGTGATCCAGTGAGTGATGCGGACGAGGGCAGAGTGCCGCGAAGCAACCGTCTTGGTTGGCGCAACGGAAGCAGGAACCTGGATGCTGACGGCGTCGCCCATTCCGCGAATGGTACCACGCGACGCGCAAAATTCGCACACTGGTTGGGCGCAGAGATGAAGTGCCGTTAGGGAGCCCGCGCGTTTATTGGGCGGGGTGGATAATCCATTCGGAAATGTATTGGCGGACTTTTTCGCGGTGGGCGTCGCGATAGGCGGGGTAGTCGAGTGAGATGCCTTTGTCGGGGCGACTGATTAGAACGAAGGATTCGAGAAGGCCTTCATCGGATATTTTCACGAGAGTCGCCAAGGCGGGATCGAGCTGCTGGATTTCTTTCTTCTTTAGACCTTCTTTTACGCGGTCCACTACGGCTTGAAAGCCATCGATTTCTTCCGGGAGGCTGTGCCGATATTCCTTCTCGGCGGGAAATTCTTTTTGGAATTTTTCGCCGTGCCACACGGCTCGAAAGAGGGTGTAGGAAAACCAGGCATCGGTGCCGTCCTTTTTGGCGTTGGGCTGCATTGTGGAAGGATCGATAGTGATGTTGGTGTGACCTTTGTCTTTGTCTTCGATCTGATTCGGCGGGATGATGCGCGGATTGGCGAGGATCATGTTTTGCGCTTTGGCCCACTGGCTAAGACCCATCCAGGAGCGCTGGTCGTAGGGACTCGCGACGACGGCGCCGACGAACTGTTCCTTCGCCTCGCTGGCTCGACCCTGCGCGACCAAGTCATCGCCCCAATAACGATAGGCGGTCTCGCGGTTCGGATCGATCTCGACGGCGCGTGCAAACCATTTGTCCGCCTGCTCGTGATCCTTTTTCTTGAAGTACACGTCACCGGTAAAGAGCGCCGCGTCGTATTGATGGGGATCGAGAGCGAGAGCCTGGGCGTATGCGGCGATGGCCGCGTCCATGTCTCCCTTTGCAAAGGCCGCTTCGCCTCGCTGCATGGCGGCCTGGACTTCCGCGGTGCCGGAGAAGGCCATTTCGCCGCCGTCCTCGGGGACCGAGAGAACAATCTTGAGGAGATTGCTGTCGTCGCCGGCGGCCTTTGCTTCATCGGCAAGTTTTCGCGCTCGAGCGCGTTCTTGCTTGCGGTCGGATTCGTTGGAGAGCGTGGCGGAATGGGCGAGTGTGGCGAAGCTGAGGCGTTCGAGGACGGCGATGTCGCCGGGCTTCTCGGCGTGGAGTTTTTCAAGAAACGGAAGAGCGTCTACAAAATTATTGTTGTCGTAAAGAGCGAAGGCTTGCGTGCGATGAGATGGATAGGTGTCGTCGGTCTGGGCACGCGAAGCGGGAGCGAGGGTGAGGAGCCACAAAGAAGAGAGCAGGAGCGGATGGAATCGCCGAAGAAATAGGAGACATTTCTGGTTCATGACCCCTCGCGAACTACGACCACATCTCCTTACCTTGGACACCACGCCAGGGGAAAGAGTTGCCGAACTATAGGTTAGAGAGAGATGGAAAGACAAGCTGGCAGGACGGGCACAGCGGTGCTGTGCCCCTACGAAGAAGTGCCGGAGGGCAAGCATAAGACGAGAGGAGCCTTCGCTGCTCCCTTCGTTCCTCAGGGCAAGCAGGGTAAACAAGCCCCTCACATAAAGGATTCGTTTGATGAAGAGTTAGCGGGAAAGCTGGTTTTCGCCGAGTTTTTTGAGGCGGTCGCGGAGGCGGCGCTGAAGAGGAGTGGGCGTATTGGGATTGAAGGCGACGAGATACCAGAGCGGCTGGCTGCGATCTTTGCTTAGCCAAGTAAGCGTGCCGGCATCGGCATTCGGATGACGGGCGACATTCTCGCGAATCGCACCGTAGGGATGCTTGGCGAGTTTGTTGAGAGTTTTCGCGTTGGCGCGAGGATGCTCGCTGATCAGGCGCAAAAGATAGAAATCTTCCTCGGGAGCTTGCTTGACGAGCTTTTCGAGCATCTCCGGTTTGGCGTCGGCGCTGAGAACGAGGCCGATCTTTTCGTCCCACGCGGTGTTGATTTGATTGAGCTCGCGCGTGCGCATGTGAATCAAGTCTTCCAGAGTGCGGCGCTCCTGCTGCAGCCGGGCGATCGGAAGATCGGTGCCTTCGAGGGAATCGAGGACGCGCAGCAGATGCTGGCGCTCACCGAAGACAATTTGCGAAGTGCGCGTGACGCCGCCCTTCTCTTTTTCCTTGTGCTGCACGAGATCGGATCGTCGCATTGTCAGATTTGCTCCAGCCGAAGCTTTTCCAAGGTTGCCGAGAGGCCGGACTACATCCCGCAAGACCTACGGATTTGGCCATGAGAACCGCACAAAATGCCTTCTGATGGCTTCAGCGGATTATGTTCCGTGACTGGCATGGGGTAAAGTTTGGTGCGAGTGGTATGTGCCCGAAGTGCAACCGTCTGCGGCGGCTGTTTTGCGCGCAAAAAGATGAGGAGCGCAAGCGATGAACGCATTTGAAGAGCACAAGGATGAACTGGAACACTCCGAGCAGATGTACGGGCGAGAGCGCGGGCGGCTGGCAGTGTCGCTGGACCGCATGACGAATGCGCTTGTGCTTGTGGGCCAGCATGGCGTTTACTGCACGAGCCAGCGAAATCCCATGATGCCGGCGATGGACTTGCGGATGATCACGCAGGAGCTGGAACACGCGAAGCAGTTGGTGCAAGCGGTGATGGAAGAATTGAAACGAGCTAGGGAGCAGCGGCGAGTGACAGGAGAGAAGTGACTGGTGACTGGTGCAAATCCTTCGAGCAAGGATTTTAGTCCTACGATTCTTCCTATTTAAACTGCAATGAGAATTTGGTTCGGATGCGGTACAGAGTCGAGGTTAAGCGAGGAATCTGGACGGCAACGGCAGCAGGATCAAGAAGTGATTAAGAAGGGATTCGTTTCGCGTTCCTGACCGATGCTGGTGAACCGTCCGTGGCCGGGATAGACAATCGTGTCGTCGGGCAACTGCATGAGTTTGCCGCGAATGGAGTCCGTGATCTGATCCATGGAACCGCCCCAGAGATCGGTGCGGCCGATGCTGCCGGCGAAGAGAGTGTCGCCCGCAAAAAGGCGAGGGCTGGCGATGGTGACGGCTCCGGCGTCTTTCGGAAGGTAGAGGCATACGCTGCCCGGGGTGTGTCCGGGAGTGTGCATGACATTGGCCTGGAACGAGCCCCAGCTGAGCGCGTCACCTTCCTTCAAAAGCTGATCGACGTCGCTAATTTCCGGTGTGGCAACGCCAAGGAAGGCGGCTTGCACTTCCATGCCTTGGTAGAGAGGCAGATCGTCGCGGTGCATCAAGATGGGTGCGCCGGTGTACTGGCGAAGCTTGCTGAGGCCGCCGACGTGGTCGATGTGGGCGTGAGTGCTGACGATAGCCTTGACGGTAAGACGATGGCGGCCGAGAAGTTCGAGGATGCGGGTGACCTCGTCGCCGGGATCAATCACGAGTGCTTCGCGGGTGACTGGGTCGCCGATGATGGAGCAATTGCACTGCAACATTCCGACGGGAATGGTGATGTGAATCAGACCTTGCGATACAGCGTCGAAGGTTGGAACGGCGTCGCTCATATATCGAGAGTATATCATTCACGCTCGCTGATTCTGGAATGGGGCGGACGCGCTGAGCTGCTGAGTTTGTTAAGCTGTTGAGGAAGGAGACGCGCGAAGATGGAAGAGAGCGTCACAGCGATCGAGACACCTCTTGCCGCGTTGCACAAAAGCAACGGCGCCAGCATGGCGACCTGGTTTGGCTGCAACCTGCCGGATCATTGGACAGAACCGCAGGCGGAGCAGGAGTTTGCGCGTGAAACTGTTGCCCTAGTCGATAAAAATTACCGAGCCTATCTTTCTCTCACCGGACCGGACCGTGTGCGGTATTTGAACGCCATCCTGACGAACAACATCAAGGAGCTATTACCAGGGCAAGGCAACGTGTCGCTGTTGCTGAATCCGCAGGGGCATATTCTGGCGGAGATAGAGACATACGCGCAGGAAGAGAATTTGTTTTGCGTTTCGTACGCAATGATTCGAGAGCGGCTGCTCGAGTGGCTGGACAAGTACATCATCATGGATGATGTGACGATGAGCGACGAGTCGGCGCGGTATGCAACTTTGGCTCTGGAAGGACCAAGAGCTGCGGACGTGGCTCGAGAGCTTACTGGGGTCGAGCTTGCCGCGCTTGGGGAATTGAGCCGCAAAGAGACTGCTGTTGCATCCATTCCCTGCTGGATTACGAAGCGCTCACCGGGTGGTGTTGCGGGCTGCGAGTTTTTGGTAGAGAGAGATGTGGTGACAGATCTGTGGCAGGCTCTTTTGCAAAGCGCGAAGAAGCATGGCGGCGGGCCGATAGGCTACGCGGCGCTGAGCGCGCAGCGGCTTGCGCAGGGCGTGCCGTGGTTTGGATACGACTACGGAGAAAAACAGATTCCGCACGAGGCAGGACTAGAGATCAGCCACATCAGTTATACGAAGGGCTGCTACACAGGGCAGGAGATCGTGGAGCGCGTGCGCTCACGCGGGCAGGTGAACCGGCGGCGCGTGGATCTAATTTTCGATAATGAGAAAGTTCCGGCAGCGGGCGAGCTGTTGACCGTTGACGGAAAAGAAGTTGGTACGGTTACACGGGCGGCGGTACCGTCGTTTTTGAAGCACGCGATTGGCATGGGTTATGTGCGCAAGGACCACAACTCCACCGGGAACCAGTTGAGCTGGTCAGGCGGAACTGCTGTAGTTTCCAAATTTCCCGAAGCTTTGCTGGCTTCAGAGTCCGCCAAGAAGTCCTGCTAAGCGATTTTACTCGTCCGCTTTGACAAACCTCCAGGTTGGGTCAGGATTGTAATCGGTCATAGCCGCGGCAATTTTCGCGGTGTTGGGGCCGAGATTTTTTTCGTAGACGCGGCCTTGCTGATTGATGATGAAGGTCATCACGCCGGAACTACCCCATTTGTCGGGGTAAGCGACGAGGGCATAGCCGGCAATCATGTTGCCGTTGATGACGTAGCCGTACTTTCCACCGGGGGCGGCAGAGCCTTGCCGCAAGAGAATTTTGAAGTAGTAGCCGTGATAGGGAGCGCGTTCCTCGGGAACTGCGTCATTTTCTTTGGAACCGCCTTTCGCAACGGCATCGGGAGTTTCCGTCTTGGGGCCGTAACCTTCGGCGTGAGCGGAAGCTACGTGTTGGCCAAGCGGGCTTGGCTTCTCGTCTTCGGAAGTCTCCCAGTAGAGGCCGTCATGTTTTCCCGGGGTGCTGTAGAGTCGCTGCGCATATTCGGCGACGCTATCGCGATCCCAATCGCCTTCGGTGTAATACTCCCACTGGGCGACAGCGTACGCGCGGCAGGTGGTGATAGCGGAGAGCTCATTTTCACCAATTTTGCGGTTGAGCGCTTCCTCGAGACCCGCTTTGGTGTCGAAGAACCACTTCCCGTCCTTTTGGACGAGCGGAATAGGCATAGGCCAATTTTCCTGCCCGATGGTTACGACATATTTGGCGTCATTCACTTTTTGAAGTTGGGCAGATTCGCCGGCAGCCGAAGCGAACGCGTCGAGATCGTTGTTGTCTTCGACTTCATCACCGGTGAGAAGCTTGTCATAGTCGGGTCCGAAGACCTTCGTGAGCGCCGCACGATCCTTATTTTTCGCGGCAGCGGCAAGAGACTGCAAAGCGTCATCCGCCGAGGAAAACGTCGATTGCGCCTGAGATTGTGCGCGAGTGTTGGGAGCCAGTGCAAAGAGAGAGCTGGCAAGCACCAGCGCGAAGGCAGTCGTCACAGTTAAAATGAACTTCGAAGTCGCGGTTCTCATTTTTGCGTCTCCGGTTTCAGTTTTCCTCGCTCTCAGATGAGCATTTTTCATGGCTTCTTCCTCTCTCCACCGCCGTGTGGCGCGGGGGCGGGCTTGCTGGCTTGAGGTGCGGGATGAGGCGGCGGTTGCGGCCGGGCGGGTTGCTGACGACTGTTCTGACCACGCTGGCTGGTGACGTGTGGATCAAAATGGCTTTCGTTCTTGTTAAAGGTATGGGGACCGTTGTTCACGCTAGGCTGAGCCGAGCGGCCTTGGTTCTGGCCTGGGATGTTCTTCTGGACGCGCATGTCATTGTTCTTGGGTGGATTGGACGGATTGGGCCGGTTTGGCTGCACGGTATTGGGCGGGCGTTCGTTGCGAACATTTTTGTTATTGTCGCGGCCTCGATACTGATCGATCCGAGGATTGTTGCGGTCGATGTTGCTGTCGATAATTTTGTTGTTTGCGCCCCGGGGATTTTCGCCCGAAGTGCCGCCGGGTCGGCCAGTGGTACCGGGCCTATCGTTGCCAGGTCTATCGTTCCCGGGTCGATTGTTGCCGGGCCGGTCGTTACCTCCCGGCCTGTATCCGCCGGAGCTGCCCCTGTTGACGCGCTCGTTGTTCTTCTGAACGTTGTCGTAGTGCGCGTCCCTGTGAACGTAATTGTAGCGATTGATGTTGTTGACGTTGACCGTACGATTGATCACCGTTCGATTGACGGTGATGTTGGTGTAGCGGTTGTTGATGTAAACGTTGTTGCGGATATCGACGTGCTCGCGGCAGCGGCCGATCCAGCCGCAATTCCAGCAGCCTCCGCCCCAACCTTCACGTCGCCAGCCGGTGTAATAGACCCCGCCCCAGCCGCCGCCGTATCCCCAGCGAAAATCGAGGTTGAGCCAGGCGCCGATGGGAAAGCCGACGCCAAAGGTGATCGCGGGGCCATAGTACGGGCGGCGATAATAAATAATCGCGGGATCATAGACGGGGACATAGATGTATTGCGGTTGGTAGGGCGTAATGGCGATGTAGTTGTCGTGCTCGAGAACTTCTTGTTGGGCGGAGGAGTCCAGATTGCCAGCATGGCGAGCTAAATGACGGAGACGTTGCACGGAAGAGGCGACGTCCGTGGATTGATTGACGTAGGCCTGTCCGAGCGAAGTGGTCCAGTCAATCTTGTCGGACATCATTTCAATGACGGTTGGATAGTGACTGACGGCTTTTACGCTGACGTCCCAATTCTGATCGTCGACGCCGTTCTGGCCGTAGGAACGGACGTAACGCGCCGCCTCTTCGACTTGATCGGGAAAGGTGGCAGCGACGAAGACTTGGGCGAGAAGCGGGTCGGGGTAGAGAGCGATGGGAGAAAGAAGATTGTCGAGCTGGTCGGGCGAAAAGTTTTCGTATGGACCTGCTTGCTGGTCGTATTGATCCTGAGACTGTGGCGGCTGGTCTTGCCAAAATGAACGCGCAGAGGCAGGAGCGGCACCAAGGATGGGAATAATGGCGAAACAGCAGGAGAGAAGGACCGTCAGAAATCTAGACATGAGCAAAAGGTCTCCTTTGATGCAAAGCATACCAAGGGTTCCAGAGAGGATAGTGTCCCGAATTGCACTAAAGTTGCGGCCGATTCCGTGCGCAAAAACGTGGGCTGGAATCTTATTGTAACAGCGAGAGGTGAAGTGCGGCGAAGAAAAACCATTGCGCCGCCTGCGCGCTCATTTTTGCTCAGAAGGAAAGATGCTAGATTCAACGAGTCAATCGAATTCGCGGCGAGGGGTGGATTGATCGGTGCCTACGCGGCCGGCGACAATCTCGGCCTTGAAATAGTTCTCACCTTTGATAGGGCAAGCGGCGAGGCGGCGGAGCATGGCCAGTTGGCCGATGTGGGTTAAGGCGTCCGCGATGGGGCCTTGGAAGAGTCCTTCGGCGGGCGAATGAAGAGGGCTGGGCGAGGCGAGATAGTCGTCAAACTGTTTCAGGGCGGCGAAAAAACGAGCGACTTCGTCATCCCACGGGAGCGGTTGAGAATCGTGCCACGCAGTTTCGCCCTTGGCCATCGAGAGAGCCCAATCGAAAAGATCTCCTATATGGGCAAGGATTTTAGCGGGGGTGCGCGGACTATCGCCGAGAGTAAATGCGGCGAAGGATTGCGGCGCGCCACGAAGTGCTTTGCCGCCGCGATAGGCGACTGTGGCTACCGTGTGGCGGAGGAGTTGGCGGGCGGGATCGTTGGGGGCCGACATGTTTGGCGTTTCTCCTTTTGGCTAGCTAAATCTAGCGAGGTAAAACTAGTGGCTTAGCATAAACCCGGACGTAGTCGACGAGCATGCTTTGCGGAAATTTTGTGGAGGCGTCAGGCGGCCCGGGCCAATCGCCACCGACGGCCAGATTGAGAATGATGAAAAACGGGTGATCGAAGACCCATTTGCCGCCGGCCGGCCAGTCGGATTGGCGGAAGGTGGCGTAGAGATTGGCGTCGACGTAGAAGCGGATGATGTCAGGGGACCACTCGACGGCGTATAGGTGAAAGTCATCGGCAAAATTTTGCCCCGCGGGAAGAGTGAATATCGAAGTGAGGTCGCTGGTGTTCACGGTCGTGCTGGGGCCGTGCAGGGAGCCGTGGAGCTTGTCTGGTTCCTTGCCGATGTTTTCCATAATGTCGATTTCGCCGCACTTGGGCCAGCCGACCGTTGGGATGTCTTCTCCGAGCATCCAGAAGGCGGGCCACATTCCCTGCCCTTCTGGAATTTTGATGCGAGCTTCGATGCGGCCGTAGGTTTGGGTGAAGAGGCCGTGTGTTTTGAGTCGGGCGGAGGTGTAGTCGCGGGCGATACCGTCGGCGGCGGTGTAGGTTTCTTTTTGTGCGGTGATGACGAGATTGCCCTTTTCGATGTGGGCGTTTTCGGGGCGGTTGGTGTAGGACTCCAGTTCGTGGTTGCCCCAGCCCTTGCCGCCCAGGTCGTAGGTCCATTTTTTCGGGTCAGGGGCGGAGCCATTGGAAGAGGAGAATTCATCGCTCCAGACTAGAGTCCAGCCGGGACGAGGTTGCGGTCTCTTGGGATCGCAGGCAACGCAACAGCCGGTGACAAACGGAACTAGAGCAACAATTGCAAAAATTACTGGGAGAACGATTCGGGATGGCTTGAGTTCCGGCCTCAGCATGCGAAGTCAAAAGAGCACAGACTGAAGTCTGTGCTACCTAATCGAGATTCAGGGCGCGCTTGAAGGAGCCCTTTTCGTTGTCGATCTTCTTTTGGAGCTGAAGGATGGCATAGAGGACGGCCTCGGGGCGCGGCGGGCAGCCAGGGACGTAAACGTCCACAGGGATAACTTGGTTGCAGCCCTGCACGATAGCATAGTTGTTGAAGACACCGCCGGATGTGGCGCAGGCACCCATGGAGATGACCCACTTGGGCTCAGGCATTTGATCGTAGAGCTGGCGAATGACAGGAGCCATTTTTTGAGAAAGGCGGCCGGCGACGATCATCAGGTCGGCTTGACGCGGCGAGGGGCGGAAAACTTCAGCACCGAAGCGGGCGACGTCAAAGCGGGCGGCGGCCATGGACATCATTTCGATAGCGCAGCACGCGAGACCGAAACCGAGAGGCCAGATGGAGCTTTTGCGAGCCCAGTTCACGGCTTTGTCGAGCGTGGTGAAAATGATGCCTTCGTCTTCGAGCAGGCTGCCGAAGTCGTCGGGTTTGGTGAGTGTGACGTGCTTGCCGAGAGATGTGCTCATGGTGCCCTCGTCTGACACTGCTAGTTTCGCACAAGCAAGCGGTGGAGACAAACGCAGGCGACCGATAGTTCCGCCGAAGCTAGGTCAGTTCGTAGTCGGCGGGGGAAGCCGACTTGGTGCGCCGTTCATAGGAGACAACGGAGCCTGGCCAAAGCGCGACATTTTCGCCGGTGCGCTGGTCTTGATACCAACTGTGGCAGCCGCCGGATTGCCAGACGGTGCCGGCGAGGCGGCGGTGGATGTCTTCAACAAATTGCTTCTGCGTTTCTTTGCGGACTTCGAGGACGTGTCTCTTGGCGCGCTTCATGAGTTTTAGGCAGCTCATGACATAGCGAACCTGCGCTTCGATCATCAGGACGACGGAATTGTGTCCGAGGCCGGTGTTGGGGCCGAGAAGTAAAAAGAGGTTGGGATAGCCGCTGACGGTCATGCCGAGATAGGCGCTCATGCGCTCGCGCCAAGCGTCGTGAATTTCGATGCCGCCGCGGCCGACGATGCGGACGCCGATGAGCGGCTCCGTGGCGCGGAAACCCGTGCCGAAGATAAGAACATCGACAGGGCGCTCGACTCCATCTTGGGTGACGATGCTGTGCTCGCGGACTTCCGCGATGCCGTTGGTGACTAGCTCGACGTTGGAGCGCGTCAATGCGGGATAGTAATCGTCAGAGACGAGGACACGCTTGCAGCCCAGCTCGTAGTCGGGTTTGAGGGCGGCTCGAAGTTTTGGATCTTTGATTTGTTTCTCGAGATGATGCGTGGCGATTTCGGTGGCTTTTCCGCGGACGAAACGGTTCCCGAGAAAACCGAGAACCCGAAACTCCTGCCGCCAGAAAATAAATTTACGAAACGCGCGCATGAGGATTGGAAGGCGGCGGAATCTCTTCCTCCACTTTTCTGCAATAGGAAAATCCATGCGCGGGACGATCCAGGGCGGAGTGCGCTGGAAAAGATAAAGCTTGCCAGCGCGAGGAGCAATTTGAGGGACGAACTGGATGGCGCTTGCGCCGGTGCCCACAACGGCTACGTTCTTGCCGGCGAGATCGATGTTGTGGTCCCAGTTGGAAGAATGAAATTTTGGACCGGAAAAACTGTCGATGCCTTTCAGCTTGGGGAATGACGGGATATGTAAAGCGCCGATACCGGAAACGAGCACACGCGCGCGGATACGCATTCCCTCCCCCGCAGTAGCGTGCCAAACACTCTCGGCTTCATCCCAAGTTGCATCTTGAAAGCGGGTATTCAATCGAATGTATGGAGCGAGCGCGTAACGTTCGACACAGCGCTTTAGATAAGCGTGAATTTCCTGCTGGCCGGGATACATTCGCGACCAATCCGGCGATGGCTCGAAGGAAAAGGAATACAGGTGCGAAGGAATGTCGCAGGCGCAGCCGGGATAGCGGTTGTCATACCAGGTTCCGCCAATGTCGTCGCTCTTCTCAATCAGCAAGAAGGAATTCATTCCGGATTCGAGAAGCTTGATGGCCATGCACAGGCCAGAAAAACCGCCGCCGACGATGAGCACGTCGACGTGGATTTCTTCTGGCTGGCTGGTCTGCATGGAATTATCCGTCATGAGGCTTTACGCTACTTTGTTCGACGCCCCCGGAGCAGCTAGAGAATGGAGAAAGGCTGCGCTCTCGCGTAGCGACTGGCGAGCCTCGGGAATCATGTGCGGCGCGAGCTGCCAAGCGTGAGGAACAACGGGCCAAATTTTAAGTTCGACGCGAACGCCCGCTTCCCGGGCGCGTTCGGCGAGGCGAGTGGAATCGTCGCGCAGGACTTCGTCTTGGCCTACATGAATGAGCAGGGGAGGAAGCCCTTTGAGATCGGCATAAAGCGGAGAGGCAAGCGGGTTACGCGGGTCCGTATCGCCCAAATAATATCGCGCGCTTGGACCAATGTCGGGTCCATTAAACATGGCGCAGCGATCGGCGTTGGTGATAACGGATTCGCCGGTAGCGGCAAGATCGGTCCAAGGCGAAAAAAGAGCCGCACCTGCAGGAAGCGGAGTCCCAGCTTCGCGAAGAGCGAGCAGCAAAGATAGCGCCAGGCCGCCGCCGGCGGAATCTCCCGCGACTACGATGCTTCCGGGGAGATAACCTTCGTTGAGGAGCCCGCGGTAAGCAGCAACCGCGTCATCAACCGCTGCGGGAAACTGATTTTCTGGCGCAAGGCGATAATCAGGAGCCAGTACTCGAAAACCATGAAGGGCGAAACCAACAGTGATAGGGCGATGGGATTGCGCCGAACATGCGAAATAGCCGCCGCCATGCAGATACAAGAGAACCGTTTTTGTGGCGGCGGGCCCTTCGACCCATTCTCCAGGAATTCCACCAACCTGCGAAGGAGAGATGCGAATCGAGGCTGGCACCTTGTACGGATCCGGGCGGAGAATCTTGCGCGCCACGCGGTAATCTCGCACTCCGCGAAGCTTGCGCTTCACACGCCATTTGACGACCCAAGCGGAAACATGAGCCTGCCAGCTTGCCATATTCGCAGCTTCCTTTTTTCCTGCGCGTGACGCGGAGAGAATAGCAGAGTTTCCGCGCGAATTCGCTACACGGAAAGAACCACTTTGCCAAACTGTGATCCCGCTTCGTAGATAGGCGTGCGCGGCGGCCGCTTCCGCCAGCGGAAAGACTCGATCGACGATGGGCTTGAAGCGGCCTGCGGCTACGAGTTTCATAACTGTTTGGAGTTCCGACTTCGCTCCCATGTAGGAGCCAAGTAACGAAAGTTGGCGGCTGAACAAAAAGCGCAGATCGATCTTGGCGTCATAGCCAGTCGTAGCACCACAGGTCACCAGGCGGCCAGCGAGAGCGAGACTGGCTACACTCTCGTCCCATGTCGCAGTGCCTACATGCTCGAAAACTACGTCGACGCCGCGCTTGTTCGTGATGCGGCGCACTTCTTCGCGGATTTTCTGCGATTTGTGGTTGATGACGTGATCGGCTCCGAGATCGCGCGCCTTTGCCAATTTCTCATCGTTTCCGGCAGTCGCAATGATGCGCGCGCCGAGAAACTTGGCGACTTGTATCGCCGCGCTGCCAACGCCACTACCTGCTCCGAGAATCAGAACATCTTCGCCGGGCTGGAGTTCGGCACGCGCGACGAGCATGTGCCAAGCCGTTTGGAAAACAAGAGGGATACTCGCCGCCTCTTCAAACGAAAGATTTTCGGGATAGGGCATGCAGTTGACTTCCGGGCAGCGCACGAATTCAGCGCAGCCGCCGTCGATCATGTAGCCCAGGTTGGTGAATTGCCGACAACGATTGTCGTGGCCCGAGAGGCAGGCAGCGCATTTGCCGCACGTCACGCCAGGCGCGAGTACCACTTTCTGGCCGACCTTGACCGTCGTTACGTCGGCGCCGACCTCCGCCACTTCGCCGGCGACATCGCTGCCTGGAATGTGCGGAAGTGGAATCGGGACATTGGGCAAACCGCCGCGCACCCACAGGTCGAGGCGATTCAGCGCCGCAAGCTTTGACGCGCACGAGCACTTCATTCGCTCGCACGGCAGGCACCGCTGCCTCCTCGTACTTCAATACTTCCGGTCCGCCGTGCTCATGGAATCGAATCGCCTTCATTGCGCCCCCTCATTTGGTGTGAGAATCGCAAGGTAACATCCGGTTGAGAGAGTGTCCAGAAACCCGTCCTCCAGGTCGCAGGCGCATTGACATGGCTCGGGACGCGCCGTAGGCTGAGGGCTGAGGCAGAGCGTGGATCTGTTTGAAGAGATCGTAAAAATGAGACGCGCGGGGCGGCGTGGGGCACTGGCCACGATAGTGCACACGAATGGCTCGATCCCGAGTTATGAGAGCTCGCGGATGCTGGTGCGGGATGATGGCTCGATTGCGGGAACCATCGGCGGCGGCTGCGTGGAAGCAGAAGTTTGGGCGGCCGCTAAAGAAGTGATGCATAAGGAAGCGCCACGCAAGATGGTATTTAATCTGAATAATGAGGCGAGTTACGACAACGGTTTGATTTGCGGCGGCACGCTGGAAGTTTTTGTCGAAGCCATTTTGCCGCAACCCATCTTGTATTTGTTTGGGGGCGGGCACGTTTCGATGGCGGTGGCGAAGGCGGCCAGCGCGGCGGGCTTTGGCATTTGCGTTGTGGACGACCGCGAGGCCTTTGCCAACTCGGAGCGCTTTCCCATGGCGCAGGAAATTTACGCGACGTACGAGGATGCCTTCGACAAAATTCATCCGAATGCCGCGAGTTATCTGATCATCGTCACGCGCGGACACAAGGAAGATATGCGAGTGCTTGGATGGGCCGTTCGAACGGCTGCGCGTTACGTGGGAATGATTGGAAGCAAACGCAAAGTGCTTTCGGTGTATAAAGCATTGGAGAACGACGGCTATCGCCCAGAGGAATTTCAGCGCGTGTTCGCGCCGATGGGACTGGAAATCGGAGCGCTCGCCCCTGAGGAGATTGCCATCAGTATCGTGGCGGAACTGATCGCCGTTCGACGCAATGCGGAGACGGCTGCGCATAAGAAATTGAATTACGAAGCCAGGCCAGTACTCACAGAACGCTGAAAGAGGTGGCATGCTCGCTGCCGTCATCCTCTCGGGCGGCGCATCGCGCCGGATGGGCTCGCCGAAGGCGCTGCTCTCCTATCAGGGGCGTCCCTTCCTTGAACACCTGCTGGACGTAGCCCGTCACCCCAAAATTGGCGTGCGCCGCGTGGTATTGGGAGCCGACGCAGGCCCTATCGTCAATGAAGTGAATCTGGCGCCTGATGAAGTGGTCGTCAACGACGAGTGGGAAAAAGGTCAATTAAGTTCGATTCAGGCGGCGCTGCGAAGTCTGCCACCGAACACCGACGGCATCCTGCTACTCTTGATCGATCATCCGCTGATCAGTTCCGGGCTGGTGGGCGAGCTCATCGACAGCTTTTACAGCTCCCGCAAATCCATTGTACTTCCGGTCTATGAAGGCCGACGCGGGCACCCAGTCATTTTTTCAGCGGGGTTATACGAAGATTTGATGAAGGCGCCGCTCGAGACGGGCGCGCGCTCCGTGGTGTGGGCGCATGCGGGCGAAGTGCAGGTCGTTCAAACGAATGAGGAAGGTTGCGTACTGAATTTGAACGACCCTGACACTTTGCAAAAAGCTTTGCGCGGCTGAGTATCGTTAGCCTCACAGCTTTATGTTAAGGCAATTTCTGGAGAAGGAGAGCGAGGGCTTCGGCGGCGAGTTGCGCGCCGTGAAATGTTGCGGGCGGCAAACCGCCAAGGTTTTCAGAGATCGTATCGGATGTTATCGAACGCGCGGCGGCGAGTGAGCTGCCCGTCAGCCGCTCCGTCAAAAAGGACGCGCAAGCAATGGACGTAGTGCAGCCGCGGCAGAGGAAGCGCGCCTCCCTGATGACGCTCGCCTCAACACGAACGGCGAGTTCCAAAATATCGCCGCAGGCTGGATTTGTGACCTGCACCTCCGCGCTGGCGTTCGCCATCTTTCCAGCATTGCGGGGATTGCGGAAGTGGTCGAGAATCAAGTCGCTGAACATGAGGCTATCGTAGCCTAAATTGCCCTGCACGATTCTATTGCGGGCCAGTGGAAAGCGCTGGATTGCAAAATCGGACAATTGCCGCCACACTCTCGTTGCGCGATTCGGCAAAGAGGCTGAACATAGCGTTAGCGCTTTTGTCCAACCATGCCACGGCTAATCATCGAACGGCCCGGCTCCCAGCCGCGTCTCTATGAACTGCAGGACGGCTCGACGATTCACATCGGGCGAGCCGCGTCCAACGATATCACCCTTCCGCACTCCAGCATCTCGCGCAGCCACGCGATTCTCGAAGGCAGACGCGACAATTGGGTCGTCACGGATCAGCGGAGCGCCAACGGAGTCCTCGTTAACGGCGTGCGCATCGAACGCGCCGAACTGAAAAGTGGCGACGTTATCGGCCTTGGGGACATTAGACTGCGATTCGAGAACATGACAAGCAGCGCTGTTGTGGCCAAGACTTCACCGGAGCTTGCTTCGCATCTGACCCAAATCATCGACCAAGAGAGCGTCGCGAAGTTACTGGAGCGATCCAAGGCAAAACCATCGACAGATTGGACCGAGCCTCGGGTCGATACCGACAGCCGAATCCAATTTCTCAAGCGTGAGAATCGTTTGCTCACGTTGCTCTATCAGGTCAGCAGAGCGTTAGGCGACAAAAACACGGTGGAAGACGTGACGGAATGCGTTCTTGATCTTGTGCTTCAGATCGATGGCGCCGAGCGTGGCTACGCCATGTTGCTTACGGAAGACTCTCTGCGCGATGCGCCGCAGTCAGCGGCAAATTATACTTTTCTGCCCGCTATCCTTCGCTATCGCCAGGCTCCGAAAACATTGACTCCGGAGATGGCCCTCTCGCGCGCCATCATTCAACAGGTGATGGAGAGTAAAGGGCCGCTTCTGGTGATGGACGCGAAGGAAGACGTGCGCTTTTCTGGCAGCCAGAGCATGGCGATGTCTGGAATGCAGTCTGCGATGTGCGCACCGCTAGGCAGTCGCGAACGACTTTTCGGATTGCTTTATGTGGACAATCTTTCCAAACGTGGGACCTTTACGCCGGAGGATCTGGAAGTATTTGCGGTGATTGCGGCGCAGGCAGGGCTGGTGATCGACCGCGTCATGGCAAAAAGCGAAGTGAAACGGCAGGGCGTGCAATTGAGCGCGCTGGAGCGTTTTCTATCACCGGCTATCTCCCGCAAAATTACAGCGGAAGCGGCTGACATCCGTCTCGGAGGCGAAAGCCAGCGGATTACGCTTCTGTTTGCCGACGTGCGCGGATTTACGACCATGGCGGAAAAAATGAAACCGCGCGAGGCCGTGGAGGTTCTGAATGAGTTTTTCTCGCGCATGACTAACGTGATTTTTGAGCACGACGGTACGCTAGATAAATATCTAGGCGATGGATTAATGGCATTGTTCGGCGCGCCTTTCGCTCTGCAAAATGATGCGGACGCAGCTGTTCGTGCAGCCGTGCAGATGCAGAAGAGCCTTGATGAGCTGAACCGAACTTCGGGGAGACCGCCGCTCAATATCGGAATCGGCATTCACACTGGAGAAGCTGTGGTGGGATTTCTCGGGACGGAACGTCGCATGGATTACACCGCAATCGGCGACACGGTGAACGTTGCCTCGCGGCTTACTTCTCAGGCGGGACCCGCACAGATCGTCATTTCCAACGCGACGTATAAGCAAATTGGGCGGGAGATTTCCTGCTGCCCGATGTTACCGATGAAACTCAAAGGCCGCGATGAGCCCATCGATGTTCACGAAGTGCTGTGGCGCGAACCGCTCCCACAAAATCGTACCGTCAAGGACTTCAAGCCCACACCGACAGGGTTCAGTTAAGAACCAACGGAAGCCCGTGCCCGATCAGTGCGCCGCCGTTTTGTTGGCGCTGCCAGAGACGTGAGGCGGCAGATACTTCTTTTCGACGGAAGCGACCACGACGTAATTCGGGTCTACTATCTCAGTCAGATGAATTTTCCCGACTTTGGAAAGCAATTCGTATGCATCCAACTCAGATAAACCATAGTCGGTGTGAATCCACGCCACCAACTCGGTAAATGCGATGCGCACGGCGTCATCCACGGGCCGGTAGATACCCGTCGTCATGATTTCCTTATCGTTCTCGAAACGTGGCCAGCCGGTCCGCTTCCCTTTCACCACGTCGAACTGCAGCCGCACGCGCATCGGCACTTCGATCGCGCTGCCGGCTACTTCCCCGTCGCCCATCGCGGCGTGGCCATCGCCGAAATACAATAGCGCGCCGGACACATTCACCCGGAGATAAAGCGTGTTACCAGCGCTTACTTCCGGCGCGTCCATGTTGCCGCCGAATTCCGCCGGAACAATCGAGCTTCGAGCTTCCCCGTTGGCTGGAGCCACTCCGATACAGCCCAGAAACGGATGCATGGGAATTTTCACCTTATAGTTGGAGTCGAGCGCCTGAAACGTAGCTGTGTTGTCAGCATGGTTGATGGGGTAGAAGCAAATCTTCTCCGCCAGGGGTTCTTTTTCTAGCACTGGCGTGTAGTGCGTGGAATTGATCGCTCCAAACCCTGGAGAAAACGCACCAACGCCTTGATTACCATCAACTGTTAAATCAAGAATGCGCACGACGAGCGTGTCGCCTGGCTCGGCCCCCTCGATGAAGAAGGGTCCTGTCAGTGGGTTGTCGCCCTTGGCCATGGCGGTGGTATCGCCAGGCTTCTGAATGCCGTTACCAAGCAGTCTAATGAGTTTGCATCCAGAATATTTCCTGGCCGCAGACGAGCCACCGGCGGAGCCACGCCAAATACATATCTCACGTTATCGATGGCGCCTTTGTAATGGACCACCTGTTTCTCGGCGTCTAGAAACATCGTTGCCGCAACTCTCCTTGCGCTTGCCGCGTGAAGTCAATCATCGGCCATGCTTCAAGAAACAAATGTTGCATGCTAACGAGACAATGTTGCGTTTGTTACGCTCGCGTGATACAACGCGCGCACGGGAATGGTCGAGTTTGCTGTTCTAATCCGCGCGCTCGGCCGCACCTCGCGAGTGGTGGCCCGCCTTGCGACGAAACTCCGGAGGTTGCTCATGCGACGAACTGCCCGCAAAAAATCCGTCCACTGTCTTGCTTCCCCTAGCTGGCTGCCTCTCTGCGCTTGGCTCTTGACTGCTGCCCTGCTCGCCCCCGCGTGGTCTGCAGCGCAGGAGAAGCCAGCGGCCGAGTGGGACACTACACAAGCGCGCGGCACGACCCGCGACATCGACTTCGACACAAGTGAAGGCACGTGGATGTCGCTAGACGTGTCTCCCGATGGCAAGTGGATCATCTTCGATCTGCTCGGACACGTCTACCGCATGCCCGCGGCTGGCGGCAAAACGGAAAGTCTCACGCAGGATTCCGGCATCGCTCTCAACCTTACTCCGCACTTTTCGCCGGACGGTAAGACCATCGCTTTCATCAGTGATCGAAAAGGCCAGAACAATCTCTGGCTGATGGACGCCGACGGCAAAAATCCTCGCGCCGTCTTCACTGACAAGACGCAACGGGCTCTCAGCCCCGTCTGGACGCCGGATGGAAACTACATCATTGTCCAGCGTCAGGGCACACGGCCGGGCGGATCGCCCTTTGGCTGGTCGCTCGTGATGTACCACAAAGATGGTGGCTCAGGCATTGAACTCGTCGGAACGGATAAAGGGCCCGGTTGGCACTCCGTTTCTCGAGACGGAAAGTATCTCTACTTCGACGTGCAAATCTGCTCGCCGCTTCCCTTTGGCCACACCGACCCGATGCTCGGTTGTGCGCAACTTCGGCGCATGAACTTGCAAACCCGCAAGATTGAAGAGATCACCGGCGGCGAAGCCGAACAGCAAGACCGGGGCACCAGCGGCGGCGGCATCGCGCCAGAAGTTTCGCCGG
Organism: uncultured Acidobacteriota bacterium; assembly: GCA_963718785.1. Lineage (GTDB taxonomy): Bacteria > Acidobacteriota > Terriglobia > Acidiferrales > UBA7541 > Acidiferrum. The sequence goes on along the minus strand of CAVQZW010000003.1, from coordinate 1,507 downwards.
ACGGAAGATTCGTCGCGTTCGGCAGGCGTATTCCCGATGGAACGGAATCCTACAAGGGCCACGTCTTCGGTCCGCGCACCGCTCTCTGGCTGCGCGATCTGCAAACCGGCACAGAACGCCTGATCATGGACCCCATCGAACTCGACGAATCCGAAGAGATTTCGCGCCAGATGACGATCTTGCCTGGAATGGTCTGGACGCCCGACGGCAAGTCGATCGTGATTTCGCAAGGCGGAAAAATTCGCAAGCTATGGGTCGAAAACGGAAAAGTCGAAAACATTCCATTCACTGTGCACGTCCATCGCACCATTTCCGAGATGGCCTATTCGCCGATCCCTCTACGCGACGACGCGTTTGAAGCAAAATTCATCCGTTGGCAAACCGCCTCGCCGGACGGCAAGCGCATCGTCTTCCAAGCCATCCACAAGCTTTGGCTGATGGACCTGCCGAGCGGGAAGCCGCACCGCCTCACTCCGGATTCCTTCGCGCCAGGCGAATTCTCACCCGCTTGGTCGCCCGACGGAAAAACCATTGCCTTCACGAGCTGGGATGACGAGAAGTACGGCCAGCTCTGGACCGTTGCGGCAGCGGGCGGCGAACCGCGCGCCGTTGGTAAAGAGGCTGGCGAATATCTGAATCCCACTTGGAGCCCTGACGGCGCAACACTCGCCTATTCTCGCGGCTCAGGCGCTACGCTGCGCGGCCGCGACTGGGCACGCAATGAGTGGTACGACATCGTTCTACAGCGCGCAAGCGGCGGCGATCCGCAAACCCTCGTTCGTGTGAGCGGACAGGAAGGTCCGGGCGCACGCCCGCAATTTGGCCCTGGCGGCAGAATTTATTTTACGGAGCATCGCATCGAGAAGGGCGCAAGTCCCTTTGACTCGAAAAGCGTAACGGATCTCGTCTCCGTCCAAATGGATGGCTCGGACCATCGCGTTCACGCCACATTTCCAAACGCCACGCTCGTACAAGTCTCGGCCAACGGCCAGCAAGTCGCATATCAGGAAGGCGATAACGTCTACGTCGCCCCTCTGCCAATGAATGTGACCGGCCAGGAAGCGATTCGCCTCGATCGCAAGACACCGGTATTCACGATTAAGGCCGCGAGCCTTGACGGCGGCATGTATCCGCGATGGCGCGACGCCGCGACCATTGAGTACGGCAACGCGAACAAATATTTCCTCTACCATACGGACACCGCGAAGACCGATACGACCGAGATCCACCTCAGCGTGCCCCGTGCCATCGCGCAAGGCTCCATCGCGTTGACGAACGCCCGCATCATCACTCTGCAAAATCGCAAAGTGATCGAGAAAGGCACGATCGTCGCGAAGGCAGGGCGCATTACTTGCGTCGGCACATGCGCCACGACGGGCGTCGATCGCGTGGTCGACGCCAAAGGCAAAACAATCATTCCGGGATTTGTCGACATGCACGCGCATCATCACCGCGAGTCAGGCGGCATCACTCCCACTCACAATTTCGAGTCCGCCGTCTATCTAGC
>CAVQZW010000002.1:0-1571525 GCA_963718785.1 uncultured Acidobacteriota bacterium | reverse complement strand
TCGGTGTTCCAGAGTACGCCGTTAAGCAGCTCCGCCTGGGCCAGGAATTCAACATTCATTTGCAAGACGACCCGAAACAGTACAAAGGCAAGGTGACAAGTATTGCGGCGGGCGCGGACGAGAAAAATCGCGTCTTCGCAGTCGAAGTGACCGTGCCCAATCCCAAGAGTTATCTGAAGCCGGGAATGATTGCTTCGCTCACTCTCTCTGGCGTTGAAAAGGCTCCGGCACCTTCCGTGCCCTTGGCAGCTGTTGTCGCTGACCCGTCCGCATCTGGGCGCTATGGCGTTTTCGTCGCCAGCGAAGTGAACGGCAAATGGACCGCACATTTGCGAGAGGTGACGTTAGGTGAGACCCACGAGAGTGACGTGGCAGTGGAAGGTGTGAAACCAGGGGAAAAGATCGTCGTAGTTGGAGTCGCCGATTTGAAGGATGGCGATTTAGTTCAAGTTCTCCGATAGGGGCATAGAAAAATGGCACACGAAAATAAGCAAGACATCAGCAATCGTCGCAGTATCACTCGGTTCTTTGTTGAGCATCCACACATTTCCTGGATGATGCTCGTCGCGGTGCTCGTTTGGGGCTGGTTCGGATACACATCCATGCCGCAGCGAAAAGACCCGGAAATCCCCGTGCGCGTCGCCGTGGCGGCTTGTCCTTGGCCCGGAGCGACAGCAGAGCAGGTCGAGCAGTTCGTTACCCGGCGCATTGAAGACGTTGCCGCAGAAAACAAAACGATTCATCCCGGAACGGACGCAGACTATGGCGTCAAATCCATCTCTCTCCCTGGCTATTCGTTTGTGTACCTTCAGCTGGATGAGAGTGTGAAGGACACGAAGCGCCAATTCAGCGACATCAATCTCAAGCTGAATGCGCTTAATGCTCAATTACCGCAAGGCGCGGGCCCTATCGTTTTCCAAAGTGATTTCGGAGACACCGCCGCGTTGATGCTAACGGTTGCAAGCCCGAAAGCGGACGACATCGAAATTGCAGCCCGCGCCAATTCCGTTGAAGCGGCACTTCGCAAAGTCCGTAGTTCAAAACAGCAGAATAGAACGGGCCAGCACGTCACGATCGTGGATTCGTTTCCACAATCCATTTCGGCGGGGGAAGTTCTAGACGCCGGATATTTATTTCAACAGGAAGCCCAGAGTGCTGGGATTATTCGAGATTCGGAAATCGTTCAGGGTAGTGGTTTTATCGGCTTAGATGGAATTTCCGAAGCAGATGACAGTGCGCTTCGGACCTTCATCCAACGTTTTTTGTCGGACCGCCTGAAACGTTCCGAGCTGCATCCGGATGCATGGGAGCTGGCGATCATCCACGATCCCAGCGAAACAAGAGAGAAACTGGCCAGCGTTGCCGGCGACAAATACAGTTACGCCGACCTCGATAACTTTTCCGACTTGATCGGTCGTACGCTTCAGGGCGCTACCGAGGTCTCGAAAGTCGAGACTCGGGGTGTTTTGCCACAAGCCGTCTATTTAGACTATTCGCAGGATCGGCTTGCAGCTTATGGATTGCGCCCCGCCGATCTATCCAAAGTACTATCCGCCCGGAACATTATTGCGCCTGGGGGAAATATAGAAACGTCCGACCGCAAAGTCGCGCTTATCCCTTCGGGAAAATTCGATACGGCGAAGAGCATCGGTGATCTCGCGGTTTCGACCACATCAGAAGGTACCCCGGTGTATCTGCGGGATCTCGTCCAGATCAGCCGCGGCTATCAAGCCCCTGCTCAATATCTGAACTACTACACCTGGCAGGACAAGAGTGGGCGTTGGCAGCGCAGCCGCGCCGTTACGTTGGCAGTCTACATGCGCGACAAAAAGCAAATCGCGAGCTTCGGGGAGTCGGTGAACGCAAAGCTATCGCAGCTTCATCAAATTCTTCCTGCGGACCTCATTTTGGCGCACACGTCGGATCAACCCCTTCAGGTTAAGGAGAACATCCATCTTTTTATCCGGGCACTCGGGGAAGCGATCATCCTGGTTGTGATTATTGCGCTGCTCGGCTTCTGGGAGTGGCGCCTCGCACTGATCATGGCACTAGCCATACCAATCACGCTGGCGATGACATTCGGAATCGTTTATGTACTGGGAATTGATCTTCAGCAGGTTTCGATTGCAACACTCATCATCGCTTTGGGGCTTCTCGTGGACGTACCGGTGGTGGCGGGAGACGGCATCAAGCGCGAGCTGGCGGAAGGCTCCCCCCGCAAGATTGCTTCCTGGCTCGGTCCAACCAAGCTTGCGACTGCGATTTTCTACGCGACGATTACGAACATCATTGCGTACCTGCCGTTCCTGATGCTGACCGGAAATACCGGTGAGTTCTTGAAGAGTTTGCCGATCGTCATGACGGCCTCGTTACTGTCTGCGCTGTTCGTTGCAATGACGTTCGTCCCATTCTTGGGCTACTACATTCAACGTGCCCCGGCAAAGCCAGAACCTACCATCGAGCAAAGACGCGAACGAGGCTTCTACGGTTTCTACAACCGGCTTGTCCAAAGAGCCATAAAACATCGTTGGGCTGTTCTTGCCGGATCTCTTGTTTTTCTCATCGGTGGAGGACTTTTCGGTTCTCGCTTGAAGACTCAATTCTTCCCTGAGGATGTTCAGTATTGGTTTTATCTGGACGTTTGGCTGCCAAATGACGCGCCTTTGAGTGCAACCAGCGACGCCGCAGTCCAGGCTGAAGAAGTGGTTCGGAAAGTGATCGAAACTTCGCCCGAGCTTGGATCGAAGGACGAGCGTGGCCATCTTCTCAAGTCGCTGACAACCTTTACGGGCGGCGGCGGACCGCGTTTCTGGTTTTCCGTCTCACCGGAAATGCCGCAGACGAACTACGCGCAAATCATTGTTGAAGTAACGGACAAGGAAGCCACTCCGAAGCTGAAACGCCCGATACAAGACGCACTTGCAAAGCAGATCCCAGGCGCATGGATCACTGTGCGCCAGCTGCAAACAAACCCAGTCGAGAATCCCGTAGAGCTGATGATCTCCGGCCAGGCGGACGTGGACGCGAAAAACGAAGCTGACGATATCCGTACGTTGCGAACGATCGCTCGCCAGGCTCAGGATATCGTAGCCCAAGCTCCTGGCATTTCCGTTCTCCGGGATGACTGGTTTCCGGACAATCTACAGCTACAGGTTCAAATCGACCCTGACCGCGCGAACGTCGTGGGCATCACCAACGCCGATGTCGCAAGCGCGTCAAGCGCGGCAATAAGTGGAACCCAAGTAGGCGTCTTCAAAGAAGGAAACAAGAACATTCCTGTTGTGGCGCGCCTTCGCATGCAGGAGCGCGGGCAGCTTGCCGACATCAAAAACCTTTATGTGTACAGCTCACAGACGAATAACCGCGTGCCTCTACTGTCGGTCGCAAATTTGGAGCACCTCCTCGAAACCGGTCGCATCGCGCGGCGAGAACACTTTCGCACCATTTCCATCTTGTGTTATCCACAGCCGGGAGTTCTTGCATCGGAAGTAATCGATCCGATTATTCCGAAATTGCAGGAGTTCCAGAAAAACCTTCCGCCCGGATATCAGCTGCGGATTGGCGGTGAAAGGGCCAAGCAACTAGACGGCTTCGCAAATCTCAAAATCGTTCTGCTGATTTCTTTGATTGGGATTTACTTGGCCTTGCTCGTTCAATTCAATAACGCCGTCAAACCTCTTTTGGTATTCGCTGCTGCTCCTTATGGCGTGATCGGCTCTCTGATCGCCCTCGCGATCATGCATACGCCGTTCGGGTTCATGGCTTTTCTCGGCATCGCCAGCCTGATAGGCGTGATTGTCAGCCACGTCATCGTGCTGTTCGACTTCATCGAGGAAATGCACGCAAAAGGCGAGCCCCTCACGCAGGCGCTTGCAGATGCCGGCATCCAACGAATCCGGCCCGTGATGATCACAGTGGGGGCAACGATCCTGGCTCTTTTCCCGCTTGCTCTCGAAGGCGGTCCGCTGTGGCAGCCTCTTTGTTACGCGCAGATCGGTGGACTTGGGGTCGCTACCTTTATCACTCTGCTCTTGGTACCTGTCCTTTACAGCATCTTCGTCCTCGACCTGAAGATCATTCGATGGGAAGCCAATGAGTCCACAATGCATGACGAGCTGCCTGAAGCGGCTGAAGCCGTTCCGCAAACAACCTGAAAGCAATGAAAATGACACTCATACCTCAAGCCTCTGCCGCTGCTCTTCTGCTAATCCTCACACTTTGCTTGCAGTGTGCTGGAGTTGCGGCGCTCGTTGAGTGGCTACGGGGCGTTACGGCCAAGGGCGGCCAAGGATTTGGTCCGGTGCGCTCGGCCGTCCTGGTAGTGAAATCGACGATCGCAATCATTATTCTCCATGGCCTCGTAATCCTTCTGTGGGCGAGTTTCTACCGGTTGCAATGCTTTCCTTCGTGGGAACTTGCCTTTTACTTTTCTTCGAGCAGTTACGCCACCGTGGGTTACGGCGATGTGACCCTACCAAATAGGTGGAGACTGTTAGGGCCCCTTGAGAGCATGGCCGGCGTGCTGATGTGTGGAGTATCAGTCTGTCTTTTGTTCGCCACGATCACACGGTTGATGGACCGCGACCCACGCCTCTCTCGAAAACCGGGCTACGCAAACGATCCGGTAGCGCTGAAGGGGAATCGCCATGCTAGTGAGCAAAACTATGCCTAATACCACCATCGAAACTCCCGATTGGCTTCGCGAGATGGAGACCATCCTCGAAGAACTTAATGAAGGTGTAGTCGTCCTGGATGATGAGCTTCGAGTGATCTTTGCAAACGAAGCGCTTACGCGTATTGGACACTTCGACCGTGAGGAGATTCAGGGCCGCACGCCCGATGCGATTTTCCCCAGCGAAGACCTTCCCTCTATCAAACGGCAACACGAATCGGGCCATCGTTACGGCCGCAACCGAACCGAGTTCTACTTTCCCCGTAAAGACGGTGGCAAGATCCCAGCAATCTTCAGTGGACGGGTCATTCAGGGTCCTGACAAGCAGGAGTACGTCTTACTTACCGTGACCGACATCAGCGCACAAAAAGGAGTCGAGGAGCAGCTTCGCGAATCGAATTCGCTGCTTCAAAAGCGGCAAGATGAAATGGATGCCGAGCTCGCCCTGGCCGCACATGTGCAGCAATCCCTTGCGCCGCATAGTCTAATTTGGAAAAACCTCGCCGTAGAGGCGTACTACAGCCCAGCCCGCACCATTGGCGGGGACTTTGGCATAGTCCACCCGCAAGGCGATGATTCTCTCAGCATTGTTCTATCCGACGTTTCCGGACATGGCGTCGGCTCGGCGTTAATGGCCAACCGCATCTATTCCGAAACTCTGCACGCACTAGGACGCAAAACCGAGCCAGGAACTTTGCTGCGGGAGCTTCATCATTTCGTGCATACTCGGATCCCGGTCGACGGGTTTTTCTTCACGATGGCCGCCGCCCGGTTCAGTCACGATGGACGTCGACTAAGCTTTTCTGCCGCCAGCCAGCCTCCGGCAATACTCGTCTCAAATGGCACTCTCCGCCGCCTTGAGTCGCGAAACGGTATCCTCGGTTGCCTCCCCGAAAGTACACCGTCCGAGCCGTCCATTGAAGTTGAACTATCACCGGGTGATCGGCTCATTTTATACACCGATGGCCTCGTTGAGGTCTTCAACTGCCTCGACGATATGCTTGGCGTAGAAGGTCTGGAAGATTTAGTCCTGCAATCGGCAACGCAAACACTCGCGGATATGCAGAGGACGATCCTCGACGGCGTAGCTGCCTGGAGGCACGCTCCCCTCGCCGACGACGTATCCCTCGTTATTGTCGAAGTCCTCTAACCGCGGGTTCAGAATCGTGCCCTCTCCTCGTCGGTTTCTATAACCGTTTGGACGAATGGTCGGCTATTCGTCAAAGTGAAACCCGAACAAGGGTTCCCTAGATTCCCGATTCCACAGCCTGGTGTTCGGAATGAATGAGTTACGCTCGGATGAGATGCCCTACTTTGGTGCGAAGCACCCCTGTTCGGCAGCCGTTGTGCAACTATTGTGCAACCAGAAATTCAACGGCTTATCATACCCTAGCGCGGTACGGCGAGTAGGAAACTAAAACGCCGCTGACTTGTCACGCAGTTTCGCAATCAAGTAGTATGCTTCCGCTGCGAACCAGATGACGACAGAAGCCACTCGTCCGAAACCGAGTTATGTTTGTGGGGCGTCGGCACCTACGCTGATCGGTCGCTGCATTGGGCAAGTTCTGGACGATACTTCGGATAAGTATCCTGAGCGAGACGCGCTCGTCGTCAAGCATGAGAATCGTCGCTTCACGTATGGGCAGCTAAAACAAGAAGTAGAGCTTGCCGCGCGAGGTCTTCTTAGCCTCGGCATCAAGAAGGGCGATCGCATCGGCATCTGGTCAACCAACTCATCGGAGTGGGTCATAACGCAATTTGCCACCGCGAAAATTGGCGCGATTCTTGTCAATATCAATCCTCTGAACCGAGCATTTGAGTTAAAGCATGTCCTTCAACAGTCCGAATGTCAGACGTTGCTACTAATCGACGGTTTTCGCGATGCTAACTATATTTCTATTCTTCGCGAAATCTGCCCCGAATTAGAGTCGTCCGCTCCTGGTGATCTCCAATGTAGAAATCTCCCGGATTTGCGGACAATTATCTTCATTGGAAATTCTGCTGCAGCCAGAATGTTCTCTTGGGAGGAGCTGCTTCGACGAGGGCAGACAACCTCGATTGATGAGTTACGCCAGCGGGAATCGGAGTTGGAATTCGACGACCCTATTAATATTCAATACACCTCAGGGACTACAGGGTTGTCGAAAGGTGCGATGCTTTCGCACCACAACATCGTCAACAACGCGCAATTCATTGCGGCGGCTCTTCGCTTGTCGCCAGAAGATCGTCTTTGCATTCCTGTGCCTTTTTATCATTGCTTTGGCATGGTGCTTGGAAATATGGCGTGTGTGGTCAGCGGCGCCACCATGGTCGTTCCTGCGGCCCACTTCGACCCTGAGGAAACCTTGCGGGCAATTCACGAGGAGAAATGCACGGCGTTGCATGGCGTGCCTACGATGTTCATCGCTGAGCTCAGCTGTCCCAACTTCAGGGATTTCGATCTCAGCTCGCTGCGAACCGGGATTATGTCGGGATCACCGTGTCCAATAGAGGTTATGCGGCGAGTCGTCAGAGAGATGAATTGCCGGGAGCTCACGATCGCGTATGGGCAGACCGAGGCGTCACCCGTCATCACTCAAACGACGACGGATGATCCCATTGAGGTGCGCGTTACAACTGTTGGCAAGGCGCTGCCTCATACGGAAATAAAGATCATCGATCCGCTTTCGGGCAAAATGACTCCACGCGGCGTGGCCGGCGAACTTTGCACGCGTGGGTATCTCGTAATGAAGGGCTATTACAGAAATCTGGAGGCCACTGGTAAGGCCATTGACGATGACGGCTGGCTGCACACGGGTGATTTGGCAGTGCTCGACGATCGCGGCTATTTCAAGATTGTCGGACGTTCCAAGGACATGGTCATCCGAGGCGGAGAGAATATCTATCCGCGAGAGATCGAGGAGTTTCTTTTCTCCTGCCCAGGGATACTGGATGTTCAGATCGTCGGCGTCCCAGATTTCAAGTACGGTGAAACGGTTGCTGCCTGGGTAAAACTCAAGCCTGGTGCGGCTCTCACGCTCGAAGATTTAAAAAAGTTCTGCAAAAGCAAGATCGCAGAGTACAAGATTCCCCGGTATCTTAAAGTGACCGACGACTTTCCCATGACGGTTTCTGGAAAAATCCAGAAATTCAAACTCCGCGAAATGTCGATTCGGGAATTCGGACTGCAACAAGCCGACAAGACAGAAACGGCGTGATTGCCAACCTTTCCGGAAAGAAGGAAGAACATGTCTGTACGCCTGCCCTCTCCAGATCAACTCCTGGAAATCGCCGCCTCTTTTGGCATGAGACTCGACGCGAAAGATGCGGAGTCTTTTCGCGGCCTCATGGCCGGCTCGATCGCTTCGTACAATCGTCTCGACCAACTGCCGGAGCCGAAGCTTCCCGTGAAATATCCGCGCACTCCGGGGTACCGGCCGGGTCCCGCGGAGAATCGGTTCAATGCATGGTATTGGAAGACCGAGATTGCCGGTGCTTCGAATGGGATCCTGGCAGGGAAAAAGATTGCAGTCAAAGACAACATCTGCGTAGCGGGCGTTCCGATGATGAACGGTTCTCGCTGGCTCGAAGGCTATGTTCCGGACGTGGATGCGACCGTAGTGACACGCGTCCTGGACAACGGTGGCGAAGTAGCCGGAAAAGCCGCCTGCGAAGACTTGTGTTTTTCCGCCGCGAGTCACACTTGTGCTACCGGTCCAATTCGTAATCCTCACAACCCCGAGTACAGCACCGGCGGTTCCTCGGGAGGCAGCGCCGCCCTGGTGGCCGCTGGCGAAGTGGAGATGGCACTTGGTGGAGACCAGGGCGGTTCCATTCGCACGCCTTCGGCATGGTGTGGCGTATACGGACTAAAGCCGACGTGGGGCCTCGTGCCTATGACCGGCGGCATGCCCATTGCTTACTCAGTTGACCATTGCGGCCCAATCTGCAACAGCGTCGAAAATGTGGCGCGGCTCCTTACGGCAGTCGCTGGCCAGGATAGTCACGATCCCCGCACAATCAACGCGCGTTGTGGCGATTACATGGCATCCCTTGGGCAAGGCGCGACGGGGTTGAAGATTGCCGTTCTCCGCGAAGGCTTCGGGCATCCTACGGGAGATTCTCGCTCAGCGGCGACCGATGCAAAAGTTCGCGAAGCCATCGGCGAGTTCAAAGCGCACGGCGCCTCCATCGAGGAGGTGTCAGTCCCCATGCACCACGATGGCCAGCACATCTGGACCGGAGTGATTTTGGAAGGCGCTGCCGAAATGATGATCAAGGGCTTCGCCATGGGGAACAACTGGATGGGGTACTACACCACTTCGTTGCAAGAGGCTTTCGCCCGCGGCTGGAAGGCTCAGCCAGATGATGTTTCGGAGACTGTGAAGCTCGTGCTTCTTCTGGGCGAATACATGCACCGCAACTATCACAATCGCTACCATGCCAAAGCGCAAAATCTTCGCGTGTTCCTACGTGAAGCATATGATGCCGTGCTAAAGGACTACGATCTGATGGCGATGCCGACGATTCCTTTCCCTGCTACCCGTATCCCGCCGCCGGATGCCCCGCGCGAGGTCTATGTCGACGCGGCCCTCAACATGCAACAAAACACTTGCCCCTTCGACGTATCGGGCCACCCCGCGCTCACGATTCCTTGCGCCAGAATTGACGGCTTGCCAGTCGGTATGATGCTGGTCGGCAAGCATTTCGACGAGCCAACTCTGCTCCGAGCCGCCAGAGCCTTTGAGCAATCTACGGAATGGATGAAGCGCTGAGCTTACGAAAGCGGCGCGCACCTTTTGCCGCGATTTGCTTCTAGGGACACGGCCGGGAATAACGGGCGCACATTTGGAGTCTAGTGGATACGGCTGAACTCCAGACCGGCTCGAGGGATCGGGAGGCAATCATGAAGTCGAGGGCTTTCACCTGTGTTTTGTCGCTTTTTCTTCTGGTGGCGTGTGTTTCGGTTCGTGGCGAAGAAACACATGCGACCATCATTTACGACGATCACGCAACCAAAATCAGCACTGCTAATGAAGATGCAGGCCAGCTGTGGATCACTACAGTCGATCTTAAACGCGCCACGAACTTTGAGTTAAAGCCGCAAGGTGTCTGCCGGAATCAGCTGTGCTTTCCGGTGCCCAAGGCTCGACAGCAGGAGTTTGTGCGTAAGAGCGCAGGGAAGACCTGGTTCAATATCGTTGCCTTCGCGGGGCTCGTGCATCAGCCGGTTGCTCATGATGAAGCGCTCGCTACATGGTACTTCGGGTTGCGTTCTGACCAGAGGCAGGGTTTGTCTTCCCTAGGAGCTCCGGACTTCACGCTTCCGGACCTGAACGGCAAGACGCACTCGCTGTCGGATTTTCGGGGTAAGAAGGTTTTGCTGCTTACCTGGGCATCCTGGTGAGGGTGCCGACTAGACTTGCCAGGCTGGCAAGCAATTTATCAGCAGCTCAAAGACAAGAATTTCGAAATTGTGTCTGTCGCTCAGGATACCAACGGCGTCAAAGACGCTGGCCCGTGGATCACTGCCGCCGACCCAACCTACACAACTTTGATTGATGAGAAACATCTCGTTTCTAAGCTCTACAACATGGTCAACGTGCCGACCGGAGTATGGATCGACGAGCAGGGAAAAATTGTTCGGCCAAATGAAGTAGCTTTTGTTGACGACCGATTCAAAAATTTCAGCGGGCTCGATTCCGCTCCTTACCTCAACGCACTGAGGGATTGGATCGAAAAAGGCGATAAGAGCATGTACACGATGAGCGAAGAGCGGCTTCGCGAAAAATTAACTGTCAACGACCCCAATATCATTCTGGCCGCAGCCGAGTTCGGGCTTGGCGAGCATCTCTATAAGTCCGGACATTTGGATGAAGCGATCCCTCATTTCAAGGAAGCGCAGCGTCTGAATCCCAAGAGCTGGAATTACAAGCGTCAGGCGTATGCGCTCTCAGATGCCAAGCGCGACTATGGAACGACTTTTATGGACGAAGTCGAGAAGGCCGGTGGGAGCAAAGTCTATTACCCGCCTCCCGATCTGGCACCTGGCACCACTCCAATAGACAAAAAGCCGTAAGAGTAGTGGCAATCAGTTGTGAGCGAGAGCAAATGTACCCGCCACTGGCGTTGTGCAAGATCGAGACTCACGCTGCGTTGAATGCTCATTAATTCTGCGACTTCGGACGGCCATTCTGGAGGCGATTTGCCGAATGAACTCGATTGAGCTAAATTTGGCGCAGAATTTAACGAAACGGTGTGGAGAGGGATTTTCCAGCCACTGATTCTGGAATTCGATAGCGCTCTATCTGCGGGAGAGCTGGGACGTCGGTTCGCCAAGACAACGTGGGAGCACAATGAAGGCAAAGGCCAAGCGAAGCAGCCCAAAGAATAGGAAACCTGTAAAGTCGTTGATTAAGGCGTTGCGCATCCTCGATACGCTCAGTGATGGCGTGGGTGGCCTCGGTATTACGGACTTGAGTGGAGTTCTCAAAACCCCCAAGAGCACGGTACATAGACTGATTGCGACCATGGAAGCCGCGGGCTATGTAGCGTTTGATCCGCCGACCGCGAAATACAGTCTCGGCAGCCGGGCTGCCAGACTAGGCGAGCAGCTGAATCATCAGTCTCCGCTGCTTACATTTGGGGCGACGATGTTGGAGCGACTCACGGAGGAGTGCCACGAGGCCAGCCATCTGGCAATCCTGCAAGGAACGGAAGTGGTTTATGTCTCGCACGAGGAAAGCAAGGAGCCTGTGAGGATCAGTTTCGGAATGGGGCACAGAGCGCCGGCACACTGCACAGCTCTGGGCAAAGTCTTCCTGGCGGGGCTGTCGGATAGCGAGATATTGATGCTGTATAGAAACGAGCAGAAGCTCCAGAAACTTACGGCGCAAACAATTCCCACGCTGAATAAACTGCTCTCAGAGATTGCCGTTGTGCGCCGGGAAGGGATTGGGCACGACAACGAAGAATATACGAGAGGACTACGCTGCATGGCTGCTCCGATCCGGGACTTTTCTTCGAGAATCGTGGCAGCCATGAGTTTGTCGATGTTCAAGCACAAGATGACGGCGGAACGAAGAGCGTTTTTCAAGGATGCTTTGATTCGAGCCACTGCCGAGGTGTCAGAAAAGCTAGGGTACATGTCCGTGCCGAAGAGTTAAAGTGCGCGATTTTAAAGAAATTCCGCCTGTGCTGTGTAGTTTTCTTCGGTAAGGCATCCTTCCTCAAACACGTTGGTGAACTTGTAGGTCAACAGCCAACCGAGCTTCCATAACGAACGAATATAGTTGGCCGCAGCAATCCCAAAGTGGACATCTCAAAGATTGTTCCACAATACGGAACGACGTTCCGAAATAATTGTTGACAGCCCCAAATGGATGATGTTACGAAACAGCACTACATCCGAAGTGGAACACCGTTCCATTTCCGAGAAGCGGAGTTCAAGCGAGTGGCCTACATTGGAGGTGTGCAGTGAATTCTCGAAGCAGACTCAGTTTGTCGTTGGTAGTGCTTGTGGCGCTCGTCCAATTCGTAGGTATTTCGGCAGCATGGGGGCAAACGGCCGCCACCGGTCAAATCGTGGGAACAGTTACGGATCCGTCGCAGGCTGCCATAACTCAGGCAACAGTCACAGTGAAGAACGAAGCCACGGACCTGGTTAGAACCGTGAAGACCAACGTTGAAGGGAACTACGCGGTCCCATTGCTCCCGCCCGGCACTTATACGGTCACCGTCGAGGCCTCGGGGTTCAGCACACAGACAAGTTCCGGCGTCGTCGTGGAAGTAGCCAGTACGGCGACCATCAACATCCGGCTAAAGCTTGGCGCAGCAGCGGAAAAAGTAGTGATCGAGGCCAATGCGGAAATCTTGCAGACTGAAAGCGCCGCCAACGGGGGCACGGTGAACGACAAGACGGTTCCCGCCCTACCACTCAGCAGCCGTAACTACACGCAGATCCTGGACCTTTCTCCCGGAGTGTCGGGTTCGGTGCCGAACGCCGGGAGCTTAGGAAAGAATTCCGTAGATGTTTTCGTTAATGGCGGACGCATCATGGACAACAGCTATCAGATGGACGGGCAAGATGCCGGAAACATGGAGACGCAGGGGACTGGATCTATCCTGTCCATCGGCGGAATTTCGATTCCCAATCCCGATGCCATCCAGGAGTTCAAGGTGCAAACCAGTTTGTACGATGCCTCCTACGGACGCGGCGCCGGTGGCAACGTCAATGTGGTTACTAAGTCCGGGAGCGATCAACTTCATGGCGCACTGTTCGAATTTCTCCGAAACGACATCTTCAACGCCAATGATTTTTTCTTGAATCGAAACGGAATTCCGCGGCCACCGCTTAAGCAAAACCAATTTGGAGGAACGATCGGCGGTCACATCATCAAGAGCAAATTGTTTTATTTCGGCTCCTATCAGGGAACCAGGCAGATCAACGGGCTCAGCTCGAACTCCGTGGCAAACGCCATCGTGCCGGGCCTCAGCGACGACCGCTCGGCTGCCGCCATCGGAAAGTTATTTGGAGGACTCTCGGGCGCTAACGGTGGAGTCGTTGCGGCAGACGGCTCGAACATAAATCCGGTTGCATTAAAGCTGCTTAACCTTAAGGTCGCCGGTGGCGGCTTCCTTATCCCAACACCGCAAAAGCTTACCGGTACGGACCCACAAGGAGGACCCGAAGGGCAATCGTCGTTCAGCATTCCGTCCAAGTTCAATGAGGATCAGTACATCGTAAATGTGGACTATGCCCCGACCAACAAGCAGACGATTTCAGAGAAATTTTTCTATGCGAAATCGCCGGAGTTCCTAGCATTCACATCGTCCAATGTTCCTGGCTCGGGCACGAGCGACCTTTTTAAGAACTGGAACGGAATAGTCAAAGACACATACGTGATTACCCCGACGCTGATCAATGAAGCCAGTGCGGGATATCACCGCGCCTATGGCAGAGTTGCCAGCGAAAATGCAATTACAAATCAATCCATCGGTCTTAGCCCCGGGTGCTCCAGCGCGTTCATGCCCATCATGGTGATCGGTTCGGTGGAATTGAGCGGCAATTTCAACGATGGGCAGTTCACCGCTCCAACAGCCTGGACGGCGCAGGATCAGGTCTCGTGGACTCACGGACGGCACAATGTTCGTGCAGGTTTCGGATGGGAGCGAGACATTGCCGATTCCGCCGACCAGGAAGTTACGCGCGGTGATATCTCATTTCTGAGTTTCGAAGACTTTCTCCTGGGAATGAGCGCAGCACAGAACGGCGGGAAATTGAGTAACATCAACGTGTCTGATGACCTCTGCGGAGATACCACTAGAGCATTTCACGTGAGCAGTTTGTACGGCTTCGCTCAGGACGACGTGAGAGTGAACTCCCACTTAACGATTAACGTTGGGTTACGTTGGGAGGGCCTGGGCCAAACTTCGGATGGCAAAGGGAAATTGGTCGATTTCTGGCCTACTCTGGCCTCCAACGATCTGGTCAACAAACCGTTCTCCGGTTTCATCGCAGCGTCGAATTTCCCGGGGACGCTCCCGACCGGGATACAGCGAAACTCAAATCCCACCTTCGCAGCCAATGCCTGGGCGCTGAACAATTTTGGACCCAGGTTGGGATTTGCGTGGACTCCGCCACGCTTTAACGACAAGCTCGTGCTGCGCGGAGGTTACGGACTCTATTACACCCATCCGCCCGTAAACGACGCCTTCCAGTTGATTGTCAATCCGCCGTTTTTCTCGAGGCAGACAAACGTTGGCGCTCTAAACGCGCTGGCAACTCTTCAGGATCCATTCAACCCTCCATCCAACGAAGTATTTCCCAACTTCGTTCAGAGATCCGCCGGTACCGCCCTTACCATTAATTCCATCAGCCCTAATTGGAAGCCGCCGGTAACCCAGCAATATAACTTCGGTATTCAATATGCATTGAACAGCACGACTTCGATCCAAATCGGGTATGTTGGAACAAAGTCCAGCCGTATTGAAACCACCAACCAGATTAACCAAGCGCAACTCGCCAGCCCTGGAAACCCGGTCAACGGCCTGACCATCAACACTTTTGAAAATGCAGCTCAACGAGTGCCCGTTCTTGGCATTGCGCCTAGCGGATTAAGCCAAGCGCAGTGGACCGGAATTTCGAACTACAACAGTCTCCAGGCTAACGTCCAAAAGCGCCTCAGCCACGGACTGCAGTTTGGGCTCGCCTACACATACGGGAAGACGCTCACGGACATCACCGGTGTTGGATCGTTTCCACTCGGCGGCGGCGTCTACAACAATCAGTTCGACCCGATGAATGGCTACGGGCCGGCGGATTTCGACACCCGGCACCGCTTCGTCGCAAACTATTTATGGGATTTGCCCAATTTCCACAACAACCAAGGTGTTGCAGGCAGGCTGCTAAGCGGATGGGGAGCGTCTGGCGTGATCGTCGTGCAGACAGGTCCTGCCTTGACGTTTACGGACCCCGCCGCCGGCAGCATCTATGGACTTGCCGGAGCGTTTGGAACCTTTGGTGCAACCCTTTGCCCAGGCATGACCGCTAAGGACATTCTGACGCCTGGACCCGTGCAGACAAATCTGAATAACTTCTTCAATGCCAATGCATTTTGCGCACCCCCACAGATCGGCGATGGCACCGGGTTCGGCACCCTAGGTCGCGGTGTCGTGTATGGTCCCGGCCAACACAATATGGACATGTCCATATTTAAGGACACCAAAGTCGGAGGCTTGAGCGAGGCCGGAACAGTTCAGTTCCGGGCCGAGTTTTTCAATACCTTCAATACGCCGCAGTTCGCCAGCCAGACCACGACGCAATTTTCAACGGCGATCACTCAGCTGCACGCACCCAGCTTCGGGCAGATCACAGCAACCACTGTGTCCCCGCGCATCATTCAATTCGGACTGAAGTATACGTTTTAGTGCTTAGGTCGAGGAAACAAGAAGCACGGTAGGGGGAGCGAAAGACTACCGCTCCCCCTCTTGATGAGCGAGGTGAGAAATGCGCAAGCTCTGGTTAGGGATCGTGCTGGTCGCGAGTTTGATAGTGAGTTTGCAGGCACAGCAGAAACCAACGATTTCGCCGCTCACCAAGAGTTTCGTTATCGCGGATTCGACTATTGTGGCATTGGAGCACGTGCGGGTCGTCGATGGGACGGGAGCCGCCCCGCAAGTCGATCAGACGGTTCTCATCGAAAACGGATTGATCCGAGAAATTGGACCTACTGCTTCCGTTTCGGTTCCCCAAACGGCCAAGGTCCTTGATCTGACGGGGCATTCGGTTATCCCTGGTCTCGTCGGCATGCACGACCACATGTTTTATCCCACAGCTTCCGGCGAAGGTCCGGTAGCTGGCGCACCTGCGCTTTATGGCGAAATGGGATTCAGCTTTCCACGACTGTATCTGGCCGGCGGCGTGACCTCGATTCGAACGACGGGCAGCCTCGAACCGTACACAGATCTGGCTCTGAAGAAAATGATCGATACCGGCATGATGCCCGGGCCGAAAATGAATATTACCGGGCCATATCTTGAGGGAGTTGGTTCCTACACGCCTCAACTGCACGAACTCACCGGCCCCGAGGATGCCGTGCGTCTCGTGAATTACTGGATGGATGAGGGGGCAACTTCTTTCAAAGCCTACATGCACATAACGCGCGCGGAACTAAACGCTGCGATCAAAGCCGCCCATGCGCGAGGCATCAAAGTCACGGGCCATTTGTGTTCTGTGGGATTCAGCGAAGCAGCGGAATTGGGAATCGACAACCTCGAACACGGCCTCGTAGTCGATCAGGAATTCAACCCCAATAAGCAGCCGGATATCTGCCCAGCCGATGCCGACCAGCACCCAAGCATGGAGAAGATGGATATAGAAGGCGAAGCGGTCCAAGCGGTGATTCGCAAACTAGTGCAACATCATGTCGCGGTGACTTCCACGCTCGTTATTTTCGAAACCTTCGCCGCGAACCGCCCGCCGCTACAGGACCGTGTGTTACAGGCCATGTCCTTGCCATCGCGTGCGGACTATCTAGGAGTGCGTGCCAAGATCGCGGAGGGCAACGACAACGGCTCAATTCTTCTTAAGAAGGAAATGCAGTTTGAACACGACTTCGTGAAAGCGGGAGGATTGCTGCTCTCCGGCGAAGACCCCACCGGATACGGCGGAGCGCTGGCGGGGTTCGGCGATCAAAGACAGACGGAACTGCTGGTGGAGGCGGGGTTCACACCGCTTGAAGCGATTCATATCGCTACCCAAAATGGGGCTGAATTCCTGGGACAGGCGGATCGAATCGGCACTTTAATGGTCGGCAAGCAAGCCGACATAGTGGTGTTGAAGGGCGATCCCAGCCAGAAGATCGAAGACCTAGAGAACGTGGAACTTGTCTTTAAAGACGGAATCGGATACGACTCGAAGCGACTCATCCATTCAGTCCAAGGTGCCGTGGGATTGCACTAGAAGTGTGCCTTCGTAAACCTCGCACCAAGCTCCTCAGCGGCCACCATCATCTCCGCTGGCCGTTACTTCTGGCGACCGGCAGAGCCGATAGCGGACCGCTGGAAACATAACCGCGCGCCAAGGATTGAAGTTCGTTGCGCAACGAGTGATCGATCTGGCGCACGCCGATCTCAAAGCTCACACCCGAACAACAAAACGAATGAACCTAATGGCGGACTCGGGCACATCTAGGTGTAAGGCCTCCCACTTCCTTCTTTTCCGTGTGCCTCTAACATGACGATAGGCACTAGAAATCAGCCCTCGCTTTGTTGTTCTTAATTGCGTTTTTCCTTTCTTTGGGCCTCTTAGTATATTGAGGGGGCTCTCGCTCGCTTCTCCCTGGGTCCGCCGGGGCCCTCCCACTTCGTCAGTTACTCCGCTAAGTTGCGTGTAGCTACATGGTGGCCAGCCGGTCGCGAAGGCGGTTTCCCTACCAAGATACGCCCGGCGGGGCCTAGGAGTGCGCTCGACGAATCCGAAATCGCCGCGCGAATCATACCGGCATGAACATTGCCCGTTTCCATCTCGACGCGTTGAGAGCGCTTGGCTACACCGAGGCGGAAGCTCGCTTTCTCTACCTTGTGGCGACGCATTCGGGCTACTTTGTGGCACGTCAATTCCTCGCCTTCGCCAACGCTCGTTGGGGGGAGCGCACTGCAAGTTTCTGGAACAAGCTTCACACCAAGAAGCATGCCCGCACCGAAAGGTTCCCGAAGAGCGGCGTCGTGTACCATCTGTTCTCCCGCCGGCTCTACCACCAGATTGACCGCGAGAACATCCGCAATCGCCGGCAACACGAAATCGAATACATCCAGCGGCGTATTGGAATCCTCGATTTTGTCCTTTCCAACCTACAGTACAGGTACTTGGAAACCGAGCCGGAGAAGGTGAGCTTTTTCTGTGATCAGCTGAAGATCCCGCGTCACTTTCTGCCCTCAAAGATCTATTACGGACAGAGAACGTCGCAGCCTACGCTTCGCTACTTCGTGGACAAGTTTCTAATGTTTCTTGACGGAGACGCCGCTTCTACTGTGGTGACGTTCACCTATCTTCAAGGGCCAGTGGCTAGTCTTACGGAATTTGCGCACCACCTCGAAGTCGACCTTCCTCTCTTCCGGCAGCTCTCGGAGTTCCGCGTTCTCTATCTAGCGAGTGTCGATTTGCACTTCGGAAAGGCCAAAGAACTATTCAATGCTTTGGTCGCAGTTCCGCTGGGATCGGACGCCTCGGCAGAATTGTTGCGCTACTTTCAAATCCGAAAGGCCTGGGACCTCGGCCGCTACGGATCTCTAACTGAAGCTGATTTGATCTTTCGAAATCAGGCCAAGATGCGCTTCACCGGACAACGCTTCGAATATCTGTATCGTGAATGGAAAGTCGGCAGAGTGACCGAACCCAGCATCGTTCAGGAGTTTGGTGGTAGCAAGCACGATGTCAGGGCGCACTTCGCAACCGAATTGCTGCGCCGGGTCGGGGTTCCTGCACAGGAACCAGCAGGGAAGGAGTGAAGAATGTAAGAACTATATGCTTCAGCTGCGTCTTCTCCAAGTTCTTCAGCCTGTGGCCAGAGCAATTTCTTTTAAGCGTAGGAGATAGAGAAGCGATGCAGACAAAAGTCACCGCGGGAAAAACACTAAAACGGGCGGTAGCGACCCCACTTTTGACGGCTTCCAGCCGCCCAAAGTTCGTGGGGTCGCTACCGCCCGTTTTGGACAAATCATGATCAAAATCATCGCGTGTTTATGGCCGTGCTATCCGGACCGCCGGATTCTGTCGCATCGGGGTTCCGGTTGGGGACGGTTGCAATCGAATTATTTTTGCGTTCCCGCGGCACAAATTTCTTTCGAAATACTGAAGAGATGAGTAGAGGCAGTGATATCTAGCGATTCCAGGATGCCTAAAGGTGAGCGGAGAGCGAAATGCCCGGTTCACCGGCCCGTTCTCCGTCGCGTTCACCTCGATTGGCCAACCTAACTTGCGTTTGGCGAGGCGGATGCGCACGACGCGATGGTTTGCTTTGTACGCGGCCAAAACACTGAACTGGGCTGGAGCGACCCCATCGCGCCGCAAAATCGCGGCCCGAGCCCTGAGGGCTTCCGAGGTCACTCCAGCCTCTTGCTGGTGTAATTCCCAGCTCGTGTTTTGGCCGCGCAGGATGGGGAATTCGAGAACTTGTAAGACAGGATGTAAGACAAAACCGTAGAGGAGGAGCAATAAAAGAGCATGGCAATCATCAAAGCACCGCCCAAACAAAGTCAGTGACTGTCCAGGCGCGAATCGAGAAGTCGGTGAAAAAACAGCTCGATCAGTACGCAAAATTCATCGACTCCACTCCGTCCGGGAGGAACAGAATCAAAACCGTCAAATGTTGTCGACGGATCATTCAACGAGCCAAACAGACGGTGCTGCTGGCACTGAACAGTTCGAGTTCATTGACAGCATCGAACTAGCACGACGCTGGAACGTTCCTGTTTCGTGGGTCCGCGACCAGGTTCGGTCCCGCGCTCTGGATCCCTTGCCACACATCAACTTCGGCAAATATGTTCGTTTTCTTTGGGGCAGTCCTGCGCTTGAACTGTGGATACGTCGTCGTATAGTGGTGGGGAACAACAGGCGTGTGGAACGGGTTCGTTAAAGGAGGAATATGGCAAGAACCCGCCACCACCAAGCAGGATATGTATTCAGGAAGGGTTCGAATTGGTATGTCCGCTACCGCGAAGATGTGCAGCTGGAGAACGGTTCGGTTCAGCGTATCCAGAAATGCCACAAGCTCGCGGAAGCCTCAGGCCAATATCGAACCAGAGACGCCGCAGAGCAATTGGCCGAAGAATTCATTCGGTCCGTCAATCGCGGCGACGTCAGGCCAGAAAGTACGATGAGCCTTAATCGATTCATCGAGGACTGCTACCTGCCTTACGTGGAGCAACAAAAGCGCCGCTCCACGTATTGCGGATACAAAAACCTTTGGCTGCGCTATGTGCAGCCGAACGGCGGCATAGCGTTGCGTCAGGTGAGGACTTTCGAGGCCGAGCAAATGTTGAAGGACATCGCTCGCCGGGAAAGCCTTAGCCGGACAACGCTAGGTCACATCAAGCACTTCCTGAGCGGGGCGTTTCGTTATGCGCGCCGCCAAGGCGTCCTGGAAAGCGCAAACCCAATGCATGATGTCGAAATTCCCAAAGCACGGCCAGCTGGAGAAACCTACGCGTACTCGCTCGAAGAAGAAGCCCAGATGTTGGCCATTCTTCCCGAGCCCACCGCGACGGTAGTCGCCACGGTGGCCTTCACCGGCGCGCGCAAGGGAGAGATCAGAGGATTCACTTGGCAGAACTACGACGGCTCCGAAATTCGAGTTGAAAAATCCGTTTGGCGGAGCCACGTGGACGAACCGAAGCGCCCGAAAAGCAAAGGCGCCATTCCGGTCGTCGCCCAACTGAAACTTCTTCTCGACCAGCACTGGGAAAGGTGTGGCAGGCCACGCAAAGGCTCCATCTTTGCGAATGAAGTCGGCAACCCGATGAATCTCGAAGCGCTCGCGGTGGATGTGCTCCGGCCGGCACTTGAGAAAGCAAATCTCACCTGGCACGGCTGGCACGCATTCCGGCGTGGGCTCGCGACCAATCTGCACAGACTCGGAGTTTCCGACAAGATGATTCAGCAAATTCTGCGCCACGCAAATGTCAGCACGACGATGAACATCTACGTGAAGACGGTGAGTGCGGACGCAGCGAATGCGATGAAGTCCCTGGAGAC
This sequence comes from uncultured Acidobacteriota bacterium, assembly GCA_963718785.1. Classification (GTDB taxonomy): domain Bacteria; phylum Acidobacteriota; class Terriglobia; order Acidiferrales; family UBA7541; genus Acidiferrum. The sequence goes on along the minus strand of CAVQZW010000002.1, from coordinate 1,550,619 downwards.
GATGTGTGCAACTGCTGTGCAACCCGAGAGGCTCGGAAGTACGCGAATTATGTAGATGTTTTTCTAGCAGAAAGTCTGTAAGTCTCGACGCTGGATCGAGTTAGGGGAAATCTGGCGGAGAGGGGGGGATTCGAACCCCCGGTAGGAGTTTTGGCCCCTACAACGGTTTAGCAAACCGCCGCATTCAGCCGCTCTGCCACCTCTCCGCGGTTTGGTTTCAACAGCTTAGCACAGTTTTTTATTGGCTTGCTGCACTTTGCTGAACTCCACCGCTAAGAAGGTGGCCCTCCGGAAAAACCCCTAAGCCGCATAGTCTCAGCAATATCCAGTACGACCTTTAACGCAAACTGACTCGTACAGGGCGGAAAACCGCCGCCTCAACTTAACAGAGGAGATCGGCCTCCACAAAAGCCGGGACTGCAACGGTCTAGGGAACCGTTGCGTTCGGTCGCGAGAAGCAAAGACGGCGGCTAATAGGCAAGGACTCATGCGAGCGTAGATCCTCTCGCTATTGAATCTTGACCGCCTCCTCGTCAGACGCCCCATCTGTCTAAATCTCTGCGCTCAATCGCTGCGGCCATCAGATCCGGAAAGCGGTCCGGGGTGCATGCGAAAGCCGGGATGGCAAAACCCGCGAGTGCGGTTGCGATGTTTTGATCGAATGCTGGTGCACCTTTGTCGCTCAGGGCGAGCAAGGTGATCGTCTGAACCCCGGCTGTTGAGAGCGCGCAACTCGCTGTCAGGGATTCGAACATCTGCCTCGTCTCCTCGCCGAGTCGCTGGGAATCTGCTGTGTCGACCTGACCCGGGCTCAGCACGTTCACCCGGATATTCCTGCCTTTCAGTTCGTTGAGCCACGTGCGTGCGAATTAGCGCTAGGATCTGAGAGCGCTTGGGGAAGGCGCGGCTTTTGAGATGTCCCAGCCGGAAGATCCAAGTTGATCCCCTTATCGACGAACACTGACTCGTAAGGCGAAGTAGGTCATGCGCTGATTTCGGTGGGGTCTTCGACCGTCAAATGAAGATCGCGATGCGCCTGTGGATGCGGTCCACTTTCGATGCCTGAACGCGCGCGGCACGCTGTTTACGGTTCAGAAGGCGTTGCCGCTGTTCAACGTATTCGTGACTTTACGAATCGTTTTGTGTGGTATGGGGCTCGATGGGTAGGGGCCTGGGGCTCACGCCATCTCGGAGGCCTCGCCAGTGCTTGTGTGTCGATATACTCCCGGATGTTCGTCAGTTTGCCATTTCGAACGGTAATGGCGAAGACCCAATGGTCCTCGAACGTCCTATTCGTGGCTTTGATTACGCGTAGTCGGGTCTTCATCGGTACCGCCAGGAATACAAAATCAGATCGACGCTCCACAGGATGAGCATGAGAACCGGAATGCCAAGCCAGGATATGGAATGGAAACCGGCGGACTGAAAGAGGCCAATCACCAACGAAAAAATCAGCGTGCCGCAAAAGCTGAAAGTGAGTGCGCGGTAGTTAATCTGACGCTCTCGTTCGTCATTGGAATCCAAGAAACGCGACAGAGACCAGACGGCAACTGCAGCCGGCCGGTCGATATCCACTGGACTCGAGGAAGGGCTGTTTAGGTTTTGGATTGCGCGGCCTCGAGTTTTTGACGCATCAGCCGGGCTGGCTCAAAGGTTGGATCCAATTCACAAGACTCAATCATCAGGGAGAGTGCTTCGGAGGAACGTCCCATATTTAGCGAACACAGGCCGAGGTTATAGCTTGTCGCGGCGGAACCACCAAGGAACTCTTGCGACTTTTTCAGCATAGAGAAAGCTTCTTCGAAGAAATGTAGTTCGAGCAGAACGACGCCGCAGTAAAAGGCGAGGACGTTGTCACTGGGGACGACGGGAAAATGGTTTGCCCAAGTAAGTGCCACGGCTTCGCGAAGGTCATGTCGCTGCGCGGACATGCTGCCCGTCTGGCGCGCCAGAACGGGATAGACCCGCAGGAAAGTAGTGGGATCCCAACGGCTGAGCCTGAGGAGCGCAAGAATTTGTGAAATAGACATTTCTTCGATGTGCGGATTCAACCAAGCGAGCAGAGCGAACAGATCATCGGGCCCAAGGGCCGACCGGGATTCCTGTATGCTCGACTTCGTAGCAGGAAAAGTTTTGTCCGCTGGCCGCTGAAGGAACGCGCAGATGTGCAGGCTGGAAGAAAGTTTGTTTGGCAGAAAGGCTTCACCACCGGCGGCTGCGAAGTGCTTGGCGATAGCATCGAAATTCACGAGTTGGGAAAAACATCGCGAAGAATGAAATTCAAATTTCGGCGAGCCCTCCGAGAGGAGGAGGCTTGCTTCGTTCACATTGCCCTTGTCCGCAGCCAGGACGAGCATGACGCCGTCGCTGTATTTTGCGAGCGTTGAGAGAGTTCTCAGGACTTGCGAAGGAAATAAAACGGTGGCGCGCGGCAAGTTTGCGCAGTAAAGATCCAAAATGCCGTTCCATGAGCGATCCGCATAGTGGTCACGGCTCGTTTCCGCGATCTGGTACGAAAATTGAAGTTCAGACAGGGGTTCTACAGCGCCAGGGCCATCGCCCTTCCCCGCTCGAGTGACACTTTGCAGAAGTTCAGAGATTCGGCCTTCCTTAATGAGGAAGGCATCGTGAGGAAGGCTGTCGAACACATAATTTGCAATGACGACGAGCGGGCCGAGGCCATGATCCGTCGAATTGGGAGTGTCTCTCCGAAGAAATGTGGAGTCGATCTCACGTCCGGCATCGAGCGTTTCGAACTGAAGAATCCCCAGCTCGACAAATCGAGCCAGATGCTGATTCGTATGCCACTCTTCCACAAAACCAGGCGCGCAATCGGTCATGCAGTAGCGCACCACGTCCAACTTCATGTTCTCGGACAGCAAGAGCATTTCCAGATGGCGCAAAAAAAGAAACGAGAATTTGCCGGAGCCCGCGCCCAGTTCCAGAATCCGGAGCGGGTTCTCCGATGAAACAGGACCGGCGTTATTGGCCTTGCATTCACAGCAATCGCGAACAAACCCGAAAACGATGCGGGCATAGATTTCTGCAATAAACGGATTGTTAGTGATGAATTGTGGGACGTTATCTTCGGTCCACGATTTTAGTCCGCGCTGCGCATAGGATTCGCTTTGTACTCGCCAAATCAGTGACTGCGAAATTGGCAGGTCTTTTTCCAGGAGAACCATCTCAGGGTTCGACACAGTCAGAGCCGCCGCATCCGGCGCGGGTTCGCCGGTGTATTCAGACGCTGCCCGCGAGGGCGGGACCTGGGTCACCCGTTTTCGATTCTCCACAGAGCCGCCATTCTACTTTAGAAAGGGGAACGGCCCGGGGGTTTGGCTCCGGGCCGTTCGCAACCAGCAAAAATGAGCATTCCGCTGCAGTTAACTTCGCGGCGGAAAAACCCCCTGAAGGGCGATGATAAATGTCAGGCCGAGAAAAGGTGGCAAATTATTGTGCGGCAAATTGCCTCCGGAAATGGAAGTGCCGAAGGGATTCATTTGCACGTTGGAGCTGCCGGAAGTAGCGTAGGAACCCGGGTGGCCTTTGAGTCCCGATGCCCAGGCATTGTTCCCCGGACCCGGCAGACCGCCTGTCGTCGCCGCCTGCGCGCCGTGGGAGTGCGCCGACATCTCTGTCTGAAGCAATGTTACCGTCTGCTCTCCACCAGTTTCGCCCAAGTCACGCAGTGACAGGCCGGGGCCTTGGCCGGCCTGCATGGGAGCGGAACCCTGCAGATTGGGCAGTGCAAAGTTGCTCCTGCCGTCGCCACCATAGGTCGTGCCAAGGAGCGAAAACAGAGCCGTATTCTGGCTGATGGGCATCAACTGCCCGTTGCAAAGCGCCCAGCCCAGGGGAGCGAAGTTTCCGGTAAATATCCTGATTTCCGCGACAAATGGATTGGACATGAGGTTCGTCTCCTGTGCTAACTCTGCGAAGGAAAAATGCCCTGAAGAGCGATGATGAAATTGAGCACTAAATAGGGTGACATGTTTTCGTGTGGCTGGCTGCCACCTGTGGGCAGCACGCTGGCAGGGTTCATGGCCACTGTTGGGCTGGCGCCATATGGATTTGCACTGCTGCCGCCCCATAAGTTGCCGGAGGCACTGGTAAGCGTGCCTGTTGCCGAGGAACCCACGGGCACGTGATTGTGAGCCGGTATTTCGGAGATGTTCAACGTGTGCGCCGTCTCTCCCCCGAGTTCACCCAAGACAATGCCATCGCCCACATGGACGGGCGTGCGGCCCTGCAGATTGGGGAGACCAAATGTCACTCTTCCGTCTCCACCGTAGGTTGTACCGAGGATGGAAAACAACGCCTGATTCTGGTTTATGGGCAAAAGCTGCCCGTTACAAAAAGACCATCCCTTTGGAGGGAAATTCCAGCTGATGATCTTAATCTCACCCAAGAATGGTTCAGCCATACGGTGATCCTCCGCGACCGAAATTCCAAAAACTTATGTTTGCGACGGAAAAATTCCAAACAGAGACAGAATAAAGTTGACGACCAAAAACGGCATCATGTTGTCGTGGGGTTGCGAACCGCCGCTTGACCCAAGAGCCTGAGGCGCCATCGTCACACTCGGAGCTGTGGATGAAAACTGATTCAACGTGGACTGCGCCCACACACCGCTCGCCGGGCCGGACTGCGTACCCACATTGGGGTTTGCCTGTGGCACATGGCTGTGAGCGGGAATCTGGCTGCTTGTCAGAGTGACCGTTTCCGCGCCGCCGCTTTGCCCAAGCGCAAATCCAGGCCCAACGTGAATGGGAACACGGCTTTGCAGATCGGGCAAGGCGAAGGTGGTTTGGCCGTCTCCGCCGTAGGTTGTACCGATCAAATTAAACAAGGCGTCATTTTGATCGATCGCCATCAAGGCTCCGTTGCAAAAGGCCCATCCTGCCGGCGCAAAATTCCCGCCAAACATTCGAATCTCACCGATAAACGGGTTTGACATGGGATCTCAGCTCCATTTTGCAAGCGCCAGCTAACTCGAGTTACGCGCTGGTGAGTGCAGCCGATCTCTCGCTTCGATAAAAACTTGGGCGAAGTAACTGCGATACTAACATCGATACCCGCGGAACGGGCGGCGCATTTGCTTGCCTATGTTGCAAGATTAAAGACTACAAATGCATAGTACATTGGTACTGTTTGGAGACTCCCATCTTGGTACCTGTTCCCTATTGAACCCATGTGAGCACTAATAGAGACTAGAGAAAGTAACCCGACGATTCCATCAGGAGCATTCAGATGCGTGTATCCAGACGTGGATTTATTTTTGCAGGACAAACGCTCCTGGCTGCGACTGCTTTCCCTCTGAAGTTTTTTGGGGCTTCCGGTCCAGAGTTCGGTTTGTCCAATACGCCACACCTGGCTTTATGGAACAAGGCCACATTCCAGCCGCTCGTGAGCAGCAGCTTTGGTGTTCGTTCGGGTTCGCTCACGACGGCCTGGCTGACGTTGCTCTCTATCGAGGACATGAATCCGAAGACTTCAACGCAGGGCGCTCCGGCAAGTTTTGGACGGAACTCCTTGAAATCACGCCCGCCTGTAGTCGACACATTCGCCCTTCACTTCCAGGGAACGGGAGAATCGCTTCCTCAGGGGACGTATGAATTGGAACACCACACCTTGGGGAGTTTCTCTCTGTTTCTTGTTCCGTCCGGAGTAACAACCTATGCTGCCGTGATCAGCCACATCCTAAACGCGGCGACAGTCACAGGCCCTCGGCCAGTCAAATCGAAGCCGCAGGCGGGCGCTGCAGCAGAACTGTAAAGTCTTTGGCGGCAGCTACTCCAAATCCCAGGCGTTCAAACAGACGGACCGACGGGTTGAAGTTTTCCACGTAAATAGTGATCGGCCTTTTCGCTTGCTGTGCCTCTTGCAATATCCTTCCCAGAACGGCTGAACCAATTCCCTGATTGCGGCAGGCCTCCGAGACCGTGATGTCCAGAATGTGAAAGCGCTCCTCGGAACGATCCAGGTATAGACGCCCGACTGGATCGCTTCCCCTGCAGATGATGGAATGTTGCGCGGTAGGATATTCCTTCGCGTAAGAGCTTTTCTGCGCTCTGAATTGCATTTGCAGGAAGGCCTCTTTCTGAGAGTCGCTCCAGGGCACCAAAGCCATCTCGGCGGCTCGTGTGCTTGCGTAAAGCGCGAAGAGAAACAGATCGTCCGAATCGCAGACCGACCGGAGCGTGATATTCATGCGGGATTAGATGAGGGCTTCCGCAAACGGTTAAAAATCACTTGATAGGACATGCCCGCCGAGTCGGGACCAAGCGGCACGGTAAAAAGATCCAACGCCCCCAACTTCTCGTGCTCGAAGGTATAGGTGCCCTGCGGAAAATGAGGTGTAACCGGGCCTCTAAAAATGAGAGAGAATTGCTCGACACGCGGCGACTCATTTTTCTCTGCTACTTCGATCAATTCGAGCGACAAAGGTTCACCGCCCGGGGCGCGAACCTTAAATGTCGTGTGCAAGTGTTCGGAAAAGGCCCGGCTATTCAGATTTTCCAGCATTAGGAACACTCTCCTGGGATTCGTTGGCCACACCCGCGCGGGCTTGCAATCGGGCGGGGGCGCATTCCATCTCGCAATACATCGCGTCGCCGCCAGTCGCGCCGAAGCCAAGCCTCTCATATAAATGCGCGGCGCGATTGCCGCGCAGAACGCTCAGCCGAACAGCCGAGTTTGAGCTGGCCGCTTCGGAGAGCAGCATTCTAATCAAAGACTCACCCAAGCCGCGATTGCGAAATTGCGGCAATAACGCGATGTCCACCAAACGGATTTCGCCGGGGCAGCGAGAGAGAATAAGGCAACCGGCGGGTGCGTCGCCGAACAGGATTACGCTAGTCTCGGCGGATGGATAGGACGCGCTATAGCCTCGCGCGCGGACTTCGTATTGCATGCGAAGGAAACTTGACCGTTGAGCATCGCTCCAACCCCAGGACGCCATTTCGTCCTCGCGTGTGCTGGCGTAAACGTAAAACAAGAAATCGCTGTCGGCGGCGCAGGCTGGCCGCACGGAAGCGCTACCGGACGGGATTTCTTCGTTAGCTTTTTGCGCCATGAAGGGATGGCTATTTGCTGCCAAACCGGAAAACGATCCCAGCTGATACGCGCACGTTATTCTGAGTCGCTGATGCTCCGATGACGCCATCAAACCGCGTCAGCAGATAGTCGGCCTGGATGAGGCGGATGGAAAAACGGTGGCTGACCGGCAGATCGACCCCGCCTCCCATTGCCAGGGCAAACGCGTTCTCGCCCGCGCTCACACCGCCGGAACTTGCGTTCAAACGGCCGCCACCGAGAAGCACCTGGGCAAATGGAGTGAAGTGGCTGACTTTCCGGAGGGTGAAGCGAGGTCCGAAGAGATAGGTGTACATGGTGCTGTCGAGTCCGGAAGGCAGCCCGCCAAACCGGTAGAGACCACCGTCGGCCACGATACCAACGCGGTCGCTGAAGTTGTAGGCGAACGAGGCGCTGCCGCCGTTCAGGTTAAAACTTCCTCCCGAATTAGCGGCATTCGCACGCACGTACGAATATGCGCCGGACACCTCGAACTGAGGCGTCAAGCCCGAGGCCTGCTGGGCGCGCGCCCCGCCCGCAAAAATAGAGACTAGCGCAAGCCCTACAATCGCAATCATCCATCTGCCTCGCGAACACAGCACCCTTCCACTTTTCCTGTTCATGAAGTTGGGTTCTCTCCCGTTTCGGTTTGTCATTGCATGTCCCTTACGGTTGAACAACGAGTGCGACCGGCGCGGCGTGTTGCAAGTTACCTGAAGTCGCCGTAACGGTGATGGTGTAGGTTCCTGGCGGAGTGCCAAGCTTCTGGAAATTGCCGGCGCTCGCGCAGCCGTAGAAGGTCAAGCCACCTCCGATGAATATCGCGAGGGCCAAGATCCACTTCCTGGCCAGCTTGCGCTTGCGGAATCCGATTCCCGAAAGCACAAGTCCCGCCAACGGCAAGTACATCGCAAAGAGCGGGAGGCGCGTCTTCTCATGATTTTGTGCGAGGAATGGATCTCCCGGCGTCGTCAAGATAGTCATAGTGGAAGTCGCCGGATTTGATCCTGGCGTTACCGAGGCAGAGGTAAAGGAAAACGATGTTCTGCCCGGCAAGCCGCTCACGGTTAGAGCGATCGGATTCGTGAAAGCATTATTGATCGGCGTGATGGTGACCAGGTATTTGGCCGGCTGCCCAGCGACCACAGTTATGGAAGCCGGTGTAACGCCTATCGTGAAATCGGGCGGAATGGTGACCGTAGTAACATCCGTGAAGCTGTCATTGGCCGTGTTGAGCTCGCCGCCACCGGCTACTGTAGCAAGGTTGCTCACGCTAGCGGCCGCGTTTGCGGCGACGCTAACAGTTAGCGTAATCGCAGGATAACTTGCTCCGGCAGCCAGTGCATCCGTCCGAGTGCAGGTAAGCGTGGCCACGGTGCAAGTCCACCCTGTTCCCGCCATCGCCGTTGCCGTCAGACCTGCAGGCAGAGTGTCGGTTACTGTAACTGTCCCGGCCGTCGGGCCCGCTCCGGCGTTATTCACCGTGACGGTGTAGGTCGCGCCAGTTTGTCCCTGGAAGAAGTTGCCGATGTGGCTCTTGGTTATGGTCAGGTCGGGAGCCAGCACGTTGATAGAGGCGGTTGCCGTATTGCCCGTGCCTCCGTTCGTAGCAGTCACCGCTCCCGTTGTGTTGACCTGATTGCCTGCGGCGATCGCCGTTACGCTAACGGCGAAGGAACAATTACTGCTCGTCCCAATCGTGCCGCCAGTCAGAGTAACCGTCCCCGAGCCCGCGGTAGCCGTAATCGTTCCGACGCCGCAAGTGCCCGCGAGACCGTTCGGCGTGGAGACGACCAACCCGGCTGGCAGGGTGTCTGTAAACGCCACGCCAGTCAGGGCGATCGATGCGTTGGCATTGGTGATCGTAAAGGTCAGCGAAGTCGTGCCTACCAGGCCAATCGAAGCCGCGCCAAAGGCTTTCGCAATGCTTGGCGGTGAGCCTACGCTCAAGTTCGCCGTTGCTGTATTGCCGGTGCCGCCATTCGTCGAGCTTACCGCGCCCGTCGTGTTGGTGAAGACTCCGGGGGTGGCTCCAGTGACGTTTACGCTGAAGGTGCAATTCGCTGCCGCAGCGATTGTGGCGCCGGTAAGGCTTACCGCACCGGATCCAGCGGTCGCCGTGATAGTACCGCCGCCGCAAGTTCCCGCCAATCCGTTAGGCGTGGCCACGGTGATTCCGGCAGGCAGCGTGTCGGTGAAGGCTACGCCGGTCAGTGCCGCCGTGTTTGCAGCTGGGTTTGTGATGGTGAAGCTCAGGCTCGACGTGCCGTTCGGCGTGATGGCCGTTGGACTAAACACCTTTGCGATGGATGGCGGTGCAACAATCATGAGGCTGGCTGAAGCGGTCCCGCCCGTTCCACCTTCTGTCGAAGTGACATTTCCGGTGGTGTTGTTCTGCGTTCCCGCGGCGACGCCCGTCACGTTCACCGAGAAAGTGCACGAACTGCTCGCTGCCAAGGCCGCTCCCGCCAAACTGATCACGTTTGTGCTTTGCGTCGCGGTGATCGTTCCACCACCGCATGTGCCGGAGAGGCCGTTCGGTGTCGAAACCACGAGGCCTGCGGGCAGTGTGTCCGCGAACCCCACTCCGGAGAGACTCTGTGTCGTATTGTTGTTCTGAATCGTGAAGGTCAATGAAGTCGAGCCGTTTAGCGGAATACTCGCTGCGCCAAACGCCTTGATAATAACCGGCGGCCCAACCACAGTAATACTCGCGTTGGAAGTGTTGCCGGTGCCGCCTTCTGTCGATGTAATTTGAACGCTGTTATTTTTCACTCCCGCCGTAGTTCCCGTAACGTTTAGAGAAACCAAGCACGAGGCTCCCGAGGCCAGCGTCCCGCCTGCCAGGCTGGTCGAACCCGCCCCAGCGACCGCAGTAGCCGTGCCACCGCAAGTGCTCGACAATCCGTTCGGCGTTGCCACCACCAAACCGGCCGGCAGATTGTCCGTAAACGCGAGTCCGGTCAGCGAGATGGTGTTGGAAGCGGGATTCGTAATGTTGAACGTAAGCGACGTGCTTCCATTCAGCGGAATGCTGGCTGCGCCGAACGCCTTTGTAATCGTAGGCGGCGTCGCCACAGAGAGATTTGCCGAAGCCGTGTTTCCAGTCCCTCCATTGGTCGAGGTCACGGAACCAGTCGTGTTCGTAAAGTTCCCGGAGGCGGTGCCCGTAACATTCACGTGGACAGCGCAGTTCGTATTGGCGGCGACGGTCCCACCCGTTAGCGTAACCGTCCCTGAGCCTGCCACCGCCGTTGCGGTGCCGCCGCACGTATTGGTGAGGCCATTCGGGGTTGCCACCACAATTCCGGCCGGCAACGTGTCCGAAACGGCTACTCCGGTCTCTGCAACTGTATTGGCGGTCGGATTGGTAATGGTTATCGTCAAAGATGTTGTGCCATTCAGCGGAATCCCCGCGGCGCCAAATGCCTTGGCCACGGATGGGGGCGCCACAACACTCAATGATGCGGATGCCGTTCCGCCGGTGCCACCTTCCGTCGACGTCACGTTTCCTGTCGTGTTGTTCTGTTGTCCTGCGGCAATGCCGGTTACGTTGACCGAGAAGGTGCACGAACTGCTTTGCGCCAGAGCTGCTCCCGTCAGGCTAATTACGTTCGTGCCCTGCGTTCCCGTGATTGTCCCTCCGCCGCAGCTGCCGGTCAGTCCGTTTGGTGTGGCGATTGCCAGCCCAGCTGGCAAAGTGTCGCTGAAACCGACCCCGGTCAGAGTTTGCGTGGTGTTGTTGTTCTGAATCGTGAAGCTCAACGAGGTCGAGCCGTTCAGCGGAACGCTCGCCGCGCCAAACGCCTTGATGATAACTGGCGGTGCGACGACAGCGATGCTCGCATTCGAGGTGTTCCCCGTGCCGCCTTCGGTCGAAGTGATCTGCACGCTGTTGTTCTTCACGCCGGTTGTGGTGCCTTGAACATTGATGGACACCGCGCACGCCGCGCTAGTTGCGATAGTTCCAGCCGAAAGGCTCACTTGCCCGGAACCGGACACCGCTGTCACGGGACCGCCGCACGAACTTGTCAAATTGTTGGGCGTGGCAACCACCAGGCCTGCCGGGAGATTGTCCGTGAAGGCGACTCCTGTCAGCGCGACTCCCACGTTTGGATTCGTAATGTTAAACGTCAGAGACGTTGTTCCATTCAGTGGTATTGCGGCTGCGCCAAATGCTTTCGTGATGCTTGGCGGCGTGGCCACCGTCAAATTCGCCGATGCGGTGTTGCCTGTTCCGCCGTTCGTCGAACTGACTGCGCCCGAAGTATTCGTGTACTGACCGGAGGCCGTTCCTGTCACGTTCACGACAACCGTGCAGGATGTATTTACGGCAATGGTCCCGCCTGTGAGACTGATGCTCGTGGACCCCGCTACTGCCGTTGCCGTGCCGCCGCAGGTGTTAGTAAGACCATTGGGTGTAGACACCACAAGTCCCACGGGCAGGGTATCGCCGAATGCCACGCCTGTCTCCGCAACCGTATTTGCCGCTGGATTGGTGACAGTGAAAGTAAGCGCGGACGTGCCGTTTAGAGGAATCGTCGTGGGGTTAAACGCCTTGGCAATCGAAGGGGGCGCCACCACGTTGAGGCTGGCCGAAGCTGTCCCGCCGGTGCCGCCTTCCGTCGAAGTGACTGCTCCCGTGGTGTTGTTCTTCTGTCCCGCCGAAGTGCCTGTGACGTTCACCGAGAAAGTGCACGAGGTACTCTGTGCCAGACTTGAGCCCGAAAGGCTGATCACGTTTGTGCCTTGCGTCGCCGTGATCGTTCCGCCGCCACAAGAGCCCGTCAGACCATTGGGCGTGGAGATCACCAACCCCGCAGGCAGTGTGTCCGAGAAACTGACTCCGCTAAGTGAAACGGTGGTGTTGTTGTTCTGAATCGTGAAGCTCAAGCTGGTCGAGCCGTTCAGTGGAACACTGGCCGCGCCAAACGCTTTGATGATCACAGGCGGCGCCACAACGGTAATGCTGGCATTGGATGTGTTGCCCGTCCCACCGTTCGTGGAAGTAACTTGAACGCTGTTGTTCTTCACTCCTGGCGTTGTTCCAGTGATGTTCAAGGAGACTGTGCAAGAAGCGCCCGGGGCAAGGCTCGTCCCGCTCAAACTCGTCGAGGAGGATCCGGCAACTGCAGTGGCTGTGCCGCTGCACGTCGAATTCAGATTAGATGGAGTGGCGACAACCAGCCCCGCGGGAAGATTATCGGTGAACGAGATTCCGTTCAGCGTCGAATTGGCGTCGGGACTGGTAACCGTGAAGGTGAGACTCGTCGTGCCGTTAAGTGGAATCGTGGAAGCGCCAAACGCCTTGACGATCGTTGGCGGATTTATGACCGTGAGACTTGCCGAGGCCGTATTTCCGTTGCCGGCGTCTGTGGAATCGATCGTCACGCTATTGCTGAAAACGCCGTCCGTAGTTCCTTGCACGTTCACGCTAATCGAGCATGTGCCGACAGGCAGAGCTGCGTTCGAGAAACTGATGGATCCCGCTCCCGTCGTTGCAGTGACACTCCCGCCACAGCCGTTCACTACGCTCGGCGTGGTAGCCACCACCAAATTTGCGGGCAGGGTATCCGTGAAGCTCGAATTGATTGCCACTGTGTTTGCGTTGGTTATGCCGAAAGTCAACGTGCTCGGCGCATTCACAGCCACTGTAGTCGGATTGAAGCTCTTGGTGATCGAAGGCGGCTGCAGAATCACAATAACTGCTGTGACCGTTTGCTGATCCACCGTGGCATCTGCGGATCCGTTTCCTCCAGCGCCCCCGGCGTTAAAGGTCGCGGTGGCTTGGGCGTTCGCATCGAGCGTCTCAGGCTGGGCCTGCGGAATCGTTCCGAGCACTGGGTTATTAAAGGTAATGGGGAGTCCCGCGATTACATCCAAATTCCCCGCCAGGGCGGCACCGCTTCCATGATTGTCCTTGCTCATGTCGCCGGTCAGCGTCGAAGACTGATTGATACGAATTTTGTTGGGGCTCGCCGTGTTCGTAAGCACGATGAACGGATCGAAAGTAGTTGTGCCGCCGCTGCTATTCGTAATGGTCGTGCTCGGTGTGTTCGTTCCCCACCAGTCGTCAGTGGCCGTGACCGTCCCACCGATGTTGCTGAGGTTCGCGCCGCCACCCGTCGCCGTATTCCCCGCAAGCCTGCTCAACTGAACGGTTAGCGTTACACCCGGCGTCGTATTGCCGGACGAGATTCCTCCTCCAGCACCTGTGGCCGTGTTTCCTGTGATCGTTACCTTGGAAAGAGTTACGGTATCGGGGCTGATTTCATTGTTGTACAAGCCTCCCCCGATAGAGCCCGAGGAATTGCCTGAAATAACGCTGGCTGTGTCAATGCGCAGGCTCGCGGTGTTCCAGATTCCGCCGCCTTGCCCATCCGCGTGATTGTTCGAAATGGTGCTGCTGTGGATGGCCGTTTGGCCGGGCGTGCCAGAGGGACCAATGATTTCCAGTCCTCCGCCGACAGGATTGACGCCCGCGTTTGCGTTGGCGTGGTTGTTCGTCACCGTGCTGTCGCTCATATTAATCGCCGCGGGTGTGCCGACAAAGATCCCGCCGCCATTTCCTGCCGTGCCGGTCCCGCTCGGAGCCGTCACGTTGTTTTGAATCGTAGTGTTGGAGATCTGGGCGAAACCGCCGCCGTCGTTCGTATTGAAGATGGCAAATCCGCCGCCTTCGCCTTCGGTCAGCGTATTGGTGGTGATGTTGCAATTGGTCACCGTCAGAGTGCTGTTGCCCGAGGATCCCGTGTCGAAGTCGAACGCGCCGCCCCATCCGTCGGTGATTGAAGTATTTCCGCGATTGTGGCCATTCTGGATCACGAGGTTCGAGATGCTCACTGTGGCATCCGTGAACGAATCGATGTCCTGGTTGAACGAGAACACTTTGTCCACGCTTGTCGTAAGATTCGTTCCACCCTGAACGATGCTGGCGGGATTCCCGCCGCCATCGGTCGCGCCGATGATGTTTAGGGAATCCTGGACTTCCAAGGTCCCAGTCGAAGAGCTGGAATGGTCGGCCGCGTTTCTGGCCACCGAAAGCGTGTAAGTCCCTGCTTGCAACATGATCGTGTCGGTGCCTGCCGTGGCGTTGGCTTTGATGATGGCTTCGCGCAATGTGCAGTCGTTGGAGCCATCCACGCCTGTGGTATTTAGGCAGGTAACTCCGGTGCCGCGCGGCGTGATGTCGTCAAAGCGGTTCGGGAAGAAAGTGGGATCTGGCAGCGGCATCATAATCTGCGGCGCCATTTGGCCTTGCTTCAACACCACCACTCCAGGCCGCCCGTCGATGTTCACGCGCATGGGAATACCAGCGACCGTCGCCTGAGATGCACTCATCGCTAGCGTGGAATGAAATGAAGCTGGCAAACTCGCAGATGCTGAAGGGGAAGCCGTTGCCGTTGGGCTCTCGTGCGACAGCACATGTACTTGCGCCAGATTTGAATCCAGCACCATCACATCATCCGATCCGCGGCTTGAAATTCGCGTGCGGAACAAAATGGGAGGCTGATTGGCGTTTGCTGTAGAAACTACGGCCGCGAACGACTCCACTACTTGCCATCCTTCAGCGGGATCATTCGCAACCGCGAGCGGATCGGGCTGACGGTTCAACCGCGCGCGGCGGCGAGACTGCAATTCAGAAAAACTCCACGGGCGGGTATCCAGCCCGGCCCTGGTAACAATGTGAACGCTGCCGTCGGTGCCCAGCACGGCCATCTGCAGCCGGGAGGCGCGGTCTTGAATAAAAGATCCCACGGTGACCGAAGCCGCGGCAAAAGGAATCGAGACAGATTCCGCCTGCAAGTTAGCTGAGCCTTCGCCAACGCGCGCGGCATGGACATCGCTTCCACGCACAATTTGCAACTCTCCACCGGCGACAACCGCGATGTCCGGGAAGGGCTCGCCTTTGAGGCTTCCGAAAGCAAGGGACGTGGGAGGCGCGCGCAATCCGGCCGTCGCAATCATATTGACCCCGCTGCTCGTCCCCTCATAAACAGTCAGTTGCGATCCGGTCTGCGCGCTCGTCCCAGCTACGATGTGGGAATAAGGAGTGCCGGCATCAAAATGTGTGATGGCTAGCGCAGTGAGGGCTCCGGAAAGTGCGATCGACCGCGGCGCGAGCAAGCCGACCTTTCCATCATTCGCAAGAATATAAAGGGTGCTGCTGCCTCGCGCGCCAACAACGACGTCCAGATGCCCGTTCCCCGTAAAATTGCCCAGCGCCAGAAAATCGGGCGATTCCGGAAGCTCGATTACTTTGGCTTGCGGCAAAAACGGACTCGGGAAGCGCCCTTCGCCGATCGCCTGCCAGGACGCCATGCTCTGCGGCGCAAATGCATCGAGATTGCCGCGGTGAATAACCAGAATTCCGCCCTTCGCGCTCGCGTAGCCCGCCACCAGATCATCCACTCCGTCGCCGTCGAGATCTCCACTCGCCAGCGCCAGCGGTTTCAACTGTCCCGACGCGGCTGCCTGCACTGCCGTCGGCGTGCCCGCATAGGTAAGGCTCAGCGAGCGCTCCGCTTGCAGATACAGCTTGTTCGGATCTCCGCCGGCCTTTTGCGCGACGGCCGCTTGCTGCGCCAGCAACGGCCCGGCACAGACTAGCCAACTAAGCGTCAAGATAAGTGATCGAGCAGAATGAGCCGACGTGCAGCCACTGACAGACTGGATTGTTTTCACGGCTGGGATCCTCAAGTTGGGCGTTGCTCAATGGAAATTGAACCGGCCCGGAAGCTGCAATGAATGTTTTTTCTGCCGGCGCTCGCATTTTTCGCGATTTGCCGATTCGACTTGCCAGCGATTCTGCCACGCGGGTGGCGTTGAAGCAGGAGTAAAAAATGGAATGGTGCTTATTGGTAAATGAGGAATCCACGTTGAGGGCGCACTGGACAGCGCACCTTATGGCACAGCTCCTATCACAATTCGCTCTGTTCCTCGAAAAAAAGAGAGGGCCGTTCCGAATTACTGGACCGGCCCTCTGAAAGCTGCGAGCGAATGCCGGTGCGGTCGGTTACTCCGCGCGCCAGGTTCTATGGCACGACGTAAGGAGTCGCAGTGTACTGCGTGGAGTTTTGATCGCTGTCCTGAACGGTAACGGACCAGCCGTAGGTTCCGCCGACGGTCAGAATTGAACTGGAGCTAGCTGAGCCATCCACGTTAAACACAACGTTGGTCTGGGTGCTGGGGATTCCGTTGCTGTTTGAGGAGCCGTAGTAGCTCCGGAACTCTTGTGGCGTGCCGTTCTGATTATAGAAATTCGCATTGTAGGAGCAGGGACACATTAGGAACTACGTGTATTAATTATCAGTAATACTTTTTTCGAACCTGTGCAAAGCAGAGAAGAGAAGGAAATTGCAGCAGCTCTGGGCATAAGCGTTCGCACGGCGGAGACGCATCGCCCCAGCATCATGAAGTAGTTTGGATTCCGCTCCCTGGCGAAACTGATCCGCTATACCATGGTGACGGGGCTGACGGCGAACAAGAATGCCTCTGAAGCCAGCAGCTGCGCGGAGGAGGGAGTAGCGGATATCCATGCCACCGTGAGCTAGGAGCGTACGCAACCGCGAAGGGGTTGGAGGCGGGAATTATTGCTGAACACTTGCTGAACAATAAACCGCAAATAAGCGCTTTCGGCGCAACTGAGGGCTTGGTATTTTCTGACCGACGGCGTCTTCGGATAAGCCTACACGACGAATGCCGAAAATATAGCATCAAACTAGGCAGGACAAACGGCGAAAATCCCCGGATACCCAGAGATTTCGTTAACAAATGGCGCATTGATACGTCATAAGGGGGTGGGTCGGTTGTCGCGAGGGTATTCGGCTGGTTCCGAGAGGAGTTCTTTCCTTTAGCCTGTTTTGAATCTACAATATAGAGGAGAACTGAACCTGACTTGCCGAAGTTGGGTCGAACTGCCCCTCCATGGGCCAGAGCGCTAACGGTGGGGGTCCGGGCCGCGTAGTATGCAACAACCTCTCGCGAAACATTTCGACCCATACGGGCGTATGTAATGTAGCGGACGGGCTAGAGAACATCGCAAACGTGTCCCCACCCTGATGGTTTGTCTGGGGCACGCTTAAGCTGACCCCTAGAGGGTGGAGTAAAGAGGAATCACATGAAGACGTGGAAAAAGGTAGTCATCGGGGTGGTCGTGGCCGGGGTGCTGATAGGCATCGTGGTGTTCAGCGTCAACCAGGCAAACAAAGGTGTGGTGACGGTTCAGACGGCCAAAGTGGCAACTCAAGACGATTTGGTTTCCATCGTGACGGCTTCTGGCGAGATCAAGCCAACCACTTATACAAACGTCACCGCCCAGGGATTCGGCAGAATCACCGAGATCCTCGTGAAGGAAGGCGACCATATCAAGAAGGGCGACCGGCTCTTGCTGCAGGAAAATGTGCAGGCCAGCGCGGATGTGCAAGCCCAGTCAGCGGCCATTCATTCCGCGGAATCTGGCGTCCAGGCAGCTGACGCGAGTTACAACGCCGCGAAAGCAGACCTCGTTTCCCAGCAGGCGAACATGGAAAAGGCCAAGCTGGATTGGGAACGTGGGCAAGGGCTTTTCAAGGATGGCTTGATCCCGAAACAGGATTTTGACCAGCGCAAGAGCACCTATGATGCTGCAGCGGCTGCGGTGGATTCGGCTAAGGCTCGTGTACAGTCTCTGAAAGCGCAGCTGGATCAGACTAGGTCACAGGTAAATCAAAACGAGGCAATGTTGGTCCGCACCAAGGACGTTTTGTCGAAGACTACCTACACTTCGCCGATCAACGGCATCGTCAGCTACCTGCCAGAACGCGTCGGCGACTACGTCGTGCCTGGCATTCAGAATTCCAATGGCAGTTTTTTGATGACACTGTCGGATATGTCTGTAGTTACCGCGGAAGTCAAAGTTGACGAAACGGACATCGTAAACGTGAGACTCGGACAAGATGCCGATGTGACGATTGATGCCGTCCCGGGAAAAGTGTTCAAGGGCAAAGTGACGGAAATCGGTTCGCAAGCAACTCTGCGAAGCTCTGGCCTGGCCACGACGCAGTCCACTACCAGCACGCAAGAAGCAAAGGATTTTAAAGTGGTTGTGCGACTCGACAGCCCGCCAGACAATTTGCGCCCGGGTCTTTCCACGACGGCGAAGATCAAAACTGCGGAGAAGAAGAGCGTGATTGCCATTCCGATTCAGGCGCTCGCCGTCCGCACGCGCAAAGATCTCGAGGAAGCCGCCAAGAACTCCAAGGGTCAGGGCAGCTCCGGAGTGACACTAGCCGCGCCGCCACCACCCGCTCCTGGCGATCCCAAGAAAGATGAAGTTCAGGGCGTCTTTGTGGTGAACGGAAAGAAAGCTATTTTCCGTCCTGTAGAGACCGGAATCACCGGCGTAACCGATATCGAAGTCACCAAGGGCTTGCAAGTCGGCGACGAAATCGTTGTAGGCAGCTACAAAGCGTTGCGAACGCTCAAGCCGGAAGCAAGCGTGAAGATCGATAACACCGCTCCCAAAAAACAACAGGACGATCAGCAGAGCTAAAGCCGGCGAGCTGGAGTAGCGAGGAAAACGCGAATGCCCGTGGAGACAACAGCAACGGATTCGTACCGCGAGGATTTGGTCAGCTCCGGTATTGTCATCAAGACAGAAGCCCTGACAAAAGTGTATGAAATGGGCTCGGAACAAGTGCACGCTCTCAGCGGTGTGGATTTGCAGATTCGCAAGGGCGAGTACGTTGCCATCATGGGGCCTTCGGGTTCGGGTAAGTCCACCCTGATGAACCTCATCGGGTGCCTGGATTCTCCCAGCGCGGGAAAATACTGGCTTGCCGGGCGCCTCGTGAGCGATCTGGACGACGACGAGCTCGCGTATATCCGGAATAAAGAGATAGGTTTCGTTTTTCAGACGTTTAATTTGCTTCCGCGAGCTACGGCGCTACACAACGTCGAATTGCCATTGATTTATAACGGTACGCCTGCCGAAGAACGCATTGATAAAGCTAAAAAGGCTCTGCAGCGTGTCGATCTCGTCGACCGGATGAGCCACAAGCCCAACGAACTCTCAGGCGGCCAGAGGCAACGCGTGGCCATTGCCAGAGCACTTGTTAATTCACCTTCGATTGTTCTGGCGGACGAGCCGACTGGCAACCTCGATTCAAAAACCGGCGAAGAGATCATGGCGCTGTTCGAGAATCTCTACCAACAGGGCAACACCATCATTCTCGTCACGCATGAAAACGACATCGCGCAGCACGCTCATCGCATCATCTTTATCCGTGATGGCAAGATCGCTTCCGACGAAGCCGTCATCAAGAAGTAGCTAAGAAAACCAGACAATTCGGCTCTTTCCTTCCACTTTCAATCAGCTAACCTGAAAAGCTAGGAGTACCACGCCGCATCTGGCTGCGTGTATTTTCCTTTGAACGGCGGCCGCCTTGAAAGGTCCAAATGACTATGCAATCTGTCCTGAATGAATTGTCCAAACGCGATGAACTTTTGCGACAGGCAGCGGAAATCGCCCGCATGTACGCCCTGCGTATCGGCGGGCGCAGAGTCGCCCCAGCTAAGACTGAGTTGGACAACCTTGCGAAGTTCCGTGAGCCCTTCCCGTCCGCCCCTATGGATCCGATGCAGGTCCTCACGAAGCTCGATGAAATTGGCTCTCCAGCAACGATGGCCACAACCGGCGGCCGGTACTTTGGTTTCGTAAATGGCGGAACTCTTCCAGCGTCGCTCGCGGCAAATTGGCTTGCGGGCACGTGGGATCAGAATGCGGCGCTCCGCGTGATGTCTCCGGTCGCGGCAGAGCTGGAAGAAGTCGTGCTGCGATGGGTCTGCGAAGCACTCGGCCTGCCAGCGAACTGTGAGGGCGGTTTGGTAACCTGCGCGACCATGGCGAATTTTGCGGCACTCGTCGCAGCCCGTCAGGCGCTGCTCGCCCGTGCTGGCTGGAATGTCGCTGATGACGGCATGTTTGGGGCACCACCCATCGATGTTGTTGTCGGCGACGAAGTCCACGCTTCTATTCTCAAGGCGCTAAGTCTCGCGGGGTTTGGCAAAAAGCGCCTTATCCGCGTCGAAGTGGACGATCAGGGAAGAATGCGCGCCGACAAATTGCCGGTGCTTAGCGAACGTACAATTTTGTGCATCCAAGCCGGCAACGTGAATACCGGAGCGATGGATCCAGCTGCCGAACTCTGTCCCCGCGCTCACGAACAAGGCGCCTGGGTCCACGTTGACGGTGCATTTGGTTTGTGGGCCGCAGCTTCGCCGAAATACCGCCGCCATACGGTAGGGTTCGAGCAAGCCGATTCCTGGGCCACAGATGCGCACAAATGGCCGAACGTCAATTACGACAGTGGGATCGTGCTCGTGAGAGATGGAATGGCATTGCGGGCTGCTATGACGATGACGGCTGCCTACCTCGAAGCCGGCGCGCGGCGCGAGCCGATGTATCACACTCCTGAATCGTCGCGAAGAGCGCGCGGCGTGGAATTGTGGGCCGCGCTCAAATCCCTGGGGCGCGAGGGCCTCAGTTCTTTGATCGAACGTACTTGCTCACACGCCCAACGATTCGCGGAAGGATTTCGCCAAGCAGGTTTCGATGTATTAAACGACGTGGTCATCAACCAGGTGCTCGTTTCCTTCGGCAGCTCCGAGGTCACCCAAAGAGTGATTCGCGCCGTTCAGGAGAACGGCACATGTTGGTGTGGCGGAACGGTGTGGCAAGGCAAGTCCGCAATGAGAGTCAGCGTTTCTTCGTGGGCCACGACGGAAGCCGACGTGGATCTCAGCCTGAAAACAATCTCGCGCCTCGCGCAAGAATGCTGCGGCTAACCATCCGCTCCCGCTCCCGGAGTTTGAATTCGCGCTTATGGATCAACGGCTATGGGCGATGTGCGAAGCCTCTATATCCGCAAGCGTTGGCGCCGGGGAAAGATAGGTATGTGACAAGCGATCGTGCCAGGTCAGCGCATCTTCATCCCAAAGAGACCACAAAAATCCCATAAAAAAAGTGCCGGCGGAAAGCATGTAACCGGCGCTGCGCCAAAGCATTTGTCGCGGCGCCGGTTCTTCACCCGAGAAACTGACAACATGCAACCCGCGCAGCATCATGCCGGGTGTTGTCCCGCCGAAAACGGTGAACATCGCAAAATACTGCAGGTAGACGATTACGAAGGTCGCGATGCACACTGCCGCACTCAACTTGCTGAACGTAAACTGCCCGCCGAGGGAGCCGAAGAGTGTCAGGAATCCGCCGTAGGCAAAAAGCAGGCAGCCTGTATCGATTAATCCCGCAATTCGCCGCTCGTCGATGGAAGCAACCGGATACAAACCGCTCTGTTCCGTGTGCACTTGGGGCACGGAAATCCCCTCAAAGCCTTGTTCCTCGGACGGGGGCTGCGATACATCAATAACCATTCGCGCGTCTTCGCGAGTCGCGGCATTCCGCCCGATGGCGATGGTAAACGAAAAATCGTCATCGGCCACTGGCGATGCTTCCGCGATTCCAACCGAAGACTCGGCCCCTTGACTGGGCACACTGGCCACGGGCTCTTCAAACGGCAGTTTCGACTGAGCAACGTTTGGCGCTATTTTTCGCTTTCGAGTTCGGTAGGTTTGGAGACGCTTCGTAAGCTCGCCACGCCACGCTGGATCTGATTCCATTCCAGTTGAACTGAGCGCTCGGCCATCGCTCATCTGTACGCGTTGGACGGGCTGGGCCTCAGGCAGCGAGGACGCAGCTTGAGAAGAAAGTTCTAGCGTTAAGGTTGAATCGCAAAAATTGCAGACGCGCATGCTCGATGGCAATACGGCGCCGCACTGCAGACATGTTTTTGTCACCGGTCGTTTTTGCGCTGCGGACGCTTCCACTCCGGTGAGGAGGGAACTCGCTCAGGATAGCATGGCCTTGAAAAAGTCAAGCCTCAAATGGAGCGAGGATGTGGCTAATCAGCCAGCGGCTGAGGGAGCAGAAGGGTGCTGTAAGAAAAGGTATCGTCAGGTTTCTAGCTGCTGCGCGAACATATCTCTGCTGAACGCGATGCGTCGCTCAAGTGTGACCGCCGCAAAGTACGTACATTGTCCACGTTCCGTTTCCGTCCAGGCCAGCAACGAAGGGATAATCCGCGCTACGCTCGAGCGCACAAAACCCAGTAGCCCGAAGTAAGCGCCGATAGCTTGAATGCCGCTGCGATCTTCCGGACGGTCGGGGCAGAGCTGCAGCAGTTGAACGACTCGGGCAAAGTCCTCACCCGTAGCCGAGTTCTTGATTCCCGTAACGTCTTGTACTTCCGCGGAAAGCGGCTGCTTGATCGACGCCGCAATCAGCGAGCGGCAGTACGACACGAAGAACTGCAGCAAGAATGCCAGCGAACAGACGAGAATGATTGCGGCCATCATCGGGGGATCACCGCAAGGCGCGCAGGCGCCAGCCTCGCCTCTTCAGGCAGTCGCCAGAAGGCATATGCCCAAGCCAGCGGCAGGAAGAGCGAAAAAATCTGGACCAGCGGAACGAGCACGCGAACTCAGCGACGGATACAGATTCCGAATCGCGTAGTTCGCGGCGAACAGGCTGAAGTAAACGCCCAGCGAGAGAACAAGCTGGATGAGCCGCGTCCGCGTCTCTCGAAGCTTAAGGATCGCGCCCCACAGAACGTAGGTAAGGACCAATCCGACAAAGTACAAGTTCTGGGAGAGGTCGACAACGAAGTGGGTTACCAGCTTCGCGGAAGATTGCAGCACCACCGCGCAGGTAAACCCGGCCGTTCCCGCCAAGAGCAGCAGCGCGCCCATCTTCACATACTTCTCTGCCTTCATTTCGCTGAAGACGTGTGCGTAGAGGGCGGTTAGGGCGAAGTAAAGAAAGATCGTTAGGATGGCATCCGAGTAAAAATAGAAGTACATGTACTGCGAGGAATTAAAGCCGTACTGGCTGAGAATCTTGAACCGCACCAACTCGCTGATTACCGCCCCAGCCATGTACAAATTCAGGAGAAAATAGCGGCGAAATGCTCTGCGCTTGAGTGCGCACACCACAACGGCCGCTTCACAAAGGAAGCCCAGGAGCCAGATAAAGTATGTAAATGGACCAGGCACGTTCCTTCCAATCTACGCCCTGATCCCCGCCCCCCGCAGAAAAGCTATGCCACTTCTGCGGATACTACCCGGTGATCAATAGGGCGTTGGTGGTGCCGGTGCTGCGCCGTTTCTATACGGCGTCGGCGGTGCCGGCGCTGCGCCATTCTTGTACGGTGTCGGCGGTGCTGGGGCTGCGCCGTTCGCCATAATTACGGAGCCGTCGCCGTGCGCCGTAACTACAGTTTTCAAGCCCATAGCACTCACCAATACAACCATGGCGAGTAATACCACTGCGAGTTTCCTGGACATGTTGCCTCCGGGGATGAACTACACCCGGAGACACTCTATCCCTATCTATAGGGATGTCAAGTAGCTCGCACTACGGACTTGTACCGTATCGGTACACACCAACCCGGCCCGTCCCTTCGCCAGATTTTCGTCTGGTGAGTTCGGGCCGCTGGTTAGCTACTCGGCGAGGATAGGTTTTAGGACGTATGGAGGCAACGGTACAGTAGTACTAAGTCCCATGGGACTCTAGGACAGGTGACGCCATCATATCTTCACCAAGTAATAACCAATGATTAGAGCTCACTCACCGAGGAATGAGCACACTGTTTGAGTGTGTAGTCTGGCCACGAGAACTTTGGGCTCCGCCGTGACACAAGGGCGGTGGTCGTGAGAGATTCGGGTGCAGGCATTTAATGACGGAACTATTCCATCCCCATCTCGCGAATATCGTTGGAATCCTGGCCTTAGGGATTTGGCTGCATCTGTTTTTTGGACGCGGCTGGTTTTGGCGAGTCTCCAAAGCGAACGCGGACCGCATGGCGGCCGAAATACGTGAGGAATGGCCGAGCGTTGTCGCAATTGTGCCAGCACGGAATGAGGCAGAAACGATCGGCAAGGTAGTAACAAGCCTGGTCCAGCAGAAATATTCGGGCGCCTTCTCCATTGTCGTCGTAGACGATCACAGCGAGGATGCAACGTGGGACATCACCAGTCAGATCGCCAGGGAGACATCAGCAGAGCGCCCGATGACGATCGTCCGCGCTTCCGATCTGCCGCGGGGTTGGACCGGAAAGCTCTGGGCGCTGAATGAAGGAGTGACTAGCCCATCAGCCACCGATGCGGCAGAAGAGCTGCCTACGTACTATTGGTTTACGGACGCGGATGTCAGCCATGGGCCGGACACTTTGCAGCGGCTAGTGGCCCGGGCGGAAAAGTATAAGCTCGACCTTGCCTCACTCATGGTTCTGCTTCAGGCAGAAGCTTTTCCCGAGCGTGCGCTGACTCCCGCTTTTCTCTACTTCTTCCTGATGCTCTATCCGCCTCGATGGATTGAAGATGACGACCTCGGCACCGCTGGAGCGGCCGGTGGATGCATCTTGCTGAAACGCGAAGCTTTTGCGCGAATCGGCGGGTTCGCCGCTATCCGGGGCGAGGTTATCGATGATTGCGCGTTGGCGAAAGCGATTAAGGCCAGCGGCGGCAAAGTGTGGATGGGTCTCACTCGGAAAAGTGAGAGCATGCGTGCCTATAAAACCTTCGGGGAAATCCGTGATCTGATTTCTCGCACGGCCTTTACGCAATTGCGTTACTCCAGCCTGTTGCTCGCAGGAACCCTAGCGGGAATGTTTTTGACCTACCTTGCGCCCGTGCTCCTGCTCTTCTCGCACGATTCAACGGCACGCATCCTTGGCCTTACCGCCTGGATTCTGATGTCAGGCTCCTTCCTGCCCACTGTACGTTTCTACCGACTGTCGCCGCTCTGGGCGCCTCTCTTGCCATTGACCGCGCTCTTTTACACCTGCGCGACATGGTTATCCGCCGTCCGCTATTGGATGGGCAAGGGCGGCTCGTGGAAAGGGCGCTCCCAAGCCCCCAAGGATTCCTAGCGCAGCAAAAACGACGTATGTCACCCCAAGGAATGGTCTATCTTCACCCGCTAACCGAGGAATTTTGCGAGCGGCTGCCAATAGTTCCCGTTCCACCCTTCTAGCAAGTGGTCCGCGTCGCCTTTCGGGAAGCCCGTGTGGTCGAAAACCACCTTGGTCTCGGAACCCTGCTCCACCAAAACGAACTTGACGAGCGACCACGCCCCTTCGGGCCAATACGCGACTCTCCAGGCTTGCACAATCCGTTCATTTGCTACCAACTCCAGGTTTCTCCCGACAATAAATCCGTTAAAAAGTTTGAACGCCCCGCCCGGCTCGGCAGCAATCTCCGCCGGGATGTTCCCTTTCGCCATCCCGGACTGCACGGCCACGCTGAGCTGGATCACTTTTTCGAATTTCTTTGCGTCGGTCAGCGCCTCGTACACCCTTTTGCGGCTGGCTTTGAACACCGTCTCCTGATGTATGGCATCTTCGGAATGTGAAATCTCCGGCACAGCTTGCCCAAACACTTCCCTAGTAGCCAAACCAAAACCACCCAGCGCCAGGGCGCCGCCAACGATCAGCCGCCGTCGGCTCGGGTTATTTGCAAGAAGCGAGTGCCTCAGTTTCATGTTGCTCATTTTTGTTCTCCAGTTGCCGCGGAAATGGATGCGCCTTGAAGCGTGAGTGCATGGGACCATGTCGCCAAAATATGTTCAAGATAATGTTTTACTGGAGAGCCAGCCGCCCTTTGCGCGATACTTCCTCCCAACAAAAACAGGAGGTTGCCATGCCTTATCCCGCAGGACACCGCCAGGAAGTCAGAAAGAAAATCGTCCAGAGCGCCCGTAGACTCTTCAATCGCCACGGTTTTGACCGCGTCTCTCTGAAACAAATCATGGCAGGCGCTGGCCTAACACACGGCGGCTTCTACAGCTACTTTGAGAGCAAAAGCGATCTCTACGTGGAAGTCCTGGGCTGCTTCTTCACGGACCCCGAATGGAAAAATTGCTGGGAAGGGGTCGAAGTGGATTTGGGTTCCGGCGAAGTCGGCCCACAAGTGGTCCGCGCGTATCTGTCTCGCCAACATTTTGAAGACGTCGAAAATTCTTGCCCGATGACCGCCCTGCCCACGGACGTAGCTCGTGGCAGCGCCAGCACGAAGCGTGCTTTCGAGACAGTCTTCCTCGCCATGGTCAGCGTACTGGATCGCAACACTGCCCAAAACGCCGGCCCGCGCCGCGAGCAAGCCCAGGCCATAGCGGCACTCTGTGTGGGAGGCATGGTCGTGGCTCGTGCCCTGGCCGATCGCGCTTACGCCGACGAACTACGCGACGCCTGTATGCGTATCGCGCTCGAACTCGGCGGGTGGACAAACACCGCCAAATCGAAAATAGGCGATCACAAACGAGCCCAACGTGTTCGCGCAGCCTCTTCTTAACTACAGAAGATAGAAGAGCATATTCTGCCCTGCTGGCTCGAAACGGTTTTCCGGCGTGTCGCAATTAGAATTTAAATCCGCCAAATAGACCGCTCCGCGCATTGCCTGTGGCGGCGAGCGGGCGTATATTGACGTGCGACTGGAGTATTGATTCGAAAATTTCTGAAAACGTTTGGGGGAACTGTGGCGAAATTAGTGGGATGTCTGTTGTGTTTTTTTCTTCTCGCGGCGCTGCCGTCGCCCGCGCAGGCTCCGGGGCTGGCAGGTCTCTACACGCAAATCCGCGCCGAAGAGACCAACAATTCGAAAATCATGTGGATCATCCACGAAGTCGCCGATGTCCATGGACCACGCGTAACAGGCACTCCAAATTTGAAGGCCGCCGATGATTGGGCGGTTAAGACGATGACCTCGTGGGGGCTAGCCAATGCCCATCTTGAACCCTGGACCTTTCAACCGCCCAGCGCCGCGACGCCCGTGCCGGGTTGGGAGAACATGGAACTTTCCGCCGATGCAGTCGCTCCCTTCCACGGACAGCTCATGGTTAAGCCCCTGGCCTGGACTCCCAGCACCAAAGGAGTCGTCACCGCGCAGGTTGTGATCCTCCAGCCGCCTGGACTGGCTCCGCCGTCGGGCGCCGGATTTAATTTTTTCGGTGGCGCGCCTCCACCGCCAGAACCAAAGTGGGCCGCTCCGCCGATGCACGTGCCGGCAAAGCCGGAGGAGCCCAAACAGCCCACCCAAGCTGAGCTTGACAGCTACTTGAATGGTATGAAAGAAAAAGTCCACGGCGCGATCGTTTTCGTAGGCCGCCATGTGGAAGTTGCCGAGGAGATGAATCCCTCTCCGATGCGGCGCCCCGAAGACGAGTGGAAGTCGCGCTTCGATGCAAAAAATCCTCGCCCGTTCCGCTTTCCCGAACAGCCGAAGTTGCCTGAAGGGCAGTTGACGCGGCAGGAAGTTTCGCGGCAAGTGGACCAATTCTTGGTGGATAACGGGGCCCTCGTTCGAATCAACGATGCCGGCCGCGCCCACGGCATCATCATCGCGCAGCAAAACGCCACCTACGACTGGACCCGCGCGATCCCAACGCTTGTTATGCGCAACGAAGACTACGGCCGCATCTCCCGCTTCATCGCCGACGGAACTCCCGTCACCCTCCGCGTAAACATTCAGAACAAGGAGTATCCCGAAGGCACGACCGCCTACAACGCCATCGGAGAGATCCCCGGCACGGACAAGAAAGACGAAATCGTCATGCTTGGCGGTCACTACGACTCCTGGCACGACGCCACAGGCGCCACCGACAACGGCATCGGCTCCTCCATGATGCTCGAAGCGGTTCGTATTCTCACCGCCCTCCATGTGAAGCCGCGTCGAACCATTCGCATTGCGCTATGGAGCGGCGAGGAGGAAGGCTTGCTCGGTTCGCTGGCCTACGTGAAAGAGCACTTCGGAAGTTTCGAAAGCCAGAAACCCGAATACGCAAAACTCGACGCCTATTTCAACATCGATTCCGGGACCGGCAAGCCCCGAGGCGCCGGCGTCTTTGGTCCCGCGGGGGCCGCCGACATGGTCCGCGAAGCAATGATGCCTTTTGAAGATTGGGGCTTCATGGGCGCCATTGCCTCCGACAGCCGCAGAACCGGCGGCACCGACAGCACTTCCTTTAATAACGCGGGCCTGCCCGGAATTGGCCTCGCACAAGATGCCTTCGACTACGGCTCGTTTACTCACCACACGAATCTGGATACCTATGAGCGCATCTATGAAGAAGATGTAAGAGAAGGCGCGGTGGAGATTGCTTCGGCAGTCTACGCACTCGCGATGGCTGATGACATGGTTCCGCGATTTAAGGACGCGGACATGCCCAAACCCGTGCCGGAGCCAGGCCCGGGCTCGCAAGCTACTCAGGTGCGCCACGTCCCGGGAAACTAAACCGCATCCTCTAAGTCGAGAAACGGAAGCGCGCGATGCGATAACGTGTCGCGCGCTTTCTATTTTTGCCGCGGGATGTCGTGCTATTTCGTAATGTTGAAGTTGGCATGCAGCGTGGCGTTCGAATCTCCGCCTACCCACACGTCGAACGCCGCCGGTTCTTCCACCCAGCTCTTTGTCGCTGTGCTCCAGTAGGTCAATTCGTCATTCCCCAGATTAAAATGCACCGTCTTTTTCTCGTGCGGTCCGAGCGTCAAGCGTTCGAACCCTTTCAGCTCCCGCACCGGCCGCGATGTGCTGCCGTATTGTTGATGGATGTAGAGTTGCGCGACTTCGTCCGCTGAAGTCGCGCCCGTATTTTCGACATCGACACTCACGTCGATGCTTTCGCCCGGCTTGATTTCGCTCCGGCTCAGCTTCAAATTTGTAAACGCGAATTTCGAATAGCTCAGCCCGTACCCAAACGGATAAAGCGGCGTGCTCTCTTCACCCCAGTAGCGCTTCCCCTGATTTTCCGGAGCCTGCGTCGTGTTGTGCGCATAATATATCGGCACTTGCCCCACATTCCTCGGCCACGTGATGGGAAGTTTCCCTCCCGGAACCGCATCGCCATAAAGAAGATTCGCTACCGCGTTGCCGCCCTGCGTCCCGGGGTACCACGCATCAAGGATTGCCGGAATGTGCTCCGCCTCCCACTTGATATTCAGTGGCCGTCCGTTGAGCAACACAAGCACCACGGGTTTCCCCGTTGCCGCCACCGACTCGATCAGCTTTTCTTCCTGGCCCGGCAAATCCAGCGAATCCCGCGAAGCCGCCTCCCCGCTCATGTTTTGCGCTTCCCCCATCACGAGGATCGTGAGCTCGGAAGACTTCGCGAGCGAAATCGCTTTCTCCATTTCGTCCTTCGCTTGTTGCGCTGTCCACACGGGCTGCGTCTTCAAGTGAAATATCGCGTCGAAAAACGAAGGAATCTTCCTCCGAATCTGCACTCCCTGTGCGTAGCTCACTTCAGCCTGCGCGCCAAGCTTGTTGCGTAATCCGCCAAGAACCGTGACTGTTTCCGCCAAATCGTCCTGAAATGTCCAGGAGCCGATCGTATCCATCTGCGAATCGGCAAGCGATCCTATCACCGCGATTTTCTTGTATGCATCCTTCTTGAGTGGAAGTAGATTTTTTTCATTACGCAGCAACACGGCGGTCCGTTCCGCGGCAAGGCGCGCCGCCGTGCGATGCTCTGGTGTAGCCAGAATTTCGCGCGACCGCGCTTCATCGACATACGGATGTTCGAACAAGCCAAGCCGAATCTTCATCTCCAGAATCGGTCGCGCCGCATCCTCGATTTGTTGCGCCGTAATCTCCCCGCGCTCCACAGCCGTCGCCAAGCTCTTCGAATACGCCGTGAACCCAAGCGCCATCTCCATATTGACCCCGGCTTTAAACGCATACAGTCCAGCTTCGTACACATCTTTGGCGTAGCCGTGATTTTGCAAACTCCTGACGGAATTCGCGTCGCTCACCACGAACCCCGTAAATTTCCAGTCCTCGCGCAACACATCGTGCAGAAGCCAGCGATTCCCCGTCGCCGGCACATCATTTAAATCGAGATAAGCGCTCATGGCCGAACCGATTCCCGCCTTGACCGCCGCGTGAAACGGCTTAAGGTACACATTTTGCATCAGCGTTTCCGGAATATATGCTTCATCGTAATCGCGCCCGCCAATCGCCGCGCCGTATCCCGCGAAATGTTTCATGCAAGCCAGGATGTGATCGGGCGCCCCGATGTATTCGCCCTGAAACCCCCGCACCTGCGCCGCCGCCATCGCCGAGCCGAGATACGGATCTTCGCCCGCCCCTTCGACGATTCGCCCCCAACGCGGATCGCGCGCGATGTCCAGCATCGGCCCGAACGCCCAGTCGATGCCGACCGAACGCGCTTCTTTCGCCGCGATAGTCTGTGCCTTCACAGCCGCCGAAGGATCCCACGACGCTGCCATCGCAATTGGCACAGGGAAAATCGTGCGGAATCCGTGAATTACATCGAATCCGAAGATCAGCGGAATATGCAGTCGCGTTTTTTCGACAGCCAGCTGTTGCAGACGATTCGTCTCCGCGGGGTCGGTGACAAACAGCAGTGACCCCAGTTGTCCTTTCGCCACCGCGTCGTCGATCTCTTTCGACTTGGCGAAGTCAAAAAGCTGGCTCAGCTGCCCGACTTTCTCCTCGAGTGTCATTTGCTTCAGCAGCGCATCCGCTCTCTGGTGCACTGCAGCGTCATCCGGAGGCGCAGTGGCCGGAGTTTGCGACGATGTAAGCGGCGCGATGACGAATGCGAGAATCAGGAGCAAAACAGCTCGGGACAAATTCTTGACGAGACTTGATTGGCTACGCATCTTCACAAGCACCTCCAGCTAGGGCGGCGTGATGCTACTCGCCGCGCGCCCAACTTTCCAGAAGAAAGTAATGAGAAATCAGGCGCCGCGCGGTATTGTGCGAACATCGGCGGATTGCCCGAAATGTTCCTAATCGGTCGATACAATACGAGCCGGAGGCGAAATGGCAAAAACGCGGCGGGACTTCTTGACGTTTACATCGCTCGGAATAGTCGGGGCGGCGGTGGCAGGAGCGCAGCAACAGAAACCGGGCGAGCCGCCCGCTGGAACTCCGCCTGCCTTTGGAACGGGCCCGGCCGTGGGTCCCGAAGTCTCGCCAACCACATTCGCCGAGGCAGAAAAACTCGTGCAAGTCGAGATGACCTCCGCGGACCGCGAGATGGTCGCCACAAGCTGGCGCGGGAACATGGCCGCGCTCTACGAGCGCCGCGCTGGTCCGCACAAAGCAACCATCGAAGACAGCGTTGCTCCGTATTCCAAGTGGGATCCGATCTTGCCCGGACAAAAGCGCGGCCCGGAGACCGAACGATTTGTTCGTGGTTTGCATGAGCCGGGCCCGTTGCCAGGGTGGGATGAGGATATTGCCTTCGCTCCTGTCTGGAAACTCTCCCAGTGGATCGAAATGGGGAAGCTAAAATCGGAGCGGTTGACGAAGATTTATTTGGAGCGGCTGGAACGCTTCAACGTAAAGTTGCGCTGCGTAATCACGCTTACCCGCGATTTGGCTTTGGCACAGGCAAAGAAAGCCGACGCGGAGATTGCCGCGGGAAAATATCGTGGCCCGCTCCACGGTATTCCGTGGGGCGCAAAGGATTTGCTGGACACCGCGGGCATTCCCACAACCTGGGGCGCCGAACCATTTCGCGATCGCGTGCCAGCCAAGGATGCCGCGGTAGTGAAACGCCTGCACGATGCAGGCGCAGTGCTCGTCGCAAAGCTGAGTCTCGGCGCGCTCGCACTCAACGATATTTGGTTCGGCGGCCAAACGATGAACCCGTGGCTGCTCGAAGAAGGCTCGTCAGGTTCCAGCGCCGGCCCGGGTGCAGCCACGGCAGCAGGCTTGGTTGCGTTTGCGATTGGCAGCGAAACCGGCGGCAGCATCGTTGGCCCAAGCATGCGCTGCGGCCTAACCGGCCTTCGCCCAACCTACGGTCGCGTCGCTCGCACCGGCGCCATGACCCTCTGCTGGTCGCTGGACAAACTCGGCCCCATGACCCGCAGCGTTGAAGACGCCATGTTCGTGCTGCAAGCCATCTCCGGCCCCGACGCTGGCGACGTTTCCAGTGTCCATTCCCGCCTCGACTTTGACGCCGCCGCCAGCGTCAAAGGCTTGCGCGTCGGCTACTTTCCCGCATGGATGAAAGAGAATCCCGCCACGGACGTCGATCGCGCCGCCCTCGAAACAGTAAAGAAAGTTGGCATGATTCCCGCGGAAGTGAGCATTCCCGATTGGCCCTACGATTCGCTCAACTTGATTTTGTTCGCGGAAGGCGCGGCGGCGTTCGAAGAAATCACTCTGAATCACGCGGTGGATCAGCTAAGAGTGCAGACGTACGACGCCTGGCCGAATATTTTCCG
Source organism: uncultured Acidobacteriota bacterium (assembly GCA_963718785.1). Classification (GTDB taxonomy): domain Bacteria; phylum Acidobacteriota; class Terriglobia; order Acidiferrales; family UBA7541; genus Acidiferrum. The sequence continues at coordinate 1,518,253 of CAVQZW010000002.1, read as the reverse complement.
CCAATCGCGATTTCTTTCGGCGGTGGATTTCGTGCAAACGGATCGTCTGCGGCGAAAAGTCGCCAACGAAATGGCCCGCGTTTTTTCTCAAGTGGATTTGCTCCTCGTCCCTTCTCTGCGCGATGAAATGCTGACCATCACCAATTTCACCGGCCATCCTTCGCTCACAATGCGCGCCGGTTTCATCGAAGTCGCCGAAGCCCGCACCGACTGGGCGCCAGATCCCAGCCGCCCCCTTCCCAAGTTCTCTCCGCCGCGCCGCGTCCCCCACGGCGTAACCCTAATCGGCCGCCTCTTCGAAGAAGGTACAGTCGCCCAAGCCGGCCTCGCCCTCGAAAAAGCATTTGGCGTAGCAGCCGAGCGCCCGTCCGGGTTTTAGTAGGGGAGCCGAATGTGTTTTGTCACGCTGAAAGGTCGGTACAGAATCAGGCAACGCTCAAATTGTGGCTATGGTTTCCTTGTCTGATTTGAAAGGTCTCGCACGGAGATGTTGACGTCATCGTACTTGACGGCTTGGAAGTCGAGACTCACACGGTCTCCAGGCTGTGCGCTCGCTCCATACGTCACCTCCAGGTGCGTTGCAGTTAACCACTCCATTTTTAGATTCATCGTCGCATACTGATGGGAAAACAATAGCACTTGTGTCGGAGATTTTGATCCCTTGGTAGATTTCAAATAGACGGTAGTTGCATCATAGGCCGTTCCGGGACCACCCCACTGTTCGCTGCGAGCGGTCGCAATCCACAGCCCATCCGGTGACCGGACTTCTGAAGACCAAGTCGTCGCGACATCGTGGCATCCCAACGCCAAGACGCAAGCCCCAAAGATTATGATGGTGATCGCAGCGGGGAATGCAGAGGATCTTTCTATACTGCTCTTCATAATTCCCTTGCCGCGGCTCTGTTCAAGATGTCTTATAGCACATGCGTCGCTTAAGTTTGAGCGCGAGCTGGTTTCCTGTTCAAATGGTGGTCAGGGGCGCGGGAATTTGGTATTCTTCGCAAATGTAAGGTACAGGGCTGTATCCTGCTATTAGGGAGCGGCACCGGAGGCCAGCATGAGTGTTGTTTCTAATTCGGGCGATGGCAAGATCACTGTGCCCGATCTGCTGCAGCGGAAGTCCTGGGCTGCGGGTTCCCATTCCACTTCGCCGAAAATCACCTGCTTGACGGCGTACGACTATCCGACCGCGCGTCTTTTGGATGAAGCAGGCGTGGACGTGTTGCTCGTAGGCGACTCGCTCGGCATGGTCGTGCTCGGGTATGACAGCACGCTACCGGTTTCGATCGAAGAGATGCTGCATCACACGCGCGCAGTGCGGCGCGGGACGCGCCGAGCGCTGGTCGTGGCGGACATGCCTTACGGCAGCTTTCACAGCGACATTGCGGAGTCGGTACGGAATGCGATGCGCTTCGTGAAAGACGCTGGCGCGGAAGCAGTGAAGGTAGAAGGCGGCGAGCGGCGCCTCGAATTGATTGTGCGGCTGACGGAAGCGGAAATTCCGGTGATGGGACATGTCGGATTGACGCCGCAGTCGCTGAATGCGCTGGGCGGGTTCCGCGTCCAAGGCAAAACGGTCGATGCGGCGGAACAATTGCTGCGCGATGCGCGCGCTGTCGAAGCAGCTGGAGCGTTTGCCGTGGTGCTCGAAGCGGTGCCGCGAGAGTTGGCGGCGCAGGTTACTCGCGAGCTGCGCATTCCGACGATCGGCATCGGCGCCGGCCCGGATTGCGACGGGCAAATTCTGGTGATTCATGACGCGCTGGGATTAACCTTTGGGAAGACTCCGAAATTTGCGCGGCAATATGTGAATGTCGGGCAAATCATTGCGAAGGCCGCGCGCGAGTATTGCGAGGATGTGCGCGGCGGCACGTTCCCCTCTGATGGCGAGTCGTATCACGCGGCGCAGACGGCCAAGGAAGAAAAAGAAGCGCCGGTGAATACGGACGGCGATTGGTAGGACGAGGATCGAAATTCGAAAAACGAAATACAAAAAGCGAAAAACAGATTCCTCGCTTCGCTCGGAATGACAATTTCACTTTGAGATGTAAATGCGGAGGTTGAAATGACGCCGGAAGAGATTCGCGCGCTGTATGACTACAATGCGTGGGCGAATCATCGGTCGCTCGACGCGGCGGCGAATTTGACGAGCGAGCAATTCACGAAGCCGATGGGGTCGAGCTTTAGTTCGGTGAGGGACACGCTGGCGCACATTTGCGGAGCGGAATGGATTTGGCTGGAGCGCTTTCAGGGGCGCTCGCCTGCATCGCTTCCGGATACCGGGCAATATGCGGATGTGGATGGATTGCGGGCGAAGTGGGCCGAGCAGGAAGGAAGGCTGCTGGCGTTTGTCGCAAAGTTGACGCAGGAAGATTTGAACCGCGTACTGGAATACAAAACGCTGAAATTTGGGGTGTACAAGAATCCTTTGTGGCAATCGATGCAGCATGTCGTGAATCATGGCACCTATCATCGCGGGCAGATTACGACTCTGCTTCGCCAGCTTGGCGCACAGCCGATCCTGACGGATTTGATGCACTATTACCGAGAGCGCGCACTGGCAGCGGGCGCATAACTCGCACATGTGAGACACTCACCTCTCCCGTGGAAATAATCCGAACGATAGCGTGGATGAAAGAGTATGCGCGCGCCTCGCGAGCCGAGGGGCTCGTTATGGGGTTAGTGCCGACGATGGGCGCGCTGCATGAAGGGCATACGGCGCTGGTGGCGAGGGCGAAACGGGATTGCCAGCGTGTCGTCGCGTCGGTGTTTGTGAATCCGAAACAGTTTGGGCCGAAGGAAGATTACACAAAATATCCGCGCGATCTCGAAAAGGATGCGAAAACGCTGGGCGAAGCGGGCGTCGATGTGCTGTTTGCACCGGCAGCCGCGGATGTATACCCCGATGGATTTCGGACGTATGTAAATGTCGAAGGTATCAGCGAACGGCTCGAAGGGCGTTCGCGGCCGGGACATTTTCGCGGCGTTTCCACCGTCGTTTTGAAATTGTTCGAGATTGTGCAGCCGCATTTTGCATATTTCGGAAGAAAAGATGCGCAGCAAGTACGGATTATCAGCGAAATGGTTTACGACCTGAATCTCGATACGGAGATCATGGTTTGCCCGGTGATTCGAGAAGCGGATGGGCTGGCGCTTTCTTCGCGCAACGCGTATTTGAGCGCCGAAGAACGCAAGGCGGCGACTGTCTTGCACCGAGCGCTTGTGGCAGCGCGAGATGAGTTGGCTGCTGGCGTGCGCGACGCAATGCAACTGCAAACAACGATGCGGCGTATCCTGGAAGCCGAACCTATTGCACGAGTCGATTACGCAGAGATTGTCAGCGCGGACACCTTTGAACCGGTGGTTCGCGTTGCTCGGCCTTCTTATGCGGTGCTGGCGGTACTCATTGGGAAGACGCGGTTAATCGATAACCTTTTGATCGAGCCCGCTTCCGCAGGCTCAGACGACCTCATTTTTCATCTCTGAAATCTTCACATTTGCAAGCAAGCAGTGGTCCGCCTCGGAAGGCGGGCTCTACAACTACAAGACCGAGCGCGATTATTTTTTGGAGAGGGCGGCCAGAACTTCGGCGGGGTGGCCTTTTGCCGTGACGGGATCCCAGATGTGTTCGATCTTGCCATCGGCGCCAATCAGGAAAGTGCTTCGCACAATTCCCAGGAAGGATTTGCCGAGGAATTTCTTCATGCGGCGCGAGCCGAAAGCTTCGATGGTTTTCAGATCCGGATCGCTGAGCAGATCGAAGTTGAGTTTTTGTTTGGCTTTGAAGGCGGCTTGCGCTTTGACGGAGTCGCCGCTCATGCCGAGGATAACCACGCCCAGCTTGTCGAACTGCTTTTTTGCGTCACGAAACTCGGACGCTTCCGTCGTTCAACCGGGAGTGTTGGCTTTCGGATAGAAAAAGAGTACGACGCGTTTGCCGAGGAAGTCGGAGAGCGAGACGTCATTGCCAGCGTCGTTTTTTGAGCGGAATGCAGGGGCTTTATCGCCGATTTTCAACATGGTTTCCTCAAATAGTTCACCGCACTGATAAATTTCCTGCGGCTTTGATGCGTAACGGGCCTAAGAGAAAAGAGCCGGGCTAAAGCCCGGCCACTACAAATGCGTGCATCCTCGGCCCGCCTCACGACAAGAGCTTTCGGAGAATGTCGTTGACGGCTTGGGGATTCGCTTGGCCGCGTGTGGCGCGCATGACCTGGCCGACGAAAAATTTGAAGACGCCTTCGTTCCCGGACTTAAATTTAGCGACGTTGTCGGGATTTTTCTCGATCACTTCGCGGGCAGCTAGCTCAATGGCGGATTCATCCACTTGCGAGCCGAGGCCTCCGGCGGCAACGATATCAGCCGGTGAGCGGCCCGTGTCGAACATAGTTGCGAAAACTTTTTTACCCACTGCAGCAGTGATCTTGCTGGACTCGACGAGTGTGAGGAGTTCAGCGAGAGCGGCGGGAGAGACCGGACTGGCTTCAATTTCCTTTCCAGAGTCATTGAGACGGCGCAGAAGTTCGGTCTGGATCCAGTTGGCCGCAGTCTTGGCGCTAGCGCCGGATTTTACGACGGACTCGAAATAATCAGCGAGCGATTGGCTAGCGGTAAGAACTCCAGCGTCGTAAGGAGAGAGGCCGTGCGCGGAGCTGAAACGTGCGCGCTTGGCTTCAGGGAGCTCGGGGAGCGAGCGGAGGACTTCATCGCGCCAGGCGCCGCTGACGTGAACGGGGAGCAAGTCTGGCTCGGGGAAATACCGATAGTCGTGGGCTTTTTCTTTCGAGCGCATCGAGACGGTGCGCGATTCGTCCTGGTGCCAGAGGCGCGTTTCCTGCGAAATGCGGCCGCCGGATTCGATAACGCCGATGTGGCGCTCGACTTCATATTCCAGAGCTTTTTGCAAATAGCGGAACGAGTTGAGATTTTTTACTTCGACTTTAGTGCCGAATTCTTTTGAACCGCGGAGACGAACGCTGACGTTGGCGTCGCAGCGGAGCGAGCCTTCTTCCATGTTGCAGTCGCTGATGCCGGTGTAGAGCAAAGTCTGGCGAAGCGAGGTGAGGTACGCGTAGGCCTCTTCGGGAGCGCGCATATCGGGCTCCGAAACAATTTCGCTGAGAGGCGTGCCGCAGCGGTTGTAGTCGACGTAAGCCTTGGTGGCGGATTCGGCGAAGCCTTCGTGAAGATTTTTGGCGGCGTCTTCTTCGAGATGAAGGCGCGTGATGCCGATGCGCTTTTTTGCGCCCGCATGATCGATCTCGATCCAGCCGTTGGTCGCAAGAGGAAGTTCGTACTGCGAGATCTGGTAGCCCTTGGGCAGATCAGGATAAAAATAATTTTTGCGGGCGAAGCGGGAGTGCTCGTGCACGGTGCAATTCAACGCGAGCGAGGCGCGCATGGCAAGTTCGACGGCGCGCTTGTTCAAAATCGGCAGAGTGCCGGGAAGACCGAGGCAGACCGGGCAGACATTCGTATTGGGCGCATCGCCGAAGCGGTTGGCACAGGCACAGAAGATCTTGGTGTTGGTCAGAAGCTGGACGTGAACTTCCAGGCCGATGACGGTCTCGTATTTGTATAGGACCTCCTGGGCGATCGCCGTCGCTTCTGGGGATGATTTCGTCATGATGGAGCAGGAATTATAGCATTAGCGCAGGTGGTGAGAATGAGGTAGCCGAAGACTGTCTCCGCCCTGCTAGTTAACCGTAATTGCCCTCCCCTTGGGTTTTTGCGTAAGTGTTCATTCTAAAGGTAGATAAAGTCGTTTGTTTTGATACAGATTTGTAAGTGTTGATGGCTCTGTTGACATCCTCGGCACAGTCTCGGTTTTGCGGGGTCGACAAGGGGGCGGCGTGCGTGTTTTCTGATCGAGCAGGAGGGACGATGGCCGAAGTGGGACTCCTGCCTTTTGCTCGCGTGGCCTTGCAGGTGGCCACCCGGGTCTTGCCGCCCTACCGCAGTCGCTTCAGCAAACATCAGTTCACTCAGCCGCAGCTGCTGGCGGTGCTGTGTCTGATGCGCTACGAAGACTGGACCTTTCGCGAAGCCGAAGTGCGATTACGCGAGCATGGCGAGTTGCGCGCAACGCTGCAGTTGGAAAGCGTGCCCGATTACACCACCTTGTACCGTTTTCTGAAGCGGCTGGACGACGACACCATCGACCGCGGACTGGAAGAAACCGTGCGCCAGTTGCGCCGCGGCCGACGCTCGGCACGGGTGACGGCTGGCGTGGACGGCACGGGGCTGTCGCAGAACGCCGTCAGCACGTTCTTCCTCCGCCGCATCGAACAACAGGCACACGGGAGGGCGCCCCATCGTCGCTGGTTGAAGTGGCTGGTCGTTGCGGATTTGCAGCAACAGATTTTGCTGGCGCAGCGGGCCCATCCCGGACCGCGTTGCGACGCCCCGGCGCTGCCCGGGTTGCTGAATGTGGCCGGAGCACGTGCGCCCCTCGGCTTGGTGCTGGCCGATGCGGAGTTCGATTCCGAAGCCAACCATCAACACATTCGCCAGCGCCTGGGCGCGCGTAGCATTATCCCGGCGAACCTTCGCCGCGGTCTCCCCCGAGGAGCGATCCGTAGCCAAATGCACCGGGCTTTTCCACGGAAACAGTATGGGCCACGCGCGAAGAACGAGACCATCTTCTCGGTGGTCAAACGGAAACTCTCCTCGCGCGCCCCGGGGCGCTTGTTAACATCGCAAATTCGCCAAGCCTTGCTACTCGGGCTCGCTTACAACCTCTATCGCTTGAGGCACCGCAGCCGTTCCCAAGGATGTCAACAGAGCCAGTGTTGATTCTAAAGCGCAATGCGATCCAGTTCCGGAATCAGTGGCGAGTTAGATGGGGGGCTGGGTCGCGGAGAGCTGGGAACAGGCGCTCGGCAAGGGCGAAGGTGCCGAAGAAGAGGACGGCGTAGACGGCGTCGCCGGCGAGCATGTTCCAGAGGAAGGGAATAGCGGCAACGTAGCAGGCGAGCAGACCTTGCCAGGTATGCGGGTACGTCGGCATGAACGCCCAGACGCCTAAATCGACGACGATAGAGAATTGCACGGCGCCGAGGATGGTGGCGAGACTGATGCGGGCGACCGTGCGGCGATCGCGGAGTCAAAAGCCGATGGCGACGCTGAGGAGGAAGCTGGCGTAGACAATGGGAATAAGTTTGTGAAAGCCGATGAAGATGTCGCCGAGGAAGAGCGCGAGCAGTGGAACGACGAAGGCGAGGCGGCGGTTTTTGATGACCGCGCCGGAAAAGAGGGCCATGGCGCCAACGGGCGTGAAATTCCAGGGATGAGGAGCGATGCGCAGAGCGGCGGCCAAGGCAACGATGCCGAGAGCGAGGAGCAAACGATAGAGCAGATTTTCGTTTTGAGAGAGTTGCGTGTTCATTGTGATGCTTTCTCCGTTTCGGGAAGTACATCGCAAAAGATGAAGCCATCCCGGTTGACGATTTCTCCGGTGCGGATGGGAATAGGGGATTGAAAAATAGGACCGTCGAAGACGAAGGTGTGGAACTCACCGTTTTCGCCACAGGGGTCGGCGTTCGGGGGAAGATCGCTGAAGAAAGAGTCGTTGAGTTCCCGGCCGGCGAAGGTGGGTGCGAGGACTTTGCTGTCAATGCAGACGGCGACGGCGCGAAATTTGTTGGCGTGAAAGGATTGGATGAGTTCGCGGGTGTCGCGTTTCCAGATGGGGAAAACGGCGGTCATGCCAATACGCGCGAGATTTTTTTCGCGGTAGGTGCGGAGGTCTTCGAGGAAGATATCGCCGAAAGCGACTTTACGGACGCCTCTTTCGAAGTGGATGCGCAGGGCTTCTTCCATGCGGGCTTCATAAATGGGATTGCCGCATTGTTGCGGGATACGGACTTCGTGAAGCGGCAGACCGCTGGATTGGGCTTGACGGCAGAGGAGTTCGCGGCGGACGCCGTGCATGCTGATGCGCTCGTAGCCTTCGGTGACGGTGGTGAGGAGGGCGACGATTTGAACGTCGGATTGTTGGAGAAGGGTATGGAGGGCCATGGCGGAGTCTTTGCCGCCGGACCAGCAGAAGAGGATGGGTTCGGGTAGTTGTGGCATTGGCGAATCTCCTGCGGTTGAGATCTTGCTGAAATGGGGCGCAGCATGCTGCGCCCCTACAAAAAAACGGTGGCGCATATTAGTTGCGGCCGCTGAAGGTGTAGCGGACGCCGGCGCGGAAGTCGCGGCCTAGCGCGGGGTAGCCGAGAGCGTCTTGATAGCGCTTGTCGAAGAGGTTGGTGGCGCGGGCGTAGAACGTCACGCTGCGGGTGAGGCGATAGCTGCTTGCTAGATCGAAGCGCGCGTAGCCGGGATTTCGTGTGAAACCGAGGTTGAGGAAATCGCTGTCGGTGCGGACGCCTGTTAAGTAGCCGCCGAGGGTGACGTTGAGGCGGCGGAAGGCGGCGTTTAGCGTGAGCGAGCCGGAGTTTGCCGGGCGACGGAGAAGGCGGTTGCCGGGGAGTTCGGTTGGATCAAAGGGATCGGAAGCCGTGATCACCCGGCTGTCGTCATAGGTGTAGTTTCCAGCGAGATTGAGCCAGCGGGTGAAGCGGGTTTGGCCGGCGAGATTGAGGCCACGGGCACGAGCGACGTCGGTGTTGAAGTAGTAGCCAAAGCCGCTAGGAACCAGAGGCATCAGGCCGCAGTAGTTGTTGAATGAGGTGCAAAAAGCGAATGTGACGATGTTGTAGAAGCGGCTGGAAAAATATTCGGCGTTGAGACGGACACGATCGCCGAAGAGTTTTTGTTCGAGGCCGACGGTCCAGGTTTTGCTGGCTTCGGGTTTTAGAGAAGGATTGCCGAAGTCGCCGAAGTTGTCGCCGTAGATTTGATCGAAGCGAGGTTCCTTGATGCCTTCGGCGTAGAAGGCGCGGAAGAGAGTATCGCCGCGTGTGCCTTTGCCATAGAGAAGAATAAGGGACGCTCCGGCGCGAGGGACGACGCGAGTGCCGAAATTCGAGTTGGCTTCGGCGCGGCCTCCAAAATTGAGAGAGGCCCGCGGATGCGGGCGGTAACGAAAATCAAGAAAGCCTGCCTGGCTATTGCGGCGCGCGTGCGGGACGTCGATGGAGGTGAGGAAAGCGTTCTCGACTTCGTATTCGTAGCCGGCAGTGACGCCGAAGTTGGAGAGGAGGTAGCTGGTTTGAGCGGAGACGTTGGCGCGGTTGTACTGGAACCGGCTGTTGCCGGGGAAGTCGCAGAATTCGGCGGTGGCGACGGCAGCGGGATTGGTTTGCGGGCAGAAAGCGTTGGGATCAGTGGCGTAAAAGCTTTGCAGTGGGTTGTCGCTGGCCTGCCAGGTGTAGGACTCGCCGCCGCTGATTTGATGATGCCAGTGTTTGCCGGTGGCGAAGTCCCAGCGAGCGCTAGTGCTAAGAAGATGTTGGGTGTAGCGCTGATCGAGATTTGGCGGCGTGAAGAGTGTTTGACCGGGGATGCCGGCAATGCTGTCGTTGTTGCGCAGGGTGAGGCGGATTTGATTGGCGTCATTGAAGCGGTAACCGAAATTGCCGGAGAGCGTGCGATTGAGAAAATCGTCGTCGGGACCCTGGCCATCGGTTTGGAAGTAGGAAACGGCCGCGGAATAGTCGAACGCGCCGAGAAGGCCGCTGATTTGCGCGCCGCCGCGACCGGAGGCAAAGGTGCCACCTTCGCCGTATACACTGAATTCGGGAATGAGCGTTTCGCCGCGATGAGTGAAAAGCTGGATGACGCCGGAGACGGCATCGGTGCCGTAGATGGCGCTTTCTGCGCCGCGAACAATTTCGACTTTGTCGATGTTGTCGAGGGTGACGCTGGAAAAATCGACGGCTGCGCCGGGAGGATTGATAGGAGCGCCGTCAACGAGGACTTTTGTGAAATTGGAGTTGCCGCCGTTGAGGAAGATGGAAGCGGTGGCGCCTTCGGGGCCGGTGCGGCCGATGGCGATGCCTGTTGAGAAGCTGAGGGCGTCGGCGAGGCTGACAGATTGGCGCTGATTGATTTCTTCCCTGGTGATAACGGAGACGGGGGCGGTGGCTTGTTCGGCGAGCGTGGGCTCGGCTTGCGCGGTGACGATGACGCTGGCCGAAAGGCGCTCGAGGTTGAGAGTGAGATCGAGTTTGCGCTGCTCATTTGGAGAGAGATCGAGGACGAAATCGCGAGGGACGAACGGGGAAAGTTCGAATGTTACGCGATAGCGGCCGCGGGGAATGGTGAGACTGTAGGCGCCGCCGGTGGAAGAACTGGATTTCCAGAGTTGGGCGGATGCGTTGTTTTCCAGTTGCGCGCTAACATTTACCTGTGCGATGCCGGCGCCGCTCGCATCGAGAAGAGAGCCGAAAAGATGCGCGTCCTGAGATTGCGGGATAGCTAGCGTGGAAAAACTGACAGCAAGAAACAAAAAAGAAAAAACTGCAATGCGAAGAGCGTGTGTGTTCATGGTTTCCTCCGCTCCCTCTCGCGCGGGAGCTTGAAGGTTGGCCTGGCGATAGAAAGGCGTCGATCAGGCTTGCAGACTTCGCCGGTCTCCTGGCTTGGCGGCAGTTCCGCACTCGTTGTTCGTTGGTGATTCGAACGAGAGCGGTGCGAGGCCTTCCCGTGGCGCTGCCCATTTTTTCTGGCGCGATCCTTTAGGCAGGATTGCGAGCAGTGAGCGATGCGCCGCAGTGGCCGCGGCAGTACTTATTCCGCCTTACAGTCGCGCGGCGGCGACGGCTTGATTGCGTGTGGCTCCAGAGTTGGCTGGAGGTGACGCACCGTCTTCCCGTGCACGAAGTCCGCGGTGATTGTGGTGGCTCCCTGTGCTTCGGCGAGGGGCCGGTTTGGGTGAACGATGGGACCTCTACTGCTTATCGGACGGCATGCTCACGCGCGGGCGGCCGGATGAGCCGAGTTCCACGGTGAGAGGCGTCTGAAAAACCTGTTCGAGCAATTCGCGCTGGAAAACGGTTGCGGGCGGCCCGACGCGAAGACACTTGCCCTTTTGAAAAAGCGCGACCTGATCGGCATATTGGCCGGCGAGATTCAGCTCGTGCGTGACGACGACGACGGTATAGCGGTTGGCGTTGGCGAGGCGGCGGAGAGTTTCGAGGAGATCGACTTGCGCGCCGATGTCGAGGTGCAGGGTGGGCTCATCGAGAAGGAGAAGGAGAGGCTGCTGCGCAAGGGCGCGCGCGAGGATGACGCGCTGCTTTTCGCCGCCGGAGATTTGATCCATGAAGCGGTCGCTGAGATGTTCGGCGCCAACCTGGGCGAGGGCATTGCGCGCGATGGCGATGTCCTCTTCGGTTTCGAAGCGGAGAGCGCGGCCGTAGGGATGGCGGCCCTGCAGGACAAATTCCCAGGCGCGCGAAGGAAAAAGCAAAGGACTTTCCTGCTGGACCATGGCGATGCGCTGGCCGCGGGCGCGGTGCGGAAGAGTATGGGTGACAAAGCCGTTGAGGAGAACGCGCCCGGAGAGGGGCTGAAGGGCGCCGGCGATGAGTTTCAAGAGAGTGGACTTGCCGCACGCGTTGGGGCCGAGGATGGCGACGATCTCGCCGGGGCGGGCTTGAAAACTTGTGGCTTCGAGCGTGAAGAGAGGCGCTTGCGTGGGGTTGGCAGAGTAGGCATAGCTAACCTGCTCGACGCTGAGGCGGACGTCGGAGTTGAAATCGCCTGCGTCGCCGGAGGGGCGCAGGGCAGAGGCGGAGCGAGCGTAACTACTCACGCGAGCCTCCTGCGCATGAGGTAGAGAAAGAGCGGAGCGCCGGCGATGGCGGTCATAGCGCCGACGGGAAGCTCGGCGGGAGAGACGACGGTGCGCGCGAGCGTGTCGGCAAGAACGACAGCGATGGCGCCGCCGAATGCGGCGGTCGGCAAAAGAATGCGGTGATCCGAGCCGAAAAGGAGGCGCATGACGTGGGGGACGAGGAGGCCGACGTAACCGATGGCGCCGCTGACGGAAACGGCGAGACCGGTGAGGAGCGAAGCGGCGATGTAAACGACGAGGCGAATGCGACGGACGTCCACGCCGAGGTGCATGGCTTCTTTTTCGCCGGCGAGGAGCAGATTCAGATCGGACGCGGTGGTGTAGATGATTCCGGCGGCGAGAAAGAACCCGAAGCGCAGGATGAGACTGACAATGCGCGGCGGAGGCGTTTGGAGTTCACCCATCATCCAGAAGGCGATGCCGCGGTAATTGCCGCCGGTGAGAGTGGACATGAAAAACATAATGATGGCTTGTAGAAAAGAGGCTGAGATGATGCCGGCGAGGAGCAGAGTGGCGCTGTCAATTTGACCGCGGCGGAGGCCGAGGAAGTAGACCGCAGTGACGGTGAGCGCCGCACCAAGAAAAGCGCCAACGGGCGTCAGAAGAGCGGCGATGGCCGGGGCGAGGGACAGATGAGGCTCGACGATGAGAGCGATGATGGCGCCGACGGCCGCGCCGCTGGAGACACCGAGGACGTATGGGTCCGCCAGAGGATTGCGCAGCAGGGCTTGAAAGCTGGCGCCAGCTACAGATAGCGATGCACCGACAAAAATAGCGAGAAGAATGCGGGGCAGGCGAATGTCAAAAATAATGAGCTGGTATTCGCTGGAGAGCTGGCTGGTTTGGCGAAAAAGAACGCGAAGGAGATCGTGGCCGAGGCCGTAGAGAGAGACGGGCACAGCGCCGAGCTTGAGCGCGATCACAACCACGACGAAAAGGACGGCGGACAGAAGCGCGCAGTGCGTGAGCAGGCGGCCGAGCGTCAAAGGGCGCAAGTGCAAACCTCCGAAGGAGCGGGGATATGGCTGGCTGAATCCAGGGGGCGAGCGGTGGGTTGCGGAGGAGGCGGAGGCGCAATTTTCTTTTCGTCGTCGGGATGCGCAGAAAAAGCTTCAGGATGCAACTGGCGGGCGAGATCCTCAATGGCGGAAATGATGCGCGGCGCTGGCCGGTTGACGGCATCGCTTATGACGGCGAAACGGCGGTTGCGGACGGCATCGAGGCCGCGCCATCCTGGCCGCTGCGCGAGGACGTCAAAATCATTTTGACCGGCCTCCGAATGCGACGCGGCAAAAACGAGAAAATCCGGTTGCAGGCGGACTACTTCCTCAAGGCTCATTTGTGGCCAGTCCTGCTCGGAGTCGACGATGGAAGTGGCGCCAGCAAGGCGCATGGCGTCGGCGATGAAAGTGTGTTTGCCCACGGAGATGAGCGGATCCGACCAGACGATGAAGAGGACGCGGCGCGAGGAGAGTCCGTTCAAACGTTGTTGAAGGTCGGCGAGGTGGCGTTCAAGATCGGCGCCGACGCTCGTGCCGGCTTCGGGCACACCGAGGACCTGGGCAAGGTGTTGTGTCGATGAGATGATATCGCGGACGTTGTGAGGATCGGTGCCGTAGGACGAGATGCCGAGACTATCCAGGGAGTGTACGGTTTCAAGTAGATTCAAACCTTTGGTGACGAGGACGAGATCGGGGCGCAGAGCGACGATTTGTTCGAGGCTAGGATTGATGGCGCCGCCAACTTTAGTTTTTTTCTGGGCGTCCGGCGGATAGTCGCAATAATCCGTGTCGCCCACGAGGCGATCCTGCAAGCCGAGGGCGTAGATCGTTTCGGTGAGGCTTGGGGCAAGGGAGACGATGCGCTGAACGGGTTGAGGGACGCGGACGGTGCGGCCAGCTTCGTCGATGACCTCTTTGTAGAGGGGCGAGGCGGGGGAGTTCGCGGGCGGCGTTTGTGCGCGCGATGAGGGACACCCACTGAGCGCAGCAAAAAACAGAAGAACGGTGAAGGTGTTCACCGAGCAAGTGCTCTTTCGTGTGTCGGTCGCTGTCGGCACAATTCCCCGTTGAAAAGATCTCTAACGCAACAAAAAAGCCCCGCGAGACACCCTGGGGCTTGTTGGCAACGCTTCTTCTCGCGAAAAGCGCCAGCCGCTGCGGCGCGGGAGGGTAGCCTGGCTCACGGCTCATTCAGCCGATGACAGTGGCGGGACCGCGGCCGATTCTCACGGCCTTCCCCACTTCCCTTGCCTGCAAATTGGAAGCTCAGTGTATGCCGGAGGTCTGGGAGTGTCAATGCACGGCACAGACGATGCGCTTAAGCACTATCAGCGATTTTTCCAATTTGGTTTGCGCTTTTCGACCAGGGCGCGCAGTCCCTCTTGAGAATCCTCGAGGCGATAGAGTTCGTTGAGGAAAATGTTCATGGAATTTTTCATTCCATCGCGCAGAGAGAGGCCCATGCCGCCGAGAATGGCTTTCTTGGCCATCGTAAGAACGGGGCCGGAGTGCGCGGTGATGCGTTCGATCAATTCATTGAGGCTTTGTTCGAGCTTGGCTTCGGGAACGAGGCGGTTGATGATGCCGAGTTCCAAGGCGCGTTCGGCGGTGATGGCTTCGCCGGTGAGGACAATTTCCAGCGCGCGCTTGGGGCCGACGAGAAAGGGAAGGATCGTGGACGCAAGCGGCGGGAAGACGCCGATGGAAATTTCCGGTTGCGCGAAACGGGCTTTCGGCGTGGCGATGACGAGGTCGCCAAAAGCGGCGAGTTCGGCTCCTCCGCCGATGGCTGGACCATTCACAACGCAAATTACGGGCTTGCCCACTTCTAACATTCCGGCAAACGCCGCGTGGAACGCGTCGAGCATTTGAAATACACGTTCGGAGGTGTATTCGCCGATATCGATGCCACCGCAAAATACTTTGCAGGCGGAATCGAGGACGACGAGTTTGACGTCGGGCCGATCGCCGGCGAACGAGATGCCGTCTGCGATTTCGCGGAGGAAGGCTTCGTTGAGGAGGTTGTGCTCGGGGCGGCTGAGCGTTATGCGGGCGACGCTGCCATCGATGCGCAGCTTAATGAATTCAAACTGCTCGGGAGTGCGCCTCCCAGGTCGTGCGACGTACTCCTGCGCGTCAACCGGCTCAATCATGTCCCGCCCTCCTCGGATTTGCCGCCGGAATACTTCGTGTAGCGGCTACATAAGGACTAAATCTGATGCTAGCACGGGGTAGCTTCGCATCCCGGGGAAGAGAGCGGATGCGTGCGCAAAAGGTTTGCCCCTCAACGCATGCGTCGGTGGATTGCAGTTGCGCTCCATGCCATTCTCCGCACAACGCGTCATTTCGTGCGTCTCTCACTTCTCTTTGAGGATATGCTGGGCTACGCCTTTCTGATTCCGAGTGGGTGCACTGCGTGATTGCTGGAAAGACATCGTCGGCGCGTGAAGCGGAGACGATCATCGCCGTCCAATTCGACGGCAGAATTGATGTGGAGGGATTTCCTTCGGAACAAGTGTGGGAGAACGTTCCAGCAATACGCTTTGCTCACGATTGGCGGGGGAAGAACGAGGATCCTGGGCGGAAAACCGAGGCGCGGTTGCTCTGGACTCGAGAGACACTCTACGTGAACTTTTTGGCGCGCTATCGCAGCCTGACGGTTTTCGCCGATGCCGAGCCGAATGGAAGGCGGGATCAGCTTTGGGAGCGAGACGTCGCTGAAGTCTTTCTACAGCCAGTTGGCTCAGAGGGACGGCACTATAAAGAGTTTGAGGTAAGTCCCAACGGCTTCTGGATAGATTTGGACATCGCACCGGGAGAAAAGCGCGATTTGAAGAGCGGGTTGAAGCGACGCGTTCGAATCGAGGACAAGAGCAAGACTTGGATGGCAGAACTTGCGCTGCCCATGAAGAGTTTGGCGGCGCGCTTCGATCCCTCCGAGCCGTGGCGCGCCAACTTCTATCGCGTCGAGGGACCTCACGAACCGCGCTTTTACTCCGCATGGCGGCCGACGGGAACGCCTGTCCCGAATTTTCATGTGCCGGAGTCGTTCGGCACCCTCGTCTTCGAAACCTGATTCACTAAGGACCAGGCACGGATGCAAGACTGGCGCTGCGCACGCTTTTTTCCTATGCTTGCCGAGTGAAGAGTCCCATTTCGACATTTCGCTCATCGTTTTTCACGCGCTCGCTTCGAATTTTATCCGTAATACTTTTCCTGCTTTGTTGCAAGGGTTTGCTTGGCCAGTCTGAGCCCTCGCCAAATACAGATGCCAACGCCCCGGTGGTGACAAAAGTCGAGCCTCCCTCGTGGTGGACCAACCTGACACCGGAAGTGATGTTGCTGGTTTCGGGCCACAAACTGGAAGCCACGCGCGTTATTTGCAACCTGCCAAGCGTATTGGTGGAGCGAACGCAAGCAACGGCGGGCGGCGAGTATTTATTCGTTTGGATAAAGATAGGGGCCGACACAAGATCGGGCACGGCCATCTGCCGAGTCACCACACCGACGGGCGCCACTTCGTTTGAACTGCCACTGGCGGCTCGCGGGATGAAGCTGGACAAATTTCAAGGGCTTTCGCAAGAAGATGTGATTTACCTCATCATGCCGGATCGATTTGCGAACGGCGATCCGACAAACGATGAGCCGGCCGAAGTGAAGGGGACGCATAATCGTTCGAATCCAGGCGCGTATCATGGCGGCGACCTGCGCGGCATTCGGGATCATCTTCCGTACTTGAAGGATTTGGGGGTGACGACCCTTTGGCTTACTCCAATTTTGAAAAATGGGGCAGCCCAGGACTATCACGGATATGGCGCGGTCGATTTATACGCCGTCGACCCCCATCTTGGGACGTTGCGGGATTATCAGGAGCTGGTGACAGAAGCGCACAAGCAGGGGATGAAGATTCTTTTCGACCTTGTGCCGAATCATGTTGGGCCAAGACACCCTTGGGTTAGTGAGCCACCGCTGCCGGACTGGTTCCATGGAACGCTGCAACATCACGCGGATTCCTCAGCGGGCATCAGCGGAACTTTCTACGGGAAAGCAGACAAGCCACAGATCGCCAACGATCCCTTCGAAACGCTGGTCGATCCGCACGCACCGCCGCGGCTTTCGCGAAATTTAACGGACGGCTGGTTCTTCAACATCCTGCCGGACTTGAATACGGAGAACCCCGCAGTCGCTCAGTATCTTCTGCAAGAAAGTATTTGGTGGGCGGAAACATCGGGGTTGGACGGCTATCGCCTGGATACATTTCCCTACGTCTCCCGTAAGTTTTGGTCAGCGTGGCATGCAGGACTGCACCGGATTTATCCGGAATTAACGACGATCGGAGAAGTCTTTCACCCTGACCCGAGCGTCACTTCCTTTTTTGCAGGAGGGCAGAGGCGCTTCGACGGCATCGATTCTGGCTTAACTACGTTGTTCGATTTTCCCTTGTTCTTTACCCTGCGGGACATTTTGTTGCGGAACGCACCAGCGGCTCGCATCGCGGACGTGTTGCGTCACGACTCGTTGTACGTACATCCGGATTCGCTGGTCACGTTCTTTGCGAATCATGATGTACCGCGCTTCGCTAGCGCTGACGGAGGTTCCGCAGCAAAGCAAAAGCTGGCGGTTGGACTGACGCTGACTTTGCGCGGAATTCCGGAGTTCTATTACGGCGATGAAATTGGAATGCCCGGCGGCGGAGACCCGGATAACCGGCGCGATTTCCCTGGTGGGTGGCCGGGCGACCCGAAAAACGCGTTCACGGCGGAAGGACGCACCGCCGAGCAACAGGAACTGTTCACGTACGTGCAAACCCTCTTGGGGCTGAGACGAGAACATCCGGCACTGCAGAGCGGAAAGCTCTGGCACCTTTTTTCTGACGAAACGGCCTACGCGTTCTTGCGAGAGACGGAAGAAGACCGGATGCTCGTCGTCTTCAATAACTCAACTGAATCCCGAGAGCTCAAGATCCCTCTTCACGATACGACGGCGCAGGGCGCAGCCGGGTTCACGCCGGTTTTTGGCAAAGCAAAGGCGGAGGTATTCAAAGGAGAGGCCCATATCGCGGCGCCTGCAGAGTCCATTTCTATTTTTCTTGTCGATTGAAGCTTCAGAAGCTTAAACGAACATTCCAGTTTTTCAGAGCATCCGGCACGGTGAGCATGATGCAGTGCGCCTGAGCATCGAAACTCCATTCGTGAATCAATCGATCGCCGATGTGTACTTCCTTCGGCTCACCACCCGAGCCATAAATTTTTAGCTGAGTGCTGCTCCACCAGGGCTGGTAAGCGTTTTTCTCGAAGCTGCTGCTAACTGTGAACTCGCTCGCAGAAACCTTGCACGTGAAATTGACACGGAGGAACTCTCCCTTTTGGTAGGCGAATGTGTGGCCGTCATCTTCATAGAGGGTGCCGTGGCAGTCGTTGCCGGCATAAACGCGGAGTTCGAGGGGACCATCCGGCTTCTCGTTCGTGCTTTGCACAATGGGCTGCATTGGGACGATCGCTCCCGCGCGGACGTAAAGCGGCGTCTCCGAAAGCGTAGGATGCAATGAGATTTGGTCCTTGCTGGAATGTTTTTGCGCGGTCCAGAAATCGTACCAGTCTCCTGGAGGCAAGTGCACATCCAGCGCGTCCACTTTTTCCGTGACGACGGGGGCAACCAGGAAATCCCGTCCGAAGAGAAACTCGTGGTCCTCGCTGTAGAGATCTTGCGCTTCGGGATACTCAAGAAAGATTGGCTCCATCAACGGAACGCCGGTGCGCGAAGTTTCTTCCATCGACGTGTAGATATAAGGAAGAAGTTTGTAGCGCAGCTCGATGTAGCGTTTGCGGATAGCTTCCTGTTCGGGGCCGCTCGCCCAGGGCTCGTGGTCCGCTGTGCCTTTTGCGGCGTGGTCACGATACATCGGATAGAACACGCCGAGTTCGTACCATCGCGTCAGCAGGTCGGCGGGAGGAGAACCTGCGAAGCCGCCAACGTCCGCGCCAACCATGTCGTAACCGGAAAGCCCGAGGTTCATGATCTGAGGCACGCTCATGCCGATGTGATTCCAGGTGGCGCTGTTGTCGCCAGTCCATGTGGCGGCGTAGCGTTCGGTGCCCGCATAGGCGGCGCGCGTCAAAACGAACGGGCGCTCGTCAGGCTTCAGCTTGAGCAGGCCGTCCTGCGTCGCGCGAACGTTTTGCATTCCGAAGACGTTGTGAATGGCGCGATGGTCGAGCGTGGTGCCGTCATCGAGGCGATGAACGTTATCAAGCGGCATGGTTTTGGAAAGCGTCTGGAAGGTAGCGGGCTCGTTCATGTCATTCCAGAAGCCCGCGACGCCCATGTTCACGAAATCCTTGTACAGGCCGCCCCACCAATCGCGCACGCGGCTCAGCGTGAAATCGGGGAAGACGCTTTCGCCGGGCCAGACGGTGCCAACATACAACGAGCCATCGTGGGTTTTGACGAAGACATCGTTCTTGATGCCGGAATCGTACGGCGCATAGCCGTGATTCGGATCTTTCTTTACGTGAAGATCGGTGATGAGAACGGTGCGCACTCCTTGCGCGCGGAAATCAGAGATCATTTTTTCGAAGTGCGGGAAGTACTCACGGTTGACCGTGAAAGGCGCGTTGCCATTTTGATAGTCGATGTCGAAATAAATCACGTCGACAGGAATTTTCTTGTCCCGAAGCGTTTGCACGATTTCACGCGCGCGCTCTTCGGGATAGTAGCTGTAGCGGCTTTGCTGGTAGCCGAGCGACCAGACCGGCGGAAGCGGCGTGCGGCCCACTAGTGCGGTGAACTGCTGAACGATTCTCTTAGGCTCCGGTCCGGCGATAAAATAGTAGTTAAGCTCGCCGCCCTCTGCTCCAAAAGAAAAATGATCTGGTGACTCCTTGCCGAAGTCGAAGCTGCTGCGATACGTGTTGTCAAAGAAAACGCCGTAGGCCGTGCCTTTGCAAAGGCCGATGAAAAAAGGAATCGTCTTGTAAAGCGGATCATCGGACTCCTGCCAGCCGAAAAAATCGGTGTTCCACATCGTGTAGGCGCGGTTGCGGTGGTTCAGAGGACCGGGCTTATCGCCGAGGCCATAGTAATTTTCCTCGGCAGGCATACGTTTCCAGGCGTGGATGTACGTGCCGTCCCAGGCCATGGGCAGAGAAGGCTCATCGGCGAGGAGAATGTTGCCTGCCGAGTCCGCGAAAGTGACCAGGAGAGGGGCTTTGTTGACGATGACAACGACGCGGCCCACTGTCATGCGCAGTTCGTTTTTTCCGTCTTCGATATGGATGGCAGGAGGCTCGGGCGATTCAATCACGGCCCAGGAAAAGTCTTTTGGAAAGGAACCTTGGGGCGCGAGGCGAACGCGAATGACGCCATCGCGGAAAGCCGTGATGCGAAGTTTTGCGGAACCCGCGGTAAGTTCCACGCCGTCTTTCAGTTTCTCAACGCGCTGGACGTTTCCGATATGTTGCCAGCCGGACGCGGCTGCGCTGGTGATGCAAATCGCGCAGACCAGCAGGCCGATTCCTGTCGATCTTGCTAGCCGTGACATGTACGCCTTTCTCCGCGGGTTGGTGGCTGAGTCCTAGACTAGGATACGCCTGCGCGACGGGCGACGCGCACGGCTAAATGATTATGCGGCGAGCCATTCCTCAAAAAATGAGGAGGCTTTGGCCCCTTCGATGCGCCGGCGCACCGCGTCCATCACCCGGCATTTTGCCGCGCCGCTGTCTCCATAAAAAGCCAGCCAATATGGCAGGTGTAGCTCCAGCGGCATCCGCTCGATTTCTACCTTGAGCGCCCGCAGTTTGAAAAAACCTTGCTGAAAGAGCACGCGCAGAACTTTCATGCGGAGCAGTTCTTGAGCGGCGTCCGGCTCCAAACGCGGCATGATTCGATTTCGAGTATGAATGATGCGCAATTCATTGTCGGCGGGAATGTCGCGGGAATTCGTAGAGGTCGAGAGTCCCATGGACCGCGTCCAGAGCGAAAATGCGTGTGCTCGGGGCACCAACCATTTCGTATCGCACACGATAGACCCAGAAAGGCACGTAAGCCTCTGCGATACGCTGCAGCGGACCGCTGCGAAGCCTCCAGTACGCCGCGCTGAAGACACCCGAACGGAAGAAGCGGAGCGCATCCTCCTTCGTGACGTTGGGTTTCAGAGACTGGATAGCGTACGTTTCCATGTGGCTTTTTGCGCACCGCTCCCTAGCGGAAGTAGATCCACAATCCGATCACGGTCGCGAGCAACAGAAGACTCGCGAACACGTTGATGCGATGCTCTGTCGGGGTTTCGTGCGCTGGTTTGCGCACCGGCGTGCCCACCACAGTGGTTTCGATTTTGTCGTCCACCGTCGCAAAAGTGAGTCCGGCGAGTTGTTTTCGGTCAGGCGCCTTGGTCATCAGACTAACCACAACCAAAACCAGCGCGCACACCACGAACATGAAAATGGCGTAGTGCAGGAAGTTCATGTCGATGATCCAGCGGGCGACAGGAGATTCGAAATGGCCGCCGGCCGCTCGATCCGCAAGTTCGAGGATGAAACGCGTCGCACCCAGGACAAACCCGGTCATAAGCGAAGAGATCGCCCCCGCGCCATTTAACCGCGGCCACAAAATTCCAAGGACAAAACACGCGGAGATTGGCGGAGAAATGTAGGCCTGCACGCTCTGCAAATAAATGTAGAGCTGGCTGCTGATGTAGTGGATGAACGGCACCCAAAGCAGTCCGAGCAAAACCATGAAAGCGGTGGCGACGCGGCCGAAATTCACCAGCTGGTTCTCGGATGCTTGCGGCCGGATCTTTTTGTAAAAATCCAAAGTCACCAAAGTGGACGCGGAGTTGAACACGGAACTCATCGCGCCCATCACCGCCGCTAGCAAAGCTGCCATGACCAAACCGACGAGACCGGTCGGCAGCAAATTCAGGATGAGCGTCGGATACGCGAAATCGGGTTTCTTCACCTGCTCGGGGAAAAGCGCGAAGGCGATGATGCCCGGCAACACGAGCATGAAGACGGGCAGTATCTTCAGAAAGCCTGCGAATATGGTCCCTAATTTCGCGTGCCCTTCGTCGCGCGCCGAGAGAACGCGCTGCACGATCACTTGGTCGGTACACCAATACCAAATCCCAAGAATCGGCGCGCCAAAAAATATGCCTGTCCATGGAAAGTCCTTGTCGGTGGAGGCCCTCATCATATGGAAGTAGCTTGCGGGCACCATGGTGCGCAGGTGTTCGAAGCCGCCGACGCGGTGAAGTCCGATGACCGTCAACGCCACTGCTCCACAAATCAAAATCAGCGTCTGCACGGTATCGGTATAAATGACCGCCGCGAGTCCACCGGCCACGGTGTAAATTCCCGTGGCGATCACCAGAACTACGGCCGTCTTCCACAGCGACCAGCCTGCAACGCGCTCAAGTACAACGCTCGCCGCATACAGCTGCACGGAAATCTTCGTGAAGATGTAAGCGATGATCGAAATCGCCGCCAGATACACAGCGCAATTGCGATTGAAGCGCCGTTCCAAAAATTCCGGCATGGTGAACACATTCGAACGCAGGTAGAAGGGCACGAACACCCAGCCCAAAATCAACAGAATCAGGCACGCAAGCCATTCAAAATGGCCGACTGCCAATCCAGACGAAGCCCCCGTCCCAGACAAACCAATAAAGTGTTCCGTGGAGATGTTCGATACGAATAACGAAGCGCCAATAAAAAACCAGCCGATATCGCGGCCGGCCAGGAAGTAGTCCTCAGAGGTTCGCTCCCGCCGAGCAAAATACATTCCGATGCCAAAGACGATGGCGAAATAGATCCCGATGATCACCAGATCCAAGGTGGCTACGCTCTGATGTGCAACCGTGACTTGCGATGCAAACAGCATCCGTTCCTCCTCGGCAACCGGCGGCGGTGGCCGCTGGGGATCTCTGGCTCAGTTGAACTTGCCCTCGCAAGAGTGAGCGGCACACCAACTACTCGTGACGATCGTGTGCCTGTGAAGTGGAATTCCAGTCGCCCCTGGACCAGAATTCTGCGTGCGCAGTCTATAACAGGGCAGGACCAGGCTCAATGGCTGTTTGGCCCCTCCGGAATGCAACGAGGGGCTCTCGTAGCTAACCGCGCTTAGCGGGGTTGATTCCGCTTTCCCGAGATTCGACGGATTTGCCGCGATCCCCGGATCAGCGTAAAACAAAGACCTATGGCGATCGTCGCGCTACAAAATGTCAGTAAGGACTACCTCGCCGATGGCCAGCGGGTCCATGCGCTGGACGATATTTCCCTGGAGCTGGAACGCGGACAGTTCGTTGCCCTGGTCGGCCGCAGCGGCTGCGGCAAATCTACTTTGCTCAATCTCGCCGGCGCGATGGATTTTCCCACCGCCGGCCGCGTGCTCCTCGACGGCGTCGAGACCTCTGCACTCAACGACGCCGGCCTCACGCGTCTCCGTCGCGAAAGAGTCGGCTTCATTTTCCAATCGTTTCAACTTCTGCACACGCTTACTGTTTTTGAAAATGTCGAGCTGCCGCTGCTTCTCGCCGGCAAGCCCCATGCGCGCGCTTCCGCCAGCGAGAAGCTCGGATGGGTAGAGCTCGATGGCCTCGGCGACCGCTATCCCCACCAACTCTCCGGCGGGCAAATGCAGCGCGTGGGCATCGCTCGCGCTCTCGTTCAATCGCCCGCCATTCTTCTTGCGGATGAGCCGACGGGAAACCTCGACACTCTGACGGGCAACGTCATCCTCGATCTTTTGAAGCGTCTGACGCGCGAATTGAAAATCGCAACGCTCATGGCCACGCACAGCGTGGAAGCAGCGGCACTCGCGGACGTCCTCGTGCGACTCCGCGACGGAAAAATCGAAGAGATCATTCGGCGCTGATATGCGACGTCTCCTCCTCTTTTACCGCCTGATGCTTCGCCCGCTGCTTGCAAGAGCCGGTGCGCGCCATGCTGACCGTTCTTGCCGTCACTCTCGGCGTCGCAGTTGTTCTGGCCATCGATCTTGCGGGAGCGGCCGCGACTGGCTCCTTCCGCGCGTCGATGGAAACGCTTGCAGGCGACAACGATCTCGAAATCGTCGCCTCTGGCGGCGTGCCCGAAGCCGTCGTCGGTACGATCGCCACGCTCCCCTACTCGATTCGAATTTCGCCGCGCATCGAAGACTCCGCGGTCATCGCAGACACGAAGCAATCTCTCCCTCTCATTGGTCTCGACTTCGTTGCCGAAAGCAATTCCCAACGAAGCTGGCACTATCCCGGAATTCAGTTCGAGCGAAACCGCTCTCGCCTCCGAAAAGAAAATGCAGTCGTTGCAAAGCCCAGACAGCATCTGGGTTGGCTCTAGCCTGGGAAGAAAACCCGGCGACAAACTCCGCTTGCTGCTCAATGATCAAGTCCGCGAATTCACTATCCGCGGCGTTTATCCCGATTCCAACGGCAGCGACTCCGCGATCGTGATGGACATCGCGGCGGCGCAAAGCGTGCTGAACCGTTTTGGCCGCGTCGACCGCATCCTGCTAAAAGTCCCCGAAGCTCCCAGTCTTGAAGACTGGCAGCAGCGCCTGCGCGCCGTGCTTCCTCCCGGTGTGGAAGTTCGCACGCAAGGCACCGGCACAAACGAGAATCGCCGAATGCTCGCTGCCTTCCGCTGGAATCTGCGCTTGCTCAGCTACATCGCGCTCATCGTCGGCGCTTTTCTCATTTACAACACCATTTCGGTTTCGGTCGTCCGCCGCCGTCCAGAAACCGGCATCGTTCGCGCCCTCGGCGCCAGCCGCAGCGCTGTGCTCGCTGCGTTCATTGGCGAAGCGGCTTTTTTTGGATTGGCCGGCGCCGCGCTCGGCCTCCCCGTAGGCCGCGGGATGGCCACAGGCGCAGTGAAACTCATGTCCGCCACAGTCGAATCGCTTTACGTCAGCAGCCGTCCCGGCGCCATTGAACTCAGCGCCTGGTCGGTCGTCCTAGCGTTTGTCGTCGGCGTCGGCGTCGCCATCATTTCCGCTTACTCCCCGGCCCGCGAAGCCTCGCTCGTCTCTCCCGTGGAAGCCATGGCTCGCGGCAGGCGTGAGTACACCGCGCGTGTCCACAAATCGCGCGATCTTTGGCTAGCGCTGATCATCGGCATCTTCGCCGCGGCTGCGTCAAGCGTTCCCGCCATCGAAGGCAAGCCCGTGTTCGGCTACCTCGCGGCGATCCTACTTGTCACCGCATCTGCTCTGGCCATCCCGGCTTTCACGGACGCAATCATTTCTCGCTCGTCTCGCTCCCTCGGAAAACTTCTCGGAGTCGAAGTCCTGCTGGCCGCGCAAAGCCTCTCC
The DNA here is from genome assembly GCA_963718785.1 of uncultured Acidobacteriota bacterium. Classification (GTDB taxonomy): domain Bacteria; phylum Acidobacteriota; class Terriglobia; order Acidiferrales; family UBA7541; genus Acidiferrum. Next base: position 1,493,197 of record CAVQZW010000002.1, on the reverse strand, counting down.
GCCTCGCTTCGACGCACTTCCGTTCTTGTCGGAGCGCTCTCCACCGCGATTGCCATGATGACTTCCGTCGGCATCATGGTCGGCAGTTTTCGCGAAACCGTTCTCATCTGGATGAACGATCGTCTTCCCGCCGATCTTTATTTGAGGCCAGCGGGTGAGCCTGCTCCCGACCGTCACCCGACTCTCTCCCTCGAATTGGCCGACAAAATCAGCAAGCTGCCCGGCGTCGCCGGCGTCGACCGCCTACGCGCCTACGAAATCAGTTACGACGGCATGCCCGCGACACTCGCGTCTGTGGATTTGGGCGCGCTGCGCTCGGAACATCGATCCAACTTTTTCTCGGGCCGCGCTACCGAGCAGGTCCTCTCGCAGATTCGCAATGCCGACACCGTCGTCGTCAGTGAGCCTTTCACCTACAAACATCGCGTCAAAGCGGGCGATACCATAACGCTCTCGCTCGGAGCATCTCGCGCCGCTTTTCGCATCGTGGACGTTTATTACGATTACGGCAGCGAGCGCGGCAGCATCCTCATGGATCGCCAAACCATGCTGCGCTATCTTCCCGATCCCGCGCCTTCGAATCTCGCGATTTACGTCGCTCCCAATTCCACGAGTGACACCGTACGCAAAGAGATCATCGAAGCGGCCGCAAGTTATCGCGTATTGCTCTTTTCCAACCGCGACTTGCGCGCGCAAGCCATCCGTATTTTCGATCGCACCTTTGCGATCACCTACGCTCTCGAAGCCGTCGCGATCATCGTTGCGGTGATGGGCATTGCCGGTGCGCTGCTTGCACTCGTCATCGACCGCCGCCGCGAACTCGGCCTGCTGCGTTTTCTGGGCGCGGCTACCAGCCAGATCCGCAAGCAAATTCTCGTCGAAGCCGGACTTCTGGGTCTGCTCGCGAATTTCGCGGGCCTCGCACAGGGCTTTGCCCTCTCGCTTGTTCTCATCTACGTGATCAACAAACAGTCCTTCGGATGGACCATTCGATTTCACTGGCCCGTCGCGGTCCTGCTCGGTGCCATCAGCGTGGTCTACGTGGCCACAGTGCTCGCGGGTTTGTATCCCGCGCAAGTAGCCGTAAGGCTCAATCCGCTCGAGGCGGTCCATGAAGAGTAGGCTCGCAACTCTCGCCGCCGCTTTTTTGCTGCTCAATCCACTTGCTGCGCAATACCGCACGGCAGTCCCCGGCTATCGTTTCGAATTCCCACGAGATTACTTTGATCACCCCAACTTTCAGACCGAGTGGTGGTATTACACCGGCAATCTGAAATCTGCCAACGGCCACCGTTTTGGATTCGAGCTGACTTTTTTCCGCCAAGCAGTCAACCGCGATCCGGCGCGCGCTGCCGCTTGGGATGTCCGGGACATTTACCTCACCCATCTGGCGCTCAGCGATTTGGATGGCCAGAAGTTTTATCACTCGGAGAGAATCAATCGTGCCGGTCCTGGCATCGCCGGCGCCAGCGCTTCGAACGCCCGCATCTGGAACGGCAATTGGCAGGTTCAGTGGCAAGGCACGGATCAGAATCTGCAGGCCCTCGAGAAGCAATTCCAATTGCATCTAGTACTTCATCCGGAAAAACCTCCGGCGCTTCACGGTGAAAATGGTCTAAGCCAAAAATCGGAAGGGCTCGGCCACGCATCGTACTATTTCTCGCTGACCCGGCTGACAACGAATGGCACGCTCGATTTGAACGGCGAAAAATTCGAACTGTCCGGCCTCGCTTGGATGGATCACGAATTCTTCACTCACCAACTGGAACAAGACCAAATCGGATGGGACTGGCTGAGCCTCCAGCTCGATGACAAAACCGAACTGATGCTCTTTCGTCTCCGCCGGGAAAACGGCTCGCTCGACCCGTTCTCCGCGGGCACATATATTGATGGACAAGGCAAATCCACGCACCTGCGTTCAGCCGATTTCACTCTGCAGCCGCTCGACCAAAGCTGGACCAGTCCAGCCACCCACGCGTCCTATCCCGTTGCTTGGAAAATCATGATCCCGAAATTGGGCATCGAACTCGAAGCCCACACGCCACTCTCGTCGCAAGAACTCACGGGAAAAACGAACATCGCTCCAACCTATTGGGAGGGCGCCATCACTCTGCAAGGCCGCCGCGGAAAGGTTCCTCTAAAGGGTGTCGGTTATCTGGAAATGACGGGCTACGATCATCCGGTACTTCTTGCCCACTAAACATTGCGATCGTTGAATATTGCTTTAGCGGATTGCAGCGGCTTTCAATGGCGGAGCCGTGCTGGCTCGCACGATCAATTCCGGCTCAACCACGATTTCCTTGGGATAAGGAGCCTTTGCCGGCGCCGTAATGCGTTGCAAGAGCGTCTCCGCCGCGATCATGCCCATCTCGCGCAACGGCTGCCGAACCGTCGTTAGCGCGGGGTTTTGAAACGCCGCGCTTTGGATATCGTCGAACCCGACCACGGAAACATCTTCGGGCACGCGGCGGCCGGCTTCGCGCAACGCCTGCACCGCGCCAATAGCGGAAATATCGTTAAACGTAAAAAGCGCCGTGAAGGGCTCCCCACCAGCGAGCAGCTTCTGTGTGACTTGATAACCCAGCAACGGCGAAGAGGATTCTCCTTCGAGCTGGCCGACAAACTGATCCTTCACATCTATCCCAAATTTGTTCGCTGCCTCGCGCACCGCTTCCCAGCGCACCTCGGTATCGGAGCTGAACGCCTGTCCTTTAATGAACGCCATCTCCCGGTGCCCGAGGTTTGTGAGATGCTGCAAGGCAAGGCACGCCGCTCGCCCATGATTCAGCACAATATTCGTAACCCCCGGCACATCCCGGTGTCCGGAAACGGCAACGCTCGGAACATCCACCTTCTCCGAAAGAACCGTATCCACCACGATCAGCCCCTCGACCGCACGCTGCTGCAGCAGCAATGGATATTCCTGGATGAGTTCATTTCGGTGCCGGTGGCTAACCACAAAATAGAAATAGCCCTCTTGCAAAAGGTGATCCTCGATACCGGACATCACCAAAGCCGCGTATCCCTCGCTAATCTCGGGAACGACAACGCCGATGGTAAAGCTTCGCTGCTGTCGCAGCGACCTGGCGAGATGGTTGGGCCGGTAATTTAATTCCAGGGCAGCGGCGCGAATCAGCTCCTGGGTCCGTTGAGGAATCGATTTTGCAGCGGGGGACCGATTGATCACGAAAGACACTGCAGCCTGGGACAAACCCAGGTGATTGGCGAGAAGCTTCAGGCTCACACCAGTACCGGGGCTTTTCTGCGCGGCCGAGGGGCCATTCGTTTTCCGACGGGGCATAGGGGTTCTGGGCTGGTAGTCTCCCATAAGGTACCAACCGAGGACAAGGACCAAGGCTGGGTCTGGCGGCAGGGCCAGGGAGCGACATGCCTACATCGCTTGTGTATCCTACTAAATCGGTTTACTATGCTGTCGCAGTGCAACAGGGCCTGATTCGGAACTCCGTTTCTGGCTTTGCGGTGGCTAGAATCCCTCAAGAATAAGGATTTTGTTGCTGGCACGGCTGCGGTTCAGAACTCAAGATCGTTTGCCTTTCTTCTCCCGAACTGGCCGGAAATCGAGTAACTTGTTGCTACTTTCAGCGCCGGAAAAACACGGCTGATTTCATGTTCGACGGCGCCATCGGAGTGGTTAAAATCGTGCTCAATCCGCTTATTCGCTTCGCCATAATCTCCGGCTTGGCTATCGCTTGCTATTCGGCCACCGCTCAAGAACCCGCCCCTCCTGCCGCATCCTCGAGCGCGGCCTCGCGCTCCACCCTCATTAATCCGGCCACCGAAAAGAAAATTGACGACCTCCTCCGCAAGATGACTCTGGAAGAAAAAGTCGGCCAGTTGGTTCAGTACTCCGCCGGACAACCCACCGGACCGGGCACCGGGCGCACCGATTATAACGACATGATCCAGAAGGGCCAGATCGGAGCCCTTTTTAATATCACCACGGCGCGGGAAGCCAATGCCTTTCAGCATGTGGCCCTGGAAAAATCCCGTTTGCAGATTCCTCTCATTTTTGGCCTGGACGTCATTCACGGTTACCGCACCGAGTTTCCAATACCGCTTGGATTGGCGGCAACGTGGGACCCGGAGCTTGTGCAGCGCGCTGCTCGCGTGGCCGCTCGTGAAGCATCCGCAAGCGGAATCCGCTGGGCGTTTTCTCCCATGCTCGATATTGCAAGAGATGCGCGCTGGGGACGCATGGCCGAGGGCAACGGCGAAGATCCTTACCTCGACGCGGCTATGGCACGAGCCTTCGTGCGCGGCTACCAAGGCGAACATCTGAACGCGGCAGATAGTGTTGCCGCTTGCCCCAAGCACTACGTGGGCTACGGAGCCGCCGAAGGTGGACGGGACTACAACTCCGTCGAGATTTCCGAACATACTCTCAGAGAATTCTATTTGCCTCCGTTTCAAGCGGCGATCGACGCCGGAGCTGCCACGATCATGACCGCCTTCGATTCGCTGAACGGTGTGCCTACCTCGGCAAATCCCTTTACCATCAAGCAAATCTTGCGCAAGGAATGGGGTTTCCAGGGGCTCGTCGACAGCGATTGGACCTCCATCGCCGAACTGATTCCCCACGGCATCGCCAACGATCCGGCTACAGCCTCGCGGAAAGCTCTAATGGCTGGCGTGGAAATGGATATGGTCAGCAGCTTCTACCACGACACCATGGCGAATCTTGTTCGCTCCGGCCAAGTGCCTGAAGCTGCCGTGGATGAAGCGGTGCGCCACGTTTTACGCGTCAAGTTTGCGCTGGGACTCTTTGAACATCCCTACGCCGACGAAACGCAAGAAGCCGCTGCCATGCTCCAGCCGGATAGCGTCACGCTCGCCCGCACGGCAGCGGAGCGATCTTTCGTGCTCCTGAAAAATTCCCCGTCCGCTTCGGGCTTGCCGTTGCTTCCTCTTCCTAATGATGCAAAAAATGTCGCGCTCATCGGCCCGCTCGCGGATGACGCTGCAGTCATGCTCGGCTCATGGTCGGCACAAGGCCGCCCTGAGGATGTGGTGACGTTGCGCGCTTCGCTCACCCAGAAACTGGGCGCGGATCAGGTGCACTTTGCGAAGGGCGGCGAAATCACCAAAGCCTCGGACGACGAGTTGGCCGAAGCTGCCAAAACTGCCCAATCCTCTGACCTGGTGATTCTCGCGCTCGGCGAAAATGCTTCGGAGATGACCGGAGAAGCGGCCTCTCGAGCGCATCTCGGTCTGCCGGGCCGCCAGCAACAACTCCTGGAAGCCGTTGTGGCCACGGGAAAGCCCGTAGTCCTCATTCTATTCAGCGGCCGTCCTCTCACTCTTCCCTGGGCGTTCGAGCATGTTGCCACGGCCCTGGCGGCTTGGTTTCCGGGCGTCCAAGCCGGCCCAGCTCTGGTGCGGACGCTCTTTGGACAATCCTTTCCGACCGGCAAACTTCCCGTGACTTGGCCGCGCACCGTCGGACAAGAACCGCTCTACTACAACGCTTTGAACACCGGACGTCCCGCGGGCAATGCGGACCTTATCAAGCCGCCATGGGAAGGCTCGGCCAAATATGTATCGCGCTATATCGACGAGCAAAACAGTCCTCAGTTTCCGTTTGGCTACGGACTCGGTTATGCGAGTGTCAGCTATGGGCCGACGCAGACCAGCTCCGCCAAGCTGAGCGCTGCGTCTTTAAACGACGATCTTCGAAGTGCGGCTCATTCGTCGAGCTCCGCTGTTTCCGTCAGCGCCGATGTCACCAACACCAGCGTTCACGCCAGCGAGGAGACCGTTCAAGTTTACGTCCGGCTGGAAGGCACGAGTACGGCGCAGCCGATTCGTGCTCTCAAAGGCTTCCAACACGTAAAACTCGATCCGGGACAAACACGGCGTGTTACGTTCCGGCTTGGGCCGGATGCTTTTGCGCTTTGGGACGACCAAAATAAATATACCGTCGAGCCGGCGCGCGTGAAGATCTGGATCAGCCCGGACTCCGCACATGATTCGGAAACCACGATCGAGATCACCAAATAAGAAAGCAGGAAGCATCGAGGGAAAGAAATGACTGACCAACGCTTGTATCCTCGAAGAGAAATCCTCAAGCTGAGCAGTCTCGGACTTCTTTCTTCTTCGTTTGCCCCTCTGCTCAGAGGCTTTGCGCCCTCACAAAAAACATTCGTCGAGCCTGCCGGAACGCCTTATCAAGGAACCGACGACAAGCTGCTGGATGAGATTCAACGCACGAGTTTCGATTTCTTCTGGTTTGAAGCCAGCCCGAAAACGGGGCAAGTGAAAGACCGCGCGCTGGCCAACGGAAATGATAACCGCGCCATGTCCAGCATTGCCGCCACGGGATTTGGCCTGGCGAGCCTGTGCATCGGCGACAGGCGCGGATTCGGAAAGACAGCGGAGATTCGCGAGCGTGTCCGCAATACGCTGCGCTTTCTCGCGAACGATCTCAAGCACGAACACGGTTTCTTTTACCACTTCATCCACATGGAAACCGGACAGCGCTGGGAGAAGTGCGAGCTGTCCTCCATCGATACTTCGCTGCTTCTTTGCGGCGTGCTCACGGCGCGGCAATATTTTGCCGATCAGGAAATCAAGGATCTCGCCACAAAAATCTACGAACGTGTCGATTGGCCGTGGATGCTGAATGGCGGGGCCACTCTCTCCATGGGCTGGACGCCCGAGTCTGGTTTTCTGAATGCACGCTGGGAGCATTTTTGCGAGCTGATGATGATCTATCTTCTGGGTATCGGTTCGCCGACGCATCCGCTTTCTCCGGACACGTGGAAAGCGTGGACGCGCCCCGTCATCAAATACCAGGGGCTCGAATACATTTCCGGGAACGATCCTATTTTCACTCACCAGTATTCGCACGCGTGGTTTGATTTCCGCAAAAAGCGCGACGCCTATACCAATTACTTCGAGAACTCCATCAAAGCTACAAAAGCTCACAAACTTTTCTGCCTTTCGCTGCGCGATAAATTTCCCGACTACAGCGAAAATCTTTGGGGCATCAGCGCTTCTGACTACGAAAAGGGCTACACCGCATGGGGCGGCCCTCCTTCGCAAGGGCCAATCGACGGGAGCATCGTGCCCTGCGCGACGGGCGGCTCGCTGCCTTTTCTCTATGAAGATTGCATGCGCGTCTTGCGCAACATCCGCGGCCGCTACAAAGAAAAGGCGTGGACGCGGTACGGGTTCGTCGATGCGTTCAATCCGCTGGACGGCTGGTACGACCAGGATGTCCTCGGCATCGACCTCGGCATCACCATGCTCATGGCGGAGAATCATCGCACCGGCTTTGTGTGGGACATTTTCATGAAAAACCCCGAAGCGCAAAGCGCCATGCAAAGAGCCGGTTTCCATCCAGCTTGAGCGCGCTACCCCCTCCAACGAAGACCTAAAGAATCCGGAAGCGCAAGCGGCCACGGAGATCGCCAGATTCCTTCCCGAATAGCCCAAGTCCACACTGCGCATTGAGGCGGAAGAGGTTCGGCGGGGTTCCTGCTAAGGATAAGACCCCACCCCCGGGTATCCAGAGAACTGTGAAGTAAGTCCATGAAAGAAAACGGGTTGCGGGCGCTGGTGTGCGTCGTAGGCGACCGAGGGAATGGAATGGCGGGGGAGAGAAAAGTGGCAGCAGCGCGAGGAGAACATGGCAGAGGGTAGCATGAATTGGCGACGGCGTTAAGTGAATTACAAGGAATAGCAGAAATCAAGGGTTGAACGGTAGAAAACAAGGAGTGAACGGCGGAGGACTACTTCCTTCCAGGGGCTACTTGATGGCGGAGCTTTCGAGGAAAGTGATGTAGCGGTCGACAGGGAGATCCAGCATTGGGTTGCGACTCGCAGGCGAGAGTGGGAAGGCGGCCGCGAGACGAGAGCGAGATTCCAGCTGCCCTAGATCCTTTAAAGCAAAAAGCTGTCAACGAGGGGAGAGTTCTACGGCACCTCGTTGACAGCTTCCTCGAACAAATTTTAAGGAGGCGCTCCCCAACTTCGAGCTACGCCTCCTGGGGTGTAAACCTAGAAGCTGAAACGCGCTCCGAGCGTGAGGACGCGGCCCGCAAGAGCACCCGTAATCGTGCCGAAGTTTGAGTTGGCAATGTTGTTCGAGATTTGGTTCGGGTTGAAGTTCAAATTATTGAACAGGTTGTAGGCATCAAACCGCAACTCGATCTTGGCGTTTTCGCCGAGCACCGGCGCTTTGGGAAGGCCAAAAGCTTTGGCCAGCGTCAAGTCAACGCCCTTATATCCGGGGAGGTTGAGCGAATTGCGCGAGACATGAGAGAACGGCGGAAGCGCGGTTCCGGAGCTGGTGCCGGTGAAAACAACGTTAGTGAAGTTTGGCGTCGAAAAATACGCCCCGCCGCCATTGGGAAAGTTCGAGTTCGCAACGGTCTTGAAGGCATCATTGCTGGTGCTATTACCGGCGCCGCCCAAGTAGGCTGCAGGGAATACGGACCCGTAACCGCATTGGCCACAATAGTAGCTTGCGCCGTTCGGAATGTTCAGCATCGGAGTCCAGGGGAATCCAGAGTGGATATTGAAGATGCCGCTGAGGGACCAGCCACCGGCGACCTTTTCCATCCAACTGTTGGAGCCGTGGAAGAAGACCGGCTGCCAGACGCCAAAGATTTTGAACGCCTTGCCTACGTTGTAGTCACAGCGCCCATAATCCAGGCTCTGGTCGTACGGGTAAGGCTGCTCCGAATACGGGGCAGAGCTGGTGTCCATGCACTTGGACCAGGTGAATTGAGTGTCGGCCTGGAACTGGTGCGAGAAGTCATGCTTTAGTTCCGCAAGCAGGGCGTTGTAGTTGCCGTGGCCGTTCACGCCCCAGTAGTCTCCGCCGCCGATCTGAGGGTTGAAGGCGTAACCCAAGGTTGCAGGGACGGCAAGCGGGTTCTCATGGAAAAAGGTGTTGTGCGACAGGCTCCCCTGATACCCCAGCGATGCCACAAACTGGTGTCCCAGATCATATTGGGCATCCAGTGAGTAGTGATGGACACGCGTGGTGGGGAGGGTGTTGGGGAAGATTTGAACGCCAACGGAGCCAGTTGTTGGCAGGCCATTTGCGCCAAAACTCGAAACCGTGTTCGGGTTCGCTGGATAGCCGTTAAGATCGTGCACACCCGACGAGAGGGCATAGATGATGCCGCAGTTCGGCAGCGGCTGCGCGCAACTCGAAGCGGCGGGGCTGCTCTGGCTCAAGTTGGGAAACACCACCAACCCAGGATTATTGACGATGTTGGCAGAGATAGCGAGTTGTTCCCCGGTATAGCTCAGTCCGTAACCGCCGCGGATCGCCAAGCGGTTGTTAAACTCATGTCCGAAAAGCGAAGTTGGACTCCAAGCGACACCGATCTGCGGTCCGAAGTTGTCTTTCTGCGCGTTCCAGGAATCGCCCTTCCGGACGACAAGGCCCGTCAGGTAAGCAGACCCAGCACCGGGAATGGCGGTGAGCATGTTGCCCTGTTTTGCGTACAGCGGACCAAAGTACGACCAGCGAAGACCGAGGGTGAGGGTCAGGTTCGAGCGAAGTTTGAAACTATCCTGGACGAATAAGCCCCCCAGGTTTTCGCGCTGGTCCTGACGGATGGTAGTAGGAGCACCAGAAATAGGATTGAAGCCTCCGCCTTCGCTCGCCGGCGCATCGTTCAGGAAGTCCCACATGTTGAAGAAGCTGTAACTGGGCACGCCGCAACCGGCGCACTCTTGCAGGTAGAAGAGGCGTGTGACTTCACCGCCAAACTTAAGGGTGTGGCGTCCGTAAATCTTGGTGGCCACATCCTTGAAGGTGTAAGTCCACTGGTCGAGAATGCTGCCGACGTTCGGCCCAAAAGAATTCACCGAAATGCTGCCGGTCGTATCAATACGATCCGTGGGAAATCCAACCGGAGATTGGGAGTTGGAGCCGATTTCATTCCAGCGCCAGCTGGCGGCATTAGCGCGGGCTTCGTTGAGGAAGGTCGGCGAGAACGTATGATCCCAGATGGCCGAGAATGCCTCATTGATCTGTGAATGGTGAAAGATGTCGTAAGCGCGATTACCGTTGAAATTATCTTTTGAAAGGGGAACGTAGTAGATGGTGAAGCCGATGCGGTCCTTTTCGGTGGCATTCACATCCAGGCGGCCGTTGTATTGGGTAGCCGTAAATTTAGTTGGGTCGATGGTGTTGTAGTTCGCGATGTCGGCCACGGTACCCAGAGGGCTGCCAGCGGTTCCGCAGCCAGTGCCGGCGCCACCGCAACCGGGGTTCTGGGCGCTAACCCATCCAAGATCCTGACTACCCAAGCCTGCCGTCAGAGGCGTACCGATATTGAGGCCCTGGCCCGGAATCTCCGCGCAGTTTGCAACTGGATGCTGAGCGTTAACGTTGGCCGCGTCGGTGAGACCGGCTGTGGCGCAGGTGGCGTTGGGGTTGAGCGTTCCGACCACACCGTTACCAGGGAAAGAAAGATACTTCGCGGCGAGGCTTCCCGAAGGCGCCAAGGCGGCAAAAGCAGGAGTCTCGTACCAACCGTTGCCTTGCAGGTTGGAGAAGGGTTCGCGAACGGTCTCATAGTTGAAGAAGAAGAAGATTTTGTTCTTCCACCTCGGGACCGGCATCGGGCCGCCAACGCTGCCGCCGATCTGGTCGAACTTATTAGCGTCCTTAGTTACGCTATTGCCCGCGCCGTTGAATCGCTGGTATGCGTTGAAGCTCGGTTCGTGGTTCGTAAAGAAGAGGCTGCCATGGAAGTCGCTGGTGCCGCTCTTCGAGGTGATCTGAATCTGGGCACCGCTGAAGCGTCCGTCCTCGGCATCATAGCTATTGGAGACGACTTTTACGCTTTCCACGGAATCTTCAGACGGTGTGATAATGGTTGCACCGCCCCAGACGGCGCTGGTGGTGCTGATACCGTCGATGGAAATGCCGTTATTCTCCGTCTGTTGGCCACTAGCAACGATCTGTGCACCATTTTCGGTCTTGAAGATGCCATCCGATCCACCGGACTGCCCTCCACCGGTTTGAGTGCCTGGAAGGTTATAGTTGTCACTGCCACCCGCCTGCGAACCATCACTGAAGGATCCGGGAGCCAACTGCGCGAGCTTCAACACGTCCCGCCCAAAGGATGGCAAGTGTTGAATTTGGTTCGAAGAAACGACCCCGTTTATGGAGGCGGTCTCCGTGTCGATGAGTGGAGTCGAATCGCCACTCACGGTGACGCTTTGCGTGACCTCCCCAATCTCTAGCTGGATATTCAGAGCGTTTGCTTGTTCGGGAATGACGCTTACATTCTCGAGCACTTTCTTTTTGAAGCCGGCCTTCTCAGCGGTGAGGGAATACCTGTTGGGAGGAAGGGCGTTGAAGTTGTAAATTCCGTTTCCGTCAGTTGTGGCGGTCAGAATCTGGTTTGTGTCCAGATTCTTCAGAGTGACGGCGGCTCCAGGTACTGCCTCTCCTTGTGGGTCGGTTACGACGCCTTGGATGGAAGCGCGGTACTGCCCTTGTGCGGAACACAAAACGAAGGCCAAACAAACCAGCATGCCCAGCGCGCGCAGGAAAATCTTGAACACGTTCATTGGTGAATCCTCCCCCCGAACAATTGCCGACCTGCCGTGCACCGCGAGCTAAATCGGTTAACTACTCGTTTTGGGGAGAGTATAGTGACGCCATTTTTGAATGTCAACGATTCTTAATTTGGATGCTCGCCCGGGAAACGGATGTTTCCGCATGGCGGGGGCTTGGCGCTTCGACCATGCACCACGAGGAAGAAATGATCGAATACGAAACTGGCGGAATTTTAGCGGCGGGTGGCGGTATTCAGCAGCATCGCGCGGCAGCATCGCCCTGCCGGCTCGGCAGGCAGGGCGCGTTTCAGCGGAAGCGAGCTGTGAGCCCGCCGTCGACGATCATCGAGTGGCCGGTAACATAGGATGCCGCGTCCGAACAGAGCCAAACGATGGCTTCGGCCGCTTCTTCAGGATTGCCAATTCTTCCGGGAGCCGTCATCGCTTTGAAACTCTCGATCACTTTCACGCGCGCTTCGGGATTGCCGCCCGACGCGCGGTCAAACGATTTGTTCAGCATCGGAGTCTCGAATGCGCCCGCTGCTAGTACATTGATCCGGATCCCCTGCGTTCCGTACTCGAGTGCCGCCGACTTCGAAAGCCCGAGGATGCCGGCCTTTGCCGCCGAATAGAGCGAAGCCAGTGGGGCGCCCCCGAGTCCGTTGATGGACGAAGTATTCACGATCGCCCCACCAGTTGGACTCTGGCTCAGCATCTGCTTGATCTCATACTTCATTCCCAGCCAGACACCTTTCAAGTCCACCGCCATAGTGTGGTCGAACTCTTCCTCGCTGAAATCCGCGGTCAGCGAAAAGGCTCCGGCATACGCGGCGGCGTTGTTCACGGCGCAGTCAAGCCGCCCGAAATGTTCCACAGTTCTAGCAATCATGTTTTCCACGTCGGTAGCTTTCGCCACATCCGTGGCCACGAAGAGCGCATCCCCGCCGGCTGTGCGAATCTCTTCGACAACGCGATTGCCACGCTCAACGTTCCGCGCCGCAATCACCACCTTGGCGCCTTCACGCGCAAAAAGCATCGCAGTTGCCCTGCCAATCCCCGAGTTCCCACCCGTCACGAGCGCAACCTTCCCTTGCAATCTTCCTGATGCCCTCTCCATGAGCGCTTCCTCCGATTCGAGCTGACTTCGCGTTTGTATCCCGAACGCAGCACCGAAGCAAGACAAAGGCATGTGAAGGAAGTAGCGAGCAGCGGTTCGGCAGAGCGGCTGCGTAAAACTTTCGCCAAATAGAGACGCCGCGTTAATGCTCGCTTGACAGTACCTGGTCAATCCTCCACGAGGCCGAACTCAGCCGGCACCAGCATGGAGGAAACAATGCGTCAATTTGAAACAAGAAAATGGGGAGAGAAAGCCGCGGCGCTCTTACTCATGTTCGCCGTAACGTCTTTCGGGTTTAGCGCCCCAATCCGAGCAGATGACGATCACGATGGGGACAAGGATAGCCACTCGATTAAAACCGCGAGCCCAATCAAGCACGTCATTATCATCGTGGGCGAGAATCGCAGTTTCGATCACATCTATGCCACCTATGTGCCAAAGCACAAGCATGAGCGGGTGCTGAATCTTTTGTCCGAAGGCATTATCAATGCCGACGGCACGCCAGGCCCGAATTTTGCCAAGGCTCATCAATATAAGATTGTGTCCGCCCCCAATGGCGGCAAATTCTTCAGCAGCGCCGATTTGGCGAGCAAACAACTCTATTCCACTCTGCCGCCTCCTGACGTGGCCGGCGTAGGCGCAGTCTCCCCGTATGCGGGCATCCTCGGCATTCCCGGCGGCGATCCCGGCCTCCCGCCTCAGGACCAGTTTCTCTTCGCCACCGGCGGCACTGGTCTGTCCTTCACCCTTGGCCCGGATACTCGCATCACCGATGTCAACTCTCTCCCGCCTGGGCCCTTCCAGTTGACTGGGCCAACCATGCCGTTCGACGCGTTCACCGGCGACACGATCCATCAGTACTTCCAGATGGTTCAGCAAGTGGACTGCGCCATCGACGCCGAGCATGTATCCAGGGACAACCCCACCGGCTGCCTCCATGACCTGCAATCCGCGATTACCACCACTTACAGCACCCCGCTCACGGGCACCCCGCATGACACCGGGCAAACGATGGCCTTCTTCAACATGCAGAACGGCGACGCTCCCGTCTTCAAATCCCTCGCCGACCAATACACCATGAGCGACAACTACCACCAGCCCGTCCTCGGCGGCACCGGACCGGACAGCGAGCCCCTCGGCTTTGCCGATCAAGTATTCTTCAGCGATGGTCAAGGCAATCCCACCACGCCCCCGGCTAACACCATTTACAATCCCGATCCCCAGCCTGGAACGCTCAATCTCTATACGCACCGCGCGCAGTTTTTCAACTGCAACGACACCACTCAGCCGGGTATCGCCGCGATTACCAATTATTTGAATGCGCTGCCTTATGCCGTCGAGACGAAATGCGGCCCGGGTCAATATTGGCAGGCGGTCAACGTCAACCCGGCCTTCACGCCCAAAGGGCTGCCACAGGCCGGCACCGTTGTTCCGCCAACCATGCAGCAGAGCATCGGCGATGTGCTGAGCGCGCACAATATTTCGTGGAAATATTATGGCGGCGGCTTCAATGCCGATGGCACGACCAGCCCTTTCAACGGCAGCTACTGCAATATCTGCAATCCCTTCGAGTATGAGGCCAACTATCCGAGCGTCGTTGCCGACCACATGCGCGACGTAACCGATCTCTTCACCGACCTCAAGAACGGCACTTTGCCGGCGGTCTCTTACGTGAAGCCGGACGGCACCATGGACGGCCACCCGGCTTCCTCGAAGTGGGGACTCTTCGAGGCGTTCGCCCAAAACATCATTGAAGTTGCGCAGAGCAACCCCAAACTATGGGCAGAAACCGCTATCTTCGTCACTGTGGACGAGGGCGGCGGCTACTACGACTCCGGCTTTATCCAGCCTGTCGACTTCTTCGGCACCGGTCCGCGCATCCCGATGATCGCCGTTTCACCTTTCTCGACCGGCGGCCACATCAGCCACGTTTATGCCGAGCATTCCTCGTTCGTAAAGTTCGTCGAACGCAACTGGATGCTCGACACGAAGCTGAGCGACCGCAGCCGCGATAACCTGGCTAATCCTCGTCAGGAGGACGACTCCTACGTGCCGCGCAACATGCCGGCCATCGGAGATCTATTTGACTTGTTCGACTTTGATCGCCACCACGGTGACGATCATGGTGGCGACCACTAGGGCGATTCCAACGTGAGGGATACGGGGGCCGGGTGGTTGACCATCTGGCCTCCATCCTTTTTGGCGGTGTCGTCAACTAGGCGACGCGGTAAGTGTCTGTCGGCTTGCTGGACCACTTTGTCCAGGTTTCTCTATACGTGCCGCATTTGAGTAGAGACAGCGCTTAAGAATGCTCATTGCAGAGGTGTTGCACTTTTTGCCGCGTGCTGGCTACACCCTCTCGGATGCACTAAATTCTTGAGTTCGCCATGGAATCAGCCCGGATGTTGCACCCATCGTACCGCGTGGTTGGACGAATCGGGACACAGAGCAAAACACTTCGGCGTGCAACCGAATGCAGATTGGCCAAGATTCGCATACTCGAAAAGACGCAACGGATGGAAAGGGAAAAGTTTGGCTCCCCGGGCTAGATTCGAACTAGCAACCCTTCGGTTAACAGCCGAATGCTCTACCATTGAGCTACCGGGGAACGGTTTAGCTATCTTTATAAGATTGTAGCAAAATCCACCGCGTCCTGTTCAAGCGAGACTTAGCTGCCGCGGCACGTCGCGGTGAGAATTGATCTCAGCCGCCGAATTCGCGCGCATCCGTCTTAGACATCGCACAAATCCGCGGCTTGCCGCAGCGAAGTCAGCGGATCGCGCGCTGGCACGAATTCGTGCGCCACATAGCCCTGATAATTGGTCGCCGCGATTCCGCGCATCACGCCATCCCACTGCACTTCCTGCGTACCGTCGAGCTCGTGCCTGCCTGGAACGCCGCCAGTGTGGAAATGGCCTAGCCACTGGATGTTTTGCTGGATGGTTCGAACCAGGTCGCCTTCCATAATCTGCATGTGGTAAATGTCGTAGAGAAGTTTGACGCGCGGCGAATTCACCGCCTCCATCACCTTCACTCCCCACGCCGTGTGGTCGCACATGTAATCCTTGTGATCCACCTTGCTGTTGAGCAGTTCGAGGCAAATCGTTACGCCGTGGTCTTCCGCAATTTTCTTCAGGCGATTGAGGCCGGCGATCGTGTTCTTCGCGCCCTCCTCGTCGGACATTCCCGCGCGGTTTCCAGAGAAAGTGATCACGTTGGGTACTCCGGCTTTGGCCGCCAGCGGGATATTTTTGCGAAAGCCATCTTCAATTCTTTGATGGTTTTCGACGCGGTTTAACGCAGTGGGAATTTCGCCTCCGCCTCCATAGCCCATACTGCAAACCAACCCATGCCGGCCAGGCACCTCATACTCTTCCGGGCCCAAAAGGTCGACGCCCTTCAAACCAATCTGCGCGGCGTAAACGCAAAGGTCGTCGAGAGGAATTTTCTGGTAACACCAGCGGGAAACCGATTGCTTGATTTGCCCCTTGCGCTTAATCGGGGCGTTTTGCTGCGGCCAGGACACCGAGGGCATGGAGGCCATAGTCGCTCCCGTAATTGCAGTCTTCAGCACCGCGCGCCGCGATAGTTTAGTCATGGAAAATTCTTCTCCCCTCCGAATTGTGTCTTGAGAGTCTTCAGGCCAACCTGGAAAGCAAAGTCTGAAGATCGGTTGCTGCCGTTGATTCGGTGCCGCGCGGCATGGAGGGCCCGATGGCCACAGCCTCGTTGTGGTTCTCAAACCATGCCAGGAACGAACTTTGCTCTGCGCCCGGCAGCCGCTGCTGATTCAGCCAGTTGTAATAGGCTCCCATGTCCGCATCTATCAACGATCCCAATGGATCGAGCTCCGCGCTCTTATCACTTCCCGAAAGCATTTCGTTCATGGGCTTCTGACGTTGCCGCGGTGCAAAACGCACCAGCAATGTAAGCGGCTGGGCACGTCGCAGCGCCTCTCGCGCCGCCCATTGCGCAAACGTAGTGCTGAAAACTTGCGTGCCCGAACCCTCGGTCAGCAGCTTTACCTGAAAGCGCTCCAAAACCTCGCGCCTCGGCTTGTTCACGTTGCCGTTCGAATCTTGAGCTGTCCCAAGGCCTACACCAAGATCCGCTGGTCGTATCTGCGCCAGCAGCGTCCGCAGTGTTTCAGGTCCCATGCCGGGCCGCTCGATCTCCACGCGTATTTTGTTCGACAAGGCTGATCGCGCCGGCTCCAACGCGTGATAGGAGACGCACGTCAGTGCGGCATCGTAAGCCGCTTCTTGTCCGCCGTCTATGTACCAGTGGGCGTGCGGCACGGGATGGGTTTTCGCCCGAAGCGCCACAGCATCCAGAAGCTGCTTCAATCCATTTGCGGGCTGCACTCGGCTGAAGTACACGCCGTGAGGCCTGAGCTTGCGAAACAGTGGTTCGTCCGGCGTTGTCACTCCTTGGCCGATCACGGCAATCCCCAGCCGGGGCATCGCCGGGGGTTCTAGAGGCACCGTCGCTCGCAAACGTTCCGCGTAAGCGAGCGCCGCGCCGCGAAAGGCATCCAGTTGGTGTGTCGTCCAAAGGTAAGACGAAAGCTGCTCCACAAACTGCGCCGGCGCGTTTATCCAATCGAATTGTTCGAGCTGCGAGGAAAGTCGTATTTGCGCGAATCCTTGAAACCATTCCTTCGTCTGTTCCGCGGAAAGCGAGCTTAGATTGGCCAGTTCCTTCTCAAGAGCTTTGCGCTCCGCAGGAAACTTGAAATCGTAGTCGATCACCTCTCGCAACAAGCTGGGCAGGAAACTCAGTGGCAGCCGCTGCAGCGCGGCGAGATTGTTCGCAACCAGCTTTTTTGCTTCCGGCGGGTAACCACTGAATTGCTCGGGCTTGAGTTCAGTGAGAGGCATACGTCACGCGAGCTCAGCGATGGGCTTGCCTTGCGCCAGCGCCGCGGAAAATCCGAGGATAGAACCGAGAGATGGCACCAGATCGGTGGAATCCAGCGGCCGATCAATCACGATGCCTTCTCTCACGCCTGCGCCCATCGCCATCATCCAAGTGGTGCGCGAGAGCGCATCGCCCGTGCGGTGATGCTGAAACCCGTTGCCCCCGGAATCTTCATCCGAGTCACGGCCAAAATCCGGCAAAATGAAAAGTGTCGTGTTGCCCGCGTATTCCGGCTCTTTCTGAATTGTTTTCCAAAGCTCAGCGCAAAGCCGGTCCGTGCGCCGAATCCCATCGATGTAAAGCGAATAGGCACCGGCATGAGCGATGTCTATGTCATGCAGCGTGATCCACAGTAGGCTTGGCGCGAGTTGCCGCATCAGCTGGCGCGTGATGTACACGGAAAGCTCATCGGGACTGGAAAGAGTGAGCGCATGTTTTTTGAAGTCGTCCACGGAAAGCTTCAACAGCATCTCCAACTGCTGCAATTCAAATTCGCCTCCACCAAGCTCCGGGGCGTAAAAGGGTGTTTCATAGTTGTCGCGCAAAAGATGTTCATAATCTGCGCCTCCGGAAGTTGCCGCCGTCAAAAGATGTTTGGGCAAAATCACGCGCGCGCCTAAACCCGCGCCGTACGAGCGATGATTGCTCTCGCCGATATGATTGAAGCCGTTGCTTGGCGCGACAACCCAGGCATCGGACGACGGGCGTTTTAGATCCTTGCGAAAGTATTCGAACGCCGTCGGATGTTCCGGTGGAAGAGACGCAAAGTTGTTGATGGTTTCGTAGACTCCAGTAGCAAGGCTGGCGGTGGCAACGTAATGGCCAAGAATTCCGCGGTTTATGACCTGCGTGAAGAACGTGGACTGAGGAATCAGTTCCTTCATCAGGTGCGGAATATTCTCCTGGCCTTCGGGCGCAAACGTTTCCTGGTCGCGGGCGCCTCCCCCGAAGGTGATGACGACGACTTTCCTTTTCTTTTGGGGAACGCCGGCCCGGGCCAGCATTCCGGTGCCGAGCAGGGTGCCGCCCAGGCTGACTCCAGCCGCGCTTCGCAGAAACTCCCGGCGCGTGAAAGCCAGCCGTCGGGCCAATTCCAGGGAGCTAAGAGCTGAATCGTTTAACCTGTTCGGCGACACACGGGCCGAATTCTGCGCCACTTGCAACCGCGGAGATGATTGGCAGGTCATTGTAAACGCAATGCTTAGCGTAAGCTACGCTGCGGCTCTCTGGATGTCAAGTATCGCCACAAATGGCAGATCGAGGCACGCCGAGCACTACTTCGACGGGGTCTGGATCGTCAAGGAGAGGCTTTGTATTTAACCACTCGGTTAAATACAGCGCCCTTTCTAGCCCCCACATCGGGTCGTGCCAAGCTCAAGGCTTGGCCGACGGGGAGTCTTTCGCCGCGTAGACAAATTGGCGAATCTCCGCCCTTTGTTTTTCTAGTTCGGCCAGTTTCTCTTCGTTGATTTTCCGAGAAACCTGAAACTGCTCCTGGGCTGCGTCCTTCTTGCCGGTGCGGACATAAGCCTGCCCCAAGCGGTAGTGGGCGTCGCCAAGATCGGGGCTCAGCTCCAGGGCCCGCACATACTCCGGGATGGCCGCGACATACTCACCCTGATCAGAGTAGAGATTGCCCAGTTGCAGATGCGCTTCGGCCAGCTTTGGATCGAGATCGAGAGATTTCTTCAGAAGTGATTCAATCTGGTGGAGATCCAGGCTCGGATCTTGGGCCCGTTTTCCCTTCCACAAACTCATCGCGTAATAGTAGAGAGCCCGTGCATTGCGCGGCTGGAGTTCCGAGAAGCGCCGGAACCGCTGGATGACTTCGTCGGCCTGGCTCGGTGAACTGTCGGAGGCACGGGATAGAAACAGGTAACAGCTTGGGTCAGAAGGGTTTAGGTCCGCGGCCCGAAGCAACGATTTGACGGCGTCATCATAATTTCCATGGGCATACAGAGCCATCCCAAGCCCGATCGCCAGCCGCGGCGAAGCCGGATAGCGCTGAACGGCGTCCTGGAAGACTTCAATCGCCGGTCCGAGCGTCCGGTGGAGAAGGAGTTCACTGGCCCAATCAAACAGGTTGCTCTCGCTGGGATCGGCGTGGGCGGCAAGCTCAAATTCATTCGCGGCTTGTACGAACTTCCCATCCTTTTCTTCCACTTCCCCGAGCAGGTTGTGCAGTTCGGCAGTGTTCTTGAGTTTTAGTAGTAGCTGGATTTGCTGGCGAGCCTCGGGAAGCCGCCCTAAGAGAAGATAGGCGAGAGATAAATCGTATCCATTGTCATAGGAGGACGGATCGATGCGCTCGGCGCGCTCAAGGTAAGGCACGGCGTCGGCAATCTTTTTAGATTGCACGTAGAACTCAGCCAGATTGTGGTTCGTGTCGAAGATCTGTGGGGCAAGCTCGGCAGCTTTCTTGAATTGCTCGCCCGCACGATCGAGTTTTCCCAGGCGAACAAGGTTTGCAGCGAGATTGGTCCGTGCGGGGGCAGAATTGGGGTTCAGCCGGACGGCCTTCTCCAAATGGGCATTCGCGCTAGCGTCCTGAGATTGCGCCGAATAGACCAAGCCCAAGAGTTCGTGAACGTCGAAGCTCTCCGGGACCTGCTTCAGCAGGACTTCCAGCTTTGCCGCGGCCTCGGCGTAGTGTCCGGAGTCATATTGAGCGAGTGCGGCTTGGAATTCCTGGTGGACCTGCTGGTCTTGGCCGGCGCGTGCCGGCACCGCGGACGCGCACGCCAAGAAAATGAAAAGTATAGTCTTGATGGAATGGCTTCCGATGCCCACGGCGGTTTTAGGTTATCACTGGACGATTAGAGGGGCAAAGCACAGGCAAAAAAGGGATCCCCGTAAAGCGCCCTCGACGCGCGCTCTACGGGGAGGGGGTGAAGCTGGGTTAGAAAACCAGCTTCAAAGCAAACTGGATTTGGCGCGGATCGTAAGGATCATCGCGAGTGGATCCGATTTCACCGAAGGTTGAAGGATTGACGAAATTGGTCGACCCGGAGATAGAGACAACGCCATTCCCGCCGAACCCGGGCGCGTTGAAGTTCGGGTGGTTGAAAATGTTAAAGATTTCTGCGCGGAACTGCAGTTGGAATCGTTCGTTGATGGGAATCGCCTTAAAGGCGGAGAAGTCCAGCCTGTGGAAACCAGGTCCTGGCACTTGCGTAATGCCGCCCAGTGCAGCAGCGCCCGTTAGCGGAACACAGCTTGCATAGGGTTTACCGGCCTGCGGGCCACCAGCGCCTAGGACACAAGGCTGAGTGAAGGCTCCAGGATTCCCAAACCAGCTTAAGAGCCCATTCGCATCGTCGTGCAGCCCCAGTTTCAACGGTTGTCCGGTATACAGAGCGCCACAACCGAGGTTGGAGGCCGTACCGGTTGGGCAACTTAAGGAAATTGGCTGGCCACCCTGGAGAGTGGTGCTCCAGTTAACGCTCCAACCTCCGACCAGTTTGTCCTGTACCCCACTGGCTCCGGACATGAAGTGCTTGCCCTTGCCAAAAGGAAGCTCATAGCTGCCGCTGAAATGGAACACATTCCGGACATCAAAACTCGCCAAGCCGTAGTCGAATGGCATGCCGAGACCAGGAACGCTAGGCGCGCGGTAACCAGCTATGCTGCCGCCGTTGAGCAAGTCACCGGCGTCGGACATCGTCTTGGCCCAGGTATAGGTGAACAGGAAGTTCAGCCCGTTCGAAAACTGCTTCTCAACTTTGGTTTGCAGCGAATGGTAAGCGCTCATGCCGGCAGTCGCTGCGTAGCTGGAGCCAAAGCCGAAATCTGGAAATGGCACGAGAGTGCTTTCCGGTGTGCCGGAAGCAGCAATGGACGTGGGGTTGTTGGAGTTTGGAAAAGACTCCAGATGGCGAGCCAGCGTAGTCACGTAGCCGGCCTGCACGGACATCGTCGGCGTCAACTGATATTGGACGGTGAGATTGGCGCCCATGGTATATGGAGTGTTGTAGTTGAATTGAATGCCCCGCAATCCTAGGCCCTGCGCGTTTGTAACCAGGAGCGGACTGAGCGGAGTGCAAGAAAATCCAGCTTCAAACGTGGCTGTTCCGCCTGGACCGGCGGTTGCACAACCGGCAAACGGCGTATTTGCACTGATCGGAGTCACGTCGTTCGGCGAGCCGAAGGAGAAATTGAACTGGAATGGATAATTCTCGCCCAGGTTCGGAGAAAACCCACGATTTTCGAAGCCGTTGTAGAAGATCCCAAAACCAGAACGAACAACGAGCTTGGGTGTGACTTGGTAAGCGATTCCTATGCGTGGAGCAAAATTGTTCTTTTGAGAATTGCCAAGGCCCTTGCCGTACTGATTTGTGATGCTAAGTCCAATACCATCGGTGGCCAGCAAGTTCGTAAAGCAGAGCGGGCAGCCAGTGGATAGATTGTTGGCGTTTGGCCCCTCCGGGATGATGTACAGGGGTCCACCGGTTGGAGCCCCAGTTGGAACGAAATTGGCTTGGTTGGCGTGGTGCTCAAGGACCAGGCCGAAGAAGTCATACCGAACACCGAGGTTCACAGTCAATTTAGGCGTTATCTTCCAATCGTCGTTGACGTAACCGCCGTAGTAGTTTTTCCCGTTGTCGGTGAGCGAAATATTGGAGACGAAGACTTCACTACTGCCGCCGACGAAGTTGACGCCGCCCGGAACGCTCGAAGCGGTCGGTGTCAGCAAAAAGTCCACGCGGCCTGTATTGCCACTGTCAATTGTGGGGATTTCGGTGTAGTCGCCGTTGTAATCAAACTCACCGCGCGACCAGGGCGGCTGAAGCGTGGAGAACTTGACGTGTTGCCACTCAAAACCCATTTTGAAGGTGTGCTTGCCGTAGATCTTGGTGACGCTGTCAGTCAGTTGGAAAGTGGAAGTGACTTCGTCCGAAGGCAGAAAAGCGTTGCTGCCCAAAGTGGACAGCCCGTTGATGCCAAAGGCGGGAAGGCCGCCATTCAGGTTCTGCTGGGGAATTGCCTGAATGCCAAACTGTGACGGGATGTCGGTGAGATCGTTGGCGGAGGGCGAATACCGTGAAGTGCGAAGGTAATTCAACCCAGCACGAACCTCGTTAATCAGGGTGGGAGAAAAAGTATGCGTATAGCCGAGGGCGCTCTGTTCTGCGATCGCGGTTTGCGTCCCCTGTTGGAAACCGCCGCCATCTGCCACGCCCCCGAAGATGCCTGGAATGAATTGCGGATCATCCTTTAGCGTGAATCGGTAGAATAACTGGTTTTTCTCGTTGAAGTTGATGTCCATTCGCGTATCGAACGCGTTGGAGTGTTCAAACAGCTTTGGTGAATTGGCGAAGTTGGAGAAAAGTGACCCAGCCGCATCGGTTGTGGGAAACGGATAGAGGTTCAACAGCTTGATGGCATTTGAATCCAACCGCCCACCAGGAATCATGTTCAGGTTGCAACCCGCGACTGTATAAACGAAATTGGCGGGCTCATTGGCACAGGTACCAAAGGGGTCGCGGACAAAGACTCCAGGAGAGAGCTGACGTGTGGTCGCGGGGTCCAACACAGTGCCGACAGGCATAGTGCGGCCCAAAGCGTCGGTGACTGTGCCCGTTTGAGCGGCGATAAGATCCTGGAAGTTGGTGTAACCGCTGTTGCGCTCTGCCCTGCTGGGAACCGAGCCAGACAGAATCGTTCCCTGAACCCTGCGAAGTGCTTCATAGTCGCCAAAGAGGAACACTTTGTTTTTGCCGTTAAATACTTTCGGGATGTAGAGAGGGCCACCGGCGGTGAAGCCGAACTGGTTCTGACGGAGTTCGCCCTTGGGAACCTGATGCTGGTTTTCAAAAAAATCAGCGGCATCGAGTTTATCGTTTCGGAAAAACTCCCAGACGTCTCCATGGAACTCGTTGGTCCCTGACTTGATGGTGGCGTTGAGAACAGCGGCGCCGGAGCGGCCAAACTCGGCGCTGAAGTCCGAGGTCTGAACCTTGAACTCGGAGACGGCGTCGACCGGGGGCAGCACAACGAAGTTGGTGCCATTGAGGAAATCCACAGTGTCCGAGTTATTGTCGATACCGTCGAGCAGGTAATTATTCTGCGCCGGGCGAAGGCCGTTGGCCGAGAAAGCTCCACTGGCTGCGTTCCCGCGGGTATCCGCCTGGGGCGTGTTGACGCCGGCGGCAAGCTGGGCCAGGAAAGTAAAATTTCGCCCGTTGAGAGGAAGCGTATTGACGCTACGCGAGTCCACTACCTGGCCGAGCGAAGCGTCTTGAGACTGGAGCACGGGAGCAGCGGCAGTGACTTCGACAGTCGTTGTCACGTTACCGGGCTTCAGACTGAAGTCGGCGACGACGCTCTCACCTACGTTAACGTTGACATGAGTCCGTACTGCCGTCTCGAACCCCTGGAAAGTGACGGTAATCTTGTAGCTGCCAATCCTGACAGGCGTAAATTTGTACGCACCGTCCGGCCCGGTGGGGGCAGAGATAGTAGCGCTCGTGCCTTCGTTGACGAGCGTGACCGTGGCTCCGCGGACAGCTGAACCAGAGGAGTCGGTGACGGTCCCCAAGATGGAGCCAGCGTCCACTTGCGCCCGGAGCGGCGAAACGCACAAGAGCGTAAGAACGCAGACGGCGGTCATTCCCAAGAATGCCCGCCCGAGCAACCCTAAACCTGTCAATCGCTTCATGAACTTCCTCCTAAGAACGAGCACAGCGCCGTAATTCACGGGTCACCCCAAGCGCAGGCTACCTTCCGGGCCAAGCCCTTGGACGATAACCCTAATGTTTGCAACGGTTTGCCATCAAGTTCGATGCAAGCATCGAACAAATCGGCCTATGAAAACCGTTGCCACGCGCCACAACAGAGGTCTGTCTATTGGAGAAAGCCATTGCACGGAATGGACGTAAATCGCACAACCCCAATTAGGCGACCCCAAAGCACTTAACCGCTTAACCTGGCAAATATCACGGTAATTTGCATGTTGTCAAGCATTATTTTTGATTTATACTCGGCGCAGGTGCAGGATTTCTCGTTGCCAAGGTTATGCTGTAGCTTAGAAATGGGTCGAGGACAGCTCATGCTGGCACTATGGGGTTAACCATTCGGGATGTGGCCAAAGCCGCAGGTGTGTCTACCGCCACGGTCTCCAACGTCTTGAACAAGACCGGTAAAGTGGGCACGCACACAAATCGCCTGGTGCTGTTAACTGTTAAGCGCCTCGGATATTTTCCGAACGCTCATGCGCGCCACCTGGCTTCGCGGGACAGCCGCACTCTCGGCATCATTGTGTCCGACATCGTGAACCCCTTCTTCCCCGAAGTGATCAAGAGTTTCGAAACGCGCGCACGGCAATTGGGGTACGACGCCATTCTCAGCGATACGAATTATGATCCGCGGAGAACGCGCGAGGCGGCGGAACGCATGATGGAGCACAACGTGCGCGGCGTGGCGATCATGACGTCGGAAATCAGTTCGCGGCTTATTCTGGAATTCGAGCGCAGAAGGATTGCCGTCACCTTTCTTGATCTCGCCCCCGTTCGCGGCTACGTCAGCAAGCTGCGCATCGACTACTTTTCGGGAATCAAGCAAATCGTCGAATACTCTGCATAAGTCTGGTCATCGGCGCATTGCGTTCATTGCAGGCCGTGCAAAACTGAAGTCCAACCTGGCGCGGCTGGAAGCTTACGAAAAATGCATGCGCGATGTGGGACTGGAACCCGGACCGATCGTTCACGGAGACTTGCGCTTCGAGGGCGGATTAGCGGCGGGCTTGCATATCGCGAAGCTATCGCCTCGGCCTACTGCGGTGATGTCCGTGAATGACCTGACCGCCGTGGGCGTGATCAAGGGACTACTAAAAGGCGGCTGCCGCGTGCCGCAGGATATTTCCGTCACGGGTTTTGACAACACGCGCCTGGCGGAGTACAGCAATCCTTCCTTAACGACCGTGGATATCCACAGGGACATGCTGGGCGAGATGGCCGCGGATGCTTTACATGAACTCTCCTGTTCCGCAAGTCCACAAGGAAGAGAATACTCGATTCCGGCTGAGCTGATTTTGCGTGAATCTTCAGGCCCCGCGCCCGTGGAAAAACCCTGATCGAGTTTCTGGAGGTCACACTTCGGACGATTCAATTTGCAACTTGCAGCAACCTCTGCGGATGCAAAGCCGGCGGGTTAGCCTTTGGAACATCTTCGCCTCGATGCTAGCATGCGAAGGCCGAGCGATCGCGGCGGGGACAATCGAGAATGGCGCGCAGGAAAGATGATGAGCAGCAGTTCTCGCGACGCGCTTTCCTGAGCAAAATGCGCTGGGCGCCAGTGCTTTTCTCTGCAGCGCCTCTCCACACGCGGGCGTTCGAATCGTTCCTACGGGAAACTCGGGGCGAACCTGCCCTTCCTCCCGAGTTTGCCGATTTTCGAATCACGCCTCATTATCCGGCGAAATCTCCGCTCGATGATTTGCTGCTAAAGGTTGCTCCGGGAGCGGACGAGTACGTCACGGAGAAGTACGCATTTGAAATCATGCGGCTCCTCGACGAATGGAGCCGAGCTCTCAAGACGGGCACGCCTGCTCTCGGGGTTTTGGCGAAATTTCTGGACGCATCGCTCGAAGCGTGCTCGCTGGTTCCGATTCGGCAGAAGAGCCTGCATTCGGAGTATGGAATCGAAGTATTTCAAAGAGGATTTGGCGACACGATCGTACCTGGCCGGGAGCGCTTTCTTCAGGAGATGAAGACATACCTGGCATCGATGACGCGCGTGGACACGGCGGAATTTGAAGTTACGGGGATCGAAGAACTTGCTGGATCTTCGTCAGTGCTTCGCGTTGAGATTCGCTATGACCTCGCAGGCACGGCTGCCGACAAGAAACGCGAAGAGCATATCGGGGAATGGCAGACACAGTGGTCGCTGGATCAAGCGAACGGATGGCAAGTTCGCCGCTGGGAAGCGACACAGGAAACTCTGTGCCGGGCGCGCGCGCCGATATTCATCGACGTAACCTCTCAGGCGCTTGGCGCAACGGATTCGTACAAAAAGCAGATGCTCCATGGAGTCGATTATTGGCGCACCGTCTTGGACGGGGCGTGCGGCCTGGACATCTACGGCAACAATGGCGTGGCGGCGGGAGATTTCGACAACGATGGACTGGATGATTTGTACGTCTGCCAGCCGCCTGGACTACCGAACAGGCTGTATCACAATCGTGGCGATGGAACGTTTGAAGACGTGACGGAAAAGGCAGGAGTGGGCGTGTTGGACGGCACGGCTTGCGCGCTCTTCGCGGATTTTGAGAACAAAGGGCTGCAGGATCTTCTGGTGGTTTGTGGATGCGGGCCTCTGCTCTTCTTGAATCAAGGGAACGGAAAGTTTTTGCTGAAACGCGATGCATTTCGTTTCGCGCGGCCGCCGCAAGGGACGTTTACGCACGCGGCTGCCGCCGACTATGACCGCGATGGCCGCCTTGATATTTATTTCTGCCTCTACAGCTACTACCTCGGGCTTGACCAATACCACTATCCCGCTCCCTATTTCGAAGCCCGGAATGGGCCTCCGAATTTTTTGCTTCACAACGAAGGGGATGGAACCTTTCAGGATCGCACCGACGCCGCGGGATTGAACTTGGATAACGACCGCTACAGCTTCGCGTGCGCCTGGGGGGACTTCAACTCCGACGGCGCTCCGGATTTGTACGTGGCCAACGATTTCGGTCGAAACAATCTTTACCGCAACGACGGCGACGGGAAATTCACTGTGGTTTCCGCGGAAGCAGGCGTTGAGGACGTCGGCGCGGGGATGAGCGCAAGCTGGTTCGATTTTGACAACGACGGGAAGCAGGACGTGTACGTTTCGAACATGTGGTCTTCCGCCGGCATACGCGTTTCCGAACAAAAACGTTTTCATGAAAAGGAACCGGAGGCCGTTCGCGCTCTGTATCGCCAGCACGCGCGCGGCAATTCGCTCTATCGGAATTTAGGAAATGGAAAGTTTCAGAACGTAGGCCAAGCGGCGGGAGTGGACGTGGGGCGCTGGGCGTGGTCCTCGGATGCCTGGGATTTTGACCACGACGGCTATCCGGATTTGTATGTTGCGAACGGTTACATTTCAGGGCCAAGCGCCTCCGGTCGGGACGCCGGCGAGGTTTCAAGTTTTTTCTGGCGGCAGGTCGTGGCGAATTCGCCGCAGAGTCCAACGCCCGCTGTGAATTACGAGCTCGGGTGGAATGCCATCAATGAGCTGATCCGGTCGGATGCCTCCTGGAATGGTTATGAGCGAAATGTTTTTTGTGTGAATAATCACGATGGGACGTTCTCGGACATCTCGGGCATTTCTGGATTGGACGTTCGCGACGATAGCCGATCGTTCGCGCTTGCCGACGTCGACCATGACGGGCGATTGGAAGTGATTCTCAAAAACCGGAATGGGCCGCAGGTCAGGATATTGCGGAATGCGATGCCGGGTATCGGCAACTCGATTGCATTTCGATTGCACGGGAAAAAGAGCAACCGCGATGCCATTGGAACCGCAGTGACGGTGGAAGCCGAAGGACGCCGGCAAACGAAATATCTGCAAGCTGGTTCCGGGTTTTTATCCCAGCACACCAAGGAACTCTTCTTTGGCGTCGGAAAAGCGGAGGGAACCGTTCGCGCGACGATTCGCTGGCCCAGCGGGCTGAATCAGGTGTTGGAGCGCGTGCCCGTAAACCGCCGGATAGAGATTGAGGAAGGCTCTGCGAATTTTGCGGCGAAACCCTTTACGGCTGCGCCTTTGCCTCATGAAGTGGCAAACGACAATCAAAAACCGGAGAGGTTGCCTTCGGCAGCCGAGACGTGGCTGATCGAGCCCCTGGGCGCTCCGGATTTTTCGCTTCCCGACACTGCGGGAAATATGCTGGACCTTCGGTCGTTCCGCAGCGGATTTGTGATTCTCCATTTCTGGACGACGGCTTCGCCGGCTTGTGTCGAGCAGTTGCGTCTTTTCCAGAAGCGCCAGTCGATTCTCGCGAGTGCAGGTGTGCGCGTATTGGGCATCAACCTCGATGACTCTGGAGATTCCTCAGCTGTGCGATCGTTCGTCAATAAGGAAGGGATCTCTTTCCCGATCCTGCTCGGTACGCCGGATGTGGCTGGAATTTACAATATTATTTATCGCTACCTTTTTGATCGGCGAAGAGATCTCCCTCTCCCCTTGTCTCTTCTCCTCAATGCGGATGGACTCATTGTCAAGGTGTACCAGGGTCCAGTGAATCCCGAACGGCTTGCGGAGGACGTAAAATCCGTGCCGGGAACTGCCGAAGCACGCTTGCGGCGGGCGCTGCCGTTCGAAGGCACGCTGTATCAAGACGTCTTTCAGCGCAACGATTTTTCGTATGGAGTGGCGATGTTTCAGCGCGGCTATCTCGACCAGGCCGCGGCTTCTTTCAAGCAAGTTATTGCAATCAAACCGGAAGAACCTGAGGCCTATTACAACCTGGGAACGCTCTACCTGCGGAAAAACGCGTTGCCGGACGCAAGGCGATATCTCGAGAAGACCGTCAAGCTGCGCCCCGATTATCCGGAGGCCTGGAACAATCTTGGGATGGTGGCCGGCCAGGAAGGCCACGCGGATGAGGCCATCCGCAACTTCCAGCAATCCTTGTCGCTGAGGCCCGGATACGTTACGGCGCTGTTGAACCTCGGAAATCTCTACCGGCGTCAAGGATCGGTTCAGGAGGCAGAGGACCTTCTGAGCCGCGCGCTTGAAATCGAATCTGACAATCCGGAGGTGAGCTACAGCCTGGGAATGCTCTATGCGCGGCAGAACCAGCTCGAACGCGCATCGAGTTTTCTGGAAAAGGCAGTGAGCTTGCGTCCGGACTATCCCGACGCGCTCAACAACCTGGGCGTCCTGTTTGTGCGGCGAGAAAATTATCCCGAGGCAGAGCAAGAATTCAAGACTTGCATTCGTCTGGCGCCGAACTATGACCAAGCCTATCTCAATCTGGCGCGCCTCTACATCCTGCTGAAGGATAAAGAAAAGGCCAGGCAGGTGTTGCTGGAGCTGCTTCGTCTACAACCGGAGCACAAGTTGGCTCAGCAAGCGCTGGGGATGCTAAATTGACCTTTGATCGGCTGAGCTGGAACGCACTCGGAGGAAGGTTGGGAATGTCTAGCGGCGCGTCCTTTCGGCGTCCCTTGGTTTTCGTTGCCGGCTCGCCACAACTGCGCCTCATTCTTGCGCTACTTCTGGTGATCGTTCCCGCGAACGGTTTTGCGCAGCAAACCAAGCCCAGCCGCGGCAATGCCGCGCAAACTTCACAGATTTCGCCGCTTCTTCAGGAAGCCGAGGAACTGCTTCGCCAGGGTTCCTCCGAGGAAGCAAAAAAGAAAGTGCAGGAGGAGCTTGAGAAGAATCCCTCCAGCCTTGAAGGCTACAACCTCTTGGGGATTATTTATACCGACGAAAAAGACTTTGCAAATGCCCTTGGTGCCTATGAGAAGGCGCTGACGCTCAAGCCTAACTCCACCAGGACGCTGAATAATCTCGGGAGCCTTTACATCGCGCAGAATAAACTCGATTTGGCAGAGAAGGAATTCAAGAAGGTCCTGCTTCTCGAACCGGGCAATCGCGATGCCAACTATAATTTGGGGCTTCTCTTGATGGCCGGAGGTTCGCCGGCAGCGGCCATTTTGCGCTTCCAGCGTATTCACCCTGCAGACGTCGCCACGCGCTCCAACTTGATTCGCGCTTACCTGCGAGCAAGTAGAACCGCCGAAGGGTTGAAGTTAGCCGACGATCTTTCCGCCGAAAACAAAGACGACGTGCAATTGCAGTTCACGCTGGGCGTGTTGCTCGCTTCAGAGAAACAGTACCGCGCGGCTCAGCGCGAACTGGAAAAGGCCAACGCGCTCAAACCGGAAACTCCGGAAATCCTCTACAACCTCGGCCTCGTCTATCTGCGTAGCGGTGACACCGCCAAAGCGGAGCTGGTTTTGAATCGCGCGCTGAAACTGAAACCCGATTCCACCGAAACTCTTTCCCTCCTGGCCCAGGCCTACCAGGAGCAAAACAGGTCGCTGGATGCCTTGGATTTGCTCGTGGCTGCCCATAAGCTTGCCCCTCAAAATACCGACATCATTTTTCGTTTGGCGCGCGTCAGCATGACGCAGAATTATTTCGAAGACGCCATTCCTCTTCTTGAATCCGGTTTGA
This sequence comes from uncultured Acidobacteriota bacterium, assembly GCA_963718785.1. Taxonomy (GTDB): domain Bacteria; phylum Acidobacteriota; class Terriglobia; order Acidiferrales; family UBA7541; genus Acidiferrum. The sequence goes on along the minus strand of CAVQZW010000002.1, from coordinate 1,462,446 downwards.
AGATCGCTCCGCAACGAGCCGATCTGCGCGCAGCGCTGGGCGAAAGTTATTTCATGTCAGGAAAAGCGGAAAAGGCCATCGAAGAGTTCAAGTCTTTGATCGAACTGGATCCCTCCCCGCGCTCCTATACGTTCATGGGTCTCTCTTACCGGCATCTTGGACAATTCGACGAAGCCAGAAAATATTTTGAGGCGGGCCTGAAGCAGGACCCTCACAACGCTTCCTGTTTGTTCAACATGGGATATATCGAGGAACACCAGGGAAATCACGCGAAGGCCGAAGAACTCTTGCAGGCAGCTCTGCGCTCGAACCCTGATCTTCCCGAAGCCATGCTCGAATTGGCAAATCTCCGCATCGAAAACAAGAAATTCACGGAGGCGGCGGACCTTCTGCGGCGATACGTCAAACTGAGTCGCGAACCTGCCGCCGGATACTACAAACTTGCTATGGTGGAGCGCAGCCTTCATCAGATGGACGCGGCGCAGCGAGATCTGAGCGTTTTTCAAACGCTCTCGAAAAATGCACCCCCGGGTCCCTATCCCTATCAGCATCTTTTCGACTACGTGGACAATCGCTCCAGCCTTTCCAGCCAGAACCGCGCTCAACTGGACTTGACTCAGCTGACCGAAGAGGTCAGCAAACACCCCGACCAGCCGCAGAATCTCTATCTGCTGGCGGAAACGTATCTGAAACTTGGAAATCCTGATGAAGCCCGAAAGATAATCGCGCAACTCGATCAATTGAGCGCTGGCGACTACCGGACGAACACCGGAGTGGGTGTACTTCTCGCGCGCTATCGTTTGTACGACGACGCCATCCAGCATTTTCAGTCCGCCCTTGCCGCGAATCCCGATTCCGATGACGTGAAATTCGATCTGGCTGACGCGTATTTCCGCAAAGGCGCTTATCCGCTGGCGCTCGAAACTGCCAAGCAAGTCTCACAGCAGGGCCAGCAAGACGGCTCGTTCCTCGCATTGCTTGGAGATATTTACGCGCATCTCGGAGAGAGCGCCCGGTCTTCCGAAATTTTCCAGGATGCGATCAAGCGCAATCCCGACAACGATCAGTATTACCTTTCGCTCGCCATGGTCCAACTGCGCGAGAACAATTCCGCCGGGGCGGAAGAGACATTGCACAAAGGTCTCGCGCGGATTCCCGGCTCGGGAAAAATCTTTTGGGGCTTGGGACTTGTCTCCGTTCTGGAAGGCAAGACGCCGCAGGCCGAACAAGATCTCGAACGCGCCGTGGATTTGCTGCCGGAATGGCCGGGCAGTTATTCGACACTGGGCGTTTTCTATTATCAAACGGGAGAGATCGCCAAGGCACGTGAAGTGCTGAATCGCTTTAAGGGCAGCTCCGCCACCGGCGGCTTCGATCTAAATCGCATCGAAGAAGCATTGTCCCGAGCGCCTGAAGTGCCCTCCACGATTCGAGAGCCCATGCCAATGGCGGCAAGAATGCAACTGCTTCAACTGGCGTTTTCACTCGCGGACCGAACTCTCTGAATTTACTGGCGGAAACTTGCGGTTGAACGCGTGCATACCCAGGGCTAGAATGCGTTAAGCGCTTCATCCTTGCGCTGTTTTGCGAGCGTGATTGCCCCGCTGCTGACGGAACGAACACTTTCGAGACAAGCTTGGAATGGAAAAAAAACCGGAGGCAGGCAGGCAACGGTTTCTCGTCAGCGTGTGCAGCGCAATCCTGGCGCTGGCTGCCGCGATCGGCGTGGCTTTCCTGCAGAAGTCCCTTGCCTCGCAAGCTCCTAAGCCGCAGGACTCCCGCATCGCCGTCCGCTACACTGACGTCCGAAAAGAAGCGGGAATCACTTTTCTGCAAGACTCCACGCAAACCGAAGAAAAATATTATCTCGAAACAATGGGTACCGGCGTCGCCTGGCTCGACTACAACCAGGATGGCTTGATGGACCTCTTCTTCGTGCAATCGGGCGAAACCGACGCCTACAAGCCCGCGCATCCCTTGCGTTCCGCGCTTTACCGCAGCAATGGCGACGGAACATTTACCGACGTCACGGAAAAAGCCGGGCTCGCCGGGGTGGGGCACTACGGCCAAGGCGTCGCCGTCGGCGATTACGACAACGACGGCTTTCCCGATATTTACGTCACCGGCTACGGCCGCGCCATTCTCTATCACAACAATGGAGACGGCACGTTCACGGACGTCACCGCAAAGGCCGGTGTCGCCGACGAAGGGGGGTGGTCCACCAGCGCCGGATGGTTTGACTACGACAAAGATGGCTGGCTCGATCTTGTCGTCACCAATTACATCGAGTGGACGCCGAAAACAAATCTCTGGTGCGGAGAACGCCGCCCCGGCTACCGCTCTTACTGCAATCCGGGCAACTACAAAGGCCAGAAGACCAAGCTATACCACAACAATCACGACGGAACCTTCACCGACGTAAGCGATTCCTCCGGCGTCGGCAAACCCGAATCGAAGGGCATGGGTGTGGTGCTCGCGGACTTCAACAACGATGGCTGGCCTGATATCGCCATCGCCAACGACACCTGGCCCAACTTTCTTTTTCTCAACAAACACGACGGAACCTTTCAGGATGTCTCTCTCGTCTCCGGACTGGCCGCCAGCGAAGATGGTCGCTACGAAGCCGGCATGGGGATTGATGCGGCGGACGTTGACGGCGACGGCTGGCTCGATGTTTACGTCACGCACCTGGATTTCGAGTTGAACCGTCTCTACCACAACAATCACGATGGAACGTTCGACGACTACACCTATCGCTCGGGCATCGGCAACAAAGCCATTCTGCTAAGCGGCGTCTCGATGAAATTTCTCGATTACGACAACGATGGCTGGGAAGACATCGTGCAATTAAATGGCGCCATGCTGGACAACGTGCAGCTCTATCACAGCGAAGTCAGTTACAAAGAACCCTTGCTCATGTTCCGCAATTTAGGAAAAGGCCAGTTTGAAAAAGTTTCCGACGCCCTCGGCCCTGACTTCTCGCGCCCCATTGCTGGACGCGGCATCGCTACCGCCGACTACGACAACGATGGCGACATCGACATCGCCATCAATAATCGCGGCGATTATCCCGAACTGCTCCGCAACGACGGTGGCAACCAGAATCACTGGCTCGAAGTTCTGCTGATCGGAACGAAGTCGAATCGCGACGGCATCGGCGCTTCACTCAAACTCGCTTCGGAAGGATTCGTTCACGTCGAACAATCGAAGGGCGGCATGAGCTACATGTCGGCAAGCGATCCAAGAATTCTCTTCGGCCTCGGCAAACGCACAAAAATTGAATCGCTGGAGATTACTTGGCCGAGCGGCCAAGTCGACAAGCTGACGAATCTCACCGCCGATCGGATCATCGCTGTAAAAGAAGGCGCCGGCATCGTGCCGCGCCCTTTTCCCAAAATAACGCAAAAGACAGCGAGCCAATGAGACTTCGAGAACTCAATTTGCCCGACAGAATTAGCTTACCCCTTGGACCATTTTTCGACTGCAGCTATCCCCGGACTGGACAAATCACCGAGCCATGAATCTCTTGCGCCGCCGCTTCCTCGGTTCGTCCTCGATTCTTCTCGGCACTGCGCTTGCTGGACGCGCTTACAAGTCCACTCTGGAAATGGAAACGCTCATTGCTCCTCGAAGCTTCTGCGGCTTCCGTTCCTCAAGCGCCGAAACCGGGCATTTCCGCTCCTCCGCCGGCAGCCTCGCCTGTCATGTTCGTCGACGTGGCCAAGGAAGCCGGCCTGAATTCTCCAAACGTCTGGGGCGGCGTCGATCAAAAAAAGTACATCATCGAAGCCAAAGGCAGCGGCCTCGCCTTTTTCGATTACGACAACGACGGCTGGCTCGATATCTACCTGACGAATGGAACGCGCTTCAACACCGACTGGCCGCCGGGCAAAGCTCCCACGTCTCACTTGTACAAAAACAATCGCGACGGAACTTTCACTGACGTCACGGAAAAATCCGGCCTCGCCCGCACCGGCTGGCAAACCGGCGTCTGCGTAGGTGACTACGACAATGACGGTTGGGACGATCTTTTCTGCTGTTTTTGGGGGCACAACATTCTGTTTCACAACAACGGCGACGGGACGTTTATCGACATCACGCGAAAAGCAGGTGTCTACAACGAAGAAATCCGCTGGGGCGCCGGTTGCACGTGGCTTGATTACGACCGCGATGGCTTTCTCGATCTTTTCGTCTGCAATTACATCAAGCTCGATCCGAAAAATACTCCTTCACCAACAGAGCCTCCCGTCTGCCAGTGGAAAGGCATTCCCACCATGTGCGGCCCGCGCGGCCTTCCCGGCGATACCAACGTTCTCTATCACAACAACGGCGATGGCACGTTCACCGATGTTTCCGCAAAGTCCGGCATTCTGAAACCCGGCCCGCGCTATTCCATCACTCCCGTTTCCTACGATTTCGATAACGACGGCTGGCCCGATATTTATGTCGCTGTCGATTCGCAGCCCAGCATCTTGTTCCACAACAATCACGACGGAACATTCACCGATGTCGCCGTGATCGCCGGCTGCGCGTACAGTGAGAATGGCCATGAACAAGCCGGAATGGGCGTAGGCGTCGCCGATTACGATTGCGACGGATGGTTCGATATTTTCAAGACCAATTTTGCTGACGATACCTGCAACCTGTACCACAACAATGCCGACGGCACTTTCAGTGACGTCACGTTTTCCTCCGGAATCGGAATCAACAATCAGTATGTCGCCTGGGGCTGCGGCTTCGTCGACTACGACAACGATGGCTGGCAGGATTTAATCCAAATCAACGGACACGTCTATCCCGAAATTGAAGGCCACGAGACCGGCCAGACTTTCAAAAATCCTCGTCTTGTTTACAAAAACCTCGGCGACGGGCGCTTCAAGGACGTTTCTTCCGAAATGGGGCCCGGCATCAGCGAGCGTTTCTCTAGCCGCGGCGCTGCCTTCGGCGACTACGACAACGATGGCGACATCGATGTCTTGATTTTGAACATGAATGATTTTCCCTCGCTTCTTCGAAACGCTGGAGGCAACAAGCAGAATTGGATCAAGATAAAATTAGTCGGAACGAAATGCAATCGCACCGCCATTGGCGCCCGCGTCCGCGTTGTGACCGGTAAGCACGCGCAAATGGATGAAGTCCACAGCGGAACAAGCGTCATGTCCCAGAGCGACTTGCGGCTGCATTTTGGTATCGGAAAAGCGCAAAAAGTGGATCTGATCGAAGTGAAGTGGCCCACTACGCAGAAGCTGGAGCGCTTCACGCAAGTCGAGGCCAATCAGATTCTCACGATTCGCGAAGGCAGCGGCATCGTCTCGGCAGTCAAACCCAAGAACAAATAGCAAAGACAAATAGTTTGCCCAGATTCTTCAGCGAGGTGGAGTGGCCACGGGCTGGCCCTTCAAAATAATCAAGAACTGTTTAAGCTCTCGCCGCTCGCGCTCCCTCTCGGCGGCTTCTGCCTTCTCGATTTCCTGATATGCGGCAAATTCCTGTTGCGCCTTCGCTTTATCGCCTGTTCGTTGATAAATCATTCCAAGTTCGCGATGTGCTTCGCCCAGCCGCGGGTTAACATCAATTGCTTTCTTGTAGTCGCGAATGGCTTGTTCGAAATCCCTTCCCGCGGAATGGACGATTCCGAGCTGCAGGTACGCTTCGTCAAGCTTCGGATCAATGGCAACTGCTTTTTCAAGCAGGTCTTCAGCATGTTTCCAGCCCGCCCCGTCTTCCGTTCCTTTTTCGCGTTTCCAGATGCTTATCGCGTAATAAAAATTGGCCAAAGCGTTTCCGGGCTGCTCCTGCGCGAATCGCGCGAGTTTCTCTTCGCTGCAGGGGAGCGGTGAGGGAGACGTCTTTTCTATTTTGCCGAGGAAGAGGTAAGGAGCCGGGTCCGCCGGCTGCAAGTCCGATGCCGCACACAAGGACCGCGCCGCTTCCTCCCAGGAGCCGCTCGCGTAAAGAGCCGCGCCAAGCCCCGTCCGCATTCTTGCCGAGTTCGGATGCGCGCTGGATCCTCGCGTAAATACTTCCACTGCGGGCTCGGCAGCCTTGTGCAACAAAAGCTCCGTTCCCCATTCGAAATAATTCTGCTCGGTAGGATCCATGCGGGCGGCACGCTCATATTCCTTTACCGCTTCCAAAGGTTCCTTCAACCGCTCATCAAGTTCGCCTAGAAGTCGATGTCCTTCCGCGTCGTCTGCATTCGCAAGCGTTTTGCGAACCTCCTCACGCGCCGCGGCAAAATCGCCTTTGTCTCTGCAAGCCAAAGCCGTCTGATACCGCTTGCTCGAGCCGCCAACGAGCGCTGCTTGCGCTTCAGTGGATTTCAGCGCGGACGTTTCCTTAGCAAGCGATTCGCTTGTCTTAGAACTAGCCGCCGACCCATGCAGGCCAAGATTGCTCCAATCGGTTACACCTGCCACCGTGAAACTCGGCTCGTCCTTGAATTCCATTGTGCCGGGTGACGCTGTAAAAGATGGCGGTGCCTGTAGCACCAAATCAACGCGCTTCTTCTCGCCCAGCGACAACACCAGCGAGTCAGCGACCGAATCACTGAATCCGGTTTTCCTGGCTCTCACGGTGTACGTTCCGGCCTGACCCAGAGTGAAGACGAAGTTTCCGTCTGCGGTGGTCTTCGTCTCGAATTTCTTCGCACTTTGTTTCTCTGCCAGAATCACGGCCGCGTCTGCGACTGGCTTGCCTGCGGTGTCCCGAATCGTGCCTTCGATAGTGACGTTGTCTGACTGTCGAGCGGAAAGATTCTGTTCGCATGCTGCCGCCCTTGAAAAACTCATCAGGATGGCAGCTGCAATCGCGAGAAACGCGCCCGATCGCTTTTGGACGCTTCCGACGGAGCGCCACGATCGCCGCCACCATTTTTGTGGCGAAACAAACGTCCTTTCTCTACGCCCGGAATCAAATTTATTCTTCATTCTTCAGGCCATTCTAGCCCCCGCACCAGTTGCCCGCAATCAACCTGCTCTGGACAATCCCTTGCGGCAGGCCGCGACCTCATGTACCCTCCCAGCCTTGCGAGCGCGAATTCGTCAAGAAACTTGGCAGTGGGCGCTGCTAGTTGATGCGGTTGTCCCTTGGAGGTATGCCTTCTTGAGATGCTTGGCCAGTATCACTCGGACGATTGCCATGGCCGCGACGCTTCTTTTGAAAGTGGTTTTCTGGTAGAAAAAATCATGGCGCTGCAAATTCGTCTACCGAGTAGCGCCCTGTTTTCTCTTCCGGGATTGCTCTTGCCTAGAAAACATTAATGACAAGACGGGCGAACATCATTGAGCGGTTTCGCGCAAGATTCGGCGCGGCTCCTCACGTTTACCGCGCCCCCGGGCGCGTCAATCTGATTGGAGAACACACCGATTACAACGATGGGTTCGCCATGCCCGCTGCAATCGAGTTTTATTGCTGGGTCGGTGTCAGCCCCAGACAGGATCGTAATCTCAGTATTTACTCCGAGGAGTTTTCCGCCGCAGCGGAAGCGGATTTGTCCTCCCCGTCGCTCCAGCCCTCGAAAACGTGGAGCGACTATCCCATCGGAGTCGCGCTTCAACTCGAGAAAGCCGGATTTCAGCTGCGCGGTGCGAATCTCCTCATCGAAAGCGAAGTCCCCATGGGCGCGGGCCTTAGCTCATCCGCCGCAATCGAAGTCGCCACGGCGCTGGCTCTCGCCGATCAGTCCGGCTGGTCGCCTGACCGCGTCCAATTGGCACAGCTTTGCCAGAAAGCAGAAAACGAATTCGTCGGCGCTCGTGTCGGAATCATGGACCAATTCGTTTCCTTGCACGGCAAAGAGGACCACGCGCTTATGCTTGATTGCCGCGCGCTGACCTTTGAATCCCTCCTGATTCCCGATTCCGTCAAGCTGGTGATTAGCAACACCATGGTCAAGCACGAACTCGCTTCCAGCGAATACAATCGCCGCCGCGCGGATTGTGAAGAAGCCGTCCGCCGCCTTTCCACCGCTCTCCCCGGGATCCGCGCTTTGCGGGACGTCAGCCTCGATCAACTGGAACAGCATCGTCATTTGCTCACCGACGTTATCTACAAGCGCGCTCTGCACATCGTCACGGAAAACGCCCGCGTGCTCGACAGCGCCGAGGCGCTTCGCTCCGGCGACATCGTGCGCTTTGGTCAGCGCATGGCCGAATCCCATCGCAGCCTCCGCGATCTCTACGAGGTCAGTTGCCGCGAACTCGATTTAATGGTCGATCTGGCTTACCAGCAAAAGGGAGTTTTCGGTGCGCGCATGACTGGCGGCGGTTTCGGCGGCGCAACCATCAATCTTGTTGACGCGCGCTACGCCGGAGAATTTAAGGAAAAAATGGCCAAGTCTTATCAGCGGGAAACCGGGCTCATCCCGCAAATCTACATTTGCCGGCCAGCCGAAGGCGCCAGCCCCGTTCCTTCTTCCGATCTCTGATCCTGCTTCAATGGCGGCTCACGTCCTCCGAGCGCAGTAGGCCTCTTCCGCTCTTCGCAACAGCTACACCGATTCCGGAGAAGCGGCCGCAATTTCGAAACTCACCTGCTGTTTGCCCAACCACGGATGCGTCGCCGTTAGCTTGACCGTGCCCGGCTCTTCTTTCGCTCGAATCCAGATCGCGCCCGTCCCGCCAATCAGCGCAAACGGATTGTCCCCAATAATTTCCGCTGGCCCTGCAAGCTCCAGCTTGATCGCGTCGTTCGCAAATGGACGGATGGCTCCAAATTCGTCCGTCACGCGCAAAACGACACGCGTTGCATCCGCACCGTCCGCGTTAAGCTGGGTGTCGTCCGGCAGCAACGCGAATTTTTGGTCGAATCCCTTGCCGGATAAAGTCTTCACGATCGCTTGCTTTCCGTTCAGATAGCCTTCCATCCGCAAATCGCCCCAATCGCCAACGGCCCTGCCCAAATCAACGACAAACGGCGCATGGCGCAAGTGGGCAAATTCCGTTTTGTTGGGATCGGTTTCCGCCACCAGTTTGCCTGCGATATAGAATTTCAAATGGTCGCAGTTCGAACACACCACCGCCTTTGTGAATCCGATCGATTCGTCGCCGCGCGCCCAGTGGAATGCCGGCTCCAGCACTACTTCGTCCGAAGGATCGCATTGCGATTTGTAGAATCCCGCAGCCGGCTTCGGCTCGCGAAAAATATCGGTCACTCCGTGGTAGCAGATTCTTTCCCCGCTGCCGAAATCTCCATGCGTGTTGTAGTCGAAGGCGCACCAGCCGATGCCGCCCGCATACTGCGGATCGGAAGCGAGTTGGTTGTGGATCCGCGCGTGCCGCATGGCATGCTCGGTCAAGCGTTCGACTTGATCGATCGTCTTCGTGGGATAAGTGTGCCCCACGAATTCCGTATTGAGATAGCGAGGATGGTTGGGCTTCTGCAAGGGAAAACCAAAATCGTTCATCGTGAAAACGTCTTCGAGAAATTCGGAGGATTGGAAGTAGCGGATCCCGCCCGTTTGCCGCGTCGCATCGAGGCGATGAGCTAGAGCGTTGGTCTTCGTATAGAAATCGTGATTGTCCCTTGATTCGTTGATGCGCACGCCCCACAAAATGATGCTGGGGTGATTCCAGTCTCGGCGAATCATGCGCGCCACGTTATCGACGGATATTTGCTGCCAGGCCTCGTCGCCAATGTGCTGCCAGCCCGGAATTTCTTCCAGCACGAGCAGCCCCAACTCGTCGCAGGCATCTAGAAAGTGCCGCGATTGCGGATAGTGCGAAGTGCGCACGATGTTGCATTTTAGATTTTTTCGCAAAATTCGCGCGTCGCTCCGCTGCGCTCGCCCCGGCATCGCCTGTCCAACGAACGGAAATGTCTGGTGCCGGTCCAGGCCGCGCAATTTGATGACTTTGCCGTTCAATTCGAAGCCGTGATCCGTGAACTGCGCCTCGCGAAAACCAATCCTGCGGCTGTCCTGATCGACAAGCTCCGAGCCCTTCATCAGCCGAACGTAAACCGAGTAAAGATTGGGGTGCTCCAGGTCCCAAAGTTTGATCCCGCTAAGATTTTCGAAATGCACCGTGTGTGCCATCGGCTCGCTCGCGGCTTCCGACGCCGGCACACGCTGTGACCCTTTGGCCACCACGCGCTCTCCCTCGCGCAGCTCCACTTCCAGCGTCAAGGCCTCGCGCGACGCTTCCGTATGCTGCAAGAAACAATCCACATCCAAACCAGGATGCTCGCTCAGCGGAGCTTTTGGTTTCGCAAAAATGTTCTCGATAAACGTCGCCGGAACGATGCGCAGCCACACCTCGCGATAAATCCCGCCAAATGTTAGGTAGTCGATTTGATTCCCGAATGGTGGAATATCCGCCCGCTCCGTCGAGTCAACGTCAACCGCCAGCACATTGTCCCCGGCGAAATCGACCTGCTCCGTCAAATCGAACGAAAACGGCGTGTACCCGCCCTTGTACTCGCCAAGCTTCACTCCATTGATCCATACGGTAGAGGCGGTCATCACGCCTTCGAAATCCACGAAAACGCGCTTGCCCTTCGCCTCTGCAGGCAGACGAAAATGCCGCCGGTAAATCGAAACGAACTCATACTCCTTGTCATCGAAGCTGTGCCATGGCAGCCGGACATTTGTATGTGGAACAACCACCCGTTCGAACGCGGCGTCGTCAAACTCCCGCGCATGCGCTCCTTCAACAAATGCTTTGTTGTAGCGCCAATTCCTGTTCATCGGATAAACCAGTCGACCCGTTCCCGTGCCAGGCTTGGGCACGGAATTCCCTGCTAACAATCCAGGCGCAAGCGTGCCGCCCGCAATCACAGTGCTCGTTGCCTTCAAGAAATCTCTTCGGTCCATGGTCTTCCTCTTCCATCCGCGCGCGAGTGAGCCGCGCTGAAAACTTGCGCGCGCATCTTACCAGTTTCGGCGTCCTCTGTTTTGGATTCTTCTTCTACTCCTAATCAATGGCTGTAGTCGAGGAACACCTTGACTTTTTTTGAAGGCAGGCTATTGTCGGCATTCGTGTGCATCAGGCTTCAGAAATGGGAGATGACCATAATGAAACAAATGTTGCATAAGTGGGTTACCCTTCGAACGATAGGTCTTCTGTGCGCACCTCTGTTAGCGGTTTCCCTGGCCTTCGGCCAAGCGCAGAAACCCGTTAACAAAACCTACGTGCTGAAAGCAGCCCGTATGTTTGATGGAAAAAGCGACGCGCTGATCAAGCCCGGCCTTGTCGTGGTGACGGACGGAAAGATTACCGCCGCCGGCTCAAGTGCTGCGATTCCCGCCGGCGCGGAGATCATCGACCTCGGAGATGCAACCCTCCTTCCCGGATTTATCGACGCGCACACCCACCTCACAGGAATGTACAGCGAAGATTACAAGCAGAGCGCGCTGGATTACCTTCAGAAACCGATTGCCGAGCAAGCGTTGGACGCCAGCGCCAACGCGCGAGTGACGTTGATGGCCGGCATCACCACAGTCCGCGACGTCGGCTCCTCGGACTACGTGGACGTCGGCTTGCGAAACGCGATTCGCGATCGCGTTCTGCCTGGTCCCCGCATGCTGGTCTGTGTCCACGCTTTGGGCTCTACTGGCGGCCATTGCGATGGTTCCGGCGGCTATCGGGCCGGCCTCTTCGGGCACGAGGTGGGCCCCCTCGATGGTGTCATCAACGGCGCCGAACAAGCGCGCTACGCCGTGCGCCTCGACCACAAGTACGGCGCCGACGTAATCAAAGTCTGCGCGACCGGCGGCGTGCTTTCACTTACCGACGACGTGGACACGCCGCAGCTCACCCAAGAAGAGTTGAACGCCATCGTCGATGAAGCCCACGCTCTGCGCCGCAAAACTGCCGCCCACGCTCACGGTGCCGAAGGCGCCAAGCGCGCCATCCGCGCCGGCATCGACTCCATCGAGCACGGAACCTTTCTCGACGACGAAGCTCTCGACATGATGAAGCAGCGCGGCACCTACCTCGTCCCCACCCTGATGGCTCCTCATGGCATTCAGGAACAGATCGACAAAGGCACGTATATTCCCGCGCCGATTTTAGCGAAGGCGAAAGCGGCTATTGCCGCTGGTCATCAAATGTTTCAAAAAGCGCTGGCCAAGGGCGTCAAGATCGGCATGGGCACGGATGCCGGCGTCTATCCGCATGGCCGCAACACCGAAGAGTTTCATCTCATGGTCGATCTGGGAATGAAACCGATCGACGCCCTGAAGTCGGGAACTTCTGCGGACGCCGATTTGCTCGGCTTGGCCGACAAAATCGGGACGCTGGAGGCAGGCAAACTCGCGGATGTAGTGGCGGTCCCGGGCGATCCGGTGGAGAATATCCGGCAGACCGAACACGTCTTTTTTGTCATGAAGGAAGGCGTGGTCTATAAGAATGATCGCGGGACGCCAGCGCACTAAGTGTTAAAGGAACGTTCCAAAGCTTCCGCGGCGTGAGGAATTGTCATGGCTGATTTTCACAACACCGTTGCATCAGACTTCGCCTGGTACTACGAATTCATTGCGGCTCACGTTCACAAGTGGGTCGACCCGCTAACGCAGGAGCAGTTCTGGCACAACCCGTTCAAATACGGCAACAGCGTCGGCCATCTGACTCTGCACCTGACGGGCAATCTGAATTACTACATCGGAGCGCGGGTGGCGAAGACAGGATACGTTCGCGACCGCAATAGAGAATTTACGGAGACTGGAAAACCAGACAAAGCAAAAGTGTTGGCAGCCTTCGACCAGACGATTGCGATGGTTGTGTCGACAGTCAGAAAGCAAAAGCCCGAAGATTGGATGGCCCCCTATTCAGCCGAACTCGAACCTGAAGCCGCGGAACGCTTCATGATTTTTCTTCGCTGTGCCGGGCACGCCTATCACCACGTCGGCCAGCTCATTTTTCTGAGCAAAGAGTTGATGAGAGGATCCAATCTGACTCCCATGTCGTCCTGAGCGAGGACGCCGGAAGTCACGCTGCGGATAGCAAGGCACGGAGCGCTTGTGGAACACAGAGAGATGTCCAAGACCAAGGCGGTTTTTCTGGTCTTGCTCTCCGGACTCGCGGCCGTGATCTCCGCGCTCCAGTTGCACGGTTGGCATGTCTATCTGGCGCTGGTGCTTATCGGTATCGCATTGACCATCGGTTTCGCGCGTTGGTCGAGCAAAGCTTGAACCACCGAGTTCTATGCGAACTTTTAAGGAGATCAAGGATGCGCAAGGCCTCTTGGGCTGTCGTCTTATTGGCAATCATCGCTTTGTTCAGCGCGCGGATTTCCGCTCAGCAGCCCCCGCCTGCAAGCGTCGTCTCTACTTCCTCGACGCCGACGATCGACCAGTCGCTTGAAATGAAAAGCGCGTTCAGCCCTGAAATCGCTCCCGACGGAAAGCGCGTCGTCTACGAAGTCACTCGTACCAATTGGGAGGACAACGTCTTCGAGCGTGATCTGTGGATTGCGAACACGGCGACAGGTGAAAACCACCAACTCACCGCCTCGAAAAAATCGAGCACCAACGCGGCATGGTCGCCCGACGGAAAGTGGATCGCCTTCCTCTCCGACCGGCCGGGACAAATCTCCGGTACGCCCGAAGGCAAAAAACAGATCTACGTGATTGCCGCCGACGGTGGCGAAGCGCGCCAACTCACAAAGGTTGAAACCGGCGTGAACCTATTCGCCTGGTCGCTGGACTCGAAGAAGCTGGCCTTCTCCGCCGACGATCCTGAGCCGAAAGCGATGAAAGATCGCAAGGAAAAGTACGGCGACTACGACGTCGTCCATGCCGACTACAACATGGCGCATTTATGGACTCTGGAAATTCCCGCCGGCGAGTCGGCAACGATTCCTGAACCGAAACGTCTTACCGAGGGTGCCACGTTTAGCGTGGGCGAATTTTCCTGGTCGCCCGACGGCACGCGCATTGCCTTCAGCGCGCAACGCGATCCGGATCTGATTTCTTCAGAGACCGCCGACATCTACGTGGCAACCGTGGGCGACGGAAAGGTAAAAAAGATTGTGAACACGCCGGGGCCGGACAGGAATCCCAAGTGGTCCCCTGACGGCAAACAAATTGCTTTTGAAACATCCGCCGCTTCAAAATATTTCTTCTATACCAACATGAAAATTGCTGTCGTGGATGCGGACGGCGGCACGCCCCGCGTCCTGACCGACGCGTTCGACGAAGATCCTGGCCTGATTGACTGGGCCGCGGACGGCATTTACTTTGCCGCCGAGCAAAAGACCTACGCGCATTTGTTCCGGCTGAACCCCGATACGAAAGCGGTAGAAAAGCTCAGCGCACCGGATCATCTCGCGGCGTTTTCGTTTTCCTTCTCCAAGGACTTTAAGCAAGTAGCCTATCGCGCGGCGCTGGAAAATGAATACGCCGAAATCTTCACGGCGAACGTCTCCCCGTGGCAGGCGAAGAAACTCACCACGCTTGGCGATCAGCTTAAGCCCTTCAAGACTGCTCGGCGCGAATTGATTTCGTGGAAAGCCGCCGATGGCACTCTGATTGAAGGCGTCTTGCTGAAACCGCCAGACTTCGATCCTAAGAAGAAATATCCTTTGCTCGTTGTCATTCACGGCGGACCGACGGGCGTCGACCAGCCCATTGTGAATGCCGACCGTTACTACCCGCTCGAGCGTTTTGTCGCAAGGGGCGCACTGATTCTTCGGCCTAATTACCGAGGTTCGGCCGGGTATGGCGAGAAATTCCGCTCCTTGAACGTCAGAAATCTTGGCGTCGGCGATTACGCTGACGTAATTTCTGGAGTCGATGCGCTCATCGCCAAAGGTTTTGTCGATAAAGACCGCGTCGGCTCGATGGGCTGGAGCGAAGGCGGCTACATTTCCGCCTTCATCACCGCATCGAGCGACCGCTTCAAAGCCGTCTCTGTCGGTGCGGGCATCTCCGACTGGATGACCTACTACGTGAATACCGACATCACTCCGTTCACACGCCAATATCTGCATGCCACGCCATGGGACGATCCGGAGATCTACAAAAAGACTTCGCCGATCACGTACATCGCCAAAGCCAAAACTCCCACGCTGATTCAACATGGAGAAAACGATCGCCGCGTGCCCATTCCAAACGGCTATGAATTGCGCCAAGCCCTCGAGGACCGCGGCGTGCCCGTGAAAATGGTGGTCTACAAAGGCTTTGGCCACGGAATCACCAAGCCCAAGCAGCAGCGCGCCGTCATGGAAGAAAACGAAAAATGGTTCGCGAAGTACATTTGGGGCGAGGAGCCCGCCCCTGCCCCTGCGGCTCCAGCAGCGGAGAAATCCGAAAAGACGCCGAAACCCGAGAAACCATAAGCCACGAAATCGCGCCAGCTCTACGTTTCGAGCTTAAAGCGCGTCGACGCGAGTCGATACATACGCCGCCACACCAAGCGATTGATGAGCACCACGATCGTGGCCATAATCAGCGTCGAGGCCAGCAGAATATCAAAACGCCCTGCATCGCTGGCCCTGCTGATGGCGCTCCCGAGTCCGGTGGTCGAAACGATGCTCCCCTGAAAGTGAAAATACTCCGCAATGATACTGGCGTTCCATGCGTTGCCGGAGGCCGTCACCAATCCCGTGACCAAATACGGAAAAATTCCTGGCAGAATCAAATAACGCCAGCGGTCCCACGAGCCGAAGCGGAAAATACTGGAGGCTTCCTTGAGATCCGTCGGAATGGCCATGGCGCCCGCGATGACGTTGAAGAGGATGTACCACTGCGTGCCAAGCAGCATCACGAGTAGAGCGGCAAGCTCGAGACCACCGCGAAATTTAATCAAAAATAAAAGAATGACTGGAAAGAGCGCCGTCGCCGGAATGGAAGCGGCAATCTGCGCAAGGGGCTGGGCGATGCGCGCAAGGCGCGGACTGAAGCCAATGGCCACTCCCACCGGCACGCACCATAGAGCGCCGAGGAGGAGAGCGGTATTGACGCGAAGAAGAGTAAATCCGGCGCTCCGCAATAGCGTGAAATAATCTGCGCGCTTCAAATCGGACAACTCTTGCACCGCATGATATATCGCCACTCCGAGCCCAACCAAAATCACCGCCGCAAGAACGATGAGAAGGGAACGGCGGACGCTCTTGCGTTTTGGTACGTGGAAGGTTGCTGCGGCGCGGCGAGCCCCGACGGCAAGATTGATCGTGATCCAATCGAACACCGGGCGCACGACGAGACGGAACAAGCGAATCACAAAGGAAGCGCGACCGAGCAGGCTGATCAAGGGAGAAGGCGCAGCCTTCGCGGTTTCGACCTGCTCGAATTTAAATTTATCCGCCCAGGCGATCACCGGCCGCCAAATCAATTGATCCAGTAGAACGATGACAGTAACCATGGCGGCCAGGCCCCATAAAATCGCGCGCCTGTTGCCATGGCTCGCGGCAGTCTGCAGAAAAGAACCAAGCCCCGGCAGGCGAAAGTCGCGATTGCCGAGCACGAACATCTCGCAAGCCATCAAAAAGAACCAGCCGCCTGCAACGGACATCATCGAATTCCACACCAGGCCGATCGTCGAGTACGGCAAATCCAGCTCGATGAATTTTTGCCATGCTCCAAAGCGGTAGATGATGGCCGCCTCTCTCAGTTCGCGCGGGATCCCTTTCAGCGATGAGTAAAAACTGAACGCGATATTCCAGACTTGGCCGGTGAATATGAGAATGATGGAACCGAGTTCGATCCCGAGCTGGCTGTGCGGAAATAGAGCGACCATCGCCAGCATCACGCCAGGAAGAAAACTCAGCACGGGGATGCTTTGCAAAATATCGAGCAGCGGGATGAGAACGAGTTCCGCCTGCTTCGATCGCGCCGCAACATAACCGTATGCAAGCGCAAAGAGCATGCTCAACCCATACGCCACCGCGAGACGCACCACCGAATAAAGGGCATAAAGCGGCAGAGCGCTTGGGCTCTGCGAAATTTCGACTTGGGCGGGGACGGGCCCGAGCCACGTGTGGCCAATGGCATAGATGCCATAAATGGCTGCGAGCACAAAAAGAAAAACGGAAATATCGATCAGGAAAGACCACGACCAACGAGAACCAGCGGGCCGCCGGATGGCGGGAGGAACGGGAGACGCGCTTTGGGAAGCGATCGTGGGAGTCGTCACAGGTCGGTCAAGCCTCGGTGAGCGTCAGCTTGCCGGTGGCCGCGTCGTAATCAAAAATTTCGGCGTAGCGTCCCCACTGGATGGCGGTTTCCAGTTGGCGGCGCGATTCATCCTCGCTGAAGTGTTCGTCGAGGAGGTCGCGGAAGAATTCGTCGGAGAGTGTCCGGTTTGACTTCGCTCGGAGAGCGTTTTGCATCTGAGCAAGAAGCGGAACATTGGCGAGCGCCGCCTTGCGGAAAATTGCTTTGCGCGCCTGAATATCCGCTTGCGCGTATGCCTGCCCCTCCGGAGTGATGATGGAGTCGCCTTCTTCGAGGCGTAGCATGCCGAGGAGAACGGCGGTGTCCACGGTGGGGAGTAGCGCGTCGACTTCGAGGCTCAGCTCGTCGGCAAGTTTGTGTAGATCGGCACGGCCGCCCTGATCTATGAGGATTTCCAGCAAACCAGCCATGCCGCCGGGCCGCGTGTGCGGAAGCATAATCGCTTTGCGCGGCATCGGCTTGCCGGATGCGGCGGTTTTCGGGGGCACGGAATCGTGTTCGTGGTCGGGGCGTGTGAGGACACGATAAATCTCGTCGACCAGTTCGACGAAGCTGGAAGACTTGCGGTCGCGGGGATGAGGAATGTTTACGGAAAAGTCGGCGTGGATGTGAGCGGGATTGCGGCCGAGAACAACGATACGATCGGCTAGGACGACGGCTTCTTCGATATTGTGCGTAACGATGAAGATGGCGCGCGTGGGAATTTTGTGCCCTAGCCAGAGTTCCAGAAGTTCGCCGCGCAGCGTCTCCGCGGTGAGCACATCAAGCGCGGAGAATGGCTCATCCATGAAAAGGACTTCGGGCTCGACGACGAGTGCCCGCGCCACGCCTACGCGCTGCTTCATGCCTCCGGAAAGTTCCTTGGGATAGGCGGACTCGAAACCATCGAGTCCGACCGCGTCAATGATGCGCAGGGCGCGCTTGTGCCGCTCGATGGGAACCATGCCGCGAGCTTCGAGCGGAGCTTCCACGTTTTCGAGAACGGTAAGCCAGGGAAAAAGAGCGAAGCTCTGGAATACGATGGAAACGTTTGGCGCTCCATCGCCCACCGGCGCGCCGTGCCAAAACACCGAGCCGGCGCTCGCTGGAGAAAGTCCGGTGAGCATGCGAAGCAGCGTGGATTTTCCGCAGCCCGACGCGCCCAGCATGGCGATGATTTGGCCCGGATAGACGGCGAGATCGGTTGCGGCGATCACTTGAATGCGGCCGCCATCGGGCTGGGGATAAAATTTCTCGAGCTTGCGCGCTTCTATGATTGGTTCGGAGCTGGCGGCGTCGGGCAATGTGCTGGGCGTGCTCATGAGAGCGTGTATTATCGCTCAAGTACGCGCAGGGCGCACAGAAGGATGACGGCCGAGGGATAGTTTAGTTCCCGGTTACAATGGCATGAACATCGCATGACAACTCCCGGTAAACCGTTGCCTCTTCAGCCCGAGCAGGCGTCACAACGCGGCTGGTTACCGGCCCTTTTTGTTTCCCTTTTTATTTCTTTGGCGATTGTTTCTCCTTTTTTCTGGTTGGGGAATGCCACGGGACATGATTTCCAGTATCACGCCGCATCGTGGCTGGATGCGGCTGGTCAGTGGAAGCAGGGCGTCGTTTATCCGCGATGGACAGAGTGGGCGAATTACGGTTTCGGCGAGCCGCGCTTTATTTTCTATCCGCCGAATTCGTGGATGCTGGGAGCGGCGCTGGGTTCGGTGCTGCCGTGGAACCGTGCTCCAGTGGTTTTCATTTTGCTCGTGCAGACCTTTGCTGGATTGAGTGCGTTTGCGCTGGCACGGCGTGTCTTTTCGGAAAGGGGCGCATTATTTTGCGCGGCTTGCTACGCGGCAAATCCATACGCGCTGCTGATTGTTTATATGCGAAGCGATTTCGCGGAGTTGCTGGCGAATGCGTTCTTTCCGTTGCTGTTTTTGCTGGCCCTGCAAGTCAGTGAACTGCTGGATAGTGCGGTGCCGACTCAGCGCTCGCAACTTTCACGGACCGTCGCCGTGTTCGCCGTCGTGTTTGCCGCGGTTTGGCTCTCCAATGCTCCGGCAGGAGTAATCGCCAGTTACAGCTCGTTTGCCTTATTTGCGTTTGCGGCGTTGATGCGCAGGACGTGGCAGCCGCTTCTGCGCGGCACCGCTGCGCTGGCACTTGGTTTTGGACTGTCAGGGTTTTATCTGGTTCCTGCGGCGTACGAGCAGCGCTGGGTGAACATCGCTCAAGCGTTATCCACCGGCTTGCTGCCCGCGGAAAACTTTTTGTTTACGGTGATCAACGATCCTGAACACACGCTGTTTAATTGGATTGCATCTACTATCGCCGTTCTGCTGATAATCCTGACGGGACTGGCGGCATTGCTGGCGCGACGAGAAGAGCCGAACAGCAAACGTGTCCTCGATAATCGGGTGTGGCTGGCGTTCTTGCTTCTTGCCGGAATCGCGACGTTGTTGATGCTGCGGTTCACTGCGATCTTCTGGGCGGTGTTGCCCAAATTGCGCTTCGTACAGTTTCCGTGGCGCTGGATGTCGCTTCTCAGCGTGGTGTTTGCCGTATTTCTGGGCAGCGCGATGGGGCGCAAGCGCTGGGGATGGGTGTGGGCATTGGCCTCGTTCGCGCTGATCGGCGGCAGTGGGGTTGTGCTTGTGCAACGGGGCTGGTGGGACACGCAGGATATTCCAGCGTTGCGTGAGGCGATCGCGAACGGGCAGGGTTTCGATGGGACAGACGAATACGATCCCGCGGGAGATGACCACACGAACATTCCCACGAAGTCACCGGAAGCGATGGTGATGGACACCGATTCCATTCCTGGGCCGAACTCTCAACCGGCGATTCATGTGGATCGCTGGGCTCCAGAAGACAAGGAAGTTTCCGTCAACTCGCGGGAGCCGTTTTTTCTCGGCCTGCGTTTGCTGAATTATCCCGCGTGGCGAGCTGAGGTGAACGGAGCGCAAGTTACGCCTCGGGGAGGCGATGACTTCAACCAAATGATTGTACAGGTGCCAGCCGGTGGGTCGCACGTTCGCGTGCGCTTTGTGCGGACGTGGGACCGAACGATTGGCGGCGTCCTCAGCTTGTTAGCCGCACTATTTCTCTTGTGGCTCGCCACGCGCCAGCGCCTTGCCGCTCCTGAAGGGTTGAGAAGGTAGGCAAGGTGGGGGCGTACCCCTCCCCCCGGAGTTTCGTGTAAGTGTTCATTCTAAAGATAGTTAAAGTCCTTTATTTCCAACACTTACATAAGTGTTCAATCTAAAGGTAGTTAGGGATTGCACTGAAATCGTGAGCAAAAGAAGGAGAGCGCAATGAATTGCGCCCTACAAAGGTGCAAGAAGCCCGGCAGTGAGTCAGGGGAAAGGACTGCATGAAATTGGTTAGCGGCGATCGACGCTGGGGTGGCGGACGTCCTGACCCTGGACGATATAGATGACGTCTTCGGCGATGTTTGTGGCGTGGTCGCCGATGCGCTCGAGGTTTTTGGCAACGAGGATGAGCTCGAAGGCGGGGAAGACGACGCTGGAATCGCCCATCATGTAGGTGAGAAGTTCGCGGAAGATCTGATCGCGGAAGTGATCGACCTGATCGTCGCTGGCTAGAACTTTTTGCGCCAGATCCACGTCGCGGCGGACGACGGCGTTGAGGGCGTTGCGGACCATTTCCTCGGCAAGCTCGCTCATGCGCGGAAGATCGACATAGGGCTTGACGCGGGGATGGCGGAGAATGCGCGTGGCGGACTGGGCGATGTTGACAGCCTGGTCGCCGATGCGCTCGAGGTCGTTGTTGATGCGGGAAACGGCAAGGACAAAGCGGAGATCCACGGCCATCAATTGATGGAGGGCGAGGAGCTGGAGAACGCGATCGTCGATTTCGAGCTGCAATTCATTGATGGCATCTTCTTCATCGATGACGCGCTTGGCCAGCTGCTCGTCGGCTTCCAGCACAGCGTGAACGGCCTGATGGACGGCGCGTTCGGCGAGGCTGCCCATCCACAAGAGGCGTTCTTTCAATTCGTTCAGATCTTTTTCGAAATGGCGTTCCATTTATTCTTTCCCTCAAGGGCGAAAAGCCAAAAGCAGATTCCTCGCTGCGTTCGGAATGACAGCGGATAGAGAATAACAAATCAACCAAAACGACCGGTGATATATGCCTCTGTGCGCGGGTCGCCGGGCTTCGTAAAGAGTTGCGGAGTGGGACTGAACTCAATGAGCTGACCGGTGAGCAGGAAGGCGGTGAAATCGCTGATGCGTGCGGCCTGCTGCATGTTGTGGGTGACGGTGACGATGGTGCAGAGATCTTTCAATTGAACGAGGAGCTCTTCGATTTTTGCGGTACTGATGGGATCCAGGGCGGAGCAAGGCTCGTCGAGAAGCAGAACTTCCGGTTCAACGGCGAGGGCGCGTGCGATGCAGAGACGCTGCTGCTGGCCGCCAGAAAGTTCATAGGCGGACTTGTGGAGATGATCTTTGACTTCGTCCCAGAGAGCGGCATGGCGAAGGCTTTTCTCGACGGCTTCCGCCACGGGGATTTTTGAGCCGTTGATGCGAAGGCCATAGGCGACGTTTTCAAAGATTGATTTTGGGAAGGGATTGGGGCGTTGGAAGACCATGCCAACGCGGCGGCGAAGCAAAGTGACGTCCTGGGCAAGAATGTTTTTGCCATCGAGCAGGATTTCGCCTTCGAGGCGGGAGTTGCGAACGGTTTCGTGCATGCGGTCCAGAGTCCGGAGAAGAGTGGACTTGCCGCAACCGGACGGGCCGATAAGGGCGGTGACTTTGCTGGTGGCGATGCCGAGGCTGATATCGAAAAGCGTTTGCTTGGCGCCGTACCAGAAATTGACCTTGGAGATGGTCATGCGCATCGACGCGGGCGCAGCAGTTTCGCGGCTCGCGGCTGTTATGACAGGTGGAGTTATGTTTACGGACACTGCCGACCTCACAGAAGCGTGCATAGATTAAGCCCTCGGAACCGAGCTGCCACGGGAAAGAATGGCCCGGGCAATGATGTTGATGACCAGAATTAAAGCCAAAAGCACAAGACCAGCGGCCCAAGCTTGGCGGTGCCAGTCGTCATATGGCCCCGTAGCGTATCTGTATATCATCTCCGGAAGAGCGGCGGTGGGCTCGTTGAACCCGTGGCTCCAATAGCGGTTGCCCAAGGCGGTGAAGAGGAGAGGAGCAGTTTCGCCGGCAACGCGAGCGAAGGCGAGAAGGACCGCGGTGAGAATGCCGCGGTAGGCTGCGGGAACGACGACAGTTGCGATCGTTTTCCATTTGCTGGCGCCCAAGGCCATGGCGCCCTCGCGTAAGGTGCGAGGCACGGCGAGAAGAAATCCTTCCGTGCTGCGCAAAGTGATGGGAATCATCATGATGCCGAGGGCGAAGCCGCCGGCATAGGCGGAGAAATGCTTGAAGGGATGGACGGCAATGCTAAAGGCAAAAATGCCGATGACGATGGAAGGAGTGCCATTAAGCAAATCCGCGGCATAGCGAACAACGAAGGCCACCTTGCTTCCGCTGAATTCCGCGAGGTAGATGGCGCCCAGGAATCCGATGGGAACGCCGAAAAGCGTTGCCAAGGCAAGTAGCTTGGCGCTGCCGACGATGGCGTTGGCCATGCCGCCACCGGATTCACCGACAGGTGCCGGCAATTTCGTGAAGAAATTCCAGTTGACGGACACTCCGCCGTTGTAAACGAGATAGCCCAATATGAAAAAGAGCACGGAGACAGCGACGAGAGCGCAGACACCGGTGATGGTGAGCATAAAATTGCTCACGAATTTGCGCCACCGGAGGCGAGGGTTCATGCGTTCCCCATTCCGCTGCCGCGCTGAGATGTAGCGAGAATCAAGAGGCGAGCCAGGCCGTTGAGGACAAACGTGAGAAGAAAGAGGACCAAGCCTAGTTCAATCAAGGATTGCGTGTACAGTTCGCCGGTTGCTTCGGTGAACTGGTCAGCGATGACGGCAGCAATGGAATAACCAGGAGAAAAAAGAGAAGCGCTGATTGTTGGCGAGTTGCCGATGACCATGGCAACAGCCATCGTTTCGCCAAGCGCGCGGGCGAGGGCAAGAAAAATCGAGCCCATGATCCCTGTGCGCGCGAAAGGCACAACCACTTTCCAGGTGGATTCCCAGCGAGTGGAACCCAGAGCGAGTGCGGCTTCGCGCTGATCGCGTGGAACGGAAAGAAGCACTTCGCGCGAGACGGAAATGATGTAGGGAATGACCATGATGGCCAAAACCATGCCGGCCGTCAGAAACCCAATACCATAACCAGGCCCCTTGAAGAGCGGAAGAAATCCGAGAGACTGTTTAAGGGCCGGCTGAATGTAGTCGCGCATCAAGGGCACGACGATGAAGATGCCCAGAACGCCGTAGATCACGCTGGGAACGGCGGCCAGCAAGTCGATAAAGAATTCCAGGGTGTCGGACACTCTTGCGGGGGCGAGCTCGGCAAGAAAAATGGCCGCGCCAATGCCGAGCGGCACGGCAATGATCAGAGCTACGGCTGAGGTGACGAGTGTTCCATAGATGAAAGGCAGCCCGCCAAACTGCTCGAAGACGGGGTCCCAGACCGAGGTGCGGAAAAACGCGAAGCCAAATTTGTGCCGCGGAAGAACAGAGCCTTGCCAGAGTTCGAAGACCAATAGAACCGTGATGAGCACAACGGTGGCCGCAAACAAAAACGTAATGAGGCGGACGATTTCATCGCCTTCGCGTAAGCGGCTGAAAAAGGAGCGCGAGCCCACGACGGGGCCCGCGCTTGGAAGAGTTGTGCTGGAGGCTGACATTTCGTCCGAAAAAGGCTATTGGATGCTGTTGAGAGCCTTCAACTCCTTGGCGACGACCTCTTTCGGCAGCTTTGCGTAAGCGAGTGCCTCGGTGTAGTTTTGTCCGTCGGCCAGCATCCACTTTACAAAACCCTTGATGGCATCGCGTTTGGAGCCATCCGAAAATTTCGCGGGAATCAAAAGCCAAGTGAAGCTGGAGATAGGATAAGCAGTCTTACCGGGCGCGTCGGTAATGGAAACGCGGAAGTCGTCCGGCATGTTCTTGGCAGCGCCAGCCGCGGCAGCGGTCACACTTGCGAGATCAGCCTTAATGAACTCGCCGGAAGAATTTTTCACGCGCCCGTAAGGCATCTTGTTCTGGATGGCATAGATGAGTTCGACGTATCCAAGAGAGTTAGGCGTCTGCTTGACTAGACCAGCCACGCTTTCGTTGCCTTTGCCTCCCAGGCCGACGGGCCAATTGACGGAGGCGCCTTTCCCAACTTTGTTCTTCCACTCTTCGCTGACCTTGGAGAGATAATCCGTCCAGATGTAAGTGGTGCCGCTGCCGTCCGAGCGATGAACCACAATGATATCGTTGCCAGGGAGGTTCACGCCCTTGTTTGCGCCGGTGATGACGGGGTCATTCCATTTTGTAATTTTTCCCAGAAAAATTCCCGCAATCGCTTCCTGCGTAAAATTCAACTCCGCGGTGACACCGGGAATGTTGTAGGTCGGAACGTCCGCTCCGAGTACGGTGGGGAAGTGCAGGACGGCAAAACCGTGCTTGTCCTGAAAAGCTTTTAACTGGTCGTCATTCATAGGACCATCTGAAGCACCGAAATCGACCGTGCCCTCAGTCACCTGCCTGATTCCGCCGCCGGATCCGATGGACTGATAATTGATTTCGATGTTGGCGTCTTTCTTGTGGTACTCATCGAACCACTTGGAATACATGGGATAGGGGAAGGTAGCACCAGCCCCTGTAATAGTGAGAGCGGCTCTAGCAACGAAAAAACCGGCCAAACCAAAGACAACCAGAAAAATGCCTGCGATTCGCTTCATCCGTCATCTCCACACGAAAGATTTATGTTTGCCCAGGGAACTAGAGTGTCCTTCATTCGTGTTACAGGATTGTTACAACACCTTCATAGTTTTTTGATTTGTCGGATTGTGCGAAAGGGAGGGGTTAACACGTGTGGGGCCAATGACTTGCGGGCGAGAGAGGAATCACGAAGGGTCCGCCGAAAAATGAAGGGGCAGCTCGGTAAAGAGCTGCCCCTAATCCGTTCATCTAGTGAACGGAACGCTAAGAGTCCCGGTTTAGGGGAGGTAGTAGCGGAATGAGGTGAGGACCATGTTCTCGACGGCCTTGGGACGCTGGCTCATGGTCGGTGTGGGCGGGGCCATGCCGGTTGTGGCGTCGCCCGACTAGCCGATCCGGCCTAGAAAACTTCTTGACATCAATTAAGTTCCTTCCTATGGTATCGTCTTTCGATATCTAACTTCGATATTTAAATCATGGCGCTGACCAAAATAACAACTATTAGGGACCAGGAGCTCCTGTCAGGCTTGATTCGCATACACATTCTCTACCACGCATGCAAAGAACCTATCTTTGGTCTGGGCATGATCGAGGAACTGCAGCACCACGGTTACAAGATGAGCGCAGGCACTCTCTATCCGATGCTCCATGGGCTTGAATCGAGAGGTCTGCTGCGTTCCCAGAAGATTCGTTTGGGCAGGAGGAGCCGCAGAGTTTACCGAGCGACTGAGTCCGGGCGAAAGGCGCTCGCCAAGGCTAGAGAGAAAGTGAAGTTACTATTGGGCGAGTTGCTGGAGTGAAGAGCCCAGAGATGCAAGAAGGTGCGAAGGGGCTGGCTGTTGAAGAATGAGTGGCCTTCACAGAGAGGAACGAGAGTTGTGACTACAAACCTTTGGAAGCGTCTCCGTGCAAGCGCCGCTATTCTTTGCGCGCTTAACTTCTCTCCGAGTCTCTCTAGCGCCCAAATCAG
The DNA here is from genome assembly GCA_963718785.1 of uncultured Acidobacteriota bacterium. GTDB lineage: Bacteria > Acidobacteriota > Terriglobia > Acidiferrales > UBA7541 > Acidiferrum. The sequence continues at coordinate 1,436,559 of CAVQZW010000002.1, read as the reverse complement.
TGGACAAACAGCAAAGGTGCTGACTCTGGAAGATGCCGTGGACTATGCTCTTCAGCACTATCCGGCTGTTCGCGCGTCGATGGAACATGCGAGCGCTGCACGGGCAGGCGTGGCGCTGGCGAAGACCAACTATCTTCCGCGCGCGGACATGATGTGGCAAGGCAACCGAGCCACGCGCAATAACATGTTCGGCCTGCTCCTCCCCAACTCGGTTATTTCGCCTATTTCTGGCCCAGTTCTCTCTTCCGCTTCAAACGATTCTGTTTGGGGCAGCGCAGCGGGACTACTCTTCACCTGGGAACCCTTTGACTTCGGTCGGCGAGGAGCGACGGTTAATGCGGCGCGGGCTGGGCAAAGTCTCGCGAACTCCGAAGTTTCGGTGACACGGCTGGATGTCGCCGTCGCAGTTACCAATGCATTTTTTACACTCGCCGCTGCGCAACAGAGGGTCACAGCAGCAAAAGCAAATCTCGAACGACGACAAGTGCTTGCGAATTCCGTGCACGTGCTAGTGACAAATGAGCTGCGACCCGGAGCGGATGCTTCTCGTGCGGATGCTGAGCTCGCAATAGCATGCACGCAGCTCATTCAGGCAGAGCAAGCTCAGGCCGTGGGCCGCGTTGTCTTAGCGAACCTCCTCGTGATCCCCGACGACGCGATAAATATCGATCCAGGGTCAATTCTAGGAACTCCGCCAAACTCTGACCCGGCTACGTCTCCCGTTGCTTCAAATCCCGTCGCTACCGCTGAGCAAGCGAGAGTCGGTCTCATCCGCGAGCAAGAACACGTTCTGGACCGGTCTTATTTTCCTCGCTTCTACTTTCAATCCACGGTTTATGGGCGCGGGACCGGTGCGAACACCGATGGCACAACGCAGACGGGCTTGAACGGTTTGGGTTTGGACCGATCCAACTGGGCCGCGGGGCTGACTGTGACTTTCCCAGCGCTCGACATCTTTTCGATTCGAGCGCAAAAACAAACTGCAGCGGCGAATGAGCGGGCTGAACGCGCACGTTACGACCAGACTCTGGATGACTTGACCGGGCAGTTGAAGCAAGCGCAAGCCGCGCTGGAGGGTGCGCGACGGGTTGCGGAGAACACTCCTATCGAACTTCGCGCGGCGCAAGACGCTGAGATACAGGCCAGCGCGCGATATAAGGCCGGATTGGCAAGCATCGTAGAGGTGGCGGAAGCGCAAGGTTTGTTAGTACAAGCTGAGATCGATGACGCACTTGCCCGCCTCGCCGTCTGGAACGATTTGGCATCGGTCACCGCAGCCCAAGGCGATCTGCAGCCCTTCTTCCAGTATTTGCACCAGAAGGTGCCGGGAGGTCTCTGAAGATGTGGCTGATTCACGCGGCGTTGCGCAGACCGATCACAGTGATGGTGGTCGTTGTAGCATTGGTTCTTTGTTCTGTGCCGGCGTTGCTGCGGACACGTATCGACATCCTTCCTGACTTAGACCTGCCAGTCATCTACGTTGCGCAACCCTATGGTGGTATGAGCCCACAACAGATGGAAGGATTCCTTTCCTACTACTACGAGTATCACTTTCTTTATATCAACGGCATCGAGAGCGTCGAGGCAAAGTCGATTCAGGGCACGGCCCTTATCAAGTTGACTTTCCATCCTGGTACGGACATGAGCCAAGCGCTGGCGCAGACGATTTCGTACGTCAACCGCGCTCGCGCCTTCATGCCACCGGGCACGGTGTCGCCCTTTGTAATCCGCTACGACGCGGGCACGTTGCCTGTGGGGTATCTCGTTTTTTCGAGTCCGTCGCGAACCCTGGGTGAAATCCAGGACCTCGCGTTGAATCGTGTCCGGCCAGTCTTCGCCACGCTGCCGGGAGTCTCTTCTCCGCCACCATTCGGTGGCAACCAGCGAACCATTGTCATAAATGTCGATCCCAACAGACTGCGTGCCCAGGGATTGTCCCCCCAAAGCGTGGTTCAGGCACTGCTCGCGGGCAATAGCATTCAACCCGCCGGCAATGCCAATATCGGTGACTATCAGACGTTGATTACCACGGACACGACAGTCAACCGGATCACAGACTTGCTGGACATCCCGTTGCGCACGGGCTCAGGCCCATCAGTGTATGTGCGTGATGTTGCCACGGTGTCGGATTCTTCCGATATTCTCGCAGGCTATGCTTTGCTGAACGGCAAGCGAACCGTCTACATTCCGGTGACGAAGCGTCCCGACGCCTCGACGGTCACCGTTGTAAACGAAGTCCGCGCAAGTCTCGCTCGCTTCCAATCGCTCATTCCGGAAGACATCAAGATCACATACGAATTGGACCAATCCCAATACGTGCGCGACGCACTTCTTTCTGTCCTGCGCGAAGGAATTCTAGGTGCGCTCCTCACAGGCCTCACACTGCTTCTGTTCCTGCGCGACTGGCGCAGCTCACTCATCGTGGTCATCACGATCCCATTTGCGTTGCTTATGGCTGTGGTCGCGTTATGGGCAACGGGTCAAACCATCAACATAATGACCCTAGGCGGTCTTGCACTTGCTATAGGCGTGCTAGTGGACGAAGGAACTGTGCTTCTTGAAAATATTCATGTGCATTTGACAGCGGGCGAACCGAAAGCCCGCGCCATCTTGGAAGCGAGCCGGGAAGTCGCCATCCCGCGCCTGCTTGCCATGTTGTGCGTACTCGCCGTTTTTCTCCCGTCGTTCTTCATGGTCGGCCCGGCACACTCTCTGTTTGTGCCACTCTCGCTTGCGGTCGGGTTTTCGATGGGAGCATCGTATCTGCTCTCCAGTTCGCTTGTGCCGGTGCTCTCGAACTGGCTGCTTAAGGCAGAGAAGGTTCACGGAACAAGCACTGCGGAGGGACAGTTCGACCGGTTCCGCAAGCGGTTCTACTCCGGGCTGGATCGTCTTATGGCCCTTCCGGCAATTCTGCTAAGCACCTATGTGGTGGTAGCAATTGCCATCGTAGTGTTCATCGGGCCAAGACTCCCACGGGAAATCTTTCCATCGTCGGCTGCGAACCAATTTCGCCTGCGGTTTGACGCGCCTGACGGGACGCGGGTTCCGGTGACCGAAGACATGGCACGGCGAATCCTAGAGGCGATTAGTCGCGAGGCTGGAACTGGAAATATTGACCTGACGCTAAGCTATGTTGGAACTCAGGGTTCTTCGTATCCAATCAACGCCGTTTTTCTATGGACTAGCGGGCCGCACGAGGCTGTGATGAACATTGCTCTTCGTTCTGACGCATCGATTTCGGTTCACGATTTGGAGGAGAAGCTGCGAGCGCGCTTACCGCAGGAATTCCCTGGCTCTCATTTCTCGTTCGATCCGGGCGACCTGATTAGCCAGACTCTGAATTTTGGGACACCTTCCGTTGTGGAGGTGGCGGTCACAGGGCCGCAGTACAACGACGTTCTGGGCTATGCAGGACGCGTGGAAGGGGAGCTATCCAAAATTGGAGAGTTGCGTGACGTTGGTTACGAGGAACCGCTGCACTACCCATCCATCAATATCAATGTAAACCGCATATTAGCGGGGCAGCTTGGTGTGACCGCCGACCAGGTTGGCCAAGCAGTTGTTTCGGCGACAGCTTCGAGCCGCTTCGTGGCCCCCGATTTCTGGCGCGATCCGAATTCCGGCGTCAGCTATCAAGTGCAAGTCCAGGTGCCGCAGGCACGAATGACTTCGATGAAGGATATTGAAACGATCCCAGTAGGGAGTTCCACTGGAGCACATCCACTGGTCACCGAAGTGGCCTCCGTGCGAGCGGGCAGTGTACCAGGAGAGCTTGATCGCCAGAACGGCCTTTGGATGATCGCTACCTCGGCCAATCTTGCGAAGAACGATTTAGGCCGAGCTGGCCAAGCCATCGATCAGGCGATTGCACGAGCTGGCGCTCCGCCGCGCGGAGTGACGGCCCAAATCCGTGGACAGGTGAGCGCAATGTGGCAAATCTTTGGAAATTTGAGCGTGGGTCTTGCCATTGCGATCTTCGTGATCCTCTTATTGCTCGCCGCAAACTTCGAATCCCTTAGGCTTTCTCTCATCGTGCTCTCTAGCATTCCGGCAGTGCTGGCAGGCGTCATTTTGATGCTTCTCCTTACCGGAACAAGTCTTAATCTGGAAAGCTTTATGGGAACAATCATGGCGATTGGCGTCGCGGTTGCAAACGCGATCTTGCTGGTGACGTTTGCCGAACAAAATCGGAAAGCTGGAGCAGATGCAAAGACGGCCGCACGAAACGCAGCTGGTGAACGCCTCCGTCCCGTGCTCATGACGAGTCTCGCCATGATCACCGGCATGATTCCGATGGGGCTTGCGATTGGGCGCGGCAGCGAAGAAGTCGCCCCGCTTGGCCGAGCCGTGATTGGCGGATTGCTGGCGGCAACCTTGGCGACGCTGCTCGTCCTGCCGACCGTCTTTGCGCTTGTACAGCGCCGCGCCTCTTTGGTTTCACCTTCACTCGATCCAGACGATTCAAACAGTGCATTTGCAAAATCGCCGGAGGCTTCGTAATGAGATTGTCTCTCGTGATATTTGTTCTCAGTTTCCTTTTGGCGGGATGTGACAACCCGTCCGCGCGCGGCGGAAATTCAGCCTCCGCGACGGGAACTCCACAACAGGTCAATGTTGTCGCGGTAGAATCTGAAAAGCTCGATACAACTCTGTCCCTGCCTGCGCAGATTACCCCTTACGAAGTGGTGGATATCTACCCGAAGGTTACAGGTTTCCTGGACGTGATCAGTGTTGATCGAGGTTCCCGCGTGCATGCCGGTGAACTCATCATTCGGCTCTCCGCCCCCGAGCTACTCGCACAGAGAGCGCAGGCAGAGGCTAGCGTGCAAGGCGCTGAGGCGCAACTCAGTTCTGCGAAGGCAAGACTGGCTTCGGACCAGGGAACCTATCTGCATTTGGCGGCGGCAGCTCAGACACCTGGTGTAGTTGCGGCCAACGATCTCCAGGTTGCCGAACAAACGGCCGCAGCCGACAAGGCACAGGTGGAAGCGGCCTCGAAAAACGTCCAAGCAGCTCATGATGCTTTGCGTGCCGTCACTCAACTCGAATCGTATCTGGAAATCCGCGCGCCCTTCGACGGCGTCGTGACGCTGCGGAACCTGCATCCCGGGGCCCTTGTCGGGCCATCATCGGGACAGGCTAGCGCACAGCCAATCGTCCAGATCGAAAACTTGACTCGCTTGCGTGTCGTCGTTCCTGTACCGGAGGCATACGTAGCGGGAGTTCGAGAAAGGCAGGAGGTCAGTTTCAGCGTGCCTGCTTTTCCGGGAAGAACCTTCCACGCCCCAATTACTCGCATCTCACACGATATCAACCAAAACACTCGCACAATGCAAGTGGAACTCGATTTTCACAACACAGACGTCCAAATTACCCCTGGTTCATTTGCAAACGTCGATTGGCCAATTAAGCGAGCTTACCTAACCCTGTTCGTTCCCTCCTCGGCAGTCACCACGGATTTGCAGCAGACATTCGTCATTCGTGTCCGGCAAGGAAAGACGGAGTGGGTGGATGTGAAGAACGGAGTCACGGTGAATGGAAAAACCGAAGTGTTTGGAGACTTAAAAGCTGGTGACCTTGTGGTGCGCAACGCTACAGATTCCATCCGTTCTGGCGTTTCCGTCGAGGGGAACGAAAAATAGAATCGACGGGGTGAGAACGCCGTCCTCGGTCTTAGTGCCAAGCGAGAAGAGGAAGCGGGAAAAGGAAAAGGGCAGCTCGGTGAAGAGCTGCCCGTTTTCTATCGAAAGAGACAGAGCGCTACGATTCCCGGATTAGGGGATGTAGTAGCGGAAAGAAGTCCAAAACATGTTGTCGACGGCTTTGGCGTTGACTCCTGGCGCGGTGGGGGTGTTGTTATTGCCGGACCAGGAGTTCTTGGTGAAGTAGGAGTACTGAAGGCCCCAACGAAGGCCGCCTTTCGGTCCATTGTAAATTTTGTGCCAGAAGCCAACGGTACCTTCTTGGATGTTGCGGGTGTTGCCGGAACAAGCACCGTTGTTACTCGCCGCAAAGGCCCCGCCGGGCAAGGTCGGAGAAAGTTCGCAACCCGAGTTATTGAAGAATGGAGAACCGTAACCGACGGCGACGTTTGCTCCTGCGACGTTGGTGAAGTTAAAGTCTGTGCGGTAAGCATACTCAACGCCATAATTAAAGAAGATATCGAGTTTTGGATTAGGATGAAGTTCCAGGGTGCCGAGGGCGCCGCCGCCGCGAATCGGAGCGAGGGTACCATCCGGACGAACGGTTACATCCGGCAACTGTGCCGAGCTGTAACGGCCAACGCCGTCGCCGCCAAGGAGATGAACGCCAAAATCTAACTTGTTGGCTACGATGGGCATGCGAAGGTTTACCCCGATACCGCCACCGACGCGGCTGTCATTGAAGGCGTTTGCGGCGGACGGGGTCGTTCCCGGGCAGGTGGTTGGCAGCGGTATGGCAGTAATGGCAGCCGAGCAAGGGAAAACTCGATCACGATAATCGCTGATGATTCCGAAGATCTCGTAGTGGCCAAACCCGGGTTCAAAAGCGGCTTTGACGATGAAGTCCGGAGTCTTGTTCAGGGAGTAGCCAGTTCCATCCACGGAGTTGTAGAGACCACCTGCATTGCCCGCCGAACCTAGCAAGAAGGCAGTGGGCTGACCTGTGGATGTGAGAGTCGCCTGAGGATCCTCGACTGAGATCCCGACCCAAGCTTTGTCTCCGATGTTCTTAGTGACGCGGAAGCCATATTGGCGCTGCCAAGTGAAACCTACGTGGTACTGCGAGTCGATGGTCATGGGCAGATTTTCCGTGCGGTTTTCGAGACCTTTCTTCGTTTCCGTCGCGAGGCTCCACATCTGCCCCCCTGTAATAGTCCAGCCGCTGGAGAGAGCCGCCTGACCCCAGAGTTGCCGCTGCCGAAGACAATAGCTGTTGCTCTGACGATTGTTGGAGGTGACGCATGCACCTAGCCAGTCCATCTCGTAGTAGCCGCTTAGTTTCGTATTGTCGGCCTTGCCTTCGAAGAGTACGGACAGTCGCGACTGCCGGCCTCCGAAATTGAGTTCGGAGACCTGGCTGAGGCTGTTGTTTGGGAAAGGTATGCCATTAAATGGGGTGTTAACATCGGAGCCAGTTCCCCGCGTGCGGTAAACCGATTCAGCCGCTATGAAACCGCCCGGTGTAATGGTGATGCCCTTGTAGCGAATCGAGACTGGCCCCTTTTCCTCGCCGCCCTGACCATCCCTACCATTTAGATTCGCCGCAGTGGCCACGGTGGTTTTAAGGGCGTCGTTGCTGGCGGACAAATCCGCGACCTTGGTGTTGAGGGTATCCGCTGTGGTCTTCACCGCGGCGGTGGTATTGACCGCTTCGGTGGCTTTGGTGCTGGCTTCCGCGGCGCGCGAATTGGCGGCGGCAGCGGCGTCGCGCGCTTCGTCGATTTGACGATCGCGCTTGGCGAGTTCTTCCTTCAACAAACTGAGTTGCTCTTGCTGAGCCTGCAGAGCCTGACGGAGCTCTTCAATCTCGGCAGCGATCGCCGAGTCCGACTTCTCCGACTTCGAAGCTGCCTTGGGCTTGGCCGGCGCAGGCTTTGCGGGCTGAGCGTCGGCGTCCTTCGGCGTGTCTTTCGGTGTATCAGCAAGAGCTGTTCCCACAGTGAGGAACAGCGATAGTGTGAGTGCTGCGATTTTTTTCATTGCCTCTCTCTTTGGAGCAAAATTCGACCGCGAACCGAGGAAGATGCAAACCACCCCGCGCGAAAAGGTAAAGGCCGCGTCTTACAGTTACGTCAACCGAATGTGAATATCCTGTAACAATCTGGGAACGATAGACGTAAACCGTTTAGATATATAAGGTTACAGAGCGAGCAGGGAGGTCAACAAGGGCTGAAAACGGTGGCATTTTGCCGGAAATCAGCGGCTTCGGCAAAAATCCATTCATAAACAGGACGATTGACGACTCGGCTCATTCGGGCCCTTGAGAAACGGCCTTCCGCCCTCGACGCGAGGAAGGGTTACTTCGGCGCGGACATGGTAAAGGCGAGGACGATTTGCGTCAAGCGATATTGGAATTTGGCGTCGGTGTCTTCGATGTCGGCTTCCGTCTTTTGTAGTTCCGCCTGAGTGAATTCGACGATGGAGCCGAGACCGAGATTGTAGCGGGCCTGTGCGAGGTCGAGAGCGAGGCTGGCTTGCTCGCGGAGTTGTTGCGTGACGGAAAGACGTTCGAACGCGCGGCGGGAATCCTGCCAAGCGTTGCGAACGTCGCGGGCGATGTTGTTGCGAGTGTCGAGAAGCCTTTGGCGATCGGCTTCGGTTTGGAGATCGGCCACTTTGGCGCGGGCGTTGTAGAGGAAACCGTTGAAGACAGGGATGTTGATGTTGACGCCGACGGCGCCGTACCAGCTGGGAATGTGGTCGTCGCGGACCGGCGCCTGGCCGACGACACCGAGAGCGCTGACCGTGGGGCGCCAAAGATCGTGCTCGGCGCCGGCAAATTTTTGCGCGGACTCGACTTCGAACTGGAGGGCTTTGATTTCGGGGCGCTGCAGTAGGGCTTTTTGGATGAGCGGGCTGACGTCGAGATCGGGCTGAGTGATAGGAGAGGTATCCTCAACGAGCTGGAAATTTTGTTCGTCGGGGTAGCCGAGGATTGCAGATAGGATTGCAAGTGAAGTTTCGTAGTTGTTTTTGGATTCCAGGAGAAGGAGTTTGGCGCGGGCCAGTTCAACGTTGGAAAAGCTGAGATCGATTTGGGATTTCAGTTTCGCGTCGGTCAACGCTTGTATTTTGTCGACGAGCGTCTGCCGGGCGCGCACGGTTTCGTCCGCTACGGTGACGAGGGCCTTCGTTTCCAGAGAGTTGTAAAAGGCCTGGTCGACGACAAGAAGAATGTCCGCGCGGTTCGCTACGGCATTTTGGTCTTCGGCCTTGGCGTTATATTCGGAGCTGGAAAGCAAATTTGTGGTGCGGCCGAAATCGGTGACGAGCTGAGTGACGCTCGCACCGCCCGCTGCGCGTGGAAAAAGAGTTGGATTGTTGAGAAAACCTGCGGTAAGACGGCTGCCAGGATTTGCATCCACCGCAGTGAGACTGAGAGTGGCATTCGGCAAAAGTGCAGAACGCGCTTCGCGGACATACTGTTGCGCGGCGAGCGCGCGCAATCGGCCAATGGTGATCTGCGGATTGTTCTTGATGGCGATAGCTTCGGCTTGAGCCAGGGTGAGGTTCACGCCGGCTGGCTGCGTCTGCGAAGGTACTTGAGGATTGGAAGGGCTGCTCGATGCCTGTGCACGGAGCGAAGGGCATACGCCACTAAAGACAGCAGAGAGCATGAGCAGGAATCGCATCACGACTGGACCTCCTGAAGATTCTGCTCTTCCTTCTTGTGCACGAGGAGATAGGCTGCAGGAACCAGGTAGACTGTCACGACAACCGAGACCAGAAGTCCCCCGATGATCGCCCGGGCAAGCGGCGCGTACTGCTCGCTGCCTGGCTCGGCTCCAATAGCCATGGGGATCATGCCGAGCAAGGTGGCGAAGGATGTCATTAAGATGGGGCGGAGACGCATCCGGGAAGCGAGCGAGACTGCCTCTTTAAGCGGTTTGCCGTCGTGGTGCAGATGACGGGCAAACTCCACGATCAAAATGCTGTTCGAAACGACGATTCCCACCATCATGACCACGCCCATCAGCGACATCACGTTCAGGGTGGTTCCGGTAACAAGGAGGAACAGGAGCACTCCGGCAAGTCCGGGGGGAATCGCCAGGAGGATGATGAATGGATCCTGCCACGACGCGAACTGCGCGACGAGGACCAAGTAGACGAGTACGACGGAAAGAATGAGGCCAATTCCGAAGCTTTTGAATGAGGATCGCATGCCCTGCACCGATCCTCGAAGGTTTACACGGACCCCTTCCGGGAGCTTTGTGTTCTTGATGACGTCCTCGACCTGGCTGGTGATTCCGCCGAGGTCTTCAGCTTTTGGCGAAACATAGACGTCCACGACGCGAAACAACTGATAGTGATCAACTTCCGTTGGGGAAGGGATGGTCTTCACCTTGACAACGGTGTCCAGGAATGTCGGCTGCGTGCTTTTCACCCCGCGCAAAGGAATCTGTTTTAGATCGATCAACGTCTTGACCGCACTCTCCGGGTATTGGACGGTGAGCATATAAGGATTCCCGCTGACGGGATCGATCCAGTAATTAGGGGCGATCATGCCATTGGAAGTGAGTGCGGTAATCACGTTATCGACGATTTCTTTCTGCGAAAGACCGAGGAGGCCGGCCTTTTCGCGGTCGACATCGAGTTCTAATGCGGGGTAATCGATATCCTGAGGGATGAGCACGTCATTGACGGTCTTCAATGCGCGTACTGGCCCAGCTATCTTTGTGGCTACCGCATAAACCTTGTTAAGATTGTTTCCGCTTACCTGGATGTCAATGGGCGCGGGCAAGCCGAGATTGATCACCGCGTCCACGAGACCTCCTGACTGAAAGTAAGTGCCGAGTTGCGGCAACTTTTGACTCAATTGCTCGCGCACTCTGCGCATGTATTCATAGCTGCCAACCTTGTGGCCCTCTTTGAGGCTGACCTGCACGAAAGCGGTGTGCGGCGCGGAGTTCGGCGTGTAAATTGCGGAAAAATCCGTCGTAATGCCAATGTTCGAGACGATGATCTGGAGCTCGTTCGATGGAACCACTTGCCGGATGATCTCTTCGACTTGCTTCACATAGTTTTCCGTCAACTCCACGCGTGTTCCCGAAGGCGCTTTCAGATTGATCACGAATTGGCCGGGATCGGTCCGGGGGAAAAACGAAACGCCAAGGAGTGGATAGAGTGCCAGACAGAGCAGGGAAGCTCCCGCGAGAGCGGCTACGGTCGCGGCGGGCTTTACAAGGGATGTGCCCAGTGTCCGATCGTACTTGCCAAGCATTTTTTCGAAATAGAAATTGAATTTTTGGGTGATCATCCCCAGCCGCGCACCGATGGAGCCTTGCCCAACCTCTTCGTCCGCTTGGTGACTCGTAACGAGTTTTGCGCAAAAGAGTGGTACCACCGACATCGCAACGAAATAAGAAGCGAAGAGCGAAAGAATCACAGCCAGAGCAAGCGCCACGAAGAGAAACCGGCTTACACCGTAAAGAAACACGACAGGGAAGAAGACGATTGAGGTGGTCACCGTGGCCGCCAGTACCGCCAGCCCGACCTCCTGGCCGCCTTTCTCAGCGGCCACCTCAGGTGATTCGCCTAGTTCAAGATGACGAAAGATATTTTCCAGGACGATGACGGAGTTGTCGATCAAGCGGGAGAACGCGAGTGCGAGCCCTCCGAGCACCATAGTATTGACAGTGCCGCCGCCCCCGCCGAGAGCTAGAAAGGTCGCCAGCGCGGAAAGCGGGATAGACAGAAAGACAGCAGCGGTAGCTCGGAGGCTTCCGAGAAAGAGCAAAACCATTACGCCGGTCAGGACCAGCCCTATGCCACCTTCGCGGATCAGGTTGGAGATAGCCGTTTTCACGAAGATAGATTGGTCGAAAACCACCTTGGCCGTAAGTTGTTTTGGAATATCAACGAGATGGGTGAGGGCATCCTTGATGCCATTGACGACCGCAATGGTGTTGGTATCGCCGCCTTGCTTGAGAATCGGGAGATAGACGGATGGCTGGCCGTCAACTCGCACAATGTTGGTCTGAATAGCTTCCGCGTCCACCGCCTTGCCGACGTCGCCGACCAGAACGGAAGATTGGCCCACGGATTTGAGCGGCATACTATTGATGGCCGCCGCCGAAGGGGCCTGACTATTGGAATAGAGGTTGTAATCGAACGGCCCGATCTTGACATCACCGGCCGGCAAGATGAGATTGGCCTCATTGACTTGGCGCACAACGTCCATGGGGCTCAACTGGTGTGCTTCCAGCTTGAGGGGATCGACGTACACCATGATTTGGCGGTACCGGCCGCCGAAGGGCTGCGGCACGGAAGCACCGGGAACATTGGCAATCTGGTTTCGAACGGTATATTGACCGAGATCGTGGAGTTGAGTCTCGTCAAGGCCTTGGCCTTTAAGAGTGATCAAACATACCGGCAAGCTGGAGGCGTCAAATTTCAACACCACCGGTGGCAGGGTACCGGGCGGAAGGCGGCGCAGGTCGGCCATCGCCAGATTTGAGACTGTGCTGAGGTCAGAGTCGGCGTTAGTGCCAGGCTGAAAGTAAATCTTGATGAGGCTGACTCCTGGAAGCGAACGGGATTCGATGTGATCCACGCCGCTGGCTAATGTGAACCAGCGTTCAAAAGGATTGGTGATGTTGGTTTCAATCTGCTGCGGAGGCATGCCGGAATAAAAGGTAGCGATTACGACGACGGGAATGTTGATAGGAGGGAAGAGATCAACTGGCATGCGAACGAGCGTGACCGCACCAACAATGACAATTACCAGACAGATCACGATGATAAAGAATGGGTATTTGATGGAAAACCGGGACATCAATTCCCTCCCGCGGAGCTGCTGTCCTGCGAGTTAACTTCTTTTGGCTGGATTTTCTGGCCGCTACGGAACTGGCTGCGATTGCCGATCACCACGCGGTCGCCATCAGACAAACCAGAGAGCACCTCGATGCGCGAATTGTCCTCAAGGCCAAGCTTGACATGACGCTCCTCTAGAATGTCTTGGGCGTTGACTGCAAGAACCGTGGCATCATCACCGCTGCGAACAACAGCTTGCAAGGGAACCGTCAAGGCGTTCTTTTTTTCGTGCAGCAGCAATTGGGTATCGGTATACATTCCGGGGAGCAGCCGGCCATCACGATTCTGGCAGTCGATTTCCGTCTCCATGGTCCGAGTTTCGACGTCGAGAGAATCGGCGAAGCGAGATACCTTACCCTCTATATCCTCATTCAGCGCTTGTACGCGCACCTTCACCGGGTCTCCCAAATGAATCTGTCCGGCGATGGACTCTGGAATGGGTAAGACAAGCCGCAGCACGGAAATCTGAGCGATACGCACGACCGCAATGGCTTGCGTGCTCGTCGAAGTGCCCGCTGCAACCAGCGCCCCGGTATCCGCGTAGCGATTGGTAATTACGCCGGCGAAAGGTGCGGTGATGCGCGTATAGTCCGAAAGGGCAGACACCTGCTTCTGATTCGCCTGGGCCACCTCGAGTTCCTGCTGGGCCGCGGAGAGTGCGGACTTCGCACTGGAAACTTGAGCCTCAGACTCCAGGTCCTTTGCCTGGGAGTCGTCCAATTCCTGCTGCGCTACCAGCCCCTGACGGGTTTTCGCTGCATCACTGAGGCGTGCATACGCCGAATGCATCGCGGCGTGCGTAGATTTTGCCCGCTCCAAATCACCCTTCGCGCGCCCAATTTCCTCCAACGCGCGGCGTGCCCCGGCATCGGCGCCGACAAGCTGCGCGGCTAACTCGGGAACTTCCAAGACCGCTAGGGTTTGTCCTTCCTTCACGTGGTCGCCAACGTCAACGTAAATCACCTTGATATAGCCCGCGACCTTGGCGTGCACATCGACAACTTGGAAGGGTTTGAACTCACCTGAAATCGTCAATGTGTTGGCTATTGTGCGGCGAACTGCACGGGCGACCGCGGCGGGCAGATCACCTGAGCCAGCCAACGCATGGTCATGGTCGTCGGCTTCGGAGGAAGCTCGGCCCATCCAGCGCCATGCCAGAAGCCCGACTCCAATAAAAACAACAAATATCAGAATCCATTTTTTCATATTCATTCTAGTTTCCTAAGCTGTGTCTATAACCGGCAAGTGCGGAACGCCGGCCATCAGACACTCGCAGAATCCTCGGAAGGGCCTGATGAATGGACCGCTGCCGGCATTATACGGTTGCACCAAAACGAAAACACAATCGATGGAGAGGAAAATTAAAGAACGGGCGGAGGTCGAAACCAGAGACTCTCGCAAAAAAACTGCCGCATAGGGAGGCGTTCCGAATCCTGAGGCAGGAAGGATTGGGAAGTCAGGTTCAGCAGAATTGAAAAAGATCTCACGAAAAAAAGATCTACAAATACATGCGTATCCTGGCTGCTTAGCGAAGAATATCGCTCCAGCTCTGAAGATCCGACCGTAGCGCGGTGGCTTGCGGGAGGGTCCACATTTAGACCGTTTCTTGACCCCTGGGCGATCACATAGGGGTTGTACAGAAACAAAAAGGCGAGCAACACGCACACCCAAGCGTGACGTTTTGCGTTACGTTCGGGCAACGGATCGAGTTTGAGCGCGCTAGACACTTCAACCCACAATAATTGGACTGCTCCACAGGGTCAAGAGGATGCTTGAAATGTGTTGCGAACTCCCGGGGAGGGGAGAAGGGGATCGGAGCCAGGGGTGCGCCGATCCCCGTGGTAGGACGTGGAACGAAGATTAAACTCGTTGAGTATCGCAGCCCGGGGTCACGTCTGAATGAAGGGCCTGTGAATTCTCGATGACCTCTTCGCCCGCAGCCGGGGACTGTGAGCCACCATCCGCGGCAATGGCGAGGCCTCGCCCGTGGCGAACATCAAGGCCGCGAACCCAGAAGATGATGTCTTCGGCGATGTTGGTGGCATGGTCGGCGATGCGCTCGAGATGCCGCGTGGCGAGAATGAACTGCATTCCCGGGCTGACGAGCGCGGCTTGCTGCGTCATGCTTTGCATGAGCTGATCGAAGATGCGGTCGCGGTACTGATCGACGACGTCGTCGCTTTGAAGAACCTGCCCTGCCATTTCCACGTTGCGGAAAATCAGGGCGCCAAGGCTCTTGCTGACCATTCCGCGCACGGCGGAAGTCATCGGCGCCAATTCCTCGGGCAATTGCGCGGCGGGCATTTCGCGGAGGGAGATGACGCACTCGGCGAGATTGACGGCGAGATCGCCGATGCGTTCAAGATCATTGGTGATTTTGAGAGCGGCCACGATGAGGCGGACTTCGTCGTCGGAGAAAGATCCGCGGCGCAGCAGACGAATGGCGTGTTCATCGATAACGATTTCCATTTCGTTGATGCGGGGCTCGAGAAGAAAAACTTCGCCGGGAAGCGCCCAGGTGCGCTGCTCATTGACGCCGACGATGGCGTCCAAGGCGCGGTTCATGGCGCCTTCGACGGTGCGGGCCATTGAGACCAGATAATTGACCAGAGTTTCGTAAAGAACCACTTCCGTCAGACTAGCGGAACTTGCCATGGTTCCCCTTCCAGAGCGGGAGGGCGGGAGTCACACCCCTGCTCGTAATCCATATTTTGGCAAAGAGATAGTTACAACGTGTTCACAAACAGATGAACATGCAGTAAATCAATGGGTTGCGGGCGCGGTTGGGATCGGACTCCGGGCCAAATCAAACTGGATTCGGCTAGTGAGCGGGGTACCTCTTCACGTCAAACAAAACTAAATGCCGCCCCCATTGCCACGTCCGGCCACGCCGGTAGAGATGGAGCGCGGTGCGGGGTGCTCAATGTCAAACAATGGCACGGAAAAATGGAATTGCGAACCTTGGCCGATCTCGCTGTCCACCCAGAGGCGGCCGCCATGCACTTCGACGAGGTGTTTGGCGATAGCCAGACCCAGCCCAGTGCCGCCCGCTTCCCGAGAGCGGGCAACATCAACCCGGTAGAAACGCTCAAAGATGCGAGGCTGGTCGGCCTTAGGGATGCCGATTCCCGTGTCAGAGACGGTAAGGATGATTTCTTTTTCCGCAGACTCGGCGCTGATGATGATCTCGCCGCCGGGCAGCGTGTACTGGATGGCGTTGTCCAGGAGATTTTGCAAAACTTCGGCAAGCCGGCGGCGATCGCCGGCTATGTCCGGCAGGTTCTTAAGCAAGTTCACCGAAATCCGCAAGTCTTTTTCGGCGGCGCGGCGCTGCGCCGTCTCGAGGCAGCTTTCGATTAACTGAGAAACGCTCAAGCGGCGAATCTCCAGCTCAAGGCGCTCGGCGTCCATCTTGGAAAGCATGAGCAAGTCTTCGGTCAGGCGGGCCAAGCGTCGGGAATGCTCGAGAATAATTTCGAGGAAGCGCGTGCGGTTTTGTGAATCGTCGATGGCCCCCGCCAGAAGCGTCTCAGCGAATCCCTGAATGGCGGTGAGCGGAGTTCTAAACTCGTGGGAGACGTTGGCAACGAAGTCCCGGCGCACGCGCTCGAGCTTGCGAAGTTCGGTAATGTCATGCAGTACGACGACTGCGCCGCTCGTATCCCCCGCGCGGACGGCGGCGACGGTGATTGCGAAATAATGCTGGCGAAGCGTGCCTGTGACGATTTCCGATTGGACGCGCGGTTCGCCGGCCAAAACTCTCCGCACGGCTTCGAGTAGTTCGGTCTGACGGACGATTTCGACGAGCGCGCTGCCCGAAGTCGGTGGCACATCCAGGCCAAGAATTTCCGCAAAACCAGGATTGGCAAACATCGAGCCGCTCCGAACCGCTCACTACCGCGACACCTTCGACCATGCTGCCGAGAATGGCGGAGGAGAGGTTGCGTTCTTCGGTGAGAGTTTGGATAGTCCGGTCCAAACGAGCCGCCGTCCGGTTCAGAGAAATGCCAAGAGCTTCCACGGCGTCCCCTGAGCCGTCCCGAGGCAGCGGACGAAAGTCACCTTCGGCGACGCGCCGGGAAAAATCCTTCAGACGCTCGACGCGACCCGTGAAACTGCGCGAGAACAACAAGGAAACGCCGCCGGCAATCAGCAAAATGAAGAACGATGCGAGCCAAAGCCTGCGCCGGAAGGAGTCAAGCACTTCGTCAACGGTTTCCAAGGGAAGAGCAAAGCGCAAGAAAATGGCAGGTCCCCGCGGAAACGCTCCTGACGTACCGCATAGTAAAGAAGGTCGCGTTGAATGGTGACGCTGTGGCGAATGGAACGCCCGTTTCCCTTTGCCAGCGCTTCCAGAATCTCGGGCCGATTGGCGTGGTTCTCCATGGTTTGAGCGTCGGATTGTGAATCAGCAAGGACGCGGCCATCGGAGGCGATCACGGTGATGCGCGCGCCGCTGGCGGCCATTTGCGTCACCCAGTCCCGCAAGGGCGAAAGGTTTTCAGCTTGTCCAGAAGAAGCAGGCGTCCACTGCGGAGGACGCGCCTGTGCGATGCGCGCGATGGCGGCGAGTTTTTCGAAGCCCGTTCGTTCGTAATCGCTGCGAAGGGCGCGCTCCGCGAAAAAGTCCACGGCGAGCAGCACGCTCACCAGCAGCGCCAGAAACGCGAACGAAAATTTCCAGAATAGGTTAAGCCGCACGAGTTTCGAACAAGTATCCCGCGCCGCGCACCGTTTTCAAATGCATGGGGTTTTCGGGGTCGCTTTCGATTTTTTCGCGCAGGCGGCGTACGTAGACGTCGACGCTGCGCGGAGTCACGAAACGATCCGTTCCCCACACGGCATCGAGCAACTGATCCCGTGTAAAAACTCGGTTGGGGCGCGAAGCAAGGTAATAGAGCAGCCGGAATTCAAGCGTGCTAAGCGGAACGGGCTTTCCTGAATGGCTCACGCGGTAAGACGCCGGGTCGATGGCGAGCTTCCCGATCTCGATGACACGAGGCGAGTCAGCAGGCGGCTCCGCACGGCGGAGCAGTGCTTTGACGCGCGCGAGAAGTTCGCGCGGGCTGAAAGGCTTCGTCACGTAATCATCGGCGCCCATCTCAAGACCAACAACGCGGTCGGCTTCGTCGCCGCGCGCGGTGAGCATCAAAATAGGCAGGCGATTCAGTGAATCGTCCCGGCGGATTTCCCGGCAAATATCGAGGCCGGAAAGTTTCGGAAGCATGAGATCGAGCAGAAGCAGATCGGGGGGCGTCTTTTTGAGTGTGTTCAGACCGGCGCTGCCGTCAAAAGCGGCGCTAACCTGAAAGCCTTCATTGGCGAGGTTGTAGCGAACGAGTTCGACGATGTCCTTGTCGTCCTCGATAATCAATACGCGTTTCATAAGGTTGGCACGTTCCGCTCGCCGGCTTGGCGAAAGTTTACCGTACGCCGGAGAAATACGGTAGGAGCTTGCAAGAGTTGGGTCACCGTGAGATGTGCGTAGCACGATTGATTCTCGCAGCGGGCGTGTAACGCAGGGATAACATGAATGTGAATGGAGTGTGAACGTAGTTTGGGGCGATCAATCTCCGCTGGCCGTCGTGAAAGCCAGTGCCAACAACGTCTTTTGCTCGAGTTCGTGCGCCTTGGCGGAACCCGTGGCCGGGCTTGCGCTCGCCGAGCGCTTCACTGAACGCACCGGAAGACCTTTGGCTTGCGCCAGACGCTCGAGGCGCGGCAGTACATAGAAAAGGGCTCCCATGTTGGCAGGTTCTTCTTGTACCCATACGATTTCGCGGGCGTTGGGATGCTCTGCGAGCGCGGCGGAAATCTCCTTGCGAGGCAGGGGATAAAGCTGGTCGAGGAAGAAGATGGCGGTACTGTCGTCCTTGCGGCGGCGGCGTTCCGCGCGAAGTTCGTGGCCGACTTTGCCGCTCGCAATCAGGATCCGTTTGGCGTTCTGCACTTCGTGGTCCGGCACGAGCGGCAGAAAACGAGGTCGCGTGAAATCTTCGATGTTCGAACTGGCGTCCGGATGGCGCAGCATGCTCTTTGGCGTGAAGACAATCAGCGGTTTTCGCCAGGCGCGGCGGGCTTGGCGGCGCAGCATGTGA
The DNA here is from genome assembly GCA_963718785.1 of uncultured Acidobacteriota bacterium. GTDB lineage: Bacteria > Acidobacteriota > Terriglobia > Acidiferrales > UBA7541 > Acidiferrum. The sequence goes on along the minus strand of CAVQZW010000002.1, from coordinate 1,417,943 downwards.
AAATACTGTGCGGCCGTCGACGGCTGGCAAATTTGCAGATTGTCCTCGGCGGCAAGCTGCATGTATCGCTCGATGCGCGCGCTGGAATGCTCCGGGCCCTGGCCTTCAAAACCGTGCGGGAGCAAAAGCACGAGTCCGGTAGGGAGATTCCACTTGTCCTCGCTCGCGCTCAAGAATTGGTCGATGATCACCTGCGCGCCGTTGGCAAAGTCTCCGAATTGCGCTTCCCACATCACCAGCGCTTCCGGATAGTCGCGGCTGAAGCCGTATTCGAATCCAACGCAAGCGGCCTCCGAGAGTGAGGAGTTGTAAATCTCGCAAAACGCCTGTTGCCGCGAAAGATGCGACAGCGTCAAGTAATTGTGCTCGGTCTCCGTGTCAATTAGCACAGCGTGCCGTTGGTTAAACGTGCCACGCTGCGAGTCCTGCCCGGTGAGACGAACGGGACTGCCTTCCAGTACCAGCGACCCCAGCGCCAGCGCTTCGGCGAATCCGTAATCAACTGCCCGCTTGCCGTGCCCCATTTCATTCCGCTGTTCCAGAAGCTTTGCGATTTTCGGATGCAAATGAAATCCCGAAGGCACGCGAACAAGTCCGTCCGTTAGCTCCGCTAGCTTTTCCCGCGTCAACCCGGTGTCGACTTCGTACGCCGGATCGTATTTTCCACCTTTGTAGGGAGACCAATAGTCTGGCAGCTTGCGCAAATGCGGGATTTTCGTAAGCTGTCCCGCTTTTTGCTGCTCCGTCTCATATTCACGCTTCACCGCGTCGACAAATTGCGCCGCGTCGATGCCCGTTTTCTCCGCGTAAATCTTCCAGAGTGGCGCGTGGTTCTTGATTCGCTCGTAAAGGACCGGCTGCGTAATGGTAGGGTCGTCCACTTCGCTATGTCCATGGCGGCGATAACCGATAATGTCTACAACAACGTCGCTTCCAAACGTCGCACGATATTCCGCAGCGAGTCTCCCAATGCGCACAACAGCGTCAGGGTCTTCCGCGTTCACATGAAAAATCGGCACGCTTTGCCGTTTCGCAATGTCCGAAGCGAACCGCGAAGAATGCTCTTGCACTGGCTGCGTCGTGAATCCGATCAAATTGTTGACGACGATATGCACAGTGCCGCCCACCGTGTACGCCTGCAAATCTGCTAGATTGAGCGTTTCCGCCAAAACACCTTGTCCCGCAAACGCGGCGTCTCCATGCATCACGATTGGCCAAACTTTGTTGAGCGCCTCGCGCGTCCGGTCAATAATCGGTCCGTCAACGCCCCGGCGCGTCTGCTTGGCGCGTGCGCGGCCCATCGCCACCGGATCCACTGCCTCGAGGTGGCTTGGGTTCGAAACAAGATGCATGTTGATCGACTTGCCGGCGGTGGTCGTGTACGTTCCGGTCGCGCCAATGTGGTACTTCACGTCTCCCGGCGCCCAGCACGCTTCGCGGATCCACATCTTCAAATCCTGCGACTACTTCGTGGGGCGATTTGCACGCGGCGTGCACCATCACGTTCAATCGGCCGCGATGGCTCATCGCCATGATGCAATCCACGGCGCCGAACTCGCCCGCACTATCCAGGATCGAATCGAGAAGCGGGATCAACGAAGTCACGCCCTCGAGCGAAAATCGCTTCGTGCCCAGGTAGCGCGCCTGCAGCACCTGCTCGAAAAGGTCCGCGCGTACGAGTCGTCTCAAGGATTTTCTCCTGATTGACCTCCAGCTCAGGCCCCTCGATGCGCTCCGCAATCCATCGCCGTCTCTCTGGTTCGGGAAGATGCATGAATTCCGCGCCGATGTTTCCGCAATAAATCCGGCGCGCTTCTTCCGCCGCGTCGCCTGTCAATTCCAGGTCGGTCATTTTCTGCGGCTGGAACACCCTCAGGGGGTCCAGAGTCGCTTCGTAATAGCCCCACCGCCGAAAAACGTCAAACACGCGTTCGCGCTGTTCGTTGCTCGCGGCGGATTTCTTCAACCCTTTGGCTGATTTTGTCGGGCGTTCCAACGCCATGATTGTACGGTCGGCCATAAATCCATCTCAGACAACACTCTATTTTGCCATAGAACGTAAGTGCTTTTTGGGACGAGCACACGCACTGTTTTATCTGTCAATTATGTCGCTCCAAAAAGGCACTCGCAGCGGGTCCTTCGCTGCCCAAAGCGGTTCACTGATCCCAAACTCCCTGTTGAAATAAGATGGCAGGTCGAAACCGTAATAGATGATGTCCGTTTGGTAGACGGATAGGACGGGATTGCCCGAGCCCGCCGGCCGATCCGGAATATACCTGTGGCTAAAGACTGGAATTAATCGTGGTGCTTCAGCAACTGCTTGGCGAGCAATCTCAAATGCCTCCCCGAGATTTTCTGGACGCGCTCCCCACTCGGGAAGCCAAAATGCATTATTCTCGACATCAAAACACATGCCGCGAAAAGGCCAATCGAACCGATCCTGCTAACTCTTTATCAGGGCCCGAACGCCAGTTTGGAAAGTCGTCTCCGACAGGAAGAAACGATTGGAGCAGAAGCTTTAAATCGGGAGGAAATTCAAAACCGAACTGGCGTTCCCGGTTGGATAATTCTGAATCCGTCAGACCTTTTTCAAAAGCGATGCCCAAGTTCCGAAATTCGTTGGCGAGTGCCTTCAGATACGCCGTGAACATCCGGCCAGGTTAGCAAATCTCCGATATTTCTGTCTTCGCGGGCATAATTCTTCACCCCTGCAACTCGCGGATGCGAGTTTCCAGCGATCGCGCAATTTCTTCCAGGCAGATGTCCGGCGGGAAAGTGACCGGAGCGCCGATGTGCACGGTGATTTCGCCCAAGCGCGCCAGCCGCCGCCCTTCGCGCTTCATTTGCCACACGCCATCGAGCCGCATCGGAATAATAGGCAGACCAAGATTTTCGGACAGCAAGCCAATGCCGCTTTGGAACGGAGCCATGCGCCCATCTTCGGAATTATTTACCTCACCTTCGGGAAACATCAGGATGCTGTAGCCTCGGTCGGCGGACTCTCCGGCAAAGCGAAAGCTCTCGCGAAAGCCCGTATGCTGCGGCAGCGGGAAAGACGTTGAACAGCGCAGTGACAAGTCCATATCCCAATTGATAGGCCCAGCGCTTGGCAAAAAACCAATCGCGTGGCGGCCTCCGCATCCGCTGCACCGATTCGCCTCCCATCGCTATCGCGAGCTTGTGACGAAAACGCGCCGGGAGCGCGGCTAGAATCAAACCAATATCGGCTCGCCGTGTGATGTGGTTCGAAACAATCAGCACTGGTCCACGAAGACTCGCGCTAAATTCTCCCGTCCGATGATCTTGGGATGCCCAAGAATCTGCGTCGCCGGCCAGACCAGCGCGTAGTAGACTGCCAGCCGCAGCCAGCGCACCGGCGCGCGCTGCGTCCATCGCGGGTAAACATACTCCGTGCGATGCGCCACCGGCTGTTGCAGCAGCCGCTGTACATCCGCAACCGTCTTCGCCTCCGCAAAAGTTGCCTCGTTCAACTCCACCTGAAAACGCTCTTCGAGAGCGCTCATCAGCTCGACACGATCCAGCGAACTAAGGTTCAGATCCCTCTCTAACTTTTCGGAAGTTCCTTTCGCCGATGAAAACTTCACCAGCAAATCATCGAGCGTGCCCGCTTGCGCCATCGCCGGCGGCGAGCCATTGGACAATCTCCGCCGCGCGGGATGCAATCAGACTCAGCCTCGGCTTGCCCGTTGGCGTGCGCGGAAAATCCGGCTCCGGCCAGACCAGCCACCGGCGCACGCGCTGGTATTCAGCGAGTGAACCGTTCGCGGTTTCAACCACTCCGCGAGCGGAGTCTTCTCTAGCGTCCGCACCTCGTTCCATCAGCAAGATGGCGCATGGTTCCGCGTTGCCGCCGCGCTCCATGGGAATCACAACGCAATCGCGCACGCCGGTTTGCTTGCTGCAGCGGCGCTTCCACATCCTCTGGATATACATTTAAGCCCGCGGGCGTGACGATCACGTTTTTCTTCCGCCCTTTGAACCGGAGATTCCCTTCCGCATCGAGCTCTCCAATGTCGCCCGTGCGCAGCCAATTCTCCTTGTCGCGCACCCCTTGCCGCAGTGCTCCTCCTTCCCAATAGCCGCTGGCGACATTTTCCCCTCGCACCAGAATCTCTCCGTCTTCCGCCAGCCGGAATTCGCGCCCTGGAAGAACTTTTCCAATCGAGCCTTCGGTAGCGCGAAACGGGTGGTTCAAGCTGATGAGCGACGCGGTCTCCGTCATGCCGTACCCCTGCACCACCGCATAACCAATGCGTTTGAAAAACTCTTCTGTTTCGCTCGATAGCGCGGCGCCGCCGGAAATAAATGCCCAGAACTTCCACCCGAATCGCCGGTGAATTTGCCGGAATCTCCACGCGCGGCGCAAGAACTTCTTGCCCTTTGCGGCTTCGAGCCTTTTCTCCAGTCGGTTGCTCTGCCCTCGCGCTTCGTGTTCGCGCTGAATTCCCGCATGCAAGGCGTCCAGCATCCGAGGCACCGCGATCAACGCCGTCGCTCGTTCGCGTTTTACCGTGCGAATAATTTCCCCGGGATTCGCCGAAGGCTCGAACACGACCGTCGCCCCCAGCAGCGGCGGCACAAACAGCGCCATAAACTGTCCAAATACGTGGCTCAGCGGCACCAGCGTCACGAACCTCAGCGGATGAAACCATCGCTCGTATTTTCGGTAGGGATCAATCCCACGTTCCAGCGGTTCGAGATTTGCCAAAAAATTGCCGTGCGTAAGAACAACGCCGCGCGGCTCGGCCGTCGTTCCCGAAGTAAAAAGGATTTGTGCGATGTGATTTCTTTGGATGGGCTCGTCTGCAAGACTCCCATTGCCACCTTGCATCGACTGGCTGCCCTCGGACCGTGAGGCCACGCCACCTTCTCGTCTAAAAGTGTCGGTTAAATCCTCCAGTACCAGCCTCGGGATGACGTTCCCTAGCTCCGCCTTTTCCCGCGAAGCAAAGACGAATTTGACGCCCGCATCTCTTGCCACGCGCCCCGCGAAATCAAGAGTCGCCCCGTCATCCATCGGCACCGCCACTGCTCCGCGTAACAAGCAGCCCCAAAAAGCCGCCGTCCATTCCACGCTATTCGGCCCCCAAAGTAAAACGCGATCGCCTGTCTGGACCCCTCGTTCTTTCAGCTCCAATGCGCAGCGCACGAGCCATCACCCGCAAGTTTGCGGTAGGTCCACGCCTCGCGCCGGTAACCGCGCCTCTGAACAAACGCGATATCTTCACCGAACCGCTCGAACTCGCCGAATAACGAAAGGAGATTTTCCCGAGACATAATGGCTGGGGCCCTCGCACTCTGAGATGGCTTGATTCTACGCCTCTGGGGAGATGGCAGCCGCCGGCATATCTAGCTCATTTGCAAGCAAAGTGCCATGTTTGGCGCAACCTCTTCCTGGTGCTTGCGTTAGTTTTCTTCCTTGGCCGCTGATTCAACGCTTCTTGGCCCCGCATGCCACCGCCGCCACCGCATCAATTCCGTTATCCTGAAAATGATCATCGCCCCGGAAAAAATCGCCGCGCTCACGAATACGTAAGACAACGATTGATTCACGATGTGGGCCACCTGTGCATACTTACCTGCACCATCCGCCGCCGGGTTGGCAACCGTCACCCAGCTTCCAGCCTTCATCGCAAACCACATGACCGCCAGCCCCCCGGCCTGCAAAATCACCCGGGCTACCGCGCGAAACTGCGTCCAGTCCGGGCGCACGAGATTTATGATGGCGCGGACTATCTCTAAATCCGCGAGCACCACGATTGGAAAATAGATTTGATGCCAGATAGGCGCAAAGTTAAATAAAGCCGCCGCGGGGCCAAATATCAGGAATGGATGGCTCTGTACCGACGACCACCACACCAGCGCAACAGCTAACGCCACGATGATGGACAGCGACTCAAAGCGCGACACCTCGCGCATGTGGCTCCCCATCCGCCACTTCCCCATCCGCACCTGCCCCATTCGCGCTTGAATGTCTCGCTCAATCTGCAGATCCAGGCGAAACTTGCCGCCCATCCCCTTGATGTGCCAGCGATCCGGATGCTTCGCCAGGTTCTTCTCGACCACTGAAAAAATCAGCGTTACCACTCCAAATTGAATGAAGAATTGCAACGTGCATGTCGAGACCATGTCGCCGACCGAGATATTCTGTCCAGCGAGCCTAAGCGCCAAAAAAATGAAGCCCGACGATCAGAAACGTCAGTCCCAGGTTGAATGACAGAACCTTCACGTAGAACGGATACAGCACTGGCCCGATGATCTGCCGCCCAAACGCCACCGACCGCTTGTCCTGCCGGTACCGCGCTGCAAGCAGCCAGGGATTACCTCGCTGCTTCAGCAAGCCTTCTTGCTCATCGGGCGTTAGCGGCCGCCCAAGCTCTTTCTGCCGCTCATCCATTTCCGAGCGAATGTCCTCGGAAAGTTCGCCGATGATGTCCGCACGCTGCTCTTCGGGCAACCCCTTTGCCACCGCGTTCAAATAACTCTCAACCAGGTCCATGACAGCACTCCTTCCTGCTTCACAACATTCCGTTCAGCGACGTGCTGATGCTCTGCCACTCCGTCATCAACTGCTTGAAAATCTCTTTCCCGTCCGCCGACAGCCGGTAAAATCGCTTGTTCCGCTTTTCTTCCTCGCGCCATTCGCTGACCAGCAGCCCATGACTCTCCAGCCGCCTCAACAGCGGATATAACGTGCCTTCATCGATCGCCATTCCCCGGTCGGCTAGCGTCTTCCGCAGCGTGTATCCGTAATGTTCCTTGCGCAGCGCCGCCAGAACGGCCAGGACCAGTGATCCGCGGCGCAGCTCCAGCCGGAGGTTTTCAAAGAGTTCGTGGTTGTCAGTACCAGGCGTCATATAGTGTACGCCACACACTGTACGTCACACAGTATCAGCCCGTCAAGTCCTTTTTTCACGATTTTTTTATTGCTGCGGATTTTCCGATTTCTTCGGCTCTTATCACCTGGCAGGAAAAATCGGCGCGAGCACAAATTCTCCGACTTGAGTACAATAGAACATTGCTAGGAAATCCTGTGTACCCCTGGCTGCATCAAACGTAAGATTGAGCGGGAACGATGCCTGTACCTATTTCACAGATGTGGACGGTCGCCACGTACGTCCTCAAGCAAAAAATCGCGGGGCGCAAGCGCTACCCGTTTGTGCTCATGCTCGAGCCGCTTTTTCGCTGCAATCTGGCCTGCGCCGGCTGCGGCAAGATTCAGTATCCCGCCCACATTCTAAAAAAGGAATTGAGCCCTGAAGAATGCTTTAAAGCCGTTGACGAGTGCGGCACGCCGATGGTTTCCATCCCCGGTGGCGAACCGCTGATGCACCCGCAGATCGACAAGATCGTCGAGGGCCTCGTTGCGCGCAAGAAGTACATCTATCTCTGCACCAACGCGCTGCTCCTGAAGGAAAAACTCGATCTCTTTAAACCGAGCAAGTATTTAACGTTCTCGGTTCATATGGACGGTCAGCGCGAACACCACGATTTTTCCGTTTGCCGTGAAGGCGGCTACGATCTCGCCGTCGACGGTATCAAGGAAGCCCTCAAGCGCGGCTTCCGTGTGACAACGAACACAACGCTCTTCGACGGCGCCGATCCCAACAGCGTCCGCCAATTTTTTGATGAAATGATGGAGCTTGGCGTCGAAGGCATGATGCTTTCCCCAGGCTATTCTTACGATAAAGCCCCGGATCAAAAGCACTTCCTGGGCCGCGCGCGCACCCGCCGCACCTTCCGCGCCATCCTTTCTAATCGCAAGAAATCCTGGCAGTTCAATCAGTCTCCGCTTTTTCTCGAATTTTTGATGGGCAAAAAACAATATGCCTGCACGCCTTGGGGCATGCCCACCTACAACGTTTTCGGCTGGCAAAAACCCTGCTATTTGCTCCAGGATGGTTACGCCGACTCTTTCCAGGAACTGCTCGACACGACGGAATGGCAGAATTACGGCACCGAATCCGGAAATCCCAAGTGCGCCAACTGCATGGTCCATAGCGGTTATGAAGCCTCCGCCGTTGACCACACTTTCAGTGGTCTCCGCGGACTTTTCGCCACGATAAAGGCCACGCTTTCTGGCAATTACGCCGACCCCGACGCAATGGATCTCCTCAACGAGCCCGTGAAGCCGGTCCACTCTTACAATCCGCTCATTCAAATCGACACAGGCAAGTCCCAGCTTGAGGAGACGCGCGCTTGACCGGTCCTCGTCACGCGGATATTCCCCCACACTCGGAAACCTCTCCGTAAACCCCGAAACGCTGGAAGTAGCTCCAGGTAGAAACCGCGAAGCCGTCGAGGGCTGGGTCCCTGAACTCGCTACGGAACAAGAATTGCGTGAAGCGCTCGAAAAAGCTTTCGACTATCGCGGCGATGTGACGCTAACCACCAAAGATGGCAAGAAGATAGAGGGATACATCTTCGATCGCGTCTCGGGTACGACGCTCGCTCGCCTCCTTCGTGCGAGTCCTTCCGAAAGATTCCAACCAAAGACAGAAAATTTCGTATGCCGATATAGCCGCCCTCGCCTTCTCCGGTCGCGATCCCGCAGCGGGAAAGAGCTGGGAAGCTTGGGTGCGCAAGTACTGGGAAAAGAAGGCCGCCGGCGAGCGCGGTTTTGGCCTGCAACCCGAGTCCTTAGATTAGCCCGAATTTGCCCTTCTGAGCACGTCCGCTTCGCCCTAACACGCCACTAACACTTTATTTATCAATGTCTTAGAGGAAGCACCGAGCCTGCACATGCGCCGTCTCCGGCGTGGACAAATGCCCCATTTCGTGGTACTATTTATCTAGCGTTTGTTGCTCTTGTATCACCTTTTGACTCGTTCGAGGGGGCTGCAAGGACACTCTTTGCAGTCTTTTTTTGCGGGCTGGAGGCTGTCACGGCGCTTGGGAACTCTCGGGTGTTGGCTCACCCGTAGCTAACCAGGGTACGGACCAGGAGAAACAAAGCAATTCCATGCCGCAGACCCAGCCGCATCGGGAAAGCGCATTCGAGGTAGTGGAAGTGAAGGAACAAGGAACAGTGAAGTGGTTCAACGCTTCGAAGGGCTATGGTTTTATCCAGCGTCAAACCGGGGAAGATGTTTTCGTCCACTTCTCCGCGATCATGATGGACGGATACAAATCGCTCAACGAAGGCCAGGCAGTGGAATTTGAAGTAAAGAAAGGCCCCAAAGGCCTTCAGGCAGAGAACGTTACCGGCCTCTAGCCTGTGCATTTGGGTGCCCTCGTTGCTCGGGGGCACCGCACCTCACGAGATTCGAATCGATTTTCAGCGACGCGAATGTAATCAAGGAGGACGATGTGCAAGTGATGGCAGAAGGTCAGACAGTCAAGCACGAAACGTACGGCCTGGGTATTGTTACCGCATCCGACCAGGAGCGTACCGCAATTGATTTCGACGATCACGGCCCCAAGCTCTTCGTTACCAGTATCATGGTGGCCGAGTTGATCGGTGAAGCCCCAGCCACGCCGCCGAAAACCAAGCGCCGCCGCAAGGCTTCCACCGCCGCCAAAGCCGCAAAGAAGGCTGCAGCCGCTACTGCTGCCGCTGCCGCAGGCCGTTCGTAGTTCCTTTCTTGGTTTCTTTCTCGCTCCGCTTCCAGAAGTAATTCTACCCCTTCGCCAATCCGGCGCAGGGGTGTGTTCCCCTGCCCGTGATTCGTATGCTTGCTAAGGTATATCGGCGGTTCGATCTTTGCGTCTTCGGGCAGACCACCTGTGATACATTTCTGGCTTATGAAGCGTTTCGCTGTGATTCTTGGCGTCATCTTGTTCGTGCTTGGCGTCGTCGCGCTCCTTCATCCGGACTTTGACTATCACAAGCGCGAAGAACTCGCGAAGATTGGCCCCGTCACGGCCACCGTCGAGAAGCCGGAACGCACCACGGTTCCCCCGGCTGCGGCAGCCGCCTTGCTCATCGCCGGCGCGGTGCTGATCGCCGTCTCGACCAGGCTGAAGTAGCACCCACCGCCGCTCTTGTCCTGGATAAGCGGGGAATGTTTTGTTGTTCGCACTTCAAGTGACACAATCGGCACCACTTACTTCTTCGCACCTTCTAATGCCCTAGTTCGTTGACAGGCCGATTATCGCCATTCATCGTAGAGACTATCCAGGAACGCTAGGGCTTCCCTCTTCACGGAGAGCAAGATGAAAATCGATTTACTGAAATCAGTCGTGGGGCTTTGTCTGTTTGCCGCGGTTCTCACTGCAGCTGTGTCTCCCGCATTAGGCCAAACTACCCCGGGTGTAACTGAAAACGAGATTTTGATCGGTTCCTGCTCCGCGCTGGAAGGCCCCTCGCATTTTCTCGGCGTGGAGACGGTGACAGGCGCGAAGGCCTACTTCAATCTCGTCAACGAAGAAGGTGGAGTAAACGGACGCAAGCTGAAGCTCATTTCGGCGGACGACAGCTACGATCCCGCCAAAACGCAAGCCTGCTTTGACCATCTGATGAGTGAAAAAGTATTTGCGCTCGGGTTTTTCGTGGGCACGCCTACCGCGGTGAAGTACGTCCCCATGGCCGACGGTGCCAAAATCCCTCTGGTGGGATTGTTCACTGGCGCGCAAACGCTCTATGTTCCGCTGCGCCACTGGATCGTAAATGTTCGCGCTTCTTATTTCGACGAAACGCGCGAACAGGTCGATGGCCTCTGGAAAACTCTCGGCTACAAAAAAATTGGCGTCATCTATCCTGAAGACGCTTTTGGCAGCGCTGTTCTCGAAGGCGTCAAAGCCGCCCTCAAGCAGCAAGGCGCCGAACCCGTCGCCGTCGCTTCGTATCAGCGGCAAACCGCGCAAGTTGGCGGAGCGATCGACACCGTGCGCGGCGCGAATCCCGATGCCGTGGTCGTCGTGGGTCCAGCCAACACCGTCGCTCCGATTCTGAAGCAATCTCACGCCAAGGGTTGGAAGCCTCTGTTTCTCACCGTCTCGTTCGTCGGCACCGATGAGCTTATCTCCGAAGCAGGGCCGGACGCCGAAGGCGTGGTCATTACACAAGTTGTTCCGCCGTATTACATGACCGAGCAGAAGTCCGTCGCGCTCTATCGCCGCTCGTTAACCAAGTACTTTCCATCCGAGCAGCCCAACTTCGTCAGCCTCGAAGGGTTCGTCGACGCGATGGTCCTCGTCGAGGGCTTGAAGCGAGCGGGAAAAGATTTGACGCGTGAAGGATTGATCCGCGCAATTGAATCGATCCATGACCACGACTTGGGCCTCGGTCCGCAGCTCAAGCTCAACTATTCATCGAAAGAACACAAAGGATTTGACCACGTGATTCCGACGGTCGTCCGCGGTGGCCGCGCTGTGCCGTTCACGGATTGGGCGACGGCCGCGCCGAAGTAACGCCAAATATGCTTACTTGTGTGCGGATTCGGTCTGTTCGAAGGCGTGATACGAAGAGCGCACGAGCGGGCCGGCTTCGACGTGTTTAAAGCCCATAGCCTCACCCAAAACTTTGAACTCAGCGAACTCGTCGGGATGAACGTACCGGACAATGGGAAGATGTTCGCGCGTGGGCTGCAGATATTGGCCCAACGTAAGAATGTCCGTGCCTTGCGCGGCGAGGTCCTGAAGCGTCGCAAGGACCTCGTCTTTTTCTTCGCCGAGGCCGAGCATCAATCCAGTCTTCGTCGGAACATCAGGATGCGTTTCTTTGGCGCGGCGCAGCAATTCCAGTGAGCGTTCGTAGACCGCGCCTTTGCGCACCTGCCGATAAAGGCGCGGCACAGTCTCCGTGTTGTGATTCAGCACGTCGGGCTTGGTGGCCAGGACGAGGTTTAGCGCGTCCCAATTGCCTCGAAAATCAGGAATCAGCACTTCCACTTTGCAGCCCGGAACGCGGTTGCGAATCTCTTCGATCGTGCGCGCAAAAATCTTTGCCCCGCCGTCGGCCTGATCATCGCGATTGACGCTCGTGACAACCGCATAGCGCAAGCCCATTCGCGCAACCGCTTCGGCGACGCGGTACGGCTCTTCTTCATCCGGCGGGCCCGCCGGTTTGCCGCTAGGTACAGCGCAAAATCCGCAAGCGCGCGTGCAGATGTCTCCCAAAATCATGAAGGTGGCAGTCCCGTGGTCCCAGCATTCGCCCATGTTGGGGCAGCGGGCGCTTTCGCAAACGGTGTGCAGCTCGAGCGTGCGCATGATGCGCTTAAGATCCTGGTACCGCTCGCCGCCAAAGAATTTGACGCGAAGCCATTCGGGGCGCGGATGCGCACCCGGCGCGGGAACCGGAACTTGCGGTGTACTCGGGATGATGTTGAACGGCGAGGCCATGGGGTATGCTCGAAACAACTATTTTACCCCATTCGGAGCAGTGCACAAGCTGCGCGGCGCGATCGTTATGGGGCACTGGTGACCTGGCCAGAATCGCCAGTCTGGTGGTCCTTGATTTGAAACCGCAGGAATTCGTGGATGGCGGCAATGGCGTCGGCGTTTTTCGAGGTGATGCGGATGCGTGCGCCGTGCTCGGTGTTTTCCAGTTTGTACTGGATAGCCTCGTGCAGTTTCTTCATGGTCGCCGACCCGGGAGGATTTTGCGCGTGGATCAGCATAGGCGCGGAAAAATCGCCGTCGGCGAACATTTTTGCGATGTGGCCAAAGTGCATGCGGATTTCATCGCGCGTCCCGGTGTCGTCAGCCGCGTTGGATTGGACATCGATGGCCCCGCCATCCGAGTAGAGAAGGAAATGATGCGTGGCTTTGTCGTGGGAGAAACCCATGACGTGATCGCCGCGATCGACGACCCCCTGGTGATGGTCATCCTGCGCCGTCGGTTTGTCCTGCGAGAAGCCATTAAGCGCAGCGAGAAGAAATAGGGCTGCGGTGAGAAGCAGATTCATGCCGGAATCCTTTCGGAAGCAAGTCTAGCTGGTTGGACGGACGGAAAGAGGAAGGGTGTGGCGGAGAACAGGGGGTATCTCCCTTTGAGGAAGAGGCGCCGGGGACATTGCTCGGCGGTGTCAGTTGGAGGGTTCATTCGTAGCGGAGGGCTACGAGGGGATCCACCACGCTGGCGCGGCGGGCTGGAATGTAGCAGGCGACGACCGTGATGGCCAGCATGAGAAGGGAGACTCCCGCGTAGGTGACGGGATCGGCCGAGCTGACCTGGAAGAGCAAACTTTTCAGAAACGTCGAGAGCGCCAAGGAGAGAGCCAGTCCGATGAGTAGGCCGTAGACGGCTAGGGTGACTCCCTGGCGAAGAATCATGGCTAGGACTTTGCCGCTTTGCGCGCCGAGGGCCATGCGGACCCCAATTTCCTGCGTGCGAAGAGCGACAGCATAGGAGACAACGCCGTAGACGCCCACGACGGCGAGCATGAGGCCAAGCAAGCCCAGAATCGAAGCGAATATCGCGCCCATGCGGGCGAGGAAAAATCCGTTGACGCCGTTTAGGGACTGGCGCATGCGCTGGACGCCGTAAACGGGAAGAGCGGGATCCACGCTTTGAATCTCGTGCTGCACGGCGGAAGCGAGAGACACGGGGTCGACCGCGGCGCGAACGTGCAGCACGCGAATCGCGCTGTAATTTTGCGACAGAGGTAAGTAGAAATACGGACGCTGGTCTTCCCTGGCCTGCGAGTAACGGCCGTCTTTCACCACACCAACGACTTCGACGGGAGCGCCAGAAGTCTCGCCGTACCAGAAATGATGGCCGACGGCGTCCTCGCCCGGCCACAGGCGTTTGGCCATCGCTTCGTTGATGACGGCGACGCGCTGCGAAGAAGGCTGATCCTGCAGAGTAAAAACTCTGCCGCGGAGGACAGGGATTTGCAACGTGCGGAAATAATCCTCGTCAACGCGATTGTAGAGGATGCGTGCGGCTTCGTTGGCAGGGAGACTTTTCTGATCCTCCTTGCGGACGGACTCGATGACGTTGTAGACGCCGAAGGGGCTGGAGTAGGCGTAACTGACGGATTGAACGCCCGCTACGGAGGCAACGCGCTCCTTAATGGTGCGGAATAGATTAGTGGCGCGGGCCTCGTCATAGCCGAGCTGCGACGGGTCCATGCCGAGATTGAGAACTCCGTCGGGATTGAAGCCGAGGTTGATGCGCTGGGTGGACTGAAGGCTCCTAGCGAAGAGGCCGGCGACAATCAATACAACGAGCGTGCCTGCAACCTGAGCGACGACCAAAGCGTTGCGCATGCGCTGGTGAGCCGCGCCCGGTCCACCGGAGCGGCCACTTTCGCGCAGAACGGCATTGAGATTGATGCGCGAAGCGCGCCACGCCGGCAAAAGACCGACGGCCACGCCGCTGACCATGGCGATCGCCCCGATGTAAGCGAAGACCCGCCAGTCAAATCCCAAATTCACGTGAAGAGTGATTTCCGCGGGGAGCTGGATTAAACCGATCAGGTGCGTGAACCATGCGCCGAGCAAAGCGCCGGCGAGTCCGCCCATCAGGCTGAGCAGGAGACTCTCGGTAAGGAGCTGGCGGAAAATTCGTAGGCGGCCGGCGCCGAGAGAGGCGCGAATGGCCATTTCCTTAAAGCGTGTGGAGGCGCGTACGAGAACGAGATTGGCGACGTTGACGCAGGTGATCAGCAAAACCAGCGCCACCATGGCGAGGAATACGGCCGCTCCGATGGGATTAGTGCGGGAGGCGTCAGGCTCTGGGCGGGCGATCCGCTCCGGCAGCACGTCGGGCAAAAGGCCCTTGTTCGAGGCGGGATATTCGCTGGCAAGTTGGGAGGCGACCACGATTAAGGAAGCGCGCTGCTGAGCAGCGGAAAAACCAAGTTTGGGCCGCGCGAGAATATGCACTTCGCCGGCGCCGCGCTCTTTCAGTAGATCCTCCGGATGGTTCACGAGGCCGAGGGTCAGGTAGACGTCGGTCTCAATGGGAATGAACGGGCCAATCAGATCGGGCGGAGCGACACCCACGATCGTGCAGGGCCGTCCGTTGACGGCGGCTTTCGCGCCCACCACGGAAAGACTTCCGGCGAAGCGCCTCTGCCAATAGCCGTAGCCCAGAACCACAAACTGCTCCGAGCCGGGCTTCTCGCCTTCGTCTGCCTGGAAGAACCTGCCGGCGAAGGGCTGCAAACCTAGAAAGCTGAAGAAGTTGCCGGTGGTGTGTTGGGTGAGGGCGCGTTCGGTGTGATTGTCGACGCTGAATCCGACCAGATCATTCATGTAGCCGGCCATATCCGAGAAGGCGTCAGCCTTGGCGCGATATTCCTGGTAATCAAGATAAGAAAGAGATCGATAGTATTCTTCGCCTTCGCGATGCGCGGCCACGACCATGAGCCTGGCGTTGTCTTTGCCTGGAAGTGGGCGGAGAAAGAAGCCGTTAATTACGCTGAAGACGGCGGTGTTTGCGCCGACTCCAAGAGCCAGCGTGAGGACGGCGACGATCGTGAAGGACGGGCTCTTGGTCAGCATGCGGAACCCGTATTGAATGTCTTGCCAAATAGCTCGCACAGACCACCCCCTTCAAATCATCCATTGATAGAAGATACGATTTAGGTTGGGAATTGGTTCCGTCTGCTTGAAGAGAATGAAGAGTTGACGGGACGCACGAAGGCAGTCCCCAAGAGCTTAGGCTCGGGCCTATAAGCGGAATGCTACGCGTTACTTGGACGCGTGGCGAGCCAGGCGCGCGGCAAATCCCAGCAAGAGAGTGCGCTGTTTGGCGTCCATCTTAGCGAGGTGGCGCTGCAACTGGCTAAGCTCATTGGCCTCCGATTTGGCGTTGCCCCAGAGGCCTTTGTCGTCGTCGCTGACGAGCTTGCGCGGTTTCGGTGGTTCGTTGCCTTCGTACATCACCTTGTAGAGTGGCATGTCGAGGGCGCGCGCCCACTTTTCGAGAGTCTCGACGGTCGGAACGGTGTGGCCGTTTTCGACGCGCGAAACGTAGCACCGCAGTAGCCCGGTAGACTTCTCGATGTCGCCCTGGCTGAAATTCTTTTCTTCCCGAAGCGTTTTTAGTCTTTGTCCGATTTGCATAAGCACAGTCTACGACAAATGAGTGGTTGATTGCTAGTGCATAGAGGAAATCGAGTAGTGAGTAGTAAGAGAGGAAGAGTACGTGTCAAAAAGCTGAGGGCGCAACATGCGGTTAAGCACGTTGCGCCCTCTAAATCGAGCCGTAAAGTATCAGGCTTCCGTTCAATCCAGCGACGCAGGAGCCTTGCGGCTGGCCACGCCTTCCAAACTGATGCGTACAACCCTTCGAACATTCCGATTCAGCCCAAGCCTGCAAGAACGGTTAAGCTCCTGCAGCCTCCGACCGACCCGTAAGTTCACAACTTTGCAGTCCAATCTAAAAGCGCGATCGTCGTTAAACTCTCGCAGCTTTTAGCCTGAACCGTAAAGTTTTTTACGCTTCCGGTTCAATCTGGAATGGAAGATATTCCTGAGCGTTTTCGACGTCAATAAAATTCGGAGAAAAAACCTGTGCAAAATTGTGGATGATTGTGGAAAAGCTCTTCTCTGCGCCCTCTGTGCTCTCCGTGTCCTCTGTGTAAAAATCCTTTCTTTCTTTTTGTTTTTTTTCCCTTGAGAAGAGAAGAGGAGACGACTATCTAATTTTGGCGATGCGGCCGTCGGTGCTCGTCGGAAATTTCTGGAACTGCAGAGCGTCGTGGCCGGGCACGACGCGATCGACGGAGCCGGCAAGTTCGATCATGCGGGACTGTGCAGCGACGTTGGCAGGATGATCGGCTTCGCTGAACGTAGCGCTGGGCAAGTGAGACGAAAGGTTGAGATAGAAATAGCAATTGTCGGACGCGAGCACAAACGGAGGATCCCCGTCGACGCGGAGATATTGCGAGGCGTAGGTGTGGCGCGAGCCGGTGTAGGCGCGAATGCCGGGAAAGAGTTCCACGTTGTCGCCTTCGACGAGATGAATGCGCCCTTCAGTGTTGAGTTGAAGGAGTTGCTTGACGTCTTCGGGATCGATCCCGCCATGATTGCCGCCAGGCTGCCACGCGTCCATGGTGTAGTAGCGGTACTCATCCCTTTGTAGCCAGACTGTGGCTTTCGGAAAAAGATCGATGCCTCCCATGTGGTCCCAATGCGCATGGCTGATGACGATATCTGTTACTTCTTCAGGTTTGACTCCCGCGAGCTTGACAGCTTCGTCGGGTCGGAGAAAGTCCTTCATGGGGAAATACTTTAAAAAAGTCTCGCGATGGAAGCCACTGTCGAACAGGATAGTGTGGCCGCCCCCGCGGATCAGCCACACAACCATGGCGATATCGACCTTCTGGTCATTGGGTCCGCCGACGACGAGTGCGGACACCGGAACATCGGGCGAGCTGGCGTAGCGAATCGCTTGAATCGAATAATTCGGGGAAGGCGCAGTCGAGGACATGGACGCAGCGCCAATGAATGCAGCCGAGACGAGCGCCACAAGGATTCTTTTCACGGTACACCTCCTCGTCGTTATTAGATCCTGACTCGACTCCTGCGCGCATGCGTTGGAACAGTGCCAGGCTTGGTGGTGTGTTAGTTCAGCCTTAAATCGAAAGAAGCGGCTTTTCGACAGTGCGTCTTCCGCCCCTCAGGCGTGAATTTTCAACCTGTCGATACGACCACCAGGCAATTCCTAAACAGGGTTGCGTTCCCGCAGAGCCTCTTTCCCCTTCGCCCGGCAGGATCATTGTAGCTCCACCACATCCATCCGTCTCAACTTCCGGTTGCCCCCTCATTCGACCACAATCGCAGATCGACTCTACCGAAGCCTGCCAATCCATTAGATTTCGTTTTCTTTGCATCTTATTTACTTGCGTTAATAACCTGTATTAAGTAAGGTTAACTATGTGAACGGCCGGATGAACGGAACTCGGTTTACAGCCATGCTGCGTTCAACTCTTTCGATATTTATTTGTGTAGGGTTGTTTCTTTTTCTCTTGCCTGAAGCAACCTTCTCCCAGGGTGAAACTACCAGCGCAATCGTCGGCCAAGTGAGCGATGCAAGCGGCGCGGCGGTGCCTGGCGCCACGGTGAAGGTTACGAGCAAGGAGACTGGACTGAGGCGAAGCGCGAGTACCGATGAGTCGGGCCGATTCAACTTTCCGCAACTGAAACCCGGTGCGTACTCCGTGAAGGTGGAAGCAGAAGGCTTCGAAGCACAGCAGAATGACGCCGTATCCGCGGCCCTGGGCCAGAAGCAAACTGTCGATTTCAGACTCAAGATTGCGCAGTCAAACCAGAGCGTTGAGATAAGCAGCGAAGCCCCGATCCTCAACCCGGAGAATGCGAATACGTCCACGACTCTCAATGCACACGCGCTGGAAGACCTTCCCAATCCAGGGGGTGACTTAACTTACCCACTTCAGTTCGCGGCAGGCGCACTCGTCAACACGGCAGGCAGCGGAAATGATTTCGTTGGCGGTACGAATGGGTATGGCAACGTTGAGTTTAATGGACTGCCTGCTCTCTCAAATGGCTATATCGTCGATGGTTTGGAAACGAATGATCCCCTGACGAATCTGAACAGCGGACTCTCGACAAACCTTGTCCTCGGACTCAATTCAATATCGGAAGTGACGGTCAATACACTTTCGTATGCCGTGGATCAGGGGCGGTACGGGGCATCGCAGGTCAACTACGTTACAAAGTCCGGTTCGAACAAGTTTCACGGGAATCTGTATGAATTGTGGAATGGATCGAAGTTCAACGCCGCGAACTATTTCACGAATGCAACTCCAGGAAATCACAAACCGCGCTCCACATTGAACCACTTTGGAGGCAGTCTGGGCGGCCCGATTATCCACGACAAGCTGTTTTTCTTCTTCGATAGCGAGTGGGTTCGGATTGCGCTGCCCATCGTCACGGCGACAACAGTGCCAACGCCGGCCTTTCAGAATTACGTTTTGCAGCAACTGCCCTTGGGCGGGACCGATTCTGTCACTGGGTCGAGGTATCAGCCCGCGCCGCAGTTGGTGCCGTTTTATCAGAAGATGTTTTCACTCTATGGAAATACCAGCGGAACACCACTCACCGTACTTGGCTGTCCGTTCGATGTTGGTGGAGATTTGCCCGCAATTTCGAATGATGGAAATGGTTGCGCAAATCGCCAGAGCGTGTCTCATTCGAGCGATGATCATGAACAGGTCCAAACTCTTCGAGTCGATTACAACATCAATGAGAAGGACAACACCTGGTTTCGCTTTCAAACGGACAACGGACTCCAGGCTGCCTATACCGACCCCATCAATCCTTTGTTCAACGCTCTTTCCCCTCAACCCTTGTACTCGTTTGCGGCTGGATATACGCACGTTTCTTCGCAGAATCTCGTGAATTATTTCAACCCTGCGTTTTCCTGGTATGGAAGTCTGTTTGGTCCTGGCGATTTTCAGAAAACTCTTTCCGCATTCCCGATCGTTTTGCAAGGTAGCGGCGCGAATGCCCCGTTTACCCGTGTCGGGGGACTTGACAACACTTGGGTCCAGGGAAGACGCGCCTCCCGGTTCTTTATCAATGACAACCTCGCCTGGAGCACTGGGGCACACGAGCTGCGTTTTGGAACCAATACTCGGATTCTTCGACTGAATGACTATGACTTCGGCCAGGGGACCGTCCCAACGGTGACTTACACCACCCTTCCGCAATACATCTATGGAGTCGCATCCACGGCAACAGAGACTTTTCCCACATCTGCAAACGAACCCTTTAACTTCCTGAATCTCGACCTGTACGCGCAGGACACCTGGAAAGTGACGAGGAAGCTGACGTGGACGTTCGGGATAAGGGACACTTTTAACTCCAATCCACTAAATCCGCATCAGCATATCGCTCGTCTGAGCGGCTCTTTCGATTCGATCTCCCATGATGTGAATCAGCCTTTAAACGCGGCGATTCAAACGGGTCTCGGTAACGTGTTTTCCTCGACGCCTCTCGCGATCCTACAGCCGAGAACAGCGATCGCGTGGCAATTTGAGTCCAAGTCAGTGCTGCGTGCTGGCTTCGGCGTTTTCAGTGACATTTTGCCCGGTAGCATCGCCGACGTGGTCGGCGTCAATCCACCCTACGTCAAATCTTTCCAGGGTGGTCTTCTTGGCACTGTCGGCGGTACAGCGATTGCGCCGGGAGTTCCTAACAGTGCGATTGAAGCAACCGTGGCCGCGAATGAGACCTTCAGCCTTGGATTTCCGCAGGGCCAGGTCTCCTGCGCGTCTGAACACGCGAATCCCGCAACCTGTCTTCCCCCAGTTGCCATCACGGCGGTACCGGATGGAAAACTTCATGCGCCTTACTTCATGGAGTGGAGTCTTAGTTTTGAACATGAATTGGGAACCACGGGAAGCATCCACGCACAATACGTCGGCACCCGTGCTGTAAATCAGCCGTATCTGACGCAGGTGAATGGCTATCAAACGGTCTGTGAGGGGTGCTTTGCGCCGTTTCCCTATGCGCAGTCTACAGATCCTAGATTCGGAGCCGTGACTCAGTTTTCCACCGGTGCGAACAGTCACTACCATGGCCTGCAATTGTCCGCCATGAAGCGTGTTGGTCACGGCCTAATGGGACAAATCAACTACACTTGGAGCCGTTGTATGGACACCGTTTCTAACGGCGGATTCCTACAGTTCTCGGCCGGAGGAATCCTGTCCCCCCTTCCCGGAGACTTAGCTCGCGACTACGGTCCCTGCGACTACGACATCCGGCACAATCTGAATGCTCAATATGTCTATCAATTCCCGGTCAAGGTCCAAAATCGTCTTCTTGGCTACGCGCTGAACGGCTGGCAGGTGTCGGGAACCGTGTTCTGGCATAGTGGGATTCCGTTTTCTGTCCTGAGCACCCCGTATTCAGCAAATGGAAATGGGATCGTGAACGGCAGTGGGCCGCAATTCGCGAGCGTTGTTCCCGGCGTGCCACTTTACGAACACAAACCGATTCCAGAAGTCACGCAACCGGGCACAGTTCAATGGCTCAATCCCAATGCCTTTGTTTCGACCGTGGACCCCAGTACTGGAGCGTGCTTTGGAGGTGACACCTCCAAGAACTGTCAATTCGGAAACCTAGGTCGCAACGCGCTGCGCGGCCCCAATTTCACCTGGAGTGACTTCTACCTATCCAAACTGTTTCCCTTAACTGAGCATTTGAAGCTCAGATTTGACGTCCAGTTCTTCAACGTATTCAACCATCCGAATTTCGGACTTCCGAGCATGGTGCTGGCCGGAATTCCGGGGAAGCCTACTACGCAGACCGGGTTTGGTGCGCTTACTTACACGACTTCTCCGCCGACTGGCTTACTCGGCGTTGGCTTGGGTGGTGATAGCACAACCCGCATGATCGCGTTTCAATTGCGCTTGGAGTTCTAGGCTTCCCACTCGTTCGGGATGGTATTGGAAAAAACCAAGGAGACCAGCTCGCTTGGTCTCTATTGATTGACGTCGTGAATGCCCTTTGTACCCCGCAGCTCGCGTAAAACGCCGGAGTGTTGACCGAACCGAGCAACTCCCGGATCGCCGCCCAACCGGAAGTTACGATTCTTCACGTTCCAAATTCCGGTCCCCCCTCAATCGCCGCGGTGTGCGGTTCATGCTTACATCACCGCCCCATGCGGTTAAATTATCTGAACTGCCAGAAGGGCTCTACCGAATAACGGCTTCCGGCCTAAGCCCGGACTGCTACTTGAAGTCGATTCGCTATGCCGGAATGGAAGTGTCGGACGATGAGTTCAATGTAATTCGCGGAACGCAGGCGACGCTCGAGGTGACCATCAGTACTCGCGGCACGCAGCTACAAGGAACGGTGAAGGACGCGGACGGATTGCCGGCCTCGGGAGTTTGGGTGGTGCTGGTGCCCGAAAAGGCGCACCGCAACGAGTTCCACCGGTTCAAGCAAACCGTTACGGATCAATATGGCCGGTACAGCATTCGTGGCATTGCACCGGGCGATTACAAACTGTTCAGCTGGGAACAGGTCGAACCGAACGCCTGGGAAAAGCCGGATTTTTTGAAGCCGTTCGAATCGAGAGGGCAGAGCCTCGCGCTGCAAGAGGGCGATGGAAAATCTCTAGAACTTGTGGCGATCCGATCGGCGAGTCAGGAGTAGGAAAAACCAGTAACGCAAAAACCAGCCTGAGAAGGAAGAGGTAAACAGAATTACAGCGGTTGGCGCGAGGAGCGAACGAAATCCCGGAGCGTGGTCACGTTAGGACCGTAAGCGCCGATGCGGCCCGCGTCCACGGGCAAGCCCAGCTGCTCGGCCATATCCAGATCGACGCCGGCATCATCCAGCTCGGACAAACTGAAACCTTGCGCCGGCAGAACCCGGTTCAACCCAGTGGAGTAAACAGGGCGAGGCGGGCGGTGACGCTGCCAGGGGCGCCGCGCCAGTTCGTAAAATTGCTGCCAATCGCGTTTGTGCCAGGTGGTCATCGTTCTCTTTGCTATGATCTTATATACGTCCTCGTCTTCTGCTTGGATGCACGGAGCAGTCAGAAGGTTCGTTTCGTGTTTATCAGCCATCCCTAGTGCCACCCGCAACCCTTCGAACCCTTTGCATCCTCCCGAAGGAGGCCAGCTGTCAGGCGCTCAAGATACTTCACATTGGCGGCCTCGGGACATTTTCCTTGCCTATTGTTTCAAACACGTTACCAGCCGATTTGTTTCGCACCCGAGTAGCCGCCTGTGCAAAAGTGCCTGCGCTGCCAAGGAGGCTTGGCGGCCACCTTTATGCGCGGGATACTATACACAATGGCAAACATTCGCCAGCAAAGAATCTTCGCAGCGCCCACGGCGAAACGGCCCAGGCCGAAACCACTGCCGCGCCGGAACGCGCCGCGCTCACTGCACAGCGCTCATGGCAAGCCACTCCTTGCACAGCCCTCATTTCGAGCCGAGCAAGTCCCGCTCTTTAAATCCCATTCTTATAGACGAATTTCCGCGTGAAATGTTGCAAAAGGAAAATGCAACAGGAAAAGAGGTACAAACGCAGAACGCCCGCGAAGGACTTCTGAGGAAGGTTCCCCGCGCCGCCCTGAGCACCACGGACGTCGCCATGAGAATCACGGACGTCGCTGTATGGATCTCAAAAGCCGCTACGAAAGGATCACAGACGCCGCTTTTGTTTCTGGAAAGCTTACTTACCAGCGATTTCCGCGGTCTCCACGATCCCCGCCTCGCCCGCCACCACCCCCGCCGTGTCCACCTCGCCCACCGCCTCCGCCGCCATGACCTCCGCGCCCGCCGCCGTAACCACCGCCGCCGCCACGCCCGCCGGAACCGCCTCCGCCACGCTCAGCTTGAGGCCGCGCCTCGTTTACCACCAGGTTCCGGCCGCCGAAATTTTGGCCGTTCAGGGAGTTGATGGCGCGATCGGCATCTTCGTCGCCCTGCACTTCGACGAAGGCAAAACCGCGAGATTGTCCCGTGAAACGGTCACGAATCAAATTGACGCCTGAGGGAGTAACACCGACTTGCGCGAACCATTCCTGAAGCTGTTCTTCCGTCGCCGAAAACGGAAGATTCCCGATGTAGAGCTTCTTCACCTGCCCACTCCTTCTGCCCGGAACCCAAGTGAGAGTCGCGGAGCGCGCTGAAGGACAGCAATCGGACACGGGCAGCCGGGGAATCCGAACCACCGCGGGCGCGAGACTGGCACTTCAGCGGTCAGAGGCATGGTCTCGAAAATTAACCGCTTTTGCAACCGGAAAGAGTCTTACCCGCTTCGGCGGCTATGGGCGAAACCGTCACTGCGGGTTCATCGTTCGAACGAAAGAGGCGTTTCGCGGAAAAGGTTGAGTCACGCTCGCTCGTGGAAAAGTGGTAGCATGCGGCCAACTCGATTCCCGATAGGAAAATAAAAGATATGCGCGGCACGATGATGGATTTTCCGCTGACGCTCGCTTCGATACTGGAGCGAGCGGGCAAGCTGTTCCACCGCGTCGAAATCGTTTCGCGAAGGCCCGATAGATCGATCGTACGCACGAGCTTCGGCGATTTTTATCGCCGCGCGCGACGGCTCGCGGACGCGCTCACCAAAGCAGGATTGCAGCCTGGAGACAGAGTTGCGTCGATGATGTGGAATCACTCGGGACACCTGGAAGCGTTTTTCGGTGTGCCGTGCGCGGGGGGAATTCTTCATACGCTTAATTTGCGGTTGCATCCTCATGAGATCGCTGCGATCGTCAACCATGCCGAGGACCGATTTTTGTTGATTGACGATGTGCTGCTTCCCACGCTTGAAAAATTCCGCGATAACGTTTCGTTCGAACGGATCATTGTTGTGCCATATGGCGGCAGCGGAGTACCGGAAGGCTTTCAAAACTACGAGGAATTCCTCGCCGGTGCGACAGACGATTTTCAGTACCCAGCCTTTGATGAAAATGATGGCGCGGCGATGTGCTACACGTCCGGAACCACCGGCACCTCCAAAGGCGTCCTCTATTCTCATAGAGCGTTGGTCCTGCACACATTTGCGGAGCTGGGAGTGGATTCCTTTGCGATCAGCAACCACGACACGGTTCTGCCGGTAGCGCCCATGTTTCACGCGAATGCATGGGGCTTGCCCTATTCTTGCGCGATGGCCGGTGCGCGACTGATTCTGCCAGGACCCAATGTGGACCCGGAAAGCGTGCTGAATTTGATTGTGCAGGAGCGCGTCACGATCGCGTGCGGGGTGCCAACGGTTTGGCTTAGTGTGCTCGCGGCTCTCGAAAAAAATCCCGGCCGGTGGAATTTCCCCTGGCACGTTCGAATCGTTATTGGTGGCTCCGCGCCGCCGGAACGGCTGATGCGCGCCATGGATAAGCACAACCTGCACATTCTGCATCTGTGGGGCATGACGGAGACCACGCCTCTTGCCACGGTTGGGAAACTGAAACGCCACATGGGAGATTGGACGACCGACCAGCAATACGAAGTGCGTTCGAAACAAGGCTGGCCGACGCCGTTTGTCGAACTGCGCGTGATGCGCCCCGAAGGACTAGAGGGCAAGACTGTGGAAGCGCCGCGTGATGGAATTACACCGGGGGAGCTCGAAGTGCGCGGGCCGTGGGTTGCCGCGAGTTACTACAAGTCGCCGGATCAAGCGCACCGCTGGACGGAAGACGGCTGGTTCAAGACGGGCGACATCGCGACGATGGATGACGAAGGATTTATCAAGCTGGTGGACCGGGCGAAGGATCTGGTGAAGTCGGGCGGAGAGTGGATCAGCTCGGTGGACATCGAAAATATGTTGATGGGGCATCCGGCGGTGAAGGAGGCGGCGGTTGTCGGCGTGCCGCACCCCAAATGGTCGGAGCGGCCGCTGGCTGCGGTGGTTTTAAAAGAGGGTGCTACGGCTACGCCTGAAGAACTTCGCGCGTTTCTGGCGCAGTCTTTTGCGAAGTGGCAACTACCGGATGCCTTCGTCTTTCTGGATGCGCTGCCGCGGACGTCGGTAGGCAAATTCAAAAAGATCACGCTGCGGGAGCAGTTCGCGGATTGGAAGTGGGAGTAGGTCTAGCGCAGCAGCTCAGGGATGTTCCTGGCGCGATGTAGGATGCGGATAACCTGGAGCGGATTGCTCTCGAAATCGTAGACGATGAAGTAGTTCGAATAGGGCGTGACGAACCAGAAGCGAACGTCAAGGGCGGTTAGGTCTTTTCAGATAGTTCCGATCATTGGAGATCCGGCGAGGCGTTCGCACGCCAAATAGATTGCTTCTTCAACGCGGTCCGCGGCCGCCGGACTATCTTGCGCGATGTAGCTCCATGTATCGAAAAGGTCGTCCAGCGCCTGCGGCGTGAGTTGGTAGCGCGTCATTTCTTGCGCTGGTCAGAAAGCCAAGCACGTTTTTTTTCGTTCATCGAACGGCGGACAGATTCCGCGTCGAGCAACTCGCCGCGCTGTGCAGACGCGTAACCTTCACGGATCTGGGCGTCGATTTCGGAGGCGTTCTCGGCGAGCCAGGACTCTTGCTCGTGTAGGAGGACGACGGCGCGTTCTACGATTTCGTCGGCGGTCTGATACGGGCCGCGCTGAACGTCCTGTTCGACGAGTTTTCCCAGTTCGGGTTTGAGGCGAATGTTCATGCGGGTAGTTTAACGCAGCCAAGGTGTGCCAGGAGCTAGAAAACGTCCAGTCTGTCCTAGCAGGCTGATGAAAAACCGTGTGGAGCCAGCAATTTCCAGGCTGGCTTGAGTCATTCGGGAGTTTTCGAGCGTCTGGCGCGTGATTTTTCGTGCTGCCGAGCGTCCGAAAGAGGCGTTTCAGCGCCGTTCAGAGACACTACGGCCCGGACTTACTACCTCGGAACTGCGCTGCGCATCAAGTTCCGCATGCGCACCAGATTGTAGGCCGCGCAGTTTTTCAGCCGCCTGCTAGACTTGCTTCAAGGTCGCGGATCATTCGTTCATAGGTCATGCGCCTTTTTTAACCCGTGTGGATCAAAAGAGGCGGCCTCCGGGTCATAAGGCTTCGTTGGATCGACTCTCTTGAGATCTACCAGCCAAGCACCGGGCCGCAAGTTATCGACAAGTTTCCGTTTCCACTCTCCTTCAATCGAAACCCACGTCTCATCTTGAACTGTGACCGTTTGGAAGAGACGCAATTTGCCGAACGAGATCTGTCGTCTTGACCACTGTTGCAAAACGGTGACTTTCAGCACCGTCGGCCCGCAAATTTTCAAGTCCAGCAAGGTGTTGCTGATGGAGAGGTTTTCCTTTACCTGGTCGAACCCTGAGGTGGAATAGTTGGCTGATTCCTTGAATGACCATACCTCGCCGTTTAACATGTGAGCTTCAAAATCTGGAGCGTAAACTGCGAATAGCTGCTTGGGGTTATTCGCTATCGTTGCCTGTTCTATCCGGGCATACTGGCGATCCAGTTGTTGCCACCTGGGATCCCCCTTCGCCATGACAGTGCAGGCTTCTTGCCCACGTGCGTATCCTGGGACAAACAGTGAACCAAGAAAAAGGACGACGATCCATAGTTTCATGACAAATCTCCGAACGGTGAGAGTAGGTACGAGACTTAGACGAAGAGGCAGGAATGCCGTTAGTCTCATCCGACCACGCCTCCAGTCTTCGTCGTCGTTTTTCAGCAGCCTGCTAGGGGCCTACCGGCCAGCGCAGGCGACGCTTCGTTGAGTAGCGATTCGCGTGAATGCCGAGGAGCGAGGTCGTGTAGAATTTCGATTCTTGGCAAGGCCACGTGCGCTCCCGGTTTGCGAAGAGGCGACGTGGGGGATCTGCATGGAAGATACGCTTCTCTCGTTAGTATCGGGACGGCAGGGGCATTTCAGGCTGGAGTCGGGGCATCACGGGGATTTGTGGCTTCCGTTGGAAGCGCTGTGCCTGCGCCCTCGCGAAGTGCAGCTGTTTGCCGTGCGACTCGCGGCAGAACTCCGGAAATACGAAGTGCACGTGTTTTGCGGGCCGCTTGTGGAGGGCGCTTACGTGGCGTTGCTGGTTTCGCTGGAGCTTGGGTGCGATTTTGTGTACGCCGAACGCTTTGCGAACCCCTCGCGCACGGGACTGTTCCCGGTTGAGTATCGCCTTCCGAAGGCTTTGCACGGCGCCGTCAGCGGGCAACGTGTCGGGATCGTGAATGACGTGATCAGCGCGGGGTCGGCTGTGCGCGGGGCGTTCTCTGATTTGCGATTGATTGGAGCCGAGGTCGTCGTTATCGGAGCACTTCTCGGCCTCGGCGATTCCATTGACAGATTCGCGGGCGAAAACCACGTTGCGCTTGAACTTCTGCAACAAATTCCGCACAACTTGTGGACGCCCGAGAAGTGTCCACTTTGCGCCGCGGGTAAGCCGATCGAAATCGCGAGCAGTTCGTAGAATTGGCGGAAGTGGCGAGTGGGCCCGGTGCTAGCGGCGGCGGGAAGAGCGGGCGAGGTGGCGCTGGTCGAGGGCCTGGCGAATCAGGGTTTTGATGACGGCTTGGCGGCTGATGTTGAGTCTTTGGCGGCGTTTTCCAGTTCTTCGAGCATACCGGCGGTGAAATCGACGTTGACGCGCTGGATGGGCTTCATCATCTTGCCCGAGTTGGTGAAGAAGCGCGAAACGTCCTTGCCGCGGTCGGCCATGCGGGCGATGGCTTCCGCAGGGAGTGCTTTTTTCCTAGTTTGCGTTTTCCTCATACAGTTTCCGCTCTGTTTGGGTGGCTTTCCAGAGATTCGGTCGGCAAGACCGTGCAAGGAGCGGCGGCGATGAATTGCGCGCAGCGCCTTGCCAAATCACAGCTAAGGCAGTGCGGAGCATCGCGAGTCGCTGACTTCCCCACACTATCCCATGCGGCGATGTTATTTCTCGAAAAGAGTAGGTCCTTGAAAACCCTTTGTGGGCAGCGGCAGACTCACGACGCTCTTGACCGTGATATTTTGACTCGTCGCAAGTTTTTGGATATCCGGGTCTTCGGAATAAATAGTCGACACATTGCTTACCTTTGCAATCGCGACGATCTGCCAGTCGAATTTCACTTTGGCCCACGTTCCCCCGGCATCCCCTCTCTTCTTTCCTGTCTTCGTGCGGGTCGATTCAGCCATAAGCGCCAGTTCCAACGCGGCGCGTGTATCGAACGGAGCAAGGATGAATTTTGGAGTCTTGGTTAAAAGGTTTAAGATATCGCGGCGAGAGTGGCCGACAGCCATCAGTACTTCGCTTAATGCCGGAGTTGGGATGACGATCTGATCGCCGCTGCCGTGGATGCGTCCGATCAGATCTTCGATTCGGTCCTTTGCGCGGTCGACGGAACAAACCGCGTTGGGGACAAACAGGAATGTGAGAAACGTAGAATCAAATGCGTCCACGAGGTCCCTAGCCGTGTCGAATCTTCAAAATGTCTCCCAATGGGTCTTCGGATTTTGCCAGGTCGTTGTCCGGGACAGAGCGGAGTTTGCCGACAACATCCCACAGGCTAGCGTCGCTCAGTTCTTCAAAGTCGTGGATGTCGAACCATCGCATCTCCCACCTGCCCTCGGCGTTTCGGTACCACCTACCTCTGCCGTGCACTCGAATCGGCCTTCCAAAGATGTAGGGTGCCAATTTACGAGCAATGTCTTTGGTTGTGTTGCAAATATGGTGTACACCTTGATAGACGAGGTGGACGGGCACAGTCTCATCCATACCGCCGATTCTTACGAGCATCCCATCGAGGCTACCTTCCTCGACAAACGGGCCGAACGTTTCCTGCCCCTCGGCGGACTTTCTCGGGAACTCAATCACCACATCGCCCTTGTCCCACTCCATCACGGCCGACAGGTTATCTTCGTCTAGAAAACGGCGTATGGCGCCAAAGGCGCTCACAGTTTCTTTGGTGCCCTGTCCTCTCCTTGCAAGGTGGACCCGAGAAGAGATGGCGGCTTCGTCTTCCACATCGATCTCCATTGCGCAGTTGGCGCTTCCTTCATCTACGCGTAGAAAATGTACGCGCTCCTCGTGGCCAAGCAGCTTTGATAATTCTTTCAGGTATTCGGCGAGCCGCGACATCGCAAAGGTGTGCGGCGTCGTCCCATCGATGCTGAAATGTAGTTCCCGCTTCGGCATTGCTTCCTTTCGGGTGGGTTCATCGCGACCGACTATATCCTATATCGGCCAACACCCCGACGCGTCTGTTTGATCGCTCATCTGCTCGATGTATTACATGGCCTTTCGGGATGCTTGCCTCTTGGCAGAGGGGAAGATCCTTAGTCTACCAATTCTCACGGATTTCGACACACCGAACTGCGATTCATTTGAAGCGGTGCTGCCACATAGATTACGATCCGGGCGCACCTCCGATCCGGATTTTGCGGCGTACGCGAAGGCCCTGCCCATCAAGTTGCATCCGGCTCGAAAAGCGCTTTAGGAATCTGGCGTGCAAAGCGAAAGGAAAACGGGTCTGAAGACCCGCCACTACAACAGCCCGCTCTCTGAAGGCGGATACAGTCTTCAGACCAACTACTGGTTTTCGACGCGGACGTCGGGAAACTTTCGGAAGTCGTGATCGAAGGTGGCGACGGAGGTATTTTGGGCGGCAGCGGTTGCGGCGATGAGGCAGTCGACGAAATGGATTTTGGTTTGGCGATAGCGTTTCAATGCGTCCAGATGAACTGCGGCGTCACCGATCTCAACGCCAGGGCTGGAAATGAGCGTGGCCAGCGCCGAGGAGATATCGGCGCGCGGGCGGCCATAGAAAGAGTCCAAAACAAAGACGCACTCCGCCAAAACCACAGGCAAAACCACAATGATGAGTCCGCCGCGGTCGCAGGCATCGAACAGCTTTTCCGCGGCTTTGGCGTGTTTTTCATGGTCCTGGACCAGATAACGGACGATCAGGTTGGTGTCGATGAGCCTCCGTTTACTCACCGACCTCCCTCGTGCTTGCGGGCGGCTTTGGCCGCCGCCTCGCGGATTTGAGCGAAGGTCATCCCTTTGCCCTTGTCGCTGGAAAGCGAGCCCTTTAGCGAACGGGTACCTGGGTGCACACGGATGGTGGCATGATCGCCCTCCAAAGAGTATTCCAGCCTGTCGCCGGGCCTGATGCGCAACGCCTTGCGAACCTTTCCGGGAATGGTGGTCTGGCCTTTGCTTGTTACCGTGGAATGCTGCATGGTTGATTCCTTACTGGTGGCAATATTCCTTACATCTTGATTATGCCTTGCTTTATGGGTACTGGCAAGGCGGCTACGGCTTCATCGTACGAAGCGTGCGCGATGAGGAAGCGGTTCTCTCAACCCAGGTCGCGGAATAGAAGAGAGATTTCTCTCTGCGCAAGCCGACACGTTTGCAGGAGCAAACGTGAAGAAAAAGCGTCGGCTTGCTCCGTTCGAAATGACGGTGGGGCGGGTGAGGCTAGGGTGCGGAGTGGGGGAGGGATTGGATTAGGGAGGAGAGTTCGAGGATTTCGAGGTGGCGAGGGCAGTCGGGCCAATTGTGGCGCCAGCAGACGATGACGTCGCAGCCATCGGGGGAGTGGCCGTGGTCGGCGGAAATTGCGGCTTTCAAATTCAAATTCGAGGTGGACGCGCTGCCAGCGATCGGGACCGATCTGGCGCTTGGCTTCGCAGTCGGGGAATCCGGATTGCACGGCTTCGACGATGTAGCCGAGTTCCTTGGCGACCATGCCGAAGAGGAGGACGACGCCTTGTTCGTTGACGGGCTCGTGGCGAAGGCCGCGGAAGTCCATAGGATGTCCGTAGATGGGGCGGCCGCGCAAGCGCGGTGGCGGATTTTGCCGGGACGAGAAGAGTTCTTGCCGGATACCGCGGGCTTTCGCGAGCGAAAAGAAAACGAGCGTCCAGGCGCGGAGCTTGGTGCCAGCCGGGCCGGAGGCTTTAGCGCTGGAGGCGGCAGGAGGGCGAGGACATCGGCCCATTCCCGTTTGCCCTGCGCGAACGTGCGAAACGCTTCCCGAACTTTAGACCAGCAGCCGAAACGGCGCGCGACGGTGCTTTGGTCGAAAGTCCCCGAGTGGCAATAAGTGCGACGGGAAGGGATTTTATGATTTTTGCGAACCACTTGGCCCCAATCCTCCAAGAGTTCACGATCCTCGCGCCGCTGGTTTCGCGTATTGGGCTCTAGTCCGGCCGCGCGGACAGCGGCGTTCCAGTTAGGGAAGAATCGCAAAACGGTGCTCTCGGGAATTCCGGTCTTGCTGAGGAATTCGCGGCGCGAAGGCGTGCGGCGCGTCTGGCTAGCGAGGGCCACGACCGCGTCGAGGACACGTCGTTTGTCCGGTTGGGGCGTCATGAGGTTTTGGGGCGCTAGACAAAAGAGGGCAGAGTAGACCCTCTCCTGCACGGATGCAAAGAGGAGGGAAAAGAAAAACGCCTCGCGATGGACGCGAGGCGCAGTTTTCTACAGACGAATGATACCAAAATGGCATAGGTATTGTCAAGTAAAATTGGCGGCGTCTCATGTAGGTGTAAATACGGTAGTGCCAGCCGGCGCCGGGCCGCACACGCCGGGCTAGGTGCGGTAGGAGGCGTTGATGCGGACGTGTTCCGCGGTTAGGTCGCAAGTCCAATGGCGCGCGGTGGAGGCGCCGGCGTGGAGATGCAGGACGAACAGACGCAAGCCGCAAAAGTCAGAACTTCGTGATGTCGACGGGCGTGAGGCCCTTTTCGGCGCAGTGGTCGTGGTAGCGCTTCAGGAAGGTTTGCCAGTTTTCGGTGGCGATGGTGTTGCCTGCTTCGTCGACGAAGTCCAGCGCGCCTTCGATGACGGCAAAAACGATGGTGTCTTCCTTGCCGACCATGCGCGGTGAATGCGTGGAGCCGGCGACTTCGAAGACCACGTCACCCGCTTCCGAGACCCAACCCTCGTCGTAGGTCCATGCGCCTTGCACGGTGTAAACGACAACGGTGCCGGGATGAAAATGCATTTGGAGCGCGGCGCCGGGATGCGAGCGGATGAACAGAATAATTTGGCCGGTGATGGGATTGAGTTTGATGAGCTTGATGAAATGGCCCTCTGCCCAGGGGACCCACGGCAAACCCTTTGGATCGGTATGGCTGGCCATCGCCTGATGAATGGGATGAGCGCCGACGGCGTTGTTCATGATTCACCTGCCTGTTTCGCGAGCGACGAATATCGCACAGAGGAGTGGACGATCGGCTCGCGATAATTTTCGCGCGTAGCGTAGCACATTCGCGCAGAGCGCCGGCAGCAATTTGCGAGCCGGAGCGCTAGGTGCGGTAGGAAGCGTTGATGCGGACGTATTCCGCGGTGAGGTCGCAGGTCCAGTAGCGGGCGCTGGCGGTGCCGGCATGGAGATGCAGGACGATCGGAACGTGTTCGGCGAGAAGTCGGTTGCTGGCGGCGCGCTCGTTGAAATCGAGCGGGTTGCCGCGCCGCAGTACGGGAATGCCGGCCATCTTGATATCCACGCGAGATGGATCGAAGGGGACACCTGCGCGTCCAGCGGCGGCGAAAACGCGGCCCCAGTTGGGATCGCCGCCTGCGAAGGCGGTCTTGACTAAGCGGGGAGGTAGCGATGGTTTCCGCGATGCGCTTGGCGGCGGCTTCGGTTTTTGCGCCGCGGACTTCGATTTCGATGACGCGCTGGGCGCCTTCGCCATCGGCAACGATTTGGAGAGCGAGCGAGCGGCAGACGTCTTCGAGCGAGGCCGCGAAGGCGCGATGCGCGGCGCTTTCGGCGCGAATCGCTGGAGTACCGGCAGCGCCGTTGGCGAAGACCAGCAGGGTGTCGTTCGTCGAAGAGTCGCCATCAACGCTGATGGAATTGAAGGTACGCGACGTAACGTCGCGCAAAGTTTTTTGGAGAAGAGCGGGCGCGATGGCGGCGTCGGTGACGACGAAAGCGAGAGTGGTCGCGAGGTTGGGGTGAATCATGCCTGCGCCTTTGGCGCAGCCCACGAGATGAATTCGTTTACCGGACATTTTGAACGAAGCGCCGGCGGTTTTTGGGCGAGTGTCGGTGGTGCAGATGGCGAGCGATAGTTCCGCGAAGGAACGAGCAGAGGGGCGGCGATTGCGCGTGAGCTTCGGCAAAGCGCGTAGAATTTTTTCGACGGCCAAAGGAACGCCGATCACGCCTGTGGAGCAGACAATAATTTCATTGGGAGTGCAGCCGAGGCGTTTGGCGGTTTCCGCGACTGTCTTTAGTGCGGCGGCGTGGCCCGCGGGGCCTGTGGCGCAATTCGCGTTGCCTGCATTCACAATGGCGGCGCGCATACGGCCTTTTGACGCGCGCAGATGTTGCTTGGAAATGGTGACCGGAGCGGCGACGACAAGATTTTGCGTGAAGACCGCGGCGGCAGAGGCCGGGACGTCGCTCGAAATGATGGCGAGATCGAGCGCGCCTGTTTTCTTCAGGCCGCAGGCGAGGCCAGCGAACCGGAATCCGCGCGGGAGAGAAGCTTCGGAGAGTGCGTGCTTCATCAATTTTTCAGGGGGATATCCGTGTGACTAGCGCGCCGTCCCCGGAAGCGACCTCCTCTCCTCCGAGGTGGAGGTCAGGGCGGTTTGTTGTGTTGCGGTTTGCGTGCTCATGGCGTGGCTCCTAGTTTGGTGGTCTTTTTGTTGAGACGTTCTTCCAAATCGGAAATGGCTTTTCGGACGGATTCCAGCGCGGTGCCGCCGGGAAGATTTTTTGCGGCGAGGGCAGCGTCAACGCTCAACACCTTGGCAAAATCGGATTCAAACGCAGGCGAAATGTTTTTTAGTTCGGCGAGAGGGAGTTCGGTCCAGACATTTCCCTGGCGTTCTGCTTCCTTCAACAGTTTGCCGACGAGGTCGTGGGCTTGGCGAAACGGGATGCCCTTGCGGACCAGATAATCCGCGGCTTCGGTGGCGAGGAGCGCGGGATTTGCGGCCTTGGAGCGGAGTTTCTCTGCGTTGAACTTCGTGGTGGAAACCGCACCGGCCGCAACGAGCAGCATGTCTGCAACTTGATCATGGGCGGCGAAGAGGGCTTCTTTGTCTTCCTGAAAGTCGCGCTGGTAGCTCGTGGGCAAGCCTTTGAGTGTGGTGAGCAAACCAACAAGCGCGCCAGTGATACGGCCAGTTTTGCCACGAATTAATTCCCAGGAATCGGGATTTTTCTTTTGCGGCATGAGGCTGCTGCCGGTGGAGTATTCGTCGGGAAGAACCACGTACGCGAATTCTTGTGAGGCGAAGATTACGAAATCTTCGGCGAGACGCGAGAGATGCGTGGCGATGCCGGTGAGCGCGAAAAGATAGTCGAGCGCGAAGTCGCGGTCGCTGACGGCGTCGAGACTGTTGGCGGTGATCTTGGAGAAGCCGAGTTCGCGCGCGATAGCGTTGCGGTCGATGCCGAAGGAGTTCCCGGCGAGTGCGCCGGAGCCCATCGGGCACGCGTCGGCGCTGGCGGCAGCGTGTCGAAGACGGGTGACGTCGCGTAGGAAGGCTTCCGCGTGCGCGAGCAGAAAATGCGAAAGCAAGATGGGCTGCGCGTGCTGCATGTGCGTCATGCCCGCCATGGGCA
Source organism: uncultured Acidobacteriota bacterium (assembly GCA_963718785.1). Taxonomy (GTDB): domain Bacteria; phylum Acidobacteriota; class Terriglobia; order Acidiferrales; family UBA7541; genus Acidiferrum. Next base: position 1,383,069 of record CAVQZW010000002.1, on the reverse strand, counting down.
CGCTCAGGTTTGTCTTGGCTTGCTGCAGCAACGCATTCAAAAGCGACGACAAGACGCGATGAATTTCTGTGGCGGCATCGATGACAAAGAGGCGGAAATCGGTGGCGATGAGTTCGTTGCGGCTGCGGCCGGTGTGGAGTTTCCAGCCGAGCGGGCCGAGTTCTTCGACGAGGGCTTTCTCGACGAAATGATGGACGTCTTCGGCGTTTGCGCCGAAGGAGTCGACCCAGGCGGGATCGGTTTGCGCGCGGGCGGAAATTTTGTCGAGCGCGGCCAGCGTTTGTTTTACTTCTGTGGCGGTGAAAATGCCGATGGGTTCGAGAGCTTTGGCCCAGGCGCGATCGACGGCGATTTCGTAGGGCAGAAGGCGGCGATCGAACGCAAAGGAACGCTGGAATGCGTCGAAGTGAGCGTTTGGCTCGCGTTCGAAGCGTCCTCCCCAGAGGCGGTCATCTTTGCGTTCGGTCATTGGCATTCTTCAGTGGCGGACAAGAAGGGCACGGCATGCCGTGCCCCTACAGAGATTAATCGTGGGCTCCTTCGGCTTTTGCTTTCGGGCGGACGGTTACCGGGAGAGCAAAGAGGTTGATGAAGCCTTCGGCGTCTTTGGGGTTGTAGCGGCCCATGGTGAAGCTGGCGAGGTCGGTGCGATAGAGGGAGAAGGGAGAGACGCGCTTGGTGACGGTGAGCGAGCCTTTCCAGAGCTTCAGGCCGACGGCGCCGGTGACGCGCTGTTGCGAGACGTTGAAGAAACCGTCGAGCGCGGCGCGTAGCGGAGAGAACCAGAGGCCGTAATAAACGAGTTCGGCGTAACGCAGCGAGAGAGCTTGCTGGAAGTGCGTGGTCTCGCGGTCGATGGTGAGCGTTTCGAGTTCGCGATGCGCGGTGACGAGAAGCGTACCGCCGGGCGTTTCGTACGCGCCGCGGGACTTCATGCCGACGAGGCGATTTTCCACGATGTCGGTGCGGCCAACGCCATGCCGTGCGGCGATTTCGTTGAGCGTGTTGAGAAGGTCGACAGGACCAAGCTTTGTGCCGTTGACGCTGACCGGCGTGCCGGCTTCAAAACCGATTTCGACTTCTTCGGCTTTGTCGGGCGCTTTTTCTGGAGAGACGGTCCATTGCCACATGGCTTCATTCGGCGAGTTGGCGGGATCTTCGAGTTCGCCGCCTTCGTGGCTGAGATGCCAGATGTTGCGGTCGCGGCTGTAGATGTTTTTCTTGCTTTGCTCGACGGAAACGTTGTGCGCGGCGGCGTAGGCGATGGCGTCTTCACGAGAGTCGATGTCCCATTCGCGCCAGGGAGCAATGATTTGCACGTTGGGGGCGATAGCTTTGTAGGCCAGCTCGAAGCGAACCTGATCATTGCCTTTGCCGGTGCATCCGTGGGAGAGGCCATCGGCACCGAGTTGGAGAGCGAGTTCGGCTTGGCGCTTGCCGAGGATCGGGCGGGCCATGGACGTGCCGAGAAGATAGGTGTGTTCATAGACTGCGCCGGCACGGAGCGTGGGCCAGATGTAGTCGCGGACGAATTCTTCGCGGAGATCTTCCACGAAGGCGGTGGAGGCGCCGGTGGCGAGAGCTTTTTTGCGGGCGGCTTCGAGATCTTCCTGCTGGCCGACGTCGCCGATCATGGCGATGACTTCACACTGATAGTTTTCTTTCAGCCAGGGAATGATGATGGAGGTGTCGAGACCTCCGGAATAGGCGAGAACAACTTTTTTGGGTTTTGGTAATTGCGTTTTCACGGTTCCTCGTTTTTAAAGAAGTTTAAAGATTCAACGTTCAAGAATTCAAAGACGGGCACGGCATGCCGTGCCCCTACAAATGGGGCGATCGCTCATTTCGTTAGAAGAGAGTATGCAGGATGGCTTTCTGCACGTACATGCGGTTTTCGGATTGGTCGAGGACGACCGACTGGGGGCCGTCGAGGACTTCGGGAGTGACCTCGAGACCGCGATGCGCCGGAAGACAATGCATGAAGACAGCGTCGGGAGCCGCGAGGGTCATCAGCTCCGGGTTGACTTGATAGGGCGCGAAAACGGCGCTGCGGATTTTTTCTTCGGCTTCAAAACCCATGCTGGTCCAAGCATCGGTGTAAACGCCTTGAGCGCCGGAGACGGCTTCGCGCGAGTCGGTCATAAGCTCGATTTTGGCGCGGGTTTCCTTGGCGACGCGTTTGGAATCGGCAAGGACATCCGCATCGGGTTGATAGTCGCGCGGGGTGGCAATGCGAAGATGAACGCCGAGGCGCGCGGCGAGATACATCAGGGAGTGGCAGACGTTGTTTCCGTCACCGACATAGGTGAGTTTGAAGCCACGGAGCGCGCCGAATTTTTCCTCGAGGGTAAAGAAATCGGCAAGCGCCTGGCACGGATGGAATTTATCGGAGAGCGCGTTGATGACCGGGATGCTCGCATTCGCGGCCATTTCATCGAGGACTTTTTGTTTGTAGACGCGAGCGACGATGCCGTGCACCCAGCGATCGAGATTGCGGGCGACATCGGCGATGGATTCGCGCGCGCCGAGAGAGGCGGAAGCCTGGGTGTGGTCGAGGAAGACGACCGAGCCGCCCATGCTCTGGATGCCGACGTCGAAAGTGACGCGGGTGCGGAGCGAGGGCTTCTCGAAGATCAGAGCGATGAATTTGCCCGTTAGGGAGGAGGCGTAGCGGCCGGGACGCGCTTTGATTTCGGCTGAGAGCTGGAGCAGGTCGCGGGTGTGCGAGGGACTCCATTCCGCTCCGGTGAGCAAGTCATTCGACAAAGAAATAGGCGTAACAAGCGTTGGGGTTGTCATATTTTCACCTTGCCGCGGCGAGGGCAGCGTGAGGCGGAGGCGCGGACTTCGCGTGCTCTGCGGAAGCAGCCTTTTGCGGAGTAGTTACAAAGAGTTTTTCGAGGAGACGGAGAAACTGGCGGACTTGCGCGCGCGTGACGAGAAAAGGCGGCAGGAAGCGCAATGTGAAATCGTGCGTGCAATTGATGAGCAGGCCCTTAAGGAGGGCTTGCTGGACAAAGGGAGCGCCCTCGATGGAGAGTTCGATGCCAATCATCAATCCTTCGCCGCGAATTTCGCGCACGAAGGGGAATTTCGCCGCGAGAGCGGAGAGTCCCTCGCGCAATTCGGCTCCGCGCGCGCGAATATTCTCGAGGAGATTGTCGTCTTCGATGACATTCAAAAATTCGAGAGCGGTGGCACAAGCGAGCGGACCGCCGCCGAAAGTGGTGCCGTGCAAGCCGGGAGAAACTTTTTGGGCGACGGCTTCCGACGTGAGGATCGCACCCAGCGGGAGACCGGCGGCGAGCGGCTTGGCCACTAGTACGACGTCCGGCTTCGAAGCAAATTTCTGGTAGGCGAAATAGCGACCAGTGCGCCCAAGGCCGCATTGAATTTCGTCGGCGATGAGGAGGGCGCCGTTTTTTGTAGCGAGGGCACGGGCGCGATTCCAGAAATCCTCACTGACGGGGTAGATCCCGCCTTCCCCTTGAATGGTTTCGAACAGAATGGCGCAGACGGTGTCGTCGAATTTGGATTCGAGATCGGCGATATCGTTGAAGCGGACGAATTCGACGCCGGGTACGAGAGGAGCGAATGGCAAACGATATTTTTCCGTGGAGGTGACGCTGACAGCGCCAAACGTGCGGCCATGAAAGGAGTTTTCGAGGGCCAGAATGCGATGTTTGCGAGCTGGCGCGCCGGGGGCATCGGAAGCCGTGCGTCCGTAGAGACGAGCGAGCTTAAGAGCGCCTTCGATCGCTTCCGCGCCGCTGTTGGAGAAAAAGACTCGGTCCATGCCGGACCAATGGGCAAGCTTGCGGGCTAGCGGGCCTTGGAACGAGTTGTGAAAAAGATTCGAAAGATGGATCGCGCGGGCGGATTCGCGGCGGATAACTTTGACGATGCGAGGATGCGCATGGCCGAGGGCGTTGACGGCGATGCCGCCGAGGAAATCGAGATATTTTTTGCCGCGCGAATCATAGACGTAGCAGCCGCGGCCATGGGTGAAGACGATGGGCTGGCGTTTGTACGTAGGCATAAGAAACTGATTCGCATCGCGCAGAATGGATTTCGCATTTGAGCGCGACGGACGCTTTTCTTTGCCGTTCGAGCAGCGGATTTCGCTGTCTTTTTTGGAGCGGGTTTGGACATTACGCCGCCGAAAGAGCCGTTTGGGTTTTAGGGAAAGATTCGCGGAGAACGCGCGTGCCAGGAATCGGCAACGAGTGTTCTTCCGTGGTGCGTTCCGCCGAGTGAAAAGCCAGAAGAAGAGCTTCCGGAGCTGTGCCACCGACGATACGAACCTGGCGGACGCCACCTTCGAGGGCGCGCTTGGCAGCTTCGAGCTTGAGAATCATGCCGCCGGAAACGACACGGCACTGGACGAGGCGCTCACTTTCTTCGCACGTGATGGCGGAAAGAACCTTTTCGCCGTCCAGAACACCAGCGACGTCGGTGAGATAGATCAACTGATCGGCGTCGAGAAATTCGGCGCAGGCGGCGGCCATGTGGTCGGCGTTGATGTTGTAAAGCTCGTTGTCAGGGCCGAGGCCGAGGCAAGGCGCGACAGGAACGAGGCGCTCGCGCCAGAGCGATTCGATGAATGCGCTATTCAAGCCGGTGAGATAACCGACGAAACCGAGGCTGCCGGCCACTTCGCCGTGCGACATAGGCTCAGCGAGAAAACACTGTGCGTCCGCGGCAGAGACGCCGATAGCGGGATAGCCTTCGGAGGAAATGGCGGCGGCGAGGCGCTTGTTCAGCAGACCGGCGAAAACCATGACGGCTGCGTCGCGAGTCTCGCGGTCCGTGACGCGAAGGCCGGAGACAAATTTACTCTCAATGCCCATGCGCTTGAGGGCCTCGGTGAAGGCGCGACCGCCGCCGTGGACCACTAGAATTTCGTGGCCTTCGTTGGCAAGGGCAGCGACCTGGCGCGCCAGCGAGCGCATCGTGGCGTCGTCTTCGAGCAAAGCACCTGCGAACTTGATTACGGTTTTCATTGAAGTGCGGTCTTCTCCTCGATGCCTAGAATATGGTTGAAATTTTGAACGGCCTGGCCGGCGGCGCCTTTGCCAAGATTGTCGAGACAAGAGACGACGATGAGGCGCTGGCCGGATTTATCCAGGACGAAACCGATGTCGCAGAAATTGGTGTGGGCGACGTGCTGCAGCTCAGGCAGAGTGCCGGCCGGCCAGATGCGGACCATGGGGCGCCCGGCGTAAAACTTGCGATAAAGGGCTTCGATCGCCTCGGGCGATTGCGGGGCCGAAAGCGTGATGTAAATGGTAGAGAGAATGCCACGCGCGAGAGGCAAGAGATGCGTTGAGAAAATGAGCTGCGATTCGGCCAGGCCGGTATGGTCAAGGATCTCTGGAGTGTGGCGGTGCGAAAAAAGATTGTAGGCTTTGAAGTTTTCGTCGACTTCGACGAATTGGAGATCGCGGCGTGGATCTTTACCTGCGCCGCTGGCACCTGATTTGCAATCACAGACGACGTTTTGATCTGGCGCGATGAAACCGGCATCGGCGAGCGGGCGGAGAGCGAGGATGACGCTGGTGGCGTAGCAGCCGGGATTAGCTACGAGACGGGCCTTTGCGATTTCTTGGAATACAGTTCAGGAAGGCCATAGACGGCTTCGCCGAGATAATCGGCGTGAGGAGTGGGGAGTTTGTACCAGGAGGTGAAGGTTTCAGGATCGCGAAAACGGAAGGCGCCGCTGAGGTCAATGACGCGCAAGCCCGCATCGAGAAGAGCGGGAGCGAGTTCAGCAGAAGCTTCATGTGGGGTAGCGAGAAAAGCGGTGCCCGCATTGCTGGACGTGATGGCGTCGAGAGAGAGCTGGCGGAGGGGAGCTTGCCCCCAGCCGCGAAATTGCGGAAAGAGCTCGGCGATGCAGTGCGAGCCACGCGTTTCCCGGACGTAGAAAGTAGTGGAAGCAACTGCAGAATGGCGCAGAAGCAAGCCAGCCAGCTCGAGGCCGGTGTATCCGGTGACACCAACGACGGTGACTTGGCGAGGGTCTCTCATTTCACCAGAGCTTCAATCTTTTTTTGGAGCGACTCGCGAGTGCGCCTGTTCGAAGTAATGATGAGGACGGTGTCATCGCCTGCGATGGTGCCGGCGATTTCCGGAAACTTTGAGGCGTCCACAGCGGCAGCGAGAGGCTGGGCGCCGCTTGGAGGAGTCTTGAGGACGAGCAAATTTTCAGCGGGACGGATGTCCAGGAGAAACTCGCGCAGCGCACGAGCGAGCGGAGGAAGCGGAAGCGCACCGTTGTCTTCGGGAAGAACGGTTTCGGGCTTGTAGCCTTCCTGAGTTTTCACGAGGCGGAGTTCCTGGAGGTCGCGGGAAAGAGTGGCCTGCGTGACGCGCATCTTTTGTTGGGCAAGCCGGCGGCGGAGCTCTTCCTGGCTAACGATGGGCTGGCCACTGACCAGCCGCAGGATTTGACCATGGCGAAAAGTTTTGCCGGCGCTCATGACTCGTACAAATATACAACCACCTGCATGTTTATACAATTATTTTTGCATGAGAGCGAATATTTTTTCGCAGGGGCTGGGGGATGGCAGTGGCCGGAAGGACAGGGGGGTGTGGAAAGAGGCTATGCAGGTTTGGCAACTCTTTGCGGAAGGAGACTGGATTTTAGGGGCGTGGAGTGGTTACCTTTCTTGTTGGTCCAGATTGCGCGCACTATGGCTATGCCGTGCAAAGTAACGGGATGTAAGAACGACTCGCCGCCAGCCCTCGCCGAGCAACAGCAGGTCTGTGTATTGCACTTCACACTATCGATTGAGGGGAGCTGCGCGGAGATGCGGCGGGAGACCGCGCTGGGAAACGCTCCGCACGAACGGCAACGCGACATCATGCGATTTATCACGGAGAGCGGGGAGCGACTGGCGCGCGTGGCTACCAGCGGTTTGCATTTAACGGATGATTTGAAGGCGAGAATTCTGAGCACGTTTCTGACATTGATGAACCTGCGGGAAAACTTGGACAGGTCGAACATGCGGAGTTCATTTGGTCGGACTGGGCAACACCGTTAAAGAGTGAGCAGCCGCTGAGGTTGTAAAGCTTCAAAACCATTCTTCAATCCATTAGAAAAACTTAGGAAGAGAATTCAGGCGCCGATATAGCGGGCGTAGAGAGAGCGCGCGACGGCAGGATCTTTTGTGCCTTTGAGAATGGCGCGGCCGTCCGCAAAGATGGTCATTTGAAATGGATCAACGCGGAAAGTGAGTAAGAATTCGTTGTGCCGGACATCGGAAACGGTGGTTGCAAGTCTCGCCTGCAGCGCTTCCAAATTGAGAGTTCGACCGCGTTCGTGAATTTGGACGGAGTCACGCCCGCAGAGGGTGATGTGAGGCTGCGCCTGTCCTTGGAGATAAGAAAAGTCACGGCGAGCGCAGGCGCGGCAGGCTGGATTTTGGGCCACGTGGATGGACTGAAAATGGCCGGTCCAAACATCGCAAGAGATCAGGCGGCCGTGGAGAAACTGTTTACGGCCAGCCAGTAGTTTTAGGGCTTCAGCGACTTCGAGAGAGGCAATGAGATTGACGATGGGGCCGAGGACACCGATGGTGTCGCAGGTTTCTTCCAGGCCGTGGCCATTGGCGGAGGATTCGAGGAGACAGGCGAGACACGGAGTAAGCCCGGGGAGGACGGTCATGGTGACACCGTAACTTGCGACGGCGGCAGCGTAAATCCAGGGGATGGAGGATTGGACGGCGAAGTCGTTGAGGAGGAAGCGGGTTTCGAAATTGTCGGTGCCATCGAGGATAAGATCAAAGCCGGTGAGCAACTCCGCGGCGTTGCGCGGGTTTAAATCTGCGACAAGACCTTCGACGGCGACGCTACTATTGATGGCGCGGAGTTTGCGCTGAGCCGCAACTGCTTTGGGAATGGCGGCGCGAGCGTCGTCTTCGTCGAAAAGGGTCTGCCGCTGCAAATTGGAAGGCTCGACGAAATCGCGGTCGAGAATCCTGACGCGGCCAACGCCGGCGCGCACAAGCAACCCTGCGGCGGCAGCACCGATTGCGCCGCAGCCGACAATGACGGCGCTGGAGGCGAGGAGGCGCTGCTGGCCTTCTTCGCCAATACCGGCAAAGAGCACTTGACGCGAATACTTTTCGTGGAGCGCGCTGTCCAAGAGCGGGCCTGGTGCCTCGTGGCCGGTCATCGTCCCTCTTAATTCATCATAACGCTAGAGATAGCGGGATGGGCAACGCCCTTGTGCTACGCTTCGTCTGAGCAATAGTGGGCATGAAATCGAGATGGGGCAGAAGGTTAAAAGGAATTGCCTTCTTCGCGCTGCTTTTGGGAGCAGCGAGGAGTGGGGCACAGGTTCAGGCCGAGGAAAAGGGACACGGCGGTCCGGCTGGTCCCATGGTCGCGGTGCGGATTGTCAGCGAAGACGGACGCGTGTTGTCCGAATCTCCGAAAGGAATAGCGGTTGAGATTGGGAAACCGCTGGAGAGGGAACAAATTGCGCGGAGCATTCGCGCCCTGTATGGAACGGGCGATTACGCGGATATCAGAGCGGTGACGGCGCCCGTCGGCAGTGGCATGCGACTCGATTTCGTGGTTCGAGAAAACCTCTTCTTCAATAGAGTCCTGATCGAAGGGTTGACGGCGCCTCCCACAGATGCCTCGGCGGCAGCGGCTGTTCAGCTTGCGCTGGGCCGGCCTTTCCGACAAGAGGATGTGGACGAAGGGCTAGAGCGCCTGCGAGAGGTTTTGAAGGACGAGGGACTGTACAAGGCGGAAGTCTCAGCGGAGAACCAACCACACCAAGAAACTCACCAGATGGATGTTTTGGTGCACGTAAAGCCGGGGCCACGCGCACGCGTGGAATCCGTGCAGCTACAAAACGAAACGGCCTACCGAGACGCAGAATTACTTTCGCGGTTAAAGATGAAGCCGGGACAACCGGTGACTACCTCGCGCGTGCAACATGGCACGGACAGAATCCGCAAATTCTTGGTGAAGAAGGGGCGGCTGAGCGCGCGAGCAGCGGTGCGGCGCGGCGAATATAACGAGGCCAAAAATACGGTGCCACTGGAACTGGAGGTGACCGAAGGCCCCCAGGTGAGACTGGCAGTGACAGGGGCGAAATTCTCGATCGGCGAATTGAAGAGGCTGGTGCCGGTATACCAAGAAGGAGCGGTGGATACGGACCTCCTGGAGGAAGGAAAACGGAACCTTCGAGAGCGGCTGGAGCGGGATGGATATTTTGACGCGCAAGTGAACTACACGACGGAAACGAAGGAAGTGGAGGGCAAAGAGCGGAAATCGAAAGGCACGGAAGAAGTGATCACCTATCACATCGAGCGCGGCGAGCGTCACAAACTGGTAGGAATTGAAATCACTGGCAATCATTACTTCGGGACGGAGTTGCTTCGGAGCCGGCTGCAGATTTACGGAGCGGCTTTCGAGTCGCGGGGGCGGTTCAGCCGGCGATTGATCGATTCAGACGCGGAATCGATGCACGGGCTCTATGACGCGAACGGGTTTCTCGATGCGAAAGTGGCCGGGCAAATCCTGGACAACTACAAAGGGAAGGGAGGAGATGTGTTCGTGCGGTTCGCGATCCAGGAAGGAGAGCAAACGCGGGTGGCCTCGCTAGCAATCGAGGGGATTCACGCGTTCAAAGAGGAGGAGTTACTGGGCGTGGTGGGATCGACTCCTGGACAGCCATACTCGGATTTTAACGTGACGACAGACAGGGACAATATTCTGGCGCTGTATTTCAATGAAGGATTTCCGGAAGCTAGTTTTACGTCCACAGCAGATCGCGTGACGGATGAGACACCAACTGCCGGGACTGCAGAAGCGAAACCAGGAACGGTCGAAAACGAGAAGGGCCAGAAAAAGGAAGAAGAGAAAGAAAAGAAATCAAAGCCGGAGGCTGCGCAGGCAGCTCCAGTGCGCCTGGTCTATCACATTACGGAGGGGCCGCAGACGCGAGTGCGGCGAATTCTTCTAAGCGGATACAATCGAACGCGAACGGGAGTGATTCAACGCGAGATTCGAGTGAAAACGGGGGCGCCGCTGCGCGAAGGGGATGTCGTGGAGTCGCAGCGGCGTTTGTACAACCTGGGTGTCTTCAACCGCGTGACCATCGAACCGCAAAATCCAGATGGGTCTGACCCTGATAAAGACATCGTGGTGCTGGTAGAAGAGGCAAAACGATACACCATGGCGTATGGCGGCGGATTCGAAGTGCAGCGGCTGGCGAGTACGACAAATCCGACGGGCGGAGAAATTCAGGCGGCGCCGCGCGGAATTTTTGAGCTGACGAAGGTCAACCTGACGGGACGGGCGGATTCCCTCTCGCTGAAGGTGCGGGGAAGCACGATTGAAGACCGTGCGCTGCTCGGCTACTCCATCCCCAACACCTTTGGAAATTCGCATTACAGCACGCAGGCCACTGCATACACGGAAAAAACGCAGGACATCAACACATTTACGGAAATGCGGTACGAAGTATCGGGGCAATTGACGAACCAGGTGACCCCGCTAACGACATTTGTGTACCGGTATGCGTTCCGGAAGGTGCTGGTTTCGAGCTTGAATATTGCGCCGGAGGAGATACCACTATTTGAACAGCCGACACTGGTATCTGAATTTGGAGTAACGTGGTTGCGTGACAAGAGAGACAATCCGGCGGATGCGACCAAAGGCAGTATCAATAGCGCGGATTTCAGCGTTGCCAGCACGAGCATCGGCTCGAGCGCGAGCTTTCTGCGATTTTTCTTCCAAAATTCGACGTACCATCCGATCAAGAGACGGTTCAGCTTCGCGCGTTCCATGCGCATCGGAATTCTGGAACCATTCGCAAATACCCAGTCGCTGAAGTTTCCCGCGCCGTCGGCGAATGCGTGCACGGGGACGGCGCCGACCGGACCGACGCCAGAGATTATCCCGCTTCCAGAACGATTTTTCGGCGGCGGTGGGACGTCCCTGCGAGGGTTTGCGCTGAACCAGGCAGGACCGCGTGATCCGTGCACGGGCTTCCCCGTGGGCGGTCAAGCGATGCTCGTGTTTAACCAGGAGTTCCGCTTTCCCCTGCGGTTGCCCTATGTAGGCACACAATTGGGCGGAGCGATCTTTTACGACGGTGGCAACGTTTACAGCCGGCTCGATCGAATCACGTTTCGGGCCTATTCGCCCAAGCCCGTTTTCGCTTTGCAAGATCCAGCGCAGCCCCCGAGCGCTACGAATCCGACCGTGTGCGTTTACAACTGCACGAACGAGCTGAACTATTTCGCTCACACCATCGGCTTCGGTATCCGCTATTCGACGCCGGTAGGGCCAATTCGAATCGATCTCGGATATCAAATCAACCGGCCTTTCTTCGTTGTGCCATGCGTCAGCAGCACGACGGGCACGCCAGTGACTCCGCTTTGCTTCAAGGGAACGCAACTGCCGAGGCTTCAAATTTTCTTCAATTTGGGGTCGACCTTTTGACGAGTCGAGGATTGATTTCCGGCTATTGCTTTGTCTTTTTGGCGCTTGTTACTGCTTCATTATCGAATCGGCAGGAAGTCGTGGACCGGATCGTAGCCCGGGTCGAGAACGACATCATATTGCAGAGTGACGTGCAAGAACTGAAGGAGTACCAGGAACTGGTGGAGGGAAAATCGGAAAGCGAGAGCGCCATTCTGGACCGGCTGATCGATCAGTGGATCGTTAGATCGGAAGCGGAGCTGTCGCGGTTTCCCGAGCCGAAGGACGAAGAAATCGACAGCGGCGTGGCGCGAGTTGTGAAATCCTTTGCATCGGCTGAAGAATATGAAGCACGCAAGAAACACAGCGGGTTGAATGACGCGGAAGTGCGAAAGATCGTTGCCGCTCAGCTTTACTTGAGCAACTATCTCGACTCAAGGTTCCGGCCGTCGGCGCAGATCGACGAAAAGGCGATCGAGGATTTTTATCAAAATGCGGTTGTGCCGCGAGCAAAGGCGCGCGGCCAGGAACCCCCGACCCTGGATGCCTCACGGGACATCATCCAGGAAGCCCTGGTGCAGAACGATATCAACGAGCAGGCGGACCGCTGGTTGAAGGAAAGCCGCGCGCGGCTGCACGTGCAAAAGTTTCCTGAAGCGGGAGCGAAATGAAAGTCCGCAAGCGGCACCCCATATGGAATTGGGTGATCCACACCCCATGGGTGCTGACGCTCATAGCGATCTTGTGCGTGATTGGCTTCTTCGGAAGCGGCGCCGGGAATCCGATCATACAGCGATGGATCGTGCATCGTTTGGAGAAAGCCACGGGCGGGCGCGTGGAGTTGCGGGCCATTTCGATTCAGTGGCTGTCCATGAGAACCGCGCTGAAGGGTTTGGTGATTCACGGAAGTGAACCAGCAGGGACGCAGCCTCTCTTTTCGGCGGAAGAGGTGCAAGCGGAATTGCAGATCGATTCATTCTGGGGGCGAAAAGCATCACTGAGCGACCTCCTGGTGAAAAAACCTCAAGTGCATGTCAGGGTGGCAAAAGACGGATCAACAAACATGCCAGCGCCGGGACAGGTGCGAGGTTCCAGCAAGCCGCTGCGGGAGACACTCTTCGATCTCCGGGTGCGCCGGGTCAATATCGAAGACGGATGGATCCTCTATAACGAAGTCATGGTGCCGCTGGCGGTGGAAGGCGGCGCGATGAGCCTGGGTATCGACGCGGGCGGGACGGCGGAGCATCCACTATATTTTGGGAACCTGGAATGGCAGGGAATCAAGTTCACCGCGCACCGAATGGTGCCGATCCCCGCAAACCTCTCCGCAAAATTCACAATATGGCGCGAGGGATTCACCCTGGAGCAGGGAGTGCTAAGCGCCGGGCGGTCCCACCTTGATGCGCAAGCGGAGATGTCCGACTTCTCAAAACCGAAATGGAGTTTTCGATACCGGGGATGGGTGGAGCTGCTGGATTTCCGCGAGACGTTTCGTTCGCCGCTGACCCCCACGGGACACGTGGATGTGCGGGGCGAGGGGACTTTTGCGGAAGGCCAGTACAAGGGGACTGGCAGCTACGCAGGGCGTGACATCCATCTGACTTACGACATTTTCCACGCCGCGGGGCTCATCAGCCGCGGGAGCTACAGCATTAACAACGATGGGCTTGTGGTGCCGGACTTTCTGGCGGAGATTTTTGGCGGAACGGTCAAAGGAAAAGTCACCCTGCGTTTCGCGGGGGTCCAGTTCCGGGCAGAGACTCACATCCAAAATGTAAGGCTTGCGGGGGTATTTTCCGCCATTGAACATCCGGGATTCCCGATAGATGAACTGGAATGGGACTCTTTGCTGAGTGGAGACACCATAGAAACGTGGAGCAATGCGTTCGAACATTTTGAGCTGGGCGGAAAGATGGACTGGACGCCTGGGGACGTTTTGGCGGCGGGCCACGTGCCGGTTACGGCGAGTTGGCAGCTCCATTATCGTTTCGATTCCGGGGTATTTGCGATCAGCGCAGGCGAATTCGAAACGCCGTCGTCGAGAGGAACGATTGCCGGGGTACTCGCGCCGCGGAATTCCATGCTGGACGTGCATTTCGAGACTGGCGCACTGGAATCGTACAAAGATTTCATCGACGCGGTGCGTGGGGCGAAGCGCGGCTCCGCAGACGCAATCAAGGAAATCTCGGGGAGCGCGCAATGGGACGGCAGGATCTCGGGTCCCGCGGGACATGCGACATTTAGCGGGCACTTGCGGAGTGAGAGGGTGCGTTACAACGGAGCGACACTGGACTCCATCGAAGGCGACTTCAGCTATTCGGCTACTGAACTTGCACTAGCCCGAGGCAAGTTGCGATATGGAGCGATGGAGACGGAGATTGAGGGAACGCTCGATTTGACCGATTGGAGTTTTCTGCCAGATAACGAGTGGACCGCGGATGTGAGCTTCGACAAGACTCCGGTCGAAACGATTCAGAAGTTGCTTGGTTCGGCGTATCCAGTGCAAGGCGTCTTGAGCGGTCAACTGCACGGACACGGGCAGCGTGCGGCGCCGGTGGTCACTGGGCTTTTCGACCTTAGTGAAGGAAGCGTCTTTGGTGTCTCCTTCAATCGATTGCGAGGCCAACTGAACCTTTCGCCTGACGAGGTGCGCATCGCCGACGCGGAACTCCGCGTGTTTGCTCCTGGAAAAGAGAGTGGGCGGGGGGCGGGAATCGTTACCGGGACGGCTGGCTATCGTTTTTCGGACCAAAGCATTACGGCGGATCTGGTGGGAGCGTCTCTGCCTCTCGAGAACATAGAAAAATTACGGTCAGCGAGACTGCTGGTCGGAGGACTTGTCACATTTCGTCTCAAGGCAAATGGTCCCGTTCGTGCACCACAATCCGAGGGGACTTTTCGAGTGGTGGACTTCCGCATCGGTAAGGATGTGATTGGAAGCTTCGACGGCGGTCTGACATCCGACGGACGCACGGCGAAGCTGGAGCTTGGCTCAGCGATGACCACCGGGGGAATTTCGGGCGAAGTAACACTGGGGCTGGCTGATCCGTACGCTCTGAACGGAAAAGTTTCGATTGCGAACATCGACCTGAATCCGTTCTTGATGACCGCGTTGCATGTCACGCAGTTTAACGGTCACGGCGTGGCCGACGGAGACATCAGCGTAGCTGGCGAATTAAAAGAGCCGGAGAAAATCGTCGTGGACGCCACTTTCTCCAAACTGGCGCTGACTTATGCCAACGTGCAGTTGGAAAATTCGGGCCCCATTCATCTGCGCACGTCAAAGGAGGTTCTGGAAATCGAACAGGCCGCGTTCAAGGGAACGGATACAAACATCGCCATTGCAGGAGCGGTGCGATTTGCGGGAAAGGGTACGCTGGGGTTGAAACTAAATGGGGCGCTGGATCTGCGGCTTGTCACAGGGTTTTTGCCGGCGCTGGAAGCGAGCGGTCCGGCCCAGATCAACGCATCTTTCGAAGGGCCTTTTGACCGTCCGCGGATTACGGGGAAAGTACACATCGAAAAAGCTTCAGCGCGAGTGGCCGATTTTCCAACGGGGATGAGCAATATCAGTGGCGATTTGGTCTTTGACGCGACGAGGCTATTCTTCGAGAACGTGACGGCTGAATCCGGTGGCGGAACAATGCATCTTACCGGAAGCCTCAACTACAGTGAGACTCCGCTGCGCTATGACGTGACTATGCGAACCGAACGGGTGCGCATCCGGTATCCGGAGGGCATGAGTTGGCTGGCTGGTGGATCGCTGCGGCTCGCAGGTACGCCTACTGCCGGCGTTCTTTCGGGGAGAGTGGTGATCGAGCGCGTGACGATGACGCAGGGACTGGAAGTTGCCAGTGTGCTCGTGTCTTCCAAAGGAAGCATTTCAGGCCCATCGACGAGTTCACCCTTCCTGCGCAACTTGCAATTCGATATCTCGGCTCTATCCGCGCCTGACGCGCGAATGGAGTGGCCTGGCGCGGAGCTCGAAGCAGAGGCGAACTTGCGCGTGCGTGGGACATGGGAACATCCGATTCTACTAGGGCACATTCACATCCTCGCCGGGGAGATGACGTTTCACGGCGACAGGTACCGGGTGACGCGCGGCGACATGAATTTTTCGAATCCGTTCCGGCTCGACCCGGTATTGAACGTGGAAGCGACAACGACGATTCAACAGTACGAGATCACGCTGAATTTTAATGGGCCCGCAAGCAAGCTGACCTTGGCTTATCGTTCTGACCCGCCGCTGCCGGCGAACGACATCATTACGCTGCTGGCGCTAGGGCAGACGAGTTCGGAAGCGAGCATCAGAGGCGGCGGAACGGGGGCGACACAAAGCGCTTCGTCAGGAGCGTCGGCGATTTTATCAGAAGCTGTGTCGAGCCAAGTCGGCGGGCGGCTTGAGCGATTGTTTGGGATCACGCGGTTTCGTGTGGATCCAGGGTTAGCCGAAGTCGGCTCGACGGGCTCTTCACAAAACGCAGCGGCGCGAGTGACAGTGCAGCAGCAAGTCACACGCAATCTCACTATTACGTATGTTTCCAATGTGGGTTCGACTCAGCAACAGGTCATCCAGGTGGAATACAACATCGACCGAAATGTTTCGGTCGTGGCGCTACGGGATCAAAACGGCACCTTCGGCATTGACATCAAGATTAAGAAACACTTCCAGTAGGTCCGGCGGTAGTCACTGAAAACTTAGAATTGCGGGGGATCGGGCTGCTGCGCGGCCTGCTGAGACTGGCCTTGCTGTGCGTTTTGCTGTGCGCGAGTGCCGGGCTGCCAGCGGCGCGGACCGTTGTTGCCAAGTCTCGCGGATTGCCCGATTTCCGGATTCTGCGCTTTCAATGCCTGCAGAGCGTCTTTCGCGGCCTTAGCACCGGTCGTGCGGCTAACTGCTTGGATTTCTCTGCCAATCTTGGGCGTTTCCGCAGCGACCTTCTGCCCCACGGGAGAACCGTAGAACTGCAGCATCGTCTTGATCTCGTCGTCAGTGTAATGCTTATCGTAAATAGCTACGAGTTGCTCGGTCATCTGGTCAACGTCGAATTTCTTTTGATAGCTTTCGATGAACGAAGTCACGAAGGCTTGCCCTCTGTCATTGTTGGGAACGGTTGCGAGAAGCTTTTCCCGGTACTGCTCACTGGAGTTGCTGACGGCGTCCTGGATCTGATCGCGCGCGCCGATGAGTTCCATCAGCGAGCGAATGTCGGCGTCCTTGACGGGATCAATGGGCTTGGCTTGCCCCGAACTTGCCTGGTCCTGCACCGCTGCGCTTTGTGGCGCGGCGCTGACCGGATTTTGCGATGCGCCCTGGATGGCCAGGAAAAATGTTCCGACGTAAATAATGACAAGAGCAAGAACGGCTTTCATGACTGACTTCCTCCGCGGCGGAGCTTTCAGAGCGTTTCCGCCACTTCTGCGAGTTTAGGGAAGGATGCAGCTGGCTACTCCAATCGCGGGGGACAGGCGTGCTTCTGGCTAAACTGTCCGGACGTTCAGGTGGTTCGGACGCAGTGCTGGCGGCTTTCTGCTACCATGCCGCGGCATGACGGAGACGACATCTTCGGGCGTCGCGTCGCCGGACGCAGCAGAACACGACGAAATTGTCGAGCGGGAAGCGGGACTTCATCGCAACTTAACGCCGCGGCAGCTCTCCATGATTGCGATCGGCGGGGCAATCGGCACAGGACTGTTCCTTGGCAGCGCTATTTCCGTAAAACTCGCAGGCCCAGGCGTGATTTTCAGTTATCTGGCGGCGGCGGCGATCGCACTTTGCTTGATCTGGGCGCTTGGCGAAATGACTGTAGCGCATCCCGTAGCTGGCTCGTTCGGCGTGTATGCCGAGATGTACGTGCATCCATGGGCTGGTTTCGCGATGCGTTATTCCTACTGGCTGGCGCAAGTGATTGCGACCGGCAGCGAAGTCGTGGCTGCCTCGATTTATTGCCAGCACTGGTTTCCGAATGTCCCATCGTGGATGTGGATAGCGGGATTTTCCGCGGCACTCGTTTATGTGAATGCGAGAAGCGTGGCAAGTTTTGGTGAGTTTGAATATTGGTTCGCGATGATTAAGGTGCTGACCATCGCCGTGTTTCTGATTCTTGGCGCGGCGTTGCTCTTGGGATTCGGATTCCCCCGGATCGGAGTTGCGAACTATACGGGGCATGGCGGCTTTCTTCCAAACGGATGGCAAGGAGTAGGACTCGGCGTTGCAATGGCCATCTTCAGCTTTCTGGGCGTGGAGATAGTTGCGGTCACATCCGGCGAGGCGAAAGATCCTACGACAGCACTGCCGAGGGCATTGCGCTGGACACTTGGGAGGCTGGGGCTCTTTTATATCGGTGGGCTCGCGATTGTCGTCGGCATCGTTCCATGGAATGAAGTTGGGCTGGGCGAAAGCCCCTTTGTGCGCGTTTTCGAAATCGTCGGCATTCCCGCGGCGGCGGGGCTCATGAATTTCGTGGTGCTTACGGCTGCGCTTTCCAGCGTCAACTGCAATTTATATTTAATGGCGCGAATGCTCTTTTCGCTTTCGCGCGGAGGCTATGCCCCTGCGGGATTGGGGCGATTGAGTAATCGCGGTACACCTGTAGTGGCGTTGCTCGTTTCCAGCGCGGGAATGTTTGCCGCGCTTTTCGTGGATCATTGGTTTCATGCGAAAGCGTACGTGTACATGCTGGGATCAGCTTTCCTTGGCGGCATATTCGTTTGGCAAATGATCTTTGTCACTCACCTTGCCTTTCGGCGCAGAACTGCGAGTTGGAAAGTGCCGCCAATGCGGCTTGCGCCGCGCGGGCCGTGGAGTTCGATCTTGGGACTCCTGGGACTCACAGCGGTGCTTATCTCGACTTGGTGGGTGCCCGATTTGCGTATCACGCTGAAGGCGGGTGTTCCCTGGCTTGTGCTCATTTCGCTGTGCTACCTTGTGTGGAGAAAGGTCCGTTCTTCGAAGATTTCCGATGGAGCCCTGCAAGATGGATGACCTGCTGAAGTGGCGCGCCGAATTTCCGATCCTCGATAAAACCACCTACATGATTAGCAACTCGCTGGGGGCCATGCCCCGTGGTGTGTACGACGGAATGCGGGCTTACGCCGATTCATGGGGCGAACGGGGAGTACGCGCGTGGGAAGAGGGTTGGTGGGACATGGCGGTCAGCGTGGGCGACAAAATCGCTCCTTTGATTGGCGCACGAGCCGGCGAGATCTCCCTTCATCAGAACGTCACGTTAATTCAAGCGGTAATCAGCTCGTGTTTTGATTTTCGCGGACCACGAAATAAAGTGGTGATGACGGACCTGGAGTTTCCTTCCATTCAGTATTTCTACCACGAGCAGAGGCGCAACGGGGCGCGTGTGGAACTTGTGCCCAGCAACGATTCCGTGCGATTTGACCTGGATAAGTTCTTAGCGGCGATTGACGAAACCACGCTGCTGGTGCCGATCTCGCAAGTACTGTTTCGAAGCGCTTACATTGTGGATGCACGCGCCATTATTGAGAAGGCGCATCGCATCGGCGCGCGCGTCATTCTGGATGTTTTTCAGGCGGCTGGGACGATTCCACTCGATGTCCGCGGCCTGGGCGTCGATTTCGCGTGCGGTGGAGTACTCAAGTGGCTTTGCGGGGGCCCTGGCGTCGGGTATCTCTACGTGCGGGAAGATTTGCGCCCGGTATTGAAGCCGGCGATCACTGGATGGATTGCGCACCAGAGGCCCTTCGCCTTTGAAACTGGCGCCATCCATGCCCGCGAAGATTCCTTCCGCTATCTGAACGGTACACCGCATATTCCGGCCCTGTATGCCTGCCAGCCAGGCCTGGACATTCTGAACAAAGCCGGCATTGACAGGATTCGAGAAAAATCCATGCGCATGACAGCGCGTCTATTTGAGGGCGCAAAGGCGCACGGATGGCGCGTCAACACGCCAGAAAATCCCGCGGAACGGGCGGGGACGGTTTCCGTCGATTGCCCGCATGCCGCCGAAGTGAGTCGGGAGCTGCTGGCACGGGAGATTCTGGTCGACTACCGCCCCAAAGCCGGTGTTCGTCTTTCGCCGCATTTCTATAATCGTGAAGACGAATGTGACCTTGCGATTGCGCAAATCGCGGAGATTCTCGAAACACGTGCTTGGGAAAAACATGCGGCGGCGGTTTCGCATGCCTGAGGAGTGGGACCTTTGAGCAGCGACTATAAAAAATGAGGGAACGGCAAGAGCAAGATGAAGCCTTTTCGCAGTAGCGGACCTGGTGAGCCGTCACGAGAGGGCTCCGGCGACGAATTTGCCGTGCCGCGCGCTGAAATGATTGAGCGCCAATTACGAAGGCGCGGGATCAGCGATTCCCGCGTGCTTTCGGCCATGACGGTGGTCCACCGTGAAGAGTTTGTACCAACCGAGTTTCGCCCGCGTGCCTACGAAGACGCACCCTTGCCCATCGGAGAAGGTCAGACGATTTCGCAGCCTTACATTGTCGCGGCGATGACCTCGGCGCTGCACCTCACCGGTAACGAGCGCGTTTTGGAAGTGGGAACGGGATGCGGTTACCAAGCCGCGATACTTTCGCAGTTGGTGAAAGTTGTTTTCACTGTCGAATCGCGTTCCGAGCTTGCCGCCGCTGCCACAGCACGGCTTGAGCGTCTGGGATACGCAAATGTGCATGTACATTGCGGCGATGGCACGCTGGGTCTGCCCGATGTTGCACCCTTTGACGCCATCCTCGTCGCCGCAGCGGCTCCTGCCATACCGGAGCCGCTTCGCTCTCAACTCGCGGAAGGCGGTCGGATGATTTTGCCCGTAGGAGATGCGGATAATCAGGAATTGCTCTACCTCGAGCGTCATGGCAATTCCTATGAGACGCACACGCTGGAAGCGTGCCGCTTCGTGCCGCTCATCGGCTACTACGGATGGAAGGAACCTCCGGCGCGATGAGTGCAGCGACGCCTGATCTCTCGATTGTTATTCCTTCCTATAACGAAGAACTACGCCTCCCCGCAACTCTCGAGCAAATCGCCACTTTCCTCCCCAATTTAGGAAAAGATACCGAGATTCTCGTCGTCGATGACGGCTCGAAAGACCGTACGGCTGAGGTTGCCGAATCTTTTCAAAAAACCCTGCCAAATTTGCGCGTGGTTTCCAACGGCGTGAATCGCGGAAAGGGCTTCAGCGTTCGTCATGGGATGCAGGAAGCACGCGGCCGAAACGTACTCTTTACCGATGCCGATCTTTCCGCACCGATCGAAGAAGCTCCAAAACTTCTCGATGCTTTGAAGTCCTACGACGTGGCGATAGGCTCGCGGGCGCTCGACAGAAGCCTTATTACGGTTCATGAGTCACGTTTTCGTGAGTTCGCAGGCATCATCTTCAATACGATCGTGCGTGTGATTCTCCGCTTGCCATTTGTCGACACGCAATGCGGCTTCAAAGCGTTCCGGCGCGAACCTTGCAAGATCCTCTTTGAGCAGCAGCGCATCGAGCGGTTTGGATTCGACCCGGAATTGCTTTATCTTGCGCGGCACCATGGCCTGCACACCGTCGAAATCCCGGTGCGCTGGGGGCATTCGCCTGCAACGAAAGTAAACATGTTCCGAGACAGTATTCACATGTTTCTGGATGTGTTCACCATCCGCTGGAACGCGATCAGAGGACGCTATCCGAAGCGCGCTTAAGTCAGAACATCCATGCATGAACTTTATATTACAAAGTACTTGACAATTATCGGAGATTGAGATAGGCTCTTTTACCATGGCAGCCACTGGCCCTCTACGCTCGAACAACCGCGAACCCATCCCCATAGACGCGCGCGCGGCAGACCATCTCAAATACATTCGCGAAACGATGGAGAGCGCGGCCGAGTTTACTGCCGTCCCCGGCTGGGGCGGAGTCGCGATGGGCATTACCGCGCTTGCGGCTGCTTTCGTTGCTGCCCGTCAAACTTCTCCGCGAGCGTGGTTAGCCGTTTGGCTCGTTGAGGCTTTTGTCGCGGTAGCGATCGCTGCTCCAGCAGCCGCCACGAAAGCACATCGCGCGAATTCAGCTCTTTTTTCAGGCCCGGGCCGCAAATTCCTGTTCAGCTTTGCGCCGCCGATCATCGTTGGGGGATTGTTGACCTTTGCTCTATTCGCGGCGGGCGCCGGAGCAGCGCTTCCTGGCGTTTGGCTGCTTCTCTACGGGACTGCGATCGTCACCGGCGGCGCGTTTTCGGTGCGCGTCGTTCCGGTCATGGGCTTTTGTCTCATGAGTCTCGGCGCCGCCGCGCTTTTTGCGCCTGCTCACTGGGGCGACGCGTTTATGGCGGCAGGATTCGGAGTTTTGCAAATCGGCTTCGGAATTTGGATTGCCCGGCATCACGGCGGATAAAGAGAATCGCATGGCGAAGTCATCGACAGCTCACCAGGAACGCCAGCAGCGCACGCGCGAACGTGACGCTTCGCTCGCTGCCGTACGTGGCTCGGCACGCGAGGCTGTTTCGCCGGACCTGGATCGGTTGATCCACGAACGGATTCGCCTGGGGATTGTCAGCGCGTTGGCGGTGAACCGCTCGCTGACCTTCAATGAGCTCAAAGCACTGCTGAAGACCACGGACGGGAACCTGAGCGTGCATGCACGCAAGCTCGAGGAAGCAGACTACATCGTTTGCACGAAATCGTTTGATGGACGACTGCCCAAGACGGAGTACCGCTTGACGGCGGCAGGCCGGCGCGCATTAGAACGCTACCTGAACCATATGGAAGCGCTGATTCGCGCGACGCGGGAAGGTTGAGAATAATATATTTTTTTGCCTATCGACTTTGTATTGCAGAGTAGTTTATGACACTTTTTCCGGCGGCGGAGAAAGAAGTAAAAAACATGCAACCCCTAACCATGCAGCACCTGGCCACAGCACGCCCTGAGCCCGTCTTGAGTTCTGGTATTCACGTGGCCATCATCTCCGACGGAAATGGCCGCTGGGCCACATCGCGCGGCCTGCCTCGCTCCGCCGGCCATCGCGCCGGCGCCGAATCCGCCCGCCGTATCATCGAAGCAGCGCCACGCTTGGGAATCCACACGCTTACCCTATTTGCCCTCTCTTCTGCAAATTGGAAGCGCCCCGCTTCTGAAGTGAATGCGATTCTTCGGCTTCTACATGAATACTTGCTGATAGAAACATCGCACTGTGTCGAAGAAGGTGTGCGACTGAGTGTCATCGGGCGCCGTGACCGCATTCCGGCCTCTCTACGGCAGGCCATAGCGGATTCCGAAGCCGCCACAGCGAGCGGTACGCGGCTCCATTTGCGGCTGGCGATTGATTACTCCGCCCGCGAAGCGATCTATCACGCCGCCTGCCGTTTCTACAAAGTTACCGAACTTTCGCCTGAGTCCTTCTCGAACGTTCTGGCGGAAGTCCTTCGAGGTGGTTCCACAGAAGTGGATCTGCTCATCCGGACAGGCGGCGAGCAGCGCCTCTCCGATTTTCTTTTGTGGGAGTGCGCCTTCGCTGAATTTGTCTTTTTATCAGAAGCGCTGGCCGGATTTTACTGCGGCCGACCTTGCGGGCGCAGTGCAGGAATTCGGCAGGCGCGAGAGAACTCGTGGTGCTCTGCCCGATGCAATTGCCGGCTAACTTGCTTGGAAGGGAGTGGAGAGATGGCTGAAATTACGCCCCATTTGGCACCGATCGTTGTGCTGCTCTTTCTCGGCGCGGCGTTCACTACCGGAGTGAGTCTGCTGGTTCTGCTGTACGGAGCAGTGCGCCGTTCCAGGCTCTACGCGCGCATCGGCGGCGCCGCCGCACTGGCAATTATCGCGTGCTACGCATTATTGCTTTGCGTCGTCTCGCTGGCGAGCAGCGAAAAAATCTTGCCGGCGGGAGGCTGGAAATATTTTTGCGAGCTCGATTGTCATATCGGCTATTCCGTCTCCGGCGTCCAAACAACGAGTGTCCTGGGTCCAGAGTTGCGGCAAACCTCAGCGCAGGGCCAATTTGTCATCACTCGCCTCAAGGTTTGGTTCGACGAGCGCACTATTTCTCCAAACCGAGGCGACGGGCCTCTCACGCCTAACGCCCGCCGCGTTGTACTTGTGGACGCAAACGGCCGTGTCTACTTGCCGTCTCCTGAAGGAGAAGCCAGGCTTGCGCGTATAAATGGCGACTCCAGCTCCCTGCAGAGGCCATTGCGGCCCGGCCAGTCTTTCGCAAAGGATATCGTTTTCGACGTGCCCAAAAGCGCTTCCGGACTGCGCCTGCTGATCACGGAGGATGACCCGGAGACAGTTCTAATCATCGGGCATGAAAACAGCCTCTTGCACAAGAAAATCTACCTTGCCATCGATTCCTCACCTGCTATCACCTCTGCAATCAGTCCTTTAGCCTCAAACAAGTAAGTCCCTCGGAAGAATGGCGTAAAGCCTCGCCCTGACATTTGGCACCTCTGTGGCGTCTATATCCCAGGAGCTAGGAATGGGAACTATGGGACTTGCGCTGCCCTGGAAGACTAGAATCTCTTCCGTGCCGCGTGAACGGGAGATGCGAGTGGAACCTTCCGAAGACCTGACAGGCCGACCCAGCCAGACTGCGTCGCCTGCCGCTACGAGTGCTGTAGCTTCCGAGGACGCCGTACTGGCAGAGCGCTGCCGCACGGGCGATCTTGGCGGATACGAGCGCCTCTATGCCCTTCATGGCGCGCGTATGAAGAACGTAGCACGCAATTTGTTGGGCAACCCGATCGACGCCGAAGATGCAGTCCAGGAAACGTTTCTGAAAGTGCAGCGAAGCATCGCCGGCTTTCGCGGTCAATCCAGTTTTGTTACCTGGACGTACCGGATTCTCATCAACACGTGCTACGACGCGCGCCGCAGCCGGGTGCGAAAAAAAGAAGTGCAGAACGATGACAGTGAAGAGTCGCCACGGCCGGAGCCGCGTGCACCGGGAGCGCATCCCGCGCTGCGTATGGCGCTCGAGCGGGCGCTGGCAGCGTTAACCAAGCATCAGCGCGACGTTTTTTTGCTATACGAAGTCGAAGGCTTCCATCACGCGGAGATCGCAGGAATGCTCGAGATCACGGAGACGGCTTCGAAGAACACACTTTTTCAAGCGAAGAAAAATCTTCGCCAGGTACTTGAGCCTCCGCGCGGCAACACTACCGCAGGAGCACGGTGAACGACGATGAACATCAAATGTGAAGATCGAGACAGGATTTTTGAGGATGGCACGCCCGCTGAATGGGCCGCTCTCGAAGCTCATAGTGCGAACTGCGCGGTCTGCGCAGAGGAATTGCGCGCATGGAAGGCCATCAGCGTCGCGGCGAAGGAACTGCGCGACTACTCCGGTTCGCCTGCCCTGTGGCCCCGTATCGAGCATGCGCTTACCGCAGAAGCTGCCGTTAGCAAATCCCGGGCCGGGCGCTGGAGCTGGCTCTCTCTTGGCTTCGGCCTTTCGCTCGGATGGCAAACAGCAGCAGCCGCTGCGTTGGTTTTGATCCTGACCGTTTCCGCTGGCTGGATCTATTTCCAGCCCGATAAGCCTGTATCCAACGGCGACCAATCGCTTCTGAAGAGCCCCGCTCTCGCTGAAGTTGAGCGCGCTCAGGCCGCGTACGAGCAGGCTATCGACAAGCTGGCCGCTGACGCCAAGACCCAACTCGAAAACCCCGCGACACCCCTGCAGGCCAGCTATCGCGAAAAACTGCTCGTGCTCGATAGCGCCATCAACGATCTTCGTGCGCAAGCCGGTATGAATCCATCCAACGCGCATCTTCGCCAGCAACTTTTGGCGATGTACCAGGAAAAGCAGCAAACGCTGCAAGACATTTTGGAGGAAAAGCGATGAAGTTGTTTGTATCGAGTAAGAATCAAGAGCGCTTGCGCGGCTCGCGCCTCATGGGCGGACTCGGCTTTGCTGCGGTCCTTGTGCTGGCGGCGTCTCCGGCATTTGCGGCTGGGAGCCGCGCGCAGGATGAAGTCACGCGCAATTTTGACAAGACATTGACGCTAGGCGCGGGACAGTCCGTTCGCGTCGAGCATAAATATGGCGAAGTCAAAGTTCACGGAGAAGCCGGCCGCGAAGTTAAGATTTCCGCTGTCATCCGTGCGCAGGCCAGCTCGCATGACGAAGCCGAATCCTTCGCCCAAAAAATTCAAATCGAAGTGCAACAAACCGCTGATGGCGTGACCATTCGCACGATTTACCCGCCGGAAGAAAACAAGTGGTTCCATATCAGCAAACATTCCTCGTGGTCCGTGAGCTACGACATCGGCATGCCGGCGGACGCCCCTTTGAATATCCGCAACAGCTTCGGGAGTGTTAACGTCGCGCGTGTCCACGGCGCCGTGGAAGTCGACAATGGCTTCGGCTCTCTCACGGTGCAGGAAGC
Organism: uncultured Acidobacteriota bacterium; assembly: GCA_963718785.1. GTDB lineage: Bacteria > Acidobacteriota > Terriglobia > Acidiferrales > UBA7541 > Acidiferrum. The sequence continues at coordinate 1,357,277 of CAVQZW010000002.1, read as the reverse complement.
CGGCCCGGTGCGCTTGAACAATTCCTTCGGGAGTATCGAGCTGTCCAGCGTTGCGGGTAACGCCGTCGTCAACAATAAGAATAGTTCGGTGCAGGTTTCCGACGTAAAGGGAACCCTCGATGTCCAGGACCGCTTCGGCAGCATCACGGTGCGCAACATTCAAGGTGGCGCGACCATCACGGGAGGCAACGGAGCGATCACTCTCGACGGCGCCGCCTCGGCTACGGTCACAACTTCGTTCGGCAACGTGGATACCAAGAATATTCGCGGCGATCTATCCGTTCATGATAACAACGGCAACGTGGACATTATTTCGATCGCCGGTTCTCTCGATGTCACGGACAGCTTCGGAAACGTAACGTTTACCGACGTGAAGGGCCGGGTAAACTGCACCACCAGCAACGGCCGCGTTAGAGCCAGCGCGCTCACAGGACCCTCCGTGACCATCCGAGATTCCTTTGGCAACCTCGATCTGGAAAATATCAACGGCGCGCTGGACGCGGAAACGTCCAATGGGAAGATCACGGTGCGTGATATTCGTGGAGTCGTCACGCTTAAGTCTTCGTTTGGCGCCATTGAAGCGACGAACGTGCCGAAAGGGATTCGCGCGATTACTGGGAACGGGGCCATCACGCTCACCGACATCGGCGCCGACGCTTATGCGAAGACCAGCTTTGGCAGCATTAACGCCGAACGAATCAACGGCAATCTGACTGCGGATGACAGCAACGGTTCAGTGACCGCGAGAAATATCAAAGGGGACGCCACCGTCACGACTTCCTTCTCCGGAGTAACGCTGGAATCCATAGGCGGCCGCATCCGTGTGGACAATCAAAATGGAGCCATCGCTGTGACTGCGCTGCGTCCCGCCAATGGCTGCCGCGACATCTCTCTCAAGACGTCGTTTTCTTCCATTCGCGTCCACATCCCCGATGGCGTAGGCTACAACGTTTCCGCGCGGACTTCTTTCGGTAGGGTTTCCTCCGACTTACCAGTCACGGCGACAGGAAGCATCGGAAGCGATTCGCTAAATGGGACGATCGGTGGAGGAGGCTGTCAATTGCAGCTGACCGATTCGAATGGAAGCATCGAAATTGCCAAGGCCCCTTAGCCAACATCCACAGACTAGAAGCCTCGCTCATGGATCAGCGTGATGGAGGCCGTAAGCGAGCCATGGCAAACGCTCTCTTTAAGACGCGAGTAGCCGTCTCCGTCAGATGAAACTTTTCCAGCTCGTCTTCGGTGGCAAATGCCACATCGGTGACGTCGCTTCCCGCACGCGGTTCGCCGCTGATGCGCTCGCACAAATAATCCGCGATAACGAAATGAAAACGGGGCTGTCGTTTCCCCTCGGAAGGCTGCAAGCTCTCATCAGGAAATATCCGGTCAAACACTTCGATGAGCTCCAATACGCGCACGTCGAGACCTGTTTCCTCGCGCAGTTCGCGCGCTACACCCGCTTGCAATGATTCGCCCAGCTCCAGTGTGCCACCAGGAATGGACCATTCCCCGCGCAAAGGCTCGCTGCCGCGGCGAATGAGCAGAGTACGCCCATCTTCGATAATCACGCCGCCAACACCGACAATCGGACGCTCGGGATATTCTCGCGAGGAACCCACTTTAGGATTTCTACCCCGGAGCGGTTTACAATCGAAGCAGCCGCCCCGCGCATTAGAGTTGACTTAGCACAGCGCGGTATATAATACGCCATGGCGGCGGCACAATCTGTGGGGCCCCGCCATGCAAACATCGCTACGGAGGATGGAGCCGTGATCCGCTGCCCTGAGTGTTCCACCGAAATCGACGTGGACGAAGACGAAGTCGAAGAAGGCGAAATCCTGAGCTGCCCCGAGTGCGAATCCGAGCTTGAGGTCTCCCAAACTCATCCCGTCCATCTGAACCTCATTTCCGACGACCTCGATGACGAAGAAGAGGATGACGACGAAGAGGAAGCCGCGGAGAACGGCGATCTCCCGGACGACGATGAGGAAGACGACGAAGAAGAAGAGGACGACGAATAGCCCTTTTCTGCCGACAAGTCCGCTATCCACTTCTTCCAGCACAAGCATCTAAATAGACAGGAGCGGACTCATGCGAAGTCCCAGGTGGATTAGCCTCGCGGGAATGACGGCGGTATTGGTTTGCTGTTATCCGTCCATCGGCAGGGCGCAGGAGCCAGCACCACCTCCTCCTCAAGTTCCGCAACCCGCCCCGCCGGAGTCATCCTCGAAACCGCAAAAACAAAAGTACGGCCATGCCAACGATTTCCTGATTATCGGAACGATATTCGATGCCAAAGGCTATGCTTTCCCAGGTGTCGAGCTGAAGATTCGACGCCACAACGAAAAAAGATATCGCTGGGACAGCTATACGAATTCACGCGGCGATTTTGCGGTGCGTGTTCCTCAAGGCTCGGACTACGAAATGCTGGTACGGGCAAAGGGATTCGCCGATCAAACTCGCGCACTGGATGCCAAGACAGGCGTTAGTGAAGCACGTATAGTGTTTCGTATGGAAGCCGTGGGAGGAGAGAAGAAATGATGGCGCCAAAACGATTTATTTTCATGGCGGCAATTCTGGCTTTAGGCTCGGTCCTCGCCTTTGCGCAGGACGCAAAGCGTGAAGCCCAGCTTCGCACAGTGCACGGCATTGTGCAGGATAAATCCGACGCTCTCGTCGCGGAAAGCGTCGTCTTCCTGAAGAACACCCGCACAAACGTAGTTCGCAGTTCCTACACAGACACCACCGGCAAGTACCGCTTTAGCGGCCTCGATCCGAATGCGGACTATGAAATTCATGCGGAAAAAGAAGGCTCTCAATCCGCGACCCATACTGTTTCCAGTTTTGACAGCCGCAAGGACATCACCCTGAATTTGAAAATCGATAGGAAAAAAGGCTGAGCGAAATAAATTGTATTCGGGTCTTTCATGGCCCTGAAGAACGATGCTCGGCTATCCACGATCCCAATGAAACCCTTTTGGGGAGACGGGAATCTAAGCCCCAACACGGCTTTCTGGAAGCTCGGTCAGCCCTTTTTGCAAGCCCCTTCTCCCAGGAGAGAATCGGAGTACTGATTGGATTTGACGATTGCGAGGCCGAGCCATTTGTCTCTACGAATCTTGATTGCGCTGCTCTTCATTGCTTCTTCAACTTTTGGTCAGCAGCCAACACCTCAACCACCTGCACCCGCACCGGCGGAGTCACCCAAGGATAAGGTCAAAGATGCGCAGGACAAAGACTCGCCTGACGCTCAGGTGGGCAAGAGCAAGCTGGAGAAAGAGACTGGTACTGTAAACGATCGTATCTTTGAAGTTCTCCCGAATTACGGGACCGTGGAGACTTCCAAGAATCTTCCGCCTATCAGCTCCGGGCAAAAATTCCGGCTTGCAACGGCCGGCGTTTTCGATTGGGCTGCTTATCCGTTCAATGGGGCGCTTGCCGGCATAGCCCAGGCAAAGAACGATCCGAAGTCCTGGGGGCAAGGCTGGGATGCTTACGCGAAGCGCTACGGAGAATCCTTTGCCGACAACAGCATCGGAACGTACATGACCGTGGCCGTTTTTCCCAGCCTCCTTCATGAAGATCCTCGCTACTACCAGATGGGAAAAGGCAGCTTCGTGCATCGTGCCTATCATGGAATTAATCGGCTGTTTGTTACGCGCACGGATTCCGGACATGATCGCTTTAATATCTCGGAGTCGCTTGGCAATGCCGTGGCCGCTGGAATCTCGAACATTTACCATCCAGCGGAGGACCGCACCGTAGGTAGAAACATTTCCACGTTTGGGTTCCTAATCCTCTACGATGGTCTCTCCAACGAACTGAAGGAATTCTGGCCAGACATCCGGCGCAAGGTCTTTCGCAAAAACACACCCTGAGACCAGGCGAAAGCGGCATTACGGAAGGTCATTACCCTTCAGGCGCAAGGACGCGCACCGCCTTTGGTACTATTTCGATCTCCACCGGCGCAGGGCCCAATATCTCGCCATCACCATGAAATAGGCAGGGCCGATCTGTCGTGAACCTTACAGATTGCACCCGAAGCCGCTGAATGCGCGAACTTCGAAGCTCGCCGCTCTTCAGCAATCGCGGCAATAACGCCAGGACTTGGAAAACCCCAAGGTCTTCTACAATCACCGCTTCGAGCCAGCCGTCGTCCAGCCGGGCATCCGGCGCCAGCCGAATACCTGCACCGTAGGTGGGCGTGTTTAGCGCAGCCGCCAGGAGACAATCGACTTCGATCGGCGGCAGGCTGCTCCGGGGAAATTCCGCCCTCACACGGAGCGCACGATGTCCGTAGTAGGCCCTTAGGGCTGACGCGACATATCTAGATCGGCCGGGCCAACCGCGAAAAGTCTCTCCAGCGTGCCTCGCCGCTTCGGCGTCTATTCCCAGGCCGCCTCCGCCTGAATACAACCGCGTCCGTCCATCCGCTGTGCGCACTCTTACAAGATCGACCCGCTTCGGCTCGCCACGAAGAACCGCTTCAGCCGCTGCAACAGGATCCTTAGGTAGTTGCAGTGCGGCAGCAAAGTCGTTCCCGCCGCCCGCTGGCAGAACGCCCAGAACGACGTCGGCGCCGTATGCCGCATTCACCAATTCGTGAAACGTTCCGTCCCCGCCAAGCGCGAACAAAAGCCGGTTTCCACTCTTTATCGCAGCGAGCGCCTTCGTCTCCAGATCGCTGGGGCCCTCCCCGAAAATGAACTCCGCGGGAACGAAGGCCGCCTCGAATACTTTGCGGATACGCGGAATGCAAGAAAGGGCACGCCCTCCGCCTGCTGCGGGATTCACAAATACAACTGCCGACAGAAATGGCGAGATAGAGCTGGAGGCGTCCACTTGGTTTGCCATCCTGCCCAACTCTTCCGATGCCTGTCAATGAGAACGAGGAAAAGGTCCGCATCCATCGCGGCAGCTTGGAAGTCTCGCCCAAAGCAGCTGATGCGAGCCGAAATGCACTGAGCAGCGAGGTGAAGTAGCGGGCTACTTTTCTGTCCCGGTTGGAGCCGTCGATACGGCGGTTACCCCCGCTAGATTATTTTCCGCAAGCGTGTGGTTGAACGCTGGGAGATCTTTTTCGAGCAGCTTTTGGTAATCCGCGACAGCGCCGGCAAGTTCCGTCTCTATCCCCTGAAGCAAGTCCAAAGCAGTGTCCGTCGGGGCAAAGTCCGCCCCACCCGCAACGTCTCCGCCTCCGGGACCAACTTCAGCGTTGAGCCAAATCAGATTGAGATAAACTCTGTCGGCCTCGACGAAATACTTATCGTCACTGTTGAGTTGCGACGGCGTAACCAGCTTGAACTCGACAGCCTGGAGCTTCTTGTCCATCTCTTCGACGACCTTCAGGAGTTCCGCCTTGCGTTTTGATTGGGCTTCATCCTCCGCGGGAGCAGGTTCTGGCTCGTCGTAGTCGTCCGGTTCGGCAAACGGCGGTTTTTCCTTCTCCTTTTTCTTTGGCTGACGCAGCATGGCCTCCAGCACCTCGGTTTGCTTCCGCAACCACTCAATTTGATTGAAGGTATCGGAAGCGCGAGTAATGTCATCCCGAATGCGAAGCTGCGTCTTCACCGACGATTGAATATCCGCTTCCGAAGCTGAAATGCGCGGATCAGCCAGTACGGTCAGCGGCTGAGTGAAGCTTTGGCCCGCCACCGTCAGTTTCACGGAATATTTTCCGGGCGCAACCATAGGCCCCACTTCAGCTGGAACAATGCCCCAGTGCGTTATCGGCCGCGAGTCAGAGTCGCGGAAGCGCGGCTCCTCCCAAATGTGCGGATTTTCGGAAGTCGCGGTGCGAAGGGCTATAAGCCGCGGTGATTCGTAATGCATGTCCCACTTCACGCGATTGATTCCTACATGAGCTTTTGTCTTGAGTTTGCGAATCGTTTTGCCTTCCGCGTTCAAAATTTCGATCTCCACCGGATCTTTGGGCGCGGCTTTCAAAGAAAAGTTGAGCATCGCAGCGCCGCCACGGACAAATCGATGAGCCGCGCGCGGTTCAAAAAGGACTGTGGGAGCATCCGTATGATTCTTTGCGAGCTGCTCGAGCGGAGTAATGTCGTCAAAAATGTAGAGCCCGCGCCCGTACGTGGAAATCACCAAATCGTGGAAGTCTTTCTGCACGACTGCCCAAGTCACGGGAGCGTGCGGCAGGCCAGTCTGCAGCGCCGTCCAGTGCCCGCCGTCGTCCAACGAGTAGTAGAGCCCGTTTCCCGTCCCCGCAAACAACAAACCCGCGCAATTCGGATCTTCCGCGATGGCTCGCACATAAGCCAAAGGATGCTTCGGCAAATTCCCGCTGATGGGTTTCCATGTCTTTCCAAAATCGGTCGTCTTATAAAGGAAAGGATCGCGGTTATCCATCAAATGAAAATCGATCGCGACATAAGCCGTGCCGGGATCAAACGTAGAAGGAGCAATGCTGGTGATCGTTCCCCATGCCGGCAATCCGGAAATGTTCTTGGTGACGTTCGTCCAATTGGCAGCGCCGTCCTTCGTATACCAGAGCTGGCCGTCGTTCGTGCCCGCCCAGATCAGTCCCTTTTGTATCTTGGAGGGCGCAATGGCGAAAACAACTTCTCCATAAAATTGTCCGAGGTTGTCGCCGACAATTCCGCCCGAGGAGACTACGCGGCTAGCATCCTGAGTCGATAGGTCCGGACTCGTCACCGCCCAACTCTGCCCGCCATTCGTCGTCTTGAAAATGACCTGGCAGCCGTAATAAACGGTGTTGTGGTCGAACGGATCCACGGCCAGCGGCGAGGTCCAGTGGCACCTATATTTGATGTCCGTCGGCGGCGCATCCAGCGTATGAAGATAAGGGCTCACTGACCGCGCTTCTTTGATTCGCGCATCCCACCGCGTCACTTCATCCCCATAGCATGTCGCCCACACGATGTTGTGGTCGGCGGGATCGGGAACGGTAAAGCCGGATTCGCAGCCACCCATGTGGCGATCCCAACCCGTTTCTTGCGAATCGATCGGCACGCTAGGCCCGCGCATGTTCCCGTCATCCTGCATGTTGCTATAAAAATAGTAGGGAGTCTGGTTGTCGACATCCACGTGATACATCTGCCCAATCGGCAGCGTGACTCGATGAAAGCCCCTTCCATGTACGGTCGTAATGATCATCCCTGCATCGTCCGTAATCACAAAGCGATCGGGATTTGCCGGATCAATCCAGATGTCGTGTGTATCTCCGCCCCAACGCACCTCTTGAAAATTCTGTCCGCCATCCAGCGATTGATAAAACGAGCTGTTCGCCACCAGGACTTCGTTGTCATTTCCCGTAGAAACGGCGATTCGGATGTAGTAGCCCGCGCGTCCAATCAAGCCTCTCTGATAATCGACGGCCTTCCAGTGCGCGCCTGCGTCGTCCGATCTCCACACCGATCCCTGGTCTTTCGTCTGAATCAGCGCGAACACACGATTTGAGTTGGTCGGCGCCACAGCCACATCAATCTTTCCGAGAGGCGAATGCGGCAGACCATGCTCTTCGATGCGCGTCCACTTCGTTCCGCCGTCGCGCGAAACGTAAACTCCGCTGCCCGGGCCGCCGCTCAACTCGGCATACGTATGCATCTCCAGTTGCCACATTCCAGCAAACAGCACACGGGGATTGTGCGGATCCATCGAAAGCCCGGAGCAGCCTATGTTCTCTCCGGCAAAAAGCATGCGTTCCCAGTGCTGGCCCCCATCTACCGTGCGAAAAACGCCGCGCTCTTGCTGCGGGCCAGTGGCGCGTCCAAGCGCACACGCAAATACAATGTCGGGATTCGAGGGATGAACGATGATCCGCCCAATGCGGCCGGTCTCCTGCAACCCCATATTCGTCCAGGTCTTCCCGGCATCGGTTGATTTATAGATTCCATTGCCGATCACGTCGCTATCGCGGATGACCCATGCCTCGCCGGTTCCCGCCCACACAACGCTCGGGTCGGAGGGCGCAACGGCCAGAGAGCCGATCGCGGCTGCTGGCTGCTTGTCAAAAATCGGCGCCCACCGATTCCCGCCGTCGGTCGATTTCCACACGCCGCCGGATGCCGCTCCTGCATAGTAGGTGCTCGGATCTCCGGGGATTCCAGCCACGGAGGCGATGCGGTTCCCCACTCGCGGGCCAACAAAGCGAAATCGAAATTGGCTGTCTTCGGTAGGATCCGGGTCGGTTTGCTGCGCGTGTGCTATCGAAACCGAACTTAGGACTATCAGCAGCGCAAGGCTGAACTTTCCGCTTCGGATGAGCGACAAGAGTACCTCCGGCAAATATAAACTTTGGAATTCGATGTTCCAGGTCAGACTGGATTACGCCGAACGCGCAGAGTATACATTATTCTTTCCTGCACTTCGCGGGTGTTGGAATTCTGTCGCAGAGAATCTTGAGGGCGCAGAGGTAAGTTTGGTGCCGGCGGGGGGAATCGAACCCACGGCCTAGGGATTATGAGACCCTCGCTCTACCACTGAGCTACGCCGGCACAAAGACAATTCTTAATGCTACGAAGCAGGTCGCAAATGTGTCAAGCATTCCCGCTGATGCCCTGCTTCGTTGGGGATTCTGAACTTTTTGGTTGTTAGACGGACCGCGGCACTTCGCTCATCAACTGGTGAATGTTTCCTTCGCCGTCGCGAAACGCTGTCATCCACAAATCATGTGTCGGCATGGGCGCAATCAAGCGCGGCGGCGCGACGATGTCCACCCTGTTCTCTACGAGCCGTTGATATCCTGCCTGTATATCCGCTATTCGGAAATAAAGGATCGAGCTTGGATGATCGTATTCCGGTGACGAAGCCGTTCCCAGCATCAGGCGCACTCCGCCACAATCGAAAAACGCCATGCTCGGCACCGTGAAAAGCAGCGGCAACTCCAGCACATCGCGATAAAACGCCGTCGCCCGTTCTACGTCCTTTACGATGATGGAAATCTGTCCGATGTTCGAGATTCCCAGGCTTCCAGTCGTAGCGCTCATTTCTCTTTACCTCCGCGAAAAGGTTAGTTAGCATAGCTAACTATCTTCTATGCCTCCTGTCAAGCGCGAAATTCGCCCCGGCCCAAAAGTCGCTACAGCGCCTCCGGCCGCTCCTCCTTTCGCCCCTGCCGAAGCAATCCCTGAGACGGAGTTGGTGGCTCTCGAACTTGCGGACCAGCTCCACTCCGCCGCCATTCACCTCCTGCGCCGCCTGCGCGTTCGCGACCGTGAAAGCGGTATCGGCCCCGCCCAGCTTTCCGCCCTTTCCGTCCTCGTCTTCGGCGGTCCAAAGTCGCTGGGTGAGCTTGCCGACGCCGAACAGGTCCGTCCCCCTACCATGAGCCGCATCGTCGCCGGCCTCCAGCGCTCCGGATTCGTCCGCCGCTATGCCACAGAAGACGCTCGGCGCATCCGCCTCGAAGCAACGCCGAAAGGGGTGAGCCTTATGTGGGAAGCGCGCGAGCGGCGCGTCAGCTCGCTCGCCATGGCCATGACATGCTTGTCTGAACCTGCAAGGCAGCAGCTACATCAAGCCGTTGGTCAGCTCCGGCAAGTTATCCGGGATCTCTAGGTTTGCCGCCCAACGAAGAACTTGGTTTTTGAATACCTTAAGCAAATGGGCGAGTCTGAAGAGGTCTGCAAATATAGAAGTCCTGTTTCAGTGAAATTAGGCCGAAGGGGCAGGCGGCTTCATGTACTCAAGCCCGTAACGAAAGACTTGGCCGCCCGATAGCGCCTCAACCCTCTTAATCCTGGCATACACGAAAATTGCCGGCTCTCCTGGCGAATACGGGGCAGCAATTTCAATCAGCGAATTCAGCGCATATTTTTGCAGACTGTGAAAGCAGAGCCCGCCTTTGGAAACGTTTTCGCACTCGACGATTTCGTCCAGGTGAGCAGCCTGGCGAACACACGCGCTGAAGTTCACCCGAATGCGCACGTGCTTGCGCCTGTTGATGCGCTTCCCATTTGCATCCAAGAGTAGTGCCGGAACCACTTCTGGCTTGACGAGGGAGACACCGCCCTGCTCCCTTGCCGGCGCAGCAGCAACCTCTGGCGGTGGGAGCACTGCGGTGGCGCTGGCCACCTCTGGAGAAGCCTGTTGTTCCGCCAAGGAAGAAAATTCCGCTAATGCCGATGCGCCGGAGTACCGCGATGCGGGAACAGCCGAGGGGGCCAAGTAGGATGCGGTAAGCGGGCGTCTGGGAGCTGCGGTCAGGGAATCCTCGCGCGATGGCAATTCAGTGCGCTCCGGAGTCGCTGGGGATGGCCTTGGCGTTTTGGATGGCGTCTTTGGCGCAGCGGCGCCGGGAGCAGGGGGTGCCTCACCGACCGCTTTCTTCCAGGGAGTGGCCGTTCCGCAGATCTCGCAGTGCCGCAGGATATTGCCGTTCACGGAGTAGACGTCTTCCTCTATTTCGTGTGGCTCAACGGTTTGCAGCTCCTGGCAGAGGCTGCATTCCAGCACTAGCGGCGGGCTTACGGATTCCAAGGATTCAGGAGATTCCGGAGGAGGAAATTCCATCGGCCAAAAGTGTGGATCGGGATCGACGAATGCCACGCCGTGGATGTAGCGGCCGGGCTCGCCGCCGATCTGTCCAACGAGGCGCACCTCGGCTTCTTTGGAGGAATCGGGCAAGCGAAGGATCAAGACTTCATCGGGAGTGAACCGGTATCGCGAGACAATGCCAGCGCCGTGGCGGCTCAGCACCACGGTTTTCGTTGGCTCCGAAAACACTTTTCCGGTTGTGTCCGTGCCAAGCAGGACGATGTCGAGTTCTTTCGCGATGCGTCCGCTGCGGCGCTTTGGGTGCATGGTCCGTAGGCACACACTCTCCTGGCGAGAGAGTCCTGCTAGGGTTATCGGCAGCGGCGTCCGAAGCTTTATGGGACGGCGATGGAAAACGCGAAAATTCTAGAGGTACGGAGGTACTAAAGCGAGGCAGGCGGAATCAGCAAGAAGTACTGAGAAGAATGAACCGGTCGGACTATCGACGCGAAACAGCAGCGAGCGCAAAATCGTAACTGTAATCGGGAGTTGGTTGCGGCTTCCGGAGTAAAGAGGTTTGGGCCTGTTTGCTCCTGTATCTCGTTCTGCTGCTCGCGAGCGCAGCAAAACGTGCGGAAGATTCGGACTGGCTTCAGGTTGCAAGACCCTCCATCCCCCACGCCCGAGCGGCCGGTCCCCCCACCGGCCGCTCATTTTTTTCCCCAGCCTTTTCTACTGCCAGCTTTAGAAACGGTCGCACCGGGCATGGGTGTGCCGTTCCCCTTCCAACTCAAATCGGGTGAAATCAGCGAGGATGGACTAGAAATAAAAAGAGGGCCCTAACGGATCAGGCCCTCCGAACTGAACCACTTCGATGACACACTCGCGGGAAGCAAAACTCCCGCACCGGCCAACCACCACGAAATCCAACGGCCGAAATGAAAAAGGGGGCTGGTGCAAGCCCCCTTTTTTGAACTGACCCCCCAAAAAACCGAAACCGAGTCGAGGTTCGGATCCGGCCACCCCGGGAAGCCAATCTTGTAAGTTGCAAAGGAAGAGAGCAATAGTCGTGCCAGCGCTCGCCTCAGATGGCCTTCCCGTAGAGGTGTATGATTCAAAAGAGCTTACGAAAATCTTGTGTTTGCACGGCGAACAGACCGGCAGGGGATTCTACAAATTCTCACAGAATTCATCGAATCACCTACATTCTTTAGGAGTATTGCATCGAAAAAACCGATGGTGCAGGGGCCAGGCAACTCGAATGAGGTTTCTGCCTACGATATGTTCTTGCGACGCAGGCTGGCGGCGAGGCGGCCGAAGATGACCGCAAGTCTTGCGCCCGTGCGAAAGTTGCTTGCTAGTTCGCGTTAACGTTAACGCGGAAAATCTGCATTTGCCACTGCACGCAATCGAAAACGAAGCCACTCGAAGAACTAGGGCTGGACTACCGCAGCGGCGTGGCGCCAGCGCCGCCAGACCAGCCAGGCTGGAATAGAGAACACCAAGAGCCAGAAGCAAAGCACCGGCCCGTACTCTGCGAAGAAGAGAACGATGGAGAGCAAAGTGTCGGCGATGTTGCGATAGCCGTTGACGGCGGCGTTGTGAATGAGCGTCGAAATCGCCGGAGCCGGCGAGTCCAGCTTGGCCTTGTATTCCTCCGAGAGTTTCAGATCGACGGTCGCGAAGTCGACGCGATGCTCCAGATTCTTCTGTTCGGCTTCCATCTGTTCAATTTCCCCACGCACTCGTGCGATTTCCTGCTCAACGCTGAGGACGTCGCCCACTTTTCCTGTTCGTTGCTGAAGAATGCTCTGGAGACGCTGCTCGGTTTCTGCCGAATTTTTCAAGCGCGCAACGAGATCAGTATGCTGCTGAGTCACCTCCTCCCCATTTTGCGTTTCGTTTTCACACGATGCCAAGGGACTTTAGTTCAGCGACGGCCGCGGCCAGTTGAGGAGCGGGAATGCGCAGAGACGCTTGGAGCGAACGCGCGGATTCCTGCGGAGAGTTGCAACGTCAAACTGGCGGCGTAGCCGCTGTAGCGGGTAAGAATGGCGTCGAGCGAATCCGCGCGAGGCGCCGAAGTCTTTCACGATAATGGAGAGAGAAGCAGTGCGGGCGATCATCGGCCCCCCCTCGGCTTGCTGGGCTTTCGATTTGCGTTCAGTATCGCCCCTTTTATCCAGTGGAGCCTGAGAAGCAGGCAGGGGGACACTCGGGAGCTCCCGCTCACTAAGTTGAGCCACTTCGCTGGCCTCTCCGTCGAGCAGACCTTCCAGGTTCCGCTCGAACCAATCCGGTTTGGTCGGAGAAGAACCGCCGAAATCCGGATTGCGATGGTTCCATCGGGAGAGCAGAAACGCGATAACCGGATGCGCTGGAAGCTGCGTGATAGCTAAAAACGTAGCCGGACTTTAGTCCCTGGGCGAGTGTACCGTCGATCAAGTCGGCACCATTCTCTGACGGAACGCCGCTCGGAGACGGACCGAGATTCCCTAGCGACGGCGGGTAGTGGCCGTACGAAGCGAAATAGGTGGCGGCAGTACGTGCGTTCGGATAGATCCAACCGCGCTAGCTTCGTTGGCTGCCATCCGAGAAGGGAGGAGGTTCGGAGTCGCGATCGCGAAGAGAAGCAAAACAGCGCCCGCGATTCCAAGCGCCAATCCCAGGTTCCGGAATCGATGAACGGAAAATCGAGATCCTGGCGAGAATTTCGCATTAGCAGGCTGTGAAATTCACATGCGGGCGCGGCATTCACTTTCCAGCCTGCGACACTTTCGGCGTGCCTCGACGATAGTTCTTCGTCAAGGATAGGCCATCGGGATTTCGTTCTGGCGTGAGCGGATGTGGAGTGCGCTCTAGACGAATGCCTTTCTATGGAAACGCCTTGCTGCTGCGGCCGGTGATTCGTGTGCCGGCTCTTCATGGATTGCGTTTGCAGCTTCCCAAGGACTTAGCCGCTGGGTCGAGCAAATTGCGCAAGGCGGTTCGGGCTCGAAAAAGCCGGGAGCGCACGGTATTGACGGGGAGCCGAAGCAAGTCAGCAATTTCCGCGTAACTAAGCTGCTCAAATTCTCTCAACAGCAGCACTTCGCGATCGATACCCTCGAGTTTTTCAACCGCGCGCCTCACCCATAGACCCGATTCCGTTGCGTCCTGTTTGGCGGGATCGGGAATGGTGCTCGGCCGCCCGAAAAACGTCGCGCGAAATGCCATTTTCCGCCGGTGCGCCCGAAGAATCTTGAACGCGATGGCATAGAGATAAGTCCGAAAGAGCGCCCGTGGCTCATACCGCGCAGCCGCCCGCAACAGAACGAGAAACGCCTCCTGCGTCAATTCCTCCGCGTGAGAAGTATCAGCCGTCCGTCGTCGAAAAAAGCCATAAATTGGCTGCTTATACCGCAGAAACAGCTCGTTGAACGATTCCGCCGAGCCTTTGGAAAAAGCCAGCATGAGGTGCTCGTCGCTGGCCGGGCTAGCCGGGAAAGCAGGAGTAGGCGGCGTGTCGTTCATAGCAGTCCGCGGAAGTGCCTCCGAGTTTAGAACGGCGCTGGCAGCGCGTCTTGCATGATTCCCGCATGTGCCTCCACTAACGGTAATGCCGCGACCCACCAAAAAGTTCCCTAGGAGAAAAACAAAAGATAACGCAGGACGCACATAGTAGACAGAACCGCGCGGAGAGAGCCCGACGAACCAATTTTGGATGACGCGAACGGGTCTAGCGACTGAGCGAAAAGATGACATCAATCGTGGTGTCGACTTCCACGGGCTCGCCGTTTAAGAGGGTGGGACGGTACTTCCATTGGCGTACGGCATCAAGAGCGGACTTCACCAAGATCGGATCTCCAGAAATTACCTCCATCTGCGTAACGGATCCGTCGTGCGCGATGATCACGTGCAATCTAACAGTCCCCGCAATCCGTTTCTCAATTGCCTCCCCGGGATATTTTGGTTGTACTTTGTGAATTAGCATTTTTGCGGTTATGTTTCCGCCCTGCCGGATGCGATTGATCTTTTTTTCAGGAGGAGCATCGGGTTGCTGCGCTTTCGCCGCCGCAGCGGCCAGCCCGGCTACCAGGGCACACACGAGAAGGCCGAGAAAGGAAAGTCTTAGCATCGGATTCCTCCACTGTAAGGAACAAGAAGAGCTAGAGCATACGCCTATAGCTCATAGCGGGCTACCGCTTGAGGCCCAAAAATAATGCTTGACATATTCCCATATAGGCATGTATTGTACCTCCCATGGCACGCGCCTCCACCAACTCCGACGCCTTCAACGCCGTCGCCGAGCCCCGCCGCCGCGAGATTCTCAACTATCTCGCTCTTCAGGAACGCCCGGTTGGCGAAATCGTCGACGCTTTGGAAATGGAGCAGCCTTCCGTTTCCAAGCATCTGCGCGTCTTAAAGGATGTCGGCCTCGTGCACGCGCGAAGGGACGGCCGTCAAATGTTTTACCGCACCAATGCAGCCGCAATCCGGCCTTTGTACGAATGGGCGGGAACCTTTGAAAAATACTGGCAGCACCAGCTGATTCGTATCAAGGAACGGGCCGAACAAAAGAACGACGCGGCGAAAAAAGACTGACGCGATTTTTACCCAAAACTTGAGGAGGAACCATGAGCTCGACCGCATCCGCAGTGGTAGCACTCGATAGCCTGACCCTGAATATCTTGCAGGAAATTCATGTGAAGGCTTCGCTGGCGACAACCTTCGAAGCGCTTCTGGAACAGCTTGGTCCTGGCGCAGAAGGGGGGAACGGGACGCCGATGCCGATGAAGATCGAGGCATGGCCGGGCGGGAGATGGTTTCGCGACCTCGGCGATGGGAATGGCCACTTCTGGGGACACGTGCAGGCCATCAAACGGCCAACGCTGCTGGAGATTGTAGGTCCGCTCTTCATGTCGTATCCAGTTGCTTCGAACTTGCAATACCGACTCAGCGAAGTGGAAGGCGGGACGCTGATCAAGTTTCACCATAAGGCGTTTGGAATCATTTCGGATGACCATCGCAAGGGCGTGACGACGGGCTGGTCGTCGATTCACGAGCGAGTGCGGAAAGCGGCGGAAGCGCACGCATCGTTCGCGTCCGGTGGCGGCACGAAGCAGTAGCTGGGAATCGCAGTTCAGATCAGAAGAAGAGGAGCACTCACAATGTCGATCGCCAAAGCATTGCTCGCTGAATTCGAAGTCCAGGCACCTGTCACGCGAAAATTTCTCGAACGCCTGCCGGAAGATAAACTGACGTGGAAGCCGCATGACAAATCCATGACCGCCGGCCAGCTCGCCTACCATCTCGCATCCGTGCCGGGCGGAATCGTGCGCTTCGTGCAGAACAATCCTGCCCAGGCTCCCGAGTCCTTCAAATTTCCGCAGCCGGCGAGCTGCGAGGAAATCCTCAAGACGTTCGACGAGAGTATCGCGACGGTTCGAAGCCTATTGCCGACCTTCGATGACGCGGCCATGAACGAAACCTGGCGCATGGTTGCCGGCGGACGAGAAGTCCTGGCCCAGCCCCGCGCTTCGTTTTTGCGCGATGTGATGCTGAGCCACTGGTACCAACACCGCGGCCAATTCAGCGTCTACCTCCGCATGCTCGATGTAGCCGTCCCCGCAAGCTGGGGACCGAGCGCCGACGAACCTCCAGCCTTCGCCCAAAAGGCGCAATCGGCCTAGTTGCCGCAAGGAGAAAACTCATGTGTCCTGCGTGCATCGCAACCACCGCAATGCTGATCGCATCAGCGGTTTCAGCGGGTGGAGTGACGGCGGTTTTAGCGAACAAACTTGGCGTGAAAGAGATCGCCCGGAACATTTTTGTAAAACAACAAAAGGAGAAAACATGGGAGCAACCCACGAGCAAGTGAACCTGATGCTGCATTTGTATGAGTTGAGGAGAGAAGCGAAGCTGCGCGAAGCGCGGGACTGGATGTCCGCGAATTTTCATCCGAAAACCGTGGACGAAGCCATGAAGCTGGTGCCCCCCGGTACCAGGGAAAATACGTATATGCGTATGGTGCTCGGCTACTGGGAGATGGTGGCCAGCATCGCCAACCGCGGACTCGTCGACGAAGAACTGTTTTTTGAAAATTCCGGCGAACAGTGGGGAGTCTGGGAGGCAGTGAAGCCTCTGGTCGGCGCGTGGAGAGCGATGTTTTCCAATCCGCAGTTCCTCGGCAACCTCGAAGAGCACTGCAAGCGTCTGGATGCGTGGAGAGAGAAGCGCAATCCAGGATCCGTCGAGACGATGCGCAAAGTGTACGCACAGATGAGCCAGCAAGCGCAAGAAAACAAGGCCCGGGCAGCAGGCAATTAACTCCGGAGTCTCCAACTGAAGTTGCGAGCTTAGGGATGGCGCTGGAGACCGTTGCCTGCCGGAAGCGGGCTCCGGCGCCGTCAGAGTGGTCGACGAAAAATTCTTGTAAGGAGAATCAGTCATGAGTCAGAACACAGTAGAACGCCCGAAAGTTGTTTCCCAAGCAGAGTGGATCGCGGCGCGCAAGGAATTGCTCGCCAAAGAAAAGAGCCTAACGCGGCAGAGAGACGCGCTCGCCGAAGAGCGCAGCAAACTGCCCTGGGTGAAAGTGGATAAGAACTATGTCTTCGATACCGCCAGTGGCAAGAAAACTTTGGCCGATCTCTTTGGCGGCAAAAACCAGCTGGTGATTTATCACTTCATGCTGGGCCCGGATTGGGAGGCGGGGTGCCCGAGCTGCTCTTTGATTACCGACCAGATGGATCCGATGGCCATCCACCTGGCACAGCGGGACGTGCGGCTCGTGCTGGTGTCGCATGCCCCGCTCACGAAGATCCAGGAGTTCAAGAAGCGCATGGGATGGAAGTTGCCGTGGGCTTCGTCGTTTGGAAGCGACTTCAATTTTGACTACGAAGTATCGGTAAAGAAGGAAGACAAGGACAAAGAGACCACTTACAACTACGCCCTGACGAAGTTTCCCAGCGAGGAACGGCCGGGCATGAGCATTTTCTACAAAAACGCGAACGGCGAAATCTTCCACACCTTCTCCATTTACGGGCGCGGGTTGGAAGATTTTATGGGTATCTACGCAATTCTCGATCGCGTGCCGAAAGGGCGAGATGAGGCTGGCTTGCCTCACGGAATGGCGTGGGTCCGCCATCACGACCGCTATCCCGAAAGCAACATCGTCGAGGTCAAAACTGCGAAGCTATAACCCACTTGCTTGGGGCGAAGAACACATCAACCGTTGTGTCGACTTCCACGGGCCAGCCGTTAAAGATCGTAGAGCGATATCTCCACTGGCGAACTGCATCTATCGCCGGCGATATCAACCGAGGATCACCGGAAACTACCTCGGTTTGATAAACCGCGCCGCCCTTGTCGATAATGACATGCAGCCGAACCGTTCCTTGGATGCGATTCTTCAATGCCTCTTTCGGGTAGCCAGGCCGGACTTTGGCTATTAATAGCTTGGCTTGCTCCTTGCTATCGACGCGGATCCGCAGGGGATTCGTCAACGTTTGCTGGGCCGGGGATCGCTCTGCGGCTTGTCTTGCGAATGTGCTGTCATCGCGAAGGAAGAGAGTGCCAGGGCAGCGCAGAAACCTAATGTGGCTACTTTCATGAGTCTTTCCTTGTAGAGCCTCGTTCAATAGGGAGTTTACATCGGACTATAGTAACGATCCATTACAAGAAAATACGGGGGACGTTCAGGCGCCGATAGAGGAGCGGAGGGCGTTGGCTAAAGACTGGCTGAAGCGTTGGACGTCCGCATCATGTTCGGCTTCAACCATAACGCGCGCGAGTTGCTCCGTACCCGAATAACGCAGCACCACCCGCCCATTTTCTCCGAGAGCGGATTGCGCTTCGGCCAGCGCGCGCGAAACTTCGGGCAGCGTTTCGAGCGGCGGCTTCGATTTTACTTTTACGTTGACGATGACCTGCGGGTAGTCCTTGAGGCCCTCGACAAGCGATTCGATTTTGCCGTGCATGGAAACCAGCGACGCGATTTTTACTGCCGTCAGCAGCCCGTCGCCGGCCGGGCTGTCTTCCAGAAAAATGACGTGCCCGGATTGCTCGCCGCCAATCACGTTGCCACTGCGAACCATCTCCTCCAGAACATAGCGATCGCCGACCGAAGCGCGCGCCAACGAAATCCCCTCGCCGGCCAGCACGCGTTCCAGACCCAGATTTGACATCGACGTGGCCACGACGCGATTTCCTGCAAGCTTGTTCTGAGATTTCAAGTAACGAGCAACTGCCAGAAGAACGCCGTCGCCATTGACGATTTTCCCGGTTTCGCAGACGAAGAGTGCTCGGTCGGCATCGCCATCGAAAGCCACACCGAGTTGCGCGCGCTCGGAAAGCATGCGCTGCTGCAATCCTGCAAGATGCAGCGAACCGCAGCCCGCATTGATGTTCTTGCCGTCGGGCGATACGCCCATCGACACAACATTCGCGCCGAGAGAACGAAACAGTTCCGGACCCAGCTTGTAAGCGGCCCCGTTGGCGCAATCGAGAACGATGCGAAACCCCGACAGCTTGGCTCCAGGAATGATGCGGCTTCGAAGAAACACGAGATACTCCGCGTCGAGCGATTCGTCCGCGGTGAGGAGCGGCGGATTTTTCGGCGGCGCGTCGGAGCGATGCTTGAAAATGTCCGCTTCCAGTTCTTCTTCCACCGAATCGGGAAATTTCATGCCAGCGTGAGAGAAAAGCTTTACGCCGTTGTCGTGGTACGGATTATGCGAAGCCGAAATCACCACGCCCGCCTGAAAATCGTTTTGGCGCACGAGGCAAGCCACCCCGGGAGTGGTTATGACGCCCGCGAACGCCACGGACGCTCCGGCTTGCTTCAGTCCTGCAGCCAAAAGCGCGGCGATGTGCGGCCCGGATTCACGGGTATCCATCCCGATCAACACGTGAGCGGCGGAGTGCTCGCGGAGCAAGTAGGCGGCTAGGGAGCGGCCGGTGGCGAAAAGAGTGGCGTCATCGAGCGGCGGCGTGCCGGGGACGCCACGAATTCCATCGGTTCCGAAAAGTTCTTTGGGCATGAGGAGTTTAGCGGTCAATTCCTGCGGGGCTGACCATGGGAAAAGTCTAGCACACGCTCGAAAAGGCGCTTGGGAGAGACGTTCCGGAAGTTCGCTTGCGTAAACAGGCCAGCCCAGGGGCGCCCGTGTTTCCGGATTTTTTGGAAGGGCGATTTGGAAATACGCAACGGCGGTAAGGGATAGCCTCGCCAGCTTGCATGAGTATGCTAACGTGATGGGCACGGAGTGCCTTGTGCCAGAGCCTGAGCTAGAAACGCCAACATCCACAGTCCACATTGCCGGGTCAAGTTTCAGTCTGCGGATTCTCGCCGCGGCCGTCATTTTGCTGTTCTTTTACTACGCCGCCGGAGTTGTCATCACCGTACTGCTCTCGATATTGCTCGCGTATTTTCTCGATCCCGCTGTGGAGTTGCTGGAACGCATGCACATCGCCCGCACCGTCGGCGCCATGGTGATGGTACTGCTGTTGATCGCGGCCATAGTGGCCGTCGGCTACGGGTTGGAAACGCGGGCGGAGGATTTCGCCGCGAACTGGCCGAAATACGGCTCAGTGCTGAAACAAGCGGCAGGCGCCGTCGAAGGAAAGATCAAGGGCATCGAAGGAAAGGTGTCAGAGATTGCGCCGGAAACAGCTCCGCAGCAAGGAACAGCCGATCACCCGGAGGCGGCGATTGTGCGCACTCTTTTGTTCCGCGGAATCGGCTCTTTGTACGCCCTTTTTCTGGAAATCACCTTTGTCCCGTTCCTGGTTTTCTTCATGCTCGCGGGCAAACACGAAGTTTGGCACGGTACACTGCAACTTTTTCCAGCCTCGCAGCGGACCCGCGTGAAAGAGACGCTTGAGGATTTGCGCGACGTTCTGCGCGACTATCTTGCAGGCATGACCCTTCTCACTTTGCTGGTGATAGCGGCCAGCAGCTTGTTTTTCTGGATCCTTGGATTGGATTTTCCGGTCGTCACAGGAATTGCATCGGGTTTGCTGAATATGGTGCCGTATATCGGTGCCGTGCTCGCCTGGCTGCCGGCCTTCATCATCGCGCTTGCCAAATCGAGGACTTTCGGGGAATTCGCTTTGATTGCTGGGGGATTGACGGCCATTCATGTGCTCGCACTGAATTTGGTGGCGCCGCAAATTGTGGGGCGGCGGGTCCAGTTGAACGCCGTGGCCATTACGATCGCGCTGCTTTTTTGGGGTTGGGTGTGGGGCGGCATGGGATTAATTCTGGCGATTCCTATTACCGCGGCGTTGCGCGTGATTTGCGATCACACGGAATCCTGGCGGCCCATTGGGCGCTGGCTAAGCGCTTGACGCTATTCAGCGTTAGCTGGTGATCCCTGGGCATCTTCCTTGTCTCGTAGCGCCTCACTTTATTTGTTCGAGCACCCTCCTTTCAGATATTCTTTTTTTTGATGCCGGCGGAAACTCTGGGAGTAATGCTTCTTCCAAAGCTCTTAGGCGTCCTCACGGGAGCTATTCATGAAACGCTCTGGCGTTTTTCTAGGTTGTTTGTGTGGGCTGGTCCTGCTCTTCTGCCCCTCGGCGGCGCTGGCTTGGGGATGCAAGGGCCATCAGACGGTGGCCCTGATCGCGGAAAAGCATTTGACTCCCGAAGCCAAGCTGTTCGTGCAGAAATTGCTCGCGGATAACCCCGTCGATCCAAAACTGAATCGCTATTGCGGCGGGGCGAGCCGCGATCTGATGGCCGATGTTTCGACCTGGGCAGACGACGTGCGCGGCGAGAGAAAAAACGGCCCCTGGCATTACATCGATATACCCCGAGGTGCGCCGCGCGGGCCTCTTGACCCGTTTTGCGGACAAGAAGGTTGCGTGACGCGAGCCATCACCGAACAACTTGCCATTCTGAAAGATGCAAAAGCCGACGCAGCCAAGCGCGCGGAAGCGCTGCGCTTTATCATTCACTTTGTCGGCGATTTGCACCAGCCGCTGCACACCGTAACGAACGCCGATGAAGGCGGGAATTGTGTGCCGGTGAAGTATTTCCGGCGCAGCGCGCGCGAGCGCAGTCATTCCTTCTCGCCAAACCTGCACAGCCTTTGGGATGGGGCAATTCCTGAACGCGACGCCGAGGGCGCCGATTCGGCGGAGTATGCCGACACGCTCGACGCTCAATTCTCTGCGGAGATCGACGGTTGGCAGAAGGCCGGCGTGCACCTCGATGATTGGGTCTGGGAAGGCTTCGATTTTGCCGAAAACACGGTTTATGGAAACTTGACGCCGAAGATCGCTATTGAGCCCAACGTCCCCGTCCACAGTTGCTCCGACGACAGCAATATTGGCGAACGACTCCTGCACCAGAACATCACAGCGGGCGAGGCCTACCAGGAAAAGGCGGCACCCGTCGTCGAAAAACGGCTCGCTCAGGCCGGCGTTCGGCTCGCCATGATTCTTAACGACGCGGCGAAGGCGCTTCCGTAGCCGAGCCCGACCGATGATTTCGTCCCTGGCGAAGCATCGGGAACGGTTTCCGCCACACCCAGGGACTTGATGTAGCTGACCAGTTGCCATCGCTGCGGCTCGGGCAGTTTGGACCAGACAGGCATCCCGCGCCAGACGACGCCGTTCGTTAACAGCCAAAAAATCGCGCCGGGCTCGGCATCTTGAACCTGCTCCACCATGAGGCTCGGACCCTTCCTGCTTCCTTCCGCCAAATCGCCGTGGCATTCCGTGCAGTGCTGTTCAAATAGATTTCTCCCGGCAGCCACCGCGTCGGTATCTCTTTCCAGTGGATTGCGTTTAGCACGCGCCTTTTGCGGCGCTTTAGCTAGTTCCGCGTAAACCAGAGAGTCCTTGTGATATTTGTACGCTGGCGGCTTCTCCTTCTGAGCGAGCGCGAATGATACGCAGAGAAGACCGGCAGTCGTCGCGAGAGCTGCGAGATACTGCCTCATCGATGGCCTCCAAATAGTCGGCTGACCATCGAACCGAAACCGGGGATTTCCCTCGATACTCCCCACCGCAATAGGAAACGATGACTGTTCTCGTTTAGTCCGAACCCCGCGGAGAGCCGCAGAGTCCAGTCCGAAGGCAAGTTCCAAGCAATAACGGGAGCAAAATAGTGCGAGGTTTCGTGTAAACCAAAGCTATGACGGTCGCCGAGGCCTCCGTACATTTCCGCGCCGGCGATAAAGTTTTGGCGGCAGAAAGAACACCGTTTTGCGGAAGCTTTCAAGGCCAGCGGCCTGCTTGCGCCGATGGCATAGCCAAACTCCCAAGGGTGGTTCGATAGATTTTTCGTAGCAATCGTATTTTGCGTGAAGTTCCATCCTTTTTGGGTACCGGAGAGAAGAAGTTTGAGTTCGATTTCGTGGTTGTGTTCCTTGCCGTAGTACCGCGTTGCTGGGCGCATAGTCTGATTCCACGTCGTGACCCTCCACTTCTTTGAGAATTTTGTCGGCACCCCTCTTGTTTTCGTACTCGACGTACAGAACGGGATTGATGAAGTGCTCGCGTTTCAGCAAGCGAAAGCGGTTCTCGAATCGGACGCCGGTAAAGATTGTCGAGTCGCCGAAGGTAGACTGGCCGTCCACATAGAATTCCGTAGTCCACCAAGCCGTAGCGCCGTACTCAAACTCCATCCAGAAGGCATGAAAGTCGTTCCCGGCGCGCTGCGTGCCGAATGTGGAGAAGTATTCGATTTCCAGATTGCCGGGCTCTTCAAGATAGTGATCATAAGCAACGATGTAGGGGTTTTCCTGGGCTGGTGCGGCCGCAGGAAGGAAAAGCAGTAAGAAGAACACAACGAAAAGACTGGAAATGAGGCCAAATCGTGTGTCGCGTGCGGCAGACCAGAACGACGAGCGAGAAAGGGTCACAACATCATCTCCTTGCAAATGGTTTGCAACACGAAAGCAGACTAACTTAGTCCGATATCAGATGCAAATCATTCTCAACTAGATTTCCCTGCTCGCAGCTCCCTCCTCGCTTCTCTGCGCTGCGCCCCCTATCACTCTCGCCACATGCCCTTATGGGCAGATTGCGCGGGAAAAAAGAAGTGGTAAGCTCGAAGATGCGTCGGTTGTAACCACGTGCTACCACGCTTGGGTTTTTGAATACCTCGCAGGTCTCTCCTCTCGCCTACGGGCAACTCAGTTTCGCCATACACACGCCTCCCCCTTTCTGAAAGAGTGGTAGGAACGCATGCAGTCCCATTCGCAATGCGAGCAGATGCTCGCCGCCATCCTCGAATCGGCCGATGAGGCTATTGTTGGTATGACACTCGAAGGCGTGATTCAGCTTTGGAGCAGCGGAGCGGAGCGTCTTTACGGGTACTCCGCGGAAGAGGTTACGGGTCAGTCGCTTATGGCGCTGCTCCCGATATACGAAGTCCCGGACTTCAGGATGTTCTGCAGTCTGCTCGCACCGGCAAAATGATCGAAAGTCGAGAACGTAGAGCGGCTCCACAAGTTTGGTTCGAGAATCAACGTAACGGTGCGGCGGAGCGTGGTGCGGGACGAGCACGGTGCGGCCACCAGCATTTTGGAAAGCGGAAGAGCCACTCGTCACAACGTCTCGGACATTCCCCTGGATAGACAGTTGCGCCAGATCGTCGAGCAGATGCCGCTGCTGCTATGGACGACGGACCAGCAGTTGCGTATCACGTCGAACTGGGGCTCCGGCCTACAGCACTCCGAATTGCAAGCTGGAGAACTGATCGGACGGCCTGTGTCCGAATACCTGAAGTGCCCCATAACAAATATGACGCCGATGGCGCACCACTACGCGGCGCTACGCGGAGAGTCGGTGCAGTTCGATTACAAGCGGCAGGACAGGATCTTAGAGATCCATCTGGAGCCACTGCGGTCGCCGTTTGGGGAAATCGTAGGATGCATTGGGGTGGGCCTGGATATTACGCAGCGAAAAAGAAGCGAGGAGCACATCCGCTTCCAGGCGACGCACGATGCGCTTACGGGGCTGGCGAATTACCGGGAATTCATGGACACGCTGGAGCGCGAACTGCGCCGGGCCGAGCGCAGTCACCACTCCTTTACAGTCGTGCTGCTGGACTTGGACGACCTGAAACGCATCAATGACAGGTTCGGTCACCTTGCTGGGAACCGGGCTTTGAAGCGCCTGGCGGAGGTTATGAAGGGGCAGTGCCGCGCGACGGACCTGGCGGCACGGTACGGCGGCGATGAGTTTGCTGTGCTCTTGATCGATTCCGACGAGCGCATGGCGCAACACGTCGCGCAACGCATCGAAGCTTGCGTACGGGAAGATAAGGAAGAACCTGCAATTAGCGTCAGCATTGGCATGGCCGTGTACCCCACCGACGGGCGAACTGCGCAAGATCTTCTAGAAGCCGCAGACCAGCGACTCTATGGACGGAAGAGAAAAACGCAGAACCAAAAGGTGACAGCGGGTAAGCTAGCGAGGACTCCTGGCATGGTGAAGTTGGATAGAAGGGGATACGAATTCAGGTCGCGCTTGGTTAACAATAACTTTGTGCCCCCCCTCTTTTTGCGTAAGTGTTCATTCTAAAGACAGATAAAGTCCTTTGTTTAGAACACTTACATAAGTGTTCCTTCTAAAGGGACTTACGCGGAGATTGGATCACACGTGTTGGCGAAGGGCTTTCACGGTGGCCAGAAGATCGTGGGAGTCTTGGAACAGGCGGATGGCCGCGATGCCGGAGGAGCCAGCTGAAAGGCAGGCGAGGGCGTTTTCTGAAGTGATTCCACCAATGGCAAGGACAGGAATCTTGACGGAAGAGCAGACTGCCGCGAGACGATCGAGGCCTTGCGGGGAGCCGTAGGCGGCTTTAGAAGGCGTGGCGAAGACGGGGCCGAAGAAAATGTAATCGGCGCCAGAGGCGGCGGCAGATTGAGCAGATTCGAGCGAGTGGCATGAAACACCCAAGAGAAAATCGAACGGGAGCGCTTGGGCGGACTGCGACGCAGCCATAAGGCGCTTTGCGTCCTGGACAGGCAGAGAGTTTTCACCCAGGTGAACACCGCCAGCTCGCTCGGCAAGGGCCACGTCGAGGCGGTCATTGATGATGATGCGCGCAGGGGCTGGCGCTTGGTTGGAGTGCGTGGAAATGCGGCGTAATGCTTCACAGGTGAGCACACTGGATTGCTTTCCCGACAAATCCTTTTCTCGCAGCTGAATCCAATCGACGCCTGCGGCGGCGGCAGATTCGATTTTTTTCAAGAGCAATTCGAGCGAATCTTCTTGAGCTGGGGCCTGCAAACTGCGGCGGTCGGTGACATAACACAGGACTGGCTGTTTGTACGAAGGGAGACCGGATGCGAGAGCGGAGTTATTTGGGGGGGACACTGTTGGGACCGGAGCGCGAACCGATAAAGCTGAGAGACAAGAGAATATCCAGAAAGCCGAGGCCGCTGACGGCGCCGCGAAAAGAGGGATGGAGCACGACGTGAATGAGCGAAGGAAAATGAGTGAGAAAAAAGTTTTGTTCCCAAAAGGAAGACCAAGGGAGATAGAGGAGCAGAGCTCCCATCTCGAAGCAAACGACGACCAACAGTGCGCGAAAGACGCGGTTCATGGTTAAGAGGGAATCGCCAGCATCAATGAATGCCGTGAATCAGCGGATGGGCTTCTGCAGAGCGGCGATGCGATCAGCGACGTCGCGATAGTCGATGTTCATCGCATAGACCTGGGAAAAACTCTTCAGCGCCGCTACCGGCTCACCTGCGGATTCCTGGGCAACACCTAAATCATACCGCAACGCGAGAATGCTTTCCGGTTCGATGCCGGGAGTTTTAAGAGCGCGTTCATACCAGATGGCGGCGATGCCGGGCTGGCCCTTTTCCATGAAGGCGAGACCAAGCAGGGTGCAGCATTGCATGCCGTAGCGGAAAGGCTTTCCGCGCTCGGTGGCTTTGGCGACTTTCTGAAATTCGCTGATGGCCTCATCGACGAGGCCCATTTCGCGGAAGGCAGTTCCGAGATTGTAGTGGGTTTCGAGGTCTTCGTCCTCGGCGCCCATTTCGCCAAGCTCGGCGCGGAAATCGTCGAAAACTTCCTTGAGCGGGCTGTGCTCTGCGGGAGAAGCAGGCTTTTCTTCGGCCTTGGGTGCAACGGCTGGAGGCGCCGGTTCGGAGTGTGATGGAGAGAGAGCGTCCAGCCCAAGATCGTCGATCTCTTTCGCAAGGTCGGCGAGGAACTGATCGGAAGCAAAACCACCGGCGGGTGGCGCGGCAGAATCCTTTGCAGCATGGGAAGCGGCCGGTTCAGGTTCCCGCGCTGGCGGACTGACGACAATGGGCGTCTCAGGAGGCCTCTGGTCGTAGGCAGGAACGAGCGGTTCGGGCTCAAGGACGAGTTCAATGTCGTGATCCAGCTCGAATTCGGGCTCGGGCGCAGCCGGCGGTGGAGGAGCGGGCGGTTTGTGGGCAGCCGGCACTTCCTTAGCGACGGGCGGCGGTTCTGGTATGGCTGGGGCGTGACTTTGTTCGACGGGCGCCGGGATCTCGGGCGCTTTGGGAGCAGGAGGCGGAGGAAGCTCCGCGGAAATGTCGGCGAAAGAATTCGTCTCTTCGCGGGCGCCGGCAGGCGCCTCGACAGGCAGCTCGAATGCGCGAACGTCGTGAGATTCGGGGGTCTCGGCGGCTACAGGCTCTTCCGAGATGGAAAACTCCTCGACGTGTACCGGTTCCGCTGCAACTACGGGAGGCGCAGGAGGAGCGGGTGCGGCTGGAGGCGGCGGTTTAACCGCAGGCTCGGCGGGATGAGAATCCTCGAGCATGGAAGCCCATTCATCGGAGAGATCGACTTCCTCCTGAGTTTCCGGGGCATCCGCAGAGGCCTTGGCCTCAACCTTCTCGGGGATAGCTGGCTCAGCTGGAACCGGCAGTTCAAATTGAGGCGCCGGCTCTTCGACGGCCGGGGCGGCCCCAGCAGCGACATCCGCCATCGGGACTTCCGGGATGGTCGCGGGTGGGGGCGCCTGCTGAACGGCGGTGCTGGCGGCAAGTTCGGCATCGGTGAGCCCAGCGGCGCGCTGGAATCTGCGGCGAAGTTCGCCAAAGCGTTCGGCACCGCGCAAGTCGGCGTGGTCAATATGTATTTGCTCGAGCTGGGAAGCGAGTTCGGCAGTGCGGCGGTCGTCACCAGCGCCGAGGACAAAGTCGAGGAGCTTTTCGAGAGTAGGCGTGTGGCGAGGAGCGCGGCGCAAGATGGCTTCAAGCAAGCCAATGGCTTTTTGAGTGAGCCCGTAACTGGCGAAGAGGTCCACGTCGGTGAGGGACTGGGCAATGAATTTCTGGGTTTCGTCGTCCAGCGGAGGCTCGGTGTGGGCAGAGACGGCAGCGGGTTTCTCACCGGCGGCGGGCGCGAAAGCTGTATCCACGTCGGGACGAAGTTTCGGCGCGGGAGCTTTAGGAATGGCAGCCTGCAGATCATCTTTGGGCGCTGGCAGCACTTCTTCTTCCGGTTCGGTGGCGAGCAAGCCCATCTTGCGAAGGACGGCATCCAATTTGCGTTTTGCGGAATCGCTGTCCGGCTGGCGGTCAACGAGTTGTTCGAAAATCGTTTTAGCGCGCTCAAGCTCATTGGAAGCGGCAAGGGCGTCACCCAGGTGGGCAAGGGCGTCCGGCAGGCGGAAGGAATCGCTGGTGCGGCCATAAAAGTCGACAAGCCATTCAAGTGGCTCGATGCGGCCGGGCATGCGGGCAGCCAGTTCGTTTTGCAGGCGGCCGATAACTTCATGCTCGCCACCGTCGATCATGGGGACGCGAATCTGGCCGATGATGGCCATGGCGCGGTCGGTCTGACCCGACTCGAGGAGTCCCTCTACGATTTTTTGTGCAGGGCCAAAATTCTTGCTATCGGCACCCAAGACACGCAGGGCGAGAGCGGTCGCCTTATCCCAATTGGGAGCTTTGACATAGAGATCCAGCAGGAGTTCTGTCTGTTCGCCACCCTTTTCGAGATCGGGAACGTGTTCGAGAAGCTCGGCGGCCTGGGTGAAATTGCCCTGAGAAGAAAAGGAACGGGCTTTGACGATGCTGGCGGCGAGGCAGTGGGCGTCAATTTTTAGGGCTTTGTCCGCAAGCTTATCGGCTTCCGACTGGTCGCCGCGGGCGAGTGCGCGCTGGGACGCGGATACGTAGGCGTCGACGGCCTCGCGGGATTGACCCATAGCCTGGTAGAGATCGGCGAGGCGAACCTGGATGCGAAGATTGTCCGGCTCGGCGAGAAGAAGTTTCTTGAGGAGGCCGACGGCTTCCGGCTGGCGGTTGTTCTTGAGATGAATTTCCGCGAGTTGGAGGAAGAGCGGGCGGGCCTCGCTCATGACCCCCTGCTGGACGTAAAGATCGGCCAGTTTTTCGAGAGGGCGAATCTCTTCGGGAGCGAGCTTGGCGATGCGTTTGTAAACGGCTATGGCTTTCGTGAGAAAACCGTCGCCGACAAAAATCTGAGCGAGCCGCTCGAAGTAATCGATGGCCTGAAAAGTCTCACCCTGGCGAATATAGAGTTCGCCGATGGTCATGAGGGTGACCTGATCGCGGGGCTCGTACTTTAAAATTTGCTGGTATTCGGCTATGGCCTGAGGGACTTTGCCCTGATTGAGCAGCTTCTGCGCGGATTCGACAAATTTGCTCTTGGTATAGGCCATTCGCGTTCCCGGACAAAATGCGGCCTGCGCCTGCTGGAGGATATGTCCTCCGCCCAAAGGGCAGGAAAGGCAGACACAAGGCGTGCTTGATTACGCTAGCAGGCAGGGAAAAGGCAAGTCAACGAACCCAAAGATGCGTGTGAGCAGCCAGTTATCCCCGTTAGGACTAGGAAACTAGTAGGCGAAGACAAGGCGAAGCGGGGGAGAGTGCTTTTTAGGCGATTTTGGACTGGAAAGATGGGGAGGGCGGAGCGGCGGAGGACAAGAAAGTGGACGTGAACGGACAGGCAAAAAAATAGTTACTTCCAATGATTGAGGATCTCTTCGGCAGCGATGGCTGTGCCGTTGCCATTCCAATGTGTGTCATCAAGGAAATAGAGATATCTTTTCTG
The DNA here is from genome assembly GCA_963718785.1 of uncultured Acidobacteriota bacterium. Classification (GTDB taxonomy): domain Bacteria; phylum Acidobacteriota; class Terriglobia; order Acidiferrales; family UBA7541; genus Acidiferrum. The sequence continues at coordinate 1,327,805 of CAVQZW010000002.1, read as the reverse complement.
GTCGAGCAGGAGTGATGCTTGCTGGGCGTAGTGATGTTCGAGGGAAACGGTGCGGACGCCGGCAGTTTGGAGCGCCATCGAAAAGTCCTCGAGGGTTGCATGCGATGCGGAGACGTGGCGGGGTTGGAGCAGAAGCGGAGCGTAAATGGTGGAGCGATTGGGAACCAGAAGAACGAGCAAGTCAAGGCCATCTTTCTTCAGCTGCGCAGAGTACCAGGAGAAATAGGCAGCCCAACGCTGGGCCGCTTTGCGTGGATCGCCAGGGGATTTGAATTCCGCAGGGAGAAAGACGATGGGATCGCCGTTGCGTAGCTTTTCCTGAATCACGAAGGATGCAAAAGAGTTGGGTAGCAGGATATCGTTTTGGATTTTCTTTTCGAGCTTGGCGGAAATGGCTTGCAACGGGGAAGAATGAAGTTCGTTGAGAGGAGTTCCGAGATGGTCGGTCCAATTCTGACCAGCAGCGCGAAAGAAAAATGATTGGAACGGGCCTCGTCCACCGTCTGGAGTGCTTGCGGGAGGATCCTGGAGGGCGCGGGCCTCGAGGAATTCGAAGATGACCAGCCCGCGATGAAGACCGATGCAATTGGCGAGGGCTTCGACGCTTCGCAAATGAAGAGGCTGGGGCGCGCCGGCATTGTAGAAGTAGCCGCCGAAAAGTTTGGTGAGTTGAGCGGAGAGAGACTGGTCTTCGGGAAGCTCGCTGCCGACGGCGAAGGAGTCGCCAAGGAGGATGCCGATCGGGTGGGATTGCGCCAGAGCGGGAGGATTGTGGAAACCGTAGGAGTCGGTGGTGAAATCGACGGAGTGATAGTGACGGAGGGCAGGGAGATTACCGATTCCGGCGACGCCGCCGTAGGAATCATCGCGGTGATAGTGTTTGCTTGGAATGAAAGGGCCGACGGCGTTGGGATAGTGGCGGAGCATGGCTTCCCAAGCGCGAAAGGTGAGAGGGTCAAGGGCAACAAAGCGAAGTAGAAGATCCAGAAGAAAAAGGAAAAGCATAAGGCGCGGCAAAAGGCGGCCGATGCTCCAGATGCTGCCGGGATTTGTGGGGCTGTCGTTCATCCGCGTTGTTCGAACCTTTCGATAATTCGCTAAAACTGAAAATAGAGAAACGGCGATTGCTGGCCGGAAGCGATGGCCAGAAGCGCTACCGTGTATCCAAGAGCGAGGCCGGCAACCGTCCATGAATTCCATTCGTGCTTAAGCTCGAAAGAGTTGGGCGCGAAGTGCGCGATGGCGGCGGCGATGACAAGAACCGCGAGCAAACCGATGAGGCCGGGGAACAGAACGCCGGGGGAAAAGCTGAACATGCGGGCGAGCATGGCGGCGGCGACGGAGAAATTGTCGGAACGGAAGAAGACCCAGCCGATCACTACGAGAAGAAACGTCGCGAGGCGCTGAAGAGTGGCGGGCAAATGGTCCCAGGATTTGCCGAACAGTTTGTAGAGACAGAGGAGGACGCCGTGGTAGCCACCCCAAACGACGAAGGTCCAGTTGGCGCCATGCCAGAGGCCGCCGAGAAGCATGGTGATTAGAAGATTGCGATAGACGAGCCAGTTTGCGGAGACGCGGCTGCCGCCGAGGGGGATGTAAAGATAATCGCGAAGGCAGGAAGAGAGTGAAATGTGCCAGCGGCGCCAGAAATCGGAAATGTTGAGGGCTTTGTAGGGCGAATTGAAATTTTGCGGGAGGCGGATGCCGAAGAGATAGCCGAGGCCGACGGCCATGTCGCTATAGCCGGAAAAATCGAAATAGATTTGATAGGTGTAGCCAAGGACGCAGAGCCACGCGCCGAGAGTGGAAAGATGAGCGGCGTCTTTCCAGGCGGGATTGATGACAGCGGCGATGGTGTCGGCGAGGAGGACTTTTTTCATCATGCCGATGGCGAAGAAGGACCAGCCGATATTGAGCCAGCGGGTGCGGTCGGCATGATCGAGATTATCGAGATCAGCTTCGACCTGACGGAAGCGGACGATGGGACCTGCGACGAGTTGCGAAAAGAGCGAGACGTAGCAGGAAAATTCCCAGAAATTGCGCGTGGGAGTGATGACGCCGCGGTAGGCGTCAACCATGTAGCTGATGGTGTGGAAAGTGTAGAAGGAGATGCCCACGGGAAGAATGATGTTGAGAGCGGGCGCGTGAATGGGAACGTGGAGCCACGCGGAGAGTTGGGCAAAGCTGGAGACTGTGAAATTGAAATATTTGAAGAAGCCGAGGAGGAGGAGGTCGATGGTGACGGGAATGATCAGGAAGAGTTTGCGGCGGCGCGGGTCGGCGGCGCGGAGCATGCCGAGGCCGGCGAAGTAACTGACGGCAGTGGAAAAGGCCATGAGGGCGCAGAATTTGTAGTTCCAGGTGCCGTAAAAAATGTAGCTAGCGACGGTGAGCCAGATGTAGCGCTGCTTTTTGGTGCGGAGACGCCAGAAACCGAAGTAGACGATGGGCAGGAAAAGAAAAAGAAAGAGGAGGCTGTTGAAGAGCATGTGCTGGCGTCAGAGTGAACCGAGCATGGCCTTGACGGAGGAGAAGGTCACGAAGGGTCTCCGGCGGAGAAGATGATAGACGCATCTGCGGCGATTTGCTAAAGGAATGAAATTGCGGCGAAGAAGAGCTGGTTATTTTTCGGAGGCCCAATAGATCGCCGAGCCGTGGGGCGGGAGAGTGATCTCGATGGATTCCTTGGAGCCTTTGTCTTCATGTTCCCAGATGTCGCGGAGATTGTAGTTCGGGCGTTTTAGGCCGAGATCTTTCCAGGAGTAGTGGAAGGTTTGCGGTGCAGCGTCGAGATTGAAAACGGCAATGTAGGCGCCGTCGCCGGATTCGGGAGTGGAGACCCAGACGGCGGAGTTGTCGGTGGAGATGACGGCGTGGCTTCCCGTGGAGTGTTGATCGACGCCGATGAGCTCGGCGTTGGTTAAGGCGGATTCGGTCCACTCGTCGCAGAGAGTTAGATTGCCGCCCATCATAAGCGGCGAACGGAAGATGGACCAGAGGGTGAGGAGAGTGCGCTGCTCGTCTTGGGTGAGGCGCGTGGTGCGCGGTTTCTCCCAGCCGGCGTTGGGCTCGAGGCGGCCGAGGGGGAGCATGTCGGCGTCAGGCCAGTGGCCGGGGCCGGAGACTGCAGCCCATTTGGCGGCGCGGGCGAATTGGTTTCCGACGCCCTGGGGAAAATCCTTGTCGCTCATCCAGACGTCCCAGACGTCATCGGAGATGCGCCACATTTGGGCGTAGCGGCGGAGCTCACTGGCTTTTTCAAGAGGGGCCGGACCAGGGGAGAGGCTGAGTACGATGGGATGGTGCACTTTGCGGAGGGCGGTGCTGAGCATTCGAATCTCGTCGCCTTTGTAGGGATGGCTGGAGATGCAATCTACCTTGAGGAAGTCGACGCCCCAGTCGGAGTAGAGCCTGGCGATGGAATCGTAATAGGCCTGCGAGGCGGGCGAGCCAACTTTCAGGCCATAGTTGTATGTATTCCAAGGGCAGGAATCGGAGACGTCGGCTGCTGCTTTCGCGTGATAAGAAGTGCCTGCGATGGGCAAATTCTTACTTACGGCTTCTTTAGGGATGCCGCGGAGAATGTGGATGCCAAATTTCAGGCCGAGTGAATGAACGTAGTCGGCGAGAGGTTTGAAACCGGCGCCGTTCTCGGCGGAGGGAATGGTGTTGACGGCAGGGATGTAGCGGCCATAGGCGTCAAGAGTGAACTCGGGAGCGGCACCTGAGGGACGGGCGGCTTGATTCGTTACGTACCAGCCTTCATCCACGACGATGTATTCCCAGCCATAGGATTTCAGATGCTCCGCCATCCATGCGGCATTGGCGCGGATGTCGGATTCGCTGACGGTCTCGCCATAAGAATCCCAACTGTTCCAGCCCATGGGCGGCGTGGGCGCGAGCAAAGTCTTCCCTTCAGCCTTCGGGGGTTTCGCGCCGACCTGGGCCGCGAGATTGCAGATGCAAAAAAACGCGCAACCTGCGGAAAGCAGAATTGCCGCGCGGCGCATGATCCGTTTCGAAGGCATCGTGCTGACCTCTCGTATTCCGGCGCAGATTTTATGTGACGGGCTAGAAAAGCGGTAGTGGAGTTTGCGTGGCTCCGGCGGCCCAACAATTGGCGTCGCGCACGGGCGCGAAGGAATAGCGATGCAGCGGGGAGGGGCCGTGGAGGCGAAGCGCTTCGAGGTGGTCGGGAGTGGCGTAACCTTTGTGGCGGGCGAGGCCGTATTGCGGGTAGACCACATCCCACTTTTCCATGCACGCGTCGCGATGCGTTTTGGCGAGGATGGATGCGGCGGCGATGGAGACGCTGCGTGCGTCCCCTTTGATAAGAGATTTCTGCTCGATCAAGACATCGAGCTCCATGGCGTCAATCAGCAGATAATCCGGCTGAATGGAAAGTTGTTGCAGAGCGGCAGTCATGGCCTGTCGGCTGGCCTGATAAATATTCCATGCGTCGATGCGCTGGGCATCAATTTCAGCGACGGCCCAAGCGATGGCGTGTTCGCGGATGCGCACGGCAAGTTCGGTGCGGCGCTCGGCGGGAAGTTTTTTGGAATCGTCGAGGCCTACAATGCGGCGCTTTGGATTCAGAATAACTGCGGCGGCGACGACCGGGCCAAAGAGCGCGCCGCGGCCGGCTTCATCAAGACCAGCGATGCGCATCCAGCCAAGCTGTCGCGCCGCTCGCTCGAAACGGGAAGAGCAGAGACGGCTCATTGAGCGGAGATTTTAGCACGGTGGGTGGCCGGAAACGGTCACTCGTAGCGCAGAGCAACGACCGGATCGACTTGCGTGGCACGTTGAGCCGGCAAATACGCGGCAATGCCAGCAATCACGCCCAGAACTATGCAGGCTCCCGCGAAGGCCAGAGGATCGGCAGAGCGCACGTCGAACAGCATGCTGCCGAGAAGCCGGCTTAAACCGTAGGCGGCGGCCAAGCCAACGGCCATTCCTGCTATCACCAAGAAAGCCATGTGGCCGACAACATTGCGGAGGATGTCGCCTGGTTGCGCGCCAAGCGCCATGCGGATTCCAATCTCGCGCGTGCGCCGGGCAACCGAGAAAGCTACGACGCCGGAAAGTCCGAGCGAGGCGAGAAGTGTGGCGAGCAGCCCGAACAAGCTGGAGAGCCAAGTGAGAAGCCGCTCTTGCGTGAGCGAATCGTCAATTTGGATTTCGAGAGTGGTTGTCGCGTAGAGAGGCAGGTTCGCGTCCAAGTCATGTACTTGCCCGCGGACGAGATCGCCAATTTTTTCCGGATCGCCGGAGGTGCGCACCTGCAGGGTCATGTCGAATAGACGCGGTTCCTGCGCCAGAGGCGCGTAAAAATGGCGGCGCGGGGTTTCTGAAAGACGGACGTACTTGGCATCCTTTACGACGCCGATAATTTCGCGGTCGAAGGGAGCTTTGGGATCGTCGTCGGTGGTGATTTTTTTGCCGAGTGGGTCTTTGGCTCCGAAGAAATAATGAGCCATAGTTTCGTTGATGATGACGACTTTCGAGCGCGAAGCTGTGTCTTGTTCGGTGAAGTCGCGGCCCGCGACGAATGGAATTCCCATAGTCGCAAAGTAGCCAGTCGATACGACCGCGGCGTTAGGACTCATGTTTTCGTCAGGGCCGGGCTGGTAGCCTTCAACTTTGACGCCTTCCTGATCCCATCCGCCGGAAATCACGGAACTGGTGGTTAAGCTCGCGGCGCTCACGCCGGGCAAGGTGCGAACACGGGCAAGCAAATCGTCATAGAGAAACTTGATTCTCTCCTGCGGGTAGCCATTCATGGCGGGATTGAGAGTGGCTAGAAAAACGTTGCCTCTCACAAACCCTGTGTTCACTCCGCGAAGGTTGCGCAAACTGTGAAGGAACAGGCCGGCTCCGATCAAGAGCGGCAGCGAGAGAGCCACCTGAAGAAAAATGAGCGCGCTGCGCAAACTAAAGAGCCGCTCGCCCGCGGCGATCGAGGGAGCATCGTTACGCAACGCGATGGACAGGCCGGTATGCGAAAGCTGCAATGCGGGTGCCAGCCCGAATAACAGGCCTGTGACGATCGAGGCAAGCAGCGCGAAGCCGAGAACTCGCAAATCCAAGGGCGCGTGCAAATTTACACTGTAGCCGGCAGGCAAAAAACCGAGCAGCGCCGTCTTGGCCCAATACGCGACGACAATTCCAGCGAACCCGCCGAGCAGAGAGAGCAACAGGCTCTCCGTCAGCCACTGGCGAATGAGTCTGCCGCGGCCCGCACCGATTGCCAGCCGAACCGAAATCTCCTGCTTCCGCTTTGCGTTGCGCGCGAGGAGAAGATTTGCGAGGTTCGCGCAGGCGACCAGCAAGACCACCCCCGTGACGCAAAACATCAGGAGCAGCGGGCGCTCCATTTCTCCGCGCAAGTGAGCGAAGCCCTGATTGCCCGGGTCCAGTTGAACGCGGCTGGCGAGGGCACGCTCTTTGTCATGCTCATTGACGCCTGCTCCCAATTCCTGTAATTCCGCCGAGAGGATCTGGTGATACAGGATGTCGAGCGAAGCTTGCGCTTGCGCGACGGAAACTTCGGGTTTGCGGCGGGCGAGAATCGTCATCCAATGATGACGCGGATTTTGCAGGCGGTTCGCGGGCACGGGGCGGAAAACGGTAGCCATCATCATGGGTACGCGAATATCCGGGTTGCGCGCCATCTCCGTTCCGTAAAACCCGGGTGGCGTGATGCCGATCACCCGGATCGATTTGTTGTTTAGTGTGATGTCCTTGCCGACGACATCTGGATCGCTCCCAAATCGCCGCTGCCAATAGCCGTAACTCAAGACCGCGACGGGATGGGCACCAGGCGTGAGATCGTCCTCCGGCCCAATCAGGCGGCCAAGAAACGGTTGCACACCCAGGGTCTCGAAGTAGTTTCCAGAGACCATTTCGCCAACGGCCCGCTCGCTCTGTCCGCCGTAACTTGCGTTGAAATCGAGGCCGGAGCGTGACAACACGTTCGCAAAGACCGAGTTTTTGTCGCGCATGGACTGGTACATCGGATAAGAGAAGTCTTCGTTCGCTTCCCGAGAAAGACTGTCCGTGTACTTGACGACCACAAGTTCCTGCGGATTGCGTACTGGGAGATTTCCAAGCAACACGGAGTTCACTAGGGAGAACAAGCCGGTATTCGCGCCAATGCCAAGCGCCAAGGTAAGCACCGTGACTGTCGTGAAGCCTGGGCTCTTGATGAGCATGCGCGAGGCGTAACGCAAGTCCTGCGAGAGGGTTTCAAAGAACGGCAGGCCGCGCTGCTCGCGATAGGATTCTTTCGTTTGCTCGAGGCCGCCGAATTCGCGGCGGGCAGCCTGGCGCGCTGTCTGCGGGTTCATGCCGCGGCGGATGTTTTCTTCCGTAAGCGAATCCAGGTGCGCTTGTAGTTCAGTGTCGAGGTCACGTTCCTGCCCGCTTTGCCGAAAGAGTCCGAGGAAACGCGAGGCCAGAATGCGCAGCCATTCCATGTCAGGCTCCTTCGGCGCCGCCAAGGAGGCGCGTCATGAGGGCGGCCATGCGCTCCCAGCTTTCCGTTTCGGCAAGAAGCTGTTTGCGGCCGCTGCGGGTCAGCGAGTAGTATTTGGCCTTGCGATTGTTGTCGGAAACGCCCCATTTCGAGGAGATCCAGCCACGCTGTTCGAGGCGCAACAGGGCCGGGTAAAGAGTGCCCTGGTTGAGTTTGAGAAGATCGGCCGAGACTTGTTGAATGCGCACGGCGATGCCGTAGCCATGCAGCGGGCCGAGGGCTTCTAAAGTTTTGAGGACGATCAGGTCAAGCGTGCCTTGCAACACTTCGCCGCGCGATTGCGCCATTGCGATACTCCTTTTGACGATCAACAGGAGGCTACGCTTACTCCTGTTGATTGTCAACAGGTCGTCTGATGGTATAGACGAAACTGCCCGGAAATTGTTTCGTGAATCCTGAAGATTTCTTGGCAAGTATCGAGAGCCACGCTTGGACAGCCCAAATGCCCGGCTGTGAGAGCTGCTGAACATCATTCGTTGACCAGAGCACACCGGGAGACCTACGATGGCCGGGCAAAATTAGCAGCGAAAATGCTTTTGGGGGGGAATTCCATGCATTCACGCACGCAGTCTATTTGGGCTCGCGCCTGCATTTGCCTATTGGCATGGGCGGCGCTTTTGGCGCTGGCTCCATTCAGCCGAGCGCAAGGCTTGACGAGCGGCGATCTCTCCCGCTTCCGCTTTGCCGGCGGAGCTGTTCTATCGCCGGACGGTCATCGCGTTGCATACACGGTGATCTCGTATGACCGCCCGGGGCGGCCCGTTCCGCAACTGTGGATCATGGATATGGGCACGCAGAAATCGATTCGTATCGGCGGCGAAAAGGATGTGACAGGTAATCCGCACTGGTCGCCCGATGGGAAGTGGCTGGCGTTCCAGGGCAGTGTCGGAGAGAAGCACGGATTGCTCTTAGCGCGCCCTGATGGTTCCGAGATCACGACCCTGGTGGAAAAGATGAGCGGTACCAATAGCCCGTTGCCGGGCAGCGGTGAGGACGTCACGTGGTCGCCCGACGGCAAACAGGTCGCGTTTATTTCGTCGACGCCGGACGAACGAGCCGCGGAAGCCAGTGGCGACCCTATGGTCATTACGCGCTACCTGTACAAACCTGACGCTGGCGAAGGTATGACTCGTTTCAACGACAACCAGCGTTTGCATATTTTTGCGGTGGATGTAGCTAGCAAGCAGGTCCGCCAACTGACGCAGGGAATCTATGACGAGCATTCCATTGATTGGTCGCCGGACGGCAAGGAGATTCTTTTCGCTTCGAACCACGAGCCAAATCAGGACGAATTTTTCAACTACGACATTTTCGAGTTGAATGTGGCGGACGGAAGCATTCGCCGCCTGACCGCCACGGAGTACAACGAGTATGAACCGCTGTGGTCGCCCGACGGCAAGCACATCGCCTATCGCGGCACGAAGCGTGGATTGACCGACCGCGAAACGACGATGGAAGACACGCACGTCTGGATGATGAATGCCGACGGCAGCAATCGCCGCGAAATCGGAGCCGTGATGGACAACCGCCAGGGCGCGCCGGAATGGGCGCCGGATGGCAGCGCGGTCTATTTCACCGTGCAGGAGCGCGGCAGCAATCATTTGGTGCGGTTGCCGGTTACGGGCGGTGCACCGGAATATGTGGTGAAGGACACGGGCAGCATCGGCGGGTTCTCGATCGGCAAGGACGGAACTGTGGTTTACACATTCACGTCACCACACGACATGTCGCAACTTTACGTAAAGAGCGGAAGCGCGGCGGCACGCAAGCTAACCGATTTGAACGCCGAACTTCTCGCGGGAAAGCAAATGGGGGAAGTGGAATCTTTCACGTTTGTAAGCAACGACAACAAATTCGAAGTGGAAGCGTTTCTCACAAAGCCGGTGGGAATGACTGCGACTTCAAGGCATCCGCTTATCGTGAACATTCATGGTGGCCCCCATGGACAAAACGGCCCGAGCTTCAACTTCAGGAACCAGGTGTACGCCGCACACGGCTGGGCAACGCTTAACGTAAATTTTCGCGGCTCAACGGGGTATGGGCAGAAATTCGCCGATGCGGTCTTCGGCGATCAGAACGGCAACGAAGGTCAGGATGTTTTGTACGGAGTGAGCGCGGCGGTGCGGCGGTATTTGTGGATCGATCGCGAACGCATGGGGATTGAGGGCGTGAGCTACGGTGGACAGCTGACGGATTGGCTGATCACGCAGACGAATGAGTTCAAAGCCGCGATTCCCACGTCCGGGATCGCCAATCTCGTGAGCTACAACTACATGACGTACTACAACCAATATGAGGAAATGGAGTTTGGGCAGTTTTTGCATCAGGGCAACTTGATGGACGTGGCGTGGGAGCGCTCGGCGCTGAAGCACGTGGCCGGGGCGCACACGCCGACGATGCTAGTTCATGGGGAAAACGACAACGATGTGCCGATCGCCGAAGCGGAACAATTTTTCATCGCGCTGAAAGACGTGGGAACCGAGGCAGTTTTCGTGCGCTACCCGCGCGAGGGCCACGGCATCAGGGAAACGAAGCATGTGATCGACTGGACGGAGAGGTCCATCGCCTGGTACGAGAAGCACTTTCCAAAGGCCGGCGCGGAAGGCGTGACGAACGTGCAGCCCTAAACCAAGAAGAGTCCCAGCAACTGGGACTCTTCGGAGAATATTCGAATTGTGCGGCGGCGCTTACGCTTTGGTCTCAGCGCCAGCAGTCGCCACGGCGGCCACTTCTTCGCGGGCGGCGCGCTTGATGCGGGCGGCCTTTCCACGCAGGTCGCGCAGGTAGTAGAGGCGGGCGCGGCGGACTTTGCCCTTGCCAACCACTTCAATCGAGCTGATCGAAGGCGAATGCAGCGGGAAAATGCGCTCAATGCCGACTCCAAAGCTCACGCGGCGCACGGTAAACGTGGCGCCCGAGGCGCGGCCCTTCTTGGAGATTACGACCCCTTCGAACGCCTGGAGGCGCTCCTTTTCCTTCTCGCCTTCGCCTTCTTTCAGGCGGACGTTGACACGCACGGTGTCACCAGGGCGAAATTCGGGGAGGTCTTTGCGCAGTTGCGCTTCATGTAGTTTTGCTATTACCGGATTCATGTTCGTATTCCCTGCAGACCCACTCAGGCGGGGCCAGCTCTTCAAAGGCAAACGCCAATTATAGCGGAATATTCACAATTTACCTAGCGCAATCCGGGCACGTTGGCACCTGTGGCGCCTTCCAAAAATCTGCGTTCTGGTGAGCCACGCCGGCCTCTTTTTGCGCATGTATGGCTAAAGAGGTTCGGTAGAGAGCCTCGAACGCAGAGTTCCGCAACGTCCCCAAATGAACTTGCGACTGTGCAGCGAGGGAGCCCGCGCCAGTGCGAGCTCAGACGAAAACACCGTGGCCCATCGGGGCTTCACCCGCGAATGGAGGAGAGCAATGCGGCTTTCAACGAGAGAACGGATCGAATTCAATTCAGGCGGCCAACCGGAAAGCAACCGGTTCGCCGCCTTCTTGCTGTGTCTCGCTTTCTTGCTGGGCGGATGCAATAGCGTGGGCATCACGAAAACCACGCCCACCATCACGTGGCCCGCGCCTGCGGCTATTACTTACGGGACCGCGCTAAGCGCAACGCAACTGGATGCGACCGCCTCTGTTACCGGGACATTTGCATATACTCCTCCCGCTGCCACTGTCCTCACCGCGGGTACACAGACGCTCTCCGTTACCTTCACGCCCACAGATTCCAACAAATACACGACGGCAACGAATACCGCGTCCCTCACCGTCAATAAGGCCACACCTACGATCAACTGGCCCGCGCCAGCGGCCATTACGTTCGGCACCGCGCTCAGCGCGACGCAACTGGATGCGACCGCCTCGGTACCGGGCACCTTCGTGTATACGCCGCCCGCAGCTACGGTTCTCAGCGCCGGAACGCAAAATCTTTCGGTCGTGTTTACGCCAACCGATTCCACCAACTACACTACGGCCAATTTCTCCGTTTCCATTACGGTGAACGCCGCGGTGGGCGGCGGCATCGGGCCTGCAGGCGGCGTGGTCAACGGGTTTTACGGAGCGAGCGTCACGATTCCGGCGGGGGCCTTAGCGACAACAGTTGATATCGAAATCCCGCGAGATAGCACGGGCTCCCCCGCTGTGCCATCGACGGGAATCGACGCGGCTGGAGCTATGTATGCCCTTACGCCGCACGGCACTGCCTTTTCGGCGCCGGCAACCGTGCAAATTCCTTTCGATTCCACCCGCATTCCTACCGACGCCACGCCTGTGATTTATAAGGGAGAACCCGGAGGTGCGTTTACTGCGATTCCCACCACCGTAAATGGAGACTTTCTTTCGGCGGATGTATCGAACTTCTCCTGGGTGCTTCCGGGCTACGCTGCTACGTTGCCGCGTATGGTGTACGCTCTGACCAGGGCCGACGTGAATGGCACCAGTACCGTCAGCGTCTCCAGTTTCAAGATAACGAAAGGCACTGGCGCCCTGGCTCCAACCAGTTCCGCTCCTGTTGGAACGGGAGCTATCTCCGTGACGGTCCATCCCTCTCGCCGCTTCCTCTACGTGGTCAACGGCAGCCGCCTTGCCCAGGGAGCTGCAACCAATGTCCCCGCCAACAGCATTTCCGTTTATCGGCTCGATTCCACAACGGGAAACATCTCTGGCCCCACGGACACGAAGCCAGTAAATGGCAATCCCGTCTCGGTGGTAGTACACCCGACCGGCAAATTCATTTACGTTGTCAACGAGGTGAGATTTGGGACTTCGATTGGCAACGTCTCGGCCTTCTCGATCGATAACGCCACGGGCGCACTCACGTCGCAAGGCACCGTCGCTGATCTGAACGGAGCTCCCGCCACCGCTCTCGCCTTCGCTCCTTCCGGCGAATTCGCTTACGTCACCTACCTTCCCGGTGGCCCGCAGAACCCCGGCGATTTCGACACCGTGAAGACCTATGGCGTCAGCCCCACCAGCGGCCGCTTCACGACCACACCCATTGGCAGCGCACCGACCGGCGACAATCCCTGGGCTTTGGTCGTCACTCCCGGAGGCCACTTCGCCTATGTTGCCAGCCTCTCCGCGCAGGGGAACGTGGACCAAATAGCGGTCTACACCATCAATCAAACCACCGGATTGCTGACTGTCCAGAGCAGCTTCGGCATCAGCCCCGCGACGGGCCAGTCGCCACTTTCTCTCGCCATGGATCCGGAAGCACGTTTCCTCTACGTCGGCTTGCAGAGCCTCGTGTTTGCTCCGCCCAATTCCAATTTTAACGTCCACACCTACAACCATCAATCCCACCAACGGCTCGCTCAGTTTCGCCGCCGGCTTGGCCACCAGCAGCAATCCGCAAGGCCCCATTTCCGTAGTCGCCGAACCGCAGGCAGAGTTCCTCTACGTGATGGACGCCAACAACCAATTGGGTGCATTCAAGATCGGCGGCAACGGCGCACTAACGCCGCAGGGCAATCCGATCACAAGCATCTTTCTAGGCGGCAATTCTGGTGGCGTCGGCGATCCCTTCTTCTTCGCGGCCAGTGGCACCAGCCCGGTATGGCAGGACAACTGTACGGTCATCGTCAGTGGTCCTTATATTTTCGATGGGTGCCCCACATCATTTTTGAGTACGGGTCCCGGCAGCACCGGCACTGGAGGGACCGGAACCGGCAATCCGCCACCGCCGGCCGCGATGTTCACCCTGGATGTAAGCACCGATGTTACCGGCGGCTCTATCGTGAGTTCCCCGCCGGGCATCAACCTCGACGCCCTCAACGGACTGAATTTCGTGCAGCAAGGATTTCCCAACGGGACTACAGTCTTTCTCACCGCAGCACCGCCCGATAATTTCAATGTGTACGACGTGAAATGGACCGGATCCTGCAGCGGCACGACGCTCACAGCATCCGTCACCATGACCCAGGACCAGGGTTGCCATGTGACCTTTACTCCGACTTCGCAGCGTTGACTTCTGTATCCGTTTAGAGCTAAGAATTGCCGGAAGGCTTCCGGTTGGAGGCCGAGAGACGCGATGAAGTCATAAGGTTCCGGCAATGAACGTTGAAAAGACAACGACGACGAACGTCAAACGTGCAGTGCCATTTTTTAATGTCTCTGATATGGAAGAATCGCTTCGCCATTATGTCGACGGGCTTGGCTTTGTGATGACCAAGAAATGGATCGACGAAGGAAAATTGCGCTGGTGCTGGCTGGAAATCGGCGATGCAGCATTGATGCTGCAGGAGTTTCGGAAGAAAGGGCTCAATTCCTGGAAGCCTAGTTGCAAAGTCGGAGAAGGCGTGTCGGTTTGCTTCATGTGTGAGGACGCTCTGGCGATCTATCACGAAGCGACGGCGCGGGGGATAAAGGTCAGAAATACTCCGTTCGTCGGGAACGGGCTTTGGGTGGTCTCGTTCGCGGATCCAGATGGCTACCGCATTGATTTCGAAAGCCCTACGGATGTCCCCGAGGAGACGGAGTACTCACCGGAGTATAAGTAACCGCGATTTAGAGTTGGTCTACGCTGGGGTGGCTGCGGAGACGCTACGACGAATCACGGTTTCCGCGAAACGCTCCATCTCTTCGAGCTGCGGGCTGAATTGGAGAAGGACCAAATCCACGCCTGCGGCTTCGAATTGCGCGAGCCTCTCTGAAACCTGTTCCGGCGTGCCCACCAAGCCGGAGCGCAACCCGCGATTCGAAACGGAATAGTCTTCCAGCGAAACGCGCTGCTCGAGCTGCGTTCCTGCCAGCCACTGCTGGTAATTGGCGTAGCCTGCGGCGGATTGCTGGACATCAGTGATGCGCTTTAACTCATCTTGGGCTTCGCGCTCGGTTTCTCGGACGATGGCATAGCCAGCAACGCCAAATTTCAGAGGCGGCAACTTGTGTCGTGCGCGGCGTTCGCGCAAGTCTGCAATTTTTTCTCCGACGCGCTCGGGCGGATCGCCGTGCATCAGGTACGCGTCACATTTTTCGGCGATAAGATCCTTCGCGGCCGGCGATTCGCCTCCGGCATAGAGAATCGGATGCGGCTGAGCCACAGGTTTCGGCTCAAGCACATTGTCTTCGACGCGGTAATATTTGCCGGAATAAGAAAAATGATCGCGCGACCAGACGCCGTGCAAGACGTCGAGCCATTCGTTGGTGCGTGCATAACGATCATCATGCTGCTCGAAACCCACGCCGTACTTCCTTGCTTCATCGGCCCACCACGAAGAAACCACGTTGAGCGTGAGCCGCCCGCCGCTGATGTGATCAATATTCGCCGCCTGTTTCGCAAGCAACGCAGGTAGATGGAACGTCGGCCGCACAGCCACCATCAATTCGATTCTTCCAGTGACCGCGGCCAGCGCCGCCGCCGTGGACCAAGCATCGAGCGAAGGCGCTTCGACACCTTTAATATCGTTCAAATTCAACTCCGCAATCAGGGTGAGGTCGAAGCCGATCTGTTCGCTGCGTTTCGCGAGCTTCTTGACATAGGGCCAACTCGCTTCCATGTTTTCGTTCGCAACGTTGCGCAACCATCCGCCAAAAACGGGGAGCCAGTAGCCGTATCTCATCGAATGCTCCCAGTGGGGATGAGCCGCTCGCCGCGGCTGGCCTCGTGAAGGCGTGCTTCGCTGATCAGATAGTCGGCCAGCCGTGCATACGGATTGAAACCAATCATTCGTTCGGGGTCGGAAACAAAATTCGAAAGCGCGTTGATGTCGTAATAGAGCAGCCTTCCGGTGCGATCGTCAATGACGTACTCGATGCCGCCGACTTCGATGCCGGCAACTTCCATGATGCGCTCGACGTCGTCAATCACTTGCCGCGGCGGGTCGTAGGCTTCTACCGTGAGCCCCGACTTCGGGGCATCTACTGGGCATGCCAGGCGTGTTAATTCCTCACCCTTTGTGTTCTTGCAAATGTCCGCGGGGCACAAATCAAACGTGTCGCCTGTAATGTGAATCTGAATCGCGTAGAGGTATTCGCCGCCGAGAACTTCCACTCGCGTGATCACCCCGTCGCGCGCCGTAAAAAATTCCTGTACCAGCGCGATATTGTCAATTCCAAACGAGAGGCTGTTTTCGTCGACCGCCGCACGCAGCTCGCCGGCAGAATTGAACTTCTTGATCCCCGCGCCGCTGCCGCCAATATTAGGCTTGAGGATCAGTGGATATCCGATTGCTTCGGCGGCACTCAATGCTTGCGACGGATGATTGATCACCCGCGCCTTGGGATATTGCAGACCGAGCGCTTCCAGTACCGTGTACTGCAATGCCTTGGAGGTTTCGTGGGTGAAAGCGCGCGAGCCGTTCACCACGCGAACGCCTTTTTCTTCCAAATGCGAAAGATAATTCAGCGTGTAAAAAATTCCGTGCCCGACACCGCGCTGCCAGGCGGAAGGACTCATGCGATTGAACAACAGCGAATACTCACGCTCCTTCGCCGCGACGTCGTATTGATGATTCCGCGCGTCCACCCTGACCCAGTTCGCACCCTTCGCATCGAGATGCTCGAAGAGCGGCTTGAACCAGTGCTGTTGCTCGTAGTAAATGGCGATGGGTTTCGCCAGTCCGTGCTCCTTGTCGTTTCCGCTTGCCGCGTTGTTCATGGCACCTTGCTCCTCATTCACTTGACAATAAAAAAGGGCCGCTTATTCCGAGCGGCCCTGGATTCCTTTTAGGTTTAGTCTTGCGCTAGACCGAAGGACTTCCCATGCCGCCTGCAGCGGTACACATACAAGCGCAGCATGGACACGCGCAGGCCTGCCCGCAGGCACGAAAGCCCCGCGATGTGCGAGAAAACTCGGTCTGGACTACTGCTCTCACGGAATCCTCAGTATACCCCCAGCCATTTTCAGCGCAACAGTAAATCCGGGCGGTTACGCTGAGTTTTCTCCAGCGCGGCGGCGCGCCGCCAGTTCGCGACTTCCGCGTGATTGCCGCCGATCAATACCTCAGGCACATTCCACCCGCGAAAATCCGCCGGCCTCGTGTAATGCGGAAAATCCAAAAAAGGCCGTGCTTGCATCCTTGAGCCATCCCCTGCCGGGGCGGGGCTTGCCTCGCCCTTTCCTGGCTCCCCGGCGCAGGGCAGCTCGCTGAACGATTCATTTTGCGAAGAAGCTTCATTCCCCAACGCCCCAGGAATCAGGCGCGTCACCGCGTCGATGACCATCATCGCCGGAAGCTCCCCACCGCTCAGCACATAGTCCCCGACGGAGATTTCCTCGGTCGCCAGATGTTCCGCCACGCGTTCGTCGACACCTTCATAGCGCCCGCAAAGAAAGATAATGCGCTCCAGTTGCGCGTACCGCCGCGCCGTTTCTTGCCGGAAGAGATTCCCTGCCGCGGACATCAGCACAATGGCGGTCTTGGAGTCGATCGAGGCCGGCTCCTGAGCACTGCCCATGCTCTGGCCGAGCAGCGACTCCGCCGCTTCGAACAGCGGCTCCGGCTTCAGTACCATCCCCTCGCCCCCGCCAAACGGCCGGTCATCCACGCTGCGATGGCGATCCTTTGTAAACACACGCAAGTCCTGTATGTGGACGTCGACCAGTCCCGTCTCACGGGCGCGCCGCAGGATGCCGTGATCCAGCGGCCCGGCAAAGAATTCCGGGAAAATGGTTACGATGTCGAAGCGCATGCTTCCTGCCAGTCTAGCGTACCCGCAGGCTTTGCGGGTCTCGTCGTCCCCAACCGTGGGTTCCTTACCCTATTTCTGTCCCTCGGAACAGGTTGTCAGCACCACTTTCCACCCATAATCTTGCATTCAGGCAGGCAGCGCTCCAGCCCACTGCGACCTGCGTTTTCATAGCACCTTTCATCTAATCTGGCTCCGTCATTGCGTCCGGAGGATTCTCCGATGGCCCGTTGCACGATGACAAAGACGATTTCTTCTCTTGCTTTGCTTCCAGCCTTGCTCCTGTCAGGTTGCATGGGCTATACGAGTTCCGGCGGCAAGGGTGGTAGTGGAGGATCCAATGCGCCGGCCACACCCACAGGTCTGACAGCTTTGGCTGCCGACGCACAGGTAAATCTGACTTGGTCTGCAAGCACAGGCGCGACCGCCTACTACGTCAAGCGCTCCACAACGACCGGCGGCCCTTACACGCAAATCGCAACTCCCACCGCGACAAACTACGCCGATAGCACGGTCACAAACGGAACGAAATACTACTACGTCGTTTCGGCGTACAACGCCTACGGCCAAAGCGCCAATTCCGCCGAAGTCAGCGCTACGCCTGCAGCCGCGGCTCCGCCTGTACCTGCCAATGTCACCGCGTTTGCCGGAAACGCGGAAGTGAACCTCAGGTGGAGTACAAGCACTGGGGCCACGAGCTATCACGTTAAACGCAGCACTACGAGCGGCGGAGCCTATACGCAAATCTCAGCCCCCACGATAAATAGCTTTGCAGACACGGGCCTGACAAACGGCACGACCTACTATTACGTCGTGTCGGCGCTGAGTGCTGGCTCCGAGAGCGCCAACTCTGCCCAAGCGAGCGCTACGCCCGCGGTCCCCCCCACGCCGCCTGCCGTGCCAACAGGAGTACAAGCCACCGCCGGGAGTGCGCAGGTCAGCCTCTCCTGGACTGCCAGCGCGACAGCGAGCAGTTACCACCTCAAACGCAGCGCCACGAGCGGCGGCCCATATACCCAAGTCGCGGCACCGACCACGACAAGCGATACCGACACAGGATTGACGAACGGCACTACGTATTACTACGTAGTCTCCGCATTGAACGCGGCAGGCGAGAGCGCCAATTCTTCTCAGGTCTCCGCCAAACCAGTGGCCGCTACTGCCAACGTAACCATTACTGTGAATCCCGCGGTGACTCACCCGATATCGCCATACATCTACGGCATCAATTTTCATTCGGGCGTGACTGGCGTTCCGCCGCTTTTGACGTTTGACCGCGATGGCGGCAATCGCTGGACCGCCTACAACTGGGAGAATAACGCTTCCAATGCCGGCAGTGACTACCTCTATGAGAGTGACAACTACCTCAGCTCCAGCAACGTCCCTGCGGAAGCCGTGCGAGGCTTTCATCGCCGGTGATCAAGCCAACGGTTTGGCAAGTCTTGTCACTTTCCAACTTCAGGGCTTGGTCTCGGCGGACGAAAATGGCCCTGTGAGTATTGCCAATCCTCCTGACTTGACCCGCTTCAAGACGGTTGTCGACAAAAAGAGCACCGTCTCCGCCACTCCTTTCACGCTTACTCCTCCCACGACCGACGCCAATGTTTACATGGACGAATTCATCTGGGCACTCGACCAGAAATTCAGCGGCATGAGTATCTTCGGGACAAACCCCACGCACCCGACCTTTATCAGCCTGGATAACGAGCCCGAACTCTGGAACTCCACGCACCTCGAGGTGCAAGGGTCCACAGCCGTTACGTCGGACAATTACATTACAAAAACTATCGCGCTCTCCAAGGCCTTGAAGGATCAATTCCCTAACGCGGTGATTTTTGGACCCGTCCATTACGGCTTTCAAGGTATCTACAACTGGCAAGGAGAACTGAGCGCCACGCCTGGAGGCGCAAATTGGTTCCCGGATAAATATCTGGCGGCAATAAAAGCCGCTTCGACAACGTATGGCAAGGCTTTAGTGGACGTTTACGACTTTCATTGGTACGTCGAGGAGTATGACTCCAATGGAACCCGCGCGCTCGATCTAACCAGCACCACTCTCACGGACGCCCAAGTCCAGTTAATTGTCCAAAGCCCGCGCGCTTTGTGGGACCCCACGTTTACCGACTCAAGTAATAGCAATCCCTGGATCTACCAGGAACTCGGCAACACACCGATCAATCTCCTCGGCCGCCTGCAAGCCAAAATCAACGCCGAAAATCCTGGCATGAAAATCTCCATTACGGAGTACGAGAACGGCGGCACGAATCACATTGCCGGCACCATCGCGCAGGCCGACGATCTCGGCATCTTCGGCAATCAAAACCTGTTTGCCGCCAGCTTCTGGCCACCCAACGGGACGTATTCCTATGTTCTCGCAGGTTTCCGCGCTTTCCGAGGGTTCGACGGCGCCAACGCCTGCTTCGGCGACACCTCGCTTCAGGCCACTTCCAGCAACGTGCAAAATGTAATTGTTTACGCCAGTACGGATAGCACAACGCCGGGCCGCACGGTTTTCGTTGCTATCAATCGCACAGCCACCGCGCAGGTGACCGCGATCAATGGAGCGACCCTGTCCGGCACGGCTCACTTGTACCAAATGACTGCCGCTTCGGCTCAGGGGCAAAGCCCCATCGCGCCGGTCTCGATCGGAACGATGGCGGTCAGCGGCACGTCGATGACTATCACGCTGCCCGCTTTGAGCGTCACTACTATCGACGTTCACTAGATCTAGCGTCACACATGCGAGTTGCGGGTCTGCTATCTCGCTCCCATGCGGGGAATCCAACGCGGGACGCGTTTGCAGTAGTCCTCGTACTCGGCGCCGAATTTCTTCTTGAGTGTGGGTTCTTCAAAAATCAGGACAAATATATTCACGCCCACGAAAAAGCCCGCGGCCCACTCCGCGAGCGCCCACGAGTGAAACACGGCCGACTCCCCCAGCATCACAAATACGACGCTCCAATACATGGGATTCCGCACAACTCTGTATGGCCCTTCCGCCACTAGTTTTTTTGGAGGATCAAGAGGCAGAGGCGTGCCCTTGCCGCGAACAGCAAAGCCCCAAAAAGCACACATGAAATAAAGTGCCACACCGGCGACGACAAGCAGCCATCCGGTAGCTGCGAGGCTGCGCACATCCGGCCGCATTCCGCGCGGCACCAGCCAGTAGGGCAGAACCACAGTCCAAAAACCTGGGACTAGCACCGTAAAAATCAGCGTTCGGAAAATGGGAGACATCGAAAGAAGCGTACACCCGTTTGACTATTTCAGATTGAGGTCACGGAGGCCTTCAGGCAGCACGACGTCGATGCGACGTGCACGAGTGTCGACGTTCGCGCAAATGTCTTCAGCGAGAGGGACGAGGAGCTCGCCAGAAGATGTATCGACGGCAAGAATGGGCGTCCCGGAAATTCCTTCGCCGGTGAATTGGACGTCTCGGACGACGCCGAGCAGAGCCGGAGCCGTTGCCAGCGAACAAGGTGAAGAAGAAACGACGGAAGGTCTCTCGGAAGTTTCAAAAACGTTGCAACCGATTAAATCATCCACAAAATACTGGCCAGGACCGAGCGTCACGCGCTTTTCAATCGGAAGGAAAACATCATAGCCGCGAAACTTCTCTGCTTCCGAAATAGAATTGCATCCCTCGAAATGAAAGACGGCTTGGCCTTTGTGGTTTTGGCTGAGCCAGCAGGATTTCAGCGCAATCAGGCGCGGCTCGTCCGTTTGGGCGCGATCACTCGCTCCAATAAAAACTTCCGTCATTCCTGTCAATCGTTTGGGAAAATCCGTGAGGAGTTCAGCAGCCACTTCGCCCTTATTGCCGCGAGGCCGGAGAATCCGGGCGACAATCACCCAGCGCTGGACTTCGGGGCTCAATCTTCCAATATCTCGAGTGTGTAGCGTTTCTTTACTTTCATGCCTGCGGCGCCGAGAAGTGTGCGCACTGCCTTAGCTGTGCGCCCCTGCCGTCCAATGACCTTGCCCAAGTCCTCCGGGTGCACCCGTAGCTCCAGAACGGTGACCTGAGAGCCGTCGACGGCCTTGACCTCAACCTCTTCCGGATGGTCCACCAGTGCCTTTGCGATGGCTTCGACCAGCTCTTTCACCCTTCACCTCCACGTGCTCGACCGTTCACTGGCCGTGGAAAAGGCGTCCCCGGTTCACCGGAGACGCGCATAAGATGCGGATTTCGCTGGGATTACGCGATCTTCTGTTGGTCGATAAAGCTGCGCACGGTGTCGCTGGGTTGCGCACCGACTCCGAGCCAATGCTTGATGCGTTCGGCGTTGAGCTTGATCTCCGCGGGCTTCTTCAGCGGATCGTACGTTCCCACCAACTCCACAACTCGCCCGTCGCGCGGCTTGCTGCTTTCGATCACCACCACGCGGTAGAACGGTTTCTTCTTCTTGCCAATCCTGGATAGACGAATAGTTAGCACTAACTGATGCCTCCGCTAGATATCTTAGCCTGTCCGGGCAGCCTGCGGCAATCGCAGAGTCGGGGTATGGGGTCTTGTCACCCGGTACCCGCTGGGAACTCCGCATCCGTCAAAATAACCGGTCGAGGCTGCCTTTGGGCCCTGCGGAATAAAGCTGCCGCGCGCTGGGTGCCTTTCAACTTAGCAATCGCAATGTGACCCTGTCGGCGCGATAATGCCCGCAGCGCCCTGGAGATGTTATGACTAAAGAGAAGAATGAAGTGTCTCGCCGCAAATTCTTGACTAACGTCGCCGCCGGAAGTGCCGCAATGACCATCGTTCCCCGGCACGTTCTCGGGCGCGGATTCACTCCGCCGAGCGACCTGCTCAACATTGCCGGCGTCGGAATCGGCGGCATGGGCCGCGCCAACCTGATCAATCTCGCTAGCCAGAACATCGTCGCTCTCTGCGACGTCGACTGGGGTTACGCCGGTAAGTCCTTCGACCGCCTCGATACGGAAATACCGAATCTGCAAAAAAGGCTCGACCAGCCTGATCCTGCTCCAGTGGCGGGCCAACCCCCCGTCGAGTTCGATCGCGTTAAAGCCAAAGCCCGTCTCGACGGAATGATTCGCCTGAAAAACGAGCACTGGCCCAAAGCCAAGCGCTATCAGGACTATCGCGAGATGCTCGAAAAGCAGAAGGACATCGACGCCGTCCTCGTCGCCACGTCCGATCACATGCACGCGCCTATCGCTCTTGCGGCTATGTCTCTTGGAAAACACGTATACGTGCAAAAGCCACTTACCTGGTCGATTGATGAAGCCCGGCAGATGTCCAAGCGCGCGCGCGAAACCAAAGTCGCCACGCAGATGGGCAATCAGGGCCATTCGCTAAACGACGCTCGCACCACCGTCGAATACATCCAGGCGGGAGCCATCGGCGAAGTCCGCGAAGTCCACATCTGGACCAACCGCCCGCTCGGCTTCTGGCCTCAGGGCGTCCCCCGCCCCGAAGCACTCAAAGAACCCGCAGATACTCTTCGCTGGAACGGCCCAGGTGTAAATGCTCGCCTCGCCGCTGCCATGGCTGGCGATTACCCGGTGCCGGACAAGTTGTCCTGGGATCTCTTTCTCGGCGTCGGCCCCCGCGTGGATTATCACCCCATCTACCATCCCTTCAACTGGCGTGGTTGGTCGGATTGGGGCGTTGGCGCCATTGGCGACATGGGCGCTCATTTGATCGACCACTCCATGTGGGCGCTCAACCTTGGTTTGCCTTCGACGGTCGAGACGGTTTCCACCCCTTTCAACGGCGTCTCTTACCCTCATGCAACACAGACGTTTTACGAATTCCCGTCTCGCGGCTCCATGCCGCCAGTCAAGTTGACGTGGTACGACGGCGGCCTCATGCCGAATAAACCCGAAGAACTTGGTGACGAAGACTTGAATAAAGGCGGCGGCGCGCTCCTCATCGGCAGCAAAGGCAAACTGCTCCACGACACCTACGGCCTGAAGCCGCGTCTGCTGCCCCAGTCGCTCCACGATTCCTACGGTAAACCACCGCAAAAACTCCCCCGCATCGAAAACGAAGACCACGAAATGAACTGGGTCAACGCCGCCAAAAACAAAACCGCGACCTCTTGTCCGTTCGAATACGCCGCCCGCCTGACGGAAGTCATGCTTCTCGGCGTCGTTGCCCTCCGCGCCGGAAAAAAGATCAACTATGACGGCGCCAACATGCGCGTCACCAACGTCTCTGCGGCCAACGACTTCCTACGCCGCGACTACCGCCAGGGTTGGGCTTAAACGAAGACAACTTTGAAGTTTGTGAATTACCAACTCAACCTAGCCGGTTAAGGCCGTTGAACGCCGCCGTCTTATAACATTCCGCCAGCGTCGGATAATTGAAGACCGTGTTGATAAAATAGGTGATCTTGCCCTTCAACTTGAAGACGGCTTGCCCGATGTGCAGCAACTCCGCCGCATCTTCGCCGAAAATATGCACGCCGAGGAGTTCAAGCGTCTCCCGGTGAAATAGCAGCTTGAGGCGGCCATCGGTATGTCCCGAGATTTGCCCGCGCGCAATCTCGCGGTAATATGCCACGCCAACTTCATACGGAACGTCGGCGTCCGTAAGCTGCTCTTCGGTCTTTCCGATAAAAGAAATCTGCGGAATAGTATAAATTCCATACGGATAACTCGCGGGGTCTGTCTGCACCTGCAAGCCAAACGCTCGCGCCGCCGCTATCCGCCCCTGCTCCATCGAAACCGACGCCAGGCTCGGAAAACCAATCACGTCGCCCACCGCAAAAATGTGTGCTTGCGTCGTACGGTAATCCGCGTCCACCTTGATGCGTCCACGGTCGTCCGCCTCGATCCCGGCCAAAGCAAGATCCAGCTTGTCCACGTTGCCCTGCCGGCCGACCGCGTACAGCAGGGCATCGGCGTTAATTCTCTTGTTGCTCACCAGATTCGCCGCTACCTTTCCATCGGTCATTTCTTCCACGCTGGCCACTTCTTCGTTCAGCCGGAGCGTAGCTCTCTGATCGCGCATGTGATACGTCAGCGCTTCTACCATCTCCGTATCCGCAAATTCCAATAGCCGCGGCCGCTTCTCGACGATAATCACGCGCACGCCCAGAGTCGCGAACATGCATGCGTACTCAACCCCGATCACGCCGCCACCCACCACAATCAGCGTCCGCGGGATCTGCGGCATCGTCAAAATTTGATCGCTGTTAATAATGTTCCGCCCGTTGATGGGCACCTTTGCGTTGATCGCCGGTTTCGTTCCCGTTGCGATCACGAAGAACTGCCCCTCCAGCTCCGTGTACCCGTTGCCGTTCTCCACCCGGAGATGATGCGAATCCGTAAACTTGCCAAAACCGTGGATCACGTCCACGCCATTTCGCTTGAGCTGATCTTGCGTAACCGCCACTTCATTCTCAATCACGCGCTGCACGCGGAAATTCAGGTCCGCCATCGTCACGTTTTCTTTGACGTTGTAATTCGATCCGTAAAAACTCTTCGAGTAGAAACCCGATAGATGCAGCACCGCTTCGCGCATCGTTTTGCTCGGAATGGTGCCGGTGTTGATGCACACGCCGCCGATCGCGGCTTGCTTCTCGACCACCGCGACACGCTTTCCGGCCTTTGCTCCCTGGATGGCGGCTCGCTGGCCTCCGGGTCCGGAGCCAATCACAATCAGATCATACGGTTGCATTCGATGAGTCCAGTGAGCTTTCTTCGTCGGGGGGGCCAACAGGCGGGGTGTTCATCGTAACAGGAGTATAGACGACGCTGTGGTCTTGCAGTGCGGCAATGTGCTTAGAGTCACCATTCCCGCCAGCCAGCCGCATAAAATGCTCCTGCGCGGAGAATCCGTGGCCATTGCGCGCGGCCCTCGGCCGCGAATACATCCCATCCGATCCAAGAACGCGTGCCTTTCGCGTGTCGGCCAGATAAGACGATAGAATCTCGTTGCACACCCGCTCGCAATGCTGCGGATCCCTCAGGGGAAACAACACCTCGACCCGTTCGTACAAATTCCTCGGCATCCAGTCCGCGCTCCCCAGATAAATGTCCGGCTTACCTCCGTTTTCGAAATAGAAAATCCGGCTATGCTCCAGAAACCTTCCGACAATACTCCGCACCCGAATGCGGCTGCTGATACCGCGCAGTCCGGGCACGAGGGTGCACTGGCCTCGCACAATCAGATCAATCTCCACGCCCGCGCGCGATGCACGGTAAAGCGCCTGAATGATCGGCGGATCGATCACCGCGTTCACCTTGGCGATAATCCGTGCGGGCCGCCCACGCCGGGCGTGCCGTGCTTCCCGGTCGATCAGCCCAATGCAGGTCTTTGCCATGTCGCGCGGGGCCAGCATCAGCGGCTTGTAATTCGGCTGCTCCGCATACGCCGTAAGGTAATTGAAAACGCCATGAACCGCGGAGGTGATCGCCTCATCATTCGTCAGCAAGCTTAGGTCGCTGTAAAAACGGGCCGTCGAGGGATTGTAGTTCCCCGTGCCCAGGTGCGCGTATCGCCGGATCTTTCCATCCGGATCTTGCCGCACGATCAGCATCAACTTCGCGTGCGTCTTCAGCCCAACAACTCCATGAAACACCTGTACGCCCGCGTCCTCGAAGCTCCTCGCCCAGCGAATGTTCGTTGCTTCATCGAAGCTGGCCTTCAGCTCCACTACGACCGTCACTTCTTTTTTTCCTGCGGCCTCCAAGAGCGCCCGCGCAATCGGCGAATCTGAGTTCGTTCGGTAAAGCGTCTGCTTGATCGAGAGCACTCGCGGATCGCGCGCCGCAGTTTGCAGAAAGTTCACCACCGTGTCATAGTAATCGTACGGGTGGTGCAGTAAATAGCCCTGCCGCCGGATTGCTTCGAACATCGAATCGGCGTCGTGCCCCACGCGAATCTGACGCGGCGCAAACGGTGGAAATTTCAAATCCGGCCGCGGCGTCTCTTCATAAAGATGAAAGAGCCGCTGTAAATTGACCGGCCCATGCGCGCGAAAAATCAGCGCTTCGTCCAATTCGAAAGTGGACACAAGCCGGTTGATAATGTCTGGATGCGCGTCCGCAGCGATTTCCAGACGCACGGCATCCCCCTTGCGCCGTTGCGATACTTGAGAATCGATGGCGTCCAGCAGGCTCCGCGTCTCTTCTTCCTCCAAATATAGATTGCTGTTCCGTGTGATGCGAAACGGCGCCGATGCCAGAATTTCGTACCCGCGGTAGAGCTTCGCCGCGTGCGCCGAGACAATTTCTTGCAGCGCCACGTAGTGAATGCCGCCGTCCGGCGCAGGCAACCGCAGCAGCCTTGGCAGCGCCCGCGGCACGGTCAACACACCGAAATACGGTTTACCGTTCCCGCTCCGCCTCCGCCGCAAAAGAAATGCGATGCACAACGCTTTGTTCTGCACGTGCGGAAACGGATGCGAAGGGTCCACTGTGACCGGCGTCAACATGGGAGACACGCGGCGCTCGAAAAAAGTCTTCGCTGCCTGCGCCGCTTTTCCTTCGAGCTGGCTCGATGAGAAAACGCGGATCCCTTCCTTTGCCAGTGCCGGTAGCAGCTCCTCGTTCCAGCATTTGTACTGGTCGCGCACCATCACGTGCATGGCCGCCGACACTTTCTCCAGTTCCTGCGCCGCCGTCAATCCGTCTGGCCCAATCTCCCGCGACCCATGCTCAATCCGCTGCAGAAAACTGGCCACGCGCACCTCGACGAATTCGTCGAGATTGTTCGCCGTAATCGCCAAAAACTTCACCCGCTCCAACAGCGGATTCCCGATATCTCGCGCCTCTTCCAGCACGCGCCGGTTAAACTCCAGCCACTCCAGGTGCCGATTGAGATAGAAACGCGGATCGTCCAGTGCAGTGCGTGTCATAAGCTTTCTCAGGGGACCCAGAGTGATAACGCAGCCTTGTTACGGGCAGATGAATGCGTCAAGGGAATGTTATTCTGCGTGGCGTCTCTTGGAGGCCTCATGAGATCGGTACTCGCTCTTCTTTTCGTCGCATTTCCTTTATTCGCCATCGGAGCCCGCGCCCAGGCCCCAGCCACGCCCAAGGAGCAGCAAATCGATGCCATTTTTGCTCCTGTCACCCAGGAAAGCGCCCCGGGCCTAGCGGTTGTTGTGCGAAAAGGCGGGACAGACCGTGCTATGAAAAGGGCTACGGCCTCCGCGATCTTCGCACGAAGAGCAAAATCGACCAGCACACCAACTTCCGGCTCGCCTCCTTCACTAAACAGTTTACCGCCACGGCCATCATGCTGCTCGTCCACGACAGAAAGCTGCGTTGCGACCAGACACTTACGGACATTTTCCCGGATTTTCCCGCCTACGCAAAAAACATCACGATTCGCAATCTCCTCAATCACACCGGCGGTCTTCCTGATTACGAAGATCTCATGGAGGCTGTCGAGACGCCCCGAAATTCGTGGGTCTGGACTCCAGAACGCCAAATTCAGGACGCCGAAGTCTTGAAACTCCTCGAAAAAGAAACAAAAGGGAAATTTGCTCCAGGCACGGGCTGGTCATACAGCAATTCCGGCTACGTCGTCCTCGGTCTCATTGTCGCCAAAGTCTCAGGTCAATCCTACGGCGATTTTCTCCACGCACGCATCTTCGCGCCGCTGCACATGGATCACACCGTCGTCTATCAAAAGGGAAAGAATGAAGTGACAAACCGCGCCTTTGGCCACTCCAAAGAAGGCGATACGCTTAAGGAGACCGACCAAAGCTCCACGTCCGCCACGCTGGGTGACGGCGGCATCTATTCCAATCTCGATGATTTAGCCAAGTGGGACGATGCCCTGCGTAATCACACTCTCCTCACCGCTGACGAAATGGCCCCAGCGCTCGTCCCCGCAAAATTAGCCAACGGCTCGCCCACCCTTTGGCCCACTGCGCCCAACGACGACAACCTGCATCCCGGCAAGCCCGTCTCTTACGGCTTCGGCTGGTTCCTCGATCCCTATAAAGATCATCCGCGCATGTGGCACACCGGAAGCACCATGGGCTTCCGCACCGTCATCGAGCGCTTCACCGCTGACCATCTCACCATCATCATTCTCTGCAATCGCACCGATCTCGATCCAGAAGCGCTAGCCGTGAAGACTGCCGATCTTTATTTGAGTTTAAAGCCTACGGAATAAACGCAATCGTCAGTTAAGACCGGCAAGTTTGCCCAGCCCCTTCAACTTCGTCCGCGCCGCCATCGCGCCGTACTGCTTCATCATCGTCCGCATCTGCAGGTACTGCTTCAAAACCTGATTCACGTCCTGCACCGTCGTCCCGCTGCCTTTCGCAATCCTCTTTCGCCGCTTCCCATCAATAATATTATGGTCCTGCCGCTCCTGATTCGTCATCGAGTTGATGATCGCCTCGACCTGCTTCAGCTTCCCCTCATCCACCTTCGCGTCTTTCGGAATATTCTGCAGCGGCCCCATCTTCGGCAGCATATCCACCAACTGCTCCAGCGGCCCCATCTTGCGAATCTGCTTCAACTGGTCGCGGAAATCCTCCAGCGTGAACCCCTCTTTGCGCAACTTGCGCTCGAGTTCCGCCGCGGCCTTCCGGTCAACGGTCTGCTCCGCCCGCTCGATCAGCGACATGATGTCGCCCATCCCCAGCACACGCGAAACGATCCGCTCCGGATAAAATCCTTCGAGCGCGTCGTACTTTTCGCCCAGCCCCACAAACTTCACCGGCGCTCCGGTCACTTTCCCAATCGAAAGCGCCGCCCCGCCGCGCGCATCGCCGTCCAGTTTCGTCAGAATCACCCCGGTAAGTCCCAGCCGCTTGTGAAACTCTCCCGCCGACCGCACCGCGTCCTGTCCAATCATCGCGTCCGCGATAAACAGAATCTCGCTCGGCTGCAGCTCTTTCTTCAGCATGCTCAATTCGTTCATCAAGTCGTCGTCGATGTGCAAACGCCCGGCGGTATCCACCAGAATCACGTCGCTCGCCGAAAGCTTCGCTTCTCGAATCGCGCCCTTCACAATCTCCAGCGGCTTATCCGTCCCCGCACCCGGCCACAGCGCCGTTCCCACCGCCTTCGCCACTTGCGCCAACTGCTCTCGCGCCGCCGGCCGGTACACGTCCGTCGAAACCACCAGCGGCCTGTGCCCATGCTGCACGAGCCATTTCGCTAATTTCCTGTAGTTGTCGTCTTACCGGATCCCTGCAACCCCACAATCATCCACACCGACGGTGGCCTCGACGCAAACAAAGGTTTCGCATGCTTCCCTAGCATCGCCGAAAGCTCGTCGCGCACCACTTTCACCACTTGCTGGTCCGGCGAGAGCTGCAGCATCACTTCGCTTCCCAGCGCCTGCTTCCGAATATTCGCCAAAAGCTCATCAGTAACGCCAACGTTCACGTCGCCTTCCAGCAAGGCCTCGCGAATCTCCCGCAACGCCATGTCCAGGTGCTCATCCGTGAGCTTCCCCTGCCCGCGCAAATTCTTAAACGTCCGTTGCAGCTTCTCTGTCAGGTTTTCAAACATGGCCTATCTCAAATCCCCAATAATCCCCAATCGAAATTCCTACTCCACCAGCATACCGCGCAATTCGTCGGAAGCACGGATGCGCCAAGCTCCGTTCCTCTACTTCCTTTACCTCCTCTACTTCCTCTACCTCATATCCTCAGTAGTGCCACTGCTTCGTATCCTCTCCCTCCGCGTTCTTCTCCACATGCTCCGCCATCCGCTTCACCAAATTCGCCGTAGTAGTCGGCTGCCACCCATGCCCCTTCATGGGCCTTCCATACTGAAAATCGCACTCACAAGCCGGATTCGTCAGCTTCTTCATCTCCTCTTCCAGCTTGTACACCGCCAAGTTCAAGAAGAAGTTGTCCATGTCTCCAACGTAAACGTGAATCTTCCCCTTCAGCTTTGGCCCCAGCGTCGCCCAATTCGTTCGAATGTTGTAACTCAAGTCGTACCCATGATCCTGCATGTAAATCGCCGCGCTGTGATCGATCTTCCCGGTCTTCTTATCCCACAGCGGCTTCGGATACCCATCCTCTCCCATCGGCCCATACGTGGCGTCCCAAATCTCAATCTGCTCCCCCGACCGGTTGCGACTCCCCAACACGGCTTCCATCTCGCTGTATTGCTGAATCGTGATTTCGTCCTGCCCTTCGTCGGTGCGCATGATGTACCGCGGCACCTGAATCCACGTATGCCCCGGCTCCCAGAACGCATTGTCATCCTCATACGCGTTCACTGTTCCGTACGCGCGAAAGTCAATCGAGTCCGGATACAGCGTCCACGTCCCGCCAAAAAAATCCGGATAAAACACCTGCGCGCCTAGCGACTCCCATCCGCCCGTCGAACCTCCGGTCAGCACTCGCGCATACGGCTTCGCGATGATCCGGAAATGCGTCTCCAGATACGGAATCATCTCCTTCACTAGCGCGTCCCCATACGGGCCGTTATTCACTGAGTTCACCGCATACGAATCGTCGTAGTACGGCGTCGGGTGTTGTAGTGTCACCGCAATCATTCGCGGGAAATTGTCCGAATTCCACGCTTCGTAAAACTCGTAGCCGGATTCCTTGTTCAAATTGTCCAGTGACTTGCGCAGCTGCTCTGGGAGCTGCCGCTTCTCCGTTGAAAAATCAAACGGCGGCCGTAAATTGAAATGGTTGTGCTGGATGATCAGCGGATAATACGCATTGGAATGCTCGTCGTACCCTTTCGGCAGCAGCACCGTCGCGCCGAGATACATCGGATGCCCCCAGAATTTTGTCAGCATCTCGCTCTGTATCTTGACGTGTTTCACCCACGCCGTGTCCTTCGGCATCTCCACCGGCGGAATCACCTTCGTCAAACTCAGCTTCACGTCATAGCCAGCCGCCGCATCGAGATGCACTCTCTGCACATCGCTATACAAATTTCCCGGCGAACGATTGAAGTGCTGCCCCTCCCACTGGTCCATGTGCAACCAGACCGTATGCCCATCCGCGCGATGAAACTCCGTATAAATATTCAAAATCGCCTGCACGTAATAATCGCCCGCCGGAATGTCCCGCAAGCTGTGTACCGGCGCGCCAAACGTGTTCGCATCAATCACCGCCGCCGCATCCGGCGCCAGCCCATTTACGTCCACGCCATACAACGGCCCGCCGTCTCCCGGATCGCCCGCCACCAGCCGCGGCTCGGGCTTTTCCCTCTTGGTAATCACCACAAACGCCCGCCCCGTGATCGCCCCCGCATGCACCGCCGCCGGAAACGACACCTCAAACTTTCCCCCGCCCGCCTGCGGCAAAGCCGCCGCCCTCGCCCACACCGCCAACAAAAAAATTGCCGCGCCTGCCATCACACTCAATCGCACTCTCGTCTTCATCTTATTTCGCTCCCTCAATAACGCCGTGAGCCTACTATAGACCCCTCCCGCCATCAAAACCTTCCGCTATCCTGGCTTCACAGATTCCGCGCCCACTCCGCCGCGCTTCCGTAGATATCGGAGCCACATCAGGGATATGCTGCCAACCGCTCATCCGCGGTTAGCATATGTTCGTCGCTCGCGCTGACCCCAAATAGGAGGTTGCATGTCGCCCTTGGATAAGCCCTCTCGCAGAGAGTTTTTGGTCACCACGTCTTCCGCCGCTCTCGGCGTCGCCGTGCCTCTAGCAGGAAGCCCGGCGAAACCACCAGTTGTCGATGCGCCCGCCACCCAGGTCTCAGACGCGCTCCCATATTCATCAGAAGAACTTTTCTCGCTCGGGCCGCAACGCACTTTTACCGCCGACAAAGCCGCCCAAATCGCCATGCCGCTCGGAGGCATCGGAGCCGGCTGCATCTGCCTCAATGGCTACGGCGGGCTTCAGGATTTTTCTATCGGGAATCATCCTTCCACGACGGCGCTACCCGAGGGCTACGCTCCCTCCAAAGCCGCGTTCGCCATCCTTCATATCAAAGGCGCCACTCCCATCACCAAACTCGTCGAAGGTCCATTCCCCATTTTCAAAATTTACGACCAGGGCCTCCAGGGTGAGGGCTACCGCCGCGGTGGCTTCGAAGGCTTCCCGCGTTTTCAGAAGTGTGTTTTCAAAGGCGAATATCCTTTTGGCGAAGCACAGATCACCGATCTCTCCATCCCGTTGCACGTCACTCTCAACGCCTGGAACCCTTTCATTCCTCTCGATGACAAGAATTCCGGCTTACCCTGCGCCATTCTCGAATACACGTTTCACAACACTTCCCCACATCCCGTCGACTACGAATTCTCCTACCATATTTCCCATTTCGCTCCCGGATGCAGCGGAGAGGAATCCAATAGTCTCAACACCGTCATCCCCAGCCGCGGCGTATTTCTTCATAATTTGGAAAAACCCAACGCCGAAGGCTTTGGCAGCGCCGCCCTCATCGCCATCGGCACAACGCCCCGCATCAAGGGCATGTGGCTCCGCAGCCCAGGCTGGGAATTCGACTCTCTCTCCGCACTCTGGCGCGAAGTCTCCACCGGTAAATTCACCGCCAACGAAGGCTCCAATAAAATTGATACCAGCGGCCGCAACGGCTGCTCCATTCTCATCGAGGGCACCCTGGCCTCCGGCGAATCCCATACTCATCCGATCCTCATTGCCTGGCATTTTCCGAATTCTTACGAACAAGCCGGCGCACTCCATCCACTCGAGCCCCAAGGCGCCCCAGGCTGCCGCGTTTTCCCCGAAGAAAATCCTCCTCTCTGGCGCCCTTACTACGCCGCGCTTTGGAACGACGCCCGCGAAGTCGCCCTCTATGTCGACAAGAATTACTCTTCCTTGCGCGCGCGCACCGTTGCGTTCCAAGACGCCCTCTTTTCCTCCACCCTTCCCGCGCACGTCCTCGACGCCGTTTCCGCAAATTTAGCCATCCTCAAATCTCCCACCGTCCTCCGTCTCGAAAACGGCGATCTCTGGGGCTGGGAAGGATGTTTCCCCGATGGTGGCTGTTGCCATGGCTCCTGCACGCACGTCTGGAATTATGCGCAAGCCTTTCCTCATCTTTTCCCCCGCCTCGAGAGCACCCTCCGCGAATCGGAATTGCTCCGCTCCATGGATGAAAATGGCCACGTCACGTTTCGCTCCGCGCTCCCGGAAGGTCAGGTCAAGCACGACTATCACGCCGCTTCCGACGGCCAACTCGGCGGCATCATGAAAGTCTTTCGTGACTGGCAAATTTCCGGCGACATGGACTGGCTGAAGAAAATCTATCCCCTCGCGAAACGCAGCCTAGACTACTGCATTCGCACCTGGGATCCCGATCACCGCGGCGGCCTTTTCGAGCCTCATCACAATACCTACGACATTGAATTCTGGGGTCCTGACGGCATGTGCACCAGCATCTACCTCGGCGCTCTCTCTGCTATGGCGCAAATGGCCGCCGCTCTCCATCAAACGGAAGACGCGGCTTTCTACGGCGATCTCGCCCATCGCTGCGCGCACTTTATGGAAGAGCATCTCTTCAACGGCGACTATTTCCAGCAGAAAGTTCAATACACCGATCTACGCGACACTTCCTTCGCCGCCATGATCGCCCAGGTCGACGACTCTAGCAGCGAAATGCAGAAACTTCTGAAACGCGAAGGCCCAAAATATCAGTATGGAAACGGATGCCTCTCCGACGGCGTCATCGGCGCCTGGATGGCT
Source organism: uncultured Acidobacteriota bacterium (assembly GCA_963718785.1). Classification (GTDB taxonomy): domain Bacteria; phylum Acidobacteriota; class Terriglobia; order Acidiferrales; family UBA7541; genus Acidiferrum. The sequence goes on along the minus strand of CAVQZW010000002.1, from coordinate 1,294,067 downwards.
CGCATCTACGGCATCGACACTCCGCTGAACCATGAACTCGTCCGCAAAACGCTCCAGGCCATCTTCAAAAATAATTTCAAGACCGACCTCAGCCAGCACGCCAACGCGCAACGGCCCGGCTACGCCATGGGCCACGAACCCGGCTTGCTCCTGTGCACTTGGCCTCGCGGTGGCAAACCCACTTTGCCCTTCGTCTACTCAGACGAAGTCTGGACCGGCATCGAATACCATGTCGCCTCGCATCTCATCGCAGAAGGTTTCGTCAAGGAAGGTCTGACCATCGTCAAAGCCATGCGCACCCGCTATGACGGCCGCATCCGCAATCCTTGGAACGAATACGAGTGCGGCAACTACTACGCCCGCGCCATGTCCAGCTATGCCTTGCTCGCCGCTCTCTCTGGCTTCCGGTATTCTGCCGTCCAGCGCACTCTCTGGTTCGGCCCCCAGCTCGTCATCCGTCCCTTCAAAACTTTTTTCTCCGCAGCCTCCGGCTTCGGCACCATCACCCTCGACGCCAAGAGCCTCACCATCCAAGTCCTCGAAGGCGAACTCGCCGTCGAAAAGCTAGTCCTAACCGATGGCCAGCAAACCAGATCGCTCGACTGGAAATCCATCGCCAAACCCAACTCCCCCGCCATCAAATCCCTCTGACATCCAGCGAATAGCCCCGCCCTCTTGTAGGGGCACGATTCATTTATCCTGAGCTTCGAAGGATCGTGCCCTCTTCTCCGCGCACCTCTGTTGACTCTGCGCCTCTGCGTTATCCTTATCTCTTTCCGCCCGCCCATCATTCCTCTCTCTATCCTGGAACTCGCGAATCTCCAGGCTTGCGAGTACAATGTAATCTGTTGTAATCGGGAGGCATGCATGGCGTCCCAAAAAATCGTAACCCTCCGCCTGGACGGCAGCCTCACCGGCAAGCTCGATAAACTCGCCCGCGCCACTCGCCGCTCCCGGTCTTTCCTCGCGGCCGAAGCCATCCGCGATTACGTTGACCTCAATAGTTGGCAAATCGAAGAAATACACAAAGCCCTTGCCGAAGCCGATCGCGGCGAGTTTGCAACCGAGATCCGAAGTAAAGCGCGTCGCCAAGAAGTGGTCGCGCCGTGCGCGTTAAGTGGCTTCAGGTAGCCCTCGCCAACCTCGAAGCCGCTGCCGACTACATCGCCAAAGACAATCCCGCCGCCGCCGGCCGTTTCGTTCAAGAAATCTTTCGCGCCGCCGAACTGCTAGCCAGGAACCCCGCCATGGGCCGCCCCGGCCGCGTCCCAGGCACCCGCGAACTCGTCATCCCCAACACCCCCTACATCCTCCCCTACCGCGTCCGCGCCAACGCCGTCGAAATCCTCCGCGTCTTCCACGCCGCCCGTAAATGGCCCACTCACTTCTGAGTGATGCACCCCAATTTCGCCCGCCCCGCCGCCCTCGCTAACACAACAGCTAACCCGGGGCGGCAAGGCCATCCCGTTTTTTGCAAAGGGGGGCCGTTCTCTTCTTCCGCCCGCTACATTCCCGACCAAAGCTTGCGTCGCCTCAACCGCCTCACCGTTTCACCCCCGCAAATCGCCGTTCAACCCCTGATTTCGACTATTCCCTGTAAACTACTTAACATCCTCGCCAATCTCATGCTAAAATCCTTCATGTTTGCCTCGCAGACCAGCCCCTCATCCGATTCCCATAACGATTTCCCCTACCTCCCTCTCCCCTCAGCGAACTCTGTGCCTTCTGCGTTAAAATCCCCACGCAAAAACACCTCGGCTCCGCCGCTCAAGCAGAAGCCGTCACCTCGCGCACTCTTTTCACTCTTTCCCCAAAATAGTGACAAGTTAAACCCTTCTTTTTCAAACTCTTGCGCACTCTTCCGAAAAGAGTGTTCCCACAACTCCTTTCCTATCTATAACTTTCGTACTCTTTTGCAAAACACCCGGGGTGAGGGTCTTTTACTTCAACCCAAATTCCTGTCGCGCCTTGCCTTCACCGCTACCCCCTTTAGAATCAGATCTTTCGCACACCGCATCCCTCTAACTCCCATCGAATCACATTCTTGCAAAAAACAGGGGAGGGGGAAGGGTCTCTCGTATCCGCTCGCCGCGCTGCCTCTTTGCCCGCCGCGTCACGCACAGCAACGCCCGCAACTGGCTGAAAACACAGCCACTCTAGATTCCGTGTCTGCGAATTTTGACGCCGCGTCAAGCATAAGTCCTTTGTTTGCCACTCTTACGAAAAACACCCGGGGTGGGGGGCCGAATTTCGAGTTTCCATTTTCGAATTTCGCCCTTTCCCCATTCGACCATGGAACAATCTCCCCTCTCCCACGTCTTCACAGGTGCGGAGGTAAGTTCTATGCGTAAATTCACCCTGTGGCTCGCAGCGGCAATCCTGATGACGGCTGCTCTTGACGGCGCGCGTTCCTCGCACCGCTGCCGACGACTCCATTCACGGCGACTGGTCCGCCAAATTCAACGAAGGTTCCGCCTGCGGCTGCTTCAATCTCGAGGTCGAGCGCTCCTCCGGCTGGGGCCACCACAGCTCCTGGGGCAACACCCACAAAATCAGCGACTTCGCCGGCCTCGACGCCAGCATCGCCACCGCGAAAGACACGCCCGTCCACTTCGAGCTGCGCCGCGACGCCGGCACGATGAGCTTTGACGGCCGTTTCCGCGACGGCTACGGCAGCGGCAAATTTTCCTTTGCCTCCAGCGCCGATTACGTCTCGGGAATTAAACAGCTCGGCTACTCCGGCCTCACGCAAGAACAGCTCTTCTCCTTCGCCATGCAGGACGTCTCCCGCCAGTTCGTCAAAGACATGGCCGACGTCGGCTACAAGAATCTAAGCACCGACGATCTCCTGGCCTTCCGCATCCATGGCGTCTCGCCGGAATTCGCGCGCGCCATGATCGATCTTCTTCCGGAAAAACCGGATCCTGACAATCTCGTCGCCATGCGTATTCACGGCGTCAGTCCCGAATTCACCAAGGAAATCAACGCGCTCCTCGGCAAACGCTTCTCCGTCGACGAACTCGTCGCCTTCCGCATCCACGGCGTCTCTCCCGAATTTGTCCGCGAAGTTCGCGAAACCGTCTCGAAAGATGTTTCCGCCGATGACCTCGTCGCCATGCGCATCCATGGCGCCAACCCCGAATTCGTCAAGTCCATGAGTGCTCTGCTCGGCCGAAAACTCGACGTGGACCAGCTCGTAGCGTTCCGCATTCATGGCGTCAGCCCCGAATTCACGGAACAAATCCAGCAGCTTGTGGAGAAGAATATTTCGTCGGACGACCTGGTAGCCTTCCGCATTCACGGCGTCAGCCCCGAATTTGTGCGCAGCATGAAGGACGCCGGCTACGCGAAAATTTCGCCCGATCAACTGGTAGCGATGCGCATTCACGGCGTCGACGCCGATTTCGTCAAAGAAGTCCGCGCCCACGGCTACAAGGATCCGTCGATCGATGACCTCATCGAAATGCGCATCCACGGCCGGTACAATCGCGCGTCGATGTAGTGGAAGTAAGACGAGGAGATTCGGTTCCAATGGGACGAACAGCCAGCGCTTAGACTTGGTTACGGAAACGCTGGCTGTCCGGCCAACTGCTAGAACGTAAGCCGCACGCCGACCTGGGCGGCAAAGGGAATCCCGACGGTAGTGCCAGGACCAAAGAAATCGCCAAGCCCACCGGCAGGGATGGCGAATTGGCTTAGCCGCTTAACCGGCGTAGTTGTGGTGCATGACGCGTTTGCGCAAATGCTCCGTCACATTGCCGGACGCCGTCTGCGCCGCAGGGACCGGCAACGCCGCAACGTTGGTCACAAAGTTCGCGCCCGGATTGTTGCGGTTGAAAAGGTTGAAGAATTCGATGAACGGCGAGACGTTCCAGTTTTCGTGAAACCGGAACGGCCGGCTGACGCGTAAGTCAGCCTGAATGTATGGCGTCCCGCGAAATTCATCGAGAGAAGTGGGCACTCCGTTTACGGAAATGCGCGCGCTGTTATCCGCGGTCGTGATCACAAAGGGCCGCGCGCTTTCCGCCTGAATCAAAGTCGTAACTTCGAAGCCGCCGGGCACGTGGAAAGTTCCCGCAACGACACCGCGATGAGTGACATCTTCTCCGGAAGGTCCGTAGTCGCCGGGACCAAACGGATTCGAAGTGTCGCAAACTCCGTTGACGTAATCGAAAAGCTCGCCGAGTACGCATCCCCAAGTTTTCGCGGAAGCACAGCGTGTAATTGGCGACAAGACTCAGCCGCTTCGCCACGTTCCCTTGCAGATGCAGCGAAAGCGCTTTGTAACTGGAGCGGTTGTCGCTGCGAAATACGGAAATGCCGCTGGCATAATCGTAGCGCCGGTAGCCGTGCATGCCGGTTTCCAGCGTGAAGTCCGCGCTCAAAGTCCAGTTCGCGTTGAAGGCGTGCTCGACGCCGCCGGTGGCGTGGATCGCGTACGGCGTGTGGTAATTCGGATCGATCAGCGACGGCGGCCCGGATACATTCTGCAATATTGAAATTGTTGACCGCGTTGAAGGCTTCCACCCATCCGTTCTGCGCGAGGTCGTTGTAATAAAGTCCGAAGCCGCCGCGAAGAACTGTTTTTCCTGATGAGTCCAGGCTGTAAGCAACTCCAACGCGCGGCGCAAATGCTTTGCGATAGTCGTGAGGAATTCCGGCGATGATGGCGTTTCCAGTGAGGGCGGGATTGAAACTCTGGTCGTGGCCGGAAGCGATGAACAATCCATACGTTGTGTCGTAACGCAGCCCGTAATTCACAGTGAGCTTCCGCGTGACTCGCCAAGAATCCTGCGCGTAGAGTCCGAGGCGTTGCACATTTTGCGAAAAGCTGCCGTCGCCCGCAGGTGTAGCTGTGCACGAAGTTCCAGGGGTGATATTCGGAGAAGGTGTTGCGGAGCACACCGTCAGATCGTTGGCAAATTGCTGTTCGCTCGCGGCATTCGCCGTGTAGTCCGTAGGATTCAGAACGAGCGCGACAAGATTTTCTGCATTGGCGGTGAGCGCGCCGCTCATCACCGGCTCGTGGATGAAGTTAACGCCGAAGCGTAAGTCGTGCGTGCTTGCCACGTGGTCCACATCGTAACGGAGTTGGTATTTTTCCTGATTGCGGAGAACGGGAAAAGCCGTGATCGCCGTGACGAATTGTTGGTCGCCGAAAGTTTCAAAACCCGAAGTGGTGGCAGAAGTTGAGCTGAAAGGAAAGGCGAGGGCAAAGCCAAGATCGGAATTGCGTGTCTGTGTAAGATGCAAAAGGCTCGCGCCAAAAACGAAAGTCCCCACCCAGGTCGGCCCGAACGAATGCTCGTTGCTGAGGGCTATATTCAAATAATTGTTATGCGCGGTGGTGCCGGTGGAGGGAAGCGTGGCTTGCTGAACGAGCGCGTTGTGCGTTGTGTAGCTATCGGCGGCAGTGCGAAGAAACCAATGCGAGGAACTCGATTGAACCCAGTCGAAGCGAACCAAGCCGAGGTAATCGCGGAACGGGATGACGAGGCTGGAAGGAACTGGAATAGAAGTGACCGATGTTCCGCCAACGCTGACAAGACCTTGAGAGGCGAGCGACGCCAGGGCGTTGAATTGATCCTGGCTGTCGGGACTAAAAGCTATGCTCGCGTTTTCGTGGACGTACTCGAATGACGAGAAAATGAAGACCTTATCTTTGATGATGGGACCGCCGAGTGTGCCGACGTAGTTCTGGCGAGAGAAGGGCTGCTTCGGATTGGGAGCGGGATTTTCAATCGGGAAGCGCGCGTTGAGGGAGGCGGCGCGTTCGTAGAACGCTTCGTCTCCATGCCAGTAGTTCGTTCCGGCCTTTGTACTAAGGATAACGGAACCAGCAGTGGTGCGGCCGCTGTCCGCATCTTGCTGGGCGGTGCGAAAGGCGAACTCCTGAATCGATTCGGGAGAGAAATTTTGCAGGAAGCCGCCGATCCAATCATCGGAATTGTCGACGCCGTCCACGGAAACTTCGTTGTTCAGACCGGAACTGCCTCCGGTGGAGACCGCGGTGATACGAGCTTTCGTGGGATCGGAAGGCTCCACGGGCTCCGTGCCGGGTGCCAAATAGGCGATATTCGCGAAGCTGCGCGCAGCGAGAGGAATGGTGTCGAGATCCTGGGAGGAAATGACCGTCTGATGTACCGTGCTAGAAGGGTCGATGGGCTGGGTAGTGAATGTGGCAGGCTCACCATCGAGTGTGATGGTCTGCTGCTCGAGAGGCTGGAGCTTGAGGCGGACGAGGACTTCTCGCACGGAACTGACGACTACTCTTACGTCAGAAGAGGCCTCCGCAAATCCCTTGGCGTTTACAACAACGTGGTAGGTGCCCGGGAGAAGATCTTCGACGCTGAATTCACCGCGACTGTCGGAAGTGGTCTCTCGTTGAAAAGGAGAGTCAGCGGCATGGACGACGATTTTCGCGGAAGGAATAGCCGCACCGGACGGATCTTCGATAGTGCCGCGTAGCGTGCCACGGGGATTTTGCCCGGACGATTGGACCGGCAGAAGGACGAAAGATATGAGCGCGATGCACCACAGAAGGCGTATGTGCGTTGCTAGGAAAGGGGTTTTCATGGCGCGCAATAGGCTACTGGAGGGAGAGGGAGTACTACCACGGGTCGTAGAGGGGGCGGAGCATGAGGCAAGCGCCACTCCCTGAGGAGACTTAAGGGTGGTTTTCCTCGCGCGGAAGACAAATTAGTGGAGGAGAAGTTCGAGAAGTTCGTGGACGGACGAGAGGGCGAATGGGACGAGCAGCAAGGCGGTGAGGCCGCCTGCCAGAAGAAACCAGGCAGGCGGAGTCGATGGGGTGCGGAGCCTGAAGCAGTACGGGCGCTGGGGACGGCTCGCAGCAAGCGATCGACGCGGGAAGAGAGATCGCGATCACAGGCTAGAAGCGAGGTCGTAAGAAAGGGAAGGCGCGGGGCTGAACCCATGCGCGCGACTTGAACCAAAGCAGCGGCAAGAGAGACGGCGCGATGGGAGTCGCCTGCGGCCGCTTCGTCATCGGCGGCCCATTCCGTGTATTTAGACCATGTGAATTCAAGGGCACGAAGGGAACGGACAAAAGGAAAGATGTCCGGAGCAAGAAGGAGGAGGAAGCGCTTGGTATTGTCGCGCGAGCGACGGTGGGACTGCTCGTGGGCGAGGGCTGTGTCGAGTTCTTCGGTGGAAAGGGCGTGAAACACGCTGCGCGAAATAAGGAGGCGCGGACGAAGAAGACCAGACAAGGCGAGAAGGGGGGCTGCGTTTTCGACGATGACCAGCGACGAAGATTCTCCAGGCACGCGGATTTCCTCGCCGGCAAGGCGGCAGAGCTGATTGTGGCGTGAAGAGGCGGCGAGGGAATAGGCAGCTCGCGCAATGGAAATAAGCCAGGTTGCGGCGCCGAGCAGACCGAGGACGACACAGAACAAGCCCGACGCGTTCGGGGGCAGCGGCGGGCTCGAGCCAGAGATAGCTGGGGACACAGAGAGCCAAGACGAACAAAGCAGCGAGCGCAAAAGGAAGCAGACGCAAAATAATAAGAAACCGCGCGGCGGAGCGTGGCGATTTCGATTCCGTATAACGGATAGCGGATTGGGAGATGAAACGGATGAGCAAACCCGCCGCGGAGTTAAGAACAAAAAAAGAGGCGAAGCAAAGGCAGGTCAACCGCAACAGGTAAGGAAGAATCATGACTGTTCCTTACGGAGAAGCTCCCTGCGGCGGCTGCGGACCTTTTTTTCGAGTTCGTCGAGGAGTGCAGCGTCGTGTTCTCCCACGGCATCGAGGAAGCAAGAAAGCAGAAGTTCGCGAGAGGGATGAGGGCCGGAAAGGAAACCGGCGACGAGATTGCCGGCGCGGTGGCGTTCCCATTCCGGGCGAGAGAGTTGCGGCGAATAGACAAAGGCGCGATCGGATTTGTGACGGTCGAGAAGGCCCTTTTTGAAGAGGCGATCGAGGGTGGTCATCACGGTGGTGTAGGCGAGCGGGCGGCTGAGCTTCTGGACGACGTCGCGAACCGTGGATTCGCCGCGAGACCAGAGAATTTCCATCAATTCGAATTCGAGAGTGCCCAGAGTGGAGGACTGCCCCGGATTGCCGCTACGAGAGAAGCGATTCTTGAAGAAACCGATCACGTTTGCCGTCCGTTGAGCCGATGCCGGGGATAGGAGAGATTGTAGCCCCCTGGCCGAGATGCACCAAGAGAAATCCCGGCAACGGCCCAACGAGACAGCTTTTCCGTAGATACGATAGGTCGGCCAACACCCGCTTTTGGGGAATGGGACGTGCGGGAAGGGCGGACGGTTACAAAATTTTGTGAAAAGGTAAATATTTAGCGCCAACGCCAACCACGGGCCGCCAGACGGGCAAACCGCGCTGAGGCGAAAAAAGCTCATTTCATGTGAGCATCGAACCAGGCGAGAGTGCGCTCGACGACGTCGCGGCGATGTTTGGGGCTGGCGAACATGTGGCCTTCGTGTTCGTAGACGACAAACTGGGTTTCGACACCGAGCGTTTTGAGGGCGTGCCAGAATTCGTAGGATTGCGGGGCGGGAACTTCGCCGTCGCTGTCGCCGACCAGAATGAGCGTTGGCGTTTTGGCGTGCTTGATGAAATTGATGGGCGAGCTTTTGGCGTAGACGTCGGGATCGTCGTAAACGGATTTGCCGAAGAACGGGATCATCCACTGATCGATGAGATTTTCGCCGTAGTAGCTTTGCCAGTTGGAGAGGCCAGCGCCGGCCATGGCGGCTTTGAAGCGATTGGTTTGCGTGACGGCCCACATGGTCATGTAGCCGCCATAGCTCCAGCCGCAGATGCCGAGGCGGTTGGGATCGATGGGTGCGGCGTCGATGGCAGCGTCGACGGCTGCCATAATGTCTTTGAAGTCGCCATAACCGAAGTCCTTGACGTTGGCGCGCGTGAAGGCTTCGCCTTCTCCAAAGCTGCCGCGCGGATTGGGTTGGAGAACGAAATAGCCGGCGCCGGCTAGAGGCGAATAGTAGTCGGAAGTATCGGGCCATTGCGAGAGGACGCCGAGGCCAGGCCCACCGTGAACGCGGACAACGAGCGGATATTTTTTGCTGGGATCGAAATCGCGCGGGTAGAGAAGCCAGGCTTGAATTTCGTAGCCGCCGTTTTTGAAATGGAGGCTCTTGGCTTCGCTCCAGCCGGGCTTGATGGATTTGTTGCGCTGCGTGATTTGCGTCCATTGCGTGGTGGGGCCAGCCCAGACTTCGGGCGGCGTGCTGAACGAACTGCGGATGACGGCAGAGGAGTTGCCATCGCGGGAGAGAGAAAGATTGACGCCCCAGGCGCCGGCGGTTAGCTGGCCCGCGTTGCGAAACAATTGGAACGGAGGAGTGCCGTCGAGGGGGTTGACGGTGGCGAGGGCGGAATCGCCTTCGAGATATTCGCCGAAGAGAATGCCGCCTCCTGGCGTCCAGGTGAGCCAACTGGCGGAAGCTTTCATGTCGGGCGTGATGTTGGTGGCTTCGCCGCCGGCGGCGGAGATGGTGAAGATGTCGCCGCCGACGCTGGGCTCGTCGCTCATGAGGCCGCCGATGAAGGCGATGCGCTGGCCATCGGGCGACCATGCGGGATTGGCGATTTGCATTTGCAGAGGCGGCTTGTAGATGGATTTCATGAGGCCGGTGGCAGCGTCGAGAGTGAAAAGCTCGGCGATGTACCAGTTGTTGTCGCCATTGCCGAGAGCGGCAGTGACGGCGAAGCGGAGGCCGTCGGGGGACCAGTCGTATTCGTAGATGTAGGTGTCGGCGGGGGAGATTTGATCGAGCTTGGCGGAGGCGACATCGACGAGGGCGAGGCGCTGTTCGAAGAAGGAGTCTTTGATTTCGCCGGTTTCGGGAGTTTCGGCGACGAGCGGGCCGGCGGCGCGAGTGGCGTTTTCGGTGAAGAGGAGGGCGATGGTTTTGCCGTCGGGGGACCAGCCGGGAGTGGCGAGGAAACCTTTCACGTTGGTGAGGCGATGCATGGCGCCGTGATCCGCGAGATCCGTTACGTACAGTTGCAGTTGTCCGGGTTTCACCGCGTCGGACAAAAAGGCGAGCTTATTGCTGTCAGGGGACCAAGCCACGGCCCCCTCTGCGCGTGGACGATAGACCAGACCAATACCCTGCTCTCCATTTGGACCCCTCACGCTCTTCCGTTCTGCGGCAGCGGTGACGAGGGTCGGTTCCTCCGGTGACTGAAGTCCTTTGAGGAAAATCCGAGTGGCTCCTGACGCCGTGCCGTCCTTACTGATGATGTCCTCAACCCAGGCGACTTTTTTGCCGTCGGGAGAGATGGCGGCTTGTTCGAAACGGTGCGTGGCGGTGAGCGTGTTGATGATGTCTTGCGCGGGGCCGGAGGGTTTGGGCTTGGCGGATGCGGCGAGGCGCGCTTCTGCGGATTGTTTGGTGCCGCTGGTTTGTTGGGGGGAGGTTTCCTGCGCGAGGGAACGGGGCACGGCGCAAAAAATAAGAAGGGAAGATGCGGCGAGCGCCAGCGTCGAACGAAAAGGAATCATATCTGCTACCTCGGGAGATCCGTGAATTTGGTTGCGAGTACCTTAATCCGCTTGGCGATGAGCCGCAAGCGTTGGTTCGAAGGATGCGCGCAGAAGACTGCAAGAAGATGTGTTGTTGAGTTGCGGAGCGGCGAGTAGAATCCGCGCAGACGGACCTGTGGAGGAAATGATGCTGGATCGCCGCGGATTTTTTTCGTCGCTAGCCGGAGCTGCCGGAGTTGCTGGCTCGCTGAGTTTGTCACCATCGTGGCCGAAGTTACTGGAGCAGGCACCGGCGAAATTGCCGGATCATTCGCTGTTTGATTCGAATGAAGAAGCGTATTGGACGGAACTGCGGAAACAATTTTTGATTCCGGCGGACGAAGTCTATTTGAACAACGGGACGGTGGGCTCGTCGCCGGCGCCGGTGCTGAAGGCGGTGTTCGATACGTATAACGATACGGAACGGATGGCGCAGGACAACCCGGAGGACTATCCGATCTGGGGATATGGCGATTGGAACCAGGTGCGCGATCCGCTGGCGGCCTTTGTTGGAGCGACGCGCGACGAGCTTGCGCTGGTACGGAATTCGACGGAAGCCAACTGCTACATGTGCAACGGTCTGGATTTCAAGGCAGGCGACGAAGTGTTGATGACGGACCAGGAGCATCCGGGCGGCGAGCAAGGATTTAATTTGCGCGCGAAGCGGCATGGGATTGTGGTGAAGAAAGTGACGCTGCCGAAGCCGGTGCCGAATGCGGCGGCAGTGCTGAATTTGTTTAATGATGCAATCACGCCGCGAACGAAACTAATTTTCTTCAGCCACATTACGACGGTGACCGGAGTTGTGCTTCCTGTGAACGAGATTTGCGCGCTGGCGCGTTCGAAGGGGATTTTGAGCGCGGTGGACGGGGCGCACGTGATTGGCATGATGAAGTTGAATATCAAGGAATTGGGCTGCGACATGTATTCGTCGAGCCCGCACAAATGGCTGCAAGCGCCGAAGGGATCGGGCTTTTTGTTCGTGCGCGATGAAGTGATCGACAGGGTGTGGAACACGATTGTGACAGGCGGATGGGACGACCCGAAAATTCGCGCGCTGCGATTTCAGCAGATTGGCAGTTCGAATGTGCCGATTATTTATGGACTGCGCGCGGCGGTGGAGTTGGCGAATTCGATTGGGATGGAACGCATCGAGCGACGGCACCGGATGATGGCGGATTATATTTTGAAGGAGATGGTGAAGCGGGGGGCGGAGTCTTGGACGTCGCCGGAGCCGTCGATGCGGTGCGCGATTGCGACCGTAAACGTTGCCCCGGTGACGATGCCGGAGCTGGAAAACTGGATGTGGAAAGAAAAGAAAATCCGGATTCGCGGAGGGGCGCCTTCGAAGATACGGCTTTCGACGCCGTATTATTTGCTGCGGAAGGATGTTGATCGGTATTTGGCGGCGTACGATGAGTATAAGAAGTTGAAGAACGTCACTTAGATCGAAGTCGAAAGAACGAGTCTAAAGACTCGCCACTACAGGTGGATGTGGGCGCGGGCGAAGACAGAGGTGGAGATTTTTTGTTTGGCGGAGTCGGCGAGGAATAGTTCGCCGGACGTGATCGTGGTTGCGGTCGGATAGTCGGGGAGCATTTCCTGCAAATAAGAATGGAGTTGGGCGGCTTCGGTTGTGGTTTGGCCGCGCGTGAGGACTGTGGTGTACGTGTTCAGGAGAACGAAGAGCGGAGAGGGAGAGAGAAGTTTGCGGCATTGGCGGAGCAGGGCGGGCAGGGACTCTTCGACTTTCCAGAGCTCGCCTTTAGGACCGCGACCAAAGCGCGGGGGATCGAGAATGAGGCCGTCGTAGGTGCGGCCACGGCGGAGCTCGCGCGCGACAAAAGATTGGGCGTCGTCGACGAGCCAACGGATGGGGCGGTCTTCTAGCTGTGAGAGCGCCTGATTTTCGCGCGCCCACTTGACGGCGTTGCGGGAGGCGTCCACGTGCGTGACGTGCGCCCCCGCAGCGGCGCAGGCGAGAGTGGCGAGGCCGGTGTAACCGAAGAGCGACAAAACTTTTGGTGGTGCGGGGGCGGATTGGATGATCTCTGCAAGCCAATCCCAGTGGCTGGCTTGATCGGGAAAAACGCCGACGTGGCCGGAAGGAGTGGGCTCGACCCAGAAAGAGAGATTGTTGCGGCGCATGGGCCAGCGAGGTGGAACGGGTTGCGCGAATTTCCATTCGCCATTTTTTGACGAGGTTGAGGAGCAAAAATGGCATGAGCGGCGTCCCAAGATTTTTGCGGCAGGGAGGGCGGCCACTCAGCTTGCGGTTCGGGACGAACGAGAGTGAAGGCGCCGAAGCGTTCGAGCTTGCGGCCAGCGCCGGAGTCAAGCAGTTCATAATCGGTCCATGAAGGGGAAAGCGTTTCGAGGGGTGGAAGTGCGCGAGGCTTCACGGTAATTGTGGGATCAGGCAAAGACCGCGGTTCGATAAGCGGTTGCGCTGTTCCCTGCGACAGTGGCAACGATTGCCCGCGCAATTTTCTCGCCGCCCGCGGAAGATGGTTCGATCGGATTTGCATAATCCTGCGGATCGACGCAGATAAGGCGCAAATCAATGATGGGAAGGCGTCGCTCGATGGCAACGCTGAGGATAACGTCGTTGAACAAGGCAAGTCCGAGTGAGGCAAGACGCTGATAGGCCTGATCAGGGAAGCATCCGTTATAAATCGTGCAAACCGCGAGAGGCAAACCTGAGCGCATACATGAATCGATTGCCGAACGATATCTCGTGGCAAAATCTTCGCGGACTTCCACCAAGGACTCGCTTGTGTTCAGCGTGGAGGCAAGCGGGAGACCAAACAAGGAAATGCCCAGCCGCGATGCGTTCGTGAGGGCGTCATTTCCGCCGACGCTCAACACGAGGTGCGTCGTTCCGTGTGGAAGGCGATGCATCTGCTCAGAAATATTGTCGGTCACGGAGCCGTCGACGGCCAGCAGGGACGCAATCCAGCCGGACGGCAGGAGTCCTCGAACTTGAGAGACAACATCCGGACCTCCGCTCGTGTAGCGAGCATTATCAAAGATGGAATCACCTAACAAACTCAAGTGGGGCATAGTTCCGATTCTAACTTCTTTGAGCGCGACATGCGATTTCTTGACCCTGCGCTCACCCCTCGACTACACTTATAAATTCGATACCTGTCGCTTGGGCGGCTTGACGGTCGCTTTGTGTTTACAGGGAGAACCGGCCGCAATGCAGGTGGTTTGCGGCTGCGCCACTAAAGGGGGATTGCTTTGCCAAAGCGCACATATCAACCGCGGAAACGACGCCGCTCAAAAACGCACGGATTCCGCGCGCGCATGAAGACCGTAGGCGGCCGCAAGGTGCTTGCCGCACGCCGCAAGAAGGGACGCCATCGCCTCACGCCCGAATAGTCCCGGGCGCCTGGAGTTTCCGCGCGAGGCGCGGCTGGTGCGGCGCGGCGAATTCGATGCCGTGTACCGCGCCGGGAAACGCCGGTCCAGTTCCCACTTCACAGTTTTTTTTCGCGCCAACCAATTGCCGGTGAGCCGCTTCGGTTTCAGCATCAAAAAGGCGCTGGGCGGCGCGGTAGTCCGCAACCGCATCCGGCGGCGCGTGCGAGAGATTGTGCGGTGCCATCGCGAGGAAATTCCGGCGGGTTGGGACATTGTGATTCATCCGAAGAGCAGCGTGGGGCGTGCGGAGTTTGCGGGATTGAGCGCGGATTTGTTGCGGTTGATGAAGAGTGTGTGAATGCGGCGATGAATACAAGCAGCCATCACGAAGAGGTGGAAAAAGAAGGAGACGGACTGAAGTCTGTCCCGCACCCGCAGTCCGTGGCGGTGAAAGCGGCGCTGACCGCGCTGCGTATTTATAAAGCGTACTTGTCCGTTTTGTTTGCAGGGAGCTGCCGGTTCGAGCCGACTTGTTCCATGTATGCGTATCAAGCGATCGAGCGGTTTGGCGTGATGCGGGGGTCGTGGATAGGATTGAAGCGGCTGCTGCGATGCCATCCTTTGTCGCGAAAGTTTGGTTACGACCCGGTGCCGGAAAAAACGGAAATGATGCAGCCGGAATCCGGCGCCGATGGACTAGATAAGAGCCGATCCGGCGTCACTCCTAGAGAGGCTCATTCGTGAGCGAGCCACAAAAGAAAAAACCACTTTCCTCAGAGATGCGCATTCTGATCGCCTCGATTCTTTCGATGGCGGTGATTCTGTTGTGGGCCAAGTTTTTTGCGCCGAAGCCGCCAGCGAATTTGCCGGATGCCAACAAGCCCGCGATCACATCGCCGGCAGTGCCAAATCCTGCTGCAAGTTCACCTGCTCCTGTTTCGCCTTCCAACTCGACAGCTAAGTCCAATCCGACGTCGCCCGCAGGAGTTGCTACCGGGATTGCGCCCTCCAACGCGGCAGCGATGCCGCCGAAAGCAGCAGAGCAAGAGCGCACGATTGTGGTTGAGAACGAGCTTTACCGCGTGCAGATTTCAAATCGCGGCGGCATAGTAAAAAGCTGGCAGCTGAAGAAGTACATGGACGATTCGAAGCCGCAGCGCGTGCTGGATGTGGTGCATCCGCTGGCGGCGGAGCAAGTTGGCGGTTGGCCGTTCTCGTTGGTCCTCGACGACCAGCAGATGCAGACGCAAGCGAATACGGAATTGTACGTCGCGGGAATTCCGCACCTCGGAGCTCCTCAAAAGGACATCCTGGGAAGCGTAGCAAATCTTCCAGAAGGCGTGCTCAAAGCTCCCGCGGAGTTCCAGTTGACTTGGAGTGACGGCCATTTGGAGGTGACGAAGAATTTCCGGTTTGACGATTCGTATGTGGTGCGCGTAGACACGACCGTCAAGTATAACGGCTCTCCTGTGAAAGCCGGGCTGGCCTGGCTGGGAGGATTCGGCGATTTGACGGTGCAAAATCCCGTGCCGGTCGAGACCGTGTACACGTTTTACAACGAAGGCGGCAAGCTGACCGATCTGCCTTACAAAAAACTCGAAGGCCCGGAAAAATGGGGACCGGGCGTCTGGATGGGCGGCAAAGACTACGCGGGGATCGAAGACCGCTATTTTGCAGCGGCGTTTCTGCCGGCAAATGGCGTTGCTTCTGGCTCGCTGGAAACGCGCTATTGGAAAGTGATGCGCACGACCCAGGTCGAAGGAAAGGATGCGCAGGAGCCGGTGTCCGAAGTTGCTACGGCGACTTCCACGCAACCGCTGGCGCTGCGCGTCTACGTTGGGCCGAAAGATTATGACGATTTGAAAGCGATGCGCCCGCCACTGCAGGCGCTGGTCAATTTTGGATTTTTGGAGTTCATCGCCGAGCCGCTCTTCCATGGTCTGAAATGGCTGCACAAATACATCCACGGTTATGGCTGGGCGATCATCGTGTTGACGCTTGTGATCAACATGCTGCTCTTCCCGCTGCGCATTTCCAGCTACAAAACGACCTTGAAGATGCAGCGCGTGGCGCCTGAGATCAAAGCGATTCAGGAACGCTACAAGAAGTACAAAATGAACGACCCGAAGAAACAGGAAATGAACAAGGAAGTGATGGCGATCTACAGCCGCGAGGGGATTAACCCTGTGGGCGGCTGCTTCCAGATGTTTCTGCAAATGCCCATCTGGTTCGGGCTGAATAGCGCATTGCGCGGAGCAATTGAATTGCGTCATGCGCAGTGGTTGTGGATCTCGGACCTGGCGGCGAAAGACCCTTATTACGTACTGCCGATCGTGGTGGGCGTTTCCATGTACCTGGTCTCGAAAATGACGCCGATGACCACGGCGGATCCGCAACAGGCACAGATGATGAAGATCATGCCGATCATGTTTGCGGGCAGCTTCATTATTTTTCCGTTTTCGAGCGGACTCGCGTTATATATTCTCACCAGCAGCCTGGTGGGAATCGTGCAGCAGTGGTATCTGAACCGCACGCATCCCGCGCCGGCAGCGGCGAAACAGATTTCTCGCAGCAAGAAGTAGCATCTGGATCGCCGTATTTGGCGAGCAGGATCTAGGTTCTACGGAGGCCCATGGCACAGGACTTTATCCGGGATGGCCATCTCGACAGGAAAGCCGCCGCCGAGGCGCTTCGCAAATTCCTGGAAGAAATGGTGCGCGCTTCAGGATTGGATTTGAAGGTGAAGGTGCAGGCGATCGAGGCGCCTTCCGCGGATGCGTCTGGCGGAGCTGAGGTGATTGCCGATCTCGACGGCCGCGACAAAGAGATTTTGCTGGAGCGCAACGCCGAAGTCTTAAAGGCTCTTGAACACTTGGCGTTTCGCGCGCTGCGGGTGGAACCGACCTACCACGAAAAAATTCATCTGGACAGCGGCGGGTATCGCGCTTTGCGCTTCGAAGAGTTGCGCATGACGGCGCGCGTGGCCGCGGAACGCGTGCAAAGTTCCCACCAGCCCTTTCGGCTCAATCCGATGTCCTCGCGCGAGCGGCGCATCGTGCATCTGGCGTTGAAAGAAATGCCAGGGGTGCGCACGGAAAGCATTGGCATGGGAGAAGAGCGCCAGGTAGTGATTCATCCTGCCAAAGCAAAGTAGTTCCAGTGCGTTCGAACGTTTCCCCGAATTACGAAATTCCTAATCCCGCACCCATCCTTGAGAGAGTACCTTCGCGGATTCGTCCATTTTTATTCGGTATGTAAAAGATGCGGGGCGATCTCTGCGCACCTGCGGAAAGCGCGCGTCGGAAATCTCGACAATGGCGTCCGTGCCTTCTTTGTGAAAGCGTGTGACGGGAAAACGCGCAAACCATAAGACGGTTTGTACCTCCGGCAAACGTCGCGCTGCGTCGATGTAGGGATTCGGAATTGCGTTGGGATAGTAGCGATGCTCGATAGAAGCAAGAGACGATGGTTCGCTGAGATCCAGGCGGACTTCGTAAACGCCATGCGGCGTGTTGACGAGCCCGTCCCAATGCCAAAGCGATGGAGGCAATGGGAGAGCGCCAAGGGATTCCACCTGAAGATGAAAGAGCGAAGCAAATTCCTGGACGCGCTGAAGTGCGGCCCGATGCGCGTAAACCGCCGCTGCAACATAAAGGACTGCGGCGGTAAAGCCTGCCCGATTCCAGGAAGCGTAGCTAACGCGAAGCCCTTTTCCTCGAGTAGCCGGCAGAAGAAAAAATACCGCGAGCAACATAATAATGAGGACGGCAGTTTGTGCAGAAATCGGCGCGCCGACATTTTTCCATAATGCGGCGACACCGAGTGATAGAAGTGACAGCACAGACCAGGTGATGATGGCGCGATTGCGCAGGCCTTCGGCTTGTCGATAGACCCAGGCGAGCATTTGCGGGCAGAAAAGAATCGCAGTGAACGTGAAATCGATGATGAAAACCAAGTCCCAAGCTGGCCGCGACCATTTTAGTGGCGACCAGATCATCGTGCCGAAAGTCGTGATGAGATCCAGAAGGATGTGGCTGAGAATACCGACGGCGTAGATTCCAGCCAGACCAGCAAACGAAGGCGCGTCCCATTTGCGCCAGCGCACAAACCAACGTGTTAGCGCCGCGAGAAGCAGCGAGAAGACCGGCAGGCACACCAAAGAGTGCGTTACGCTTCGATGCCAGGTCAGAATCAGAAGCGGATTGCTCGAGAACCATTCACGAAGCATGTCGGAATCGGGGAAAATTGCTCCGAGCATCAGTGCCCAAGTGATGATGCGTCCGCGATTCACGGGCTTTAGCGCGAACATATCCTCGCCGCGAAAAACTGCTTTGCCAATCAGCGCTCCGGCGATGCCGTGGGTGATCGTGTCCATTCGTTTTTTCTACGCAGCACCTTTCCAGTGAGCGATGATGCTCGTTCTTTTGATACGGCGGGCAAGATTTATGATTTCAGAGGACTTTGAGCAATGGAGCCGTTTTCGCGACGACGCGGCCGATGCGGCGTCCACCCACTCCGTGGCGCTCAAATGCAGCTAACGCAGAATCCGCGTAGTCCGGCGCGATGGCCACGAGAAAACCGCCGGAAGTCTGGGGATCGAAGAGTAGATCCTGGTATTCGGCGGAAACGCTCGGCTGGAACGTGGCGCATTCTCCAATGAACGCGCGATTGTTTTTGAGGCCGCCCGAAAGGTGTCCTTCGCGGGCGGCTTCGACCGCTCCGGGAAAATAAGCAAACGCGGCGTGGTCGATTTCGAAAGAGACGGGCTGTAGACCATGAGCTGGGTCGCCTAGCGCCATTTCGCGGGCGTGGCCAAGAAGGCTGAAGCCGGTTACGTCCGTGACGGCATGGATGGGTTTCGCGGCTTGCGACTTCTCGTCGAGCTCCTGCAAGGCCGCAGCTGCAGCGGCATTGAGGGTGCCCATTGCGGCGACGACGGCCGCAAGCGATTCCGCGGAGGCGCGATCTTTCTTCAATGCTGTGGTTATGACGCCGGTTCCGAGAGGCTTAGTGAACAGCAGTACGTCGCCGGGCTTGGCTCCCACGTTTCGCCAGACGCGGTCCGGGTTAATTAGGCCCGTGACCGCGTACCCAAAGAGCATGTCCTCGTTGCGGATCGAGTGTCCGCCAATCACGCTGCATTCGGCTTCGTTCATTTTCGCGAGGCCACCACGAATAATCTGTTCGAGAATTTCCGGATCGCCCTTTTCGGGAAAACCGACGATCGATAGTGACGAAATGGGCCGGCCTCCCATGGCATAGACGTCACTCAGCGAATTTGCCGCGGCGATTTGGCCGAAGAGATACGGGTCGTCCACAATGGGCGTGAAGAAATCGACGGTTTGCACGAGCGCGAGGTTCTCGCTGATTCGGTAGATTCCCGCGTCATCGTTGGTGTCGAAACCCACGAGCACGTTCGGATCGGTTTGCCGCGGGAGATTGCGCAGGACGGCGTCCAGCGTTGCGGGATTCAATTTTGCGGCGCAACCCGCCGCCTTTGCCATGGATGTCAGCTTCACTGGTGATGCCAAGAATTCACCTCGTTGGACTTGTACCATTATAGCGATGCATCGGGCCTTGCAGTGGTAACACGGCGAACTACAGAAGTCCCGCGGAAAAGTTGCGCCGCGACTCTGAACATGTTCTTATCGCGGGATGCCCTGGGATTTCTGGTTGATCTTTGCCGTGCTCGGCGTGCTGTTGCCGCTGCGGGGACGTTTGAAACTGCAGAAATTGATGGCCCTGCCGCAAATCGGCCGGCGAGAGCGGCTGGCGTTATACGCATCAACGATCGCTTTTCAATGGTCGGCGGTAGCCGTAGTCGGCTGGCGTGCGTGGGCACGCGGATTGAGTCTCGACGAGTTGGGTCTGGTGATTCACGGGCCTTGGCGGATCCTGTTGGCGGCATTTGTCGGCGCCGCGACTTTGGGCAGCTTGCAATGGTTCAATTTGCGCCGTGTTGGCCGGACGCCGGGAAAGTCGCGGGAGTTTATGAAGGTGCTCGCAGAGCGGATCCTGCCTCAGTCTCGGATGGAGCTGTTTGCCTATATGGGATTGGCCGTTACGGCCGGGGTCTGCGAGGAGTTCTTGTACCGAGGCTGTGTGATGGCCGCTTTGACACGAGCGGGGCTGGCCGCTTGGGGTGTAGTGCTGCTGTCCTCGGTTCTTTTTGGTTTGGCGCACCTTTACCAGGGGCGCGGTGGGCTGTTGAGCACACTGGTCATTGGCACAGTGTTCGGAACGGCGCGAATCGCGTACGATGGGATGGTTCCGGTAATGCTCTGGCATTTTGCGGTGGACGCCGTGGCAGGAGTCGCCGGCCCGAAGTACCTATTAAAGCAGGTACTTCCGAAGGCGGAGGAGATTTCCACAGAATAGTAAGTACTTAGTAACTTCTATGACTACAACCAGCCCAGCTATGCTTTCCGCAGAGACCATTCGACGTGCGCTCGGTGAATTCCAGTTGGATGTAAATGAGAAACAAATCGTTTATATTCAACAGTATATGAAGCTTTTGTTGACTTGGAATGAAAAAATAAATCTCACCGCGATTCGTGATCCCCTGGAGATACTATATCGTCACTTCTGCGAAAGTATGTATGCGGCGGTCGCGGTCCCTGTGGAAAACGGTCGGCTCGCCGACGTCGGTTCCGGCGCCGGATTTCCCGGAATTCCGCTGAAAATCATTCGCCCGGAATTGCACACGTTCCTGGTTGAGTCCAATATGAAAAAGGCCACGTTCCTCGCGGAAGTCCTTCGAACCATTGAACTTCCGGACACGAAGGTGCTCGTCAGCCGGTACGAGGAGCTAGGCGAAGAGCTGATGCCCCTGGATTATGCCTGCTCCCGGGCGGTGGGGGAGTTTGAGCCTTTCCTGGCCTGGGCGGCCTCGGAACGTGTTGCAGCTAAACAAGTTATTCTGTGGATTGGGGGCCGTGATCTGGACCAGGCCCGGCGTGGGATGGATTGGGAATGGCGCGAACCAATCCCCGTGCCGCACTCATTGCGGCGGTATTTGTTAGTAGGCACTCGGAAGAGCTGAGACTGTCGGCGTAACGACCTGAAAGATAAGGACTTCCGCTTTTTTTGGATATCTTCCCCGTTGCCCATTCGACTGTTCTGTCATCGATCGACTCATCCAGAGCTGCGCATTTGCGAATTCAGCTCAGCAACAACCGAAAACTGCTGCGATCGAGCTCTTTTCTGACACTTGTAGGTGTTCAGAGGCGGAAAGCGTTCCACGTGGAACATGAGGTATCTGTGCCGCCCCAAATCCATCGTTAAAAGGGCCTGACCAAGGAAGTCGTTCGTGGAACGTTCTACCAGCGATAGTTCCACGTGGAACGTCTTGCGTGCGTGGCGTCGGGCATGACCATGAAAATCGACTCCCGCAGTCGTATTTAACTGATCGGTTGAATAGTCCAATCCCGCTCCTCCAGAGGTTCCACGTGGAACAATGGCCGACCATCATCGCAAGTACGCGCCGCAAACCATTGAGCGTACAATTTGAGTGTTCAATTCAAGGGAAACTAGCGCGGATAGCTGTGTCGAGCAAAGTTGTTCCACGTGGAACACGACCGCGCACTCAAGAGCCCCCGATGTTCCACGTCGAACGATTCCGGACAAATTCCACAGGCCTATAGACGTTCCACGTGAAACAAGTTGCAAGCTCCGCGGGATTCTGCTAAGTTTCCGCCAATTGGGGGACCTGTTGGCGCGTATTATTGCTGTTGCAAATCAAAAAGGAGGGGTTGGAAAGACAACCACCGCAGTGAATCTCGCGGCTTGCCTCGCCGCTTCTGAACAATCCACTCTTCTGGTTGACTGCGATTCCCAAGCCAACGCCACCGCAGCCATCGGATTTGCCAAGGATCCCGCCCGCAGAACCCTCTACCACTGCCTGATTCTGAACGAGCCTTTCGACAAAATTGTCCAAAAGTCGCAAGTGGATGGCTTAGATGTCGTCCCCGCCGACAAAAACCTTGCCGGCGCAGCTGTAGAGCTCGTCATGGCGGAAAATCGCGAATATAAGCTGCAAGCTGTATTGAACGAGATTCGCGACCGCTACAAATTTATCGTCCTGGATTGCCCGCCAGCCCTGGATCTTCTAACCTTAAACGCGCTTGTTTCGGCGAGCGCCGTGCTCGTTCCGATTCAATGCGAATATCTAGCCTTGGAAGGCGTATCCGAATTGCTGGACACCCTGATGCGAATTCGGCGAACCTTGAATCCCAGCCTGGAGATCGAAGGCATCCTGCTAACGATGTACGACGAACGGACCACACTTTCCAGGCAGGTCGCCACCGATTTGCGCAGCTTTTTCGGAGCGCAAGTCTTCCAAAGCGTTATTCCGCGCAATGTGCGCCTGGCCGAGGCGCCGAGTTTCGGAAAGCCCATCATTTTTTACGATATTCACAGCAAAGGGGCGGAGGGTTACACCCAACTCGCCCAGGAGGTTATTGCCAATGACGCGAAACGCTCTGGGCCGAGGGCTAGGAGCGCTGATTCGGGAGCCTGAACCGCAGGTTCCCACGCCGGCGCAGCCAGTCCCCGCTGTCCAATCCCAACCGCACACGACTGGAGCGGGTGCCGCTGCAGCCGCACCCGCGAAAGAGGTATCCCATCCAGGGCCGCATCAGATCGACATCGATTTGATTGAGCCTAGCCCTTACCAACCTCGCACCAGATTCCGCGAAGAGGCGCTGGACGAGCTGGCTCGTTCCATCAAATCAAGCGGTATTATTCAACCCTTGGTTGTCCGGCCAATCGGCAACCGATTCCAGCTTATCGCCGGTGAACGTCGCTGGCGAGCCGCGCAACGCGCCGGCCTAACGAAAGTCTCCGCAATCGTGCGGCAAGTGCCAGACGAGCTAGCGCTAGAAATGACGCTCGTCGAAAACATCCAGCGCGAAGATCTAAACGCGATCGAAGCTGCGCGCGCATTCGAGCGCCTAATGGATGAATTTCAGCTTACCCAGGAATCCGTAGCAGAGCGCACCGGCAAAGATCGCGCCACGGTTGCGAATTCCATCCGTTTGCTCAAGCTCGAGCCTACCATTCAGGATTGGATCGAAGAAGGCAAGCTGACCGCCGGCCATGGCCGCGCTCTCCTCGCGGTGGCCGATTCCCCGTTACGTATGCGCTATGCGCAGCGTGCAGCCCGTGGTGGCCTGACCGTTCGCCAAATCGAGCGGCTAGCCTCGCGCCGTTCGCGTGGCGCCAGTCCCGCCACAGAGATTCATGTGGACGCGAATGTTCGCTCCGCCATCGACGAGCTGCAGCGGCATCTCGGCACCAAGGTCTTGCTACGCCAGAAAACAAGAATTCGCCCTGGCCAGCTCGTCCTCGAGTATTACGATGACGCGCAGTTGATGGGAATTTACGATCGCTTAATGAAATAAGCCCTCCGCACCACTGACAATTCCGCCTGTACAAACGTTCCACCGTATCCTTTGGACAACTCCGCTCGCGCGATGCGTTGACTTGCACGCACCGGGCGCTAGAGTGGGAGAGTCACTCTTGGAGAGCTTAGGAGACTAGTCATGGCATGGAAGTGGCCCGGTTCCGCAAAGAATGGCGTCAGCGAAGAGTGGACCGGATTCATCGATCAGGGCGTGACGCTCGAAGGCACGCTCCAGCTCACCGGAACCTTCCGGATTGACGGCAACGTGAAGGGCAACATCATCTCTGAACAAACCGTTGTGCTCGGCGAGGGCGCCAGGGTCGAAGGCCAGATCGAAGGAAATCGCGTAGTAATTTCGGGCCGCTTTGATGGTGTGATCTTCGCCAAAGGGCGCGTAGAGATTCAAGCCAAGGGAGTCGTCACGGGCGAAGTTCATTCCCCTTGCATGGTGATTGACCCCGGCGGCATCTTCGACGGCCGATGCCACATGCTGGCGTCCTCGGATGCAGCCACCGGAGTAACGATCCCGATTCGAGCGGTAGGCCAGGCGTAAACGCAGCAAGGGCCCAAGACTCCGATCCCACGTTCTAGTAACTAAACTATACACATTAATTCGAAAGTATTCAGAGCGCGAGGACCATGCCTATTCGGCGTGGACCGCTGACTGCGAGAGCGTGGCCGTGGCCTCTTTGAGCCCCGCCTGGATGTTCGTTTCCCAATCAAGGTGCGGGACAGGCGAGGCCGAAGCGGCCCGGTAGAATCGTAGCGCCTCCGCGGGGCGGCCAAGCTTCTTCAGAGAAAGCCGGCCAGCCGCCATCAACGCGAGCAAAGACTGTTTCTCCTTGGGGTAGACCGCCGCAAGTTTGTCGTACTCTGCCACAGCGCGCTCAAAATTTTGCTGACCTTCGAGGGACCGGCAAAGCTCCAGCCAGGTTGCCGCCGGTAGATGCTGGCCGCCTGTATTCTGAAACTCCTCGTAATCCCGTAAAGCCGCTTCACCATCCTGCTTCTTCAAGTGCAGTTGGCAGAGCTTGATGGTAGCTTCCTGATGGCCAGCGGCGTTTCCTCGGCGCCAGTGCAATTGTTGCAGCAGCACCAGCGCATCGGGAGAGTCCGGTTTCGCGGCGACGTGTTCCTCGAGCTTCTGAATGGCTTCCTCCGGCTTCCCTTGGTCGATGGCTTCCGTCGCTTTCACAATCGCTGGATCCGCGGTCCAACTTACTTTTTCTTCGATGGCTGAACTCACTTTGTGCTCGAGTCCAGAGCGAGAAAGGACGAGCGCGCCGATCATACCGAACGCAAACCCGCCAACGTGCGCCCAATGAGCGACGCCGCCGGAATTGCGAGACATCGAGCCATAGAACAGTTCCATGAGCCCCCAAAGAGGCAGCAGCCAAAGCGCAGGAGCCTTGAACCGACCCCGCACAATAAATATCCAATAGAACATTTCAATTTTGAGCTTGGGAAAGCGGACCAGGAAAGCTCCCATCAGCGCGGCGACCGCTCCCGACGCTCCCAGCATCGGCACAAGGCTTCCGTGATTGAACCAGGCATGAACCTGCGCCGCAAATGCGCCCGCAAGCAGGTAAAAGATCGCGTAGATGGGGCGGCCCCAATTGTCTTCCAGAATGAACCCGGCAAGCCAAAGAAACCACATATTGCCGATCAGGTGTAGCCAGCCGACATGAAGAAAATTGCAGGTCAAATAGGAGATAGCGGTCGGGTGCGCTGGCACAAACGCATATCGTGCCAATAACGTGTTGCGCTCGAAGTTTTCGAATTTCTGCGAGAGCCCGTCCATTTCGGCTTGTAGTTCCGCAGGGTCATCCATCTGCCGGATGTTGGCATCCCATGCGTCCTCGGGCTTCCGGTCAGTCGACGACAGCCCCTTCCAATCATCCGGGTACTGCGTGGAGATGGTGTCGATCAGCTTCTGGGCATCTTCGCCTTTTTTCAATTCGGGATGCACAGCCGAGAGAAGTATCAGATGTCTGACAACCTCGACTCGCTCGGGAATGTCAGCGTCTTGGGCCTCAATCGTCCAGTGCGTGCCCAGGAAGGCGATAATGTTCAGCGCGATGAGCGCGAACGTGATGACCGGCCAGCGGCGCCCCTGCATGTTTTCGTGGCGAAGGGGGAGAAGTAGCATGCACGTTCCTTTGGCGCCGGGAGAGACTCGGGGACAAGCCGTCGCACTTCTAATTGTAAAGGTGCACTCAGCGAGCTGAGGGGAAATGGATGAGCAATATCCGAATCAGTAAAGATTGCGCCTTACGCCACACGTCCAGCCGTCTGCCAACAGTCTCAGCGCGTTGGCCCGCTACTCAAATCACGCCGAAATTCGAGCAGCTCAACCGGCGCGCCGTTATCGAGGATCATCGCCACCGTAACGCCTTCCGAAGGCGAATTCGGGGCAGTGAGAATTTCCTTTCCCTCCATCGCGGCCTGAAGGTCGTCTACTTCAAACGCTATGTGAGGGACGGACTTAATCAAGGCGTGCACTGGACTATCGGGCTCGAAGCGCATCCATTGAATGCCACATGGACTCGTTTCAAACGCGGAGACGTACATCTTGAATCGTTTTAGATAATATTCGCCGGGTCGCGGAACGTCAGTCGGGATGCCGATGTGGTGATACCGCCAGCCATGTACCGAAGTGGCCGCAGGTTGGTCATGCCCCTTCCGTAACGTATTCGGGCTATAAGACTTGGATTCTGAAATACACATGATCTTTTCCCGGCCAAGATACCACAGCGGCCCGCTCGGAGCGATGGCCGAGGCAGGAAGTAGTTCTCCACAGCGTCGTTCATATGTCGTGCAGCGTTTACAGATAATTTTCAGAAAGCGGGCGGGTTTGCCAGCTATCGGACCAATTCCTGGTAAACGCGCAATCGCAAGAGTAGATGTGTGACGCATACTCCGAGTGGGTGTGAAAGGTTGCGAAGGTGTTGAACAAATCGTTTTCTGCCAAATTGCAGAAGAGCCACAAAGGCGGATGGACCTATGTGGTCTGGCCGAATTCAGTCAAGTTTTTCGGCACACATGGCCTGGTTAAAGTCAGAGGCAAAGTTGATGGTCATCCCTTCAAGAGTTCGTTCATGGCCATGGGTGACGGTAGGCACATGCTGCCAGTAAAGGTAGAGATACGCCGAGCGATCGGAAAGGAAGTCGGCGAAACTGTGAAAGTGCACCTGAAACAGCGGATATCCGCCCAACAAAAGCGGCGCACTCCCAAGTCCCGATAAGCGACAAACCAGGATCTACAGACATTTTAGAGGAGCCGGGTTGTTGAATTGCTTATCAGTCCCAAGTCGACATACCATCTCGTTTCCCGCAGTGACTACTGATGCGTCGCTCATCAGAGATATGATATGGCTCGTGAGTCGGACGCAAACTGTCACATACGGAGAGCGTGGATTCTGGGCATACGACGTTGCTGTAGGTGTCTTCCTCAAGTACCTCATCGATGCGGCTCAGGCAAGCGGAGAGGCAAAAGCACCGTGGCTATCTGAAGTTGTGTCGTCTTGGCGCCTGTGGGCCGTCGTTTCAGATTTCGGACTCCGGCTCGATGAACGCTGGTCGGCGGCGCACCGGAAGATATTCATCGCCCTGGTGGAAGAGGCGTGTGCCGCGCTCGCCACTAGGGACTCCATACCTGATTACGAGATTGTCAATTGGCACCTTTGTGCATGATTTGCGCATCCATCCCCGCGGAGCGGAAGAGGTGTTCACGGCACCAGTTATCGAACTTGGTCGAGCAATCATCGCGTTGGTCACTGGGGGATTGCCAGAAGCACCAAAAGGCGAGGCTTGGTACTTCGGCACACCAGATGGTCGCTCCACCATACAAATGCAGGCTTCGTGGGACGGGCGTTGGAACCGAATTCGTGTGCCACATTCCTGGTAAACGCTAGCGCTTTACCGGATGCGCGTTCTCGGCAAGGAGTGAACGGAGGCAGGGAGTTCTGCGCGCGTCCGGTAAAGCCGTTTGGACGTGGCCGCCCGGCGGTGGACGCGGGCCCTATGCAAATTCAATGGTGGGAAGGAGCGGCGTTAAGCCGTGCGGAGACTGTGCTGCAGGGCAGGACAAGTGACACCGTGGCCGTAGAAATTGGCTACGGCGGAAAAGGACCACAAAGACGGTGGTCAAAAATGCTGGAAGAAAGGATCGGTTTGACGGCGAGGCATAGAGATGCGCAGCGCCTGGAAGGACGCAGAGTTTTCGAGTTGGAGAGAGTAGTCTCATGCCGCAACGCTGACCCGCGGTGGAGAACGAAGTTGGATTTCTGCAGCGGTGAGCCTTTCGATGACCTTCATTGGTCCACCGCATTTAGGGCAGCGCCAAAGAGCGGGACAATCTTCGGCGGAAGAAGCGTGTTGTCCGGCTTGCGGCTGTTGTGCCGAACCCAACAACTGAAAGCAAAGAGGCAGGAGTGTGGCGCGTTTGCGGCTGGCTAGGAAACCGAAGTTACGGATGCGCACAAAGCCCTTGGGAAGGATGTGCAGTAAGAAGCGCCGTAAGAACTCATCGAGGGATAGCGTCAGCAACTTCTGTTCATTGTGGTGAGCCGAATCGCGCCAGCGGAAAGTGACTTGGCCATCGCTGAAGGAGACCAGGCGGTGGTTGGAGATGGCCACGCGATGAGTGTAGCGGCCGAGATAGTGCACCACGTACTCGGGGCCACCGAAGGGACGTTTCAAGTACACCACCCAATCCTGTCGATGGAGGGGCCGCAGCCAAGCGGCGAAGGTCTTAGGTTGCGCGAGAAGCTTCAGGTCTCCGTGGAAGTGGAGTTGGCCATTTTGAAACGCCTCTTTGAGCGCGTCGACGAACTTGCCGCGAAAGAGTTCAGCCAGCACTTTCTTGGGTAGGAAGTAGTTGTCGCGGGAGCGAATCCAACGGGTGTGATCAGGCGAGAGGCCGCCGGCCGGAACGACACAATGGACATGTGGATGAGCGGTGAGCTTTTGGCTCCACGTATGCAAGATACTGAAGAAGCCGATCTCGGCGCCGAGGTGTCTGGGATCGCGCGCGACTTCGAGGAGGGTTTCGGCACTGGTGCGGAACAAGAGATCGTAAAGGACTTTCTTGTTCTGCAGCACCAGAGGAGCCAAGCGACCAGGTAGGGTGAACACGATATGGAGATAGCGTGTGGGGAGAAGCTCCTGTTGGCGCGCAGCAATCCAGCGGTCCCGAGCAGCGGTCTGACACTTCGGGCAATGGCGATCGCGACAGCTGTTATAGGAGATGGGGGCACGATGTCCGCAGCGCATGCACTCATCGAGATGCCCGCCGAGAGCGGCGGTACGACAACGCCGAATGGCCCGCAGTACTTTCACGTGCTTCCAACGGAGCCAGTGGCGGTGTCGTTCGATGAAAGCCTCTCCTGCAGCGCTGATGATATCGGCCACCTCCAGAGGCGGCCGGCTCATCTAGTTCTCGTCAGGCGGCTTGTCGTTCAGGGTTAGCGAGTCCAAAGGACTCGCGGTGGAGTTGAGGCGTTGTATCGCGAGGTGCACGTAAAGCAAGGTGTCTTTCAGATCTTCATGACCGAGCAGGACCTGAATGGCGCGGAGATCCGTGCCAGCCTCGTAGAGATGCGTCGCAAAACAGTGGCGAAGCAAATGGGGATACACGCGTTTCTGGAGGCCGGCGCGCTGGGCGGCTTTCTGACATGCGAACCAAACGGTTTTCGTATCGATCGGCCGATCCTTGCGATAGTTGCTGGGAAACAGCCAGGTACTGGATTGGCGATGGTAGTAACGCCAGTGGGCGCGCAGTGCCGCCAGTAGCTTGGGACTGAGCATGACATCGCGATCTTTGCGGCCCTTGCCGCCACGGATGTGCACCACCATGCGCTGACTGTCGATGTCGCTGACTTTCAAGTGGGTCAGTTCGGCGTTCCGGGCGCCACTGGCGTAGAGGGTCATGAGCAGGATGCGTTCTCCAGGGGTGCGCGCCGCATGAAGGAGTTGCGCGACTTCTTCGCGGCTAAGAATCGTCGGCAGGCGACGGGTCTTTTTGGGATAGGGAGTTTCGGCAATGCTCCAGGCTTTGCGAAGAGTCTTGATGTAGAAGAAGCGCAACGCCGCCAGGTGTTGTCCTACGGAATTCGCTGACAACTCGCGCTTCTTGAACAACTCGGCTTGATATTCGCGAATGTGTCGAGGACCTAAGCGATCTGGCGAGCAGTTGAAATGTCGAGCAAAATCTTCTACTGCACGAAGGTAGTGGCGTATGGTATTTTGTGCATAATTACGAAGCTGGAGTTCTTCCAGCATCAGTTTGCGAAGATGGGTCACGGGAACACCTCCTGTGACCCACACTTACATCTAAGCCATCAAGCAACCAACGCTGCACTGCCTCACGCGAAGCGTCCGCCGCCGGGCGGCTACGTCCAAACGCGGTTACCGTACGAGTGGAATCGGCCCAGCCCCTAGTGTCCGGTGACGCACGAATTACCAGGAGTTACGACTCGTTAGCACATTCAGCATCCTCTACGGAATCACCGGAACATCCGTGCTCGGGGTGGTGTCTTAATTTTAGTATGCGAAAACGCTGGAGAATGGTCTGGAGAATGATTTTGCCTGTTTTCGGCGTCATTCTTTTCGCTGCTGTGAGCTACCACTCTTATGAAACCGAGCGCATCTCGAGGAAGCACGCGAGCAAATATTTCTATTGGTCGCTAATCCGTTTGGATTCCGACCCAGCAAACAAGCGTGACCGATTTGTGAGACCCTGCGAAGCAGGCAAAGAAAACTGCGTGAGCTGGGACCTCACAATTGCGGATACATGGGTTGACCCGAGTTTACTGGACAAAACCCTGATGGTATCCGCGCTGCCCGCGTTCCTTGTCGGTATGTTCTTGGTGACCGTTTTCGGAAGGCTGGGAATTAGTCAGGTTGCGAGCTTTATGGTTCTGATGCCTGTCCTGATTTGCGCTTGGTATTACCTCATTGGCTGGCTGCTCGACCGATGGGTTTCTAGGCGCTCACACTCG
The DNA here is from genome assembly GCA_963718785.1 of uncultured Acidobacteriota bacterium. Lineage (GTDB taxonomy): Bacteria > Acidobacteriota > Terriglobia > Acidiferrales > UBA7541 > Acidiferrum. The sequence goes on along the minus strand of CAVQZW010000002.1, from coordinate 1,263,760 downwards.
AGCACCTCTGGCTCCTGATCAACGCTTACGGGAAGCTAACCACTTTCGAATAGGCCCGAAAGTTGACACGTTCCTGCTGGGCGTCTATCGTTCGAAAGGAATTTTGGAGAGGCCTTCCGGATGAAGATTTTGGTTATTGGCGGCGGCGGGCGAGAGCACGCACTCGTTTGGAAGCTGAAACAAAGTGCGCGCGTCGAGAAGATCTGGTGCGCGCCGGGCAATGGCGGAATCGCTGACGATGCGGAATGCATCGCCGTCGATGCCAGCGATGTCGTGGAACTCGTGGCGCTTGCCGAAAGGCTCGGGCCAGACCTGACGGTTGTTGGGCCGGAGTTGCCGCTGGTCAATGGGATTTCGGAGGCATTTGTGCAGCGAGGTTGGCCCATCGTGGGCCCTTCGCGCCAAGCGGCGCAGCTGGAAGGCAGCAAGATTTTTTCCAAAGAATTTCTGCTTCGCCACAACATTCCGACAGCGAAAATGTACGGCGCCTACGATTCGCCGCGGGATGCCTACGCCGCGTTGAACGGCGTGAACTGGCCGCTGGTGATCAAGGCCGATGGCCTGTGCGCCGGCAAGGGAGTGGTTCTGGCCCCGGACGCCGAGACTGCCAAACAATTCCTTGCCTCGGCCATGGAGAGAAATGAACTTGGCTCCGGCGGGCATCGTGTCCTGCTGGAAGAGACGCTCGAGGGCGATGAGTTGTCCTTCATTCTGCTCACCGACGGTGAGCGGTATGCGCCTCTGGTCCCGACACGGGATCATAAACGCGTTTTCGATGGCAATCGCGGTCCCAATACCGGTGGAATGGGAGCGTACTCTTCGGACGAGTTGCTGCCAGCCCCTCTGCGCAAGACCGTGATTTCTACGATTGTTGAGCCCACGCTTCGCGGCCTGGCTAGTGACGGCATCCCCTACCAAGGCTTCCTCTATGTCGGCCTCATGCTCACCAAGGAAGGGCCGAAGGTTCTGGAATTCAATTGCCGGTTAGGTGATCCGGAAGCACAAGCGATTGTGGCCAGAATGGATTTCGACCTCGCAGAGGTGCTGGCGGATGTTGCGGCAAAGCTATTAGACCCCGCGAAGCTGCGTTGGAAAGCAGGCGCCAGCGCTTGCATAGTGCTCGCTTCAGGCGGCTATCCAGGAAAATTCGAGACCGGAAAGAGAATAGACGGACTAACCGCTATTCAAGAAATGAATGGTGTGCAAGTTTTCCATGCTGGCTCTCGGCGCGATGACCAAAATCTCGTCACGAGTGGTGGACGCGTCCTCGGTGTGACCGCCGCGTCTAACTCCCTTGAGACAGCTTTGCAGTTAGCCTATCAAGCCGCTGCCAAAATCCGCTTTGACGGTATGCATTATCGCAAGGATATCGGTGCCAACTCCGGTCGAGTCAAGGCCGCAGGAGATTAGAACCGTGCCCCGAGTCCTGAAACTGTTCCGCGCCCCGAAGCGTGGCTGGCCCATGGAAGAGCTCCCTGAAGTTGCTGCGATCCAGGATGTCGGTTTGGAGGGCTGCGCGCACAAGAGTCCTGGGGGACAACGCCAGGTCTTGCTCGTGGACCGGGAAACGCTTGATGCGCTCGACCTTGGCCCGGGAATGATCCGCGAAAACATCACAACGGAAGGGCTTAACGTCAACGGGCTCCAACCAGGTGAATCCTTGCGAGTGGGCGAGGCGCAACTCGAAGTCACCATGGTTTGTACTCCCTGCGGTCAGATGGAAGACTTGCGGCCCGGGCTGCGAAAAGAAATTCGGGGCCGCCGCGGAATGCTTTGCAGGATTGTTAGGGGTGGCACAATCCGGCAGGGCGACAGTATCGAAAAGCTCGCCTGAAATACGCCGCCTTGCCTCTGGCTGTAAGCTGTGAGCTGTCAGCCCATCACTCTGGAGGCTTGACCCTGCGGTGCAGCGAAGGCGCATCAGGTGGCTGATTTTTATCTTCCTTGGCTTTTTCGACAGGCTCATCCGGCGGCACGACCCAATCAAAACCACTCTCGGTGATCGTGCCGAGAATATACTTCGCTTTCTCTGAAATAAGCGGAATCACAGCTCGCAGAAAATCCGTGGCATCCTGCGGAGCCGCTTTGTTGGCCTGGCCGTGGTCGATGCTTTCCGCCACTTTTGAAAGCTTGGGATCCGCTCGGTACACTTTCTCAATGTCAGGATCGTTTCCAGAGATGAGTTGTTGCAGCGTCGGTCCCGGTATCGTTTCCGGATAGCGAATTTCCACCAGCGTTTTCGGCGCTTTCTTTTCCGGAGGATAGAGCTGTGTGAAGCGCGGCCGCAGCAGTCGCGTCTGCCAGAAATCCCCGCGCGTCGCGATCTCTTCCTGATGTATGCGGTATTCGATGGTCCAGACTTCCGGGCCGTAATCGTCCGGCGCGAACCCAATCAGCACGACTTCAAAGAGAGCCTCATCCGCCTTGAATTCGATCTTGTGGTGGAGTTGAGCAACGAGCGGACGCAGACGCTCCAGAAAGGCGACACCGATTACATCCAGATCTGGCGCGACTTCATCGGGGTCCCCCGCATAATGGGGATCCCTGCCGGTGACGTGAGGAAAATCCCTGTCCAGCCGCACCGGTTTGGGGTCGCTCGTTACACGCCATTCGGATGCTCCCAAAAGAACGGCGACGTGGCTGTGATCAGTGCTCAGGACGCGTGGTGGAATGGAGTTCGGCTCGAACGGTTGGTCGATGGCTGCAAAAACTATTTTGTCTTTCGCGACATGAATGATGACGCGGCCGCCGGCAAGGTTGGCCACGATTTCGTCGCCGCGTTCGCGCTCCTGCGCCTGCGAAAGAGTCGCGGAGACAAAGGACACGAGCAGACAAACGCACAACGAAACCAAAATGCGCGATCGGCGGTTGGTAGCGGCGACTTGCATAGTTACTTAGCGGACAAAGCCTATTCTACTTAGATGTGTGCAACAAGCTCCTGCGTTTTATGGCTTGGCTTCCGCCGCTGACGCTGCGGCTTCCTTCGCGCCCGCAAGAAGAGTGTCCAGAGCAGCGCGATCCAGATAATTGCCATTCCGAAGAACGGCCCAAACTTTGCGCGTGTTGGCGATATTCTCCGCCGGATTCGCGCTCAGCAGAACCAGATCGGCGGCCTGGCCTGCCTCGACCGTGCCCAACTCTTTTTCACGGCCAAGAAACTTTGCCGCACCCTGTGTCGCCGCCTGCAAGGCTTCCATTGGAGTAAAGCCAGCGCGGACAAGTTCGGCAAGCTCGCGATGAAAGCTATCTCCGGGAATAACGAACGGGTCCAGAGAGTCAGAACCGACTAGCAGCGACACACCGGCGTGGTGTAGTTCACCGGTTAGCTTCCAATCATTGGCTGCTTGCCGCGCCAGCCAGGCGGCCCGCTCCTTCATCCGAACATCTTCGAGCGAGTAAATCCACTGCTTGGTAAGCGAAGCAGGGAGCAAGGTGAGCAGTGGGTCATCGGTTTTCCATTGGTCGGGGTGCGATGTGATCTCCAACGAGGCGAGGGTTGGCGTGACCCAGGTGCCGTTCTTCTTCAGGGTTTGAAAAAGGGCGGCAGCTTTCTCCGGGCTATAAGTAGCGTCGGCTTCGTGTGCGATCTGCTCCCAGGAGGTGGAATCACCGCTTTTTTCGGCTTGGACGAGCCGGGGGCGAAGTTCGGCCTCATTCGAGGAGAAAGAAAGGGCGAAGCCGCTGTAGAGCAGATGCTCAATGCTGCGCATGCCGGCGTTGCTGGCTTCCGCTGCACTGATTTCGAATGGCAAATGGCCGACAAAGGGAATGCCTTGCTTCTTGGCTTCGTCAGCGACAGCGAAGAATGCGTCCCGCGACGGCATCGAAATGATCTTGATGAAGTTGGCGCCCCGCTTCTTGAGAACGTCCACGGCGGCACGAGCCGCCTCGGCTGTTCGAACCGGGTACTGCTCTGCAGTCTTCCTGCCGCGTGCCGCCAGGAAAGGCCCGCTGCAGACGATGTGAGGCGCCAGAAGCGCTCCAGACTCGGCATCGCGCTGCCATGAGAGCAGGGCTTCGAGATCCCCGCCCATGTCGCGGACTCCAGTGATGCCGTTGGCGAGAAGCAAGGGTAAAAGCACTTCCTTGCCCCAGGCCGAATCGGCGGTAACCCCAGCGAGATGCACGTGCATATCCCAGAAACCGGGGAGCAGGAATTTTCCGGTGCCGTCGATGGTCCGTGCGGATTTGGGCACTTTGACGGTGGCTGCCCCGACAGCGGTGATCCGGCCAGACTCAATCAGGACAGTTTGGTTGGGTTGCGGCGTGCGTCCGGTTCCGTCAATGACGGTAACGTGTGTGATGGCCAAGAGCGAGGAAGGCTCCGCCGAGGTGAAACCTGGTACGACGAGTAGAACCGCGAGCAGGGAAATTAGTAACCTGTTAGACCTCAAAGGAACGCTCACCTTCCGGGCAACCGCGCATTTCTAGAAAGCTATCACAAGCGCTCGTCAGCGTGCCACAGAGCGAGTAAAATAGAGAATCAACGAAGGAGAGTCATAGAAAATCATGGGATTGCGAAAAGCAAAAAGCATTCGACACAATGGCAAAACACTGACCGACATTCTGGAAGCGCACACCCGATTTTTTAGCGGAAAAGAAGGCGGCGCGCGAGCAGATTTGGCCGGCGCGGATCTTTCACGCTCCGATCTTCAAGCCATTAATTTTAGCGGAGCGATTTTGCGTGGCGCGAATTTTGAGGGCTCGGATCTTCGCAAGGCCAAGCTCCCCGGAGCGGATTTGACCGGAGCAAATCTTCGGAAAGCGGATTTGCGGAACACGGACATGACGGAAGCGATTTTGCCGGGCGCGGATTTGACGGAAGCGCAAGCCAGCGGCGTGGAATTTTTTCGGTGCGATCTTTCGAACGCGGTTTTTCATCGAGCTCGACTGCGAAACGTGAATTTTCGGCTGGCCAATGTAAATGGCACGAAATTCACGGGAGCGGACATGGGCGTTGCGATTTTGCGGGAGACGGATTTGACCGGAGCGGATCTTTCGGGTGTGGATCTTTCGACGACGCTGATGCCGAAGGGTTACGCTGCGCAGCAAGCAAAACAGAAGAGCGCATAGTTCCTGGAGCGCAGCGTTTCTGGAGTTCGGCGTTTCTGCGGCGCATAGTTTGTGGAGCGCAGCGCATAAGCGGCGCGTAATTCTTGGAGCAGAGGTGCGCTGGCGTTAATGGCAAACGGCATCCCGGCGTGGTAGCCTCTGGCAGAAGCAAAGACTTTTTCTTGTGACCTGTGGCCACTCCTGCGACACAACTCGACGCCGCTGAAGTACGTGAACGCGTACTCGAAGTAATCCGCGGATTGCTCGAAGAGCTGGGCAGCCGCGGGGCGTTGCCGATGCTGAGCGGGGCGTCGCAACTCGACCGCGATTTGGGACTCGGCAGCCTGGAGCGCGTGGAATTGCTCGCGCGGCTAGAGACGGCGTTTGGCGTGCGGCTGCCGGATCAAGTCGTTGCGGAAGCAAATACTCCGGAAGATTTGGCGAAAGCTCTCCTTGTGGCACCGGGAGCGGAGACGTTGGACGACGAAGCGGCGTCCGCTTTACGTGCTGCTGTTACCACTCAACAACTCCATCGCGAAGCGGAAGATACGGGCGTTTTCTCCTGCGAGACGCTGCTCGACGTGCTGCGCTATCGCGCGACGCACGATGCCGAGCGCACGCACCTGCTGATCACCGAAGAGTCCGAAGGTAAGGAGCGCAGCGTTACTCTGACGTTTGGCGAACTGTACGCGGCGGCGCAACGTTGCGCGGCGGAGTTGGCGCGGCGCGGAGTGCCGGCAGGCGGGCGTGTCGCATTGATGCTGCCAACTTCACGCGCGTTTTTTGTGTCGTACGCCGGAATTCTGCTGGCGGGCGCGATCCCTGTGCCGATCTACCCACCGTTCCGCGCCGACCGCATCGAAGAATACGCATCGCGGCAGTCGGCCATCCTGAAAAATGCGGACGTGTGCCTGCTGCTGACGTTTCGTCAAGCAGAGGCGGTGGCGCGTTTGCTGAAACCGCGCGTACATTCACTGGCCGAGGTAGCCGACGCCGGGAAATTGATCGACGCAGCGGACAAAGCGCCGCCACCCTCGCCCGGTGCACTGCCGTTGCACCTGAGCGGCAGCCGCGCGCGGAAGGCGAGCGACATTGCGCTGCTGCAATACACTTCCGGCTCAACAGGCGATCCCAAAGGTGTGGTGCTGACGCACGCGAATCTGCTCGCGAACATACGTGCAATTGGAGAGGCGTTGGAGTTGGGTGCAGGCGATGTGGGCGTGAGCTGGCTTCCCCTGTATCACGACATGGGCCTGATCGGCGCGTGGCTCACGCTGTTGACCTTTGGAGTGCCACTCGCTGTGATGTCGCCGCTGGCGTTTCTCACGCGTCCGGAGAAATGGCTGAAGGCTTTTCAGAAGTACGGCGGAACGATTTCCGCGGCGCCGAACTTTGCGTATGAGCTGTGCGTGCGGAAAATTGCCGACAAGGATATCGAAGGCGTTGATTTGAGCCATTGGCGAGCGGCGCTGAACGGCGCGGAGCCCGTGAATCCCGACACGCTGGAACGCTTTGCAAAACGTTTTGCGAGCTACGGTTTTCGGCGCGAGGCGCAGCTCCCCGTGTATGGGCTAGCGGAAGCTTCGTTGGGCGTAACGATTCCGCCGCTGAATCGGGGTCCGCTCGTCGATCGTGTTGACCGCGAGGTGTTCACCGCAGAAGGGCGCGCCGTAGCGGCAGCGACGGGCGACGTGACAGCGATTTCTTTCGTTTCTTCCGGCAGACCGTTTCCCTTGCATGAAGTGCGGATTGTGGATGCGAGCGGGAAAGAAGTGCCGGATCGGACAGAGGGGTTCCTGTGGTTCCGCGGGCCTTCGGCGACGAGCGGCTACTATCACAATCCGGAAGCCACGGAAAAGCTGCTGCCCATGGGGCCCGCGTTGCATGAAGGCGAATATGCGTGGGTGAATAGCGGCGATCGCGCGTACTTCGCGGACGGAGAAATCTACGTCACCGGGCGCGTGAAGGACATCATCATCAAAGGCGGCAGAAATCTCTATCCACACGAAGTCGAGGAGCTGGCGGCGCGGGCGGAGGGAATTCGCAAGGGTTGCGTTGTCGCGTTCGGCCAGAAAGATGAAGCGTCCGGCACGGAGAAGTTGATCGTGGTGGCGGAATCCCGGGAGCGCGAGGCATCGCGACGCGCGGCGATTGTGGCGGCGGTAACGCAACAGGTCGGAGAAGGACTGGGACTTCCGCCGGACCGGGTCGAACTCATACCGCCTGGAAGCATTCCAAAAACGTCGAGCGGAAAATTGCGTCGTGAGGAAACGAAACAGCTTTACCTCACGGGAAAACTGTCCGAGGGCAAAGCGCCAGCGTGGTTGCAGATCGCGCGGCTGGCCACGTCCAGCGCGGCGCGCACCGGCGGAAGAGAGATATGGGCCGGCGCGCGGCGCGGCCTGGAAATTCTCTACGGCCTCTATTTCATCCCCGTCTTTTTAGTGTGGATCGTGCCGACGTGGATCATCGTGCATTTCATCAGTGACTACCGCAAAGCGGGGCGCTTTACATCGGCAGCGCTCAAAGTATTGTTCGCGCTGATCGGCTGCCGCGTGCGCGTGGTCGGAAAAGAATACGTGGATACGCCGGGCGCGAAAGTGTATGCAGCGAATCACACAAGCTATTTTGATGTGCTGGCGCTGATGCTGGGCTTGGGAGTGCCGTACCGGTTCGTGGCCAAAAGTGAAGTCGGGGGAATGCCGTTCATCGGGACGTTTCTAAAGCAGATGCGGCACACGAAATTTGACCGCAGCGATCCGCAATCGCGACTGAGGCAGTCGGAAGAATTGGAAAAGTTGTTGCGCGAAGGCGAATCTGTTTTTGTTTTTCCGGAAGGCACATTCACCAAAGAGGATGGGGTGCGGCCGTTCCAGTTGGGTGCGTTCAAAGCGGCGGTGGATGCGGGCGTACCGATTGTTCCGATCTCGCTGGCGGGGACGCGGAAATTTCTGAGGGATGAGACGTATTTGCCGCGACCGACGAGCGTCACGATTACGGTTTCGCCGCCGATTTGTCCGCGCGTCACAAGTGATGCCGCGACGGCCGAAGAGAAGTCAGCGTGGCATGAATTGATCCGCCTTCGCGATACGACTCGCGAAGCCATTGCGCGTTACTCCGGCGAACCGCTTTTGTAGTTCGAGACTTCCGTGCGACCCGGGAAGCGCGAATGGCGGCGAACCTTGAGCAAATCGTTTTCTCCTTTCGAATCCATGTATAATCCGCGCATGCAAGGAACATTCTGGAGCACAATTGCGCTCGGCTCGGTCTTGCTTCTTTCGATCTTCTCGAAAGGAGGACAGGACGCGCAATCTCAGCAGCCTGAAAAGTCGAAACCTCCCGTCAAAATAGAGCAGCGCGGCCGCATCGTCGGAATCGGCGGTCTCTTCTTCAAATCCGCTAATCGTGATCAGACGCGCGAATGGTATGCGAAGCATCTTGGACTCGCTGACAAAGGCGGAGGCGCGATGCTCCCGTGGCGCGAACACGACGACCCGCAGAAGGAACATGTCACCGCCTGGACTGTTTTTTCCGCCTCGAGTAACTATTTCAATGCACCGTTCATGGTCGATTACATCGTGGACGATATGGATGCTTTGCTCGACCGCTTAAACCAAGAGGGAGTCAAGATTGATCCCAAACGAATGAATGAATCATTCGGGAAGTTCGCCTGGATCTATGATGGGGATGGGAACAAGATTGAACTCTGGCAGCCTTCAGCAAAGCCCTGAGGGGCCTTCCGCCGCACACACTCAATCGATTTTCTGTAGCCACGGTCCGGTAGTCGTAGAATGGCCGGAAATAGCTGTGAGAGTACGACCTCGCCCGCCTAGGCCGGCAAATTTCTCCACGACTTCTTCTGACGAATCGTAACAGTGTCCGAGATTTAGGCATTCCCGCGCGGTAACTTTTCTTCCCACAAATATTTCTTTCAGGTTGCAACTTGAAGCTGCGAGGAAGCATCTCTATGAACAACAGAAAAATAGAAATGCGGACCGCTGCCTTCCTGCCTTGGGCACACCGCTGGACGCGAAGCCGCGCGTAGAACACGCTGGCACGCGCAGACAATTCAAACGAATGGAGGGTTTATGAGAATGCGGATAGTTGTGTCTCTAGTGGCTTTTCTTTCGATGTGCGGAGGCGCTGCGTACGCGCAGGAAACGCCCAATAAATTAGATATTTTCGCGGGCTATTCCTACGTGCGCGCAAATCCCGGCCCGACGAGCGGGGATAGCTTCAGCCTGAATGGCGGAAGCGCTTCTGCGACGTATCACATCAAGGATTGGGTGAGCGGCGTCGCGGATTTTGGCGGCTATCACAACGGAAATATTCTGGGCAGTGGAGTGGATGGGACGCTTTCGACATATCTTTTCGGCCCGCGATTTTCCTATCGCAGCTACCACCACTTCAAACCGTTTGCGGAAACGCTTTTTGGAGTGGGGCATGCGGGAGCGAGCATAGCCGGCGGCGCGAATGGATCGCAAAATGCATTTGCGATGGCGATTGGCGGCGGCGTGGACTACCGGATCAACAACCGGCTGTCCTTGCGGCCGCTGCAGGTCGATTATTTGCTGACGCGATTTGCGGAAGGGGCTGCGAACAACCAGACGCAGAACAATTTGCGAGCGTCGACGGGGATTGTGTTTCATTTCTAAGAACCCGAACGCGAAGAGAGTGCTGACGATTCGGTAGCCCGGTGCAGGCAGAGGGCCGCGCAAAGGCAGGCGCGGCCTTCTGCACCCTTTCTGAAAATCACGGCTGACAGCTCACAGCTGACAGTCAGAAAAACTGGATTGGATTCGGGTTAGCGGTACGAATTTACTTGGGGGCGCTCGGGCTGGCCAGAAAGCGGCAGCAGAGCTGCCGCACTCCACAAAAACTGGGGGCCGCCTTTTTTTGGGCGGCCCTTTTTTCTACCGAGGCGAATACGTGCGGCGCGGCGGCGCGTACGGTTAGTGCTGCAGCGTGTAAATGACGGTGATGCGCGTTTCGATCTCGACGGGTTGGCCGTTGAGAACAGTGGGGCGGTAGCGCCACTGGGTCACGGCGTCCTTGGCGGAGTTCAGAAAGAGCGCATCGCCGCTAAGGACTTGCAAGGATTGAATCGTCCCATCGGTGGCAATGATCGCGCGCAGCTCGACTTGGCCTTCCTTATGAATTTGTCGCGCGAGTGGCGGGTATACCGGCTCGACTCGCCGGATTAGCATCGCTGATTCGAGGTGAGTCATGACCACGCGGTGTGGAGGCGGCGGGTTCAGGTCGGCATGAGGCTGCGGAGCCCTGGTGTCAACGATCGTAAGGCACGCGGCACAAGGAGCATTTGACCCCGTGCCAGGAGTAAATCCCAGCGGTTCATTTGGCGAAGGGTCAGGGCGCGGATTAATATTTTGCGGAATGCGTGGTGGCTGATAAACCGTGCCGTCGGTAATTCGCGGATGAGGCGTGTTAGGCCGAACAGGAGGTTCCGGGCGCGCGGGTGCCCTGTTCGGATAATAAGGCGGAATGGGCACCGCGCTAGCTAAGGCGATGCGTTCTGTTTTTCCGAAGAGGGGAACAAGAATGATCGCCGCAAGAATCGCGGCTTGCGTGGCGATGGAAATGATCAACGCGCGACGACGAATGCTGCGCTGGCGCGCGCGCTGTTCAGGCGTGCCTTCGACGAAACAACCTTGCAGGGAACCAAATTCGTTTTGTTGACTGGGGCTTGGGCCGGGTTCGATAGACATCACACACCTCCACAGAAAAGTTCTGCGAGCGAGAACAGAAATTTTTGCGGCGCCGGCTTCCTGTGGGTTGCTCAAAAACCGCAGGAGACCGGCGCCGCGCTCGCAGGGATGTGAGGTGCGCGCGTCCTCTGTGATATTGGACACCGGGATGGGGAACAAGTTCCCGAGTGCACCAGCGAACGTTGTTTGTTCGTTCGCAATCAGCAGCAGCGGAGAGAAGTGGGTCAGATTGCAGTAAGAGCGTTAATCGGGCATGTGCCGAATCTTTGACAAATTCCTCTCTCGGCGGTGTCTAATTACATCAAGGTAGCGCCCATGCCTCGCAGAATCACCGTCGTCAGAACGTCCGTCATCACTCTTCTGATTGCGGTTCTCTATCGATATTGGCTCGACACACCAGTGCTCCAATATTTAAGCGTCGGCAAGTGGCGTCTCGTTGCCATAGTACTGGCGGCCGGGATCGGCTGCGTTATGTCACTGTTGAGGCTGCCCACGCTAGCTCTGGTGGGTGCGTCTGTAGGGGGCCTACTCTTAGGTGGAACTTGGGCGGCTTGGCAAGCTCCCAACGATGTTCCAATTTCGGTGAGCGGTGCGTTCGCGTCGCATCTGGAATCCTTCTGGCGTCAGATAATAATTTTGACTGTCGCTACTACCGTAGGTGGACTTTGCTGCGCTCGACTCGTAAAGAACCGACGACCAATTCCCGGTTAGCCGTAATCGGAAACTGGCCCACCACCGAGCGGAGGGAGCATAAACCTATAGATTTCTGATACAAGCTTGCGAAGAATCCACGCGCTTTTCCAGGGATCGTGAAGCGGTATCGCGACTGGACGACCTGAAGCGGATGCCGGAGTGTCGATAGGCAACTGCATCTCATTGATTATAGGGAACTTATTTCGATGAACCGAAAAGGAGGGCTGGCGCATCCCATGCTTGTGGACGTGGATCTGAAGGAGGGTTATCCCGATGGAAGGGCGTAATGTCGAGACAATAGGCGTGCGCCGCACGGGTTGGGCTGCTCTAGACCGCGATCCGCAGCAGGACAAAGTGGAATTTGTGTGTCCGTACTGCGGTGCACGGGACGAGAAAAATGCCAGACGCGAGCGGGCTTTGTATCATTTCACGGACGGCTTTTTGCAGGACTTGCAGGGAGAAGTGACGCAGTGCCATTCCTGCAAGCGATCGTTGCGCGTGGTTCCGGTGGTGCTGCTGCACGACCAGGACGAAGAGCGGCGATTTGAAGCGGTCTTCTCGGACGAATTGGCTGCGGCCGGAAAAAATTAATTCGTTCTGATTGAGGAAAATGGAAACGGGGCGCAATCGGATGCGCCCCGTTTTTTTGATTTTGTAGGAATTTATTGAGCCGCCGGATATGGCGTTGTCGCGCTAATCGGTAAGAAAAGCGGCAGCAGAGCTGCCGCACTCCACACTAGTAGCGGTGCCAGCAGCCGAAGCGGTCAAAGTAGCCGTGGCGAAGAGCTTCGCGCCGTTCAAAGCGCCAGCGGTCGGCGGCCGGGCTGTAAAAGCCGCGATGCTCGATGGCTTCGTGCAGGCGATAGTTATCGTAGCGCACGCGATCGCGCTCATCCGCTTGCGCGCTGGGCGCACCCACGAAACTCAGAGCGCCTCCCAGAACAACCGCCGCTAGAAGTGCTTTGCCGAACATGGACTTCAGAACATTGGTAAACATTTGCGTCCTCCCGGGCGTCTCCAGGACTGCTCTCGGGTTGCGCCCTATAGGATTATCAAACACTCTGGGGCTGCAAATGTTGCGGGGCGTAAAAGGCGCCACGCGTACGAACCGGATCATCTTTGGGAGAGGTCAGTAAGCCTGCAGGAAGGGGTCGACTTCCATGTGGTACTTTTCAAGTCCGGCGCGGATGTGGTCAAAAGCTTCGTCGACGCTGTCGGCGAATTGAAGCATTTTGTACTCTTCCTCGTTGATGGTGCCCGCATCGACCATCGCTTTCCAGTTGAGAACTTTGTCCCAATATTTTCGGCCGTAGATGAGGATGATGTTGTGCTTGGCGAGCTTGCCTGTTTGAAGAAGCGTGAGCATTTCCCAGAGCTCGTCCATGGTGCCGAAGCCGCCGGGAAAAACGACGAGCGCTTTGGCGATTTGCGCGAACCAGAGTTTGCGCATGAAGAAATAGTGGAAATTGAAGCTGAGCTCGGGGCTGATGTAGGCGTTGGCAAACTGCTCGTGCGGAAGCTCGATGGAGAGGCCGATGGACTTGCCGCCGGCTTCGCTGGCGCCGCGGTTGGCGGCTTCCATGATGCCGGGACCGCCGCCGGAGCAGACGACGAAGCGGCGCGGCCGGGGACCGAGGGTGAGAGACCAGGACGTGATTTTGTGGGAGAGCTGGCGGGCTTCTTCGTAATAGCGGGACATTTCAAGGAGGCTCTTGGCGTGGCGCAATTCGCTGCGATGGCGCGTTTGGGCGGCGGCGGAAAGTTTTTTGAGGTTTTCGTTTTTCAGGCGCGTGACGCGAGCTTGCGCGGTTTCGTGAGACTCGATGCGCGCAGAGCCGAACATGACGATAGTGTCGGCGATGCCTTCTCTCTTTAGCTGGACGAGGGGATGGAGGTATTCCGCCAGGATGCGCAGGGGCCGCGCGGGGGTGCTTTGCAGGAAATGAGGATCTTCGTGGGGCGCATGGGGAGCGTGTTGGGGCTTGAGCTTGGGATGTCCGGCGGACATGGGGTTTCTCTCCAGAAGAAGCAAACCATCATTGTAGGAATCGCGGAGGCGCGCGGCAACGTCTTCCGGCGTGGGTGCGTCGAATTGAGTACACTGCGGGAACTGGGCCCTTTGTGTCGGGGGGACGGAATGAAAGAAAACTTAGGTAGATGCGGGCTGGTGGTGGCCGTCCTGCTTGCCGGCGGAGTGGGAGCGCGGGCGCAGGCTCCAGAAGGCCCCATTGCGCCGAGGCCAGGGCAAGCGGTACAGATCGTGCCGCCGGATGTGCAGGCGGGGCTGAAAGTGCGTGTGGCCTTGGTGAATATGCCGGTGACGGTGCGCGACGCGAAGGGCGACATGGTGCATGACCTGGAAGCGAGGGATTTTCGGATCACGGATAACGGCGCGGAGCAAAAGATTACGCATTTCGATTTGGGAGGCGATCCAGTTTCGTTGGTGATTTTGATGGAGACGAGTTCGCGCATCGATCCGCTTCTGCCGGAGATTCACAAGACCGGGATTCTATTTACGCAGACGGTCATGGGGCCGGAAGGCGAGGCGGCGGTGGTGGGGTTCAACGATGCGGTGGACAAACTTCAGGATTTCACGAGCGACGCCGATTTGATTGAAAACACCGTGTCGCGCTTGCAGACCGGAACTTCCGGATCGAAGTTATATGATGCGATGGCCGTGGGCGTGGAGATGCTCAGCGGCCGCCTGCCACAGCCGACGGCAGAGAAACCGGGAAGACGGCGCGTGATGCTGGTCGTGTCCGAGACGGTGGATGCGGGCAGCGAAGCGAAGCTGGGTGAGGTACTGCGCAAGGCGCAACTCGCGAATGTGGCAATTTACAGCGTGGGGCTTTCGACGACACGCTCGGAGTTGAAGGGTAAGCCAAGAGACAACGCGCCAGTGCCGATCGCGCCGCCGGGGATTATGACGCTGCCGGCGCCGCCGGGGACGGTGCAGACTCCGTCGGGCCAAGACATCGCCAACGCCAGTGGTGTGGACTTGCTGGGGCTCGCGATCTGGGCCGTGCAACATGCGGACAACAAGGTGAAGGATCACGCTATGGATGTGGCGTGCGTGGCCACGGGTGGTGCGCATCTCTCTACGTATAGGGATCGTTCGATTGAAAAGGCGATTGACGAAATTGGCGGGGAGCTGCACTCGCAATACACCGTCGGCTATGCGCCATCGGATGCGAATGACATCGGCTACCACGAAATTAAAGTGGACGTGGATCGCAAGAACTTGAAGGTGCGGACGCGGCCTGGGTATTACGTAGCTCCGCCGGAAGGCTGATCATTTCCTTCCGCGGAATTAAAGGACTTGCTTCCAGAAGGTGGCGTCGCGGGAGGCAAGGAGGGAGTCCTTGCGGGCATTCCAGCGCAGGAAGTGCGGCGTGTTGATGTGGCGGGAATGAGCTTCGCGGCTGGCCCAGACTTCGTGGAGCAGGAAACACGTTGGGGCTTCCGCAGAGCGATGCAGATCGTAGGTCAAGCAGCCGTCTTCTTTGCGTGTGGGGCCTACCAGAGCGCGGAGCTCGGCTTCGAGGAGCATTTCCTGGCCGTCGCGCGGGCGTAGTTGCACGACGAGTGTCACAGCATCCTTCGGGAGCTTGGTGGTTTTGGCCGGCTTTGATTTGCGCGGACGGGCCGGCTTCTTCTTCGTTTTGTGCTTCGCCATAGTGGCGGGATTCTACTCCAACCCGGCTCGAAAATCCCAATCGGCTAATTCGAGATTTTTGAGGCCATCTTGGCCGGGCTGGCGCATTGAACTATTTTTCGGTCAGCTTGCGGCCGGCGTTAAGGCTGTCGAAATTCAGGATGGTGTTGAGCACGAGCGAATAGGTGCCGCGAGTTTCGCCGCGATAGACGGGGTTGATGGAAAAAAGAATGACGTGGCCGGTGCCAGTGGGCACGTCGACAACCGCGGCGTGCTGCGCGATTTCATCGCCGCCTTCGACGAGTCCTGAGATGAGGAGCTCCTTGCTGTCTGCATAGCGGAAAATGACGCGCGCGCGATTGGCGGGCGGGATCACCCGGTAGTTGTTGTGAAGTTGTTCGTCGGTGAGGAGAGGATTTTCCCAGATTTCGGCCTTGGGCTCTTCTGGAACTTCGACGCCGGGACGGCCGACGGTAAAGTCAGGATCGTCCATGGTGCCGCGACCGGTGGGGCGAGTGTGCGACTCATTGCCAAGGCGGCGGCCGCCGCGCGCGCCGGAAACGCTGCTGAGCGAAAAAATCGGGCCGTTGTCGCAATAAGCAGAGAGCTTCTCGTCGTAGCCGTAAGCGATGGGGCTTGCGCCGTCCACGAGGCGAGTACCAACGACCGAGCCGACGATCTTCATGCGCTGCGCGTTGCCGACGCTGACGCCGTCGGCGAGGCCGATGGAGAGAGCGAAGCGAGAGGTGTCGGTAGCGGTCAGCAGAACGCCGCCCTTGTTGATAAAGTTCTGGAGATTGGCCACGCCTTCCCAGCCGAGGCCGGGCCGCATGTCGTCGGTGGAATCATTTTTGCCGACGAGGTTCGGTGTTTCGGGAGTGGTTTTCCACGGGAGCGGATTGCCCCAAGCGCTGGGGAGGCCGTTGATGATGGCGGTGGGGCTGGAGAAAAAGCCGACGGGCGGAAAGAGGATGACATCGTACTTGGCGTTGAGGTCGCTGGTCTTGGAGACGACTTGCGTGCTGATGTAGTCGTAGGGAACACCGAGATTATCGAGCGCAATGCGCCACCAGCCTTCGGCTTGCGTGCTGAGCCAGGTGTGGACAAAAGCGACGCGCGCGGCGCGGACGGGATGCGTTTTGACGCTGGGCATGGCGGAGACGGGCGTGGCCTGCAGACCCAAGTCGGAGATGGCGTCGTTGAGCTGAGCGCGGGAAACATTGCGAAGGAGAAACGAGCCGCGAGTGAACTTTTTGCCGGCGGATTCGAAGGGCTCTTCAGCTGCTTCGATCGAAGCGTCGCGCAATTTGTAGCGGAGCGTAGCTAAAGTAGGCTCGGCGTTGTTGTTGATTGCGTAGATCGTGGCATCGCCGCTCACCCCTGACGGCGCGTGAACTTCTTTCACACGCTCCATGGCTACATCGAGGACTTTAGGATCGGTGATGCGTGTGACTTGCACGCCGAAGAGTTCGCCGAACGTCCAGCCGGTGTCGTCGTAGGGAGTTTTCTGCGGATCGTCGGGGCTCCAATATTGGTAATCGAGGAGCGCATCGGCGATGCGGGAGTAAGGCTGGTCCATGCGGATGATGTAGCTGCCGGCGGGAAATTCGCGGGAAGTAGGAGCGGGCGGCGCGGCGTTTTCTTTCGGGTCTTTGGCATCTTTTTTCGGCTTTGCCGATTTTTTTGCGGGAAGTGTGACGGTAAAGGCTGACGTCGCGCGCGAAACTTCGACGGCTTGCTTTTGCAGGACGCGCAGCAACTCGGCTTGGGAGCCAGAGCGAGGATCGTCGGCAGGCAAAACGTAGGCCGAGGGACCTTCGGCGCCGGGTTTGGTGACGGAGCGTTTTGCTTTGAGGTAAAAATTCTTGAGGAAGAGACGTTTGTTTTCGTTGAAGTAGTGCAATGAGGTCAGCAATCCGGTCTGTTCGTAGTTGTTATTGTCACGCTGCGACCAAATCGTTTTGGGTAGCGGTGGATTCTGTTTGTACCAAGTGCGCGCGTATTCTTCCGGATCCAGTGTGCGCGGCAGCGTGTCGGCGCCGCCGTTGCCAAAGGTTTCGTAAAGACGGCTAATGCCGTTGTGCATGGCGGCAATGAACATCAGATAGCCGGGGGACCAGGTGTCGAAGACGCCGTGCGTGAAAACGCCGGGCATGCCGAACTTGGTCATGTCGGAAACGTTGCGCCAGCCAATCATTTCCCACTCGTCGGTGAGAATCGGATCGACCCAGGCGTTGAAAGGGCCGTCGCCAGCGGTGTTGTCGTAAAGATAGGGGACGGATTCGTGGAGGTCGTGCAGGACCTGGGCTTTCCAGCCAACGTAAGTGTTGAGGACATTTTCCGTGAGCTTGAGCGTGACGCCCATAGCGTCGCGATTGTTGTCGTGCGCGACGTATTTGCCCCAGTAGATCAGTGGCGGATAAAAATCCTTGGGATGAGAGAGATGCCAGCGATAGATGTCCACCATGCGGTCGCGGCCATCGACTTCCACGACCGGCGTGATGAGAGTGATCATGCCGTCGCGGATTTCGCGGATGTAGGGGCTTTCGTCGACGGCAAGGCGGTACGCCAATTCCATCAGCGCGGTGGGCGCGCCGGTTTCGGGAGAGTGAATCGTTCCGGTGATGTAGTAGACGGGAACGGACTGCGCGACGATGCGGTCGGCTTCCGCGTCGTCGAGTTTGATGGTGCGAGGATCAGCCAGCTTCGCGAGGCGAGCGCGATTTTCCTCGAGATTCTTTAAATTTTCGGGGGAAGAAACGGCCACGGCGATCATCTCGCGGCCTTCTTCTGTTTTGCCGATGGAAAAAACTTTTACTCGTGGGCTCGCCTTTTCGAGCAGGCGCATGTATTTGTACACGTCTTCGGCATAGGGGAGGATTCCCGGCGCGCCGGCGACATCTCCGAGGACAGCCTCGGGGGTCGGAACACTTTTTGAAGCCGGGAGATAATCCACGAGCGGCGAGGTAAAGAACGGCTGCGTGGTGTACTTGTGAATCTTCGCGGTGTACGCGTCGTCGACGGGCTGCTTGGGGTCGCGCGCCGGCGCGGTTTCGCCGTCAGCTAGCGCCACAGCACCGGACGCGGCTAGGAATAGCAGCAAAACGAAGCCCCGCAGAAAGTGGGCGCGCGCGTTTCTAGTAGGAATCATCAGGCTCCCCCGAAAGTACGAAGTGGAAATGGGATTGTAGCGCAGCAATTATGGAACGGCGACAAATGTTATGCACACTGGCGAAGGAACCTCGACGGTCTGGCCGGTCGGTGTCAGGTTGCCGGTCGCCGCATCGATGTGAAAGACGACGATGTTGTTCGAATCCTGATTTTCCGCCAGCAAGTACGTGCCGGTAGGATCGATGGCGAAGTGGCGAGGCGTTTTGCCGCCTGTCAAAACCTGGCCAAGAGAAGTAAGGGTTCCCTTTTTTTCGTCGATCGCGAAAACTGCGATGCTGTCGTGGCCTCGACTCGAGGCATAGAGAAATTTTCCGGAGGGATGGACGGCAATTTCGGCGGCTTGTTTGGGGCCGGAAAAATCCTTGGGAAGCGTGGAGATAGTTTGCAGGGACGTGAAAGCGCCGGTCTTCGCTTGATACGAGAAGACGGTAACGGACGAATCCATTTCACTTAGAACGTACGCGAACTTGCCGTTGGGATTAAACGCGAGATGGCGCGGGCCTGCGCCAGGTTTTACTTTTGCAAATCCCGAAAGCAACGGCGTGAAGAGACCTTTGCTGGAGTCGAAGCCATAGACGAGGACTTGATCGAGGCCAAGATCGGCGGCGAGCGCGAAACGATTGTCAGGCGAAGTGCCAATCCAATGCGCGTGCGGGCCTTCCTGGCGTTCCTTGTCGGGGCCAGAACCGGAGTGCTGCACGAAGCCGGCGGCGGTGCCGAGGGTGCCATCGTCGTGAACTGGAAATGAGGCGATGCTGCCGCCGTCGTAATTCGCGACGAGAACATAATTGCCGGTTTTGTCGAGAGAAAGGTAGCAAGGTCCGGCGCCGCGGGTGGGGACCTGATTCAGGAACTTGAGTGCGCCGGTTTTCGCGTCGATAGCGAAAGCGCTGACCGCCCCGCCTGTGCCCCCATTGAAATTGGCGATTTCATTTACGGCGTAGAGATATTTTCCGTTGGGATGTACCGCCAGAAAAGAAGGATCGGCTGATTCCGTAGGCGCGCCGATGGGCGAGAGTTGCCCCTTCTCCGCATCGAAGCGGTACGCGTAAATCCCCTTGCTCGTGGTTTTGGACGTGTAGGTGCCGACATAGGCGATGTACTGGGCCTTTGCCGCAGGCTTTTCCGGCGTTTGTGCTTGCGCTTTGAAAAGCATAGGCGCAGAAAACAGAATTAAGCCTGCGAACAACCGTCTCGTCATTTTCATAAGGGAAAGGATTCTAGCATTATCTCGCAGAGTTATAGGGGCGCCGCGTTCCTGCGCCCGCGCTCAGGATAAGCCGCGCACCCATGAAGGCGGAGGACGTGCTACTTCTTTTCTTCTTCCTGCTCTTCCTGCAGAACGGCGGCGGCGGCGACGGAGTCGTCTTCTTCCAAGCGCAGCAATCGGACGCCTTGTGTGGAGCGGCCAGCTTCGCGAATTTCGTTCGCGTGAACGCGGATGACTTTTCCGTCGTGCGTGATGATCATCACGTCGGACTCTTCGGTGACTTGCAAAGTCGCGACAACAGAACCGTTGCGATCGGTGGTCTTCATGTTGGTGACGCCCTTGCCGCCACGGGCGGTGATACGGTACTCGGCCAGCGGCGTGCGCTTGCCGAAGCCTTTTTCGGCAACGGTGAGCATTAATGTGACCAGCGAATCCTTAATCTGCTCGTTTTCGAGTTCTTCGAGATTTTGCGTAGTGACTTTGTGTTCCTTGGCAATGATTTCGAAGTCGGGCTGCACCGCGTCCATGCTGACGACGTAGTCGCCCTTGTCGAGGTCCATGCCGTTCACGCCGCCGGCATTGCGGCCCATCGGACGGACTTCCGTCTCGCGGAATAGAATTGCCTGGCCCTCGTGACTGGCGAGGAAGATCATCTGTTTGCCGTCGGTCAGCTTGGCGCCGATGAGTTCGTCCGGGCCATCGAGATTGATAGCGATGATGCCCGTAGAGCGAGGATTGGAGAATTCCGTCAACGTTGATTTTTTGACGGTGCCGCTCTTTGTGGCCATAAAGACGAAGCGGCCTTCTTCTTCGAGGTTCTGCGCCGCGACAAGAGCCGTGAGTTTTTCGTCTTCTTGGAACTTCACCAGGCTGGAAATGGCCTTGCCTCGCGTCGCTGCGGCGGCTTCTGGCAATTCATACACCTTGAGCCAGTACACGCGGCCTTTCGACGTGAAGAGCAAGATATAGCTGTGCGCCGAGGCGATGAACATGTGCTCGACGAAGTCTTCTTCCTTCGTGCGCGCGCCGATGCGACCTTTGCCGCCGCGCGATTGATGCCGGTAGGTATCCGCTGCCGTCCGCTTGATGTAGCCGGCGTGGCTGACGGTAATCAGCATGTCCGTGTCGGCGATCAGGTCTTCGAGTTTGATTTCGTCAACCTTATCGACAATCTGCGTACGCCGGTCGTCGCCGTACGCCTTCTGGACTTCGCGCAACTCGCCAGTGATGACCTGCTTCAGCTTTTTCTCGCTGGAGAGAATTTCCTTCAGCTCGGCAATCTGCTCGCGGATGGACTTCAATTCCTTGAGGATGTCGTCGACCGAAAGTTGCGTAAGGCGGTGGAGTTGCAGCTCAAGGATGGCGTCGACTTGAATCGGCGTCAGACCGTCAGAAACAGAGCCTTTCACTTCGCCTTCGAGCGCAGCGACGCGGTACTTCCGGCCATCAAGCTTGACGCCTTCGACCTTTCGCGATTTCCCGTTTTCGGTGATGGTGACGTCTTGCTCGGAAAAATACTTGAGCAAATTTTCTTTGGCTTCGGCGCGGCTCGAGGAACCACGGATGATGCGGATAACGTTGTCCAGATGATCGAGCGCAACCTGATAGCCGACGAGGATGTGCTCGCGTTCTTCGGCTTTGCGCAGTTCGTAGCGCGTGCGGCGCAGGACGACGTCGCGGCGGTGTTCAAGGAACAGCTTGATCAGCGGGATCAGGCCCAGTTCGCGCGGCTGGCCGGCGACGATGGCCAGCAGAATCATGCCGAACGATTCCTGCATTTGCGTGTGCTTGAAAAGATTGTTGAGAATGAGCTGCGATTCTTCACCGCGCTTGATTTCGATAACGATGCGCATGCCTTCGCGCGAGGATTCGTCGCGAACGTCGGCGATGCCTTCGATTTTTTTGGTCTGCACCAGCTCGGCGATGCGCTCAATGAGCTTCGATTTGTTGACCTGGTACGGAATTTCAGTGACGACGATATTTTCGCGGTCCTTGCCGACTTCTTCGATGGCGGCCTTGGCGCGCATCATGAAGCTACCGCGGCCAGTCTTGTATGCGGACAAGATGCCTTCGCGGCCGGCAATGTACGCGCCTGTCGGAAAATCCGGCCCGGGCACGATCTTCATGATCTCGGTCAGCGAAGTGTCGGGCTTGTCGAGTAGAATGACGGCCGCTTCCACGATCTCGCGCAAATTGTGCGGCGGAATGTTCGTGGCCATACCAACGGCGATGCCGCTGGCGCCGTTCACCAGCAAATTGGGGATGCGCGACGGCAGAACGAATGGCTCTTCGCGCGTCTGGTCAAAGTTCGGAACAAAATCAACGGTCTCTTTTTCGAGGTCGGCGAGAATGTCTTCGCTAATCTTCGCCAGACGGGCTTCCGTGTACCGCATGGCCGCCGGAGGATCGCCATCGACGGAGCCGAAATTTCCCTGGCCGTCGATCAAGGGGTACCGCATGTTGAAGTCCTGCGCCAGGCGCACCAACGCGGGGTAGATCACGGCTTCCCCATGCGGATGGTAGTTGCCGGAGGTGTCGCCGCAGATCTTGGCGCATTTGCGGTAGCCGCGGTTCGAGGCGAGGCCCAGATCGTTCATGGCCACTAGGATGCGCCGCTGCACGGGCTTTAGGCCGTCGCGCACGTCGGGCAACGCGCGCGCGATGATTACGCTCATCGCGTAGTCGAGATAAGACTTCTTCATCTCGGCTTCAATATCGACTGGAAGCAGTATCGACTTGTTTGTTTCGTCCGCCATTTCCCCTCGCTGTGGCTCTAACTCTTCGTTGCAACCGCCGGGCGGGGCAAGCCTCGCCCCCTGCAAGCAATGTCTATCTTTGTGCGTACTCCAGCACGAAAGCTTTCACCGAATCGAACGCGTCGGCCGCGTTGGTAAAACGCCGCGGCCCGAAGTGTTCTTCTAACCGCGTCAAAAGTGTGTCGCGCTCCGCTTCGCTTGCGAACTCGATCGCCACGCCTCGCTCGTTGTCCGGCGCGCTCGTCGGTGTTGCGCGAAACTCGCTAACGCTTAATCCGCGCAGCCCCGGCAACGTCGTCCAACCTAACTGATAAATCACGTCGAGGCTTTCACTTTCGGCCTCAACGCATAGAAAACCGCGACTCCGATTGCCAGCACAACCAACACACCAGTCAGATCGACCATCAGAACTGTGCGCCAGCCTTCCGCGCCGGAAGGATCGGCAACCATGAGGGCCTCTCGCCAAGCTCGGTATTCATTCACGAGCCGCGGCAAGCGAAACCCCACCGTACCCACCGCTGCCAACAGCAAACCCCAGCGAATCGCGTTACGAACGGAACCCGCATCCGCATTGGACTCCGCCGCCACGGATCAAATATCCAGGTTCACGACTTCGAGCGCGTTGTCCTCGATGAACTTGCGGCGCGCCTCGACGTTCTCGCCCATCAGCGTGGTGAAAATATCCTCGGCCGCGACGGCGTCTTCGAGCTTCACCTGGAGCAACGTCCGCAAATCCGCGTTCATCGTGGTTTCCCACAACTGCTCGGCGTTCATTTCTCCCAGGCCCTTGAAACGCGTGATCGTAAAATCTTTTTTTGCGTCTTCCACGATGTAGTTGAGTACGTCCTGCACTTTCTCTTTCGTCACTTTGTCGCCGTTGCGCACTACGGTGAACGGCGGTTTGTTGAACTCCTCGATCTGCTTCGCAAGCCCGCGCAGACGCTTGTAATCCGCGGTCGAAGCCAGCGCCCAATTCACTTTTTGGTTGTGCGGAGGCCCGAATTGAATTTCGTAGAGGCTGTGCTCTTCGTCGAAAGCGATTTTACCTTCCAGCTTGAGTTTTGCTTTGTCCACTTCTTTCAGAAGCTTTTCGAGCGCTTTCTTGTCCTCGAAATCCGTCTTTTTCTCAAGGCCACTTTCGGCGAGCAGTTCCACCAGGCCCTGTTCACGCAAGCGCCGGCCCAGTTTTGCCGAAGCGGCTTCATACTCCTGCACATTGAGAAGAAACTTTGTGAGGCCCGCGCCCTCAAGCGATACGCCTTCTTTGGCCTTCACGACATGATCTTCCGTGGCGCGCTTCATCAGCTCGTGGGCAAATTCGCGCTCGTCACGGATATATTTTTCAGTCTTGCCGCGCTTCACGCGATAAAGAGGCGGCTGCGCGATGTAAATGTGGCCGCGGTCGATCAATTCCTTCATGTGACGGAAGAAAAACGTCAGAAGCAGCGTGCGGATGTGTGAGCCGTCGACGTCGGCGTCGGTCATCAAAATCACTTTGTGGTAGCGGAACTTGCCGGCGTCGAAGTCGTCCTTGCCGATGCCGGTCCCGAGCGCGGTGATGATGGCGCGAATTTCTTCGTGGCCAAGCATCTTGTCGTAGCGCGCTTTTTCAACGTTGAGGATTTTGCCCTTGAGCGGCAGGATCGCCTGGTATTTGCGGTCGCGGCCCATTTTCGCGGAGCCGCCTGCGGATTCACCCTCGACGACGAACAGTTCGCAGCGCGACGGATCGCGTTCCTGGCAATCGGCGAGCTTCCCGGGCAAGCCGCTCGAATCCATCGCGGACTTGCGGCGTGTCAGTTCGCGCGCCTTGCGTGCGGCTTCCCGAGCTCGCGCAGCGTCGATGCACTTGGAAATAATGCGGCGGGCAACTGTGGAGTGCTTGTCGAACCACTCGCCGAGCTTTTCGTTGACCAGTTGCTCGACGTCGCCCTTAATGTCGCTGTTCAGCTTGCCTTTGGTCTGCCCCTCAAACTGCGGCTGCGGCAAACGTACCGACACGACCGCGACCAGACCTTCGCGAACGTCGTCACCCGTGATGGTAACTTCGTCTTTTTGTTCTTTGAGCATGCCGGCGGACGAGGCGAAGTTGTTGATCGTGCGCGTCAGCGCGGAGCGAAAGCCGGAAAGGTGCGTGCCGCCGTCCACGGTGTTAATCGTGTTCGCGAAGGCAAAGACGTTCTCGCCATAAGTGTCGTTGTATTGCAGGGCGATTTCGATTTCGACCGTGCCGCGCTTCCCTTCGATGTAGATCGGCGAATCGTGCAGAGTGGCCTTGCCGCGGTTCAGGTGCTTCACAAATTCCGCGATACCGCCGGTGAAGCGAAATTCCGCGGTCTTTTCCGTACGCTCGTCCGTAAGCGTTATTTTCAGCCCTTTGTTGAGGAAGGCCAGCTCACGCAGGCGCTGCGAAAGCGTATCG
The DNA here is from genome assembly GCA_963718785.1 of uncultured Acidobacteriota bacterium. Classification (GTDB taxonomy): domain Bacteria; phylum Acidobacteriota; class Terriglobia; order Acidiferrales; family UBA7541; genus Acidiferrum. The sequence continues at coordinate 1,239,075 of CAVQZW010000002.1, read as the reverse complement.
AAGCTGAAAACTGTCTTTTCGAAAATGCCGGGATCGGGGTGAAACGTAACTGTCGTGCCGGTCTTGCGCGTTTTGCCGGTTTGCTTGAGCTTCGTGGTCGGTTTGCCCTTTTCGTAGGATTGTTCCCACACCGCGCCGTCGCGCGAGATTTCCAGTTCGAGACGGTCCGAGAGGGCGTTGACAACGGAAACGCCGACGCCGTGCAAACCGCCAGAAACCTTGTAGGTGTCGCTGTCGAATTTTCCGCCGGCGTGCAGCACCGTCAGTACCACTTCAGCCGCGGGGCGCTTCTCGGTTGCGTGCATATCCACGGGAATGCCGCGGCCGTTATCGACCACGGTCACGGAGTCATCCGCATGAACGGTGACGTTAATCTCGTCGGCGTAGCCGGCCATGGCTTCATCGACAGAATTGTCGACGACTTCCCACACGAGGTGGTGCAAACCCATGTCTCCCGTCGATCCGATGTACATCGCGGGACGCAGCCGCACGGCTTCTAGGCCAGCTAGAACTTTGATCGACTTCGCGTCGTATTGATGGCCCGGACCTTTAACAGGAACAGATTCTTTGTCACCCATGAACGCTCCTGACGTAAATCTCACCGCGCGAAGACGTACCGCCAGCGATGCGGTGAGTCTCAGCGCTGAAAAACTTTGCTCAAACTTTTGTGAAGCGAGGAAAGGCGTGCTCGCGGAATGCTCCGTACGTCGCCTTACCCTTTGATTCCGGATTCATCGAACGAATCCAGAACTCGTAGGGTTCCTGCTCCATCCCGTCTCGCGCAGCGAGACGTGGCGAAGACTTCTTAACTCCAAGCTTCCGGCTCATTAGCTCCTGGCGCAGAGCTAAAAGGCTGGGCCGAAGGTACTTGGCCGACGTGCCGATTTAAGAGGAAACGGAACTGCGAATCGACAGCCAACAAAGTGTACTCGATTTGTTGCTATTTCTCAAGGCTAGAACATGGCGCCTAGGCTGTGTAAAGTATTTATTTTGTGCTATTTAGACTGGTCTTGGCAGGCTTGGATAACTTTGTGAGCAACTCAGGTCTTGCGTGGAATCCGATCGGTTTTTTCGCCGGAATTGGTGTTTCGAGCATCTGGCGAATCGTATCAAAAACGGCCTGAAATCTGGCGTCATATCGCTTTTCCATTACGTCAATTTTTCGGCGCAATTCTTCATGTGTTGCGAGCATTTCGCGTAGCCGCACGAAGGTTCGCATGATCGCGACATTCACCTGCACGGCGCGTGCGCTACGGAGCACGCTGGAAAGCATCGCTACGCCTTGCTCCGTGAATGCGTATGGAGCAAAGCGACGACCTCCTCGCCCTGTTTTTGAGGTTCCAGTTTGGAACCTCAAACTGTGTAGGTCCTTGGACGAAAGTTGAAACATGAAATCGGAGGGAAAGCGGCTCGCATTTCTCTTCACGGCTTTATTTAGGTTTTTTGTCGCAACGCCATAGAGCTGGGCGAGATCGGCATCCAACATGACCCGAGTCCCGCGGACAAAAAAGATTTTCTGATTTATCAAGCCAGTCGGAACTATGGCGTTCTGCGAAGTAGTTTGCATACGAGCTCGGGTTTGAGGTTCCAGTTTGGAACCTCAAAAACCCGCCTCGCAGCATATATTATTCATCAAGTTAAATCAAACGATTGATACTTTATCGGTAAGAGTACGGTCGGGATGCGAACTGCGTCAGATGCGCATGGGCATGATGATGTAGCGATAACGGTAAGATTCGTCGGCGAGCGGACGCATCTGGCCGGCGGACTGTTCATCCTTCAGTTCGATGCTTATTGGGCCATCGGCGGCGGCGGCTAGAAAATCCAGCATGTACGAAGAATTGAAACCGATCGAGATTGCGTCGCCTTTGTAATCTTTCTCGATGTTCTCCTTGGCTTCGCCGTATTCCGGGCTCGATGCGGAAATCTCAATGCCTTCCTTTGAAACAGCTAGTTTCACGGCATGCGAACGCTGATCAGCAAGTTGCGACACGCGTCGGACGGCGTCGCTGAGCTCCACGCGTTCCAGCACGACCGTCTTGTTGTTGTCACGCGGAAGGACTGCTTCATAATTTGGAAATTGCCCGGTAAGGATTCGCGAAATCAAAAGTCGGTGGCCGACTTGGAAAAACAAATGGCTTTCGTCCTTAGCGAACTCGATCAAAGCTTCGGAACCAGCCACACTCGCCAGCTTCTCCACTTCATCCATCGCCTTTTTCGGAATGAGCACTTTTACTTCGCCATTCAAGCCGGTGAGTTTCTGATCCGTTTCCGCCAGCGCCAGACGGTGACCGTCGGTGGCTACCATCGCGAGCGTGTCCGGCTTCAAAATCAGCAGACCGCCATTCAGCGTGTAGCGTGACTCTTCCATCGAGATGGCAAACTTCGTTTTGGCGATAAGGCTCTCCAGGACCGGCGCAGAAATCTTGACTAGCGTATGCGGCATCGTGGGAAGAGCCGGGAAATTTTCCCGAGCCATTCCCACAAGCTTGTATTTTTTTCGGTCGCTGGTGATCTCCACCCAGTGGTTGTCCAGCAGCTTGACCTTGATCTCGCCCTCGGGCAGCAAACGCACGAGCTCCAGCAGCTTTTTTGCAGGGATTGTTCCCGCGCCTTCTTTCTTGATCTTTGCCTCGCAGGACGTGCGGACGCTCAGCTCCAGGTCCGTGGCCGTGATCGTCAGCTCGCTGCCCTTGGCCTCGACCAGCAAATTGGAAAGAATGGGGATCGTTGTTTTGCGCTCGACGACGCCCTGTGTCGTGTTCAGTTCGTTCAACAACACTGATTTTGTAACGCTGAATTCCATCGATTGATGTTCCTCGCGTGCGGTTCCTGTTGCGCTCATTCGGGTCTCCCGCCACTTTCTACCGCTGTCGTACTCTACTCGCTTTTTCGCAACTTATAAAGCCCACTCACCGCGTAAATCCTGTGGAAATACACAAGAATTAGTTGCGTCCTAGTTCAGAACTTCGCCCAAGGGGAAATCTGTTTTTCACAGCCTTACAACCACAGTCACAACAACAAGAGCTGTTACTTATTTTTAGAAAGATAAGCCTTGTTGTTGTGATGATGGCTGTGGAACTGTGGAAAGCTCTCCAACCACTTTCGACACAGTGGTCTAGCGCGTTTGTTTCCGAGTGGCGAATTGTGGGAAACGGTGAATGGACAGCCTGAGATGGGCATCCCAGGCTGATCCATCAAGATATCTTCCACCACACTCAACAGTATTTCCCCATCTTCTCCAATGACAATTCACAGGCCCTCAAACGCGAGTTTCTCCAAACGAAATGGGGCGGCTGAATCTTGATGAGCCGAGGCGGCGCGATTCCACGCGAAGCAGGCGCTTGCGCACGCAAAGTACAGTCATTTGTATCGGGGCTTATTGGTGTCTGGACTCACCGTGCTAAGCAGAACGCCGCAACTACTGCAGGGTGTCCATCAAACGCGTGATCGTCCGGTTCAAGTCCTTGTCCGAACGGCGCATCTCCTCGATTTTGTTAATCGAGTGCAACACGGTGGTGTGATGTTTGCCGCCGAATTGACGGCCGATTTCCGGCAGCGACGCTGAAGTGAGTTGCTTGACGATGTACATCGCGACCTGGCGAGGAAATGCAATCGCGCGTGTGTTGCTGCGAACCTTTAAATCTTGCTCGCGCATATTGAAATGCTCGCTCACGCGCTTCTGGATCAAATCAATCGTGACGCGCTTTTCCTGGGAAGCGATGATGTTGCGCAGTACCTGTTGCGCCGTCGCCAATGAAATCGACGCCCCGGTCAGAGACGCATACGCCATCAACCGCGTCAGCGCGCCTTCGAGCTCGCGCACGTTCGATTTAATCGCGCGCGCGATATACTCCGCCACTTCATCCGGCAGACTGAATCGGTCGTTCTCCGCTTTCTTCTGCAAAATCGCAATCTTCGTTTCCAGATCCGGCGGCTGAATATCCGCGATCAATCCCCATTCAAATCGCGAGCGCAGCCTCTCTTCGATCGAGTTGATCTCCTTCGGCAGGCAATCAGAAGAAATCACAATCTGCTTCTGCTGTTCATACAGCGCATTGAACGTGTGAAAAAATTCTTCTTGGGTACGTTCCTTGCCGGCGATGAATTGAATGTCGTCTACCAGCAAGACGTCCACGGTGTGAAAGCGGTCGCGGAAACTGGTCATGCGGTCGAAGCGCAGCGAGTTAATTACTTCAATAGTAAACTTCTCCGCGCTCACGTAGCTCAAGCGCATCGCCGGATTGCGCTTCTTGATGGTGTGCCCGATGGCATGCATCAAATGGGTCTTGCCCATTCCCACCCCGCCATAGAGAAACAGCGGGTTGTAGGCTTTCGATGGCTGCTCGGCCACCGCGCGCGCCGCCGCATGCGCAAATTCGTTGGACTTGCCGACGACAAACGAATCAAAGCTGTAGCGCAAATTCAATTGATGATCGCTGCTTTCGAAATCGAGTTTCGCTTGCTTCACGCCGGTTGCAGCGGGAGCGGCTGGCACGGGCTCTTCCTCCGTACACACGTATTGCACTTTCACATTGGGAGTCCCAAGCTCGTGGAAGACGGCTTTGACGATCTCGCCGTAGGTCCGCGTCAGAACCTGCCGGAAGACCGTGCTGGGGATCTGCACAAACAGGTTTTCGCCATCGGCGCGGTTCAGCCGGGTGGGTTGAAACCAAGTCGTATACGTGTTGATGCTGACCCGGGACTTCACGTGTTCTAGAAAACGGTCCCAGGCATTCGTGGCAGTAGTCATCGCAAGAGAAAGTCTCACCCCGCTTTTTCCACAGATGTGAATATGCTGTGGAAAGCAGGTCCCTTCATTATCTTTTTTCAGGCTTCGGGAATCATGCCCGTACCGGAGCGTCTTGCTTTCCCCTGGCGCCCCGTGCGCGGCCCTTCTGGATTTGCCGGCCCCTCGTACAACCTCTATCAGACAGCGCGGGATTGTCGCCGATTGGAACGAATGGAGCAAGCGAAAAGTGTGCGAAGGAAAGCAGTGCGGTGCACACCTCATTCACAGTTTTTCCACAAGCACAATTGTTGTGCAACGCGCCGAAGGAACATTCATTTGCGCCGAATTTCTCGCATAATTTTCGCGCGCACACGCAACTTTGCACAGGCGCGGGCCAAATCGCCCTGAGGATATTTCACTTATTCTTGAGATTTTTTATCGGGCCGCTCGAACTCGTAGATGCCCAGCGGGTCGCTTCCGATGATCAAGCGGTCCTTCTCGACCAGGATCGTATTGGCTTCGAGACGCGCTTCCTGCGGCGTATAGATTTTGTAGGTCGCGCGGCGATTCCCTTCCTTGTCAAAGTGCAGCAGGTTGTTACCCAGCGCCATCCAGACTTCGCCGGTGGTGCTTTCCACGCCGACGGCCGTAAGAATGCGCTTGAATACCGGCGCGTCCCCGCGCTTCTCCTGCCGCTCGATCTCCTTACGCGTGGCTTGCGCAGCCGGAAAGGCTTCCGTGCCCGTGTACTGCACGTCCTGCCCCGCGTACCCGTAGCGGTCGTATTGCCGCACGGTCGCCTCCGGCAAATAAGGAAATGCGTAGTAGAGATGGCCTCCGCCGTCCGTCACCAGCATTCCGATATTCAGAAAGCGGTTCACTTCCGGGCGCTCGGAAATCGGCTCCGGGTCGCCGAATTCCCGCACATCGCGTCCATTCTTATCAAACACCATCACCAGGTGCTGCTCATGCACGGTGGCGACGGCCACTTCGCCCTCCGGCAGTGCCGCGACGGCAATCGGTCCGTTGATGCGTATGACGCGTTCGTTTCCCTTGGTGTCCCAGATCTTGATGGCATTTGCGCCGCGGTCCGCCACGTAGACGTTGCCTTGCGTGTCTACATCCAGGTCCTCGCCGAAAGTAATCGTTGCCAACTGGGGCGCATGAGTGGACTCGGAACCTTGCTCTCGTCGAAATCGGGAACTCTTCTCAGCAATTTCCCCTCGCTATCGAATACGGAAGCCGAAGATCCCGGCGCGCTCAAAATGTAGTAATTGCCATCCGGGCCCCGCTTCACGGCCCGCAGCCCTGGCCCAACTCCCGGGAAAAGCCGCTTTTTGGCCGTCAAGTCCCCTTCGTCCTGGGCATAGGCCCACCCACTCAGACTCGCCAGAAGACACAGCGCCGCAAGAATTCTCACTTTGTGTACAACCCCTTTGTTCTAACTCACTTGTGCTGAGTCATCAGAGTACGACGGAAGGATACAGGTTGCCCGTTTCAGACGAGTTGCGGAGTGCCGATCAGTCAATCCTAAGGCGCGGGCGGCCTCTGAGGGATCTGTTGGCGATCGACTATATAGAACAACCCAAACCCAAGACCCGCCCTCGAAAACCGAGGACAGGGCACCCTCCGCATAACTGAGTGTCCGGGCCACGTCCCGACACCGATCTGAACGAGAAGACCGATGATGGAGCACCTGGCTACCACGCCGCGGGCTTAGTGATGAGGCCCCCTACGCCGTCAGGAACGGAAGTAGGAAACTGTGCGAGTGGCAGAAGATTCAACGGAAGAGTGCGACTTTTGTCGGCGGCGGAACGGAGTTCGACAGCAGCCCCACGCTTGGGATTCCTGGAAGGCACGTAGACTGTTACGCGCTTTTTGGGAAACCTGGTTTTTAGCAAACCGATTGCGGGAACAAGATCGGAATCACCGCTGACAACAATCGAGTGGTCGCACTTATCCTGATAAGCGTCATCGAGCAGGAAAACCGCGATATTTACGTCCGTTCTTTTTTCTTCCGGGACCTGGAAAAACCGGTTTCCTGGGAATGTGCAAGCAGAGTTAGAACAGCGAACCTGCTTTTTTTTGAATTTTCCGAGAACGATATTCACCTTTGGCAGAGTCCCTAAGGCTCGAAGGTATGCCTCCTGATTAGGACGCGTGGGCCCGTCGACGAGCGCAGTAAAATAGTGAATTTGAAGAATATTATCGTGAGGTCTGAGAAGGCCGAAGAATCGCTGCAAATTCAGCCATTTGCAGGCACCGCCGCGGACAGCACCGTAGTAGAGATTAAAGCCGTCTACGTAGACTATGGTCCGGTCGGCCATGTTGGATACAAAAAAGAAGGGCAATCATATAGATTGCCCAAACCGGCATTGGATTGCCGGGGAGTCGTGCAAATTAAACATAACTGTAGACTGGCATAAAGTCAAGCTATTTTTACGAAACTTAGAATTTCCTTTATAGTACTTCCAGGAATCCCGTGCATACGACGCGAGCGATGAAGAAGTCGAGCCGGGCCACCCGTCCTCCAACGGCCGGTCCGGCTACGACGCTCGGCGCAGCTCTTCACGGATGACGCGGCGAAGCGTTTTCTCGAAAGGCTCATTCGAGCTTTCCACGTGGCGGCGGAGACATTCGTTAATGAGGGTTTGATAGTTGCCTCCGCCGGCGCGTTCCACCTGGTTGCGGAACCACTCCAGAACCTCATCGTCGAGGCGAATGGTGATGCGCGTCTTTCCACCCGGCACAGCGACCACGGCGCCCCGTTTTCCTCCACGAAAATCATATTCACGTTTCATGTTGCTCCTCGTATTGCTCTCGCTCGCGAGGCGTGGCGGCGTCTCGCAGAAATCAGCCGCACCGTTTCTCCGCGCCAGGCATAGACGACCACCAGTACTCGTCCCAGCGCATCAAGACCGGCGGTGACCCAGCGTTCTTCGTCGGCGGAAGAGGAGTCCCTGATGGTCAAGGCATGATCGTCGGAAAGCGCCGTCTCGGCATCCGCAAAGCGGACCCCATGCTTCTTATAGTTTGCCTGCGCTTTCGCGGGATCCCATTCGCAGCCCACCCTGCTATTATATGCACGTTTGTGCATACACGTCTACGGAAGATCCTGGTGGGTGGCACACAATTTGGGTTTCGGTTTTTACAGAGATGCGGGTTTTCTTGCTTAGTTCTCGGATCCGATCAGCGCGCGCCGCGCAAACTGCCCTTCGCCGCATGAATCAAGCCCCGCAAGGCTTGATTGACCGATTGCTCATCCGGAAAGTGCTTCGCAACGTCCGGCGAAAGCAGCACGAGATTCGTTCCTGCTCGAAAGCGCTCCACATACTTGCCGCGGACCCCACCATTCAATTTAGACAGGTCGTACTCTCGCCGCAGTTCGTCCCGCCGAACTCGTTTCTCAGCTTTTTTCTTCATATTGTTCTCGCTCGCGCGCCGTCGTCTTCCGCGCGCTGATACTACCCACTACCCACTATTCACTCGCTTCTGCTGATCGACTAGAGAGAACCCAAACCCAAGACCCGCCCTCAAAAACCGAGGACGGGGCACCCTCCGCATAACTGAGAGTCCGGGCCATCCGTCCTGAAGTCGTTAGTTTCGGGTAGGATATGACTCGTGGACTCACTAGTTATCCAGCTTCAGAGAGAATGTTTGGACCAGAATGTCCCAACGTTGGAAATAATGCGCAAGGCGCTGGTGGTCGCGAGGAAGTTAGGAGTAGCGGAGTTTCTTAAATGGGTTAGCAAGGAAATTGAGGGCTACCACCCCGGCGACAAAGTCCCTGATTATCGAATGATCCACGGGGAAATTAAGGCGTGGAATCCATACCACGGTTGGATTGATGTCATTATGGAAGACCCCAAGGTCAAAGAGTTTTTGAGCGTTCGCGCGATTGGTCAGCCAGTAGGAGAATTAGACACCATCGTCAAATCGGCGGGCGGCGGGACCGTTCGCATATCGTTTCCGCCCCAGACTGAATTGGAACTAATGAGAGGAAGCACCGTCCATCTCAAGTCCGCGCTACACGTCAGCGGCGCGACCTTGAAAAGCATCACCGACAGAGTACGCGATACCGTTCTGAATTGGTGCTTGGATCTTGAAGAGAAGGGAATCTTAGGTGAGGGTATGACATTTTCAGAGAAAGAGAAGAAGACCGCGTCCGAAGCGAACTACCATGTTCACTACCACGGCCCTGTCACAACGTCCCAAATTCAACAGGGGACGACCGATTCATCACAAACTATGTCTACGAACATTGACCTGGGCGGCGTCAAACCTCTTGTGGCCGAACTCACGGTCCCATCTCTCCGACCTCAAATTGACGGCTGGACTGCAAAAGCAGATGCTCGCGGAACTTGCTTCAATAGAGGCCCAACTTTCTGCTCCAGAACCAAGACGTGGCGTCGATCGCCGAGTGCCTGAGCTCTGTTAGGAACATCTTGGAAGGATGCGTGGGAAGTTTGATCGCGAGTGGTCTTTTGCAGCAAATGTCACAGGTGTGGCCGCGCTAAGGAGACAGAACGATGGGCAGGTGGGTTCAGATGTCAAAGCGTCACCCCGATATAACGGAAGACAACGAATGGATCAACGTGCACGAACTCGGTGCGAAAGAGGGAGATCAGGTTGTTCAAGGTATGCACTTCCTTACCACGGCAGAATCGGGCGAAGCACAAGAATTGGCGGTCTTCCTACGGACAGAATCCGCCGTTGAAATGAGTGAGGCCGAGAAACTCTTCCGGGAGAATATCAGGACACGCTTGCGTGACGGTTACGTTCACGTTCGCTACTTCAACTTCCGCTTGATGAAGATGGTCTACATCGGTCAGTGGGACCTCGCCACGGGGCGGTTCATAATGGACTAGGAGGAGAACCTAGATGCCTGTCTCCGCTGAAGTGGAAAAAGAATTAAAGTCTACCGAAGCTGTGATTCTCGAAATCAAAAAGATTCTCAACAGCCATCACTACACCGACGAAGAATATTCCACAGTCGTGGCAGGATTCATAGACCAGGTGCTTGAGCATTTGGAAGCGATTATCTTGCTCACTCGCTCGAATCTAAACGGGTCGGCATTCGCGCTCGTGCGTTCAGTTGCGGAGGGTCTCGTACGGGGCGTTTGGTTCACAACCTGTGCCAGCCACGACCAAGTCATGAAATTCAGAGATGACGACAAGATTGATCAGACGTTTGGTGAGATGTCCAATGCTATAGACGCTAAGTGCGGGATAGATTTCTTTGCGGACTTTAAGAAACGCAGCTGGAATCCGATGAACAGCTACACTCACACCGGGATTCTGCAGATTGGTCGGCGGTTCACTGGGCACGTCCTGATCCCGTCTTACAAGGACGGCGAGATCACGGAGATGATGCGAGTGAGCACCACGTGCATAATCCTGCTTGTTAGGCCGTATCTGGTGCGTCAGGGACACGTAGAGTCGGCGAAAGCCATTGATGTCATCGGGGAAAAATACACGAAGCATCAAATCTAATCGTGGGACGGGTAGCCCGGACTCTTAGTTATGCAGAGGGTGCCCCGTCCTCGGGTTTTGAGGGCGGGTCTTGGGTCTAGACTTTCTCTTTCGAAAACGAGAAATCCAGAGTTACCTCTGCTATCTCCCAGCAATTAAGCGGCTTACGCCGATTACTTCTCTTAGCCCTCGAGAATATTCTCGATATCCCGTGCGCCGTGCAAAACACGGACAACTTCGATTGCGCCGGTGACTACTCGATAGAAAACGACGTAGCGGCCAACCGCAAAACTATGAATCCCCGGAACCAGCTCTTCTCGGTGGCGCCCCAAGCCGGGCTGACGGGCCAGCAATTCCATGGTCTCGTAGATTTTGTCGATAAATCCATCCGCATTCGCCTCGCTGTCATCCGCAATATAGCTCCAAATATCGAGTAGATCCTCGGTCGCCCTCGGGCTGATACGAAGTTGGGCCACTTACTTCCTACTCCTCCGTGATTTCTTTTCACTCGCAATGCGCTTGATCTCTCGTGGGTCGAACACGACGGCAGGTCCGCTGTCCAAACCCTCTTGTACGTCTTGGCGGAGTTTCTGCAGCTTCAGAGACCGCAACTGATCTTCTTCCTCCATAAGGCGAAGAGCTTCGCGGACGACTTCGCTGGCAGAGGTATAAGACCCCGAGGCGATTTTCTCGCGGATCATCTCCTCAAGGTGGGGAGTAAGGCTGATGTTCATGGGCATAAGAAACCTCAGACGTTTGCTAATTCCAAGAATAGGGTCGTTGGCAAAGATTGTCAATTGTTGACAACTGATCTCGGGTAGTAACTCGGATAGTCTATGCCGCCCGCCAGGGGATTATTTAGGACTGGCGCTATCTCCCGGCAATTCAGCGGTTTACACCGATTCAGGATGACTATAAGGAGAATCCTCATCAGATAGTCAGATTTTACTTGACAAAATCGTAAAATGTGGTACACTTTGACTTGTAGAGAATTGCGCCTGAGGCGTGATTCTCTTTTTTGTTTTTGGGCCCTCCTTGCGGTTTCCCCGTATTGAAAATGCAGGGGTTAGTGTGTTTTTGAGTTGGCAGTTCAAGGCTTACGTGCCCAAAGCCTAGAGAAGAGAGAATGCTGACGCGCTAAAGCGCGCGCTGCTACAGCGGGCGAAGACAGGATCTCCGAACATGAAAAACAGTAAACGCGATGGGACGGGTGTGTCTAAACGCTCCCTCGGACGAACGTCCGCAGCTGACAGGCGACATCAAAAAGAAGTCGACGCGAAGTTCCTTTGGAAGCAGGTGGAAGATGTACTGGTGCCGCGGCTGCGGCTGCCAGCGATCGACCACATGGTGTATATGCACTTGCTCCGACATAGCCACCTGGAAGGCAAGCGCAGGCTGCGCTTTTCGATTCTGTGGCTGTCGCGCAATATCAACCTTACCATGCGTCCCGCGCGCGACGCGGTTCGCCGGCTGGCCGCCCAAGGTGTTCTGCGCCTGCTGCAGCGCAACAGCAAGTCAGGCCATGTGGTGGAGGTGCGCTTGCCCGACGCGGTTCGCGGCAGGCGGGCCAAACCCACCGTACGGTCACGCGAGGTAGGGCGGAAACTCGCTACGACGGACATCGAGGAGGTGGACTTCTTGAAGACAACAGCGCTTCGCCGGGCGATCCAGGCGCGGGAGCGGGGCCGCTGCTTCTATTGCCTGCGGCGAATCTCGCCTCGCTGCCTCGACCATGTTGTCCCACGGGCGCGCGTCGCGTGCAATTCGTATCGCAACCTGGTCTCGGCATGCATGGAATGCAACGCCCAGAAACGGGAGCGGCCCGCTGAGGAATATCTTCTCTGGCTGTTTCGCGAGCACCGGTTGGGCGCGGCCGAACTCAGAGGCCGCTTCGAGGCGCTCGACCTGCTCGCTGCCGGAAAGCTGCGACCCGCCCTTCCGAGTCGGGCGGGGGTCCGATCATAGCCCATGTAGGGGCGCGCTTTAGCGCGTCCTTCTTTCATTGTCATTCCGCTTGCCCTGAGCCTCGACGGGAGCGCGTCCTTCTTTCATTGTCATTCCGAGCGAAGTCGAGGAACCCCTCTTCGTCCTAGAAAAGCGGCAGCAGAGCCGCCGCACTCCAAAGTTAGTCGATGCGCAGGCGGAGGCGCTCGATGGATTGCGCTTTGAGGCGGCCGGCGGCGTTGCGTGGGCCGGCGTCGTCGGTATCGATCAGCACGCAATTCATCTGGATGTCGCCGCCGGCGACTTCAAAGCGGGCTGGCAGGCCATCGAGAAACTTCTTGATGATGCCGTTGCGGTCCATGCCGATGACGCCGCCGTGCGGCCCGCTCATGCCGACGTCGGTGATAAACGCGGTGCCGCCGGGCAGGACGTGCTCGTCCGCGGTAGTGACGTGAGTGTGCGTGCCCACGACGGCCGTGACGCGTCCGTCGAGGTACCAGCCCATCGCGATTTTCTCGCTGGTGGTCTCGGCATGCATATCGACGAAAACAAAGGCCACATCCTCGGGCAGCTTGGCTAGTTCGGTGTCGGCTTTGCGAAACGGATCGTCCATCGGCGTCATAAAGACACGCCCTTGCAGATTCAGGACGGCGTACTTCACGCCATTCTTCGCCGTGCCAACGTAGAGCCCGCTGCCAACGTTCCCTTCGGGAAAATTCGCAGGGCGCAGCAGTCGCGGCTCATGCGGCATGAAATCCACAATTTCCTTGCGGTCCCAGCTGTGGTTGCCGCCGGTGAGGACGTCAATCCCCATGCCGAGCAGCTCCTCCGCCAGGCGCGGCGTAATGCCGAAGCCTGAGGCGGAATTTTCGCCGTTGGCGATCACCAAATCGATTTGGCGTTGCGCAACGATGTCGGCAAGCCGCTCGCGGACAATCTGCCGCCCGGGCGACCCGACAATGTCTCCAATAAAAAGTACGCGCATGTTTTGTAAGGGCTCGCTGATACAAAAATGGAGCGGACTGCTCAGCCGTGGAGAGCTAGGCCGTGAACCTCTGAAATAGTAGGGCGCCACGAGCCAACCGTTAGGCTTTCCTGCCCCGCTCGCTCGTCCTTGATGGTCCGCTTGCGGCGGCCACTATCTGCAGCTAGGACGATCCAGCGGGACAGGCCGTGCACACAGGCTGTCTATCCGCAGCACCTCAGAGATTCGTCATTGGTTCAAACAGCTTTCGCTCCCTCACCTGCTTCGAAGAACCGCTCCGCCTTTTATTCTAGCAGGATGGGCGCAGCCGAGGAAAAGTCGAGGGCGGGGACTAGTCGATGAAATCGATCACAGCGCCGTCGCGGCGATCCAAAAAGCCGACGAATTGCCCGAAATTCGGCGCCGTCACGTTGTTGTACACGGCGTTGAAATTGCCGTGATTCGTCACGTTGAGCGAATAGAACCCCAGGCGCATGTGGTGAATCTTGCCGCTCTTCGCCCCAAGAAAAGGCACATTGAAAACACGGTAGATTTTCACGTCTAGCGACAGATAGGTGGCGAAGCGCTGCCCGTTGGGCGTGCCCACATAGTTCTGCAGCACATCCACATTCGAGTAAGGGTAGCCGGAATGCACGTCGAGGATTGGACTGAACGTGAATTTCTTCGGCAACGAAAAGACTCCCCAGGTCACCACGCGTTGCGGTACGTCGGAAGGCAAACTTCCGTACACATTCGGCCGGATGACGGGCTCCAAGAATGGAATCATTACGTCGGAAAGGTTATTCAAATCTCCGCGGTTGCGGCTCCATATATAGGAGGCGTTCACTTCATGGTGTTCGTGAACGGTGAAACGAAGGGTGCTCTCCACCTCGCGATAGTGGGAGGAACCTGTGTTCGTCAGCCCAAGAAAGGAGTCCTGGCCGGGCGCCCCGGTGAACGGATTTATGACGAAGAGGTACGTCGTGTGGCTGTCGATATAGCCGACTCGCAAAACCATATTTCTCCGCAACTCGCGATCGCCCTCGATACTCCACGTGAAATTGCGCGGCGTGGTTCCTGGGCCCTGCGGCAAGATGCCGGCACTTAGCGGGTTCATTCCGCCCACGTAAGCATTGGTATACGTTACCGGCGGCGCGATCAATTGTCCCGTGGAATCAAACTGGCTCACCTCGCGAGTCGGATTCACATCAAAGTCGGCTGCCAGCAGCGGCAGCATGCTATAGAACAAGCCCGCGCCGGCCCGAATGACGGTCTTGCCGTCCTTACTTGGCGTGTAGGCGATACCCACGCGCGGCGCAAACGCCGCCGACCAACCATTGGTTTCGCTCGACAAGCGCGCCCCCAAATCGGCGGTCCAATGGGGATTTAGAATCCAATGATCCTGGACGAATTCGGCAACGGACGTATCGGATGTAATCTGAGGCCCCGTCGGCTGAAAGTTGATCTCCTCATCTAATGTGCCGTCCTGCTCGATGAGTTGAATCGGGTTGGCCGTGTTCGCGCCCGAATAGGAACGATAGTTGACGTCTACGCCTACATGAATCTCGTGCTGCCCCAACCAGTGTTTTTGCGCGAACTGATAAGTTGGCAGCAACTGGAATTGCTTCCCTCTTCTGGACCACCTGTTGAAAAAGTTTCCACCCCATCCTTGCGGCGAAATCAGCATGTCATCCAAACCCTGGCCGTGAGCGTTGCTGTCGAAGCGCGTGTACTGCGCAACCGCGCTGAAGATCGCTCCGGAATCCATTTGATATTTGTCGGATAGATGTACTGCGATTCCCTTTTGATTCAAATCGTTCGAGGCGGGCTGCGGAACGAGAGCATTGATGTCGATATGCTGCTGGCGAAGCGGAAAAGCGTTCACGGTGAGAGTCACGATTTGCTTTGGTGAAACGATGAACTCGAGAGTGCTAAAGGAGTTAAATCCTTGTTTTTTGTAGATGTCGTCCGGCCACGGCAACCCACGAACCGTGGTCTTTTTCATGTCGTACTGGAAAACTTCCGAGAAAAACACTTTGCCTTCGATGAGCGGTCCGCCAAAATCCACACCAGGAGTTGCTTGCGCGACGCCGACCATCGAGCCGTTTTTCCCCAGTACGGAAGGCACAATGTTCTTTACATAGAAATTCCATTTCTCTTCCGGCGGCTTGGTTTCAATGGTTGTTAATCCACCGGAGAAACTGCCCAGTCCCGCGTTATAAGGCGTTTTGTAGACCGCGAACGACTGCACTGCATCCGTGGGCACTGCAATGGAAAAGCTTCCGGTCACCGGATCGGCTGTCTGCGCGGAATTCACGAGAAAGAGGCTCTGGTTTTCGTCAGCGCCCTTGAACGTGAGCTTTCCATCTTGCGTCTTGATCACTCCCGGCGTAATGGGAATCACTTCACGGATCTTTTCCTCCGGAGTTGGCAGAGCAATAAGATCGCGGTGGGTTACGGTGGCCTGTGGGTTGGAAACGCTCTCTGTCGAAATGGACTGAGTTTGCTCCTTGACCTCGACCTGTTCCGCGACCGTCTCGAGCTCCAGCGTGAAGTCTTGAACCGCCGCCTGGCCCGCCGCGACGCTGACTTGCTTTACAACGGTTTTGAACCCGGCCTGCGCGATCGAAATCGTGTAAGAACCGGGCTTCAGGTTCTTAAACTCGAAGCGTCCCGCCTCATCCGTAACCGTGGTCTCTGGATTGGCGTCGGCCGGCGTTGTCGTCAGCTTTACGCCGATGCCCGACAAGTCTGATCCCACGTTTTCCTGCTTCGTGGAAATCGTTCCGTGGATAGAACCTGTTTGTTTGCTGTCCCCGCTGGAGCGAGGAGTCTGTCCAAACGCGGGAATTGCCACGGCCAGGATTAGGAATAAGCCGGCCGTACGTAACTGTCCTCTGAGAGTGGTCCAAGTTATTTGACCGCCCGCGGACACGAACTCTCTCGCGAAATTCAGAACTGCTCTTTGAATTGCTTTCATGGTCCGGCCGATGGGAACTCTGTATCTAAATTTGTTCTTTCTTTGAATTTTTATGCGTTAGTCAGCTTGGCGAGCGTCACAAGCGCCTTTGGCTAGCCAGACGACATCCCCCTTATTGTCAATTTGCAGCGCAGAAACCGGAAGCCCGGCGATGTCAGGGTGTGCCTCAATCTCCAACTCCACGAATCTGGGTGCGAGCTTGGCGTAGTCCTCTTTCGCCCATTCCGGATGTGATTTGATGTACGAACGGATGTGTCCGTTAAGTCCTATAAAGTAGCCAATCCGCCGAAAAGACGGTGCCGTACTCTCGAATCGCTCGACCCTGATTTTGCCTGCGGAGTCCGCGACCAGCCCTCTGACAATCAACCCAATTTCCCCGTCTTGGATTCCCGCAAAAATCACCTCTGTTGGCTTATTCGCGATCGTGTTCGCGAAGTCCGCGGGGTCAATTTTCCGGATTCTACTTACTGCCTTCTGGAAGGGCTGCCGCGAAATTCGAAGAAACGCATTCGCTTTTGATCGCAGGTCTCCCGGTTCGCGGCAAGCCGCGCGGATATATTCCCTCAAATGAAAGTCCGAGTTCCTCTCTTCGTAAAGGCCCGCCATCGCCACCGTACAGCCGGGTTCCTGAATGATTTTGCACGTCGAGACGGGGCCAAGCCCGCGGTTAACTCGGCAATCCGCGGCGATCACAAGTCTTTGATTTGCCCGATCGATTAAGGCGACCACGCTTGTCGCATGCAGATGCGTCGAGAAGAGGAAAAGGCTGCCAAATAGCAGGACGGTAGCAAGCACTGTTCTGAGAGCTGGTTTGCAAGGAAATGCTGGTCCAGACGCAAGAATCACGTTCATCCTGGCTCACCCCCAATCCTAATAGGGATCCAGCCTCTGTTGCGCTCTCCTAACGCTGCGCGTCTTTGCGAGTCTTCCCCTCACAAAGACGTTCCGCATTGGCGTGCAACTGCGAGAGGACATTCTCCAGCCTGTCGATATCCACGTTGAGGACGCCTTGAAAAAACTCCCGGCGGACTTCCTCGAACCTCATTTTCAGTTGCGGCGCAACACGCAGCCCTTTGCTGGTCGCTCGGATAATCGAGAGCCGGTGATCGTAAGCATCAATTTTTCTCGTGATAAAGCCGCTTGCTTCGAGCCGATCGACAAAGCGCGTGATCTTGCCTTTGTCGCGTCCCATGGCCTTCGCCAGTTTTCCCGCAGAAGTTTCTCTTTCTTCCGCGCAATGGACAAGCACGGCCGCCTCCTGCCCCGTCATTCCGAATGGATGGAAACAACGGTCAAAGGCCGTTTGCAGCCGTATGCTCGTGCGGAAGAGGCGCGAGATCGAGAGCTCCGCCTGCCACTCCCGCACGCCAATGTACTTCCGGTCAGACTTCTGCCGCGTCGCAAGGGGATTCCTGAGGAATCCCCCATTCTTCCCGGTCTCCCTGCGTTCTGCCATAGGCTTGACCGCCGCGGCCGCTCGAGTTAAGTGCGCAAGTTGCTTGTCCCAGTCCATTTAGAAGTGGAAGCCCAGCTCGGCCGAATACGACCGCGGCGTCACGAAGTGCGTTCCGCTAAACGTAGAGAGAAAGTTGTAGAGCGCCTCCTTGTTGGTCAAATTGACCACGGTTAGGCGCAAACTCCACTTGTAACGATCGCCGTGGAAGAGGTCATCTTGTCCCAGCGCCAAATCAAACAAATTGCGCGGCGCAATGCGCGGCGGATTCTTATCGTCGTTTTCAGTCCCGTTGGCGGGAATGCTCACCCGAGTCGCCCCCGTACCGGTTGGGTTCGGGCCGCAGCTCGAGGCAGCATTGCTGAGCGGACTCAGCAGGCTCGCAAAGATTCTCTGGCCGCCAGGACCAGCACAGAACAACCCAATCGCCGCCTGGCCGTCCCCGTCGAATTGGAGTGCCGTCGCGAAGTCCGGAACGGCGCCAGCCACGAGGCCGCTGTCATAACGCCAGTTGAAGCCCGCCCACGGCCCGCGTTTCCAGGGCTGGTACTGCATGTGCGTTGTCTGATTGAACTTTTCGTCGTGATCGATGCGGAACACCGAGCCGCTTTGTCCTACGGTTACTCCAAGGCCTCCGACTTGCGGCGGAAAATAACGCGCCGCGACGCTCGACATCACCACCAACGCGCTGAACCCATGAAAATTCGGTACGCTCGCACGGAGTAGGAAGCCCGGTATTTTCGAGTTGTGCCAATCAATCGGGAAAGTAATCGGTGTGTTTCCGAGCACACTGAAGTCGTACGCGTTGTGGGTGTACTTCCAGATGTACTCGCCATCGATCACCAGGTACTTCCCAAAGGCCTGCTGAAGACCCGCGTGAAACTCGTTCCTAAAGCCTGCTGGCGAGTTCGCTGGCACGCACGGAATCAGCGCGGCGATCACCGCGACATCGCAACCTCTGGTCGCGATGATCAGGTTTTCATTGAATGGTGTCTCGAGTGTCCGAGCATAGGAAATTCTCAGCACAGTGTTGGTTGGTTTGATGTTGTAGGCGATTCCCAGCCGGGGCTCTGCCTGGTTGGCGGACGAAAGCCCTCTGTACATATCTCCCCGGATTCCCAGGTTGAACGACCAACTGCCTTTCGTAATTACATCTTGCACATAAAGTGACAGCTCTTTGACGTCTGTATGCCCCAGGAACGTGAACTGGCTGCCACCCCGCGTTAAGTCGATGGGGAGCAAGGTCGTGCACGGCGCAGCCAAAGCCACGTTGCCAACAAAGCAAGGGTTTCCGGCTGCGTCTGTCTGCAACGGCAGCAGCGTCGGATCGATGATGCCCAGCCGGTCATTCTCGTCAAGGAAAGTTTGTTGATAAACAATCCCCGCCTTTATATTGTGCATCCCTTTTACGTGCGAGATGTCCGCATGAACGCCCGTATTGGTAAGTTTGCGGTCCTGAGAAATTGTCTCCGAGTTGATCGGCCCCAGGTCTGCGAACGGATTGTTGCTCGGATAGTAGTTATATTGGTCGCGTCGTACATAGAAGCCCGCCGTAAGGAGCGTGGTCGGGCTGATAAGCCTTGTCCAGGTTGGCGCGATATTGAAAGTCCCAATCTTCGAACGTTGATCCGTGTCGCCAACGTTCGCTCCCGTGGGTCCGATGACATTGAGGTTGTCGAAAGTATTGGGTGTCTGAAACCAGGAACGCGTGTACTGAAAGTTTACATGGATGTTGTCCGCTTGCGTCAGTTGATAGTCCACGCGGTCGAACAAATTCATTTGATTGCCCTTGTCATGAATCGCCACGAACTCCGGAGGATCCAGAAACCGCCCGCTCTTCAATCCGTTTGCGGCGATGAAATTCCCCCACTTCTGGGTGCCGTAGGAGAGATCGAACCCGGCGTTTGCCGTCCCGAAACTCCCGTAGGAAGTAGTCACGACTCCCGTTGGCTGTGATACTCCGAGCCCCGACTTCGTCGTCACTTTGATGATCAAGCTCGTCTTGTCTCCGAATTCCGCCGGCGGCGCTCCGGAAATCACTTCCAGTGATTGAATCGAGTCCGCGGGAATCTGGTTGGAAAAAACCTTGCTCGTTTGGTCCGTGATTGCCTGGCCGTCGACGGAAAACGAATTCTGCGCGTGATCCCCCAATCCGTGCATGTTCCCGTTCGAATCCGCCGCCACGCCCGGCGACACGAGTGTCACCAGATTTGTCACCGACGAAGACGCACTCTCCAGCGGAAGCCGGTCCATGATTCCTTTGTCCACATCCGTGTGAAACGTCGACTCCGTCTCAATCAGGTCCGCGCCCTTCTCCGTCACCGTCACACTCGTGGTCTCAGTGCCCAGCTTGAGATTGATCTCAACCCTCGCCGGAACAGACGACCGCACATCCACGTCCTGCGTATACGCCGCAAACCCGCCCGCGCTCACAACCGTGTGGTACGAGTTGAACGGCACGTTCATGAATTTGAAACTCCCGTCCGTGCCTGTCGTAGTCTCGCGGTGAAATCCGCTCACGACATAAGAAATCTCCACCTTCGCGTTCGCTACCGCGCTCCCCGAAGGATCCTTCACTACGCCCTCAATCGATCCTGAATTGCCGCTCTGCGCTAATGCCCCTGCCGCCGAAAACAACAACACCAATCCCAAAATTGAGTAACTCCCTAAATGCTTTAACATTTTTTCTCCATCCCTTTGCGGGCTATGTGTTTCTTGTGGATAGGGGCCGCCTGGAAAAACGGCGGTGGCGCCGGCCAGTTACGGCCCAGCGCGCTTTGGGGCGATCTGTTACTGCGAGATGTGTACTACGCGGAAGGAGGCGCTCGGGAAGCGCGGTGTAGCGAAAACGAATTGCTCGGCGCCGCATGCTGCGGCAGCGAAGAATACCTTGCGATCAATTCGGGGGCTGCGACGAGGTCAAGCGCAGCCGCGGCCAGCACCGGCATGTGCAGTGACTGGCAGATGTGGCACGCATTTTCCGGACCACCCGTGTGCTGGTGGAAGAGGCTGCCGCCCGCCGCGAAATACAGCAGCACAGCGCAAGCCAGCAACGCCAATGCCCGGCGCGCTACGTTCCGTCCGAAGGATTGTCCGAAAATCGTACTGCGCCGCTTCATAACTCTCCCCCGGTAGGGTAACATCTTGGACGCCCCAGCCGGCCAGCGAGGTGCGGAATGTTGACCTTTACCCCATTCCGTTGCTTGACCCCGCAACCATTCCGGCCTAAGCTTCGTCTTAGTACAAAGATGTTCGCTAATCCTAACAGGACCCGTGTCTGCGCACTGCTGCTCGGAATCATCTTCCTGGCCGCACAGTTCCACTTTTGTGCCGATCTCAATTCCGATCCCACGGGAACGCATCCCTGTCAGCTTTGCTCCACAACCGGGTCCGCTATCACGACTCATGCACTAAGTCTGGCTGTAGTTCCCGTAGTTCACCGTCTCGAAGTTTTCTCGGCCATTTTTTCGCCTTCTTTAGAACTTCCTCGCACTACTTCTCCTCGGGCTCCTCCGGCGCTGTAGTTCTTCGTTCCTTCTCCATTTAGGCCCTTCACCCCAACTGTAACGACCCGTCCCTATCGCATGGGACCCAGAGGAGTATCAACATGAAGAAAGTCACGGCATTGGCCTCCTCGCTTTTGGCCTTGCCCATCTGCGCCCTGGCGCAGCAGAACCCTCCGGCTGCCCCGGTGCCCTCTTCGCTCCCAGCCGCGGCTGCCCCCCAGGGTGCCTCCGCGCGGATCACGCTCGAAGAGGCCATCCGCCTCGCCCTGCAGCACAATCACGCTCTGCAGGCGGCTCGTACCACCATTCTCCAAAACCAGGCACTCGAAACGACCGCCAACCTCCGTCCCAACCCCGTCCTCTCCTGGGACGCTCAATTCCTCCCCATCTTTCAGCCCAGCAAGTTCACCGCCGATTACATCGACAACCAGGCCCAATTCGACCTGGGCATCGGCTACACCTTCGAGCGCGGCAAAAAACGCCAGCATCGACTTCAAGCCGCAAAAGATCAGACCACCGTCTCGCGTTCGACGGTTGCCGATAACGAACGCCAGCTCATCTTCAACGTCTCTCAGCAATTCGTAGATGTTGTCCTTGCCCAATCCACGATCGATTTTTCCAAGCAAGACCTCGAAAGCTTCAAGAAGACCGTAGACATTAGCGAAGAGCGCTACAAAGCCGGCGACATGAGCGAAGGCGACTTCCTCAAGATCAAGCTCCAGCTTTTGCAATTTCAGACCGATTACTCCTCGGCCGTCCTCGCGAAAGTTCAGGCCATCGCCGCCCTTCGCCAGCTTGTCGGCTTCGAGTCTGTGCCCGATATGTTCGACGTGGATGGCAAGCTCGATTACGTGCCCGTCCACGCCGGCCTCGAAGACTTGCGCGCCTTGGCTATGCGCACTCGCCCCGACCTCGTCGCCGCCCAACAAGGAGTCATCGCCGCACGCAGCCAGGAGCTTCTCGCCGAAGCCAATGGCAAGCGCGATCTCGGCG
Organism: uncultured Acidobacteriota bacterium; assembly: GCA_963718785.1. Classification (GTDB taxonomy): domain Bacteria; phylum Acidobacteriota; class Terriglobia; order Acidiferrales; family UBA7541; genus Acidiferrum. The sequence continues at coordinate 1,217,031 of CAVQZW010000002.1, read as the reverse complement.
CCAGCTTCAATTATTCGCACGTCGCCGCCACCAACACCGGCGCTGTCTTCTTCAACATTCAGCTTCCGATTTTTGATCGCAATCAAGGCGAAATTGCCCGCACGCGCTACGCCATCACTCAGTCCCAACAACAAGCCAGCGAAGCCGCAGAACAAGTGATGTCCGACGTTGTCGACGCCTACGAAGCTCTTCACACCAACGACCAGATCGTGCAGCTCTATCGCGGCGGCTACGTCGACGCGGCGCAAAAATCCCGCGACATCAGCGAATATGCCTATCAAAAAGGCGCTGCCAGCCTGCTCGATTTTCTCGACGCGGAGCGCAGCTACCGCGCCAACCAGCTTGCTTACCGCCAGGCGCTTGCCAGCTATATGACCGCGCTCGAACAGATGCGCCAAGCCGTAGGATCGAGGGATCTGCCATGAATTTCCAGACTAGACGACGCCACTTGAGTTTTCACTCTTCAGCTTTGGCTTCGAGCGTTCTCATTCTTTCGCTCGCGGGCTGCGGCTCCGGCGATTCCGAATCCAAGATGACTTCCTATTCCTCCAGCGAATCGAAATCCGAGACCGCCGCCCTCTTCACCGTTCCTCAAGAGCAAATGATCCACGTCCAGGTCGTCTCCGTGGAAAAATCCGCTCTCCCACGCGTTCTGCGCCTCACCGGCGCCGTCGCTTACAACTCTTTCATGACCACCCCGGTCTTTGCCGCGATCGGAGGTCCGGTCCACGAACTCCTCGTCACACCCGGCGAGACCGTGCGCCAGGGCCAGCCGCTGCTCACCGTCAACAGCCCCGACTACTCCGCGGCGCGCTCCGTCTACATCAAAGCCCGCGACGCTTTTCTCCTCGCCGACAAGTTCTACATTCGCGCACAGGGCCTCTTCGAGCACGGCGCCATCGCCGAAGCCGACTTTCAGCTAGCCGAATCCAACCGCAATCAAGCTCAGGCGGATCTCCAATCCAGCGAAGACGCTCTCCGTGTCCTTGGCATCAACGATCCGGAATCGCTCGTGAAGAATCCCCCGAAAACCACTGCGCAGATTCCCGTTCTCGCTCCCGTCGGCGGAGAAATTGTCGAGCGCCTCGTCGGACCCGGTCAATTGCTGCAAGCCGGCGCAACCCAGGTCTTCACCATTTCCGACATGAGCACCGTCTGGGTCCTCGTCAATGTCTATCAAGGCGAAGTCTCTTACGTTCACCTGGGCGATGTCGTTGATGTCAGCACCGACTCGTATCCCGAGGTCTTTCACGGAAAAATTTCGTACATCGCCACTGCGCTTGATCCCAACACACGCACTCTCCAGGCGCGCATCGTCACCGAAAATCCCGGCAAAAAGCTGAAGAAGGACATGTATGTCACCGCCTCCGTCAATGCCGGCTCCGTCGCGAACGCACTGACAGTTCCTGATGCTGCCGTCCTGCATGACACGGAAAATCAGCCCTTCGTCTACGTGCAATCCTCCGCGAAACAAAACGAGTTCGCCCGCCGCGTCGTTCAGCTCGGCGACACCCACGGCGGCCGCACCCAGATCACCGATGGCCTCAAGGAAGGCGAGCATGTCGTCGGAGACGGCAGCCTCTTTTTGCAATTCAAGAATTCTTTGCAGCACTAACGGGAGACATGGCCGAGTGAACTCACGATGATCCATCACATAGTCCATTTCGCCCTTCGCCAGCGCTTCCTGGTGCTGATGATCACGCTATTGATGATCGTTGCCGGCGCCGAATCTTTCCGTCGCATGCCCGTCGACGCCTATCCCGACCTTTCTCCGCCCATGGTCGAGCTCATCACCCAATGGCCTGGCCATGCCGCCGAAGAAGTCGAGCGCCTCACCACTCTTCCTCTCGAATTGGCGATGAACGGCTCGCCGCATCTCGCCGTCATGCGCTCCATCTCTCTCTACGGTCTTTCGGATGTTCGTTTGACCTTCGATGAAAGCGTCGATCCGTACTTCGCTCGGCAAGTCGTTTTCCAGCGCCTCAGTGATGCCACCCTTCCGTCCGGCGTCACGCCAAGCATGGCCCCGCTCTTCAGCCCCAGCGGACTCGTCTATCGCTACGTCATCGAAAGCCCCGATCGCTCTCCGATGGAACTCCACACTTTCGAGGACTGGATCATCGAACGCGCCTACCGCAGCGTCCCCGGCGTCGCCGATGACTCTGGCTTCGGCGGCCCCACGATGCAATATCACGTCCTCCTCGATCCGGTTAGGCTCTACAACTATCACCTCCCTGTCGTTCAGGTTCTCAACGCCCTCACCGCTAACAACGCCAACACCGGCGGCGGTTTCTACTCGCAAGGCGGCCAGTTTTACTACGTTCGCGGCCTCGGTCTCGTCAAATCTACCGACGACATTGGCGAAGTGGTTGTCGGCAGCGGTAATGGAGTGCCCATCCGCGTGAAAGACATCGGCCGGGTGGTCATTGGTAACGCTCCGCGTCTCGGCATTTTCGGTTTTAAGGATGAAGGGGAAAAAGGGAAAGACAATCCCGATGCCGTCGAAGGCGTCATCCTCATGCGCCGCGGCGAGCAAACGCAAAATGTTCTCCAGGGCGTTGAGAAGAAAACCGCTGAGATTAATCGCGATCTTCTCCCGCCCGACGTCAAAGTTCGTCCCTATTACGATCGCAGCGATCTCGTCAAAGTCACCACCGACACCGTCGAATGGAACCTTCTGCGCGGCATGGCGCTCGTCCTCATCGTTCTTATCTTTTTCCTGGTCAGCATCCGCGCTGCGGTGATCACCGCGCTCACTGTTCCTCTCGCTCTCCTCTTCGCTTTCATCTTTCTCCACGCTACTGGCGAAGCCGCCAATCTTCTCTCCATCGGCGCGATCGACTTCGGCATCATCATCGACGGCACCATCGTCATGGTCGAAAATATCTACCGCGAGCTTAGCCTCCGCCATGGTCAGGAATATGAACTCAATGACGTCATCCTCGCCGCCGCTCGCGACGTCGATCGTCCCATCTTCTATTCCGTCGCGGTCATCATCGCTGGATATCTTCCTATCTACGCGCTCACGGGGCCTGCCGGAAAACTCTTTCATCCCATGGCCGACACCATGGCTTTTGCTCTCGTCGGCGCCCTCATCCTAACGCTCACATTGGTCCCCGTCCTCGCCTCTTACTGGTTCAAGAACGGCGTTCAGGAAAAGCCGAATCGTCTCTTCGACCGTGTGCGCAGTGGCTATGGCAAGCAGCTTGAATGGTGCCTGAATCATCCCAAGCTCACCCTTTTCGTTGTCACCGTTATTTTTTGCGCCACTCTCCTCCTGGTCCCGTTCATCGGAGGAGAATTCCTGCCCCACTTGGATGAGGGCGCACTCTGGGTTCGCGCCACAATGCCCTACACGATTTCCTTTGAGGAAGCCGCAAAGTTCGCTCCACAAGTCCGCGCCATTCTTTCCAAATACCCGCAAGTCACCGTTGTCGGCTCCGAGCTTGGCCGACCCGATGACGGCACCGATCCCACGGGTTTTTTCAATTGCGAGTTTTATGTGGGTTTGAAGCCTTACGACGACCCCTCCTGGAAATCCGGATCCATTCACACCAAGGAAGAACTTACTCGCGACGTCGACAATAAACTCTCCGCCTACCCCGGCGTCATCTTTAACTTCACCCAGCCCGCTGAAGACGCCGTTGACGAAGCTCTCACCGGTCTAAAATCGTCTCTCGCTGTCAAAATCTTCGGCCCTGATCTCGATGTCCTTGAGAAAAAAGCCGTCGAGATTCGCAACGCGCTCGACAAAACGCCCGGCTTCAAGGAGCTCACTGTCGTCCGCGAACTCGGCCAGCCCAGTCTTATCATCGACGCCGACCGCGCCAAGATTGCTCGCTATGGCATCAACGTCGCCGACGTCGAAGCCGTCGTCCAAGCCGCTATCGGTGGACAAGCAGCGACGCAAGTCATTCAAGGCGAAAAACTTTTCGACCTTATCGTTCGCATGGAGCCGCAATATCGCTCCAGCGCTCGCGATATCGGCGATCTCCTCGTTCCCGCTCCGGCCGGACAACAGATTCCTCTCTCCGAACTCGCTTCCATCAAGGAAAGCTCTGGCGCTTCCTTCATCTATCGCGAAAACAATTCCCGCTACATCGGCATTCAGTTTTCCGTGGAAGGCCGCAACCTGGAAGGCACCGTCAACGCCGGCCAGGCGGCCGTCAAAAAAGCCGTCACGCTTCCCGAGGGGTATCACCTCGATTGGGGAGGTGAATACAGCGAACTTCTCGAAGCCAAAGCGCAGTTCTACGTCATCGGCCCGCTCGCTCTCATGCTCATCTTCATGATTCTCTTCGCGCTCTATGGCAACTTCAAATTCCCCATCACCATCGCTCTCGGCGTCATCCTCACCGAGCCTGTTGGCGCCCTCATCGCTCTCAAACTCACGCACACGCCCATCAGCGTCTCCAGCATCCTTGGCCTCCTCGCTCTGCTTGGCGTCTCCGTCGAAACCGCCGTCATCCTTGTCAGCTACATTAATAAGCTTCGCCTCGAAGGCAAATCCGTCCGCGATGCCACTCTCGAAGCTTCGCTCCTACGCCTCCGCCCCATTATGATGACCGCGCTGGTCGCCTGCCTCGGTTTGCTCCCCGCCGCCATGTCCACCGGAGTCGGCAGCGACACGCAAAAACCCTTTGCTATCGTCGTCGTCGCAGGCCTCGTCTCGCGCCTGGTCCTCGGCTTCTTCGTCAACCCAGTCCTCTACGAAATCGTAGCCCACGAAGGCGATGTCCTCCAGGTCTGATCCACCTGGTCCGGCTCATTCCTAAGAGTTGCAGGGGTAGGGCTTGTTACCCTGAGCGTGGAAGGGCACGCCCAGGCAGCACACTATGGGCGCGTAGTACTGCCGTGCTAAAAATTCTTGGTGGGAATCAATCGGGAGTTTTGCTTACGAATTCGGATCAAACGTAACAGCCACAGTAATCGTGCTCTCGCCACCGGGCGCAAATTTCCATTGCCGCACCGCTTTCTCCGCGGCATCTGCCAGTGCCGGGTTTCCCCCCAGCACCTCCACATCTTTCACCGACCCATCCGCATGGATGGAAACCTTCATGCGCACCGTCCCGCCAATTCCCCTTCTTTTCAAAATGGACGGATATTGCGCTTCCACCTTCTTCACGATTTTCCGCTCATTGTCCTGCGCCCGGGCTGGCGTCAGGCAAACCATCCCCAAGAGTAGCGACCCACACACCACGGCGTTTCGAATTCTTCGTTTAGGTTTTGTCATCGCGCGGCCTTAAAGCGGTGGCATGGGACTTGGCTTTGGGACCACCCACACCATTGCCTCTTCCTTTGCCGCACTAATATTGCAGTCCTTTAACCATCTCCCCGCATTTTTTGCATAACGGTTCCAGTCCCGCATCCCGCCATGCGGTGAATTGTAAGTCATTGAAATAAATAAAGTTAAATGAACGCCCTGACTCTGAAGTGCGGACTCAACGAATTTCCGCGAACACGTCTCGCCCCTGCTTTCTCAATAACAGTGTTTCATGTTGAGAAGCTGCATGTGACGGCTGCTACTCCGGTGAGAGCGAGTCGCGCCCGCTCCCACGCCCCCCGTTGAGACCTTTTCAGTGTGAGAGTCCGACCCGTCCGCATCTACTTCGCTGGCGCCGGTTGCGCCGTCGGCGGCAGGATCCCGTTCAACCGCAAATAGATCGCTTGTGCCCCGTAGTGGTCGTACCAGTCGTCGCTCAACGTAATCAACAGACCCGCCCGCGACGTCTGCCGATTGAAGACGGTCATAGGATCGCTCAGTTTCGAGTCGTCCACCCCCGCCAAAACCGTCGAGCAAAACTCAAACGACGCCTTCAGCCCCGCCACCAGCTTCTCCTTCCCATCCGCATCCGTCAGCTTGAACTCCGGCGCTGTCTGCCCCGAAATCTTCGCGCACAAAAAGTAATTTGACTGTGCGATGTGCATCACCACATGCCCAAACGAGTTCATCTCCGGCGTCGGCTTAAATCCATATTTCTCCGCTGGCATCGAGTCTGCAGCCGCCACCATATTTTTCTCGTACCGCGTCAACTGGCTCTTCACCGTCGTCGTGACCGGATTCGCCACCGGCCCCGGTGCCGCCTCCTGCGCCACGCACATCGCACTTGTCGCCATCAGTCCAGCCATCACCAATCCGAATCGCTTCATGGTTTTTCCCTCTCCCCCAAGCGCATCGCGCGCCAGCATTTTCCAGCAAGCAGTCGTCGGCAAGCATACCCCCGCGCCATCCGCCCGACAAGGTGCTTTCGAATCTCGCTGTGAGCACTGGCGAGTTCTCTACTGTCTTGGTCTCCCACCGCATAAAACCGTTGCGCGATACGCACTGCCTCTGCCCGGACAAGTTGCCTTTTCCCTCCAACTGGAATCATCTATATCTTCATGGCCCCCGTCGCTCCCTCACTTCCGTTCACTTCTCGCGGCGCCATTCTGCTTGTATTGGCGCTTGCCTCCCTTGTGCCCTGTGCCGCTCTCCCTCAGTACCTCCGCGCCAAAAGCAGCGCACAATGGCCCCGAGCCGAAGGCGTCATAACCTCCTCACAGCTGGTAGTCGGCCACTTCAAGCAAATGAAGGGTTATCGTGGAGTTGTCCAGTATCGCTACCAAGTCAGATCCGCCGAATATTCCGGCTCCCGCCTCTCCTTCGGTAGAGATCATCTGGCTGTCCGTGACGCCTGGCAAAAAGTGATCGACGCCTACCCCGTCGGCAAGACCGTCGACGTCTACTACGACCCGAAAGACCCCGGCTTCGCCATACTCGAACCCGGCCTTCCGGGTGAAATGACCTTGCTCTACAAAATGGATATTTTCTTCATCGCCACGTTCGCTGCGGCTCTCCTCATCGCTCTCTATAAATTCCGCGAGCCTGCCAATCCCTGATTCCGCTATGACGAATATTGTGGAAATTGATACTCTCCATTCAAATTTCGTCTACCTTCCGGCACCCATTCGCACTCATAATACCTATGCATTCTCTCGAAGCTCTCAAGCGAGTTTCGAGCCGAGCTTAGATCAGGGATCTAGCCGCACACGGCTGGGATTCCTGGAAAGGTTGGAAGCAAAGGCCGCGATTCAGGGCCTCAACGAGGAGCTTATGGCAAGAACAAACGGAAATGGTTCACCGACGAAAAGTAAAACACCCTCCGCCAAAAAACTTTCCCCGCAGGAAAAAATTGCGCAGCGCGCCTACGAAATCTACCTCGAACGCAACGGCGCTCCTGGTAACCCTCTCGAAGACTGGGTCCGCGCCGAACGCGAAGTTCTCGCAAAATCTCGCAAAACCACCAAGAAAGCCGTCACGGTCGCCGCGTAATTCCTGCGGACGCAGCCCCTTCCGCCAGCTTTCTTCACACGCGGCACGCAACATGTAACGCGGGGCGCCGCCTCTGCCGCTCGTCCACCCCGCAGACTTTCCCGCCACTCTCGGCTACAATGACGCGGTTCTAGAAAACGATTCTCTCTACGCTAAGGAAAATCTCGATGCTACGTGTGTCAGAAAATACTTTTCTCGCTTTGCGCAATACCGCCCGCAGATTTGCCGCCTACGCTCCGGCGTGCGTCGCCGCGTTCGCGATCTTCTTCGCCTCCCCCGCAATTCTGCCCGCCGCTCAACAAACAGTTTCGGGGGTAAGCTACGGACAACCTCGCTTCGCCATCTCCTTCGATTCGAAGCTCAGCTCCACTCCTCTCGACGGCCGCGTCTACGTCGTCATCGCCACTAAAGACGATCCCGAGCCCCGCACGCAAATCCTCGAAGTGGAAGTTCAGTCCCAACAAGTCTTCGGCGCCGACGTCGACGCTCTCGCTCCCGGCCAAAACGCCATCATCACCAATGATGCCCTCGGCTACCCCATCGCCGAATTTCGCAATCTTCCCGCCGGCGACTATTGGGTCCAGGGCGTCTTCAACAAATACACGACCTTCCACCGCGCCGACGGCCACACCGTCAAGCTCCCCATGGACGAAGGCGAAGGCCAGCACTGGGACTCCAAGCCTGGCAATTTCTATAGCGTTCCCGAAAAAGTCCATATCGATCCCGCCGCTTCCAACGCGCCCGTCATTCAAATCCATCTCACCAAAATCGTTCCACCCATCGATCCGCCCAAAGACACCGAATGGGTGAAACACATCCGCATCCAGAGCCCCGCCCTCACCAAATTCTGGGGCCGCCCCATGTACCTCGGCGCCATCGTCGTCATCCCCGAAGGCTGGGCTACGCATCCCAACGCCCACTATCCTCTCCTCCTCGATCACGGCCACTTCCCCTACGACTTCAACGGCTTCCGCACCACGCCTCCCGACCCCGGCATGACCGGCTACCAACTCCTGCGCGCGCAAACGCAATACCAGTTTTATCAGGACTGGACCACCGGCAAGCTCCCTCGCATGCTTCTCCTCCTCGTCCAGCATGCCAATCCCTATTACGACGATTCCTACGCCGTCGACTCCGCCAACGTCGGCCCCTACGGCGAAGCCATCAATCGCGAACTCATCCCCGCCATCGAAAAACAGTTCCGCGGCATCGGCCAGGGCTGGGCGCGCGCCGTCTACGGCGGCTCCACCGGCGGCTGGGAAACGCTCGCCACCCAAATTTTCTATCCCGATGATTTCAACGGCGCCTGGGGCGCCTGCCCCGATCCCGTCGACTTCCACGCCTACCAGACCGTCAACATCTACGACGACCCCAACGCCTACTGGACCATCGGCCCCTTCGGCCGCATCGCCCAATCCGAAATGCGCGACGCCGCCTGGCATCATCCTCGCCACCACCGAAGGCACCAATCGTTGGGAACTCGCCCTCGGCACGCATGGCCGCTCCGGCGAACAGTGGGACATCTGGCAAGCCGTCTTCAGTCCCGCCGGTCCCGACGGCTACCCCGCCGAAATCTGGAACCAGCGCACCGGCGTCATCGACAAAAAAGTCGCCGCCTACTGGCGCGAACACTACGACCTCACCGCCATCCTCCAGCGCGACTGGAAAACGCTCGGCCCCAAGCTTCAGGGCAAACTCCATGTAATGGTCGGCACCGCCGACACCTTCTTCCTGGACCACGCCGTCCACCTCATGCAGTCCGCCATGGACTCCACTTCCGCGCCTCACTCCGACGCCACCTTCGACTACGGCGTCGACCAACCCCACTGCTACACCGGCCCTCCAGGCTCCACCACCCGCGAAGGCGGACTCACTTTCACCCAACGCGTCCTGAAAGAATCCGCCGCCCACATGCTCCAATCCGCCCCTCCCGGCGCCGACACCACGAGCTGGCGCTATTGATTTCGCTCTTCTCCCTCTTTCCTTTTCCGAGGCCTGGCCGGTCCCACACTACGCCTCGAATAAATACAAAACCGGGGTCCGCCGAGGCGTTTTCCGCCTCCGCGTACCCCGGTTGTCGATTCGTCTCAGTCTCTGTTCTTAGTTCTGCGGGCAAGAGGGACGCAAATCATGCCATCCCCCGTGGATGAACGCATACATGGCATCTGTCAGGTCGCTCGTCAGCACCGAACTCGATGCATACGGATTCGGATAGCCCTTGCTGATGGTTGTCACGTGCCCCACACCCCATCCAGCCAGATCCACCGATCCGGTGAAGTGGTCGTTGCCGTCGTTTTGCAGCGTGTAAGTGATGTGGAAATTCACCGCCTGGCCGTTAGACTCCGCAAAACTGTTGCTGTCCGCCCGGCCCAGGTCGTTTAGCCGCGCTATGATGTCGCTCTTGTGCCACGCCGGATTCGGATCCTTCGCGGAGTATGCATAGTTATAGGTCAGCACCACGACGATCGGACTGACTCCTCGAATGGGAGCAACCACAGGATTGCACGGTGCCGGAGCTTGTTTTCGGCTGGCATGGTGCTGTTGCTGCATCATCGGTGCACAACCAGACAGAAACAAAACGCCGGAAAGCACAGCGGCGAACGGGGCTCTCATAGAAATCACTCCCTGAATCGCAACCATTTGGTTTAAAGCCTCGGCGCGGGCCCTCTTTCCCGTCCCAACGCCTGCTTCTTGGTTTGCGTGCTCCCTGGCTTTGCGTCAGGTCCGCGATCTGGAGAGCTCCGACGCGACTGGGGCAGCGGCAGTCACAGAGGTTCTCCGTCTGCCTCCATCCTGAGCAACAAAACCTGCCTCGCGGATAGTACTAAAGGTGGGATTTCCTCCCAGGCCCCGAATCGGTAAACAGTCACGCCCTGCACACCCGTGCGCCCCCCGCACTCCGGTCATCCTGCTTGCCCTGAAGAACGAAGAGAGCGAAGCGAAAGATCCGCTCCTGCCCCTTTCCGTTTGGAATTGTGATGTAGGCGCGAGGCTTTAGCCCGGCAGGTAGGCGTTAGAAAAACACCGCGGGAGAAACGCCGAATCGCTTGCTCAACTTCTCGATGTGGGTTTTATTGAGCCCCCGCTTCTTGCGCAACACTTCCGACACAATACTTTCTGTCCCGAAAATCGGTACCAGGTCCTTCTGCCGAAGCCCATTCCCCTCCATCAACGCCCGCAGCACTTCCACCGGCGACGCATCCGGAATCGCATGATGCTCCTCTTCGTACGCTTCGATCAAAGTCATCAGCACTTCGGCATACTTTTCCTCTTCGCTCGTCGGCCGCTCTTTGCTCGCCAGCTTATCCAGCACCGCCAGATACTCCGCATGCTGCCGTTCCGACACAATCGCCGTCGGCGAGCTGCGCTTCCAGCGCGTATTTTTCGGAGACTTCGATCATGGTTTTTGCCATTTCTGCTCGTCGTATTCCGCGTGGCTCAGAATCTGCCGGATATAAACCATTCTCCACCGATATTTGATCGTCGCGATCAGCCGGCACCGGTTGTGGCTTATATCGAACACTACAAACGGCCCGGCGATGTCTGAGTTTCTCCAGCTGTTTCGAACCTCCGCGAAGTTTCTCCAATCGGCGTTCTTCGCTATCTTGTACCATGCGTTTAGCGATGCGCCCCATTCGCCGTGCTTGGCGGTCGCTTCTCGAATCGCCTTCCGGCTTACGATCCGCATGCACAATCTTCGCAAAATGCGAAGATTGTGTCAACGCCGGGGCTCATAGTTTTACTTCACGGTTCTCTGGATCCCCCGGTGTGGAGGGGCATGCCCCCTCTCGAACCTTCCGAATTTCCACTCTCCATTTCGAATTTCGCTCTTTCCCCCACTCTTCAAGTACAATCCCCGCACTCCACTCGGGGGTATCGATGAGCGCCACGCAACGGCTCCAGGAAATCCGCGACGGCTTCGAGCGTCCCTTCTGGGTCGCCAATTTCAGCGAGATCTTCGAGCGCATAGCGTACTACGCCACCACCGCCGTGCTAGCCATTTACCTGAGTGAGCAGCTCCATTTTTCGGCTCAGTTGACAGGCTGGCTCGTCGGCACATTCGGCATGATCGTTTATTTCTTGCCCATTCTCGGCGGGACTCTGGCGGACCGCTTTGGCTTCCGCCGATCGCTGCTCTTCGCCTATCTCATCATGTCGATCGGGTACTTTCTTCTTGGTTCGCTGTCAGCGCCATGGATGGAATCGACTCGACACGCCTTGGGAGACAAATGGCTGGTGATGGCAATTTTGTTGATACCCGCCATGGGGCCCGGGGTGGTGAAACCCTGCGTGGCAGGAACTACGGCTCGCGCATCAAACGAAAACGTTCGCTCGATCGGCTACTCTATCTACTACACGCTCGTAAATGTCGGAGGGGCACTCGGCCCCATCCTGGCTTTCGTCGTCCGCAAACAATTGGGTCTGGGGATCGAGAATGTGTTCCGCTTGGCGTCCATCAGCGTTTTTCTGATGTTTTGGACGACTCTCTTTTTTTATCAGGAGCCTTCACGCTCCGGCGAACAGTCCGTCGGGAGCGTCTGGACTGCGATCAAGAACATGTTCTTGGTGTTGGGGAATGTGCGGTTTCTTTCGTTCCTGCTTATTTTCTCCGGATTCTTCGTCGTGTTCTGGCAGCAATACATTTCCATGCCCCTGTTTATTCGGGGTTATGTTGACCCCAATGCTGATGTGGACCTGTTGCTTTCTGTGGACGCAATCGTCGTCATTTGTTTTCAGATTTTGATGGCCTACGTAACGCGGAAAATGTCCTCTTTTGGAGCCATGTCCTTGGGCATCTTGATTACGGGACTCGCATGGGTCATTCCCGCGATTCACCCGACCGTTCCCCTGTTTGTCGTTGCCCTGGTTTTCGTCGCCCTTGGCGAAGTTATCCAGGTGTCGCGCTACTACGAATATGTTTCGCGGCTTGCACCGCCCGGACAGCAAGGGCTTTATATGGGGTTTGCGTTCCTGCCTATAGCGATTGGATATTTCATCGCCGGCCCGCTCGGTGGCAACCTCGTACACTACTTCGGAGAAGTGCTGCATCGGCCCCAGCAAATGTGGTGGGTAATTGTCGCGGTCGGAGTCCTTACGACAATTCTCTTGCTGCTCTACGATAAGTTCATGAAACCCGCCGCTCAGGAGTCTGCAGCATGACGCCGCGGATCGCATACTTATTTCGGAAGGTTTTGTCTGGATTTGAACTTTCGACTTTCAACTGTCGACTGTCAACTTCTCTCAATTCACCATGCGGCGGAGCGAAGCGAGCGCCTGCCGCGCCAGCGAATACCGCGGCTCGACTTCCAGCGCTTCCTGAAAACATTTCATCGCGCGCGCATACATTTCTTTTCCGAGATACGCGCGGCCCAAATTGTAATGAGGGAAATGGCGCGGTTCGTAGCGACGCGCTTCAATCGCGCGTTCGAGCCACGGAATCGCTTCGTCAAAACGTGCGAGCTCGATCAGATACGCGCCAATGTCGTTGTAAGGATTGCCAAACTCCGGATCGACTTCAATCGCGTGTTTGCATTCGGCGATGGCGTCTTCGATGCGCCCCTGAAAATGATACGTCCAGCCGAGAAATGTATACGCCTCAGCCGTGGGATGCAGTTCGAGCGAGGATTGATAAAGCTCCACGGCCCGTTCGTAGTCGCCTTCCATTTGCGCCTGATACGCGTCCTGGAGGATTTCCCACGCTCGCGTCAGGGTTTCCTGGCTCATGGGGTAAATTGTTATCACATGGTTCCGGGGGCGTCAAAAGTACGAGAGTCCCATGGGTGTGCAGGGTGAACCTGTACTTTGTGCCGGGTTCGGGGAGTGGAAATTCCGCCCATAAAAAGAGAAGATGAGAGCGCACCTAGCGCGCAATGAAGTCTGCAATTAGAAACTGGGACGCGCAGAAGATTGTAATGAAGGATTTCTAAGAGTAATAACGAAGGGGGAGACGTGAAGCGAAATTATCTGGTACTTGGGATCGCTTTATTAGGCATGGCAGTAGCGGTTTTGGCGCAAGATCCGCCGGCAAAAGCGCCGGCGAAGAAAACCACGGCGAGCAAAGGCTCGCCAACCAAGGGAAAAGAAGTGTTCGATCAGAAATGCGGCATCTGCCATTTTGCCGATAGCGACGCGAAAAAAATCGGCCCGGGACTAAAAGGAATTTCCAAGCGCGGCACATTTACCGTGAACAACAACAAGTTCACCGAAGAAACGCTGAAAACCTGGATCGAAAACGGCGACCAGCTGATGCCCCCATTCAAAGATGTCCTGGATGAAGCGCAAATCAAAGATGTCATCGCTTACGTAAAAACGCTTTAAGCCTGCACGAAACGAAATCTCTCTGACGCGTGCACAACCTCCGCCCTCTGAGCGAGTTTTATTTTTGCGCGTCTAGAAACGCCCAGCGCGTGCACGTTGGGAGCTTTCGCGTAAAGAAAAATAGCAGAAATAAATGCAGCCAAAGAAAAAGCCCCCGACCGCCTGATTGCTCAGGCCATCGGGGGCAAACTCAACCGGGACACCCGCCCAGGCACCTAGCGAAGTCCGAAGCGGCGATGCGCAAAAATTATTTTTCGCAAGCGGCCGATTCTTGTGCGCTGTGTCCGGGCCTATTCCCTGCGAAGCAGAGAATCTACTTCAGTACGGCGTCTTTGAACGCCTTCGCCGGGCGCAGGCGAACTACGGTCTTGGCCTTGATCTTGATGGCTTCGCCCGTCTGAGGGTTACGGCCCATGCGCGCCTTGCGGTGCGCTTTCACGGCGCGGCCGATGTTCGGAATAACGAACTTGCCCGCACCGCCCTTGCATTCCTTGACCGCGAGTTTGAAGAGCTCTTCGAAAAAGAGCGCCGCGGTTTTCTTGGGTGTGCCGCACTTCTCGGCGATGTGCGACACGATCTTGCTCTTGCTCATTGGCTTGGCTGCCATCTAGTCTGCTTATCCTCCTGTATTTACGTTCCACCCCGAAAAGAGCGGGGCAGGCCGCGAGCGAACTACCCCTGAATAGCTGCGGAAAAGCTCGGGCCGATGGGCACTATAGCCAAGGTAAAAGGAGAACGCAAGGAAAAATCGCAAAAAAGGCTGGAAAAATGCAGATTTTTGGCGAAGCAGTGGAAAAAAGCGCGCAGAAATGCGGCTTCGGCGCATATCGGGGATGCGACCTCGGCGGTGATGACGGACACTGGCTAGGAAAGACCATTCAAAGGAGGAAGCAACCGCGTGCCGGCGCCGCGAGTGAAGCGCGCCAACGCGTTCGAACGAAACGGTTTGCGACCGCGGTCGGGCTAGAGCGCGGCGAGATCGGTGTAAAAGTGGGCGATGGCTTTGATGCCGCCGAAATAATTTTCGAGGGCGAGATGCTCATCGGGAGCGTGGGCGTTTTCGTCGGGCAGACCGAAGCCGATGAGCACACAGGGAACCTTGAAGGTGTCATGCATTTGCGTGACAAAAGGAATGGAGCCGCCTTCGCGAATAAAAACGGCTTTTTTGCCAAAGCCTTTTTCGAGCGCGCCCTGAGCAATTTTGAAAATAGGCGCGTGGAAAGGAGCTACCCACGGTTTGCCGGTGCTGAGAATGTCGAACTTGCACTTTACGGTTTTCGGCAAGAGTTTGCGGATGTGTTTTTCGACTTGTTTGGCGATGGTTTGCGGATCCTGATTGGGAACGAGGCGCGTGGAAAATTTGGCGTAGGCCTTTGAAGGGATGACGGTCTTTGCGCCTTCGCCTTGATAGCCGCCCCACATGCCGTTCAGTTCGAGAGTCGGGCGCGTCCAGAGCTGCTCGACAATGGTGAATCCCTTTTCGCCGAAATAGCCTGGAGCACCGACGGCTTCTTGAAAAGCTTTTTTCTTCCAGGGCAACGCATTCAACGCTTTGCGTTCGGGCGCGGCGATTTTCGCGACTTTATCGTAGAAGCCGGGGACGGTGACGCGGAAACTCTTGTCGTGAAGCTTGGCGAAGAGTTCCGCGAGAATCGTTAAGGGATTGGGAACCGCGCCGCCGTATACGCCGGAGTGGAGATCGCGCGCGGGGCCGGTCAACTCGATCTGGTAATAATTCAAGCCGCGCAAACCGTAGGTGATGGAAGGGACGCCTTTGGCGAGCATGGAAGTGTCCGAGACGACGAGGGCGTCGGCTTTGAGCTTTTCCTTGTTCTTTTGAACGTAATCCCAGAGGCTGACACTGCCGACCTCTTCTTCGCCTTCGATCAGAACTTTCACGTTGATGGGGAGCTTGCCGTTCGCTTTCTGAATGGACTCGAGAGCTTTCAGATGGATGTGGACCTGGCCTTTGTCGTCGGCGGTGCCGCGGCCGAAGAGATTGCCGTTGCGGACGGTGGGCTCGAAGGCGGGCGAAGTCCAGAGGTCGAGAGGTTCCGCAGGCTGCACGTCGTAGTGGCCGTAAAAGAGGATAGTCGGTTTGCCGGGAGCTTCGAGAGATTCGGCATAGACGAGCGGATGGAGATTGGTGGGAACGATTTCAATTTTCTGGAAACCGGCGGCGCGGAGATGGTCGGCGACCCAGCGAGCGGCGCGTTCGATGTCCGGTTTGTGCTCACTTTTGGCGCTAACGCTGGGAATCCGCAAGAATTCGCAAAGCTCCGCCAAATGTGCGTCGCGATGACCTTCTATAAATTCAGCAAGGTTCGTCATGGGGCTCTCGGGGGCTATGAGTCCTTTCAAATAAAATAAACGAGACTTAAACCGTATGAAATGTGGCAGCGGAAAGAGTGCGAAGTGCAAGGCTGCG
The DNA here is from genome assembly GCA_963718785.1 of uncultured Acidobacteriota bacterium. Classification (GTDB taxonomy): domain Bacteria; phylum Acidobacteriota; class Terriglobia; order Acidiferrales; family UBA7541; genus Acidiferrum. The sequence continues at coordinate 1,200,973 of CAVQZW010000002.1, read as the reverse complement.
CTCGGGCTGCTAGTTTCTATTCTAGGGCGAGGCGATGCTCGCGCACAAGCAGACGCGCGGCCAAGAGTCTTATGCGAATCGAAAGCGGACCCGCAGGCGTTGGCGTGCACCGGGGGTCTCGCCGCTTGCTTTCGGGGACCAAACCCATCACACAAATTTCAATGCGGCCAATGAAAAAGATGCGTTTGCCGCTAGCGACCCCGAGACGCAAGATGTGGCAACTCTTGACGCGTGTTGGAGTTGTCCCCAGCGTAGCAGCGGCGGAGGTGCCATTTGGATTACGTCCAGCCCATAGATCTTCTTAGCGATGCGACCAAAGCGGCAGGCAGAAAAGCGTCTCTCTCGGTTCGCGACCTTGTGATCCGGAGTTTTCTTGCGGGTGGATTACTTGCGTACGCGACCTCACTCGTATTCATGGTGCTCGCACAAAACGTAGCCCCCATTGTGGGAGCAATCCTATTTCCGGTCGGATTCGTGATCCTGGTATTGCTTGGGCTGGAATTGGCCACTGGGAATTTTGCGCTCCTGCCCATGGGGTGGGCAGCGCGGGAAGTCTCGTTCGCCGCAATGCTCCGAAATCTGGGCTGGGTCTATCTAGGGAATCTGGCGGGGAGCCTATTTTATGCCGTGCTTTTCTATCTGGCCGTTACGAACTGCGGGACAAGCGGCGGCGGTGCGGCAGGCGAATTGATAAAAGCAGCGGCGCAAAAAAAGACCATTGCGTACATGGCGATCGGGCTGCGCGGATGGGAAACGGCGTTCATCAAGGGAGTTCTATGCAACTGGATGGTGACGCTGGGAGCCGTGCTGGCGATGGTTTCGCGCTCGACGATCGGCAAAGTGGTGGCGATGTGGCTGCCGATCATGACTTTTTTTGCGCACGGCTATGAGCATTCGATCGTGAACATGTTTTTGATTCCCACGGGCATGCTGTTCGGGGCGCAAGTCTCCGTAAGCCAGTGGTGGATATGGAACCAGATTCCCGTCACCTTGGGCAATCTGGTTTCAGGCGCATTGCTTACAGGGCTGGCGCTGTATGTGACGAACATGCCCAAGAAAAGAGCGGCAATCGTGATTCCGTTACGCGAGGAAGAATCCATCGGCGCACCTGCCGGGCAAACGGCAGAAGCCAACTAGGTAGTTCTGAAACTGTTCTCGAAAGAGGATCGGATGGAAGCAAGGCAGACCACATTAGCTCCCAACGCCGTCGAAGGCTATAAAGCCTCGATGGACGGCGATGGCCTACGCATCCTGGAGCAGTTGCCGCAGATTATCGAGCGGGGCGCGGAGTCGCTCACGCCAGCCGAAAAGGAACTGTTGAAATGGGTCGGCGTTTTCTACCGGAGACCGACGCCGGGCAAATTCATGATGCGCGTGCGCATGCCCAACGGATTCGTAAACAGCGGGCAATTGCGCACGATCGCCGAACTGTCGCGGCGCCTTGGCGATGGAGTCCTGGACATTACGACGCGGCAGCAAATCGAATTGAGGGGATTCACGCTCGACAGCGTCCCCGACATTTGGGAAAAGCTGCAGGGAGTGGACTTGCGCTCGCTGCAGACCGGCATCGACAACGTGCGAAATATCAATGGGTGCGCGCTGGCCGGTTTAACGCCGCATGAGCTGTTTGACGCTTCGCCGGTTGTGCAGGATCTCGACCGAATTATCGTTGGGAGCAGTGGCAATCCAGAGTTCACGAATTTGCCGCGGAAGCTGAATATCACGGTGACCGGTTGTCTGGACAACTGCACGCACAGTGAGTCGCAGGACATCGCGCTGGTGCCGGCAAAGAAGGGGGAGCGGCTTGGGTTTAACGTGATGGTTGGCGGGAAGATGGGATCAGGCGGGTTCACCGTCGCTTCGCGGCTAAATGTTTTTGTGGAGATTTACCAGGCGGTTGCGGTGGTTGTGGAACTGATAAAGATTTTCCGCGATTACGGCCCGCGCGAAGCTCGTTCCAAATGCCGATTCGCATTCCTTGTAGAAAAATGGGGAATCCTCCAGATTGCGGGCGGAACTGACTGCACGCATGGATTACGAACTCGCGTTTCAAGGAAGAGATATGCGAAGTTCCCATCATGCCGACCATATCGGACTAAGCACGCAAAAACATGCAGGGCTCGATGGCCGTGGGACTGTGCGTGCCCACCGGAAGAGTCGATCCCGGGCAGATCGAAGAGCTCGCACGCTTAGCCGACACGTATGGCGACGGGACGATTCGTCTGACGACGGGACAAAACGCCGTGATTCCCAAAGTTCCTAGCGGGGTGGTGACGAGACTCTTGAATGAGCCGCTGCTGAAGCAACTTTCTCCTCGTCCCTCGCCCTTCGTACGCGGTCTGGTGGCGTGCATTGGCACCGATTATTGCAATCTGGCGTTGATAGAAACGAAGAGCCGCGCTCTCGCGCTGTCGCAGGCCCTGCACGAAAAGATGGGCGCGGGGGTGAACCCGCTGACGATTCACTGGTCAGGTTGCCCTGCGGGCTGCGGCAATCATGAAGCTGCCGACGTGGGCCTTCGCGGGTTTAAGACGAGAATCGACGGCAAGCTCGTGGATGCCGTCGCGGTTTACGTTGGGGGACGAACGGGGGCTCACGCGATGCCAGGCGAAGAAATTCTGGCAACCGTGCCATGTGACGAGTCGTTCGCGGAGGTAATCGCAGAAGTCATCCAATCATCGCGCGCCAAAAAAGAATACGAATGGCAAGCTCCCGCAAGTGATCCTTTTTTCACTGCGGCGGCCACAGCGGGACTCGCTTCCTGGCGGTCCTCCAGTTCCTACGCGCCGCCGGCCGGCGCGAGTTGAAAACAGCTACGCCGCGAACAGCGGCCCGCACGAGGTATGAATCGAACGCGTAGTGCTCCCATTTCCGCCAGCTCACAGGTATCGTGAAGAAAGGGTAGACGCGGGAATGAGCGTGAAAAATTTCCAAGGATTAAGAGTATTGACGCTGGAAAGCCGGCGAGGACCGGAAATGTGCCGGCTGATAGAAACTTACGGCGGGAAGCCGATTCATGCTCCGGCGATGCGTGAGATACCACTGTCGTCGAATACAGAAGCTTTGCAATTCGCGGAAGAGTTGTTGAGCGGAAGCCTCGACGCGGTGATCTTTCTGACCGGAGCGGGAGCGCGCGCGCTTTCGCAAGTGCTGGAGAGCGTGCATCCAAGAGAGAAGTTCGTCGAGGCTTTGAGAAAAGTTTGCGTTATCGTGCGAGGACCGAAGCCGGCGGCTGTCCTGCGCGAATGGAAGGTGCCGATCGCGTTGGTTGCGCCCGAACCAAATACGTGGCGCGAATTGCTGCGAGCCATTGACGAGAACAAACTGGATTTGCGAGACAAACGGGTCGCCGTGCAGGAATACGGAGTGTCCAACCGGGAACTTCTCGACGGATTGCGCGAGAGGGGAGCGCGAGTGACAGCCGTGCCAGTCTATCAATGGGATTTTCCAGAGGACAGAGCCCCATTGCGAGCGGCAGTCGAATCCATCATCGCAGGGCAAATCGATGTGGCAATTTTTACGACCGGAGTGCAGGTCGCTCATTTGTTTCGAATTGCGGAAGAAGCCGGAAGGAAAGAAAGTCTCCAGGCAGGATTGGAAAATATTGTGAAGGCTTCCATTGGGCCAACCACATCGGAAGTTCTGCGAAGTTACGAGCTAACCGTTGATTTGGAAGCTTCTCACCCCAAGATGGGTTTCTTGGTGAAAGAAGCTGCGGAGCAATCGGAAGCACTTGTCCGGCGAAATCGGTTGCGAGCCGGATAAAACCGTTCGACAGTGAGCTTGCCGAAGGCACGGCGTGGCAGATGAAGGTGGACCGCAGGCGCGTAAACTGGCCGCATTTGGGTCTACTGGAGGGAGGGCGGTGCTTATGGGGAACACCTGTCCTGTCGGCCAGTTTACGGTGTTTGGCGAGGGGGCCGATGATTGGTGGTATGAGCGGCACAACATCACCAACACACCGGCGCAGCGGGCGTGCGTTTCACAAGATGCGGTTACAGGCGCAGGGTCGCGCGCATAACGGGAAGAAGTTCAAGGAGTCGTGCGAGACCGTGGTGGTAAACGCGCACGGCGGTTTGTTGATGCTGAAGCATGAGATTGATAACGGCGAGATCCTCGTGCTGACGAACCCGGAAACGCTGGAAGATCAAGAGTGCCGCGTGGTGTATCAGGGCGAGCCCTGCGACAGGGGGCAGAGAATTGGCGTGGAATTCTTGACGCCGGCGCCGCGGTTTTGGGGATTGGAGTTTGGGGAGCTGGCTACGTCGGGGGGCGAAGACGCGGCGGCGGTGCACTGAGTTTCGAGCGGTGGCCTGCGCGGGGCCGTCACAGGGTAAATAAGCCCACCTTTACAGAACACTCAAAGTTACACGGTTCGCGCATCAGACTTTTGCTGATGCGCTTTCTGTTTTTTGGGCGGCTGCGATGGCGCGGCCGCGGCGGAGAAACCAGTCGCCGAGGCGCCAGAGCAGCAGGGCCGCGACGATTGCGCCGTAAGTTAACGGGCGCAGGACCGCGGATTTGACCAGCCAGTAGTAATGGATCACACCACAAATTGCGCTGATGTAGATGAGGCGATGAAGCCATTGCCAGCGGCGTCCGCCGAGACGGCGAATCCATCCGGCAGTGGAGGTAAAAGCTAACGGAACCAGAAGCACGAAAGCGGTGAAACCTACCGTGATGAAAGGGCGCTTGGCGACGTCTTTCCACATGGCGGCGGGATCGAAGGATTGATCGGGACCGAGATAGGTGAGGAAGTGGAGGCAGGCGTAGAAGAAGGCGAAGAGGCCGAGCATGCGGCGGAAGCGGATGAGATCGGGGAGCTTAAGGAGCTTGCGTAGCGGAGTGATGCAAAGAGTGATGACCAGGAAGCGAAGGGTCCAATCGCCGGTGGTGTGCTGAAGAGTCTCGACTTGATTTGGGCCAAGGTTTCCGGTGAGCGCGCGCCAGACGAGGATGCCAAACGGTACGAGGCAAAGAAGAAAGATGACTAACTTCGTCCATTTGTTGGTTAGTGGCGAAGGCACGCGGCGAATCCGGCTCAGTAGTATTTCTTCAGATCCATGCCGGTGTAGAGGCTGGCGACCTGGTCTTGATAACCGTTGAACATGAGAGTGGCGCGTTTGAAGATTTCGCCGAGGCGGCGTTCCTTTGCTTGTGACCAGCGAGGATGATCCACGTTGGGATTTACGTTGGAATAGAAGCCGTACTCCTGCGAGTTAGCGAGATTCCACGTCGTGGGCGGTTCCTTGCTGACGAACTTTATTTTGACGATGGACTTGATGCTTTTGAAACCGTACTTCCACGGAATGACCATGCGGACGGGAGCGCCGTCCTGATTGGGAAGCGAGTCACCGTACATGCCGACGGTGACGAGCGTGAGCGGGTTCATGGCTTCATCAAGGCGAAGGCCTTCGACGTATGGGAGCTGAATACCCGCGTACCTTCCTTCGGGCATCTGGCCGAGGTCGTAATAGGATTCGAAGGCCACGTATTTTGCTTTGTCAGTAGGCTCGACGAGCTTGGCGATGGTGCTGAAAGAAAAGCCGATCCAGGGGACGACGATGGACCAGCCTTCGACGCAGCGATGACGGTAGATACGCTCTTCGAGAGGAGCGAGTTTGAGGATTTCGTCCATCGTGAACTTGCGCTTGGTTTTGACTTCGCCTTCGACGGAGACGGACCAGGGCGAGGTGCGGAATTTTTGGGCGTTTTTGGCCGGCTGATCTTTATCAACGCCAAACTCGTAGAAATTGTTGTAGTGGGAGACTTCTTCGAGAGTGTTTTGCTTTTCGGTGGTGCTGAAGGGGCTTTTGGCGAGATTGGGGAATTTGCCGGCGGCGAAGACGTTGCTTGTGGGCGCGGTGAGTTCGAGAAGATTCTTGCCGGTGAACGCGGCGGCTCCTGCGAGGCCCATGGCTTGAAGGAATTTGCGCCGATTGACGTAGATTTCTCTGGGAGTCACGTCGGCGTAGGTTAGTTCGGGTTTACGTTGCAGAAGCATTTTCTCTTATGCCCCCCAGGATGAAGAGCGGGGCCTCCTTATATAGTACGCACGTCCTTCCAGATTGGATGCACTAAAATCATTCCAGGATTCGATATGAAAATGTGCGGATTTGCGCTGCTAACGGTGGCCAGCCAGGTGTTTCAGCGCTGTCTGGGCGGCGAGGACGCCGTGGTATTGGGCTTCTTCGAAAATGGAGATGCCGCTGAGGTCGGAATTGGCGAAGAGGACGCGAGTGGCGGCGCGTGGGTCACGGTTAGTAAAGCGGCGGCGCTCTTCGGAGAAGATGGAGCCAACAGCGGGGCGGATCATGGCGTGGCCCATGCGCATGACGTCGATGCGCGAGACGCATTGGCGGATGTCGGAGTGGACGCGATCGAGGTCGTGGAGAATGGCTTCCTTCCAGTAGGTCCAATCTTTTTCAAGAAGGAGCTGGCGATTTTGCGCGGGCGTGCCGTCGGCGAGAGCCCAATAAAATGTCCAGACGGTGCGGTCAATGTGCGTGCGAAGGCTTTGATGTGTAGCGTCGACGTAGCCCAGGGTGGGGGAATCGAGGAAGACGGTGTCCCAAGTGGGCTCGGCGCCGCGGGAATCGGGGAAGCGCTCGAGAGTGAGATTGGCGGTGAGCCAAGGGGAATAGACGAAATCGTGTAGGCGAGGAAAGCCTTCCACTAAATAAGAGGCGAGGAAAGTGGGTGCGGCAAAGATCACCAATTCAGATTGGAATTCCGTGTCGCCGGCGAAGACGCTTACGCCGCGTTTCGTTTCGACGATGCGATGAACCATTTGGTTGGTGCGAACATGTTCGCCGACGCGTTCGAGGAGGCGGCGAGTGATCCAGCCGTTGCCCTCGGGCCAGGTGAGCGGACCTTTTTCTTCGGATTCGCGGGAGGAGAAATAATGGACGCCGGCCCAGGCGGAAGTGTCTTTAGCGAGCGCGCCGTAATCGTCGCGGCAGGCGTAGTTCATGTACCAGTTCACGAGGCGCGAATCGCAGCCTTGTTGCTGGAGCCAATCGGAAAAAGAGAGGCGATCCATATCTTGATATTTGGAGGAGCGGCCGAGTTCGAGAGGGATTGTGAATTCACCACTGGCGCGGAATTTGCCGAAAAGATCTTCGAGATGCCGGAACTGGTCGCGATCTTTTTGGGTGAGGCCGACGGCGGGCTCGAGGCCGTCTTGCCAGCGGCCGTAAATGAAGAGCCGCTCTTGCGGCGCGAAACAGAGATTGCGCTCTTCCCACTGGCCGCTTTTCAGGACGCCGAGGTCTTCGAAGAGTTCGCGGACGTAGACGGCTTTGGGTCCGGGCACGGGGACGTAGTGCGCGGCCCAGGGGTAGGCGGTGATTTCGTTTTCACCCCAGCGTGCATTTCCGCCGGCCTGGGGATTCATCTCCAGCAAAACGAAATCGGTGAAGCCGCGTTTGCGCAGGCGCCAGGCGGCGCTCAGCCCGGCGATTCCCCCGCCAACGATCACGACGGGGAATTTTTCGGTGCGCTTCGGAGGAGGAAAGGAGGCACGGTCGCGCAGGAGGTGGCCCATCTGGAAGGAATCGTTGACGAACGAGCCGGCGATGGGGCGATCTGTTTTGAGCGAGAGTCCAACCAAGGGCGGCGCTGCCGGAGCGGAGAAACTTGCGGCGCCCAACCTTCAATGACTGATGTCCTTCCAGTCGTTTTCGTAGGTGCGGACGAGAACCTGGCTATTCAGTTGATTGGGCGGCATGGGAAGAGGAGCCATGTCGGGCGGAAATTGGAAGAGCGCGGGCAAACCTTCGACGTTGATGAAGCGGAGACCGCTTGGGAGAGACGTGGGAGGAGTGTAATCGTGCGTTCCGGCGAGGACGAACCCCCATTCGCCGAAACTCGGGACGTAAATGTGATACGGATAGGTTTGCAGGCCGGACTGTTTGAGGGTTTGCGCAATGCACCAGAAGGAGTCTCGGGCAAACATCGGAGAAGTGCTCTGAACGACCATGAGTCCTTGCGCACTGAGGTGGCGGACGGCAGCGCGGTAAAACGCAGTGGTGTAGAGCTTGCCGAGGGAATAGTTGGTGGGATCAGGAAAATCGATGACGATGAAATCGAAACTGTCGGTGTTCGAATCGACCCAGGGGAAAGCATCGGCGTTGACGATATGAACGCGAGGGGAGAGGAAGGATTTGTCGTTGAGCGTAGTGAGTAAAGGGTGCGTGGAGAAGAGCTTGGTCATCTCGGGGTCGAGATCGACGAGGGTGATGCTTTCGATTTGGGGATATTTCAGGATTTCGCGGACCGCGAGTCCGTCGCCGCCGCCAAGGACCAAGACGTGCCGAGGAGTGGGAACCGCAGCCAAGCCGGGATGGATAAGAGCTTCGTGATAGCGGTATTCGTCGCGCGAACTGAATTGCAGATGGCTGTTGAGGAAGAGGCGGAGATCGTCCTTGAAGCGAGTGAGGACGAGATGCTGGTAGCGGGTGTCGCGGGCGAAGATGATGTCGTCGGCGTAGATGTTGTCTTCAGCGGTGGCGGTGATGTGGCGGGCGTCGGCTATGCCGATACCGAGGCCGCACAAGACAACGACGCAAGCGATACGAAGAGTGCGCGTGCCGGAAAGTTGAGCGGAAAATAAGTATGTGGTCCAGAGCGCGACGCCGGCGTTGATGAGTCCGAAGAGCATGGCCGAGCGGACAAGGCCGAGACGCGGCACGAGGAGAATGGGAAAAAGCAGAGAAGCACCGAGCGCGCCGAGGTAGTCAAACGTAAGGACGTGGGCGATGACGTCGCGGAATTCGTAGCGGTCCTTCACGATGCGCATCAGGAGAGGAATCTCCAAGCCGACGAGGACGCCCATGACAATGACGAGAGCGTAGAGAATCAATTCGAATCCCTGCGTGAAGGCGAAAGCCAGCATCAGGAGCGCGGAAGAAAACCCGCCAATGACGCCAAGCAAAAGCTCGATCCAGACGAAACGATAGACGAGGCCACGATTCAAATAGCGTGAAAGAGCGCTGCCAATGCCCATCGCGAAAAGGTAGGTTCCGATGATGGTGGAAAACTGAAACACACTGTCGCCCACAAGATAACTGGCCAGCGTTCCGGCGACGAGCTCATAGATGAGCCCGCACGCCGCAACCAGCAGCACGGAAATGAAGAGCAAAATGCCCATGCGCTAATGAATCGCGGCGGCAATGATGATGCAAATGCCGAGAGACATGGCGCCAACGAGGATGGCGAGCGCCATGTTGTGCTCCTGGACGATTTCCTTCCAGAGATGGTACGGCGTGAGCTTATCCATCACCAAGAACGCGATGACGAAGATGAGTATGCCAATAAAGGCGAACACGAGTGCTGCAATGATATTGCCGAGCGGAACGAGGTTCATCTTATTTGCCTCCGGTGTAATGGTGATAGAAGCCGTAGACGGAACGATAGGAGCCGGGATTGTCACGAACGGACTTTGGAACATTTTTTAACTGGCTGATTCTGTCGAGACTCCAGCCGTGGTACTGGGCAAAGCCCGTGCTGCCAAGCACCAGGAGCCCATAAACGAGATAAAGTTTTCTGAACATCGATTAGTCCTCCGAATTGTCCACGTGAAGCTGCATCGGCGGGTGATCGCTTTCGGCCCAGCGTGCCCGCTCGAAACTGAGGGATTTCCACGTGATGGCAATGGCGGGAATCAGCAGCGCCAGAAACGCAATCCCAAAGAATCCCATGACAGGGACGTCTCGTTTCACCTGCACCGTATAAAGGATGGGGGGATGCTTGGGATCAACCTCGGGCTCGATACGCAAATAATAATTGCCCGCGGGAACGCTGGGGATAATGACGGTGTTACTGCGGCTACCTTCGCTCCAGGAACCATCGCTGTCGTAGCCGTGGTAGTAGCTCACCTCGCGGCCGAAATCCCACGCTTGCTCGGTATCGTTGTTGATCAGCGCGTAATTCAGATAGATCCAGGAGTTGTCGACGTTGGCGGTGGTGGTGAATTCCACATTCGACGTGCGGCCCTCCAAAGGAAAAACCTGGGTCACAAAAGAAGCTTCACCTTTTGGCTCCCCGACGTCCAGGCGATAGCTGGATTCGAACGCCGTGCCTTTGCTGGAGACGAGGTCAAATCCTGCGAGCAGCACAAGCAAGAGAACGGCGAACGCGGCGAAGGCGGCCCAGATGCCTTTGACATTCTCGTGGACTGGCGATGGCTGATTTTCGTATACGCCGACTACTGCCGGCGGAGCACCGGGAAGATTGAACGATTTCCATATGTCGGCGCCATACATGTATTCGCCGATGGACCAGGTCACTTCGTTGGCGGATTTCTCCGAAGACAAAACACGCGGCGGCTTGACGTATTCCGTTACTGTCGCATGCTCGCCGACGCGGACTTGCCACGGAAATTCGCCGAGGACGAAATTGGTGTTGGCCTCGGCCGTCTGAAAATGCTTGTAGATTTCACCGAGATAATTGGCCGATGCAAAACCGGTCTGCGGCAATTCCTTGCAAACGCTGATGTCGTTCCAATGTCCGTTGTATTCGGTGAGGTAGCGAATGGGTTTGTACGGATTGAAAAGCACATACTCGTGCCAGTAATAGCTGATGTTTTCCACGACGATGCCACGCCGCTGAAAGCCGATGACTTCGTAATCCGTGCCGCGAAGCTTGCCGCGCGAGCCAAGAGGAATGAGCGGGCGGTCCACTCCTACAACGGCTTCAAATTTTTGGAGAATTTGAAGATTGGGATCCTTGGCATCGAGAATGGAATGGCAACTCTCGCAGACGACAGTTTCGGCGTGTCCCATAGCGCGAAGAATGATCGCCGCGCCGCACTGCGGACAATTCAAGGCTTTCGCCTGTGGCTTCGGCGGATTCGAGAGTGGCGGTGTGCCTGCGTTCATCACCAGCCCTCGAAACTGCGAAGATTTTTTAGTTTGAGATCGTCGAACTCGACAAATTCGCCTAGGTAGAGCGCAGGCTGTTCATCGCTGAAATCCAGAGTCGCAAACCTGCCCGTCTCGCTGCGAAGATCGGCGAAAGTGACGTCCGTCTTATCCCAATATTCAAAGGGCAGCTCGCCCTCGACGCCGCGGTAGTGGGCGGGAGTGATCACTGTCAGCGTGTAACGCTGATTGTTCCAGGTGAATTGCTGGCCGACCTTGATTTCAGTCGCGGAGGGCAGGCCCGGGGTATTTACTGCGAAAGATACGGCGAACTCATTTTGCGCGTCGGAGAGCCATGCGCTTGCACCATCATTCATGGTGATGTGCCATTCATTCCATCCGCCCTGGTCGTACTCATAGAGAATGCGGCCAATGACCACGAAGGATTTGTTGCGATATACGCCTTCCGTGTTGAGCTGAATCGGGGAACTGTCCGGCGGGAGATCGGCGACCTGGCCGACTTTCTTGAGATCGACATCCGTGCGCACGAGAATGCTTTTGCAATACTGGCAAACCGTCTGCACGCTGCTGGACCATTGGAAGACAATTTTTGCGCCGCAGTTGGGACAGTTCGAGACGGGCTGAGTCATCGTCCGTTGCTCACCTGTTGCACAACAATCCTCGCACTAAATCCTAGTCGCTGGCCGCTTGCTCGCGGGCCGCCTCATACGGACGCGCTAAACGCCTCACGGAAACATTCCTGGCGTGAAAAAGCTGCTGGAGCGCGGCTTCAAAATTCCATTCAGCGCGCGGCACACAGCAAAAGAGATTCAAGCAGAGCGAATTGTGCTCCGGAAAAGTGTGGCAGGCGATGTGCGACTCCGCGAGCAAGCAAAGGCCGGTGATGCCGCCGGTGCCGGGAAACTGATGCCATTGCGTTTCGCCGACAGGGCGAAGCTTCATGCCGCGAATCATGCCATGAAAAAGCGTCTCGACCGCGCGAAGGTCGCGCAGCGAATCGGATGAGCAACCGAAGGCCTCGACGACCCATTCGATGCCGCTCATGCTCGCATCACCACTAAGCCTGAGGCTTCCCGCATTCCGGACAGAATTTGCTGGAGCGCGCGATAGGCTTGCCGCACTCGCTGCAGAATTTTGTTGCCGCACTGGAAGCCGCGCCGGCAGCGGCGGGTGCCGTCCCACCACCACCTGGACTCGAGGATGTAGATTGTTTCACGGCGTCCATCATGGCTTGGCCCATGGCAACGCCCGCGCCAAGCCCCGCTCCTATGCCAACGGCTCCGCCACCTTCATTGGCGGCAGCAATCGGAATGGCTTGCGCCACCTGGTACTGCGTGAACTTGCCCATGTCGCCGAGGACATTCATGCTGATGCGCTGGTCGAGCACTTTTTGCAGCTCTTCCGGAAGCGAGAGATTTTCGACGACGAAGCTATCGAGCGAGAGGCCGTAGTCGGTGAACGCCGGCTTGAGCTGCTCACTGATTTTTTCGGCGAGCGCGCCCTGATTGGCAGCCATATCGAGAAAAGGAACCTGGCTGGCGGCGAACGCATCGGTCATTTTGGCGATGATGGTGTTGCGCAACTGGCCTTCGAGGTCAGCGACATGGTAGAGGTCCCGTGTGCCGCTGATTTTCGAGTAAAAGGTCTTCGCGTCGGCTAGGTGGTAGGAATAAATACCGAAACCACGCAGACGAATCGCGCCAAACTCCTTGTCGCGTATGGTGATTGGGTTTTGCGTGCCCCAGTGCTGGTCGGTTTGGATGCGCGTCGAAAAGAAATAGACGTCGGACTTGAAGGGCGACTGAAACTTTTTGTCCCAGTTCTTGAGGTAGGTGAGAATCGGGAGCGTATTGGTGTTGAGCGTATAAAGTCCGGGAGCGAAGGCGTCCGCCACTTTCCCTTCGTTCACAAAGACGGCAAGCTGGGAATCGCGAACGGTGAGCTTGCCGCCATTCTGGATTTCGCGGTCCTGCATCGGGTAGCGGTAGGCCAGAATGCCGTCTTCCGGCTCCGTCCAATCGATGACGTCAATCCACTGTTTGGAAATAAAGTCGCGAAGACTCATGAAGGACCTCCGCTTTAAGTACGTGCAAATTACTGCCGAAGTATCAGGTAAAAGCGATGCTACGGTGCGGCTTGTGGCATGTCAATGGTCTTCGGAACGAGCGTCTTCGGAAATATTGCGATTTGTTATCCAGTGCGGATGGAACGTGAAAATATGCGGATTTTCGCAACTGCCATAACGTCGGAGTAAGGCCAATCGAATTATTGTGAGAGCAATCGTAACCTTCCGGACTATAATTCCATCCAAGCGAGCGAACGAATTCCGGGGAATTTGCAGTGAAGGGAGCGCAGAATGAGCGCGTCATCAATGGTAGGGCGGCGGGAATTTATCAGAACTGGGGCGGCGATCGGCGGCGGGTTGTTGGTGAGCTTGTACACGCCACTGCTGGATGGCTCGAACAGCGCCATGGCTGCGGAAGAAAAAGATTTTGCGCTGAACGCGTTTGTTCGCATCGGAACCGACGAGAGCGTAACGGTAATTGCGGCGCATTCGGAAATGGGGCAAGGGGTCTACACATCTTTGCCGATGCTTTTGAACGAGGAGCTGCAAGCGGATTGGTCGAAAGTGCGCGTTGAATCGGCGCCAGTGGACAAAGCGTACAACCACCCTGTCTTTGGAATGCAGATGACTGGCGGAAGCACGACTTCTCCATCGGAGTGGGAACGATACCGCAAAGTCGGCGCAACGGCACGGGTGATGCTCGTTCAAGCAGCGGCAACGAACTGGGGTGTGGATGTGGCAGGCTGCCGAGTGGAAAAGGGCATCGTCATTCACACCGCCACGAACAAGCGCGCGACGTACGGCTCGCTGGCAGATGCGGCAGCGAAGTTGACGCAGCCGGAAAATGTGCCGCTGAAGAATCCGAAGGATTTCACTCTGGTTGGAAAAGCGACGAAGCGATTGGACACACCTTCGAAAACGAACGGCACGGCGCAATTTGGCTTGGATGTGAAAGTTCCGGGAATGTTGACGGCGGTGGTGGCGCGCCCTCCGGTGTTCGGCGGAAAAGTAGCAAAAGTGGATGCCCGCGAAGCGCTTAAGGTGCCCGGCGTAAAGGCCGTCGAGCAAGTGCCGTCCGGCGTTGCCGTCATTGCGGAACATTTTTGGCCCGCGAAACTTGGGCGGGAGAAACTGAAGATCGACTGGGATTTGGGACCAAACGCTGGTCTCTCCACGGGGAAAATGCTGCGCGATTTCTCGGAGATGTCTTCAAAGCCAGGAGCGATCGCAAAAAAGGCCGGCGATCCCGATGCGGCGTTGAAAACGGCGGCTAAAACCATCACTGCGGAATACGACGTGCCTTACTTGGCGCACGCGATGATGGAGCCGCTGAACTGCGTTGTCGATTTGCGCGCGGACAGCTGCGAGATATGGACAGGCACGCAGTTCGAAACAGTGGACCGTGCGAGCGCTGCGCAGGTGGCCGGCCTGCCTCCGGAAAAAGTGCAGATCCATACGACCTTGCTGGGCGGGGGATTTGGCCGGCGCGCGAATCCGAATTCGGACTTTGTAGTGGAGGCGGTTCATGTCGCCAAAGCGGCGAAGGCTCCCGTAAAGGTCGTCTGGACACGCGAAGATGACATTCGAGGTGGCTGGTATCGCCCGATGTGGCACGATCGATTTGTTGCTGGTTTGGATTCGAATGGCGATCCCGTCGCGTGGACGCACACGATTGTTGGCCAATCCATCATGCAAGGCACACTATTCGAAGCCTTCACCATCAAAGACGGTATCGACAGTACTTCCGTGGAAGGCGCGGCGGATGTGCTCTACGGGTTCCCAAATCTTCAAGTGGATCTGCACACGCCGAAAATTGGGGTGCCGGTGCAGTGGTGGCGCTCCGTAGGTCATTCGCATACGGGATTTTCGGTCGAAGCGTTTTTAGATGAAGTGGCGCATGCCGGTGGAAAAGATCCATACGAACTGCGCCGCAAATTGCTTGCCAACCAGCCGCGCATGCGGGCAGTGCTCGAACTTGCGGCCCAGAAAGCGAATTGGGGTTCGAAGTTGCCGCATGGAGTGGGACGGGGTATCGCGACGCATTTTTCATTTGATAGCTACGTGGCGCAGGTGGTCGAAGCGTCCGTGCAAAAAGGAGCCATCCGCGTGCATCGCGTGGTTTGCGCCGTGGACTGCGGATTGGTGATAAATCCCGACACGGTCCGCGCCCAGATGGAAGGCGGCATCATTTTTGGGCTGACGGCGGCGCTGAAAACAGAGATCACTCTGAAAGACGGGCGCGTCGAGCAAGGGAATTTTCACAACTACCAGATGGTACGCATGCCCGAATCGCCGGCAATCGAAGTGCATATCGTTCCGAGCGGAGAAAGCCCGACGGGCGTTGGCGAGCCAGGCGTTCCACCGGTTGCGCCGGCGCTCGCAAATGCGATTTTTGCGGCTACCGGTAAACGCGTACGGCGGCTGCCGATTCGCCCGAGCGATCTGACATAAAAGAGAGCCGAGTGATGCACGGGTTCGCCGCGAATCGAAGAGAAAGCTCTCGCATACTCCAACCGGTACTCCGGCATGTCGTCACGGTAATGGGTGTCGCTTCAGCGACGGTCTTACTTGCCGCTTCGCTGCCTGCTCGCCCAGGCAAGCAGGACGTGGATGTCTCGCGCGCCGCTTTCCTTCAGGTGTACCGCGTACTGACATCTCCGCGCTGCCAGAATTGCCATCCGGCGGGCGATACTCCTCTGCAGGGAGAAGACAGTCATGAGCACCTGCAAAACGTGAAGCGCGGCAAGGATGGCCGCGGCGAGGTCGGAATGCGCTGCGACTCGTGCCACCAGGCAAAAAATATCGCTGGCGAGCACATGCCTCCCGGCAATCCGAAGTGGGCGCTGCCTCCGCCAGAGCAAAAAATGGTGTTTGTAGGGCGATCCCCGGGCGAGTTGTGCAAGCAGCTCAAAGACCCCAAGCAAAACGGGGGACGGACCCTGGCGATGCTACTCGATCACGTTGCCAACGACGATCTCGTCGGCTGGGCCTGGAACCCCGGCGACGGGCGAACGCTGCCGCCTCTTTCCCGTGTGGAGACGGCTGCGCAGATGAAAGTTTGGGTCGAGAGCGGCGCGACCTGCCCAGAGTGAGCAGGTTCCGCGTCAGCCCCCAGCGAATCTCGATGATTTATTGGAACCCTTCCGCCGATTCCTTCCTTTGGCCCTGCAAAGCTTTCCGCATTTAACCTTCTGGTTAAATACCGACTCCAGGCCTGCAAGAGTGGCTCAAGAGGTCTCATAAATGTGCACCCTATTGCCCTTCTACTTGGATGTGTCTCCTCTCGGTAAATCGAGTCCCCGTAAGTACTAAGAAAATAAATGACTTGCGGTTATAGCGGATGTTTCGTATTGGAAGCCGAAATGCTGTCTGAAAGCCCCGGTCTCCCGCACTCGGTTCCCTGTCGCTAAACTACGTTCCTGAGAGGCAGCGCTCCATGAAGAGTCGTGCCCGCACCTTTACCACCCGCACTGTCACTTTTTGTGCCGTACTCCTGCTTTTCTCTTTTCTTGCTCCGCCTCTCTTTGCTCAGGCGAACATTCAGGGGCAATGGCAAACACTGGGTACGCAGATGCCTATCAACCCAGTCCACGTCGCGCTCATGCACAATGGCAAGATCTTAGTGGTCTCCGGGTCGGGGAACCTGCCGTCTGACACGAATTACATGGCTGCTGTATTTGATCCGACTACCGGTACTGTTACTACCCAGGCTGTCGGTTGGGACATGTTCTGTAACGGCATGATTGTTTTGCCGGACGGGCGTCCTTTTGTGATGGGGGGAACTCTTCAATATGACCCCTTTTATGGTGAGGTGAGGACTTCCGCTTACGACCCCGCTACTGGCAGTTTCGTCGATCTCGAACCTATGGCTCACGGCCGGTGGTATCCAACGGCCACAACACTCGCGGACGGCTCGGTGATGATTTTCTCCGGCTTGCTAGAGACCGGTGCTACTAATCCCGCTGTCGAGATTTACAAGCTAGGATCGGGCTGGAGTCAGCAGTACGTAGCTTCGTGGACCCCGCCTCTGTATCCACGCATGCATCTCTTGCCAAACGGCAATGTGTTCTACTCGGGCGCCACGACCAGTTCGGCCATCTTTAATACTTCAACGCATACATGGACGACGGGGGTCGCGAGCACCAACTACAGTGGCACCCGAACATACGGCACTTCCGTTCTTTTCCCTCTTACCCCGGCAAACGGATATAAACCCAAAGTGATCATTATGGGCGGAGGAAGTCCTTCGACTGCCACGACGGAAATCATCGATCTCTCCGTGGGCAGCCCCAAGTGGGTCAACGGGCCGCCCATGTCGCAACCGCGCATCGAGATGAACGCCACCATCTTGCCCAATGGCAAATTCCTCGTAACGGGCGGCTCACTGAATGACGAGGACGGCAACACTGCCAGCTTGAATGCCGATCTCTACGATCCCAATGCCAACACATTTAGTTCCGGGGGAGCCAACGCCTTCCCTCGCCTCTACCATTCCAACAGCATCCTCCTGCCAGATGCCACCGTACTCTTGCTGGGAAGTAACCCCGCTCGGGGCACTTACGAACCGCACATGGAGATCTACTCTCCTCCATACCTCTTCAATTCCAGCGGTGCGCTGGCTACGCGCCCAACAATTACCAGCGTCACTCCGGGCGTGATCGGATATGGGACGGCATTTCAGGTACAGACTCCTGATGCGGCGAGCATTTCCTCCGCGGTCCTGATCCGCGCAGGGGCCGTTACTCACGCCTTCGACATGGATCAGCGCTTGGTTGGGTTGTCCTTCACAGCAGGTAGCGGCGTCCTGAATGTCACCGGACCTCCCAATGGCAACATCGCACCTCCAGGCTACTATCTGCTTTTCGTATTGAATTCCTCGGGCGTTCCGTCCGTGGCAAAATTCGTCCAGGTATCTGCGGCGCCAACCGATCAACCTCCCACAGGGACTATCGTTACCCCCGCCACCGATAAGACGATTGCCGCCGGTGGGGCCGTCGCATTCTCAGGTTCTGGCAGCGATCCGGACGGCA
The DNA here is from genome assembly GCA_963718785.1 of uncultured Acidobacteriota bacterium. GTDB lineage: Bacteria > Acidobacteriota > Terriglobia > Acidiferrales > UBA7541 > Acidiferrum. Next base: position 1,182,995 of record CAVQZW010000002.1, on the reverse strand, counting down.
CAATTTCTGGTTATAAATGGGTTTTCCCTGGAGGGAATCCTTCTTCGAGTGCGCTTGCAAATCCGGGGAACGTGATCTATGCAGCGACTGGAACGTACGTAGCTTCGCTGACCGTGACGGACAATGCCGGCCTTACCGACCCAAGCCCCAAAACCAGAACAATTAACGTCGGCACCTCATCCTCCAGCATACGAATGGTTCAACTTAACTACGCCACGCCTCAATCTGTGATTTCGCCCGTGGCCGTGCCTTTTACTGCCGCGCAGTCCGTTGGGAATTTGAACGTTGTTGTCGTAGGTTGGAATGACACGACATCCTCGGTCAGTTCCGTGACCGACACGGCGGGAAATAATTATGTGCTCGCCACCGGGCCAACTGCCGTCAGTGGCACGTTATCCCAAGCCATCTATTTCGCTCGAAACATCGCAGCAGCGGCAGCCGGCACAAATACGGTGACGGTAAAGTTCAATACGCCTGCCGCTTATCCTGACATCCGGATCCTCGAATACGCGGGTCTAGACATCAATTCGCCTTTGGATGTCAGCGCCGCCGCCTCGGGAACCAGCGCAGCTGCTTCCAGTGGTTCGGCCACGACAACGTACGCGAATGATCTATTGGTTGCCGCCGACACAATCTTTACAACCACTCCGGGACCTGGGAGCGGCTATACCGCTCGCGTGATCACCGTGCCGGACAGCGACCTGGTGGAAGACACGACCATAAGTGCGACGGGGTCGTACTCCGCGACGGCGCCCCTGTCTCCCGCAGCCGCCTGGGTCATGCAAATGGTGGCCTTCAAAGCGGCTGGAGCGAGCCCGCCCGACACAACCCCGCCAACCGCACCTTCCAATCTGACCGCGGCGGGCGTCTCCAGCACTCAAATCAATTTGAACTGGACTGCTTCGACCGACAACGTAGGAGTTACGGGATACCTCATAGAGAGGTGTCAAGGATCCAGTTGCTCCAATTTTGCTCAAGTCGGGACCATTCCTTCTGGCACGACTTATAGCGACACCGGTCTCACGGTGTTAACCACTTACAGTTATCGCGTGCGTGCCACCGATGCTGCCGGAAATCTGAGCGGCTATTCGGGCACTGCCGTCGCTGCTACTCCCGACACTACTCCTCCGTCGGCTCCTTCGAGCCTTGCGGCATCGGCGACGTCCACATCACAGATCAATTTGAGTTGGACTGCCTCTACCGACAATGTCGGCGTTACTGCTTACCTCATCGAGCGATGCCAAGGTGCGGCCTGCGCAAGTTTTGCCCAGATCGCTTCTATCGCACCAGGCACGACCTATAGTGACACCGGCCTGACCGCCTCCACGAGTTACTCCTATCGGGTCAGGGCTTCAGACGCGGCAAACAGTCTGAGCGCTTACTCGAACACGGCGAGTGCGACCACGCAAAGCGTTCCCGACACACAGCCTCCGACAGCTCCAGCAAGTCTTGCGGCGAGCCCGATTTCCAGCGTTCAGATCAACCTCACATGGACTGCTTCAGCCGACAATGTGGGTGTGACTGGCTACAAAGTTGAGCGATGCCAGGGAGCCGGCTGTACTTCATTCGCTCAGATTTCCACGCCCGCCGGCACGACATACAGCGATACTGGGTTACTTGCCAACACCACTTACCTCTATCGAGTGCGTGCGACGGATGCAGCCGGCAACCTGAGCGGCTATTCCAACACGGCCAGTGCCACAACGCTGACCGGACCGCCACCGGGCATCAAATTTGTGCAGGTCAATTACGCCACTCCACAGTCGACCTTGACCACAGTCGCGGTGACTTATACGGCTGCGCAAGGTGCGGGCGATCTAAATGTTGTTATCGTCGGCTGGAACGACACCACGTCTACCGTTACATCCGTGAAAGACTCGTCGGGAAACACTTACGCTCTCGCCGTCGGACCGACGGCAGTCTCTGGTTTCCTGACTCAATCGATCTATTATCTGAAGAACATCGCGGGCGTGGCTGCAGGAAGCAACACCGTCACAGTTACGTTCAATAAAGCGGCTGCCTTTCCAGATATCAGAATCCTAGAATATTCCGGCGTGGACACAACTAGTCCGGTCGATGTAACCGCGTCGGGTTCTGGCAATTCCAACGCGGCTGCCACTTCTTCCGCGACGACCACCAATGCCAATGACCTTATTTTAGGCGCCGACATGATCTACACTCTTACAACTGGACCAGGCTCCGGCTTTACGAGCCGCACCATCACATCACCGGACGGCGATATCGCCGAAGACAAAATCGTCACGGTCACTGGGAGCTACAACGCGTCCGCGCCTCTAGACAACAGCGGTCCGTGGGTCATGCAGATGGTGGCCTTCAAGGCGCACCCCTAAAGCGGGAAGCGGCAATCTTGCGGAATTCAAATTGCGCTCATCCATCCGTGCGTCTTCTTGACCTGTTACACTCGTACCTGCTATCAACGGAAACGTAGCGAGGTAGAGGTCTATGTCGATCACAAGAAGAAATTTTGTTCGTAACATTGCCACTGGCGCAGCCGCAACGGCAGCTATTCCTGCTGTCGCCGATCTCGCCTTTAGCGAACTCGTCTCGGGGTCCCGAGCCAGCGAGCCCGGCGGCCCGATCATTCTCAGCCGGAACGAAAATGCCTACGGCCCATCGTCAAAGGTCATTGCCTCGATGCAAGACTCCCTGCAATTTGCCAATCGCTACCCTGACCCCGCCGTCGGCGCCCTGCACGCTCGCATAGCGCAATCCCACTCCATAAAGCCAGAACAGCTCATACTCAGCTGTGGCTCCGGCGAAATCCTCAGTATTTGCGCCTCCGCCTTTCTGGCGCCGGGCAAAAAGCTCATCACGGCGCTGCCCACGTTCGAATCGCTGGGCCGCTTCGCCAAAACGTTTGGCGCCGAAGTTTCCGAAGTCCCGCTCACAAAAACTTACTCTCATGATCTAGCCGCCATCCTCGCACAAGCCGACAGCTCCACCGGTCTCATCTACATCTGCAATCCCAACAACCCTACGGCCAGCCTCACCCCTCGCAAAGATCTGGAAGCCTTCATCCGCAAGCTTCCCGCCTCCACAACCGTCCTGATCGACGAGGCCTACCATCACTTCGTTGCGTCGACTGCCGACTACGTCTCATTTATTGACCGCCCTATCGACGATGACCGCGTGATCGTCTGTCGAACTTTCTCAAAAGTTTACGGATTGGCGGGAATTCGCGTAGGCTACGCCGTGGGTGCACCGGAAAAAATCAAAGCTCTTGCCGCCCGCCGTCTTCCGGAAGGACTGAACGCCATCGGTGCTCACGCCGGCCTCGTCGCCTACGACGATCTCGATTATGTCCGGCTGAGCACCAAACGGAACGCCGACGATCGCCAGGAATTTTTCAATCAGGCAAACGCCCGCATGGTGCGCGGCATCGACTCGCACGCGAATTTCGCAATGTTGAAATGCGGCCGCATGGCCGTGGGCGTCATCGAGCACTTTCGGAAGAACAATATCGCCATAGCGCGCCTCTTTCCCTCCATGAACACGTACGTCCGCGTCTCCTTCGGTACCCCCGATCAGATGAAGGAATTCTGGCGCGTGTGGGATCTCATGCCGCCCGGCAAAATGGAAATGTAGTCCGCCGGGAAAATTCTGGGCGTAAACTCCTAAGGTCACCCTCATCACCGCAAGAAAGATATGCGCAATCCGGATGCTCATACCGGACACGTGCCCAAACACGTCACCAAAAGTCCCGGTAAAAGCTGTTGCACGTTATACTAAGAATCGGAGGAGTGGGTGAGCGGTTGAAACCGGCGGTCTTGAAATTCGCTAGGTAGTACTCCCGCCTGATACAAATCAACAACTTACGATACGCGGTACCACGTAGAAATGGGGTATTTTGGGCGACTTTGGCAGCCTTTTGTGCAACAGAATGTGCAACGCGCAGAATTTTGTGCAACAGGACTTCTCGCTCCTTCCCTTGTCGCGAATTGCTAATTCCTAATCCTGTTATTACGTACGCATAGAGCAGCAGACTCATAAACTGCGTCTGGACACGTCAAACAAACGAGATAGCTGAAGACTCAAGAGTTTAGCTCCCCTTCACAACTCATCACTGCCCATCATTTCCGATCCTACAACGCAAAAAGAACACAAACTGAACTCGCAGTTGTTTCTCCTCAACGCCGGATGGCCGCGCGATGATCGTCCTTGGTACAGCGGCTTGTCGAACTGAAATTTCATCCCTGAGAACCGTTTTGCTTGGCGGCGGTTTGGAAAACCGCCTGCGGCGAACTGCTTTGTAGAAAAAAGGCCTGCTATCGCGAAAAATTAATCAGGCTGTAGGTTTCCGTCTTGTAGGATTGTCTTACTGCTGAAAAACCGGCGGAGGTCCGCTTGTCCGTTTCCATTTCAGCAACACGTTCACTTCGACGCGGTTGGCAATCTTAATGAAAGGGATATTCTTGCTCATCCCGTAGTCCTTGCGATCGAAAGCCATGGTACCTTCGATGCTTCCGGAGTTCGATCCTTTGCCGTTATCGGTGAGGGTAAGTTTTTCGGTTTTCGTTACTCCACGAATCGTGAAGTCTCCTTCGAGATCAAATGTGTTTGGACCGGTCTGAACGACTTTCTTCGATTTAAACGTAATGGTGGGAGAATCTGTCGCGTTAAAGAAGTCCTTGCCTTTTAATTTGCTGTTTTTTAGACCGCTGCCTGTATTCACACTGTCGGCTTGAATCTCAATCTCCAAAACCCCGCTCCTCACATCCGAAGAGGAAAATTTCATGCTTGCCGTCCACTTGTCAAACGTTCCTTTAATGGGAACCGAAGAGTCGACACCAAATTTGATTGTGCTTTCTATGGGAGTGACATCATAGACCGGAACTTGAGCATGGCTTAGCGAAGGTAAAGTGCAAAACACACCCAAACACAGAACGGCCTCTGTCAATTTGCCAGTCCTGACCCTCGGGAGAATTTTTGCTGCAAGTCGATTTCGACTCATGTGTTCGCCGTCTCTCAATCTACCCTGTGGCAGCAACCGAGGCAGAATTGCGCCCGCGCGACGCCCGAGGGGCAGGATGTTGCGTCTACCAATGTTGGCTGGTCTTGACGGTTGTGCAAAGGTGAGGAACTGCTAGCTCACTGTAGTTCAGCGACGGAGCATGTTTGACAGGGAGTCTCTCGATCTGCTGCCCGCCGTTTTACTTCTGACCACCGACTCGGCAGGAAAGACACCTTGATCGTGCTTACCGTGAGCTAGCAGTTCCTCACATTCCCTTCAAAAGTAGCGACGTGAGAGCTTGCATGTGGTGGCGCAGTAGCAATTCCAGCGTTTCATTTCTTGAAGAGTGGGCTGGGGCCGTATTCACAGTCGATGGAAACGATTCGGTTGAAAAGGTGAACATTTTTGGTCAGAGGCTTTCCGCAGCTGACAACAAGCTGGCCGACTGCACCTGCTGCCAATTGACGGACCGACGTTACAGGAAGGCGCTGTTATGACCAGAGAGCTTCTTTCCGCGAATCCTGCGCGTATAGGACGATTCGACGCGCCTCCAATGAGCGATGCAGTCCCCGCGTCTCTGGTCGATGGGACTTCCGCCAGATTAAAGTCCGAACTTACCGCCTTGCTGGGCAAAGAGAACGTCCTCCACAGGGCAATCGATCTCGTACGGTACGCCTCCGATGCGAGCCCTTATCGGCTCGTCCCTCAAGTTGTTGTGCTACCTCGAACGACTGAGGACATCGTCAGGCTCTTCCGCTATTGCCGCGAGACCGGGCGGCACGCGACGTTTCGGGCTGCGGCACGAGTCTCAACGGGCAATCGCAATCCGACGACATTCTGATTGATGTGCGCCGTCACTGGAACGGCGGCAAAGTGGAAGATGACGGCCGACGCGTACGCGTGCGCCCCGGTATGATCCTCGGCCACATCAACTCGATGCTAGAGCCGCACAGTCGTCGCTTGGGGCCGGATCCCGCGAGCTCGCATGCCTGTACGATCGGAGGCGTGATTGCGAACAACGCTGGTGGCATGCGGTGCACCGTGCAGAAAGACGCCTACCACACCGTCTCCGCGCTCACGTTCGTAACGCCATCCGGTGCTGTCATTGACACGTCGAGCCCCGACGCGGAAAAAGAGTTTGCGCTGGCGGAGCCGCAGCTTGCGGAAGGCTTGCTCCAGTTGCGAAGAGAGCTTCTGTCAGATCCGGTGCTGTCGGATCGTACGCGTCGCAAGTACGCAATCAGGAACACCCACGGATTGCGGCTGTGTGCACTTCTCGACGGTGAAACGCCGCTCGGGATTTTTCGACGCCTCCTCGTCGGCTCAGAGGGCACACTCGCGTTCATCGCCGAAGCGGTACTGGAGACGATTCCGGCGCCACGCGTGACCAGCGTTGCATGGATTCCAGTCCCCACGATCGACGAAGCGATCGCTCTTGTTCCCGGCCTCGTCGGCCTCGGCGCCTCCGCCGTCGAGCTGATGGTCGCTCCGGCGCTCACTGTCGCCGGTCAGGCCTTCACGGAAACGCCCTCCTATTGGAAAACCCTTGATCCGAAAGCCGCAGCCCTACTTGTCGAGTTCGGCTCCAAGGACGCGGTCTCGCTCGAAGCAACACAGCAGCAAGTGCTCGATCTTGTGAGTACCGCCAGGCTGATCAAACCGGTCGAGTTCACGAGCGTCGCCGAAGCCATCGAACTCGCTTGGCACGTCCGAGAAGGACTTCTGGGTTTGATCGGCAAGAATCGCCCGGAAGGTTCGACGCTTATCACGGAGGACGTTTGTTTTCCGCCCGAACGATTGGCACAGGGCGCGCGCGACGTTCAGGAACTACTCGCTAAACATGGGTTCATTCCCGGCGTGGCTGGACACGCAGCTCATGGGAACCTGCACTTCACGCTCGTCGCGGATCTTGGCGGCACCGATGGATTGTCTCGCTACTCGGCGTTCATGGCCGAGCTCGTAGATCTCGTCGTCAAGAAACATGACGGTTCTCTCAAAGCCGAGCACGGAACTGGTCGAAACATGGCGCCGTTCGTCGCCTCAGAATGGGGTGAAAAAGCGGCCGACATGATGTGGCGCATTAAAATGCTCGCCGATCCTCACGGGATTCTGGGCCCAGATGTAATTCTCACGCGCAATCCCAACCTGCACCTGGAGAATCTTAAATCCTTCCCGCAAATCGAGGGGATTACGGGTTCTTCACAATGCATCGAATGTGGATTTTGCGAACCTGTTTGTCCGAGCCGCAATGTCACGATGACACCACGTCAACGTATTGCTCTTCGACGGGAGATGACGCGCCAAAAGGAAGGCTCGGCCATGCTCGCGCAACTTCAACGGGAGTATCAGTACGACGGGATTGAGACCTGCGCCGGCGACGGGACCTGTTCCATTCCCTGTCCGATCGGAATCAACACCGGGACTTTGATCAAAGAATTCAGAGCACGAGAGAATAGCCCTGCCGCAGAGCGGGTGGCGCTGAGCCTTGCGAGGCACTGGAAAGCGGTCGAACCTTTGGCCCGCATGTGCCTCCGAGAGCGCATGCGTTTTCCTCGGTGTTTGGAGTAAAGCCGCTTACTGCTCTTACTGCTGTCGCACGAAGTGTTGTTAGCCCGGACCTCATGCCTGCGGTGCCGGGCAAATGCCACGTGCTGCTTCGGCGCTGCCTGAAACTGACAGGAACGGTGCCGCCGCAGTTTATTTCTGCATGCATCTACCGGATGTTCGGTCGCGATCCGGAGCGGCCTGCCGCGCCGTCACTTGCGGAAACACTTGTATCTCTGTCCGACGCGCTGGCAAACCGCTGTGGATTCCGTCGGATGTCGCTGGCTTGTGCTGCTCGACGCCGTGGAGATCTAAAGGCTATCGCCGAGGACACAAATACATGGCACAAGCTGTTGCCGACGCGCTCTGGCGATGGAGCGATGGAGGGACCCTCCCGATCGTTGTCGACGCAGCCTCGTGCACCCTCGGTCTCAAAAGAGGACATCGCGACCCAGCTCGAAGGAAAGCGAAAAGAGCAGTACGAGAGTCTTAAGATCATTGACTCAATAGCATGGTGTTGGGATCTTTTGCCGAAGCTGACAGTTTCGCGCAAGTTGCGCCGAGTTGCAGTGCACCCCACATGTTCGATAACGGACCTCGGACTCGTGGGCCCTCTCAAACAAATTGCCGGCAGTCTAGCTGACGAAGTAGAGGTCCCGATTGGCACAACTTGTTGCGGCACTGCAGGCGATCGAGGGCTATTGCATCCCGAGTTGGTCGTTTCAGCAACGCGAGAAGTTCGATTGGTGCTAATTGACCGGCCATTCGACGCCTACCTATCGGCGAACCGAATTTGTGAAATGGGCCTTCGGCATGCGACCGGGCGGCCGTATGAGTCATTTGTTTTTCTGCTAGAGGAATTGAGCCGTCCGCAGACTGTCTAAAGGATCACCCGCATGCGCATCGTTCATTTTGAAACACAGGGAGTTTTCGGAATCGCCGCGGATGACGGCTCGGGCTGGCATGGTCTGACGCAACGAGACAGTGAATTCCCGGGCACTCTTCCCGAACTCATCGCGCGCGGAGCAGATCTGTTGCGCGTCGGCAGAAATATAGGGCAATCGCCGGCAATCGATTTGAACACGATCCGATTGCTGCCGCCCGTGCCCGTACCGCCGAAAATTCTGTGCGTCGGTCTCAACTACGATGATCATTTGGAAGAAAGCGGACTGAAGAAGCCGACCTATCCGGAAATCTTTGGCCGCTTCTCGACTAGTCTGATCGCTCACCAAGAACCAATCCGGCGGCCCCACGAATCGACCGCACTCGACTACGAAGCCGAGCTAGCCGTGATTATCGGCAAAGCGGGACGCCGTATCTCTCAAGAGCGGGCTTTGGAACACGTGGCCGGCTACTCGCTGTTTAACGATGCGACCCTCCGTGATTTTCAGCTCCGCACCCCGCAATGGACGATGGGCAAGAATTTCGACGGCACAGGATCATTCGGCCCGTGGCTGGTGACGCCCGATGCCGTTTCGCCGGGCGCTCGAGGACTGCGCATCCAAGGCCGTCTGAATGGGCGAGTGATGCAGGATGCACGCACGGACCAACTCATCTTCAGCGTCCAAGCGCTGATTGAGATGATCAGCGTCGGAATAAGTCTCGAGCGAGGTGACGTCATCATCACCGGCACACCGGGTGGCGTCGGAGCCGCCCGCAAACCGCCCGTTTTCATGAAGTCCGGTGATGTCTTCGAAGTGGAGATCGAGAAGCTCGGGGTCCTGACCAACCCCGTGCAGGACGATTGAAAAGCGTATTGACGAAATGGAGCCACGCCGATGGGATATTCTGACTACAAATGTTTCCGGTTCAAGTTCGATTCTAGAGTCGCATTCGTCGGCATCAATCACCCGCCGATAAATCTTCTTGATGAGGTTCTCTCGCAGGAATTCGAAAAACTCGGCAGAGAACTCGAGGCCGATGAGAGTGTCCGCGTTGTAGTCTTGCAGAGCGCCCTGCCGGATTTTTTCATAGCACATTCTGGTTTAGGCAGAGTTGCAGAGACCCCCAAAGTGGTGTCCCACACGCGCAGCTTCCGTCTAACGCAGATGATCGGCGAGCGATTCAGGAACATGCCTAAGGTAACCATTGCGAAAGTCGAGGGACGCGCCCGAGGCGGGGGGAGTGAAATCGCACTGGCCATGGACATGTGTTTTGCTGCGGTTGGCAAAGCCGTCTTTGGCCAACCAGAGGTGGCGATTGGGCTTGTTCCGGGCGGAGGCGCTACGCAAAGACTCCCACGGCTCATCGGGCGCGGGCGCGCGTTGGAAGTGCTCCTGGCCTGCAATGATGTTTCGGCGGAGCTAGCAGAGCGTTACGGCTACATCAATCGAGCTTTGCCAGCGGACGAGCTGACTCCTTTTGTCGAAAAACTGGCTCATCGCATCGCCTCATTTCCTGCACATGCCATCGCGCACGCGAAGGCGGCCGTGGATGCGGGAGCATTTGGTTCCATGGCAGAAGGACTACTGGTGGAAGCCCATGAATCCGATTTGAGTGTCGCCAGCGATGTGACACAAGCGCGCGTGGTTGAAGTATTGAAGGTCGGCGCCGAGACCTATGAAGGGGAGCTGGAGATGGATTATTTATCGAGGCTTTCCCCGACTAGATAATCCCGCGTTTACGGATTGCCATTTGGCAGACTCCTTCAGTGAGGTCAATAGACATCCGCCTCCGGCCCCGGTGGGCGTCCCATCACACATCGTTGTAACTACTGTGAGCTAGCTGCTCCTCACCTTCCGCGCATGCCTTCCTAGTGGGAATTTGTAAACGCATTTCAGAATGCAAATTCCTAGCCATGCGTACCAGATAGCTGTAAGCGAACGATCCTAGTTGAAAGGGTAACCACAATGCTTAAAGGCTTTCACGCTTATATCGTCGACGATCTCAAGACACTGAAGGATCTGAGATAGCGTTCCGGAACGATGCGTTCGCGATATGCAGTGCTGAATATTGAGGTGAAGTGAATGCCGCTATACACCGCGATCACGCAGGAAGCGCTAGCGGGCGAAACCAAAGCCAGAATCGCCGATGAAATAACGCGAATTCATGCCGCGATGATGAAGGTTCCGAGCAGCTTCGTTCACGTGATTTTTCTTTCTTACCCTAAGGGATCAGGATTTACCGCCGGCAAGGAAGGTCCAGCGGCTTCTCTGAATTGTGTCTTACGCAGCGGCCACACGGTCGAGGAAAAGACAAACCTTCTAAAGCAGTTGTGGCCGATGTTTCAATCCCTCAGTGCGGTGCCGACCGATCAACTCGCGATTTCTCTCCAAGAAATACCCTCAAGCAATGCGATGAAGATGGGGCAGACTATGCACGCCGTCGGCCCCCAGTAATCGGCGGGGGCAATCCACGTCTTTCGTATCCTAATATATATAGCTAGGTCTCCGGTTCTCGCTGACTGAGCCACACAACGGTCGTGGCCACAGCCGTGTCTGCGGTGTGAGAATCGCGTCTAAGGTAACCTGATCCAGTCGCATCGGTCATCGGCACTGAATGGACTGCCTTCCATGCGGCCAGCCTCTTTGGAAAACCTTACGGCAGAAGGTACGCCTCTAGTTCCTAGTGAAAGAGATTGGTTTTCGCCAAATCAATCAATTCATCGCCGCGACCGTTCATGACGGTGCGCAGCATGTAGAGACTGAATCCTTTGGCTTCTTCAAAAGTGATCGTGGGAGGCATCGAAAGTTCAAGTCGGTGCGTGAGGACCTCAATGAGAGCGGGCCCCTTGTGCGAAAACGCGGCCTGCAAAGCGGGCCGAAGTTGCTCGGGGCGTTCGACGCGGACGCCGAACATTCCCATCGCTTCCGCGACTTTCGCAAAGCTCGGATTTTTTAAATCCGTGCTGAAAGTTACGTAACCGCTGCTCTTCATCTCAACTTCGACGAATCCTAACGCTCCGTTGTTGAAAACGACTACCTTCACCGGCAGTTCCATCTGATTCAGGGTGAGAAGATCGCCGAGGAGCATGGCGATGCCTCCGTCACCCGAGAAGCTGATTATTTGCCGACCGGGAAACGCAGCTTGCGCACCTATTGCTTGCGGCATAGCGTTTGCCATGGAGCCGTGATTGAATGAGCCTAGGATCCGGCGCTTGCCATTCAGCTTGAGGTACCGCGCGGTCCAGATAACCTCCGTGCCGACGTCGCACGTGAACACGGCGTCTTCAGAGGCAAGTTCGCTGATCGTAGAAACCACGAACTCAGGGCGAACGGGCGAGGTGCCTTCCTTACCCGTTGCGAACGCGTCGAGATCTTTTCTCGTTTTGGCGTAATGTTCGAGAGCTTTATCCAGGTGGCTGCGATTTGCCTTGTCGGTAATCAGTGGAAGAAGAGCCTGAATCGTGCTTTTCACGTCGCCAATGAGTCCAATCTCTACATGGGTTCGGCGCCCAATCTGCTCGCCGCGAATGTCGACTTGGATCACTGTGGCGTTCTCAGGGTAGAACTGGCGATACGGGAAATCCGTACCGAGCATCAGGAGAACATCAGAATTCATAATGGCGTGGTACCCGGACGAAAAGCCGAGAAGGCCGGTCATGCCAACGTCATAGGGGTTGTCGTACTCGATGAATTCCTTGCCTCGAAATGCGAATACGATCGGGGCCTTGAGTTTTTCCGCAATGGCGACCAACTCGTCGTGCGCCCCCTTGCAGCCCGCGCCGCCGAGAATTGTGATTTTCTTTCCATCATTCAGCACATCTGCAGTTCGCTTTAACTGATCTCGGTTGGGAGTCACAGAATATGTGTCATCCTCAACGGCGATGGCCAAGGCTTTTTGCGAACACTCGCTCGCCATGACCGTTCCAGGAATAACAATCACAGCGACGGTGCGTTTCACGATTGCGGTGCGGATTGCGGTGGCAAGGACACGAGGGAGTTGATCCGGCTCTGAGACGAGCGCGCAGTAATCACTGCATTCTTTGTAGAGAATCTCCGGATGGGTTTCCTGGAAGTAGTTGTTGCCGAGTTCAATGCTGGGGATTTGAGCGGCGATCGCGAGCACAGGCACACGGCTGCGATAGCAGTCAAACAGCCCGTTGATGAGATGCAGATTCCCCGGACCACAACTGCCGGCACACACGGCCAACTGGTCGGTCAGGTGGGCCTCCGCACCTGCTGCAAACGCCGCGACTTCTTCGTGACGTACGTGAACCCATTCGACGCCTTCGTGGGTACGAATGCCATCGGTGAACGCATTGAGCGAATCTCCGGATACGCCATAGACACGGCTCACGCCGGCATCGAGTAACATTTCAATGAGGACTTCCGCTGTTTTCATGATTGAAAAGCTCCTTGGTACTCGACGGAAAGCGAGTCGGTTGGCACCCAGGTGGGTCGCACCATTTCCTGCGGGACCTAAGCTGTTCCTGCGACGCGCAGTGTGAAGGCTCGCACTTCTCGTCCGACCTGAAAACGTGAGGAACAGCTAGCTCACAGTGAGTAGCACCCCTGGTCTTAAGGAGCGCCGCTACGCAAAGGTTCAACGTTAAAAAGAGAAGGGCGGTGCGCCGCAGATCGGTTTTCCCCAAGTGTCGGACGAGGACCGGACCCACAGAAATTCGTATGAAGGCAAGGTCTGTCGTCGGAACATTTGAACGAGGCTGGGGAGTCCAGAGAGTCTCGTCACAGTGAGCTAGCTGTTCCTCACATTACAGATTTTGCCGAAGGATGCAAACGTCCCGACTGCAGTTTCGGACGGAAATCGTGGTGACACCCAGCGCCAACTTGCGAATCCTGCTGGTGATTCCCGCCGAACGGCGGCGAGAGATTACTCGTCAGCTGCAACCGCTGAACGCAGAACTCGTTTTCGCCGACCCTTCCGGCCAAACTCAAGGAGGAATCAAGGAAGACGACATTTTTCAGGTTGCGATTCTTCCTGCGACGCTCACTGGCACCGCGTGGTGGAAACTGTGGGGGATGCTTGGAGTGCTCCACAAGCGTCCCGCGATACTGGTATACGCCCGCGAAGCTACCTTTCAACTTTGGTCTGGAGTACTCGAGTCAGGCGGATACGACGTGATCGTCGAACCGTTTACGGACGCGGAAATCCGCAATGCGGTGCGGCAAGCGGCGGAAAGTTTCGAGGAGCGTACCAACGGCTTCTGAGCGGGTGCTATGAAACGTTTCAGAATGGGCGTCCTGGCGTGGTTGATGGTTGGGTTGCTGCAGAGCGGAGCGTCGTCCGATGCTGGCTGGATTCCGGCTTCGATTCAAGCGACGGATAAACAGCGAGACGAACTGCGAAAGTTTTTCGAGACATACGTCGGGTTGAGTCGCGATCAAATTAAGGCTATCCGTAGTGGACAATCAGTCGCAAAGATATTGGATTCTCCGACGGCAGACGAGGTATTTGTATTCGGCGCGGTGTATGTCCGGTCTACGCCCGAAGAATACCTAAAGCTTGCGTCGGACATCGACGCCCTAAAAAAGCTGCCAAACTATCTGGCGATTCATAAATTCAGCGACCCCCCACAGCTCTCGGACCTTGGCGGACTTAGTCTCGAGGAAGAGGACTTCAAGGATTTGCAGAAATGCCGCGAGGGCAAGTGCGAGATACAACTGCCAACCGATGCAATGGAAGATTTTCAGACAAAAGTGAATTGGTCGGCTTCCGACGCGCGGGAACAAGCGAATGGAATCGCGAAAACCCTGATGCTGGAGGCTCTGAGGAAATATAAAGAAGGAGGAAACGCGGAACTGGGGGTTTATCGGGACAAGAACCATCCCGCCGCGGTCGAGCAGGCGTTTCAGTCGCTCGTAAGCCGGTCCAAGGCATTTCCTGTTTATCTGCCGGAACTTCAGAACTACTTATTGAATTATCCAAAGGCAAAAAGTGGACACATCGAATCCCAATTTTATTGGGAAAAGGTCAACTTCGGGCTGAAGCCAACGATTCGTCTTTTGCAGGCCGTCATTTATAGAGGCTCGGACGCGGGCGGGCCGGAGGACGCTGTTGCGATCAAGCAACTGTACGCGAGTCATTATTTTCATACAGCGCTGGATCTGACGGTTTGCGTACGCGATGCTGCGGACAAGCAGCACGGGATGTTTCTGATTACGTTCAAAGGGTCGCAACAGGCCGGCTTGACGGGGCTGAAGGGTAGCATTGTACGCAAAGTTGCTGTAGACAAGACGCGATCTTCGTTGCAGCGAGCTCTGGCCGCGATGAAAGTCTCGCTGGAAGCACACACACAGAATTGATGGGAACGCCGCCGACAAGACCGGTAGAGTTGGTGGATCGGGGCACTGCGAAGATACTGCTCACGATACTCTTGTTCGTTGTGGTTCTGGCCATTCTGTACATTGCGAGAGCGGTTCTGGTTTTATTTGCATTTGCCATTCTGCTCGCTTACTTGATCAATCCCGTCGTGCGGTTTCTTCAGCGGCATTCCCTCTTCTTCAAGAATCTGAGAGGACCACATGTCGCCGAGGCGTATCTTGCGTTTCTGATTCTTGCGGCCTTTCTCATACACGCCTTCGTTCCAGACCTTCATCGGCATCCGACACGTGTTATCGGAAACGTACAAGCCCTTATCGAGCAAGTGTCTTCCGGTGAGATTGTGGATGATCTCTCCAGGAATTTTGACTGGAGCGAAACACAGACCATTCGGGCGAGAGCATTTGTTGAGCAGCACAAATCGGATATTGAGGGTTTTCGCAAGAATGCCGAGCAGTTTCTGTCCGTGGCGCTCGGCGGGCTTGTCGTCATCCCGATCCTCGCGCTCTTCTTTCTAAGCGATGGAGAAAAACTGGCGGAGCAAGTGATTCGGCTTGTTTCAACTCGACGCAACCACGAAGCGATCAAATCCTTGGTCGTGGAATTGGACGCGATGCTGCAGCACTACATCAGAGCAAAAGTAATCCTAGGTTTACTTTCGATGATCTATGCATCGGTCGGAATGCTCCTGTTGGGTTTTCCGAATGCAATCATGCTCGGCCTCGTGGCCGGTATGCTCGAATTTATTCCTGTAGCCGGCTGGATTCTCGCGGCGAGCGCGATCCTCACTGTCGGTTTCATGACTCACGCGCATTGGATCTGGATGCTGTTACTGCTTGTCGTTTGGAGAATGGTGATGGACTACGGAGTCGCTCCGAGAGTTATGGGCCACGAGCTCGAGTTACATCCGCTGCTCGCAATCTTCACTATGATGGTCGGGGGAGCGGTGGGTGGAATCGTGGGAATCTATCTTTCGATTCCGGTGATAGCGGCCGTTCGCGTTATTTGGGGAAGATTCGTAGCAAGGTTGATTTCACAAGCAGACAATCCCCCGGCTCTTGCGCCAACTCCCCAACTCTAACCTGCCTTGAATGGGGTCGAATAATCACTGTGAGCTAGCTGTTCCTCACGTTCACAAGTGTGCGAACAAATGACAGTCTTCGGCTGCGAATCGGTAGTCGAATCACGTGCCGTAGCACGGAGGAGAACAACTTGGCCGCCAGCGAAGCGACACAAGGCTCTGCTGTTTCTTCCACCGAACATCATGAGCACCCTAGTGCCGGGCAAAATGTCCGCTGGCCATGGCTTCGCTACGTCACTCCCATCGTTATCCTTCTCCTTGCGGCCGCTCTCGTGATTACCGTCACCCGAAACTGGAATGCGTGGGAGGGGGGAAGAGTCGAACAAGCCACGGATGATGCTTACGTGCGGGGGGATCTCACACCTCTAAGTACGAAAGTGCCCGGAATCGTTCGCACCGTAAAGGTGGGTGACTATCAAGCAGTTCGAGCAGGCGACCTTCTCGTGGAGCTGGAAGACGAAGATTACAAGGCGCAAGTCGCTCAGGCCTCCGCAGCAATTGAAGCTGCCAATGCGGCGATCGAAAACAATCGTAGGCAGCGCGAGTTGCAAGAGACGAGAGTTGAAAAGGCATTGTCGGGGATCGATCTTTCAAAAGCACAAATTACAGCAGCTGAGGCTGGAATCGCAGCTGTTCGAGCCGATGTGACACGAACTCGCGCTGAACGTGCGCGGCAGGAAGCCTTACTAACGACGCAGTCAACGACAAAACAGCACGTCGAAGCGGCTGTTGCGGATGAAGAGCGTCTTACCGCTCAACTCGCAAGCCGTCAAGCCGATCTGGAACAGGCAAAGACGTCTCTACGAAGCAACGAGATGTCGGTTGAGTCGGAACGCCGCACGAAAGCGGTCCTTGAATCGCAAGAGCAGCAACTCGTCGCAGACCTGCATGCCAAACAGGCCGCGCTCACGGTAGCAAATGTGAACCTAGGCTACGCACAAATTCATGCGCCGGAAGACGGAATCGTCGGTGAACGGCAAGTCCGTGCCGGTCAGTTGCTCTCTCCAGGAGCGCAGATCCTTACATTCGTCGCGAATACGCGATGGGTTCAGGCTAACTACCGCGAGACGCAACTTACGCACATGAAAGTAGGCGATCCCGCCGAGATCCGCGTCGATGTCTATCCAGATCGCGTTTGGAAAGGGCATGTCGTTGAAATTGCGCCGGCGAGCGGATCGCAGTTCGCGCTGCTTCCGCCGGACAACGCCACCGGCAACTTCACAAAAGTAGTTCAGCGAGTACCGGTGAAAATCGCGTTTGACGATACAAGTCATGCGGCGGAACTTCGACCCGGTTTATCGGTTGTCGCTGAAGTTCGAACCAAGCAGTGACCGGTGCAGAAGATGGCGACGACCACCGCAACGCTAAGGGCACCGACGAAATGGCAAATCGCCAAGTCGATTTCTGCTGCTCTGCCGGGAGAATTGTCAAACAGCCCTGTGCTGGGAATCATTGGAGTGGTTACCGGCGCTGGAATCGTGACTCTTGCTGGCAGGCTCTTAAGCCTCGGAACGGCCGACTTAAAAGGCAGTTTGGGAATTAGCTATGACGACGGAGCATGGATCGGAAGTGCGTTCAACGTCGCATTGATGTTCATCGGCCCGTTCACGGTGTATCTGGGCGGGCTGCTAGGTGCACGTCGAGTCTTAGTAATTGCGGCCAGCGGATTCACGCTGGTGAATTGTCTTCTTCCGTTTGTTCACACTTACAATCTGCTACTCGTAGGATTGGTATTGGCCGGACTAACGTCGGGTACGTTTTATCCGCTGACTCTTTCCTTCGCACTGCGCAGTATTCCTCTCCGATTTCTTCCCTTTACGCTGGCTCTATACGCAACTTTTGTCGATGGCGCGGTAAACGTAGCGCCAACGTTGTACGGGTGGTTTCGCGATCATCTTTCATTTCGGTGGATGTTTTGGAGTATGGTGCTCCTTACACCCATAATGTTGTTCTGCATTTATAAGGGAATTCCTCCAAGTCCGCCTGCGCAGAAACGATGTCCGGCTCCGAGCTTCGCCGGATTTCTCTATGGGAGTGCCGGCTTTGCCATGTTGTTTTCCGCTCTCGACCAGGGACAGCGCCTCGACTGGTGGCGATCTGGATTGTTCAATGCACTATTTTTCTGCGGTCTTTTCTTTCTGGGAATATCGATACTTCGGCGTTTGCGCAGCCCGAACCCACTTGTAGATCTGCCGTTTCTTAAGCGATGGAACACGATCATTCTCGGCTTTGCCCTGATTCTTTTTCGGTTCTGCCTGTTGTCCACCATCATCCTCGTGCCCCAATCGCTTTCTATCCACGGATTCGAAGCGGATCAGATAGGACCAGCGGTGGTCTGGTCCGCCGCGCCACTTATCGTTCTGGCATTTATCGCGGCGCTGTTGTTGCTACGGGGCTTGGATCCGCGGTGGCTGATGACGGCTGGTTTCTTGTGCATCGCGGGCGCTGCCATCCTCAACGCGCAATACACTAGCGCGTGGTCCGCAGCGGATTACTATCGGTCCGAATTGTTGATGGGGGTCGGGCAGTCGTTCGCCTTCATAGGCCTTGTCGCCGACATCGTCTTGCAGGCCATCTTCTCCGGCGGCCTCTCTAAACCGCAAGCGGCTCTGACTTTCTCCGCTTTTTTTCACGTGGTGCGTTTGTTCGGGGGCCAGATTGGCGTAGCCGTGATGACACATTTCATCGCCATTCGCGAACGCGTCCACTCCAATTTGCTGGGACTTCACCTTCAGGGTGGCGAATGGATCACGGACGCCTCGGTTCGCCAACTGACAGCTGGTCTCTATGGGAAGTCTGCCGGTCTCTCATCAGCGGCTGGCAGGGCGTTCGGCGTTGTGGGTGCCCGCGTGCGACTACAGGCCTACACGCTGACTTTCATCGACGGATTTCACCTCATTTGTTGGGCTTGTGTGATCGCGCTGTTGCTAACCGCCTTACTTCGGAAGGCTCTTTTCGATTACGGAGAACTCGCGTTCGGTTCCCGAGAGCCTGGAGCTTCGCAACCATGAAGCTGCGAACCGCAATTCTGTGGGTTTGTTTGGTCTTGATCGCAGCGCCAATGTTGGCTCAAGAGCAGAAAGTCTCGGAGAAGGCCCTCACATTGGACGAGGCCGTTCAGTTGGCTTTGAAGCACAACCACTATGTTCGTCTCGCAGGTTATCGAGTCGAGGAATCGCAACATGCCAAAGACGCGGCGCGAAGCTCGTACTTTCCGAATCTCCGCAACGACACCATGGGCGGTCACGTAACGGACACCCAATTCATCGCGATACCACAAGGGAAACTCGGAACTGCTGCGGGCACACCAATTCCCGAACAGACGGCCGTGCTGAACCAAGGTGGACTCTCGTTCGTCACGAGCGGAACACAACTCAGCCAGCCTCTACTCGAATTGTGGAAGGTTCGCTCGGCGAACGATGTCGCGACCTCGGAGATCAAGGCGATGCGGAACAAGGCTGAGGCAACGAAAAACCAAATCGCATTACAAGTGCACCAGCTCTACTACAGGGTCTTGATTTTGCAGACTCGACGCGCTGCGGCGCAGGCCAAGATCCTGGCCAACGAAGATCTACGGAAAGAACGAATCGAACAGGTAAAACTCGGCGCAACGCTCGAACAAGAGTCCATTGAGGCGCGCGCCGGCGCTCTCGAAGCGCGGCAGGAGTTGCTGACAACGGAATTGCAGCTCTCCGACTCGATGACGCAGCTTAACGATGCCATTGGACTCCCACTGACAACTCACCTTGTTCTGGACCGTGCGGTCGAGAAAGTTCGAGACAGTTGTGAACGCGAAGAATGTCTACGCGTCGCGCTAGAGGCGCATCCAGAAATTCGCGAAGCACGCGCCGAAGTGGAGAAGGCATCGGCTGGGGTGCGTTTGGCCAAGCGGCAATACATGCCTAGTCTTGAGGCCTTTGCTCGATACAGCTACCAAGACAATGTGCCTTTTCTTGCGCGAAATTTCGGAACGTTCGGCGTGCATTTTGGATTCGAGCTGTTCGATGGCGGAAAACGAAACGCTGAGATCGGCGAGCGAAAATCCCAACTTGCTCAAGCGGAAGAAAATCTCGCCCGAATCAAAGATGAAATCGAACTGAGAATCCAAACGGTTTACAACAAACGCGAACGCACTCGGGAGATGTTGAAAGTTTCCGAAGAACTTCTGGCGCTGCGAACCGAAGTACATCGCGTCGCGGTTCAGCAATTACAGGAGGGCACGGCCGTCCCGTCGCAAGTAAACGGGGCCGTCGCCCAAGAACTCTACGCAAAAACAGCGCTACTTCAATCGCAGTTTGATTTCCTAGAAGCGGAAGACGAGATGCTCGAAGCGGAAGGCATGACTCCCTGAGCGGATATTGTGATGAAAAAGCGACCACACAATTCGGGCATCGAGCGACTTTACCGGTTCCTCTTTCTTCTGTTGGTTTTGTGCTTCGGGGTCGCGTGTGCCGCTCGCCTTTGTTTGGCGGCCGAACAAACACAGCATCCGGCACCCAGTGTTCTGAAACCGGAATCTACGCCCGCGGAGACTATCTATCACCTATCTTTTCTCGTCACCGCCATCAATCTGGCCGTTTTTGCGGTGGTCTTTGGATTGTTGGTGTACGTACTCTTCCGGTTTGGCCGGCGCAGCTCGGATCCGGAGCGCGAGCCGGCGCAAGTTTACGGAAGTACGCAGATCGAACTCGCATGGACCGTAATTCCAGTGCTGATCGTCGTCATTCTGTTTTTGGCGACGGCTCGCGTGATCCACGCGCATCCAGGATGCTCGACGACCTGAGTCGGCGGTAGAGGTCACTGTGATCGGTCACCAGTTTTGGTGGGAATTCCGTTACCCGAAGTATGGAGTGGTCACGGCGAACGAACTCCATATCCCAGTCAGTGATCCATCTCAACCAACACCCACGTTTCTCAAATTGCTGTCCGCCGATACCGACCACAGTTTCTGGATACCACAGCTCGCAGGCAAGACCGACCTCATTCCCAATCGCACAAACGAAATGTGGATGGACGCGAGATCCAGCGGAATTTATCTCGGACAGTGCGCACAGTACTGCGGGACACAGCACGCAAAAATGCTGTTGCGCGTGACGGTCGAGACGCAAACAGAATTCGACGAGTGGATTCGTCGACAACAAAAGCCCGTCGCTCCCGCAAGTGTGGAGCTGACCGGACAGCATGTGTTTGAAAGCACTGCGTGTGTGAACTGTCACGCGGTTGCAGGAACGAGCGCAAACGGCCGGTTCGGGCCGGACCTGACACATCTGATGAGTCGGACCACCATCGCCTCGGTTCACGAATACAGCGGAATAACTTGCGTCTATGGATCCAGAATCCGGACGCCATCAAGCCTGGTTCCCTGATGCCAGCGATGAAACTGAGTGACTCGGACCTTGATGCACTTGTGCGTTATTTGAGGACGCTCGAATAGGTGGGAGAAACAAAAGAGATGTCATCGGAAGCGATCGCCGTGCCCGTTGCTGCTGAAAGAAGTCGTCCTTGGATGCAGGCGCTCCACGAGTGGGTGATCACGGTTGACCACAAACGACTGGGAATTCTGTACATCGTGCTGGCGCTGTTCTTCCTCGTGATTGGTGGCCTCGAAGCTGCGGTAATTCGCGTTCAGCTTCTTCGCCCTCACAACGATTTCGTTTCGCCGCAAGTTTTCAATCGCATGTTTACAATGCACGGCACAACGATGATCTTCTTCGTGGCGATGCCGATATTGTTTGGCTTCGCGAATTATCTTGTGCCGCTGATGATCGGCGCACGGGACATGGCATTCCCGCGGCTCAATGCATTCAGTTTTTGGTTGACGGCCTTCGGCGGGGCTCTCCGTACTTCAGCTTTTTGGGGGAAGCGGGCTTTATGGCGCCGGAAATGCGCCGGACATAGGTTGGTGGGCGTATGCACCACTCGCGTCGCGGGCCTTTTCGCCCGGTAACAGTTCCGACTATTGGACGGTTTCCTTGCTAGTGTCGGGGTTCGGCAGCATCGGTACCGCGATCAATCTCCTTGCAACGGTATTCTGTGCATGCGCTGCCCGGGAATGAAAACTGGGCCGCATGCCGCTATTCGTGTGGCTCAACTTCGTCATGAGCGGAATGGTCCTGCTAGCCATCACTCCGCTTTCCGCTGCGCAGATCATGTTGTTGATTGACCGCTATCTCGGTGGCCACTTTTTCGACACTCAGGCGG
Organism: uncultured Acidobacteriota bacterium; assembly: GCA_963718785.1. Classification (GTDB taxonomy): domain Bacteria; phylum Acidobacteriota; class Terriglobia; order Acidiferrales; family UBA7541; genus Acidiferrum. The sequence continues at coordinate 1,160,976 of CAVQZW010000002.1, read as the reverse complement.
GGGGCTCGGCGACGATTTGGATGCACTTCTTTTGGATCTTCGGCCACCCCGAGGTCGACATCCTGATTATTCCTTGCTTTGGTTTTCTTTCTGAAATTGTTCCAGTGTTTTCGCGAAAACCTATCTTCGGATATCCGGTCATGGTTGGCGCGACGATTTGTATCGGTTTCGTGAGCGTAAGCGTGTGGGCGCACCACATGTTTACGATCGGAATGAATTCCTACGCGAACAGCTTTTTTGCTTTAACTACGATGGCAGTCGGTGTGCCCACGGGGATCAAAATTTTCAACTGGATCGGCACTATGTGGGGAGGCAAATTGCGATTCGCAACGCCGATGCTGTTTTGTGTTGGCTTCTTGTTCCAGTTTCTCATCGCCGGTCTCACCGGGGTAATGCTGGGAACTGCACCTCTCGATTGGCAACTCGGTGGTTCCTATTTTGTAGTGGCACATTTTCACTACGTGATCGTGGGCGGAATTCTGTTCGCCATTTTTGCGGCCTTCTACTACTGGTATCCCAAAATGACAGGCCGAATGCTTGATGAGAAACTAGGCAAAATTCACTTCTGGTTGTTCCTCATCGGCTTTCACCTCACCTTCGACGTGATGCACATTCCCGGAATTCTCGGCATGCCGCGCCGAATCTACACGTACGAAGCGGGGCGCGGCCTGGGGCCACTAACCTTATCTCGTCCATCGGCGCGTTCATTCAAGCGGCGGCAATTCTCGTTTTTGTGCTCAATCTGATCATTTCCTATTTCCGTGGTGCCCACGCCGGTAACGATCCGTGGGACGCATGGACACTCGAGTGGAGCATCAGTTCGCCTCCACCCGCTTACAACTTCTCGGCAATTCCGACCGTCGCCAGCCGACGGCCATTGTGGGACCGCAAGCACCCGGAAGATCCGGATAGCCGCTATGAATAAAAGGACGACACGATGAATTCCGCAGTTGCTCCGGCGCAGACGACGTGGGTGTTGCCGTATCGAGGAAAGGTCGGCATGGCTTGCCTCATCGCTGCGGAATCAGCGATCTTCACGATTTTTGTCGTTGCGTATCTTTTCTATCTTGGGAAGAGCCTCTCCGGACCGATGCCCAAGGACGTTCTGGAGCCGCCTCTCTTCTACTCCGCCTGTTTGCTGAGCAGCAGTCTTACCATCCACCTTTCGGTGAGGGCACTCTCTCGAGGCAACTATCCGCGTTTTCTTCTGTTGTGGCTTTTCACCATCGTATTAGGTGGACTCTTTCTTTTCGGAACAGCTCAGGAGTGGCACAAGCTGATCTACGAGCACGGATTGAAAATCTCCACGAATCTCTTCGGCACTACCTACTACTCGCTGGTTGGTCTGCACGGGTTTCATGTCAGTGCAGGGCTGATGATGCTGGCCGTCGCGTTGTTGCTTGCTGTTTGTGGGCAGATTCGGCGCGAGCACACTCCCAAGGTGGACGTGCTGGCGATGTATTGGCATTTCGTCGATGCGATCTGGGTTGTTGTATTCACGGTGGTGTACATCATTGGCCGGTAAGGACGGTTGCTCCGTGATGGACTTGCATAAGACCAATGGAATCGAAGCGGGCGAATTGAAAGCTCCGGCACCGACCGCCTGGCCGGTTGTCTTGGCGTTCGGATTCACACTCATGTTTGCCGGCTTGTTGACGAACATTTCGATTTCAGTTCTTGGGGTGGTCCTCGCCTTTTACGGATCGTTGGGATGGCTGCGAGAGATTCTGCCTCACGAACACGAGATTCCTGTCAGCTCGGAACGAGAAGACGATGTAGTCACCACGTCCCGCGGGATTGTTGAACGGTTCCCCTTGGCCGAAGCGCAACGTCGTGCGTGGCTTCCTCTCGAAACGTATCCGGTCTCCGCCGGTTTGAAAGGCGGCATTGTGGGAAGCGCGGCAATGGCGATCATCGCGTGCGTTTTCGGCGTGTTGCATGCTGGAAGCATCTGGTATCCCATAAACCTGCTGGCTGCCGTGCTTTACTCGCAATCGCAGTCTCTATCCGCTGGACAGTTAAACGCGTTCCACGCGAACAGTTTCCTCATTGCGACGTTCCTTCATTTGCTTAGTTCCTGTCTAGTGGGGCTGCTGTACGGGGCGATGCTGCCCATGCTTCCACGGCGTCCGATTCTACTGGGCGGGCTGATTGCGCCATTGCTGTGGTCCGGTCTTTTGTGGGCTGTGATGGGTCTTTTGAATCCTTTGCTGAGCAGTCATATCGATTGGCTGTGGTTCGTGGCCTCACAGGTGGCATTCGGCGTGACTGCGGGTGTCGTAGTGGTTCGGCAATCGAAAGTCCCAACGTATGAGAACTTGCCTTTTGCAGTTCGTGCGGGAATCGAAGTGCCGGGAATTATGGCACCTCGTGAACGGGGAGAAGATTCCCGATGATGCGCCATCTTTTTTTCGTATTCGTGGCATTCCAGTTGTGTGGATGCGGCACGCCCCCCGGTAAACCGAGCCGGGATGTGGAAGTTCTTTCGCCCGACCAGGTCCTCGATTTTCCGACATTGTTTCAACAGAACTGCGCAGGTTGCCACGGTAAGGACGGGGATGGAGGAGCGGCATTTCCAATCTCGAATCCGACCTATCTCGTGATAGTCGACGGCGATGCACTTCGCAAAACAATCGCGCAAGGCGTTCGCCGCACTCCAATGCCGGCATTCGCCAAGAGCGCAGGTGGGATGCTGACGGACAACCAAATTGATGTTATCGCGTCCGGAATCCGATCGCGTTGGAGCAAACCGGGTTCGCTCGATGGCGTCACAGCGCCTAGGTATACCAGTACGTCAAGCGGCGACGCGGATCGAGGAGAGGCCGCTTACAAGATCTTTTGCGAATCCTGCCATGGACCTAACGGGCGTGGAGGCCCCAAAGGCAGTTCTATCGTCGATCCGGCTTTTCTCACGCTGACGAGCAACCAAGGGCTACGCACGATTGTCATCGTGGGACGGCCTGATTTTGGTGCGCCGGATTGGCGTACTAACGTTCAGGGTCGGGCGATGTCGGACCAAGAAGTCACAGACATCGTGGCGTGGATGTCCCAGCAGCGTCCGGAAATCATGACCCATTCGAATCCGAGCAATAAGGAGTCTCCAAATGTCCGATGAAAACATGCTGTCACGAAGAGGTCTGTTCCTGAAGCTTGGTATTTTCTTTAACGGAGTAGTGGCATCGGCCTTGAGTGTTCCGATTGTTGGATACGTTCTCTCCTCAATCGTCAGGTCACGTTCGTCCAGTTATCTCTCCTGGGTTGCTCTGGGGCAAGTCAAAGAATTCCCGGAAGGCGAGACGCGACTGGCTACGTTCAAAAACCCGAACGTGATGCCGACTGACGGAAAGACCGTTGACACGGCATGCTGGGTGCGCCGAATCGAGGGAAACCAATTTCAAGTGTTTGCGATTAACTGTGCGCATCTTGGATGCCCCGTGAGATGGTTTCCGCAGTCTGGCTTGTTCATGTGCCCTTGTCACGGCGGCGCGTATTACCAAGACGGTTCTCGTGCTTCCGGTCCCCCCGAGAGAGGACTGTTTGCGTATCCCTTCAGAGTCGAGAACGGTCTCATCCAGATTCAAGCGGGCGAGTTGTTTACGCCTGGGGCGAGTGCTTCGCTCGAGGGAAGGAAATCGACATGCGCGTGATCGGTCGAATCGGACAGTGGTTCGATAAGCGTCTGCAGTTGGCTGCGCCGATTCGAGCCGCCGCAGAACATCCTATCCCACGAAATACGGCGAGCTGGTTTTATGTGTTTGGAAGCGCCGCGCTGACGGTTTTCCTCCTCCAAGTTGTTACAGGGATTCTTCTGGCGATGGTCTATGTTCCATCCGGTGCCGAGGCCTGGAACAGCCTGCAGACGCTCAATCACGATGTCACCTTCGGATGGTTCATTCGAGCACTACACGGGTGGGGCTCGAACTTCATGGTCGCCGTCGTCCTGATTCACATGGTGCAGGTTTTTCTGTTCGGTGCTTACAAGTTCCCGCGGGAACTGACTTGGATCGTCGGTGTGTTTCTCCTGCTCATGACGCTCGGGATGGCATTCAGCGGCCAGGTACTGCGATTCGATCAGGATGCGTATTGGGGATTGGGAATCGGAGCATCGATTGCCAGTCACGTTCCGTTTCTCGGCCCCGCAGCGGTAGAAATTATGCTGGGCGGCCCGATCATTGCTGGAGCAACACTATCGCGATTTTTTGCGTTGCACGTTTTTGTGATCCCGGTGAGCCTCGTGGCCATGGTAGGTCTGCACCTCGTGATGGTCTTGAAACTTGGCATCAACGAATGGCCGATGCCGGGTCGAATTGTTCGCAAGTCGACGTACGAGGCCGAATACCACGAGCTGACAAAGAAAGATGGCGCGCCATTTTTTCCGTATGCAATTTGGAAGGATATCTTCTTCGCAGCGTACATCTTGATCGCCATCGCAGCTTGCGCTTGGTTTTTTGGTCCATTCGGACCCACAGGCAGGCCGGATCCTACGATCATACAAACCGCTCCACGACCGGACTATTTCTTTCTGTGGTTGTATGCCTTGCTTTCGCTCTTGCCTCCTTCTCTCGAAACTCCGGCTCTGTTGATTGGCCCAGTTTTGGTCATTTTGGCGCTGATTCTGCTGCCATTCATTTCGGGGGAAGGAGAAAAAAGCTGGCGGCGGAGACCGATCGCAGTACTGACCGTTTTGCTCACAGCGGTAGCGCTCGGAACGCTAACACATCTTTCGGGGTTCACGCCTTGGAGCCCGCACATGAATGCCTGGAGCGGTGAACCGATTCCCAGAGAATTCTTAAACGGTCGGACAGCGGTGGAGCGGACCGGCGCTCTCGTTTTCCAAGAGAAGCAGTGCCGCAACTGTCATTCGCTCGGCCAGGCCGGAGGCCAAAGGGGACCGGCGCTTGACCTCGTGGCGACGCGCCTTACGCCGGACCAACTGGTTCGACAGGTGATTCAGGGCGGAGGAAACATGCCGGCGTATGGCAAGAATCTGAGTCCGGCGGAAACGACGGCATTGGTGGCCTTCCTCGGGACCCTTCATCCTACGGGTCAACTGCCAGCTCGCGACGCATCGCGCAATCAGGGAATCGGACAAACTTCGCGGCGCGAAGATTCGGTTCCGTCAACGCATCCATGACTTGGCAAGGTTCGATGTCGATGCCATTGACGGTTCTGAGCGTGGGAATCACGATCGTATATTTTCACGGACGGCATAAACGTCCGGTCCATACCGGCTCTTCTCTTCCCCTGTGGCGAAGCATCTGCTTCCCATGCGGGCTAGTGCTCGTCTGGTTGGCGACGAGCTCGCCGCTCGCGTCTCTCGACGACGAACTGCTCGCGGCGCACATGGTACAGCATCTGTTGTTGATGAGCATCGCGCCGTTTTTGATTTTGTTGAGTCGACCCAAAATGCCCCTGTTGCATGGTCTGGCTATGGGATTCGTGCGCAAGGTTGTCGGGCCCGTTTCACGCATGCGCCTAACGCACTACATTTCAAGCTTGTGGGGCCGCCCGGTATTTTGCTGGGTGGTTTCGATCGCTGTACTGCTCCTTTGGCATATTCCGTTTGTGTTCAATGCGGCGCTTAAGTCCGAGCCCTTGCACATAGTAGAGCACGGGTCTTTTTTGGCAGCTGGTTTTCTTTTTTGGTCGCCGTTGCTTCCATCCCATAGCGGCAAAGAATCCGGAACGTGGTCCATGGTTCTTTACCTTTTTCTCGCCACATTGCCATGCGACATTCTCTCCGGCTTTCTCGTGTTCTGCGACCGTGTCGTGTATTCGGCTTATCTGACACGGCAACATTTCCCGAACTGGTCAGTGCTCGACGACCAGCAGTGCGCCGGGGCTTTGATGTGGACGTGTATCACGATTCTTTATCTGGTTCCTGCTGCCGCATTGACAATCCGCCTACTCAGTGCGAAACAGCCCGGTTCTGAGGACCTGTTCGATTCGGGAGTGAACATTCCCCGAATTACTCGCCAATGATGGCATTTCCAGAAGTGGTGCGGTGCTCACAGTGATGCACTTTTGGATTTCCTCCGCGCTCTGTCTTGCAGCACGCGCGTTCCTCGAAACAATCGCGCTTTGTACGTAGAGAGGGGAATGGCCAGTGCAGAACTCGCTTCGGGAGAGGATAACTCATCGTAGTACGCGCTCTTGACCGCCTGGCGCAGGAGCGGATTCATTTCATTGATTAGGGCGTCGAGAGCCGCGAAAGATTCGGCTCGCGAACAGGCCAATTCAGGATTGGGGTGGAAATCGGGAATAGTTTCAAGATAGTTGGCGTCGTCTCCATTAACGTCCGAGAGTGAACCAACAAAACTGTGCTTCCGCTTCCGCCGTATCATAAGGGAGGCATTTTTGACGATCCGTGTGAGCCACGTTGTGACAGCGGAACGTCCTTCGAAGTTGGCGAAATGGCGAGAAGCGGAGAGAAACGCATCCTGTACGGCGTCTTCCGCGTCGTCCTGATTTTTCAGAATGCAGTACGCAACTCCCAAGAATCGATCCCGAGAAATCGAGAACATCTCTTGAAGGACTTGTTCTGGTATTGCCTTGGGCCGACTTTGTCTTCTTAGGAATCGATAAGAGGAAGATTTGGGATTCACGAGCTGAGATGTTTTGTGCCGTCCGGATTGCGACGTGGTCGTCATTCTCAGAGAGACACTCCCTCCGGTTGTCGTCATAACCTTGCTAAGCCCCGCGTAGCACGTTCGCACGATGTTCGGAATCGGAGAATGTGAGGAACAGCTAGCTCACAGTGATTTTAAGCGGGTTAAACCTGTTGGAAGACTCTGGAACTGCTCCAGTCCTATGTTTGGCCGGGAAACATTCGAGAACTGCGGAATGTCATCGAGCGTTCCATCATACTTTGCGAGACGGATATTTTCTCGATCAACGAAAGTTGGTTAACTCAGCAGCCCTTGTGAACGCAGAATTGACAGAGCACGACGAGTTCCCCGCAAGATACTGGCCCAAGATAGCAAGATGATTGAGGCCGCATTAAGAGCGGCACGAGGGCGCGTAGCCGGGCCTACGGGCGCGGCAGCGAAGTTAGGCATCCCACGGTCTACGCTAGAGTCGAAGACTCGGTCCTTAAAGATCAAACGAGAATCGCTTTAAGAGTTAGGTCTGCCTGTCCCATTGCCGGGCCGAGGTTATGTGGCGGACTTTGTGACAAGCGCTCGACCTGTTGTCCCCATGGAGCGAAACAATGCGGCCGTAACACGGCGGAGGTCGCTATCCCAAGCCACAAAGGCGCCGAGAGCGAGTAGTGTTGCATGACCGCACCCAACGCTGCACCCAACATCAACAACATTGCAATGACCGATCCAACCCTTGGTAAGCAGGAATGACCGACGTGAAGGCTTTTCGAAAACAGTGTGTCAATTCGGCAATTTGAGTTTCTTCAACAACGCGGCAAATCGCGGATCATTGTGCAAGCTCTTCAGTGGCGGGTCCACTTTCGTATGGATCAAACCGTCATCATGCTTGGAATAGGCTCTGCCCAGCCACTCGAACGCTTCGTCGGGCTGGTTCCGGAAAGCGTAAATCTCGGCGATTAGGTAGGGATCAATTTCCTGGTATTTCGCAATCAACTCCCTTAAAGCTGTGTCCGACTCTTTTTCACGACCAAGCGCGTGGTACGTGATCGCATACAGAAACGTACGCATTGGGTCATAGCCTACGCGTTCGATTACGGGCAAAGCATCCTGAGGCCGCCCCTGCATCACATAAATCTCGCTCAAGAACGTAGCGCTAAGGAAATCATCTGGACGGAGCTCAAGGGCCTTCTTGATATCTGCTTCGGCTTCGTCTAGCTTGCCCCCGCGAAACTCGATCTCTCCAAGTCCTTCCCAACTGTGCGCATTCAGCGGATCCAAGTCAACGGCTTGGCGTGGCAATTGAAGAGCTTGGTCAAGACGGCCAAGAATGGCGGCAGAGGCACCCGCCAAAAGAACACTTTCGGGGTTTCCGGGCTCCAATTCAACCGCCCGCTGGTAGGAAGCATCCCCTCCAGTCCAATCGAAATCGATCTGATGCTTAACTCGGCCCATTTGGGAGTGGGCCTCTGCCAGGTTCGGGTTCAGCGCTAACGCTCGGTCAACTGCTTCACGCGCTAGCCGGTAACCCTCTTCTCTGGGAATAAGACCTGTGACGGCTTGCCACTTGCGGGCCCGAGAGAGCCCAACCCAAGCCAGCGCATAGCTGGGGTCAAGTTGAGTCGCCCGTTCGTAATACTTCGCAGCCATGTCCGTATCTTTGTCTGAGTCTCGTTCAAAGTAGTAGTGCCCCTGCATGTAGGCATCAAAGGCTTCCGGATTAACCGTGTGCGACTGGGCCAGCGTTGCTTTCTGTTTCGAAGTCAAACGCAGCCGGATCTGCTGCGCCACAGCCTTGGCTACGTCGTCTTCGACAGTAAGGAAGTCGTTCACCGGATAGTCGTAATCCTGTGACCACAGATGAGTTTGGTCCTTCACCTGAATAAGTTGAGCGGTAAGGCGTATGTGATTTCCGCTTTCGCGGAGGCTGTTTTCCAGCACGTATTGCACAGAAAGATCGCGTCCAATCTGGTCCAGGCGTTCGTCCTTGTGTTTGTATCCCATGACGGACGTCCGCGCGATCACGCCCAACTGTTCCGGGTTAAGCCGGCCTAACTGTGAAATCGTTTCCTCGGTCAGACCGTCAGCAAGATATTCCTTATTGGGATCGCCCGTGAGATTCTCAAACGGCATTACGGCGAGCATGATTTTTTGCGATTTCGCTAGCGTCATTTCTCTGAAGTGCCGCCAAGACGCAAAGCCGGCAAGCAAAAGTATGGCAGAGACACCCACGAGGGCAGTTTTCCGCCAGTGGCTTTGCGCTTCTGGAGTAGCCTCATCTGCGGGTCTTTGAGCTGCACTTTGCGTACCGGCTGGCGAGCTTTCGGCGGTTGGGACGTGGACCGCGATTTGTTTCGAGGTGCCTGCCATTTCGGCAACGGTGACATCCGCCGTAAACTGATATCCCTTCCGAGCAATCGTGACAATTAAGCCCGGGTCTTCGGAGTTGTCTCCGAGGGCTTTGCGGATATGCGAGATGTATTGTTTGAGATTTCCTTCTTCTACAAACGTGTCACCCCACACGGCCTGCAGCAATTCGTCTTTAGTCACCAGACGGTGGGGGTTTTGAGCTAGAAAGAGCAGGACGTCGAAAGCTCTAGGGGTCAGAGAAATGGGTAAATCCGCGCTATACAGCGTGCGCCTACCTGGATTCAGCATAAATCGGCCAAAGCGGTACAAGGTGCTCATAGGACCTGGGCTAGCTTATAGGGCCATTGACAGTTTTTCACCATTTTTCACCGCTATCTGAACGACTTGCTGAGCGCTTTCTTGAGAATTTACCCGTGACCTAAGTGCGTCCGCGAACGAAAACAACGATAGGCGGGGGTGGTTATGAGGGAGCGCGCTGCTATCAGTGGAGCGATAGGCGAAAGCGGAATTGGCCAAGAAGCGATTCGTGAAGAGCTCTCGCGCATTCTCGAGAGCCCCATCTTTGCTCAGTCAGATCGGCTAGGCCGCTTTCTTCGCTATACGGTTGAAACGACCCTGGCAGGGGAAGCCAAGACTCTAAAGGAATATCTAATCGGCAGCGAGGTATACGAACGCAGGCCGCCTTACCATCCCAGTTCGGACTCCATTGTTCGGAGTGAAGCTCGAAGACTCCGCAGAAAGCTAAAGGAATATTACGAGTCTAATGGAATCGGAGATTCGGTCTTTATCTACTATCGTCCAGGTAGTTATGTGCCAGTATTTCGGCGCCGCGAAAGACAGAAGAGCGTGGGCATAGCGACCGAGCGCGCGTTAAAAGAACTTCTGACCGAGGGGGCAATCGCGAAAGCGATCAGTGTTTCATCAGGGAATCGAGACTTTGATATCCAAATCGTTCTTGAAGGGACGATACGCATATTGCCTTCAAGGGCAGAATCGCGAGAAGCAAGTGAAATCGAATTCTTGCCGAGGCGCGCGAAAGCGCTTCAACTCAGGAAAGCAGTTGGAATGTCTTCGACGAAAGGCAACCCAGTCTGATTGCTAAGGTTGTTTTGCCGATGAGTCAGGAGAACCGAACCTCGCAGCAATAGCTTTGACTGGCGCCTCAGCGTGTGTTGAAGGGAATGTGGATCTCATGCGAGCAAAATGCATGGAAACTTATGAAGGGTCGGTTGTGTAGCCTACTGTAATGGCTGTTAACAGAATGCTTTGGGTGCGTGGAACTGTGCACCAACTGTGCAAGAATCCAACCTTTTCAATCCATTCGAGGTATCTTTGAGCGAAAAGCAGATTCCCTGATTTGTTGGAAACGTTTGTAGTTAGAAGCAATGGACGGAGTTGCTGGAGTCGAGTGTTGTGCGCCCAACGCAGGCGCACCCACAAGCATTTTCACTTTGGCCGCGACGAAGGGACTCGATCCCGCGCCCTCCTGCGTACAAGGCAGGCGCGTTGGCCGAGGCCGTGTCCAGGACTGTTCAACCCAGGTGTAAGGAAGACCGAATTTTGGTGCACTCTTGGTGCACTCTAGCCTCCAAATGAGGCCCCTGGGTGCAAATGAGAGCGCCGTAAATCATTCAAAACAAATGAAAGAGTGTGAGTACAAACAGGGCAGGATGAATTAGCAAACCGTTTGGGATGGCACAGCGCTACTCTCCAACCAATCTTGTTTCAAAATCGGCGGAAGACGCTCGTGTCGCCGTGCAAATGTGCAACAGGCTGCCAATAAGTGTAGTAGAATCAATGTGGAGGAGTGGCAGAGTGGCTGAATGCGACGGTCTTGAAAACCGTTAGGCCCGAAAGGGCCTCGGGGGTTCGAATCCCTCCTCCTCCGCCACCTCACCGGGTTTCCCATAGGGAAATCGTCGGACTCAAGATCCGCATTCGTTTACGCTTACGTATTGGTCGCTGAAAGCGTACCTGCCCTTCCTGCCTCGCCCCTCTAAAATAGATTTGCCGGGGTCTATGTTTTCTTCCAAAACAATCGTGCGCATGGCGGGCATCTGGCTCACCTTCCTCGTCGTTTATGCAGGAATGTCGCTAGTTTTTCACAAGGGGAATCACGCTCTTACCACTATCGGTGATTTGTCTCAGTGCATAGTTCCTTTGCTCGCCAATGCAGGTCTCCTTCTGAACGCGGGAACACCCCAGTGGCGCAGAAATCTCTTTTGGATGTTGCTCGCCATGGGTTGCACCCTTTGGATGATCGGGCAATTTGAGTGGACCTACTATGAGGTTTATCTCCACCGCGCAATGCCGGACAACGATCCGATCGACATCGTATTCTTTCTCCGCGGCATCCCCATGATGGCGGCGCTGACCCTGCGCCCCCACGTCAAGCGTGGCGAGTTGCGGCTTCGCTTCGGCTACCTGGACTTTGCCCTTCTGTTGAGTTGGTGGATCTTTCTCTACATCTTCATCGTTCTGCCCTGGATGTATGCCGTCCCTTCTCTCGCGGAATACAATTACAACTACATCCTTCTTCACAATACAGAGAACATGATTATCGTCGGAGGCTTCGGTTACCTCTGGCTGCGCGCCGCGGGAGCCTGGAGAGTTATTTATGCCCATCTCTTTGGCGCCTCAGCAATGTATATGCTCTCGTCGCTTGCTATAAACGTAGCCCTCCAATTCAACCGCTATTACACGGGAAGCCTGTACGATCTTCCTCTACTCTCATCCTTCCTTTGGTTTGCTCTCGCAGGTGTTATTGCTTATCAGAAGCGCGCCTCTCTCGATGAGCCTTCCGAGAGTGAATTTGACGCCGATGCTGATAGCGAGCGAGCAGAGAGCGTCGTACCCGCTCGACTAGCCATGGCCGCCGTCATGTCATTGCCGCTGTTTGCTATCTACACGCTCCGCTTTGCGCACGAAAGTTCGGCTATTCGCGATTTCCGGTTAATGACAGTTCTTATCGCCTCTATTCCCCTCGCACTGCTCGTCTTTCTCAGAACTTATCTTGCTGATGCAGACCGCACGCGCCTCCTCTCTCAATCCGAGAGGTCCGTCCAGAATCTTCAGAGGCTCCAGACGCAGATCGTGCAATCTGAAAAACTTGTTTCGCTCGGCCAATTAGCCGCCGGCGCCGCTCATGAAATCAACAACCCGTTGACAGCCATCCTTGGCTTTTCCGATCTCCTGGCCGACGACCATTCGCTTCCCGAGAAGGCCCGCGGTACGGCGTCGAAGATTCGCGACCAGGCTCGCCGAACCAAAACTCTGGTGGGGAATCTTCTCAGTTTTGCGCGGCAGGTTCCGACGGAACGAACACTCCTCGACATCAATACTGTGGTCACCAACGCTGTGCAGCTTCGTACTCTCGATCTCCGCACCGGGACCGTCCGTATCGAGCTCCAGCTCGAGTCTGTTCTCCCCGGCGTTCGCGGCGATGGCAACCAATTGATGCAGGTATTTTTTAATCTGATCAGCAATGCCGTCGACGCCATGGAAGCTGCGGAGGGCGGCGTCCTAACGATCAAGACATTGCGCGACCGCGCTTACGTCGTAGTGCTCTTCCTGGATACCGGGCCCGGCATCAAGGAGCCTCACCGCGTCTTCGATCCTTTTTATACGACAAAACCAGTTGGCAAAGGCACCGGTTTGGGTCTTAGCATTTGTTTCGGGATTGTGCAGGAGCACGCCGGCAGAATTCACTGCTACAACCGGCAAGAAGGTGGAGCCGCGTTCCGGATCGAGTTGCCTGCTGTTCTGGCAGCTTTGCCGGCAAAAGAATTGCATCCCACGGTCTCAAATCCAAATCCGCAGAAGCCCTCGTGACCATTTTCCTTCTCGTCCCTCAATCGCTCGCCCTCGATCGTCTTTATGCGTTCCAGACTCATGTTAGAGTCTTGTTTCGTTCCGCGCTTAAGGGTCGGGAGACGCGATGACAGACTCAGCCATCGTGACGCAGAAACTTACACGGCGATTCGGCAATCTGACCGCGGTCGATGGCATTGACCTTACCGTGGCCGCAGGGCAGTTCTTTGGCTTTCTCGGACCGAATGGCGCTGGAAAATCCACGACCATCAAGATGCTCACCGGTTTGCTCGCGCCGAGTTCCGGGCGTGCCGAGCTTCTAGGGTTGGACTTCGCCACACACCCGGTCGAAGTGAAGCGTCAGATTGGTGTCGTCCCCGAAGGCATGGGCCTCTTCGAACGGCTGACTGGAGCCGAGTATCTTCAGTTTGTCGGCCGCATGTACGGTCTCGATCGGCCGACAACGCAGCGCCGTTCCGAAGAACTGCTTGATTTCATGCAGCTCTCCGACCGCCCTAAAACTCTGATCGCCGACTATTCCCACGGCATGCAGAAGAAGTTGGCGTTGGCCGCAGCCGTGATTCATGGGCCGCGCATTCTTTTCCTCGATGAGCCGTTCGAAGGGGTGGACGCTCTCGCGGCAGGCGCTCTTAAAGCTTTACTTGGGCGCATGACCGAGCGCGGCGTCACTATCTTTCTTACTTCGCATGTTCTGGAAATTGTCGAGCGTCTCTGCAGCCACGTGGCCATCATTCACAAAGGCCGGCTTGTCGCGCAGGGATCGCTCGATGAGCTGCGCGTCGGCGTGGCTGGCGCAGAAGGTAGCGAGACTAGTCTTGAGCAGATTTTCCTCTCCATCGTTGGCCAGGACGGCGCTCAGCAGCCACAACTCGAGGAACTTTCGTGGCTGATGTAGCGCAGCTGCCTGGCGTTTGGCAACAGATTCGTCTCGTCGCTGGCCTCCGCTGGCGGGTTCTCGGCAACAGTCTCCGCAAGAAACACAATCAGTGGGATTTGATCGGAATGGTTGTCGCGGGTGTTTTCGCTGCGCTGGCGGTCCTCGGTGTGAGCGTAGGATTCGGTTTTGGCGCTTACACCCTTTTGTCGGGCGGGCACGAAACTTGGCTAGCTTTGCTCTTTTGGGCAGTTTTGCTTTTTTGGCAGCTCTTCCCTATTTTCACCGCGGGTTTCGGCGCAGGTTTTGAATTTCGGACCCTGCTGAGGTTTCCGCTTAGCCTTAGGGCGTTCTACGTCATCGGACTCGCGTATGGCCTCGCGGATTTTGCCGCCGTTGCTTCCATTTGCTGGCTGATTGCGATGAGCATCGGCGTAGCTTCGGCCAGTCCGGGCGTTCTGCCGGCCATGCTCCTCATCTCGTTTCTCTTCGTGTTGATGAACATCACTCTCGAGCGTCTGATAGGCTCCTGGCTCGAACGCGTCCTCGCCCGCAGGCGCTCACGGGAGATATTCTTTGCTCTCTTCATTCTATTTGCCGTCTCGGTTCAGTTTCTAAATCCGCTGCTGCAGCGGTATGGCCGTTCGGTGCAACCATGGGTCAAGCAATTGCTTCCTTACCTGTCCATCTTTCCATCTTCGCTTGCCGGTAAAGCGATTGCGGGAGCGGCCTTGAATCATCCCACCGACATTTTCGTCGGCGTCGCTGGCATTTCTGCCTATGCTCTCCTCTTCAGTGTGTTTCTCTGGATGAGGTTCGCGACACAATACCGCGGCGAGGAGCTCAGCGAGACAGCTGCCCCCGCGCGCTCCCCCGTCCGCGCGGTTTCCCGGACAGTTGTACAGACCGACGCGCTTCGCTTGCTTACTCCCCAGGTTGCTGCAGTTCTTCGCAAGGAATTTCGTTATCTCACCCGAAACAGTTTTGCTTTCTTTCTCCTGATCATGCCGCCCGTATTCGTTTTGCTCTTCACCACCCAATTTGCAGGCCGGCATCCGACCGCGACGAAACACCCGGTTTCGACCGAATTCTTTTTTCCAGGCATGATGGCCTATTTGATTCTTATTCTGATGGCTCCTGCTTATAACAGTTTTGCCTACGACGGCAAAGGCATCCAATCGTTTTTCACATCACCCGCGAGTTTTCGTGAGGTATTTCTCGGAAAGAATCTTTTGCAGGCCGGTATGCTCGCCTTCGAGTTGACGCTCTCCATGGCCGCCTTTTTCTATCTTGTGGGGCCCCCTTCGTTGCCCATCCTGCTCGCCACGCTGGCCGCCATCGTTTTCAATGTCACAGGGCAATTGGTGATCGCCAACTGGTCCTCGCTCTGCTTCCCTCGTAAACTTAATTTCGGCCAGATGCGTGGCCAGCGTCAATCGGGAATGGCTGTGCTCGTTTCTTTTGGCGCGCAAATCCTCTTGGGCGGGATCAGCGCACCGATTCTCTTCATGAGCCGCTGGACAGGCGACAAGTGGGTTCCGGCAGAGGTTTTTGCGTTCCTCGCGGCGGCTGCCATCGCAGGCTACAGTTCCTCGCTCAATCCCCTGGCCGCGCTGGCTGAAAAAAAGAAGGAAAGTTTGATCGACGCTTTGTCCCGTTGAGAACTGAACGCCGAAAACTGAAGTCTTAGCTCATGCTGCCGTTCTCGGAACGCATCTCCTCTGCATATCTTGCCGCAATCGCCTTCCAGGAAAAGTATTTTTCCTGCGCTCGCCTGCTCCGTTCCGCCAGGTCGGCGCGATATTCCGCATCGGATAGAACTTTCAGCAGCGCCTCTCCCAATCCTCTCTGACGCTTCGGATCAGCGAAAACGACTCCGGCCTCCGTGATCGGCGAAGCTGTTTCCGAACCCTCCAGCGCCACCACGGGTAATCCGCAAGCGATCCCCGCGATGGCGCTGCCGCGCCTCGAAGAGATACCTCCGCGCACAAAAAGTAAAACATCAGACGACGCCATCTGCTTCACAATTTCCTCTCCGGGCAGCAGTCCAAGCGCACAGATTTCAACGGGTTGCTTGTCCATCAAATTCTTCAGCGCCCTCTCCGCTGTGTTCGTGTTGCGTCCCATCACGACCAGCCGCAGCTTCCCCAGGCGTTCGGCCACAATTTGCAAGGCCTCCGAAATACTAGCGATCTCCCAGATGCCGCTCTCTCCACCCGTAATCCCAAAAACCGCAATCGTTGGTAGCCTGTTTGTTCCGCTTCGCTGAATTGCCCAGGCGCTTTCCGGCTCCGGCAAATTCGCGCCCACGGGAATGAATATGGCGCGCGTGTGTTTTTTTCCGACCCAGGGGACCTTGCTGATCGGCACGGTAAAGACGCCGAGATCGCTAGACCGCAGCGCTTCGTTCATGGCATGGTTCTGGGCTCGCCGCCGCAGCTTATCGATAGTGCGGCTGCCGTGGTATGGCAGCACGTCATGGTAGACCATCGCTACTTGCGCTCCGGCTTGCCGGAGAATTCGTAGCACTCTCAGAAATCGCAGAGGAAATCCACGCTCGGACCATGAGAGCGCGGTGTATTGGATGAGCACCCAACATCCCCGCCAGTCTTTCGCTTTGCGCTCCAGTTCGCGCATCGCGGCAGGCCAGCCATCTTCTGCCCATGCCACGCGCTCAATCGCCAATTCAAAATCGTGCCCGCGCAATGCGCCGCCAAGATATTGGCAATACTCTTCGATTGCATCGGTAGGCGCATCTCGCCGGCCCAAAAGCGCGATGCACTTTTGCGTCATTGCGGCAGTGCCAGAATGTGGTTCGCTCCGCAAGGTGTGCAGCTGTAGCGGAATCGGGAGAACTCTTCAAGAAGAATGCGCTGATTTTCGTCGCTATGCATTTCGCAAATGATTCCCGGACGTTTTTCCTTCAACAACCGCGAAGCACCACGAAATACTTCCACCTCCGCGCCTTCCACGTCGCACTTGAGAAAGTCTGGCAACGGCTGCGTCCAGCTATAGTCATCCAGCGACTCCGCGCTCACTTGAATCGTGTCGCTCCCACCCGCGGCCACAATGTGTCCCAGTCCTCGATCTGGCGATGTCGTTGGATCTGTTCGCGCGAAGAATACAGTCCGCGGTTCAGACCAGACCGCCTTTTCTTCCACCGTAATCCATCCAAACTCATTTCGGGCGACGTGCTCGCGCAGCCGCGCCGCAATGTCCGGGTCGGCTTCGAACGCTACCACGCGCCCTTCTTTCCCCACGAGCTGTGCCGCTACCAACGAAAAAAATCCGATATTCGCTCCGATATCGTAAAAAACCATTCCAGGATGAAGGTGTTTCTGCAAAGCTGCCTGCACTTCCGGTTCGCCGTCCCCTTCAAAATACGTCTTGCCGGTTCGTGGATTCAAATGAAGCCACAACCCTCGCCCAGGCCCGCTCCGTACTTGCACCCAAATAAGCGACTCGCGAGGCACAAGCATTCTCCCCGCCCAGCTGACACACCTTCCCAGCACTGGCACCCGCCGCAGCCCTGCCAGCGGTGAGGAGTATCGCATCAAAAATTGCGCTAGCCGTCCTTGCGAAGCGCTCACTCTATTTCTCCACAAGAAAACTTCCGATCGCAAGCGCGTCCATGCCTGAACTGAAAAAAGTCCGAATCGCGTCCGTCGGTGTATGCACAATCGCTTCGCCGCGCAAATTGAACGATGTATTCATGACCACCGGCACACCCGTCCGCTTACCGAACTCATCGATAAGCCGCCAGTAAAGCGGATTGCTCTCTTTCTCCACCGTTTGCGGCCGCGCGCTGCCATCCACATGCGTCACCGATGGAATCACCGCGCGCTTCTCCGGCCGCACTTGCGCCGTCAGAATCATGAATGGCGAATCTTCGGCGCTTTCCAGATATTCGCCGGCGACCTCTATTTTCATCGATGGCGCAAACGGCCTCCACCACTCACGGAATTTCACCGCATTGTTAACCTTCGCGTTCATCTCCGGATCGCGTGGGTCCGCCAAAATCGAGCGGCTGCCGAGCGCTCTAGGCCCAAATTCCATCCGTCCCTGAAACCAGCCAAGTATCTTTCCATTCGAAAGCAGTTCCGCAGCGGTAGCAGCGACGTCGTTCAAGCGCGTGTACTTCAACTTGTAAGTGCGCAATGCGCTTTCAATCGCCTCGTCGTCAAACGCAGGCCCCAAATACGCATGCCGCATCGCCTTCATGGGCAACCGCCCGCCGCCATCCAGATACGGCGCGAGTGCTGCGCCGAGTGCAACGCCATCATCCGAAGCCGCCGGCTGGACAAAAAAGTTCTCTACCAGCCCCGACGCCACAATCTTCCCATTCGCCTTCGAATTAAGCGCGACCCCGCCCGCCAAGCAAACATTGCGGCTTTTGGTTTTCTCGAGCGCCATCTTAACGACGCTCATCATCGCGATCTCGCAAGCATCCTGCACCGCAAACGCCACATCTTTGTGCCTCTCGTCAATCTCGCTTTCCGGAACGCGCCGTGGCCCAAACAAGCGCACCATCTCCGCGAACGGCGCCGCTCCGTTCGCCACCAGCTTCCGCGCATGCACTTTGTAAGGCGCAGCCTCCGCGTCAATGAACGCGCGCAGATCCACGCCCGGTTTGCCGTAAGGCGCCAGCCCCATCACTTTCCATTCATCGCTGTTCCGCTGAAATCCCAAGTACTCCGTAAACTCGCTGTAAAAATATCCGACTGAATCCGGAAACGGAATCGTCAAAACATGCTCCAGCCGCCCTTCCTTCCCATGCCAAATCGAAGTCGCTTCCCACGCCCCGCGCCCATCCACCACCACCACCGCCGCATCCGTAAACCCAGAAAATGAATACGCACTCAAAGCGTGCGCCAAGTGATGATCTACAAATCTCATCCGCGCCTTCGACGTTCCAAAAATCTGCGTGAACCGCTTCGCGCCACTCTCCTGATGCCACATGCTCATGAAATGTAGCGTCGAGTTCAGCCCATTCGCATACGTCGCCGGCATTTTCCCCGAGGCATAACACTTCAGATCGTGCCGGTACGCCGCGCCAGCCACCTGCCAACCAAAACAAACCTCATCTAACTCCGACGCTTTCACCCGGGCAAAATCCAAAGAAGCCCGAATCGCATTTTCCGGAAACCGCGCATCATGCTTCGCCCGGCTGATTCGCTCTTCCGCCACCGCAAACACCAGCTCGCCGTCGCGCACCACACACGCCGACGAATCATGCATCTGCGAATAATTGATCCCCAGTGTGATCATGCAGTCTTCGAATGGCCTCAAACTCGAGATGTAAATCTATGCTCTTCGCCGGACGGCAAACACCGAATGAATTTCTTCGACGATCGTCCAGTCCGTCCCGGCGCCACTTCGAAAGAACCGGTCAACAAATCGAACCGGCCCGTAGTCCGCCGTCGCCCACCCACCACTAAAAACTCTCGCGTCGTGAAAGATGACCACGCCGCCAGGCTTCACAAAACGGCTCCAATCCAGCCAATCGCGCTCTACTGCCACTTCCGCGTGATCTCCATCTATCAAAATCAAATCGATGGCTTCTTTCCAACCCTTCACTGCGTCCTGGCTGAATTTCTCGATCCAAACCACGCTCCCGCGTGCGCTGCCGCTAACTGTTCTTTGTGCCACGCGCTTTATAAAATTGAGCGCCGGAATCCGGCTCAGGTGAAATGGATCGATGAGGTAAAGTGTCCCGTCCTCCGCCATTCCTTCGCGAAGCGCCAGCGCCGAGACTCCTTCTGCCACTCCTATCTCAACAACACACTTGCATCCCTCGGCCCATTTTCTAAACACCGCGTGTTCTGCGGCAGTGTGCTGTGCCATCGCCGGACGCAAGCCCAGAAAGGCGCAGGCCGAATGACGCAGCCACGGACTCTCGCTCGGCTGCTCGCGTTCAGCTCCGCTCCGTTCTCCCGGCAGGCTGACCACTGCGTATTTCAAATCGCTCTCCAAATCATTTCCAACCCTTGCATCCGGAACTCCACCTAGCTCCTGTTATTTCGTACCGCAAGCGCAAACACGTCCTCCAGTTTTGCCGCAACCCGATCCCACGTATATCGCCGCATCGTTTCCTGCCCCGCCAGGCCAAGCCGCTTCCTCAAATCCATTGACTCACACAGCCGTTCGATCCCGTTGGCCAATTGTTCCGCATCTGCCGCAGGAACGAGCAGACCGTTAAGCTCGTTTTCCACCACGTCCGCCATGCCGCACGTGTTCGTCGTGACCACCGGCATTCCGCTGGCCATCGCTTCCAACAAGGTTAGCGGCATTCCTTCCACAAGCGACGGAAATACAAAAATGTCGTGGCTTGCGTAGAGAGCAGGCACGTCCTCTCGATTTACAAACGGTATGACGTGAACGCGGTCCCGCACTTCCGTCGCGAACATCGCTTTCACTTGCTCCGCCGAAGTCCCACAGCCCGCCACGGTTAGGTGGGCCTCACTCGTTTTTTTCGCCACTGCATGAAACGCGTCCGCAAGATAGTACACGCCCTTGCGATCCAGCCAGGTGCCTACAAAAAGCAGCGCGCATTCTTTCTTCTCCGAATATTCGTGCGCAACAAAAAAACGCTCCTCCACACCGTTCGGTACATACGAGAAAAGCCCCGGCGCCCGCCGATATTTCAGCTCCGCGCAGATCCACGCTTCTCGATTCGCAACCGCTCCGCAATCCGCGGTCTTGATGGAATAGTCGTACATCGACTGGTGGTAAACGCGATGCCACAATCGGTTCTTCCAGCTGAAATTCCACGCTCGCCCTTTGCGCTCCTCGTGCCGCATCGCCTCGACGTAGCGTTCCTCGCTCCCTTGCATCGTCAGCACATAAGGAGGTGCGCCCCCCTTCCCCGACCTCCGACGCCAAACGCCGTACGCGCATCCCCACGGCGCATGCAGGTTGACAACATCATATTTTCCCAACTCCCGCCGAATCCTTCTCGACAGCTCCCGAGCAAAAAACCATGCCTCGAATCGCTTCGGCTTCGCCGGCCGCTGCAGCACATCTTCAAGGAACCAGCAATCGACCTCATGCCCGCGCTTTACCAGCTCTGCAGCGTGATTTAACACGACGCCCGCTGCTCCCGCCTCCTTCTGACGCCACACGCCAATCGCAATTAAAATCCTCAACGCTCCAGCGCCTTTCCAGGCAACTCCCGTTGCTCCGCGCGGCCTGGTGGTCTTCGACTCATGGCTTTACCGCAATCCGCCCTGTGCAATCAATCCGATTCAGCAAAATCGGAACGCGATTCTCCAAAAAATATTCGTCGCAAGCCTGCCGCGATCCTCTCCAGTGTCCATAGTCGTCAATAATAATCACGCCAGCCTTGGCCAATCGAGGGAACAGGTAAACCAACTCGTGCTTCGTCGACTCATACCAATCCGTATCCAGCCGTAGCAGCGCAATCGCCTCGGGCGCGGATCCGGGCACCGTGTCCTCGACCTTTCCCTTTACAAAATGAATTTTTTCCTTTGGATACCCTGTCCCGTACATCACTTCCTTCACCCCGTCCAAGGGTGCGTTCGCGCATCTGTAGCCGGAATCGGCGCGCATTACGTCGTCCGCTCGCGCACCCGTGTAATCAACGTCGTTTGCGGTTGGCTCCGACATGCCCTCAAAGGTATCGAACAAATACAAATCGCGGCTAACGTCTCCCAGTTGCATCAAGCTCCTCGCCACCGCGGCCATGCTCCCTCCCTTCCATACGCCGCATTCGACGATCGCCCCCGCAATTCCGTTTTTGCTCACGTATCGCACCGCTTGAACAAGTGCATAGATTCTCTCCGGTCCCGTCAGAGTCCACGGCCGGACCGCTTGAACGATTTCCGCCTCGTCGTCGCGAAAATCAGAAGGACGAATGGTTTCCCGCGGCGGAAAGTGGATGATGTCGAGACCAAAGGACCGAAATAAGCTGTGAATGGCACGCTTGATCATGACCCGGAGTGCCCGCCTCTTTGCACGTGCTGCATCTCCGCAAACGGAAGCCACCGCTCACGGGCGCGCCGGTAAAGACTATTGTGCGTGAAGGCCGTCTGAATCCTGTAAAAGCCCCTCGGTGTCGTCACCAGCGCCACCAGCAGCATCAGCACTTTGAATATCCTCCGAGAAAATCGCGCGTCTGGGTGCAGCATCCGGTAAAGCGACCACTCCGTTTTGAAAGTTTCCCACGGCCACCCTCCATCCAGCATGAGCCGCAACTGGTCCACGCTGAGGTGCGTAAACTCCAGCATCGTCCGGACCACCTGCCTATCAATGCCAAATTCCTCGAGCTTTCGCGAAAGATTTTTGTCGAGGCTCTCCAGAGAGTTCAGCTTGTTTCGCAATTGTTGCGGCTCGGGCCTGCCCGTAATTTGAAAGCTGTTCGCGTCATGCAGCCGGTAATAGGTGAGTGCTTCAGGCAGAATGCGCACTTCCGCGAGCGCCGAGGCCAGCGTGTAGAAGTATTCGTCCGCCTGAATCGCGATGGATTCCGGCACCGCTCCGATCCGCTTCAACAGCTCTGCTCGAATGGTCATCCGGCTCGTTCCGAGAAACGCCCCGCGCCGCCGAAAAAGTTTTCCGCCCTCAATCGTATTTGCCCGGAACCGGAACCCTTCGCCGAGCGTCACGTTTTGTTCACTGCCGTCGCGGCCGACCATCACAATCCCGTGTCCCACAATCCCCACGGAAACGTCCTCGGCCAGCGCTTGTGTCACGCTCGTCAGTTTCTTGCGCGCCCACCAATCGTCCCCATCCAAAAAAGCGACAATCTCCCCTTTGCACTCAGGAATCCCCGCGTTGAACGCCGATGCCTGCCCGCCATTCCGTTTTCTCAGCAGCCGCACTTCCGGCGCAAATTTTCGCACCAGTTCCGCCGTGCCATCCGTGGACCCGTCGTCCACAACCAGAATCTCGCGGTCAGCGGCTGGGAAATCCTGCTCCAGCACGCTCACGATCGCCTTCTCAATAAAGCGTTCGTGATTATACGTATCGATCAGTATGCTGGCGAAAGGC
Organism: uncultured Acidobacteriota bacterium; assembly: GCA_963718785.1. Taxonomy (GTDB): domain Bacteria; phylum Acidobacteriota; class Terriglobia; order Acidiferrales; family UBA7541; genus Acidiferrum. The sequence goes on along the minus strand of CAVQZW010000002.1, from coordinate 1,138,293 downwards.
TTTGCCATGTGCTAGCAAACGCCGGCTGGCGGCGAAATCTCATCAAAAAAAGCATACGCCAGCGCGTGGATGTCCCCCCGTTAAGTCTACGACATCTTCGCTGCCTCAGCCTTCAGTTTGAAATGGGAAATTTGGAAAGAACGCTATCCTGTACTCCGGCAGGTGTCGAGCTTCCTCTGAAGAACTCTCTCAAGTCTCACACGGCGTTCTTGCGTGTCTGGCTCTTCGCTTCCGCTTCATACCATGCCACCGTTTCCCGCAAGCCATCTCGCAGCGGCGTCTTTGCCCTCCATCCGAACTCCGCCGCTCGCGAGGTGTCCAGGCAGCGCCGCGGCTGCCCATCCGGTTTCGTCGAGTCCCAGCTCACTTTTCCCTCGTATCCCGTCTGCGAACAAACCAGCTCCAGCAAGTCTCGAATGCTGATCTCTTCTCCAGAGCCCAGGTTCACAAGGTCAGGCTTCTCATACTTCTCCGCCGCAAGAACGATCGCCTCAGCCGCGTCTTCCACGTACAAAAATTCCCGTGTTGCGCTGCCCGTACCCCACGCCGTGATTTCCGCCGAATGTGACTGCTTGGCTTCCCAGCATTTCCGAATCAGTGCTGGAATCACGTGCGAGCTTTCCAGATCAAAATTGTCTCGTGGGCCGTACAAATTGACCGGCGTCAAATAAATTCCGTTGAACCCGTACTGCTGCCGGTACGCCTGCAACTGCACGAGTAGCATTTTTTTCGCTAGACCGTACGGTGCATTCGTCTCTTCCGGGTACCCATCCCAGAAATTCTCTTCGCGAAACGGCACCGGCGTGAACTTCGGATAGGAACAAATCGTCCCCGCGCAGACAAATTTATCGACGCCTGCAATCCGGCCAGCTTCTATTGCGTTGATCCCCATCACTGCATTGTCGTAGAAAAATCTCCCCGGGTTGGCGCGGTTCGCCCCGATACCGCCTACGACCGCCGCAAGGTGGATAAAGATGTCCGGCCGCAAATCCTTATACAATCGCAGCGCTTCGGATTTCTCGCGCAGATCATACTCGCGGCTATGAGGAGTGAAAATCTCGCTGCAGCCTGCCGCGCGCAATTTCCCCACCACAAACGATCCAAGAAATCCGTTGCCTCCGCTTAGCACCACGCGCCGCTTTTCCCAAAAACCCATTTCCCAATCCTCAGTTCTGCGAAGCTTGTCCTTCGACCGCTTCCATCACGCGTGTCACGGAATTCTGCCAGTGATTCCAGTGGCTGAATTTCTTTTCCAGAATCGCTTTCCCGTGTCCGAGCGGCGCCAGCCCAACCGCTTCCAGATCTGCGTCCACCATAATCGCCACCAGTTCCTTGAAACCAATCCGGGCTTCCCATCCAAGTCTCTCGCGCGCCTTGCGCGTATCCGCAATCAGGCAGTCCACTTCCAGCGGACGCACGTAACGATCCGACATTTTTACGTGCTTGTGCCAGTCGAGTCCCGCATAGCTAAACGCTTCCTCCACAAACTCCTTCACCGAATGCGCTTCACCCGTTCCGATAACAATGTCTTCCGCCGTGTCGCTTTGCAGCATCTTCCAGATCGCTTCCACGTACTCAGGCGCATATCCCCAGTCGCGCCTCGCATCGAGATTCCCCAGAAACAGTGTGTCTTGTTTGCCGGCCACGATGGCCGCCACCGCGCGCGTGATCTTTCGCGTTACGAACGTTTCGCCGCGCCGCGGGCTCTCGTGATTGAACAAAATCCCGTTGCTCGCGAACATCTGGTATCCCTCGCGATAAATCCGCGTCATCCAGTACGCATATACCTTTGCGACTGCGTACGGACTTCGCGGTTCAAAGAGTGTCGTCTCGCTCTGCGGTGGTTTTGCCGATCCAAACATTTCCGAACTCGATGCCTGATAGAACCGCGTCTTGCACCCTGCTCGCCGGATGGCCTCCAGCAATCGCATCGTGCCGAGCCCCGTAATGTCTCCGGTGTACTCCGGCATGTCGAAGCTCACACGCACATGGCTCTGTGCCGCGAGGTGATAAAGCTCATCCGGCGCGAAGCTGTAAACTAGATTCAGCACCCACTCTGTGCTGGAAAGATCGCCGTGATGCAGAAAAAGCCGCGTGCTTGGCTGATTGGGGTCCTGATAGATGTGGTCGATTCGTTTCGTATTGAATGTGCTTGCCCGGCGGATAATCCCATGAACTTCGTATCCTTTGGACAGCAGAAGTTCCGCGAGATACGAACCGTCTTGCCCGGTGATTCCCGTGATGAGTGCGCGTTTCATCGGCGATTTTGTGCCTCTTATTCTCTTACATCTGAACGGCGTTCTCGGGATTGTTTTCCGAAGGTGTCTCTATTGTAGAAGTCGCGCTAGAAAATACAAATATGTCCCTTTGTAGCCGCGCAGCCGAATGTAGGGGTAGGCCGCAACCGCGATAGGGACACACGCCATGGATTTCAAGAGGCCAAGAAGTTGCGCCGCGCGCTGGCGCGCCGTCGGCTTCGCTTGCAGAGCCGCTGCCGCCTCTTGCGGCGCCATCTGCATCACGTCCCGGAAGCTGCTCGGAGCCGTCCCCGCTGTCTTACGCATCAAGCCCGTTCGCAGCGCCATGTTGATCATTTGCGCCGCGTGAACCACACCTGCGGGCTGCTCTCGCACCGACAGGATCTCGAATCCTTGTGCACTCAATACATTTCGCAGCGCGGACACGTTCCAGCGCAAAAAATGGTTGGGAGGATAATCCAGGACATCGGGACCCGTCAGCCATCGCTCCCGGTTGGGTACGCTCAATGCTATGTAGGCACGAGTCTTCAGGCAGGCTTTCACCTTCTCTAGAAACTCCACGGGCGCGGCTTGATGTTCCAGCACTTCGAAAAAGGTCACGACGTCGAATTTCTCGCCCGGATACTTTTCCGCAAATTCCGAAATGGTTAGCCCCAGCACCCGCGGCAGGCCCAGCCGCTCCTTGGCGAAGCGCGCCGCATTGCGGTCAAGTTCCGTTCCGCTCACGGAATAACCGGCGTCGCGCGCAGCAGCCAGAAAATTTCCTGTGCCACACCCGATATCCAGCAACTCCCCGCGACCCGGCGCAAGGGGGTCGCTTAAAAAGTATTTGTGGCCCGGCTCGAGCGGCAGCAACTTCTCATCCCGCCCGCCATACATTTGTTCGTACCAATGCGCATCCGGCATCACCCGCGGCTCCCAGAAGTGCAAACCGCAGCCATTGCAACTAAAAAGTTCGTGATTTCCGTACCGCTCGATCGCCGCTGCCCGCGCTTTCGTGGCGCAGGCAGGACAGGTAGGAGAACTTTTGGCCTCCGCCTCGCCGCTGTCCATTCCATGCACCGCGCCTTCGGGATTTGAGAAGTTGTGCGAGAGTGCGCTCATCCTCTAGCCATGCGTGGCCACTTCCTTCCTCTCTTCCGAAGGCAGAGCTGCTCCGAACGATCTGCGAAGCAATCCTTTGTATCCCGTTCGAAGCGTCTCCAGCAGATATAGGTGATCATATCCCAAGATCAGCGCACTGAAAGCCTGAACGTAACTGTAAGCCCGGTGCCGCGCGGACATGATCTCCCCATAGAGCCGCGGCATTTCGAACAAATGCCGGAAATATTTCCAGCGTCCCGGCTTGTCGAGCGAAAAGCTATCCAGCTCCTGCGCTTTCGTCCATTGCTTCAAATAGGCTCGCAAATTAGGTGCGCCAAGATCGTGTCCTTGGCGCTTGAGCCATTCCCGAATCTTCATCAGTAACGCCCCACGCATCGCCATTCGATTCTCGATGACGTTGCGCGCGGCTCTTTCCGCGTTCGCCTGAAATAGATTCGCGCCGTGCAGGCGGTACTTCGCCAGAAATTCTGGTAATGCCACCACCGGAGCTGCAAAAATAATGAGCGCGGTAAGGTAGGCGTCAGCCTGCGAACGAAGTGCCTCAGGCACCGGAAGCAGTTTGTTCAACGCATTGCGCCGGAACGCAAGGCAGGACGTGCCTACCATCGGATAGCGCAATAACGAGGCACGGCTTTCCGTCACTCGGCCGGAGACTTCCACAAAATAGCTGTCATTCTCCAGATTAGCCCCGCCTCCCCACAAATGCGTGCGGTGGTACACCATGCCGGCTTCCGGATTCTTCTCGAAGGTTTCGCAAACTCGCCGCAGCTTGTCTGGCAGCCACAGATCGTCGGCATCCAACAACGCGATAATCTCGCCGCGCGCCGCCGCGAAGCCACAATTGAATGCAGAGCCTTGCCCGCCATTCGTCTTTTGAAGATAGCGAATGGAATCGCCGTACTTCTTTAAGCGCTCCGCCGTGTCATCCGTCGATCCGTCGTCGACAACCAGGATCTCGAACATCTCGCGAGGGAAATCTTGCGCCAGGACGCTCTCCACAGCTTCCTCGACGTAGTGCCCATAGTTAAATGTGTCGATCAGCACGCTGGCTAAAGGAGTGGCCATATTCGCATCCTTCAGCCCTTACGTTTCCCCGCGGGACCGCCGCAGATTCGCGGTGCGAAGCCTCAACGCTTGGCGGAGCGGCCTCGTCAGATCGAGGACGGAAAACCAGATCGGCTGTCCAATGTGGTAAAAAGCGAGGCGCCCTGCTTGTCGAACGTACCGCCTCACCGCAGCCCACTGCCGCGCCGCATTCGGCTTGACGCCATCCGCGCAGAGAATGTGCGTCGCATCCGCGATCGTTCGCAGATGATTCCATCCGCCCGCGAAGGCGTGGTTTGCCGTCGCCTCCTCTCCGTGCCAAACGCCAGCCTTGCCGAGCGGGTGATGCCGGTAATCGTGATTCTGATGGACCGCGAGGGCCGCCCGCGAGACGTCCACGACCGGCTTCTTCATCGCCAGCGCTTTCCAGACCATCCAGTGGTCCCAAAAAACGCGGCCCACCACGAGCGGCGGCATTGCGCTGAACAATCCTCGCGAAAAAACAAAATAGTCGATCCAGTCCGTCCAGCGCTGCGTCCCCTTCAAGTGGACAAGATTGCGTACTTGTTTCTGCCAGTCTGGATTGGCGAAATCGCGCGGCTGCGTTATCTCCACATCCCAGCGGCGGCCGACCATGAGGAATTCTTTGTGCGCCGCCAAAACGTGTTCGAGCGCTTCGCGGAAATCCTGCAAGAAAATAATGTCGCAGTTCGAATAGCAAAGAACGTCGTGCCGTGCGATGGCTCTGCGCGCTCGCAAACATGTAGTCCGCGCGATTCGAACCAGCCGCATTTTTCTCGGTGTGTGTCTCATGCAGGATTCCCAGTTCGCGCGCGGCATCCGCCGCACCCTCGTCGTCCCCGAAGAGGATTACCTCCACTTCCGGATGCACCAGCGTCCAACTCTTCAGCGCATTTCGTTGAATGACGCCGTTGTGCCCTACAAATGCCTTGGCGGTAGTAAAGAACGTAAGCATGCTCGCCGCGTTCCGCTCAGAGCAGTTGCTGGTGGCCACGCGATCGCGGCGCAGAGAGCATTTGCTGAAACTCCTCCGCTCGCTCGTCCGGCAGCGCCACAAAATTCGCGTCGTACGTCTCGTCGTCCGGCGACGCCGGATAAAGCGTCCCCATCTCGCTCAGCGCAAACCACCGGTAGTTCCAACGCGCAAGCAGTTGCATAATTTGCCGCGCCGCATAGCCCCACGGCCGCGTTCGAACATCCTCCACTTCCGCCAAAATCGCCGGCCGCGGCGCCGTCTGCAGCAGCCTGCGCGCTCCCTCCAGCACCGCCAGCTCTCCGCCCTCTGCATCCAACTTGACGAAATCCACTCGCTCCACACCCCGCTCCGCGAGCACATCGTCCAGTCGCCGCACCGGCACGCTCACTCTTCGCGTCGCTTCCGACACCGCGGGCGGCCGCAAACTATTTCCCCAATCGCGAAACCCATCCACCAAGATAGAGTTCCGCTTCCCCACTCTCATTTCCCAGAGCGCACGCTTCCACCTCCACGTTCCTGCAGCGATTCACGCGCAGGTGTCTCTCCAACCGCCGCCGCTCGCGCGCCGACGGTTCGAACGCAATCACCCTCCCCGCCGCCCTACTCGTTTCGCCGCCAGCAATGTGTACAGCCCGTGATGCGCGCCCACATCCACCACCGTCATTCCCGGCCGCAGCAGCCGCTCCACAAATCGCATCTCCGCCTCTTCAAACGCGCCATACATAAGCTCGTGATCCAGCGCTCCTTTCTCCGCCAGCCACCACGCCCCAAACGGCAGCCGCAATGGAATCGGCATCTCCGGAAACGCCCGCCGCGCCCGCAGCGCCATCGTGATGTACTTCCTCTTCACCGGGCTCGCCAGAAATCTCCCCATGCGTCGTCGCCACGCTCGGTCTCGCCGCCTCCGTTTTCCTCCAGGGATCTCCCGTATCGTGCGGCTCCGGATACAATCGAAATCCCGCGATATCGATCGGCGCGCGCGACGCCAGCAGCATCGTCCTTTTCCTCGCATGCTCTGCCGTTTCTCGAAAATCCTCATGCTCCGGAAGCGGCGCCACGCGGTACACCACCGCAAACCCCGCCCGGTATAGCATCTTCACCAACCCGCCTTCGCTCGGGTAACACGCCACATCTGTCAAGCTCTGGTCGTCCGCTCTCGGCTCCTCCCGCAGCACCATCGACGGCTTGCTCTCCGGAATGCACATGCTCTCCAGCAACAAACACTTCTCCGTCAGCGCGCTCAGGTTGCGCATGGCCTGCATCGGATTTTCCAGGTGATAGATCAGCCCGCAGCACAGCACAAAGTCGAACCGCCCCAGCTCCAGAATGTTGCGCTCTTCGATGTCCGCCTTCTCAAACGGCACGCTCGGAAATCGTTTCCTCGCCTCAACGATGTTTTCTTCCCGCCCGTCAAATCCGCAAACGTTCAGCCCGCACTCCTCCAGCGTCCTCGAAAAAAATCCCACGCCGCAGCCCGCATCCAGCGCGCTCTCCAGGCGCAGCACGGGCTTCAGCTTGCCCACTACCCGCCGGATCGTCTCCGCGCGCGCCGCAATCAGCTTGCGGTACTGCCTCTGGTCGAACGGCGTCAGCTTTATCGTGAATTCGCTTGGAACTTCGCGAGACGAAACCTCCGCCACTACGGGCGGCACTCTATCTATCGCTGGCATGGGCTGGACTCCACGCCGGCTTTTTCCCCGAAAAAACTCTCGGGATCGCCGGACTTTCTTGCGCCTTCCCGGATCCGCCACGCTCGCTGCGCATACGGCCAGAAAGAGCCTTTCCACCGCTACCAGGGATGAACTGGCTCCCGTCCGTGAATTGCGGCACTGGAAAGTCGGCGAATAATAATTACTTCAAGGTAGGAATGCAAGTAAATTATTGTAGAGTAAATCTAACAAAGTGGCGAATCGGTTCCCCGGGCCCGCGCCCGCACCCGCTCGTTTTTTCAAAAAGGGAAAGAAAGGAAATCGTCCTACCGTGGCGTCAGCTCGCCTGCCCGCCGTACCGCTCTACCCTCTTGCTCCGCCCGAAACCGCTCCCGCGCCAGCTCCCGATCCGCCCCCGGATCCGTCATCACCCAGTGCGCCAGCCCCAGGCACCCCGCCACCGCCATCGCCGCTAATCCCCACCAGATCAATTCGCCGCCTCCAGCTGCAAAGTCCGCTGCCCAAATCCTGCCCGCAGCTTACCGAACCACCTCCCGCCTCGCAACACTTCCCCCGCCACTATGTCATTGAATGGTAATCACTTACACGCAGCCCATGCCCCCGCGCAACCCCAGCCTCTTCCTCACCCCCGCCGTCCGGTGCACAAACACCTCCCACAGCACATTCTTCACCGCCTCCACTTCTCTCTGCCAGAAGACCCTCCGCAGCCCGCCATCCTCCGTCATCACGTGCGTCGCGCTCAGGATCGTGTACGCGTGCGGCCGCTCCCCGTAAAGCCTCAGGTTCTCCTCCGCCTCCACCCCGCCATACGTCCCCAGCTCCCGTCCCCCCGCCACGTGGTTGTAGTCGTGCAACTGGTGCGCAATCCCCGCGTACCTCGTCAAGTCCACCACCGGCAGCCCTTTTTTCCGCGCATATTTCACGCACCACTGGTCAAACCACACCCGCCCGATCGCCAGCGGCGGCACGTCCACGTACGTCCCCCGCGGAAACGCGAAAAAGTCGATCCCCGTGTGGCTTTCCAGTTGCCCTTCTTTCCGCATCCGCTCTTTCAGCTTCTCTTCCCAACCCTCGCCGAAGTCCATCGCTTCGCGCACTTCGATGTTCGTCCTTCGCCCCACCGCCAGAAATTTCCGGAAACGCCTTCCTCACCCTCTCCAGCCCCGCCGTAAACTCCCGCGGCAGGAGTATGTCCGCGTTCACGTACGCGAAAAGTTCGTGGCTCGCGTGGACTTCCGCCTTCGCAAAAATATCCGCCAGCAGCGGCGTCCCCTGCCGGTTCCGCGCCACTTCCGCCACGTGCCGCAGCCCCAGCTCCCGCGCGCACTCCGCCGCTCCCTCTTCCGTCCCAAACAGAAGTATCTCCGGCCGCGGCTCCAGCTTCGTCCAGCTCGTAATCGCATTCCGCTGGATCACTCCGATATGCCCCAGAAACGGCTTCGGCATCGCCAGAATTGTGATCTGCTGTTGGTTAAAGGGTTCTTGCTTGCTAAGGGTGCTGCTGCTCACTCGGAGGGTCACGTGTTAAATGTGTGCGAAGTCTCGCAGCGCGGCCCGATGTTGAAATAGCGTTCGTCGCACTCTTCGCATCGATAAGGACGTACGGCAAGAGCCCTAAAGAGAGTCTTCTCAAGTATGCCCGCTCGCCGCGAGAGGTGAATCTTGCTGCTTCCGCAATGAGGGCAGTAAGTCGGCTGCCCCTCCATTCCGAGGCAAAACCTTAGTATCTTCCACATAAACTCGTCTCCCACGGCTTAGGCAAAATTTACTTTACGCTTGTTGCGTGAGTGTTGCCAGGCTCCATCGTCCCAGTCGTCAGCATTCGCGCCGCCGCTTCTTATTCATCCATGCCATGTCGTTTTTCGCGGCTTCGCAATCCTGCAGGTAGGCTGTCTTCCTTCAATCCCATCGCGTGTCTCAGCGGCCGCGTCGCATCCAACATCGGATGCCACACCTTTGTTCGCAACGCTCCCGCCACTCTTCTGCTGACGCCCCGCCAGCGTCGCCTCGCCGGCGCCGTCCAGTAAAATCGATTCGCTTTCACGCCGCTCGCCGTCAGCCGGTACGTCGCATCTTCAATAGTCCGCAGGTGCGCTCGTCCTCCCACTAACTCAAAATTCCGTTGCGCATCCTCATCCCCGGACACGCTCTTCCATCCTTCTGCCACGTGAGAATAGTCGTGGTTCTGGTGTACCGCGCATACCGCTTCCGAAGCGTCCACCACAGCCGCGCCTTGCTCCAGCGCGTTCCAGACCATCCAGTGGTCCCAATAAATCCGCCCGACCACCAGCGCGGGAATCCCCCGGTACAATCCCCGCGTGAACGCAAAATAATCAATATTGTGAAATTGCCGGTGGTAACCCTCGGTCCGCGCCCGCTCCGTAATCCGTTTCTCCCAATCCTCTTTCGCAAAATCCAGAGGCTCCATAACCTCTGTGTCCCATCGCCGCCCCACCATCAAGAAAGTGTTCCGCCACTCCCCCACCCTCCGCACGGCTTCCAGAAAATCTCGCGTCAAAACGATATCGCAATTGGAATAGCACAGCAGCGCGTGCCGGCTGATCTCCTGCGCTCGCTCGAACATCGCGTCCACGCGGTTTGTGCCCAGCCGGCTGCGGCTCGTGTCCGGAATGTGCCGGAGCTCCAACTCCCGGCAAATCTCCGCTGTTCCTTCATCCACACCAAACAGAATCACCTCAACGTCAGGATGAAGCCGCTTCCAGCTTTCCAAAGCATTTCGCTGGATCACCGCATCGTGCCCGCGAAACGCCTTCGGCGTGCTAAACATCGTCAGCATGGCCGTGCCAGCTGAGAAAGAATCTCTTCTCTCCGCTCCTTGGGAATAGCGACTAAGTTCGCTTCAAAGTTGTCACCCTCCGCGCCAATCTGCGTGAGGCTGCCATCCGCGAGTATCTCGTACCACTCGTAGCCTGCGGCGTCCAACAACGTGACTATTTCATTTGCCCGGTAGCCCCACGGTTCGGTACGCGTATCTTCAACCTCGACCATGAGCACTGGTCTGCTCCCGGATTGCAACAGCCTCCTCGCGCCTTGCAAGACAGATAGTTCGGCGCCTTCGACGTCCAGCTTGATGAAGTCCACGGCCGTCACGCCTGCGTCGGCTAAATACCCGTCGAGTGAGCGAACGTCCACGACCACAGTCTGCGTCGTCCCATGAATCGTAGGAGGTCGAAGACTATTGCAGCCATCTTCGCCGCCGGCAACCACGTAAAGCTCCGCCTTCGAAGGTTCTTTACCTAGAGCATGCGATTCTATCCGCACGTTAGGACAAAAATTAAAGCGAACGTTCCGTTTTAGTTGCCGCCGTTCGCGCGGCGAGGGCTCAAAGGCGACGACTTTTCCTGTGCGACCGACGCGCTTCGACGCGAGCAGCGTGTACAAGCCGTGGTGGGCGCCTATATCCAGCACAGTCATCCCAGGCTTCAGATATCTATCAACGAAAAGGGTCTCGGCACATTCAAATCCACCCCAGAAGAGGGCTTGGTCAACTTGCCCGGGGCCCGCCAGAAACCATCCTCCGAACGGCAGTCGCATGGGAATCGACGCACCTGGGAACATGCGGCGGAGGCGCACTGCAAGCGCAACATATTTTTCGTTGGTGGGACGGCCAGCAAATCTGCGAACGCGTCTCGCAATGCGAGGAATTGCCTTTGGGCCGCCTGTACTTTTGCTCCACGGATCCGCGGTTTCCCTAGGCTCGGGAAAAAGCACGAACCCCGGCACCTCAATCGTGGTCGCCGTCCCGAGCAGCACCGTGCGTCTGCGTACGTGCTCAGGCGTGTCTCGAAAATCGTCGTGATCCGGTAACTCCGTCAGCCGGTAGACAAATCCAAACCCCGCTCGATACATCATCTTGGCCAAACAGCCTTCGCTCGCATAGAACGCCAAGTCCGTCAGGCTCTGGTCTTCCAGCGACCGTTCCTCGCGCAATAACATCCATGGTTTGTCTTCAGGCAAACACATGCTCTCCAGCAGCAGGGCCTTCCCTGTCAGCTCGCGCAAATGCCGCATCGCCAGCAGCGGATTCTCCAGGTGATAAAGCAGGCCAAAGCACAAAACCAGATCGGAGGCCCCGTATCGCGCGATCCCCGGATCTTCAATATCCCTGAGTTCGAAAGGAATCTCTGGATAACGCCGCCGCGCCTCTTCTACGTTTTCCTGTCGCCCATCGAACGCGCGGACACTGAGCCCGCACTCCTGCAGGATTTGTGCGAAAAAACCCAACCCACACCCAGCGTCCAGCGCCGTGGACAAACCGAGTAGAGGCCTGAGCTTTCCCGCCACGTCGCGGATCGTTCGCCCGCGTGCCTCGATAATCTGCAGATAGTGGTTCTGATCGAATACGGTTTGCGTTTGAGCGGCGCTCTTCACTTTATTCCTGCACGGAAAATTTACACGGCAAATTCAGTATACCGTTCCACTGGTCTTTGTAGTGTTGGTTGATCTCCGCCGCAATGTTCATTTCCGGCAGGGAATCCCACAAATCCAGCATCTCGCTCCCTTCCCAAATACTCACTTGCCATTGATAAATCCCGGGGCGCAAAGGGAGACTGGGAAATGTATGCGAAAAGAAATGCCGGCCCGCTTCAAGCGTCACGTTCTGTGTTGATTGTGCCCACATCAGTTGCCGCTCGGCGTTGAAGAGCGCGATGCCGTGTTCCCCGTTCGCTACTCCCTTGGCCAACTCAACCTCGAACTTTATCGTCACCGGACCAAGCGTCTTCAGCACATGGGTATCGATGTTTCCCGTTTCGCAGAGCGCCCAGCGGAGAAACCGCGCCCGCGTCACCGGTCCCCGCGCAGCCTCGGTGCCTCGTTCGCCAGACATCATCGCCGATTCGTACGTCGCCAGAACCTCGTGCGGTGGCCCATCCATGCGCACTTGGCCGGCATCCACCCACAGCACACGATGGCACAGCCGGCGGATCTGATTCATTTGATGGCTCACAAGAACCACCGTGCGCCCGGCGCGGCTACGTCGCCCATCTTGCCCAGGCATTTTTTCTGAAAGTCGATGTCGCCAACCGCCAGCACTTCATCCACCAGCAAAATCTCCGGCTCCAGATGCGCCGCCACCGCAAACGCCAGCCGCACGTACATTCCGCTCGAATAGTGCTTCACCGGCGTATCAATGAACTTCTCCAACTCCGCAAACGCCACGATCTCATCGAACTTGCGCGTGATTTCGCTCTTGCCCATTCCCAGAATGGCCCCGCTCAGAAACGTGTTTTCCCGCCCCGTCAGCTCCGGATGAAATCCCGTCCCCACTTCCAGCAGCGAACCAACCCGCCCGTGTATCTCCGCCCATCCGGTCGTTGGCTTTGTAATCCGCGAAAGAATCTTCAGCAGCGTCGTCTTCCCCGCTCCGTTTCTCCCGATCAGCCCCATCACTTCGCCTTCTTTCACTTCCAGCGACAAATCCTTCAGCGCCCAGAACGTCTCGTCCTTCGCCCGGCGAAACACCGATAGCGGTGACTTTACAAACCGTTCCAGCGCGTGCCGCAGCCCCGGATCAACCATCAACCCGCGCCGGTACTCTTTTCCCAGCCCTTCCCCGTGAATAACCGTCGTGCTCATTGATCTTCCACTTCTCCAGAGGAAACCTTGCGCAAGCCCCTAAGCCGCGTTCTTTCGGAACGCCATGTACCACGTATCGCTCAGGCCGCTAGGTAGTCGCAGAATCCCTTCAACGATTTCATAGAAGCGATAGATTCGTCGGCCCCACGACTTGTGCCCTCCCCGATACGCCGAATTGTTCGATTCCGCCCGGCTGCTCTCCAACGAGAATCCCAATTTCGCCATCGCCGCTTCCATCTCCCTCGGCGTGTACAGCCGGATATGTCCGAACGTATCCCCGTACAACTTGTCGGGCATCGCCAGAATGCTCATACCCTTCAAAAGCCTCAGCCGATTCTCAAGCGAAGCCTGGTTTGGCGAGGACATAATCAGAATGCCGCCAGGGCGAACCACGCGCGCCAACTCCGCCAGCACAAAATTCAACCGTTCCACAGGAAGATGCTCCAGCACTTCCGAGAACGTGACCACGGAGAACCTCCCGTCGGCGTACGGCAGCGGCTCGCGAAGAATGTCCATTGCCAGAAATGCGCAGTCGTACTCGCGAAACGCTTTCGCGAACTCCTCCCGCTCCTCGTAGCTGCGGCTCGGATGGTCTACCGCCGTCCACCGGACGTTATGCAAGAGCACCGCCAGGGGAAAGAGCAAATAACCGAAACCGCTTCCCACTTCCAGGCCTTCCCCCTCGGTAGAGGGGCCAAGAAGGTCTTGCGCCATTGAAATAATCAGAGAAACCCGCCGTACGTCCGGCCTGAACATGCCCTCCGTGTATTTCGCGAAATCCTCGTCCGAGACTTCACTCTTCGGGCTATTCCCCAGCTCCCGCTGACATTTGCGGATGATCGGTTCGACCGCCTTCTCGATTTCCGCCCTGGTCATTGCTGTTTCCGCTCGCGGAATAATGGAGCCCTGGGCCAAAGGCCGCTTCCCCAGCCCTTCCCTTTGCCCTTCCTCCTGATTAACCGCTGTCCTCATCTCAATTCCCGTGGCTCCCCCAGTCCCATCCCCTCGTTTTTCAATACTTTACAATCCTACAATTGTTCGTATCCATTTTTGACTTGACAAAGCAGTAATCTCATGCTATAATGTTTTATGTTTGTTCCTTACAACCCGCCCGCTCTGTTCCGCCCTTTTCCAAAAGCCTCTCCGCTTCTTCCCCGCGCTCCATTCCTCTCACCCAGTCGATAACTCCTTTAAAATCCGCATTTACGAAAATCCCGCCCGTAACTCTTTTAGAATGCGCACTTACAAAACGCAGGACTTAAAGTCCTTTAGAATCCGCACTTACGAAAAAACCCCCGGGGGAGGGCCTTCTCCCCTAATTCCCAAATCCGTTGTAGGGGTGGGGCTAGCCCCGCCCGCTTTCCCCGTCCTCGGTGCGCGAGCTACGTCCTCTCCGCGCGCACAGCAACGTCCGCAACTCCATTCTTTTCATGCGGTTGCTTCACGGTTTTCTGGATACCCGGGGGGGTACCCCTACACCCGATCCGCAATCGCTCCTTCCATCCGCTGGAAAAAGAAAAGTCCCCCCAAAAGCACCAGCGCCACCGCCCCCGTCGACGCCAGCAACAACGGCCCAGGTGGCTGCCCGTGTCCCGTCAGCGCCCAGCGGAACCCGTCAATTACTCCCGCCATGGGATTCAGCCCGTACAGCCATCGCCACCGCTGCGGCACCAGCGAACTCGGATACGCCACCGGCGAAGCAAACATCCAGAACTGGACCAGGAACGGCACCACATACTTCACGTCGCGGTACAACGCGTTCAGCGCCGACATCCACAGCCCCACGCCCAGCGCCGTCAACACCGCCAGCAGCACCAGCACCGGCAACCACAGCACCGCCAGCCCGGGGCGCATCCCGTATGCCGCCAGCACGATGCACATCACCACAAAGCCGATCGCGAAATCCACCAGCCCCGAGACCACAGCAGAAAGAGGCAATACCAGCCGCGGAAAAAATACTTTGGTGATCACCCGCTGGTTCTCCACCACCACTGCCGTGCAGGACTGCAGCGCCGTCGCGAAATACGTCCAGGGCACCAGCGCCGTGAAATAAAAAACCGGATACGGCAGCCCGTCCGAAGGCAGCTTGGCCAGGCTCCCGAAAAAAAGCGTGAACACCCCCATGGTCATCAGTGGCTGCAGCACCACCCACGCCACGCCGATCACCGTTTGTTTGTAGCGGACTTTTACGTCGCGCCAAACAAAGAAGTAAAGCAGTTCGCGGTAGGACCACACTTCGCTGAGGCGCAGATCGAGCCAACCGCGCGGCGGTTCAATCCGCACAGTGGCGGGCGCGGCGTGCTGCACCGGAAGAGGCGGTGCGGGTGCGGTGACCGAAGCCATTAAGTCTTAGCGAAGCTCCAAAGGAGTTGGATGATCCCTGAAGTAGATTAGCAGAGATGCGCGCCCCGTAGCACAGGCACTCCTGCCTTTGCGGATTTTTATTTTCGCGAAAAACGCGCGCCGCCGGCAGCGGAGGAATTACTCGGGAGGCGGGGGCTGCTTGAGTTGTTCGAGGTCGCGCTGCTCGATCTGCTGCATCATGGCTTTGCGGCCAAATAAATATTTTTCAAGCTGCGCCACAATCTGCCGCGGCACCACCGTGAACTGGTTGCGGATCATCTGCGGAAAAGAAATCGCCCCGCGCGCCGGTATGAAATGCGTGCCCCACTGGAACATCAACCCCGCGTTCCAGAAAACAAAGCACGCCAGAAAAACTAAGGCCCCCGCCAGCGCCGCCCGCCGCGTCCGAAAAACGCGCGTAAACCGGTCCAAAAATACAGCCAACCCCAGAATAAAAAGCGGAGTCAGCGAAACAAAAAACCGGTTTCCGTACGAAGAAATTCCCGCCCAATCCGGATACGATGCGATGAAGTAATAATACGCAATCGCCGCCACCAGAAATGTCCCGCCAACTCTCGGCACGCTCCTCCAGAACGCAAACAGTCCAATGCAAGCAAACAGCAGCACCGGCGTCCACGACAGCAACCCGTGATTCGCCGAGAACAGCACCGAGAAAAGATAAGGCGATCCCCAGAACCAGTCGCGAATGGGAACATATCCCGTCGCGAAAATACTGCCGTAGATAATCCGATGCGCAATAAATGTCGGCAGCATGCACACCAAAAGTGCAACCGCGAACGCTGCGTGCCGCGTCAGGAGTTGCCACACACTCGGAGTGCTGGGCGTCGCTTTCCGGAACGCCGCGCTGTACTCGCGCACTGCCTCGTACGGCAGAATGACGAATAGCATGACGTTGGCGTAATACACATCGAGCATCAACCCCGCCAGCGCGCCGAGCAAGATCCATTGCCACAGGTTGCGCGAGTCCCGCGTCTCGTGCCAATACCACAAGAAAAGAGCAACGACGAAAGCCGAGTGGGCGTGCGACCACGACGGATTGAAGTACATGTAAACGGGCAGCGAGCTGGCCCACCAGATCCCCAGCGTGGCGAGAAGAGCCCAGGTTTCGTCGACGTATTTCCGTGCGATGCGGAAGGAGATCAGCAGGCCCAAGGAAACCGTAGAATGCGGTGGCCAGGGCCATGGCGATACGGTATGGCGTGGAGAATCCGTCGGCGGAAACTGCGGAACCCATGGAGCGGGCGAGGAGTACACCGGCGTGCGTGGCCACGAGAAAAGGCGCCCAGAGAATGGCGGGTCCGACGGTGAAATGGTTATCGAGATGGCCGGTGCGGGTGCGAAATTCCGCGGTGGGTTGGCCATTTTTGTCGAGACGATTTTCGCGGAAGCTGGCGTTGGCTTCCTGATAGTCGCGGGTGAAATCGAGATTGTGCTGGATCAGCGGAGCGCGGACGAAAGCGTAGTAGCCCACGCCGTCACCGCGAACCCAGGGATTAAGCATGGGCAGGGAGAGCAGAAAGAGCACGAGAAGCAGGCGCTCCGCCTTGCGGGGACCTGGCTTTTGCGAAGAGGTCAAACCTTACAACTCCGAAAAAAACGGCGACACGCCACTCGATTTCAGAAACAGGACACCCAAGATACCAGCTGCGCGCGCCGGAAAAATTCACCGCGAAAATAAAACCCAGGCCGAGTAGCGATGCGTTAATGAATGCATGCTCCAAGCCACAGCCCCGTCCAAGATGGAGACATTATCTCTTTTTGAACTAGCTTTGTCTCGCGGACAGTTTTGATTGTCCGGATCGCGGGCGAGTTGCCCGATGCGTATAATAGGCGCGCGATTCGAGGAGCCTACGATGAACTACCGCCGCTTTGGCCGGACGGGATGGAACGTCAGCGAGATCGGATATGGGATGTGGGGGATGGCCGGGTGGACGGGATCGGAAGATAAGGAGTCGCTGGCATCGCTGCAGCGCTCCGTTGATCTCGGCTGCAATTTTTTTGATACGGCATGGGCCTATGGCGACGGACACAGCGAGCAGTTGCTGGGAAAAATCCTTCGAAGCAACCAAGGAAACGCGGGCGCCGGGGGACCCGACAAGAAACTTTATGTGGCGACGAAAGTTCCGCCGAAAAACCGGCGGTGGCCGAGCCGGCGCGAATTTTCCGTGGATGATTGTTATCCGCCCGAGTATATCGTCGAGTACGTTGAGAAAAGTCTGGCGAATATCGGTGTCGAAGCACTCGATCTTATTCAACTACACACCTGGGAGGATAAGTGGCTCGATGACGAGCGGATGCCGCGCGCGATCGAAGATTTGCGGAGTAGCGGCAAAGTGCGAGCGGTAGGAATCAGCCTGAATCGGTGGGAGCCGTGGAACGGGATTCGCGCCGTGCGCGCCGGCCTTATCGACGCCGTGCAGGTGATCTACAACATCTTCGATCAGAATCCTGAGGACGAACTGTTTCCGGCGTGCCGCGAAAAGGATGTGGCGGTGATTGCGCGAGTGCCGTTTGATGAAGGTTCGCTTACCGGAACACTCACGGTCGAAAGCACATGGCCAAAGGGAGATTGGCGCGGCACGTATTTCGTTGCGGAGAATCTGAAGAGCAGCGTGGCGCACGCTGATGCGCTGAAACCACTTCTTAGGGATGGCATGACCATGCCCGAAATGGCGCTGCGGTTTATCCTGAACAACAAAGACGTCGCCACCATCATTCCGGGCATGCGCAAAGTCAAAAATGTGGAATCTAACATCGCCGCAAGCGCCAAAGGCCCTCTTCCCGCACCGCTTCTGGGCGAACTCCGTAAACACCGTTGGATTCGCACACCGACAAGCTGGAGCCAGTAGCCGAAAGCGTTTCTTTCGTTTGAGTTTTAGACCGAGGCAGGAGCGGAAATTCCAAATCAAGCGGTTTGTTTCAGGGCGCGTTCGACGAGGGTGAGGCAGCGCTCGGCTTGTTCGGCAAGAAGAGCTTCGCGGTCGCCGCGATCTTTTTGGGAGCTGTGGAGTTCGTCGGCGATGGCGAGGGCGGCCAGGACGGCTACTTTTTGGGTGTCGACGGTTGCCGTGCCGGCGGCGATGGCATGCATTTTTTCGTCGACGTATTGGGCGAGTTTGTGTACGTAGGTTTCGTCCAGTTCGCCGCGAATGGCGTAGGGTTGGCCGAAGATTTCGACTTTTACGGGTGTGGTCATGGGGCAAAGTCTCGACTAGGCGAAGATAGCACATCTTGCTCGAAGGGCGCAGCATGCTGCGCCCCTACAAAGGAAGCGGCTGCGTGTGAGGTTGTGGCGTGAGGGCACGATGAATCGTCCCCCCACAAAGTCGGTGAAGATGGTTCAACCGACGGGCACGACGTGTCGTGCCCCTACAAGAGAAGCAAATTCAGCGGGACTAGCTGGCGCGGAGCTGAGCGCCGAAAGTGTATTGCAGAACGTGGATGATTTTCTCGGAGATCTCGGAGATGCGCGACTCCGTCAGTGTACCTTCGTGGCTCTGAAGTGTGACGCGAATCATGAGCGAGAAGGTTCCAGGAGGCAGATTCTTACCTCGATAAAGGTCGAGTGCTAGGACGGAGGCAACTTCCGGGAAATTCAGATGATGAATTGCTCCCGTGACGTGCCGGAATGTCACTCCCGAGTCTTTGAACAGCAGCGAGAAGTCCCGCTCCACAGCTGGATAGCGTGGTAGCGGAGAGTATCGGCGATTATCTTTCAGCTGAAAGTAACACGCGTAAAGAGGATCGAGGTCGAGTTCAGCCAGGAAAACATCCTGGCGCAACTTGAATTTCTCGGCAACGCGTTTCGACAGTTGGCCCGCCACACCTACAGCAACGGCATCGCGGGAGTATTCGGGAGAGGTGAAATGCGCGGCAACGGATGCACTCATCCATTTTGGGCCATCGTGCTTCCAATTAAATCCGCCAACCAGTTCTGCGACAGCATCCAGGTCACCCTTGAGATCGGCGAACTGATACTCCCTTGCACTCTCATACAGATTTTTTTGGCGGGCTTCGCCTGTGGCGCCGATGGTGAGGATGGGCGTTTCGACGGAGGCGCTGCCTTCTAGGCGGTAGTGGCGGCCGATTTCGAAGAGGCGGACATTGCGCTGGCCGTGGTTGAGATTCCATTCGAGGGCGGCGGCCATGGTGACGAGGCCGTTCGAACGGAGGACGCTGGCTTCCTCGGAGAGAGGATTCGCGAGGCGCGCGGGCGTGGCGCCTTCTGGGCGGAAGAGAGCGTCGCGGTCTTCCGCGACGTGAGGAATCGTGAGGATTTCGCGGTAGCCGAGGCCGACGATGCGTTCGCGGACGCGCAATTCGGGTTCGTACTTCGGCAAGCGCTGCGCGCCTTGTCTTGCGGCGGGCAGGCGCGGCGGAAATTTGTCGAGGCCGTGGATGCGGGCGACTTCTTCGATGAGATCGATTTCGCGTTCGACTTCAGCGCGCCAGCTTGGCTGAGTGCATTCCCACGCGGCGAGAAGCGAGCCTTCCGCGCCGCGATTCTCGCCGATGCGAACGGGAGCGAAACCGAGAGAGCTGAGGATGGCTTCGATTTCTTTGTCGGGGACGTCCGCGCCCATGATTCGGAGAAATTCGGTGCGGGTCAGCTGGATTTTTTTCGGTGCGCGTTTTCCTGGATAAACATCGATCACACCGGAGAGTAGTTCGCCGCCAGCGAGCTGGAGAATGAGTTCGGCGGCGCGGCGCGAGGCGAGTTCAGCGGTTTCGGGATCGGCGCCGCGGCCGAAGCGCGTGGAGGCCTCGGTGTGAAGTTTGAGGAGGCGCGCGGCTTTGCGAACGGCGATCGGTTCGAACCATGCACATTCGATGAGGATATTTTTCGTGGAGAAAGAGATCTCGGTGTCAGCTCCGCCCATGATGCCGCCGATGCCGATGGCGCGGGAGCCATCGCCGTCAAAGACGACGGACATGGAGGAATCGACGGTGCGCTCGAGGCCGTCAAGTGTGCGGATTTTTTCGCCGGGTTTTGCGCGACGGACGCCGATGCGATGGTCGCGGACTTTGTCGTAGTCGTAAGTGTGAAGCGGGTGACCGAGCTCGAGCATGACGTAATTGGAGATGTCGACGACATTGCTGATGCTGGCGACGCCGGAGGCTTCGAGGCGGTCTTTGAGCCACTTCGGGGATGGCTGGATTTTTACGCCGCGAAGGACGCGGGCAGTGAAGCGGCCGCAGAGTTCAGGGGATTGGATTTCGACGTTTGCAGCGTCGGAAGCTTTTGAGGCGCTCTCCGCGGGTTTTGTAACGAAAGGTTTGAAAGGAAGTTTGTAGACGGCGCTGAGTTCGCGGGCGATGCCGTAGTGGCTGAGGCAATCGGGGCGGTTGGAACCGACTTCGGCGTCGATGACCGCGCCGTGGAGGCCGTTTTCAACGCTGCCGATGTTGGTGCCGGAAAGGGCGAGGCGCGAAGCGACGTCGGCGGGAGAGGCGGTGATGTCGACGAATTCCTTCAGCCAGTTATAGACAACTTTCACGGTTGCACCGCCAGATGGCCGATGTAGATGTGGGTGGTGTATTCGAGGCGGACCTGACCGTCTTGATTGTATTCGGCGAAGATGCGGCGGAGTTCTTCCATCATGGGCGCGAAGTTCGGCGCGTCGGGTGTGGGGATGAAAGAGCTGCTGCGCAGACGGCCGGCTACGCCATCGAAATCGAATTCCTGGAAATTGGGAAGTTCGTGAGAATTGTAGGGATTGGCGCCGAAGAAATCGCGCATGTGCTGCTCGTTGGGATAACTTTCTTTTACGCTGGCGTAGTCGGTGCCAAATGCGCGAAGCAAAGATTCATAGGCGCGGACGAAGGGCGTGGTGTCGGTGAGGCGCTCGTTCCAGATGACGACGACCCAGCCTTCGGGCTTGAGGATGCGCGAGAATTCGGCGCGGGCGGCGTTTTGGTCGAACCAGTGAAAGGCTTGGCCAGCGGTGACGAAGTTAACGCTAGCATCATCGAGAGTGGTGGATTCGGCGGAGCCGTTGAGGCTGGCGAAGCCGTCGTAGGAGGCGAGATATTCTTCGCCGGCTTTGCGCATTTCTTCGTTGGGTTCGATGCCGAAGACGCGATTGCCGTTCTTGAGGAAGAGTTCGCTGAGGAAGCCAGTGCCGGAACCGATGTCGGCGATGACGTGGCCGGATTTGAGGGCGCATTCAGCGCGCAGGACGTCGCGGAGGCCGGTGGGATAGCCGGGGCGATAGCGGACGTAGTCGGCTACGCGGTTGGAGAAGCGTTGTTTGGAGTCGGCGAAGGTCATGGGCGAAATTCGAAACTCGAAATGCGAAAAACGAAACTCGGTTCCTCCTCGATTTCGTATTGCCACGCATTCATAGATCCGCCGTCTTTCATGGGAATTGCTTCAGGAAGCGGATGTCGTTTTGGAAGAAGACCTGGATGTCGTCGATCTGGTATTTGAGCATGGCGAGGCGATCGATGCCCATGCCGAAGGCGAAGCCGCTGACTTTTTTGGGGTCGTAGTTGACGAAGCCATAGACGGCAGGATCGACCATGCCTGCGCCAAAGAGTTCGATCCAGCCGGCGCCTTTGCATTTGGAGCAGGTGCCGCCGCCGGCGCTGGTGCCGCTGCCGCCGCAGAAAATGCAGGAGACGTCGAACTCGACGCTGGGCTCGGTGAACGGGAAATAGCTGGGGCGGAAGCGAGTTTTTACGCCGGGGCCGAAAAATTGTTTTACGAAATATTCGATGGTGCCGGTGAAATCGCAGAAGGTGATGTCGGAGTCGACGGCGAGGCCTTCGACTTGATGGAAGATGAAGGAGTGCGTGGCGTCGGGGTTATCGCGGCGATAGACCTTGCCGGGAACGATGACGCGGACGGGAGGCTGGCGCTTCTCCATGGTGCGAATTTGCATCGGAGAAGTGTGCGTGCGGAGAAGCAGCGGAGTGGGGGCGCCTTTCGGGAGATCGAGATAGAAAGTGTCCATGTCGTCGCGGACGGGATGAAATTCGGGGATGTTGAGTGCTTCGAAATTGTAGTAGGGCGTTTCGATTTCGGGGCCTTCGACGACGGAGAAACCGATGGAGACGAAGATGTCTTCGATTTGCTGGAAGACCTGGCGGATCAAATGGTGCGAGCCAATGGGGCGTTGGACGCCGGGGAGAGAGAGGTCGATGTGTTCGTGAGCGAGGGCGGATTGGTCGGCGCCGGATTCGATGGTTTGGCGGCGGGATTCGATTTGGGATTCGACGTGGGCGCGGAGTTCGTTGAGGCCAGCGCCGACGACACGTTTTAGTTCGGGAGAGGCGGGCTTGAGCCAGTTGTCGGTGATTTGGGCTAGGACGCCGGATTTGCGGCCGAGCCAGGCATCGCGGAAAGTTTTCCAGGCGGATTCGTCGTGGATCGACGCGGATTCGGTGTCGAAGCGAGAACGGATTTCGGCGAAGAGCGGTGCGACCGCGGCGGCAGTCGTTGCGCCCAGCGCGGTGAGAGTTTTCGCGGTTGAGGTGTCGGCGGTCGGCATGATTTCGCGAGATAGATTACACCGTAAGGGCACGATGAATCGTGCCCCTACAGAGGTTGAAACAGCTACGACGCCTTTTTGGCTTGGGGCGGCGCGGCGGCTTTGGCGCTGGCTGCCAGGCTGGTGAAAGCGGCTGCGTCTTTTACCGCGATGTCGGCCAGGATTTTGCGATCGAGCGAGACGCCGGCGGCTTTGAGGCCGTGGATCAACTGGCCGTAAGTGAGGCCGTTGTTGCGGGCGGCTGCGCCGATGCGCTGAATCCAGAGTTTGCGATATTCGCGCTTTTTTACGCGGCGGTCGCGCTTGGCGTAACGGTCTGCGCGATTCGCTGCTTCTTGCGCGGATTGGTAGAGCTTGCTTTTTGTTAGGAAAAAGCCTTTTGTGCGTTTGAGATACTTCTTACGACGAGCGCGGCGTTTAGTACCGCGTTTTACGCGTGCCATGGGTTTTTCTCCTTAAGTTTGGGAGACAAGGACGGTGCGCTCACGCGAGGAAAAACGCGTTCGGCAGCGGGTTTGTCTCGGATTTGTTGCGGCCGCGGATGGTTCGCCTTGCGGCGAAACATTTTTGCGGCTTATCGGCCGGCAGGCACCCGTGAAGCGCTGCCTGGCGCGATGCGCGGGACTTGCGTCTCGCGTTTCGATCGGACGGGCACGGCATGCCGTGCCCCTACGAAGAAAATTCTTGCGCGTTTGAAACATGGTGCACGCGCGTGAAAACCTTTACGGCTTTTAGCCGTAGGGAAGCATTTGCCTGACGGCGGCTACGTCTCTGGGACTGACCAGGGTCAGCTTCTTTAGCTTGCGCATGCGGCCGGGGGCTTTTGTGCCCATGAGGTGGCGCTTGCCGGAATGCATGCGTTTGATTTTGCCGTTCGCGGTGATTTTGAAACGCTTGCGGGCGCCGCGATGGGTTTTCAGTTTCAGTTTTGGTTTCGTGGAATTTCTCGGCATGACTTGAAATGCTCTCCTCGATTGGCGGGGCCCTGCAAAACGGCTCAGGGTCAACACCGCCTACAATTTCCAGCTTCTGCGAACCTATCAGGGGACGCGCTGAAGCGCGTCCCTACAAATTCAACGTCAGACCCAAGCGTAAAATCTACTGCGACTGCTGGGCGTTGGCGGCTGGCTGGCCGCTCGGTTTGGCTACCGTGGCGCCTTTTTTTGGCGCCAGCAGAGCGACCAGAACGTTGCCTTCCATGCGCGGCATCGTTTCGATCTGGCACTGGTCGGCAATTTCGACCAACAAGCGATTCATCTTGGCGCGGCCGACTTCCTGGTGCGCCATTTCGCGGCCGCGATGGAAAATCATCGCGCGAACTTTGTGGCCGTCGCCGAGGAAGCGGATGATCTGGTTTTTGCGAACCTGATAATCGTGCTCCGCGGTGGCGGGACGAAACTTTACTTCTTTGAGTTGCGAACCACGGCTGCTCTTGCGCTGTTCGTGCGCTTTTTTGTTGGCCTGGTAGAGGTATTTGCCGTAGTCGGTGATCTTGCAAACTGGAGGATCCGCCGTAGGCGAAATTTCCACCAGATCAAGACCGCGCTCGCGCGCCAACTTCATGGCCTCGAATGGCTGCATGACGCCAAGCTGGCCGCCCTCTTCATCAATCACCCGGATCTCGCGAGCGCGAATCCGCTCGTTGACGCGGATGCGATCGCTCTGCCGGAAGCTGCGTTCTGCGATATTCCCCCCTAAGTGCTGAAAGGCGCCGTGCTGCCCGCCTCGCCGGGCTGGGCCTCGAATCTTGTGACGCCGTCGACACGGCAGAAAAGAAGCCGGGGACGGGTTTCAAAGTATAGCATGCTCAGCGGGTTGCGCGGCAATAGCCAAACTGGGTGCCTATGGTTGCGGGGAATTCCAAATAACAAAAAGTACCGCAGCGGCGAGCACAGCAAGAAATGCACCTAGAATGCGGAAGAGCCACGTCATTGTTCTTGTGTTCGAGTTTCGCGCTTCAGGGGTTGGCGGCGGGTTGATTTTCGGATGACGTTCTCGAAAGCGTGTAGTCAGATCATTATAGAAGACTGAAAGCCACGTAGAGCAAAAGGAGAGAGCTACCCCGAGTACTCCCACGCCTCCGCCACTGAAAAATCTGAACAGTCCTATTCATATCCACCTAGCTTGACGCCAATTGCTCCTTCTAGCTGGTTAGGACAAGCTCTTTTCCTGCACAGGAGATGGTTGCGCGAAGTTGCGGTTTGTCATTCTTTAGGATTTCTACGTCGAGCGCCATGGTGGCGGCTTCGCTCCTGAGCTTGTCGGGGTCGGGAGTTAGGAGTTGGAAGCGGGAGAGGTGGCAGCCTCGGGGAGCGTCGACGGAGGGATGGGCAGTCTCGGCGCTCCATTCGATGAAGAAGGGGAGCAGGCCGCTGAGATCGTCTTTAAGATTGAGAGTTTTCCATTGGAGGAGGCGGCCGTCGGGGCGCTTGCGGGAGCCGGGATTGGGGCCGTCGAAGGCGATAGAGGCGTTGCGGAGACGAGTTGCGAATTGAGTTAGATCGCCGGGATGAGCGGCCCAAGTGACGAGGCGGGGCTCGGTGAGTTTTTGCAAGCCGTAGTGATCGGGAGCGTTGGGCTGCTGAGGATCGGGCGCGATGATTTCGAGATAGTGCTTTTCGCCGAGAGAGAGCAGGGCGTTGCGGGTGCCTCGTCCGGGGTGAACGCCGCCGAATGCGGCGTGGACGCCGGTGTGTTTTTGGACGAAGTCGATGCCGCGGTCGAGATCATTGCAGCCGAGGAGAATGTGGTCGATCATGGTCGGCGCTTCAGCGGCTCCCCAAGTGACGGAGGGCGCCGCGAGAGCGCCTCCTGCTAGAGCTAGAAAAGTACGACGAGAAAGCATTAGAAGCCTCGTGGAAATTTTGCTCAGGCCAGGGCGCGGTTCGTGATCTCGTCTTGCAGCGCGGCGACGACCTCGGCTAAGGGCTTGGGGCCTTGGTCGCCTTTACTGCGGTGGCGGACAGAGACTGTGCCGGCTTCGGCTTCTTTTGCGCCGACGATGAGCATGTAGGGAATTTTCTGGAGCTGGGCATCGCGGATTTTGGCCGGGAGCTTTTCGTTGCGATCATCTAGGTGGACGCGAATGTTGTGGCGCTTGAGAGTCTCGGTGACGTGCTTGGCGTAGTCGGCGACTTTTTCGCTGACGGGGCAAATTTGGACTTGCACGGGCGCGAGCCAGAGCGGGAAAGCGCCGGCGTAGTGCTCGATCAGGATGCCGAAGAAACGTTCGACGGAACCGAGCAGCGCGCGGTGGACCATGAGCGGCTGATGCTCGTGCGCCATCTTCGCGCGACGTATTCGAGGCCGAAGCGTGCGGGCAGTTGAAATCGAACTGGACGGTGGTGAGTTGCCAGGGACGGCCGATGGCGTCGATGAGTTTGACGTCGATTTTGGGGCCGTAGAAGGCGGCTTCGCCGGTGATGGTTTTGATAGGGAATGTTGAGCTTCTGCATGCGTTTTCGGCAAGCGCGGCTGTAGCATGATGCCAGTCTTCGGGCTTTACCCGCATAATTTTCCGGGTGGATTGGAATCCCAATCGGAAAGCTCGACTTCGAATTTGTCGAAACCAAAATTCTTCATCACGGCGAAAGCGAAATCGATGCAGGCTTCGACTTCGGCTTCGATTTGGGACGGTGTGCAGAAAATATGCGCGTCGTCCTGGGTGAAGCCGCGGACGCGGAGAAGGCCGTGAAGCACGCCGCTGCGTTCATAGCGATAGACAGTGCCGAGTTCGGCGAGGCGCACGGGCAGATCGCGATAGCTGTGCAACTTCGATTTGTAAATGAGGATGTGGCCCGGGCAGTTCATGGGCTTGAGCTGGTAGTCGGCCTTTTCGACTTCGACCGGGCCGAACATGCTGTCTTTGTAAAAGCCGGTGTGGCCGCTGGTTTTCCAGAGGTCGAGGCGCATGATGTGCGGAGTGTAGACGAGGTCGTAGCCGCGCTTGAGGAGTTCTTCGCGCAGCCAGTCCTCGACAATTTTGCGGATGAGGCCGCCCTTGGGATGCCAGAAAATGAGGCCGGGGCCGGCTTCTTCCTGGATGCTGAAAAGTTCGAGTTCAACGCCAAGTTTGCGATGATCGCGGCGCTTGGCTTCTTCGAGGCGGTTTAGATATTCGTCCAGCTCTTTTTGGGTGAAGAAGGCCGCGGCGTAGATGCGCTGGAGCTGCGGATTGCCTTCCTGGCCCTTCCAGTAGGCGCCTGCGACGCTCATGAGCTTGAACGCGGTGATGCGTTTCGTAGAGGGGATATGCGGGCCGCGGCAGAAATCGATGAATTTTCCTGTGGTGTAAAAAGAGACCATCAGTTCATTGGCTTTTTCTTCGACGAGCTCACACTTGAAAACCTGGTTGTTCTTTTTGTAGAGCTCGAGCGCTTCGGGCTTGGGAAGAAGCTTGCGCTCATTCGGCAAATCTTGAGCGGCGAGCTCGTGCATCTTTTTCTCGATCTTGGCGAGATCATCCGGCGTAAAAGGCTCTTCTCGGAGAAATTCGTAGAAAAAACCGGTATCGGTAGGCGGGCCGATGCCCAGTTTGACGTTAGGGTACAACTCCATCACAGCGGCGGCGAGCAAGTGCGCGGCGGAATGGCGGAAGACGAAGAGAGCGTCGGGATCTTTTTCCGTGAGGATCTGCAGCTTGACGTTTTCTTCGAGCGGGCGGCGAAGATCGATCAGTTCACCCAGATCGGGAGCGTTGGGCAGAGGAGTTCCGTTGGTGGCGGTGACGCGGGCTACTAGTGCCGCGTCGGCCAGCCGAGGGGAGATTTTGCGCGCGATTTCCGCTGGAGTCGTGCCTTTGGGCACCTCTTGAACCTTGCCGTCCGGCAATGTGACTTGCACTTGCTCCATGATTAGCTCACCTGGAAGGAGAACACTAAGCTTATCGGCGGGTTGCGACGTGGTCAAGCCGGGAACCAAGCGAAGATTTATCTAGAGTAAAGTGACTTGCGGCAGTCCCTTGAAATGGGCGTCCGATGTTATCAACTCTGCGCCGAATTTTTCTGCCACCGCATAGATGAGCGCATCAGCCATTGGCAGCTCATGTTGAATACTGAAAACGGCAGCCGAGAGGGCAATTTCCTGGTCGATAG
Source organism: uncultured Acidobacteriota bacterium (assembly GCA_963718785.1). GTDB lineage: Bacteria > Acidobacteriota > Terriglobia > Acidiferrales > UBA7541 > Acidiferrum. Next base: position 1,110,672 of record CAVQZW010000002.1, on the reverse strand, counting down.
GAACGACAGTGTGGCGAAGAGCGTGTGAGACAAAGATGTCAGCGATGGGTTTTGGCTGCCGCTGGAGGAGAAGCTTGCGGACTTCGTACAAAACAATTGCAGGAACCAGGATTGGCCGTTGACTCTCGAGATAAGGAGCGAATACATCGGCTTTTGAATCGGAGGTGATGTATTCGAGCCATCCCGAGGAGTCGACAAGAACTGGGTCAGAAACGCTCGGAGTGGTCACGGTAGTCGTCTTTCCATTTCATGCCGAGCGCCGCTCCTCGCAGATCCTTGATAGAGCGAGGAGGATGAAGGTGGATGGTTCCGTCAAGCACGTAGACGTCAAGCTGCTGGCCGGGCGCGAGATTGAGGCTTTCGCGGACCTTCTTGGGGATCACGACCTGAAATTTTGGAGAGACTTTAACGGTTTCCACTGACGAGTGCCTGCCCTATGATATCGATAGATCTAGATGTATGTCAATATTTCTATCGACCCCACATGAGTAGGACAACAATTTGATCGATTCGGATAATGTTGATGGGAACCTGGAAGCCTCCCATTAAGGCTGGGAATCCGGAGTCGGAAGTAGAGCTTGGAACTCGCGGGTATCGCGGAGCTTAGCGAAAGCGAACTCTTCCTTCAGCCACGCCGCGAAGGCAGAAGGATCTTTGGACTTTTCTTTGGCGCGTCGGAGGGCGTCCAAGGCGCCCTTGCGGTCGCCGTCGAGGGCGCGTGTTATGGCAACCTGACTGAGCGCCCAAACGGAATCAGGGTCGGCGTCGGCGGCGAGTTCAAAGTAGGTTCGCGCGTGGGAGACATCCTTGGCTTCGAGCCGCTCCTGGCCGGTTTCCATGGCTTCAACGAAAATGCCGGCTAAGGCACGCTTGGCGACGCGGAGTTTTTGCGGGTTTTTCTCATGCTCGGAAAGGCTGCGGAGTTCGAGGATCTGCCGCTCGACGTCGCTGCGGGTGTCGGCACGATTGGGAGCGTCCTGACGAAGCGCGGCGAGTCCAGCGGAGATAGTTGCACTTAGGCGCGTTTGCTCTTCGAAGTCCTGCTGTTCACGTTTCGCGCCGTCGCGAACGGCTTTCTCTTTTTCCATGGCGACGGCACGCTCGCGAAAAGAGGGAGCTTCGCCGAGGCCGTCAAACGTGTCCGCGGCCTGACGATATTCCTTCCAAGAGCCGTAAGGATCGCCGGCGAGTTCCAGAGCCTTCGCCCGTTTCTCTACTTCCTCAGCTTGGGACTTTACGAAAGTCATGTCGCGTTCTTCGCGGCCATCCTTCATAGCGATCAACCGAAACCAGGCCAGCGCTTCGTCCATGACGCTGGCGGGAGCCCATTGGTGGGGCCCGTCGAACCGGCGAAGAGAATGAGAGTAGTGAAGCGATCCGAGGGTCGCATCGAGATCGAGAACCTCGCCATAGTTGAAATCGAAAGTGCCGACAGCAGCGAAGACAGAAAACGTTGCACTGGCCACCGGCGGCGAGGAAGGCGAAAAGCCCGCACCGTTCAAGAGCACGCCTGCGGCGCAATTGCAGCGTTGCGCGAGCGTCGAAGCAAGGCGAGCGCCACCGGAGAAGCCGGCGAAATAGACGCGATTGTTGTCGATCGATAGACGCGCATGGGTGTCTTGAAACATCGCCTGGGCGGCGTCAGCTTCCGGCTTCCATGCGCCGTTGCGCGAATTGTTGGAGCCGGCAACGACGTAGCCGTAGCGCTCGGCGGCGTCTTTCATCAATTTGACAGGCATGCTTCCACGGGCGGCGGGATCGAAAGCATAGACAATCGGCCATTTTTTCTCGGGGGAGTAGTGGGAGGGGATGTAGAGCGCATAGCTTTGTTCGGGCTGAGTTGCAGAGGAAACTTTAGGGAGAAGCACGCCGGCCTGTAAAACCGGCGGCGGCGCCTCTGCTGGAGCTTTTTGTTGTGCCTGGGGTGTGGCCAGCGCGGCGATCAGAGGGGCACAGAGGAAAGTAAGCCTAGCCATCGCGCTAGTATAGACGCCCCAAACGTTGAGAGGGGAAGCACCAGGCTGACTTCCAGTTTGCCGCATTCCAATGGTTTCCGGGCACGGCTTGTGGGAGATTTCCGGCGATTCGATATAGAATTCTTCGATGCATCCACCCTTTGAAATGGCTCCCGTCTCCGTGATTGCCACGTCTCTCTCCCAGTTAAGAACACACCGGCTGAAAAGACGCGTCTCAAATCAACTGAGTTGGCTCGCGATACTCGGCATCATGAGCTGTTTATGGAATATGGAGGCCGTTGCGGCACAGGCGCCGACGCGGATTTTGTCGGCGGATGAGCGCTACAAGGCTGACATTTTGCTTGTGGTGGCGCATCCAGATGACGAAGGAGCAGCCACACCCTATCTGGCGCGGGCTATTGATGAGGGGAAGCGCGTTGCGGTGGTGTATGGGACGCGGGGGAGCAGTGGCGCAAATGAGGCTGGTGCGGAACAGGCCACAGCGCTTGGGGAGATTCGCGAGATTGAAGCGCGGCGCGCGAACGCGGTGTTGGGAATCGACAAAGTATGGTTTTTGGGTGGGAAAGACACGGCCTCGCAAGACGTTTTGCAATCGCTGGCGAACTGGGACCACGGAGTGGCGCTCGAAAATCTCGTGCGGATTGTGCGAATCACTCGGCCGGAAGTCATTCTGACTTTCTTGCCCGGGACGTTTATCGGCGAGGACCACGGAGATCATCAGGCGGCAGGGGTTCTTGCGACGGAGGCGTTTGATCTCGCAGGCGATCCTACAGTGTTTCCCGAACAGGTTGCAGCACCGCTGAGGCGTCTGGAACCCTACATGGAGAATCTGCGTCCCTGGCAGCCCAAGAAGATCTATTACTTTCCGGACGCGGACAAGGAAGATATTTTTCGGGACAAAGGTCCCAAGTATTCCGTAAAAGAAATCTCCAAATCGGCGAAACAGGCCTATTGGCGCGTGGCTTTGGAATCTTTTCGCAGGCATGAAACGCAGGCGAAGAGTTTTATCGACTCGCTTGCCAAGATGGATGAGGCGCAGATAGAGAAAATGGTCACGTCGGATAGTTTCTGGAGCAGCGGGATCAGCTTTGTCCGCGGGAAGTCACTCGTGGGCGGAAGCGTAACCGGAGATGTTTTTGAAGGCATCACGGCGGATGCGATCCGATTTGCGAGGCCTGAGGTGGCCTCTGCACCTGCACAACCGGAGATTTCCATTGAACTTGCCGGACCATGGAACTACTACGCAGAATTTCGACGTGCGCACGGACTGACACATCTACCACATCCAGAGCCGCCGGAAATAGCTCAACAAGCAGGCGGCACATTCGTGATTCCTTTGTGGCTTCACAATCAAACCGCAGAGTCGAGAGAATTCACGCTTTCCGTGAGTCTTCCGGCCGGATGGAGCTTGCAAACGGGCTCTCTGAAATTCGTGGTTGGACCGAGCCAAACGGGAGCCGCGCGCATAGAAATTAGTCTCCCCGTGCTCAGCGATCCACCGCCAAAAAACTCCGAGCCGCAAGAAGTGAGCGTGCACGCCGAAGCGAACGGCCTGACGCTCGGGGACGTGAAGATGCGTGTGGAACTGCGCAAACGCGCTCTACCGGAATAGCTGAGTTACGATTTCTTGGTGCGAGCGGCTTCGAGCGCATCCCAAGCGGCCTCCGGCAGCATGAGCAGGTCGTTGAACTCGCCCGCACCGCGCAACCACTGGCCGCCGTCGATCACAACGCACTCGCCGTTGATGTACTCGGCCATATCACTGACGAGAAACGCCGCGAGATTGGCCAGCTCTTCGTGACGGCCGAAGCGCTTCATGGGATGTTTGTCCTTGGCGTGTTCTTCAAATTGTCTTGAAGGCATCAAACGCGACCAGGCTCCCTCGGTAGGAAAGGGTCCGGGTGCAATGGCGTTGAGTCGGATATGATATTTGGCCCACTCAACAGCCAGCGAAGTGGTCATCGCCAGGACGCCGGCTTTTGCGCAGGCCGAAGGCACAACGAAACCCGAACCGCTGTTGGCGGCAGCATACGTCGTGACGATGCTCAGAACGTTGCCGCCGAGTTTTTGACCAATCCAGCGTTTAGCGAAGGCTTGCGTGCAGTGGAACGAGCCGTTGAGGACGATGCCTACGACGGTGTTGAACGCGTTAGGAGAAAGTTTTTCAGTGCGAGCGATAAAATTTCCAGCGGCATTGTTGACGACCGTGTCGATGCGGCCAAATTGCTGTTCGGCTTTTTCGGCGGCGGCTTCCACCGCACCGTAATCGCGAACGTCGCAGGTGGTGAACGCAGCGGAGCCTCCCGCGCGGTGAATTTCGGAGCAAACTTCCTTGAGCGGTTCCTCGCGGCGGCCGACAAGGAACATCCGCGCACCAAGCTCGGCAAACCGCAACGCCATGGAGCGGCCCAACCCGGTTCCGCCACCCGTTAAGAAGATCGCCCGGCCTTTTAATAGGTCCTGTTGAAACACACGCCACCGCCTTTTGTGGAAGTTTGCCGGTCGGGACAGTCCGGGATTTGAATTCTAGCGCATCAGCAGTTCGAATGCGGAGAAACACATAAGACGCTGAGATGAATGTCTGACGAAAATCTCACTCATTCCGTTTCAAAAAACGCCGGGGATGAATCTCGGTTTATTGGCCATCGTAGCTTGATATTCGGGATTGGCCAGCAGAACGCGCTCTTCGGTGGAGAGGCGCATCGATAGAACGGCGATGTGAGCGAGCGAGCCGACGATCGCAGTGATCCATGCGGTGTGGATCAAAGGCAGCGCAAACATTTCCGCAAAAACAGCCGCGTAATTCGGATGGCGCACGTAGCGGAACGGTCCGGAAGAGATAACACCGAGGCTGGTGGAATCCATTACCTGGACGTTCCAATGATTGCCTAGCGTGCGGATCACCCACCATCGAACGACATTCGCGGCGAGAAATATCACAAACATCATCGCGGCGAGAAGGGGGATGAACGGGCGATGAAGGAGGACGACCTCAAGCGCAGCGCCGATGAGCACAGCCGTGTGAAGCAGGACCATCCAGCGGAATCTCGGTTCTTTTACTTTTGCGGCGCCCCGCGCGATCATTTCCTGCTGATGACGGCGAGAAATTTGCAACTCGACGATGCGGAGCAGGGCCACGGCCACAAGCAGGCCCAGAAACGCGATGACGCTCAGTTCCATTGCAGCAAAAGAAATTCAGCGCTGAACCCCGGGCCGAAAGCCGCAGCCATCGCATACTCACCCGTTTTCAGAGGCCGTTTTTGCAGCCACTCCTGCAGGATGAAGAGAATTGTGGCGCTGGAGAGGTTGCCCACGTTGCCGAGGATATCCCAGGAAGGTTGCGTGTCACACTTGCAGAGCCCCAATTCCTTTTCGACATTGCCCAGGAGGCGCGCGCCGCCCGGATGCAGGATCCATCCTTTAATGTCTTCCTGTTTGCGCCCTTGGCGATCGAGAAAACCATGCACGAGGCCGCGAATTTTTTCGCCAATCATTTCGGGGACGTCTTTGGAGAGCAAAATGTGGAATCCTGAATCGCGCAAGTCGAAGCCCATGGCACCCAGAGAATCGGGGAAGGTGTAGGTTTCGGAGACAAGTATCTTGGGCCCTTTCACTGCTTTTCCGCTGACCAGGACGGCAGCCGCTCCGTCGCCAAACAGAATAGAAGAGATCAAATTTGCCTGCGAGATGTCCTTTCGCTGAAACGTGAGCGAAGGAAGCTCCACGGCGATGATCAAGACGTTGCCGCCCGGATTGGCTTTCAAATAGTCCGCAGCGCGGCCAAGAGCCATCGCTCCAGCTGCGCAGCCGAGTTCGGTGAAAGGCATGCGGCGCACATTCGAGCGGAAGCCCATGAGATTGATGAGGTGGGCATCCAGCGAGGGGATCATGAAGCCGGTGCAGGAAACGGTGATGATAAGGTCCACTTCGTCCGCGCGCACGCCTGCGCGTTGTAAACACTCTTCCGCCGCCTGGCGGCCGAGCTTTACGGCGTGCTCGATGTATTCCTCGTTGGTTTTCGAAAGCGGACGCGGCTCGACGGTATATTCGATCGGAAATATCGAGTAGCGCTTGTGCACCTGCGCGTTATCCGCGATAGACATCAGCGCTTCCAGCCGCCGGTCTGGTATGTCAAACACGCGCCCCATGTAGTACTTCACTTCTTCGCGGGTCATCGTGTAGGGCGGCAGAGCAGTTGCGGTTGCGGCAATCGTGCACTGCCCGTTTGAGGCCCCGTTCGAGGGTCCAATATTCACGTATTCCACCTTTGACTCTGTGTGAAAGCTCCGCCCGAGAGCGCTACCAGTTTGCTGAGCCCTTTCAAGAAAATGGTTCAGCAGCGGATTGCACAGGGGCGTTAGACTTTACAACATTCCCTGCGCGGAGAACAGTTTCAAATGAGATACTGCCCACCCGCGCCGTCCAGACCCATTAACATCCAATTTATCCTTGTGTGACGACTTTGTAAAATCCTCATCGAGGATTGGAGTATGCTTTTGCGCACCATGAACAAGTCTAACGATTTCCGGACCATTCATTTGCAGCGGCCGTTCGCGCATTTTGACCTGTGCCTTTTGGTGTTCGCTGCTGTTTTCTTTTTCGCGGCCTGTACGCGAGCGCAGGGGCAAGCGCCGCCTTTGCTCGTAATGATCTCCGTGGATGGCATGCGCCCCGACTACATCACCGAGGCAGACGCGCACGGCGCAAAGATACCGAATCTGAGGCGGTTTCTGAAAGAGGGAACATACGCCGAAGGAGTGGTCGGAGTCGTGCCAACGGTAACCTATTCCAGCCACACGACGCTCGTGACCGGGGTCTGGCCGGCGAAGCACGGAATATTTGCCAACACTACGTTTGATCCGCTGCAGCAGAATCAGGCAGGCTGGTATTGGTACACGGAAGACATTCGTGTGCCTACGCTGTGGGATATTGCTGCCGCGGCAGGACGGACGACTGCGAGTATCCAATGGCCCGTCACGGTTGGCGCGCATATAACCTGGAACATTCCTGAATTTTGGCGTGCGAGTACACCGGATGATGCCAAGCTGCTGCGCGCTGTTTCGACGCGCGGATTGCTGGAGGAGGCCAAGGCGGAGCTTGGCGAATATCGCGGAGGAATCGACACGTCAGCACAAGCGGATGAAAGCCGAGGGCGGTTTACAGAATGGATCCTGGAGAAAAAACATCCCGCGCTGCTAACGCTGCATTTGAGTGCGCTCGATCACATCGAACACGAGACAGGGCCATTCAGTCCTGAGTCCATCGTTGTGCTTGAGACGATTGATGCCACGATTGGAAGGATCCGCGCGACGGCGGAGCGGCTTGCTCCGGGCCGGGCTTATGTCGCGGTGGTTTCGGACCACGGGTTTGTCCGGACGGATGCGCAATTGAATCTGTTCCCGCTGTTTCGCGATGCGAAGCTCATTGCTGTCAATGACAAAGGCAAAATCACCGACTGGAAAGCGATGCCATGGGTGACGGGCGGCTCCGCGGCGATCATGCTAAAGGATCCCAATGACGCAGCGACTATCTCTCAAGTACGAGAACTTCTCGCCAAAATTGCGAGCGATCCGGCGAATGGGGTCGACCGCATTCTGGAGGGGGATGAACTTCACAAGCGCGGCGGTTATCCGCCGGCAACCTTTTTTGCCGGGCTGAAGCCTGGGTGGCGAACGGGGTCAACCACTGACGGTCCTGTGCTTTCCAAAATAAAAGTCGGAGGAACGCATGGAGCGATGCCAGACTTGCCCGACCTGCACGCATCCTTCTTTTTGGTTGGCCCGGGCGTTCCGGCAGGCAAGTCGCTTGGCATGATTGACATGCGCGATGTGGCGCCGACGCTAGCGCACGAGGTTGGGCTAGCTTTGCCAAGTGGGGACGGAAAAGTTCTTCTACCCTAAGCTGTGACGGATGCTCCTCCGTCTGTGTTTGTGCGGCTACCGCTAACGCAAACCCACCATTCCTTTCACTGAGTCGATTAATCTGGCCGAGTCATAACCGACGCCATCCTTGAAGACCAACTCCACTTTCTCGATGTCCTTGATGTTGGCCGAGGGATCTCCCTGCACTACGACGATGTCGGCCGCCTTTCCCACGGCGAGTGTGCCGATCGTGTCCAGCTCACCGAGAAATTGCGCTCCGTTGGACGTTGCGATGTGAATGGCTTCGACGGGTGTGAATCCTGCTTCCACGAGCAGCTCGACCTCGCGTTGGTCTCCGAAGCCGGCGATCACACCGCCGTAACCAGTCGGGTCAAGACCTGCCAACAGAAGGCCACCTTGCTTTGAAAATTCGTGCTCGAATTCCAACTCCTTCTTGAAGATGGCGGGCGAGTCCGAAGTTGCCGCATTGTCGGACACACGCGCGCGTCTTGACAGATAGGCGATGCGCGCCTCGGGAGTCATGGCGTCCAGCACGCGTGAATCGAGCGGAGCGCGTCCAGGCACGGAAGTTTCGAAGACAGGCAGCGTGGAAGTGATGGAGACATGATGCGCCACCAGATCGTGAATCATGTCCTGCATAGGCTTGCTCGAGATATCGACCGAGAGCAGCGCTTTAGCTGCTGCCTGCGGATTGGGACATACTCCTGGTTTCTTGTCGGGAAGAAATTCGGTGTCCACTTCGATGCCATGCTCCAGGTCGTCGATGCCGAGTGCTGCCGCTTCCCGAAAACCGATCGAGCAAAGGTGGCCCGTCACTTTGATGCCGTGCGCGTGCGCGGCTTTAACGGCGGCGGCTAGCTCGTCCGGGGTGATGTTCATATACGCTTTGAAAGAGGTCGCGCCGCGCGCGATCCAGAATTCGACCATCTGGCGCGCGTCTTCCGCGTCCTTGAGCTGATGCATCTGCAACGCAAAGGCGCCTTCGCCTTCGAGATACGGGCCGGTAACGTGAATTTTTGGACCGGCGATTTTTCCCGCGTCGATCGCTTGCTTGAGTTCAAGATCAGCGTAGGGTTCGAGGCTGCCCGTAGTTCGTATCGAAGTGACGCCGCCTGCGAGGTAGAGCCGGGGAAAACTCGAGGCATGCTCGGGATAGAGTGGGAGTCCTCCTCCGGGAGAAGGATAAAACATGTGGTCGTGCATGCCGACCAGACCGGGAATGACGCTGCGGCCGGCAAGATCAAGCACTTTGGCGCCATCGGGAATCTTAGTCGTGCCTGAATCTCCCAGAGCGACAATTTTTCCGTTTGCAATGATCACCGTTTGATCGGCACGCGAGGCGGCGCCTGTGCCATCCACCACGCGCACATGGGCCAGAACTAGGACTGGTGCGTCTTCTTTCACGAAAACGGTCACCGCAGGAGCAAGTTTAGGTCTTGCCTGACTCCGTGATGGAGATGGTAAGAGCAAGAGTGACAAGCATAGCAATAGAATTCGTCGCATCAAACCACCTCGCAGGCAAGGAGTGTCAGCAGCGAGTTGCAGTCTATTCACAGCCGCGCGTCAACACAAGCGATCTCGGAGAGGGAAGTAGGAAGCTCTGCTCGAGGAACCGTGATAGATTTTGGTTCTTCGAGGTGAGACATGCTTCAGCGCTTGCGTCTCTTTATACTTACTGCGGTTCCGTTCTTGATGATTGGCGCCATCCCCTGCGTGGCTCAGCAGCCGACTAGCCCTGCAGCTACGGAAGGCGACTTCGTTGTTCACGGTTTTCAATTTCATTCCGGCGAGTCGCTGCCGGAATTGCGGCTTCATTACACGACGCTCGGAAAACCGATAAAAGATGCGGCGGGTCGCACGACGAACGCGGTGCTGATTCTTCACGGAACTGGCGGAACAGGGCAGCAATTCTTCCAACCCCAATTTGCAGGGGTTCTGTTTGGTCCCGGGCGGCTTCTCGATGCGGCGCGCTACTACATTATTCTTCCGGACGGCATCGGCCACGGAAAATCGTCCAAGCCTAGCGACGGCCTGCACGCGCATTTTCCGCAATACGACTATGACGACATGGTCGCTGCACACTACCGTCTTGTCAGCGAGGGGCTGGGCATCAATCACTTGCGGCTAATTTTGGGCACCTCCATGGGATGCATGCACTCTTTTGTGTGGGGCGAGACGTATCCGGATTTTATGGACGCGCTGATGCCGCTGGCCTGCGCGCCGGTGCAGATAGCAGGGCGCAACCGCATTTGGCGCAAGATGGTGATGGATGCGATACGCGAAGATCCGGCGTGGATGGGCGGCGAGTACAAAGAAGAACCTAAGCAGGCTCTGCGGACAGCGTTGGATTTTCTGTTGATCGCGGGAGCAGCGCCAATTCCCATGCAGAAGGCCCTGCCGACGCGCGAGGCCGCCGACAAATATCTCGACGATTTCTTTCACGCGCGTTTTGCCGCGCTGGACGCCAACGATTTCTTGTATCAAGTGAACGCGTCGCGCAACTACGATCCCTCAACGCAACTCAGCAAAATCAAAGCGCAGGTGATGTACATCAATTCCGGCGACGACTTCATCAACCCACCGGATCTGGGAATCGCCGAGCGCGAGGTTACGAAGATACAGAATGCAAAATTCGTCCTGATTCCCGCCAGTGAAAATACGCACGGCCATGGCACGCACACCTGGGCCGAGATCTGGAAGCAATACCTTGCGGAACTATTGGAGAAGTCAGCCCACAAATAGCTGCTTCAAAAGGCAATCGTTAGCGCGTGGCTTCGTGGCTGGCGCGGATTTCCTGCCAGCGGCGCGGACGCTTGTTGGCTTGCAAAACTTTTTTCCGAAGGCGAATCGATTTCGGCGTAATTTCGACATACTCGTCGTCGGCGATAAACTCGATCGCTTGCTCGAGACTGAGTTCGCGGTGCGGAATCAGGCGAATAGCTTCATCCGCGCTGGAAGAACGCATGTTCGTCTGCTTCTTTTCCTTAGTTACGTTCACTTCCATGTCTTGCTCGCGCGAATTCTCTCCGATCACCATGCCTTCGTAGACTTCGATCGCGGGGCCTATGAATAGCTCGCCGCGCTCTTGAAGGTTCCACAGCGCAAACGCCGTCGATGGTCCGGGGCGATCGGCGACCAGTGCGCCGGTCGGCCGCAGCGCCATTTCTCCCGCATAGTCCGTCCAGCCGTCGAAAATCGAGTGAATCAACGCGGTGCCGCGTGTGTCGGTAAGTAACTGGCTGCGCAAGCCGATCAGCCCACGCGAAGGAATCTTGAAGTCCATCCGAACGCGGCCGGAATTGTGATTGCTCATCTTGAGCATTTCGCCGCGCCGGCTGCCCAGTGTTTCTAAAATGATGCCGATAAAACTTTCTGGCACGTCGATAACCAGGCGCTCCAGTGGCTCGAGCTTCTTGCCATTTTCAGTGCGCACGACGATTTCCGGCTTGCCCACCATCAGCTCGAAGCCTTCGCGCCGCATGGTTTCAATCAGGATGGCGAGCTGCAATTCACCCCGCCCCAACACGCGAAACGATTCAGGCGTGTCGGTGTCTTCCACGCGAATCGAAACATTGGTCAGCAACTCTTTTGCCAGCCGGTCGCGGAGGTCGCGCGACGTCAAATAGCTGCCTTCTTTTCCAGAAAGAGGGCTGCTATTCACGGTAAAAATCATGGCGAGTGTCGGCTCATCAATCAACAGAGGCTCAAGAGGGAGAGGAGCGGCCAGGTCGACAATGCTTTCGCCGATCTGAATCCCTTCCACCCCCGCAATGGCCACAAGATCGCCCGCGCCGACCGCTTCCGCTTCATCGCGTTCCAACCCTCGGAAGGTGTAGAGCTTGGTGATGCGAGTCGATATCATCTTTCCGTCGAGCTTGCTGATGCCTACTTCCTCGCCGCGCTTCAATGTGCCGTTAAACACGCGTCCAATCGCGATACGCCCGAGAAAATCGCTGTAATCCAAATTCATGACTTGAATCTGCAGCACGCCCTCGGGATCGCCCGGCGGCGCAGGGATACTTTTCACGATGGTTTCAAAAAGCGGAAGCAAATCCTTCGAACTGTCTCCGATTTGCCGGTGCGCTACTCCTTCCCGCGCGTTCGTGTAGACGACGGGAAAGTCGAGTTGGTCTTCGGTCGCATCCAGGTCGATAAACAGGTCATAAATCTCGTCGAGCACTTCTTTTGCGCGTGCGTCGGTCCGGTCGATCTTGTTCAGGACAATTACCGGTGGCAGCTTGGCGGCAAGCGCTTTTTGCAATACGTAACGCGTCTGCGGCAGTGGCCCTTCGCTGGCGTCTACGAGCACGACGACTCCATCCACCATGCGTAGAGCGCGCTCGACCTCTCCGCCAAAATCGCTATGGCCTGGCGTGTCGACAATGTTGATCTTCGTGTTATGAAAGAAAAGCGCCGTGTTTTTTGCGAGAATGGTAATTCCGCGCTCGCGTTCCAGGTCGTTGGAATCCATCACGCGTTCCACTACGGCTTCGTTCGCGCGAAAAATTCCGCTTTGCCTCAGCATAGCGTCGACCAGCGTCGTTTTGCCGTGGTCCACGTGCGCGATAATAGCGATGTTGCGAATATTTTGGCTCATGATTTCTACGTCGGTCTATGGACTGCCACTGGCAATCTCTTTAAAGACAAAAATAGCTGCTGAAACAACCAGCAGCCCGGACGAATCTCCTCTGTTCTCAGGTGTGGTCGAGCAGGCTATAGTTTAGCAGACGAGCCGCAGGTGGGACAGACCTTCTTGGTCGTCTTTTGCCCCTACCGGCCTAAAGGACTAGTCAGGACAGGAATGTCTGCGCCACTACCCGTTTTATGTACTATCCTCATCCAGAATCGGCCAGCCGATCCGGGCTTTAGTCCATCGTGGGAGAATGTCATGCGATTTGCGCGTTTTTTGTGGAAGAGCAGAATTTATTTGTGGGCTTTAGCCATCCTGGTTCTGTTTTTGCTAAGCGGGCGCGCTCAAGCGCCGAATCCGCCGGACTACTCGCTGCTCTTTGACAAGACGGATGTCATGATTACCACGCGCGACGGCACTAAGCTGCACACGGAAATCTACGCGCCGAAGAATTCCACCGAGCCGCTCCCGATCGTCATTGAGCGAACGCCCTATGGCATCCATGACGATGAAAAGGGCTACAGCCGCATCCTCGCGCGCTATGCGGAAATGATTCCCGACGACTATATCTTCGTCTTCCAGGACATACGCGGCCGCTACGGCTCCGAAGGTACCTTCGTGATGCAGCGCCCCGTTCGCGATCCGAAAGATCCGAAAGCCATCGACGAAGGCACCGACACCTACGACACCATCGACTGGCTCGTGAAAAACGTTCCACATAACAACGGCCGCGCTGGCCTCGTTGGGATATCGTACGGCGGCTGGCTCACAGTGATGGGCATGCTTGAGCCGCACCCTGCGCTCAAAGCTGTCTCCGAGCAAGCGTCCCCAGCGGACATGTATCTCGGAGACGATTTTCATCACAATGGCGCATTCCGCCTGAGCTACGGGTTCGAATACTCCACGATGATGGAGACCGGCAAAACGAATTTTGCCTTTAAGTTCGATCAGTTCGACACCTACGAGTGGTATTTGCGGCTCGGCGCTCTCTCCAACGCCGATAAGAATTACATTCACGGGACACTGCCCACCTGGAAGGATTTTGTGGCTCATCCGAATTACGACGCCTTCTGGAAACGCGAAGCCATGCCTTACATCCTGACTAAACCAAAAGTTCCAAATCTTAACGTCGCGGGCTGGTGGGATCAGGAGGATGCCTACGGCCCGATGAAGATCTATGAACTCCTCGAAAAAAACGATCCCGACCATCTGAACTACCTTGTTGCCGGCCCGTGGAATCATGGCGGCTGGGGGCGAGGCTCGGGTAAGTCGCTTGGCGCCATCCCCTTCGGCAGCGACACCTCACTCTATTTCCGCCAAAAAATTGAAGCGCCGTGGTTTGCCTATTGGCTCAAGAACAAAGGCAGCTTGCCGCTCAAGGAAGCCCTTCTGTTTCAAACAGGAAGCGACAAGTGGGTGCAGTTTGATTCCTGGCCTCCGCACAATGCGGCGACCCGCGAGCTCTATTTCCACGAAGACGGCAAGCTTTCGTTCGACGCGCCACAAGCGGCCACTCCGCAGTCTTTTGACAGTTACGTCAGCGACCCGGCGCATCCTGTTCCTTACCGCCATCGACCGATCGACATGACCTATCCCGATGATCATCCCGGCGGCTGGCCCACTTGGCTCGTCGAAGACCAGCGGTTCGTTGACAGTCGGCCGGACGTGCTCACCTGGCAGACTCAGGGGCTCACTGAAGACATGACCGTGACCGGAAGCGTGACGGCGAAACTCTTTGCGTCCACCACAGGAAGTGACTCCGACTGGATCGTCAAGCTGATCGATGTATATCCCGAAAAATATCTCGACGAGTGGAAACTTTCCGGCTACGAACTGATGATTGCCGACGAAGTCTTCCGCGGCCGCTTTCGCAAATCCTTCGAAAAACCGGAACGCATCACGCCGGATGCCATCACACCATTCACTATCGATCTGCACACCGCGAATCACGTCTTCAAAAAGGGCCACCGAATCATGGTGCAGGTGCAAAGCACCTGGTTCCCTATCATTGACCGTAATCCGCAGAAATTTGTCCCCAATATTTTCGAGGCGAAGGAATCCGACTACCAGAAAGCCACTCAGCGAATCTATCGTTCAAAGGAATATCCCTCGGGCGTCGTGATTTCACTGGCTCCGGCAGCTTCCGGCAACTAGCAATGATGTTTTTCCGCGTGGGCGATTTTGTCTAGCCAACGCTTACACTTTCCGATGTGGTATTCTCGGCTTCGTTGACGAATGCCAAATATTCACGTAACCCCACACGGAGTCTCCATGCGTTCCATTCGCAAATCTGTCGGCGTATCCATTCTCATTGCTGTGGCTGGACTTGTGTTTGTGCCGCGCTTTGGAGCCTCTCCTCAGCGTCAGCGTCCCGATTTTTCGACGCTGTTCAATAAAACTGAAGTCATGATTCCCATGCGCGACGGCGTCAAGCTGCATACCGAATTTTATGTGCCAAAGAACGTCACAGCTCCTCTGCCGATTCTCATGAATCGCACTCCGTATGGAATCTCTAGCGCTGGCGGGGGCATCAGCAACATGATTTATCGGTACGCCGACATGGTTCCAGAGGGTTACATTTTTGCATTTCAGGACATTCGCGGTCGCTATGGCTCGGAAGGCAAGTTCGTCATGCTACGCCCGCTGCATGACCCGAGCGACGCCAAAGGTGTGGATGAAAGCACCGATACTTATGACACCATCGATTGGCTCGTGAAAAATGTCCCGAACAATAATGGCCGAGTGGGCCTCGACGGTATTTCCTATGACGGCTTCCTGGTCACCATGGGAATGATCAATCCGCATCCAGCCCTAAAAGCCGTCTCCGAACAGGCCTGCATGGGCGACACCTGGCTTGGCGACGACTTCTTTCACAACGGCGCCTTTCGCTTGAGCTACGCGTTCGAATACACCGCGCTACTGGAATCTTCCAACGAAAATTTCAGTTTTGCGTTCGACCGCTTTGACGTTTACGATTTCTATCTCCGCCTCGGCGCGCTCTCCAATGCCAACATAAAATATTTTCACGGAAAACTGCCGACGTGGAACGAATTCGTCGCGCACGCAAGTTACGACGATTTTTGGAAGCGTCACGCGGTTGCCTACGGATTGAAGGAACCGACCGTCCCGAATCTCAATGTCGCCGGTTGGTGGGACCAGGAGGATTTTTACGGTCCCGTGGCCACGTACGCGCGTCTGGAAAAATCCGATTCAAAACATCTCAACTATCTCGTCGCCGGTCCCTGGAATCATGGCGGCTGGGGCGGCGGCCCGGGCAAGTCGCTGGGTGAAATTCCTTTTGGCAGCGACACAGGCGTTTATTTTCGTCAAAGGGTGGAGCTTCCCTGGTTTGAATATTGGCTGAAGGACAAAGGCGTCCTGCCGCTCAAGGAAGCATTGCTCTTCCAAACTGGCAGCGACAGCTGGGTGCAATTTGATTCCTGGCCCCCGCGCGAAGCGCAAACCAAAAACCTCTATTTTCACGAGAACGGAAAACTATCCTTCGATGCCCCGCAAACGGATTCCGCTGAAGCTTCCGACGCCTACTTGAGCGATCCCGCGCATCCCGTGCCTTATCGTCATCGTCCTGTCGACATGACCTATCCGGAAGATCATCCTGGGAGCTGGTACACCTGGCTCGTCCAGGATCAGCGCTTCGTCGACGAGCGCCCCGACGTATTGACTTGGCAAACCGACGACTTAACGGAGGATGTTACGCTCGCGGGCCAGGTCACTGCCAAGCTCTTCGCCTCCACAACCGGCAGCGACAGTGATTGGATCGTCAAACTAATCGATGTGTACCCGCAAAAATACGCCGAGGACTGGAAACTCTCTGGCTACGAGTTGATGATTTCCGACGAGATCTTCCGTGGCCGCTATCGCAACTCCTTTGAGAAACCGGAGCCTCTCAAGCCAGGCGAAGTCACGCCGTTTACGATCGACCTGCACACGGCGGACCACGTTTTCAAAAAGGGTCACCGCATCATGGTGCAAGTCCAAAGCACTTGGTTCCCTCTGTATGACCGGAATCCTCAGAAATTTATTCCCAATATCTTCGAAGCAAAGGAATCTGACTTTCAAAAAGCGACGCAGCACATTTATCGTTCCAAGCGGTTTCCATCAAGTGTCGAAATCATGATCCTCCCGAAGAGTGCGGCAAGCACTGCTAACTAGCGTCATCCTCTTCGCAATTATTTATTTTTTCCGGTTGTAGGTGAAGTCGTATTCCACGTGCCAGGTTTTTCCGTCATCGGTAGATCCCTGGCTGAACTGCCGTACCGTATCCGGCCCGACCTTGAAAAACTGCAAATGCCGCTTCAATTTGCTTCCATCCGGCTGCGGTATCGCATCTGTCCAGTAATCCATCACGCCATCCTTCAACCCGCCATAAAAGAAAATATTTCCGCCGACGCTGTCCACCCAGTATTGCTCCCAGCGCTTCAACGACTGGTTATAAATGTTGTAGCTCTTCCCCGTATAGCCCAGGTTTCCGCTACTGGTCCAATTTTCTTGCACCACGCAGTCCCCCAGGATTAGTTCAATCTTGCTGGTGCCGGTCGGGGTCTCGCCCTGCGTGGCGACGACATTCCATTCGCCTAGCCAAAAATCAAATTGGCGATTTTCCGCTGAATAGGCGCACGGTTTCTGGTTGCGTTTCACTTTCTCTGCCAGCCCTGCAAAACGCGCATCACTTCGAAGCGCAGCAAGCTCCCCGTCCGTCTCGAGCCGCTCTGATTGGCTGAACCCGTGTTCCGCGGCTTTCTTCAAGTATTCGAACGATTTCTCCTTTTCCCGCATGGAAGCGTACACAAGACCAAGTTGATATTCCCCGAAAGCCGGTGGCAGCCCCGCGTCGAGTGCTGTCTTGTACGCGCTGCCGGCCTTCTCGTCTTCTCCCATTCCGTGCAAAGCAGTCCCTAAGCGGTACCAAGTGCGCGGATTCCCTGGTTCCTTCTCGGCAATCGCTTGGTAAAGACGAGCGGCCTTTAGCCAGTCCTGTGCCTCGTAAGCCTCGCTTGCCTCGCTGGCCGAACTGGCCTTGCCCTGTGGAGGTCCTGCCAGAACTGTTTTCTCCATCGCAATCACGAAGAACAACAATTGGAAACACACATAAAGATTTCGCACTTTGTTTTCACCCCTATCCTCACGTCCGCTGCCTTATGTCTTCTGACGTACCCTCTCGACAAAGGCGAGTCGGATCCGCATATCTGGTTTCTTATTAAGGGGAAGCTCGGGAAGAGTTTCGCATTTCATCCCGCATTTTTTTGGGAAGCGAGGTGTCAGCATGTATCACTGCGACAGTTGGCGCTGCTGGATTTTACACCACAAAAGAAGCGTCCCATTTGCGGACAAGTGTTCAAATTCGAGCAATAAATCTCAATATTTTCTCAATATTCAAAGAAGTTTTACCTTCTATCGTCTTCCGCTACATCTTTCTCTCTCATCTCATTTTTTTTGAACTTGTTTGTCGCCAAAAAGGAAACCTTTTAATGGGAATTTCGTATTCTCCAGTAAACACCTGGGCGATTTCCGCGTCTAATGCCTATATAGGATGGGGTGTATGACTCCGAACTTTATCCCAACGCTAGACACCGGGATGGAAGAACGACCTAACTTCGCGCCTCTTTCGGGCCCTCGTTTCGTGCGTTTCGGTCCATTTCAGGTGGACCAGCATCGTCAGGAAGTAACCAAGAATGGCTCACGTCTAAAGCTGCAGGGGAAGGTCTATCAAGTCCTTGTAGCACTCCTCGAAAAACCGGGTGAGGTCGTAACCCGCGAAGAATTGCGGCAGCGCCTCTGGCCCGCCGACACGCACGTCAACTACGACGCCAACGTCAACACGACGGTGAACAAGCTTCGTCAAGTACTGGGAGATTCTACAGACAAGCCTCTTTATATAGAGACGATTCCGCGCAAAGGGTACTGTCTTGTGGTTCTATCAGAATCCTCGGACGTCCCCGACGCGCCGCCTGCTTTGAATCTCGTTCCGGAGAACACGTCCGCAGTAGCTATTCCTGTCCTCGCGAATGCACCTGCCGAAACGCGCTCCGGGTTCTGGATACCCATCGGCGTGGTCGGCCTGATCCTGGCGGGAATGCTTCTAGGCGCCGGAATCACCATTACCACTCTTTGGATTTCGCATTTCGCTCAAGCCACGCGCTGGCCCTAGCGGACACAATAAGATGTTCTCTACTGTGGGGCGCAGCTGTTTTCGTAGCCGCTAGCAGCACATCTAACTTGTAGGCTTACTTTTCTTTTTGCGGCTTTGCCGTTTCTCCAGAGTGAAACTCCGTCCACGGGCCAGCCTTCATATCGCGCAGGAAGGATTCCTGCCACGCATATTCCGGATGCGCCGCGAGAAATGGCTTGGCAAGAAAATCTTCTCCGCATGGATGTCCCGCGCGAGCCACCAGCTTCATCTCCTTGGTCATCGCCGAATCCGTCGCTTTAGCTTGCACGGCACCGCCGGGAAAATAAGGCGCCCATCCCCACACGTCCACGCCGCGCGGCGAAGAATCCACGTGTCCACACAGCGTCCGCTCATTCGTCTCCGGTTTCTGGTGATAACTGTCGACATGATCGCCTAGCATTTTTTCCGCCACGTTCACGTCAATCTTGCCCTTGTTCTCTTTCAGCAACTCATCCCAGCGCACACGCCGTGCGTTCGGTGAAGTTTCCATATTATTCGGCTCGAATTGCGGCGCATCCGCTCTGATCACCTTCGGATCGCGCGCCCAATTCGAGCCTGCGAACTCTCCATCCTTCGTCCGCCACAGCTTGTACGCTTTCAGCCCAAGTTCAAGTTGCGCGATCTCCCCGGTCTTGCTGTCGCCCAAAAGCCAGTCGTTGGCGTACCCGCCGTTGTTCCCATCCAGCATGATCTTCGTGTACTCGTCGATCGAGCCCGCATACTGCAGCGCCTTCCGCGCCCGCACAAATTCCGCTTTCCCGTTGGAGTCCCATCCCTCGAACTGCGTAATCGTCGTTTCCGTCACCATCATCCCGTCGCTGTTGATGCCAAAATCGTCGTCGCTCGCAATCACACCGGGAATTCCATCCATCAACATCCGGTAGCCCGTTTTCGGAGCAATATCAAACACGATGCGCCATCGCTCTCCATTCGCATAGTTTGTCCAGTTGTTGTGCGCCATCACAATCTTCCCGTCTTTCGTCCAGCTCCCTGTCGCCACAAACGCACTGCAATTTCCCGGACTCTTCAAATTCGGCGCGTGTGCCACTTTCTGTTGCTTGTTGTACCAGGGCACGTAGTAATCCGGCAGCTCTTCAAACGCATTCATCGCCACAATGTCGTCCACATCCAATTTCGAGTTCGTGCGCGCGCGCAAGCCTTCCACGATTCCTTGTAACTCTTGCTGATACTCTTCATCAATCTTCGGCCACAGCATTTCGTGCGCGGCCTTGCGGAAAAACGCCCAATCACGCTGCGTCTCATGCGTCATGCCCGCGCTGATCGCCATGAAGGCATCCTCAATCTCCGGCCCCAGCAAATATCCATGCTGAAATCCCAGCGCCGCGGCATCGCCCTCGAGATGCACATAAATCCAGCCACCGTCTTCGAATCGGTTCGCCCCCTTCAATCTCGGATCATTCGCTCCCGTTCGCTTCTGCTCCGATTGGATGCTTTCTGACATAGCGCTTTTGGCGGATGTGATATCCGCCCCGCTACCGCCCAGCCACCACAGCCCCACCCCTCCCAAAAGAATGATGGCGACCGCCACCCCCCGCCTCGTTGAATTCGTTCCCGCTTCTGCTTCCATCGAACCTCCTGCTTCTCCGCAACTCGTCCGTGCCCGTTCTTGCGCGCCGAGTCTATCTGCTTCCCTCCCAGCCTTCAATCCTTCGCCGCTTTCTCGTGTACACTTGCCCTCCCGACATGCTCACAGCCATCACACGCGCCGTCAGCCCCGCGATCGTAAGCTGCGAATTGAGCTTCATTCCACGTCAGCCGATCGACCTCCAAATCGCACGCGCCCAACACCACGCCTACGAGCAACTACTCGCAAAACTCGGCGCTCACATTATTTCTCTCTCCGTCGAGCCCGATCTCCCCGATTCCATGTTCGTCGAGGATCCCGCCATCGTCCTCGATGAACTCGCCGTAATTTTTCCGCTCGGCACAGAGTCGCGCCGCCCCGAAGCCGCAACGCTCGCGCAAGCCATCTCTAAATTTCGAAAACTCGAGTACGTCACGCTTCCCGGAACTCTCGAAGGCGGCGACATTCTCCGCATTGGCCGCCGGCTTTTCGTCGGCCTCACCAAGCGTAGCAATGCCGAAGGCATTCGCCAGCTCGCCGCCATCCTCGCTCCTCACCATTACGAAGTTATCCCCGTCCCCGTCACCGGCTGCCTCCACCTCAAGTCCGCCGTCACCTTCCTCGGCCGAGACACGCTCCTCGCCAACCGTGCCTGGTTCGATCCAACACCCTTTTCCGCCTACGATTGGATCGACGTCGATCCTGCCGAACCCCCCGCCGCCAATGCCTTGGCCTTCGGAAACACAATCATTTTCCCCGCATCCTTCCCCAAAACTCGTGCCCGCATCGAATCCGCCGGCTTCCACGTCACGCCGCTCGACATCTCCGAACTTCAAAAGGCCGAGTCTGGCCTTACCTGCTCCAGCCTGATTTTCGAAGCTTGATTCCCCAGCCACATAAACACACACAGTCCTGCGATTCCCCAAAAGCAAAACGGCCACCCCGATTTCTCGGAATGGCCGTTTTGGTTGAACTGCTCTTCTAATTAGCTTAGTTCGTCAGCTCGGTCACGCTGCGCGCCACGAACACCGGCTGCCCGCTGATCGGATCCTTCAGCACGATCCCAATCACCCGCAACGGATTCGTCGGATTGTTCGTCAAGTCCTGCAGGCCCGTCAGCCCGCCGCCAAACCTCGTGAACGGCGTCACGTAGACGACCACCGGCCCGTTGAACAATATTCCCGCCAGCCCGTTTGAATTGAACTGAAAGGTACTCGTGCCCGTATTTGCGCTACCAGCCACGAGTGTGCCCGTGTGCCCTTCATGCCGTAGCCCCACGCGTTTCACCGTCACGGTCCCGTTGCTAAACGGCCCGCCGATGCTCACGTGCTGTCCCGGAACCAGTAGCGAAGAGTTGAAGAAAATATTGCTCCAATGCGGGTTGACGAACACATTGTGCATCCAGTAGACGAAATACTTCTCGTTGCCCGTCAGGTCGATGGTCGAAATCTGCCCGGAAGTGAAACCCGTTCCCGCAGGTAAAACGTCGCGCACGTACAAATCGAAGTCCTGCGCTGTGCCCGTTGGTGGATCTACGTATGTGATCAGCCCTCCCGCAAAGAATTTGTCCTGCGAAAGGATGGCCACCGTATCCGCTACGAACGTCCCGTCGGTCCGGTCCAGCGTGCCGGAGATCGAAACAATCGACGTATTGGTCAGATCGCTGATGGTCTCCGTGCCTTCCCATTCGGTCTGGCTGTTCACATTCACGGTAAACGCACGTCCATGTGGTCCTTGAATCGTGAAGGAATTCCCGCCGGCATTGATCGTCGTCACGCCCGCGATGAATTCATCGATATACGCGTCCGCATCGCTCGGCGTAATTGCTTTCAGGTCCAATGTCGGATTCACGACTCCCGTGATCTGTCCGTTCATACCGACTACCAGTGATTTCCGGATGTCAAACTCGAAACCCAATCCGATGACATCGCCCGAGCTCACAACCAGCGGACTGCTGAGGCTGATCGTCACCGTCGATGTCGAAAGCGTGGCTGGCGGAGTTGTTGTCGAAGTCAGCGAACTGATCGTCGGCCGCGTTGGAGGATTCGTTTGGGGGTTCGTTACATTCAGATAGTCAATCTCCGGATTCGCAAGAGTCACAATCACCGTGTCATACGTTCCTGCTGGAATCGTATTCAAATCCACCAGCGTGTGGAGGCCGTTCAGTCTCGCAAAGTCCACCGTTTGCGGACCGGTTGTTACCGTCACCGGAGTGCCCATGCCCTCCGCTACGCTTATGCCGGAAATCACCACCTTGAAAGAAACGACTCCGGGCAGCGGAGCGTCACTGCCGGATACAAACACAGTCCCCGACTGGGTCTGTAGCACCGGGGTGGTCGTGTTTCCCCCACATCCCACTGCTATGGCAACCAATGCAAACGCAAAAACCCCGCTTAACCACTTCCTTGCATTCATAGCTTCTTCCTTTCCTACTGGAATACCCCGGAGGCGCACCCTGCGCCCACCGACCCGTGCTCCCTCTAACCCACCACACAGAAATAAGTCGCTGTCTCTAATGTGCTGATTTTAAACAGCTTACATGACGAGCTGCGAACGTGACCCTGTTGTCCGCTGCCAGAACCCGAGGTTTTGTTCACAGCCCTCAGAATCTTCTAGACACTGCTTTTGCCCTCTCCCCGAATCTCTGCTTTGCGTCCCGTTTTTCTTGTGCTAGTCTTTTCTCGGCATGATTTCCATCGCGACGAAGCGAATTACCACTACGACGTCTATGTCGATGACCTCGACTAAGGCGAAGAAGACTATTTTCGCTTCCGGCGCGTGGAGAAACAGCTAGCAAGCTAGAAAAAGTTTCCAACCCACCGCCTGAAGCGAATCCGGCGGTGGGTTTCTTCTTTTTAAACCCCCTCCAGAAACGCTCCAGCGGAATCCAGGAGCAGACGTCATGAGTTCCCAATACGCGCAGGAAAATGTGGAAGCGGAAGGTTCTTTAGCTGGGCGCTTCGTTGCCGCCCATGGCGCTATCCAGGCAGGCTCTCACCAGAATGTCGTCGCCTTCAAGTTTGGCGGCAGCTCACTGCTTGGTGCCGAACGAATGCTGCACGCCGCTGGCTTGGTCCGCGAAGCTGCGCAAGACGCCAGCGTCATCGTCGTTGTCTCCGCGATGAAGGGCGTCACCGATCGTCTGCTCTCCGTCTCCCGCGCCCTTGCCGGAGGAAAACTTTCTCACGCGCGCAATGAGACCGAAGGTCTCGTCCATTTGCATTTCAACGTCCTTCAGGATCTGCAACTCAGTGAAGAGCAGCACGACCGTGTCCGCCGCGGTCTTCAGCTTCTCAGCCGCGATCTTCTCCACGAAGTCCCGTCAACTGGCTACGTTGCAGCCACCGCGGAACTTGCGGATCGCCTTGCCTCCTTCGGCGAACGCTTCAGCGCGCGTCTCTTCGCTGCTGCCCTCGAAAAATCCGGTGTCGCCGCCGTCCCCGTCGCTTCCTCCGATTTCGTTCTTACCTGCGACACTTTCCGCGATGCCAAGCCTCATCTCGAAGAAACTCGAGCACGTGGCCGCGCCACTCTTCTTCCGCTTCTTGAAGCCGGCCTCGTCCCCGTCGTCACCGGCTTCATTGGCGCGACTCCCGACGGACGCATCACCACCCTCGGCCGCAATAGCTCCGATTTTTCCGGCGCCATCATTGCCCACGTCGTGGACGCAGAAGAACTCGTCATCTGGACCGACGTCGACGGCATTTACACCTCCAACCCCCACGTCTCCATTGAAGCCAAACTTCTCCACGACCTGAGCTATGATGAAGCCCACGCGCTAGCCGCCAGCGGCGCAAAGGTCCTTCATCCTCATGTACTCCCTCTCGCCGCGGAAACGGAGATGACCGTCTGGATTCGCAACACGTTTAAACCGCACGTTCGTGGCACGCGCATTGGCGCGCCTACATCCACAAACGACCGCTCGCAGTTCGGAGGTGCAGCATGACCGCACACCCTTCAGAAAACGGTGATAAGAGCGGCATGTCGCAGCACGCCCTCAGTCCCCTGCCAAGTGGAACCACAAAAAAATGGCGTGCAGGTGTTTTGGGCGCAACAGGTTTGGTAGGCCAGCGGTTGGTAAAACTTCTTTCTGCTCATCCATGGTTTGAACTTACCGAAGTCGCCGCTTCCGAGCGTTCATCCGGCAAAAGTTACGCCGACGCCGTCCGCTGGCATCTCGATGGACCCATCCCCGAAGCCGCGCGCAACCTTGATGTAAAAAGCCTCGACCCCAGCCTCGATTGCGATTTCGTTTTTTCCGCGCTTGATTCGAGCGTCGCCGGCGGCGCCGAAGAAGACTTTGCCCGCTCCGGCTACCCCGTCGTCAGCAACTCAAAAAATCATCGCATGGATCCGGATGTCCCTCTGCTCATTCCTGAGGTCAACGCCGCTCATCTCGAAGCCATCCCCACCCAGCAAAAAAGTCGCGGCTACGACACCGGCTTCATAGTCACCAATCCGAATTGCTCCACGGCGGGTCTCGTTCTCGTCCTCAAACCGCTCGCCGACGCCTTCGGCCTCGAAAAGGTCTTTGCCGTCACGCTGCAAGCTGTCTCCGGCGCTGGCTATCCTGGCGTCGCTTCCATGGATATTCACGCCAACGTCATCCCCTTCATCAGTGGCGAGGAAGAAAAAATGGAGTCCGAGCCGCAAAAGCTACTCGGTAAATGGGACGGCGCCCGCTTCATCGACGCCGGCCTCGGCCTCAGCGCTCACTGCAATCGCGTCCCAGTTCTCGAAGGCCACCTCGAATGTATTTCGGTCGGCCTGAAAAAAATTGCTAGCCTCAAAGAAGTCCGTGAAGCCTTGCGCCACTTTGAGGTCAGCGCCGAACTCGCTTCACTTCCTTCGGCCGTGCGCTACCCCGTGCATGTTCTCGATGGCGACGATCGTCCACAACCCCGCCGTGACGTCCACGCAGGCAACGGCATGGCCGCCGCAGTTGGCCGCATCCGTGAATGTCCGCTCCTCGACATCAAGCTCACCCTGCTGTCCCACAATCTCGTTCGAGGCGCCGCCGGCGCCGCCCTCCTCAACGCCGAACTCCTCGCCGCCCGCGGCCTCCTGAATCGCCGCGTGGTCGCCGATGCCCCTCTACTAACACAGCCTGTTTCGTCATGACAATATCGCAAAGTTGTTATTCCATTCTCTTGCCGCCTGCCCCCTCATTGGTTATACTCGGGGTATGAAGACAGCCGTGTCCATACCCGACGATATTTTTGAAGGTGCGGAACGCCTCGCCAAGCGAACCAAGCGTTCGCGTAGTCGTGTGTTCAGTGATGCCTTGCAGGAATATTTGGCCCGGCACACTCCGGACAAAGTCACGCAAGCCATGAATCAGGCCCTTACGGAAATAGGCGAGACTTCGGATGCATTTGTCCCTGCTGCCGCCAGCCGCGCTCTCCAGCGAAGTGAGTGGTGATCTCCCAAGGCGAGATTTGGTGGGCGGACCTTCCCGCGCCGGCAGGCTCAGGTCCGGGTTTTCGAAGGCCCGTAGTCGTTGTTCAGTGTGATGCCCTTAACAGCAGCCGCATTGGCACTGTGGTCTGTGTGCCGCTCACAAGCAACCTCAAGTGGGCTCTAGCCCCTGGCAACGTGCGTTTCCCAGCGAGGCTTACTGGCCTTCCTAAGGACTCCGTTGCCAACGCCTCTCAGATCGTGACTCTCGATAAACAGCTCTTAACTGACCGCGTCGGAAAACTTCCGCGGCCCAAGCTTGAATTGATTCTCTCCGGTATTGGCGTCATTCTCGGCCGCTAGCTGTCAGCGCCATCTGATTTTCCGATTACGTAGCGACCGTGGCGCGCCTCTTGGGTTTGAAGTGCTCGCGTCATTCCACAATCTCATAAGCCAGTTCCCGAGCCCCAGCGTGTCTTTCTAGCAGAGAACATATTGCTTGTCCCCACTCTGACAAGCCTTTTGTTCCTCCAAACGAAATAATAATCGCAATCACCTTGTTCGTCTCGAGCGTCACCATCGTCCGCTCCGAATCGCTCGTCGGACTCCCATGCGGCCCCGCCGCATCGCAAAACACCGGCAACCCCTCCAGATTCAAATCGTATTTCCCAATTCCCTTGTAAGTCTCTCCCGCGCGCCCCGCTCGGAACAAAATATCGCCTTGCACGTGCGCCAAGTCATAGAGGCCCACGGGCAACCGGCTCTCAATACTCACGTAGTTGATCACGTCCACCACATTATTAATCCGCGGCAAACCCTTTCCCGCGATCACCCGCCGCAAAAGCGCTTCCGCCGACCCGCGATACCGTGCCGGATCCTTCCCCAGCGCCTTGTACGCCGCCCGCGTCGCCAAAATCGCCGCGGATTCCAGCACCGCTTTTGGCTCCGCCAATTTCAATATTTTCTCTTCACAAGCACGCAGCTCTTGGTCCAACTCCTCCGGCGTCGGCCCCGCCGCCACTTCCGCCGTCACGCACCCCAGCGCCACTCTCGGGCACTTTGCTTTCAATTCAGAATCAATGCTCACCATCGGCAACGCTCCGCTTCCCATGCTAAACTAAACAGATTGTAGGCCCGTAGCTCAGTTGGTTAGAGCGCGTCCTTGACACGGACGAGGTCTGCGGTTCGAGTCCGCACGGGCCTACCACTTCTCGAGATTTTCAACTCCTCAGATGGCATTCCTTTTACATTCCATGCAGGGAACCACACGGTTCGATGCGTTTCGATCGCGCTCCACCCGTCTCCCTTTTTTCCGCTTCGGCCAAAGCAGACTTATCTCTGTCGTAGCAATCCTCGATGCAAAAAGACATCCCCGCCGAAAAATCCGTAGTCTAATGATTGAGGCCCTGGCAAAACCGGTGTGGTATGAAGTCCCTTCGTATATTTATTTCCGCCTTCGTATGTTTCGCCGTACTCCCATCCGCACCAACTCGCGCCGCGGATCTCGCCGCCTGCTCCGGCCTCGTTCTCGATGAAAACGGTGTCCCCGTTCCTGCCGCCCAATTAAAACTCGAAGACGCCTCCGCCCACATCTACCGCACCGAGACCGACGGCGCCGGCCGCTTCGCTCTCAAGAATCTCCTCGCCGGCGACTACAAGCTCGAAGTGCGCAAACAAGGCTTCTTCCTAATCGCCGCTCGCCCCGTCACTTTGCAACCCGGCCCTAACGAACTCAGCCTCACCATGAATCACGCCGAAGAAGTCCACGAGCAGGTCCAGGTCACCGCCCCCGCCAATCAAATCGATCCGCAAGATACCGCCCAGCGCGACACGCTCACCGCCCGCGACATCCGCGACATCCCCGTTCCCAGCTCTCACATCCTCGCGCAGAGTCTTGCCGCTCTTCCGGAAGTCACGCAAGACAATCTCAACAATCTCCACATCGCCGGCGCTCGCTCCGGTGAAACGCAATATCTCCTCGACGGTTTCGAAATCGGCGATCCTGTCAACAATCAGCTCACCGCGCGCTTCAACGTTGACGCCACCCGAGCTGCCGAAGTCCAAACCTCCAATTTCGGCGCAGGCTACGCCCATTCCGGCGCAAACATCCTCAGCCTCGAAACTCCCGATGGCGACGACCGCTGGCGGTTCGGCACCACCAATCCCATTCCCGGCATCGACGTTCAGGAAGGCATCCATCTGGGAGGTTGGTATCCCCGCTTCAACTTCTCCGGCCCGCTCCAGCGCGGGCGTTTTTGGTTCTCCGATTCCATCAGCCTCCAACACACCTACGTCGTCGTCAATCAACAACCCGCCGGCGCCAACACT
This sequence comes from uncultured Acidobacteriota bacterium, assembly GCA_963718785.1. Classification (GTDB taxonomy): domain Bacteria; phylum Acidobacteriota; class Terriglobia; order Acidiferrales; family UBA7541; genus Acidiferrum. Next base: position 1,082,684 of record CAVQZW010000002.1, on the reverse strand, counting down.
TCCGAAGACTGGGCCGGTGACAATCTCATCCGCCTTCAATACAACATCACTCCCAAGCACATTCTCCACGCCACATACCTCTACAACCGCGCCCGCGATACCAACGACGGCCTGGACGGTATCGACCCCGTCTCTACCACCGTCACTGCTAACCAGCAGCGCAACTTCGCCGCCGTCAAAGATCAAGTTTGGCTTGCCGACACGCTCTTCGACTTCGGCATCGCTGCAGATAACGGCACTCTCGATTTCATCCCCAAAGGCACCCAGCCCAATGTCCTCCTCGTTAACGGCTCCGCAGGCAACTACTTCCAGCGCCTCCATCAAGAAGGCAGCCGCTTCCAGGCCACTGCAGGCATGCCCGCCGCCACACGCCACTGGCACGGCACTCATCAACTTGCCGCCGGCGCCAACGTCGCCGCGTTAACCTATTCTCTGAGTGCCGAGCGCACCGAAATCCAAGCCCTCCAGGCCTTTCAGGCCGGTGTCTCCACCAACCCCGCCTGCACTTCGCCCATCCCAGGCTGTCTCGTCCGCTCCTCTACTTTCACTGGCACCGCCGCCCCGTACGTCTCCAACACTCAGGCCGGCCTCTATGTCCAGGACACCTGGTCCCTCTCCAAATTCTTCGTGCTGCAAGCTGGCCTGCGCACCGACTGGGACCGCTTCACGCAAAGCGCCATGGCCGGCCCCCGCCTCTCCGCCAACTTCCTCCCCTTCGGCGACGACACCTCCAAAATCTCCATCGGCTGGGGCATCTACAACGCTCCGCTCAATCTCTCGCTCATCGGCCAGACTCTCGACCAGCGCCAAATCGACACCTTTTTTGACAACGCCGGTAACGTTGTCCTCCCAAGCCCCGTCACCAGCCAATTCGCACTCCCCGCCGCCGGCCTTCACCAGCCCCGCTTCAACATTTCCAGCCTCGGCTGGCAGCAAAAGTTTGCCCACAGCACCCTCCTCACCCTCAGCCTCCTCGCCCGCAACGGCTACCACGGCTTCGCCTATGTCGATCAGCAACCCACCCAACCCGGTGGCACGTTTCTCCTCGAAGACACCCGCAAAGATCGCTACCGCTCCGCAACCGTTTCGGCGCGCCACGTTTTTTCCGAAAGCATGGAAATCTATGGCGCCTACACCCGCTCCATTGCCGATTCCAACGAAGTCCTCAATCCTGCTCTCGGCTCCATCTTCTACGCCGCCCAGCAATCCGCTCCCGTCGCCTGGGATGCCCCCAACCGCTTCCTGTCCTGGGGCTGGGCTCCCACCCACATTTGGGCCATGCAGCTCAGCTATTTCTTCGAGTACCGTACCGGCTTTCCCTACAGCGTCATCAACCTCGATCAGCAACTCGTCGGGCCCGCCAACTCCGCCCGCTTCCCCGTCTACGCCAGCCTCAACCTCGGCCTCGAAAAAAAGTTCGGCTTCCGCGGCTACCTCTGGGGCGTCCGCGTCGAAGCCGTCAACGCCCTCAACCGCGAGAATCCCGACACCGTCGTCAACAATATCGACGCCCCCAACTTCCGCACCTTCTTCGGCGGCCAATCCCGCGCCGTCACCCTCCGCGTCCGTTTCATCGGCCGCAAATAGCTACTCAGAATTGATTCCACAATTCCAGCTTCCGCGGTTCGCATCGCGCAGACTACATCTCAGAGTTGAGGAGGGTTTATGGCCGAGAAAGATCCAGTAGCACTACATCCGAGCGATCCTGCACACGCTCGAATACCACTTCGCGGCCGTCTGGGGAGATGTCGAAGTCGCGAATGTCGAACTCGGGTCCCAGGCTGGTCAACTGCCGTTCCGCGCCTGTCGTGAGGTCGATGAGCCAGAGATTTTTATGCTGTATATCTCCTCGCAGGAGCGCGAGGAACCTTCCTCCGCCCAGGATGACCATGTGTCGAGCGCCTCGCGTCAGGGTTATCGCGGGCAGGGCATGCGCTGCAGCCGCGGCCGATACGGCTTTCACCGAAAATGTCGTTCCTATGTCCGGTCCGGAGTACACAACGAAACTGCCATCGGGTGCCCACACCGGATCGACCGAATACTCTTCGACAAAACGCACCGGAGAACCACCATCGAGCGGCACGCGGAAGAGATGTGGCACGCCATGATCGTTCGCCGCCGATGTGATCGATTTGCCGTCCGGCGCCCACGCCGGACTGCCCTGAAGGTCCAGCGAATCCGTAACAATCCGCGCATTCGTCCCGTCAGCCTCCATTACGTACAATGAACTCTTCCCGTGCTGCCTGATGGAGAATGCGATCTTCCCTCCATCGCTGGAGATGGCCGGGCCGCCAAACACTTGCGCTCCCTGGCCACTCCACAACTCCATTCCGCTTCCGTCGACGACCTTCCAGATACTCTCGCTTGCGCCGGTTGCAGCAACATATAGCAGGTAGTTTGGTCCAAGCCGTGGAGAGAATCCCGTACTCGTTGTCAACGCAACCTGCTCAGATGCTGTCTCCTCCGTTGGTGAGTCCGCGATCCTCATTCGCCAGAGCGTTCTTTTCGGACTTGCGACCGTGGCGACCAGTCGGCGGCCGTCAGCACTCGCCGCGAGTGACGTGTATCGGTCAAGCCCCGACCCCAGTCGGTGGGGAATGCGGCGCTTCACGTCCAGGCCATAGAGCCACGGCCCGGAACCATCGGGATCACTGGCGAGGTACAGAAGCGTCCGCCGATCCAGCAGAACCGGATGACTTAGCCGGGTATTTTGCCTTGTGATTTGTTCAGGCGTCCCGCCCGTTGGCGGGATGCGCCAGATATCTAATTTGTCAGGCAGAGCGCCTTGCACGAAATAGAGGAATGAATTATCGGGCGCCCACAGCGGAAAGTGTCCGTGTAGTCCTGCAGGCGCGGTGAAAATGGGCCGCGCCTGTGGTCGCGGCGCGCCGTCTGATACGAACAGCGGATCTCCAGGTCCTGGCGTGTGATACGCGAGCCGAGAGCCGTCGTGCGACCAGTCGAACTCAGCCACTCCTTCAAGGTATGGCTTTGGCTGTCCACCCAGTGTCGGCACAGCCCAGATGCTGATCTCGCTGCCGTTCGCGCCGCCCGGCCTGCGAACCCAAAACGTGACAAACGCCCCATCGGGAGAGAATCCCAATGTGCGGATCGATGGATTATCCAATTCCGCGAAGCTCCCGTGGGTCAAGTTGTGGAATTGTCCCGAACCCACCTGCGTAATCCACACATCCTTTTGTCCGGCCCGGTCCGAAAGAAACCCTACGAACTGACCGTCGCGTGACACTGCGGCGGCATCCTCGACTCCATCGAAGTCCGTTATTGTCTGAAATCGCGCATCGGCAATCGGGTTTCTCCAGAAGTACTCCGTCCTCTCCAACCACAAGCCTGTGCCAATGGCTAGCGCCACTCCCCCCGCCGCAAGCGCCATGACGAGCTTCCATTTGGTCAGGGTTCTTGTTATCGCCACACTCGGCGGAGGCCCGGCGGCTTGAGGCGACGGAGCCATGTTTTCGATCGGCTCCGCCGCCCGAAGATTTCGGCCGCGCGCCCATGCATCCAACTCTGCCCGCGAAGCGAACACCGAGCCCATCCGGTCATGCAGGTGCCGGTGAACGGGCATCCCCTCCCGCTTCTCCCACCGCTGGACAGTCGTTACGTCGCGATTCAGGTAGGTAGCGATTTCCTTCCAGGAGTCCAGTCGATCCTCGGGCAGACTCCCGGAGGGCGGCGTGCCTGTGGGTGTTTCACCCATCGTGCTCTCCTGTCAGGGCCGCGCATTCTCGCGAGCCCGGGGCACGAATTGTACGCCTCTCGGCCCCGCCCGGCGACGGCAAACCACGGCATTCGGCGGCAAAGGGCGGAATTGCCGCGATTCTGCTCCTTGCCGTTTGACGTCGCCCGCCTAGCTGCTCCATCGTGGCCGCGTGCCTCAAGTGCTCAACCAGCGATCTGCAAGTCTCGGGCGGGACATGCCCTGCAAGTCTTGATGCCTTCCGCCGCGCGAGAAACTTTTGGCGAAAAGGTCTAAATCTCAAATTTGGAGGCTTTTATGAACAAGAAACCATTTCCGTGGATGTTGCGCATCATCGCTGTCCTGGCTGTCACCGTAGCTGCTGGCGCCCAGGCTCAAGCTCCGTCTCCTACACACTTCAAGGGCATCATCAATGACTATACTGCCGCAACTGGTGTCGGCGGCCCTTGGGAAATGCATGGCTCGTGGTCGTTGAACCTAAAAGAAGATTCTGGGAAAGCCGATTTTACTGCTGTTATGACCATGGAACATCCGGATTATTGGGTTCTGGCGAACCCCTCTACTCCCCCAGCCACTCCTACTGTTGATAATCCTGGGGCGCGCAGTCCTCATACTCACCACATTACCATGACGGATGCCACGGTCAGCCTCGACACAACCCTCTGCCCTGTCGATAGCCCGACCACCACAGGTCGTTTCATGATCACCGGTCCGGCCGACATTACCGGCAACGGGACTGCCGCCCCATTCCAGGTTAAAGGGGGATTATCTACCCTGCAGGTCTGCATCACCGGAGGAACAGAGGTCGCGTATTCAAACGTGACCCTGACCTTCGCGGCAAAGGCTCCCGCAACTGGACATTTCGGAAGCTTGCCGATCCACGGCGTCGTCCGCACCGCCCGCGGTTTCGACAAAGACAAAGACGATGAGGACAGACACTAGCCATCGCAGCCTCTGAAAAGCATGGCTCGGACGCTGAAGCGTTATGAATCGGTGCCCCACACCTCGGTTCTACGTGTGGGGCTTCTGGTTTTGGGGGCCGCAGTAAACTCGATCAGGCGGGCGGCGCAGAGACAGGCCGGTCTTGACGCTTGGCTCGCTTCTATCTAACCCGACCGGCGTGCCCTAAATCTGCCTACACGAATCCGGATGCTCGCGTCTCCATTCTTCCAATATGGTGCGAAACTTTTCCATTGTCTGCTCTCGCCATTTCTCGTGCATCTCAATAATCTTGTCGTCGCTGAACAAATCGATCCGGTCCGCATGTTCGCCCATTTCCTCCTTCAATTTGGCCCGAATGATCTTCGCGTAGGCTGGTTTTGATTGTTCACTGAATTGCATAGCCCCCGACTATATCGAAACTCTCTGGAACATCCAGCAAAACGAATAGCCTCCAACAATTCGCGCGCCATTCCCCATCGATTCCTTTAAAGTAATCGCGACCGCGCGGCCGAACATATTTGCTCTTCCGCCAAACGCAGGCGCCGGCCGGTTAGGAGAACAAGAATGTTTTTTTCGTCCACAAGAACCTCGAGGATCGTCCGTCGCTTGGCACTGCCGTTCACGGCCCTGTCTCATGGGAGCGGATCCTTCATCCGTGTGTTTCTCGCCGGGTTCATTCTGATGGCGATCAATGCGGCCGCGCCTATGGCACGTGCCCAGAAAGTTGAGCTTTCCGTCGACGCCTCCAAAGCCGGCGCAAGGATCGACCGCAATCTCTTCGGCCAATTTGCAGAGCACCTCGGCCACGGCATCTACGAAGGCATCTGGGTCGGCCCCGACTCGCCGATTCCCAACACGCGCGGCATTCGCAATGATGTGGTTGCCGCGCTGAAGGCCATTCGCGTGCCAAACGTTCGCTGGCCTGGCGGGTGCTTCGCCGACGAATACCATTGGCGCAACGGCATCGGCAGCGCGCGCGCAGTAACACTCAATCCCAACTGGGGCGGCGTGATCGAACCCAACACCTTTGGAACGCATGAATTCATGGATTTTCTCGACCAGATTGGTGCGGAGGCCTACCTCTCTGCTAACGTCGGCTCCGGCACTCCCCGGGAAGCCTCCGAGTGGTTGGAATACTTGACCACCGCTCAGCCCAGCACTCTCGCCAAAGAGCGCGCCACGAACGGCCATCCTGCTCCCTACAAAGTCGCCTTTCTCGGCATCGGCAACGAAAGCTGGGACTGCGGCGGCAACATGACCCCGGACTATTATCTAAGCCAGCTTAAGATCTACAGCCGCTTCGTCCGCAACTTCAATCCCGCACAACAGGACAAGCAGCAGATGCTGAAAATCGCTGTCGGTCCCGGCGGCGGCGAACCTCGCTGGACCGAATGGACCGAAGCCATCATGAAGGCCTACCAGCATCACTCGTGGAGCTGGGAAATCAATGGTCTTTCCCTGCACTCTTACACCGTCGTCGCCTGGCCGCCCTCTTTCAAATCCATGGGATTCGGCGAAACTGAATACAGCCAAATCCTCAAGTCCACTTTGGACATGGAAGATTTGATCAGCAGACATTCCGCGATCATGGACAAGTACGACCCCGAAAAGAAGGTCGCCCTCGTCGTGGATGAGTGGGGTAGCTGGTACGCGCCTTTGCCCGGCAGCAATCCCGGTTTCCTCGTGCAGCAAAACAGTATGCGCGATGCAGTTCTCGCTGCGCTGAACCTGAACATCTTTGCCCGCCACGCCGACCGCGTGCGCATGGCCAACATCGCCCAGATGATCAATGTTTTGCAGGCGATGATTATCACCAACAAAGAAAAGATGGTTCTGACCCCCACCTACTACGTCTACAAAATGTATTTGCCCTTCCAGGATTCGACTTCTGTACCGGTCATCTTTGACGCCGGCGCCTATACGCATGACAAAATCACACTCCCACGTATCGACGCTATTGCAGCTAAGGACCGGGCCGGCAAGTTGTGGTTGGAGCTCACGAATGTCGATCCCAACGAATCTGTCGAAATACAAATAAACCTCGCCGGAGGCGGCGCTAAATCTGCCGCGGGAGAAACTCTGACTGCGCCCAAAGTGGATAGCGTCAACACGTTCGACGCTCCTCACACGGTGGTACCCAAGCCCATTTCGGCGAAGGTTCAAGACGCCAAGCTGCTGCTGAAACTCGAGCCTAAATCAGTGACGGTAGTCTCACTGGAACAATAAGACCTTAAAAACATCGCCGCCGTCTTTTCCCTTGACAAAACGTTACCATTCATTCATAGTTATTTTTGGGTAATAGTACGTCTCTGCCCGGGAACGCCGATCTCTAGATCGGCGTTTAGCTTTAGCGAGCGCGGGCACTCCGGCCTCCGCGTTTTCCCCTGCTAGACCCCAACCCGTTTGCATCCAACACTTACGTGCCGAGCCCGCGCACTGCACAATTTTGGTGCAATCGAGCGCCTATAAGTCCTTTAGAAACAACACTTGCGAGAATGTCCGTAACCGTTGATTCTACACCACTTACAGAAACGCTATCTCCTTTAAATGCAACACTTACGAAAAGAGGGGGAGGAGGGGTGAACCACTGTCGGCTGCCTCCCTTCGCCCGCATACGCCTCTGCACACGCACAGCAACATCCGCAACTCCAATGTCTTCTTAGGTTTACTTCACGGTTCTCTGGATGCCGAGGGGGTGGGGCTATCCTACACAGCAACCCGCTTTCCGAGCTCAGGAAGCGCCTGCTCAAAACGAGTCGTTACTCAAGCAGCACCTTAGCTGTCTTTGCCACGGGCAATCGCAGGGCGCCCAGCCTATCCTGAATCTTTCAGCTGGGAGCAAAGACGAATGGTAAACGCGAGCAAGTTCCATCGAGGCCTGCGTCAATTCCTGCAGTGTGTAGCGGCTGTGGCCGCGATCTTTCTCGTTGTTTCGCCTTGCCGTGCCCAAACAGCCGCAGCAACTTCGCAGACCTCGCCGTGGTCGGAAGGCCTGAAGAAATATCCCGGATTGCTCCCGGAGTTCGGCAAGTTGATCGAGAAGCTCCAGAAGGACGTCCACTATCCGCCCGCCCGAACGGAAAGCCACCTCCTGCCCTTGCTGCCGGAAACCACGATGTCCTACGCCGCGATTTCCAACTTCGGCGACGTAACCGAGCAGGCGGTGAAGATTTTCCGCCAGGAACTGCAGGAAAGCGCCGTCTTGCGCGATTGGTGGCAACACAGCGGCGTCGCCGAGACCGGCCCCAAAGTTCTGGATTCACTCGAAAAGATTGCGCAACTCCACCAATTCCTGGGTGACGAAATTGTCGTTTCAGGTTCGCTGCAAGGCCAGGATGCCAAACTGCTCGTGATTGCGGAAATCCGTAAGCCGGGGTTGAAGAAGTTTCTCCAGGAAGCAATCACGCAGCTTGGCGGGGAATCGAAGCAGGGGATACACGTTTTTGATCCGCAAGAGCTCGCCGCCGCAAAGGACGAACGCCCTTGGAAGGATCTGTTCGTGCTGGTGCGTCCCGATTTCGTCGTAGCAGCGGCCGATCCGGCCACGCTGCGCGAATTTAATGCCCGGCTCGCGCGCCACGGTGGAGAGTTTGTCGCTACTCCTTTTGGCCGGCGCATCGCGCAGGAGTATGGCATTGGAGTGACTCTTTTGGCGGCGGCCGATCTGCACAAACTCGTGGATCGAGTCCCGCCCGAAGCCAGGCAGAGCAATAATTTTCAGCGCAGCGGTTTTGCCGACGTGAAATATCTGGTCTGGGAACACAAGACTGCGGGCGCACAAACCATCAGCCAGACGGAACTGAGCTTCAACACTCCGCGGCATGGATCGGCATCGTGGCTGGCCAAATCCGGACCGCTACAGGGCTTTGATTTTGTTTCTCCGAAAGCAATGATAGCGAGCACCATTCTGCTCGCGAGTCCAGCACAGATTTTTGAGGACCTTCAAGGCCTCTCCAGCGGCTCAAGTTCAAGTCCATTTGCGAGTCTGCCGGCGTTTGAAAAAATGTTGAACCTGAGCCTGAAGGACGATCTGCTCAGCACACTCGGCGGCGAAGTCACCTTCGAAGCGGACCGGCTCACTCCTCCGAAGCCCATCTGGAAGGCTATCCTAAGCGTTCGTGACACCAGTCACCTACAGCAAACGCTAAATACGCTGCTGGCCGCCGGGCATATCGAAGCGGAGAAATTTGAAGCGGATGGCGTCACGTATTCCACCGTCCACATTCCTTCTTCTACGCCGCCGCTCGAAATCGGCTACGCCTTTGTCGATGGCCACTTGATACTCGCTTCAGACCGCGAAACAGTTGCCGAGGCCGTGCGGCTGCACAAGACGGGCGAATCCCTGGGTAAGTCCAAAACATTTCTGGCAGCGTTGCCGGAAGGCCGTTCCCTGGAAGCTTCGGCAATGCTTTACCAGGACCCCATCGCCATGGCCGCACTCCAGTTGCGATCGATTTCGCCGGACCTGGCAGAATCTTTGGCGCAGAATTCGAAAGCGTTTACGCCCGCCGTAGTCTGCCTCTATGGCGAGGAGAGCGCGATTCGCGAGGCGAGCGGCAGCGGCGCTTATGATTTCGGCGCCGTTCTGGTAGTGGCCGCCGTCGCCATTCCCAACTTGCTTCGTTCGAGAACGGCTGCCAATGAAGCGTCCGCTGTCGGAAGTGTGCGCACGCTGAACACCGCCGAGATTACCTACGCCGCCACGTATCCCGAAAGAGGCTATGCACCCAATCTTGCTGTCATGGGCACCGATCTTGTTCGCCCAGCAGCCGAATCGCCGCAGCACGCAGGTTTACTTGACCAATCTTTGGCGAACGACAGTTGTACAGGCGACGCCTGGTGCACGAAGTCCGGCTATCATTTCCGCGTGAAAGCGATCTGCAAGTTGCGCAAGTGCGACGAGTACGTAGCGGTTGCTACGCCGGTGGAAAGCAACACAGGAGTAAGAAGCTTCTGTTCGACCTCCGACGGTGTGATTCGCTACAAAATGGGCTCTCCCCTGATTGCGCCGGTCACCGTGTCGGTCTGCAAGTCCTGGCCGCCCCTGCAGTAGGCGGCCTACCCCTCGACTTCGGCTGCCGAACTTCGACCCCTTAACAATTCTTTGGCGCGCCGCCGCTACGGTGGTAGGCTTCACCATTGGAACGTGGAGGAAAGAAGTGAGCCTAGCCGCTCCGCCTGATCATCTTCATTCACTCTCCGGCCTGGAAGGACGCCGCAGTACGCGCATCGACCGCACCGTTCCGCTCGTCGTGCTCGGCCAAACCAGAACGGGAATGTCTTTCCAGGAAAAAACTTCGACGGTCAGCTTCAATCTTCATGGCTGTCGCTATCCGTCGCGCCATGAATATCCCATCGGCACGCCGGTCGGCCTTCGCGTCCTCCAGCCCGATGGCGAGACTATCTCTCCCGTGATTCGCGCCTTCGTAAAATCGGTTCATCCGCCCGCAAGCCCGCGGGAACTTTTCCAGGTAGGCGTCGAACTCGAATCGCCCGCAAATATCTGGAACGTTTCTCCGCCGCCGTCGGATTGGAATCGCTTGCTGGGAGGCAGTACTTCGTCAGCAGGTATGGCAACAGCGGTGGCTCCCGCACTGGAACCGGCGGCGCCTCCCGCCACCCCAACCGAATTTCCGTATTCTTCCGCGCCACTACCTGGCGCAAGCGAAGCGAGAACGAGTCAGGTTACGGAATTCCCTTCGCCTCCTCCAGCCGCTGCCGCTCCACCGGCGAAAGAATCCGCTCCGTCGAAACCGGAGCGCGTGGCGATCACCATCGACCAGCTCGTCGCCGCGATGCAAGGAAAACTGCAGGCTGCCGCCGAAAAAGTGGTGCAAAACGCGCTGGCAGAGCACCTCGATGAAGCCATCGACACGGCCCTGGCGCGTGTGGAAGGCGTCCGCGAACGAAATCTTCAGCAACTCGGGGAATTTTCCGAACAACGGCTGGAATCGCTGATGCGTTCCTCGCGGGAAGAAATTCTCGGCCACCTCGAGATGCGGCTTGGCGAAGTGCAAACACGCTTTGAAGAACAGCATGAAGCCTTCCGCGTGCAAGCCGAAGAGAGCGCGCAACGACTCGAAAAACTTGCCGCGGAAATGCAGCGCAATCTCGCGGAGTCCCAAAGAGTCATCGAGAAAACCACTCGCGAGATCGAGCCGCAAACGCGAGGACGGCTGGACGAATCTCTCGGCCAGGCCACCGAACATTTCGAGGCTGCGGCCGATCGTATTTCCGATCGTCAGCTTGTTCGTGTGATGGAAGCCACGCGGATGGTCACGCGCGAAGCCGCCGCGCAACTGGATGCCCGCGTTGCGGAATCACGTGCCCTTCTGCAGAACGCCGCAGGAAGCACTCTGGAAGAATTCCGGCGTCAGGCCGAAGTGCAAGTGGATTTAGCTATTTCGGAAACCACGGAGCGTGTCAGGTCGGCACTCTCCGCGCTCGATGCGGAAAATCGCGTCGCATGCGAGAACCGGCGGCGCACGATGATCGACGACGTCACGCGCACCACGGAACAATCCACCGAACAATTCCGCTCCGGCATCAAGGCTTTTTTGTACTCGTGCCTGGTTGCAGCTGTTGGTGCCGTCGATGAGCACGCAAAATCAACGCTCGATGGCCTCGTCAAGGATCCCAACAGCAGCCCGCGCGCGATCGACGACATCAAGATCATTCCACCCGACGACGAAAAACCAAATTAACGAAGAGTCCGCTTGTGCATCGAACGGCAGGATTCAAAGGAATGGATTTGTAACGCGCAAATCTCCGAATTCCTGCGCGTGTTGAAAGTCCTCGCTGTAAAGGATGTCGCTCTCACTTTCCGTTGCGGACGCCACAATCAGAGCGTCATACCAAGCCAGACCGTATCTGTCTTTCACACGAAATGCTTCAGAGTAAAGAACCTGCGAGGAATGTATGGCGAGGAGTGGACGAAACACAGTTGCCAGGTACTGTTCCGCTTCCGCCACGCCCATTGGCTGAGCAAACTTGCGGAATGCGATATTGAAAAACTCCTGAACCACTTGATAACTTACGATTCCGCGGCGGGTCTGAATGGCTTCTCGAATCAACTGAGCTGCGCGGCTGGACTTCGTCGGCGACCTTTCGTCGAATGAATAGACGAAGATGTTTGTATCGAGAAAAAACCTACCGTTCATTCATTTCGTCTCGCGAGAAACTTCGCCCGGCTTTTACATGTCCCAACCGACGCATGAGGGCGTCGAATTCCTCGGCGTTACCAGCCTGGGCGGCGAATTGCTCAAGCCACTCGCGAAAGGCGGTGTTCAGAGTTTTGTGCTGTGAACGGGCGATGAGGCGGGCCCGTTCGATGAGTTGCTCGTCGGCGCTGAGAGTAATGTTCTTCATACGGAAATAGTGTACACGAGAATCGTGTAAATCCAAAGTCCAATGAGACTTCCGTCGCTATGAGCTATACCGTTTCGCTCAGTTCGCGGGAACACCCAAACCGAATTCGCGATGTAAGGTGATTAGCGCGGTCTTCGCAGCTTTCTCTTCGACCACGAAGGAAATGTTGGATTCGGAAGAGCCCTGCGCAATCGCAATCAGATTCACACTTTCGCGGCCCAGCGCGTTGAAGGTTTTCCCCGCAACTCCAGGCGTCCCGCGCATGTTTTCGCCGACCACGGCAACGATGGCGATGTTCGGGTCAATGGTGATGTGCTCAACTTTCTCGTGGGCCAGGTCCTGCGCAAATTCTTTGCGGAGGGAGTCCACTGTTCTCTGCGCGTCCGCAGCAGACACGATGAAGCAAATATCGTTCTGCGAAGAGGATTGCGAAATCAGGAGAACATTCGCGCGCACTTCCGCCGTTGTCGAAAATGTCCGTCCGACCACATCCGGCAATCCCACAATGCCCGGACCGCCCACGCTGATCAGCGCGACATCCTGAATGGCCGTCAAAGCCTTGACGCCGCCGCCGATGCTGCGGCCTTCCGGTGTGATTTTCGTGCCGGGCCGTTGCGGGGTGAAGCTGTTGCGAATCCAAACGGGAATCGCCGCCTGCATCACGGGCTTCAGCGTCTTTGGATGCAAAACTTTTGCGCCAAAAAACGCGAGTTCGGCGGCTTCACGATAGGAAATCACGGGAATGGTTCGCGCTTCCGGCACCAGGCGAGGATCCGCGGTCAACACGCCGTCCACGTCCGTCCAGATAATCACTTCGTCCGCATTCAGCGCGGCGCCAAGAATGGTTGCGGAATAGTCGGAGCCTCCGCGACCCAGGGTAGTGAGTTTTCCTTCCGTCGTCGCACCAAGAAATCCGGTAACGACGGGCACGATGCTTTTTTCAAGCAGCGGCCGCAAGCGCACCTCGCACGCTTCGCGCGTGAGGTCCATCAGTGGCTCCGCGCCACCGTGAAACGCGTCCGTAACGATCACTTCGGTAGCGTCTACGGATTCGCTTGGCAGGCCAAGCTCGCGCACGGCTCCCGCCACCAGCGGCGCAGATAACCGTTCTCCCAAACTTGAGATCGCATCCAGTGTGCGCGGCGTCAGCTCCCGCAGCAGAGCGGTCCCTTCAAATAGCCTGCTTCCTTCCGCAAAAACTTCTTCCAACTCTTCTTCGATCGACGTGCGCGAGCTTTCTTTGCGAACTAGATTCTTCAGCGCCTCGATATGCTGCGAGCGCAACGCCGCCAAAACCGCCGTGCTCTGACCGCTCTCGCCGGCTCCCGCGCTATTGGCTGCTTCGATCAAGCGGTTAGTCACACCGCTCATCGCGGAAACGACGGCGACGCAAGCTCCTTCGCGCGCGCCTTGCACGATGATCTGCGCCGTTCTCGCCATGCACGCGGCGTCGCCCACCGACGTCCCGCCAAATTTCATCACCTGCAATCGCGCGCCCATTTCTTTCGGCCTTATCCGTCTTCTTTCAAATACATCTTGTGAGTTTACCTTGAGTATCGCCTTAGTTTGCCGAGAGGAATTTCAGCCGTTGCCTAGCAGAAGGTTGCGGGGCGGAAGAGGACTAGGGCTTGTCCCAGTCAAGGGCGTAGATTTCCTGGATGCTGGCGTCGCGGACTAACAGCGGGGAATCGTCAGGAGCGAGGCCGCTCCAGTTGCCGAAGGCGCCGCCGGCGGCTTGAAAACCTTTCATGCTGAAGATGGGCTCGAGTTTGCCGTTGCTGACCTGCACGCGGTAGTAGCTCTCCTGATTGTCGAGGACTCCATCGAAATAGATGTAGCGGCCGTCGCGGGACCACGTGGGATAAGCGACGAGGAGGCTGGCGAGCTCCTTCCATTTTTGCGTGGTGAAATCGAAGAGCATGAGCTTGAGCGAATCGAGGGGGATGGCGGCGATGTAGCGTCCGTCCGGTGACCAACGCGGAGAATAAAATCCGGTGGAATCGGGCAATTTCGCGGGCTTCCGCGTTTTCAAGTCGAGGACATAGATAGCGGAGCCTTGATTGTTGAGGGAGTTTTCACCGAAGGCGAGTGATTTGCCATCCGGGGACCAATTGGGATCGGCCGAATTAATGGTGCTTCGAAAAATGAGTTCAGGAGAGCCGCCTTCGGCGGGAATGACGTAGATCTGCCAGGGTTCGCCGGGAGGGTGAGCAAAGAACGTGATTTGCTTTCCATCCGGGGACCATCGAGGCAAATAGGCTTGCATGGGTGGAAAGAGGAGCTGGAGTTTTTGCGTGCCGTCGATTTTGCTGCGCCACATGGTGCCATCGGTGGCGTCGTTGTAGGCGACCCACTGTTCGTCATGAGAGAAGTCGAGCCCCATGGCGGAAATACCCGAGAGGTAAGGGACAAGTTGTTTTGATTTTTCGTCGTAGCGGAGCAATTCGCCACGGGGCTGCCAGCCCTGGACGAAGAGTTTTTTACCGTCGCGGCTAGGCACGGGATTGCCCACGTTCATAGGGCCAGTCGTCAGTTGCACAGGCTCCTTGCGCGCGGCGCGGAAGAGGCCGCTGTGTTCATGGATGGCCCAGATATTCGCGGTACTGTCGCGGCGGGCCTCAAAGACGAAGTACTTTCCGTCGGGGGTCCATCTGCCGCAGCATTCGTTAGGTGCGTCGCTCCAGCCTGGGAGTAACGGATGAAGATTGGCGCCGTCCGCCGCTGCTTGCCAGATGGAGCGGTTGTTGGTTTTGGGATCGCTTACGGTGAAACGCAAGATCGAGCCGTCGGGCGACCAGCGGATATCGGCGGCGGTGCCACCGGCCGCAAAGAGAAGATGCGGCTGACCACCGTCGGAGCCGGCAACGTAAATCTCATTCCCTTTGCTGAAAGCGATCTGCTTGCCATCTGGCGACCAAGCGCCGGAGTGGCCCTCGAGGATTCCCAGGCGACGAGGAGAACCGCCAAGAACGGGGACGCTCCAAAGCGGGCCGTCGAGAGCAGTTCCGCGTGCGGTATTCATCAGGAGCGAGGAGCCGTCTGGAGAGATGTCGAAGACATTGGCGAAGCCTGTGTCTTCGAGGGAATTTGGGATGGGAAAGGTGTCGCCGCCGGTGACGGAGGTTTGGGAGAGAGCGGATTGTCCCTCGATGAAGTAGAGCCGGGAGCCGTCGGTGACCACGTCCGATTTTGGCCGATTGTTGTTGGTGAGTTGGACGGTTCGAAGTACATGCGGCAGCGCGACAGGCCGCAACGGCACATAGCCAAGAATGACCGCGAGAGTGATGAGCGCGCCAATGACCAGGGCCCAAGTCTGCCACCGAGTTGACGGATACTTTTCGCGAACATCCTCAGCCGGGCTCGGTACGGCAACGCTGGATCCGGAGTGACCCAAGTCCAAATCGCGTTTCAGGCGCTTTAGATCGGCGCGAAGTTCAGCAGCGGTCTGATAGCGAAGGGCGAGATCTTTCTCGAGCGCCTTGGCCAAAATATTTTCGAGGCCAACCGGCAAACTCGGATTCAGCTTTCTGGCGGGAACGACGGAGGAATTCAGGATGCCGTCAAAGATCAATCCAATGGCGGAGCCGCCGAAGGGGACGACGCCCGTGGCCATTTCATAGAGCACAACGCCAAGCGAAAACAAATCGGAGCGCGCGTCGAGTTCGTGGCCGCGGGCCTGCTCGGGCGACATATAGGCGACGGTTCCGACAGAGTTGCCGGGGCTGCTGATGAGACCGTCGTCGAGAACATGGCGCTGGGTGGGCATGGAGGAATCGCCAGTGGGCTCCGCCGCGGGCTGGCGATAAGCGGCGAACTTTGCCAATCCGAAGTCGAGAATCTTTGCAGGGCCGAGATCGACCAGAAAAATGTTCGCGGGTTTGATGTCGCGATGGACGATGCCTTTGGCATGGGCTGCTTCGAGGCCGTCGGCGAGCTGAATGGCAATTTCGAGAAGTTCCATTATGTCGATGGATTTTTTCGCGATGCGGCGCTTCAGCGTTTGCCCCTCGAGCAGTTCCATGGCGATAAAAGGGCGGCCTTCAAATTCTTCAATGTCGTAAATCGTGCAGATGTTCGGGTGATTGAGGGAAGAAGCTGTACGCGCTTCGCGGCGGAAGCGGTCGATGGCCTGGGGATCCTGGGAAATGTCTTCGGGAAGAAATTTGAGGGCGACGTCGCGGCCGAGGCGGGCGTCGTGGGCACGATAGACTATGCCCATGCCTCCGCCGCCAAGTTTTTCCACGACGGTGTAATGAGAAATGGTGCGGCCGATAATGGGAGAAGTATCCGCCACTCGCACGGGAGTTTACTCCAGCGATTGCGGACGGGCAATCGCGCGAACTAGCCAAATGCCTGTGGTTACCGTGGGAAACCCATTTTGTCGACGTTTTATTTCGCACTTAGGTGAAAGAGCAAGGGTGTAAGCTTAGGGCGCCCTCCCGCACCGACTGAAGGCCATTTATTCGCGTTTCGATGAGGAGATAGAGAATGTTGCGTCCTTTTGTATTTTGTATAGTGTTATTTTTGTGTTCGAGTGCGGCGCACGCGCAAATTGAAGAACTGGAAAAGCGGGTAGGAATAGGGAACGCCAGTGGATTGAGTGAGTCGAAGGTAGCATCCGGCTTGAAAGAAGCGCTTAAGGTTGGCGCAAGCAAGGCGGTTAATCTCACGGGCAGGACGGACGGTTATTTTAGAAATGAGGCGATCAAGATTTTGATGCCCAACAACCTGCGTTCGCTGGAAAAGGGCCTGCGAGCGGTGGGGTTCGGTCCGAAGATCGACGATTTTATTCTGAGCATGAATCGTTCCGCGGAAGCCGCTGCACCATCCGCCAAGAAGATTTTCGAGGATGCCATATTGGCGATGAGCTTTGAAGACGCCAGGAAGATTCTTTCCGGAGGAGACACGGCGGCTACCGATTACTTCAAGGGCAAAACCACGGATCAACTGACTGCCGCCTTTCAGCCGTACGTGGAAAAAACCATGAGCGAAAACGGCGTCACAAAGCAGTACAAGGCGCTCACCGATCAATACGAGTCCATTCCGTTTGCGAGAAGTCAGAGCTTCGACATCAACAAATATGTGGTTGGCAAAGCTCTCGACGGATTACTTTATGAATTAGCGGAGCAAGAGCGTCAGATTCGCAAAGATCCCGCGGCGCGAACGACCTCTTTGCTTAAGGAAGTCTTTGGCAAGTCGCATCCCTGAATAACGCTGCCGGCGGAGGCCGGACGCCCATTCACCGGTCAGCGAGCGCTTTGGTTGAGCGCTTGGTGAGACGAATGCTATTCTGAATTCTATGGCGGATCCCGCTATCTCCCCGCCCGAACCAACTACTACAGCGCCGCTTGAACATTCGAGGCGTCAACTCGAAGCTCTGCTCGAAGTAGCCGAATCCATCTCGCAACATCGAGACCTAGCGGCCTTATTTCACGATCTCGCCGAGCGCCTTCACTCTGTTGTCGACTTCGATTTCCTGACGCTGGTGCTGCACGACGCGGCGCGCAATGTGATGCGGCTGCACATTCTGGAAACGCGTCTGCCGACGCCTGTTAAAACCGGGAGCGAGACGCCGATGGATGGGTCACCCTTCCGGATGGGTGTGGCAAACGCAGCAACCCTTTGTGGTGAGCGACACGGAAGAGGACCCGCGCTTTCCTGAGTTTTTGCAGAGGCTCAAGGAAGTGGGAGTGCGTTCGCTGGCCATGGTGCCGCTGACGACCGCGCAGAGGCGGCTTGGTGCGATGGGATTTGGGCGGCTGGTGCCACAGGGCATCACGGAAGCGGAAGTGCAATTCATGGTACGGGCAGCCAGCCAAGTGGCGGTGGCGGTCGATAACGCGCTGAATTATGAAACGTCGCAGGCCTACCAGAGCCAGCTTGCGCGGGAGCGCGACCGGCTGCAAGTGCTACTCGAAGTGAACAACGTGCTGGTCTCGACGCGCGAGCTGCCTGAACTTTTTCGGGGGATCATCACGTCGTTGGAGAAAGTGATTCATCACGACTACACAAGCCTAGCGCTTCGCGATTCCGCCTCGGGCCTATTGAGAATTCACGCGCTCGATTTTTCCAGCCGGCCCGGGATGTTCAACCAGGAAATCACGGTCCCCCTTGATACGACTCCGTCCGGGATGTGTTTTACGACAGGGCAGCCGCTGATTGCCCGGGGAGCCGAGATCGATCGCTTTCCCAACGAGATCATTCGGGCGCTGCGCGCGGAAGGAGTGCAAACGATTTGCTGCATACCACTGACAACGCAGGGGCGGACTTTTGGAACGCTGAATCTGGCGAGCCGGCGCGAGGATGCGTTCCCGCAACACGATGTCGAGCTATTGCAGCAAGTGGGCGGACAAATCGCTATCGCAGTGGAAAACGCGCTGGCGTTCAAACAGATTGACGCGTTGAAGGACAAGCTTGCGGAAGAAAAGCTTTACCTCGAGGAAGAAATTCGCAGTGAATTCAATTTTGAGGAAATCATCGGAGACAGCCCCGCGCTGAAGAGGGCGCTGGCGCAGGTGGAACTTGTTGCACCGGCGGGGACGGCGGTTCTGGTTACCGGGGAAACGGGAACGGGAAAGGAGCTGATCGCGCGGGCGATTCACAACTTGAGCCCGCGACGGGAGCGGACGTTCGTTAAAGTGAATTGCGCGGCGATTCCGGGTGGGCTGCTCGAATCGGAATTATTCGGACACGAGCGGGGAGCGTTTACCGGAGCAATCACGCAAAAGATCGGGCGATTCGAACTCGCGGACCGCGGGACGCTTTTTCTGGATGAGGTGGCCGACCTGCCGCTGGAACTGCAGCCCAAGCTGCTGCGCGTGCTACAAGAGCAGGAATTCGAACGGCTGGGGAGCAATCGCACGCAGCGTGTGGATGTGAGGATTGTGGCGGCGACGAACGGGGATCTGGCGAAGCTGGTGGCGGAGCGAACTTTCCGCAGCGACCTGTATTACCGGCTAAATGTTTTTCCGATTCACATTCCAGCGTTGCGCGAGCGGCCTGAGGATGTGCCGCTTCTGGTGCGGTACTTCGTCCAGAAATTCAGCCGGCGGCTGAACAAATCGGTGGCTTATGTTCCGGCGGAGGCCATGGAGGCGCTCGCTGGATATTCCTGGCCCGGCAATATTCGCGAGCTGGAGAATTTTATCGAGCGAGCCGTGCTGCTTTCGCCGGGAAAAGAGCTGCGCGTGACGATCAGCGAACTGAAGTCCGTGCCGGCGGCCACGGGCGCGGGTGATGATTCCTCTGCGTCCTTCAGTCCTTCAAGTTCCACCGTAGCGACTACCTCGCCTGCTGCGTCGATTTCTACACTCGAGGACGCGGAACGCCAGCACATTTTGCGAGCGCTGCGGCAAACAGAGTGGCGCATCGCGGGGCCCAAAGGCGCGGCTGTTCTGCTCGGCATGAAGCGCACCACACTGCAAGCGCGCATGAGAAAACTGGGAATCCGCCGGCCGGTTTAGCTCTCAGCGACGCAAAAAGCACCGTTTCGTTTATCAGATTTTTCACTTGGCATTCTTCTACGCGGGGAGTAGATTCTGATTCAACCAGCCACCCTGCGAGGTCCCCATGAAACTACTCACCAGTATTTCGTTGTTTTTGTCATTTGGGCTGCTTTCGTTTGCGCCAGCGCTTTCCGAGGCTCCCACAGGATTTGATAACAAGAGTAATGGTGTAGTCGACGATGCGACGCACAGCGCCGACCAGGCAACGTTTGAAGCAGTCGAAGGACTCGCCGACGGCCTAGGGCCACTGTACAATGCGCAGTCCTGCCGCGAGTGCCACCAGAATCCTACGTCAGGCGGATCGAGCCAGGTGGCGGAATTGCGCGTCGGGCACAACAACGCTCAAGGCGTATTTCAAAACCCAGAAATTCCGATCAACCATGGCGCGGACATCATCAAGAGTCGATCCTTGATCAACGACCGGGCGATCTGCCCGAGCGGGGCTTTCCCCAGCACGGAGATTCAGGAGCATGTGCCGGACTCCGAGAAAGTCCGCACGTTCCGGGTTTCGCTCAACCTGTTGGGAGATGGATTTGTCGAAGCTGTCGCGGACCAGACGCTGGTCGATCTGGCGAAGGATCAATGCAAAAGGAGTGGCGGGAAAATCTGCGGGCAGGCTCTGTTCGTGCCGATCGTGGAATCTCCTGGCAAAACGGGGGTCGGACGATTCGGATGGAAAGACCAGCACGCCAGCCTGCTTTCCTTCTCTGGCGACGCCTATTTGAATGAAATGGGTATCACCAACCGGCTGCAGCCTGACGAAGTGACAAATCTTTGCAACACTGCCGCTGAGCCCAACGATAAGACGGGGGCGGATGGGCTTTCCGACATCGACCATTTCGCGCGATTTATGCGCGCTTCAGAGGCGCCCGCGCGAGATGTGACACTGGCGCAAACTCCCGAAGCGAAGAAGGGGGAAGCGCTCTTTGACAAGGTGGGCTGCGCGACGTGCCATGTCTCCACGCTCACGACGGCGGCCGCCGGAACGGTGATCAATGGAGGCAACTTCACGATACCTCCGGCGCTGGGCGACAAGACGTTTCATCCGTATGGAGATTTCCTGCTGCATAACGTCGGTACCGGAGATGGAATCGTGCAATCCGCCACGGAACATTACGGCAGGAGATTCGCGGAACACTCCTGGGAAAATTATTCCGAACATGAGCGCGGAAATACCGCGAACAAAATGCGGACGGCGCCGTTGTGGGGCGTGCGGCTGCATTCGCGGCTGATGCACGACGGAGAGTCGCTGACGTTGAGCGATGCGATCCGGCGGCATCGTGGAGAGGCGGCACACGTCACGGCGGAATTCGAAAAGTTGACGCCGGCGGAGAAGAAGGACTCTGCTGACTTTTCTACTGTCGCTGTGAAACTTGTTTTAAACGCCTAGTCGTCGCTGTGGGCGGAGCGGGCACGGCGTGCCGTGCCCCTACAGGTTGGACGCGGCCTTCTTTACTCGAACTGCAAGACGACGATTTCGGAATTCGAACCGAGGCGGAGAGGCGGTCCCCATGTTCCGGCGCCGCTTGAAGTGAAAACCTGCATTTGGCCGATGCGGCTCAGACCGTAGACGAACTGGCGATAGATGCGACGGGCCATCCAGCTCCAGGGAACGAACTGACCGACGTGGGTATGGCCGGAGAGCTGGAGAGAAACGCCAGCGGCTTCGGCAACGTGGGGATGGTCGGGCGCGTGGGTCAAGAGGATGCTGGCGCGGCCGCGATCAACGCCGATGCCCTGCAGCACGGACGCAAAGTGCGCGTCCTGGGTGGCGTGGCGGTAAGGGACACCGATGATTTGGAGGCCGTCCGCTTCGACTTTCTCATTGGTGAGGACACGGACACCGGCGGCTTCGACGGCGCGGAGATATTTGGAGTCGTCGCCAAACTGCTCATGATTGCCAGCGACGAAATAGACACCGTGAGGCGCGGTTAGATTGTTCAAAGGCTCCGCCGCGCGGTGGGCGTCGATGGCCGTGCCGTCATACAAATCGCCGGCGATAAAAATGGCGTCCGGCGCTTCCTTGAGGATCTTGGCGACCATACGCTGCAGAAAACTCTTGTTGCGCACATGTCCGAGATGGACGTCGCTGATGAGGGCAGCCTTGCGGCCGCGCCACGCATCGGGGAGATTGGCAAGGCGCACGGTGATGCGAGTGATGCGCGTCCAACTGGCGTTGAAGACGCCGTAGAGTCCGGTGGCGAGGGACGCAGCGAACAGTACTTCCACGATCAGATGAAAACTTGGCGCCAAGCCAGCTAGTCGCGAGAACCCATAAACGAGCCAGGAAGAAACTGCGCCGAGGAACAGGAAGCTGAGCAAACCGAGCCAGGTGGCCGAGGCGCGGTAAAAAAGGCGCAAGACTGGGCCTGTATAGCGGAAGGCGAGGAGTGAGGAGACGAGGAAGCTCACGGACAAAACTCCCAGGAGAACCTTCAGCGAAGATGGCCCCGCGACGGCGTGGCCCGTTGGCGAGAAGACCCAGGTCTTGTAAAGGAATAGATGGGTCAGAAAAAGAACAGTCTGAATTACAGCGATGAAGCCTAGCAAACCCGTGCGTATTCGCATGCCTTATTAGATTCACCGAACGGCCAAATGTATTCATCGCATTGGGCTTGCTGTGCAGTCCTAAACGCATTGGAATAAGCTGCGTCTAACTTTGGGACGCGTATAGAATGGGCTGACTTTCGCGTGGATCGGCTCCGAACCCGTTTTTGCGAGGAGAGAAATCATGAAAAAAGCACTTCTCTTGCTGCTTTTGGTTAGCATGGCGAACGCGCGGCCCTCGCTGGCGCAGAAGGCGCCTGAAGGCATCTGGCAGGGCTACGACGGGGAGTGGCTGCACGTTTCGCAGCAACTGATTGCGCTGGCGGAAGCTACTCCAGAGGAAAAATTCTCGTGGAGGCCGGCGCCGGGTGTGCGGTCCGTCAGCGAAGTGTACATGCACATCGTGGAGGCCAATTTCGGCTTGCTTGCGGTGACTGGGCCGAAGGTGCCGGCGGACATGAAAGAAGGAATGGAAAAATCGGTTACCGCAAAGGCCGAAGTCATTAGCTGGCTCAAGCGGTCCTTGGAGGCCGTGAAGCAAGCGCATTTGGCGGTGACGGCGAAAGATTTACAACGTAAAGTTCACATTCACGATCGCGATGCAACTGTCGATGGGATGTATCTGCGGATTATTGTGCACGCCAACGAGCATATGGGGCAATTGATTGCGTATGCGCGGATGAGCGGCGTTGTACCGCCGTGGTCCAACGGCCAGTAGGGATTTCTTTGAGGCGTGAGTAGTGCTGAGAAGCGCTTTGTGGTTTCTGACTTTGCCGATGCGTCGTCCGCATTATCCCCAACTCAGATAAGATTCACCTCGATGACTAAGCGTGGACTCACAAAGCAACATCGCGGACGGTTGGGTGTCCCGCGTTTTATTGTCTGGCTGCCCTACTTCGGAGCCGTGCTGGCCATCATTCTCTCGCTGAGCGGACCTCTTCATGCGGCTCAGCAGGCGGCGCAGCCTGTGAGAATCGAAGTTCGCGCAGATAAACCGGACGGAGCGCTTCCGCCGATCTGGAATTATTTTGGCTACGACGAACCGAACTACACCTACACGCCCAACGGCAGGAAATTACTTGGGGAGTTGGCGGCTCTCAGTCCGGTGCCTGTTCACATTCGTGTGCATAACCTGCTGACCAGTGGAGACGGTTCGGCTTCGCTGAAGTGGGGCTCCACGAATGTCTATGCGGAGGACGCGCAGGGAAATCCGGTCTATAGCTGGAAGATTCTCGACCGCATTTTTGACACTTACATCGCGCTGCGAATCAAGCCACTCGTGCAAGTCGGTTTCATGCCCGAGGCGCTCTCAACGCATCCCGAGCCTTATCGCCATAATTTTCCGCAAGGCTCGATCTTCACGGGCTGGGCGTATCCGCCGAAGGACTATCAAAAATGGGCGGACTTGGTTTTTCACTTTGCCGCGCACCTGCGCGATCGCTACGGGGAAGGCGAGGCGAAGACCTGGCTTTGGGAAGTCTGGAATGAGCCGGACATCGATTATTGGGAGGGAACGCCGGAAGAATATTTCAAACTGTACGATTTTTCCGCGGCGGCAATTCTGAAGGCGCTGCCAGGCGCTTCGGTCGGTGGACCAGACAGCACGGGCCCTGCCTCTCCTAAGGCGGCAGAATTTTTGCGCAGCTTTCTGGAGCATTGCGCGCACGAGAAAAACTTTGCTACCGGCAAGGCGGGCTCGCCTTTGAGTTTCATCAGCTTTCATCCGAAGGGAGCGCCGGAGTGGCGCGGGGACCACGTGCAGATGGGGATTTCGCGCCAACTGGCTTCTATCGAGCAAGGATTCAAGATTGCGGCTTCCTTTCCCGAATGGCGCCAGACGCCGATTATTCTTGGAGAATCGGACCCGGAAGGGTGCGCCGCCTGCTCCGCAAGGAACAATCCACAAAATGCATATCGAAATGGAGCGTTGTACGCCTCGTACACCGCGGAAACACTGAACGCAATCTATGAATTAGCTCGCCGCGAACAAATCAATTTTTCCGGCGCCGTTACCTGGTCGTTTGAGTTTGAAGACCAGCCTTACTTCGAAGGCTTCCGCGAACTGGCCACGAACGGTTTGGACAAGCCAGTACTGAACGCATTTCGGATGTTTGGATTGCTGGGAGGCGAACGGGTGAAGTCTTCGAGCGCGGCGGCGCTTCCTGCGGAAGAGATTCTGCGCGACGGAGTGCGCGGCCAGCCGGACATTAACGTGATTGCCGCGCGCAAGGACCACGAAATCGAAATCCTGGTCTGGAATTATCACGATGTTGACCTGCCTGCTGACGCGGCGAAGATTGAACTGTCCATGCGCGGTTTGCCCGCGAGCTCGAACCAAGCGTTAGTCGAACATTTTCGAATTGATTCGGATCACAGCAATGCGTCCACGGCGTGGAAGGAAATGGGATCGCCGCAAGCTCCCACTCCACACCAATTCGAGCAGCTCGAAGGCGCGGGCCAGTTGCAGCTCCTGGCGTCGCCTGCGTTCCTCCCGATTGAGCGAGGCTCTGCGCAAATATCCTTTACGCTGCCGCGGCAAGGAGTCTCGCTTCTCCGCATCAGCTGGCCATGAGGAGAGGAGAGTATTTGTCATCAACAACGCGCCAGTTTTTTAGGCTGTCGAGTCTGCATTCAGCGAGTCTTGGACTCGCTTAGAGCTAGAACGGCGTACGCAGTCGCGGCGTCTTTCATGAAGCGCGCGGTGTCGGGACTGATGTGATGCTGGTCGTTGTTATTCAGAGAGTAGGTCAACCAGAAACCTTCTGTGCGGTTTTGGTTCGCGATGAGCCAGCCAAGACCTTTCTTCAATTGCGGATTCTCCAGGGGAAGACCCGCTTGCTGGAGCGCGAACGTAATCAGACCTGTTGCATAGCCATCGCTCTGCGGTTCCTGCGGCGTTCCATCGTGGCGCTTCCAGTCTCCGGACATCGAGGTCAGGCTCCAGCCACCGTCCGTTTGCTGCTTGCTTAGCAATTCGTTTATGAGCGATTTTATGCGTTCGGGATCGAGGAGGCTGGGAAGTTTCGCGGACGCCCATAGGAGCACGGCACGATTGCTCAGTGTCTGCGCGGCGTATACTTGGTTCAAGTATCCGCTCAACATTTTTAGATTATTTTGGATTGCTGGATTCGCGCGGTAATTCTGGGGAGCAGTTCCGACGGCTATTACCGCGAGGGCGGCTCCGTAGTAATCCGAGTCGTCCGCTTCCCACGGTTCATTCTTGAAACGGAGCCAGAGCCAAGCGCCTTTTTGAGGGCCAGCGGTCTGCTGCTCGGCCCACATATTTTCGAACGCTGCACGCGTGTCGTCGCTGAGATGCGGATTCTGTGGACTATTGTTGGCGTCGTTGCTCGCAAGAATAAGCGCATTCAGAACTGATTCCGTGCCGCGAGATTCGACGCTTTTGTACGGTCCGCGATCCGCGTCCTTGTAAAACGGCTCGACTTCTCTCCAGAGGCGCACGCGCTTGGTGACATTGTCGAGGAGCTTGCGTTCGTTCAGCGATGGAGCGTACTCGCCGAGCGCCTTGTGAAGAGTGGGACGCGACATTGCGTAAGGCACAGCGGTATGGCAGGAAACACAAAAGGTTTCGTGGTCGCGGGCGGCGCGCGGCCAAGCCATCCACCACCCCGCCCGTTCATCGAGGTAGGCCGCGGCGGCTTT
Organism: uncultured Acidobacteriota bacterium; assembly: GCA_963718785.1. Classification (GTDB taxonomy): domain Bacteria; phylum Acidobacteriota; class Terriglobia; order Acidiferrales; family UBA7541; genus Acidiferrum. The sequence continues at coordinate 1,056,944 of CAVQZW010000002.1, read as the reverse complement.
CGGATCCCACGTGCTCGACGTTCCAGCTCCAGGTTGGAGCGGCGAGACGGTTGCCGTGTTTGACGCTACGGAGTTGGCGGCTCGCGTTGGCGCATGACAACAGAAAACGAGGGCGCTAACCGCCAAGCATGCCGCTACAGAAATCATTCGCCGCATGGTCGCCTCCCAACCGCCTAAATGGCCCGACAAAGTTTGCTGTCGAGTTTATTCTTCACTCGCATAGTGCATGTACATCGATTGGATTCCGACTCGCCCGGGGCCCGTGAAGCGGTTGACGATCAAATTGAATCCGCCGAAGAGGCCGCTGGTAAGGCGGTCGACGACCGTTTCCATGCGAACGGTGGGAGCTTTATAAAGCCAGCCGCCGGGTTCGATGTCGATAACTTCACCTGGTCCAAGAATTTTTTCGAAGACGTTGCCGTAGCCGTGGAGCCACAGGATGCCGTCGCCGGCGTGGCTGTGAAACTTGTCGATGAAAAAACCGGTGCCGCCGAAGAGCATGTTGGCAGCGCCGCGCACCCGCTCGAAGGTGTAGTCGATACTATCGGTCGCTGCCAAAAACTGGTGCTCGCGAACGTGGAGTTCCATGCCCTGCGGAAGATGAATGGGAACGATGTGGCCGGCGCCGTCGCGGCTGAAGGCGATCATCCCGGGGCCGCGGGCTTCGGTTACGAACACCTGCATGCCGGCCATCATGCGTTTGAGCGCGCCTTTCATGGGCTTCAAGCTGATCTGCACGGTGGGATGTTTCCAGAGAAGAATGTGATGCTCGAAGTAGATGGGCCTGGCGGAGACGTCGACCGTCAGCGCGGGAACAAGCTCGCCGTCAATGTGATAGGTAACGCCGCCAAAGGTTTCCGCTTCGGCGCTGGTCGGAAGAAGTTGAGGTAAGCCGGGCATCGGTGTAGTCCCTCGGTGCCGGTAGTCTATCGCAAATTTGTTCGGGCACGCTCAGGTTGGATGTTTCGATAGCCCATCTATACCAGAAAGCTTTCACACTTGCTCCGGCGAGAGAGTATGCGGAGCATCGTTCAATCCAACGAAAAATCCAGGGCGGCAATTTTGTTGTCTTTGGTCAGCTGCAGCGACAGCGAGAGTTCGGTATGTTCATAGTTCGCCCTGTATTGATAGGCGCGCCGATCTCCTTCTTCGCCGCGTTTGAGCAAGTCCAGCGACTTCAGGTCACCCTGCTCCTTCAAATAGTTGCCAGCATTTTGGATACGTTCGGGAAAGAGCCTTGCGCGCAACTCGGAAGTGAAGCGATTGGGATCGGATTTGCCAGCGGCAATTTCCTGCAACACGGTCCGTACCAGCGCCGTGGTCTGCGGCTCCTTGTCTTCGATGGGCTTGGCCACAGCGGGCATCAGCGCTGGAACACAGAAACCAGCCACGGTGTGGGCAATCTTGCCCGGCTGAGAATGGCCAGCATCGAGATTGGTCAGAACGACGACGGTAAGTTTGTCGTCGACGTATCTTGCGATGTGCGTGGTAAATCCCTGCCAGGCGCCGCTATGTTCGATAAGCCTGTGGCCGTTGGCCTCGTTGATGCTCCAGGCAAAGCCGTAGTTCGCTTTGTTGGGTTTGCCATTATTGAGCTTCATGACGGTCCACATCTGGTCGAAGCTGGATTTCTTCAGCAATTTTTCTGTGTAGAGAGCGGCGTCCCATTTTTCCAGGTCCAGAACGGTGAAATAGAGGGTGCCATCCGCGGTGGAGTTGAATGTCGGAGAAACCCAGTCCTGATTTTTCAGCATGCCGTTGTCCAGTTCGTAGCCTGCCGCCCGATGGCGAATGATGTCGCGATCGCTGATGATGCGAGTCGAAGTCATTCCCAGGGGCTTGAAAATGCGCTCTTGCAGGTAATCGCCGTAGAATTTTCCGGTTACCTTGTGAATCAGGATTCCCAGCAAAACATAATTGGTGTTGCGATAGCTCCAATCTTCACCGGGTTTGAAGTCCATCGGCATCGCGGCAATTCGTTTGTACATTTCGTCTTCGGTCATATCCAGTCGCAGATAGAACGGGCCGTCGGGCTTCGTGCGTGGGCCATTTTCGTATTCGCTGAGGCCGGATGTATGGCTTAGCAGATTGCGAATCTTGATGTCCTTCCATGTTTCTGGCGCATCCGGAAAATATTTCTGGACGGGATCGTCGAGGCCGACTTTGCCTTCCTCGACCAGCATCATTACAGCGGTTGCGGCAAATTGCTTGCCGACGGAGCCGGATTGAAAAATCGTATCCGGCGTGACGGACGCGTCCCATTCCAGGTTGGCGATGCCGTAGCCTTCGGCCTTGATGATTTTGCCGTCGCGATAGACTCCCAGTGCTAGCCCCGGAATGCGCTCGCGCTGCATTTCTGCGCGGACATAGGCGTCCACCTTCGTGACCTCATCGGACGGCGAGGATGCCGCGCCCGTGGCCATCAAAGGCGCGAAAAACGCCAAGATACTACTTTTCAAGAGAAGTCTTCTCACCAAAAGTCCACGCATTGAGCCTCCATCGCTTTTGAGCCTATTGGGAATACAACATTTTTCATGCATTGGCTAGGTGGTTTGTTGGGACGCTATGTGGCGCCGTTCCTAACGGAAGAATCGAAACAAAATGACGGGAAGTTGTATCGAGAAAACGAAAAAGGGCGCACACTAGATGCAGGGGCCAATCACATGCTGGCAGTGGCGGGAGTCTGGAAGAAAAAACGGGACGACTTAAAGGCGAAGCGGAATTCGCTGTTTGAAAAATACGCAAAGCATCCCGATGAATTTCACCTCGCGCTGGAGATCAAGAAGATCGACGACGAAATTGCCGATTGCACGCAGCATGTGGAACAAGAAAGACGCTCCGAGCGCTCCGCCTCAACCGCTAAGAAGCCTCAATCGATTCCTAAGTAAGTAAAGAAAACACGACAATCCAATCACCAGCCGTTCTCGTAGCATTTTCCGTGCATGCGCATGTGCAAGTGCGTCCAAAACGTGGCGTTGAACGACATCGAAGACGGGCACGGCGTGCTGTGCCCCTACGGAAAAGACAACTCTGCATTGAAATGAAGGTAGAATCGCGGCGCGGGAGTTAGGACTGTTGTGCGCGGAGGGTGGCGTGAGACGAGGATTGTTCGCGGTTTTGGCGATGATGGTTGGGAGTGGAATGGTCGCCCAGGTGGCGTGGGGGCAGAAGCCGCCGCTGTTGCCGGAGAAGGATGTGGCGGCTTTGGCGAATGAGTTGAGCGGAGAGACGGCGAAGAGGAATTTGGAGGTGATTGCTACGTTTCACAGGCAGCGCGGATCGCGGGGATTTCATTCGGCGGCGGAGTTGGTAGCGGAGCGGGCGCGGGAGTACGGGTTGAGCGATGTGCAGATATTGGAGTTCCCGGCGGATGGGAAGATTTTTTATGGGACGCAGAGGTCGCGGCCAGCGTGGGATGCAGAGTCCGGTGAATTGTGGGAGCCCGCCTCCTTTGACACCCAGCCGTGTCCTCAACCTAGCCCGGAGACATTGAAGGCTGCATCGAAGGAACATTTGGCGATCGCAGTCGACTGCTTAATTCCTCGACAGCCCGAGCAACTATTGGCAAGTTATGCGGCGGAGCCGGTTGTGCTGGCAGAGGATAGTGAATCGGCCGACGTTACGGCGGAGCTTGTGGATGTGGGCGAAGGGACGAAGGAGAGCGACTACGCGGGAAAGGACGTGAAGAGGAAGATTGTATTGGTTGGCGCATCGCCAGGGGCGGCGCAGGATTTGGCGGTGGGGAAGTTTGGCGCGGCGGGATTGGTGAGTTATGCGCAGAACCAGAAGAACGCGTGGTGGGGCGAGGACGAGAATTTGATTCGGTGGGGGCATCTGGAGACGTTTTCGGAACACAAGACGTTTGCGTTTATGGTGTCGCTGAAGAGAGCGCGATCGATGCGGGACATTCTGGCGCGCGGGGAAAAGATCAAGCTGCATGCGGTGGTGAAGGCGGGGCAGCATGCGGGGAATTATGAAGTTGTGACGGCTGTGATTCCGGGTGCGGACCCGAAGTTGAAGGAGGAGGAGATTGCGTTTTCGTGCCACCTGGATCATCAGCGGCCGGGAGCGAATGACAACGCCAGCGGGTGCGTGACGATTCTGGAGGTGGCGCGGACTTTACAGAAGTTGATTGCGGAGGGGAGATTGGCGAAGCCGGCGCGGACGATACGGTTTATTTGGCCGCCGGAGATTGAGGGGACGCTGGCGCTGCTGAATGGACCCCGTGGAAGCTTTAAGACTTGGGATCTCCAAGAGTCTAGTGGACCGGCTGATCGGCGAAAGCCAGTCGAAGCGCCGCGATACCCCTCCGGTGCCCCGCTAGGTGGCTACTCGGGACCTGAGCTGGCAAACCGAATCAAAGCGGTGATTCATATGGACATGGTGGGAGGCGGCCCGGCCACGAAGGCAGTGTTCCACGTGACACGTGGGCCGATGAGTTTGCCGTCGTTTGTGCATGACGTGGCGTGGGCGTTTGCGGAGTTCGTGAACGAGGAGTCGTACAAATTTGCGGCGACGGGGAAGGCGGAGTATCCATTTGTGGCGCCGGAGGGCGGTAAGGATCCGCTGCGGGCGGAGTATTCGGCGTACACGATGGGGAGCGACCACGATGTGTATCAGGATTCGTCGTTCGGGATACCGGCGATCTATATGAATGACTGGCCGGACCGGTACATTCATACGAATTTTGATACGGCGGCGAATATTGATACGACGAAGTTGAAGAGGGCGGCGTTTATTGGGGCGGCTAGCGGGTATTCCTTAGCCAGCCTGAAATTCAGGGGGCCCGTGAGCTATGTGCAGCCACACAAAGACGCGACGTTGAGGCGCTTGAGGGAGATGGGTACATGGAAGTTGGAGGACGGCGAACTGTCGAGGCTGGGGTACCAACAACTTCTGGCAGAGGCTAAGGCCGAACAGACATATCAGAACTTTATTCCTGAGCTCGCGACGATGAATGACACTACACCCGTTGAGATGCCAAAGTGCGACGTTTGCCTCCTGCCTCCTACGGGACAAGGTGTGCTCGTTTTTAACCGCAAAAAAGACCCGAAAGGGCCGCTGGCGGTGTTTGGGTATGACTATTTTTCGGATCATGCTAAGGCGGCGGGAGTGGCGACGCCGAAGCTGATGAGTTATGAGGGATTGTGGGGGAGCGGCGAGGAGTATGCGTATGAGGTGCTGAATTTTGCAGATGGGAAGAGGAATGCGCAGGAGATTCGCGATGCGGTGTCGGCGGAGTATGGGCCGGTGCCGTTGGAGATGGTGGTGGAGTATTTGAGGGCGTTGGAGAAGATTGGTGTGGTGGGCGTTGTGAAGTGAGGGTGGGTGGACATGGCTAAAATCGAAGAGAGGTTTCTCCACTGCGCAAGCCGACACGTTCGCAGGAGCGAACGTGAAGAAAAGGCGTCGGCTTGCTTCGGTCGAAATGACAACCGTACTTAGTCGGATGACTACGACGAAATTATGACGATTGCGGAGAGGATTGAGCGGCTGCCGCTGGGGAGGTTTCACCGGCGGTTTATTGCATTGGTGTCGCTGGGCAACTTCTTCGACCTCTACGACATTTTTATTGTGGCGTATATCGGGGCGGCTTTGCAGCAGTCGGGGTTTTTGACGCTGCGGCAATTTACATTTTTTGTGGCGGCGGGATTTTTGGGGATGTTTGTGGGGACGGTCGTGTTTGGGATGGGGAGCGACCGGATGGGGCGGCGGAGCGCGTTCATTTTGCTGCTGCTGATTTATTCGGTGTTTACGTTTGCGGACGCGTTTGCGCCAACGGCGGGGTGGTTGATTGCGTTGCGGTTTCTTGCGGGCGTGGGAATTGGCGCGGAAATTGTGGTGATTGATACGTATGTGACGGAGGTGGTGCCGGGGCGCGTGCGGGGGCGGTACGTGGCGATCACGCAGGTGGCGGGATTTTGCGCGGTGCCGGTGGCGGCGGTGCTTTCACGTTTGCTGGTACCGACTCACTTCTTGATGAGTGGATGGCGGTGGGTGATGGTCGTTGGGGCGTCCGGAGCGCTGCTGACGTGGTGGTTCCGGCGAAGGTTGCCGGAGTCGCCGCGGTGGCTGGAGAGCCGAGGGCGCTTGGCAGAAGCGAACGCGATTATGAGTGCGCTTGAGGGAGAATCGTATTCCCAAGAAGGAAAAAGAACTTACACAGAGAGCACGGAGAGCGCAGAGGACACAGAGAAGTGGGAGAGCGGGTCGTTTTGGGAGTTATGGAGACCGCCTTATCTTTCGCGGACGGTGATGCTGGTTATTTTCCAGGCGCTGCAGACGATCGGTTTTTATGGATTTGCTAATTGGGCGCCGACGTTCTTGTTGAAGCGGGGCGTATCACTGCTGCATTCGCTGGAATATACGATGCTGATTGCCGTGGTGTCGCCCATCGGGCCATTGCTGGCGGCGGTTACTTCGGACAGGATGGAACGCAAGTGGACGATCGTGGTGCTGGCCTTGCTCGTAGCGGTGCTGGGATTGGGATTTGGGAACTCGATTGCGCCTGCAGCGGTGGTGGGATTTGGGGCGCTGCTGACGCTGGCGAATTACTGGTTTTCGGCGGCCTTTCACGCGTATCAGGCGGAAATGTTTCCGACGCGGCTGCGGGCGACGGGAGTGGGGTTCACGTATAGCTGGAGCCGGCTGAGTGCGGCGTTCACTTCTATTTTGATTGGAGCGGTACTGGTTCACGGAGTGCCTGCGGTGTTTGCGATGTTGGCGGTGGCGATGATTTTGGTGGCCACAGTGGTGGCGGTCATGGGGCCGCGGACGAATGGGTTGGTGCTGGAGGAGATTTCGCAGTGAGCGGAACGAAGCGTGAAATTCGAAATGCGAACGCGGCTTGCTTCCGACGAGCTGAGTGGGAAGAGTTGGGCGGCGGCTGTGCTAGCATCGAGCATTGCGTTTTGAGAGAGGGCCGAAGTAGATGGCAGCGACGATGAAGGCGTTGCGGAAAATGCAGGCGGCACGCGGCCTGTCGTATGAAACGGCGCAAGTCCCGGCGATTGGCGCGGCGGACGTTTTGGTGCGCGTCAAGACGGCATCCATTTGCGGAACAGACTTGCACATATATGGATGGGACCGATGGTCGCAAGGACGGATTAAGCCACCCGTGACGCTTGGGCATGAATTTTGTGGCGTTGTCGAGCGTGTGGGCGAAGAAGTCACGGCGGTCAAGGTTGGGGACTTCGTAAGCGCGGAGATGCACGTGAATTGCGGGCACTGCCACCAGTGCCGGCTGGGCGAAGCGCATATTTGCCAGAATTTGCGGATCATCGGGATCGATCAGGATGGAGCGTTTGCAGAGTTTGTGAAGATTCCGGCATCGAACATTTGGAAGCTCGATCCGGCGATTCCGGAGCACTATGGCGCGATACTCGATCCTCTCGGAAATGCGGTACACACCGTCTTGGCTGGGCCGATAGCGGGGCAGACCGTTTTGGTGACAGGATGCGGTCCCATTGGGTTGATGTCGATCGCAGTGGCGAAGGCTTGCGGCAGCTCGACGGTGTTTGCTACCGAGACGAACGAGAATCGGCGTGCCATGGCTAAGAAGATGGGCGCAGACGTGGTGTTGAATCCCGCGACGGAGGATGCGGTTGCGCGGATTCTTGCGGAGACAAACGGGACCGGAGTGGATGCACTGCTGGAGATGTCGGGGAACCCCACGGCGATTCAGCAGGGTTTCAAGGCACTGCGAGCTGGAGGACGGGCTTCACTCCTTGGGATACCGACGGAGAATGTGCCACTGGACTTAGTGAATGACGTGATTTTTAAGGGCGCGACTGTGCAAGGAATTTATGGACGGCGGATGTACGGGACTTGGGTGCAAATGACGGCGCTTTTGAAGGCGGGCCGGCTGGATTTGGAGCCGCTGTTTGGAGAGCGCGAGCCGCTGGAGAAGTTTGAGAATGCGTTTGCGAAATTGCAGGGCGGGTTGGCGGGGAAGATTTTGTTGTATCCGAATGGAATGCCGCGCTAGGCGAATCGCCCTCTCGCGTTCGTTTCGAATTGATTGCTCCCAAGCTCCAGCTGACGCAGAATGGTAGTTCCACCGGCCGAATCCACCTCAGGAGTCTAAGCATGTCTGATACCGCAACCATGGCAACGAAACAGAATCCTACGCAGTACATTTCCGACCAGCTGAACGAATTGCGGGCGAAGGGAGTGGCGCCGAAGTTCCGTGTGCTGGAGGGCGAGCAAAAGCCTGTTTGCATTTTTGACGGGCGGGAAGTAATCAACTTGGCTTCCAACAACTATCTGGGATTGACGACGCACAAATCGCTGCGGAAGGCCGCGCTGGACGCGATCAAACGATACGGCGTGGGGGCGGGCGCAGTTCGAACGATCGCCGGCACGATGAAGATTCACATGGAGTTGGAGGAGCAGATCGCGCGGTTCAAGAATGTGGAGGCGTGCGTCGTGTTCCAGTCGGGATTTACGGCGAACGCCGGAACGGTTTCGGCTGTGCTTGGCAAGGAAGACCTGATTATTTCCGATGAGTTGAACCACGCCTCAATTATTGATGGGGCGAGGCTTTCGAAAGCGACCATCAAGGTGTTCAAGCACAAGGATGTGAAGGATTGCGAGCGAATTTTGCAGGAGCACCTGGAGTTCCCCGGCAAGAAGCTGATTATCACTGACGGTGTATTTTCCATGGATGGAGACATCGCCCCGCTGCCTGCTCTTTGCGACCTTTCGGAAAAGTACAACTGCATCATGATGGTGGATGACGCGCATTCCAGCGGCGTATTGGGCCGCGGCGGGCGTGGCACGGTCGATCATTTGAATTGCCACGGGCGCGTGCACATTCAAGTCGGGACGCTGAGCAAGGCCATCGGTGCGATGGGCGGTTACGTCGCCGGATCGCGCGACTTGATTGATTTCCTGTACCTGCGAGCCCGGCCATTCTTGTTTTCGACTTCGCATCCGCCGGCCACAGTGGCGGCGTGCCAGGCCGCGTTTTCGCTCCTCGATTCGCCCGAGGGCGAACGGCTCGTAAAAAAGCTCTGGGCTAACACAAAAATGTTCAAGCGGGAATTGAAGAGGCGCGGCTTCCAGTTCAAGGTGAGCGAAACGCCGATTATCCCCATTCACGTGGGCGATGCGGCGAAGGCGTTTGATTTCTCGAAGAAACTCTTTGAGGCCGGCGTATTTGCGCCTGCGGTCGGATTCCCCACGGTAGCGGAAGGCAAAGCACGACTTCGGGCCATCGTGAGCGCGACGCACAAGCGCGATCAGTTGTTGCGGGCGGCCGATATCTTGGCGGAAGTGGCTAAACCACTAGGAATCATTTCGTAAGGGCCGAGTCGGCGAAATCCAGTATTCGCGTGTCCAAAATAAACTGTATGTCCCAAGCGACAGCGCGAATACAACTATTCATCAGCTCGGAGCGTCCCCTTATATAGTGACTTCTGATGCTGTTTTTGGAAGTCGCCCAGCCGATTTGCATTGGGAGGAAGCCATGATACGAACTGGATTTGCAATCTTGGCGGGCGCGATGTTTGCGGCAGCCGCGGCGGCTCAAACTCAGCCGGCCCCTCAAACGCTGGCGACATCGGGCACGCCGGGCGCCCAGGCACAAACGGAACCAGGTGTCGGCCTGCCAAGCGGGACCGCACTGAACGCGCAACTCAATTCTTCTGTGGATTCGAAGAAGGCTAAAGTGGGCGATAAGGTCGATGCACACGCGACCGAGGAAATAAAGTACGCCGGCAAAACAATTGTTCCAACCGGTGCAAAATTGGAAGGGCACGTAACGGAAGCAACGGCGCGATCGAAAGGCGATAGCGGATCGACGCTGGCAATTCAGTTTGACAGGGCAATTCCAAAGAAGGGAGAGGAAATTCCGCTGAATGTAGCGATACTCGCGATCGCCGAGCCGCAAAGTGATTTTTCGGGCGAACCTGGGAGCGATCCGACGAGCGCGACGGCCAGCCCGGCTACCGGCGCGTCGCCGATGGGCACGAGCCACACGCCGACGGCAACACCTGGATCGGCGAACTATCCCAATCTCGGTGCGGATAGCGCGCCACGGGCGGCGAACGGCTCGGCGCAACTGCCGGCAAACAGCCGCGGCGTGTATGGCCTGAAGGATTTGAAGCTCATGGCGTCATCGTCAGGAGCAAACGAGACTACTGTCATTACGTCCAGCGGTAAAAATGTGCGATTGGACAGCGGAACTCGTTTGCTATTGGTTTCGCAGCCCGCGGCACAAGCGGCGGCAACCAGCAAGTAGTGGGAGCTCACTGCCTCTGCCGCAATTTCCGAAAACGCTCAATTTTTCTTCTGGACGACGATCTGTCCGTCGAGCATCACCCAAATGGGCGTGCGGAGCGCTGATATGTTCTGCAGGGGATTGTCTCGCACCAGAATAAGGTCGGCGAGAAATCCCGGCGCGATTTTGCCCAGCGTATCGCCTTTGCCCAGGTAATCCGCGTTGTTCAGGATGGCGAAACGCAGAATTTCCGCAGGAGAAAACCCAGCCTCCGCAAATTGTGCCAGTTCGTCATGAAATCCCGTTCCATAGGGCACCAGCGGTGCGTCGGTTCCCACCGCCAGCCGGATGCCAGCGTTATTGAGGCGTCGCAGAAACTGGTATTTCTGCCGAAGTTGATGCGCGCGGTCCGCGTCATTCACTTTGCGGAGTTGCATTGCGGTGTCGAACTCGCCGAACGTGGGATCCACGAAGGGACGTTTTTCGACAAGCAAACGCAAGAGGTCCTCAGGCAATGCTTCTACTGAGGCGACGTGCTCGATACCAGCTGCGCCGGCGTGCGCCGCTTCGGTCACTTCCTCGGTGGTTTCCGCGTGAACCACGGAGATCAGTTCCTTCGTTTTGCCCAGTCGATACCTTGTTCGAGTAAATCGGCGCGCAGGCGCTCTTTCGCGATGCCGATGGTTCCGTAGATGAATTTCACTGCGTCCGGGGGACCTTCGACGAAGTTTTTGTCCAAGCCGGATAGTAGGCTTGCAGAATCCGAAGCCAAAATGGCGCCGGCTCGCGAAAGCGGGGCAGGCCAAATCGTGCTGACGGGATGCCCGTGCGGCGAAGTGACGAGACGTCCGACGACAAAGAGGCGCGGTCCGAGAAGTGCACGCCGCTGAAGCGCGGCGCGAAGATAAAACGCACGTTCAGCGGAGCCGCCGTCGTCGCGCACCGAGGTAATACCGCTCTCGAGGTAGGCGCGGCGCTGCGGGGCGCAGTCCGCAAAGAGCGTCTCGATGAAGAATCGGAAGTCAAAGGGCACGAGGATGCCGCGAATCGGCGACTGAAGGTGAGAGTGGACATCGATCAAACCGGGGAGGAGGAAATTTCCGCCGGCGTCGATCTTGGGCCAGTCGCTGGTGTCAGCGGCGGAATCAATAATGGCGACAATGCGGTGATTCTCGATGTGGATGTTCTTGCCCGCGGGAAGAATTTGATTGCCGGCGATGTCAACAATCCGGGCGCCGACGATATTCGCGCGCTGAACATCCGGCTCGGGCCATTTGTATTTGTCCACACGGAGTGAATAGACGATTGGCGCCAGGACGCCGGAGGCGAACGCGATGCAGACGAGCCATGTCGTGACACGCATTGCGGTGCGGCCACGGCGCGTAAGCAGATAGAGGATAAAGACCATGAGGAAGAACGTCGGTGTCTGGGCAAAATAGATGCCCCAGAAGAAACCGTGGGGATAAAAGCGCGCACCGAACACGGGATAAATCATTACCAAGCAAAGAAAATAAAGCGGCAGCGATACGAGGTACGCGACCACGAACCGGCTGAGCCATCCGCGCTTCCAATGGAACAGCAGCGCGCCTACCGGCCACCAATACACAAGCGCCAGAGCTAGCCATCCGAAGAACACCGGGACACAGTCGCGAAGGCTGCCCCCGTGATATTGCAGCGCAAGCAAAAACGGCAAAGGGATGCACACCAAAAGAACGGAGAGAAGAAAGAGGCGTGACATGGGGTTCGCCGATGATGACGGAGTAGCGTTTGGAGCAGCCATTTTGGACTCCCTATCAGCTTAGCGCGTTCTAGAGACCGAGGCTTGAATAGCTAACGGAATGCCGACGACGATTGTTCCGTTTAATAGCCGTTCGCGTCACGACTTCCTTCGAACTGCGTAAGGCCGTTTCATGCCAGTCGCGCGCGAGTGGAGAGCCTATCGCTTTGCTATACTCGCGGTCATGCCTGAAGCACCGAAGAAATTGTTTCTTGTGGATGCCATGGCGCACGTCTATCGCGCCTTTTTTGCTCCGATGCCGCAGCGGCTGACCGGGCCGGGAGGCGTGCCTACCAATGTTCCATTCCTCTTCGGCAACATTCTTCGCAGGCTCATCAAGGATTATCAGCCGGATTACATCGGCATAGTGTTCGACCCTCCCGGCGCGACGTTTCGCGACAAACTGTTTGAAAAATACAAAGCGCAGCGGCAGCCGATGCCGGATGAAATGCGCGTGCAATTGCCCTTCGTGCGGCGGTTGTGCGAGGCGATGCGGCTCCCGATTCTGGAAGTGAAGGGCTATGAAGCCGACGACGTGATCGGCGCGATAGCTTTGCAGGCTGCGAAGAAGAATTTGGACGTCCTGGTGATTTCGAATGATAAGGACATGATGCAGCTGGTTGGCGCGAATGTGCGGACGCTGCGTACAGGTTCAGGTGGAGCGAAGGGTGACGTGATTGTCGACGAGCAGAAAGTGGAAGAGATTCTGGGAGTGCGGCCGGGGCAAGTTGTGGATTACATGGCCCTGCTAGGCGACAACATCGACAACATTCCAGGTGCGAAAGGCATAGGCGAAAAAGGCGCAGCCGAGCTGATCAAGAAATATGGCAGCGTCGAAAACGCGTTGGACCACGCGGATGAAGTGCCGAACAAACGCTACCGTGAGGCGCTGCAGCAGCAACGCGACCAAGTGATGATGTCGAAGCAGTTGGCGAAGATTGCGACGGATTTGCCCTTGGAGCTGGACTTGCATGGACTCGAGCGGCGCGATCCGGATGCCGCGGCGCTTGGCGCGCTTTATCGCGAGCTTGGTTTCAACTCACTGCTGAAGGAGTTGAGCGCGGAGGAATTGGCGTCCTCCGCACCTGCGAGCGCGGAGCCCAGCGTGAAGGCGAACTACGCCGCGTTTGCGGATGCTGCCGAATTTCGCGCGTATCTCGGAAAACTCCCGGCCAAGCAGCCGCTGGCGGTTTGGCTGAATCTGGAGCTTGGCGAGCGGGAATCGGAAGGGTTTGGAACTCGCATCGCCTCGATTGATGTTTCTTCGAAAGCAGGCGAGGGCCGTTCCGTTTGGCTTGATGAAAAAGGCGAGGCGCTCAAAGCGCTGGCGCCGGTTCTTGCGGATGCGAAGCGCGCCAAGATTGTTCACGATCCAAAACTCTTTCAGCTTCTCGTGGGGCGTGCCGCGAATCTCAAACACGCGACTCAGCTGTATTCCTATCTTCTGCGGCCGACCACCGCGAACCACAATCTCGCCGACGTGGTTATGCGCCAATGGAATGTAGTGCTCGGCGGCGGCCCGGGGGAACGCGCGGACTACCTGCAGCGCCTCGCTCCCGTTTTGCGCACCCAGATAGACGAACAAGAGCTTGCGGACGTGTACGAGAAGATCGATTTACCGCTAGCGCCCGTCCTCGCGGACATGGAGCGGATCGGGATTCGCGTGGACCCGAAAGAACTCGACAAGATGTCCAAGTCGATGGAAGGGGAAGTCCGGCGCCTGGAAAAAGAAATCTGGAAGCTTGCGGGGAATGAATTCAACATCAACTCGCCGGCGCAGCTTGCGGAGATTTTGTTCGATAAGCTCAACCTGCAACCGCCTTCGCGCCGCGGGAAGGCGAAGGCACGTTCCACAGCGGCGGACATTCTGGAAGACTTGGCCGGCACAGCATGAGCTGCCCGCAAAAATTATCGAGTACCGCGAAATTTCGAAGCTCAAATCGACGTACGTCGACGCGCTGCCGAAGCTGATCCATCCGCAAACTGGCCGTTTGCACACAAGTTTTTCGCAGACGACGGCAGCGACGGGCCGGCTTAGTTCGAGTGACCCAAATTTGCAAAACATTCCGATTCGCACGGAGTTAGGGAGAGAAATTCGCGCGGCGTTTGTCGCGGAGAAAGGCAAAATTCTGCTCTCGGCCGACTATTCACAGATCGAGTTGCGCGTTATGGCGCATTTTTCCGGCGATCCAGTCCTGGTCGATGCATTCCGCAATGGAGAAGACATTCATGCGCGCACAGCTCAAGAAGTCTTCGGCGTTGGACCGATGGCGCAAAACGCGGAGCACCGCCGCGCGGCGAAAGCCATCAATTTTGGAATCATCTATGGACTCTCGGCGTTCGGTCTGGCGCAGCAACTCAGCATCGGGCAGAAGGAAGCCGCTCAATTTATCAATGCATATTTCACCCGCTATCGGGGAGTGAAAGAGTTCCTGGACAAAATTCTGGTGGAAACGCGGAAGACCGGCGCGGCGAAGACGCTCTTTGGCAGGATTCGCCCGATTCCGGAGATTAATTCGCCGCAGGCGCAGCTTCGCAGTTTTGCGGAACGCACTGCCCTGAACTCGCCGTTACAAGGCACAGCAGCGGACCTGATCAAGCTGGCGATGATCAAGATTGACCAGCGCCTGGCTGAGGAAGAATTCGAAGCCAAAATGATTTTGCAGGTCCACGACGAACTCCTGTTTGAAGCTCCGCCAAAAGAAAAAAGCAAGCTTGAAAAACTTGTCCGCGAGGAGATGGAAGGCGTATACAAGCTCGTCGTCCCCCTTGTCGTGGAGATCTCTTCCGGCCCAAATTGGCGGGATCTCGACTAATCTGCGCTGCAACGACTCTTAGGCTGTCTTTTCATGCTCCTGGGGCGTAGAATCCCTTCAAAAGAATCTCGCCGATTCCTCTCGTTCGGCCGGCCTTCCTGTTTAGGAGGAAACTATGCGAAAAGGCTTGTTAGTGTTGAGCGTGGTTCTGGTCGCGAGTCTTGGAATGGCCCGCGCGAAGCCGACCTCGAAACAGGAAAAGCCGAAGGATTCGCAAGCCGCCGGCGAGGAATACAAAATCTCGCAGGAAGACATCGACAAAAAAAACCCGGTGAAGCCGACTCCGGATGGCCTCGCCGCGGCGCGAAAAATTTACGGCTACGATTGCGCCATGTGCCATGGAGCCAAGGGAGACGGCAAGGGCGAAATCGTCGAATCCATGAAGCTGACCATGCACGACTGGGCTGATCCCGCGACTCTCTCGGGCAAGACGGACGGCGAGCTGTTTTACATCATCACCAAGGGCAAAGGCAAAATGATGGGAGAGGGCGATCGCGTGCCGGAAACCATGCGCTGGAATCTGGTGAACCTGGTGAGATCCCATTCCAAAAAGGACGCGGGAAACTAGTCGGTTTTCTTGAGTGCAATTATTGCAACTCGTTAGTGCCAACTCCCGCAGCGTGAAAATGAAATGCTTGTGTGTTGCTGGATTCCGGCGCGTTGGCTTGTCGCTCCACTCTTCGATTGTGTTAGGCTTTTTACCTGAATAAATTCCGGAGGACCTTATGGTGCACTCCCCACAATTCTTGAAGCTTGTCCAGGATGCCAAGCAGCGCGTTAAGGAAACGAATGTTCCCGTCGTGAAACGCCGCATCGACGCGGGTGAGAAAATGATTCTCGTCGATGTCCGCGAAGACAATGAGTGGGCCAAAGGCCATCTTCCGGGCGCGGTTCACATGGGCAAAGGCGTCATCGAGCGCGACATCGAGCAGCGAGTGCCCGACACAGCCGCCAAGCTCGTACTTTATTGCGGCGGTGGTTTTCGCTCCGCGCTAGTCGCCGATAATCTGCAAAAAATGGGCTACACCAACGTGGAGTCTATGGATGGCGGCTGGCGAGGTTGGACCGAAGCCGGTTTGCCGACCGCCCGAGACTAGCCAAGCCTTCCGCAATCGCAATGAAAGAAAATTGGCTGGGGCGGGAGGATTCGAACCTCCACCGTCCTCATTAACAGTGAGGTGTCCTACCGGTTGGACCACGCCCCAGCAGACGACGAGGTAGGCTCCGCCGCACGCATAGGCCACGGCGAAGGGTAGCTCTAAGATAGCATGGATAACGCGGCTACGTCTTCCGCAAGGCTGCTTAAAAAATTTGTATCCGCCTCGTTCCCAAATGACTCAGAAGCAGAGAAGGGAAACAAAGCTGGCATTCAAAGACAGTGGAGATTGCTTGCGTTTCAAACTGTTCGAAAGCTTTGTTCCGTTTCGGGAGCGGCACTCGCCGAACATTTTTTAAATAAACTGCGCGAGAAGGTTGCATTCCAGAAAGTTTTGTCGGAAACTATGCGGTCGTTTACGTGCCGGGTGCGCACTTCCCGGCCATGACGCCGCGGAGCCTCCGGCTTCTGCTCCTTCCGGGAGAGGCCTCCGCTAAAGTGCAACGCTGACATGGCCCAGATTTTTCATCGAAGTACAAATTTTATTTCCAGATTCAGCCTGTTCTCGGCTGTTTTTTTGGTTGGCCTGGGGCTTGTCGGCGTATTGGGGCTGGCGCGTTCGCCGTATTCCACCAATCAAAATGTTTCGCGCGCGCAACCCGTGCAATTCAGCCACAAGCATCACGTCGGCGATGATGGGCTTGATTGCCGCTATTGTCATACCTCCGTTGAGACTTCCGCCGTCGCGGGCATCCCCCCGACGAAGACCTGCATGAATTGCCATTCCGTCTTGTATGCCGACGCTCCGTACCTCGAACCCATTCGCGAAAGCTACCGGACAAACCAATCGATTCAGTGGGTGAAAGTCCACCGGCTTCCCGACTTTGTCTATTTCAATCACAGCATTCACGTCAACAAAGGCGTTGGCTGCTCGACGTGCCACGGCTCGATCAATCAAATGCCGCTGGTGTTTCAGGCCTCCCCTTTGCTGATGGAATGGTGCCTGGATTGCCACAAAAATCCCGAGAAGGCCTTGCGGGAAACGAAAGAAGACGTTTTTAACATGGACTGGAAAGCTCCCGACGATCAGGCAGAAATCGGCAAAGACACTGGCTCTGGCACGAAAGATTCGCTCTACAGCGGAACTCACTAGTTGCTCGACTTGTCATCGCTAATGGACGGTATGCGCGAACACGACCCTATCGACGGCCATATGCACGATCACGAAGCCCACGAGGCCGCTTTGCACGCGGACGATCACTCCGACGCGCACGAACAGGATTCCGCTGTGCACGAGCATACCCTGGACCTTGCGGCTGTCCGCGCGAAATTAGCGTAGACAAAAGCGGCAAACAATACTGGCGCACTCTGGAAGAACTCTCGGACAATCCTCATTTTGAAGACCTTTTGCACCGCGAATTTCCTCGCCAGGCGTCGGAGTGGGATGAAACTGTGGATCGCCGCAATTTTCTGAAGCTCGCGGCGGCTTCTCTCGCTTTCGCTGGAATCTCCGGTTGCCGCAAGCCGGAGCAACTGATTGTTCCGTACGTAAAGCAGCCCGACGGAATGATTCTCGGCAAGCCCCAGTACTACGCCACGGCTATGCCCTTCGGCGCGGATGCCGTCGGCGTTCTGGTCGAAAGCCACGAAGGCCGGCCAACGCACGTGACTGGAAATCCCGATCATCCCTCGAGTCTCGGAAGCACGGACGTCATTACTCAGGCTTCCGTGCTGAACTTGTACGATCCGGATCGCGCGCAAACTGTCACGAATCTCGGCGAAATTCGCACGTGGTCGGACTTTCTCAAAGAAGCCGAGACGCTCGTGGCCAATGCCAAGGCTCAGGGTGGTGCAGGCCTTCGGATTTTGACTGGCACCGTCACTTCGCCGACGCTTGCCACGCAAATCCAGAGTGTCTTGAAGCAAGTCCCTGGCGCCAAGTGGCACCAATGGGAGCCTGCCGGTAGCGACAGCGTTCGCGAAGGCGCGAAGCTCGCATTTGGGCGCTATGTGAACACTGTCTATCGCCCCGAGAAGGCCGACGTCATTCTTTCCCTGGATTCCGATTTCCTCGCAAGCGGCCCTGGGCACATTCGCTACATGAAGCAGTTTTATAGCCGCCGCAAACTGAATTCCCCGACCGACACGATGAATCGGCTCTATGTAGTCGAGCCGACCCCATCCGTCACTGGCTCCAGCGCGGATCACCGTTTGCCACTGCGCCCTTCCGAAGTCGGGCAATTCGCTCGTGGTTTAGCCGCGCTTGTCGGTCTTGGCGGCAGCGGGACGCTTTCCCCGTCCGCGCAAAAGTGGCTGGATGCCGTAGCCAGCGATTTGACGAAGCATCGCGGCACATCTCTTGTCGTCGCCGGTGAATTTCAGCCCGCGGAAGTGCATGCCCTTGCCCATGCCATCAACGCCGCTCTCGGAAACGTCGGCACGACGCTGTATTACACGGAGCCCGTCGAAGCCAATCCGGTGAATCAGTTGGAATCGTTCACCGAGCTTTGTGCCGATATCGACGCCGGCAAAGTAAGTACCCTTCTGATTTTCGGATCGAATCCGGTCTACGACGCGCCGCACGACTTTGATTTCACTTCTAAGCTTCAAAAAATAGAAACGTCCCTGCTGGTCAGCACGCATTTCGACGAAACCGCCGAATATTGCAAGTGGCACGTCGCCGAATCTCACTATCTGGAAACCTGGGGCGACGCGCGCGCCTTCGATGGCACAATCAGCGTGATTCAACCCCTCATCGCTCCGCTCTACCGCACCCGATCGGCTTTCGAAGTTCTTGCCGCTTTTACCGACAAGCCGGGCCTCACCGCGTATGACGCGGTCCGCGACCGGCTCAAGGCCTCGGCTGGCGCTGGTGATCCCGACAAGTTTTGGCGCAAGACATTGAACGACGGCATTGTCGCCAATTCTGCCTACGCTCCTATTTCTGTTTCGACGAAGCTCTCTCCTGCAGATTTGCCCCCCGCAAAAGCAATCCCTGCTGGTCAGCTTGAATTTATCTTCCGTCCAGATTCGAACGTTCACGACGGGCGCTACGCAAACAACGGCTGGCTGCAAGAGCTCGCGCGCCCCGTCACAAAAATCACCTGGGACAACGCCGCCCTGGTAAGTCCGCGCCTGGCTGAAAAACTCGCACTCACCCAGCGCGCCGCGGCTCGCGGTGGTGAGCACGGCCAGATCGTCAGCAACGTCATCGACATCTCGATCTCCAACAGCAAAGTTACCGCAGCCGCATGGATCCTGCCCGGACAGGCGGATGACGTCATTGTTCTTCCGCTGGGTTACGGCCGCAAGAACGCCGGATTCACTGGTTCCAACAAAGGGTTCAGCGCCTACGTCGTGCGTACATCCACTGCTTTATGGACGGCTACAGCCGCTACCGACGCCATCAAGAAAACGGGCGACGATTACCCGCTGGCCTGCACCCAATACCACTTCCAGATGGAATCGCGCCGGAAAATTCTGGCCGAAGGCACCCTCGAGGAATTCCGAAAGAATCCGGACTTCGCCCACGAGGGCGATGAGCAACCGCCCAAGTCGATGTCTCTTTACAAAGAATTCTCTTACCCCGGCTACGCCTGGGGCATGGCCATCGATTTGAGCAGTTGCAACGGCTGCAACGCTTGCGTAGTCGCTTGCCAGTCGGAAAACAACATCGCCGTCGTTGGCAAGGATCAGGTCATGCGCGGCCGCGAGATGCACTGGATCCGAATCGACCGCTACTACGCAAACGTGCACACGGAAACCGGCGATCCCGGCGGGCCCGACTACGACGCGCTCGAAAACCCCGAAACTTTTTTCCAGCCGGTCCCTTGCCAGCAGTGCGAAAACGCCCCGTGCGAGCAGGTTTGCCCGGTCGGTGCCACTGTGCACAGCGCGGAAGGCCTGAACGACATGGTCTACAACCGCTGCATCGGCACGCGCTATTGCTCGAACAATTGCCCGTACAAGGTGCGCCGCTTCAATTTCCTCCGTTTCCAGGATTGGGAGACGCCATCGCTCAAACTTCTGCGCAATCCCGAAGTCACTGTGCGCAGCCGCGGCGTCATGGAAAAATGCACCTATTGCGTGCAGCGCATCAATAACGTCCGCATCGAAGCGGAAAAAGCCGACGGCGGCAAAGGCCGCGACATCCGCGACGGCGAAATCGTCACCGCTTGCGAATCCGCCTGCCCGTCGCAGGCCATTGTTTTTGGCAACGCCAACGACCCCACTAGCCGCGTCGCCAAACTGAAAGCCCAGTCGCGCAACTATTCGATTCTCGGCGAACTGAACACTCGTCCGCGCACCACGTACCTCGCGGCCGTTCGCAATCCGAATCCTGCATTGGAGAAGGCATGAGCGGCGGCGAGCCTCCAATCAATTCTCCCGAAATCACCCGGCTCACGCCTGTTCTCGGCCCGGGGCACACCTACGCCTCGGTCACCGACAAGATCAGCGCGATCGTTCTCACTCGTCCCACTTCGCTCGGCTGGTACATCGGATTCCTGATTGCTTTCAGCGTCTTTGGCGTGATGAACATCGCCATCGGCTGGCTGATCATGAAAGGCGTCGGTATTTGGGGCATCAACATCCCCATCGGCTGGGGCTTTGCCATCGTCAACTTCGTCTGGTGGATCGGTATCGGCCACGCCGGCACGCTCATCTCCGCCATTCTATTTTTGCTCAACCAGAAGTGGCGCACCTCGATTAACCGTTTCGCGGAAGCGATGACTCTTTTCGCCGTGGCTTGCGCCGGTATTTTCCCGCTCATTCATACTGGCCGCCCCTGGTACGCGTTCTGGATGTTCCCCTACCCCAGCGTGATGGGCATCTGGCCTCAATTCCGCAGCCCTCTCATTTGGGACGTTTTTGCCGTCTCGACCTACGGCACCGTTTCTCTCCTCTTCTGGTTTGTCGGTTTGATCCCCGACCTCGCCACGCTCCGCGATCGCTCCGTCACCAAGCCAAAGCAAATCATTTACGGCATGTTGGCATTGGGTTGGCGCGGCTCCGCTCGCCACTGGCAACGCTATCAGTCGGCCTATTTGTTGCTCGCCGGCCTGGCCACGCCGCTCGTGCTTTCCGTTCACACTGTCGTGAGCTTTGACTTCTCGGTCGCTATCGTCCCTGGCTGGCACACCACGATTTTCCCGCCCTACTTCGTCGCCGGCGCCATCTATTCCGGCTTCGCGATGGTCATCACCATCGCCATCCCCTTGCGCAAAGCCTACGGCCTCGAAGACTTCATCACCATGCGCCATCTCGAAAATATGGCCAAAGTGATGCTCGCCACTGGCTTAATCGTCGCCTACGGCTACTTCTTCGAATTTTTCATGTCGCTCTACAGCGGCAATAAGTTCGACGTCTTTCTGGTCCAACAACGCCTGCACGGCCCCTACGCTCCCTTCTACTACGCGCTCATCCTCTGCAACATCCTCATCCCGCAGCTGCTCTGGTTCCACAAAATGCGAACCAACGTCGTCGTTCTTTTCCTTATGTCCATCGTGGTCAACGTGGGCATGTGGCTCGAGCGCTTTGTCATCGTCGTCATCAGTTTGACGCGCGATTTCATGCCCTCCGCTTGGGGCCGTTACTCTCCCACGGTTTGGGACTGGGCCACCTTTATCGGCACGATGGGCATGTTCGTCATGTTGATTTTCCTGTTCGTTCGCGTGCTGCCGGCGATTTCCATCGCGGAAATGCGCGAATTGGTCACGGAAACGTCCGAGGAACACAAGTGATACAGCACCGGCCACACATCTACGGCGTGATTGGCGAGTTTGAGAAGCCGGAGCAGCTCGTTCACGCCGCCGCCAAAATTCGCGAAGCGGGCTACCGCTACTACGAATGCTACACTCCGTTTCCCGTGGAGGGCATGCCCGAAGCCATGGCCATGCGCCGGAACGACGTCCCGCTGATCACCCTCATCGGCGGTTTAATTGGCGGGCTCGGTGGTTTTGGCTTTCAATACTGGGTCAACGTCTACTCCTATCCTCTAAACATTGCCGGACGCCCACTCAATAGTTGGCCGGCTTTCATTCCCGTCACGTTCGAGCTAACCATTCTTTGCGCTTCAATCGCCGCGGTGTTCGGGATGCTCGCCCTCAACGGCCTGCCGCAGCCTCATCATCCGATTTTCAATGCGCATCGTTTCCGGCATGCTTCCGCGGACCGTTTCTTTGTTTGCATCCAGGCCCGCGACAAAAAATTTAATCTCGCGGAGACGGCCCGCTTTCTGCAAGGGCTCGCCGCCCATCACGTTTCCGAGGTGCTTGATGACTAGCGCCTCGCGCATTCTCCTCGGTGTATGCGCCGTGCTGCTCGCTGTTTTGACGGGCGGCTGCCAGATTCGCCAGGATATGGCCGATCAGCCCAAGAACCGTCCCCTTTCGCCCAGCCCGTTCTTCGACGATGGACGCTCCGAGCGCCCTCTTGCTCGAAAATACCGTTGCGCACGGCTCCATCGCGGATGACGAATTGTTCGTCCCCAAGGAATCGAATGCCTTCCCGCTTTCTCTGACTCCGGAACTGCTTCAACGGGGCCAGGAACGTTACAAAATTTTTTGCACCCCGTGCCACGGCATTCAGGGCGACGGTAATGGCATGGTCTCCATGCGTGGTATGAAGCATCCGCCTAGTTACCACGACCCGCGTCTCCGCGCCGTTACCAACGGCTACCTCTACGACGTGATTACCAATGGATTCGGCGGCATGCTCAACTACTCCGCGCAAATTCCCCCGGCCGACCGCTGGGCCATCATCGCCTATGTCCGCGCGCTGCAACTTAGCCGCAATGCACCACTCTCCGATCTTCCTCCCGCTCTTCGGGATAAATTGAACGCAGGAGGCTCCGCGAAATGACCGCGCAGGACTACATGGCGCCCGAAAGCGTTGGCCGCCTGCAGCAGCGCGCAGTCGGGGTGTGCATCGCTGGCGTAGTCGCCTGCGGCATCGGGTACTTCCTTTATGGCGATCAATATTTCGATCGTTTCTTCCATTCTTATCTCGTGGCCTTCATGTTCGTTCTCGGATTGTCTCTCGGCTCGCTGGGCTTGCTGATGCTTCAGCACCTCACCGGCGGTCATTGGGGCATCATGACGCGTCGCCCACTCGAGGCCGCCACTCGCGTCCTTCCCGTCGTCGCGGTCTTTTTCCTTCCTATCGCCATTTTCGGGATGAAGCATCTTTACGGTGAGTGGCTCAACGCTCCGCCGACGGGCGAAAAAGCTCTTTCGGATATGCAAAAGACCTACCTCACTACGAACGGATTTTTTATTCGTGCCGTGATTTATTTTGTGGTCTGGCTTGGTCTAGTTTTTATTTTCAATCGCTGGTCCAGGGAACAGGACGCAAACCGCGAAGACCGCGCGCTTCGCCGCCGCATGAAAATGCTCGCTGGCCCGGGCATCATCCTCTACGTCTTCGTCATGACCTTCGCCGCCATCGACTGGGTCATGTCCCTTTCGCCTCACTGGGCCTCGACCATCTACGGTTTCCTCTTCGTCATCGGACAGTTGATCTCCTCCATGTCCTTGATGATTGCCGTCCTGGTTCTGCTTTCCCGCACCGCGCCCATGGAGGGCCTCATCCAGAGCCGCCACCTGCACGACCTCGGCAAACTTCTCCTCGCCTTCGTCATGCTCTGGGCTTATTTCGGTTTTTCTCAGCTTCTCATCATCTGGTCCGGTAACTTGCCTGAGGAAATCAGTTTCTACCGCACTCGTCTGTACGGCGGTTGGGGCGTTGTCGCCGTCCTCGTCCTGATCTTCCACTTTTTCGCGCCATTCTTTTTCCTTCTCCCGCGCGACGTCAAGCGCAGCGCCAAGCTGCTGCCCAAAATCGCCATCTGGCTGATTTTCATGCGTCTCGTCGATCTTTTCTGGCTCACGCGTCCGGAATTTACCTCGAACGCCGTTCCTGGCTTGATGGACCTTGGGCGCGATCCTTGCTCTCGCTGGAATCTGGTTTGCCGTCTTTGCAAGAAATCTTAAGAGCCAGCCGCTTCTGCCGCTTGGCGATCCTAAACTGGAAGAGGCCATCGAAGTTCATGAGTACTGAGCATCACGACACGGGCCAGACCGGCGATCAGCCGCCTACACACTCGGACGTCGCGTTCGAATCGTCGGATATCGATACCCGCACGATTTTGGCGTACATGTTCTACTTGGCGCTTTCCGTAGTAGCCGCGTTTATCGCCAGCGTCTTCATTTTCCGTTTCACCTCAAAAATGGCCACGGACTCCGACACTCCCATGGCGCCTGTCCATCGCGGAATCGCCGCTACTAGGCCGCCCGAGCCTATGCTTCAAGGCGTCCCCGGCCACACCAACGATCCTCAGCTCGATTTGCGCCTCAAACGGGAAGCCGATGAAGCTGAAAACGAGAAGCTCGCTTGGAAAGATAAGCCCGCCGGCATCGTTCAGATTCCCGTCGAAGAAGCCATGAAGATCATCGTCTCAAAAGGTTTGCCGGCCGTGCCTGCTCCGGCGGCGGAGAAGAAAAAGTAAGTTTATGAACTGGAAGCACGCCATCTCCGGAACCTTCGCTCTGCTGCTGAGCGCCGCCGCAGCAAGCGCTCAAGCTGTGCCCGGAAGCATCGGTCCCGCCGCGCAGAACATGCCCCCCATTCTTCGGAACGTCGGCTTCGAGCCGCAGCTCAACGCGCATCTGCCCCTCGATCTCGCGTTTCGCGACGAGGCCGGTCGCGACGTGCAGCTCCGCCAGTATTTCACGCAGAAGCCCGTCCTCCTCGCACTTGTCTATTACGGCTGCCCCATGCTCTGCAATCAGGTTGAGCAGGGCGTCGTGGGCGCCCTGCGCATGCTTTCCTTTAACCCCGGCCGCGACTACGAAGTCGTCTTCGTCAGCTTCGATCCGCGCGAGTCTCCAGACATGGCCGCTCAGAAAAAAGCCTCTGCTATGGAGCATTTCCGTCGCCCCGAAACCGCCACCGGCTGGCACTTCCTTACGGGCTCGAAAGAATCCATCGACGCCCTCACCAAAGGCGCCAATTTCCGTTTTACCTTCGACCAGAAATCCAATCTCTTCGCCCACGCCAGCGGCATCATGCTCCTCACTCCCGATGGACGCATCTCTCGCTATTTCTATGGCGTCGAGTATCCCGCCCGCGATCTCCGCCTCGGCCTCGTCGATGCTTCCGCGGGCAAGATTGGCACCCCCATCGATCGCGCATTGCTTTTCTGCTATCACTACGATCCCACTTCCGCCCGCTACAGCGCTTCCATTCTCAAAATCATCCGTTTGGGCGGTCTGCTTACGATTTTATGCTTGGTCGCGGGGATGTTGATTTTCCGCCGGCGCGACGTCATCGCCGCGCGTACGAAATTACAAGGAGTCCATTAAGCCGTGCAGTCGCAACTGCCATTTTTTCCGGAACAAGCGTCTAACTTCGCCCCCAGCGTCGATTCCTTGATGACGTTCCTGATCCTTGTCTCCGTCGGCTTCTCCGTCATCATCACCGCCGCGATCGTGGTTTTCTTCTTCAAATTCCACCGCAAGAGCAAAGACGAAATCGGCGTTCCCATTCATGGCGACCTGCGCCTCGAGGCCACCTGGATCGTCATTCCAGCTTTTCTTGCCCTTTGCATGTTTGCCTGGGGCGCTGTCATCTATGTGGATTACCGTCACGCTCCCCAGGACACTCTGGATCTCTATGTCATCGGGAAGCAGTGGATGTGGAAAATCCAACAGCCCAATGGCCGCAGGGAAATCAACGAACTGCACGTTCCTGTTGGCCGCGACATCAAGCTCGTGCTCGCCAGCGAAGACGTCATCCACGACTTCTACGTTCCCGCCTTCCGCGTAAAAATGGACGTTGTCCCCGGCCACTACAACACTATGTGGTTCCGTCCCACCAAGGCCGGTCGCTACCATTTCTTCTGCTCGCAGTATTGCGGCACAAACCACGCGGTCATGGGCGGCTGGGTCACTGTCATGGAGCCTTCCGATTACGCCGCTTGGCTCTCCGGATCCACGGGAGAAAACGAAAATCCCGTTGTCGCTGGCGAAAAATTGTTTGCCGAAAAGGCCTGCAGTACCTGCCATCTCAGCAACGGCACGGGCCGCGCTCCCTCCCTCAACGGAGTTTACGGCGGCGCCGTTCGTCTGGCCGACGGCTCAACCGTCACCGCCGATGAAGCCTATATTCGCGAATCCATCCTGGTCCCGAGTGCCAAAATTGTCGCGGGCTACCAGCCCCTGATGCCCGCTTTTCAGGGGCAGTTGACGGAAGAACAGATTATGAGCCTGACCGCCTACATCAAATCGCTGCAATCGCAGCCGGTTCCCGCGACGGGTGCGGGCGTCACGGCTCCGGGGAAGAAATAGTTTATGAGCACGACACCACCACTATCGCCCGGCTATGAAATGCCTAAGGAGCATTATCTCAATGCCACCTACGGCCTCCGTTCCTGGCTGTTGACCACTGACCATAAGCGCATCGCTCTGCTCTATCTTGCGTCCGTCACTTTCTTCTTCTTCATCGGCGGCATCTTCGCCACCATGATTCGTATTCACCTTCTTACGCCGACCGGCTATCTCGTCACGCCTGAGACTTACAACAAGCTCTTCACCATGCATGGCGTGGCCATGATTTTCTTCTTCCTCATTCCCTCCATCCCCGCCGTCCTCGGAAATTTTCTTGTTCCCATGATGATTGGGGCAAAAGATCTCGCCTTCCCCAAAATCAATCTACTGAGCTGGTACGTCTATCTCGTTGGCGGTTGCTTCGTCCTCTATTCCTTCGCTACTGGCGGTCTCGACACTGGTTGGACTTTCTACACTCCGCTTAGCAGCGTCTACTCGAACTCCGCCGTCACTCCAGCCGTCATCGGCATCTTTATCAACGGATTCTCCTCCATCCTCACCGGCTTGAATTTCGTCGTCACCATCCACACCATGCGCGCGCCGGGCATGACCTGGTTCCGGCTTGCCCTTGTTCATCTGGGCCCAATACGCCACCAGCATCATCTTCATCCTCGGCACTCCGGTCATCGCTATCACGCTTCTCCTCGCTGGCCTCGAGCGCATGTTCCACCTCGGCTTTTTCAATCCGGCTCTCGGCGGCGATCCCATTCTTTTCCAGCACCTCTTCTGGTTCTATTCGCATCCCGCCGTGTACATCATGATTCTTCCGTCCATGGGCGTCATCAGCGAGATCATCGCCACCTTCGCGCGAAAACCTCTCTTTGGCTATGCCTTCATCGCCGGCTCCAGTATCGCTATCGCTGTCATCGGCTTCCTCGTCTGGGCGCACCACATGTTCCTGACCGGCGAATCCACCTACGCCGCGCTGGCTTTTTCGCTCCTCAGCTACCTGGTTGCGATTCCTTCCGCGGTCAAAGTCTTTAACTGGACCTCCACGCTCTACAAAGGCTCCATCTCCTACGACACGCCGATGCTCTATTCCCTTGGTTTCATCGGCCTTTTCCTCATCGGCGGCCTCACTGGACTTTTCCTGGCTTGCCTCGGCCTCGATATCCATATCCACGACACCTACTTCGTTGTCGCCCATTTCCACTACATCATGGTTGGCGGCGCCCTTATGGGCTATGTCGGCGGCTTGCATTTCTGGTGGCCCAAAATCACTGGAAAGCTTTATCCGGAATTTTTGGCGCGCGTTGCTGCCGTCACTCTTTTTGTGGGCTTCAACCTGACGTTCTTCCCGCAGTTCATTCTCGGCTATCTCGGCATGCCCCGTCGCTATCACAACTATCCTCCCGAATTCCAGGTGCTCAACGTCATGTCCACCGCGGGTGCCTCGGTCCTAGCGCTCGGCTATCTCTTGCCGATGCTGTATCTGACATGGTCCATGCGCTACGGCAAAGTCGCTGGCCCCAACCCTTGGCCCGCCACCGGCCTGGAGTGGCGCACTCCGTCTCCTCCGCCTACCGAAAATTTTGATGAAACGCCTGTCGTTGATTGGGAACCCTACGACTTCCGGGACCGCCCCGATCTCGGGCTTGCCACACCAGCTGGGCCGACGCTTGCTCCAGCTCACGGAGACGACTGAAGTGCACCGCACCGGAGAACTGTCAGGACAATTTCAAACGCTGGAGCAGCAGAAGGAATCCGCCACGCTCGGCATGTGGACTTTCCTGATCACTGAAATTCTTTTCTTCGGCGGCCTCTTCCTCGCCTACACCATCAACCGCCATACCTACGCCGACATCTTCGCCTTCTCCAGCCGCACCATCAAATTAAGCTGGGGCGCCATCAACACCGTCGTCCTCATCGGTAGCTCCCTGACCATGGCCATGTCCGTCTGGTCCGCCGAGGTCGGCAAGAAGAAGCTCGTCACTTTTTTCCTGATCGCCACCTTGGTCCTGGGCTCCGTCTTCTTGGGCATCAAAGCTGTCGAGTACCACGATAAATATGTCGAGCACCACATCCCTGGCCTCAGCTTCGACATGTACTACTGCACGAACAATCCCGGCGCCTGCAATCTCAGCGCGGAAGATCTGGCGAAAGAAAGAGCGGAACTCAAGGAACTGACAGAAAAAATGGGCGGTGAAGTTGCCGTCAACTCCCACGCCCAGCTTTTCTTTTCTCTCTATTTTGGAATGACCGGCCTGCACGCCCTGCACATGATCATCGGTGCCGGCTTGCTCCTCTGGCTTATCTTTGAGTCTACGAAAGGCCGCTTCACGCCCCAGTGGAACACTCCGGTCGAAAACGTCGGCCTCTACTGGCACTTCGTCGATATTGTGTGGATCTATCTTTTCCCGTTGTTATATCTGATTGACCGGCATTAGCCGCTCGTTCCGGAGGAGGTGCGCGTGTCCGAAAATGCTGAACATACGGGACATATTGTTTCGCCAAAACTCTACATCTTGATCTTCTCCGCGCTGATGGTCCTGACGTTCACCACCGTCTACGCCGCCACCGTCGACCTCAACCAAATTTACCCGGCCTTGAACGTTATCGTGGCCCTCGTCATCGCCACCTGCAAAGCCATCCTTGTCATCCTCTTCTTCATGCACGCCTACTACAGCTCCAAACGCACCAAGCTCATCATCATCTGCGGTTTCTTCTGGCTAGCCATCATGCTCTCTCTGACTCTCGGCGACTACGGCAGCCGCTCCTGGGACGTCCACTAAACTAATCGTCCTTCGCCGCTAATCCCTTGTAGGGGAGGGGCTTGCCCCTCCCGGCCCCTTCGCACATTTACGCACGACCGCTCCAAGCCTCAGGCCGCGCTCCGCCTGCACTCGGCGTAACTCCATATATTTTTCGCTGTTTGGAAAACGTTGCGGAAGGACTTACTACCCAACAATCACAGGCACAAAAAAAGGGGGGAGAAACGAACCGGCCCAGCCCTCAATCCCCTAAAGGGATCCTCGGTTCGCCTCCCCCACTGCCTTTACTAGTGCATCTCAGCAGCCAAGCCTAACCTCTTTATTTTCAGTCAATTGTCACCCCATTGCCGGGTAAAAATGCTCCACCCCCCCTGAAATTTTACCCGTCAGATTTTCCCGTGCCTGATTCGGCGCTAATTGCCTTCCCGGACTGGGGTAATTTGTACCCCATACCCCGCAATGGTCTAATCCCTGAAGCTGTTCCCCTTCACGCGCCTTTGCCGATTCTTGACCCTGCTGAATCCTCCCTGCTATTGTGAGAAGTTATTCTGGCCTCAGTCTACCCACTGTGCGCCGGAGCTCCTGTGGAGGGAGCTTTTAAGTCTCATGGGCCTGACCAAACTCGTCATCCGGGGCGCGCGCCAGCACAACCTGAAGAACATCAGCGTCGAAATCCCCCGTAATACCCTGACGGTCATCACCGGCCTTTCCGGCTCCGGCAAATCCTCCCTTGCCTTCGACACTATCTATGCCGAAGGCCAGCGCCGCTATGTCGAATCGCTCTCCGCTTACGCGCGCCAGTTTCTCGATCAAATGGAGCGCCCGGAAGTCGATGTCATCGAAGGACTTTCCCCCTCGATCGCCATCGAGCAAAAGACCACCACCCGCTCCCCTCGCTCCACGGTCGGCACCATCACCGAGATCTACGACTACCTTCGCGTCATCTACGCCTCCGTAGGCGTGCCCCACTGCCCCAAGTGCGGCAACCCCATCGCTCGCCAATCCAGTGAGCAGATCGTTCAAGCCATCCTCAATGGCGAATTGTGCCAGCCTGACGATCGCATCATGATCCTGGCGCCTATCGTCCGCGGCAGAAAAGGCGCCTACCGCAAGGAATTTGAAAAGCTAGCGCAAGACGGCTACGTTCGAGTCCGCGTCAATGGTGAACTTCTTCCCCTGGACGTTCCCCCGGTTCTCGACAAGCGCAAGAATCACACCATCGAAGTCGTCGTCGACCGCCTCCTCGTGAAACAAGGCATCGCCGCGCGCCTCGAACAATCCATCGTCACCGCTCTCAAACTGGCCGGCGGCTTGGTCACGGTCGCCGTCGTCGGCGGCAAGGAACACACTTTTTCGGAAAAGCTCGCCTGTCCCGACTGCGGCATTTCCGTTCCGCAACTCGAGCCGCGCTCTTTCAGTTTCAATTCGCCTTACGGCGCATGCCCAGCCTGCAACGGTCTCGGCTCCAAGTACGATTTTGATCCCGCCAGGATCATCACCGATTGGACTCGCCCGCTCTTTGATGGCGGCCTCGGCCCCGGCTCCAGCTCGGCGATCCTCAAGCGCACCCTTGAGCTTGCGGCCTATGCTTATCACATTGATTTGGAGACGCCCTTCGAGAAGTTTCCGCCGCGCATTCAAAACTTGCTTCTCTATGGCTATCCGCCTTCCGGTGGACGCGCTGCCGCGGATCAAAAAGAGTCCGCAGGTAAAAAATCGCAAGGAGAAAAAGCTTTTCGCTTTTCAGGCATCTTGAAATTTCTCGATCGCAACTTCGCTGAATCCAGTTCCGATTCTTACCGCGAGTGGATGACGCAATACATGTCCGCCACGCTCTGCAACGTCTGCCACGGCAAGCGTCTTCGCCCGGAATCGCTCGCCGTAAAACTGGCCGGCTACTCCATCGCCGATTTCACCGCTCTCTCGCTGGCTGCTGCTCGTCCTGCCGTCGACAAAATTCTCGCGCAGCTGACTGCGCGCCAAATAGAAATTGCAGGCCGCCCTCTCGAAGAAGTTGCCGAGCGCATCGATTTTCTTCTCGCCGTCGGCCTTGGCTATCTCAGCCTGGACCGCTCCGCCGCCACGCTCTCCGGCGGAGAAGCCCAGCGCATCCGCCTCGCCACGCAAATCGGCTCGCGCCTTCGCGGCGTTCTCTACGTTCTTGACGAGCCGTCCATCGGCCTGCACGCGCGAGACAACGACCGTCTGCTCGGCTCTCTCGAGCAGCTCCGCAATCTCGGCAACACCGTTCTCGTCGTTGAGCATGATGAAGACACCATTCGCCGCGCCGATTTCGTCGTCGATCTTGGTCCCGGCGCAGGCAACGCCGGCGGTTACCTCGTCGCGCAAGGCAAACCGGAACAAATCGCCGCCAGCACGGAATCGCTTACCGGCCGCTATCTCAGCGGCGCCGCAAAAATCGCTGTCCCCGAAAAGCGCCGAAGCCCAAATGGCAAAGCCATCCAGATTCTCGGTGCCAGCGCGAACAATCTGAAAGACGTCGACGTGACTCTTCCGCTGGGTCTGCTCACTGTCGTCACCGGCGTCTCCGGTTCCGGCAAATCCACGCTCGTTAACGACATTCTCTATCGCGCGCTTGCTCAAAAACTCTATCGCTCGATGGAACCGCCGGGCGCGTATCGCGAGCTCCTGGGCGCTGATCAAATCGACAAAGTCATCGAGATCGATCAGGCTCCCATCGGCCGCACGCCGCGCTCGAACCCCGCCACTTACACTGGCGTCTTCGCGCCCATCCGCGAACTTTTCGCCATGCTTCCCGAATCGCGCGAACGCGGCTACCGCCCCGGCCGTTTCAGCTTCAACGTCAAAGGCGGCCGCTGCGAAGCCTGCCAGGGCGACGGCCTCCGCCGCATCGAAATGAATTTCCTCCCTGATGTTTACGTGATGTGCGAAGTGTGCCGGGGCAAGCGCTACAACTCAGAAACGCTGGCAGTACGCTACAAAGGCCACACCATCAGCGATATTCTGAACCTTCCTTCGTCCGACGCACTGAAGCTGCTCGAAAATATTCCGCAAATTCAGCAAAAACTGTCAACGCTTGTCGAGGTTGGACTCGGCTACGTCACGCTCGGCCAGTCCGCCACCACTCTCTCTGGTGGCGAAGCTCAACGCATCAAGCTCGCCCGCGAACTCTCCAAACGCCAGACTGGCCGCACTCTCTACATCCTCGACGAACCAACCACCGGCCTGCATTTCGACGACGTCCGCAAACTCCTTGACGTCCTCCAGCGATTGGTTGGTCTTGGCAACACCGTCCTCATCATCGAGCATCATCTCGACGTCATCAAACAAGCCGATTGGCTCATCGACCTCGGCCCCGAAGGCGGCGAAGGCGGCGGCCGCATCGTCGCCCAAGGCCCGCCAGAACAAGTCGCCCGCGCCAAAAAATCCTACACCGGCCAAGCCCTAGTCCGTGTCCTCGGCATCTCCAACAACGGCCACGCCAACGGCAACTCTCCGGTCCCCAAATGACCGTACGCGCGCCGGCAATTGTAGGGGCGCAGCATGCTGCGCCCCATCTCAGCAAGCCTCCTGCGTGCTTGGTATCAAGCCATTCGCGCGTTACAGTATGTGAACCTCAATGAGCATCTATTCCACTTCGCCGCTCACTTTTGGCGCGGTCCATACCTACCCGCTCGCTTCCCGCAAAAGCAAAGTAAGCGTCCGCGAATTCGCCAAACCTCCCGCCGCCAACGCCTCTCTCACAAAATTTCTCGACTCTCTCCCTAATTTTCTCGCCGCGAAAGATTTGCGCCATCTCCTCGCCGCCGTCCATCGCGCTCGCAAGCAACGCGCTCCCATTCTTTGGGGTATCGGCGGACACGTCATCAAAGTCGGCCTCGGCCCAGTTCTTATCGATCTGATGAAACGCGGCTTCGTCTCCGGCATCGCCATGAACGGCGCCGCTCTCATCCACGATTTTGAAAGCGCCCTCGCCGGCAACACCTCCGAAGACGTTGAAGCCGGCCTCGGCGCGGGCCAGTTCGGCATGGCCAGCGAAACTGGCCAGTACATCAACGAATTCTCAAAACTAGCCGCTCGCCTCCACATCGGCTATGGCGAAGCTGCCGGCCAATTCCTTACCAGCGGCATCCTCAACGTGAAACACGCCGCCTCGAGCGTCCTCGTAGCCGCGTACAAGCAACGCATTCCCGTCACGGTTCACATTGCCATCGGCACCGACATTCCCCACATGCACCCCGCCGCGGACGGCCCGTGCCTCGGCGCCGCCACGTTGCTCGATTTCCGCCTCTTCTGCGCTCTCGTGAAACAAATGCATCCCGGCGGTGTCTACTTGAACTGGGGTTCCGCCGTGCTTCTTCCCGAAGTCTTCCTGAAAGCCGTCAGCGTTGTCCGTAATCTCGATGTGCCCTTGCAGCCAATCACCACCGCGAACTTCGACTTTATCCAGCATTACCGCCCGTTGCAGAATGTCGTGAAGCGTCCCACCGTATCCGATCGCGGAGGCCGCCAACAGGAATCGCGCGGCTACGCCATCACCGGCCATCACGAGCTACTTATGCCTTTGGTCGCCGCTGCGCTTGCCGCAGGCTGGCCCAAGTCTTCGCGCCAAGGCAAACGATGACCCTCTTCGACGACAACTCGTCTCTCCCGCCGGATCAGGAGCCACTTTCGCAGTCTCCGGCCGAGCCCGGACCAGCCGCAGTTGAGCCGCCTCCGTCTCACCCCGAAGTTCCGCTAGCCGGCGATCCCATCAGCCTCGCGGCGATTTCTCCCGTTGTCGCTACAGCTTTTCCCCGTCAACCGTCCCTACCAGAGGACTTGCGCATCTCCTGGTCCTGGGTGCATCTCGTTCTTTTTCTTTTTTTCGGTTTCACCAGCCTCTTCATCATCCAGGCTGGTTTTCTGCTCTACTACGCCCCCACCCGCCACTTCACCAACGAAAAAGAATTCGAGAAATTCGTCCTGTCCAAGCCCCAATTTGCTATCGGCAGCATGGTTCTCTGGTACGCCGCGCTTTTCCTTTTTCTCTACGTTACGCTCGCCGTCCTTCGTGGTTTTCCTTTCTGGCGAAGTCTCGGCTGGAGAAAAATCACGCGCCCCAACGGCGGCCGCCCGCGCAGTCCCTGGCTCTTTTTCTTCGCTGGCTGCGGCCTTTCCGTTTTGGTCTTCATCGTCACCGCCAAAATGCAGCCGCGTGAAGATGTCCCTATCGAAGAGCTTTTTCGCTACAAAAACACCGCCTTGCTATTCATGGCGATGGCCGTCCTGGTTGCTCCGCTCGTCGAGGAAACCGTCTTCCGCGGCTACCTATATCCACTCTTTGCAAAATACTTCGGTGTTGCCACTAGCGTGATTGTTACCGGCGTCCTCTTCGGGCTGATGCACGGCGCCCAACTCGGCTGGACCTGGGGCCTCGTCGCCGTCCTCACCGCCGTTGGCATTATCTTCACCTTCGTCCGCGCCCGCACTGGCTCCGTCTTTGCCAGTTTTCTGCTCCACCTCGGCTACAACTCGATGATCGCAGCCGTCTCTATTCTCGCCACGCAAGGCTTCACCAAAATGCCGCCCACCCACTGACGAATTCGTTTTCTTCGCTCTCGTTCGCTACAATGATTCGTTCAGGGGACTCGACAATAATGTACGTAGCCCAACCCATTGAATGGACCGACCGCGGCGTGGTCATGCTCGACCAGCGCCTTCTCCCCGCCGAGGAAGTCAGCTACACCTACACCAGCTATCGCGAAGTCGCCAAAGCCATTCGCGACATGGTCATCCGCGGCGCGCCCGCGATTGGCGTAGCCGCCGCCATGGGAGCCGCGATTGGCGTTCTGCATTCCTCTGCGAATTCCGTCGAAGCCCTGCGCGCCGAATTCGACGAAATCTGCGACACTCTCGCCAAAACTCGCCCCACCGCCGTCGATCTCTTCTGGGCCATCGACCGCATGAAGCGCCGTTTCGCGGAGCTCACCGCCCAAACTTCCGACCTCGAGAAAATTCGCCGGGCAATGGTCGAAGAAGCCCAGCAAGTTCATCTCGAAAAAAAAGCCACCGACGAAGCTATCGGTCGCTTCGGCGCGGAATTCATGCCCGCCGACGGCCAGGTCATGACGCAATGCAACGCCGGGGCACTCGCCACCGCCGGCATCGGCACCGCGCTCGGCGTCATCCGCGTCGCTTTCCAGCAAGGCAAAAAAATCCACGTCCTCGTCCCCGAAACGCGTCCCTATCTGCAAGGCGCGCGCCTCACCGCCTGGGAACTCCACAAAGGCGAGATCCCGCTCACGCTTATCACGGACAACATGGTTGGCCACTTCCTCAAAACCGGCAAGGTCGGCGCCATCGTGACCGGAGCCGACCGCATCGCCGCCAACGGCGACACTGCCAACAAAATCGGCACCTACCAAATTGCAGTCCTCGCCAAAGAAAACAGCGTGCCTTTTTACATCGCCGCGCCTGTCTCCACTTTCGATCTTTCAATCCCCAGCGGCGATCACATCCCCATTGAAGAGCGCTCCGCCGCCGAAGTCACGCAACTGCAAGGCGTTCACATCGCACCCGACGGCGTCCACGCTGCGCATCCCGCTTTCGACGTCACTCCCGCGCGCTACATCGCCGCCATCTTCACGGAACGCGGCGTCGCTCGCGCACCTTACACCGAATCCCTACGCGCTCTGGCAAACTCCGCGCAACGCGCCGCCACGCTCTAGCCGCCGCGCATTCACATGCTCAACGCCATCCGCAAAACGATTCGCGTCGTAGGGCTCGTTGCTCTCGTTCTTCCCTTGGCTCCAGCGCAGGCACAATCGAACGCATCGCAATCACCCAAATCGCAACCGATCCGCCTGCACCCTGCGAATCCGCACTACTTCGTTTTCCGAGGAAAAGCCGTCGCGCTCATCACCAGCGGCGAACACTATGGCGCCGTCCTGAACCGCGATTTCGACTACCGCCGTTACCTCGACACCTTGCAGGCCGACGGCCTCAACTACACGCGCCTCTTCGCCGGCTCGTACGTCGAAGTCCCCGCAAAATCCTTCGGCATCCTGCACAACGACCTCGCCCCCGAGCCCGGCCGCTTCCTCGCTCCGTGGGCGCGCAGCGACACGCCCGGCTACGCCGGCGGCGGCAACAAATTCGACCTGGACAAATGGGACGCTGAATTCTTCGCGCGCTATCGTGATTTTCTTTCAGAAGCCGCAAAGCGCGGAATCGTCGTGGAAGTAACGCTCTTTTCGGCGCATTACGCCGAAGCGCAGTGGCAGATGAGCGCGCTAAACTCCGCGAACAACATCAACAGCACCGATGCCATCGACTGGAAGAAACTCAACACTCTCGAAAACGGAAACATCCTCTCGCATCAGGAAAAATACGCGCGCAAGCTGGTCCGCGAAGCAAACTCGTTCGACAACGTCATCTTCGAAATCCAAAACGAGCCCTGGTCCGACCGCCCCGTTCTCACCGACTTGATTAATCCCTACCTCCGGCCTCCCGCGCGCGACACCTATCCGAACTCCGTCGATCTTCCCGATGAACTCGCCATGGCTTGGCAAGCCAGCGTCGCCGAGTGGATCACGCAAGAAGAATCCTCGCTCCCGAACCGCCACCTAATCGCACAAAATTATTCCAATTTCCGCGCGCCGGTCCGCAAACTCCTTCCCAACGTCGACATCGTAAACTTTCATTACGCCTACCCCGAGGCCGTCACGCTCAACTACGGCCTCAACAAAGCTATCTCCTACGACGAAACCGGTTTTCTCGGCCGCGACGACGGCGCCTATCGCCGCCAAGCCTGGAACTTTATGCTGTCCGGCGGGAGCGCCTTTGACGCGCTGGACTATTCCTTCACCATCGGCCACGAAGATGGTTCCTACTCCGAGCCCAACGGTCCCGGCGGCGGCGGTCCCGCTCTCCGCCACCAACTTCATATCCTCAGTCAGTTCCTACAATCCTATTCTCTGGTTGATCTGCGGCCAGACACGCGCACAGTCAAGCATTCCGCGGGAGCAGCCGCTCGCGTTCTCTCCAATCCCGGCAAAGAGTATGCAATTTATCTTGATGGGAACGGTCCAGCCGACGTTGCGCTCGAACTTCCGCCGGGAAACTACTCCTTGGAGTGGCTGAATGTCGGGACAGGAAAAATCGAGCAGTTGGAAAAGCTCACTCACGAAGGCGGCGCCAAAACGCTGCAATCCCCCGCCTTCGAAAACGGAATCGCTTTCCGCCTCAAGAAAACAATCTAGCGATCAAGCAGCACGTCAGCTGGACTACCAGCGATCATGCACCAACCCGCGGATCTTTTCGTCGTAGATCTTACGTGCTCGCATCATCGCTTCTTCTGATAGCGGCGCCAGTCCTGATGCCGCACAATTCTCCGCCACTTGCTCCCGCCTCTTCCCTCCCGGTATCGCGCAGGCCACCGCATCAAACATCAATATCCATCGCAGCGCGAACTGGCTCATTGAAACGTCTGCTGGCGCTAGCGCTCGTAACTCTTCGACAGCCTCAAGTGCCACGTCGTAATCCACTCCTGAAAAAGTCTCGCCCACATCAAACGATTCACCGTGCCGGTTGAAATGTCGATGATCATCCGCCGCAAATGTGGAATCCCGCTTCAACTTTCCTGTCAGCAAGCCGCTGGCCAGCGGCACGCGCGCCAGAATTCCAACCTTTGCCTCTTTCGCTCTCAAAAAAAACACCTCCGCCGGCCGCTGCCGAAAACAATTGAAGATAATCTGCACCGTCTGCACGCCGGGATACTCGATCGCTTTCAACGCCTCCGCAATCTTCTCTACGCTCATGCCGTAATAACGGATCTTCCCCGCCTTCACCAGATCGTCCAAAATCCCAAATACCTCCGCGTGCTCATAAAGCCCTGTCGGCGGGCAATGGAGCTGCAAAAGATCGATCGCCTCCACCTGCAAATTGCGCAAACTATCCGTAACCCACGCCGTCAGATTTTCCCGGCTATATCCCTCCACCGTCTGTTTCCGCAATCTTCGCCCCGCCTTCGTGGCAACGACGATCTCTTCCTTCCTGCTTTTCTTAAGTTGTGCGACCAACCGTTCGCTGCGCCCATCTCCGTACACATCGGCCGTGTCGATGAAGTTGACTCCGCAATCTACTGCCGCCTGCAAAGCACCAAAAGCGTCTTCGTCTGAAACGTGTCCCCACGCCCCGCCAATCGCCCACGCTCCAAAACTAATTTCCGAAACATTCCAACCCGTCCTGCCCAGCGCCCGATATTTCATATGTCCGCATTCTCCGAAACACTACCCCGCGATTCGTCCACGCGATTTGGCCAAGCCTGCGCTGGTTGCGCGAAGCTCAGGCACGCTGCGCAAAGATCGGGCTAGTCCAAGTCTTTTTTGCTGCCCTTATTCAGATCGCTCGAGGGAAACACATTGTGCTGCGGCGGCGGCATGGGAATGTTTCCCATACGATCTTGCCAGAGAACCTTGTTCAGCAGCGCCGTATCCACCGCGTCGGCGTGGTTGAAGTCCAGGTTCTTTCCTTCTTTCCATTCTTTCGTATTCATCTCGTAAATCAATCCGTTGTCGCGGTTGCGAAAATCCGCGGGAAACGCCGGCTGCTGCCCCGTCCCGCTGAAGAGCGGCGTCATCACTGCGGCGCGTGAATCGTTCGCATTCATCGGTGGCGCGCCGAGCAGCGATTCCATCGTACGCACTACGTTTATCGTCGTGTAGAACGAATGATCGACATACGGCCCTCCTCCGTCGGCCACCGGCGCGTACTTGCTGATCACCAGGCAAAGGCTCCGATGCGAATCGACGTGGTCCGGCCCGTCCTGCGCATCGTCCTCCAAAATTAAAAACGCTGTATCGTCCCAATAGGCGCTGTGCGACACGGCGTCCACCACTCGTCCAATCGCCAAATCGTTGTCCGCCACAGATGCCGCCGGCTTCGGATTGTTTTTCCTCAAGCCCGCCGTGTGATCGTCCGGCAGCCGCAACAGGATAAATTGCGGCATCGTGTCTTTCCCCGCTACCCTCGCCGCTACAAACTCGTGAAACTCATTCAAAAATTCATCCGCGCGCAATTGATCCGGATACGCCACTTGAAAATCCGGATAGAGCGGGTCGAAATGCCCGCGCAATTCCGCCTCGCTCGCGACATTCTTCGCCAGTACAGGAATGTCCCACGGATAAGGGCTCGGCCCGCCCCGCGTCTCTCCCACATTCTTCTCCAGCGGTTCGCCTTTCTTGATCACTTGCCGCGCGCAAGTCTTCGCGGCGGCGCGTGACTCCTCGTCGCTCTTATCGTTGCACCACAGGCTGATAATGAATTCTGCGTAGTGCCGGTAGGAAATGCCGTGGCTCGCAAAGTTTTTCCAAAGATAGCCGCCCGTTGGCTCGCCCGCATCGGGAACTCCGTCTTCGATCGAAATTCCGCTCAGTAGCGTGCCTTCCGAATCGTATGTGTGCTCGCTGCCGCGGTAGCCGATCGGCCAGGTTTTCGCGATGTAGTCCGAAACCGACGCCGAGTTTGACCAGATGTGCCCGTCTCCCGAAACGTCCCCGCTATCGTAGAAATTGTCTAGAATCCCGAACTGCCGCGCCAGCTTGTGCTGATTAGGCGTAATGTCCTCGCCGTACATCGTCAGCGACGAATCGCCATTCGCGCCTGCCAGATCGCCAAACACCTGATCGAACGTTCTGTTCTCCTTGAGAATGTAAATCACGTGTTTGATTTTGTTTCCGCCGCCCGCAAACGCCACTTCGCCGCCGTTGCCTCGCAGCGCGTTTGTATCCACCACTTGCTTCGTATACGACGCCAGATTCGCCGTGACGTCCGAAAGCGCAAGCCGCGCCAGCGAGCCATGAATCATCGCCGGCCCGTAAGGATAGCGCGTCCTACCGTCGGGCTTCTTTCCAATCGGTGCAGGATTTGGTCCGGAACCTTTTCCCTTTGCCGTTGCGATCAGCAGATCCGTCCCGCTAACGGCCACCACCGTTGGATACCACTCCGTGGGAATGAACCCCGCGGCCTGCACTGCGTCCCCGATGCCTTCCTTCGACAGATCGAACACCGCCACTGAATCCGATATCGCATTCGCCGAAAAGAGTGTCTTTTCGTCCGCGGAGAGCGCCAGACATTCTGGATCGCTTCCGCCGTATTTTTGCCCAGGGAGTTTCGTGGAAAGGTAAGAGAGAGTTTTTCCCGAAGCCGTGTCCAGAACCGCAATCTCGTCGCGATCCGTCAATGCCACGTAGAGCCGCGAGTTGTCGCGATTCAGAAGCAGCGCGGTTGGATGCGATCCTCCGGAGGTCGGCGATTCCGGCTTGCGCAGCGGAAGAATCCGCAGCACGCGCCCGCTCAGCAAATCAAGTTCCGCGACAGAAGATGCATTCCATAGCGAAACAAATCCGCGCTTTCCATCCGCGCTCATCACTGCGGTATAAGGGAGCGACGCCGGAACGCGCTTCATCGTCGAAACATCGAACCGGTAAATAATTTTACCGTCGCTGGCATTGAGCAACAGCGCTTCGTCCGAGCTGTTGCTCGCCACAAGGATTCTCTCCTCGCCTCCGCTCCGGCCAACGCTCAGTCCCGCGGGGTACGTAACGTCCTTAAAATCGGCACGCCGTTTCTTTCCAGATGGGATCTTCGTGCGCGGCGCCAGCGCCATAAATCGCTCCGGCGCGATGCGCCCATCCGCAAAGCTATAAACCGCAATCCCGTTGCCGGTGCTCCCTTTCTCTTTTCCCAGTGGATCCGTCAGCGACGCGAAACTCGCAAACACGTGCTTGCCGTCGAGGCTGAATGCCACTCCGAGAAAATACGTTTGCTTGGCTTCATTGCCGAGCCGCTCGTCCGGAAAATCGGTCAATTCATTTGTCTCGAGATTCAAGAACGTGAGCGATTGCTTCTGTCCCGATGTGTACGCTCCATACCCGCTATGCAACAGCACGGCAAATCGTCCGTCGGGAGAAATTGCCGCCGCTGTCGGCAGATTGTTGATTTGCCGTGGCGCGCCTGGCACATTGCCAAGGATCTTGCCGTTCGGCAGCATCACCTTTTGGGTTGTATCTTGCGCGAAAAGCGTGGGAGCCAGGAAAGAGAGACACACAAAACCAAGAATTCGAATGCTGAGAGTCTGACTTTTCATCGGGCGAGTATAACGGTTTCGCATCAAAAATAGGTAAACGTCCACTCTGCCACCCGGCCCCCGCGCGCTAAACGTTGATCTCGTAGGGGCACAGCATGCTGTGCCCGCTCCTGTTTTGTTTCCGTCTCCGCGCTTGACGCCAACCACCGGCTGACCTATGTTTCTGCCCGCGCTAAAATTGCAATCGCGAATTCTTCCTCGCCAGAGAAAGGCCACAAATGCCCGCCGTCGAGGCCAAAATGTTCCCCATCGAAAAACTCCGCGAATTCAGCACTCGCATCTTCCTTCACTTCGGCGTTCCCCAACCTGACGCTGTTCAGGCCGCCGATGTTCTCGCTTCCGCTGATCTTCGCGGCATCGATTCCCACGGCGTCGCCCGCCTCTACAGTTATGTCGGCATGCTCAGCGAAGGCCACATCAATCCCAAGCCGAAAATCACCACCGTCCGCTCCACCATGAGCACCGCCACTATTGACGGCGACAACGGCCTCGGCCTCGTCGTTGGTCCCCATTCGAATCGCATCGCCATGGACATGGCGGAAAAGGCCGGCTCCGGCTGGGTTAGCGTATGCAACACCAATCATTACGGCATCGCCGGCTATTATGTTTTGCAGGCCCTCGAGCGCGACATGATCGGCTGGGCCATGACCAACTCTACCAAGCTTGTCGCTCCGCTCTGGGGCATGGAGCGCATGCTCGGCACCAACCCTATCGCCATCGCTTTCCCAGGAAAAGAAGAGCCACCCATCGTCATCGACATGGCCACTTGCGCGGCTGCTTACGGAAAAATTGAAATGGCTCGCCGTCGCGGCGAACCCATTCCCATCGGCTGGGGAATCGACAATCAGGGCCGCAACACTTCCAATCCGGACGATCCGGTCAATGGCGGTGCACTTCTGCCGCTGGGTTCTGAACGCGAACGAGGCGGACATAAAGGCTACGCCTTAGCTGTCATGGTAGATGTTTTGTGCGGTGTGCTCGGCGGCGCGAACTGGGGGCCCTTCGCTCCCCCCTTTGCTTTGCGTCAGGAAATTCCCAGCCGCAGTGTCGGCAAAGGCATCGGCCATTTCTTTGGTGCCATGCGCATCGACGGTTTCATCGATCCCGATGAATTCAAACGCCAGATCGACGACTACGTCCGCACCTTCCGCGCCACGAAACCCGCTCCCGGCACCAACGGCCCGCTCATCCCCGGCGATCCCGAACGAATCGCGGAGCGCGATCGCCGCAAAAACGGCGTCCCGCTCATCCTGCCCATCGTCGAAGATCTGCGCACCATCTCCAAACAAACGGGCATCCCGTTCGAATAACGCATACGCCGTCGCAGTGGACGGCCGCTCGAATAGCAAGCCGGCGAAGCTTGAAACGCGTTCTTCGGCGGTTAGTGATTTTGCGCGGTGGTACTGGGCGTGCTCGTGAGCCGCTTCAAATCCATGGTGATCGCGTTCAGCGCGGAATCAAAATTACTGTCATGGGTCTTCTGAAAAAAGGCCACCGTGATCGATTCCGTGATCGTCCACAGTACGTAATGCGTTTTCCGATCGTAGATGACGAGCCGGAACATGGGTACGGGATCCGACGCGCCGTTTATCTTGTTTCCGCTAGTGGGGCCAGGGGGCGCGATCAATTGCAGTTCGAGAACGATATCCGCTTCCGATGGATCGCCAACAATCTGGTAGTGGCCCCAGCTCTGGATGGCCGCGTAAAACTGGTTGTAGGGACGGTCCGGATCGCCCTTGAAGGGATGCGGAAAAAGTCCGCTGTCCGCGCCGGCATTCGAAATAAAAACTGTTTTTGCATTCAGCAGCGCCGGCGGTACGGGCGCCAACGATGCAGGCGGTGGTGGCGCAGCGGGGGCCGGCGTTTGTGCGTTCGAAAACACGGCAAACATGAGGGCGGCACACACAAACAGAAAATATCGCGAAGAGGTCGCGTATCGCATGGCATCCTCCGGTCAGAACGACGGATTGGACTGCTAATTAAGAGACGCGCTGTTAGCAGAAACAGTTTCACGGCTTTGCAGCGCCAATGCTTTGAAAGTATCGGCGAAATTCGGTTGTTCTGCGTTTCGCGTTTTAACAACAAACACGCTGTGCTTCTCTAGGCAGGCCGGATGGCCATCACGACTCGTTCGCGCCGGCTGAAAAGCGCGAAGAAACCCAGGATCTGTTTGAGCGGGAAATATTTTTTGTTAAGCAGCCGCATGGCTTGCGAGGCTGTTTCTCCGGTGATGACTTCCGCCTTGGCGTCGGACCATTCACCGAGTAATTCTCCCTTGTACGTGCATGGCGCGATTTTCACGCGGCCGTTGTAGCGAATACGTTTCACTTTTCCCGTATTTCCAATCGTGTAGATGTAGAGGCGCGCGCCATCTCCGGAAAGATCGGCACTCGGATCGGCCGCAAACCACACCGGCGTTTTCACGCCTTCGCCATTCTTTTTGAAAGTTTCCAGGCTGATATATTTGTGATCGCGAAATTCTCCAAAACCCATGGCGCGTAACTCCTCAGCGTTTCCTGATAATTCGATGCACGCCATTCTATATGCGCTACACGGAGAAAGGGCAAACTCGCCATGAGTCTGCCCTTGCGAAACGGTGCGTCTGGTTTTCAATATCCGCCCGCTTACTTTGCGCGGACGTAGGTCACATCTTCCGTGAAAGCGTCTTTCTGGTCCTTGCGGAAAGTCCAGGCCGACTTGAAATGATCGTTGTCGAGAAAGGTGTAGACGGCATGGTGCATGTGCCCGTCGTTCGGGCTCTTCAA
Organism: uncultured Acidobacteriota bacterium; assembly: GCA_963718785.1. Lineage (GTDB taxonomy): Bacteria > Acidobacteriota > Terriglobia > Acidiferrales > UBA7541 > Acidiferrum. The sequence goes on along the minus strand of CAVQZW010000002.1, from coordinate 1,013,060 downwards.
GTTCGTCGCGCCTTCGAAGTCAAACGTCAGCGTCTTCGTGTCCGGCGCATAGGTTCCGCGCATGGTCGGCTGGTTGCCCGCCATGCAGTAGTGCGTCATCTTCAGTTGCTCGCCGTCGAGATAGTAGAGCGTAATCATTTCGATGGTTTTGCCTGCGTCCGACACTTGCGCGCGTTCGATCACGGCTGTTCCGCCGGCTGTCAATTCGAGATCCAGCGTTGCTTTCTCTTTGCTCGATGCCGGTGTTTCCCAATGACCAGTCAGTGCCTTCAGCTGTTCAAAAGCTGTCGTGCCGTTTCCTCCTGCTCTTGCCGGCCCGGCAGCAACTGCCAAGACAGCCGCCGCGATTATTCCCAATACTTTCGTTCTCACTGTCATTTTCTTGACTCCCTTCCCTTTCGTTTATGAATCGATTCGACCACTCGAAATTTAGCCTCATAAATTCATTGCTCAACGCGCTGCGCTTGCGCCTGCCTTCCGAATTTCTGCGTTGTGAACCCGACAACGACGCCCAGCAACATCCCGGGCAGCATGATGTCCCAGAACAGCGCCATTCCCGCGTGCAGGATCACCAGAAGGCTCAGCGCAGCAGCGATTCCGATGCCTGCACAAATGCCCACGAACATTGAATGGAATCGTTGTGACACGTAGCCAATGGCGATGCCGGAAACCAAGCCCTTCAGAAGAGAAAACGTAATCACGCTGCTCATGACCGGTGCGAGGGACGGCTCCAGGAATCCGCTGAGGCCATCCAGCAAACCGAGCGTGCCACCCACAGCCAGTCCCAACATTGGTTTCGTCAGGCTCATCGCGTTTCCTTGCGTGCGCGCCGTTTTGTCCAGCGCAATATCACTTGGCATTTGGATCGGCTTGCATCACGCCGAACATATTCCCTTCGGTGTCTTCGCAATAGGCGAAGTAGCCCACGGTCGGAATCGGCGTTTTCGGCATGATATTTTTTCCGCCGGCTTTCAGGACGGCAGCGATAGCGTCGTCGACAGAGGCCACGCCAATCGTGTTGGTGGTTGACGTGATACCGCCTGGCTTTTTCATCATGCCGCCGTTGATACCGGGCTCGCCTTCTTTGCCGGTGACGACCATCCAGTACTCCATTGGGCCGGGCCACTTATCGAATTTCCAGCCAAACACCTTTCCGTAGAATGCGGCGGCGCGTTCTGGCTCCGCTGCGGGTATTTCAAAATGAATGACGCGAGACATAGTTCTCCCTCCTTGGATTTAACTAGCAAACTTTCGACGTCGCTTTCGTCTTTTTTTAGCGCGAGGCTGTGGCCGTTGCCGGCGCTGGAGCAGCACCAAACCTCTGCGTTGCGTAACCCACGATCAGGCCCACGATGCTTCCTGGCAGAATGATTCTGAAATAGTAGTTGTGCACGTTTAAAGCGACGAACAAGGCGAAGAGGAATCCCAAAAAGAGGCCAAGCGCAACGCCAAGGGATACGGATTTTACTTTGCGAGCAAAGACGCCGCACAGCAATCCGGCAAGGAGGCCTTTGCCCGTGGATCCGATAATGATTCCAACGATGCCTGCCCGTATGGCGGGATCCGGAGTCCACAAAGATGTTAAGCCGTCAAATACTCCTAAAACCGCGCCAAGCAGAATACCCAGTAGAATTTTGCTCATTGAGGACTCCTCCGTAGGGTCCGCATTTTCTCCCGTTCTATCGTTCTATACAACGGACGGGCGAATTCCTTTACGCACTATCTTCGTAAGAACATCAAAAGAATCATGCGCATGACTAAATAAGCCAGAATCAGCAGGATGAAGAAGCGGTAGCGGCGGTAAAAGCGGGCTGCTTTTTCGAAAATGCTTTCGCGATGCGCTCCGACGGCGAGGCCATCTAGGTACCGGGACACGTCCTGAGCTAACTCCTGGACTGCGGAATAGCGCGACTCGCGCTGCTCCGCTGTGGCTTTGGCGCAAATGGCTTCGAGGGAGCGGTCGGGACGAGGCGCAATTCCAGCGAGTGTTTTTTGGGTGAGGAGAAATCGCAGAAGAGCGCCGAGGGAGAAGATGTCGCTGCGCGCGTCCAGCAATTCCACTTCGCCGCGGGCTTGTTCGGGGGACATGTAGCCGGGCGTGCCCATGACGGTGCCGTGTCCAGTGATGACGGAACTTTTTGTGGATCCGCTTTCTTCGTTCGATGATTTCTGTTTTTCAAAAATGGTGACTTCAGGATCGACTGCGCGATCGGCGATGGAAATTTCGTCGCGCAGGATTTTGGCGAGGCCCCAATCCATGACGAGAACTTCGCCGAAAGGGCCGACCATGATGTTCGCGGGTTTCAGGTCGCGGTGCACGACTCCGCGGGCGTGCGCGAAGGCGACGGCTTCGCAGATGCGGAGAAAGAGGCGGAGGCGGTCTTGCACGGACTCGACGCCTTCGATGAATTTATCGAGGCGCTGGCCTTCGACAAATTTCATGGTGTAGAAAACGCGGCCGTCTGCGAGCGTGCCGACGTCGTGAACGGGGACGATGCCCGGATGTTCGAGGCGGGCAAGGACGCGGGCTTCGCGCATGAGGCGAGTGGCGAGGTCGCCGTCTGTGCCAGGAACGTCGAGGACTTTCAGCGCGACACGGCGTTCGAGCTTTTCATCTTCGGCAGCGTAGACGACGCCCATGCCGCCGCGAGCAACGCGTTCGAGCAATCGATAGCGCGTGCCGGCAAGATCGGGTTCATCGGCGCCGGCGCGGAGGCGTTCGATGGCTTTGTCCGAAAGGGGTTTCATTTGGCTTCCCAGCCAAAGACGGCGCGGGCTTCGCGCTGAAATTCTTCTTCGCTGCCGCAGATTTCGCGCAAGCGTTCGAGAGCGCCACGGCGGAATTCGCGGCGTGCCCAGGCGAGTGCGTTGGTCACGTCGGTGACGGCGATTCCGTACTCCGCGGCGAGCTTGTCATACGAAACGGTTTCGTCACCCGCCAGATCGTATTCCTCGAAGAGGCGAAACGTTCTTTCCCGCTCGTTCACTTCGCAGTGTTTTCGCAAATCCTCGACGGCCAGCTCGAAGAGGCCGCGAATCCATTCTTTTTCAAAAAAGTCTTCGAGGGATTCGGGAGAAGGAATTTTTGCGGGATCCATCACGGCACTGCTCAATTCTTCTTCGGCGCCGGCGAAATCGAGCGCGACGTGCCCGACGTTGCCGCCGCGCTTGAGGCGCTTGGCGGCTTTTTCTTCATTCATCACGAAACTATCGACGCAGACGCGGAGGTAGGTGCGGAGGCGGCTTTTGGCAGGATCGAATTTTTCGAGGAGGTCGCGCTCGATGAGCTGCACAAAAAATCCCTGCGTCAGGTCCTGAGCGTCGTCGGCGGGACGGTTCCAGCGGAGACGGACGTATTTGTAGACGGGCTTCCAGTAGGCGGCGCAAAGCGTGTCCATGGCGCGGACGCGTTCGGCTTCGTCGGCGCTGCGTGCGGCATCGAGCACAGACCAGCGGGTCAGAGGGAAGCGGTCGCCGCCTTGAATTGATTTGTCGTCGCTCATTGCGTGCTGGCTTCCGCGTACAAGTTCGAGAGCTGAAGCCTCGTAGCGGAGGAGTCTATGCAGGAAGAGGAAAGCTGACAAGGCGTGTCTCGTGCGGACGGTGACTTGATTAAGGAAAAAGGGAGAGTTGAAATTTGATTGGTCGAAGTACCCCCACCCCCCGTGTTTTTTGTAAGAGTGGCAAACAAAGGACTTATGGTTGACGATGCCCGTAAGAGTGGCAAATGCAGGACTTAAAGTGTGAATTATGCACGTGACAGACCCGCGCTGAAACCCTACGATTGTAGGTGCGACAGGTCGGCGGTTTTACCATTGCGGGTGACGCTTGTGATGTTGCAATAAGCGCGATATGCTGGCGGGGTGCCGAACGATTCTGAACAGACGCAGGGACAAGAGAGAGCCGCACGAAAGCGCGGGCCAAGCCGTCTTACCGGTGCGTTGGTAATGGCACTCGCATTCCTGCCTTTCATCAATAGCATCAATAATCCGCGCGTTGCAATTCTGCACGGAGTAGATATTCTCAGGCTTCTCGCCGCTGGAATGCTTTTGGGAGCTGGATTGGTGATCATCATCATCCCACGTGATCGGTAAAAAGAGCTAGAATGGTGGTGCGGTAGACGAGGGGTCGAACTCGCAAGGACGTCGTCTATGGCACCCCTCTGCCATCGGGTCGGTTTCCCCATCGACATCCCATGTCCATCGGAGGAAAATTCTGCTTTCCTGTATGCCTTTACTACGTCCAGCCAAATATCTACAGCCAGCCTTGTCGTCGGTTGATTTGGATAGAGCCTTATGGCGGCGCGTGATGCCAGTGGCATGAACGATGCCTCTACGGAGCGGTGACCGTCACTTTGAGTCAATGCCCACGTAATCTTTGAACACGGCTGGTCACTATCGTCGATATCGTAAATCCAGTGCGCCTTGAGGATCGTCCCAGTGGGATCTAATGCACAAAAATCTTTAGCGATGTCTCGCCAGAAATCGGAATTAAGCATCGTCGCCGTTTGCAATCCGGCACGATGGGGCGATAGGATGAGAGTGTCTAGTTCGTCATCGGATCGCCCTGGCTAACGCCGGGGCTTTTCGTATAAAGACTGATTGTACTGAAGGGAACTACATGGCACGTCCGGGTAAGGCTGTTCACATCCCGCTATCGACCGACAAGGCTATCGGCCTGTTGTTGCGCGTGAAGCCCACAGCGGACATGCCGCGTCCAGGTGCTCATCCAACAAAGTCAAAGATGACAAAACTAGATGAGGAATTCGGAACCCTGAAGATGGGTACGCGGGTTAAAAAGAAGTAGCCACCATCAGAACGGCAACTCGCTCTTTCCCGCGCCCTTTGGCGCTCTCAGCATCAACCGCTTGCCCCGCGTGGATTCCAGCGCCTTATCGGCGCGGGCATCGTCCGTGATTCGGCGATTGTTGTAAACGAAATCTCGCTCCGCGGAATACTGACCGAGGTACTTGCGGCTCATATGGTGGTGAATTCCGTAAACGGATCGCTTGATGAGCGAGAAGAACGATTCGACGGTATTCGTCGTGACTTTGAACTGGTTTTCATCGCGGCGAACATACTGCTTCTGAGAATGGTTCACGGTCGAATGCCGAAAGAAGTCTGGCTTCATCATGTAGTACACCGATGATTCATCGGTTACCAGATGGGTTGTCGGATCGACGTGTTTCTGAAGAATCGGCTTGATGTTCTTTAGTGTGGCTCGTTCAATCGGGAATGACCGAACGTTACCGCCGCGTTCCATTAGCGCCAGTACCGGAGTCTTGTTGCTTTCCGGCCCCGGCTTGCCCGGACGCCCACCCTTCTTCGCGGTGGTCTTGCCGCCCACATAAGTTTCGTCCACTTCAACAACGAGGCCGTTGCCGCCCATCTTGACCGCATCGGCCATTGGGGATTGCGTCATTGCCCAACGAATCCGATGGCACATGAACCAGGCGGTACGATAACTGCCGTTGATCTTAACCTTTCCGGATTCCGTTTTAGTTTCGCCCCACAATTCGCGCTGAAGTTGAAGCGCCGAAACGCCCTTCTTGCTGGAGCACATCAGGTGGGTAGCGAACAGCCATTTGTCGAGCGGGATCTTTGAATCTTCAAATATCGTACCGACCGTGACCGTGAATTGCTTCCGGCATCCACCGCACTTGTAGACACCTTTCCGCATCCGGTTCTTCTCGACCGTAGTGGATTTGGATTCCAACTTGTAGATGTTTTCGGTTACGCCGCAATGCGGACAGAACGGACCAGACGGCCAGAGTTTCGCTTCTAAGTAGTCGCGGGCAACGTCCGTATTGTTAAAGTGCGGTTCTCGTATCCCCATGAATCCATTGTGCCGGAATTATCTGGGTCTGTCAAGTGCATAATTAACCTTAAAGTTGCTGTGTTTTCATGGAGTTGCGGGTAGTTCGTAAGAGTGGCAGGGAAAGGACTTAGCGAAGACGGGCTAAACGCAGAGACACAGAGTGCGCAGAGGCTCGGAAAAGACCGAATCAGGGCGGAAGGCGATCGAAAGATGGGTCGCGGTTGGGCGGGGCGCGAATGAAACATGTGCAATGGTAGCAGATTTCCGTTGTGTTGTAAATAAGATAATAGAAAACTATAGTAACTGTTCGAATGAGGGGCGCGGATTCGAATGGGGGCGGCGAAGTCGAGAGAGATGAAGAGCTTGGCGGGCGGTAATCAGGGCGTTACGGCTGTGGAAATCTGTGGAAAAGTTGGTAGACCTGTCTGCCCGCAAAGACCCACCCTCAAAAAACGGGAGGCCATCCGGGCTTTGCCTAGAATCCCTGTTTTGCCCAAAATAACTTAGAATATTCTGAGCAGTAGCGACTGCACTGAAAGGAGAAGTGGCAATGGAGCAGAACTTCCTCACTACGTACACCGCAGATCACTCTGACCCGTTTTGGGCGTGCGCTGTCAAAGGATGCCAGATTTCTTTTCCTCACGCGGTCGGAATGACAGAAGACCGCAAGTGGAAGCACGTATGGGCGGATTTTTGCTATCCAACACCAACCTCCGCGACCGACCGATAGCTATCCTCCTTACCTCTCGGGTGGGAATGCCTCTTTCAATGCGAATATCGTGAGCATTCCCGCTGGCTTGTGTCGGGTCTCGGGATTGTCCCTCAAATACTTCACGACAACATCCCTGAGTTGGTCGCTGCTCACTTTGTCAGGGACCGCGAAAAAAGGCTTGGACTTGAGGCTCACAGTGGCAAACATCAAGCCATCCCGCAGGCCTTCGATATAACCGGTGCAAATATTCGTTTCGAAGGCTTCATGGCTGTTGCAAAATCGCAGAAGGTCATTCCCGGTGAGGTTGGAGATCGAGACTACCGTCTGCTCTTCTCCGGTCGCAACCACGCCCGTATTGCCGCACATCGCGAGAAACAGCAAGGCTACCGTGAACGCTATTTGTTTCATGGTCGAAGATTCTAGCACCTGACCTCAATTTCGGGCGAGGTTCTCTTCGCCGATTCAAACCGACCGATGCCACAGCGGAGATATACATGAGCCTGATTAGAGTCTTAACATTTACTGGCGGTCAAACACGGGTAAAATGAATCGCGGGGCGTAATTCGACATGTACGAAAAATGTATCGTCGGAGTCCAACTTGACGGCATAGCCGTAAAAGCGTTCGATGTGTGCATCAAGAGAACGAATGTCTACATTAATTATTCCATACGGAGGATGGGCGAAGCACACTGCTCATACCATGCATCAGGTGAGCAGCATACGAAGAAGAACGGCACTTACGTCGAATGGAAGCTCATGCCCAACGGTCAGTGGGAGCGAATGGTCGAATGGAAGATGGAGCCGAGCAAGGTCATCACGCGGAGTCCTTGCCAAGATACGGTAGGTTGGCTAGTGGAAGAGCTTGCGAGTGCCCTGTATCCCTTGAACGAACCAGCGGACATGATGGTACGCGTCCGTGACTTTAGTGAGACTTCTCTTCTGCTATTCAAAATTTACGTTGTCGGGAGTTGGGCGACAGAACGTAAAGCACGACCGGGCTTCAGGAAAGTCGTGAAGCATCGCTTCGGGACGGGTTTGCGAATCGAGATTGAAGCTTTCGAAGCGTCCCCATCTGCCCCAAGCATCGTGTCCGTCGAAACCTTCTGAACGGCCCTAGAACGGTAGTCTGCTAGGCCCGGCTGCGGGTAGCTAGTGACGTTCCCTCGTCCCCACGCGCGATTACATGGTGAAGATATTGGTGTTCAGAAAGTCGTTACGGAATTTGCCCTGAGGGTCGAACTTTTTGGTTAGGGCGAGGAATTGGGGGAGTTTGGGGTAGCTGGCGTGGAGTTGCTGGGGGGACATGGTAAAGAGTTTGCCCCAGTGGGGGCGGGCCTGGAACGGAGCGAGTTCTTTTTCGATGATGGGGAGGAGTTGGCTGACGGCGGGCCAGTCCTGCTTCCAGGTGAAGTGGATCGTGACGCAGGGTTGCTGGTAGCAGGGGCTCATCCAGAGATCGTCGGCGGCGATGGCACGAATTTCGGTGATGAGCAGATGCGGTGTGATTTGATCGCGAAGGCGCTCGACGGCGAGGATGGCTTCGACGGCGTGGTGGCGCGGGACGAAGTATTCGGATTGCAGCTCTTTGCCAGCGCTGGGAGTGAAGCCCATGCGGAAGTGGGGAAGGCGCTCGTACCAAGGGCCGAGGACGCCCATTTGCTGGGTGCAGTTTTCGGCGGAGAGTGCGGCGATGGGGTGGAGATTCTTGGTGGCGAGTTTGGCGCCGAAGAATTCGGGCTTGGCGTTGAAAGCCTGGCCTTTTTCGGTGCGGGTTTTGAGCCAGACTTCGCTGAAATTGTGGTTTTGCCAGTCGGTGAAGAGGCTGACGCTGTAGGCGCTGGCCTGGATGGCGTCGAAGTGAGCTTTCATGGCAGCGAAGGAGAGATTCTCGTAGACGAACTGGCGCATCTGGTAGGTGGGCTGGATGTCGAGGGTGATTTTTGTGATGACGCCTAGCGCGCCGAGGCCGACGACGGCGCCTTGGAAGAAATTGGGATCTTCGCGGCGCGAGAGTTTTACTACGTCGCCGGAGGCGGTGACGATTTCGAGGGCGGAAACGGCGGTAGCCAGGTTGCCATTTTTTTCGCCGGAGCCGTGGGTGGCGGTGGTGCAGGCTCCAGCGACGGAAATGTGCGGGAGCGAGGCGAGATTGTGGAGCGCGAAGCCTTTGGCGTCGAGGAGCGGGGCGAGTTGGCCGTAGGTGATGCCGGCTTCGACCGTGACGGTGCGGGCTTGGGGATCGAGATAAATGATTTCGTCAAATGGTTTCAAGGAGAGGAAGGCATCCTTGCTGTCGGCGATGTTGTTGAAGCAATGGCGGGAGCCGAGGACTTTAAACTTGTGATGATTTTTGACGAAGTCCTGGATTTGCTGCTCGGATTTGGCGGCGTAGAGAGTTTCGGTGCTGTATTCGAGGTTGCCGGCCCAGTTGGTGAGTTTGTCGGGAGCGGCCCAAGCCGAAAGATGAGAGATGGCGGATGTAGCGATGGTAGCGGAGGAGAGTTTTAGGAAGGTGCGTTTGTTCATGGCGACGTGGAGGATCCTTTTTGTTTTGAAAACGGGGCCATAGTACACCCGAGATGGTGAATCGCGACATGGAGAAGAGGGTGCTTGCGCCAATACGCCCGGGCAAGTTGGGCGCAATGAATTGCGCCCCTACAATTTGGTGGGGAGGGCGGAGTAGAATTGTGCGGCCGAAGAAGGAAGGGAGAGTTGCGCTATGCGATTGAGAATGAGTTTGGTAGTTGTGGTTGGGATTCTCGCAATTTTGGCGGTTGGCACGGATACGACGCTAGTGGCCGTGGCGGCGCCGGATACGGATGCTTGTTTACTTGTGACACAGGCGCAACTTAGCGCGGCGCTGGGTGTGTCGATGGATGCTGGCAAGCATACGACGCCCACGTATGTGAAAACGTGCACGTGGACGCCAGCTGGGGGAGCGACGAAGAATTTGAAGTTCGTGACGCTGAACCTCGAGAGCGGAGACGGGTTCGAACGAGCAAAGGACATGATGGTGCAGATGAAGCCAAAAAACACGGTGATCACACCAGCGAGCGGGATCGGGGATGATGCGTATTACACCGTGTTTGGCGGGACGATTATCAACCTGATGGTGAAGAAGGGAAATGTTTCGTTCAAGCTGGCGATCTACGGAAGTACGGATTCGGACAAAGCGATGACGATCGAAAAGACGATCGCGCTGGGAATTGTTTCGAAACTCTGAAATTCCAAAGAAAATAAAAATAGAGATACGAACGGACGGGCCGAGCAAGCCCGGCCCCTACAGGGTTAAAGGCGCGCGGAAACCCGCACACACAGGAGTGTCTGTGCTACTTACTCGTAGCGGAGGGCTTCGACGGGGTCGAGGCGGGCGGCTTTCCAGGCGGGGTAGACGCCGAAGACGATGCCGATCAGGGCGCAGAGGATCAGGGCGGTGACGATCCAGAAGACGGAAAGGGCGGCGGGGAAGTGGGCGGCGTATTTAAGGAGGAGGGTGATGCCGGAGCCGAAAGTGACGCCGATGACGCCGCCGATGGCGCTTAGGGTGACGGCTTCGATGAGAAATTGGACGAGGATGTTGTTGCGCTTGGCGCCGATGGCTTTGCGGACGCCGATCTCGCGGGTGCGCTCGGTGACGGAGACGAGCATGATGTTCATCACGCCGATGCCGCCTACGACGAGGCCTACCGAAGCTACTGCGAACATCAGGATGAAGATCAATCCGCTGATTTTTTGCCAGAGCTCGAGAAAATAATCGGGAGTGAAGATAGCGAAGTCGTCGGGCTTGTCGTTGGGGAGGCGGCGCTTACGGCGGAGTAGTTCGCGCATTTCGTCGACGGATTCGGTGACATTGTTGGGATCGCTGGCTTTGGCGAAGATGACGTAATCTTTTTGATTGGGGTAGAGCTTGCGAAGAGTGGTGACGGGCATGTAGGCGGAATTGTCTTCGGGGTTGGAGCCGCCGGAGATGCCTTTGCGCTGTTTTTGGAGAGTGCCGATGACGGTGAAGAGCTGGCCGTCGATGGTAACTTCCTGGCCCACCGCGGCGCTCGGGGACTCGGGGAAGAGGGTGCGGACGGTGTCATAACCGAGAAGGACGACGGGGGCGCGATGCTCGGCGTCGGTCTCGTTGAAGAAGCGGCCTTGCTCGATTTTCAGATCGAAGATTTCGCCGATGGATGGTTGATTGCCTTGCAGGATGACGCTTTTCGCGCGGTAAGCGCCGCGGCGAACGTCTTCGGTGCCGGAGCCGAATTGCGGTTGAAAAATGCGCATGGAGGCGGAGGCGGCTTTGATGTGCGGGAGCTTGGCGATGTCTTCGGCCCATTCGGGCTGAAGTTCTTTGCGCGTAAACCAGTCACTGGGAGGACGGGAAAGCGAGGCCCAGGGGAAGCGGTACGCGATGATGGTGTCCGAGCCGAGTTCGCGGATGCCGCCGAGAACGTTGTCGTTGAGGCCGTTGATGACGGCGGTGACGGTGATAACGGTAGTGATGCCGATAACGATGCCGAGAATGGTGAGGGCAGAGCGCAGAGAGTTTTTGCGAAGGGTGTCGAGGGCGAGGAGCACTTCGTCGCGGAATTTGAGCGCGGTCTGCCGGCCGGCGAGCAGGCGCACGGGGAGCACTGTGGTTTGCGTTTGCGGTAGAGCTTTGCCTAGCGTTGCCATTCTTTCAATTCCAAATACCTATTCTTGATGCGACCAGCCTGGCTGGATTGCGCTTGAATCTTTCTATCATTCCGATCTTAACGCGACAACTGGATCGAGGCGCGCGGCTTTTGAAGCAGGATAGGTTCCGAAAAACAAGCCGACGCTGAGCGCCACGAGCAGGCCGCCGACTACAGACCAGAGTTGTACGGCGCTTGGCAGCGGCGAAACGATGGACACTAGTTGCGCGAGTAGAACTCCGCAAAGCACGCCTAGAATGCCGCCGAAGAGCGAAATCGTGGAGGATTCGATCAGAAATTGGCGGAGGATGTCTCCGCTACGCGCGCCGAGGGCTTTGCGCAGGCCAATCTCGCGGGTGCGTTCGGTGACGGAAACCAGCATGATGTTCATGATGACGATGCCGCCGACGAGGAGTGAGATAGAAGCGATGGCGATGGTGACGAAGAAGAAGCTGCCGCTAATGTCTTTCCAGAGAGAAAGGAAGGAGTCGCTGGTTTCGATGGCGAAGTCGTCTTTTTTGCCGTAGGAGAGATGACGGCGGCCGCGCATGATCTGGCGGACTTCGTCGACGGTTTCCTGGATGGTAGTGGCGGAGCCAGCGCGGGCGGTGATACGGAGCGAGTCATCCTGCGTGCCGTACTCTTTTTTGTACGTGGTGAGCGGGAGAATGATCCAGTTGTCGAGAGAGGTGCCGAGGGCAGAGCCTTCTTTTTTGCCGACGCCGATGACCTGGCAAGGGATATTGCGCCAGCGAACTTCTTTGCCGATGGGGTCGACGCCCGGGAGGAGGTTTTCGACGATGTCGTTACCGATGACGCAGACCGGCGCGGCTTGCTGGAGGTCGGTTTCGGTGATGTGGCGGCCGGCGACGAGGTCGACGTCGTAGAGTTCGGGCATTTGCGGAGTCCAGGCGCGAAGGTTGGTGTCTTTCAGGGAGTTGAGGCCGCTCTTGACTTCGAGGCGGCCGCCGAGAGAGGCGCCGATTTCTTTGCAGGATTTGCAGAGTTCCCGGACGGAGAGGTAGTCGTCATAGGTGATGCGCTTGCGCTTTTGGAATGCGAGGTAGTCGTCGACATTGGTGACGATCGAGGGCGTTTTGGCGACGCCGAAGACATCGGCGCCGAGGCGGAAGACTCTGGTGGCGACGTACTGGTTGGCGCCGTTAATCAGGCTGACGACGGCGATGACGGCGGCGACACCGATGACCACGCCAATGAGGGTAAGGACGCTGCGCAACTTGTGGGCCCAGAGGCTGCTCGTGGCAATAGCCACGGCCTCCTTGAAGTTCATTGTGGTCGCCTGAGCCATGGGGTCTTGCCTAAGTATACGTGCGGGGAACGGGTTAAGTATCGGGCAGGGGGAGCCATGGTCAAAGGCGAAATTTAGGAAGCGCCATTGGAGTCCGACCGCTGTAAGGGAGAAGGGCGCCAAAAAATGCTCATAAAAGAGGGTCCGGGAATCCGGAGTGGGGATCCGGATTCCCGGGGGGTGGTGGCAGGAATAAAGCGGGGAGTTGTGGGGTCAGCGGGTGTTACGGGGGAGGCCTGCGACCAGGGTGACTTGACCCTGATTCTCAAACTTGGCGGTCTGGGCGACTTCTTTCTCGCGGTCGGATTCCAGAAGCAGCCGTCCGCGTGAATTTCCTGCGGTCCAGACCAGGGAGAGAAAATAGCGGTCGCCGTAGCGGTTGAAAACGAGCTTGGATTCGGACTTGGGCTCACTGGCGATAATGGCGTTGGTGCCCATAAAGACCGAGGCGTAGGCATCTTTGCGATCAATGAGAAGGAGCGTCCGCTCTGGGCCGGAGACTTTGACGGCATACTCACCGGCAGGAAGGGTTTTGCCGCCGGCCACAAAGTCAAAGGGGATGCTGACAACGAGGGGTTCCTGGGCTTGAGCGACTCGAGTGGACGCCATGGCCGTCAAAGCCATCACGCCTGCCATAACCAAAGCTCGCGTTTTCATAGGACACTCCTTCTCTCTCAGTTTCGCTGGCGGCGTCCAAGCTGGGCTGCTTTGCGCTTGGTTCGTGTACCGGGTCAGCGCCTCAACATGTGCGGACTATCGCTCGTTCCCCGGCGGACGACAATGCACGGCGGGTGAACTGTAAGGCGACGGAAGGTGAACAAGTAAGTGCGCGGAAATAGAGGGGTTAAGGGCGGTGCGGAGCAGCCACGAATCGCAAAAGGAGTGGTATAGTTTCGTGGTCAAAGGGAAAGATCGAGATGCCGACGGCTGCCCGTTCCACGAATACGGTGCGATTTGAAGGGTTCGAAGTGGATTTGCGCGCGCAGGAATTGTACAAGGCGGGGCGCAAAATCAAACTGCAAGTCCAGCCTTTTCAGGTACTTGCGATGCTTCTGGAGCAACCGGGAGAAGTTGTAACGCGCGAGGAGATGCAGAAGCGGCTGTGGCCGGCGGATACGTTTGTGGATTTCGATCACAGCTTGAATACAGCGATCAAGAAACTGCGGCAGGCCTTGGGGGATGACAAGAAGAAGCCGCGATTCGTGGAGACACTGCCCAAGCGGGGATACAGATTTCTAGTCAGCGTGAAGAAGCCGCCGACGGCGAATGCCGCGGTGGGGCAATCACCCGTTGCCGCGCCCACTGCTGGTGCTGCGAAAAATGCGGCTTCGTCTCCTTGGGTGGGACGAGTGGCGAAGGTCTGTTGCGAGGATGGAGTTTCGTTCACCGTGGTGGCGACTGATGAAGCAGCGGCCGCTGAGCGAAAAAGACTCGACGCGGCAGATGATGATGTGGGTTTGTCGCTTATGATTGCCGCGCAGAAGCTGATCATGTTGCCTGCGGAAACGCCGGTGCGAGTTATAGAAGTTGAACAGGCGCACGCGCGCTGCCATGCACGCATTTTGGAAGGCGAGCACTACGGGAAGACGGCGCTGCTGCCGCTGAAATTGCTTGCGGAGTCGAAAGAGTTGAGCGCCGCGCGCGGGCCGCGACAGTGGAACCTGGCCGGCTAGCGTTGGGGCGATTAACTAGGGTGGCGAATACGCTCAGCGAGAGCGCGGGCTCTTTGACGGCCGATTTCGACAAAGCGAGAATCGCTGGCGATTTGATCCAGTGTGGCCAAGGCGCGCTGCGGTTCCGGCAAAAGCTTGTGGTTCAAGTCGGTTTCGAATTGCAGGAGAGCGTCGTTAATGCCGAGACGGTCGTACTTCATGCGGCGCTCGAGCAGCGTGACCAGTTCCTGCTGGCGAGCCAGTCCTTCAAAGATCTGCATCAACTGAGTGGCGGCTGAATTCAGGGTGTAGTTGAATTTTGTTTCGTGACTCTCCGCACCTTTTTCCCAGCGAAACGATTTTTCTCCCAGATTCGCGATCCGGCGGTGCACGTCCAGGTCCTGGCCCTGAAAATATTTTAGCTGGGCGGCAAGATCGAACATTTTCTCGCGCAATGCGGCACTGACTTCGAATGGCGCGGCGCCCGGGTCTTCATCGAGCTGGCGGATTTCGAAGGTGGCGGCATCGGAATCGTCGTGGACGATAATCTCGATGAATTCCGGCGAGCTTGATTTGAAGATGCGGCGATAGGAAAGCTTAGCGTGGGCCGGAGCAGGAGCCGCAGCAGCCGTGGACGCATCTGCGGGCGCAGGCGAACCGAGGAGAACGCTCGCTAGCGAAGCCAATAGAACGAAGCGAGGGAGGAAAGTCTTCATCGTCTCTTACGATGCGCGGCGCATGTTGTGAGTTGCGCCATCGCGGGGGATAGGAGCTCGTGCCGCGCGGGAGAGTGCGCCCAGCTTGGTGCCCGCAGGCTTGTCCGGAATTCCAAAGCGCTGGCGAGCTTGCTCGGCTTGTAGATGGCAGAGGGCCACGGCTAGGGCATCGGCAGCGTCGGTAGGCTCCGGTGTCTCGCTCATTTGCAAGAGAGCGCGCACCATGAGCTGCATTTGCTTTTTGTCCGCATGGCCGTAGCCAGCCACGGAGGCTTTTACTTCGCGCGGCGAATAGCTGTGGACCGCAACGCCGCGCTGAGCGGCGGCCAGCAGAACCACGCCGCGCACCTCGGCAAGACGCAAGGCGGTTCGCATATTCAACGCGGTGAAAACCGATTCCACGGCGAGGACATGGGGCGAAAATTCGTCAATCAACCGGCACAGTAAGGAATGGACATCTTCGAGCACGGCGCCGATGCACTCTTTCTGGCGCTTCGGTGCGACTTTCAATGCACCGTAATGCAGCAGACGGCAGCGGCGCCCGTCGCTCTCGATAATTCCATAGCCGGTCGGGCCAGCGGATGCCGGGTCTACGCCGAGTACCCGGAAACAGATATTGGTGGAGGCGGGACTCGATGCTGAGCTTCCAGATTTCATCGCACTAAGTCTACGGCGTTCGCTGCGTAGCTGCTAGAGCTTTGTCCACGAGTTTCCTGCCAAAAGAAAAACGGCCATTCGCACATGCCGGAATGGCCGTTCAAACGGGGACAGACTTTCGCGTCTGTCTTTCCTTACTCAAACTAATTCGCTCCCACCGCTTCCTGAATTTCCGACTCATCGATGTCGAAGTTCGCGTAGACATGCTGCACATCGTCGTGTTCTTCGAGGGCTTCGACAAGCCGCACCATTTGCGTAGCCTGCTGGCCGGTAAGCTTGATGTAGTTTTGCGGGACCAGGCTGATTTCAGCGGTCGTGGGCGTGATGCCTGCCTTGCTCAGTGCTTCTTTTACTTTTTCAAGAGCTTCCGGCGGCGTCACGATGTACCAGCCGGAGCCGTCATCTTTCAAGTCTTCCGCTCCTGCTTCGAGAACCAGATCCAACAATTTATCTTCGGTGGCGGCTTCCTTGGGGATTACGATTTCGCCCTTTCGGCTGAACATCCAGCCAACGGCGCCATTTTCCGCGAGGTTGCCGCCATTCTTGCTCATCACGTGGCGGAATTCGCCGACGATGCGGTTTCGATTGGTGGTGACGGCTTCGATGATAATGCCAACGCCGCCCGGGCCGTAGCCTTCGAAGGTGACTTCTTCATACTGTTCGCCTTCGAGCTGGCCGGTGCCGCGCAAGATCGCGCGCTCGACGTTCTCGTTGGGCATGTTCGCGCCCTTGGCAGCAAGGATTGCCGTTCGGAGGCGCGGATTGGAATTCGGTTCACCGCCGCCGATGCGCGCCGCGATGGTGATTTCGCGAATGATGCGGGTGAACACGCGGCCACGTTTGGCGTCAGTCGCGCCCTTCTTGTGTTTAATGGTGGCCCATTTTGAGTGCCCAGACATAACAGATCCTCTTTTTTGCGTGCTCCCGGCCTGGCGGGATTCACGTCGAGTGAAATTTCGTGCGGCCGCGCGCCAAGTGAATGGCGGTTGGGCGACGCTACCCCGCAAGGCGGGGCTTAACTGTGCGGAGACTTAGGGTAAACCGCAAACCCCTGCGGAACTGGGCCAGTTTAGCACAGCCTTCGCGTCGGCGAAACCGGGTATACTCGCTGCCGGGGCACCTGTTTGCGCTTGCTACACCTCTCTATTTTCGGCGAGTTCCGCTGGCAATTCGAACGGTTCTGCGATGCCTGAGCGCCGCTACCGCGTCCTGGCGATTGCCTCGCATCCTGTCCAGTATATGTCGCCGATTTTTCGGCGGATGGCGGTCCATCCTGGATTCGATTTGCACGTGGCATATTGCAGTTTGCGGGGTGCGGAGGCCGGGCACGACCCGGAATTCGGCGCGACGGTGCAGTGGGATGTGCCTCTGCTGGAGGGCTATTCGTGGACTCATGTGCCCAATCGCGGAACGGGTGAAGAATCCTTCTTCGGGCTGCGCAATCCCGGGCTTGCAAAGCTGATTCGCGAGGGCAAATACGACGCGGTGCTCTGCTTTGTGGGATATGTGCGAGCCACGTTTTGGATTGCGTTGCGAGCGGCGAAGTCCTCCAACTCAGCATTTCTTTTTGGCACGGACACAAACACGCTGTCTCCCCGCGACGGCCGCAAGTGGAAAACAACGGTTAAGAAGCTGCTGTGGCCACGGCTTTTCCGCCTGGCCGATCAGGTCATTGTCCCGTCCTCGGGCGCGCGCGATCTCATGCTGTCTCTCGGTTTGCCTGCTGAACGAGTTACGCTAACGCCTTACAGCGTGGACAACGATTGGTGGATGGGACAGTCCGCTCGCGTGGACCGCGCCGCTGTGCGTGCTGGTTGGGGAGCTTCGGATTCGGATGCCGTCATTCTTTTTTGCGCGAAGCTTCAGCCGTGGAAGCGGCCGGCCGATCTGCTTCGCGCCTTTGCCGAAGCGAAACTTTCCAATGCGGTCCTGGTGATAGCGGGCGAGGGGCCGCTTCGCGCGGAACTCGAGTCGCAGGCTCGCTCTCTGGCCATTGCGGAGCGAGTTCGCTTTCTTGGCTTCGTCAATCAGTCGCAGCTTCCCGCCGTGTATACTTCCGCCGATCTGATGGTTCTTCCCTCGGAGTACGAACCGTTTGCCGTGGTCGTGAACGAAGCGATGTGCTGCGGATGTCCCGTGGCGGCGAGCGATCATGTGGGAGCGGCGCGCGATCTCGTCGCGCCGGTGCGGAAAGAATTTGTATATCGCACGGGCGATATTGCTGCGCTAGCGGGACTTTTGAAGGATGCCCTCGCCGACCGTGGCCAGCTCGCCTCGCAGGGGAGAGCGGCGCTCGCTCACATTCGCACTTGGTCGCCGGAGAGGAACATCGCGGCTACCCTTGAAGCGATCGAAATTGGCGTGGCGAGAAGAGGCCGGCGGTCCGGCGGCACGATTTCGAATTCCCCGGTCGCTCACACGTCTCCTTCTGCTTCGCAAAAATTCCGCGAATGAAGCTGCTCATCTATTCTCATTTCTTTGCGCCGAACATCGGTGGCGTTGAAACGCTTGTCTCGTCTCTGGCTCGCGGCCTTGCGGGCCTTCGGACGCCCAGCGGTGATCCGGAATTCGAGATAACGCTTGCGACGCACACTCGCGCGGAGAAGTTCGACGATCGAGCGCTTCCCTTTCGCGTCGTTCGTCTGCCGAGTCTCATTCAGTTATGGGATTTGATACGGGCTTCGGATGTCGTTCATATTGCGGGGCCCGCCTTGGCGCCGATGTTTCTCGGGCTGCTCGCGCGCAAGCCAGTCGTCGTCGAGCACCATGGCTTTCAAACGATTTGCCCCAACGGACAGCTTCTGATCGAACCTGCCGGAACGCCGTGTCCTGGGCATTTTATGGCGGGTCGGCATGGCGAATGCCTGCGTTGCAATTCCGGCCAAGGCTGGTTTGCCTCGCGCAAACTCTGGCTGCTGACTTTTCTGCGGCGTTTTTTGTGCAGGCGAGCGGCGAGCAACATCACTCCGACGGCATGGCTCGGCGGGCTGGTGCAACTTCCGCGAGTTACCGCGATTCCCCACGGCTTGGAATTTATGACCGCGCCGGTTGCGTATGCGGTATCGGCGTCGCATCCCCCAGTGATCGTGTTTCAGGGCCGGTTGGTCACTACAAAGGGCGTTGGCATTTTGTTGGATGCCGCGCGCATCCTGTTCGCGCAGGGTCGAGCGTTTGAACTGCTCATCATCGGCGATGGACCGGAGCGCGCATCGCTCGAGCAGGCGGCGCAGAGCCCCCCTCTGGCCGGACAAGTTCGATTTGTTGGACGATTGGCGGAAGATCAACTTGACGCGGCCTTCGCGAGTGCTTCCGTCGTCGTCGTTCCTTCCCTGGGCGGCGAAGTGTTTGGATTGGTTGTGGCCGAAAATATGTTGCGAGGCCTGCCGGTGATTACCTCCGATCTTGGTGCCTTCGTAGAGGTCCTTGGTGAAGCGGGCCTCACGTTTCGCACGGGAGATGCAGAGTCGCTGGCACGAGAACTGGCGCGGGTTCTGGAAGACCCAGCACTCGCCGCTCGGCTAGCGGCAGCTGCACGGCTGCGCGCGCTCGAATTTTGCGAGTTTCACCGCATGCTAGAGTCGCATGCCCGAATTTACCAAGCTATTCGCACTAAATGACCTGTCCGACAAGGCAGGTACGCCGTGCGTCACACCTAAGGAAACTCCGCCGAGGCTGGAATCGCCCGGGTCTACACTGAATTAAGAGAATCAGGTCAGTAGGCTCGGCGTGTGTTGATAGACCTGGAACTAGGGCTCACTCGAGGCAGGAGGCGGAGACTATGAAACGTGCGCTCATCTTTTTTGCAGCATTTTTGCTGACTTTAGTGGCGGCACGCAGTGTTCTGGCAGCGCCGCAGACAAAAGGATCCGCCACTCTCAGTGGCGTGGTGATCGGACCTGACGACAAGCCTGTGCCCCACGCCAGCGTGTCCTATCAATCGTCCGGCGGAAGCGCGCCGCATGCGGTACACACGGACTCGCACGGACGGTTCACGATTGCGCAGCTCAGGTCAGACAATTACGACATTCGTGCGTCCGCGAAGGGTATTTTTTCGGAATGGGAGAAGAATATTTCCGTGCGCAAAGGACAAACGAAATCCATCGAGCTGCGGTTGATTTACGCAAAAGAAATGCCGAAGCCAGTTTCAAGCGCGAAGCCGAAGCAGTAAATTCCTCGAAGGCGATACCGGCCCGCCGTCACTTTAGCAACGACACAGAGGGACTCTCCGATTGGATGATGAGCTGCGCCAGTTCATGCAAATCCGGAGCGGACACATCGGAGACCGCGCAAAATTCCATTCCCTTGTGCCGCCAGTGCACCCACTGATAGCCCTGGCGTGAGCCCGGCGGATGAATCGGCGTGTCCGGTTCTTTGGTGGGCCAGACGAAGACGTTGACGAAATGCTTGCGGCGTCCGTAGACCAGCGCGGCGACGTTGCGTTCGCCAAGCACATCCAAGCGGCCGCCTATCAAAGGAAAGCCTTCGTCCATGAAATCGTGAACGGGAGGAATGAAATCGAGTTTGCCGTCGAACCAGGGCTTGACGGTGTGCTGGTCCGTGGAAGCAACGTCTGTGAGGTGCCCAGCTTGCAGCGAGCGAATGTGCGCGTCAATGATTTCCGTGGAAGTAACCGAAGACTGCGGAGTCTCTGAGCGGAAGCGAGGCACAGCCAACCAGGCCACGCCGGTTATCAGAAGCAGGGAAGCGGCAACGGCAAGCCAGCGCCAAGCGGTGATCGTCGAGCCATTCGCTCCAGCCGAGGAACCCTTGACCTCCGAGCGGAGTTTTTTGCGCAACTCGTTACGCAACTCGAGGGGAGATGTTTCATAAAGCTGCGCGCGCTGGAGAGAAGCGCGCAACGATTCCGCGGCGCCAAGAGTTGCCGTGCACTCCCGGCAAATTTCAAGATGGCGCTCAAATTCCGCGGCGCGCATGGCGTCAAGTTCGCCGTCAAGATAGGCGTGGAGCAGCGTGCCCGAGAAATCACAGCTCATTGGGGCGCCTCCTGCTGAGCAGGTTGCGTCAGAGCGCGCTGTAAACGCTGGCGGGCGCGGGCTAGCGCGGACATCACGGTGCCGATCGGGACGCTGGTAATAGCGGCAATCTCCTTGTAAGAACAGCCTTCGAGTTCGCGCAAGATAATCACTTCGCGGAAGCGCACGGGAAGTGTTTCGAGAGCGCGGGCCAGCCGCTCTCGATTGTCGCCCGCGATGGCCAGCGTTTCCGGGGTCGCGGAAGATTGCTGATGCAGGTCTTCGTCGAATTCCGTCATGAGCTCCACTTGGCGGTTCTTCTCCAGCCACGTATAACACGTATTGCGGACGATCTGCAGGAGCCACGCCCGGGCGTCGCCTCCGTTGAAACCACGGAAAAAGCGGAACGCACGCAACAGGGCTTCCTGTGCGACATCCTCCGCATCGGTGCGGCTTCGCAGCAGCCAACGCGAAAGATTGAAAGCGGCATCTAGATGTGGCAACACGAGCTGCTCGAAGCGAGCCCGGTCCTGCGAATCCAACACGTCCCAACCCTTCCCCTGGCCCGTAGAACTCATAAACGAGAACCACCTGGGTCTTGATTTTATTCCCAATTATCTAATTCTTATGACGAATTAATTATGACAGGGTGAGCGCGCGGAATTGGAATAAGGCGCGGACATTCACAGTCTGCACAAATGAAACACGTCCCATGGCGGCGCGGGGCCCCTGGCTCTCTCTTTCCCGCGCCGCTCCTGCCAAATAAACGCAGTGGCGGGAAATGCGTGCACTGTACGCATTGAGGAGACGTGTACACGGAGGGAAAAAATGGCTGGCAACACGAAAGACGAAATATTGCACGATCACAATCATGATGGAGTCGATCGCCGCGGTTTTTTGAAGTGCATGGCGTGGGCGGGAACGGGAGCGTTCTGCGTGATGCAGGGCGGTGTGCTCAAATCGTTCAGCATGAGCCGCATTGCGGAGGTGAACCCCGGTGAGATGAAAGGTGAGTTGAGCTTTGTGCAGATCAGCGACAGCCACATGGGTTTCAATAAGCCGGCCAACCAGGACGTGGCAGCCACCTTGAAAGCCGCTGTCGACAAGATCAACGCGCTTTCGACGCCGCCGGAATTTATGCTGCATACCGGCGATATCAGCCATCTCTCTAAGCCGGAGGAATTCGACGGCGTCCAGCAGATTCTGAAAAGCGCGTCGGCGAAAGATGTTTTTTATGTTCCCGGCGAGCATGACGTTCTGAATGACGATGGCAAAGAGTATCTCGAGCGGTTTGGCAAAGGGGCCCAGGGCGGCGGCTGGTACAGCTTCGACAAGAAGGGCGTGCATTTTGTGGGATTGGTCAATGTCATGAATTTGAAAGCCGGCGGGCTGGGCACGCTGGGGCACGACCAACTCGAATGGCTGGAAAAAGATGTCAAGCATCTGAAGTCCAGCACCCCGATCGTTGTCTTCGCGCATATTCCGCTCTGGACGGTGTACCCGGATTGGGGATGGGGAACCGAAGACAGCACGCAGGCGCTTGCATACCTGAAGAAGTTCGGCTCTGTAACCGTTTTGAATGGTCATATTCACCAGACCATGCAGAAGGTTGAGGGAAACGTCACGTTCCACACAGCTTGCTCGACCGCGTTTCCACAGCCCAAGCCGGGCGAGGCGCCTTCGCCGGGGCCCATGAAAGTGCCTGCCGAGCAGTTGCGCAGCGTCTTGGGCATTACGGATGTGAACTACGTCCGCGGCCAGCATGCGCTGGCAGTGGTGGACTCGTCGTTGGCGTAAATATGAACAGAACGCCGCGACAAACCGGGAAGTAGATTTTCAAAATAAAAAATGAGGGAGAAAAATCATGAGGAGAAGTGTGTTTGCAGCAAGTTTAGTGGCAACGGCATTGATTTGCCTGAGCGGGATCGTTGCAGAGCACAAGAGCTTTGCGGCCAGCGCCCAGGAAAAAACCGCGTCGACGGCGGAAGTGAAAATCGACAATTTTTCATTCGGTCCGGCGGCCATCACGGTTTCCGTCGGAACAACCGTCACCTGGATCAATCGCGACGACATTCCGCATACCGTCGTGAGCACGGACAAAGCGTTCAAGTCCAAGGTGCTCGATACGGATGAGAAGTTCTCCTTCACGTTCACCAAGCCCGGCGACTATCCCTATTTCTGCTCCATTCACCCGAAGATGACCGGGAAAGTTGTCGTCCAGTGAGTGCGAATAAACGGAGGACGAAACTTGCACCCCTTTGACATCAAAGCTGCTTTGCTTGCCAAGCATGCGCAACACGTCGTGCTGATTCACTTTCCCATCGCCCTCTTCATCGCCGGCGTATTCTTTGACTTCCTGGCGCAGAGCAACAAGATGCGGGCTCTCGCCTCCGTCGCTTATTACAATGTGTTGGGTGCGGCGATTTCCGCAGTGCCCGTGCTCGCCACAGGCATCCTGGCCTGGCAGTTTCAGCTCGAAGGACAAAAGCTCAAAGGCATTCTGTTGATGCATTTGGTTCTGGGTTGGACGTCAGCGATCCTTATCTGGATTGCTTGGGGACTTCACGTGCGTGCAAGGCGACATTTGCAGGAAAGACTGCCGGTCTTTCGTCTAGGGCTAGAAACAGTGGCCGTGGCCATCATCGGGGTTACCGGCCATCTAGGCGGATTCTTGAGCGGGGTTAACGGCCCCAACTAGTACTTTTTGACGGCTTTTATGGCCCTTTATGTGTCTGCAATCGATTGTAAATAAAAGACATATGCCGTGATATGCCGAGAGGACGTGACTTTGTCCTAGTACCACGACCACGGTACTCCGCCGAGTGGCTCTAGCGGCCCATTGAGCCACTCACATCCCACGCGTAGGCTTCTAAGAACGGGTTGGGGGCCGCGCGGGGACAGCGGCTCCGCAAGGAGCCGTGTGCGAGCTACCCAACCCGCCATTCTTTAGCTGGCCCCTGCGATCGCGACATCCGACGGCCTTACCCCAGCTTCCAAGCATCCCAAAGCGTTCTACAGCCTTAAGCCCTCGTAAAAAAGGGCAGCCTTCGTGCACCCCACAACTGCTCTTTCTGGCTTCCATTCCACAAGAGTTGCGCCATCATAGACTTGCGGGGGGGCGTTGCAAGGTGACTGAAAGATTTGGCCGACACTGCGAGCGATTGGCCGACAGGCTCGTTGCCTTGATGTTCTTTTTGCCGCCCCTGCTGGCAACTTCCGCCTGTTCCGCTCAATCTATGCCGGCAGCCACTCCGGCCCCCGCGAAACTTCACGCCGATACCGTTGCTGCGTTTGACCGCTATGAGCATTTAACCGAAGTACGCAACGAAACGGAGCTCAAGCGCGGCACGGCGCTCTTGTGGGTCGATTCGCTTCCCGAAGCCCAGCGGACAGACGCCTATGTCGCCCTAAAACGCGGCGAGGTGCAGATTCGCCAGCTGAATACTCTCGATGGCGGCAAGGCCCTCCCTTGCCCCGGAGGGCTAATTCATCATTGGGTTGGCGTGATTTTCATAAATGGAGCCAAGCTGGACGATGTGCTCGGCATTCTGAAGGACTACGATCATCAGTCCACGTATTACTCCCCGGACGTGGAGCGCTCCAGAATCGAGTCGCGCGACGGCGACCATTTCCGCGTCTTCCTCCGTTTCCGGCGCCACAAAGTGATCACCGTCGTTCTCAACACCGAGCATGACATCCATTACTTTCGCGATGCTCCCGATCGCGCCCACAGCCGCAGCTCCGCCGTCCGCATCGCCGAAGTCGAAAACCCCGGCAAGAGCGACGAACGCGAAAAGCCGCCCGGCGATGACGGCGGCTACCTGTGGCGCATGGAAACCTGGTGGCGCTTGGAAGAGCGCGACGGAGGCGTTTACGTGCAGAGCGAGGCCGCTTCGCTTACCCGCGGTATTCCCACCGGGCTCGGCTGGCTGGTCGGTCCGTTCGTCACCAGCATCCCCAAAGAAACCCTCATTTTCACCCTGGAAGCCACGCGAAAAGCAGTACAAAACCAAACCCCACGCTAGTCCATTTAGTCTATGCGGTACACGCGCTGATTTTTCCCCTGGAAGACAAGCGTCAATCCTGGCGAATTCTCGGGCAGCTTCAGAGGTCCATATTCCGGAAAAACGTCCAGCATATGGGAGACGTGCAGCTCGCGCGACTGAGACAGAACTGCTTGCAAGTTGGTTGCGTCCGGCAAGGTTTGTTCTCCCCACCTCCCCAAAGGTTTCAAGTAAGGCTTGTCGGAATAGAACGGAGCAACGTAAGGACCGAGGATAAGTACTTTGTGGACGGACGGCTCCGCATTGAGATAGTCGAAGCTCTCGAGATAAGGAGTTTCCTCATGCCTGCGTTTATCCTCAAACGCAGGGGACACTGCGGCACGCATATCTTCAACCCTCTCGGGAACAATCATGTATAGGCCGTAGAGCACAGAAAACGCCACGACCACAGCGGCAACAGCACGGGCATATTTCGATCCCTGTTTCGCAACGTATTGCCAACCAAGCACGGCAAATATCGCGCCGAGTACATAAACATGGATGGCGTACCGTGAGACTTGCGCCGTGGCGAACCAAGCAGTCATCTGCAGAAATGCGAACAGCGCGAGCGCGCAGGCGAAGGGATTCTTGCGACACGCGAAAAGCCCGAGCGGTCCCAACGCCAGGGGAGCCAGGCCTATTCCCCCTGCCCCTCTAAAATTCGCCGTGTGATACGTCAAGTTAAATGGGAGAAGCAGAAAGCTCCCAATGCCTCGGCCCAATCCTCTGCCAGTCTCCAGGACATTGTGTTGTACCTCCAGCAAAACGGATGGAAGAAGCTTCGTCGCAGGAAAGAATCGCAGCAATCCCGGCGGCGGTGGATAGATGGGGCAGCCAAAGAGCAACCAATTTCTAAGATAGAACGGGGCGCAAACAACGATAGCGACGACGCAGGAAATTCCCAAGTTCTTTACCAACAATTGCAAGGACTGGCGACGCCCCAGGGCTGAAATCAGAAAGCAGCAGAACACCAGCAACACCCAAGAGATGAGCGCCGTGTATTTCGTTCCCATCGAAATACCGCAGAAGATTCCGAACAAGACGTAGTGGCGGAGTGTCACCGCATCAAAAGCAATACGCGCTGCACCTAGAAGCAATCCCGCAAAGAGCACATCAATAAATCCTCCATACGCTCCGCGGTACAACGCCGGCATCGCGGCGCACAATGCCATCACCCACCAAGTGCCCCGCCCTTCGATCCCCAACCGCATCGCCAGGCTCGCCGCTATCAGTAGCACGGAAACAAGGCTCGCAAGCGAAAATAATCCGGGAGCGCGCGCGCCGCCAAGCGACATCAGCGCCGCAAATTGCGTTTCGACCACCGAAGGAAATGCTGTGAGGATCTCGTCAGGCACGGGCCGAATCACAGCCTCGCGCAACCAAACCTTCGGCCCATGATAGTGGTAAGCGATCGCGTCGCTGTTCATGTCACCGATAGGTTCTGCGAATCCTCCAATGGCGGTCACGATAAGAACGCTGCTGACGATGGCCAGCGGAATCATCGGCACGGAACCCATCGCAACAACGGTGCGAAACTTCCGGACTGCCCCCGCAAACATGCCAGCGCTCAGCAGCACACCAGGAAGCAAAACCAGAACGATGGCGGAGCGTGAAAACCAGAATTGCCCCGCGCAGAAAAGAACAGTCCCGAGAAGCCCGAATCCTCCCAGCAAAGTCAGCGCCAAGCGGTCAATTTCCGAAAATTTCTCGGGAAACAGTGGCCGCAGCAAGCTGCCCAATCCCAGCGCAGAAACTACGAGAATTATGTTCGCAAAAATTGCCGGCAAGAATCTCATTGCAGATGAGAATGACCGAGGCCGCTCAGCAGGCGCTTCGCCGTCTGAGATCCGAGTATTCGAATGAGGAAAAAAGCTACCACCACCGCGGTGAGCCAAAACTCGATCAAGCGCGGCCAGAGCGCTCCCGCCTCGCTAAACCATTTCCGCGGTACTTCCATTTTCTCTGAAAAATTATCTTCAGAATCAACACTCATTCACGCCACCACTTTTCGCGATGCAGAATACCTTTTTCAACCATCCTTGTCCCACCCAAAATGCGCCCGCACAGTGGGCTCAATCATCCTTCGTACGCGTGTTCACGCAAATGCGGTGTGTCGCCTCGGCGTGGCGATCCCAGCTAAGCGTCGCCGCCTTAAGGACTGCGTTCTTACCCATCCGCTCCATGGATTTGGGATTCAGCAAAAGGTTTCGCAGTGCGCTGGCAAGTTCACCTGCGTCCCGCGGATCCTTTATGACCAATCCATCGACCCCGCTCTCTATCCACTCACTGATGCCAGTGGACGCACTGACGATGGTGGGCATTCCACAAGCCATCGCTTCAAGCGCCGGCAGGTTAAAGGAATCCTCCACTGACGGCGCGACGTACACGTCTGCAGCCGCGTAAAAATCCAGCACATTCGCAGTCGGAGCGAAGAACGATACTCGCTCTGTTAAATGAAATTGGGAAATGAGTCCGGCCCAGGCGTCTGAATCTTCCTTGCCTACTACCAACAATCGCAACGGAAGATCTTGGCACTCGGCCGCAGCTTGAAGAAGAATCGAGAGCCCCTTGGTTTTCCAGTCGTTGCCGATAAGCAAAAGGGCATGCTCGTTGGGAGCAATATTCCAGCGCCTGCGCACTGCATCCCGCCGCTTGTCCCGGGCAACTTCGTTAAACACCTTGGTATCGACTCCATTCGGAACTACCGCAACATCGCCTCGCCCGAAATACTGGCGCAGCTGGCTTGCCGTATGCTTTGAAACAGCCGCCAGCACCACCCTTTCATTTCCGTAAATCTTCCGCTCCAGCAAGCACAAAAGCCTGTAGTAAGCTTTGCGGTGCGCGCTTTGCAGCCATGAGCTCCTTGAGACGTCCGCCATCTCCGCCAACCGGTGAAATATCGCGTGCACCAACAAGATGTCTGCATCGAAGCAGTTGATGCCGGGAGAAAATAGCAGGTCGCAACGCACTCGGCGTACCCAGCGGTCCCACGAGCGCCAAATCTTGTTGAGCACAAGCCAGCCGCAGAATTGAAACAGGTGAGGTCCGGAAAGAGACGGCACTTTCCGCCAGAGGATAGTCCCGGGCTGCGGCGAATTTCTCAGCTTTGAATCGTCAAATTTAAGATCTTCGACACGCTGGGAGTAGAGATGAATCTCGCAGCCGTAATTGCGCGCGAGCCGCTCCAGCAATTCCGCAAGTGCGCGCTCCGTTCCGTGCTGCCGGTCCACAAACGGCGAAACCACCGCGATTCGCAAGTCAGCGTATCCAGCGCCAGCGGCGCGTAGCCTCGGCTGGTGCGGCGTTGGCCGCGAATTGCGCCGAGAGCCCGATGCTGGGCAAGCGGAACAATACGCCCAGCAGCAGCCAAAGGTAGGCGTTCAACAGAAAATCCTCATACGGTTGAATTCCCGCAAACGTTGAGGGGAAAAACATGACAAACGCATACCAGAAAATCACGAACCCCAGCGGGAACCACGGTGAACCCTTGAGTTTTTTGATCACCTTCCACGCTGCGAAGAGAATCGCCACACTCATACCCAACCACAGAATCAGGCCACCGATCCCCATCTCCAGGACAAGTGCCCCGAATCCGCTTTCGACACCCACGCCCACCGGCTTTACTTTGAAAATTCGTGCCACATATTGTCCGCCGAGCGACGTCGTGCCGATGCCGTAGCCATACGGCCAGCGGTCGTAGTTGAAGGCGGCCAGGAAATTGTCCATTGGATAAGTCCAGCCACGATGCGTCAATTCGCTTGCCGAGCTACTCGGCGAGAGCGTCTCTTGATAAATCGCCACCCGCGAAAGCAGCGCGTCCGGAAACGCGATAAACACCAATACAATGCCAAGCGCGATGCCAAGTGCAGCACGCTGAATTCCCCGAAACGCGCGCAACGCCTCGCCCTGCCGCCACGGTGCGCCCCATATAAACGCCGCGCTCGTCGCGACCGCATTGATGATCGCCCAAAGGAACGCCCCTCGCGATGCCGTCAGGAAGGCGCCGGCGGCGGCCACCGCCACCGTGATAAACGCAAAGTTTCTTCCTCGCCTCTGCCGAAGCAAAAGGTACCCGCTGAATCCCAGTACCAGCATCCACGCCACCATCACGAAATCCGCGTACCGCCCCGCGCTCACGAAGACGGACGTGGGCCGGTAGGCGATGGCGCCTGTTATGGGAGACACGCGATACAGTCCGCTTAACTCACGCAGATCGTCGGCTTGATGCGCGGGATTCAGGAAGGATGGACCGAGAACAGACTGGGCGATCCCCAGGGAAATGACCACGACCGCAAGAGTCATATTGATGGTAAAGAATCGGCGCAACTCCGCTTCGGAATTCAGCAGCGCATAGCCTATGAAAATCATCGGAACGTAGTAATAAAATATTTTCACGCCCATCAGGCCATACCAGATGCTCGGCGAGGCTGGATTGAATATCTGAAGGACGCCGAACCAGATGAAGATCAGCAGCGGCATGAGAAACGGTGGACGGAAGAATGGCACTTCTTTCCGGCGAAAAGCCGCCAGAAACGAGATGTACACCACCAGCGCAAAAAAATCCTTGGCAAAATAGATGGCCATGTTGTTGCCCAGGAATTTCCGCGCAAAATCTTCGAACAGCAGCCAGGCAAGGAAAAAATACACCCCATTGCGCCAGTTATTGAGGATCGCGATGACGATCGCTCCGCCGGCGAGGCATAGCCCCGCGTAGGCCAGGCCAGTCATGTCATCGTTGATCACATACTGCGCCATTTCGTAAGCAGCGAAGGCGCCCACAACCAGAGTGCCGAAGATGAGGAGAGGACCCCTTCGGAACTGGCCTGAAGATAAGGCGGATGCAATTCTCATGTTCCAGCTTTACGCAAGATCTCCTGATTATTACTGAGTCCCCGGTCTTCGGAAAGGGGCATCACGCCGACGGTGCGAAAGCGGACGACTGCACCGTTCCATACGATTATCTTTGCGACTAGTGTAAAGTTACAGGGCATTGGGAGGCTGCGTTCTCTATGGCTCGTGAATGGACACCGATTGGCCTTCACCAATTCGTGGGCGAGTCTCTCATACTCCGCTATGCAAAGCCGGGTCTCAAGGCGATCGATCTAGGCTCGGGCGGCGGTGCGATGGCTGATCGAATGCATAGCCTGGGATGTGAAGTCGTCTCTGCAGACCTGAGCGCGAAAGGCTACGAGGCCAAGCTACCCCACATTACAATCGACCTGAACCAACCCGATTTCGCGTCAATTCTTGGACTTAACTTTTATGGACTCGTCACAGCCATCGAAGTTATCGAACATTTGGAAAGTCCGGTTTCTTTCCTCCGGAATGTGCGGCGTATACTCTCGCCTGGGGGTGTTGCCGTCATTTCTACGCCCAACGTCGACTCTCTGCCAACACGCCTTAGATTTCTCCAAACCGGGAAAATCCGCATGATGGACGATCGTGGCGAACCGACCCACATCTCCCCGATATTCTTCGACCTTCTGCAGCAGAAGTTTCTTCCCCTTGCGGGACTTCGTTTGCGCGAGCATTTTGTGTTCCCGCCTGACGGTTTCCACGCTAGCCGAAAACCGGTGGCATGGTTGATGCGTCTTGGTGCCCGTGCCTTCTCGGCCAAATCCATAATCGGGGATCACAACGTTTTCCTTCTAGAGGCCTCTAGCTGAAGTTTTCAATCCCATTGAACTTCCGAGAACTGGCATCATAAATGATCCATAGCAACTCCGATGGCGCGCCCTCAGTTGACATCGTCATCCCCGTCTACGGGGAGCGCTCCGAAGCTCTCTCCGCAACCCTCTCCGCCTGCGCTATCAGACCTATCCGATTGGCAAGATCTTCGTCGTGGACGATGGCTCCCCCGAACCTGTTTCTCCTCCCGTGGGGCGCAGTCCTCGCCGCGATCTCTCTTCTTCGCCTTCCCCAAAATCAGGGAATTTCCGCCGCTCGCAATGCCGCCATCGCCCTCTCGCACGCCACGTTTCTCGCCTGCATCAACACCGAAGTCCTTCCCGCCCCCGATTGGCTGGACACTTGCCAGAAATATTTGCTCACCCAGCCTCGCGTCGGTGCCTGCTACACGCGCACCGTGCCCCGGAACCCCGATCCTCTCCTTACCCGCTGGCGCATGCGCTTTCAGGAGCCGGCTTACCCCGAACAATCCGGCCCTATGCCTTTCGCACACGGGCACGCTGTCCTGTTTCGCAAGGAAGCGCTCGACGCCGTCGGCGGCTATGACGTCCGCTTTCGCCGCCATCACGAGGATTCGGACATTTCTCAGCGGATGAAGGCAGCCGGCTGGGAATCGCACTATGTCGCAGGCAGCCGTTGTATTTCCATTCAGCAGGACTCGCTGCAGTCCTTGGCCATAAAGCAATTGCGCGATAGCGGCTGGTATTCTCCGCAGGAAAGCTCCCTCTTTCGGCTCACCCGCACCTCAGCAAGTGGACTCTCATTCGAGCCGCGCGAAACTTGCTCAAGGACCGCTTGTACTTTCTTCCCGTGGACGTCGCCATTTGGGCCCGCGCCCTTTGGCTCGCCACTTCTCTCACCTTTCGCTCGTGACCATCTCCCGGTCCGGGAAATTCACACTAAAGTCTTCCGTAAAAACCCCACACCCCGCAGTATGCGCGCCTCGTGCGCGCCCGCCTTTCGCGCAAAATCGTGAAAGGAGTCGTTCCACAACGCGTCGTCCGCAAACAGAAGGCCCCCGGGCCGCAAATAGGGATACGCCGTCTCGAATTCCCACATCATGTGCTCGTACGTGTGCAGGCTGTCGTGGATGAAAACATCGGTGCTTCCCAGTTGCCCGAACAGGCTGGGTAGAATATCGCGCGCGTCGCCCAGGTGTATCTGCCACCCGCTGCGCAGCCATTCCGGAACAAGCCACCCTGGCTCTTTTCCCGCGGGGAGAAAGGCCGGGTCCGCGAGACCCACCGAATGCAGGCAACCGCGGCCGTTCTTCCGCAGCGCCAGCAGCAGGTAGGACGACGACACGCCGTTTGCCACGCCTGTTTCGACCACGCAGTTTGGTTTCAGAGCACGCACCGCCGCGTATTGATTCAGAACTTTTTTCGCGAACAGGTCGGCGCTATCCACGGCAAGTTTCCTGAATTGTTCTTCCGCGGAACGCAAATGCGCGGCGAACTCCGCCGTCCCGATCGGCTCGTCCAGATAGCCGCGTATCTCTCTCGCGGAGGCGCCCGTGATCGCCGAGAGGAATTTTTCGTCGGCAAACGTCAGCTCCCGCACCATCGCGCTCAGCGCGTAGCGCGGATTCTTGATCGCAAACTTCGCTCGCCGCCGCACATTCTGCAAAAGCCACTTCATCGATCCCTCTCCGCACAAGGAGAAAATCTGGTGACGGCTTGCGCCTCCGTCGAAGGAATTATTATCCACTCATCCGCATTTAGCGAATCACGAGCGGACTTGCAGGTTGCTGCACACCGTGAGTTCCCCCGTACAGCTCAGATCGCAAGAATAGCCCCCGAGCGCCCGGGAAAAAATGGCTTCGCAGTCCGCTCCGTGAAGCTCGATGCACAAATTCCGGATGCGCGGCAGCCAGCTCTCCGTGTTGCGGGAAAAAAGTTCCAGTTCGCTTCTCTCGATGTCGATCTTTAAAAGATCGATTTCCGTCGCGCCGGTCAGTTCAATCAGCGTGGGCATGTCGTAACCCTCGACGGATTCGCACAGTGTGCTCTCCTCCTTCGCCGGCTTTACCTGGGCCGTCCACTCCCGGCCATCCCTCCATGCGCCGCTGTCCACCTCCAATTTCCGGCGCTCGGGCCAAACGGCTCCGTGAATCACTCGCGCCCGGCTGCCATAAGGCTCAAGATTTCGGCGGCACATCGCATAGTTCCCGGCATCCGGCTCAACGGCTAGGACAGACGCTTCCGGATACTTCGTCAGAAAATACGCACTCGAATATCCAACATTCGCCCCCAGATCCAGAATCGTTTTGGGAGACCCCGCCGCTATCGGCTCGTATTCTTTCTCTATAAAGATTTGCGCCAGCACTTCCCGGTCGCTGCTTCCGATCCGCAGAAACAGTGGATATTGCGCGTTCTTGATTGTGAGCTTGAGCAACGACCCCTTGCTCACGCCCATGCGCGCCCGAAGATCGGACAATCGCAAACGAATAGCCGCGCCCCAGCCGATGCTCCTCGCATACGTTCTCACCAATGAAAACTGAACCAGCGGATTCCGCATCAATCCCTTTCAGCCGCCGCCCATCCTTGATTCCCCTGCATTGATATATGCTAAGGCACAATCAATGGAAAGCGGTGATTCGGAAAGAAGGGATAAATGCCTGGAGACGCAATGACACGCGCCAGGAGGCTTTCACGTGCTCCCGCAGTCTTGCGGCAATTGCGTTCATTTTGGCGCGGCCTCTCGAACTGGCGTTTTCGCTCCCAATGGCCCGAAGTTAGCCCATCGGGAGAGGCGCAAGACCTGCCGAATCCGAATCCTCTGCGCACCTACTTCGATTCCCATAAGGAAGGCCCCGGAATCTGGAAGTGGAACCATTATTTCAACATTTACCACAAGCATTTTAGCCATCTTAGGGGCCGCGACGTCCGCGTTCTGGAGATTGGGATTTATAGCGGCGGCAGCTTGGGAATGTGGAAGGATTACTTCGGGCCTCGCTGCCACGTATATGGTGTGGACATTGAGCCGGCCTGTAAGGCCTACGAAAGCGACTCCGTCAAAGTGTTTATCGGCGACCAGGCCGACCGTAATTTCTGGAAAGGTTTTAAACGAGAAGTGGATGCGGTGGATATCGTCATCGACGACGGCGGCCATCTCGCTGAACAACAAATCGTTACCTTCGAAGAACTGCTTTCCCACATACGGCCTAGCGGTGTCTATCTCTGCGAGGACCTCCACGGAACGCTAAACGCCTTTGCTTCCTACATGGGTGGCTTTGCAATGAACCTAAACGCCTCAGACCACCAGCAGAACAATGTGAATGACGACGACAGGCGCTTTGTCTTTGGGACGACCGAGCTGCAGTCAGCCGTTCGCTCTGTTCACTTTTATCCTTACGTAACGGTGGTTGAGCGAACAGCCGCCCCGATTTCTGAATTGGTAGCGCCGAAGCACGGCACCCAGTGGCAGCCTTTCTTGAAGTAGCCATTTCCCTGTCCCCGTCCGAATCACCCGCATCCTCATCCAGATGTCAGCCCACCAGCGCCATATGTGTACTTAATGTTAAACACATGCAACTCCTTCAGAATGAACACTTATATAAGTGTTGAAAACAAAAAACTTTATCTACCTTTAGAATGAACACTTATGTAAAAACTAGGGGAGGGGGCGGCGCCAAAAAACGAGACGGGGCGCGA
Organism: uncultured Acidobacteriota bacterium; assembly: GCA_963718785.1. Classification (GTDB taxonomy): domain Bacteria; phylum Acidobacteriota; class Terriglobia; order Acidiferrales; family UBA7541; genus Acidiferrum. The sequence continues at coordinate 979,172 of CAVQZW010000002.1, read as the reverse complement.
TATTTTGCGCCCCGTTTGCTTTTTCCTCGACTCCGAAAAAGATTTCGCGTCCGTCCCAGAGCTTACTTCGGCGCGGAGGCTGGTTTCAAAAACATGGAATCCTCGACTCCGGCATTGTTCTTGATCTGCGTAATGCGTAGCGTGAACACATTGCCCTTTTCCACGTGGCGCAGGCGAAACGCGAAATACGCTCCATCGACGGGCCGGTAGTCGTCCATGTAGGTTTCCACTTTGTAGTCGCCATCCGGGTTATGCAGAGTATCGTCCGTGCGAACCGGGAAGCCGGTTTCCGCGTCGAAGTAAATCTTCGAGGTCAGCTTCTTCTGCGGAGAGAACTCCAACACGTACGTCGAGTGCGCGCCGACTTTTTCCGCGCCCAGAACTTTTCCAGAGACGGCCATCAAGAGAGCGTCGGTGCGATCATTAAAATTGGATTGGCGAATCCGGCTTTCCAGCGCCGCGCCGGTGATTTCATGCATGCCGCCCCTGGGATCTTCGATCCAGGCCGATTTTCCGTCGCAGACTTGCCGGAGGATCACGCCGTTGGAAAACGTGATTTTGGAGAGCGCTTTATTCGGCGCTTTGCTGAAAATTTCGATCGCTGCGAAACCGGAAGCGTCTTCCGTCTGATAAATGCCCTTCAGGTAGCGCGTCGTGAAGCTGGACCAGACGGCATGGCCTCCGCTGACGGTCTCAAACTTCTGCAGTAAATCCTTCACGGTGGGCAGCGGCGTCGCGCTAGGGTCCACTTTCGTAACCGAGCTAACCGGCGTGACGGGCGCCGCACTGGGCGCGGGATTCTGCGCGGACGAATACACGGCAAAAGGCACTCCAACAACGGCCGCGGCGGCAAGGGGCAGGAGCCTGCGGTTCATAATTTCCTCCAACACACGCATTCGTGTGCATGAAACTATCTTCAAGTATGAAGTCGCTTTGGAGGGAAAGCAGACCCATCAACGGGTTGCGTGGTCGAAAACGAACTGTCCGAACGGGCAGGTTTGGGGAAGCGCTAGTCCTGCCTCACTAATTCGACGCGACGGTTTTGCGCGCGCCCCTCTTCGGTTCCGTTGTCGGCGAGAGGCTTGGTCTGGCCCAAGCCCTTGGCGGAGAGCCGCGCCGGGGACACACCATGTCCGCTGAGCCAAGCGACAACGGCCTGGGCGCGCTTTTCCGAAAGGGCTTGATTAGCCGCAGCATTGCCTTGATTGTCCGTGTGGCCCTCAATTCGCAGCTTGAGTGCCTCGTTCTGCTGCAGCAATTTCACGATTTCACCGAGGATATTTTCGGAATCCGGCAGAATCGCTGCTTTGCCGGTATCGAAATGAATTCCGTAGACCGCCACATGCCCGGATTTGTTGATTTCATCCGAGAGCGCGGAAGCGTCGGCGGTCACTTCTTGCGTCATGGTCTTTTCCGTGACGATGGTCTGGTAGTAGAACTCGCCCCGGTTGTCGATGAAAATCCACGTGTTTCCTTTGTGTGCGACGATTTGTTCGGGAGAACTCGTATAGTCGACGGTGAACCCACCTGTTTTCAGCGCCGTCTGAAAATTGCGGAAGACTTGTATCTCGCTCACGCCTTCGCGTGTCCCAATGTCCCAATAGTGATAGTCGCCTTCTACATGCTTGGTCTTCGCGTTGCCGTCCTTATCGGAACCCAGGGGAAAGTCGGCCTGCTCATACTCCTTGTTTTCGCAGGAGTGAATGATGCCGCCGGGAAACCGCGTAATAAGAGGAGAGTCCTTGCAACCCTCGGCGTCTTTCGGCTTGTCGTCATCCTGCGCTCGCAAATTGGCCGCGAAGAAAAGAATTGCGGTGCTCAGCAGCACCCGGATCCAGAGTTTCACGCGAGAATTCCTCCGTTGAAGTTTGCGGGTAATTTTACACGAGGGACAAGTCGGCGCATTTACGAGTTGTAGCTTGTGTTTCTTGATTCGCTACAGCGACCGGTGGGTCGTTTACAGGAGCGCCGCAGCTTCTAGCGGCTAGCAGAAGCACGAGGCCGGACACCAAGAACGTTTGGAATGGGCCAGGGTTTGGCGTTCGAATCATTTTCAATGAAAGACGTTTCATAGCTGCCGAACAATTCAACCTGCTTTTCGCCAAGCCGCAAGTAAAGTTGCGCCTCAGGTCCGCCTTCGAGGTGTTGGGCGGCGACGAGGCCGATCCCCGCCGAGAGGAGTTCCTGATTCAGATCATGCATCGAAAATGCGTAGCGGGAAAACAGGAAGAGCACACGGCCGGAAGAATCCTCGCCCAGAGCGGCCTCGCTCCATTTCTTGTCCTGTTCGGCCCACTGATTCGACCCCGGGCGCTTGATCAGCCTCAGATTCTGTACGGCAGAACCGTAATCCTTGAGGATCGATTGCAGAGTCACGCCCGGACTATCGAGATCGAAGATGCGGAATGGGGCAAGGGCTTGAGGATCGCGGGGACCAAATGCGGCGACGGACTGGTAGTTGTTCGTTTTCGCGTTGTTGACGTGCTCCTGGAAACGCATGTACCCAACGTGGGTTGCTCCATCCGTTTTGAACATCCCTGCATTGATCGCCGCCGTGAGCTTGTGCGTCTCACACCACTCGCGCGCGGTGTGCCCCGCCTTTTCACCGGTCCGGCTTGTGCCGATGAGTTCCATCTCCCAAAGGTGCGGGTCGATTCGCAAGACTGTCAAATTCGCGCCCGCCGGGGCGTTTGGGTGAGCGACAGGAAGGTATTTGAGTTCCATTCCCGGCGAAAGCACCTGCCACTCCGATGTTGCGAGCGCATTCCACAGGGGCAAGAAGCCCAAAAGCACGAAAAGACAGAAGATGACCAGTGCGGCTCGCCGAAGGCTGGATAGCAGTGAATTTCCGCATCGCATTTTATTTCTCTTCGTGATCGCAAAGTCCGAGTTTTCCGTATTGCGATCCTGCATAGCGCGCCGGGGACTGCTGCAAATGATAGCTCATCCGCCCCTGGAACGATTCTCGTAGGATGCGTTTCGCATAGCCAGCCCTGCATCCGTTTGCGGAAGATCCGGTGCCTAACGGGTGCACGCGGTGCCCAGAGTTTTTGCGGCGCGACTCGGCCAATTGGGGATAGAATACGCGCCTGCTTTTAAAAGTGGGGAGTCATGGAACAAAAACAAAGGTGCGAGCCGCGCTACCCCTTCATCGCTTCGGCGGAGCTTTTGGAAGAAAGTTCCGGGGCGCGGATGAAATCGCGAATCAGCGACTTGAGTCTGAACGGGTGCTACGTCGACACGGTCAATCCATTGCCGGACGGCACCCTCGTACACCTGAGAATATTTACCGAGACTCATTCGTTCGAAGCGCCGGCTACGGTGGTCTATTCTCACGCGTTTATGGGCATGGGCATGAAGTTTCGCGAGGTGGAGCCTAAGTCCGTGGAAATCTTGCGGCTGTGGCTGCCCGAGGCGGCGGAACAGGCGCAGCAGGCCAGCGCGTAAGCAGTTGCCTGTTTTGATCGGATAGCTGCGCGGAAAACCTGTTGTATGGAGGAAATCATGGGAACTGAATCTGAATTCGAACGTGTCGAGCGTCAGAGCTCCCAACCAGCGAAGCGCGATATAGCGCAAGGTACTTTCGCGGCCGAGGGCGAAGCATTGGCCGACCGGCGGACTTTCTTGCAGGGTGCAATGGTCAGCGCCGCCGCACTGGCTGTCCCAGGCTGGGCGCAGGCCGCCGCAGGTTCCGCACTGCCCGCCGACGAAATGGACGGCATCCGCGCTGAAATCGAGAAGCGTCACGAGGAAGCCGTGCAGCGTCTGCAGCACTGGATCCAGCAGCCCTCGATCGCCGCGGAAAATCGCGGCATGAACGAAGGCTGCGAGCTGACCATGCACATGCTGCGCGACGCCGGCTTCGAGCAAGTGACGAAAGTTCCTACCGACGGACAGCCCGGTATTTTTGCCACGCTCGATGCAGGCGCGCCGCGCACCATCGGACTCTATTTCATGTATGACGTGAAGCAGGCCGACCCCGCTGAATGGACCTCACCTCCATTCGACGCCGCCCTCGTGGATAAACCCGGCCTCGGGAAAGTGCTGGTAGGCCGCGGCGCCGTAAATCAGAAGGGCCCGGAAGCGACATTCCTAGCCGCATTGCACGCCATGCGCGGCGCCGGAAAGAAGATGCCCGTAAATTTTGTTTTCGTTGCCGAAGGCGAAGAAGAAATCGGCTCACCGCACTTTCCGCAAGTTGTACGCAAGCCGGAAATCGCAGCGGCGCTGAAAAAGTGCACCTCGGTATTCATGCCCTTCGCGGCGCAAGGCTTGAGCGGCGACGTAACGATGACTCTGGGCGCGAAGGGCGTGGTCGAGCTCGAACTGGTTTCCAGCGGCGCGACGCTGGGGACGCGGACCGAAGAAGGATCTGCATTCCAGCAACAAGGCTCGCGTTGACAGTCCCGCGTGGCACCTTGTCGAAGCGCTCGCTTGCCTTGTTTCGCCCGATGGAAACGATCCCGTGATCGAAGGTTTCGCTGCGAAAGCGCGACCGCTCTCGGACTCCGACAAGAAAATGATCGCCGAAGCAGCGCGCCGCCTCAGCGAGGCCGACGCCAAAAAGCAAATGGGAGTCGATCACTGGGTTCACGATGTAAGCTGGCAGGAATCGTTGGAGCTGCTCTGCTCACGGCCCACGGTGAACATAGAAGGGCTGGTCGGCGGCTATACCGGCCCAGGCGGAAAAACAATCTTGCCCGGCCGGGCCGTCGCCAAAATCGACATGCGCCTCGTGCCAGATATGACCGCAGCCGAGGCGCTCGCCGCGCTAAAAGCGCACCTCGCGAAAAAAGGATTCGGCGACATTGAAGTGAATATGAGCGGCGGCTACGATCCGACCAGCACGCCCGCCGGTTCTTCGATCATTCGTGCGTCCATCGCGGTTTACAAGAAAAACGGAATCGATCCCGTTCTGCTTCCGCGCCTGGCCGGCTCCTGGCCGGGATTTGTCTTCACCGGCGACCCGCTGCACCTTCCAGCCGGCCACTTTGGCATGGGCCATGGCAACGGCGCCCACGCTCCCGATGAGTATTACCTCATCGAATCGAAAAATCCCGAAAGTCGCGGGAATGGACGATGCTGTTCGCGCCCACGTGGAATTTCTCTACGAGGTCGCCCGCACCGCCTAAGCCAAAAACTTCAGAAAATTATCCTTCGTTCATGGAACCATTCCGCCCTCGCAACGTCTTAAAGGGTATATCCCGGCGCGGAGGTTGGGCATGAGGACCTTACTGCAGGATGTTCGCTACGCGTTTCGGCAATTCCTCAAATCACCCGGATTTGCCGCCAGCTGCGTCCTGTCCCTGATGCTCGGCATCGGCGCGACCACGGCCATCTTCAGCGTGGTCTACGGCGTGCTCCTCGACCCTTATCCCTACAAAGATGCCAAGCGCATGGTGCACGTCGAACTCAAAGACAAAAATGGCCGCGGCCCTCTGCTCATCGTCAATGGCACACAAGCCGCCGAGGTTCGCAAGGCCGCCTCGATCGATGACGTCTTTCTGCAAGACGAAAAGCGGGAAAACCTCACCGGGGAGAAATTTCCCGTCTCCGTAAACGTCGGCCTCTATTCTCCGAACATGTTTGACTACATGGGCGTTCCGCCGCTGCTGGGCCGCGAGTTCACGCCGGCGGATGCTCCCGGCGGCAATCCCGCGCCGGTCGCCGTCCTGAGCTATCTCTTCTGGCAACGGCAATATGGGGCGAGCCGCGACGTTATCGGAAAGTCGATCGAACTGGACCACACGCCTTACACCGTGATCGGCGTCGCGCCGCCGCGCTTTACCTGGGGCGATTCCGACGTGTACCTCCCCGCGTTGCCCTCGGCTGATCCGCACTATTACTGGCTGGCCTTTATCAAGCTGAAGCCCGGCGTGAAATACCCTGCGGCCCAAGCCGAGATGCAACTTCTCGTCGACCGCTTTGCGAAAGAAGACCCTAAAAGTTATCCGCAGGACATGCGCGCCAAGATTGTCACGCTGAATGAACAGGTGCTTGGGCGTTTCGCGGGAACCATCGTCTTTTTGTTTGGCGCCGTTGTCATCCTCCTGCTGATTGGTTGCGCCAACGTTTCGATTTTGCTGCTCGCGCGGGGAACCGCTCGGCAGCACGAGTTTGCCATTCGCACATCCATTGGCGCGGGGCGCGGCCGGCTCATCCGCCAGCTCCTGACCGAATCCGTTCTGCTTTCCGTGACAGGCGCCGCGCTTGGCGTTCTGGCCGCCTACTGGGGAGTGAAAGCTCTCTCCACCATGCTGCCGTACTATTCGTTTCCTCATGAAGCCACGATTCATGTGAATAGCATGGTGTTGATCTTCAGCGCCGTGATTGCCTTGCTCACGGGAATTCTTTTTGGCTTGTCTCCGGCTTATCAACTTTCGCGTCCCCAACTCAGTGCATTAATTCAGGCGACCAGCGCCAAACTTACCGGCAGTAGCCGAAGCCGGAACACGCACCGGCTTCTGATCGCGGGGCAGGTGGCGCTTACATTGCTGCTTCTCGCAGGCGCCGGCGGCGCGATGAAGACGTTCCTCGCAAAAGTGCACACGCCGCTGGGCTTCGACCCGGACCATGTTTTCGCCATGAACATTTCCCTGCCCAAAGGTTCTAGCACCACGTGGCAGGAGCGCATCAATCAACAGGAAATGGTTCGCCTGGCCGTTGCGCAAGCGCCGGGGGTAGCCGAAGCGGGAGTTTCCACAACGTGGTTTCCGGGCTTCGGCGGATTTACCGCGAAAGTTGAGATTCAAAGCAAACCTACATTGACGGACTCGCAAGCTGTTATGACTCTTGTCAGTCCGCAATTGCTCTCGGCGCTGCACATGCCGCTCGTGCGCGGAAGAATTTTCGACGATGCCGAATCTCGCCGCGCCGCGCATCTTGCCATGGTCAATCAAGCCTTCGTGAAGCAGTATCTCGGCGACCTCGATCCCATCGGCCAAAGCGTGCGCAGCCCGCAGCTTAAAATCGATAACCCGAATTTCTTGTCCGCGCAATCTCCTGATGGCTGGTTTGAGGTCATCGGAGTCGTTGGCGACGCAAAAAACGACGGGCTGGAACATCCCGTTAAGCCGGCGATATTTCTGCCCTACAGTTTTGTGCTGACGCCGGACGAAGACCTCATCGTGCGGGCCAGCGGCGATCCGGAAACGGCCATCCGCTCCGTCAAGGAGCGTTTGCGCGAAGTCAACGCCGAGTTCGTTGTTGGGCGTGACCACACGCTGATTTGGTGGCTCGACACCGACGGCTGGGGACGCGAACGCTTTATCGCCACGCTCTTCGGTCTCTTTGCAGCGCTTGCCCTGGTGCTGGCGGCCACAGGACTTTACAGCGTGGTCTCGTTTGCGGTTACGCAGCGCACTCAGGAGTTGGGCATTCGCATGGCGCTTGGCGCGCGTCCCGCATCCGTCGTTACGCTCGTTCTCGGTTCGACCGCCGCCATGCTTGGCATTGGCGTTGGCGCGGGATTGCTCTTGAGTGTGATTTTGAACCGCGTGGTTGCTTCGTGGGCCGGAGGAAGTTCGCGCGATCCTATTACGCTGCTGTTGGCAGCTTCTATTCTCATGCTTGTTGCGGGGATTGCCTGCGTTTTGCCGGCTTGGCGCGCCGCTTCTATCGATCCGATGCGGGCACTGCGCGTGGAGTAGGGCTCGGGAATTCGCAGCACCTTTAAAACGCCATCAATTGGCCGGGGCCGTCCGCTTTGTCGCGGCCAGCTCTTGCAGCACTTTTTCGCCTTCTTCGAGAACCAGGTCGCGCTTTTCCTGGAGTGAAGCAATCGTCGGGGCGGCCACGCGATCCGGAATCACGCCCTCGCCTTCGAGTTTGCGATCCTTCGGAGAGAACCAGAGAATCTCGCTGATTTCCAGCACGCCGCCGCCCTTCATCACGCGGTCGTGCGTGATCCCCAGTACGCATCCGCACGATGGAGTGCCGACCAACTTCGCGCGCCCGGAATCCTGCATGCCAGCGGAAAAAACTTCCGTGGCGCTGGCGGAATATTCGCTCACCAGGATAACGACCGGGCCGGAGTAGATTTGCCCCCCGGTTTTTCCGACATAGAACTGCTTTTCTTCGGCTTGATGTCCGTCGTGTTCGGAAGCACTAACCTGCTTCCGGCTCATCCTGCGTTCAAACAGAGTTTTTTTGTCGAAGAACAAGTTGGCCATGGCTTCCAAAGTGGCTCCGACGCCACCGCGATTCCTGCGGAGATCGAGAATCAGCCCCGGGGCGTTGCGCAGATTCTCAACGGACGTTTTGAAGTCTTTGACGAGCGAAGGTTGAAACTCATCGAATCGAATATATCCAAAACCCGAGGTCAATTTTCTGGAAGTAACGCGCGGTTCCAAGGAGAGAGTTTGCCGCGCGAACTTGACATCGAACGAGGATCCGTTAGCGCGCTCGAGGGTAGCGGCGAATGGAGTTTCGAGCGAACCAGAGAAAACAGTGCTCAGAATACGCAACCTGGTGGCACGTTCCGTCGAATATGGCAAGACCGTCTTTGCAGCCTTGGACAGGCGCTCGTCGATCGGATGCCCGTCCAGGCCGGTCACAATCATGCCCGGCTCGATGCCCGCCTGCGCCGCATTACTGCCCGGGAACACGTCCAGCACCACGACTTTGCCTTCCACAGAGACTGGCCGGAAACCGATGCTCACGCCTTGATGCTTTTTACGATTAGCCCATTGCTCCGGTGCGGTGAAGCGCGTGTGCGCGTCGTGTAGTTCCCCGGTCATGTGGTCCATGATCAAATAGAAATCCTTATCATCTTTTGCCGCGTGCACCAGCAGCGTGTAACGATCGTGAACTTCCTTCCAGTTCACGCCGCCGAATTCCGGATCGTAGTAATGCTCGTCCACGTCTTTCCAGACTTTTTCAAAGACCTCCTCACGCTCCTTCGGAGAAAGGCTGCGGGAATTCCCATTCGTCGCCAATGAAGCGGCGAGTCCGAGCAGAAGGACCGCGAGAATCGAGCGACGCGCGAAGCTGGGTGAATTGAGCGTCATAAATTCGTGCGTTCGATGCTTGTGCGAAACACCTGCGAAGAAGAAAAGTTGCTCCACCGGCGCGGCACTGCGACGGCGCCGGAAATCATAACAGCATGGTTGCTTGGACGGCGAGACCGGCCCAAAAAGTTGGCCAGCTCATGCTGGCCGGGGCCCGATGCGGTCACGGCCGGTAACTACTCGTTCGGGCGGCCGTGCGCATCCCGATTCAGCTGCTCCAGATTCTCGCGGGCCAGCTCATTTTTTGGATCGATCTGCAAGGCGTGCTCGAAATGCGCTCGCGCCTCCTTCAGGTTACCGGTCTCCGCCAGCGCGCTTCCCAGATTGGCCTCGGCGTTCGCATCCTGCGGATTCAGCCGGACGGCGGCGCGGAAGTGCAAAAGCGCTCCTGCAAAGTCGCTCTGCGCCGCGAGCGCATTCCCGAGATTGTAATGCGCATCGAAATAGTCGGGTCGTGCCTTGAGCGCCAAGTTGAAATGCGGAATGGCTTCAGGGATGTGGCCACCCGCCAGCAACACGGCGCCCAGTGCATTGTTGGCTGTCGGGTCGTTCGGCCGAAGCCGAACGGCTTGCGTGAATTGCATCGCCGCCCCCGGCAAATCACCTTTCATCTGAAAAAGCGCCGCGAGGTTGTAGTGCGCTTCAAAATCCTCAGGATTATTCTGAATGTGATGCAGAGCCAGCGCTTCCTGAATTTGCATCCGAGGATCCACCGCCGGGTCAGCGGATTCGCTGGGAAGCACTTGCAACCATAAATGCGCCATCTCATCGCTGGCGCGATTGCCCGCTACAACGCGCTTTGGCGGCTGGTTGGGATTCCGAATGTTGTCCGTCGAGTTGTCATACGTAAATCGCATCGAAATTATCGTTCCCGCAGGAAGGTTCACAGGCTGTTCATAGCGATAGACGGCTTGCCAATTCAAGTTCCAATCGCCAATGTGTATCAGCGTTTTCTTTGTTCCATCAGGAAGTGTCGCGAACGCCAGCAAATCTTTTCCAAGATAGTGCGCGTGTGGATAAATGGCCAAAACGCTCGCGTCCACCGGCAGAGTGAAATCGTCGGAAACCAGAAAATTCTTCGCTCCAGCTGGAATGTCCAGCAAGCGGTCATTGTCGAGCTGCAGCAGGATGGGGTGCATCGTCGCTGGCTTGTCGGTGAAGTAGAGACCCAGCGTGGGCTGAACCAGCTCTCGCTTTCCCGAAGCCTGAAAATGCGTGTTTAAAACGAGGTCCGTGCCCTTGTCCAGGCGCAACGCCATTCCATCCGGCTCCACATACGGCGCGGATCCCGGCTTCCAGAACAGAAAATGGCTGTCGGGATCAAACGCTTCTGATTCAATGATGAGTTCCATTCCCGCGAATCCCGCCCCCGGCTCTTTCTCAAGCCTGCGCCCGTTCTCTTCGCGGTCCACCAAGACATTCGCATGATGCACGAGCCTCTTATCGCCGGGCCGGATTTCGATCGCTTTCAACCATCGAGATCGATGGACCGGCGTCCGGAATACAAAATTCCAGTAGGAGTCGCTGGCGCTTGCCGGCAGCAAATAAGGTTTTTCGGCTCGCACGATTACATCCGGCTTGCCCAGTTGCCAGCCCGTCGCGAATGTTGGCTGCGGCGGAAGGTCGGCAGGACTGCCTTCGACCTCGCCCTGGTCCACCCACGTCTGAATGGTCGCGATCTCCGCTTCCGACAAGCGCAGCTCGTCCGCAAACTTCAGTTCGCCGGTATCCGGCAGCCATGGCGGCATGATGCGTTTGCTGGCGACAAAGGCAATCTGCCGGCCGTGTGTTTTCACATCGGCGTAGCTCAAAAGCGAGAAAGGCCCCGCCTCACCCGGATGATGGCACTGCGCGCAACTCCGAAAATAATGGGAGCAATATCGCGGTTGAACGTGACCTGCGTCTGCGACGTCGTCGATTTGGCGGATGTCTGCCGCGTCGCCGCTGCATGGCGCGCGGCAAACCCAGCGGAAGTCACGGCGAGAACTAGCAAAACTCCAACAAGAGTTTGCGGCGTGCGAGTCATTCCAGGTCCGAGATATAGCATCCCACGCCATGCGTCGCTTCCACGGCGAGTCTCTTGCCGGCCAGTGCGCTGGAGATCGCGTCCTCGAGTTCATGCGTCGTCGCAACGCGGCGCGCGCGCCCAATATCTTCATAGAGATTATCGATGCGCCCGTGATAGACGAGTCGCCGGTTTGCGTCGAACACCGCCACCTCCGGCGTGATCTCCACTTGGCTCTCCTTGACGAGTGTGTGCTGCGGATCGCGCAACGCCGGAATTTTGTAACCGTACTCCCGCTCATGTTTGCGGATGGAGTCCGCCGACTCCGCTTTGCTTGGGTAAACCAACCAAAACATGGCTTTCCCCGCATTTGCTGCACTTAGTCTTTGAATCGTAGGCGCGTAGCGGTTCGAGACGGGGCAATCCGTGCGCACGAACACCAGCACGACAACTTTACCGCTGGCCGTCTTGAGGGGATCTATAGGGTTTCCAGCTAAGTCGAAGCCCGAGTTCTGCGCGCAAGCGGAAGTGAAACCAGCGGCTTCGAGCCCAACCGCAACAGTCAGAAGAAAGAGCAGGCGTACAACTCGATAGGTGTGCCAACGGCGGCCCATACGTGCCCGCACCGATCGGGCTTCCGAATTTTACAGCGCCCGCAAACCGTTGTCGAAGAGATTAGCGAAGCCAGTCTCAAACGATTGAACGAAGGAAGTTGGAGTAGCTAGCGGAGGTCCCCGGGCTGCACGCCCTTTTTGCGCGCTTCATCCAGCAACGCATCAATCTTGCCCTGCAACTGTTTCTGCTTGGCTTCCAGGTTCGTGATTTGCTGGTCCACGGGCACGCGGTTGTAGCCTTTATTGATCTGGTAGCCGCTTGAGGTAGCCGGGGCTTTTCCTTCACTAAAATCTTTCAGGTCCGCCAGCTGTTTGCTCGTGTCTTCCAATTGCCCCTGCAGCTTCGCGAGCTCCTTGCGCGCATTGGCAATGTATTGCCCATCCGCTTTGGAGTCCGGACCGCCTTTGCCTAGATTCTTTGAATTTCCTACCACGGAAACCGGACCGCTCAACCCATTCACGTCTTCGTTTGTCCAGACTTTCTTGGTTTTTTTGGGGTCGGAAGGTGCAGTGGAAGTGCCGTCCGATGGCGGCGAAGGGGAAGCCGCTGGTGTTGGACTTGAACTTTGGGCGCTCGAAGAGCCAGAACTCTGTGCAGCGCAGACCGAAGTGGTCAGCGCTCCGCAGAGGGCAAGAACACTTGTGTAAAGGAGATACCGGGTCATTACCGCCTCCCATTCCGTCAGGGCTGAGGCTAGTTCTAGTACCTTAAACCCACTATACCCGACAAAGTTTCAGCGATCTGCGGCGGCCCCTCCCGGCTTGCCTAATTCGGCACGAATCGAAGCGAGGGCTTCTTTCGGAGGTCCAATGCGGCGGTACTGACCATAAAAAGTTCGCTCGTGAATGGAAATCGAGCTGAAGAGCTTTCGACCATCGAAATCATATTGAGAAAACGAAGGCATCCACAAACCAGGCAGCATCTCATACCGCTCCTGCATGAAGTGGCTGCCCTTATACACTTTCGCAAGAAACAATCCGACAGTGATGTCTCCTGTAACCTCGCCTTCCACACGCGCGATCTGTGCCGCCTCCGGGTCAATCCACACAAAACCGCTGACCTTCGCAAAGATAGAGGTGGCTCGCGAAGTGGATTTGTATGCAGGATTCGGCTCCAACTTGTATTTGTAGAGCAACCGCCCGGCCCGTGTTTCGGTGGAAACGAAGCTATAGAGGAATGCGGTCCGCGTCGCGTCAATCAGTTCGTCGCGCTCCTTCTGCTTTTTGGCGATCTTTTCGTACGCGTCATGCTGTGCGTGCCCGTCATCGGCCGCCCAGGAAAGCGCGCGCTCCAGCTTCACGAGTTCCGCGTGATAAGCATCGGGATCCGAGGGTTTCCCATCCGGCCCGATCGGAATATGGTCAACTCCTGTGCCCGCCGGAACGACCCTGGAAACTTTGACTTCTCCTGACAGCGGATCGACGGCATTCTTACGTGTTTCCACTCGCTCGACCCGCTCGAACAGGTTCATTGCGGCGTCGCTCTTTTTCTGATTGGTCAAAACCAGGTCGAGCAAAGCCGCCTTCTCTGCTTCTGTCTGTGGCGGGGGCGCGGGCGCAGCGGCTTCTTGGGCCAGGCAAACTCCGGCGAAAGCAGGCAATAGCCCCGCTAGAAGGATCAGTGGTCGTAGGCGCATACCATCCACTCTCAAGCACCTCGGCAAGCCTTAATCTTAAATCTGATTCTCTGGTTACGACAATTGTTGCTTTCCAATCGAGCAACAGTCTCGCTCTTAACTCTAACCTATTGAAAACAAAGACAGAATCCCCTTCAAGCGTCTTCCGCGTTTCCTAGGGGGCAGTCGCTTCCTCGAATCACCAACAAAGGTCGCCTAAACCCAGTAGAATGAAGGAAGACGCCGATTGGCCAAGATTTAATGAAAGCAAAGAGGCCCTTCTAACGTCTATATCTTGGGAACGAATCGACCCTCCTTACCGTATTACCTAATGCACCGGAGGCTTGTTTGGGCGTAACACCAATCGAAGGATTCAGCGGCATCGGCCGGGCCATCCCGCAAACGGCCAGGGTCCCGTTCACCCTGGAGCGATTCCGCCGCGGGCTCGTCACGATCATCGAGACGCTCAAGCTCGCTCTCGACGCCCTCCGCGCCCATAAACTCCGTAGTTTCTTAACGTTACTCGGTGTCATCCTGGCCGTAACCACCCTCGTCGCCGTCATGAGCGTCGTCAACGGTCTTACTGGCTACGTTGCGGACAAGGCCGCCAACCTGGGCGCCGACGTCTATGTCTTGACCCGTTTCGGCATCATCACCAGTAACGACGAATGGATCAAGGCCCAAAAACGCCCGCTACTCACCATGGACGAGTTCGACAAGCTAAAAGAGGGCATGCATACCAGCCGGCAGATTGCCGCCGTCCTGGGCACTTCCTCCGACGTTCGCTCCGGCAACGCACTCCTCGAAGATGTAAACGTCCAGGGAGTTACGCCAAACTATTCCGACGTCCGCAACATAGTCGTAGGCTCAGGCAGATTCCTTACCGAAGCGGATGAAACGCATCACTCGCCGGTAGCCTTCATCGGCGCGGATCTGGTGAGAAAATTCTTCTATAACGTCGATCCCATCGGCAAAACAATTCGTGTGGGCTCTCACAGTTACACGGTTGTTGGCGTAGCGGCCGTTATCGGAAGCGCTTTCGGTCAGTCCCAGGACCGCTTCCTGTATATCCCTCTCGGCACGTATTCCAAGGAATGGGGCAACCAGAGGGATTCGCTCACGCTTTTCATACAAGCAGGCAGTGCCGAAATGATGTCCTCGTCCGAAGACGAAGCGCGTATGCTATTGCGCGCCTGGCGCCATCAATCCTGGGACTCCGCGGACAGTTTCGGAATCATCGGCTCCGATTCCATCATGGGCCTCTTTAAACAACTGACGGGAAACATCTTCATGGTCGCCGTCGGCCTCACCGCCGTTTTCCTCGTCGTCGGCGGAATCGTCATCATGAACATCATGCTCGCCAGCGTAACCGAACGAACACGCGAGATTGGGTTGCGCCGCTCTCTCGGCGCCCGCAAGAAGCACATCCTGCTGCAATTTGTCATCGAGTCTTCCGTGCTTGCGGCAACCGGCGGTCTGATGGGCATTGTTTTGGCGTATATCATCGTTGCCGCCGCTCGTGCGGCCACTTCCATTCCCATGCGCACGCCAATGAGCGCCGTGATTCTTTCGCTTTCCGTTTCCACGGCGGTCGGCCTTTTCTTTGGAATTTATCCCGCGATGCGCGCGGCAAAACTCGATCCCATCGAAGCACTGCGGTCGGACGGATGAGGAGCGCTGGCTCGCTCTAAGCCGAGTCGGCAAAACGAAAATGGCGCAACAGCACGGCGAAAATCTGAAGCAAGCGATGGACACGCTCCGCGCGCACAAACTGCGCAGCACGCTAACCGTGTTTGGTGTCGTGCTCGGCGTCAGCGTCATCATGCTCGTGGCCGCTCTCATCACCGGATTCGATGCGCAAGTCCAGGACAACATCAAGCAATACGGCGCGGACACCGCGTTCGTCTCGCGTTTTGAACAGGGCCCCCACAATGGGCGCCGCCCCAAGGACGAACGCGAACGCAAACCTCTCACGCTCGAGGACGCGGTGGCCATTCAGGAGCGCTGTCCCGCGGTAAAAAACGTCACGGTATTCTTGACCTGGTGGGAGCAAGACCACAAGGTCCGCACCAAGGCCGGCGAAGTGACAGGCATCGATTTTCGCGGCGTGCAACCGAATTTCGGCCAGGTCTACGCTAACGCATCGACTCTCGAGGGGCGCTTCATTAGCGAAGGCGACGACCTCCATCGCGAAAAAGTGGTCATGCTTGGCGAAAACGCCGCGCCAGTGCTGTTTCCCGAAGGTTCGCCTGTCGGCAAGGACGTCATGATCGACGGCTCCCCGTTCCGCGTGATCGGCGTCGTCGAAAAACCAAAAGGCATGTTCGGAATGGACGATGAAGACCGCCGCGTTCTGATTCCCTACAACACCTTCCACAAAATTTATCCCGGCGCCTACGAAAACCAGATTCGTTTCCAGGCCTATCCCAATCAACTGGATCAGGCCGTGGACCAGGCGACCGAAGTGCTACGCCGGCGCCGCAACGTTCCCTACAACGGTAGAAGCAATTTTTCGATCAACACCTCGCAGCAGGAGATCGAACAGTTTCACAGCATTCTCGGCATGGTCGCTCTCGCCACGGTCGTCCTCAGCGGCATCGGTTTGCTCATCGGCGGCGTCGGCGTGATGAACATCATGCTCGTCAGCGTGACGGAGCGGACGCGCGAAATCGGCATCCGCAAGGCCATCGGCGCAAAGAGCAAAGACATCACCTGGCAGTTCTTGCTGGAAGCCATGACACTTACCGGCGCCGGTGGTGTCATTGCGCTCGTGCTCGTGAACGGTCTCGTGATTCTAGTGCGTCTTAGTTTGAAGTGGCCAGGCAGCGTGCCGATTTGGGCGGCAGCGACGGGCATCATTGTGAGCGTGAGTATCGGCCTGATCTTCGGCGTGTGGCCCGCGATGAAAGCCGCGAAACTGGATCCTGTCGAAGCACTCCGCTACGAATAGCGATCCTCCCCAACTCAATAATTGCATCTGATCGGGCATGTGCCATCGGCAAAATGCTGTTGCCTAAAACCTCTTTAGGTTGACTAGACAAAGACCCTGCCATACGATGCGGGCACACTTCACATCTCTTACCGAAAGCTCGCATGCTCGGCAGGCAAATCGCTCATTATCGGATTGAAGCAGAACTTGGGCGCGGCGGCATGGGAGTCGTGTTCAGGGCCACGGACACACGGCTGCAACGAACCGTTGCTCTGAAAGTCCTCTCACAGGAATTCGCACAAACCGTAGATCAGCGCGAAATGATCCTCTCGGAGGCGCGCGCTGCCGCCGCCTTGAACCACCCGGGCGTAACCACCGTTTATGAAGTCGGCGAATACGACGGCGGCCTGTTCATCGCCATGGAACTCGTGGTTGGCATGATGCTACGCGAGGTGCTTCGGGAAGGAGCACTTGATGCGCGCCGTTCGATCCGGTTCGCCACGCTCATAGCCGAAGCCTTGGAAGCCGCCCACGCGCACGGGATCGTCCACGGTGACGTCAAGCCGGAAAATATCGTAGTCCAAATAGACGACCGCATTAAGCTGCTGGATTTCGGAATCGCCCTTCGCACCGCCGGAGCAGCTCTCACGAACACCGATGCCAGTAGCACCGTGGACTGGGAGCCGGGATCACGAGTCGCGGGGACTCTGGCCTATATGGCTCCGGAACAATTGCGCCACGAGCCGCCGGATGGACGCGCGGACCTTTTTTCCCTCGGTGTGATTTTGTACGAAATGGTGACAGCCACGCGCCCATTCTCCGGGGCAAGCGCCCCGCAGCTGATCGCGCAGATACTGGACGAGAAGGCGAAGCCCCCAAGCATCGCCGCAAAGAACATTCCACTCGGGCTTGAAATTCTGATTGGCAAGCTTCTCGAGAAGAATCGGGAAGAGCGTTATCAGTCCGCGCGAGAATTGCAGGTCGATCTGAAAAATCTGTTGCGAGAGCTGGAAATGGGCGGCGCGCTACCCATCGCGATCGCGGGAAAGCGCGCCCTGGCGGTCTTACCGTTCAAACTGCTTTCACCCAGCGCCGAAGATGAATATCTCGGAGTAGCCCTTGCCGATTCTCTGATCCATGCTCTCGCCGCGAGCGGAGACCTTCTCGTTCGGCCTACGAGCACTGTCGAACGCTTCGCCAAACAGACGCTGGACCCTTCCCGTGCCGCACGAGAGCTGAATGTGCAGATTGTTGCCCAGGGCAGCATTCAGAAGTCCGGCTCGCGGTTACGGGTCCACATCCAGGTATGGAGTGCCAGCGAGGGGGCGGCGCTCTATTCCGCCAAGCACGACGCGGAAGTTCATGAACTATTTTCTCTGCAAGATGAGCTGGCCTCCAATCTCGCTGTAGCCCTTGGTGTAAAGCAGAAAACCACGGACAAGCGGCCGGCTGCTCCGCCAACGGACAATCCGCACGCCTACGAACTATTCCTGCGGGCTGCGGACCGCCTGGCGCGGCTCAACCGGTGGGACACTCGGACCGCCATTGAGATGCTCGAGCAGGCAGTGGAGCTTGATCCTCAATTCCCGGATGCGTGGGCAAGATTGGCCGAGGCGTGCGTGTTGATTGGTACCACGCAAGAGCCCCATCCTCGCTGGCTAAAGCGCGCGAGCGAGGCGATTCGCAAGGCGTTGGCTCTGGATCGCCACAATGCGGAAGCTCACTGTGCGCGCGGGAGGCTGTTGTGGACGCCTGCGCAGAAATTCAAGAATCGCCCGGCGCTACGCGCGCTTCGCGAGGCCCTGCACATCAATCCCGGCTGTCACGCCGCGCGAATCTGGCAATGCTTAATCTTGTTGCATCTCGGGCTTCATGAAGATGCCCGCGCGGGCTTGATGGAGGCGCTCGCGGCCCAGCCCGACGATGCATTCACTCTTGTGTTTATCGGCCAGACCGCGATGTATCGCTGCGACTACGCGGAGGCGCGCGAATACAATGCGCGTGCACTGAGCGTGGATCCCTCACACATTTGGGCCAATGGATTTTCGCCGAGCGTAGCTCTGTATGAAGGCAAGCTGGAGGAGGCAGAGCAGAAAATAAAAGTGGCGCGGCAGGTTCTCGCAAACGATCCCTGGTTGCTGAGCTGCGAAGCCGTCCTGTGGGCGCAACGCGGAGAGCGGAAAAAGGCCGAAGCCTTGGCGCGCAAATCCCTCCGGCCGGTCAAGGCCTTTCTTCATACGCACCACTTGTGGCATACCGCGGCCGCAGCATACGCTTTGATCGATAAGCCGGCGCAAGCTATCGGGTTGCTGCGCCGCGCAGGCGCCCAAGGCCTGCCCAACTACCCTGCGTTTCGGGACGATCCGCTTTTGAAGTCCTTGCACACACAACCGGCATTTCAAAATCTGCTGCTTAAGCTGAAACGAGAGTGGGAAGGTTACCGGCGGGAGTTCGCCCGGGAGTAATCCACACCTCCAGGGCCGGGTGGGAAGCGTTTGGTCTCCACGGAAAATTAAACCTGCTACGGATGTGGCGGATGCTCGGAAACAAGCTCGTCGAGTGAAAGATTCTGCACTTCAGGCATAGTGGTAGTGAGGGCACGCTTTTTTGCTGAAGTCCTTGGAACGGCCTTCGCCGGGACCTTCACTGCCGGAGCGGAAGCCGGCGAAGCCGCGGGCTTCTGCGTATCTATCGCGAGCGACAGATCTTCCAGACTTTTCGCGGGCACTGCGGCGACAGCCTGGGTGAACTTCACACGGACCCAATCGCGTAAAGAACCTGCCCCAATCACGGCGCTAACGAGCAGCAGGATCGCCGAGGCGATCGCCAGAATGTCGCGTGGGTGTGCCGGTCGCAGGAACCAGTAAGAACGCTTCGGTTGGGCCGAAAGCTTCGTCCCTGCCCGCGCCACCAAATAGAGCGCGCGCGCCAAATCGTTGCCGGACTGGTAGCGCTGGTCGGGGTTTTTCGCGAGGCACCGCGCGATAATGCGATCGAAGGCCGCCGGAAGCGCAGGATTGATCTTGGTTGGAGGAATCGGCTTGTCCGTAAGAATCTGCGCGCAGACATCTCCCAGTGAATCCCCCACGAATGGCCGCACTCCGGTGATCATCTCGTACAGCACGATGCCGAGCGAAAAGAGGTCGGATCGGCCATCTTGCTTTCGCCCTTCAATCTGTTCCGGCGATAGATAAGCGGGAGTGCCCAGAACGCGGTCCGAACCGGAAACCTGCGAGGCGAAACGCGCAACGCCAAAATCGACCAGCTTTACCTGGTCATTTTCCGTGACGCGGATGTTGCTGGGCTTGACGTCCCCGTGAATGATGCCGGCCCGGTGAGCGCAGCCCAGCGCGGAAGCGATGTCCGCAGCCCAGACGGCGGCGCTGGAAAAAGGAATCTTCGAGTGCGCCAGAATCTGTTCGAGGTTTTGTCCGGAGACGAATTCCATCACCAGAAAAGGCGCGCCTCCGCTGTCCGTGCAAACGTCATAAAGTTGCGCGATGGAGTTGTGCGAAATGCGGCCGATGGTTTGCGCTTCGCGGAGAAATCTTTCTTCGCCGTTCTTGCCGAAACCCTGCAGAAACGACTTCAGGGCAACGGTACGGCCAATGACGGTGTCTCGCGCCTTGTCCACGCGGCTGGTTCCGCCGCAACCGAGAGTCTCGATGATTTCGTAGCGGCCAGTCTGGAGCGTGGGGCTCATGCGGAGCGCAGCAGTCGGGTAGCACGCTCGCGGAAGCTAGTGTGCTGCGGCTGGACGGGCGCCGCAGTCTTGCGGCGGGCCAGCGGATACAATTCGGAAGCAAGCATGTCGATGGACGGATAGCGGTGCGCCGGATCCTTTTCCAGCGTCTTGGAAACGATCGCGTCAAACGTTGTCGGCACGGAAGGATTCACTTGCGAGACCGGCAGCGGCTTCGAGGAAAGAACCCGTGTGCAGATTCCTTGCAGCGAATCGGAGTCGAACGGGCGCTTGCCCGTGACCATTTCGTAGAGAACCACGCCCATCGAGAAAATGTCGGAGCGCGCGTCCTGCGGGCGGCCCAGAATCTGTTCCGGGCACCAGTAGGCCGGAGTGCCGAGCAGCGGCGTGTCCTTCTTGTCATGGCTGGCGAGGCGGGCCATGCCGAAGTCCGTGAGCTTTACGCGGCCATCATCGAGTATCAGAATGTTCGCGGGCTTGATGTCGCCATGAATCACGCCGCGTTTGTGAGCGACGTGAAGGGCCGAGGCGATTTCTCCCGTCCACGCGCAAGCGCGCGGCAGCGGAACGCTGCCCTTGGCGAGAATCTTGTCGAGCGGCTGCCCTTCCAGGAATTCCATCACGAGATAGGGCGTCTTAGTCGGTTCATCGATCCCCATGTCGTGCAGTGTCACGACGCAGGGATGCGAAAGCTGGCCGACGACACGCGCTTCCTGCAGAAAGCTTGTCGCGGCCCGCACCCTCGGCGAGTGCGGGTGAAAAGAGTTTAATGGCGACGATGCGCCCGATCATAGGATCGTGCGCGCGCACGACCTTGCTGTTGGCGCCGGCGCCGATTACATCAATAATTTGATAGCGGCCTACTTGCATAGTGGCTCTTTCCCTCAGAAAGAAGCTGTCGAACTGTAAAGAGACTACCGAAGGGGGTTGTTTCATTAAATGAAGCATGCGTGCTACTGGGAAGGGTACGGAAGTACTAGAGCAAACGATTTAGATAAGCGTGTTCTAATGCGCGGATCCGCGCGGCCCTTCGCAAACCCGCAAAAAAAAATCACTCGCCTTAGCGAAACGGCACGAGCGCTGGAGCCGTGTTCAATCGCGACGGAAAGTCGCGGACGAAAGCGCTCATCGAGGGATGCCAGAAACCGTTGAATCCGAAGAAATACATTTCTTTCACGGCCTGCTCCGCTGGAAATTTTTCAAAGGCGATCCGGTAGAGGGCCACAAAAACGCCGGTCCGGTCATCGCCGAAGTGGCAATGCACGAAGACTTTTTCCTGCGGATTGTCGCGAAAAAGCGAGAGAAATTTCGCGGCCTGTTCGTTCGTCGGAGCGGACCAGCCATTTACGGGGATGTGCACAAAGCGAATCCCCAGTGTTTCCGCGCGTTTTTCTTCCCAGTTTATTTTTGGCTGGTCCTCGTTGCGCAGGTTTACAATCGTGGTGACGCCGAGTTTTTTCAACTCCGCAAGGCCGGGATCTCTCGGCTGCGCGCCACGAAATAAATGATCGTTGATCTTGCCGGAATTGGGGACGCCGGCGATGCGAAGTTTTTCTCCGAAGGCGGATTGCGTTGCGGATGGCGCAGCGGACTGCTCTTGCGTTTGCGCGCAGAGGTGCGCAGGAAGAAAAAAAGAAAAAAGAAGAGCGAGAAAGAGGGTCGCGCGCATCATCTCTAGGTTAGATGCAGGTAGTCTAACGCGCGCGCAAAGTGCGCGAAAGTTGTTGTAAGCGTGCTAGTTACTCAGAAAGGGCACCACTACAAATAGACGTGGTACGAAAACGTCAACCACATTTTGCGTTTTTCTCTTGACAGGAAATTCGCGCACCTTGATACTGCCATTCCAGATTCGGGGGACGTGGAAGCGCCAGGCGGACCGAGTCGAGGATTCGAAGAGGTCCGTGATGTTTCCGCGAAGCCGGCCCGGGTTCTAAACAAAAAATCGAGCGCGAAGTAATTGCTCCGCGCCCGCATTTCAGGCGCGGGATCTGCTGTGAGGCTGTGTGAGACCCATCAGCCAGCGGCAGAGCATTGGCGTTTCGCAAGGCATTTTGCACGTGACCGCGCGGCGGTCGATGGAACGGTCGGCTGCTCAGCGGTCGCCTTTTTCTCTGGTCGTGGGGACGGACGAAGATTGGGTGGCAAGCTGCGGTGTTCTTCAGGGCTCTCCCAGCGCTTTGAGGGCTGCAGTGGAGTAAAATTAAGGGGTTCCCCGTGCGGCGGGAGCCCGGCGTAGTGGAGGAACAGGATGGCGACGGTGAAACAAGCATTGACTGGGAATTCCCCGATCACGGAAACGACTCCGGTGAATTCGGGAGCGGGAGCGCCCAAGGGCCTCCCCTTTGAACGATATTTCACGGACGGAAAGATGTCTCCGTTCGACGCGGTGGAGTGGGAGAAGCGCACCGCCCTGATCGGCAACGAAAAGGGCGTGACGATCTTCCGCCAGGAAGACGTCGAAGTGCCGAAGGGCTGGTCGCAGACGGCGACGAACATCGTCACCAGCAAATATTTTCACGGGAAGCCGGGCTCGCGAGAGCGCGAAGGCTCGGTGCGGCAACTGATCAGCCGCGTGGTGAACACGATTGTGCGCTGGGGGCAGGAAGGCGGTTACTTCGCAAGCGAAGCGTCACGCGACGCGTTCCGCGACGAACTGACGCACCTGCTCGTCGAGCAGAAGATGGCTTTCAATTCGCCGGTATGGTTCAACGTGGGCGTGCAGCCGAAGCCGCAGTGCTCGGCGTGCTTCATCAATTCCGTGCACGACAACATGGAATCGATCATGGGGCTGACGCGGACGGAAGGGATGCTCTTCAAGTGGGGTTCGGGGACAGGGACGAATTTTTCTTCGCTGCGCGGCAGCAAGGAAACGCTATCGGGCGGGGGAATTGCTTCGGGGCCGGTGAGCTTCATGAAGGGCTTCGACGCCTTCGCGGGCGTGATCAAGAGCGGCGGGAAGACGCGGCGCGCGGCCAAGATGGTGATCCTGAATATCGATCACCCGGACATCGTGGAATTTATCGAATGCAAGATGAAGGAAGAGCGCAAAGCTCAAGTGCTGATCGAAAACGGCTACGACGCAGGGATCGACGGCGACGCGTACAGCTCGATTTTCTTTCAGAACGCGAACCACTCCGTGCGCGTGACGGACGAGTTCATGCGGGCGGTCGTTGAGGATAAGGATTGGTGGACGAAGAACGTTACGGACGGGCAGCCCGCGGAAAAAATGCGCGCGCGGGATTTGATGCTGAAGATTTCGGATTCCACGTGGCACTGCGGCGATCCGGGCATGCAGTACGACACGACCATCAACCGGTGGCACACCTCGAAAAATACGGCGCGCATCAATGCGTCAAATCCGTGCTCGGAATATATGTTCCTGGACGACACGGCGTGCAACCTGGCTTCGCTGAACTTGATGAAATTCCTCGGGTCGAACGGGCAGTTCGACGTGACCGCCTTCAAGCATGCCGTGGACGTGACGATTACGGCGCAGGAAATTCTGGTGGACAACGCCAGCTATCCGACAGAGAAGATCGCCAAGAATTCGCACGAGTTCCGACCGCTTGGCCTGGGCTACGCCAATCTTGGCGCGCTTCTGATGTCGCTGGCGCTGCCGTATGACTCGGATGAAGGCCGCGACATGGCGGGAGCTATCACGGCGCTGATGTGCGGCGAGGCGTACGCGCAGTCTTCGCGCGTTGCGGAAAATATGGGCACCTTCCCTGGCTACGCGGTGAACCGCGAGCCGATGCTGGACGTGATCCGCATGCACCGCGATGCGATGCGCGGGATCAAGCCGGAGCACGTGCAGACGGAACTCTTCATGGCCGCGCAGGAATCCTGGGACACCGCACTGGAGCACGGCGAAAAGTTCGGGTTTAAGAATTCGCAAGTCACCGTGCTGGCGCCGACGGGCACGATCGGCTTCATGATGGATTGCGACACGACGGGCATCGAGCCGGACCTGGCGCTGGTGAAGCACAAGAAGCTGGTGGGCGGCGGCGTAATCAAAATCGTGAATAACACCGTGCCGCAAGCGTTGATGAGGCTGCACTACTCGCCAGAGCAGACCAGCGAAATCGTTTCGTACATCGACAAGAACGGCAAGATCGAAGGCGCTCCGTATTTGCGGGCGGAAGATTTGCCGGTGTTTGATTGCTCGCTGGCGCCATTGGGCGGCGGGCGTTCGATTGCCTGGACCGGCCACGTGAAGATGATGGCGGCGGCGCAGCCATTCCTTTCGGGAGCGATCTCGAAGACGATCAACATGCCGCAGGAATCCACGATTGAAGACATCAGCAATGCGTATGTCGAGTCCTGGAAACTGGGGCTGAAGTCCGTGGCGATTTACCGAGACAACTCGAAAGGCTCACAGCCGCTGAACGCAGGCGGAGGCAAGGAAGAAAAGAAGCAAGAGCCAGCGCCGGCAGCGGCCCAAGAGCCAATGCAGCGCGAACTCTTCGCGCGCGCTGTTCGCGAAAAGATGCCGTACGAACGCGCATCGGTGACGCACAAATTCAGCGTGAGCGGGCACGAAGGCTACGTCACTGTGGGAATGTATGCCGACGGAAGGCCGGGCGAAATCTTCATCAAGATGTCGAAGGAAGGCTCGACACTTTCGGGCGTGATGGACGGGCTTGGCCTTGACGGTCTCGCTCGGCTTGCAATACGGCGTGCCGCTCAAAGTGTTCGTGGACAAGATGGTGAACACGCGGTTTGAGCCGTCGGGCATCACCGCGAATCCGAATATCCGCTTCGTTTCTTCCGTGCTGGATTACCTGGCGCGCTGGCTGGGCGGGCGATTCATTTCATCGGACTACTTGAAGTTGAATGGCGATGCGGCCGCGGTGCAAGCAGCGACACCGGCCCTGCCGCTTCCGGCGATGGTGCAGACCGCGATGGCGGCACTGCCGGTCAGCAGCGCTTCGTCAAAACCGCGTGACGCGCATGAAGGCGCGCCGACGTGCTCCGAATGCGGCATGTTAATGGTGCCGAACGGAGCTTGCTACAAATGCGAGAACTGCGGCAGCACGAGCGGCTGCAGTTGAGGAGTTTGAGGCGGCCGAGGGACACGACACGATGAGCGTTCACTCCTCCGGTTCAGGGCTGGCGGCAAGGCTGGCTCCGGAAAAGCCGAAGACGCACGGATTTCTACATATCGTGCGGCACGGCGGCGGACCCAGCGCCATTTACATCGTGACGTACCACCGGCTGGACATGATGGGCGCCCAACCCAAACCAGCGCTTGCCGAGGGAGCGCACGCGCTGATCGAACTCCTTGAGCGGATCGGCGTGGACTTCGGTCGGGCCGAGGTGCGCGGCGCGCTGGAAGACATTCTCCGGCTCGGCTCGGCGAATATTCCGGATCTGTGGCTGAGCGACGAAGAGATGATGGAAAAAGGGCTCGTCGAGGGCTAAACCAGCAGTACAGAAGGACTTAAAGAGCCGGAGGGTGATTCAGCCTTTCGGCTTTTGTATTTGTATTTAACCTGTTGGTTAAACGCGCCTCTACCTCCTCCCCTCCTTTTTTCGTAAGTGCGGATTCTAAACGACTTAACGCTTCGCGTAACTCTTTTAGAATGAACACTTGCGAGCATTCCGTGGAAGTGTTCATTCTAAAAGGGTTATACCGCTAGAAAAACCTGTAAAACACGGCAAAACGCGGAGTTGGGCGGTTATTGATTTTACAGGAGTTAGCGAATTTGGCGTTCTAGGTGGCCCTGCAAATAAAAAGGCGGCAGCAGGGCTGCCGCAATCCAGATTATTCCAGTGAGGATATTACCATAAATGGTAGTACCTTGTCAAGAAAAATCGCGGGAGCGTTCGATCTTGGGCGTCGACTGAGCTCCTGGCGGTTCGCGGAAAGGGTCCATCGGAATCGGCGCGTACTCGACCTCGATGATCTCTAGATGCTCCGTCTTCGCTGGCGCGCGCAGTTCCACGCGGTCGCCGGGGCTCGCCTTCATCAGCGCATTGCCGAGAGGTGAGCGCCAGCTGATGTAGCCGCGGTCGAGGTCCACCTCGTCGATGCCAACGATCGAGACGACGTGTTCCAGGCCGGCGGCATTCTTGTAGGTAACGGTGGCGCCGAAGAAGGCGCGCGTGGCAGCTGAGACTGGCCGCGGAGCGACGGGATCGACGACCACGGCCGCGTCAATGCGTTTGGTGAGAAAGCGAATCCGCGAATCGATCTGGCGTAACCGTCGCTTGCCGTAGAGGTAGTCGGCGTTTTCGCTGCGGTCCCCGTTACTAGCAGCCCACGCTACGACCTCTACCAC
Organism: uncultured Acidobacteriota bacterium; assembly: GCA_963718785.1. Taxonomy (GTDB): domain Bacteria; phylum Acidobacteriota; class Terriglobia; order Acidiferrales; family UBA7541; genus Acidiferrum. Next base: position 953,016 of record CAVQZW010000002.1, on the reverse strand, counting down.
CGCGGGCCGCTCGCGACTCAGCAGGAACAGATGCTCGTCTTTCAGCCGCTGCAATCCGGCGGGTGTGATGTAGTTCTTGATCGTCGGCCCCGCTGGCTCTGGCCGAGGTCCTCGGAGTGGGCGCTTTTCTCGCATTTGCCAATCTGCCATGGGATTTCGTGTCGTTGTGGGTGACCCAATCTGGGAAGGTACGCGCCGCGGTCCCGATAATTCCTCGCACAGTGAACGTGACGTGTGCGGACGAACTCTCAAATGATACATCGATGAGAATGGGGAAGGAGCGCGAGCCAGGTCTACTTGCGAACGCAATCCTTCCGTCCTGTATCTGCGACGCTGGCAATGACCCATTGACCATCCGCACGAACAACGTTGAACAAGTCGGTGCCGCAGTGGTCCACCTTGCCATCGACCAAAAACTCGAAAGGAGCCCACACCATCGCCAGATCGTGGTCGATCCGCACTAACGGATCATGAATTCGCTCTTGAATGCTTGTGGTTCCAGGTTTTCCTAGCCGGTCCGCAAAATCTTCAAAAGTCATCTGAGTCGGCTTGCCGTCCCTCATTAGCACCATCGTCCCGCCGCTCAGCAACGGTTTCTTAATCGCCGCTGCGTCGCGTTTTGCCATGCCATCAAACAATTGCGTGATGGGCGCCAGGACCGCCTGCCGCTCCGCGCTATCGCCGGAGAGAATCTCGCGGTCGAGCCCCGAGCGGGCGGGTGGCTGAGCGCTTGCCGGATGCATCGAGGAAATCAGAAAAACGCCAAAGGCTATTGCAGCAGCAATAGAGAAAAACGAGATGAGTGAACGGGAGGTGATTTTCATGGCAGCGATTCTAACCTGCGTTATCCGCGATTCCCAATATTTTGTACCTCCCCGCCTCGTTCGTGTCCGCGAGTTACGTGCGGGCTCAATAGGCCGGCTTACCGTCTATGTGGCACCGGTGATCGGAACTTTCCGGTTTTGTGACTAACCAGGCACAACCGGATGTGTCAAACTCCTGATTTCGTCTCGGACATTGTGCGGGACACTCTTTTTGGGATGCCGGTGTCAAATGGTTAGAACGCGAAGGTCACGCGAATGAAATCCAACGCCCTAGGGATATTGGCGGTTGTCAGTATCGTTTCCTGGTCTTTCTCAGGAGCGCAGGCCCAATCCGACCCAAAAGAGCACCTCATCAGTAAGAGGCTGACGTTGCTGTCCACCTCAAACGGTGGAGAGCCAATTCATTGCGGAAGCACAACCATGAACCGACCAGACGCCAAGATTTCAGATTGCGCCAAGGTTGCATTTGAGGGTCAGAAGCCCTTCTACATTTTGTACTCCGGAACCACTTTCGGATTTTTCAATTTTGCCTACGGGTTGTCAGGTGATGGTGCCGGGAATATTTACGAAGTCGAATACGATTCGAGGGGTCTCCTCCGCTTCGGCTTACGAAAAAATTCGCAGGTCTTTGACGACAACCTCATAAGAGTAACGACTTGCGTGAAGCCCGTACGCCTCGGGAACACGCGAGAAGGATTGCTTGCGTGCATAACCCCGGTGAACGAGGAGGAATCACAACTCGTAGCTCATCAGCAGAAACCGATTGAGACCACGGTATGTGCCATTCTCGAACATCCTTCAGCATTCAATAACAAGATGGTTCGGATTCACGGATACGCGTCCGGGAACTTCGAATACTCGGAGTTAGGTGCGGATGGATGCTCCAGCGCACTTTGGTTTGTATACGGAAATGGGGAAGGACCTCCAGACTTGGTGGCCACAATAAGCGGTGGAGCAAAGCCCGGGGCTGAAGACGCTGAGGGTAGATTGATATTGCCGGTGCCAGTGAAATTGGTCCAGGATTCAAACTTCCAGCGATTTCAGAGATTAATGAGAGCCCGCGCCGAAGCGGACGAACGTTCTTTGAAAGAAGATGCTAATTCGTACACCTTCCATCGCGTCGCGGCAACCTTCATTGGAAGAATTGATGGGGTCTCGGACGATGTACATGCATTCCATTTGAAACGGAAAGATATGGACCGGGCTGATTTTCTGGGCTTTGGTCAGATGGGACTCTTCGACGGTCAATTTGTTCTTCAATCTGTAGAACATGACGCCGTCCTTGAGAAGTTTCCTCCAATTCCGAAGCCTGAGCCAAGTAAGCCGCCTAAGCCCTGATTAACGCGGCGGTCTCAATGGGTCGACGCAACACCAGCCTCAAGGTCTGCCGGAGTCTCAAAGGCTAAAATCGCTTGCAAGTGTTGAGTCAAACGGAACACCGCCCTGGCTGGGCTCTGATTGAGTACAGCCCAACACGTGCTTCCTTAGCGGATCCCGACGATTCCACGGACCGAATCCAGTAACTTGGCCGGATCGTAGCCCACGCCATCCTTGAACACGATTTCCACCTTCTCAATATCGTTGATGTTCGCGGAAGGATCGCCGCGAATGACCACAATGTCTGCTGTCTTGCCAACCGCCAGCGAACCAATCGAATCCGCTTTGCCCTCGAACTCGGCGCCATTCAGCGTAGAAATACGAATCGCTTCCACTGGCGTGAATCCCGCTTCTACCAGCAATTCCACGCCGCGCTGATCGCCGAAACCCGGCAAGGTGCCGCCGATTCCCGACGAGTCCGGTCCACTCAGGAGCAAGCCACCCGCTTGCGCAAACGCATGTTCCAACTCCATCTCCTTCTTGAAAATCGCCGCGAAACCGTTCTGCGGATTCGAGTGCACCTGCACGCGCGCCGTTAAGTAGCTCGACCGTGCTTCCGGCATCATGGCATCCAGCACGCGCTGCTGCAGTGGCGGCCGGCCCGGCACAAACTGCTCGAAAACAGGCAGAGTGGAGGTGATGGCAACGTGATGCTCGATCAAAAATCGGAACAAATCCTGCATCTGCGCGCTTTGCGGATCGAGCCCCAGAAATTCGGGAGAGCCAATGCCGCCGCCCGGTGGACACTTGTCGGGCTTCTTGCCCGGGATGAATTCCGTGTCGACAAGGAAGCCGTGCTCCAGGTTATCAATGCCGGCTTCTGCCGCTTCGCGGAAACCCACGCTGCACAAGTGCCCGGTGATTTTCAGATGGCGCTTGTGCGCTTCCTCGGCCGCGGCGCGCAACTCCTCTCGCGTGACGTGCATGTACGCCTTGAACGAAGTCGCTCCGCTGTCTGCCCAGAAGTTCACCATCCGCCGCGCGTCGTCGGGCCCGGTCAGTTCGTGCAGTTGCATCAAGAAACTGCCCGGTCCTTCGAGATGAGGCGCCGTAACATCGATCTTCGGACCTGGCGATTGCCCAGCATCAATCTTGCGTTTCAGGTTTAGTTCGGCGTAAGGCTCAATGCTGCCCGTGGTGCGCATCGTCGTCACGCCCGCGGCCAGATACAGTCGCGGGGCACTGAACGTGATCGAGTTGATCAACAGGCCCGGAGCATCCTGCGACTGGTCCGCCGTGTAGTGCAGGTGGTTGTGCATACCGACCAATCCGGGAATCACGCTGTAACCAGAAAGATCGAGGACCTTGGCCTGATCGGGTGTTTTCACCGCCGAGGCGTCGCCGATGGCGACGATTTTTCCATCCTGGATGACCAACGCTTGATCGGTGCGGGGCGCAACTCCGGTTCCATCGATGACGCGCACGTGATTCAGTACGACGATAGGGGCATCGATCTTCACAAATTCTCGCACTTCGGGGGAGAGATGCGGGCCGGGCTCACCTTGGGCCAAGCCAGCCAGAAGCATGAGCGAAACGAGTACCAACACGGAGTGCCGCATGGTCCACCTCGGATGCAAAATAGATCCGGTTGCCTGAAACAAAGGATTTAGACGGCTAAGCGAAGGGAATAGCGCGTTGCACCGAGGCTCATTTGCGTGTCTTGGGTAACTTGGAGCTTGGAATTCGGTTTTGCATGGCCTTTCGCTTCGGGCCGTGCCTAAGGGACCGGCTTAGCGTCCATGTTGTCATGGCTGATCGAAACTTTGTCGGTAACCCGACCTATCAGGATTTAATGCGGCGGACCAACAACTGTGCTAGCCTCTTTGCCCTTCACTGGCTGACGCGACCGAACTACGGCAATCCGTGGCTCGAGCATTGACCTCCTAGCCGACCCGAGCCGCCACATACGTAGCGTAATCCGCGACGGAATGGTGAAAACCCAACAATCATCCTACACAACGAAGGAGGCAGCCATGAGCACCAAAGCAGTCCGTACTAATGACCCGACCAGCGACCGGGGCGTCGCGAGAGTTGCGATGAAGTTCGAAGTAGTCGTCATCCCCGTCTCGGATGTCGATCGCGCCAAGGAATTCTACAGCAGGCTCGGGTGGCGGCTCGACGCCGACTTCGCCCACGGTGACGACTGGCGCGTGATCCAGTTCACGCCGCCGGGCTCGGGGTGCTCGATCATCTTCGGCAAGAACGTCACCCCAGCGGCACCCGGTTCCGCCCAGGGCCTGTATCTGATCGTCTCCGACATCCAGGCAGCCCGCAAGGAGCTGCTCGATCGCGGCGTCGAGATCAGCGAAGTGTTCCACGAAGCCGCCGACGTGTACGCGGGCACGGACGAGCCCTACCTGCTTGGACGGGCACGCGTCAGTGGTCCGGACGCCGAGAATCGCAGCTACCGGTCGTTCGCTTCGTTCCGTGATCCGGACGGCAACGGCTGGCTGCTGCAGGAAGTCACGTCGCGGCTGCCCGGTCGCATTGACTCCTCGGCGACGACGTTCGCGTCGGCGTACGATCTGGCGAGCGCGATGCGACGAGCATCGGCGGCACATGGCAAGCACGAAGAACTGCCTCAATGAACGACTAGAACGTGATCATCATGGGCGGCTCGCCCGTTTGGGTCGTGAAAGCGGAAAAGTCCTGATTAACGCCGTTTGTACAAGTGCCGATCCGGCGATCCTCAATGTCCGTTTAAGGAGCACATGCTAGGCGGGAAGCGGTTTAGGACGTCCGGCTCTACTATTCAGGTCGGATAGGAGACAACTCACACTCGAATGCCCAGCCGCCGTTGTATTCCGTGACAGCTACGAGTAGTTCGTTGTCGCCTGGATTGAGATGGATATGGGTCTCGTCGTTAAGGCCGAACGTACCGAGTGAATCGTCATTGCGATACGAAAGGGCATTCTTCCCCGAAAAAATCTGCTTTCGGTTCAGGTAGACGACGATGTCGTCGCTGTAGCCGATTTTGAGAGTTTTCTCATCCCCCTTCACAGATGAGATATAGGTGCGAGCGAATACGACTTTTGCGCCTTTGACCCGTCCTTTTTGCATTTCGTTACGGGGCGGCATAGGAAACATTGCCGGACTGGATCGGTACCGGTTTACTAGAACGAATCCAGGGTCCTCCGCATGCACCTTTTCCCATTGACTGATGGAAGCCGGGTACTCACCAGCGTCAACGTCACCAGCATCAAATGCGGGCGACAGCTCCCAATCGGACAGCAAGCCGGCCCGTTCAAATGGCAGTAGGTTTGGCAATGGCTTCCGGTCGGGAAGAGGGTTGTAGCTTAGGTTGCTGAAATATCCTCCCCCGCCAAGCGCCCACAAGGCGATTCCCCCTTCACTGTCTCCCCTCCGCAAATTGGTTACGACCAGAGTAGGAACTTTGCTTGCGTTCAGAAAGAGAGTGCAAGTTCGACCACGAACCACGATCTTCATATGAATCCACTGGTTTTCGGGGATATGTGCGCTGGCCTTCTCGTGGTTCGAATTGAGCAGTTGCCAAATCGCGTCGCCATTGAGGCGCGGCGTATATTGCACCGCTTCAATCGTGTCTGAAGCATTCGGCCTCAGATAGATCACTTCCATATTTGCTTCTGATTCGATCCTGAAACCAATTCCCAGAAACAGGCCATGTGGCTTGCTCGCTACATCGAACTCCACGGTACCGTCGCGGAACTTTGCCCCTTTCACGTTCAAAAATCCAGAGGGAAGGTAGACGGCGCGACGTCCGAGAAAATCTCCGAATTGGATCGCCCGCTCAGATGATCCCGTCCTAGAGGTGTCGATGTCGAAACTCTCGGACAACATGGGAACCGGAATGTGTTGAGCCTGCGAGACGGAGATGAAACATCCGGCTAGAGCAGCGACGGTGAGAACGCAGAATTTGGACATACGCCAGATTCGAATTGTTATGGAACGCATTGAAGCCTCAGTGGCGAATATTCATGCCTTGGGTTGTGATTCTGATTGGGGGAGGATTTCCGCGCCGCTCTCCAATCCATTGATGGCGGCCAACGTGCGCTCGCGCACGTCCTCAGGTAGCGGCGTTGCCTTTTTTGTCTTCGCGTCAAAGTAAACCCCGGCGATCACGCTGATTGCGGCGGTCTCTCCGGTCTCGTCATTCTTCATTTCGTGACAGAAGCGGATCGACCTGTTTCCAACCTCCAACACCCTCGATCGAATGGTGACCGTGTCCCCCGCTTGCAGTTCCCGCTTATATTCAATGCGCTGCTCGACCGCCGCCATCCGCATGCCTTCTTTTCGAAAGCGCGGCGAGGTTAGACCCAAACTCGCAAGAATCTGCCACGAAGCTTCATCGAATTTCCCCGAATACCACATCACATTCATGTGCCCCATATGATCGCACTGCCATGGGTAGATCGTTCCCCGGTGGGTAAGTTGGCCCTGATCCATTCTTATCTTCTCCTCCAAATCTCTTGGTTCGCCTGCCCGCGAGAGCTCCTCACGCGCGCCATAGCCTCAATGGCCCCTCGCCAAAGACACTCCCGCGTGAATTGCTCCACACAACTAGACCAGAATTGCCTAGGAAATATTCCCCCCGCCCCGTAAAAACCATATTGGGCTGGCCGTGCGTTTCTCGGCGAGAGCGCGGCCAGAGCCGGAGCGCGTTTCGGTGCGCAGATCTTCTAGATAAGACTGATGGGCGGATGCGGTGAAGTTCGGAGACGGAATGATCGAAGGAGTAGGAGCGGGTGCCGAGGTCGGCGGTGCGGGCGACGGGAGATTCCCACGGGGAATTGACGCGTGCGAGATCGACGGGTAGATTGCGGTTCGCCCATGCGCTGCCCGTGTCGAAGGGAGAGACGGCGGACAGGCCCGTCGCTTTCGAGGTTTCGATCCCCTTGTATATTTCCGAGACGATGATGCGAAGAGCGATGACGAAGAGGAGGAGGAAAGCGATGGGCGCGGCGACGGCGAGAAAAATGCGCTTCGGCCAAGACGAACGAGAAGGAACGCCGGTCATGGAGCACCTCGGGGGCGCGGCAGATTGGGAACGAGAAGGTGACTGACGCGTTGCCAAACAGATAGAGGCAGGGGACGTGAAAAAGTTCCCGAGTTGACGGACGACTACGTTTCGAGTTGACGATTCGCTGCTAGCGGGGACGGGGGCGGAGAGGCGGGCGCGCGGTGAGGGCGCGTGGGCGCATGCGGAAGCGCGGGCTGAGTGGCGGAGGGACGTTGCGGAGGAAATCGCCGCAGCAGGGGCAGCGGCCGTCGTCGACGATGGGACCGGTGGCGTCGGCGCGGAGCCAGTGGCCACGAGCTTCACACAACGGATTGATGCATTGCACGGTAAAACCGGGCAGATATTGCATGCGGACTCCCTCAGTGGCCAGCCAGCTTTGCAGCGCACGGACTGGGGCGTGCGAGAAAGCTCCCCTGGGCGGGCCGGACAGAATTGATGGCGAGGATTCTGGCGTTAGGGGAGTGTGGTGTCAAGAGAAAAGACTACAATGGATTGTGGTGGGGTTGCGTTGAGGCGGCGAGTAGTGAATAGGGAGTAGTGAGTAGTGAATAGTAAGAAGAAGGAATCGGCTTGGGGGAAGGCGAGGTCTATTCAAGAAGACGCTCGGAGGGACGGAGGGGCGATGAGGGGAATTTGTAGATGGAGCGTGGTGGGAGTGTTGGTAGCGGCTGCGGTTAGCGCAGTGACCGCAGCAGGGCGGGCTCAGGGGCCGGGGGAGGGGAAAACTTTGCGAGAGGTGCTGGCGGCGGAAAAGTTGCCGCTTGATGCGGAGACACTGCGGAATCTGGACGCGAAGATTTCGAGCGGGGCGGAGTTAAATGACGAAGCGCAGTTCGCGATCGCATACTACCTGCTGGATTCCACCGGACTACTCAAGCCTCCGATATTCTTTGACCAGTATGATCGCCGCTCACAGCGATGGAAAAGCGGAGCCATCGGCGCGGCCGTGGCGAAATGGCAAGGCATGGACGTCGATTGTTTTGGGTCGGTGCTGGCGGTCGTGGGTTTTTCCGACTCTTATGCTCTCGAAACGCACATCAATCCTTCGGCGGGCTGCGAGCTCATTGTTTCGCGGGATTTGAAACTAAAGGCCAGTCTCTACGGGTGGATCGTGGGGCACTTCGGGGATGGTGGCATCGTTTACCATCGCAGCCAAATTCATTTTGTGACTGTTCATCCAGTGGAGATTGCGATCTATGACCCTGCGACCGGAAAAGACTTCAATGTTTTTCCGCACGCGCCATTCCAGGAAGTGCGTCTGCAAGTGACACGTGAGCTACGCGAGTTTTACAAAACGCATCAGGACTACTGCCAGAAGGCGAACGATCCGTGCGACCCGGAATTCTTTGATAGTTCTCTGGAGGGGAAAGTGGTCACTGACGACCGGGAACATGCGTTGGCTTTTGTTATTTCCTATGACATTCAGGGCTACGGACAGAGTGATGACAAGCCAGGTGGACCATCGGAGGTTGTTTACGTGTACCGGCATGTGAATGAGGAAAGCAAGATGGAATATCGAGAGATGTTGTGGAGCGAGGTGAGAGAGCGGGCTGGGAATGTGCCGTTTGAGAAATTGGTTGAGCCGGCGATATTGGAGAAGATTTTTGGTGGCGAAGCGAAAGGTTCGGGAGCTCGCGAGCGAAAGTGAGTTCTTCAGCTCGTTAACTCGCGAAGGAACAAAATCCTGCGACGGCGGTCTGTGATATTCTCAAGTCATGGAGATCACGATTAATATTCCAGACGAGCTTGCGCGGCAAGTGAGGTCTGAAGGCCGGGATCCGGCGAGGGTGGCTCTCGAGGCGCTGGCCGTAGAGGGTTACCGGACGGAGATGCTTTCGGAGTCCGAGGTCCGGCAGATGCTGGGCTTCGAAACCAGGATGGAAGTACATGGCTTTTTGAAAGAGCATGGCGTTTACCTTCATTACGATATCGCCGACCTCAAACAGGATCTAGCTACGGCTCAGCGGCTTCGGTCAAAATTCCAAGGCGCAGAGTCTCACGGTAAGCGCTCCTCGGAATGATCGTTGTCGCCGACACATCTCCGATCAACTACCTCGTACTCATCCAAGAAATAGATATCCTCCCCGAGATGTATGGGCGGGTTTTAGTCCCGTGGGTAGTCCGGGAGGAATTGAGGCGGCAGGCTGCACCTGAGATGGTTCGGGCCTGGATCGCCAATGCGCCCGCTTGGCTCGAAGTTCGTGTTCCCACCAATACGGCAGACGATTCACTGGCGAAGCTTGACGCAGGTGAGCGCGACGCGATCATATTGCCGTCGAATTCAGTGCGGAGCAATTGATCGTCGACGATCGAGAAGGACGAAAGCGGGCAGAGGAACGGAATATTCCCGCGATCGGAACGCTCGGAGTATTGAAAGAAGCAGCGACGATTGGGCTGTTAAATCTGCGAGTGGCTGTGGAACGTCTTCAAACCACCAACTTTTATGTTGCGCCCGAAGTTCTTAAGAGTCTTTTCGACCTCTAGCGAAGACATGCGATCCCATGGCGGGAGACTGCATTTTATACGGCGCGGAGTTGGCGGGCGCGGATGACGTAGGCGATGACCAGGAACGCGGCGGCGAGGGCGAGATAGATTGCGGCGTAGGAAATGGTGTGAGGGCCGCTGGCGGCACCGGTGAAATCGAGGCCGGGGGTGTGATTTATGGGGCCGACGTACCAGATGGCGGCGAGGAGGCCTTCGTAAGGCTTGCCGGTGCCGCTGAAAGTGCCGAGAGCGAGGGCTAGCGCGGGGAGAAAAAATGCGCCCGCGAACCAGGCGAAGAGGCCGAGGACATTGTGGGAAATGAGAAGTCGGATTCCTGCACCGGCTCCGGTCAGAGCGGCCACGGAAAAGCCAGCGAGAAAACAGGCGACAAGCTGGCGCGGCAAAATATTGGCGCAGGAGAAGAGCAGCGCTCGAGTGCCAAAGCGCGATTCGCGCGCGCCCATAGCGGACATAACGAGGACGGGCCAAATCCAGGCAGTGCCGAGAATGGGGCCACGTGCGATTTCTAGCGGCGCTGCGAATTGCGCGATGAGAAGTCCAGCTGCAATGGCGTACCACCACCAGCGAAGACCCTTTAGAGCGAGACGAAGTTCGGCGATGTAGATGCGGCCGAAGGCGGCGTGGTGTGCTGCGGAAGCGAGCGGCATGAGATGCACGGCATTGGCGCCGGCTTTCGCGAGTGGCGTGGTACCTGCGCTGGATTGTTCGGCGACGCGGGCGGGCGAAACTTTTTTGGCTTTACGCACGGAAGGAAAGAACCAACTCACGGGATCGAAGCGGTCAAAGAAAGTGGCGGCGAGGAGAACGATAGCGATGGCCGCGAGAGTCCAGCCAATACGCAAGAGAATCAGCTGACCGGTCCATGGAACGCCTTGCCAACGAAAGGTATCAACGATTTTGGCGGGCGCGTCGGCGATGGTGAGGGAGAAGCTGTCCTTATAGCCTGGGATATAGGAGCGAGCGCCCTCCATCATGCTGTCGGCTACGGTCATGAGACCCATGGGATCGAGGCGATGATTGCCGGAGAGTTCCGGAAGGCCGATGCCGAGTATGGCCCAGACAAAAAACCAGGCAACGTTGCCGAGACCGCCACGAAGAAGCGGAAGCGTTTCGAAGAGGAGAGCGAGGGCAGCGGTGAGAGCCATGGCAGGCAGTGCGATGAGCAGAAACGGAGCGAGCAAGGCGATGGTGTCGAGATGAGGATCTTCCGCGGCGAAGAATTGCATAGCGACGGCGGCGATGGCGAGTACAACGACCATAGAGGAGAGGACCGCGAGATTGCTGAGGAATTTGCCGAGGGCGTAGGAAATTCTTGAGAGTGGTGTGGCGGCGAGGATTTGGCCTACGCCGGTTTGGCGGTCGCGGTCGATGGCGTTCTTGACGATGTAAAAGCCGACGAGGGAGACGAAACAGGTAGTGACGACCGAAACGAGACCACCGATCCACGCGGAGGTGTAGACGCCGCGGTAGTCGCCGAGGTGAAGAGTGATTCGGCCGGTGGCGGCGAGGTAGCCGAGGAAAACGGCGAATAAGAGAGTGAGAAGAAAACTATAGCGGCGGACGCGTTCGAGAAAATCGGCGCGTGCGATAGCGAGGATGGCGCGCGGAGCGTTCACGCAGCGACACCGGCGGCGTTCGTGGCGCTGTTGCGTTGAGTGGCGAGGACGGCGAGGTAGGCGTCTTCGAGAGAAGGCTCGAGTGGGCGAGCGGAGGCCGAAGGGGAAGTGTTGGCAACGACGCGGGCGTGAACGCCATCGCTGCGATGGGCGGTGCTGCTAACGAGGTGATTTGCGCGAAGAGCGGGAAGCTCGGCGCTGGGGACAACCACTTCCCAAATTTTTCCAGTGACTTGCGAGAGAAGAGTTTCGGGAGCACCGTGAGCGAGAAGCTGGCCGTGCGCGAGAATGGCGATGCTGGTGGCGACGGCTTCGACGTCGGAGACGATGTGCGTCGAAAGAATGACAATGCGCTCGCCGGAAAGTTCGGAGAGAAGATTGCGGAAGCGGACACGCTCTTCGGGATCGAGGCCGGCGGTGGGTTCATCGACGATGAGGAGTTGCGGATCGTTGAGGAGCGCTTGCGCGATGCCGACGCGCTGGCGCATGCCGCCGGAATAACCGCCGAGAGGACGCTTGGCGGCGTCAGCGAGATTGACGAGGGCGAGGAGTTCCGAGATGCGGCGGCGGGCAGCCGCGGCGGGAATACCTTTTACGGCGGCGAGATAGTCGAGAAATTCGATGGCACTGAGATTGGGGTAAACGCCGAAGTCCTGAGGAAGATAGCCGAGGACGCCGCGGAGCACGTCGGGATTGCGGGCGATGTCGGCGTCGTTCCAGAGTACGCGACCGGAGGAGGGTAGCGTGATCGTGGCGAGAATGCGCATGAGGGTGGATTTACCGGCGCCATTGGGGCCGAGGAGGCCGAGAACTCCGGGTTTCAAGGGAAGGTGGACGCTACGGAGTGCTTGCACACCACCGCGATAGTTTTTGCTTAAATCTTCTACTGTCAGTTGCATTGAGAGTCCGTCCTGCGGAGAGAGCTGCCCGCTTGTGCTTGCAGAGAATACGAGAAAGACGGCTAAAAAGTTTACGAAAATCGAGAAACGCGTAAGGAACGGCGGGAAGGAATCCGCGAGGGAGAGAGTTTCCTGGAGATTAGAATTGCGGCGGATTGGGTGGAGTTGGTGGCGCGCTGGAAGCGGATGATTGGAGAGCGGCGAGTTGGGCCTTCAGCGCGTCGAGGGCTTGCTGCTTGCCGGTAATTTGCTGGAGCATGGCGTCGAGCTTGGCTTTTCCGGCGGTGTCGTGGGAGTGATCGGGATTGGAAATGTAGGTGTCTTGCTGCAAGGAAAGCTCACGCTGAAGAAGTTCCAGACCTTTTTGCTCTTCGGCGAGCTGTTGCTTCAGGGCGGCCAGTTCGGCGGAATCATTTGCCTTTTTATCGGCCTCCGCGGCGGGAGCGGGTTGCTCAGCGGGAACGGGAGCGGCGTTGGCATCCGACGCGCTGGAGGAATCTGCGGAGGGTTGAGTTGTAGGAACTGGGGCGGCAGCCGGTGCGGCTTCGGAAGTGGGTGCGGGGGAGGGCTCGTTGGCGGCCTGTGCAGCGGGTGCGGAGCGCTTCAGAGTGTCATCCGTTATGACCGGAGAGGGTTGCTTGGCAGCAGCTTTCTTTTGCTCGCGAGCGCGACGGGCGGCGTCGGCAACAGACTGATTTTGCGAATCCTGAGTTTGTGCGCCCTGAGATTGTGCAAAGGCTAGCAGAGGAAACGCGGGCGCGGCGATCAAGACAGCAAGGGCGAAGCGCAAAGCGATGCGGCGTGACATGGTTTTCTACCCCTCGGGCTATGGGCCGTCGTAAATCCAAGCATACCGCCGCGCATCTCCGGGGACAATTGGGGAGGGCAGAACTGCTACGAATGCGGCAACTAGGGCAGACAGGGGAAAATAAGTGAGAGAAAGGAAGGCAGGCCAGAGCAGAGATACTGTCGAATATACTCGTTTGGTTCGCTATACGAGGACCAACAAGGTCGCGCGGATGAGTAGAAATCGAAAAATAGGTCGGCGTGTAGCGATGTTCTTGGTGGCGTCCAGCTTGATGAGTTGTTGGGCGGGAGCTTCACGTGCGCAAGAAAGAGAAGCGCAGCAGCCCGGCCCGCCCGAGGGGGAAGCGCAACAGTCTAGTTCGCCCAGGGGCGCGGCAGTTGGCGCAAGTCCATCCAATTCAAGTACTCGGAATGAAGTCGCGCGACAGAAAGAACATCGGTTTTGGGATAAGGAAAACGATTGGTTGTTCGCGGGAGTAGGGGCTTCGCGGACGCTGGATTATTTTTCGACTTTGAACATGCGGCGACGCGGGCGACAGGAGATTTTGTTGACGAATGATGTCGTGGACGATCATGCGGCCTTTGCGGCGATAGAAGCGTCGGCGACGGGAGTATCGATCGGCGCGTCGTACTTGTTTCATCGGTACGGGCATCACAAGCTGGAGCGCTGGACCTCGATCGTGCACATTGGATTGGCTACGACGGGTTCGGTGCGAAATTACTGCCTGAAGACGGCTCACTTTTCGGTAGCCGCGGGCGCACCTCGGTAGAACGCAGGAGTTGCCCGTGCTCTTTCGAGCCTCCGCATTCGTCCTTCCGTTGTTTGTCACATCGTATCTTGCGCGTTGGCTTGCCGTGCGGCATACTCCCGCCGCGTGCGGCCCTGGTCGGTAACGCACGAGTGTTTCGGTGGAATGGTATGCGAGGAGGTCTGGATGGAGCGGTGTGTCCGTTTTCACCGTTTCGGTGTTCTGTTATTTATAGGCTTGGCTTTATCCGCTGAGATTTACGCGCGCACGCCAGTAGAGGCCAAGCAAGATGCGCAGCCGCGTCTCGCGCAGAATTTACCGGCGCCCGCAGCACCTCCTCAAGCACAGACAGCCCCAGCCGCGGCGGCTCAACAAACAAAAAGCGGAGAATACGTTCTCTCGCACGAACGCTACGAAAAAGCGGTCACATATTCGCGCGCGGCGTACACCATGTATTTCGTTTCCGTCCTGCTCAACGTTCTAGCGCTCCTCCTCTTTTTGCGGCTTGGGATTGCGGCGAAGTTCCGGAATTGGGCGGAGACCGTCAGTGACACGAAATGGATGCAGGCGCTGATTTTTGTCCCGCTGCTGGTTTTGAGCGTGGATTTGGTGGCTCTGCCGCTGCGATTGTATGGACACGTGCTTTCGCTGCGCTATGAAATGTCAGTGCAGAATTGGCGATCGTGGTTCTCGGATTGGAGCAAGGAACAATTGTTGATGGTGGGATTCGCGCTGATTTTTGCGCTCATCCTTTCCTCTCTGATGCGGCGCAGCCCGCGGCGCTGGTGGCTGTATCTGTGGTGTGCGGCGCTGCCGGTGGTGCTTTTCTTTGTGTTCATCAGCCCCTGGCTTATCGATCCGATGTTCAATAAATTCGAGCCCTTGCAAGCCACGCAGCCTCAATTGGTCGCGAACATCGAGAATTTGACCAGACATGCGGGGGTGCCGATACCGGCGGAGCGCATGTTTCTGATGAGAGCCAGCGAGAAGACCAATGCGGTGGATGCCTATGTGACGGGAGTAGGTGCGTCGAAGCGCGTGGTGGTCTGGGACACGACGATTCAGAAGGCGACGCCCAACGAGACGCTCTTCATCGTGGGGCATGAGCTGGGACATTATGTGCTCGGGCACATTTGGAAAGGATTCTTGTTTGCAGCGGCGTTGATGCTGGTTGGGTTTTACGCGCTGTATCGCTCGCTGCATTGGGCGCTCGGCCGCTGGGGCGGGGATTGGAGAATTTATGGACCGGAGGATTGGGCGGCGCTTGCCGCGCTGCTGATGCTGGTGGAGATCGGGGTGTTTTTGCTGGCACCGGTATCAAACGGGTTTTCGAGGATGCAGGAGCATGCCGCTGACGTCTACGGACTGGAGGTCACGCACGGGATTATCCCGGATTCTTCCGAGGTTGCTGCGCAGTCCTTTCAAGTGCTGGGAGAAGTCGATTTGGCAGACCCAAATCCTCCCGAATTTATAACGATCTGGCTCTACTCTCACCCGCCTTTGGCGGACAGACTGGCTTTCGCACACAGTTACGATCCGTGGTCCAAGGGCGAATCGCCAAAGTATGTAAAGTAGGCTCGCGAGACTTCGCGGTGCCGGCACATTTATCTTGCTCAGTGATTGGTTGCCGAATGGCGGCGAGAGAAGGCGGCCACTTTGTGGCGATTGCCGCAACGGGACATGGAGCACCAGCGGCGCCGGCGGGTGCGAGACGTGTCGTAGAAAAAGAGGCCGCATTCCGGGTTGGAACAGACGCGAAGGCGGGAGGTTACACCTTCCGCGATGAGCTCGGCGGCCGAACGGGCGATGGCGGCAAGGAGCCAGTCTAAACCGCCTTCGCGAGCGACGAATTCCAAGCCCCATTTACCGTTCATCTGGAGGAGTTCGTCATGGCCTTCGGTGATGCGGAGGACTTCATTGATCGGCTCCACCCAATCTCGCTGCAGTGGCTCTTTGTCAAGAAGGCAAAGCAAGGAGCGATGAAGGGCAGCGTGAAGCCTCTGGGCTCTACCGAGGAGCGCATCGGCGCTTTGGGGGTCGGCATCGGATAAGGAGAGCAATTGGGCGCTTCGTTCCGAGGAGATGATTCGAGTGATAAGGAGGAATCGGAGTAGTTCTTGCCAGGAGAAATCGGACGAAGGAGAGAGCTCGTTGAGGAAGTCAAGAGAGAGCCTGCCACCGATGAGATCCGAAGAATTGGAAGAAACGGGCATGGGGTGTGCCTCGCGAAACCGGTTAGAAAGGGTTGTTATTCCGATTTTCTTTCATAACCGGTTAAATATATCATGACGGTTAAGGGGTGCGAACTTCTTTTTGTGCACCCAAGAAGGTTCTTTCGAGACTTGTGCAGCATCAGATTGAGGTGGCAGTCAGAGACTTTCCTATGAGCAATAAGTCCACAGCGTCCGCTGGGATCGCCCTTGCAGTCCTTTCGTGTATGGGGTTTGGGGCGTGCTTGGTGATCCGAGGTCAAGGCAGGCAAGCGGCAGCTGGCCGGGAGCCGGTGGTTGTAGAGCTTTTCACCTCAGAAGGATGTTCGAGTTGCCCACCGGCAGACGCACTTTTGGCGGAGCTTGATGCCAAGCAGCCGCTAGGATCGGCCGAGATCATAGCCATCGAGGAGCACGTAGATTACTGGGACGAATTGGGTTGGAAAGATCCCTATTCATCGTCCACCTGGACTGCCCGCCAGAATGACTACGCCGGGACGCTCCACAATGGCAGTGCCTACACCCCACAAATGGTGGTGGATGGGACGACGGGATTTGTCGGGAGCCGGGGAGGAACGGCCCGGCAGGAGATTGAGAAAGCGGCGACGAACCGAAAAGCCAGGGTAGAAATCAGCCAAGTTTCGCCGGTCGAGAACAAATCAGTGGCTCTTAAGGTGAGCATTGAGAAGTCTCTGAGCGTCAGTCCCAAGGATACGGCGGAAGTCATCGTGGCGATCACGGAAAGCGGTTTGCGCTCTTCTGTAAAAGGTGGAGAGAACAACGGTAAAGATTTACAGCATTCGCCGGTACTGCGGGAGTTCCGGGTGATTGGCACAATTGGAAAGAGCGGCGAGGAAGGTTTCACTGCACAGCCGGCCGTGAAACTGGATGCAAAGTGGAATGTAGCAAATTTGCGCGCGGTCGTGTTTATTCAAGAAAAGAAGAGCCGACGCATTCTAGGAGCGGCGGCAATCCGCTTGACGCAGGCTAACCTTCCCTCGCGCTAAAGAACTTCGAACCAAGCAACCAGTTGGCTTAAGGAACAGAACTCTGAGCTGCTTCGCAGGTGTGTGCTATTTTAGTCCCCACTCAGCAGACCCATTGCATCCAGAGCCGAAGGAGGTGCTTCGCGTGAGAACTAGTACTTGCTTACGGCGCACTTCAGCGAGCGTCTGAAAGTGAAGCGGCTGGTGCGAGTTCCGTTGGAGCGATGAATGGGCGACGACTTTTTTGGCACCCCGCGCGAAGTAGAGACAGTTTCGACGCGGTCCGCAAGTGATTTTCGCGGCAATCTGTTCTGGAATGAGACGGGTTTGCGAGCAGGTTGGCGGCTGTTGATTTACGCCGTCCTTTTTCTTGCGTTCCTGATTGTCTCCACTTTTCTTCTCGGCGCATTGATGCATCCAGCGCGCGGCGTCCTCTCTTCCCGGTTTCAGTTTTTCGGCGAACTGGCAAGCTTTCTATCCGCGTTACTCGCGGCCTGGATCATGTCCAGGATCGAGAAACGGCAGATGGGAGCGTATGGACTGCCATTGAGGAATGCGTTAGGGAAAGAGCTCTGGCTGGGTTGTGCGTTTGGCTTGTGCGAGATTCTCGTATTGATCGGCCTCATTGCGGCAATGGGCGGGTATTCTTTCGGAAGCCTGGCAGAGCACGGAACAGCGATCGCCAAGTGGGGGCTGTTTTGGGGCGTATTTTTTGTAGTGGTGGGCTTGTTCGAGGAATTCCTGTTTCGTGGGTATGCGCTATACACGGTGGCGGATGGCATCGGTTTTTGGCCGGCGGCTGTTCTGATGTCCGTTTCGTTTGGAGCTGTCCATATACAAAATACCGGCGAAGGTTGGGTCGGCGTGGCCGGCGTCGTTTTCGTGGGGCTCTTCTGGAGTTTCACGGTGAAGCGAACAGGGAGCTTGTGGTTCGCGATCGGCATGCATGCGACGTTCGATTTCGGCGAGACTTTTCTTTTTTCCGTTCCAGACAGCGGAATGATTTTCCCGGGCCATCTTTCGAACGCATCGCTGCACGGACCAGCCTGGCTGACGGGTGGAACACCTGGACCTGAAGGCAGCGTTATCGATTTCCTGATACTGGCTGTTTTCTTTTTTGTATTTGACAGGATGTATCCAGCAAAGAAGACGCCCGTATACGAACTAACCCGAGGTTAAAGAAGTTCAGTGCACGAGCTCCGAAACGTATACGAGATGTACGCCGCGCGCCTCCGCCTGCGGCAGAACTTCGCTGAGTGCTTGTAGAGTCGCGGGGTGGGGATGACCGATGGCGATGGCTTGCCCTTTTTCTTTTGCGCCGCGGAGAGCCAATTCGAGTTGTTTGTGCACTGCCGAGACTTCGGCGACATCATCGAGGAAGGGAACGTTTCGAAACGCCGAGCGCACTCCGAGGCGTTGCGCGGTATCGAACGCGACAGTTGCAGCGGTCGTTCGACTATCCACATAGAAGAGATTCCATTTTTGAAGAACGGGCATCAGCTCTTCCATGAGGGCTGCATCGGCGGTGGCTTGCGAGCCTTGATGATTGTTGACGCCTGCCGCGTTCGGAACGCTCTGCATCATCTGTTCGAAAAGCACTGGAATATCGTCGGCAGGCATGCCCGGTTGGAGTTCTTGAGCTTCGGGCGTTTCGTTTGCGACCGATTGCATGGGGAGATGCAGCATGACTTCATAGCCGCGGCGATGCGCTTCTTTGGCGATCTCGGTGGAATGCGCGTGATTGGGCAGGACGGAGATGGTCAGGGGATACGGCAAAGCGAAAATCGCATCGGCTGCGGCGCGATCGCTGCCTAAGTCATCCAGAATGATCGCCAACTGCGCGGAGCCGTTCTTCTCTCCCTGATGGGAAGAGCCAGAGGCAGAAGAGCGAGCGGCCCTGGGCAAGATGATATGGACCGAATTGGTGATCACGCCGGCACTGCGGTAGTCGAGCCTTAGCAGCGCGCCGGAACTAGTTTCTGCGTCGCGCGTCAGATTATTTGAGGTGGCGACGCCGTCCAGAGCCTGGATGAGACTGGCGATGGATTCGCGCTGTGTCTGGTCTGAGGCGCCCGGGGACAGTACAACAAACAAGTGATCCGCCCGGCCAGTATGCGTGCCATCAAACTGTAAGTGCGAGGCGATGTCTCCTGGCTGCTTGCCGAAGCCTGCGGAGGCATGCATCATTTCGCGGGTAATTGCGTGAACCTGCCCGGGGGAGAGATGTTTTTGCACTTCTTTCTTACAGCCCCAGGAGAAAAGAGCCACGGCAAGTAGCAAGACCAGCGGGATCGTCGCGCGCAGGTTTATGCGGCGACCAGTTTGGAACGCAAAGATTTGAGTTATAGCAGGGCGCCTAACGGACACAGAACGCTAGGCGGCTTTTTTCTGCGGAGCCTTCAAGAGTTCGAGGGCTTTGCGGTAGATGGGATCTTCGGGCGACAAGGGGCGAGGCGGAACAGGTTCTTTCTGAGCATCGGCCGAACCGTTATCGTCATCGCTGGTGTCGGATTCGTCTTCTGCGGAAGCGCGGACGACTTCCGAAGGTAGAACGCCTTCCTCGAGGATGGACTTTCCGTCGGCATTGTAATAATTCGCGACAGTCAGAAAGAGCGCCGCGCCGTCATCCAGTGAAATCAGCTTTTGCTCGGAAGCCAGTCCAAACGTGCGTTCACCCACCACATCACCTCGGTGGGTGGCAATCATGGCGGATGCCAGCACTTCAGCGGCACCGGAGGTCGTAGCGTCAATCAGCACGGAAACAGGAGCTTTCCAAACCACTTTATTGGGGTCAGCTGAGAATATTTGCGGGGAAACCGTTTGGCCGCGCATTGCCGACAGATTCCCGGACGAGACAAAAAGCTTTGCAACGGCAATGGCTTCCGAAACTGGGCCGCGGCCGCATTCGCGAACATCCAGAATGACCTTGTGGATGCCCTGCTTTTCCGCATCCAGCAGGCGGGAACGAATTTCGTCAGCGCGCCCCGTTTCGAGAGATGGCAAACGGAGGACGAGAATATCCGGGTCAGCCTTTGCAACGACGATCTTTGCCGGGCTGAGCTTTTCGCGTACAAGGTCTACTGCATCAGGATCAGCTTTGCCGCGGCGGATGACGCCCACTTTCACACCGGTGCCTGCCTGGCCTCGCAGAAAATTCATGGCTTGGCCGACGGACATATCGCGGGTCGTAAACCCCGCGACGGATTCAAAAATGTCGCCGCTATGGATGCCGGCTTTTTCGCCAGGGCTGTCCGGCAGAACAGAAACCACGATGATGTAGCCGAAGCGCTTGCTCAGAGTGAGTCCCGCGTCGCCAGTCACATTGCCAGCTTGCTTTTGTTTGTATTCGGCGTATTCGCGCGCGGTCAAGTAACTGGACTGAGCATCGAGCGATTCGAGAAGTCCGTGGAGGGAGCCCGTCGTCACCAGGTGGAGATTAGGTTCATCGACGTAATCTTGCTGGATTTTTTGCAGCACTTCGCTGTAGACCGTCAGCGATTTGTATGCTTTGTCATCCGGCGTGCGGCCGAGGACATGACCCAGTCCGGCGTAACAAAATATGACGACCGATACGCAAAGAACCCCGATGCGAGCCGCTCGATTCATGCCTCACCTGTGCCCTTCGAAATCAACGCGGAAGTTGCCGAAAACAGAACTCCCATTATACCACTCTCAGGAGATGGGACGCGCGGGGAATGAGAAGGGAAGCCTGAGAATAACGCGGGGTTGCGGCCAGACTGGAGGCAGGAGGAGAGGTGGGTTGGGTGGAAGACACGCCCATCAGGCTAAATGATGCCAAATAGACACACTGAGACAATAATCAGGCCTCGGTGTTCCTATAAGTTACTGAAAAATATGGACAAACCGGTGAAACGCTGGTCAACAACATGCTAGTCTGTAGCGGGGATCAATGTATCAATCTACGATAGCGCGAGGGGCCTCCGCTGAAGGTGTGGGTCTTCACACCGGAGTGTTTGGACACCTCCGCCTACTCCCCGCGCCGGCTGATACGGGAATCGTCTTCCGCCGCACAGACCTCGACAATTTTCCGATTGAAGCACAGGGCCACAATGTCGCCCGCGTCAGCTACGCCACCAGTTTGATGAAGCAAGGCGTGCTGCTTTCCACCACGGAACATCTTCTGGCAGCGATCTATTCCTGCGGTATAGACAACATTTTCATCGACATCGATTCGATCGAAATTCCCATTTTGGATGGTTCGGCCGAGCCGTTCATGCAATTGCTGGAAAAGTCCGGAGTGCGCAAACTCCGCCGCAAGCGACGATTTTTGAAAGTCTTGAAACCGTTGGAAGTCGAGGAAGGCGACCGCCGCATCGGCATTTATCCCGCGGACGAGTTTCGCGTGCGTTGCTACGTGGATTTCCCGCATCCGCTGGTGGGCCAGCAAGAGGTCGAGATGGTGGTCAATCCGGAAACTTTCCGGCAGTTGCTGGCGCGTGCGCGGACGTTTTGTTTCGAGCGGGATATCGAGCCGTTGCGCTCGATGGGCTTGATTCGTGGTGGATCGCTGGAAAACGCGATCGTCTTGACCAACGATGGCGTCATGAACGGGCCGCTGCGCTTTCCGGATGAGTTTGGACGTCACAAAGCGCTGGATTTGATTGGGGATTTGGCGCTGGCGGGGTTGCCCTTGCTGGCGCGGGTGGAGGCCTACAAAGCTGGCCACGCGCTGCACACGCAGCTTGTAAGCCGTCTACTGGCCGACCCATCGCTTTGGACGATTACGACGGCCGAAACGGCGCCCGTGGAACGTGAAGTCCGTCTGACCACACTCTCTCCTGCACCTGCAACCGACTAGTCACGCTTGGCGGTTCGCCTGAAAGCTCCACGTTTGCTAGCGAATGGAAGTAAAGCTATGACGCCCAGAACACATTGTGACGCAGGTTTTCTTACCGCGATTGTCAAAAACGAGGCTGTGAGGCGAGAATAGAAGCCTCATGTCTAATCACGATCTGGCCATTGTCATTCTTGCGGCGGGAAAAGGCACCCGGCTGAAATCCAGCCTTGCGAAGGTATTGCACCGGGCGGGAGGGCGCACGCTCGTTGAGCATGTGGTCCGTGCGTGTGCACCGTTAGGGGCGAAACAGACAGTGGTAGTGGTGGGGCATCAGGCGGAGCAGGTAGCGCCAGTGGTTGAGCCGCTAGGGGCGGAAACGGTTCTGCAGCAGCCGCAGCACGGCACTGGACACGCGATGCAGGTGGCGCGGCGGGCGTTAGGCAGGGCGAAACTTGCGGTTGTGTTGCCAGGGGATGCGCCGCTGGTGCGCACGGAAACGCTCAAAGCGCTTGTTGCCGCGCATCGCGCCGGAAACGCAGCGGCCACGATTTTGACGGCGGTGTTGGCTGATCCGTCGGGCTACGGGCGCATTTTGCGTAAGTCCGAAACGACGGTTGGAGCGATCGTGGAAGAATCGCAGCTTACGCCGGAGCAGCGCGAGCTGAACGAAATCAACTCCGCGATCTACTGCTTCACGTTGGACAAGCTCTGGTCTGCCCTGGCTCACGTAAAGCCCAATAACAAGCATCGCGAGCTGTATCTTACGGATACGATCGCAACTCTTACGGCCGCCGGAGAGACGGTGCTTGCGGAAGTCGCTCCAGATTCGCGCGAAATTCTGGGTTGCAACACGCGCGCGGACCTGGCGGAAGTCGACCGCGTATTTCGCGAACGGAAACGCGCGGCGCTGATGGACGCGGGCGTTACGATTCAGTTGCCGGAGACGGTGCTGATCGATCCGGAAGTCACTGCCGGCGAAGACACGGTGATCGAAGCGGGTGTGCAACTTCTTGGAAAAACAAAGATAGGAGCGCGCTGCACAATCCGCACTGGCAGCGTGCTCATGGATGCGCTGCTGGGCGACGGCGTGACCGTCGAGCCGCATTGCGTTGTGGCGCAAAGCCGCCTGGATGATGGCGTGATCATCGGGCCGTTTGCGCGCTTGCGCCCGGACAATCATTTGAAAGCGGGCGCGCGCATCGGCAATTTCGTCGAGCTAAAAAAGAGCACCATCGGCGAAGGAACCAAGGCGATGCATCTGACGTATCTCGGCGATACGAAAATAGGCGCAAAATCGAATATAGGAGCAGGGACGATCACCTGCAACTACGACGGTTTCCATAAGTTCCCCACATCGATCGGCAACAAGGTGTTTATCGGAAGCGATAGCGCGCTGGTGGCGCCCGTGCGCATTGGCGATGGCGCGTATATGGCAGCGGGTTCCACGATCACGGATAATGTTCCTGCGGATGCGCTGG
Source organism: uncultured Acidobacteriota bacterium (assembly GCA_963718785.1). Lineage (GTDB taxonomy): Bacteria > Acidobacteriota > Terriglobia > Acidiferrales > UBA7541 > Acidiferrum. The sequence continues at coordinate 929,768 of CAVQZW010000002.1, read as the reverse complement.
CGATTGCACGCGGTCGCCAAGCCAACAAGCCTGGCTGGGCCTCCAAAAAACGGCGAGAATTGGCCGCCAGCGAAAATCCGAAGAAGTCCAAACCTTCCGGAAAAAAACGAGAATTCGCGGCGCTCGGCGAAAAAACGCAAGTAAGTCGTCCTTCCGGAAGCCGAGTCAAGATTCCCTTCCTGCCGTCCCTGTGAGCGTTTGGTGCATGACGAGCTTCCAGACGAAAGGAAACTGATTTTTGGCACTTTTTGAACTATCTAGCTGGCTCAAATACTCTCGCGAGCAAAGACGCAGGGAGAATTTAAGCCAGCGCGAACTCTTAAAGAAGGAATTGTTGCTGTTGGGCTACGCGATTCTTGGAGTTCTTGTCGTCGCGGGGTTCTTGTTCGGTCTTGCCTGGATTTTTAGAAAATAGTTTTTCCTTTCATGTGGCTCCGCTCTCGAAAACTTCGAAATGCTCTTCAGGGTTGCGCGTGTGCTAAAATAGGAGCTCCCCGAATGCTATACGGAGCCAATACGCAATGAAATTCGGAGTCGTCGTTTTTCCCGGTTCCAATTGCGACCACGACGCGTTTTACGCCATCGGAAATGTCCTGCACAAGCCGGTTGAATTCATCTGGCACCAATCGCGGGACCTTGCGAATTGCGACGCCATTATCCTGCCAGGTGGATTCGCTCACGGCGACTATTTGCGCACCGGCGCAATCGCGCGCTTTTCGCCGGTGATGAAGTCCGTCGAAACATTCGCCAACAGCGGTGGCATGGTCCTCGGTATCTGCAATGGTTTCCAGATTCTGCTCGAAGCAGGCTTGTTGCCCGGCGCGATGATGCGCAACAGCGGCCTCCGCTACATCTGCCGGCACGTTTACATTCGCGTGGAGCATACCGACACGCCGTTCACGAACGCCGCGCAGCGCGGGCAGATTTTGAAGGTTCCCATTGCGCACAACGATGGAAACTACACCTGCGATGATGCGACGCTCGCGGACCTCGAGAAAAATCGCCAGGTCATTTTCCGCTACACGACTCCCGATGGTTCGGATGACGCCGCGGGCAATCCGAACGGCTCGATGAACAACATCGCCGGTATTTGCAATCGCGAACGTAATGTTGCCGGACTTATGCCGCATCCCGAACGCGCCGTGGAAACCGCCCTCGGCTCTTCCGACGGCCTGGTCATCTTCAAGTCGATGGTCGAAGCGCTCGTTGGCGCTGCAAAGGCCACGGCGTGAAGCGTGCAGGTGTAGTACGGAACACTTCCCAGCCGTGCTCAAATCACTCTCGCATTGAGCGATGCGATGAATGAAGAACTCTCTGAACTAAGCTACGAAGAATTTGTCCGCGCGCGGAAGTTGCACTGGCAGGGAGAGGCAAAGAAACCGGGGTCGGATATAGTCATTCCGAAGTTCCAAGATGTACCGCTCGGAGAGCAGGACAGTAGTTTCATGCTGTATGCGCCGGGTGCGGAAGACATTTTTGCGGTGTTCGAAGATGCCGCGGAAACCGGCTGGTTTTATCTCTATAGTGCGAAGCAGCGCGCGATCTTGAAATCCGCACACATCTACAATCGTGCGAACGTTATTGTTGATGAAGACGTCGTGGACATTGGCTGGGCGGCGGATGGTTCGGCTTGCGGTCTTGCCGTTTGGGGTGAATTTCGAGCCTTTCTTCGGGTCTCGAATGATGTGGAAATGCGCAAACCGGTGATGGACGCCGAGGAACGCGGCATTCCGGCCGGCGAATGGCCTGCTGGTTTCGAGCGTTACCAGGAAAAGAAAATCGAATGAAGGGCCACGATACGAAAAATGGCTACTGCTAGCGCCGAAATCAAAGTGACTCTGGAAATCGCCGCCGAACATGGCGTGACGCGCGACGAGTACGCGCGCATTCAGCAAATCCTCGGACGCGATCCCAACATCACCGAGCTGGGCATTTTCAGTGTAATGTGGAGCGAGCACTGTTCCTACAAATCCAGCAAAGTGCACCTGAAGCGCTTACCTACGCGCGGAAAACTGGTCGTGCAGGGTCCCGGCGAAAATGCTGGCGTCGTGGATATTGGTGATGGCCTTGTCGCCGCGTTCAAAATCGAATCGCACAACCATCCTAGCTACGTCGAACCGTTTCAGGGCGCGACGACCGGCGTCGGCGGCATTCTGCGCGACATTTTCACGATGGGCGCGCGCCCCATTGCGATTCTCGATTCGCTGCGCTTCGGCGAAATTTCCTCGGGCAAAGGCACTAGTGACGAAGACGCCGCCAAGAATCGGCGCATTCTCGATGGCGTGATTCGCGGTGTCGGCCACTATGGAAATTGTTTTGGCGTTCCAACGATCGGCGGAGAAGTTGGGTTCGAGCCGTGCTATTCGCAAAATCCGCTGGTCAATGCGCTCGCGCTCGGCATCGCCCGCAAAGAAGAGATTTTCCTCGCCAAAGCGAAGGGCATCGGCAATCCCGTCATTTATGTCGGCGCAAAGACAGGCCGCGACGGGATTCACGGAGCGTCGCTGCTCGCATCGGCGGAGTTCACAGAAGAATCCAAACAAAAACGGCCAAACGTGCAGGTCGGCGACCCGTTTATGGAAAAATTGTTACTTGAAGCCTGCCTTGAAACCATGCAGACGGGTGCGGTTGTCGCCATTCAGGACATGGGCGCCGCCGGTCTCACCTGCTCGACGATGGAGATGGCTTCCCGCGGGGGCACCGGCATCGAGATCGATCTCGCCAAAGTTCCTCAGCGCGAAACCGGCATGACTCCGTACGAAATCATGCTCAGCGAATCGCAGGAGCGTATGCTCCTTGTTGCGGAAAAAGGACGCGAGCGCGAAGTCCTCGACGTTTTCAAAAAGTGGGGACTCGATGCGGTGGTCGTTGGCACCGTCACCGACGGCGGCATCGCAAAAGTGTTGAATCATGGGCAAGTCGCCGCGGAAATTCCCGCGCATCCGCTCGCCGAAGAAGGCCCGGTCTATAGGCGCCCCATCGCGCAACCGCCCCTGCGCCACGAAACGTCTGCGGATTGGTTTTCGTTTGCTCCCGAAGGCGCCAACCTCACAGCGAATTTTGCAAAGCTGCTTGCATCACCGGCCATCGCCTCAAAGCGTTGGATCACCGAGCAGTACGACACGAGCGTTCGCACCAACACGCTCGCCGGCCCCGGCGCGAGTGATGCTGCCGTCGTGCGCATCAAAGATCCGCAAACTGGAATCGTAAAACGCGCCCTGGCGCTGGCTACGGACGGCAACGGCCGCTGGTGCCAGTTGAATCCCCGCGTCGGCGCAATGCATGCCGTCGCCGAAGCCGCGCGCAACGTTGCCACTTCCGGCGCGCGACCCATTGCCGCCACAAATTGTCTCAATTTCGGTAGCCCCGAAAAGCCCGAAGTCATGTGGCAATTCAGCGAAGCCATCGACGGGCTCACTGTCGCCTGCAACGAACTCGGCACGCCCATCACCGGTGGCAACGTCAGCTTCTACAACGAGACCCTCGGCAAGTCCATTTACCCGACTCCAGTCATCGGCATTCTCGGAATTCTCGAAGACGCTTCCCGCGTCCTGAAAATTGCTTTCCGCGCCGAGGGCGACGTCATCGTCCTTCTTGATGGTACGAATCCCGATACCCCATTGGACCGGGCACGGCATGCCGTGCCCCTACAAGGTAATCTAATGTCTGACGCCGCCCGCGAATTCTCTTCGTCCGAATATTCCAAAGCGGTCGGAGGCATAGTTTCCGGTGAACCGCCAGCTATCGATCTTGCCGCCGAAAAACGCTTAATCGATTGCCTGGTCGCGCTCGCTTCCGAAGGATCTGTGCAATCTGCCCACGACGTCTCCGACGGAGGCATTGCCGTCACGCTCGCCGAATCCTGTTTCGCCACTGCGGGCCTGGGGGCGCGCATATCTTTAGACGAAGACGCATCCCTCGAATTTGCCCTCTTCCACGAACGCGGGGCCCGTTGCGTCGTCTCCGTCTCCCCGACAAAACTTGCCGCCGTTCTCGCAACTGCGAGACAATATGGTGTTGGGGCGCGCGAAATCGGCAAAGTGCATCTTGGCAACGCGCTCCGCATCGAATATAAGGGGAGCGCGGTAGTCGATTCCCCCCTCGACGCACTGCGCAGTATCTGGGCCAATTCGCTTGAGAATACGTTAGTCGCAAAATGACGGAAAAGCTCGCTTTCGCCGACGATCATTTCCACGACGAGTGTGGTGTCTTCGGCGTCTTCGGCCATCCCGAAGCCGCCAACCTCGCCTATCTTGGGCTTTACGCGCTCCAGCATCGCGGCCAGGAATCCGCTGGTATCGTTTCCAGCGACGGCTCTGATCTCTACCTTCATCGCGCCATGGGCGAAGTCGAGGAAATTTTTCAGCCCAGCGTGCTCGCCAAGCTTCCGGGAACACTCGCTATCGGCCACACGCGCTATTCCACCGCCGGCGATAAAGCACTTCTCAACGCACAGCCCATCATGATCGATTGTAACAAGGGCAAAGTCGCGCTCGGCCACAACGGCAACCTCACCAACGCCGCTGAGTGGCGGCGCAAACTCGAGCATCGCGGCTCCATCTTCCAAACGAACAGCGACACGGAAGTCATCGTCCATCTCATCGCGCGCTCGCAAGCCCGCAATCTCTCCGGTGCTCTCGGCGACGCGCTCAATCAAGTCGAAGGCGCTTACTCTCTGCTTGTCCTTACGCAAGATGAACTCATTGCCGTGCGCGACCCACGTGGCTTCCGCCCGCTCGTTCTCGGCCGTCTCCCTCTGCCCACCGGTGGAGAAGCCTGGCTGGTCGCTTCGGAGACGTGCGCGTTCGATCTGCTCAACGCCCAATATGTTCGCGAAATCGAGCCTGGCGAAATGGTGCGTATCTCGCGCTCCGGCATCGAGTCGATTCACTTCGCTCCAGAAAAACAGCGTCAGCAGTGCATTTTCGAGCATGTCTATTTTGCGCGTCCGGACAGCATCATTTTTGGCCGCAGCGTCAACGAAAGCCGCGAAGCCCTCGGCCGACTGCTCGCGCGCGAGCATCCCGTTGACGCCGATATCGTCGTGCCCGTTCCCGATTCCGGCGTACCAGCCGCCGTCGGGTACGCGCTCGAATCCAAAATTCCGTTCCGCATGGGCTTGATTCGCAATCACTACATCGGGCGCACTTTCATCGAGCCTTCCCAGGCCATCCGAAATTTTGGGGTAAAGCTGAAACTCAATCCCATTCGCGGCCTGATCGAAGGCCAGCGCGTCATTCTCGTCGACGACTCCATCGTCCGCGGCACCACCAGCCGCAAAATCGTTCGCATGGTTCGCGAAGCCGGCGCCCGCGAAGTGCACGTGCGCATCAGCTGCCCGCCCACGATTTCCCCATGCTATTACGGCGTGGACACACCTACGCGTGAGGAGTTGATCGCCTCCTCGAACTCTCCGGAAGAAATTTGCAAGTTCCTCGGCGCAGATTCGCTCGGCTATGTTTCGCTCCCGGCTCTTCGCCAGGCCGTGAATGACACCGAAGGCCGCTTCTGTACGTCTTGTTATACCGGCGTCTATCCCACGGATCTTGTGCAGTTAGAAGTCCGCGAGAGCAACGGCAACGCGCATGACGCGGCAAATGGACACGGTCCGGACGACGGTCTGATCGAGAGGCCTGTGGCGGTGGAACGTGAAGGCTGACACAATGCAAGAATCAGTCGGCAAAGATGCCCCCAAAGAAAAGGTCAAAGCCACCGGCAAAAAGGCCGAAGAGCCGAAACTCCCGATGGGCCAGCGAGTGCAGCGCGAAGCCATTGCATGGTTTTGGGTAGGGCTCGCGTTTCTGTTAATCAATGGCACCATCGGTCAGGCCCGTGTCATACCTTCCGGCTCGATGGAAGATACTCTTCTCATCGGCGACCACCTCATCATGAGCCGCATCGGCTACGATGCCGGGGTCCCCTTCACCAACTGGCACGTCTCCCTTTGGCGCGATCCCAAACGCCAGCAGATCATCATCTTCAAGCCGCCTTTCGCGCCCGATCAACCTGACTACGTTAAACGCGTCATCGGTCTCCCCGGCGACACTGTCGACATTCACGATGGCGCTGTCTGGATCAACGGCCAGAAGCTCAACGAAAATTACACCCTGGGACGCAGCGAGCCGGGTGATATCAAGATTCCCTTCAAGGTGCCGGACAAGTGTTATTTTGTGATGGGCGACAATCGCGGCAACTCCTATGACAGCCGCTTCTGGGGCTGCGTTCCTCGAAACGACATTATCGGCACGCCCGTGATGATTTACATGTCTCTCGATGTCGGGCAAGATGCCTGGGAGCCGGGCCAGATTCGCGAACGATTTTTTGCTTACGCGAACGCCATCATCCATCCTGGCACTGTGCGCTGGAGGCGCTTGTTCCGTTTGTTTTGAGCCGGGCGAGTCGCTAACCTTGCTCGAGGCGCTCAACCGCTACATGGTATTGCTTTTGCGCTGAAAAGTTTTCGCCGTGAGCCCCGCCACGGCAGCTTGCAATTCATTCCGCATGGTGCACGACGGGCGTGAATCTGCGCCCCGACTAAAACGAAAGCGAATTGCCCCGATGAAATACGCCGATGCTGGAGTGAATATCGCCGTCGCGGACGAAGTGAAGCAGCGCATCCGGCACCACGCCAACCGCACGTTCACTAGCGGCGTGCTCGGCGGTATCGGTGGTTTCGGCGCGCTCTTCGCCCTCGACAGCACAAAGTGGAAAGAGCCGGTCCTCGTCTCCAGCGCCGATGGCGTCGGCACCAAGCTGAAAATCGCCATGGCCATGGGTGTGCATTCTACTGTCGGCGGCGACCTCGTCAATCATTGCGTCAACGACATTCTCGTCCAGGGCGCCACGCCGCTTTTCTTTCTCGACTACCTCGCCATGGGAAAACTTGATCCCGCGGTAATCGAGCAGTTGGTTGAAGGCATGAGCCGCTCCTGCCGCAAAGCGGGATGCGCTCTGATTGGCGGCGAAACTGCCGAGATGCCGGGATTCTATCCTCCGGGGGAATACGATCTCGCGGGCTTTATCGTCGGCGCGGTCGAGCGCAAAAAAATCCTCACTGGCAAATCGGTCAAGCCTGGCGACGCGCTACTCGCTCTTCCGTCCTCCGGCTTGCATACCAACGGCTACTCGCTGGCCCGCAAGCTGGTTTTCGAAGTCGCCAACCTGAAGCCGGACACCTATGTTGCGGAGGTAGGAAACAAAATTGGCGCTGAGCTCTTGAAACCCCATCTGTGCTACGCCCCCGCGCTCAAAAATATCGTCGCCCGCGGATGGGTTTCCGCCCTCGCGCACATCACCGGCGGAGGCATCCCCGGCAACTTGCCGCGTGTCCTTCCCGCCGGAGTAAAAGCGCAAATCGACTTGGCCTCTTGGCCCATTCCGCCCATTTTCAAATTTCTCGCTACCCTCGGAAAAATCGAGACCAACGAGTTGCTGCAATCCTTCAACATGGGCGTCGGCATGGTCCTCGTTGTGCCGCCCGCCCACGTGAAATCTGTCGAAGCGGACCTGAAGCGCCGCCGCGAAAAATTCTTCCGCATCGGCCGCATCGAACGTGGCGACTCGGGCAAGCCTCGCGTTGCCCACACCGGTTCTCTTAACTTGTAGCGGGGTAGACATTCCTGCCCGTCAACTAATTCTCTGTGCTCTCCGCGTCCTCTGTGTAAACTACGTTTCTCTGTCCGGACGGATCCGCCGCAGTTATCCGCGATGTGGATCAGCATAATCTGGATGCCGCGCGCTTCCTCGCTTCTCAATCTCGCGCGCCACTCGTTTCAACCATCGCAGCTCCGTCTTAAACTGCTCGATCATCAAACTCACCATCCATACCGCCTCATGGTACGGATGTCCCACTTCTTCCAGGATCGAACGCAAAACTTCCTTCTCTCGCACCACTTCCTGATCGAGAAACTTCTGCCGCCGCCGAATCTGCTCCTGAAATACTCCCGGCCTCGCCTGCCAGGAGAGCGCAACCCAAGTCAAAAACGGAGGCCGGTCCCGCTGCGTCGTCCAATCTTCGCGTTCGAGAGCATCCGCCAGTGCCGCGCGCCCCTTGTCCGTCGTCGCAAAGCTGCTCCGCTCGGGTCCCGACGCGGGCTCGCCCATCTCCAGCGAGCGTATCATCCCCGCCCGGGCCAGCTTTTCCAGCGAATAGTAAACCTGTGGCCGGGAAATCCCCGCCCAATCCTTGATCTCGCGCCTCACCAATTCCGCATTTGCCTGATACCCATGCATCGGCCGCTCCGCCAGTAAACTCAAGAGCACCAAGTCCGGCGTAGTCAGGTTTGTCTTGGGTTTCTTCGTCATCTTGTCAGCTTTGCGTGGTCCTTCTCTTCTCCGTGAACTCTGTGCGCTCTGCGGTCTCTGTGTAGATTTTATTTCCGTGGTTTATTCCTTAAATTTTTACATCCTTACTTCGTTGCTTTCTCTTCTTGCTCCACCACCACCATTGGCACTTTTCCGCCGGCAGCCGAGGATTCTTTGCCTGCGCCACTGCTGCGCAGAACGTATCCAGTACACATGGGTCCTGCCGCTGCCCCGTCAGGCGCTCCATCTTTTCGTACATCCGCTGGGGATCCCTTCGCGCCAATTGCTCCACGCTGCGAATCCCCAGCATCTCGAAATCCCGCAGCATCGCCGGCCCAATCGAAATCAGGTGCCCGAGTTCTCTGGTCTTTGTCGGCATAGAAACCTCCTTGACAGTGAAATCCAAATCCGCTATCCTCAACTAGTCTAAATAAGACTAGCTGCCGTTGCAAGGAGAAATTTAGACATGCGCGTCATTGCCTCCGCTGTTTTCGCCGCTGCGCTAGCTCTCGCATTCAGGATCCCGCAAGCCAATCCATTCGAGGAGAAAAAACTCATGAACGTCAAGAAAATCACGCCCGTACTGCTCGTCGACCAGATCGAACCTATCCTGCCCTTTTGGGTCGATCGCCTCGGCTTCACTAAAGCGATCGAAGTCCCCGACGGCGACAAACTCGCCTTCGTTGATTTTCAAAAGGGCAGCGTTGAAGTGATGTATCAGACGTATGCCAGCGTGGAAAAAGACGCTCCGCCGGAAATGCGAGCCGCGGCCAGAAAGGGCCAAACCTATCTATACCTGGAAGTCGACAATCTGGACGCCGTCCTCGCCGCCATGAAGGACGTGCAAAAAGTCATGCCCGAACGCACCGCTTTCTACGGCATGCGCGAGTTCGCCGTCCAGGATCCCGCCGGCCATTTCATAACCTTCGCCCAACCGGCCGCCGCAAAGGCGTAGCACGACGCTTCACGTATCGGTAGGAGTTTCCGACCACCGATTCCCCGGTGCGAGACCGCAAAGCCAGTTGAACGCGCGGTGCCTTTCTTGAGCGATCGACGTTGCCGAGGCAAACTCTTCGCGCACCAAATCGCGATATGCCTTTCCAAACGCGGGGAAATCATCTCCTATCGGTGCTGGGATGTCGCCAGCTTTGGAGGCTTCGTTCGACGATATTCTCAGCATCTCGGCGACGCTAAGCTTTCCACCGACGAGCGCCGGCATGCGCCCTTCTTCCTGAAGCCGCCGCGTGCGTGAACGCCAATGCCACAGCTCGGCGATATCGCGCTGTTTTCCTATGGCACTCGAGTCTCGAAGCTTCGCCTCTTTGGAAAGCAATCTTACGCTCCCTGAGGGCAGTTTTTTCATCAGCTCAGGGTTGGCTTGCTGGTCGTAGGGCAGAACCTCGGAGAAGTATCCGAGCGCCCAAAGTAGGCAGAAAATGCTCTCGGTCAACCAACTAGCATCGATGCGTTTTTGTTCGGTGATTGCCGCGGGGTCCGCCAACATAAGACTCTGTTCGCCGTTATCCATTTCGCGCCACAGCTTGCTGTTTTGCAGCTGTTTCGCCAGTCCTTCGGATTGTGCTTTCGCCTCGCTCTGAAACTGTCTCCACTCCGCTTCGCTCCATTGGCTGCGACATTCGGCGAGGAATTCTTCAGGAGGAGTAGCCATCACCTTCACAATTAAATACTTCAGGACGAGCGCCCGCTTCAGTACGGCGGCTGCATTGGGAGGCCCGGCTTTGCGAATCAGAGAAAACATCTGCAGGTGACCTCAAACCGATGACTTCGAGAGGGCAAGCCCTTATTGCTTCGGCGCGGCCGTCGGTGTCGGCGGCGCGCGCCTCTCCGCTTCTGCAACCACGGCAATCGACCGCGCCCCATTCTTCCCAACCGACCGCACCGCAAAATAATTGTTGTCCGTCGAAACATCCTTCAACACCGTCTGCCCCGGCTTCTCCGCGAAATCAAAAACGCTCCACCGCTCTTCCGTCGTCTCGCGCCACAAAATCTCAAATCCCACGCGCTCCGCATCCTCATCGGCCAACCAAGAAACTTTAGCATCCGGCGTCACTGCTCCCGTTAGCCTGACGGTCGTCGGAGGCGCCGGCGCCAGTGCCAATTGCCGCAACACTTCGGCATTGTCCCGCGCCACATTTCCCATAAACGCAAAATTCAAAAACTTTTCAAAGTCGCCGTATTCAACGCCATTCTCGGTCCGGGGCGTCTGGTGCTGGTGGTTGTAATCTTCCAGCGGCTCTGTGAAGCGCACCGCCGGCAAGCCCGATTTGGAAAACGGATAATGGTCGCCGCCGCGTCCATAACGATCCAGCCGAAAAATCATTCGTATCGCTGACCGCCCGTCAATCTCCTCGATCGCGCGTGCCAGTTCGCGCTGCGGCCCATCGCTGTCTTCGATCGTCCCATTCTCCGAAAACACGCGTACGCGATGCGGTCCGCCCGGCGCCGGGTCCGCTCCGACGATGTCGTTGTCCATCATCGCTCCCACCGTGTACCCCTGCTCCTTCGTCCATTCCAGCAGCCGGTACGCTCCCAATAGGCCCTGCTCTTCGCCGGATAACGCGCCAAACAAAACCGTCGCTCGCCCGCCATGTCCAGCCGCCGCTGCCTTGCTTAGTAAACGCGCCGACTCCAACACCACCGCCACGCCAGACGAATCATCGTCTGCACCGGGCGCATCCGCTTCGGGATCCATCACGTTCGAAGGCCGCGAATCAAAATCACCCACAACAATAAAAATATTCTTCGCCAGCATGGGATCGGTACCCTTCAAAATCCCGTACACATTTTCCAGTTGCACCGGATTCGGCCCCGTCCGCTCGGACTTCGATTCGAATTTATCCACCACGATTTCCAGTTTCCCGCTGGATTCCTTGGCGATCTCATTAAATCGCGCTGTAATAAAATCCCGTCCGCACCCAATCCCGCGCTTCGCATCCGTCCACGAAGAAAGCGTCAACCGCGTCCCGCAGCTCACCTGCTCATGAATAATCTCGCGCATCGTCTTTTCATTGATCGACGCTCGCGCAATCACTCCCGCCGGCCGCGGCAAAATCTTCGGATGCGGCGCTCCCGTCAACGGCTCCGCCGGATCGTGCGACCCAGCCCCAGCCGCCATGCCCGATGCCCCACTCTTCGCACCGCTAGGCGCCCCCGTCTGCGCCTCTGCCATCGCAACGCAAAGAAAACTCATCACGACAAGAATCCCAATTCGTTTCATCGTGTTCACTTTCCCATACAAGTTTCTTTCTTCAGCCCCGGCATTCTAGCGCGCCCAATCCATCCCCGCCACTCAACTCTCCGTGTCCTCTGCGATCTCCGCGAACTCTGTTTAAATCTCTTCTTCCGTGTTTCCTTGCCCCGCCAGGTTTTGCCCCCACCCCCGACTATGCTAACGTTTTTTGTTTATGACGAAGCGCATAGGCGTGCTCTTAAGCGGTCGCGGCTCGAACTTCGAAGCCCTCGCGGAAAGCATTGCCTCCGCCCGCATTCCCAACGCCGAAATCGCCATCGTCGTCAGCAATCGCGAAGGCGCTCCCGGCCTCGACCGCGCCAAATCCCGCGGCATCCCCACTCGCGCCATCCCCTCCAAAGGCCTCGAGCGCGAAGCCTATGACCGCCAGGTCGTCGCCGTCCTCAACGAACACAAAGTCGACCTCGTCTGCCTGGCCGGTTACATGCGCCTTCTCTCCCCGTATTTCGTCGCCGCCTTCCCCAGTCGCATCCTCAACATTCACCCGTCTCTCCTCCCTTCCTTTCCCGGCCTTGAGTCCCAGCGCCAAGCCCTCGAATACGGCGTCAAATTCGCCGGTTGCACCGTCCATTTCGTCGACGAAAATCTCGACGCCGGCCCCATCGTCTTGCAATCCGTCGTTCCCGTAACAGACTACGACACCGAGGACACGCTTTCCGCGCGAATTTTGCAGGAGGAACACCGCATCTATTCCGAAGCCGTTCGAATCGTCCTCGAAGGCCGTTACAAAATCGCTGGCCGCCGCGTATTGGTTACCAAGTGACACCAACGGTCGGTAAAGCTCGCCCTGTAGTGCTCCTTTGGGGCCGAATCTCTCGGCCCCAAACGGGTTTCCCCTTCAATCGGTTTCGAAACAGGCCCCTGCGCCGTTACAATCTTAGAAGCGATTCGAACGACGAACCAATAATCTGAAATGACACCACCAACTTTCCAACCCGTCGAAGAACAACTCGCCTACCTCAAAAAAGGCGTCGCCGAAATCATTCCTGAAGCCGAGCTGAAAGCAAAACTCGAAAACTCCTTCAAAACCAGACACGCCCCTCCGCGTCTACCTCGGCGTCGACCCCACCGCCCCCGACATCCATCTCGGCCACACCGTCGTCCTTCGCAAACTAAAACACTTCCAGGACCTTGGCCACACTGCCGTTTTCCTCATCGGCGATTTTTCCGCCATGATCGGCGATCCCACCGGCCGCTCCGAAACGCGCCCGCCGCTCTCCCGCGAAGAAGTCAACGCCAACGCCGAAACCTATCTTGCGCAAGTCTTCAAGCTCCTCGACCCGCAAAAAACCGAAGTCCGCTACAACTCCGAGTGGCTCGACAAACTTTCCAGCTACGACATCGTCCGCATCTGCGGCCACTACAGCCTCGCTCGCATGCTCGAGCGCGAAGACTTCCGCTCCCGCCTCGAAAACCACCAACCTATCTCCGTCCACGAACTTCTCTACCCGCTCCTCACCGCCTACGATGCCGTCGCCCTCAAATCCGATGTCGAGCTCGGCGCCACTGAACAGAAATTCAACATCCTCGTCCACCGCGACATTCAGCGCGCCTGCGGCCTCCCCGGCGAAGTCGCCGTCACCATGCCCATCCTCGTCGGCCTCGATGGCCAGCGCAAAATGTCCAAAAGCCTCGGCAACTACATCGGCATCACCGAGCCTCCCGCCGAAATCTTCGGCAAGCTCATGTCCATCCCCGACGATTTGATGTGGACCTACTACGATTTGGTGACCGACCGCACGCCCGCGGAAATTGCCGCGCTAAAAAAAGAAGTCGCCACCGGCCTCACGCATCCCATGGACGTAAAGATGCGTCTCGCCCAGGAAGTCATCGCCGGCTTCCACGGCGAAGAAGCCGCCCGCAAAGCCGCCGAAAATTTCCAACGCGTCTTCCGCGACCGCCAAGCCCCCGCCGAAATGAAAGAGGCCAAGTTTAAGAGAACGAAGGAGGGGCTAGTCTCTGTATCACTCCCCTATGGGCGGACACCAGGCTACGCCCTTGGTTTTCCGAAGTGGTCTCAAGTCTTAGCATACTTGGAAGAAGCTGAATCAGTCTCCGCGGCTGAGCGGATCATCAAGCAGGGCGGCCTGGAAATTAACACTCAAATTGTTAAAGACCCTACAACTAAACTCGACCCGAATCTCGCCACTTCTTACGATGTGCGCCTTGGCAAGAAAATATTCCTACGCATCGTCGTTGAATAATCTTCCTCAATGTCTCGTAGGGGCACGGCACGCCGTGCCCGTCTTTCTTTTCGGTGTCCGACCTTCGTCCTCGCCCTTCTTCTCCGTGCCCTCTGCGTCCTCTGCGACCTCTGTGTAATTTCCTTCTTTTCGTCTAATTCAAAATTTCTCCAACCAACTCCGCCACATGCTCCGCAATCGCCGGCGCCGCAGTCAACCCCGGCGACTCAATCCCCACCAACTGAATCGCCTGCGGCACCGCCGGATCCCGCGTAATCACAAAATCCGCAATTCCATGTCCCGTAGGCGGCACCAATTTCGGCCGCAACCCCGAATATCCAAGATGTAGATCGCTCTCCTCCACTTCCGGCAAAAGCGTCTTCGCGCTCTCCGCAAACGCCGCAATCGGCAATCGGTCCTTCTCGTAATTTTCCTTCCCGTCCACGTATGTCGCCGTTGGCCCCAGCAAAAACGTTCCCCACAACGTTTTCGTAAAATGCACGCCCAGGCTCAACCCGTCGCTGTGCGGCAACGGATACACCAGATCGTTGATCAGCGAAGCCCGCGCGCCGCGCACCTCGCAATACTCCCCACGCACCGGATAAATCTTCCACGAGTTATTCCCCAGCAGCGCAGCAACTTCATCCGCATAAAGCCCAGCCGCATTGATCACGCACCGCGCCTCAATCGTCTCGTCCTGCACATCTTCCTCGTCGCCGATCCGCAGCCCGACCCGCACCGCCCCCGCCACCGGCTCCAGCGAAACCACCCGCGCGTGGTTCACAATCTCCGCGCCCTGCCCTGCCGCCACGCGTGCGAATGTGTGCACCAACTCCTCCGCCGAAACGATCCCGGTCGAAGGCACGACCATTGCCGCCGATCCGCGAATATGCGGCTCGCGCTTTCGAATCTCTTCCGGCCCGATCATCCGCAATCCTTCGACGCCGTTATCTTCGCCCTTCTTTTTCAGCGCCTCCAGCGCCGGCTCTTCATGCGCGTTCGCCGCCACCACCAGCTTTCCCGTATGCCGGAACGGCACATTGTGTTTTTTGCAGAATTCATACGTCAGCCGGTTGCCCTCGACGCAATGCCGCGCCTTCAACGAGTTTTTCGGATAATAAATCCCCGAATGCACAACGCCGCTGTTCCGCGTGCTCGTGGCCATCCCCAGCTTCGGATTCTGCTCCACCAGAAATACATCTTCCCAACGCGCAGAAACTGCCCGCGCGATCGCGCATCCCACCACTCCACCGCCAATAATCAGTATGTTCGCTTGGTCCATGACTCCATTTTATCCGCGCCTTCACCCATTCGTATTGATTTCGTCGAAGAATGGTTTGCATTCGGCAAGGCGCGCTTGCGTCCCATCATGTACCGCGTAAACCGAGTGTCCCTTCTCCGAATAATGATTGCGCCAGAGCGATGCCGCTCCATGGACTCCATCTTTATTTAGCGCGTAAAAGAAAATATGAAACGTCGCCAGCTTCTTCTTGTCGTTGTTGTAATTTCGCGCTATCCGCGCCAGCGCCTCCAGGCAAGCCTCTTCCGGCGATTTTCCCGCGCCGCATCATCTCCACGATCGTGTGCCCGCCGGCAATCTTGATGTTCTCCTCGCCTTTCCCCGTCGACCCCGCCGCGCCCACCTCATTGTCCACAAAGCATCCCGCACCGATGATCGGCGAATCGCCCACGCGTCCGGGAATTTTCCACGCCAATCCCGAAGTCGTCGTCGTCGCCGAAATATCTCCCTTTTCATTCACCGCCATGCACGGAATCGTCCCTGTCGGCGGCCTCGCAATCACGCGTTCCGCATACGCCATTTTCTCCTCATCGCCTTCGAAAATCGCCGCCACATGCTCTTTCCATTCCGGCGAATCAATTCCCGGCCGCCAGTTCACCGAAGACGCCGCCTTCCACGCCAGCCAGATCTTCCGCGAATGTTCCGTCAGCAGATTCATCTCTTCAAATCCTTCGTCCACCGCAAACCGCCGCGCGCCATCGCCCACGATCATCACGTGATTCGTTTTCTCCATCACCGTCTGCGCCAGCCGCGCCACATTCTTGATCCGCCGCACGCTCAGCAACGGACCCCGCCCGATGCGTCGGCCCATGCATCACGCTCGCATCCAGCTCGACCTCGCCTTCCTCATTCGGCAAACCGCCGTAACCCACCGAATCATCGTTCGGATCGTCCTCGACCACACTCACGGTCGCGACCGCCGCATCCAGCGTGTCCCCGCCCTTCTTCAGAATGTCCATCCCCTTATCCAGCGCATGCAATCCGTTCGCACTCGATATAATGATTGGTCTCGTGCCTTGTGCCGGCCCCGCAGGCATCGCTGATAGCGGCGCGCTCGGGCCCATCCGGAAGTGGTCGTCCAAAAACTTTGCCCGCCCCCGCCGCAAAACTACTCGCCAGCGAAGCCAGAAAAAACTTACGCCGTGACCAAATTTCCATCGCATGCCTCCTAACTCCTGATGTAGGTCCGCCTTTGTGCCCTGAGGCTACCCGAAGCGCTGAGGCGGACCGCCGCTAGCTTGACGGATGCACAAAACCGGTCCGATGTAGGCTTGCCTTGAACACGATCGTTACACCCATCACGCGCAAAAAGGATTCCCTGCATGATTCTTTTCCCAGAGGCGAAATCCGCCCAAGAAAAGCATGTCTCATTACTGCCCAATTGCGCGCCCGGAGGCAGATCCTTCAGTTTCTTGCTATTTCCTCCGCCCAGCACGACATAATCCGCATCCAGCGCATCTTTCAGGCTCTCCGTTACTTTGGCCACGCACCGCCGCCATTTTTTCTTTCCCATTCGTTCGAGCCCGCGCAATCCAAGATAATCCTCGTAACTCTTTCCGTTCTTATACGCCAGATGCGCCAATTCCATCGGCTGCAAAACTCCGTCCACGATCATCGCCGATCCCAGCCCCGTCCCCAATCCTAGAAACAGCATCCGCCGTCCCTTGTAACTGCCCAGCGCCTGCATGGCCGCATCGTTGATCACTTTTACCGGACACCCAAATGCTTTTGTGAAATTGAATCCCACCCAGCCCTTTCCCAAATTGTGCGGCTCGCGCAGCGGATGCCCGTTAATGATCGGCCCGGGATAGCCCAGCGAGATGCAGTCGTACTTCCAGTCGGCCGTTGCCTTTTTCACTACGCTCACCATCTTCCGCGGCGTCAACGTCGGCCCGGACGGATATTTTCGCGGCTCTTTCTGTCCCGTCGCCAGCAGCTTCACGTTTGTTCCCCCGATGTCAATCACCAGGACTTTCGGAGATTTTCCCGCTTGCTCTGTTTTCATGGCTGCCCCTTGGAGGAATCACGCGGTGTGATGCGCATTCACTTTCACGCCTTGAGGATTCTAGAGGCAAGCGCCGTTTCAACGAAGAAAATTCCCAAAGCAGGCTGCGGCGGAGGAATGACCCGATTGTATGTTCTCCAGTAGGGACCGTCGTCACCGCTTATTTAGATCGCTCGAAGGCTCGGCCGCGCTCAGGAAGCTTTACACAGCCCCTTCGGCGCCCACTCATGGATCACCGTCGTCGGAGGCTTCGACGATTCGTGAAGGATAAGCGTCAGCGCGCGACGTTGTTCTGTGCCGGTAGCCGTGAGCAGCATCGGTGGGCCGCCTGGCACAATCACCGGCGCTCCTCCTGCGCGTCCTACGAATTTGCCATTGGGAGTTTCCAGACACGTTTCTCCCGCTTGTGTATACCAGGCTTCCGGTCCCGAGTGCGTATGGATGGCTGAGCTCATTCCGGGATTTAAGATCGCTTCCATGTACACGGCAGAATATTCTTCACCAGCGGTTACCGGCAGCGGCCCTATCTCCGCGACGCGTTCGCCTTTGAGCGTTGGCCGCCACCCTGCTTTTTCAATGGTCAGCAGCCAAACCTTGCCTAGTGATTCGACCACCGTCCCATGCGGTCCCTTGGCCTTTTCCGCCTCTGCGCGCGTCGCATAGACGTCCAGGTGCCAGGAGGTTTGCGCCTGTTCGACTCGTCCTACCGGTTGCTCGACGAGAATCCAGCAGCCCACGTCCGTCGTCCGCTCGCTGACCGGTTTGCAAGTTCCGAACGCGGCCGTTTGCGCGTTTGCCTGGGCAGAGGGTGAGATAGTTGCCGCGGGCCATGCGAAAACGGCCGAAGCCGCCGCCACATAAAATTTCCTCATCCAATTCATGGGTTGACCCTCCGTACAAGAAGCAAGTGCCGCTAGCTTACAACAACGGCCCGTTTTTAGGAGGGCAAGCGTGG
This sequence comes from uncultured Acidobacteriota bacterium, assembly GCA_963718785.1. Lineage (GTDB taxonomy): Bacteria > Acidobacteriota > Terriglobia > Acidiferrales > UBA7541 > Acidiferrum. The sequence continues at coordinate 911,750 of CAVQZW010000002.1, read as the reverse complement.
CACCAAACTCACAAACTCGTCAGTCCGAGGTCGCCGCACTTCCAGGCTGGTAGATCCATGCCGCGGGCGTCGCGGGAAGACTACCGCCGCTTTCGGCGTAGCCACCTGTAATCAGCGCTTTTCCTCCAGGCAGTGAGGTTACTGAAGTAAAGAAGCGCGCCGCTCCCAGCGAGCCTGCAACTTTGGTGAACGTCCCCGTCGTTTCATCGTAAAGCTCGGCGAACGCGCCGCCGCCAGCTACCAGAACCTTACCGTTGGGCAGCAGCGCCGCCGCCTCAGGTAGTTTGAATCTTGGAGTGCTCATGCTTCCGGTCGCGCTGAATGTACCGGAGAAGGGATAGTAAATCTCCGCGCTCGCATATTCGCCGTGCCAATCCCGATTGTCCGAACCGCCGACAATAAGCACTTTTCCGCTGCGAAGCAAGATTGCCGCATGTTTATGCCGGCCCACGCTCATTTGCCCCGTTGCAGTAAACTTGCCCGTCGCGGGATCGAAGATTTCCGCTGAACGATAAATCGTTTGCGACGGGTAATGCCCGGAGCCGCCGCCCACGATCAATACTCTTCCGTCTTTCAGAGCCGTCGCCGTATGCGCCGCGCGCGCCTCTGCCATGCTTCCCGTCTGCGTGAATTTTCCGGTCGACGGATCGTAAATCTCGGCGCTGGCGATTTTATTTTCCTGCCGGTCTTCGCCGCCTGTGATGAGCACGCGCCCATCCGCCAGAAGCGTCGCTGTACTTCCCGCTCGTTCTATTACCAGACTTCCCGTAGGCGAGAAGCTATTCGCCTCCGGATCATAAATTTCCGCCGACCCGCGAAGATCGTAAAGCCCCGTCCAGCCGCCCACGATCAGCACCTTGCCATTTTTCAGAAGCGTAGCCGTATGCCCCGAGCGACCAATACTCATCTCCCCAATCGGCCGAAACGTTCCCGTACTCGGATCGTATAGTTCCGCCGTACGGTAAGGACGGTACTCGCCGCCACTGCCCGCAAATCCGCCCGCGATCAGCACTTTGCCGTTCGGCAACAGCGTGGAAGTGTGGCTGGCGCGAGCGATATGCATCGCGGCAATTTCCGTCACCGAACCAGGCCCCGAAGGCCACGCGGCGCCTGCCCGTGCAAAGCAAACTAGAGTCAGTAACACCGAGGTGAAAAACGGAATGCTAAATGTTTTTGCACGACGCGATTTCATGGCACGCCTCACAGGTTGGGTCTAACTGACCTGCAAGACGCGGGCGAGAGCCGGACTGTTAACAGGTGTCGTTCGAGATAAGAGCGGATCTCAATGGGGCGCGAGCGTGGTGGAGAAACTTTCCTGCGCGGCGGTATCGTAAAGATGTAGAAGATTCGCGGCCCGCTTCAGTAAATCGGCCGGCAAATCTCCAGGCTGATAATCCACCCACCCTGTCGTGAAATTAAGTGGAATTTTTTGGCCCGAGGAGCTCACTTCGACTGCGCCGAGCCGGTTCAAAACTTGTTTGACCTCGTTCAAACCGCATTCCGGCAGCACCAGCAGAAAATCGTCTTCGCTCAGCCGCGCGGCAATGTCCGATCCACGGCTCGCTTTTTTCAAGCGGCGGCCCAACTCTTTCAGCGCCGTGTCTACCGCGGGCTTTCCGTAGCGCATGGTGAGATGCGCGAACTCATCCACATGCACGGTGGCGAGGCTCAGCGCCGTGTTCTGCCGCCGCGCTCGAGCCACCTCTTTTCCTAGATGCTGTTCGAGTGCCGTTCGCGCATACAAACCGGTGATGGGATCAATGCCGGCCGCCTCCGAAATCACCTGGGGAAGCGACTGTGAATCCAAAAACTGATCGCCGATTCGCTTGCGCAGTCGCCGGAACGACCACTGGCGATAGACAAGCCACCCATTGAATATGAGAACCAGGCAAAGCGTCGCCCAGCGCGCTTGATCGGAGCGGATTTCGTAAAAATAATCCGCATGGCGAAAGAACGAATGAATCGAAGAGAGCACGAAAGCTACAGCCGAAAGCAGCGTCACGGACATTGCCGAAAACCACAGCCACCATTCGTGCCGTGAAATCTGTTGAGGATTAAATTCAGGAGGCTGCACGCGAAAATTGCCGGAGCCCTCAAGGGGCGAAGGTTTAGGTTTGCTCGGCGGTGCTTTTGAGTCGGATTTCATTTTGCGAACAATACAATTGGGCTGCCCTCAATGTTGTCGCGCGCCGCGAACGCAAGCAACAACGAAAACGTACAGGCTCGCACGATTCTAGAACCTGCCCATCCGGCCAGCCCTGCTTCGTAGGGGCACGGCATGTTTACCCTGAGCTTCGAAGGGCCGTGCCCGCTCCGAGAACACTAGAGCACGGTCGCACTCGGCAAAATGGCGGCGGGCGATTTCGCCGGCGGAAGCGGCGCGTGTTCGAGCACACGGCGGGCGTACAGTGCTACGTTTTTCACGCCGGCTGCGTACGCCGGATTGGGATTGCGCGCCCCGCCGTTATACGCGCCAATGGCCTGGTCCACGTTGCCATCGAAGCGATCGAGTAAATCGCGCAGAACGAGTCCCGCGTAGGTTGTGAGCACTTCGCTGTCGACGGAATTCACGTCGAGCTCGCGCGAAGGCCGCAGACGCGGCGGCAACGCGCCGTAATTTCTCTTGTCCTTCAAATAAAGCTGGTGCGCGGCGCGAAGTGTTTCGCGAGAAATCTGCCAGGTGCCGATCGAGTAGTCGCTCACTAAAACGCGTTTGCGGCTGCGCTCCAAGATGATGTCGCCGCGCTGAGCCTGCTTTTTCCAGACGGCGTGCGTCAGATCGCCGTTCACGTCCATGTAGTTGTTTTCCATTGCGCCGACACCGAGAAAATAATCGGGCGGCAGATTATAAAAATGAGCGACGTCCAGAATGTCCGAAGCCAGGCGCAGCGCCTGATGATGCGTGAGAGGCTGAGGCGCTCTCGAACTCTGGCCGACGACGCGCCAATCCGTCTGCGATTTGAAAACAAGAAAATCGGCCAGCGCTGGAACCAACTGAAACGAGGGGAGCGTTTCCAGCTTTTGCTCCGTTGGAACGTTGTACGCATTCTCGAACATGCGGCTCTGCTGCTGTGCAAACGCAAGATCCTGCTTTGTCCAGGCGGCGAGTTCGTAGTGCGTGATAAGCCCGCGCGCCTTCATCCGGTTGAGCCGCGGGATGGCGGTGAGCTGGTCGTTTTCGACGAGCATGTAGATCTTGTAGTTGGCGCGTTTGCCGCTCTGCCCGGCGGTCAGAAAAATTCTCGAAGCTTCGTCCGAATCGCGACCGCGCAGATATTCGTAACGGAGAAACGCTTCGAGCTGATCGTCGAACGAAGCAATTTCCGCGCAAGCGACTTCGCTCGAGATCGGCAGAGAAACGCGCCGCCCCTGAACGTTCGGGGCGAGTCGTCGATGATGCGCCGCCACGTGCATGTGCCGAGGCCAAAGCCGGTCGGCTGTCCAGGAACTTAGCGCGAGCGCCGAGAGGACAAGCGCCGCGAGCGCGCGTTTTGAAAAAAGTTTTGCTTCGGAAGGACGGTGGTGATTCCTGGTGAGTGTTTTGGCTGGCATGGCGGCAGCCCTCGTTGCGTTCGCTGGTCTCACATACTGGAACGAGAGGAGTGCATTCCTGCTGCCGCGAAAAATCTGGCCGGGAGCATCTGCAAGTATCAGAAAATAATAGCGTTAGTCGCGACTTGAAAATTGACCACGGCGCGGTTGTGGCTGAGCTGTGTGTCGGCGCGTCCAGAAATCCACAGGACATGATCCATCTTCGCACGGCTCCGCCATGGTGGCTTGGGAGCTTCGCGAATTTGGCCACGGCGTTTACTCGAAGCGGAGCGCAACCAGCGGATCGATGCGGGTGGCGCGGCGAGCTGGGATGTAGCACGCCAGGAAGGCGACGGCCATCAGGAGAAGAGTGATGGAAATATAGGTGAGAGGATCCCAGACGCTGACGCCATAAAGCAGGGTGGAGGCGAAGCGTGTGATGGGCAGGGCGATGGCGACTCCAACGAGAACACCAATTCCGGCGAGGAGCATGCCTTGCCGAAGGACGAGCTTGAGGACTTGTTTTGACTGGGCGCCAAGCGCCATGCGGATGCCGATTTCGCTGGTTCGCTGCGTGACGGAATAGGAGAGCACGCCGTAGATGCCGATGGAGGCGAGGATGAGAGCCAGAAAGCCGAAGAGGCCGAGAAGAGCAGCGCCCATGCGAGCGGCCCAGAGGCCTTGCGCGAGGAGCTGCTCGATAGTCTGCCCGTTGGTGAGAGCGAGATTGCGATCAAGCTGGTTGATCTGAGCGCGGACAGCTCCCATCACCGGCTCGGCATTGCCTGTGGTGCGGACAAGCAGCGAGCCCGCCGGAGCATATTGCTGGCGTAACGGAAAATAGGCGACGGGCTGAGGGTCTTCTCCCACCTGACCGACGAGCGTGGTGCCGACGAGGCCCACGACTTCGTAAATGTTGGGGTCAACGACGATCGAAAAGCGCTTGCCGAGGGGATCCTGGCCCGGCCAAATCATGTCGGCCATAGCCTTGTTGATGACAACTACCGTTTTGGTGTTCTCGCGGTCGAAATCAGTGAAATCGCGGCCACCCAGGGTGGGAATGCGGAGGGCGGAGAAGTAGCCGGGAAGAACACTATCGAAACTGACGATAGTGCCGCGGTTGTTGGGATCGGTTTGTTCGCCTTCGCGGAAGACGGTGACCGCGAGGCCGCCGCCGAGGACGCCGTTAGAGGAGATAGTGGCGTCGGCTACGCCAGGAACGGATTTGGCGCGTTCGAGAGCATCGCGGAAGAATTGCTGGCCGTGATCGGGAGTGTAGCGAAGAGCGCCGAGGTCGAAATTATATTGAAAGAGATTTTTCGACTCGAAGCCGGGATTGATTTCCTGGGCTCTCTGCATGCTGCGGAGGAAGAGTCCGGCACCGATGAGCGCAACGAGCGCCAAGGCTATTTCCGAAACCACCAGCAGGCTGCGCATGCGGTTGTGAGCCCAGCCCATCGTTCCGCCGCGGCCGCCGGCTTTGAGTACTTCGTTGAGATCGGTGTTGGAAGCTTTGAGGGCAGGGATGATGCCGAAGACAATGCCGGTGACGAGCGAGATAGCGAGGGTGAAGAAGAGTACCCGGGAATCGAAGGAGAGATCGATGGAGCCGTCGGCTAGGAACGGCGGGCGGAAGGACCAAAGGAGTTTGCGTCCCCAGTAGGCGATAAGAAGACCGGCGAGGCCGCCGACGAGAGAGAGGAGAGTGCTTTCGGTGAGGAGTTGGCGGACGAGACGTGCGCGGCCCGCGCCGAGGGCAGCGCGAAGGGTCAATTCTTTTTCGCGCTTGGCGGCTTGCGCGAGGAGGAGATTGGCGAGATTGACGCAGGCGATCAGAAGGACGAGGCCAACGACCCCCATCAGGACGCCACCGGCGAGAGAGAATTGGGCCCGCTGGTTGATACCGAGCGCGGACTGATTGAGCGGGTAAACCTCGCAGGTGCGGCCGGGATTGTCTCGGGGATATTCCTTTTCGAGCGCGGAGGCGATGGTCTTCATGGAGGCGCGAGCCTGGTCGACGGTGACGCTGGGCTTCAGGCGGCCGACAACGGAGATCCAGCGCATGCGGCGGTGATTTTCCAGAGCTTTGAGCTGACCGGTGAGGACGTAATCGCGCATGCTGAGGGGAACCCAGAGGACGTCAGGCGGAGCAAGCGAGACGATGCCTTTGAAATTGGGCGGAGCGACACCGATCACAGTGTAGGAAGTGGCGTTGAGAGTGATGGTCTGGCCAACGATGCCGGGATCGGAACCAAAGCGACGCGACCAAAGAGCGTAGCTGAGGACGACGAGAGGATCGGCGCCAACTTTTTTGCCTTCATCGGGATAGAAGAAGCGGCCGCGATAGGGCTTGACGCCGAGGACGTCGAAAAAATTCGGGCTGACCAGAGAGGCTTGAAGCTGCTGCGGCTCGGCCTGGCCACCCCAGTTGAGGGGAAGAGCGAAGGTGACAGCGGCGAGTCCGGTAAAGACCGTGTTTTGATCGCGATAGTCCTCGTAATTGGGAAGAGAAATGGGGGTGAGCTGGAAGTTGGCGTTAGCGTCGATGGACTTGGTGTCGCGAGTGAACATTTCGGCGAGCCGGGCGGGTTCCTGGACGGGGAGGGGATGGAGGAAGACGGCGTTGATGATGGTGAAGATGGCGGTGTTGGCACCGATGCCGAGAGCGAGCGAGAGAACGGCGACGAAGGTGAAGCCCGGGCTTTTCTTCAACATGCGGAAGCCGCTGCGCAGATCCTGGGTCAGAGTTCCGGCCATTTAGACACCTCCCGGGCGCACGAGCCCGCTGGGTTGTTTGACGGTCGGCAGGGGAGCTTGTTTCCGAATCGGGAGTGAGTAGTGGGGAGAAGAGGAGGTTGGATGAATGGCCTCCGCCGCCCCTCGAGAGATTCGCCCGTTGAGGGTGCCCCCGGGGTATGACGAGAGTTGTGCGTAATCGATTGGAGGGATTGGAATTGCGGGCGGTGCTGTGCGGAGGAGCGGCGGCGATTGGAAGAGGAGTGAGTATGGCACTCCTACCCCGGGTATTTTCTCTAAGAGTGGCAAACACAGGGCTTATGCTTGGCGCGGCGTCAAGGGCGTCAGCATCGGTGAAAAGCATAAAGCGGCTGGCAGTCCACAGCGAATCGGGATCTTCGATCGGCACCTCATGGCGGGAAGCCATCGGAGAGCGAGGGAGAGAAGATGGTGAGGGTAGCGGGATAAGGGAAAGGCACGGGTCTGAAGACCCGCCACTACGAAAGTACACAAGAGAGCGGAGAGCCCCGACCTGGTTGGGGTGAACACCGACGCCCGGGCAGGGTCGGAATGAACTCCGTGCGCGTAGGGAAGAAGGACCGGGCGAGGGTGATTGGCTGGAATGCGACGGAATCATGTAGTAGGGTACCACGGATTCTGATTACTGTCAAGGACTATTATTGAGTGGTATCGTTCGAACGCGAGACGCGGAAGTGGAGTGGATGGAAGGGTTTGGCGGGGATTTCATAAATTCGTGAGACAGTTAGGCCATGCGTCGCGTTCCAAAACGGCGCGGGCTCTGCTCCCGGCTAGCCTGCCGTAGAGCCATGCTAGACGATTACGTGCAGCGCCTGGATGCCGGCTTTGACGGCGTTGGTGATTAGGCGGCGGTCGAGGGTGGCGAGTTGGCCGGCGTGGGCGTGGGCCAGGGCCAGGAGGTAGGTGTCGGCGACTTGTTGGGAGGTGAGAAGGCGGGTGGGATCGAGTTGGCGGCGGTCGAGAATGCTGATGTCGTCGGGCCAGAAGACGTGACCGGGCAGGGAGAAGAATTCGTCGAGTAATTCGGCGACCGCGGCGGGATTGCCGGGAGAATTCGGATAGCGCTGGTCACCCAAGATACGCAACACAGAATTCTCGGTGAGCGGGCAAGTGGCCCAGGCCTTCCGGCCCGCTGCAGAGAACCAATTATGGGCATCGCCGTGATGAACGTGAGTGGGATCGAGGAGGGCGATGAGAACGTTAACGTCCAACAAGAAGGCGGTCACGGCAACTCGTCGCGGAGGCGATTGACTAGCTCGAGGGTCACGGGGACGGCATCGGGGCCGACGGGCAAGAGAGGAACGCCGTTACGCGTGCGGCGAGTTTGCTTCGGGGGAGTGAGAGCTTCTCGCGCGAGCGCGGATAACACCTCGCCGATGCTTTTGCGCTGCTTGGCGGCAAGTTCTTTGGCGGCGGCGAGGACGTCGTCGTCAATGGAGAGGGTTGTGCGCATGGAAGGTTAGTCTTCGAAGCATCAGACGTCAAGCATCATACATCAACTTGAGTTTCGGTTCAAGGGTAGCGATGCCCGCGCCGTTGACTGAAACAATTGGCCGAATCGTTTTGTGTTAAGTTGGACCCTCCCGAAGTTGTTGCCTCTTTACTTCCTATGAAGATCTCTGCGGGCCAGATTCGGTTGAGCGCGTCGGATTTGAGCAATCATCTGGCGTGCCGGCATGTGACTACCTTGGATTTGGAGGTGGCGCGTGGGCTGCGCGCGGAGCCGGAATGGGCTGCGCCGGATTTGAAGGTGATTCAAGAGTTGGGGTTGCGGCATGAGGCGGCTTATCTGGCGCACCTTCGCGAGCAGGGGCTGAACGTCGAAAATATCGGGTCGATCGATCACAAAAATGAGAAGAGATTGGTGGAGGGGACGCTGGCGCTGATGGAGCGCGGCGTGGACGTGATTGCGCAGGGGGCTTTGCGGGATGGGGAGTGGTTTGGGCGGCCGGATGTTTTGCGGAGGGTTGCGCGTGGCGGCGGGAAGTGGGCTTGGTCGTATGAGGTGGCGGATACGAAATTGGCGCGGGAAACGAAGGCGACCACGATTTTGCAGTTGTCGCTATATTCGGAACTGTTGGGGAAGGCGCAGGGAGTAGCGCCGGAGTTTTTGTGGGTGGTGCCGCCGGGGGAGGGATTTGCGGGGGAGAAGTATCGGGTGGCGGAATATGCGGCTTATTACCGGTATGTGAAGGGGAGGTTGGTAGGTGCGGTAGGGCAGGGAGTTTCTCTAGGGAAAGAAGTGGCGAGTGACGAGTGGCTAGTGGCGAGTGGGGAGAGTGCTACGGGTCAGTATGCGCTTGGGTTTGAGGGAGCACAGGCTGAAGCCTGTGCTACATATCCCGAACCTGTGGAACATTGCAATGTTTGCAGGTGGTTTCGGGAGTGCGATGGGCGGCGGCGGGCGGACGATCATTTGTCTTTGGTGGCGGGGATTCGGCGGCAGCAGCGGGATCAATTTGTAGAGTGGGATGCTGGGACGATGGCGAAGCTGGCTGAGTTGCCGATTCCGTTGAAGGAGCGGCCGAGGCATGGGGCGCGCGCGGGATACGAGCGGGCGCGTGAGCAGGCGCGTGTGCAGGTTGAGGGGCGGACGGAGAAGAGGTTGGTGCATGAGGCGCTTTTGCCGGTGGCGGAGGGGATGGGATTTTGCCGATTGCCTGAGCCTTCGGCGGGCGACGTGTTTCTGGATTTGGAAGGTGATCCGTTTGTTGGCGAGCAGGGGCTGCAGTATTTGTTTGGATTTGCGTTTCGGAATGGGGCAGGCGAATGGCGTTATGAGAAGCAGTGGGCGTTGAATCGCGAGGAGGAGAAGCGGGGATTTGAATGGGTGGTGGATGAAATTATGCGGCGGCGCGCGGCTGATCCGAAGATGCATGTGTATCACTTTGGGGGATATGAGCCGGGAGCGCTGAAGCGGCTGATGGGGATGTACGCGACGCGGGAAGATGAGATCGACCGGATGCTGCGGGCGGGCGTGCTGGTGGATTTGCATCAGGCGTTCAAGCAGAGCACGCGAGCGAGCGTGGAAGAGTATTCGCTGAAGAAGATCGAGGCGTTTTACGGATTTAAGCGAGGGACGCCGCTGGAATTGTCGCGGACGGCGATGCGGTATGTGGAGCACCGGCTGGAGCTGGGGCGCTTGGGGGAAGCTGCGGAGATTCCGGAGGAATTTCGCACGGCGCTGGAGGGGTATAACGGGGAGGATTGCGTTTCGACGGGGGAGTTGCGGGATTGGCTGGAGGTGGAGAGGGAAAAGGTCGCGGAGGCGGAAGGAGGGAGCATTCCGCGGTTTGTGGATGGAGAGGAAGACGCCTCAGAGGAATTGGACGAGCGGCAAAAGCGTGTGGCGGCGCTGGTTGCGAAACTTGTGGAGGGAATACCCACGGATCCGAGCGAACGTACAGAAGAAGAACAAGCAAAGTGGCTGCTGGCGCAGCTTTTGGATTGGCACAGGAGAGAGAACAAGGCGACGTATTGGGAAGGTTTCCGGCTCGCGGATTTGGATGACCATGATTTGTTGGAAGAACGGGCGGGACTGGCGGGGATGCAGTTTGTAAAGCGGTTGGGAGTGGAGCGAAATATTCCGACGGATCGGTACTCGTTCGAAAAGCAGGAGACCGAGGCGCGTGTCGAGAAGGACCTGTATTACAAGGCGGAGAAGTTCGGAAGTGTGGTGGCGATGGATTTGGCTGGGCGTACGGTCGACGTGAAGAAAACGCGGAAGACGGCGGAGTTGCACCCGACGGCGGTGTACGCATGGGAACGGCCGTTTAATGTGAAGGAACATGCGGAAGCGCTTTTCCGGGTGGGCGAATTCGTGGCGGCGAAGGGCGTGGATGCGGCGGGACGCTATCGCGCGGGACGCGATTTGCTGTTGCGGAAGCGGCCGCGGCTTTCCGGAGGGGAAACGCTAGGAGCACTGCCAGCGGAAGAGGTGAAGGACACGGCGTGCCGGATCGTTTCGGCGCTAAAGGATTCGGTGTTTGCGATTCAAGGCCCGCCGGGCGCGGGGAAGACCTTTACAGGCGCGCGGATGATTTGCGAGCTGGTGAAAGCAGGAAAGAAAATCGGCGTTACGGCGCTGAGCCACAAGGTGATTCGGCATTTGCTGGAGGAAGTGACGGACGCGGCGAAGGAGATGAAGTTTGGCGGTTTGCGATGCATGCAACGAACGAACGAGGAGGAGCCGACGGCGGAGATCGCGATTGCGGAAGACAACGACGAAGCGCTCGAAGCGCTGGAAAACGGAAAAGCCAATGTTCTGGGCGGAACGTCGTGGTTGTGGACCCCGGAGACGGCTTCCGAAGCGGTGGATGTGCTGTTTATCGACGAGGCGGGGCAGATGGCGCTAGCGGATGTGCTGGCGGTGTCGCAGGCGGCGAAGAGCATTGTGCTGATCGGCGATCCGCAGCAACTCGAGCGGCCCTTGAAAGGAAGCCATCCGGAGGGAGCGCAGAAGTCGGCGCTGGAGCATTTGCTGAATGGACGGAAAACGATCGCGGCGGATATGGGATTTCTGCTGCCGGAGACGTGGAGACTGCATTCGAAAGTTTGCGAGTTCACTTCGGAGATGTTTTACGAGGGGCGATTGGTGGCCAGGGAGTTCTTGCGGAACCGCGTGATAAAGGGGCATCCGTGGGTGAGCGAAGCGGGATTGTGGTTTGTGCCGGTGGAGCACGAGGGGAACAGGAATTCCGCGGCGGAGGAAGTGGAGGTGGTGGCCCGGATTGTAGAGGGGCTCGTGAAGCCGGAGGTGCAGTGGATGCGCGGCGAGGGGAATCCGCGGCGTTTGAAGGAAGACGAAGACATTTTGATTGTGGCGCCATATAACGCGCAGGTCTCCGATTTGCTGGTGCGGCTGCCGAGAGTACGGATAGGGACGGTGGACAAGTTTCAGGGGCAAGAGGCGCCGGTGGTGATTTATTCGCTGACGACTTCGTCGCCGGAAGAGGCGCCTCGGGGGATGGAGTTCTTGTATAGCTTGAACCGGTTGAATGTGGCGACTTCGCGGGCGATGACGGCGGTGATTGTGGTGGGGAGTCCGAGGTTGTTTGAGCCGGAGTGCCGGACGCCGAGGCAGATGCAGCTGGCGAATGCATTGTGCGCGTACAAGGAAATGGCGATTGAAGTGGATCCTGCCGGGATTTAGGAAATTCAAAAACCGAAAAGAAGTTTGAAGGTTGCGGGCGGATAGAGGGCACGATCCTTCGAAGCTCAGGATAAATGAATCGTGCTCCTAACATGGTGCGAATGCGCGTACCTCTGCGCTGCTTGCGACCAACCGCGCGGTCGTGCATCCAATGCACGGTCGGAAGTTAAGCAGAGACGGGGGAAGACAATGGCGGGGAAAAATGGGGTGCGGGATTCGGTGTTGCAGGCGATTGGGAATACGCCGGTGGTGCGGCTTAGGAAGATTGTGGGGCCGGGGATGGCGGAAGTGTTGGTGAAGCTGGAGTACTACAATCCGACGGGGTCGTACAAGGATCGGATGGCGCTGGCGATGATTGAGGGGGCGGAGGCGAGGGGAGAGTTGCGGCCGGGGATGCGGGTGATCGAGTGGACGGGAGGAAGTACGGGATCGTCGCTGGCAATGGTGTGTGCGATCAAGGGATACCGGTTTACGCCGATTTCGTCGGATGGGTTTTCGGACGAGAAGCTACGGACGATGCGGCTGTTTGGCGGAGACCTGGAGATTTTTCCAGCGGAGAACGGGAAGCTGGTGCCGGAGCTTTATCAGAGGATGAAGCGGAGGGCGGAAGAGTTGGCGAAGGAGCCGGGGACGTTTTACACAAACCAGTTCAATAACCGGGATGCGATTCGCGCGTACATGGGGATTGGACGGGAGCTCGCGGAGCAGGCGGGGGACGGGTTGACGGCGTTTTGCGGCGGCGTTGGAACGGCTGGAATGATCGTGGGGGTGTCGCGCGCCTTGAAAGAGGCGGGATGCAAAGCACGGATTGTGGCGCTGGAGCCGGCGGGTTCGCCGGTGCTTACAACGGGGAAAGGCGGAGCGCACCGCGTGGAGGGGATTGCGGCGGGATTCCGGCCGCCGCATTTGAAGGATGGAGATTTTGATGAAGTGTGGACGGTGGAAGAAGGAGAGGCGCGGGAGATGGCGCGACGGTTGGCGAGGGAGGAAGGGATTTTCGCGGGGACGTCATCGGGGTTGAATGTTGCGGCGGCAGTGCGTCTGGCTCGGGAGTTGGGGGTTGGGAGTACGGTGGCGACGGTGGCGGTGGATACGGGGTTTAAGTATTTGGCGGGGGATTTGTATCGAGAGTAGGGAAAGGTCCGGGAGTATTCGGTTGGAGGCAGGAAGTAGATGGAATCGAAGAGGGCACGATGAATCGTGCCCCTAAAAGAGAAAGAAAATTATTCGGAGGCGCCGAGGGGGAGGAAGTATTGGGTGCCTTTGACGGGGTCCTGGAGGCGACGGAGGAGTTGTTGGAGGTCTTCGCTGCGCTCAACGAAGTCGATGTCGGAAGTGTTGATGACGAGGAGGTCGGAGGCGGCGTAGCGGAAGAAGAAGTGTTCGTAGGCGGCGGCGACTTCTTCAATGTATTCGGGAGAGATTTGGGATTCGTCGCGAGAGGCTTTTTTGGCGATGCGGGCGCGAAGGACTTCGGGCTTGGCCTGGAGGTAGATGACGAGATCGGGAGCGGGAATGCCGGCGGTGAGGGAGTCGTAGTAACGGTCGTAGAGCTTTAGCTCTTCGTCATCGAGATTGAGATTGGCGAAGATGCGATCTTTTTCGAGAAGAAAATCGGAGAGGACCGGGCCGGGAGCTTCGACGGCGAGAGCTTCGCGAATGCGTTTTTGGCGTTCGATCAGAAAATACATTTGAGCGCGGAAGGCGGCGCCGGCTTTTTCCTTGTAGAAATCGGCGAGGAAGGGATTGTCTTCGCAGTCGTAGATGCGGCGGGCGTGAAGGCGCTCGGCGAGGATTTTGGCGAGAGTGGTCTTGCCGACGCGTAGGGGGCCTTCGATGACAATGAAGCGGGGAGACTGCGGGCCGCGCTCGGGTTGAGGAGCGCGCTTGGCTGCGGTGGATTCGTTGGCCGCCATTTTTAGAGCGACCGCGGCGGGGCCGTGGTCAATGGACGGGATTATAGCAGAGTGGCTCCCGTCACAAATGCCGAGAAGAGGCATTTTGCCTCAGACGCAAGCAGACAAATGAGGAGTGGGAGACGGCGATGCGAGAGCTAGCCGTGAGAGCGCGAGCTGATGCCTTCTGAATGGACAAGGCAAAAGTGAGTAAGAACACGGTACTGGTGTGCCGGAAAGGTGAAAATATGTTCATGTTTGCGGGTAGTACGGGAGTTCCGAAAACGGCAAACGGAGGTGCTAGAGGAGGGTACTAATTGGAATGTGACCAACGGGCCAGTGCGGACTGCCCTTTAGGACAGTATATTCTCCGTAGTTGAGAGTGGGGACCGAAGTGCATGACTTTCAACTACTGAGGTGACAAAATGTTGCTCGCGACGATCCTTTTGCTCTTCCCCCTTCCGCAAAGCGGGGATGCAATAAAGGCAGTAACGGAGCGCCCCGCAAGCGTTTCCGTAGATGCGGCGAAAGATTCTTCCCCCTCGAAGCCGCTGCCTTCGGTGCCAGATCCCAAGATTAAAACGGATTCAGAAGTTGCCGCAGAGTCGAGCTCCGCGGGTGTGACGCCTGCGTCCGCGGCGGAGCCAGTCGCGCCGGGAAGCTCCAGCCTGTCCATTCGGCCAGGTAGGCCGGCGGTGAGCCGCGAAGACGTTTCGGAACGGCAGAAGAAGCTGTGGTATGGGCTGACAATTGCGTCCTCGAGCGCGGCGGGGTTTGATGCGTGGTCGACGCGGCGAGCGATTTCTGGCGGGTATGGCACGGAAGCGAATCCGATGCTGGCGCCGTTTGCACATTCAAACGCGCTTTACTTGGCGACGCAGGTCAGCCCGCTGGTGTTGGATTATGTCGGGCGCAAGATGATGACGAGCCAGTATCCCGCGCTGCGCAAAATGTGGTTTTTGCCGCAGTCGTTGGGGACGGCGGTGTCGTTGTTCGCTGGAGTGCACAACGTGGGCGTGGTGCCGTCGCACTAACGCGCTGAAACATTAGAGAAAAACAAAAGCGTCCCGGTGGAGAGATTCCCCGGGACGCATTTATTTTGTGCCGAGGCATGCGAGAGATCGTGGGATCCGCGCACGCTTTGGGGCCGGCTATTTGGTAACGACGACGATGCCGAAGGAGCCGGGCTTCATTTTGCCGCGGCGTTCGCCCGGGGCCGGGGGATCGAATTCGGCCGACGGGAGGAAGACGGTGTGCGTTTTCGAGTCGAGACCCATGGTGCGGGCGCTGCGCTTGGTGGGGACGTTCTCGACGACAGTGTATTTGTCAGGCGAATCCTGGTGGATGACCGTGAGGTTGCCATCGCCGCAGGAAGCGAAGACGTAGCCGGTGGATGGATCGAAGCCAGCGGCATCGGGGCCGTCGCAAATTGTTGGAGTGGCGACGACAACGCCGGTGTCCGCGTTGGTTACAGCCATTACCTTTTCATCGCAAACGGAGAAGAGCCGGCGGTTCTTCACATCCATCGCCAAGCCTGAAGGCGACTTGCACGGCGCGAGAGGCCAGTGGTGCAGAACCTTGAGATTTTGCGCGTCGACATGATAGAGCTCCGAGGTATCCTCGTTGTTCACGTAGACACCACCTTTGCCGTCGGCTGCGGCGAATTCCGGCTTACCACCCATATCGATCGTTCCCAGAACAGTGCCGTCGGCGGCGTTGATTGCCGTGGAGTTCTTGCCACCAGGCGTATTCCTGCGGCCACCGTTGAAGGTGAAGACGCGCTTGGTAACCGGCTCGTAGAGAATGGCATCGGGGTTGACGTCGGTCTTAACGTTGGCAATGGTCTTCAGAGTTTTCAAGTCGAAGATCGTGACATCGTTGGTGGCGCCATTGCTGATAAAGCCGCGCCCGAGGTCGGAAGCAATGGCGATGCCGTGAACGCCCTTTGTGTCCGGAATATCGCCAACGATAGCGTATGAGTCGGCATCCATGACGACCGTGTGGTCGCCGTGCGAGATGTAGACGCGGCGGGCGGCGCTGTCGACGTAGAGATAATCCCAGCCGGTATCACCGGGAACCGAGACGGTCTTGATGACGTGATAACCGGAAGGACCTGGAGCGGGTGTGGCGGCGCGCGATTTGAGCCCGGCGCAGAGGACTAATGCGACGGAGAGTGGGCCGAGGACTGCAAGTGCTGCGGAACGTTTATGCATGAAAATATCTCTCCTGGAATGGATCGCCCTTGATTGTGAATGGGCAGGAGTATTTATACGGGGCTTAACCTAAACCCAAGATAAATGAATGTGGCGGCACGTAGCGTGAAGGGAGGCGGGCCGAGCCCTTCCAAACTCAGGGTAAACAAGCCCGGCCCCTACAAGTCGAGTTGAAAAACTTGGGCGTGCTAGTTGGCGGATTTGTGTTGTTGGAACCAGCCGGCGACGTAAAGAATTTTGGTGATGTGATGGCTGGGGCGGCGGCCGATGCCGTGAGGTTCCTCGGGGACGCGCACTAAGACGGCGTCAATGTTGAGAAGCTTGAGGGCCGCGTAGAACTGTTCGGCTTCGGAAATGGGAGTGCGGTAGTCGGCTTCGCCGGTCATGACGAGAGTGGGTGTTTTGATTTTTGAGACGAGAGTAGTGAGCGAACGCTGCATGTACTGGTCAGTGTTGTCCCAGGGATTGCCAGGGAACCAGTATTTTGCGGTCCATGGAATGTCGGTGGTGAGGACGAAGCTGTACCAGTTGATGACGGGATAAAGATCGGCTGCGGCGCGGAAGCGTTCGGTGTGCTCGATTGTCCAAGCGGTGAGGACGCCACCGCCGCTGCCGCCGGTGATGAAGAGATTGTTCGTGTCAATGTAGCCCTTGGCGATGACGGCGTCGACGCCGCTATTAAGGTCGGCGAAATCGTCGCCAGGATAGGCGTGATGGATGAGGTTGGCGAACTCCTCGCCGTAACTGGTGCTGCCGCGGGGATTGGTGTAAAGGACGACGTAGCCCATCGAAGCCCAGCATTGTTTTTCAAAGTCGAAACGGTCGCCATAATCCCCGAAGGGTCCGCCGTGAATTTCGAGGATGAGCGGATATTTTTTTGTGGCGTCGAAATCAGGAGGCTGAACGATCCAGCCTTCGATTTCCCGATTGTCTTTTGAGGATTTGTAGCGAATTTCTTCGACGTGGCCAGGTTTCTTCTGATCGAGTAGTTCCTGGTTCAGGGAGGTGAGGACTTTTACCGCGCCCTGATTGCTGACGGCAACGTCGCCGGGAAGATCCGAGCGGCCGTAGGTGAAGGCAATGGGGCCGGCATGAGAGACGGAGAAAGAGCCGCCGCCGTAGGCGCTGGTGGCAGCGGATACGTGGTCGGCAATTTTCTTGGGCGCTGCGCCGTCGGGGGAAAGGAAGCCGATTTTCGTATCGCCATTGTCGTTGTATTGGAAATAGACGCCGCTGTTGTCGGGCGCCCAGACGGGATTTTGAATGTCGCGGTCGAGTTTATCGGAGATGGAGTGGGAGCCGGTGCCGTCGCGTTTCATTAGATAGAGCTTTGTGGTTTGGTGGCCCTGGAGGCGGTCGTCGTAGCCGGTGTAGGCGATCCATTTTCCGTCAGGAGAGATGGCGGGGTTATTATCGGGGCCTTTGCGATTGGTGAGGGCGCGTAGAGAGCCATCGGCGACGCTGAATTCGTAGACCTCGGTGTCGAAAGTATCGTGGTCAGATTCAGGGTGGCGATTGATGGAGACGAGGAGAAACTTTCCGTCGGGAGTCCATGTGGCGCGGTTGGGGCCGTATTCGTTGCCGCCATTCGGGAAGTTGCCGTTGCTGATTTGGCGAGGAGAGCCGCCTTCGGCGGAGACGACGAAAATTTGCATGAAACCGGGTTTCAGGTAGCCGACGCCGTTGAAGCGATAGACGAGGCGATCGTAAACGGTGGCCGGATCAGCCCACTTCGCTCCCGCAGGAGGAGAGGGAAGATCGGCGATGTGAGGACCTTTGCCGAGAACGAGCGACGAGAAAGAGAGCATTTTACCGTCAGGAGACCATTCGATGCCGTCGGGAGACTGCTCGAGATTAGTGATGCGGGCGGTCTGGCCCGAGTCCATCCAGCGCACATAGATTTGTTGCTTGCCGTCGGTGTCGGAGAGATAGGCGAGGCGCGCGTTATCGGGCGACCAGCGAGGGGAAGCGTCGTTGCGGTTGCCGGTGGTGAGCGGGCGGTGATCCGTGCCGTCGGCGTTGACGATCCAGAGATTCGAATAGCGGCGATCGGTCATGGGATCGGCGAAGCGGCGGACGTAGACGATTTTCTTGCCGTCGGGCGAGATTTGGGGATCTGTGGGAAGCTGGATTTGAAATTCGTCCATCACCGTAAGTTTGTGTGCGGACTCTTGCGCTTGCAGTGCGTTCGGATGCACTGAGAAAATGGCCGCCGCAGCAGCCAGTGCGGACACGTGTAGTTTGAATCGCATGTGTGGGGACCTCCTCGATGCGGGGAGTAAACAATGAGCAGGAAGTTGTGTCAAGCAAGGAGAAATATCGGGAAGCGAGAGGTAATTCTCTCTGAAGTAACCACAGAGGTGGTTCGTTTGGGAGAAAACAGAGCTTTGCTGTGCTTTGATGCCTCCGGTATGCTGGAAACCCATTCGCCTCGTATTCATGAATTTCCAGGGAGATGCATTTGGCCGCAGTCCCGTTGATTCGCATTCGTGACTGCAATGGCATGCCCGTTCGCCCCGGAGCGCAATACATTCTCTATTGGATGATTGCGAGTCGACGGCTCACATACAACTTTGCGCTCGACAGAGCACTGGAACTCTCGCACGAATTGCGCAAGCCGGTGATCATTTTCGAAGCTTTGCGTTGCTGCTATCGGTGGGCGTGCGACCGGGTGCATCGGTTTGTGCTCGACGGGATGGCGCACAACGCCGGGATCTGCGCCACGCGTGGGGTTACCTATTATCCGTATATCGAGCCAACAGATGGGGCGGGCACGGGGCTGCTCGCTGCCCTTGCCGCCGATGCCTGCGTAGTGGTAACGGACGATTATCCATGCTTTTTTCTCCCTGGCATGGTTGCCGCCGCTGCGAAGAAACTTGCTGTGCGTCTTGAAGCTGTCGATTCGAACGGATTGCTTCCCATTCACGCAACAGAGCAAATTTTCGCCACGGCGCATGCATTTCGCCGATTTCTACAAGAGTCTCTGCCGGCGCATCTGGCAGAATTTCCCGCTAGGGATCCGTTAGGGAAGAGAAAGGTGACCCACTCGCCGCTCTTGCTTCCTAAGGAGGTTCGTTTGCGCTGGGCCGCGGCGTCTGTGGAACTTCTTCCAGGTGACGCAGGCGCGCTCGCAGCACTGCCCATCGACCACAGCGTCGCTCCCGTAACAACGCGTGGCGGGCATGCGCACGCCCGCGAACAGCTGAAATCATTCTTGAAGAGCAACCTCTCGGACTACTCCGAACATCGCAATGAGCCGGATTTGGATGGCGCGAGCGAACTTTCCGCTTATCTGCACTTTGGACATATTTCCGTGCACGAAGTGTTTGCGGAAATTGCGCGACAGGAAAAGTGGAAGCCAGAGAATCTAGCGCTGCGCGCGAATGGAAGCCGCGAAGGCTGGTGGAACATGAGCGCGAACGCCGAATCCTTTCTTGATCAGCTCATTACCTGGCGCGAGGTAGGCTACAACTTTTGTGAGAAGCGCGAGGACTATGCGCGATTTGAATCGCTGCCGGGCTGGGCGCGGAAGACTCTGCAAAAGCATGCGCGGGATGAACGGGCGCATGTTTACAAACTGGAGAAATTAGAGTCGGCGGCGACGCACGATCCACTTTGGAATGCCGCGCAAAGGCAACTCGTACGCGAGGGCCGTATTCACAACTATTTGCGGATGCTCTGGGGAAAGAAAATTCTGGAGTGGTCAGCGACATCGCGCGATGCAATTAGGACGCTCGTCCACCTAAACAATAAATATGCGCTGGACGGCCGCGATCCCAATTCGTACAGCGGCATATTCTGGTGCCTTGGCCGATATGATCGTCCGTGGGGCCCAGAACGGCCCGTTTTTGGCACAATCCGTTATATGAGCTCGGAAAATACGGCGCGCAAATTGTCTGTGAAGAATTATCTGCAAAGATATGAAGCAGTGGAATAAGGCAGCCTGTATTTGCTACAGTAACGTGGTTGCTCCGTTCGGAAGTTTCCCCAGCCCGTGTTCCTGGGACTCTCCCAGTCCATAGTTCAGGAAGGCACGATCATCGACGCTCGCAGAGGTGTCTCATGTCTCGCTCGCTGCATGCAGCTCACAGACCTCTTCGTCCTGGACTGCTTCCCGCATTCCGGGAATGGGTGAGCAACTTCTTTCGGGAGATCGGGTTTAGGTCAGCGTCCGAACAAACTTCGAAAAATCGGGCTCATAACATGCCGGTTACAGTGCACCACCATCGAATCTTTCCTTCTCTACCCAGAGATTACATACACCGCCGTAGACTGCGCCGCCGGATATCCAACGCCATCCTGATTCCGCTGCTGAGCGGCGTCGCCGCTTACTTCATCGCTCGTCCGACGGGCGGCTCCGGATTTTCGCTTCCGAAATCTGCGCAGCAATCGACTCTTACCGCGGCAACAAATCCCGTATCCTTAGTCCCAGACAACGCGCCGATTTCCCGCGATCGCCTTGTGGCAGGCAAAACGGAGGGCTCAACTTCAGATTCGATGATGAGCGGTGCCTATAAACTCGCGGATGGTCCGCACACCGTCACGGAAGTGCCGGACATTATGCTGCACGATGCCAAGCGCGACAAAGATCTGCACGTTCGCATCTTTTATCCGAAGGAGCCGGGGCCATATCCGGTGATCGTGTTCTCCCATGGTGCGGGTGGATCGCAGTCCTGTTGCGAAGGCTTGACGCGCCACTGGGCGACGTACGGTTACGTGACGCTGCAGCCTACGCATGAGGATTCCACGGTGCAGCGCCGCAATGCGGGCGAAGAGGACATCAACTTTCTCGTCGCTGTTCGCGACGCTTTGAAAAAGCCTGCGCTCTGGCAAAGCCGGCCTAAGGACATTTCGTTCGTGCTGGATTCGCTGCCTGTCCTGCAAAAGCGCATCCCTGCGCTTAGCGGGAAGATGGACGTGGAACGTATCGGCGTGGGCGGTCATTCGATGGGGGCGTTTACAGCCGACGCGATTGCTGGAGCACTCGTCGACTTGCCGAATCATCCGGCGACGAACTTTGGCGATCCACGCGTCAAGGCGGTGGTGCTGCTCTCTCCGCAGGGTCCAGGCGAATTCGGCCTGGGGGATCACTCCTGGGATCACGTGAACTTGCCGCTCTTGAGCATGACCGGCTCCCTCGACCTAGGAGCGGAGAATCACGGGCCGGAGTGGAAAAAGATTCCCTTCGAGCGCAGCCAGCCTGGCGCGAAATATCACGTGTTTATCGAGGGCGCGAATCACATGTCATTTATCACTGCGAAGACGCTTTTGCCCGGGCGCGCGGCGCAGGGTGACTCGATTCTGGGCTTCACCAATTCCGCCTCGCTGGCATTCTGGGACGCCTATTTGAAGGGCGATGCCGGCGCGAAGAGCTATCTGCTCTCCGACGCGCTGCCCGAATTCAGCCACGGGGTCGTAAAGCTTTCTCGACGCTGAACTGCCGACCTGCTCCTGTCTAGTGCAGAGTTTTCCACACGTTTTTGGGGGGAGTCCTTCCGTACCATTGACGCTGTTACTGCCCAATTTGGAAACTAAGTACAGTATGGCCCGCTACTCAGCCTTTCTTGGGCGTAGGGTTGAAGTGCAATACCGCGCCGGAGACATCCTTTTGCCTGCGTCCGGCACGTTTGTGGCGGATTCGGGCCGCTCCATTTTTTTGGAGCAGCACTTCGAGCAGCGGGGCACAATGAAGCACTTCCGCTGGGAAATCCCTTACCAGTACATAGTGCGGATTGAAGAGAAGCCGGAACCGCCGCCTGAGCCCGCCGGGAGTACCTCCACGGCGCCAGGGACGGCTGCGAGCACTGCCTCGTCGGCATCCTCGGTTGAGGCCAAGACAGAGCCCAAGAACACCGCTACAAACTCTGGTGGCGGGGCTTCAGGGATACTGCCGCTGCAGCACCGACCGAAGACGGCCTGACGCCCTAGCTGCCTTTTTCACGAGTCCCCCACCACTTTTCAGCGATTCGGTTACAATCGACGGGCTTTTACAGCTTGGAATATTGCTCGTGCGGCTATATGGCGGAGCCGCCGTTTGCAGGAGGGTTTTCGTGACTACGGATGACAGCCGCAAGACCACTATCGGACCCGGTGTGATGATCGGCCCCGGGGCCAACATCAAAGCGATGAGGAAAATAGGTCCCGGTTCAAGTGTTGGCTTGATTGGGCTTGGCTTGATGGGCCAGCCCATGGGACTGAATCTATTGAAGGCCGGGTACAAATTGACAGTTTGGAATCGCACGGCTTCGCGGGCCGAGGCGTTGGTGGCCGCCGGCGCCAGGCTGGCCAAGTCCCCCCGCGAGGTGGCAGCATCGTCCGACGTGCTGATCACGATCGTCAGCGATCCGCCTGCTCTTGAGGAGGTGCTTTGGGGACGTTCCGGGACTGGAGCAGATTCTAGCGCGCTCGGGGCGCTTCGGCCTGGCAGCATTTACATCGATTCCAGCACGGTTTCCCCCGCTCTGGCTCGCAAGATATCGGCCGCATGTGGGGAAAGGCAAATTGCATTTTTGGACGCTCCTGTCACCGGGGGCACGTGGGGCGCTGAAAAAGGGGAGCTCGTGTTTATGGTGGGCGGGGACGCACAGGTGGTCAAGGATGCTGAACCGATATTTAATGTTCTGGGGAAGCGCTGGTTTCACCTTGGGCCGAACGGGGCAGGTCAGACGATTAAGCTGGCGATGAACCTAATCCTGGCCCTCCAGGTGGACGCTTTAGCGGAGGCTCTGGCGCTAGTCGGTGCCGCGGGATTGCAGGGAGAGAAGCTAGTTGAAGTCCTGCAATCAAGCATGGCTCGGGCGGCTGTGCTGGATGTGAAGGCCCCTTTGCTTCTGAAGGGAGACTACCCACCGAGCTTTCCGCTGCGGCTCATGCACAAGGACGTGGGATTGGCACTGGATTTGGCTAAGGAGGCTGGCGTTACCCTGCCGGCGGCAGCAGCGGCCTATTCTACGTACTCGGCCGTGAAAGCGTCAGCCAAGGAAGACCTCGACTACGCTGCGGTGATGAAATTCTGGGAGCGTTAAGAAGCCCAGTAGAGTTCGCTATCGCGACCTCAAATAGTTCCGTAGAACACTGAATATAATAGACTTAGTTTGGAGGAGAATGGAGACGATCCAGTGGACTAAGTTTGGCCGTGAGGTACGAGCTAGGAACCAGACCGTACGGCCGCGCGCCTGTCGAGATCAAGGGACAGATTCTGGTCCAAGAGGACGGCGACATAGCGGGAGCAGGTCTTCATCTCTGACGTCGCCCAGGCAGACAGCGTCGGTTGGATCGAACGGCATACTTTCTGCAATCCAGCCATCAGCCCGTAGTAGCTTTTCACCTCACGCAGCCACGGCGCGCCCTTCTTAAGAAGCGGCGACATTTCGTCGCAAAGCCCCAGCAGTTTGTCAAAGTCTTGAGCGCCTATCGACTCGGCGTCGATGCCGGTTGTGATGCGCAGAGAATCGGAGAGAGGCTGGTTCGCTGTGGTCAGCCAAATCATCCGCCATTGGCTGATCGCGAATTGAACGAGAGCTAAGACAGAGAACACGAGGATGAAGGCTGCAGTCATGGTGGTCGCTTGCAGAAGTAGTGTGCGCCCACGGATCGTGCTTCCCTATAGGACCCCCGTACCAGGGGACAGGTACCGTCCCTGGGGGCAGCAGCGGCCGATTGCTGGGTAGATAGTCGGCTTCGGCCCGATTTAATTGACGACCGTGCTGACTCCGAGTTGTTAACAGTCAAGTAACTTTCTTAGAGCAAGTCCAGCAAATCACCTTGACCGGATAGCGACCTCAATTTAGGGTGGATTCTAAGGCTGGGAAGCGTTCGTAGTCCCTCGCATGGACCTGCAAAAGAACAGCATAAGTCTGCCTCCCGAAACGAACAGCGATCAGGAGATCGCCGATAACCTGCGCAGAATCGAGAAGCGGGATTGGTGGATCTGGGCCAACTCGATCTTTGTCATGCTGCTGCTAACCGCAGCGCTGATTTCGTTTATTTTGCCTTCACTCGCACAGGGATCGACTCCTCTGTTCCGGATTAAAGTCACGGAGGCCGTTTTTGGGCTCGTGGCGCTGGTTGTTCTGTTCAACGTTTACACTATCTACCAGCAAGTGCTGATCAAACGACTGAGGCGCCAGCTCGCGGAAAAGCAGCACCATTCGATGATTTTGCGTGAACTGGCCATGATTGACGCGCTGACCGGACTGTACAACCGGCGGTTCGCCGAACAGCGGCTAGCTGCCGAGGTAGCTCGCTCCGCCCGCAAGGGGCATCCATTCATCGTTGTCGTCTTGGACCTCGACGAATTCAAGCTTATCAACGATACGTATGGGCATCCCGCGGGGGATTTGGTTCTGCAGGAATTCGCCGCGGCTCTTAATCGGGCGATTCGCAGCGGGGATCTCGCGGTTCGCATGGGCGGGGACGAGTTTTTGCTGATACTTCCAGAATGCAATCACGAGCAACTGCAGATTGTTTTGAAGCGTCTCGGTACTCTCGAACTGTCGTGGGAAGGCCAGAAATTTCCCATCAAGTACTCCGCGGGCTGGAAAGAATACGCCTCTGGGGACCAGCCGGAAACGATGCTCGCGGCCGCAGATCAGGCTCTCTACGCCAACAAGCGCGCAGCCAGGAAAACCCCTGATCCAGTTCCTGTCCCCGCTTAACTTCCTGCCAGGTTCGCGAATTCGCTTTCCTAGCGCGTGGCAGAGGTGTGCGCCGAAGTTGCCGCGGAGTTGATATAGAATACGTCGGTTCCAGAGTTGATTGGCGTGTCTGCCGTGGGCGGGAGGCTTTGCAAATGATACCGGGAAAGAAAGCGGGAATGACTGCCTGCGTGATGGCGATCCTATTGGGGATGAACGTTGCTGTGGCATGGCCACAGACTGGCGGCCTGGGAATCTTCACGAATGAAGGAAGCGTGGGGCAAACGCCGGCGGGATGCAAGGCGGAGTACGATGCCGCAAAAGGTGAATATCGCATCACGGCAGGCGGCGCGAACATGTGGGGCGCCACTGATGCATTTTATTTTGTTTGGAAGAAAGTTTCGGGGGACGTCACCCTGACGGCCGACATTCAGTGGGTTGGCACGAGCTCCGCGGAGCATCGCAAGGCGGTGCTCATCTTGCGGCAAAACTTGGAGCCGGGCTCGCCGTACGCGGACGCAGTTTCGCACGGCAATGGGCTTACCTCGTTGCAATTCCGCGGTGCACCGAACGAGCAGACGTACCAGATCGTTGCGGCAGAAGATGGACCTTCACGGCTCCGCATCGTCAAGAAAGGCAGCCGTTTCACAATGTACTTTGGAAAGCCTGGAGCCGACCTGAAGAGCTCCGGGCCCGTGGAATTTGTAACGCTGCTAGAGCCTTTCTATGTAGGACTCGGAGTTTGTTCACATGTTGCGACAACTCTGGAAACCGCTATCTTTTCAAATGTAAAACTGGAAGAAAGCATTACGACAAAATAGACGGCGCTTGGCTGATGTTCGGAGGAAGAGCGATGCGACTATCGAGAGCCGACTTTGCTGTCATTCTGTTAGCCTGCGTTTTGGCGCCTACTTGTGTTTCGTCATTTTTTCACCCCCAATCGTTGAGAATTGAAAGAAGGACGAGCTTATGCCTACCGTAGCGTCCATCATGTCGGAATTGAAGAGGAAGGGGAAGGAGAGTACGCGGAAAATCTATGCGCGTCACGGCATGGCCACCGAGAATATGTACGGTGTGAGCGTCGCGGACCTCAAGGTGATCGCGAAAACGATCAAAGGGCAGCAGGGGCTAGCCTGCGAGCTTTACGCGACGGGGAACCTGGACGCGATGTACCTCGCAGGGATGGTGGCTGACGGCTCCAAGATGAGCGCAAAGGAGTTGAACGCATGGGCTGAGGGCGCAGCGAACCTGCAGATGATTGCGGAATACACAGTGCCGTGGGTGGCGGTGGAGAATCCACAAGGTCGCGAACTGGCATTGCAATGGATGAAATCGAAGAAGGAGCGTGTTGCTTGTTCCGGTTGGTGTACATACTCCGGACTGTTGGCCACGAAGCCGGACGAGGGTTTAGACCTTGCGGAGATCAAAGATCTGCTGAGTGCGATCGCCAAGGGAATCAAGAGCGCACAGAATCGCGTTCGTTACACAATGAATGGTTTTGTGATTTCCGTTGGAACGTATGTGAAGCCCCTTTTGAAAGAAGCGAAGGAGGCCGCGCGCCAAATCGGCGAGGTTTCCGTGGACGTGGGAGAGACCGCGTGCAACGTGCCGCTTGCGACGGCTTACATTGAAAAGATTGAGGCCTCAGGGCGGGTCGGAAAGAAACGAAAAACGATTCGCTGTTAGCCGAGAAACAGAATTGCAACATCGCCGGTATCACCGGCCACTGCGAGCGGCGGGCTCCGAACGATATCAATTTCCGGGATGGTACTCCCGCTCGGTGTGTCCCTGGAGTTGCGAACGATAGAAATACACTTCGCGTAGATCACCTGTGCTGTATCGCCCGGCTTCGTCGTTGAAATGTGGCGAGTCGGGATTGCCGCTTTCGCCGCCAGCCGTTACGGCCCTGGCGCGCACTTTTTCCCCGAATTCGACTGCGGCGACGAAACTGTTTCCGCTGGTTCCATACCACTTTTTAGTGCCTGGATAAGCGTGTGCGCCAAACGACGCGAGGGAACCCCACACGGCAGAGGTGAACCCTACGGGAATGCTCGGCCCTGCATCGTTAAAGGGCTGAACGATGTCGCCAGTGAGGCGCTGGAAACGATTGATGTTGCCCCACGGGGTTTTCCAGCTGCCGAAATCGGCAGCGAGCCTGTCGGAAGCTGCGGACAGCGATTGCAGAAGCAAATCAGGCGGAGCTTTTGAGCAGATGTAATCGCTCATGTACATGCCCGCTTTTTTCGCATCGGCCGCTACGCGCTTTTGTACGTCTTCGCCCCAGAAGACGGCGAGGGAAGTAGGCACTGACGTTGCTCCCCATCGCAAATCCCATGTGCGCAATACGCCAATTTGTTCTGCTAGCCTTGCTTTCAGCGGGTTGTCGGGGGCCGCGTCATCCCAGGCCTTTAGGAGGCACGGCACGGGCTTTTCGAACCACGTTAGATAACTATCGTAAGCAGCGGCAATGAGCGAGCCGACGGTGAAGTCTTTTTTGTCCTGCAAAACACGAATGGCGTGCAAACCGCGCGCGGATTCGCCGCCTGTCTCGACATAAACAGGAAAGTCTTCTTTCTTGGGGCTACTCGGGCCCGCGGCCGACCACGGCCAATTGTTCGAATTGTAGAGCCAGCCGCTTTGCGGATTCAGCAGGTGTGGCGTTTCGTCGATGGAGAGCAGACCCTTCCATTCCGTGGACGGATTACTCCCATCGACCGGCTTGGTCCAATCAAAACTCGTATCGCGCCGCGGAATAAAATTTCCGTGGAAATAAGCGATGTCTCCGTCGGCATCCGCAAAAATGGTGTTGTTCGAAGAATTCGTGTGCAGTTCCATGGTTTGGCGGAACGATTTGTAGTCCTTCGCTTTTGTGCGCGTGTAGGACTGCGTCAGCGCTTTGACGGGCTCCTGCATCAACCGGATGCTTACCCATTTTCCGTCGGCCTCGCGCACGATCGGTCCATGCTGCGTCCCGTATACAGTGAACTTTTTTTCCGCCACGCCGCTGGCGGTCTTGTACGGCACGGTAATCTCTTTGGCCAGGACTGGCCGCTCGTCCTTGCCGTATTTGTAAACGTAGCCGCTGCCTTTCTTCTCGACCGTTTCGAGATACTCGCTGATGGCGTTCACTCCACTCGAGGTGTGCATCCATCCCGCTTTGTCGTTAAACCCCTGGTATACGAAGAATTGTCCCCAAGTCACCGCGCCATACACATTGAGGCCTTCCTCGCTCACCATTTGGAGTTCGGAGCGGAAGAAGAAGGAAGTGTGTGGATTAATCAAGAGCAGCGCGTGATGGTCGGCCGTATTTGAAGGGGCAATCGCAATTCCGTTGGATCCCCTGGGTTCTTCCACTTCGTCATCCTCCGCGGAAGCGCCCATGCTGACGGGAACTTTTCCGTAAAACGCTTCGAGCTGCGCGAGGTTGATGCGTTCGATGTCTCCGCCGATGCTGCCTTCGGTAAAACTCAGTGCCATCCACGGTTCGAAATGCCTGATCACCCTGGGCTTAGCAGTGGGATGCTTCGAAAGGTAGTAATTCAAGCCATCGGCGAAGGCGTTCATCAATTTCTTCAACCAATCAGGGCTCGCCGCGTATTCTTTTTTTAAAGCCTCGGGATCGATGAACAGTTTCATGCGCAAATCCTGATAAATCTTTGCTTCGCCCTCGGCCTCCGCCAGCCGTCCCATTGCGTTGATATAGTTCGTCTCCACGCGGTTAAAGTCATCCTCGGCCTGGGCATAGATCATGCCGAACACAGCATCAGCGTCCGTCTTGCCGTAAACATGCGCGATACCCCAATCGTCGCGGGTGATGGTGACATTTGCTGCTTCGCGCGCCCACCGCGCCGTTTCTGGGTTTTTCGCTCGTGTGGTAACAGATTTCTGAGCAACGACCGGCGCTGAAACAAAAGAACTAAACAACATCGCAAGAAGCAAAACCAAGCTGAATTTCTTCATGGGTTCCCTAAAGGCTAAAAGATCTCCGAGCCGTTAACTTCTTTGATTGCCCAAATCGCTCCGTGCAACCACGCCAGCGTAGCATCATACGCTTGTTCATTGGCCCGGAATCACTGGCAGCGACTGTTCAAGGCCGGGCGTTTGGGGAGAAAAATCCGATGGGCAGGTCGCGCGCCGTGCGCAACCCCGCCGGCGCATCTAGGATGACCGGGATGGAGTTCACCACCACCGACGCAGTGGCAACGTCACCATGCGTGCCACCGGGAATCACCAGACTGATGTTGGGATGTCCCTTCAAAGCAAGGGTGTCGGCGGGTTCTTTTGCGCCGACGTACATTTGCAATTCGAGGTACACAAGTTCTTTGCCGCCGCCTAAGCCTCGCGCGATCTGGTGTACGCCGGCGGCTTGTCCCGCTTCGACCGTCAAATATTCTGTCTGAACGCGCTCCGTGGCGATCTTTGGCTCGATGGTCTCGGTGATTTCGTCGACCGGGAGGTTCAAGCTGTCGGCGACCATGGCCACGGACTCCGGCAGGCCCACGTGCTTGATTATGCCGGCTTTCACTTGTGCGCGAAATTCTTCTTCGGTCATGCCAGCGCCGATCTTCTTTTGTAACGGGAGACGCCGCTTTCCACCGTCGACAATGCGGACAGCCTTAGCATGTTCAATCCGCTGCGAGACCGCCGCCAGGGTGATGAGCAACTTGTCCATCACAAAGCCGGGGTTCACGCCGGTTCCCACTAGAGCGACTCCCCAATCCTTGGCCGCTTTGTCCAGTTGGGCAGACAACTCCGGGTAGGTGCGAAGTGGATAGGAGAGCTCCTCGCAGGTGGAAACAATACACGACTCTGCTTCCAAGCACGCCAGCAACTGGTCCATCACCTTCGGCAAAGAGGAGGAGGTTGAATGGATCACGACGTCGGCGGCCTGTTCGAGCACTTCCTTGGCATCCGCTGAAACGGTTACTCCCCACGGAGCATCGGTAGCGCCAGTGACTTCGCCGAGGTCGCGGCCCACTTTGGCAGGGTCCATATCGATGGCGCCGATAATTTCAATGGCTTGCTTCTCCCGCATCAGCCGCGCGATGGATGCGCCGATCGGCCCAATGCCGTACTGGATCACTCGAATCTTCTTCTTCACGATTTCCCCCACGGATATTTCTGGCGCGGTGCACACCGCGCATTTTGACCAGAAAAGAAACCTCTACCTTAATGGAATTCGCGAGTTCATTCAACGTCCAACGCAACGCGGCGGACCACATGCCGTGCCGGTCTCTTTAAATGAATGGCGTGCAACCCAGCACCCGCCAAGATCGTCACCCCTCCATATTGTTGCCCGGTTGTGGCACCCGGCTCATAATAGAAACTCCATCTGCTCAGTCTGCCGGAGGAGCAAGCCATGCCCGCTAAAAAACTAACGGATACCGAGATCAACTCTCTTCTTCCCAAGTTGCGCGGCTGGAAAATTGTCAACGGTAAGCTGCACCAGGAATATGTCTGCAAGGACTTCGTTACCGCCTTCGGTAATATGACGCGTGTCGCCCTCGTCGCGGAGGCCATGAACCATCATCCGGAATGGTTCAATGTATGGAACAAGGTGGTCATCGACCTCACCACGCACAGCGTTAAAGGCATAAGCGATTACGATTTCGTGCTCGCAGAGAAGATTGACGACATTTTTGTTCCTGTCCCAGCAGCTCTGGCCGGGACTTAAAAAAAGGCGTAGGCAGACCCAGGCCGTCCCAGCGGAGCGCAATGACAGTGGCATTTCCGTGTACCCTCGGGGAAAGTCTATTGACTCTTCCCGCTTCTGCGCGAAAATAGGTTCTCCCCCTTCCTAGTAGTTCAAGTTTTGGAAATTTGCGGTCCTGAGGACTGTCCTCTCCAGTCTCGCCAAAAGTCGCTTCGCGATACGGTTTCGCATTGGCAGATTCGCAGCCGTGTGCCATGCCGTCCTTTCTCTTTCGCGGAGCGGCAGGCTTGTCGGCCAAAGGGAGGTCCCACGCATGACCGGGAAGAAATTTCGCGTGTTGCTGGCGGAGACGGTTCCAGGGGAAGCGGCAGCATCCCTACGCGCGCTGTACCCAGGTCCAGACAGCAGCTTGGAATTGAGTGTCGTCTCAACGGTACCTACGCTTATTGCCACCATAGAGCTGGCCGTGCCGGAAACTATCTTTTTTGATCTCTCTCTTGGGAAGCCAGATCCGTTAGAGGCGGTGCGAAGGATCCACCGGGCCGCGCCTGGAATTCCGCTCATCGTTTTTGCCGATATCGTCGATAAGAGCTATGCCGCCCGCAGCGTGTCGGAGGGAGCGATTGACTACCTCCTGAAGGGATTCATGGACACACGCACCATGGAACGCGTGCTGCGCACCGCCCTTGAGCGCAATACGCTGGAAGGGTTGGCGGACCTTCTCCGAGACCAGCTCACTGGGCTCTATAACCGGGATGGGTTCACAACGCTTGGGACTCGGTCCATGGAGACGGCGATGCGCTCGGGAGGCACACTGGTTCTTCTTTGTACGATGATCGAGAATTATTCTCAATTGCAGGAGGAGCTTGGCTCGGTGGGAAGCGAGCAGGCCGTGAGCGAGACTGCGGAGCTCATTGGGAGTTGCTTCCGCCGCAGCGACTTTCTTGCGAGGCTGGGCGACGCGCAGTTCGCGGCGCTTGCGGTGGATGCAGCTGAACCGAGTGCCACGGTTCTCCGGCAGCGTGTCGAGTCGCGATTGGCCATCCATAACCAGAGCCGGCAGCCGTGGGGGCCGCTCGGGCTGCGTCTCAGCGTGGGCTATTGGGGAGCGAACGACGTCAGGTCCTTCCCGGAGTTTCTCGACGCCGTGGAATCCGAACTGCGGCATCCGGAAGCGGTCCTCAGGCAGGCCTCTACTCAGCAAGAGGGCGCTTTGGGGCGCCGGTAAGTTCCTATGAAGAGAGATGGACGATTTGAGGGTCACTCAGTCCGAAGAGAAAGCTTGATGCGAGCAGTGAGACTCATGCGCCAAACGCTGCTGTCATTCGCTAACGCACGCAAAGCTGCGGGGAGGGATACATGAAATCCATCCTCCTCGACGAGTTGCGGCTGCCGGAAAGCACGATGCCGGTGCGGCTGCTTCTTCTGGAAAATGAAACTCATGACGCTGAGCTCGCGCTCCTCGAACTGAAAGCGTCGGGGTTCGAAGTGGAATGTACTCTCGCGCAGGACCGCGAACAATTCGTTGCGGCGCTCCAGAACGGCAAGTTTGACGCCATCCTCGCAGACTATCGTTTGCCAAGCTGGACTGGCCTTGAAGCTCTGAAGGTAGTGCGCGCCAGCGGGAAAGACATTCCCTTTTTACTTGTGACGGGCACGCTTGGCGAGGAAGCCGCTGTCGAATGCATCAAGCAAGGCGTGAATGACTACATTTTGAAGGAACACTTGCGCCGGCTACCCTCCGCCTTGAAGCGAGCCCTGCAAGAGAAAAATCTGCGCGACGAAAACACGCGCGCTCACCAGGCACTGGCCGTAAGCGAATCTCGAGCCCGCGAACAGTTTGCCGAACTAGAACAAATCTACCGGACCGCTCCGATTGGCCTCGCCGTTTACGGCCCAGACCTCCGCTATCTGCGGGTGAACGAACAATTTGCGCGGATCAATGGGGTACCGGCCGAACAGCACGTCGGTTTGATGACGCGGGACGTCAATCCCGATGTGGCGGGGGCCGTCGAGCCATACCTGCGGCGCGTATATTCGCGGGGCGAATCCATTCTCAACGTGGAAATTCAAGGCACACTACTAGCCCAATCCGGAGGGCTGCGCACCTGGCTGATGAGTTTTCACCCGCTTCGCGGCGCCTCGGGCGTGATTATCGCCATCAGCGTGGTGGTCCTCGAAATCACAGAACGCAAGCACGCGGAAGAAGCGCTTGCTGCTTCGGAAGCCCGCAATCGCCAGCTTGTCGAGAACTCCATCTACGGGATATTTCGCATCTCCCGCGAGGGCACTTTTCTTGATCCAAACCCGTCTTTGCTGCGCATATTGGGGTGTGAGTCGCCGCAGGACTTGAAAGCTCCCGCGCTAGTCCGCGACATTTTCCGCTACCCGGCGCATTACGCGGAATACATGGCAGCCTGCCGCCAGGGAGGCCAGCTACATAGTGGGGAGACGGAATGGCGCCGACGCGACGGAGGCATGGTCGTAGTGCGTCTGCACTTACGGGGTCTGGCCGCTTCAGATGCTACAGCTTCCGTCGAGGTCTTTGCCGAGGACGTAACGGAGGTTCGCGCCGTCGAGCGGCAGTTGCATCAGTCTCAGAAGTTCGAGGCCATTGGCCAGCTTGCCGGTGGCATCGCTCATGACTTCAACAATGTTGTGGGAGCGATACTGGGTTGGGCGGAGTTGGGCTTCGATCAGAGCCGCAGCTATCCTCAAATCTCTGAACGATTTGCGCGCATCCGCGAGCAAGCCGATCGGGCCGCCGCCCTTACTCGCGAGCTTCTCGCTTTCTCCCGCCGCCAGATTCTGCAACCGCGCAGCGTGGACCTGAATGCCATTACCAGCGACCTCGCAAGCTTTCTAGATAAAGTCATTCGCAAGGACATCGAGCTCAAAGTGGTAAATGCCCCGCTGGATTCCTTGAAGGCCGATCCTACTCAGATCGAGCAAGTGCTGATGAATCTCTGCCTGAATGCGCGCGACGCCATGCCGCAGGGAGGCAGGCTTCTGATTGAAACAGAGATGGTGGATATCGACGACTCCTATTGCCGTTTTTACCCGCACGTCACGCCTGGCCGGTACGCTGTTCTGTCCGTCTCCGACACTGGCGTCGGTATGGATGCCGAGATGCGCGAGCGTGTCTTCGAACCTTTCTTTTCTGCGAAGGACAATGGAAAAAACAGCGGGATGGGATTAGCCACGGCCTATGGGATCGTGAAGCAGCACGGTGGGTTCATCCACGTATATAGCGAAGTTGGGCAAGGCACGCTTTTCCGGGCGTATCTACCGACAGTCCAAGGTCAGACATCGGAGAATTCGGCAAACCGCCAGAGGGCGTCATCAGTCGTGGATGTGCATGGCACGGAGACACTGTTGCTCGTCGAAGATCACGACTCCATCCGGGAGATGGCCAGGCAAACGCTCGTCAGTTTGGGCTACCGCGTTTTGTGTGCCGTCGATGGAGAGGAAGCGCTGCAGGTCTGCGAAAGCGAAACACCCGCGTTAGCTATCCTGGACCTAATCATGCCTAAAATGGGGGGCCAAGCAACCGCTGCAAAACTCGCAGAACGTTTTGACAAGCTTCCGGTCTTATTTACCAGCGGTTATTCAAAGGAATCGAGAGGGTTGGAGCCCACTTGCCGATATTTGCAAAAGCCCTATAGCCCTACAAGCCTCAGCCGCATGGTCCGGGAGATCCTGGACAAGCCATGATCACCGTCTCCTGTCGGCTCGACTCCGCGCGTCTCTATTCTTCAGGAAAGAAGCGCTTTTGCCGTTGACACCCGCGCATCGCAGTGCTACAAAACCCCCAAGGCAAGCCCTTTGGTGGTGAGTCTCCTACCGCAATTTATCAGCGAGTGAGGCCGCAGACCTGCCTGGCAGGGCAGGGCTGCACGGCCGCCAAAGGAACTGTCCTGTAACACCCCACCCCACCCCGGGAGGTGAGAACCCCGCGGTTTTCACCTCCTTTTTATTTTCTTTTCCTACCTGTCTTATGCCGATACGCTTTGTTTGATGGATTGGCGAAATCTGTTGCGATATCAAAATACGCAGTTTCCTTCGTGCGGATTTGTTTGTGATGAGTGTGACTAGGACGGTCTGGCGCTAGCCGAAAACTCCGCTGAGGGCACTGGCCTCAGTCGCCGTCGTGGACGAGCGTGTTGGACAACTTACCGATGGCGCTCTGCGCTTTGGCGGCGCCGCGGCTGGAACCATTGGGCGTCAGCTTGCGGACGACGAACTCTTGAAGAAGGTTCGCGGCTGCCGTTGCCCCGATTCCGATTAGGGTGTTTTCTAACGTCAATTCCGCTCCGTCGCGATTCTTGGCGGGATAGTAGAGATTGGAAATCCCGCCGGCGGCAAGGCTTCCGAGAATGCCAGAGTAATTCGCTTGCCAGTGGCCGTTGTCGCCTTTGCAGATGACGGCGTTAGCGAGCGCATAGAGAATACGCGAGCGCTTCGTGCCAGTTCCCTTGTAAAAGTATCGCGGATCCTGTTTGAAGATCGACGGCAATATGGCGCTTCCGATGAAAGTACTGGAAACAAAGTCGGCATAGGAGGCACCGAAGCGTTTTGCATAACCTTGGGCTCCCTGTCCATATCCGTTGAATTCATTCTGCGCCTGCTGCACTCCAGCGATGACTCCGGTGATTCCGAAGGAGACAGGGTCTATCGTCGTTTTCCATGCCAGCTCGAATTTTTGTTTCGAGCTGAGCGGAACTGCATTTGGAACATAGGTGACATAAAAATTGGGAATGACGCCGAGCACGCGCTGTTTCTCTTCAACCCTGATCTCGTCTTCCGCTATTTCAACACGCCGCGGCACGACCCGGACCTCGGTCACAGCCGTGGCAATAGCCAGGGTAGTTTGTGGAATCGTGCAAATCTCCCCCGAGCGCACTGTTCCCATGACCGTTTGGGCCGCGAAGGCTGCCGAAGTGATCGAGATCTCGAAGGGTCCGGGTGCGACGTTCGCAAAGGAGAATATGCCGTCTTCGCCCGAGACCACTTCCTGACTGTAAGCTGGACTTTCGCGGGTCAGCCGAATGTGAGCTCCGACAACGAAAGCTCCACTCTGGTCAACGACTATGCCATGAATGCTACCGGAGGGCTGTGGCTCTGCCAAGGTACTGCAGTCTGATTTTCCGAGTGCCGGGTCGCAAGGTGGACCGCTCTCGACACTCGCGGCGACGGGGGGCTCTTGAGACTGGGCTCGAGCTGCAACACCGGAAAGGAGGACACCAAAGATGAGCCAAGCTGCCTTGGCTTTGTATCTGCGCATAGTCACCGCCAGACCCATCCCCCATCCTCATTATGATGCGCCGGCTAGGGGTTTTGGATTCCCGGTAACCGTCCTGCTTTTATGCGTTACCTGTACCTTTTGCCAGTCCTTTCGCGATACGTTTGCTGCCAATTTCGCCTGCCTATCAGGCAGAGAACTGTAGCAAATTGTTTCGGTCCCTTGCCCTTTATTTATGCTCAGCTAAGATATAGTTCCTGCTTGAACTGAATCCAAGATGACCACTCCTTCGCCTCTCCTGGCTTTACATAATGTCACTGTGGTGCGCGGAAGGCCCGCGGAACGCCCTGCTCTGGACGGCGTATCGCTGCGCATCGGGGCCGGAGAACACGTCTGTATCCTGGGGCCGAACGGCTGCGGCAAATCCACGCTGATCAAAACGATCACCCGCGAGTGCTATCCAGTCGCGCGCGAGGGGTCTTCGATTTCCATTCTGGGCCGCGAACGTTGGAATATCTTCGAATTGCGCTCGCTTCTTGGAATTGTCTCGCCGGATCTGCTGGCTTCTTGCACCACGGATGCGACGGGGCAGGACGTCGTGCTCTCCGGTTTTTTCAGCAGTACACGGATCTTTCCGCACCATCATCCTGATCCCGAACATCTGGTTCGCGCGGAAGCCACGCTCGCACGGTTGGGCATTGCGCACCTCGCGCACCGCGCCGTTTCGCAGATGTCTTCCGGCGAAGCCAAGAGGACGCTGATCGCCCGAGCCCTCGTTCACGATCCGCAGACGCTGCTCTTCGATGAGCCAAGCAACGCGCTGGATATAGCCGCGCAATTTCAATTGCGCGATACGATGCGGAATCTCGCGAAGGGCGGCCTCGGCATTCTGCTCGTCACGCATCACGTCTCCGAAATTATTCCTGAAATCGAACGTGTAGTGCTTCTGAGAGAAGGCCGCATTCTGGCCGACGGGGTCAAACAGGACATTTTGACGGCTGAAAATCTATCGTTGCTGTTCAGCGTACCCGTCCGTCTCGTGCAGCAGGACGGCTATTTTCATTTGTATTAGGCCGCAGAGACATCCGCGGCTGCGGAGCTGCGGATTCTGCCAGTGAGTCCTTGCCATATCCCATGCATGCCAATCGCCGCCAGAAGGAGCACGACAGGATCGATGGGATGCCGGTAGCGCAGTGAGGTGTGGGTCACGTAGTAGAGCAACGGAAAGAGCACAGGAAGCGCGACGATGGGCAATGCGTACGAGTTTTTTGTAACGAGAAGTACGACTATGCCTAAAAGCATGCAAAGCGGCGCAAGATCATTGCATACAAGTACGAAAACCAGCCAAGCGGAATCCGCCTGACGAAACGCACCCAATGGAGACGCCGTTCCCAGCCAAAAGTCCACGAACCGTTCCGAAACCAACCACAGCTCGATCCGGGGATGAGCAAAGATAAATGCGGTGGCTTTCCTCTTTTCTTCTTCCATAAATGCGGTTTCGCCCATGTGTAGGTAACGCAGAATTTCACGATCTTGTGTAATCGCGCCTGGGCGCAATCTGTGTTGGTCGTCGTAATTTTCGTTGTTGCCGATATATAGCTCGAAGGCAAAATTCGAACGCAGCGGAATGAATTTGTGGAATTGAACGTAATTGCGGATAGTCCAGGGCACGCAGCAAAGTACAGTGATCCCCGCTGCCAGCGCGGCCCGAACGAACCGCACGGAAGCACTGCCGCGATTTCGGTAGGCGGCCCATGTCAGCAACACCGGGCAGAGCGTTGCAATGGCCGGATTGGTGAGCAGCGCAAGCCCCCACAAAAACCCGTAAAGACACCAATCGCGAACGCTTCCGAATTCCTTCAATGCAAGCGTAGCCCAGAGCAAAATGGCCACTAAGAGCGCCGACAAAGAGGTATCCCATATCCATTCAAACGGAATAATTATGGCGTTCGGAAAAAGGGCCCACAGCCACGCAGCGGCACTCGCGACGCCAAGTCCGGCAACGCGCTTTCCTGCGTAGAAAATCGGCACGCACGCGCCAGCCGAAAAGAGAATGTTCAGAAAGAGTGCAACGAAAAACGATCCTAGCGTGTAGACGCCAAATAATTTGAAGATCCTCGCCAGAAGATACGGATAAACGGGCGCCAGCCAGGCGGTTGGGCCGGTATCCCTTTGAAAGGGAGACGAAAATCCTTTTCCACTGGCAATCGAGTAGGCAATATGGCCCGTTTCCGTTTGAAAGGGAACAACGCTCAGAGCCTGCGCAGAGATTTGTCGCGCCTCGTACCATGCGAAGACAGCACGCGCAACAACCGCGATCACCACAATCAGTAGGAGCGACGTCGAGGCTTTTCGTAGAGCGTCTTTCATCGATCTATGATTCTCGCTAGCACTCCGTGGACCTTCTTCCTGGAACGTCTGCATTTCATTCGATATTACTCCTGCGAAGAGTGCAGGTTCACTGCTCTAGATCGAAGTCTCAAGAATCGATTCCTCATGCTAGGATGTCACGACTTTGCCATGAACACGCTGGCTCAGGATCTTCGTATTGCACTCCGGGCGTTCGCCAGAACTCCTGGCTTTACGCTCGCCGCCATTTTGTCGCTGGCCATCGGGATTGGTGCGAACACCTCGATTTTCAGCGTCGCGGACGCGCTTTTGCTGCGCCCTCTTCCCTATAAAGATGCGAGCCGGCTGGTCATTTTGTGGAATCGTTCGCCTGGCTTGGACATTTTGCAGGATTGGTTTTCCACCGCTCAGTATCTCGACATCAAAAACGGGCATCACGGCTTCGAGGAAGTCGCCATTGCTTCCGGAGCAAACGACAATCTGACGGGAGAAGGCGAACCGGCTCGCGTTGGCACTGTTCGGGTTTCGTCGAACCTTCTCCCCATGCTCGGTGCGAAGGCTTCGCTGGGGCGGCTTTTTCTCCCAGAGGAGGATGCGCCGGATCGTCCCGCGACCGCGGTTTTGAGTTATGGAATGTGGGCGCGGCGCTTCGGCAATGACCCGCAAGCGCTCGGGAAATCCATCATCATCAATGGGAAATCCTATGAAGTGGTCGGGATACTGCCGAAGACATTTTCTTTGCCTCATGAAGTTTTGCCGACGCTTTATGGGCCGGAACAGCCCGATGTCTTTCTCCCGTTTCCGCTGGGGCCAAAAGCTGCTGGAGTTCGAACGGGCGAAGACTACAACATTGTAGGGAAACTCAAGCCCGGTGTGTCGGTGTCGCGGGCGCAAGCGGAGATGGACGCGATCACCGCTGGACTAAAGCGCGATTATCCGGAATCGTATCCGCCGAACGGTGGGCTGACGTTTGGGATTGTGCCGCTGCTCGAGCAGGTTGTGGGCGATGTGCGGCGTGCGCTGTTGGTATTGTTGACCGCCGTAGGTTTTGTCCTGTTGATCGCTTGCGCAAACGTCGCGAACCTTTTACTTTCACGCGCCGTCGCAAGGCAGCAGGAAATTGCGGTACGGTCGGCGCTTGGGGCGAGCCGCGTCCGGATCATTCGTCAACTTCTCACGGAGAGCCTCGTGCTCAGTCTGACGGGCGGCTTGCTGGGCGTGATTTTCAGTGTGTGGACCGTGAAGTGGATCCACGTGCTTGGCACAAAGAGCATCCCACGCCTGGTCGATATCGACATCGACGCGCGAGTTCTACTCTTCACATTCCTCATCTCTTTATTTTCTGGAATTCTTTTCGGGCTGGCCCCAGCGCTGCGCGCCTCGCGGATCGATCTGAACACTACGCTCAAGGAAGCAAGCCGAGGCTCGGCGGGAACAAGCGCGGTTTGGGGCCGGGGAAACAACCTGCGCCGCCTGCTCGTAATATCGGAGCTCGCGTTATCAGTCGTGTTGCTGATTGCCGCGGGTTTATTAATTCGAAGCTTCGCCAGTTTGCAAAACGTAGCGCCTGGTTTCAATCCCCACAATGTGCTGACGTTTGAGCTTTCCCTGAACGGCCGTAGGTATGGTGACAGGCAGATCGTTCTAAATACCTATCGTCAGCTGTGGAGCGTGTTGGAACAAATCCCGGGAGTCACGTCGGTCGGCGGGATTACCGCCCTTCCACTCAGCCAGTCTTTTGCCTGGACGCCTATCACCATCGAGGGCCGAGCGCCTCTCCCAGGTGAAAAATTTCTCAATGCGGACGCGCGCGTCGCTGGCGGGCGCTATTTTCAAGCGATGGAAATACGTCTCCGTAGCGGACGCTTTTTTAACGAGGACGACATCACTGGTAAGACGCCCACTGTAATCATCGACGAGTTCATGGCGCAACAGTTGTGGCCAGGGCAAGACGCGGTGGGCAAACGCATTCACATGGTCGAATCCGACGTGCCGTGGCTGAATATTGTGGGTGTTGTCGGCCGGGTGAAGCACGAATCGCTGGACTCTGATCCGCGCATCGCGTTTTACCTCCCGCATACGCAGTATCCTTCGCGCGCCATGACCCTCGTCTTGCGCAGCCAGGGCGATCCTTCCCTGCTTTCGCCGGCGATCAAGAAAGAGTTGCGCGGCATCGATCCCGATCTGCCGATGTATTCCGTGCGGACGATGAATCAGCGCGTTGCAGAATCGCTGGCACGCCGCAAGTTTTCGATGCTTTTACTGGGGTTATTCGCCATGTTTGCTCTAGCGCTTGCGGCAATAGGAATTTATGGCGTCATGGCCTATCTCGTCACTCAAGGGACCCGTGAGATTGGGATCCGCATGGCCTTGGGCGCCACGCAAGGCAAGATCCTGAAACTAGTGGTTATTCAGGGGATGAGCCTGGCGATCTCCGGCGTCGTATTCGGCCTGGCGGCCGCGTTCTTTTTTGCTTGGCTGATGCGCAGCCTGCTCTTCGGCGTTAGCATGGCCGACCCCGTAACTTTCGGCGCCATTCCGGTTTTGCTGGTCGCGGTTGCATTTCTTTCCATTTATATCCCTGCGCGGCGAGCGGCACGCGTCGATCCTATGCTTTGCCTGCGCTCTGAATAATCAACTTCAGCCACGCATGGCCAAACATGTGCCGACAAGTGAAATTCACTAGGAGGTGGGCAACAAAATTAGGGTTTTTCCGTACGAGACACGGTGATCGGGCGGGCATCCGGATGTTTCAACGTCCAGTCTTCGGGTGGGAACGCGACCCGCCAGAATGTGGGACGCGCCTCAGAAAATTCCAGACCAATCTCAGCCTTGCCAGCGCGGACGGGCCCGAGGAACACCACATGACACTCTTGCTCCTCCTGCGTGCGCTTGTGCTGCAATAGCATGGTGCTGCCGCTGGTTACCCTGGCGTTTACTAAAATCAAGGCGCCATGCGCGTTGATGGCCAGAGTTTCCGTTTCCTCTTCAAATGGATTGCCCTGCGCGTCCTTCCCTCGAACGCGGACAGCCACTTGCATCAGCACCCGCTGGCTGCGGCGCCGTACTGTGGAATTCCCTGTACTACTCGGAGCTTGTGCCATACCACCTCTGTCCGCTAAATATAACCGGCTTGACCCGACTGTCGAGCCAGAACACCATATGGGTACTAAATTGGGTTATTGCTGAATACTTTTCTCGGGAGCCCATTACGCTTGTGACTTGGAGGACGCGCTCAGCCTCTCTGGTCCATGGGGACATATTGGCGTGTATCGTGGCCGAGATAAATTTGCCGTGGACGGGCGATCTTCTGCTCCGGATCGAGAAGCATCTCTTGCCACTGTGAAATCCAGCCCGAAGTCCGCGGAATCGCGAAGAGCACCGGGAACATGGAGATCGGGAACCCCATGGACTGATAGATTAGGCCCGTATAGAAGTCCACATTCGGATATAGCTTGCGCTTGATGAAGTATTCATCCTCAAGAGCGATCCGTTCGCACTCCAATGCAATTTCCAGAAGCGGATTTTTGCCCATCAGTTCGAAAACTTCATAAGCCACTTTCTTGATGATTCGGGCGCGTGGATCGTAATGCTTGTAAACGCGATGGCCGAAGCCCATGAGCTTCGTCTCTCCAGCTTTTACGCGTTTGATAAAGTCAGGCACTTTCTGAACGGAGCCGATCTCCAGCAGCATGTGCAGCACTTCTTCGTTCGCCCCGCCATGAAGTGGGCCATAGAGCGCGGCGATGGCCGCGGCCGTGGCCGAGTAGGGATCGACGTGCGAGCTTCCGACTCCGCGGATTGTGTTCGTCGAGCAATTCTGCTCGTGATCCGCGTGCAGGATGAAGAGCACATCGAGCGCATGCTCGAGTGTCGGATTAGGTCGGTACTTTGCCTCCGAGGTGCGGAACAGCATGTTCAAAAAATTGCCGGGATAACTCAGCTCGTTGTCAGGATAAACGAACGGCATTCCCAGGGTGTGCCGGTAAGAGAACGCTGCAATCGTTGGCATTTTTCCCACGAGACGGTAAGTCTGTTTCCGGCGTGATTCCGCGTCAAAAATATCCTTGGCATCGTGATAGAACGTGGAAAGCGCCGCGATCGTGGAGATCATCATCCCCATGGGGTGCGCATCGTAATGAAATCCATCCAGAAATTTCTTGATGCTTTCGTGGATGAACGTGTGATGTGTGACGTTATATGTCCACTCCTTGAGCTGCGACGCGGTGGGCAGCTCTCCGTGAAGGAGTAGATAGGCGGTTTCGAGATAAGTGCTTTTTTCAGCGAGATCTTCGATTGGATAGCCGCGATAACGCAGAATTCCCGCATCCCCGTCGATAAACGTAATCTTGCTCACGCATGACGCCGTATTGTTATACGCGGGGTCGTAGCTCAACATCCCGAATTCCGTGGGGTCTATCTTGATTTGGCGCAGATCCATCGCCCGGATGGAGCCGTGCGTGATGGGAACTTCATAGGATTTGCCGGTGCGGTTGTCTGTGATGGTGAGCGTTTCGCGTGGGGCAGTGGTTGCATCGGGCTTTTTCGTTTGCGTTGCGGACGGCGCAGAATCCATTGGGAAATCCTCAGAAGCAGACACGACGAATGGCTGTTACTTCCCCACTCTACACCAAAGAGAGGCTGCCGGGAATGGGACGCAGGTACCGCTAAGCCCAAGCAGATGTTGGCGTTGGAAGAACGGTAGCTATTTGGGGAAGACAGGATCTCTGCAAAAGAGCCTCTTGACAATAGTCGTTACAACGAGTATTATGATGGCGTCAAACCGGGAGGTGGACCAATGATCGATATCCGCAAGAGCCAGGAACGCGGCCATTTCAACCACGGCTGGCTCGATACTTATTTCACATTTTCGTTTGCCGACTATTACGACCCCAAGCATATACATTTCCGCACGCTGCGCGTCCTGAATGACGACCGCGTCGCGCCCGGTGATGGCTTTCCCACGCACCCCCACCGCGACATGGAAATCGTCACCTACGTGCTCGAAGGCGCGCTGGAACATCGCGACAGCATGGGCACTGGCTCAGTCATTCGTCCTGGCGACGTCCAGTACATGAGTGCCGGCTCCGGAGTGACGCACAGCGAATTCAACGCGTCAAAAACCGAACCCGTGCACCTTCTGCAGATCTGGATGTTTCCGGAAGAGAAGGGCCTGAAGCCGGTCTATGGCCAGAAGACCTTTAGCGAGGAAGAGAAGCGCGGCAAGCTGCGTCTCGTGGCTTCGCCCGATGGTCGTGACGGATCCGTGCAGATCCGCCAGGACAACGAGTTGTACGCAACCGTGCTAGGCAAAGGTGAAGCCGTAAAGCACGAGCTTAAGCCTGATCGCCACGCCTATGTGCAAGTCGCGCGCGGCAGTGTGACGCTGAACGGCAAGAAGCTCGAAGAGGGCGATGGAGCCGCTATCTCAAAGGAGAAAACCGTCGAGTTGACTGGCATCGACAACGCCGAAGTCTTGCTCTTCGACTTGGCGTAACGACAACTCTAAATCCTGAAAAAGGAAGCGCGCAGAAATTCGTCTCTGGAGACAGTTTCTGCGCGTTCTTGTTTCCAAGACTTATTCGTAGCGCAAAGCAACGATGGGATCGACTCGAGTCGCCCGCCGCGCCGGGATGTAGCATGCCGCCAGCGCGACAACCGCCAGAAGCAACGCGACTGCCGTAAACGTGAGCGGATCTGTGGCGCTGACTCCGTAGAGCAGAGTCGCCATAAGCCGGGTGACGATGAGTGCGGCGACAATTCCGAGGCCGATGCCGAGAAGTGTGAGTCGAGTGCCTTGGCCAAGGACTAGGCGGAATACATCTCCACGATTCGCCCCAAGCGCCATGCGAATGCCGAATTCCTGAGTGCGCTGCGTGACGCTGTAGGCAATCACCCCGTAAATTCCAACACACGCAAGTATGAGAGCAAGCGCCGCAAAAACGCCGAGCACCAGCATCGTGAAACGCGAACGCGAAAGCGTGCCCGCAAGAAGCTGGTCCATAGTCGAAATAGCGGCCATTGGCTGTTCGGGATCCATTTGCTGAAGCTCATTTCGCACCGCGGAGACCAACGCGAGCGGCTCGTTTTCCGTGCGGACCACAATCGTCATCTCGGAAATGACCAGCTCGGGATGCGGCCAATAAACCGTAGGTTCGGCGGGTGTATCGAGCCCCAGTTGTCGGACGTCGCCGACCACGCCGATGATTTCCGATGGTTTGTTCTTGCTCTCCTCAA
The DNA here is from genome assembly GCA_963718785.1 of uncultured Acidobacteriota bacterium. GTDB lineage: Bacteria > Acidobacteriota > Terriglobia > Acidiferrales > UBA7541 > Acidiferrum. The sequence goes on along the minus strand of CAVQZW010000002.1, from coordinate 868,067 downwards.
GGCTTTTCATATAGATCACCGCTTTTTGCCCCAACGGATTCACGCTTTTGAGGTATTGGTCCGCAAATGCCTGATTGATGATGACCACGTGGCGCTCTTCGGTCAGCTCCTGTTCGTTGAACGTCCGTCCAGCGTGCAAGGGAATTTGCATCGTCGGAAAATAATCTCTTCCGATAACGCGAACAGATGCCTCGGGAAGATCCATCAATGAGCGCTCTGGCTGACTAAGAACATGAACAGCGGTCGCCGAGCCAAGCCCTGAAAACGGCGGAAAGGTGTTCATACTGGCCGAACGTACGCCCGGCAGATGCGAGACTCTCGAAAGTAGTTGTTCGAAGAACGTGAGAATCGCCTTGTCATTCGCGTACTTCGAGGTCGGAAGCGACACTTTGAAGGTGAGCAGATGACTCGCATCAAACCCTGGATCCACCCCCACTAGGCGAATGAAGCTCCGAATCAGCAACCCCGAACCCGCGAGCAATACCAGCGCGAGGCACATTTGTACGACCACGAACGCACCCCGCGCCATCTGTTGCCTCTTTCCGGATGACGAACCGCGGCCACCTTCCTTCAGCGTTTCTGCAATCCCGGAATGCGCGGAAATGTAGGAAGGCAGAACGCCAAACAACAAACCCGCGAGCAGCGTGGCTCCGCCGGCGAATGCCAGCACTCTCCAGTCAATCGGGATCGATCTTAGGTCCAACAGATTCTCCGGGCTCGCCGCGAGCAATAGGTTGGCACCCCACACAGCCAGCGCCACGCCGATGGCGCCGCCGATCAACGCAAGGATAACGCTCTCTGTGAGAAGCTGGCGCGCAATACGCCACGGGCTCGCGCCGATAGCCGTCCGCACCGCAATCTCTCTTTCGCGCGCCGCCGCACGCGCCAGCAAGAGACTCGAGACGTTTGCGCAAGAAATCAGCAATACAAACGCGACCGCCCCGAACAAAATCAGAAGTGCAGGACGCAAATCTCCGGAAATTTGATCGCGCACAGACACCACATTTGTGCCCCAATATGCATTGAAGTCGGGATATTCCTCGGCGATCCGCGCGGCGATCGCATTCATCTGTGATTGCGCTTGCGAAACAGTTGCGCCGGGTTTCAAGCGCGCTACCACCGTCAAGAATCTGCCGATACCCTTGCGATCACTGAAGCGCGCGGGAAAGACAAACGGCGACCACATCTGCGGCTTCGCTCCGGTGAACGAGCCGTCCTTGATGAACCAACCAAAGTTTTCCGGGGCCACGCCGGTGATGGTTTGCGCTTTTCCATCCAACAGGATTGTTTTCCCAATGACCGCCGCGTCGCCCGCAAATCGCTCTTTCCAGAAGCCATAGCTAAGAACGACCACGTTGTCGTGCCCCGCCTTTCCATTTTCCGCCGTAAAACCGGAGCCCATGATTGGCGCCACGCCCAGCACGGAAAAGAAATTCGCGGAAACATCCTGCACCACCACTTCCTGTGGGAGCCCGTTTCCTGTGAGGTTGGCATGTTCATCGAAGATGGCCGCCATCTCCGAGAACACGCTGTTCCGGCTCTGCCAATCCAGAAAGTCTGGCGGAGATACAGTGTTGTGCGGATTCGGGTGTTGCGAATTATTCTCCCAGACCATCACCAAACCCGCTGGTTCGCGATACGGTAACGGTCGTAGAAGCACGGAGTCAATTACGGAAAAAATAGCGGTATTGGCGCCAATCCCCAGAGCAAGAGTGAGGATTGCGACGCCTGTGAATCCCGGGCTGCTGCGAAGTATCCGCAGAGCATAACGCGCATCCTGAAGCAGAGTTTCGATGACGCTCACTCCGCGCGCATCGCGGCATTCTTCCTTCAGCTGTTCGTGTCCACCGAATTCCAGACGAGCGCGCCGCACAGCAGTTTCACGAGACATTCCGGATGCAACATATTTTTCCACTTGCTTGTCAAAATGCGAACGGAGTTCTTCGTCCATCTCAGCCTCCATGGCCTCGCGCTTAAACAGCGCGCGTAGACGGAACAACAAATCACTCAGCATGGGAATCGAACTCCTGGTTCACTCCGATAATTTTCTTGCCCTCACCGGTCTACTCGTATCGTAAAGCCGCCATAGGATCGATACGCATCGCGCGGCGCGCTGGCAGATACCCCGCGACCATCGCGACCGCAGAAAGCAATCCAATGGATGCGATGAACGTGAAAGTGTCATGAGGAGCGAGCCCAAACAGCATTTTTTGCAGCACGCCCACGGTTATCAAGGCCAGACAGACTCCTGCCGCCAAGCCCCCGGCGAGAACAATGACAACGTCGCGCATGACGAGCCGAAGGATCGAGCCTCGTGACGCGCCCAACGCCATGCGAATCCCAAACTCGGGCTGGCGCTGCGCCACCAGATAACTAAGCGCGCCATATAGCCCAATCATTGCCAGCAATAGAGCCAGTGCTCCGAAGAATGTGGATAACGTAGCAAGCAGCCGTTCTTGCACCAGCGAATCATCCACTTGCTCGGCGAGCGTGTGAAACTCCAGTGGAATTGCTTTGCTAACGCTTGCCACTGCCTCCTGAACAGCAGGAATCAGGACGGAAGGGCGAACTGCAGTTCGCAGTTCGAACGCTTGCCCCTCCGCATGTTCTGTAATTTGGTTGATCGGGAAGTAGGCAGTTGCCGAGTTCTCTTCGCGAAGAGACTCGTATTTGGAATCCTTTATCAGTCCAACAATTTGAATTGGCACAGCGGTTTTGCCGGGCTCGGGCTCAACTCTGAAAAACTTCCCAACTGGATTCTCTTTCGCATAAAACTTGCGCGCTAGCGTTTCGTTGACAATGGCCACTTGAACCGATGTCTTCGTGTCGCTACCATTGAAATTTCGCCCTGCCAGCAGAGGTGTCCGTAAAGTTTCAAAATAACCGGACGAGATAAAGTTGAAAAATGCGACTGCATCATCTCCCTTAGGCGGATTAGGAGTGTCCACTTGCAGCACATTGTTCCATATGCGGTTGCTGACCGGCGTGATGACAGACCGTCCCGCGGACACAACGCCGGGTAGATTCCGCAGCCTGACCTCGATCTCTTCAAACATCGCAGTCTGTTGCTCGATTGCAATTTTCGCAGTATGCAGATTTGCTCCTACGAGCAGCACATTATTTCGATCGAAACCTATATCCATCGTGACAAGCTTCACTAGACTGCGCAGAAACAGCCCGCTCGCCACTAGCAGTACCAGCGAGAGTGCAACCTGCGAGGCCACAATCCACTTCCCTGGGCGAAACTTAGTGCGGCTCTCGGCATCTGCCGTTTGGCTGCCCTTCATCGCGGAAGTCAGCGAAACCCGAGTGGAACGAAAAGCCGGCAACACCCCAAAAAGAAGTCCGGTGAAGAGGGCCACCGCCGCTGTAAAACTTAGAACCCTCCAATCGAATGTCAGATCGAGAAAGATGTTGTCGCTCTTCGTGGAAATGTAACGAACTAACAACGAACTTCCCCATCGCGCAAACACCACGCCGAGTAAAGCGCCCATCGTGGAGAGCAGAACACACTCGGTCAACAACTGCCGGATCAAGCGCGCTCTCGAAGCGCCCAACGCCTTTCTCACCGCGATTTCCTTTTGACGGGCCGCCGAACGAGCCAGCATCAAGCTCGCGATATTTGCACACGCGATGAGCAATACCAGGCACACGACACCCATCAGGATATTGAGCGGCTGTTTGAATTGCCGGCGCACCCACGATATTCCTGTGCCAGCCGGGTCGGCTACTAGGGTGAGCTTTAGGAATCTCGCCTGTCCTTTCTCATCATAGTTTTTCGGCAGGGCACCGGCAAAGATCTGGGGGGACAGCACGCCGAGCCGGGCCTTTAGCTGGTCCTGGCTGATGCCGGGTTTGACTCGGCCCATGATGTTGAGCCACCACCAGGAGCGATGGTCGAGCCGCGAGTCTTTTCCATCGAAGACGTCGGCAGCGCAAATCGGAACCGCCATATCAAACTTGCTGCCGACCTCAACGCCATTGAAACCGGCAGAACTGACGCCGACAATTTGAAATGGATGGTTGCTGAGAAATATCGTGCTGCCAATGGCGCTCGGTGACAACCCGAAGTGATCTTGCCAGAAGCCGTAACTGAGCACCGCCACGGCCTGGCAGCCCCGTGTGTCGTCGGCTCGGGATAAGAGGCGCCCGGCCGCCGGTCGGACCCCTAAAGTGTCAAAATAATCGCCGCTGGCAAAGATTCCGTTGGCATCTTGGACGGCGCCACCCTGCGAGAGATCGAAACGGTCCCCGCCCCAGGCAAAGACTCCCGAAAAAACGTCTTGATGGTCTCGTATTTGTTCCCAAAGGGGATTCGTAAAACTGGGAGTACCCTCGCCTCCTCCAGAAACATTCGCTCGCTTCAATTGAACCAATTCCTCAGGCCTTTTCACTGGCAAGAGTCGGAGCATGACGGTGTCAATCAAGCTGAAGATCGCAGTGTTCGCGCCGATGCCCAATGCGAGGGAAAGTATGGCTACGCCCGTGACGACTGGCGTGCGGCCCAGAATCCGCAGAGCGTAACGAATATCTTGAAAAAGTGTCTCGATCAGGTTTACGCCGCGTGCATCGCGGATCTCTTCTTTGAGTTGCTCATGTCCGCCAAATTCGATCCGCGCTCGACGAAGAGCATCTTCCCTCGTGAGACCCGATTTGATGTACTTCTCGACGTACTGATCGAAATGGAAGCGCAGCTCCGCATCTGCTTCCGATTCAACAGCATTGCGCCGAAATAAGGAACGCAGACGGAATATCAGGTCGCTGAACACAGGCCCTCCCTACGCCGTCTCTAGAATCTGCGCGACGGCCGCCGCCAGTTTCTTCCAGGAATCTTTCTCGAGCTCGAGTTGTTTCCGTCCGGTCTTGGTGAGTTCGTAGTATTTCGCTCGGCGGTTATTCTCGGATGTGCCCCACTTCGCCTTGATCCATCCACGCCGCTCCAACCGGTGCAGCGCTGGATACAGCGACCCTTGCTGAATCAACAAAACGTCGCTCGAAATCTGCTGGATGCGCTCGGAAATCGCCCATCCATGCTGCGGCTCAAGCGCCAGGGTGCGAAGAATCAGAAGGTCCAGCGTTCCCTGCGGAAGTTCGATCTTTTTGATTGCCATTCACTGCTCCCCTGCTACTTCGACAAGAGACACTACGCCTCTTCCTGTAGAAGCGCAAGGGGTAAGATCTGCTTGTTTGGAAAAATGGTTGAGGCCGGGCCGCTTCCCAACTCGTCCTTGGAAAGACCTGTAGGTGCCAGGCTTGTTTACCCTGAATTTCGAAGAGCCCCGCCCCCGTCGCCTAGCCGCGCGTCCGCTGAAACTCGCGCATAAAGCAAGTGAGCGCTTCGACCGCTCCAATCGTCACCGCGTTGTACAGCGAAACCCGCATCCCCCCAACCGACCGGTGCCCCAGCGTGCCGACCAGCCCTGCCTCCGCCGCTAACACCCCGAATTGTTTCTCGATATCTTCCTTGCCGCCCGCCACGCGAAACACCACGTTCATCTTCGACCGTGAAGCGTATTCCACCGGGCAGCGATAAAATCCACCGCTCGCTTCCATCGTGTCGTAGAGCAACTTCGCTTTCGCGTTATTGATCTTCTCCATCGCCGCGATCCCGCCCACCGAATCGATCCATTCCATCACCAGTCCTACGATATAAATCGCAAACGTCGGCGGCGTGTTGTAAAGCGACTTCTCTTTGATGAATGTCCGGTATTGCAGCGTAGTCGGCAGGTTCTTGTCCGCGCGCTCCGCCAGATCCTTGCGGATAATCACCACCGTAACTCCGCTAGGCCCCAGATTTTTCTGTGCCCCTGCAAAAATCAATCCGAATTTCTTCACATCAATGGGTCGCGAAGAGATGTCCGAAGACATGTCCGCCACCAGCGGCACATTCCCCGTCTCCGGCATCTCCGTCCATTGCGTCCCCTCGATCGTGTTGTTCGTGCACATGTGCACGTAGGAGGCGTCGGGCGAATATTTGATCTCGTCCTTCCGCGGAAGCCGTGCAAATTTATCCGCTTCCGTCGATGCCGCTACATTGTGCAAGATGCCTTTCTTCAATTCACCAAGCGCTTTCGCCGTCCAGGTCCCCGTATGAATCAGATCAACAGGTTTTCCTGGCAGGCACAGGTTCATCGGCGCCATTGTAAACTGCATGCTCCCGCCGCCCTGCACAAAAATCACTGCGTATTCATCCGGAATCGCGAGGTGCTTCCGCAACCCCGCTTCCGCCGCCGCGTTAATGCCCTCGAATTCCGGCGACCGGTGGCTCATCTCCATCACCGACATCCCGCTTCCGCGCCAATCCAGCAACTCTGCTTTGATTCGCTCCAGCACCGGCAGCGGCAAAGCCCCCGGCCCCGCATTAAAATTGTGTACGCGCTTCACTCCACGATCCGTTGCTGTCGTCGTACTCACTTTGGCCCGTCCTTCTCGTCTGAATTTTTTGAAGCGACGTACTCACAATCGCCCCACTACGAATGCTTCTGTCGTTTGACACCATTATAGTGGAAGTTTTCCGGCAGAGAACTCAGTCTGACTGACTAGGTTGCCGATCAACGTGACCATTTGTATTGTTTTCACGTCCCGGACACGCTCTGAAAGCACCGTATAGGAAAACACGGCCTCGCAGATCTGATCCGGTGGAACCACGTTGCCCACCCTCCAATAATAGAGATGGATCGCGTCTCCGTTTTGCTCCGAGTCCTTTTCAGATGCACTGACGAGGTTGCCGGTGCTCTCTTCTATGTATACACTTTTCTTGGAACTAAAAACTCCTTTTAGCCTTTTGCGAGGGTCCCCGCTTATCGTTTTCAACGTGATTAGAGAAACGCGAAGCCAACCGGAGTCGGTATCAGGCGCGTGGTACAAGTAGTAATCGTCTTCCTGGTAGCTTTCGACCCAATCGTGGGGAATCCGGAAGCTTACCTTGTCGCCGAAACAAAAGACCCTGTCCAGCTGAACGATTCTCTCGGAGTCCCTTCTCGGATTCACGCGACCTCCGCAATAGCAAACTCCACGCGCCGCCTCATCGGATCGATGCGTTCGGCTCGCACATGCACGCGGTCTCCCAGATGCCAAGCCAACTCTTTCGGCTTCGTGCCGCGCCCACGACGCGCTCCAGGCGCCCCTCGCCTCCCCTCGCCTCCGGAAAGCGCCACCATCGCGTGATCGCGCTCTCGAAACACCACGCGCGTCCCCGCCGCATCTTCCAGCGCATTGATTGGCAGCAACCCTTCGACAAACACTTCGAACAACTCGACAAAGCACCCAAACTTCTGCACTGAAATGATCAGCGCCTCATACTCCTCACCCAGATGCTGCTCCATAAACTGCGCCGTCTTCCAATCCATCAGCTCGCGCTCCGCTCCGTTCGCCCTCCGCTCCGCCTCCGAAGTCTCCGACGCAATCTCTTCCAATTCCGCATAGGGATAGAGCGTCGCCGCCACGCCACGCGACGTGTGACTAGCCGCGGGCTCAGCGGTGTGCGGATGCTCCAAAGCCCATTTCAAAACGCGATGCACGACCAAATCCGGATACCGCCGGATCGGCGAAGTAAAATGCGTATACTCATCAAACCCAAGCGCAAAATGCCCCAATGGCTCTGCGGCATACCGCGCCTGCTTCAGCGACCTCAGCATCAAGTACGAAACAATCCGTTCCTCCGGCTTCCCCGCCAATTTCCTAAGCAATCTCTGATAATGCTGCGGCGTAATCCGCAGTTCCGTCGCCCCTGGCAGCGCCACTTTCATACGCGCGCTCGCGCCCATGCCCATACGAATCCGGCCGCCCCCCTTTGCCGGCGCAGGCACGCGACCATGCCGCACCGCAATCTCCCGCTGATGCAAATCCGCCACGCCCAGCGAATACCCAAACGCGCGCGCCAGCTCTTCGAACTCCAGCACTTTCCGCGCATCCGGCTTTTCATGCACTCGATGCAGCGCCGCAATCCCGCGCTTCAACAAATACCCGTCCACTGCCCGGTTCGCCGCCAGCATGAACTCTTCAATCAACCGGTGCGCGATATTCCGCTCGCTGCGCACAATGTTGGTCATGTTCTGCTGCTCGTCAAACTCAATCACGGGCTCCGGCAAATCAAAATCAATCGACCCATGCTCGTTCCGCCGCTTGTTCAGCAGCAACGCCAGCTCTTTCATGTCGCGAAAATGTCCTGCCAAGCCCGCATAGCGCATCGAAGCCGCGCCGTCACCTTCGATCACTTTATTCACGTCGGTGTACGTCATCCGCTCCGCCGAGCGAATCACTCCCGCCGTCATCCGCGACTTCTGCATATTGCCCGCCGCGTCAAACTCCATCAGCGCGCTCATCACCAGCCGTTCCTCGCGCGGCTTCAGTGAACACATCCCATTCGATAGCGCCTCTGGCAGCATCGGCACTGCCCTGTCCGGAAAATAAACCGACGTCCCCCGCAGCCTCGCTTCCTGATCCAGCGCCGTCCCCGTTCGAACGTAGTGCGCCACGTCCGCGATATGCACCTGCAAGTTCCATCCGCCATCCGCGCGCCGCTCCACGTAAACCGCATCGTCAAAATCCCGCGCCGTCTCTCCATCAATCGTCACAATCGGCAAATGCCGAAAATCCTCGCGCCCTTCGCGCTCCGTTTCGCTCACCGGCTCCGCCCGCCGCTCCGCCTCCTCCAAAACCGCCGTGCGAAAACTCATGCGGCAAATGATGCTTGCGAATAATGATCTCGGTGTCCACGCCGAGCTCGCCCGGCCGCCCCAGAATCTCGATCACGCGTCCCGTCGGCGCCGCCCCACCTCGCGGATATCGCATCAACTCCACATTCACCACCGCGCCATCCAGCTCCGGCAAATGCGGCAATCGCCGCCCGCGCCCGCCGCCTTCACCCGCATTCCCCAATCCCAATTTTTCCCGCAGCGCTGCCGTCAACTCCTCCCCCGGCGCAATTTCAATCTCATGCTGAATCCGGTTGTCATAGGGCAGCACCACATTTCCCCGCGGCCCGTATCGAAACAATCCCACCACCGAAGGATGCGCTCGCCCCAGCACGCGCACAATCCGCCCTTCCGCCCGCTGCCCGCCGCGCGAACCCGCCACCCGGAAGTCCCGACCGCGCGATTCGCTCACCCGCTGCAATCGCGCCAGCACGTGATCCCCGTGCATCGCATCTTCAACAAAATCCCGCGGAATAAACACGTCTCCATCCAGCTGCGGCATCGGCACATCCGGCACCACAAATCCGTATCCGTCGTGGTGCAGCACCAGCCGCCCCCGCACTTCATCGCGCGCCAGCCCCCGCGAACCCGCATCTGCGTCCCGCCGAATGTTTCCCGCAAAACCTGTCCCTGCCGAACCGCTCCCCCGAGTTCCCCCCGACCCGTGGCCCGCCTCTTCCTTCGCTTTCCGCTTCGCCAGCCGGAACCGCCCCCCCGGCACCTCCTCAATCGCCCCTCGCTTCTTTAATTTAACCAACTGTTTAAATAAGGGTTTCCTATCGGTCTTCCCCAGGTGCAAAGCCGCCGCAATCTCATTCGCGGAAGCTGCATCTCTCGTAACCTGTAGAAAACGCAATATGTTATCTGGACTCAGCGAGGAAGGACGGCTCATAAGTGTGGATGCACCCCGGCGCGGTGCTTCTTTTCCACACAGATTCTAGCCACTTTTTTCAGTTTCACCGGAACTTTTTTCGTTCTGCCGGGATTATATAGGTAGGCCAACACACGACCGGCCAGCCGCCCTCCGTCAGGCTGGCCGGACATCCCCGAAAGGGGAACAAGGAGGCGGGACGACCTGGCCCGCCTCCTCTTTTTTTCTCCATGCCCTGTTTGGAGTTTTAGTCCTTGAAGTGCACTACGTCTCAGCGCAGCTATTACTGCTTTTCGTACACTCCGACGGTAGTCGTCGTTTTTCCCGAAGCATTCTTCGACGTCGTCGTGATTGTCATGATCCGGCCGTCTCCAGACACGGTTCTTCTGCTGGTAGCGACAACCACCATTTCCTTTGTGTAAGACGCAACCACGGTGCGGGAGTCAATCCGCCGAAGAGTCACCGGCAGCATCATTCCTCGCGTCCCCATTACGATCGCTTGGTTGCCCCCGTAGTCGGCGGCATATTCCGAATGCACCTTGCCGCCATTCGCATACGTGGCGTCCGATCGGTACCGAACGCCTCTGTCAGTTGGCTCCATTTCAATCACCATACTCTTGGGACAGGCCCCTGCGGGATACTTGGATTTCTGAACGTCGAGTATCCATTTGCCTACGAAGGGATCGCTGGAACCCATCGCGCTTGCCGCCAGCATGGCCATTAGTAAAATGCTTGCCGTCTTTTTCATTGAGGCCTCTCGAATTAAAGGGATCTCAGAAAGTCGAGCAGCGCTTGCTTCTCGACTTCGGTCAATGCGTTGAACCGCTCAATCACCGCATTCGCTTCCGAAGGTTCATAGGTATATGACCGGAAATCCTTGGCTGGATTGTCGCCACCATCCGAGAATCGCCGCGAGAAGTGGTCCTGAATCGCGACGCTCAAATCGCTAGTACGCCCATCATGCAAGAAGAACAAGCGTTGCCCGAGTCCCCAAAGCGGCGTCGTGCGAAATTCGTCTGGCCCGGCATTTCCCTGAACGATGTTGTCGGCCAGCGTTGCACCCATGTGGTGAACCAGCAAATCAGAATAGAGATTTACAGTTTGGCCGCGGAGCGCCACCGAATGCGGACCAATCTCTTGACGCTCGTTCGTGGGATTCGGTGTGCCGGCTGTCTGGAACGATGCCGTGTGGCAATATACGCAGCCGACTTTGTTGAAGAGCTCTTTGCCATGCTGTGCCGACGCCGTCAGCGGCGCCGGATGCGGCGCGTCCACAAACCGCATGAACTCCGCGAACATCAGCCACGCCGGCATGATCTTCAGCGGATTGTCATATAAGCCCCTTCTCCGTGCGCGGAATGTCGAACGGCTCGTATACCACGTTGCAGTTGGGATCTTCGCTTCTTCCTGTCGGGAATTCATCGTTGCTGATCCCCATTTCTACGTTGTAAGCCTCGCCCGCGAAAATCGTCAGCGATCCGTTTTGCGCCTTCCAGCCGAAGCGGCTGATCGTGCCGTTGTTTGGCACCATATTGGGATGGCCGCGTGATTCCAAGATCGTGCTTCGCGTCGCGATTGGCGTTCATGTTGGCGCGAATCGCGGAGTCCTGGATGCTCTCGATCAATCCCAGTCCAAACAATTGCAGCGGAATCCGAAACGCGATATTTCGGTCGCGCACGGCCTGCTCGAAATCCGGCTGCTCGAGACTGCATCCCGGTGTGTCGGAGCGCCCTTGCAGCGTGAACAGGCTATGCACTCCTCCGTCGCGCGTCCCGTCCGCGTTGAACTTGAACCGCACTTCTCGAAACGGCCCGTCCGGATCTTCGAAAGCCGGCACCGTATTTGTCCCGCCCAGCCGATGTGCAATCTTTTCCGCTGGGCTGTGCGCCGGGGTGCTGCCTCCGATCAACGGCTGCGAATGGCAGATAAAACATTGGTCCGCATTGAAGACCGGACTCATCCCCGCCGAGTTCACCAGCGTGCGCGGCGAGAATGGGTTGTTTGGATCGGGATCGATGGGCGGAACAGCCTGTGGCTGTTGCGCGCACGTGTCGCACGACCCCTCCAACTCCGAAACTCGCAAGAGGCTCTCGTTAAATAGCGCCGCCTCGTTCTCATTCAGTCCCGGCACCGGAAGTGGAATGGCAGAAGCGGGATTTGGGCGTGGCCCGGGGTCTTTTGCCCGGAACCGCCCTCCGTTCTGCGCCAGCACAACGGATGTAACGCCCACAGCCATCAAAAGGACAACAAAAAGCGCTCGCATAATGCTTGGCCTGCCACTTTTCGTACCTAGGTTGGTGTCCATATATGCCCTCTCTTAACTCGCCCGGCTGCCCCGCGACGCTATCGGCCGGAATGCTCTCTATTAGGGACTGCGCAAAACCCCGGTCAAAAGGTCCAGAAAGGATTCGAGGTAGCACATGTAAACGCAGGCAAATTGACTTGACCGGTTGGCGGGGCTATCTTTACGGGCAATCAAGCACCCTGTGACGGACAGAGTGGATCAGAGCCCTTCTCAAATCATTGGCGAACTCCTGGCCAAATGGCGGGCTGGCGACCAGGAAGCCCTTCAGGCCCTGGTGCCCCTTGTCTACAAAGACCTTCGCACCATGGCCCACGCCTACCTGAAACGCGAGCGCCCCGGCCATACACTACAAACCACAGCCCTGGTTCACGAGGCTTACTTGCGGCTGGTCGGCCGGCGTCCTTTTGAGGCGGAGAATCGCGCGCATTTCGTCGGCGTCGCCGCACGACTCATGCGCCAGATTCTTGTGGACTATGCGCGAAACCGCGGCGCCGCGAAACGCGGAGCCGACCATAGGGTCAAACTTGATACCGCGGTCGAGATGCCACAGATGCCCAACACCGATGTGGTGGCGCTCGACGATGCGCTCAAGCTGCTTGCCGATGTCGACGAGCAGCAATGCCGCCTTGTCGAACTTCGCTTCTTCGGTGGCTTGACCACCGAAGATGCTGCGGAAGTTCTGGGCATTTCGCGGTCGACCGCCAAACGTGAGTGGAATGTTGCCAAGGCATGGCTCGCCCGGCAGATGAAAAGAGGCAAGCGTGGAGAATCCAGGTCAGTGGCAAAAGATTAAGGAAATCGTAGGGGCCGCCCTCGAGCGCGAACCAAGTCAGCGCGCCTCCTTTTTGGACGACGTGTGCCCTAGCGGCAGCCCCTTGCGCTCCGAGGTCGATTCCTTGCTCTCCGCCCACGCCGAGGCCGGCGGCTTGTCGGAAGGCGCTCTCACATTGGACTCCGAGTCCGTCTCCGTTGCGAAGTCCCTGGGCCCTTACCGGCTGCTCCAGAAACTCGGCGAAGGCGGCATGGGCCAGGTCTGGCTTGCCGAACAGACCGTCCCCGTCCGCCGCATGGTTGCGCTCAAGCTCATCAAGGGCGGCATGTACGACGAATCCGCGATTCGCCGGTTTCAGTCCGAGCGCCAATCTCTCGCAATCATGGATCATCCCGCCATCGCCAAGGTCTTCGACGCTGGCGCGACGCCGGACGGCCAGCCGTACTTCGCGATGGAATACGTCCCCGGCGTAACCATTACGGAGTTCTGCGATCGCAAGAAACTAAAGATTCAGGAACGGCTCGAATTGTTTATTCGCGCGTGCGAGGGCGTGCAGCATGCCCACCAGAAAGCCATCATTCATCGCGATCTGAAACCCGCCAATATTCTTGTCGTGGAAGTCGACGGCAAGCCCATGCCCCGCATCATCGACTTCGGCTTGGCGAAGTCCGTCACTCCGTTCCTCTCGGGAGAATCTCTAAACACGCAGATCGGCGGCTTTGTCGGCACGCCAGGCTACATGAGTCCCGAGCAAGCCGATCCCGCCGTCCAGGACGTTGATACCCGCGCGGATGTTTATTCCCTCGGTGTGATTCTGTACGAGCTCCTTACCGGATTTCTTCCCTTCGACACTTCCGGATGGAAAAAACTGCGCCTCGATGAAGTGCTTCGGCACTTGCGCGAGGACGATCCGCCCAAGCCCAGCACCAAAATCAGTTCCGCTCGCGCCACTTCCGGCTCCAGCGCCGAGGCCCGCGGCCTGCAACCTGCCCAACTCGTTGGTGAGCTCCGTGGCGATCTCGACTGGATCGCCATGAAAGCCCTCGACAAAGACCGCAATCGTCGTTACGGAACCCCTTCGGAACTTGCGGAAGATATTCGTCGTTACCTCAACAACGAGCCGATTGTCGCTCGACCGGCAAACGCCGGCTATCGCTTGCGCAAATATGTTCGCCGTCACAGTTTGGCCGTTGCCGCCGCCGCCATTCTTTTCCTTCTTCTCTCCAGCTTTGCCGTGCTGCAAGCCCTTCAACTGCGCCGCATCACCCGTGAACGCGACCGCGCCAACCGCATCGCCGACTTCATGACCGGCATGTTCAAAGTTTCCAATCCTAGCGAGTCGCGCGGCAATTCCATTACCGCCCGCGAGATTCTCGACAGATCCTCCAAAGACATCGAAGCCGGTCTATCGAAGGATCCCGACTTGCAAGCTCAAATGATGGACACCATGGGTACGGTCTACCGCAATCTTGGTTTATACGCTCCTTCCGAGACCCTTCTCTCGCGCTCCCTCGATATCAAACGTGCCCGCCTCGGCCCTAACGACCCCGGAACCCTCGCCACCGCCGACGGGCTTGCCAGCACCATTTGGAACGAAGGCCGCCTTGCCGAAGCCGAAAAGCTTTTGCGTACCACGGTTGATGCCCAGCGCCGCGTCCTCGGTCCCGAACATCCGGACACTCTGAAATCCATGAGCGACCTGGCCGTCGTTTTGCATAACCAGGGCCACGACCCCGAAGCCGAGAAATTGGATCGTCAGATTGTCGATATCGAGCGCCGCGTCCTTGGTCCAGAGCATCCCGAAACGCTCACTACCATCAGCAATCTCGCTTTCGTTCTCCGCGACGAAGGCGGCCGCTTCGCCGAAGCCGAAAAGCTCAACCGCGAAGTCCTTGACGCTCGCCGCCGCACTCTGGGCCCCGATCACCCGGATACCTTGCGCTCCATCGCCAATCTTGCTTTCATCCTGCAAACCGAAGGCGGCCGCGACGCTGAGGCCGAGGGCTTGCTTCGCGGTGTCCTCGAAACGCAGCGGCGTATCCTCGGTCCCGAGCATCCCGACACGCTTCGCACCATCACCACTTTGGCCATTCTTCTAAACAACAGCGGCCAGCGAGCTGCCGCCGAGCAACTCCTTCGCGATTTGCTTGAGATTCAACGCCGCACTCTCGGCCCGGGCCACACCGCCACGTTGAACACCATGAGTAATCTTGCAGCTACCTTGATCCAGGAAAAAAAGCTTTCCGAGGCGGAACAGCTCGGCCGGCAAACACTCGCGTTGCAGCAGGAAAAGCTCGGCACGGAGCACAGAGAAACGCTCCGCACCATGCTGAACCTCGGCGCCACGCTTCAAGAGGAAGGTAAGCTCGCCGACGCCGAGAAAATGGAACGTCAGAGTATCGAGGTCGCTCGTAAAGTTCTCCCGCCGGGAAACGGTATCGTCCCCCTTCTCCTCTATAACCTGTCCACCGTCTTGGACAAGCAGGGCCATCGCGAGGAGTCCGAGAAACTTCTTCGCGAATCCATTGATGGCGCAAAGCGCTACCTCGGGCCTAACGATCCGAACACTCCCATGTTCATCTACTCGTTGGCGGGCTTGATGGCGCGCGAAGGCCGCAAGGACGAAGCCTTCGCCTCCCTTCGCGAGTCCATCGCCCACGGTCTGGACGCCGCCACCATCCAAGCCATGGACAAGGACCCGGAACTCAAATCCCTCAGAAGCGACGCTCGCTTCGCCCCTCTCCTCGCCGATGCCAACCAAAAAGCCGCCGCAGCAACCAAACCCAAATAACATGCCGCCCATAGCTCGCCATCCCACCGCAGGGCAAAGCGCGAAGCAGCCGCAGGTCCGCCAACTCGCGCCAAACAAGCAACTTACAGTTTACCTTTGACAACTAGTACTAATATGGTATAATCCAGCAATCGCGAGGGATCTGCTTTTCTGTCCGGGGCCTCACGGATCACGGCCACGGATCACGGAACACGGGCCACTACTCACCACTCACTGCCCACTACTCACTCCCGACTCACCGCGCCACCGTACTCAAGAAAGGATAATGACTCGCCGCAGCCATGAAAAATAACATCGGAAATGACAGCCAAAACGAAACCCGCGCCGTCAGAAAGTTCCAGCGCATCAGCCGCTCGGCTTCCGGCGGCATCGGCACGCCCTGTTCCGCGCTGGCCCGCGCCCACGCAATCAATTTTTTCTGCACGCGCCAAACCACGCCCCAGGTATTGAGCAGCATCACCAGTCCCAGCCCTCCGCCGACGCTGATCGCCAGATGCGGGCTCGAAACATCCGCGCCGCCGTTCAACGCCATCACCAGCCACGACGCCGCAACCACGACAATGGCGATGCCGATGCCGCGCACCCAGACGCTATCGAGAATTCCTTTTGCAGGGAGCTGCAACGCATAAATAAAAATGTATGCCACGATCCAAACCAGCAGCCACCAGCCGAGCCACTTGATCGCCAGCGAGTGGTCGCCCGCAGCCCGCGCATCCGCAAAGAGGTGCAACTGAAAGTAACGAATGCCGACAAGCACGGTAACTAGCGCCGACCAGCGAAACCAGCCCATCGCTTTCGACATCAGCGGCGGATAAATTTTCACGCGCACCGCCGGCTCGACTTGTTTCATCGCCGGCGTCAGCACCAAATTGAAAAAGTAGAGCAGCCCGATCCAGATGACGCCGAAAACAAGATGCAGCCAGCGCAGCGCGATCATCTCGTTGGCCATCGGATTTTCCAGAAACGAAAAGTGAGGCTTCCAGGCTGGAAAAGTGAGTGCCAGGAAAAGGAGAATCATCGACGACCTCCAGCTCTAATCAAACTTAGGTTAAGTGAATCAATCGCGCCACCGTGATTCGCCACACACCGTAGCGGATTCCGCCGCAGCCCGTCAATGCAATCGCCGCTTGCGAAGGAGATTGGCAAAGCAAAATCGCGTCGACAGTCGAACGCGCCGCGAAGTTATTCGCAGCACCAAAAGAGAAGCGCTCGCGGAACAGTTCGCGAGCGCCTTTGGAAAACTTGAAAGTGTGGAAAAAATGCTATTGGTTGTTGGTCGTGTTCGCGGCGGCGGTGTTGCCGATCGCGGCTCCGTTTACGACGAGTTCGACGCGGCGGTTGCGCTGACGGCCATCGGCGGTGTCATTCGTTGCGACAGGCTGCGTTTTGCCAAAGCCGTGCGCCGTGATCGAAGATGCGGGAACGCCATTCTCGGCAAGAAAATCGCGGACGGAATCGGCGCGCCGCTCGGAAAGTTGCTGGTTGAATTCGTCCGTGCCGACGCTATCCGTATGGCCTTCAATCTGCAGCGTCAGGCCAGGATGCGCCAGCAAAATGCCGGAAATTTTCGCGAGCTTCTCGCGCGCTCCCGGCTTGAGCGTATAGCTTCCCGTATCGAAGAGCACGTCGGACATATTTACGATCAGCCCGCGCGCGGAATCGCGTGTCTGCAAAATCGAGTTGAGCTGATTCAAAAGTTGCGCCCGCAATTCGGCTTTTTCCGCTTCGGCTCTTGCGGCGGCCTGGCGTGCCTTTTCGGTTTCCGCTTCCGCAGCGCGCTGTGAGTCGACAGCAGCGGCTTTATCGCGTGCAGCTTGTTCGGCGGCGGCTTGCGCGGCTTGCTGCTGCGCGACGGCGGCGGCGGTGGCTTGCTCCGCTTCCGCTTTTTGACGCGCGGCATCAGCGGCGGCTTTTTCCGCTTCCTGCTTCATGCGAACGGCTTCGGCTTTGGCGGCTTCCGCCTGCAAGCGAGCTTGCTCGGCATCCTGGCGGCGCTTGATTTCAGCGGCGGCTTGTTCTTCGGCGGCTTTCTTGTCCGCCAATGCTTTTGCTTGCGCGTCTTGTTCGGCTTTTTGTTTTACGGCCATCACGCGCGCTTCTTCGGCGGTTTCGACGACTTCGCGAGCGGCGGCTTCGACGGATTTCTTCTCGCTCTTGCGGCTGTAGACTTCTTCCGCGTTCTTCAGCTGTGCCTCGGCTCTCGCGAGGGAAGACGGCGCATATTTATCGGCCTGAGCGATGCGCGCGATGCGAACAGCGTTGCGCGCTTCAAACAATTCGAGCGGCGTTTTGCGGTCGATGCCGAAGATGGCGTTTTCAATTTTTGTGTTGGACGAGGAATACGCGCCGCGGGCGACCAATTCGTATTGCGCGTCGATGTTTTCGATTTTGCCTTGCGTCGCAGGGCCAAGCGTATTTTCAAGGACGACCATATTGCCCGGTTGCGTGACGGCGAAATAGGGCTCCGCGGTAACGATCATGCCGAAAGTCTGCATGTCGGAGATGGCTTTGACCTGGCCGCTGCCGTTTTTGAGAGCGACTTCGCCGAGATTCACGGCGCGTCCCTGCGGAGAAACGGCCCAGAGCACGTAGGTGAGATATTCGAGACCGAATTTGGTGGCGTCTTCGAATCCTAGGAACTTGGCTTCGATTTCCATGCGATTGCTCTTGCTATCGACTTTGGCTTCGCCAGAAGCGCCTTGCATCAGTTCCGTGCCGCTGAAATCAATCTTGGTGGAGCCACCGGCGCGGCGATAGTTGACGGCCTTGGTCGTGCGGGAAACGGTGCCTTGCGCGGAAGCCGGCGCAGGCGCGGCAGCTTGCGGAGCGGCGACCGGGGGCTGGGATTTTGTTGTAGGCGGCGCTTGGCCGAACGCGGGAGCGGCGAGTATGCCAAGCATGCCCGTCATTGCCAGATATAAGGATGCGGTTTTCACGTGAGACTCCTCGATCGCCATTTGCGGCGAATTTTTCTAGAAATAATGGCGCTCGCTTTGCTGAGGCGAGCGATGCAAACTCCGGAAGAAGTACTGTTTCCTAGTCTTTTTATCGTAACAAGAAAGGGGTAAACGGAAGGGCTCTAGGGCGCGTTTTTGTACAAGTGATAACGACCTTGCGGACGGAACGATTGGTTGGCACGCGCAAATCCGTCAGAGAGATATTGGCCATACCTCCTCAGGGGCAGCGGTACGTTGTTTGCAGGCTGCAACTATGTTCTAATTCCGCTTTCGCGGCTCGCCCCCTCCATGGAAATACTCGGCGCCCTCGCGGTTATCATGCTTGTTGCGACGCCGATTCTCGCCATTGCGGCGTTCGTTCGTGTCCATAATTTGGGGGAGCTGTTCCGTACTTCCTCGCTGGACACGCGCGGAGTAAGGCTGGATGCGCTGGAACGGCGGCTGAGCGCGCTGGAAAAAGCGGTGGCTTCCCGCGAGCCGCAAACTCCAATGGCGGGAAGGGAAGAAGAACCCGTCGCGCCGCCGGCAGTAGTATTGCCGCCAGCCCCGCAACCGGCACCACTGGCGGGTGCGGTGCCACCAACTCCTGCGCATTCCCCCGCACTTTCCGAGGCGGGATCTTCCTTTCCTGCCGCGCCGGAAATTCCGAAATCCAGCGATGTCTCTCCTGCTGCGCCGCCAATCAGCATCTTTGCCGCTCCACCGCTTCACGGTTCGCAGCATAAAGACTCCTCCCAACTGGATTGGGAAACACTCATTGCCGGACGCTGGCTGAATCGTATCGGCATCATCGCCGTAATTGTTGGCGTGACGTTTTTTCTGAAATACGCGTTCGACAACAATTGGATCGGGCCGAGCGGGCGAGTAGGGATCGGTTTGCTTCTCGGCGCTTCGATGCTTCCCTGGAGCCAGTGGCTGCTGCGGCGCGGGTACGCGTATTTTTCGGAGGGGATCGCGGGGCTGGGCGCGGCCGTGATGTACCTCTCGATCTGGGCGGGCTGCCACTACTACACGTTGTTCAGCCGGGATACGGGCTTCTACGGAATGATCGTGGTTACCGCGGGAATGGCGGCGGTGGCGCTTGGACGGAATGCGCAGCGAATCGCGCTGCTCTCGCTGATTGGCGGATTTCTCACGCCAGTGCTGGTGAGCTCGGGCAAAGATGAGCAGGTCGTACTTTTCAGCTATCTGCTGATTCTCGGGGTGGGGCTGCTGGTGATTGAGCTGCGCCGCAACTGGCGGTCACTCACACCGGTTTCTTTTCTGTTGAGCATGATTTATTTCTGGGGCTGGTATGACAGGTTCTATCAACCGGAAAAGCTGGAGCGCACGCTGCTCTTCGCCACGTTGCTCTTCATCCTGTATGCCGCTCTGCCGGTGCTTCGAGCGATACGCTTTTCGGAGCTGAACCCCCTCGATATTCTTGTAACCCTCGTAAATGCGGCCGCATATTTCGGTGCGCTGTATACGTTGCTCTGGCCGAAGGACCGCTGGCCCTTGACGCTTTTCGTTCTGGCGCTTTCCGGAGCCTACTTGTTCATCACAAGCATCGTTCCGCATGCGAAGCCGGGGGAGTCGCCTCTGGCTAGACTCATTTTTGCGGGACTGGCCCTGACGTTTGCGACGCTGGCCATTCCAATTCGGCTCGATGGAAGGTGGATCAGCATGTCGTTTTCGGTGGAAGGCGCCGTGCTGGTCTGGACCGGCCTGCGCGCAAAGGTGTCGTACCTGCGAACTGCCGGGCTTCTGCTGCTGGCCATCGTTGGTTTTCGTCTGCTGGTTTTCCCGCTGCCAGCGCCGACTTTTTTGTGGAACGAGCGTTTCGCAACTTACCTTGTGCTGGTCGTTTGTCTCGCGGCCGTGCTTTATGCGGTTGGCCAACAATCGGAAGGTCTTGGAGAAAGCGAGCTTAACGTGTTTGGGGTGTGCGCCGTTGCGCTGAACGTGTATGCGCTGATCGCCCTATCGCTGGAGCTTTGGGATTATTTTGGACGGCAGACGGGGCTGGGGATAGATTCGAGCCTTGCGCAGCATCTGGCGCTATCGCTTTTGTGGACAGCGTATGCTTCCGTGCTGATCGCGCTGGGCATCCAGCGGCAATCCGCGCTATTGCGATGGCAAGCCCTGGCGCTGTTTGGAACGGTGGTGATAAAAGTCTTTATCTATGACAGCTCTTATCTCGAGCGTTTCTACCGCATCGTATCATTCCTGATGCTTGGCCTAGTCTTGCTGGCAGTGTCGTTTCTCTACCAGCGGAAAATTGCGCGGGGGCGGACGCCTTGATGAGACGAAGATTTCTCTGCGCGGTTTTGCCATTGGCGGGTGCGGCGCTCGGCGTTTCGTTGCTGGCCGCGGATTTGCCTGAAGCCTGGAGATCCTGGCGGTACGCACGCACGATTGAGCAGGCACGCGGTGAGGCGCTGAACTACATCACGCTGGACCGCGCGGTATATTCCCACTCGGAGAACCAACTGGCCGATCTCCGCGTGATTGATGACGCGGGCAAGGAAATTCCTTACGCGGTGCGCGCGCAGATTACGCGGCCGCCCGAACCGGTGAAACTTGCCTCCGCGATTCGAGAGAACAGTTTCGTTCCGAAAGAATTTACGCAGATTGTTGTCGATCTTGGGGCAAAAACCGGCTTCCACAATAATCTGCGAGTGCGGACACCGGAAACCGACTTCATCAATTGGGTTGAGGTAGCGGCGAGCGATGATGCGCATGTATGGCGCATCGTGAATGCACGCGCGCCTATTTCGCGCTTCAATAAGGAAAATCTGGAAGGAAATCAGACCGTTCGGTATTCGGAAAACAACGCGCGCTACCTTCGCGTGCGGATTCAGGAGGCGCAGCATCCGTTTCAGGTGACGGATATCGAAGTGTTCTCCTCGCCTGCCGCGAATAAAGAGGCCGCCGCCGAAAACGGAGTCTCACTTGCGAATTCGCTAGCCCCGGATGCGAATGGCGCCGATTCGCTGACGCGATGGACCGTGGACCTGGGAAGCGGCAACATCCCGATATCGAAATTTATGTTCGAGACCGGCCAAAGGGAGTTTTACCGCGCTGTCCGCGTCCTGACGAGCAGCGATGGAAAAGAGTGGCAGTCCGCGGGCGGAGGCGAGATTCACCGCTATGTTTTCAACGGAGTGAGCCAAGAGTCGCTGGAAGTGTGGTGCTACGAGAACGGAGGGCCGCGCTATTGGCGGGCGGAAGTGCTCAACGGCAACGACGCACCGCTTTCCGACGTGCGCATGTCGGTGCTGATGCCGCAGCGTTTTGTGCTCTTCCACGCAGCGGCAGGCCGCGCCTACCGGATGATCTACGGAAACGGAAGAGCGACGGCTCCGGACTATGATTTGGGGAGGACGCTGCAGATCTCCGGAGCCGAGGCGATGCCGCACCCAAGCCTGGGAGCGGAAGAAATTACCTCGAACTACGTCGATCCGAGTCCGTTCACCGAGCGCCATCCGAATCTGCTTTGGGCGGCACTCGGCCTGGCTGTTGTGCTTCTGGGATATGCCGCGGTTCGAGCTCTTCGCGCACCGGCCCCTCCCGGGGAAGCGAACTAGCGGGGCAGCTCGAGACAATTGCTTACGGCGGTCGGTGGCAAGCGAGGCGCGTTATATACCGGCCTTTCCGGCCATTTTGCTCTTCCTCTTTTTTTCATACATGGCTTCGTCGGCTTGGGCCAGCAGCTCACCTAATGTGACGGCTTTCTTTGGGTCAAATCGCGCGACGCCGACGCTAAGACTCAGCGAATACGGGCTTCCGGGACCGTTTGATTTTTTCAGATACTTCTCCAAGCGACGGAAGATCGCTTCTTCGGAGGTCTGAGAGGCTTGCAGAGCCAAGACGACGAATTCGTCACCGCCAAGGCGAGCGAGAACGTCGGAACCGCGGAAAGTCTGTTCGAGGGCATCGGCCGTTCGAATCAAGGCGAGGTCTCCTTCCTGATGGCCGAGGGTGTCATTGATTTTCTTAAGGTTGTCGACATCACAAAAGAAGAGGAGAAGAGTCTCGGAATTGCGACGAGCGCGCTTGAGCTGTTGGGTGGCAGCAGCAAAAAATCCGCGGCGATTATAAAGACAGGTTAGATCGTCCGTGAGGGCGAGATACCTGAGTTCGCGGTCCAGCAGAGCTTGCTTCACCGCGCTCCAAACCGCGGGATGACCGGCGACGCGGACGGTGCCCTGATCGGGATCCTTCGATTTCAGAGCGGTCGAAATCTGATCTACCTCTTGCAAGATCAGGTCGAGTTCGTTGTCGGAGGCTTGCACGGCGGAGGCGAGAGTCTCTTCCAAACTCTGCTGACGAGCGGCATTCTTGCGCTCCATATAGAGAACTCTGCGATTAGAGGTGAGAGTGGCCGTGGCGTTCGAGTACTTAGTTTCGTGGACTCCCATAAGACCTCCTCGGAATATGCGGCAAAGAATCGTTCGTTGCTGCGGCCATACTTCCACGGAGCATCCACCGCAACAAGCAGGCAGGGCCTGTAATTTTTTCGCAGGTGATTGCCCTAGAAGAGATGAGGTGAAGGTTGCAGTACCAGGAAATCAGGGGCAGCGGACGGAGCCTTCCCCCGGGGAATTAGGGTATACACCTGATGCCTCAGATGGGGATTTCCCGGATTGATCCGGCATGGAACTGGTGGTATTTCTCTTTGACCATGCCCTTGACCGCGGCCACGGTGTGGCTGCGCGTTCGCGGCGCATTCAATGGAGGAAAGTCCAGCCATGGCAAGACGAGAAGGCAATTCGAAAGACTCCGCGGCGCGCGGCGAGCGAGGAGTGGAGTTGGTGGGGAGCGAAGCGCCCTCAGAGCTGCTTCGCGAGCTGGTGGCGCACTTGCGTCAGAACCGCACACTGTTACGCGAGGAATGGGTGGTACGCATCACAGAGGCGCGCCTGCTTACAGCGATGACCAAGGAAGAGATTTTCGCGGAAGCAACGTCTGTTTACGACAGCTACGTTGAAGCCCTGGAGACGGAAACCTTTGAAGCCTTGCAGGCATACGCGCGGAACCTTTCAGAACGCATCATCCCGCGCGGCGTTGAGACGCACGAAGTCGTAGGCATCGTGCTGCTGCTGCGCGACGTTTTGGCGCGATCTTTGTTCGCCAAGTATCAGACGGACTTCAAGAAGTTGAATCGCATTTTGGATGCGTACGAGCCGGCGGCCAACCGTATTGCAAACACGGTGGCGGTCGGATTTGTGCAGGAACGGGAACGCGTTATTCGTCAGCAGCAAGAAGCTATTCGGGAGCTCTCGACGCCGGTCTTGCAGGTTCGAGAACGGCTGTTGATTCTGCCGATCATCGGAGTCATCGATCCGCAGCGCGCACGGCAGTTGACCGAGCAGTTGCTTCGGGGGATTCGCACAAACCGTGCCAAAGTCGTCGTTATCGATATCACCGGCGTGGCCGCGATGGACGTGACGGTCGCGAACCACCTTGTGCAAACGGTGGAAGCTTCGCGGCTGCTTGGCGCGACGGTGATCGTCACCGGACTCTCTCCAGAAATCGCGCAAACGCTGGTGACGATCGGAGTGGACCTCGGCAAGATGAATACGGTTGGAGACTTGCAGGGCGGCATCGAGCAAGCTGAAAGGTTGTTGGGCTACAAAGTGGTGAAGCTGGCAGAGCCTAGCTAGAGGGTCCGAGGAAAGGGGTAACGTGGAAGTCCCAATACTTAAGCAAGGGGAGGTTTTGATCGCCACGTTTCAGGCAGCCCTTTCCGACGCTGATCTCAACCAACTGCGAAGCGGTTTGGTGCGACAGGTAGTAAAATTCCGGTCGCGAGCCGTCATCGTGGATGTAACGGCGATGGACGTGATGGACTCCTTCGCGTCAAGAACGCTGCGGGAGATCGCGCACATGATCCGGTTGCGCGGGGCGGAAACAGTGATTGTAGGTATCCAACCCGAAGTTGCGTTTGCCATGGTTCAGCTCGGATTGACGCTGGAAGGAGTTGCCACGGCGCTGGACCTCGAAGAAGGACTTGCGTACCTTACGCAAAAATTCAAGAACATAAACTAGGATGCGAATGCGGGCGGCTCAAGAAATCCGAGTGGTCATCCACACGGACCAGGATATTGTCGCAGCCCGCCAGAAGGGCCGCACGCTGGCGGTGGAGCTCGGTTTTTCTCCGGGGGACGCCACGCTCATTGCGACGGCCATTTCCGAATTGGCGCGCAACATTGTGACGTACGCCGGCACGGGCGTCGTGGCGATTCAAGGCATTCAGGCTTCCGGCCGGCAGGGAATACTGGTCATCGCATCGGATCACGGCCCGGGGATTGCGGATATCCGGCAAGCCATGCGAGATGGATTCTCAACCTCCGGAAGTTTGGGGCTGGGACTTCCCGGAGTGCGGCGACTCATGGACGAATTTGATCTCCAGTCGCGTGTGGGCCGGGGGACGACGGTGGCGGTGAAAAAGTGGAAACCATAGATACACCGCTGGTCGAGTATGGGATCGCAAAATTTGTAGTTCCGGGAGAGAAAGAATCCGGGGATCAACACCTGGTTTGCTGCAGCAAGAGTAGTCTACTGATAGCTGCGATCGACGGTTTGGGCCACGGGGAGGAAGCAGCCAACGCCGCGAAGGCGGCAACAGCGTTGCTGAAGCAGGAAGTGAATTCGCCGATCATCTCGACCGTGGAACTATGCCACGAGAAACTGCGGGCCACGCGAGGGGTCGTCATGAGTCTTGCGTCGGTTGATCCGGTACATGGCATGATGACGTGGCTGGGCGTCGGAAACGTCCAAGGCGTGTTGATGCGTGCCGGTTCTAAAGCTGGAACGGTGAAGGAAGTCTTGCTCCTGCGCGGCGGGGTGGTTGGTGGCCAACTGCCCGCGCTGCAGGCGGCGGTGCTGCCGGTGTTTAGGGGAGATACTCTGGCATTTGTGACGGATGGAGTGCGGGGCGAGTTTGTGGAGAGTTTAACGAGTTTGGAATCTCCGCAGAGAGCAGCGGAAAGAATTTTGAAGAGGTATCAGAGCGGGACGGACGACGCGCTTGTACTGGTCGCGCGCTTCACGGGGATTCGGTCATGAAGAAGGAGAGAGCGCGGAAGCCCAAGCCCAAGCAAGTAGAGGAGACGTTTGAGCAGAAGTACCAATCCGCATTGCGGGAACACCTGCGAAATAGCAGCGAGGCCACACTTGGACTTGCCTACGAGATGGGCAGGAGCGCCATCGCGGAGGGACAAAGTTTGGTGGAGATTGTCTCGCTCCACTATCGAGCGCTTCAAGAAATATTCGATTCGAGTACAGACGGGCAATTCCAGAAGGAGGCGATGAACTGCGGTGCCAGTTTCCTTACAGAAAGCCTATCGCCGTTCGAGATGACGCATCGCGGTTTTCAGGACGCAGTGCAGTCCCTGCGGCGCTTGAACGAAACTCTGGAAGAAGAGATCAAGCGAATCGCCTATGCGGTCCACGATGAAGCCGGCCAACTGCTCGTGGCTGTGCATCTAGCGCTGGCGGAGCTCGCTTACGAATTGCCCGAGAAACAAAAGCAGCAAGTGGCACGCTTACAAGATTTGCTGAATCAGGTCGAAGGACAGCTGCGCCGGTATTCCCACGAACTGCGGCCGACAATCCTCGATGATCTCGGCTGGATTCCCGCCATACGCACGCTTGCCGAAGGAGTCAGCAAGCGTACGGGCCTCGAAGTGAAATTTGAAACCAGTGTAAAAGGACGGCTTCCCGGAGCGCATGAAACGGTGCTTTACCGGGTTGTCCAGGAAGCTTTGAACAATGCTACAAAGCACGCGAAGGCCCGACGGGTGCGAATCGAGGTCCATCGGAGCGGCTCCACGCTCCGCTGCGCAGTCCACGACGACGGTGTCGGATTCGATCAAGCGGATTTGCAGTCCAAGCGCACCAAGGGGTTGGGGCTCGTGGCGATGCGCGAACGCGTGAATGCCATCGGGGGGACTTTTTCGGTCAATTCCGCGCGGGGAGGGGGAAGCAAGATTTTCATCCAGATTCCAAGGGAGATGCCCGATGCCGGTCCGCATCGTTCTGGCCGATGACCATGTTCTCGTGCGGCAGGGACTAAAGTCGCTGCTCGAACGCGAAGGCCATCAAGTTGTCGCGGAAGCGGCTGATGGCCAGGAAGCGTTGCGTCTGGTGGATTCGCTCAAACCAGAAGTCGCCATTTTCGATATCAGCATGCCCGTTTTGAATGGATTGAATGCCGGGCGCGAAGTAGCCCAGTCGTTCCCAAAGACCAAGACAATTCTGCTTACGCAACACGACGAAGAGCAGTACGTCTCCGAGGCTCTGGACGCCGGTGTGCGAGGCTACGTTCTGAAAAGTCAGGCAACCAGCGATTTGCTGGAGGCCATCCGACAAGTTTCGCGAGGGCAAGTGTACCTCAGCCCCGGGGTGTCGCGGGCGGTCATGGACGCTTATCGAGGCAAGTCCGCCCGGACGAAAGATCATCTAACATCGCGGGAGCGGCAGGTGCTCCAGTTGATAGCAGAAGGCAAGTCCACAAAGGAGGTGGCCGCCTTGCTGCACATCAGCGTGAAAACTGCCGAATCGCATCGAACCCGCCTTATGCAGAAACTGGATATCCACGAGACAGCGAGCCTGGTCCGGTACGCGATCCGGCGCGGGATCGTCCAGCCTTAGCCGCGAGTCCCGACCTTCCTTTCTCTTATCAAGACATTCCACGGAACTTTTTGTATGCTTAGACGTCTATGTATGGAGAGGTCTGAGTATGGCCAAGGCGGAAGCTTTGCAGGGGTCGATGGATTTGCTGGTTTTGAAAATACTTTCGCGGCGGCCGGGATTGCATGGGTACGCGATTATGTCCGCAATTCAGGAAATTTCCGGCGAGGTGCTGCGGGTGGAGGAGGGGTCGCTCTATCCGGCGCTGCACCGGATGGAAGAGGAGGGGTGGATTCGGGCGGAGTGGGTCACGAAGGAGACCGGGCGGCGAGCGCGGCTGTATGAGTTGACGGCGGCGGGGAAGAAGCAACTGGGGATGGAAGAGTCGCGGTGGCAGGCAGTGACGTTGGCGGTGAATCGCGTTTTGCGGGAGGCGTGAGATGTCGCTTTGGACGCGGATGGCGAACGTGTTTCGCGGGGATCACGTGAATCGGGAGATCGACGAGGAGCTTGAGGCGCATATTGCGGAGGCTGTGGCGCATGGGCGCGATCCTGGCGAAGCGAGCCGGGCGTTTGGGTCGGCGCTGCGGCATCGGGAAGGAAGCCGTGACGTGAGGTTGGTGGCGTGGCTGGAATCGTTGCGTGCGGACGCTGTGTTTGGCTGGAGACAGCTAAACAAGACCAAGGTCACTTCTCTCGCGGCGATATTGTCACTTGCATTGGCGATTGGAGCTTGTACGTCGGCCTTCCGATTGATCGATGCGATCCTGCTGCGGCCCTTGCCGGTGGCGAATCCGGAGCGGCTTTACGATTTGGCGCGCCAAGGGATGGGGCCGGACGGGAAACCGCAGAACTTCGATGGCTGGGCTTACCCGGATTTTGAATTGATGCGAGCGGCGTCTGCGGGTCAGGCGGAGTTGATCGCAGTGTCGTACGTGGAGCCAGTGGACCTGACCTACAAATCGGACGAAGAGATCGAGAGAGCGTATCTGCAATACGTTTCGGGATGGATGTTTCCAACGCTGGGATTGCGGCCGGCGCTGGGGCGAGTGTTTACGGAGAACGATGATGTGAAACCCGGAGGGCATCCGTACGCGGTGCTGTCGTATGAGTATTGGTCGCACCGGTTTGGACAAGACCCCAAAGTGATCGGGCGCACGTTTCGAATGGGAAATGATCTTTACGAAATCGTGGGCGTCGCAGAAGAGCCTTTTACGGGAACTTCGCCTGGAACGATGGTGGACATTTTTGTGCCGACGATGATGCACCCAGGAGCTACACGCAAAGACTGGACGTGGCACAGGACGCTGGCGGTGGTGAAGCCGGGCGCGGCATTGGAACCGATGCGGCAGAAACTGGAGGCAACTTCGCGGGCGTTTGAGGAAGAGCGAGCTAAAGGTTTCGTGGGAATGCGCAAAGAAGATATTGAAAAGTTTTTAGACCAAAAGCTGGTACTCGAACCTGCGGCTGCGGGAGTCTCCGATCTGCAAACCGAGACGCGCCGGCCGCTGGCAGTGCTCGGGGCGCTGGTGGGATTGGTGCTGCTGATTGCTTGCGCGAATGTTGCGAATTTGATGACGGCGCAGGCTTCAGCGCGGGCGCGAGAGATGGCGGTGCGCGTATCGATTGGCGGGGGACGATGGCGACTGGTGCAACTGGTGCTGGTGCAGAGCGCGTGGCTGGCGTTTCTAGCGGCGGCGATTGGAGCGGTGTTCGCATGGTGGTCGGGGCCGTTTGTGGTGAGCATGATCAATCCGCCGGACGATCCAGCGCGGCTGGTGCTGCCGGCGGATTGGCGAGTTTTGGGATTTGGGTTGGCGGTGGCGCTAGGAGTGACTTTGCTTTTTGGGTTGGCGCCTGCGCTGCGTGCATCAGCGGTGAATCCGGTGAGCGCTCTGAAAGGCGGCGAGGATCCGCATTCAAAGCGGCGATTGATGCACGGGTTGATTGCAGTGCAAGTGGCGTTTTGTTTCTTGGTGCTATTTGTGGCGGGACTGTTTGTGACCACCTACCAACGCTTGTCTCATCAGCCGGTGGGGTTTTCGGCCGAGCGGGTTCTGGTGGTTGATGCGGTCGCGAAAAGTCCGCAACCGGTGGAATTCTGGGAGCAGACAGCGGAGTATTTGAGGAGCGTGCAAGGAGTGGAAAAGGTGGCGCTGGCGGACCGGCCGCTGTTGGGAGGCAGCAGTTGGAACAACTTTATTTCGGTGAACGG
Organism: uncultured Acidobacteriota bacterium; assembly: GCA_963718785.1. Classification (GTDB taxonomy): domain Bacteria; phylum Acidobacteriota; class Terriglobia; order Acidiferrales; family UBA7541; genus Acidiferrum. The sequence continues at coordinate 838,840 of CAVQZW010000002.1, read as the reverse complement.
CGCGCCGACCAACGGAGTACTTTCCTACATGCGGGCAGTTTCGCCCGGATGGCTGGACGCGATGAAGATACAGTTGATCGATGGCCGAGACTTTCGGCCAGGCGATACGCATCCTGGCGCTGCGCTAGTGAACGAGACGTTTGCGAAGACTTACTTCGACGGCATGGATCCGGTCGGGAAGACGTTTGAGCTAAGCATGGATGAAGGCAAGAAGCTGCCCTACGAGATCGTGGGCTACGTGCGGGATGTGCGATACCGTAATTTGCGTGAGCCAATTTTGCCGCAATTTTATGTTCCATTTCACTCGATTGGAGCGGGCCGGACATCCGGGAAAAGAAGCGATGGGATACTGCTGGTGCGGACGTCCACGGCGAATCCGAACGCGCTGGCACCGGTATTGCGGCAGGAAGTGTCGCAGGCGAGGTCGGAGTTTCGCGTGAGCCGGATTCGAACGCAGATGGAGATCAACCAGTCGCACACGGTGCGCGAGAGATTGCTTGCGACGTTGGCGCTGTTTTTTGCGATTGTGGCGCTTTTGCTTGCGGGAATCGGTTTGTATGGCGTGCTGCATTACTCCGTTTTGCAAAGGCGAAGGGAAATCGGGATTCGCATGGCGGTGGGAGCGCGAGCGGGCGGTGTGGCGCGATTGGTGACGTTGGATGTACTCGCGATGGTGCTGGTGGGCGCGATTGCGGGAGTGGCGGTGGGGATGTTGTCGGTGAGATATGTGGAGTCGCTGTTTTATCAGGTGAAAGCGACGGATTTGCAGATACTGGCAACTCCAGCGCTAGCTATTCTAGTGGGCGCGTTTTTGGCCGCACTGCGGCCTGTGATTCAGGCGGTTCGCATCGATCCCGCGTCCATACTGCGGGCGGAGTAGTGGCGATCCGCGATTCCATTCAGAAAAGCGGAGCGACTCGACTCAATACGGGACTCAAATCGGAGTGAGTTCACGTTACTTTTCAGGGGAAGGCCCGCTGTTCCCTTCTTGAACATTCCCAGCGTTTGGGCAACAATAAAAGCCCCTTCAAGAAATATCCCTCTCAAGTTTGATTCAGACTGCACTTCTATGTGTCGTGTAATTTGTACGTAGAACGAGACCTCTCCTCTTTCTCAGACAAAGCGTTTTGATGCGATCGCTCGGGGTACCGCGAGCAGCCGCTGGAGGAGGGGCATGGAGTTCCTTAAAACGTTGTTCAGTTCTGGCGGATTTCAACCGCATGGTTTTTGCTACCAATGGAACACGGGGCTGGTGTGGCTGAACGTCCTCTCGGATCTGCTGATTGCTTTGGCCTATTTCGCCATTCCCATTATCCTCCTGCGGTTTATCCGTAAACGAAAGGACCTTCCCTTCAGCTGGATGTTTGCGCTTTTCGGCGTGTTCATCGTTGCGTGCGGCACGACACATCTGATGGAAGTGTGGAACTTGTGGCACGCGCAGTACTGGCTTGCAGGCGCGATCAAGGCGACTACGGCCGCCGCATCCATACCTACCGCGATCCTATTGGCACGGATTATACCGTCGGCGGTGGAGCTCCCGAGCGTGCGGGAATGGATTAAAGCGAACGCCACTCTGCAGAAGGAAGTTCTCGAGCACCGGGAGCTGGAGCAGAGTCTTCGCGCAAGTGAAGCGAACTACCGACAGAATGCCGACCTTCTGGATTTGACCCAGGACGCGATCTTCGTCCGGAATTGGAAGGACGAGATCGTGTTTTGGAACCGAGCGGCACAAGAGCTGTATGGCTGGGGAAAAGAAGAAATCCACGGCCGAACATCACACGAATTGCTGCAAACCATATTCCCCAAAGCGCTGGAGGAAATTGAGGCCGAGTTCGCTAAAACAGGACAGTGGGAAGGAGAGCTTACCCACCAGCGACGCAACGGGAGCACTGTGATTGTTTCCAGCAGATGGGCATTACGCACTGACGGCAGCGGCAGGCCTACTGACGTCCTGGAGAGCAACCGGGACATCACGCAGCGCAGACGGGAGGAGAGGAAATTCCGCGACCTGCTCGAAGCAACTCCAGATGCCATGATCATCGTGAATCAGGAAGGCTGCATCGAGTTGGCGAACACGCAGATGGAAATTGTTTTCGGATATACGAAGGAAGAAGTCCTGGGGAAGCCTGTGGACATGCTTCTGCCGGAGCGATATCGAGGAAGACATAGCGTGCACCGGGAAATTTACTTTCGAGCACCGAGGAGACGGGAAATGGGGGCTGGCCTGGACCTGTACGGTCTGCGAAGGGACGGCACAGAGTTCCCGCTGGAAATCAGCCTGAGCCCCTTGGAAACCGCAGACGGAACGTTGGTGATGAGTGCCATCCGGGACATCACGCACCGCAAGGCGACGGAAGAGGCGCTGCACCAAAGCGAGGAACGGGCCCGGCTGCTGGTGTCGGGAATAGAAGATTACGCCATTCTCATGCTTGACCGCGAAGGGCGCGTGGTGAGTTGGAACGCAGGGGCTGAACGTATCAAGGGGTATAGCGCCGAGGAAATCCTGGGCGAACATTTCTCCAAGTTTTACCTCCCGGAAGAAGTCGCAGAAGGAAAGCCGATGTCTAAATTGAAGGCGGCTGAAGAACTGGGCACCGTCAAAGACGAAGGGTGGCGCGTACGAAAGGACGGGACGCAATTCTGGGCCAACGTCGTGATCACCGCTCTCCATGATGGGAATGGCCAGCTGCGAGGATTCGGAAAGATCACTCGGGATGTCACGGAACGAAAATTGTCCGCGGAGGCCTTGGAACGCCACCAGAGCGAGCTGGCGCGCTCGAACGCCGAGATGATCGCCTCAAACAAGGAGCTGGAAGCATTCAGCTACTCTGTTTCCCACGATTTGCGCTCGCCGTTGCGGAGCATCGACGGATTCAGCCTCGCGTTGCTGGAGGACTATTCGGAGAAGCTGGATGACGAAGGGAAGAAGCACCTTCAGCGCGTGCGCGCGGCGACGCAGCGCATGGGAGAGTTGATCGACGACATTCTGAACCTTTCCCGCGTGACCCGCACAAGCATGCGACTGGAAAGAGTCAATGTGAGCGACGTGGCCGCCGAAGTTTTTGCGAAGCTAGAAGAATCTCAGCCGGAGCGCCGGGTCCAAGTCGAAATAGAAAAAGGACTCGAAGCAACCGCGGATTCTCGCCTACTGAAGATCATTCTGGAAAATCTGCTAGGCAATGCCTGGAAATTTACGTCGAAGAGAGCTTCGGCTCATATCGAACTCGGGAAAACAAATGAGAATGGAGCCTCAGCCTTTTTTGTGCGTGACGACGGCGCTGGGTTTGATCCAGCGTATGCCGACCGGTTGTTCGGAGCTTTTCAGAGGCTGCACGCGATGAGCGAATTCCCCGGAACGGGGATCGGTTTGGCTACCGTGCAGAGAATTGTTCACCGGCACGGAGGCCGCGTGTGGGCGGAGAGTTCGGTCGGGCAAGGGGCGACATTCTATTTCACACTGGAAAATACCAACTCGTAGAACTGAGGAGCCGGAAGATGAATGAAAGGGTGATTTTGCTGGTGGAAGACAATCCGGACGACGAGGCGCTCACCGTCCGGGCGCTCAAGAAGAACAACATATTGAATTACGTCGCGGTGGTCAGGGACGGCGTGGAGGCCTTGGATTATCTTTTCGGCGAGGGCAGCCACGCCGGACGAGACATGAGCGTTGTTCCCCAGCTGGTCCTGCTGGACTTGAAGCTGCCCAAACTGGATGGACTCGGAGTGCTTCGCCGCCTTCGTTCGGATCCCCGCACCAGGCTACTTCCCGTCGTAATTCTGACTTCTTCTAACGAAGAACAAGACCTGGCCACCGGTTACGGACTCGGCGCCAACAGCTATGTTCGCAAGCCGGTGGACTTCGACCAATTCAAAGAGGCGATTCGCCAGCTGAGTTTGTACTGGCTGGTGCTGAACGAAGCGCCACCCGGGAGAAACTAAATGGGAGTGCCGATCCGCTTGCTCATGGCCGAGGATTCCGAGAACGACGGCGATCTGATCGTTCGCGAACTGCGACGTGGCGGGTACGACGTGAAATTCGAACGCGTCGAAACCGCTGCGGCCCTGGAATCGGCTTTCGTTTCGCGGGAATGGGACCTGATTATTTCGGACTTTTCCATGCCGCAGTTTTCGGGAGTCGATGCACTGGCGCTGGTCCGGAAGAATGGTTCGGAGGTGCCCTTCATTTTTGTTTCCGGGACGATGGGAGAAGAAACAGCAGTAGCGGCCATGAGAAACGGCGCGCAAGACTACCTGATGAAGGACAACCTGAAGAGGCTCGTGCCCGCGGTGCAGAGAGAGTTGCGAGACGCCAGAGAGCGCCTAGAGCGCAAGCACCTGGAGCAGCAAGTGCGGCAACTACAGAAGTTCGAAGCAATTGGGAGACTCGCCGGAGGGATAGCCCACGATTTCAACAACATGATCGGCGCGATTATGGGCTGGGCGGAAATGGGCTACGAAGAGGCGGAACAGGAGAGCCGCCAGCGGGGGCGCTTTGGAAAGATTCGCGAGCAGTCGGAACGAGCAGCGAAGCTGACGGCGCAGTTGCTCGCCTTTGGCCGGCGACAAATCCTGCAACCCCGCAAAATCAATTTGAACATCCTCGTACAGGAAGAAATGAATTTTCTTGGGAAGGTGATCGGGGCGGATATCGAAGTGCGTGTTATCGGTGATCCGGAGTTGCGCGTGACCATGGCTGATCCTACGCAAATCGAGCAGGTGCTCATGAATCTTTGCTTGAATGCCAGGGATGCCATGCCGGAAGGCGGCCGGCTTGTCATTGAAACGCAAAATGTGGAGATCGGGGATGAGTATTGCCGGACGCATGCGTACGGCCGGCCTGGAAGCTATGTATTGCTCTCCGTATCCGATGCGGGCATTGGCATGGATGCGAAGACACTCGAACGTATCTTTGAACCGTTTTTCACCACGAAGGAAACAGGGAAGGGAACCGGCCTGGGGCTGGCGACAGTGTACGGCATCATTAAGCAGCACGAGGGTTTCATCTACGTCTATAGCGAGCCTGGGAAGGGCACCTCTTTTCGCGTGTATCTTCGCGCCGAAACCGGAGTTCATGAGCCGCGTGACGCGGCGCCCCAGGAACAGCCGTTCCGGGGTACAGAAACCATTTTGGTGGCGGACGATCACGACGGGTTGCGAGATTCCGCCAACGAAATGCTGCAAGCCCTTGGATACCGCACGCTCCTGGCGCGCAACGGAGAAGAGGCTCTTCATCTTTTCAAGGCAAAGCGGGACCAGATCGATTTGGTTTTGCTGGACGTGGTCATGCCACAGATGAGCGGCCCAGATGCGTACTCGAAAATGGCTGAGCTGCAGCCCGGTGTAAGAGTGATCTTCACAACGGGGTATACATCTGAAGCCGCATCTCTTATGTCATTCTTGGAAAAAGGCGCCGCGATTTTGCAAAAGCCGTTTGGCCTGACCAGCCTCAGCCACACGATTCGGGGCGCGCTTGGCAGGGTACAGCCCGGTGAAGGACCTAGACCAACATGAGTGGCAGCCGGCCGGTTGGGACTCGATGTGAACGACAGGACGCGTTCTTCGAGCTTACTCGCGAAGCAGTTGCAAAGACGAAGTCGTTCAACCAGTTGGATTATTTTGATGGTGCCCGAGAGAGGACTCGAACCTCCACGACCTTGCGATCACTAGCTCCTGAAGCTAGCGCGTCTGCCAGTTCCGCCACTCGGGCACGAGTGCTGTGGGTGAAACCCCGGGCGAGCCGAGGTTGCAGTACCAACGAGGCTTTTTCATTGTGCCCGCGGCTCCCGGCTTTGTCAACGAAGCGCGGCTCCCGTGGGCCTAGATACTGGACTAGCGGATGGGGAGGTGCTATTGGATCTCCGGCCTAGCGAATGGGGCAAACTGCGCCAAACAAAGGGTTTGCGCCGCTTCAGGACTAGGGCGCTTGTGCGGTAGGCTGGAGTTCGCGTGGCGTTTTTGCTATCAATATGGCTGATGCCAAGCAGTTGAAAATCAGCTCGTAAGTGCTATACTCCCCCTAAGAACGCGGCCTTTTCCCTTCCTTGCCCCCGCAATACAGACCGCGCTGCAGTTGCAGTGGGAGGTCACCATGGAAAGACTTACCGGACCCATCCTCTACGTACTCATTGCCTGGGGAGCCGTTACTGCCGTATTCATGCTTTTGTTGATCCGGCGGAGCCTGCTCGCTAGCCACGAAGACGATCAAATCTTTCTGGACGCGGCACAGGAACACATGGCTCGGGAGCAACGAGAGCTAGTGGCGAAGATTCAGATGCTCTCGCGCCCGCTGATGACCAGCGGGATTGCTTCCGGGGCGCTGCTCCTGGTGCTTGCGGGCTTGTGGCTCTACAACGGATTGAAGAATTTCTGAAACGGTTGAAGAGAACCGGCACACCGGCTTGACGGCTTACCGCGTCGACGGGCCGCTCGGTTTGGGTTGGGCGACTTGCGGCGTGTTTGTGGGCGTGACCGGTTGAGATGCTTGCGCGAGCGACGTGTGGTTGTGCACGATTACCCAGTGGTCGTTCCTCTTCTCTAGAATCAGAGTAGTTTGCCCGCGTGCTGCGGAGGGTTGTCCATCCACCACGGCTGAAAAATCCCACTGATAGCAGGCCCACGCGAAGCTGCCGTTGAGCTTGATGAAGGTGTTGGACCTGTCCATGCGCACCTGCTGCATGCGAGCGCGCTGTCCCTGATACGCAGCAAGATAATTCGTCCAGGTGAATACGGGCGGTGCCCAGATGCCGTTGACGATCCAAACATCCTCGGCGTAATCCTTGTGCAGCTTTTCAATGTCGCCGACTTGCCAAGCGCCCAACATTTCGGAAATTGTGTAATCAACCTGCTGTTCATCGCCCATGGGCAGGGCTGTCTTGTTGTCCGTGGGTGGCGGTTCATTTTTCTTTTTCTTCTGCGCCGTAGCCGTAGTGGCGCAAGCCAGGAAAAGAGACGCTCCCAGAAGAAATGAAGCGAGAATTTGAATAGTCCGGCCGGAAAAATGAGCAGAAAAATAACTTTTCATGCGTGTTCGACCCCCGGTGAAAGAGGATAACACGGTGGTTTGCGCGCGGGAGCGGTGTGTCCAGTTGATTTACTTTGGGAGCTACGCTCTTTGCAGAAGTAAGACGCCCCCGCCTCAGTTTTGTTGCGTTGCGCTGATGAGATTGACGAAAAGCCGGTAGGCTCCAGGAACCCCTTCGGGAATTTGGCGGAAGAACGCGATCCCCGTGTAAATATAAATTCCTTTGCCGTAATGGGCGTAAACGAGCGCACCGTTGAGGTCTGGCTCGCCGGGATCGTTCATGGCCAGCACGGCTGTGTATTTCGGATCAAATTGTGTCCAATAGTAGAGGCCCCGCTCCTGCACCCAGCCTTTGAAATCGTCCTGGGTGATTTTATTTGGACGATTCAGCAGGGAATCTTCGGGCTTCAAAAATTTTACGGGAGAATTCTCATCGGTGATGCGGGGCAGTTGGCCACCCGGGCCGCTCGAGATTTTCGCCGCATAGGGAGCATATTGTTCTCTATTCCAGGCGAAGTCCCGGTTGTACTGCACGACGAGCGTTCCTCCGTTCGAGACGTACTGCAGAAGCCGCTGGTTGGCCCCGGGAAGCTCCGGCCGCAGCTCGTAGGCGCGCACACCAACTACGATGGCATTGAATTTTGAGAGATCACCGAAAGCCAGTGCCTGCGCATCCAGCATTTCGACTTGAATCCCCAGCGTACGCAGCGCTTCCGGGATAGGTTCCCCTTCGGCCGTGATGTAACCGACGCGCAAGCCCTTCGGAACATTAAGATCGAGCGCGTATACCACGCATTGCGCCGGTTCGCCCCAGTATTGGGTCGGCAACGAAGGTAGAGGATCGAGAGAGCTTGCAAATTTTTCGCGTCCGCGCTTGGCGTAGGCCGTGATCGTATATTTTCCGGGAGCCAGCTTGCCCGGGGGGGTGACCGTTACTTGCGCGAATTTTTCACCCGAACCATCGAAGGTAATTTCCACTGGCGCACTCGCCACAAATCCATCGGGCGTATCCAGGCCCACGGATACTTTGCTCGCTTGCGTCGCATAGGAATGCACCCGCAACAATACGTCGAATGCCTTTCCTGGTTTCCCGAGTACTTCAAGCGCCTGCTTGGGTTCCACCTTCAGCGTATAAGCAGGAACAATTCGCAGCGGCACTCGGTCGATGCGCGTCGAGCTTGGAGCGATGTGAGTGACGGGAATCGTGATAGAAAGTCTGTAACCTGAGATGGTCACATCCTGCTTCGCAGTTAGCAGTGGTGGCGGCTCGGGCAGCAACTTCTCCCAAGCCGTCAGCTCAGGAGCGGCCTGAGTGACTGCAACAGTGAACTGATAGCCCTTCGCGGCATCACCGTCCCGCTTGGTTTCTTTGAACGACGGAGAAAGATCCAAATTCAACGCACCGAGCTCGCAACCTGCCTCTTTGCGGCAGATCGCCGCTGCCGTAACGCCAAATGTTTCCCCGGCCACAAGTGTCTCTCGATCCGCTTCCGCCCGGACCTCTACCGCGGCGACGAGAGCCAGCGAGCGTTCGATTCGCTTTCGCGCGGCCGCAAGTTCGAAGGCGAGTTGGGAAGTTGGCGCGCCATCAGCCCGCGGAGAGATGGAGTCAATATGCTTGGCCGCACTGACCAGATGGGAGGCCGCTTCGCCCCAATGAAGAGCGAGAGCTTCCGTACGCGCTTTCTCAATGGACGATTCCATTTCTCTCATCGCGTGTCGAAATGTTCCCTCCGGTGCCGCCTCGCTCGGAAGTTCATGAAGCGGTTCGGCAAGACTCGCTGGCTCGAGCTTATTTCCATCCTCGCGAACCAGCACGAGCGGCCGGCGGAGAAATGGCGAGTTCACAAACCCGGTGATCCCCTGCGAACGATGATTGGAGAAAGCATCGAGAGCAATTTCGCGCCAACTCTTGCCCCAGAGGGCCGAGATATCGTCGACGGGAAGCGAGTAACCATTCGAGGTAGCCCCGGGAGCACCGCCGCGTTCTGTGTCCAGGATCTGTACCGGATTGGCAGCATTTCCCCAAGCTACCAATCCATCTTTGGATATTTGCTCGGGAAATGCTTTGGGGTCTGCAGCCATCAGGACCGCCTTCGGTGTCCACAGCCCGGCGGTTTGGTGGTGACCATGGCCGCCGTGTACGCCGCCCCATCCGTTGATCACGATGTTGGGACGATACGTTCGAATGACACGCACCATTTCGCCAAGAACAGCGTCGCCCCAGACTTTTTCCGTTTCTTCCGGCGTCTTCGAGAAGCCGAAATCCGGCGCGCTTCCAAAAAAGAGTTTAATGCCGTAGCCACGCGTCGCCGCGAGCAATTCCTGCGTGCGGATTAATCCAAGTTGCGGCGCTTGCTCCGGGCCTAGGTCATTTTGTCCGCCTTCGCCGCGCGTGAGTGTCAGGAGGGCAACGTCAGCGTGCAAGCCTCGAGCCAGGTAGGTCAACAAAGTCGCGGATTCATCGTCGGGATGGGCGGTGATGTAGAGGATGCGCGTGGTAATGGGAGTGCTGTCGATGGCCTCGATCGTTTCCGAAAGGCCCGGCCCGGTTCCTGGCGCAGGCGGAAATTGAGGCGACGCGGGTTGCCCGGAAACGGCGGCTAGCACGCCGCCAATGAAGACTAAGCCTAACGCTCTCTTTACGCCGATTGCTCTTTTCAAAGAAAGATCCACGCCGCCTCCGGTTCATTCACTTTCTAAAGAGTCCACTTTTGCAAACGGCCATTGTCGCATTTTACGTGTCCAGATAAGAAATGCGAGCGCCCCCAACGCGATCTCCGCCAAGCCCCATTTTCTCGCGGTCCCGGTCTGCCAGAAAAGCCAAGCCCATCCGAACATCGTCAGCACCGCCGGCAAAGGATAGAGCCACATCTTGAAGGGCAATCGCGCCGATCCCCAGCGGCGCCGCAACAAAATGACTCCGACAGCCTGCCCGATGAATTGCACGAGCAAGCGCATCGCGAGAATGCCCTTGATCGCCGTCTCGAGTCTCAACGTCACGCTGAACAAGAACGCCAACCCGCCAAGAACCAGCAGCGAGACATAAGGGAAATGCTTTGCAGGGTGCAGGCGCCCGAAGACCGGAAAGAAATTTCCATCCAACGCTGCGGAATATGGCACACGCGAATATCCCAGCAGCACGGAAAACACTGACGCCAACGCAATCCATAGAACCATCCAGGTTGCCGCTTGCGCCGCATGAGCTCCATACAATCTTTCCACGAACGTGCTGACAATGAATTTTGAGTTCTGCGCTTCCCTCCAGGGCACTACTCCCAGAATGCTGATCTGCATCGCCAGATACAACACCGTGATTCCGAGAATGGATAGAAAAATTCCGCGCGGAATATTCTTCTCCGGATTGCGGATCTCTCCGCCCAGGTGACAAATGTTGTAGTAGCCCCAATAGCTGTAAACGGTGTTGACCATCGCCGACCCAAGTCCCGCGAACCACACCCAGGAGAGCGAAAATGCGCCGGAAGGAAAATCGAACGCCATTTTCGCATTGAAATGGCTCGCGCCTCCCCAAATCAGCCAGAGAAGCGTCGCGATCACTCCTGTCCACAGCAAGACGGAAATCTTTCCGATGGTAGTGATGCGGCGGTACAGCAGAACAATGAGAAAAAGGACCAAGCCGCCCGAGACAGCCTTAGCCTGTATCGTCGAGAGCGGATGAAGATATCCCGCGTAACGCGCAAAACCAATCGAGGCCGATGCGATCGAAAGCGGGGCCTGTACGAACGTCTGCCATACGAAGAGAAAAGACATCAACCGGCCCCAGCGCCCCGGCCCATACGCTTCACGTAGAAAGACGTAGGTTCCCCCGGCTCGCGGCATTGCCGCCCCAAGCTCCGACCACACAAACGCATCGAGCGTTGCAAGTGCGGCTCCCGCAATCCACGCGATCAGGGCCTGTGGCCCGCCCATCGCTTTGATGACCAGCGACGTAACAACGAACGGGCCGATGCCCACAATCTCGATCATGTTGAGCGCGACGGCCTCTTTCAGGCCCAAGCCGCGCTCGAGGCCGGAGGGTTGCTCTGCCGCAATTCCTTGGGTCACGCCGGAAGTAACTCTGTCGCCGTTTGTCAGCACGCCGCCGAGAATAGCAAATGCTATGCGTTGCAGCTAACGCGCATTTTTCCAACCAGTTCCAGGCTTCTCTGGGTGGCCACAGCCATTTCGTTTTGCAACCATCCCCGGACGGCTTAAACTCATCGAACGCGGAGCCGGTCCGCGCTTCCATGACGCACCAATCCTTCGCCTCAGTTTCATTCATCGAACGCTTCGAGCGTCTTCTTGCTCTTGGAACGAGGGCTGTACGTCTTTGCGCGATGCTCAGTGCTTTGGTTTTGTCGACGGTCTTTTTTGCCGCCCAGGCGCGTGCAGAAAAGCTGACTTTGCCACCCGGAACCGCCGCCACGCTCAACAAAATCTATTCCTTTGATACGGAGGGAGCCATTGCAGACGCGCAACGCCTTCAGAACGAACAGCCGGGACACCCACTCGGCTACTTGCTCGAAGCCGAAGCCCTGTGGTGGAAGATTTTTTGCACCTCGGCGGAATTCAAGTACGGCATGACCGATGCGCGACACCGGCCCAAACTCGCTATTGATCAGCATTACCTCGATCTGGCGGCAAAAGCTTCCTCCACTGCCCTCGCTGGGCTAAAGAATCACGAAACCGCCGAAATGCAATTTTATGCGGGAATGGGTGATGCCTTTACCGCCCGCCTTTACGGCCTTCGCGGGGAGAATCGCGCCACCGCGCGCGCCGGAGTACATGCCCGCGAGCATTTTCTCCGTGCCATTCAGCTCAACCCGGAATTGGTGGACGCCGAGTTCGGCCTGGGTCTCTACAATTATTATGCCGACACGCTCAGCGCCATCGCGAAACTGTTGGGCTTCTTCATGGGCATCCCTGGCGGCAACAAACAAGAGGGCATCCGGCAACTCGAACGTGATATCGATCAAGGTCTGCTCACTCCAGCGGCTGCGCGCTTCTACCTCGCGCTGGACCTGCACCGTTATGACCAGCAATATGAAAGAGCTCTGGCGATCATCGGTCCCTTGGTGGAGAAGTATCCCTCCAATCCGCTTTTCCAGTTGGCCCGAGGTGACCTCTACGCCAAATTAGGCCGCAAGGAGCATGCTCTGGCCTGTTACCGCGCCGCCGCGGCCCTGCCGGTTCAGGAAAGCGAATGCCGTGTTCGTATTCAGGAACTCGTTCGTGCCTCGCTGGCCGCTCAAGGCGTTGCCGATTCTCTTGCCACCAATTGAAAATGGGAGGCTTCTGGGCGAAGTGGCTCCAGGTAGCGGCAGGAATTGCGCATTGACCTCTGTTCAAGGACAATGGTAATCATGTAGGGTTGACCGGGCTCGTCAGAACTGGGTAGGTGGCTGTACTTGAGCCCCCACGAGCCGGACAAGATTTGCGTAGCCCTGGTCAGTCTGGGGTCAACGCGCCGCGCGAATTGCGCATCTCACCCGAAAAGCATACTGGTACCGGGGGTTCCCCGCCGTTTGACCAGTCCGGTTGCACCTGATCGACTCAGGGTAACCAGTGACGATGAAGGAGTCTCGATAATGCGGTTTTGGAGAGCCACAGCTGTCGTTTTTGCGGCCATTTGCGTCGCAACCGGTTGCAACGATTACGGCAACACCTTTCAAGGTAATACTGGCGTATTCCTGTCGTTTATTTCGCCTGCCAACATAACGGCCGGCGGACCGGATATGACTATCACTTTGACGGCTGCTGCAGGAAACAGCGCCTTTGTGGTTCAAACCACTGTGACTTGGGATCAGCAAAAACTCAAAACATGCGTCGTGACCACCACCGCCGCTGGCGTGTGCGCCCCCGCGAATGACACGGGCAGTGTTATTTCCGTGACCGCCGTGGTCCCTGCGGCGCTGACCGCCAAATCCGGCACGCACTTCGTCCAAACCGTGCAGCCACACTCCGGCGCGGGCACGAACGGCCTCTCCAATCCTGTGGCTTTTGAGGTCTATCCTCCCCCCAATCCCGTTCCCACGATTACCAGCATCACGCCCAACAATGCTCCGGCGGGCAGTGGCTCTGTCATGCTAACCATCACTGGCACTAACTTTATTTCGGCTGCGTCTTCCGCGAATAGTTCCCAGGTAAATTGGAACACGACAACGCAGACCACTCTTACGCCAACGAGTATCACAGCCACACAAATCCAAGTCACAGTGCCGTCCACACCGGCGATGCCACTGCTCGCTAATGCCGGCACAGCGACCGTAACCGTCTTCAATCCCCCAGTGCCAGCGCTCGGTCCGCCATGCGTGGTCAATTGCAGCGGTAATGGAGGCGGCGGCTCAAGCAACGGGACAACCTTCACGATCACCGGTCCCGGCGGAGCAGCCGCAAGTGCGAATGCCGCGATGGTGGCGGAAGAAACACCTGCCGTCAGCACCGATGGCCGCTATGTGGCGTACACCGCATCGCAGAACGGCCATTCCCAGATCTTCGCCCGCGATACCTGCCAGGGGGCCGACACTTCTTGCCAGCCCCGCACCATTCTTGTTTCTTCCGCGCTGGATGGCACGGCGCCGAGTGACGACAGCCATTCGCCTTCCATGAGTTCCGATGGCCGCTACGTCGCGTTTAGCTCTGCGGCTGCGAACTTGGTTTCCGCAACGGGAACCGGCCGACAAATCTATCTTCGTGACACCTGCTTCGGCGTCAACAGTTCCTGCACACCTGCAACTCAGCTTATTTCCGTGGATTCCGAACGGAAACCTGGTCGGCACGGAAGGTCTTCTGCCTTCCGTTAGCGCTTCCGGACGTTTTGTCGCGTTCCTCACTGTGACGCAAAGTCAGGCATCCGATGCGACTAATGAAACTACAAAATCCGCGTCGAGCGCGATTAATAGCGGCTACCGCCAGGTTTTTGTTCGAGACACTTGCCTCGCCGCGGCCAATTGCACGCCGAAGACGACGCGCATCTCTCTACAACCGGGCGATGGCTCGGGCTCCGGAACGAACAAGCCGGCGGGCCCGGCCATCAGTGGAAGCGCCAATCACATTGCGCTTGCGGGCGGCGGCACCGCAACCCTATTCACACGCTCCGTGGCTGTGGATGACGGTGTTTTTCTCGCCCTTACAAAAAGCCAGCAATAGGCTCCAATAGCATAACGAAAGAAATCGCCGAGACTCAGCAGGCTGAACCTCGGCGTGTGCTTGGCTGATGGAGTGTTATTGGACCGCAGCCGGCGCTTGCGCCGAGGCCGGTGTGGACTTGTTGAACCGAATGAGCGAAATTTTTGTGCCGCCGGAATCGAGCGATAGCGCCACGATGCGAACCATCTGTTCGCGCTCTGCCACAAACGCGATGTCGCTATCCGAAACTCGCGTGTCGCTGAAAATCGCTGGTACCGGTTTGTCCCCCGCGTCTCGCCGCGTGAACTCCGGACTCAAATGTTTGCTGTACCACTCATCCACAAAATCCCGCGTATCGGTCGTGTGATACGTGGATGTCTGAATGCCATTTTGCGCTTGTTTGATGGCTGCCGCGGCCGCGTCGTCGTCCGGCACTACCAGCGAAGACCGCGGATAGACCGGCAAGCCCGGCCCTACCTCGGTTTCTTTCTCCATGCGGAAGCTTCCGCCGGGAGTTCGCACTGTATCCTTGGCGCTAGCCGCCGAAAGCCCCATCGAGCGCACCACCCGGCTCGCCAGAAACAAGCCTCCCCCCAGCAGCACCGCAAGGCCCGTAAACAGGCCGATCATCATCCACATCAGAGACTTGGACGAAGACGAATTGCCCGATGAAGAACCCTCTGCCATAGCCTATCTCTCCCAAGCGGGCACAATTCGCCCAACTTTAGTCTGGCAGAGGTGTCGCCGGAACCAGCAGAAAACCCGCCCACATGTGCTCTAAGCGTTCCTGTTCCTGCGTTCAGGCCCGCTTTTCTTCAGTTGAGAGTGGCTTCTTGCCTTTGTGGAAGATTGAATTGTTCGGTTGAGCGCGGTCCCCGGCGACTAAACTATTGCGCGTCGGGCTTTTCGCACGAGTCACCAGTCACCAGTCACTTCTTCAGTTGAACCGCACCTTCACGTCCGGCCTCTTATCCAGGTGCACCGAATCCACAAACCGCACTTGCCGGTCATCCAAGGTCAGAATCATCGACGAAGTCCGCACGCCTTCTCCAAAAAATCGCACGCCTTTCAAAATGTTGCCGTCCGTAACGCCCGTGCACGCAAATATCATTTTCTTGCCCGGCGCCAGATCCTCCGTGTCGTAAATCCTTTTGGAATCCTTCACGCCCATTTTCTCGAGCCGTATCTGATCTTCCGGTTTGCCGATCACCAGCCTTGCCAGGATCTGTCCGTTCAAGCAGCGTAGCGCCGCCGCCGTCAGCACACCTTCCGGTGCGCCTCCCGTTCCCATCACCGCATGCACTCCCGTCCCTACCACCGCCGCCGAAATCCCCGCCGACAAATCTCCGTCGCCGATCAAGCGAATCCGCGCCCCCGCTCTGCGAATTTCTTCGATCAGTTTTTCGTGCCTCGGCCGGTCCAGCACGATCACCACCAGGTCTTCCACGTCGCGGTCCAGCCGCTTGGCGATCGACTTCAAATTATCCGCAACTGGCGCATCCAGCTCCACCGCGCCTTTGCACGACGGCCCCACCACGATTTTTTCCATGTACAAATCCGGCGCGTGCAACAATCCGCCGCGTTCACTCGCCGCCAGCACCGCAATTGAATTGGGCGCTCCCGTCGCACACAGATTCGTCCCTTCCAGCGGATCGACAGCAATATCCACCTCAGGAAACAGCGCCTTTGGGGCATGCGTCGCCAGTCCCACCTTTTCGCCGATGTACAGCATGGGCGCCTCGTCGCGTTCGCCCTCGCCGATCACGATCGTCCCGTCCATCGGCACGGCGTCCATCGTTTTCCGCATCGCTTCCACGGCCACTTCGTCGGCCTTGTGACGGTCGCCGAACCCCATCGTCCGTGCAGCCGCCACCGCGCCGTTCTCCACCACGCGCAAAAATTCCAGGCTTAGTTGTTCTTCCATAGAGAAGCGCTCTCCTGCGAGCGCCAATGATAGGCTAATTTGCAGCTTATAGTCGTTGAGTACGCGGAAAGAGTCAACAGCGGCAAGCTAAACCTCGACAACCGTCACAAAGGGCCTCGCACGCAACACCCACTGTCATTTCGAACGGAACAGGCCGACGCTTTTTGCTTCCACTTTGCTCCTGCAAAGTGGTCGGCCTGCGCAGTGAGAAATCTCTCTTCGATTTATCCTCGTTCCGGGAGGTGTCGGTCTTCACCAGTTACTTCGACGCAGCCTCCGGCTCAAACAACAACGGAAAAAACTGCCCACCCATCTTCTCCCCGCGCGGAATCATCGGCACTCCCGCCAGCAGCGGCTCATCCGCATTCGACATCACGCCATCGCGAAACACATTGATCACCGTCGCCCGCCGCGGTCTCGGCGTATCGTTCGCCCCGGACCCGTGCATCGTCCGCGCATGATGAAACGCACTCTCGCCCTTTTTCAACTCCACCGCCACAGGCTTGAATTTCTCCCTCAACTCCTCCGGCAAACTCGCGCGAATCCCGTCCATCTCCCCCGTCAGCACCGGCTTCGGCAAATCCGGCCACAAGTGGCTCCCCGGCACATAATTCAAACATCCATTCGCCCGCGTCGAATCGTCCAGCCCAATCCAGCACGTCAAATGCGCCAACGGTGTCGTCCTCGTCCAGTACGAATAATCCTGGTGCCACGCCACCACTCCTCCATGCCGCGCCGGCTTGCAAAATAATTGATCGTGCCAGAATCGCACCGCTCCCCCAAGCAGTTGCGACGCCGGCACCAGAAACGCCGGGTTCCACAGCAAATCATGAAATCCCGGCATCACCCGCCATGCCCCCAGCGCATGAAACACCACGCGGTTCGGATCCGTCGATTCGTTCGAATGATACTCGTGAAAAAGTTCGCGCCCCTCATGCGCCGGATCCATCAAATGTTCCAGCTCTCCGCGCAGCGCCTCCACTTGTTCATCCGTAAAAATCCGCACCCCCGCCAAGTACCCGTTCTCGCGAAAAAACTCCACCTGCTCCTCGCTCAAACGGTATTTCTCCCAATCCTCCGCCGCGCCCACCCGCGCGAACAGTTTGCTAACCGGGTGGTGGTATTTAGACAGGTCTTCCATGGCCGCCCTATTTTGCACGAATCTCGTCCGCCGCGCAGCTTCCGGGCTCTGCGTCCTGTCTCCCTCCACTTCGGCTAAAAAATTGCATCGATTCAAACGGAAAAGGACTCATTTCATCTGTAAACATCGATTCGCATTCAGCACAAAGACTTTGCATCGGTGAAGAAATTGCTGTCGTTAGAAAAGTTTTAACTGTTTCCAATGGGTTTAATCACATTTCGAAAATGATTCCCATTTCGGGATACATCAGCGTCATTTTCGCTCTGCGAGCTTTGTCGACCAGGAACTAACACACCTCCGGAAAGGATCTCTCTATGCTGGTACGAACTAAGATCTTTGCGGTTGTTGGCTTATCCGTGGCTGCCGGCGTCTCCTGCGCAGCCTTATTGGCGAGCCGTATTTCCTCGGTCGTCGCCTCCTACCAATCGCTCCTCTCTCAGGAAGTCTCTAAAGAACAAAAATCCCTCGAGATGCAAGTCCTCTTCAAGAAACAGGTGCAGGCCTGGAAAGATATCCTTTTGCGCGGCCGCGATCCCGAAAGCATGTCGAAGTATCTTGCGGAGTTTACCCATCTCGACGGCCTGGTGGATTCGCAAGCCGCGGAACTCTCCTCGGGAATCGCCGACCCGGAAATTAAATCCTCGATCGATGAATTTCGCCGCGCCCATGCCCAGCTCGGACAAAAATACCGCGCTGCTCTCGATGTATTTCAGAAGGCCAAGGGCATGAATACCTTTGAGGTTGACCTGATGCTGAAGGGCCAGGACCGGGCGCCGACCGATCTGATCGACAAGGTCGTCTCTGCCCTCCGCAAGGCACGCGAAGAGCATTCCGCCCGCCTCGCTTCCGAGATCGCTCACCAAGTGACGCTCTCCCTGGCTGGCGCGCTTGTTCTCTTTGCTGTCGTCCTTTTGCTGACCATAAAGCTTGCCGCCGGAACAGGACGTCGCCTGCGGCAAGCTGGTGTCCTGCTGCAACAGATCGCCGAAGGCGAAGGCAACCTGCAAGCTCGTCTCCCCGAAGGCTCATCCGACGAACTTGGCGCTATCGCCCGCGGTTTCAATCCATTCACCGCCAAAATCGAAAAAGTCGTCGGAGTTGTCGCCCAGACCGCGGAGCAAATCGCTGATGCCGCCGAGCGCTTCTCCGCCACCAGTCAGGAAATCAGTGCAAACTCATCCGAAACTTCAGCCCAGGCCGCCGCTGTTTCCGCCGCCACCGAAGAAATCAATCGCAATCTCCAAACCGTCGCCACCAGCACCGAGGAAATGGGCGCCAGCATCACCGAAATTTCCAAAAACGCTGGCGAAGCCGCCAAAGTCGCCGGCGAAGCCTTGGAGGCCACTACCCGTACCAACTCCACCATGGCAAAACTCGACGAATCCAGCGCAGAAATTGGCCACGTCATCAAAGTCATCACCTCCATTGCCCAGCAGACCAACCTGCTCGCCTTGAATGCCACCATCGAAGCCGCCCGCGCCGGAGAAGCCGGCAAGGGGTTTGCCGTTGTCTCCAACGAGGTGAAAGAACTCGCCAAGCAAACTGCCAAAGCTACGGAAGACATCACGCAGCGCATAGCCTCCATCCAAATCGAATCGAAGGGCGCTGTCGCAGCAATTCATTTCGTCAGCGAAATAATCGGCCGCGTCAACGACATTTCCACCACTATCGCCACCGCCGTTGAGCAACAGTCTGCCACTACAGCGGAAATGTCGCGCAACGTCTCCGAAGCCGCCACCGGCTCTCGAGAGGTAACCAAGAATATTGGCGGTGTGGCCAGCGCTGCGGAAAACACTGCGGCTGGCATCAACGAAGCACGGAAGGCTGCGGAGGAGCTAGCGCAGATGTCCGCGCAGCTTCGGGGGCTCGTGGCACAGTTTAAAACGGATGCAAAGGACGGAGCTGGCCCCAAGACGCGAACGAATCCCGCTATTTCAGGCGCCTCGGCTCTCGACCGCTTGCCCGTCGTCGTCCATTGAGACACGCATTATCTGCTGAGGGGAGGAACTTCCAAACTCTGTGCCGCAAACTCCAGGACCGCCTGCACCTGTTCTCGCGTGAGCCCGTCATACAATTCTACGACCTCGTCTATAGTTAGCCCGTCCTCTAGATTCTCAAAAACGGCGGCAACCGGCATCCTCGTTCCGCGAAACACCCACGCACCGCTCACTTTTCCCGGCACACTCTCCACCGCCGCGCAGTTTGACCAATCCAGCGCCATTTTCTCCCACCTCTCTCTTGATTTTAATGCAAACTCCGCCTCGCAGCCGAAAATTCTATTCGACGGATTTTCTCATTCTGGGAGCACTGCCGCTTTCTAGGATCTGGTCACCAGCACCCTCTTGACTCAAAAACTGTTACATTTTGTGTCCCGCGTCTCGTGACGCTATGCGAGTCTGACCCGAACTGTCATCACACTTTCCAATTGTTCGAATGGAGCCACATGAGCCGAGCGGCTGAATTGCCAAAAATCTTGATCGCCTTCATTTTGAGCGCAACGCTGGTCGCTGGCATCACTGGTCAGCAATCTTTCCCCGTCACTTCGACCGTCAACGAATCCTCCATCGCCGGACGTCCCGTCGAACTCGACCCTCAAGGCAAGCTCCTCCCTTGGCCCATGCCCAACAACACCGGCTACTCCTACTCCGGCTATTTCCTTTCTCAATGGACCATCGTCTGGGATCAGTACAATCGCCAGCGTCTCCCGTACTATTTCTGCTGCTTCGATTTTGATCGCACCACTTTCGAACTTGCGCCCGACTGGCATTGGGTGAATTCCACCGGCTATTTGCGCGCCATGATGCAAGGCTTTGTCGAACGCCTCTACCCCTATACTGGCGACCCGCGCACTCTCGAATTCCTTCAGAATTTTGTCGACTACGAACTTGAAAACGGTCTCACGCCGGAAGGCTACACCTGGGCGCAAGTGCCCTATCCCTCTGCTAATCCCGGAAGCCGCCGCTACACCGGCTGGAGCAATCACGGCGAAGACTACGTCGAGCCTCACGTTGTCGGTGAAGACGGCTACGCCTATCTCCGCCTCTATGAAATGACCGGCAACACGAAATATCTGCGCGCCGCTATCCGCTGCGCCGAAGCTCTCGCCAAGAATTTCAAGCTCGGCGACGAACTCCATTCCCCTTGGCCCAACCGTTGTTTCGCTCGCGACGGCAGCCTCGAAGGCGGCAAGGGAATGTTTCCTTACTCTGCGAATGTCGTTGAGCCCATCATGCTGCTCGACGAACTCATCCGCATCAATCAGGGCGACGTCGCCTCCTACAAAAAAGTCCGCGAAGGTGCCTGGGCCTGGCTCATGAAATACCCCATGCAAAATAACGTCTGGGTCGGTTATTTCGAGGATGTGCAAGCCAGCATGGGAAACATGAACAATGTCATTCCCCTCGAGCTCGGGCGCTACGTCCTGCTTCATCCTGAAAAAGATCCCGAGTGGCGCGAGCATTCGCGCAAACTGATCGAATGGGTCAAGACCACTCCGAAGTGGCCGAAATATATTGTTCACGGCGCCACCGTCACCACCGAACAAGGCAACGGCAAGGAATTCTGCTGCAATCTTCCCAATCAGTGCTGCGACAGCCACAGCGCCCGCCTCGCCGCCGTCGAAGCTCTCTACTACGCGAAAACGGGCGACGCCGCCTACAAAGAAGCCGCCTATCGCACCTACAACTGGGTCACCTATTTTCAAGGCCTTCCCGGCGGCGCTCACGCTCCTTACAGCACGCAGTGGTGGTTCACCGACGAATTTTCCGATGGCCCGCGCCGTATGATGGACGCCTTCTGGGCCGTTCCCGAGTGGGCGCCCGCCGACGAATCGCATCTCCTCGGCTCGCTTTCCGCGATCACAAAAATTGCCTACGGCGCCGGCTCCGTCACCTATTCCACGTTCGACGCCGACTCCACCGATGTCTTGCGCTTGGATTTTGTCCCCGATTTCGTAATCGCCGGAGGAAAGCCTCTAACCCGCCGGAAAGACCTCGATCAAGAGGGCTACACTTTTGATGACGCCACTCACGCCCTCTACGTCCGCCACACCACTTCCCGCGACATCGACATCCAGGGAAAGAGCGACCTTGTCCCGCCCGCCTACATCACCTTCGACGATCCCCATTTTCCCGCCAGAACGCCTCTGGTTGGTCAGTATCCCTCCGGCATCATCGATTGGGGCAAAGGAGAATGGCTCATTGGCACGCCCTACGGAAAGTTCGGCACCTTCACCCTGGTAGTCGCCGATCCGGCATCCCGCCACGCCGATTTTCAATTCGCTTCGCCGCACATCTTCGCCGGAATCGACGCCTACAACGACGGCGACACCGACGCCACCGTTACCATCCGCTCTCCCGAACTCCGCGAACTTTCCTTCACCATCAAACCAAAGGAACTTCGCCGCCTCCGCACCGCCTGGCGCGCTCCCAGCTCCCAAGTCTCTTTCGACTTCTCCAACGCCGCCGTCCTCCACTTCGACAATCTCGCCTACACTATGCCTTAGGGCCGAGCACTTTATGATTGACCTCCCCCCTGGGTTTTGCATAAGTGTTCATTCTAAAGGCAGATAAAGTGCTTTATCTTCAACACTTACATAAGTGTTTATTTTAAAGGGACTTACGCGGGTGTCATTGCACAATACTAGGGCAGGTTGGCCGCGAGGCATCCACGCGCTAAGCAAATGTCCTAGACGCTGAGCCGCTCGCTGCGCCCTCTTCACTACCAACTGTTTTGTCAGGCTAGATCTTCTGCCCGAATCGGCAACCGCCGGATGCGCACATCTTGCTTTCGATTGCGCGTGGCGTTGAAAATCGCGTTACAAACCGCCGGCGCGATTACGGGAACTGTCGGTTCGCCGATGCCGGTGGGCTTTTCTTCGCTCGCCACAAGGTGCACTTCAATCGGTGGCGCTTCTTTCATGCGAATCATCTGGTAGTCGTTGAAATTCGATTGTACGATCCGTCCGCGCTCCACGGTGATGGCGTCCTTCAGCGTGGCCGTAAGCGCATAGATCGCCGCACTCTCCACCTGCGCGCGCACTCCATTCGGATTCACCACGCGGCCGCAATCCACGGTGCAAACCAGTCGTTTCACTTTCAGCTCGCGCGGCTTCACGGAAACTTCCGCAACCGCTGCGGTGTACGTATCAAACGAGAAAAATCCCGCTATCCCTCGCCCTTCGCCATTCGGAAGCGGTTTGCCCCAACCGGCTTTCTCTGCGGCAAGTTTCAAAACTGCTTTCAAGCGAGCCGTATCCAGTGGCGGCGCGTCCTGCCCTGCACCGAACTGCGGAAGCTTGCGCGGATCGCCTAATAATTTCAGCCGAAACTCCAGCGCATCCTGCCCCGCGGCTGCCGCAAGCTCGTCGACAAAACTCTCCACAACGAAGCCGCTGCTCGAATGCTCCACGGAGCGCCACCACGCGCGCGGCGCGCTCGAATGCGCCAGCGTGTATTCGATGCGAAGATTGGGCGACTGGTACGGAACCGTCGCACCCGTTCCGAATTCGCCTTGCCCGTTGTCTTCTTCTCCCTTTGGGCTCCACTTCGCCGCGATCGACGTCGACGTCTGGAAATGTTTCCACGCGGCGAGATTGCCTGCGGCGTCCACCACGCCCTGGCACTTGTGATACGACGCCGGCCGGTAGAAGTCATGGTGCATGTCGTCTTCCCGCGTCCATACCACCATCACCGGTTTGCCCGTTTTCTTGGCCACTTGCGCGGCTTCCATCACGAAGTCGGCCTGATAACGCCGGCCAAAACCGCCGCCCATCTGCGTAGTATGCACAATCACTTTTTCGGGTGGCAGCTTCGATGCTTCCGCAATCACGGCTTGCGCCCACTGCGGCGCCTGCGTTGGTACCCACGCTTCCGCGCGATCCGCCTCAACATGCACCGTGCAGTTCATCGGCTCCATGCAAACGTGCGCAGCAAAGGGCAGCTCGTAAACGGCTTCCACTCTATTCGACGCCGAAGCGATAGCAGAATCCGCGTCACCTTCGTTTCGTATCATTCCTCCGGGTTTCGCTGCGTTAGCCACGAACTGCTTGCGTAGCTCTTCGCTCGATTCGCTTGCCGCCGCGCCTTCCTCCCATTTCACTTCAAGCGCTTTTCTTCCCTGAATCGCCGCCCACGAATTGTCCGCAACAACAGCGACGCCTCCGGTGGTGGATGCGCCTCTTCCGCTCGTTTCAATCTGGAAAACGTCGCGCACGCCGGGCACAGCTTTCGCTTTGGTGGCGTCGAACGATAGCAACCTTTCCGTAGAAAACAGGACAACGCGCAATCACTGCATACTGCAATCCAGCGGGCCGCGCATCAATGCCATACATCGCCGTGCCCGTGGCTTTGGCTGCACCATCGACGCGATGCGTTGCCCACTCCCACGATCGTGAAGTCCCGGGAATTCTTCAGCGGCACTTCCTTGAAATTCGGAATAGGCAGCAGGGCCGCGTCGGCAACAAGCTGGCCGTAGGAATACGAACGCTCGGGATGGCCGTGAACGACGTAACCATTCTGCGCTTTGCAAGTATCCGTCCCGACTTCCCACTTTTTCGCCGCCGCAGCAATCAGCATTTCGCGCGCAGCAGCGCCCGCCTGCCGCAGAGGCAGCCAGGAGCCGCCCACGCTGCCGCTCCCGCCTGTGCCGTGATCATAAATCTTCGGATTTGTCGGCGCCTGCTCGATCGTCACTTGTTTCCAATCGAGGCAGAGTTCCTCCGCAAGAATCATCGGTAGCGCCGTCATGATGCCCTGGCCCATTTCCGATTTCGCCATAATCAGCGTGACGTGATTGTCGGGAGTGATCTTCACCCAGGCATTCAGAGGATTGATGGGCGGCTTCTCCTGCTCCTGCGCGGGATCAGAGGCGCGGGCAGGAATATGAAAGCCGATCAGCAATGCGGCACCGCCCGCGGCGCCGGTTTTCAGGAAAGCCCTGCGATCCAGAGTTTGCGTTTCTGGGGAGAGTGGAGTCTGCATAGTCTTAACTCCTGCTGCGGATTTTGGCGAGACTGCTGGACAAGCCCTTTAGACGCGGCTTATGCCTTTTCGGCTGGCGAGCCTGCGGCGCGGTGGATGGCTTTGCGGATACGCTGGTAGGTACCGCAACGGCAAATGTTTCCGCTCATGGCGTCATCGATGTCGGCGTCGGTGGGCTTTGGCTTTTTCGCAAGCAGCGCTACGGCAGACATGATCTGACCGGACTGGCAATAGCCGCACTGCGGAACATCTTCTTCGATCCAGGCCTTTTGCACGGGATGGCTGCCATCGGCGGACAAGCCTTCAATGGTGGTGATTTTCTTTCCGCTGACGCTGGAGATCGGCGTGATGCAGGAACGCGTCGCTTCGCCGTTAATATGCACGGTACACGCCCCGCACAGAGCCATTCCGCACCCAAATTTCGTACCCGTCATATTCAGGGTATCGCGCAACACCCAGAGCAGCGGCATGTCCGGGCTGACGTCCACCGACTGCGCTTTTCCATTCAGTGTAAAAGTGATGGCCATGGGGTCCTCCTGAAGCAGATGGATATCCTACAACAACCGGGGAGTGAT
This sequence comes from uncultured Acidobacteriota bacterium, assembly GCA_963718785.1. GTDB lineage: Bacteria > Acidobacteriota > Terriglobia > Acidiferrales > UBA7541 > Acidiferrum. Next base: position 814,071 of record CAVQZW010000002.1, on the reverse strand, counting down.
TGAAAATCTGCGAAATATCGTCTACCGGCCTGTTCCCGGCTAATCCCGCCCACCAACGGGCCGGCCATGAATGGGTACGTATTCAGGACAGGGCGCGGCTCGGACTGATATGTTACTCTTTTCTTTGGACGCCAATCTTCTGATTTCGACTCCATCTCAAATGAAAAAAACACTTCTTCCCATTCAGGCAGTCGCTCGAAAACTGGAAATTCCCGAAAAGTACGTCGAACAAATCGGCGCTTACGGCGCGAAAATCCGGCTGGAACTCCTAGCCGATCCCGCATACAAGCGGCGAGGCAAGTTAATCCTCGTCACGGCGACAACGCCGACCGTTTCCGGAGAAGGCAAGACGGTCACGGCCATCGGCCTGACGCAGGGCCTGGCGCTGATTGGCAAAAAAGTGGTCATCACCTCGCGCGAGCCTTCGCTGGGTCCGGTATTTGGGATGAAAGGCGGAGCGGCAGGAGGCGGCCTTTCGCAGATCGAGCCAAGCGCCAAGATCAATCTGCATTTTCATGGCGACTTTCACGCGATTTCTTCCGCGCACAACCTTCTGGCCGCGCTGATCGACGCGCATCTTTTCCACGGCAACGATTTGCAACTGGACCCCGAGAGAATCACTTGGCCGCGCGCGATGGACATGAATGACCGGGCGTTGCGGCGCATCGCCGTTTCGCTGGACAGCAAGAAAGACGGCGGGGGCCGCAAAACGGGATTTGTGATCACCGCCGCTTCAGAAATCATGGCGATTGTGGCGCTGGCGAAGGATTTGAAGGATCTGCGGCACAGGCTGGACGCGATTGTGATTGGGGCAACGCGCGGCGGCAGGCCTGTGTGCGCGAAGGAACTGCAAGCGACAGGCGGCATGATGGCGCTGCTCGCGGACGCGTTGCTTCCGAATCTGGTGCAAACGACCGACGGCACACCGGCGTTTGTGCACGCCGGCCCGTTTGGGAATATCGCGCACGGAACGAGCAGCGTGATCTCGCAAGAGATGGGGCTGCGGCTGGCCGATTATGTTGTGAATGAAGCAGGTTTTGCAGCGGACCTCGGCGGCGAAAAGTATTTCGATATCGTGATGCAGCAATCGGGCATCACGCCAGCGGCGGCAGTGCTGGTTACGACGGTGCAAAGCATCAAGAATCAGGGCGAGGGCGATTTGGAACGCGGGCTGCCGAATCTTGGGCGCCATCTCGACAACTTGAGAAGTTTTGGCGTTCCAACCATCGCAGCGATCAATCGTTTCCCAAATGATACGGATGCGGAATTGAAGCGACTGGAAGCCTACTGCGCGGAACATGCCACGCCGACGGCGCTTTCCGAGGCCTTTACAAAAGGCGGTCCGGGAGCAAAGGAGCTCGCGGAGAAAGTTGTGGGGCTGATCGACAAAAATCCCTCGCCAAACGTCCGGCCGGTTTACAAGTTCGATGAGCCCGTCGTGGAGAAGATTCAGAAAGTCGCGCGAAACATTTACGGAGCGAGTGAGGTCAGTTTCAACGAGCAGGCCAAAGCCAAGCTACAGCAATTCTCGGAGTGGGGTTACGCGAAGTTGCCGGTGTGTATCGCGAAAACACAGTACTCCTTCACCGACGATCCGAAAATCTTCGGCGCGCCAACCGGGTGGACGCTGCGCGTAACGGATGCGTCGCTTTCGGCTGGAGCGGGATTCATCGTGGTCATTTCCGGCAGCATTATGCTGATGCCGGGCCTTCCGAAAGTATCGCGCACAGCCTCGATCGACCTGGACGACTCGGGCGAGATTATCGGCGTTTGAAGGATTGCGACCAGGCTTTGGAAGGACGAAAACCCCTTAAACCCAACCTCCGTCGACCACATAACTTTGATTGGTGACGGCACTGCTGTCATCCGCAGCCAGGAAAAGAACGAGGCGGGCAACTTCTTCCGGCAAAATCATTTTCTTGAGAGCCTGATTGCGGAGAATCTCGGCTTGATACTCTTCCGTGAACCACAGCTGTTTCTGGCGCTCCGTGAGGATCGCGCCGGGAAGCACGCAATTCACGCGAATGTTGTGCGGCCCCAGTTCGTGAGCAAGTGTGCGCGTGAGACCCACGATCGCGGCCTTCGCCGTGACGTAGACGGGCAATCCTGTGGACGGAATGATCCAGCTAATCGAACTCATGTTGATGATCGATCCCTGGCCTGCCTTTTTCATCGCTGGAATGACTGCTTGAGCCGCAAAGAATTGGTGGCGTAGATTCACGGCGATCATGCGATCCCAATCTTCCGGCGTAACTTCGCTGACCGAATGGCGAGTATCGTTTCCCGCGTTGTTTACGAGCACGCGGATTGCCCCGTAGCGCGTCTCAACTTCAGTGATCGCTGTACGCAACTGCGCAATCTCCGTCAAATCGCAGCGCAGAAACGCGGTAGGATGAGCACTTTTAGCAGAAAGCTCGGCGGCCAATTTTTCGCCGCTCTTGCGATCGATGTCCAGGAATGCGACTTGCGAGCCTTGCGCGGCGAAATGTTCGACAAGGGAAGCGCCGATCCCCAAAGCGCCCCCGGTAATCAGGACCAACTGGTCGCGCAAACTCGGATACGTGGCAAAGCGCTGATGAGCACTCATGGAAGGAAGTCTACAACACGTCTCTGGCTGAAAATTCGATTTTGAAGGCAACGGATTATGGCCTGCAGGACGTTGTGGCCGAACAGAGGCCGGACGCACCAGGAAAGTGATCGGATTGCGCGACAGCACTGGCAGGAAAGCGTGCCGGCGCAAAGCGACGTTTCCGCCATAACGAACCACCGCGATAAAACAAAGGCCCCTCGCGCAAAATCCGCGCAAGGGGCCTGGAAAGACTGAGATGTCCTACGCCTAGTCGATGCGGGCAGAGCTGATGCGATTGTCCCAATTCAAATTAGGATTGTTGGGCATTCGCCAGTTATGAAGGTCTGGAACGCTCCGGTCGGTTGTGGCTTGAGGGCCGGTGAAGTTTGGGTCTTTGTAAATTGTGACGGTGGCGTGGCCGAAAATCTGGATCGAGCTGATCTCGTCATCCAAGCGGACCTGACGAATATTCTCTCCCCTCTCTGAGCAGAAATAATCACCGGTGAAGTTCACATTCTTGAAGAAGCAGGCACCGCTGCGAGGCCGATTCGACGGACCGTGCGAGCCGGAATGCCACCACTCCGGCCCGTCGTCGCGGCCGGGTTTGACTTCGAACCGAGCGCGGCAACCTTTATCCACCCAAATGCCCCTGGAATCATTGCCCCAAGTCTCGCCGCGAACGCAGCGGCCACTGCTAAGTTCTTCCACCAGAGCTACACGCGAGTGCGGATCGGGAAGCGGACAGTATTGAACCTTGCCGTGGTGAGATTCGCAGACGATGGTTTGAGGGCGATCGTATTGCGGCGACGCTTTTGAAGGAATAAACAGACACAATAAAAATGTAGAAAATAGAAAACCAAGGAAAGGCTGCTTCATTTAAATCTCCGTCGTACGAGGATTCAACCGCTTTGCCCCAAACATAGCATCTCGGGATAGAGGCGAGAAGCGTTGTTGCAAGGGTGTTGTCCAAAGTGCGTGGCAATCCGGGCAGTTCGAAAAGTATCTTAAAGCTTGGTCAAATCGGTGCGGCGAATGGGCAGACGACGAAGCCTTTTACCGGTTGCGGCGAAAATGGCGTTGCCGACCGCAGGGGCAACGGAGGGAACTCCCGGCTCGCCACAGCCGCCAGGCGCTTCGGCACTAGGAACGATGTGAACTTCGACGATGGGCGGTGCTTCGTTCATGCGAAGCACTTCGTAGTCGTGGAAGTTGCTCTGCTGAACGCGTCCGGCCTCAACGGTGATGGCGCTTTTGAGGGTTTGTGCGAGGCCAAAATTGATGGCACCTTCCATTTGGGCTTTCACGCCGAGTGGGTTGATGGCGGTGCCGCAATCGATGGCGCAGACCACACGATCGACGTGAAGGGTGCCGGTCTTTGCGTCGCAAGTAACTTCCGCGACGTGGGCTACGTAGCTGCCCCAACCGAACGACGCAGCGAGGCCACGCCCGCGGCCCGGAGCGAGCGGTTTGTGCCAGCCGGATTTTTCCGCAGCCAGTTCGACGACAGCGCGGCGGCGGCCCACATCGAACGTCTCATTATTTCTGAGAGGAATTTTTCGTGCCGGACCAAACGCGGCGAGAAGAAATTCCAGAGGATCGCGGCCGGCGGCATGCGCAGCTTCATCAAAGAAGCTTGAGAGCGCGAACTGGTTGCCGGAAGAATCGACGGAGCGCCAGTAGCCGAGCGGCATGCCGGATTCCGCGACAGTGAATTCCAAACGGAAATTGGGGACGAAGAGCGCGGGAAAGTCGAGCGAATCCACTTGCGCGGCGGCGCTGGGAGAAATTCCGGTTCCGTTATAAAAGGTTTCGATGGAGGGGGAAGAGCCGCGGTGGCGCCAGGAAATCAATTGGCCTTGCGAGTCCAATCCGGCTTGCAAGATGTGGCAGGCGGCAGGGCGATAGAAATCGTGGCGGATGTCGTCCTCGCGCGACCAGACGACCTGCACGGGCGCGCCGGCCTCGCGAGAGATGAGCGCGGCTTCCACGGCGTAATCCTGAATGAGGCGGCGGCCGAAGCCACCGCCGATGAAGGTGACATGGACTTTGACGTTTTCGCGCGGGATGCTCAAAGCGCTGGCGACCGAGGCTGCCGCGGCCGCGGGAATTTGCGTGGGCGCCCAGAGTTCACAGGAATCGCCGCGAACGTGAGCGGTGCAATTGACCGGCTCCATGGTCGCGTGGGCGAGGAAGGGAAGCTCGTAAACGGCTTCGATCTTTTTGGCGGCGGCCGCATGAGATTTGTCGAAGTCGCCGTCGCTGCGGATTACAGCACCCGGCGCGGACGCAAGAGAGTGCATTTTTTCGTGGAGGCTGGCCGTGGATTCCGCGGCGAAAGGCGGTTCGTTCCATTCGACTTTGAGAAGTTTGCGTGCTTGGATCGCGGCCCAAGTGGAATCGGCGACGATTGCCACGCCTGCGCAGGAGTAATTGCGGCTGCCAGGCCCCGAGGTCTCGCCGAATTGATGCGTGAGATGGGCGGACTTGAGTTCGAAGACGGCGCGGACATGCGGAGCGTTTTTCACTTCATCAGCGTTGAAACTGCGTGGCGAGCCGCCGTAAACGGGGCTGCGTTCGACACTGGCGAAGAGCATTCCCGGGACGCGGACGTCGAGACCGAAGACGGCGCTGCCCGTTACTTTCAAAGGGGCATCGGTGCGGCGGGTGGGTTTGCCGATCAGTTTGAAATCGGCGGGGTTTTTGAGCGGCGGGTCCGCCGGTGGAAGAATTGCAGAAGCGCGGGACGTCAGCTGGGCGTAGCTCAATGTGCGCTTTGTGGGCCGATGCGACACGGTGCTGTTTTCCGCCTGGCATTCTGAGCGTTCCACTTCCCATTCGCCGGCAGCTGCAGTGATCAACATTTCGCGTGCTGCGGCGCCAGCCTTGCGAAGATTCGTGTAAGAGGTGCGCGTGCTAAGACTTCCGCCGGTGAGTTGCTCGCCGTATTTGGCGTCAAGATCGGCCTGCAGGACGTGGACTTTTTTCCAATCGCAGCAGAGTTCTTCCGCAACGATCATGGGTAAGTTGGTGCGCACGCCCTGGCCCATTTCTGACCTGCCACACCAGATTGTGATTTCTCCAGTGGGAACGATTTCAAGCCACGCGCTGGGGGCAAACGGCTTGTCCGTCGAAGAGGCTTTTTTTGCATGCGCAACGGAGCGAGGCAGATGAAATGCGATGAGTAGACTTCCGCCAGCAACTGTGGAAGTCCTGAGAAATGTGCGGCGCGTTAGGAGCGAAGACACTTGCAGTTCCCCCCACCAGCTCAGACGCATCGCTCCGCGGAGCGTAAGCAGAGCTAACTGCGCAGAACGGGCGCAACCGAGCGTGGCGGCGGAGCTTCGGTTTCCACGCCGCGCCAGCCGACGGGGCGTCCGCTGACGGCTTCCTTCACGGAGCGGAACAACACGACATACATGAGCTGGCGATAGTAGAAACGCTGGAGAAGGACGGGGACAAGCAGCGTCCAGTCTTCCTTTTTCTCGAGCGCGAAGGCGAGAGCGCAGGTGAGGACGTCTATGAGCAAGAAGCCGAGAAAGAAGAGGACGGATTTTTCGACGTCGGCGGCTGTCCAGAGTTGCGGCAATTTTGTAACGCGGAATTGCGCGAGACCCCAGAGTACAAGAGAGCCGAAAAACATGAGGTCGATGACCGGAGAGATCAGCGGCAGAACCAACTGAAAGACGAAAATGTTTGGCAGCGCGATCCAACCCAGCGTGCCGTACTTCGGGCGGAAGAGCGTGTCACTGTGCTTCCAAAAAGACTGCAGAGTGCCGAAGGTCCAGCGGAAGCGCTGGCGAATGAGGGCGCCGGCTTTTTCGGGTGCTTCGGTCCAGGCGATGGATTCTTCTTCATAACTGATGCGCCAGCCGAGGCGGCGAATGCCGATGGTAAGGTCGGCGTCTTCGGCCACAGTATCGGCAGTGATGCCGCCAGCGGCTTCGATGGCTGCTTTGCGCCACGCGCCGAGCGCTCCGGGAACAACCGTGATGCAATTCAAAAGATCGAAGGCGCGCTTCTCCATATTTTGGCTGGTGATGTATTCGAGCGCCTGCCAGCGCGTGAGCCAGCGGGAGCGGTTGCCGACTTTTACGTTTCCCGCGACGGCGCCGACCTTGGGGTCTGAAAAATGTCGGAGCAGTTTGCGAATGGCGTCCGGCTCGATTTCGGTGTCGGCGTCGATGGTGACGACAATGTCTGTTGCGGCCTCGGCCAGCGCGCGGTGCAGAGATGCGGCTTTGCCGCGATTCACCTGATGAATGATGCGCACGCGCGAGTCCGTGCCAAAAGAAGCGTCGAGGAGCGGGCCGGTGTTGTCGGTCGAGCCATCGTTGACGACGATGACGCGGAGAGACTGCACGTCGGACGCAAGGACGGACGTGACGGTTTGTACGACTACGCTTTCTTCATTGTGCGCGGGAATCAGCACGGTGACAGCGGGTTCGGGCGCGGACATGACGGCGTGGTCCGGGCGAAGTTTTTCGATGAGCGCCAGAATGCCGATGACGAGCGCGCGGGCGCTGACGAGGACAATGCCAACGATGAAGATCGTGCCAATCGTGAAACGGAACCATTGAAAGATGGTAAAGATGAAACCGTCGGCGCGCGCTTCGAATCGTTCCTGGGCCGATAGCGGCAACATAACTTCCGCACGCGTTTTTCCAAGCAAGTCTCCGATAGAGACGAATTGATAGCCGCGGGCGCGAAGGGCGTCGATGATTTGCGGTAGGGCGGCGACGGTCTGGGCGCGCTCGCCCCCGCCGTCGTGCAGCAAAATGATGTTGCCCTTGTCCACCTGGCGGAGAACGTTCTGCGTAATGCTCGCCGCGGGCATCTGATTCTTTCCGTCGGGAGAGCTCCAATCGTCGGGGTCGATGCGCTGGCCGATAATCAGATAGCCCATGTCCTGAGCGGTGGGAAGCAAGGCGACTTCCTCGGCGTACTCGGGCTGGTGATCGATGCCGTATGGCGGACGGAAGAGAATGGTCTTTGCGCCGACAGTGCTTTCGATAAAGCGCTGCGTGAGATTCAGCTGCCACTTGAGTTCGGTTTTGGAGATTTGATCGAACTGGGGATGCGTAAAGGTGTGATTGCCGATTTCGTGGCCGTCGACGAATTCGCGTTTCAGAATATCGGGGTGGAGATTGGCTTCCTCGCCGACTACGAAAAAGACCGCGGGGACGTTTTTCTTCTTAAGGACGTCGAGGATAGCCGGAGTCCAGCGCGGATCGGGCCCATCATCGAACGAGAGCACCAGCTTCTTGGGAGAAGAGCCGCCGATCTGGTCGATGTCGTACGAGAGCGGATATTCTTCATAGGTTTCGTCGGTGAAGAGATCGGTGGCCGCTTCATAGACGAAACTTCGGCGGCCGGACTTCGGGACGTCGGCAAAATGCCAGATGTCGCCGTTGCCTTCGAGTGTCAGGTCGGGGCCGGGAGGAATTTCTTTAATTTTTTGGCGCGCGGTGTCATCGGCGCGAGTGGCGTCCCAGATAGGCCAGATGGAAGAGTCCGAAGAGCCGAGGCGCCAAAGAGCGGTGCCTTGCACGCCGAGACGCTCGCTGGCACGAATCTGGTTGTAGCCCGTCACAGCGTCGAGCATCCAGACCCGGTGAATGTGATTGGCTTCGTCGGAATAGGAGTAGTGCGGGTTTAGAGAGGCGTCGTCGAACTCGACGTCGGTTTCGGATTCGAACGCGTGCAGCAGGGCTTCCTGATTGCTGAACTCGGCGCCGGTCCAGACGCCTTTTTTTCCCGTCTCGCCCCAGTCGTACGCGTAGTTGGCGATGCCGACGACAATTTTTTGGGCGGGGACGACTTCGCGAATCTGGCGAAGATTTTCGACAAACCAGTCTTGCGCGGCGATCGGGCCTGGCGGCGAAGTGAGCCAGTGCTGGTCGTAGTTCATCAGAATGATGGCGTCGCATTGCTTGCCGAAGAATTCGTAGTCGTAATCGTCGTCGCGCGCGGGAAGCGCGATCATGAGTTTGAGGTTGGCGGAATGAAGAGACGCGGCGAGTTCCGCGGCGAACTGGCGGAAATGCACCTGGCTGGCGTCCGGAACTTCCTCGAAGTCGACGACGATGCCGGCTTGGTGCGCTTGTACGGCGTAGTCTGTGACGTTCTGCACCATGAAATGACGCGCGGCGGGATTGGCGAGGAGCGCAGCCATCTCGTCGATGTGCCAGACAGCGCCGTCGTAGTTATCGAGCATGCCCATCATGGGCAGTTCGATAGGAGGATTCAGCGATCGCATCCATTGGTGAAGCTCGTCCGCTTTCAAGAGCGAGATGGCCTCAGCGGGAGTCGCTTTCACGGGGCGAGTCTGATTGTGCGTGTAGTCGACAATCGTAAGAGCCCCGTCGGAAGTTACGCCGTGAAGCTGCTCGGGGATGAGCAGGTCGATATCTTTATAGTGCTTTTTGAGCGACGCAAGGCTGTTGGCGTCCCAGCTCACATAGAAGGCGGCGCGGAGCGGATCGTAGCTTTCCGGAACTTTGCCGATGTTGGCGACGCGGCGGCGCCGGCCTTCGCGCACAGCGACGGTTTTTTTCTTCGCGCCGTTCTTGAGGGCGTGAAAGGCGGGCTTAATATCCGGGAGCAAGCCCGAAGGCAGCTCGACGCTCACGACGATAGTGACAAAGAAATAGGTGAGCAGGAGCGTCAGCATCGCTCCGGTAATTTCCATGACGCGACGCGTGCGGCGCCATCGCGCACGTTCAGCGTCGTAAAAAATGGGTCCGCGTTCTTTCATGAGTTCTTAAAACAACGCCTTTATCGGTGTTTGCAACTTGGCGGCATGGCAGACGATTGGGCCGCTGGCGAGCCTAGACCGTCTGCGCGATTCCGTCTGCTCTATTGTAAGATGCGTTGCGTTCATGAAGCGAGTTTTCTCGCATGCCGCCGTCGCGTTAACAGCAGGACTCTGCCTGCGGCTGTTCTTCGCCTTGAAGTTTCCCTTCGCCCCGGGAGACACGCCGCTTTACGAGCAACTGGCTACGAACTGGCTGCAACACCACATGTACGCCATGGCCGTCGACGGTGTTCCCGTGCCAGTGGATCTGCGCATGCCGGGTTATCCTGCCTTTTTGGCCCTGATTTACGCGATTACGGGACGTACCGGTCCGGATGCGCGGCTTTTCGTAACTGTCGTACAAGCAGTGGTGGACTTGTGCGCGTGTCTGCTTACGGCGAGCCTGGCCGCGCTGCTTGGATTACTCAGGCCGGATCCGGCGTGCTGGCGTCGCGTTTTCCTAGTCACCCTGTGGATCGCGGCTCTCTGCCCTTTTACGGCAAATTATGCGGCTGTACCGATGACCGAAGTCTTTGCAGTACTTTTCACGGCTGCCGCATTTCTATCCTTAATTCTCCTGATCTGGAACGACTCTGGCGGTACCGCCGCGATCTTCAAAAGCGAATGGGCAACCCAACACTCTGAATCGATTTTCGCGTTCACTAGCGGGATTCTTATCGGGACGGGAACGCTCTTTCGTCCAGAGACGCCGCTCCTGCTTCTTACGGCATGGATTCTGCTCGCTTTTATTTGGCTGCGAAAGCGGCGATTTCTTTTCCTGGGACAACTCGTGCTGCTTTCCGCTGTTGGTTGCGCATTGCCGCTGGCGCCATGGGCGGTGCGGAATGCCGTGACTCTGCATGAAGTGCAGTTTCTGGCGCCCAAGGATTCTAATTTGCCAGGAGAATACGTTCCAGTTGGATTTATGGCCTGGGAAAAGACCTGGCTATTCCGCGTGAAAGATTGTTTTGCCGTGCCATGGAAGCTGAACGGCGAAGTGATTAACCTGGAGGACATTCCCGCGCGCGCGTTCGACACACCTGAAGAGAAAGAACGCGTTGCGGCGCTACTCGATCTGTACAACAACGACGTGACGATTACTCCCGAGGAAGACACCGCGTTTGGGCAATTGGCGCGCGAGCGGACGGCGCGGCATTCCCTACGCACATATTTGTGGCTGCCGGTGGCGCGAGCGTTCACGATCTGGTTTACGCCGCGGATCGAGCTGCTGCCCTTTTCGGGCAAGGTGTCTCCAATCAGGGAGGCGTGGCGCGAAGACCCGATCGACCTCACTGTGACGCTGGGCTATTTTTTCCTGGAAGTTTTGTACGTCGGGTTGGCGGTCTGGGGAGGCTGGCGATTGTGGCGGGAGAAGTCCGCGCTTGCGCCCGCAGTCCTGCTGCTGTTTGGATATCTGCTGCTGCGCACGGCCTTTCTCACCACGCTGGAAACCCCGGAGCCGCGCTATGTGCTGGTGTGCTTTCCGGCAATCCTCGCCCTGGCGGGACAAGTATTCGTGAGATCGGTAAGACAGCCGGAATTCATGAAGCGCTCGACACTGGCGGATTATTTTTCTTCGACGGGCTCGGGATGAATGGTGACACGGTAAATTTGCGGAAATTTTGCTTTTACGCGGTCTTCCAGCGTGGCGGTTACATCATGGACTTGCGTAATGGGGAGCGCGCCGCGCATCGTGCAATGGCACGATGCCAGGATGTGATGTTCCACCTGGCGCACGCGCACGTCGTGACAGTTGACGAGCTCATCGAATTCAGCCGGCAGAGTATTCAGAAAATCCTCGATGGAGCGGGAGAGCTGCTTCATCTCACCGGCGCCGGCATCAGGCGTGGCGATGTGACTGCCGAGTGGCTCGATATGAATGTTCACGTCGGTTGAGCCGTCGCGCAGTTTGCGAACTTCGTCTTCAAGTTCCGTGGCCTGTCGATGCGCCTCGCGCAAGCTCAGATTCTCGTCCACTTCCAAGTGGAGTTCGATGAAGAGCTGCCCGTCGTGCTGCAGCGCCGTCACGTCGTGAATAGCCAAGCCCATGCGCTGAGCGACGGCGCGAATGGCTTCAAATAAATGCTCGCCCTGCGGCGCGCGGGGCTCGGCGTGGACCATGACGTCCGACGGGACGATTTCGCCGATGCGTTTTTCGATGGCGTCGCTGAGTGCATGCACTTGCTCGAGGCTGGCTGTGCGCGCCACGCTGACCGTGGCATCCACAAAGTGCCTGTTACCGGCGCGGCGAACGCGAACGCGATCCACGTCCAGAACACCGTCCATCCGGCCCACAGCCATGGCAATTTCCTGCTGCAAACCTTTGGGAGCGACATCCAGCAACGCATCGAGCGTTCGCTTGCCGAGCTGAGAGCCGACCCAGAGAATAATGGCCGCGACGGAAAGACCAGCCAGGGCGTCGGCGTAAGCCAGCCATGGCAATTTCCAGGTTTCTCCTGCCCAGACCAGGCCGATGCCGGAGATGACTACGATTGTGCTCCAAACATCAGTGGAGAAATGGAGCGCGTCAGCTTCCAGCGCTTCGCTCGAGTATTTTCGCGCAACATGGGTGAGGGCACGCGACCGGGTGATGTCGATGGCCAGCGCCACGAGCAAGACGACGACTGCGGTGAGGCTCGGCTGAATGTGCACGCTGTGGAAGAAGAGCCGGTCAAAAGCTTCATAAACGATGTAAAGCGCAGTGAGAAGAAGGAGCCCCGTTTCCACAAAGGCGGAGAAATTCTCGAACTTGCCATGACCGTAGGGATGGCGTTCATCCGCTGGTTGATCCGAAACGCGCACGGAAAGAAATGTGATGACCGCCGCGAGCAGATCCAGACCGGAGTGAAGCGCTTCGGAGAGAACACCCAGGCTGCCGGTGCGAAGAACGAGGAAAGCTTTCAAGGAAACCAGCAAAGCAGCGGAGGCAACGCTCAAGAGCGCCGCTCTGCGCTTTTCGTGCGCTTCCTCGTATTGCCGGGCCGCCATCACCGTCTGACTAGACTACCTTAAGTGGCGTGGGTTTCCTTAGCTACGGGAAATGCTCAGTGGGCACCGTCGGCTCTGGTGCCGGAGCACTGTCAACGCCTCAGGCAGATATTTCGATGCATGAACGGGTATTACTCTTGGCACTTGCCGTGTGAGCCAAGACTAAGGTACCTTTTTGCAGCGTGGTGGGAGCCCTCCTTATGATTCTGCAATTCCGAACCGTGGTTCTAGTTTTTGTGGCGATGCTCGCATTCGCGCCTGGCGGTTCCGCGCAGGCGCCTTCAGGTTCGCCCGCCGCGACGGTCTGGAATGCGCTTTCGGCGCCGGCGATGGACCCAGGCAAATCGGCGCACACGGAAAATGTCGATATCATTCGTGACCACGTCCGAATCAATCTGACGGACGGCACGATTCAGTTTACACAGCCCGTGAACGGCGTTGTTTTTGGAGCTGTTTTTCATGGCAGAGGGCGTCTCCAGGCCGACCCGCCCAATCCACAGGAGGCGCAACAGCTCCGCCTTTTCACCAAACAAGACCATCTGAATGTGGAATTTACGGACGCGACGTTTAGTTTCACGGATGGATTGCTTGACGAAATTGCCAAGCAAGTGAAATGGCAAGCCTCGGGCCCCGCTTCTGACGATCTCTTTGCCAAGCGGCAAAAGGAGCGTGAGGACCTGGGCGAATCGGCCATGCCCCGGTTGCTGCAAAGCATTCTGTCGACAGATAAAGTGCGAACCGCCTATTTTCTCGCAGATTTGAAAACCGATAAAAGTTGGGTAGAAGTCCACGATGACGCGCTAGAACCAGAGGACATTGAGGTTGGGCGATGGGTGGATGTGGGACCGTTCAAAATATTTGACACCTGGATGAGTTTTCCGGCCGGGCGCGCAAGCGCCGAAGCGTGGAAGGACCCGCAAGCCAAAGAAGACTTCGTCATTCGCGGCTATAAGATTAATGCCAACGTCACGTCTGGCGCGGAGTTGAACGCAACGGCTCACCTCGATATCGAGCCGCGTCTCTCCGGGCAAAGCGTGCTTATCTTTGACCTCGACTCCAATTTGCGCCTCGAATCCGTCAAGGATTCCAGCAACAAAGCGCTAGCGTTTTATCAATCGCGAGAGACAAAGGATCGCAACCAATCCTACGGCGATTACGTGGCGGTGATTCTCTCTCAGCCACTTGTCGTCGGAACGCCCTTATCGCTCGATTTTCGCTACGGGGGGAAACGCGCCATTCGCAAGGCAGGGTCGGGAAACTATTTTTGCGAAAGCTCAGGCTGGTACCCCGAGAGGCCCAACAGTTTTTCGGCTCGCGCGGACTTCGATCTGACCTTTCACAGCCCCAAGAACTCGCCCCTGGTAGCGACTGGTGAGAAGACCAGCGAGACGGTGGATGGAAATACCAGAATAACGACGTGGAAGAGCGAAATTCCTCTGGCCGTGGCCGGATTTGCCTACGGCGACTACAAGGTGACCAACGACAAAGCGGGGGATGTCACCATCGATATTTATGCCAACAAGACCCCCGACGATGTGATGACGATGGTGCAGCGTTATTTTGAGCAAGGGCCGGGGGCGCAGGAAGCCGCAGTCGGGTCCATGTCGCCTTCCATCATGGCCAAAACGATGGGGACGGAGATTGCCAACGCGGTGCGCGTTTATTCGGCATGGTACGGACCGTTTCCTTACAAACACCTTTCCGTTACGAGCCTTCCCATCAGCTACTCCTACGGCCAGGGCTGGCCCGGGCTTCTTTACCTGTGGTCCGCTTCCTTTTTGGATTCCACCCAGCGCAATGCCATCGGGCTCAAGGATCAGACCGGGCTGACCGACTTTTTCCGCGGGCACGAGACTTCACACCAGTGGTGGGGACACCGGGTGGGCTGGAAGAGCTATCATGATCAGTGGCTCTCCGAGGGATTCGCGGAATTTTCCGGGAACTTGTACGTGCAGTATCGCCAGAACATGAAGGAGTACTTGCTACGCTGGCGAAAGGAAAAAGAGAATCTACATATCCGTGACGTAAATGGGCACGAGGTGGAATCGCTTGGGCCGATCTGGATGGGCCAGCGAATCCGGTCATCCGTTACGAACGGAGGCTCCTACCAGGACCTGATTTATTCAAAGGGCGGGTACGTTCTGCAGATGCTGCGCTTGCAGCTGATGAACCCGCGCGAGCCCGACCCGGACCACGCGTTTAAAGAAATGATGCAAGACTATTGCAAAACGTTCGACAACAAGCCAGCGTCCACCGAAGATTTCAAAGCCATAGTGGAGAAGCACATGTCGCGCGGCATGGATCTCGACGGAAACCACAAGATGGACTGGTTCTTCAACCAATACGTCTACGGGATGGGCGAAGCGCAGTACACCTTCCATGCCACAACGGAAGCGACTGCCGACGGTAAGACGCATATCAAAGGAGAAATCGATCGCGCCGGAGTGCCGGATGCCTGGAAGGATGCCATTTCCTTATACGCGCATATCGGAGATAAGACGATAAAGATGGGACTCATCGGGGTGACCAAAGCGAGCCAGCCATTCGACTTCACCGTTGCAGGAAAAATCGACCGCGTAACCATCAACGACTTCGAAGACTTGCTGGCGGACGTGAAGCAATAGAGAAGTAAAGAAAAGTGCTTCAGTGCCGTTTACGATGCTGGCTCATGCGATGTCAGGATTTCGCGCGCGGAATGAAGCGAAGGGCGAGCGAGTTCATGCAGTAGCGCAGGCCGGTGGGTTTCGGCCCGTCGTCGAAGACGTGGCCCAGATGCGCGTCGCAAAGAGTGCAGAGCACTTCGTCGCGGCGCATCCCAAAACTCAAATCAATTTTTGTTATGACATTTTCCTTGGCGATAGGCGCCCAAAAACCTGGCCAGCCGGTGCCGGAGTCGAATTTCGTATCCGAGCTGAAGAGAGCGTTGGAGCAGCACACGCAGCGGTAAAGGCCCGGTTCGTGATTGTTGTAGTACTCGCCGCTGAAGGCTCGCTCGGTGTCTGCTTTGCGCGTGACATCAAAGGCGTCCGAGCTGAGCAATGTGCGCCAATCGGCGTCGGTCTTACTGACTTTTGAAACTGTTTCCAAGCTCAAACGTGTTCCATCATCGGCGAATTTCGCGATTTGTACGGGACCGGGGTCGGTCTTGGCGGGTTTGTCGTCAGCAAGCGCAAAACGGCAGGCCCGCTGAACACCTATGAGCAAGCCGTAAGCTCCCAGAGTGGCGGTGCCAAAGATGAAGCCGCGGCGTGTGAGGTCGTTCATGTGTCTGATTCTTGTAGGTGCGCAGGCCTGTGGATTTGCAGTCGGCGGCCGCCGTCAGTCCGCTGTGAGTGACGGAGCGGGCAGCAAAGGCAAGCGCTTGGGTTCGCCGCGTGCGCCGCGCACTTCCAGGTCATCAAAGAGGAGCGACGGAGCCACCATCGAGGCAGGCAAGCCGCTTTGCGCTGAACCGAACGCCCCCAGCGCTGTTCCCGCGAAGCCCGACACCTGGCTCTGCATGTAGTTGTAAACGAAGTCGTCGTTGCCGATGCCGCCAAGGTTCCGAAGCATGCGCGTATTCAAGCCGATGATGCGCGCGCCGCGAATCATCTCTTCGCGCCCGTCTTCGGGATAGATTTTGTAAACGATGAGCGGCAAACGGTCGCCGGTTCCAGCGCCACCGCCGAAACTCGCCAGCAATTCGGAGAAATCATCCTGGTGAAGCAAGCTGATGGAGGGATTGTCCATCTCGCGGACGACCAGGCAATATGGCAATTTCTCGGAACGGCACTCGTCGAGGAATTTTTTCTTCAAATCGGCGGGCGACTGCGTTTCCGTCGACTTGAAAAAGAGATTGCTCATGGTGGGCTTGGCGTCGTTCAAAAACGCCGAGCGTCCGTGCCCGTTGGAAATATCGGAATCCGGACCAGGTCGGCGGGACATCAAGAGTTCCTTCACGTTTCCGTTGTCCACGATCGTTACTTTTTCCGCCTTCACGCCTTCATCATCGACGGAGTAAGCGCCCAGCAATGGACTGCCTTTGGATTCTTTCACGCTCGGGTCGTCCACCAGCGAAACGTTTGCGGGCAAAACGCGCGAGCCCATGCGGCCGACCCAATCGCTCTTTCCGCCAAGACCGGTGAGGAGTTGTTCCATCACAGGCGTGAACGAAACCGGAGGGCGAGACCCGTTTATCGCCGGGGTGAGCACCTGCGCGAGAAGCGGAGCGGCGGCGCGCGCTTCAAAAAATACCGGGCCGTTATAGTCTTGCGCCGGGGGAGCGGCACGCAGAGCCATCAGCTCGCTGCCGGTGACGTTCAAGGCCTTGCGAACGGCCTCGACGTTTGGCAGGTCCGCAGGCCTCGGCGCGTAAGCGGCGTACATGTGATTGATCTGCATGCCATCGTCGGCGAGCGTGTTCATTCCCGCTTCGATAGCGGCGAAACAGCGGTTCGTGCGGATTTCCGTGCCTTCGCTTGTGAGCAAATACTCAGTGGCATAGACGAGGTAGTAGGTCACGCGCGATTCGTAGATTTGCGGAAATGTGCGAAGGGCGGCGGAAGTTTCGCGAGCCTCCTGCTCCCAGTTGCGGCTGCTCCAGTCCGGTGCAACGAGAGGTTCGACAAGTTGAAGCGGCGCCACTTTTGCAAAATCGTCGATGTCGGATTGGCGCGCTAGGCTGCTCAGGTAGGCCTGTTTGCGCGAATACGTCTCGACCGCTTCCTTGAAAGCCTGGTCGGTGGCGATCCAGAGATCCTGGCGCAAGGAATCGTAGTCGCGGTCGATGCCGACGGAGCCGGTTGGCCCAATGAAACCGCGGAAGCCGTCGTCGCTGACGAAATTGGAGCTGTCGAGTTTGTAGTCGCCAACGCGGGCCACCACATCCATGAAACGATTGCGCGTGTGATTGGTGGATTGCAGCGCGCCAAATTCGGCGACGACTTCCCGTACGTCAAGATCAAGCAACCTGTATTCCAAATAGTACGGACGCTGAGGTTGCGGCGAGCCCGGAATTTGAAGTTCGAGGCGCGTCTTCGAGCGAGCCATTTCGTCCCGCATCGATTGCAAGGTGTGGTCGTTGTCCTTGGGAGCTTGCGCCTGGAGAGAAATGCCGCAGCTTAGGGCCGCAGCGAGAATCGCGAGTCCTGCAAATGCGTGTGCGCGCTTCACAGCTGACCTCCCGTTTTGACGGGATCATGCGCGGGCGGCGGCAGAATTGGCGGCCGATCCGTCGAGCTTTCTTTCTTCTGCACTTCCAATTCTGAGGTCAGAATGGCCGGCGAAGCAGCGGAAACGGGGACGGAGCCGGACTCCGCGCCGCAATAGCCGTTGAAGACTTCTGGTGTATCGCCAGTAGCCACGATTTTTGTGAGCGCGGCCAGCGGCGTTCCAACGATATCCACGCCGCGGACCAATTCATCGGGGCGGCCATCGGGGAAGACTTTATACACAACAAGCGGCAGAACCTGAAACGCCTGCGGCTGTCCGCGCCCGGTAAAGGTAAAACCGCCGGCGATATCGTCAATCAGCAATCCGAAGGGTTTACCCTGCGCTTTTATGAGCTCGATCAATTTTGCGCGAAGCTGCGCGTTTGTTACGGTTTTGCTGCTTTCCACAAGAAGATTCCCTTGGCGGGAAACGGGAGTGGCACCCAATTGGCGGCGTCCGTGTCCGTTGGATGTAGGAAAACCAACGAGCGGAGAGCGCGACATTTCAAAACCCTTCAAGATGCCGTGATCGACGAGCGTCACTCGTTGCGCCGGAACACCTTCGTCGTCGAACTGGTAGTAACCGAGGAGGTCTTCCTTCCCAAGCTTTTTCATCGTGGTGTCGTCCACGATGCTCAGGAAACTCGGCAAGATGGGTTCGCCCACTTTTTTAGCAAACGTCTGGCCCTCAGCGGCATCTTTTTGACGATGGCCCTCAGCGCGGTGGCCGAAAACTTCGTGGAAAAAGACGGCAGCGGCGCGGCCAGTCAAAAGCGCAGGTCCAACCGAAGGCTCGTTGATGGGCGCGACGACAAGCCCTTCCAGTTCCTTGCGCATCGTGGTTTGCGCGGCAAGCACAGCCTTGTCGTCAGGTGCGTCGCTCGGATTCACCCAATCGAAATTGTAGTAGCGATCGATGTCCATGCCATCCGGCGCCTTGCCCTGGATGAACAGCTCGAGGCGGTAGCGGATCTGGCCGAATTGCAGCTGGGTGCCTTCGCTGGTGACTTGCAAGACGTTTTGTGCCTGCGCGGTAAACGTGACAATCGAATTGATGATCGCCGCGGATTCGCGGAAGGTGCGCGTGTACGCGCGGACTTTATCTTCCCAAGGCTTGCGGTCCAGCGTGAATGAAACCTGCGGGCCAATGGACGTGTGCGGCTGCTCGTGTGAAAAATCTGGCGCGCGGTTTTCGACTGAGTCCACTTTCACTTCTTTGCCGGTCTTAATCTTGATTAGAGCTTCCGCTGCCGCGCGGTATTGGCTGTCGGTCTCGAGCCACACGGCACGACGGACAACTGCTGGATCATCATCTACCGGCACGGAAGTGCCAGGCCCGGCGGTAGTCTGGGTGCGCTCGCCTACTTTATGCGTGTCATCGGTCTCGTAGCTTCCGGTGCGCACAGTCACTTCGAGCCAGCGATTGCGCGCTTCGGCGCTATTGAGGAGTGCGCCGTTGGAGCCGGAGACGTCCGCGCGTTGCGTGTCCGTGATGGTGTAGCCGATGTAATACGCCGGGGGATCCTGAGCCTTGAAGGTCTTCATGGAGCGTTCGAGCTCCGCTTGCAGCGCTGCAAGCAAAGGAGATTTCTTGGCTTGCGTATCGGGCGGGGGTGCAGCTTGGGCCACAGGCGCCGCGACAGGAATCAGGAAAGAAAGAAGCGCAAAAGCGCACGAAAGGAGACTCAGTTGATGCCGGACGGGAATAGTCAAGGATTGCCTCACTTGCAGTTAGACGGAACAGCTAAACATCCAGTGTACGCTACCGCGGGTAGCGGCACAAAATGCCGCACCCCAAACACTTAATTCTTGTAAGCAACACTTCTTGGACGGCTGCCGGGGCCAGCAAGTTGCATGAGTCCATATAAGTGACCCTGACTGCGCCTTGCAGCCAGGGTCAGAAATGGACCATGCTTCTCGTGCCCAAAGCGGCTAACCGCAGTTGGCAGGATTGGTTTTGCAGGGGTTGACTGGGGTGGGCGCGTTGGTGTGATGCGACGCGATAACACCAAACACGACGATCGGCACTACCGCAAGGACGCCAATGGTGAAGCCCCAGGCTTTTCCGATGTGTCCCACGTTTTCGAGCCCTCGGCCCGGTGGCTCCACTGTCGTGTCCTTACTGTCTGTTACGAGCAGGTTGAGCGGCGCTTGCGTCGGCTCCGCCGGCGCGGAATTGTCGTTACTCCGCAGGTTGGTCATCTGGCCGGCCTTCAACATCACGCAAGCTCCCGAAAGGTTGCAGACGCGCACAGAGCCCTCGTAGGCGACCACGTTCATCACGTTGTTTTCATAGCCCACATAGAAGTCCGTGCCCACTACGCCGGCCACGCCAGCGGCGGTATGAACTTCAAATTTTCCGTCTGGTTTTGAAATTTTCTGCGCTTGCGTGCGAAGCTTTCCGTAGGCCAGTTCGAGGTCGGTCTGCTGTGCTCCGGCATCGTGCTTAACGACCTTGATCGAGGAATCCGAACCCACGTTCAAAACCGAGCCATCTTCGAGGGCGATACGCGCACGCCCGTCGGCTTTGGTATTTACCACATCCAGCCAGTCCACAGCTGTTTTCGCAGATGCGTTAAGCGTCTTAGAGCCGCGGGCGATACTCACCGCTGGAATTAATCGGGCAATTTCACCTGCTTTTTGTCCGGCACCTTGAGGCTCGGCAGAAATATCTGCCGGGACCGCGATCATGAGCGAAAGCGAAAAGGCCAAGGCCAGAGCACAGGGGGATTTTGTCTTCATGGGGGACTCTCCTAATAAGATTGCCGTGATGCGCGTTATCTATTGTTGTTACTGGAGGGCGCATTTTCTGTCAATTGGAAACCGGCGGGCGATTGCGCAGTCACTACATCCCCGTTTGAACAACTTAGGAGGAAAGCGCACCCAGTGTCTCCTTCCGCACGAAGCGGCTCAAGGTGCTTGCAGGCCGTCCCTAGCGAGAAGAAAATTAGGTGATGCGAGCACTGGTTGCCATTCTTGTAGCCTGCGCCGTTGGATTTGGGGTATACCAATACTCCCTACGGAGAATGCCTGTGACCGATGCAGGCACTGCTCCCACGCAAACGATCAGTCTCACGGGAGTTCGCGCTGACCTCTTGCAAATTGCCCAGGCGGAACGCGCTTATATTGCCCAAAATGGTCGTTGCGCCACGTTGGACGAACTCACCTCTTCCAACTCGCTGAGCATGTCGCGCCCGGATAGAGACGGCTACTCTTATTCAATTGAATGCTCAGGCGGAGACTTCAGCGTCACGGCTCGCCACGCTCCAGCCGCCGCGGGTGCACCTATCCGATATCCCACGCTCGCAATCGAGCAAACGTTGCAAGTCCACGAAGTAAACTAGAACCTTACGGCGTGCGCTTTTGATCCGCCACAAGCACACCCGCCTCGGCGTAATTCGTTGCCGGCAGATCGTGAAACGAGACGTGGATGTTTTCTCGTTTGGCGCGGCCATCCTCGATGAGCACGGTAGTGATTCGCTCGGCAATCGAACGCTTCATTTCCGGCGTTCGTCCTTCGACCCACGTAATTTGCACATGTGGCATCCTGCTTTCCTCCTTTGAACGAGCCATTCCCGAAATCTTGTGCCGCAATACTGGCCCATTCCACCGGGTGTAACCCATCTTTCTGAACAAATGCCGGCGAAACTTCCGCCCGCCCGCGATTAACCCGAGCGCCGGGCAAAGCATACCGTCCCCTGTGTTAGTATTACAGACCCATGCATTCCGCCATTCCGCACCTGATTGAGCTGCAACGCGTCGACCACCTGATCGGCGCCGTGCGAGCCGAAATCGAGACATTCCCGAAGCGCGTCAAGGAAGCCGACGCTAAACTAAGCGGTGCGCGCGCAGCTGTCGCGGCGGCCAAAGAGGGTCTGGTCAACAGCCAGAAAGAGCGGAAGAAATTCGAGTTGGACGTCCAGCAGTGGAAAGACCGCGCAAAGAAGTACCGCGACCAGAGCGGCGCCGTCAAAACCAACGAGGCTTACAAAGCCCTGCAGCACGAAATTGCCAATGCCGAAGCGGAAGTCGCCAGGGCCGAAGACGCGCAATTGGAAGTCATGATGGCCGGCGAAGAAGCCGAGCGGCGCGTTCGGCACGCCGAAGCGAATCTGAAGGAAGACGAGACCGCCGTCACAAAAGAGAAAAAAGAGATTGAAGCTTTGCAGGCCGAGAAAAAGAAGCTGTTCGAAAGCCTCCTTGCCGAGCGCGAGCGTGCGCTAGCTCCGATTCCGGAAGACTTGCGCGAACTCTACGCTCGAATCGCCAAACGGCACAACGGCTCCGGCCTTGCCGAAGCGCGTGATGGACAATGCCGCGGTTGCGGCATGCGCGTGCTGCCGCACACTTTGCAGGAGTTGCGTCGCGACCCTAATGAAGAGATTTATCGCTGCGAATCCTGCGGCCTGATTCTTTACACGCTAGAGCCGGTTCCGCTGCCCGATCCCGCCGCTGGTTCGGGACATTCGGCTACTTCCGCGGCCAATCATTCCTGATGCCTCGCCTTCCAAAATCTACTCGGGGTTCCGCTGATGGTCTTTTCGGAGACTCTCCGGAAGAAAAGAAGAACGCGGCGCCTGCCCATCGCGCAAACATAGATGGGGCCGCGCGCGGAAATCCAGGTCCGGCTTCCTATGGCGTCGTGATTCGCGATGGCAGCGGCGTGCTAGTCGCCAAGTTGAAAAAATACATCGGGCGGATGACGAACAATGTCGCCGAATATTATGGGTTGATCGCCGCACTCGATTACGCGGAGTCACATGGCATCCGCGCGTTGCGCGTCGAGAGCGACTCGGAGCTGATGGTCAAGCAGATGCAAGGGCAGTACAAAGTGAAGAGCGAGGATCTGCGGCCGCTTTTCGAGCGCGCCAAGAAAATGTCGCTGGGATTTGAGTCCTTCCGTATCGATCACGTTTACCGCGAACAAAACCGCGAAGCGGATGCGCTGGCGAACGAAGCGCTCGACGAAACTTCCGGCGTAGCGACCCCGGCGAGCACGCCCGCGAAAGGCGCACCTACAACGGATGTAAGACCCGGCCCCCGCTGGATTTCAGCGCGATTCCGCAGCGGAATTCTGTATCCCCTGGAAGACATCGACCTCCCCGACGGGACCGAAGTGCAGATCGTGCTCCGCCCATTGAAGCGGCCGACTCCACAAAAATAGCAATCGGATTTGTTGAGAATTATTTCAGCGCGTAGGAGCGATAAAGCGTATCGCGCTGCGCAGGAATGAATCCGGCGTCCGAAATGATCCGGCGAAGCTCATTTTCGTTGGTGCGGTTTTTTACGCCGGCCGCGAACACCACGTTTTCTTCAATGAGGATGCTGCCGACATCGTCGGCACCAAACTGCAGTCCAACCTGGCAGACCTTGATACCGGGCGTCAGCCAGCTGGATTGAATGTGGTCGATGTTGTCGAGGTAGAGCCGGCTGACGGCCAGAGTTTTCAGATAGTCGACCGCTGTAGTCTCCTGCACTTTTTTCCCGAGCGCGGTATTTTCCGCAGCGAACATCCACGGAATGAAGGCTGTAAACCCGCCGGTATCTTCCTGAATGCGGCGCAAGCGCTCCAGATGGTTTACACGGTGGCGCAGTTCCTCGCCGCAGCCGAACATCATCGTCGCTGTGGTGCGCAGGCCGAGGGAGTGCGCCACTCGGTGGACTTCTTCCCAGTCGTCGCTGGTGCATTTCAGCCGCGCGATCTTTCCCCGTATTTCGTCGTCGAGAATTTCCGCGCCGCCTCCGGGAATGGATTGCAGCCCAGCGTCCATCAGGCGCTGGATGGTTTCGCGGACGGTCAGTTCGCTTACTTCCGCGATGCACAATATTTCCGGCGCGGAAAAACAATGCAGATGCACTTGCGGGAAGCGCGCCTTCAGTGAGCGCAAGAGATTTTCGTAGTAGCCGATCTGCAGGTCCGGATGCAAGCCGCCCTGCAGCAAAATTCCCGTTCCTCCGAGCTCGAGCATCTCTTCGATTTTTTCGTAAATCGTCTCGAAGGAGAGAATGTACCCATCTTTGGCGCCCAACGGCCGGTAAAACGCGCAGAACGAACAATATTCCGTGCAGAAATTCGTGTAATTAATGTTGCGGTCGATCTGGTAGGTGACGACGCGAGGATCATTTTTCTTCAGGCGCATCTGGTGCGCGGCCATGCCGACGCCCACCAAGTCGTCGGATTGCAGCATGTCGAGAGCTTCTTGTTTCGTCAGTCGCACGTTGTTCCTTCTTGCTTCGGCATTCTCATTCTAGCGGATGCCCCATCCAAACTCTATCGCAGGGGCGCGTTATAACCTGTCCCTATTTCGCTGAGACTTGGGCGGTTTCTTTTGGGGTCGTTGCCCACTCTATCTTCTTCTCGAGCGGAATCAGGCCCAGCTTTGCGGCTTCGTGAAAATATCGTTCCAGGCCGCGGCGATTTTCTTCCCCCAGCGAAAAGTCAATGTTCTGCCGTAGATAAGATTCCAGCGCGGGCTGAGGCAATTCGAGTTCGCGCGCCGCTCCCTGACAGATAGCGGCGATCTGAGTCAGGCCAAAATGGCGCGAAGCCGCAAAATCCGCAAGTACATCGGGAGTGACAACCTCAGGCCTTGTCGCCCAGACCGCCATTACGGCGGGCAAGCTCGAAAATTTACGCCACTCGCCTACTACGTCATAAACATGAAGAATCTCGGCGCGTCCGATACCCAAAGTGGCCGCTTGGCAAACCGCGCGTCCCTGCGGGCTGACTGTGCTCTTTTTCTCGATAGCGATTGAAATTCGCAGCGCCGGATCCCCTATGAGCATCGCGGCGTCGGCTTGTTCCAGCATCGCAGGCAAATCGGGTTCGGTTTCAACAAACTCAGGGTAGATCTTCCAATGCTCCTCAGCCAGAATTCGCGTCAGCGCTTGGGTGCTCCGGGAACTGCGGTCCAGTGCAATGCTGCGTGCCTGCTCAATCGGTTTCTTCGAGACAATCAACAAGCTGCGCACTCGGTTCTGCGAGGCGATCGCCAAATCCGGCAGAACCACCAAGCCAGGAATCCGCTGATATTCGATCGCCGGAATAATGGCGATATCGGCTGCGCCTGCGCGTAGCGCCTCCGCGCATTTCGATGGCACCGTGAATGATAGATCGTACTTTCCGGCCAGCGGCCCGTTCGTAAAGCCCCAAACGAGCGGCGCGGTGTTCAAGTACTGCACGATCGATATGCGAAGTTTCTGCAAGTTGGAAGTCTCGCGATTTCGTCCCAGTATAGCAGACAGGATTTTCCTCCGCGTCAGCCGTCTTTTGTTGTAAAACGTTCTCTCCATTCGGAGGCGCTGAAAATGGTGAAACGTTCCTTGTGTCTTCTCCTGCTTTGTCTGCCGGCCTTGTCCACCGTTTGTCTCGCAGCTCATCCCGATGCTGCCCAGACGCCAACCATCGCTGAGAAGACCGCCGGGATGCAAAAGTATCCAGGCTATTTCAATCTTTATTGGGACGCCAAGCAGGGCAAGCTGTGGCTCGAAATCGATAAGTGGAACACCGAACTCCTCTACCAGACAGGCCTTCCGGCGGGCATCGGCTCGAACGACATCGGACTCGACCGCGGCCAGCTTGGCAAAACGGGCATTGTCCGCTTCGAGCGCAGCGGCCCCAAAGTTTTGCTCATGGAAGAAAATCTCGGCTATCGTGCAGTGACCAGCGACGCCGATGAGCGTCGCGCTGTTCACGACTCATTCGCCGAGTCCGCGTTATGGGGTTTCACGGTCGCCGCCGAAGAGAATTGCAACCCGCCGTCCGACGCTACCAAGGAGAATTGCCGCGCGCTCGTCGACGCCACCGATTTCTTTCTGCGTGACGCTCACGGCATTCCCGCGACGCTTCGCCGCACGAAGCAGGGCTCCTATCACCTCGATGCCTCACGCTGCGCGATTTATCTTCCGCGAACTAAGGGCTTTCCGCTCAAT
Source organism: uncultured Acidobacteriota bacterium (assembly GCA_963718785.1). Taxonomy (GTDB): domain Bacteria; phylum Acidobacteriota; class Terriglobia; order Acidiferrales; family UBA7541; genus Acidiferrum. The sequence continues at coordinate 788,600 of CAVQZW010000002.1, read as the reverse complement.
ACGGAAGTCGAAGCCACACTGACCTTTGCCGGTGATGAACCGGGCCCGTGGGTGCGTGAAGTCACGCCTTCGCCGGAGTCCATCACCGTGCGTGAGCATCATTCCTTCGTGCAACTTCCGTCGCCCGGATACAAGCCCCGGGTTTACGATCCGCGCAGCAGCTTCTTCGGCATCGCTTTTCAAGATTACGCCACGCCAGTCAGCGAGCCCATCGTCAAGCGCTTTACGGCGCGCCACCGCCTCGAGAAAAAAGATCCTACGGCCGCCATGAGCGAACCTGTGCAGCCCATCATCTATTACCTCGACCGAGGCGCGCCAGAACCGATTCGCTCCGCCTTGCTCGAAGGCGCGCGCTGGTGGAACCAGGCATTTGAAGCCGCCGGCTACAAAAACGCTTTCCAGGTCAAGCTCATGCCCGAAGGCGAAGACATGATGGATTTGCGCTACAACGTGATTCAGTGGGTTCATCGCGCCACGCGAGGCTGGTCGTATGGCGCGGCTGTTATCGATCCGCGCACCGGAGAAATCATCAAAGGGCACGTCACGCTCGGCTCGCTTCGCGTGCGGCAGGATTATCTGATCGCGGAAGGCCTGCTCGCTCCCTACGAAAAGGGCAAGCCCCTTTCGCCGAAAATGATGGAGATGGCGCTCGCGCGTCTCCGCCAGCTTGCCGCGCACGAAGTCGGCCACACGCTTGGCTTGATGCACAACTATTCAGCCAGCACCGTCAACCGTTCGTCCGTAATGGATTATCCGCCGCCGCTCGTAAAACTCGACGCCGACGGAACGCCGGATCTTTCCGACGCCTACGCCACCGGCATCGGCGATTGGGACAAAGCATCCATCACGTGGGGTTACAGCGATTTTGCCCCCGGCACTAACGAACACGCCGCCCTCGACAAAATCCTCAGCGATGCCTTTGGCCGCGGGCTTCGCTATCTCACGGATCAGGACGCGCGCCCTGCCGGGTCATCAAGTAGCGTCGCGCATCTTTGGGACAGCGGCTCGAACCCCGTTGATGAGCTGAACCGCCTTATGCAGGTTCGCGCGGCTGCGCTAAAGCGCTTCGGCGAAAACAACATTCGCGAAGGCGCGCCACTCGCCACCATCGAAGACGTACTCGTGCCCATCTACATGTTGCATCGCTACCAAGTGGAAGCCGCCAGCAAACTTGTCGGTGGAATGGACTATACGTTCGCGGTACGTGGCGATGGAGAAGTCCCGACGCAAATCGTTGCCCCGGCCGAACAGCGTCGCGCTCTCGCCGCCATACTCGCCACGCTCAAACCGGAAACGCTGGCCCTGCCGGAATGGCTTCTAAAAATCATTCCGCCGCGCCCGCCGGAATACCCGCGCGACCGCGAAGATTTCAAGATTCACACCAGCCCTACTTTCGACGCGCTTGCTCCAGCCGAATCCGCCGCCCAGCATACGCTCCAGTTCCTGTTCAATCCGGAACGCGCCGCCCGCCTCGTCGAATTCCATGCCCGTAACGCCGAAAATCCCGCCTTGGAAGAAGTGTTCGACGCCGTCCTGAACGCAACGTGGAAAACTCCGCATCCCAAGGGCTACGGCGGACAGATCGCCAACACTGTCGATAACGTCGTTCTTTATGACTTGATGGCGCTTTCCGCCAATGATCATGCAAGCGACGCCGTTCGCGGCATCGCGGCGCTGAAGCTACACGAATTAGACAAGTGGCTCGGCTTTTCCCCGGTAAGCATCGACAAAGGGCATGTTTACTTTGCCGCCCGGCAAATCGCCGTGTTTGAAAAAGATCCCAAGCGCATCGATCTCACTCCTCCAGTCGAGCCGCCCGACGGCCCGCCCATCGGGAGTTTGGGCATTCTGGATTGTGATTGGCAGCCATAGTCTTCAGGCACGAAGTTCAGTGAGTAAAGTTTTTCCAGCGCTTCGTTTCACCGCAGCGAAGACATCTTCGCCGAATTTTTTACTTCGACGAAAGCGATCCCATTCACGCCACTGCATGCGAGCCACAAGTTGCCATCAGGAGTGGACACCATGTTCCGCACCACGCCTCCGCCCGACGGGATGATCCACGTCTGGAATTTCTCGGTCTTAGGGTCAAACCGCACCACCGTATTCGGCTTGGTGTTCGATTCGCTGTACCAGATGACGTCTCCGATTGCCGTGATGCCGTAGGGCCGGGACCTGGGCCCTCCCGGAGACGCCCACTCTGTGACTTTGCCCGTTTTGGGATCGAGCCGCCCCAGGTACCCGCGCGAGTAGTCCGAATACCAGATCACATCGTCCGGAGTAATCGCCACGCGCCTCGGATGCGAATCGACATGGGGCAACACGTATTCGTGAATGGCCAGTGTGTCCGGATCAAGACTCGCTACCTTGTTGCTTCCAAACTCCACGAAAAAAGGAACGCCTTTCGAACTCACCACCATGCCGTAAGGGTTCGATTTCGGCGTTGGCGAATTGACCACTTTCACTTCGCCCGTTTTCGGATTCAACCGTCCCACCATATTCCCGCCCTGCACCGTAAAATAAATGTTTCCGTTCGGCGCAAACAGCAGCGTGTGCGGGTCTTTGGCTTGCGGATCCGTCATCGGATATTCGGTCACATTGCCTGTCTTCGGGTCGAGCTTGCCAATGTATGGCTTGAAGTTTGCCGTGAACCAGATGTTCCCGTCTTTGTCCGGAACAAGACCGTGCGGTCCCGACATCGGCGTCTTCAATGGATATTCCTTAAATTGTTGTGTCTTGGGATCGAACCGCCCAAGCAAGTTGGCCATTTGCCCCGTGTACCAGACAGACCCATCCGGCGCGAAAGCGGGATCATGTGGCCGCGACCCAGCCGTCGGCACCTGCCACTCCTTGATCGAAACCTCTATGCTGCCTGGAATCACCACCGCCGCGGGCGCCGGCCTCTCCGGGAAGTTCTTGGCCAGATAGTCGGTCACGGTACCGATCTGGTCCTTCGGCACGGGAGCGCCTGCCGTCACCATCATATTCAGGACCGACGTCCACTCCCCGCGGTTGTGCCCCGCATTCGTCACCGTAGTGAGCGCGTGGCACGCCCCGCACGCCTTCTGCACCGTTTCCTTGCCCACCCCGTCAGGCAATTGCGCATCAGTCTGCGCCCATCCAGGTACTGCACAGCAAACCAACGCCGCAACCGTCAAAAACATTCGCGGACGTCGAAACGGAGCCCAATGTGTTGCAGTCCGAGACGAAGCGTCTGGGTTCGGATTTTCTAGCGCGGACGTACAATTCAGTTTGCCCATGGGGACCTCCATTTCGGCACTTTCGCGGCTAATGTACGCCCGTCCTGTTCCGAGCGCAATCCTCCTGGAAGTAACTCCTTTTGAATCAAAGGGGAGACAAAGGCTCCTGCTGCCCTGTCTGGAGTTGGAGCGCCGTCGTGTCCTCTTGGTGGCCGCCTACCTGGCCACTTTTGGCAACGAATTCATCAAACCGATGGGCATCTTCTTCGTCTATCTAGCTGGGAGGGTTCCCCATGAAATCGTTTCTTCGTTCCTGTTTGCTCACAGTAGCCATCGTTTTCGGATTTTGCGCCCTGGTCGCCCTAGCTGGCGCTCAGGACCCTCCGGCTCCTCCCGCCCCGCCGGTCTCTGTCGCTATCCCGCCAGTGCCACCTTTGCCGCCGAGCCTTCCTTTCTACGGCGCGGCGCCAGCCGAGCCTGCCGCCCCGTCGATGCCTGCCATGCCCGCAATGCCAGCCGTCCCTGCGGTACCCGCTATCCCTGCCGAGTCAGGTTGGCCTGATTGGGATCATGGCCGCTCAATGAGCGTCTCCAACGGCCATCATGAGCCAGTGACGGATTGCAGTGACCTCCACGTTCGGTTTGATGACCGCGACGCCGTCATGAAATCGGAAGAGCGAACAGTTACGAAGGCCGAGGCGCCTACTCTCACTGTTCGTCCACACAAAAACGGTGGTGTTCAGGTGCAAGGCTGGGACAAAGACACTTATTCGGTGACCTCTTGCAAGTTTGCCGCAAATTATGATGGCGGCGCCCAACGCCTTCTCGCCCAAATGACTCTCTCAGTTAAGAACGGAGAAGTCTCGACGGGCGGACCAAGCGACGATAGTGATTGGACGAACTACTTGCTGATTCGCGCACCGAAAGCATCTGTCATCGATCTGGAAACTGCCAATGGCCCACTTTCTCTCTATAGCGTCGACGGCAGATTAACCGCGCATGCCACAAACGGTCCGATCACCCTCCGCGATTTTTCCGGCGACGCCGATGTCCGCGCGACGAACGGCCCCATTACCATCTCCGGGAGCAGCGGCAACGTTCGTATCCACACCGAAAACGGCCCGATCTCGATCAACCTCAAAGGTACGACGTGGACCGGAACCGGCCTCACCGCCGACGCGCAGAACGGGCCTCTCACGCTTTCCGTTCCGTCCGACTACAAGTCCAGCTTCAGCGTCGAGTCACGCAATTATTCGCCGATGAGCTGCCACGCCAGCATCTGCGATAAAGCGCAGAAAACCTGGGACGACAACAATCGCCGCATCGAATTTGGCGGCTCTCCGGCCATGATCCGGCTTTCCACCGTGAATGGACCAGTCTCGGTTCAATCCGCGCACGAAGAAATGTAACGGCGCGAATTTCGTATTTCGAATCTCTTTCTTCTGAGATATCGAATCCGGCCAGGATGGACGCCGTCCATCCCTTGCGGATAAGATTCCCCGCATGATTCCCGAAGCGCGCGTGGCCCAGCCAGTCACCGAAGTGGAAGCTGTTCGCGTTGCGCGCGAAATTTTCAGCCTCGAAGTCTCCGCCAAAGCGCTTCCCGGCGAGTATGACGATAATTTTCATCTCACCTCGCTGGACGGACGCGAATTCGTCCTGAAAATCATGCATCCCGCAAGGGAGCAATCTTTCGTCGAGATGCAATGCCAGGCGCTTCAGCATTTAGCCCAGCGCGCACCTCACCTCGCGCTGCCGCGCGTCTGCCCAACATCCAACGGCGAGTCGTTCACCACGACTACGCTCGCCGACGGATCGAAGCGCCTTCTCTGGATGCTCACCTTTGTTCGAGGAACCGTCCTCGCCAAAGTGAATCCGCACGCTCCGGAATTGCTGCGCAACCTGGGCCAGTTTCTCGGCGAGATGGATGCCGCCCTTACCGATTTCTCTCACCCGGCCACTCATCGCGATTTGAAATGGGATCTCTCGCAAGCTGGCTGGATTCGCGACTATCTCCAGCACCTCGATGGTTCTGAGCGGCGCGTTCTGGTGGAGCGGTTTCTCCGTTCCTTTGAATCAGAAGTGGTCCCCACGCTGCCTTCGCTCCGCCGCAGTGTCATCTACGGCGACGCCAACGATTACAACGTTCTGGTCAGCCCGCCCTGGCCGCAGCCGCGAAAAGTCGTCAGCGTGATTGATTTCGGCGACATGCACTACGGCCTCACCATTTCTGAAGTCGCGATTGCCGCAGCCTACGCCATCCTCGGCGAAAAAGATCCTATGGCCGCCGCCTGCGCCGTGATCGCCGGCTATCACAGCGCGTTCCCGCTCAACGAAGCGGAAGTCAGCGTTCTCTATCCTCTTATCGCCATGCGGCTAGCCGTAAGCGTTACAAATTCCGCGCATCGCAAATCCCTGATTCCCGACGACTCTTACGTCACGATTAGCGAAGCGCCAGCCTGGGAGGCCCTGGAAAAACTGGCCGCTATTCATTCCAGGTTCGCGCACTACGCGTTTCGAGATGCCTGCGGCCTGCCCGCAGTACCACAAAGCGAAAAGGTTCAGCGGTGGCTCGCCTCGAACGCAAACACCGCCGTCTCCATTCTCGATACGGATTTGCGCAATGCTCCGAGTGTTGTCTTCGATTTGAGCGTCGGCAGCACTTTGCTTGGCGCAGACCCAATCGCGGCGGAAACGCAGAATCTCAGTGAGGCCGTGCTCCGCAAGTTGAAGAACGCGAACGCCTCCGTCGGAATCGGCCGCTACAACGAGCCTCGCCTGCTCTACACTTCGCCTCTGTTTGGTGCCAGCGAAAACCCTACGGACGAACGCCGAACTGTTCATTTGGGAATAGATCTGTTCGCCGCAACCGGCACGCCAATTTATGCTCCGCTCGATGGCTTCGTTCACGCCGTCGCCATCAACACCGCTCCGCTCGACTATGGCCCGCTCGTGATTCTTCGTCACATCACCGGCGATGGGGCGGAATTTTTTACGCTCTACGGCCACCTCGCGCGAGGTGCCTTCGACGCACTTCAAGCCGGCCAGCGCATTGCGCGCGGACAGCCATTCGCTACCATCGGCGATGTCCTCGAAAACGGCGGCTGGGCGCCTCATCTTCATTTCCAGGTCATCGTTGACTTGCTGGATCACCGCTCTGATTTTCCTGGCGTGGCTCTGGCGTCGCAGCGCAAGGTTTGGACTTCTCTCTCCCCGGATCCCAATCTCCTCCTCGGCATTCCCATCGAGCGCTTTCCGAAGCCAGAACCGAGCTCCGCGGAAACGCTATCCGTACGGCGCGAATTGCTCGGGAAAAATCTCAGCATCTCCTATCAGCATCCGCTAAAAATTGTCCGTGGCTGGAAGCAATTCCTTTACGACGACACAGGCCGCGCCTATCTCGACGTTTACAACAACGTTCCTCTCGTTGGCCACAGCCATCCGCGCGTCGTCCGCGCCGTGCAGGAGCAGATCGCCCTTCTCAACACCAACACGCGTTACCTTCACGACAATGTGAACCGCTATGCTGAGCGCCTGACGCACCTTCTGCCCGAACCGTTGCGTGTCTGCTATTTCGTCAACTCCGGCAGCGAAGCCAACGAACTTGCGCTGCGCCTCGCCCGGGCCCATACCGGCCGCGAAGACATCATCGTCCTCGAACACGCCTACCACGGCCACACCACCACGCTCACTGATATCAGCCCGTATAAATTCGATGGACCCGGTGGCCGCGGCAAGAAGCCTTGGGTGCACGTCGCTACTCTCCCCGACGATTACCGCGGCCCTCACCGCCGCGACGACTCGGAAGCCGGTGTGAAGTATGGGCGATTGATCGCGGAAATCATGCATGGCAGCCGTCTCGAAGGCCGCGCTGTCGCCGCGTACATCGCCGAAACGCTCCCCAGTGTCGCTGGCCAAATCGTGTTTCCACCAGGCTATCTTGTCGAAGCCTATCGGCACGTCCGCACCGCCGGCGCGGTGTGCATCGCCGACGAAGTACAGGTAGGATTCGGCCGCCTTGGCACGCACTTCTGGGGTTTCGAGACGCAAGGCGTCGTTCCGGACATCGTCGTGCTCGGCAAGCCTATCGGAAACGCATTCCCACTCGCGGCGGTTGTCACCACTCCCGAAATCGCCGCAAGCTTCAACAATGGTATGGAGTTCTTCAGCACCTTTGGCGGAAATCCTGTTGCCTGCGCCGCGGGACTCGCTGTTCTCGGTGTGCTCGAGGATGAGCATCTCCAGGAAAATGCCCTGAGTGTGGGGAATTATTTGATCGCGCGGCTGAAGGAGCTACAAGGAAAGCACGCCCTGATCGGCGACATCCGCGGCTCGGGATTATTCCTCGGACTGGATTTGGTAATCGATCGAGACACCCGAGAGCCCGCCCCGCAGCAAGCTTCTTACGTCGTTAACCGCCTCCGCGACCGCGGCATCCTCGCCGGCACCGACGGCCCGCATCACAACGTCATAAAACTCCGCCCCCCGCTCATCTTTTCCCAAGCCGACGCCGATCTTTTCGTCACAACCCTGGATGCGGTCCTTACCGAAGATCCCGCCCAGCCGGGTCCATACCGATTGATGCGGCTGGCTTCGTAGTATTACTTGACAGTACCGTTCTCTTGCGCATAGTCTCATCACGCGATGGAGCTGGATTCCTCCCTCTCTTGGCTCGCGCTGGCGCTCACGCCCGGCCTCGCTTCTCGTTTGTCCGCTCGCCTCCTCAAACGCTTCGGCTCGCCCGACGCCATCTTTCGCGCTCCGCTCACCGAACTCGAACGCTGCCAACTGCCCGCTCCCGTCGCGCAAGCCGTCTTCAAAAAGGAATCCTTCAAGCGCGCCGAAAAAGAACTTACCGCCACCCGCAACATTGACCGCTGCCGCCTGATCAATTGGACCGATCCCGAATACCCGCAAACGCTTCTGCAAATTTATGATCCTCCAGTCCTTCTCTACGTTCGAGGTGACCCCGAGGTCCTGAACCTCCCCTGCCTCAGCATTGTTGGCACGAGAAAGCCCACTCTCTACGGCACGCAAATGGCGCAAATCCTGGGCCGCGATTTAGCTGCGCGTGGCCTTGTCATCGCCAGCGGCATGGCGCGCGGTATTGACGCCATCGGACACCAAGGCGCCATGGCCGCCAACGGCCGCGCCATCGGCGTCCTCGGCACAGGAATCGACGTCTGCTACCCCAAAGAAAACAAGAAACTCTACGAAAAAGTTCTCGAGCGCGGCGCCATCATCAGCGAATTTCCGCTGCACACCCATCCCGCTCCGGAAAATTTTCCTATCCGCAATCGCATTGTTGCCGGCATGCCGCTAGGCGTCATCGTCGTCGAAGGTGCACAGTACAGCGGCTCGCTCATCACCGCCCGCCTGGCAATGGAGTTCGGCCGTGAAGTCTTTGGCGTGCCGGGAAATGTAACGCAACCCGTCAGCTTCGCTCCCAACCAACTCATCAAGCAGGGCGCAACACTCGTCACCAACGCCGAAGACGTAATCGAACAACTTCCCACCCCGGTCCGCGCCGCACTCGTAAAGGCCGAGCAGCCCGAAGCCGAGCAACGAAATCTCCTCGTCGCCGCCTCCCTCAACCCCTCCGAAAAAAAGCTATACGAACTCCTCAGTTCCGACGAATCCATGCACATCGATGATCTGGTCGAACGATCCGGCTTGAACTCTTCCGATGTTCTCGCTACGCTTTTTAATCTGGAAATGAAAGGCATCGTGCGGCAGTCGCCCGGGAAGCAGTTCAGCAAAGTGTTGTTTTAACGGCAGATACACCGCGAATCCCCCTGCCCCGGTCCTGCATCTAAAGCCTGCGAGTATCCCAGAGGGTGATCGCAGCATCTACAGTAAGTTAGCGAGAAGGACACACGCCGCGCTGTCAGCCCTTCCAGCAGCACATTAAGAGGTTACAAAGACTAGATGGCACGTTCGCTGGTGATCGTTGAGTCGCCTGCCAAGGCGAAGACAATTAATAAGTACCTGGGGCGCAATTTCCTCGTCAAGGCCTCTATTGGCCACGTGATGGACCTCCCCAAGAAAACGATCGGCATACGTCTGCCCGGCGAAGAAGAAAATAACGGAAAGAAAAAGAAGCGCGCCAAGAAGGGCGCAAAAAAAGTCAAAGAGAAGCCGGTCCGACCGCCAATCTCCCTCGACGACGAAAAGATTTTCGAGCCAACGCTTCAAATTATTTCCGGCAAGGGCAAGATCATTAACGATCTCCGCAAAGCTGCCGACGCCGCCGATGCCGTCTATCTGGCGGGCGACCCCGACCGAGAAGGCGAAGCCATCTCCGCTCACCTCGCTATGGTTTTGTCCAAGCCGTCCAAGTATCCCGAGCAGGAACCCACCGTCTCGCGCTTTAAGAAGAAGAGCGCCAAGCCCGAGGTTGTGGAAGAAAAGCCGAAAGACGAACCGAAGAGAGAACTTGTAGCTATAGATCCGAAGAAAATCTTCCGCGTCACGTTCAATGAAATAACGCCCAAAGCGATTCGTGCCGCTTTCGACCACCCACGCAAGGTAGACACCAATCTCGTTGACGCCCAGCAAGCGCGGCGCGTTCTTGATCGCATCGTGGGCTACAAAGTTTCTCCGCTTCTCTGGAACAAAGTCCGCCGCGGTCTTTCCGCGGGACGCGTTCAAACTGTTGCTCTCCGCCTGATCGTCGAGCGCGAACAGGAAATCCGCGCCTTCGTCCCTCAAGAATATTGGACGATCCACGCCATGCTCGACTCCGGCCAGCCGCCCCTCTTCGAAGCCAAGCTCTTCAAGCACAAGGGCGAAGACATCGAAGTCAAAAATCAGGAAGCCGCCGACAAGATCGTCGCCGCGGTCAGCAAAGCGAAATGGCAAGTTGCCAGCGTCACGCAACGGGAAAAGAAGCGAAATCCGCCTCCACCTTTCACGACCTCAAAGCTTCAACAGGCTTCCTACAACCGGCTGCGCTACTCCGCAAAAAATACGATGCGCGTGGCCCAGGGTCTTTATGAAGGCGTCGAACTTGGTGACGAAGGTTCCGTTGCGCTGATCACCTACATGCGCACGGATTCCGTCAACGTTTCGCAGGATGCTCTCACGCAAGTCCGCGAACTCATCCCTGAAAAATTCGGCTCCGCTTATTTGCCCGAAAAACCCAACTACTACAAATCCAAGAAAGACGCGCAAGAAGCGCATGAAGCCATCCGCCCAACGGATGTGACGCGCACGCCCGAAGATGTCCGCAAATATCTGAAGGAAGATCAATTCAAGCTATACCAATTGATCTGGCAACGGTTCGTGGCTTCCCAAATGATGCCGGCCGTCTTCGATCAAACCACGATTGATATTTCCGCTGCGGATTACACTTTCCGCGCCACGGGCATGGTCCAGAAATTCGCCGGCTATTTGGCTGTCTATCAGTCCGAGGTTGTCGACACCGCCGACGACGAAAAGAGCGACGAAGGCGAAGGCAACGCCCTTCCACGCGTAACCGAAGGCCAGACGCTCCAGCTCGACAAAATCCGTCCCGATCAACACTTCACGCAGCCGCCGCCTCGCTACAACGACGCTACGCTCGTCAAGGATCTCGAGGAAAAAGGCATCGGCCGTCCTTCCACCTACGCCTCGATTATTTCCGTCATCGTCGAGCGTGAATACGTCACCAAAGAGCAGGGCCGTTTCTCGCCCACCATGCTCGGAGAGCGGGTCAGCCTGCTGCTCGTCAAAAGTTTTGAAGATATTTTCGATGTCACCTTCACCGCTCGTCTCGAGGAGGAACTCGACGAAATCGAGGAAGGCAAACTACCCTGGCGCGAAGCCGTAAAGGAATTCTGGGAAAAGTTCATCGTCGATCTCGATCGCGCCGACGACGAAATGCTTTCCTACAAAGCGGGCATCCCCACTGGTAAAAAGTGTGAAAAGTGCGGCCAAGGCGAACTGCTGGAGCGCATCAGCCGCTTAGGATTTTTCCTGGGCTGCTCCCGCTACCCGGACTGCGATTTTATCCAGGATCTCTCGCCGGCTGTGCCCGATGCCGCCCCGGGCGAAACAAAAATCGAATACTGCCACAACTGCGGCAAAGAAATGGTTATCAAGGCCGGCCGCTTCGGACCGTTCCTCGCCTGCTCCGCCTATCCCGATTGCCAGACCACGCGCCGCCTCGTTGAGGGCACCCGCAAGTCCATGCAACCCGACGAGCTGCTCGACGAAAAGTGCACGCTCTGCGGCAACGGCCTCGTCAAAAAACACGGCCGCTTCGGCGAATTCATCGGCTGCACCGGCTATCCCAAGTGCAAATACACGCGCCCCATCACGCTAGGCATCAAATGTCCGAAGTGCCATGAAGGTGAATTCGTCCGCCGCGGCAGTGCCGGAAAGGGTGGCCGCGGCCGTCCGCGCATTTTCTATGGCTGCTCGCGTTATCCCGATTGCGATTTCACGACGCCGTTCATGCCCATGCCCGAGCCGTGCCCCAAGTGCGGTGCGCCATTCATCGTCGAAAAGAAATCCAAGATCGGCGTGGTCCACACCTGTCTGAAAGAAGGCTGCGACTGGGAGAAACTCGCTCCCGAACCCGCAGCTCCGCCTCAAGTACAATCCGAAGAACCCACGCCCGTCGGCGCCAAGCCTTAGCTGATTCCCGAAGCTGCTTGCTTCGGTGCGGGAACCTCGTAATTTTCGTCCGTATAGACAAGCAGCGGCGTGCCCTGCTTAATCTCCACGTTCTTTCCGTGCTTGATCAATCCGATCGGCCCAAATAAAACCGTCAGCGCCACGGTCGCGCCCACCTTTCCTTCTCCTTCTTTGCCCTTGGTTCCGCGCAGCCTCAGCCGTCCCGAATCCGTAATCAGGTAATCCAAGCGCATGTTTAATTCGCCGGCTTTTCCCATCATCCCCGCTTTTTTCGCGTGCGTAATCGTTCCCACCGCCTTCGCCCCGGCCTTCACCACGACCACCTCTCCAATTTTTATGTCCTGATCGAGCACAAGCGCAACAGGGTCGTCATCGTTCGCCGTCTTCGAATTCAAGTCTTGCGCAAATTTCAAACTCACATCGGCGCCTTCTCTCAGAATCATCTTTTCCGCTGGCGCAACCGCCACAGCTGCCGGCGCCACACTCGGAGCAGGTGTCGGCGGCTGTTGCGGATCCTGCGCCAACGCCGCCGAGCCGAAACACAACACAAGAGCGACTCCGCCAGCCAAATTGTTGAATCGCATAGAACCCTCCTACTTGCCTGTTCTGAATTCAGTTCGGGTCTTGCACCCTTTCCGTGGGGAGCAGAAATTCTGCTATCTGGGTGTCTGCTAATTGAGACGAGAGTATCATTCGCTTGGTTTCTTTACGCGTTCAAATAAAGATCAATTGAAACTAAATTATAAACACCGAGCTGCCCCTGTAATCGCTGTCACAAAGCGCAACTCCTGATTACCCACCGCTCCTGCCCATTGCTGTCCTATAATAAGTAACGGAAAAGTAGCCCAGTCCCCGGCACACAATGAAGACAGCTATCGCCAAATATCTCGAATACCTTCGCGCCGTGAAGAACTCCTCTCCTCACACCATCTCCAATTACGGCAAAGACCTCGGCCAATTCCTCGAATATCTCTCCCCGCCCGGCCTCGAGCTGCCCGCTCTCACTGCCGTCACGCACAACACCATCCGCGAATTCGTCGGCCACTTGCACGACCACCGTCTCCAGAAAAGTTCCATTGCTCGTAAACTCGCCGCCCTCCGCTCCTTCTTCAAATATTGCGTCCGCGAAGGCCACTTGCTGGAAAATCCCGCGCGTCTAGTTCCCACTCCCAAGCTTCCCAAACGCATCCCCTCCGTCCTCACCGCTGAAGAGATGAATGGTTTTCTAAATCAACTCGCGGAAATGGGCCCCGCCTCCGGCAGCGGTGGTCAGCCTCCTCAAAAAATCGCCCCATCAAAATCATCTCGTCCGGCCCGCGCGCCAGCCAAACTCGCCGATGAAGCCCTCCTCCTCCTCCGCCGCGACCGCGCTCTCCTCGAACTCCTCTACGCCGCCGGCCTCCGCGTCAGCGAACTCACTGGCCTCAATTACCCCGATCTCGACCAGAAAGAACGTGTCCTCCGTGTCCGCGGCAAAGGCGACAAGGAACGCATCGTCCCCTACGGCACCAAAGCTCAGGAAGCTCTCGACAAGTATTGGCCGCTCCGCGAACAGCTCCTCTCGCAAGCCTCCGCCAGCCGCGGCCGTCATCGCGACTCCCCGCATACCGAGGCCGTATTCCTCAATTACACCGGCCGCCGCCTCACTCAGCGTTCTGTCGGCCGCATCGTCAAAAAATACGTCCGCCTCATCAACGTGAATTGGGATCTTGCACCCGCATTCTCTCCGCCACGCTTTCGCCACCCATCTCCTCGCCGATGGCGCTGACCTTCGCGCCATTCAGGAACTCCTCGGCCACCAGTCTCTCTCCACCACGCAAAAATACACCCACGCCTCCATCCGCCAGCTCATGGACATCTACGACAAATCCCACCCCCACGCCTGACCGAATCGCGCAGCGCGAAACAATTCTTCTCCGAACAAAATCAAAACGGGCGCCCCGAAAAATCCGAAGCGCCCGCCAAGAAACTACGAGTTGGTATTGCTCTGGGTTAGAATTCCAGTCGAATACCCACTTGAATTTGCCGCTGCGCCGTCAATGTGTTGCTCGATTGTGTAGGCACCCCAAATTTGGGGTTGAACACGAGCGAGTTAACAGGGGGCTTTGCGCCCAATGGCGTGCAGTTTGCGTTGGCAGCACAAATCGTGAACATCGTAGTGTTCACTGCTGTGACGTTATTGTGATTAAGCAAATTGAAGGCATCGCCACTCAAAGTAAGCTTCCAGCTTTCTCTGATCGCAAACGCCTTCTGCAAGCGCAAATCCACGTCTGACGTTCTCGGCAGTTGGAACGAGTTCGGAGCTAGCCACGGAACGCGGTTCGTTCCACCATCAGCCAATATTCCCAATCCACCCGTGAAGCTCGTAAAGCCTGCCGGGTTGGGCGCGTTTCCCGAGATGCCAGGAGTGAACGGCGCGCCTGACGATGCGGTGACCACGGGCGAAATCGTGTAGCCGTCCGCAACGTATTTCATCCATTTGCTTTCGCCTTTGTAGAAGTCCGGCGTCCACACGGCGCCGAATGCGAATCGATGTCGGATATCAAAGTTCGATCTCCCTCGTTCCTCTTGCAGGTTGAATGGATCAAGCACGTTGTTGGCGGCCGTGAACGTCTGCGAGCTCTGTCCGAAGTCAGTCGAATGCGAAAAAGTATAAGACGATTGAATTTGGAAGCTCTTGTAGAATCGCCGGTTCAATGCCACCACAAGCGCGTTGTATTTCGAGTTCACGCTGTCACTGATGTTCGTGATCGCTCCGAACGCCGGGTTGGGTCGGCGGGTTCCGGTCAATGTCGTCCGCACGCCGTAGTACGGCACGGCAAAGCTCTGCCCCACAAAATCCTCGTTGCCGAATGGGCTCAACAACGTCCCGATTCCTTGCACCACGGCGAAGTTCGTTGCCCCCGTCGCCGGGTTGAGGTTCGTGTCTACGAATCGCGGTAATCGCCTTCCGAGACTGCCCAGGTAGGAAACAGAGACCACCGTATTAGTCGCAATCTGCCTTTCCATCTCGGCATCAAATTCATGCACCATCGGCAACCTTGTATTGGGCGCAAATCCTACGGCGGTCACCCCGAACGGCAAAGTGCCTCCACCCGAAGGGATCACATTTGGATACGTGGGTGTGGTCGCCGAAGGTGACAGTGACACTGTACTTTGGCCTGTGGGTTGCGCGGTGTTAGCAATGGCATTGAAGATCGTCGAGTTGATGATTCTGCCGTAGAAGATTCCGTATCCTCCACGGACGACCATCTTGCCATTTCCCAGCGTGTCCCAGGCGAAGCCGGCTCGCGGACCAAAATCCCGGCGGTCTGAAGGAAACAGCACCGTGTTCGCCAACGCTGTGTTTGGAAGCTGAGGTGAGGGCATGACTTCGGTCTCATAACGTAAGCCAAGGTTCAACGTTAGCCTCGGCTTTATCCGCCAGTCATCCTGGATGAAGAGGGCCACGTCGTTCGTGGAGAATTGGAACCCGGGAGTTCCAAAACCTTGTGCGAAACTCGAAAAACATCCTACTGGCGTCGCGACGGGCGGCGTGCCCATGTTTGCGGTGCACAGCGGCACCGTCGTCGTGTGGTTCTGGGCTGCGGTTTCAGCTGCCACAAAGTCAGAGATGTAATCCGCACGAGTGGTGTACGCATAAGCTCCGAAGCCCTCGAACAGGTTCACTTCCGCGTCATGAACGTGGTTCACGTCAACGCCGAATTTCAGTAGATGCGTGCCATGGCTCCACGCCAACGTGTCCGCCACCTGATTCCTTCGTTCGTCCGGATACTGCGGACGGTTCAGGAAGTTTGGCATGCCAAAAACGAAACCACCCACCGCTGCGTCATTGATGGTTATCTGTGGCGAAAGTCCCAGTTGCGATGCTGGTTCTCCGGCGATTCCGTTCTGGCCGTTTTCATATTCGAAGTCCCGCCCGTATTGATAGCGCAGCTCGTTGGTCATCGTCGACCCAATCGTCGAAATTAGCTTCGCGACTCCCCAGTCATCCTTCACATAGTCATTCCCAAAACTTTCCACTCCTCGACTGACCACAGCGGCAGTCTGGATGCCTTCCGGTGAATTCCAGCGCAGCCGGTTGTACGTGAAGGACGCGTGATTCTTGGAGTTTACGATCCAATCGATCTTCGGCAACAGAATGAGCTGGTCACCCCTTCTGCCAACCGTCCCCGTTAAATTGGTTAGAAAAGTCAATGCGTCCGCCACTTCGGGATTTGTAGCCGGATTAGCTATGCCGCGTCCTGAAAGCGTGTTGATTTCCGCTTGTGTTATTGGCGCAAAAATCGCACCTGGCGTTCCTGAGTTCGCCACCGCGGGGAATGGCCGCAATTGTTGGTCGGCACTGAAAAAAAAGAAAAGCTTGTCTTTCAGGATCGGCCCGCCGATTCCCCCGCCAAACTGATGCCGCTTGTCTTCCGGCAAGAATGGCACGGGTGTGGACACACCGGGCACTCTATGCGTCTGGAACGGATTGATCGCTCCCCAATCGCTATTCCGGTCATACCAGAACGCTTGCCCGTGAATCCGGTTCGTCCCGCTCTTGGTCACCGCGTTCACCACACCGCCCGCGGCTCGGCCGTATTCCGCCGAATAGTTCGACGTGTTGATCTGGAACTCCTGAATCGATGCCTCGCTGCTCGAATAGCTGATGCGCGTCCGTCCGCGCTCTTCGCTGAAGAACGCCTGGTTGTTATCCGCGCCATCCACTGTGTTGTTGTTCAGCAATCCCGAGATTCCTCGGAAACTCACGAGTCCGAACCCGCCGTCCGGCACTGCTCCGGGCGTGCTCAGCGCAAACCACGACCACCTCCTGGCATTGACTGGCAGGTTTTCAATCGTTGTGTTGTTGATGTTCGTCGAAAAGTCCGCCCGGTCCGTCACCATAACCGGCGCTTCCGCCGTTGCTACCACCGTTTCGCTCGCCGTCTTCACTGCCAACTTTGCGTCGATCGTCGTGGTCCGCCCGACCTCCACGGTCACCTTCAACGCCTTGAATGCTGCGAATCCAGTCGACGTCACTTCCAAAGAATACAATCCCGGCTGTAAGTGAATGATCTGGTAGCGGCCGACCCCATCCGTCGTTCCCGTTTCCTTTGCGCCTGTCCCCAGATTCTCCGTAACCACCGTCGCGTTCGGCACCACGCCGCCCGACGGATCCGTCACCGTCCCGCCTATCGCCCCGTCTGTCGTGGATTGTGCATTCGCTGCAGGTGTCGTCACGAAACATAGAATCAGCGCAAAAAGTAACCCCACAATAAAAGCTCCGCCTCTTGTCCTCTTCATGGAGGAACCTCCTTAAGGAATCAAAACACGCGCAACAAGTGCACCGACTGACAGAAGGAATAGCCGTTACTGCGGGGTAGTTCCGTTTGAATCCGAGCCGTCTTCCTCAGTTTTTTCTCGTTGCTACAAACTTACCAGGGCACCATCATCGAGTGCCCATGTTTCTAGCACATGAACGATTTGTAATCAATCGATTGCGGCACGGTTATCTGAGGATATTTTTTTAACGCTTCCAATTGGCTTTGCGGCATCCAACGAAACACGCTAGTCTCATTTTGCGATTCATTCGAGGATACTTACGGTGGCCACTAAGATTTTGATTCGGCTCTTTCTCTTACTCTGCGGCATGTTTCTAGCCGTCCTGGTACCCGCTCGCGCTCAAGACAACTACGAAATCCAGGTCTATAGCTATGATCTCGTCGAGCCCCACCACACCATGGTCGAACTCCACAGCAATTTCACCATCAACGGCACCAAAGCCATCGAAGACGGCCTCTATCCCACCAACCACGCCGAGCATGAAACCATCGAAATTACCCACGGCTTCACCGACTGGCTCGAGGTCGGCTTCTACATCTTTACTTACGAGCGCAGCGGTCAGGGCATTCAATGGGTCGGCGACCACATCCGCCCCCGCATTAGCGTCCCCAAAAAATGGAAATGGCCCGTGGGCCTTAGCCTCTCCAACGAGGTCGGCTACCAGCGCCGCCCATTCTCCACCGACACCTGGACCTGGGAAATGCGCCCCATCGTCGATAAGCAGCTTGGCCGTTGGTATCTCGATTTCAACCCAACTTTCGACCGCTCCTTGCATGGCCAATCGGTGGGCCAGGGCTTCGTCTTCTCTCCCAACGTAAAAATCAGCTACGACTTCACCAAAAAAATCACCGGAGGCATCGAATATTACGGCTCCGTCGGTCCGGCCACGGACTTCCTGCCCACGCGCCTTCAACAGCACCAGATTTTTCCCGCTATCGATCTGAATTTATCGCCGAAGTGGGAAGTAAATTTTGGCCTCGGTGTCGGCGTCACTGCTTCCACCGATCATCTCATCGCCAAAATGATTCTCGGCTACCGTTTCGATTTTTGATTTTTTTGCTCTGAAAATAGCCGCCATGAAGTAGCTTTTTATCGCGGTCGCCCAAACAACCAGAGCTCCCTGACTGCTAGCTGTCAGCCATGCAGAAATTCTTTCGCAATTGCGTTGACCTCTTCAAACGCCGCCTCTTCGCTATGCGGGCTATGCTTCCCATTTTCCACGAACTTCATCGTCGCCCCCGGCAGTTCCTTCCACACCCGCTCCATTTCTCCCGGCTCCGTTCGTGGATCGAGGCTCCCATGCAGAAACATCGTCGGCACTTTGATCCCGCGCAATCCGCCGTCATACAAATCCTCATCCTCCCGTTTCACCGCATCCGCAATCCGAAACCATACCGTGCAGTTTCGTCGCAGCGCTGTCTGCCATTGCCCTTCTCCATGATCTTGCGCCAACAATTTTTTTGTCTCCTCGCCGAGATCCTCCGGGTTCGCCGCAAATCTCTCAAAGAATGCTCGCGATCCCGGTTTTTTCTTCAGCAAATGGAAAGCTTCCAGGATCAAGCACTCGCAACGCTCCGGAGCCTCCATCCCAATCTTCGCGCTGATCACTGATCCGTCGCTGTGTCCCCAAAACACAGCTCGTTCAATCCCCAGCGCATCCACGAACGCCAGAGTTTCCTCCGCCGCCCGCTGGTGAAAATCCAGCGGCATCGGTTCCGCCACTCGCCTCGACCTCCCATACCCCGAGCGGTCAGGAATCAGAATTCTGTAGTCCTTCTGAAATGCTTTGATCTGCTCATCGAATGGATAAATCCCATAACCCCAGCCCCCATGCAAAAAGACCAGCGGCTTCCCGCTCCCGTATTCCCGGTAGTGGATCGTGACGGGGCTAACTCCCGGCGCATGCGGCGACCGAACCAGCTCAATCGTTGGCACTTAATTCTGCCTCTGCAGGGATCGCCTCGCTTGCGAGCGCAATTTCAAATACCTACTGGCGGGTTTCACGCGCCGTACAATACGACACTCATTTCCAAGACTCAATACTCGCTGCTCGCCATCGCTCCGAAACGTGTGCCATCCGCCCGTAGGGGCACGGCATGTTTACCCTGCTTGCCCTGAGGTACGAAGGGAGCTCACTCTGGGCCACTGGCTCTCTCAGATCGGGTTCCAATAATCGCACCCTCCACAAAACAAAAACGGCTGGCAGCATTTGCCGCCAGCCGTTCCCTTATCTTGTTGAATCTTGGCTAATTACCGGTGTCCGCCTCCATGGCCTCCACCGCCGCCATGAGACCCGCCTCCGCCGCCATGAGACCCTCCACCGCCGCCGTGAAAACCACCGCCTCCGCCGCCGTGAAATCCGCCTCCAGCGTTACCATGGAATCCACCGCCGTTGCCGTGGAATCCGCCGTTACCGCCGTGGAATCCGCCTCCGCGTTGGTAAATCGGGCCGCCATGTGAGCCGTAGCCGCGCCCGCCGTACCCGCCTCGGAATCCGTTGCCATATCCGCCGCGATAACCGTTACCGTAGCCGCCGCGACCATATCCTCCACGACCCCAGCCGCCGCGACCATACCCTCCGCGCCCCCAACCTCCGCGGCCCCAATAGCCGCCTCGGCCATAAAACCCATGGAACCAGGGTCCAGCGCCAATGAATACACCGCCGTCGAACCAGTCAGGCCCGTAGAAGCCGTACGGCGCACATGCATATGGGTAATAATCGTAGTATCCATACGTGCAAACCGGGGCTGGGCCATAGTAGCCGTCATATGCCGGCCCAACTCCAACGCCAACTGCGACTTGCGCCTGGGACGGCGCCACCGCCACAAAAGCCAAAATCGCCAGTAACGCTAAATATTTAAGATATCTCATGGTCGTTTCCTTGCCAGGTCCAGACTGCCTTTCTTACCGCTCGGGGCCTAGTGCGCCTTCAGGTGCTCATTCCTTCTGAAGCACCCACTTAGTTTAAACCCAAAACGGAACAAAAGTTGCGTGCTCTTTGCCCGTCACCTGATTAGATAGACGCCCCAGAGATCGCTGCGGTCACAGCTTTTTTATCCTGATATTCGGTTGCTTTCGGTCTATAGATAAAATTAGGTAACATCGTGATATTCTTAGAGTGCCGTCAGCATTCTGCTGGCTTTCATTGCTTCCAGGGCAGTGCCCCCTCGACATAAGTCCTTTAGAATGAACACTTATATAAGTGTATCAAAACAAAGCCCTTCATCTATCTTTAGAATGAACACTTACACAAAACCAAGGGGGCTCCAGAGTTATTGTTAACCAGC
This sequence comes from uncultured Acidobacteriota bacterium, assembly GCA_963718785.1. GTDB lineage: Bacteria > Acidobacteriota > Terriglobia > Acidiferrales > UBA7541 > Acidiferrum. Next base: position 768,172 of record CAVQZW010000002.1, on the reverse strand, counting down.
AAATTTCGGCCTCTTTCTCGCCCCTCCTGTCGCGGCTAGGAATGTTCCCCTCGCCCCGTTCCCGCTTTGTGGAAGTCCTTCCCGCCTCGCCGCCCACCGCACTCTCCTTCTTGTTTCCACTCTAAATCTCCAGTCATCTGCGATACTTTCGTTGACCTGTGCCCTGCTTCGCCCTTATAATCAACGTTTGTCTTTACAGCTTGGAGGGCAGATGTACGCCGTTATTCAAACCGGGGGTAAGCAGTACCGCGTCGCACCGGGCGACACCATTCGTATCGAGCGCGTCAGTGGCGAAGTCGGTGAAAAAGTGACGTTTGGCAAGGTTCTCGCCGTCCACACGGACGAAAAGAAAATCTTCCTGGGCAGCGACGCTTCCAAAGCCAGCGTAAGCGGCAAGATCGTCTCGCAGGGCCGCGCCAAGAAAATCACCGTGCTGAAGTTCAAGAAGGGCAATCAGTACAAGATTTCCCGCGGCCATCGCCAGAATTTCACGGCCGTCGAAGTCAGCGACATCAAGATCTAATCTCTTTCAATTCAAGATTCTTTCTTCTCCGGTTTTCCGGCGAAAAAGTCTTCAAGAAAAAAGGAAATTCGTCATGGCACATAAGAAAGGCGGCGGCTCCTCTACAAACGGCCGCGATTCACACGGACAACGGCTCGGCGTAAAGCGCTTCGGGGGCCAGCTCGTCAACGCGGGCACGATTCTCGTCCGCCAGCGCGGCACGCGCCACCAGGCTGGCGAAAACGTCGGCCAGGGCAAGGACGACACGCTTTTCGCACTCGTCACCGGCGTCGTCAAGTTCACTGACCGTGGCCGCCACGGCCGCTTCATCAGCGTCGAGCCCGCCGCAGCCAAGTCCGCCGTCAACTAATTGGCTGCTCTCTTGGGTGGATTTTCCGTCGGGTCAGTTCTTGCTGCCGTCCGGTTTCTCACGGACGGCATTTCTCTTCATGACGAGGTTGTTGGACGCAGCGTCAAGCGCAGTCATTGCGCTGAGACGCAGCTCAGCGGGCCGGCGGGAAAGAATTTTTTGTAGGCGCTGCGGCCATGCGCGGGAATGATTGCCAGGTCGGGCAGCTTTTCGTGCAGATCGCTGAGACGGGCGACGATTTGATTGGCAAGCGCTTCGTCGTTGTCGCTGTCCCGCAGGACGAGCGATTTGCCTACGCGTTCCTGGAAGCCGCGCTCGTCGTCAACAGCGTCGCCAACATAGAAGAAACGCCGGTTGGGCGACAGGTTCACGAAGATGCCCACGCTTCCCGGCGTATGTCCGCGCAGCGGCACGACGACGACGGAGCCGTCTTTATAAAGGTCGGCGCTTTCCTCAAACGTTTCGTAAGGTTGAGGATCGAAGCGCAAAGTGGGTTTGCCGAGCGGCGGAAATTTTTCAGCATGCGCAGCAATGACGTAGCCTCTTGCTTGGACGCTCGGGTCAGCAGCGAACTGTAGTTCTTCTTGTGAGAGTAGAACCTGCATGTGCGGCAAGTCCATCAGCCCGCCGGAATGATCGAGATGCGCGTGAGAAAGAATCACCCAGCGTATTTTTGCCGGGTTTTCTTTCACCCGGCGCAGCAGTTCGGATAGGGAAGTTTCCGGCTTTAATTGCCCGGCCAGGAATCTAAGTTTGAACCAGGTTGCGAATGGGTAGCCGCGAATCTCCTGGTCGAAATGGCTCGAATTGCCGGTGTCAATCAGCAAATCGCCGGCGGGATGCCGAACCAGAATGCTTCCCGCCGTCGATCCGATGGAAAAGCTACTGAAGGTTTTTCCAGTCTCGAGCCAGCAGGCGGAGAGCCCGGGCAGAGATGAAATGGCAGGCGCAACACGGTCATGCGGCGCAGCCGGAGGCAAAGGCGTTCGCCGAAGGTAGAGAACGTAAAAGGCCGCGCCGATCGCCACAGCGGCGATCAAGGAGAGAAGTAGCAGTCGCCTGAGCCATTTCTTCATGGCAGGTATCGTTTTCCTGGCGCGGCCATCGAATAGGCTGTACCGGTTGGAATTGCAGTCTCGACCGTTCGCTTATGCTATCGTTTTTAGAGGCAGCCGCCTAGCGGCTGTCTTTTGTGGAGAGTGATTCCCGTGTTTGTTGATGAAGCTAAAATCCTGGTGAAGGCCGGCGACGGCGGCAACGGCTGCGTCGCGTTTCGCCGCGAAAAATACGTTCCGCGCGGTGGACCGTCCGGCGGCGATGGCGGGCACGGCGGCAGCATTTATCTCGAAGCGAATCCCAACGACAACACGCTTCTCCGCTACCGCTACAATCGCGAATTCAAAGCCGATCGCGGACGGCACGGCGAAGGCTCGAACTGCACCGGCCACTCCGGCGAAGACATGATCCTGCAGGTCCCTATCGGCACGCTCGCTTACGATGGACAAACCGGCGAAACCCTCGCCGACCTCTCCGTCGCTGGACAGCGCGTGCTGATTGCGCAAGGTGGACGCGGCGGGCGCGGCAATCAAAATTTCGCCAAGCCCTGGCACCAAGCTCCACGCGAACATGAAGACGGTTTTCCGGGCGAAGAACGTCATCTTCGACTCGAACTAAAACTTCTCGCGGACGTCGGACTCGTCGGTTTTCCGAACGCAGGGAAGTCCACGCTGATTTCCGTGATTTCCGCGGCGCGTCCGAAAATTGCCAACTACCCGTTCACTACGCTCGAGCCCAATCTGGGCGTCGTTAACGCGGACGGCGGCACAGGCGGCCACGGCACCGAACTCGGCCGAACGTTTGTCGTCGCCGATTTGCCCGGCCTCATCGAAGGCGCGCACCTGGGCGCCGGACTCGGCATTCGCTTTCTCCGCCACGTCGAACGCACGCGCCTGATCGTGCATCTCATTGATACGAGCGATTCCAATGTCGATGATCCGGTTCACTCGTTCCAAGTCATCAACGGAGAGCTGGAAGCGTTTAGTCCCTCGCTCGTCGAAAAACCGATGATTGTCGTAGCGACCAAGCTGGACGCTACCACTGACCGCACGCGCCTCGAAGAACTCGAAACTTTTTGCAAGCAGCGCAAGCTCGAATTCCACGCGATTTCGGCTGTCGCCGGTGAAGGGGTGAAAGACCTAGTCCGTTCCATCGCCGATGCGCTCGACAGAATTCCGCGCCCCGCGCACGAAACGACTTTGGACTTGCCCACCATTTCAGGAGAACTTGACGAGAACGCGCCAGGTAACGATTCGCTCCCAGCGCCGATCAAAAATTCGTGAGAAAATTGAACACAGTCACCTCTCGGGAGGCGCATTGACGACCGCGCAGGCGCATCGCACCGCCACTAAACATCACCCGCGTCGTATTGCGCTCTTCGGCGGTTCCTTCGACCCGATTCACAATGGCCATCTTGCCGTGGCGCGAGCCGCCGACCGCCGCTTCAATTTCGACGAAATGCATTTCATCCCCGCGAGCCGCCCGCCGCACAAACTGAAGCAGCATCTCGCTCCTTTCCCACATCGCTTTGCGATGACCTCGCTCGCGTGCACGGAGCATCCGCACTTCGTTCCATCGCTCGCGGAAGCCGGAGAAGATTTCAGCGGCACGCAGCTTCATTATTCCGTCGACACGGTGCGTTACTTCCGCCACGCCTACAATCACCACGGGGACCGGATTTTTTTCATCATCGGCGCCGACGCTTTTCTCGATATTCCCGTCTGGAAAGAATACGAAACGCTTCTCGGCCTTTGCGATTTCATCGTGGCCAACCGCCCGGGAATTCGGGCCGAAGCGCTGCGCCTGGTGATTCCGCCGGATTTGATTGCGCGCCCCGACGCAAAGAAAGAACCGGAAACGCCGCCGTCGCAAGTCGTCGCGCATCTGCGCGCCAGCAGCGTCTATCTGCTGGAAAACGTCGCTACCGACGTGTCTGCAACCGACATTCGCCGCCGCGCCAATCGCGGCCAGTCCATCCACGGGCTTGTCTCCGTGCGCGTCGAGGAATACATTCTTAAACAAGGCCTATACCGGTGAAATTAGAAACCCTGCCACAAGGCGTCCGCCTAGCTGTCGAAGCCGCGCAAAACAAAAAAGCTTCCGGAATTACGGTGCTGGATTTGAGCGGCGTCGGCGCATTCACCGATTACTTCGTGATATGCACGGCGTTCAGCACGCCGCAAGTGCAAGCCGTCTGCAGCGAAGTGGAAGACCAGCTCGAAAAGCACATGCAACGTTCTCCGAAACATCGCGAGGGACGCGGCTCCGCCGAATGGGCGCTGATCGATTTTGGCGGATTTATTCTGCATGTCTTCAGCGAAGAGGCACGGCGTTATTACGATCTCGAGCGTCTCTGGCGCACATCGCCCAAGCTTGTGATTCCTGACGAACCGGACGTCGCTGTGCGAAGCCATTCCGTGGATTCTTTCGGCGATTCCCAAGCCGCCGGCGAAGCCTATTCCAAATGAGCACGGAGCGATTGCCGTGGATCGCGGAAGACCCCGCTTCGCAGCGTCTTCTGGAACTCGCGCAAAAAGTAGCAACCGCTGCAACGACGCTTCTGATCAGCGGTGAAAGCGGGACAGGCAAAGATCATCTCGCCCGCCTCGTTCATGAACTTGGTCCCCGCCGCGACGCTCCCTTTTTGAAAATCGATTGCGCCAGCCTTCCGCCGAACCTGGTGGAAAGCGAACTCTTCGGCCATGAACTCGGCGCGTTCACCGGCGCTGTCGAACGCAAGCTCGGCCGCCTGGAGTTGGGCGGAAACGGCACGATCGTTCTCGACGAAGTTGCTGCGTTGACGTCTGGCGCGCAGGGCAAGCTGCTGCGCGTTTTGCAGGAGCGGGCCTTCGAGCGGCTCGGCGGCACCGAAACATTGCGCATCGAAGCGCGCATCGTAGCCTTGACGAATGTTGACCTCACCGCCGCTGTCGCCAGCGGCCACTTCCGCGAAGACCTTTATTTCCGGCTGAACGTTCTCGCGCTGATTGTTCCGCCGCTGCGCGAGCGCCGCGCTGACATCCTGCCTCTCGCCGATCATTTGCTCGCGACCGTGCGCGCGATTCACGGCCATCCCGGATCGCACCTCAGCGAGCCTTCCCGCCGCATGCTCGCCACGTACACTTGGCCCGGCAATGTCCGCGAACTGCGCAATGCGCTCGAACGCGCCGTCGTTTTCTCGCATAGCGATACGCTGGAGCCCGCCGACTTTCCCGACAACATCCGCGCTGCGGCTTCCGGCGCTGCCGGTTCCATTGCCGGCCTGCGCTCTCTGGAGGATGTCGAACGTGAAGTGATTGCCGCCACGCTCGAAGCCACGCATTACAAGATCAGCCGCGCCGCCGAAGCGCTCGGCATCAGCCGCAAGACGCTCCTCGAAAAACGCAAAAAATACGGCCTGAAGTGAGCTGCCCGGGTTGGGGACGTAGGGAGACCTTCCACTTGGAGGTGATTTACGGTATAATTCGGGTTGATAAGAGGTTGAGATTATGTCGAGAATATTGATTGCTGACCATGAAGCTGCCACGGTTAAGAGCCTGACCAAGCTGTTTCGAGGCGAGAAGTTCGAGGTGGAGTCGGCGGCGACGGCGAAAGAGCTCCAAGAGAAGCTTGCCAGCACTAAGCCAGACTTGATTTTGTCGGCACTGCATCTTCCGTCGCTGAATGGCACCAGGGTGGTGGAACTCATCCGCGGAGTGGCTGGGAACGTTCCCGTACTCATGCTTTGCAGTAAAAGCATCGAATCCGCTACAGCGTTGGAAGGGGCGACGGACTTTGTGATGAAGCCGTTCAACGCGCACGATTTGCTGACGAGAGTTAGGCGTGCGTTAAATGCGGCGCGGGCACCGCGGACGATCGAAATTCCTCAGAGGGAATTACATGATCCCGAAAGCGGGCGAATCGATGCCAGGGAGGTAGCGGACTTTCTGGGCGTCCCGCTCAGCAAGCTTACTGGCGCATTGGGAGTGAAATATCCCGCATTGCACAAAACCCCTTCAGCTCCAAGCCTTCAGGAAAAATTGCGTCCCATCAAGGAGAGCATCGATCTGGTGTCGCGCATTACCGTCTCGAAGTCGGATGCGCGCGCGTGGCTGAATAACCCTCACCCTGATTTGGGAGGCCAAACTCCATTGGAAGTCATACTCGAAGGCAGCGCCGGAGCAATAGTTACCATGCTCAGCAACGCTCTAGAAGGAATACCCTCCTAACCGCCGTGCTGCCGTACGTGGATCTCGTAAAGACTCTTGCAGGCTTGACGAAGAGATCTATTTCCGGGCCGTGGTATCGAGCTGTGATTTTTGACCATCTTCTGAAGCCGCCGCCCGGCTCGCCTGCAGGCGGTTCTGTTCAGCCCTTGTGGCCTGGCGGGGCACAGCTAAAGGGAGCGCGATTCACACCGAAATGTCCACCCGCGCCTGGAATCAATTGCCTCTATTTGGCGACAGACGAATTGACGCCAGTTCAGGAGGTGGCCGGCATTTACCGTCCCCCCGGGAGTGCGGTCGATCTGAAATTTGAACCTCAGGTGCTTTTGACGGTTGTCGGTGTCCTGACCAGTATTGTGGACCTCACCGAGCCCATTGCGCAGAGCAAGCTTGGAACTTCTCACGCTGAGCTGACGGGAGAGTGGTTGGTGCCGCAGGATGAGTACTTAGCGGGAAAGGGTCCGATGCCGCCGACACAAATGTTGGGACAGGCGGCTTACGACGAAGGCACAATTCTGGGTCTCGCGTATCGATCCACCAAGAGTTCTTCAGGAAAGCTTAGCCTCGTGATCTTTACGGATCGCCTAGCGAAAGCGCTGAGCTATCTTGAGCTCCACAATAAGCCGACGGGTACGCTGCAGCAGTATCTACCGTAGAACTTACCGGGAGATGAGCTGGCAGGTGCAAGCATGTCTGTTCAGATCTTATCGGCCAACCGAGTGATTCGACTTCGCGCTACACTTCCCTGGTGAAAATAAGACTCTTGATGCTCGGGAAGACGCGGCGGGCGGAAATGCGCGCGGTGATTGACGATTATGTGAAGCGGATCGGGAGGCAGTCGCCGATTGAAATTACGGAAGTGCGCGACGGGGACGCTGCCATCAAGAAGCTGGACGCGGATCGCGCGGCTACGGCGGTGTTGCTGGATGCGGCCGGGAAGAGCTACGGGTCCGAGGCGTTTGCGAAGTGGCTCGGGGAGCTGCGCGACCGGGGAACGCGCGAGGTGATTTTTGTGTGCGGCGATGCGGATGGTTTTCCCGTCGCCCTTCGGGAACGCGTGCCGCAAAAAATCTCGCTCAGCGCAATGACCTACTCGCATGAGCTGGCGCGCGCGATGCTTGCCGAGCAGCTTTACCGCGCTTTCGCCATCCTCTCCGGGAGCCCCTATCCGAAATAGCCGCTCTGGTGTAAAACGTTACGCACCATGTCCATGCGCGTGATTCCCGATCAGGACCAGCCTTCGGCGGCGATTGAAATTTCGCTCGAAAAACCGCTGCCCGATTACGACTTGCTGCAGCTGGAACAGCCTACACCGCGCGACGTCGATGCTGTTTTGGTTTCGCAGGGCTTTCGCGATCTGGTGGATGATGCGCGCGGTGTATTGACGGATTTGCTGGATCATTCCGGACTGGAGATTACACAGCTGACCGGCGCAATCTGTCCCGGCGATGACGAGGTGTACCGCCCCGGGTTGTGGATCGTTCTCCGCGACCCGCATGCCGCGCCAAAAACAACACTGCCCGCGGCAACGCAGGAGCGCATTTCCGGGGCCGCAACGGAGCTCTCGAAGCGTCTGCAACTCAGCTAAACGAGAGAAGCAAGGGACTATGCCGGAAGAAAAGGGATTGCTAATTGTTTACACGGGGCCGGGCAAGGGGAAGACGACTTGCGCGCTGGGAACGGCGTTTCGCGCCGTGGGGCAAGGGCTTCGCGTGTTGATGGTGCAGTTCATCAAGGGGTCGTGGCACTACGGCGAACTGGATGCGGCGAAAATGCTGGGCGACGACAAGTTTGAAATTCGCCCGATGGGGCGGGGATTCGTGAAAATCGGCGGCGCCGAAACCGATCCCGCGGACATCAAGCTGGCGAAGGAATGCTGGGAAGCGGGTCGCGAGGCGATTTATGGAGGGAAGTACGACCTCGTCGTGCTGGACGAAATCAACTATACGATCAGCTACAAGATGCTGGACGCGGGGGAAGTGGTGGAGGCGCTGAAAAACCGGCCGGAGCGGGTGCACGTGATTTGCACGGGGAGGAACGCGCATCCGCAGTTGGTGGAGCTGGCCGACCTGGTTACGGAGATGCGCGAGGTGAAACACCCCTACACCAAGGGTATACTGGCGCAGCGGGGAATTGACTACTAGTTCGGGCGCGGGGGGAGTGGCCCCGGGCGGCTCCCGATTACTGGCTGCAATTTGTAACGACCACGATCAGAAGGCTTTCAACTTTTTCCTATGGCTTGGTTTAAGCGAGAAAAAAAATCGATCGATGCCGCAACGCCTCCCGAAGAACGCCGGGTGCGCACAGAGGGGTTGTGGGCGAAGTGTGAGTCCTGCGGCACGATTGTCTTTCGGAAAGATCTGGAAGCCAATCTGTACGTCTGCCCGAAGTGCCAATTTCATTTTCGGATGAACGCCAAGCAGCGGCTGGAGATGCTGTTCGACTCGCGCTGGACGGAACACGATGTGGGGATGACATCGACCGATCCGCTCAAGTTTGTGGATACGAAGCCCTACGCGACGCGGTTGAAAGAAGCGCGCAAGAAATTGGGGATGAACGATGCGGTCATCACGGCGGAAGGGCGGCTGAATGGCCGCGGGGTCGTATGCTGCGCCATGGAATTTAATTTTATCGGCGGGTCGATGGGCGCGGTGGTCGGGGAGAAAGTGACGCGCGGAATCGAGCTGGCGATCGAGTCGCGGCAGCCGCTGGTGGTTGTTTCGTGTTCGGGCGGAGCGCGCATGATGGAAGGCACGATCAGCCTGATGCAGCTTGCCAAGGTGTCGGCGGCGCTGGCGCGGCTGGACGATGCCAAAGTGCCGTACATTTCCCTGCTGACCGATCCAACTACGGGAGGCGTGACGGCCAGCTTCGCGATGCTGGGCGACATCAATATTGCTGAGCCAGGCGCACTGATCGGGTTTGCGGGACCGCGCGTGATCGAGCAAACCATCCGGCAAAAACTTCCCGAGGGGTTTCCAGAGCTCGGAGTTTCTTCTGGAACACGGATTTCTTGACGCCGTCGTTCACCGAAAAGACTTGAAAGCGTTTCTCTCCAACTCCTTCGATCTTCTTCTGGGCTGAAATGAATTACGAAGCCGCGGTTCGCTACCTGCTTTCGTTGGGAAGAGAATTGGCGGCGCCTACGCAGGCAGCTGCGGCAAAGTTCGACTTGGAAAATATAACGATTCTTGCCGGGCGGCTGGGACGGCCGGACCGGGCTTATCCGACCGCGCATATTGCGGGAACGAATGGCAAGGGGTCGACGGCGGCGTTTCTGGAATCGATTTTGCGGCGAGCGGGGTTTCGAACAGGGCTGAATACGTCGCCGCACTTGGAGAAAATCAACGAGCGGATTCGCGTGAACGGCGAAGAGATAAGCGACGAGGCGTTTGCCGAAACGTTTACACGTATTCAGGCTTTGAACGAAGAGTTGCTGGCAGCGGGGCAGCTCCGCGCGCATCCGACGTATTTTGAGTGCGTGACGGCGATGGCGTTTGAGTATTTTGCTCGCGCTCGAGTGGACTTTGGCGTGTTCGAAGTGGGGCTGGGCGGGCGGTTGGACGCGACGAATATTTTGAGCCCGGCTATCACGGTCATCACGCGCGTGGATTTCGATCACGAAAATTTTCTGGGACATTCGCTGGCGGAAATTGCCGCGGAGAAAGCGGGCATTCTAAAACGGAGTGTTCCGGTGGTCCTGGCGGAACAGCGGCCGGAAGCGTTGGCGGTGATTCGAACGCGTGCGCGGGAGCTTGCCTGCCCGATCATCGAGACGGCCAGTTCGTTTCGGGTCGAAAAAGAATGGATGGAAAACGGCTGCAGCCGGGCGATTGTTGTTGAGGTGGAATCCGGCTGGGCGATCGAGCTTGCGCCGCGGCTGCCTGGCAAATTTCAGATACAAAACAGCCTCAATGCCGTGGGGGCTGCGCGGTATCTGCAGAAGCGCGGCTATCGCATCTCAGACGAAGCTATTGCGCAGGGGATCGCAGAAGCGGTTTGGCCCGGCCGGCTGGAGAAGGTGCAGTCGGAGCCGGATTTGTATTTGGATGGCGCACACAATCCGTCGGCGGCGAGAGAGCTCGCTGCATTTTTGGAGCAGAACCTTGCGGGACGAAAGATTTGGCTGGTGTTCGGTGCGTTGCGCGACAAAGCTGTTGACGAAATTGCCGGGGTTTTGTTTCCCCACGCGGCGGAAGTGGTCTTTACGCAGCCGAGCACTACTCGGGCCATTTCCGTGGCACAACTGGCGGAGATTACGTCTCATCACGCCGCGCACCTCACGATTGTTCCTGAGCCGGAAGCTGCGCTGGAGCACGCGCTTGAACGGGCCGCGCCGCATGATGCCGTGATTGTCGCCGGGTCGCTCTATCTTGTCGGGCAACTGCGCCACTACTGGAAAAGCCGCGCGCAGGTCGCCGCGCGTTGAAAAACACCGTAGAATATCGGGCTCGGGTTCCGATAGAGTTCTTCCCGACGCACTGAATGGCGATGACCAGAAAAAGTTCCAGGGTAAAGAGGCGCTCGAATGGCCGAAAGCGAGCGGAGAAATCTGCGAGCGCACATCCACTTGTGGGCGTGATTATGGGGTCGTCTTCGGATTGGGAGACGATGGAGCACGCCGTGAAGACGCTTGCGGAGCTTGGAGTGCCTTATGAAACGCGCGTCGTTTCGGCGCACCGTACGCCGGACCTGCTTTTTGAGTATGCGGGGAGCGCGGAGAAGCGCGGGATCGAAGTGATTATTGCCGGCGCTGGCGGGGCCGCACATTTGCCGGGAATGACGGCCTCGAAGACCGTCCTTCCCCTGCTCGGGGTTCCGGTGGAATCGAAGGCTTTGAAGGGGCTGGATTCGCTGCTGTCGATTGTGCAGATGCCGGGAGGCATTCCGGTCGGCACATTGGCGATCGGCAAGGCTGGCGCGATCAATGCCGCTCTGCTTGCGGCTGCCATTCTTGGCGGCAAATATCCGCACATTCGCGAGGCGCTGCGTCAATTCCGCGGCGCGCAAACCGGGCGCGTTCTTGCCAACCCTGATCCGTCGGCTGCGGCGCTTCCTCACAAAAAAGAACGGCAGAAAAAGAGGAAGCGCGCGTGAGCATTGGGATCCTGGGCGGAGGACAGCTTGGTTACATGCTTGCGCTGGCGGGTTACCCGCTGGGGCTGCGATTCCGTTTTCTCGACCCGTCTCCTGAAGCTCCGGTCGGGCGGATCGCGCCGCGAGTCACCGGAGACTTTACGGATCGCGCAGCATTGGAGAAATTTGCTCACGGACTCGAGGTGGTTACGTACGAGTTCGAAAATGTTCCCGTAGATGCTGTGCAACATCTGGCCAAAAAGGTGACCGTTTTTCCGCCGCCGGGGGCGCTCGAGACGGCGCAAGACCGCCTCAAAGAAAAACAATTGTTCGAAAAGCTTGGAATCGGCACGACGGAATTTGCCTCGGTGCCGGTTGCCTATGACATTGATGTTGCAATCAAAAAAGTGGGGCTGCCCGCGGTGGTCAAGACCCGACGAATGGGCTACGACGGGAAGGGACAATGGATTCTGAGGACGGCGGAGGATATGAAAGCCGCTAAGGAAGGACTGCCGAAGCAGCCCTGTATTGCGGAGAAGTTTGTCAGCTTCAACCGGGAGCTTTCCGTGATCGCTGTGCGTGGCAAGGCTGGAGAGACGGCGTTCTATCCGCTCGTAGAGAACCATCATCGCAACGGGATTCTACGGCTGTCCCTGGCGCCTGCACCGGGCGTGGCTCCCGAGATACAAAAGGCCGCGGAGGATGCGGCGCGCAAGGTGCTTGAAGCATTGAATTACGTAGGTGTACTGACAATCGAGTTCTTTGAGTGCGACGGCAAGCTACTGGCGAACGAGATGGCGCCGCGGGTTCATAATTCGGGGCATTGGACGATCGAGGGAGCGGTGACCAGCCAGTTCGAGAACCATCTGCGGGCGATCTGCGGGCTGCCGTTGGGTTTGACCACGGCCATTGGAGCTTCGGCGATGATCAATCTCATCGGAGAACTGCCGGATTCGGCCCAAGTGCTGGGGATACCTTCGGCGCATCTGCATCTTTATGGCAAGGAGCCGCGTCCGGGTCGCAAACTGGGCCATGTAACGCTTCGGGCGCCGTCGTTCGACCATCTAACGAACCGTTTCGCAAGCCTTCCAGCCTTTTTTCAGCGTCCAGACTACTGCCTGGACGGGTCCAGCCGCAAAAGCAAGCCTCCTCTAGGTTGAGGAATCCCCGAGCCCCGGCTGGTTCCAGGCCGGAAAGGCCGGGTTGCCGCACTCTCCTGCGAATGCTACGATTTGGGATTCCATGAGCCCCGAAACTCCCATCCGGCCCCGTGTGGGGATCCCCTGGCGAACGTCTGAGGAAGAAGCGCAGAACAATCGCCCCAAGATTGCCAATTATGAGGAGGCAGTACGCAAGGCTGGGGGCGAACCAGTACTCATCCCCCTGAAGGATGCAAACGAGCGGCGGCAAGTGATTCCCGCAATGGATGCGTTCGTTCTGCCTGGAAGCCCTGCGGATGTGGAGCCAGCGGAATATGGGGCGGTGAATGCGGGTCTTTCCGCTCCTGCGGACTTGCCTCGCGAAGCGGCCGACCGCGCTATTCTGGCGCATGCGTTTGCCGAGAAGAAGCCAGTCCTGGCCATCTGTTACGGGTGCCAGCTGCTGAACGTGTACCTGGGCGGGACGCTGATTCAAGATGTGAAATCGGAGCTGGGGACTGTGACCGCGCACCGGAAGAAAGACCTCTCGCCGGAACCCCCTGATGATCCTGTTCACGGTGCGAAGTTCGAGCCGCAGAGCAGGCTGGCAGAACTCGCCGCTGGGGAGCCGGCAAAGATCAATAGTTCACACCACCAGGCGATTGCTAAGCCGGGGAAGAATCTGCGGGTGACGGCGCACTCGACGGACGGAATTATCGAGGGTGTGGAGTGGACTGGCGACGCGAATTGGGTGTTGGGAGTTCAGTGGCATCCGGAACGAATGTTCGGTGACGCGCTTTCGGAACGGCTGTTCCGCGATTTCGTGGCGGCGGCGCGCGTGGCGCCGGTTCAAAAAGCTTGAGGTTTGGCAATTCGAGTTTCGTTTTTCAAACTTGGGGGGATTGGATGATTTCACTGGCGGGCAAGGCGGCACTCATCACCGGTGGTTCGCGCGGGATTGGCGCAGCGGCGGTCAAACTTTTTGCGCAGGCCGGCGCGGACGTGATTTTCAGCTACAACAAGGCTAAGGATGCCGCGCTGCAGGTCGAGCAGGAAGCAAAAAAGCACGGAACGCGGGTGGAAGCGTTCAAAGCGGATGCGGGGCGCCATCTCGACAATAAAAAATTGGTGGACCAGTGCGTTGCGCGGCTCGGGCGGCTGGATATTGTGGTGGCCAACGCGGGGATTTGGAATATCGAGGATTTGCCCATTGAACAGATGAGCGAGAAGCAGTGGGATGAAATGATGCGGGTGAACTTGAAAAGCGTTTATTCACTCATTCATTTCAGCGTGCCGCAGATGATCAAGCAGAAGTCGGGGAAGATCATTCCGATTACGTCGACGGCGGGACAGCGAGGCGAATCGTTGCACACGCATTACGGCGCAAGCAAGGGCGGTGTGATCAGCCTGGTCAAAGGCCTATCTACGGAGCTGGCGAAGCACAACATTCTTGTGAATTCGATTGCGCCGGGATGGGTGGCAACGGATATGTCGAATCCCGTGATTCAGACGAAGGCTGGAGTGAAAGCGGTAGCAGCGGCGATTCCACTAGGGCGTCCGGCGACACCCGAGGAAATTGCGGGGCCGATTCTCTTTCTGGCTTCGGACCTGGCCAACTTCCTTACCGGAGAGATCATCAATGTAAATGGAGGATCTGTCTTGTGCGGATGAAGTTCGCTCTAATCGCGGCGGCTGTGCTATTCGCAGGCGCGAGCCTTGCGCCGCGAGCAGCCGCGCAAAATCCGGACACCATGATGCCGGAACAGAGCGCCGCAAGGGCCAAACAGATTCTGAGCGATCTGATCAACGCCAAAGGAGCCGCGGGCTACCTTCAAACCCGGCAGGGGGAATGCCAGGGCACGCGGGCGCAATTCGGCCACAACGGGGATATCACCGGGTACGTGGGATTCACGGACTACCGCCAGTACCCCGACAAAGCGCGGCTGGAGTACTCGGCGAAGAGCCACAATCTGAAAAGCATTATCAATACGGTGATCGGCGTGGACGGGCTGGATTGGTCGCATGCCGGACTTATCGTTGCGCTGTACAACGGCGATCGCGGGTGGACGCTGGATCGCAGCGGGGTTACGGAACTTCCGGTTACATCCATTTCCGAGTTTCAAGAACAGGTGAAGAGAAACATCGACAACATTTTGCGGATACGTTTGAAAGAACCGGGATGGGCTTATCGCTTTGGCGGAAGTGATACGGTCGATCTGAAGGAAGTGGATTGGGTGGAGTTAACGGATAGCGAAGGACGGGAATTCCGGCTGGCGGTGGACCACAACACACGACTGCTGGTGCGGAGTGTGGTGACCACCACCAATGACGAGACGCACGAGCGCGACGACGACGTCACCATTTATACGAACTATCAGTTGAAGGACACCGTGTGGACCCCGATGCAAGTGACGCGGGATCACAACGGGCGGCGCGCTGCGCAGTTTTTCTACGAGTCCTGCAGCTTCAATCAGAGATTTCCAGATGATTTCTTCGACAAGTCGTCCCTGCAAAAGAAAACGGCCGACGCCGGGGCTAAAAAGAACAAGAGCGACAAGAATTAGAGCTTCAAGCACAAAATTTTTGTTTTGTAGTGGAGTCTGATTGGCGCGTGTGTTTGTGTGTCGTGTGCCTGCTGGGCTTGCGAAATAAGTCTATTAAAAACAGTAAGATGGGGGGGGGATTCACGGCGCGGGCCTGAGAACGTTGGGGACGCTGCTCTTCGAAACGGTAGCGGGATTGTCGCCGTCCCTGCCGGCTGGGCTCGCCCCAAGCCCAGAAGTACTGCCGTTACTAGTCCTATGGCTGTGTGGATTTGGGTACGTGTTACCTATGGGATTTTGCTGCTAAAATGTACTAATCTTAGTAAGTTAGGCGTGTTCCGAGAAGATTGGCGGAGCGTTGCTTACAGGTGTCGTTCCAAAATGATACTGAGCGCCAAGTTCGTGCCCCTGCGCCGAAGCCCTCGAAATGGCTTTAGCTTGGTGGAGCTTGTGCTTTCTTTGGCCGTGCTCCTGGTCATCACTACTTTAGCCGTTCCCGTCATCGTGCGTTCTTTGCAGAGTTACCAGCTTAACTCCACTGCTTCCCAACTGGCGGGGATGTTGAAGTTCGCGAAATTCGATGCCATTCGGCAAAACACGAAAGTCAGCTGCCAGATCAAACATGTGGGCTCAAATTGGCAGGTTTGGGTGGACTCCAACGGCAATCTAGCGGCGGATGGGGCGGAGCCGCAGATGATTGTGGGAGGAACCTTTACTTTGCTGTCGGCGGGTGCTGTGCCTAATCCGGCTGGCATCATTTCCGCGCTCGGTCCAGGAGGAGGTTCACTGCCCTACGCGGTCGTTTCGGGCGCCAATGGCAGCATCACCTACGATCAGCGCGGGGTTATCGACACACTGAGTATTTATGCGCTTTATATCGGCAATCCCAATGACCCAAACGCCGGTTACCGCGCCATTGTAACGATGCCGTCGGGCGCGGTGCAGGTGTGGACGGCGACCTCTGCAGGGAATTGGCAGCGGGTCAGTTGATTCGTTTCGCAGGTTAAACTGATGAAGAATCCGCAGACTCGAAGGAAGAAAATTAGGGCTTGGAGGAGACAGCGTGGATTCACGCTCACAGAAGTCTTGATTGCGATCGTCATCCTGCTCGTTGGGATAGTCGCGGTGGCGCAGTTGGTGCCTGCTTCGATTGGGTCGAATTCGGCGAATCGCAACGACTCATCGGCCTTGGTTTTCGCGCAACGGCAGATGGACCGCTTTTTGAGCCAGCCGCTCAATATGTCGTTCAGTCCCCCAGCCTTCACTGAAACGCTCGACAGCCAAACGTTTACTTGCTATCTCGGGGATCCCACACAGAACAACGCTGTCGTTGGCAGCCCCGTTTCGCTGTTCTACAACCAACTGGTGATCAACTTTAGCGCTTCGCCCGTAGCGAACTACAGCTTCACCTATCAAGATCCGAATGATCCGTTCGGGCTGGTGTACGACGTCCGGTGGGCTGTCATCACGACGACCAACTCGAACGGCCTGGTCACCTCGAAACGCTTCATTCTGGGAACAAGAAAAGTCGGCGGCAACGGAATTTATAACCCGGTCACCCTCGACACGATTCTTTCAAAATGAAAAACGTTCGTCAAAAGCGGAGTGAACAAGGCTTCTCGCTCATCGAGATGATGATCGCCGCGGTGATCTTCATCTTGTTATGCGGCGCGGCATTTGCGCTCCTTTCGGTTGCCCAGCAGCGCTACCAGACGGAATCGCAAGTGCTGAACTCGTTTCAGGAAGCGCGGTTTGGTCTGGACGAGATGGTGCGCGACGTGAATGGCTCGGCGTATCCAGCGAAGAATCAGTATGCGTTCAACCCGAATACTGAGGACCCGAATTATTATTCCATCACGCCTGTGGCCTGGTCCCCTGGCTATACGACGAGTCCTCCGACACCTTGCCAGATAGGGACGGGCGGCGGCGGAACCTGCAGCACTCCCAGTGATTTTGATTTGATCGTCGAACGTGACGTGGACTATTGGCGCATGGACGGCGTGGAATGGACGCGGTATCAGTTGCAAGGAAACACTTTGTCTCGCAGCCAGACCTATAAACAGTCCACTTCGGACCCTGCGGGCACCACCGCGGCTTCGTTTGTTCCTTACGTGCAAAACGTGATGAACAACGCTTCGCCCGCCCAGATTGCGCAATTCCAAGCGGTGTATCCGCAAATGTTTCCTGGCGGAAATCCGGTGCCCGTTTTCAGCTATTACTGTTACTCGCCGTATGGACCACCGCAGCCATGCCCATCGTCGGGGTCTTACAATGCACCAGCGTATATCACGGATGTGGAAATCACGCTGATCGTCATGGCACCGACGAAAGATGCGCAGACTGGCCAGGTTCGGCTGATCGAATTGCACGGACGGGGCCACAGCATGAACCCGATTCAGTATTAGGCCAAGAATTGAGACAGTTGCGACAAGAAGAAGATGCTCGAATGAAGAGAGACTACAAAAGGCGCCGCCGCTCGCAAGATGGCATCGCCTTGCTGATCGCGATCTTCGTCTTGCTATTGATCAGCGTCGTGGCGATTGCACTGCTGGTTTCCTCGGGTACGGAGACGGCCCTCGGCGCAAATTATCGAACTTCTTCGTCGGTATACTACGCGGCGCTTGCGGGTTTGGAAGAAGCGCGAGGACGATTGCTCCCAAGAAATCCGAACCCCTTTGGCAATTCCGTCGTCCCCCCCAATCTCCCACTGGGCCAGACGGTGTACGTCACCAATCGACTTTCGTCGGTTGAAAATATCGCTCCCTGGGACCAGAGCAACAGTTTCTACGATAAGGAATACGTGACGGAATTTGGCGTGGAGGCGTCGACCACATCCTGGGTATCCAGGCCCTCCATTTGGGACAACGATAGCCTTATCGTTCCGGGGCCGATCTTCAAATGGGTGCGGATAAATGCGGCGAGCGAGCAGTCGCTCTTTTTGCAGGTGAACTCCGACGGCTATAACGCCACCCCGACTATTTATTTCGATCCATTCCATCTCAACAGCTCCTTGAATCCCTGGCCGAGCTTGGTGGCAGGGCCGACAGCGACGTCAGTGCAGGCCCTGGAACTCACAGCGATGGCTTCCTTGCCCACCGGCAGCAAGAAGATTTTGCAGTATCTGGTAGCGCCTATCGCTGTGAACCTCACGTTTCCGGCGGCGCTGACGTTGGATGGCTATTCGGACTCCTTTACCGGACCCGATCACACCTTGTTTCATATCGATGGCACGGACACGGGAGACCCAGCTTGCACCGCGTCAGGATCTTCATCCAATGTGCCTGCGATCTGGGTTCCGGATTCTTCCGACGTCACGACGGTTCTGAGCGGAATACCACCCACACGGCTGGGCAATTACACGGGGTCAACGCCACCCGCGAGCGTGTCGCATCTTGGCGGATCGCTGCCCACAAGTTTGCAAACACCCAAAGGGCTGGATGCGTACGTCCAGAGCTTTGCGCCATACACGGACGTACGGCTCGCAGGCCCCGCGGACCAGACCAGTTTGCCGGCGGGGATGTCTGCGTCAAACCCCATGTCGGTATTCGTTGATGGCGATTTCAATCTGACAGGTGGGTTCACGGGTTACGGGCTGCTGATTGTAACGGGGAATTTCACGTACACCTCGGACTCGAGTTGGGACGGACTCATCATGGTCGTAGGGCAGGGTTCCGTAAGCGCAAACTCGAGCTTGACCGGCGGAACTTTCAACGGCGCCATGTTTATTGCCCAGACGCGCAACTCTTCAGGGGTTCTATTACCCGGCCCATCGCTGGGGAGCGCGTCCTTTAGCAACACAGGGCACGGCAACGGGATTATCTACAATTGCGCATGGATCAACACTGCGGAAGCAACTTTGACGTACAAAGTTCTGTCCTTCCATGAAATTCGACAATAGAGATAGGACTTCACGGAATGAAGCTAGATAAAACCTCTCAGAAGCTTGGCGTATCCTCTCTAGCCCTGGTTGCTGTGTTTTTTCTTGGCGTTGTGAAATGCGATGCTTCGGCCGCCACTGAGCAAGAACAGCAGCAATCGCAACAGCCACCTCCACCCCCCCCTGCACCGGCATCCCCGCCGAGTTCACAACCTGCTTCCGACCCGGAGCCACCAATCGGCGCACTGCCCGTCAAGAGGCGCAAAGTCTGGACCAACGACGACGTGGTAGTGCTGCGAACACCGACCGACAATTATCTGGCGGAGAAGGAAGCCAAGCGGGCAGCCGACGCGGAAGCGGCCGCAAAGGAAGCTGCCCGTAAGGCGGACGCGAAGTCTGGCAAGGAGCCGCCTCTGGATATCAAGCTTCCTGACACGCCGGAAGAGACGGAGAAGATGCTCAAGGAAACGCAAATCGATACGCAGGAAGACATCGACGCCCTCGACAAATTGCACAAAGAGCTGCTGGAGACTCCCGCGGAACAACAAGTGGAAAAGCAGAAAGAAATCAATCGCTTGACGGGGAACCTCGAGACACTGCAAAGAGATGTGAAGGCGCTGCAAGAGCATCTTCAGTCGTTGCGAAAAAAGTCTCTAGGGGAAAATCCGCCACCACCTGCTCCACCGCCGCCCTCCTTCTAGCGGTTGGAACCCCCCCCGCCAAAGAAAGTAACCTCGCGTTTTTCGAAGCGTTTGACCGCCAAATGCGGGTTGGCCGTGCCTCGCCTCTGCATATTGCCTCCGCCGCTGTATAATGGTGGAATGCGTAACAGTCAGGAAAGCGCGCAGATGCATGGCACTACGGTTCTGTGCGTGCGCAAGGATAACAAGGCAGTGCTGATCGCCGATGGGCAGGTGACTATGGGCGACCACGTGATGAAGCACACCGCGCGAAAGACGCGGCGGCTATACAACGATAGAGTAATTGCGGGTTTTGCGGGTTCGACGGCCGACGCCATTTCGCTTTTCGAGCGATTCGAGGGGAAGCTGCAGGAGCACTCAGGAAATCTGCAGAAGGGCGCGGTTGAGCTCGCCAAAGAGTGGCGCAAGGATCGTGCGCTGCGGCATCTTGAGGCGCTGCTGATCGTCGCGGACTCAAAATCCACATTTTTGCTTTCCGGCAATGGCGATGTGATCGAGCCTGACGACGGATTGTGCGCCATAGGCTCCGGGGGGACTTATGCGCTGGCGGCGGCACGCGCGCTAATGAAGCATTCCAAGCTCGCCGCGAAGGATCTGGCCATGGAAGCGATGCGGATCGCCAGCGAGATCTGTATTTATACCAATGCGAACTTTACTGTCGAAGAACTCTAGCGGGCGCGAGATAATACGCCGGGCCGCATTCGCGCATCAAACAGGCAGCGTATCAACCAGACAGCACATCAGGGATAGCACACAAAGGGATTGGACACTTCATGGCCAGCAAGACTGATAAAGAGATCGTTTTCACACCGGGCGGCAACGGGGCCGCCGCGCCCGTCGAAGAGGAACAGCTTCTTCCCGCGCTTGATGACATGACGCCGCGAGAAATCGTCATTGAGCTCGACAAATATATCGTTGGGCAAAACGCGGCGAAGCGAGCCGTCGCTGTGGCTCTGCGCAATCGCGTGCGTCGGCAAAAACTTCCGCCTGAAATTGCCGAAGATGTGCTTCCCAAAAACATTTTGATGATTGGTCCGACGGGTGTAGGCAAGACGGAAATTGCGAGGCGTCTCGCGCGCCTCGCCGGCTGTCCTTTCGTCAAGGTGGAGGCCTCGAAATATACGGAAGTTGGCTACGTTGGGCGCGACGTGGAATCGATGGTCCGCGACCTCGTGGAAACTTCCATTGACATGGTGCGCGAGGAAAAACTGGACGAAGTTGCCGATCGCGCCGAGCAGGCTGCTGAAGAACGCGTATTGGACCTCTTGCTTCCGCCGTCGCCGCCCCCCGCTCCTGGCACGACGGAAACGGAAGCCGCGGCGCAACGCGAGCAGACGCAGCGCACCCGGGAAAAACTGCGGACCCAGCTTCGCGAAGGCAAGCTGGATCAGCGTATGGTGGACCTCGAAGTGCGCGAGCGCGCCATGCCTTCGTTTGAAATTATCTCGAATCAGGGCGTCGAGGACATGGACGTCAACATGAAGGACATGTTCTCCAATCTTTCGGGGCTGTTTGGGCAGCAGAAGAAAAAGCGGAAGATGTCCGTTGCCGATGCGTTCGAGTACCTGATTCAAGAGGAAGAAAACAAGCTGCTCGATATGGACCAGGTGACGCGCATCGCCGTGGAGCGCGCCGAGCAGATGGGAATTATTTTTATAGACGAGATCGACAAAGTGGCGGGCCGCGAATCGGGACACGGGCCGGACGTTTCTCGCGAAGGCGTGCAGCGGGATATTCTGCCGATCATAGAAGGCACGACGGTTAACACTCGTTACGGCATGATTCGGACGGACCATATTCTTTTCATCGCTGCCGGGGCGTTCCACGTAACGAAGCCCTCGGACTTGATTCCGGAATTGCAGGGGCGGCTGCCCATTCGAGTGGAATTGCAATCGCTCAAGGAAGAAGATTTCATCCGAATTCTTACAGAACCGAAAAACGCGCTCATCAAGCAATACGTTGCGCTGCTAGATACCGAAGGCGTGAAGTTGAATTTTACCGAGGACGCGGTCGCGGCGATCGCGCGCTTCGCCACCAGCGTGAACGAGTCGACGGAAAATATTGGAGCACGGCGCCTGCATACGATTCTCGAAAAGGTTCTCGATGAACTTTCCTTCGAAGCTCCGGACCTGAAGAAGAAGAATGTGAAAGTCGATGCCGCTTACGTGACCAAACAGCTCGCGGACATCGTAAAGAATCAGGATTTGAGCCGCTATATTCTGTAAACTCCGAAAATCGAACAATGGGAATCCGAATCTTGCGGAAGCTTGGATCGTTGCAGAATAAAAACGTCCGCATCGCAACTTCCGTTTGTTCAGTTTCATGTCTTGCGTTGCACTTTGCGGCCGGTTGCGGCGCGCCAGGGGAGCCCACTCCACCTGCGCCGCCTGTTCCCGTCGCGATCACCGACCTCGCTGCCCACCAGGCGGGAGACGGAGTACAGCTCGTTTTCAGCCTGCCGGCAAGAACGATCACGGGCGATCGGCTTGCATCGCCGCCTGCGGTCGAAATCGTTCGTGGCACGCCAAAAGCTGACGGCTCTCCGGATGCAAAATCTTTCCGCGTGGTGTACACGATCCCGGGTTCGCTCGTGGAGAACTACGTTTCGGAAGGACATGTTAAATTCATTGACCCAGTCGCTCCTGCGGAAACGCGCGCGCACTCAGGCGGAACGCTTCTCTACTTTGTCCGCACGCGAGCCGCTAAGAAGCGCGCTTCGGGGAATTCCAACAGTGTTCCTGTGCGCATGTTTCCTGTACCTGAAGCAATCGTATCCTTGCAAGTCCGTGTCACCGAGCCCGCGATTGAGTTGAGCTGGACGGCTCCCGCTCAGACCTCCGGTGGCGATTCGATCCGTGCATTTTCTGGCTATCGAATTTATCGAGGGGAACTCGACCCCTCCTCAGCGGTGGCCGCGACAGCGGATCCGTCGAAAGCTAAATGGAAGTCGCCGCTCACTTTGCTTTCTGCGTCGGACGAGAGCACCTACCGCGACACACTCTTCGATTTTGGCAAGACTTATCTCTACATCGTCAGAAGTGCCGTACTCGTCGATGGTAATCCACTCGAGTCTTCTGATTCGGCCCCTGCCATCGTTTCCCCTCGCGATACGTTTCCTCCAGCCGCGCCGCAGAATCTGGTCGCGGCAGTTCTTGACGGAGCCACGCCTGGCTCCGTCCTCGTGGACCTTTCCTGGTCTATCAATCTGGAAACCGATTTGGGTGGATACCGCGTCTATCGAAGTGAGCAGCAGGACACACGAGGTGTGCTACTTACGCCCGATCTGTTGCTTGCACCGGCGTATCGTGATACGTCTGTAGAGCCCGGCCACCGCTACTGGTACACCGTGACTGCGGTCGATCGTGCTGGCAACGAGAGTGAAGCCAGCGCAGCGGCCGCGGTGGATGTCGCGCAACCATCTCGGTAGCTCCGGGTTTTACACTACGTCCATCCTGGAGAGCGTCGTTTGATGACCGTTCGCGAACATCTGCCCGCGTACGAATTGTTCCATCCTTTCCGGAACACATCCGTTCGCACGGGCCTCTATGTCGGCACCGTCCTCTCGTTTGCGCTTGGCGCTTGGGTGATTGTTGCTAACCGTGTACCTGTTCTCGAGGACTTTGCGCTCGCTCGTAATCTTGCCGCCGTGGCGGTTTTGGGACTCATCGCACTGATTCCCGTTATCCGCTTCTGGCGCTTGCCGGGAGAACTGCTGGCTTCAAGTCTCGTCTCGTGGGCCATTTTTAGCATTTTCTATCGCGTTCTTTGCATGTACTTCGCGCGGCTTGCGGAGCGGTTTAGCGCCGTTAAAATCTTCATGCTTGGCGCTGTCTTGTACATGCTCGTCGTGACTCTCTCCTGGATCTGGACCATTATCCGGCGCGCTCGCGCGTCTACTATTTCTCAACCGAATCATCATCCCAATCATCATCCGAGTTGACAGCGAATGAAATTTTGCCGATTTGTTCCACTTGCTCCTCCCGCGCCGCATCCGGTTGCTCCGCTGTATGGGCTGCTCGAAGGCGGCCAAATCCGTGAGATTTCAGGCCCTCCGTGGAATCCCTGGTCTCCAGGTTCGCGCTCGTGGGCGATCGAGGACGTCCACCTGCTCGCGCCTGTCGAACCAGGAAAGATTGTCTGCGTTGGGCGCAATTATGCCGCTCACGCCGCTGAACTTGGCAATGAAGTTCCCAAGGAACCGCTCATTTTTCTTAAACCGTCTTCCGCCATTATCGGGCCAGGTGAGCCGATCGTTCTTACGCCGCAATCTCAACGCGTCGAACACGAAGGTGAACTGGCGCTGATTGTTGGCCGTCGCTGCGCGCATCTGAAGGACTCCGACGACGCGCTCTCTTATCTGCTGGGCTATAGTTGCCTGAACGACGTTACTGCGCGCGACCTTCAGAAAAACGACGTTCAATTCACGCGCGCGAAAGGCTTCGATACGTTTTGTCCCGTCGGCCCGCACATCGAAACGAAGCTCGATCCATCCGATGTCCTGGTAGAACTGCTTGTCAACGGCGCGCTCCGCCAATCCGGGCGTACATCTCTCATGGTCTATCCGGTGGCATTCCTCGTTCGCTGGATCTCCCGTGTGATGACACTTTTCCCCGGCGATTTAATCGCCACGGGGACACCTGCTGGCGTAGGCCCGCTCGTCGCTGGAGACATCGTTGATGTAAGCGTAGGCGGTGTTGGCGTGTTGCGCAATCCGGTGCATGCTGCGCACACGTAGTTTCACCGCATTGCGACTGTTTCGGTAAACTACATATCTATATGGAGAGTTCCGGAGAAGGCCGCAGTTTCGTTGGTCGTGAGTATGATTCTGCCGCTGCACGCTGGTCCTTCACCGCACACTTCCTTCGCATCTTTGGGGATCGATAGTTGAAATCTCTATTTGCCGACTGGAAACTTGTTCTCGCCATGGGCGGCGCTGCGATCGCGGCGATTGTCATGATCGCTTACGCCTTTTTTCGTCCAGCGGAGGAGCCCGAGGATGTGGAGAGGCGTCGTCGTCTCCATTTGAATCAGATTGGGCGCATCGCGGAGGGGCAAGTCGTCGAGTTAGCCGAACATCCGCCCGAGCCGCGCGACGTGCAACGAAAATTGTTTGGTTCGCGCGCCCGCCCGATCGTTGATTTGCGGCCGAGACATCTTGTCACATATAGCTACGCGATTTCCGGCGTCACGTATCACACTGCGCAGGACATTACCGGTCTCGAAGGTCAGATTCGTTTCGAGCGGCTGGTCGCGGGCCAGCCCGCCAGCGTGAAATACGATCCTTCTAATCCGAGCGATTCGATCTTGGTGGCCGACGATTGGTCCGGGCTGCGCTGAGCTTCGGTACGAAAGGGCCGAGCTTCCAACTTCCTGCTCAATCCTCGCCGCTGCATTCTGATTTTCGTCCAGTTGCGCTATCCTTCTCCCTGCGCCTGTAGTGCGCCCTGACAGCCTCATGAAAATGATCGTCGCCTCCGTCTTGACCACCGTGCTCATCGTCGCGATGACTCTCGGCGCAATGTTTATTCTCGTGCAGGCCACCGTCTACGTTACGTCGCTCGACTCGCCCCTCCAGCGCATCGTCGCCATCGGTGCGGAACTCGTTCTCGGAGTCGTTTTGCTGCTTGGCACTGTCTGGCTCGCCACGCACCTCGCCGTGCGCATCTTCGCGAAAAATGAGCCGGAATCTCCCGGAGGCAAGTTTGCCTGAGAAAAACGCCGCCGCAAGCGCTAAGGAAAAGCATCACGACCGCATGGAAGAATTGCGCCGTCAATCCGCGGAAGCGGAAGCCGGAGGCGGTGCCGAACGCCGCGAACGCGAACACAAAGCCGGGAAGCTCGCCGCGCGCGAGCGCATAAATTTGCTACTCGACGAAAGCACGTTTGAAGAGCTGGACAAGTTTGTCCGGCACGGCTGCGTGGATTTTGGAATGCAGGAGCAGCGCCCCGCCGGCGATGGCTTCGTCACGGGTTTCGGCCGCATTGATGGCAGGCTGGTCTACGTCTTCGCGCAGGACTTTACCGTGTTCGGTGGCTCGCTCTCGGAAGCCAACGCGCGCAAAATTTGCAAGGTGATGGATCTAGCCATGCGTGCGGGCGCTCCCGTCATCGGCCTCAACGACTCCGGCGGCGCGCGCATCCAGGAAGGTGTCGCCTCGCTCGCCGGTTACGCCGACATTTTCCTCCGTAACACGCTTGCCAGCGGTGTGATACCGCAGATCAGCGCCATCATGGGACCTTGCGCGGGTGGGGCGGTTTATTCGCCTGCGATTACCGATTTCATTTTCATGACTCGCGAGACGTCCTATATGTTCGTCACCGGTCCAGATGTCATCAAGACCGTGACGCACGAGGAAGTGTCCAAGCAAGAGCTTGGCGGCGCCATGACGCACAACGAAAAGAGCGGCGTGGCCCACTTTGTTTCCGCGGACGACGCCGATTGTCTCGCCATGATTCGCGAGCTGTTGGGTTTTCTTCCTTCGAATAATGTCGATGATCCCCCACGCCGCCAGTCCTCGGATTCGCCGGATCGGCGTGACGAATCCTTGAATTCTCTTGTTCCAGCCGATGCACAGAAGCCCTACGACATTAAGGATGCCATTCACACGATTGTCGATGACGGATACTTTTTCGAAGTCCACGAACACTTCGCAAAGAATATCGTCGTGGGATTTGCCCGTCTGGATGGCCGCCCCGTCGGCATTGTTGCCAATCAGCCGACCTTCCTCGCCGGGGTTCTCGATATCAATGCATCTCTAAAGGGCGCGCGCTTCGTCCGCTTCTGCGACGCCTTTAACATTCCGCTCATTACTTTCGAAGATGTTCCTGGCTTTCTGCCCGGCACGCAACAGGAGTTCGGCGGCATCATCAAGCACGGCGCGAAGCTTCTTTTCGCCTTTGCCGAAGCCACCGTTCCCAAAATCACGGTCATCACGCGCAAAGCCTACGGCGGCGCGTATTGCGTCATGGCCAGCAAGCACATCCGCACCGACGCCAACTTTGCGTGGCCGTCGGCGGAAATCGCCGTGATGGGCCCCGAAGGCGCCGTCAACATCGTCTACAAACGTGAACTCGACAAAGCACCTGAGGCAGATCGCGAACGTCTGCGTCAGGAAAAAATCGCCGAGTTCCGCGACCGCTTTGCCAATCCCTTTGTCGCCGCAGAAAAAGGCTACATCGACGCCATCATTGAGCCGTCCGAAACGCGCCCCCGCATCATCACCGCGCTCCGCGCCCTCGAAAATAAGCGCGACACCAACCCCCGCAAGAAACACGGCAACATACCCTTATAGATCTAGACCGAGTTCCGTCCGTTATCTTCTGTCCAGCGCTAGGCACCTTTTGCCGATTTTCTCTTAAGCGCCATTCCTGCCCACTAAAGTTGAACCCCGCTTCTGCCGATTCTATCCTCGAAGCGAACCTTCCCTCCGGCCCAGCCGGAGCCCCCCACACCCATGGCTTCGAGGGAGATCGCATGGCCACAACTGTCCGGGAATATTCTCTGGATTACTATCTGTTGGACCGCATGAGATTCTGCGGTATCGAGCGGGAGAATCTGGAAGACCTAGTCAGCATCGTTGCGAGCATCAAGAATAAATACGGAATTGCTCCGTTTGACGTGACTCCACTTGGGCAGCCTGTGCCCAATGGCCTGTCAGCCCGTTACCTTATGGAAACCATCGCGCTCAATAAGATTATGAACGTTCTGCTCGATACCCCGCGACTGACTCAGGTGAGCATTTTGCCGCGCGGCGTTCCGAGGTCCAACCAATTTGAGGTGGACATTACTCTTGGCGGTTAACGCCAGCTATTTTCCAGCGCCTGTGCGCTCACCTCGCAGAGCCAAACAATTAGACACCACGCCCACGCCAGCGGCTCGGCGGCGTTATTGCTCGTGCTAAAATCCCGGAGCAACACCAAAGGTCCATGTTCCGGAAAATCCTGATTGCCAATCGCGGCGAAATCGCCGTGCGCATCCTGCGCGCCTGCCGCGAGCTGAGCATTCGCTGCGTCGCGGTTTTCAGCGAAGTCGACCGCAAATCGCTTCACGTTCGCCTCGCCGACGAGGCTTATCCCATCGGCCCCGCGCCCTCGCGCCAGAGTTATCTTTGCATTGAAAAAATAATCGATGTCGCGCGCCGCTCCGGTTGCGACGCCATCCATCCTGGCTACGGCTTTCTTGCGGAAAACCCTGCGCTGCCTCGCGCATGCACGGAGGCGGGCATCACCTTCATCGGTCCCAGCGCAGAAGCCATGGAAGCGCTCGGTTCGAAAACAGCAGGCCGCCAGCTCGCGCGCCGCTCCGATGTGCCAACTGTTCCGGGAGCGAACAATCCCATCGAGAGTCCCGATGACGCCCAGGCGCTGGCGCAAAATATGGGCTATCCCGTTTTACTGAAAGCCGTTGCGGGGGGCGGTGGCAAGGGCATGCGTGTCGTCACTCGTGACGCCGAGTTTACTGCCGCCTGGCGCGACGCCTCCTCGGAAGCCTTGAATGCCTTCGGCGATGCCCGCCTCTATCTCGAAAAATATCTCGAAAAACCGCGCCACATTGAAATTCAAATCCTCGCCGATGCCCACGGCCGCGTCGTTTCTCTCGGCGAACGTGAATGCTCCGTTCAGCGGCGCCACCAAAAAGTGATCGAAGAGGCTCCTTCTCTGGTCATCACACCGGAGCTGCGCAAAAAGATGGGTGATGCCGCGGTCCGCCTGGCGCGTGCCGGTGGGTACGTCAATGCCGGTACAGTCGAGTTTCTCGTCGATGCTCACCTCAATTTTTATTTTTTGGAAGTGAATACGCGCCTTCAGGTCGAGCATCCCGTCACCGAACAAGTGACCGGACTCGATCTGGTGAAGCTGCAAATCGCCATCGCCGCAGGACATCGTCTGCCCTTTGCGTGGGAGACCATCACGCCACGCGGCCACGCCATGGAAGTTCGCCTGTACGCCGAAGATCCCGACAACAATTTCTTCCCTTCGCCGGGAAAAATTCTCGCGCGCCACGCTCCCAGCGGCCCGGGCATTCGCCTCGATGATGGCGTTTACGAAGGCTGGACCGTTCCCATGGACTACGATCCTCTGCTCAGCAAACTGATCGCCTGGGGCAACAGCCGCGAAGAAACCATCGCTCGTCTCCGCCGCGCCCTCGAGGAATACACCATCACCGGTATCAAGACCAATGCAGGCCTTTTCCGCCGCATTCTTGCCGAACCGGATTTTCTTCGCGCTGAGATTCACACCAAGTGGCTCGACGAACTGCTTCAACGGCCTCTGTCGGACGCCCACGCTTCGCCCGATGATCCAAAAGCAAACCGCGCTGCAGATGCCGCCGCCATTGCCGCCGCTCTTTGGCAAATTCGTCAGTCGGATACACCCTCTGGCAATTCTCCTCGGAGCCAAGACTCTTCTCAGCCCTCTCGTTGGAAGCAAGAAGGACGGCGCCAACAGTTGGACCCCCTGTTATGAAATTTGAGGTTCAACTTACTGGCCCCGCTGGCACGAAACTCCGAACCGTGGAAGTAGCTCGCGAAGCAGACCGCTGGAAAGTCTTGCTCGACGGTCAACCTGTTGACGCCGACGTCGTCGAAATCGCTCCGCACACCCTCTCGCTTTTGCTCGATGGCCAAGCGTTTGAAATCCGTGTCACCCCGTTGCCGGATGGTGCCCTGAAACTCCAGACCGGCCTTCACGAATTTACCGCCGAAGTTGCCGATCCCCGCGCCTGGCGCGGACGCAAGCATGACGCGCTCGAAGCCGAGGGTCGCCAGCAAGTGTTCGCTCCCATGCCCGGCAAAGTCATCCGCATCCTTGTTCAAGAAGGAGACACAGTCGAAGCTGGACAGGGCTTGCTCGTCGTCGAAGCAATGAAAATGCAAAACGAAATTCGCTCGCCCAGAGGCGGCGCTGTCGAGCGTCTCCATGTAAAAGAAGGCCAGCCCGTCAATGCAGGCGAAGTGCTCTGCATCGTTTCCTGAGCCGCCATGGGGAATTGGTATACCAACGTTTCCGTGAAGGGCGCACAGCAATCTGACATCGTTGCTGCGCTCGAGGAACTCGGCCGCCGCGCCTACGTCACGCCGGAGGTCTCCGGCTGGATTGTTGTCTACGATCAGCAAACAGACGATTTTGACCTGGGCATTCTCGAATCGCTGGCCTTAACGCTCTCTACAAGCCTGTCTTGCACAACTCTGGCCAGCTGCAACGCGGACGATGATGTTCTCTGGCTCGCTCTCTACGAAAACGGCAACCTCTCTACACGCTACGCCTCTTCCCGCAAAGCCTTTGAAGATGGCGAAGAATATCCCGATACAAAGGAAACCGCCAAAGTTCTCTCTCGCGTCTTTGAGAAGCCGCAGGCCGCGGATCAAGTGCTCGGCGTCCTGCGCAAGTCTCACGGATTTCTCGGCCTGCTCGGTCTCTACCTAAAGATTCGCCTGGCTTATATCGTCGAAGTGCAACGGCATCTCGACCTTTCCAATCTACTCGCCATGCCGCGCGCCGCCGTCGGTCTCGGCTACACCTATGTCAATAAAGGGGAAACTCCGGAAGGCATGAATCGCGAAGCGCTACGCCGCACCATGGTGGGATAGGAGTATAGGGAAGTTAGACGGCTGAATGCGCTGCTAAGGCTCAGTGCCCCGCTGACTTGCTCGGGAAGTCCGTCTTTGCCGCATCCGGCAATTTTCCGGCTGCTTCGATCACTTGCTGCGCCAGGTAATTCGTCACACGCGCGTCATCCCGCGCAATCGTCAGGTAGGCTGCGCGAAGTAACTGCTCTTTATGGTTGCGCAAGGTGTCGCGAATCGTCTGTTGCACCTGCGGATCGGAAATATTGCGTTGCCCCGGGGACTCGCGCGAAATAAGCTTCAAAATCACGATCCTGGTGCCATCTTTTCCCTGCGTCGGCATCGGCGGACTCACTTGCCCCGGCTTCATTCCCAGTACAACCCTCTTTAGGGTCGGATCGGCCTGATTCAAAGCCGATTCCGGCACATAGCCCAAGTCCCCGCCCATCGCCGAGGAGTTCATATCCTCGGAATAGTCCATCGCCAGTTGCGCAAAATCCGCGCCGCTGTTCAGTTTGTCCTGAAGCATCTTAATCTTTCGTTCTGCTTCCACTTCATTCGTTGCGTCGTCATTCTTCAGGTTGCGGATCTGCGGTTCCTTGCGCGGCGTGACAACGATTTCGGAGATCCGGTAGCGGGGTTCGACGACGTTGAATTGCGCTTTGTTCGAATTGTAGGTGTCGGTGACGTCTTGGTCCGTGATCGAGATTTTCGCTACGACTTCGCGGTTCAATAACTTCGTGATGGAAAGCTGTCTGCGCAAGTCCCTTTTCAAATCGTCTACGGTTACCCCGCGATCCTTCAGTTGTCTCTGGAACTCATCCTCGGTGTACGGGCTCTTCATCTCGGTGAATTTGTCTTCCACTTCACCGTCGCTGGCTTCCAGGTTCAGTTTCTTGGCGCGCTCCAGCAGAATTTCGTTGTTGATCAATTCGTCCAGAACATTGAGCTTCAGCGAAAGCGCTTCTTCCTGCGAGGGCTCTTGCCCCTCCGGATTCACCCGCGTCCGGTAATACTTGTCCACGTCATCGCGCTTGATCTCTTGGCCGTTCACGACCGCCCACACATCCGGCGCCGGCTGCGATTTCTGTTTGCATCCGTTGCCCATCCCAAACACCATCGCCAGTGCGGGCAACAGCATTGTCGCTCGCTTCCTCCATTTCCTGGAGACGTGCGAGCGCACCGCCACGCTGGTTTTGGCTTGCGATGGGTTCAAGGTGTGGTGCTCAGGCAGCTTTCTTCACGCGGCCAGCGCGGATGCAGGCCGTGCAAACTCGAACATGCTTTCTCGTGCCTTCGATCAACGCATGCACGCGCTTCAGGTTCGGATTCCACCGTCTACGCCTTGTATTGTTTGCGTGACTGATGACGTTGCCATAGTGCGGCCCTTTGCCGCATAGTTCACACTTCAGTGCCATTGTTCTTCCTACTAGGCTGTCTTGTGCAGCCGGTAATTTTTCTCTGATTTCTCTGAGATATTGCAAAACCGAGTCTTACATTCTAACAGACGCTCTTTCCCCCGCAAAGCCTGCCTTTTACTTCCTGCGCAGATCGAAAGCCGAACCGGCAGCCCCGGCCAACCACGAGAACCGTCGCACCCCCCTTTGGTGTCCAGGCATCGCGTCACCGCCACAGCAAGGAAAGGCCAGCCACTGGCTTCCACCAGCTATGAGATGCCTCAAATCCCCCTCCGGTTGAAGTGAGCTGTCGCACAAACTGCCTTCCTCTTGAGGCCGAACCCGGCGCAACATCCCACACCGATCCGGGTTTAAGCATCAGGATGAGCTGTTTTTCATAGCTTTCGCTGAGGGTAAAGCCATGTCATTTGGCCGTCGCAAGTGCCCTAAAGGGGCGCAACCCTTTGAAAACAGCCCGCATCCAAGAAATGACGATAGGTCATTCTGTTTCAATGGTTTACGGAAGAGCACCTGTCCTTTAGTGCTGGCTTTTATTTGCCCAAAGCACTATTAGCCCAGCCCGTACAACGTTCCCCCGATTCGCCCAGGAACGGTAGACTTGTACCTTGAGCCTTCGGCCTAAAGGAGACCGATCGCGTTGCCCAAACTGTCTCAAATTCGCCTTCGGACCGCCCTCGCCCCGATTCTGGGTGGGAAGGTTGTATTCGCGATTAGAATGGTCGCGGTTCTAGTACTGATCCTGACAGGCATCGCTGCTTCTCCCGCTCGTGCCGACGTCGGCGTCCTCCTGAACGAATCCCTCGACACCAGTCTTGCCAGAATCACCGGCTCAGGCCACAGCGCCGTCTTTTTTTCCCGTATCTGCCCTGAAACGCCGGTGAAGCTCCGCCTTTGCCGCCCCGGCGAGCAAGGCTCCGTCATGAGCAACTACACCACTCTCGGCGAGGACCAACCCTACGAGTGGAACATCGTCCCGCTCTCTATCTATTTATACGGCGTGGAAGATCCTCATAATCGCCCGCTCTTCGGCTCGCAAAAAATCAAGCACGCCCTTGAGGAACGTTATCGCACAAATTTTTTATCCGGCTATTGTGAAAGCGCCACCTGCCGCACCGGCAGCGGCTCCGAGTGGCGCGAAATGGTCGGCGCCACCCTCGAGCGCAGCATCTATCTTTTCGTCGTCGAGACCTCCGTCGAGCAGGACCAGGCTTTCATCGCGCGATTCAATTCTCTTCCCAACCAGAACCACTTCAACGGTGTCACGCAGAACTGTGCCACGTTCTCCCGCCGCGTCATCAATTCCTACTATCCTCACGCTACCCGCGCGGATTACCTCAACGACTTCGGCTTGATCACTCCGAAAGCCATCGCCCGTTCTTTCACCCACTACGCTGACCGCCATCCCGAGGCCCATCTCCGCGTGCTCCATTTCGCGCAACTCCCCGGCACCATAAAGCGCAGCAGTGAATGCCGCAACGGCACCGAGCAGCTCTACCGCTCCAAAAAACTCCTTGTGCCCATGGCCGTGTTCGCTCCTCACGAACTTCCCTTCATGGCCGCTTCTTACTTGCTTACCGCCCGCTTCAGCCCTGAACACGAGTTGGAGCAGCATCCCAACGCGGAATCCTCGGACATCAAGCAGGAAATCCGCGAAGCCAAGGCCGGCAATGACGCCCCACGGCAACAACAGCTTCAGGCTGTCGTCGATCAAGAAAGTGCCCAACTCGTAGGCACCTCGGAAGAATGGAAGCAATATCGCGAAAATTTCGGTTCGCTAGCGGAAGAAGCGGTCAGCCGCGAAATCATTCCCGACCGCAACTTTCTTGGCCGTCTTTTCAAGTACCTTGACCGCGCGGGCACGCTCTCGCTCGATGCCAATGGCGCTCTCTGGCTGGATATTTCGGAAGGCGGGAAACCTTCAAGGCTCGGTCTCAGCGCCAGCAATCTTTTCGCCACCGGCACCGATTCCCAGTGGGCTTACGCGCTCACCCTCGCGCGCGCCCATCACTACCTGAATAGTCCCAAGCATAGCCGCGAGATCATGCCTGATTTCAGGAACGACTGGGCACTCTTGCAGGCCGCCCGGCTCAATAGCTCCACCTCGACCGCCGCCAACGGCACATTGCCCTCAGGTAGCACCCGCGCCACCGCTTTCTCATTCGCACCGATTCCATAGCCTGCCAGATCGCTCCTTTCGAGTCCTGTGAGTACTAAAGCATTCCGCCTACTCTTTTTTTCATCTACGTACCATTTTCTCCGCTCTCATTTCGCGCAACTCTAGTATTGTCTGTTTCATCTGTATTGATGTAGTTTCCCTGTTGTGGTGCAGCGCATGCTTCCCTCGTTCCGGGTCTTGTTCCTGATTTTTTCGCTGGTTGTCGCCTCCGGTGGGGCGAGCTCAAAGCCCAACGCTACTCCTGCAGGCGCTTCCTCCTCGCAACCCGTCGTTGTCATTGGTTTTGTCGGCGGTTACGTTCGCCACGACGACCGCGTTCACACGGAGGTCAAGCTCGCCGAGCGCCTCCGAGAAGAATACTCTTCAGCCGCTTTCGTTCAGACGTTTGAGAATCACCGCGGCAAGAACGCACATGATGCTGTCCTTCATCAGCTCGATGCCAACCGCGACGGAAAGCTCTCGCCCGAAGAAAAGCAAAACGCCCGCATCATTATTTTTGGCCACAGCTGGGGAGCTTCGGAAACAGTCGAGCTCGCCCGCCAGCTTGAAAAAGACGGCATTCCCGTGATTCTCACCATCCAGGTCGACAGCGTTTCCAAGCGTGGCGAAAATGACGCCGTAATTCCCGCCAACGTCTCGCAGGCCGTCAACTTTTATCAGCTCGACGGCATGCTCCATGGCCAGCCGCAAATTCGCGCTGCCAATCCCGCGCACACCCGCATCCTCGGCAATTTCCGCTCTGACTACAAAGAAAAGCCTCTCACTTGCGGTCAATATCCCTGGTGGGACCGCCTCTTCATGAGGCCCCACATCCAGATCGAATGTGATCCCGCTGTCTGGAGCCAGGTCGAATCGCTCATCCGCACGAATTTGTCTCTCGAAGCCCATCTCCCTCAGCCCAGCGAAACCAACTCCCCCGTCTCGCCCCTCAAATAGCCCTATCGTCCTTTCAACAGGCTCCTTGCCTCGCTAATCGAGCATCCGCAATTTTTGATAACCGCCGCTCTCCCCTCACCGTCCAACCCGGTGTACCATCCTCTCGAAGGTTCTTTCCGAGGAGGCCGCATGAAACGCCGCGAATTTCTCCTTCGTTCCGCTTGCACCGCCGGCGCTGCCCTCTTTCACTCCGCCGCCTTCCCCCGCCGTGCTCACGCTCTAACCCTCAAGCCTCTCCCTCGCAAATTTAGCGCCACCGACACCATCACCCTCGGCAAGACCGGCATCCAAACCAGCCGCCTCGCCATGGGCACCGGCACGGTCGGCTCCGGCCATCACTCTCACCAAACGGCTCTCGGCATCGATGGACTCTCCCGCCTCCTGCTCAACGGCTACGATCAAGGCCTCCGCTTTTTCGATTCCGCCGACAGTTACGGCAGCCATCCCCACGTCGCCGAAGCCCTGAAACACGTTCCGCGCGACAAAGTCACCGTCCTCACCAAAACCTGGGCGCGCGACGCCGCCTCCGCCCGCGCCGACCTCGACCGCTTCCGCCGCGAACTCGGCACCGATCACCTCGACCTCTGCCTCATGCACTGCCTAACCGAGGCCGACTGGACCGAGCGTTACAAAGGTGTCATGGACGTCCTCAGCGAAGCCAAGGAAAAAGGCATCATCCGCGCTCACGGCTGCTCTTGCCACTCCATCGAAGCGCTTCGCGCTGCCACGCAGTCTTCCTGGGTCGAAGTTCACCTGGTCCGCATCAATCCCATCGGTGCCATGATGGACGCCGATCCCGAAACGGTTGTTAGCGTCATCAAGGAAATGCGCGCAAAAGGAAAGGGCATTATCGGAATGAAAATTCTCGGCCAGGGCGCCATGCGCGACCGTCAGGACGAAGCCTTGAATTTCGCGCTAGGCCTGAATCTCCTCGACGCCTTCACCATAGGCGCCGAAAGCAAATCCGAACAAGAAGATCTCATCCGCCGCATCGCTGCCGCCTAAAAAGGTTTCAGACGTTATAAAAAAATGAAACTGTCATCCTGAGCGAAGCGAGGGACCTGCTTCTGTTTTTTTCGTTCGTGCGTGAGCCGGCCGCCCCGTCATCTATTTGTAGGAAATAACTGCGTGCTCTAGAGTTCCAGAAACTCCTGCATCTGCTGCAACGCCTCGTCCAGCGCCCGCCGAAAGGCTCTGCCGCGCGGCTGTAGACCGGCGAAGCCCAGCTCGTGCTTCAGCCGTCCATCGACCACCTTCAGATTGGCCCATCCCAGCATTTGCTCACCCCATAGCATGGGCATCGCGTAATGGCCCATGCGGCGTTTGTGGGCTGGCACATAGGCCTCCAGCTTGTATTCCCAGTTCCAGAACAACTGGAAGCGCCGTCGGTCCCAGACCACAGGATCGAAGGGCGCGAGGAAGCGCAACTTGTCGTCGACCACGTGCCGGGCGGCCACGGGGCTCTCGTCCTGCGGCCAGAACCACAGCATTCCGTCTACTTGGGCATGGGCATAGCGAGTTTTGGCGTCCTTCTGGAGCTGCCGCACTTCGGCGGCCAGGTGCGGCACTCCATTGCGCAGCAGTCTGCACACATAACCCAGGCTGGCCTCAGGAAGCGGCGCGTAGAGTCGCACCGCCATATCCAGCAAATGGCCGGCGCGCGCGAGCCGCGCCTCAGGGCTATCTTCGCCCGGCGCGTGCGCAACCGCTTGGTACACCCGCGTGCCGCCCTCGCGCCGCGCCACGCGCAGCAGCCCGCGATAGTGCAGCCCCTCCAGTAGATGATTGCTTACATTCAGGTCGGCGCCCCAGCGCCTGATGCGCCTATGGTCGAAGTTCGCCTGCACGTCCTTGGGGTAGGTGGGACCATGCTGGCGCACAAAAGCCAACACCTCTTCGGCGCGCGTTTGCATCTTGGAGTCCCATGCGTCGTACGTGGGTGGCGCCCCGCGGGGATGCAAAAGGGCTAGGGTCTCGCGAGGCAGGAAACCGTAGTTGAAGAAGAAGGCCTCCTCGATCGCTAGGCGCGGATAGCGGCGCTCCAGGGCGCCGGCGCGATAGTCTTTAACGCGGTGCGCCAGGATCAGATCCTGGGCGCGAGCGGGCGCCCGCATCGGGTCGGCCTGGACAAAGCCCAGGCGCGCAATGGCCCGCGGCAGGCTGGTGGCCTTGAAAAGGCTACGCGCAATCGCGTAGCGGCGAAGTTGTCGGAGGCTGGAGACTTTGCGAGGGCTCACGCGTCGCGTCCGGTAGGGGCAGGGATCCCGCTAAACATCATTTTCCTCAACACATAAACCCTACGTCTCCAACCCAATCAACCTCATCAACTCCAGCGCATTACTCTTCTCCACCACTCCTTCGCGCAACCGGTAATCAAACTTCATCTTCCCGTCCGCCACCTGATCCTCAAAATGCATGTTCCGCATAACATTCCCCACCGCTGCGGCAATTTCCGTCAACGCCAGATCGTGCGTGGTCACAATCCCAATCGCCCGCCGCTTCAGCAACCCTTGAATCAGCCCCTCCGCTCCGATCCTTCGGTCCTTCGAATTCGTCCCCTCCAGCAATTCGTCAAACAAAAAGACCATCGGCACCGCTCCATTCGCCGCGTCAAACACTTTCCGAATATGCAAAATCTCCGTGTAAAAACTCGACCGTCCCTCTTGCAACGAATCCGTGCTCCGAATGCGCGTCCCAATCCGCAGCGGCGTCAACCGCAACCGCTTGCCGCGAATCGGCGCCCCCGCCATCGCCAGCACGGTATTAATTCCCGTCACACGCAAAAACGTGCTCTTCCCTGACATATTCGACCCGCTCACCAGCAGCACTCGCGTCTTCGCATCCAGCCGCACACTGTTTCGCACGCACTTTTCCGCCGCGAGCAATGGGTGTCCGAGCTCTTCGCCCTCAAAAAATCCGATCCCGCCCTCTGCCTCAACAAATTCCGGAAACGGATCGGCCGGATGCTCGTACGAATACCCCGCCAGCGAGAGCAGCGCCTCCATCTCTCCCGTCAGCTCCGCCCAACGCCGCAACTTCGCGCCCCATCGCCGGCGCCAGGCCTCCGCCGCCATTCCCACCTGCACGCTATACA
The DNA here is from genome assembly GCA_963718785.1 of uncultured Acidobacteriota bacterium. Lineage (GTDB taxonomy): Bacteria > Acidobacteriota > Terriglobia > Acidiferrales > UBA7541 > Acidiferrum. The sequence continues at coordinate 730,514 of CAVQZW010000002.1, read as the reverse complement.
GAAACGGCAGCTCCGACATCTTCGCGAGCCCGCTGTCGCTCGCATCGATCCAGTTCACGATCCGCGCGAATCTCCGGATCGCTGTGGAAGCGTGCTCATCTCCGTTCTTTAATTCCGCGGCGAATTCCTTCAAGTGCGTTGCCGCAAACGGCTCTCGCTCCAGCCGCGCCAGAATCTCAGCGAACAGCAGCACTCCCTCCGCGTTGCAGTCCACGCCTTCCATCACGCTGTGCGCCCGCCGCCACAGCCACGCCAGAACAACGGCCTCCACCGCAAAAACGCTTAACAGCGGCCATAGCGTCCCGCTGTCTATCCAATACACGATGCCCGACGCCGCCGCGATCGCTAGCAACGCCATCACGCCGCGCCAAATCGCGCCACCTGGCAAAATCGATTTCCCCTCCGCCCATTCCAGTAATATCTCCGGATTCATCCGCGCTCGGAGTGCTTCTCCCGTTACCGCCAGGTCCTCGCGCAAATCCAATTTGTCGCGCAGTTCCTCAACTAACTTTTGCCGTTCCAGAATCGTCTTCACATCAGACCCTTCGCCCAGCCAACTCGCTAGCTGCTTCTCCCCCATCGGCAATCGCGCCGTAGAAAGCAATTCAAACAGGCACCCTCGCCCAAAAAGATCCAAGTCCTCCGCATACACATGATTCGCGTCTTTAAACCGCTCCCCTGTCTGCCCACTTCCCGCCCAGCGATCCTCAATCCGTGCAATTCCTCTGCGATAAAATTCCGCCGCCGTCTCCGCACGCCCCTTCGCCCGCAAAATCAACCCGTGCCAAATCGTCAGCGCCAAATAACCCGCCACCGGCGCGATCAACCAATAAGCCGCCACCCCATGTTTCCCCAATACCATCCAAAGCAACACCACCGCCGCTGCTACCACTCCCAACTTCGCGTACCCTACCCCCAAATGCACGCTGTCCTTCTCCGCCATCACCTTCAAATATTTTTCCAGCCGCTTCTCGTACTCCGCCTTCGGCTCAGCCACATTCCCTCTCAACTCTCGTCCGTTGCACGTCGAGTGTATCTCTTATCTGCAGTTAGCGCCGCCGTCTCACGCACAAGCCTGCGGCTCGCGCCTCACAATTGCCTCAAACAATTCCGCTTTAGGAGTATTTATACGGAGGGATGGCCGCGCTGCCAGCAATTCTGCGGCACGACGTCGGCTCTGCAAATTCGAAAGAAAAGCCTTAAAAAGTCCTTGACAAGTAAAATTGTCAAGGCTAGCATCCCCCCGTGCTCGACATCCAAATCATCGATGATCCGGCAGCAGCCACCGCCGCTTTGGGGCCAATGCGCAGTCGACTCCTCTCCGAGCTTGCCCTGCCCGCCTCGGCGGCGACCTTGGCCACCCGGGTTGGCCTCGCTCGTCAGAAAGTCAACTACCACCTGCACGCGCTCGAGGCGCACGGCCTGGTTCGGCTGGCCGAGGAACGCAAGTGGGGTGGGCTGACGGAACGGCTGCTCGTAGCGACCGCCGCTTCCTACGTCGTTTCGCCCAGCGCCATGGGTCCGGTCGCTGCGGATCCGAATCGCGAAATCGATAGGCTGTCCGCGAGCTATCTCATCGCCTTGGGCGCGCGGGTCGTCCGCGAAGTGGGCGATCTTGTTCGTCGTGCGAAAGAGGCGGGCAAACGCCTGGCGACCCTGGCGGTGGATACCGAGGTTCGCTTCCGGTCGGCGACGGACCGGGCGGCTTTCAGCAACGAACTCACCGAGGCCATCACGAAACTGGTTTCGAAATACCACGATGCATCCGCACCCGGCGGCCGCGCGCATCGCCTGGTGGTCGTGGCGCACCCTCTACCGCAAAAATCCGATTCTCCCAAGAACAAAGACAAGGAGCCATCATGAGCGTGAAGAAAGAACCCTCCGGACGTCGTTGGGTCCAGGTCGAAGTCGAAGTCCCCGGCACGCCGGAGGAAGTCTGGCGGGCCATCGCCACCGGGCCGGGTATTTCCTCCTGGTTCGTGCCGACGGAGTTCGAGGAGCGCGACGGGAAACCCGTTGCGGTGAAGTTGGACTTCGGCCCGGGCATGGAGTCCCGTTCCGTCGTGACGACCTGGGATCCGCCGCGGAAGTTTGGCGCCGAGGCCCCTGGCTGGGCCCCTGGCTCGCCGGTCATCGCGGACGAGTGGACCGTCGAAGCGCGCGCGGGAGGCACCTGCATCGTCCGCGTGGTACATAGCCTCTTCGCCAGCACGGACGACTGGGACAACCAGTTGGAAGGCACCGAATCCGGCTGGCCGGGATTCTTCCGCATCCTGAAGATCTATCTCACGCACTTCCGCGGACAACGCTCCGCGATGATGCAGTGGATGGCTCCCGCTGCGGGAATCGAAGCGGAGGCCTGGGAAGCGCTGACCGCGGCATTGGCGCTGAAAGGCGTTAGCGCCGGTCAGCACTGGACCTCTCCCGCGGGCGTTCCCGCTCTCAGCGGCGTGGTGGAGCACGTCACCCAGAGCCCGTACAACGCGCTGCTGCGGCTCGACAAACCGGGCCCGGGCACCGCCGCCCTCAGCGCCGTCAACTTCGGCGGCCAGAGCATGGTCACGCTTAACTTCTACCTCTACGGCGATCAAGCAGCCGGGACCGTCGCCCGCGAGACGCCGCTCTGGCAAGCCTGGATTCAAGAACGCTTCCCAGCGCCGTCGGAGCCGAGCAAGAGTGATTGATCGTGCAAGACGGAATGATCGCGTGGTCGTGGGAGTGCACTCCCGCGTTGCGCTGGCTGGCTCCCTCCTCCTTTATTCGGGGAGGGTCGGGCTGCGTGCATGATTTCTGTGACGAACTTGGGTTGCTGTGCCAGGTGACTGGCGAAAATCGAGGATCTTCACGCCGTGGGTTACGCGCCAATCGTTTGCTTCGTTTTGCCGCCAATCACGGCTTTTCCACAGATTTCCACACCCGTATCATCCCACTAACCCCCTCGCCAACTCCTTTTTATCCTGCAACTTCCGCCCCGATCATTCGAACCAGACGCCGCCATTCGAATGACGACGCAGTACACAGAAATTTGGTATTGATAAATAGTAACTATCGTGCTATCATGTGCCATGAATCGAAGGCGCTCCCTCCTTCCGACGACCCCCTCGTCTCCGCGCCCCCTGTGCGTCCTCCGAGTCTCAACGTTACCCCTCTCCGATCTCCGCCCTTCCCTCCTCAGTTTCATTCCTCCAACCTCGAATCTCTCCGCTCGGAAAACACCAGCCCACAACCTCGATCCGCTTGCTGTCGGCGGTAAGCTGTCGGCTGTCAACTCTCCCCTAAGTCCTTTCCCTGCCACTCTTACAAACACTTCGCAACCCATTGAAAAAACAGCTACTTTAAGTCCTTTGTTTGCCACTCTTACGAATCACGTCAACCTTAACCCCTTTGTTTGCCGCTCTTACAAAAAAGAGGGGGAGTGGGGTGTCCTCGTCAATTCGCTGAACTCCCGATCACCTTCCGCTATCGCTCCGCGAACGCACAGCAACGTCCGCAACTCCATCCCTGTCATGCGTTTACTTCACATCTCCCGTCACACCGGGGGTGGGCCCTGTCATCCCCAAAAAGGTTCCTTCGCACCTGGGCGCGCACGGGTTCGTCGTTCGCTCTTTACTTTCGTCGCGTCATTACGTCGTTCCGTGTACGTCGTTCCGTCAGATTTTTATCCAGCTCCATTCTTTCGAGTACGGCACCCGGCTCATCCGGTACCCGGACTTCACTCCGGTAACGATATGATCGCTCCAGTTAAATCCGACTCCCGCCTTCGGGTCGTAGAGTCCCGGTTCCTCCGAAAAACACATCCCCTTTTTCAAAACGGTGTAATCTCCCAGCGCCAGATACGGCGGCTGGTGTCCTTCCGATCCTTCGCCATGTCCCGGCCGGTGATAAACGAAGTCCTGCACTCCCTGGGCCACCTGATATTTGTGAATTTCAAACGCGACGCTCGAGCACGTCGCGCCTTCCTTCTGCAATTCCACCTGCATGTCGCAGGTGTGCTGGCTCACTTCCCAAAGTTTCCGCATGTGCGCGTCGAACTCGCCCGCGTTGTCCGCCAGGATGTACATGCGGTAGTTTTCTCCGCCGTGTCCGCCGATGTACGCATCCCCATCGACCTGCAACGGCATGTTGCGCCCGATGCGATTGAACCTTGGTTGGTTCGGATGCGGATACGCACAGAGCCTCCCCACGCGGCAGTCAATCTCTACCATCGCCGCCACGCCGTGGTGCGGCAATCCGCCGGCCAGGTCCAAATCCGCGAGCAACACATTGTTAATCCAGAAGGTGCTCGCAATCGCCACTTCGTAATCCGTCACATCCGTTCCGTACGTCAAAATGTAGTCCCGCGCGTAAGCGTGCGCGCGGTCAAAATACGTGTACGCGCGGCGCGTCAGCGCAAGCTCTTCGGGAGTTTTCACTTCGCGCATATCCAGCAGCGTCTGACTGACGTCTACCCATTTCACTTTCGGCAAAATTTTCTTAGCCGTCGCCAGTTCGTCCGCGTAAAGCTTCCCGTCAATGCCGATCTTGTTTCCCTGGATTCCTTTTGCCTTCATCCCTTCGAGAAGCATCTGGAACAAATCCACGGTCTTCCCTTGCACCACTTTTCCTTGTTCCGGATAGCCGCCTTCGGCGTGCTTCGTGTCGAAATATTCCCAGCCGCCGCCAAACCACCAGCCCTTCACCAAATCGCGGTCCAGCGCGGGATAGAGAAACCACGGGTCCGCTTCATCTTTATTCATGAAGACGCACTGCGGACGCTCCGTGTGCGTGTGCCAGTAGCCGGTCAAATAAATAATGTTGAGCTGGTCGCGCGCCACAAACGCGTGAATGTCTTTTTGCGCCAACTGCTCCTTAAAGCGCGCCACCGTCGCCTTGTTCCACTCCAGCGGCAACCGGTCCGCTTTCGCCGGTTCCGGCGGCCCTTCTTCGCCCGGCATCGGCCCGAGCAGCATTTTTTCGCTCGTGCCCGAACTGCGGCCCTTCACGATTTCCGCCAGCGATCCCCCCGCTCCTTGCGTTTGCATGCCATCAATCTTGTCCATGCGGCGAAACAACCCGCCGCCGAGCAACGCAAGACTTCCGCCCTTCAAAATATCCCGCCGATTTCGATTCATCTCTCCTCCGTGTTCCTAAGCAACTCGACGCACGTTTGTTTTCCAGACGTTCTCACCACGAGAAATTATTTCGGTTCTGCGACTTCCTTCCACTCGTGCTCGCCACGCTCGAGCAGCGCCGGCAGATCTTCGCGCAGCAAGAATCTCTCATGCATCAACTTCATCGCCGCTTCCGCGAACTTGCCCATGTACTCGTCATGCGAGGCATATCGCTCGGCAACGGAAGGGCGCGGGTCGCCGGATTTCTCACGTTCCGCCGCTGTCTTTGCGAAAGGAATGAACGAGCCGTAAAAACTCAACCGCAAATCCGAAAGACCAATGCTCGGATCGCGCAAATTCCATCCAGTGTAACTCGCCAGCGGAACTTGCAGCTCCGGCAAGCTCACGCCGCCCAAATCATTCCCATTGGCGTCGGCTTGCGGAACCATCGCGGCGAAAGGCTTGCCGACTTTCGGTGGCTCAAGACTGACGATTCCTTCTTTCCATTTCGGGCCGAAGTCCAAATGGTACGCCAGGCTAAACTCATGCGGCTTGTTGACACCGGGAATTTTGGGAAACGCCCACTTGCTCAGCGGCACGAGCGTACCGTCAGCAATTTTCGGATACGTGCTCGCGGGCGGCGGCGTTCCGTCTTTCACCCATTGGTCCATGTCGGTGATCAGCGCGCGCCAGTACCACTGCACGGGATTCGGATTGTAGCGCTGCTGCGCGTTGGAGTCCGGCGAGCCGGGATTACTTTTCTGCGGAGGAAATGGCGCGGAGAAATGTTGCAAGCCGGAGAGCAAATAAACGCGCGTGTTTTCTCCGATTTTCGCGTCGCTTAATCCGTCCGGCGAAGTGTGAATCAAAGATGCGGCGCGGCCCCAATATTCGTACGAAGTATTTGTCAGAAAGAGTTTTGGCGCCGTTTTGGATTTATTCGTCGCATCAAGCAGGCCGGAAGTTTCGCCGCTTGCGGAATCGGTTTCCGGAAGGTCGGTAAACGGAAAGATATCCGTTGGAAAGAAAATACTGGAAAGCGGCTGCGCGTCGCGTGAAGGCTGCGCAAAACGATGATTGAAACTGCCTCTGCCGGCGCCGGCAACGTGAGCGATGACGCCGTCCATCACCTGGCGGTCCTGCTCGTCGGCGTTGAAATCCTGGTAGAGAAAATGACGGAGAAAGCGCCCGCTTTGCGAAATGCCTACTGCGTAAACGCGTTTTACAGGCGCGGTGGATTGCGGATCGTATTTCAGATAGGAAAGGAAATCGCGGACGGCTGCGAAACCTAGTCCAACAACTACGGGATCTTTCGCTTCGTAAACCACTTCATAGATTTTTCCAGCCTGAAAACCGCCGTCCAGGTGAATGAAGCGAGTATCCGCAGCAAGTTTGCCGTCAACCGTATGCGCAAAACTCCACTGGCTGCGAGGAACGGTTTGCCGCGGACCCTCCGGCGTATCGCGCACCGTCAAGACATTTTTCGCGCTCGCCGGATCGTCGACGGGATAACTCTTACCGCCCGTCGGACCGAGCAGCGAATGGCCGAGCGGCATGTCGTCAACTTTTTGCGCGGGCGTGAAATCTGAACGCACCAGACCTCGAATCTCTTTTCCGCCCGCTTCATGCGCAACCGGCGCATAGAGCTTGAGGTTTTCGCCGCGTTCGGCGACATCGAATTCCCAGCCGACCCAGGCAACGGTATAGCCCTCGCGCAGCAGAAAGCCGTCGCCATATTCGCCGTCGGGAGTGGAAGGGCTGTAGCCGTTCACGAGGTGCAGAATTCCTTTTCCGCCGCGATTGGAAACTTCAAAGAGGACAGCGCCATTTCCTTTGTTGATGTCCTTGGGTCTCAGGAGATAAAGGTCGGCGGAAAATTCGACTTCCCCCTGCGCGTTGCGTGGCGCTTTGTCGAGATCGACGATCAACTTGTTGTGCAGATTCTCCGGATTCACCGCGAAATAAACGCGGCCGACAATTTTCTCGAACGCACCTGCCAAGCCGAATGCGCGGCCATCCAGAACGTCGGTGCGGGAAATAATTTCGACGCGAGTGACATGCGCGTCAGCTATCACTGCGGCGAATAGAAAAAGGACGAGCGAGAGAAAACAGGCGAAACGCAAGCGCAAAGGATGCATGAGCTGCCTCCAAAGAGAGGACAGCTTACATCATTGCTTGCCGAAACCGATTCCGCTAATGCAGATTTTGTACATCGGGGTGCGATCGAACTTCAGCCGAACGACGGTGAGTTTTGCCGGATCGAATGGTGTGGAATTGTCAGTGGAAGACAACGCTGAAAGCGGAATGCGCACGGACTGGAAAACCGCTTCCCAATCCTGGTTGTATGCGGCGTCATTTAATATCTCCAGCTTTGCAAGCTTTTCCTTGAACGGCGGCGGGATGGTGAAGAAGCGGCTGACGGGGGCACTAACCGTCGCGCCGTCGGCCGTCACAAGTTCGATGGTGAAATCAGGCGACTCGCGTTCTTTCTTTTTGGATTTGTCCTCTTCCTTTTTCTTTTCCTCGGCTTTCTTCTTGTTTTTGTCGTCGTCTTTTTTCTTGCCGGGAAGATCGACGTCTTCGTCCATGGGCGCGATGGAAAGTTCGAGAGTTGAGTTCGCCGACAGATGCCAATTCGCCGCGGCTCCGGCGGGCAACGTGAGAGTGTAAGTGGCGGCCGGAGCGTCCTTAGCACGGTTCCAGCCGAGAAAGACGCCGTTGTACCCGCGATCGCCGTCGCGATACGGAATTTTGTTTTCGTTCCAGACGGAAAGATTTTCGCCTTCGATGTGGCCGCCGGGAGCAGTTGTTGTCGTGAGGTCCGCGTCCTCGTTGAACGTTGCGAGGGGAATGTAGGAAGCATCACGATAGCGATTGAAGTAAAGAGTGTCCGGCAGCCAGGCGCGACCGGCGCGCCAGTCTTCGAAAAGCGGAATGTATTCGCGGTGATCCTTTAGCGTGGCTTCGAGAAACGCGGAAATGTATGTTTTCGAAATGCGACGCTGCTCGTCGCCAGGCATCAACGGTTTCAGATTGAGCAGCCAGCCGAGCGGTTTGCCGGCATCGTCGTTGCCCCAGACCGTATTGAACTGGCCGTGATTTGCCCGATAGGCATAAATCTCGGCGGTGAACCACGGGCCTGGCTGCGTGTAGCGGACGTGCTCCGCCTGGCGGCTGCCGTGAAAAGTTGAAACGTCCATATCGTGCGCGCCTTGCAGCGTGAGATAACTGACGTCTTCGATCCAGCGGAACTGACCGGCGGGTTTGTACTGGCCATCGACGGGAGCGATGGCCACGACCGCTTTGATCGCGAAGTTGTAGTCAAATTTAATGTTGGCGTCTTCGGGAGCGTACTTCATGCGGTTGAAGGCCGCGGCTGTGGCAGCTGCTTCGCCGCCGCGGGAGTGGCCCATCACGGCGATGCGCGACATATCGACTTTGCCACGGAAGGGATTGTCTTCCGCCTGGTTCCATTCCTTCCAGAGTTTCAAGTGTTCGAGCAGCATCCAGCCGCGGACAGCTTGTTGCTTCTCGGGATCGTGAAAGAGCCCGCTATTGAGGAAGTTTTCGTCGACGGAGGCGAGAATGATGCCGCGGCTGGCGAGAAGTTCGCCGAGGTAGGCGTAACCGGGATCGGAAAAAGCGGACATGTTGTGATTTCCATGCACGATGAGAGCGAGAGGAAAAGGGCCGGGACCATCGGGGTACCAGACGCGGGCATTCAGCGGAAGCTTATCGATATCGAAGCCCCAGTATTTCTTGCGCGACCAGCGCTTCCAGCCGCCGAAGTCTTTAAAGAAATCCGAAGAGTCCACGGTGCGCGTTTTGATGGCGACGCTGGAGCCGTATTCCGGGCGACGAATGTCGTTGCCAACGCCGTAGAAGAGTTTCAAAACGTGGAACGGGCCGGGGGCGGAGGGATCGGGAGCGGATAGTTTCGCAGGCATGGAATCGGCGGGCGGTTTCCAGGAGATGAGCTTTTCCATCGACCCTGCATAAGCGAAAAGCCATACGAAATAAATGTTGCCGGCGAGAGCGAGGACAAACAGCAAGGAGACGATGATTTTCTTGCTCAGCGCGGCTTGGCCGAAGTTGCCCCAGAAAAAAGTGGCAATCGTTGCGCCAAGAATTCCGGTGGCGAGGCCCACCAGAATCGCCATCAGTGCGCCCAGTTGGGGCGGTCCCCAGAGGGCCATGACAATCATGCACGAGCCGACAATAACTCCCGAGGCAGAGCGAGGCAATTTACGGGCGATGCTGAGGAGAAGCACGACGAGAAGAGTGACAAGAGGAATGAAGATGGCGGCGAAGAGGATGCAGAAGACAAAATCGAAGAAGTAACCAAAGCCGGTCTGGATGTAGAGGCCGCCGATGACGACGCAAATGGCGGCGGCGACTAGCGTTCCCCAAACGGCGCCGCGACGCGCTTCGCGGCCTGGACGGATCGCTGCCCACTGCCGCGAGCACCAATCGCGCAGCTTGCGCCAACGAGACCTGCCGTCAGGATGCGAAGAAGGATCCGTCGGAACTGATGGGGATGGCGAGGCGTTCGAATCGTCGAGGGCCATGAGTTCCTCCCGAGGCGTGAGCCAGGCGTTGCGAGCCGACGGCATTGTACATGGAGTTGAGCGCAGGAATGCCGCCGTGGGCGGCTCAAGGATTAGACTGCGCGGGGCGGCGGAGGTCTTATCGAGAAAGACGGAACGCTATCCTCTTTCCACGCAGCAGAAAGGAAAGACTCGCGGAGGAGCGGGCGCGAGTTCAATGGTCGTGAGACATGCCGGCCATGCTATGGGAGGAGGGCTTGCGACGGAGCGCGGCCATGGCGGAGTCATCCGCGGGGACGAAATAGCCGACGACAATGCCCATGGCGCCGTCGCGCAGGAGTGTGCCGGTAGTGTTGTCGTAGGTGGCGGAGATTTTGAGGACATCGCCTGCGGAAAATTTATAACCGCCGCGATCGAGGAACAGGACGGTGGGCATGCTGAGGAGTTCGCCGTGGTCATCCACTTTGGCGTCGAGAGTGGCGACAGTTTCTTTGCGCGTGAGATCTTCCAGCGTGAGTTGTTTGGCATAGTCGTGCATGTGGCCGCCAACGCCGAGAAGGACGCCGGCATATTTCACGATGACAGTGCCAGTTTGTTCGCTATTTCCGGCGGGCAAATCGTAGCCGGAATTTCCGCAGGATTTCACGTCCATCCAGGTGGGATAGACGCTTTTCAGTTTGGCGCCATCAGCGGCTTGCTGATAGGGGATGGTCACTTCGAGGTAGACGTTTTCGTAAGAAGTGTCCGTGGGATTGTGGACCATGGTTTCGACGCGGATTTTGTCGCCCATTTGCACGCGATAGCCATAGCCGGGGATTTCTGCCCAATTGGTGAGCTCGCCGCCGGCGCCGAAAATGTGTTCTTCCTTATTGGGGCAGAGAAAGTCGGCGCGGTTTTCGTTCCAGAACGCGGAGTGATGAAGGACGCGGCCGGGGACGGCGTTGCCGTTGGCGTCGACGAGCTTTGGAGAATAAGCGAGGAGCCAGCCGTCGATGGGAATTTGCCATTCGAGGTCGGGAGGCTGAGGCATTTTCATGTGGCTGGTGTGCGCGGGGAGGCTCATTGGGCCGACGCGGACGACGATGGTGTGGCCGTCGATTTCTTGTTCGATTTTTACGCCTTTCGCCATGGCGTGATGCATGCCGCCTTGCATGAATCCGCCGTGCTGCATGTGGTCCATATCGTGGGAAGCATCGGCAGGTTTGTCTTGAGCGAGCAGGGAAGTGGAGAGAAACAGGGCGGGGAGAAAGAGAATTACTTTTCGCATGGTCTTACCCTCGTACGTTCTGAATAAGCTGGACTTCTTTATGATAGCGCCAAGTTCGTATGCGCGGCGGAAGCATGGAGGCCGAGTTGCGCTGGGACTTCTGGTGGAGAAGAAGATAGAATGCCGGGCCATGACGCCTAAGAACTTCATTTTCATCGCACTCCTGGTTACGTCTTTGCTTGCGTTGGTTGGACCGGCGGCGGCACAAAAGCCTTCGCCGAACGAGCTCCTCGTCATCAACAACGTGAGTGTGGTGGATGTGCGAAGCGGCGCGGTTCTGGCGGATCAGACAGTCATTCTGGAACGGAACCATATTGCATCGGTGGGACCGAGCAAATCGGCGAAGTATCCGCGGAATGCGTCGAGCGTGAATGGGCACGGATACTTTCTGATTCCGGGGCTGTGGGATATGCATGTGCATCTGGTGTTCGGCGATTGGTTTCCGGGAGCGCAGAACATCACGCTTCCGATGCTGATTGCGAATGGCGTGACGGGCGTACGCGATATGGGAAGTGAATTGGAAACGGTGCAGGGTTGGCGGAATGAAATTGAAGCGGGGCGCATGACGGGGCCGAGGATTTTCACTTCGGGGCCGATGCTGGACGGCCCTAAGCCACGCTTTCCAAGTTCGATTGCTGTAGCGACGGCAGAAGATGGGCGACGGGCGGTTGTTCAATTGAAGCAGCGCGGAGCGGACTTCATCAAACTGCAGTCGCTGATTCCGCGCGAGGCTGTGTTTGCCATTGCCGAAGAGGCGAAGAAGCAGGGAATTGCGTTTGAAGGGCACGTGCCTGACTCGGTGCGGGCGAGCGAAATGTCGGAAGCAGGGATGAAGAGTTTCGAGCACTTGATCGGGATCTTTGAGGGGAGTTCACCCAACGAAGAAGAGTTTTTGAAGGGCGGGAAAACAGTGGGCCGGTTTTTGGCGTCGTACGATCCGGTGCGGGCTGCGGCACTCGCGGGGCTGCTTGCCAAGAATCAGACTTGGCAGTGTCCAACGATGGTATGGGAGCGGGGCGGGAATTTAATCGACGATACGGATTTTGCGAAAGACGGACGCGCGAAGTATGTGCCTGCGGCGTGGAAGAACAAAACGTGGAAAATGTTTACGGATGAGATTTTGAAGGGTTACGGAGCGGATGATTTGGCGGCGCGGAAGAAATTCATCGAGAAGGAGCTGGAAGTCGTGCAACTGCTGCACAAGGCGGGAGTGCCGTTTCTTGCGGGAACGGACACCCCGCCGGGCGTTTACATTTTTCCGGGGTTCAGCCTGCACGAGGAGTTGCAGCGGTTTGTGGCCGCGGGATTCACGCCGCTGGAGGCGCTGCAAACAGCGACGCTGAATCCGGCGCGATTTTTTAGGATGGAAGAGCAACTCGGCACGATTGAAAAGGGAAAGTTGGCCGACCTGGTGCTGCTGAGCGCCAATCCGTTGGAAGATATTTCGAATACGAAGAAAATTGCCGCGGTGATTGTCAACGGACAGTATTTTTCGGGGAAAGATTTGGAGAAGATGCTCGCTGGCGTGGAAGCAGAGGCACGGCGCGTGAACTAGACGCGACAGCCAGCAAGAAACTGGAATTGGAAAATCGTAGTTGCGAAGGGGGCCCCGGTGATGCGGAGAGACATACGAGTTCCCAGGCGGTTGAATGGGGTTGTGCTGGCGATGGCAGTGTGTGCAGCCGGTGCGTTATCTCAGACGAAAGAAGCGACGCAGATGAATCCGAAAGCCATGCAAAAAGATGAGTTCACGGTAATGGGCATTGCGATCCGGACGAGCAATGCAGAGCAGATGACGGAAGCACGGCCGATCGGCAAGCAGTGGGAGCGGCTGTTTAAGGAGGGAGTGCTGGCGGCGATTCCGAATAAGGCGGACGGGAATATTTTGGCGGTGTATTCGGAATATGCGAGCGACAAGGATGGCGAGTATACGTACTTGCTGGGGGCGCGGGTGACGAAAGTGGAGAGCGTGCCGGCGGGGATGACGGTGAAGAATGTGCCGGCGGGGAAGTATGCGGTGTTCACGTCGGAGCGTGGCCCAGTGCAAAAAGTGGTGGTGGAGATGTGGCAGAGAGTTTGGGCGACGCCGAAGAATGCGCTGGGTGGAGACCGGAGTTACAGGGCGGATTTTGAAGTGTACGATCAGCGGGCGCAGAACCCGGCGGATTCTGTTGTGGATTTGTATGTGGCGGTGAAGTAAAGGCGTTCGCGCAGCTGTGACAATCGTTTAACGCGGATTTAATTCCCTTGAAGATTTCCGGCTATGCAGATTTTGCGGAAGCCGTGGAGGAATCGATCACTGCGGAAGCGATGCGCTCGCGATGAAAGGTAGCGTCGCCGAAAGCGGTTTCGGAGGACTTGGCGCGGCGGTAGTAAAGGTGAAGATCGTTTTCCCAGGTGAAGCCCATGCCGCCGTGAATCTGGATGCCGCGGTTGCCAACGGTGCGAGCGGCGTCGCTGGCATACATTTTGGCGATGGAGACGGCGGTTGCAGCGTCGGGAGCGTTTTCTTCGAGGGCCCAGCCGGCGTAGTAAACGGCGGAACGCGAGCTTTCCGTTTCGAGATACATGTCGGCGCATTGATGCTGGACAGCCTGAAACATGCCGATAGGTTTGCCGAATTGTTTTCGCGTTTTGGCGTATTCGACGGTGATATCGAGAGTGCGCTGCATGCCGCCGACGAGTTCCGCGGCAAGGGCGGCGGTGGCGATATTGAAGGGGCGCGAGAGATCCGAGGCCGAGGCAAGTCTTTCCGCGGGAGTGTCGCTGAATTCGACGACGTAGAGTTTTCGAGTGAGATCCATTCCCTGCAGTGGCGTAATTCTCAGGCCGCGAGCTTTGGAATCCACGATGAAGACGCCGTCACGCGCCACGACGACGAGAAAGTCGGCGATGGCGGCATCCGCTACGAAGAATTTTTTGCCGGTAAGTTTTCCGTTTGTGGATGTCATCTCGAGGGAGCGGAGATCCCAGTTGGCACTGTCTTCGACGATAGCGACGGTGGAGCGAACTTCGCCGCGGCAGATGGGCGCAAGATATTGCTTTTTGTGGGCGGGCGTGGCCACAGCGTCCAGAACGGAACCGGCAAGAACGACGGTGGAAAAAAATGGACCTGGCAAGAGCGCGCGGCCGGATTCTTCCATAAGAAGCATCAGCTCGACTTTGCCGAGACCGACTCCTCCGTATTCCTCGGGAAAAATGATGCCGGTGTAGCCCTGGTCGGTGAGCTTGGACCAGAGCGCGGCGTCGAAAGCGGTGTCCGTTTCCATAAGGCGGCGCATTTCGGCGCTGGGACATTCGCCGGCGAAGAATTTGCGGGCGCTGTCTTTCAGGAATTCCTGGCTTTCACTGAGACCGAATTGCATGGCGTGTCCTTTTAGTGGCGATTGGAATTAATAGCTTCTGGGTAGGCCGAGCACAAAATGGCCGATGATGTTGCGTTGAACTTCACTGGTGCCAGCTTCGATGGTGTTTCCACGAGTACGAAGATAGCCGTAGGACCAAAGGCCCTTGTCGATGGCGTGAGGATCGCCAGCCATGAGTTGGCCGTAGGAGCCGAGAATTTCCTGGGCGACTTGCTGGAGGCGCTGGTTGAGCTCGCTCCAGAAAATTTTCTGGATGGAGCCTTCAGGGCCCGGGACGCCGGTGGCGGTGATGCGACTGAAGGCGCGCATCTGATTGAAGCGCATGATTTCGATTTCGGCGCTGCATTGGGCGAGCTTCTGGCGGATGAGGGGATCTTCGGCGGCAGGGCGGCCGTTGCGCGGGGTGATGCGCGCGAGTTCGATGAGGCGGGTGATGTAACGTTTGAAGATGAGATGAAGGCGGGCGCCGTAGGAACCGCGCTCGTGCATCAGAGTGCTGATGGCGACGTTCCAGCCGTCATTTACTTTGCCCAAGACGTTTTCAGCTTGGAACGCGAACGTCGCGGAAAAAGAGCTCGTTGAATTCGGATTCACCAGTCATTTGGCGAAGGGGGCGGACTTCGACGCCGGGGGATTTCATGTCGACGAGAAGGACAGTGAGGCCTTTGTGTTTGGCGGCGGTCGAGTCGGTGCGGACGACGAGTTCGCACCAGTTGCCGACCCAACCGTAACTGGTCCAAACTTTCTGGCCGTTTACGATGTAGCTGTCGCCGTCAAGGCGGGCTTCGGTTTGCAGACCGGCAAGATCGGAGCCGGCGTTGGGCTCGGAGAAGCCCTGGCACCAGATTTCCTCGGCGTTCAGGATTTTTGGAATGTAGCGTTTCTTTTGGGCTTCTGTGCCATAGGCGATGATGGTGGGGCCGATGAGGCCGAGGCCGAGAGAATTGGCCATGGGCGGGGCTTCGACACGCGCCATCTCTTCCCAAAAAATGGCTTGCTGCATCAGCGTGGCGCTGCGGCCGCCGTATTCCTTGGGCCAGGAAACCGCGGCCCAGCGGCCGTCCTGGAGCTTGCGCTGCCAGGCGCGGAGGTAGGGGAAGGATTCCTCGATGGGCTTTTCGCGCCACTCTTCCCAGTCGGTAGGGAGGTTGGAGGCGAGCCAGGAGCGGAGTTCGTCGCGAAAGGCCAGCTCCTCGGGGGTCAGGTTCAAGTCCATGGATACAACTCCTTCCCTGCATGAAGCGCGAACGGCGGTATTTGCGGGATTGCCGCGCGTCCCGGAGTGCAAGGTGGATAGCGTGTGTTTATATCATATGTTAGTAACAAACGCCATTGCCCAAGAAAACTCCGTCCATCAAGAATCCTGGAATGCGCGCAACAATGCGGATTGGCCGCTTAGTGCGGGCTAAGTTGCCAGAACGGATTGCGGCACGGGAATCCGCGATCGCAATCTACCACGGGTGCGTCAAAGGGACGGAGATACCGGCTTGGATCAAAATCGACATAGGCCGGAGGTACGGAAACGACGCCCTGCGTAGTGCCAAAAATATTGAACGCAGGTCCGAGCGCGGCGGCGGAGTCGTTCAGGTCCGTGGCGTCAACGTCGTGCCATTTTCCCGTATCGAGGCGGTTGAGGAGCGTTTGAACGGCGGCGATAGTTTCCGCCGGGGTGAAAGCACAGTGCCCTGCGCGAGAAATAAATGTACGGCGAAGGAATTCTCGATCGCCAGCTTCGTCGACCACTTGTTTGTAGGCACTTTCGTTCTGAACCACGACTAACCCATCGCCCGTGGTATGCAGCGTCAAGACGGGGATATGGATTTCGCCGTCAAAGATAATATTTTGCTCGAGATAATGAACAGCATGGGGATCGGCGCTGATTCGAGAGGTCTCATTGAGCAACTTTAAGTCCGCTTCGAGGTCGAGGCCAGCCTGCTGGTAAAGCGCGCGAACCTGGTCGCGGCCGATAGAGTGATCCAATTGCCGGCGGTAATCGACTCCGGTGTTCCAGGAGACGTTGCCCTGTGCGCGAAACTCAAGCTCCGCGCGAAACGCAAAAGCAAACGGGAAGTCCACCTGTTGGTCCCACAGGAATTGGTTTGTTTCCTGGCCGGCAAAATCGGTGGGGGCAGGTTCGGGGGATAACGGAGCAAACCAACCCGGCAGGTCGCCCAGAGCTCCGGCGAGAGCGATGCGCGCTCTGCCCTGAGGCGTGGCTTGGGCTTCCGCGAGCACTGCTTCGGCGAGGTCGAGGTTTGCAAGGGGGTTGGCGATATTTACGACCTGGAGGCCAGTTCCCGGCGCGAGGAGCGTTTTGAAAGCAAACACGGCATCCAGCGCGGTGTTCCATGTGGCGACGCCGCCGGAGAGCACTCCACACATGGGCAGAGCCGCGTCAAAGCGATCGGGGTTGCGCTGGATGAGGCCGGCGGTGATGATTCCGCCGAGAGAATGTCCCCAGGCAATCGTTCTTTTCGGAGGCCCGACCATTTTTTGGAACTTGTCGAGAACGGCGATTTGATCCATGAGCGCTTCGTGGATGGCCCAGCCAGTCGTGGCATAAGAAGAGCCGGCCAGTGCATAGCCGCTGGAGAGCATAAAGAAACGTGTGACGGGATCGCCGACGTCTTGCGGCGGATTGTTACTGCCGGGTGTTACATAGCCATGGCTATAGAGAAAGAGGGTGCCGTTCCAGTTTGCGGGGACCTCAATTAAGTAGGTTGCCCCGTCTGGAAGGCTTCCCGGAATCGATGTGACTCCCGCCTGTGCCCGCGTGCTGCTCGTAAGCAAAAGAACAAGGATCGCGAGTGACGCCAAGAAAAAGACTGGCCTTTTTGCTCTCTGCCACATATCAGATTCCTCCTGCATGGAAAATTCGAAAAATTACATGCCGACGGCGGCATCCGCATGGATGCCGCCACGAGCAAGCTATCCGGGGACTAGAAAGTCAGCCGCAAACCGAGCTGAACTTCACGCTTGGGGAAATCGGAAGTGAAGCCCAGCGGCTGGCTTGGGGAGAGGGTTCTGCTCCCATGTACGTCAAACGTAGTATTCCCCAGCCCCGGAGGACAGGCGGGACACGCTGTATTGTTGGCGGGATTTGAGGGGAGGGCAAAAAGCGGGTTCACCTCGTTGTTTACACTGGCATAGTTTGTATGGTTGGCGAGGTTAAAGCTCTCGACAGTAAGTTGCAATTTTGCCTTCTCGCCTAACTTGTGCTGCCAACTCAGGCGGATATCGAAATTGGTGTAGTCCGGACCGAGTCCGGTATCGCGGCCGGCCCCGATGGGGCGTTCATTGGTGGTGTGATTGTTTCCGTTTACCTCGCCGCCGGCGAGGAGGTTAAAGGGGTGTCCACTGTTGTACGTAAAAATGGGAGCCAACTGGAAGCCGGCGAGGATGGGATTCTTCCATGGGCTGTCAAACACGCCGGCCAGAACGACCTTGTGGCGCTGATCGAATTCGGAAAGGGCGCGATCGGCGCCAATGTTTGTGGGATCTTGAGGACCGTAGTCGCTGTTGAAATCCGTGGTCGTGTCGAAGCCTTTGCTGAAGGTGTAGTTGCCGAATAGCGTGAAGTTATTGCTGAATCGTTTTTTGACTTCGAGAATTCCCGCCTGGTAAATCGCGGAACCAACCGAAGAGTATTGATTGTTTTGGACGATGAACGGATTGACGAAACAAGCGAAGCCCTGACTGGCGTTGCACGGCAATCCTTCCGCACCACCGAGCGGATCGGCGCTGGCAGCAGTGGTGTTCCAGTTTCGATAGGAAAAGTCTTTGCCATTCGCCAAAGTCACGGTGGAAGTGGGAGCGGGAAGCAAATTGGTGTCAATGGCAACGGGGAGGCCGATGGTATGAGAGTAGATGTAACTCGCGGAGATCGAAAATCCGGGAGCTATCTCGCGCTCAATTCCGAACTCCGCCTGCTGAGAATAGGGAGATCTAAAGTTGCGTTGATCGGTGAAGATCACTTGAAGCGGAGAAAGCTGACCGCCATTGGCAACGCGGAGGCCGAACTGTGAGAGCCCGCCCGCCCCACCGGCGCCACCATTGGGGGTAATGCAAGCATAACTTCCTGCTGCCGGCGTTGTGCAGGTGATTGCTCCTTGGGCGAAGAGTGTCTGGAAAACCGTGGGAGCATTCAGAGCTGGGTTGCCACCCGGCACTCCCGTGATCGGAATGATATAAATCGAGATTTCGCGGTAGCAGGTACTGCTTCCGTCGCCTGGGAAAAGGCCGAAAGCGCCGGACATTCCGCAGATGGAGTCCAGGTTATTCACCTGGCCAGCGGAGGTGGAGTTAGCCACCGAGCTCTTATTCGCGTTTAAGACTCCCAGGGAATAGTCCACAGCGGGAATCTGGTCATAGACGGGCGCGTAAAAGATCCCATACCCGCCGCGAATCACCGTCTTGTGGTCTTTGAAGGGATCCCAGGCGAAGGACACCCTGGGGCCAAAATCCTTTTTGTAGGTACTCAAAGGAGCGTATTGGGTGTCAAGCTCATAGCGGAGACCGTAATTCAGAGTGAAATTGGACATGATCTTCCAAGAATCTTGCCAATACGCGGCTGTGAAAGGCCTGGTGTAGTACGGGTAGACGGGATTGCCGAAGCCTTGTTGGAAAACCTGCGGCAGGCCAAAGGATGCCGCTTGCAACGGATCTATGCTGGGAAGCAGAGGCGTTATGAGATCTCCGGGAAGCGAGCCAAAGATGAAGCGGCCGGGGAAAAATGTGTGAGATTCGGTATGATTGCCGCGCAGTAGCTCGGAACCTCCGAATTTCATGGTGTGATGGCCGCGGATCAAAGTGAAGTTGTCACCAATTTCATATCGACGTGTAATCGTGAGGCTGGGCAAAAAGATGCTCGTTCCAAGATTGTTCACAACGCCGGGGATTTGGAGCCCGACTTGCCCAGGTTCGTTCGGGATGACATTCAGGGTGGCATAATCAAACTGCAAATGGAGTTCGTTCTGCGCCGTGGGACTGAACTGGTGATACCAGGCGGCTAGAGCGTTGTTGTCATAGTCGTGGATCGAACTACCTGCTGAAAAGCCCGTGAGTGATTGCACATCGGGGTTTTCTTCCAAGTCGTGTCCAAATCTGTAAGTGACAGTGAACTGGTCCGAGTCACTGTAACGATGATCGAAGCGGCCGGAAGCCAGGTACTCGCGGGTCTTATAGTTAAATAGCCCGCCGTTTGACTCCAACGCATTGACGAGAAAACCTTGCAAGGGACTTGAGGCTGGGTTTGTAGTTAAAGCCCCTTCCAGGATAAGCGCGCATGTACTCGCGGGTAAGTTCGTCGTGGGGTTCGGTGCCGGCAAACCCAAGCTTGCAGCCACGGCGGCACCCACGGGGCCGCTTAAGCAAGGCACCGTGCCATTCCCTGTCAGGCCGCTGAGAATCGTCTGTTGCGAGGTATTCGGACGAAGAACACTCGTGTTCGTCAGGATTGGAACTGTGTTCTGAGAGTCCTGCTGCAATCCTTCGAAGGAAAGGAACAGAAAGGACTTGTCTTTCTTGATCGGGAACCCCACAGCGCCGCCATATTGATAACGGCTCAAAGAATTCTTGGTTGGGTGACCCACGCTATCAGGTTGGGTTGGATCAAAAGTCTGACCCGGCTGCAGCGCCTGAGTGATGGCAAACGGGTCGGCGGCATCCATCGCATCATTGCGGAAATACCCAAAAAGACTTCCGTGAAATTCGTTGGTGCCGGACTTGGAGACGATGTTGATTGTTGCCCCACTCGCTCCACCGAGTTCAGCGGAATAGTTGCTGCGGTTGACCTGAAACTCCTGAACCGCATCCTGGCTCAGCGTGAGGCGGACTCCACCTGCGTCATCGTTGGCTTCTCCGCCGTCCACCGTGACGCTGTTGCCTCGGCCGTTGCTGCCGTAGAAGGAAAGGCCGCTCTGCGGCGTCTGTTTTACTCGATAATCCTGGTCAGAGGCCAATCGTGTGGAGTTCGAGACTCCAGGGGCGAGGAGCGTGAAGGTAAGATAATCGCGACGGTCGATGGGGAGGTTGGCAATATCCTCCTGGGTCAGGGTATCCGCCTGGCTGCCTCGCTCGGTTTCCACGACCGGCAACTCCCCTGTCACTTCGACGTGGGCTGTGGCCGACGCCAGTTGCAAATGAAAATCCAGAATAAGAATCTGCCCAACGTTGACAACTACCTCTTTACGGATTTCTTTCTGGAAGCCGGAGGTCTCTACAGTCACGCTATACGAAGATGGGGGGAGCCCCGTCAAGCGGTATCCACCATCCGTCTCCGTCACTGCGGTCCGCCGGATTCCTTTCTCAGAATCCTCGGCAGTCACAGTGGCCTTTGGAACTGTGCCTCCGGTGGGATCTGTCACCGTCCCGCGGATCTCTCCCGATGTGCCGGTCCCCTGGGCGCGCGTTACGCCAGCTGCAGGCAGCAAGCATGCAAGGGATAGAAAAGCGGCAGCAAGAAAAGTTGCCCTCATAAGTCCTCCTGGTTCAGCAAACAGATCACGGAATCTTGTTGAAAATTGTCCACGAGAATCCTGCTCCGCACCCTCATTCCAGGAATGAGCCAGGCTCGCCGCCAAGGCGCGGAGAAAGCCTGTTCATACCAGCATTGCCAATGCTCATGGGGCCACGAAGCAAGAGTTACATCCAACCCCGGGAAAAGATGACCCCATGCCTCGACGGAATATCAAAAATTATGATTGTCCGTATCACATAATATTGACTAACGTCAAGATGAAACCGCAGCCTGTCAGTCCCACGCGAGAGGTCAGGGTACTCGACGTGACAGCAGGCTAGGGAAGGGCTTATGGTGTTCGATTTCAGGATAGAGAATGGTTGTTCATGGGGGCGACCAGACAGGTTAAGCGGCATGTGCAAGCGACTGCGACTGGTTCAGCGAGGAACGAGTACGATCCGTCCGGAGACTTGGCCGTTGCGAAGTTGATCTAGGGACTCGTTCACCAGGGTCAATGGCTGGGTGGACGTCTGACAATGAACTTTGCCCGCGGCCGCGAGAGCCAGCACCTGTTCCAAGTCTTCGCGTGTACCCACCGAGGAAGCCTGGATGCGTACTTCCGTGGCAGCCATCATGATAGGAGGGAAGCAGATAGACTCGGCGGGCAGGCCAACAACGAGAAGCGTGCCGGTTGGCCTGATGCAAGGGAACGCGGTGTCATAAGCCTTTTTTGCAGCGGAAGTGACAATCGCCGTGTGAACGCCGCCGGTGCGTCGAAGTTCTTTGACGACGTTTGCGGTTGACGCGTTGAGCGTGGCGGTTGCGCCGAGTGTTTTGGCTTGCGCAAGTTTTTCGTCGGAGACGTCAATGGCCGTAACGGTTGCTCCTAGTCCCAGACCAATCTGCACGGCGAGGTGCCCCAAGCCGCCGACTCCGAAGACAGCTAAACGTTGGCCTGGCTGGATATTGGCGTGTTTCAGCGAACGATAAACGGTGACTCCCGCGCAGAAAAGGGGGGCTGCCTGGATGGAAGAGAGGCCTTCGGGAATTTTTGTTGCATGACTAGCGGGAACTGTCACGTATTCCGCGTAGCCCCCATCCACGGTGACGCCGGTAATTTTTTGTTTAGTGCAAAGATTTTCGTTGCCTTCACGGCAGAAGTCGCATTCGCCGCAAGTCCAATAGACCCAGGGAACGCCGACATGGTCGCCGAGTTTGAGGTGATTGACGGCCTCGCCTTTTCCCACGACGCGGCCGGCAATCTCGTGGCCGAGGATTAAAGGTCTTTTGGTGATGGGGACGAGTTGCGGCCAATCGCCGTCGGCAATGTGTAAATCGGAGTGGCAGACGCCGCAGGCTTCGACCTCGATCAGGACATCTTGTGCGCCGGGCTGAGGTTGCTCGACGTCTTCCAAGACGAGAGGCGTTTTGAAATCGCGAAGGATGGCGGCTTTCATCGCAATTTCCCCGGGACACTTGGCCCGCGCGACTCAGGACTCTCGAAGAGGAGATGGAATTCCTCTGATTTGGAAGCCATCAGCACGGAGTCACCGGATGCGGCTCATGGCTTGGCGCCACGCAAGAAAAATTCGACGGCGTTATGCACGCGCTCTGTGAGCTTGTGCGGGCCGGTGAGATCGACGGCCCATTGGCGAACAACCGTATTGAAGAGCCCTTCCATGAATTCGGCGAGATGGACGACGGGAAAATCGCGGGAGATCTCTCCATTTTTCTGGCCTTGCGCGATGATCTCGCGGAGAAGGCTGACAGTGGCTGCCTCGGCTCCCCGCAATTCCGGGGAACGCACCGGATCCATGGCGCCAGCGAGAATAACGGCCTGCCACAGCGGGCGCCCTACTTCTGTTGTATTGCCCAGAGTCTCGTAGAATCTCCGCAAGCGCTGCTCGGTGGTGGCCTCGGTGGACAATTCAGACTTTAGACTCTCCGCCTGGCGCGCAAAGGCGCGGCGTCCGACTTCGCGCAAAACCGCATCTTTGCTTGGGAAATAGCGAAAAAAAGTGGGCTGGCTGATTTCGAGAGTGTGAACTATGTCGTCGATGCGAGTGTTCTCGTAGCCGCGCTGGCGAAAAAGATGCAGAGCAGTTTCGACAATCTGCTCTCGGAGGCGCGCCTTCTTGCGCTCGCGAAGCCCGGAGGATGGCTGCTTGCCGGGGTGAGGATGGCCGCGCTTTCTTTTTGAAGGCTTAGCGTCGTTGACGTTCTCAGACCTGCGTGAAGGCGCTCGTCTTGCGGCAGCTCTTGCGCGGCGCATGAACTCTGTCCTCCGGTACGACGCGCCGCTCAGAGGCGCGACTTACATTTCGATAGTCGCGCTAACATTATAGTGACTAATGCCAAGTTGCAAGTCCCGCCGGAAACTTATCGAGTGGAAGGATTGCGGCCAAGCATCTCGAATGCATGCGCTCGCAGGGTTGTTGGCAGACTCAAAAATGAGATTACATGGCCTTAACCCGTTTTTGGCACAACGAACCGCAATCGGAGATGCACGCGCGTGAAAAGTGTTTTAAACTAGTCTGGTAGCATTGATGGGCGTGTAGCTCAGCTGGGAGAGCACCTGCTTTGCAAGACGCAGGTGCAAATCACTAAGTTCCGCATCTGGTGTCGCTTACGCGGAAAACGCATGGTGCAACCAACCTCTTTAATCGGACCGAAGCTAGACCGCGCGGAGACCGAACAAGCCGAGGAACTGTCTGCTCGCGTATGCACACCGCATTTGTTAGTCCTGCCGTTCAACTTCGAACTGATTCGTCTCGCGGCGTAAGGCAGCGGCCGCCTGGGATTAACCGAATCTCGTGGGCGGCCCCCGACTACTTCTGTTTCCGCATCGCTGAAGTAAGAGTGATACCGATGGATCTGGACATCAGGTCACCAGCGTGTTCTAGTTTTCGTGATGAGAATATTGATTTCAGGGGCGGGAATTGCTGGACCGACCCTAGCCTATTGGCTTGAACATTACGGATTGAAGCCCACCATCGTAGAATCGGCTCCCCGTTTGCGCATCGGAGGTTACGTTATCGACTTCTGGGGGGCGGGGTTCGACATTGCCGGCCGCATGGGCCTGTTGCCGGAGATTCGAAGCAAGGGATACATGATGCGCGAAGTAAGGGTTGTAAACCGCAACGGGAAAAAAGTCGCTGGCTTTCCAGTGGACGCGTTTTCCCGGATGACGCAGGGCCGCTATGTCAGTCTTCCGCGTGGGGATCTTGCGGCATCCATCTTCGGCAGGATCGAAGGGAAAGTCGAAACCATATTCGGCGACAGCGTGGAGCGCATTGAGCAGACCGAAAGTGGCGTTCACGTTGCCTTTGCGAGCGGGTGCGCTCGGGAATTCGATCTCGTCATTGGAGCGGACGGGCTTCATTCACGGGTGCGCGAATTGGTTTTTGGCGTGGAAAGCCGGTTTGAGAAGTATCTGGGCTACAAGGTCGCCGCCTTTGGAGCCAAGGGTTACCGGCCACGCGACGATCTGGCTTATATGATGTACACGCAAGTGGGCCAACAGGTAGGGCGGCTTGCAATGCGCGACGACAATACGATGTTTCTGTTTATCTTTGCGGATGACAATGCCGCAGTCCCCGGTGACGTTCAGGGGCAGAAGGCACTGTTGCGCAAGCGTTTCGGACGCAGCGGGTGGGAATGCCCGCAGATCCTAGAGGCGCTCGACGCGGCAGACGATCTCTACTTCGACCGTGTGAGCCAGATACGAATGAAACCGCAACAGGGCCTGTGGACGCGAGGCCGGGTAACATTGATTGGTGATGCGGCTTCCTGCGTCTCATTGCTGGCCGGACAGGGTACAGCGTTGGCCATGGTGGCGGCGTACATTCTTGCGGGCGAGTTGCATCGCTCGAAGGGCGATTTTGCCGAGGCCTTCAGCCGCTACCAAAATTTGTTCGGGCCGTTCGTTCTTGCAAAGCAGAAAGCCGCTCTTCGGTTTGCGGGTTCATTTGCACCGAAGTCGAAACTCACGCTGTTCCTCCGTAATCAGCTATTCAGTCTTATGGCAATCGGCTGGGTAGCGGATCTGGCCGTGGGTAGGGATTTCACGGACAAGATAGAGCTCCCGGCTTACTGAGGAATGACATGGCTGCGGAACATGGCAGACTCGGTTAGTTATTTTGCTCTGAAGCAGCGCCATCGTGCTTTCCATTCCCTCCGACACGTTTCAATGCCTTGGGCACGCCCCCATCCGACTCCAACGGCTCCATTCCCTACTGACCCCAATCGCATGAAACAATCGGATTCTGACGCATTTTTCGCACAAGGAATAAACGGACTTGCAAAATCTGCGCGCGAAGCGCGAGATATCCTGCCTGCTGATTCAACCTTCGCAGCGCTTTCGGAGTCCCTCCGCTTCGGTCGCGAGGTACCGCTGACTCAGGCTGCGATAGATGCGGGCCACCAGAGGAGCGAGGAGTCCGGAGAACTGAAGTGACAGCTTGACTGTACTCCGGGCGCCGTTAGCCTCGATCCAGTGATCCCCCTTGAGCTGGACACCGGGGCTACGGGTGACCCATGCGAACCTTCTTTTCTCTTGGAGTTCAGTAACTTTCCAAACCGCTGGTAACAGCTTTGGTTGCCGAACCTGCGCCCTGCTTCCCAAAATGAGTGGGCCATCGTCCATTCGCCGGACGGTCGTCATCGACGAAGTCCACTCCGGCCACCGCTCGACGTCGCACAACACCGCCCACACCCGGTCGGACGACGCTTGAATGTCAACGGCAATGCTGAAAGTTGTCATAACGTTAGTAGCCCTCGCGAAAGGATATCGCCGAACACCGGTCCAAGATGTTGCCTAAGGGCGCAGTAGCTCCCGCATTAAACATTTTCATCTTCGCTCTCCTTTCGTGAGCGCGACGCCAACATCTTGCGAAACTTTGGGTCGTTCCGCTTCTTGTTTCAAATCGTCGGCGTAGCGCTCGAACACGGGCCCGAAGTCGGGCAGCGAGCCCCTGAGCAACGGCAACACCAGGCCGGAGAACCGCTCCTCCATCACGAAATCAGTCGATCCATCGCTTCGCGGCTTTAGTTCGAACGTGCGAACGCCTTTAAACACCGGAGTGAACCCGCCAGTCCAGGTCATTCGCTGACCGGCCACGACCCCTGACACTTTCGGAGTGAAGGTGCGGTTCGTGCCGGGAACATGTAGCCGAAGCTGTTCTCCCTCGCGGATTTCGCCCTCAATGCTGGTAACCGTGGAGTTCCAGCGCGGAAAGTCCTTCGCATCAGTCAGAAGCTTCCATATGCTCTCAGCTGTCGCCCGGATATTGACCGCGACGCCGCATGTCAGTGAAACGACCCCTTGCTTTTGCGTAACTTTTGGCTCCGCCATGTGTCTCCTCCTCATCCTTCTGCGATCGAGGCGAATCGCGCACGCCTCGCATCGAGCGACGGGCTCCTTTTGTTGATTCATCTAGGATAGCCTTGCCCCAGAGACGTGACGAACATCCACGGTAGTCGTCCTCTTCCCCTCCGGAATGTTTCGTGGAATGCGTTTCCCCTCGAGCCAATATGCAACTCCGGCAAAAACAAAATAATAGAAAAGAGCCGTTATCGCAGCTGCCTTATCTGAAGACAGGGCGGGGCCAAAAAATACTACGCACTGTACCGCCAGCATGATGAAACCAAAAATCCCCATGCCGTAGCTGCCGATCCGAGATGTCGACTTTGTTGTTTTCAAGTACAGATACATGCCACTGAACAGGACAGCGAGTTCAAGTACGAAACCGAAGACAGGGTAGTTCCAGAGTCCAAATCCTATTTTGGAGGAATTCCCGTACAAAGGCATGTCGGGTCGATGTACAAGCACATCAAGCACCCAATGGGAGAATACTGCTGCTCCAACGAGTGTTGCGGCGGCCCAGCCATCCGCCTTGCGCCACAAATAATAAACGATGGCAGCGCCGACGGCCCAGAGCATCGAGCCCACCAGACTGTGGGTGTAAGGCATATAGTAGAGATCGAGCGGATTCGTAGCGGTGATTCCAGGAACGATACGGACCTTTTCGATCCCAAGCAGAACGAATATGCTCCAAAAAACGTCGAGCAATTGCACGGCAATGAAAAGGACCCACAGCGGAATGGACTGCTTTATACCTTTTGCTGCAAAGCTTGGCCCGTAATGACCTACGAACATTTGATTTCTCCTTTCCAGCTAGACCTATTGCTGGGAAAAGTGACCAACGGGAGCGAAACGCACGATAATCGTGAATCTGGATTTGCGGTCCGGTCACAGCGCCGAGGTTGCTGATTTCGAATGTACGGATGCTCTTCCCAGGGCCTGCCCGTGAGAAAATTCCACGTTATGGCCATCTGGATCGCTAATGATGCATAAATAGCCAGCATACGGATTCAGGAAAGTAGGACCGAATTTTAGCAGTCCCTGTTTCCGGGCGTCGGCGGCTACGGCATCCACCTCTTCGCGAGAGGCTAGGCCAAATCCTAAGTGACTAATCGGCCCCAGGGGCTGTTGTGGTTTGGCATCAGGCAGGCTGTTGGGCGTACCCTCCTGTAAGACCACGACAAAACCAGATTCATCACTGGCGGGCCGATCACTTAACCAAACAACTTCCATACCGGTGCTCGACGCATCCGAATGCCGATCGATGGGTCGTAGATTGGTGAACCAACCGTAGAACTCAATGCTCTCCTCCAGGCTTCGTACATGCAGAGCTAAATGTGTCCATTGCGCTTTCATTTGCTCGTCCTTCCTTGCCTGATTTACAGACTGAGATTGCGAAAACTTTGCCTTATTTTCCTTTTCTAAGTAACTCCACAACCACAAGCATCGTGGCCACAGTCCCCCAATGAATCAAAATGATCGGCGTGAAAGTCCAAGCCGCGTGTCTGAGGACGATCAAACCATCGAAAAGCGGGATGAAGGACAATATGCCCATGCAATAGGCTAGAAATCTGCGGTCGCGCAAACCAAGAAACGTGAGCGTCAGAATGCCAGTCACAACATCTCTGCCAGCCTTGATCGCGAGCAAATCGCCATCACCAGGGTCCAGCAGGGGGACGCCAAATCCCCGCGCGCCCACTCCGGGATAGAGGAACTCGCGAACACCTATGCACATTATTCCCAGAGCGACGAGTAGGGTGAGCATACCCGCGAGGGATACAATTTTCACCGAACTGTCACCTATGATTCGCTCCGGCCCGCTCATTTGAGGCCTCCTTTCGGCTCAACCTCCGAGACTTCTCGCAATAAAAATAGTTCTTAGCGCATGGCCAAGCCGACCGCGAGCAGCACGAATGCCGCAATTAATCCGGACGTCCTGAACCAATGGTAGACATCCCATAGATGCTCTTGAGCATGCCAATCGCCAGGAAGAGAAGCTGGACCCATCTAGCAATGCGAGTGTTGATCGGCACGAGAGCGATGAGAGAAAACAATACTGCGACTATTTGAATCGTGAGCGCAATTGCGTCGATACGCCAAACTGAGCTTTTGGGGTGCTCGAAAGGCAGCACCAGTAGAAGGTTGAGCAGAGCGGAACCAGACATCCAAAACGGCATAACACGGCCCAACTGCTTTGCCAGGCGGAGCGCACAGGATATGTACCTCTAACGGCTGCCTATTCAGGGCTGGGTGGCCGAACACAGCGATGTTCAGTTCACTGCCGCACATCAGCCCCACAATGATCACGGCGAGAAGTTGAAGCGTCACGGATCCCTTCCTCACTGGCTGGGCATCCAGAGTCGCAATCCCGACAACATGGCTTGGCTCGGACTTGGGCTGGGGTAATCCGAGGGCGGAGGGGATGACATTCCCCTCCCGGCACTCTAGCACTCGTCTAGCGTGAAGGGCTCAGGAACAGTACTACAAAACTGAAAATGCCATCCCTCACTGCTTCTGTCAGTGCATGGCCTTCTGACTAGGAGTTGAATAGCACCCTTCTTGTGAAGCCGCCGCGCTAACTCCAAACTTTCTGTCGCCTCCTCTAATCTTTGCTTGTTTCCAATAACTGGGCATCTGCTTTTCACGACGTGTGGGCGCCAAGCGCGGCTTTGGTCTTGGACAGCCATTCGAGCCTGCGCGGCACGAAGCCAAGTTTCTGTTTCGCACGCCCGTTTGAAGCACCACGAAGTTGCGTCGCATAATAGACGGAGTCCGCTCCGGAAGCTCGCAATGCCTCGGCTTCCGTAATCTTCGGCGGAGCGGGCGCGCCCAGAAATCGCGCAAGAGCGGGCAGCCAGATACTCATATCCGAGGGATCATCGTCAACGACATTATAAACACCAGGATCGGCTTCGAGCGCCGCTACGGTTGCAGTCGCGGCATCTTCCACATGTACGAACGAGAAGACGCCCTGACCTGCACCGATGATCGGATATTGCTGCTCGCGCACCTGCTGGGAGACGCTGCCAGTGGTGGGATCTTGGTAGGTTCCAGGTCCGTAGAAGAAACCGTAGCGCAGGGCAATGCCCTCGAGATCGGGCGCATTCAGGACACGATCCTCAATCTGCATGTAGGTTCGAACGCTTCCTGCGATTCCGGGCGACGCCTCCGACGCTAGCGGTTCTGACTCGGTTGCGAGTTTTGTCCCAGGTGCGTAGAAAAACCCCGTGGACTGGACGATGTAACGCCTGACGCCCGCAGCAATCGCCGCACCCTGAACGTTACGCCCTCCGACGAGTCTCAATTTACGATCTCGATCAGCCGCCATCCGCATTTCTTCAGGCGTATATTTCTTGGGTAGGGAGGTAAGTTCATCGATGATCGCTTCCGGCCTAACCTTACGAATGACAGCTTCGATCGCATTGCGATCCAAGGCGTCTGCGACAAACGCTTCCGCACTCATGTCACGCAAAGTTTGCAAACCCTGTTCGGTGGTTGTGATCCCAAACACTTCCCGACGCGAAGCGACCAGCGCGGAAATCAATGGACGCCCGATAGCGCCTGTAGCACCAGCGACCAATATCCTCATGACGCACCTCGCTTCAGTTCACGGACCTTTGCGGGCTGATATGCACCGGGCACGGTTCTTGTGGCAATGTTTAGGCGATTCCAGCTATTGATCACTGTGATTGCAAGGGTCAGGTCCACCAGTTCTTTCTCCGTGAAGAACTTGCGAACCCGTTCATATACTTCATCCGGCACATGACCTTGCTGAATATTTGTTACCGACTCGGTCCATGCGAGAGCCGCACGTTCGCGATCCGAGTAATAGGGAGACTCTTCCCAGGCATCAAGTCCGTAAAGCCGCTGCTCTCCTTCGCCAGCAGCCCTGAGGTCTTTCCAGTGCATGTCAATGCAGTACGCGCATCCATTCAACTGTGAGGCGCGCAAGAAAACTAGATTCAGAAGAGACTCTTCGAGCGCGCACTTGTGAAGATAGTTCGAAAATGCAAGCATCGCCTCAAGTGCACCGGAGATGGCTTGTGGATCGTTAATTCTCGATTTCATGGCTGTTCCTCCTTGAGTTTGGTTGTGCATTTCGGGCAGGCTTACCAGGCCTACCTCAGGAGGGCGGGGCGCACGCCTTTCACTAAATGAGATGTAAGAACCTCGGCGTCGGCTGCAGAAAATCCTCACACCGAACTGACTCTTCTTGAGCATCAAACGGCGACAGCGGTTTTGCGCAAGACCTCCTTTCCACCGGCGGTCATGATTGAATTTGGGCTTAGATTGGGATTTGTTCTTGCGCGAAAAGCGCATGAATTGCCTCAAAATGCGGCGCAAGAAACGTTGACCGGTCAATCTTTCCCTTATTGAGTTCTCTAGTGCCGTCGGCGACGATGAATTGCATATCCTTGATACCAAGAGATCCAAATAGCGTACGGAGCCAGGGCACTAGATAATTCTTCGAGGCATTTGCCGAACCTGGAGCATAGACTCCGCCAGCCGCGATGATGAAGATGGCGCGCTTTCCAGTGAGGGTGGCGCGACTTCCAGCGAGGGGCCTTTCCGGACTCGACGATGCGGTGACGATTTGGTCCACCCATAGTTTGAAACTGGAAGGTGGCCCCCAATTGTGCATCGGCATTCCCATGACGTACTCGTCAGCATCCAGCAATTCCGTAATGAACTCCGTCGAGAGTCTGAGAAGCGCATTTTGTTCGCGTGTGCGTGATTCCTTTGGCGTGTAGTTTGCGGCGACCCATGCTGCATCGATGACCGGAATGGTGATAGCGGTGAGGTCTCGTCTTAGGACCGTGCTCTGAGGATTTGCGCTGAGCCACTTCTGAACGAATTCTTTCGTGAGCTGACGTGATATGGCGGTTTCGCCCATCGGGCTTGAATCGATATGAAGAAGTTTCACAACGATCACCTCCTAGTCCAGAAGAGCTGGCATTGATCTGGCGTCCCGACCGCTGACCTCGTAATTCGCAGTTCGTGCCGATGGCACCAAACACGATTCCAGCCTTGAACGAGCATGAGAGTTATGCAGACGCCTTTGACGATAGTGGTCCAGCAAGTACCTTCGCTACAAAATGGGCTGTAGCTTCCCCGACCTCGGCGGGAGAGTCTTCCTGCAAGAAATGCGCTCCCTTCACAGTAATCTCGTGTTGATTTGGCCACGTCCGGCAGAATTCCCGCTGTGCGCCAATGAGAAATCCGGCTGGATCCCCATTAATAAAGAGCTTTGGTATGGAGCTGCTGGCCAGCCAGCGCGAGTACGAATCAACAAGTTGAGTGACGTCTTCAGGCTGTCCCTCTATCGGCAGTTCCCTCGTCCATGTCAGCATTGGTTGTCGCGAAGGGCCGGGGTTCCGGTAGTGTCGGCGATAGACTTCCATGGCTTCCTCGGAAATCCCTCGGAGGGGCAGGAGATATTCAATGAAAAGATTCTTTTGAAGAATTAAGTCTTCACCGGCTGGCGTGCGTTGCGCCTTGAAGAATTCTCGCGTCGTCTCTGGCCATTCATCCCAGGAAAGAAACGGTCGGACAATCCCCTCCATGTAAACGATTGCTTTGATTTTCTCTGGATAGCGTTGAGCCCAGGAAAATCCGAGTGCTGATCCCCAGTCGTGGACAACCAGAATAATATTTCTGGTCAATTGCAATGCGTCAAACCAGGCATCGAGGTAACGACGGTGATCTACAAACCGGTAGGAACCATTAGGAGCGCTTCCTGAATTGCCCATTCCAACATAGTCGGGGGCAAGACAACGTCCTAATGGCAGCGTGTATGGAATAATATTTCGCCATAGATATGAGGGTGTGGGATTGCCGTGCAGGAAAACTATCGGGTCGCCCTCTCCTACGTCGACATAAGCTATGTTCGTATCAAGTACCGAGACGCGCTTCCGAAAGGAAATATCTTCGGTCGAAATAGCAGGATGCTCCATTTTAATCCTCCTTTGAGAACTAGGGGCGGGCAGCGGAGGCGACTCGCGCAGAAGATGTTTGGCGCTCCAAAAGCGAACGCACTATCGGCAAAGAAGAGCCTCTCTCGACTTTGTGAGCAGAGTATGCGATGTAGCCATCCGGACGGACGAGTTTTATACCTGATTCCGGCGACGTACGTAGCTCGGCGATTTCCTTAAATTGTTCGCAAAGCTGCTCCGCGGCTTCCTTAGTGGAACCGTCTTCGTTTTGACCGATTAATACCAGGAAGCGATTGCCGATACCCTTGCCGCCACGCAAAGAGTCATCGAAATACCGCTTCCCAGGTCCTTCGACAATCGGACTTCCCTGATAGGCAATCCCAAGTTCGGAAAGCCTCTGCACGAACGCATGTTGAAAGGGCGCAAGACGCGACACCATCGGTATGACGGCATCGCGCAGAGCCTGCGCAAATTTATTGGGAGCGCCCATGACCTTGGTGAGATGATCGGTTGTCTCGATCACATTTTTGATGATGGGAATTCGTTCGGCGGAATAGCTATCGAGCAATTGTTCATTGCCGTGGCCGCTCAAGAAGAGATCGAGTTTCCAAACGAGATTCCAAATGTCGTGAAGCCCCGTATTCATTCCCTGGCCGCCAAAAGGACTATGGATGTGAGCGGCATCCCCAGCGATGAAGATCCGTCCAACGCGCAGTTGCGCCGCGTGTCGGTGATGGACACGGAAGTAGCTGCTCCAGCGAAGGGCGCGCGCCTCGATCCCATTGGGAGCCCTTTGAGTGAGTATCTGTCGCACGAAATCGAGCGAGGGAGCTTCGCCTTCAGCGTGCTCGATGGTCGCCACGACGCGTTGGCGGGTACGGCTTATTGGAAAAATCGCGATTGGGCCATATTCGCTAGGGCAGAGCTGGAGCACTTCCGTTGGCAGTTCGTTGGTGTCTATGTCGGCCAGCATGAACGCGGGAGCATATTCGGCTCCTTCGAGAGGGAGGTTGACAGCGTGCCGGACCGCGCTGTGTGCACCGTCGCATCCGACAACAAACGAGGCTCGCAGCGTGGCTGCCGTGCCTTTCTTATCGAGTTTCACATTCACACAGTCGTTCTGTTGATCGGCCGAAACAAATGCTGTTCCGTATTCTACGTTTCCGCCCTTCTGCACCAATTCCTGGACGAGCAATCGCTCGGTGTCGTTCTGTGGAACCATGGCGATAAACGAATAAGGGCTATCCTCCGGCGCGAAGCGCATGCGGGCAATCGTGCGCGAATGCGCCATTACGGCGACCGATGTAACGCGGTTGGCTGCCTCGAGGAACGGAGCAACGACTCCGGCCATGTCGAAGATTTCTAGAGTTCGCGGAAAAATCGCGAGCGCTTTGGAGTATTTCGATTGCGAAGAGTTCGCCTCGATAAGCCGCCATCGCAGCCCTCGTCGAGCACATTCATTCGCCAGAAATAGACCAACGGGTCCGGCTCCAACGATCAAAATATCGGTATCGATTGCATCGGTGTACATAGGAATTCTCCTTCACAAGCGAGTTGTCTGTGCGGGTACGAACGACTAGGGGCTGGGCGGGCAGTTGTCTGTAGGCTGGGAGAATGAATGCCGCAACGCAGAGCTTAAAATCAGCTCACAAATATAGCCTACCACTTTCATCGCTGACGGGATCATCGAAAATAAAAAACAATGTAAGAAGACCTGCGCCAATCGGCCGTACAGGGTTCGCGATGTCGAAGGAGAAATGCACACCGTGCTTCGAAGCAACCGAGTCCAGCATCTAACTCAGTGTGGAATCCGCGAGGCGTTACCATGAATATGTCAGGCAATACGATCCTAATTACAGGCGGAACGAGCGGCATCGGGCTAGAGCTCGCCGTTAAGTTTTTAAAGTTGGGTAACACGGTCATTATCACTGGACGAGATCGGCACAAACTTGACGAAGCCCAAAGGAGTGGCGTATCTCAAGGGATGAATCTGAGGCTCCCGTTTTCTTAGGCACGATGAACACGGACCCTGCCAAAAGATGAGAGGGCCTCGGACTCCGGACGAAGAGGTTCCCCCTATCTACGAAGCATTTCCGCTACCGCTCATCGCCAGCTGGTAGAGGGCTGGCAACGCGTCATCGATGGGATGGTGCTGCGGCTTCCCCGAGGAGTCCAGCTTGTTCCACCTCATGAGATTTACCGCGACGGACATCTGTCGCTTGCCATCGGCTCGAGTCATGGTTATCGCTCCCGCGCCCCAGACCGTGCCGTCATGGCCCCAGAATGTGCCATGGCCGGGAACTTCCATCTTGTGCAGGCCGAGGCCGTATTCGATCTTCTTCCCCTCGAAGGAGATAACCGGGACAGTGCGCTGCATCTGCGCCAGCGATGATCCGTTGACGATCTTGCCGGCAAGCAACAAACGGTAGAAGCGATTGAGATCCGCAACGGTCGATATCAGCGAAGCCGCCGGGCCCACCCAGGACATATCGTAGTCGCTGTAGTCACGCGGCGGGTCGATCATGCCGAACCACGCCTCGTACATCTGCGAGTGCGGCCCGCTGACATGCGGTCCGGCCGGAAGCTCGGTGTCCCGGAGCCCAGCGCGCTCAATGACGTTCCGGGTGATGTACTCCTCTGCCGTGATGCCGGTTAGGTGCTCCAGGAGTCGGCACAGAATCTGATAGTTGGTGTTGGAATATACTCCCGGAGTGCCACCCGGCGTACCGACGGGAGGTGCACTGACCCCCATCTCGATCAACTCGGTCCGGTGAAACCGCGTGAACCGGTTGTCGTCCAGGCTCGCAGGCGTGGTGTCCTTCAACGAAGGGAACGCATTGAGAGACGGGTACGCACACGGGAGGTAATCCGCGAGGCCGCTGGTGTGGTTGATCAGCATTCGAACGGTGATCGTGTCGCCGCGTTCCCCAGGCACCAACTGCGGTAGGTAGTGGCCGATTGGCGCATCGAGTCCGATCTGACCGCTCTCGACCTGCTGCAGAACTGCTGCGGCGGTAAAGGTCTTGGTGATGCTGCCGACGCGGTGCTGCATGTCGGGGGTAACGGGACGGCCAGTGCTGACATCGGCGACGCCAGCGGCGCCGCGCCATACTTGGTCGCCGTCGCGCACCTCAGCGAACACTCCCGGGATCCCCGCGCGATGGACTTTATCTATGGCGGTATGGAGCGCCGCGGGATCGAGTGGCATGAGTCCAGGAGCCGCGGCTGTAGGGTTAAGTCTTGCAGTCATGATTGGGTATCTCCTTTCGCTCCCAACATAATGAAGAGGCAGGATGCTCGTCTCACGTCCTTAGTCTCGCCACAATCTGGCCATCATTCTCGCCACGGTGAAAATCGTCCCTGATCGTTAGACCGCGTTGGCGGCCATCATGGTTGTAACGGTGGGGAAAAATCGCCGTATATTACTAATGAAGTTGAAGTTGCGCGAGGTGATCGTGTGGCTCGATTTGCGAGAGTGCCTGCCAAAATAGCAGGTGGTCATCCGAATAAGAAATCTATTACAATCAGGTAGTTAGACATTGGGCGTGTAGCTCAGCTGGGAGAGCACCTGCTTTGCAAGCAGGGGGTCGCAGGTTCGAACCCTGTCACGTCCACCAACTCATTCCCGTCGTATTTTGCACATCGCCACTCACGGATTCTTCCTACAAGGCGCTACTGTTCTCGTTGCTCGAATGACGGACACGCCTCGCAGTTTGCACCTGTGTTGTGGGCCGCAGTCCTGCTCTTCTTCCACGCTGAATCCATAGTCGTTGTGAGCCGCGTCACATCGTCGCCTGTGTCAAATCACTGCTTCGGCCAAGCCAAAGGACTTACAAAAGGGTATCCAGCCTCATTGGAGGAAGAGAAAGTTTGGCGTTTCTTCGGCAGCGTTAGCGATCATTGGTCTCGGCAACTGCCGAACCGGCCGCAACGAGAAGGCGATGAAGACAGGCGGTAGATAAAGAAGATGGCCGGAGGGGAGATAGCGCGATGAGAGTTCTTATCGCTTTAGATGTGACCGCGCGAAGTGAGGAAATCGTCGACGCCGCGGCATCGCGGCCTTGGCCCAAGAACACCAGGTTTCTTTTGTTACATGTTCTCGATCCATTCCCGTTTGCGAAAGCGCCTATTTCTCTGACACGCGCCAGAGAAGCTGCGGCGCAGAAACTCAAGGCCGCCTCGGAGAGCATGGTGAACAGCGGATGGAACGTTGAGTCAGAGGTAGTTCTCGGAATGCCAAGGCGAGCGGTCTCGCAAGTTGCTGCATCATGGAAAGCGGACTTGGTCATGGTGGGCTCGAACGAAGCAGGTGCGCTGACTCGTTTGTTTCTCGGCAGCACCGCTCGATCGGTTTTGCGCCACGCGCCGTGCTCAGTGGAAATTGTGAGGCCAGCTCCAGCAGAGAAGAAAGCCGGTGAGTCGGGCGGGATGAGAATTCTGGTCGCCACGGATGGCTCGCTCTACTCAGAAGCCGCGGTTTTATCGGTGGCCGGCCGTCCGTGGCCGAGTGGCAGCAAGGCCAAAGTAATTTCCATTCCTGAACCCTTCATGCCTCTCGGGGAATTCCCCTATTTTGAATTGAAGGAGATTGAGGAATTGAACAAGGCCGCACTCAGGGATGCAAAGCGCTACGCCGAGACGGGCGCCGAGGCTCTCACAAAAGCGGGGTTGGATGCCACCGTGGAAACACCGCTTCCCAGGGACAGCGACGCCCGGGAAATCCTTAGAGAGGCGGAGCGATGGCAGGCGCAGATGGTGGTCCTGGGTTCGCATGGCCGCCGCGGGTTTGATCGCATGACCATGGGAAGCGTTTCAGAGCATGTTGCTCTGCACGCGCACTGTTCGGTGGAAGTGATTCGAATGGCTTCGGCCTCAAGTAGCAAGCCGAAGAAGATCGTGAAGAAGGGAGCAAAAAGATGAAAGTTGTGGATGTCATGATGGGAACGCCGTATTACTGCCGCCCCGAGACCAATCTCGGTGTGGCGACGGAACTGATGTGGACGGGGAACTGCGGTTTCCTGCCTGTTGTACAGAACGATGGCAAAGTAATCGGAATCATCACGGACCGGGACATTTGCATTGCTCTGGGAACACGCGGACGACCCTCTGGGGAAGTTACCGTGGCAGAGGTAATGTCTCCTAAAGTGTGTGCCTGCGCGCCGGAGGAGGATATTCACGCAGCGCTCCGCGCAATGCGTGAAGGACACGTTCGCCGCCTCCCCGTTATCACCAGAGAAGGAGTCCTCGTCGGCGTGATTTCCATGGACGACGTGCTGCTCAGGGCGGAGCCGCCAACTTTGGGTAAGGCCCCTGAACTCTCAAGCGAGGAAATCGTGAAGACGTTTCGGGCCATCAATGTGCGCCAGTTGCCTCAGGCTGTAGCCACGAAAAGTGCTGCCGCTTGAACAGCGGGGTTCTGGAGCTAACCCTGCCTAAACTTCCAATGCGCAACCTGTGCGCATGCGCCCAATGGCGTCCAGATCTTCACAACAGCGGTAGCTAGGACGTGCGTCCCTCTAGGTGTACCTTCTGACTAGGGAAGACGGCCGGTGGAAGGCTCCCATGGCTTTCTTACAAGCGTCCAGGACAAAGGTTCTTCTCTCAAACGATTTAGTTCCATCTACTCAGCAGACAAGCCACACTTCGGATTTCCTTTCGCGATCACTTACCGGGCGGCTCTCGCCTTGGGTTGCCGCGACCATCCGCCCATCCCGCCCACCTTTGCCAAGAGCTTCGCGGCCGCCCCGCTCACAAATTCGACTTTCGTGTGATGACTCCGGGCTAGCACCGGGAGCATTTCGAGTAGCGAGGTCTCGTGCAATACTCCACCGCAGCTTGCACAAGCGGGGTCCGCGGAGCGAGTGCCTCTTCCGCATTGCCTGCATTGGTGTAAGTTCAGGTCAAGGTCTGAAGCCACAACGAGAGTATGGATGGAGCCTTCCTGCAAGCGTGTAAGAATTTCGTCCAGATTTGTTACGAACTTGCCTTCTTCGGACTGGAGTTGCTTCACCAGACCTTCTTGCCTTCCGGTTTCGAATTCCGCAATGCGCGGTTCTATCCGCCGGAGAATGGATCGTTCCGAGAACTTGGCGAGATCCTCGGGGATGGAGAATACGAGGGGGCTGAGATGCTGTGCCAATTTTGCTCGAATAGGGCTGGTGAGGCGCTCGGAGCCGACCAGAAAGAGTCCAGCAAATTCAAACTTCTTCCAGAGACTGACCGCTTCCTCCGCGGTCTCATGGCACAGACGTTCATACTGTGCTTCCAGACGATGATCGTAGAGATCTCGATTGGACCCGCGGGTCTTTCGCGTGCGTTCGCCCGCAAAATGACCGAGGTCCTTCTTCTTCCATTCAGACCTATCGATGTCGAACGCCTTCTCGCTCAGAGGAGTGAGCTCGCCTAGCCGGTAGGCAAACATGCGCGCAACCTGATGGTCGACAACGATGACTCCATACGGTGGGTGTTCCGTCAAGAAGCGGAACAATTGCCCGACGGCAGGTTTTCCCCACTCCAGTGCGTTCTCGACGGACGCGTGAAGCGGAAGAGCCGTCCAGGTTCTCGCTCCGGAGAAAATTGCCAAGGCCCGCTCTTCGGGGATCCTCTCATCCAAAAACTTCTCCACTCGCGCGATCTCTTTCTGAAATTGTTTATTTTCTTGGACCGGCAAGGTTGAGGCGACTTCGGCAGCTCTTCTTCTGAACCAGGCCAAACGCGCTGCCATTTGCAGGTGACGCGTAGAGTCTTGGTTCATCGTGTTCAGGTAAACGGAAAGGATTGGAATCGGTGCTTCTGTAATTTCCTGTAAATGGTCGTTTCGCCACATGGCGTTGTCCTTTCAGGGCACTATCATTTCTTTTCAGTGGGAACTTGATTGCGAATAACCTCCACCGAGCAATGTGCATGAATGGCTACGGCCTCTGAAACGCTTCCCATCAGCAGACGATCCAGTCCGCTTCGTCCGTGAGATCCAAGAACAATGAGTTGCGCAGGCCACACTTCGGCGGTGTCCAAAATGATCGTGCGCGGATCGCCAAGGGGACTCGGCTGTGGGTCTAAAATCTTCAACCCAGCTTGCTTCAGGATTTCCTTGGCAGATTCTGCGGCTGCCCGAGCCCGCGACCTGGAGTCGGCCATCAGTTCTTCCAAAAGACTCGCAGGATAGAATGCCGAAAGAGACGAAGCTGTCATCGGAGTATTGATAACGATTAACTCTTCGACGCTTAATATTTGGACGGACGACGCGGCAGGCCATGGCCGGTTCGCAACGGATCGCACGGCCGCGAGAGAAAAATCGCTTCCGTCTGTGGCTAGAAGAATATTCATGGGGCGGGAAGAAGGCGGTGGCACTTCTGGATGTGAACGCACAATTTCCACGGAGCAGTGCGCCTTGCGCAAGATTCCTTGAGCCACGCTCCCGAGCAGAAACCGGCCAATTGCGCCATGACCGTGTGAACCTGCGAGGATGAAGTCCGCACCCCAATCCGCCGCAAATGCTGGAACAGTCCGGCGCGGCGAGCCCCAAAGGATGCTGGACCCGGCGGCGTGGCCGGCGCCGGTCAGCTTCGCGGCGCCTTCCTTTACGATTTTTTCTCCTTCCCGTTTTGCGTCTTCTATAAGAGCCGGTAATTCGGCGAATTTGGAGATGTCGATGGCATTTACGACGCAAAAACTCGTTCCGGCAGGCCAGGGCCGTGCCACAGCCTCGTCCAGAAGACGTTCCGAACCCGGCGAAGCGTCAATCGCGATTAGAACTCTCAAGATGACTCCCTTATCCAGGACTCCCTCCACCAGGGTCTTCCATAACCTATTCCCTCTTAAGACTCGTCCAGTCCGGGCCGGGGGGCAGTGACGAAGATCACTGGAAATTGTGCCTCTCGTCACGGAAATCCAGGCCACGGACCAGCATGCTCATGTATCGAGAGGCAGTATGACCACCGTACAAGCCACCAAACGAATCAGTTTCAAGCATGTTTTGTTTCTGACCGATTTTTCAGAGCCTTCTTGCGATGCGCTCCCATTTGCGATGTCTATCGCACGCGGCTACAGCTCATTGGTCCACGCAGTCCATGTCCTCGTGCCTTCGAGTTTCAACTACATGACGCCAGAAGTGGCAGGCTCTCTCCTGGATGATCAAGAAGAATTGGCGAAAACAGAGATGGAACGGGTCGAGGCGCAACTAACGGGACTGCCGCGTGAAACCGTCATTGAACGCGGGACCAGCCTTTGGGAAGTAGTTAGCCGGCTCCTCAAGGAGCGAGATATCGACCTGATAGCGCTCGGAACTCATGGCCGCACCGGATTGAAGAAAGCCTTGCTTGGCTCTTCCGCGGAAGAAGTGTTTCGCCGCTCGCCGGTTCCCGTGCTCATGAGCGGACCCTCTGCCCGAGTCGGTGCTCACCGCGGCGGGAGGTTCCGGTGCGTTCTGTTCGCAACCGATTTCAACACGGTATCTTCCCCGGCTGCGGCTTATGCGGTTTCACTTGCACAAGAAAATCAGGCGCAGCTGATTCTTTTGCATGCTCTGCCGCTGCCGAAGCCTGGTAAAACAATCAAGCCAGGGGAGCTGTCTGTGGCCGAGGCGATCCATCGGCTGGAAGATCTCATTCCGCCGGAAGCGGAACTGTGGTGCCGTCCACGAGCCGTTGTGGAGCACGGCGAACCTGCTGCCCGCATTCTCGCCGCTGCTACGGAACACGGCGCTGACCTCATCGTCCTCGGCGTCCAGGGCATCAATGTCTTGCCGAGCATCGCGACACGCATGCGAAAAGATACCGCTTATGAAGTTGTTGCTCACGCCCCGTGCCCGGTGCTTACGGTTCGTGGCGAGAGCTGATTGGATTTCTCCGTCCACTGCTGCAGAAGTATGGAGAGTTACGATGATCATCAAAAGGAAAGCGGGCTATCAGGTAGTCTCCAGCAAGGGCCGGAATCTAGGTGGGCCGTACAAAACTCTGGAAGCCGCGAAGAAACGCCTCCGCCAGGTGGAATTCTTCAAGCACCGCAAAGGCTAGTTTTCAATCACAACCTCGATGTCTCTCGCACTCTTCCCATTTCTCAAGAAATTCCCTAGCCGTCACGCCGCGGCCCGTTTGAGGCTAACAACGGGAAGCTTCTGCCCGTAGAGCCTCTTGAGGCTCCGGATGATCTCCTCAGCGGAGAGTTCGCAGCATCCCTCCCACTTATTCAAATCCCCATGTGTGACGATGTCATCCATCGACAAGATCCCTTGCGGCTCGCCTTGGTCGTTAACCACCGGCAGCCGGCGAACTCGATTGTTTGCGATCGAATCCAGAGCCTCATGGATTTCGTCATTTGGTTTGCACGTGTAGACTTTTTGCGTGGCGATCTCTCCGACTGTCAGTTCCCCGGCCGCGCGGTTTCTCGTGCCCATCGCCATACAAATGTCCCGGTCAGTGACCACGCCCTTCAATTTCCTATCTGATCCAACCACTGGTAGCAGTCCGCAGTTGTGTTCCCACATGAGCTGAACCGCCGCCCCAACGTTCGTATCCGTACTACAAGAAATGACGGGCTGCGTCATTACGTCTCGCACTTTCATTGAAGCTTCTCCTTTGCTTATTCGCCTTCAACGGGCTCATTGCCGTTTTCTTCTCGGCGTGCGCTTAGTCCGCTCCAAGCGTTTCAAGCGCTGGACGGTTCGAAATCATCAGATTC
Organism: uncultured Acidobacteriota bacterium; assembly: GCA_963718785.1. Classification (GTDB taxonomy): domain Bacteria; phylum Acidobacteriota; class Terriglobia; order Acidiferrales; family UBA7541; genus Acidiferrum. The sequence continues at coordinate 688,815 of CAVQZW010000002.1, read as the reverse complement.
GAACCTTGCATTGCCACGAGGTGGTTGCTTTTGAATTCGCTGAGTGTGCGCGTAACGGTTTCGCGCGTCGTTCCGATCAGTGCTGCAATCTCCTCATGCGTCAAGGGCAGTTTCACTTGAGTGCCTTGCTCGGTTTCCTTGCCACCTGCCGACCAATCCAGCAGCAGCCTCGCCAATTTTTCGGGCGCGGATGCCGACAGTCCGACCGTCCGCAACTGGCTGCACGCACCCTGATACAGTGACGTCATCTGCCGCACCACGCCCTGATAGGCTTCCGGATGCTTGGCGATGAAACGCAGGAAGTCTTCCCGCCGAATGTAGGCCACTTGGCAAGGCCGAATCGTCTCCGCCGTCACTTCGTACGGGACGCCCGCAACCGTGGCCATTAGCCCGAGCACTTCGCCGGGTCTCGCGATCCTCAAAATCAGAGTCTTTCCGCCGCTCGAGCTGATCGATAGCTTCACCTCGCCCGCGCACAGAACGAAGATGCCCCGGGGTTCTTGCTTCTCGAGGAAGAGTATCGCCCCTTCCGGATACGTTGTTGACGACCTGACGTCGTCAAAATCTTTTAGCGCCGGGGCAGAAAGCTGGCAGAAAAAACCTAACGCTTTCTGCTTGCAAGACTGGCAGTGCTCATTCGCTTCGAATCCGTAAGGACCTTTCATATCAATCTCCTTCTTCTTCCGTTTTTTCGATTTTCTTCTTGATCTGTTCTGCAAAGTATTTTGTCAGGGGAGAATCTGCCAATACTTCAGCACCGCTGGCCTGCTGAATCTCCCTCAGCATTTCTGTTCCCCGCCCATTCACAAACGTCACACCCCGCAGGTCCAGCCGGAGTTGTTTCGATCCTAGGTCTGCTCGGATGGACTCCCATGCTCGGTGACACTCCTCAACCCAAGGCCCGATGACTTTTCCTTCTAGCCTCATCGCCACACAGCAATCGGTTGACTCGACCGAAATTCTCAGCACACCTTGTTCATTGCATTTTGTGCTCCACGTCACACACGGATGTGTTCTCTCTCTCATCCTTCTCAATCGTATAGAGAACGCTAGGGTTAGAATTTGAGGTGGTAGATGTGCTGCTTTGGAACGTCAGGCTGTTACCAAAGTGACGAGACGATATTCCGTCGCCGAGGCTAAATATAGTCTTTGCGCTTAATTCCCAACTTTTTCATTTTGGAATTGAGTGTGGTTCGTTTCAGGCCCAGCCGACCAGCTGCCCCATGGGGTCCGCCGATCATTCCCTTGGCTTCCCGCAATACACGAAGTATGTGTTCGCGTTCCGCGTTCTCCAGGTTGGGATCCACCTGTCCCGCTGCTTCGTCGGATCCTTTAAGTTCGGAAAGGGGAGCCCGAAGGACTGAGCCCTGCGTTAGAATCACAGCCCGTTCCATGAAGTTTTCCAGTTCTCTCACGTTTCCAGGCCAGCTCCATTGGCGCAAGATCTCCATCGTCTCAGGCGGCACTGCCGCGATCTGCCGGTTCATCCGGCGGGAGTGTTTGTGCACGAAGTAGTTCACCAGAACGGGGATGTCCTCCCGGCGCTCCCGGAGGGGCGGTATTTCGATCGGAAACACTCTCAATCGGTAGTACAAATCGCTCCGAAACTCATGCTCCGCGACCATCTTTGCGAGGTTCCTGTTCGTCGCCGCAATCAGCCTCACGTTCACGGGGATTGTCTTCGTCCCGCCCAGTCTGTCGAATTCCCGTTCCTGGAGGGCCCTCAAAATCTTTGGCTGCAATTCCAAAGGCAAGTCTCCAATCTCGTCCAGGAACAGCGTACCTTCATGGGCCAATTCAAGACGGCCGATCTTTTGTGAAATCGCCCCAGTAAACGCACCTTTCTCATGTCCAAATAACTCGCTCTCCAGCAGGCCCGCTGGAATGGCGGAACAATTCAGCTTCACGAATGTCCGTTCGCGGCGAGGGCTTAATTCGTGAATCGCGCGAGCAATTAACTCTTTCCCAGTTCCCGTCTCTCCCAGGATCAAGACCGTGGCTTCTTCCCGCGCCACGGTTTCCACTTGTTTTAAAACTCGCTTAAGCGCCCGACTCTCTCCAATGATCTCTTCAAATCGGTAATCCGTTTGGAGCTCTTCCTCAAGGTAGCGCCGCTCCAGTTCGCCCCGCCGCAGCGCCTCCTCATCGCGCTTCTTTTGAGTCAAGTCTCGAATGACCGCTAGAACGGAAACGCCTTCAGGTCCTGTGATCGGCCCAAGCATGATGTCTACTGGGAATTCCGTCCCGTCTCTCCGCCTCGCGTACAGCTCCAGCCCTGCGCCCATTGCCCGCACGCGTGGCTGGGCGGAATACTCCTTCCGGCGTCCGGGATGTTCCTGCCGAAACTTTTCCGGAATAAGCAGTTCCACCGTGTTGCCGATGAGTTCAGCGCGGCTGTAGCCAAAGAAGCTGCCGACCTGCGCGTTGGCTTCGGTGATTTTCCCCTTCTCGTCGATGACCAGAATGGCGTCCGGCGAGAATTCAAACAACGAGCGCAACCGCGCCTCACTTCTACGCAGCGCCTCATCAGCTTTTTTGTGTCGCGTAACGTCTCGGACCACCGCGAGGACATACGACTCGCCGCTTGCTTCCACGGGGCTGAGCATGATATCGACTGGGAATTCGCCTCCGTCTTTCCGCAGGCCATAGAGCTCTAGCCCGGCTCCCATGGGACGAATATGCGGTTGCGCGCCGTAGTCACGCCGATGTTCAGGATGCTTGAAGCGGAATCGTTCGGGTACAAGAGCTTCGATCTGCAGTCCGATAAGTTCCTTGCGATCGTAGCCGAAGAAACGCTCGGCTTGGCTGTTTGCCCGTACGATCACGCCGCTCTTGTCCGCGACGAAGACCGCGTCCGGAGAAAACTCAAACAGTCTCTCGAACAATCCTTCGATGTGCGTGGTGTTCAGGGTGAAGGGAGCCTTTTCACTCAAGATGCCGCTACCTCACGAGTCTGTGTTCTCCGGCAAGCACCACCCCTACGAGTTCCAATTGGACAAGCGGCAGTTTGGATTGTGCCATTGTTAGTTTTCGCCGTCTGAAAGAGTGCAAAGTATAACCCAATCGCCCACCTCGGGCGCTTGTGTCCCTTAATTCCGCCAGTGCGCCAAAACACACCGGCCTGTGACCTCTGTCACTGCGCGCCACCTCTGTCGGAGCGAACCTGACTGCGAGTGGGAACCCTCCTATGAGGAAAGATGAACGCGATCTTCTCACAGTGCTCAAAGCCGAGCTCGAATTCGTCGAGAAAGGCGGTTACCGTAATACCGACCTTTCTGCTTGGCGCCCTCAATTCATCTTCCAGGACTCGCCAACCTGCTTGAATTCTGATCCTGCTCAGCCGCCCAGGCCGTGCAGTGAGTGCATCCTCAACCAGCTTGTGCCGGCGGGCTTGCGTCGCAGAAATATCCCCTGCCGCTACATACCCCTGAATGATCAGGGCGAAACCATAGATTCGTTTTATCGTTGTGGGACTCGTGAGGAATTGGAATCTGCCTTGAGAAAATGGCTCCGCACGACAATCCAGCGTCTGGATAAGGCCAACACTACGGAAGAGTCCGCGGAGCCGGAAATTCATGTCAGAGCAAGGGCCGCCCGGGCCGACTGAACCTTGAAGATGGGATGGTGATCTACATGATTTCCTCATGCGCAAATCCCGTTTGCAACGTTCCGTTTGACTACCGGCACGGCCAGTTGTTCCGCTTTCACAAAGCTCACCGCCCCGAGGAGAAACCGGCTAATACGCATTCCGTCCAGCATTTTTGGCTTTGCGGAAATTGCTCAACGGACTACACCCTGGTCTATAAACATGAACGTGGTGTCCTACTCCAGGATCGCTCTCAAGTTGCCATCCTTCCAGAAAAGTGCCGCTTTGTGGCTGGCGCGTGATCCAAACCACTCACGCTGAGCGCTAGGCTTCGGCGAACCTCAATTTTTAGGACGGACCGTGTGAATTGTTTAACAGAGAGATCTTGCTTGCACTCGGGAAGTAAGCGTTCCACAGATATTGGTATAGCATTCTCTGGGTGTTGAAAAACGAACCATTGACGGCGATTGTCGACCTCATTACTTCTGCATATGCTCTCGGCCGCACATAGAACATCGGCAGAATAATGTGCTCCAGCTTGTCATAGAGTGAGTCGATCTCCACTTGGGGCAACTCCGGGTATTCATCGAATCCAACAGACCAGCCCGTCACGCCCTCAAAATGGCCTTCGATCCACCAGCCATCGCGCACACTCAAACTCGGAACACCATTTAGAGCGGCTTTCATCCCGCTTGTTCCGGAAGCTTCGAAAGGTCGGTGTGGCGTGTTCAGCCACAAGTCCACTCCCGCCGTAAACAGGCTGGCCCATCCCATATCGTAGTTTTCGACGTACACGACCGGGACGCATTCGCGCAGGGCCGCTCCCGCCTCAACGACCCTTCGAATCGCAGCCTTTCCTTCTTCGTCCTTCGGATGAGCCTTTCCGGCAAACAAGATTTGAAAGGGTCCGCACTTTTCACGAATCTGGCGCAGTCGCTGCAGATCGGAAAACACCAACTCCGCGCGCTTGTACTCTGCGGCACGGCGCGCAAACCCGATCGTGGCCACCTCCTCCGAAAGATGCGTTCCGGTCGCATCGCCAACCGCTCGCAGCAATTCCTGCTTGGCCCGCGCGTGTGCTTGTTGGATCTCCTCGAGAGGAATCCCCACCGCGTACCGCAGGTACAAATTGTCTCTTCGCCATTCCGGAATGTGGCGCTCGTAAAGTTCCCTAAATGGCGGCGAAGTCCACGTCCCCGCATGAACGCCATTCGTAATCGCGTGCACCGGATAATTCGGAAACATGCTGTGAGAGATTTCCGCGTGATGCATCGCCACCCCGTTTATGTAGTGCGAGCAACGCAGACCCAGATACGTCATGTTCAGGTTTCCGGCTGGGCAGCATTGCGTTTCCACCAAAGTCCTGACCCTGTCTTGTCCAAGGACTCGCGCGACAGTCTCCATGGAGAACTGGTCAAACGCCGCGGGAACAGGCGTGTGCGTCGTGAAGACGCATTGTTGGCGAATCGTTTCGATGTCCGCCTCGATAGGTTGCGACAGGTTTCGTTGCCCGGCCTCTTCCTCGAGCAGTACCACAGTCAGTAGTGCGGAATGTCCTTCATTCATGTGGAAGCGGGCTATCCTGGTGTGCCCAAGTGCGCGTAGAAGCCGCACGCCTCCAATCCCGAGTATCGCTTCCTGACACAGCCGGTAGACTTCGTCGCCCCCGTACAGTGTGTTAGTTAGAGTTCGGTCCCACTCTGAATTTTCTGGTCGATCAGCATCCAGAAAGTAGATTGGAACCTCGCGTCCCCCAACTCCTCGCACACTATGGCGCCAGGCTCCGACCTTCACTTCTCGCCCTTGAAGGTACACGGGCACGACCGCGTCTAGGCGTTCAAGGACCGCCTCCGGTTTCCATTGTTCAGGTTCTTCGGTTTGTCGTCCCTCTGCGTCCACATGTTGGTGGAAGTAGCCCTGCCTTGGAAGAAGTGTGACGCCGGCCATGGGCAGGCCCATATCTGCTGCCGACCGAAGCATATCTCCTGCGAGTATGCCAAGGCCACCGGAGTAGGTCGGCCAAGCCGGATCAGCGGCAATCTCCATCGAGAAGTACGCGATCCTGATTTCGTTGGCCGGCGTCACGACAACCTTTGTCTTGCTCTATCTTATTTGCGCGCACTGCCTCGGAAGCCCAAGCCTCGCGCTCGTTCTTCACCGTCTCGTTTTTGCCCGCTCTCCGGTTTGCGCCAATCAGCCGCGAACCGTCATAACTGGGCAAGTCGCATGCGAGACAACCTTGTGGGCCGTTGAAATCGGCAGATGGACAGCTGCTCCCGGCACTCCCTCCGCCGGCTTGACGCCCAGCACGATCATGTCCGACTCCCGAAAGTGCGCGAGTTCCAGGATCTTTTCCGCTGGGTTGCCTTGTTCTACGAAGTACTCCGGCCTGCACCAGTCCTTCGCTTCCGCCGGCAGCAGCTTCTCCAGAAGCGCTTTCGATGAACTCACAACATCCGATGCCATCACCAGGTCGTTTGGTTCCAATGCTGGGACAACATGCAGAAAAACCAGCCGCGCTTGAAATTCCTCCGCCAGCGAAACAGCGTAGGCTGCCGCGGTCTGCGTCCCTGAAGTGAAATCGGTCGCGTACAGAATTTCTCGAATCTGGCCGTCGGCTCCCCGCGATTGATCGGCATAGGGCCCGACCGTTAGCACTGGGCACGTTGTCGTTCGCAGAATTTCCTCTGCAACGGAACCTAGCAATAGTTTCCCGAGTCCGGTCCGTCCTCGCGTTCCAATCACCACGAGATCCGTGTAGGATTTCTCGATCGTTTCTTTAAGGACGTCCTGAATGCCTCCCTCTTTAATCAGCACCTGCGTGGGTATCCCGGCAAACGTGCTCATCAGTACTTCGCGGTGCTCCTGGTCGCGGGCTTCTGCGGCCACCTCAGCGGCCGCCCACGTTTCTGGTGGGGTCATGGGATTCACAGCTGGCGAATGCGTATTTAAAACGACCAAGTTCGCCTCGTAGTGCTTTGCAATTCTTTTCACGTAGGGAATCGCGCTTGCGGCTGCGGCGGAAAAGTCCGTCGCGTATAGAATATTTCGGAACCCAACGGCGGTTTTAGCGGTAGCGGTTTTCATGGCTTGGGTCCTCCTGCACCCATACTCCATTCGCTTGGCAGGCTCCGGCTGTGACGCCCATCACGTGCCACAGTGATGGAATTCGCATTCCGCCAGCGGCGCTCCCGCCATACTGTGATCGGCGACTTCGAAAACGAGTCTGCGACACCACACTTAAGGGGCAGCGTGAAAACGGAGACCCAATCCGAGACACCTTCCGATTTTAGAGCTGGCACGCGGTCGCTCTCCGACAACGCCTCGCACTCGCAGATTTCCGAACCAGTTCCCGCGGAGAATCCTGCCTCCTCCAAACCTCGAACTTCTCCACTGCGCGACTTCCTTACCGGCGAGTCCGGGCACGCCGCCAGAATCATTGCCATCCTCGCCGCCGCAGGAATCGCCGTTCATCTGTACCTCCGGTTTGCACCCTTCGGCGCCAGATCGCTTGCCGATCTTCCGTTATATGTCGCGTTGTTTATGGGTGGTTTGCCTCTCCTGCTAAGTCTGGGAATCAGGCTTTGGGATGGCGAGTTCGGCTCCGATTTTCTAGCCGCGATTTCCATCGTCACCGCGGTTCTGCTCCATGAATATCTCGTCGCATCCATCGTGGTGCTGATGCTTTCTGGCGGAAGCGCGCTCGAGGAATTCGCTACGAAGCGCGCATCCCGGGTTCTCGACGCCCTCGCAAAACGCATGCCCAGTGTTTCTCACAAGAAATCCGCCGAAGGCCTCATCGACGTAAACGTAGCTGACATCAAAGTCGGAGATACTCTCGTTGTCCTGCCCCATGAGATTTGCCCTGTGGATGGAACCGTCACGGAAGGCCAAGGCTCGATGAACGAGGCCTATTTGACCGGCGAGCCCTTCGAAGTCGAAAAAGCTCCAGGCGCAACGGTCCTCTCAGGTGCACTCAACGGCGAAGCCTTGCTCATCATCTGTGCCCAAAGGCTCGCTACGGATTCACGCTACGCCCGTATCATGCGCGTCATGGAAGAAACGCAGCAGCGCCGCCCCAAACTCCGCCGCCTCGGCGACATTCTCGGAGCCTGGTACACACCGCTCGCAGTAGGAATTGCTGTTCTCGCTTGGCTCCTCAGCGGCCATGTCGACCGATTTCTCGCCGTCCTGGTCATCGCCACGCCCTGCCCCTTGCTTATCGCCATACCCGTCGCTGTCATTGGCGCGATCTCGCTCTCCGCAAGACGCGGCATTATCATCAAGAATCCAGCCGTCCTCGAGCAGCTCGATACTTGCCGTACTTTCATCTTCGACAAAACCGGCACGCTTACCTACGGCAAACCCACTCTCACGCGAATCGTGTGCGCGCCGGGTTTTCAAGAAAATGCTGTCCTCGCGGCTGCCGCAAGCCTCGAACGCTACTCCAAGCACCCCCTGGCCTCCGCCATTTTGGAAGCAGCGCAACTCCGTGGCTGCGCTCTTTCTCCGGCAACACGCGTCAGTGAAAATCCCGGCGAGGGCATGCGCGGTACGACAAACGCTCACGAAGTCCTGATTACTGGTCGCAACAAAACCCCATCCGTTTCCGGTCCGAGCTTCATCCTGCCGCCCATCGAACCCGGCCTCGAGTGTCTGGTCTTTCTCGACGGCGTTTTCGCCGCGCTCTTCGGCTTCGAAGACTCTCCACGCGCCAACAGCCGTGTTTTCGTCTCGCATCTTTCTCCACGTCACCAGGTCACCAGAGTCCTTCTCGTTTCCGGAGACCGTGAGCCCGAAGTCCGCTCCCTCGCCGACAAAATCGGCATTAGCGTCGCCTACGCGGCAAAAAGTCCCGAAGAAAAAGTTGCCCTCGTCCGCGCGGAAACCGCTCTCGCCAAGACCGTCTTTGTAGGTGACGGCATCAACGACGCTCCCGCAATGCAAGCCGCCACCGTCGGCGTCGCCTTCGGCCAGGACACCGACATCACCGCCGAGGCCGCCGACGCGGTCATCCTTGAACGCTCTCTCGAAAAGGTCGATGAACTCATGCACATCGGCAGAAGGATGCGCAAGATCGCCCTCCAGAGCGCTGTCGGCGGCATGATCCTCAGCATTGCGGGTATGATGTTGGGAGCATACGGCGTGCTTCCCCCCATCGGCGGCGCCATCGCGCAGGAAGTGATTGACCTCGTCGCGGTGCTCAATGCCGTCCGCGTCGCTGCCCCCTTCGGTGCTCTGCGTGATTTTTGATGACAGACTCTTTTCTAGGATAGGCTTTCTATGACGGAACTAAAAACGCTGGACTCTCGGGAACTTCAAGCCACCTCCACCATGCCCAAACCCGCCCAACTTCCGGCCCGTTCCACGATGGCCAGCTTTTTTGCGCCCGCCTCCGTCGCTCTCATCGGCGCCACCGACCGTGAAGGCAGCGTCGGCTGCACCGTTCTGCGCAACCTCCAAAATGCCGGCTACAAGGGCCGGGTCTTCGCTGTAAATCCCAAGCGAACAGAAATCCTTGGACTCCCTTGCTACCCTACAATCGCCGCCATCCCCGGTCCCGTCGAACTGGTCATTGTCGTCACTCCAGCCGCCACCGTTCCCGGCCTCGTCGCCGAATGCGTCGCCGCTTCCGTCAAATCCATCGTTGTTATCTCTGCCGGCTTCAAAGAAAAAGGCGCCGAAGGCGTGGCCCTCGAACAGCAAATCCAGGGGCAGCTCCGCAAAAGCGAAACGCGTCTCATCGGCCCCAATTGCCTCGGCATCATGAATCCCTGGCTCGGCCTCAACGCCACTTTCGCCCACGACATCGCCCGCCCCGGCAGCGTCGCCTTCCTCAGCCAGAGCGGCGCTCTCCTCACCGCCATTCTCGATTGGAGCCTCTCCGAACACGTCGGCTTCAGCGCCATCGTTTCCACCGGCTCCATGCTTGACGTCGGCTGGGGCGATCTTCTCTCCTATTTCGGCGATGACGACAATACGCAAAGCATCCTTCTCTACATGGAATCCATCGGCGACGCTCGCGCCTTCCTCTCCGCCGCCCGCGAAGTCTCCTTCAGCAAACCCATCATCGTCATCAAAGCTGGCCGCTCCGAAGCCGCTTCCAAAGCTGCCGCCTCCCACACCGGCGCTATGACCGGCAGCGACGAAGTCTACGACGCCGCTTTCCGCCGCTGCGGCGTCCTTCGCGTCGACCGCATCTCCGAACTTTTTCAATTGGCCGACGTTCTCGGCAAACAACCGCGCCCTCGCGGCCCCAAACTCACAATCCTCACCAACGCCGGAGGCCCTGGCGTTCTCGCCACCGACACCCTCATGGCTATCGGCGGCGAACTCCCCGCGCTCTCCGAATCCGCAACGCAACAACTCAATACTTTTCTCCCGCAGCACTGGAGCCACGCCAATCCCATCGACATCCTCGGCGACGCGGACCCCGACCGTTACGCCCGCGCCACCGAAATCGCCCTCCAGGATCCCAACAGCGATGGCCTGCTCGTCGTTCTCGCTCCACAAGGCATGACCGATCCCGGCAAAGTTGCCGAAGGCCTCAAAGTCCACGCCAAAGGTCACGGCAAACCGATCCTCGCCAGCTGGATGGGCGGCGAAGGCGTGGAGCCTGGCGTCAAAATTCTCACCGCCGCCGGAATTCCCGCATTCGACTATCCCGATTCCGCCGTCCGCGCTTTCAAGTCCATGTGGAATTACACCTACAATCTCCGCGGCCTCTACGAGACGCCTTTCTCCGCTGACGATCCCGCCGTCCTCAACGGTCGCAAAGAAAAAGCCCGCCGCCTCATCGAAGCCGCCGCCAACTCTGGCCGCACTCTCCTCACCGAGCTCGAATCCAAAGAAATTCTCAAACTCTACGGAATCCCAACCGTCTCCACGTTACACGCAAAAAATGAAGACGAAGCCGCAACCAAAGCCAAAGAAATGGGCTTCCCCGTCGTCTTAAAACTCCACTCCGAAACCATCACGCACAAAACTGACGTCGGCGGCGTTCAACTCAATCTTGAAAATGAAAAACAAGTCCGCGCAGCCTACAACTCGATCGAATCCTCCGTTGCTGCTAAAGCCGGCCGCGCCGCTTTCCAGGGCGTCACCGTCCAGCCCATGGTCCGCGCCCAAGGCTATGAACTCATCCTCGGCAGCACTATCGACGCCCAGTTCGGCCCCGTCATTCTCTTCGGCTCCGGCGGCCAACTCGTTGAGGTCTACCGCGACCGCGCCCTTGCCCTTCCTCCGCTCAACACCACCCTCGCGGCTCGCCTCATGGAGCAAACCAAAATTCTCAAAGCCCTCCGCGGCGTCCGAGGCCGCAAACCCGTTGACCTCCCCGCCCTGGAAACCCTTCTCGTCCGCTTCAGCGAACTAATCGTCGAGCAGCCCCGCCTCCGCGAAGTTGATATCAACCCCGTCCTCGCCTCCGCCGAACAACTCCTCGCCCTCGACGCCCGCATGGTCCTTTTCCCTGCCGACGTCCATGATTCCCAGCTCCCACGCCCCGCTATTCGCCCCTACCCCTCGCAATACATTTCGCGCTGGCGGATGAAGGACGCCAGCGAAGTCACCATTCGTCCCATCCGTCCCGAAGACGAACCCCTCATGGTCGATTTCCACCTCACCCTCTCCGACGCTTCCGTTTACCTCCGCTATTTTCAGGTGCAAAAACTCGACTCGCGCATTGCCCACACCAACCTCATCCGCCGTTGCTGCGTCGATTACGACCGCGAAATCGCCCTCGTCGTTGACCGCGTCAATCCCCAATCGGGAGCTCACGAAATCCTCGGCGTCGGCCGCCTCACTCGCCCCCTCGGCCGTGAAGAAGCAGAACTCGGCGTTCTTGTCACCGACCGCCACCAGGGATCAGGTCTCGGCCGCGAGCTCGTCGCCCGTCTGATCGATATTGCTCAGCGCCGAAAAAATCCACAGCATCGTCGCCCACATCCTCCCCGAAAACGTTGCCATGCTGGCTCTCGCACGCCGCTTCCATTTCACCTCCGCCCCCTCCAGTGATCCCGGCTCCCACACCGCCATCCTTCACCTCGATTAATCCGAATCGAGAGGCTGAACGTGATTAGTTGCCGTAAGGCTGTCGACTGTTAACTATCAGCTACAAGCTACAAGCTTGGGAGACCTGCATCTTGATCTAGTCCAGTCACGTGATATGACTCTGGTCGCGAGTTCTTGGACGAATGAACTTGCCGCCCAACTGGGAATCCATTAGTTTTTAAACGACTATGAAACTCTTTCGCACGATTTCCGCACTTATTCTCGAACATGAACGCCAGAGCTACGTCCTGCCCGAGACCAACCTGGACATGCTCCTTACCCGTGAACAACCGTATGAATACCTGCTGGGCAAGATCGCTACCCTGCCATCCGTCGCCGACAGTCCAGCGAATGAGCCACTTCTTCCTCCTATTGGCACGCAAGAAGTCTGGGCTGCCGGCGTGACCTACTTTCGCAGCCGCGCCGCTCGCATGGAGGAATCGAAAACTGCTGGTGGCGGCGATTTTTACGACCGCGTCTACAATGCCGAACGTCCTGAACTCTTCTTCAAATCCACCGCCAGCCGCGTCGTCGGACACCAAGGCAAAGTCGCGATCCGCTCCGATGCGAAGTGGTCGGTTCCGGAGCCTGAACTCGTGCTTCTATGCAGCCCAACGGGGAAGATCACCGGATACACGATCGGAAACGATATGAGTTCGCGGGACATCGAGGGTGAAAATCCCCTCTATCTCCCTCAAGCCAAGGTTTACAACCGAAGCTGCGCGTTGGGCCCGTGTATTCTCTTCAGGGAACAATCATTGAAGAGTTCCACCGCCATTGCGATTGAGATTTTTCGGGAAAAAACTTGCGTATTCCGGGGCGCCACCACCCTCGACAGTTTGAAACGCGACCCAAAGACCCTCGTCGACTATCTGTATCGCGACAACGTCTTCCCGACTGGCTGTTTCTTGCTCACCGGCACCGGCATCGTGCCGCCCGATGCGTTCACATTGCAACTTGCCGATGAGATTCGCATCTCCATCGACGAAATTGGCACCTTAACCAACTTCGTAGGCTGACCCCAATGCCCAAAACAGGCGGCTGCCCCACGTATCGGTCTTACCCGCCAGGGCTGCCCATCCTGCGGGTTTTCCAAGGGAGTGGCGGGCAGGAACGAATTCCACACGTTAAGCGCTGTAGTTCGCCACCACTCGTCCCACTCTTCCACCCTCTGACAGCTCCATGAACTCTGCAGTGCGCGTCCCTCTCTGATTCTTGTAGACCAGCACCACGCTGCTCACACCCCAAAACACATCCTCCAGCCGAAACTGCAGGTCCGGATACGCAGTCAACCCCTTCTGAAAATAAGCCCGCAAGTTTGCCTTTCCCACCACCTTGCCGCCTGGAATCCCCAAAAGCTGCGCCGCCACCGGCGACGTCAACTCTACGCCATCCTCATAATGTGCCAGGATCAACTTCAGATCATGAGCATTCCACGCCGCCACCCAATGTTCAGCCAGCTTCCAAGCATCCTCTTTCGTCACAGTCGTCACCCCCCATTTCCAAGCAGGCCCGCGCCGCAGTGCTTCTCACTACCTGCTCAATTATCATCGAACTTCCAACGAACCCCCGACGGAATCGCTACAGGTGGGAGCCCTCCTGGCAACCCAAGAACTGCCTGCTTTTCCGCAACGGTGCATCTGCGCGCGCACATCAACTCCCGCAACTCTATTTCTTTCATGGATTTACATCACAGTTTTCTGTATGGGAGACTGCGAACTCACTTCGCTCAGTCTTCCCACCGACGCAACAAGGCGGCGACCGGTGCCATTTTGGTGTCGATTCCTCACCGTGATTTCAAATCGAAACGGAGGAAGGAGTTCGGCCGTCCTCTGCTTGGACAAGTGGTTTGTTTTCTTGGCCTTTTACATCACAAAGGCATGTGATGGCTGTCACAGACGCGGAATCTGACTTGCTCTAACCTTGCGCAAGCTCGGCGTTTAGGCTGTGTGTGTTCTGGTGGAGGGGTTGATGAAGGGCGTTCAGCGGCAGAGGCCCAGAATTGCGTTTCTTGTCGGTCTGGTGTTCTTCTTTGTAGCTGCCGTAGTTTCGTTTGGCGGGCAGCCTCAAGACAAACAAGCTGGAAACAAAGAAGAACAAAAGAAGTATTCACGTCCCACCGATCCCGCGCTTTACGTCGGCGCCGAAACCTGCAAAACCTGCCACGAAGACATGCCCGTCAAGGGGTTTTTCAAGAGCTACGAAGATTCTCCGCACTACGTAACGCTGCTCGATAAGAAAAAAGGCCCGGAATGGCATGGTTGCGAAGCGTGCCACGGCCCCGGCAAGGAACACGTCGAGGGCGGCGGAGACAAGACGAAGATTTTCACGTTCAAGAACGCTTCGGCCGCGGAGATCAGCGCGCGCTGCCTCGACTGCCACCAGTATGGCGAAGAGCATGGAAATTTCGCGCGCTCCGCTCACCTTGAGAATGGCGTGGGCTGCACGGACTGTCATGATCCGCACCACGCGAAAGAAAGCCAGTTCCTGCTGAAGGCCAAGCAACCGGATCTTTGCTACACCTGCCACCTTGACAAGAAACAGCAATTCAACCGGCCCTTCCATCACAGGGTTAACGAAGGCCTGGTGAAGTGCACGGACTGCCACAATCAACACGGCGGATTCCAGACGCGGCAATTGCGCGCCACCGGTTCGCAAGACCTGGTTTGCTTCACTTGCCACACGGAAAAGGCCGGGCCGTTCGTCTTCGAGCATGAATCCGTCAAAATCGAGGGCTGCACCGCGTGTCACATGCCGCATGGCTCCTCGAATCCGCGGCTACTGAAGCGCGCGCAAGTAAACCTGCTGTGCCTCGAGTGCCATGCGTTTTCGGCCGATGCCGGGCCTGCAGCGACACCCACCTTCCACAACCAGGCGCAGAAGTATCAAGCCTGCACGATGTGCCACACCGCCATTCACGGTTCCAACAGCAACAAGTTTTTCTTTACCCCTTGAGGGAGAGCCGCCATGCGAGGAGACCATCCACTGCGTAAAATCCGTATCAGGCACCGGGTGATATGCGTTGGCTTATTGTTGATCGGCGCGGCGCTCCTCACCGGAACTTCCCGAGCGGCCGCGCAGCAGCAGGACGACGAAGAACAAAAAGGCATTAACCAGGGAAATTACAACGTCAAGCAGTCGATTGAATTCGGCGGGCGCTTCACGAGCATTTCGGGCGACACCCAGGCCTACGACACATTTGTGAACCTGCAGCAAGGCGCCCGGCTTCTTGGCTTCACGACCGAGATGAACTCGCTGAATCACCAGGGAACGCTGTTCGACCATTTCTCGTTCAGCAATTTCGGCTATGGCGGCGATCCCAATGAAGTGTCGCGGTTGCGGGTGTCCAAGAACACCTGGTACAAGTTCGACGCTCTGTTCCGCAAAGATGAAAACACCTGGGACTACACACTGCTGGCCAACCCGCTGAATCCCACGACGCCGTTCGCCAATGGCCCGGCGGGTTATGGCGGCACGGTTTGCACGGCGTGCGTGCTGGCTTTTTCGCCTCATATGATGAACACGCGCCGCAAGATGGGCAACTACAACTTGATCATTCGCCCGGAATCCAAAGTGCGGTTCCGTATGGGGTATACGCACAACATCAATGAAGGTCCGGCCTTCACTACGATTCACCAGGGCACGGAACAATTCCTGTTGCAAGATGTAAGGACCACGGTGGATGCGTATCGCCTGGGAATCGACATCAAGATTTTTCCGCGAACCAATCTCAGCTACGACCAGATCTGGAACTACTACAAAGGCGACACGGGAATCAGTGATTTTGCGCAACCCTTCCCCGTTAGTCCCACGCTCAATGTGGACCTGGGCGTTTCATTCAACGCGGGAGCAAGCCAACCCTGCGGCGGCACATTCCTTGCTTCGGGATTTGCAAACCCGACTTGCAGCGCGTACACGAACGGTTATCTGGACCACGGGCGAGCACGCACGCACACGCCGACGGAACAACTCACGATACAGTCGAATTACTGGAAGAACCTGGACCTGACGGGGCGAATCAGCTATTCGAGCGGCGACACAAATGTCTTCGACTACAACCAGACGATCGCAGGCCGCGAATCTCGTACGAATCTCAGCAACCAGTTCAACACCGGGCCGGTGCAGGGGCGTCGGGTGGCTGCGGTGGCGGATTTCGGAGCCACCTGGCATATCACGGACAAGTTGAGTTTCAATGACACGTTCCATTATGCGAATTGGCACAATCCAGCCGAATTCGATCTCTCTAGCTGTTCCTTCTTCAGCCCTAACCTGAACACGAATGCAAATTTCTTTACGCCGACAGCACCTGTCCCTCTCACCTGCGCGCCTCCCGTCGGCTCGTTGGCTGGGATAGTGACTCACAACGCGAGTTCGGCACCTGACCTGTCGATGGTTATCGACAGCAATTTCTTGAAGCAGGATGAGAAGACGAATCTGGCCGAGATCGACTACCACTTTTCCAGAAAGTTTGGGGCGCGGATTGGATTCCGTTACCGGCATCGCTTTATTTCCGACAATTTTTATGAAGCGTTAGACCAGGTCTTTTACCCCGGCCCAACGGCCGCCACTGCCGCTCGTGGAGCTTGCGCGGTTCTGGCTCCCGGCCCGGTCACACAAGCAAATCTCCCTGCTGGATGCACGCTAAACGCAGACACTTCCATCACCTTTATCTCAAACACCGGGTTTGCACCCGCGGGAGCATCGGTACCTCCGATCAGCGAGTACTCCGGCTTGTTTGGCCTGTGGGCGCGGCCGAACCAGAAATGGAACATCCGTTTTGATACGGAGTTTTTCAGCGCCGATGGTACGTTTACCCGGATAAGTCCCAAAGAGTCGCAGGAATACCGCTTGAGGACAAAATACGACGTAACGAGCTGGCTGAACCTGGACGGCAACATTTTGATTTGGGAAGGCCGCAACAACGAGTTTCAGCAAGGCGATTTGCAACACAATCGAACCTACGCTATTTCCGCGATGATCGAACCGAATCCAAAGTTCGGCATGGAAATTGGATACGACTACGACGACGTCTTCTCCCAAGTGCTGATCTGCTACATCAGCGTCGCCGCGGGGCAAAACGGCCCAGGTATTCAGGCGTGTCCTAATGTAGCTGGACTGGTGCAGCAGCTCTCCACGTACACAAATAAATCCAGCTACGGTTTTTTTGACGCCACCTTCAAGCCTGTCCATCGGCTCACCCTGCGCTTAGGAGCCAACCTAACGGGAACGAGCGGTTCCCAATTACGGCTCGATCCTCAGGCACTGATTCCGAACCAGGTTACAGGCCCGCTGAACTCCAAGTGGCTGCATCCTTACGGAGGATTTGAGTACAAGTTCACGAAAGAGTGGACGGGCAAAGCATTCTGGGATTACTACGGGTACCACGAAGATCCAACGCTGGGAGCAGGCACGGTGGCCGCGCAAGACATCTTCGCACCGAGAAATTTCAGGGGAAACTTGTACACGCTATCCTTGAAATACGCCTTCTAAAGCGATATAGAACTCTAGCAGGAATCATGCAGCAGAATTAAAGAAGGCATTTGGGAGGCCAGAGTGAATCGTATTTGCATGAATAAGCTTATGCTGGCAGGGGGGACTATCGGATTGGTTTTGGCTTTAGGTTCGCTCACAAAGGCGCAAGAAACGGGCGAAAGCCTCTTCAAATCGAAATGCGCCATGTGCCATGGACCGGATGGGGCAGGCAAGACGACGATGGGGCAAGCCCTGAAGATCCCTGACTTGCACTCCGCCGATGTGCAGAAACTAAGCGACGCAGAACTCAATACGATCGTCGCTAAAGGCAAAAACAAGATGCCGGCGTATGAGGGGAAGCTGAGCAAAGAACAGATAACACTGTTGGTCGGGTATATCCGGGATCTAGCGAAGAAGCACTAAATCTCCGCGGAAGGCGCGGAGATTCGAAAACAGAATCAATATTTCCCATGGGACTCGAAGACTCTCAACAGGTTCGACCCGCAAGGCGCCGGCTCGTGGAGATCCTCCTCGGCGGAGGAATGTTCGCGTCCGTCGTGTCATTTTTCTATCCCGTAGTGAAATATCTCGTGCCCCCATCGGTGCCTGACCTGGGCGAAGACGAAGTGGTTGCAGGCAAAGTCGGTGACCTCAAACCGAACGGCTCAAAAGTTTTCCGTTTCGGCAGTCGGCCCGCGTTACTGCTGCTCACGGCGGAGGGGGAATACCACTGCGTATCCGCTGTGTGCACGCACCTCGGCTGCACGGTCCAGTACCGTGGCGACCTTTCGGAAATCTGGTGCGCTTGCCACAACGGAACGTATGGACTCGATGGACGAAATGTTTCGGGGCCTCCACCGCGGCCCCTCGAGAATTTTTTAGTGAATATTCGCGGAAGCGAGATTGTGGTCAGCCGTAAGCGGGTGGGTTGAGGTGCAGCTCTTCACGCAGGTCCATAAATGGGTCGATGAGCGTTTCGATTGGGCGAAGCTGACGGAACCGCTGCGGCACAAAACGGTACCCATTCACAGGCTCTCTTACTGGTATTTCCTCGGCGGTATAACGCTTTTTCTCTTCGGGATCCAAGTTTGCACAGGGCTTTTGCTTCTTTTGTATTACCGGCCGAGCGCAAATGAGGCGTTCGAGAGTGTGCAATACATCATGACGCGGGTGCATTTCGGATGGCTTATTCGCTCCATCCACTCCTGGGCCGCCAACTTGATGATTTTCACAGCGTTTCTGCACATGTTCAGCGTTCTATTCCTGCGCGCGTACCGGAAGCCGCGAGAGATGACCTGGGTCAGCGGCATGATTTTGCTTTTTCTTGTTTTGGGATTCGGTTTCAGCGGTTATCTGCTTCCGTGGAATACGTTGGCGTTTTTTGCCACTAAAGTAGGAACGGAGATCACGGGACAAGTGCCAGTGGTTGGGCACACGATGATGGTTCTGATGCGCGGCGGGGAAGAGGTGACGGGCGCAACGCTGACGCGATTCTTCGGAGTGCACGTCGCAGTGCTGCCAGGGCTGACGGCGTCTCTGATTCTGCTGCACCTGGCGCTGGTGCAAAAGTTCGGCATGAGCCTGCCTCCAAGCGTAGAGGCGAAAGCGCAGGTGAATCCTTCCGCGGTGCGGGAGATGAAGTTCCTGCCTAACTTTTTGCTGAGAGAAGTGATGGCGTGGTACGTCGCGCTGGGTGTTCTCGGCGCACTAGCGGCGTGGTTGCCGTGGGAGTTGGGCACCAAGGCCGATCCATTTGGAGCGGCTCCGGCGGGGATTCGCCCGGAATGGTATTTCATGTTCATGTTTCAGAGTTTGAAGCTGATTCCGTCGAAAGTCTTCCACATCGATGGCGAACTGATCGGAATTCTGGCGTTTGGGCTGGCAGGCGCTGTGTGGGTGCTGTTGCCGTTTCTCGAAGGGAACAGAGAGAAGCGAAGCGGGACGCTGATCCGGGGAGCGGGTGTGTTTGCGCTGTGCTACATCGTGGCGATGACGATCTATGGCTACATGGCAAAATAGCGCGCTTTTGCGCGCAGTGGTGCTGGGTGCGGCGCTTTGCGCCTGGGCTTCCGGAAGCCGCGCGCAGACGGCCAACACCTGCGTGGAGTGCCACAGCGCGCTGGACCCGCCACTGCAAGTGACAGAGGCAAGGTTCGCTCAGGACATTCATGCGCAAAAGGGATTGACGTGCGCGAGTTGCCACGGCGGCGATCCGACGAAAGCGGACATGGATGCCATGAGCAAAGCCGCCGGATTCCGGGGAAAGATTGAGCGCAGTCAGATTCCGGCGTTCTGCGGCCGTTGCCATTCAGATGCGGTTTTCATGAAGCAATACAATCCCGGGCTGCGGACCGACCAATTCAGTCAATATCAAACGAGCACGCACGGCAAATTGCTGGCGAAAGGCGACACGAAAGTCGCGGTTTGCATTGATTGTCATGGGGTGCATGATCTGCACCCTGCCAGCGACATGCGTTCGACGGTCCACCCGCTCAATATCGCCCGGACTTGTTCGCTCTGCCACGCGGACGCTGCGTACATGAAACCCTACGGAATTCCTACGGACCAATTTGCCAAGTACAGCAAGAGCGCGCATCACGAGGCGATGGTGGCGCGCGGCGATCTGAGCGCTCCCACTTGTACGACTTGCCATGGAAACCATGGGGCGGCTCCACCGGGAGTGGATTCGGTCAAGAATGTCTGTTCGAATTGTCACGTGTTTCAGGCGCAGATGTTTGAGAAAAGCGCCCATAAGGCGATCTTTCAGTCCGCCGGGCTTCCGGGATGCGTGGTGTGCCACAGCAACCATGAGATCACTCATCCAACGGACGCGAAGCTGGGCAGCGGACCCGAAGGCGTTTGCATGCAATGCCATACGCCAGGGGACAAATGCGATGTAGCCCGGACGGAGATGCTGGCGGGATTAACGGAGTTGAATGAGTCGATCAAGAACGCGGATCGATTGCTGGGAGTGGCGGAATCCTCGGGGATGGAAGTGAGCGAGGCGCGGCTGCAGCAAGATCAGGCCCGGGACTCCTTGACGAAAGCACGAGTGACGATTCATAGCTTCCAGCCCCCCCTGGTCCATCAGGACATTCAGGCCGGGTTGACAATTGCGGCGAAGGATTTACAGGCGGGAAAAGACGCATTGTTGGAGAGGGATTATCGTAGAAGAGGGCTGGGAATTGCAGTAATCTTCATTGTGATAACGCTTGTTGGGCTGTTTTTCTATATAAGATTGATGGAGCGCAGTCCTGCGAAAGGGTGAAGGAAGAGCAGGAGCGGATCGAGGGTAAGGGCGAGTTTCCGAGACGAACGGTATCGGACGGGTTTGGTTCAGTACTTGCTGATTGTAGATTGGGAGGAATAGATGAAGAACACGATGAAGTGGGCCGGGACAATCGCAATGGGAGCGGCGTTGGCAGCGTTCGCGTTTTTGAGTTCGCCAGCACGTGCGGATAACACGGCGGAAGCGATGTACAAGGCGAAATGCGCGTCGTGCCACGGAGCGGATGGGAAGGGCGAAACTCCCGCGGGGAAAGCGATGAAGGCGGGGGACTTCGGTTCGGAAGACGTACAGAAGATGAGCGACGCCGACTTGAGCGATGCGATCGCGAAGGGCAAAGCGAAAATGCCGGCGTTTAAGGCACTGACAGCGGACCAGGTGAAAGATCTGGTCGGATATATTCGGGCGCTGGGCAAGAAGAAGTAAGAAGGCTGGATTCGGAAACGCAAGAATTGCCGGCCGGCGCCGCGTTTGCGGCGAGCGCGCTGCATTGGTATGTGGCGAGTCCCAAACTGGAGGAACGAATATGAAGGATATGGTGTATCTCAGATCCCTGGCGATCCTGGCGCTCCTCATTGGCGGGGTATGCCTATTGAACCGCTCGGCAGAAGCGCAGAGCGGCGGAGAGAAGGTGTACAAGGCGAAATGTGCCTCTTGTCATGGAGCGGATGGCAAGGGGGACACGGCTGCAGGAAAGGCGACAAAAGCGCGCGATTTTTGCTCGGAGGAAGTGAAGAAGGAAACGGACGAAGAGTGGAGCGCCATTATCGTCAAGGGCAAGAATAAAATGCCGGCGTACGACAAGAAACTGACGGATGCCGAAGTGAAGGATGCGATTGCTTACGTGCGGAGTCTTTGCAAGAAGTAGCAGCGGGGGAGCGGAAACATATTTGATGATTCGGTGTCGCGCGCTTTATCTGCCAGGAGGCTGGGAACCTTTGTGGCAAGGGAGCGGTAGTTCCTTCAGAGCTTTTCACGACCGAACAAGACAGGTGGGCGCCAAACGGCATGAAACTTCCTGAAACTCTCCGGAACTGGCTGCGATTTCTTTATTTTTTGGGGCAAAATCCGATTTCGTTGACGGGCGCGGTGTTGACGACCAGCGGTGCGCTCACGTTGATTGCCTTTTGGATTTACGATTTTCTCCTGCCCGGTCCTCCCCATCCTTACATTGGGATATTGCTGTTCTTGATTTTGCCGGGAGTGTTTGTCTTTGGGCTAGTGCTTATTCCCATCGGGATTTTGCTGCGAAGGCGGAAGCTGCTGTCTGCTGGGGAATTGCAGGAGATTTATCCGGCGATCGATCTGCGGCAGCCCATCGTTCGGCGGGGATTTGTGATTGTGGGAGTGGCCACCTTCGTGAACGTGCTGATTTTCGGAACGGCTTCGTATCGCGGTGTAGCGTACATGGATTCAGCACAATTCTGCGGGCAGACTTGCCACACGGTGATGGAGCCGGAATTTACGGCGTACGAAGGGTCGCCGCACTCGCGGGTGGGTTGCGTGGAATGCCACATCGGTCCGGGTGCGGGGTGGTTCGTGCGCTCGAAGCTTTCGGGATTGCGGCAGGTGTATGCGGTGACGTTTCATACGTATTCGCAACCGATCCCCGCGCCGGTAAAGTTTTTGCGGCCCGCGCGGGAAACGTGCGAGCAGTGTCACTGGCCACAGCGGTCGACAGGCGACAGATTTGTTGTGAAGACCACGTATAAGGACGACGAGAAGAACACTGCGCTAACGACGGCGTTGCTGGTGAAAGTCGGCGGAAAGACCTGGCAAGGCGCGGTCGGCATTCATGGGCGGCACCTGGATGAGGGATCGCGCATTCAATATATTTCGATCGACGCAGGCCGGCAGGTGATCCCGGTCGTTTACTACACCGATGACAAGGGAAAAACGATCGAGTTTATTTCGAGCGACATTCAAACGACGAAACAGCAGCTTGCCGCTGGAGAGCACCGGTCCATGGACTGCATCGATTGCCACAACCGGCCGACGCATGCGTTCGAATTGCCGGAGAGCGCGGTGAACAAACAGATGGCGGCGGGTTTCATCAGCCCGGAGCTGCCGTTCATCCGGAAGAAGGCGGTGGAGCTGCTAAAAGTGGAGTACGCGGATCGCGACACGGCGCATCGGCGAATCGTGGACGATTTGAATGCTTATTATCGCGCAAGCTATCCGGACGTGTACAATTCCCGGCGCGCTTTGGTGGAACAATCCGCGGAGAGCGTCGCCGGCATTTATTTGCGGAACATTTTTCCTGCGATGAAGATGGGCTGGGGCGTGCATCCCAACAATCTGGGGCACACGGATTTTCCCGGATGCTTCCGATGCCACGACGGCAGTCATACCAGCGCCGATGGACAGACGATCACCAATGATTGTTCGGCTTGCCACAATCTGCTGGCGGTGGAAGAAGCAAATCCAAAAGTTTTGACCGACCTCGGCTTGAAGTGATCGCCTAGAAGCGGTTCAACCGAGAACCACAAGTCTTTTTTCGGTCCAAGAGTCTGAGCATAAGAGCAGTGAATCCAAGACATACACGGCCTCCCACCCGACGAACAGTGTTTATCGGATTGCTGTTCGTTTTGGCATTTTACCCTTCCTATTCGCTTGCTTGGGGACAAGAAAAACCGGCAAAGCCGCTGAAGCAAGACGAAGCCTGTCTGGCATGTCACGGGCAGGAGGGGATGAAATCCGAAAAGGGAAAAGACATCTTCATCCGGCCTGAGAAGCATGCGGCAAGCGTGCATGGGATTCTCGGGTGCACGGATTGTCATACGCAAATAAAGGAATTTCCTCACCCTGCAAAGATCCAGCGGGTACGGTGCGCCACTTGCCACGCGGATGAGGCGGCGGCCGTGCCGAAGAGCATTCATTCCGCGCTGGGGGATGCGGCGTGTTCGTCGTGCCACGGAAATGTGCATGAAATCGGTGCCGCGGCAAAAATTGCGCCGGCAAAATGCGCGGAATGCCATGCAGACGAAGCGAAAGAGTTCGCGGCGAGCATCCATGGGCAGGCGGCGAAGGCGGGCGATCCGGATGCTCCCACTTGCGAATCGTGTCATGGACAAGTGCACAACATTCTTGCTTCGGGCGACGCTGCCTCAACCGTGGCGAAACGCAATCAGACTGCGGCGTGCGCCAGATGCCACGCGGACGCTGGTTTTGTTTCACGGCACAAGATTCCGATAGCACATCCCGTCGAGCAGTACTTGCAGAGCGTCCACGGAAAGGCGGTAGCTCAAGGGAAAGACGCCGCCGTGTGCGCGGATTGCCACGGGGCGCACAAGATTCTAGCCCCTCGCGATGCGCAATCCAGCGTGAGCCACTGGAATGTGGCGCGGACGTGCGGAAAATGCCATTCCGAAATTGCCAAGGTGTATCTCGAAAGCGTACACGGCCAGGCGATTCAGGCTGGCGCCGCGGACGCGCCGAATTGCGCGGATTGTCACGGCGAGCATTTGATTTTAGGACCGGGAGATGTTGCGTCGCCGGTGAACGCGTCACGCGTTTCGTCGGAGACCTGCGGACGCTGCCACGGAGATGCGCGGCTCGCGCGGAGATATGACCTTCCGGCGGACCGCGTGCCTTCCTACGCGGAGAGTTTTCACGGACTGGCGAAGCGAGAGGGTTCGCTGACGGCGGCGAATTGTGCGTCGTGCCATGGTGTGCACAACATCTTTCGATCGAAAGATCCGCGTTCGACGGTGAATGCAGCAAACCTCGCGACAACATGCGGCCAATGCCACAAGGGAGTTAGTGAAAAATTTGCGATCGGCCCGGTCCACGTCCAGACGTCGAGCGGTCCAGCGCATCCGGTGGTTCAGTGGATCCGCTGGATTTATTGGACGCTAATTCCGCTGACGCTGGGATTCATGGTGGTGCACAATTTTCTGGATTGGCTTTCGAAATTGCGCAGGAGACGGCCGCGATTGGAGTCGGGTGAGTTCGTCGTACGGATGAATCTGTGGTTCCGGATCGCGCACGGGGGCGTGATGTTGAGCTTTCCGGCGCTGGTGTTCACGGGATTTGCGCTGAAGTATCCGGAAAGCTGGTGGGCGCGGCCGTTTGCATTATGGGGGAGAGACGATGCGCTCCGGGGCGAGTTGCATCGCGCAGCAGCGGTTGTGCTGCTTGTTTCCACTCTCTACCACATCATTCATCTTGCGGTGAACGCGCGCGATCGTGCGTTTCTCTGGGCCATTCTGCCAAAGTGGAAAGACGCGACGGATTTGATGGACGCAGTTTTGTTCAATCTCGGACGGAGGAAAGACCCACCGCAATTCGCGAAATTTAACTATGCGGAGAAGCTCGAATACTGGGCGTTCCTATGGGGCACCGTGGTGATGGCGGTGTCGGGCTTTTTGCTCTGGTTCAACAGCTTCACGCTACGGCACTTTCCCAAATGGATGACGGACGCGGCAACCGCGGTGCACTGGTACGAAGCCCTGCTGGCGACGTTTTCGATTCTGCTCTGGCATTTTTACCTGGTGATTTTCGATCCACTCGTTTACCCCATGGATCTTGCTTGGCTGAACGGAAAGGTCCCAGCGGAACATTACGAGCATTCACGGCCGGGGTATTTGCGGGAACTTCGGCGTCAAGAGGCGAATAAGACCGCAGCGGCAAAGAAGTCTGCCGAAGAAATGAATGAAACTGAGAAGCCGAAGGACAAAGAGCCGGGCATCGATCAGGGCAAAAATTGATCTGAGGGCGGCGCCTTGGTTGGACGGTGGTTTGTCGGATTAAGGCAGCGTGCTCTGAAGCACTTCCTGCAACAATTCCTGTTTTTGCGGACTGAGCTTTTTACCGCGTTCCGTGAGGTAGAAGACGTCGATAGCCTTTTGACCTTCGGTGTCGATCAAGGCTACGTCGATGTTGCAGCCGAGGCGGGCGAGAGCTGAGCCGACGTCATACAACAATCCCGGACGGTCCTGCACCACGATTTCAAGCAGGGTGCTTTGCATAGAGGAGGTATTGTCGTAGCCGATGCGCGTTTCCACGGCCACCTTGGGGGGCTTTGCTTTGCTGGCGATTTCACGGCCCCTCAGCAGCGGCTCGAGAGGCGCTTTTCCGTTCACGATGTCCGCGATACTTTTCTGGAAGCGGGCGATTTCACTGGGATTTAGCTCGAGAGTGTGGTGAAGGTCGACAAATTGAAATGTGTCGAGCACGACGCCGGCGGCATTCGCGAAGGCATCCGCTTTCACGATATTCATTCCCCATCCAGCAAGCACCCCGGAGATCGTGGCAAAGAGCGCCGGGCGGTCCGCGGTCAATAAAGTGAGTGAGAAGGAATGGTGGCGCGCTTTCAGTTCGGTCTGCACGGGTTCAGCGCCCAATTCCTGGTACAGCCTGAAATGAGCCGCAATTTCTTCGGCAGAGTGAACGGCGCGGTAGCGGCGCGGGAAGCCTTCCAGGAAGCGCTCGACTTCCGTTTTGTTTGCCCCGCCAGCCTGGCTGCTCACCTGCTCCAACAAAGGTACTTCGTCTGAAGCGTGCAGGCGATCGCGGTCCAGAGTTCGGCTGAAATGATTCGATGTCGCGACAAACAGCTGCCACAACATTTCCGCCTTCCAAGGAGTCAAAGCTTCCGGATTTACGGCGTGAATGTCGGCGTAGGTCATCAAGCACAAGCGCTGAAGCCGCTCCTGCGTGGCAACAGTATCCGCGAACACGGAAACAGTTGCAGGATCGAAAATGTCCCGGCGTTGCATCGTCTCCGACATGTCTAGGTGATGTTCAATCAAGAAATGTACTTCGTCCATTTCGTATTCCGAGAGTTTAAGGCGGGCCGCAGCGGTATCTAGAGCTTCCAAGCTGCCGGTGACGTGATTCTCGACGGGCATGCCTTTGCCGACGTCGTGGAGGAGCAGCGCGAGAATCAGGAGATCGCGGCGTTCGACGGTCTTCCAAAGCTGGCGGAAATGGGCAGCTCGTGCATCCGGCGGTTCGGCGAGTTCCTCCAGATGCTCGATGGTGCGGAGGGAATGCTCGTCGACAGTGTAGCGATGATAGAAATCGCGGACTACCAGAGAATCGATGGCTTTGAACTCAGGCAAGACATCCATCAAAAGAGAGAGACGTTGCATGGGCCGAAGAGCCATGCTGGGATAATTCGCGCCAAGAATCTCCCGAAGTGTTGCCCAGTTAATTTTTGTGTTTTTCTGGGGAAGCTCGGGGTGTTTCAGGATGTAAAAGATGGCGCGTTCCGCTTCGCGGCTGAGCGGTACGCCGATTCTAGCCGCCTCGGTGAAAAGCGCGAACGTCACGGCGCGATCGGAAAGGGCGGGCTCGTCCACCACTTCCAATAAGCCTTCGCGGACGGCAAACGGTCTCCCTTTCCCGATTTCATAGCGCGCGCCCCGCGCCGCGCTAAACAGTCTTTCACGCAAACTGAGTTGTACGGCAGGTTTTTGTTCGATGTAGCGAAGCAGCAGGCGGTTGAGGATGCGGGCCTGGCGGAAATAGAGACGCATCCATTCTTCCGGACTGCGTTTGGAGCTGCCTGGCACACCGCTCGCAACTCCCAGAGAGTGTTCGGAAGCTGCTGTTTGCAGTTCGTATGTGAGCGTGTTGTCGTTGCGCGCGTTGTTATAGTGCAGGAAGCAACGGATAGCGCTGAGGAAATCGACGGCGCCTGCGGCCAATTCCTCCTCGCCCGCGCTGCTCCTCCAGCCATCCTTCTGGCCGTTGGCGATTTGCCGCAACCAGGTGGCTGCCTGATAGTCGCGCAGGCCCCCCGGCGCATCTTTTACGTTCGGCTCGAGATGGTAAATCGTGTTGCCATAGCGCGCGTGCCGCTCTTTGGTGAGCTTGGTCAATTCCGCGAGCAAGAAGGGGCGGGCTTGTTTTTCCGGGCCTGCAAGAATCTTTTTGGCGAGGCGGTCGAAGAGCTCTTCGTCGCCCGCCAAAAACCTGCGGTCGAGAAGCGCCAGATGAAACTCGGCGTTGTCCTCCTCGATGCGTTTGCATTCCTCGAGGGTGCGGCCGGCTGAGCTCACGCGAAAACCGAGATCCCAGAGGGTCCGCGAAAAGTCCGCAATCAGCGGGCGAAATTCGCTTTCGGATTTTTCGTTGCCGAAGAGGAAGAGGATATCAAGATCGGAGTAAGGGAAAAGCAATCGGCGTCCGTAACCGCCTAGCGCCACAAGGGAAAGTCCTTGCGGCTGCGTGTTGTGAACGCGAAGAACTTCCCCAAAAATCTGCTGCGCGGTTTTGTCGGCGAAAGCGCAAAGCGCCTGCAAGGTATCTTGCGCGCTTCCGCCCGCTTCAAATTGTCGCCGAATGCGTTGTCGTTCGTCTTCGGCCTGTGGTCCGAGGACGGACAAAGGAGTTAAAGAACTTGACATGTTTTTTGCGGGCCGGTTGGCCGGATCAAATCCTGGACGAGCAGCGGTCGTCACTTCAGAGCGCGTTCTCGCCGCGCTCCTCATTCCGGATCCGGATGGCTTCCTCAACCCGTGATAGGAATATTTTACCGTCGCCAATCTTTCCTGTCTTGGCTGTCTTGAGAATTGTGTCCACGGCGCGCTGCACGAGAGGGTCCGGAAGGACCATCTCGAGTTTCAGCTTGGGCAGCAGGTCCACGGTGTATTCCCGGCCGCGATAGACCTCCGTGTGACCTTTTTGGCGGCCGTGGCCGCGGACTTCCGTGACGGTCATGCCCTCGATGCCAATTTCGCGCAAAGCATCCTTGACGGATTCGAATCGCGAGGGCTGAATGATTGCCTCAATTTTCATCATGAAAGTTTCTGCTCCGCCCAATGACAGACGCTTTTGTGCTCATCATTCCCGGGACTCTCTCAGGACTCGAGGTTATAGGCCTCTTCCCCGTGTTGCGTGATGTCCAGCCCTTCGACCTCTTCCGTTTCGGTAACGCGAACGCCGGTAATCATATCCGTTATTTTCAGCAGCACAATGGTGCCAACCAGCGCGAAGCCCCAGGCAATCAATACGCCAACAAGCTGGTTGCCTAGCTGTCCCCAATGTCCATCGAGTCCGCCAACGGCTTTGCCCGCGCCGAAAATCGGATTGATCACCTGCTGGGCGAAAATGCCGGTCAAGAGCGCGCCGATGGTGCCGCCTGCGCCGTGCACGCCAAATGCATCGAGGGCATCATCGTAGCCAAAGATCGATTTTACTTTTGTCACCATAAAGTAGCAGACCAGGCCGGCGATGAACCCGATCGCAAGGGCCGGCATCGGTGCTACGAATCCCGCTGCCGGAGTAATGGCGACTAGACCGGCGACGGCGCCAGAAATCGCGCCCAGAGCGCTCGCGCGGCCATTTTTGATCCACTCAGCGATGCTCCAGCTCATGGCGGCAGCAGCCGTGGCCATGTGCGTGGCCACGAAGGCGCTGGTCGCAAGTGCGTTTGCGGCTAGGGCGCTGCCGGCGTTAAAGCCGAACCAGCCGACCCACAGAAGACAAGCGCCGATAAAACTCAGGACGAGGGAATGTGGCGGCATGGGCTGCTTCGGATACCCGGTGCGCTTTCCGAGGTAAAGCGCGCACACGAGTGCTGAGACTCCGGAGCTGATGTGCACAACCGTGCCGCCGGCAAAATCGAGAGTGGGAAATTTTCCGCCGAGGGCAGCGTTCAAAAGACCGCCCTTGCCCCAGACCATGTGGGCGAGGGGCGCGTAGACCACCAAAAACCAAAGGGTAAGAAAGAGAACTGTGCCGCTGAACTTCATGCGCTCGGCGGTCGCGCCCGTGATCAATGCGGGTGTGATGATGGCGAACATCAACTGGTAAATCATGAAGGTGGACTGCGGTATCGTGCCGGCGTAGTCGGGATTGGGATCAGCACCCACCCCGCGCAAAAAGGCGTGCTCAAAGCCGCCGATGACCGGACCGTTTCCGCCAAAGCACAAGCTATAGCCAACCAGCGCCCACAGAACGCTGATCAATGCCATCAGAAGAAAGCTCTGCATCATGATAGCCAGCGTATTTTTGCGACGTACCAAGCCGCCATAAAAGAGGGCCAGGCCGGGGCCAGTCATCATGAGCACTAAGGCCGCGCTGACCAGCATCCAAGCGTTGTCGCCTGCCGATTGAGCCGCAGTGACACGTTGATCCAATTGCTTCAATTGATCGCTTACGGCCTTTGGGATTTCCGGAGTCGAGGCGGAAGTCACTGCAGGGGAACTGGTTGGGGCGGAGGAGGGAGCTTGTTGCGCGAGGAGGGGAAGCGAGGCGAGCACCATGGTTATAAGGAGACAACACTTCCATCCCAGGTGCTTCATAGCTCTGTCCGCTCCGCTGCGTTTGGGTTGCACCCGGCTTGGCCGGGGCTACGCTGAAAAAACACTACCGGGGACCCGCCGCTTTTTCGAAACGGATTATACGCGCGCCCGGTGGCAGCCGCGTTTAGAAATTTGCATCTGACATATTCATTTTTCAGATTCGCAGTGTGGAGCCGGGCGGAACCCGTTGTGCCAGCCTCGCTCCTTTCACAGGCTGACCAGACCGCCCTCGCGATTTCTTTGTGAGGCAATTCTTGCCTCAGAGCCTTGCCATCGTATAATGCATTCCGGTCCTCAAGCCGCCCCTCCTGTGGTCATGGAGAGGTGAAACGCCTCCTTAGTGGCGAGAACCCAGTTTTCGAGCCAGGTACTATGACTGAGCATCCGCCGATGGAAATCAACGTTCGAGAGTCTGGGACCATTCCGATTCTCCAGGTGCAGGGCCGCTTGACCATTGGACTGCCCAGCGAGCAGCTCCACGATGCCCTCGAAGCGGTCGCCAAGGCCGGCGTAAACAAGGTCATTGTCGACCTTAACGGCGTTCCACAAATCGATAGCTCGGGCATATCGGCGCTGGTGCGAATCTCCATTAAGCTGACCCGCGAAGGCGGGGCCTTGCGCCTTGTCTGTGGCCCGGGCCGGGTGCGCGATGCCCTCACCGTGACGCGGCTTATCGAAGCCATCCCGACGTTTGATTCTGAGTCCTTGGCGCTCGCCAACTTCGACTAAGCGAAACAACGTTTGTTGCGCGCACGGCGTCTTTTAGCTTGGGTGTACCTCATCTCTATCCAACAGACGTCGATTTCACGTCGAACCATGTGGGCATACGTGTTTGGAAAATATTCAGGGGCTTTGTGTCGCGGAGGATTCCTCCGCGTTTTTGGGGCGCTTGCCGCAGGGACGATTGTATTGTTGGCGTGCGGGATAGCCGGCGCATATTCCGCGGAACAGGATGCCAGTCCCGCTTCCTCGCGGGTCGTACGAGATCAGATGGATTCGCTGGCCTCACGTCTGGCCGAACAGATTCGCCAGTCCAAGATCGATCCGGCTTATCCAAAGATTTTGGTCATCGATTTCTCCAACGCCAGTGACAAGCAGTTTTCTAAACTGGGCAGCCTCCTTGCGGACGAATTGGCGCAATCCCTTGCGGGTTTTGCTTCCGGCTTTCAGGTGCAGGATCGCAAGGAGTTCAGCGCCTATTTGAAAGAAAACTGGATGGGTCTCGAAGACCTGCAAAACGAAGTTGTCTTCCTGACTCTTGCGCGCTCCATGGGTGGCGCCGGGGTAGTGCGGGGGACCATCGAGACAGAGGCCAATCAGCAATTGCGGATCAGAGTGCGCACCGATGGACTTGGAACGGCTTGGTCGGCGGAAGCGAAGTTTGCGATGACGCCCGAGATGCAGGAACTTTTGAAACAGCCAGCAGTTTCATTCGCGCGCACTGCGGAAACCATAACTGTCGAGCCAGGCATACTGCAGCCTGGGATGGATGGAGCATCGTTGCCTGTGTGCGTCTACTGCCCGAGCCCGGACTACACCGATCTGGCGCGCACGGCGAAGTATCGCGGCACAGTGGAACTTTCGCTGATTGTGACGAAAGAAGGAGCCGTCAATTCCGTTATGGTGTTAAGGGGCGCGCCTTTTTCGCTGACGCAAAAGGCGATCGACACCGTTCAAAAATGGAAGTTCAAGCCCGCCAAATTTCACGGCCAGTCTGTTCCCGTAAGAGTTCCAGTCGACATCGAATTTCAACTCTTTTAAGCGGAAGAGAGTTTCAGCCGCCCTTTTTTAATTCCGCGAGGACCAGCTTGGCTACTTCTTTGAGCGTTTCGAATACGCCGACGCCCTGAATGGCAACTCCTTCGAGCACCGGCTCGCCTTTTTTCTGGAGCTGCTTCGTCAACTCGGGCACGGACATGGCGTTGGGCAAGTCGCGCTTGTTTAGCTGAAGCACGTACGGAATCGTATCGAAATTCAGGTTATGTTCTTTCAGGTGTTCCTGCAGGTTTTCCATTGTTTCGAAATTCGCGTCGAGCCGCTCTTCTTGTGAGTCGGCGACAAACACAACGCCGTCGGCGCCTTTCAGAATGAGCTTGCGGCTGGCTTCGTAGAAGACCTGCCCAGGAACGGTATAAAGGTGAAAGCGCGTCTTGAAGCCGCGCACGGTTCCGAGATCGAGCGGGAGAAAATCAAAAAACAGCGTGCGGTCCGTCTCTGTCGCGAGAGAAACCATTTTGCCTTTCTGGTTTTGCCCCGTGTGGTCATACACCCACTGGAGGTTTGCGGTCTTACCGCCCAGACCTGGACCGTAGTAGACAAGCTTGCAGTTAATTTCGCGCGCAGGAAAATTGATGAAAGGCACTTTTTCTCAACCAGAGTTCAGCCACAAACTTATAGCATACGCGGTGCTGTCAGGCCAGCCTCGCGGCTGTGCCCGTCGTGTGACGAGTAACTTAGTTATAGTTTCCGCGAAAAGGCTCTTATTTCCATGCCCTTTTTTGCTCCTTGCTGCCGGGAGGTAACGCATCGGGGTACTCGCAATCCTGCTTCCAGACCCAATTCCCCTCGTTGACGCCGTCATTTTCCTCTGTTAGGATTCGCGGCATGGCAAAAGCGCGCAAAGCCTCTTCGGGCTCATCGGGGCATGGCAAGGGACCCGCGCACGGCCACTCTAATCCTCTGAAAAAGAAGAACTTACCTCCGCCTCCACCAGCCCAGCGGGGTGGTGTGGAGCTGGTCGATCCCCTGGTTCAGGCTCAGCTGAAGACCTACGACGAAGCGCTATCCCTTTTCCACCAGCAAAAATTCGCCAAAGCCAAGCAAGAGCTGGAAAAAGTACTCGAAGGGCCTAGTAAAGGGCTAGCAGATCGCGCACGCATGCACCTGCGCATCGCTGAGCAGCGTATGAAGCCGAGTTCTGAACAGAATCCTAAGACCGCCGACGAACATTACCAGCGTGGTGTGGCCATGATGAATATCGGCCGATGGGACGATGCGCGTGAAAGTCTGATCAAGGCGCGCAAAGCGTCGCCAAAATCGGATTATATCCATTACGCGCTCGCCGCGCTTGATTGCCTGACCGGAGAAGCCGATTCGGCCATGGCAAATCTCAAGGTCGCCATCGAACTGCGTCCGGAAAATCGCTATCACGCGCGCAACGACGAGGATTTCGCCTTCCTCCAGGAAGATCCTCGTTTCACTGAGCTTCTCTATCCGGAGAAAGACGGCACCGCCGGCTGAACTTTCGCGATTTGGTTTTCTTGCCCGTGAACTGCAGCGCATCGATTGAGAGTCCCAGACGGCGGATTTTTGGCCTGACCGGTAAGAGCCCCAATGCAAGTTCGAATAGATAGCCAAAATTCAGTTCGGAGAGACACGCCTCCAACGAAACGATTCGTCGCCAAGACTCACTACGTCCTCCGGTGAAGAACAAAGCTTCCCAAACCGAAAACACTCGCCCGCGGATTCCGCGTCGTTGCGCTTGGCGGGGGCACGGGCCTCTCTACATTGCTTCGCGGGCTTAAGGAATATGTCGTCCGGCGCAGCGACGAGCATCCCAATTCAGACCGTCCCATTTCAGAACTTACGGCAATCGTCACAGTGACAGATGACGGTGGCAGCTCCGGTCGTCTTCGGCGCGAAAACCGCGTGCTTCCGCCCGGCGATATCCGCAATTGCATGGTCGCGCTTTCGAAAGATGAAGCGTTGCTTGGACGGCTGTTTCAGTATCGCTTTCATGCCGGCCGTGGCCTCATCGGCCACAATTTCGGCAATCTTTTTCTGGCTGCTCTCACGCACGTAACGGGAGACTTCGCCGAGGCTATTCGCGTCAGCAGCAAAGTGCTGGCCATTCGCGGGCGCATCTTTCCTTCGACACTTTCCAACGTCCATCTTGTCGCCAAACTAAAAAATGGCCGTATGGTTCATGGAGAAACGCGCATCACCGCGAGCCATACTCCCATTGAGAAAATTTCACTCTCTCCGCGCCGCGTCCCGCCTTTCCCGGCGGTGATCGATGCCATACGCGAAGCTGACCTGATTCTTCTCGGCCCCGGTTCGCTCTACACCAGCATCCTTCCCAATCTGCTCATTCCAGAAATCGCCGCCGCCATCGCAAAATCCAGAGCGCCTCGTGTTTACATCGCCAATCTCATGACGCAGCCGGGCGAAACCGCCGCATACTCTCTAGCCGATCATCTGCGTGCCATTCGACATCACACGCCGCGTTCCGTTGTGGATTGGGTTGTGGCAAATCGCCGCCAGGTATCTCCGGAAGTAGCCAAGCGCTACCGCCGGCAGGGAGCGGAGCAGGTGATCATTGATTTGCCCGAGTTACAGAAACTGGGCTACCGCGTCATTCTCGATAATCTCCTTGAAGAACACGGCGTCATCCGCCACAACCCGCGCCGCCTCGCGCGGCTTCTCCTCGAAGAGTTTCTTTCCTCTTCGAGCCCGTCCACGCTTTGATCCCGCCTCTATCGTTTGTCGATCTTGTAGGGGACTAGTCCGCGCGCAACGCAATATTTGGATCGACCGCGGCGGCGCGACGCGCAGGCAGATAGCTTGCCAGCGCAGCGGCGGCCAGCAACGTCACACCAACACCGCTAAATGTCAGTACATCGGTTGGGGGTACTTCGAATAAGAACGATTTCACCAGCCCAGTCAAAGCAATTGCACCCGCGATTCCAATTCCTACTCCCAAAATGGCGAGCGACATGCCTTGTCCGAGCACCATCTGGAGAATGCTCCCCGGCCTTGCGCCAAGCGCGATGCGGATTCCGATTTCGCGCACTCGCTGGCTGACCATCAGCGCCATAATTCCGCCGATGCCTGCCGTAGCTATGACCAGCGCGAGTCCCGCGAAAATACCGAGCAGGCTTGCAGTCACGCGTGGCGACGCCATCGATTCGTAACGCGCTTGTTCCAGCGTAAGAATATGCGTTACAGCTGTTTGTGGGTCCACATCATGTACCGCGCGCGTGAGCGTCTGCGCCATACTCCGCGGTTCGCTGAACGTGCGTACAATCAAAGCGCTTGGCTGCGGATTCTGTCCCTGGCTGGCATAGAACTCCGGTGTAGGCGGATGGTCCAGCCCAAATTCACGCACGTCGCCGACGACGCCCACAATCATCGCCCAGTGCTCTCCGCCATCCGCGGTGACGCGCTTTCCAAGCGGATCTTCATTCGGCCAGTATTGGCGCTTTGCTGCTTCATTGATCACCACAACGTCGGGCGCCTTACCTCTGTCCGTTTCCGCCAAAAGCCGGCCCGCTTTCAGGGGAATTCCCAGCGTCTTGAAATAATCCGTGGAAACCGAAGCAAACGTGCTGACCGGGGGCGCTTGGCCTGGTTCCAGCGAGCGGCCCTCGATTTGAAAGGAAAAGGACACAGACTCCGCTCCCCCGGTAATCACTTCCGGCTCAAAGGGATACCGGCTCGAGATCGCGGCGGAAAGTACCCCCGGCTCGGACTGCACGCGGTCCAGAAGTTTCTGGACGACCACCTTCGTCTTTTCGTTGTCCGTGTATTTCGTCCAATTTAACGTAGTTCGCATCGTCAGTACTCGTTGCGGAACGATTCCAGCGTCCACCTGCTGCATCTTGAAGAGGCTTCGCAGCATCAGGCCAGCGCCAATCAGCAGCATGAACGAAAAGGCAATCTGGCAAACAATCAGGGCGCTGCGCATGCGGTTTTGCCGGAAGCCGGATCCCGCGCCGCTGCTGCCCTCTTTCAGGCTCGACGTGAGATTTGCGCGCGAGAAAAGCGCGGACAGAGTGCCAAAGATGATGCTTGTGCCGAGCGCAGCCGCGAGTGTGAATAGCAAGACCTGCGTATCAATATGGACTTCGCGCGCACGCGGCGTGAGCCTCCCCACAAAATCGGTAAGAAGTTCCAAGCTTCCGTACGACAAAATCAAACCCAGCACGCCGCCCACAATGGCCAGAAGAAAACTCTCTGTCAGAAGTTGCCGCAGAATGCGGCTTCGCCCGGCACCCAGCGCGCTTCGCACGGCGAGCTCTCTTTCGCGCCGCGACATACGCGCAAGCGTGAGATTGGCCACATTGGCGCACGCGATGAGGAGAACAAACGCCGCGGCGCCGAGCAGTACTAGAAGCGTCGGCCGCGCTTCCTTGGTTAGCTCCTCCTGCAATGGCGTCGCAGACGAAGTGAAGCCCACATTTTCTGGATAAGACTTCGGATAGGCTGCTTTCAATCCGGCGGCGATAGTCCCAGCGTCCGCGCTGGCCTGCGCGACGGTCACGCCGGGCTTTAGCCTTCCAAATACTTCCATCATCCGCATGTCCCGGTCTTCCAGATGCATCTTCGACGAACGGAACGGGCACGCCGAAGTCGGCATGTACACGTCATTTTCGTTTGGATACTGCGGCACTGGCGGGAGGACTCCTACAACGGTGTGCACTTTGTCGTTCATCTCGAAAGTCTTGCCGACGATCCCAGCATCAGACCCGAAATTGTTTTTCCAGTATTCGTAGCTCAGAAGCAAAACAGGCGGCGCGCCGAGTTTTTCATCATCAGGAAGGAATGTCCTGCCCATGATTGGTTGAACGCCAAACAAATCAAAATAGTTGGACGAAACCACCCCCGTTCGCACTCGTTCCGGATCGCCGTGTCCGAAAAGCGTGAAGGACATGGCGTGGTACTCCACCAGTCCGGCCAGCGTCCTATTTTGCGCGCGGTAATCCTCGATTTCCTTTACCGAGAACCCCAGGTCAGAGATGCCCATCTTGTTTTGCTGTTGCCGGAGGAAAATCAGTTGCTGTCCCTGCGGATAGGGAAGCGGCCTCAGCAGCACGGAGTGCACCACACTGAAAATCGCCGTATTCGCACCGATGCCAAGCGCCAGCGTCAGAACCGCGACTACCGTGAACCCCAGGTTCTTGAGCATCATGCGCACCGCATAGCCGCAGTCGCTCGTCAGGATTTGCCAGTGCTCGCGCGGAGCTGTCGTGAAAATACCTACGATCGTCTCCTTCCAAAGCTTGAGCGCGCCCATGAGGCCGCCGCGCTCCTCCACTTCACGGTGCTGCTCGCGAAAGACGCCTTCCATCTCGCCCTCGTAATTTATCCGGAAATCGAACGGCAACACGCGAACCAGCGCTCGAAACAGTCTTTGAGAAAAAGGCAACATCTCTTTTGCCATCGCAGTTATCCCCCGCTATGCAAGTTTCGGTTTCCGGAAAAGTTTCTTGGCGCGCGCCTGGCCAAGCGCCTCCTCCATGCGCTCCGCTTCGGCAACGGCCACTTCGCGCCCAAATTCGGTAAGCAGGTAATATCGGCGGCGCTCGTCGTCGAGTACAACTTCCGGCCGGCGGCCCGATTCCGCGATCAGCCCGGCGCTCTCCAGTCGCGATAGGTTCCCGTAGAGCGTTCCAGCGCTAAGCCGCACTTTGTCTTCGGTGCGCCGCGCCACTTCCTTCAAAATGGCATACCCGTGCTTTTCGCCATCGGCAAGCGCCAGAAGAATGTGAAACATCGCCGGCGTCAGCGGCAGGAACGACTCGGTTTCTCTCTTCTTCGTCAAGCTTTCACCTCTGGATGCGAATCGCTCGCAGCCCGGACATATCTATCGAGCAATGGAAGACTATATCGTGATACGTTATAGTTGATCTGCAGGTTCCCTGCCAAGCGAAAAATATCTAAATCACTGTTTTCACTGGCTTTCCGTCGTCCTGGGGTGGCCAAGAGCTAGATTCCGCTGTCCATTTCTGGGACAAGCGGTCCCGCAAGCGGGCGTTTCTCTCCGTCCGGGCTCTTTCTCTGGCGGAGACGCCGGGATCTTGCTAACGTTTCTCCATCACAATACGCCCCTATCGGGAGAATCCATGTCCACCTTTGGCCTCATCGAATATGCAGACGCTAGCCCCGAAGTTCGCGCCATCTACGACGACATCATGGCCACCCGCAAGACCGATTGGATCAACAATTTCTGGAAGGCCATCGCCCACGACCCCGCCACTCTGAAGCGCACCTGGGAAAGCATCAAACAAATCATGCGCCCCGGCGCGCTCGATCCCCTCACCAAGGAACTCCTTTACGTCGCCGTCAGTGTGACCAACAACTGCCACTACTGCATCGCATCGCACACCGCTTCCGCCTTCAAAAAAGGTATGACCAACGCCATGTTCGCGGAATTGCAGGCCGTCATCGGCATGGCCAACGAGACCAACAAGCTCGTGACAGGCTACCAGGTGGAAATTGACGAGCAATTCCGCCCGCCTCTGAATCGTTAGAGCAGTTTCCACCCACAGCACGGCTGTCCTTCAGGACAGGTGTTTCCAGCTTGGTACGCACGTACTATGGCTGCAAAGTATGGCCCAACAAGAACATATAAAGGTTCGGGGATAGTCCTGCTCGCGTCAGGGCTGAACAAAAATTTTCCGTTCCAAGTGAGCACCCTATGGCGATAACCAGCAAAGAGAATGAAGTTTTAACTGCCCCACCAGAGTCTGCCGCGCGTTCTTCGGCAACGCCTGCGCCGCGCTTCGACGAAACGGCTACCGGCAGCCGGCCGCAGCCTGTCGCGCTGGAGGTTCCTGTCACCGTCAATGGCGCTCGTGCCGTCGAGGGTACCGACAAGCGCGAGCCCTTTTCCGAAACCACAAAGACGGTGCTCGTTTTCGGGAATGGTGCAGTCATCCGGCTTGGTTCGCCAGTCGCCGCGGGGCAACTGCTTTTCCTCACCAACGAAAAAACAAAAAAGGAAGTGGTCTGCCAGGTCGTTAAATCGAAGAACTACAAAAGCGTCAGTGGCTACGTGGAACTTGAATTTACCGAGTCGGTCGTTGGTTTCTGGGGAATGCGTTTCCCGTCCGACCGCATCGGCACGCCGGCACCCGCGCCTTCGTCTGTTGCCTCAGTCCCCTCTGTGGTTAAGCCGAATCCTGTTGTGCCTGCTCCCAAACCGGTGAGTACGGTTGTCAGCTCCGCGCCAAAAGCTCCCGAAGTCAAACCGGCTCAGATTCCATCGCCCCAAATTCATGCGGAAGCAAAACCTGCGCCCCAGATTCGTCCGGCTGAAGTGGCTGCCGTTCCACCGGCTCCTAAACTGCCAGCACCGCCTGTTCAAGCCGCAGTAGTTCCTCCCCCGCCGTTTGCTAAACAGCCTGATGTGCCGGTGATTCCGGCGTCTCCGCTGACTTCATCCCTGGCATCTTCCCTTGCAAGTCTCTTAAGCGCGCCCGAAGTTCAGCCGGCTTCTGCCTCGTTACAGCTACCAGCAGTACCACTTGCATCCGAAACCAAAGCGCAGCCATCGACCGTTCCGACTCAAAATCCCACCGAAGATCTGAAGCTTCAAGCCGCTCGCCTTCAGGAACAACTATCGTCGCTGCTCTTCAGCGCGGCCCCAACGGCGCAACCAACTCCGCCCGCGCCTGTCGTACCCGCTCTCGATCCGAAATCTGTTTCCGGTGTTGCTTCGCAAGTGTTCGAAATGGCAAAAGCCGAGCACGCGCCAGTCAAGAGCGCCCCACCGGCAAGGCCAGTTCCTCCTCCGATGAAGTCGTCTCTCGACACCGAAGAAGTAAAAATTCCATCTTGGCTTGAGCCGCTCGCGCGTAACGCCGCTTCCCCCGTATCGACGCCAGAGACGGCCGAGAGAGAAAAGTCCAAGCATTTTTCCGAGATAACCGAGCCGCTCGGGGACGCCGCAGTGCCTCTTCAATTGACTGCGGTAGAAAGCATTCCAGAGTCTGCGGCAGTTCCAACTTTCGGCAGCTTGCTTCCCCTGGATGAACCAGTCATCACGGAAGCGCGTTCGTCAGGCTCCAACAAGGGCGTTTTGTACGGCGCAATTGCTGCGGCTGTTCTCGTGGCCGCTGGCGGCGCCTGGTATCTGCTGCATCCTTCGAATGCAGCGCAAGGCACGCCCGGGATCGCCGCCTCCACACCAAGTTCCCAAGCCAGCGCGGCGCTTCCAGTGCCTTCCGTAACGCAGCCGCCGGCGCAGACTGTTGCCCAACCCGCTTCGCAGAATATCCAACCGGGAACTACACCAAACTACAACTCGAGCGCCACGCCTATTTCCACGACACCAGTTAGCAGTTCACCCGCTTCCAGCGCGCCCCTTACCAGACCCGCGGTGAGAACTGAACCCGTTCCGGCAACTCGAGAGAACACGCGCGCTGCAGCCACTCCGATTCCTGCTTCTGAAACAGAGCGTATTTCACGCCCCCCGGCAGAACCGGAACCCAAGAAACCAGCCCTCGGCGAAGTTCATCTGGCTAGTCCAACGATCAACCGTCGCACCTCCTCCCAGGAAGAAGGAGCCGAAGCTCCAACCATTTCCGCGGGCACCTCGGACCCCAATGCAGGTGGGATGGCAGCAGGACTCGCACCAGGTAGCGTTAATCAGCCCGCCGCCCCTGAAGTGCCGC
Organism: uncultured Acidobacteriota bacterium; assembly: GCA_963718785.1. Classification (GTDB taxonomy): domain Bacteria; phylum Acidobacteriota; class Terriglobia; order Acidiferrales; family UBA7541; genus Acidiferrum. Next base: position 648,768 of record CAVQZW010000002.1, on the reverse strand, counting down.
TGCCTGTCGGTGGAGATGTAAAAACGGCAAAATTAATTAGCTCGGTCTCACCCACCTATCCGCTCTTGGCAAAAAACCAGCACATTTCAGGTGATGTCCTCATCGACGCGTTGATCGACGCGAATGGCCGCGTGACGACCATGAAGGTGATTTCCGGACCCACGCTCTTGCACCAATCCGCCATGGCGGCCCTGCGCCTCTGGAAGTATCAGCCGGCATCGCTGGATGGCAAACCCGTGCCGATGCACCTCACGGTCACCCTGCAATTTCGTTTGCAGTAGCTAGTTCCTTCTTTTCACTTTTGAGGACTCGCTGCAGCGATTACATGCGGGATTCGCATCTCCGCCGCTGGCAGGACAGGGAAAGCTCCATGCGGCTCGCTCTGATACCAATACGCAACCGAATAAAAGTTGTCTCCTCGATCGTTCGCATGCCCGTGTTCAATCGTCGCCCGCAGTGATTTTGTAAACGGTATCGGAGCGTCCAGATGGAATCGATACACAGACCACCGGCCGCCTTGCAGTTCCGCACCGACGATCGGCGCCCCATATAGCCCGTACGCGAAAGGCTTACCGCTGAAGTCCCAGGCTCCCAGAAAATAATCTTCGGAACCCGTCCCGTTGATGGACGGCAGCTTTTCGCCATCGACGAAAAACATGTCGTCACCCTCTCCCCACCAGCCATCCTGATTCTCCACCACTGACATCGTGACTCCCGCAAAGTGTCCGCGTCCCGTGGCATCCATCCAAACGTAATTATCTTTTCCGTCTAGATTGGTTTTGCTTCCGGGGATGGCCTTGTTCGGAGTCGCCTGGCGATATTGCGCATGAAAATAAAGCGTATCTGGTGGCAGCGCCACTTTGAAGGCGCGCATGTCAATGTTCCAGTAGACCGCCTCTGCCTTCTGCCGTCCTTCGTTGGTCAGAGTGATGCGCGCGTGCTTTTGAAATGGCATCGGGAAAAAACTGTTCAAAGCCTTGTCTCCGCCTACGGAAAGCGGCGTGGACTGGTAAAGGTGGTATTCGCCGAGTCCCAGCCCGAAAAAGTCGCCCACCGGGACTTCCACACTCGGCGAACTCTCGCCATCCCAATACATGCGCAGCACCATTTTCTTCAGGTGAAATCGCTCATCATCCGCAATGGTGATCCACACATGCGAAATCTCCGCCGGCCCCGCTTCGTCCAACAACGTGAGCGTCTCTCCTGCTGCAAGCGGCCGGTAGTCGTCGTTTCCGCCCGTCCGGTCGTAACTCGAGATGCGCTTCAAGACGTAGTCATGAGGCTTTGTTAGTTGAGATAACGAATCGCTGTTCGCCTGCGCGAATGTGCTTCCAGGTAGCGCCAACAGAAAAAATCCAGCCATAACAAGAAGTCTGCGATTCATTGGTTGTCTCCGGAAAGCCGGCAAGCATCCCCAAAAATCGCCCGGATTATAGCAGAGCCTTTCGTTCACCTTTGTCCGTCTTTCAGATTCTGTTAGACTGACGCCGCTTTGGTCCCCACCACTCGAAGGCAATTTCTCTTTCAATCCGCCGTTGCGGCTGCTTCAACGATGCTGTGGCCGGGTGCAAATCCAGCCCTCGCCGCAATCACTGCTCCCAACCTGCAATTTCCTACCGCAGCCTCGCGACCGCATCGCCATCGCTTCTTATCCCTTTCGCGAATCCATCGCAGGCGCTCACGACAAGCCTTACCCCTCAAAAATCCCCAAGATGGATTTGAAAAATTTCGCTTCTTTCGTAAAATCGAAATTCGATGTCAATAAGATCGAACCTTGGAGTGAGCATTTCCGTTCACTCGACGCGAAATATCTCAACGACCTTCGCTCCGTCCTCGATAAAACCGGCTGCGCCATCGTAAACATTGCCGCCGACGGCGAACACAGTCCTTACGCCGCGGACAAAGCCGAGCGCGAGAAGGCTATTGCTTTCGGCAAGCAATGGATTGATGTTGCCGCGGCAGTCGGTTCCCCGAGCATCCGCAACAACATCCCCCCCGCCAAGGATGCAAAGCCTGATTTGGATCGTGCGGCGGACACTCTTGCTCGCGTCGCGGAATATGGCGCCTCTAAAAGCATTCTCGTCAATCTCGAGAACGACAATCCCATTAGCGAAGATCCCTTCTTCGTCGTCAGCGTCATCGAAAAAGTGAACAATCCCTGGCTCCATGCCAATCCCGATTTCGCCAACACTCTCACCACCGGCAAAACCGACTACGCCTACAAGGGCATCGCCGAAATGTTTAAACACGCCTACAGCATCTGCCACGTCAAAGCCATGGAAGCCGATGAAAAAGGCCAGCTAGTTCACGTCGATATGGCCAAAACTTTCGGCATTCTCAAGTCCAGCAATTACAAGGGCTATTGCTCCATGGAATTCGATAGCCCCGGCGACCCCGTCAAGGCACCTCCGATCTCATCGACCAAACTCTCAAATTCCTCGCTTGAAGCCGCCAAGCTCGGTCAGCTCGAGTGAATCCCCATTTTCCATCCGCCCCTTCCCTTTTTGTCATCCCGACCGCGGTGGAGGGACCCCTCTTCTCCTCCTGTCTCCTCCACTCCCTAGGTCGTCAGATCAAAGGGAAGTAACCGAGAAATATATTCCCAGTTCAAATAGTTAATTGGTAGCATAAACGTCGCCACACAGTAGAAGTTACTCTCCTAAGATTCTGAGATGTATGATTCTAATTTGGGACACGTGCGCGCTCAATTCGCTGTGCAGAGCGATCACGGAGTACATAAAACACACGACGCCTCCGGAGATACCTGCGGCTACTCAAGGAGGGCTCTTTTTGTCGACCATAGATGAGGTTATGGCCAAGCTAGCAGCGAGGTGTGGGCATTCAAACCACACGTCCGAGACGGTCTTTGCGGTAGAGATTGATCCGGCGGGACCCGATTCGAAACTCAGAAACCAAAACGACTTACTAGAGTCATTTTGCGCTCAAGGCTCATTCACCGCCGATTGGTCACACGTTCTCGAAAATCGAATAACCGCCGAGGTCGCTTCCGACGACGAAGTTGAACAGCTTAGGGGCACGATTCACCCCGATCCCGGAGCGCATGACGTGAGCCTGATCGTCGCAGCGCTCAAGCGATCTACACAAACGGGCCGGGACTGCATCATAGTCACAGACGACATGCCACTCAGCAACCGGATCAGTGCGCTCAGACGAGATCGAAGGGAAGTCTTCCTTGGCGCCCACCAATATTCGACGACTCGCCTCACAGCACAGTTCTCGCTCGAAATTCTCCGCGAGCTCTACGTCAAGTGTGGCATCGACCACGAATTCTGGAACTCGGCGATGCTCTCCTTCAAGATCCACTACAATGGGCACCAAGGCCCGCCCGGGCGGAAACACCACCAAATTGTCGTGGACTTCTTACGGACAGTCGAGAGTGACCGTCAAGAGAAGGAGTCGCTCTGTACGGCTCAGGAGTTTGACGAGATATTCGGAGCCGAAAATGGCTGAACACGACCAAAAGCCGGACTTAATACAGGAGTATCTCCGCCGATTGAAGATTCGGGACAAATCGGGCTCCTTCAATGACTACGCTGAGAGACTCACACATCTTTCTGCAGTTCGTGACGTCCTCACAAGCCTCAATGCTGGGGGCTACGCCTCCTCCGAGGGGGCCACCTTGCTTGGGGACAATGAGCAGCTCCCGGAGCTGCCGAATTGGGGGCCGCCAGATTTCGTAGTCATAAAAGAAGACGTTTTGATTTACGTGCATCTACTAATTGGCCGCGTCGGCGAACTCACGGCTACGGAACTACAAAATCTCTGGAACGATCTCAGAGAGAACCCCGCGCTCTCTGGCGTTGCCATCTGTTGGCCGGAAAAGGACTACCCTTGCGTGGTCATCGACAGCTTCGCGATACGAAGCTACCTCGAAAGGCCAACCCCCGTACAGCTAACGCGCGAGGAATTGGCGCCGCTAGTAAGTGCTATTGACATTTTTTTCCGGGCTCAGCTCGTCGATTGGAAACTCTCACCGTCGGCGTTGCAATTCAGGTCGCGCAACGGGCTACACGAGCTCGGCTCCGATCTACGCGAGCACCTCCTAAAGTTTCTATTGGAGGAGAAACAGAGGGTCTACGAGATTCCTGAAAAGATTACAGCGCTCAACCGGATTCCATCTAACGATGTGGAAGTGTTGGTCGAGAGGATTACCGGAATGATCGCCAAGCACGACACATCAACGCAAGCATTGCAAGAACTGCAAGACTTAATTGAAATGCTCAGCAATCGTTGACTCCCATGTTGCAAACCCTCCGAATCACTAACTGGAAGGCCTACAGAGACAAAGAAATATCTTTTCGCCCCGGCCTAAACCTGTTTGTCGGGCCGAACGGCATCGGAAAGACTACGCTGCTAGACGCTATTTGTCTGGCACTGACCGGAACCATTCCCATGGGTGACTTCAAATCGCTTGTCAGGAACAAAAACGAAGAGGCAGCCGTCGAACTCGACCTGACGCACCGAAACGAGCGCTATTCGATAAAGAGAAGGTTTACCGCCGACCGACTTGCATCGGCGGAATGGTCGAATGGTTCAGGCCAGCGCGAGCAACTGCCTTGGGATACGCTCAACCTGGCTTTGGCGCGCGAGCTAAAGACTGATCCCGTCTTCTTTTCCAGGATCATTTACATGTCGGAAGTCGAGGTCTTCGAATACGTAAATCACCCACCATCAGACGCTTTGAGCAGCGCGCTGGAACGCGTCTTGGGAATCGACAGTTTGACGTCGGTCGCGGACTTCGCAGCGAGACTGGGCAAGAGCTACACCAAGGCAATAACCAGTTTGAGAAACGACCTTGCAAGGCCCTCGTACCCTCTCGGGCAAATCGCTAGCGACGATAACGCGGCGAGGGTCGAATTCGACCGCGACAGGGCAGAACTCGAGGCGGCTCGGAAGGAGTCTGAGAAAGCCCAGGCTGAGGTTCAGCGGCTGCACTCGATTGCCTATATCTTGGAAAGGGCACAGAACGTGGTTGGTGCGTTCACCGAGGCGTGTACCGAGCTCGGCATTGACCCGACGCCACCGACATCGTCGGACGTGGCCGAGAATCTCAATCAACAAGCGCTGGAACTGGTAAGACAGCTCGACGAACACGTCAGCCTAGCCTCATCTAAGAAGGTCAGGGCTGAATCCTCAGCGGAGTACCTGGTGGGCATTCAAAAGCTGTTGTCGTCCGTCGTCCACATGGAGACAAGCGCCGAGCCTCTCTGCCCTGTCTGCGAGCGACCGATTGACAGGAGTCTCGCGGTCCGACTGCTTGAGAAGACGGATTCAAGACTCGCGCAAACCCAGGCGGAGCTTGCCGATTACGGGGCCGATCTCGCACGGCGTCAGGGAGAATTGCAAAAATGCCGCTTTGCCACCCAACGACTAAATCTCGCAGCCACGCACCTGGTAGAGGTCTATGGGAGCGCACGCGACGCCGGTCTCAATCTTCAAACGGTTGAAATAGCGGGTCTAGTTAAACAAATCGGTCTACAGCTGGAAGTAGCCACCCGAGAATCTCAACGACTAGCAGCTCGTTGAAGAATTGAGCTTTTCAAGCTTTTCGTTCTGATTCTTGAGTTATCGCTGAGTTGGGAAGGAGTGGTTTGGGTTGGTCTAACGAATCAGCGAGCCTGAATCGAAGCTCCGTTTCAGGTTCTGGCCATCAGGTTTCGCAATCGGCACAGGTTGTAGGCGGCTCCGGTGAAGGTAAACAGCCACCCCACCTTGTCGATCCCTCGCAACTTCACTTTCCTTAGCATCCCGACCATCTTCATCCACCCGAACACTTGCTCCACTCGTTTTCGCTTCCGCTGACTCACCTCATACCCCGCATGCCGTGTGGTCCGCTCGTCCACCGCGCTCCTGCGATTGGTATTGTTTTGCGCTACATGCGGCGTGATGTTCATCCCGCGGAGTTCGCCTACGAATTCCCGGGTGTCATAATTCTTGTCTCCTCCCATCGTCACTCGCTTTCCCGCCGGGATCGCTTCGGCCATCAGCATCGCCGCTTCCCGCTCCGCTCTTCCATTCGCCTCGGTCAGAAAGGTCTGCACCAAAAGTCCGTTGCGGTTCTCCATCAATACATGTCCCAGGTAGCCCAGCTTCGCCTCGCTTCCTTTGGACTTCTTGAACAGCCGCGCCTCGGGATCCGTGGTCGATTCATGGGTCTGGTTCTTTCGCTTTTCCCCGTGAAAGTCCACCTCTCCGCCCGGCCCAGGCGGCTTTCCCTGCCCGTCCTTCCGCCGGAAACTCTTCTGACTGGCCCAAGCCTCGATCAGCGTTCCGTCCACCGTGAAATGTTCGTCCGACATAAACGGCCTGGCTCGTTCCAGCACCCGCCGGAAAAACGACTCCGCGATCTCTTCGTTCAGCAACCGCTCCCGATTCTTGCTGTACACCGCGTGATTCCAGACCTCCTCGTCCATCTCCATCCCCACAAACCACCGGAACAGCAGGTTGTACTGCAGTTGCTCGATCAGCATTCGTTCGCTGCGGACCGAATAGAAGATCTGCAACAGCAGGGACCGAAACAGCCGCTCCGGCGCAATCGATGGCCGCCCCACTTCCGAGTACAACTTCGCAAACTGCGGTGACATCTCCTTCAGAATCTCATCCACCATCTTGCGGACCGGCCGCAAGGGATGATCCGCCGGGACTCGCTTCTCTGGAGAAACGTAACTGAACATTCCTTCTTGCTGGTTATCGTCGCCGCGCATTCGCTCGTCTCCTTGACCTTCCTTACTTCAGACGAGTTTTTTGAATTAAAGTTGCAGAAGAAATGCATTTTTCAACAAACTGCTAGGCGCTAAAATTGCGGAACTTACGGAAAGACTCACTAAGGGAGCCGCATCGGTCGGGCGAATCGAGGGGAGAGCCGAGGTCGAGCGAATTCAGCAAGACCTACGCGCAAACCTCGTCAGCAACTACAAAAGCTCAATCCTCGTTGAAGGGCTGATCAACTCGCTAAACGAACTTGTCATGACTCAGCGAGACGAAGGAATTAAGCCCCTTTACCTATACCTGCGTGAGCTCTGGGGGCGATGGCGCCCGGAAAAGGATTGGGAATTCAGATTTGATAAGCAAGGAAGAATCGAGCTCCATTCGAGAGACACAAGCTTAACCTTTGCCCAACTCAGCGGCGGCGAAAAAACAGTCCTGCTGATCCTATCGAGAGTCCTTCTCCTCGGGCTGCTTTCGCAAATGGACTTCCTGATGATAGATGAACCCCTCGAGCACTTAGATCTCAGGAATCGAAGAGCAGTTCTAAACTTTCTCGTAGCATCCACCCAATGCGGACTCGCGCAGCAAGCGCTTGTAACAACCTTCGAAGAGAGCCTGGTGAGAAAGTATCTCGACGGCCAGAGCACTAACACCGTCTACCTCTCGCAATAGTTGGGCTTCTCGTGATGTTGGAAATCCGTCTCACCAAACTACAAAATTCCCGCCAACCCCTTCCATCCACTCCACTTCCGCGTCTCACATTCGAATGATAAAATAATAGTACTGATACCTTGACAGTAATCGAAATCCGTGCTACCTTTCCCCATGCTCGCCGCCAAACCCACCTCTATCTCCAAATCCGTCCCCGTTTCTGACCTCTGTGTACAGGTGTTTAGCTCTCCGAATCTTTCCCCGTTCAACTCTAATTCTTCAACTCGTAACCTTGCATCTTTCGTTGACGCCCTTGACGCCGTGTCAAGCCTAAGTCCTTTGTCTGCCACTCTTACAAAAAACACCCGGGGGTGGGGAGGGGTCCCCTCTATCTCTGCGAACTCTGTGCCCGGCGTTTACCCCGACCGGGTCGGGGCGTTAAGATCCACCCGCGCCCTGACCTCAACCGATCCTTTCGCCGCCCCCCGCTCTCTTTCTTCTTTGCCTTTCGACTTTAAACTGTCGACTGTCAACCTTCTTTCTCCTATCTCCTTTAGAATCCGCACTTCCGCAAAATGCAACCGTAACCTCTTTACAATGAACACTTCCAAAACACAGGACTTAAAGCTCTTTAGAATCAACACTTACGAAAAAACCGGGGGAGGGGTCCCGAGGCTGGACGATCACAAGGCTTCCGCCGTCGCCAATCATTTTGGTCAACACGCCAACCTCTCTCGCTTGCAGCCAAGTCGAGCAGGTTCGTATACTGGCGGCCCGGCCAAAAGTCGCGTCTGGCGGTCCGGTTCGGAAGTTCCATGCAACGGGGTAGCCCGCCAGCCCTTCTCTTGGCCCTGCAAATCGGTCCTGAATTCCCTTCGGCGGCCGAACTGCGAATTGCTGATTGCTTTCGCTGCCGTGGTAGCTTCTAAGGAGAGTTCCGCATGTCGCAAGCCCCAGTACCGGAAGAAATGAATGTCTACCAAAACGCAGAAGCGCGTTTTGAAGTTGCCGCGCAAAAGCTGGGACTTGAGCAAGGTCTCTACCGCTATCTGAAATATCCCAAGAAAGAAATCACTCTCTACATTCCCGTCGGCATGGACAATGGCCAACTCGCCGTCTTCACTGGCTACCGCGTCCTTCATTCCACGGTCCGCGGCCCCGGCAAAGGCGGCATCCGTTTTGCTCCCGATGTTTCCCTCGACGAAGTCCGCGCTCTCGCCACTTGGATGACCTGGAAATGCGCGGTCGTCAATATTCCCTTTGGCGGCGCAAAGGGCGGCATCATCTGCGACCCCCGCAAACTATCGCGCGGCGAGTTGGAGCGCCTTACACGCCGCTACACCGCCGAACTCGCAGATTGGCTGGGCCCAGAGCGCGACGTCCCCGCTCCGGACATCGGCACCAACGAACAGACCATGGCCTGGGTGATGGACACCTACTCCATGCACGTCGGCGAAGCCACCACTGCCGTAGTCACCGGCAAGCCGATCGAACTCGGCGGCTCCGCCGGACGGCGCGAAGCCACTGGCCGCGGCGTCATGATTTGCTGCGACAAAGCGCTCGCCAAACTCGGCATAAAGAAAGAAGGCTGCCGCGTTGTCGTCCAGGGCTTCGGCAACGTGGGCTCCCTGGCCGCGCAGCTCATGCAGAAGGCGGGCTACAAGATCGTCGGTCTCGCCGATATCGGCGGCGGCCTCTATAACGAAAAAGGCTTTGACGTTCCCAAAGTCATCGACTGGGTCTACACCCAGAAAAAACCGCTCCAGGATTTTCCCGGCGGCGGCACGAAAATGTCCGCGCGCGATGTTCTCTTCCAACCCTGCGAAATCGCCATTCCCGCTGCCATTGAAAATCAAATCACCGAGCAGAACGCTCATCAGGTCCAGGCGCGCATTCTCTGCGAAGGCGCCAACGGCCCCACCACCTGGCAAGCGGATGCCATTGTGGATGCCAAAGGAATTTTCACCGTGCCCGACATTCTGGGCAACGCGGGCGGCGTCACCGTCAGCTATTTCGAGTGGGTCCAGGATCGCCAGGGCTTCTTCTGGCGCGAAAGCGAAGTCAACGAGCGCCTTCTCGACGTCATGGAAAACGCCTTCGACGAAGTCGTCCGTTACGCGGAAACGCATAAAGTGAACAATCGCATCGCCGCTTATATGCTCGCGATTGACCGCGTGGGCAACGCTCTAAAGTTGCGCGGAATCTACGCCTAGTGTGATAGAGTGCGCGACGGGTTTCCCGCCGCTTGGGGCCCAGCTGTCAACTCTGCTGGGGGGCAGAGAATCGCCTGGATAGGCTCCAGGCGAGGGAGATGCGCGTGCCATGAACACGAATTCGCTCTGGCCCACCCACGAAAAAAGCGAAGACCAGCACCGCCGCGACATCTGCACCGCGGGAAAGTGGATGTACGACCGCGGCTTCATCGTAGCCTGCGAAGGCAACATCTCCGTCCGCCTCGACGACAACCGCATCCTGACGACTCCCACTTGCATGAACAAAGGGATGCTCGAGCCGCAAGATCTTGTCATTACAAATCTCGAAGGACGCCAGCTTGCCGGCGAGCGCAAATTCTCCTCGGAAATCGCCATGCATTTGCTCTTTTATCGCATGCGTCCCGACGTAAACGCCGTCTGCCACGCGCATCCTCCCACGGCCACGGGATTTGCCGCCGCAGGCCGCTCCCTGAATCAAGCGCTCTTGCCGGAAGTGATCATCGGCCTCGGCCAAATTCCGCTCGTCCGCTATGCCACTCCCGGGACGCCCGAGCTAAGCGATGCAATCGAGCCGTTCGTCCCGCATTACGACGCTCTGCTCCTTGCGAATCATGGCGCTGTTACTTGCGGCCCGGATCTATTGACCGCTTTCTTCCGCATGGAAACGATCGAGCACTTCGCCAAGATCGTGCTATCCGCTGAGCTGGCGGGCGGCCCCGTACTTCTCTCCAGTCGTGAGGTTGCCAAGCTCATGGCCGCGCGCGCTCGATATTTTGTCACTCCGCCTCCCGGCGGCGGCGCCGAGCTTCCTGAAACCAACGACACCAACGAATCCTCCGGGACGCATGTCTCCCTCACCCGCAACGAACTCGACGCCCTCATTGACGAAGCCGTTCGCAAAGATCGCGCCCGTCGATAAACCTCCGCGCGCGACACCCTGTAGGGGAGGGGCTTGTTTTCTCTGCTTGCCCTGAGGTACGAAGGGAGCCTCGAAGGGCCCCTCCCGCTTTTGCAAGGTTCGTGCATCCCGTTTCCTCGGTTCGACGTATCCACTCGTTCACCAAAAACATCCATTTAGATGGAATATGCCGGCGACAATCCCCGCCGAGGACTGGCTAGGTCCTCATGCAGCTCAAATTCGTGTAAGGAGATCTCTATGGAACCAAGAATTGACGCAAGGAGACACGCTCAGGAAGCGCAGAAAGCGATGTTCGCTCTCGAAAAATACATCACCGAATGCGGCCTGGATCACGGCCTCATCCACTTAATGAAAATGCGCGCCTCTCAAATCAACGGCTGCGCTTTTTGCATCGACATGCACTCCAAGGACGCTCGCGCCCTCGGCGAGAGTGAGCAGCGTCTCTACGAGCTCGACGCCTGGCGCGAAACTCCTTTCTACACCGACAAAGAGCGCGCCGCTCTGGCCTGGACCGAAGCCATCACCCTGGTTTGCGAGACGCACGTCCCGGATTCCGTTTACGAAGAAGTCCGCAAGTATTTCAACGAAAAGGAAATTGTCGATCTCACATTTGTCGCCACGACCATCAACGCCTGGAACCGCCTGGCCATCGCACTGCGCGCTGTCCCGGGCCATTACCGCCCAGCATCCTCGGCAGCAGCAGCAGCGTCCTGATAGGAAGCGGCAACCCGCCGGGAACAACCATTTTAAACAGACGGCCGGGCGACGGCGCTACACCGCGACGACGCGCAGTGCAAGACGCTGGCCCTTTCACTTGTTGTTTGAAAGGGGCTCCGATTTCTGCTTGAATAACCCCACGGGGAGCCACGATGAAGATCATACAATCTCTGGGGCTATTTGATTATTTTGCTCTACGCGTTGGCTTGTATGTACTCCGCGCCAGCTCATTTGGGGCCTTGGATGGGCCTGTTGATAGGCGGAGTTTATTTCATATTCTGCTGGTTTCTTGGCGGGTTGTATTTAGCCGATCTTCTTCACCTGGGAATCGCCCATCGCTCCCTCGACTATAAGGAATGGTTCATAAAATCCGTCACTATCGTGAATAACGTCTTCGGGCTCTATGTAGATCCGATCGCCTGGGTGAATCGCCATCGTTTGCATCATAAACATGCCGACCATGCCGGGGACCCCAATAAACTTTCCGGCGATGGTTTTTGGCGAACCCTCTATCTCTGTGTGATGCCGTATCAATGCAAGGAAAATTTGGCGGGCGACAGGATTTTGAAGTCACGGACGTTTCGCATCGCTGCGAATCCGGTCTTTGCCATACTTGCGCAAGCCTTTAGTTTTTATCTTTTCTGGAGGCTGGTGGGAGATTTGAAGTTTGTGCTGGTGATGTGGTTTGGAATACGCATCTTCGCTCTGTGGGTCAATATGATTCAGAACTATTGGACCCACACGCGATCATTCGGATACCGGCGTTACCACGATGACGACGACAACGCCATGAACATCGGCGAATGGCTGCCGGTAACGGCAACCTTTAGCGCTTGCCTGCAAAATAATCACCACCACTATGAAGGTCTCTTGCGGCTAAGCCACGACAAATCCGAATACGACTTTGGATTTATAACGGTCAAAGTGATGAAAACTTTGGGCCTGGTGAAGGCCACGAGCACTGGTGCACAGATACCCAAAGACATTCCATTAGACGCGCTGGGCTTTTAGGGCGCTTTTTTCTCTCCCATTTTTATCTTGCCTATAAAAGGTGCAATCGTTTGCCCAAGAAAGCTGGGCGAAACTTCTTCTCCTGCCAAACCGTAATTTTCCGGCCATTCCTCGGGAAAGTAATAAGTCCCAAAAATCCTGTCAATCCACGGAAAATGAATCGCAAAATTCTTGTCGATGGACTCTTTTTGAGAGGTATGGTGCCAATGATGATATCTGGGCATGACCAGAAACTTTTCGAGCCATTTTGCATTGGGACCGAAATTGCAATGCGTCCAGGTGGCGTGCAGGGTGACAAACACCAGGTACCACACGATGATCGTTTGCGAAAATCCAAGCATGAGAGGAGCAAGGATAAATCCGCGCACCAGCGTGTCGTCCACAAAGTGGGAGCGTGAACCCGCGATCCAGTCCAGCGCTTTCGACGAATGATGAACGGCATGGAAACGCCATAGGAAAGGCACTCTGTGCAAAGCCAGATGAATAAAATATTCCGCAACGTCCGCAACCACGACGGCCAGGAAAAATTGCAACAGCCAGGGCAAGCGAGCGATAGATTGTTGAAGAACCGGAACACCCAAATATTTAGTGGCCTGCGTAGCCGGCAATAAAACCAGAAAAGATAAAATCTGAATCGGCAGATGAGTGGACATGAAATAAACCACGTCCTGAACCCACCCTTTTCGGAAGGTTCCTTGTTCTGGATATTGTGGCCAGATTCTTTCGAGTGGGACGTAGATAAGCGCCATCAACAATAAATCGAGCAAAAACCAGTCCATGCCGATGGTGATGCCATTGAGTTTGCCCCCGTTGACACTTACGCTCGAGCCGCCCCACGCGGTTGCTGCGATGGCGAACAGCATTCCCGTCAATGCCAGATTCTTTTTCTTGCGCAGCAGAGAAGAGATCACTCCAAACGCAACTGCCGCGACGATGAGGAATTGGATCAAGCGGCGGATCGCGTGCAGCGAGTACAACGGACGGAATTCGGCAGAGGTCAGGAACTGGGGAAAATGCAGGCACAAAACTCCGCCGAAGGCTAGAAATCCAAAAAACACCGACAATATCCCGCTCCACCAGCCCGTTCCGAAGCCAGTAGACTCGGCATCGCCAAAAAATTCATTAATCTTTTGCTCGATCACGGCGTCTTCCAGTTTATGGTCCTGATGGAGTAGCGAGCAAACAATTTAGCGAGAGGTGCCTACAACACAGTATTTGCATTTTGAAGACGACCGCCAAATCGTTGACAGGCGAACAAAAGGCGGCAATACTGGCCTTCCATGATTGGCCAGCTTCGCGGACGCCTTGCCGAAAAACGCCCGAATCAAGTCCTCGTCGATGTCGGCGGCGTCGGCTATCTCGTCCAGATCCCGCTCTCTTCCTTTGCCGCCCTTGGCGAGCTCCATACGGAAGTCACTTTGCTGATTCACACCCATGTCCGCGAAGACGCCCTGGCCCTCTACGGCTTCGTTTCCTCTCGCGAAAAGCATCTCTTCGAAATGCTTCTTTCGGCTTCCGGTGTCGGTCCTTCTCTTGCCTTGAAAATCCTTTCCGGCATGAGCGTCGAGGAACTTGTCCCTGCGATTCGCGGCAGCGATTTGGCGCGCCTCACGAAAATTCCCGGCGTCGGCCGTAAAACCGCGGAACGCATGGTCGTCGAACTGAAGGACAAACTCGAAGCAGTCGTACTGGAAGCGCAGAAACCAGCTGCCGCGTCGCCTGCAGGTGTCGAGGCCGACGTGATTTCAGCGCTCATAAATCTGGGCTACGACGCGCGTGCCGCGGAAACCGCCGTTGGCGAAGCCAAACGCGAAACCGGCACAGCCAACCTCGAGAAGCTACTGCGCGCCGCATTGCAGGCCTTGAGCGCGCCAAAGGCCAGGGCCACCGTTGGATGACGCACTCTCCGGCAAGGTCAACCGAATGCTTTCCGGGGTCTTCGCGGGTTCCGATCTGGAAACGGCAAAGAAGCTTTTGTTGGAATATCAAAGTTCATCGCAGGAGCTGAACGAGCGGATTTACCTGGACATTCTGCGGATTTGCGATGGCAGCTTGGACAAGATCCATCAATTTGTCGGGCTTGCCAAGACCGACTACCGCGATCTGATTCTTTGCGCGGAATACGACTTCATCGACGGAAAGTCCGTGTTGAAGCCAGGTTTAACCGAGCAATGGTGGAAGTCATGACTGGTTTTGACGGCAGCGGCGAGAGGGAAAATTTGCGCTACTTCTGCTGCGGACCCGAGCATAGCTGATATGGCAGACGGAACTGCAAAACGAATGATGCCGCATAGGAATCCAGAGCGCATTGTTTCAGGTGCTCCTTACGACGAAGACGCACGCATCGAGGCCAGCGTCCGCCCCAAGCGCCTCGAGGAATACATCGGCCAAAAACGCGTAAAGGAAAATATCTCCATCGCCATCGAAGCCGCACGCAGCCGCGGCGAAGCTCTGGATCACGTTTTACTTTACGGCCCACCCGGCCTCGGCAAAACCACGCTTGCCCAAATCATCGCCAACGAATTGCAAGTTCCCATCAAAACCAGCGCCGGCCCGTTGCTCGAACGCAAAGGCGACCTCACGGCCATCCTGACCTCGTTAGAGGGCAAAGAAGTTTTCTTTCTGGACGAGATTCATCGGCTACAACCCGCAGTGGAAGAAATCCTCTACCCCGCCATGGAAGATTTTCGCGTTGACCTCATCATCGGCCAGGGCCCCGGCGCGCGCATTCATCCATTTCCGCTGGGGCATTTCACGCTGATCGGCGCCACCACGCGCGCGGGATTGATCACCGCGCCGCTGCGCTCCCGCTTCGGAATCGTGCATCGCCTGGATTTCTACGAGCCGGAAGATTTGCTGATCATCATTCACCGCTCGGCCAAAATTTTGAACATCCAGATGGACGAGGGCGGGGCTGAAGAAATCGCACGCCGCTGCCGCGGCACACCGCGCATCGCCAATCGCCTGTTGCGCCGCTCCCGCGATTTTGCGGAAGTCCGCGCCGCCGGCCGCATCACTCGCGCCGTAGCCCAGGAATCTCTGACCATGCTTGGCATTGACGAGAGCGGGCTCGACGAAGTCGACCGCAACTTGATGCTCGCTCTTCTGGATAAGTACGGCGGGGGACCCGTCGGCTTGGGCACGCTCGCCGCCGCCCTCTCCGAAGAAGAAGACGCCATCGAGGAAATCTACGAGCCCTATCTCATGCAAATTGGATTGATCGACCGCACCCAGCGCGGCCGCGTAGCTACGCCGCGCGCCTACGAATATTTCGGCAAAGAACTACCCAAGCGCCAGCCCCGCCTTTTCTGAAGACTGACAGAGAAATACTTGAGAACGGCCAAACTCATTTTAGGACAGCTATTCCAGCTGAAACGGCCGCAGCTCGGAGATCGCTATCAAGTGTGGCCAGTGTAAGGCGCGAGCGTATCGCCAACTCTAAGTATGCCGCGTCGTAGACACTTAACCGGTGCTCCTCAGCGAGGGTCACTATCGTTGTGAAAACCGTGCTGTCAGAAGTCATATCGGTGTAAATCGGGAGTGCGCGGAGCGCGTGAAATGCCCGATCTAAGTCCTGTCTTGTTGTCCGGCCCCGGCGCATCGCGATCACGAAGGAGTTTGCGATTTCAAATGCCCAATGCCTTGGAACGAAAGCTTCGCCGCCGGTTGCGAGACGCAGGAAGAGCGCTTCGACCCAGTCGACTGGCTCATCCCGAAAACACCACGCCAGCGTGGCGGATGCATCCACCACACAATCGGCCATCAGTACTTCCGGCCCTCATTAATCAGGTCTTTGATTTTAATCCCGCCCAAGCTCTGATTTTTTCGCAATTCCATCATCGCAGCATAAGCCTCAGCAGGCGTCATTTTCCGTTCGGTTTCGGTCCCGTTGGTTTCCGCATTTTGCCGCGCAAAGGTCTCCAGCGCGCGCTCGACGATCTCTTCCGGAGACGCGTGCGGGCTTGCCGCAAGCTGTTCTTTGAGCAGTTTTTCGCCCTGAGGCGTCAATCGAATTGTAGTACTCATATTCGCTATTATACGCCCGTTTGGCAGGGGCGACTTATTGAGGGCATGAGGCAGTTTCCGTTATCTCGGCTGTGCCACCAGCGTTCCAATTTTCGATTTCGCCCGGTTTGGTACACTTGGAAGCCATGAGCGTAATCGATGAAGTCCTGCAAGCTAATGAAATTTATTCGCGCACGCACGAACTGAGAAGACTCACGCCGCGCCCCGAGCGCCACCTTGCCGTATTGACCTGTATGGACACGCGGCTATCCATCCGCACCCTCGGCCTAAAAACCGGCGACGCGCATATCATTCGAAACGCCGGAGGAATCGTTACCGAAGACACTCTGCGCTCCCTGGTTGTGTCGCACTACCTGCTCGACACGCGGGAGTTCATGGTCATCAATCACACCGACTGCGGGCTGATGCATACGTCCGAGCAGGATCTGCGGGCAAGAGTTCAGAACCGCACGGGGACGGCGGCCGTCTCTCCCGCGTTCTTCTACGCTTTCCAGAACATCGACGAAAATGTGCGTCATCAATTGGAGAAGCTCCGCACACATCCTTGGGTTCCGAAGGAAGTCTCCGTGCGGGGTTTTGTCTACGACGTGACGAGCGGACGTCTGCGCGAGATCGCGGGCAGTTGAGGCGCGCTGCTAAAGGCAAGCCGCGATATTCGGTTCGTCGCTATTCGTACCGCAAGGCGATGATTGGGTCAACGCGCATGGCGCGGCGCGCCGGAATGTAACACGCCAAGAGGGCCACGCCCGTCAAGAGGATCGCCACTCCGGCAAACGTGATTGGATCCATGGCTCCCACGCCGTAGATCATTTTTGTGATGAATCGCGTCAATGCCAGCGCAGCCAGGATGCCGATTCCCACGCCAATCAGCGTAATGTTCATCCCTTCGCGCAACACCAGGCGCAGTACATCCGCGCTGGTTGCTCCCATTGCCATACGCACGCCGATTTCTTTTGTTCGCTGCCCCGCCAGATACGAAATCACTCCATAGATTCCGATCGCCGAAAGCAGCAGGGCTAAGCCTGAAAACACGCTCAGCAAAATCATCGCCAGCCGTTGTGTGGCAACCGATCCTTTCACGATTTCCTGCATCGGTCTCACTTCATACATCACCGCGCTGCTGTCCGCTCTCTGCGCGGCTTCTCGAATCGAGTTCGTCAGTCCGACCGGCATCCCGGAGGTTCGCGCCGCATACTGCCCGCCATTTGCGAGCAGCGGCCAGAACTTGTCCGGAAGCTGCCAGACCGAAAGGTAAAGCTCCGCTTGCAAGTTATCGTGGCCCTTCGCTCCCAAGCCCCAGTGTTCCACGTGGCCTACAACACCAACGATTTCCGGCTGCATCTCGAGAAACCCCAGGTTGAGGCGCTTCCCGATGGGGTCCTCATTCGGAAAATATTTGCGCGCAAAAGCTTCATCGATAAGTACCACACCCGGCGCGTGCTCGTCGTCCCGCTCCGTAAAGCTGCGCCCGCGCTCCACAGGAATTTTCATCACTTTGTGATAGTCCTGTGTCACCAGGTAAAACATCGAAAACGGCATCTCCTGTTCGCTCGCCGGTTTTGGCCGGCCTTCCACCCAGAAGGGCACTTCCGAGTCGCCGGTCATCGGCAGCGACCCGCCGATGAGCGACACTGACTCGATTCCTGGCAACGCCCCCAGATCCCGCATCCTCTGCCGATACTTTGCGCGCAGTTGCTCCGGCGTGATATTCAGAGCGGACGTGGAGGATATGTTGAAGGTCAAAACATTTCGCGCATCGAAGCCCGGATTGATGCCCCAGAGCGCGGCGAGGCTGCGAATCATTAGTCCCGCCCCGACGAGCAGCACCACTGCCATGGCCATTTCCGCCGCAACGAACACGCTTTGCGTGCGGTGCCGTGCTCCGCTCGATCCTCTTCCGCCTTCTTTCAGCGTTTCGTGCATATCCCGGCGCATCGTTTTCAGCGCCGGTACAAGCCCGAAGACAACACCCGTAAGGATCGACACTCCCAGCGTGTACGCCTGCACGTGCCCATCAATCCCGATCTCTTCGGTGCGAGGCAAGCTCTGAGGCAACGCCGCAAGAATCACGCCCGTTCCCCACTTCGCCAGCAGCAGCCCGATGGCGCCGCCGGCGATTCCCAGCATCACGCTTTCCGTCAGAAGTTGTCGAATCACCCGTCCGGGGCTTGCGCCGAGCGCCGACCGAATTGCGAATTCGCGCGCTCTTCCAGTGGAACGAGCCAGCAGCAAATTCGCCACATTCGCACACGCGATCAGCAGCACAAAACTCACCGCGCCCAGCAGCACCAGCAAAATTCCTCGAACATTTCCCACCGCATCGGTCTTCATGGAAAGGATCGTCGCGCCGACGCCTTTGTCCGACTCTGGATAAGCGGCTGCGAGGTTCGCTGTAATCTTTTCCATTTCTGCGCGCGCTTGCGCCTCCGTTACGCCCGCTTTCAGCCGTCCGATCGCGGTCGTGCCCATGCCAATGGCGCGGTTTCGAAATGTTGAGTCGGTCCACTGCCCGATGGGTACGAACACATCTGTGGGACTAAAGCCAGTAATTCTCGCGGGCCCGACGCCAACCACGGTGTACGTCTTCCCGTTCAACGTGACGCTTTTTCCCAAAACGTCCGCTGACAAGCCAAACTTACGCTTCCACAATCCATCGCTGATAATCGCTACCGGCGTGCCGCCGGGCTGGTCTTCTTCCGCCCGGAAATTCCTGCCCAAAGGCAGTTGCACTCCCAGCGCCGTGAAAAAATCCGCGGATATCATGTGGCCGTGCAGCCGCTCCGGCTCTCCGACTCCGGTCATGTTGTACTCTTCGCTTCGGGCGGCCCCTAGCGCCGAAAACGAGTGACTTTCCTTCTGCCAATCGAGAAAATTCAGATAGGTGATCGAGCTCTGCTCGAAATCAGCGGTCTTCGCGTATACCGCCACCAGCCGGTCCGGCTCCGGGTATGGCAGCGGATTCAGCAATACCCCGTTCACCACCGAAAACAGCGCCGTATTCGCACCAATGCCCAGTGCCAGCGTCAAAACCGCAATCGCCGTGAAGCCCGGGTTCTTCAACAAAACCCGCAACCCATACCGCACGTCTTGCAGGAAATTAGTCATCGACCACCTCCATCCAAAGTCTGGCCAGGAGTCTCGACTACCGACACGTTTGCACTAACGTTGCACTAAAGAGATACGCGCCTACCCACTGTTATGTTCCGCAAGGTCCAGACCCGGATTGCCGAGCCGTTTGTAATCAAAGACGCCGGACAATTGGCTTTGTTTCACCCGCGACCATGCTAGAAAGTGGAAAGCGCCGCCTTGCAAACCCGGAGGGACGATCCGGAATGTGCCTGCGGCTGGACTCTCGAGGCTCGTCCGCGCACAATCCCAAAATGCCTACTGTCTATCTGTCGCTGGGTTCCAACGTAGGTGACCGCTTGGCCAATCTGCACGCAGCAATAGACGCACTTCCGCCAGCCGGGGTCCGCGTCGAGAAGGTATCCTCGATCTACGAAACGGAACCAGTCGACTTCCTCGACCAACCCTGGTTTCTTAATTGTGTCGTGGAAGCAGAAACAGAAATGGAACCACACGCGCTCCTGCAGTCCTTGCGCACCATAGAATCCCAACTAGGCAGCCAAAAAGAATTTGCAAAAGGTCCCCGTAAACTGGATCTCGATATTCTGCTCTATGGCGGCGAAACCATCGCCACGCCCGATCTGCAGATCCCGCATCCCCGCATGCTGCAACGCCGCTTCGTTTTAGCACCACTAGCCGAAATTGCTCCCGACCTTAGACACCCGTCCTGGCCAACTACACCTTCAACCCTTCTTGCCCATCTAACCGATCCCAGCCAAGTCCGGCGGTTGTAGGGGCGCAGCTTTATCCTGAGCGTTAGCGAAGGAACGCTGCGCCCCTGCTTTGCACTCTGTTGGCAGCCACTGAAAACTACGCCTCATTCTTCTTTGGTAATCGCCTCACGACGTCCGGTGCAACAACAACCGGTGCAAAGTCATCGGCTTAGGCGCAATCGCTTCCAGCTCGATCAGCGAAAGCCGCCCTTCAGTGATCTCCCTCCACCGGTAAACTCCCGGTTCGCTCTCCACGACCTCGCGTCCATTCAAACTCCGCAGAAACTCCCGGGCATCCGTAATCGCCGCCGTCTCCTTATAGGCCGGCCGCGCCATGGCTTCCACTGCGTAACTGCGCAGCAATTTGCTCCAGTAATGTTCAAACAGCTCTCCCGAAGCAAAAATGTCGCTCCAGGCGACATCGCCTCCATAAGCAACCACCACGCCCACAACGCGCTCGCCCTTCAGTCCCAGCGTCGCCCGGTTGAATCTCCTCTCCAGTTCCTCCACAAACTCATCCACGGAAGCTCCAGCCCGGCTCTGTTCATAGATTTTCCGGTAAGACTGGGTAGGCGCAGCGGTAGCTATCGCGTCTCCAATAGCCTCAGTGCTCAGCCGCGCAGGTGGAGGCGCAGGCTGTGCCGAGCCGCCAGCGACTCCCGCGCTTCTTGCCTTTGGCGCGGCCGAAGTCCCGGACCGCACTGCGGACCACACCTCATTCTGGTTCTGTCCAACAGCGGCCTGCTCGCGCACGCTGGGATGCACGATGGTCTTGGAGGCGTCAAACTGCGAACTAGTCCCCGTCCAGCGCCCGTGCTCCACGCAAAACACATCCAGCGGCAACGGGTCCGAGCCCACCGGCACAATCCGGTCTTTGCCGATAATCCGGTCCTGTTTGCCTCCGCTCACCAGCTCTCCGGCCAGCAAAAGCAGCGGCCGCTTACCCCGGTTAATCAGGACAAGCTGGTTCACGCTCGCTCCACTGTTGTACTGCGGCACCGCTACCGGTCGTCCATCCCTCGATCGGGCCAAACCCGCAGCCCCCTGTTCGCTTACAATCACAGCCCCGCTCGAGAGGCCCTCATCCAAAGTTAAAAATGGCGAAGTGTCCTGTGTAGAAGAACTTACGACCGGAAAAATCGTAATGTTCTCGTACGCCACCGGGTCCAACAACCGCCAATCACCCTCCGGCTTCCCTGGCATAGGGTTCGGCGATGCACCAATGAATGCCAGTCCTCCCAGCGCGCTGATTCCAAACAAGCTGCCAAAAATTGCCCCCAATACGGATCTGTCCATAAAGCCCTCCTTCGCGTTACCCCTCAGGGTCGCGACTTGGGCTTAGAACGGTGGCGCAGGGATCTCTTGCAACTTGATCTTTGGTTTTTAGAACAGGTTATGGTTTAGGTGGCTGCAACTCGTACTCGTGCGGAGGCTCTGCCCCGAGCAGGTAACGCACGAAGTAGTCCCAACGCCGGCGGGTCATGTAAAGCGTCGCGCTCCCGTAGCCGTGGTGTTGGTTGGGCAAGAGCAACAGGTCGAAGTCCTTGTTGGCCTTAATCAGTTCGTCCACCACAAGCAGCGTGTTGTAAGGCGGCACATTGTCATCCATCGTTCCGTGTGCCAGCAGCAAATGCCCTTTCAGATTTTTGGCGAGGTGCTGGTTGGCCTGGTCGTCGTAATTTGTGGTTCCATCGGTGTTCTTCAATAAGAGACCCTGATAACGCTCTCCCCAATCGTCTTCGTACTCGCGATTGTCGTGGTTGCCCGATTCCGAAATGCCCACTTTGAAAAAATCGGGATAGCGGAACATGGCGTCCGCAGTGGCGTATCCGCCGCCGGAATGGCCGTACACGCCGACGCGATCGATGTCGATCCACGAAAATTTCTGCGCCAGCTCCTTCATGCCGGCAATCTGGTCCGGCAAAGTGTTGTCGCCCATATTTCCGTAGTAAAAATCGTGAAATTTTTTCGAGCGCAGCGGATTCCCCATGCCTTCAATCTGCACCACGACGAAGCCCAGTTCGGCGAGCGCCTGGCAATCCTGGCGCGCCGGCGCAAAACCCCAAAATCCGACGCTACCTCCCTGCGGCCCGGGATAAATATTGTTGACGATGGGATATTTTTTGCCGGGATCCAGATTTGTCGGCTTGTACATCAGCCCATAAATGTCCGTGGAGCCATCCCGCGCTTTTACGGTGATGGGAACGGGCGGCTGCCACCCCGCCGCGAGTAGCTTCGAGATGTCCGTCTTCGCCACGGTCGAGATCAACTTGCCTGCATCGTCGCGCACGACAGCCACCGCGGGAACATCTGGCTTGGAGTAGCTATCGAAGAAGTAGCGCCCCGTGGACGAGAAGCTGACTTCGTGATTCCCATCCTCGGGCGTCAGCAACGTCAGGTTCTTGCCGTCAAATCCGATGCGATAGAGATGAGCGAAATAAGGATTGCGCCCTTTCTCGCGCCCGTCCGCCAAGAAATACAGAGCACGATTCTTCTCGTCGACATGCAGAAGTTGCGTGACGACCCAATCGCCGGAGGTAATTTGGTTCTTGAGGTTGCCCGTCGCGAGGTCGTAAAGATACAAATGCCCCCAGCCGTCCCGCTCGGAAAACCAAATCGCTTCGTTCGAGCCCGGCAAGTAGTGCCAATTGACGCGGCCCCAGCCCGATTCGTACTGCGTCGCTGCAGTCTCGTCGAACACATCGCGCACAGCGCCTGTTGTGGCATCGGCAATGCG
Organism: uncultured Acidobacteriota bacterium; assembly: GCA_963718785.1. Lineage (GTDB taxonomy): Bacteria > Acidobacteriota > Terriglobia > Acidiferrales > UBA7541 > Acidiferrum. The sequence continues at coordinate 625,926 of CAVQZW010000002.1, read as the reverse complement.
AAATTGCTCGTGCTTGTGGTCGCGCGAAGTCGAAACGAAAGCCAGATGCGCCGCGTCCGGACTCCATGCCACGTCGTCCCAGTCGCTGCCCCGGCATTCCACGTCGTCGCAGAGCGTCGTGCGGTGCTGATCCGGTGGCAGTTTCAGGCGAATCACTTTGCGGGCTTCAAGATCAATCACTACGCGCTGAATCGTTGTCACCACGTCATCGCCGGGCAGCGGATACTTCCAGGCCTGCAACACCGGATGCCCGACTTTCGTTTCCACAAGATACATTTCGCCGACGCCGCGCTGATCTTGCTGAAACGTCGCGATCTTCTTGGAGTCCGGCGACCACAGAAGAATGGGGCGGTCGCTGTGAATCCAGCCCGCGTTGTCGGTGGCGTAGCCGAAGTCCTTGATTCCATCCGTCGTCAGTTGCGTCTCTTTCCCGCTCGCAACGTCGCGCACCCACAGGTTGTACTCCCGTATAAACGCCGCGCGTTTTCCATCAGGCGAAAGCTCCTCTTCGGCCGGGGGGCCGGCAGGCTTGACTGGCTTTGCCTCTGCATGACACACATTCGCTTGCAATCCGCAGGTCCAATGTTTGCCTTTCACCTGAAACGAAATCGAGTTTCCATCGGCGGAAAACTCAAACGTAGTGAAGGGCAGATGCGCCGCGTCGTAAGTGGCTCCCGCCGTGGCAGAAAGAGCGGCGGCAAGCTTTGCATGGTCAAACGCCGGCTGGCGGGTGCCATGCGCAACATCCAAAACCACAAATTCGCTTCCCGCGGGCCCCACGTCGCGGAATAGGTAGCGCTCGCCGGATACCCATTTGCCACGCGCGTCGTGGAACACCAGCGGCCGGGTGTTGTACGCCATGAATTTCTCCGCCCGTTTATAGTCTTCCGCGGTAAAAACGCGCTGCGCCGTAGCGCCGCTCTGCTGCGCTACAGCCGGAAAAGTTGCACACATGGCGAGCGCCGCGGACAGGGCAACTCGAAACAGTTGAGAAGGCATGGCAAACCGAAGTCGCATTTAGGATCCTCGTTGGCATCGGGCAATAGCTTGGCCGGCTATTCCCCGGAGATTGGACGCGGTAGCATCGCGCCTGCGAGGCATTGAAGTCAAGCAACTCGCAGACTTGCCATGCAGCGCAAACCAGGGCCGGGAAAATACTTTTTTGAGCACGATCTGCCCGCGTGTGGGAGACTTCAGCCGCGGAGGAAATGATGCTGAGGCGAAGAAGCAAGTTCATCGTGGCCGGTCTCTGTTTGTGCCTGCTCGGTGTGAAAATTGGACGCGGCCAGAATCCAAACGAGAAGCAAGCTGCGGCGACCACGAACACTCATGTCAAACAGGATCGTCTGTGGAACACTTTGCAGAAGCTGGGTGAATTCGGGAAAAACTCGGAGGGCGGTGTGAGCCGCGTCGGCTTCACGGAGGTCGACCTTGCCGGTCGCGCCTACGTCATGGGTTTGCTGCGAGAGGCTGGGCTCGATGTGCGCGTCGATCCCGCCGGAAATATCTTTGGCCGGCGCCCCGGCTCGGAAAAATTGCCGGTTCTTCTCTTTGGCTCGCACATCGATTCAGTGCCACACGGCGGAAATTTTGACGGCGATGTGGGGAGCCTCGGCGCCATCGAGGTGATTCGAGCGCTCAACGAAGCACATCTGACGACGCGGCATCCCCTCGAAGTCGTCATCTGGACAAACGAAGAAGGCGGGCGCTTCTATTCGGGACTTGTGGGCTCTTCAGCGGGTGCGGGTATTCTCCCGCTGGATTTTGCGACGCGGCAGGACGATAACGGAGAGAAGGTAAGCGATTGGCTCACGCGGATGGGCGGCGACGCCTCCAAAATTGCCTCGGCGAAAATCGCTCAGGGCACTGTGTCCGGTTATTTGGAGTTGCACATCGAGCAGGGAGGAAACCTGGACGAAGCAAGAATCCCGATCGGCGTAGTCACGGGAATCGTGGGAATCAGCCTGCGCACGTGTACCGCTTCGGGTTTTGCAAATCATGCGGGCACGACGCCTATGAACAAGCGCAAAGATGCGCTCGCCGCGGCATCCAAGGCGGTGTTAGCCGTGCGCGAAGAAGTACGAGCCGAAACGGGGCGGCAAGTCGGCACCGTCGGCTGGATGAAGATTGAACCCGGAGCGAGCAACGTGATTCCGGGCAAAGTAACTTTTCCGGTGGAATTGAGAGATCTGGACGCGGACAAGGTCAATCGCATCGCGGACCGCATTCTGAAACGATTTGAAACCATTAGCCAGGAAGAAAACGTGGAGATCAGTTGTACGAAACCAGATTTTCACGCTCCGGCACTCACCGCCTCGGCGTTTCAAGACGCGATTCGTGCTTCGGCGCGCGAAGCTGGACTGCCGACTTTGGATCTGCCAAGCGGGGCGGGCCATGATGCTCAGAATGCGGCGCGATTTGCGCCCATCGGAATGATCTTCGTGCCCAGCCGCGCAGGCATCAGCCATTCCCCGTTGGAGTACACCTCGCCCGACCAGGCCGCGAACGGAGCAGAAGTGCTTTATCGCACGCTCCTTAGATTGGACGCGCAGCTCGACGCCGGTCCTGCGGCGAACTAATGAAATAGCTAGTAGTGACTCAGTTTCCGGTAACGGCAGCGTTTACCAGAGTCGAAAATAACTACGCCGGTGCTTGGCTGGCTTGAGGATTCGGTAGTTCGATCCGATAACCCAGATTTCGGAGTTGCCGAATCATTCTCCACGTGCGCTGATATCTGGATCGTTTGGTGACTGCTGGGCCCCGTTCTTCGTAACGGGTTCCCTGATGGAGGATCAGCCAGATCAGACGACACTGTCGATGCGCAATGACCCCAATGGCTTGATTATGCCCGAGGCGCGGGACGCAACGGCGATAGATGATCTCGAAGATGCTTCCTTTGGCTTTTACGGCGGCGTTAGCAGTCTGATTGAGCAAGCGCCGCATGTGACGGTTGCCCTTCGGAGAGCGGTGACTGTAGTTCACGCCGGCGCTCTCTTCTTCGCCGGGGCAGGCACCGACCCACGAAGAGAGGCATTTCTCGGAGGGAAACGTCGCTGCGGCAGGACCGACTTCGGCAATGATCTGCTGCGCGGAGTCCACTGCGAAACCCGGAACCTCCGCTAGCCGCTCGACCGCATCCTGGTGCGGATGGAGCAAAGTGGCTAGCTCTTGATCCAGTTGACCGATCTGCTGCTCGAGGATTTGCAAGTGCTCCAGGGTCATTTTCAGGAGCCGTCGGTACACGGGCTTGAGCTCCGTGCACGCGCCGAGCGCATCACACAATTGTTCCGGTGTAGCGCGCAACCGCTCATGGGCTAAAGCGGCCAGAGCTGCGGGATTGGTTTCTCCGTCAGCCAGTGCCTTCAACATGCGTCTGGCACTGACGCCAAGCAGATCGGAGACCAGGCTGGACAACTTGATATGGGCCTCTTCCAGAAGTGCTTCCAGTTGGTTGTTTAACCGCACCACGTTGCGCCGCAACTGGTACTTCTTTCGCGTCACCGTTCGCCATAGACGCTGCTCCGTATCGGGCACAAAGCTCAGCGTCAATTCTCGGGCTACGAGTCGTTTCACCAGCCGCTCGGCATCGACGAAATCCCTCTTTCGCCCGCGCCGCCCGCGATTGGATAGCGCTTGCGCCAGATGCAACGTGCCGGACCTCCGCCTGGCTCCTTCCCGCTTCTCGCAGAGCGGCTTCCAATACCTTTCCAGTGTTTCCCATACGGGTTTCCAATATTGCGCCGTCGACTCCATGACTATTTCTTCGGCCTTTTGTTCGACGAGCCACGCAGCCAACGATCGCAGTTGTTCAGGGTTGCTGCTAAACATCCGTCGCTCAAATTGGTATTCGCTTTCGATTTCAACGTCGGACACAACTACAGCCAGCATCTTCTTGTGAACATCGATTCCCGCTATCCGGTACGACATAGACTCCTCCTGGCCGGGAGCGGAGAGCGTGCTGCGATTGCTTTAACCAGAGTCGCGGGCTATCGCCGCTCCCCAGGGGAAGACAACGACGCCCAATTATTCGCTCAAACACGCACGCTCCGGATCAGACAGATGGACGGTCTCGAAATCTCCACTGATAAACGCGACCTCGCCGCTCTGGGCCGTTGCGATCTTACCACTGAGTGATTTTCATAAGGTTTCGCGGGCCGAAGGCCCTAAAAGGACAGATGGGATGAGAAGGCCGGTCTCCAGCGGGATGCGATACGCTCCCAATGAAAGACGTGCTCAAGGCACAAAAGGAGACCGGCAATGAAGAAGACTAGCAGAGCGCCGGGATAAACCGGTCTGAAGGAGGGGATGAAAGAGCCCTACGAGTAAGGAGTAACGATCCGCTCGGCCCCGAGTTTGGCGGTGAGTTGTCGCGAGGCAACCATCGAAGCATAAAACAGGGGATAGGTGGGCAGGGTATTGAGCTTCGAAAATTTGCAATCAGGGCGCCGACGCAGTTGCTAGAGCGGAAGGCAATATGGCCAGGGACGACATCGTGAGGACCTGGACAGCCCTGCGTAGCCGCAGACCCCTGACACGCCTAGAAACTTCAGACACGAGAACCGGGAGACCTCGGTGGTGCCTGCGGCAGAGCACCGCAGCAGGACGGCGAGTGAAGGCGATAAGCCACAAGACTCGCGCGCACGTCACCGAGGAGTCGGACAACGGCAGGGTACCGATGAATCATTCGAACAAAGACGGGAAACTGTTCGCGGAGAGTGAGGAGGGAAGGCCGTTGATCAAGGAAAACATTCGTCAACCTAACACGTACCCGACGCAGAGCGAGAAACACGTGTTACAAGGGCTGATGAATGTGCGGAAAGCAGCAAAGGGAAACAAGGAGATGAAGTTCACCGCCTTGCTCCACCATCTGACAGTCGATCTGCTGCGGGAAAGCTTTTACGCGCTGAAGCGAAAAGCTGCCCCCGGTGTGGACGGCGTAACGTGGCAGGAGTATGAGACCGGACTAGAGGATCGACTAGTCGATCTGCACAGTCGGGTACATCGCGGAGCGTATCGAGCGCAGCCATCGAGAAGAAAGTATCTAGAGAAACCCGATGGGCGGCTACGCCCATTGGGGATTGCGGCCGTGGAGGACAAGACAGTCCAACAGGCCGTGGTTACGATCCTCAACCAGATCTACGAGGAAGATTTTCTCGGCTTTTCGTATGGATTTCGTCCAGAGTGCAGCCAGCATCAAGCGCTGGATGCACTGTCGTATGCGCTTCTGAAGAAGAAGGTGAATTTCGTACTAGACGCAGATATCAGAGGCTTTTTCGATAATCTCGATAAAAGCCAACTGGTCAAGTTCGTTGAGCATCGCGTCGCTGACCCTCGAATCCTACGGCTGATCCAGAAATGGCTGAAGGCCGGGGTGATGGAGGACGGCATATGGTCGGAAACGAAGACAGGTACTCCGCAAGGGGCGGTGATTTCGCCGCTGCTCGCCAATATTTACCTGCACTATGCTTTCGACCTTTGGGTGAATGTGTGGCGCACGAAATGTGCGCACGGGGACGTGATCGTCGTGCGCTATGCCGACGATATCCTGTTGGGTTTTCAATACCGAGCGGAAGCAGACCGTTTCCTGGAGTTGTTCCGGGAACGGCTAGGAAAGTTCGGGTTGGAACTCCACCCAGACAAGACGCGCCGGATCGAGTTCGGGCGGTATGCCGAACGAGACCGGGAGCAAAGGGGAGAAGGAAAACCTGAGACGTTCGACTTTCTGGGTTTTACGCACATCAGTGGAAAGAACCGGAAAGGGACGTTCGCCGTGAGGCGCATGACGATTCGCAAGCGCATGCGGGCAAAGCTGCAGCAGATTAAGCAGCAACTCCGCAAGCGCATGCACGATCCCGTTGCGCAAACCGGGGCATGGCTCAAATCGGTCGTGCAGGGTTACTTCAACTACTACGCGGTACCGGGAAACACCGACAGCCTCAACGCGTTCCGCACGCAGGTGAATCGATTCTGGCGGTGGACGTTACTCCGTCGCAGCCAGAAACGCCAATTCAACTGGGCGAAAATGCGCAAGCTGATTGAATACTGGATTCCCAAACCGCGCGTGCTCCATCCCTACCCCGAGACACGCTTCGCCGCCACCCATCCAAGATAGGAGCCGTATGCGCTAACGAGCGCCCGTACGGATCTGTGCGGGGGGCATCGGGCAACCGATGTCCCTACCGCGACCTGTTCGCGTACAATGGAAAGATGATTTTCAAAGGACACCAGCTCACGATTGGTGTGGACCTCGGCGATCGCTGAGTCGTGCTACTGCGTTTTGGATGAAGCGGGCGAAGTCCTTCTGGAGAGCAAACTAGCGACGACACCGGAAGTGAAGCCATCAATTTTCAATAGAATACCGCGAAGTCTCATCGCCCTGGAGACCGGAACACATTCCCCGTGGGTAAGCCGGCTGCTAAAGGAACTGGGACACGAGGTGATCGTGGCGCATGCGCAAAAAGTGGAACTGATCACCGAGAGCAACCGAAAAGATGATCGACACGATGCGCGGACACTGGCGCGGCTGGCAAGAATCGATCCCGAGCTTGTTGGGGCCGGTGCGGCATCGCAGCGCGAAAGCGCAAATTCATCTGACGGTGATCCGGGCACGTGCGGAATTGGTGAGTGCGCGAACCGCGCTGGTGAATGCAGCGCGAGGATTGACGAAGTCTTACGGTGAACGGCTGCCGAAATGTGGCACCGAGCAAATGAACCGGGAGCTCGCCAAAGAATTGAGCCCGGAGTTGCGCGATGCCTTGGATCCGTTGCTGGGGGAAATTGAATCGTTGAACGAGCGCATCAAGGAATACGATCGGCGAATGGAGAAAATCGCTAGGGAAGGCTATCCCGCAAGTCGTGCTGCTCAAACAGGTGAAGGGGGTAGGAACACAGATCGCGCTGACCTATGTTCTGACCCTGGACGATCCGCATCGGTTTCGGCGAAGATCGCGATGTCGGGTGTTTTCTCGGGTTAAAACCTGGACGCAGGGACTCGGGAATGAGCCAGCCGCAGATGCACATCAGCAAAGAAGGAGACCGCTATTTTAGAACGATGCTGGTGCAGGGAGCGCACTACATCCTGGGGCCCTTTGGACAGGACAGTGATCTGCGGCGATGGGGACTGCGGCTTGCCGAGCGAGGAGGGAAGAATGCCAAGAAACGAGCCGTCGTTGCCGTGGCTCGAAAGTTGGCAGTACTGCTGCACCAGTTGTGGGTGAGCGGAGAAGTTTACGAACCACTGCGGAATAACCACAAAGCGATGGGCCACAGCGGCCTAGAGATAGGAATTCAACAGCCTAGCTCAACCGCCGAGTTCAGGTGACTGCGACTAAGTCCTGGACCCGCTCCCTTCGAAAAGGGGGGAGCCGAGGTCGATTATCAGGTAGCAGCACCTGCTGAATTGGGAACGCCCAACTTGCACCGAGCGAAAATCGCTCAAAAAGAGTGCGGATGGAAGGATGGCGACAGAGGCGGCTTGGCTCGAATGCAAAGCAATCCACAGGAAAGAAAGAGAAGACAGAAAGAGAAAAACATCCTTACAGGAAAGAAGAAGAAAAACCTTCTTGACACTCACCGGCCTTCTCATGGAAGGACTTTGGACAAGGTATCTGACTATGAATTCAGTTCATGGCGCGATGCGCTTGGAATTCGGAGCCGTTTCGATGCACGCGTATCGCATAGATCACGCCGTTGCCGTGCTTCGAAAACTCAATCCAGTTCTCTTGGCTGTCCGAAAAAACAAACCTATTCTCCGGGGCCGGGACTAATGCCGATTTCCATTCTCTCGGTGTTTCAATCATAAGCTGTCCACTTTTTACCGTGAGCGACACCGTGAGCTTGTTTGGCAGGTCCGAAACGTACACTCCAGCATAAGAGTCGAGAGTATCCGTACTGACTACCGACTCGGGAAGTGCTGAGGGTAGATAGACGTAATGCTTTCTGCTATGCTTGAGGATCAAGAACAGACCGCAATACAAAATCAATGTTAGAACGGTTCCGTAGAATAATGCGCTTTTTCGGGGCTTGAAATCCCCCAGCGTAAAAAAGGCAGGCGTGGCTGTCGCGCCGATTGGTATGCTGGCAGTTGCTTTCTGCTCCCAATTTTCCGGTCGGATGGTCCATTGCCGCAGCAACGAGATGAATGCATCAGCGGCGAGCTTACCCTGACACTCTTCCTTCGACATGATCGAAGATCGACATCATTTCTTCCGCGAAGCGTTCGAGAAAACGCGAGGGATGGAAACGAAGTAGGCACCAGTGCAGAAGCGAAGCATCAGGCGCTCCTTGGCCGTGGGGACTGCAAGCGCAATTTAGCTTCGAGATACGCGTTCCAGGCATATGGTCTCGGCGGTGAGAACAGCCGACCTTCTGCTTGCCGATATAGCCATCATCTCGGTTCGTGGTCACCTGGCGCTTGACACGGTCCAGCACTAAACGAATTTCGATAAGCTTCTCAGATTGTCATAGAGCGTCCGGGACGAGCTTGAATAAATCTTCTAACTGCCGCAAAACTTCTTGCATGATGCCGTAGCCATGCAGGTCGTCGGCGGCGAGCGAGAGAAGGATATGCAGGGACGCTGCGGATAACGGAAGGAATGAACTAAGGTCGCGTTTCATTGGTCGGAATCCAATCTATGGATTCCGAGCGACCCGTAAGAAACGCAGTGGCAATAGGGATTGCGCCTGGTTTGTCGCGTAATCGGAAACTGAGTCACTTCCAAATAGCTTGTTGTGTAGGCTTCGGGCTAGCGGTCGGTGCCGCCGAGATTGGTACGGGGTTTGTTGCGCCTGGATGAGGATGCTTCGCTTTCCTGCTTTTCGTACTCGGCGATTTCCTCGTCGCTGTACGAGTAGGAATCCCTCGAAGCAAACATGGAATTGGATCGCCCCGCTTGCTTCTTCTTTTTGCGTATCGCTCCAAATTCGTGGCGCACCTGGCGAATCGGGCCTTCGATGGCTTTCACTTCCACCAGCAGGTCGCTGACTTTCTCGAGAAAATCGTGCAAATGGAAGGGCCGAACCACGTAGGGCGCCTTTGCCAGTTCCAGCGCGCCAACGTACTGGCTGCCAGCCAGCTCCGGCACCAGATAGAGGACCCGGATGCGTCCTCCCTCTTCATGCGAAACGCTTGCCAACTCCCGCAGCGTAATGAATATCGGGGTATCCGTGCCCGCCATGGCAATATTGGCGATGACCAAGGACCATTCGCCCGATTTCAGCTCCGTTAGGAGCTGTTTGGGGTCTTGGACGAGCCGGACGCGCCAGCCTTCGGAATCCAGGATTTGGCGCAAGGCTCCCTGGTTGTTGTCGGCCTCATCCAGAATCAGGATGCCGACTTGACGCGGCTGGAGAGGGGTAGGGGTCGCCATCTAACAAGTATAGCCTTGAGCCGAATTACTCCAGACTGCCATTCAAGGGCCTGCGGCGTATCGGCCAATGCCAGGGTCCACCCCTAAAAAGAGAACCAGACCTTAGGGCTTTGCGCCAGATGGGGCCTCCACCGGCACCAAAATCAAGTCGATATTTGTGGGGTTGCCCTTGGTGAGGACCGGATAGGCCGTGTCATTGGTGAACCGCAGATGATCGTGAACGAGGATGCTTGCTTCGACCACGTAGGGGTGGTTCAGGTCAATCTTCGAGGGATCGAACTTCAATGTGAAGGGAATTGGCACGTGCCGCTTGCCTACGGTGGTCTTGTATTCGGCAAGGAACGGCGATGGCGCGTCCTGAAGAAAGACGTCTTGCAAATGGACAACGACGACGGCGTCCCGAGGCAGATTGACGTGCTGGCGATAGGAAACCGTCCCGGTAATTGAGCCTGCCGTTGGGGAAACGACCGGGAACGAGCTTGTCATGTGGCATCCATCGGCCAGCATCTTTGGATTCGCGGGATCCGTGTTGTCGACGAGGAAGCCATCCTCTCCCATGCTGGACCAAACCACTGGGCCTTCGGCGTATTTTGTGGTGGAGGCGGATTCCACCAGTTTCATGTTGAAGATCCGGCCGTTCAGAGTCAGCCGTGCGGCTGAAGTCTCAAACAGAATCACGATCCTGGCACCGCCCTCGCAGCGGTATTCGCGCCGCGGCAATGCCATGTGCAGAGGCGAACGTGAAATCGGATGCGGGTTCGGGGCAGGAGCTTGTTGCAAAGGCTGAGAAGGAGCGGTAGCCGGTTCCTGGCGTATGGAGATCTGCCGCAAAACCTCCGGCTCAGGTGGCAAGAGGCAGGAAAGGGAGAGTGCCATCGCGGCAAGAATCCTAGTTAAGTGCAATGTATACATCAACATACAGTCCATTCCGCGGCAAATTTATGGGTGACCGTATTTAACCATGTGGTTAAATACAATTACCATTTTTCGACCCATCCTAACCTCTTATTGCCCGATCACCAGCCCATATCCATCCTGGACTTTGACCTGGCTCGTGCCATCCCAGAACATCTTATAGATGGTCATCACGTTGCCACTCGGTTCGCGGCATGTAAAGTAAATCTGCAAGCCGTCGCGGGACCATTCCGCGAGCGAACAGGTTAAGTTTGGAGGGCTAAGAATGACGCGCCGCTTGGATTCCACCTCGTAAAGGAAAAAGACCTGCCCCGGCTGTGCCCCAGCATCCTTAGTGGCTTCCTTACTTGAAGTTGCGGTCTTCGAAGCAGTGGGCGGCGCTGGCAATACCTCGGCCGAAACGAGGAGCAAATCCGGGTTAAGCGGATGCACTCGCACGGTGTTGGCGCTCGAAAGACTATACTGACCCTTGCCATACAAATCGGCGCTGGCAAGGGATTGTTTCAACGTGCCATCTTCGCCGATCCAGAAGAGAGTCTGCAAGTCCCCAAGCAGAATCGTTTGCGCATCAACCCATCCGTGCAAGCTCACAGCTTCGCCGGGATAAACAAGCGCCGCTCTTTCCGGCGCATCAGCCGGCATGGTCCAGGCTTGCCACTTGGTGCCATCGAATTTAAGGAAAGCAATCCGCGTGTCATCGGGCGACCAAGACGCTTGCTGGACTGAGCCCCCGAGCAATTCGGTGGATTTGCCGGTGGTCCAGTCGTAAAGAGAAAGAGCCCGATCGCCACCCTTTCCATCGCCCTTCTCATCAGTGGTATAGAGCAACCGCTTTCCATCACGCGAAAGCGCCGGCTGATACCCTCCCTTTCCTGGAACAACCCGCGCGATGGTACCGCGCTTGACGGTTAGCTTGCCTGCGGGGTTGGTGTAGGCCACATAAACGGGCGGCTTAAAGTGAGTGATCGTCGGTGGAGGCGGCTTGTCCTTGGCGTCGTCATCGTCGTCGGTAGGCTGATTGTTGATTTTAGGGAAAAGCTCCGTGGCGACTCGGGCGCAGCCTTGCGCCGAACCTATTTGGGCGTGCTGGACGGAAGCGGTAAAGGCGAATTTGGTGGTTGAAGCTGTGTCGGTACAGGATTCGCGGGTGATATGAACCAGGACTGCGGCGCCAGTCTGAGAGTCTTTCGCATGATAAATCCAGGAATCCGTGGTGCCTTCGCGGACGACTTCCGCCGGTTCCAACGGGATGGGAGGATAGTTGGTGCGATCGAGGCGCTCCGGGCCTCTTAGACCGATCCGCAGGCTCCACGTTTGCCCATCCTCCTGGGTAGGGCCTTGCACCAGCAGCAGGATGGGGTAATGCGTGGACTGGGGAGCAGCGGGCCCTGTAGCGGGCTTCTTGGCCTGCCCGGCCTGGGAGCTTGAGGGAGACGCTGCTTGGCTAGGAGGCTGCTGGGCAGGAGGTTGCTGGCTTCTGACAGGCTGTTGTGAATACGACTGTTGCTCGCGCCCCGACTGCTGTTGAGCTACAGCGGGGCATGCCGAAGCCAGGCAAAGGACGACGGGCGCACCAAGAACTAACCGTGCATGTGGGGACAGTCGCACGCCGATCCTCCCGAACAAGCAGGATACCCTGTGGGCTGGTGGCAAACAATCCGGACGGAAGGGCAGTGTTGCCGGGCAGGGACTAGTGGAGGGGAGCAAGCGCCATTGGCGAAAATAAAGCGAAAAAACTTGACATGGCGAACAAAAGGCGAAATACTGCATCGTGCTTCGAGGTGGGCTATGTCTCCAGTTCTTTCCTCCACGGCTAGGACCTTTGGTATCCGACGCCGCCGCGTTCCACAATCCACGGCAACACTCTTTCCTGTAAGCCCCTATACGACAAGCCCAAAACCAAGAGCCGGTGATGCGCGAGGCGGTGTCCACAGCGTTCTTGACGAAGTGGACAGCGCAACGGTCGCCGGCTTAGGCGGCAGCACTTCGGGTTACACCACGGCGGATTGCCCCCCGCCGACCTCTCAGGAGGCGGTCCCGCACGGCTTTGAAGGCCAGGCGGATCACCGGACCCAGGAAGCTGCCGTACCGCTGGTGGGCATTGCCCGCCTCGCAGCACAATCTCCCGTGGCGGAGAGCCAGAGGAAGTCCGCGGAGAAGCCGGAGTATTTCTTTCTCCCGGTGAAGTCCATTCTGAATAAATGCGATTCGGCGCGCGTGCCGTTCGATTGGACGATTAATCCGTACCGCGGGTGCGAGTTTGGGTGCCTCTACTGTTACGCGCGCTATACGCACGAATATATGGAGCTGGACGGCGGAGAGTTCGAGCGCAAAATCTTCGTGAAGAAGGATGCAGGGCCGCTGCTGGCGCACGACGTGGCGCATAAATATTCGTATGCGTCGCAGAGTTCGGGAGGCGAAAAGCCGGAACACATTGCGATTGGGACGGCGACGGATCCTTATCAGCCGGCAGAGCGCGAATATGGGGTGACGCGGGCTTGCCTGGAAGAATTGTCCAAGCGCGAAGGCCTAAGTATTTCCGTCATCACGAAATCCAATCAAATTGTTCGCGACATTGATCTGTTTAAAAAGATTGCGGAGCGATCGGAGCTTTCGCTGAACATCACCATTACGACGCTGCGCCCGAGATTGGCGCGATTGCTGGAGCCGCGCGCGCCTCGTCCCGATTTGCGAATGGCGGCCGTGCGGCAGTTGAGCGAAGCGGGCTTCGCGTAGGCGTCTCGGCTTCCCCGTTAATTCCTGGCATTACCGACCGCGAAGGAGAACTCGAAGCGGTGGCCGAAGCCGCGCACAATGCAGGAGCGCAATGGTTTTGGTCCGGCGTTCTATTCCTGATGCCGTCTTCGGCAAAACAGTTCTTGCCGTTCATAAGGGAAAAGTTTCCGCGGCTAACGAAACAATACGAAGAGTGGTACGCGAAGGAAGCCTATGCTCCCGAGAAATATCGCAAACAGATTGCAGATCGCGTCGCGCGACTCAAACAAAAGTACGGTTTTGATTCGCTTCCCCAGCGCGACACGCAACGCACAGCGCCGCGTGCCCAGATGAAGCTGGGCTGGGACGCTGCTGCGGTCAGCGCCGAGCTGCAAGGCATGCGCTCCTGCGCAGCCGGTTAGAGGGCGCGGAGAAAAAATGGCCGTGGGGGAATTTTGCAAAGAAGGGCGCGATGAATCGCGCCCCTACATGCGGAGCGTTGAGGTGGATCAAGGACGCGGGCCAGGCGGGAGGTGGGCCTCGAAGTAGCCGAGGATGTTTGTATAGATGTCCATGTTGGTGCCTTTGCCTTCGGAGATGCTGTGGGTGCGGCCGGGGTAGACGCGCATGTCGAACTGTTTGCCAAGAGAGATGAGTTTGTTGACGAGCAGCTCGAAGCCCTGGAAGTGTACGTTGTCATCGCCTGAGCCGTGCATCACCAGCAAATCACCGCGCAGGCCGCTCGCAAAATTGATGGCGGAGCTTTGCTTCGTAGGCCTTGGGGCTGTCCTGCGGCAAACCCATGTAGCGCTCCTGGTAGATGCTGTCGTATAGGCGCTGGTCGGGTACCGACGCGACGGAAACGCCGACGGCGTAAACCTCGGGATAGCGAAACATGAGATTGAGCGTTTCCGTTCCGCCTCCGCTCCAGCCCCAGACCCCGACGCGCTTGCTATCAATAAACGAATGCGTTTTTTCGAGCGATTGCAGCGCGGCAGCCTGCTGTTGCGAGGAAAGCGGCCCCACATTTCCGTAAACCACCTTGCGCCAATCGCGACCGCGCGGCGCAGGCGTACCCTGATTGTCAAAGCTCGCCACGACGTACCCCGCGCTGGTCATCGCGCGGGCAAACATGGACTGCCAGCGGTCTTCGGTCGTCTGCCCCGCGGGCTCGGAATAGACATACACAATCAGCGCATACTTTTTCGCGGGATCGAAATTCGGCGGCTTCATCAGCCATGCATCCACCATCAAGCCATTGCCGGCGTCCACCTTCAAGAATTCAGCCGGGCCGCCGGAGAACTGCTTCACGCTTTCGGCAAGCGCGGAATTGTCCGCCGTATTCCGCATGACGCGATGGTCGGGCAGGTGCACCACTTCAAAGGTCGGCGGCTTATTCAACGAGGAATAGTTGTGAAAAGCCCATTCGCCATTCGGCGAGATGGTATAGGAGTGCGTGCCCGGCTGGTTTGGCGTAATGCGCTCTGGAGCCGCGGAGCCGTCCAGTTTCGCGCGATAGAGATAGCGCTGCGTTGCATTTTCCGGAGACGCGATGAAATAGACCCATTTTTCATCGGGAGTGACGCGGTCGACGCTCACCACGTCGAAATCGCCGCGCGTTATGAGTTCCGCTTTTCCGGAATCGAGTGCCACACGATACAGATGGCGCCAGCCGTCCCGTTCGCTTAGCACGAGAAATTCGCGGCCTTGCTGGATCCACGAGAGAGAGTCATTCACGTCCACCCACGCGCGATCCTCATCCACAAAAACCGTTCGTGCGGCACCGGTGGCAGCATCAGCCAACAGAAATTCATTCTTGTTTTGCAATCGGTTCATGTGTTGCAGCAGCACATGGCTGGAGTCGGCCCAGCCCATCCGCGGAATGTAAAAATTGTGCGGATCGCCCGCCGTCTGCATCCAGACAACCTGCCCTCTCGGTGGCACTCGCCACGCCAACGCGAACCGCTGAATTTTGCGTTCCGGCAAGCGGATACGGATATTGCAGCGTTTGCGGATAGACGCCTGTGCCGGGATAAGGAATTCCCGTAACGATCTCACCGCGAGGCGCGCCAAGATCGTAAATCAGCGTGTAGTTCTGTACGCCGGCAGTATTGAACTGCCAGAACGCGATGGAGCGGCTGTCCGGGCTCCAAGCGAAGCCGTCGCGAATGTCCAACTCCTCTTCGTTCACCCAGTCGGAAGTGCCGTTGATGATGGTCGCAGAGCCATCATGCGTGAGTTGTGTGATTTTCGCACTGGCCAAATCTTCCACGTAGACATTGTTGCCGCGGACGTAGCCGACTTTGGTGCTGTCCGGAGAAAACTTGGCAAACATCAGGCTGGACGCAGGCGCATCCCCGCCGAGTCTGCGCGAGGCCCCGTTCGTCAGATCGAGAACCCAATAATCACCTCGCGTGTTCTGCCGCCAAACGGTCTGCGAGTTGGTAAAAACCAGAAGTTGGTGTCCATCCGGCGAGAAGGAGTAGTCTTCGACGGGCAACGGCGCTTTTTCGCCCGATGGAGTCAGCCGGCTTGCGGAAACGAGAATGTCCCGAGTGCCCGTCGATGTCTGATAGCGAACAATGCCGATGCCCTCGCCGTTCGCTGCCGGTTCCAGCGCGAGATAAGAGTCTCCATTGCCGAGCCATTCGCCTCCGCGGAATGTTTTCGCTCGAAATTCTCCGCTGGCCATCAGGCGGGCGATAAGTTTCGTGGCGGATTCGCGCTCATCGGCGAGAGCGGCAAAGGGAGTGGCGAGAGCGGCGGCGACGCCGAAAGCGATTACCACGGCGGTTAGGGCGCCGTGTTTTTTTCTTGCCTTCCGCCCCAATTTGGAAAATCTGAATCGCGTTAGAAACATTCTTGTCCTCCATGATGCAGACGCGGAAAGAAACACTATCAGATTCCTGGCGCTGTGCGCTTGAGACGCCTACGGAACGATGATGCGGGACTCTTCGCGCTTCAGTTCGGGTGCAGCGGGGAATTGGCCGCGTAGAAATTCGATGTAACGGCGCGCGCGGGGGCGGCCGTTCGTTCGCAAAAGTCCCATCCGGTAGAGAAAAACGAGCAAAGAGAAAACTTCGGTGTCTTTTGGTGGCGGGGCGCCCTGGCGCTCGGCCGGTTGCTGCTTGGATTCGTCCAGGAATTGCGCGAGCGCCGCGTACAGCTCGCGCGGCAGCGCGGCGTCCGGAGGTTTCTCATAATAAATCCCGGAACCGAGAGTTTTGTACGTTTCCGCCAGAGACTGTAGCGCGGAGAGAACATCGGCATCAGTCGTCGCGGAATGAACCGCAGTGAATTTCGCGACGGTGAATGCGACCCCGGAAAGCACATTTTGGTGCGTGTAAATGACATCTTGTGCGACTTTTACGTCTAGCAACGGTGTATCAGCGGGAAGTTCGCGCTGGTGCTGATCTTCGTAACGATGTGCCGCGACGACGTAAGAGCAGTCAGTCGGGCAGTCGATGGAAACTTCGCGCTCCGTGCCGCAGCAGACTGCGCAGATTTTCTCGCCCTTCGCGGGGCAAAATCTTACAGCTTTACGCTTTTCGCAGATAGGACAAGACACAGCGGCTCCCGGAGATGCACTGGCAATCCAGCAGAGTACTCCCGCGAGAGTTAAAAAACAAAATCACCCAACGAGAGAACGTTAAAACACGTAACTTCGCCGAACCATGGTTTGATCGCCGGAATGCTCCGGCATCGAATCGGCCGGCCGCGGTGGAAAATTCGCGCCGGGAATCGTTGGCAGGCCAGGGGAGCGGTCAACCAAGACGATGCGAACTTGCCCGGAATTTTGTACGCGTAGTTCCAGGTCGATGCCTTCCGCCGGCGGATTGGCGTAGTCAAAACCCCAGTGACCTGCTTGATGCCAGCGCGCTTCGGACGGTTTGCCAAGATCGTGCCCGTTGACACTTCCGCTGAGAACTTCGGCTTGTGCGACGCCGACATGGAGTGTGCGCGCATGCCGCGGTGTGGTGATGTGCAAATGGAGCTTACGCGTAGTGCCGTCGGTTGTGCTGTCGACCAACTCTGCCACCGGAGGCGCAAGCGTCATTGCCGGAGCTTCGTGCTGGAGAAACTCGATGGGATACCAATCGGGAATGAAGTCAGGGAGCTTGCCGCGAGTGGGGGACGTCCCGAGATACTGTGCCGTCCAGGAGTCGACGCGGTTCGTCGAACTGGTCCAGAGCGCCTTGCCAGTGTCGGCATCGAGCGCATAGGAGAGCAGGCTCGGTTTCGGATGTGCGGCGGTGTAGCGCGTGGTTGCTGCCGCCCAGATGCACAGAATAATTGCGCAGGCCAGCGCGAGAATCGGAGCAAGTCTCCCGGCAGATTCCAGCACAGAGTCCAGGAAGGGAAAGAGCAGCAAAAACAGCAATCCGAAAGTAACACTCAGCAGAGGCGCACCGATGGTCGTGAATCCCAGCGCGGTGTAAAAACCCTTCAAAAGCGGAACGAATAGCAGGAGCGCCGGCAGGCTCAGCACGCATAGAATGCATACCCTGAGAAGTGAGGAATTGCCCGGCCGAAACGCGGCGATGCCCGTGGCCAAAAGTCCCGCAAGCAGCGGCCACACGAAAAGATAGCTGCCGCCCGCCAGCCATTTCGAAGTCACAATCGCGGCGCAAAAGACCAGGAGCGATCCGCCGAGAAAAATCGCTGGCGCAGAGATTCTCTTTCGAAGCATCCCGTAGAGAAATGCCAGAATCGCCGCAAGCAAAGCGAAAAGACCGAAAGTATAGAGAGCATTTTGCTCCAGACCGCCTTCCGGAAGCGCCCGCAGATGAAGCCGGTTTATGCCAATCACAAAACCGAGACCAACCAGCAGCAAAAGCAGAATGACTCCAAGGTGCGCCAGAAAGCTGGCCAGAACGGACAGAAGACTCGTTTGCCACGCTCCATTGGCATAGAACATCACGCCAAACAGGCCGACGCCACACGCCAGCACGAGCGGCCAAATAAAACGCCCGGAGTAATGCGCGAAGAAATTTCCCGGCATTGAAAAATAGACAGCGTCACGGTCTTGCAACTGCGTGAGGTCCGCATTGCCGAGCGCACGAGCCAGCGAAAGCGCATTTTCGCCCTGCTGCTGGAGGCTGCCACGATCCAGCAGTTGCGGATTGTCGAGCGGGGTGTGATACGCCTCCCAGTGGCCAATGAACGCAAAGTTCAGTCCCGCGGCGCCGGCCTTCTTGAAGACCGTCATGTCCGTATCATTGGGCATGTGCTTGTAGATTTCGTAGGTGAGCGAAGACCCGGAGGCGTGCGGTGCCGCTTGCGCAAAAATTTGCACCAGGCGCCCGTTGCCCGCGCTGGTTTCAAACATTTGCGATTCGCCGGCATTGCCGCGAGCTTCGACGTTAACCGCCACTCGCACATCCTTAGCCGCGGGATTTTCTGCAACAAACGCCGATGCCCCAAGCAAGCCGTCTTCTTCGCCATCAGTAATCACAAAAAGAATGTCATTGCGGAGCGATGGCCCGGCGCGCAAAGCGCGAAGCGTTTCGAGCAATGCCGCCACTCCTGCGCCGTCGTCTCCCGCGCCAGGGCCGGCGGGTACGGAGTCGTAGTGCGCCACCAGGGCAACAGCATCGCTGGCGCCGCTCGATCCTTTCACCCGCGCCACAATGTTTTCGACTGTTCCGGCCACTTCGTAACGCGCCGTGACGCCCGTGGCTTTCTGAACTTCGGGTGTTACGCCGAGCGAGGTAAACTGCGACACGAGATAGTCGCGCACGCGATCGTGCTCCGCGGAGCCAATGGGATGCGGCGCCGTTGCAAACGCATTCAGATAAACCAGAGCGCGCTCCGCGGAGAAACTCTCCTGCGATGAGCTTGCCGGCAGCGGATCAGGCGTTCCCTCGCGCACGACACACACGCCAGCAACAAGCAACACGAAGATTAGAATGACCCAGCAAGCCAAGCGTTTTTCCACGGAATATCCCCTCGCGGCAGCTCTGATGCGCCGATAGTAGTGCGTCACGGTTCCGAAGGGCAAGTCGGGAAAGGCGCTACACCGCGATGGCCTTCATCCGTAAGCGCAGCCTTCTTTCCCCAGGGCTTCCCGTTGTCGCCCTCCGCGAATTGTGAAATGCTCAAGCCAAGTTAGCAGAGAACAGTTCATTCCACAGAGGTGACCCATGCCTTGCGATCCCCAGGAGTTGAAACATGTGCCGCTTTTTGCTTTGTTGGACGACGAGGAAGCCGCCGTGCTTGCGGGTCAGGTCGAAATCAAAAAATTTGCCCCGCGCCAGCGCATCTACAAAATGGGCGGTCAAGACGGACAGGCCTACATCATGATGTCCGGCGCGGTTCGCGTTACCACGATCGACGAAGACCACCAGGAGGTCACTGTCGATCAGCCCGCGCACGGAGAATTCTTCGGTTTCGCTTCCATGCTGGAGCAAACGCCGCACGAAACCAGCGCCATCGCCCTCGAAGAAACTGTTTGTCTCGAAGTTGATCGGCATGACATTGCGGTCTTGCTACAGCGCAAACCGCTCGCCGGCATGGACATGCTCACCGTGTTGGGCCGTCAGTTTCACGCCTCGCAGCAACTCGTCCGCGTTCGCGCCAGCCGCAATCCAAACGATTTGATCGAGACCGAAGCCACCTTCGGCGAGCGGATCGCTGATGAAGTCGCGCGTTTCGGTGGTTCGTGGGCGTTCATTATTACGTTTCTGGCGCTCCTAATCGTGTATGCAGGCATCAACATCGGTTTGCGACGAGCGGCGTGGGATCCCTATCCCTTCATTCTGCTGAACCTGTTTCTCTCCATGCTCGCCGCGATCCAAGCTCCCGTCATCATGATGAGTCAGAACCGGCAGGACACGAAAGACCGGCTGCGGGGCGAATTGGATTACGACGTCAACCGACGCGCCGAGTCCGAAATTCAGGGATTGTCGCGAAAATTGAATCTGTTGGGCGACAAGATGGCGGACGTCGAGGATTTGATCCGGCAAACTTCCGGGAAATGAATAGAGGTCATGTAAACGCCAGTTTCAGGCCATGATGACTTTGTTGCGGAATCGGCGCGCGGCGATGACCAGCAGCAGAGTGCCGATAATGAAAAGCGCGAGGCCGTCGGTCCACAGATGCTTGATTCCCGCTCCGCGAAGGATGATTCCCCGCGTGATGTTGATGAAGTAAGTCGCAGGTATCAGGTAGCTGAGAGGGTAGAGAATCGCAGGTATCGTTTCCCGCGGGAAAATATAGCCCGAGAAAAATACGCTTGGAAGAATTGGCAGGAATGCAAGCTGCATGGCTTCTGCCTGCGACGATGCTTTGCTGGAGATCAGGATTCCGAGTGAGAGCGCCGCAAAAAGATACGGCAAGGAAAGCGCGAAAAGCAGAATCACATTACCGTGCATCGGCACAAGAAACACAAATCGCATGAAAAAGAGAATGAGGCAAAGCTCGAAGAATCCGATGCCGAGATAAGGTAGCAACTTGCCGAGGAGCAGGCCGAATGGTCGCACCGGCGTGACGAACAGCTGCTCAAGTGTGCCGCGCTCCTTCTCTCGAACGATCGAAAACGCCGTCAGAAACGTGGTGACGTTTAGCAGCATGATGGCCGTGAGGCCGGGAAGAAAGAAATTCGGCGAGCGCGAATCGGGATTGAAGAGCAGCTTCGGCCGCATATCCACGGCAAAGGTGGCGCGGTCCTGCAGAACACGGCGCAGGGATTCGTCGAGCCCAATAGCGTTAGTGACATTTATCGCTTGGCCGGCTACCGAAGAATCCGAGCCATCGATCAGAACCAGTACTTGCGCGCTCATGTTGTGGAGGAGACGGTCGGAATACTCGACCGGGATTTTTATCCCTACCCGGGCTTTTCCCGCGATGATCATGTCGTTCAGGTCGTGATCGTTTTCAACGTACCGAATGACGTGAAACGTATCCGAGTTTTTCAGGCGGTCCAGCAGTTCGCGGCTTTCGCGGCGGCCGTCGGCGTTGTAAACGACGGTGTTGATCTGGCGGATATTGGTATCGATCGCGAAGCCTAGCAAGAACATCTGCAATAACGGCATCGTCAGCGAGAAAAAAAGCGTCCCCGCGTCGCGGCGAACGTGCAGCACTTCTTTGTAGAAAACGGCGCCGAAACCACGAAATGGATCAAGCACGCGACGCCTCCAGCAACGCTTGATGCTTATACGTCAGCTCCACAAAAACATCCTCGAGGCTCGCCGCCAGCGGCCGGATTTCCGCCACGGCAATGCCGTCCTTCAGGAGCTGCCCGCGAAGATCATCGAGATTGACGTGATCGTCGATGAGCGCATGAATGGACTGTCCAAAAATCGTGGCGCTGCGGATGCCCGGAAACTGTCGCGTAAAGCGAAGCGCACGTGTCACTTCCGGCGTCGTAATTTCCACGCGTATCGTCCCCTGCGGCTGCACCTCGGGCAGTTCCCGGAGCGAATTGGGCGTTCCGTCCGCAATAATTTTGCCGTAATAGATGTAGGCCACATGGCTGCAGCGCTCGGCTTCGTCCATGTAGTGCGTGGTTACAAAAAAAGTGATGCCATGCCCCGAGAGTTCAAACAAAAGATCCCAAAGTTGCCGCCGTGCCACGGGGTCGATGCCGGCTGTCGGTTCGTCGAGAAAAAGCAGTTTCGGTTCATGGAGCATCGCGCAGCCGAGCGCCAGCCTCTGCTTCCATCCGCCCGAAAGCTTTGCCGACAAGCGGTTCAAATAAGGCCCCAAACCGTTCAGCTCGACGATTTCTCCTATGCGCCGCTTCAACCGTTCCGGTTCCAGGCTGTAGATTCGCCCGTAAAACTGCAAATTCTCCGCGACGGTCAGGTCTTGATACAGGCTGTAGTTTTGCGACATGTACCCGATGCGCTCGCGCACAACTTCGGCATCCGTCCTCACGTCCAGCCCCTCCACGTGCGCGGAACCACCGCTAAGCGGCAGGAGGCCGGTCAGCATCTTGATTACCGTTGTCTTGCCGCTCCCATTGGGCCCGAGGAACCCGAAAATCTCGCCCTTTTCCACGCGAAAGCTCACGTCATTCACCGCTGTGAACTGCCCGAATCGCCGCACGAGATGTTCGGCGGAAATGGCCGCTTCAGCGGGGCTTTGCGGAGACGAAGCCACGGGTTAATTTCCTTCTTTCAGCTTCACATCTGCCGCCATGCCCGCCAGCACGTGCCCTGCGGGATCGTTAATGCGGATTTTGGCGCCGAACACTTGATGAACGCGCTCCTCCCGTGTCTGCACGTTGCGCGGAAGAAATTCGGCTTGTTGATTGATTTGCTCGACAATCCCCTCAAACACTGTTTTCGGAAACGAATCGACGCGCACTTCCGCCTTTTGTCCGAGCTTCACCCGGCCCAGCTCCGTCTCGGGAATATATATCCGCACATAAATCTGATCTTGCTCCAGCAGCGTGGCGACAGGCGTGTTCGGCGCAATGATGTCTCCCGGCCGGACGTCCAGAACTTCCACGATCGCAGCCGAAGGCGCGACCACTTGCCGCTCGCGGAACCGTGCTTCGTCGTACGCGTAGGCGGCTTTGGCGAGCTCGACGTCCTCGCGGCGATTGCCCTTCTCGAATTTGTCGAGCGTGGCCTGCGTTTCCCGGTAGTGCGCCTCCGCGGATGCAATTTCCTCGGGCCGGTAACCGCGCTTCAGTTCATCGAGCTTGTGCTGATAGTTTTGTTGCTGCGCGAGCGCCATCTTCCAATTTGCTTCTGCTGTATCGCGTTGCTGTTTCGAGACGAGATCCTTCTGCGCCAGCGCTTCGTAACGCTGAAAATCGAGCCGCGAACGAACTTCGTCGGCCGCTGCGCGTTCAACGTCGGACTGTGCCGCTGCGATATCTTCCTTGCGGTAGCCGTTCAAGCGCATTTCATAATCGGCTTTAGCCTGCGCCGCTGCGGCGCGAGCCTCCGCGATTTCCTCGGGCCGATATCCGCGTTGTGCTTTCTCAGCCGCGGCTCGCGACTGATTGAGAGAAGCCAGCAATTCCTTGTCGTCGAAAGTGATTAGAGGCTGGCCCGGCTGGACTCTGTCACCTTCGCGCACCAGAACTTTTTCAATGCGGCCGCCAACTTTCGATCCAACACGAATGTCCCGGGCTTCCACGGTCCCTGAACCCTGCAAGGCGTTATCTCGCCGAAACCACGTCGCATAAACTGTTGTGCCGCCGAGGATGAGCACGACCAGCACGATGACTAAAATGCGCTTGCGATTCATAAATCAATCTCCACAAGTGAACAGCGGAACGCCGGCCGTCGCCGCATCCGCATGCGCGGCGCTTGCTTCTCGCGGCGCCAGTCCGGACCACAGCACGTTGAACGCGGACTCCATCCGCGGATGCAGCGTTGCGTCGCCGTGCAGTGACCAGAACAAAAGTGTTCCGAAAATGGTTTGCCGGAAGACGTGCGCGATGTCGGCTGCCGGAAGGTCCGTGCGAATCTCCCCGCGCTCCTGCCCCATCCGCACAATCTCCGTATGCAACGCGTGGACACGCTTCTGCAAATCCTGCATTGCCTCGCGTACCGGAGTTGTCGAGAGATAGGCTTGCAAAAGCGTTCGGATAACTCCCGGATTGCGGATGGGCTCTTGCGTCATGCGCACTCCCAGGGAGCGCAGGAACTGCGGCATCGGCTCGTGGCTATCGCGGGCTTCCGCTACGGCCGATTCCAACTTCGCGAGCTGCATCTCGCCAAAGGCCAGCAGAATGTGGTCCTTGCTCGGAAAATAGTTGAAAAAAGTGCCTTTGCCGACGTCCGCCGCTTCCGTGATGTCTTCCACGGTCGTCTCTGTAAATCCTTTTTTTGCAAAGAGATCGAGGGCAGCGCGAAACAACCGTTCACGCGTTTCCGCGCTGCGGCGCTCGCGGCGGCCATGCGAGGGACGGACATTGGAACGGCCGGGGCTGGAAGTCTTTGGGCTGGTCTTCTTGACCATAATTCATAAATGACTATAGGTCAGAAATGGGCATCCTGTCAACTCCTTTTCTTCGCGGATTTTCTGCCTTAAATAGCGAAGACCCTGGCACCCGCCAGGGTCTTTGTCCTTCTCCAATTTAGGGTCGCCCCAGTGGCTCTTGGTTACTCCTTCAACGAATTCGGATCAGACGTATTTTTCGGAGACTTCCGGTTGAGATAAGCGATCAATTTCTGGGCCGGCGGAGGCACGGCAACCGCACCCTTGAAAATGATCTGTTCTGCGTCCAGCTTCTTTCCATAGACGCGCTCATTGGCGTCATGGTCTGGCCGAACTGTCGAGCCTTCCAGCGAGACGCCCGCAAACAGGCCGCGGGACCGCGAGTAGCTCAGCACCTCGGCGCGCAGCGTCGCGTCGGATTCGGCGCTTGCCGTACGGCCCTTGGGGCCGGCTGCCACGGAAGCGTCAGCCCCGAGCTTCACCTTGCTCTTGAGCATGGAATGCGCTCCCCGCGGGTTCATCACCAGCAGGACAAAATCGGTGGCCTGCCCCCCGATCTGGAAGCCGATGCTGCCGCCTTCCAGAGCCATCATCGATGGTGCGCTCCAGGGGCCGGTGTAGTGCTCGCCGGTGCGGCACGTCATCGCGCCTCGCCCGTAGCTTCCTCCAACCACAAAGGCTGCCTTTAGCACCGACGGATACACAATCACGCATTCCGCTCTGTCGATGAGATCCTGCGGGATGTCATCGGGGATATCCATAATCTCCTTCATCACCGTGCCACTGTTTTCGAGCCGGTCGGCTTCTTTTCTGTCTTCCTGGGAGAACATCGGCGGGGCGATCATCGCCAGCGCCATCAGGCAGGAACTAATTTGCTTAATCAAATTTCACCTCGCTGAAATTTACTGGGCTAACGTAATGATAGGTTGCCTAAGGATTGTTCGCAACCTTCAGTTTGAAGAGCGGATTGTGACGCTGCCTTCCTTTGCCCTTGCCATTAAAATGGATGCTGCATGCTCCTCAAGTGTTGCGCACGCTTTCGACTATACTTTCAAGCGAGGAAGATTTGTGGGTAGACGAACCAGGGTCTCTGCAAAAACTCATGGGTCGCTAGTGGCGCTGTCGATGCTGCCGGCGGTACTGTTATTGGTTTTCTGCGCGTTGGCCTCGCCAGCGGCGCGTGCGCAATCCGATCCCTCTCATGAGCAGGCTTGCTGCGCGACGAAGCATGACGGAAAGCCTGCAGAGCGTTCCCCTCGGCGGGCGGCCGCGGCTGCGGCCCGCTTTGGCGGGCGCGCAGAGACGCTCCTTGCCTCCGCTCCTGCCAGCAAAGGAGATTGGGGAATCCTGGTCATTGATGCGCAGACTGGAGAACCTCTCTTCGAAAAAAATGCCGATAGCTATTTCGTTCCCGCGTCGAACATGAAGCTTTTTACGACTGCGCTCGCGCTGGCCAAGCTTGGGCCGGACTACAAATTCCACACCACTCTCGAAACGCGCGGCACGATCTCTCCGGACGGTACCCTCTCCGGAGACCTCATTCTCGTGGGCCGTGGCGACCCCAATCTTTCGAACCGCAAATTCCCATTCGAACTGAAGGAAGAATTCGACGGGCCGCCGGAAAAAGTGCTGATCCAATTGGCCGATGCTCTTGTGGCGCATGGCGTGAAAGAAATTTCAGGAGACGTCATCGGCGACGACAGCTATTTTCCTCGCGAGCGCTATCCCAACGGCTGGGAGATCGACGATATGGTGTGGGAGTACGGCGCGGCGATTTCCGCAATCGTCGTGGACGACAATACGGTCTCGTTGACGCTGACGCCTGGCGAAAAAATGGGGGATCCGGTGCAGGCATCGGTTTCGCCGTTGACGCCGGATTTTACGCTACAAAACGAGGTGATTACCGCGGCCGCGGAAGTGAAATCGGATTTGACGCTGACGCGCGAACCGGGCGCGAATCTCGTGGTCGTCCGCGGCACGATGCCGGCAAGGAGTTCGCCGCGGAAACTGGTGCTGGCGATTGAAGAGCCGGCGCAACACGCGGCGTCCTTGTTGGCGGCGCTGCTCGCCGAACGCGGCGTGAAAATCGATGGAAAAATCCGCGCGGTCCATGTCGCCGATAGCGACACGACCCCTCGCGCCATTCTTGCGGAACACATTTCCGTGCCGCTTGGCGACTCCGTGAAACTCGTCAACAAAATCAGCCAGAATCTACACACGGAAATGCTGCTGCGAACCGCCGCGCGCCAGAACGGCGTGTGGATTACTTCGGAAGACATGCTGAAAACTCCGCAAGACTTTTACGCGTCAGCGGGAATCGCCGCCGATGATGTGATTCAGACGGATGGCTCAGGACTCTCGCGGCACGATTTGGTTACGCCTCGCGCCATCGTGACTCTGCTGAAATATGCCCAGGGACAGACATGGTTTGCGCCGTACTATGCTTCGCTGCCCGTTGCGGGAATCGACGGCTCGTTGCAGGACCGCATGAAGGGCACGGTCGCGGCAGGAAGAATCCACGCGAAAACGGGATCGGTCGAGCACGTTCGAACGCTCTCGGGATTTGCGGAAACGCCAAGTGGGCGGCGCCTGATCTTTTCGTTTTTGAGCAACAACCAGGGCGGAAAGAATCATGAAACCGCCGATGCGCTGAATGGATTATGTGTGGCAATGATTGAGGAATTTGACGAAGGAGCAGCGACGATCGCGCCCGCGCACGAACGTCAGAAGCAGAGATGAACCCTTTCGGACGTGATACGGCTCGCTTGCATCGATCGTGGTAGCGGACAAATAAAAAATGTCGCGGACGGCACAGGACGTACTCGAATTCGACAAGCTGCGGGAGCTTTTGCGGCTGAGGACGACGTGTGCGCCAGGGCGGCGGGCAGTAGATGCGCTGGAGTTTGGAACGGATCGCGCCGCGTTGGAAGCTGCGTTTGCGTTGATTCGTGAAGCGCGCGAGTGGCTGCGCGGCGGCGGTGAACTGGGATTTGGCGGGTTGGCCGATCCGCAGGGATGGCTCGAAAAAATCGAAGGGCCAGGAATCGTTCTCGAAGCGAAGGAAATCCTGGAAGCAGCGTCGCTGCTGGAAACAGCGGGATGGCTGCGCGGGCAGTTTAAGGAAGAGGCGGCGAAATTTCCTTTATTGTCTGCGCGCGGCGCTTCGCTCGCGGATTTTCGAGAGGCTCTGACGGCGATCCGGCGATGCCTATTGCCGAATGGAGAGATCAGCGACGATGCGTCTTCGGCGCTCCGGCGGATTCGCGCTAGCATCACGCATACGCGCGAATCCATTCAGAAGACCCTCAAGCAGATTCTTCGTACGCGTAATGCGGAGGCTGGCGAAGATTACGTCACGCTGCGCAATGAACGATTTGTAATTCCTGTGCGCGCGGAAAATCGGCGCAGCGTTCCGGGCGTGATGCATGGAGCGAGCGGGACGGGGCAGACCGTTTTTCTGGAGCCATTTGAAACGGTCGAAACGAATAACCAGCTTGTGCAACTCGCGGAAGACGAAGCGGCGGAAATTCTCCGAATTCTACGTGACTTGACCGAGCGCCTGCAGATCATTCGCGGCCCGCTTGTCGCCGCGGCGGAAACCATTGCGGAGCTTGACGGTGTTTTCGCTCGCGGGCGCTTTGCGCGCGATTTCGATGCGGCCATGCCGGAATTTTCCGATGCCACGGAATTGCGCTTGGTGGATGCCCGCCATCCCGTGCTCGAAGACAAGCTGCGCCGGCAAGATCGCGCGGTTGTGCCCATGACGCTCGCGCTCGGCGGCGCGGAAAAAGTACTGGTTATCAGCGGACCGAACACCGGCGGCAAAACCGTCGCGCTGAAAACAACTGGACTGGCCGTGTTGGCCGCGCAATCCGGAATTCCTGTGGCGGCGCAACGGGCAGTGCTGCCGATTTTTGATCGCGTGCTCGTGGACATCGGGGACGAACAGTCCATCGCGGCCGACCTCTCGACGTTCTCGGCGCACATGCTGAATTTGAAGACCATGTTGGAACTCGCGACTCCGCAATCGCTCGCGCTCGTCGATGAAATGGGCACGGGCACCGCGCCGGAAGAAGGTGCGGCACTTGCCGTCGCGCTGCTCGACGAATTTCGCGCCAAGAATTGCATCGTGCTGGCAACGACGCACCACGACCGCTTGAAAACGTACGCTTCGACGACACCGGGCGTCGTGAACGCCGCAGTGGAATTCGACGACGTAAATTTGCGGCCGACGTACCGGCTCATGGTCGGCGTGCCCGGAGGCTCGAGCGGAATCGCCATCGCGCAGCGATTGGGCATTGCGACGGGCATCATCGAGCGAGCCCGGTCGTTGCTGACTCCCGAATCGCGCGAAGCCTCCGACTTGATTGCCTACCTGCACCGCAGCCGCGATGAACTCGACCGCATGCAGCAGCAGATGGCGTCCGAGCGAAAGACGATCGAGGAAGAACGCAAAAAGCTGCGCACCGAATGGGTCGATCGCCAGCAAAAACGCATCAGAGAGCTCGAAGCGCAATTTGCTGAAATGCAAAAACGCTTCGATGAAAATGTCGCGCGCGTGATCGAAGCCGTGAAGGAACGCGAATTGCGGGCCTCGCTTGAGAAAACCGCGCGGCGCAAAGGCCAGGACATTCGCAGCGAAGCCCGCGAAGAACTCAACGCCGCGCTCGTGCAAACCATTTCGGATTCGCAAGCGGATTTAGGCACAGCCTCAGCGAGCCAGGAACCGATTCGCGTTGAAGCCCTGCAACCGGGCGCGCGAATACGCGTCCGCGGTTTCAGCAAACCGGTCATTTTCCGCAGACTCGACGGCTCCTCCGCCGAAATTGAAGCCGGCCCGCTCCGCATGAAAGTCGCCGCAGACGAAATAATCGGCGTCGAGCAGGCGGGCGGGGTAGCAGGTCGGGCGGGGCAAGCCCCGCCCTTACAATCGTCGCGCGGTAGTGTCACTGTGACATCGCAGCAGGGCGAAGGCGCGGCCTCCGGCGAAATCAACGTCATCGGCATGCGCGTGGAAGAAGCGACGGAGCGCGTGGACAAATATCTCGACGAAGCCGCGCTCGCCAATCAAACACGCGTGCGCATCATCCACGGCCACGGCACCGGTGCGCTTCGCAAAGGCCTCGGCGAATTTCTCAAGTCGCACCCGCTTGTCCAACGAACCTCATTTGAAACCGAGGAGCACGGCGGCAAAGCCATCACGGTTGTAGAATTGCGATCATAAGGAAGCATGGCAGAAGCGGGATCATTTGCGGAGAAGGTGAAGCAGCAGGCGGACATTGTTCGCGTGGTCGGCGAATATGTGCGTCTGAAGAAGACCGGGAAGGATTTCTCGGGGCTCTGTCCATTTCATCAGGAAAAAACTCCTTCGTTTACGGTGTCGCCGATCAAGCAGATTTTTTACTGCTTCGGGTGCGGCAAGGGCGGCGACGTCTTTAATTTTGTAATGGACCTGGAGAAATCCACGTTCCCGGAGGCGGTGCGGACCGTCGCGGAAAAGTGCGGGATTGCGATTCCACGGCCACGGGAGCGGTCGCCCGAAGAGCGGCAGGAAAATCAGCAGCGATCCGCGCTGGTGGAGATGCATCGCGAGGCGCAGGCGTTTTTCACGAAGCAAATTTCCGGAACGCTCGAGGGCAAAGCGGCGCGCGCGTATCTCGAAGACCGCGGGCTTGATAATAAGGCAATTGACAGGTTCGGGATTGGCTATGCGCCGAGCGATGGCGACGCCCTGCTGCGCGTGCTCAAGCAAAAATATCCTGAGAAATTGCTGGTGGAGTCCGGATTGATTTCGCGTGGTGACCAGGGCGGCCGATTGTTCGACCGGTTCCGGCGGCGGATCATGTTCCCGATCGCGAATGACTCGGGAAAGGTTGTGGCGTTTGGTGGCCGGGCACTGGGCGATGAAATGCCCAAGTACATGAACTCGCCCGAGACGCCGATCTACTCGAAGAGCAACGTGCTCTATCACATGGACCGCGCGAAGGAAGCGCTGCGGCGTTCGGATTTTGCCGTGCTCGTCGAAGGCTACATGGATGCGATCGCCGTGGCACGCGCTGGCATCAGCAACGTAGTGGCTAGCTGCGGAACGAGTCTTGCGGAGCCGCAGATTAAATTGCTGAGCCGCTTCACGAAGCGCGTGATCATTAACTACGACCCGGACAATGCCGGCCAGATGGCTGCCGAACGGTCCGTAGCGTTACTGCTGGAGCAGGATTTCGAGGTGCGCGTTCTTGCGCTGCCGCCGGTCGGCGACAAAAAAGCCGATCCGGATCTGTTCATCCGCGAAAAAGGCGCCGAAGAGTACACGAAACTGCTGAAGGAAGCGCCGCCGTACGTGGACTACTTGATTGCTCGCGCGCGCAAAATGGATTTGACCACCGGCGAAGGGAAGCGGCGCGCGGTGAATTTTCTCCTGCCGTACGTACAGAAAATTCCAAATACGATTCTTCGCTCGGAATGGGCGACGCGGATCGCGCAGCAGCTTCACCTCGACGAACCGGTGTTACGCGCGGCGCTGAGCAAAGCAGCCACACAGCGCCACAGCGAACTTAAGATTCAACCGGAGCTGGTGGGCCGCTCGGCCAAGCCGGTGGAGCGCCGGCTGATTCGCATGCTTGCAGAGGCCGAAGGATTCCGGCGCGAACTGGCGCAGCGGCTGCAGGTGGCGCAGCTTTATCATGGGCTCGAAACCGAGAAAGTTTTTGCGGCGCTCATTGTTGCGAGTTTGGCGGACGAACCCATGCAGGCAACGGAAGTCGCAACGCATCTCGAAGAACGCGACCGGCGGATACTTTTCGAGATTCTTTTCGAGGAAGCCAGCGAGCCGACTTGGGAAGAAGCGGAGAGTTGCGTCGAGGCCTTGCAGCACCGGAAAGCGGAGCGCGAGCTGGCGGAAGTACAACGCAGCATTGAGGCGAATCCTCCGGTGGCGGAGATGCGCGGCCTGTTGGAAAAGAAGCAAGACCTGATGCGGCGTCTGGCGGCTGCGAGGTGAACTCCAAAGGGTTTACGTCTGCCAGGGGCGGCTCATTTTGCGGCGAGTTTTTGCTTCGCTAGCTCGTCGTGAAAGTCATGCTCCTTCTGAGTGATAAACCGTTTGTAACCATCAGGATCAACGAACGGGTTTGCGCCGCCCTCTTTCCTTAGGGGATATTTCTCGTCGAGGCCGAAGTAGCCGCCATGGGCGCCGAGGAAAATATCGCACGGCAATGACTTGAGGACGCGCCACATGCGTTCGTAATCTTCGGCGATCTGCGGATAGGCGGTGTTGGCGACGAGTTTGTAGCCAGGATTGACATTGGGGCTGCCGACGATCACTACGTTGTAGGATTTGGCGCCGTCGTCAACCTTCATCGTCCACGTAGTGCAGCCTTTCGTGTGTCCCGGAGTGAGATGAGCGACCAGCACCGCGCCACCAAGCTTCACTTCGTCGCCATCGTGAAGTACGCGGTCGACCTTGGCGGGCCGGTAGAGTGAACTGGGAGTGTTGCCGTACTGAAAATCGGTTTTACCGCCAGATTCGACGACCGAAACGTCCGCGTCCATCACCATATACTTCGCGCCGGTCTCCTGCAGGATCAAAGCGCTACCGGCATCATGATCCCAATGCGCATGGCTAATCAGAAGGATCTTTGTGTCCGCAAAATGAAATCCGAGCTTTTCGATGCTGGCGGAGATCATCGGCACATTGGCTTCGAGGTCGCTGTTGATGAGGATGTTGCCTTTTGGCGTGGTGATCAGATAGCTCGCAAGCCCCTTGCTGCCAACGTAGTACAGGTTCCCCGCGATGCGAAAAGGCGGAAAAGGTTCCGTCCATTCAGGATTGGCCTGGGCGAAGAGGCTTCCAGCGAAGGCAAGCACTAAAATCAATAAGCAAGAAAGTATCGAGATTTTTTGCCGCATGGGCGAAGTATAGGCTAAAAGAATGACGCGCGGCGACACACTTAACGGACTGCGAATACTCGCAGCCATTTCGCCACATCCAATACAACTTAATCGCCATCCGGCGCCCCATCGCTACCTTGGCAATGCTCTTGTGCGGCGCATCGCCGATGCCTTAGCGACGCCTCCAGTCCGGATGGATTCGCGCCGCCGCTTGGGCCGCCTCCACCAACAAGAAGCGCAACAAGGAATTGCCTTGCTTGCTGATGTGCCCCAGCCGTTGCTTGCCGGCGCTGGAGTCCTCACCGGAATCATCCCCACGTACGTGCCGATTTGCTTGCCGCGTTCGAACCGCGCCGGTGTTCCGATGATCAACACATAGGCGAGTGCCGTTAGCGGACCAACACCGGGATGCGTCATCAGTCGCAGCACCTCGGGTCGCTTCCGGGCTTCCCGTTCGACGGCTGCGGTTAGTTCCGCAATCGTCGGATTCATGCGGTCCAGCAACTCCAACAACTCTTGCCGGCGTCGACTGGCCCACGGAGCCAACGAGAGTTTCTCTAACAGTGCTCGTCCTTGTTCGCTGAATAGTTTTTTCTTCCAGCGATAACCCTCGTTCATCGCCAACGCCTGCAACTGATTCATGATCCGCGTGCGCATCTGCACCAACCGATGCCGGTGCCACAGCAGTTGCCGGAGATCCCGATTCTCTGGACTCGGTACCCAAATTTGCGGAAAGTTATTTTCCAGCATCAGCCGGCGTAGGAGTCGAGCATCCTCGCGGTCGTACTTCTGCTTCTTCACGCGCTTGGCCTTGATCTCCGCGGGATCGCCCATCCATACCTCGAACCCCAGCTCTGCCAGTAGCCGTTCGAACCAGCGTGAATATCCGGTAGCCTCCATGCCTACCCGCACGCGGATTCCTCGCTGCTTCAGGTCTCGATAGAATCTCTCTGCTTGCCCATCACTGTGGTTCAATTCCTGTTCGCCACACTCACCCGTCTCTTCTATTAAAAATGCAACCGCCTGAAAGCTCGGGTGGTAATCTACGCCTATAATCATCATGTTCGGCTCCTTCTCCCGAACCTATGGTCGTCGATAAACCACAGTCTACTCGGGTCGAGGAGCCGACATTGTTATGGAATCATGTTCGCAAAACATCTTACACAAGCGACTTGCGCTCGCACTGTGCAAGTGGGAAAACGTATTCCACAGATTTCCACTGATTAAAGTATTGACGGGGGCGGACTTAAGCGTGTAGCGTACTAGGGTTTCGCGAGTAACGAATTCGCACCTAAGTGCATCTATATAGATGTACTTAGAGGCGCGGGAACGTACTCTGAGAGCGAGCAGCGGGCGAAGTACAGGGCGAACGGTAAGCTGGCGGCGCGGCGCAGCCTAGAGGATTTCACAATCAAGATGAGTGATCTGGTGGGGGATTCCCCACTGTTCTTATTGGTGACCGCAGAGGAGTTGACTGCGCCAGCGTGGCAGACTGTCCGCGCCTTAGCTGAAAGAAGAATCTCGGCCGACCCGAACCGGGAGCACCTGGGATTGCGTTGTAAGAGTTGGAGGAATTCGTGGCAGCAGTAGGGCTTGAAGAAAAATACGATGCGGTAAAGCAGCTCATTGCCGTGGGCAAAGAGCGTGGATACCTGCTTTACGATGAAGTGAACGATTCGCTTCCGGCGGAAGTGCATTCTTCGGAAGAGATCGACGACCTTCTCACTACATTTGAAAGAAACGGCATTGAGATTTACGAGGACCAGGCGTCGGCAAAAGCCGCGCGCGCGGTGGAAGTGTCCTCGGAATCGGGCGACCGGGATGCGGTCGTCAAGGATGAAGCGCATTCGGACGAGGGCGGCAGCGATCTGGATTTGACGCCGGGGTCGCTGGAAAAAACGAACGATCCCGTGCGCATGTATCTGCGCGAGATGGGCACCGTGCCTTTGCTGACGCGCGAAGGCGAAGTAACTATCGCGAAGCGCATCGAGCGCGGGCAATTGGTGGTGATGAAGTCCATCACGCGGTCGCCAATCGTCATTAAGGAATTGATCGCGGTGGGCGAGGATTTGCGCAAGGGCGCGCGGTCGATCAAAGAGATCGTGCAGTTTGACGATGAAGAGCTGACCGAAGAGAAGATCGCGAACAAGACGAAGCAGACGCTGAAGTACATCGACAAGATTGCGAAATTGTACGATCTGGCGCTGAAGCAAGCGGAAAAGCTGGACGCCACTCCGAAGGCCAAGAAAAAGCCGTACATCAAGGCGAAGTGGGCGGTGGCGCGGACGCGCGTCGAGATTTCGCTGGAAATTCGCGGGATCGATTTCAATCCGTTCGAGAAGAAGCGGCTGATCGACAAGATGCGCGGCACCGTCGAGCGCTTGCAGTCGCTGGAGCGCGAGGCGGGGCGGTTGGAGCGCCGCGTGGATGCCGCGAAAGGCGACGTAGCAGCGGAAGCGCGCAAAGAACTGCGCACGCGGCGCACCGAGCTGAAAGATATTGAGGAGGCAAGCGAAGTCGGGCTCACCGAACTGAAACGCACGCTGACGTTCATTCACCGCGGCGAAGCGGAAGCCGAGCAAGCCAAGAAGGAATTGATCGAAGCCAACCTTCGGTTGGTCGTTTCCATCGCGAAAAAATATACGAATCGCGGTTTGCAGTTCCTGGATTTGATTCAGGAAGGCAACATCGGCTTGATGAAGGCCGTGGACAAGTTCGAGTGGCGCCGCGGATACAAGTTTTCGACGTACGCGACATGGTGGATCCGGCAGGCGATTACGCGCGCGATTGCCGATCAGGCGCGCACGATCCGTATTCCGGTGCACATGATCGAAACGATCAACAAGCTGGTGCGCACAAGCCGCCAGTTGGTGCAGGAACTGGGACGCGAACCTACTTCGGAAGAAATTGCCAAGCGCATGGACATTCCGGTGTCCAAGGTGCGCAAGATTTTGAAGATTGCGCAAGAGCCGATTTCGCTGGAGACGCCGATTGGCGAAGAAGAAGATTCGCATCTCGGCGATTTCATCGAAGACAAGGCTGTGGTTTCGCCGTCCGACGCGGTGATCAATTTGAATTTGAAGGAGCAGACGTCTTCGGTGTTGAAGACGCTGACGCCGCGCGAAGAAAAAGTCATCAAGATGCGGTTTGGTCTGGACGATGGAAGCGAGCATACGCTCGAAGAAGTCGGCCAGTCGTTTGCGGTGACGCGCGAGCGCATCCGGCAAATTGAGGCGAAGGCGCTACGCAAGCTGCGGCATCCGTCGCGCTCGCGAAAGTTGCGGGCGTTTTTGGAAGGCCCGTCGCGCGATTACTTGTAGAAGGAAGTGAATCCCTCAAGTTCTCGAGCACCCCGTAGAATTTTACGGGGTGCTTTTGTTTTGTGTAGGTGAAGCGGGTTTCTTCTTTTCAGGAAAGTATTGTTTCAGTCCTCCAGGCTGCGTAACGAACTTAAACTTGGTCCAGACGTTGTCTTCGTCTCCGTTTTTTAGGCGATGGTAGACCCACGCGCATGGGAAGGACTGTTCTCCAGTATCGTTGAACACAATTGGGAGTGCACCCTTTCCCGCGGCCGCGGAGTCCCTTTCCCAATGAGCAGGGTGCTGCCGCTTGATGACTTCTCCGATGTAGGCTCCCCAGAGGTGGGCGGCGTCCGAAGTCTCTTCTTCAGTCATCGGGTGAGTGTGCCCCAAGTCGTATTTCATGGCGAGGAGCTTTTCCACTTCTTTGACCGAATCGGCGCTGTAATCGAGTGTCACACCGTATCCCGACTTCGCACGTTCAACAGCTTGAACTGAAAGGGAAGCCATGAAGACGTCAATGTTGTCGGATGACTTTTTCTGAAGCGCCTTTTGACAGCCGGACGCGAGGATGAAAGCGAGTACGGCCAAGGAAACCAAGACACCAGCCGCCGAGATGTCCCGGGATCCGTTGCTGAGCCGAATCATCAATCGCCTTTTCATTTCAACTCCGGACGTTTTGGGGTGGAATGCGTGCGAAGTGCGTGGTTAGGCGAACGACCCAGAAGGCTGTGAAGGCGAGGAAGCTGGCGACGACGTAAATCATGTGCGCCGGGTCGGGGCGATGGTCGGGGTGAAGGTTGGATTGCAGGGCGTAGTCGAACGTGAAAAGAAGGAATACGAGAGCGGCGCAACCGAACCACGCGAACCAGGCGCTGAAAAATTCGAGAGTGGCCGGCGCCTGCTCGGGCGCGAGCCAGTACTGCTTGTTAGGGACGTTGACGAACTCGGGTGGCAGGCTCTTCAGCATGCGCGGAATGCCGAAGGCCAGCACGGTGGCTATAACGATGGCGCCAACAAAAAATGAGAAAAACATTGTCTTGGATTGCCAACCGTTGGGTATGCCGCGGCCGTTAAAGTGGGAAGCGACAACTTCGGGTAACTGCTGGTAATAGGAAAAAAAGTAGAACGCTGCGAAGATCACTAGCAGCGCGAAGATAAGTTTCGGAAGCCGTGAATCCTGCATCGAAGACCTTGCAGATAGGATAAGGCATGTAAGACCTTGCTGCGTTCGCCCGCGACCGCTGATGCGCAAAACGTCAGCGCTCGCGAGTGAGGAAAAGAAAGAGGGTAGGAAGCACCAGCAAAACCATACTAAGATGATGGCCCCGGCGACGGATTTCCCATGAGACCTGTGCAACGAAACGCGGCAGTCGTTTTGGCGGTGCTCCTTCTGGCCGGTGCGTACGGATTCTACCGCACGGGGGACACACCCAAGATTCCGCGGGGAGGCAAGGGCGGCAGTGTAATCGGCGAGATCCTGCAGGTAGATGTCTCTCCGCTCAAGAGCGCTCAACAGTTTGCGCAGCAAGTCAGGACGGACGACGAGGTCACCCTCGCCAAGGAAGCGTTGCGGTTGGCGGACTACCAGGTGGATCTCGCCTACGATGCTGCCCTCCATGAGGTGCGCCAGCACCCACCGGCGCTGAGCGCCGCAGCGAAGGAAGCCAAAGAGCGCCTGCAAAAGGCGGAGAAACTCGTGGCCGACGACGAAGCGCAAATGGCGCAGCTGACGGCCGAACTAGCCAAAGTCAAAGACGACGACAAAAAAGATAAGCTCCAGGAACAATACGACAATAAGGAAGCTGACCGCGATCTTGCTTCCGATGAAGTGGAAGACGCGCAAGAGGACTTCAGCCGCGCCGGCGGGGACATGCAGGAACGCCTGCAGGAAGCGCAGAAGCAGCACCGCGATGCACAACAGAAGGTACCGGTCGCGACAGCCGCCGCGTCGGAGCAGCACGGCCTGATTCAGAGTTACCGGCAGTGGAGCGTCCTGCACACCATGCAACTGCAATTGTGGAGCGCCAAATCGGACGCCGAGTCAAGAGCGGCGAACCTCTCCGTGCTCCACAACACGCTGGACGCGAAGCTCGAGACGGAGAAGGAAAAAGCGCCGGAACTTGCGCACCACACCAAGAAGAGCACCGTTACGTCGACACCGGCCACGCCGTTCGCGCAAGACCAGCGCAGCGCCGACGAACTGGCCGCCGCTGCGGACCGCAAATGGGCCCTGGCCGCGGAACAAGAAGCCCTCTCGAATTACGACAAGCGCATTGAGACGAACAACCAGATTGCGGCGGTGTACGCGAATTGGATAGCCAGTGTCGCCGAGCAGCAGCGTTCCATCGTGCACCGCGGGCTCGCGGAAATCCTGGTGATTCTGGGAATCGTGCTGGTAGGGATTTTCTTTGACCGCTGGCTCGAAAGCCTGCTTGGAAAAACGAAAATGGACCGCCGGCAATTGGAGACGCTGCGCACGGTGACGCGCGTAACCCTCCAAGTCCTGGCGGTGCTGTTCATCTTGCTGGTGATCCTCGGACTACCGAGTCAAGTGGGGACTTTTCTCGGGCTCGCCGGCGCGGGACTCACCGTGGCGCTCAAGGATTTTATCGTCGGTTTCATCGGGTGGTTTGTGTTGATGGGGAAGAACGGAATCCGGTTGGGCGATTGGGTGGAGATCAATGGTGTGACGGGTGAAGTTGTTGAGCTGGGGATGTTCCATACGGTATTGCTTGAGACGGGGAACTGGACGGACTCGGGCCACCCCACCGGGCGGCGCGTGACGTTTACGAATAGTTTTGCGATTGAAGGACACTACTTTAATTTTTCGACTTCGGGACAATGGTTGTGGGACGAATTGCAGTTGGTGCTGCCGGCGGGCCGCGATCCGTATCCGATTGTCGATGCCATCCAGAAAAAAGTGCTGGAAGCGACTGCGGAGACGGCGAAACTGGCCGAAAAGGAATGGCAAGGCGTGGCGCAGTCTCGCGACAAGGGGCGCAGCTTGACGGCCGCGCCGGCCATCAATGTGAAGCCGGTGCTGGGCGGAATCGAGATTGCGGTGAGATATATTACGCGGGCCAACGAACGCTATCAGATGCGCGCGAAGCTGAATCAAGCGGCGGTGGATCTGATGGGGCAGGATTTTGTTGGGGCGCAGAATACTCCTGCAGCGGCTGTACCGAACCCTTCGTGAAACTCGTGACGTAAAACTTGGAAGCAAGCGGCGGTCCGGGCAAAAGCCGCCGACGTTGTTTCACTCCATCACGCTGCGCGCGCGAACTTCTTCTGACGTGAGGCCGTAGAGCGGCGGCGTTTTCACTCCCAACATTCCGAGATAAAGATAAATCTGGCCGCGATGGTGGATTTCGTGCTCGGGCATGAGGCGGAGCCATTTCCACGCGGTAATGGGCGCATCGGCGGGAGTTTTGCATTTGCGCTGAAGATCTTCGTCGGTGAGCTTGCCGAAAATTTCCATGGATTCGGCGTGAAGGCGTTCAACGAAAGCGAATATGTTTTCGTAACCGTCGGCGAGTTCTTTGCCGTGAGTGGTGTAGCGCGCGGGGCGGCCTTGCACGTTTTCCGCCCACATGTAGCGTTCGGCAACGGCGAGGTGCCGCAGAATGTCGCCGAGCGTGAATTTCCCCTCCGCGTAGGTCCAATCGATTTTTTCCGGCGGGATGCAGCGGGCCACGCGCATGGTGCGCTCACGAACATTTTTCCAATATTGCAAAAACGGCTGAATCGTTGTGATTTCCATACTGGCCTCGAACAGCTGAGTGATTGCGCAGAAAGTTTACCGCATGAGCTGGCGGGCGCGAGAGGCGGAGAGCGTTGCGCCGGCGTAGAGAAGAGCGAGCAGGGCATAACCGGCTACCAGGCTAACGCCTTGTGCGATTACGCCGAGGGCGATGCTCATCGTGAGCTGAACGCACGTCGTGAAAATGGCCATGGCGGATTGCGTGCGGCCCATGAAATGGCGCGGGACGATGGACATCAGGCCGGACTGCGCGGTGACGCCGCCGACAGCGCGGCAGAGCCCGAAGATGGCTTGCATCATGACGGCGCCAATGAGAAACGCGACGAACGGCGTGGCCATGTGGCCGATGGCAAGGACGGCGCAAGCGGCGACGTAGAGCGGCATGCGCACGTTGCTGCGTAGTTGGCTGGCGATGACTCCGCCTGTGATGGCGCCGACGGCCCAGCCCGCTTCAAGAAAGCCAAGGCCGCGCGCGCCGGAATGCAGGACGTCGTTGACGAGCGCGACGAGGACCACGTTTCCGCTGACGACGCCTGCCATCATGATCGCGTGAGTGACGCCGAGCGAACGAACAAGCGGCTGCTGCTTGAGATAGGCAAAGCCTTCCTTCAGATCGGAGTAGACCGCGAGCGAGAGGCCGGCTTCAGCGACTTCGGGATTTTCGCCGGACTCAAGCGCTTCGGCGGTGGCTTCCGTGGCTTCGGAATATTCGCGCGGATATTTCAGATGGTCGCGCGGCGAGACGTAGCCCTTGCGCACGCTGTAGAGGCAGTACGCGGAGACGAAATACGTGAGGCCGTCGATGCACAGAATGCCGGCGATGCCGGTGCGATCGTAAAGAAAGCCGACGAAGGAGCCGGCGATGAGCATCCCGCTTTGCACGCCGACGAGAACGGCAGCGTTGGCGCCGGTGAACTGGCTCGGCGGTATGACTTCCTGCACGAGAGCATTGACGGTGGCCCAGTACATCGCGGAACCCGTGCCGGTGATCAGCGTCATGGCGTAGAGATGCCAGAGCTGGAGATGGCCGCGCCACGCGATGTAAGCGGTGGCGAGGACGAAGCAGCCGCGAATGAGGTCGAGCACGACGCCGAGATAGCGGCGGTCGAAGCGATCGATCAGCACGCCGCCGAGAAACGGAATGATCAGGCCGGGAAGCGTGACGACGATGACTTGCAGGCTGACTTTTACCGTCGAATGCGTGGCCGCCATGATGTACCAGCTCACGCCGACGAAGTTCATGCCGCTGCCGAAGAGCGAGACGAACATGGCGACAAAGAAATAGCGGAAGCCGCGCTGCGCCCAGATCAGCTTCCAATCGACAGGAGTTGTGACAGCGCTAGCCATGGGGACAAGTGAGCCCTCTATTCTATCGGCTTCGCGCCATTCTCCAAGAACCGATGCCACGAGCTGTGCTCATCGCGCGCAGAGTCGCTGCATGGCACGGAACGCTTGCTCATCGATGGGCCAAAGGGTTTTAATTCTTGCCCTGAGGTGAGCGATGAAAATTGTCTGGTGGGCATTGCTGGTCCTGGTCAGCTTGATCGTCCTGATCACCGTGATCGGATGGCTGCTGCCGCGCGATCACGTCGCGACGCGTATCGGACGGTATCATCAGCCTCCCGATGCGATCTGGAAAGCGATCACCGATGTGGATGCGATGCCGAGCTGGCGCGAGGGATTGAAGAGCGTGGAACATTTGCCGGATAGCAACGGCTTGCCCGCACACCTGGAAATAACCAGCAACGGTAAGATTCCCTTCGAGACGATGGAGATGACGCCGCCGCAAAAATTGGTGACGCGCATCGCCAATCCGAAGCTGCCGTTCGGCGGGACATGGACCTATGAGATTATTCCGGCGGCCGATGGAGCGACTTTGCGGATTACGGAGCGCGGGTATGTGACGAATCCGTTTTTCCGGTTCATGTCGAAATTTGTGTTTGGCCAGACGAGCACGATGGAAACATATTTGAGGTCGCTGGCGAAAAAATTTGGCGAAGAGCCGCGCATCGGAGAGTGAGCCGTGGGGAACGAACTGAAATGCACGGCGCGGTTTGGCAAAGAAACGTCCTCAGGGAAGGCGTTGCTCGAAACGAGCGAAATACTTTTTCGCGGCGACTTCCGGCTGAAGATTCCGTTCGCTTCGATCAAGTCGGCCAAGGCGGCTGACGGCGAGCTGCTGCTGCAGACTGCGAATGGGCTGGCGGTGTTCGAGATTGGGCCCGCTGCGGAAAAGTGGCGCGAGAAAATTCTTCATCCGAAAACGCGGATCGAAAAAATCGGTTTGAAGCCCGGAGCGAGGGTCTCTCTGTTCGGGAATTTCGATACTGAGTTTCTCGATGGACTGAAACGGCTGACCAGCTCTGTGATCAAAGAAGAAGTTGTCGCCGAATCCGACACAATTTTCTTTGCCGCCGATTCGCTGAAAGAGCTCTCTTCCGCCGCAAAAATTGCCAAATCGCTGAAAGGCGCCACTGCGCTATGGATTGTCTATCCCAAGGGCCAAAAAAACATCACTGAAAACGACGTCATCGCCGCCTGCCGAAAAACAGGATTGAAAGACGTGAAAGTCGTAGGTTTCTCCCCCACGCATACCGCGCTTAAATTTGTCCTCCCGGTCGACAAACGCTAGCGGGTAAGTGCGGCGGTCTGAGGAAGGAAGACCGGTCTAAAGACCGGCCACTACAAGTGCCAGTCCATCCTGACAATATCTGTCCCTTTAGGCTAAAATCGGCTCACTGAAATTTATTGGCCTGGGTCTGCGTAGTGTGTTGCAGGAAGTAATCTGCAACCTCGTGGTGGAGGAGTTTCCGATGGCAACAACGACTGCCGTACCCCCGGCTGCGCCTGAGCAGCCGCAAGCACAGATGAGCGCGATCGGCCGCGTATTTGGCGTGCTGTTTTCGCCTCAAAAGACTTTTGAAGATATCGTCAGGAAGCCGGGGTGGCTTTTGCCGATCGCTCTGCTGACCGTGCTCAGCATCGCGGTGAGCTTTGGGCTGAACCAGCGCGTGAACTGGCGCGAGTTCATAAGCCAACAAATTGAAAAGAGCCCGCAGGCTTCGCAATTGTCAGCTGATCAGAAGGAGCAGCGCATCGAAGCGGGCGCCAAGTTTGCGCCGATTTCGACGTATGTATTCGGCACGCTGGGTCCGCTTCTGGGAGCGCTGATCATCGGTCTGGTGATGTGGGGTGCTTACAGCCTGCTGGGCGGAGCGAGCACGAACTTCTCGACGGCCATGGCCATCACGGCGCACGCCTTTATGACCGGGCTTGTCAGTAGCCCGATTTTCCTGCTGGTGATCTTTCTGAAAGCGCCCGGGACGATCGATCTGGAAAATCCGGTCGCAACGAATTTGGCGGCGCTTTTGCCGGACGATGCGGCGAAGTGGTTGGTGGCGCTCTGCAAATCGTTTGACGTGTTCACTTTCTGGACGCTCATCCTGATCGCCATCGGATTTGCCGTCACTAGTCCGAAAAAACTCAAAGGTGGGAAGCCTTACGTGATTGCCTTCAGCGTGTGGGCTGCTTACGTGGTCTGCCGCGTTGGGTTTGCGTTTATCTTCTCCTGATACACTGATGGGGTGAGTTTTTCGTTTGAAGTAAAGAAAACGGACCCGACTGGGGCGCGGCGCGGCGTTTTGCATACGCCGCACGGCGCGGTGCAGACGCCGTTTTTTATGCCAGTGGGCACGCAGGCGAGCGTCAAAGGTCTGCGGAATGAGGCGCTCGAAGAACTGGGCGCCGAAATTATCCTCTCCAATACCTATCACTTGTATTTGCGGCCGGGGCATGACGCGGTACGCAAACTTGGCGGACTGCACAAATTCATGTCGTGGCCGCGCGCGATTCTGACGGATTCGGGCGGCTTTCAGGTGTTCAGCCTTTCGGAGTTGCGCAAGGTTACGGACGAAGGCGTACGGTTTCGTTCGCATCTGGATGGTTCCGAGCACATGCTCACGCCGGAAAAGGCGGCGGAGATACAGCTGGCGCTCGGGTCGGATATTGCGATGGTGCTGGATGAATGCATAGAGACACCAGCGCCGCGCGACAAAGCGGAAGCCGCAGTCAAGCGAACGACGGCGTGGGCTGGGCGTGCGCGGAAATATTTCTCTGGAGCAGGCGAGCCGCAACGGCGAGCCAGCACAATGGCAATTTGGGATTGTACAAGGAGCAACGTTTGCCGATCTGCGGCGGGCGAGTGCGCAACAACTTCTCGAATTTGATTTTCCGGGATACGCGGTCGGAGGT
Organism: uncultured Acidobacteriota bacterium; assembly: GCA_963718785.1. Lineage (GTDB taxonomy): Bacteria > Acidobacteriota > Terriglobia > Acidiferrales > UBA7541 > Acidiferrum. The sequence goes on along the minus strand of CAVQZW010000002.1, from coordinate 582,829 downwards.
CTGGCCGTCGGCGAACCGCATCCGGTGACTTGCGAGATGACCGGCGAGGTCACGGCGCTCTTGCCGCGCGATCGGCCGCGCTACCTGATGGGTGTCGGAAAACCCGAGCAGATCGCCGATTACGTCGCGCTGGGCATCGATATGATGGATTGCGTGCTGCCTACGCGCGCGGCGCGTCATGCATGCCTCTACACCAGCGAAGGCCGCGTACTGATCAAAGGTGCGCGGTATGCCGCGGATAAAAGGCCGCCTGATCCGAACTGTTCCTGCTCGGTTTGCCGGCGCTACACTCGCGCGTATCTTCGTCATCTTTTCGCTGCGGGAGAACTGACCGCGGCGATCCTGGCGACCCACCACAATGTCCACTTTTACCTTGACTTAATGAGGCAAATCCGCGAGGCTATCGAGTTTGGGAACCTAGCGAATTTCTCATCAGAGATGCACGCACGCTATGCGGTAAGCCCGGCCTGAACGTGGGACCGGAATAGCGTCCGAGATTCTTCCTGTGCGGCGCCGGTTTGGCCGGGGCCGACCTGCGCGGCTAACGAGCAGAGAATCCGGCGGGCAGTGAGAGCGGGCAACTTGAACCCGCTGGGCTGATTCTATCTTCCGTGAAGCTGGAATGGCCCGAGAATAGCGAAAGGAATGATGCAGCTCTTGACGATTATGGCGGCAATTTTCTTCCAGGCTTCAGGGCCGGCAAGTCTCCTCGGCAATCCCCTCGTAATGATGGTCGTGGTGATGGCCATCTTCTACGTGATGCTCATTCTGCCGCAGCAGCGGCAGCGCAAAAAGATGCAGGCGATGATCGCGGCGCTGAAAGCCGGCGACAAGGTTGTCACGAACAGCGGCATCTACGGCACCATCAATGCAATTGACGGCGAGACGGTTATTCTGAAGATCGCCGACCAGGTAAAAATCCGCATCGCGCGCTCGGCGATAGCGCAGGTGGAGGCATCGGAAGATGCGAAATAAACCCACCCGCGGCCAGAGCGTGCGCTCAACTCTCTGACCATGAACCCCAATCTGAAGTGGAAAGTCGTTTTCATCGTTCTCGTCATTCTCGGCTGCATCTACGGCCTCGTGGGACTGCCGGTGTTCCCGACGTCAGTGGCGCAGCTGAAAGACAATTTCTCTCACCAGATCAAGCTCGGCCTCGATCTACAGGGCGGCACGCACCTTGTCTTGCAAGTGCAGACGCAGGAAGCTATCGCGCAAGAGACAGACCAGATGGTTGATCGCATCACGACGTGGCTGCGCGGGAAGAACATTCGCTACGACGAAGTGCGCCGCGTGGACGACACGCACATCCTGGTACGCAACGTGGATTCCGCGGGGCTTTCGGAGTTTCGCGATTACGTGAACGCGACGTTCACAAACTTCTGGGATATGGCTCCCGCTGCTGGCGATCCGACGGGTTACACGTTGTCGTTGCGACCCGGTGCGCAGGCGCAAATTCGGGAGACGACGATGACGCAATCGCTCGAAACCATCGAGCGGCGTATCAATGCTCTCGGATTGACGGAGCCGACGATTCAGCTGCGCGGCGGGCAGAATAGCAACGAGATTCTCGTGCAGCTTCCGGGGGAAGGCGATCCTTCGCGCGCCAAACAAGTCATTTCTGAGGGCGGGCAGCTTGAGCTGAAGCTCGTCGAGGATCCTGCCGTTTACACTTCGGAGACGGAGGCGTTGAGCCGTCATGGCGGCGTTTTGCCTCCAGGGACGGAGCTTGTTCCAGGCCGCCCGGAAGCCCGCACCGCTACCGGTGCGTTGCCCGAAGGTGAAGCGTGGTACGTCCTGACGCGCGCTGCCGTAGTCACCGGCCGCGATCTGCGCAGTGCCACCGAAAACCGCAACACAAACAACCCTGGCCAATGGGTGGTGGACTTTACGCTGTCGGCGGAAGCGGCGCGCCGGTTTGGGCCCTTCACGCAGACGAATTTGGGCCGGCAGATGGCTATCGTGCTCGATCATCGCGTTTATTCCGCGCCAACCATCAACGGCCGCATCGACGACTCCGGCCTGATCGAAGGGAATTTCAGCCAGGATTCCGCGCATGATTTGGCGCTGGTGCTGCGTGCTGGCGCGCTCCCAGCTTCGATCAAGTACCTCGAAGAACGCACCGTTGGGCCGTCTCTTGGAGCGGACTCTATCCGCCATGGCGTGCAAGCTTCAGTCTTAAGCTTGCTGGTCGTCATGATTTTCATGCTGTTCTACTACCGGCTTTCCGGTGGCAATGCGGTTCTGGCACTTATTCTGAACCTGGTCATCTTGCTGGCGGCGTTGGCTTTCTTTGGCGCGGTGCTCACGCTGCCTGGCATCGCTGGCGTGATTCTTACCATTGGCATGGGCGTTGATTCCAACGTTCTGGTGTTTGAGCGCATCCGCGAAGAATTGCGCAACGGGAAGTCGGCGGCATCGGCGGTGGACGCGGGATTCGACAAAGCCTTCCTAACCATCATCGACACGCACGTCACAACTGTGGTCTCCGCCTTTTTTCTGTTCCTATTTGGAACAGGGCCGATTCGCGGCTTTGCCATTACGCTGACGATCGGTTTGATTGCCAACGTTTTCACAGCCATCTATGTGTCCAAGACGATTTTCCAGTATCACCTGGCCAAGATGGACCGTCAGGGCGAGCTAAGCATCTAGTGCGGGTGCTGGGCGGTACTAGGACGCATAGGGCCAAAGATTTGTAGAAACGAAACGAGAGAGTGGTAGCTATCTCCGGCGCAGGCCCCCATGTTAAGCAGGGAGGCTGTGGGAACAAACCCATCGACGCTGGAGTCTAAAGAAGGGAAGTACAACCCGCATGATCGAGTTATTCAAAGAGCCCAACATAGACTGGATGGGCAAAGCCAAGTATTTCTTTGCCCTTAGCGGCATTTTGCTGATTGCTGGTTGGACCTCGATCTTCATGCATGGCGGGCTCAAGTACAGCATCGATTTCAAGGGCGGCACCAACGTAGACGTGCGGTTTGCCCAGACTCCCAATATCGACAAGATTCGCAGCGGCCTGACGGCGCAAGGTCTCGGGAATACGGAAATCCAGTCCGTGAGCGACATCGCCAACCCTAACTCGAATGAAGTACTTATCTTCGTCGAACAGAAGAACCAGGGCGATGAAGCCGGTGACGCCAGCAAGACGCAGGTCATCAACGCGCTGAATACAATCTACGGAACTGCAAACTCTTCCAAGCCAGACTTCAATTCTGCTACACCCTCCTCGCTCACCACTTTCTTCACGCAACACGACCCGCTACTGCTTTCCACGAACGCCGGTGACAAGTATCAGCAGCTCTCGAAGAAACTTCTCGATTATCGCGACTCCGCGAACAAGGGAGTCCTGACGAATTTCGACGACCTCTCCAAGGTGGATGGCGCTAATCCTGCCGTGCTTTCCGCGTTGAAAACCAATTACGCTCTCGGATCTTTCGCCATTCGCGGCGTGGAGATCGTCGGGCCCAAAGTGGGAGGCGAGCTTCGCCGCCAGGCAATCTACGTTACCCTCTATGCTTTAGCAGGCATGCTGGTATATATTGCCTTCCGATTCCAGTTGGTTTACGGGGCAGCCGCCGTCCTTGCCGTGTTTCACGATGTTTTGATCACGCTGGGCTTTTTCTCGTTGCTGCATTTCGAGATATCAATGACGGTCATCGCGGCGCTTCTTACACTGGTTGGCTATTCGATGAACGATACCATCGTCATCTTCGACCGCATCCGGGAGAACAATCGATTGCTGCGCCGCGAGCCGTTTCCGGATGTCGTGAACAAATCGATTAATCAGACTCTTTCCCGGACAATACTAACCAGTGGATTGACTTTCCTTACCGTGCTCGTTCTGTTCCTGATGGGCGGCCAGGTGCTTCGTGCATTCTCCTTTGCCCTGGTGGTAGGGATTGTGGTAGGAACGTACTCCAGTTTTGGTATCGCTGCACCGTTAGTGGTCGCCTGGAATCGCTGGCGCGGCCAACAAAACGTTGCAGTTGGCACCGGACCCGCAGCCGGAAACAAAACCCGGGGAAGTGAAGGCGTCGCGGGACGTCTTGCTCCTTCGGGGAGGAGGTAGGATTCATGTTTGAAGATATGGTGCTTTCAGGTACTACGAAACGGACGAATAAGCCGTGGACGGTCGCTGTGTCCCTGCTGATTCAGGCCGTAATCCTTACTGTGCTGATCCTCATTCCGCTGATTTATACGGAAGCGCTGCCGAAGACGATGATGGCGACGATGCTTACCGCTCCACCTCCCCCGCCACCACCCCCTCCTCCCCCGCCTCCTGCGGCGGTTGTGCACGTGAAGCCGCAAGTGCATTTGATGGACGCGGGCAAACTCGTGCAGCCGAAAGCGATCCCGAAGGATGTAAAGATCATTAAGGAAGACGCGCCTGAGATGGATGCCGGCGTACAAGGCGGCGTACCGGGCGGCGTGCCTGGCGGTTCGATGGGCGGCGTGATTGGCGGCGTCATCGGCGGCATGGGCGGAGCGCCACCACCGCCAAAGCCGACGCAGACCCGCATCCGGCAGGGCGGCAACGTTACCGCGGCCATGCTGATTAACCGAGTGCAGCCTGTGTATCCGCCGCTCGCGCGGCAGACGCGCATCTCTGGAACAGTGCGCCTGCACGCGATTATCGGCAAGGATGGCTCGGTGCAGCAACTCGAAGTCTTGTCCGGGCATCCACTGCTGGTACAATCCGCGCTCGACGCGGTGCGTCAGTGGAAGTATCGGCCGACACTTTTGAATAGCGAGCCGGTCGAAGTGGACACCACGATCGACGTCATTTTCTCTCTGAACCAGTAAGCGGTCTGGCGTGCCGGTCGTGGGACAGGCGCGCTGGTCCGGGCGGCAAATGCTTGGCAAACTCTCGCGTTGGCCCCGGGAGACCCGGGGCCATCAGAACTAAGGAGCAAAACGAATGGTAGCGACCCTGTTTGTGAATGCGGCCCTGTTCCTGCAATCCCAGGCTACCTCCTGGGATCTGCGGAGCATGTGGTCATCGATGAGCACCCTACCCAGGATCGTGGTTGCGATCCTCTTCATTCTTTCCATTTATTCCTTCGGCGTGATGATTGACCGCGCCCTGATGTACAGCGCGGCTCGCAAGCAGTCCCGCGTATTCGTGCAGCAGGTTGCCGGCGCGCTCAAGGAAGGCAAGCTGGACGAAGCGATTGCAATCGCCGAGCGGAATAAGAAGAGCCATATCGCCAAGGTTGTGGCGACGGGCCTTTCCGAGTTCCAATCCGCTTCGCAGCAAGTTACCGACTCCGACGTGATCGAAGCGGCCAAGCGCGGTTTGGAGCGCTCTGTCGCCATCGTGCACGCGGAAATGAAGCGCGGTCTTTCGGCGCTGGCCACCATCGGCTCGACGGCTCCGTTCGTCGGACTGTTCGGCACGGTCGTCGGCATCTTGAACGCGTTTAAGGGAATTGAAACGAGCAAAGCGACGGGCTTGTCGGCAGTCGCCGGCGGTATCGCGGAAGCTCTGGTCACCACGGCTCTCGGTCTTCTCGTGGCCGTGCCTGCCGTGTGGGCCTACAACTACTTCACGAACAAAGTCGAAGCTTTCGACGTCGAGATGGACAACTCCTCGATGGAGCTGATCAACTACTTCATCTTGCGTCGCGGCGCAAAGAAATAAGGTAAACCATGGGGTACAAACCAAAAGTCGGTGCGCAGATGGCGGCGCCGAACGTCATCCCGATGGCGGACATCATGCTCGTGCTGCTGATCATCTTCATGGTGGTCACTCCTATGTTGCAGAAGAGCCTGCCGGTGGATATGGCCAGGGTCAACAACGCCAAGGAAATGCAGGACGCTGATAAGGATGACGCGATTATCGTAGCGGTCACGCGAGACGGAACGATCTACCTTAAGAACACGAAGATCACTAAGGAAGATATCACCGGGCAGATTAAGGATATGCTGTCCGCCCGCCTCGATAAGACTGTCTACGTTAAGAGCGATGCTCGGGCCAAGTATGGCGACGTAGTGGCGGTAGTGGACGAAATCCGCTCCGCCGGCGTCGACCAACTGGGGCTCTTGACCGAGCAGAATCAACAAGAACGCAGGACGCCACCTCCGCCGCCCAGCGGTTCGGCCCCAGCGGCAGACTAAGCCGTTTGGGTAGTGGTCGGGCAGGTGTGCGTAGTGTTCGCACCATTCGTTTGCTGAGTCAGATAGGCCGCGCCGGCTCCCACCTGGCGCGGCTTGATGGCCTGAAAAGCATTCGAGACGCAGGCTGATAGGAGATTCGCAATGGGAATGTCAGTTGGAGACAATAAGGGCGGTGCGATGGCGGAAATGAACGTTGTTCCGCTCATCGACATCTTGCTGGTGCTGCTCATTATTTTCATGGTCATCACTCCGCTCACTCCTCACGGGCTGGATGCTCTCGTTCCTCAGCCCAATCCGAACAAGCAGGAAAATGTGGAGTTGGAGAACAAGACCGTGGTGGTCCAGGTGCTTGCCAACAACAAGTTAAAGATCAACAACGAAGACACAACTTGGGAAGGCATGGGACCACGGCTCGAAACGATCTTCAAAGAGCGCGCCGAGAAAATCGCTTTCGTAAAGGGCGATAACGATGTACTGTTCGCGGAAGTGGCCCGGGCTATCGACATCATGCGTGGCGCGGGTATCGACAGAGTAGGTTTGATTACGGCCAAGCTCGAGGCCGGGCAGTAAGCAGCAAGGATTTCTTTTTCACGGCGGACGCTTTCCGGCTGGAGCAGGGTGTGAGAGTCCTCCTCGCAGGGTAATTGAATGACGCGAGGTGGATTATGGGCATTTTGCTGGGCAGTGCAAAGCGCGGTCCGGTCTCGGAAATGAACGTTGTTCCGCTGATCGATATTCTGCTGGTGCTTTTGATCATCTTCATGGCGGTTTGTCCGCAGATGCAGTATGGTCTCCCTGCGGATTTGCCGCAGCCGGCAGAAACCGGGCCCAAGACGCCGTTGGCGGGTGTAATCGTCGTGCAAGTTTTTGGGGACGGCACGCTGCGCATCAACCAGGATCCGGTGCAATGGCAGGATCTACAGGACCGGCTCACGGAAATTTTCAAGATGCGGGCGAGCCGGGTTGCTTTTGTCCGTGGGGACAGAGCTCTCGAGTTTGGCGAGATCGCCCGAGCCATTGACCTGATGCGCGGCTCGGGAATCACGACGGTGGGCCTGATGACGCCGGAACTCGAAATCGCTCGCTAAATAGTGTAGATTGGCCCCTCGCAGGGCGGATCTGAATCCTAGCTGGGATGGATGCTTCGATGACTTATGCATCAGCTCGTATGGCTCGCCGGATCTCTGTACTGGCAGCGCTGTTAATCTTTACCGTTGGCGTTTCGGGCTGCAATAAGCTCAAAGCCCGCGACCTCCTGAACAAGGGCGTAACAGCCTTCAAGGCCGGTAAGTCCGATGATGCCATTGAGGATTTCAAGCGCGCCACCGAACTCGATCCAACCTTGACGACGGCGCACCTGTATCTGGCCACGGCCTACGCCAGTCTGTACATCCCCGGCGCGCCTTCGCCTGAAAATAAAGCGCGCGGCGAACAGGCCATCAAAGTCTTCAAGGAAATTCTCGATGGCGATCAGAACAATCTAAGCGCGATCGATGGCATCGGTTCCTTGCTCTTTCAGATGGCCGGCCAGCCCTTCGATGAAAAAGGTTTTCAGGAATCCAAGTCCTACCACCAGCGGCACATTCAGATTAAACCAGACGATCCGGAGCCCTATTACTGGATCGGAGTGATCGACTGGACGCTGGCATTCCGCGCAAACGGCGAAATGCGCCTGGACTACAACAAGAACAACATCAAGAAGCAGGTCAAGGATGATCAACCCCTTCCCCCAGCCGTGCGCACGGATTACGTGACCAAGTACGGTTCGCTCGTGGATGAGGGCGTTGCTGACCTGCAAAAGGCAATCTCACTGAAGCCGGACTACGATGACGCCATGGCCTACCTCGGCTTGCTCTATCGCCGCAAGGCGGACATGGTAGACAGCATGGACGAGCGCGCTTCCTTGCAGAAGCAAGCCGACGACCTGCTCGACAAAATTAAGGAGATCAAGCAGAAGCGCCTGGACCAGCAGCAGCAGCAAATCAACTGAGTGGACCCGCTAAATCGGCTCTAGTAAATCGATTTTCTAACGAAAGGACGCCTTCCTCGGCGTCCTTTTTGTTTTCCCGCATGTTGCTCCGGGGCGACTCCACCCCTCTCGCGCACTGCCCCTTTCTGGCGTATACTTCAATATGCCGTCTCCCAGCAATGTCCCGTTGAGTTTCCAGCGTGACCGCGCTATACGGCTGCTCGAATCCCGATTTGAAGAACTCCTAGAAAAACTTCGCAAGAACCGTCCTTCGGAAGATCCGTGGATTGTCCGCCGCGCCTATGAAATAGCCTCCGAGCGCCACCGCGACCAGTTCCGAAGTTCCGGCGACCCCTATATCTCCCACCTTCTAGAGGTTGCCCACATCCTCGCCGACATGCGTATGGATGCCACCACGCTGACGGCCGCGCTCCTGCACGACGCCATCGAGGACACGGAGTATCCCGTCGCCCGCATACAAGAGCGTTTCGGGCCGGATGTTGCGCGCCTCGTCGAGGGCGTTACCAAAATCAGCCGGCTTAACATGACGGCGCCCGAAACGCGCCAGGCGGAAAATGTCAGGAAAATGCTGCTGGCCATGGTCAACGACGTCCGCGTCGTCATGGTCAAGCTAGCCGACCGCCTGCACAACATGCGCACACTCGAGTATCTTTCGAGCGAAAAGCAGCAACGCATCGCGCGGGAAACGCTGGATATTTATGCGCCGATCGCGCATCGCCTCGGCATGGGCGTCATCCGCGGCGAACTGGAAGACCTATCCTTCCGCTTCCTCGAGCCAGAGGCGTTTCTCGCTTGCAAAAAGAGGTCACGGAAAAAACTCCCGTGTACCAGAGATTTCTGGAGGAAGTCCAGAGCACCATCCGCACAAAACTTGTGGAGAGCGGCATCCCCGCCGAACTGGAAGCGCGCGTCAAAAGCCTCTACTCGCTGCACGGCAAAATCCAGCGCCAGCAGAGTAGTCTCGAGCAGGTGTACGACTTGCTCGCCGTCCGCGTTATCACGGACACGGAGCGAAACTGTTACGCAGCGCTCGGCGTGATGCACCACATCTGGCGCCCGGTTCCAGGCCGCTTCAAAGACTACATCGCCATGCCGCGGCCGAATCTCTACCAATCGCTTCACACCACCGTTCTGCATGGCGGCCAGCCCTTCGAGGTGCAGATTCGCACGCAGGACATGCACCGTATCGCTGAAGAAGGCGTCGCCGCTCACTGGAAATACAAAGGTGGCAAACCAGCGTCCGGCGACGACGACCAGCGCATCGCCTGGATGCGGCAGCTCATCGAGTGGTCGCAAGAACTGCAGGAGCCGAGTGAATTTCTGTCCACGCTGAAGGTGGATTTGGCGCCCGTCGAAGTCTATGCGTTCACGCCGAAAGGCCGCGTCCTCGAAATGCCGCGCGGCGCAACGCCAGTCGACTTCGCCTATTCCGTGCACACCGAGGTCGGCCATCAATGCGTGGGTGCAAAAGTAAACGGCCAAATGGTTTCGCTGCGGCACGAGATCGTCAGCGGCGACGTGGTCGAAATTCTCACTAACAAAGGCCACACGCCCAGCCGGGATTGGCTCAGCTTCGTCAAGTCCTCGCATGCGCGCAGCAAGATCCGCCAGTGGATCAACCTGCACGAGCGCGAAGAAGCCACGGAAATGGGGAAGAAGCTCCTCGAGAAAGAGTCCCGGCACTTCGGCCGCGGCCTGAAAAAAATCCCCGATGCCGAATGGGAAAAGCTGCTCGCCGACTACGGCCTTTCGAAGCAGGAAGACGTCTACGCCGCCGTTGGTTTCGGCAAGTATTCCGCGCGGCAAGTTCTTTCGCGCCTGCTGGGCGAGCCGGACAAGGCTGCGGAGACGGAAACCGAAGATTCCAAGCCGACGCTGGTCAAGACCGTCAAGCGCATGCTCGGTTTCGGCGAAGCGCCGCTGATCGTCAAGGGCCACGACGACCTGCTGGTGTACCGCGCAAAGTGTTGCAATCCGATCCCCGGTGACGACATCGTAGGCTACATTACGCGTGGCCGAGGTGTAGCAGTGCATACGCGAGCTTGTCCCAACGTACAAAATCTCATGTACCAGACGGAACGCCGCATCGCCGTCGAATGGGGAGGTGAGAGCGCTGCCACATTCCCGGTGCAACTTTCTATCCGTGCCAAAGACCGCGCCGGCCTCCTGGCGGAAATTACGACCGTTATCAGCGGTGCCGGCTCCAACATTCGCAATCTCGAGAGCCGCCCTGACCGGCAGAATGCTCGCATCGAAGCCAGCCTCGAAATTGTCGACCGCCGCCAGCTCGAAACCATTCTCGCCAACATCCGGAAAGTTTCCGGCGTCTTCGGGGTAGAACGCGTTTACCAGATCTGATTCCCCATTTTTCGCACCTGTCCTTTCTGCCGGGTATCACCCAAGCACACGCCGCCGTTTCCTGCTTCCCGCCGCCTACAATGTAGATATGCGGCATCCTCGATTACTTCTCGGCGCGTGCGTCCTCGCGGCAGCAGGCTGCCATCAGCATCCTCTGACGGACTATCGTCCGCTGGATCAAGCGGGCATGTGGTCCAGCGATATCGAACAGCTAAAGGGCTTGAATATTTCGGACCCGGAAATCGCCCAGGTCGTCAAGCTGAAGCACTCCGGCATCAGCGACGACACTTGCGTCGAGTTGGTCAGCAACGCGCATGTACGCAAGCATCTCTTCACCAGCGCCGAATCCGCGTCCAATCTGGCGGGCGCCGGATTCACGGAGCCTCAAATTCTCGAGATTGCCCGCGCCGATCAGCTGGACTCCATCAGCATCGACGCCGTCACCCTGAAGCTCATCGGTCTTTCGGACTCAACGGTTCAACTTGTGCTTCACCGCCATCTATCCGGCCAGCCTGTCATGGCCAGCGCCGAAATTTCGCGCCTGAAAAACACCGGTCTGACGGAACGGCAAATCCTTGATCGTATCAATGCCGGAATGACCGACGCACAGGCGGAAAAAGAAATTCACGCCCGCGAGAGCGCCCGCAATCACAAGGACACTTCTTTCGTTCGCGTCCGTGGCCGCAAGCCGCGCTAAGCCAGGCAGTACTTCGCCGCTAGGAATCGAGCCATCTCTTTTGCTTCTTGCGATTTCACCCGCTACAATCGAGGCGCTTTGCTGCCACGCTCGCACCCTCGCCCGCGGTTTTGTCTCTTTATTGTGGCGGTTGGCTTTTGGGTCTCGTCATGCGCTGTCGCGCTCGGGCCGGGCTATTCCATCGAGAGTCAAGAAATCCGTGTCCAGTTTTCGCCTGGGCCGGATCCAAGGATTCACATCGACTCCGAATACCAGCTGCGCAACACGGGAAATCGACCCCTTACCGCCATCGAGGTGCGCCTCCCAAGCCGCCGGAGCTTTCAGGTCGCGGCCGGTCAGGCCACCTGGGATGGCGCCGCACTCGCCGAGCAAAATTCGCCTCTATCTCCGCGCAACACCGTCGTAACACTTCCTCAACAGTGGAAAGTTTCCGAACGCCACACGCTCCATCTCTCGGCCGAATTGCAAATACCCGCTTCAGGCCAGCCTGGCTTCAGTTTTTCGCCCGATGCTTTTTTCCTGCCCTCGGAAGGCTGGGCGCCGGAACTTCTTCCCTCAGAGGGGTTGTTCGCCACGGGAGGTGTCCCACCCAAGCAGTGGCGTTTGCAGGTACGCGTGCCCGACGGCTTTCTTGTTCACACCAGCGGCGCTTCTGCGAAGACGTCACGCGGAGGCCGCGAAATCGTCGTGCAATCCGTGCAACATGCGGAGGATCGCTATCCGTTCGTCGTCGCGGGACTCTACAAAGAAACACGTTTGGACAGCGGCTCTGGCAGCACCGTTTTTCTCTGGACTCGCGCCCAACAAGATTCCGCGCGCTTGCGTGATTCGGCGGACGCCGTGGTCCGCGCTACCCAGGCTTACGATGCCGCCTTTGGTCCGCGCAGCCAAAAAAAGCCGCAGCCTTTTTGGGTCGTGGAATGCCCCGTGGTCGCCGGCTGCTTCACCTCGACGGAATCCTCTTACGCGGGTCTTTTGAGTGCGGAGCCTAACTCCGTCTCCTCGCAACTCGCTTCGCTCGACACATTGCTCCTTGATTTGCACGGTGGAGCGCCCAAGCTTGCCGCTGCCGCTCCGGCGCTTGCTGCCAGTTGGCTCGGCTACGGCCAGAACCCCGGTTTTTATGAACAGCAACCGCCGCTTTCGGCGCTCCCTGCTTTCGCCTCCGCTTTAGGCCAAGAGGCCATAGACGGCCCGTCCGCTCGTACAGAGACAATCCGCCGCGCTTTGCGTATGATTCCCAGGAGCGCCGTGGCTCGCAAACCGGAAGACGAAACCGTTTTGCGCGCAAAGAGTTTCCTTTTTTTCTACGCGCTCCAGGAGCGTTTTGGCCGAGAGTCGTTCCGGCGCGCGATCAATCACATGCTTTCGGCTCGCCAGGGGCGCGGCTTCAATTTAAATGATTTCATCGCGGCGTTCGAAGAGGAAACACATCAGAATATCGCCGAATTTGAGCGGCTGTGGATGAAACATCCCGGCGTTCCGGATGACTTTCGTTCGCGCTACGAAAATGCTTTCGCTTCGATCGCTATAAATTCCAAGGAGACCATGCCATGAGAGAAATTGTTCTTACGGATCGCGGCCCAAAACCGATCGGGCCTTATTCGCAAGCGATCAAAGTGAATGGGCTGCTGTTCGTCTCGGGACAAGTTTCTATCGATCCCAAGACCAATGAATTTATCGTTGGAGATATCGCCCAGCAGACAGAGCGCACTCTGGAAAATGTGAAGGGTATCGTCGAAGCCGCCGGCAGCAAACTCAGCCACGTCATCAAGACCACTGTATTCCTGAAAAATATGAGCGACTTCGCGGCGATGAACGAAGTATATGCGCGTTATTTTTCCGCAGCTCCGCCAGCGCGCTCGACCGTGGAGGTCGCGCGCTTGCCCAAGGATGCCCTGATTGAAATGGAAATTATCGCGACGGTTTAAACAGCAAGGCAAAAGCAATTACGGACGGTCGGGGCTTTCCAGCGCTTCCTGAACCGCAAAGATGGTCACCAGGGCCACTGCCCCAACCGCGTACCACACGAACTTGCTTTTCGCAGCCATGATGGGCGGGTGGCCGGAACCTTTCGCTCCTGCTCCCTGCGGCGGCGGCTGGTCCTGCGCTTCTTCGGAGGGATCGAGCACTATGCGGTAGGCACTGCCTTCCGCGATCACCCGCGAATCATCACCGACCGTTACCGTCAGTTCGCCGCGCGTGCACCTCACCAGCAATTGTTTCGCGCTCAAGATCGTTACTTGCCCGATCGTAGGTTCGTCGGACTTTGGCCGAATCACGGCCGTGGCGGCGTTCAACGCAAACGCATTTGCATTCGCCGTTGAAAACGTCGCTGATCCGCGCAGCAGCTTCGCTCCTGGGATACCGCCATCTTCATTCACTGTGGCCGCCGAAGATGCCCCAAGCATTAGCCGCGCGCCTTTCGTGCGCAATTGCACGCTGCCCGCGTCTGCCGTGCTTAGATTGTCGCCGGCAAAAACCGTCGTGCCCACCGGGGCCACTGTTCCGCTCACACTTGCGCCGCTCGAAGACACAACGGTCCCTAGCGCGTCGGCGGAAGCGCCCCACGCCGGACTCATCAACAGACAAGATGTCAAGATTGCAGCAACAATTTCGCGGGACCGCGCCATTGAAGCCTCCAAGAGGGCTATCGGAAGAATACTCACAGCCTTTCCAGCCGTCAATATAGATTCATCGCTGTGCGCAAAAAATCTTTTGGCTGGAACTTGCCTCCTCCTCTGGCTGTAGCGCCATTCCACTGCTACAATGCATCCCAAGACATGGCTGACTGGAAACAGATCACCGCCCGGATTCGTCGGGCCCGCACCGGCAAGGACCCCGTCGGACAACTTTCGAATTTGTACGAAAAAACGCGCGACGCCATGGTTGCGTTTGAGTTGGCTCGATATTTCGAAACGTCCGGCCAAAATCCCGAAGCCGCCAAATGGTATCTCGCCGCCGCGGAACGTTTTCGCCGCGCCGATTGGAAGACCAAGGCACAGGAAGCCGCTGTCAGACTTGGCGCCGAAGTCTCCGCCGCGGATACTGTTCACGCCTCAGGCGACTTCATGTTGACGCGGCCTGTGGCTGAGTCGGAGCCGACTCCTTCGACGGAAGAAGTTTTCGTGGCCTCTCCTGCTCACGACTCCTCGGACGCACCCGAATCGGAAGCAGCGGGCGTCTCAGTTGCTCCCGCAGCGGAATCCGCCGACTCTCCTGACAAAAAACGCCGTCGCCGTGGCCGCAGAGGCGGACGAAACCGCCGCAAGGGCGAAGCCCCGAAAGGCCCCGCAACGGCGACAGCTTCCCGCTCCACAGAAGCAGTGGCTCCAACGAAGGGCTTGCCCTCAAGAGTTTTTGACGAACCCGCCGAGCCCAGCCGCTCGCGAATCGTCGAGAGTCGCGCTATTCCCTCGCTTCCCGTCGAACCGATTGGCGAGCCTGGGGGGCCGAGTGTTCGCGGCCGTTCTGGCGACCCCGGCTTGTCCTCCCGGCTATCTCTGCTCGAAATGCAGCTTCGCCGCCTGCTCACTTGTGCTCCTGTGAAGCTCAGCGAAGCGGATCACGCTCCCGTCGGCCCCGGTGTTTTCGTTCTTACCGACTCCGACCTCACCAGCTATTACTACGTCGAGGCATGCCAGACTCTACGCATCGCCATTGGCAATCTTTTGCGCGGGGGCGCCAGCCGGCGCGGCGCGGATTCCCTCAAACCTCAGCTCGCCGAACATCTGGGCATACCCGAATCGCGCGTTACAAAATATCTCGCCGATCACTGCGTCGTCCGTTGGCTCCAGCTCGATGAGGGCGCCTCGCACTTCGCCCATTTTGTGACCGCCATCATCCGTCCCACTTTGAACGAGTAGACTCGAAAGCAGGCAGAATTCTCTCTCGTAGGAGCTATCCCCTGCCCAAAGTGTGCAAACTTATAGCCCATTCGTACTAAAAGTAACTCCCTCCTGACCCCCTCCCGGCTGCCGTTCGCTGCCCCTAATAACCGTTCAACCCCCATTTTTGACCGTTCAACGCTTCCTGCTGGCCTCGGCCTCCCTTTACCTTCAAACTATAGGCGTACAAAGACTTACTGGACGTACCTGTGGGAAATGGTACGGTAAGTAGAGCCTGGGGGGCAGTTTAAGGCTCGGTTTCATCCATATCTGTGAGCAGTTGGGCTGCATCTTTTGAAAGTGGAGGGTAGAGTTTTATGCCGAATCGTGTGGGGACGCAGATTCTGAGAACTTTTGACTGGGCGCTGTGCAAAGCGGCCGCCGCTACTTTTAACAGCATTCAGTATTTCAACAAGCGCAATCCGAATCCTTCCGTCACGCCGCAGTGGTCCGATAAGCCGCTGCTCAAGTCTTGGGAAAAGACCAAGCCAACGCTCGGCTTCCCACGGCAAACCGACTCGCTCTGCCCTGCGTGCGTCAAAGAGGCGCGTGAAGCGATCATCGCCGGCAAGAAAGACTGGCGCGATCTGATGCATGAGAAAGTCGGCGAAATCAAGGCGCAGATCATCGAGCGCGACAACCAGATTTGGATGGTTAAGGATTGCCCCATCCACGGCCACTATGAAGACATGATGGCTGTTGATGCCAAGTTCCTCGACTGGATCGAGAAGCAGTTCCCCGGCCGCGATATTCCCGCGCACAACGACGAAGACCTGCACAAGCACGGATCTTCCACCGTTCGCTACGGCCGCGGCTCTGTTCTCACCGTCGACCTGACCAACCGCTGCAACATGATGTGCGATCCCTGCTTCATGGACGCCAACCAGGTTGGCTACGTCCACGAACTCGGCTGGGACGAAGTTAAAGAAATCCTGGACAACGCGCTCAAGATCAAGCCGCGCCGCCAGATGTCCGTGCAATTCTCCGGCGGCGAACCGACCATGAGCCCGCTCTTCCTCGACGCCGTCGCCTACGCCCGCAAGATCGGCTACAACAGCGTGCAGGCCGCTACCAACGGCATCGAATTTGCCAAGAGCAAGGAATTTTCGAAGAAGGCTTTCGACGCTGGCATGCGCTACGCCTACCTGCAATTCGACGGCATCGGCAACGACGCCAACAGCCATCGCCAGATCGGCAACCTCTTTGACGTGAAACTCCGCGCCATCGAGAACATGCACGAAGCCGGCATCGAAATCGTCCTCGTCGTCACCATCGTCAACAACGTGAACAACGACCAGGTCGGCTCCGTCGTGAAATTTGCGATGGAAAACCCCAAGAAGATCGCGTTCGTCAGCTTTCAACCGGTCTCCTTTACCGGCCGCGACGAAGACATCACACCGGAACGCCGTCTGCGCCAGCGCTACACCCTTTCGCACCTTGCGAAGGACGTCAGCAATCAGGTCGGCAAAGTCGAGCCGACGCGCGACTGGTTCCCCATCTCGTTCATCAGCACCTTCGCTGGTTTCGCGGACATGGTGAAGGGCAACGAATCCCAGTGGGGTTCTTTGAGCTGCGGCTGCCACCCGAACTGCGGCGTCGGCACGGCCATGATGATCAACAAAGAGACGAAAGAATGGGCGCCGGTTCCGCGCTTCCTCGATGCGGTGCAATTGACGAAGGACGTCACTGCCATCACCGACGCGGCTCGCGGCAAGAATTTCTCCAACTTCATGATGGCCATGGCACTCTTGAAGAACTACCACCCATTCCGCGGACCCAAGGGCCTCACGCTCAGCGCGCTCTTCAAGAAGTTCGACAAGACCTGGGCGCTCACCAAGAAATCCACCGTCAAGTACGGCCGCACGTCGCCGGATCGCAAGATTGACGACGCCATGAAGCGCCGCCAGGATCCCTGGAACTTCCTCTTCATCGCCGGCATGTGGTTCCAGGATCTTTTCAACTACGACTTCCGCCGCACCGAAATGTGCATCATCCCCTACGCCACGCAGCAAGGCGAAATTTCCTTCTGCGCCTACAACACCGGCGTAGGCTGGCGCCAGATCATCGAGAACATGCACAAGAACGCGACCGTCGCCGAGTGGTACAAGAACCACGGTAAACACGAAATCTACGCCAAGGGCAAGAGCGTCAATCTCCAGAGCTTCGAACACTCCCTGAAGATCGACGCCGATGACGCCGCTCGTGTCCGCCACCTCGAACACGACATTCCGCAAACCGCCGCGGAAGAAGATCGCGCCCGCCGCAAGAAGGCCTTCGAGGAACAAGCCAAAGTTCGCGCCATCTACGAAGAACTCGTCCTCAAGAAGCCCCAGCCGACCGTCGTTCAAATCGGCTCGGTTTCCGACATCGCCAAAGCCACTCCAGCCAATTTCGCCAACGCCGGCAAGCCGGTAACCATCGCGCCTGCAAATGGCAACGGCAACGGCCATTCGAACGGCAACGGCGCCACTGCGCCCAACGCTTCCGAAAAAGCCGCCGAAGCCGTAGCCGGCGACTAATTCAACTTAGCGGCATCCTGCCAACTCCGCAGACTCGAAACGGCTCTTCCCCAAAAGGAAGGGCCGTTGCTCTTTTAGATAGCCGCTGCTGCAAGAAAACGTCATCGTCCCATCCGGTCGCTCAATCGGCAACTTCCGGGCGTAGAATTTGTTGCGCACATGCACTTCTTACACAAAACTATCGAGTGGACTCCCGCAGTCTTTGCCCTCGTGGGCTGTGCACTCGCATGGTGGTTCTGGTCGCAGGCGAGGAAGTTGGAGTCAATTCCGCGTTGGCGTCACTTTTCGGCCACGGCTGGCTTGCTTCTGTCGAGCCTGAGCATCGTATTTGGCGCTTTCGCCTGGATTTACTGGACGCAGTCAACCGAGCCTTATCCGGGCCCTCCAGGGCCGACATTCATCTCCACCTATGTGGGATTATTTCTTGTCGCGATCTCGGTTCCCGCTTTGCTCTGCGCGAAAGGCCCAACTCGCGCTATGCTTCTGATCAGTTCTGCGGGTTTGTTTGGTTTTTATTTTTTAATGTTCCTCTCGCCCTGAAACTCTGGAATATTTCATCTGGTTCCGTCACAACGGACTGGTTCTTTTGAGAATAGGATTCTCACTATGAGCACACTCTCTGGCCGCATCGCCCTAGTCACCGGCGCCAGCCGCGGTCTCGGCAAAGCCATGGCCCTCGCTCTGGCCGAAGCTGGCGCTGACATCGCCGTCAACTATCGCGCCCAAGCCGCAGCCGCCGAAGCCGTCGCGCAATCCATCCGCGGTCTCGGCCGCAAATGCATTGCTATCCAAGCCGACGTCTCCCTCTCCGCCGACGTCGACCGCCTCGTCTCCACAACCGAATCCCAGCTAGGCCCTGTCAGCATCCTCGTCAACAACGCTGGCATCGGCAAAATCCTCCCCGCCGACCAAGTCACCGAAGAAATCTGGAACGAGTATCTCCGCGTCAACCTAACCTCCGTCTTTCTCGTCACCCAGCGCGTCCTCCCCGCCATGCGCGCCGCCCGCTGGGGCCGCATCATCAATCTCTCCTCCGTCGCCGCCCAGTACGGCGGCGTCATCGGCCCGCACTACGCCGCCACCAAAGCCGGCATCCTCGGCCTCACCCGCTCCTATGCCTCGCAATTCGCCAAGGAAGGCATCACCGCCAACGCCATCGCCCCCGCCCTCATCGAAACCGACATGGTCGCCGCCCTCCCCAAAGACATAGCCTCCCGCATTCCCGTCGGCAGGATCGGCGCCCCCGAAGAAGTCGGCCGCATCGCCGTCCTCCTCGCCCAAAGCTCCTTCATCACCGGCCAAACCATCAACCCAAACGGCGGCCTGTACATCACCTGATCCCGTCGCCAACGAACGCTCTCTTGCACGTTGTAGGGGCGCAGCATGTTTACCCTGAGCCTCGAAGGGCTGCGCCCCATCTCAAGCCGCCATACCCAGCGACACAACCCTCCTGCTATAATGAAAAGGAATCCACCGGAGCAAGAAATGCCCATCTACGAATACGTCTGCGACGACTGCCAAGCCCAATTCGAAAAAATCGTCATCAACAAACAACAGGAAATCTCCTGCCCCAAATGCGCCAGCAAAAAAGCCACCATCCAGCTCTCTGTCTTCGCCACCGCCGGCAACGGCGGCTCGTCGTCACCCTCCGGCAGTTCCTCAAGTGGCGGAGGCGGCTGCTGCGGCGGCGGTTGCGGCTGCCACTAGTTGTAGTGGCGGGTCTTCAGACCCGTTCCTTCTTTTCTTCTTCTTCATATTGTTTTCATCATGCCGTTTCATCGAAAAAACACGCGTCTCACCTCTGAAAGCTACTATGGCCGCCAAACCTATTTCGTCACTATCTGCTGTGATCGCCGCACCACGTATCTAGCATCCGCGAATCAGGCCCAGCGCGTCTTGGCTCTTCTTCTTGAATCCGCTGCCAGCCATTCCTTCAGTCTTCACGCATATTGCGCAATGCCGGATCATATCCACATCCTCGCGGAGGGAATACATGACCAGTCTGACCTCCGTGAATTTATCCGCCTTTTCAAGCAACGCACTGCATATGAATTCCAAAAATCCCACGGCCGCCGTCTCTGGGAAGTAAGTTACTACGACCATATTCTTCGTTCGTCTGATTCAATCGAGGATGTCGCTGCCTATATCTGGTGGAATCCCGTTCGCAAGAATCTCTGTATTCATCCCTTTGAGTTCCAGTTTTCGGGATCGCAGACGATCGATTGGATGAAACGATCTCTCTTCGGGACTGCGTGGTGCGCCCCCTGGAAACGAAAAGCACCAGCCTAAAGGCTGGCCACTACAACACCAAATCCTTCTCGCCGTTGTAGTGGCGGGTCTTCAGACCCGTTCTTCTTCTCTTTTGCCGTACGCTAGTTGTTCTGCTACATTTGCACTTCGTCCCCATGTCCATCACCACCGCCGAGCAACTCGAAAAACTCCGCGCCTGCGGCCTGATCGTCGCGAAAGCTCTGCGCGCCATGTCCGCCGCCGTCCGCCCCGGCGTCACGACCGCCGATCTCTCCGCCATCGCCACGAAAATCCTCGCCGAAAACGGCGCCCAATCCTCCCCTCCGCTCATCTACGATTTCCCCGGCGACGTCTGCATCTCCGTCAACGACGAAGTCGTCCACGGCATCCCCGGCCCGCGCACCATCCAACCCGGCGACCTCGTCAAACTCGACCTCACTGCCGTCAAAGACGGCTTCCATACCGACTCCGCCGTCACCATTCAAGTCCCGCCCGCCGCGGAAAAATCCCGTGAACTCGCCCACTGTGCCGAACGCGCCTTCCGCCAAGCCCTCTCCGCCGCCCGCATCGGCAATCGCACCAAGGATATCGGCCGCGCTGTCGAGCGCGAAGTGCGCCGCCGCGGCTTTCATGTCGTCCGCGAACTGGGCGGCCACGGAGTTGGCCGCACCATCCACGAAGAGCCCCGCGTGCCCAACTACGCCGACCCCGACGCCCGCCATCTCCTCACCGAAGGCCTCGTCATCACCATCGAGCCCATCATCGCCGCCACCACCGGCCGCGTCTCCCTCGACCGCGACGGCTGGACCGTCCGCACCGCAGACGGCAGCCTCTCCGCCCACTACGAGCACACTATCGTCATCACTAAGCGCGACCCCATCCTCCTAACCGCCGCTTAGCTCCACGCATCGAACGCAGATGTTCCCCTCCCACTCCCAACTCCTCTTCTTCGTCAGTGCCGCTGCTCTTCTCCTCGCCATCCCCGGCCCCGCCGTCTTCTACATCGTCGGCCGCAGCATCGGCCACAGCCGCAACGCCGGCCTCGTCTCCGCCCTCGGCATCGGCGTTGGCACGCTCATCCACACCGCCGCAGCCGCCGTCGGCCTTTCCGCTCTCCTCGTCTCTTCCGCCACGGCCTTCCGCGTCGTCAAATATCTCGGCGCCGCCTATCTCATCTTTCTCGGCATCCAAAAACTCCGCCGCGACGAAACCTTTGACGCCTCCCCTGACGCCCCGCGCACCACACTCACCCGCGTCTTTACCCAAGGCATCGTCGTCAACGTCCTCAATCCCAAAACCGCCCTCTTCTTCTTCGCCTTCCTGCCCCAATTCATCGACCCCGCCCGCGGACACGTCGCCACACAAATCCTCTCTCTCGGCATTCTCTTTGCATGTATGGGAACGTGCAGCGATTCGCTCTGGGCTTATTTCTCCGGCACGGTCGCCCACCGCCTCCGCGCCAACCCGCGCTGGCTCCGCACCCAGCGCTACATCTCCGGCGGCATGCTCATCTCGCTAGGCGTAGCCACCGCCTTCGCCGGCTCCTCCGCCAAAAAATAATTTTGCTTTGAGAAAATCGAGTGTGCAGCGTCGTGCTACGGTCGAGACGCCTTGAAGGGCATCGTGATGCGCGACACCACCTGAACCGGCACGCCGTTCTGCAAGTAGGGGGCAAACTGCATCGTTGCAATCATCTTCCGAGCCGCTTCGCTCATCGAATTGTTGTCCGTAACTATCGATCCGATTTCTCGCACTCTTCCGGCACGATCCACGACAATACTCGAGGTCATCACTCCCTCTAGAGGTCCATCCTTCAGCGGCGGCCACACGATGGGATCCATTGCCAAAAGATTTTTGCGCACCACTTTCTCATCGACAATCACCGTTTGCAGTAGAGGAACGTCCCCGCCGCTCGCGGCTGCGTCAAAGAGACCCGGCGGCGTGTCGCGCAGCTCCTCGATTGTGGTTACTCTTGCGGTCACCTCCGGGGTTCCATGCGTCACAGTCATGGCCACCATCCGTCCGTGAAAATTCTTGTAGTCCTTGAATAGCGCTCCCCATCCGAGGTCCCCGCCATAGAAGAGAAGGCCCGTTTTATCCGTCACGGCGATAGTCGCTCCCATGCCTTTTTCGACGTTCCCATCCGTGCTCATGCTCATCCAGGCGTAGTAGGTGTTGCCGAACATCGTTTTTACGTCAGCTTCGTTCACCATTTTCAAGGTCTGATCCAGATACGGCACGGGCTCAACCAGCGCCACCGCCGTTTCTCGGAGCCACTCCGGAAGATAGTCACCCTCGCTTTTCTGCCACTCCTGCGCGCCATTCACGATGTCGATCTGATGAAACTCCGGCGACCGCACCTCGCGTCTCCACTTCGTCGGTGATTCCCACCAAATCTCCACCTCTCCGGTTCGGTCAGCTCCACGGTCGATTCGGCTGGGCGCGATCACGGCTTTCAGATGAAATGGTTTGGTTCCCGGCTGGTTCAGCGTGCTTCGTTCGATTACCTTTTTTACTTTGCTTGCGTCATCTTTTTTGGCTAAGCAAAGCGAAGTCAAACCGAATAGCAGGGCCGACGCAATGATAATTCTGTACCTGTGCATGCACGGTAGTGTACGCGTCCCTTATCTGAAGATTCAATCCCGCAGCGCCCGCGCCGGATCCGTCCGCGCCGCTCTCCACGCCGGCAAACAACACGCCGCCAGCGCCGCGATCGTCATCACCGCAAACGCCGCTCCGAACGCCAGCGGGTCGCGCGGGCTCACTTTATAAAGCATGTTGCCCATCAACCGCGTCAACGCCAGCGCCACGACTCCGCCAAACAACACGCCGCCTAGCATGAGCCCCAGCCCTCGCGACATCACCAGCCGCAGTACATTCGATGCCCCCGCGCCAAGCGCCATGCGCAATCCCATCTCCCGCGAACTCTGCGACACCGCATACGACATCACGCCATACAATCCAATCGCCGCCAGCAGCAGCGCCAACCCGCCCAACACTCCGACCAAAGTCACCGCCACCAGTTGCGCCGACGTCGAGCGATCCACCTGCTCCTGCATCGTGATCATCTCGTAGAGAGCCAGCCGTGCGTCCAATGCGCGTACTTCGCGGGCCACCGCCGTCGCCATCGTTTCCGCGCTCAGCGGCGTTCGTATGTACATCCCTGATCCAACCGAAGGATTCTGCCGCCACGGCACGTAGAAAAATGGTTTCGGTGTTTCCCGCACGCTCTGGTACTTGGAATCCTTCGCCACGCCGACAACGCGCATCCATCGCCCTTTTACCTGAACGCGCTCGCCAATCGGGTCTTTGCCGCTCCAGTACTGCTTGGCCATCGTTTCATTCACCACGGCAACCAGCGCTGCTTTCTCGTCGTCAGCGCGCGTGAATTCCCGTCCCGATAGCAGCGGAATTCCCATCGTCACGAAATAGTCCGCTCCCACTTCGTTGTATTCAACGGTAGGCTGCTCCTCTGGCGGTGGCTGATAACCGTCCACCGCAATGGGACTCTCCGAATAACTTCCATAACCGAGCGGGGTGGCGCGCGCGAATGTCACGGACTCTACTCCTGGCAACGCTTTTACTCGCTCCAGCAATTCGTCCCGGAAAGTCTGCGCGCTTTGCAGATCGTATCCCGCCGACACCAAATCGACCGCCGTGGATAGCACTCCGTGCGTCGAAAATCCCGGGCTGGAATTTCGGATCTTCTGCAAACTCTGCAGCAGCAGCCCCGCTCCCACCAGCAACACAAAACTGAGCGACACCTGCACCACCACCAGCCCGGAACGAATCCATCCTCTCCCGCGGCCTCCTACCACACCCGCCGAATCGGATTTCAGCGCTCCGGCGAGATCGATCTTTCCACTCTGCAAAGCGGGAACCAGCCCGACCACCAGCGTCGCAATCAAGCAAACGCCTGCGCTTACCGCCAGCACGCGCCAATCAATCTCTCCCGGCAAGTGCATGGACACTCCACCCCGCGCCGGGAAGAGCAGCACCAGCGCATGGCGGCACCAATACGCCACCAGCAATCCGCCCATGGCTCCAAATGCCGAGAGGATCATCCCTTCGGTCAAAAGCTGTTTCAACAGCCGCCCACGGCTCGCGCCGATCGCCTGCCTCACTGTCATTTCGTGACGCCGCGCGAACGACCTGACCAGCAGCAAATTCCCAACATTCGCACACGCGATCAGCAACACAAAAAACACGACCGCCAGCATGATTTCGAGAGTCGGCAGCAAAGTACGCGCGTTATTGAATGGTGTTTGCCACAGAGGCCACAGTTGCATCGCGCGCCCGCGATTCGTGTCCGGATAGTCAGCCTCCAGCCGTTTCGCAACCGCCGAAACTTCCGCCTGCCCTTGTTCGCGCGTCACTCCCGGCTTCAGCCGTACGTACGCTTCAATCCACCGCGCCCCGCGGTCTTCCAGTTTGTAGTTGCCCGCTTCAAAAATATCTTCCATCGAAGCCGGCACCCAGAAATGCATCCGCCAGCCTACAAACGTCCCGTAAAAACCTTCCGGAGTCACCCCCACAATCGTGTGCACCACTCCGTTGAGCCGTTGCGTCTTCCCGACAATCTGTGGATCGCCCTTGAATCTCCCTTGCCATAGCTGGTAGCTGATCACCACCACGGGATGCGCGCTGCGGCCTGTGTCTTCGCCCGGCTCGAATCCGCGCCCCAGTATCGGATGCACTCCAATCGCATCGAAATAGTTCGCCGATACGATGCTCCCCGTCGTCCGCTCCGCGCGATCCCCGATGCTCAGCGTCGTCCCCGTGATTTTGCTTACGAAAAAAGAATCAAAGAGCGTGCAGTTCCTCTGCAAATCCAAAAAATCCGGCCACGAGAGTCCCGTAGCTCCCGTCTCCCCACGCGCCGTTCCTGCCAGCGCCAGCAACTGCTCCTGGTGGCTTACTGCTGGGTACGGGCGGAACAAAATTCCCTCCACCCAGCTGAACGCCGCCGCATTCGCTCCAATCCCCAAAGTCAGGCACAGTATCGCCAGGATCGAGAACCCCGGATTCCGCCGCAGCATCCGCAAGCCGAATCGCAGGTCTTGCAAAGTAGTCTCAATCATCGGAAGCCCCCTTTGCTCGCGATAAAGTTCCTTCGTCTGCTCCACCCCGCCGAAACTACGAAGCGCCTCGCGCCACGCTTCTTCCTCCCGCATCCCCGAGCGCTTGTTCATTTCCGCCGCCATCTCCAGGTGCGCGCGCACTTCCGCATCTAAATCCGCTTCCAGGCGCTCACGCCGGAAAAGTGCCGCAAGTCGCCGCATCAAAGTTGTTCCCAATTCACTCATGGACTAGTCCGCCTCGCCAGCAAACATCCGCAAACAGCCACTGGAGAATCGGAAAGAGGAGAATGACAGCTCTCCTTTAGACGGTCAACAGGAGAAAACGCGAGCCTCTCCCGGTACCGTCGCTTGCCAGCAGTTTTCGATTTTTAGGTCCGGCAGGTGCCGGCGTTAGTGGAAGGTTGTTATTTCTGGATTCGCCGGCCGCGCAAGGACGCTTCCCAGTTCCTGAATTGGCTCACCGCGGTCAGGTTCATCCGCACGACTGCTGTAATCACGGCAGTGTCATCCAGGAATCCTAAAACGGGCACGGTATCCGGGATCAGGTCAAAGGGGTCCACAAAGTAAACCAGCGCCGCTATTCCCCCGAGGATGGTTACCATTGGCGGCGTGTATCTTCCGCCCAGCCACGCTCGTACCATTCTTAGCAGGATCTGCAGACTCTCCCACGGCTCCAGCAGAAACTCATAGTTCCGTTTGGCCTTGTGGAAGGATTGCGACAGAAGCTCACCCACCTTCCATCTCGAGTGGATAAGCTCTTCCGCCTTTGCTTTTGCCTGCTCAAGTGTTTTCACGGTGCTCCGTAACGCGGGTCGGGGAAGGCCCACAAGTCCTGGCTGAGGAATCGAATCTCCGCTAAGTATATGCCTCTCACTTTGACCGGCACAACCAGGCATCGATGGGGACTGGACAGACAGTGCTGGCCACCGCTCCACCCCTGCGCCCCCAGCGGCATCCCCATTCCCGTCAACGATATTTCCGGTACCGAGGGGACATTTTAATCGAGCTAAGAATGGGGACATTTTAAAAGAGTTTTGACACACCCTCAAATTTGCCCTTGCTTTTTTTCTATTTTGTGCCATCATAACCCCTGTAGAAACTTGTATCTCGAGCGCGGCAGACAGTCTGCCGCCTTTTTCATTTTTGGGCCTCCTTCTACAAAAATTCCGCTAAGTCTTTTAGAATGAATGGATTAAGAATCGCCGTGTTTTGCCGTGTTTTACCGGTTTTTCTGGCCCCGCAACCCCTTTAGAATGAACACTTCCATAAAATCTTCACAAGTGTTCATTCCAAACCACTTACAGGAACTGTTAAGTTCTTTAGAATCCGCACTTACGTAAAAAGGGGGAGGGGGTGGTCCTGCCTTCCGTAGAGGAGGAGCTTCTCCCTCCCTCAGTGTAGACCGGGCGCATCCCTGACACTCCCGACACAGCTCCCGATTGGTCATTATTGGGGTCGCGAATACCGCTGGATCCTCTCGGGCACGGGAATCGCCGCATCGCCACGTGGATCGCGCACTGGGTCACCCGGCGTCCAGGCAAACGGCAGGACTCCCGTCCAGGCGCCGCTCTCGTACTCCTTGTCGTCGTCCACCGCGAAGCCCGTGCGTATTTTTGCGGAGGCTTCGACCAGCGGCACTGCCAGGACCATCGTGCCTTTCAATTCCTGCTCGCTCGGTGGCCGCACTGTAGCCCATCGGCCGCGCAGCACATACTCAACGAAGTCGCGCATCGCCGCCAGCTTCGCCTCGGGCTCCTCGATTTGCTCGGCTTTGCCCATCACCACCACCGACCGGTAATTGACAGAATGCCCGGTGGCCGTCGGCGAAAACACAATGCCATCCAGCAGCGTCACGCTGAGGCAAAACGGCACCCCGCTTCCGAGCGTCTTCATCAACCGGCTAGCCGTCGACCCGTGTAAAAAAAGTTTGTCGCCCACGCGCACATAGTTTGTCGGCACGACCACAGGCATTCCATCCGCGATGAACCCGACGTGGCACACAAACGCCTGATCCAGAATGTCGTAAACCGTCTGCCGGTCGTAATGCCCCCGGTCCGGCTTGCGCGTAACGCGTGTTCTCTTGGTGGGTGTGAAGTCGCTCGTTCCACTGCTTGGCGTAAGATCGCTCATGAAACGAGGCTAGCTCCGCCAACTCGCAGCCGCAAGCTCCAATGTGGCACAGGCTTTAGCCTGTGCGCTTTTATCCGCGCCTGTAAAAAAACAGACATGCAAGAATGCCGATCTTATTTTATTTCGTCGCCGCTGGCTTTGCCGCGCCACGCACTACGCGGAATCCAATATATTCCGGCGCCGGTGTGCAATTGGATTTTGCATCAGCCGGACAATCCGCGCTGCCACCGACGACTTTGCCTTTGCCGTCGCGCGTCAACACCCACTCGGCCACATTTCCGCCGAGGTCGTAGATCTGCTCCTCCTCGTCTTTGCCCTGGCCGTGAAAGGTGCCCACCTCTTTCAGCAGCGGCGCCGGCCCGCTCAACTCTTTGGCCTTCTCGCGCACGCGAGCCGCATCCTCGGGATTCGGCGCGTACCCGGCCCAGTAATCTAGCGTGTTTTCGCCGTCGCGACTCTCGTAAAGGTCTTTGACTTCATCCTCGTATGGTAGTCGCCAGGTCTCTCCGGTCAGATCGCTCAGCCATGAGGCATACGACTGTGCCAACTCGATTGAAATACCGCTGACCGGAAAGTTGAACTCGCTTCTTGATAGCTTCGGCAGCGGCCGCGGCTCAAACAACGTGTACGGTTTCTTATGGCCATCCGCCTTTTGTTCGCTCGAAGCCCGAATGAAGCCCATGTATTGCGCCGCAGTGACCTCGAACCGGCCAATCTCAAGGTCGCCACGTCTGACGAGCTCGGGAACGAGAGCCTGGCCGCCATCTTTGGTGCGGACCTTCGTCCCTAACATCCCCTGCAAATCCGCTACTTTGCGGCGCCGAATCTCCGCTTCCAGAGGCGAGTCTTTCTTGAACGCTTCGTTTTCCGGCTTGGTGGTCTTGAAGAAATATTTGTCGAACCACGCGACTTCGTCTTCCACTTTGCGGATCTGGTGCGTCAGCTTCTGCGGGCCGTGCGGCTCGCCGGGGAACACTACGAACTTCACCGTCTTGCCGTAGTATTGCAACGCGCGGAAGAACGACCAGCTCTGCGCCGGAGGTACGTTGCGGTCCGCCGAGCCGTGGAAAATCAACACCGGTGCCTGCACCTTGTCCATTTTGAAGAACGGCGACTTCTTGATGTACAGCTGCGGATCTTCCATCGGCGACTTGCCGAAATAATACGAATCGAACGAATCGCCGAAATCCACGTTGCCCCAGTCGCTGATCCATTCCACATCGCCTGCGCCAACGCTTGCCGCTTTGTACCGCGCGGGATACGTGGTGATCAGACTGATGGAGAGAATCGAGCCGTTCGACCAGCCCAGTGTCGCAACCTTGTCCGGGTCGGCCATCCCCTTGGAAATCAAATAGTCGACGCCCATGTTGATGTCCGGCGTTTCCAGGTCGTAATACTTGCCGCAGCAAATCGATTCCACCCATTTCAGCCCGTAATTCGAGCTGCCGTGATAATTCGGCCGCAGCACAAACGCGCCGCGCTGCGTCATCAGATTGACGGGATACGCCCAGTTGTCGTCCCATGCATCGGAGTCCCAACCCGTCGGGCCGCCGTGAATCATGGTGATCACTGGATATTTTTTCCCAGCCTCGTAATTCGTCGGGTAGTAGAGGATGCCTTCGACTTCTTCGTCGAGCGAACCCTTCCACTTGATGACCTCCGTTTTCGCGAATGCGCGGCCGTTCGCAAGCCCTTCATTCAGTTTCGTTATCTGCACCGGCGAAACGATTTTCGTGCCATCGAGTTGCGCACGGTAAATCTGTGGCAGTTTGCTCGCCGTCGAATAGTCGTAGACGATCGTTTTTCCGTCCTCGCTCAAAGCGAAGCCGCTAATATTCTTCGCATGGTCGCCCGTAAGCGACTGCCGGTGCCAGGTCCATCCCGATCCGGATTTCTCAGCCGTGTACCGCGCCAGCTCCGAATGGCTCCCCGCCGCCAGGTCGGCAACAAACCCGCCCGGAGCGTGCTCGAGTCCAAATCCGAAGCCGTTTTCCCAGTCCGGAGGAATTTCGGCCGATTTGCCCGAGGCCAAATCATAGAAATACGCTTTGAGAATCGTGGCAGTCAGGAATTTCGGATCGGTTGAGTAAGGAGCGACCGCGTAGAATCCCGATCCATCGGCCGCCCACTCGAAACCATATGGCCGGACGCGCCCTTCCGTGAAAAGTTGCTTCTCGGTGCCGTCGCTCAAATTGTGGAGCACAGCGATGGGCGGAACTTTCTGATCGAATTGGTAGTGCAAGCTTTTTGCGTGGGAAGCTGCAACGAATTTTCCATCCTTGGAAACGCTCCAGCTTCCAATCCAGTCGGTATTCGCCGTCAGCCGCGTGATTTTCTTGTCCTTCACGCTGATCTTGTACAGACGCACCGGCGGCGCGTGATCGGCGTCATCCACAATCTCCGAATCATCCTTCTTCTTTTTCAACTCCTGCTCGTAAAGCCCCGCTTCTTCTTCGGCGCTGAAAATAATCGTGTCCTTGTCCAGCCACTCGAACTGACGCGGCGCGCGCGCCAACTCCGTCAGCACCCACGGTTCGCCGCCGTGCGGATTGATCAACCAGATCTGCATCGGCGAAGTGTCTGGCTTGGCATTAGGGCGGGCGCGCGAGCTCACAAAAGCAATCTTCTCTCCGTCCGGCGACCAGCGTGGATTGCCGTAGCGGTCGCTCCCGCGCGTCAGCGCAATTTCCTTGTCCTCGGTGAGGCTCGACAAATAAAGATTCGAGACGCGCGCGTCTTTTTCCTTGTCGCCCGTGGACTTCACCCAGACAAGCCATTTACCATCCGGCGAAATGCGCATCTGCGTGACGAACTCCTGAAAGATCACGTCTTCCGCTTTCCACGGTTCCGTCTTTGCCGCGGGCTTCGCGTCGTCCGCTCTTACGATTTTCAATGAGCACATATGCGCCGCCCCGGCGCACATGCCCGCCAGAAAAATTCCCGCCACAATCCATTTCCGTTGCTTCATTTCGTCCTCGCTTGGAATGAAACTCGAAATATATCCAATCGTCACTTATTTCGTTAAGGCGCAAAGCATAGTTCAATTGACGCGGTTTGGGAATCGTGTACTCTTGTCCCCACCAAACCGCATCGAGGGTCATGCATGGGCAAGCCAGTGCCGATTTTCGCGCGCACCACGTTTCAGTTTTTTCGCGATTTGGCGCGCAACAATAAGAAAGTGTGGATGGACGCGAACCGTGAGCGGTATCAGGAATTTGTCGTTAAGCCATTCCGCCGCCTGCTGGAGGAAGTAAGCCCCGCCGTTCTGCAACTTGATTCGCGCTTCGACACAACCGGGCGCAGCGGTTCGAATTTTTCGCGCATTAACCGCGACATCCGTTTCGCGAAAGACAAGACGCCGTACCGTGCGCAAATGTATCTGAAATTCTCCGCGCCCTTTCCCGGCGAAGGCGAGACCGGGCAACTTTACGTGGGGATTTCCGCGAAGACGGTTACCGCGGGGTTCCGGATTTACGGCGGTTCGAAGCGCAAGGAATCGTCGCTAGCCGTGATTGGCGATGCGAACGTCGCGGCAAAACCGAAATGGATTGCGCAGCAAAAGAAGCGGCTTGGCAAACGCTACGAAAGTTACTGGTATGCGGTGGAAAAGAAAGAATGGAAGGAACAAAAGGGCTGGCCGGCTGGAGCCGAGGACTGGCCAAAACTGCAAGGCTGGATTGTGCGTCGCAAACTGAAACCGGCCGATGCCACGAGTGCCACGTTTCCGCGAGATATTGCAAAAATATTCGGCGAGCTCTATCCATTGCTGCGATTCACTTCGCTGCAAGACTGAACTGAAGACGAAATGGAGAATCGATGAACAACAGCGGCGCGCATCCTTCGAACACCATGAGACCTTTGAGAAGACTTTGCGCGGCTGCCGCCGTGGCTTTGTTTGTGTGCGCCGCTTCCTCGCTCGCACAGGAGAGCGGAGCGCAAAAGGATTGGCCGAAAGGGACCCCCAAGGAATTCGGAATCGATCCACAAAAACTTGGGGCTTTTGACGCCGATATCGCCAGCGGGAAATACGGCCTTGTGGACAGCATGCTGGTATTGCGTTGCGGCACGGCGGTCTACGACAAGACCTATGCGCATGACTACGGCCAGATCTACGGGGAGCGCGCGAAGAAAGAAGGCCCGTTGAACCATGATCTGCACGGGCCATACAATTACTTCAGCACGGATTTCCATCCGTTCTACCAGCACAGCGATATGCACACGATGCAGTCCGTTTCAAAAACGCTCACATCGATCACGTTTGGTATCGCGAGAACGCGGAATGAATTTACGGCGAGCCTGGACGCGCCGATCGTGCAATTCTTGGGCGTAAAAAAGATCGCGAACCTGGATGACCGGAAAAAGCGGATCACGATTCGCCACCTTTTGACGATGACGGCGGGGATCGAATGGCACGAAGATTTGGCCTACGACGATCCAAAAAACTCGGCGGATATCATGGAAGGGGGCCACGACTGGGTGCAGTACGTGATCGACCAGCCGATGGCCGAGGAGCCGGGCAAGACGTTCGTATACAACAGCGGCGCAACCATCCTGTTGGCGCAAATCTTCAAAAAAATTACCGGCAAGAATGTGGACGAATACGCCGCCGAACATCTCTTCAAGCCGCTCGGCATCCACTACTACTGGAAACACACGCCGACAGGACTTCCGGACACGGAAGGCGGGCTGTACCTCTCCGCGCACGATTTGGCCAAGATCGGCCAACTTTTTCTGAAGGGTGGCATGTGGCAGGGAAAGGAAGTGGTCTCCGCCGCGTGGATCAAAGATTCCGTGTCGCCACACGTTTCCGTTCCCGGAAGCGAATGGAAGTATGGCTATAAGTGGTGGATACAATCGATCGGGAGTTCGCCCGAGGACACCACGTGGCAGGCGCGCGGGTTCGGTGGCCAGCATCTGCTGGTCTTGCCGGAATATGACATTGTGGCGGTTTTTACCGGATGGGACATTTTGCCGTCGGACGAGAAACATGCGCACGACGAGCTTGCGCGTCTGCTGGATGCAGCCAACCGGTTCTACGGCTGCACGGAATAGTCGGGCTAAATCCGATGGCGTATCATGGCGTCCAGAGACGAAGGCCGATGAGATGCCAGGAAGCGACAAAAACGGCAAGGACGCAGCAAGCCAGAGCTACAAGCAAGGAATGAAGGCGCGTGGCGTTGTGAATTTCGGTTTTTGGAGCGCGAATGGCGAGGAAGAGTCCGTAAAGCGAGAGCAAGGGAAATAGGACAGAAAGAATAAAAATACCGCCGGTCCAAAGTGTGAATTTCCCCGTATCCGAGCCGCCGAGTTTCGTAAAGCAAAACACCAGCCCACAAAAAGCGAGTGTTGCGAGGAGCGGAACCGCGCGGACCGCCAAGTGCCTCACGTCCTTCATTCCACCGAAGACTTTTCGCAGGACCCAAACGATCGCGAAGAGCAGGGAAGTGGCCATCAGCACGACGCAGAGGATAAGAAGCGCAATGCGGGCATAGGTCCACGCAATGCTGCTTCGCTCACCGTAGGAAAAACCTTCGAGGCCCTGGCCGGAGAGGGCCATCCCGCCGTCTTCCTGTGGAATGAAGACCGAGGTGGCTTCGGGTTCTTTTTCTTCGCGGAAGAAATTCTTGCCGACGGGAATGAGAGGTTCCGGCTTGCCGAAGAGAGTGGAGCGAGTGAGCTTTCCATTGATGACGCGGATGCGAAGGCCACCCGTCAAATCTTCTACAAAAGAGAGAAACTGAGACCGCGGAGCGCGTGGGGCGTAGTAGCCCGCAAATTTTTCGAGATCGGAGGCGGACATCGAAATGGCGGGCTGCTGAGGCTTAGGAAAATCCTTCGAGAGGAAATCGATGGCCAGCGCGTTCAGGTCGAGGATGGATTGATAGGACTGCGTGCTGTTGAGAAGGACGACATAGCCCCAGTTTTGCTCGGGCATATAGCGATAGGTGGAGATGAAGCCGTCGATGCCGCCGTCATGGCCATGGGTGACAACGCCGCCAACGACTTCGGTGTAGTTCGCGAGGCCGTAACCGAGGCGCAGGCCATTTTTCGCGGCGAGAGTGGATTCGACGGATTCCATGCGAATGATGGACTCCGGCTTGACGATTTGGGCGTCGCCAGATTTGCCGCGGCGCAGGAAAAATTGCACGAATTTCGCAAGTTCGCCCGGCGAGGCTTTCAGATCGCCAGCAGGACGCAAATAAATGTACGGATAGCCGGGAAGAGCGTGCGGCGGATTGCCATCATAAGGTGTGGCGAGTAGAGGTTTGTTCGCATCGGTGAAGGGAAAGTCAGCGTTGGCCATGCCGATGGGACGAAGAATCGTTTCGCGAATGTACTGGTCGAACGGCTTGCCCGCAGTTTTTTCGACGAGATAGCCGGCAATGCCGAAACCTGGATTGGAATAGGACATGCGGGTGCTCGGTGGCCAGCGAACGTCCTGGGGTTCCGGAAAGCGTTTGAAGACTTCGAGGAGCGAAAAATCGTAAGGGTCCTTGAAATTGTAAACTTCCGAAGCTTGCATGTCGTCGAAACCGGCGGTGTGTTCGAGCAAATTGACGATGCGGACGGGATTGGTGGACTCCCAGGAATTTTTTACTGGGACTTCGGGCGCAACATCCTGGAGGCGGGCTTCGAGATTGATTTTTCCTTCTTCCTGCAGCTTCAGAAGGGCGAGAGCGACGAAGGATTTGCTGATGGAGCCGACGCGAAATTCGGTGTCGCAAGTAATGTCGCGGCCGGAGGCAAGGTCGGCTTTGCCGATGCCGCCGCACCAGAGGAGTTCGCCGTTGGAGACGAGAGCGATGCCGGCGCCGGGCAAGTGGGCCTTATCGACGACGTCTTTCATGGCTTTCTGGAGTTCGGGCAAAGTTTTGGGGTGGGGCAATTCTTCTTTTTTCTGGGCGGAGGCGATGGGCGCCAAGAGCACAAGAGCGGCGATGCTGAGGTACACGGGTAGACGTGGACGGGCAGTGGGCATGGATACTCCTTGAAACAAACGTTTCACTCGCGTGGCAACATTCTATAACGGTATGGGTGGGGCACAAGGACAATTGTGAAAGCGGGGCTGTGCGAGCGGGAGCGCAGATTGACGAAGCAAGTGCAGTCGCATACGATGCCGCGGGCTGTTGAGGGCTTGCACTGTTACGCAAAGAGGAGCTTATCGCCGATGAAATTTCGCAATGTGGGATGGAGTTGCGCAGCGCTGATTTTGTTTGGAGCTTCCTTGTCGATCGCGCAGCAGCAAGCGCCGAGCGCACCGCCTGCGGCAAAGCCGGGGGAGAAGACAGCAGCAGCCGCGCCGGCGGACGCGGATAAGAAAACTCCGCCGGTCCCCGAAGACAAAGTGGTGCAGACGAAACACTCAGCGCGCATTGGCGGGCAGGAGATTAAGTACACAGCGACCGCGGGAATGCTGGTGATGAAAGACGAAGAGGGGAAGCCGAAGGCCAGCGTTTTTTATATGGCGTACACGCGCGACGATGTGACGGACGTGGCGCAGCGGCCGATCATGTTTACGTTCAATGGCGGGCCGGGATCGGCTTCGGTGTGGCTGCACCTGGGGGCGTTTGGTCCGCGCCGCGTGGAGATGGGCGATGCGGGGGCGCTGCTGCCGCCGCCTTACAAGCTGGTGGATAACGAGTCGTCGCTGCTGGACGTGACGGACATGGTGTTCATCGATCCGGTGTCAACGGGATACAGTCGTCCGGCGCCGGGCGAATCGCCGACGCAATTTCATGGAGTGCAGGAGGATGTGCAGTCGGTGGGAGATTTCATCAGGCTTTACGCGACGCGGAATAAGAGATGGTCTTCGCCGAAATTTTTGGCGGGCGAGAGTTATGGAACGACGCGCGCGGCGGGGCTATCCGGATATTTGCAGCAGCGGTATGGAATGTATTTGAACGGAATTATTCTGGTGTCGACGATTCTGAATTTCCAGACTGCGGATTTCAACAGCGGAAATGATTTGCCGTACATCTTGTATTTGCCGACGTACACGGCGATTGCGTGGTACCACAAACGATTGCCAGCCGATCTGCAGGGGGATTTGCGGAAAGCTGTTGCGGAGTCGGAGGAGTTCGCGAAGGGGGAGTACAGCACGGCGCTGATGGCTGGCGATGGGCTGTCGAACGCGAGGCATGCGGAAATCGTGCAGAAGTTGGCGAGGTTGACGGGGCTTTCGACGGACTACATCGAACGGACGAACATGCGTGTGGAGATCGAGCGATTCACGAAGGAACTGTTGCGGAGCGAGCGGCGGACGGTAGGGCGCATCGATGGGCGGTTCACTGGAATCGACAAGGATGCGGCGGGTGAGGCGCCGGAATACGATCCGAGCATCGCGGCGATCATTGGGCCGTATACGGCGACGCTAAATGATTACGTGCGGGGGGATTTGAAATTTGATAGCGATTTGCCGTACGAAGTTTTGACTGGGCGAGTGTATCCGTGGAGTTACAAGCCGTATGAAAATCGCTACGTCGATGTGGGAGAGACGCTGCGGAGCGCGATGACGCAGAATCCATTCTTGCGCGTTTTTGTGGCGAAGGGTTACTACGACCTGGCGACGCCGTTTTTTGCGGCGGACTACACGTTCGATCATTTGGGGCTTGATCCTTCGTTGCGCGGGCATCTGAGCGGGGCTTACTACGAATCGGGGCACATGGTGTATGCGCACATGCCTTCGCTGGCGAAATTGAAGCAGGACACCGCGCAGTTTATTCGAGCGAGTTCGGTAACCAGCTCGGGGAAATGAACAAAGCACTAAAAATTATTGTTTGGGTGTGCGTGGCGATTGCCGGGGCGGGAGCTTTGGGCGCGATTGCGTTGCACCGGGGCGAGCCGTTGAATGCGACGTGGTTCGTCGTGGCAGCGGTTTGCTGCTACATGGTGGCGTACCGGTTGTACTCGGCGTTTATCGCGGCGCGCTTGCTGGCGTTGGATGATACACGCGCGACGCCGGCGGAGATTCACGACGATGGGCGGGATTTTGTTCCGACCAACAAGTGGGTTCTGTTTGGGCACCACTTCGCGGCGATTGCCGGGCCAGGGCCGCTGGTTGGGCCGACGCTTGCGGCGCAGTTCGGATATTTGCCGGGGACGCTGTGGCTGATTGCCGGGGCGGCGCTGGCGGGATGTGTGCAGGACTTCATCATTTTGTTTTGCTCGATCCGGCGCGACGGAAAAACGCTGGGGCAGATGGCGCGAGAAGAAGTGAGCGCGCGCGGCGGGTTGATCGCGCAGATTGCGGTGCTGGCGATCATGGTGATTTTGCTGGCCGTGGTGGCGCTGGTGGTGGTGAACGCGCTGAAATCTTCGCCGTGGGGAACGTTTACGCTGGCGATGACGATTCCGATTGCGCTGCTGCTGGGCGTGTACCTGCGATTTATCCGGCCGGGGCGCGTGCTGGAAGCGTCTCTGTTCGGCGTGGCGCTTGTGTTGTTTGCAGTGGTGGCGGGGCAGTGGGTGGCGGATTCGCCGTC
Source organism: uncultured Acidobacteriota bacterium (assembly GCA_963718785.1). GTDB lineage: Bacteria > Acidobacteriota > Terriglobia > Acidiferrales > UBA7541 > Acidiferrum. The sequence continues at coordinate 546,318 of CAVQZW010000002.1, read as the reverse complement.
GTGGGCGCGGGCGTTTACGTTCGGCGGGGTGTCACTGGCATTTGTGATTATTGCGTACGGGTTTGCGGCGGCGGTGCTTCCGGTGTGGCTGCTGCTTGCGCCGCGGGATTATTTGAGCGCGTTTATCAAGACAGGGGCTATCTTTTCGCTCGCGGCAGGAATTCTATTTGTGCGGCCGCATATTCTCATGCCGCCACTGACGAAATTTATTGATGGAAGCGGACCGGTCTTCGCGGGGAAGATATTTCCGTTTTGCTTCATTACGATCGCCTGCGGAGCGATCAGCGGATTTCATTCCCTGATTTCTTCGGGGACGACGCCGAAGATGATTCTGCGCGAGAGCCATGCGCGCGTCATTGGATATGGCGCGATGCTGCTGGAATCGTTTGTTGGAGTGATGGCGATGGTTGCGGCCTGCGCGATGCCGCCGGGCGTCTACTTCGCGATCAACAGCCCGGCAAGCATCGTGGGATCGACACCGGATGCCGCGGCGGCCACGATCAGCTCGTGGGGATATCATCTCGATGCGCAGACCATGACACAACTTGCACATTCGGTTGGTGAGCAGAGCTTGCTGAATCGAGCGGGAGGCGCGCCCTCGCTGGCGGTGGGGATGGCGCAGATTTTTTCGAGCACGATCGGGGGCGATCGGCTGCTGAGTATCTGGTATCACTTCGCGATCATGTTCGAAGCTTTGTTTATTCTGACCGTGCTGGATGCGGGGACGCGCGTGGGGCGCTTTATGGTGCAGGAGCTTGGCGGACGAGTGTGGAAGCCGTTTGCGCGCACGGGATGGATGCCGGGGATTTTGCTTTCGAGCGCGATTATCGTCGGCTTGTGGGGTTATTTTCTGTACCAGGGGGTCGTGGATCCACTGGGTGGAATCAATTCGTTATGGCCGCTGTTTGGGATTGCGAATCAGCTGCTGGCGTCGGTGGCGCTGGTTTTGGCCACCACGATCTTGTTAAAGATGAAACGGTTGCGGTGGATTTGGGTGACGCTGGTGCCGATGGCATGGCTGGTGGCGGTGACGATGACGGCGAGTTATCAGAAGATTTTCGATGCGAATCCCAATCTCGGATTCCTTGCAAAGGCAAATTCGCTGGCAGCGCAAATTACCGGAGGAGTGATTCCTGCATCAAAGATTGTGGAGACGCAGCGGCTGATCTTCAACCAGAGGCTGGATGCCGTCGTGACGGGAGTGCTGGCGCTGATGATTCTCGTGCTGCTGGTGGAAGCGATCGCGCAATGGTATTTGATATTGAGCAAACGGCGCGAGGCGGTGTTGCACGAAGCACCTTACGCGGCGACACAGTGGGCTGCCGGATTTACCGGTGCGGCGCACGGAGACGATTGATGCAGATGCGGACGGCGGCAAAATTTGCTAGAAGATCGTTTCGCCGGTTCTGGCGGGGCTTGCGGGAGTGGTGTGGCGACGCCGCGTATGAACGCTATTTGCGCGCGAATGGGAGACAGGACGGGAAGCGAGGTGCGCTCAGCCCCGAGGAGTTTTACGTCGAGCAAGTGAACCGACGTTATTCCCGTCCCAACCGCTGCTGCTGAAGGCACTTGAAATTTAACCGATTAAACGCCTAAAATCCGAAAAAATCCCCAGCTCGCCTAGTATCTTTCTGACGGAGGTATGAATGGCTATCGATATGGATAAGCTTCACGAATTCTTGGGAAGAGCAGTGGTCGATTTCGGAGCGACGTTTAACGCGGCGCTGATTCGGATTGGCGACAAGCTTGGGCTGTATAAAGGCCTCGCCGCCGGAGGAGCCCAAACCGCGGCGGAACTGGCGAAACGAACCGGGACTGTGGAGCGCTACGTTCGCGAATGGTTGAGCGCACAAGCAGCCGGCGGATACGTATCGTACGATCCAGTGAAGGGGAAATTTTATCTCAGCGAAGAACAGGCGTTTGCGATGGCGGACGACAACAGCCCGGCGTTCATGCCGGGAGCGTTTCAAGTGGCGCTTGCGGCGATCAAAGCGGAGGAATCGCTGACGGAGAGATTCAAGACGGGCGCTGGACTGGGCTGGCACGAACACCATAATGAGTTATTCGAGGGAACAGAAAGATTTTTTCGCCCCGGCTATGCCGCGAATTTAATTGCTGCATGGATTCCGGCGCTTGAAGACGTGGATGAAAAATTGAAATCCGGGGCGCGCGTGGCGGATGTGGGTTGCGGTTTGGGAGCGTCGACGATTCTGATGGCGAAGTCGTATCCCAAGTCCGAGTTTTCCGGATTTGATTACCACGACAAATCAATCGAGACAGCGAAACAACGCGCGCGCGAAGCCGGCGTGGCGGACCGCATCCACTTCGAGGTGGCCAGTGCGAAGTCGTTTCCTGGCAAAGACTACGACTTCGTAACTTTTTTCGACTGCTTGCATGACATGGGTGATCCGGCGGGCGCGGCGACGCATGTGCACGGCAGGTTGAAGAAAGATGGAACGTGGATGATCGTCGAGCCGTTCGCAGGTGACAATCTCGAGGACAATCTCAATCCGATTGGGCGGGCGTTTTATGGGGCGTCGACGCTTTTGTGCACACCCGCCTCGCTTTCGCAGGAAGTGGGGCTGGCGCTCGGCGCGCAGGCGGGAGAAAAACGTTTGAAGGAAGTTGTGACCAGCGGCGGTTTCACGCGATTTCGCCGCGCCACGCAGACGCCGTTCAACCTTGTGTTCGAAGCGCGACCCTAGCAGGTAGAGAATCGAGAGCGCAGGCTGTGCAAGTCAGGCTTCCGGCTGGTTGTCTTCGTCGCGCTTGATCGGCGTAATCTTGTGCGTGATTTTAACGCTGTGGGAGCGGATGCCCGCGATGATTGCGCGGCGCATTTCCAGAGGAAGCATTTCCGGAGCAAACACGCCAGCCGCCTCGCGGGGAAAATGTTTGATGAAGAGCGCGGCCACGTGAGCGGTGGCGTAGGCGACGGGAGTAGTGAAGCGGCCCTGCTGACGGATTTGATACAGAGTCGGAAACATCACATCCGTGCGGATCAGCAGATGCTCGTCTTCTTTGGGATGGCGCTTAACTCCACTGACCAAGACCGCAGCCGAGAACCGCGCGTTTTGTAGCACTCCCTGGCGGATCAGGCGGGCGATCGCGCGAGGTGACGAAGTGTGCGGAAACCGGTGCCGCACGATTCCGCGCGACTTCGATAATTTTCCCTGCTTGTACCAGCGGCGCAGACGATCAAACTCGTTGCCGCCGATTTTCACGTCCATATTGTGCATGGGAATGGCGTAGGGAAGAGTAGCGACTTCATCTTGCGCGGCGAGCACCACGTTCGCGGCGCCAATGGGATCGGGAAAGCGAAACTTTTCCAGCTCGGCGAAGCGTTTTCCCATGAGGAATCTGCTGTTGCGATAGACGCGAGGATGCGATATGGCCTCATCGAAGGAAACTTCCGGCGACCATTGCGAAATCGGATCGTCACTCTCTGTGCTTTCATAGAGGCGGATGTGCACGGCATGAACTTCGTCGAGCATCTCCGCCGCGCGCTTGACCAGCAAGTTCGTCAGGCCGGGAGCCGCGCCGGCGTTGATCAAGGCGGCGCGGTTTTTCTCTTCAAAGCGTTTTGCGTAGGAGAATTGCTCGGCCTTAAACGGGTTGCGGGTAAGGTGAGAGCTCAAGTCCAGATAGTGGGAGCGCAAGCGAAGCGCGGCCCGCATCACAATTTGATTGAACACACTCGCGGAGGCATTGACGATGAGCTGGCAGCCACGCGCCGCTCGCACGATGCCCAGCATGTTTCTGGCATTGACCTCGGCGACGGCAATCGTACTTTTTTCGCCCAGAAACCGTCGCGCGCGAATGGGATCGCGGTCGCCACACCAGACAGTATGTCCTTGACGTAAGAGCAGCTCTGCCAGAAGAGAGCCGGTCGCACCAGCCCCGAGAACGAAGATCCGCATGGCGTGGCAAAAACTCTACCACACACTGCGCGCAGGGACCCGTGGATGTCTTAGGGGATTGCCCGATGCGGAGGTGCAGGAGCGCCTCGCAGGAGGCCCTCGGTACTGAGGTCTTCGTCGAGATCGGGCCAGTGGATACCATAACCACTGCCTGCAATCTCCCAGTGTTTCAGCTGTTCCGCCGTGGCATGGAGGAGCTTAGGGTACCAGGCGAGGGGCACACTGATGACTCTGCCATCCATTAAGGTGACGCTGAGCGAGTCGGTGGAAAAACTCACGCCAGCTACCCTCTCATCAGCTTTCAGTGCCAAAATGCCCATTCCAAGCCTCTAGGAGTTCGTCTCGATTCGATTCCACTAAGGATTCTACCCTAGCAAGCTCCTTCGCACTAAACCCAAAGTTGCGGGCGAGCGCTACAGGTATCAGCCAAAACTTTGCAGAGAGATTGTCCCTATCCACATGTACGTGGGGCGGTTCGTTTGGTTCGTGGCTGTAGAAGTAGAACCGGTAGGGACCCGTCCTCAGAGCAGTCGGCACAGCCTGATTCTACAAAATTGCACTCTTTTTCGCACAGGCATAGACTATGAGGGAACTCCGACCCCGTTGGCCTAAGGGAGACAAAACCCAGGGAAGGCGGGGCGATGCTTCCGCAGCTGCTTTTGGCGAGCTGCGAAGCTGAGGGTTCGGGTGGAAACGCCCGGGCCTCCCGAACTTGGAAAGGAGCGATTCGACGGAAAAGTGTGTATTTCCGTCGCGCGCCCGCATCCAAGAAGTCGGATCGGGCAATTTTATTTTGGGGAGTGGAAAGAAGGAGTTTGGGCGGCCGCGTCCAACCAGAACAGCGTCTTATGACCCTTCTCGACAAATTCGGCCGGCAAATCACCGACCTGCGGATTTCGATCACGGACCGCTGCAATTTCCGCTGCGTCTACTGCCGTTCGGCCGACCCTGAAAACTATCGCGATCACGACGAAATCCTCTCGTGGCCGGAACTCGATCGGCTGGCGGGCATTTTCCTGAACCTTGGAATTCACAAGATACGAATCACCGGTGGAGAACCGCTGGTGCGTGCGGGTGTGGAAGAGTACATGGCCCGGCTGCATGCGCTGGGTGTCGAAGATCTCTCCATGACCACTAACGGCCATCTGCTGGCGGAACGCTGCGATCGTCTGATCGACGCGGGGTTGCGCCGCATCAATATCAGCCTCGATTCATTGGATCCCGCCAAGTTTGAAAGCATCACGCGCACGAAGTCCTTCGCCACCGTGATGCACGGCATCGACGTGGCCCAAAAATCGCGACTGGCACCCGTAAAGGTCAACGCCGTACTGGTCCGCGGCCTGAACGATGACGAAGTGGAATCGTTCGCTGAATTCGCCCGAGAGCGCGGTGTGATCATGCGCTTTATTGAGTTCATGCCGCTGGATGCCGACCGCACCTGGACGCGCGACCACGTCGTTCCGGCCGCTGAAGTGTACAAGCGCATTCATGCGCGGTGGCCGCTCAAGCAAATTCCGCACGAGCGCAGCGAGACGGCGCGCAAATACAGTTTCGCGGATGGCGCTCCCGGAGAAATCGGCTTGATAGCACCGGTAACGCAACCCTTCTGCGGCCATTGCTCGAGGATTCGCTTGACCGCGGATGGAAAGTTGCGAACCTGCCTCTTCAGCAAGGATGACCACGATCTAAGAGGGCTCTTGCGCGAGGGCGCGACGGACAATGACGTGGAGACGTACATTCGTTCTGTCGTCGATGAGAAGGAAGAGGGGCATCGCATCAATGCTCCAGGTTTTGTCCCACCCTCGCGTACCATGGTGTTCATCGGCGGATAATGGGATGCTTTTGTGGTGCCCCCTGCATAGGCGCATTGCGCTCGACCAGGCCATAAGTTTGCGCTAGCATCGATTTAGGCGTCACCGAAAAGGCGCAGCAAGAACGGACTGAGCATGCCGGACGAAGACGACGAAGAGGAACAAGACGACTCGCCCGAGCCAGAGCCGCGGCTCTTCACTCTCACCGAAGCGGAGCGCGCGCGGCGGGAACTGGAGCCTTTTCTTGTGGAAGCCATGGACTGCCGCAAGAAGCTGTCCGGCCTGGAAACCGATCTCTCGGCTGTCTCCGCGCGCATCATGATGATGGGCGGCGTGATTGTCCCTTACGAAAAATTGGCCGCGCTCCGCGTGGAGCACCAGCATCTGGCCGAATCTCTGAAAACAGCGCTGAACCGCATCCTCGAGACCGGCTGCGTCATCAAGGATCTCGATGTGGGCTTGCTCGATTTTCCCGCAGTGATCGACAACGAAGATGTCTATCTCTGCTGGAAGCTGGGCGAAGACCGGATTCGTTTTTATCACCGGCAAGACGAGGGATTTGCAGGGCGCAAGCCGCTCGACCCGCGCGATCTTGGCCCGGGAGACATCGTGCAGTAGCCTGAGTTTCATGCAGGGCTTCTTTCTACTTTTCCTTTTCGCCGCTGCTATGACGGTCATGCATCTCGTGCTTCGCCTGCCGAAAGGACTTTTTTGTGGCTTCTCCTACTGAAAAGCATCCCGAAAACCGCTTGAAGGATTCCGCCAGTCCCTACCTGCGTTCCGCGGCGCACCAACCCATCGACTGGCACGAATGGGGAGAATCTGCTTTTGCACGCGCGGCATCGGAAGATAAGCCAATACTCCTGGATATCGGCGCGGTGTGGTGTCACTGGTGCCATGTGATCGATCGCGAGAGCTACGAAAACTCCGACATCGCAAAAATCATCAATGAGAATTTTGTCGCCGTGAAAGTGGACCGCGACGAGCGGCCGGACGTGGACGCGCGCTACCAATCCGCAGTCAGCGCTATTTCCGGACAGGGTGGCTGGCCGCTGACGGGATTTTTGCTGCCCAATGGGAAACCCTTCTTTGGCGGGACGTACTTTCCCCCGGAGGATCAAATGGGGCGGCCCGGATTTCGGCGCATTCTGTTGGCGGTGGTGGATTCCTACAAAAACAAAAGAGCCGAACTTGTCCGTGCGGCCAATCATTTGGCCGACGCCGTTGCGAAGGCGGAAGTGTTCACAGGCGCGCGGGCGGAGTTTGATCCTGGTGTGGTCGACGAGCAAATTAGTTCGGTCACGAAGCAGTTTGATATCAAGAATGGCGGATTCGGCCACGCGCCGAAATTTCCGCATGCCTCGGCGGTGGACCTGGTTCTGGAGCGCTACCAGCAGACGAAAGAGAAGCACCTGCTGGCGATGATCGAGACGACGCTCGAAAAGATGGCGCGGGGCGGAGTTTACGACCAACTTGCGGGAGGCTTCCACCGCTATTCGGTGGATGAACGCTGGTTGGTGCCGCACTTCGAGAAAATGTCCTATGACAATTCGGAGCTGCTGCGCAACTACCTGCATGGCTGGCAAGTCACTCAGAATGCTCTCCTGCGCGAGACTCCTGAAGGCATTATCGGCTGGGTGAACGAAGTTTTGTCCGATCAGGAGCACGGCGGCTTTTTTGCCAGCCAGGACGCGGACTATTCGCTCGACGATGACGGCGATTATTTCACGTGGACGATCGAGGAATTGCGCGCCGCGCTGCCGCCGGACGAAGCGCGCGTCATGGAGCTTTACTACGACGTCGAGCCGCATGGGGAAATGCACCACAACCCGTCTAAAAATGTACTGTGGATCGCGCGTAGCGCGTCCGACATCGCCAAGCAGTTGGGGATCGACGAAACGTCCGTGCGCCTCATGATCGCAAAAGGAAGAGGGAAGATGCTGGCGGCGCGCCTGCCGAGGCCAACTCCCTTCGTCGATAAGACGATGTATATTTCGTGGAACGCCATGTTCGTTTCGGCTTATCTGGACGCGGCGAGAGTGCTTGGTGGATCGACGGGTGCGAGTTGCCGCAGTTTTGCTTTGAAGACGATAGAGCGGATGCTTAAGGAAGTCTGGTCGGAATCCCGCGGTTTCGGCCATCGCATTGGAGGGCCGGCGCTGGATGGCTCGCTCGACGATCAAGTGTTCAGCGTACTCGCTTTGCTGGATGCTTACGAAGCGACGCTGGAGCCGCGCTATTTTGCCGCAGCGCAAAAAACGATGGGCCTTGCCATTGCTCGTTATGGCGACGCGGAGGGCGGCGGCTTTTTCGACCGGCCATCCGACGCCGCGCCGATGGGCGGTCTCGATGTTCGCCGCAAGCCGTTTCAAGATTCACCGACGCCGGGAGCCAATTCCGTTGCAGCAATTGCGCTGATTCGCATGCACGCTTTCACAGGCGACGAGCGCTATTACAACTTCGCGCAGAAGACGCTGGAAGCGTTCGCTGGAATCGCGCCGCAATACGGAATGTTTGCCGCGACGTACGGGCTAGCCGCAACGCTTTTCTCGCGCCATCCATTGCAGGTGGTTATCACCGGGCGCGCCGATGATCCGGCTACGAAAGCTCTTGAAGACGCCGCGCATCGCGTCTATCGCTTCGGCAAATCGGTGCTGCGGCTGACGCCAGGCGCTTCACTCGCAAACTTCGCCGGCGCGCTCAAGGAAACCTTGCCGTATCTTCCTGTCGATAAAGCGTTGGCCATCGTCTGCGCGGGGCAAACCTGCTTGCCGCCGACCAGCGACCCTGAACAACTAGCCGCCATGTTAGAGAATGGCGCCGCTGGGGCCGCAACTTCCTAGAACTTTCCAGAACTCAAAAGAAAACGGGCACGAGGAAAAAGCCCCGCGCCCGTTCCAAGTACGATGCGATTCAGCGTTACTTCTTGGGCCGCGATTCGGGCGGCACCAAGCCGTTGATGCGGTAATAAACGACGAGCTGGCCGTAATGTTCGCCGGAATGTTCGGCCAAGCCGTAGGCCAGGTCACCGATGCGGCTCAAGGTCGGCCCGCCGGCGGCGACGCTCTCGTTCATCCCTTTGTCGCCTTTCGCTTTGATTACATCCGCGCCGTCCTGCACGCACTTCTTCACGAAGGCCACGACGTCAGCCTTGGTCTTCAAGTGCAAATCCTCGCGCTTCGGATCATCTGGCAGATGAGGCTTCTTTCCCTGAGCGGGGTCCGTGAAGTAGTACATAGACGCCGAAACGTGAATCAGTTGCGCCAGAAACGTTCGTGAGTCTGGATTCGGCTTATAGTCGTACTTGTCTTCCGGCAAATCCTCGGCGATAGCGATCAGCTTTCTGCCGATGTCGTTCCACGTTTCCAAGACGGCTTGAGATGGACTTGGTGCGGGTTTGGGTGGTGCAGCTTTTTTGGCGTCCTGAGCCAGTGCCGGCATCGCAGCGAGCACTACTGCAACTAGCAAGGCCCCCCACTTACTAAGACTCTTCATCGTTTCTCTCCTCGTTTCTGCCTACTCGACATTTTCTTGCCATTTGACCTGCTGTCGGACCTGTATTTGGACGGCCTGGGCAGGCACACACTCTCTGACGGGCGCCAGGGCCAAGTGTTTCTCCCCTGGAGCGGCAGAGACCTGACCTTTTGGCCGGGGTTCATCTTACGCAGGAGGCTCGCCGGCGTCATGGAAAATCGGCGGCGGCAGGCGTGTTAAGCTTGTAGCTCGTGCCGGGAGGCTTCTTTCTTTGAACTGGACCTGGTTGATATTGCGAACCCTGATTGGCCTTGGCGTCCTGGGGTTGTTGTTTTTGTCGCAGCGCTTCTGGTATAGGGCCATTTGGCGGGTGACCTCCAATTGGGGAAGCCAGGGGTTGCGCGTTGGCGCGCGTCTGATCTACGTAACGCTCTTAGTGCTCATCATCGGTGCCACTGCGGACGGGTTCCGCATGGGGCGCGGGGGGCACATTCTTTCTGGCGTCAATCTGATTACGGTTTTTGCCGGGCTGTGGTTTTTTAGCGCACTGTTCGCCTGGCTGGCAATGAAATTTGTGCGTGGCATTGATCGCGTGTGGGCGTGGTTCCGCGCGGCGTATCACCTAAAAAAGAACCCTGCTGTTGCACAAGTACTGGCTGCACCGGCAGTGACCGTGCCACACGCCTCCGCTCCGACCGCCGCTGAAATCATTTCCGATCCCTCGCGCCGCTATTTCTTTAAGACGGCTACTGCGCTGGCAGGTGCCGGGCCGTTTCTTACGGCTGTGTATGGCTTTGCTGCGGAGCGGCTGGACTACCAGGTACATCGAGTGGAACTGCCGCTGCCCAATCTTCCCGCTGGACTTGAGGGGATGAAGATTGTCCAGATCAGCGACATTCATCTGAGCAGTTACATGCCACGCTTGCAGGTGCGCCGCGCCGTAAGTATGGCGAACGATTTGGCTGCGGATCTCGCCCTGGTCACCGGGGATTTTATTACGGGAGCAGGCGATCCGATTGCCGATTGCATTGACGAAGTGAAGGGGCTGCGCGCGCCTCTGGGAGTCTGGGGCTGCAACGGCAATCACGAAATTTATGCCCGCGCGGAAGATATGGCACAGTACCTTTTCGCGCAGGCGGGGATGAAGCTGCTACGCAGTGAAAATGCGCAGCTTACCTTCCACGGCGATTCGTTTAATTTGATCGGCGTCGATTATCAGCGTGAGCGCACCAACGGCGGACGTAGAGTGCAATTGCTCCAGCGCGTCGAACCTCTGGTACGGCGCGATATACCTAACATCCTGATGTCGCACAATCCCAATGCGTTTAATCGCGCGGCGGAATTAGGCATTGAGCTGACGCTTTCCGGGCACACTCACGGGGGACAAATTCAGGTGGAGATTCTTGACCACCGGCTCAGCCCAGCGCGTTTCATAACAGATTACGTAGCTGGACTTTACCAGCGGCCGATGTTCGCCCCGGCACCCAATGACCGCGCCGCCTCACCTTCCGCTTTTGAGAAGAACCACGGCTCCCTCTTTCCAAATCGTTCCTCAGCTCTGGCTTCGATTTACGTAAACCGCGGGCTTGGGACGGTGGGGGCGCCCGTGCGCCTCGGCGTGCCACCGGAAATCACCCTTTTGACACTCCGCCGGGCGTAATCGTCGCCGGCTGCGGCGCTCCTCCTTTTTTCATTCTTCAACTATTCACGGAATAAAGCCCTCCCAACTTCGGTATACGCAGCGGTAGTTGTCTACGGGAAACAGGAACGTCAGTGCGACTTTCTCCAGAAGCAATCCTCTAAGTTCCTTGTTCTCAACTGTGGCTTCGACTCTTGAGCAATAAAACGTGGTGGAATTCAACTTGCAGTCAATGACCGTTTACCCAGCCAGACCGTAAAGCTGTAGCGATCACATGGGATGTGTTTCGCTGCATAAATCTCGATCTGGAGGAATAGCAATGGGTTACGTGTTTAAGTCCTGGAAACCATTAACACTGCTGGCATTTGGGCTGTCCTTCTTTCCTGCTTTAACAAAAGCGCAACATTACACGCAAACGAATCTAGTTTCAGACCAACCCGGAGTCGCTCCAGTTACTGACCCCAATCTCGTAAATCCCTGGGGACTGACGCGCAGCCCAGGGACCACTGCGAAGCCCGGGAGTCCCTGGTGGGTATCCGATAACAACTCAGGCTTTTCCACGCTCTATACTGGCGCCGGGGCGATCATTCCGATCAACGGCACGGGAACCGTTACTATTCCTCCTCCCAAAGGCTCTCCCGTAGGCACTTTGGCTACACCCACAGGCATAGTTTACAACGGCAGCCCAACGGACTTCCTAATAACCCCAGGCGGGCCGGCCGCAGCTTTCATCTTCGTCACCGAGGACGGAACTATCTCTGCATGGGCTGGCGGAGCGGCCGCGACGCTGGAAGTGGACAATTCCAAGGGAGGTTCGCCGAACGGCGCGGTTTACAAAGGCGCTACCTCGGCTCTCGTAAACGGAAAAGTTTATCTGTACGTCACGAATTTCCGCTCGGGCAGAGTGGAAGTCTACGACAATGCTTTCAAGCCCGTGCGCATCTCCGAAGAAATGTTCGACGATGATGCGATTCCGCGCGGCTTCGCGCCGTTCAATATCCAAAATGTCGGCGGAACTCTTTTCGTCACGTATGCAAAGCAGGACGCCGCCAAACACGATGACGTAGCGGGCGAAGGTAATGGCTTCGTTGAACTGTACCAGCCCGATGGCAAGCACATCGGCCATCTTCAGCATGGTCCCTGGATGAATTCTCCCTGGGGTATCGTGTGGACGCCTCGCGATTTCGGCGTCTTCAGCAATTCGATCCTCGTTGGCAATTTTGGGAGCGGCTGGGTTGCTGCGTTCAATGGATTCACGAAGGAATTCATCGGCTTCGTGAAGAATCCCGACGATTCCATTCTCACCATCGATGGGCTGTGGTCTCTGACTTTCGGCAACGACGGCTCCGCTGGTCCTTCCACGACACTGTTCTTTTCCGCCGGTCCGGACCACGAAACCCACGGCCTCTTCGGGACGCTCACGCCTGTAGTGGCCGAGCAAACCGGAGCGGTGGAATAATTTTGGCAGTGATTTGTTGAACTCAGCCGGCAGAGACGCAAGTCTCTGCCGGATTCTTTTACGGGGCCATTTTGCGGACGCTTCCTGCGTCTGAGGCCGTGTTTCCTGCTGGACGAAATAGCCTCGCTGAGTCAAACTTTTCCGGCAACGCTTCGTTTGGGCCACAGGGGTTCCTAATGGATGAAGCGCCGGAAATCGACCGCATCGTCAATGAATTGAACGAACTCCGCGCATCGGAGGGCTCAGAGTCCGCCAGCGCCGCTCAATTGGACGGGTGGCTCAAGACCCTGATTGCCCATGGCGGCAGCGATCTGCTCCTTGTTGCCGGCGCCCCCGTATGCATCCGCGCCAAAGGCATAGTGCAAAAAATAGAGACGCGTCCGCTCGATGGCCCTGAAATCGAAGCGGCCGTGCTTCCCGCCCTTAGTTCGCATGCCCTGGCACGCTATCGCCAGTCTCAAATTTCGGACTCTTCCTATCGCATCACCGGGCTTGGCCGCTTCCGCATCAATCTGCATCGCGAACGCGGACGCGCCGCTGCGGCAATTCGGGCTCTTCCACAAAAAGTGCCCACGCTTCGCGAACTCAACCTTCCTCCGTCGGTGGAAACTCTCGCGCACCTTCCGCGCGGCCTTGTCCTCATCGGGGGGCCCGCGGGTTCGGGCAAATCGACCACGCTTGCTGCGCTGATCGACGACATCAACCGGCGCGAAGCCCGCCACATCGTCACCATCGAAGATCCTATCGAGTACGAGCACACGCACATACGCAGCGTCATCGAGCAGGTCGAAATCGGCACCGACGCTCCCGATTTTCCAACAGCTCTGCGCGCCGCGTTGCGCCAGGCGCCGGATGTGCTCGTGGTAGGCGAGATGCGGGATCCGGAAACCATGCGCATTGCCGTCGCTGCCGCGGAAACCGGTCATCTTGTGCTCTCGACGCTGCACACCATCGACGTCGCTACGACGATTTCGCGTATCTCCGATTCCTTCTCCGACGAACGGCAAAACACCATCCGTCAGGAATTGGCGATGGCCATTTCCGCCGTCTTGACCCAAATTCTCTTGCCCAGCAAAAGCGGCCAGCGTTTTCCCGCCGCCGAACTATTGATGATCGGTTACGGCGCGCGGCAGCACATTCGCCGCAACGCCTTGCAGCACCTCCATCAAGAAATCACCATGACCAAGAAGAAGGGTTCTTTCGCGCTCGAAGAATCTCTCGTCCAGTTGATCAGCAAAGGACACATCGACCGCGAAGACGCGCTACTCTGCGCCATCCATCCTGATGACCTGGATATCCTGCTGAAAACCGGTAGCCGCGGCTAATTCTGCAACAATCGTTTCCAAACGCCGCTCAGTTCAGGCAAAATACCTGCGCAAATCGAGGGGGTCTTTCTAATGAACCGCAGAGCATTGGTAGCATCGATTGTGTTCGCGAGCATTTCCCTGGCGCCCGCCGGGAGGCACGTCACCGCCGACGAGCAGACGCTTGCTGGCTATTCCGCTGAATCCTCACGCGCCGAACGTCAGTGGGAAGAGAAAATGCGCGCCATTCCCGATCCCGACAAAATACGCGGGTACATGCAAACGCTCGCCGCTCGGCCGCACCACGTTGGGTCGCAGTATGACAAGGACAACGCCGATTGGCTCCTCAAGAAATTCCGGGAATTTGGCCTCGACGCTCACATCGAATCATTCGACGTCTTGATGCCGACGCCGAAGGAGCGCGCCGTTGAACTGATGGGTGCGGATGGCAAACCCCAATTTGTAGCAAAGCTGCAAGAGCCGGTCGTAAAAGAAGATCCCACGTCGAGCCAGACGTCCGAACAGCTTCCGACGTACAACTCCTATTCGATTGATGGCGACGTGACGGCTCCTCTCGTCTACGTCAACTTCGGCGTGCCCGCCGACTACGAACAGCTTGAACGCATGGGCGTTTCCGTCAAAGGCGCCATCGTCATCGCGCGGTATTACGGCTCCTGGCGCGGCATCAAGCCGAAGGTTGCCGCGGAACACGGCGCCATCGGGTGCCTCATTTTTTCCGATCCGCACGAGGACGGCTACATGCAGGGCGATGTATATCCCGAGGGGCCATACCGCCCCAGAGAAGGCGTGCAGCGCGGTAGCGTCGCCGATATGCCGCTCTATGCGGGCGATCCGCTGACTCCGGGTGTTGGCGCAACAAAAGACGCAAAGCGTCTGGACATAAAGGACGCTCAGACAATCACCAAGATTCCCGTTCTACCGATTTCTTACGGCGATGCGGAGCCACTTCTCGCTTCGCTGAAAGGTCCGATAGCGCCGCCTGCGTGGCGCGGCGGACTCGGCCTCAGCTATCACATCGGGCCAGGTCCAGGCAGAGTGCACCTGAAAGTGAAATCGAACTGGAACATGGCGCCAGTAAATGACGTGATCGCAAAAATTCCCGGCTCGGTTTATCCCGATGAATGGGTGATTCGCGGCAACCATCACGACGGTTGGGTCAACGGCGCCGAGGATCCGATTTCTGGCCAATCCGCGATGCTCGAAGAAGCTCGAGCGCTGGGCGAGCTCGTGAAACAAGGCTGGAAGCCCAAGCGCACGCTGATCTATTGCGCGTGGGACGGCGAAGAAGAAGGCTTGCTCGGCTCAACAGAGTGGGCAGAAACGCACGCCGAGGAGCTGGAAAAGCACGCCGTTGCGTATATCAATTCCGACGGCAACGGACGCGGCTACCTCGGTTTGGCTGGCTCGCACACACTCGAGAAGTTCATGAACGATATCGCCCGCGACATTCAGGACCCTGAGACGAAACTTTCCGCCTGGAAGCGCGAGCAGTTACGTGCCATCGAGGAAGCCCCCGGCGACAAAAAGCAAGAAGTCCGCGCCCGCGCCGACATGCACCTGGGAGCGCTCGGCTCCGGCTCGGATTTCACCCCGTTTCTCCAGCACGTTGGCGTCGCTTCGCTCAATATCGGTTTTGGCGGCGAGGATGGCGGCGGCATCTACCACTCGATTTATGACGACTTCTACTGGTACACACACTTCAGCGATACAAACTTCGTCTATGGCCGCGCGCTCGCGCAAACTGGCGGTAGCGCCATGATGCGCCTTGGCGACGCGGATCTCCTCCCGTTCGAGTTCAGCAATTTCGCCGAGACGATGCAAACGTACGTTAAGGAACTGAAGGACCTGTCGAAGAAAATGCAGGACGAAATTCGCGAGCGCAACCGCGAGATCGACGAAGGTGTTTTTACCGCTACTGCCGATCCGAAGAAAACGTACGTTCCGCCAAAGAAAGAAGAGATTCCGCCATATCAAAACTTCGCTCCGCTCGAAAACGCAGCCGATGCCGTCAGCCGCAGCGCCGCGGAATACCGCAAGGCTATAGAGCACGCCAACGCAAACGGCGGCGCCGCACTTGCTGCGGCTTCGGTCGCCGAGGTGAACCGCCTGCTCATCGAGAGCGAACGCAAATTCATAACACAGCAGGGCCTGCCGAATCGCCCGTGGTATCGTCACCAGCTCTATGCGCCCGGCTTCTACACCGGCTACGCGGCAAAAACGATGCCGTACGTACGTGAAGCCATCGAACAGAAGGAATGGAAGCAAGCCGACGAAGGCGTCGTGGTTGTCGCGCGTTGCTTGCAGGACGAAGCGAAGTTAATCGCCGAGGCCGCAGCGAAACTCGTAGCCGCGCATTGATTCGCGCTATCGTTAATGTGTAGCCTCGCACGGCGGGACTGACATTCCGGTCAGTTCTGCTTGTCTCCTCCCGGAGGAACGGCTCATGCCGTCCTACAATCTAGCCATCGTCGGCATGGGCAACGTGGCCCGCGCCCTCTTGCGCCTGCTTATCTCGAAAGAGACCGACCTGCGCCGGCGTTACGATATTCGCTGGCGCCTGACAGGTGTCGCCACGCGTCGCACAGGCTGGATCGCCGATCCCGACGGCCTCAATCCCCTTGCCGCGCTGCACGGCCATTCGCTGATTCAGCATGGAAACACATCGCAGCCGCGCGGCCTTCGCGAGTGGCTGGAAAAATCTCGCGCCGATGTTCTTTTTGAAGCCACTTCGCTCAACGTGAAAACCGGCCAGCCCGCCACCGAACATCTCAGGACTGCCCTCGAACTCGGCATGCACGCCATCACCGCCAACAAGGGCCCCATCGTTCACGCCTACCACGAGCTCACCGCGCTTGCGAAAGAAAAGAACCGCCAGTTCCTTTACGAATCGACTGTCATGGACGGCGTTCCCGTTTTCTCGATGTTTCCCTATGGCTTGCCTGCAACGGACATTCGCGGCTTCTCCGGAGTTTTAAATTCCACAACGAATGTCGTGCTCACGGAAATCGAGAAGGGCCGCTCTATGGAAGACGCCGTGAAACGCGCGCAGGCCATGGGCATCGCGGAAACGGATCCGACGGCGGATTTGGACGGCTGGGATGCTGCCGTAAAGGTTGTCGCTCTCGCGATTGTGTTGATGGGTGCGAATGTGCGGCTCGAGCAGGTGCAGCGCACGGGCATCCGCGAACTCAGCGAAGAGAAAATTCGGTCAGTGAGGGCGGCCGGGATGCGCTACAAACTGGTCTGCCGGGCGGAGCGGCGCGGCGACAGTGTGGACTGCAGCGTGCAGCCAGAAATATTGTTGGCCTCGGATCCGCTTGCAAATCTAGAAGGCAGCAGTTCGGCGATTCGTTTCGATCTGGACGTGTTTGGACTATCGCTCGTCGAGCACAATCCCGGCGTCGAGGCCACCGGATACGGCCTGCTTGCCGATTTCTTGCGCGCCGTCCGCCAGTGAGCCTCTAACCTGCCCTCGTGCCGTTGGGAACGCGCCGCTCTGGTACCGCAAGCGCTGGAGTCACACCATCGGCGTAGCCAATATCAAATAACATCCCTTCGGATATCTCCCCGGCCATTTTGCGCGGCTCCAAGTTAACGACAAAGAGCGCTTGACGGCCTTCGACCTCACGCGGATCGGCGCGCTCTTTTCCGATTCCAGCGAGAATCGTTCGCGTATGGTCGCCAAAAGTCACGGTCAGCTTCATTAGTTTTTCGGAGCGCGGCACTTCCTCGACGCGTTCGATGGTGCCTACGCGGATGTCAAGCGCCTCAAGGGCCGTAATATTTACGCGGGGTTTCACGGGCGCGGGAGAAAATTCATTCACAATTCACCGCCTGTAATTCGCCGCATAAGCGGGTAGAGGAATTCCAAGATCGCAGCGTTCATCGCGAATCGGAGCATCGGCAACCGTGCGAAGTGGAATGACGCCAGCCCATACGGGAAGGGCATAATCAGGAGCGTCGTCTTCCGGCGGGCCGACCCGTATCTTTGCGGAAACTTCGGTCAGCGGCAGACGCAGAATGCTGGTCGCCTTCAGCTCTTTTTCGCTTGGCTGGCGCGCGTCGGCCCAGCGATGCGGCAAGATCTTCTCCGTGAAGGCGCGTAGCGCTTCCAGTTTTTCGCCCGGGGCATCGATGAGAGTGGCTGTGCCAAGCGCCACGACAGAGCGGTAGTTCATCGAGTGATTGAACACCGAGCGCGCGAGCACAATGCCGTCCGCGAGCGTTACCGTCAAACAAACGCTAGTGCCCTCACTGACGCCGCGCAGCATCCGGCTGGCGGCGGAGCCATGAAAGTAAACGGCATCGCCGATGCGTGCGTACAACGTGGGAATAACGAAGGGCTGGCCCTCCACGGAGAAACCAACGTGACATACAAGACCTTCATCCAGAATCTTGTAAACGGCTTCGCGGTCATAGACGCCGCGCTGATGTTCGCGCACGACTTGCGTGCGCTCGGTCGGCGTGAAGGCTTCGGACACTTTGCACCTCAAAGAGAAACGTGGCGCGGAGACGGCAGGTTCCTGGCCGCTCATTTGATTTGTAGCCGGCGCCAAGCGGCATGAGTGAGGAACAACCGTTTAAATGCTAACACGGTTGCGTGCAGCTTCATCCGCAGCCCGCCCTGTGAGAAACTAGCGGGCGGAGAAAACAATGAGCACACCTGCCATGCATGGTGCCGACAGCAAGCCGCTGGATGTTGACTGGGTCAGAGACCAATTTCCGTCGCTGCAATTGCAGGTGAACGGCCACCCTGCTGCGTTTCTGGATGGGCCCGCTGGGACGCAGGTGCCCAGGCAAGTGATGGACGCGGTTCAGAACTATTTCCTCAAGTCGAATGCGAACACCTGTGGGGCATTCGCCACCAGCCGCAGCAACGACGCCATCATTGCCTACGCGCGCGCAGCAATGGCCGATTTTTTCCATTGCGATAAAGACGAAGTCATCTTCGGTCAAAACATGACCACCATTACGTTTGCGCTGGCGCGCGCGATTGGGCGAACGCTGGAGCCCGGCGATGAGATTGTCGTAACCACCCTGGACCATGATGCGAACGTCGCACCCTGGCGCGCCTTGGAAGAAATGGGAATGGTGATTCGCCAGGTTGACATCCACGAATCGGATTGCACACTGGACCTCGAAGACTTAAAGCGAAAGATCAATGCGAACACGAAGCTTGTGGCCGTCGGGTACGCCTCCAACGCCGTGGGCACGATCAATCCCGTCGCCGAGATTACCAAGTTGGCGCACGCCGCGGGCGCATTGATGTTCATCGACGCCGTGCATTACGCCCCGCACGGTCCGATTGACGTGCGTGCGCTGGATTGCGACTTCCTCGTCTGTTCGCCGTATAAATTTTTCGGTCCGCATATGGGAACGCTTTACGGTAAGCGCGAGCATTTGACGCGTTTTCGCCCTTACAAGGTTCGGCCCGCGCCCGATTCGCTTCCCGACCGCTGGGAGACAGGTACGCAAGTTCAGGAGTTGATCGCGGGTATCGGCGCGGCCGTGGATTACCTCGCGGAGCTGGGCAAGCATTGCGATGCGACGGTGACGGATCGGCGCAGCGCGCTGCTGGCGTCTTACCGCGCTACACGCGACCACGAAATGGCGTTGTTCCTACGTTTGGCGGAAGGATTGTTTGCGATTCCCGGTCTGCAGTTTTTTGGTATCAGCGATTTGAAGCGGCTGCATGAACGTTGCTCGACCGTTTCCGTGCGGCTGGCGAATCACACTCCCACCGAGCTCGCAAAGTTCCTCGGCGAGCGCGGCATTTTCACGTGGGATGGCAACTACTATGCGCTGAACCTCACCGAACGCCTCGGTGTGGAGGCGAATGGTGGCCTCCTTCGCATCGGACTTGTCCATTACAACACCGCCGAAGAAGTGGACCGCTTACTCGCGGGCCTAAGGGAGATTGCAGCAAGCTGATCTATGGGCAAACGACCAAAACCAATTGTACTCACCGTGTTGGATGGATGGGGCTACCGCGCCGACACCAAAGGCAATGCCATCGCGCTTGCGTGCAAACCAGCTTACGACGATTTGATGAAGAAATTCCCAAACACGCTCATTCATACCTCGGGTCCTTACGTAGGCCTGCCCGAAGGCCAAATGGGTAACAGCGAGGTCGGCCACATGAACATCGGCGCGGGCCGCATCGTTCACATGGACATCACACGCATCGACTTACTCATCGCCAACAAACAGCTGCAAAACGTCCCGCTTTTTCAAGAAGCGATGGAACGCGGCCGGCAGCGCCAGTTGCACTTCATCGGATTGCTGAGCGACGGAGGGGTGCACTCGCACATCAATCATTTGTTCGCGCTCCTCGAGATGGCCAAGCAACAAAAGGTCGAGCGCGTCTTTGTCCACTGCTTCATGGACGGCCGCGACACCTCCCCCAACAGTGGCCGCGAATACGTGCGCCAGTTGCAGAAAAAAATGCGCGAGCTCGGCGTGGGCGAAATTGCCACACTGACAGGCCGCTACTTCGCGATGGACCGCGACAACCGCTGGGAGCGCGTCGAGATGGCCTACCGAGCGGTGGTCCACGGCGAAGCGGAAACACATTCGAACGATCCCCTCGCCGCCCTACAAAAAAGCTACGAGCAGGGAACCACCGATGAGTTCGTGAAGCCCATCGTCATCACGAAGGGCGAAGGTGCCTCAGCAGCGCCCGTGGGGACGATTCACGATGACGACGCCGTGATCTTTTACAACTTCCGCGCCGACCGCGCGCGCCAAATGACGCGTGCTCTCGTCGAACCCGGCTTCGACAAAATTACCGACGCGAAGCGCCCCAAGAATCTCTTCTACGTCGCGATGACGCAGTACGACAAAAACTGGCCTTGGCTAAAATACGTGATCGCTCCTGAAAAGCTCGAGCACATTCTCGCCCAAGTATTCGAAGAGCTGCAGTACAAGAATTTGCGCTGCGCCGAAACCGAAAAATACGCCCACGTCACCTATTTCTTCAACGGTGGCGTCGAAAAGCCGTTCGGCGGAGAAGAACGCATCCTGGTTCCCTCGCCCAAAGTCGCGACGTACGACTTGAAACCCGAGATGTCCGCGCAAGGAATCACCGACACAGTCGTGAAGGCCATCGAAAAGGGCGAATTTGACGCCATCATCATGAACTACGCGAACGCCGACATGGTTGGACATTCCGGCAATCTCGAAGCTACCATCAAAGCCGTCGAAGCCGTCGACGCCGGTCTTTCCCAGATTTATCAGACTCTGAAATCGCGAGGCGGTCTTTGGCTCATCACCGCTGATCACGGCAACGCCGAAACGATGATCGATCCAAACACCGGCGGCCCGCACACCTATCACACCACTAATCCCGTTCCGCTCATTCTCGTAAGCGAAGACGGTGAACTGCAATTGAAACCCGGCGGTTCTCTGCGCGACCTCGCACCCACCATGCTCGCCGCCCTTGGTCAGCCCGAACCCGCTGACATGACCGGCCAGGATTTGCGCGTCGCCAAAAGGCCGTAAAATGACTCTCAGCTACGAACCCGCCTCCAAGAAAACGCCTGAGCCCGGCCAGAATCGCCCGCGGTCTTCTTTCGGCACTATCACGGTTCCCGGTACACCTGTCGGCGCAATCGTCTCCGTAGGACTGGTTGTGATTTGCTGGTTCGCTCTTCCGCTCTCCCGCCCTTTCATCGTCGGCACAGGCGGCCTCGGCCTTATCGTCGGTCTACTTCTTTATTGGAAGCACCGCGGCTCCGGCGAATGAATCGCACAATTCCATCCGAAACAAAACTCGTCATCTGCGTCTGGCACCCCTTCACGTTTTGGCGTCCGCAGCCTGTCATGCCACAAACCATCAGCGCGCGCTGGCCGGCAATGCGCGTCCTCCATTTGCCAGACTATGATCGCCTCCCGCAAGAATTGCCCGACACGGATATTTTCGTTGGCTATTCTCTCCGCGCCGAACAGCTCACTCACGCAAAAAAGCTAAAGTGGATTCACTCCACCGCCGCCGGCGTCGCGCAACTTATGTATCCCGAGCTCCGCGATTCCGGCATCGTCGTAACAAATCCCAGCGGAGTCTTTTCTCCCCCAATGGCCGAGCACACCATGGGCCTGCTCCTCGCGCTCGCGCGGAATTTTCCTGATTCCACGCGCCACCAGGATCGCTCGCACTGGGGGCAGCAAGATATTTGGGACAAGCCGCAACACCTCACCGAGCTTAGCGGCCAAGTTCTCTTGATTGTGGGATTCGGCTCTATCGGCCGCGAACTCGCGAAGCGCGCTCGGGCCTTCGACATGCGCGTTTGGGGCGTCACGCGCTCCGGCAAGGGCGACGCCACCCACGCGGAAAAAATCGTCCCTATCTCACAACTCGAAGAATCTCTTCCGCACGCCGACTACGTGGTTATCGCCGCCCCGGATACCACCGAGACGCGCCACATGATCGGCGCCCCACAAATAGCCAGGATGAAGCGCGGCGCCCGCCTCATCAACGTTGGCCGCGGTTCACTCCTCGACGAGGCCGCGCTTATTTGCGCACTGGAAAGCGGCGCCCTGGGCGGCGCTGCGCTCGACGTCACCTCTGTCGAACCGCTACCTCCCGACAACCCTCTCTGGAAAGCTCCGAATCTCTCCATCACTCCGCACACCAGCGCCATAAGCGATCGCCTCTGGCATCGCGAAACTGCTCTCCTCATGGATCTTCTGGAACGTTGGTTTGACGGCCGCGAGATGTTCAACCAGATCGACTTCACCCGCGGTTACTAGTCGGTGGACGACGCTATCAGTCGCCCGCGCCCGCTTTTTGCGGCTCATATCCCTCGCGCGCGTAAACCACCCACTTCTGCTTCTTCCCCTTTTGATCATGTATTTCCAGCGGGCTCCCATCCGGGTTTACCAGTTCAATCTTCACTTTATGAAATTTGTTGTCCTTCCCGCCGGCCGTCGGCGTATACGAAAGGCTGTATTGGTGCCGCAAGTACGCGGCTACGTCGTGGAAGATTCCCGGAAGCTCCCCATCAAATTGCGGGAACCAGGCGTAACCTCCCGTCAAGCTCGCAATCGTCTTCATTTGGTTTTCACCCTGGAGATAATTCATGTGCGAACCCAGCGACCCGCGCGATTCAATAAAATTGATGTACGGCTTGTCGAGTCCCACGCAAAAAATCGTCACATCGCTCTGCCGCAGCTGCTTCATCGTTTGATCCAGAGTGTGCTTCGAAAATGTGTCCACTCCGGTAGCCAGCAGCAAAATCGATTTCTTGCCTTTCACGTCCTTCATGTCGTCGATGGTCTTCAAGACCGCGTCAAATACATTCGACTCACTGAACCCTGGGAAATAAAGATGGTAGATGGCGTTGCGAACTTCATCCTTGTTTTGCGTAAAGTCCACTTCGTCGTGAATTTGCATATCGAATGTCCGCAGGGCCACCCAGTCCTTCTGCTGCAAATTCGGCAGAAACGCGTCCGCCCAATACTTCGCTTGGTAAGCGAACCATTCGTATAGGCCACGGCTGCTGAACTCCATCAGCATCACGATCGTAATCGGCGCCTCGGTTGGCCCGAAATTCGTGATCGTCTGTGGCACGCCGTCGTCCGTCACCTTGAAATTCTCTTTCTTCAATCCCGTCAGCAGATCGCCGCGTTGTGTGGCAGCGATTACGTCCAGAGTCACCACCGGCACTTCCACCGCGATGCTTACTCCGCCCTGCGGAGCTTGCTGCGGCGTTGTTGCGGGAGCCTGCGGCTTCACCGTCGGCGGTGGCGCTGCCCCTTGCGGACCCGTGGGAGCCTGAGCCTCCGCCGGAGTCTCCGCCAGCGGGAGAATCATTGCGCTTGCCAGCAATGTCAACAAAACCAAAGAAACGATCGTCTTCATCTCACCCCTCGATTCGCAATGGAAATCAACCCTTCAGCCTGCCGCGGCGCCGTCTCCCGCCATCAGCTCTTTCGAACCATTTGAATTTACGCAACGCCCCGCCAAGCCTGCCGATGCGCGCCCATACCTGCATGTTAGTATGAAGCGCGATAACCGCAAAGCGTTGCTGTGACGGTCCCTTTTGGCCGAACCAAAGACGGAGGAAGTCTTCGTGAACTGGAACCGAAGTTTGCACATTCTTGTGCCAGCTCTGCCCCTGGCATTGTGGGCGCTGGCCGCGGCACCACCGCTGACGGCCCAGGCTCCATCCACGGCCATGCCTACTGTCGAGTCCACTCGTTCTCCGGCCGGCGATACCACGGCTTTGGCCAAGGAAGCCGAAGGCTGGCTCGCCGATCTCATCCGCATTGACACCACTAATCCTCCTGGCAACGAGCAAACCGCCGCCAAATACATCGCCGCCATTCTCACCAAAGAGGGCCTGACTCCGGAATTTTTGGATCTTGCTCCCGGCCGTAGCGCGGTTGTAGCGCGCCTCCGCAGCGCCGCGATGCCCGACCCGTCTCGCGCCCTCTTGCTGGTTGCGCATATGGACGTCGTTGGAGTCGACAAATCCAAGTGGACCGTCGATCCCTTCGCCGCCACCATTAAAGACGGCTACATGTATGGCCGCGGTTCCATCGACGACAAAGGCATGCTCGCCGCCAATCTTGCCGCGTTCATCGCGCTCAAGCGTTCCAACGCCCGCATCAACCGCGACATCATTTTCCTCGCCACCGCCGACGAAGAGCAAGGCGGCGAAGCCAGCATCCGCATCCTCATTGCTAAATACTGGGACAAGTTTGCCGCAGGCTTCGCCCTGAACGAAGGAGGCCGCGTCCTCCTGAAGAACGGCAAAGTCGAATACGTCGCCGTGCAAGCAAGCGAAAAAGTTCCCGTGGATGTCGCCGTCATCGCGCGCGGCCCATCAGGCCACGCCTCCGTGCCTACAAAAGACAACGCCGTGGTTCACCTGTCAGCGGCCATCGCCAAGATCGGCGCTTACACTGCTCCCGTCCGCTTCACTACCATCGTCCGCCGCTATTTCGAACAACTCGCTCCTCTCGAAGACGACGAACTCGCCAAATGGATCCGCTCGCTGGACACTCCCGACCGCGGCGAACACGCCCAACGCGTCATCTCCGACACCAACCCGCTGTGGAATTCCATGCTTCGAGACACCATCGCACCCACCATGCTTTCCGCCGGCGTTCGCGCCAACGTGATTCCCTCCGAAGCGCGCGCCATGCTGAACGTCCGCCTCTTGCCGGGCGATACCATCGACGTCTTGCTCTCCGATCTCACCAAGCTCGTCAACGACCCCAATATCCGCTTCGAAGTTCAACCCGACGCGGGCCTAGCCGCTCCACCGTCTTCGCTCGAGTCCGACTTCTATGTCACGATTACCAAGGCTGCGTCGCAGGAGTTTTCCGGCGCCCCGGTCCTTCCATTTTTGTCGTCTGGCGCGACGGATTCCGCGCAACTCCGGCTGCACAATGTACAGGCCTACGGCGTCTCTCCATTCCCGATGGCCGATGAGGATTCCCGCCGCATGCATGCCGACGACGAACGTATTCCGCTGGCCTCGTTCGACAAGGGCGTCGGTTTCCTCGCACGCATCGTTACGGAATTCGCCGCATCCAAATAATTCATTTACAGGGCTTCATGTCTTCTGCCCGTGAAGCGCGGAACGTTGTAAACTCACCTTCGCGACAAATCATGGCTTTTCGTCACTCCAAAATCGTTTGCACCATCGGCCCGGCGTGTTGCTCGCCGCGCATGATTCGGCGCTTGCTGCATGCCGGTATGGATGTGGCACGCCTTAATTTTTCTCACGGCACGCACACTGAGCACGCGCAAAACATTGCGGCGCTCCGCGCTGCTGCTGTAGAGCGGGAAAAGCCCATCGCCATCCTGGCCGATTTGCAGGGCCCTAAGATTCGCACTGGGGCGCTCGCGGGAAGCAGGCCCGTGATGCTGCGCACGGGACAGCGCTTCGTCATTACCACTGCCAGGGTTTTAGGCGACACCACGCGTGTCAGCACCGTCTTCCGCCCACTCCCTCGCGAAGTTCATCGCGGGGACCGTATCCTTCTCTCCGACGGCCTGATCGAATTGCGCGTCGAGCAGATTCGCGGCCAGGAAGTGATTTGTGAAGTCATCAATGGCGGAGCGCTCGGCGAGCACAAAGGCATCAATCTGCCGGGCATCAAGCTCCGCGTTCCCGCTCTCACTCCCAAGGACCGCGAAGATCTCGCCTTTGCTCTCAAGCATGGCGCGAACTACATTGCGGTGAGTTTTGTCAGGCGCCCGGAAGACGTCCTATTAGCGAAGTCCCTTATCCGGCGTGCCGGCAAAAATACGCCCATCATTGCCAAGCTCGAAAAACCGGAAGCCATTGAAAATCTGGATGCTATCCTTCAGGTTGCGGACGGCGTGATGGTCGCGCGCGGCGACCTTGGCGTTGAAATGAACCCTGAACGCGTCCCCGTCGTTCAAAAAACGATCATCGCCCGCGCCCGCCACTTCCGCAGGCCTGTCATCACTGCTACGCAGATGCTGGAATCCATGACCGAGAATCCTCGCCCTACTCGCGCGGAAGCCTCGGATGTCGCCAACGCCATATTCGACGGCTCGGACGCCGTCATGCTTTCCGCAGAAACCGCTTCTGGAAAATATCCGGTCGAAGCCGTCAGCATGATGGCCAGGATTATCGCCGAGGCTGAAGCCAGCGATTGGGATTCCCCACCGCGTATGCCGCTGGAAAAATTGAAGGTTGCGGAGACTGTCGCCGAGCTCGTCTGCCACGCCTCTCACGAACTACACATGAAGTTGATCGCGGTCTTCACGCACAGCGGTTTCACGGCGCGCTTGGTTTCTTGCTACCGCCCTGCTGTTCCCATCATCGCCTTTTCGCCTGAAGGAGAAACGCGCCGCCGCATGGCCCTGATCTGGGGCGTCATGCCACGTCATATCCCCGATGTCCGCAAAATTGACGGCCTCGCCGCCGTGGCCGAAAAGCGCCTTCTTGATGAACGCCTGGTCCGCAAAGGCGACGTCATTGGCATCGTGGCAGGCACCCCCATGGGCATTCGCGGCACCACCAACTTCATGAAGTTCCACGTGATTGGCGGTCCGGCCTGAGGGTTCCCTGCTGCTTTGTCGTAGAGCCGCCCCGTAGATGCGGAAACAACTTCGGCTAATTCGTCCCGCTTTTTTCTTGAATTTCCAGATAACGTAGCCCGCTGGCAGTTCGTCCCCCTCAACCGGCGGATTCCCCTTACCCGCGGGCTAGAATTCGATCCACTTTCTTCGAATCTGCGTGTTTTGCCGGTTCTTCGAAGTACTCTTCGGTTCCTTTCGCAGAATTCTTCATGGAATCCATATTATTCTCCACCGCGTTTCTCGTCGAGTCCCCCAAGAGCCTTGTTTCCCGTTCTGATTCGAAGAATGCATGGGACTGCGCCTCTCACACATTTGAATCGTATCGCGTTCTCAAATATCGCATACGACTCATGATGATCGTGATTAGTATGAGATGGTTGTGCGGCACTAAAGTCTAATTGACCCAGCGGTCCGGACGGGAAGGAGGTTCGTTCTTGTGTTTGTTAATGTACACGTCGAAGCGTTTGCGGTTGCGCTTATGCTGCCAGTCCGAAACGCTATTCCGCACGCTGTACAAAAAAGATCCGCGCCGCAAATAAAGGTACGCCACCAGCATTCCACCAAGATGGCAGACGTGTGCAACAGCGTCGCCGCCTGCTCCCAACGTGCCGAAAAATTCGATCGCTCCCATGACAGCGACGTATGGCCGCATCGGAATCGTTACCGGTAATGGGAAAAGCCAAATCCGCCGGTCAGGAAACAGAATCGCATTCGCCATCAAAATTCCGAAAATCGCGCCCGACGCGCCGACAGTCGGAATATCCGATGGTATGTGGCCCCACGACATCGGAATGACCTTCACAAGAATTTCGATCAGCCCCGCGCCAACGCCGCACAAAAAAAAGAAATTCAGAAACCGTTTCTTTCCCCAGACGAGTTCAAGTTCGCGTCCAAACATCCAGAGAAAAAGCATATTGATCAACAGATGCCAGATGCTGCCGTGGAGGAAAATGTATGTGAACGGCTGCCACAGCCGGAGACCCGGGACCGGACCGAGGGCGACCAGTCCGAAAAAGTGAATCACCCAGGACGAGACCCTTACGTCGAAGAACAAGCCGATGATTGTCTGGAGTAGGAACACGCCGGTGCAGATGAGCACGAGCAGCTTGACGCCAGGCGTGATGAATCCGCGCCAATCGAAATTGCGGCGGCCGGCGCGGAACGGAGTTCCCATCGTTAAAGTTTACGGCGTTGGAATGCCCCCGTCAAAGTGGCCATATGGCCAGTATTTCTCAGTTTGCTCAGGCTTTCGATTCGCGGGATCGGCTTCTCAGCTGAGTTTTTTCCGCGCGAAGTGATACAGCGAAAAGGCCAGCAGTCCGAACATGACGATGCCGAGAATGGACTGTGCGTGCGTCGGAACGGGCAGCTTATCGTCGGGAGCAAGGTAAGCCCAATACTTCGGGCCCAAAGCGAAAAGGTCCACGCGCCAGGGCAGACGAAGGAGGCCGGCGAACCAGCCAGGCACATGCGTAGCAATTTCAGGATCCTGAAAAAGATTGATGACGATTCCTAGTAAACCGAACACACCCCCCGCCGCAATCAAGCCGCTCGCATAAAGCGCCCCAGGGCTCGCTTCGCCATCGTCCTTCTTTCCTTTCGACATAGCTTCAACAAGCGAGCGGATCAGGCCGCCCGCAAACATCGCCGCTGTCGTGCCAAGAGGTAAGTAAGAGCCGGTGGCAAACGCCAGCGAGCGCACGCCGAGAATCTCAACAGCGATGACCAATGCCACGCCCATCAATACGAGTCGCCACGGCAGCCGCTGATTAAGAATCCCGCTGATGACCGTCGCCATCAGTCGCGCTTGCGGTGCCGGAGCCTTGTCGCTGCCGATGCCTTGCGCCCACTGGTATTCGATCTGGTGCGTGCGGTTGTCGTACAAATATTCGCCGTCCGGAACTTCATGCGAGCCGAGCGAATTGATCAGCTGGTAGGTATTGCCCTGGTAGACGAAAGTGGGATTCTCGACTTTTACGCCGGAAGGAAGCGCCTCCAGAGTCACAGGAATCTGCGTGGGCAGATAACGCTCCAGCCCTTTATTCATCAGGTTGAGTGTTGTGCCAATCGCCAGCGTCGAGACGGTAACCCCAATCAGAAGTCCCATCTGTTGATAAAACGGGGTTGAGCCCACGAGATAGCCCGTTTTCAAATCCTGCGAAGTGGCACCCGCAATCGCCGCCGCAATGCAAACCACGCCGCCGATCATCAACGCCAGCACGGAATAGTTCGGCGCCGTCCATCCAGCGAAGAAAAAGATCGCGCAAGTGGCCATCAGCGTAGCGATACTCATTCCGCTGATCGGATTGGAAGAGTTGCCGAGAAGTCCGCTGATGCGAGCAGCCACAGTCACGAAAAGAAATCCAAAAACCACCACGAATATCGCCGCGAATAGATTTTGATACCAGTAAACGCTCGCGCCCTTCATCGGATGGAACGTGAGCAGCACCCACAGCATCACCGCGATGACGAGCGAGCCGATGATCACCAATCGCAAGGGAATGTCGCGCTCGATACGGCTTGTGGCGGCTTCTCCGGCCCCTTGCGAGCGAACGTCCTTCAGTCCGGCGCGCAATGCCTTAATGATGGTGGGAAGAGTGCGAAGCAGCGTAATCAAGCCAGCCGCCGCAACGGCCCCCGCTCCCATCGGCCGAATGTAGCTTTTCCAGATCGCATCCGGGCTCATCAGCGGAATGGGAACCGTCGAGGGATAAATGGGAGTGTTGCTCGCGAGCTGGCCGAAAAATTTGATCGCCGGAATCAGCAGAAGCCACGACACAATGCCGCCCGCAAAAAGGATTCCAGCCACGCGCGAACCAATGATGTATCCAACTCCGAGATATTCCGAAGTAATGGTCGCGCGAAATGATGCCCCGGGAAACCAACTCGGCTGCGCTTCCGGCTGCGAAGTCCAAGCCTGAAACGTATTCATGAAAAACGTGTACACGCCGCCCAGCCCGATTCCCCAAAAAACGCGCCCTGCGAACGACCCGCCGCGCTCTCCAGCCACCAGCACGTCGGCGCACGCCGTGCCTTCCGGAAACGCCAGGTTGCCGTGCTCGCCCACAATCAACTGCCGCCGCAACGGCACCATCAGCAGCACGCCAAGCCATCCGCCCAGCAGCGCCAGCGGAAAAATCCGCCAAAACGTAAACTCCGATCCAAAGCCCAGAAAAATCAGCGCCGGAATCGTGAACATCACTCCCGCCGCCAGCGATTCTCCCGCCGACCCGGTAGTCTGCACGATATTATTTTCGAGAATCGTCGACCGCCCAAACGCCCGCAAAATACTGATCGACAGCACCGCAATGGGAATCGACGCCGACACCGTCAGCCCCGCGCGCAATCCCACATACACGCTCACCGCGCCGAACAGCAATCCAAACAGCGCGCCAAGAATCACCGCCCGCACGGTGAATTCCTTCACGCTCTCTTCCGTCGAAATGTAGGTCCGAAATTCTCCTGGAGGAGCCGTGGAACTCCATGGACGATCGCTCACTGAATCCTCCCTGATTGCCGCTCGAATTTTAAGTGCTGCCCCTGTGCGGCGGGATTATGCCGTAAATCAACGCTCGGTGGGTAGAAGTTCCGCAGCCACTCTTCTTGCGCCAACGCCAACGCTCAACGCGCTCAAGCCGGGCTTTTCTCCGGCCACGAAATCTGACCTTTGCGCCGGTACGCCATATTCACTATGTGCCCGGCCCGCGCCGCCGCCACGCCCGTCTCCACCGGCGCGTTCGGCTCTTTCCTACTCTTGATGCACTCAAAAAAATTCTGCATGTGGTCGATCGTCCCGTCGCGAAAGCTCTCCGCCCGCAGCACCGGATTCTCTCTCCCCGACACGCCCTCGCGATACACGCCAAACCCGTTCCGGTTCAGCTTCATCGTCGCGTCCGTTCCGCGGAACTCCAACCCGCCGTCGTCGATCGACGACGCCATCATCCCTTCATACACCACATCGAACCCCGGATACCGCAGCGCTGCCTGCACCGTGTCCGGGCAATCCCATTGCTCAAACACATATTTGTCCGCCAGCATCTGCGCCTCGCGTGGCTGGTCCGCTTTCATCGCCCAGTGCACCACGTCGATCCAGTGCGTAAACAGATCCGTCATCGCCCCGCCGCCAAAGTTCCAGAACCAGCGCCACCGGTAAAATTTCTCTTCGCTGAACGCCTGCTCCGGCGCCCCGCCCAGCCACTGCTTCCAGTCCAGCGCCTGCGTGTCGGTCGGCTTGCCGCCCACCATCCACGCCCTGTAGTTCTGCCACCAATACGTCCTCACTTGCGGCACGCGCCCCAGGCTCCCTCCCTGAATCAGGTCCACCGCATCGCGAAAGTGGCTCCAGCTCCGCTGCTGCATCCCGCATTGCAAAATCTGTTTGCCCTTGCGCACCGCTCGCGTCAGCGTCTCGCCTTCTTCCAGCGTGTGCGTCACCGGCTTTTCCAGGTAGACGTCTTTCCCCGCCGCCAAAGCGTCCATCGCCATCCGCACATGCCAGTGGTCCGGCGAAGCAATAAAAACCGCGTCGATCTCCTTCGCCAGCACTTCGCGATAATCCAAGTGCGTCGTCGCAATCCCCTTCGATCGTTCCTTGACGGCGTCCCGCCTCGGCCCATACACGTCGCTCACCGCCACAATCTGGTAAGCCCCCGCTTTCTCCGCCGCATTAAGCAGGTCGTTCATCCGCCCGCCCGCTCCCAGCACTCCAATACGCAAAGTATCGTTCGCCCCCAGCACGCGCGTCGACGCCAGCGCCGTAAGCCCGCCCGCTATCAAAAAACTTCGCCGATCCGGTGGATATCTCATGCCGCCCATCTTAACGCCTTTCTGCTCGTCCTGGGAACGCGCGCGAAACCCAATCCTCCGTCAAGCGCGATAGCCCGAAGAACTGTCATCCCGAGCGAAGCGAGGGATCCGCTTTTCTCCCCTTCTTCTCTGCGAGGCTCTGTTAACTCTGTGCCTCTGCGTTATCTTTTTCTTCTTTTCACAAAATGCTCACAAAGCCCAGAGGTAAGCCAAATGAAAGTTAGACTTACATTTCGAACTAAAGTATACTTTTCTTCAGTAGGCCAACTCATGAAAACCGAAGTCTCCACCGTCACCACCAAAGGCCAGCTCGTCATCCCCGCAAAGCTCCGCCGCAAATACGCCATCCGCGAAGGTACCCAAGTCGCCTTCCTCGAGGAAGAGAACCGCCTGGTCCTCCAGCCCCTCACACCAGAATTTGTCCGCAGCCTCCGCGGCTCCCTAAGAACTGGCCCATCCACGCTGAAAATTCTTCTCGACGACCGTAAACGCGAGCGCCAGCTTTAAAGCCTGGTCATGAAGCCCCTGTCTTTGAAGGCCTAAGCCATGAAACGAGTCGTTCTCGACGCCAGCGCTGTCATGACCTTCTTCGAAAACCGCCCCGGCGCGGACAAGGTCGAGGAACTCATCCATCTCGGCGTTGCTGGCAAACGGCAGCTGCTAATGTCTGTCGTCAACTGGGGCGAAGTCTACTATTCCACATGGCGCGCCCACGGTCCCGGCGTTGCCCGCAAAATCATCGAAGACATAAGCCAGCTACCCATCGAAGTCGTTGATGCCAACCTCGACTTGACCCGCGCCGCCGCCGAACTCCGCGCCGATCAGAAGCTCCCCTATACCGACTGCTTCGCCGCCGCCCTGGCTGCCCAGCGCAAAGCCTCCCTCGCGACAAGCGACCACAACTTCGCCGCCGTCGAAAGAAAAATCGACATTCTCTGGACCACCGCGTAGTTGCCGAACCACAGATGGAGGATAACTTCTAACCAGGCCCACCCAGCGGACGTCCGGTCTGGGTGGCTGGGGCGCAGCAATTAAGTCAGAATCTGTGCTTTTGGTTTTGATTTGTTTGGTGGGTGCCGCACCAGGTGCGGCACCCACCTTCCATCCTCGGCTAAGTGCGGAAGTGGTATGCTAATCTAGTGCGCGGTCATCGAAAAGAAAACTATCTCTTCCCCCCGCCGGCGCCGGTCGTCTGGAATTCTCATCGCTTCCTGACAACGTTTGCCGTCGCCATGCTTGAGAAGGGTGTCGCGATCGAAAGCGTGTCGAAATTGCTTGGGCACCAAAACACCATGGTCACGCAAAAACACTATGCGTCCTGGATAAAATCGAGACAGGACGAACTCGAAATCGCTGTGCGCAAGTCCTGGATGTGAGCGGAGGGAAAGAGTGGCAAAAGTTTTCATCAGCTTCATCCACGAAGAGGGGGATGTCGCAGAAGGGGTTCATAGATTTATCCGTGAGATTTTAGGGAAGCAGGCGAGCTCATTTCTTGCTTCTGATAGATATCAAGTCTTTGCCGGAGATCAATGGCTGGAGAAAATTAAGGAAGAACTAGCCGAAGCGGAAATACTGGTTTTGATGTTGAGCAAGGCTTCAGTAAAACGACCGTGGGTCAATTTCGAAGCAGGCGCGGCATGGCTGGCAAATAAGAAAATAATCCCCGTCTGTTTTGGTGGTCTCGATAAAGGAAAACTTCCTAAACCTTATTCGAGCTACCAAGCTCTCGATCTGTATAAGCAAGAGGATCAATATTATCTTGTTGTTTCCATAGCGAAGCATCTAGGAATCATGACGCCTCCACCATGCTGGATTCCCGGATTGTCAACGAGCGATGATGGAAAAGAAAGCGATCTATCAAAGCCCTACAGAAAGCTCAATGATTGGCTGCACTTTGGCGAAAGGGAGTTGGCAAGAAAGCCTCGGAGATAATGAAATTGGCGGGTGGGCAACCGTAATCCGCCGAGATGCTTTTGCCTTTGTTTTTTCCGGGGGTGGCCTTCGATAAGAACGAAGGCCACCCTAGAATCTTTACTGCATCACCAAGTAAGGCTATTCTATCGCCGCGCCGTCTGCACCATGAAAACAAAAATCATTTCAGAGGCATAGCATGCGCCACCCGCCCGTTGAATGCCGACGCCGAAAGCGAGTATATCGGTCGGCTCGTATCCGGGAGCGGGACATCCGGCGCTTCCTCGATAGCAACCAAGTCCGTGATTTACTCGGGGCGGCTTCGGCCGCCCCTTAGATTTTAGGAGGAGAGGCGAACGTGTACGGTGGCGGATATCGACCGGGACCGCAGAAGCGTTGTTGGTGCGGGAGCGGGAAGAAAGAAAAAAATTGTCATGGCAAGCGAGGGGTTCAAGCTGTCCCCGTTCCTACGACTGCGTACGCTCCGGGAGGTAGAGCGATGCCCGCGCCAGCAAGCGCTGCCGTTGCAGCAGGAGTGCCCGCGCTTCGAGCTGTCACGCCACAGCCGAAGGTAGAAGTAAGTCCGTGGGGAGTGCCAGGCGAGGACCACAAAATTTGGGTGCAGCCAATCATGAAGGGCCAGGTGATACCGCAGGGTCCCGTGAACATCGGAGGCAGTCCGGGACCGTATCGCGTTCATATGCTTCTTGCCAGGCCGGGCTATCCGATCACAAAGGAGCGGGAGCACAAGTTTATCGATCAAATCGTGGGTGATTCTCATATCCGCATCGCGAAACCGCTGCGGGAGAGGGGACCGCATGACATTGAGAAGATGCTGATCGAAGTAGGGGGGAAAAAGATTCGGTTCGAGTTCTTGACGAATGACGAAGGATTTTTAGGGAAGATCATTGCTGAACTGGATGCGGCAAATGTTGAGGATGCGGAGAGGCAGGCGTATGGAGAAATTGCGCCGTTCCTGAGCGCGTGGTCGCTCAACATGGATATCCCAGTCCACGTCGAGACCATCCAGGTGACGGACCTGACGACCCATGTAAACGCACTCCGGGCGCGGACGCCGCACTTCGAAATGAATTGGGGCGGGGGAGGGGGCGCATTACCATTTTTCCTTGAGGAGTTTTGCCAATATGCGAGCGTGTATCGAGAGGGCTTGAATACGAACAGCACTTTTTATCGGTTCCTATGTTTCTTCAAAGCAATTGAAAGCTTGATCACCCGGAGAGGGCGCGAGGCGAAAGCGAAACTCGTAGCGGGGCAAAGTGCGAGCCGAAGCTATGAGGTGATTCCGGAGAAGCGCGAAGACTTACTGGCGCTTTTAAAGCGGTTGTATCCTTGGCGTGGAGCGTGGGACGAAATGGCGTTGGTCCACACCTTTCCGAAGGAAGTGCTGGGTAAGAAGGTGACTTGGATCAAGGAGAAGTATCTTTACGGGATTCGATGCGGCATTGCACACACGCTTCTGGAACGCGGCGAGTTGAGCATGAGCCTTGATAAGATCGAGCATATGCAGGAGGCTACCAAGTGGCTGCCACTTTGCCGGATCATTGCGCGATGGATGCTGCTCAATGATTTTCCGCGGGAGTGCTCCATCGGAATGAAGTGATGTCCGCGTTCCAGTTACGTTCCAGTTGAGCGGCGGGTGGCGAAGAGAAAGTCTTGCCGGGTGCCCCATGCGGGTTGGTGGGCCCTTATGGCCTTCGTCCATATTGAGCGGCACCCTGTGCCCCCAGTTGAAACTCGATGTTAGGATGTGACGCTAAGTATGCCACCGGCGGGTGGCCGAGCCTAACGTTAAACGAGATGAGATGATTTTGACTTTGTTTTTTTTCGGGGGTGGCCAATGCTTTGCCGTTTTTGCAAAGCGTGGGGGAAACGGGGACGGGAAACGGGGACAGACGGGGAAACGGGGGGAAACGGGGACAGGAACGTGTGAAGAAATTAGATTTGGTGATGGAGTGTCACGTTTTTATGTTTTAGCCCGTCGTCTCTGCGATTCTCCTGCCGCTTTTGTTTTGCTTTTCTATGGACCCATCAGGGTTGCGAGGCTCACGTTGAAACCGCTCTGGGGCGCAACCCGCGCCGCAGCGCGAACCATCGCGTTAAGTTGTAGCTCAAGCACACCCACGTTGCTTCCATCGTTGCCTTCAGCCGTCCTCGGCAGCGGAACTGCCGCAAGCCGCAGCGCTCCTTCATCCAGGCATGCACGAACTCTGCGACTCGCGATCGTTGCGCATAGATGTGCTGCGCTTTTTCCGTTTTCATCTTGGCCTTGAAGGCCGCCGTCGCTTCGGGCTCTTCGATGCGCGTTACCGAACGGCGCCACTCGGGTCTCGCTCCGGGCGGTGCGCAGTCATCTCGCGACGGACAAGCTCGACATACCCCCTTCGGTGCGCGATAGACATGCGTACGCACGCCATGCCTCCGGTTGAGCACGGCGCGGCGCTGTAGCTTCTCTCCCGCGGGACAAACGAAGCAGTCTTGCTCGGCATCGTACGGAAAAGCCGTACTCACGAAGGCCGCCTTGCGGCCCAAGGCATCCCGCTCGCTGGCCTTCCAGCTGTTCTGCCATGAGCCATAGAAATCCACGCGGCGTTCCGCTGCCGCCTGGACCGATGCGTGATTCGTATAGTCCCCGTCAGCGATGACCTGCTGCGGCAGCGCCCCCACTTTCGTCTCGCAGAGCTCCAGCGCCGCGTCCAGTTGGCGATAATCGATGGCGTCAGTCGTCGCTTCTACGTTCACGACCAGGCCGTGCTTGGTGTCAGTGACCACCTGCACGTTGTAGCTTGGCACGGTGCCGCCTTCGCCGTTCCTCATCACATGCGCTTCTGGGTCTGTCGTGCTCGCGCGTGCGACGAATTCCTTGCGATCATGTCGCTTTTCCTGTTGCAATCGCTCGACCTCGCGCCAGGCAGCCTCCAGCCGGCTGGCCCGTTGCCGCACGGCACGCCGTCGCGCGGAGGCGCGGCGTGGCGCCAGTCGTTCTTCGTTCTCGGCTTCCTCGTTCAGAAGCCGCACCTGTTCGCGTGCTGCCGCCAGATGCGCGGCGATCTTTTCCCGGCCACGGAAGGTGTTGCCGCTGGCGTTCGCTTTAATCTTGGTTCCATCCAGCGTCACCCGTTCCAGGGTGATCAGGCCTTCCGCGCTCAGCATCCCCAGCACCTGCGCGAACAAGTCGTCGAGTCCGGCCTTGTTCTCCGACCGGAAACCAGACAACGTGCGATGACTCACCGGCTGCAATCCGCACAACCACTGGCATCCCGGCTCGTACTCGCACTGCCGTGCCAGCTCTCGCGCCGAACTTATACCCCGGCTGTAGGCGTACAACCACAAGCCAATCAGCAGCCGCGGGTCGGTATGTTCGCGCCCGGCGCTTCCTTCGACAGCGGCAATCTGCTGGTGATAGCGGCGCAAGTCCAGCCGCCCCGCCAACTCCCAGATGGCACGGACACAATGGTCCTCGTCGACCAGCTTCTCGACATCCATGCTTCGCAAAATAAGTTGTTGCCGATTAATCGAAACAAGGCGAGGAATCGCAGCCGGCTCGTTCGTCATGAGCGCAGTCTACACACTGCTCATCCTTCGCGCTCGCCAATTTCTTCACACGTTCCAGACGGGACGTTTCCTCGTTTTTAACTTTTCCACACGTTTCCACAGCCTTATCAAATGAGTTAGCCCCCGCCCAACCCCTTAAAATTCTTCAACTTCCGCCAACCCCATTCGAATGCCAACTCAGTAATCCATATAGCTATTGACAATCAGTAACTTTCGTGGTATCATTCCTCATGTTTACCCTGAGGAACGAAGGGATCGCCGCCAGCCCCACCCCGTCCCTCTTTCCTTCCTCCGTGAACTCTGTGCCTCTGTGTTTAGCCCTCTTTTTCCGCCCATCCACTTTAATCTCCGCTCCTTCACTCTTTTCACTCTTTGCCACCAAACGCACAAAGTTAACACCCCGGCTTTCATACTCTTCCACACTCTTCAAAAAAGAGTGTTTGTCTAAACCCTTTGCCGTCAATCTCTTCCGCACTCTTTCGCAAAACACCGGGGGGGGCACATCCTTCAAGCCAAAGGTTTTCTCGGTCCTGCTTTTCTCTGGCACCGCTTCGTCCCCACTATCTCCTTTAGAATCCGCACTTACGAAAAAACCGGGGCGGGGGCGGGGGCCGGGCGGGGCCCCCAGAAGCGTCCGGCCGTGATCCACCCCCTCGAACGCCACTACAAGATTCTTCCTCTTTCTGTCGGCTGTCAGCTCTCAGCTGTCAGCTCCCCCGCAAGTCCTTTCCTTGCCACTCTTACAGACCGCTCGCAACTTATTGAAAATCCAACCACTTTAAGTCCTGCATTTGCCACTCTTACGAGCAGCGTCAACCCTAACCCCTTTGTTTGCCACTCTTACAAAAAACACTGGGGGTGGGGTGGGTGGGGGTCCCCAACACGATTGCTTCCCAGATTTGTCATCCCGCATCTCAAACCTGTCATCCCTATCGCTTCCCAAACCGTCATCCCAATCTCCCAAAGTTGTCATCCCGAGGGAATCGAGGGATCTGCTTTTTCGATCCGGGCCACGGATCACGGGCCACTACTCACTACCCACTACCCACTACTCACTTCCTTTCCCTTGAAACCCCTGCCTCACATGGCGCATCCTTACCTATGTACACGCAAGAAAGGCCCGGCGGCCCGGGAACCCAGGTACTCACCATGCGCCGCTTCCTGATTGCTATTGTTTCCCTCGCGGCTCTACCCGCGATCGCTTCCGCCCAACGCGGAGGCATGGGAGCCGGAATGGCTCGCCCAGCAATGACCGCGCCCGCCCCTCACGTCGCCATGCGCGCCGCACCCGCTCCAGCAGCCGCACCTCACGTCAGTTCTGCAGGTCACTCTTACGCAGGCTATCCGCGTTACGTTCGCACACGCTCAGGAGCGATCGTCGCTCGCCCCTCGCCGCGATCTGGCACTCCGGTTCACCGCACTGGTTCCGTAGGGTCTGGCCACCCTCTGCGTTCGCAGGACATCGTCCCTGGTCTTGGTTTTGACTACGCGCATCTCGCTGCCACGCATCCCAATGGAATCCATGACCGAGATCGCCATCGCGGATTCAACAGCGCGTTTTTTCCACTTTTCTTTGGCGGCGGATTCGGTTTTCCACTCTTTCCTGAGGATGTAGAGGAAGCTCCCGCAACGGACGCGCAGCAAGTGGACACCGCGCAGTCCGAACCGGCACAACCTACAAGAAGGCCCGGCGATTACGATACGCGTCAAAATCGCCCGCCCGCCGCTTCGCCGTCGCAAGACGTCGCCGAGCTGCCCGCCGAACCGTATGTCTTCGTTCGCCGCGATGGCACAGTCTTTTTTGCAACCGCCTACGCATGGGAAAACGGCACGCTCCGCTACATCACCGCCGAAGGCCTGCGCCGCACCCTCACCGCCGACAAGCTCGACCTAGACGCCACGCAACAATTCAACGAGCAGCGCGGTCTGACTTTCCGTATGCCTGTGTAGTGGTCTGTGTTTTCGTTGCCACCCAGCGCAACGAGTGAGTAGTGAGCAGTAGCGAAAAGCGAAAAGCGAAAAGCGAAAAGCGAAAAGCGAAAAGCGAAAAGCGAAAAGCGAAAAGCGAAAAGCGACCAACCCAGCTAGCGTGTTCTACCGCTCTTATTTTTTCACAGGCTCGGGCATGACATATCCCGAGACAGCAGGCAATCCAGCCCGTTCCAGCTGCACGGTAGTGTGGTCGATGTTAAATTCCTTCGCTGCTTTTTCCTGAATCGCCCGCAGCAGCCGCTCGCACTGATCCAAATGCATATCCGGAATCCGCGCGTGCAGACTTAGCGCGTTATGCCCGCCACCAAGCGACCAGATGTGTACGTCGTGCACTTCTTGCACTCCGTCCACGGTGAGGATCGCGCGCGCCACTTCCTCGACGTGCATTTCTCTCGGCCGGCCTTCGAGCAGGATGTGTGCGGATTCGCGGAGAATACCGATGCTGGACCAGAGAACGAGGAGGCCGATGGCGATGCCGAGGAGCGGGTCGATCCAGAGCGCGCCGGTCATTCGGATGGCGACGGCGCCGACGATGATGGCGATGTTGGAGAGGGCGTCGCCGAAATTGTGAATCAAGATGCTGCGAAGGTTCAGGTCGCCGCGTCCACGGACGAGAGCCAGCGTAATGCCGCCGTTGACGGCGAGAGCGGCGAGGGAGGTCCAAATCATCCAGCTTTCGACGACGTGGACGGGAGATCGGAAGCGTTCGAATGCCTCGTAGCCGAGCCAGAGCGAGAGCAGGACGAGCAAGATGGCGTTGGTGAAAGCGGCGAGGATGCCGGCGCGGTGGTAGCCGTAGGTCTTTTCGCTGTCGGCGGGGCGCGCGGCCCAGCGCATGGCCAGCCAGGAGATGCCGAGAGCGGGGACGTCGGAGAGATTGTGGACAGCGTCGTTTAGCAAGGCGACAGAGCGGCCGAGGATGCCGCCAAAGATTTCTGCGACGACTAGGCCGAGAGTGGCGACCATGGCCCAGGCCAGAACCGAGGGGCGCAGCGGCGGGTGGTCGTGGCCGTGGTGACTGTGCGAATGGGGGTGATGGACGTGGCCATCGTGATGGCCGTGCTCGGGGTCGTGAGCACTTGCGTGGTCGTGACTAGGAGAATGGTCGTCCATGCCGTCTATTTGCTCTATTTTACGCAGGTTAGCCGCGATCCGCAGCCCCCGCGAGCTTAGTGGGAAGTTTGACACGTCCCCGTCGCGAATTCATTGACGCATTTGGCCGTGGCTGCCAACATCGAACTAGCTTCCCTATCCGCTCGTGTGGCGGCGGGAATGGCCTGCGCGCAAAGTGTGCGCCGAGGGACATGACGGCTCCCATCGCAAAGCTAAGTTTCTGGGGTGTTCGCGGGTCGACGCCGACGGTGGATCCTGCCACCTGGCGCTTCGGCGGAAATACGCCTTGCCTTGAATTGACGGCGCCGGACGGAACGCAATTTATTCTGGATTGCGGGACGGGGCTGCGCATGCTGGGCAGCCGATGGGGAACGCCGAATGGCGGCGGAAATCCCGCGACGCATATTTTCGTGACGCACTACCACTGGGACCACATTCAGGGGATTCCGTTTTTTGCGCCGCTCTATGCGGAGAATAATGAATTTCATTTTTACAGTTTTCGTTCGAAATTTTTGGGACGCGACAGTTTGAAGCAAGTGTTCGAAGCGCAGATGGCGCTGCCGTATTTTCCCGTGGACATGTCGGCGATGAACGCGAAGAGGAAGTTCAAGGAAGTGGAAGGCGGAGACTCGTTCACGATTGGGGAAAATAAGATTACTGCGAAGTGGCTGAATCATCCGCAGGGATGCCTGGGGTTTCGGATTGAGACGCCGGCGGGGACAGTGGTCTACGCGACGGATAATGAGCCGGGGGATGCGAAGCTGGACGAGAGTTTGCGGGAGCTGGCGGCTGGCGCGGACATATTTATTAATGATGCGCAGTTTACGCCGGAGCAACTGAAGACGACGCGGAAGGGCTGGGGGCATTCGTCCTGGCAAGAAGGCGTGAAGCTGGCGCGTGAAGTTGGCGCGAAAACGCTGGTGCTGTTTCATCACGATCCGGATTCGACGGACCGCATGGTGGATTCGATATTGCGGCAGGCGAGGGAAGAGTTTGATTCGGTGTTTGCGGCGAGCGAAGGCATGGTGATTACGCTGGGCTCGGCGGGAGCGACAGACAGCGTGCAGGCGCACATGCCGGGGACGCGCACGTCTCTGCGGCGCGAGGCGCAGTTCAGAGCGAAGGTAACCGGAGTGACGGAAGGCGGAAAAGAGTTCCAGGAAGAGACGGTGGTGCGGGATATTTCGTTGCAAGGCGCGCTGATTTCGCTGCAAAACCTGCCGCAACTGCAATCGGAATTGCAGGTGACGATGCAAACGCCGGGGGAGAACGGCTTGCAATCGTCGATGAGGTTGAAGGGGTATGTGGTGCGGATTGATGCAGGGACGGAGAAGGGGCAGGTAGCGGTGGGCGTGGTTTTTACGGATTAGATTGGGCTATTGCAAGACAGAACGGTCACCCTCAGAAGAGTGACCCTACAATCGGACCGCTCCGTCAAGGAAACTCGCCTCGAGTATTCGGTGTCTAAATCGTGACGGACAGCAGCGCCGTCGTTTCGGCTTTTTTCCAACCCAATGGCGTCGGGAAGGGTATTCGGATTGCCCAATGCGACGAGCCACTAAAACAGTATTGAGCTGGTTCGTCCTGGTGTTAGGGGCTAGTGGCGGCTTTCTAGCCATCGTGTTGGCCGGTCAAGCGTGGGTGCCACAAGATCGAGCCTCACCTAGTTGGACTGCGGAATGGTTTGGCTACATCGGCGGCTGGCTGTTCGGGATAGGGTTTCTCGTCGCGACGGTTGTGGCAATGCGCGACAGGCGTCGTGGTGGATTTCTTTTTCTCGGATTTGCGCCGGTGAGCGCCTTGTGTTTTGGGTATTCTGGTTCCGCCTTCCAGGTTACTGGCGCCGATGGCAACTCGCAGTTTTACCTGCCGATCCTGTCGCGCGCTATCTTTTTTTGGGCACTCTTCTTGCTTCCTTTCGCCTTGATGCTCGTCCTCAGACGGCGCCGGAAGATCGCAGCTTACTCGTTCCTGGTTTCAGGGACGGTTGCGAGTCTTGCGTTCGGACTTTCGCTATGGAGCTGGCCGCTTTTAAGTGGACTGGCAGTTTCAGCGACGCTCTTTGGTGCGTTCGGCGGCTTTTGGCTGGGGACTTGGAGGCTTGGCTGGACTGCCCCAGTAGCCAAACGGCCGGGACCTCTGGGTAGACGGCTTGCAATGATGTTCGCCGGATGCCTGGCGGTTGTGCTCTTAGATGTAGCAGCAACCGTGGGATTTACGATGTGGCGATCCACCTCCAATAGTTTGGACTGCGGCTGGAGGCAGCCATTTAATGAGCCGATCTTCTCCGGACAGACAGTGTTCACGGCGCGGTTAATTCGCGTTGGTCACGTTAAGAAAGTTTCAGGACGATGGGCTGGAGAGTGGGCGATCGGGAAGGTGGACAAGCGTTATTGGGGGCTGGGTGCGCGCACTCCACGGTTCGTGCTGCTGACGAACAACATATTCTGGGAGGGGGAGAATTATTTTATTGATGGCAATCGAGCCGGAGGGCTTTTAACGAGGTATCTTCCGATTGTGGAAACTGGAGTTTGTACGCGAACGCGGCCCGCCCTTTACTCGGCGGTTGAGATGCGCGTTTTGCGCGAATCCGGCGACTTCAGTGGTGGACGCATCATAGGACAAGTGACGGACGCGCGAAGCGGCGGATACGCAGACCTAACGATGCCGCCTAAGGCGGAGTCGCCGTTGGCCGGCGCCCGAATTCGGCTAAGCGGTCCGGCGGGGACCACCATTCTGACTTCGGATCAAGAGGGCATTTATGAGAGCGAGATTTTGCCGCCCGCCGACTACTCGCTGAGTCTCAATTTGCCCGATACTCAAACAGCGTTTGATCGCACTGTGGACAAGAATAACCTACTGCGAAACAGATTCAGCGAACAAAACTTCGCAGTTTTTTGGAATGGGACGATTGAAGGTGAGGTTCGATCTATCGCCGGCGGACCAGCACGCGTTTGGGTGTCGTTGAAGAATGCGGACCCAGGATACGCGCGCATCAACCCAGTGTTCTTTCGCCAAAACGACGCGAATGGCCACTTTCGAATCAGCGGGCTAGCCCCCGGCCGCTACAAACTGACAATCAATCCCAACGGCCCCAGCGAGGAATCCGCCTATGCCACGCTGTATTATCCGGCCGGAAACCGTCCGGAAGATGCGGGCATTCTGGAAATCGGCGAAGGTGAACACATCAAGAATGTGAATCTTGCGGTGAGCCAGCTGCGAGAGCGAAAACTAAAGGTTCGAGTTACGCGAGCCGATAACAAACCCGCGGAAGGCGCGTGG
Source organism: uncultured Acidobacteriota bacterium (assembly GCA_963718785.1). GTDB lineage: Bacteria > Acidobacteriota > Terriglobia > Acidiferrales > UBA7541 > Acidiferrum. The sequence goes on along the minus strand of CAVQZW010000002.1, from coordinate 502,950 downwards.
GCTTATGTCGTTTACCAAAACACCCCGGAATACGAAATGTTGAGTAATGCGACGTACTTTGAAAAAGCAGATCAAAACGGTGTAGCAGAACTGCGAATCTTTGGCGACGCGCATGTACGCATATTTGCCGAAGAGATAGTCAACGACAGCAAAACGATTGTGGATTCGCCACGCTATAGCGTTCCCATCGAACTCGACACCGCGAATTTGCCGGAGAAGATGGACCTTTGCGTTTCTTCGAAGGAGCTTTCGAAGCCTCACTGAGAAGATTCGAGGGTAGTCTCGTCGGAGCGCTGGGGAGATTATGGGAAATATCGTGCGGGATTTTCGGTATGCGGTGCGGGGGCTTGGGAAGGACCGGAAGTTTGCGCTTGTGGCACAGAGGGAAAAACGAAGAGAGGTCCCTCCACTGCGCGCCGACTGGGGTCGGCGCTTCGGTCGGGATGACAGGAAGTAAAAAAGCGCTGGGGCGGGGGATTGTTTGCATAGGATGGCGAGCCGGGGGCGACGAGCGTTCTCGGCAAGATAGAGCCCGCTCACCTTGACATTCTACTAGAAGGGCGTATATTCACCTAGAATGTCTACTAAAGAGCAGAAAGAACGGATCGAGCTGCTGCAGGGGACGCTGGACCTGCTGATTTTGCGCACGCTGCTGCGCGGTCCGGTGCACGGGCACGCCATTGCAAAAGCAATCGAGTTTAATTCCGAGGACGTGCTGCAGGTGGAGCAGGGTTCGCTGTACCCGGCTTTGCACCGGCTCATCAAGCGGGGATGGATTTCCGCAGAGCATGGGACATCCGAAAATAATCGGCGCGCGAAGTTTTACCGGTTGACGGCCAAGGGCCGAAGGCAACTGGCGATCGAGACCAGCAAGTGGGACAAGCTTGCGGGAGCGATCGCGCGGATTCTGCGGCCGGCGCAGCAGGAGGACAGATGATGAAACGCAGCGAGCGCATGCTGGAAGATCTCGACCGCGACATTTCCGAACACATCGAGCGAGAGACGCAGGACAACATTGCGCGCGGCATGCCGCCGGAACAGGCGCGTTACGCGGCGATGCGAAAGTTCGGGAACGTGACACGGGTCAAAGAAGAGGTGCGAGAAGTGTGGAGCAGCATTTGGTTCGACCAGTTGCTCGCCGACATTCGCATTGGGTTGCGCATGTTGCGCACGAGCCCAGGCTTCACCGCGGTTGCCGTGCTTACGCTGGCGCTGGGGATTGGAGCGAATACGGCTATTTTCAGCGTTGTGGACGCCGTGCTTTTGCGTCCGCTGGCATACAAGGATTCGGCGTCGTTGGTGAATGTTTGGGGAAGATTTCAGAAGGACGGGATTGCGCAGAACTGGATCTCGGAACCCGAATATTGGGATTTACTGGATCACAACGAATCGTTCGCGGAGATCTCGGCATACGGACTGGGAGGCAGGGCGAATCTGACGCGGGCGGATGCGCAACCCGTACAAGTGTCGGAAGCGAACGCAACGGCGAGCGTGCTGCCGATGCTAGGAATTGTGCCGGTGCTTGGGCGGACTTTTAGCCCTGAGGAGGATCAGCCAGGACATTCTCACTTCGCGATGCTCAGCTTTGCGCTTTGGCAAAGCCAGTTTGCAGGCGACCCGAACATCGTGACGAAGACGATTCAGTTGGATGGCGAGCCGTATAGCGTGGTGGGAGTGTTGCCGAAGCAGTTCGCGCTCGGGGGAAAACAGGACTTGTGGGTTCCGCTAGGACTGGATCGCGTGAAGCCGCAGAATCGCGGGTCGCACTATCTTCACGTAGTGGCGCGTTTGAAGTCGGGTGTGAATTCCGCGCAGGCTTCGTCGGCGTTGACACGGCTCGGGGATGATTTGCGGCACTGGTATCCGGGAAGCTACGGACCGGCGCGGGAAAATTTTGAGATGTACATCGTGCCGGTGAAGGAGCAGCTCGTCGGAAAACTCCGACCCGCGTTGCTTGTGCTTCTGGGAGCAGTTGCACTGGTGTTGCTGATTGCGTGCGCAAACGTGGCAAATCTGATGCTGGCGCGCGCTTCGGCACGTGAGAAGGAGCTTGCGATTCGAGCGGCAATGGGAGCGGGGCGCGGGCGGCTGATCAGGCAATTACTGACGGAAAGTCTGATTCTAGGGATTGCGGGCGGACTGCTAGGACTTGTGATTGCGTATTGGGGTATTGACGCGCTTCGCGCGCTCGTTCCTGCGAACACGCCGAGGATTGATGAGGTGCATGTTGATTCCGTGGTGCTGGCGTTTACGCTTGGCGTTTCCATTCTGACAGGACTGATTTTTGGGCTTGCGCCGGCCTGGCATGTGGCGCGAACGGATCTGCGCGAAACACTGAACGAAGCGGGCCGCGGTACGTCAGCCTCTGGTGGAAGCATGAACTTGCGCGCATGGCTTGTGGTATCGGAGCTGGCGCTCGCGGTGCTGCTGCTCGTCGGAGCCGGTCTTTTGATCCGCAGCTTCAGCCATTTGCTGGATGTTTCGCCTGGCTTTCAAACGCAGCACTTACTGACGATGGAGGTTTCGCTGCCGGAGAAAACTTATCCGGACGGCGCGCCGGTGCAGAAATTTTTCACGCAACTCATGGCAAGCGTGAAGGAGGTTCCGGGCGTCGAATCGGCGGGCGCCGTGTCGCAAATGCCGCTGAGCGATTCCTATACATCGGGATCGGTCATTTTTGAGGACACTTCGATTCCCGATATTCCGAGACTGCAGCAGCTGGGCAATCTACCGTACATGGAAATCGACCAGCGCACGGCCACATCGGATTACTTTCAGACGATGCAGATTCCTCTGGTGGAAGGGCGATTGCTGAACGAAGCGGATGATGCTGAGGCTCCATTGGTGGCGGTGGTCGATGCGGATTTCGCGCGGCGCTTTTGGCCGCATCGGGATGCGATCGGACAGCACGTGGCAGTGGATACGATGCCGAACGTTAAGCCGGCAGTGGCAAGGTGGCGAACGATCGTGGGAGTCGTCGGGCACGTTAAGCACTATGGACTCGACGTCGAAGGCAGGGAGCAGATTTACTTTCCGCATAGGCAGCCGCTCTATGGAGCGTACGTTCCGCGAGATATGACTCTCGCCTTGCGTACCGCGATGGATCCTGCCAGCGTGACCAACGTGATCCGGGAGCGGGTATTCGCGCTGGACAAGGGCCTGCCGCTCTACAACATTGCGACGATGGATCAACTCGTTTCGAATTCGGTGGCACAGCCGCGGCTGAATCTTTCTCTGCTGGCAGTGTTTGCAGGATTGGCGCTGGTGCTAGCCGCGGTCGGCGTGTACGGAGTGATGGCGTATGCCGTGACGCAGCGGACGCAGGAATTCGGGATTCGCATGGCGCTAGGCGCGACGTCGGCCGACGTATTGCGGCAAGTGTTCGTCGAAGGAGGGCGGCTCGCAGCGCTGGGACTGGGGCTGGGGCTCGTAGCGGCGTTCGCACTTACTCGGTTGATGTCGAGCATGCTGTTTGGTGTGAAGCCGAGCGATCCATTGACGCTTGGCGCGGCGGCAGCTTTGCTGGCGATCGTGGCGTTCGCGGCGTGCTACATCCCGGCGAGGCGGGCGACACGCGTCGATCCCTTGGTGGCATTGCGGTACCAATAGTCAGTCGTTCACAAAGCGCTGGAGAATTATTCGCAGCGCAGAGCGATTACGGGGTCGACGCGCGTGGCGCGACGCGCCGGAAAATAACACGCGGCGATGGATACGATTAGTAAGAGCATGGCGACAGACGCAAAGGTCAGCGGGTCATGCGGACTTACGCCGAAGAGCTGGTTGGCCATGAGCCGCGTCAGTAGCAGCGCGGCTCCGACACCGATCGCGACGCCAAGCAGCGCCAGCAAAGCTCCCTGCCCAATTATGAGGCGCAACACATCACCGGGTTGCGCGCCGAGCGCAACACGCACACCGATTTCGTGAGTGCGCTGGCCAACCAAGTAGGAAATGACGCCGTAAATTCCAACGCAAGCGAGCGCCAGCGCGAGAGCCGCGAAGACGCCGAGAAGAAGCATCGAGAGTCTCCGCGCGGCGAAGGAATTGGAGACGACTTCGTTCATGGTCTGGACGTTGTAGACCACCTCGCGAGAATCGATTTCCGCGACGGCATGGCGGACGGAGTCCATGACCGAAGTGGGATCGCCTTCGGTGCGCAGAACGACGGCAACAGCGTTTGCGGCGAGGGGCATCAGTTTTTCGGGCAACTGCATGAAGGGATAGTCGAATTGGGCCTCGATGGCTGATTTTGTGTCGGCGTCGAGCCCCCACTGTTTTACGTGGCCGACCACGCCAACGATTTCGGCTTCCACTTCAAAACCGGCGAGATGAAGATGTTTGCCGATGGGATCTTCGTGGGGAAAGTAGGTGCGCGCGAAAACGTCGTCGATGTCGATGACTACCGGGGCATGCTCGTCGTCCTGCGGGGTGATGAAGCGGCCGCGCTCGAGGGTGACACCCATGGCTTGCTGGAAGCCGCTCTCCACGAGATAGAACATGGCTTGAGGCATCTCGGGGAGGTTGGCGGGCTTGGGCTGACCATCAATCCAAAAAGGCTCGGAGGAATTGTGAATCATCGGGCGGGAGCCCAGGGTGACGGAAACGGCTCGGACGCCGGGGATGGCATGCATTTTATCGTCGAAGTGGCGAAGACGGGCGCGCGTTTCGGCGGAGTTGGTTGTAGGGGCGGCCGGGAGAGACAAACTGAAAGTGATAGCGTGGCTGGGATTGAAGCCGGGATTGACGCGCCAAAGAGCTGCAAGGCTGCGAAGCATGAGTCCGGCGCCGACGAGAAGAACCAGGGCCATGGCTACTTCAACGACAACGAAGACTCCCTGGAGGCGGTTGCGCGCGCCGCTCAAACCACGGCCACTCTCCTTGAGGATCTCCTCCAGATTGACGCGAGAAGTTTTGAGAGCTGGAGCTAGACCAAAGACAATCCCGGCAAACAGCGAGAGTGCCAGGGTAAAGAGCAGGACGCGCGAATCGAGCGCGACTTCATTGGCGCGTGGCAAAGCGCCCGGCAAAGTGCCGAGCACCGCTTTGGTGCCCCAGACGGCAAGCAAGAGTCCCAGTGCTCCGCCAAAGCCAGCAAGCACGATGCTCTCGGTGAGAAGCTGGCGAATGACTCGCCCCTGGCTCGCTCCCAGCGCCGCGCGAATGGCAAACTCACGTGAGCGGGCCATCGAACGGGCCAGAAGAAGATTCGCAACATTCGCGCAGGCAATCAGCAGCAAGAAACCAACAGCAGCGAGAAGCACAATCAAGAATGGCTGGACGTTGCCGACAATGTCTTGCTTCATGGAAACGAGAGTGATGCCTACGGCCTTGTTGGCCTCCGGGTAAGCCAGGGCAAGGTTTTGGGCAATACCGTCCATTTCGGCTTTGGCCTGAGCTAAGGTCACATCCGGCTTGAGGCGGCCGATTCCGTGCGAACTGACGTCGACGCGACGGTCGCGAAACGAAGCGTTGTTCCACTGGCCGATGGGAGTGTAGAGATCCCGGTCGCGGCCGTAGAAGGTGAAGCCAGCAGGAATCACGCCGATGATCGTGTAGGAAGTGCCGTTCAAGACCATCGATTTTCCGGCGATGTCGAGCGAAGAGCCGAATTTGCGCTTCCAAAAGCCACCGCCTAGGACTACGACCGGCGCGGCGCCTGGATGATCGTCATCGGGGCGAAAGGTGCGGCCAAGAACGGGCGCTACGCCGAGTGTCGAGAAAAAATCTGCGGAGATCATGTATCCGCTGAGTCGTTCGGCTTCGCCAGTGCCGGTGAAGTTGTAATCCTGGTTGCGATAGATGGCCATGGAAGAAAAGGTTCGCGAGTCGCGCTGCCAGTCGAGGAAATTGAGGTAGGAGATCGGTGCTTGATCGAATCCGGCCGACTTTCCGTAAAGCGCGACGAGTTGGCCGGAGTGCGGATATGCCAGGGGGCTGAGGAGCACGCCATTGACGACCGAGAAGAGAGCTGTGTTCGCGCCGATGCCCAGAGCCAGAGTGAGCACAGCGATGGCGGCAAACCCCGAATTCTTGCGCAACATGCGGACGGTGTACTGCAGGTCTTGCAATAAATCGCGAACGCGGTTTACCCGGCGCAGGTCGCGATATTTATTTTCGCGCTCATTAGCACGAATCATTTTGTCCATCGTCCCTTGGAACCAATCGCCCAAGTTCCAGCCTGGTGGCGGAGAGTAGGTTGCAACGAATTTCGCCGGCGAGCAAGGGGCAGATGTTTTTATCGACAGGAAGCTGGGGACGTCACACTGCGCTACAATCATGGCCTAATGACCACGAATGGTTCGCGAACGGCAAATTTTGTTCCTGCGAGTGTCCTCGATAAGCGAAAGCCGTCGAAGGTGGCGCTGATCCGCGGGATGGTGCGGCAGGCGCCGTTCGTTGCAAAAAACTTCGGGCTATATTTTCGGAATGGCTGGCGGAAGAACATTCTTGGCACGAATGTGGTGGCGCCGTATGCGGTGACGTTTTATGTGACGCATAAGTGCAATTTGGCCTGTTCATATTGCACACAGAAGGAGCCGGACGTTTTTAGCGATGAGTTGACGACGGGAGAGACGATTCGGCTTTTGAAGAGAATTCGAAAGGAGACGGACTCGATTGTAATTACGGGCGGAGAGCCGACGTTGCGTGCGGACATTGAGGAGTTGGTGGATGCGGCGCGATTTTATTGCAAGTTTCGCTCGGTGCTTTTGATTACGAATGGGACTTTGCTGGACCGAAAGCCTGGGATTTTGGGGGCGGTGACAGGGCTGGTGGTGAGTTTGGATGCGCTGGCGACTGATCCCTCGAATGCACTTTCGAAACCGGCGGCGCTGCCGAAGGTATTGCAGAATTTGGAGATGGCGAAGCGGGCCCTGGGAAATGCAGCCCGGATAACGATCAGCACAGTGATTGAGGAATGGAATATCGGGGAAGTGGAGAGGCTTTTGGATTGGTGCGGGGAGGAAGGGTTTGTGTTTGCGGCGCAATCGGCACAGATGGAGAAAATGCCGAATTTGAAGCTGGTGCAGAATCCGAGATACCAGGCGCTCGTGGATAAAATTATCGAGCGGCGGCGGGCCGGGACACAGCCGATCAACGGGACGCCGCGAACAATTGAGACTTTGCTGCGGTTTCGGGAGTTTCAGTGTTATCCGACCATGTTTCCACGGGTGTATCCGAACGGGGATGTATTTTATCCGTGCGAGCCGCTGCGCAAGGTGGCGGGGAATTTGTTGAAGGATGGATCTTTAAAGAGGATTTTTGCGCGGGGTAAGAAGAAGTATGGAGATATTCCCCCGTGCCAGGGAATTTGCTACCACTTTGGGAACGTGCTTTCGCATCACTATGTGAATGATTTTTGGGGATTAGCGGGAGATTTTGTGCGGTGAAAAAGAAAGAGTTTACACAGAGGGAACTGAGGACACAGAGATCACAGAGTAAAGCTCGGAACGCGGCTAGTTGAGGTCGGAGATTTTTTTGTCGAGGTGGGCCAGGGCTGCTTCCAAAGACTTGCGGTGATTGGGGTTGGTTGCGGATTCCAGATCGTGGGAAATCCTGATTCGGGATAGCTGCAGATCTTTGCGCTCCAGCTCCCGGTGGAGTTGTTCAGGCGTTTTTGTATTGTTGCCGTAATGGCCCTTGGGGGCTTGGCCGGATTCGACCTGCGCCTCTACGTCTTTGCTTTCCCATCCTCGTGCCATGCCTATAGTTTGACACATTTTGCAGCAGGCGGGGTGTTTATGAGGAAGAAAGTTCGAGGAAGTCTGTGCGCCCGAAGCGGCCAATACAGGGATGGTTGGCCGGGTTACTCCGGTGCGCGATAGATTATTTTGCCGGCGCGAAAAGTGTACTTCACATGGGCCAGCGCCCTGATGTCTTTAGCTGGGTCTTGCTGGAATACAGTCAGATCGGCTTGCAGGCCGGCGGCGATTCGTCCGAGTTTGTTTGCGGCGCCGAATCGCTCGGCAGGCGCTGTTGTGAGCGAGGCGAGAATCTGACGGAAGTTCATTCCCGCCTGTGCCATTAGGCAGTACTCCTCAGTGGGATCGTATTCAACGGCGCCCAGATCAGTGCCAAAAAGGACGTCACCACTTGCCGCGAGCCAGGCGCGTAACTGGCCGGTTTCGACCTCGATAACTTTTTCCTGGGCCGAGAGGCGATCATGGCGCATGTAATACTTCCACAGTGTGAGCGTGGGTGTGAGAGCTACGCGATGTTCTTTCATTGCGGTGAGAAGCGTTTCGTCCCAAGGGCCGGAGTGGGGAGTCGTGTGGGCGATAATGTCGACCCCTCCGCGAACCGCGGTGAGGATGTCCGCGGCGTTGTTGGGATGAACGAAGACGAGTTTGCCGGCGCGATGCGCTTCGTCTGAGACGGCCTGAAAAGTACTCTCCGAAAGCGAGGGGCCGCGCGGAGAAGAAGCAAACATTTTTAGACCATCGACACCTTCCTTGAGGAGCTTCTTGGCGGCGTCGGCTGCTTGAGCGGCATCGGCAATCTCTGGAGCTGGTAATTTCATAACTCCCATCATGCCGAGAACCTGATCGGAAGGAAGAGCGCCGAGAGGAACTAGGCCTTCGCCGGTCGTATGAATACTTGGTCCGGGGACTTCGCCTGAGTCAATGCGGTCGCGAAGACGGCGAGTGTTCTCCCACACGGAGCCTATGTCGAAGACGCTGGCGAAACCGTAGCGAGTGAGCATGTCCTGGAGCTGACGGGTGAGCTCGCTCGCGGGGATGGTTGCAGCGTTGGCCCACTTCCTCTCGAAGAAATGAACGTGGCTGTTCCAGAGGCCGGCGGTGATGGCGAGTCCGAAGCAATCGAGAACGTGAGCGGATTCGGGGAACTGCATTTGTGCCCTGGCGCCAACCGCAACGATCTTGTCGTCGCGAATAAGTACGACACCGTCGTGTATGGGATCTTCCGTGGGGCTGGGATAAATGGTGGCTCCCAGGAGAGCGGAATATTGGGATGAGGAATTGGATGATTGGTTCAAGAGACAGTCTCCTCGAGGGCTGCGGAGAGGAACATTTTAGCGCAGACGAAGATCAAGCGCTGGCAGCACGGCTGCGAGGCAGAACGGGAAGAGGGGAGTGCATTTGGACGACGCTGGCGAGCGTGGTTTCGGCGACGCGGGCGAGATGTTCGGCGAAGATTCCCTGATAGAAGAATTCGACGGCGTTATCGGACCAGCGGACCTGCAGGACCCAGCGATCTTTCTTTCGAGTGGGCAATGCGACTGCGGAAGTGATTTCGGCGGTGGGAATCTCAAGAAGCTTGTTCAAGTGCGAGTCGAGAGCCCAGATATGCTCGGCGCTGACGAAAAGCCGGACGGCCGCGGGGGAGGCATTAGCGTGGCAATACTTCCCGCCATTCATAATGACGAGAGCGCCCAGTTCTTTGGCTTTTTCGTCGGGATCGGGGTGCGATTTGGCCGGGGGCAAGAGGATGGCAGCGAGAAACATGGCGAGTCCAGCGATTGCGGCGAGCCAACTGTTCCAGAGACTGAGCGGCAGGATGACGAGCGCCGCGCCTGCGAAGCCGAGGAACATGCGGAAGGCCATCCAGGATTGGGCGTTATGGCGGATGCGGAGAAGCTTGGGAATCAGAAGAACAGCGGCAAAGATCGCACCAATGAGCAGGTTGCGTAGACGCGCGAAAGCGCCTCCGTGTTGCGATGCCGCAGTGGCTGGGGCCGTGCTCATCTTGCTTCCTTAGGTTGTGGAGCTACTTAGTTAGAGTACGCGGAGGACCTCAGGGTTTCAATGAATCTATCTCGCGCATTCGGGAAAAAGCGCGGCGGACATGGGGAATGGTGATAGAACCGCCGACGATCAGAGCGACGTTCAGGGCGTCGATGACCTCGTCGCGGTTCCAGCCTTCTTCGCCGCAGCGGACGAGGTGGTAGGTGATGCAGTCGTCGCAGCGGAGGACGGCGGAGGCGACCAAGCCGAGCAGTTCCTTCGTTTTTGTGCCGACCGCACCTGGCTCATACGCTTGATGATCGAGGGCGAAGAAGCGCTTCATGCCGAGGTGGCCGCAATTGAGAATTTCTTCGTTCAAGTCGGCGCGAAATTTCTGAAAGTCTTCGAGACGATCCGCCATGAGTCCTCCGAGAGTGGCGCGAATATTATGGACTAAGTTTGCGCCGTTTGGTTCGAGTGTGCGCAGCCGAGCCGCGTAAGAAATAGAAATGAAAGCGGCGCAGGATTATCAGCCCGGGACAGTGACGAGAGCTTTCTGCGCCAACTCCTTTGCGCCGGGCTTGCCTGACAGCGTTAGATTCGCCCATTCGACGCCTACTTGCGACAGGCGTACGGATTCGCTGGTGAGCGATTCGGGGCCGCCGGAATCGTTGCCGCCGAAATAGATGCGGTCCATGGGTTGCGCGGCGGCGATGCGATTTTTTGTATATTGGCCGGGTGCAGAGAGGAACATGGGATGGCCGCGGCGGTAGATGCGGACTTCGATAGGGTCGACGTTGAATTCAGGAAGAATTTTTTGAAAATCTGTGAGGACGCGCGCGGCGAGAGTCTTGCAATCGGCTTCATCGAGGAGCGTGGAGCGAAATTCCTCGCGGAGCGGCGTGTAAAAGGAGAGGATGTTGTTTTTTTGTTTGTAACCAGGATTGTTGCGGACGGTCCAGTCAGCAACGATGAAGTCCGTGAAGGAATTGCCGGGGCACCAATTGTCGTAGCCGCGATTGTAGACGGGCTTGTCGAAGATGAGGTTAACCACGGGATAGGGAGCATAGCGGGTGCGGCGCATGGCGGTTTTTTGCTCAGCGGGCAAGCCCTGCACAATGCGCGAAGTGATGTGCTTGGGCGTGCACATGAGAACCACTTTCGCGGAGACGGTTGTGAGTTTTCCCTCTCGCAGATAGGTGACGTTTACCGCGTCCTTTTCCTGTACTGCCGCGACGACAGCGGTTTCGCCGAGCATGCGGTCCTTATATTTTGGCAGGAGAACTTCGATGAGTTTTTTAGTGATGCAACCGAGGCCGCCTGGAAGAATGGCGCGCTTACCGTCGCCGCCAATGAAAAGATCTTTGGCGTTGTAGAGGCCAACGTAAGCAGATGTGTCGGGCGTTGTGGCGCCCCAGTTGGAGGGGCCGAAAATGTCCCACCATTGCTGGACTTCGGGAGCGTAGCCGTTCGTGAATTGTGAGAAGGGAAGCGCGTCGAGCTCCATCATGCGTTCCTTGACATTCATTTTCAAGACGTCTTCTCGGAATTTCACGAAGCTGGCGACTGTTTCTTTGGGATAAGGAAGCTGCGTGATGCCGGTTTTCCACGTGTCGGGGACGTAGGTTTTGTTGACGAGCGTAGGATCAGGCATGTTGACCATCGGGAGTTTCAGACCGAGTTCGGTAGCGAGAACGTCGCCTTCGTCGCCGTGATAGGCGTAGGCGGAGCCGGTGGCGAAGGGCTGGCCGTCGAATTCTTCCAGATAGGCATTACCGCCGAAGTGATCTTCTTTTTCGAGCAAGAGCCAATCTTTGCCGCGAAGATAGTAGGCGGCGGAGAGGCCGGCGACTCCGCCACCGACGATGAGGATGTCGGCTTTCGCCGTGGAAGCAGGAAGATCGAAGTGGTGGCCGTCGCGAAGTTGATGGCAGATTTCGAAATGTTCACCCTCGACGTGTGGAGGGGCAACTAGTTTGGAATCTGGCGGCGCGGGATCGTGCGCTGGGATTAGGGCGGCGTCGACGGGGCATCCCGAAGCTACGGAACCTGCGACAACATATTTTATGAATTCACGGCGCGAGTGAGACATCAGTCCTCCCAATGGATTTACGGCCTTTCGACTAAATGCTGTGGTTCCGTGCCGACACTGCGCGTTCGAATGCGATACCAGATGATGATGAGCGCGACGGAAACGGCAAAAATCAGGGTAGAGACGGCGTTAATCTCCGGAGTGATGCCACGGCGGAGGCGGCCCCAGATCTCCAGAGGAAGCGTATTGTCGCGCCCGATGAGGAAAAACGTGACAGCGATCTCGTCCATCGAAAGCGTGAAGATGAGAAGGCCTGCGGCAATCAACGAGAGTTTCAAGTTAGGGAGCGTGATGCGCCAAAAGGTTTGCCAGGGTGTGGCGCCGAGATCCAGCGAGGCTTCCTCCTGAGCGCGGTCTATTTTTTGAAGGCCGGCAAAGAGTTCGGTCGTGGCTACGGAGATGAGGGCGGTGCCGTGGCCGAGGAAAACGGTGAGCAGGCTGAGGTGAAAGCCTGCGAGGACAACGAACATTAGAAGAGACAGTCCCGTGATAATTCCTGGAAGAATGAGCGGCAGAAGGACGAGTCGACGGAAGAGAGCTTTGCCGGGGAAGCTGGTGCGGTCGAGAGCAAGCGCTGCCAGCAGGCCCAGTGTGAGCGAGAGAGCAACGGCACCCGCGGCGACGATGAGGCTATTAAGGACGGAGTCCCAGATGGGGCCATCGGCCAAGAGTTGGCGATACCAGTCGAGGGTGAAATGCTGCGGAGGAAATCCACCGACCCCGTCGCGATTGAAGGAATAGAGGATGAGCACAGCGAGCGGAAGGTAGATGAAAGCGAAAACGAGCATCGCGTAGAACGCGAGCAGCGGAGAGCGGCGAACTGGAGAATTGCGACTCATTTGAAGGACCAACATTTTTCGAGGCGCTCGGTCAAGAAGAGCAGAGAAATGGTGATGAGCAGGATGCAGACGGAAATAGCGGCGCCTAGCGGCCAGTCGTAAACGGCGCCGAAAAGAGTTTGCACGATGTTGGCGATCATGGTGCCCGAAGATCCGCCGACGAGGAGAGGCGCGAGAAAATCGCCGAGCGAGAGAAGGAAGGCGAAGGTGGCGCCGGCGAGCAGGCCGGGAATCGAGAGCGGAAGAATCACACGGAAAAACGTGGCGACGGGGGTAGCGCCGAGGTCCTGCGAGGCTTCGACGAGGGGGCGCGGGATGTGCTCGAGCGAGGCGTAAATGGGGAGGAAGACAAATGGCGTGTAGATGTGGGTGAGCATCAGGATGACGGCGAAAGGGCTGTAGAGGAGAAAACTGACAGGTTCGTGGGTGATGTGAAGGTATTGGAGGAAGCCATTGAGAACGCCTTCGCTGCCGAGAATTGTTTTCCATGCATAGCCGCGAACGAGGTAGCTGACCCAGAGCGGGACGATGACGAGTTGGTAGAGCAATTCCTTGCGCGGACCGGAATGAAAGGAGAGGTAGTAAGCGAGTGGGTAGCCGAGAAGCAGGGAACAGAGCATCACTGAACCCGCGATGCGCATAGTGCGAAATAGAACTTGGGCGTAGAGGGGATTCGTGAAGAGTTTTTTGTAATTGTCGAGATTCCAATGATGGACGAGGGCGCCGTCTTGTACGGCCCAGAAGCTATGGGCAAACATCAGCGCGTAAGGGAGCAGGAGGAAAAGCGCGACCCAGAGGAGCGGCGGGGCGGAGACGATTGTTTTGTAGGCGCGTGAGTACATGGCGAAGTCAGTCTGCGACGCGGATAGCGTCCGCGATGGCGAAAACGAATTCATGTTCGCCCGTTAGCGGGCCGCAGGCGGGCAGGCGCACGCGCAGGAGTTGACCGGCGCCGCAATCGACTTCGAGCAGTTCGCTGGCACCAGCGAAGACTTGCTGGTGAACGGAGGCGCGGAACTTCACCTCGTTGGTCTGGCGCTTGCCGTCGGGAGCGAGACGGATCGTTTCCGGGCGGAGCGAGAAAAGAACAGGTCCGTCTGGGTCCTCCAAAGGCCACCGCAGAACGCCGCAGGTGGCGATGCTGCGGCGAATTTCCCCAGGCAGCAAATTTGTTTGCCCGATGAACCGCGCGGTATAGGCGGTGGCAGGATGCGCGTAGATCTCGCGTGGAGAGGCGACCTGCTCGAGTGCACCATCGCGAAGCAGCGCTATGCGGTCGGAGAGGGCCATGGCCTCTTCCTGATCGTGAGTGACGAAGAGGAAGGTGATGCCGATTTCGCGCTGCAGCGATTTCAATTCACTTTGCATTTGCTTGCGGAGGTTTGCATCCAGGGCGGAGAGCGGTTCGTCGAGAAGAAGGAGTTGCGGCCGGTTAACCAGGGCGCGAGCCAAAGCTACGCGCTGCTGCTGGCCCCCGCTGAGGCGGGAGGGACGTGCGGCCGCGAATTCCGCCATTTTCACCATGCTCAGAGCCTCGTCGACGCGGGCGGGAATTTCGTTTTTCGGGACGCCCTGGACGCGCAAGCCATAGGCGACGTTGTCTCGCACATTCAGATGCGGAAACAATGCATAGTTCTGAAAGACAGTATTTACGCGGCGATTGTAGGGAGGCATAGTATCCAGCCGTTCGCCGGACATCCAGATTTCGCCAGACGTGGGATGTTCGAAACCGGCGATGAGGCGGAGAAGTGTAGTTTTTCCGGAGCCGCTTTCTCCGAGCAGCGTGAGGAATTCACCGGACGCGATGTACAGTGAAATGTTTTTCAACACATCGTGGGAGCCAAAGCGCTTGGCCACCTCGCGCACTTCGAGCAGTGGAGCATTTGCATCCACAGAAGCGGGCTGCGGGTTGGCTGCGGAGCTCACAGCGAGGCCTTCACCTCATTCCAGATTTCGTTGTACTTGCCGCGGCGGGGCACATCCTGCCAGAAATAAATGCGTTGCATGTAGGCAACGGGATCGTCGAGGTGGAGGCCCTTCATTTCTTCCGGGGTGAGGAATTGCGAGGCACCGGGGTTCGCTGGTGTGTAGTGTGTTCGATCGGTCACCAACTTTTGCGTCTTGGCTTCGATCATGTATTCGAGGAAGGCGTAGGCAAGCTCTTTGTTGTTGCTCGCGGCGGTGATCATCAGATGGTCGATCCATCCTGTAGTGTTTTCTTTAGGAATGGTCTCCCCAATCGGAAAATTCAATTTGCGAAGGTCGCTTGTGTTAAGTGGCCAGCCCATGGCCAGAATGATTTCATGATTTTGAAAGAGGTTGGTCAACTCGCCGCCGGTGGACCAGATCTTTCGAATGTTGGGTTTCAGTTCGATCAGCTTCTTTTTGACGGACTCGAGCTCCTCATCTGTCAGATTGTAGAGGTGCGACGGATCCGGCTTGTCATAACCAAGAACTTGAGCGGCCATGTAAACGGTGGAAAGATCGTCCCACACGGAGATTTTTTGTTTGTATTCGGGATCCCAGAGGATCGCCCAGGAGTCAGGCGCCTGAATAACGGCCTTCGTGTCGTAGAGGAGCGGATTTGGTCCCCACATGAAAGGGACGCCATAGACTTGTTCGTGATTCTTCACGAGGGGAAGATCGCGGAGCTTGGCGGAAAGCTGTGCGTATGCAGCGAGCTTCGAGAGATCGAGTGGCGCGGCCAAGCCGGCGGTGACAATGGAATGAGCGACGTCGCTGGAAGGCGAGATAACGTCATAGTTTGAGGCGCTTCCACCGCGCAGCTTGGCAACAAGTTCATCGCTCGAACCCATATAGGAAGCGCTGATTCTGCAATGATGAGCTTCCTCAAAGGCACTCACGAAAGAGGGATCGGCATAACCTTCCCAGACGAGCAAGCTAAGCGTGACGGCTTTCTGTTTGCAAGCGCAGCAGAAGATTGCGGCCGCTATAAATACCAGGGCAACAGCACGCCGATTCATACGGCCTCCGAATTTCGCAGAATCTGCATTCTCCTGCGCCGAGGTCTTTGCGGGCCAAAGGCCGAAGAAAAGTGAAACCAGTTTCTATTTTGCATCTGCCTCATAAACTACCCTACCGCCGACGATAGTCTTAACGACTTTTGTTTTCGCAATCATATGGGGATCGATCTCGAAAATATTCTGCGAAACGATGACGAGGTCGGCTAGCTTGCCGGGCTCGATGGAGCCTTCCGCCTTTTCGCGGCGACCAGCGTAGGCTGCGCCCAGAGTGTAGGCTTCGACGGCCTGCGCCAGCGTGACGCAGTATTGCGGCATCCAGCCACCTTCGGGCTTGCCTTCCGTGGTCTGGCGCGTGACGGCCATCTGCAGACCTTCCCAAGGATTCAGCGTCACGACATTCCAATCGCTGCCGAAAGCGAGATGCCCGCCAGACTTCGCGATGCTGCTCCAGACCCAGGCGCGGGAAGCGCGGTCTGGACCAACATTGCCGGCCCAGACTCGCAGAGTGTCTTCGTCGGGGTAGGCGTGCAGCGGTTGCATGCTGGCGATGACGCCGAGTTTGCCGAAGCGCGGGATGTCGGCGGCGGTGATGGTTTCGATGTGTTCGATGCGCGGGCGGCGATCCTGTGTGTGGTTCACACTCTCGGCATTTTCGTAGGCATCGAGAGCAGTGCGCACGGCATAATCGCCAATGGCATGCGTGAAGAGTTGCAAGCCGCGTCTATCGAGTTCGGCGACGGCGGCTTTGTATTTGTCGGAATCCCAGAACAGTTTGCCTTTTGTGGAAGGATCGTCCGTATACGGTTCCAGCATGGCCGCGGTATGTGATTCGACGACACCGTCGATCATCATTTTGACAACGCCGCCCGAGAGCCAATCGCCGGTATATTTCTTGCGCACCTCTTCGATCAAATCAATATCTTTGGGGCGGAGTTCCGGGGGGTTCAGAAAATAGGCGATGTACATGCGCAACGTCAGTTCGTTATTGCGGAGGAGTTCGTCGTAAAGAGCGAACTCTTCGAAATCGCCCCCAGCGCTATGAACACGCGTCAAACCATTTTCGTTGGCCCAGCGGATGCCGGCGCGCAGGGCAGCGAGTTTTTCCGCACGCGTCGGTTGCGGAATGAGTTTGCCGACGAGTCTGCTTGCGGATTCTTTCAAGGCCCCTGTGGGCTCGCCCGTTTTTGAATCGCGGACGATGGCGCCGTTCGCGGGATTCGGTGTGTCTTTGCCGATGCCTGCGAGGGCAAGCGCCTTCGAATTGGCCCAAGAGGTGTGCCCATCATAGCCAACGAGGAAAACAGGGCGACTCGGGAACAGCTCGTCGAGGTATCTTTTGTGAGGAAGATTTTCCTCGCCAAACATGGCGTAGTTCCAGCCGGCGCCGAGGATCCAGCTATCACCGGGATGTTTGGCGGCGTATTCGCGCAGAATGCGCTGAATGTCGGCGGGATTTTTGGCGCCTTCGAGATTGGCCTGGCCGAGGCTGATCGAGCCTTCGAGAAAATGAATGTGGCAATCGACAAATCCGGGCAGGACTAGTTTTCCGGCTGCGTCGATGACCTTCGTGGCGGGTCCGCGCAGTTTTGCGATTTCGGCGTCATCACCGACAGAGACGATTTTTTCGCCGCGGATCGCTACTGCGTGTGCCCAAGGTTGCTTCGCATTTACAGTGTAGACTTTTCCATTGATGATGACGGTGTCCGCGGGCTGTATCGTAGTGTCTTGGGCGGCCGCCGAAGAGATGCTGAAGACAAGCACCACGGCAATCGCCAGAACACCGAACCAACTGCGCAGCATGATCATCGGCATCTCCCAGGAATGTATACGTGTGAAGATCACGAGACGCCATCGCCCTTTTGTCATTCTCTCTCCTTAAAACGTTGGTGGCGTATTGACCCAGAGCAGGCAAGTTTCGGAGCGTCCTGGATTTCTCCACCGGTGTGGCGTCGAGCTCTCGAAATAGAGACTGTCACCGGGTTTCAGCCGGAAGTGTTCGTGGTCGCTGAGCCAGATTTCAAAATCGCCGCGAAGAACGTGCAGAAATTCTTCGCCCTCGTGCGAGTAGGACTCACCGCTACCGCCGCCGGGCTTGATGCGGAAAAGATGAGGCTCCATGGCCGTTTGGCCCCAAGCCAGAAGCTCCATGCGCACCCCCGGAGTGGTTTCCAGAACTTTGCGCTGGCTGGAACGCACGAGGCGCGGGTTTTCCGCGGCAGTTTCAAAAAGCGAGAGGATATTCGTGCGATAGAAACGTGCAATACGGCGTAGCGTGGAGATAGAAGAGCGCATCTGGCCGCGTTCGAGAGCGCTAAGAAAGCCGACCGAAACTTTGGTGGCGCGCGCAACCTGGGCGAGCGACAGTCCGCGGCGAGTGCGCAGACGGCGAAAGCGCTGGCCGGGAAGCGGAGCGCTCTCCGCGGGCGTCGAAACAACGCCTTGGCGCTTCAAGACGTGAACTATGGCCGCGGGATTCAATCCCCGTGCCCGGCGTAGAAAAACGGCACGCTGCAGCAGGCGAACATCGGCCTCCGCATAGAGACGGTAGCGGCTCTCCGTGCGATGGGGCGAAACGAGGCCAAGAGCTTCCCACGCGCGCAAGGCAGAAGAGGAGATACCCACCCGGCGCGCGACTTCGCTGATGCGCAGAAGACGCCGGGCGGCTTGATTTGCTGATGGCTTGGAGAAATTCTTTCCGCTTGACACGGCTCCTGGCTTTCTCTAAGTTTGCGGGATTATAGTAAGGTTTCCAGGGCACAGCAACCTCGAAGAATTCACTGCCAAGCGAATTCTTCGGGACAAGGGGTGAGTTCATGAAAATGGCCGCAGGACAGGGGCAGCGCCATGCGCGCCGCCGACGCAATATCCTTTTTCTTTCTATTCCCATTCTGGTCATGCTGTTCGCCGCGCCTTTTGGCATAGCTCAGAGCACGGGCGGACGCAT
This sequence comes from uncultured Acidobacteriota bacterium, assembly GCA_963718785.1. Lineage (GTDB taxonomy): Bacteria > Acidobacteriota > Terriglobia > Acidiferrales > UBA7541 > Acidiferrum. Next base: position 484,411 of record CAVQZW010000002.1, on the reverse strand, counting down.
TCGGGGAACGGTCAGCGATCCCAGCGGCGCGTCGATAGCGGCCGCCACCGTTACTCTGATCAACGAGGCGACTCATGCGACGCGCGACGTGCAAAGCGGCGCGAACGGTGAATACATCTTCATCGAAGTCCCCGTGGGCAGCTATGAAATTGATGTGACTCAAGCCGGGTTCAAAAAATATGTTCGCAAGGGAGTAGCGCTGGACTTGAACCAGGTTGTCGGCGTGGACATAACTCTGCAACTCGGATCATCTGCAGAAAGTATCGAGGTTACCGGTGCGCCGCCGGTGGTGGATACAAGCTCGACGCAACTCGGCGCCGTGGTCAATGAACGTTCGTCAACGCAACTGCCACTCAATCAACGTGACGTGTATCAATTGCTGCAGTTGCAACCGGGAGTCCAGTCTCAGTTGGGCAACGACACGTTCTATGGTTCGGATCGAGCCGGCGTGGTTACCGTGAATGGTGGCCGGGGCCGCGCGAACAACTACACTGTAAACGGGGGAGATGGCAACGATCTGTTCGCGAACTTGCCCGCGGTGGAGCCTTCGCCGGACAGTATCGAAGAATTCCGCGTCATCTCGAATTCGTTTGATGCGGAATATGGCCGTAACTCGGGCGCCGTGGTGAACGTTGTGACAAAATCGGGCACGAACGATCTACACGGCAGCTTCTACGAATTCTTCCGCAACGATGTCCTGAATGCGCACCCGTTCACGTTCGTGGAATCGCCGAAGCCGGCTTTCAAGCAGAACCAATTTGGCGGCACAATCGGCGGTCCAATCAAAAAGGATAAGACGTTCTTCTTTGCATCGTATGAAGGCCGGAGAATCGTACAAGGGATCGTCTCTCAACAAGTAACCGTCCCTACGGCGACCGATTTGGCCGGCGATTTTTCGGGCGGCTCTCCTTTTACGGGCTCGTTGATCGACCCCACGGTTGCCAACGTCCTGCAAAGCCGATGCGGAAGCGGCAGCGCGACCCCCGCGTTGAATGTGGCGCAACAGGGCTTGCTGAACAACGTCATTGCAGGAACTCCCGTGCCTTACAACGACCCGACAAAGGCACCGCAATTCAGCCTTTTCCCGAGTAACCAAATTCCCACGCAATGTTTTGATCCGGTAGCAATGAGCCTGCTGCAGTACGTGCCCGGGGCCGGTGGAAACGCCAGCCAAGTCACCACCGTTCCAGACAAGAGAGACCGCGGTGATCAATTCCAGATAAAGATCGATCACTCCTTCAACAACAATCAGAAACTTGCGATTTATTATTACTTTGACGACGACAACACGCTTGATCCCTTCGCAAAATTTCAGGCGCAGGGAGCTCCGCTGGGAAACTTCCCAGGTGACTATGCGACACGCACGCAGCAAATCAACGTGACGCATACGTCGACAATTGGGGCGACTGCTGTTAACGAATTCCGATTCAGCTACTTCCGGGAGGGCCAGCTCAAATTCGACAGTCCCACGAGGACGAATGCCATTCAAGCTTCTTGCGGCACGGGAGCGGTCAAAGCGTTCTGCTTCACTGGCCAGAGCGATACGCCGTTGGTGGACGCCAGCGGGAACTGCCTTTCTTCGGGAACGCCGCCCACGGGTGCTCCACCGGCTTGCCCCGGCAACGCTGACTTCGGGGTTCATTCCGGGCTCGGCGCCAGCAAGGAGGGAGTGCCATACGTTCAGCTCAATGGCGGGTTCTCCATCGGCAATAACTTCGGTGGCCAACTGCCGCAGATCGGTAATACATTTCAGGTCAGCGACAACTTCAGCAAAATCGTGGGGAATCACAGTCTGAAATTTGGCGGCGATGCGCGGTATCAGAAGTTCGATCAACTCTTGTACTTCGACGTTAACGGACAAATCGTCTTCAACAGCGATTCGAATATTTGCGGTCCTGCAAATCCCAACCTGGCTCCCAATTGTTCTCCAGTGAGCGGGGACGATTTGGGGTACTCCTCGCCTTACCCCGACTATCTCCTCGGACTTGCGACCGATATGGCTCAAGGCTCGGCGCAACATGAATTGATACGAAGCAAGTCGGTTTATCTCTTCGCGCAAGACAGTTGGAAGATCAGGCCGAATGTGACGCTCAACTACGGCGTGCGTTGGGAACTGAACACGCCACAGGCCGACATTGGCCACAAGGTGCAGACTTTCCGGCCAGGAGAACGATCCACGATTTATCCTTGCAGTCTTGATCCCAGTAATCCCCTATTCGCCACGTTTGGCCCCGGCGAAGCCGGCTGCGATGCTGCCGGCGTTACACCAATCGGATTGGTCTTTCCCGGCGACAAGACGGTCCCGAATGGCTTGACGAGCACCTACTACAAGGGTTTCGCCCCGCGAGTGGGCCTCAACTGGAGCCCCAGTGCGCATGACGGATGGCTAGCGAAACTGACAGGTGGACCTGGTAAGACCAGCATTAGCACGGGGTATGGAATGTTTTATAACCCCATCGAGCAGCTCGTCCTCGAACAATTCAGCGCCGAGCCGCCATTTGGGGGAAGCAATTTCATTCCGACACCATTTTTGCAAACTCCGTATGTCGGCCAGAACGGCACAATCGCTCCGAATCCGTTTACAGGAATCTTGAGTCCGCCACGTGGCCAGGCCATTGACTGGTCACGATTCCTTGGCAGCATTTATTTCGGACAGTTCCCGGCAAATATGCGGCCACAGTATTCGGATCAATACAACTTGACGATCAAGCGAGAGTTGCCCGGCGACGTTCTCGTACAAGTGGCCTACGTAGGATCGCAGGGGCATCGCCTACTCGCCACATACGAGGTAAATCCCGGCAATCCCACGACCTGCAACGATCTCGCAGCGCTTGGACAGGGCTGCGGGCCGTTTGGCGAAGACAGCGCGTATTCCTTCACCCTTCCCGCAGGCCAAGTTCTCCACCTCCCTTATGTGGGAGGCGGGCCTGGCGGCGAAAATATTCCATGTTCGCTCGTGAAGCCTAGCCCTGCGTGTATCGTGACTGGCGCGGCTGGAACGGGTACGCCGATTACTCTTGTCGGAATCCGGCCCTACTCTTCGCCGCTATGCGATCCATTGACTGGTGCCGGGTGCCCGACGGGAGGGACTCCCGTCTTCTCTGGCATCTTTAGCGAGGACACCATCGCGCATTCGAACTACAACTCGCTGCAGGCATTGTTCGAAAAGCGCTTTTCGCACGGCATTCAATTTCAGGCGTCCTACACTTTCAGCAAGTCCCTGGACAATGCCTCGAGCTTCGAGAGCGCGTTGAATCCTTTGAATTTCAACTCGACTTACGGACTTTCCAACTACGATGCGAGGCACCGCTTCGTGCTCAACTATGTCTGGGAACTCCCGGTTCCCAAATATGACGGATTCAAAGGCAAGCTGCTGGATGGCTGGCAAGTATCGGGCATTCTCACGTTCCAGAGCGGGTTCCCGATTCGTATCACTTCTCAGGATGATGTCGAGCAACTGGACACCACTTTCGACTTCGAGGCGCCCGGCCAGCCCAATCTTACAGGTCCGTTCAAGACGCACAATCCGCGTCTTGATGGATTCGTGTTCGATCCCAATCTGTTCACGAATGATACGGTTGCGGCAGGGACTATCGGCAACGCGCCTCGATCGATCTGTTGTGGTCCGGGAATCAATAACACGGATATGAGCTTCTCTAAACTAACCAGCTTTTCCGAGAGATGGCGGATGGAATTCCGGGCCGATGTCTTCAATGTTTGGAACCATGCGCAATTCTATAGCGTGGATGGCAACATCTCGAATCTCGGCGGCACATTCGGACAGCCGCTGCACATTCGCGATCCGCGTCTTTTGCAGTTCGCGCTGAAGTTCCACTTCTAGCGTAAACTGATTATTGAAGATGCGTTCCGGGGCGCTCCGGCTTGACTGGAGCGCCTTCGTTTCGAAGCGAGAGAACGAGCCGTTCGTCATCGAAACTCTCTTTTGTACAAACTGACCGCAGGGAACAGACCTGCAAGAGTTGGCCGCCTCGCGGCCACCCAGGATATGGATTGAGGAATGCACGACGCACTACAGAAGGAAATCTCCAATTATGAGAAGCGTACGCCGAAATCCGCGGATGCGCACAAGCGCGCTTTGCAACGCATCCCCCTAGGTGTTGCCAGCAATTACAGGCACTACGAGCCCTATCCGTTATTCGTAGAGAATGGAAAGGGAAGCAGGATCCACGACATAGATGGCAACGAATATGTCGATCACAACCTCTGTTTCGGCGCGCTAATGGCGGGGCATTGTCACCCTGCCGTGGTGAAGGCTGTCGAACAAAAACTACATGAAGGCACGACGTTCGGCATGCCGCACGATATGGAATGGGAGCTCGCAGAAGAAATTTGCAAGCGCTATCCCGTCGAGATGGTCCGCTTCGGTTCGAGCGGCACGGAAGTCACTATGCATGCGTGCCGCATCGCTCGCGCAGCCACCGGTCGCGACAAAATCCTGAAGTTTGAAGGCGCCTACCACGGATTGCATGACACGGCGCTCGTCAGCGTCAAACCAAAGGATACTGAGTACGGTGATCCTGATGCTCCCACGTCCGTCCCCGGCGGAGGCGGGATTCCCAAAGCCTCTCTCGCGAACGTCGTCGTCGCTGCGTTCAACAATCTCCCGAGCGTTGAGCGACGATTCCGCGAAAGCCCTGGTCAGATTGCGGCGATTATTCTCGAACCGATTCTGATGAACGTCGGATTGTGCATGCCGCAACCTGGCTTTCTTCAAGGCCTGCGCGACATCGCCACAAAAAACGGGGCGCTGCTTATTTTCGATGAGGTGAAAACCGGAGCGAAGCTTGCCTGGGGCGGCGCCAGCGAGTACTTCGGTGTGAAGCCGGACATGATCTGCCTTGCGAAGTCCATTGGCGGCGGGATGCCTCTCGCAGCGTTTGGAGCGAGCCGGCCGGTGATGGATCTGATCGCGCAGCACAAAGTGTTTCATGGCGGTACCTACAACACGAATCGCGCATCCATGGCTGCGGGCCTCGCCACATTTCGCGAAGTCCTTTCGCGCGAGAACTATGCGCACGTCGATAAACTCAGCAAGCAGCTTACCGAAGGCTACCGCGCCATCGTTAAGCAAACCGGCTTGCAGGCTTACGTCGTGAGTGCCGGAGTGAATGGCGCGCTGATGCTCTACCCAAAGGAAATTCTCAACTACCGTGACTGGACGAAGATTGACGTTGACCTTTGGAGGCACTATTGGTTCGCCATGGTTAACCGTGGCGTACTGCCACAGCCGTATTGGTGGGACGAGCAGTGGACTATTTCCGTCCAGCACACCGAAGCGGACATCGACAAACATCTCGCGGTGTTTGAAGAAGTCGCGCCGGGGCTCGCGAAAGCGCAACTCGAACGAGGCGCGCAGTTCGTTGGCGCCGCTGGCCACTGATTCCAGGAGAGCATTTCATTGCCGAACGAGGCCGCCATCGCGTCCGCCGCTTCAGAAGTGCAAGGCACGCCAAACTTGCGGCGCGTCTTGGGGCGTATGGACCTCGTTCTGCTCTTTGTTGTGGCCGTTTTTAATTTGAATGTCGTCCCATCGATTGCCGCTAATGGCGGCGTCACCGTTTGGCTTTGGATCATTTCCCTTGTTTTGTTTTTCTGGCCGCAGGGAATTGCGGTCATCGAACTCGCTCACCGCTATCCAGGTGAAGGTGGCGTTTACCTCTGGGCCAAGGAAGTCTTCGGAGACTTCCACGGATTCCTTTCCGGATGGTGCTACTGGACAAACAATATGATGTACGTTCCGACGATCATGCTTTACTTCGTGGGCGTCTCCGTTTTTGCCTTGGGCGCGGGCCATGAAGCGTTGGGTGACAACAAGATGTTTGCCTTGGGCGCGTCCCTAGCGCTGCTGGTCGTCCTCGTCATTTTGAACATCGTTGGGCTTGGCGTGGGAAAATGGATCAACAATCTCGGCGCGATTGGCACCGGGATCGCCGCCGCAGTCCTCATCGGACTTGGCCTCGTCGTGTGGCTGCGCTTCGGTACCAGCGTGACCTGGGCCGACTTTCGCATTCCCCCAAACCCAAGATTTGTTCTGAATTCGTTTGGCGTGATTTGCTTCGGACTGGTGGGGCTCGAGCTTGCTTCCGTCATGGGCGACGAAATCGAAGATCCACAGAAGACGCTTCCCGGGGCCGTTGCCTGGGGCGGCATTCTCTCGGGGTTGCTCTACATCGGTGTGACTCTGACACTTCTCATCGCTCTCAGCAAGGGCGACATCAATGTCCTTCAAGGGATCGTTCAAGCTGTGGGACATATGGCTGGTCGCGTGGGAGTCGCCTGGATCGTCGCACCCTTTGCATTTTTGCTAAGTCTTTCCATCGCCGGCATCGCGTCTGCATGGCTCGGCGGTTCGGCGCGCATCCCGTTCGTTGCCGGACTTGATTCCTACATGCCTGCCTGGCTGGGTAAAGTGCATCCCCGCTATCGCACGCCTTACGCGGCTCTGATTGTTCACGCTTCCGTATCCATGGTCCTCGTTGTTCTGAACTTCGGCGGTTGGTGGATTTGGAACAAGATTATCGGATTGTCTTTCGTTGGATATGTACTGCAAACGATGGGATTTGTCGTTGCAAGTCTGATGGCCAGCGAAACTGGCGTGCAAGAGACGTTTCAGAAATTGCTTTCACTCGCCGTGGTTTTACAGTTGATTCCATTCCTCTATATTTTCGGCGCGCTTCTGAAAATCGCGTTGAGCGATTCTTTCGTAAAGAGTTGCTACGGCAAAACGACTCTGATTGTTTCCGGTGCAAGCGGTCTGCTCACCACTGTTCTGGGTATCGCACTGGCCTTTTTCCCGGCGCAACAGGTCACCTCCGTGCTTTCCTACGAGGTATGGATGTTTGGCGGCACCCTGTTGTTCATAAGCCTTGCCGCATTTTTCTTTTTTGTTTACGGGCGGCGGAAGGCCGCTAGAAAACTCGCTGAGGCGGTTCAAGTTGTTTGAACAAGTGTGGCCCTTGGTTGGGCGTTCATTGCGCGAGGAACTTGGGAGGCTGAGATGTCCAGCGGTGCGATAGCAGGAGTTCGAACCTACAAGAATTACGTCAATGGAGAATGGGTTGGCAGCGCGTCTGGAGAGACATTTCCTGTCTATGACCCCTCGACGGAAGAAGTTATCGCACAGGTTTCCGCCGCCGGTCCCTCCGATGTCGATCTTGCAGTAAAAGCGGCGCGCGCCGCCTTCGACTCCGGTCCGTGGGCCACAACTTCCGCGCAAGACCGTGGCCGCGTACTTTTCAAGCTTGCGGGAAAAATCCGTCAAAACAGCGCCATGCTTGCGGAAATCGAATGCCGCAACACCGGAAAGCCAATCGTCGAAGCCGAGTATGACATCGCGGATGTGGCCACCTGCTTCGAGTATTACGGTGGCCTCGCGAACAAGGTTCTCGGCAGCGTAAATCCCGTTCCGGCGAATGCACTTAGCTTCACGCTGCGCGAACCCGTTGGCGTCGCCGGACAAATCATTCCGTGGAACTATCCGTTATTGATGGCTGCCTGGAAACTCGCGCCAGCGCTGGCAGCGGGCTGTACGTGTATTCTCAAACCCGCCGAGCAGACGCCTTTGACCGCGCTGGAATTCGCAAACTATTTTACGGAAGTAGGATTGCCGCCGGGAGTTGTTAACATCATTAACGGCTTCGGCGAAACCGCCGGCGCTGCGCTCGTCGCACACCCTGGCGTCGATAAAATTGCCTTCACGGGCAGCGCCTCTGTCGGCAAACTCATCGTCAAAAGTGCTGCGGATACACTAAAGCGCGTCACGCTTGAGCTCGGCGGCAAGTCTCCGAACATTTTCTTTACCGACGCCGATTGGGAAGCGTCCATCGACGGCGCGCTTTTCGGAGTGTTCATCAATCAAGGAGAAGTCTGTTCTGCGGGAAGCCGCATCCTCGTCGAGAAGAAGATCTACTCGAAATTTGTCGAAGCGATGACCGAGAAGGCCAAGCGCATCAAACTCGGTACGCCCCTCGATCGCGAAACTAAAATGGGACCACTCGTCAGCAAGGAACAATACGACCGCGTCAGTTCTTATCTCGAACTCGGCAGAAAAGAGGCCAAGGTGGCCATCGGTGGTGGTCGCCCTAAGCAGTTCGGCAAGGGCTACTATCTCGAGCCGACTATTTTTTATGACGTAGATAACACCGCGCGCATCGCTCGCGAAGAAATATTTGGCCCCGTCGCTTCCGTGATTCCTTTCGACGGTGAAGCGGATGCCATTCGCATCGCTAACGACACGCCATACGGCCTTGCCGCGGCCGTATGGACGCGCGATATCTATAAGGCATTTCGTGTCGTGAAATCATTACGCGCAGGAATCGTCTGGGTGAACCACATGCAGCCGACGTACGTCGAAGCGCCCTGGGGTGGCTACAAACAGTCTGGCTTCGGACGTGAACTTGGCCCTTGGGGTCTCGAGGAATATCTCGAAACAAAGCAAGTCTTCGTCAATCTCGACGAGACTCCCATCGGTTGGTACTAGGATTCGGGACGTCGGCTGATGTATTGCCGGCGGCCAAAGAAAAAAGGAATAGAAAATGGCTACAATTCAGATTCGCACAGAAATTCCAGGCCCGCGTTCACGTGCGTTGATGGGGCGGCGAGAAGCGGCGATCCCTCGTGGGCCCGCCAACGCCACGCCTATTTTTACAGCGCGCGCCGATGGAGCAACGATCGAAGACGTCGACGGCAATCTGTACATCGACTTTGCCGGCGGAATTGGATGCCTCAACGTCGGTCATCGCTCACCGCGCGTCATCACCGCGATCCGTGAGCAGCTCGAGAAATATCTGCACTTGTGCTTTGCCGTGACGCCCTACGAAGGATACGTTGCCGTCGCGGAAAAGCTGAATTCTTTGGCTCCCGGTAATTTCGCTAAGAAAACCATTCTCCTCAATTCCGGTGCCGAAGCGATCGAAAACTCCATCAAGATCGCGCGCGCCTACACAAAACGTCCTGCCGTGATCTGTTTCGAGGATGCTTTTCATGGCCGCACGCTTCTCGCCATGTCCCTCACCAGCAAGACGCATCCGTACAAAGCAGGCTTCCAGCCGTTTGCCAGCGACATCTATCGTATTCCGTTCGCGTATCCCTATCGCAATCGAACTGGCACGACTTCCGCCGAGTTCGCCCATCATCTGGAAGACGCCTTCAAACGTTCCGTTGCGCCGGAATCCGTCGCGGCCATAATCGCCGAGCCTGTTCTCGGTGAAGGCGGCTTCATCATTCCTCCTTACGATTATTTCAAGCTTCTCCAAAATATCTGCCGTAAGCACGGCATCCTCTTCATAGCGGACGAAGTACAATCTGGTTTCGCACGCACCGGCAAATGGTTCGCGTCCGAACACTTCGGCATTGAACCCGACTTGATCACTATGGCGAAATCGATGGGAGGCGGTATGCCAATCGCCGCTGTCACTGGCCGCGCCGAAATCATGGACGCGCCCGGCCCTGGAGCCCTTGGCGGCACGTACTGCGGACATCCGCTTTCGTGCGCGGCCGCTCTCGCCGCTATCGAAACCATCGAAAAGGAAAATCTGCTGGCGCGCTCCCAGGCTATCGGCGAACAGTTTGAAAAACGAGCTCGCGGCTGGCAGAAAAAATGGGAACTGGTAGGCGATGTCCGTGGCCTCGGCGGAATGTGCGCGATGGAATTGGTGCGCAACGCACAAACGCGCGAGCCTGCGGATACCGAGACGAAAGAGATCGCAAAGTATTGCTACGAGCACGGCCTGATTCTCATTACAGCGGGCACTTTCAATAATGTGATTCGTATTCTCGTACCGCTTGTTGTGACTGACGATCAGTTCCACGAAGGCTTGAACGTGATCGAGGCCGCGCTCGCAAGTGTGACGGAACGCAAGCAGTCTGTGCTTTCTCACGCATAGTCTGAGTTCGTATTCCCGGCGAGCGAAGAATCACCTGCAGCTGCATCTAACATACGGATTGTCTCAGGAGCATACGGTGCAACACACAATTTCGAAATCCCCGAGTGCGGCCTCCGAACTGAAAGACCCGCGACTCTTCCGCGAAGCTTGCTACGTCGATGGCGAATGGATTCAATCCGGTTCGGGCCAGACAATCGGTGTGGACAATCCCGCCACCAAGGAAATCATCGGCAGAGTGCCGAAATTGGGTGGTGCGGAGACGCATCGCGCCATCGAAGCCGCGAACATAGCGTTCCCCGCATGGAGCAAAAAGACCGCAAAGGAACGCGCCGCTGTCCTTCGACGCTGGTTCGACTTGATGATCGAGAACCAGGAAGACCTCGCGCGCTTGATGACTATCGAACAAGGCAAGCCGCTCGCTGAGTCTCGCGGCGAAGTCGCTTACGCGGCCGCATTTCTCGAATGGTTTGGCGAGGAGGCTAAGCGCGTCTATGGCGATACGATTCCGCAGCACCAACCAGACAAGCGGATCGTCGTCATAAAGCAGCCTATCGGCGTCGTCGCGTGCATCACTCCCTGGAATTTTCCACTGGCCATGATCACACGCAAAGCCGGACCTGCCATCGGTTCGGGCTGCACCGTCGTTTTGAAGCCCGCATCGCAAACCCCATTTTCGGCCCTGGCTCTTGCAGAGCTTGCCGAGCGCGCCGGCGTTCCCAAAGGAGTGCTGAACATAGTCACGGGCTCGGCGACAGAGATCGGCGCCGAACTCACATCGAATCCAATCGTTCGAAAGCTCTCCTTCACGGGCTCCACAGAGATCGGCAAGATTTTGATGGCACAGTGCGCAGGTACAGTAAAGAAGCTTTCGCTCGAGCTCGGTGGCAATGCGCCGTTTATTGTTTTTGAGGACGCGGATTTAGATGCAGCTGTCGAGGGCGCCATCGCTTCCAAGTATCGCAACACCGGACAAACGTGCGTCTGCACGAACCGTCTTCTCGTACAAGACAGTGTCTATGACGTTTTTGCGGAAAAGCTAGCCGCCGCAGTAAAGATGCTGAAACCCGCCCCGGGACTAGAAGCGGGATCGACGCAAGGCCCGCTAATTGACGACTCCGCCGTAGAAAAAGTGGAGAGCCACATCCGCGACGCGCAATCCAAAGGCGCAAAAATACTCGTTGGTGGACATCGCCACGCCCTTGGCGGTCGTTTTTTCGAGCCGACCATCCTCACCAATGTCACGCCGCAAATGGCCGTCGCCCGAGAAGAAACGTTTGGACCCGTCGCTCCGCTTTTCCGATTCAAGACGGAAGCTGACGCCATAGCACTCGCCAACGATACGGAATTTGGTCTGGCGGCTTATTTCTATGGCCGCGATATCGCGCGTGTCTGGCGGGTGGCTGAAGCTCTCGAGTACGGCATAGTTGGCATCAACGCGGGAATCATTTCCACGGAAGTTGCGCCCTTCGGCGGCGTAAAGGAATCCGGGCTCGGCCGCGAAGGCTCGAAATACGGCATCGATGAGTATGTCGAAATCAAATATCTCTGCTTTGGCGGCATCACTCCGTGACGTTGCCGGCCATATGCCGCGGTGAAGCCGTCGTTCCGAATGAGTCCTAAATCGGATTAATGTCTTCGCTTTTCTCCAGCCGCGTTATCAATCCCTGGATTTGTTTTTTCGCCTGCTCCGGCGCGTTTGCAAGAGAGAGCTTCATCTCTTTCACCGCCGTCGAAAAGTCACCTCTCGCCGACGCTATCCGCGCCACTTCGCCATGTGTGTACCATTCGTTTGGCCGCTTCTGAATATTTATCTTGAAAACTGCAAACCCTTCGTCTTGCTTCTTCTGAATTTGAAGCCCGCGCCCATAGATATGGAGCTGCACGCCAGTGGCTTTATCAAACGCGTTGGCCTTCGTGGCGTCCGCTTCCTGCTGCTTGCCCATCGCCGCCAAAATCTGCGATTTTGTTAGCAGGTTCTCGAATCGCTCCTCGTTCAGAATGGAGGTGTCTTCCCACTTCAAGGCCTGCTCCAAACTGCAATTCCCGTCCAGGCACCAAGTCGCCGCTTCATCGTAACCAGCCCAGGTAAATCCTCCTATGTTTCGCAACTGGTTGCGAATGCTTCGCTCCGTAATCGCCTTCACGTCGACGGAAATATGGAAGGGCACTGCGAGCTTGTCCCACCGCAGCGTCGCCGCCGCAGACTCTGGCTTGATGTCATCAAAGGTGTAGGTTAGGGCTTCGCGATACTCCGCTGTATGAGGCATAACGTCCACCCGCAATGCATCCTCCTTTTCGTCGTAGCTGAAGCTGCCCCATGACGTCGAATTTTTAGAGAAAATAATTGTCCAGTGATCCGCGTTCGGAATCACGTGCAATCCGTACGTTCCGGCCGCCAGCGGCTTCCCCTCGATCGAAACGTCATCCGCAAATGTGATCGTTGTATTCTCGTTTGCACCCGCTCGCCACACTTTGCCATAAGGGATGACCTTGCCCCACAGCTCACGTCCGCCCACAAGCGGTTCATGGTAGATGATCGTAATGTCCGTGAGCCCGATTCGCTGCGTTACCACAGCACGCTGGCTCAGCCTGGGCAAATTCAATTCCGTCGCCTGGGCGCCATTCTTGAATTGCGCATTCGCCTTGCCCGAAGTGCAGCCGATCCCCAATAGCAAACCCAGAATAATTCTGCATGCTTTGCGCATGAACACACCTCTCCTTCAATACGGCGCCAGATAGATAAGCCCGCGCGCTGCTTCCGCGCCTGCCTCACACCCTAGTTGGCATAGACGCCGCGCCTCGTAATCTGTGAGCAATGTGTGCATTCTCAAAGCCCTAATTGAGGTAGGAAGGCACACCAACTGTTCGAACGGGGCGCAGGCGGCCTCTATGTGCAGGAATTCCGCCGCGGCCAACTCCACGCAGGCATTTTAAAGATTGGAAAAAACATCCTCACCCGGTACCATCGTGGCGCGCTCCGGGTTTTCAAAAATATCTTGCCGAAGGTGAAGATGAAGATCGCGACAAGAATTTACGCGCTGTTACTTTGGTTAGCTCTGCTTCTCCCGGCATCTGCACAGAGTCAGACGGAGCCTGCCTTTCCTTACTCGCCGAGTTTGGACCTGAACTCCATCGACAAATCCATCGACCCCTGTGTGAATTTCTATCAGTACGCCTGCGGCCGATGGCAAAAAAACAACCCCATCCCCTCCGACCAAACCTCCTGGAGCGTCTACGCCAAACTCTACCAAGACAATCTGAAATTCCTTCGTGGGATTCTGGATCAGGCGGCAAACAGCGGCAACACGCGTGACGCAGTGACGCAAGAGATTGGCGACTTTTATGCCGCTTGTATCGACGAACCCGAAGTGGAGAGGAGGGGAATCGCCGCTCTTCATCTGCAATTGGACGCCATTTCTCGCCTGAATTCTAAACGCGACTTGGCTTCCCTCGTCGCCAAACTTCAGCTTTACGTAGGCGGTTACCGGTCCCTTCTCTTTCAAGCAGGGTCCGATCAGGACCCGGATAATTCCGAGCAGATGATTGCGGCGCTTGGCCAAGGCGGTCTCGGCTTGCCGGACCGCGACAACTACACCAAGGAAGATACGAAATCGAAGGAGATCCGCGACCGATATTCGCAGCATGTTCAGAGAATCTTTGAATTACTTGGCGATAGCGCCGAGGCCGCAAAGAAAAGACGCAGAAACCTTAATGCGCATGGAAACCGCGCTTGCCAAGGCTTCGCTTACACGTGTCGAGATGCGCGATCCCTACAAACTCAAAAACAAAATGGATCTTGCTGCTCTGCATAAACTTGCCCCGAACTTCGACTGGCAAACTTACTTTAGCCAGTTGGACTATCCGGCACTCACTATTTTCAATATCAACGCTCCGGAATTCTTCAAGGAGGTCAACCGTCAGCTGGAGACGGAGTCCATCGAGAGCTGGAAGACTTACATGCGATTCCACATCGCTGATACCGCGTCGCCCTATCTCTCTTCACCTTTCGTCCAGGAGAACTTTGACTTTTACCGGAAGTATCTTCGTGGCGCCAAGGAAATGCAGCCTCGCTGGATGCGCTGCGTCCAGTTCACCGATCACAGCTTGGGCGAAGCTCTTGGGCAGGCTTACGTGCGTAAAGTCTTTTCGCCGGAACTCAAGCAAAGCACCCTCGACATGGTTCTGCGTATCGAAACTGCGATGGAGCAGCGCATTCGCGCTCTCGATTGGATGAGTCCTGAAACCAAGCAGCAAGCCCTTGTCAAGCTCCACGGCATCCGCAACAAGATCGGTTATCCGGACAAATGGCGCGACTACAGCTCCGTCAAAATCATGCGCTCCGATTTCCTGGGCGATATGCAGCGCCTCACTGAATTTGAGCATCGCCGGCAGATCGCCAAAATAGGAAAACCGGTCGATCACGGCGAATGGGAAATCAGTCCGGCCACGGTGGACGCTTACTACAATCCGCAGATGAACGACATCAACTTCCCAGCGGGAGTCCTACAGCCGCCGCTCTACGATCCCAAGATGGACGACGCTCCCAACTACGGAAATACTGGTGGGACAATCGGCCACGAGTTGACACATGGTTTCGACGATGAAGGCAGCCAGTTCGATGCCATCGGTAATCTCAAGAACTGGTGGGGCAAAGGGGACCGCGAGAAGTTCGATGAGCGTACAAAGTGCGTCAGCGACCAGTATTCAAAGTACGTAGTCGTCGATGACGTGCACATCAACGGACTGCTCACTATGGGGGAGGATGTCGCGGACTTGGGCGGCGAAATTCTCGCCTACATCGCCTGGCAGAGCGCGACCAAAGATAAAAATCTCCAGCCTGTCGACGGCTTGACTCCCGAGCAGCGCTTCTTCCTCGGCTATGCGCAGTGGGATTGCGCCAACGAACGCCCCGAAGACTTGCGCATGCGCGCACAAGTCGATCCGCACTCTCCCGCTCAGTACCGCATCAACGGAGTTCTGGTGAACATGCCCGAGTTCGCCAGGGCGTTTGCCTGCAAAGCTGGGCAGGCCATGGTGAACCCGCGAGAAAAAGTTTGTCGCGTCTGGTAGCGAGCCGCTGCCTCCACCGCTAATCTCAAGTCTGCAGCATGGCGGCAACCTCGGAAGGCGCCAAGAAATCGACTGGAGAAATCTAACCGTAGGGCGCCAGTTGCGCCCGGAATCTACGGCTTGGTTGGTTCGGTTGGTGGCATCGGGGCAGGCGGTGTTGGCTTGTAAACTGTCGTGGGCCGCGCCGGTTGATATGTCACCTTGACTTCCTTTTTCTTAGGTTTCTTCTTTTCTCTGCTTCGCACATCTCGGTTGCCCATCGCTTTGTCCTCTCCTCCTGTTGAATGACATCGCGAAGTAGTTTACCTGACTCGGGGAGCTCGCGTCTCCGCCAACGCCTTCGCGATAGCTGTCTTCCATCTGTAAGTCGCTCCAGCAGTTTGGTCGCACGAGAGGCGTCTATGCCCAGGCCATGAGCCTGGATCGCGCCTCAATCATTCCCTATTGGACCGTCAGTGTCGCCGGTGTCGACTGTGACATCGTGCCTGACGTGGCCGTTATCGTCAGTTGAGACGTACCCACTGGCGTACCGTTCATAGCGCTAGCGCATCCAGCCAAAACCACTCCGCTGATAAGCAGTAGCACCAGCGGAACGATGGCCGCGTAACGTCTCAGCCTCGGAGTCCTGCGGATCAAAAGCGCCGCATACAAACCTGCGAGCAAAGCCGCGATCCACGTGACGAGTAGCATTCGCAGCATCGGGGTCAACGGTTGATCCGTCGGCGAAACTGGTGGAGCAGCGCTCCGCTTCGTCGTCATGATCATCAAGTTGACGATTGTTTTCGCGTTTCCGGGTGTCGCGTTAATTGGCACGAGGCTCGCATGCGCCGGCAATCCCGTCACGCTGAGCGTTACTTGATTGGAGAATCCGTTCGTCGTGGGCGTAATAGTTATCGGTATCGTAGCGGTCATCCCCGCCGTGACAGTGACAGCAGTTCCCGGCCCAGCAAGCGAGAAGCCATCCACCGTGAAGGCAATCGACGTTGGCGTCGGACCCCCGCCTGGAGCAGGATTGGTAACGGTCACGTTGACCGGCCCGGAACTGGAAACATCCGTCGCTGAAATCGCCGCCGTGACCTGCGTCGGACTGACCAGGGTCGTCGGTTCCGCTTTTGTGCCGAAATTCACCACGGACGTCGACACAAAATTCGTGCCATTGACTGTCAATGTAAACGCGGCTCCACCCGCGATGTGCGTTTGGCCCAGGGTCGTTAGCGTAGGCACTGGGTTGTTGACCGTAAAGGTCTGCGCCAAGGATGGCCCAACGGAAGGCGGCGGGTTAGTCACCGTCACAAGTATTTGACCCGCCTTCGCGATATCCGCCGGTGGTATGTTGACAACAATTTGTGTGGCCGTCGTCGTGGTCGGCACGATCGCCGCATCCGCCCCGAAACCTACTGTTGCCCCGTTCACGAAGTTGTTGCCGTTGATTGTCAGCGGGAAAGCCGCACCTCCCGCGATTGTGTTTGCTGGCACGAGAGAAGCGAGAGTGGGCTGCACGTTGTTGTTCGTCAGCGAGAAGTTCGCGGCCGCAGCCACTCCTGCGACCTTTGCTGTTACCGTATACGGCCCACCGGCCGTCCCATTAGCTGTAAACACCGGCGCCGTTGCGACGCCGCTTGCGTTGGTCGTCGCCGTGTTCACCCCGCCGGCGAATCCACCGCTGGCTCCGCTTGCGGGAGCCGTAAACGTCACAATAGCTCCGCTTACCAGGTTGTTTCCGGCATCTTTCACCGTGGCTTGCAGCTGCGTCGAAAACGCAGTGTTAATGGTGGTAGTCTGCGGAGTTCCTGCCGTCGCTGTGATGCTTGCCGGCGGTCCCGGATTGTTGGTCAGCGAGAAGTTGGCGGCATTGGCCACTCCGGATACTTTCGCCGTCACAGTGTAGGAACCTGCCGTTGCGTTGGCGGTGAAGACCGCCGCCGTCGCCACGCCGCTGGCATTCGTAGTGGCGGTGGTCACTCCGCCAGCAAACGTGCCGCTGGCTCCGCTCGAAGGAGCGGTGAACGTCACAACGACTCCGCTCACAGGATTACTACCCGCATCCTTCACCGTAGCCTGCAACAGCGTCGCAAACGCCGTGTTGATCACGGCGCTCTGAGGCGTTCCCGCAGTTGCGGTAATACTCGCTGCCGGTCCCGCGTTGTTGGTCAGTGAGAAGTTAACCGTGGTCAGCCCCGCTGATGCCGCTGTGACGGTGTACGGTCCGCCCACCGAAGTGTTCGCCGTGAAAGAAACCGAAGCCACACCCGAAGTGTTGGTCGCCGTGGTGATTGTCGCTGTATTGTTGCTGAACACTCCCGACGCACCCGAACCAGGCGCTGTAAACGTCACATTTACGCCGGAGACGGGGTTGCTTCCTGCATCCTTCACCGTCACCGCAAGTGGGTTGGCAAAAGCGGTGCTAATGGTTGCCGATTGCGGGGTCGCACCCGCATTCACTGTCATTGACGAAGGCGCCCCGGCATTGTTGGTAAGCGAGAAGTTCACGGTTGGCACACCGGCTGCCGTTGCTGTCACCGTATACGGTCCGCCCGCAGTTGTGTTTGCGGTGAACGGAGCCGAGGCTACACCCGAAGCGTCTGTCGCGACGTTTATCGTCGCCGTGTTGTTGCTGAACACTCCGGAGGCTCCCGATCCGGGCGCGGTGAACGTAACGTTTACTCCCGAGATCGGGTTGCTGCCGGCATCCTTTACGGTCACGGCCAGTGCGTTAGTAAAGGCTGTGCTGACCGTTGCCGACTGTGGCGTAGTCCCCGCGTTTGCCGTCATCGAAGAAGCCGCTCCCGCGGTGTTCGTCAGCGAGAAGTTGACTGTGGTTAACCCGGTTGCTGCTGCCGTGACCACATATGGTCCGCCCGCGGTAGCATTCGCCGTGAACGGAGCCGAGGCTACACCCGAAGCATTCGTCGCAACCGTAATGGTTGCCGTATTGTTGCTGAACTTGCCGGATGCTCCAGCGCCGGGCGCGGTAAATGTAACGTTGACCCCGGAAACCGGGTTGTTTCCAGCATCGTTTACGGTTACTGCCAGAGCGTTAGCGAAGGCTGTGCTGACGGCAGCTGATTGCGGAGTAGAACCCGCATTCACAGTCATCAATACCGCGGCCCCCGCGTTGTTGGTGAGAGAGAAATTCACCGTGGTCAAGCCTGTGGCTGTTGCTGTGACCGTGTAGGGTCCTCCGGCTGTGCTGTTGGCTGTGAAGGGAGCTGAAGCCACGCCGGAAGAGTTCGTCGCTACTGTGATTGTCGCCGTATTGTTGCTGAATTTACCCGATGCCCCCGAGCCAGGCGCGGTAAACGTAACGTTTACCCCCGAAATCAGATTGCTGCTGGCATCCTTTACGGTCACGGCCAGTGCGTTAGCAAAGGCTGTGCTGACCGTCGCCGACTGCGGCGTGGTCCCCGCGTTTGCGGTCATCGACGAAGGCGCTCCCGCGGTGTTGGTCAGCGAGAAGTTCACCGTCGTCAGGCCCGTCGCTGCTGCAGTGACTGTGAAGGGTCCACCAGCTGTGGCGTTCGCGGTGAACGGCGCCGAAGCGACACCCGAAGCGTTGGTGGCCACGATGATCGTCGCCGTATTGTTGCTGAACTTGCCCGACGCTCCAGACCCCGGTGCGGTGAACGTTACGTTTACGCCGGAAACGGGGTTGCTCCCCGCATCCTTCACGGTCACCGCAAGTGGGTTGGCAAACGCAGTGTTGATCGTCGCCGACTGCGGCGTGGTCCCCGCGTTCGCGGTCATCGACGAAGCGGATCCTGCCGTGTTTGTCAGCGAGAAGTTCACCGTGGCCAGGCCTGTTGCTGCTGCCGTCACGGAGTACGGTCCTCCCGCCGTGGCATTCGCCGTGAACGGAGCCGAAGCTATACCCAAAGCGTTCGTCGCCACGGTAATCGTCGCGGTGCTGTTACTGAACACTCCAGATGCGCCCGAGCCAGGCGCCGTGAATGTGACGTTCACGCCGGAGACGGGGTTGCTCCCCGCATCTTTCACCGTCACTGCAACCGGATTGGCAAAAGCGGTATTGATGGCCGCCGACTGCGGGGTCGTCCCTGCGTTCGCAGTCATCGATCCCGCCGCTCCTGTTAAGTTGGTCAACGCGAAGTTCAGCGTTGTCAACCCAGTGGCTGCCGCCGTGACGTTGTACGGTCCTCCCGAGGTGGCATTCGCCGTGAACGGAGCCGAAGCTACACCGGAAGCGTTCGTGGCAACAGTAATGGTCGCCGTGTTGTTGCTGAACTTGCCCGACGCCCCCGAGCCCGGCGCTGTAAACGTGACGTTCACGCCAGACACGGGGTTACTGCCGGCATCCTTCACGGTCACTGCGAGTGGGTTGGCAAAGGCAGTGTTAATGGTCGCCGACTGCGGTGTCGTCCCTGCGTTCGCAGTCATCGACGAAGCCGCCCCCGCTGTGTTGGTGAGCGAGAAGTTCACCGTCGTCAGGCCCGTTGCCGCAGCCGTAACCGTGTAGGGTCCTCCCGCTGTGGCATTTGCCGTGAACGGAGCCGATGCGACACCGGAAGCGTTGGTGGCCACAGTAATCGTTGCCGTATTGTTGCTGAATTTGCCTGAAGCTCCCGACCCTGGCGCCGTAAACGTGACATTCACTCCGGACACAGGGTTACTGCCAGCATCGGTCACGGTCACCGCCAGCGCATTTGCAAAGGCGGCGTTAATGGTTGCCGACTGCGGTGTCGTACCCGCATTCGCCGTCATGGAAGCCGCGGCACCCGCTGTGTTTGTCAGCGAGAAGTTGATCGTGGTCAACCCCGTTGCTGCTGCAGTGACCGTGTAGGGACCTCCTGCTGTGGCATTCGCCGTAAACGGTGCCGATGCGACACCCGAAGCGTTCGTCGCCACAGTGATCGTCGCCGTATTGTTGCTGAATTTGCCTGAAGCCCCCGAGCCCGGCGCCGTGAACGTGACATTCACGCCGGAAACTGGATTGCTCCCCGCGTCCTTCACTGTTACTGCGAGAGCGTTAGCAAAGGCAGTGTTGATCGTTGCCGATTGCGGCGTCGTCCCAGCGTTGGCCGTCATCGACGAAGGTGCTGCCGTCGTATTGGTGAGCGAGAAGTTTACGGTGGTCAGACCCGTGGCTGCTGCCGCAACCGTGTAGGGTCCTCCTGCTGTGCCATTCGCGGTGAACGGTGCAGAAGCCACGCCCGAAGCGTTGGTGGCTACAATGATCGTTGCCGTATTGTTGCTGAATTTTCCTGAAGCTCCCGAGCCCGGCGCAGTAAACGTGACATTCACACCGGAAATGGGGTTGCTACCTGCATCGGTCACCGTAACTGCCAGAGCGTTGGCGAAGGCGGTGTTGATCGCTGCCGATTGCGGTGTCGTGCCCGCATTCGCGGTCATGGATGAAGCTGCTCCCGCTGTGTTGGTGAGCGAGAAGTTCACCGTGGTCAGGCCCGTGGCTGCTGCCGTAACCGTGTAGGGTCCTCCTGCTGTGCCATTCGCAGTGAACGGAGCTGACGCCACACCGGAAGAGTTGGTGGCCACGGTGATCGTCGACGTATTGTTGCTGAACTTACCTGAAGCTCCCGAGCCGGGAGCCGTAAACGTGACATTCACACCGGAAACCGGATTGCTCCCCGCATCCTTCACTGTTACTGCGAGAGCATTCGCGAAGGCAGTGTTGATGCTTGCCGATTGCGGAGTGGTGCCGGCGTTTGCGGTCATCGAAGCTGCCGCCCCCGCTGTGTTCGTCAGCGAGAAGTTGGCTGGCGTAGCTACTCCCGGAACAGTTGCCGTAACGGTGTAAGGCCCGCCCGCTGTCGCGGTTGCTGTGAACGGCGCCGAAGCGACACCCGACGCATTGGTCGCAATGGTGATGGTCGCTGTATTGTTGCTGAATTTACCCGACGCTCCCGACCCCGGCGCTGTAAATGTTACGTTGGCGCCACTCACCGGATTGCTGAAGGAATCCAGAACCGTGGCTACCAACGGTGCCGCAAATGCTGTACTGATCGTCGCATTCTGCGGCGTACCGCTCGTCGCGGTGATGCTTGCTGGAATACCTGCCGCTCCGGCGCTAACCTTAAGATGGAAATTCGTCGTGCCGCCATCTCCCAGGAACGAAGACACCATAAAGAAGTAAGTCGTTCCGGAGGCCGCCGCAAACGAAACCTGCGATTGCGCAACCCCCGTACCCGCATCGTTGTTGCATGCCACTTGCGTGCCGGTTGGGCTCCCGCTCGTCACGTTCAGTATCGTGTCATACGGACTCGTGAGCGTATCTGCCGTGACCGTCCCGCTGCTCGTCGGCGTGAACGAATACCACACGCTATTGTCCTGGCCGCTGCCTGCAGCACCGGCGGCACAGGGAGGTAGCGGATCGGGTCGGTTGGTGTTCGGTGTGGCTTGAATTGTATTCACCGTGTTGCTGTAAGGAAGTGAAGCAGGAGCAATGACGATAGCGTTCAAAGAATCGTCGTTTGCAGGCGCGCTTTGCTGGAAGTCCAGGCTGAACGTCAACGTCCCCCCGGCTCCCGTCGCGCTCGCATCGCTCACCATCATGTAGTACTTCGTTCCAGCCGTCACAGGTACTCCAACCAGCGTTGCCGGCGTCGTTCCTGCGACGTTTCCGCTGAAGCATGCGCCTGGCACTGCCACCAAGCTTCCGGGTGTGCCTGTCCAACCGGAGACAATCGTGGTGTAGTTGCTGAAGCGCGTGTCGAAGATGACTCTGCCACTCACTGGCGGCGTAGCCGTGAACCAAACGCTTCGCGCTTTGCTGCCCGACGCGCAAGGAGGAGCGGGATCATTCACACCTCCTGTGTTCACCGTCGCTTGCGTCGTGTCTTCCGTGATCCGGAAGGGTAAAGTAGCCACCGCATTCGTCGCAAAATTGATGTTGTCATTCGTCCCGGGCGACGCTTGTGCCACGATCAATGTCTTCGGTTCCGAAGGCGTACCGCCCGGAACTGGCGTCGTCACAGAAATCGCTAGCGATCCAGCCGTGGCAATGTCCGAAGCCGGTATCGACGCCAAAAGTTGCGTCGCGCTCACAAATGTCGTCAGCCGCGGGTTCGTGCCGTTCGGACCAACATTTACAACCGCGCTCGGCGCAAATCCTCCCCCATTCACCGTCAACGTAAACGCCGGCCCTCCTGTCGCAACTACCGACGGAGAAATCGAAGTGAGTTCAATGCCGGTCCCCGTCAGGTTTGGCGTAGCGGTGGTGACGGCAACCGAGGCGGTCACGTTGAGCTGGGCGGATTCAGCGCTCGCAGGCAGGGACGGCGTAAACGTCAGAGTGACGTCGCAGGACGAGCCTGGTACCGCCGGCGGTAGGGTAAAAGGCAACGATGACGGGCAAGCGGAGTGGGTGTCGCCATTGGAGACGAATGGCACGATGTGAAAATCGGTCTGATTGGTTCCCGTGATGGAAAAGGCGGACGTGACGTTAACCGGGGTAGTGCCGACATTGGAGAGGGTCGCGTTCATCGTCGGACTCGTAGCCCCCACAGCCACGCCGCCAAAATTCACAGACGACAGAAACACTAGCCCTGGTGCTGAAGAAATGATCCCTGTAATTGGAAACGCTTGTGGGCTGCCAGCAGCGTTGTCGGTGATAACTAGCGAAGCCACACTTTGGGCGTTTCCTGGCGGTGTACCGGCTGTGTACATCAAACCGAAGAAGCAAGAGCTTCCGGCTGTGATCGAAACGATTCCCGTGCTCTCAAAATTGCAGCTGGGAGCTCCAGCAGGCGCGATGAACTTAAAGTTAGTGAGATTGGCGCCCGTAATGGTGGCGGCAGTGATGTTCAGGGTCGCGCCAGCGAGATTTGAGACCTGAAAGAAGTTGTATGTGCTCCCGGTGTTTGCCCCAACCGCTGCCACAACAAGAGTCAGGGGCGACGTAACTTGAATCACAGGTCCGGGATTTGCGGTGACAGGGATATTGGCGCTGCCGGCAATTCCGCCGCCCGGCAGCGGATTGTAGAGAGTCACGGGAATGGATCCGGCCGCAGTATTCTCTATCGCCGGAACGGTGACGGTAAAAATAGTGCCGCCGGCCGAAGCCGTCCCGCCAAACACCGGCAAGTTGTTGAAGGTGACGGCAGTGCCAGGGACGAAGTTCGTGCCCATGAATTGCAAGGTGATTGGAGCGGCTGTCAGCGTTGGAGTGCTGAAGCTAACGCTTGTCGCCGTCGGCACCGGATTCATCACCGTAAACGGCAACGAACTTGTGTCGGCGCCGGCCGGGTCCGTCAACGTCGCGTTGTAAACAATTCCTGTCGGAAAAAGACTCGCGTTCACGCTAGCCGTGAGTTGCGTCGTATTCACGAACGTCGTCGGAATCACAACTCCGTCGAACAGGAGTTGCGTGTTTGAACTGAAGTTCACGCCGGTCACGGTTACTGGCGTTGTCGCGGCGCCAACCATCACCGCCGCAGGCGTCAGCGAACTGAGGAGCGCTTCGGGGGGCGGTTGCACGTCCGTAAGCTGGATGTGCCATGCGCTGCGCCCATGCGTGAACGCGCGAAGGATTCGCGAACTCCGCCGCATCGCCAGGCCCAGCACCGGTGAATTCGGCAATCCATCTCCAATGACCGTCCAGTTCTGGCATGGCGTCGCGGCCGTGGGGTTTTCGCAGGAGAACACGCCTACGTCCGTGGCGATATACAGGGCATCAAAAGTCGGATCGCTTTGATGATCCACAAGAATGTCGTTCACTGGCGCATCCGGCAGGTCGCCGCTGATATCCGACCACGTCGTCCCCCCGTTCGTCGTTGCGAAAACGTGTCCTTTGCCGTCGCATCCCGCGCAGCTGCCGAATCCCGAGAAGCCAACGAAGGCAATGTTTCCCGTGGAATCACTGCGCTCCGTCCGTACCGTGGTAATAAAGCGGTTAGGCAGATGCCCGTTATCAAACTCCGTCCAGGTCGAAAGCGTTCCCGCCGTAGCGTCCAGCGTCTTCCACACTTTTCCGTTGCTCGTCCCCGCGAATACGATGCCTGAGCTCTGATGCGATACGTCCATTGACGTGATGTCGCCCGCCCCGCCGCAGGCCGCTCCCAGCGTGTTGGTCCCGCTAGCCAGATCGCCGGTAATCGCCGTCCACGTCGTTGTGTCAGTCGTAGGCTGTCCATTCGTCGTCTGCCACAACCGGCACGTGCCGAAATACAACGTGGCTGAATTGTTGCCATCAATGGCCAGAGGCGGTGTAAATTCCATCGTTTCATTCGTGATCCCGGTGTCCACCGGCGCAAAGCTCGGATTCGGTCCGGCCACTACGGCTCCATTGAATACCGATCTCGCAACGAGTCCCGGCCCGCTTCCCGGAGCGCACGTCGTGTAGATCGAGGTAGGATACAATGTGTCGACCGCCGTGGACGCGCCGTCTCCGCAAGCCTGCACCGCTGTCCAATCCAGAGTCCCGCTGAACACCTGCGTATCGTTGTCCTGCGTCCCGCCAAACGCCGAATTTTCGTCGCCGAGTCCCACTGACGGATTCGGGTAAAACTGCGTAAGCGCGAGTTGTGTGTTGAGGCCGACCCATGTGGGAGATACTCCCGCGGGGAGCGGACCATCCGTCCGCCACATTCCACCGTCGTCGCCTACATAGAGTCTTAGCGTGGTTCCGCTCGGCGTAAACACAATCGCGTGCGTATCTACGTGCGGATGCGTGCCTCCATTTGGCCCCGCAAAATCATCCCCTGCCGTCCCGGTCCATGTTGTACCGCCATCTTTGCTCTCGAACAGCGACGTGAAGTTATCCGTGAACGCCCCGCCACCCACCACGACATTGTTGGCTGATCTCGGATCAACACCGACGGCGATATCGTAAAAACACTGCGAATTGCAGAACGTCGGGGCGGCACTGAGTTGAGACCAGGACGAGCCTGCGGTGCTGGTCTTGAACAGTCCGAGTAAATTGCTCGAGTTGGTGGATGCATCTGCAATGGCGGCATAAATCGTGGCCGTCGGTCCGGTCGTGCTCGCGGCGTAACCCAGAGTGATGCGGCCTACGTTGGTGGTCGGCAAACCACCAGCCAGCTTCGCCCAGTTGGCCCCCCCGTCTGTCGATTTCCAGATTCCATTGGCTGTTGCACCCGGTTTGAATATGTCGCCCAAGGCCGCATAGGCATTCGTAGGGGTTCCAGGATCAAAAAGTACTCCCGTACCTGCCGAACCTGCAGCTCCGGTCGTTGGCCGGCTCCAATTCACACCGCCGTCCGTCGATCGATAAATACCGCCGTTGGCATCGTTGCCATCGAAGAAATCCACGGCTGCCAGTACTACGTTCGAATTGCCAGGCTGCACGGCTATGGCGCCGATTTGTGCCCCGCCTACACCAGGAGCCTTCGCGATGGCGAAAACGGACGCACCCAATTGCGCCCACGTGCTCCCGCCGTCTATCGATTTCAGAATTCCCGCGCCGTAGTACCCGTCATGATTGAAATCATCTTCACCGGTCCCCACATAAATCGTCAGGTGATTGTTCGGATCAATCGCAATCGATCCTATTGCCAGCGATGGTTGCGAGTCGGTCAGCGATTTCCATGTTGTCCCACCATCCGTCGTCTTCCACACCCCTCCCGCCGCCCCACCGATATAAACGGTATTTCCCATCGGATCGCTTGGATCAACCGCAACCGCTGTAACGCGCCCTGAAGTAGTCGGAAAGCCCGAGTTGCCCGCACCAATAAAATTTCCAAATGGCCGGTTCGTCGGCTGTGGTCCCGTCAGATGCCACAATCCATCCCCAGGAAAAGTGATGACGCTTGCCGGATGAAGCCCCGAACTCGCCTTCTGCCGCAGCTTCATCGCGTCCCGTTGCTGGAGCGCCTTTTGCAAAGCTCCGGCTGGGATGTACTGCGAGGGGTATGCCCGCTGATCGTGGAACCACTGCGCTCGCGCACGAACGTTGTCTTCTTCGTGTTCCTCTTCTTCTTTTGCTTCCGGTTTCGCCGCCGGCGTTATCGCGATAACTTGACCTTGCGGCTTGGGTGCCGGCGCTTTCCCTGCCGGTTTTCCCGTCTTCTTCGCAGCAGCTGCGGTCCCGCCGTTCGTCGTTTTGGCTGCTGACTTGGGGGCCGCCTCGCTCGCCTCTGTATTCTTCGGTTCGCCCTTGGCTGTCCCAGCTTCGGTTGTCGGCGCAGTAGCCGCCGCCCGCGCCTCTTCCTTTTTCGCAGCTCGCCCGCCTGCATGCGCCACCAGCGAAATAGAACCAATCGTGATCGCGCAAAGCAGCGCGCCCGTCGCCCATCGTTGCCAACGTTCAAGTCCTCTCGCAGTTGCTCCGAGCCATACCGCAAATCCGCGCCATTTCACGGCCACGAATTTCATCCAGGATAAAAAATTAGCTTTCCGGAAAGGATTGCGCATGGCTCTAGGCCTCCCAAGGGGCGCGTCTTTTGATTCTCGTTGCCTGTTAAAAACAGTTCTGCTT
Source organism: uncultured Acidobacteriota bacterium (assembly GCA_963718785.1). GTDB lineage: Bacteria > Acidobacteriota > Terriglobia > Acidiferrales > UBA7541 > Acidiferrum. Next base: position 458,029 of record CAVQZW010000002.1, on the reverse strand, counting down.
ACACCTGCAGTGATGAGTAATGCGAAATTGAATCAGGAATTGGCTCATTTCCTCGAACCGGCGTATCAAACTCATCCAAAGGGAACAATCGGGATGCCAGGGTGTTCGAACACGATGGACTACTATCGAAGACAGTGGAGCAGTGCCGGGAAACCCTGACGTGCAGCCCGGACCGGTTCACACTTTGAGAGAGAGATACCGCTCGCTCTAGGAGCACGAGCATCTTACCTTCGTTGTACGCAGCGACTGCCACTACCGAGAGGGCATTGCCCGGCATCCTGCCCCGCGAACCGTTTCCTGTCAAGCAAATTTCCAGTGACACGCCTCGCGTGCACCTGCCGCGTCTGCGTAGTTCGAAGGAAGGGAACTGCTTCGTATCTCAGAAAATATATTGAACTTTAGCTAATTCGCTACGAGAGTCGGCTTGGTGTAAACCGCGCCGTCATCTCCATCACCCGCCGGTAATAATCCCGCTGCTTCAACCGCGCCCCCGCCGCTTCATCAATCACAAACGTCACATCCGGATGCAACTGCAAGCACGAAGCCGTCACTGACGCCGTTATCGGCCCCTCAATCGCCTCTGCGACGGTTTCCGCTTTTGCTTCACCTGTCGCTAGCAACAAAATCCTCTTCGCTTCCAGAATCGTCCCGATCCCCATCGTGATCGCGCACTCCGGCATCTCTTCACCCGACCCAAAAAACTTCTGGTTGTCCTCAATCGTCTCGTTCGTCAAAACTTTTAGCCGCGTCCGCGACCCAAAACTCGAAGTCGGTTCGTTAAATCCGATGTGCCCATTTCTCCCAATCCCCAAAATCTGCAAATCGATCCCGCCGGCCTCGCCAATCGCGCGCTCGTACCCCGCGCAGTAATCCTCATAGTCCCCGCTGATCGTTCCATCCGGTATATGAATATTCCGCTCTGCGACATTCACGTGCGAAAAAAAATTCTCCCGCATAAAACAATGGAAACTCTGTGGGTGCTCCGCCGCCAACCCCAAGTATTCGTCCAGGTTGAACGTCACCACCCTCGAAAAATCCAACCCCTCAGCTTGATGCAGACGCACCAATTCCTTGTACATCCCAATGGTAGTGCTACCCGTCGCCAGCCCCAGCGTCGCGTTCGGTTTACTTCGCACCGCCCCCGACACAATCCGCGCCGCCTCTCGGCTCAACTCCTCATAATTCGCATTTAGCAGTACCAGCATGTCCCCGCCATCTTTTCCAATCTCCGTACCGTCTCGCCTCTAATATCTCACGCCGTTCAACATTGCCCGCCCCAGCCCTTCCGTGTACTATCCCGCTCAGCCCCAGCAGCCGCAAAACACTATGCCACCCGGTGCTATATATACCAAGCGGCCTCGCGCCTCAAATCGTTTCGCAAAATCTTCAAATATCGGCCAATTTAAGTGTAAACTGCCCCGTCCCAATTTTGCTTGCATCCTAGGAGCTATATAGCAGTATACTAAGCCGCTTCACGCGCCACCAGCACTTGCACCAACGGAGCAAACCGAATTATGGCCCTCACCGCCACCGACTGGATCGTCATCGCCGCCTATCTGCTCCTCAATCTCCTCATCTCCCTCTACTATCGCCGCCGCTCCTCCGGCAGTACCGAAGAATTTTTCGTCTCCGGCCGCAACGTTTCCTGGTGGCTCGCCGGCACTTCCATGGTCGCCACCACTTTCGCCGCCGACACGCCTCTCCTCGTCACTGGCCTTGTCGCCCGCAACGGCATCTCCGGCAACTGGCTCTGGTGGTCGCAATGCCTCTGCGGCATGATGACTGTCTTTTTTTTCGCGCGCTACTGGCGCCGCTCCGAAATCCTCACCGACGTGGAATTCGTCGAGCTCCGTTATCAAGGCAAACCGGCCGCTTTCCTCCGCGGCTTCCGCGCCATCTATCTCGGCGCCCTCATGAACTGCCTCATCCTTGGCTGGGTCATCAAAGCCATGATCAGCATCACCACCGTTCTTCTCGGCGACGCCATCGCACAAGGTCGCGTCCTCAGCATCGGCCTAGGCGGCCACACTCTCACCACCTACACTCTTGGCACTCCCGAACACACTGCTCTCCTCATCTGCGTCCTGCTCCTCGTTCCGTTCACCGGCATCTACACCTTCATCGGCGGTCTCTGGGGCGTCCTTGTCACCGACCTTTTCCAGTTCGCCCTCAAAATGACCATGATCGTCGTCCTCGCCTGGATCGCCGTCGCCAAAATCGGCGGCATGGCCCTCCTTAAAATCCAGCTCTCTCACGTCGACGCCGTCGCCCGCCAATCCGGCGAAACAACCGGCTCCATCCTCTCTTTCTTCCCCTCGTTCCATCTCGGCTGGACCACCGACGCTCTCTGGACTCTCCCCGTCATCACTTTCGCGCTCTACCTCGCCGTTCAATGGTGGGCCAGTTGGTATCCCGGCGCCGAGCCCGGCGGCGGTGGCTACGTCGCCCAGCGCATGTTCAGTGCGAAGGACGAAAAAAACTCCCTCGGCGCAACTCTCTGGTTCAACATCGCTCATTACGCCATGCGCTCCTGGCCCTGGATTGTCACCGGTCTCGTCGCCGTCGCCGTCTATTCCCCCCACGGCGGCCTCCACCCCAGCGCCGAATTTGCCGCCGAACCCGAAAAAGGCTACGTCATGGTCCTCCGTGATTTTCTTCCGCCCGCTCTCCGCGGCCTCATGATCGCAGCCTTCCTCGCCGCCTTCATGTCCACGGTCGGCACCCAATTAAATTGGGGCACTTCCTACCTCATCAACGATTTCTACCGCCGCTTCCTCGTCCGCAAGGCCTCCGACAAACACTACGTCTTCGTCAGCAAAGTCATCATCGTCCTGCTCGTCATTCTCAGCGGTTACGCCGCCGCCAACATCACCAGCATCCAATCCGCCTGGCAACTTCTCCTCGGCATGGGCGCTGGCACCGGCTCCGTCCTTCTCCTCCGCTGGTACTGGTGGCGCATCAACGCATGGAGCGAAATCTCCTCCATGATCGCGGCCTTCGTCGTCTCTATGTCCCTCACCCGCGTCACGTTCGCCGGCAACAGCTCCGTCGTTTTCGCCAAAACCGCTCTCATCACCACTGCCGCCACGACGGCTGTCTGGCTTTTCACCACTCTCATCACCAAACCCGAGCCTGAAGCCAAGCTCCTCCAGTTCTACCGCCGCGTCCGCCCCACGATTCACGGCTGGAAGCACATCGCCGCCCTCGCTCCCGACGTCACTCCCGTCCGCGACCTCGCCGCCAGCACCTACGATTGGATCGCCGGCTGCCTCCTCGTCTACTGCGCCATGTTCTCCATCGGCGAACTAGTCCTCCACGAATGGCTAATGGGCATCCTCCCTCCTAATCATCGCCGCCGCTTCCGGCTACTTCATCTTCTGGAGCCTCTCCCGCCGCGGCTGGCAGACCTTCTCCGGCGCCTAAACTTTCTTTGTCACATGCACTTACCTAGCCACCGACAGTAATCCCACGCGATCGCTACGTCGATCCACCACCACACCGTCATTTCGAACGGAGCAGGCCGACGCCTTTTCTTTCACGTTCGCTCCTGCGAACGTGTCGGCCTGCGCAGAGAGAAATCTCTCTTCGTTCTTTCCCCCTCTTCTCTGTGCCCTCTGTGTCTCCGTGCCCTCTGTGTAAAATCCTTTTCCTTCTTTTCCCCCCAACCGATACGATGGCCCCCATGCGCATCGTCGTCTGGAACTGCAAAATGGCCCTCTCCCACAAGCGCCATCACCTATACGCCCTCCGCCCCGACATTGCCGTAATCCCTGAATGCTCTCAGAACTGTCTAAAGCTCTGTCTTCAAGATGGCTTCGAAGGCCGCTGGTTCGGCGACAATCCCCGCAAAGGACTCGGCGTCCTCGTCGCCAAACCTTTTCATATCGCCCGCTCGCAAAAACCCCGCAGCCGCTGGGTCGTCCCCCTCACCATAAAAAACGCAATGTCAGAATCGACGTCAGGTTTTCCCAGCGATTTTCTCCTGATCGCCGTCTGGACCATGCCCGTTCCAGGCAGTCGCCTCCAAAGCTATATCGGCCAGCTCCACCAAGCCGTCGTCAACAATCCGCAATGGTTCTCCGGCAACCCCGTCATCGTCGCCGGCGATTTCAATAGCAACAAATTCTGGGACGACACCCGCGCCAATAAAAATAGCCAGCCCGGCAACAGCCAAGCTGGCAAACCAAGAATCGCTAAACATCAAAAGCCAATCAACCACTCCGCCGTAGTCGCCCTACTCGAAAAGCACCGTCTAAGCAGCGCCTATCATCATTTCTTTCGCGAATCCCAGGGCGAAGAAACCCATCCCACCTACTATTTCTATCACCACAAGGATCGCCCTTACCACATCGACTACGTCTTCCTCCCCCAACATTGGGCCGCCCAAATCCGATCCGTCGAAGTCGGCTCCCACGCCGCATGGTCCAAACTCAGTGACCACGTCCCCATCTCCGTCGACCTCACCGTTCCTTGCATCTTGTAGATCGGTTCTCTTCTATCACAGCGTTTCACAACACGAAGGATTTCCAGCGCCTGCCCTTTAGCTCCCCAGCGAACTCTGCAGCGTGCCTCTGTCTGTAAGAACTAGATCGCCGCCGGCCCATCGAATCAGTCTCTTCTTCCTGAACTCCGTCAGCAGCCGTGTCACCGTTTCTCTCGAAAGCCCGATCGCCTGCCCGATTTCCTCGTGAGTCAAAGTGAGCCGTGCACCGGCCTCATCATGGAACGGGCAATAGCTTTTGCACCAATCAAGAAGAAATGTCGCCAGCTTTTGGCTCGCGGTCCGCGATTGCCCCATCGCGCGCACTTCGGCGACTGCGGAACAATAGGTTTCACCCAGCTGCATCGCCAATTGCAGCGCAATCTCACCGTGGTGCCGCATCAGATGAACTAGATTCTCGCGCTCGACGAAGCCGGCCTGCGTCGGTTGAATTGCTTCCGCCCACGCTTCATATGGCTGGCCCGATAGCGTCCCGGCCAAGCCAAGTATCTCCCCTGGATCGGCAAACCTTAGAATCACGCATTTCCCATCTGCCGATGTTGTTGAGAGCTTTACGCGGCCCGAATACAGGATGAATATCCCGCGGGAAGGTTCGCCTTCCGTGAACAAGGAGGTACGCTTCGCGTGGCTGACCGGGATCGCAAATGCGGCGAGCCTGCTAACGACCTCGGAGCAGACCTCGCCTTTCTTCCTCAGTGGTCGATCAGAGTGTTCGTGGCAATTTTCGACAATCTCCAGCGGACGGGCTGCTGACATGGAAGCACCTCTGGCGAAGTCACTCTCCGAAATTCAGTGATTTAGCCCGCACTGAGCGCTCCAGAGTAAAACCATCCCTCTTTCGAAACTGTTCAATATTGCACACTCAGTCTTGACTGGCACGCGCAAAATCCGCCTGCAAGCGACTAGGCGCATATCGGCGCCCAACTGCTGGACACGTGTCCTTTCTATCGCAATCTCGAATGGTTCGCTCACACTTTCCCCCGTCGCGCCAATTCCCTCACATCCTTACCGGTCCTCAGTGCCTTACTTGGTGATGATAATTTTAAGTGTAGCTGAGTGGTTGATGGCCGCGCCGCTCGTGGCTGCCGACACCGAGGCCGTGCTGGTTCCCACTGGAGTCCCGGGATTTCCCACGCTGCTGCTTCCCTGATTGCACGAACTGAGTCCTGATCCCGCCAGAAGAAGTACGAGCAAACACAAGAGCCTCACACCTCTCCGCTTTGCTCCACGCCGCGTCCGAATACCCCACACTATCGCCAGAACAGGCAGAAAGATCGCGTAGATCGGGCGTTGAAAATATGGCCGCGGCGCCAACCAGGCGGCGCTCGCAGCCGTCGTGGTAACCGTGAGTGTCGTAGTTACAGGCTGGCCGCTTGGCGTAACGGAACTCGGACTAAACATACAGGCCGCCTCGGAAGGCAATCCACTGCACGTAAAAGTCACCGGCGAGTTAAACCCGTTTGCTGGCGTCACCGTAAACGTCGCCGTCCCGCTCTGCCCCGCAACGATCGTCAAAGTAGTCGGATTCACCGACACTTGGAAATCGCCTAAGACGATGGTGTAGGTCGCTGTCGCCACAGCACTGTTGGAAAAGCCGGTGGCGGCGGCGATGGCCTTGATTGTTTCCGTCGAACCAACCGGAATTGTGCCGGTGTACTTCGTAGAGCTTGTAGAGGGTGTTGATCCGTCCAGAGTGTAATAGATGGTGGCTCCAGGCGTTGTATCGGAGATCGTCACCGTTTGCGCCGATGTGTACGTTCCAGCCGCGGGCGAAAAGGTTGGCGTCGCCGCAGGAGACATGGTGGTGTTTATCGTGTAAGTTGCGGCCACCACAGCGCTGTTGCCAAACCCGCTGGCTCCTGCAACTGCTTGAATTGTTTCCGTGGAAACGACCGCGATCGGCCCGGTGTATGGCACCGCACTCGCGCTGGCGAGGGGAGAGGACCCGTCGGTGGTGTAGTAGAAGAACGAATTCGGCGTCGTATCCGAAATCGTCACCGACTGCGCGGATGAATAGGTACCTGCTGCCGGACTGAAAGTAGGCGTGGCCGCTGCCGATGCCGTGGCTATGAATCCCTTGAAAATCCCGCTTGCATCCGCGTAAGTTCCTGCCAGCTCCCCGGTCGGGTTGATGCTAAGAGGGACGGTTCCCGCAAACAACCCCGTCGTGCTGGCTCCCGGCACATCCAGCGGGAAATTTATGGTGGTCGTGCCGCCTGCGATTGCGAAGCCATGCTCCACTCCGTTTGCGTCGCTATAGGCTCCGGTCGCATCTCCGAACCCGTCCATGTTCGTCAGGAGCGTTCCTCGAAACACACCTGTAGTGCTTGCGCCCGGAACATCGATGCTGGTGAAGACGCTGTTGGCGCTTAGTAAAAAGCCGTGAAACACAAAATTCGAGTCCGTATAGATTCCTGCAAAGTCTCCCAATCCGTCGACACTGTGCACTATCGTCCCAGCGAAGATAATTCCCTTGCCAACCCCCTGCCCGCCGCTTGCGTTTTGAGCGTCAATAGGCGGGCTGAACCCTCCCTTGGCGTTTCGGAGGAAGCCGTGAAACACCTGGTTTGCGTCCACATAAAATCCTGTCACCCCGCCAGGACCATTGATCTTCATGGGCATGGTTCCCTGCGTTGGCCCAGTGCCCGCTCCGGGAAAATCGAAGGTAGTGAATGTGCCATCAGCCGCACGGATGAATCCGTGACGAACCGCATTTGCGTCCACGTAAAATCCTGTGATTTGTAGCGCCGCGTTAATGCTGAGTGGGATGGTTCCGCGATGACCGATGGTCGTGGGCGCTCCAGTAACATCGAATTCGGTGATCGTGCCGTCCGGAGCGCGCAAGAATCCGTGGTACGCGTTGCTCGCGTCGGCGTACATTCCGGTAATATTTCCTCCGACTTCAATTTTTATGGGGAACGTGCCTTGATTCTTAGCAGTGCCGGCGTCGGAAGCACTGAAGGTGCTGATTGTTCCCGTAGCCGCTGCGCGCACGAATCCGTGAGACACATAGGAATTGTCGATGTAGACTCCCGCAACATCTCCGCCCGCGTTATTGGTGATGGCCAAAGTTCCTTGCAGTGCGAACTTACCTTCACCCGGTACGGCAATGGTTGTGAAGGTATAAGTAGGCGTACTGCCTCCGCCGGCCTGTGGCCTGGGTATCGCCGACGCACCATGCGCACCGATCAGCCAAGCACCTCCTGCAATTGCCAAGCTGACACAGAGCGCCGCAGCCAGCCCAACTCTTCGCGTCTTACCCCTCACGCTTACCGCCGCGCGAAGGACACTCTGAGCAGCCCTACCGGAATATTGAGATTTCATCGGGTCACCTTTACCGTGCCGCGGAACAGCGTCACACGTTGGCCGATGCTTGCAGTGGATTACCTTTGGGTCAAGAGGTCGCGGAGCGAAATGATATGAAATTGGTATGAAATCGGGCCGGTTTCAGTGGATTTCGATCGGCACAAATTCTGTCTTGCATCCAACAAGGCATCGGATTTTCTGGAATTCCGCCTGTTCTTCGACACTAAAAGGATGCGCATCTTTGCTGTTTTGATAGAAGCGCGTATGAGCGCTACGAAAATCGTCACCCGCGTAGGCACTAATCAGATGAAGATTCTTGTCGAACTCATACCAGACAGCGCAACCCGCTGGGACCATGCATTCCTCCACTGTAAGTCGAATGCTGCCATGCTCGATCGTGGGCTTCATGGCCCCATTGAATGTGAATAATGCTCTGTTCAAATCGCTCCGTGGAAACAATAGCCGCAACCGCTCCTGGGCAACCCCCATGCCGTGGATTTGAAATGCAGGCCGCACCTCGGCCGAAGCGCCAGACACCCGGTCAGGGTCAAGCACGACCAATGTCGCTTGGAGATACCCGTTGTTGATTCCCGTGGTGACAATCTCCTCTTTCCCATCGCCATCCAGGTCGGCCAACACCAGGGATCTTAAGGCCCCGGAATGCCAGTACTCCGAAAGCAGCTTTCCATTGGAATCGAGGATCGCGATCTGGCAGGGCCACCACGGGTGATACTGACTTGAAACGACGATTCGGGGAGGTCTCCTGTCCGTTGCCTTGAGGATTCCAAGGGCAATAGTGAAGAACGTTGCTGGACTCCCCGCGAGCTCTGGCAGATCCCTCCCGGGAGTCCAGCGCCATCTCTCTTTGCCACGATCGGTGTAGCAGATCAGCGTGGACGAATGCGACAATGGGCCAGCGGGGGCATAAACGAAAAGAACGCTCGTATGGCCTTTCCCCTCCAGATCCCCGAACCAGACAGGCGCCGGTAGTCCCAAGGAGGAATACCAGTCAGGCCCGAATCCATCAGGAAAGACCTTCCTCCAGAGTTCTTTTCCATCCGCATTAAAAATGGTCAGTGTCGAACCGTCCATTCGGCCAAATTTGGGCTGTTCGTGCAGCACTCGTGTAGCGACATAGCCGACGACGGCAAGAGCAGCGCCGAGCAAAGCGATCGCACCGACTAAATTCATCGCTTTTCGGGGATTAACTGGCACACGCGGCGGACGGTCAAGCGCCACGCGATCCTCCTCGCCGCCAAGCTCCGCACCGTTCTGCGGATTCGCCACGATCCAGCGCTTCTCATGTGTGCCATCGCGAGCGGGTGCCGCTCGATTGGGCAAGACAATCCTGATCGGGTCCGTCTTGCCCTCTTCTTCGTAATACGATTCCAGCGCATGCCGCAGCCGGTTCATCTCCGTGGCCACGTCCGCGGCACGTTTTGTCCTGATTTCCGCTGGCCACAATTCCTTGATCACCAGGTCAGGGCTCAGAGTGTTTTGCGAATGGAAATTTTTGGAGAGAACTTCCAACAGCTTCCTGAGCTGGCTCTTGCTCGCGAAGCTCTGGCTGCGCAGGATTCGCTCTATCTGTTCGCTTATGGTGCTGGGATTCATAGCTCGACTGACTCTACGGCAAAAGCGCTCCAATTCTTCTGAAGGCCCTCGGCTGCATTTTGCTTGGAGCTAAGCTCTGCTGCAAAAAAGGAACGCCGCAAGATTTCGCCGAGCGGCTAAGCCCATCAGAAGTTCCTATCTTGCCCCTGATATCTGCACCAATTGTATTCCCATCTCGCCGATTCGCAAGATTCCAGCCGATATTTCCACTCTCCCGCTCGTCTCCTCCACCCACCGATCCACCCACCGACATGTCTCCCCCCCTTGCGCCCGGCCGGTTCGTGATAGAACTGGGACAAGGTGCGATAAGCCGATTGCCGCAACCCTTGTGGTTTTTTCAAGGGTGTGGGTCTGGGAAGAGGACGGCTCGGACATCGCGAATTTTCCGACTAGCACCTGGATGAACGCCGGCGAATTGCATACGTCGGGCCATCAATGCCAATCTGCCAAGTCTACTTTCAGGCCTGCGAGTTTCTGCTGCGGTTGCGGGCCGGCTGTGTTACTTTGCGAGTCGATTCGGGCATTCTTAAGCGAGGTAAAGTGTGTTTGAACGAGTTGCATTCGCGCGCGTAGTTCGCATTGTCGCTGCGCTTATCGGCATCACGTCCGGAGTTGCTGCCCAGACTTCATCGACTACACCTGCCGCAAGTTCCCAACTAACGGCTCCCGCGCAAACAGCGCAGCCGGAAACTCCGGCAGCGCCGTCGCGGGCCGACATCCTGCGCGGCGCCTACGGTCAATATCGTGCCAACAACGATCTGCTCTTCTACCACTTGGATATCCGCGTCGATCCTGAGAAGAAATTCCTCAGCGGGAAGAACACCATTCGTTTCAAGATGCTCAAGGACGACACGCGAATCCAGCTCGACCTGCATTCTGCGCTTCACGTTGACAAGATTCTGCTGGGCACGGCCGAACTCAAGTACGAGCGCGAATTGGGCGCTGTATTCGTGGATTTTCCGCAGACGCTACGCGCGGGCCATGTCTACTCGATCGATTTCTACTACTCCGGAAATCCTCTCGAAACCGGGCGTTTCGGTGGCATCGCGTTCCGCAAAGATCCCGCCGGACGTCCCTGGATCAACACTGCCTGCGAAGGAATCGGCGCGAGCATCTGGTGGCCGAACAAGGATCAGTGGCGCGATGAAGTGGAGAGCATGCAAATCAGCGTTTCGATTCCGAACGATCTCGTCGATGTCTCCAACGGAAAATTCATGGGCAAGACGGATCTCGGCGATGGCTATACGCGCTGGGATTGGCTCGTCCACTATCCCATCAACAATTACGACGTGTCGCTGAACATCGGCAAATACGAACACTTCTCTGACACCCTCGGCGGCCTCTCGCTCGATTTCTACGCTCTGCCCGAAGATTTGGATAAAGCCAAAAAGCAATTCGTTCAGGCGAAAGGCATGCTCCAGGCGTTCCAACACTACTTCGGTGAGTATCCCTTCAAGAAAGACGGCTACAAGCTGATCGAAGTGCCTTATTCCGGCATGGAACACCAAAGCGCGGTGACTTACGGCAACCACTTCGCGAACGGCTATCTGGAGCGCGACTGGACTGGCGTTGGCATCAGTCTCAGATTCGATTTCATCATCATCCATGAGAGCGGGCACGAGTGGTTCGGAAATTCCGTCACAGCTGCCGACCCATCCGATATGTGGATTCACGAAGGCTGGACGACGTACCTCGAATGCCTCTACGTCGAATACATGTACGGACACGACGACTATCTGAAGTACGTCAACGCCTACAAATCCAAAGTTAAGAACGCCAAACCCATCATCGCGGAACGCGGCGTTAACGCCGAGCCGCCGCAAGACCAATATTTCAAGGGCGCGTTATTTTTGAATACCCTGCGCAGCATCGTGAACGACGATCCCCGCTGGTTCAAGCTCATCCACGATCTCTATCAGCATTTCAAATACGAAAACATCATGACCGAAGATATCGTGGCCTTTTTCAATCAGAAAACCGGCAAAGATATGACGCCCATCTTCAACCAGTATCTCCGCCATACCGCGATTCCCACGCTCGAGCTGAAATTTAGCGCGGGTGAGGGAACCGTCTCCTATCGCTGGAGAGTCGACGAGCCGGGATTCGTGATGCCCGTTCGCGTCGGAAAGAAAAACAACTGGCAGCTCGTCCAAGCTACAACGAACTGGCAGACCTTGAAGACGCCACTCACGAAAGACGAGTTCGACGTCGCGACGGAGCTCTACTACATCAACGTCGACAAGCAATAGGCACGAGTGAATCTCCTCCTTGGTTTTGTAGGGCCATCCTTCCGAGGATGACCGACGGTTGGCCCCGCTCACAGATCGGACGAACACGGGGGGGTGCCCCATCTTTACGGATTGTTTCATGCAAGGGTGGGTCTTTTTTTCTGTCTCTTTTCCGTTCCACGGCTCCGTCACTAGCCTTACTTGCATCCTTACCCCGCCGCCACCTTCTCCAATCGTTCCAACGTATCCGGATAATTCCGCACCAGCAGCACCAACGCGGCCGCTTGCGGATTCGGCTTAGCCCGCCCCTGCTCCCACTTCTCCAGCGTTCTTACATTAATTCGCAGCTTCCGTGCAAAAACGGCCCGCGAACATCGCATTCTCTTCCGCGTCTCCCGGATAAACTTGGAATTCACTGCCGGAAGTGGCGCCGCTTCCACTTTGTAACTCCGCAGCGTCAGTTTTCCCTCGCGATGCTTCTTCATCGCGTCCACGCCCTCCATCAACTCCTCAAAAATCTTTCTCTTCGCCATCACCGTTTCCTCCTCGCCGCCTCGCGCGTCGCGCATTCACGTTCGATCGCGGCCTTCAACGCCTTCTTTTCTCCTGGTGTCAGGTCCGCCGCTTCATTTTTGCTATACAGTGTCATCAGCCAAATTTGATTCTCGGCGGCAAAGTGGTAGTAGATCACTCGGAGACCTCCTCGCCTCCCTTTGCCTCGCCGCGTGTCGCCCCATCGAATCTTTCGGAATCCGCCGGTTCCAGGAATTAGATCTCCTGCCTCCGGCTTACGAGCCATCTCTCGCTGCAGCGCCCTGTACCCCTCGTCGTCCAGGTACTCGGGCAGATACCGCGTGAACGCCAGTGCTTCAATGAATTCCATTGCGAGCTACCTACGCCATTGGCGTACACTAAATACTATACGCTATCAGCGTACAGACAATCAAGATGTGTTTCGGGCAGGTGCGGCTGCCCCATCCTTGCGGATTCGGTCTTTCGCTTCGCTCCATATACTAACCACTTACTCTCGTCGAACTCCTTCAATCGTCTCGACTTGCGCGCGCTCATTCGAACGATACTCACTAATAATAGTCATTGACAGTAACAATAATCCATGCTACGCTATCTTATGTTCGCCTCGCAAACCGCCCAATCCCCGCTTCCCCCATCCTGTCATCCCTCACAAAGTGAGGGATCTGCTTTTCTCCTTCCGAACTCCGCGAACTCTGTGCTCGGCGTTTACACTGACCGGGTCGGGGCGCCAAAATCCACATTCCAAAACCCCACCCTCTCGCCGCTCGCCCAGAAGCCACTACTCCGCTCACTCTTTTCATTCTTTTGCAAAGAGCGCGAAAAGATAAATCCTTCGTTTTCATGCTCTTCCGCACTCTTCAAAAAAGAGTGTTTCAACAACTCTTTTCCAATCAATCGTTTCCGCACTCTTTTGCAAAACACCGGGGTGTGTGCCCTTCTGATTCTCTCTCCTTCCCGTCCAGGCTGTCGCCGGCCAGCCTCTTTTTGCTCCGGGCCGTCATGGAATCTGACCTGCAACCCACTGAAAACACAGCCACCTTGAATCGCGTATCGTCGAATGTTGACGCCGCGTCAAGCTTAAGTCCTTTGTTTGCCACTCTTACAGAAAACACCGGGGGGGTGGGGGGACTCCCTTCGTTTTTTCGCTACTTCTTTACTTCCTTACCTCTTTACCTCGCCTTTTCCTCCGCCTCCGCCACTCCCACAAACTTGTCGGCTCCGCCGTAGTAAAACAAATACTTCCCGCCCCACTTCGCCATGCCCTCGACAAACACCACGTTCGGTACCTGTCCAACTCTCTCCCATTCCTTTTCCGGCGCAAAAATCGGCTCCTCCGTCCGCGAAATCAATTTCCGTGGATCGGTCCGGTCAAACACCGCCACTCCTGTGCGGTACACCAGTTTGTCATCGGCGCCGTTGTACACCAGCACGATTCCCTCAGGCGTCACCATCGGCGGCGGCCCCGGCTCGACCACCCGCGAATCGAATTTTCCCGGCCGCCGCGGCAGCACCGGAGTTTGCGTCGCCTCCGTCCAGTGCAGCAAATCGTCCGAATAGGACAACCCCATCTGGTCCGTCTTGTCCGCCGCGGTTCCGAGCCAGTACATCCAATATTTTCCGCCAATTTTTTCCGGCACGATCGCGCCGGACTTGGTCCACGCCACGTTCCAGTTTCCCTTATACGCCGGCAGAATCACGCCCTTACGCTCCCAGTGAAGCAAATCCTTCGATTCAGCGAGGCAAAGCTGCGCATCTTTTTTGTTGTAGCCCGTATAGGTCAGGTAGTACGTATCGCCGAATTGCTGCAGCCGCGGATCTTCCACTCCGCCATCTTTTTCATAGTCGGCTTCGGGAGAAAGCACCGGCTTTGCCCGCCGCGTGAAATGAATCCCGTCCATACTTTCGGCGTAACCGATGCGCGAAGTGCCCGACGCGTCCTGCGCACGATAGAGCATCACTGTTTTTTGCGTTACGACTTTTGTTTGGTGAAGCAGCAAAAACATCGGCTCGAAGTTTACGACCGCCGGATTGAACACGCCTGCCGATTCCCAACTCGCGCCCCTGGGGTAAAGAATCGGCGTTTCCGATGCCCGCCGCCACGCGCCGAACGGCAGGAGCTGCTCGGTTGGAGAGAAATGAATTCCCGCTGTTGCAAAGCTCAGAGATACAGCCAGGAAACCGAGCGTCAAGAATATTTTGAGCTTAAGAAACCACATTTTCGACAACTCCTTACTTCGCGGAACTCCCTGGTTTGGCGGGCGCAGCTGGCGTCGTGGGCGTGGCGGATTTCGCCTTCTCGAATTTCGCGGAGCGCACAATTCCTGCGCCTTCTTTCACCACGATCAACTGGTTTGGCTTCACATCCTTCAACGTATCTACTGCGCCGCTTGGCCAGCGAATTTCCAGCAGTTCAACCTTCTCCGCTTTCCCGATGCCAAAATGAACGCGCAAATCATTTTGCGAAATGTAGCTGCCCCCGCTGCGAACTTCATCGATTTGCTGGTGCGGCTTTGCCTCTCCCGGCGGATGCGTCACGCAGCGCAACCGCGCGCCGATGCCGCTGCGATTCGATTTTGTGCCGATGGTCTTTATCTTCAGCCAATTATTTTCCGTCCGCGAATCGCAGCGCAGCAGCTGCGGGAAATCATTGTTGGTGTTCACCACCACGTCGATGTCGCCGTCATTGTCAAAATCGCCGAATGCCGCGCCGCGCGACGCAACCGGAGTCATGATGCCTGCGCCGCCTTGCTTGGACACATCCTCAAAATGGCCGTTGCGCAAATTGCGGTACAAGATTTTCTGCTGCGCGTATCCTGCTTCCGTCCGCAGTTGCTCGACTTCGGGATAGACGTGACCGTTGCAAATTAAAATGTCCGGCCAGCCGTCATTGTCCATGTCGAAAAAGCCGCAGCCCCAGCCAAGATACTGGGTATGCTTGCCGAGGCCAGCGGGAAACGTGGCATCCTCAAAATTTCCGCCGCCGATATTGTGGTACAGCGACGGCGTATCGCCCGCGAAATTGGTTTTGACGATGTCGAGATTTCCATCGAGATCGTAGTCCGCGGCGGAAACGCCCATGCCGGCCTGGGGTTTGCCGTCGGCACTTAGAGCGCAACCCGCCTCCATGGCGACATCGGAGAACGTGCCGTTCTTTTTATTTTGATAAAGCGCGCTGGCCGTCGAATCATTCGCGACATAAATGTCGGGCCAGCCATCGTTGTTGAAATCGGCGGTGAGCACGCCAAGGCCGAAGGTTCCATTGGCCTGGAAAATTCCGGCGCGTTCGGAAACATCGGTGAACGTGCCGTCGCCGTTGTTGTGAAACAGAATATTTTTTCCGCCGATGAGCCCCGGTGGGCCGCACGCAACGAGCACACCTTTGTAATTGCACGGACCGGATTCGGGGAGCGGCGCGGTGGCTAAGTCGAGGTCGATATAGTTCGCCACAAAAAGGTCGAGGTGGCCGTCGCGATCGTAATCGACAAACGCGCAGCCGGTGTTCCAGCGTTTTCCGTTTGTGCCGACGCCGGCTTTTTCCGTGACGTCAGTGAATGTGCCGTTTCCGTTGTTGTGATACAAAACATTTTTTCCGAAGGAAGTGATGTAGAGGTCGTCGAAGCCGTCGTTGTCATAATCGCCGACGCAAACGCCTTGTCCCCAGCCGTAGTGGATAATTCCGGATTTCGCAGTGACATCGGTGAAGGTGCCGTCGCGATTATTTTTGAAAAGATGCGAAACAGGTTCCTGGCCTTTGGGAAAGCCTTCGAGGCGCCAGCCGTTCACCAGAAAAATATCGAGCCAGTCGTCGTTGTCGTAATCGTAGAAAGCGACGCCGCAGCCGGTCGTTTCCAATAAATATTTATTTTTGTGTTCGCCGCCGAAAATGGTTTTGGCGTTGAGGCCGGACTCGCGCGCGACATTTATGAAGCTGACGCCGATTTCGCTCGGTGGAGGAGGATACGGATTCGCATTGGACGCGGTAGCCGGAGCTTGATTCGAACTGGGAGAAGGAGCCTGCTTGGAATCGCCAAGCGGGATGACGCGTTTTGTATTTGAAGAGAGCGGACGGGCCAGCGCTAGGATGCTTTCGAGAGGGAGGACGAGCGCTGAGCGGCTTAGGGATTTAAGAAACGCGCGACGTGAGGAGGACAAATGGAATCGTACCTTCCCGGGTTTGGCTCGTGTTAAGATTTGGCGCTGCTCCGTATTGTACGGCCAAATGACGATTCAAACTGAGGGGCGCGAGAGAACGAGGTCTTCTCTTGTGCTACAGGCCTTCCTACCGTGATCGAAAGAAAATGTACATTTCGAAAGATGTGCGCGTTTGGCGCGGCTTTCTTTGCTTCCGCGTTGCTTCTTTTTTCTTGGGGAACAATAGCCCGAGCACAGGCCCCGGCAGCGAAAGCACGGGCGGCTTCGCAAGCCGCTACGCCGGCGACTGAGGCGCTAAGGGCGATCGAGACGCCTCGTCCTTTGGAATTATCGCGGGCGGTGCGTCCTTGGGAATTTCTGCCAGCGCTGGGGACGAAGGCAGGATTTCTGGGAAATGAAGCGGGCCGCATGGAAGCGTGGGTTTATCCGCTGAAGATTTTTCGCGATTTTCATTTGAAGTTTCATGTGGAGGGAAGAACGATTGCGGCGGATTCCTTGGCGCGGACGCTGATTACGCGGCCGGAATCGAGCACGATCGTTTACACGGGCGACACGTTTTCAGTGCGCGAGACTTTTTTTGTTCCAGTGCGAGAGCCAGGAGCGGTGATTTTGCTGGAAGTGGAAACGGAAACCCCACTGGAAATTGAAGCGGCGTTCCACCGGGATTTCCAGCTGGAGTGGCCGGCAGCGCTGGGCGCGACATATATAGGATGGGATTCCGCGCTGAAAGCGTTCGCATTGGGCGAGGAACAGAGAAAGTTCGTGGCGATGGTGGGTTCGCCGACAGCGGAAAACGCGGAAGAAGAGTTTCAGACAAACTACTCGGAAGGGCAGGAGAATTCATTCGGGCTCGGTGTCACCGCGAGAGGCAAGGAGACGAAGGTCATTTTGATCGCGGGATCGATGACGGGGCGGGCGGATGCGGAGAGCGAGTATCGCCGGCTTGCTGCTGGATACGGCAGCATGCAGCGCGAGTCGGCGGAGTATTACCGCAACTATCTCAGTCAAACGGTGAGCGTGGAACTGCCCGACGAACAACTACAAAAAGCATACGACTGGTCGCGAGTCAGCATAGTCCAGGGGATGGTGACCAATCCATTTCTTGGCACTGGATTGGTGGCGGGATACCGGACATCGGGGGAAAGCCAGAGGCCGGGATTTGCGTGGTATTTCGGGCGAGATTCATTCTGGACGACGCTGGCTTTGAATGCGGCGGGGGATTTTGCGAATACGAAGACGGCGCTGGAGTTTGTGAGCAAGTTTCAGAGGGAAGACGGAAAGATTCCCCACGAGATTTCGCAGGGAGCGAATTTCGTCGATTGGTTCAAGGGATATCCATATCCGTATGCATCGGCGGATGCAACGCCGCTCTACATCATTGCGGTCAACGATTATGTGGTGAACAGCGGAGACGCAGATTTTGCCAAGGCGAAATGGGCAAGCGTCTGGAAGGCATATCAGTTCTTGAAGTCGACGTACGACGCGACGAAAAAACTGCCGCAAAATCAGGGAGTGGGGCATGGATGGGTGGAAGGCGGGCCGCTCCTGCCCGTGAAGAGCGAGTTTTATCTGAGCGGACTGGGGGCAGAGGCGCTGCGTGCGCTGGCAAATCTGGCGCGGTTCGCAGGGCAGGCAGATTCGGCAGCTGCGCTGGACAATGAATTTGCAAAGCAATGGCCGCTGGTGAACGACAGCTTCTGGATCGCGGACAAAAAACGATTTGCGTTTGCGTTGGACAAGAACGACAAACAAGTGGACGAACCCACAGTGCTGACAATGGTGCCGATGTGGTTTGGGCTGCCTAACGACGCGACGGCAGTGCCAATGATTCAACAACTGGCGGGTGCGGACCAACAAACGGACTGGGGGATGAGGATTATTTCGAACCGGTCGGCGGTTTTCAGCGGAGGGGGATACCACTACGGATCGGTATGGCCGCTGTTCACGGGGTGGGCGTCGGTTGCGGAATACAGATATCACCAGGAATTTGCAGCGTACGAAAACCTGCGCGCGAATGCCCTGCTGGGGCTGGACGGCTCGCTGGGGCACGTAACGGAAGTGCTTTCCGGGGATTATTACCAGCCGCTTTCGACGAGTTCGCCGCACCAGATATGGTCGGCGGCGATGGTGGTGAGCCCGCTGCTGAAGGGCATGTTCGGACTGGAAAAGGATGCGACGAAGAAAACGCTGAAGTTTGTGCCGCATGTTCCCGCGGACTGGAAGAATTTCAGAATCAATAACGTCCGGGTTGGCGACGCCGTTCTGAATCTGAGCTTTCAGAAGACACTAACGGAAATCATGCTGGAGATAACGCGGACGGGCGGAGAATGCACGGTGGATTTCGAGCCCGAACTGGCGAACACGGCGCTGGTCGGGCGGGTCGAGGTCAACGGACATCCAACCACTTACGATCAGCAGATTCTGGCGGAGCACCATCATCTGAGAATAAAAGCCGCGTTGATCGAAGGAAAAAACGTCGTGCGTATCCCAGTGACGAATGATTTTGGGATGTCGTATGCGTTCCGGCTGCCGGAGCTTGGGAGCGCGAGTTCGGACTTGCGGATTCTCTCCGTGAAGATGGAGGACGTGACGGCGCCGATGGAATTGGAAACGGAAGGGCGGGCGGGAGCAGAGTACGACTTGGCGGTGTGGAATCCGGAGATGATTGAATCGGTGGAGGGAGCGGAATTGGTGAAAGATTCGGCGGGAGGGGCGAAGCTGCGGATTCACTTTCAAGGGTCGGCCGGAGGAAGCTACGCGCCTCAGAAGGTGATGATTCATTTCCGTGCGCCAAGGTCCATGAGAAAGAAAAGGTCAAGAGGATAGTAGCCAATCACTTTCCGCATGCACTATGAGAGACTAGTGCAAGGGCAGAAACCAGATGTTCCATATTTATGGCGTCGGTGGCAAAATAGCCCTATGAAGAAACAAGCGGTGCGTACAACGGTTGATATACCTGTACCCCTTTATCGCAGGCTGAAAGCCCGGGCTGCCGCGCAGGGGCGATCGGTCCGCGAATTAATCCTCCTGGGTGTGCGGGTGACTCTGGCGGAAGGGAAGCGTCCTCGAGCCAGAAGAGTGAAATTTCCCTTGATTGTGTCCGAAGGCCCCAAAGTCAATCTTACGAACGAACAGATTTATGAACACATTGAATTTCCTTGATGCGAACGTTTGGCTGGCACTTCTGTGGGGCCGGCATATCCGTGCAGAAAAAGCGAATAAATGGTTCGAGAGTTCGGGCGAAGAGAAGTTTCTTTTCTGCCGACTCACGCAAATGACCGTTCTCCGGCTTCTTACGACCCAAGCCGTGATGGGCGGGGATGTCAAGAAGATGCGCGAGGCATGGGATCTGTGGGACTACGTCTGCGCGGACGACCGAATTGAATTTCTTTCCGAACCGGAAGCGATTGAGAGGGAGTTCCGAAGTTTGTCGACACATGGTGGCCCCTCTCCGAAAGTATGGGTGGATGCATATCTTCTGGCATTCGCATCCGTGGCGGGGCTAAAACTAGTCACATTTGATCGGGGGTTGCGGGCGCGAGGAGTGGATGTGCAAATCCTCTAAAACGACAAAAGAATATTACACAGAGGACGCAGAGGCACAGAGGGCACGGAGAAAGAGAGACGATTGTGAATACAAGAATGTTGGCCGCGGCTTTGGCGATATTGGGGACGGGAGCGAGTTTAGGATTTGGCGCGCCTGGAGCGGGGGCGCAGACGAAGCCGGTGGATGCGGAGGGCCACCAGTGGTGGCAGCACGCGGTGTTTTATGAAATTTATCCGCGGAGTTTTGCGGATAGCAACAAGGATGGCGTGGGGGATTTGAAGGGGATTACTTCGAAGCTGGACTATTTGAAAGAGCTGGGCGTGAATGCGATCTGGATTACTCCGTGTTTTCCATCGCCGCAGGTGGATTTTGGCTATGACGTTTCGGATTACGAGGCGATCGATCCGATGTACGGGACGATGGAGGATTTCGACAAGCTGGTGGCGGAAGGAAAGAAACGGGACATTCGGGTGATTCTGGATTTTGTGGTGAATCATTCCTCGGATCAGCACATATGGTTTATCGATTCAGAGTCTTCGAAGACCGCGGCGCATCGCGACTGGTATATATGGCGGGATGGGAAGGCGCCAGGGCAGCCGCCGAACAATTGGCTTTCGACGTTTGGGCTATCGGCGTGGAAATTCGATCCGAAGACTGGCCAATATTATTACCACTACTTTTATCCAGAGCAGCCGGACTTGAACTGGCGAAATCCTGCGGTGGAAAAGGCGATGTTGGACGTTACGCGCTTCTGGTACAAGCGCGGCGTGGCGGGTTTCCGCCTGGATGCGGTGGACACGCTCTACGAAGATCCGAATTTGACCGACAATCCGGTGTTGACGGGGAAAGACAAGTTCGGGCGGCCGAACATGGACGAAATCCACAACAAGAAGTTGCCGGAAGTTCACGACGCGATGAAGAAATTGCGGACGGTTGCGGATGAATACGGCTCAGTGCTGATTGGAGAGACCTGGACCAGCAATGTGGATCAGCTGAAGGACTACTACGGGGCGAACAACGACGAGTTACAGATGCCGATGGATTTGATGATGACGGGGTTTAAGGGATTGTCGGCGGACGAATATCGAAAGCATATCGCCGCGGTAAATGCCGCGGGGCACTGGCCGGTGTACGTGATCACGAATCACGACATCACGAGATCGTATACGCGGTACGCGGACGGCATCCACAACGACGATATCGCGAAGATGATGGCGGCGCTGTATTTGACGCTGCGCGGGTCGGCGATCATGTATTACGGCGAAGAGATTGGAATGGAGAACAACGATCCGAAGAGGAAAGAAGATGTGCAGGATCCGATCGGGAGGCTTGGCTGGCCACTGGAGAAGGGGCGTGACGGGGAGCGTACGCCGATGCAGTGGAGCGAAGGGGCGAACGCGGGATTCAGCGTGGCGAAGCCGTGGCTGCCGGTTCCGGCGAGCGCGCAGACGCACAACGTGGCTGATGAGATGAAGGATCCTGACTCCGTTCTTAGTTTTTATAAGAAGCTTCTTGCGCTGCGGCATACGGAGCCGGCGCTGCTGGACGGGGACTATATTTCGATCAATGAGAATCTCCCGAATGTTCTGACGTATCTCCGGCGATACAAGGGTGAAGCGATTTTGGTGATTCTGAACATGTCGGCAGTGGAACAAAGGGTGCCGTTTGAACTTTCCGCGACAGGATTCCGGGAGCCAAAGCTGAAGGAAGTGCTGTTGACGAGTTTTCACAAACAGTTGAAGGGGTCGATGGCGATCTTGCCGATGGAGCCTTATTCGGTTTTTATTGCGAAGATTACGAAATAAGGAAAAGGATTTTACACAGAGGGCACGGAGAAGAAAAAGCAGATCCCTCGCTTCGCTCGGGATGACAAATTGTGGGGTAGCGCTGACTTGGGGCGAAGGCGATCTAGGAGTTCAGCGAAGGGGTGGAGAGAAGTCGGTTAGCGTCATGAAGGTGGAGTCAACCTTTTCGACGATTTTGCCGTTGGCTTCGGAGGCGTCCTTCACTTGTTTCCATTCGGGGTCGTCCTGGAAGGACTTCCAGTTGGCGGTGGCGGCTTCGCGGCTGGGATGAGAAATGATGTAGACGAGAGTTTTGCCCTTGAGCGGGTCGTCGGTGGGAGTCCAATACGCGACGTTTTTGATGCCGTGTTTTTCGAAAAGTTTCATAGTGTGATCGCGGAAGCGGCGGAGCAAGTCGTCGAGCTTGCCTTCGAAGGTGTGGTAGACGCGGAGTTCGAAGACGGTGGTGGAAGATTGCGGAGCGTCAGCCAAGGCCGCGGCTGGGAGTAGAGCCGCGGCGGGTAACGATTGGAGCAATGTGCGTCGGTTCATGGACGGGATTGTAGCAAAGGTGTACGAGAAGTGAAGAGGGAGCTGGAAAATTCAGAATGGTTGTTGGCGTGGCGTGTGGAGGGGTAGCATCTAGGGCTGCTGGAGGAAGGAACCCGAGTGAAGGCCGCACCGACAGAAGCGGAAGGGACGATTACAATCCAGCGGAAAGCGCCGGACGATGTGCAGCAGCGGCAAATCATCGTGAAGATAGACGGGGAGAGTGTGGGGGAACTATTTTACGGGGACACGATTTCGGTACCAGTGAAGGCGGGGCATCACAGTTTGCGCGTGGACAATACGTGGAACTGGAAGACGGTCGAGTTGGAGGTGGCGGCAGGAGACCACCTGAAGTTTAAAACGAAGAGCAAAGCGGGGCGTTTTACGTGGTTTCTGGTGAGCATGCTCGGAGCGGGACCGATTTACGTGTCGATCGAGCGCGAGGAATGAGGCAAGGGCTTGTGATTGCACTGAAAGGAAGATACGCGTAAGAAGAGAGAGATTTTGCGTTGTGAGGGAGCGGAGGGAAAGAGCATGTCGCTGAAAACTGTGGTGAAGACGGTTGTGGTGGCGGTGATTTTGCTATGTGGTTTGGCGATAGCGCGAGCGCAGATGCCGAATCCGTATGGCACGGCGGTTAGTTTGGAGAATGCACGAAAAGCCGCGGCTCCGGCGCTGGCAGAAGCGGAGAAAAACCACTGGAACATGGCGGTGGCGATTGTAGATACGGGAGGGAATCTCGTTTACTTCGAGAAAATGGACAACACGCAGTTGGCCAGCGTGAACGTGGCGATTGAGAAGGCGCGCACCGCGGCGCTTTTCAAACGGCCGACAAAGGCGCTTCAAGACGCGCTGGTGGCCGGCGGAGATGGATTGCGGATCTTGAGTTTAAAGGGAGCGACGGCGGTGGAAGGCGGACTCCCATTGATTATGGACGGGAAGATTGTGGGAGCGATCGGCGTGTCGGGCGCTGCGAGCGCACAAGACGGACAGTGCGCGAAGGCGGGCGCGGACGTTTTGAAGTAAAAGTACGAGAAGCCGCACGCCGACATTCATTCATCTGCCGGATTTTTTCTCGGCGAGGGCGATGGCCTCCGCGACAACTTTTTCCAAGCGGCGGGCGCGAGCTTCGGGCGAGCGGTAGTAAAAGATGGCGATGAGCTGTCCGCGGCGATGCGAGGGCGACATCAGGTTCCAGCCTTCGAGGGCGCGGGGATCGCGGGTGAACGCCATCTTTAGCGCGGGTGGCAGTTCGCGCTCGGCTTCCATGGTGGAAAAAAGTTGTTCGGCGACTTGCTCGGCGCGGCGGACGCGTGATGCCGCACTCTTGGGCTGCTCGACCCAGTCGGATAGCCACTTGCGAATGGAATAGTTCAGTCCATCAAACCAGCGGCGGAAGGCACGATCTTCCGCGAGAATTCGCTTGAATTCGGCGGGGATGGCGACGACGCGTTCTTCGACGTCGGGCTCGAGAAGAAATTCTGCCGTTGCGCCTTCGACTACGCGTCCACCTGCCTGCATTTTTTTATTTACCAGAAGAAAGTGTTCGCCTTTGCGAGTGGGAAAGAGCGACGTGCGAAACGCGAAACCGTTGATTTCACCCCTCACGCGAAGTCGCCCGCGTGTCCCCCAGACCTTTTGTACTTGGAAGGGAATCCAAACGATGACCCAGCCGAGATTGGAGCGGAGGCGTTCGAGCGTGGCTTCGAACGATTTTCGAACCAGCTTAGGTTGAGGTTTAGCCTTTGGCTTAGGTTTGGGTTTTGTTTTCATCGCGCTGTTGGGGCGAACGAGGAATTCTAGTACGCACAGGGAAAAGCAGCGAGCTACTTTTGGGGCGTGGGCTTGGGCACGGTGCCGCTGCCTTCCTTAAGGGAATGAATCTTGTCGATCGCGAGGTTGTCGAAGGTTTCGACGAGGCCGCTGGGCCAGCGGATTTGTACGGAATCGAGTTTTGTGGCGGAGCCAAGACCGAAGTGAACGCGCTTGTCGCTATTCGAATCGTAGCTGGAGCCGCTGCGGACTTCGTCGACGAAAAGGCGCGGGCCGGCTTTCATCGTAATACGGGCGCCGATGGCATCGCGATTCGTGCGAAGTGTTTGCGAAGCGGCCGAGTAGGAAGTGCCGATAAGATGAAAGGCAATCCAATGATTGGCGTTGCGAAGGTCGTTGACCAGCAGGCTGGGCGGGGCGTTCATGTTGCTAATCACTGCGGAGAGGTGACCATCGTTCCATAGGTCGCCGATGGCGAGTCCGCGCGAAGAATTTACGGTGGTGATGCCCGGGCCGGCATCGGCGGAAATGTCGGTGAATGTTCCGTTGCCATTATTGTGATAGAGGATGCGAGGCTCCTGGAAAGTGCTGCCGAGATGCTGGCTATCGACTTCCGGGTAGACGTGGCCGTTGACGAGGAGGAGATCGGGCCAGCCATCGTTATCGAAATCGAAGAACATGGCGCCCCAGCCGAGGTATTTCGTGTTGAGGCCGAGACCCGCGGGATAAGTGACGTCGTCGAACGTGCCGTTGCCGTTATTGCGATAGAGAGTCGCGGTGTCGTCGGAGAAATTCGTTTTGAAGATATCGAGCTTGCCGTCGCCGTTATAGTCGGCGATGGTTGAGCCCATGCCGGCCTGAGCGCGGCCGTCGTCGTTGAAGGCAGCGCCGGCGGTGATGGCGACGTCGGTGAAGGTGCCGTCGCGATTGTTGTGGTAGAGAATGCTCGCGGTACTGTCGCAGGCTACGAAAATGTCGGGCCAGCCGTCATCGTCGTAGTCGAGTGTGGAGACGCTCAGGGAATAGTGGCCGTCGGCCTGGTCGATGTGAGATTTCTTAGAGACATCCTCAAAAGTCCCGTCGCCGCGATTGTGATAGAGAATGTTTTTTGATGCTGGCAGACCTTGCGGGCCGCACATCACGGGAACGCCCTTCCAAATGCATGTGGAGCGGTCGCCGGGAGAGGGCGCGGTCGAAAGATCGAAGTCGACGTAATTCGCGACCATGAGATCGAGATGGCCGTCGCGATCATAATCGACGAACGCGCAGCCGTTGCCCCAGGATTTGCCGGAGCCGGCGACGCCGGCTCTATCGCTCACGTCGGTGAACGTCCCATCGCCATTGTTGTGGTACAGGACATTTTTTCCGTAGTAGGTGACGTAGAGATCTTCCCAGCCGTCGTTGTCGTAGTCGCCGACGCAGACGCCTTGTCCCCATCCGGTGTGCGTGAGTCCGGCTTTCTGCGTGACGTCGGTGAAAGTGCCATCGTGATTGTTGTGGTAGAGATGGCTGGTTGGAGCTTTTTTGCCAGGAGGCGCGTCGAGGCTGGTGCCGTTGACGATGAAGATGTCGGGCCAGCCGTCGTTGTCATAGTCGAAAATGGCGACACCAGTGCCCGTCGTTTCAATGATGTATTTTTTTGTGTCCACGCCGCCGAAAACCACGGAGTCGCCGAGCCCGGCTTTTTTGGCAACATCTGTGAAGTGAGCAAGCGGTTTGGAATTGCTCTTTGGGAGCTGGTATGCGCTAAGGAGCAAGGAAACGGGGAGGAGCAGAGTCAGGAAAATCGGAATACCAAGGGAAAGAATTCGCGAACGATGGGTCTGACCGGAAATCATGAACTCTTGGCATACTAAGGTGCGGGTTAGGCAGGGTCAAGGCGCAGGAGCAGTCAGAGATTCCTCGGGCGGAACTGGACGGGATTTAAAGTGGGCTCTATCGAACTACATCACCGGTCTGGGACGGGCATAAGAGCCAGCGCCTTTGCGTGCGCACTCTTGCTCTTTTGCGCAGGCAGTTACGCGCAGACGGAGAAGTCAAAGGCGGGCGACGATGCCGCATCGGCAAACGCGATTTACAGCCAGGGGATTGACGCGCTGCAGCGGCGGGATTTGGCAGGAGCGCGTGCTGCTTTTGAAAAAACAGTCCAGTTGGCTCCGCGCAGTCCCGAGCCGCACAACTCGCTAGGCTGGGTTCTTCTGGTGCAGGGCGAAACCGAAGCTGCCATTGCTGAGTTCAAGGCAGCGGTGAGATTGAAGCCGAGTTTTGCGCAGGCGCACATGAATCTTTCCAGTGCGCTTCTGCAAAAGGGCGACACGCAAGGAGCGATTCGGGAATCGCGCGAAGCGGTGCGGTTGGCCCCCAAGGATTCCGAGACGCATCACATTCTGGCGCGGACTCTCTCGTATTCCGGCGATGCGGCTGGAGCTGCCGCGGAGTTGCAAGTCGCCATTGAACTCGAACCGAACAGAGCGGAATTGCACGACGATCTCGGATCGGTCTTGGTCCAGCAATCGAAGTTAGAGCTTGCCGCAGCCGAGTTTTCTGAATCGCTCAGGCTGCAACCGCAATTTGCACAAGCCCATTTGCACCTGGGCGTCCTGCGCTTGCAACAAAAGGATCTCCCGGGCGCGGAGGCCGAATTGCGTACGGCCACAACCTTGCAGCCGGATAATTCTGTGGCGCACGACTATCTGGGACAGACGCTGGAAGCAAAGGGAGTAGCGGACCCGGCACTACAGGAATTTCAGTACGCGGCAAAACTTGATCCCAGCAATGCGGACCTTCAGAAACACTTAGGGATTTTGCTGCAGCGTTCCGGCAACGCCGAAGAGGCGCTCATCGCCTTCCGGCAGGTTGTGAAGCTGCGGCCGGAGAGCGCCGATGCGCACAATGATCTTGGGCTGGCGTTGCTTCAGTCAGGCGATGCGGAGAACAGTATTCGAGAGTTTGAGGCAGCGCTGAAATTGAGACCGGACGACGCCGGGTACGAAGCGAATCTGGGTGACGCGTACTTACAGAAGACGGATTTTGACGCCGCGATGGTTCATTTTCAGGCTGCGTTGAAAGCCTCGCCTCGGGATGCGACGTTTCACTACGACTTGGGCCTGGCGCTAAAGATGAAAGACCGTCTGCCGGAGGCGATCGCGGAATTCAGAAAGGCGGAGGAGATCGACCCCAAACTGGCCGATGCCCACTACACATTAGGCGTGACTTTGTGGCAACAGGGGGAATTAGAGGCGGCCGCCGACGAACTCCACCTGGCGATCGGAGCAAAACCTGATTATGCGGAGGCCTATTACACCCTGGGTTCGGTGTTGAAGCAGAAGGGGGATTTGCAGCCGGCCGCCGATGCACTGCGGGAAGCCATTCGTTTGCAGCCGGATTTCGCGGGGGCGCACACGAATCTGGGAGCGGTACTTCGGCAACTCGGCGACGCAGAAGGAGCCGCCGCGGAGAGCCGCGCTGGCATGGAACTGCTGAAACAGAAGTCGGATGAACAGGCGGCGGCCATCGCGACAAACTCGGGGCGCAGGCTGCTAAATGCAGGAGACTTGGATGGTGCCATTTCGCAATTCCGCGCGGCAATCCAATCGTTACCTGCCTATGCCCCCGCGCACTATCAACTGGGAATGGCTCTGCAGCGAAAAGGAAGTAAAGAAGAAGCCTCGAAGGAATTTCAGAAGGCTGCAGAACTTGATCCGCGGCTCAAAGCGCCAAGCCGGTAAGGTCACGTGAATCGCTTCCTGAATCTAGGACGCGGTTTTGCGGATAGCCACCAATTCCGTTTCGACCGGCACTCCGCGCGCGACCTTGACGCGGATCACGGATTCGAACGGTTTTAGTTCACCCGTCTGCGAAACGGAAAGACGCAAGAGAAGCTCCTCGACGGAACTCTGACGGCAAACATATTCGACGGCCGCCTGCGTGCCGATGGTCGTGGTTCCTGCGAGAATGAGCACGGATTGCCCCTGATTCATTCCTCGCACGAGGCCGATGACGGCGTAATCCTCTGTGAGATCCTGGCCCGAGGGAGTGGCCAGGAATTCTTTCGCCTCGTCCGGTTGCGGATGCTTGTTGATGATGGCCTGGTCGCCTTTGCGCGGCCCGGATTTTAACCGCTCGAAGACGAACTCCTGCGTGCCTGGGATTTCCAGGAGCGAGAGATTCTCCGAAGGCGAGCCGATAAAAACCAAATTATTGTTCTTGGCGTCGTCGAGTGAAAAAAGGCTTCCGCGTTTGAGGCGGATGCGGCGGTGCAGGACGGCGAAAACACGGTCGATTTCGTGGACCGCCAGAACTTCGCCTACGCCGGTATAGTGGTCGAGGATGGGAACACCTGCGTCGCGCGCGGCGTCCCGGTAACGCATTCCGGTCTCGGGGCGGCCGATGAACGCTGCATTACTGAAAATCACCCACGGTTCTTCCTGCCCGGATGTGAAACCTTTCCAGAAGACACGAAATGCAGCGGGGACGGGCTCCGTTTCGCCGGCGAGTCCGGCCGGACCAGCATTGCGCGTCGCCATCAACCACACGATCACCAAGATGGCCGCCGTCAGAAAAATGGAGAGGGCAATAACCTCCGTGCCCCAGCGGCGCTCGGGGCTCTTCTCCAGCGATTCTTTGGAGACCGCGGCGCTTGCCGCAGCCGAGGCAGATTTTGCGTGGGTATTATTTCGAGGGTGAAAAGAAAGGACATAGGTGCCCTTGGGGAGCTCCACCATAAGGGGATCTTCGAGTCCGTCGGAGCTGTAATATTCTGCGAGCTTAGAGCGAAGGCGTCCCGCTTGCACACGAACCATGGAATCGAGTTGAGGATCGAATTCGGCGGAGCGGCCGAAGACTTCCGTGGCGATTTGGAATTCTTTAATGGGAGCGCCAGGATGATCCACGGCGTGCTTTGCCAAATAGCGGAGCAGTTTGCACAGGGACTCCGAGCCATGTAGGGCATGGCTGCTGGCGAGCCGGTTGATTTGCTCGAGGAGTTGCTCCCGTTCGGTCACGGAGGTCCTTGATACGTCGAGGTAACAGGAGTGTAACAACTCGCGCAACTTACTGCAAGACGGACAGTTATGGAGTGTAACCGTATCAGACGCACTGAGACTTCCAACAGCCCGCCAAAAAACGAATAGTACGCATCAATATTGCCGCATTGTCCGCCTGCCTATTGGTGCCGACGCGTAACTGGCGTTTGGGGCGGAATCGCGGGTGCCTCTTTAGAGGCCGGGTGCTTAAGTGCGAAGCGCAGGTCGAGGGCGCTTGAAGTTGCGTTATGGGGGTGCCTTTAGCGGTTGAGCCTGGCTCGTTGTCTGCGAGTTTTGGTTCAGCCTTCCTTAGGTAAGTAAAATTCAACCAAATCGTAAGTGCACGAGCAGCTTGGCAAGGCTGTCTTTGATGTAGTTGAGGGCCGAGTTGTTCGACGATTGGAGTTGAATAGCCGTGTCAAGAGACTGGGAACGGATTGCTAGGAGGGGTGGGATGGTAAAGCGACTGGTAGTTCTAGGTTTGGCGTTTCTGTTTTGCGTAATGATGTTGCATGCGCCTGCGGCGTCTGGCCAGGCGGTTTTTGGGAGCATCATTGGGACAGTGACGGACCCCCAAGGTAATGCAGTGGTGGGAGCCAAAGTCACGGTTACTTCGACCACCAAAAGCTTTACGTATGATACGACGACGAATGAGAGCGGAAACTACGCTGTCACGCACTTGATTCCGGACACCTACAAAATTCACATAGAGGCCACCGGATTCAAAAGCTACGATGTGCCGAGCGTTTCTGTATCCGCCGACACTTCCGCGAGCGTTGACGCAGCCATGCAGGTCGGTGCTGTGACGCAAACCGTAGAAGTCACGAGCGAAATTCCTCAACTCCAGACGGACCGCGCCGACGTTGACGTACAGTTCAGTCAGAAGTACGTCCAAGATTTGCCGGTCCTCAACCGCAACTTCACGAGCTTCGAGTTGCTCTCGCCTGGCACTCAGAAGCTGCCTGGTTTCAACCACGCTGCGACCGAAAATCCGCAAGGCGGCGGTCAGATTGAAGTGAACGGGCAGCACTTCTCGGGCACCAACTTCGAACTCGATGGCACCGACAACCAGGATCCGATCCTCGGGATTATCGTTGTCAACCCGAACCTCGACGCCATCGGTGAAGCAAAGATCGCCCTCCAGGATTACGACGCAGAATCCGGCAAAGCCACTTCTGGAATTGTCAGGGTACAAACCAAGTCTGGTTCGAACGAGCTCCATGGCAGCGGCTTCTACTACTACCGCAACAGCGACCAGCAAGCCCGCGACCCCTTCACCAACAAGCCTGGCGTTTCGCTCGCCCCCGCGACTTGGAAACAGTTTGGCGGGTCGGTCGGCGGCCCGATCATTAAAGATAAGCTATTTTTCTTTGGCGATTATCAGCAGACGAAGCAGATTCAGGGCATTACGAACCTGTATACCATTCCGACGGCAAATGTGATCAAGAGCTGCAACCCGGCGACCAACGCCACGAGCTCTACGCCGGGATTCTGTAACTTTGGCGACTATTTGACTGCTCTCGGCTCCACTGCCCAGATCTTCGACCCTACATCCAGTAACACGCCTGATGGTTCTGGCCGCACGGCATTTGCGAATAATTTGATTCCAATTGCTGATATCAAACAAAATGTCGGAAATGTACTGGCTCTGTTCCCGACGCCAACGACGACTTGCGGGGCGGTAGCTACCCCAGCCTGCGTCGCCAACAATTTCTCTGCAACCGGTTCCGGACCCTTTAATCAATATTCCTTCGATACGCGCATCGACTATAGCGCCCCGCACGGCTTTCAGGTGTTTGGGCGTTTCAGCCTTGACTACTTCAGTTTGTCCGGCGCAGGCGGCCTCGGTGCTCTAGGTGGAGCCGGTTTTGGGCCTGGCGGCTTGAACGGTACCTCCAAAGTTCATAACTACAGCCTGGCGACCGGCTTTACGAAGGCTATTGGTACGAGGTGGCTTACCGACTTCCGTTTCGGCTACTTCAAGTACAACCCGCAAACGGCGTACTCCGATGCGTCCCAATCGCCCATGGATACATTCGGGATTCCCGGCCTCAACTCCGGTCCTGGCGTTGTTGGCGCGCCGGAAACCGGTGGCCTCTCGGGCTTCCTGTTTAGTGGAACTGGTAGTATCTCTGGTTCCAATGGCTCCAATGGCTTTGGAGACGGCTTGAATGTCGGTCGCTGCAATTGCCCGTTGACCGAAAGCGAACAACAGTTCCAGTTTGTAAACAACTGGACGCGCACCCAGGGCAATCACACCATCAAGTTTGGTGCAGACATCCGATATGCCATGAACTTG
Organism: uncultured Acidobacteriota bacterium; assembly: GCA_963718785.1. Taxonomy (GTDB): domain Bacteria; phylum Acidobacteriota; class Terriglobia; order Acidiferrales; family UBA7541; genus Acidiferrum. The sequence continues at coordinate 426,718 of CAVQZW010000002.1, read as the reverse complement.
CGTGTGCCTAGCGATGCCAGCCGCACCGGACTCTTGAACTTTGACTCGGGAGGTACTTCCGACGGCGGCACTGGTGGATTGGCTATCGCCACCTTCGCCCTTGGTGACGTCACCTCCTTTCAGCGATTTGTGAGCACGAGTTTGACTGCTGCCGAACGCCAGAAGCGTTGGTTCTTCTACGGCCAGGACTCTTGGCGCATCAGTCCGAAATTCACAATGTCCTACGGCCTTCGCTGGGAGATTTACTTCCCGGAGAGTGTGAATGCCAAAGACAACGGTGGTTTTGCCAACCTCGATCAGGGCGTGATTCGCGTTGCGGGTAACGGACCGATAGGCTTGAACGGCAACATTAACAACACTTGGAAAGCCTTTGCGCCTCGTCTCAGCTTTGCGTATCAGTTCGATCCCAAAACCGTGGTCCGGGTTGGATACGGCCGTGGATTCGACATCGGTGTATTCGGTTCTAACTTCGGTCACGTTGTGACTCAGAACCTCCCGGTGCTTGCGCAGCAATCGCTCCAGGATACAAACTGCTCGCAGCAACCATCCTGCGGTTCAGGCACGTCGAACAACCGGTATCCCGTATTCACACTGAGCCAGGGGCCGGAGCCTTTCTCCTTTGCCAACATTCTTAGCGCGATCTCGTCCGGCGGCACCTTACCGTTGTTTGGGCCAGACGGAACGGTAGCGCCCAGAATTCGTCCAACGGTACAGCGTCTGCCGACGATTGACCAATGGAACGCTACCCTCCAGCGCCAAATTACACCGACGATCAGCCTGACGGTGAGCTACGTAGGCAATAAGGGCACGCACGTTTTTGCCGGCCAGGGGCCCTCTTACAACAACAATGAGCCTGCGATCGGGACGGGAACTGACACTTATCATTGCAATCCGAACCCCGCACCGAACGCGGGAACATTCGATTGCACACAGTCGTTCGTACCTTCCGTGTCGCAATCTTTTCGTCGGAAGTATTTCTTGAACGGGGTTCCTGCATTTACCTATCCGGGATCGACCTTCACGGACGCTCAGGGCATTGTGCATCCAACTCCCGCCTGCTGCGCCGTCGATACCGGCTATTTCGGCAACGACGCCGACGACAAATACAATGCGTTGCAAGTTAAAGCGGAAAAGCGCACCAGTTTCGGACTTCAGTTCCTGGCGCACTACACCTTTTCCCACGCATACGACTACGACAATAACTATTTTGACGTAAACAAGGCCGTTGCTTGGGGACCTAACCCCTACAACCGTAATCAGGTATTTGTGGCCAACGTGATTTACGAACTGCCTGTGGGCAAGGGCAAGAAGTTCATGAGTGACGCTGGCCGCGTGACTGATCTTCTTATCGGCGGATGGCAAGTCACCAACACCGTCACCTATGGAACAGGACTGCCTTGGACCGCAAGCCTTTCAAATTGCGGTCAAGTTTCCGATGCCGGACCGTGCCGCCCCGACCTTGTAGGTAACAAGGGGCTCCAGACCGGAGTCACCAGGAATGCAAACGGTACGTTCTGGTTTACGCCGATAACGCCACTGAGTCAGAACCTCCCAGAGATCAAATTCTCCGCCGTTGATCTAACCGGATTGGACAATTCTTGCCAGACGACTCGTCCAGTCGCGAATGGGTTCGCTCTCCCAGCTTGCGGGCAGATCGGCAATGCCGGCTTCAATACTTTCCGCGGTCCACACGCGTTCTACGACGATATGGCCTTGACCAAGACCTTTAACATTACCGAGCGCTACAAAGCACAGTTCCGCTTTGACGCCTACAACCTGTTCAACCATCCAGTTCTGGGTCTGCCCAACGGATGCGTGGATTGCTCAAACGGCGGTCAGATCAGCGACATCGAGGCCGATTCCGCACCGGGCGCGCCCATTGGTATGCGGCAACTGCAGTTTGGTTTCCGATTTACGTTCTAACAAAAAACAAAACAAACACCCCAAACCGACGGGGAGCCCTCACGGGCTCCCCGTTTTTTATGTTCTAATTTGATTTCGTTGGGTGATCCCATGGCTAAGGTTTATTGGCCTCGTGTTGCTATCTTGGGCTGCTTGATTCTCTGCGGGCCGCCGCTTTGTGCTGGAATGCCCCCGTCTCCCCAGGCATCTACACATGCGGGTGCTTCTTCCTCGTCGCAATCTCCGACACCAGGAACGGAGTTCGATGAAGCGAGGCGGCTCTCGCAGCAGGGCAAATACAACGAGGCGATCACCGCACTTCACCAGCTCGAATCATCGAATCCTGGGCTGAAGGGACTTTCCCATGAACTAGGTGCGGTGTATTACAAAATGGGGGATTTCGCGAGTGCCATCTCATTCTTGAAGAAAGCGCTTAGAGACAGTCCAGCGGACTCCGAGGCGGAGCAACTGCTGGGCCTGTCGTATTACCTGTCGCAGAGGCCCGCGGAGGCGATTCCAGAGCTTGAAAAGGTGCAGACATGGTACGCCAGCGCGAATGTCGATGCATCGTACATTCTTGGGATTTGCTACATCCAGACGAAGGATTATCCCAACGCGCGCAAGGCCTTTGCAAAAATGTTCGACGTTCCGGCGGAGTCAGCTGCCAGCTACTTGTTCACGGCGCGAATGCTGCTGCGTCAGGACTTTGGGCCAGTAGCCGAAGAATACGCACACAAAGCCGTCGCTCTCGATCCGAAGCTTCCCATGGCGCACCAGCTTCTTGGCGAGCTCTATCTTTACCACTCGCAAATCGAGGACGCTATCGCGGAGTTCCGCAAAGAGCTCGAGATCAATCCGGGAAGCGCCGTAGCGTACTACAAACTCGCGGATGGCTATTCGCGCATCCAGAAATACGATGATGCCGAGCGGCTGCTGCAACGCTCGATTTGGCTGGATGCCACTTCCACGGGGCCGTACATACTCCTCGGCAAGGTGTTGCAGAAAAAGGGCGAGACGGAGTTGGCGGTTCGCGCTCTTCAGCGCGCTCTCGCGATGGATCCGAATAATCCCATTCCACATCACCTTTTAGGGCAAGCTTACCGGGACTTGGGCAAGAACGAAGACGCCGAAAGAGAGTTGAAGCTCGCCGGCCAATTGGAACAAAGCCAGAACGCGAGACCGTGAAGGGGCGCGCCACCCGATGAGCTTTTCCAATACGATGTCTCGCGGTTGCGGAATTTTCGGGACTTGCCTCTTCCTGCTGAGCGCGTGCGCTCTGTCTGGGCAGGAAACGTACAACGAACCCTGGCGCCCACAATTCCATTTCACTCCGCCGAAGAATTTCATGAATGATCCGAACGGCCTTGTCTATTACAAGGGTGAATACCACCTCTTCTACCAGTACAATCCGCAAGGAACGGAATGGGGCCACATGAGCTGGGGCCACGCGGTCAGCACGGACATGCTGCATTGGAAAAATCTGCCTGTCGCAATCCCCGAAGCAGGTGGCCAGTACATGATCTATTCCGGCAGCGCAGTTGTGGACTGGCGCAACGCGAGCGGATTGTGCACACCAGCCAGTGCAACGGACCCATCTTGCTTGATCGCGATTTATACGGCGGCGGGGAAGGACTTGCAGAAGCAACACCTCGCTTATAGCAACGACCGCGGCCGCACCTGGACAAATTATTCCGGCAACCCTATTGCCGATCTTAAGCAGCCCGACTTCCGCGACCCTAAAGTGTTTTGGTATAACGCGGATAAGAAGTGGGTGATGGTGGCTGTTCTCGCCGACGAGAGAAAAACGGTTTTCTTCGATTCGAAGGACCTGAAGAATTGGACATACCGCAGCTCCTTCGAAATAGGTGGCAACGACAAGGGGCAGTGGGAGTGCCCTGATCTGTTTGAATTGTCCGTGGACGGAAACCCTCAGAACAAAAAGTGGGTGCTCATCGTGAATCGCAACCCAGGCGCGCCAGCCGGGGGCACGGGAACGCGCTATTTTGTCGGCAGCTTCGACGGCACAAACTTCGTGAATGAAACTCCGGCTACGCAAGAGCTTTGGGCCGATTACGGCAAGGATTTTTACGCGACGAATTCGTTTTCCGATCTTCCGCCGAGTGACCACCGCAGAATATGGATCGGCTGGATCAGCAACTGGCAGTACGCGAACCGCGAACCTACGGCAGCTTGGCGCGGAGCACAGTCAGTGCCACGCGAATTGAGCCTCGGGCAATTCTCGGACGGTATCCGGCTCGTACAAAAGCCCATCGCCGAAACGAAAACCCTGCGCGAACGACAGCTTCTGGAACTGACAGGCGTTTCCGTTCAGATGGGGAACCAGGCGATGAGCAGGGCAAACCTGCACGGAGAGACGCTGGAGATCGAGGCGGAGCTGGCTCCCGGTGATGCAAAAGAGATAGGATTCCGGCTGCGCAAAGGCGGCAACGAAGAAACAGTGCTGGGATTCACTCCTGAAAACAAGGAAGTCTTCGTCGACCGTACCCACTCCGGACAAATTGGTTTTGCGCCGGAATTTTCTGGCCGTCACGCGGCGGTTGTGCGGCAGAGTTCGCGAATCAAGTTACACGTTTTTATGGATCGTTCGAGTCTGGAAGTGTTCGTTAACGACGGCGAGGCCGTTCTCACCGAGCGCATTTATCCTTCGCCCGGGAGCGACGGGATTGAGTTGTATTCGGACGCGGGGCAGGGCAAATTGCTCTCGCTCACAGTATGGAAACTGGGCTCCGTCTGGCGCTAGTACTTGGAGTCGCGCGGCGTTACTAAATCTCTGATAGAACCTCTAAAAACGCCGCGCGGGTGAGCAGTCATGCAGGGGAACGCGGGTCGTCCATGAGAAAGTTCACGACAGTCGGACTGGGCGAATTGCTCTGGGATATTTTCCCGAAGGGCCGCCAGCTTGGCGGTGCACCCTCAAACTTTGCCTACATGACGAGTTTGCTCGGGGACGAAGGCATCGTCGCGAGCCGTGTCGGCGAAGATGAATTGGGCGAAGAGGCTAAACGGCGCCTCCAGCATCTGGGCCTCAATACTTTTTATATTCAGCACGATCCGACCTATCGCACTGGGATCGGGCAAGTTGAGGTCGACGCGAAAGGCCAGCCGACCTTTAAATTCGCACAGCCCGTCGCCTGGGATGCGTTCGAATGGACGCCGGCTTGGCAAGCTCTCGCGCAGAAGGCAGACGCCGTATGCTTTGGTTCGCTGGCGCAACGCTGTGCGCAATCCAAACAAACCATCTTTTCCTTTATGAAAACAATCCGGCCGGAAACCACACGCGTCTTTGATGTGAATCTCCGGCAGCCCTTTTATTCCGCGCAGATCCTTGCGGACTCCGCGAAGCAGGCGGACATCATCAAGCTGAACAACGATGAATTGCCGACCGTCGTGCAGCTCCTGGGATTCCCGTTTCACGATGAGGAGTCCGCAGCACAGTGGCTCTTGAATACGTTTCACATCAAGCTAGTCTGCATCACGCGCGGCGGCAAAGGGAGTTTGCTGGTCACCGAATATGCCAAACACGAGCATCCCGGTATTCGTGTGCAGGTCGCGGACACCGTAGGCTCGGGGGATGCCTTCACAGCGGCTCTCGTTTATCACTATTTGCGCCGCGATTCTCTTGCCACAATGAACGAGGCGGCCAACCGAATGGGTTCCTGGGTCGCAGGCCAGGCCGGAGCTACTCCTGCACCCGATGAAGCTCGGCTGGAATTAATTCGATCGGCCACCGTTTAGAGGAAGCTGTGAGGAATTCCTAGTGCGCCACGGCTGGCGCTTGGTCCTGTTCCTTAGTCAGCCGTGCCACTTCACTTTGCGGCATGTCGTGCAGCAGCGCCAGGAACACACCGTTCGTCCAGCCAAAGCCGACGATGTTCATATGATATCCCGCGGTCACTTGTGTCTCTGAAGACCGCTTCACCGCGTCGTATTTCTCGCGAATTGTCCCGTCGCGGCGGAAATTCTCCATGACCATCGAAAGAAATTTGTAAGACAACCGGTTTGCGTCCTCATTAAATCCTGCCCGGCGCATCCCCTCGATGGCCATCAGTTGGTTGGGCGCCCACGCATACGGAAAATCCCACTGCCCGCCGGTTTCGTAGGGGCTCATCACCAGCCCGCCGGGCTGCTCGAACTTCCCGACGTGCTGCATTACGCTGCGCGCCTGTTCGGGCGTCGCGATGCCAGCCCACAGCGGATAGAACGTAGTGACGTACTCGTAAGTCGAACGCGCGTGTTTCTCGAAGTCGTAGTCGAAGAAAAGACCTCGTTCCCCATCCCAAAGATATTTCTGAACAGCGGCTTTGCGTTGTTCTGCGCGCTGCCTCCACTGTTCCGATTCTTCTTTGCGGCCTAACGAGGCGCTGATCTGTTCGAGGTCCTTCTCGGTCTTATAAAGCAGGCTGTTGAGGCACACGGGCGCGAAATGATGCGTTCCAGCGCCGTAGGGACCAAAGCGGAAAGAAATGTCGAAACCAGATTCGCGCATCGCGCGATCGCCCTTGTAGTAGTCGGCGCTTAATGCGACCGTTCCCCCTGGATCGCAGGCGGGTCGCGCCATTGTATTTGCGATATCGCAAATCCGCAGCGCAAACATTTGCCCGGCTGCGAGCGGAGATGGTTTTTCAGCCGGTGACTCCAATACATAATCTCGTCCGAGCCCCGGCTGTTGCAGAAAATAGGCCGCTACCTGCCGATAATGGCCAGTCTCGTCTTTCAGACTTTCCGGCGCTGGGCCGTTGCCGAAATCGAAATAGCGCGAAAGTCCGGTCGACCCCGCCAAGTGAGGTTCGCTCGTCCAAAGGCTGTAGTCTCTGACCGCATAGTCGTAAGCTTTCGCGAGCCATTCATCTTTCGCGTGCCCGCTAGATTTCTCCGCGTCGTACACGGCGAGGATCATAGAAGTGAGGAACGGCGGCTGCGAGCGCGTCAGATAATATGTGCGGTTCGCGTTCAGCACTCCGCCATAATGTTCGATTTCAAAGAAAAAATTCTCGACCATGCCTTTGGCGAGATCGATCCTTCCGTCGCGCACCAGTCCGCGAATAATGAAGTAGCTATCCCAGCCGTACATTTCATTGAATCGTCCGCCGGGAACAACATAGCGCTTGTCCATATAGAGCAGTCCGGCAGGATCAATTTTCCCCGGGTCCATTTCACCGATGTGGTGAATCACTGCAGGCAAATGCTGGACCTGTACGCTGCATTGTTTCTGAAGCTGCTCGACCGAGGCGGGCACGGCAAAATCAGCGGGAAGATAGAGCACGGATGCGGTGGAAAGTTTTGTGTCCACGACCGTGGCGCAATCCGTAAGCGATCGCGTGAGCGAATCCCATCCCGTCGAAATGTAAGCGCGTATTTGGTCGAGTGAATTCTCCGCCGGTTTCGCGTCGGCTCCTGCGGAACAGGGAATCGCGTTTAACAAGCAAGCGCAGAGCAGGCAAGCGCACAACTTCTTCAGTTTTTGCATGAGGTCAGCACCCCCGCAGAGCACCCTCGGTGGCGCCTATTGCGGCTCTAGAAGCATAGTCTGTTCTACGGGCAGGGGCAACCGGCGGAAGGGTCGAAAACGAGGAGAGAGGGGACTATATAAGGATAGGCCAAAACGTCTCTAAGTCGTGTGTATAGAGATAGTTGAGAAGAATTGAGGGCGAGTTTTCATGGCAAATACCATCCTCTCCCTGAGGGGCGCAACCAGAATTCTAGGGCCCTGTATTTAACCATACGGTTAAATACAAGGCCTCCTCAAAATACGCGTAGTTTGCTTCGCCATCCTGGCCCAAAGACATTCATCTACTGCGCACCGACGCGTGACTCCTCATGCAGCAGGCAAGGGCTGCGCACCGCTCCGTTTCGCGGTACGATAAGGAACTGCGTGGGGCCCGTAGCTCAGCGGTTAGAGCAGCGGACTCATAATCCGTTGGTCCCAGGTTCAAATCCTGGCGGGCCCACCAACAAATTCTTAAGTCCTGATTTTGCAATCACTTGATTTTTCCCGCTTTGCGCATTCCCTCAGATTCGAGAACATTCGAGAACAAAACTTCCAAGACCCACCACCGCCCGGCGTTTTGAGTCTGGGATGACATGATCACAGGTGTTGAGCGCCTTTCCAATATCCGAATGGCCCAGCACTAAGCGGTGACAACTAGTAATTTCAAATGATCGTACTGGGCTTGCGACCTAGTAGCAGAGTTCTCTACGGTGGTGTATGGTATTCGGCAAGAGAATCCTGGGAATCTGCGGTAAAGCGATTTCTGCGGGACTCGTCAAGCGTTAATAGAGTAGCCGAATGCGCGGATGGCTTCCACGGCTTCGCTGCGGCTCCCGGCGTCCACCTGTTTCAATATCCGATGTATGTGATTTCGTACTGTAAACTCGGAAAGATTCAGACGAGAGGCGATTTCTTTGTTGGTAAGACCTTTAGCGACTAGAGTGACCAGTTGTTGCTGGCGCAAAGTGAGATCAGGTTTTGCAGCTGAATTTCGGAGGGGTAAGTCCCGGGTCGTCCGAGCGACAAAGCGAAAAAGCGCTGAGCACATTTGAGGCGGACAGACGGCCTCGCCGCGATAAACAGCCCGCACGGCAGTTACGACATCCGAAGCAGATGCGTCTCGCAATAAATAGCCAGCTACTCCGGAGCGCACGGAAGCCAGGAACTGTTCTTCGTCAGACTCCATGCCAACCAGAAGGATTTTACAACCGGGCGGCGGCCCGCCATTTGCTGAGAGGATGGACAGAGTGCCACCGGGAAGAAAGCCATCGCCTACCAAAACGTCTGACTCAGTACCAAGGGGGAGACGAAGTGCTTCATCAGCTAGAGACGTTTGGCCGACGACAAATAGATCAGGCCGTTTGCGGAAGAGGCGAACTAAAGCTTCGCGCAGAAGGCGATTCTCAACCAACAGGAATACGCGTATAGACGAACCGGGGACGTAATCGCTCATCGAAGACCTGGCGCTAAGGCAAAATATACAGCAAGAGGCCGAGTGCAGAGCCCGAACAAGATACTTCTACCGGCAAACTTGCTCGGTAAGGGTAAGCTGTACATCTGATATATGTCAATAGAAAGTAGTCTAATTATCTCTAATCAGGCTAGTTAGAAGTGTTTGGTACCTAACCTACAGAATTCAATACATCACATAGTACGGATGCAGTACTTCGGTGAAAGGGTTTCCTCAAGAAATTCCAAATAAAACATTCTCAGCCCGTGTGGCGCTTTTTTCCGACATTGCTCGAGCCCTGCCAGGCAGGACTATCCGGGATGGGTCAATCTTGGTGCCCACCTCTAAATCTGTACCACTCGCCGTCTGAATGAAGTAGGCCCCTCGTGAGGATGCGAATTGGTGCTTACATCAATCTGCTTCAGGCTGGAGACTTGAGGAGCTCGGAGTGTGCCATGGAAAAATCGATTCGTGTTCTCGTGGCGAACCATCCGCGTCTCATGCGGGAGATTGTACTGACAACCTTTGCCGATCAACCTGACATAGAAATTGTCGGCGAGATCGCGGATGAATCGCAAATCTCCGAGAGCGTAAAAAAGACCTTGCCAAATTTTGTGGTTATTGCGCTCGATCAGCCGGGCAAACGGCCACACATCTGCGACATTTTGCTCCGCGAGCATCCGGAAGTGCACGTAATAGCTGTCGCTCCAGAGAGTAATTACATCGTCTATTACTGGGCTTCCTTCGAGATTCATTCTAATAACATCGAGGCGTCCGAAGAAGGAATGTTGGGGGCTATGCGGAAGAAGCCGGTCGCGAATGGAACGAACTGAACGATTAAATTTATGCCCGGCACAAGGGTGAAATTATGGCGAATCAGAAAAGGCTAAAAAACGACTTTCTTTACCTCGCTCTGGCATTCGCGCTTTGCGGGTCTGCGCATGCGCAGCAGCAGGCCGAGAAGCCACGAGCGACACGCGGTCAAGCTCGGAACGACGCGGGTGTTGAACAGGCTCCCGACTTTGCGCAAGAAAATCTCGGCCGTGTGGCCGCCTCTGGAACTCAGATTCGAGCGGTCCTCGTTAAGGATGAAGGGCTGCTTGTGGAATTGAAGCGCTGGGTAGCAAAAGAGGCAACCGATAGTGGACAGGTAGTAGAGGACTCGAATCTTACGGATCAAGCAATTTTCGAGCGATTAGACCGGGATGTAGCATTTCGCTCGATTGCGACGCGCCTTTTGCAGCGATACGGATACTTGCTGCCAACGCCGAATCCAGACTCGGACTTTGCAAAGGAAAACGAATTAGTTCTCAAGGAGCGAGCACGGCGGCTGGTCCAAATTGAATCACAAGAAGACTCAGACGCACTTAAGCCACAAAGAAACGATCGGGATCTGGAACGCACTGCCATGTGCGATCCGCGGCGCGATGAGGATTGTCCGCAGCAACCTCCGATGGGCCGCCGCCAAAATGCGCGCACTCCAGATGGGATGTCCTCGCCTGAGGCGAATCCACAGGTGGCGCCCGAGCAACAGCCATCGCAGAGCCCGTCGCGGATCCTGCGTGCCGATGGATTGCCGCAGGCTTCGGATCCGCTGGATGGTGGGAGTGGTGTTGGTGCTTCGCCAAACCTCGAATTAACTTCCAGTCCGATTAAGCGCGACGTCAATCCTTTACCAGGTTCTCAAGCTCTGAACCAAGGGGTCACCGATGGCGCACCGTTGAGCCGGGACGGGCGCTCCTTGCCCAGTGCTCCGGGACGCCGCGAAGGAGGATTTGGTTCTGACAAGAGTGAAATGGATCGGCCGTCGCGAGCAAGGCCTACTCGTGAAAGAACCAATGGGGAAGACGTGTCGCCGGTGATGATGGTCCACCGTTCGAATCCGTATTCCGACATCCCGTCACTCTATGACATGTATGTGCAAGCATCTGCTCGCCAGCGGCCGACCGAGCGTTTTGGATTGGACGTTTTCCGCAACCCTGCGAACGACCCGGAAGCAATTCCTATGGACCTTCCAGTCGGGCCCGACTACGTACTCGGTCCCGGCGACAGTCTCGAGATTGATCTCTGGGGTGGAGTCTCGCAGCGCATGTATCGCGTCGTGGATCGTGAGGGACGCGTTTCGCTTCCGGAAGCCGGACCTCTCCTGGTGAGTGGGCGGAATCTGGGCGATGTGCAGCAGGCTGTACAGCAGGTACTTAGAACCGAGTACCGAGATGTTTCAGCGGATGTTTCGCTCGCGAAATTGAGAACGGTTCGCGTGTACGTGGTCGGAGATGTTGCCCAGCCGGGCGCCTACGACATTAGTTCGTTGTCAACACCGCTAAACGCGTTATTTGCCGCGGGAGGAGTAACGCCGCGCGGTTCGTTGCGCACGCTAAAACACTATCGCGGCAAGCAGCTTGTGGAAGAAGTGGATGCTTACGATCTGCTTTTGCACGGCGTCCGTTCCGATATGCACAGATTAGAAAACGGCGACACTTTGCTTGTTCCATCCCTGGGACCGCAGGTGACTGTCGAGGGAATGGTGCGGCGTCCGGCTATTTACGAGTTGCACGGTGAGAGTTCCCTTGCGGATGTGCTCGAACTCGCTGGTGGAATCCTTCCTACGGCCACCCTCCGGCACATCGAGGTTCAACGTGTCGAAGCGCACGAGAAGCGCACCATGCTTACGCTCGATCTCTCGCCGACGGGCGATACGGATTCAGCGAAAAAGCAAATGGACGCATTTAAAATCAACGACAACGATGAAGTCCACATCTTTCCGATTGCTCCTTACAATGAAGACGCAATCTATCTTCAGGGTCACGTACTGCGCCCTGGGCGTTTTTCCTATAAACCAGGGATGCTCCTTTCTGACCTCATTGGTTCCTACAAAGACTTATTGCCCGAACCTGCGCCGCACTATGCAGAAATTGTCAGGCTAAATCCGCCGGACTTTCATCCGAGTGTCGAAAGCTTTGATCTAACCGCTGCTCTAGCAAATCCAGCGTCTGGGCCGAAGCTGCAACCGCTCGATACGGTTCGCGTTTTCAGCCGCTACGATTTTGAACCTGCTCCAGAGGTTTGGGTTGGTGGCGAAGTCCGGGAACCCGGGAAGTACCGCACCTCAGGGCAGGCCCACCTCAGGGACGCGGTCTATCTGGCAGGGGGAGTGACGCAGGACGCTTCGCTCGATTCCGCGCAGCTGTTCCGCACGCAGCCTGACGGCACGATGAAAATTCTGAGCGTTGATCTCCGTGAAGCCCTTGGGGGGAATCCGGTGGATAACGTGATTATGCAGCCGCGCGACCGTTTGCTGATTCACCGCAATGCGGCCCGAGTAGATCCCGCCAACCGTTTACATCAACGGGGAAGTGGCCAAGCCCGGACGTTACCCGCTCACTTCGAATATGCACGTTGAAGACTTAGTTCGCGTAGCCGGTGGAATAAAGCGCAGCGCTTATACGGATAGCGCGGATCTTTCGCGATTCGAAGTGAATTCTTCTCGAACCAACCCAAGCGATCGGTTGGAGGTCAATCTTGCCGCAGCGATGACCGGAGATGCCAAGAACGACGTACCTCTCCGCGACGGAGACGTTCTGACGATTCGCCAGCTTCCCCGTTGGACCGACATTGGTGCGTCCATGACGGTGCGTGGGGAAGTTCTGCATCCGGGTACCTACGGAATCCAGGCTGGGGAGCGGCTGAGCTCTGTCTTGGCGCGAAGCGGAGGATTTGGTTCGGAAGCCTATTCGTATGGGGCGGTTTTGATGAGGCGCGAAGTGCGTGACATAGAGTTGAAATCCCATATGGAGCTCGTGCAAAGGGTAAAGACGGAGCAGGTAACGCTCAAAGCGTTGCCGGACACAACTGCTGATGAGAAGAACGCGAAGTTGACGGCAATCGGTCAGACGGAAGCAGCTCTCGCTCAACTGCAAGCCAGCGCCCCAATCGGCCGTGTGGTGATCCATATCTCGCCAGATATGAAGACTTGGCAAAACACCCCCGCGGACGTCCAGGTTCGCGACGGTGACGTTCTTTTTGTTCCTAAAAAAGCGGGCTACGTGATGGTCAACGGCCAGGTGTTCAATCCAACCGCCATAAGTTACCGGCCTGGGCACAGCGCCAAGTGGTATCTCAGCCAAGCTGGTGGAGTGACGCAGATCGCGGATAAGAAGGCCGTCTTCGTGATTCGTGCCGACGGCTCTGTGATCGCCGCGAAAAACAACAGCGATGGTTGGTGGGGGGGCGATCCCATGAGCGCGACTTTGCGAGCGGGGGACACCATCGTTGTGCCCGAAAAGGCGCCGAAGATCGGCGGTCGTAACTGGGCTCTGATCATGCAGTCCGTGTCAATGGCTTCGAATATAGCTCTGGCAGTGGCGTATATCCATCCGTGACAAAGGATGCTCATGGTGCGGAGGAGTCTTATCGTGCTGGTGCTTAGCTGGGCAGCTTCGAGTCTGACGCTGACAGCGGCTGCATCTCTGGCTGCACTTCCGCAGGCAGATGAACAGGGCGGAGGGACTTCAAAAGAGAGCAGTTCGGTCGCGGAAGCAAAGAAAATGAGCGCGGAGAAAAAAATCGCTACGGATACGGATTCAGAATTTAACGCGGCCCCACCTTGGACCTTTAAGGGGTTAGGGAAGGAATTCTTGCAAGACCAAGAACAGATCTGGACGAGTCCTGCAAAGCTTCATTTCTCGGATGCTCAATGGCTAGTGCCACTGAGCGGAATTACCGCGGGCCTTTTCGTGACAGACACGGAGTACAGCAAACATTTGTCGCATAACCCTACGACCATTAGCCACTACACCACGCTTTCTAATGCCGGAATCGGAGCGCTCATCGGGGGTGCGGGCGGAATGTGGCTGCTGGGCCACGTCAAGCATAATGAACACTGGAGCGAGACGGGGTTCCTCGCGGGCGAAGCCGCGCTCAACAGCCTCGTGATGGTGGAGTCCTTAAAATATTCCCTTGGGCGCGAACGGCCTTACCAAGGTAACGGGAGCGGGCCGTTCTTCCAAGGCGGTACTTCGTTTCCCTCGGAGCACGCTGCCGCGGCTTGGTCCATGGCGGGCGTTATCGCGCACGAGTATCCCAGCCCATTCGTGAAAATCATGGCCTATGGCCTCGCTTCCCTGGTCGACTACTCGCGAATTCGATGCGCGCCAGCATTTTCCCTCTGACGTTTTCGTCGGCAGCATCATGGGCAATCTCATCGCACAAAATATCTATAGCCGAAACCATGATCCCGGACTAGGCGGCGAGGCCTGGAAATCGATCAGCCAGATGTTCCGCGGCGAAGGGAATCTCACTTCGAGCAATATGGGCTCACCCTACGTACCGCTCGATAGCTGGGTTTATGCTGCCTTCGACCGTCTCATCGCTACGGGATACACAAACTCTGCCATCCTGGGTCAACGCCCGTGGACCCGGCTCGAATGTGTCCGGCTCCTTAACGAATCGGCTGAAGTTCTTGCAGACCGACGCGAGGATGGAACGACGGAGAAGCTGCTAAACGAACTCCGGGTCGAATTTAAGGACGATCTGGAATCTCTCGGTGGCGGTGATAACGCTCACGCTCGTGTGGAGTCGATCTATACGAGATCCACTGGGATCTCTGGAACTCCGCTGACAGATCCATATCATTTTGGCGAAACGCTCACCGACGACTTTGGGCGGCCTTACCAGGAAGGGTTCAACAATGTTACCGGCTTTTCAGGTTGGGCTACTGCCGGGCGCTGGGTCTTCTATGCCCGCGGTGAATATCAACATGCACCGGCTGGTCCGGCGTATTCAGAAAACGTTCGAAATTTCATCTCGACAGCTGACGAAAATCCCGTGCTTCCTGGTTCGCCAGTTGCGGAACAAAACCGCGTACAGGCCCTGGATTTTTACGCTGGCTTGACTCTGAGTAATTGGCAAGTTTCGTACGGACAAGAAAGCATGTCGTGGGGTCCCGGAAGGATGGGCTCCATGCTGTTCAGCGACGACGCCACACCGATTCGAATGTTTCGGATCAGCCGCGTAAGCCCTTTCCAACTACCCTGGCTGTTTCACTGGTTGGGTCCGGTTCGAATGGATAGCTATTTTGGAAACCTTGCCGGCCATAGCTTTCCTCCTCGGCCTTTTTTCCATGGAGAAAAAATCAGTTTCAAACCAACACCAAATCTGGAGTTAGGGTTTTCAAGGACAGTGGTTCTCGGGGGAGTTGGGCGTCCGCTGAATTTCCATACCGTGTGGATCAGCTATGTGAGCGTAACCAGCCCGCTTCTAGAGACCCCTCAGAACGATCCCGGCAAGCGCACCGGAGGATTCGATTTTTCTTATCGCGTCCCTTACCTCCGGAACTGGCTCACGGTCTATGCCGACTCCGCCTCTGATGATGACCCTTCACCTCTTGCCGCACCTCGACGCGCAGGCATTAACCCCGGCGTTTACATCCCGCAGATTCCAGGCCTTCGTCACTTGGACTTGAGGGTCGAAGCGGCCTACACGGATATTCCCGCGGGTGGCGCGATTCCCGGCAAATTTCTGTATTGGGACAGTTTTTACCATGACTCGTACACCAACGCCGGGCACTTGCTGGGAAATTGGGTGGGACGGGACGGGAAAGGATACCAAGCGTGGAGCCGCTATTCGTTAAGCGCTAGGAGTTTCGTCGAATTCGGCTACCGTCATGGACAAGTCAGTCCCCAGTTTGTCCCGGGCGGAGGAACCGTCAATGACGGTTCGATTCGAGCCGATTTTATGATTCATCGTGAGTGGAGCGTGTCGGCTTTTGTTCAGTATGAGCAGTGGAGTTATCCGATTCTGGCCGCTGGTCCGCAAAGGAACGTGGCTTCGTCTTTGGAAGTTACGTATTTGCCTGCTTCATGGAAGAAGTAGCTGGATGTTGGGAAGCGAGGATCATCCGATGTCATGCGCGCGAAAAATTCTCACTGAAAGAGGTTGGTAGGTGAAACCTGCAATTTCTACTTCGGACCCGACTACCTTCGATCAACAGACTTCTCCGGATGCCCACGTCGAAGAGTTGGAAGAGGCTATTTCAGGGGAGAGGTTGCTTGCGAGCGCCCGTCTCTTCTGGAACGAGCGGCGGTTGTTGCTGCGCTTTGCCTTCTTTGGATTACTTGTGGCGACGTTGATTGCTTTCCTGATTCCCAGCCAGTTTGAATCGACGGCACAGTTGATGCCTCCCGATTCGCAGTCCTCCAGCAATCTTGCTTTGCTGGCGGGAATGTCGGGTACAGGAGGGCTGGGGATGATGGCCGGAGACCTCTTTGGACTCAAGAGTACCGGTGCATTGTTTGTTGGCGTTTTGCGGAGCCGGACCGTTGAGGATCGCATGGTAGAACATTTTGATTTGAGAAAGGTTTACGGAAAGGGTTTGTTGATGGAAGCCCGGCAGAAACTTGCGGAGCGAACGGCGATCAGCGAAGACCGCAAGAGCGGGATCATCACGATTACGGTGACAGATCGCGATCCGAAACGCGCCGCGGAAATGGCCGGCGACTATGTCGAAGAGCTCAACGTTTTGATAGCCCAGCTAAGTACATCTTCCGCCCGCCGCGAGCGTGTTTTTCTGGAGGACAGACTGGGCGCGGTAAAACTGGAGCTGGAAGCGGCCGAGAAAGATTTCAGTCAATTCGCTAGCAGCAAGGGTGCGATCGATATTACCGAGCAGGGCAAAGCGATGGTCGAGGCAGCAGCCACGCTGGAAGGCCAGATGATTGCTGCTCAATCGGAACTGCAAGGTCTCAAACAGATTTATACCGACAACAATATTCGCGTTCGCGCGACGCAAGCCCGCATTGACGAATTGCGCCAGCAGTTACGAAGACTCGGCGGCAAGGCGGGAGGGAATACTCAAGCGAGCGCTCAAAATATCAATTCCGAGGCGCCGTACCCCACGTTGCGCCAATTGCCCATTCTGGGTGTCCCATTTGCCGACAAGCTGCGCCGCTTGAGAGTGGAAGAGGCGGTATTCGAGACGCTCACCAAGCAATACGAACTGGCGAAAGTGGAGGAAGCCAAAGAGGTTCCGTCGGTGAAGGAATTGGATTCTCCCGTGGTGCCGGAGCACAAGTCGTTTCCGCCGCGGCTGTTAATCATGGTGATGGGGACGCTGTGCGCAGTGGTTCTGGGTGGTGTTTGGATTTTGGGACAAGCGCGCTGGCAGGAAATTGATTCGCAAGATGCGGGGAAATTGTTTGCGCAGGAAGTTTTCCATAGTGTTGCGGCGCATATTCCGTGGGTTTCACGGAATGGAAATACGGGGAGATTGCCGGAAGAGGAAACGAAAAAAGAGGAAGAAGAAACGCGGCCAAGCGCGAAGGGCGCCAGCGCAGGAAGCTGAAGCACAGTCGTTGTAGTAGACAGAAAAGAAAAGGGTTAGGTCACAAGCGCCCTGTAAGTGACGGGGCGAAGCTGTAGATAGACGCAGGTGGGTCGAGAGGGATTTCGATGGGTGCGATGAACATAGCCAGCGCGGATTCTCAAGGGTTAATTTCGTGCCGGGAACCGCTTGCGGAATTGCCTTGGTATGCGCTGCACACTTGCGCCAATCACGAGAAGGTTGTTGCCCGGCAGCTCGAACTACGCTCTTTTGAGTCCTTTCTACCGCTCTATGAAAAGATGAGCCGATGGAAGGATCGCCACGTCAGGGTGCAGTTGCCTCTTTTCTCTGGCTATGTCTTTGTGCGCATGGCGCTGAGCGAAAAACTGCGCGTACTGCAAATCCCCGGGGTGGTGCGACTGGTTGGCTTCAACGGCCAGGCGGCTCCGATTGACAGCGACGAAATACAAGCGCTGCAGCGTGGCCTCGACCAGGGACGATTCGCTGAACCTTGTCCCTATCTAGCTGTGGGGCGCCGCGTCCGGATTAAGTCCGGCCCTTTGCAAGGGCTTGAGGGCGTCTTAGTCCGAAAGAAAACGATTTGCCGGTTTGTGCTGTCCTTGCACTTGATTCAACGCTCGATGGCGGTGGAGGTGAACGCAGCGGATTTGGAGTCAATGTACTAGCCTGGTGGCAAGGTGGTTCTGGTGGAGACGAAGGTGACCCCCTCCCCGGTTTTTTCGTAAGTGTTCATTCTAAAGGGTTTTAAGTCCTGTGTTTTGGAAGTGCGGATTCTAAAGGAGTTACGGTGGAAATTTCAGAAGTGCGGATTCTAAAGGACTTAGATAAAGAGAAGCGAAAGAAAACTCGTTGCTGGGATTAAGAATGGACGCGAATCAGGAGACGTTAGGGCAGCGACGTAATTCTTCAGGGAGGATGATACCGCATATTATGCATTTGGTCAAGATCATATTGCGCCATAGAACGGGGGCTGTGGAAAATCGCGAGAATCAGCTCTGATGGCTACTCTCGATACCCCGAAAATTACAGCAGTACTCGCAAGACTTCCCGCGATGGGCGGCGGGGCGTGGCAACAGGTGCGCGAATATGCGCCGACTTTCGCGACCGAGTTCGCGGTAATGGCTAGTCAAATCATCACTTACAAGCTGGCGGCATATTTTTTGGGCAAGCAAGGGTTTTCGGAATATGCGGTGCTCCGCCGAACGGTTTCATTTCTCGCACCAATCCCGTTGTTGGGGTTGGGCGTGGGCCTGCCACGGTTCATCGCTCAGAGCAGAGGACGGCTCGATCCTGCAGCGGCAGATCGTTATTTTGGGGCTGCACTATGGTGGGTTTTGCCAGCGGTGGTGTTGTTCGTACTCGCGATGAACATAGCGCCCGGTTACTTTGCATTGCTGTTCTTCGGTGCGAAAAGTTATGCAGAATTCGTGTTCCCGGTCAGTGTGATGGTGTTTGGTTACGTCTTACACTCTATTGGTTACGCTTACTGTCGGGGCCACTTGGCGATGCACCGAGCCAATCTCCTGCAGCTCGTGAATCTTGCAGCTGCTCCACTAGTGGCCTTCGTCTTTTGCGGAAAATCAGTCTCAAAGCTCATGCTGTTTATTGGCATCTCTTGGGCCAGCGTCGCACTTTTAGCGCTGTCCCTTATGCCAATAAGAAGCTTTCTAGCCACGAACTATCGCGAAGCAAAAGAACTGGGCTGGTATGGGGTGCAGCGTCTGCCTGGCGATTTTTTCATCGTTGCCTTGACAACCTTGCCCGTGACTTTAGTTGCTCATCAAAAGGGAATTGAAGCAGCGGGGCTTGCGTCGTTCGGGATGTCGATGATTTCCATAGTCGGGGCTCTATTCGCGCCGATTGGGTTGATCTTGCTTCCGAAAGCGAGCCGGTTATTTGCCTCAGGCGATCAAGAGCTACTCAAAAAAGACCTGTTAAGGATTACGATCGCGACGATAGGCACGGCAGGGATAATCGTCGTATGCCTTGAGTTGTTTTCGCCTGCGATGGTGAGGATCTATTTAGGGACGGGGTATGAGGATTTGGTTCCAATCGTTAGAGTGCTAGCCCTGGGCGCACTACCCTACGCCGCCTATTTCGTTTGGCGTGGCGTGATCGACGCGTTCCATCTTCGTGCGCTGAATGCGATAAACGCAGGGATAGCGCTGGTTGTTTATCTGGCTGCGACCCTCTGTTTTGGCTGGGCGCAGTCCGGCGCCGCCTTGATGATTCCGGTAGTGATTGGCTTCTACGTCTTAGGTTCGCTGACAGCGATCCAAACCTACAGGATATGGGCACAGAAGGCACCGAAGGAGCAACGTGTCTGAGCACCTGGAGGCCTATGCCCAAGCAAGGCAGGGCGCGATTCCCCGGTATGGCCCCTGGGTCGTGGCGGTGACAGTGTTCTGCATCGCCGCGTCATGCGTTGGAATCGGGACGGCAGTCGTTTCTACGCTGCTCGTGTTCCTTTCGTTCCAAGCGCTGGATCGGGTCGCCGACCTCTTCGATCCTCGGCGCGTTACGATTGTGAGTTTCTGGTTTTTCAGTTACTTGGCGATGATCTATTTGCCGGCCTTCTTTGTAGCGCATGATCAAGCCGGAATATACGTTCCAAGGTATCTGTGGGGTGTCGGAAGCGTACTCATAACCGTTCCGGTGGGGACCTGGATTGCAGCATTGGCGTTTAGGTACAAGAAGAACGAGACTGCGAAATATTTTTCCGGTCAAGTGATTACAAAGGTCCGTTGGAGTGCGGCCTATCACTTCGTCGCGGCGCTTTTGTTTATCGCGGTTCTTTCCACGGTGCTCTACTTTCGAGAAGCTGGCACAAATCCTCTGTTGTACATGCTTAGAAATCCGGGTGAGCACTTAGCCGTGGCCCTGCTTCGCGAAGAGTCTTTCAAGCTGCTCAATTCACCTTTGACTTACCTTTACTTCGTCATACGGGCGGCAATTTATCCCTTTGTAATCTGTGTTGCATTTGGTTGCTGGCGAGTTACGCGTGACAAGAAGTGGCTTTGGGTTCTGGTAGTCGCGCTTGTAGCGGGACTCTTATTTGCTTCGGCTTCGGCTGCGAAAAAGCCGGTGGCGGCCATCTTCCTTGTGTGGGGGCTATTTGCTTATCTGTTTAAAGGGGGCAGTCTCAGCCGCAAGGCTGTTGCGGTTATCGTGATTCTGGTTCTAGTCTTTCCGTTCGGAGTTGTCTATCTTGCTTACCAGGATCCCGACTTGACAAGTTGGGACGTGGGATCGGCCCTTGCCTACCGCATGTTTTACTCGCCTGCCGAGGTGGTTTACTACTACTTTGAGGTTTTCCCATCGCACGCCGGCTTTTTGCATGGTCTCTCCATCGACAAGCTGGCGAGACTCTTTGGTCAGAAGCCTTTCGACACGGCCAACTACGTCGGTGTTTATGCATACCCTACTGGACTTGAAACAGTATCCGCGAACGGGGCATTCATTGCGGATTTGAATGCGGACTTCGGAATGACCGGTGTGATCCTTGGAGGCGTCCTGGCTGGCTTTGTCATGCAGGCAATGCAGATCTTCTTTGTGCGCCAGAAAAAAACGGTTTTTTGTCTAGCGGCCTATGCGTTTGCCCTTTATGGGTTTTGGGATTTGAACTCCTCGTCTCTACCGATCGTATTGGCGTCCAATGGCACCGTTTTGATTTTGCTGCTCAGTTTTTTCATGAACCGAAATGCCGGCTTACAGCCAGCTAGAAAATTGCCCCAAAATCAGGAGAGAGCTTATGAACCTAAGGGTACAACAATTTCTTCGTTGCCCCGCGTGCCTTGATCGACTGCAGCTGGTCAATTACGAGGCGAACGCTTCTGGAGACGACATATCGTCGGGACTACTCGTATCAGGTTGCGGAGCGAAATACCCGATATGGAAAAATGTTCCCCGGATGTTGATCCCGAACAACCGAACATTGCCGCAAGAGTTCTTACTGAGATTCCGGGCACAGCTTCTTCACGATGCACCCGAACTGTTGAAAGAAAACGAGGAGCACATAGCGGCGAGAGGATATTCGTTCGACACGCAGTGGAAGATGTATGAATACGGCGAACTCACGTGGGAGTTGGACCTGGCCACGAGGGTGAAATATTTCTATGAATATTTGCGGGTTCCGCCCGGCAGTCTGAATGGCCGGTTAGTGTTAGATGCGGGCTGTGGCAATGGAACCCTAACTGCGGGGGTCGGCGCTAGTGGCCCGGAGATTGTTGGCATGGACTATAGCGAGAGTGTCGAACGCGCGGAAAGGGAAAAGACACGATTTGCGGGCGCTGGGGCTGACAGAGTGCACTACGTCCAAGGCGATGTGCAGCATCCGCCTTTTGCTCCAGGGACATTTGGTGTGATTTATTCCGACGGGGTGCTCCATCACACTCCGAGTACCTACGAATCTTTCAAATCTCTCGCGCCACTTGTTACTCCCGGGGGCAGATTCTTCGTGTGGCTTTATGGCAGGGAGCTGGCACCGATGTATAACTTAAAAATGAGAACGGCAAAAGTTTTGCAGGTTTTGTTGCGGCCTTTGCCTCTCAGCGTTCTCAAAGCACTATGTTTTGTTGGCGCAGCAATGCTGTTGTTTCGTCTTCGGATTCTTCACCTATTTGGAAGCCGTAAACGTCCTGCGGTCCCTCTGAGACTAAAGGCGGTGAACCTGTTTGATACGCTGACGCCCCGATACTATCACCTGCATACGACTAGCGAGGTTCAAGGGTGGTTTTCCAGTTTGGGTTTTCCCCGACCAGTAGAAACGACTATTCCGGCGCTAAGCCACGGCGGCTTCGGAATGTTGGGAATGCGTGGGGCGCGGCCAGACATTATGGCCGGTGCGGATGCCCCGTCGTTCCAGGCAGCGTTGGATGTCCCTAGATGAGCGGCGGCCCGGATAACGGCCGCCATCGCAAGAGTGTGTGCATGATGAGTTCTGCGCATTCAGCATTTGATGTCCGGATTTATGAGAAGGAAGCGAAATCTCTTGCGGCAGCTGGTTACGAAGTCGCGATCGTCGTCCCGCACGAGAACGACGAGGAAGTGAGCAATGTACAGATTAAGGCTGTCCCTCGTCCTGTAGATCGAAGACGGCGCATGACAAGTACAGTCTGGGAAGTCTATCGGAGAGCGGAGAAACTTAGGGCGAGAATCTATCATTTTCATGACCCGGAGCTAATACCTGTAGGAGCGCTCCTGAAGCTGAGGGGAAGACACGTGATTTATGACGTCCATGAGGACCTTCCCCGAGACATTCTCGACAAGGACTGGATTGCCGGATGGCTGCGAAGGCCGATTGCGTGGTTCGCCGGATTCTTCGAAGTCGGTCTTGCCTCGTTCTTCGATGCCGTGGTGGCGGCCACGCCATCCATTGCACGGCGATTTCCTAAGAGACATACAGAGACGATTAAAAATTTTCCCGTTTTGCAGGAATTCGCGAGCCCAGGGACTGCATATGCGGACCGGCCATTTCTCATGGCCTACGTGGGAGGGGTTAGCAAAATCCGGGGAGCGCGACAGCTTGTCGAAGCAATGGAATTCTTGCCTACTGAGCTGGGAGCGCGATGCGCAATTGCCGGAAACTTTGACCCACCCGCTCTGGAGGAGGAGCTTGCTTCATTAGCGGGCTGGGGTGCCGTGGACCGTCTCGGATGGCGATCTCGTCTGGAGGTTGCCAGTCTCTTGTCCAAAGCAAGGATTGGGGTTCTCGCACTTCAACCAGTAGCCTGCTTCATCGAGTCCTTGCCAACAAAGCTATTCGAATACATGTCCGCGGGAATACCAGTGATTGCTTCTGATTTTCCTGTTTGGAGAAAGATCATCGATTCAGCCGGCTGCGGTCTACTAGTCGACCCTGCGGATCCGCGTGCGATCGCGGAAGCGGCGGCGTGGCTGTTCAAACACGCGGACGAAGCAGAGGAAATGGGATGCCGTGGCGCCGCGGCAGTAAAGGCTCAGTACACCTGGTCCGCAGAACAGACAAAACTTCTGGCGCTATATTCTCGTTTGACAAGCCGAGGATCGATTCAGGCTTAGTACATTCGTCGCACAACAAAATACAATGTGTGGAATTTTTGGAGCGATTAAGTTCAAAGGCGCTTTTGCGCCGGAGCAGTTTGAACGGTTCGTTACCTTAACGGACTTGGTTGCCTATCGTGGCCCAGACGATTGCGGGTACCTGGCGTTCGATAGTTGTGACGGCAGGGCGATTGATGGAGCCGGGGCAGATACGCCTTTCGATATTTTCCTCGGACACAGGCGGCTGTCGATCATCGATTTGTCTTCTGCCGGGCACCAGCCGATGACGGATGGCCGAGGAACATGGATCATCTTCAACGGAGAAATCTTCAATTTTGTTGAGTTGCGCGAAGAGTTGAGAGCGCTGGGATGTGAATTCCGGACGCAGAGCGATACCGAGGTCATCCTCCACCTATACGACAAACTAGGAGAATCGGGCTTCGCAAAGATGAATGGCATGTGGGCTTTGGCGATTGTCGATCTTCGCTCTCACCGTGTCGTACTCAGCCGGGACCGGTTCTCGATAAAGCCTCTTTATCTTCTAAGGCAGGAGGAAACTCTATATTTCGCCAGCGAGATCAAGCAACTTCTGCCCCTGCTTGTCAAGAAGGAGCCGAACCTAGAAGTGTTGTCCGTTTTTCTGGGCCAGGCTTTGCTGGACCACTCGCTGGAGACATTTTTCAACGGGATTACGAAAGCTCCGCCGAAAACGAACGTCATTGTTGATCTAAAGGCGGAAGCGATCAAGGAACAAGAGTATTGGGAATACGGAATACAGGAACTGCAGAGCCGCGAAAGCGCATGGGAAGAATTTCGAGAATTGCTGATCGATAGCACCAAAATCCGGCTGAGAAGTGACGTTAAGGTTGGACTGCTTCTAAGCGGCGGATTGGATTCATCGTCATTGGCAGTGGCGACCTTGGAAGCTGGCAGCAAGGAAATTGATGCTTACTCCGTCGTAGCCGATGAGCAGCCCTACAGCGAAGAGCCTTTCATTGACGCAGTCAACGAGACCCTGGGACTGAACGGCGTCAAGTTCCGCTTCCAATTATCGAATGTTGAGAAAACTCTACTTCAGGTGCTTCAGCACAGTGACGAGCCTTATGCCAGCCTCAGCGTGGTAGCCCAGTACGGAATGTTTCGCACCATCAAGGAAAACGGCGGGGCGACAGTGCTACTAAGCGGGCAAGGCGGGGACGAAGTGTTGCTTGGTTATTCGAAATTCTTTTTCTTCCACCTCCGCGATCTTTTAATCCAAGGACGTTACCCTGCAGCGTTGGGACATTTTGTGTGGAGTGCTCTTCGAGGCACAGTGGTTCGGCAATTCCGGCTCTCAGAAGCTAAGAGGTACATTCCTTATTTTCATCGCAACAAACGTTCAGCCCTTCGAAGGAGAGGTAATCCTGTGCGGGTCTGGGCGAGAGGAAATCTAAGGGAGCGACAGATCGCTGACATCGACAAATACTCCGTTCCCGCGTTAACGCACTACGAAGACCGAAACTCAATGGCACACTCCCTCGAGGTGAGGCACCCGTTTCTCGACCACCGATTGGTAAATTTCGCGCTGAGCATACCTGCGGAATGGCAATTCCGCCGCGGCTGGACGAAGAGCGTCCTACGAGAGAGCTTTGTTGAGCTTCCTGACAGAGTGCGCCAGCGGCTGGATAAACAGGGCTTTGTCACCCCAGAGGAACTCTGGTTGAAGCGGGATCTCGCAGAGTTGGTTGAGCAAACGCTAAGAAAAAGCATACTCGACGAGTTTGGACTGTTGGACTCCGCTGCTTTCCTCAGGCAGTACAGTGCATTTCGGAATGGGAGCCTAACGGTGAGCTTTGGAGATATTTTTCGGGTCGTGATTTCGGAGCTTTGGGCTCAACAGCACTGGCGCGGGACTACCAAGTTCGAGCCCGTGATGCCTCCAAGGATCACCAACGAGTTCGATTCTCAAGTTGTTGCACCCCGTTAACAAGGAGCAGGAACAGGTGAAACCAACCTCAGAAGTGTCGATGTCTACATCAACCACTGGCCAGGCCGCAAAACCAGCGAAGGTAGCCATGCCGTTTCTGGATTTGAAGGCGCAGTTTGCGAGTATACGGAACGAAACATTGGAAGCAGTGACGCGCGTTATGGAGAGCCAGCACTTTATTTTGGGGCCAGAAGTCGAGGCCTTCGAGAAGGAAGTCAGTGTGCTGACGGGGTGTAGCCACGCGATTGGTTGCGCTTCGGGATCGGACGCGTTGATTCTGGCATTGCTGGCGCTGGAAATTGGGCGCGGCGATGAAGTGATTACCACGCCGTTTACCTTTGTGGCGTCGGCAGGCTCGATTGCACGTGTGGGAGCGAAGCCAGTTTTTGTGGACATCGATCCTGAGACATTCAATATCTCCGCAAAGGCGATTGAGAAGGCCATCACATCGAGGACGAAAGCGATCATGCCTGTGCATCTGTTCGGCTTGTCCGCCGACATGAACGAGATCAACCAAATCGCGGCAGAGCATCGCATTCCGGTGATTGAAGATGCGGCGCAGGCGATCGGGGCGCGCCATGAGGGGCATGCAGCCGGGAGCATGGGCGTGATGGGGTGTTTCAGTTTCTTTCCGTCGAAGAATCTGGGCGGAGCTGGAGACGGCGGCCTGGTGACCACTCACGATGAGACGCTTGCGGACAGGCTGCGACTGTTGCGAGTGCACGGGGCGCGAAAAAAATACGAGTACGAGCTGCTCGGAATGAATAGCCGTCTGGATGCATTGCAAGCAGCCATCCTGCGGGTGAAGCTGAGGCATGTGGAGCAGTGGACGCGAGGACGCAAAATGAATGCAGAGCGATACCGCGAGTTGTTCCATGAGTTTCGCCTGGAGGCAATGGTAAAAGCGCCTGTAACTCCTGCAGGTCGTACGCATGTCTACAATCAGTTTACGATCCGCGTTAGCGAGCGCGACGCATTGCGCCAACATCTGCAGAGCCGGGGCATACCGACTGAAATCTATTATCCGAAGCCATTACATCTGCACAAAGCGTTTGGATATCTCGGGCATAAGCAGGGAGATTTTCCGGCATCCGAAGCGGCGGGGAGCGAGGTTCTTTCGCTGCCGATCTTTCCGGAGCTGACGGAAGAGCAACAGCGGTCGGTGGTAGCGGCGATTGCGGATTTTGACGCGGAGTAAGGAGAGCGAAAAGCCATGAAGCCTAAAGACGACGGAAAAGCCGGCAGTGCGTGTAGGCGTGGTTGGAGCTGGTTATTGGGGGAAGAACCACGTCCGCAATTTTCATACCCTGGGCGCGCTGGAATGTGTGTGTGACACAAATGAAGGAACTTTAGAGCGAGTGCGCAAAGAATATCGCGTTTCGACGACGAAGGACTACAACGCGATCCTCAATGAGCCGGCGATAGATGCGGTAGTGATTGCGGCTCCCGCGGCTGCACACTTCGACCTAGTTAAGCGCGCGCTTCACGCCGGCAAACATGTGTTTGTAGAAAAGCCGCTGGCGCTAAATGCGAATGAAGGCAAGGAGCTGGTCGAACTAGCGAACGCAAGGGGAGCAGTGCTTATGGTGGGGCATATTCTCGAGTACCACCCGGCAATCACTGAGCTCAACCGGCTGATACAAGAGGGCCATCTGGGGAAAATCCAGTATATCTATTCTTCGCGGTTGAATCTGGGAAAGCTGCGTACCGAAGAGAACATTCTGTGGAGTTTTGCGCCACACGACATTTCGGTGATCCTCCGCATTCTGGGCGAAGAGCCGTTGTTTGCGACAGCGCAGGGGGGAAGTTACTTGAACCCGCCCACGGTTGATACGACGCTGAGTACATTGGAGTTTCGAAACGGAGTAAAAGCGCACATTTTTGTGAGCTGGCTGCATCCGTTCAAGGAACAGAGACTTTGCGTCATCGGTACAGAAAAGATGGCAGTGTTCGACGATCTGGAAGCGGAAAAGAAGTTAGTGATTTATGCGCACAAAGTTAACTGGGTGGATCGCAAGCCTGTAGCAGAAAGGGACGGTGGACAAGTCATACCGATTCCCAAAGAAGAACCATTGCGAAAGGAATGCGAGCACTTTCTTGAGTGCGTGAAGTTGATGGCCAAGCCGCGAACGAGCGGCGAGGACGCGATGCACGTACTGGAAGTGCTCGATGCATGCGGACGTTCGTTAGCTCAAAATGGAGCACGCGTCCCGCTCATCGAGGACGCACCGAGATACTTTGCGCATCCCACAGCGGTAGTTGATCAACCGTGCGAGATCGGAGCCGGCACAAAAATTTGGCACTTCTCGCACATCATGCAGGGCGCCGTGCTGGGAGCCGGGTGCAATCTTGGACAAAACGTGGTGGTCAGCCCGGGCGTGCGCCTGGGAAAAAATGTAAAAGTGCAGAACAATGTTTCTATTTACACGGGCGTGGAGCTCGAAGACGACGTGTTTTGCGGGCCTTCGATGGTGTTTACAAATGTGATTAACCCGCGGAGCCACATTAATCGGCGAAGCGAATATCAAAAAACCCTTGTAAAGCGGGGAGCAACTCTCGGAGCTAACTGCACTGTGGTGTGTGGCACGACAATCGGGCGATACGCGTTTATAGGCGCCGGCGCCGTGGTAACGCGAGATGTGCCGGACCACGCTTTGATGCTGGGAGTGCCCGCAAAACAAGTTGGCTGGGTTTGCTGCTGCGGCATGCGTCTTCCGGAAGCTGACGCGGTGATGACCTGTGCGTCCTGCGGGAAGATGTATGAAGTCGCCGGAAATTCTTGCAACGAGATACCCGAGCGACTTGTGGCCCACGCGTGAGATTGAGGCAATCACAGGATTGATGATCTCTGCATCGCCATTCTCTGAAGATCGAGCAAACACTGAACTCCAGCCACGATTCATCAAACTCGGAAGTATTTCTAACCCAAGAGGTCCACGGTAGTTCGGAAGCCTCCGCGGTGATGGAAAAGGGTCCATCATTGGTTCCCCACGGCATTCTCGTATCCGTAGTGGTGCCGATGCGGAATGAATTAGAGCATATTCGTTCGTGTCTCGATTCGCTTGTCAATCAAACAATTGCTCACGACAAGTACGAAATTCTGGTCGCTGATGGCAGGTCCACTGATAATTCAAAACAGATCGTTTCTCTATACGAACGGAACGAGGTAAGGGTTCGACTGTTGGATAACCCGTCTCAGTTCACGCCTTTCGGAATGAACCTAGGAATTCGAGCAGCACTGGGGAGTGTCATTATCGTCGCGGGCGCCCACACTACATACCCAGCTCATTTTGTCGAAAACTGTCTTTTGTGGTTGGACAAGACTGGCGCTGACGTTGTCGGTGGACCGGTTGAGACAGTGGCGGATGACGGCTCGTTCGAAGCAAGACTTGTTGCAGCAATCTTAAGCTCCCCATTTGGGGTCGGTAACTCCAAGTTTAGGACGAGTAAGGAGGCCGGGTTTGTTGATTCTGTTCCGTTCGGAGCGTTTCGGAAGAAAATTTTGGATCGTGTCGGACTGTATAACGAAAAGCTAATTCGAAATCAGGACAACGATCTCAGCGCCCGGATCCGAAAAGCTGGTGGGAGAATTTACATGACTCCGGCGCTGACAACTCAGTACCACCCCGTAAAGAAGTTTTCGAGTCTGCTCGAGTATGCGTTGAGAACAAGTCAGTGGCATATCTTCACGTTCCGCGAGAATAGAGAGTCCATGGGCGCACGCCATTTTGCACCAGCTGCGTTCTTGGTTCTGCTGCTGCTTTTGGTGCCAGCTGCCTTCATGAATCATATTGCGTTGGCTCTCCTTTGCGGGATTCTGGGCGTCTATGTTTGTGGGGGCTTTTACCTTGCGATACGCACGAAGAACGTTGACAAGAACTATGTGATTTTCGTGCAGCCGTTCGCGACTTTTTGTTTCCACCTAGCCTATGGGACGGGGACATTAGTTGGTATTCGTCATCTGTTCCGGGTTCCTTCGACGACTTCCACACTGCCCGACACCCCAATTCATCAATGAGGGGCGAAAGATTCATCGACTGTGTGCTCCAGGAAAAAAGGAGTAGAAAACATTCTTAACGAAGTTCAAGTCCCGTTTCATCGCGCCTCGGTCGGTGAGGAAGAAGCGAAAGCCGTGAGTGAAGTGATTCGCTCCGGGTGGTTGACAATGGGGCCGAAGACATTTGAATTTGAAAAGGAATTTGCGAAGTACGTTGGCGCAGAGCACGCTATTGCCGTATCTACCGGAACTGCGGCGTTACATCTATCCCTCGAAGCTGCGGGGGTTCGCGATGGCGACGAAGTGTTGTTGCCCACAACGACGTTTACCGCCACGGCGGAAGCCGTCACTTACCTCGGAGCGCGACCAGTTCTTGTTGATATTGACCCCGTAACGATGAACATTGACCCTGCGGATGCGGCGCGACGAATCACAGAGAAGACCAAAGCAATCATTCCAGTGCATCTGGCAGGTCAGCCCTGCGACATGGACGAGATCCAAGCGCTTGCGAAAAAACATCGCCTGCGAGTCGTCGAAGATGCTGCTCATGCGTTGCCTTCGGAGTACAAAGGAAAGCGGGTCGGACAGATCAGCGAATTCACTTGCTTCAGTTTTTATGCAACCAAGACACTAACAACCGGTGAAGGCGGGATGGTCACTACAGCCAACGCCGAAGCGGCGGACCGCATGCGCCTCATGCGTCTCCATGGTATTGAACGTGACGCCTGGAAGCGTTACCGGGCGGACGGATCCTGGTTTTATGAGGTTCTGGAGGCCGGATTCAAGTACAACCTCACAGATATTCAGTCGGCTATCGGCCTCGTGCAACTGGCCAAGTGCGATGACCTGAGACAGGCTCGTGAAGCCATTGCCCGCCGCTATTCGGATGCTTTTTCTTCTTGCGAGGAACTCGTCATCCCGACGGTTCGGCAAGATTGCAGTACCTCCTGGCATCTCTATGTCCTGCGGCTGCGTTTGGGCCAATTGAACCAAAATCGAAACGGATTTATTGATGCTTTGCATCGCCATGGCGTTGCGTGCAGTGTTCACTTCATTCCTTTGCACCTGCAGCCGTACTACCGGCGCGCGTGTGGCTATCAGCCCGGCGATTTTCCGAGTGCAGAAAAGGAATATCTCTCGTGCCTGTCACTTCCCATCTATCCGGGCATGACGGAAAAGGAAATCGACCACGTCATCGGCGCAGTGTTGAACACGGTGGAAGAGTCTCGAGTTGTTCGCGCGACCGCAGCTCATGCCAGTCCAACTGCCTGATCAAGAGAACAATCACGGTGGGCTAGCGACCGATACACCCCTACCGTCGGCGTTCAGCAATGGGTTCTATATAAAGTACGGCAAACGAATTCTGGACCTTGTGATCGCATCGGCAGGCTTGATTCTGCTGTCGCCGTTTCTGGGGCTTCTGGCTTGCTGCATAAAGCTGACATCGCGCGGTCCTGTGCTCTATCGCCAGACTCGAATTGGTAAAAACGGCTGCCCCTTTCAAATCTTGAAGTTCCGTTCCATGCTGATGCAATTGCCCGATTCAGACCAAATTACGGTCGCTGGGGATCCGCGCGTGACCGCAATCGGAAGAATTCTGCGTCACTATAAAATTGATGAATTGCCTCAGCTCTGGAACGTGGTCCATGGAGATATGAGTCTGGTTGGCCCGAGGCCTGAACTTCCCATCTACGTTTCGGAGTATAGGGCGGACCAGCGTATCGTCCTGTCCGCGCGCCCCGGAATCACAGACCCTGCAAGTCTCGTCTATCGCCATGAAGAAGCGCTTCTCGCTCGGCAGAGCGATCCGAAGCAGTTCTATCGAACGCAGATTCTGCCCGATAAGCTTGCGCGGAATATAGCCTATCTTGAGAAGATTTCGCTCCGAAACGATATCTACATCATCTTAAAAACGGTCTCATCGTCTTTTCTATTTTCTGGGGAAACGCAACCACTTCCCAGGTAGTGCCCAAATCCTGTAATCCCAAGAATAGGTGCTTGCCATCCATTCGATTTCGAATGGTTTGTGGGGCGCTCTAGTTGCATGGATTGCGGGTGAACTTCCAGGAGCGATCACT
This sequence comes from uncultured Acidobacteriota bacterium, assembly GCA_963718785.1. Classification (GTDB taxonomy): domain Bacteria; phylum Acidobacteriota; class Terriglobia; order Acidiferrales; family UBA7541; genus Acidiferrum. The sequence continues at coordinate 395,454 of CAVQZW010000002.1, read as the reverse complement.
TAGCGACTATGGTCCGCGAGCGACTGATTCGATTGCCTCAGATTTTGTTTAACCGCCGGCCGCTGTTTATCTACTCGTTTCAGGCAACGCTGGTCGGTGTTTCGCTCGTGCTGGCATGGTTGTTGCGTTTTGATTTTTCATTGCCCTATCGACGCATGTTGCTGGCCTCAGGTGCGCTGCTTGTTCTGATCCGGCTGATTACTCTAAGGGTGTTCAAGCTCAATCATGGCTGGTGGCACTTCGCGAGCGTCAGTGATGCGCTAAACATCATAAAAGCCGTGTCTGTTGGCTCTGTCTGCTTCTTCGTCTTAAACCGTTTTGTACTTGGGGCAGCAAGCTTTCCGCGTTCCATTTACGTTCTGGAGGCTGTCCTAACAGGTTGCTTGCTGGCTGGCGCGCGGTTGAGTTCACGCATTCTGGTAGAGTCCGTCCGACATGACTCTTCTTCGCGGGCAAAGCGGATACTGTTGGTCGGCGCGGGATTCGCAGCGGAGATGGTCATCCGTGAAATTTCCCGGCCCGAATGCGGTTATCAAGCAGTTGGCTGCGTCGATGATGACCTGACAAAAACAGGCATCCAGATCCAGGGCGTACCCGTCCTCGGTTCTATCGATGAAATCGAAAAAATTGTCGAAATGAACTCCATCGATGAAATATTAATTGCCATTCCCTCTGCCTCTGGCAAGCAGATGCGGCGCATTACGGAGGTATGCCAGAAAACGAAACTATCGTTTAAAACCGTGCCTACGCTGAGTGACATAATTCGCGGAGATGCCAGCGTTAGCCAGTTTCGAGAAGTACGGCTGGATGATCTTCTGGGAAGAGAGCCGGTTGCGATCGACCTCGAGGTGGTTCGGAAAGAGATCGAAGACCGGACCGTTGTGGTGACCGGAGCGGCCGGGTCGATTGGATCAGAGATTTGCCGTCAAATATTGGAATTCAGTCCTGCTCGCCTCGTTTGTTTGGATCAGAGTGAAACTGGGCTCTACTTCCTCAGCTTGGGCGTCGCGGCCCATAAGAACGGTGCCCATCTTGTCTTTCGTGTTGCCGATGTGTGCGATGCCGAGCGAATGCAGAGCCTCTTGTGTGAATTCAGACCTGAAATAATTTTCCATGCGGCGGCATACAAGCACGTGCCCATGATGGAATCTAATGTACAGGAGGCTGTGAAAAACAACGTATTCGGCCTTGTGAGTCTCCTGGACTTGGCATCAGAGACGGGCTGCAAGAGCTTCGTGTTGATTTCCTCGGACAAGGCAGTGAATCCGACCAACGTCATGGGAGCCACGAAACGAGTTTGCGAATTGATACTCTCATCTCGCCCTGCGAACGGCATGCGATGCGTATCGGTGCGGTTTGGAAACGTTTTGGGTTCCAACGGCAGCGTAATTCCTGTGTTGCAGCAGCAGCTTCAAAATCATCAGCCGCTCACCATCACCCACCCGGAGATCAAGCGCTTCTTCATGATCACCCCCGAAGCCGTAGCCTTGGTGTTGCAAGCCTTCGCGATCGGGAACCATGGCGACATCCTGGTGTTGGATATGGGTGAGTCGGTGAGAATTCTCGACTTGGCGCGAAGTCTAATCCGGCTCTCGGGTAAATCGGAGCGCGACGTAGAAATCCAGTTTACTGGCCTTCGCGAAGGCGAAAAGCTGAACGAAGAACTCTTTTATGGCCACGAAAAAGTGCTTCCCACCTCCTGCGAGAAGATTAAAAGAACTAGCGGGGCTCTGAGGAGCTGGTCGGAGTTGTCCAGCCAATTGGACGAGCTTCGAGCCTCCATGTCAATTGACGGCGCGGCCCCAATCCGGGCGAAGCTAAACCAAATTGTTCCCGGATATAGCTTTCACGAGGCCCTCAATCAGGAAACGGCTATCGAGCCGCCAGTGGAATCTCGTTTGCAAAAAGCCGCGGGCCGCAGCTAGTCTTTTTCTCCCTTCTTACCGCTCCCCCTAGACTCTCCTGTTCTATCTAGATCAGCCGCCGACTCTTCTCGCTCTGGGTGCTCGTGTGCCTCCAGACACGCGAGTCCACCGCCGGACACAGTTACTTCTCCTCCATCCGCTCGGTTTCTTCGCATTTGCCCATTCTTTCGCGTGGCATAATTCGTGCACATTGATTCTCGGATGGACGAACTGCCGTTTTGGCAACCACGAATATGCCTGCGCCACGCCTCACGATTCTGCTCATCGCTCCTGTCGCCTCCCTGGTGGTCCTCAGCTTCGCTTACCATCCGCATAGCAATGCAGCGAATCTCACATCCTCAGTAATCACTCAGAATCTTCCCTCAGACCAGCCCCGCGATTCCCAACCTTTGCCAAGCACCGACGATCGCTTCGCCGATGGCACTCCAGATTTCCTCCGCCTCGACGCGCCATCCGACCAGGAAACTTTCCGCCGCTGGTTCGTCCAAATCGCCGAATTTCAAGCGCTACGCCCGCAAAAAGAACTTCCGCGCGAAATCAACGATTGCGCCGCGCTCCTTCGCTACTCGTACCGCAATGCTCTCCGCACCCACGACGCCGACTGGTTCCGTGAAACCCAGATCGAACCCGCTTCCGCGCTTCCCTCTCTCGAAAAATATCGCTATCCCCACACGCCGCTAGGCGCAGCGCTCTTTCGCATCCGTCCCGGCGCCTATCTCCCGGACGATTTAAAGAACGGAACCTTTGCCGAGTTTGCCGACGCCAAAACTCTGAAGGACTTCAATATGCATTTCGTCTCACGTGACATCCACGCCGCTCGCCCCGGCGATCTGCTTTTTTACCGACAGCTTGAGCAAGACTCTCCGTTTCACTCGATGATTTTTATCGGCCGAAGCCCGTGGCTCGCGGACTCCAGCCCCGCGGACAGCGGCGACGTGGTTGTCTATCACACAGGCCCCATTGGCAACGCTCCCGGCGAAATGCGCCGTCTGGCCGTCGCCGAACTGCTGCAACATCCTTCGCCGCGCTGGCGGCCCGTTTCCGGGAACAGCAATTTTCTGGGTGTTTTCCGCTGGAACATCCTGCGAGGAGCAAACTAGTGCGCTTGAAATTCGTTCTTCTTCTTGCCTGCCTTTTCACGCTCATCACGCCCGCCGGTGGCCAGCGTCCCAACGCTTTTTTCTCCTTGTCCACCAACAAAACCTATCTGCCCGGCGAAAAAATCGGCCTCCGCGTTTACGCCAACAACGTCGACGCCCTCGAATTCCGCGTTTATAAAGTGAACGATCCCGCTCTCTTTTTCGAACGCCTCGACAATCCGCATGATTTCGGCCGCTCCGCTCCCAAGGAACAAGTCGATAATCCCACTTTCCTCGAGCGTTTTCATGACTGGAAGCACGGACTCTGGGTCGATATCCGCGACTTCTTCCGCTACCAGTTCTCCTCGCGTTCCCGCGCGCAGATGCGCGAAGAGCGCCAGGAAAAGGCCAAGGCGCAAGCCGGTCCCACCGCCGATGTTTTTGCTCAGGCGCCGGTCATCAATAGCTCTCAGCTGATCGCGCGCTGGAAGCAGGAAATGCCCCCGCGATTCTATTCGGAAACGGAGAACGTCCCGGTTAAGGATCTAGCCAAAGGTCTCTATCTCGTCGAAGCGACCGACGGCCAGCTGCGCGCGTACACCATCGTCATCGTCAGCGAACTCGGCCTCGTCACAAAAACTACCGCGGGCCAGGTGCTCACTTTCGCCGCCGACCGCCGTTCCGGCGCTCCCATTTCCGGAGCCGATGTTCGGGTGTGGGCTGACAAAAAAGAAAAAGCGCACCTGAAGAGCGATGCCAGCGGCCTGGCCGAAACTCCTGTCTCCGAGGGCCAGTATCAAGACGTCCGTATTCTCGCGGTCCACAATGACGACGTCGCTCTCGTCACGCCCTATTCCTACAACATCAGCAGCAATCCCGCCGAAGACTGGACCGGCTACGTCTACACCGACCGGCCCGTATATCGCCCCACGCACACCGTCCACTTCAAAGCGATCCTCCGCACGCGCGCTGGGGAAAAATTCAAAGTTCCCGTCGGCGAACAAGTCCAAGTCCTCATCGAAGATCCTGACAGCAAGCCAGTGTTTCAATCGACGCTTCCTATCTCAGCCTATGGCACCGTCCATGGCGACCTCGACCTCTCCGCTACTGCCGCGCTTGGCTACTATTCGATCAACGTCACTGGTCGTGGTGGCCAGCGCTACGCCATCAACGGCGGCTTCTACGTCGAGGAGTACAAAAAACCCGAGTACGAAGTAAAAGTTACGACTTCTTCACCGCGCGTGCTTCAAGGTGACTCCATTGAAGCCACGCTCGAAGCCAAATATTATTTTGGCGAGCCCGTCGCCGGAGCCGATGTGAAATACGTTGTCCACACCCTGCCGTACTGGTCTCCCTTCATTGATCGCGACGAAGAGGACGGCACACCTGGACAGTCCTTCGGAGAAGAAGGTGATTCCGAAGATGCAGGCGACTACGCCGGCGATCAAATTTCAGAGCAATCCGGAAAACTCGATGCCGACGGAAAACTGAAAGTTCAGATTCCTACGCGCGTTGATGGCCAACATCACGATGTCCGCTATCGCATCGAAGCCCGCGTCACCGACGCCGGCAACCGCGAAATCGCCGGTCACAACGCCGTCGTCGCCACCTACGGTACATTCGCTGTTGGCATCTCGGCCGAAAGCTACGTCTACCAGGTTGGCGATTCCATCCATGCGACGGCCGTTGCGAAAGACTATGACGGAAAGCCGGTCCAGACCGCAGTTCACGTCGAATTGGTTCGTGCCTATTGGTATTACCGCGCCGGAAATCAGGGAGAAACCGTTGTCGACTCACGCGATGCAACCACGGGCGCCGATGGCACGGCCGTCGTCACCTTCAACGCGAAAGAAGCCGGAAGCCTCTATCTTCGCGTGAAAGCGCAGACTCCCGAAAAGCGCGAAGTGCAGGGCAGCGGCTACCTTTGGGTCACCAGCAGCAACAATAATTGGTGGGGAAGCGAGAACCGCGAAATCCGCATGGTTGCCGACAAAAAATCCTACAAAGTTGGTGACACTGCCCACGTCCTCGTCTTGACTGGCATGTCCGACGCCTATCTTCTTGTCACCACGGAAGCGCGCACGATTCAGACGAAGCGCATCGTTCATGCGACCTCCTCTTCGGTCACGATCGATGTCCCCATTACAAGCGATCAACAGCCGAATGTCTTCCTGAGTGCAGTGTTTGTCCACGACAACAAGCTCTACACCGCCAACAAAAATCTAAAAGTTCCCGCCGTTCAACAAAAACTCCAGATCGAGATTCAGCCGTCGCAAAAGCAGTTCCAGCCAGGCCAAAAAGCCAGCTATACGGTTCTTGTTCACGATTCGAACGGCAAGCCAGTCGCCGGCGAATTCAGCATTGGCGTCGTCGACGAAGCCATCTACGCGATCCGCCCCGATACCAACGGCGACCCGCACGATTATTTTTACGGTCCCGCTTACGACCGCGTTTCTCTGGACTCCTCTTTGAACTTCTACTTCAGCGGGGAAGCCGGCAAGAAGCAGATGTTCCTCGCCTATCGCGGCAACGCGAACCCACGCGCTCTCGCTCAACTCAAACCTGAAACCCTCGTCCAGCCTAAAGTCCGCAAACTCTTTCCAGACACGGCTCTGTGGTTGTCTGATGTTCACACCGACGCCTCCGGCCGCGCTGAAGCTCCGCTAACTTTCCCCGATTCCCTCACTACTTGGCGCGCCACTGTTCGTGGAGTTACCATCGACACCAAAGTCGGTCTCGCCACCAACACCGTCATCGTCCGCAAAAATCTCATGGTACGCCTCGCGGTGCCGCGCTTCTTCCGACAGGGCGATGAAGTCACCGTTTCGGCGATCGTCCACAACTACCTCGCCAACTCGAAAACTGTCCAGGTTTCTCTGGATCTCAAAGGTCTTGAAATTCTAGCTGGCCAAACCACGCCGATCGAAGTTCCCAGCAAAGGCGAAGCAAAGGTAGACTGGCGCGTCCGAGCTCAGTCCGTCCACGAAGCGGTTCTTCTAACAAAAGCTCTTACTAACGAAGAATCCGACGCCATGGAGATCACGCTTCCCGTCATACCCGTTGGCGTCAAGCAGAGCGATGCGAAATCCGGCTCCGTCTCGGGTGCCGATCAAGAAGAGAAAACGGTCGTCACGCTTCCGGGAAATCCCGATCAGTCCTCGCCCACCCTCGACATCACGCTTAGCCCGTCGCTCGCCGGCAGTATTTTCTCCGCGCTCGACTATCTAACCAGCTATCCCTATGGCTGCACCGAGCAAACCATGTCCAGCTTCCTTCCCAATATCGTCGTCGCCAAGGCAATGAAGGACCTAAAGCTCCAAGCCACTGTCGACACGCCGGAACTTCAAAAGAAAATCGAAGCCGGAATGGCCCGCCTAAAGGATTTTCAGCATTCCGACGGCGGTTGGGGCTGGTGGAAAGAAGATGACAGTCAGATCTTCATGACCGCTTACGTCGTCAGCGGCTTCGGCCAGGCCCGCGAAGCCGGCTACGATCCGGGCGCCGACTCGTTGAATCGCGCGATCGAATATTTGCACATCGCTCTCACCCAGCACGCCAACATGCACGAAGACCTTCGCGCTTACGTTGTCTACGCTCTGGCTCTGAACAACGCCACAAAACCGGAAGAGCTGCAAGACGCATGGAAAGACCGCGGCAACATGAGCACGCAAGGCGTTGCCATGCTCGGCCTCGCCCTTCTCTCAACCGGCGACCAAACGAAGGCACAAGAACTGGCTGGCACCATCGAATCGCAGGCCGTTGTGACCGATTTCGAAGCCAATTGGCCCTCGGTCTACGATCACCTCATGGGATTCGAAATCGACGATGCCGCGGAAACCACCGCCTATGCTGTCCGTCTCCTCAGTCTCACAAAATCCACGAGCCCACTACTTCCGAAATCCGCGCTATGGTTGGTCAATCATCGTGAAGGTGGCTACTTCTGGTACAGCACCAAGCAAACCGCGATGGTCATTTTCGGCCTCACCGACTACGTGAAGTCCAGTCACGAACTCGACGCTAATTTCCGCGCCGAAGTCTTCGTCAACGGAAAACAGGTCATCGCACGTCAATTTACTCCAGCCGATGCCTGGAACCCCGCGCCGCCTTCCATACGCCTCAACGCTTCGCAGCTCCAAACCGGCGCCAACGAAATTCGCATCCACAAATCCGGCGCAGGCCGTCTCTATTGGTCCGCCACAGGCGCGTACTATTCGAACGACAAGCGCCTCGTCCAAAACAACAAACTCTCGCTCAACATTACGCGTGATTATTTCCGCCTCACGCCTGAGCAGTACAACGGAAAGATTGTTTACAATCTCGATCCGCTTCAGGGCGATCTCCACGTCGGCGACGTTCTCGCCGTGCGCGTTACGGTTGGCGGCAGCGAATGGCGCTATCTGCTCATGGAAGATCCCATCCCCGCTGGCGCTGAGTTCATCACTCGGGACGATCTCTACGAGCTGAGGCAGCGACCGTCCTGGTGGGAGTTTTGGTTCACGCGCCGCGAGTTCCACGACGACCGCGCTGCCATATTCCAGACCTACTTCTCTGGCCGCCACGAATACGTCTACTTGCTCAAAATCGTCAATCCTGGCAAGTTCCAGGTCAGCCCCGCGATGGTCCAGCCGATGTATCAGCCATCTATCATGGCCACAAGCGATGCCGCTGTCGTGGAGGTGAAGTGATGTCCCGTCTCGAAATCATTCGCGGTGCGTTCACGGACTGCTTCCGCAGCCCGCGGCTCTGGCTCGTTCAATTCTTCGCCAACATCTTTTTGTTCGCGCTATTGGTGGCCTGGCTGCTTGTTCCCGTCGCCAGCAATTTGCATGTGGTTTTCAATTTCGTATTCGCGGCTCTACTCCTCGTAGCCGCGCTTACGCTTCACTCCGGCACGCTGAACGCTTGCCTCGATCGCCTGCGCGCGCCAGCACCACTCTGGCCTGCCTTCCGCCGCGCATTGCGCCATATCCTGCCCGTCGCGATTTGCATCGCTGCCTTCTGTCTTCTCTGGCTTCTCGTCAACTCTCTTAACTCTCTTCAGGCCGCTTTTCCACCCTACGTTCGTTCCACTCTTCCTGTTTCGCTTCGTCGTCACATCACTTTGCATGCTCTCGACAATCTGTTCTCCACCGCTCTCTTCGTCGCCCGCTGGATTCTCGCTCCCGGCCTTCTCTTGCCTCTCCTCTTGCAAACCGCCGACCTCGGCTTTCGTGGTTTCGCCCGTCAAGGTGTCTCTGCTTGGAGAAAAACAGTCTTCAGCCTTTCCTACTGGCTGGTCCTGCTCGTCGCTTCTCTCGTCGGCGTGCTCGCCACGCAAAAACTCATGGCCGCAACGCCAGACTTCAAGACTTCGACCTTTCACGCCGAGGTCGTCAGCCTCGCAGTTCGTCTCATCGTCGCCTATCTTCTCGGATTATTTTCCTGGATTCTCGCCTGCTCAGTGGTGAGCCGTTGCGCTGTTGCCGCTGGAACTTCCCCGGACGTCCCCGGGAATCCCGCCGCCTAACCATCCCAAAACCGTTTCTTTCCCGCGTTCCTGTATCAGCCCCGCAACGCGGATCTGTGCCGCGGCATAAGCCTTCCGCATCTCTTCGCGGTTCCGCGGTTGCCGCAACACCGCTTCGATCTCCTCGTCCGTCATCGCCACGGCAACCGTCTCCGCTCCCGCTCCATTCGAATTCGAAAGCAAAAGCACGATCCCCTCGCGAAACCAGAGCGGTGTAGCCGCCTTAGCCTTCGCTTCCACCAGCACATGAAAAATCTCGTGCCGCAAAGTCGATTCGACAATCGACCGTTTCTGCAATTCCGCCAGAGGCTGCAGCCGAATCGTCTTCCCCCGCGTGGACCCCGCCACCCACCCTGGCTGTCCCGTGGTGTCGCGATATAAATCCAGCGTCGCATAGACCTGCAACCGCACAGCCGCACCGGCCTTCCACCCGATCGCTGCTTCATCTTCCTTCAAAATTCGCTCAGCGATCGGTAGGATCGACGCATCCGCATCCGGCTGCGTGCTCAGTAATTCCACGCGCTCTCCGCTCCGTTTCTGCCACTTCGCACCGTCCGCAGTCCCCGCCCTGCTCGTCTGCGTCTCCGGTGCCGGAATCTGCGTTCCCGGATAATAAAAACTCAAGATCTCCCGATAACTCTTTCCCCTCGTCGCGCCATCTCTTCCGCGCCCGCCTGGCACATTCCCACGCCGTGTCCCGATCCTCGTCCCGAAAAAATGATTTGCTCTCCTTGCGTTCGAACGTCATACAAATCGCTTCGAATCTTGTTCCACCCCAGTTCGCGGTCCACCGCAAAGCGAAATGTCGACGCCGAGACCGCCGCATCGCCGCCCTCACCACCCGACAACTTTAACCGCTGGGCCCGCCCGCTCTCCGACCGCGAAGCAATCTCAATCGCGCGCCAACCCGCCGGCATCGCAATCCCAGCCGCTCGCAACGCCCGCTCCAGATCCGAAACGCGAATCGCGCTCTCCCATTTCAAAACGCCGCGCGCCGCGCAATACATATCCGTATGCGACGTCAAATAGGCCTCCGTCACCGCTGGCCATGCTTCCCGCGCTGCCGCCGTTATCCCGCCGCAACTCTGGTGATAAAACGTCTGCGCCAGTTTCCCCTCGAATCGCAGAACTTCCCCGCGCGTCGCACTCACCGCCCCGCGTACCGCGGCCTTCGCTCCCTTCCATCCAAATACCTGGCAGTGCGTCGTATCGCAAAAATCAAATCCCTCCGTGGCGTGCTGTCCCAAAAATCGCATCGCATACGTGCGCGCCACCACCGCCATCGCCTTCTGCGATTCCACATTTTCAAAGTCGCCGCTCTCCGCCATCAACACCGCCGCCACGTACTCTTCCAGCGGCATCGTCACCGTCACGAGGATTCGCCCCGCCCGCCGCTCGATATGCGCCGGATAACTCCCCGAAAAAGTCGGCCCGTTCCCCGGCCGCATTTCGTAATGCCCCGTCACAAAAATGTCCGCGCCGCCGTTTTCGCCCGCCGCTCCTACCGAAAGTTCGCGTCCGCTCTTTTCTGCGCACTCTGTACATAACTTCCAACGCACCTCGCCCGCAGTCGCCCGCACCGAAAGCGTCTCCGGTGGCCGCGCCGTATACAACCGCACTTTCACGTCTTGCGCGCACACCACGCAAGGCGCCAGCACCCACCACGCCAGCATCATTCGCGATCTCTTCACTGCGCCCATCCATTTTTCGCCGCTGCGGCAAAAATCGCCCGCGCCACGCCCGCCGCATCCCCGCCATTCCCCTGCTCCAAATAAATGACCAGAACAATCTCCGGCTTCTCCGCCGGCTCATACCCCACAAAAAATCCATGCGTCCTCGAGTTCTCTCGCGAAGCCGCCGTCCCCGTCTTCCCCGCAATTTTCATCCCGTCCACATTCGCAGCATGCGCCATGCCATAAGTCACCGACTCTTCCAGCCCCGCAAAAATCGCCGCGTCCGCTCCCACGGTCGCGCCGCTCCTCTTCTGCAATGCCAATTTCCGATAAGCCCCCAACAATTCCAACGCTGTAACTTCAATCCCGCGATCTCCCAGCGCCTCCAGCTGCAACATCTCCCGGTCTCGCGGCATTTCAATCCGCCCGCTCGCCTCTTCTTTCACCAGCCCGCTCGGTGAATCCAGCCCCGCCCTCCGCAATGCCTGCACCAGTTCCGCCCCGCTCAATCGCGTCGCCGCTTCCGCAAAATACGAATTGCATGAATATGCAATCGCCTCCTCCGCATTCAACTCCACAATTGAACTCGCATGCGCGCAATCCATCCGTACTCCGCCAATCCGCAGCGGCCTCCTGCACAGCAATCTCTGGCTCGCATCGATCTTTCCGGCTTCCAACAGAGCCATCAGCACAAACGGTTTCACTGCCGACCCCGGCCGCGCCAATCGATGCGCCGCGGTCTCTATCCCCTGCGTCGCCAGAATCTCCCCGGTGCTCACATCCGCAACCACAGCCGCCCCGGCTCGCCCCTTCATCGCGAGATCCACAGTCTTCTGCAAATACACGTCCTTGGAAAAGGTTTGTCCGTAAAGCAAGGCAAGTGGCGCAGCAACCAGGAGGGCGATGGCGCTGCCAAGAAATAACGAATGATTCCGCATTTTCTTCCGCCAGAAGTTCAGGGATGGGGCGTAGCTAACTTTTCGTAAATTGCTTTGGCTTCCCCGAGCCGCTTCAACACATACTCTTTTTCCGCCGCCGAATTCCAGTCGGGATACTTCGCCGTCACTTCCATCGTCCGCGCAATCCACGCCGCAAAATACTTCGCATCCTCAGGCGAGCGCGGTGCTTTCCCACCAATCGTCACGTAAACCGGGCTCGTCGTCGCATACACATAATTGTCCAGCACCGGATACTCCGCGCCGTCGCTCCACGCCCGCAACGCGCACCAACCGCTCTCTGTGAGCGGCAGCGTGCCAGTCGCATCCGCCGCATCACGCTTTCCCTCGAGTTTCAGCGTCTGTGCCACTCGCCCGTTGCACACCACCTCGAAATGATCCACCGGCACAATCGACCGCAGCTTCGCTGTAAACGGTACCGCAGCCTGCGCGCCCTCAAACTTCAATTCGTCTCCAACGCGTTGTCCCCCAAGCGTGAATTCAATCAGCGGCCCATTCGTCGCAAACGTCCGCCCTTTCTTTAACGCATCAAGCCACAGCTCAATATTCAGTGGCCACTCCGGGACCCACGCATATACGCGATCCATTCCCACATGCCCACGTATCGGGGCCGCATAATTCGCCGTTGCATCCGTCCCCGCGCCGGCCGGCAATCGAAATCCAAGATTGAGCAATTTGTACCAGACTGCAGCGGTTGATTTGTGATCGCTGAATCCCACAATCTCCATGTAATCCAATTTCCCCAGCGCCTCATCCACTGGCAGCTCGTCCGTAATTCTCTGCGGTGGATTTGCAAACGGATCCGGCACCGCGTCAAACGGATGCACTGCTCCCACAAGCGCTCCTTGCGCATGCGCCATGTCGTAAACATCTGCATTCATCGGATACAAACTCGCCGCCGCCGTATTCGGATACCCCGCATACCCCGGTAGCAGAATGTGTTCTTTGATTCCCAAAAGTCCGCGGTGCCCCCAGTAGCTGGTGTGAAACTCCTGCCCATGCAGCACCAGGACATCTTGATCCGAGGCGGAAGATAGTTCTCCCCCGCTGAGCGCAATGTCCGGAAACCGCTGCTCCTTATTCACGACCAGGTTATTCACGATCTCGAGATCTTCGGCTTCGCTTTGGTCGCGCAGATCGCCAGCCTTGTTGCGGTACTCGCCTCCGTAGTTCATGTGGACATGCAGATCGCCGCTGATCCAATGTTCTCCGGTAGTCTTTCGCCAATCCGAACTCTTGAGCGGAATCATTAGGCCCGGCGGCTGCTCATGGTCCTTTATCTGAACCGTGTAGCGAGCCGGCGCCTGCTCGAATCCGTGCATCGCTTCGACGATCACTATTCCTGCCGGAACTTCGATTTCAATTGTGTGGTGTCCCTCTCCGGAAGCGGTTTCCCCAGGCGGAGGAACCACAAACGTGACCGAATTAAGGGGATAGATACTGTGAAAATAATGCGCCTCAAAATTTCTTTCAAGGCGATCGAACCCGTCGTCGGCATAAATCCTCGCCGTGTTCGGAGCGTAAAACTTGCCACGGGCGTCTCTTACAGAAACTCGGGCGTATTCTTCATTGCCGGAGGAATCGACCACCGTGATCGAAAGTGTCTGATGAGTCCGCAGGTACGACCTGCTGTCAACCGAAAGTTGCCACTGGCCACCTGCGGAGTTCTCAAACCATATTTCCGTGTTCCCGTTGCGGTTGGATATGAACGCAAATTGTTTCCCGTCCGGCGACCACCGCACATTGCTGTCATCCCAATCGCCATACGAGATCGGAAATGCGTCGCCGCCATTCGCCGGCATCAGCCAGAGCTGGTGCCATTGCCGCCCAAGATACGAGCTATAAACCATGCGCGAACCATCCGGTGAAAAATCCGGGCGCGCTTTCCAATTTGTTTCTTCGTAGTGAATCTCGCGTGCTTCGGCGCCCGGCTCCGCCCGCATGCGCCAGAAGCCGCCGCTTCCGTGAATGTGTCCGCGGTTCGAGATAAAAAGAATCTCTTTGCCGTCGCGCGTCCAGACTGGGCTTATTTCCGTATCAAACTGGCTGTAGTAGTAGCGCGGCAAATCGCTCTTTGTCTCTCCTGTCAACCGCACCACGTTTTCGAGTTTTCCGTCATTCACATCCGCGCGGAAAATATGAAAACGCTTGTTATACGAAGTTGAAACGAACACAATCCGTTTCCCGTCCGGCGACCATCGCGGTTCCACGTTCACCGCGCCGCCGCTCGTCAACTGCTGCGATCTTCCCGAAGCCAAATCCAGCAGCCACAATTCCATTGCATCTTTCTGGTACGACACGTAAATGACGCTCTTTCCATCCGGTGACCAGTCCGGCTGGTAGTCGTATCCCGCGTCATCCGTGATTTGTCGCGCTTCCGTCGACTCGATCTTCTGCCTCCACAGCGTTCCCGCCATCGAATACACCACTTCTTTCGAGTCGGGCGACCACGCCACGCTGCTCGGCCCACTGGTCAATTGCGGCAAATACATTTCGCGAAAATAGTAAGGATGCGGTAGATCGATTTGCGGAAGGACGGGCTTGCGTTGCGCATAGACCGGCAAGACCGCGACGGCCAGCGCAGTGAGAAACAGCAAACTCCTTTTGAGCACGTTAGGCCAGGCCCACTTTAGACAGAGGCAGCTCGCGGATGCGCTTGCCCGTTGCGGAAAAAATCGCGTTGCAAAGTGCCGGTGCAAATGCCGGCAATCCCGGCTCGCCCACGCCGCCCGGAGGCGCGTCGCTCGGCACGATGTGTACGTGCACTTCCCGCGGCGCAGTATTCATTCGCGCCACCGGATAACCGTCGAAGTTGGATTGATCGATCGCTCCGTTCGTGGCAGTAATTTCTCCGTAAAATGCGACGCTCGTTCCCATCACCGCCGCTCCCTCGAACTGGCTCCTCACCATCTCCGGATTCACGACGGTTCCCGCATCCAGCGCGCTGTCTACGCGGTCAACGTGAACTCGCCCTGCATCGTCCAGGTGCATTTGCACAACGGAAGCAACGTACGTCAGAAAGCTTCGGTGCAACGCAAAGCCCATCCCGACGCCGTTGCCGAGTTTTTTCTTTCCCCATCCCGATTTTTCCGCTGCAAGTTGCACGACTCGCTTAAATCGCGCCGTGTCGATGGGATATTGCGCGTAGTCCGCCCCATAGTTGGAATAATCCTTCGGCAATTCGCTCTTGGGAATGATGCGATCCGGCCCAAGAAGTTGCAGTGCGTATTCGACCGGATCTTTTCCAGCGGCAATCGCCAGTTCATCCGTGAAGGATTGAATGGCGAACGCATGATAAATGTTCGCCACGGAGCGCAACCACCCGATGCGCACGTGCGCCATAGCCGGTCCGTTTTCGGAACGGTGATTCGGAATCGCAAAGGGCAAATCGCTGAAGCCCAATCCAAGTTCATCTGCATCCGAATACTGTTCGCCGTCTTTGAATGTCGAGCCGATCGGAGGGAATACGGTCCGCTGCAGCCATGCGGTCGGTTTTCCGTCGTCCCCCAGCGCCGCTTTCATGTACATCGCGGAGACGGAATGATAGCTGTCGAACTTGATGTCGTCCTCGCGGCTCCAGACCACTTTCACAGGTTTACCTGTCTTTTTCGCGAGTACTGCCGCTTCGACTGCAAAATCGGGGAACGATTTCCGGCCGAACGCTCCGCCAAGAAGTGTGACATGCACCGTCACATCTTCTTTCTTCACGCCGACTGCGGCCGCGATCGCGTCACGCGCACCGACCGGGCTTTGCGACGGCGCCCACACGTCGACTTTTCCGTCTTTGTAAACCGCGAGCGCTGCTGGAGGCTCCATCGGCGCGTGCGCCAGCAGCGGCGCGTAGTATTCCGCCTCAACGATCTTGCCGCCCTTCGCAAACGCAGCGTCCACATCCCCGACTTCGCGCACCACTTTGCCGGGCTTCCGCGAAGTCTCTTGCAGCTCTTTTTTGTAGGGATCGGACGTGAACACCGCGTGCGAGCTGTTCGCCCATTGGACATTCAATTTCTCTTTACCCTGAAACGCGGCCCAGGTGCTATCCGCGAGCACAGCCACTCCGCCGAGTGCTTGATAAAGGACCGGCGGTTTGAACGTGTCGATGGTGGCCGTTTGCTTCACACCGGGAATCGCAAGCGTAGCGGAGTCGTCCAACGATTTCACGGTGCTGCCGAGCACCGGCGGATGCGCTACGCTCGCGTAGAGCATCCCGGTCATGTGCGTGTCTTGCCCGAATTTTGCTTTGCCGGTGCAGAGATCTTTCAAGTCATAACTCGACGCAGGCTTTCCGATGTATCGCCATTCGCTGCGCGGCTTCAGCTTCAGCTCTTCTTTTTTCGGCACTGCTAATTTGGAAGCCGCAGTAGCGAGCTCGCCATAGCCGGCTTTTTTCCCCGATGCTTTGTGGACGACGTTGTGCAGTTCCGTCGAGCATTCCGTTGCCGGCACGCCCCACTGCTGCGCAGCCGCGCGCACCAGCATCAACCGCGCGGAAGCTCCTGCTTCGCGCAGCGGCACAAAAAAGCTGGTCACCGAGTGCGAACCGTCGGTGTCCTGGTCGCCGTATTTTTCGGCGCCGATTGCTTGCACGACTTTCACGCGCTTCCAATCGGCATCCAACTCCTCGGCGACGATTCGCGGCAATGACGTGCGCACGCCGTTGCCCATTTCCGAGCGGTGCGCGATGACGTACGCCGTTCCATCGATGCCAATCGCCAAATAGACGCTAGGCTGTAGCGGAGCTTTCGCCGACGGCGGAAAGGGATCGCCAACGTTGCCACCGGCCACGGCTGCGAAAAGCTGCTCGTGCATCATGGAAACGCCCAGCACAAACGCACCGGCTCCCAGAATTCCTTTCAGGAAATCTCGCCGGTTGTTTCCCGCTTCGCGCTCGCTCGTGGAAAGATTCTCTATGTGAAACATGGCGCCCCCATGCTGCATTAAATTACTTGCCACCGGTTCTGTGCATCATCCTACCGCCAATTCCCATACTTGCAAGCATGCGCGTTTGCTGCCGCAACGCGCTGCGATCTATGTTTCCGGCCACGCACCCAGAGCGCGTCGCAAATCCACGAGCTGGCCGAGGTGATACGCATTGTGATCCGCGAGAAGCAGGGCCTCGCGCAGAATCGTTTGCCCCTGGCCATGCGGAATTTTGGCGAACAGGTCCATCTTCGGATTTTGCACTAGCCGGACCATCTCCTGGAGATCACGTTGAAAGGACGCGACGCTTTCGGCCCATGCGGTGTCGTTCGGAGGCGCTGGGGATTTCGGCCAATATCCGCCGGGAAAATCCGGAGAAACGTGTTTCGGATTTTTGCTGAAGCCCACGATGTCCCACTGTGCGATACGGGAGTGCTCTAGCAACTGCCAGCCCGTATGCGGGAGCGCATTCGCAAAGGTCCCATATTTGCCGGCGGGAAAATCGTCCAAAGCGTCCATGAAGTGGACGTGCGCGCCGCCGCCTTTTAACAGATGAACCAACTGTTCGCGGAGGCCGGCGTCAGCATTCGGAGACAGCTTCGCAGTGGACTTTTTCGAGGATTTCTTTGCAACTTTTTTAACTGGTTTTTTCTTTTTCATTCGGGCTTCTCAGAGATCAGGACTTGTTGCGGCATCCCCGTTACGGGGTGCAACGTCGTTTTCGCAAAACCTGTATTGCTGAACATTCTTTCGTACTCGGAAAAAGTATACGCGTCTCCGGCATCGGTGCCGACGAGCATATTGAGGCTGAAGCTAGCTGCCGCGGGGGGAGTGACGCGGTCTTCGTTCGGCACAAATTCAAGAGTGACGGCCTTGCCGCCGGGTTTGAGCGCGACGTGCACGCGGCGCATCAATTTTTCGCAAGTGGGCATGTCGAAATGATGGAAGATATTTGTGAGCAGAACATAGTCGTAGCCGCTTCCGAAGTCGGTCTCAAAGGCACTGCCGGGCCGCGTGGCATAACGGCCGGAAAGGCCGGCGGTTTGCGCATTTTCTTGGGCGACTGCCAGCACCGAAGGCCAGTCCACAGCGACGATGTTCGCATTCGGATTTTTCTTCGCGATGGTGATGCCGTAGTTGCCGTGTCCGGCGGCGATGTCCAGCACGTTACAAGGCTTGCCTTGCGCCGCGCCAATAAGTTCGGCGATGAAGTTTGCCGCGGGGATGGTGAGCTTGGCCATCGAGCGGGCAAACGCGACCCACACTTCATCGTGCGGTTTGGAATTGTCGCCTTGTATTCCGACGGTTCCGCCTTTGCGAACGGCCTGCGTGAGGGCTTCGACATTTTTCTTGTGCCAGGGACTCGCGAGAAAACCGGTCACCGCGTTGAGAGATGCCGGCGAACGCTTGTCGAGAAAAAGCGCGGACTCCTCGGTTAAGGCATAGCGCCCATTCTCTTTCGCGAGGAGACCCATGATCGTCAAGTAGTCGCACAGGATTCGCAATCCGCGTTCGGAAGCGCCTGTTTTTGTGGCTAGGAGTTGCGAAGTGTTGGCACCCTCGCCGATGGAAGTGAAGACGTCGAGTTCGATGCCAGATTTCAGGGCTTCAGTCTGCTGGAACGCGTTCATGAAACCGAAAATGCGTTCGGGGGTAGGACGATTCGTTGTGCTCGGCGTTGCCATGAAGTCTTCTCCGTTGGCTAACTTTTGTACCGACAAATATACACCCAGCGTGGCGTTTTGGTTGCCAGTTCAATTCGATTGCCCGAATCCGGGCTGGGCTGGCATACTTTCTGTCCCCGCACGGACTGCGAGGAACCACTTATGAAACGTGAATATCATCGCTGGTATTCGCACCGGCTCGGCATCGACATGGGCGTGCTCGTGCACGGCCACTGGGGACAGCCGATACTTGGCTTCCCAACGAGCGCGGGCGATGAGTTTGAACTCGAAGGTCAAAGCATGATCGGCGCGCTGGCCGATTTCATCGACGGCGGAAAAATAAAAGTCTTCAGCATTAATTCCATCAACGGGCTCAGCTTCTACAACAAGGGCGCGCATCCCTTTCACCGCAGTTACGTGCAGACCGTTTTCGATTCGTATCTCCGCGAGGAAGTGGTTCCCTTCATTTGGGACAATTGCCAGAGCCCGGGGATCGCGATTTCCACGATGGGCGCGTCGTTCGGCGCATATCACGCGGCGAATTCGCTCTTCAAGCACCCCGATGTGATCAAAAGATGTTTTGCGATGTCGGGCGTTTATGACGTGCGGAATTTCATGGACGGAATGTACGACGACAATTTTTATTTCAACAATCCCGTGGATTACATGGCGAACTTGAGCGATCCATGGCTGTTGGGCCAACTTGCCTCGTGCGACATTCACCTATCGACTGGCACCGGCGCTTGGGAAAACAGCGGGCCGACGTATCGCATGTCGGAGATTCTCTCGAGGAAGGGGATTCGCCATTCGCTTGACAATTGGGGCCCGGAGGGTGGGCACGACTGGCCTTACTGGAAACACCAGATGCGGGAATATGTAGGCCGGCTGTTCTAGGTAAGTTATTTACAATCTATAAGTTAGGTATAAATTGGGTCTGGCGCTGCGGGGGAATCCTGGCACTGTGCACAGCTTAGGAGTGTGTGCGTGGTGACACATTTATTTCTATCATTCATTCACAGAATAAATGAATGATAGGAAATGGGGCTCCAGATCAGAGAGATATTGCGGTTAGCTATCCCAAGAAGCGAGCCAGTGAAATTAGATGCAGCAGACCTGTGCAAGTTTGCCATCGAACTAGGAAGTACAACGGAGGATCCGTGAAATACCGATTCGCGATAGCGCTCGTGATCTGCGGATTAGCTGGGTTCGCTGGGCCGGTGCCTGGGCAGACGCGCGGGGAAGTGCAGTTGTGGCTGACGAATGGGGACAAGTCGGCTCTGTTTGAGGAGCAGAAACCGTTTTTGAAGTTTGAAAAGGCCACGAGTCAAAGACCTGCCGGTGAGCAAGAGCCTACGATTGAGATCGATGACCAGAAGAAATTTCAGACGATCGATGGATTTGGGTTTGCGTTGACGGGAGGGAGTGCGCAGCATCTGGCGCGAATGGATGCGGCGAAGAGAGCGGCGCTGCTGCATGAGCTGTTTGGGCTGGATGGAAAGGATATCGGTATTAGCTATTTGAGGATCAGCATTGGATCGTCGGACCTAAACGATCATGTGTATTCGTATGACGATTTGCCTGACGGGGAGACCGATCCAGAATTGAAGAAGTTCAGCCTGGCGGGGGACCGGGCGGAACTGATCCCTATATTGAAGGAAATCCTAGCGATAAATCCAAAGATCGAAATATTGGGTTCGCCGTGGTCGGCGCCGCCTTGGATGAAGACGAATGGCGACGCGAAGGGCGGCAGGCTGAAAACGGAATACCACCCCAGCTACGCGAAGTATTTCGTGAAGTACATTCAGGAAATGAAAGCTGCGGGGATTCGCATCGCGGCGATCACGGTGCAGAACGAGCCGTTGAACGACAAGAATACGCCGAGCATGTTGATGTCGGCGGAGGAAGAAGGGCTGTTCATCAAGGAGCATCTGGGGCCGGCGTTTGCGGCGGCGGGAATACGGACGAAGATCATCCTCTACGATCACAATTGCGACGTGCCGGAGTATGCGACATCGATTTTGGAGGATCCGGCAGCAAACCGGTATGTGGATGGGTCGGGTTTTCATTTGTATGACGGGGAGATCGGGGCGATGAGCGAGGTACACAACGCGTTTCCCCAGAAGAATTTGTATTTTACGGAGTTCATGGCGGTGGAACCGACGGAGAGCGGGCGAATTTCGATCGCGAAGCCCGTCGCAGGCACCTTTATTGGAGCTCTGCGGAACTGGAGCCGAAACGTTTTGCTGTGGAATCTGGCGGCGAATTCGAAGTTCGAGCCGCACACGGACAATGGCGGTTGCCCGATTTGCCAGGGAGCGGTGACCATTGATGGAAATGATGTGACGCGGAACCTGGCTTACTACGCGATGGCGCATTTTTCGAAGTTTGTGAGACCGGGCTCGGTGAGGATTGGGTCAAGCGAGCCTGCGGGGTTGCGGGATGTGGCGTTTGCGTCGCCGGGTGGCAGAACGGTACTGGTTGTAGTGAATGAAGGAAAGACGGAGATGGAATTCACTGTTCGCTATCAGCGAAAATATTTCAAGACAAAGTTGAATCAGGGAGCTGCAGGCACGTACGTGTGGTAGCTGTGGCCGCTTATGTCACCGAGAGCGGTGGGCCGATGAGCTCCATGCCGTAGGCGCGGTAAATTTCCGCATCATTGGCATAATTGCCGCCGCTGAAGTGCTTCGCGTTGTCGCGAAAGAAGGCTTCCATTTTGTTAGCGGGAGCGAAGGCGATGAGAACTCTGCCGGGGGTGTCACCGGCGAAGGCCCAGGCGTGAGGAATTTCGCGCGGAGCGAGAATGGAATCGCCGGCTTTCAGGTGAAAGCGGTCCGAGCCGACTTCCAGGATGTATTCTCCTTCGATGGCGTAAAACCATTCATCTTCGTTGTGGTGCAAGTGGCGCGGCGGGCCACCTTTCTTGTGAGTGGAGTGCTCGAAGAGAAAAAGCGCCCCGCCGCTGTCCTGCGTGGTGACTTTGAAATCGGTGGTGCTGATGCCGATGCTGTGATGCTCGCCTTGGCGGTCTTCGCCGTGGGGAACGAGAGCGGCTTTCACAGGCGGAGTCGACGTTTTAATAGACTGCGCCAGCGCGGCCAGAGGAAAGGCGGCAATTGCTGCGCCAACAAATGAACGGCGATTCAGGTCGCGCATTTTTTTTATCTCCTTCTTAAATTCCATGGTTCGACATGCCAGCGAAGACTTCGGGCGCGCCGAAGTATAGCTCTTGCGGGCAGGGCACAGCCTGAATAAATAGAAAGAACAATCGAGGCATCTCCCCCGGTAGGTGACAAGGCAGCGGGCCATCAAGCGAGTGCTTGGCTCATTTATGGTGGATTTAGGTCGGGGAGGCGAGAATCAGGGGCAGGATTGGTCATAGTTGTCGGGGACCATTCTGGTGATGAACCTCATTGGCAAGCAGAGTTCCGCGAAGTAATGTGTCCCTGGTACGTATTCGGTAAAGGCGTCCTGTGAACAGCGAAAGCAAAGTGATGAGCCGGTCGCCATGGCGAATGCTCTGGTGCGGGGAGGCGCGATGAATTACTCGGCGCTCTTTCGGTCGGCGCTTGTGGCGCTGCTTCGGAACAAGATGCGAAGCGTGTTGACGGTGCTGGGAATCACGATTGGAATTGCGGCGGTAATTTGTGTCGTGGCGATTGGCAAAGCGGGGCAGGCGCGCGTCGAGCAGCAGCTGAATAATCTGGGCGACAATTTTGTTTGGGTGGAGGCCGGAGGGCGGGCCGTCAATGGCGTGCGCACCGGGACGCACGATACGAAGACGCTGGTGTACGCGGATGCGCTGGCGATCAAGAACCAGGTTTCGCTAATCAAGAGCGTCTCGCCGAATGTGGACGATCCCGTCCAGGTGGTCTACGGAAATCAGAATTGGCACACCTCGTACCGCGGAGTTTCGCCGGAATATTTTGAGATCAAGCGATGGTTTGTGGATCAGGGAGCGGTTTTCTCGCAGGACGACGTGGACCGGGCGGCGGATGTGTGCGTTTTGGGGAGGACGGTGCGGGACCAGTTGTTTGGCGTGGAAGATCCGGTGGGAAAAGTGATTCGCGTAAATAGCTTGCCGTGCAAAGTCGTGGCCACGGTGCAGCCGAAGGGGCTTTCGCTATCAGGGCAGGATCAGGACGATACGCTGATCATTCCTTTCACCACGGCGCAGAAAAAACTGAAGGGGATTACTTGGCTGGACGATATTTTGTGCTCGGCGGTATCGCAGGACGTGGTGAAGATGGCAGGGCAGGAGGCGACGGCGGTTTTGCGCGACCGCCATCATTTGCGGCCGGAAGAAGAGGATGACTTCAACATCCGGAATCCTGAAGACATTATTCAGGCGCAGTTGGATGCGAGCAAGACTCTGACGATTTTGCTGATTGCAATTGCTTCCGTTTCGCTGCTTGTTGGCGGAATCGGAATCATGAACGTGATGCTGGTTTCGGTGACGGAGCGGACGCGGGAGATTGGAGTGCGCGTAGCGGTTGGGGCGACGGAAGAAGCGATACAGCTGCAGTTTTTGGGCGAGTCGATCATGTTGAGTCTCGTGGGAGGCGCGGCGGGCGTGCTGTTTGGGATTTTTGGGTCGTACATGGTGGGGCAGACTTTGAAGTGGCCGATGGTGATGTCGGTGGAGTCGATTGTTGTGGCGGCGGTTTTCTCGGTGGCGGTGGGCGTGTTTTTTGGATATTACCCGGCGCGGAAGGCTTCGCTGCTCGATCCGATTGAAGCGCTGCGATACGAATGAGAGCTATGGGAAATTTTGAGTTCAGGGACGGTCGATGAAGAAGAGCGGGCGGTGGCTGATTTTGGCGGGCGTTGTGGTGATTATTGCTCTATTTGCGGCGTTTGGGTTGAACCACAACGCGCAGGCGCAGCACTTTACGGCAAAAGTGGAACGCGGAGAGATTGATGATGTGGTGGAAGCGACAGGAACGATCAACGCCGTGATTACGGTACAGGTGGGCTCGCAGGTTTCGGGAAGCATCGCGAAATTAAACGCGGATTTCAATTCGCGTGTCCATAAGGGCGATGTGGTGGCGCTGATCGATCCGGCTTTGTTCAAGGGGGCGCTGCTGCAGGCGACCGCGGATCTGGAGAACGCCAAGGCAAATCTGGTGGCGGCGCGTGCCAACCTCGAAAAAGCAAAAGCGGGGATGGTGCAAACCAAAGCGGATTACGATCGCGCGATTGGATTGACGCGGGACGGAGTGATGAGCCAGCAACAACTGGATCTGGCGAAGTCGAACTTTGACTCCGCCAAAGCGTCAGTGGGAGCGGCTGACGCAAACGTGACGCAGGCGGAGGCCCAGGTCAGCCAGAAAGACGCGGCGGTTGCCGTGGCGCAGACGAATTTGGATTACACGGTGATTCGGTCGCCCATCGACGGCACAGTTGTCGCGCGCAATGTGGACGTTGGCCAGACGGTTGCGGCCTCGCTCCAGGCGCCGACAATTTTTACGATTGCTCAGGACCTGACGAAGATGTGGGTCTACGCGAAGACGGATGAATCAGACGTCGGGAACATCAAGCTCGGGAAACCGGTGAGTTTCAAAGTCGACGCGTTTCCGAAGGACACGTTTCACGGAGTCGTTAGCCAGGTGCGGATGAACGCCACGACGGTGCAAAGCGTGGTGACGTACGACACGATTATCGAGTTCGCGAATCCGGAGTTGAAATTGTTTCCAGGAATGACGGCGTACGTGACGATTCCTGTAGATACCGTGAAGAACGCGATGAAGTTGCCGAACACCGCGCTGCGGTACAAGCCGCCCATGTCGGCGGAAGAAATTCTGGCGGTTTATAAGCAGTACGGGATCGATGCGAGTGAGCAGAAGGTGGCGGTTGAGGAGACGCCCGGCGGTGGCGTCGCGGGCAGCGGTGGGCATGGTGCGGCTGGGACGCAGAATCCGCCGCGCGCGCCAAAGCGAGACAGCGCCGTGGTTTGGAAGCTGCACGCGGATAACACCATGGAACCGGTGAAGGTTTCGCTTGGCATTACGGATCACGCGTTTACGGAAGTGAGCGGAGTCCTTAAGGGAACTTTGAAAGAAGGCGACGATGTGATTATTCGCTCCATTGCACCGAAATCGCAGGGGTTGGGCGGGATACGACGGTAGCCCTAAGCGAAGCAAAACGATTCCAAGGATATCGATGGCGGCAATCAACCAGGCTTCGGAGACGCTGAACAGCGCGGCGGCAAGCGCAGTGATACGCGTCGAAGATGTGCACAAATATTATGACTTGGGCGAAACACGCGTGCACGCGCTGCGCGGCGTGAGCGTGGACATTGGCCGCGGAGAATTTGTGGCGATTATGGGCGCGAGTGGGAGCGGGAAGTCCACATTCATGAATATGCTGGGGTGTCTCGACAAGCCGAGCACGGGGAGATATCTGCTGGAAGGGACGGATGTATCGAAGCACGACAAAAGGGCGCTCGCGCTGATTCGCAACCAGAAAATTGGATTTGTGTTTCAAGGATTCAATTTGCTGGCGCGAACGACGGCCCTGGAAAATACGGAGTTGCCGACCCTGTATACGAAAATTGACAAAGCGGAGCGCTCGAAGCGAGCTGCGGAGGCGCTGGCGATGGTGGGTTTGGCGGAGCGGGCGCAGCACTTTCCTTCGCAGATGTCGGGAGGGCAGCAGCAGCGCGTGGCGATTGCGCGGGCGCTGGTGAACCGGCCATCGATTTTGCTTGCGGACGAGCCGACAGGAAATCTGGATAGCCGGACGTCGGTGGAAATCATGGAGATTTTTCAGAATTTGAACGACAAGGGCCTCACGATCGTGCTGGTGACACATGAGCATGACATCGCGCAGTTCGCCAAGCGCGTTTTGGTTTTTCGGGATGGGAAAATCCGCAAAGACGATGCGGTGACGAACCGGCCGAGGGCTTCGCAGGTGCTCCAGCATTTGCCTACGTTGGAAGATTAGGATAACTCAGGCAGAGTAAACCGAATTGTGTGGTAGAACATGGCGGGACGTATAGGTGTGTTTGCGAGGTTGACGAAGGCGAGGAGGTCGAGGATGGTGCGCGTTAATCGGAAGATAGTGGTGATGGGTTTTGCGATGGTGGCGGCGCTGGTTTGTGCGGCAGCTGTGATTTCGCCGCGCGTGTTTGCCGCGGAAAAAGAAACGGCGCTCGGAGTAAAAAATTTGCGGTGCGAGTACAAAGTAGATCCGATGGGCATTGATGTGCCGAAGCCGCGGCTGAGCTGGGAGTTGGTGAGCGCGGAAAAAGGCGTGATGCAGACGAGCTACGAAGTACGCGTGGCGGGCTCGGAGGCGGAGCTGGCCAAGGGAAAAGCGATTTGGAACAGCGGGACGCAGGCTTCGGATGCGTCGACGCAGGTGGAATATGCGGGCCCGGCGCTGGCGAGCGGAAGGATTTATTACTGGCAGGTGCGCGTTGCGGACAATCGCGCGCATTTGTCGGAGTGGAGCAGCGCGGCGCGATGGGAGATGGGTTTGCTCGAGGCAGGGGATTGGAAGGCGAAATGGATTACGCCGGGGCTTTCGGAGGACGAGACGAAGTCGAACCCGTCGCCAATGATGCGGCGCGAGTTTTCGGTAAATGCGAAGAAAAAAGTGGAACGCGCGCGATTGTACGCGTCGGCGATGGGATTGTATGAAATGGAGCTGAACGGGAAGCGCGTCGGCGAGGAATATTTCACGCCGGGATGGACCGCTTACGATTTTCGGATTCAGTACGAAACCTACGACGTAACCGGATTGGTGAAGAGCGGGGCGAATTGTTTGGGAGCCATGCTTGGAGATGGATGGTTTCGTGGAAGAAGCGGTTGGGAAAAGAGGAGAAATCTTTACGGAAAGAAATTGGGTCTGTTGGCACAGCTTGTGATTCGTTATACGGACGGAACGGAAGAGGTTGTGACGAGCGACGAGAACTGGAAGTCGGCCACTGGCGCGATTGTGTGGTCGGACATTTATGACGGCGAAGAATATGACGCGCGGCTGGAGAGGGCCGGATGGAGCGCCGCCGGTTTCGATGGCAAGGATTGGACAAGCGTGGCGGCGATCGATGCGCCGAAAGCGAAAATTGTGGCGCCGGCGGGGCCCCCAGTAAAGAAGATTGAGGAACTGAAGGTTGTAAAGGTTTTGAAAACACCAGCCGGAGATACCGTGCTCGACATGGGGCAGAACATGGTGGGCTGGGTGAAGTTCCGCGTGACGGCGCCGGCGGGCACGACGATTTCGCTGCGCCACGCCGAGGTGCTGGACAAGTCCGGAAATTTCTATACTGCGAATCTGCGGTCCGCGAAGGAGACGATTCGTTACACAACGCGCGGCGGAGGTTTGGAAGTGTACGAGCCGCACTTTACGTTTCAGGGATTCCGCTATGTGGCGGTGAGCGGATGGCCAGGCGAAGTGAAGCGGGAAGATTTTGCCGGGGTGGTGGTGCATTCGGCGATGCCGAGGACGGGGACGTTCGAAAGTTCCAACGCGATGCTGAACCAGCTGGAGCACAACATTATTTGGGGGCAGAAGGGGAATTTCGTGGATGTGCCGACGGACTGCCCGCAGCGCGACGAACGGTTGGGATGGACAGGCGACGCGCAAGTATTTGCGCCAACGGCTTCGTACAATTTCGATACCGCCGCGTTTTATACGAAGTGGCTGAGGGACGTAGCGCTGGATCAGGAAGATGACGGCGCCGTGCCGTTCGTGATTCCGAACGCGTTGACGCATGACACGCGAAAGGGAGCGGCGGCGTCGGCGGGATGGGCCGACGTTGCGGTGGTGCTGCCGTGGACGATGTACCAGGCGTTCGGCGATAAGCGCATTTTGCAGGAGCAGTATCCGAGCATGAAAGCTTGGGTGGAATACATGCGCCGCCAGGCTGGAGATAAATACATCTGGAGCAATGGATTCAGTTTTGGAGATTGGCTGGCGTTTGCGACGACGAACGCGGATTATCCGGGAGCGACGACGGCGAAGGATTTTTTGCAGACGGCGTATTTTGCGCGGTCGACGGAATTGCTGGCGAAAACCGCGGCAGTACTTGGGAAGAGCGAAGAAGCTGCGGAATACGCGGAGCTCGAGCAGAAAATCCGCGCGGCATTTGTGAAGGAATTCGTCACGCCGAACGGGAGATTGTCTTCCGATACGCAGACGGCGTACGCGCTGGCGCTGGAGTTTGACTTGCTGCCACCGGCGATGCGCGCGGCAGCAGCGGCGCGATTGGCGGAAGATGTGCGAAAGTTCAAACATTTGACGACGGGATTTTTAGGGACGCCCGTATTGTGCAAAGCGCTGAGCGATTACGGATATTTGGATGAAGCGTATATGCTGCTGAACCGGAAAGAATATCCGTCGTGGCTGTATCCAGTGACGCAAGGCGCGACCACGATTTGGGAGAGATGGGACGGCCAGAAGCCGGACGGGAGTTTTCAGGATGTGGGGATGAATTCGTTTAATCACTACGCG
This sequence comes from uncultured Acidobacteriota bacterium, assembly GCA_963718785.1. Lineage (GTDB taxonomy): Bacteria > Acidobacteriota > Terriglobia > Acidiferrales > UBA7541 > Acidiferrum. The sequence goes on along the minus strand of CAVQZW010000002.1, from coordinate 368,275 downwards.
TACGGAGCGATTGGCGACTGGATGTATCGCGTGGTAGCAGGGCTTGAGCTGGATGAAGCAGCCCCGGGATATAAACATATATTGATCGAGCCGCATCCGGGCGGCGGGCTGACATCGGCGAGCACGTCGGTCGAGAGCATGTACGGGCTGGCAGCTTCGGGATGGACGATTGCCGACGGAAAGATAACGCTAAAGATTGAAGTGCCGGCGAATACTACGGCAACGGTGCGCGTACCGGGCGCGAAGTTGGGAGACGTGAGCGAGGGAGGGAAGGCTATCGCAGGGCACTCGGATATTTCCAAGGCGCGGCAAGACGGCGATGTAGTGGTCATGGAAGTGGGATCCGGCAAATACGTGTTCGAAAGCGCATATCGCGGAACGAAATAAAATGGGTGCGCGTGCTACGGCGCAGGACATGGCGCGCCGCGAAAAAAATTAGCCGAACGTAGAACTTAGAAACAACTCGGGACTAGCCGAGGCCGAGGTGGTCGAGCTGGTAATGGCCTTTGGAAATGACCTGGTCGTCGTCGATCCATACGTCGCAATTGCGGGTCAGGACGTCGACATGCGTTTTGGATTTCCAGTCGGCGTGGGTCTGGCTGCCGTAGGGATCGCCGAAGGCGATGTGCACGCCGGGAAACTTTTCATCTTGCAGCAAAATTCCGATCATCGAAGATAAGCCGAGGTTGGTGCCGAACGCGAGTTCGCCGACGCGATCGCTATTTTCGTCCGTGTGGCAGTATTGCCAGAATTCTTCTTCGAGATCTTTGCGAGCGCAATCGACGCCGGTGAGGCGTGCGCCTTCAATCGTCAGGACCATCGGAGTGGTTTGCAAGTCTCCGTATTTCCCATTGAAATGATCGCCGGCAGTGGCGTCGCAGACGAACGTACCGTCAACAGTAGCGGGCGTGGTGAAGACTTCGCCGGCGGGCAAATTCGACCAGTAGCGCGGGCTGATGAGGCCGCTGGTCTTCACCCAATCGAGACCGCGATCGAAATGCGCGGCGAAGCTCGTGCCTGCTTCCGTTTTTACAGTGAGCGTCTGCGCGTGGAGCATGCGTTCGCGGAGCTTGTCGCTGAGGCGATCCACCATGCGGTAATCGGCGCGCATGCCTTGCTGCATGATTTCGGGAGTAACGCCAACCATGTGGGCATAACGGATCTGGCGGCGTTCGACGACGCGCACGATGGCCATGCGCGCACCGAGTTCGCCGGGTTGCGGCGTCATGCACATGGCGCCAACATCGGCGGTTTCGAGAGCTTGCAGGACGTCGGCGGGCGCGGCGGTCATGGGGCGCGGGCCAAAATCTTCCAGGAGTAAACCGGTGTATTGCGCGCCGCGGTCTTCGATGGCCGCGGCAATGCTGGCAGCGACGGAGCGGCTAGTTTCGTCGGCGATGAGAGCAACGTGCTCGCCGGGACGGACGCTGAGGCAAGTTTCCACGGCGTTCTTTGCGCCGGGCATCAACTCTGGGTCTGGGTGGCCAAAGTACATTTTTTAATTTTACAAGAATTGGCGGAAATTTGAAGAGCTGTTCATCAAATTGGCCGGTTTTATGGAAACGGGCCAACGACAATTCTTGATGGACTGTGAAATTTTGCCTTGTGCGCGTCGGCGCGAAAAAGCGGCAGCAGAGCTGCCGCACTCCACATCGCGCTTACGAGGCGCGAGGGCTGACGCGGAAGGCGGGGACTTGGCCGCCACCACTGGTTACGTTGGCGAGGCCGGTGGCGCTGAGGCGGGTGAGGAAGCCGCAGACTTTTCCGCGGAAGAGATATGGAGCGAAGTCTACGAGCATGTCGCGGTAATCGACTTTGCCGACATTGGCGATGTAGGGGAAAACCTCACGCCGGATGGGGATGCGTTCCTGGACGATCCACGCGCCGTTTCTTGCGGAAAGGGCGCGGCCGATGGCGGCATCCCACGCGGACTCGTCGGTTTCCCAGCCGAGCGTGACGCCAGAGCCGCCATATTCGTCGCTGGGCTTTAGGACGAGGTTTTCGCGCTCTTTCTCGATGAAGGCGAGGAGCTCCACGGGCTGTCCGTAGTGAGAGGTCTTGACGTCGGCGACGACGCGGGTCCACGGAATGTGGCGGCGGATGAGTTCGCGCTCGTCGTAGGAGAAGAGGGCGCCGTTTTGCTCGTCGGTGAGGACGGCGAAAAAGGCTTTGACGTGGGGGATCTTGCAGCGGAAGTTGTTGGCGACGCAGACGGCGTTGGCGGTGTAGGCCTTTACGAGAGCGCCGCATTCGGCGGGCTTGGCGACAATGTCGTTGATCAGAATGCGACGGTAAACGAGATCGATTTTCTTGTCGTGAGCGACGAGCTTCTGGCCGTCGAATTCGAGTTCGCGTGGGTCGGCGATGACGGTGGGGACGCCCATTTTTTCGAAGCAGGATTGGAGAATCTCGAACTCGCTGTAGGTCGGGACGTCTTCCCAATCGACGATGGCGATTTGCGGAGGGCTGGCGGAGCCTCCCCAGTCCACGTAGCTCATCACCAGGGCGTCGAGGAGTTTGGCGCTGAGCGGATAGCTGTGTACGGAATAGGATTGTGCGAATTTTCCCATGACGGGGAGTTCGCGAAAAATTTCGGCGAGGGTTTCGGCATAGCCCGCGCCTGCCGGAGATTCGCCGTTGTATTCGGCGAACTTCAGCGAGTCGGGGAGAAGGAAGGCGTCGAGGCGCGAAGCGGTGCTGGCGCGGCCGTAGGCAACGGTGAGGCGGGCGAGGCGTTCCTCCTCGGGGCGAAGATGGAGTTGCGCGAAGAGGTGTTTGTCGTCGAGCGCCGCTGTGACTACACGCTCGCCGAGATCGGCGATGGTCTCAGCGACGGTGCGGACGCGCTCTTCATCCTCGGGCGAGAGGAAAAAGGGGCGAAGGAAAGGGCAATGGACGCGGTCGCCAAAGGTGAGTTTGGCCTTGCGCAGACGTTTGAATAAATCCTCGGGAAGTGAGGGAACCCGAAGGAGCGTGGCCTTGAGAATGTCGGTCCACTCGTCGGCGGGGCTGTGGGGAGCTACCGAAGGTGTTGGAGCGGAGGTCATGTGGATTTTGGTCCGGCCAAACCGGGGGCACTGACTCGTGCAGCGGGATTGGACCGGCGGCAAGGGATTTGGGCGCTCCTGTGAATCCCGCCGGAGCGCCGACGCCGAGCATTTCTTCCCAGCGAGGCCAGGGAAACGAAGCAAGGCCGTGAAGAGCGCGGTCGATGACTAGGCGAGCCATTTTGTCGACGACGTGCTCGAAATAGAATTCGGTGATGCGGTCGCGCTCCATATCAGGAGCGGGATTCAAGAAATCGATGGCGTAGGGCACGCCGTCCTGGACGGCAAACTCGATGGTGTTCATTTCATAGCCGAGAGCTTCGTTGATGGTCTGCGCGTCCTTGATGACGCGGGCGCCGAGCTCGGAGGACAAGTAATTGTGGTCGACGAGATATTTCCGCTCCTTTGGATCGTAGTGAACGGGGGTGATGTCGGATTTTCCGAAGGTGAAGCAGCGGACGTATTTATCGAAGTTGATGAACTCCTGGAGTGTCATGCAGTAGGGAGAAGTCTTGTCGTAAGCGGCGAGAAGTTCTTCTTTGTTGTTCACTTTATAGACGTGCTTCCAGCCGCCGCCGGAGAAGGGTTTGAGAATGGCGGGGCGGCCGACGAAGTCGAGGAGGCCATCCCAATCCACGGGGTACGAGAGATTGTGAAGGGATTCGGAAGTGATGTCGACGTCGCTGGGGTAGCCCTTTTGCGGGAGCAGTATGGTTTTGGGAATAGCGATGCCGAGCTTTGTGGCGACTGAATAGTTGAAGAATTTGTCGTCAGCGGTCCACCAGAAAGGATTGTTGATGACGTAAGCACCCTGGAGGACGGCGTGTTTGAGGTAGCCGCGGTAGTATTCGACTTCGTGGGAGATGCGATCAACGATGACGCTATAGCCGGAAGATTCGCCCATGCGTGTGCCGCCGAGCTTGGCGAATTCGGCCGCAACGCCGTCTTTTTTGCCGAGTTCGTTGACGCGCACGATAAAGGCAGGGGGGAAGCTGTATTCACGCCCGCAAAGAAGGCCAACCTTTTTCATGACGTCTCTCCTGACAGATGAACCCAAGACCTGATGATTTGCAGATGCTTCTAATTGATTGCGTGCGCCGAGGAAGCACGGGGTTCGGTGATGCCGCGCGTTTCCGAGACGAGATGACGTACAACGGCTTTCAGATCGCCGGTTTGCTGATAGACGCGCAATTGGCGTTCGGCGCTGGTTCCGTCCTTGAGAATCGTATGGACGTATTCGACGGCGCTGCGGCTGCCGAGATCGTCCACAACATCATCGACAAAATCGAGAAGTTCGAGAGTGAGCTCGCGCATGGGAACCTCGACTTCTTTGCCGAAGTCGATGAGCTTGCCCTCGATGCCGTAGCGAGCGGCGCGCCACTTGTTTTCTTCAATCAAGGCACGGCGGTAGAGGCGATAGCTCTGGTTGCGCTCGTAAAGGCGATGGAGCTTCACGACGATAGCTTGCGTAAGAGCTGCGATGGAGACCGCTTCTTCGACTTTAGTGGTGACGTCGAACATGCGGAATTCGAGAGTGCCGAACATGGGGTGAGGACGGACGTCCCACCAGATTTTCTTGCCGTTGTCTATGCAATTCAGTTTGACGAGAAGATTGACGAAATTTTCGTAAGCGCTCCAGGACTCGAATTGTTCGGGGATGCCGGTGCGCGGGAACCGGCGGAAGACGGTGGTGCGAAAAGATTTTAGACCAGTGTTGCGGCCCATCCAGAAAGGCGAGCTGGTGGAGAGAGCGAGAAGGTGCGGGAGAAAATAGCGGACCATGTTCATCATGTCGATGGTGGTCTGCTTGTCGGGCATGGCGACGTGAACGTGCATGCCGAAAATCAAAAGAGAGCGGGCGAGTTGCTGCAGTTCCTCGACGATGTGTTCGTAGCGTTCGCCGGGGGAGATGACCTGGTCGATCCAACTTGAGAAGGGGTGCGTGCCGGCAGCGGCGACTTGCAGGCCAACGCGTTCGGCGGCGGCGACGAGTTCACCGCGCGTGCGGTGCATTTCGATGCGCAGCTCGCCGACGTTTTCGCAGATTTTGGTGCCAGTCTCGACGATGGACTGGTGCATCTCGCCCTTTACCTGCTCAGCGATGGTGGGGGAAGCGGCTGAAACGAGCTGCATGACGTGAGAACGCAGCGCGCAGGTGGCGGGGTCAATGATCTGGAATTCTTCTTCGACACCGATGGTGAAGCGGTGAGCCATGGCTTGGCCCTCCGGATGGCCGTGGTCTAAATGGGGACTTCGCAGGCGGTATCATACCCCGCCCGAGGAAGAATTTACACCAAGACATGGAGAAGGGGAGATTCCGAGTTTGCGGTGGGGCGGAGAGGAGTTTAGGGAATCTGGAGGAGGGGCGGATCGAAAGAACAACATGGCATGACGCTTAGTGTCCGAGTGCAAGGCGCAAAACAGAAAACGACGAAACTGTGTGGCACCCCCCCTCCCCTTTTTTGCGTAAGTGTTCATTCTAAAGGGAGATCAAGTTATTTGTTTTGATACACTTATATAAGTGTTCATTCTAAAGGGACTTAGGGTCCGATTTGCACCAAAATTGTGCAGTCTCGAAAGTGTTGCATTCAAAAGGGTTAGGAGATCGCTGGAAGAGTGCACAAGCAGGAGTGTCTATGCTGCCCGAAAAGCAAAAACTCCGGCAAGATGCCTGCGCTACGAAACTAAGGCCAAAGAATTCGAGAGGGGAGAGGGCAGGGAGGATTGTTCGGGCGTGGGGGGAGAAGCGATTTGTGTATAATCAGGCGCAATTGCACTCGGATAGGTGGCCCATGAGCACAGCGCAGACTCCGAACGTATGGGTTCCCGTGTGTTGCGATCGTGTGATGCGATACAACGTGTTCCGCCAGAGCGATGGTTCGGCGTACGGCGCGCTACTCTGCGCCGTATGCAACAAGAACATCACGCTGGAACTGGAACAGATCGCCGATTTGAACGTATATGGCGAAGGAGCGCGGGCGCTGAGCCTGCTGGCGTCTCCAAAGCCACCAAATGTCGAGCGTCGAAAAGCGGCGGACGCCGTTGATCACGACAAAACGTTGTAATCCCGAATCGCCGCCTCACCTACCGCGGACGCAAACATGATTGGCCAGACCATCTCTCACTTTCGCATCGTAGAGAAGTTGGGTGCGGGTGGAATGGGTGTGGTCTACAAAGCGGTGGACACGCGATTGGACCGCGCGGTCGCATTGAAATTCCTGCCAGACAACATGACGAAGGATAAACAGGCGCTGGAGCGCTTTCGGCGCGAAGCCCAAGCCGCTTCGGCACTCTCGCATCCCGGCATCTGCACAATCTACGACATTGGGGAGCAGGACCACCGGCCGTTCATCGCGATGGAGTTTATCGAGGGCGAGACGCTGAAGCAGCATATCCACGGCCAGGCGCTGCCGCTCAGCGAGATTCTCGAGCTTGGGATTCAATTGGCGGACGCCCTGGATGCGGCGCATGGCGAGGGGATCATCCACCGGGACATCAAACCTTCCAATGTGTTTGTGACGAAACGCGGGCAAGCGAAAGTGTTGGATTTTGGTTTGGCGAAGCTGGTCGCCAAAGGTTTCCTGGAATTGAATGCGGAGGAGTCTCCCTCGAAGCCGGTTGAGGAATCGATTTCGGTGGTGGGCATCATCAGTGGGACACCGGCGTATATGTCGCCGGAGCAAGTGCGTGGCGACGATTTGGATCAGCGAACAGACATTTTCGCGCTGGGATTGCTGCTGTACGAAATGGCCACGGGAAAGCAGGCGTTCAGCGCGAAAACAGGAGGGGCGCTGATCGAAGCGGTTCTTACGCAGGCTCCTCCGCCGGCGCGGAGTTTGAACGCTGAGATTCCGCAGCAACTGGAAGAGATCATTAGCAAGTGTATCGAGAAGGACCGAACCCGACGGTATGCGAGCGCAGCAGAGGTTCGATCGGATTTGAAGCAGAGCGAGCGTGATTCTGAATCGGGCAAAGTAGTTGCCGCTGGCGCGCCAGAGAGGGTTGCTGGGAAAACGATCGGCTGGAAATGGGGCGTGGCCGGATTTGTAGTTCTTGCGGGCCTTGTGGCGATTTCAGCCTGGTTCTACAGCATAAGCCGAGCCCAGCCATTGTCGCAAAAGGACACCGTGCTTCTGCTGGGGTTCACCAACAAGACTGGTGACCCCATTTTTGACGACACGCTGCGGCAAGGCCTCGCCTCTCAATTACAGCAATCGCCTTTCTTAAGCTTGGTCTCGGAGCAACGCATTCAGCAGACGCTACAGCTCATGGGCCGGCCAGCGGATAGCAAGCTGACGCCGACAATTGCTGGAGATCTTTGCCAGCGTACAGGAAGCAAAGCATATATAAGCGGATCCATAACGCGATTGGGCAACCAGTACGTCATTGGAGTGGGAGCGGTCAATTGCCAGACGGGAGATACGATTGCGGAAGAACAAGTCACAGCCGATGGCAAGGAGAATGTACTTAAGACGCTGGGGACGGCTTCGACGCAAATAAGAAAGAAGCTGGGAGAATCACTGAAGTCGGTACAGAAGCTCGATACACCGATCGAGGAAGCGACGACGCCGTCACTGGAAGCGCTCCATGCATACAGCCTGGGGCGAAAGACGATGCTGGGGATGGGCGACTATTCGGCAGCAGTGCCCTTGTTCGAGCGTTCCGTTCAGCTGGATCCGAAGTTTGCGATGGCCTACGCGACATTGGGAACCGCGTATCACAATCTCGGCGAAAAAATGCTGTCCGCGCAAAATACAAGAAAAGCTTACGAGCTTCGTGGCCGGGTGAGCGAATGGGAAAGGTTCTACATCGAGTCTCATTACTATCACTTTGTGACAGGAGACCTGGAGAAGGCGAGGCAGTCTTACGAGCTGTGGCAGGAGATTTATCCGCGCGAAGAAGTGGCGCCCCTCAACCTGGGGGTCGTATATCAAGCGCTGGGGCAGTATGAGAAATCCCTGGCAGAGTTTCGCGAAGCTTTGCGGCTGGGCCCGGCGGAAAGCGTCAATTTCGGCGATGTGACGCTGGCGTATATTCACCTGAATCGATTGGACGAAGCGCGGGCGACCGCGGCGGACGCTATTGCAAAGAACCTCGATTCGGCTGATCTGCGCTTCTATCTGTATCAACTGGCATTTTTGAAACACGACCAGCAGGGCATGCAGCAGCAGATGACATGGTCGTTGAGCAGGCCTGGGGAACAGAATGCGATGCTGAACATGGAGGCCAGCACCGCGGCCTATGCGGGGAAGATCGGAGCGGCGCGCGAACTCTCTCGAAGGGCAGAGGCCTCCGCTGAAAGCGCGGGCAAAAAGGAGATGGCGGCGGGATGCGAAGCAGCGGCGGCACTAAGAGAAGCTCTGTATGGATACGGAGCCGAGGCACGGGCGAACGCTTCCCGGACGCTTAGCCAGTCGAATGGTCGGGATGCCCGGTATGTTGCGGGGTTTGCGCTGGCGGTGATCGGGGACTCGGAAGGAGCACGAGCGATCGCGGACGATCTAGAGAAGCGGTATCCCGAGGATACCGTAGTGCGCTTGAATTATTTGCCGACGCTGCGTGCACAAATAATCCTCAATGGCGCAAATGGGGCGACAAGGGCCATAGAGGCACTTGCGCCCGCGGCAACTTATGAACTGGGAGTTCCGGGTAGCAGCACCTTCTGGACCAACGTTTATCCGGTGTATGTGCGCGGCCAAGCGTTTCTTGCGGCTGGCAAAGGAGCGGAGGCGGCAGCCGAGTTCCAGAAAATACTGGATTGGCCGGGAGTCGTGGTGAACGAGCCGATAGGGGCTCTCGCTTATCTTGGAGTTGCGCGAGCACATGCTCTGCGGGGCGACACGGCGAAATCGCGCGCGGCGTATGAAGCATTTTTCACGCTCTGGAAGGATGCCGATCCTAAAATTCCTGTTTTGCTCTCTTCGCGCGCGGAATACGCAAAGCTGCCCTAGTCCGTGGTCCTCTTACTACGCAAACTTCCAGAGTTCCAGTAAAGCAGGGGAAAGAGTGGGACAGACAGGAATGTCTGTCCCATCTTTGCGGTTAGAGGGAGCGCAGGAAGTTAAGGAGATCCTGCTTTTGCTGGGGACTCAGCTGCCTGAAATTACTGATGACGGCGTTGGCTTCGGAGCCCTGGCTGGCATGTTCGCGGATGGCGTCAACGAGATCCGAAGTGCGGCCATCGTGTAGGAAGAAGATGCGCTGGCCGAGGCCCCAAAGAGGCGCGGAGCGGAACTCGTCCGGACCAGCTCCGCCTTGCGAAACACCATCGGCAAGATTTGTGCCCATGTGATGTACGAGCAAGTCGGAGAAAAGGTTGGCGTTGACCTGACTCAAGCCAGGAGTGAGCTTAGATGTGGATGTCACAAGAGTTGGAGTGTGGCACATGGCGCAACCGATCGCGCCGAAGACGCGGCTGCCATTGGTAATCGATTGAGTGCCGCCGGGGTTGGTGGTGGAGGGGGCTGGCGGAGCCAAGAGGCGCATGAACATGGCAAATTGCACGACATCGCTGGGGACGCCAGAGTCTGGGGACGCGCCAGGATTTGTCCCGTCCTCAGGTGTCGGGTTTATACGGCAACTTGCGGGAAGACCACCATGTTGGGCTTCATCCGGGCTAGCGCGTTCGTTCTGGAACAACTCGTTGGTGACGCCCATTTCGACGTTGTAAGCTTCGCCGGCGAATATTTCGAGGGATTTGTTCTGGGCTTTCCAGCCAAATCGGGCGATGGCCCCATCGTTTCCGTCGCGGTTGGGATGACCAGAAATGCCAAGAGATCCTTTTTGTTGTCCGTTGGACTGCATGTTGGCAAGGATGGCCTCGTCGGGGATGTTTTCGATCAAGCCGGTGCCGAATACCGGCGTAGGGATGCGGAAAATGACGTTGTTCAACGCGAGATTGTGAGCGAAGTCCGGCTGCTTGAGGACGCAACCATTTGCGTCCGTTCGGCCTGTAATCACAAATAGGTCATGCACTCCACCGTCCGGCGAGTTGCTCAGCGATCCGTTCCGATCCAAGAAGAATTTGAATCGCGCTTCGCGGACAGGTCCGTCGGGAGTAATGAAAGCAGGAAGCGCGTTCTGGGCGTTTGCGAACTGCATTTCGGGGTTAGGTCCGAGGAAGGGAAAGACAGACGTGCTCGGGCTCGAGCCGCCAACGGCAGGCTGAGCGTGGCAGCTTGCGCACTGGTTGGTGTTAAAACGCGGACCCAGGCCGTTGGGAACGCCATCCATCTCCTGGAATCGCGCGAGACCGTCCGTGAAGAAATCGTAGTAAGAACCGGAAGTTTGCGGGAGGGAAGTAAGCGGCTGCCCCGAATCAACCGTTCCCGAGCGCACGCCTGGATCATGCGGGGAAAATTGACCGAGAGTGACGGTGGCGAAAGAAACTGTAAATAAAAATGCAGTAAATACAACGGACTTTCGAAACGCGGTGAAGTGAGACTTCTCGACTAGACGTGCGAATACACTTGAGGACATTGCATCTCCTTTGGGCAGTCTGGTAGCACGATGTTTCCTTTGCTAAAGCCCTTGGGCTTGCCGCGGAGAGACATCCAGCTGCCAGTCATTCAAATTGCAGAACGCTCGGATAGACCTGGTGCAAGAAGGGCTGATGAGTTGAGGAGCCCAAGCGTAAGGCTGGGGTGCTGTGTGCGAGAAGCTATTGGTTTGCGAGAAGTGAGTCACCTGACCTGTGGGACAGATTTGGTACAAGTACGAAAGTGGTGGGAAGGGGAGAGCAGGTTAATCGGAGGGAACTCGGTGTTCATAGAAGATATGATTTGACGGCGGGGAGAAACAAAAATGGGACAGACACGGATGTCTGTCCCACTCGATACCGTGATCCAATTGCGCGTAGCTACGACTAGCTTTTCACTTTTTTAATCGGGCGAATCACGCAGCACCTAAAGCACGGCGCTGCTGGAAGCACTCGCGGCAAAAGACCGGGCGTCCTTGTGTGGGACGGAAGGGAACGGTGGTTTCCTTACCGCACTGGGAGCAAGTGGTTTTTGTTTCCGAGCGCATCTGGGAGGCGCCGCCGCCTCCACCGCCACCTTCCGCGCGCTTGGCCTTGCAACCTTTGCATCTCTTTGGTTCGTTCTTAAAACCCTTGTCGGCGAAAAACATCTGCTCGCCGGCAGTAAAAACGAATTCAGCGCCGCACTCCGCACACTTCAGCACCCTGTCGTGGTATTCCATGAGCCGCTCCCCTTGCCCGGGCCGGGCAGGGGGTGGGCACATTTCGCAGAGAGGACCAAGCGATCTGATTGAACCTGTAGTCCGGGGGTACCGGGCTGGGGTCCCTTGGGCCTGCTAAAGCGAATCTGCAACAGAAACCCAACATCTCTGCCTAACCGGGGTCTAAATCACGGAAGTGCGGCGCTGAGAGGAGCGAGGCGGAGGTTAGTCCGCTTCTCGCCGCTGCTTTTTGCGCAGTCGCTTCCGCGAAAGGGCTTCTTTGGCCCGGCGCTTTTCGCCTGGCTTCATATAGAAGCTGTGCTTCTTGATTTCCTTGATGATGTCTTCCTGTTGCACCTTGCGCTTGAAACGGCGCAGTGCGTTTTCCAGAGACTCACTTTCCTGGATAATGACTTCAGCCACTTTTACATTCACCCCCAATCCGGTTCGGATTGGCTACGTGCGGTGTGACAGCTAGGAACTAACACCGCCCCTGGTCATTATCGCATGCCGGAAGCTGTGCGGTCACGCACAGTACCCACGGCAAGCAGCTTCGAGTTCCCACAGGACATTTCAAAAGAAACGGCCTATGAACCACATTTTAACTTGCGCACCATTTACCGTAGTGGACTCACCCTGATGAGGTAGATGGCATCTTCTAATCAATTGCAGGTAGGGAAGTCAAGGAATCTTTGCGGGGGACGGAAAAGGAAGCGGATTTAGTATCCCTGTAGTTACTGAGCTAATTTTTCAATACACAAGGCGTGCAAGTGTGGCGCCAGTGGATTGGCTACTCTTATGTATGCTGGGCTTCTTGTACACGGGCTTGCAAGTGCTGTTAGAATGGGCCGCTTTTGAAAAGGGTGTCCGGAGGGCAGCTATGTCCGCGATGAGCGATGCCATCGGAGTGCTGCTTGCAGGAGGCCAGGGCGAACGATTGTGGCCGCTGACGCGGGACCGCGCCAAGCCCGCCGTTCCGTTCGGCGCTTTGTACCGCATCATCGACATAACTCTATCGAACTGCATCAACTCCGATTTGCGACGGGTGTTTGTGCTGACGCAGTACAAAGCGCTTAGCCTGAATCGGCACGTGCGCGCGGGATGGTCTCCGCTAGCGGGACTTGGCGATTACATCGAGGTGCTGACGCCGCAGATGCGCGTTTCGAAAGAGTGGTATCAGGGCACGGCTGATGCCGTTTATCAGAACATCTATTCGATCGGGAGCGAGCGATCGAAATACGTGTTCATTCTTTCCGGCGACCACATCTACAAAATGAATTACGCCAAGATGCTGAAGCAGCACGTCGACTCGGCGGCAGATGTGACCGTTGCCACGATCCAGATTCCCGTCGCGGCGGCGGCGCGCCAATTGGGCGTGATTGAAGTGGATAAGGATTGGCGAATCATCGGGTTCGAAGAGAAGCCTGCGGAGCCGAAACAATCGCCGCATCATGCCGGGAGTTGCAATGGGTCCATGGGGATTTATATTTTCAATACCCAGCTGATGATTCCTATTCTGCTGGCGGATTCGGAAGATCCGAAATCGAGTCATGATTTCGGCAAAGATATCCTGCCGCGGATTATTTCGAAGCACCGCGTGTTTGCGTACAACTTCGTAGACGAAAACCAGAAGGACGCGCTGTATTGGAGAGACGTCGGTACGCTGGATGCGTACTATGAAGCGAACATGGACCTCGTGAGCGTGTCGCCGGTTTTCAACCTGTACGACAATAACTGGCCGTTGCGCACCTGGCAGCACCAGTATCCGCCGGCAAAATTTGTGTTCGCCGATCCAGAGCGCATGGGCGTAGCGCTGGACTCGATCGTGGCGGGCGGTTCGGTCATCTCGGGAGGCCGGGTGCAGCGTTGCGTGATCGGGAATAATGTGCGGGTGAACAGCTACTGCGAAGTGACGGATTCGATCATGTACAATCACGTGAACGTTGGCCGGCATTCGCGAATTCGGCGGGCAATTATTGATCGTCACGTCAGCTTGCCGGAACGCACGGAGATCGGATTTGACATGGAAGCAGACCGGCGGCGATTCCACGTGACGGATTCTGGAATTGTGGTGGTCGTTCGGCAGGAGTCTCTCATCGAAGAACCTGAAACTGCGTAGTTTGAGTAAGTTCTCGAAGTAACCCCCTTCCAGATCGCGGCAAATGAAGTACCGGTTAGCTATATTCGATTTTGACGGGACGCTGGCTTCGTCTCTTGACGGAATCAATGCGTGCATGACGGACGCACTTGTGGCGTACGGCTATGCCGCGCCGTCGCTGGACGAGGTGCGTGCCACGGTGGGACTTACTTTAGAGGATTCGGTTCGGATTCTCACGAAGGGGCGAGCGAGCGAAGCACAACTTTCGGCGGTGGTAAAACTTTATCGTGAACTGCATGACACAAAAGCCGCCTCCTCGATAGAACTATTCGATGGAGTTGCGAAACTGCTCGAGGAATTGCCATCGTATGGGATCAAGAGCGCGTTAGTCAGCAACAAAGGGCGCAAAGGCCTGGACCATCTTCTCGAGCGGTTCAGGATTTGGGCTTTTTTCGACTTGGTTCTCAGCGCCGAGGACGTGAAGTTTAATAAACCGAAGCCGGAACTCTATTCGAAACACATCGCGCCGCATTTTGCGAAGGTACTGGCGCCCGAGACCATTGTGATTGGAGATGCAGAAGTAGATCTTCGATTTGCCAGGGCCGCAGGGCTGGCATGTTGCTGGGCGCGTTATGGTTATGGTGACGAGGCGAAGTGCCGCGCCCTTCATCCAGACTACGAAATCGGGAAAATTGGGGAGCTGAGAGACATTTTGCGTGGAGGCGGACGCGAGTGATGCGGTCTTTCACTGCGCGCTCGAATAGGTAGAGCGGTGGAGTTCTAGCGGCGTCTGCTACAATCTGAAGCTCAAATTAATCCAGGAGATTTACAGGATATGTCTACGAAGATCACACGAGTCAGCGCCCGGCAGGTCATCGATTCGCGCGGAAATCCCACTGTCGAAGCGGACGTGTATATAGGAACTGGCGCGAGAGGGCGCGCTGCCGTGCCTTCGGGGGCGTCAACCGGGGAACATGAGGCACTGGAACTGCGCGACGGAGACAAGTCGCGGTACCTCGGCAAGGGAGTGTTGAAGGCTGTGGCGAACGTCAACGGCGAGATTGCCAAGGCGGTAGTTGGGCTGGATGCCACGGATCAGCGTGCTCTGGACAAGAGCATGATCGAGCTGGATGGGACGCCTACCAAATCGCGGCTCGGGGCCAATTCGATTCTGGCTGTCTCCATGGCGGCGGCTCGCGGCGCTGCGGCCGCACAGAATCTCCCACTCTACAAATACCTTGCGCAATATTCGACGGATACGAGCGCGAATCTTCTGCCTTGCCCGATGATGAATATCTTGAACGGCGGCGCGCATGCGGACAGCTCGGTCGATTTTCAGGAGTTTATGGTGATGCCCGTTGGAGCGCCGACTTTTTCCGAAGGTCTGCGCTGGGGCGTAGAAGTATTTCATGCGCTGAAGTCAGCGCTAAAGAAGCACGGATACTCGGCGGCGGTGGGAGACGAAGGCGGGTTCGCGCCGAGCTGCAAATCGAATGAGGAAGCGATTCAAATTGTGCTCGAAGCAATTGGCGCGGCGGGATACAAACCCGGCGAACAGGTGAGCATCGCGCTCGATCCAGCGGCCAGCGAGTTCTACGACAAAGCCAGCGGGAAATACGTTTTCAAGAAATCGGATAAGTCGGCGCATTCACCCGCGGAAATGGTCGACTATTGGGCGAAGTGGATCGAGAAATATCCCATCGTCTCGCTGGAAGACGGCATGGGGGAAGAGGATTGGCCCGGCTGGAGACAGTTGACACAGAAGGCTGGCTCGAAGTCCTCCACAAAACGGATTCAGCTAGTCGGTGACGACATTTTTGTTACCAATACGGAGATTTTCGCTCGCGGGATCAAAGAGGGGATTGCGAATGCGATTCTCATCAAGCTGAATCAGATTGGGACCGTTACCGAAACCATCGATGCCATCGAGATGGCGCGCAAGGCCGGGTATAACTCCATCATTTCGCATCGCTCCGGAGAGACGGAAGACACTTTCATTGCCGATCTCGCGGTTGCCACAGGAGCGGGCCAGATCAAGACGGGGTCAGCCTCTCGTACGGACCGGGTCGCAAAATACAACCAACTGCTCCGCATCGAAGAGGAGCTCGGGCCGGCGGCGCGATTCAACGGAAAAGCCGCACTCAGCTAAGCGAATGTTCCTGACAGGATGATGGCGTGGCTCTCCGTTTCGCGCTTAGTGCAGATATTCCGGCGCTGGTCGGGCTGATCAACGCGGCGTTCGTCGTGGAGCAATTTGTTTTTGAGGGCGACCGCATTGACGCCGAGGAAACGAGAGCCTTTATGGAGGCTGGCAGGTTTTTGGTGGCGGAAGACGCTGCTGGATTTGCCGGGTGCGTTTATCTGGAGATTCGCGATGGCCGCGGGTATCTGGGGTTACTAGCGGTGGATCCGGCGCGTCAGGGGACAGGATTGGGGAGAAGGTTGGTCGCCGCGGGAGAAGATTATTTCCGCGCATCAGGTTGCGGCGCAGTCGATCTGCGCGTCATCAGTCAACGAACAGTGCTTCCGCCGTTTTACCGGCGACTCGGGTACGAAGAAATTCGTACAGCGCCGTTTTCTTCATCTCTACTACCGAAGGTGCCGGGCCATTACATCGTCATGTCCAAGCGGCTTGCATGAGCCGGAGGGTTGCACATTCCAAAGGGAAGAGTCAGTGTGCTCCTGAGGAAGGCGGTCCGAAATACCGGTAATGCCCAGTAATTTTCCAGCCGAATAAAACATCTTCCATTTTAGGACCTTGGCCGATGTTATGAACAATGAGCCATCGACCGCTTTCCTCGGATTTTACGTTCACCACGATCCCGATATGCGGCACATCTCCGCCCAAGTCCCACGTGACAATATCGCCGGGCGAATAATTCTCCGCGCGCAACGAAATCGGCAGACTCTCCCCTTTGCGGCTGAAAAATATCATCAGATTGGGCACACGGCGGTGATCGATACTCGAATCCGGATGTGACTGGTGCCATTTTGATTTTGGGGGATAGTCCGCCCAATTTCTCACCATGTCTTCGTGAACTTCCTTTTGCAAATCAACGCCGACGGCCCTGTAGGTGCGAATAATTTCGTCGGAGCAGACGCCGGTGTCGGCTGGAACGTCTCCTCCGGGATAGTCGAGATGGACGTACGCGGAAACGTACTTCACGGAATGAGTTGTTCGCTCGATCGCCGCAGCCACGAATTTATCGAGAAACTCCTGCCGGGGATTTCCACTCGGAGGTCTGCTTTGTGCGAACCCGAAGCCCGCCAGCACGCACATACAAAAAAGTGCGATCCAGCCTTTTAGGAAGAGGTCCTTTATCACACCGCTATTTTACCAGCAGTTGCCCATCCGTATGCAGGCATGCGGGCAGCTCTGGCGCATGCGCAAAGGTTGAGTTTAGGGAAGAGCGGCCAGAAGGGCCGCAATCGTAGCGTTGTCGCCAAACGTCTGGCTAATGTGTACAAACCGGTCCACGTTTCCCGGTCCGAAGACGAAGCTGCCGCCTAGCTGAAATGGATTCTGCCCTAACTTGTGCTGATGATGGCCCGCGGCCCGCGCGTGTTTTCGCGCGGCGGCGTTATCGCCTCGCAGGAGATGCAAGAGGTTAGCGGACTTCAATTCCGCTGCGCGGTAGGCCTGTCGGGATTCATCAATCAGCAGAGGGAACGTGATGCCCGATTCTTCACGAAACAGCCGAGCGTAATTGCGGTCGCCGAGTCCCACCGCGGCAAGCGCCGCACCCTTGTCGCGAAACGATTGCTCATGTTCGCGCAACTGCGCGATGTGCTCGCGGCAAAAGATTCATCCGTAGTGTCGGAGAAAAACCAGCACCGCCGGCTGCGCGTTCCATAGTGAGCCGAGAGGAATCTCGCGGCCGTCACAATCAGGAAGGGCGATCTGGGCAAGTTTGCCACTTAGTGAAAGTTCCACGATTGCTCAATCTTGAGTGGCGCTCGGAGCGGTGTCAAGGGTTCGACATCCAGGGTGACTTTCGAGAGTCAGGTGGATGGTCGAGCAAAAACGCGACCAACGGTTAATCCCTGATTGCGCACACTCATCTGCTTGCATCAGCGCGAGTAAGAAATTCCAGCTACCTTGGGACTACACACCGGAGGGTGAAGCCGTGGGGAATCTGCCGGTTCTCGGTTCTTTGCCCGAGCCCACTGAAGACGAGCGCAGCATGGCGTTTCTTGCGCATCTTCTCCAGGTGTTTGCTGGCTTCATCGCCCCCTTAATTATTTTTTGTATCAAACAAAAGTCTCCGTTCGTAAAATTCCACGCCTTACAGTCCCTGATCTGGCAGCTTTGTTACATGGTTCTATTCTTTTGCGGCTTCTTTGTCTTCTTTATTTCCATGTTTGCCACCATTGTGCACGGCACTGCGGCTGGCCACGCGGCCGGTCCGCCACCTATGTTCCTGCTGTTCTTCCCGTTCTTCTGGCTGTTCGGGATGTTGGGTTGGGTAGCGAACGTCGTCTTGGGCATCATGTACGGAATCAAAGCAAATCGCGGCGAGTGGGCTAGTTACCCGATTATCGGCAAGTGGTGTCTGGCCAAACTAGCTCCCGTTGCGCCGGCTGCTCCTCAGCAACCCTCCATGTCGTGACTTGCTTTCTGCAGCCTTGGTGCGAGCTGCGTGTATAATCCTGCTCCGCCATGAGCGAACAGATTCCTAGTTCTCCGATTCCATCAGGTCCGCAGCGCCAGCAGCAAATTTACGCATCCAGCTTGACGGGCGGTGCGCTCTCGGTTCCGGTATCTCTTTCCTTGTTGGAGCAGAAAGCCAAGGAGACACTTTCTCCCGCGGCATTCGACTACGTGGCCGGTGGGGCGGGCGGTGAAGATACGGTTCGCGCAAATCGCGAAGCCTTTTACCGTTGGCGGATTGTGCCGCGAATGCTGCGCGACGTTACCGAGCGCGACCTGAGCATCGAGCTCTTCGGCCAGCAACTGCCATCGCCGGTAATCTTAGGCCCTGTCGGAGTCCAGGGCATTCTTCATGCGGACGGCGAGGTCGCGTCATCACGTGCCGCGGCCTCACTTGGCTTGCCTTTCACGCTCAGCACCGCTGCTAGCCGGACGATCGAAGAAGTCGCGCAGGCCGGGGGAGGCGCGGGGAATGGCGTGCGGTGGTTTCAGCTTTACTGGGGGAAGAACCCCGACCTGACCGCAAGTATGCTGCAGCGTGCCGAGCGCGCGGGCTATAAGGCTTTGGTGGTCACGCTCGACACAAGCATGCTGGCCTGGCGGGAACGCGATCTCCATCATGCCTATCTACCATTCATACTGGGCCAAGGACTGGCTAACTATTTCAGTGATCCAGTTTTTCGCGCTCTTCTTCCACATCCGCCGGAGCAAAATCCTGCAGCAGCGATTCAGGTTTGGAGCAGCCTCTTTTCCAATACGGCCCTCACCTGGGGCGACATTTCTTTCCTTCGCCGGCACACGAGTCTTCCGATTATTTTAAAAGGTATCTTGCATCCGGAGGACGCCGCGCACGCTCTGGATGCGGGTGTGGATGGCGTCATGGTTTCGAACCACGGAGGCAGACAGGTGGACGGCGCTATCGCCACTCTCGACGCGCTCCCTGCCATCGTGCGTGAAGTTAACGGCCGCGTCCCAGTGCTTTTCGATGGAGGTATCCGGCGCGGGGCGGACGTTTTTAAGGCACTAGCGCTGGGGGCGCGGGCCGTTCTGCTAGGCAGGCTTTTTACCTGGGGGCTGGCGCTCGCCGGTGAGGAGGGCGTGAGGGATGTAGTTTTGAATCTACTAGCAGATTTCGATCTTACGCTGGCCCTAAGCGGGCACACATCTTGCCGGAGTTTGGATCCTTCCACCTTGTCCGATTCGCGTTAAGTTGGCTGGATGTCGGTGTCTTTCAGCTAGCATCAGACCGTAGATGAATTTCCCAGAGGCGTATCCGTTTCTCAGTGCTTTGAACGCCCGCAAATAGTGGACAAAGGCAATGCCATGTTTACGGCAAGCCCCCAGAATGCATTGTCTTTGATGATGTCCAGGCAGATGTCCCAGGTTTTCGCGCAATGTTCCGCAAGACGGCTTCCCGCCTTCTTCATAGTCCCGCGTTTTGCGATCCGCGCAGTTCCTCAGATTTGACCGCGCGAATGTTGCGACACCCTATCCCCGGTGCCATAATCCAAACTTGTAACGCCGGCTTAATTGGAAAGAGAACGAACCTTGTTTTCCATAACCCGCCGGCGCGGTCTCTGAGGGGGCGCCATGGCACTACGCGATAGCTGGATGGAAACGAGAGAAGCAAAGGTTGCGACTGCAAACGGGAATCGCAATATGTCGCAGATGCACTTCGCTCGGCAAGGTGTTATTACCGAGGAGATGGAGTACGTCGCGAAGCGGGAGAAGCTCGAACCTGAGCTTATACGCAGCGAGGTGGCGCGCGGACGATGCATCATCCCTGCCAATGTGAATCACCGCAATTTGGAGCCAATGGCGATTGGCATCGCAACGAAATGCAAGATCAACGCAAACATCGGAAATTCCGCCACGAGTTCGAACATTGATGAGGAGCTGAAGAAATTACACCACGCCGTACATTATGGCGCGGACACGGTGATGGACCTATCCACCGGCGGAGATATTCCGACGATTCGCAAAGCGATTATTGATGCTTCGCCCGTGCCCGTGGGAACCGTGCCGGTTTATGAAGCGATATCGCGGGTCCGGCGTCCCGAGGATCTGACGATTGATTTGATGCTGGAAGTGATTGAAGAGCAGGCCGAACAGGGCGTGGACTACATGACAATTCATGCGGGCGTACTGCGCGAGCACGTGCCGCTGGTGCGGAAGCGGATTACCGGAATTGTGAGTCGCGGCGGGTCGCTGATGGCGCACTGGATGGAGCACCACAAGAAGCAGAATTTTCTGTACGAAAATATCGAGAAGATCTGCAAAATTTTCAAGAAGCATGACGTCAGCTTCTCCTTTGGCGACGGGCTGCGGCCGGGATGCATTGCGGACGCCAGCGACGCAGCCCAGTTCGCCGAGTTGAAGGTGCTCGGTGAGCTGACCAAGAAGGCCTGGGAACATGATGTGCAGGTAATGATCGAAGGCCCGGGCCATGTGCCTCTGGACAAGATCAAGGAGCAAGTCGACAAAGAGATGGAGTGGTGCCACGAGGCGCCCTTCTACACATTGGGACCACTTGTGATCGACATCGCGCCGGGGTACGACCATATTACGAGCGCGATTGGAGCGGCGATGATCGGATGGCACGGAGCTTCGATGCTGTGTTACGTCACGCCGAAGGAGCACCTCGGTCTGCCGAATCCGGAAGACGTGAAGCAGGGTGTGATTGCGTACAAGATTGCCGCCCACGCTGCGGATGTGGCGCGTCATCGCCCGGGAGCAAGGGATCGCGACGATGCGCTGAGTTATGCTCGGTTTTTGTTCGACTGGAACAAGCAGTTTGAGCTTTCGCTCGACCCGCCAACCGCAAAAGCCATGCACGACGAAAATCTGCCGGATGATTTTTACAAAGAGGCAAAGTTCTGCTCCATGTGCGGGCCGAAGTTCTGCTCGATGAACATCACCCAGCTGGCAGAAGCAGAGGGCGGCCACGACCAGACAGAGCGCAAGCAAAAATTCGTCGAGCTACTGGCCAAAGTGCAGGGCGCAGGGGCCTAAATGTCGTTCCTTCAGGGCGGAGTTGCCGTGGTCACCGGCGCAGGAAGCGGGATTGGGCGCGCGCTTGCGCAACAGCTTGTTGCGGCGGGTTCTGCGTTGGCGATCGCAGACATTGATGAGAAGGGGCTCGCCGAAACAGCGGCCTTGTTGTCTGCCAAGCAAGCGGCGCTCTCCACGCACGTGCTCGATGTGTCGGACGAAGCCGCTGTCCGAAGTCTCGCTGAGGATGTTGTCGCACGACACGGGCGCGTAACACTGCTAATCAACAATGCAGGAGTAGCACTCCACGGAACTTTCGAGGAAATCTCCATCGACGATTTGCGCTGGCTGATGGGGATCAATTTTTGGGGCGTGGTTTACGGAGTGAAATACTTTCTTCCGATTCTAAAGCAGCAGCCGCGCGCGCAGATCGTAAATTTGTCTAGCGTCTTCGGAATTATTGCTCCCACCGGTCAGAGCGCTTATTCAGCGAGCAAATTCGCGGTGCGCGGATTCACCGAAGTCGTAAGGCATGAACTCGAAGGGACCTCCGTCTCGGTATCGTGCGTTCATCCGGGCGGCATTCATACGCCCATCGCGAAACGAGCGCGTCTGGGAACTCACGCATCTGAAACCAAACGCCAGGCGGCGGTCGACTATTTCGAGAAAGTGACTCCCACTTCACCGGAAGCAGCGGCGGCGCGAATCCTGAAAGGCGTCGAAAAGCGGGAACCACGGATCCTCATCGGGCGGGACGCCCGCCAGATTGACATCGTTCAACGACTCCGCCCCGCTACGTACTGGAAAATGATGGCGAAAAAAGCGAGCGGCCCCGCCCCTGGAAAGTGAGCTGAGCTAGTAGTTCCTTTGACGTTGAAAAGCGCGAAAGTTATACTCGCCGCCTATACATGAGGCTGAATAAGCACTTTGTTTGTCGAGTTTCCATTCACCTATTCACCTAAGGAGTGGATATGCCGTTTGTGAGAGCTGCGAAGATCGCTGAAGTTCCAGTGGGTGCCGTTCACGAAGTTCAGGTCGCTGGCAAGCCCGTGGCGCTCGCCAACGTGGCTGGTAAGTTCTTTGCCATCAATAACACTTGTTTGCACCGGGGAGGACCCCTAGGGCAAGGAGCACTCCAGGATAAGATTGTTACCTGCCCCTGGCATGGTTGGCAGTACGACGTGACCACCGGAAAGCTTGTTCAGAACCCCAGTATGGGTGTGGCTTGCTATCCGACTGAAGTGCGCGGAGAAGAAGTATTTGTAGATATCGCGTGAAATAACACGTAAAGTATTAAAAATAAAAGAGTTAGTTAGAAGAATGGCGGATTTGCCAGGCCGGGAGCGTTTTCACGACTCGGTTCCCCTTGCCCGCTAACCCCAACATTTTGTTTCGCTTTTTGGTCTTCCCCGTGTATATTGCTGCCGACTCGAAGCCTCGATGGCTACTCCGACTTCGCAACGACATTACTGGATATTTAGCGCCGACCCGCACCACTATCATTGGGACACCCTTTTCGTAAAGGGCAAGGAAATGTGGCATGGTGCGGAGTCGAAGCCCGACGCCATTCGCGCCCTCAAACAGGCGCGAAAAGGTGACCGGGTGCTGTGTTATCACTCGGCACCGGAGAGAACGCTCTATTCGATTGCGGAAATCACGCGAGACCCTTATCCCGATCCGCACGATCACAAAGAAAAGAACCTGGTAGCGGACCTGCGCGCATTTGACCGCCTGCCGAGACAGGTGACGCTGGCCGAAATGCGCGCCAATCCCGCCTTGAAAAAGATGAAACTTCTGAAGAACGTGCGAGTGCTGGTTTCGCAGATCACTGAGGCCGAGTACCAGGAAATTCTGCGCATGGCTGGAATTGTGGCCTCGCCCGGCATCCCGCTCCCCTAACGTCATGTTCGAGGGAATCTTCTCCGGGAAAACGCGAGTACTGGACCTCGCGTATGCCATCAACGACCGTTTGGTGCCTTGGCCGGGCGATCCGAAGTGGTTTGAAGCCAAGGTCAATTCTACTGTTGAGGAGAATGGGTATTTCACCCGCAGCTTCTGGATGCTGGAGCACTACGGGACGCATCTGGATGCGCCGAATCATTTTCCTCCAGGAAAGACACCGCTTGATCAGATCCCGGCGAAGCAATTTTTTGGAATGGCTGTGGTTCTTGATGTTCGAAACGAAGGCGCCGCCGATGCGGACTATCAACTCCTCCTCAAGCGGATTGACGAATGGGAAGAGCGCCATGGGCAAATTCCAGAAGGTGCAATCGCTCTGCTGAGGACAGGCTGGGCATCACGTTGGCCAGATGTGCGTCGGTATCGCAATCAGGACGCAGAAGGAAAGATGCACTTCCCGGGATTCTCCGTTGAAGCCGTGGAACGGTTGATCGAACGTAATGTAGGCGGTATAGGGTGTGACACAATGAGCGTGGATCACGGCGCTTCCGAGCAGTTTGCAGTCCATCGACTGGCGCTCGGGGCGGGGCTCTATCATTTGGAGAATCTGTCGGATTTAAGCGATCTGCCCGAAGCCGGCGCTTTTCTAGTTGTGGCGCCAATCAAGTTGGAAGGCGGTTCGGGCGGGCCTGTTCGCGTGTTTGCGCTGCTGCCGTGAGGATATCCAGATAAACGTAAACATTTCCAAGGGTACATACGTCTTAGATAAAGGGTTCGGGTAAGGTGGGTTCATGAAAACAATCTGGTACCGCAGGACCGCATTGTTGCTGCTGTGCTCTTTGAGCACACTTGCTTTGCCGGTGTGGGGTCAATCGCAAGAATTTCCAGTAAGCACTCGAACTCTGAAAAATGGGATGAAGGTGCTGGTTCAGCCGGACCACAGTATTCCTAATGTGGCGCTTTATATTTTCTACCGCATCGGTTCGCGCAATGAACACCCCGGAACCACTGGCCTCTCGCATTTCTTCGAGCACATGATGTTTAACGGCGCCAAGAAATATGGCCCGGGCGATCTCGACAAGGTGATGGAAGCGAACGGGGGCTCGAACAACGCCTATACCACGCAAAACGTGACGGTCTATCAGGATTGGTTTCCACGGTCGGCGCTGCCTCTGATTTACGATATCGAGGCCGACCGCATCCGAGATTTGACGTTCGATCCGAAAAAAATCGCTTCCGAGCGCGAGGTGGTGGCTTCCGAACGGCGGCTGAGCGTCGACAACAACAATTTCGGTTTGCTCGACGAGCAGCTCTGGGCCTCGGCGTTCATTGCTCATACGTATCAATGGCCGGTCGTAGGCTGGATGAGCGATATCGAGCATTGGACGATGGACGATTTGAAGCACCACTTTGAAATGGGCTATTCGCCCAGTAACGCCACGATGGTGGTTGTCGGGGATGTTTCGTCCGAAGAGATTTTTCAGCTCTGCGAAAAATTTATTGAGCCGATTCCGTCCCACGCGCCGCCTCCCCCTGTGACCACTATCGAGCCCGAACAACTCGGGGAACGGCGGCTGGTGGTGCACAAGCCGGCTGAATTGCCCATAGTGATGATCGGATATCACGTGGCGCAAACGAACGACCCGGATTTCTATGCGCTGAATATTCTCCGAAGTGTGCTGTTTCAGGGGGAGAGTTCGCGCATGTACCAACGGCTGGTGGACAAAGATCAGCTTGCGCTCGACGTTTCGGCTGACGTGGAGCCCGCATTTGATCCCACTCTGGCCATCATCACAGCGCAGCCGCGGCAAGGAGTGGACCCGCTGGCTTGCGAAAAAGCCATTTACGAAGAGCTGGACAAAGTTAAAGGCTCACCTATCAGCGACAAGGAACTCGAAAAAGCGAAGAACGCCCGGCTCGTTGAATTTTACCGGGAGATGCGGACGATCAGCGGGCGCGCCAACACGATAGGAACCTACGAAGTGTTCATGGGTGACTACAACAAGCTTTTCGACGCAGCGAAGAATTATTCAGCGGTGACGAAAGAAGACGTGCAGCGAGTGGCAAAAAAATACTTTGGGGCGAACAACCGCACGGTCGCAACGCTGCTACCAGAGAATGAAGAGAAGGCAAAACAATGACACGCCAAAGAATCTCTGTGCGCCTGGCTTCCATTCTCTTGCTCTTGCTTGTGATTTGTGCGGCCGCACCGGCTCAGTCATTGCGCATGCCACCGCACGAGAAAATCGTGCTCAAAAACGGGTTGACCGTGCTACTGATGGAGAAACGCGGCGTTCCGCTGATCAATGTGTTTGCTCTCGTAAAAACAGGAGCCGCCGCAGACCCCGTCGGCCAGGAAGGGCTAGCTTCTGTCACGGCCGGCCTTTTGCGGAAGGGAACAAAGACTCGTACGGCGCAGCAATTTTCCGCTGACATTGATTATATCGGCGGCTCGTTTGGCGCCGATGCAGGTGCGGATTTCACCACCGTCAGCGCGGAATTCCTGACCAAAGACCTGGCCAGCGGACTTGAGCTCTTTTCGGATGCCCTGCTTCATCCGACTTTTCCCCAAGACGAAACCGACAAAATCCTGGCGCAAAGCCTGGACGGTGTGAAATCTGCCAAAGACGAGCCGCAGGCTGTATTGGGATTGTATTTTGAAGGGTATCTCTACGGAGCGCACCCCTACGGGCGGTCGTCGGACGGCGACGAGCTATCGTTGAAGAATATCAAACGAGAGGCGATCGCGAAGTTTTATGAAGCGAACTATGCGCCTGGAAACACAATTCTCGGAATCGCGGGTGAATTCGATGCGGCGGGAATTCGGAAGAAACTCGAGGAAACGTTTGGCGCGTGGCCTGCTCGGACAGTTGTAAACGCACCCATCGTCGCGATCCCGCCAGCAAAGGGGAAAAGGATCCTGCTGATCGACAAGCCCGATGCCACGCAAACCTATTTCGCGATTGGAAACGTCGGAACCTCTGTGAACGAGCCGGATCGCGTGGCCATCCGCGTGGTCAACACGATTTTCGGTGGGAGGTTCACCTCCGAGCTGAATGAAGCGCTCCGCGTCGAGTCGGGATATAGCTATGGGGCGCGATCGTTTTTTGATTCTCGCAAAGCGCCCGGACCATTCGAAATAGCCAGCTTTACGAAGAATGAAACGACGACTCCGGCGATCGACCTTGCGCTTCAGATTTTGGAGAAGCTCCATAAGAACGGTGTCACCGAGGAGCAATTGAAGTCGGCGAAGAGCTACATCAAGGGGCAATTTCCGCCGACCATAGAGACTTCGGGCCAGCTCGTCCGGCGCATTGTGGTCAACGAGTTCTACGGTCTTGGCGACGACGAAGTGAATCAGCTAGAAGCCCGTATCGACGCCGTAACGCTCCCAATGGCCAAGCAGACGATCGAAAAGCATTTTCCGCTGGATAATTTAGTTTTCGTGCTGATCGGAAAAGCTTCGGCCATTGGTCCGGCTGTGAAAAAGTATGCGGATAAACTGGATCAGCGACCTATCAGCGATCCTGGCTTTTGGCCGCCACCAGCAGGGGCGCAGAAATAAAAAGATTCCGCGCCATTAGAGTGGCCCAAGAATTTGTTCAGAGTTCTTCAGGAGGAATGATGCGTTTTCGAATCTCGGCAATGATTGGGGCCCTGCTGTTTGGGTTGGTTTGCAACGTAAGCCGGATTGCCGCAGCGGAGGAAAATCCGCTGCTCGTGCAGTCGCCAACGATGAGTAAGACACAAATTGTTTTCGTTTACGGCGGATATCTGTGGAGCGTGCCACGAGACGGCGGGGAGGCTCGCCAGCTAACGACTGGGGGCCACGAGAGCCGGCCGAGATTTTCTCCCGATGGAAGCTGGATCGCGTTTAGCGGCCAGTACGACGGTAACATCGACGCTTATGTGATGCCCGCCGAAGGCGGTGAACCCAAGCGACTGACCTGGCATCCTGACCCTGATGTCGTCGAGGGATGGACTCCGGACGGCAAGAAAGTTTTGATCAGTTCGCCACGCGAGGCGTATGCAGACTTTGACCGCTTGTATACCGTGCCGGTCGAAGGAGGCGTTCCAGAAGTTCTGCCGATGTGGCGCGGCGAAGCGGCTTCCTATTCGCCGGACGCCACACGGATTGCGTATGTGCCAAATCTCAAGTGGCAAGTGGCTTGGAAGAGGTATCACGGCGGGCAGACCACGCCCATCTATTTGCTTCGCTTGAGCGATCTGCAGCTCGAGAAAGTGACTCGCGAGAATTCGAACGACGACGACCCCGTCTGGGTTGGCGACACGGTCTATTTTCTGTCGGACCGCAAAGGCGCCGTAACGATTTTTGCCTACGATACAAAAACGAAGACCGTCAAGCAGGTGCTGGACAACAAGGGACTCGACCTGAAATCCCTCTCCGCTGGCCCCGATGCTCTGGTCTATGAACAATTCGGCGGAATCTACACCCTCGATCTGAAAACTGAGAAAGCAAGCAAAGTTGCGATTCACATCTCCGGTGATTTGCCGGCGACTCGGCCCCACTATGAAAAGGTGGGAGACAAAATTCAAAATGCCGCCATATCGCCGACGGGCGTGCGAGCGGTCTTCGAAGCGCGCGGCGAAATCCTGACAGTTCCCGCGGAAAAGGGTGACGTACGAAATCTCACGCGCACGACTGCCGTTGCTGAACGTGACCCGGCTTGGTCGCCCGACGGGAAGTCGATCGCGTTTTTCTCCGATGAATCCGGCGAATATGCGCTACACATCGTGGATCAAACTGGATCTGGCGCGGTGAAAAAAATCAGTTTGGGCAATCCCCCTTCGTTCTTCTACGGCACAACGTGGTCGCCGGACAGCAAGAAGATTGCATACACGGACAAGCGCATGAATCTCTGGTACGTGGATGTAGAGAAAGGAGCTCCGATCAAGGTTACATCGGATCGATACGAGGATCCGTCTTCTGCGATG
Source organism: uncultured Acidobacteriota bacterium (assembly GCA_963718785.1). GTDB lineage: Bacteria > Acidobacteriota > Terriglobia > Acidiferrales > UBA7541 > Acidiferrum. Next base: position 340,455 of record CAVQZW010000002.1, on the reverse strand, counting down.
AATGAAACGTGGTCCCCGGACAGCAAGTGGCTGACCTATGCGAAGTTTCTTGAAAATCACATGCGCAACATCTTTGTGTATTCACTGGAGACAGGGAAGGAGTCGCAGATAACGGATGGAACGAGCGATGCACGTTATCCAGTGTTCGACAAGAACGGAAAATCCCTCTACTTCGCCGTCAGCACGGACATCGGACTTTCCATTGGGTGGCTGGACTTATCCAGCTTCCAGCACCCTATTTCGAGAAGCATTTACGCCGTCGTGCTGAAAAAAGGTGATGCCTCGCCCGTCGTGCCGCAGAGCGATGAGGAGAAAGCCGCCAGCGACGAAAAAGGTAAAGAAGCGGACAAAGCCAAAGATGCGGATAAAGGGAAAGAAGGCGACAAGAAAGAGGAAGTGAAGGTCACCCTAGATTTGGATGGCATCGGCCAGAGGATCGTGGCGATGCCCATCAAGGCGGCCAATTACATCGGACTGGATACCGGCAAGGCTGGCGTCCTGTTCTTGAGTGAGATCCCTGATGTGCCTAGCCTCACTGAGCCGACGCCTGTCTCCGTTTCCAAATTTGATCTCAGCACACGCAAAACGGAACCGTTCCTGGGAGGGCTCCGGAACTTCACGGTTTCGGCCAGTGGAGAAAAGGTATTGTACCGTCAAGGGCCAGGATGGTTCATTGCCGGGACAGCCGCCGCGCCCAAGGCGGGAGAAGGCGCTCTGAATCTGGATGGAATGGAGGTCTACACCGATCCACGTGTCGAGTGGAATCAGATGTATCACGAAGTCTGGCGGATCGAGCGCGACTTCTTTTACGATCCCAACCACCACGGTCTGAGCATCTCCGCCATTGAGAAAAAATATGCGCCCTATTTGAAAGGTGCGGGAGGCCGCGCCGACGTCAACCATCTGTTTGAAGAGATGCTCGGCGAGCTTACCGTTGGGCATATGTTCATCGCAGGCGGCGACGTGCCGCAGCCCAGGAGAGTCAAAGGCGGGCTCCTGGGGGCGGACTATAAAGTGGAAAACGGCCGCTACCGCTTTGCGCGGATATTCAACGGTGAAAATTGGAATCCGGAACTGCGCGCGCCACTGACGCAGCCCGGTGTCGACGTCAAAGTCGGAGACTATCTACTCGAAGTGAGCGGCCGCGAAGTGCGCCCGCCGGTAGACGTCTATAGCTACTTCGAGAACACAGGTGGCACGCAAATCAAAATCAAGGTTGGCCCCAGCGCGGACGGCAAAGATGCTCGCGAAGTGACCGTCGTGCCCCTCCCAAGCGAGTTTCCCTTGCGCAACCTCGCTTGGGAAGAGGACAACCGGCGCAAAGTCGATCAGATGAGCGGCGGCAAGGTCGCGTACGTACACGTGCCCGACACAGCGACCGGCGGCTTCATCAATTTCAACCGCTACTACTTTGCACAGGTTGGCAAACAAGCCGCCGTCATCGACGAGCGCTACAACCACGGCGGCGAGATCGCCGACTACATTATCGACTTGCTCAAACGGCCGCTACGCAATTGCAACGTTACGCGGGAAGGCGAGGAGTTCTGCTCGCCGCTCGCTCAAATCTACGGCCCGAAAACGATGGTCATCAACGAAATGTCTGGCTCCGGCGGAGACGCTTTGCCGTGGATGTTCAAACAAGACAAAGTAGGGCCGCTCGTTGGGACGCGAACCTGGGGCGGGCTCGTCGGCATTTACAACTACCCGCCGCTGATGGATGGCGGCTTCATTACCTCTCCGCGTGTGGCGATTTTCGGATTGCACAACGAGTGGGAAGTAGAGAATCACGGTATAGCGCCAGACATCGAAGTGGAAAACGATCCAGCTTCTGTCGCGGCTGGGCACGATGCGCAACTCGAACGCGCGGTACAGGTCACACTGGAGGCCTTGAAGGCGCACCCAGTTGTGATTCCGGGGCCTCCGCCGTATCCGAACTATCAGAAGAAGTAACTCGTAAGAATTTGCGCTTGGGCGCGGATCTTCCTAGCTTTGTGTCGCCGGCCTGCGTTGCGGCAAGGGGATGTGTTATTTTGTTTGCGATCCCCTCATGCCAGAACTACCTGAAGTCGAGACTGTAGCGCGCGGTTTGCGGCGTACGATCGTTGGACGCCGTATACTGTCCGTGCGGTTGGGAAAAACGGATTTTATCGATGACCCTAGCGCGCTGGAAGAGCATCTGCCTGGCAGACAGATCGAAGCGGTGGAGCGCTATGGCAAGTTCATGCTGCTGCGGCTTTCGCCGGTAGAGGGAGCCTCTCCAACTGCAAACGGCGACGCTGCTCCTGCAGCGCTCCTCGTGCACCTGGGAATGACCGGACAAATCGCGTCCAACCCCGCAGGCCAGCCCTGCGAAAAACATACTCATGCGTGTTTCGGGCTTGACGATGACCGCGAGCTCCGTTACACCGATGCGCGCCGTTTTGGGCGCTTAGCCTACCTTTCCGCAGAGCCGCTCGCGGAAGAATTGCGCGCGTTCGGCGCCGATCCCCTGGAAATCAGCGCTGAAGAATTTGTACGGCAGACGCGCTCCCGGAGCGCAAGGATAAAGGCACTCTTGCTGGATCAAAGTTTTCTGCGTGGCGTTGGCAATATCTATGCGGACGAAAGTCTATGGCGCGCGAAAATTCATCCAGCGCGGCTTGGAAGAACGCTGAAGAAAGGCGAGGCTTCCACTCTGCGGCGTGTGCTTCGCGAAATTCTGGAAAAAGCCATCCTTATGCGTGGCTCGTCAATTTCCGATTTTCTTGACGCGGAGGGCCGGCCGGGCGAATATCAGCGCCACCACCGTGCTTACGGGCGCGAGGGTGAAGGATGCTACCGGTGTGGCGTGTTGATCCGGCGCGCGATTGTGGCCGGGCGCAGCAGCTACTTCTGCCCAAGGTGCCAGCCGGCGCCGCGAGGTTCTGCTGTGCGCGTCATGCTTTTGCCTGCGAAACGAAAAGCCAAATAGGAAGATCGGATGCGAGTCGTAGTGCAAAGAGTGAGCCGTGCGAGTGTGACGGTTGAGGGGCGAGTAGCGGGCGAAATCGGCTCCGGGCTGATGATCTTACTCGGGGTCGGCCGCGAGGACACCTCAACAGTAGCCGCATCCATGGCGGAGAAGGTGGCAAACCTGCGGATTTTTGAGGACGATCAGGGGAAAATGAATCGATCGCTACTCGACGTAAAGGGTAGCGCCCTCGTCGTCTCGCAGTTCACGCTCTATGGCGACGCGCGAGGTCAGCGCCGGCCGAGTTTCATCACGGCCGCGCCGCCAGAAAAGGCGAAAGCTCTTTACGAGGAATTTACGCGAGCAATGCAAGGTATGGGCGTCCCTGTCGCGACAGGAATTTTTCAGACCATGATGTCCGTGGAGTTAGTGAATGAAGGGCCGGTTACAATCCTCCTCGACTCCGACAAAACGTTCTAACTCCGCACGCCGTTCGAAATCCACGCGGGAGTGGACAAAACTCGAAGTACTTCGAGAGCTGAAAAGCATTGCTGATCCAAAAGTGCGCGCAAAGCTGTCTTATTTTGGCGTAAACGTTCCGAAGGCATACGGAATTTCCACGCCCGCGCTGCACGCCTTCGCGAAGCACATTGGCAAGAACCAATCGCTGGCTGAGGAGTTGTGGTCCTCCGGCATCCACGAAGCAAGAATCCTCGCCACACTGATTGGCGAGTCGGAGAGAATCACTGCCGCGCAGATGGAGCGATGGGTTCGAGAGTTCGATTCCTGGGATCTGGTCGACGCGGCGTGCTGCTATCTGTATGCGGGTGCGAAGCCCGCATGGGAAAAAGTCCATAAGTGGAGCAGCCGGCGGCCGGAGTTCGAGAAGCGCGCTGCCTTCTCCTTAGCGGCGTATTTGAGCTACAAAGACAAAACCGCCGGTGATGATCGCTTCGAAAAAGTTCTTACTTTGGTCGAGCGCGAAGCGAACGACGACCGCAACTTTGTTCGAAAAGCGGTCAACTGGGCCCTTCGGAATATAGGAAAAAGAAATCTGCGGCTCAATGCGGCTGCGATTCGTTTCGCAGAGCGCATTCGTCTCCAGGAATCGCGCACGGCGCGTTGGATTGCTGCCGACGCGCTCCGCGAACTAAAGAGCGCAGCCGTGCAAAAACGCCTGCGAAAGAAAGCAGGTTGATGGATGAGGAAGAAACACGGGAATCCGGAAGTGAAGATACGCCGCGCCCGCGTGGGCGATGCTCCGCAACTGGCACACCTCAGCGGGCAACTCGGGTATCCGACGACGGCTGCCGAGATTAGAAAGCGATTGCGGCGGTTGAAGCCCGCCTCTCAAAACGCGTTGTTTGTGGCGGAATCGGGTGATTCCGGAGTTGTAGGCTGGGCCCACGTCAGCGTCACGCACCTGGTGGAAGTTGGCACTCGCGCGGAATTGAATGGCCTGATCGTGGCCGAAGGACAGCGAAGTCTTGGAGCTGGCGCGCACCTGCTCCGAGCTGCCGAAGATTGGGCCCATAAACGCGGCTGCCCGAGTATGTCGGTGCGATCGAACGTCATCCGCGAGCGCGCCCACAAATTTTACGAACGCCTGGGGTACGAACACTACAAAACGCAAAAAGCCTTCCGTAAAGAGCTATGAACCTCTTCCGCTAACTTGACCGATTGCAGCTAGCGAACTGTTGCAACTCTCCGCGTAGCAAGGTATATCGCATTACGATATACTTGGTCCATGGGACTGGAGATTACCCCCGCCGAGTACCGCGCCCTGGCTGAGTTGCGTTACCGCATCCGCCATTTTCTGCGCGAAGGAGACGCCAAGGCACGGGCCGTCGGTCTCGAGCCCCAGCAGTACTTGATGCTGCTTGCCATTCGGGGGCTCCCCGAAGGCAGCGAAGCAACTATTCAGACGCTCGCGGAAAGGTTGGTGCTGAAACACCACAGCGCCGTCGAACTCATTGATCGCCTCGAGACTCACGCGTATGTCCGCAGAACGCGCAGCCGTGACGACCGCCGCCGCGTCTTCGTCACTCTGCTGCCACGGGGCGAGCGGTTACTTGCGCAAGTTGCCCGCAACCGCATCAGCGAACTGCGTACCAGCGGCGAGGCGCTGGTTGGCGCCATCGAAGCCCTTCTTGAGCGCGGGCATAAGAGCGACCCTCGCGTGAAGAAATCTCCAAAGAAGGAAGTGCGACTCAATCGTGCCCGACGATAACCAAGAATCCATTCCAAACGTAGGATCAAACCGGCAAACTCCCGCTCAGCCCGAAGAGTTGGGAGACTTTACAACCACGTCGCGCGTCATTCCGATCTCCTGCCTGGCCATGCTAATCGGAGTCGCATGCGCGTTCGTCGCTCTCGCGCTGCTCCGATTGATCGGCTTATTCACCAACCTATTTTATTTTGGCAGGTGGAACACAGCCATGGTTTCTCCGGCTGGAAACCATCTGGGTTTCTATAGTGTTCTCATTCCCATTGGCGGTGCGCTAATCATTGGCCTCATGGCGCGCTACGGTTCAGAACGCATTCGCGGTCACGGCATTCCGGAAGCTATCGAAGCGATCTTGATCAGCGGCAGCCGCGTCGAGCCAAAAGTCGCGTTACTGAAGCCGCTCTCCTCCGCAATTTCTATCGGATCCGGTGGACCTTTCGGCGCGGAAGGCCCAATCATTATGACCGGCGGCGCTGTCGGCTCGATGATCGCGCAGCTTTTCCACTTGACTAGCGCAGAACGAAAGACGCTCCTGGTGGCTGGCGCGGCAGGTGGAATGTCCGCCACTTTCGCTTCGCCCGTGGCCGCAGTGTTGCTCGCAGTCGAACTTCTGCTCTTCGAATGGAAACCGCGTAGTCTTATTCCCGTCGCCTTGGCCAGCGCCGTTGCCGCGGTCGCTCGGCGTTACATTCTGGGCTTCGGCCCTCTCTTTCCGGTGCCTGAACACCCACTGTTCATCGGTCCAAAGGCTTTGCTGGGCTGCGCTCTTGTCGGACTACTCGCGGGAGTCTTGTCAGCTTTGCTGACCGTCTCCGTCTACGCAGCCGAAGATGCATTTCAACATCTAAAGATTCACTGGATGTGGTGGCCGGCGATCGGCGGTCTTGCCATCGGCGTCGGTGGCCTGATTTTTCCGCAGGCTCTGGGTGTTGGCTACGACACCATCGGCGCTTTGTTGCAGGGCAGCGTGACGACGAAAGTCATTTTGGGCGTGCTCTTGGTTAAGTGGTTCATTTGGGCTGTCTCGCTCGGTTCGGGCACATCTGGTGGCGTTTTAGCGCCGCTACTTATGATGGGCGGAGCGCTAGGCGGATTGGAAGCGATGTTTCTGCCCAACGAAGGCGCCGGTTTCTGGCCACTGATCAGCATGGGTGCGATTCTTGGCGGCACGATGCGCTCTCCATTTACTAGCATCGTGTTTGCCTTTGAGCTGACACATGATGCCAATGTTTTCTTGCCGCTCCTCGTGGGCAGCGTGATCGCTCATGCCTTTACGGTTTTGACCTTGAACAGATCCATCTTGACAGAGAAAGTCGCCCGGCGCGGTTATCACCTGAGCCGCGAATACAGCGTCGATCCACTGGAGATTCTTTTTGTCCGTGAAGTTATGAGATCGAATGTCGTCGTATTATCCGCCGAAGCGAGTATCGGAGAAGTGGTGAATTCACTGGATGTCGACCTTTCGCAAAGGCAGCGGTTGTTGCCGGTGGTGGATATCGAACGCAAACTTGTAGGCGTGGTGACTCGGGGAGATATCCGCGCCAGGATTGAACATGATGGTGATGCCATACTGCAATGCCGGCTCGGAGAATTGGTTCGTCCAAACATGGTAGAAACAAATCCAGACGAAATCTTGCGCGTAGTTGTCTATCGCATGGCTGAAAAAAGCGTTACGCGGATGCCGGTGGTTGAACGGTCCTCTAGAAAATTTGTGGGCCTCATTTCTCTGGATGATTTGCTGAAAGCGCGGGCCCGCCATCTGGAAGAAGAGCGACGCCGTGAACGAACGCTCAAATTGAAACATCTCTTGGTGGGAAGACAAGCAGAGCGTTACGAATGAAATGACGCCGCCAGTGGAACAGATTCAGACAAGTTGGTGGAAATCGCCGTCACGCCAGTGGAATGCCCTGCTCAATGAGCGTGAGGAACAAGTTTTCCTGGTCCTGACGCTGCTCATTGGCGCCCTCGTTGGTCTAATGGCTGTCGTCTTCATCCTGTTAACCGAGAGAGTGGGCTCCCGTCTCTATCCCCCTGGAGGAGCCGCATGGCACCGCGTTCTCATACCCATCGCCGGCTCCCTTGTCATGGGATATTTGCTCTACCGTTTTTTTCCTGACGCGCGTGGCAGCGGCGTCCCACAAACGAAGGCAGCTCTGTACGCCCGCGAAGGCCACATCACTGCCGCCACAATGTTCGGTAAGTTCTTCTGCACGTCCGTCACGCTGGCCAGCGGCATTCCTTTGGGACGTGAAGGCCCGACCGTGCAGGTCGGCGCCGGCATCGCTTCCGTGCTGGGACGGCAACTGGGTCTGCGCCCCGAAAAAGTGAAGGCCCTTATTCCCGTTGCTGCGGCTGCGGCCATCGCGGCTGCATTCAACACGCCTTTGGCAGCAGTCTTGTTTGCCCTTGAGGAAATCGTGGGTGATCTCCATGCGCCCGTGCTCGGGTCGGTTGTGCTGGCCTCCGCCACCTCCTGGGGGGTGCTGCGGTTGGTACTGGGCAATGATCCGCTTTTTAAGGTTCCGCAATACCAGCTTGTGAATCCCTGGGAATTCGCGATTTACGCTGTACTCGGCGTCGCCGGCGGCCTTGTATCTGTGGCTTTCACAAAGCTGCTGCTCGGCATGCGCGAACGATTTCTAAAATTTCCTCGGAAGACACTTCCGTTCCAACCCGTCGTCGGCGGTGTGTTGGTTGGCGTGATGGGCTGGTTTGTTCCACAAGTGCTCGGCGTGGGCTACGAGCATGTCGGTGCGGTTTTGAACGGAGGAATGGCGCTGCGCTTGATGGTTTTACTTCTGGTTCTAAAGCTCTTCGCGGTCACGACCAGCTATGCCTCCGGAAACGCCGGCGGCATTTTTGGCCCCAGTTTGTTTCTGGGGGCGATGCTTGGAGGCGCCATCGGTACCGTGGCCCACAACCTGTTTCCCCAGCATGTGGCGACGGCGGGGGCGTATGCTCTCGTTGGCATGGGCACGGCCTTTGCCGGCATTGTCCGCGCTCCCATGACTTCGGTCGTCATGATTTTTGAGATCACCCGCGACTATGCTGTGATCGTCCCCTTAATGATCTCGAATCTGGTGAGTTTCTTTATTTCTTCGCGCCTTCAAAAACAGGCTATCTATGAATCGTTGGCCCGCCAGGATGGCATCCACCTTCCATCCACTGAATCACGCCAGTTGGGTAGCCAGCGTCAGGTCATCCTGGCCATGCGCCCCGCGACCCTAGTCCTTTCGGTTGACATGACCGTGCAGCAAGCTCTGGAAAAGGTTCAATCGAGCGAATCCACGGCTTGGCCCGTAACAAACGACCTAGGCTTGATCGGTGTCCTGAGCTTTGGCAAACTCCAACAGGCCGCGGCCGCCACTCCCGATGCCAAACACCTCAAAGATCTGCTCGATGCAGAAGACTTTCCTCATCTCCATGTGGATCACCCCCTTAGCCTTGCACTGGATCGCATGGGTGCGTGTCAGGTAAATGCACTCCCGGTCGTCAACCGCGGCAATATTCACAAACTCGAAGGCGTAGTCACTCTCAAAGATGTTTTGGCCATCTACGGCGTAGGATCCTCTGAGAAAGCATAGTTGGAATCGCAACTCGCATCACGCTACTCTAGGCACCTGCATCGAATGAATCCGCTGGACGCGCACAGGAGAAGCGATGGACTACGTCAATCTCGGAAAGACCGGACTAAAAGTCTCCCGCATCTGCTTGGGCTGCATGACCTACGGCGCGCCCGCCACCGGCAAAATCAAGCCAGGCAGCCACGCGTGGGCTCTCAACGAAGAGGAAAGCCAGCCCTTTCTGCGGCAGGCGCTTGAAGTTGGCATAAATTTCTTCGACACCGCCAACGTTTATTCGGCGGGCGCAAGCGAAGAAGTTCTGGGCCGTTTTCTCAAAGCAAACGTTCGGCGTGAATCCGTCGTCATTGCCACGAAGGTCCACGGAGTGATGCGCGATGAGCCCAATGGCCGCGGCCTTTCGCGCAAAGCCATCTTTTACGAACTCGAGCAGAGCCTTCGACGTCTAGGCAGCGATTACGTCGATTTATACCAGACACATCGATGGGACTACGAAACGCCTATCGAGGAAACGCTCGAAGCTCTTCACGATGTCGTGAAATCCGGTAAGGCTCGCTATATCGGGGCTTCGTCCATGTATTCTTGGCAGTTCGCGAAAGCGCTCTACCTCGCCGATCTCCATGGATGGACTCGGTTCGTCTCCATGCAGAATTACTACAACCTGGTCTATCGCGAGGAAGAACGCGAAATGATGCCACTCTGCCAGTCCGAAGGAATTGGTGTCATCCCCTGGAGTCCCCTCGCACGCGGCCGCCTGGCCCGCCCGTGGCAATCGGAAAATACCAAACGCTTTGACACCGATCAGTTCGGCAAGACACTTTACTCAAAGACGGAAGAGGCAGATCACAGAGTTGTTGACCGCTTGAGCGAACTCTCTACCAAGCGAGGCGTTCCGCACGCCCAGCTGGCATTAGCGTGGATGCTCAGCAAGCCCTTTGTTACCTCGCCAATCGTCGGCGCCACCAAGCCTCATCACCTTATGGATGCCATCGCGGCACTCTCCCTGCGTCTCACGCCGGAAGAGATAGCTTCTCTCGAGGAGCCCTACGCGCCCCATCCTGTGCTCGGCTTCAGCTAAGCCTTTAGCCCCCCATTCTCTAAGATTATCTCTGGTGTATCTTACCTTATTGATTTATGCTGCCGTCGCTGCACTTTGGCTTCCCTTAACCATGCTTTTCAAAACACAAAGCGCCTCGGTCTACGGCATCGACGCCTACCTCGTCGAAGTGGAAGTCGACGTGGGTTCCGCCCGTATGCAGGACTTCAATGTCGTTGGCCTCCCGGACAATGCAGTCAAGGAGAGTCGGGAGCGCATCAAGTCCGCGCTCCGCAATTGCGGTTTCGAGTTTCCGCACGGCCAGGGCGTCACCATTAACCTCGCTCCCGCAGACGTTCGCAAAGAAGGATCGGCGTTTGATCTCCCGATGGCCTTAGGTCTAGTCGGTTGCATGGGCCACTTTTTCGGCAAACAATTGAACCAATGCATGTTCCTCGGCGAACTCTCGCTCGATGGAAGTATTCGGTCAGTTCGTGGCGCACTTTCCGCGGCGCTCGCCGCACGCGAATTTGGGCTGAAATCCTTAGCTGTTCCCGAAGCAAACGCGCGGGAGGCGGCTGTAGTAGAGGGAGTCAACGTATTCGGCCTTAAGACCCTGCCGCAAGCCGTCGATTTGGTGAACGCGCCCGAGTCTTTCCAACCTGTGGTAGTCGATGCCAAACAGATGCTTTCAGAGGCCGCACAATATTCCGTCGACCTGCGCGACGTCCACGGGCAGCAAGCCGCTAAGCGCGCTCTCGAAGTCGCATGCGCTGGCGGTCACAACATCCTGTTTATCGGGCCTCCCGGCGCCGGCAAGACCATGCTCGCCAAGCGCATCCCCACAATTCTCCCGCCCATGTCTCTAGACGAAGCCATTGAGACCACGCGCATTCACAGCGTTGCAGGCGTTCTCGAAGACAGCCGCGGTCTAGTCGGCACGCGCCCTTACCGTTCTCCGCATCACACCATCAGCGACGCCGGTTTAATCGGCGGCGGCGCGGTGCCGCGCCCTGGCGAAGTCTCGCTTGGCCACAATGGCGTCCTCTTCCTCGATGAGCTTCCCGAATTTCAGCGCAACGTTCTCGAGGTCATGCGCCAGCCGCTCGAAGATGGCTCAGTCACGATATCCCGTGCGGCTGTCTCGGTCACCTTCCCCTCGCGGTTCATGCTCGCCGCGGCTATGAATCCCTGCCCCTGTGGTTATTTTGGCGATCCCACGCGCGAATGCCACTGCACGCCGCCCATGATCCAGCGCTACGTCTCCAAAATCTCCGGTCCCCTTCTCGACCGCATAGATATCCACATAGAAGTGCCGGCTGTGAAATACAAAGAACTGCGCGCACCTTCCTCCTCTGAGGATTCAGCCGCCGTTCGCCAGCGCGTGATCGCTGCGCGCGATAGGCAACTTGTGCGCTTCCATGCCGAAAAGACAACCTACGCCAATGCCCAGATGATGCCCAAAATGATCCGCAAGCATTGCGCCATCTCCCCCGAAGGAGAAAAGCTCCTCGAGAACGCCATCACCCGCCTGGGGCTCTCTGCACGCGCTCATGACCGCATCCTAAAGGTCGCCAGAACGATTGCCGACCTAGATGCCTCCGAAAATATCGACCCGCGCCACCTCAGCGAAGCGATTCAATACCGCACTCTGGACCGCTCTTATTGGGCATAGGTGTTAAGCCGTCTGCTCTTCCTTTTATCTACGTCGACCCGCCAATCCGCCTCTGTCTTGCATTCCCTTCGAAAGCCCCAAGTGCTCCATTGACTTAGGTTTAGCCGCTGTGTTACCGATAAGTGCGCTCTTTTGGGGTCATTTTGCTCCAGTAGTGCGCCGCGCATGGGCACAGACCCCAAGCACCTCGAAATCACGTTGGAGACGCAAGTGGAAAGCGTCAATCTCGCAGAGGAGATGTGTCTTCGTGTAGCTGAGGCGGCCGGTTTCGGCGAGGACGATTGTTACAAGATCGGCATGAGCGTGCGGGAAGGTGTCATCAACGCTTTTCATTATGGCAATCAGGAGCGCCCCGAAAAGAAGATTCATCTGGCCGTTGATCTCACCGGCGAAAAAATGATCATCCACGTCCTTGATGAAGGCACTGGTTTTACTCTCTCTGATGTGCCCGACCCGCTCGCCGAAGAAAATCTTCTCAGCACCTCCGGCCGCGGCATATTCCTGATGCGTGCCTTCATGGACGAATTCGACGTTGTGCCGGGCCGCACGGGCGGCGCGGAAATTGTCATGGCAAAAAAACTGCCTTTGCAAGAGAACCCTGGCACAAATGGCCAGGGCAGTCAGGGCGCCACCCCGCCCCAGGGGGCCTAGAGGAAATCATGGCTTTGCGTGCAACACATCGAGATGCGGCTCAGGCCACCGTGGTAGACCTCAGCGGCAAGATCACACTGGGCGAAGGCAGCGCCTTGCTTCGCAAGACGATCCGGGGTCTGCTGGACGATAAGCGGATCCATATCGTGCTCAACCTCGCAGACGTGGACTACATCGACAGCTCTGGCATCGGCGAGCTCGTCAGCGCCTACACGACAGCGAAGGGTCGTGGTGGCGAGTTGAAACTCCTGCACTTGACGAAAAAGGTGCACGACCTGCTCCAACTCACCAAGCTTTACACCGTTTTCGATGTTTACACCGAGGAAAGCACCGCTTTGAGCAGTTTTAAGTAGCTTTCGCGTCTCCACGGACCATAGCCCAGCATCCCTCGATCAGTCGCGTCGCACGTCTTTCTGCGGCACAATTGTTCCATGGCCATTCGCGTTCCATTTCCATGAACAGCGCTTCTGAAACCGCGTGGATAGTCGACCGGGCAATCGCCCTGGGCTTCGATCTATGCGGAGTGGTGCGCGCCGAAAAATTCCCTGAACTGGACCTCACCAAAGAATGGCTCGCGCGTGGCTACGCAGGAGAAATGAAGTATCTCGCTGACGAGCGCCGCGCTAATCCCCAAAGTGTAATGCCAGGGATCGGAAGCGTCATTGTCTGTGCATTGAACTACAACTCTTCCCAGCCCCACTCCATCGATGTTCACAGCCAACAGGAAGCAGAGCCACGCGGCTGGATCTCTCGTTATGCCTGGGGACAGGACTATCACGAAGTCCTACGACAGAAGCTCAAAAGCCTGGCAAGCAGCCTTCCAGAGCGTTTCACAGAACCCCATGAATCGCGAATCTACGCGGACACCGGCCCTCTGCACGAGCGCGTATTCGCAAGGCACGCAGGCCTTGGCTGGATCGGAAAGAATACGCTGCTGCTGAACTCCAAGCTCGGCTCCTGGTTTTTTCTCGGCGTGATCCTCACAACGCTCGATATCCCCTCGTCACTGGGACCAGCCCAGCCACCTCCCCCAGATCTTTGTGGCTCTTGCACAAAATGTATCGATGCTTGCCCCACCGATGCGTTCGTAGAACCCTACGTGATGGATGCCCGCCTCTGCATCTCCTATCTAACGATCGAGCATCGCACCAGCATCCCCGAAAATTTGCGCGAGCCTATGGGCTTGCACGTCTTTGGTTGCGATATCTGCCAGGACGTTTGCCCCTGGAATCGCCGCGCCCCCGTGACGCGGTCCGAGGAATTCCAGCCTCGCATTTTTCCACGGCAAAAGGAGACGCACTCAACCGAAATGCCAACTTCCGTAGCCTCGTCCGACAAAGAAGAATCTCTCTTCCTGCCGCATCTCGAGTGGCTGGCCGCGCTCGATGAAGTCCAATTCCGCGAGGTATTTCGCGGAAGTCCAATCCGGCGCACCAAGTGGCGCGGCTTGTTGCGCAACGCCTGCATTGCCCTCGGCAATTCGGCCCCCGTACGCGGCTCGGCCCAACACGAAAGGATTTGCACACTCTTGACCCGGCTTTCCAACTCTCCCGAGCCGCTCATCGTCGAGTCTGCCCGATGGGCTCTTTCCCGCATCCAATAACTGTGGCGAGTCTCATCGTTTCGTTCTGCCGCACATAAGTCGGCCCATCGCCACGGAATCATCGTGGCATTGAGCCGCCTGCATGTTGAGCGGTATGATACGTTTGGTTGATTGAGCCTTATGTTTCAGTCATTCGGCTGACCACCCTCCTCGCCGCAGGAGATCCCCATGAATCGCCGGAATTTCCTGGTTAACACCGGGATTGTCGGTGCGGGATTGCTTGGAGCGGGCAGCAGCGTTTCTTCGGCTTTGCATTCCGGCACTGCTTTAGAGTTTGTTTCAAATCTTAAACTGGAGGAAAAACCCGTGGCATTTACCGTCCCACCGTTGCCGTACTCTTTCGACGCTCTCGAACCCTACATCGACGCCAAGACCATGGAAATTCATCACGACAAGCACCATGGCGCCTACGTCACCAACTTGAACAAGGCGCTCGACGGCCACGCCGATCTTCAAGCCAAGTCGCTGGAAGATCTTCTAAAGAGCCTCGACTCCATTCCGGAGAATATTCGAGGCGCAGTCCGCAACAATGCCGGCGGCCATTGGAATCATTCGCTCTTCTGGACCCAGATGAAAAAGGGTGGTGGCGGCGAACCCACCGGCGATCTCGGAGCCGCAATCGTCTCGACTTTCGGTTCCTTCGTCGGCTTTCAGGAAAAATTCGCCGCCGCTGGCTTAGGCCGCTTCGGCTCCGGTTGGGCCTGGCTCGTCGTCAAGGACGGCAAGCTCGCGATCGATTCGACTCCCAATCAGGACACTCCATTTTCCCTGGGCGCCAAAGCCGTGCTCGGTCTCGATGTCTGGGAGCACGCCTACTATTTGAAATATCAAAACGTGCGCGGTGATTACATCAAAGCGTGGTGGAACGTCGTTAACTGGGACTCTGCCGCCCAGCTTTACGCCGCTGCAAAGAAGTAGATAATTCTTCAGCCCCTACACGCCAAATACGAAGGCCCGGTCCCCTCGGACCGGGCCTTCATGTTTCATCAGTCTTCCTGTCTCTAAGTCTCGACTAAGCCATCATGGATCGCTTCGCGAGTGGAACAACGGCAGCGCTCCTCGATCCAGTGTTATAACTCTGCGGTACCGGCGCATACGTCCGCGCCTCCCGTGTAGCGATGGGCATCGGCACTGGCATCGTCATCGGCCCCATGGTATTGCGAGAGGCTTCGCGCACCAACTCCATTCGCCCGCGGACGTGGAACTTGGCCAGCAGCGACGAAACATGAAATTTCACCGTCCGCTCGGAAAGATTCAGCGTCGCGGCGATCTCCTTGTTCGCTAAGCTCTTCATCACGCCTCCGAGCACTTCCTCTTCGCGACGCGTGAGCTTGACCGGGCTGCCAACGGAATGTCCTGCCTGCAAAAGCTTTTCCGCTTTTTCGGTTAATCCTTCCAACAGATCATTTTCCGCCTTGACCATCACCACGTAGTCGCTCGGCGATTGCCCCCTGACCATGCAGTGCATCGCCAGCAATCCGGCAGCCTGGTCTACCGGAAGACATCCATCCGGGCCTGCCTCCACGTGAAAGTGGGTCACTCCCGTGTTCTTTTCATAAAAATAATAATGATCGCGAGGAATTGCCGGGCGGACACCGTTCAAAGGATGATGCTGTTCACTTCTGCGGATAAGCTTCACACGCACCCCTCAGTATGCGGCTTCGCGGGACAAGCGGAGCCTTCTTTTTTAGATTGAACCCCCGTCAGGAGGCAAGCCACTATCCGTAGGCAAGCGGTCAGGTAAGAAGCCGAAACAGAGGGCTTTGCAGCCGGTGCCTGGACCCTCAGAGGCCACACCCAGCCGCGAGAAGGAGCTCCCTGCCAGTTCGCCTGCGTCAAGAACTTGAACCGCTTCATCTGTGCACTTATCCTTCCGAATTCCAATTATCACAAGTCGTTCAGAAGTGGAGTACTTAGGTCTGCCTATTGGCTCGAATTGGATCAATTCGCGAGTAGGAATTGCACGGTACACGAAATTTTTCCATAATTCCCGGTCTCTCCTCAATCTAACCTTCATGTTCCGCATTGGGAATCGGCGCGCCCTCGACCATGAACGATTAGTCACAAAGAAAGAAAGCGCTCCGAAGGGCCACTGATGTGCCCTACCCTGTGAAAAACTTTTTGCTAGATGTCCTGTGGAAAAATGCCTGTGGAAATTCTTCTGTGGAAAACTTCCTACCGTCCAACTTTTGCTACTGCCCAGTCTTACTTAATAAGACAGGATCCGCGTCTGCTCCGGGGCAATCAGCTCATACGTAACCCCACGCCAACGTATCTTGCGCGTGACCAGTGAAGTGATAAAGTTCGCTACGTACAGAAACGGGATGAATACTGTCAGAAAGACATAGATCCACCCTTGGCTCGCGATTTGCGAACGATATGCCGGCAAAACTTCCGAGACGCCGGCCGCTCGCAGCGCGCCTCGTATCATTGCCAGCAACACCGGCAAAAACGTTAGCGCCGCCAGATGAAACGCCGGTCGCGTCGCCAGAAAATCTCCCAGCGTCAGAATCGTTCCAAGAACGAGTGACAAGCAGTAGAGCAGGTGCGTTCCGGCCGCCAGACCCCACATTTTTTCCGCATACACGCGCGTAATCAAGACTTGCCGGTTCGTAAATTCCATCAACCCTGTAAAGTCCGTCTCCACAAAAGAGGGCACGATGCACTCAGGTAAAAAAACAATCGACCGTCCCGCCCGTTCCAGCGCCCGCGTCATCGAATAATCATCGCTGACGGAATGCTGCCATTCCTCTACCACTCCCGATTGATCGAACACGCTCCGCCGTATCGCCGTTCCGCCGCCCCAACAGAAATTCTTCCCCTTTTCGCTGAGCATCGTGACGATCGGCGCATTCCACGCCGCCAGCAGCGCCGTCGCGAAATTACTTCGGTTCGGCAGTAGCCATCGCATCGTCGTCGTAGCCCCAATGCGCGAGTCGCTCAACGGCGCTACCATCCGGTGCAGCCAGTTCTTTCCGGGGCGCCCGTCGGAATCGACAAATGTCAGCACATCGAACTCTGGCGCCAATTGCACGATCCCCAGCCGCAAGTTGTTCACTTTCTCGCCGCATCCATCTGGCTTTTCCGTCAGCACCACATGCGCCTTCGCTCTCGACGATCCCACAACGCGCTTCACGATGTTGTATGCCGGATCCGTGGCCGACGCAATCAGGAAAAAAATCTCGTAGTTTTGATAATCGAATTCGGTTAACGCAACCAGGTTGCGCTCCAGCGCCGCCTCAATTCCCTTGCAAGGACACAGCACTGCAACCTTCGGTGAATAAAATCCCGGATCGGTGTGCATGCGTCGCCGCGCATACCCCAGCCACTGCAGTCCCAGCCCGATCAGGTACAGTCCCAGAAGGATCTGCGGAATCGCCAGAAAATAGAATAAGATTTCCACGCCTTTCGAGAATAGCAGACACTCAGCCCTCGCGCATGGCCGCGTGCGCCGCTAGAATCGCACAGGTAAACGTCTATCAAAGGAGAAATCAGATGGTCACTCGCGTGGACACCGCAATGGTCACAACTGGCACCGAACTCCCGGGTTACCGTATCGTGCGCAATTTCGGAATTGTGCGCGGCATCATCGTCAGGTCGCGCAGCGTGATCGGAAACCTCGGCGCCGCTCTGCAAACCATCGTCGGCGGCAATATCACCATTCTCACCAATCTTTGCGAGAAAACGCGCGAAGACGCATACGAACTCCTCCTGCAGCACGCCGGCGAACACGGAGCCAACGCCGTTATCTGCATGCGCTACGACGCCACTGAAGTCATGCAGGGCGTGACCGAAGTCCTCGCTTACGGAACAGCCGTGCAGGTCGAGCGCATCTCATAAATCTCGCTGGGAGTTGTCGCGGCGGTTTCGCCGCGAGCCCTCCCGGATGGTAGAATCTCGCCTCCCATGTACTGTTCCTCCTGTGGCGCACAGGTTTCTTCCAACGGCCGGTTCTGCTCCGACTGTGGCGGAGTTCTCGACCTGAACACGGCTGCCACCATCGACTCCAGCGAACTCAGCCCCGAGCAGGAGACCATCGCGCCGCCTTCTCCTCCCCTGACGCCGCGCAGGCCTTCCTCCACTCCAACTCCCTCCCGTTCCCCACGTATCCCATCCAGCAGCGCAACCGCCAAGCTAACCAGCTCTGATCCTCTAGGCGGCGGCCGTTTCACTCCTGGACAAATGATTGCCGACCGCTACCGCGTTGTTTCCATGGCAGGCCGCGGCGGAATGGGTGAAGTCTATCGCGCGGAAGACCTGAAGCTCGGCCAGCTCGTCGCCATCAAATTTCTTCCCGAAGTCCTCTCGCAAGACGCCGCCGCCCTCGCGCGATTTCATTCCGAAGTTCGCATCGCTCGCCAAGTCTCCCATCCCAACGTCTGCCGCGTCTTCGATATCGGCGACGCCGACGGCACGCCTTTTCTCTCCATGGAGTACGTCGACGGTGAAGACCTTGCTTCTGTCGTGCGCCGCATCGGCAGGCTCTCTCCCGACAAAGCTATCGAAGTCGCCCGCCAGATTTGCGCTGGCCTCGCTGCCGCCCACGAACGCGGCGTCGTTCACCGCGATCTCAAGCCCGCCAACGTCATGCTCGACGGCGCCGGCAAAATTCGCATCACGGATTTCGGGCTTGCCGCCATCGCCGCCAGCATCCAGGGCGCGGATGTTCGCGCAGGAACGCCCGCCTACATGGCCCCGGAACAACTCGCGGGTAAAGAAATCACAACCAAGAGCGACATTTATTCGCTCGGATTGATCCTCTACGAAATACTCACCGGCAAACGTGCCTTCGAAGCTTCCACTCTCCCCGAGCTCATCAAACTTCGCGAGCAAGGCACGATCACTAATCCTTCGGCTCTCGTCCGCGACCTCGATCCCCTCATTGAACGCGTCATCCTCCGTTGCCTCGAAACTGATCCTGCAAAACGCCCCGTCTCTGCTTTGCAAGTGGCCGCGGCCCTCCCCGGTGGTGATCCTCTCGCGGCCGCTCTGGCTGCGGGGGAAACTCCATCGCCGGAAATGGTCGCCGCCTCCGGTGCTACAGAAGGCGTTCGCCCCGTTCTCGCTCTGAGCCTTCTGCTCGTTGTGCTCGTGGGATTGATCGGCTTTCTCTTCGCTCACGATCGCACTCAGCTGATCAACAAAGTGACTTTGGATGTTCCAACGGATGTTCTCATTCACAAAGCGGGCGAAATTGTCCGAGGCCTCGGTTATTCTGCTCCGCCAGCTGATACTGCCTACGACTTCACCCCGGACGGCAGCTATCTGCAATACATCCAGGACCACGACAAGACCATCACGCGATGGAACTCCCTCAGCGACGATCGTCCGGCCGCCATGTCCTTCTGGTATCGCCAAAGCCCACGCGAGATGCGCCCGCAAAGATTTTTCGCCTCTGGTGGCGCTGGCAAGGTAACTACTTTCGATCCGCCTTTGGCCGTAACGGGTATGGTCTATTTAGTACTCGATACGCGCGGCCGCCTCATCCACTTTGAAGCCATTCCCCCTCAGAAAGATTCTCCCGTAGGCAGCTCGCCCGCCCCTGATTGGGGCCGCTTATTCTCTGCTGCTGATCTGGACCTTTCCGCTTTCCACCCCGTCGATTCGGAATGGATGCCTCTTGCTTGGGGCGATGCTCGCGCCGCTTGGATCGGCTTTTTTCCGGGGCATCCGGACATTTCCCTCCGCATCGAAGCGGCGGCTTACCGCGGCAAACCTATCTACTTTGATTTGATCTATCCCTGGGTCACTCCGGACCGCAGCGTTCCTTTCACTGCAACTCGACAGCAGAAGATCGCTGTCATGATCGTCGTGTCCCTTTTCCTGGGCATCGTCATTAGCAGCGTCTTCATTGTCCGCTACAACCTCCGCCATAAGCGCGGGGACACGCGCGGCGCACTCCGGCTCGGCACCTTTATCTTCCTGACTTTCATGACTATGTGGCTGTTCCGCGCACACCACGTTGCTTCCCTCAACGAACTTGACCTCCTTCTGATCGCCTTCGGTTGGGCGCTGCTCTACACCTCGCTGGTTGTTGTGCTCTATCTTGCCCTCGAGCCCTTGGTCCGCCGCAAAGCCCCGGAAACTCTCATTGGTTGGAGCCGCCTTCTCGCCGGCCAATTTCGCGACCCCCTCGTGGGTCGAGATTTTCTCATCGGCGCTGTTTACGGTGTCCTGCTCGTCCTCTACGAGATCGCCGACAATTTCGTTCTTCCGCTCCTCGGCAAGCTGCCCCCTGTTCCCGGCGTCGTTGCGGGCGAATCCCTGCTGGGTATGCGCATGGCACTTGGCCTTCTGCTCTTTTACATTCTTTATTTCGTGTTCTACTCGCTGGCAGTGTTTTTCGTGCTTTCTCTTCTTCGTTTGATTTTGCGTAAAGACGCCCTGGCCTTTCTCGTTCTCGTTCTTCTTGGCGCTCTCTCCAGTTGGGGCGGAGAATACAAGGTTATCGATTTTGTTGCGCTTGGTCTGATCTATGCGTCTTTCTTGTTTATCTTGAAGCGCTTTGGGCTACTGGTCCTCGTCGTGGGGTTGGTCGTCCAGAACGTTCTTCTCGTACTTCCCACGACCGCCCGTTTGTCCCAGTGGTATGCCGCCCCGGCGCTCGTCGGCTTGGTGGCCATCGCGGCGCTTGCCTTCTACGGATTCCAGACCGCTCGCGCCGGCAAACCGCTCTTCGGCGCAGGCATCCTCGATTCTTAGCGCTTTACGTCCTCCGTCTTTTTTTCTTGCCCATGTAAAACAGCCCACGTCGTCTGCGCCGCCAGTGTCTCCAGGTCATTCAGCGCTCGGCTTGCCGCCATTCTCGCCTTCTCCAGAAACGACGAATCCAGCAAAAACGCGCAGCGGTCCACGAAAGGATGATTGGCCGCCTCGAACGGCTTTCGATTTCGCCTCGTCGAGCTATTCCGCGCCAGCAAATCCTCATACATCTGCAAATCCGTCTGAAAATCCAGCGCGTCTCCCGCATTCCATTTTTGCAGTCGCGTCAGCGCCGCCAGAAATTTCTTCCGAAACGCCGCCGCGTCTTTCCGCGGCATCGGCCGCGGCTTCGCCCGTCCCGCGGGCAGCGGCTCCTCATAAGTAATCTCCAGCGCCCGCGCCGTCACCGCCAGCAGCGCTTCACGCCGCAGCAATTCCAGCAAATCTCGATAGAGCGAAGCATGCACCTGCAACGCATGCCGCCCATGTTCCACGACATACGAATCCACGAATCGCGGAACTATCCTCTCCCGCTGCAATCCCTCCGCAAGCCGCTGCACCAGTTCCGCTGGTGCCTCCGCCCCAATTTGTCTTACGCCCGCCATCTCCTGCGCTACCCCGCCCTTGTAGGGGCACGATTCATTTATCCTGAGCTTCGAAGGATCGTGCCCTCTTTCTTCTAACCACCCCATCACGACTCGATCCTGTGATGCTCCGCCACATCGCACCGCATTTCCGCCAAAGCCCATGTTAGCAGGACTTGCTTTTCGCCCCGCACCGTACACAAAAACAAATCCCAAACGCACGCGCACCAAAACAAAAGGCCCAGCGAACCGAAATTCGCTGGGCTCTTCTTCCTATTCACTACTCACTACCCGCTACTTACTTCTCTTCAATGTATCGCCCGCGGACTCTCGCCGCCCACGGTCTTCGGCTTCGGTTCCGGCACGATCGGCGGTGCCACCGCTTCCTTGGACAGCGCGTGCTCCAGCACTTCATCGAGGTTCCGCACGTACGTAATCTTCATATCTCCGAGAATATCCGGAGGAAGATCCGCTACGGCGTTAGGCTCGTTGTCCGCTGGCAACAGCACTTCCTTGATCCCCGCGCGTTTTGCGCCGAGAACCTTTTCTTTCACGCCTCCGATCGGCAGCACGACTCCAGAGAGTGTCATCTCCCCTGTCATCGCCAACCGGTCGCGCACCGGTCGCCCCGTCAGTAAGCTGACCAGCGACGTCACCATCGCCGCTCCCGCCGACGGTCCATCCTTCGGCACTCCGCCTGACGGCACGTGAATGTGGATGTCCTGCTTGCGGAAGAAGTCCGGATCGATCCCGTACCGCTCCGCATTTGCGCGTGTCCACGTCAATGCCGCGGTCATCGACTCTTGCATGACTTCGCCCAGGTGTCCGGTCATCGTGAACTGCTTCCCTCCGCGCATGCGGCTGGCTTCGATGAACACGATGTCTCCGCCCACTGGCGTCCACACAAGCCCGACAGCCACTCCTGGCTTCTTGACGCGCTCCTCCACTTCCTTCTCCGCACGGAACTTCGGCACGCCCAGATACTCGCGAACGATCTCCGGCGTAACCACCATCTTTTCCGTGTGGCCTTCGGCGAGTTTGCGCGCTTGCTTTCGCGTAATCGTCGCAATCTCCCGTTCTAGGTTTCTCACGCCCGCTTCTCGCGTGAAGCTGTGGATGATTTCCCGCAGCGACTCGTCCGAGAATTCAATCTGCTCTCCCACTTTCAGCCCATGTTCCTGAGCCTGCTTGGGAATCAGATACTTATGAGCGATGTGGACCTTTTCCTCACCGGTGTATCCAGCAAGTTCGATAATCTCCATGCGGTCCCGCAGCGGTTCTGGTATCGGATCCATCCAATTCGCCGTGGCGATGAACAACACTTTCGACAAATCGAACGGCACATCCAGGTAGTGATCGCGGAATGCGTTGTTCTGCTCCGGATCGAGCACTTCCATCAACGCCGAGGACGGATCGCCCCGGAAGTCGCGGCCCAGCTTGTCGACTTCGTCCAGCATCATCACCGGATCGTTCGACTCCGCCCGCTTCAGTCCTTGAATGATCTGTCCCGGCAACGCGCCGATATACGTCCGGCGATGCCCGCGGATTTCGGCTTCATCGTGCATCCCGCCCAAGGCGATGCGCACGAATTTGCGGCCCAGCGATCGCGCAATCGATTTTCCCAGCGAAGTTTTCCCCACGCCAGGAGGTCCAACGAAGCACAGAATCGGCCCCTTCATTCCCGGCTGCAGCTTCTTCACTGCCAGGTAATCGAGAATCCGTTCCTTAACTTTCGCCAGATCATAATGATCTTCGTCAAGGATTTGCTTTCCCTTGGCGATGTCGATCTCGCTCACACCCGAAGACTTTGCCCACGGCAAGGATGTCATCCACTCCAGGTACGTGCGCGAAACCATGTACTCTGCCGACGCCGGCGTCATTTTCGCCAAACGCTTCAGTTCGCGGTCGCACTCTTTCTTCGCTTCCGCCGTCATTCCGGCTTCATCCACCTTCTTGCGGAGCTCGTCGATCTCTTGCGTCGAATCGTCCGATTCGCCGAGTTCCTTCTGGATGGCCTTCATCTGTTCGCGCAGTAAATACTCGCGCTGGTTCTGGCCCACCTGCTCCTGCACCTGTTCGTGAATCTTCGAGCGCAGCTCCAGCACTTCCAGTTCTTTCGACAGCTCGCGAATCAACATCTCGAGCCGCTTGCGCACGCTCGGCGTTTCGATCAGCTCCTGCCGCAACAGCGTCGAAAGCGACGGCAGCGTCCCGGCGATAAAGTCCGCCAGGCGTCCTGGGTCATCGATATTCAATGCAACGGATTGCAGATCGTCCGAAAGTTGCGGCGAGTGGCTTACCACATCACGGAACAGGTCCTGCGCATTGCGCTGCAGGGCCTCGAGCTCCGCGTCCACATCTCCTGTAATTTCCGGCTGCGCTTCCACTCGCGCGCGCAAAAACGGCCGCAAGCCAATCAGCTCCAGGACGTTTACGCGCTGCAGACCCTCCAGGAAGATCACCACGTTCCCGTTGGGCATTTTCACGGTCTTGTGAACCTTCGCCAGCGTTCCGACCTTATGCAGGTCCGCGGCGGCCGGATCTTCAACTCGGGGGTCCAGCTGCGCTACAACCCCCAACAATTTCTCCTCGCCTTCCAGCGAGTTAACCAGGGCCAGAGAGCTCTCCCGCCCTACCGTCAGCGGCAACACAGCCCCAGGAAACAGGACCGTATCCCTCACCGGCAGGATCGCAAGAATTTCTGGCACCGAATGCTTTTTCTCAGCCATAGTCAGTGTCCCCTAATTCCAGGCGCAAAGAAGAATCTCCCGCGCTTAAGAAGCTTAGATGCAGGCTAAACCAAAAAGGTGCGACAAGATGAGAGTACGATTAGCATGAAATCTTAGCCTGACATACTCATATCTTACCATCTTTTCTCTATTCTTGCCGCTCTTCCCATAAATGCCTTTTTTTTCAGTTATATAGAAAGCGCCCCAGCTTCGACCTCTGCCTCAGCCCGTCTCGTTCCAAGTCAACCCGGGTTCGCCTCGTTTCAAGCCTTTGCTTTCTTCAACGCAAACTTCTTCCTCACAAATTCTTCTGCTTCCGCCTTCGTCCCTAACTGCCCTTCAAGCTGTGCGTCTTCGACGGCCCTTAATATCTCGCTAAATAGCGGTCCAGGGATATAGCCCATTTCGCTCAAATCAGTACCCGTTAGGACACGCTGTGGACGAACCTCCTCCACTGGCGTTTCTTCCAGGAACCGCCTCACGAACCCATACGACTCAAGATTGCGATGGCTCGACATACAATCCAGCCGGTGCAGCTCCATGTGCTCCTCAAAACGCGGCAGCCGCACAAATCGTTTCAGCGTCGACTTCTTCATCTCCTCCACTGCTCCAAATCGCATGTGGTTCGCTACCAGCGCAATAATCTGCTCCGTCTCTTCATTCGAAAATTTGTACCGCCGGCAAATCGCCTCCGCCATTCGAACGCCTACATCCACATGATGATCGAAACGAATCCTGTCTCCCGTTTGTGATGCCGGCTTGTACGTTGGTGGCTTGCCCACATCGTGCAGCAGCACGCCCCATGCCAGCGTCGGAGAAGTTCCCGCAGCCAGCCCCTCAATCATCAGCAGAGTGTGAATCCATACATCGCCCTCCGGATGATATTGCGGCGGCTGCGGCACACCCTTCATCGCCGCAATTTCCGGCAACACAATCGACAGCAGCCACGATTTCTCCAGCAATTCGAATCCCGTCCGTGCCGCCCCTTCCGTCAAGATCTTCGTTAATTCCTCACGAATCCGTTCCGCCGACACATCCGTCATCGCGCCGGCGTGTCTTCGAATCGCCGCAAATGTCACATGCTCGATCTCGAATTCGAATCGCGCCGCAAATCGCACCGCCCGCATCATCCGCAATTTGTCTTCCGCAAACCGCCTGTCGGGCTCTCCAATCGCGCGGATCACTCCAGCCTTCAAATCCGCCTGCCCGTCCACAAAATCCAGAATCTCGCCCGTGTCATGCCGCATCAACAACCCATTGATTGTGAAATCTCGCCGCTGCACATCCTCCTGCGGCGTCTTCGCATAAACCACTCTGTCCGGGTGCCGCCCATCCGAATAACCCACATCCGATCGAAACGTTGCGACTTCCACTTTCTGCCCGTCGCGCGGCACAAGCACCACGCCGAACTGCGCACCCACCCCGACGCTTTCCGGAAATAATTCCATCACCCGCTCAGGCGTAGCGTCCGTCGTCACGTCGTAATCCGCAGGCTCGCGTCCCAGCAACAGATCGCGCACACATCCGCCCACCAGCAGCGCCTGGTACCCGCTGCGCTGCAGCGTCTCGCAAATCGAATTGGCCAGTTCCCGCGGCGTCACACCGCGATTATGCGACTTTCCCGACCGCAACGCGAACTTTGGATTGCGGCAGCTTCGCTGCGTTTTTCCCGGCGTCCACCTCAACTTCTGTTCGCCGGTTTCAACTTCCGGGAGGATCATTTCGTTCGAAACACCAGGCAGGTAATGTCGTCGGACTGGCGCGTGGCGCCCACAAATTCATCCACGCGCTTCATCAGAAATTGCAACGACTCCGTAGCGTTCCAATCCGGCAGCGCGCGAATCGCTTCAATCCAACGCGGCTCTCCGAACTCCTTGCCGCTCTCATCAAATGCTTCTACCACGCCATCCGTATAAAAAATCAACGCATCACCTGGCATGAGATCAAGGGCCGCGCTGTCATACACGGCGCCTGTATCAATCCCCAGAGGCAGCCCGCCCGCCTCCAGCTTTTCCGTCGTTCCATTCGCACGCCGCAGGATCGGTGGATTGTGCCCAGCATTTACGTAAGTAAAATGCCGCGTCGCGGGATCGTATTCTCCAAACACCGCCGTAGTAAACCGGCGCCCGTCCAGGCTGTGCGCGCTTGCATATCGGTTGAGCCGTAACACGAGATCGCCCAACGACGCGCCTTCGCCTGCAATCGTGCGCAGACTCGCTTGCAGCGTGGCCATCAGCAACGCCGCTGGGATGCTCTTTCCCGCCACGTCCGCGATCACCAGCATTAGCTTCCCGTTTTCCGCGGCGCTTGCGGTCGGATAAAACGCATCATAGTAATCGCCTGCGACCGAGTTCTGCGGTCGCGACGCAAACGCAATCTCCGCTCCGGCCACTTCCGGCGGGCTCGAAGGAACGAGCCACATCTGGATTTCCCGCGCAATCTCCAGGTCGCGCTTCATCGTCACTTTGTCCGCCAGTTCCAGCGAAAGCAGCAGCAGAAGGATCAGCACGGAGACAAAAGTGAAATTGAAATCGAATTCTCCGCCTTTCCACTTGAATTGCACGCCCGACGCGAAAAAGAAAACGCAAGCGATGATCACTAGTACGCGCCGCGCAGGAGTCAGTTTCATCACCAGCGACCAGAACAATATTTTGCAGATTTGCCAGAAGCGCGGCCGCCCGCGCCGATTTGTCAATTCTTCCGCATCGGCCTCTTTTGTGTAGAACCCATAGCTCGCCCGTGCGTCCGCCGAAAACTGCGACCACAGCTCGTCAATCCGGCGCCCTTCGCTGATGCGCTGCCAGAAGCTGGAAAGTTTCCCGCCGCGGATGCCTTCAGCCGTGCCGGAAGGAGGTGTTACGGGGCTCATTGGAGAAGTATAGGGTATCCGGTGCTAGCGCGTCGTGACGCGAATCACGACTCACTCGATTTCTTGAGGTTCGCTCGTCCTATCGTGTCCCACTTGGTATCGTCGCGCGCGTTGCTCTCGCCATCGGCTCGCAGCGAGCCGCCGAATTGCACTTTTCCAAATCCGAAGCGGTCGCGCAGTTTGTCCGTGGCCCGTGTTAATTTCTCGAGCCGTTCGCGCCGCTCTGCATCCAGCAAATCGAGTTGCTCTCCGCCGTGTGTCAATCCGCCGAGGCTCACGCCAAGCAATCGGATTTTGCGTTTCATGTCGCGATGTTCGGCAAACAGTTTCTGGAACACGCGGAAGATGTCGGCGTCGAGCTGCGTCGGTTCCGAAAGAGTTTTCGCCCGCGTGTGCGTGTCGAATCCCGCGTAGCGAATCGTCAGCGTAAGAGTCCGCGTCGCCAGTCCGGCTTCGCGAAGCCGTTTGCAAGCCTTCTGCGAAAGATGGCTGAGCAAAGCGTGCAGCGCTTCCGTGTCGTTCGTATCCTCGCCAAAAGTATGATTGTGCGAAATGGATTTCGGCTCGGCATCAATCACGAATTCGTAGGAATCGCCGCCCCGCGCCTTGCGATAGAGCGCATCGCCCCACTGCCCGAACACTTTCTCGAGCCGCTCCGGCGAAACCGTGGCCAATTGCTCCACCGTTTGGATTTTCAGTGCGTGCAACGCGCGCTCGGTCACTTCGCCGATGCCCGGAATTTTCCGCACCGGCAGCGGCGCAAGAAACCGCATCTCCTGCCCCGGCGCAACCCAAACCAATCCGCGCGGCTTCGCCTGATCCGATGCCACTTTTGCAACGAGCCGCGTCGTCGCGAGCCCGGCAGAGCAGGGAAGTTCGGTAGTCCGCGTTATTGTTCGCAGAAGTTTATCTGCAGCGGCCAAGGGCGGTCCGTGTAGCCGCTCCGTTCCCGCCAAATGCAGATACGCTTCATCGATCGAAACCATTTCCACGATCGGCGAAAATTTGGCGAGGATCGTCGCGATCTTGTCGCTCCACTCGCCATACTTTTCGTGATGACCATCGAGAAATACAGCCTGCGGACAAAGCTTTCCCGCCGTGCGCAGCGGCATCGCGGAATGCACTCCAAACTTCCGCGCTTCGTAGCTCGCTGCCGTAACAACGCCGCGCTGATCCGGCCTTCCGCCAACCACTACCGGTTTGCCCCGCAGTTCGGGCCGTTCCAGCAATTCCACTGAAACAAAAAACGCGTCCATGTCCACATGGAGAATCGACGCGACCTCACCCGCCAACCGCTCCTCCAGCGGCCCATGCTTCGCCCGAAATCGCGCCATCTCCGGCATGTGGCTAGCCTACTCCCGATTCAGCGTAGCTTCCAATTTTCATCGCCGACAAATCGCTCAGCGCGGGTCTGCCGTAAGCAGCGTATGGAATTGGCGAGGCGTGACAACGCGAATGTCCTGAAATTGATCCGGAAAATCCCCCACGTTTCCCGTTACAACATAGTCCGCTCTCGCAGCAAGCGCACATTCCAAGAACTTGTCGTCCTCCGGGTCAGCGCATATATGAAGCTTCTTGATGGAAACTACCACTATTGCTGTTTCATGTAAGTCTGCGAAGAAGTCTGCCGACCGGCGTGGGGCGATGCCGAGTCTCTTTCTAGCTAAAACCACCCCATATTCTGCAAGAATTATTTCCGAAACGTACCACCTAAACTGCTTTGAGAATCCCAAGTCCAGGATACCAGCCGGTGGCCCACTCGGTCTCAGTAGCCCGGAAACAATCACTTGGTGTCAAGCACTGCGCTTCTCATCCGTTGTTCTTGTTTCTCCGTTCGCGTCTAGCCAGTTTGATCTCACGATTTATTTCTCGCAGGGTAAGGCGATCAAGTCCCTTGGCTTTGGCTTCTCTGCGAATGGCATCGACCGCTGCAGTCGGCCTGGCAAACAAACGCAAGTACTCCTCAACATTCAGAATCACAGCTTGCGGCTCACCGCGTTTCTGAACCACAAACTTCTCGTTGTCATCGCGGACACGCCTTAGGATTTGACCGAACTGCGTACGCGCCGTCAGCGCAGTGACGATGCGCTCCACTGGTCTGCTGATCTTCGCGCGTACTTTCGCCATTTGGTCTCCTGGGGTGTTATCTGAAGTAATTAATTAGTTCAATTCTAATGCTAGCCGTCCTTCGTTTACGCTTCAAGTTCTTTCGGCGGCGATGACCCGGTCGATTCCGGCCAAATCTTTTGTTATGGCGACGTTCGTCCAGTTGGGTAGATCGAGCAGAGGTTGGACGGCGGGGAGGCTGTTGTGGCCGAGTTCGAGCACGAGGAGACCGCCCGGCACTACGCTACGCGCGGCTTGCGCGATCAGCTCGGCATAGAGTTCGTAGCCTTCTTCGCCGCCGTAGAGGGCCAACTCAGGTTCGTGGTCGCGCACTTCGCGCATTAGCGTTTCTTTTTCCTTGCGGCCGACGTAGGGCGGATTGCTTACGACAAGCTCGTACTTCGCGGCCATTCCGCCGAGAAGATTGTGCTGCAAAAAAGTAATGTTGTTTGCGAAACCGTGGCGGGCGGCGTTGCGGCGTGCGACGGCGAGAGCGGCCTCGGAAATATCGGTCGCAATAATGCGCGCTCCCGGAAGTTCTTTGGCGAGGGCGATGGCGATGCAACCGGAGCCCGTACCGACGTCAATGATATTTAGTCCATCGCCAGTGAGGGTTTGTTTTCGGCCAGCGCGGATCTCGCGGACGGCGAGTCGATCGAGTACGACTTCAATGACGTGCTCGGTTTCGGGGCGGGGAATTAATACATCGGGAGTGACTTCAAATTCCAGTCCCCAGAATTCCTGTTTGCCAGTGAGGTATTGCGTCGGCTCGCCTTCGGCGCGTCGCAGAATCAGCGAAACGAATCTATGCGCGTCGAGGCTGGGGACTATTTCTTCCGGATGCGCATAAAGCCAGGTGCGATCGCGTCCGAGGACATGCAGAAGCAACAATTCCGCGGCAAGCGTATACGAGGGGACGTTAGCGTCGCGAAGCTCGGCGATACCCCGTTTGAGCAGCGCGCGAACGTCAATCGTTTCTGGATTCGCTTGATTGGATGCCATGTCGATGAAATGTTCAACTGCGAAATTCAGTTTCCGAAAAACCAAGAAAAAAGATAACGCAGAGACGCAGAGGGCGCGTAATTTCGCGAAGGGTCCTCGGCGATTTGGCGTATTAGGCGGCTCCTATTTCTTGCTCGAGGCGCTCGGCTTCATAGTGAGAAACCAGGGCGTCGACGAGGCCGCCGAGTTTTCCATCCATGACGTCGGTCAATTGATGGAGCGTCAGGCCGATGCGGTGATCCGTCACGCGGTTTTGCGGGAAGTTGTAGGTACGGATTTTTTCGGAGCGGTCGCCTGTGCCGATTTGGCCGCGCCGTTCCGCGCCGATCGCGGCTTGTTGTTTTTCGAGCTCCATTTCGTAAAGTCGGGTACGCAAAACGCGCATCGCCTTCGCGCGATTTTTGATTTGTGATTTTTCGTCCTGCTGGGAGACGACTAGGCCGCTGGGAATGTGCGTGATACGCACCGCTGAGTAGGTCGTGTTCACGGATTGCCCGCCGGGACCGGAAGAGCAAAACGTATCGATGCGCAGATCCTTGGCTTCGATCTTGATATCGATTTCATCCGCTTCGGGGAGCACCGCTACCGTTGCAGCGGAAGTGTGAATGCGGCCTTGCGTTTCCGTGGCAGGTACGCGCTGTACGCGATGCACGCCGCTTTCGTATTTCAGCTTGGAATAAACTTTGTGGCCCTGAATCGCAGCGACGATTTCCTTTACGCCGCCAAGGTTAGAAGGCGAACTTTCGAGGACCTCCACTTTCCATCCGAGTGTCTCCGCATAACGCGAATACATACGGAAAAGCTCGCCGGCAAAAAGCGCGGCTTCGTCGCCACCTGTTCCGGCTCGAATTTCCACGATGACGCTCTTTTCGTCGTTGGGATCTTTTGGCAGAAGGAGCAGCTTCAATTCGCGTTCAACCGTTTCCTTGCGCGCGATGAGCTGCTTTTCTTCGTCGAGAGCCATTTGCTTCATTTCAGCGTCCTCATTTTCGAGGACCATCTGGTGCGCGCCGGCCAGATCCTTTTCAATTTGCTTGAACTCGCGGTGCTTCGCGACGATTTCTTCGAGCTCGGCGTGCTGCTTGGCGATTTTCTGGAAACGCGCGGAGTCCGACGCGACTTCCGCCGTCGAAAGCTGTTGCGTCAAGTCGTCGTAGCGAGTGCCCAGCTGATCCAATTTGTCTGACAGCGTCATTACGGCCATGGCGATCCTCGGAAAAAAGAAGTGAGTAGTGAGCAGTGAATAGTGAGTAGCGAAAGAAAGTGCAGGCTCGCGGATGGGGCGAGCGAGGCGGGATCAGCTAATAGAATGCGGCAAACACAATGCAAGAATAGCTCCGAATGACTCAGGGAGCAAATAGTGTGGCGGCGGAGCCATGAGAGGCATACAATACTTACAGAAGTTACATTGTCAGGGAGCTGGCTATGAAATCGAACCGGTCCACTGTGATCAGCATGAGGCTGCCGGCGGAAAGCGGAAACCGGCTGAAACGCATGGCGAACCGGCATGGCTGGACAGCCAGCGACGCCAGCGCGCGGCTTGTCGAAGAAGGGCTGAGACGCTCGGAATTTGCCTTCGTGGATTTCCGCGATTCCGCTGCGGGGCGGCAGGCATACATCCAGGGCAGTTCGCTGGCGATCTGGGAAGTCCTGCTGCTCGTTAAAAGCTACAAAGCCGATCTCGCGGCTGTCGCGGAACATCTCCAATGGCCAGAAGCAAAGGTCTATGCGGCGGTGAATTACGCAAAGGCTTTTCCCGAAGAGATCGACGGGGCGCTTGCCGAGAATGAGGCTATTGGACTTGAAGGATTGAAGCGCATGCTGCCACAAGCGGCGGAATTCGTCTCGCCGCGAAAAAACAAGAGCTGAAATGCTGAAGCTGCTCCTGGACGAGCATATATCGCCGGCCGCCGCGGAGGGCCTTCGGCGTCGCAACCGGTCGCTAACCGTTGTTTGCATGGCTGCTTGGGAACAGGGTGAATTTCTGGGGCAGCCGGATTCCGTATGTTTGTTGAGGGCTGCCGAGCAAGGGCTCACGCTCGTGACGTACGATCGAAGAACGATTCCGCCAATGCTGAAGG
Source organism: uncultured Acidobacteriota bacterium (assembly GCA_963718785.1). Taxonomy (GTDB): domain Bacteria; phylum Acidobacteriota; class Terriglobia; order Acidiferrales; family UBA7541; genus Acidiferrum. The sequence goes on along the minus strand of CAVQZW010000002.1, from coordinate 308,680 downwards.
TTTGGGCGGAAGAAAACCGAAAGCACGGCGGGGTGATTTTTGTTGATGAGAAGACAATCTCGCCGGCGGATACGGGTGGACTTGTGCGAGCGTTGAGCGAACTCGCGAGAACGACCGGGCGATGGGATTGGAGCGATCGAGTCTGCTTCTTGCGGCGTTGACGGACAAAGTGAGCCACGGATTGATCTTGATTTGAATGATCGTAGAGGGATCGCGGCAAGAGAGAATCGCAGGAGCGCGGTAGATTTGCGAGATATACTGCGAGGCGGCGTGGATAGGTCATCCTCGGAAGGATGACCCTACAACGGGCGGAGCGGAAGAGGCGATGAGCGAAGCGGTTCGACCGATTTTGCAAACTACAGCTGAAGAGCGGGAAGGCACGCCGGAAAACGACGCTGGATTTTTGTGGGATTTTTGGTATCCGGCGATGCGGAGCGCGGAAGTTACCGGCAACGGGCTCGCGACGGCGATGCTGCTCGAGGTGCCGCTGGTTTTGGGGCGCACGTCCGAGGGTAAAGCATTTGCGATGCGGGATGCTTGTCCGCACCGGGGGATTCCGCTTTCGTATGGACGATTCGACGGGAAGAACGTGGAGTGCAGTTATCACGGGTGGAAGTTCGAGGCGTGCAGCGGGCAGTGCGTGGAAATTCCTTCGCTGACGAGCCAGGACAAATTGAAAGTGGAGCGGATTTTTGCGGGGCATTATCCGTGCGAAGAGCGGGACGGATATTTTTGGGTTTACATGAATTCGGGCGCGCGGATAGTGGCGCGTGGTGGAGAGGCGAAGCGAGGAGAAGAAAAAGATAACGCAGAGGCGCAGAGAACGCAGAGGCTCGCAGAGAGTTTGCGTGGCGGAGACATGGAGCGGGGAGAAGCGGGAGGGGCAAGCCCCTCCCCTACAGCGGCGGGATTGGGGATTGTGGCCGCGCCGAGATTGGCTACGTTTAGTGAGAAATATCGAATTACTCATTTGGAGTGTGAGCTGCCTTCGCATGTGGATCAGGGGATTATTGGATTGATGGATCCGGCGCACGGGCCGTTTGTGCATCAGTCTTGGTACTGGCGGAGCCGGCATAGCATTCACGAAAAAGAAAAAAAGTTTGAGCCGATTCCGAATGGATTCCGGATGAGTCCGCATACGCCGAGCTCGAATAGCGCGCCGTATCGGATGCTGCAGAAATATACCGGGGAGCCGGTGACGACGACGATTGATTTTGTGCTGCCGAACATGCGGACGGAAGAGATTCGGAGCGGGAAGCTGTGGTTTTCCAGCCGGGCAACGGTGACGCCGGTGCGGCGCGATCTTTGCCGGATTGATTTTGTGGCGGCGTGGAATCTGCTGTTGCCGGTTTGGATTTTCCGGAGCTTTGCGAAGAAATTTTTGCGGCAAGACCAGGAGACGATGATCCAGCAAGCGGAGGGATTGAAGCACAATCCGCGGCTGATGTTGATTGACGATGCGGACCGGCCGGCGAAGTGGTATTTCGGGCTGAAGGCTGGGTTGCTGGAGTCGCGGCGGACGGGTGCGGAGATGGTGCACCCGATGAATGGGCCGGTAACGTTGCATTGGCGATCGTAGCTGGCCAAGAGAAAGAAACAGGCATGAATGCCTGTCCTCCACGGAAGGACTGAACCCCCACCCCGGGTATGACGAGAAGTGTGCGGAAGCGCATGAAAATGCGAGGGATGCGGGTGTTCGTGTGCGTTGGATGTTTACTCGGTGTGGAAAAAGAGGGAAGAGGATGGGCGGTACTAGCGTCGGAGGGACGCCGCCACCCCCGGTGTTTTGCAAAAGAGTGCATAAATCATAGATGCTGAGGGAGTTAGGAAAACACTCTTTTTTGAAGAGTGTGGAAGTGATTGAGCGGATGGGATTTACGTTTTTGCGTTTTTGGGGAAAGAGTGAAAAGAGTGATGGAAGTCGTTGGCCGAGCAGCGCGCTATGCGATAGCGCGCCAAGACGGGGCTGAGGGTCTCTCCTAACGCAGAGTTCGCAGAGGGCACAGAGAGGAACGGGAGACGGGCACGCGTGATTGGCACCGAACATGTGCGATTGTAGCACAAGAATACAGCAAATGTCAATTAAATTCTTAGTTAGCATTCGAATCGCCGCGGAAGTTATTGAAAAGACCGGACCTCGGAGCGCTAAGGAAGATCGAGCGTGGAAACGGTTAGCCATGAAGAAAGGGTAAGACAGTGGCTGAGACGCAACTGGCGGACCACGGAAGTGAAGAAGGAGTTAGCGGAGGCGGGAGAGATCGAAATCGACGGAGACGGGATCGCCTTCGGGAGGGGTGACTTGGATCGTGGGGGAGTCGGATTTGAAGGTGGTCGCGGAGAATTCAAACTGGAGGGTAGCACCGGTGAGGATGCAACCGCCGTCGCTGTTGCAGGAATAAACGGAATCTCCAGAGGAGCTTAGAGGGATCAGAGACTTGTCTTTGTCGAGGACCTGGATTTCGAAGTCTTTCCAGAAATCGTCGGGGCGTTTGGCATAGCCGATCGGTGAACCAGACCTGGAGCCGGTAGGCGTGGGGATGAGGGCGCCATAGGTTTCCGTGAGTTGGATCTGGATGACGATGCGGACGATTTCCTGCCGGTTGCGGTGGTCTTGTTCGGCTTGTTGGGCGCTGTAGTTCATGGTGCGCTGGCTGGATTCCTGGGCGAGCAGGGCGAACGGGGTTAGGAAGCTGATGGAGGCGATGTCCGGGCCTGTCTTGGGCATGGCGAGGACCTTTGTATATTTGGCGAGGAAGGTGTTCAGGGTTTGATCGTGGTGTTGACCAAGGAAGTAGGCGTCGCGGACAGCTTCCTCGGAGAGTGGAGAGTCCATGGAGAAGCTGGGCGCAGGGGACACAAGGACGGCGGCGAGGATGCACGTCAGGGATTTAGTACGAAGGGGCATAGGCAGCGCCCTCTTGCTTTGTTAGACGCATAGCTGGGGCATGAGGATTCAGGGGACGGGGACCAAGGTCGATTTAGCCGCGTTAGGGCCGTAGTTGGGGGGCTGTTTGATGTATAAGATGGCAGAAGAGGGTTCCTCCCGATGCGTTCACACGCGATTAAGCTCGCGGTAGCAGTTCTCCTGGCAATCGGCAGAGAGCAGGGTGGGCATGAAAGGGAGCAAGAAGCAAAGCGATCCGCGGAGGTGGGCTCACGTGAAAGTGCCGTGGTGGATTTTACGCGGATGCCGTTCGAGGAATTAAAGGAGCACGAGACGGGAACTCACAAGGACGTAAGAGTAGACCTGGACGAGGAGGGACAATCCTACGACATTGTTGGGCTTGATTTGATTGTGGACGTAAATGGAAACGTAATCTCCGCGATTGCGGGAATCGGACCGAAAGAGGCGTTTACCGCAGCGGAGGCGGAAGCGAAGACCTGGAAATACAAGCCGTTTGAGAAGGACGGGAAGCCGGTCGTCGCAGAGATAATAGAAAACCTAAAAGTCTTTCCGTTGGAAGACAATTCGTAACCAGATCGAGAATTCCCGCGGCTGACAAGCTTGGCAGGAGTAGTTATGAAGCTTTCGCGGACGGGGTGCTACGGGAAGTGTCCAGCCTACAGTATTGAGATACATGCGGACGGCACGGCGATTTACACGGGGAAAGATTATGTTAGTGTCCCGGGCGAGCGCCGGGAGCATCTCTCGACCCAACAGGTCGAGGAACTCGTGGAGGCGTTTCGCAAGGCCAACTATTTTTCTTTGAAGCATAAGTACGTGGCTAGCGTCACGGATCATCCGACATACAAAACGTCCTTCGAAGTGAATGGAGTGAAGAAGAGCGTGGTGGATTACGACGGCCAGCGGGCGGGCATGCCGAAGGCTGTGACGGAACTGGAAGAAACGATCGACCGGGTGGTGGGTACGGCGAAGTGGATCAAAGGGAATGCGGAAACGGCGCCGGCGTCGAAGCAGTAGGAAGGGGACTTACAGTCGGAAGAAGCGGGACGCCCTTGGAGCATGAGGGCGACGACTGACGACAAGATTCTGGAATGACAGATCACGGATCTCCCTCAAACGCCACACGGAAGAATCCTACAAATATTCGAGTTGGAATTGGTTGCTGCGAATCGGGCACGGCGTGCCGTGCCCCTACGAGGCAAGAGACTCAGATGCGGCGGGGGGTGTTGGGGAAGTCTAGCCAGACTTTTACGCCGCAGAAGTGGGAGCCTTCGGTGCAGATGGGGGTGGTGATGTTGGCGCGGAGGTGGCAGGGGGGGCCGATGTGTTTGGCGAGTTGGGGATGGACTTGGCGGAGTTGGGCGACTTCGTCCATGCTGGCGGCGTAAATTTCTTCCTGGGCGTTGAAGCAGGTGCGCATGGTCCATTTGTGGAGGAGATGGAGAAGGGAGCCGGACTCGACGAGGCGAATGGATTTGGCGTTGGGGAGAAGGTAGAGAGCGATTTCTGGAGAGACGCCTTCGTCGAGGAGTTTATTTTTGGCGGACCAGGCGTCGTGCATTGCGCGATCGTAGAGTTCCTTGGCGCGGGGATTTTGCGTGAGGAGAGCGGGAGTGATGTAGTCGGGGTCGCGGGTGTCGGCGAGAGTGAGAAGCGGGCGGGAGCCGGGGACCATGCGGTGGCGCTGGTCCTGGGAATCGGCGGTGTGGCTGATTTTTTTGGCGAAGGTGTAATTGGCGTGCTGGAGCGCGCGCATCATGGGGGCGTGGACGCCAATGTCGAGGACTTCGAGGCGGTAGGGATTGCGGGCGGGATTGAGGAGGCGGTCGATGGCTTCGGCGTCGGAACACTGGGAGGCGGTGAGGCCGACTACGGCGCGATAGGAATCGGCGATTACCGCTGGAGCGTTGGGGGAGTAGTCGAGGAGCTTGGAAGTTTTTCCGGCGAGCTTGGCGTCGAATTCCTTGGCGAAAGCTTCACCGGTATGAGTGGTGGTTGCATCGGCGCTCCACTCGGGGCGTTCTTCCAGAGGTTCGGTGCCGAAGCGTTCGAAAAATTGCGGGTCGATGGCGCGGACTTGGGCGACCATTTCGCCGATGATGGCGTGGGATTCGCTGGGGGTGTCGCTGGCGGCGCTCATGCGCCAGAGGCGATGGAGGACGATGCCGGAGATGGTGTGAACCATGGTGGTGAAAGCGGCTACGGGGAGGACGTAGCGGGCGATTTCGATGGCGCGTTTTTCGGCGGCGCGCTCGATCTTTTGGAGGCGCTTGGGATGGGACATGGGGCCGATGTGCCAAATGTCGCTGAGGATGGCGCGGGCGTCGTTGACGAGAAGGAGAGAGAGTTCGCGATAGGTGTTCCAGGCGCGGGCGATGGCTTGCTCGTAGATGGCGCGATGAGCGTCGTTGAAAAAAAGCGAAGAGGGCGGGATATAGGCTTGCGCGCGATCGAGGCGGACGTACCGCTGACTCTGCTGTTCCGAATTGTAGAAGGGATGGGCGTGGAGAAAGGACCAGACGAACTGGCGGCTAACGTTTTCGAGGCCGAATTCGAAATGGGCGTGCTGGTAGACGGTGTGATGGCCGCTATAGAACGTGGCGGCGCCGATGTTTAGACGCTGCTTGTCCGTAATTTCTTCAGGAACGATGAGGCGCGAGGCGTAGCAGGTGCGGGCGGCGGCGATGGCGGAGTCGTAGGGATGTGCGAAAGCGTTGCGGAGAGTGACGCGGGGGGCGGCGGTTTCGACTAGCTCGCCGGGACGGGCGCCTTCGAACATGCGGGATTGAGTGGCCACGTTGGTGGTTCATTTTACATGGAAGTCGAAAGTTAAAAGTTGAAAGTTGAAAGGAACGGAAAAAGAAAGAGAAAAGATAACACAGAGGCGCAGAGGATGAGGGAAAGAACGTTGCTGGAGAATCGGAGGCGAGAAGAAGGGAGCGGAAGAGCGGTTGCAGGGGAAAGGACTTGCGGGCGGGAGGATATTCCCTTATTATGGGTAGACAGTCCCTTATTGTGGGTGAGGCATGAATATTACGCTGACGCTGGACGATAAGTTGGTGAAGGAAGTGCGGAAGATCGCGGCGGATCGGGATACGACGTTGACGGGATTGGTGCGAGCGTATCTTGAGCAAGTTGCGGAAGAGAACGCCAAATCAGGGCGAAGGAAGAGAGAGTTGGAGGCGCTGGAGAAAAGCTTCGAGCGGTTCCAGGTCAAGTTAGGGAAGATAACATGGAAGAGAGAGGATCTGTATGAACGGTCCTGACTTTGTAGATACCAATGTTCTGGTGTATGCGTACAATGCCAGCGATCCGCGGAAACAAGGAATTGCGAAAATCATAGTGAGGCGAGCGCTGGCGGGAGAGGCTGCGGCTTCAACGCAAGTGATGGCGGAGTTTGTCTCGACATTTCTGCATAAGCGTTCGCCGCCGATAAAGCCGGAGGATTTGCTGGAACTCCTGGACATTCTGAGTCCGATTGCGCTGGTTCCCTTGGATCATGGCACTGTGCGGAGGGCGGTCGAGGCGCGAGCGGCTTATGGAATTCACTTTTATGACGGGATGATTGTTGCGGCAGCGGAACGCGGGGGATGCGGACGGATTCTTTCCGAAGACTTAAATGCCGGGCAGAAGTACTTTCAGATCCCCGTGGAGAATCCCTTCGTTTAGCGCTCAGAAAAAAAGCATATGAAAAAGGAGTGGGACAGACAATCTTGTCTGACCCACGCGCTGCTAAATCAGCTGAATGGCGCGGTTACTTTTTCGCGGCGGTTTTGGAGGCTTCGACTTTGGCGGCGGCGTCGGCGTACTTTTTGGTGAAGCGTTCGACGCGGCCGGCGGTATCAATCAGCTTTTGTTTGCCAGTAAAGAAGGGGTGGCAATTGGAGCAGATTTCGACGTTGAGGCGTTCGCCTTTGATGGTCGAGCGAGTTTGGAAATTGTTGCCGCAGGCGCAGTGGACTGTTACGGCGTGATAGTCGGGGTGAATACCGGGTTTCATGAGGCTCCATTCGTTCGCGTCCGGTCTGCACGGCGTCCCAGATTCCTGGGGAAAAGCCTCACCCATGTTGTGGTGAGCTATGGCCGCGTCGCTAGGTCGCGAGGCAAACCCCTATTATACGTGGAGGCGGCTAGATTTCAAAATACAGGTGGGTGTTCGGGGTGTTCGGACCGAGGGGGTATTCCGCAGCAGCGCGATGGAACGACGTAGAAATTGGGCGGGAAGTGGGCTATGTTTTTCGTTCGAGATTCCTTTGTCATGGGGGTGGTGAATGAGCTGGAAAGGCTGGGTAGGGCTAGGGGTTGCGTTTTGTTTCATGGCAGGGGTTGCGCTGGGAGCCGGAACGGCGAACCCAAAAGAGGAAGTGGAAGCGTTCAATAAGCGATATGTCGAGCTGCATCAGAAGATGGATTCGGCCGGAATTTTTTCAACGTGGGCGGAAGATGGAGTGAGTTTGATGCCGGGGGAATCGCCGCTGATCGGGAAGAAAGCGATCGTGGCGTGGGTGGAAAATATTCTGGCGCAGATGCCTGGGTATAAGGTGGTGAAAGAGGAGATCGATTTTCACGACATTCAGATTTCGGGGGACTGGGCTTCGGAATGGGGAAACGAGCATCAAGTGGTGCAGCCGCCGGATGGAAAGCCGGTGATTGATTCGCGCGGAAAAATGGCGCTGGTGTTGCATCGGGAGGCGAGCGGGGAGTGGAAAGTGAAGCAGGAGATGTGGAACCAGGCGCCGAAGCAGTAGGCGAAGACTTGAGAGGTTGTTGCGAGCTGGCTATGTTTTCGAAAAGCGCCAGCGGGTGACGGATTCGGCGAAGTTTTCGGCGTGTTCGTCCTGGCCGAAGGCGGTTTCGGGTTCGACGCGGTAGACGTTGCCGCCGGAGGATTCGAGGAGTGGCTCGACATCGCCGCCGTATTTTTGGTTGTAGACGGCGGCGAGACGTTTCCAAACGGCGCGGTCTTTGATTTCCTGAGGGACGCCTTCGAGGATGACGGCTTCGTCGGGCTCCTCGGTGCCGATCGAGCAGTACGTGTGTGCGGCGATATTTTTTGCTTTGCGCGTCTTTGGCCCAGTGCTGAACCAGAAGGCGTCTTCCCACCAGACTCCCCAAACCAACATGAGATGAGGACGGCCGCCGGGACGCGTAGTGGCGATCCAGTAGTTGTGAGATTTTTCGAGGCGCTCGAGGGCCCAGCCCCAGGGCTTTAGGCCCTTCGACGGATCCGTGGGCATACCGGCGAAGTCGGGCCAATGGGGGCGGCTTGGAGTGGGTTCATTCATGGAGGCCTCCGCGCGGGTCTGGTCAGCTGACGGGATTCTAACAGGTTCGGAATCTTGCGGGAGTAAGCGGATAGAAGTGACGATGAGGTTGCGCTGGAGGTGGACAGTGTTTGCGCTTGCAGGGTGGAGTGCCTTCGCGTAGTTTCGCAGAGATGCGAGTAGAAGCGGTTGGAGAGATTCCGAAGCGAGCCGGAGAAGGCGGCGCAGTTACGTTGGATGCGGCGGCAGGACTAGCCATCAAGAGTTTTCTCGCGGCGATTGAGAGTGACGATTCGCTGTTTTGTCTCATTGAGCCGTTGGAAGGACCATTGGCGCACGGGGCGGCGGGAGGGCGCATTTGTTCGGACGATATCGTTCTTGAGTTTCGTCAGGACGAATTAAAGCGGCAGAAGAGTCTGCATTTCCTCTTGATTGAGAAACTGATTGAATTGCTGAAGGATGCGGGATCTCAGGAGACGCTGGAGGCCACACTCTCCCTGGCTCCGGGAAAACCGGGGCAGCCACATCAAAAAGAGCTTGTGCTGTGGATGCGGCTCACCGCGAAGGGGGATTCGCCTGAGCAGGCGTTGCTGCGGTGGGGCCTGGGACTTACGCACATTCAGCAGGCGTTGCTTTTTACTTCGCGACATTTGCGGATGCATCTGACGCAAACGGAGAGCTGAGTTCTGAAAAAATCGGCGAAATTTGGATTTGTGTTTGGCCGTGATGTGAACAGCTTAGGTTAGGAAACGAAGGAGCAGCCGATGCGATAGGCGCCTTGTGGCGTGCGCTGAAACCAGACAGGCCTGAGATTGACGCGCACAGGCGGAAGAATCGGCACGTGCAGGACGGCGAGAATACTCTCCGGGATTTCTTCCTGCGATTCCAGTTCGAGAGCAACTCCACCAAAGCCAAGATCCAGGACACGGGCGCGTCGAATGCCTTGATCGCCGAGGACGGCGTAAGCGTTTGTGCCGGACATGGAAACGCGTTCAGCTTTGCGCGGGACGGCATAGATGCGGGCGGGCGGTGGAACGGCTAAGGCGTGACTGCCGGAAATTTCCGAAGCGGTGGTTGAGGCTGCTGCTGCAATCGGGGTCTCCACTTTTTCAGGCGCGCGCTTGGATTCGAACGGAATGGGCTTCGGCGCGGGAGACTGGCGTTCAGAAGGAGCGGGGGCGGCAGTTTCCGGAGCGGGATTAGAAACAATCTCGGTGCGAGAGCCGCCAGCGGGTGTCTTGTCGTGGTTGGCGTGCTTCAGCCGGTAGAGGCGCTCATCGGCAACGCGAATTAATTGATCGGCTTGATCGCCATCCTGGGGAAAGGTGGCGACGCCGTGGTCCATGCTGACGCTGACGCTCATTTGGAAGTGGGCGATGGATTCCGCAAAAACGGTTCCGATGCGGCGGCTCAGAGCGAGCGCCTGCGCGGCGTCTGTTTGTGGAAGAAGAAGGGCAAATTCATCGCCGCCTATGCGAAAGGCGGAGTCCGAAGTGCGCAACGCTTTTTTCAGCGTTGCGGCTGCTGCGCGCAACACTTCATCTCCGCGGGGATGGCCATGCTTGTCGTTGACTTCCTTGAAGCGATGCAAATCGAGGATAACGAGGCCGAGAGGCTGGCCGTAGCGGCGAGCACGATTCAGTTCCTTTTCGAAGGCTTCGCTAAATAGCCGGCGGTTGTAGAGGCCGGTGAGGGGATCGGTGACGGCATTCAACTGAAGTTTTTTCAGCTCGTCGTACTCGATGAGAATGGGAACACGAAACAGTCCTGCAGAGGTAAGGACATCCATAAGGGCCGTCTTCAGGGAAATTTGCCGCTCCATGTGCTCGCTGAGTTCTCGGCGACGCGTGAGCATCTCGTCCCAGAGCTGAACGCACTGAGCTTCTTTCAGGTCGAGATGGGTGATGGTACGGAAGTAGCGCTGTAGGAACTGTCCACGCGCAGGTATGTCAAGGCTTTCGAGCGTGTCCGCAAGCAGCTCGAGATACGAATCCTCAATCGGTAAACGCGGGGGCGCAGGGGCGCCGGGGCTGGGCATATCCGGTATACACCTGACTTAGCCTATCCCCGCGGGGTTTGGGGAAAGCGCATGTGGCTTTCACTTTCTATAGGGAGCAAGCGAAAGACCAAATAAGACAAAGTCTCGCGCTGCCCCAGGGACATTCGGGCTAACCTTAATTCTCGGCTAAGTGATTCAGCCAATTGGATATAGGGCCTTTTCTTTGGGAACGGCGTCATTACCGATTCGGGGCTAACGTAACATTTCTACCCTGGTTTACCCGAGTCGAGGGAAGCTGTCCGTCAAAGCGGCAATACTTTACTCAAGTGGCTTGAGGAATTCCAGTCCAAAAAGGCGCATCTCGCCGGCGGAGTCTTGGCGAAGGACTCTGGCAGTAATAGGGGGAGTTTCGCTAGGGACACCAGAGGAAACCGACGAAGGGGCGGGGATGGTGAGGTGAACGATCTGGTCGGGGCGAAGGATGTGAGTAGAGGCCACACAGGCACCAGTGGCGCTGATATTAAGCGTTTTGGTGAGCTCGATGAACTCGGCACCAGAGGTGTCAGCAGCCCGCAGGAAGACAGGCATTTGAAGACGAATGCGGGGAGACCGTCTTAGATTAGCGGGATCCACTCGCTGACCATCCTTCAGGAGACCAGGGTTCATAATAGTTTTTGCTTAGTACCAAGGAACTAGTACGGAAATGAGCATCCAGAGTGCCACATTGGCGGCACCGGGATGAGAATAAGTCTTTTATTTACATTATATTGAAAGAGAGTTCGAATATGCAATTTCTTGCCAGCCCGTTCTTGTACACGGGTAGTCCAAATGGTTTCCTTAAATGTGCAAATGGAACGCATTTGCCATTGACAGCCCTAAAGAGCTCTGCGAGCATGAGAATTAAGCTAGGGAAAATTTTTTCCTACAGCAGTGGAGAGCAAAAATCCGCAGATGCCTGGAACGATAGTCACTCCCTCTGTGAACGACCTTCGAAAGGTTTTGTCCCTACCCATCGGGTTTGTCAAATCGCTGCTTGAATCGGCGAAGACTCCGATCTGGGTGGCCGAGAGAAGCGGGCGGGTGTTGCTCTCGAATGGGAGCGCTCGCGAGTATCTGGGGCCTGAGGGCACCAGCGACGCGAGCCGTCTGAATCTCTTCAGCGACCTGCTCAGGGTGGAATCGAAGCAGGTGGGACAGAAAATCGACGCGGGAGAGCATGAGCTGGAGATGGAAGTAGTGCGCGGAGAAAAGCTCATCCGTGCTCGCATTCAATGGATTGCGGAGGCGGGGTATCTGATCGTCCAGCTGGACACGGAACTATCCGTTGAAGCCACGCCCGATGCCGCGACGCAGCTCACCGTTCAGGAGTTGCTGCAGGAACGAGAGATTACCTACCGGAATTTGCTAGCCGCTTATTTGAAATTGCAGGAAGTGAACAGGCAGAAGACGGTGTTCCTAGCCTCGGCGGCCCATGAGTTGAAAACGCCGCTTGCGGTGATCAAGGGCTATTACGACCTGATGCTGACAGGTTCACTGGGACGGTTGACGGACAAACAGCGCGACATTCTTGAGGAATCGAAAGACAGTTGTGAGCGGCTGGTGCGGCTGGTTTCGATGTTCCTGAACTATTCCGCGTTAGAGAGCGGAAAGCTGGTGCTGCAGCTGCGTGAGAATGATCTTCGTGATTGTCTGGATGAGCTGGCGAAGCGATGGTCGGAGGCGTTCCAACGCAAAGGAGTCAAGCTGGAGGCGAGCTTCGATCCGTCGATTCCCACGTTCCGCTTCGATTACCAAAAAGTGCAGCAAGCTGCGGCAAATCTTTTGGATAACTCTTTGAAGCATACGCCTGCGGGCGGGACAGTAACGTTGAAGGCGGGCCCACACTTCTGGGAACGGCGCGTGGCGGCTGTTGCACCGGTGGAAGAGCGGAGGCGTTTCCGTTTGCCGAGGCCGAACAGCGTGGAAGTTTCCGTGGCGGACTCCGGCCCGGGGATCGCGGCGGAACATCATCAGGAAATTTTTGAGGATTTTGTGCGAGTCGATCGGAATACTTCAGGAATGGGGCTCGGACTTGCTATTGCAAAACGGCTGATTCAGGCGCATCGCGGAAAGATCTGGGTCGAAAGCGAGCCTAAGACAGGAAGCAGGTTCACGTTTTTGTTGCCGATGGACCAGGGATAGTTTTTTGAGAAATTGGGCCGGGTAAAGGGAGAATTCGATGGGCGCGAAAGAAAAAATTCTAGTAGTGGACGATGAGCCGAGCATCCGGAAGTATTTGCAGACACTTCTGGAAGTGGACGGGTACGACGTCGAGACGGTCAGTTCCGGAAGAGAGGCTATCGCCAAAGTGAACGGCGGCGAGCGGCCGGACTTTATTATTTTGGACGTGCTCATGCCTGAGTTGAACGGCATCGAGACGTTGAAAGAGCTGATGCAGGCGGACCGCACGCTGAACGTCATCATGCTCTCTTGTTCGAATGAAGTGGGTACGGTCGTGGAAGCTATCCGAATTGGAGCGCACGATTATCTGACCAAGCCGTTTGAAAAGACGGAGCTGGACGCGGCGATGCTGAAGTCGCGGCAGAAAAAAGAGCTCACAACAGAAAACCAAGCATTGCGCGATTATTGCGATCAAGTAACGGAGGATTTGAGCTTTCTGGCGGCCAGCCCGCAGATGGTGCGCATTCGCCAGCAGATTCTGCAGATCGCTCCGGTGGATGTGCCGGTGTTTATTTGCGGAGAGAGCGGCGTCGGCAAAGAAGTTGTGGCGCGGATGATTCACCTGCGTTCGAAGAGGCGCAACCAGCCTTTCGTGAAAGTGAATTGCGCGGCGCTGCCCGGTGAGCTGCTGGAATCCGAGCTTTTCGGTTTCGAGCAAGGCGCTTTTACCGGTGCCATTCGCAGCAAGCCCGGCAAATTTGAAATGGCGAATAAGGGGACGATCTTCCTCGACGAAATCGCGGAGATGACCACGCCGCTGCAGGCGAAGCTGCTTCACGTGCTTCAGGATCATCAGTATTCACGGCTCGGCGGACGGCACTTGATCGATACCGACGTGCGCGTGCTGGCGGCCACCAACGTAGATGTGCAAGAGGCGATGAAGACAGGGCGTTTTCGTGAGGATCTGTATTACAGATTAAATGTGCTTTCGATTCTGGTGCCGCCGCTGCGCGAGCGTCTCGTCGAGATTCCGCTGCTATTCCGGCATTTCCTCGAACAGTACAGCGAAAAATTCGGGAAGACGCCGTCGGGACCCTCGAAACATTTGCTTGATGCGGCTGTGAATTATCCGTGGCCTGGCAATTTGCGCGAGCTCGAGAACTTCGTTAAGCGGTACGTAATTCTCGAGGATGACGAAGGCAGCTTGCGGGAATTGGTGGAGATGTCTTCGGCGAGGCAACGTACTTCTCCGCGCGAAGAGCCCACACTGCCTCGCGAACAGGGTCTCAAGGCACTCGTCCGCGGATTGAAGGATGAAGCGGAGATGGAAGCGATCGCCGACGCCTTGGAAAAGACGCGGTGGTGCCGCAAGGACGCCGCGAAAATGCTGGGCATCAGTTATAAAGCGCTGCTTTATAAGATGCGGCAGTTCAACCTGGATACGCCGCGCACGCGACGCACCTCGGCGGCTCCGGGTGCGGCGGAAACACCAGCAACTGTGGGCACCCGGAACGAATAGTAACCGTAGTAACCGGAGAACTCTCCGGTCCAATGAACTAATCGGGGGAACTGGCAAAGTCGGTTGAATTCTAGTACCTTCACATGCCGACAGCGCGGTTCAAAGCACGTCATCGCCGCAAAAATGGGAGGTCGGGGGGAATGACGGAACGCCGGACGGCTCGTCGTTATGATTTGTCGTTGCCAATTATTATTCGAATCCCAGCAGAACGCCAAGACGATTCCCAGGAAGGAAAGACACGCGATATTTCCACGCGCGGGCTGTATTTCGTGATCGAACAGGACCTCGAAGCCGGCTCAGAGTTGGACATCACACTGACGCTTCCTGCGGAAATTACCCATGGCACGGAGGTTTTTGTACGCGCGCTGGGAAAAGTGGTGCGCGTGGAGCGGCGCAATGAAGATGGCACAGCGCGGATGGGCGTGGCCGCCGTCATTGAGCGTTACGATATCATCCGCGGAGAGGCCGCAAAAGCGTGAGCAGAAATCCGCGCTGCAGCACAGCCCTCTTCCTCTTGTTATTTCCCCTTGGAAGCTATTCCAATCAGTTAGCCTAACTGCAGCCCTGCAACTGGAGTCCATCCTCCCGCTTTCGCTTCCCATTCATCTATCGGTTCTGACCGCAATGAAGCTTCACGAAGAGCCCGCCAGCAATCAGTTGCCGGCAGGCTCTTACGAGAACTACGGAGCAGGTTTGAAGGCGACGGCGACGCTGGACCAGCTGCCGGTGGGGAGGCCGGCGTACATGGTTTGCCAGGTGACGGAGACGGGAGAGGTGCCGGTAGTGTAGTAGTGGCCCCAGCCGTTGTTTTGGTCGATGGGTTCGGGGCCGCTTTGGTTTTCACCGTCAAACGTGTTGGTGTCGAAGAGCCAGCCGGAGCCGACAATGCCAGCGCCAGTGTTGTAGTCCCAAATGACTTCGGCAAAGACGAGTTCGCCGGCCTGCGCAGGATTGATGGTATACGGCATGGTGAGATTGCCAGAACTGGATTGCGAACCGATGCCTCCGGTGGCCGTGTCGAGCGGAGAGGCCGCCGCGCCGGTAATGTCGTACAGGAAGAAGCTGAAGTCGCCGTCGGTGGCGCTCCAATGGACGGTGAGGCGCAGATTGCCGGAGGTTGTGGCGCTGCCGGCGTAGAAAGCTTGCGTGACATCGTTGCTGGCTTGAATTTCCGTGGGGCCAGCCTGAGCCCAGGCATTGCCGCTGTTGTCCGACACGCCGGTGACCGTGCAAGCCACATAGCCGCCGCCGATCATAGCCACCAGCAAATTGCCGGAGGACGGGAACTGTACCGTGGTTGGATTGGGGAAAGGATTCCCTGTGCCGCCAGCATTGGCGTGGTACGGAATATTTTCGTGAACCAGATGGACGATGCGCATGCCGGAGGGAACGCCACCGGAGGTGCCCGTCTTCAAGAGAACGGAGGCGGAGATCCACTTTTGGCTGGTGCCCATGGTGAGCGTGGGATTGATAGCAGCTGTGGAATTGTACAGGCCGTACTGCGCGGCCCAACCATCGAGCAGGTCCGAACTCAACAAGCTCCAGGAAATATTGCTCTGCGAGCCGGCCGTGAAGCTGGACTGATTGATGGAAAGGCTGAAAGCCACTTGATACACAAGGTCGCCGCTGACGGAAGGAGTCATGCTTCCCGCGGTAACGGAAGTGCCTGTGCCTTGCGAGCCGGAGCCGGCGCCATCGATGCCGATGACGTTGTCAAATTCGGTAGCCATTGGTTGCGTGTAGCCGCCGGGGTCCGAGCTGAAGCAGACGGAAACGACCCGAGCGCCAGCGGCAATGTTGAAAGCCGTAGCAATGCCGATGGACTGCGTGTCGGCGGAATCGAAGTAGTTGACCTTGACGGAATACGAGTTGCCCTTGTCGTCATGGACAGACGGAGTGGGATTGCCATTGAAGGTAAAGCCCACAACGATAGTGTTACCCGCCGTGGTGTAATTGGGAAGCTGGAAGTGGTAGCAGTACGGGCTGCTGAAAGCGTTGTTGACGGAACCACCCCCGCGTGTGTTCGAACTGCTGACGTGTTGCACGAGATCTACGGTCGAGGGCAAACCACTGCCGGACGAACTAACGGTTATGCTCGCGGTAGTGCTAATGATACCGCCCACGGCTGCCGTGATTGACGAACTACCTGCACCCTGTCCGGTGGCTAGACCGGAGCCAGCGCCAATCGTGGCGACCGACGTATTCGTGGAAACCCAGGTAGCCACACCCGTGAGGTTTTGCGTGCTGCCGTCGCTATAAGTTCCTGTAGCAGAGAATTGCAGTGTGGAGCCCACGTTGATGGAGGGACTCGACGGCGAGACCGAGATGCTATTCAGAGTCGGTGAAGGAGGCGGAAGCGTTCCCGAGCCCGATGCAGCTTTGAAGGCAATCATTTGCATAATCCACGCGGCGGAAGAGCCAAGGGGAGCGCTGGCGGTGTAGCTGCCAGTTGTGGAAACGACTCTGTCTTCCACGATGTCACTATCGGGGCTGGTAAGAATGCGCAGAGTGAAGCCACTTCCCGGGCCGTTCGTCGAGCTGACAACGATGTTGGCTCCGAAAATTAAATCGCTGGGATTCGTAGTGGCAGCCGGTGCTGTAGCACTTGAGCTGCTATTACCAGTGGCAGCGGCTACGACGTCCAGTGGGATGTTGGTGTCCAATCCGCTGTATTCCAGGATGCGAATATCAGGTGAAACGGCTGAGGCACTAAATTTCACGTTGACGACATTTGCGTTGGCGCCCGCAGCGCGTATGTTTTTCGCGTAATAGATGGACTGCGTGATAGCTCCGGGGAATTGCGTCGGCCCCACTGCGAGCGTATACGCATTGCTCGAAGAATCGCTCACCGAAGTAACGGTGGCGGAGCTGTCATTCCAGCCGACGACAACGACGTCCAAGTCTCCAGCAATTTGCGCTTTGGAAAATGGCACGGAAACAGAAGATGCCGAGGGATGGGGAGTGGCGTAATTCGATTGAACAAAACTAATGGCGGCTGGAGGGTTATTGATGGCCGCTTGCGTCGTAACTGTGGCGACGTTGGAATAGCCACTGAGATTTCCCGCAGCATCTGTGGCGCGAACCCGGTATCCATAAGAAGTAGATGCTGTTAGCCCCGTATCACCGTAAGTGGTTCCGCTGGGAGTGGCGATCTGAGAGAAGGATGTGCAGCCTGAACCAACGCAGCGTTCCAGGTGATAACCAGTGACGGCTACGTTGTCGGTGGAGGATGTCCAGGATAGATTGACTTGAGTAGAGCTTGTTGGAGTGGCGGAGAGGCTAGAAGGGGCGGTTGGCGGCGTGGTATCTGGAACTGCCGGAGTCACGAGGGAAACGACGCTGGAGTAAGCGCTGAGATTTCCGGCTGCGTCCTTGGCGCGCACGCGATAGCTGTAGGAAGTGGAAGCGGTGAGGCCGGTGTCGCTATACGAGGTTACTGTAGGAGAAGCAATCTGAGAGAAAGCGATGCAGCCGGAGCCAAGGCAGCGCTCAAGCAGATAACCGGTGACGCCGACGTTGTCGGTCGACGCCGTCCAGAGGAGATTGATCTGCGTGGTGCTGGCGGGCGTAGCCGAGAAATTGGACGGAACAGAGGGTGGAGTTGTGTCCGGCGCGGCTGGAGTCGCAACACTCGCGACGTTGGAGTAACCGCTCAGATTCCCGGCAGTGTCAGTCGAACGCACGCGGTAGCTGTAGGAAGTGGAGGCTGTCAGACCTGTGTCGTTGTAGGTTGTAGTCGTTGGAGTGGCGATCTGAGCGAAGGAGGTGCAACCCGACCCGGTGCAGCGCTCAAGTAGATAGCCGCTAACGCCCACGCTGTCCGTGGAGGCGGTCCAGCTGAGATTGATCTGATTAGGCCCACTAGAGGTTCCGGTGAGGTTCGATGGTGCGGTTGGTGCTTGTATATCGAGGGCGGCCGGTGAGATTGCCGCAGTCATATCATTCTGAATTTCGGCGGGTGCGAGCGCGCGGTTGTAGATACGCACTTCGTCAATAATTCCCTTGAAGTACTGACCGAACGCAGAGTCGCCTCCGATTTGCAAAGGACTGGAGGAACTTGTGACTGAATCGGACATCGCGCGGCTAGCGACCTGCGCGCCGTTGACGTATAGCCGAAGCGTTGCGCCATCATAAGTTGCTGCGAGATGAGTCCACTGATTAGCCAGGAGAGTGGAAGCGCCCGCCAGGAATTGATCGCCATGCGAGCTAAACGTTGCACCAACAGCCGGTGGATTTTTGGAAAGGCTCGAGCCGGCCTCCAGGAAATAGATGTCATTCTGCTTGTAAATGATGTCCTGCCAGAAAGTGGGAACGCTTGTCGGGGAGACCCACGCTTCAAGCGTCATCCCGCTAGAGAGGTGAAGGGAAGTAGAGTCGTTGACAACGACGCGCGAGGATTTGCCATTGAAGGACAGGGCGCTGCCGAATTTTCCTGCAGAGGTCCAGGTAGCACCGGAAATGGTCCCGTTGTTGCCGTTGCCTGAAGAATCCGCGACGGTCGTTCCCGAGCCTTCATTAAAGCTATAGGCGGCAACAAGACCCGAAGTAGCAGCATGAACATGGGATGGCGAGGATCGCCTGGCAAGAATGGCGAGGACTCCGGAAGCAAGAAGTAAGACAGCTAGAAATAAGCCTGAAACTCGATGAGGCAAATGTTTGAAATCATTCCCAGTGACACTCATAACAGAGCCTCCCGGCGAAGTAATGGAGCAAGCGCCTGAACTTCAGCTAGTTTTCTTCATCGACCAGGAGGGCTAGGGGGCCTAGGCTTGAAGTTGAAAATTTGTGGCGAACGAATATCCCGCGATAAAAAGACTCTACGATTGGTTTTCCCTGGGGTGGGGAGGAGAAAACCTGCTTCCCTATCTGGATACGCCTTCGGTTCCTGCTAAATCAATAGATGCAAGAAAAGACGCTAAGGAAACAAGTGTGAGAGCGGACTAACCTCCGAGCAAAAAGTAAAATCAGGAAAGCCTTACTCCCAACACGATATTTAGGATAACAAGCGAGATGGATTTGTCCAGCCAAAAGAACATTAAAATGAGTAATTGTTTGTGTACAAAATGGAACAGTGCTAGGCGACGGAAAGGCGAGAGATGAATTCGAAAATGAGGTGAGTTTGTTTCAGGCGCATTCGGCAGGGTCGAATGCGACCACAGCCAAATTCGACTAGGACGCCCCGACCAAGAGGTAGCGGACGGGTGACCTTCAATCGTCAGGATGGTGCACATATGTCTGGGCGAGACTACTGATCCTCAAGGTAAACGTGGACGTTCCTTTGCGACAAAGGAGCGAAACCGGAAGAGAAGAAGAAGCGTCCATCCTTGGTGGGCGCACACTCTTCCTCCCGTGCCGAAGAATTCGAGAAATACGAGGTCTTAGCGCGACAGAGAAATCCATTCGTTTTTTTTGCGTTATTGTGAGACTGGGATCGAATTTGCAAGCTGACTTCAGTTTGGGAACAGCCATCCAGGATTGACGGCCGGAGGATTGTGAGCGAGAGCAAAAGAGTCGCACGTGGAATAACGATGAATTGGCTTGCCTTCGGCTTCTCTTCAGGCGTGGCCTTTTTCCTCTCTCCGTTCGTGGTGCATCGCCTGGGAAATATTACGTATGGCGTGTGGACGCTCGTGGTTTCTTTGATCTCATACATGGGGTTGCTGGATTTGGGCTTGCGAGGGGCCGTCGTGCGGTATGTGTCACGCCACCGGGCACAAGGTGAGCACGAGGAAGCCAACCGAATAGTTTCGGCGGCGCTATGGCTGAGGTTGGCCATCAGCGCTTTGGCAATTTTGATCGGGTTATTTTTTGCCCGGTATACACCTCAGTATTTTCACATTCCGGCCGGACTGCAGAGCGCAGCGCGAGTGGCCATCGCCGTTGCGGCGGCAAGTTTTGGCATTACCTTGCTAGGGGGGGTGTTCGGCGGAGTCCTTGCGGCTGTTCACCGGTTCGATCTTCTAAGTGCAGTGGCAATCTCTCAAACCAGTTTTCGCGCGCTGGGGGTGGTCTGGCTTCTGGAAAAAGGACACGGGATAATTGCGCTCGCGTGCTGGGAATTTGCGGTTGTTCTGGCCGCCAATCTAACCCTTGTTCTTCTGGCCTTTCACAGCTACCGGGAACTCCGCATTCTGCCGGCGAAGCCCGACCGGAAAACACTTGAAAACATCTGGGGATTCAGCGCCTACATCTTCATCATTCAGATTTGTGTTCAGGTGATGTATTACACGGATAACGTAGTTGTTGGGATGTGCGTGTCGGCGGTGGCCATCACATTTTATTCGATCGGGGGAACGCTGATCGAATATATCCGGCAGATGATTGCTTCGCTGGTGACAACATTTTTGCCTTTGGCCAGCAGGCTCGAAGCAGGAGGGCAGCGGGGCGAATTGCAGAGTTTATTGATCAAGGGCACAAATGCGGCGCTGGCCGTCTCTTTGCCAATTGAGATGGTGTTGCTGTTCCGTGGGCCGACGTTCATCGGGCTGTGGATGGGGAGCCAATACGCAATTGCGTCGGGCCACGTGCTGCAAATTCTGCTCTTGGGGCATATCCTGAGCGTTACCACGCATACGAGCGCGAACATTGCCTACGGAGTGGGAAAGCCAAAACCAATCGTGCTGTGGCGGGTGGGAGAAGCCATCGCGAATCTGAGCTTGAGCGTTATCCTGGCCCGGCGAATCGGTATTACAGGCGTGGCATGGGGTACGGCCGTCCCAAGCCTCTTCATTAGTTTGTTCTTCTTTCCACGGTTTATGTCGAAATTGGTGGGCATGCCGGTGGGCGCCTATTTTCGAAAGGGTTGGGGGCCTGCCTTCCTAGGGGCGACGCCATTCGCGATTGCCTGTATCGTCGCCGATAAATATTGGATTCCGACGAGCCTGCTTCATTTCCTATTCCAAGTGGCCGCCATCTTTCCGATTTACCTGCTCGGAGTGATCCTGCTATTCGGCGGAGACCTGCTTGCCTTCTTGAGAAATCAGGAAGTGCTTCCCGGATGGCTCTCGAGGCGGCTGCCATCCCCATTATTGGAAAAAGACAAAGCAGAGACGGTGGTGTGAGTTTCCGGACGTCGCAACCAGGCGATCAGATCAGGCTTTCGGGGCTCAGATGGTCCAACTCTTCACAGACACGAAGACAGAATAGTGTCCGATTCACGAGAAGCCCCGGGCTCTTCGAGAAGAGCTGGAGGATTCAGATGAAGTCTCCGACAAAGAACCTGGGCGATAGATGTGGTGAGCAAGTCCCAGTCATGCTTTCGCGCGACAGCTTGGCGACGTTCACGTGCTTCAGGGGAGTTGGCTTCCGGTAGAAGCGCCTTAGAGATTTCGCGAGACCACTCTTGAGCGCCGCTGCACAGCTGAATAGTTCCCTGAAATTCCCTTAGGAGGCGAGTGGGTGAAGCAACTACAGGGCGGCCCGAGGCGAGGCATTCGTGCAATTTCAAGGGATAGACGTAACTGGTGTAATCGTTGAGTAAGTAGGGCATCATGCAGACATCGAAGTGCTGGGGAAAGGATGGCATTTGAGCGGTCGTTACGTGTCCGAGGAAAAAGATATTTGGACGCCTCGAAAGCTCATCCATGGCGCGGATAGTGACCTCTTCCTTTTTCTGGGACCCAACAAACACGAAGGAGTATTCGAGGTGTTTGAGGGAGATCTTGGAGAGCAAATTCCAGTCCAGGGTTTTCTTAAGATAGCCGGCGTATCCGATGCGAGGATGGGGGATCTCGCGTAAGGGCTCGGGCTCCGGCAGCGGGGTGGAGAACGAGTGATAAGCAACACCGTTGGGAATCAAATCAACGCAGGAATTCAGTGAGCCTTTCTTTTCGAGGAGCGCGCGTGTGTGCACAAAGACTTGGTCCGCACGCTGCAAGAGTTCCACCTCCTGCGCACTGTTGGGAAGATCCACATCAGAAAACGAGTATTCATCCACGATGTGATAGCAGACCAGATCCGTTTTGAGGACGTCCAGGCTCCTCAGGTACTCCGGCCGCCAAATGTATAAAATGATTTTCCTGCAACCTTTTTGCAGAAGTAGGTTACGAGCCCGGTTGAGTCTTTTCCGAAGCGTGTAGTCGGCCAACCAGCGCGGCCGGTAGAACTTCGGGAGCCAAAATTCTGCCTGGTAAACCTGGAAGCCCGGTGGGAGAGAAGAGTCCGGAAGATCGGGGTTTACGGCTTTGTGAAGGAACTCATACCAGTCGATTGGCCGGATTTAGCCAAACGACTGAGAAATACTTGGCGAGTCGCGACAAGACTTGATGCCGAGACATCCATTCTTTTCCCCAATCATCGGCAACCAGCGCGATGATTCCAACTTCTGAAATTAAGGGAGAATCTGCCATGGCCCTGGACTGGGAGTCTTGAATTCCACCTGAATGGGATGCCGACTCGAGATGTAAATGATGCTCCACTCCCGCGCATTGGCAGTATTCAATTCCATAGACGATTCTTCAACAGGCTTCCTCTGCTGTTGTTCTTGATAGTTACGTATTTTCGACTAGCCTCGATTCGAAAAATTGGAATGAGAACCAGCAACACTTTAGGAGCACCCGAAAGGCTATGCGGAGATGGTCTGGAAGATCGAAAGAAGTGTGAGGACGAACTCCCAAAGAGCTGTCAATAATTTGTTGACAAAGGACGAACCCGCAAAGGCAATTCCTTTCTCTTCCGGTGTCTGCTAGTTCATTTCGCCGCCCGTGACTCCACCCCCCGATGGCCATTACTGCGCTAGATCGAGGTTTGAGCTCAGTGGCTGGAAGTAGCTTTGTAAACCATTAAAATAAATAGACTTACAAGATTTCTTTCTGAGGTTGTTTGCAAAGGGGTGCGATGGCCTTCCCATCAGGTTTTGGCGATTCGGATGCTCCCTATTGTATTCCGGGCGGGTACTCCCCTGGACGAAACCATGGCTGGCAATGGCTCAAAACAGGCGATTCGGCAAGTGGAGCGGACCTTAGTTCCGCCGGATGACATCCTTTTCGGAGGCACGCCCACCATGCTCGCCCTCCGCCAGCAGTTGGACAAGATATGCGGCGCCAATATCCCCGTCCTCCTTCAAGGGAGCGGAGGGAGCGGTAAGGAACTTCTGGCGAGATGGATTCACCAGCGATCGAATAGAAACCAGGGACCGTTCATAAAACTGAATTTTGCGGCGATCCCGGGAAGTCTCCTGGAAAGCGAACTCTTCGGCTACGAGGCAGGAGCATTCACGGGGGCGAACTCCTCGCGAATCGGCCGCGTAGAAATGGCTCAGGACGGCACGCTGTTTCTAGATCAGATCACTGATCTGGCACCCTCATTTCAAGCGAAACTCTTGCAACTACTTCAAGACGGTCGATTCACGCGCCTTGGTGGACAAGAAGAACGCAAGGTGGAGGCTCGGATTATTTGTGCAAGTACGCAACGGCTGGACGAGGCTGTGAAAGCGGGGCACTTCCGTCAGGACCTCTATTACCGCGTGAATGTGTTTGAAGTCGTTTTGCCATCGCTTTCCGCCCGGAGAGAAGACATCCCGGCAATTGCCAACTACCTGCTGGCCCAGCTCAGCGTCCGCTTCCAGCGTGAAGCAATGATGTTTGACAGGAGCCAACTGCGGCTCTTGCAGAACCGAGAGTGGCCTGGGAATATCCGTGAATTGGAGAATCTGATCTCGCGCTACGTTTTGTTGGGCGAGGAAGAATGGCTCCGCGAGACAGTCGATCGAAAGACCCAGTATGGCCTTCCACCGGTGGAAGTTTCCGAAGGATTTATTCCTCTAAAACGCATTACACGCCAAGCGCGCCGGGCGATGAGCCGGGATTTGATCTTAAAAGCATTGCAGGCCAATCGATGGAATCGCAAAAAAGCTGCGAAGGACTTGAAAATAAGTTATCGGACTCTGCTTTACGAAATCAGGGAAGTGGGGCTGCCTTCGAAGAGAATCCAGAAGAGGACGATCCAACCAGCGGATGGTGCAGGCCCCGCGGCTTCTTCCGACTAGAGATCAACAGTTTACGAGCTGACATATAGCTTTATTACTGCGAGAATCGAAAAGCAAAGTTGAGCCGTGATCAAACGGCGATTTTCTTTGTAACAGATGGTGGCTCTGTTGACATCCTTGCGAACGGCTGCGGTGCCTCAAGCGATAGAGGTTGTAAGCGAGCCCGAGTAGCAAGGCTTGGCGAATTTGCGATGTTAACAAGCGCCCCGGGGCGCGCGAGGAGAGTTTCCGTTTGACCACCGAGAAGATGGTCTCGTTCTTCGCGCGTGGCCCATACTGTTTCCGTGGAAAAGCCCGGTGCATTTGGCTACGGATCGCTCCTCGGGGGAGACCGCGGCGAAGGTTCGCCGGGATAATGCTACGCGCGCCCAGGCGCTGGCGAATGTGTTGATGGTTGGCTTCGGAATCGAACTCCGCATCGGCCAGCACCAAGCCGAGGGGCGCACGTGCTCCGGCCACATTCAGCAACCCGGGCAGCGCCGGGGCGTCGCAACGCGGTCCGGGATGGGCCCGCTGCGCCAGCAAAATCTGTTGCTGCAAATCCGCAACGACCAGCCACTTCAACCAGCGACGATGGGGCGCCCTCCCGTGTGCTTGTTGTTCGATGCGGCGGAGGAAGAACGTGCTGACGGCGTTCTGCGACAGCCCCGTGCCGTCCACGCCAGCCGTCACCCGTGCCGAGCGTCGGCCGCGGCGCAACTGGCGCACGGTTTCTTCCAGTCCGCGGTCGATGGTGTCGTCGTCCAGCCGCTTCAGAAAACGGTACAAGGTGGTGTAATCGGGCACGCTTTCCAACTGCAGCGTTGCGCGCAACTCGCCATGCTCGCGTAATCGCACTTCGGCTTCGCGAAAGGTCCAGTCTTCGTAGCGCATCAGACACAGCACCGCCAGCAGCTGCGGCTGAGTGAACTGATGTTTGCTGAAGCGACTGCGGTAGGGCGGCAAGACCCGGGTGGCCACCTGCAAGGCCACGCGAGCAAAAGGCAGGAGTCCCACTTCGGCCATCGTCCCTCCTGCTCGATCAGAAAACACGCACGCCGCCCCCTTGTCGACCCCGCAAAACCGAGACTGTGCCGAGGATGTCAACAGAGCCACAGATAGTTTAAGATCGCATACGCACTCTCGGCCGTAATGTCGAGTGCGCAAACCGACACCTGCACGCAGCCGCAGCCGGATCTTCAGCGACTTTTCCACAGATTCGAGGCCTTCTTGTAAGTAATTGTAAATAAAAGTGTTATTTCGCTCGTGGCAACTCGCCGCAAGGTATAGAAATGCTTTGTCCGAAAGGACAGTAATCACCCCCGCCCATCCCCTGCCCTCTTTTTCGCCTTTTGACCAGTTACGTCAACTCCCTCTCACCCACTAGCCTTGCTTCGCATGGGGGACGAGCGCGCCTGAGCTTGGGACCAAAGGGCGTCGCCGCTGAGGGAAATGGATAAATGTCCAGCATCATTGGTTCCAAGAATCAGCTCACACTGAGAATTTCAAAAATTGCATACCTGCTGGCAGCAACGCTTACAAGTATCGGCCTGAGCGGCTGCGCAGGATTGGTCAGCAGCAGCAAGACGACGCCACCCCCAGGAACGCTGAGCATTACAAATGTTCAGGCCAGCAACGCCACCACCTCTGGATTCCAGGTGACCTGGGCGACGAGCGCTGCCGCCAACTCCGCCGTTGATTACGGAACTAACGCTACCTACGGAACCAGCACGCCGGTCAACAGTTCGATGGTTATGGCTCACCAAATGAGCCTCGCTGGACTGACTGCGGGAACGGTGTATCACTATCGAGTTCGTTCCGTGGACGCGAATAGCGATTCCGCGACGAGCACGGATTTCACCTTCACGACTTCTGGCGCTCTTCCCACAATCACTGTCGTGAGCGCAAGCGGCATTACGACGAGCGCGGCGACGATTACTTGGACCACAAATGTCCCCACGAATTCACAGGTAAAGTACGGGACGACCGCTGCTTACGGACAATCTTCCGCGCTGAATGCCAGCTTTGTGGCTAGCCACTCCGTAACATTGTCGGGGCTCACCGCTTCGACTCTGTATCACTATCAGGCAGTTTCCGTGGACAGCTCGGGAAATCAAGCGGTCAGCGCTGACTTCACATTCACCACAACGGCCACTACGCCGCTTCCCACGATCAGCGGAGTCGCCTCCAGCGGCACTACGTCCAGCGCAGCCACGATTACCTGGACCACGAACACTGCCACCAGCTCACAAGTAAAGTACGGAACGACTGCGGCCTACGCACAATCGTCCGCGCTTAATGCAAGTCTTGTGACGAGCCATTCCGTCACGCTCTCCGGTCTGATCGCTTCCACGCTCTATCACTTTCAAGTCGTTTCGGTGGACGGCTCGGGAAATCAAGTAGCCAGCGCTGACTTTACCTTCACAACAAGCACCGCTACAGTACTGCCGACCATCAGCGCCGTTGCCTCCAGCAACATCACCTCAACCGGCGCAACGATTACCTGGACCACCAACACAGCTACAAGTTCCCAGGTAAAGTACGGAACGACCGCGGCCTACGGTCAAGCCTCCGTACTAAATGCGAGCCTGCTCACCAGCCATTCGGTTACGCTTTCCGGCCTGACCGCTTCGACGCTCTACCACTTTCAAGCAGTTTCCGTGGATGGCTCCGGAAATCAGGTAGCGAGTAATGATTTCACGTTCACTACAAGCTCCGGCGTTACGCTCCCCACAATCAGCGGAATCGCTTCCAGCGGCATCACCGCGAGCGGAGCAACGATCACCTGGACCACGAACGTCCCCACCAGTTCCCAAGTGAAGTACGGCACCACCACGGCCTACGCGCAATCGTCCGCGCTTAATGCCAGCCTGGTGACGAGCCATTCCGTCACCCTCTCCGGTCTAATCGCTTCCACTCTCTATCACTATCAGGCAGTTTCGGTGGATGGTTCGGGAAATCAAATAGCCAGCGCCGACTTTACTTTCACGACGAGCGCTGCTGTGGTCCTGCCGACTATCAGCGCCGTCGCATCCAGCAATATCACTTCGACTGGGGCCACGATCACCTGGACCACGAACACTGCCACCAGTTCTCAAGTCAGCTACGGCACCACGGCGGCTTATGGCCAAAAGACAGCGCTGAATTCGAGTCTAGTTACAAGCCACTCCGTCACGCTCTCTGGTTTGATCGCCTCCACTCTGTACCATTACCAAGCTCTTTCTGTGGACGGCTCGGGAAACCAAGTCGCCAGCACCGATTTTACGTTCACGACATCGGCGGTTCCCTTGCCCGTGATCAGTGGAGTGACCGCAGGCAACATCACCTCGACCAGTGCAACGATCACCTGGATGACTAACACCAGCACGAGTTCGCAAGTGAACTATGGGACGACAAGTGCGTATGGACAGCAATCCGCGCTGAACTCCAGCCTGGTGACGAGCCACTCGGTTGCTCTTTCCGGCCTGACTGCCTCCACGCTCTATCATTATCAGGCGGTCTCCGTGGACGGCACCGGCAATCAAACGTCCAGCGCCGACTTCACCTTTACGACAGCCTCCTCCGGTGGCACAGGAACGTTCACGTCGGGCCAATGGACGAGGCTCAACAGCGGCACCGCGCTGAAAGGATCCGTCGACCACTGTCCGCCCAATAACTACAACGGCTGGGGCTACAATTTTGATAATTTCTGCCAAGGCGTCTTCACCGCGTGGACTGCGTTTGGTTACACCACCGCCAGCGTGGACGGCGCTTGCATGATTGAAGCCGGCGGCGGTCACAGCGACTATGCCGGAAACGAGTTATACGAAATGTGCCCGGCAGCTTCCAACGGCTCTGGCCAGGCGCCGGGGCAGATGGTTCGCCTGAATAATCCAAGCCAGCCGGCGTCATCTTGCGGCAATATCGATCCTCTTTCGGGTCCGACGGCGCCGAATCAAGGTCACAGCTATCAGTTCTTTGTTGTTGCCCCGAACACCAACAAGCTTTACCGGTGGTCTGTCATCGCCGGAACGGCTGGTGGAACCGCCTGCGCTAACTTCAACCTGTGGGCCCTGGATCTGACCAGCGTAAACAAATCCTGCGCCCCCAATTGTTCCGCTTCCTGGACACAAATTACGCCAACCGGACTGCCCACCTCGGAAGTGATCGTCAGCGCGCATGCCGCGTATAACCCTGCGGATGGAAAGATCTACGTCTTCGAACCTTTTGATCAGACGGAGAACGGCACCGTTTCGGTTTTTGATCCGGTAAAGAACACGTGGAAAAAATTAAGTAGTCTGCCCACAAACTCGACGCTTTACCTCGATGTCGCTATCGACGCGTCGCAGAACCTGATGCTGATCATGGGCAGTTCCGGCGACTCCACCGCCCCTAGCGGAAATTTCTGGGTCGACTTGAGCGGCGCCGATGGTTACGCCTTCCACCATCCGGGCGTCGATTCTTCTTGTTCCGCGCTGGCTGCCTCGGACGGCCCGGCGCTCGACTACGATTCTTTCCGCCATCGCATTGTGGGATGGCCCAACGGTGGCAACACTCTCTACTTCCCTACGATTAACAAATCGTCGGGAACCATCACGTGCAGTTCGGTCAGCGCCGGTTCGACTGCTGGGACGGACTATCCGCAACCCACCGGCTACGACGGCGGCGCCGGCGAAACTTTCGGCAAATTCCACTACGACTCACTCAACGATATTTACGTGCTGCACAACAACTCTAACCAACCAGGCTGGGTCTGGAAACCCTGATTGCGTTGAACTAACTAAAGTAAGGTTTGGTCGGGTGAGATTGCTCGGACGGCTCTGGGAGATTTGGAAAATGAAAGCGAATCGAATGATAGTTGCAAAGAAGCCGTTCATCGTTTCAATGCTTTGGCTGTTGACTGTCCTCTGCGCGTTGCTGAACTTTGGCTGCGCGGGACTCGTCTCCCAAACGACGAAGCCGCCCGTGACGCCACCGCCAACGGTGTCGATCACCGCTCCGGCGGCGGGCGCAACAGTAAACGGAACCGTTACGGTTACAGCGGCCGCTTCCTCCAGCGTGGGCATTGCCGGAGTGCAGTTTCAGCTGGATGGGGCAAATTTTGGCGCTGCGGTTACGACGGCGCCCTATTCGCAGTCGCTCAACACCACGACACTGAGCAACGGCAAACACACTGTGACGGCCGCGGCCACCGACACCGCGAATACCAAGACCACGAGCGCGGGCGTCTCGATCACGGTGAACAACGCCGTTACACCTCCCACGGTTTCCATCAGCTCGCCCGCCAACGGCGCATCTGAAAACGGAACGATTACGGTGACCGCGAGCGCGTCCTCGAGTGTGGGCATCGCCAGCGTGCAACTCCAGGTGGACGGCGTCAACAATGGCGCTGCGGATACGACTGCGCCTTATTCTATGTCGTTGAACACCACAACGCTGAGCAACGGCGCGCACACGCTGACCGCGGTCGCCACGGACACGGCCAACAACAAGACCACGAGCGCCGGCGTTTCGATCACGGTGAACAACACCAGCACTGCGCCGCCAACGGTTTCTATTACTTCGCCTGCAAACGGTGCGACGGTGAGCGCAACCATCGCGGTGACTGCTACTGCCTCCTCCACTATCGGCATCGCCAGCGTGCAATTCCAGGTGGACGGCGTCAACAGCGGCGCTGCGGATACCACCGCGCCTTACTCCCTGTCCTTGAACACCACGACGCTCAGCAACGGCGCGCACACATTGAAAGCCGTAGCCACGGACACCGCCAACACCAAGACCACAAGCGCGGCCTTGTCGATCACCGTGAATAACACGAGCACCGCGCCACCAACGGTTTCGATTACTTCGCCAGCAAACGGCACAACGGTCAGCTCGACCATCACCGTGACCGCTACCGCTTCCTCAACGATCGGCATCACCAGCGTGCAATTCCTGGTGGACGGCGTAAATAACGGTGCTGCGGATACGACCGCGCCTTACTCCTTGTCCTTGAACACGACGACATTGAGCAATGGCGCACACACCTTGACGGCCGTGGCCACCGATACCGCCAATACCAAGACGACGAGTGCGGGCGTTTCGGTCACGGTGAACAACACGAGCACGGCACCGCCGACAGTGTCCATTACTTCGCCGGCAAACGGCGCCACGGTGAGCGCGACCATCACGGTTACCGCTTCCGCCTCTTCCACAATCGGCATCGCCAGCGTGCAATTCCTGGTGGACGGCGTTAACAACGGCGCTGCGGATACCACTGCGCCATATTCTTTGTCCTTGAACACCACGACGCTCAGCAACGGCGCACACACGCTGACGGCAGTCGCCACGGACACTGCCAACACCAAGACCACCAGCGCGGGCGTTTCCGTCACGGTGAATAATACCAGCACCGCCCCGCCAACAGTTTCCATCACCGGGCCCACGAATGGCGCAACCGTCAGCGGAACCATCACGGTAACAGCCAATGCTTCCTCCACCATAGGCATTGCCAGCGTGCAATTCTTGCTGGACGGCGCCGCTCTCAACCCGGTGGACACAACCACGCCTTATCAAACTTCCTGGGACAGCACGCAAGCCACGAATGGCACTCACACTCTGGCCGCGCAAGCCAAAGACACCGCCGGCACCACGACAACTTCAGCGTCGGTCAGCGTGGATGTTTCCAACTCCACGACGCAACCTCCGCCAGCTCCCAGCGACACGCTGATGATTTATGAAACGACGGGCACGGCCCAAGTCAACCAGCCAGTTTCGGTTTCGCGTGCTTTCGTGCAAGGCGAGATCCTGAACTACGCGCAGGCCTCTATAGGCGGTACGGCGTTGCTCACACAGTGCGACGTGAAGAATCGTTGGTCCGATGGATCGTTGAAGTTCGCTATCGTGAGCTTCCTGATTCCTTCGCTGCCTGCTAACGGGTCGGTGAAAGTTTCGTTCTCCAATCAGACCACGGGCAACAATACCGGGTTCCTCGCGCAGTCTGACATGCTGTCCACCTCTTACAATTTTGACGCGCAAATCAAGGAAACCGGCTCGAGCAGCCACACCATCAGCGCTCGGACCATGCTCACCAACGGCAGCTTTCGGTATTGGTTGCAGGGTCCAATCGTAACCGCCGTCATTCTGGAAGATCGCAGCAGCGCCCGAACTTACGATTTCAATTCCGACGGTGGTTCCGGCAACCCGCTGCATCCGCTCTTTGAGGCATGGTTCTATCCTCAGACGAACCGCGTCGAGGTTGGATACACCGTGGAAAACGTTTGGGCGGGATCCACGGTAGCGAACAGCATGCGAGACCAGACGTACAGTTTCGTGCTGACCTCGGGAAATACTTCGCCGGTAACGCATTTTACTCAGGCTTCGTTCGATCACATCGGTAGGTCGCGTTGGTACCGGCACTTCTGGCTGGGCAACAATGCTCCGCCGAAGACGCGCCTCGATCACAACATTGCCTATCTGGTCGCGACAAAGTTGATTCCGAACTACAACACCACGCTGACCATGGGATCGGCAGTGATCTCCAATGCCCTTGGCGGCTGGACAGGCACGGATCAGACGCTGACCGGCAACGCCAACGGCGTCGGGAACATCCCGCAGGGAATGGATAACGGCGGAGCGGCCGACACCATCGGTCTGATGGCTACCTGGGAAACCCTCTACCTGCTCAACATGAGCAATGACGATTCGTTGCTTGCAAAAGTGATCGGCAACGCCGACTTGGTCGGTCGTGTGCCCATGCACTATCGCGAGTCCGACACCAACCTTTTCTTCGATACGGGCAATTCCGTGAACGCTTTTGGCCACGTGACATCTATTAATGCGCGACCGATGGAAAACCTCGGTCTCGGGCCCGGCAACGATTACAACGACAACTGCTCGGGCGCTAACACGAAGACCCTAAACCTGGGCACCGTCACGACAGACGGCTGGGACACCAACGGAATGGATCCGTCGCACTGGCCGGAATTCGGTTTCGTTCCGTACTTGATCACCGGCAAGTATTACTACATGGAAGAGACGCAGTTTGCAGGCGGCTACATGGCAGGATGGGGACACGGTTGCCCGGGAACTTCGCGCGATGAGGCTGCCGGGGTATTGAACCAATCTCAGTATGGCCGCGGCGTGGCGTGGTCCTTCCGCACCGTTACCCATGGCTGGCTGGCCTCGCCCGATGGCTCGCCGGAACAAGCCTACTTCTTCGACAAACTGGAAAACAGCATCGCCGGGTTTGAAGGCGAGAAAGGCATCACGCTTTCGGATGCGACGCGGCAGGCCGTATGGACCTGGGAACAGCAGAACGGCAGCGACCCGAACGGCCCGTCCCCATTGCACTTCTACGCGGGCGGCGAATCCGTCTTCATCGAGTATCCGATGCGCACCGACGGTTTCCTGGCCGATGCATGGTCGCCATGGGAAGAGAGCTATCTGATGTGCACCTACGGAATGGCACGGGATGCGGGTCTTCCCCACATTGGCGACATCATGGCTTGGGACGCGACACGTTGGTTTCACCTCGCGCTCGACACAACCAACGTCAACAACATCTACCTGGTTGGAAGCTACCGGTTTCCGACCAAACTGGCCTCCACCAACACGTGGATCAACAACTGGACGGACTACAAGACCGCCTACCTCGGAAATGGCTCAGGACTGCCGACCAGTTGGACGTACTTCTGGCCATGCGACTATCAGCCGGATGACGACAAGCGTTATGAAGGCTTGGCAACGCTTGGGTTCCTCTATCCATATACTGCGGACGGATTCACCGGGCAGAATGCCTGGAACGCGGTCAACCAATCGATGTGGAATACCTCGGGCTGTCTGCCTGCGGACTTCCAGTCGAGCAGCTTGGCGAGCCCGAAGTGGGCGATCGTGGCTCGGACGAATTAGTTCGGTGAGCCGATAAACAAGATGTGAGAGGCGCCGCACTCGAAGCGAGGGTGCGGCGCTTCTGCGTTTCTGGAACCGCTGGAACTTCGGACAGAGCAAACCCGTCGCGTATTGCCAGCTATCCACTCAAAGAAGCGGCCACCCAGAGCAATTCTTGTACAATTAGATTTCTGCGACGGCGATGCCCCGAAGCAAGAAGAGGGACATTCCTCTCAAGCAGTGAGAAGAGAACTTAGGGGGGATGAGCTGCTTATGAGGATGTGTCCGTTACGAATAGGCTGCGCGGACTGGAACAGTTCATTCGTTGTAGCGATGTTCGCATTGGCTTTGGCCTGCTGCATCGCTCCATTCGAGCCGGTAGCGGGTGCCACGACAAGCTCTCCAGCTAAGGCCCCGCCGGTTTCTGACACCCTACGGATCTACGAAACTTCAGGGAAGACGCAAGCAAATCGGCCAGTCTCTATCGCGCGCGCTTTTCGCCAGGGCGAGATAGCCCAGTTTGCGCAGGCATCCATCAATGGCAATCCGGTCTTAACGCAGTGCGACGTGAAAAACCGGTGGTCCGACGGCTCGTTGAAATACGCGATCGTGAGTTTTGTGGTTCCCAATTTGCCGGGCAAGGGTTCTGTCGTGGTTTCTTTTTCCAATCAAGCGACGGGCAATAACGCCGGATACGCCGCGAAAGACGACTTGCTAGGCAAGGAATACGACTACGACGCGACAACGGAGATGAACTCCAATGGCGCGCAGACGGTTAGTGCGCGTGAGATGCTTGCCAAGGGCGCGTTTCGGTATTGGTTGCAAGGGCCGATCGTCACCGCTGTGATTGTGGAAGATCGGACGCCGGCGAGGAGTTTCGATAAGGATTTTGGCGATGGCAGCAAAGCGCTTCATCCAATATTTGAATCGTGGTTTTATCCGGCGTCTAAAAAGGTATTTGTTGGCTATACCGTGGAGAACATGTGGGCGAGTTCGGACGCCTCCCGCTCGATGCGGGATTTAAGCTACGCACTCACCTTACGCGCGGGAGCCGCGGCGCCGAAGATCAAGTTCACCGAGCCGGCGTTTACGCATATCGGGCGCACACGGTGGCACAAGCGCTATTGGATCGGCGACGATCCTCCTTCGATCCGTGTTGACCACAACTTTGCGTATTGGACCTCGACGCACGCAATTCCAAATTGGGATACCTCCATCCGCTTGACGAGCGCGCTGGTTGCCTCGCGCATCGGAGCAGACAGCACCGTGGATCGCATCGAGGGCAACGCAAACGGGATCGGCGCTTTCCAGAAGGATTTGATCCAGGGCGGCGCGAGCGATTGGATCGGTCCGGCTCCGACTTGGGACATTCTGTATCTCTATTCCATGGACGATCGTTCGCTACGGAATTCGCTGGGGAATGCGGATCTTGCGGGAAGAATCCCCTGGAATTTTCGCGAAGCGGACACAAATGCGGGGACGGGACGTTTTTTTGACGCCGCCGGAAAAGTGGATACGTTTGGCCGGGTCGTTTCGGTGAATGCGCGCAAACGAGTCACGCTCGGCGATTTGCCGCAGACTTGTTCCGGGGGACTCGGAGCAGATGAGATAAAAACAGGAAGCATCGACAGCCAGGGCTGGGCGACGACTCGCGATCACATGCCCGACGTCGCCTACGTTCCTTATCTTTTTTCCGGGCAGTACTACTATCTTGAATCTCTTCAGCTGCAAGCGGCCTATATCATTGGATTCAAGCTGGGATGCACCGAGGAGTCTTACAACAGGCAGGGCGACGAAGGATTCCTTCATGACACGCAGGTTCGCGGAGACGCCTGGGGTTTCCGGACGCTGGCCTATGCATCGTTCGTCTCTCCCGATGGCTCGCCAGAAAAAGCTTATTTCGAGGACAAGCTGCTGAATAACATTGCCGAATGGGAAGGCGGGCACGACATTCCTCTGGATATTCCCTTCAAACGCAAAGAGTGGAATTTCGGTCATACGCAAAGGCGCGACCCCCGGGGGATTTCGCCGCTCGGGGCGTGGGCGGACCGCGGCAGCGAATTTGTACAAGCTCCGATGAAACCAACGGCGAAAGGTGCCGCGTCTCCCTGGGAAGAAAATTTCCTGATGACAGCGTTCGGGCTTGCACGGCAATTCGGATATCCAACAAACGCGCTGCTGCAGTTTGGCGCGAAGCGGCTGATCAATCAGGTGCTGAATCCCGCGACATTTCCGGAATACATAGAGGCCTACCGCTACCCGACAATCAATGCAGCAGGCCAATGGATTTCGACTTGGACGGACTACAACAGCTATTTCAGCTACACTCCCGCGCACGGGGATTGGAAAGCGCAAGAGACCGTGGATCACAGTTACGGCTTCATCGCTATGGCCGCGCTGAGCCACATGGTTTCCTTTTCGGTGGATGGCTACTCCGGGCAAGCGGCGTGGGATTACATGCGGGCGCACAAGCCCGGCAGAGAACGCTTCGCCACCGACAGTCCGAAATGGGCGATTCTGCCGCTCGATCAACAGCCGGCCGCGCCAATTACTGCGGCTTCCACGCCGGATGTTCCGGCACCTGCCGAGCCAGCCGCGAGCAAGCCTTCGGTAGAAGCGAAACGCGAAGAACCGCCGCCCACTGCCGCACCTGCCCCATCGGTTACCGCCTCACCGGCCAACGAGCCTGATGCGAAAGCGCCCGCAGCGAGAACTTCGGAGCGAGCCGAAAATGGCAAGATTCCGGATACGCCGGGCTGGTACGAAATTCCGAACACGAAGCTTGGTTACGTGTGCCCGCCGAATACGCCCCAGTATCCCTTTTCTTCGACATGCATGAACATCATCGCTGCGTGGAACGGCGGGATCGCGGATCAAAGCCGCAACCGGATGATCATTTGGGGTGGTGGGCACAACGACTATTACGGGAACGAACTCTACGCTCTGGACTTGAATCAACTTTCGATGATGCGGCTGAACGATCCGAGCCCGCTTTATCCGGGACCGCCCCCGTTGCCGTGCAACTCGGCGATGCCGGACGGGAAACCGAACGCGCGACACACCTACGGAGGTCTGACTTATATTGCGCATGCGGATCGCATGTACGTGTTTGGCGGAATTGTGGCTTGCACGAATGGCGGAGGAAGCGACGATACCTGGACGCTGGATCTGAAAACGCTGAAGTGGTCCAGCATGGACCCGCACAAAGGGCAGCAGCCGCGGACCATTATCGGCGTCACGATGTCGGACTACGACCCGAACACCAAGCTTGTGTTCATGCAAAATCTGCGGGATTTTTACAGCTACAACTACGACACGAACTTTTATTCACGGCTTCAGTTTGACCAGCGCGATGTGAGTTATCACATGACCGCGGTGATCGATCCACAGCGCAAACTCTTCATCATGTTTGGCGGTCAGTGGGAAGACAATGGCGGCGTCAAAGTAATCAGTATCGTTCCCCACAGCAACTACCAGGTGCAGGACTGGAACGCGCAAGTGAAGGGCTGCGAAGCGATCCGGAATGCCGCGTATCCGGGGCTGGCGTATGATCCAGTGCAGCATGCGATTGTGGGATGGTCCGGCGGAAACAACGTCTACGTGTTTAATCCGGATACGAAGACCTGTACCCAGCTGACTTTTCCGAATGGACCAGCGGATCCGCAACGGAATGGAACGCATGGGCGGTTCCGTTATTTTGAAAAGCTGGATGTGTTTGCACTGGTGAATGACGTGGGGCAGAACGCGTTCGTGCTACGGCTGAGGCCAGCGCCTGGCGCGGAAACTGCCACGACTAAGTAAGTTGCTGCTCCCTTCTTGTCATCCGACGGAGCGACGGAACGAGTCGGATCCGCGAATTGGGCGGGGCCCCTGGTTTTCCCATAAGTGTTCATTCTAAAAGTAGTTTAAGTCATTTGTTTTGATACACTTATATAAGTGTTCATTCTAAAGGGACTTACGGGTTGCACGGAAAAAGCGGAGTTTTAGGATTTTACGAGTTGGTCGAGCAAGTGGCCTAGCTGGTGGGCTTGGTTGCGACGTGCGAATTGGCTGGTCTTTTCTTGATCGGGGAGCGGGTGATCGCCACGGCGGAGAGTTTCGAAAAATAGCTGGAGATTCTGATAGATGGTTTCGGCGTCGTACATGTTGACGATAGTAGCGCCGCCGGCGTCGCGGAGAAGAGCGGCGGTGTCGCCTTCGTGAGTGGTGAGCGCGAGGATAGGACGGCGCAGCCGCAGGTATTCGTAGGTCTTGGCGGGAATCTGGTGGTTGCACGTCACTCCTTGCAAGAGGAGAAGGGCGTCGGCGGAGGCTGCTTCCTGCAGCGCTTGCTGGTAGGGGACGGGCGGCAGAAGGTGGACGAGGTCTTCGATCGCGAGTTCGTGAAGAAGTTTTGCGTAATAGTCTTCGTCACCGGAGGCGCGCAGGTTGATTTGAAGCTGAGACGCGTCAATCTTCCCTTCTTTTTTCAGACGCGATAGGGCCTGGAAAAAGGGGCGCGGATCTCTCTCTTCGGGATAGATGAGTCCGGCGTGCATGATTTGAATGGGGCGGTCGCGAGGAACGGGGGCGACGGGCGCGGTGTTTAGGCTGCGAAAATCTTCTTCATCGTAGCCGTTGGGCAGCAGGATGCATTTCTCAGGCTTCAAGCCCGGGTAGCGCTTCAAATACATATCGATGGTGGAGATGGCGGTGAAGAGGAAAAGGGAGCCGCGTCGCATGGCTTGCGCTTCGATTTTGCGGTAGATGCGGCGAGTTTTTTCATCGCGGGGATAGTCGTCTTCTGTCATGGAATCGCGCAGATCGACGACCCACGGCTTTCCGGTGAGGCGGTGGAGAATGGAGCCGATCAAAACAGCGGTGCAAATGGGAAACGTGGTGAAAATAATCTGGATGCGTTTTCGATAGATGGTGAAGAGGCCGGCGGGAACGGCGGAGAAACACCAACTGACCCATCGGTCGGGGAGCGCCATCCAACTGGCGTAGCGATTCTTAATGGAAAGATGGCGGCGCGTATCGACGGCGAAGGTTCGAATGACGGAGACTTCCGGAAGAATTTCGCGGAGGAGGCTTTGTTCGGTGCGTTCATAGGCGATGGGGTTTACGGAAAGAACCGTGGGAAGCCAGCCAGTTTCGGGCAAGTAGCGGCAATACTTCAGGGAGCGCAGCAATCCGCTGCTGCCGCTTTGAGGAGGAAAATGGTAGGCGACGTACAGGATCTGTTTCATTTTGTAAGAGAGGCCGCGCGTTCGCGAAGAGACTCTTCGGCGGCAGAAGCCAAGACGGATGCGCGCTGATGGAATTCGCGAGCCATATTGTCAGGCCATCACCTGGCCGCCGGTGACGAAAAGATTCACGCCGGTCAGGAAAGAAGAGTCTTTGCTGAGAAGGAAAGCGACGGAATTGGCGACGTCGGCCGGCTGAGCGATGCGCTTGAGTGGCGTACGGCTGGCTTCCATTTTGAAAATGCGGTCGTGGTAGTGCTGCGTGAGATCGGTTTGGATCATCCCGGGGGAAACCATGTTCACGCGGATTTGATCGGAAGCCCACTCAACGGCTAGCGCCTTGGAAAGGCCGAGAAGAGCGTATTTGGCGGAAACGTAGTCGGCCATGCCAGGTGGCGGTTGGGCGGCGGTGACTTGCGA
This sequence comes from uncultured Acidobacteriota bacterium, assembly GCA_963718785.1. Lineage (GTDB taxonomy): Bacteria > Acidobacteriota > Terriglobia > Acidiferrales > UBA7541 > Acidiferrum. The sequence goes on along the minus strand of CAVQZW010000002.1, from coordinate 270,377 downwards.
GAGGATATTGACAATCGCGCCTCCACCTGCGGCTCTCATGCGTGGATATACGCCATGACACATCTGGACGACCGCTTTGAGCTGATAGTCCAAGTGTTCCTGAAAATCGGACCACTGCGTTTCCATGAAGGGGCGATTGGGAAGTCCGCCGATAGCGGCGTTGACGAGCCAGTCGAGACGGCCGAATTTTGCCTGGACGGCCTCGAGGATGCGTTCGGCGTCTTCGGGGCGGCGCACGTCGCCCTGAACGGCGATGGCTTCGCCGCCGGCTTTGCGAATGGAATCGACAAGAGATTCGGCGCGGGGAGCGCTTTGGAAATAGTTGACAGCGACGGCGGCGCCGCGGGCAGCGAGGGTGGCGGCGATCTCCGCGCCAATGCCGCGGGAGGCCCCGGTAACAAGGGCGACGCTACGCGCGGCTGAGGCGACGGTTTGCGCAGCATCGCCCGCGGAGGGCAGCGCCGCGACTTCGCCATCGCGGACTTTTACCTTGGCGGTGCCGCTGACGACGATTTTGTCTTCGGCATTGCGAATTTCGGTGGTGAGAAGAAGGCTGCGCGTGCCTTCATTTTTTCCCGCGACTTTGATGCTGGCTTTGATGCGCTCTCCGACGAGGACCGGTTTGCGAAAGGCGAGATCCTGGCCGAGATAGAGAGCGTGTTTGCCGGGAATGTGCATGCCGACGAGCTGGGAGAAAAGAGAGGAGAGCAAGATACCGTGAACGACGCAACTGCCGAATTCGGTGGTGCGGGCGTATTCGGGATCGACGTGCAAGGGGCTGTAGTCGCCGCTCAGGCGGGCGAAATGATTGACGTCTTCCTGGGAGAAGGCTCGCTCAATGGAATAGGCTTCGCCGACAGGGAGTTGACGGAAGGTCCATTCGCGGGCTGTTGGAAACTTTTCACTCATCTGATTTTGCCGGAGCTATCGCGTTCTTCGCGACGCACAACACGGAGTTTGCTCATGCTTGAAGCTTTTTCTCGAGGGTTTCGAGAATGTCCGAATAGGAGAGCATGGATTCGATTTCCGAGACGTCGAAAGAAGTTTGGAACTCCTGTTCGAGAGCCACGACGAGATTGATGTGGTTGAGGGAATCCCAGGAGGCGGTGCCGTCCTTGGTGGTCGAGACGTCGATGGAATTCGGTTCGAGATCGAGGACGTCCGCCATCACTTGTTTTACCTGTTGTTCCAAAACGCGCTCCTAAAAAATGCTTACTTCGCCGAAGCGACGGGCAAATCGGCGATAACTTTGATCCACTCCGGCCAGGTGACGGGAGATTTTTGGATATCGAGAGTCCAAGCCGTTTCGCCGGATTCTTTCTCAGAAAGTTTCTCAAATTTGTGACTGGAGAAAAGTTCTCTCACAGGAACGTTCTTGGCGGTCGGGACAATGCGGCCTTGAAGCGTGGCGACGCCGCGATTTGCGGCGTGCTGGCAAAGGTAGGCGAACATGGAGGTCTCGACGCCGCGGCCGATGACGCGGCAACTGAGCAAAAAGGTTTCGATATCCAGAATTCCCGAATCGAAATGCGCCATGACGAGGCCGACGATGCCATTGTCGCCGAAGCGATCGCGGACAGTCACCGTGGTGAGAATCCAATTGGGATCCGATGAACGCTCCAGGATTTCGGATTCGGAGAAACGGATGGTAGTGATATTGAACTGATTGGTTTTTTGCGTGAGTTGGGCGGAACGGGCAAGCGAGGATTTGTCGACAGGAGCAAACGCGATTTCCATCTCGAGGCTGCGGTAGAAATCCTCGACAGAGCCGCTGGCGCCGCGAAGCTGCTCGGCTTCTTCACGCTGGCGATAGAGCTCGCCGCGGCGGCGGTCTTCAAGAGAAAACGTGAGGCTGTCGAAGAGGCCATCCTGGAGCAGCGCGCGGACGAATTGTTCGGGCTGCTTGGGAAGCTGGATGGTGGTGACCATGGGTAGGGCGCGGATCATCTCCGCGCATTCGGCCGGATTGTCGTCGACAAAGACCATGTGTTCGAGACCGATGTTCAACTGCTGGGCAATTTTGCGGAGCGATTCGACTTTTTGTTCCCAGTGAATCTGAAGACTGGCGAAATGCTCCTTTTTTAAAAGCATACTCGAATGGCCGGCGAAAATTTCCTCGACGTCGGCGGCATTGTTCTTGGAAGCAATCGCGAGGAGAACACCGCGTTTCTGGAGATTGAGGATTTCGCGCTGGAAGGCGACGTAGGCGCTGCCGGGGTAGACGGAGCCGAGTTGAACGCCGCCGATGCCGTCTTCGCCGAGAACGCCGCCCCAAAGCGTGTTGTCCAGATCGAGGACGAGGCACTTTTTGGTTTGGCCGGTAACGCCGCGGAAAAATTTGACGTACTCGGCGGCCAGATGAGGGAGCATGGCCATGGCGATAGGAGCTTTGGCGTACTGGGTCATGCGCTCGTCGTACCACTGATGAGCGCCGACGCGGCTGACCAGGCCAGCGTAATCGACGAGCATGACCCCTGGAGTTTGCTGGGAGACGGAGGAGAGCGATTCGTTGATGCGATGGATGAGTTGGGCCTGGCCGGGGCCAGCTTGGGCATCGAGAAGGCCGAGCTGGCGCCAGATGGGCGGAACGAAATTATTGACGAGCAGAGTGGCTTTGCTTCCGGCGCGAAAAGCGGTCAGGAGCGACTTAAACTCATCAGTGAAGCGGGAGAGCGTGGCGTCAAAACCGGTGGGTAGGACGTCGAGATAATCGCGATAGATTTCGGGGAGCCAGTCCGCGCCTTCGACGGAGAGAATGACGACGTCGGGAGAAAAGGCGTAGAGGCCGCTTGCCTGGTTGCGAATCTCCTGCTGGAACTGGCCGAATCCGGAGAGATAAATTTCGGCTTCGATGCCGTTCAAGAAAGAGAGAACGGCGAGAGGCTTTTTGATGAATTCGATGGAGAAAGAAGAGAGCAGTGCGACTTTGAGCGGATTGAGACCGAGTTTGCCGCGGGGAATTTTTTCGAGTTCACGAGAGATAAAGGAAATTTGCGAGAGGCTAGGGTCTTCGAGAAGAAGAGAGCGGCCAATCTGTATGGCTTCGAACTTTTGGCCGTCCTGGAGCGCGGCAGAAAAAGAATCGCGTAGCGAGGACGGCGTAGGCGGGTTACGCATCATAACAATAGATCCCTTTTTGCGCCAAGGCTTCGCTGGCCTGAAGGACCTCGCCAGCTTTTAAGAGGATAGCGTGCATTCCGCCGAGGCGCGCTTCGTGCCACCAGCCATGTTGCTTCAGGACGGGGATTAGCTTTTCGAGTTTGCGGCGCTTGGAATATTGCGGTTCGAAGAGGCGTGTGCGGGTGGTGAGGGAATTGTTCTGAGCGTCGCGGCTCTCGAGTGTGAAGACCTCCTCTGTGAAAGGAGAGAACGGCATCATGGGCTCCAGAATTTCTTCGATGGCGTGAAAGAAGGTCATAACTGAGATGTCTGTTCCCAGGAAAAGGATTTTTCCATTGTGATCGAGGAGACGCCCGTAGGGAGTCTGCCGGCCGCAGGGAGTGGATGCTTCATGGTGGGCTTGGACGATTTCTGCTGAATGCGCACCCCAAGCAGCGACGGCGTGCGTGGGGTGAACGCTGCGGACTACTCCGGGCATGCGGCGGAAGAGTTCGGTGAGGAGTCCCATTTGCGAAGGAGTCTTCCTGACGTCAAAAATGCGCGGCTCCTGAACGTATTGAACGGCGCTGCCGCGGAAGGGGAGGGTGGGCATGATCACGGTGCCCACGGGCGCGGCCGCTTCCTGTAAAGCCGCGATGATGTCCCCGGGCTTGCCGAGAAAGGCCTGGAATTGATCGAGGGAGCTGTGGACGAGAAGCGTGTCTCCCGGTTCGATGCCGAGGCGGCGGAGCATCTTGACGAGATCATCTTTGGAAAATCCCCGGCTCTTGCGGGCAAAGGCCAAGCGCAGATTTTTCCAATCGGACTTGGCTTTACGTTTGAAACTTGCCGGCAGCCAGGAAAGCATCATTGCACCGCGAACCGATCTTGCAACAGGAGAGCGTCGAGCAAATATTTAGTGGCCCAGTTTGGATAGCCGGCGGTCATGTAGCTGCCGAAGAGGGGGAACGAGCCTGGGAGCGCGCCGTTAAGGGCGGGATTGCCGGAGTCGAGTAGTTGGAGAGGCTTGAGATAGTTGACGAGCTTTTCGGCGGCGGACCAATAGCGGCGATTTTGAAGATGCTCGAACAAACGGTAGCAGACGACGGCGAGTTGGGCGGAGCCAGTCAGACAGGAAGAAAAACACGCGGGGCCCCAATCGGAAAAGAAACGGCCGGGGATAAAACCTTCATCGGTGATGCGGGGCAGCAATGCGTCTACGGCACGGCGGGAGGATTCGATGAAGTCGGGGCGGCCAGCGGCGAGGCCAACTTCGAGGATCCCTTGCAGAGTGTAGCTGATGGTGTGAAGCAACGGAGCTTCGGGGCGGGTGAGGCAATTGTTGGCGTACCAGCCGTTGGGCTGTTGCTGGCGAAGAGAAGCTTCCACGTTGCGAATCGCGGCGCTTTGATAATTGCTGCCGGGGACGAGTTGGCCGAGGCGATAGAGTACCCATGAGCAGAGGACATTGTAGGTTTTGATCAAGCCGGGAGCGACGAACTGTCCGTTGGTGCGGAAGTAGCCTTCTTCGCTGATGTCGGAAACGAGCCAATCGGCGGCACGGCGCGCGGCTTGTAAAATGCGATCGTCATTTTGGAATTGATAAGCGCTGACCCAGCCGTCGAGAACCATGCCGGTGTTGAAGGCGCAGGGGGTTTGTTTTTCAGGCGGACAAACGGGGCCGCCTTGCACGGCGCCGGTGGGCATCTGAATGTCGGCCTCCCAGTTCGCCATACGCATTGCCTGATGAGCAACGGTCTCGTCGGGAAATCGGTGGTTGAACGCGAGGAGCGATGTGATGATATAGCCGGTTGTTTCGGGATAGGAAGGGCGCCAGCCGGTTTCCACGTCGCAGGGAAAATAGCCGAGGGAAACTCCGCCGTCGCCGCAGGCTTCTTGTGCACGAAGGAGCCAGTCGACAGCGGCGCGGGCGTGCTTTCGCGTTCCGTCGGCGACTGGTTCTACTTTGCCGAAGAAAAATTGGGAAAAATCGGTGCGAACCGTTTGTTTGAAAACGCGGTTTGCCGGGCGTTTTAGAAGATTGAGACGGCCTTTGAACTGGTCGGCAGCCCAATAGTGCTCGCGCAGACTTCGGCCGAAGAGTTGGTCTTTCAAGACGCGAGCTTTGGCTCCGATGGTCAATTCGCTGCTCCTGCGTGGTTTCCGGATAATTTCGACGTCAACCTGCTATTCACGCTTATTCTTCCGCGGGCGAAGCTTTTTCTGGCGCGCGCTCCGCTGGTTTTCGTTTGAGGGCTCGCCAGGCATTTTTCGCGGCACGCCCACCGACATTGCGAACTATACCGAGCAACCCTGCCAGGCTTCTCGGATTCATTGCAAGGATTCCCCATCGCTCGCGGCGCTGAGGCAGCCAAGTCTTTTTGTAGGGATCGTCTCCGCTTCCAAAATCGACTTCTTTGACTTTATCTACTTCCAGAACATGTTCCATGAGCTTCGCCGTCAGTATAGATCCGGCGGAGAACTCGTCGAAGCGCTGATCCTGGCCCAGTTTATAGATGGAGGCCTTCCCTGAGTTCACGATCCATACTTGGGAAGCAATGGGCTGGTCATCCATGCAGATGACACCCATCCGGAGCCAGCCTTGCTGGGCGCAGGCACGAATCAGGCCGGCAACAAAATGAGGATAAGGCTCAGGCCTCTTCCAACTGGAGAGATAAATTTGTTCGTAGGCCTGGATGGCGGGTTCCAGTTCCGCTCCCCCCGTCACAATTGTGATACGCGATCGGCCAGTTTTTTCGAGTTTTTTTGTTTTTCGCTTGATGGTGTTTTGCATTGCGGATGGAAGTGTCTTGAAATACTGTTCGTAGGAAAGGCCCGCGGTGTTCAGGTACCAATTGCCGAAACAAAAGTATTGCTGAACGACCATTCCGGCAGCTTTGAAGGACCTTACAAGGCTCGGGTAGACGGGTGAGTTCGGATCCAGAGGACGAAGTTCAACAAGATCCCATTTTTTGGCATCCGACGCGATCGCCTTTGCCAACGTATTGAAGACTTCGGTGGAACCGTTTCCCGAGGATTCTCCAAGAGGGCTGAAGGTGATTGTGTAGAAATTAGAGAGGCTGGAGAGCACGGCGGGGGATAAGAAGCCAGAGGAACGCTCGTTGTATCTCGTGGCGAGAGCCGCCAGCGGCGCCTCGGAAGAAGCATCACCCTCTACGCCGTAGATGAGGATCTTATCGCCGACGTCCAAAGCGGTGTTCGCGAAGTTGAGAAACCAGGGCAGGCTAGAGTCGTACCATTCTAGCGAGCCCTGCTCAAAGAGCCTGGCATAGCTGTCGGGCAGTTCCTCGAAGCTTGGATAAGCCTTCACTCTCACGCAGGCTTGACCTCTGAGGGCAATCTGTGAAGCTAACCTATTCATATTTAATAACTTAAAAGCCATAGAGCCGCAAGTAGCCCTATGGATGATCAGGGAGTTGGCACCCAACGTAGCGGACCTAGAGAATCGGCACACCTGGTTGCCAGGAACCATAAGGGCAAGCGCGCCCGTGGCTGCTGAAAACAAAAAGCAAACTTGTAGCCAAACGTAGCGAGGATTCTATCTTTGTTTTCAAGGGTTTACGGTCGAAAAAGGGGAAGACGGAGCTGTGGGAAGGGCTTCGGCTGGCGAATCCTCTGACAATGGGAAGGAGTTTTCTCTTATGCAGGAAATCCTGCGCAAGCAGGAGAGAAGCAGTGAAATGGAGGTTTGGCGGGAAATGTCAATAAATCCCGCATGATTTGGAAATTTTGGAGGGATGGTCCGAGTAGCTCCGCCGTCCCTCATAAATCCGCAGAGAAGATCGCGAATTGCGTAAATTCAGCATAAGTTATGTTGTTTCAATGCGTTAGAAGAGGGAATGTGGCGTTTGGATGGCAGATTGCTTATCCATGCGGGTAAGAACGGAAGGCGGGTAGCTCAGTTGGCAGAGCACCCCGATTACACCGGGGAGGCCGCAGGTTCAACTCCTGCCCCGCCTACCACTATATCTGAGGGACAGTGAGCTCTAGAAGAGGCGATATAAGGGAACCAGCGGGGCATCGAAGGGTGGATTCAGAGCAACAAAGCCGTTCGAGGACAAGCAAAGCGTCGGTCTGTGGAATGTCAGATCTTGTAAGCAACTCAAGAATAATGGTTTATGAAGAGAAAATCGAATCGGCCTGACTTTCATCCTGGCCCCCAGAGTGCACCTGACGGTAGCAGTGCGGTATTGATACTGGATTGCCCGTCGAGGTGTTACTCACCCTCTGAACTTTAAGTTCGGAAATAGCTCTCGGTTAGCCCGGTAGAGCTGGCGCCACTCAATGAAGCTGAGATCAAAATGTTCAAGATAGGTGGCCAAAAGGTTCCGACGAGGACGATCCTGCTGATAGCGTCGGACGTCACCGTTATCATCGTCGGGCTCATCCTGGTGACGGCCGTGAGATTCCACGAGCGCGTCGCGATAAACAGCTACCTAAAGAACCACTACACCGTCCAGCGCTTCGGACTTGTAGCGCTGGTCTGTGTGCTCTCTCTCTATTACAACGATCTTTACAACGCGCGAGTGCTGAGTCGGCGCCAGGAGTCAGTCGTGCGGCTGGTTCAAGCATTGGGAATCACTCTAATCGCCCTGGCCATTCTCTATTATCTTGATCCAGACCTGAGTCTTGGTCGGGGCATAGCACTGCTCGCAGCGCCTACCATATTGATGCTGGCGTTTGCGTGGCGCTGGTTGCTTGAAGGAAGCGGATGGCTAGCCACTGGAGCCGAACGAATGCTCCTGGTTGGGACGAGCAAAACAGGAATTACCCTGGTGCGTGAGATTATTTCGCGCCCGGAGCTCAACCTCAAAGTCATTGGATTCCTGGATGAAGAAGGCCAGAACATCGGGAAGCCCCTGGTCAATCCCGGCATCATCGGTGCGGCCACGGAAGTAGACCAAATTTCGCTTCGGGAAGGTGTGGACAGGGTCGTGCTTTCGTTGGCTGAACGGCGCGGGAAAACTCCGATTCGCCAACTGCTGCAATTGAAATTTGAAGGGGTACGCGTCGAGGATGCGGCGAGCTTGTACGAGAGCATTTGCGGGCGAATCATGCTTGAAAATTTATCGCCGAGCTGGCTCTTTCTGTCCGATGGATTCCGCAAACCGACCTGGCTGCTGCTAGCAAAGCGAGTCCTGGACGTGCTCGCAGCCGTGGTTGGACTTGTGCTGCTATCGCCAGTATTTCTGCTGGTGGGGCTCGCCATCCTGCTGGAAACGGGCCGGCCGATCCTATTTCACCAGGAACGCACAGGCATGAAGGGCCGGTCGTTTGAGGTCTTGAAATTCCGGTCCATGCGTCAGGACGCGGAAGCCAACGGACCAGTCTGGGCGGCGACGAAAGATAATCGAGTTACGAGAGTGGGCCGTTTTATTCGTAAATACCGGCTGGACGAGCTTCCGCAATTGTTCAATGTGCTTCGTGGGGAGATGAGTCTGGTGGGGCCGCGGCCGGAGAGGCCATTTTTCTGCGAGCTGCTGGCCGAGAAAATTCCGTTCTACAACTTGCGCCACTATGTGCGCCCCGGAATCACGGGATGGGCGCAGGTAAAATACCAGTACAGCGCGAGCGTGGAAGAAACGAAAGCAAAGCTTGAACACGATCTGTTTTATGTGAAGCATTTATCCCTGATGTTGGATTTCGCTATTATTTTCGAGACTGCAAAAGTGATGTTCAATGGCCACGGGTCCAAGTAATGGGTGACGCCGATGCGCGACGCTTTTCTTAGGGCACTTTGGGTGTATTCCTACGCCGGGATACTGAGGATATTCAAGTTAGTCCAAAAACTGGAGCCTCATCGAAGGTAAGTTGAGCGGGCGCAACGCGAGTCGGTTGCGATGGACAGAAGCGATTTGAAGAATTTCTGTGGCGGACAAGCCGCCAGTATGGACTATTCAGCAAATCTGTTGGCTGGGAACTATTTTTCGTGTATAAGGAATTCGGCTTCCGCAACAGTTGAGCCGTGACGTTGGGGCACGATCAACTCTTTACGAATCAATACGATACGCCGGTCCCTGGAGTGGTACCAGTGTTGCTCCTTGATTCAGGAGCCTGCGGGGCTTGCATACCCGACAGAAGGAGAAAGATGCCTTGAAAATTCCCAGGTCGGTGAGAGTCGGAATGTTTGTCGTTGCGTTCCTCACCTTGGCGAATGCGATGAATTTGGCCGCGGTTGGCCAAGATCAAGATAAGGATAAAGCAAAGAGCGCTCCAACAAAGGAGCAAGCCAAACCGGATAATTCGGCAAAACCCAGTGGACAAGCATCGGAATCGGATACCTACAAGATAGGAATCGGAGACGAATTACAAATATCGGTCTGGCACGAACCGGAGTTGTCGATGCCAGTGCAGGTTCGTCCGGATGGGATGATCACACTTCCGCTGATCAACGATTTGGCGGTAGTCGGGCTTGGCACGCATGAATTACAGAATGTGTTGAGCGAAAAGCTGAAGCCCTTCGTGAATGAGCCGCAGGTCACAGTGATCGTGCGGAACATCCACAGCCGGAAAGTGTACCTGATGGGCCAGGTGGGGAAGCCCGGGCCGTACGGGCTGAACGAAAGAAAAACGGTTTTGGAGCTGATCACGGAGGCAGGAGGCCCCGGCCCGTTCGCGAAGACGGGGTCTATCTATATCGTACGAACGGTAAACGGCCAGCAAACACGGCTGAAATTCAATTACAAGAAAGCGCTTGCAGCGAAACCTGACGCCGGTGATATCGAGCTATTGCCTGGTGACATGGTTGTCGTGCCTTGATGGATGCTCATAGGCAAGACTGGTACGAACCAGGAGTGAAGGAAATCGCACTATGAACCAAAAGCTTTTGCGAATGTCGATCGCCTTCGCTCTGTTAGCGTGCTGTTTCTCGCAAACCAGCCGGGCGCAACAAGAACCGCCGCCAACCCAAAACCCGCCGCCAACGCAGAACCCGCCGGATGCGGATAACCCGCCGAAACAGGACGTGCCCGCAAATCCCGCTCAGGCGCCGTTACCGCCGGGGGCAACGGACCCCGGTCCAGGTGCGCCTCCGATTCGGACGATGAACGGCGCGGGGCCGCTGCCTTCAGGACGGGTTTCCCAGGTGCAATTCGGGCCGATTTACCTTCAGTCTGCCGAATTTCTTCAATCGTTCGACGCCATAAATGCAACCGGTCAACCGGGCACGATGTGGGACTATTACAGCCTTTTTCGTGCGCAGATCGTGTTTGATCACGCCTTCAAAAGCAGCCATGTCGCGGTGCAATATCAGCCCAGGCTCACTGTGATCAATGGGAACGTAAACGCCGATACAGGGAATCTTAATGCGGCGTGGAGCACTTCCTTTCACATTACTCCGAGATTGAACGCGTCCCTCACCAACTCGCTGAATTACTTCGACCGGCTAGGCCAGTTTGACAATCTGGACTTGATGGCGGATATAACGACTGGTTCGTTGGTGCAAAGCAATTTTCTGGAAGGTTCAGGACAGTTCCTAACCGATCGCACGGAGTTAGCAGTCGTGTACCAAACGAGCCCGCGCGGCCGGTTCGGAGTTACACCGTATTTTGAATACGAGGAATCCACTGGAACACAGGCCATCGGACAAAGCTTAGTCTACGGGGCGAACGCGACCTACGCATATTTATTGACTCCCATGAGCTCGTTCTCCGTGCAGTATCAGGTGGAGGATACGCATTTTTCCAAGTTTCTTCCCACCACGCTGTATCAAACAGTTTCCGCCACCTACGGGCAGCAATTAACACAATCTTGGCGGTTTGCCATCGGGGGCGGAGTGACGACGTCCACCTCGGCGACCTCGAGTAGCACAACGCCACTGCAGTCTACACGCTCGACCCAGTTGACTGAGAACGCTACTTTCAGCCTAATTAAGACGTTCGCACATGCGACGCTTGCCTTTAATTACTATCGAGGCCAGGCTTTGGATGTGCAAATTACAAACGGTTTCGCGGACCGCTTCGATCTGTCTTACATCCACCACCTGTCGAGACGCATAGAGTTCGACTTAGGCGCAGGATATTATCGTGAGTTTCTTTCTGCAACTGACACTTCTGGATTGTATACTTCTGCCGGTACGTCTTATTGGTTGGCGGACAAGGTGGCGGTGACTGGCCGGTATTCTTACAAGAAGCAGGAGAACGGCGGGCTAAACTACGCAACCGGAAAACTTCAATACATATCCTTTGGAATTCGCTGGGAGCCAGGGCGTCGTCCTGGAGACTCCTACTAAACCGCCCGCTAAGGGGCCCGCAAGGGTAATCAATCCGGCACGCAGTGTGTCTTTTTTGCAACACCAATTCGACCTTCGGCTATTCTCCCAGAAGAACGCAAACGTAAGCTGATTCCAGACGTACTGGCATTTCTTGGAAATAAATTTCCGCAGGAAAGCGATGTGGGAGAGGGAATCCTGACTCCGCACGAATGAGGTCCGTAACACATTATAAGCAAACAGCTTACAGGAAGTGCCCTCCAATGGGCTCTTCTGACTTTGGAAGGGTACATGCAACTTGACATGGCAGAACTGAGTTTGTGCTTAACCAAACGGTTAAATAGATAGAAGAGGGGCAATGAGCGAGTCGCTGCTAAAGTCAGACCAGCTCCTGGAAGACATCCAGGTGGACAAGTACCTGAACATTTTACGCCGCCGGAAGTGGTGGATCATCATCACAACGACGGCCATCTTCGTAGCGACAGTGGTTGTGGCGCTGCGACTGCCAAATTTCTACCATGCGCAGACAGTGATTCTCGTTGATCCGCAAAAGGTTCCGGATTCTTATGTGCCTTCGACGGGGAATATGAGCGTGTCGGACCGGCTTTCGACGATCCGGCAGGAAGTGATGTCTCCGACTCGAATCAAGCAGGTACTGACGCAGTCGGGGCTGTATCAGCGGGAAATAGCGGAAGGCCGTGAGGACGCGGTCATTCAGAAAATCCAGAAATCCATCCTGCTCGAAGTCGTGGATGCGGGAGGGTCGAGGTCTAGCGCGTTCCAGATTAACTTTACAGGGTCCACCCCAGAAGAGGCGGCGCTCATTCCGAACAAGCTGGCGAACATGGTCATCGAGAACAATGTGCAGGCAGGCGTCGAGCATTCGTCGGATACAGCGGAGTTTCTGGAGACCGAGCTGCAAAAAACGAAGAAGGAACTGGAGCAGAAGGAAAGTGAGATGGGGCGGATAAAATCCACCTACATCATGGATCTGCCAGAGTCCAAACAATATCACCTCGAGGCGCTGACAACTTTGCGAAATCAGTTGCAAGCCAGCCAGGACCGGCTGAACCGGGATCAGCAGGAGAAGTTGCTGTTGCAGTCTTCGATGGGCAACACGAATTCGACGGTTGATCTGGACGCCGATGCCGGCGGTGTAGCAAATTCTCCGCAAGAAACCCAACTGCAGAAATTGGAGACGCACCTGGCAGATCTCCGTCAGCGGTACGGGCCGAGTCATCCCGATGTGCGCAAAGCGCAAAAGGAGATTGAGCAGCTGAAGGCCAAGATGGCCACGGAGCAAAAAGAGACTCCCGCGCCCGTTGAGGCCCCACGGCCGGCGAGGCGCGTCAACAACAACCCGGTGGTTGTGGCGCAGATCACGAAGCTGGACAAGGACATTGAAGAGCAGACGAAACTGCAGAAGCCGCTGGAGGATCAGATCGCGTTTCACAGCTCGAAACTGGAGCGGGAACCAGTGTTTGAACAACAATTGGCCGGATTGATGCGGGACTATGACACACTTCGTTCCCACTATAACCACCTGCTGGACAAGAAATTGTCGGCGGATATGTACACGTCTCTCGTGACGCACGAGCAGGGCGAGCGATTTGAGATTCTTGACGCCGCTGTCGTGCCAAAGAAACCATTTGGGCCGAACCGGTTCATGTATGGGCTGGTGTCGCTGCTGGGTGGCCTACTGGCTGGTGCTGCCCTGGCCTTTGTGGTGGAGATGGCCGATCCTACAGTCCGTAACGAACAGGAAGCCACGGACATTCTGGGCAAAGGAGTGGTGGTCGGGATACCGACAATCGTCACGCCCAGGCAGGCTCGCGCAGAACAAATGAAAGCGTTTGGCGCATTGGCTCTAACAGCGGTTTCTGCAGGCCTCGTAGGCCTTGTAATTTCTTACGTACTGGGGCGCATGGCATAAATATATGTACACAGCTTTCTACGGATTAAAAGAAGAGCCCTTCAATTTGACTCCGGATCCGCGGTTTTTGCATTTGGCCGATCCTCACAGAGAAGTGCTCACCAACTTCGTGAGCGGCGTAGTCCGGCGGCGAGGTATTTTGGTGGCAACCGGACCGATAGGAACGGGTAAGACGACGCTGCTGCACGCCGCGCTTCATATCCTCTCGACACACACGGCAGAAACGGGGCCAATCTCTTCCGCGTTCTTGTTAAACCCGACGCTGAGCAAGGAAGAATTGATAGAGGCCATTCTCGATGAGTTTGAAGTTTCCTGCACTTCCAGCAGCAAAACTCGGCGGCTTGCAGCGCTTCAGGAAATGCTCCTGGAAACGAACCGCCGAGGCGGAACGGCAGTGCTGGTTATTGACGAGGCGCACCTCTTGACCGTAGAGCTGCTCGAGGAAATTCGTCTGCTAACGAACGCCGACACGCATCGTGAGAAGCTGCTTCAAGTGATTCTTTCCGGCCAGCCGGAATTGCTGGTTCGTTTGCGCAGGCCAGAGCTGATGGCTCTAAGACAGCGCGTTGCCTGCCGGGTGGAACTGCGGCCTCTGACGCTGCCTGAAACTCGCGTTTATGTTGCGGAGAGGCTCCATTCCGCCGGTCTGCAGGGAGCTTCGTTATTCACTGGCCCCGCCTTGACTGAAATTCAGACGTATTCGAAAGGCGTGCCGAGGCTCATAAACCTGCTCTGCGATCGATGCCTGGCGCTCGGTTTTGCAAAGAAGAAGGTGCAGATAGGGGCTGATATTGTTCTGGACGCCGCCGCAGCACAAGATTTGATCGAACCGGCAGCACCCGAAGTGCCCGAGGATACCGCGAAACTGAACATGGTACGCACTTCGCTGGATTTTCTGATTGATGCCCTGAAGCAAGACCGCGCGTTTGTGAGGGACTAAACATAATGAGCAGATATTTCAATCAAAGCCGGCGGCAGATTGTCGATCGTGCGACGCCGACGGCGGCCACCAAACAGGCAGATCTGAGCCGGGTGCTTCAAGAGGTCACGGAGTCAGTCGTCATTCCCGAGGTAAAAAGGGAAACGCCACTAAGTGCATGCCGTAAGTTAAGTCTGCCATCGGGATCCGACCAACCTCTACTCCTCTCTCGATCGGATATTCCGGCGCCTGCGATGGAATCGTATCGTGCGCTGCGCACTCGTCTGATGCGTCTCCAAGAAAGCAAAGGGTTGCGCTCGGTTATCCTGAGCAGCGCGGTGGCCCGGGAAGGGAAAACGCTCACGTCGATGAACCTTGCGCTATCCTGTTCGCGCTTGAACAATTACCGAGTGCTGGTGATCGATACCGACTTGCGTACTAGAGGGCTTACTCGTCTGGTTGGCGATCCAGAAGGTCCGGGACTAAGCGAAGTTCTTGCGGGCGAAGCAGAGTACCAAGATGCCATCATGGCCACGGACAGCCCCAATCTCTACATTCTCGGGGCGGGATCGCACTCTGCCCAGGCGCCGGAGCTTTATTCGGGCAACCATTGGAAGGATCTGATGAGTTGGTGTGTCGAGAACTTCCGCCTGGTGATTGTCGACTCACCACCGATTTTGCCGGTAGCCGATTTCGAACAAATCGTTGGTTGTTGCGAAGGAGTATTGATTGTAGTTCGTGCCTATCAGACGCAGCGCGATCTGCTGAAGAAGATTTCAGGCCGCATCGATCAGAAAAAACTGATAGGGGTCATTCTCAACGGGATACCGGCGACGGACACGAGCGAGTACGGCAAGGGTTACTCAGCGACTTACACCGCAGCCCCGCCAGCCGCGAAGAAGGTGGAACAAGAGTCACCGTCGGATGCAAGTGAAGTCGAAACTGTTGGTTGATCGTCTATTCATGAGAGTAGAGGTTTGAAGAAACAATCATGTATCCAAATCTCAAGCTAGAAATCTTCAAGCGCGGAATTCATCAGAACTTGCTGGCCCGTGACTTGGGACTGAACGAAGCCATTTTGAGCAAGATCATACGGGGTAATCGCGAACCAACCGATGCTCAGCGGCAAATGCTTTCCCAATACCTCCAAGCGGAGGAGAGCTGGCTTTTCGAAAAGTATGATCGGAGTCTGGCAATGCAGGCGGCTGCGGGAACTCAGGCGATCAAAAATGATGAGCCCTAGGTTGGAGGCAGAGCCCGCAGCGACAACGGTGCTACGCGACACCCCCAGCAAGGTAATCGTTCAAGAATTCCGGGCGGAAATTGCCGAGAGTTGGGACAAGTTTGTCATGGGCCATCCCGAAGGCACGTTATTTCACCTGTTGGGATGGAAGCGAGCGATCGAGAAGACTTTCGGTTTTCAGTCGTCCTATTTCTTTGCGCAGCGCGACGGCCAGATCTGCGGGATCGTGCCTCTTTTCCAAGTGAAGAACTGGGTCATTGGCAGCTGCCTACATTCTGTGCCGTTCGGAGTCTATGGAGGAATCTGCGCTGCTGATCAAGAGTCGTACGACTCTTTGCTCAACCACGTCAAGCAACTCGCCGTTAGAGAACAGGTAGAGCACCTGGATTTGCATCAGCGTGCTGGCGAACTTCATCCCGATTTTCATTCGAACACTTTGTACGTGGCTTTTACCACGCCGCTCTCGCCAAATCCGGAGGCCAACCTGAAGAAGTTGCCTCGCGACACGCGATATATGATTCGCAAGGGAGAGAAAGCGGGGCTCCGCGCTCAGCATGGCCTGGAACAATTGAAAGATTTTTACCCGCTCTTCTGCGACAGCATGCGCCGGCTGGGAACTCCCGTTTTTCCCCTGGCGCTCTTCAAGAATCTGCTTGGGGAGTTTTCGTCGCAGGTTGATTTGACCATGATTTATTCAGGAGAGCAGGCCGTCTCCGGGGTGATTTCTTTCACGTTTCGCGACACCTTTCTGCCGTATTACGCGGGAGCAAATTCATTGGCGCCGGGGCTTGCAGCTAACAATTTCATGTATTGGCATTTGATGAAGTACGCCGCGGAGCAGGGATTCCGCTCTTTTGATTTTGGCCGGAGCAAGAAGAACACTGGCGCGTACCAATTCAAGTCACAGTGGGGAATGATTATCGAGAATTTGAACTACCAGGTTTACCTGGTCAGGCGTAAAACGGTGCCGAATTTTTCTCCAGTGAATCCGAAATTTGAAATGGCTACGCGGGTCTGGCAGAGACTGCCGATGAGTCTGACGAAGAGCCTGGGTCCGCGAGTCGTCCGCTGGTTTCCATAGAAGCGGTGAACCCGCGGATCGAGCGACCGCTCGCACCTGTTGCAGAAAGCTGGAAAAAGACCTTGCAGATATTGTATCTAGCCCACCGCATTCCCTATCCTCCGAACAAGGGGGAGAAAACGCGCTGTTTTCATCAGCTTCAATTCCTTTCAGCGAAACACTCTATCGATCTATTCTGCTTCGCCGATTCGGATGTGGAAGCCAAGGGCAGCAAGGCGCTGGGGGCTTTTTGCCGCAGCGTCCACGTGGAAACGCTACTTCCTCGAACCGGTTACGTGCGCTCAGCAACCCGGCTGCTCGGACATCTGCCAGCATCCGTCGCTTATTACGACTCGCCTGCGATGCATAAGATAGTGCAAAAAGCCATCCTAGCTACGAACTACGATCTAATTTTTGTCTATTGTTCCTCCATGGCGCAATTTATTCCCCTCCCTGCCAAGGCACCGGTAGTCATCGATTTCGTCGATGCTGACTCGGCAAAGTGGTCCCAATATGCCCGAGCGGGCTCCTTCCCTTCATCCTGGCTGTACGCCCGTGAAGGCGATTCTCTGGCCCGGTACGAGAAGAAGGTCGCCGAAGAGTTCAATCTCTCGATCGTGACAACTCCACTGGAAGCGATCGACCTCGGAGGAGGCGGTTGTCCTTCTGTGGAAGTTATCCCGAACGGAGTGCAACCTCCGCAGATGCACGACGTACCGCAACCTCCTAAGGAGATTCAGCAGTCGCAACCTTATGCTCTGTTCGTTGGAACTATGAGCTATCGGCCGAATGTGGATGCGGTCGTTTATTTTGCCGAGGAGATCTTCCCGCTGGTGCAGAAGACCCATCCGGAACTGCGATTTCTGATTGTTGGCCGCGATCCCACACCGGCGGTGCGCAATCTAGCTCGGCGGCCCGGTGTCGTCGTCACCGGCGGTGTTCCTGATGTTCACAGTTACCTTGCCGGAGCAGCCGTTACTGTTGCCCCATTTCGCATCGCGCAAGGCGTGCAGAACAAAGTCTTGGAAGCATTGGTAGCGGGAGTACCAGTAGTGTTGACAAGCCGGCCGGCGCGGGCGGTCGGGAGACAAGTCGAAGAAATTCTTCTGGTCGCTGATTCGCCCCAGGAATTTGCCGGCAAAGTGCAGTCTGTTTTAGAAAACCCAGAGTTCAGGCGCCGTTCGATGCAAGCGGCGCCAAAGCTGCAAGAATTGCTCGCCTGGGAACCAAGTCTGGCGAGGCTAGAAGAATTGTTAGAACAGCTTGCCGGTGTTTCGCGTGAAACGAACTCGGAAGTGCCCACTCATGTGTAGCACTAGTTCGCGGGGCTTCTTGATATGAAGACGGAAATTTCGAGTGTTGAGGAAACAGAAGTGACCTTGCAAGCGGGGAAATCGGAACACAATGCAACGATGAACGCCGGGCCCACAATAACTATAAGCGGACCTAGCCTACGCGCGGCAGAGCGCTTGCGCATCCTGCATTTTTTCAGTTACCTCGGTTTGGGCGGTACCGAGTTGACTGCGCTCCGCATGGTCAATAGCCTCGACCAAAACTTGTTCGAGAGCCAACTGTGCGGCATCCGTGGGTTCGATCCGCAGGTCACTTCAGTCCGTTGCCGCGACACGGCGATTATTTCTATGCCGTCGAGCCCAGCAGCAACGCGCACTCGGATTTTCGCTCTCAGAGATCTCATCGAGAGGCTCCGCCCGCATATCGTGCACTCGCGAAATTGGGGAACTATTGAAGCCATACCGGCGGCGCGCTTGGCTAGCGTGCCTATCATCATTCACAGTGAGCATGGCTACGAGATGGATTCACTGGCTGGGCTTCCGATGCGACGCAGGTTGTTTCGCCGCGCCGTTTATGGAATGGCCACTGCCTTGTTTGCTGTGACCGGCGAGCTCCAACAATTTCACGCACATCAAGCATGGGTTTCGCCATCGCGAATCCGTGTCCTCTCGAATGGTATTGATACGCAATTGTTCTCCCCGCGGCCGGAGCTGCGAAGATCGGTACTTGAAAAAGCCGGCGTACCGACTAGCCGATTCATTCTCGGAACTGTCGGCAGGCTCGTACCGATTAAGGACCACATAACTCTATTGAAAGCTGCCGAGCTGCTGGCTCAGCGCGGAGTAGACGTACACGTCCTGATCGCAGGCGCGGGTCCGGAACTAACGCGGTATCAGACGTTTCTCGAAAGGTCGCCTGCGCTCATGAACCGCGTGACTTTTCTCGGATCACGCGACGATGTTGCGGAGATTCTGAACGGGATGGACGTCTTCGTGCTCCCGTCGTTTTCCGAAGGAATGTCGAACACTTTGATCGAAGCGATGGCTTGCGAGCTGCCCGTTCTTGCGACGCGCGTAGGCGGAAATCCAGAGGTAGTCGGCAGCCAACTCGCGGACAACTTGTTTGTGCCAGGCGATGTTGATGGTTTGGCCGCGAATCTCGAGCGGTTGGCCCGGGATTCAGCCTTGCGTCGTACTCTTGGAAACGTGGCGCGCCAGCGGGCCGTCTCTTCCTTCAGTCTGGAATGCATGGTTGGAAATTACCAGAGACTTTACCTTGAAATGGCGGAGCGGCGCGGTTTGTTGAAAAGGATCCCTCGCTAACGTTATGTGTGGAATTTCAGGCATCTTCGAATTCGAACGGCGAGACGAGATCTCGCCGGACCTCGTTCGCCGAATGACAGACACGATTATTCATCGTGGACCGGACGATGATGGCGTTTTTGTTGGACCCGGGATCGGGTTGGGGTTTCGCCGTCTGAGCATCATCGACGTCGCCGGGGGCCATCAGCCCATTTCCAATGAAGACGGAACAATCTGGGTGATGTTGAACGGAGAGATTTACAACTACCCGGAACTGCGCCAGGAGCTTCTCGGTCTAGGCCACAGGTTCACCACGCGTTCCGATACGGAAAGCATCGTCCATCTGTACGAAGAGTACGGTGAGGACTGTTTCCGGCGTCTTCGCGGCATGTTTGCGATTGCGTTGTGGGACTCTCGCGAGCGCAAGCTTCTGCTGGCGCGCGATCGGGTGGGCAAGAAGCCGCTGTTCTATTCCGCGAATCAGAAACGATTGTTGTTTGGTTCAGAGCTTAAGTGTCTTCTCGCGGCCGACAATTCGATTCGCACGATCGATCCGCAGGCGCTGTCAGACTATTTTTCCTTCGGTTACATTCCAGCGCCAAAGACCGTCTACCGCGACGTGCGCAAATTGCAGCCGGGTCATTACATAGTCGCCTCCGCTTCCGGCGTTCGCGAAACTGCCTATTGGGACATATCTTTTGCGAAAGTCGAAGATCGCAACGAAGAAGAATGGTGCGAGATGCTTCGGCATTCCCTGTGTGAAGCGACACGGATTCGTTTAATGAGTGACGTTCCCCTCGGCGCATTTCTAAGCGGAGGCGTAGATTCGTCTTCAGTTGTTGCGATGATGAGTCACCTTATGAAGCGGAGCGTCACAACTTGCTCGATCGGCTTCGAAGATAAGGATTATGACGAAGCTATTTTTGCCCGGGAGATCGCGGCCAAATTTCACACCGATCATCACGAACAAATCGTTCATCCGCAGGCCGTAGAAATTTTGAAGAAATTGGTTTGGCACTATGACGAACCATTCGCCGATTCCTCCGCGATTCCGACGTATTACGTTTCCTGGGTGGCGCGGCAATCGGTGACCGTAGCGCTTGGCGGTGACGGTGGGGACGAGAGTCTGGCCGGATACCGCCGATATTATTTCGATCAATTTGAGAACCGCCTGCGCCGCATAGTACCGCCGGGTGTGCGACGGAGCGTTTTTGGTCCCCTGGGACGCGCCTATCCACCGCTAGCTTGGGCACCGCGCATGTTTCGCGCGAAGGCCACTTTCCAGAGCTTGTCGCGTTCGCCACTCGAAGGCTATTTCAACTCCATGTCCATCTTCCGAGCGGACGAGAAGTCGAGATTGCTTTCAAAGGATTTCCAAGCCACGCTAGTGGGATACGACTCGATTGGAGTTATGCAGTACCACTATGATCGCGCCGGGACAGACGATCCGCTTTCACGCATCCAATATGTAGATATCAAAACCTATTTGCCCGATGACATCCTTGCCAAGGTCGACCGCGCCAGCATGGCTGTTTCTC
The DNA here is from genome assembly GCA_963718785.1 of uncultured Acidobacteriota bacterium. Classification (GTDB taxonomy): domain Bacteria; phylum Acidobacteriota; class Terriglobia; order Acidiferrales; family UBA7541; genus Acidiferrum. The sequence continues at coordinate 249,761 of CAVQZW010000002.1, read as the reverse complement.
TCGAAGTTCGTGCCCCGATGCTTGATCACGAGTTTCTTGAGCTAACGGCAAAAATTCCGTCTTCACTGAAGCTGCGCGGTACGTCCGGAAAATACATTTTCAAGAAAGCCATGGCGGATATTCTTCCGCACGATATTCTCCACCGCCGTAAGCAAGGATTTGCAGTTCCACTGGCGCGCTGGTTCCGCGGGGAACTACGCGACCTGGCCCATGAAGCTATTTTCGCTAGCGATGATGGAATCCTTGACAAGGCCTATTTGAAAAGAGTTTGGGATGAACACCAGAAAGAGACCTACGACCGATCTTCTCATCTGTGGGCGGTGCTGATGTATCGCGAGTGGCGCGAGAAATTTCAGATCTAGGGAGATTGCGTGAGCGGTATTTGCGGGATATTCGAATCGGGAGCGGCAGTATCGCGCGCAACACTAGACGCCATGCTTGCAGCTCTGAATTTGCACGGAGAGAGCGGAAGTGTGTGCAGCACTGGCCGCTCCGTGGCCGTTGGTGCGGCGCAACGATGGGAAACTCAGGAAGTTTCTGAGTTCGGGGGAATATGTCTCGCCGCTGATACCGATATCACGAACTGGCCGGACCTTCGCGCATCTCTGGAGGCTCGAGGAGTCCCAAGTTCCGAATTGTCGCGCGCAGAAGTGCTGGCTCGGCTCTACTCTCTCGATGGCCCTGATTTTCTTCGCAAGTTGGAGGGCGCCTTTTCTGTGGCGATCTGTGACGAGAAATCGAACCGGCTTCTCCTAGCTTGCGACCCGTTGGGCATCAAGAGTATTTATTTTCGGCGCGTTGGCGAACGCGTCTTCTTTGCCTCCCGCTCCACAGCTCTCGTAGCCGCCGATCCACAAGCGGCGGAAGTGAACTCATCCGCGATCATGCAATTCCTGCTATTCAGTTGTGTAACAGCACCTTTGTCCATTTTTCGCGGGGTCGAACGCCTGCAGCCCGGCTTTTTCGTCATGTTTGAAAAGGGCCAGTTGCGGCAGACTCGTTATTGGGATCTGGAATATATTGAGAGTGACAACCGGGATGAGAAATACTGGGCCAGGCAACTCCGCGAAGAGATGCGCGCGGCCGTTCATCGCCATTTGGCAGAGTGCGATACGGAAAACACCGGTGCGTATCTCAGCGGCGGCACAGACAGCAGCAGTGTCGTAGCTTTCATGTCGGACCGCTTCAAACAGGTGCAAGCCTGCTCGATTTCCTTCCCGGTTACGGGGTACAACGAGATCGAATATGCGCGAGAGACAGCCCGCCATTTTCAATCGAGACATCATGAATTGTGCCTGAGCCCGCGAGATGCGCTCGATGCGATTCCCCGGATCGTTGAATACTACGATGAGCCGTTTGCAAACTCTTCCGCACTGGCTTCTTATCATTGCGCGCTCCTCGCCAAGCGCAACGGCATCGATACGTTGCTCGCGGGCGATGGTGGTGATGAGCTTTTCGCAGGCAACGAGCGCTATGCCACCGACAAACGGTTTGCTGTCTATCAATCCGTGCCGCAATGGCTGCGCCATGGAATTCTGGAGCCACTTGCAAATTTGCTGCCTTCCAATGGCAGCGCACTGAGCTTACCGCGGAGATACATTCGACGCGCCAATATTCCGAACCCCCGCCGGATTTTTTCGTATAACGTATTTCTCAGCACCGAACCCGGCGACATTTTCGAGCAAGAATTTTTGCGCGAATCTCCTTCCGATACGTGGATGCAAATCGCCGACGCTCACTTCAACGACGCTCGAGCCAGCAGCGAATTGAATCGAATGATGCATCTTGACCTCAAAATTATTCTCGCGGACAACGATCTGCGAAAGGTTAGCGGCACGGCGGAAATGGCCGGAGTTCGCGTGCGCTATCCGCTCCTCGACCGGCGTCTAGCAGAGTTTTCGGGCACAATACCCTCCAAACTGAAGCTCAAGGGTGCGCAGAAGCGCTACATTTTTAAGGAAGCGATGCGTGGCATCCTACCCGAACGGGTGCTTTTCAAGAAAAAACACGGTTTTGGCGTGCCCATTGGCAATTGGTTTTTGCAGGATGCAGGACTGCGTTCCCTTGCCCAGGACGTTTTGAGCGATTCACGCACGCGCCAGCGAGGGTATTTCCGCGCTGGCTTCTACGATCAGGTCTTGGATTTGCACCGCCGCGATCACGCCGCATTCTATGGCGAAGTGATCTGGTATTTCGTGGCTCTGGAACTTTGGCATCGTCAGCATCTGGATAGCCTGGCCGCTCGGAGTGTCCATGCGGATTGAACGTATTACATCCGACGGCGATTTTCGCGCGCTACAAGGCGAGTGGAACGCGCTCGTGCAGCGAAGCGCGGCAGAAACAGTCTTCTTGACCTGGGAATGGCTCACGTCCTGGTGGGCGGCATATGGGAGCGGTAAAGAATTGTTTGTGCTCGTCGCGCGCGGCGAGAATAGCGAATGCTGCGGGATCGCACCACTCTATGTGGACCACTCGGGCAGTAGACGTTTGCTCCGGTTCATTGGCGACGGCTCGTACGATTCCGACTATCTGGACTTTATCGTGCCTCAAGGACAAGAAGCTGTTGTTCTAAAGGCGTTTTTTGATTATCTGAAACAGTCGCACCAGCAATGGGGCGCACTGCAATTGAATGAAATTCCCGAAACATCGCTTAGCCTGAACTTTCTTCGCAGTCTAAAAGGAACATCGAGATGGTTGCTCCGTGAAGAGCAAGTGCCCGCGGGAGTCAGGGGGCTGCCTCCTACTTGGGATGGATTCCTTCAGTCTCTGAAACCGCGTTTCCGCACTTCCGTGCGGGCTTGTTTGCGGAATCTTGAACAGTGGAAAGGCGAATTCGAGGTCTTAAGCGCTGAAGCAGATATTTTGCCTTGGCTGTCGGACCTTTATGAGCTGCATTCCGATCGCTGGTCCTTGCGGCAACAGAGCGGTGTGTTCGCGAGGAAAAATAAGCGCGACTTCTACGAGCGCATGGCCCGATTGTTTTTCCAGCGGGGCTGGTTGCACATGACGCGTTGGCGCCTCAATGATGTTGTGCTTGCCTGTCAGTTCGGTTTTGTCTATGGCGGCGTATATCACCTTCTGCAAGAGGGTTTTGACACGCAGTGCATCCACGTCAGTCCTGGGGTTACGCTGCGCGCTGCAACCATCCGCGATCTCATTCAGCGCGGTGTGCACACCTACGATTTCCTGGGAGGTATTGGACGTCACAAGACAGACTGGGGAGCAAACGAGAAGAAGAGCTTGCGGCTCGCCCTGGCGCCACGTGATGTCGCCGGTTATTCATACGTGGAACTGCCGCAGGCCGTTCAAACTATGAAGGACAGGGCAAAGCGCGTTCTTCTTCAAAATCTGATTGAAAAGCTTAAGCCAGTAAGGGGCCAGCGGGAAAAGGCATCACCCGCGGGCGCTAAGGAGCTCCGTGCGGCGAGCGTGAATGGTACTACCTGGAAAGAAAAAGTGGCATTGGGTTTCCACCGGACCGGACTCATCCGCATTGTGCAGTCTGTCTCTCGCCGATACGAAGTTCAGCCGGAAAACTCGTTTCTTCCGATTCACTGGCAGAAGGCGTCTAGGCCGAAGTTCGTCATTCTCTGTTATCATCGCGTTGGGAGTGGAGGCGTCCCGCTGTATTCAGGTCTCGAGCCAGAAGTGTTTGAAGAGCAGATGGATTTTCTCAGTAAGCGCTATAGGCTCGTTTCTCTGGAAACACTCGCTCATGAGCTTTCCTATGCCGGTCCCGCCGAGCAATCCGTAGCAGTAACCTTCGACGACGGTTATCGAGATGTCTACACATACGCCTTTCCTGTTCTTCAGAAATGCCGGATTCCCGCTACGATTTATCTTACGGTGGATGTGATCGAGTCCAATTCAGTGGCTTGGTACGATCGTATTTTTCTGGCCCTTGGCATCGCCCCAGGAGAAAAACTTGATTTGATGCTCGACCGGCCCAGACGCTTCCTACTGACATCAGCCGCAGCACGATTGCGGGCAGGAGAAGAGATTATTTCGTATTTGCGGACCGTCTCGAACGAAGCGTGCAAGAAATTCTGCGCGGAGCTTGAGGAGCTAATCCCGCTTCCCACGGAAGAAACGGCCAACCGGATGTTGACCTGGGAGCAAATTCAGACGATGCAGCAGTCGGGAGTTTCCTTCGGCTCTCACACGCTTACGCACCCGGCGATCAGCAGGCTCGAGCCCGCCGCGCTCGACGAGGAACTTCGCGAATCAAAAGCAAGGCTGGAAAGGCGATTGAGGGTCCCAGTCCAAGACTTTGCGTATCCATTTGGAAAGCCTGCCGATTACGGGAACGCGCCCGATGCCGTGGCGCGCTGCGGATACAGGACTGCTTCGACTACCAATTGGGGGATCAATTCGCCAGGAGCAAATCTCCACGAACTGCGGCGAGTTTCGATTGGCGAAGAGCGCAGACTTTCGACGTTTGCCATGCGGCTGACGCAACTATTCTTGACGTCCGATGCCAGCAAGCCGACCGTTTCGGCAGTGTCCGCGGCAAAGAAAGACGTCGTCTGCAGCTCGAACTGAGCTCGATCGAGGAGCAACGTTTTGCGAGATTATCTCATTGTCGGAATTATCCTGGGCTGCGCGCCGTTCTGTCTCTTTTCGCCCTACTTTGGTGTTTTGGTTTCCTCGTGGATTGCTTACTTTAACCCGCACCGTTACGCTTGGGGATTTGCCAACAATTTTCCAGTAGCCCAGGTCATCGTAATCCCTACAATGATTGGGGCCTTCTTCTCGAAGGACGTAAATCGCAAAGTCTTTACTCGCGAAACCGTTTTGCTCCTTTGCTTTTGGCTTTGGGTCAGTTTGAGCATGGCCAACACTCACTTCGAGCCGATGTTTGCTGACCACATCACAGAAGGAACCGCCCGCCTGGTCGAATTCAGTAAGATCATGGTGATGACGCTGCTGACCATCTTTCTCGTGAATAGTCAAAAAAAACTCAAATACCTGATGATCGTCACAGCATTCAGCCTGGGCATTCTTGCCCTGAAAGGAACTATTTTCGGAATTCTTACCGGTGGAAATTTTCGTGTTTGGGGCCCGCCGAAGTCTTTTATCGCCGACAACAACGACTTCGGCCTGGCGCTAAATATGGTCATCCCGATGCTTTTCTTCCTCGGCCGTGATGAACAGAATCGCAAACTGAAATTGCTGTTCAGAATCACCTTCATCAGCGCAATAATCGCCGTGCTTCTTACATATTCGCGAGGAGCCTTGCTTGGCCTGAGCGCGATCATGGGCGTGCTAGCACTGAAATCGCGCTATAAACTAGTCAGCGCCGCCCTCCTCATCGTCGCCGCATTTCTTGTCATTTCTTTTGCTCCTTCGGCATGGATGGCGCGCATGGGAGATTTCGCCGGCGGCAAGCTTGACGAATCTGCACAGGAACGTCTCACGAGTTGGGCCTTTGCCTGGAATTTGGCGAAAACCTATCCCATCACCGGAGGTGGGTTTGAATGTTTCACTCCGGATTTGTTCGCAACCTTTTCACCCAGAGATCCTCAGACATGGCTGGCCGGTCACACATCTTCTGGACCGCACAGCATTTATTTTCAGGTTCTAGCGGAGCAGGGTTTTGTGGGGCTCGGCATTTTTCTCGCCCTCCTGGTTAGTTGCATGCTGAGCGCCCGCGGGCTGCGAAAACGTGCGGCAAGAGACCCCGCTCTTTGGTGGATCGCGTCATACTCCCAGGTCGTCGAGTTGGGCCTCCTTGCCTACATTGTGAGCGGCGCATTTCTGGGCCGGGCTTATTTCGATCTCTATCTCCAGCTCGTGGCTATCCTGATTATTCTGAAGGTCTTATGCAAGAAAGAGGTTCGCGCCGCTGCGTTAGCCATTCAAAAGCCGGTTGTTGCTGCCGAACTTGAGCCGGAATTGCAGGAGTCGTTGCCTTGAGTTCTTTCGCGGCAAACAACGCAGGGAAATGGCCAGCTCCGCGGTAGACTTCGGATTTAAGAATGAACACCAAAGTGGGTACAGAGGCCGATGATTGAGCGGGAAATACAACGGGTGCAGATGAAGCGGTATAGCGCGCTTCTCTGCTTTGTTTTGCTGTCAGTATCTGTTTTCGTTACGTCATTGCGTTGCGACGGCATATCCTGGATCTTTAGAACGGAGACAGTCGACGTGGCTACGCGATTTACTTCTCTCGCCGCCGATGCTCAGGGCAACGTTCACCTGGCCTATGTGACCCCTTCCGATCATGTTTTTTACGGTTTTCGCGACGTTCGATCTTCCAAGTGGTTCACCACCGAACTTGACAGCCGTGCCAGCTTCACTTCCCTGTCGTTGGACTCCCAGGATAATCCGAGCATCTGCTACACCCAGCAGGCCATGCATTACGCTCACTGGGATGGCACGGAATGGCATAAGGAACAGATCGCGCCTGGCGCGGGAACCATTGCTTACTACTGCTCCGTCGCAGTTTCGCCCGACGGCGTACCTCATGTCACCTGGTATCAGGAGCGCACTTCTCAGGACACTAACTATCTCCATATGCGTTACGCTTATTTGGACAATGGCGAGTGGCTGGTCAAAACCATCGATTGGGATGCGCAAACGGGTAAGTGGAACACCATGGCCCTCGACAAAAAGGGCATGCCTCATCTCAGCTTCGACGCGTATGTCAGCGGCCAGCTCAAGTACGCAGTTTGGGACGGAAAAACTTGGGTAGTTCAGGCGGTCGATGCGCGCACGGACAGTCAACAGCCTGGGCGGGGGATGGGTAATTCTCTGATCCTCGACGCCAATGGCCGCGCGATGATCAGTTATTTTGAGGATTCCGCTTTCAAGTATGCCAAGCAAACGGAAGACGGCAAATGGGCAATTGAGACTCTTGCGAGCACAAATCCATCCGGAACTTGGGCGGGCTACCGGAGCAGTCAGGCGCTCGACAATCAAGGCCTCCCTCATCTCGTCTATGAGGACGGCGGGATGTTGCGCCATATGAATTGGGATGGGAAAGTGTGGCACACGCAAATCATCGCGCGTCCCGGAGCCCAGCGATTGCGTTTCGCCTCCATTGCGATCAGCAGCGACAATACCATTTATATAAGTTATTGCGACCCTGACGACGGCTCCCTGAAAGTTGCCGTTGGCCGTCCATCGGCTACTACCGCCAGCAATAATGCGGAGAAGAAATCAAACCACTAGTTCCGTCCAACTGTGTTGCTACCAACAGTTTTCGCGGATTGCTCACCTTATCCCTATGGGCTGCTTTAACATGTACTGTTCATCGCCAATGCGCACAGACAGTTCTTTTGCCTCTTGTTCCGCCCTCTCCTCTCGAAGCGAACCTGCCAATGATGAAAAGGAATTCAGGCGGCGTCTCCGGGGACACAACGCGGCATGAAGATTCTGTATCATCACCGAATCCGTTCCAAGGATGGCCAGTATGTTCATCTCGAAGAACTGACTCGTGCCCTGCGTGACCTTGGGCACGAAATCATTCTTGTTGGGCCGGCTGCCATTGAGAAAGAAGAATTTGGAGCAGAAGCCGGGATCGTCGCAACATTAAAGGGCAATTTGCCGAAATTCCTTTATGAGCTTCTGGAGTTTTGCTACTCCTTCTGGGTTTACGTCCGGTTACGCGCGGCAATTCGTAAACACAAGCCGGACTGTATCTATGAGCGGTGCAACTTGTTTCAAGTTGCGGGCGCCTGGGCCAAGCGCGCTTACAAACTTCCGATGTTGCTCGAGGTAAATGCCCCGCTCCTTGAGGAACGCCAGAAGTATGGTGGGCTCGCCTTGGTTTCTCTAGCCCGCTGGTCACAGAACTATGTATGGCGTGCCCCAGACTACCTGCTACCGGTCACGGAAGTGCTTGCAGGTTATCTCCAGCGAGCAGATGTTCCTGATTCCAAGATTGTTGTGATTCCCAATGGCGTAAATCTCTCGCGGTTTGAGCGAACGATGGACCGCGCAGAAGCAAAGCGTCAATTGGGGCTGGAGGGGCGGCTGGTTCTGGGATTCACGGGCTTCGTCCGCGAATGGCATGGGCTGGAGCGTGTGATTGACCTTATCGCGAAGATGGGCGATGCAGTCCGAGTGCACTTGCTTCTCGTCGGCGATGGCCCCGCCCGGAAGGCGCTGGAAGGCCATGCGCGGGCGCTTGGAGTCGAGCGTTCTGTCACGATCACGGGTATTGTTCCGCGAGACGAAGTAGCGCGCTACATCGCGGCCTTTGATGTCGCTCTGCAGCCGGCGGTTGTGCCCTATGCCTCGCCTCTGAAGTTGTTCGAATATATGATTCTCGGTTGCGCGATCCTCGCCCCTTCCATGCCAAATCTCTGTGAGATTTTGGTTGACGGCGAGAATGCCTTGCTTTTCGAGGCAGACAATCCGGATTCATTTTCCTCAGCTCTCTCTCGCGTGTGCTCCGATGCCGAATTTCGAGAACGAATCGGCAGAGGCGCCGCCAAGACTATCCTCGACAGAAAATTAACTTGGGAAAACAACGCAAGAATCGTAGTTGGCCTTTTTGAGAAGCTCGGAGTTGGCGGGGAAGGCAAATAAAACACAAAGAGCCGCTAGTTTCAGTAACTTACCCTACTTTATCCCGGATGTCTCTGAATGGAATACCTCGCAACGGTCAGCGAAGTACGCTTCTACTTCTCCCGCAACCACATCCCAAGTCCGAGCCTGCGTTTCCCGCGCTATGAAATCGCGATCCCATTGCGTTCGCAGTGCTCTTTCGAGACCCTCTGCGATTGCGTTGGTATTCGGCTCGACAAGCAGGCCTAGTTCGTCGGAAACCAGAACTTCAGGGGCACCGCCGACTCGCGTCGCAACCACCGGCGTACCACACGCCAAGGATTCCAAGACGACATTCGGCATCCCTTCACGCAAACTTGCAAGACAGCTGATCTCCGCCGCACTGAACCAAAGATTGAGTCTTTCGTTAGGCTGTCTCCCCACCAGAAAAGCCTGCTCTTCCAAGTGGAGCTCCTTGATTAAGGTGGTGAGCGACTCGCGCAATTGCCCTTCACCGGCAATGTACAGCCTTGGCTTGGCATCCCCGCCGCGGAGTAGAGCAACCGCCCTGATCAGCATTTCATGAGATTTTGCCGGAATCAACGCACCGACGCTCATGATGACTTTGGCGTTTTGAGGTATTCCCAATGCTTGCCGCGCGGCCGCCTGTGGCATGGCGTGAAATCGACCGGCATCGATTCCATTGGCGATAACCTTGATTTTGTCCGGAGGCGCTCCAAGTTCCACCATGAGTTTCTTCAGTGCTTCTGACACGGCAACCACGCCTGCGGCTCTTCTCAGTGACCACTGGATCATCGGCCGAATCAGCCGAAATTTTGGAAAAACATTGATGTCTGTACCACGCGCCGACAGGAGGACGGGAATGCCCAGCACCTTGCCGAGGAGAATGGCCGCAAAGCCATCCGGGTAAATATAGTGCGCGTCAATACAGTCAAAGTTATGCTTCCGATGCAAGCGCCGGCTTTCCAGCAGACAGCCGAGAAAGATGAGCCATCCGTGCAGCGGCATGACTCCCGGCAGGAGCGGGTAGCGCGGGTGTGCCACGGAGAGCGAGCCGACGGTTTCTGACTTTGGGATTTTTGTAAAGTTGCGCCAGCGCTCAACAGGAATCCACGTGGGGAAATACGGGACGGGCGCGATCACCTCGACCTCATTGCTCGAGCGCCGCGCCACGGCTGCCACTCTCTGGTATACGAACACACCAAATTCGGGCCGGATCGCATTAGGAAACAGGCTGGTGAATGTCAGAATTTTCATCGCCAGGGAGTGGCCATCATTTCTGCAAGTCGAATTAGTTTACCCTGTGCAAAGCAATTGTTGCAGCCGAAACGAGGGGACAGTTTTTTCCATTTCCAAAGTGCAAACTCGAAGGTAAGCATAAGGATGCTGCACCTCCGTTCGCGATCGACCAATTTAAGCCCAGTTTCCTCCACGAAACCTCTCCAATAGGCTCATTTTTGGCTCAATTCGGCGTGTTATAGTAAAAATTGGTGGGCTATGAAAAACGTCGTCTCTTTTGACGTCGAAGACTATTTTCATGTCGGGGCTTTTGCGGATAGCATCAACAAGAGCGAGTGGGCCACTCTTCCGAGCCGCGTCGAGGCCAATACCGACAAGATTCTGGAAATGCTTGCGAAAAACGGCACGTTGGGCACATTTTTCGTGCTCGGCTGGGTAGCCGACCATTTTCCCGCGCTCGTCCGACGCATAGCCGAAGCCGGACACGAAATTGCCTGCCACAGCCAGAAACACCGCCGCGTATTCGATTTGAGCCCAGAGGATTTTCGCTCAGACACGCAGGAGGCCAAGCAATCGATTGAAAACGCCTGTGGGGTTCGGGTTCGCGGTTATCGCGCTCCCAACTTTTCCATTACCCACAATTCTCTCTGGGCGCTGGAGATCCTCGCCGAGCTTGGTTTTGAATATGACTCCAGCATTTTCCCTGTGAAACACCCTAACTATGGGATGCCGACTGTGCCGCGATTTCCTTTTCTTGTGAATACCAAAGCAGGTCCCATAGTGGAGTTTCCTCTGACGACGGTGCAGCTTGGTGCTGGCCGTTCGCCCATGAGCGGTGGAGCCTACCTTCGCGTTCTCCCCTACTGGTACATGCGGTGGGGGTTTGGATACGTGAACGGAAAAGAGAATCAGCCGTTCTGCCTTTATCTTCATCCATGGGAATTGGACGCGAAGCAACCTCGAATGAATGGCCGGTTCACGGCGCGGCTGCGCCATTACATCGGTTTGCGTAGTACGGAAACCAAGCTGGCGCGGCTGCTGAAAGAATTCGACTATCAACTCATGGGCACCATGATCGACGGCTTTCGCAACGATTTAACTGCCGTCTCCGTGGAACACTTGGCACAATCCAGCTCCTAGCTGGAGATAATCCTCCGACGATTCCCGCTCGCCACAAAGCTCCTGTAAGTTATTGAAAATAATGTCCTAAATCGTTCTTCTCTGGGCCTTATGGGTCAACACCTGTCCTTTTTATGGCCTTCCGGTCAGTGGAAGCCTCTCCCTGTTGTTCCTATAGTGAATCGTGGGCTTGGGGAGCTGCTCGCATACGGTCGTTCTATTCGGCCGCACATTCGGCGAAGGGGAAAGCTAAGTGAATCGCAAATATTCAGTTTTGTTGGGGATGCTCGCCTTAACGATTTTTGCAGCGTCAGTTCCCGCCGCGAACGCCAACACGCTTCAAGTCGGCCCAGGGAAGCAATATGCCGCTCCTTGCGCGGCCATTGCCGCCGCCGCTGCTGGAGATACGATTCAAATCGATACTTCGGTCACCTATTCCGGCGACGTTTGTCAGTGGAATACGAACAGTCTGACTTTAATCGGCGTCGGTGGGGGACGCGCCGTTATTAACGCGGCCGGCCAAAATTCCCAAGGCAAGGCGATTTGGGTAATCTCCGGTAATAACACTGTCGTTGAGAACATCGAATTCACGGGAGCGACCGTTCCGGATCTGAACGGCGCTGGCATCCGAGCCGAGGGAACCAACCTCACTATCCGAAATTGCTACTTTCACGACAACCAGGAAGGCATCCTCACGGATGGCGGCAACAGTACGATCATCATCGAATTCAGTGAGTTCTTCCGCAACGGCGCTGGAGACGGCTTTTCCCACAATCTGTACATCGGCAACATCACGAAATTCATTTTCCGGTACAACTACTCCCATGGCGCGATCATCGGGCACCTCCTTAAATCACGAGCCGCGGAAAATGACATTTATTACAACCGCTTGAGTGACGAGTCTACTGGAACAGCCAGCTATGAAATAGACATTCCCAACGGCGGACTGTCCTACATTGTGGGAAACCTCATTGAAAAAGGTCCGTTGGCTCAGAACAGCGCGCTGGTGAGTTATCAAGAAGAAGGGGCCAACTCCGGCAACCCCGCTCACGAACTTTTCGTGGTCAACAACACGATGGTGAATGACTATGGCCAGGGGACATTCGTCGTCGTCGATGGTTCCGTGACTGTACCGGCAATCATCAAGAACAATATTTTCCAGGGCTCGGGCACTATCACAACTCAAAGCAGCTCAGTGAAAGCCAACAATTTCGCGGGCAACGCCAATCTTGTCAATCCGACGACTTACGACTACCACTTGCAACCTACTTCACCCGCGATCAATACAGGCGCCGATCCGGGTACTGGAACTGGAGTTTCTCTCACGCCGGCCTATCAATACGTGCATCCTTCTTGCGCCGAAGTCCGGACAACAACGGGAAGCGCAATCGACATTGGCGGATACGAATTCAACGGCGGGAATGGTGTGCCGCCGCCAAACGCTCCCCCGACTTGCGGTGCCTCGTCCACTCCGGCTCCAGCCGTAAGTTTTTCACCAACGAGCTTGTCGTTCGGCTCGCAGACTGTCAGTACCACAGGCCCAACTCAGAGCATTACGCTGACCAGCACCGGCAACGCGGCGTTGACGATTTCTGGAATCATTCTGGCAGGAGCAAATCCTGGCGATTTTCAACAGACGAATAGCTGCGGCTCGGGCCTAGCTGCTGGAAGCAACTGCTCTATCACGGTCTCCTTCACTCCGAGCGCAAACGGCGCGCGGTCAGCGACCGTCGCGATTTCAGACAATGCAACGGGAAGTCCACAAAGTGTCGGTCTTTCGGGCACTGGTATCGTGAGCGCTCCGGCCGCCGTCCTCTCTCCCACAAGCTTGACGTTTGCAAGCCAGGCGCAGGGAACGACCAGCGCGAGCCAGGTGATCACGCTTACGAATTCCGGGAACGCTGCCTTGAGCATTTCCGCCATCTCTGCCAGCGGTGATTTCGCACAGTCCAACAACTGCGGCACCAGTCTAGCCGCAGGTTCGCACTGTGCGATCAACGTAACGTTTACACCGACCGCGGGCGGAACGCGCACGGGCACGATTTCCGTCACCGACAACGCCGGTGGAAGCCCGCAGAGCGCGACGTTAACTGGCACCGGTGCGGGCAGTGCCCCGAGCGCTTCGCTGTCGGCGACAAGTCTTACGTATTCAGGTCAGTTGGTCGGGGCCTCGAGCACCGCCCAGCCGGTGAAGCTGACCAACGCCGGCAACGCCGCGCTGGCAATCTCAAGTATTACCGCGAGCGGTGACTTTAGCCAGACAAACACCTGTGGTTCGAGCCTCGCAGCGGGCGCCAACTGCTCCATCAGTGTCACATTCAAGCCATCGGCGGGCGGCAGCCGCACGGGATCATTGTCAGTGACGGACAACGCTTCGCCGAGCACCCAATCCGTAAGCTTGTTTGGAACTGGAATGGATTTTTCTGTTTCTGTTTCTTCAAGCTCGTCCACGCTAAATGCGGGGCAATCGGCCAATTTAACGCTAGCCGTCAGCCCAGACGGCGGTTTTAGCCAGCAAGTTTCGTTGAGTTGCGGCGGAGCGCCAACCGATTCCGTATGCACGATCGCGCCAGCACAGGTAACTCCAACCGGGAGCACGGTCTCATCGGTATCGGTTTCGATCACTACGACGGCGCGCTCTCTTTTTATTCCTGAACTTCGGACGATTCCTCCAGGCCCGTGCCTCCAAATTCTAATTGCGCTGCTGAGTATTTCGATGATCTTCCAATTCTCCACGCGCAAGACAAAACGTTTTGCGGTTGCATGCTGCGCCGCGCTGATAGTGGCCTGCTTTGGAAGCGGTTGCGCTGGATACGTTGGGAATGGTCCTACCAAACCCCCTACTGGCGCGGGAACACCAGCCGGCAGCTACGTCCTGACCCTAAGGGGAAGCTCCGGAAATATCTCTCACAGCGCTACATTTACTTTGAAAGTGAACTAGTCAGAATATTTCATCAACCCGTCGGTGTTTGTAGCTGACGCGTTAGCTCAGTACTTCCGCGTGCGCCACAGCTTCCGCAGCGTTCAACTGGAGACGATCGGCAAAGCATTTAGCTATGCGCCCGACCAACACGTCCCAGTCATGCTCTTTCGCCACGACTTGACGTTCCACACGCTGGGCAGCTTCGTTCCGCTGCGGTTGCAGGGACTCCTCCAGTTTTGCTGACCATTCCTCTTCTGTCTCGGCAAGCGAAACATATTCGGAGAATGATCTCACTGCGGGGAGCGGCATGCTCACGATCGGCCTGCCCGTCGCCAGGTATTCGTGCAGCTTCAACGGGTAGATGTACTTTGTGTAGTCATTCACTGCATAGGGCATGATGCAGACGTCAAAATGCTGAGGATAGATTGCTGCGACCTGCGCATGTTTCGAGCCTAGAAAATAAACATTCTTACGCTCGGCCATTTCACGAAGTATGGGCACGATCTCAGGATGCTCGACGACTCCGCCCACAAATACAAACGACCATCCCGGGTGATGCGCGGGCAACGTCCTCAACAGTTCCCAATTCAGCTGCCGTTTGAGAAATCCCACGTACCCAACCCGAGGATGTGGCACTTGCGCCAAATCTGGGGGTTCCGGGGCGGGCGTGGCAAACCAGGAGAAGTTCACGCCGTTGGGAATGAGCATCGAACTCGGATTGATGCTGCCTTTCTTTTCCATCAGCATGTCCGAATGGATGAAGACCTGATCTGCTCGTGTAAGAATATCGACTTCTTCAGGAGAGTTTGGGGTTTCCACTGCGGAATAAGTATATTCGTCGTCGATGTGATAGCAGGTAAGATCCCATCGGCAGGCGTCCAACGCCGGCCCAAATCTTGGATTCCAGAGATACAAAACGATCTTTCGGCAACCTTGTTTACGTAGATAAAACATGGCGCGCCTCACGCGAGCTTTTAGGGTTGCGCGCGCAAGCTTTTTTAGCCTGAAAAAATTTGGGAAAACGAATTCCTGTCTATAGACCGTCATCCCTGGACTGTCAGGATCTCGATCGAAAACGGGCGTTGTTGGTTTCTCGCGATGGAGTGTGGCACGCCAGCCCTGTGAGGGTTCCATCCAGACTACATGGAAGTATTGGGCTAGGCGTGATAGCACGTGGTGACGAGGGTGCATCCACTCCACGCGCCAGGGGTCTGTGGTTAGAGCGACGACACCAACTTCGGGATATATAGGAAGAGCCACGTTGATTATCGAAATCTCATGGGAACGAAAGTATCCCCAAGATCCTCCGTCTCATTTCCATGGTCTCTAGAGCTTAATTCAGGGGACTAAGGACGAGAATAGCATTCCAAACCCTTGGTTAAGCAATTCCCTAGCGACTTGTAGATCGATTAGGAACCGCTGGCCCTTCAACCGTTAGAGGTGCTTGGCACCGGGGCCATTCCATCAGTCCCTGCGCTTAAAAGTGCGCAGATTGACCTGTTGCCGTATTATTAGGCACTTTGTCTGCCGAAATTCCCCGTAATGCATCTAGGGCCCCGCAGGTCAGCAAATCTATGTCCTGAAGGTAAAGGTATTATTTTCAGCGACTTGAGAGTGGATCTCAGGGGTTGTCCATGTGAACCCTCTTGAACGAAATCGCGACGAGTGAAAAACAATGCCGCCGACGGGAACCTTGCAGGAACAGACCTTGGCCTTTTGGAACTCTACCTCAAAATATCCCCTCCTTTTTCAACAAGTTCGCTATATTTGTTGCTTGGGCGAAGGACTTCGCTTGGCCATCTAGTTGCTTTACTCTGCTGTGGGATACTCTGTGCCCTGGTTTCCCTCGATCCGGACGGCTTTTGCACCTGGGCAGCGCCCGCAAGAGTGGTTTTTCTAGGATTTGCCGCCCGCCAGTGCCGGTCTTAGGGAAACTGCCTGACTCCCACCACACATTGTGACTACGGACTACCCATTTAGCGTCGTGACCGGAGCCACTAGTGGTATAGGCAGGGCGGTCGCTTTGGCGCTTGGTGCTCTAGGCGGTTCAGTAGCTCTGGTTGGTCGAGATCAGAGGCGTCTGGCGAGAGTGACCGAAGAGGTTCGAGAGCGGGCAGCTCGCGCCGAGGGGTATCCAGCGGACCTCGAGATCGACGAGGATATCCAGCGAGTCACCAACAAAGTTAAGGAGAATTTCAGAGCCGTGGATGTCTTGGTTCACAGTGCCGGTGTTTTTCGCATGGGTTTCATCGCGGAGTCACCCATTTCCGATTTGGATTTACTCTACCGCACCAATGTCCGCGCTCCGTACGCACTGACGCAGGCCATGCTACCAATGATTATCTCACGTAAGGGACAAATTGTTTTCATCAACTCGAGCGTTGGCTTAAACGCCCGCGCCGGAGTTGGTGCCTATGCCGCGTCGAAGTACGCTTTAAAAGCTATTGCGGACTCGCTTCGCGCAGAGGTGAATGCCGCAGGAGTGCGCGTGATCTCCGTGTATCCTGGCCGCACCGCGACGCCTCAACAGGAAAAAATTCACGAGCAAGAGGGCAAGCAGTTTCAGCCCGAACGCCTGTTGCAAGCTGAAGATGTTGCGAAAGCTGTTTTAAGTGCGTTGGCCATGCCGCGCACTGCCGAAGTGACCGATATCAGCATCCGGCCGATGCAGAAGTCCTAGCCGGACACGAGGAGATATGTCGAACCAATCTGCAGAACTGCTCAAGAATCCGGCGCAGCCAATAACTGGCCAGTCCGCCCAAAAGAAATCTGCTGGTCCATCCTGTCGCTTCTGCAAAGCTCCGCTCACCGTCAATCTAGTGGACCTTGGAATGTCCCCACTCTGCGAGAGCTATTTGGCAGCCGACCAGGTAAACACAATGGAGCCTTTTTATCCGCTGCACGTGTATGTTTGCGGGAAATGTTATTTGGCCCAGCTCGAGGAGTACGTCCAGCGCGAACATATTTTCAGTGAGTATGCTTACTTTTCCTCGTATTCGGACTCCTGGCTAAACCACGCAAAAAAGTATACCGATTTGATGACAAAGCGCTTCGACCTGGGCGCTAAGAGCCTGGTTGTGGAGTTGGCCAGCAACGACGGATACCTACTTCAGTATTTCGTCCAAAAACAAATACCCGTCCTGGGTGTTGAACCGGCGGCGAATGTGGCCAAGGTCGCCGTCGACAAAGGCGTTCCCACACTCGTCGAATTCTTCGGCGTTGATCTTGCCCGAAAGCTCGTGGCGACTGGGCAACAGCCCGATCTACTGCTAGGAAACAACTTGTTGGCGCAAGTGCCGGACCTCAACGATTTCGTGGGAGGCATGAAGATTTTGTTGAAGCCCGGCGGCGTCATCACCATGGAATTCCCGCATTTGCTGCGGCTCATGGATGAAAACCAGTTCGACACCATCTACCACGAACATTTTTCCTATTTCTCGCTCATCACCGCAGAAAAGATCTTTGCCGCCCACGGTTTGACACTATTCGATGTCGAAGAACTGGCCAGCCACGGCGGTTCGCTGAGGATTTATGCGCGACATAAAGAGGATCACAGCAAGCCAGTCATCTTCTGCCGTGACGGAATTGCTAAAGCGGGAACATGACGCCGGCCTTGACCGCATCGAACGCTACGCGGAATTTGAAGAGAATGTAAAGGAAACGAAGCGCAAGCTTCTGGAATTTCTGATTCACGCTAAACGCGAAGGCAAGAAAGTGGTTGGCTATGGCGCCCCAGGCAAGGGAAACACGCTTCTGAACTACTGCGGCATCCGCACGGATTTTCTGGATTTCACCGTTGATCGCAATCCCTACAAGCACGGAAGATTCTTGCCTGGCACACACATTCCTATTTTCCCTCCGGAGCACTTGCGTGCGGCGCGGCCAGACTATGTTTTCATTCTCCCCTGGAATTTGAAGAACGAAATCATGGAGCAACTTTCGTTTATCCGGGAATGGGGAGGGAAGTTTATTGTTCCGATTCCTTCGGTGAAGGTTTACGAATGAAGACCCGATCGCAGCGTCTAAGCGCGGTCTTGGAAAGGGAATCTCGCTAATGAAAGTCGTTCTTTTCTGCGGCGGTCTCGGCACGCGGCTTCGCGAATACTCCGACAATATTCCCAAGCCCATGGTGCCGATCGGCTACCGGCCGATCTTGTGGCACGTGATGAAATATTACGCGCACTTCGGTCATCGTGACTTCATCCTTTGTCTAGGATACCGCGCGGATGCCATCAAGCACTACTTCCGCAACTATGACGAGTGCATCTCCAACGATTTCACTCTTTCGCAAGGCGGAAAACATCTTGAGCTATTTCATAGCGACATTCACGATTGGAACATCACTTTCGCGGATACGGGAGTGAACTCCAACATTGGCATGCGCTTGAAGGCGGTTGAGAAATACCTCGATGGGGAAGAAATGTTTCTTGCCAACTATTCTGATGGCCTCGTCGACTTGCATCTTCCCGACCTGATCGATAATTTTACGAAACAAAAAAAGACCGCCAGCTTTATTAGCGTGCGGCCAAGCTTGAGCTACCACGTCGTTTCCGCCGACCCCGATGGCACCGTCCAGGAAATTCGAGAAATCTCGCGTTCCAACATGCGCATTAACGGCGGCTACTTTATTTTCCGCAAACAGATTTTCGACTACATGAAAGCGGGGGAAGAGCTGGTTCTTCAGCCTTTTCAAAGGCTTATTGAGCAAAAACAGCTTATCGCGCATCCCTACGATGGTTTTTTCGCTTCCATGGATACTTTCAAAGACAAACAAGTTCTCGATGACCTCTACAATTCCGGCAAGGCTCCCTGGGAAGTTTGGAAAAATGAGCCGGAGAAAAGCGGGAAGACCGTGGCTGTTGTCGTTCGATCAGGCGCAGAAAAGATTCGCTAATCAGTTTTATTCAGGAGTATTTGAGCGTGCTTGGTATTCCCCTATCCGCGAAAAAAGGAGAGCGTCTTTCGGTCCTGTGTTTGGGCGCGCACTCCGATGACATTGAGATCGGCTGCGGAGGCACGATTCTCCGTCTGCTTCACGCTTTCCCTTCGGCTAGCTTCCATTGGGTCGTCTTTAGCTCGAACAGAGTGCGCCGCACGGAGGCGCTCCGAAGCGCCAATTTGTTCCTGAAGGACGCAAAATCAAAGCAAATTGTCATTCGCTCGTATCGCGACGGATTCTTTCCTTATCAGGGGGCCAAGATTAAGCAAGAGTTCGAAAGCCTCAAGAAACGACTTAATCCAGATGTGGTCTTCACCCATTACCGTCACGATCTGCACCAGGATCATCGCCTTCTGAACGAGTTGACGTGGAACACATTCCGAAATCACCTGATTCTGGAGTATGAAATCCCAAAGTATGATGGTGATCTGGGTTCGCCCAATGTATTTGTTCCGCTGGAAGAGTCCGTCTGCCAGAAAAAGGCCGAACTGCTCGACCAGGCCTTCCAGACCCAGCGGAAAAAACACTGGTTCTCCGATGGAACGTTTCTCGCATTGATGCGCCTCCGCGGAGTCGAAGCCAATTCGCCCACGCGATTCGCCGAGGCTTTCTACGGAAGGAAAGTCAATTTATGGCTGCCATGAACACGCCGCTTCCAGCCACTCGAGGTACAAGCACCGTGAATTTCGAGTTTGTCTCTGACTTCTGGCATTACCGCGAGTTGCTCTATTTTCTCGCCTGGCGCGAAGTGAAGGTGCGCTACAAACAGGCTGCGTTAGGCGCGGCCTGGGCCATCATCCAGCCGCTCTTCACGATGATCATTTTCACCCTCTTCTTTGGCCGCCTTGCCGGCGTCCCCAGCGACGGCATTCCATATCCGCTCTTCTCCTTCTGCGCGCTCGTGCCCTGGACGTATTTCGCCGGCACGCTGGGCTTGGCAGGGAACAGTCTCGTAAGCAACGCCAATCTCGTGACCAAAGTTTATTTTCCCCGCGTCCTGCTGCCGGCGGCCACCGTCCTCAGCGGCATGCTCG
The DNA here is from genome assembly GCA_963718785.1 of uncultured Acidobacteriota bacterium. GTDB lineage: Bacteria > Acidobacteriota > Terriglobia > Acidiferrales > UBA7541 > Acidiferrum. The sequence goes on along the minus strand of CAVQZW010000002.1, from coordinate 229,993 downwards.
ATTTCGCCATCGGTTCCGTCTTCCTGTTTTTCATGATGATTTATTATCACGTGAGGCCTGGATGGAGTTTGTTATTCATTCCGATCCTCGTGCTCAGCATGATGCTTCTGGCGCTGGGCATCAGCATGCTCCTCGCGGCCATCAACGTCCGCTATCGCGACGTGAAGTACGCGCTTCCCTTCATCATCCAGATCTGGCTCTTTGTGACGCCCATCATCTATCCCGTCACGTATTTGCCCGCAAAGTATCAAAAGGTATTGGCATTGAATCCGATGGCGGGGATTGTGGAAGGTCTTCGCGCTTGTTTGTTCTCCGCGCACCAGATGCCGTGGAAGCTTGTTGAGATTTCGTGGGCGGTTACACTACTGCTCTTGATCGTCGGCGCGCTTTATTTCCGAAAGACGGAACGAACGTTTGCGGACATCGTCTAGAAACATGAATTTGAGTTTGGAGAACCGTTGCCCTTATGAGTGAAGTGATTGTAGTCGACAAGTTGACCAAAAGATTCGAGCTGGGCGCCCTCCAGAGAGACACCATGTTGCGGGAGCGTCTGATCAGTCTGTTGCGATCTCCGTTTGGAGGCCGCTCCAAATCTGAAAATATTCTCTGGGCCCTTCGGGATGTCTCCTTTCGCGTTGCCGAGGGCGAAGTCGTTGGCATTATCGGCCGCAACGGCGCGGGAAAGAGCACTCTGCTCAAAGTTCTTTCGAAAATCACGTATCCGACATCGGGGCGCGTCCGGGTCGCAGGGCGCGTAGCTTCTCTCCTGGAAGTTGGCACCGGCTTTCACGAGGAACTGACCGGCCGCGAAAACATTTACTTAAATGGCTCAATCCTCGGTATGAAGAAGCATGAGGTCGAATCCAAACTGGATTCTATCGTGGCTTTCGCCGGCGTTGAGCGCTTTGTGGATACGCCGATCAAGCGCTACTCGACTGGCATGCGCCTCCGCCTCGGTTTCGCAGTCGCCGCTCACCTCGATCCAGACCTCCTCATCGTCGACGAAGTTCTGGCCGTCGGAGACGCCGGTTTTCAAAAGAAATGTCTCAGCGTCATGGAAGATCTCCAAAGCGGCGGCCGCACCGTTCTCTTCGTCTCCCATAACATGGCCGCCGTCGAGAACCTTTGTTCTCGCTGCATCTGGATCGATGCGGGCCAGATTAAGATGGACGGTTCGCCGCGCGAGGTCATCGACGCCTACATGGGAACGTTTGCTGGTTCTCAAGACGCGATGGCCGATCTACGTTCCGTCGAGCATCGCCGGGGCTCAGGCGAAATCCGTTACACCGGCATGGAATATCTTTCTCGTTCCGGAGAGCCTCTGCCAGTGGTCCGCAGCGGCGAGAGCTTCGTCGTAAGATTCCACTATCAAGCGGACAAACCGATCCCGTTCCCCAGTTTCGGATTCCGGCTATATACCGAGAAGGGCACCCTCGTCACCGATACGAGCACGTCTTTCCACCACGCGATCGAAATTCCGCTTGTGCCGCAAGGTCCCGGCTATATCGATCTCGAGATCGATCTCCTTAACCTGTTTCCTGGCCGTTATTACTTCTCGCTTTGGATAACTGGGTCCACCTCCTCGGTTCACGACAACATCGAGCACTGCGCCTTGCTCGAGGTCGAGTTGGCCAACGTCTTCAATTCCGGCAAGATTCTGGACAGTCGTTTTGGGATCGTCTATTTCCCGCAGCGATGGCGTCTGGATGGACTTCGTCTTGAGAGAAACGTGGCGCCAGCCGACGACGTTCCCCAACTCGAGCAAACTCAAACAGAAGATCGCTCCAGATAGCCAAGAATGGCTGGCCACCGAAAAATCGGTTCTTCGAATTCGCTCAGAAACCCGGGAATCCGCGGAGTCTTTTTCGCCTTGGCTGGAAGCCTTCCCGTACCTATGGCTCGCCAGCGTACCCCTGTTCTGTGGAAAGTCTTCCAGCGGTTTCCTGTAGCTCTCCAAGTGCTCCTGAGCTGAGGACGGATATGCCGGAGACCAAACCACAGCCCTTGGTGTCGGTCGTCACGCCTGTTTATAACGGGGAAGCGTATCTTCGCGAATGCATCGAAAGCGTTCTCGCCCAAACTTACGCGAACTGGCAGTACGTCATCGTAAACAATTGCAGCAAGGACCGTACTCTCGAAATCGCGCAAGAGTACGCAAATCGCGATCCGCGCATCCACATTCATGACAACGACACCTTCCTGCCCATCATGAAAAATATCAACAACACCTTTCGTCAGCTTTCGCCACAGAGCAAATACTGCAAAATGGTTCTGGCGGACGATTGGATTTTTCCCGATTGCCTCGAAAAAATGGTTGCTGCGGCGGAAGCAAACCCCTCGGTCGGAATTGTCGGAGCCTACGGGCTCAATGGCCACCACGTCGTTTGGACAGGTCTCCCTTATCCCAGTCTTCTAGTGGATGGAAGGAAGATTTCTCGTGAGACGTTGCTGGGAGGCCCGTACATTTTCGGCTCTCCCACCACTCTCATGTTCAGGTCCGATTTAGTCCGCGGCCGGGATCCATTCCTGGATGAATCCGGCCCCCACGGTGACCATCACACCTGTCTCGCGCTGCTTGAGCACTGCGATTTTGGTTTTGTAAACCAGGTTCTCACCTACACCCGAAAGCGCGCGGACTCCGCCACTTCGCTATCGCTCCGTTACAACACGTATCTTCTTGAGCATTTGCCTGCGCTCTTGCACTTCGGCCCGATTTATCTGACTCCTGAGGAAAATGCCCGCGAGCTAAAGCTATGGCAGCGCGAATACTACGTCTACATGGCGCAGAGCGCGCTTTGTTTTCGTGAGAAGAAATTCTGGGAGTATCACCGACGGCGTCTTAAAGAGCTTGGACATCCTTTGAGCAGATTCCGCATAGCGTTGGGCATGATGATGGCGATTCCCAACGCTGTCTTCCACCCGCTGCACACGCTCTCTATCCTGCGCGGAGCGTGGAGCCGAGCTTGGCAGCGCATCCTGGGCAAGCCGCGCTAACACATCCGTGTAATTGAAGCTTTCCCCGCTTTACTCTGCTCGCCGCAGCCAGATTTCATGCCAGTACGAAAGTATGGCTCGCGGGCACGCAATTCTTCGTTCGCTATACCAGGCGCGGCACTTCACTCCCTCCATCATGATGCAGGCTCCGGGTAGTTTGCTCATCTCCCCGGTATTTTCATTGACGATTCGTTCCACTCGATCGATCACCTGATACTTTCCGCCGCAGAAGGGCACCATCTCCGAGTCGAAGTAAAGTCCCCGGTTCCGGTTGCGTTGGTCCAGTGTCGCCAGAATCTCTTCGTAGCTCTTGATCTGTACGAGTTCACCGGCTTTCAGATTGAGCTCTTCCGTCGGTGTTTTCTTCAGGGTCCCATGCAGGAAAGGATAAGGTACTCCGCCGCGCATCTTTTGAATCCGATTATAAGTTCCCAGCAGAAGGCGGTATGCGCCAATTTTCAAAGCTTTCTTGAAGGCCCACAGGAACATGGCACGCACGACATCAGAAACACCCGCGTTGCCCCAGCAGATATCCCGGTAGTATTGCCGAATGTCCCACCAGGGCAGCGGCGTGGAAGCTCTCAGGACCTCGGTGGCTTGGCAGGTATAGATAACTTTGCCGGAATGTTCGCCCTGGCCCGGTGCGCGCGTTGCTCGAAGCAAATCCTCGTGCGTGAAAGATCCCCTCTTCGAGGACGTAGCGTCTGTTCCCCTCGATTGCCGGCCTGGCTCAACCCTCTTCAACCACGCTTCTTTCCAGTAGAACAAGCACTGTGCCTGGCAGCCGTCATGCCCGGATCCGTTGCAACGAAGTTCGTCCAGGTGGACGGTATTCCACATTCGCCGAGCCCCGGTTTTTGTGATCGTGTCGCAGGTTTTGTCCGATCGCAGATACACGCGGAATTGTTTTCCGCAGTACTCGACCATCTCTGGCATGAAAGGCTGTCCGTCCAGCAGCCCGTGGGCGTCGAGCGTAGCCAGAATTTCCGCTTCGCTCCGCACTTCCACCATCTCACCCGGACGCAGGTTCAACGCGATGTCATGTTCGGGAAGCTTCTTACTCATCCGGATTGTCCTTAGGACTAAGTTGTATCAACCGCGCTTGCCTGCAAACTGTTTCTCAAGATATCACGGAGGTGATTGTGCTCACCTGGCGCGCCGGAGCCTTGTTTCCACAGGAAAACCCGCTGTGGGCCGTATGCACACTTGCCACGTCTGAAGTATGCGCATCAACTCATAGCTGAAAATTTCTGCTGCCAGGAGGGCTGTTCCTCCTGGCAAGCAGAAGCAGAGGTGTCTACGGCAGGGCCGTAGCCATATCGGTTTGGATCTGCGCTTGCGTCAGAGCGATGTTGTATACCCTGACCTCGTCGATTAGGCCCTTGAAGTATTGCCCGTAGGTGCGTATCGCCGCCGATCTGCAGCGGGTTCGTCGACGTGGTCATGGTGCCGCTCTGCGCTGTGCTGGTTACGAGCGCTCCATTCACATAGATTTTCAGCGTTGTTCCATCGTAGGTCATCGCCAGGTGCGTCCAAGTGTTCGCTGTGAGTGCCGCGGATCCATACGCTAGCGGTTCCGCGCTGGACGTCAGAAGCACCCCTGTCCCGGGCTTATTGCCGTTGCTCGAACTTGCTTCCAGGAAGTAGTTGTCCTGCGGCTTGTAAATCACATCCTGCCATCCGGTCAGCGCCGAGCTTGGATTGACCCAAGCCTCCAGCGTCACGGCATTCGTCAAGTGCAACGATGCTGAATCGTTGATTATCACCTGCGCGTTAGTTCCGTTAAAGGACAAAGCGCTGCCGATTTTCCGCTGGTTGTCCACGTGGCGTTGACAATGGTTCCTGTGTTGCCATTGCCAGAAACGTCGCTCACCGTCGTCCCGACCCGGCATTGAAGTCATACGCCGCCACCAAGCCAGGTGTGCCTGTTGACGCACTCGTCGTCGCGGTCGCGGTGTTCGAGAATGTGCTCAAGTTACCCGCCGCGTCCGTGGCTTGCACTCGATAATTGTAGGTCGTCGATCCTGCAAGCCCCGTATCGCTATAAGTCGTTGTCGTGCCGGATGGGTTGGCGACCTGTGCGAAGTTCGTGCAACCGCTTCCAGAACACCGTTGTACGTAGTATCCCGTCACTCCCACGTTGTCCGTCGACGCAGTCCAGGAGAGATTGATCTGGCTTGCCGATGCAGCCGCTGCCGTCAAGTTGGAAGGCGCTGTCGGCGGTGTCGTATCTCCGCCGCCGGACGAGCCGGACGCTCGGAAGGCCACCATCTGCATAATCCACTGGTTCGCGGGACTTACCGTCGCTGATGCGCTATAGCTTCCCGTTGCCGTTACCATCCGGTCTTCCGCAATGTCCCCGTCCGGAGACGTGATCATTCGGTTCGTGAATCCGCTTCCTGCCGCGGTCGTCGTGGTTTGCACCAGGTTGGCGCCGAACAGCAGATCATTCGCGTTTGTCGTCGTAACAGCTGCGCTGGTGCTTGATGCGCTGTTCCCAGTGCTGGCCGAGAAGACGTCCACCGGCGTGTTCGGATCAGCCCCGCTGTATTCAAGGATCCGTATGTCGGGATAAGCGGCCGCCGCGCTGTATGTCACTTTCACTGCGTTCGCGCCCGCCGTGGCTGCAGCAATGTTCTTCGCGTAGTAGATGGTCTGTGTTTCCACACCACTTATGGTTGTCGGCCCAACCGCTGGCGTATAGACGTTTCCTTTGGTATCCGTTACCGAGCTCACTGTAGTGGTCGAATCGTTCCACCCGACCACGACGACGTTGAGATCGCCCGCTGTCTGGGCGCCTGCATAAGTTACGCTGACTGTTGCTGACGGAGTCTGCGGCGTCGCGGAAGCTCCCTGCACGAACGTGATGTTGGTTGCCGTGGCAGTTTGCGTCGTTGCCGTCGCAGTATTGGAAAATGCGCTCAGGTTGCCGGCTGCGTCCGTTGCCTGCACCCGGTAGCTGTAGCTGGTCGATCCTGTCAAACCCGTATTGCTGTAAGTAGTCGTCGTTCCAGAGACGCTCGTCAACGCGGCGAATGTCGTGCATCCACTCCCCGAGCACCTTTGCAGGTTATATCCGGTCACGCCAACGTTATCCGTCGACGCAGTCCAAGCTAGATTGATCTGGCTCGAGGATATCGCTGTTGCCGTCAAATTTGAAGGAGCCGTCGGAGGCGTCGTGTCGTTCGATGGCGTGGTCGCTGTTGCCACCGTCGAAAAGCCGCTCAGATTCCCTGCAGCATCAAACGCCTGAACGTCGATAGCTGTAGCTTGTCGAGGCTGTTAGGCCCGTGTCGTCCAGAGGATTACGCTGGGCTGCGCATTCTGCACGAAAGTTCGTGCAGCTGGCTCCTTGACACCGCTGTACGTTGTATCCCGTCTACGCCCACATTGTCCGTCGATGCCGTCCATGTCAGATTGATCTGCGTCGGAAGACACCGCCGTCGCCGCCAGGTTGGTCGGCGTGCTGGGGGGCGTTGTGTCAGCGGGCGTGCTCGTCGTCGCAATGTTCGAAAACGCGCTCAGATTTCCAGCCGCATCCGTTGCCTGCACTCTGTAGCTGTAGGAGCTTGAGGCATTCAGCCCGGTATTGCTGTAGTCGTTGTCGTGCCGGTGACGCTTGCGACTTGTCGCGTAAGTTCGTGCATCCCGCGCCTTGGCAGCTTTGAATGTTGTATCCCGTTACTCCCACATTGTCCGTCGACGCTGTCCACGCCAGATTGATCTGGCCAGCCGACGCTGCCGTCGCCGTCAATCCGGAGGGTGCTGTCGGAGGCGTAGTGTCCCCACCCGAGGAACCAGCGGCGCGGAACGCCACCATCTGCATGATCCACTGCGCAGCTGGACTGATGGTTGCCGTCGCACTGTAGCTACCGGTGGCTGTCGTTATGCGATCTTCCGCTATGTCGCCATCGGGATTCGTGATCATGCGGTTCGTAAACCCGCTGCCCGGCCCCGTCGTCGTCGTTAGCACCAGATTAGCCGCGAAAAGCAGGTCATTGGAATTCTTGGTCGTGACAGCTCCGCTGCTTGGAGCCGCGCTGTTTCCGCTGCTGGCGACGGATACATCCACCGGAGTATTCAGGTCGGCGCCGGAATACTCCAGGATGCGGATATCCGGGAAGGCCGCCGCGCTTGAGAAAGTTACCGTGACCGTGTTCGTTCCGGCCGCTGCGCTGGCGATGTTTTTTGCGTAATAGATGCTCTGCGACGCCACTCCCGAGATGACCGTGGGTCCTACCGCCAGTGTGTACGGGTTATTTTTGGAATCGACCACCGAGGTTACCGTCGCCGAAGAATTGTTCCACCCCACCACAACAACGTTGAGGTCGCCGGCGGCCTGCGCGGCCGTATAACTCACTGTAACGCTTGTTGGAGACGTCTGTGGCGCGGCGTAATTTCCTTGTATGAATCCGATGTTGCCGGTTCCCGCGCCTTGGATCGTGTAGCTTCCGCTCGCCACTGTGCTGTTATTCAAGCCTGGCGCTGCAGCCATAGCGTTGATGGTTTCCGAAGAGCTCACGCTGATCGGCGTTGTGTATACGGTCGAAGCCGTAGTTGGAACCGTTCCGTCCAGTCGTGTAATAGATCGTTGCTCCAGAAGTGGAATCCGAGAAGGTCACGTTTTGCGTCGAGGTGAAACTTCCCGGCAAGGGACTGAACGTTGGTGCCGCCGCCGCTGGAGCAAGATTCAATAGGCCGTAGACGTTCAATTGCCCAGCTGCCCCTATGTACACCTTTCCGTTGGCGACTGTCGGCACGGCAAACTTTACGGCATTCCCTGCCTGGTCCCGGTTCCCCGCCGCCTGCGAACTATCCCAAAACTCGTTCGCCAGGTTCGTGGGATCATACGCGTAAAGCACAGCCGGACCAGTCGGCGCGCCGTTTGTTCCGCTCGCTGAGGAATCCACCGCCCAAAGAATAGGGTTTGATGTCCCAGCGGCCGAGATTGCGGGCGTTAGCCCGGGAAAGGCGAATGTCGCCGTCGACTGGGAAGACGGCACAGCATTGAACTGTCCTTTCACTCGTGTCAAAAGCGAAGGCGGTCAATGGCGCGTTTACTCCACCAATATAAAAAGTGTTCTGCCAGAATTCTCCGGTCGAGGAAATGCCGCTTGCGCTCAGAGACCAGGTCTGCACTGCCGCGCTGTTATTGTTAGCGTTGTATTTCCCCATGTTGTCCCGGTTCAACAGGTACAGCACTCCTTCTTTTCCTCCGCCGATCAGCAGGTGTGGGTGCGGCCCCGAAACCGAATCCAGCAGCGTGATCGCTCCTCCCGCTCCCAAGTCTCCGTTGTCCGCATTCAGCGTCACCTGATCGTCCGGGGTGAACCAATCGGCTAGACTCAATCCTCCCGACGTATTCAGCTTTAGAAAAGTGTCTCCGAACTCCGTCGTTCCGTTGTATGTTCCATTGCTGGCAATCACATACATGAAGTTATTGCTGTCGATCGTCGGCGCACTTCCAGACATCCATATCCCGCCCCCATTTGTGTTAGGCGTCGAGCAGTATTTGCCTGTCAACGTCAGTGCTGCCGCGTCGTATCCCAGTACCCACCCATGCCAGGGCTGGTTGTCTCCGTGTGAACCCGACGCCATGTAAACGGACCCGTTCAGGAGCGCCAATCCTGGCCGCTGGTTTTGGCGCAGAGCGATATACGGCAGAGTTCCACCGCTTGAACCGTCTCCTGAACCGGACACGGAAGCTGCCAGGACTACCGGTGACCCGGAAATCTCCGCCCCTGTGACCAAATTCAGTTTGTGCAATCGCTGGTAGTACTGCCCACCTTCCTTTGTCTTGGAAACCACATAAAGGTAGTTCGTCGCCGGATCAATCACCGGCGTCGACGTAATCCCGATTTCCGTCAGGAATGTCGCCCGTTTCTCCTGTGTCTGATGCCGGAACTGGGGTCGCACCTGATCCTGCTCCATAGGCAGAAAGTCAGCATCGAAGCCTTCCAATACTGCGTGCAGGAAGTCCCGTTTCCGTTGTCGGCGTCAAACACATACACGCTGTCGTGCTGCGTCGCGACGACCACTACGTTGTGCGTTCCTCCGCCGATCGCCACGTTTGCTACCCACAGCGGTTGCGCGTAAACGCTTCCATCCACCGTGCAACTGAAAAGCTTTCCGAACGAACTCTTATTCACGTTGGAAGGAGTCAGTACATATTCTTTGGAGTTTATGCTCGATCTCGTTAGGTCATTCCGGTAGGTATAAACGCCGGCCAAATCCGTCACTCCGATCGTGGCCGTCGCGCTCTTCGTCACGTTCGCCACGCTTGTCGCCGTCACCAAGTAGGCGCCTCCAGTCGTGGGTGCTGTATATTTCACAGTCGTAGCCGTCGCTCCGCTCAGCGTTCCGCAAGCGCTGCCCGAGCAACTCGAGCCCGAGACGCTCCAGGTTACTCCCGAGTTCGACGAGTCGTTTGCCACCGTCGCTGTCAATGTGACCGACTGCGATAGGGTCAGCCCAAACGTTGGCGGAGTCACCGCCACACTTATTTGCGCTTGTGGCATAGGTTCAGGCGAGCCCAGCGGCAGTTGCACCGGCAAGCTCCAGCGGCCAGGCCAGCAGCCTTAGGAGCCGCAGGGGTATCCGCTCAACGGTATAGCTGACATTATCGGCAGCACGGCCGCCAGCAGCAGTGCCACGCTCATTCGCAAGAAGGAATCCTGTTTCGCTCCATACCGCTTGTTCATTACGCCTCCGAAGGTCCGGTGCAAGAAATCGCTGAAAGGGGCTCCGTTGTTTGGACAGCTTGGCCGCGTGGACACACCGCGAACGCCCGGGCATCACCCTTTACAAGGCCTACCTGGTGCAATCTCCATACCCAAGTTCTGGCCAAGAAGTCTTTGCGGGAATTCAGTAAACGTCCTATTGTCAAGGAGTTGAGTCAAGAGGCCAGCTGCCTTCGATTCGGCAGGCTCCCTGACAAAAGAAAACCTTCGGCGCTATTAGGAAAATGTTGCGACGCTGCTTGCGCCTGCCGTTCTGCTCCAACCAGGGGCTTCACGCCTCCACATATATCCCAGTCAATCTGCCCGTACGCCGCTGCTGACGTCAAATTGGCGCCCTCTCCCCTCATTACCGCCTCGAAGTGCTCACTCCCTTCCGCTAAGGAAGGAACTTTCCCTGCTCCCCCTCCCTTGACCTTGCCTCGCGACGGCCAACTATTCCTATATCTTATTGATAATAAATATCTTATCGAGCATGGCCGCCTCTGGGAAGATGGCAGCGCAACTGCTCTCAACCTACCAGTAGGCCTGGGAGTCAGAACTCTTCGTGTGCTGACTTCCCGGCGGACAGGCTGTTCGTCTCCGGCGATTTGGCTGATTGCCCTGCCTATCGGTTTACACTAGAGAGCGGAGCGTGCTACCCATGCGAGTACTTGTGACAGGCCACCACGGCTATATAGGTTCCGTCCTGGTGAGGATGCTCTCCAAGACCTCCCACGAGGTTGTCGGGCTCGATAGCGATTTTTTCGCTCAGAATCGCTTCGTCGGGGAAGTCGTTGAAATTCCCAGCTTGCACAAGGATTTGCGCGATGTTCAAGCGCGCGATCTCGCCCATTTCGACGCAGTACTACATCTTGCTGCTCTTTCCAACGATCCTCTCGGTGACCTGAACCCACAGCTAACCTATGAGATCAACCATCGCGCCACGATGCGGCTCGCGGAACTCGCTAAGCATGCAGGAGTTAAACGCTTTCTCTTCTCATCGTCCTGTAGCATGTACGGCGCCGCCGGTTCCGCCATGTTGACCGAGGATGCTTCTTTCCATCCCGTCACTCCTTACGCCGAATCCAAGGTTTTCGTTGAACAGGAACTCGGCGAACTTGCCAGCCCAAATTTCAGCCCCGTGTTTCTCCGCAATACTACGGCTTACGGCGTCTCCCCCTTCATGCGCTTCGACGTGGTGCTAAATAATCTCGTAGCCTGGGCGGTCACCACCGGCAGCATCAAAATTCAGTCCGATGGAACTCCCTGGCGTCCTCTTGTTCATATCGAAGACATTTGCCGCGCCTTCATGGCCGCGCTGGTCGCTCCCCAGGAAGCCATTCACAATCAGGCCTTTAACGTCGGCATTACGGAAGAGAATTATCAGGTTCGCGACCTCGCGGAGATTGTTCGCGAAATTGTTCCTGGCTGTAAGCTTGAGTACGCTTCCGGTGGCGGTCCCGATCCCCGCTCCTATCGCGTTGATTTCAGCAAGATTAAGAACAATCTTCCCGGTTTCGCGCCCCAATGGAACGTCCGCCGCGGCGCTCGGGAGCTGTACGACGCCTGCCGTGAGGCCAACCTGAAGCTGGAAGACTTCGACGGCCCGCGTTTCAAGCGCATTACTCACATCCGGAAACTTCTCGCATCCGGCCAACTGGACTCTCAACTCCGTTGGACCACCGCAGTGCCGGCCGCCGCGCTATAGTCGTACCTGGCTGCGCACGTCTAATCCGTCCATGAGAGGACTCCGGCCTTGATCTTCAAGCCGACCGATCTTCCCGGCGCTTACGTTATCGAACCGGATCGCAGTGCCGACCTCCGCGGCCATTTCGCGCGCACCTACTGCGAGAAAGAATATGCGGATCATGGATTGGATCCCCACATCTCGCAATGCAGCGTCTCTTTCAATCTTCGCAAAGGCACCCTTCGCGGCATGCACTACCAGGCAGCGCCGTTCGATGAGGTAAAAGTAGTGCGCTGCAACCGCGGCTCCATTTATGATGTGATCATCGATCTGCGCCCCCATTCGCCGGCATACAAAAAATGGTTCGCCGTTCAGCTCGATGAAGAAAATGGGAACATTCTCTATATCCCTAAGGGTTTCGCCCATGGTTTCCAAACGCTCGCCGACAACACTGAGGTCTTCTATCAAATGTCTCAGGTCTTTTCTGCGGAGCACGCGCGCGGTGTGCGTTGGAACGATCCCGCTTTTTCCATCGTCTGGCCTGAAGACGACCGGATTATCCTGGATCGAGACCGCAGCTATCCCGATTTTGCCTGACGCCCCATGACCACTGTTCCTACAATAGCGGCCGCGAATTTCGACTTGGACTCACCCGAGCTGGGTAATCGGCTTCACGCTTTCGTTTCCGAGCTTTATCCTGTTTGCAGCAGCATTACCGGCAATGGCCTTCGCGAAATCATCCGCCGTATTGGCCAGCGCATTCCGCTACAAATCCACGAAGTGCCCACCGGCACCCAAGTTTTTGATTGGACTGTTCCACGCGAATGGAACATCCGCGACGCCTACGTTCGAAATTCAAGCGGCGAAAAGATCATCGATTTCAAAAACTCAAATCTGCACGTCGTCAATTACAGCATTCCGGTAAATGCAAAACTCTCACTCCAGGAGCTGAAGCAACATCTACACGCATTGCCGGAGCGTCCCGACTGGATTCCGTATCGCACTTCGTACTACCGCGAAACCTGGGGATTCTGCCTCACTCAGCGCCAACTGGATTCCCTGCCCGAGGACGAATACGAAGTCGTCATCGACTCCTCCCTCGAAGACGGTAGCCTCACTTACGCCGAGTGCCTTGTCCCTGGAGCCTCGAAAGAGGAAATCCTCATTTCCTGCCACGCCTGCCACCCCTCTCTTTGCAACGACAATCTTTCGGGCTTGGCGGTAGCCACGTTTCTTGCACAGGCTCTCGCGGCAGCTCCCCGCCGCTTTTCCTATCGCTTTTTGTTCATCCCAGGAACCATTGGCTCCATCACGTGGCTCAGCCGCAACGAACATATCGTTCCTTTGATCAAACATGGGCTGGTGCTTGCCTGTGTTGGCGATAGCGGTGCGTTTTCCTATAAAAAATCACGCCGCGGAAACGCCGAGATCGACCGTGCGATCCTGCATCTGCTCAGCACGTCGGGTAATCCCTTCAACGTTCGCGATTTCTCTCCCTACGGTTACGATGAGCGTCAATACTGTTCGCCAGGGTTCAATTTGCCCGTCGGATGCTTGAATCGCACGCAGCATGGCAAGTTCCCCGAGTACCACACCTCCGCCGACAACCTCACATTCGTCACGCCCGAAGCTCTCGCCGGTACACTTCGCTTTTGCCTGGACGTCTTTCGTGTTCTGGAAAACAACCTCACCTACCTCAATCTCAACCCCAAATGCGAGCCTCAACTCGGTCGCCGTGGCCTTTACAGGCTCATGGGCGGGCTTCCCGACGCGGGTACTCGCGAGCTCGCCATGCTCTGGACCCTTAACCTCTCTGACGGACTCAACTCGCTGCTCGATATCGCCGAACGATCCTCCCTCCGTTTTGACGCTATCCTTCAGGCAACAAAAGACTTAGAGCAAGCGGGGCTTCTCGTCCCCTCGACTCCCGCGCAATCCGGCACCTCGCGGCGTTAGGTTCTAGCCCCCGATTTTGCCCCGTACCCGAAACACTTGGAATAGGTGCCTTCCCCTGCTAATATCCCCCGCTCTAGCGCATCTGGCTCACGGCCTGACTCAGCTCCGCCAGAACACCCCGCGTTCTGATGACGCCGCGCCTTTAACGTAGTTTTCATATCGATGCTACTGGCCTCTTTTTGTACCTCCGTACAGTTAGGTCAGCGCTCCAGTCTCTGTATTCTTTGTGCTGTAGCCCATGTCCGCCAGGGGGAACTCGAGAAGGCGGACTCTCAAACATATTGTTTTATTCCGCTGTTCAAGATAGACGAGGCAAATCGCATCTATGAACTTCTCCAGCCGGTTCACACGATTCCATCGGAACCTGATTAGCACCGCAGTGTTTTCAATCCTCGTCGTCTGGATTTCTGGTTGCGCAGGTCTTATCAGTTCGCAGTCCAAACCTCCTGCTGGCTCCCCCGCCATCTCAGGTGTTACTCCTGCCCAGGTCTCATCCACTTCCGCCACCATCTCTTGGGTTACGGATCAAGCGGCCGACTCTCAGGTCGACTACGGCGCTACCGCCAGTTACGGAACTAGTTCTTCTCTCAACTCCTCGATGGTCTCCGCCCACGTAGTCACTATTTCAACCCTGACCCCTGCGACTCTCTACCATTACCGTGTCAAATCGAAGAACTCCGCGGGCCTTCTCTCCACCAGCGGTGACTTCACGTTCACCACCGCAACCGGTTCGGACACCACTCCTCCGACGGTCTCTATGACTTCGCCGGTCTCTGGCGCCACAGTTTCGGGCACCATCACATTGGCCGCCTCCGCCTCCGACAATGTTGGCGTGGTAGGCGTGCAGTTTCAGGTGGATAGCGCCAACTCCGGTGCTGAAGTCACAGCCGTTCCCTACACACGCTCCCTGGACACCACGAAGTTTTCGAATGGCGCCCACTCTTTGACTGCTGTGGCTCGCGATGCCGCCGGGAACCACACCACTTCGTCGGCTGTAACGGTCACCGTCTCCAACGCTACCGCTCCCACGATTACTACGCAGCCCACGAATCAGACAGTTACGGCACCGCAAACTGCCACGTTTAGCGTGGCTGCCACGGGCACGGCTCCGCTGACCTATCAGTGGAAGAAGAACGGCGCGAACATCTCTGGCGCAACAGCATCGAGCTACACGACGCCCGCAACTACCACAGCGGACAGCGGTTCCACGTTCCAGGTAGTAGTAAGCAACAGCGCAGGCAGCGCCCCGAGCACCACGGTAACACTCACAGTCAACGCCGCCGCCGTAGCGCCGACGATCACCACGCAGCCGACGAATCAGACAGTTACGGCACCGCAAACCGCCACGTTTAGCGTGGCTGCCACAGGCACGGCTCCGCTCAGCTATCAGTGGAAGAAGAACGGCGCGAACATCTCTGGCGCAACGGCATCGAGCTACACGACGCCCGCAACTACCACAGCCGACAGCGGTTCCACGTTCCAGGTAGTGGTAAGCAACAGCGCAGGCAGCGCCCCGAGCACCACGGTAACACTTACAGTCAACGCCGCCGCCGTAGCGCCGACGATCACCACGCAGCCGACGAATCAGACAGTCACGGCCCCGCAAACCGCCACGTTTAGCGTGGCTGCCACGGGCACGGCTCCGCTCAGCTATCAGTGGAAGAAGAACGGCGCAAACATTTCTGGTGCAACGGCATCGAGCTACACGACGCCCGCAACTACCACAGCCGACAGCGGTTCCACGTTCCAGGTAGTGGTAAGCAACAGCGCGGGCAGCGCCCCGAGCGCCACGGTAACACTCACAGTCAACGCCGCCGCCGTAGCGCCGACGATCACCACGCAGCCGACGAGCCAGACAGTCACGGCGCCGCAAACTGCCACGTTTAGCGTGGTTGCCACGGGCACGGCGCCGCTCAGCTATCAGTGGAAGAAGAACGGCGCGAACATTTCTGGCGCAACGGCATCGAGCTACAAGACGCCCGTAACTACCACAGCCGACAGCGGTTCCACGTTCCAGGTAGTAGTCAGCAACAGTGCAGGGAGCGTCCCAAGCAGCACGGTAACACTCACAGTCAACGCCGCCGCCGTAGCGCCGACGATCACAACGCAACCGACAAATCAGACAGTCACGGCCCCGCAAACTGCCACGTTTAGCGTGGTTGCCACGGGCACGGCGCCGCTCAGCTATCAGTGGAAAAAGAACGGCGCGAACATCTCTGGAGCCACGACATCAAGCTACACGACGCCCGCAACTACCACGGCCGACAGCGGTTCCACGTTCCAGGTGGTGGTCACCAACAGCGCGGGCAGCGCTCCAAGCACCACCGTAACACTTACGGTTAATGCCGCCGCTGTCGCGCCAACGATCACCACGCAGCCGACGAATCAGACAGTTAACGCAGGCCAGACCGCCACGTTTAGCGTAACCGCTACAGGTACCGCCCCGCTCAGCTATCAGTGGTCAAAGAACGGTGCAAATATCTCCGGCGCTACAGCGTCAAGCTACACAACCCCTGCGACCGCAGCAGCCGACGATGGCTCGACCTTCCAAGTCGTTGTCACCAATTCGGTTGGAAGCACACCCAGTGCAACAGTCACTCTCAGCGTCTCCACATCCGGTGGCGGCTCTGTACCTGCACAGCTTGTCCAGCATGTAAGCAGCTCGAACACGCGTGGCGGTGGCTCCGTCAACAACGCTTTCAGCAGCCCGTACTGCTACCACTTCCAGCTTCCCAATTACACCACGGCGGGTAACACTGTCGTTGTGGGCTTTACCTTCAATGGCAATCCCACTCCTTCTGTGCATGACGACAAGGGCAACTCGTATTCCGTCAAGGTCAACTATTTCGATTCCGACCGACACGCAGTCCATCGGCATTGCTACGGCTTTCAACATTGCGGCTGGCGCTCGCGTCGTTTCCGTCTGCTTCAGCTCCGATCCCGGCGGCTACACGCAGCCAATGGCCACCGAATTTGACAACGTCATCGGCATCGATGGCGCCGGCACCGGCTCCCAGGGCACCGGCACTTCCGTCACCGCGGGAAGCATGACTCCCTCCGTCAGCGGCGACCTCGTGTATCAGTGGCTTTCAGCCTTTCCATCAATCAATCCAGCTTCACCGCCGGCTCGCAGAGCAACATCTCCTGGAGCCTGTTCAGCTCGGACCTGCTCGATGGCTGGGCCGCGCAATACGGCTTGTACAATTCCACAGCTGCTATCAATCCCACGCTCACCATGGGCACCAGCCAAAAGTGGATCTCCGCCTCCGTTCTCTTGAAGACGGGCACCTCCGGTGGCGTCCCCTCCGGCATGCGCATCGTCCATCTGGTTCACGAAAATATTCCGTACCACGCCGACGCGGGCGGCACCGACAATCCTTTCCCCAATCCGACCACGGTACAGTTCCCGTCCTCCGGCAATTTGCTGGTGGCTATGATCGGCGGTGGCTATGTCGCTTGCACCGTCACCGGCGTGTCGGACAACAACGGCAATGCATGGGCCCAGGCTGGCCCCACGGAAATTCAAGCCAGCAACGACGTCACGCAAGCTTTCTACGCCGGCAGCGCCACAACCTCCGGCAATCTCCGCCTCACCGTCCATTGGAGCGCCACCGACGGCGACTTCAGTTTCTTCCTGTACGACATCACCGGCGCGGCGGCCTCTCCGCTCGACACGGCCACCGGAGGCATCGGTTCGCAATCCAGTTCTGGCAATCTCACCATGCCGTACACCATCAATCCCGCGCAGGCCGGCGAACTCGTCTTTGCCGAAGTCATTTGGGACTACAACACTGGCGCTGGCATTGTCGGCTCCGGCTGGCTCTTCGACACCAACACCTTTGACGGTGAAAACCAAAGCGGCCCCGAACCCATCGACCAGAACAACGGCTGGGGCCACTACTACACCACCAGCACCTCTCCCGTCTCCGTCACCTGGCAAACCATGTACGCCGGCCTCCCCACCGGCAGCTGGTCCAGCGTCGCCGTCGCCTTCAAACCCGCTCCGTGATTATCGGAGCATCGCACCACCAATAGGTCAAAAGGCTCGTAAATGGCTAACCGGTCGCTACGAGTTGCTAGGTTAGCTTGCGTGATCGGTCCCCGATATACGATTGATTTTGGTTCCCATGCAGGGCGCGGTTCTCAGGTTCAGGTGTGGGATAGGAAAGGAAAGCGACTGCAACATCATGTCCGAGACTTTCCTTCACGGGCGAGAAACATCATCGTTCTCTCTTGTAAATATAACAAAATACAGCCATTACCTTTCGACTGGTTTGGTCTGCCAGTTGCTTATACCACCATTGCCATGCACCTACTAACACCAATTGAATCGTTACCAGACACCGCAGCACTCGTTCTCGTGGGATCCATCCTCGTCGTCTTGGCGCTCGTTCTCAAGAGGCGGTTTATCTCTACTCATGCGGAACCCGCTGCCACTCAAGGGCCGCATTCGGAAGGCTAGAAGACGGCCTCATAGAAGATCTTTGCAGGTACCCGTAAGGCAATTCCATCCGACGGATGTTGGACGCTAGAAGACTATCGGAGGGTAGAGTTGCAAGCAAAGAGTCCCCGAAAGCATTTTTCGGTAAGCAATGTCGCTATCTAGCCTCTTCTCAATGAGTTGAGGCGCTCAATGGAAGATTAGCGAAGCTGCCTAGGCTCAAATGGGGGAGCAAGAAGCTCCTAGAAGCATTTGGGTTCTGAATCTAGTCCAGGTCAGCGTACTTTGCCAAGGTATCTGGTTTTGAGTCCAGTGTGGGTGAACGAGCAGTTCGCAGTATTCGAAAAGGAAATCAGGATCAGGGCAACCTACCAATTGCCCATTGGTATTCCCCTGGAAGGCCCACGTACCATATGGAAATATCCGGCTCAGCGAACGCAGTACGGTACCCTCAGACAATACGGACCGGCTTTTGGGAATTCGTGAAGTCGACGGCGGCTTCTACTCATTGGGTGGATGTTTTCGCCCTCACCTGCATTCTATGTTTCGGTGCTACACATTTCTTCGGTTCACAACGGTTTCCAGGCTTTCAACGCGATGACGTCTTCTATGCAGACGCGGGTCGCTCCCTGATCGAGCATGGATCCTACGGAATCAACGGTCATGCTGAGACCAACCAACCCCCAGGGCTACCTGCTTTGCTCGGCCTTTTTTGCCTCGCTGGAAGCTGCTCACATCTCGCTTTCTTGCGGATCATGGCCGTTTTCGAGACCCTTGGCTTTCTGTTTACACTATGAACTCTTTCGGCGTCAGACCTCTCGCATCGTTGCTGCATCGATTTGCCTCCTGTTAATTTCTTCACGCATTTTCTTTTTGATGGCCACACAATGGGTCTTCCCCAGCTATCCGTATTTCTTCACGTCCATGGCCGCGTTGCTAGTCGCACGGAAGTTCCAGAACACCACCACACTTCGTGCCCGACTCGTCTGGGGCGCTCTTCTCACCTTGCTCATCTCCGCTTCCCTGATGTTTGCTTCCGCTGGGATAGCTCTCCTTTGTGCCATTGTTGCCAGCACTGCCGTCCTTTTCTTTCGCAACCGCGAGCGCGCCTTTGCGCGTGTGAAGCTTTACGCCGCGGTTTTCTTGATTGCCGCCGCCGTGCAAGGTTTCTGGATGCACCGCAAGGCCTCTACGCTGGAATGGCCGATCCCGGGCTACCCCCAGTCTTATCTCTCCCAACTCAAGGTCAAGAGCGGCAACCAGCCGGAATTAGGAATGGCTACGCTCAGCGATATACCGCGCCGGATTTTGAGGAATGCTGCCGACGACAGCGTCATGCTCAGTCAAGCTCTCCTTCGCCGATGGGTTGACGTGGCATGGATGTCTGCACTGGTCACCGGGCCGATAGCTTCTGATTCTGCTCGGATGGGGCACTTCCGTATGGCGTACGGGTGGAACCATCCAGGACTGGTATTTCGCCGCTTACCAGGCTCTCTATCTTCTTTGGCCGTGGAATACTGAAACCAGGTTCTTCTTGCCCATTGCTCCGCTTGCCTGCTTTTACATGTGGCGCGGTGGGACCGCTGTATTTGTTCTTGCCAAGAACCGGCCGCGCGCTGTTGCCTTGGCCTGGTACCCCCTCGGCGTAATCTTGGCGGTCAGCGCCTGGTTTTGGATGCAGGGATCGTGGATTGGCAGTCACATGACCCACGCCGGTCTTCAGGACGAAGGGTCTTTCGCAATCTGGATTATCACCTCAGTTCTTGCCGTTCGTATGTTGTGGGCGGAATCTTCCTGGCAAAGGGCTTCAAATGCCTTTCGGAACTGGCTCTCTCGACCCATGCGCTTTCTAAAGACTACCCCCGTTCGCGTGTTGAAGTACTCCAGCCTCGTTGCTGTGGTCGCGCTGATTTTCATTGGCCTCAATATGCAACTCGCATTGGCCCGCACGAATCTGGATGTCAGCTCGGAGACAAACAGTACGCCCCCTGACGTTTTGGCCGGCCAATGGATCCATTCGCACACCGAGCAAAACGCCATCGTCATGGCCCGGCACGTTCCCATTGTGTATCACTACGCCGAACGCAAAATCGTATGGTTTCCTCCCAGTTCGAATCCTCAGTTGCTGATGGAAGGAATCCAGAAACATAAAATCGACTTGATCGTCGTCGTAACTCGGGACAACAGCTACTACCTTCCTCCGGAAGAGGATTGCATGGCCGCCTTACTTCCGGCCTATCCGAATGCTTTTGAGGTGGTCTATCAGACGTCCGAATTCAAGATTTACCGCACCCTCAAAAGCGGAGAGAACTCACACATCGGGACATCTGGCTTTCTCCCTTAGAAGGCGCGTTGCACGATCTTCTCGTGCTACTGGAAGCGGATCAATTTTATAATAGTCGGAAGAGATGCCCACCACAATTGTCTACGTCTCATTGAACAGTGAACCAGGAAATTCCGTGCTGACGAGCCGTTAAGCTTCCCCGGCTTCCCCTACCGAAAAATACGTGCAATCCGGGTGGTGAAATACCAGCGCGCTGACGCTCGCTTCCGGATCCATCATGAAGCCCTCGGTCAGCTGCACGCCAATCTCTTCCGGCCTCAGCAGTTTCCATATCCCCGCCTGGTCGTCCAGATTCGGGCAAGCGGGATAGCCGAAGCTGTACCTTTTCCCGCGATAGCGCGAGGTAAATCGTTGCGCCATCGTCAGTTCTGGCGGGTCAGGGAATCCCCAGTCTTCGCGAATTCGCCGGTGCAGCCACTCCGCGCATGCTTCCGCCGATTCAATCGCCAGCGCCTGCATTCCGTGCGACTTGAAGTAGTAGCCCTCGTTCTTTGCTTTCTCGGACCGCTCTCGCACGCCTTCTCCCGCCGTCACAACAAACAGCGCCACGTGATCGCGCTTGCCATCTTGTGGCGGACAGCACGTAGTCGCTCAGGCAGAGAAAATCTCCTACTCGCTGCCGCGGAAACTGGAACGTATGCACGGGCTCTGTTCACTCCAGGCGCGAACAGGTGCATCGCATCTCCATTCGCCTCCGCTTCAAAAAACTGCCACACCGCACGCGGCTTCATAAACTCCGCCGCCTCGCGCTTCACCTCTTCCATGCTCTCAAAGAGCTCGACCGCCTTCGGCTCGCGCTCCGCAAACCTTTTCTCGAAATCCCCGCGAAATCCCATGTGCCGCCCATACAACATGAACGGATTGATGTAGCTCCACACTTCGTTCAAGTCCGGCACCAGCCGCACTTTCTTGTCGAGATACGCCACATTCGGAATCGGCAAATCCGTTCGCACTTTCGGCGAACGCGCGACTTTCGGAATCTCGGCCACCTTCACCGTCGTTGCGACGGCAAACCCGTTCTCCTGAGGCTGAGTGCTCCTGTAAAACTTGCTCCCGCGTCGCGGGATCCATCAGTTGATTCATCAACCGCAATCCCGTCATCGCATCCTTTGCGTAGCACACCGCCTTGCCATAGCTCGGCGCAATTTTCGTCTGCGTAAATCGCGCGGAAAGCGCCGCCCCGCCCACGAGCAGCGGAATCTCAATCCCCGCCCCTCGCAAATCACTCGCCGTGATCACCATCTGCTGCGCGCTCTTCACCAGCAGCCCCGAAAGCCCAATCGCATCCGGATGGTGCTGCAAATAAGCCTTGATCAACTCTTCCGGCGGCACTTTGATTCCCAGATTCACCACGTCATACCCGTTGTTCTTCAAAATGATCTCAACGAGATTTTTTCCGATATCGTGGACGTCGCCCTTCACCGTCGCCAGCACAATTTTCCCGCGCTTCGCCGTGTCCGCCTTCTCCATGAACTGCTCGAGGTGATTCACCGAAGCCTTCATCGCCTCCGCCGATTGCAGCACTTCGGCCACAATCAATTCGTTCGCGTTGAACAGCCGGCCCACTTCCGCCATCCCCGTCATCAGCGGCCCATTGATGATGTCCAGCGGCGCCGCGCCTTCCGCGCGCTTCCTCTCTAGATCCGCGATCAATCCGTCGCGCGTCCCCTCAATAATGTAATTCGCCAGCCGCTCATCCAAAGGAAGATCCGCAGCCAGCTTCTTCTCTTTCTTTTTCGCCGTCCGAAAATATTCCGCAATCGCCGCAATGTGGTACTGATTTACCGCCGCGCGCTGCTCTTTCTTTTGCTCCCGCCAATCGGCTGGCACGTGTGCGCAGCAATTCCGCCTGCGAATGATCGGCTGGCACATCCTTCGGCGGATGCGAAAACAATAGGTTCTCCGCAAGGTCTCTCTCGTGCTGCGGAATCGAAGCGAATCGCTCCAGTTTCTCCGTATTTACAATCGCAAGATCCAACCCTGCTTTCGTGCAGTAGTAGAGAAAAACAGAATTCACAACTTCGCGCGCGCCCGCCGGCAATCCAAACGACACGTTTGAAATTCCCAGGATCGTCCGCACATCCGGCAGCGCCTGCTTGATCAGCCGGATTCCCTCCACCGTCTCCACCGCGCCGCCAATGTAATTCTCATCGCCCGTTGCGCAGGGAAAGACCAGCGGATCGAAAATAATGTCTTCCGGCCCCAAGCCATATTTTTCCGTCAGCAGTTTGTAACTGCGCTGCGCGACGGCCAGTTTCCTCTCTCGCGTAAACGCTTGCGCCTGCAGCTTGTCCTCATCAATGCACCCGACAACCACCGCCGCCCCAAAATCATGCGCAATGGGTACCACGCGCTCGAATTTCTCCTCGCCATCCTCCAGATTGATCGAGTTGATGATCGCTTTTCCCTGGCAGTACGTCAGCGCCAGCTCAATCGCCGTCGCGTCGGTCGTATCAATCATCACCGGCGCTTTCACTTTTCGAATCAGCTTCTCGTAGAACTCTGGAATGTCCTTCTTCTCATCCCGCTCCGTGCTCTGCAGGCACACATCCACGATATGCGCGCCGCCCTTCACTTGCCGCCGCGCAATCTCGCTCGCCTCTTCCCACTTTTCTTCCGCAACCAGATTCTTGAAGAGCCGCGACCCAATCACGTTCGTCCGCTCGCCCACCAGCAGCGGCCGCGTGCTGTCTTCCGCCTCAATCGTCTCGATCCCCGAATACACCGCGCGGTGCGATTCGCCCGGCCGCACCCGTGGTTTTTTCCCTTGCACCATCTGCGCAATCGCGCGAATGTGCTGCTCCGTTGTGCCGCAGCACCCACCCACAATGTTCAGCCATCCGTTTCCCACGAATCTTCTCAAGCTGAGTTGCCAGCGTAGTCGGCGTCTCCTGATACTTTCCTTCCTCGGAATCCGGCAAGCCCGCATTCGGATAACAGGAAACAAACTCGCTCGAGAGCTGGCTCAGCGTTCGAAGATGATCGGTCATGAACTCCGGCCCCGTCGCGCAGTTCATCCCAAACGCCAGCGGCTTCGCGTGCCGCAGTGACGCCCACATCGCGTCGACTGTCTGTCCCGCAAGCATCGTCCCGTTTTGTTCAATCGTCACCGAGACGATCACCGGCACCTGCATCCCGATTTCTTTGGAAAGTTTCTGAATCGCCAGCAGCGCTGCCTTGATATTTCGCGTGTCCTGGCAAGTCTCCACCAGCAGCAAATCCACTCCGCCTTCGACCAATCCCTTTGCCTGCACGTAATACGCGTCGAGCAACCCACCAAAGGTCACGCCGCCCGTCACCGTAATCGCCTTGGTTGTCGGCCCCACAGAACCCGCAACAAACCGCGGCCTCGCCGCCGTGCTCAACTCATCCGCCGCCTGCCGCGCCAATTCCGCCGCGCGTTTATTCAAGAAATGCGCGTCCGTCGCCAACCCGTACTCGGCCAACACAATCGGCGCCCCGCCAAAGCTATTCGTCTCGACGATGTCCGACCCGGCCTCAAAATATTTCCTGTGAATATCCAGCACGACATCTGGCCGCGTTCGCACCAGATTCTCGTTGCAGCCTTCCAGCGCCGCCCCGCCAAAATCCTCCGCCGTCAGATGCCGCTGCTGCAGCATCGTCCCCATGGCTCCGTCGAGCACAAGGATCCGCTCCGAGAGCAACTCTCGCAGCGCCTTCGCGGATTCGGTCAAATTACGCATGCACGGGAACTCACAACTCCTTACCGGACTTCCTCTTGAAAGGGGACACTTGCAGAGAAGGCCGCGTTTCGGAATACCCCTCTATTTTACGCAGGTTCCAGCAGGGAATCGAACGCCTTGCAGCGAACTAGTGCTTTTTTGGCGCGAACGGTCGTTCCAGCGCCCTGAACGGCCTGAACTCGAATGCTATACTGCGATTCTCTGACACTCTTGACGAACTCATGACCAGCCGACTGAAGATCATCAACATCGTAGGTGCTCGTCCCAATCTCCCCAAGATTGCTCCTCTCATGCGCGAGATGCAGCGTCATCCGGAGATCGAGCCGATCCTCGTCCACACCGGCCAGCACTATGACGAAGCCCTCTCCGACATTTTCTTCCGCCAAATGGGCATTCCCACCCCGCACGTCAATCTCGAAGTTGGCTCCGGCACGCACGCCGTCCAGACCGCGGAAGTCCTCAAGCGCATCGAGCCCGTTCTCATCGAACACCAGCCCGATCTCGTCCTCGTGGTCGGAGATGTAAACTCCACCATAGCCGTCTCGCTCGCCGCCGTTAAATTGGGCATTTCGGTGGCTCACGTCGAAGCCGGCCTCCGCAGTTTCGATCGCTCCATGCCCGAAGAAATCAACCGCATCCTCACTGACGCGCTCGCCGACTATCTCTTCGTCACCGAAGAAGACGCCATCGGCCATCTCCTCAAAGAAGGCCGCCCACGCGAGGCCATCTATCTCGTCGGCAACGTGATGATCGATTCGCTCCGCCACTTTCTTCCCATCGCCCAGAAATCTCCCATCGGCGAAGATCTCGGCCTAAAGAACGGCGCCGAATGGCAACGCTTCGGCGTGCTCACACTCCATCGTCCATCCAACGTTGACTCCACCGAAAAACTCGCCGAACTCCTTGGGGCCTTGAATTCCATCGCTGCCCAGGTTCCCATAATCTTCCCTGTTCACCCGCGCACCCAGCAGCGCCTTACTCACGCCGGGATCAAGACTCATCCGCAATTGCGCCTGATTCCCCCTGTTGGCTATCTCGATTTTCTGTGCTTGCTCAGCAAATCCACACTGGTCCTAACCGACTCCGGCGGCATCCAGGAAGAAACCACCGCTCTCGGCGTCCCTTGCCTCACCCTCCGCGAAAATACCGAGCGCCCCATCACCATTTCCGAAGGCACAAACCAGCTCATCGGCACGGACCCTGCAAAAATTCTCGCCGCCGCGCAAGACGTCCTTGCCGGAAAAGGCAAGCCCGGCCGCATTCCTCCCTTTTGGGATGGCCACGCCGCGGAGCGCATTGTCCAGGTTTTGCTCGAAAAATCACCCCTCGGACCCCATCGAAAAAGCACCCTACCTGTCACGTAACAATTCGAGAACAACCGCTTCCAAGAGACTTGCCCCTTAGGACAGTTTTCACTACGCTGGCACATAGTGGCTACCAAGCGCGCATCAACCAAACTGTCTGTCTGCATCTTGTCGCCGCACCCTCTGGTGCTGAGCGAGTTCGAACGCGTTTTGTCGAAGGCCCAGTTCAAGGTCGCCGTCAAACAGCTCGAATCCACGCTCGCGCCGGACATGCGTAATCTCGAGCCGCCCGTCGCACAGGTCTATGTCATCGACGGCCACGCCGCCCGTCCCGCTACCGGCGCTCTTCTTGCCAATCTCATGGAGCGCCATCCCGAAGCGCGACTCATCGTCGTCGGCGAACAGCACTCCGACGCCAACAGCTATCAACTCCTCCGCCTCGGCGTAAAAGGTCTTCTCACTTACACGGAAGCTCGCGATCAACTAGTCCGCGCTCTGCCGCTCGTTGCCAGCGGCGGTTTCTGGGTCCCGCGCTCCGTTCTTTCCGGTTTCGTCGATTCCATCCTCACGAATCAAGGCCGCCGGCTAAAAACCGATTCCGTCACCAATCTCAGCCGGCGTGAGCAGGAAGTGCTCGACTCGCTTCTCGAAAATCTTTCCAACAAGGAAATCGCCAGCAAACTCAACATCGCCGAGCGCACTGTAAAATTTCACGTCTCCAATCTCCTCAGCAAATTTGGCGTCCGCCGCCGTGCCGACCTGATTCTCCTTACCTTCCAACGCCGTATGTCGGCTCCTTGATCCTTTGCCAATTCTTCGCTGACAACGCCTCGCCATCCTGATAGTTTTAATACCTGCGCCAAGCACCACACATTCTTCGTATAAAGGCGAGGTCATTCCTTGAACGTTCTTGTCACCGGAGCAGCAGGCTACATCGGCAGCATTTGCGCGGAGGTTCTCCTCTCCCGCGGCTACCAGGTCATCGCCCTCGACAATCTCCAGGAGGGCCATGCCGCCGCCGTCCCTCCCAATGCCACCTTCTGCAAAGTTGATCTCGGCGTCCGCACGCAACTCGAAGAAGTCTTCTCCAAACAAAAAATCGATGCCGTCATGCACTTCGCCGGAGAAGCTCTCGTCGCCAAGTCCGTCCGCGAGCCCAGCACCTTCTACGCCGCCAACATCGCCGCCGGTGTCAATCTCCTCGACGCTATGACCCGCCATGGCGTCAATAAACTAATCTTCTCCTCCACCGCCGCCACCTATGGCGAACCTCACACCGTCCCCATCCCCGAAGACCATTCCAAAAATCCCATCAACCCTTACGGCAAATCCAAGCTCCGCTTCGAAGAAATCCTCTCCGACTATCGCGCCTACACCGGCCTGCACTACGCCACGCTCCGCTATTTCAACGCCGCCGGCGCCTCTGCCGAACGCGGCGAAGCCCATCGCGTCGAAACCCACCTCATCCCCAAAGTTCTTGACGCCGCCCTCGGCCTCATCCCTCAGCTCGAAATTTTCGGCTCCGACTATCCCACTCCCGACGGCACCTGCGTCCGCGACTACATTCACGTTCTCGACATCGCCGATTCCCACCTCCGCGCCCTCGAATCCATCGAGTCCGTTTCCGGCGAAGCTTTCAACGTCGGCAACAGCCGCGGTTTCTCTATCCTCGAAGTTATCGACGCCGCCGAAAAAATCACCGGCCACAAGATCGCCCGCAAATTTTCCCCGCGCCGCCCCGGCGATCCCGCCGTCCTCGTCGCCAGCAAGGAAAAACTTCACCGCGCCCTCGGCTGGGAAGCCCAACACTCTTCCCTCGAAGAAATCATCACCTCCGCCTGGTCCTGGAAACAAAAACACCTCCATGGCTACGCACAATCCACCTCCGTCTGATTTCTATCGTGAGTTCCTAACCTGTGATTTTTTATGTTCAATCGAGCTGCGAACGCCGCTCGCCAAAGGGTTTTAGCTACTCACTATTCACTACTCACTGCCTCAATCCGCAATCTTAAACCAAAAAATGCACCACAATGCCTTCACTCCATCTTTCCAAGTAATCTTCTTTCCTTCTTCATACGTCCGCCCCGCATAGCTGATCGGCACTTCGTAAATCCGCCATTTGCCTTTGGCCACTTTCGCCGTTATCTCCGGCTCAAATCCAAAGCGGTTCGACCTCAGCTTGATCCCCTGCAACACTTCTTTGCGAAACACCTTGTAGCAGGTCTCCATGTCCGTCAGCTTCAAATTGGTCATGATGTCCGATAGCAGCGTCAGCGTCCGGTTCGCCACGTAGTGCCAGAAATAGTGCACCCGCTGCGGCCCGCTAAGAAATCTCGATCCAAACACCACGTCCGCCCGCCCATCGATAATCGGCGCCAACAATACCGGATAATCTTTCGGGTCATACTCCAGGTCCGCGTCTTGCACCAGCACGATGTCGCCGGTCGCCTCCGCAAACCCGCGCCGCATCGCCGCGCCTTTGCCCTGATTCTGTTCCTGGAAAAAGATTCGCAAATACCGCACATCCACCGGATCGCCGCCATCGTGCGCCGTCGCCGAAGTTTCGCCCTTTGCCTGCGCCTGCATCATCGCTTCCAGGTACTGCCGCGTCCCGTCCTTCGAACAGTCGTCCACAATCACAATTTCCATGCGCATCTCTGTTTCCAGGACGCGCCGCAAAATCTCTTCAATCGTCGCTTTTTCGTTGTAAACGGGAATCACTACCGAAATCTTCGGGTTATCCAGCGCAGAGGGGTGACGCCGCAGGGCACACATTGGGTCAAAAGATTGTATCGGCTCCTATAACGTGTAGTAAAGACGCGAGTGACCTTCTGTTTCTATTCCGTTTTTCCTCTCCGCAAGGTTCCCGAACTGTTTATCCTCTCCCCTGCTTTCTTCGGAGAATTGTCCGAGCCGACCGCCGCCCAGTCACCGCGCACGGAAGTAATACCTCTTTTTTCTCTCTGTGCTCTCTGCGCTCTCCATGAACTCTGTGTAAAATGTCTTTCTTGGGGTCTTTGCGCCGCCTCAAATCCATGACCACCTTCTACATCCAACAATTCGGCTGTCGCGCCACCCAAGCCGACGGTGCCGCCCTCGAACGCCAGCTCCTCGACCGCGGCTTTACCCCCGCCCCCGATCCCGCCGCAGCCTCTATCGTCGTCCTCAACACCTGCACGGTCACCGCCGCCGCCGACGCTCAAGCCCGCGACGCCATCCGCAAGATCCACGCTCAAAATCCCGCCGCCCAACTCATCGTCACCGGCTGCTACGCCCAGCGCGCCCCCGAAGAACTCGCCTCCCTCCCCGGCGTCTCCTGGGTCGTAGGCAATTCCCACAAACCCCAAATCCCCAACCTAATCACCCAAATCGCCCCCTCCCCTTCCTCCGTAGGGGCACAGCATGCTGTGCCCGCTTCCCAAGGCGCCCCTCTCCACCCCTTTGTAGGGGCGCAACATTTTGCGCCCCAGCTCGGCACGATTCCCAACCCTCCCCCTCCCCCCACCCCGCCCAAATCCTCTCCGGCGACATCTTCGCCCACCCCGAATTCCTCTCCGCCCCCATCCAAGGCGGCGAATCCCACCACACCCGCCCCATCCTAAAAATCCAGGACGGCTGCAACAACCGCTGCTCCTTCTGTGTCATCCCTTATGTCCGTGGCAAATCCCGCAGCCTCCCGCCAGACGCGGTAATCCGCGAAATCCAATCCCTGACCGTACCAAACGCCTCCGCATCGCCAGCGCCATCTTCTCCTCTACGTCCTTTACCTCATCCACTTCCTCTACCTCCTTTATCCCCCGCGAAATCGTCCTCTCCGGCATCAACCTCGGCACCTACGGCCGCGACCTAACTCCCCGCGTAGAATTCCTAGACCTACTCCGCCGCATCCTCGACGAAACTCAACTAGATCGCCTCCGCATCAGCTCCATCGAGCCCCAAGACGTTACCCAAGACCTGATCGACCTCTTCGCCCAAACCGTCCGCATCGCCCAGCACTTCCACATGCCCCTCCAGTCCGCCTCCGACCCCATCCTCGCCGCCATGCACCGCTGGTACCGCACCGAACACTACGCCCGCCGCCTCGACCTGATCCACGACCGCCTCCCTCACGCAGCCATCGGCGCCGACGTCATCGCCGGCTTCCCGGGTGAAACCGAATCCGACCATGCCGCCACCCTGGCCTTCATCGACCGCCACCCCTTCACCTACCTCCACGTCTTCTCCTACTCCCCCCGCCCCGGCACCAAAGCCGCCCAGTCCCCCAACCAAGTCCCCGCCGCCACCATCAAGCGCCGCGCCCGCGAACTCCGCTCCCTCAGCGAAGCTAAATCCGCCGCCTTCCGCCGCTCCCAAATCGGCCGCACCCTCCGCGTCCTCACTCTCCATCGCAGACGACGAACACGACGCCTCACTTCCATCCACCGATCACACCACTCCCGCCATCTCCTCCAACTACCTCCGCGTTCATGTTCCGGGAATTTTTCAGTCTAACGAATGGCTAGATGTTGAGATCAAATTCGAAGAAGGGAACTACCTTCTGGCAAAGCCCGTATCGCTTTCAGCGGGTTTCTTTAAACCACAGCGTCAAAGCAAGCACGATATCCAGCGAATACCAAACTCCGCTGAACAATCTTTCCTCGGCACACTCTAACTTCGAGTACTCGTCCTTGCCAACTTCGCGAATGGTTCCACTGATCGTCTTCTTGAGGAATTGACCATCCTTTTCGATTGGAGTTCCCCCGAGCAGGACAGGGATCAGGTTCGCGATGCAAAATACCGGAAGCAATATCTTTAAAGGTTTTAAGCTGCTCGGTGTTGTCCTCGGAAATCGAAAACTTAGCCTTGCTTCGCCACGATCCCTGCCCATTGTTAGGGCAACCATCCAGAACGCAAGATTGAGAATCATGAACAAAAAAAGGGAACCTCGAAACGGAGGCCGAAAGAAAGAGGCAGCGTACAGAACAGACGCGACGAACGCGAAGAAAACGGCCGTGAAAGCTAGAAGTCGGTTTTTGGGCATTTGCTAACTCCCGCTGAGTTGCTCATACGGCGCTCCAGTTAGGACTCAAAAATCACCTGCGCCAAAGCCTGCGCCTCCGTATGTGTAATGCTCAAAGCAATCCTCTTCACGCCGAGTTCCCCCGCAATCTTCTTCGCCTCTCCATCCAACCGGATCGTCGGCCGCCCCCCTAACTCCCGTACAACTTCAAAGTCCACCCAACGCACCCCCCGCCTCCAACCCGTCCCCAACGCCTTCATCGCCGCTTCTTTCGCGGCGAACCGCCCCGCATACCTCTCATACTTATTCTTGAACTTCTCGCAATACTCTCTCTCTGCTGCGGTATACACCCGCCGCAAAAACGGCTCCCCATGCCGCTCAATCGCCTTCTGAATCCTCTCCACCTCCGCCAAATCCACTCCCATCCCAATAATCACCAGTCACCTGTAGTGGCGGGTCTTTAGACCCGCGTTTTTTCTTACTTTTTCTTCTCTGCGCTCTCTGCGTCTCTGCGAACTCGGCGTAATTCCTTTTCCGTTCTTCTTTCTGCACAAACTCTGGCTTGTCCCCGCGAAAACTATTTCTCCACTCTCGCCCCCGCCAATTCCGCCACTGCCGCCAAGGTAGTCTGTGCCGCATTCAACCCCAGCCGGAAGTCCGCATCCGAGTATGTCTTGTACAAGTCCGTCGGCTGGTGCCATTGCGGATCCCATCCGTTCCCAATTTGCGTCCCGCGCTCGTTTTCTCGCACGCTGAGCGAAGGCACCACGTCCATGAACGAACTAGAATCCGTATTCGTCATGTGGCTGCTCACCGCAGCCGGATAATCCGTCGCGTACTTCTCATCGGCCCGCTCCAGCACCCACGCCAAAGCCTGCGACTCCGCCGCAAACTTCGAGTTCGACTGGAACTCAACATTGATATCCGCCTCGGGCCGCTGCTCTTTGCTCATCGTTCCATCCGCCCGAGGCATCCCATGATCGAACAACATCATATCGTGCGTAATCATTCCCAGCCATTTCGGCTCAGGGTAGCGCCCCGAGCCTGGCGGCTCTTCTTTGCCTTGTAGACTCTGCCGCTGCTGCACGTACGCCCGGCTGCCATTCAATCCCGTCTCCTCGTTGTTCCACAAAATGAATCGCACCGACCGCTCCGTCTTCACGTCTGGACTGCTCAACACACGAGCGACTTCCATCACCAGCGCAGTTCCCGACCCATCGTCATTCGCGGCCTCGCCCCACCCGATGCCGTCCATGTGCCCGCCGAGAATGTACATCTCTTCGGGATGCGTCGTCCCGATCTTCGTGCAATAAACCTCTTTGCGTTCCCCCGGCGTGGATTCCTGCGAATCGAGTTGGCGTAGCTTCTCATCCGGCTGCTTGCTCGGATCCGTGTTCACGCCCGTCTTGGCGCGAATCCCTCTCGAACGTCCACCGCCCACGGCCGTTTGCGGCCGCGATGATCCCTGCGTTCCGGGCCCGCCCGGCCGCGGAGCATTTGGATCGCGCGGCGGCGGAGGCTCAAATTCGTATTTGATCCGCTCGGTATTCGTGCAGCCATAACTCTTCAGTTGTGCTTCAATCCAATCCACTGCCTTACGATTCCGGTCCGTCCCCTGCCGCCGATCCCCAAACTGTGTCAACCCCTTAACCGTCGCCTTATACCGTTCCAGGTCCAGTCTCCCCACCAACCCCGTTATCGTCTCCGCATTGGCACTCTCGCTCACTGCCGCCTTGTCCGCCGACTGCGCCCAAGCCTGCGGGCGCAAAGCAACTGCAAACACCCCTACCAGAGCAATCACCAATGTCCATCTCATCTCCACTCGCCTCCAGTTCTTGAGGAATCTGCTTTTTCTTTCGCTGCGATCTCTGTGTTTCCGCGCCAAACTGCGATACTCTTTTCCTGCCCTTTCTTCCCACGCCGCCGTTGCGATTATACTTATACAATCGTGCCCGCAACCAAAACATCACCCAATCGCCCAGCCCGCAAATTTCGTGTGTCACCTGAACCAGCGACCGATTGGACCACCCGCACGTCCCAGAACCTGAAACTCCTCCAAATCCCCGCCCTCTCCAAACTTCCCTGGCTCATCCACGCTTTCAGCACCGCACTCGGCGGCATCAGCCCTCTAGAAAACGAAAAAGTCCTCAACCTCGGTTTCACCGACTGGGATACCCGCGAAAATGTCCTCGAAAACCGCCGCC
The DNA here is from genome assembly GCA_963718785.1 of uncultured Acidobacteriota bacterium. Classification (GTDB taxonomy): domain Bacteria; phylum Acidobacteriota; class Terriglobia; order Acidiferrales; family UBA7541; genus Acidiferrum. The sequence continues at coordinate 197,641 of CAVQZW010000002.1, read as the reverse complement.
GCTTCCAAACCGCCGCAGGCGCCAAAGATCTCCCCCTAATCACCCTAAAACAATTCCACTCTGACCTAATCCACGTCTTCGACTCCCCCTCAACCGATCCCTGCCGAGGCGACGCCAGCATCACCAAGCGCCCCGGCCTCCTCCTGGCTGTCCAAACCGCCGACTGCGTCCCCATCCTCCTCGTCGACCCCAAGAAACGCGCCATCGCCGCTATCCACGCCGGCTGGCGCGGCACCCTCGCCCGCATCGCGGCCAAAACCATCGGCAAAATGCAAATGCACTTCGCCACCAACCCGCGCGACCTCCTCGCCGCCATTGGCCCAAGCATCGGCCCCTGCTGCTACGAAGTCGGCACCGAAGTCGCCACCCAATTCCTTTCTCAATTTGCCGACGCTCCCACCTACTTCGAACGAATTCCGCACCGGCGACGAGCCCAACCCCATCCAGTGGCTCAACATGATGCCTCCCGGCCACCAACCTCCGCCCAAAGGCGTCCTCTTAGACCTCCGCAAAGCCAACCGCTCCCAACTCGTATCCGCCGGCCTCCGCCCCCAAAACATCCACACCATCGACCTCTGCACCGCCTGCCACCCCAACCTCCTCTTCTCCTACCGCAAACAAGGCCCCCAATCCGGCCGCCAAATGTCGGTCATCGCCCTCCGCCCCTAACGCCCATTCTTCCTTGATGATCCGTTACTTCAGATGTGTAGCTAACTTCAGATGTCTCTACGTACACACACAACGTCGGCATCTCTTGCCTGCGTTTTGTTTGGGGATCCCCTCCCCTTTTTTCATAAGTGTTCATTCTAAAGATAGATGAAGTCTTTTGTTTTGATACACTTATATAAGTGTTCATTCTAAAGGGCTTAAAGCTAGAAATTGCGAGAATCAAGTCTCGTAAGTTTTCTCCCTTCCTTTTGCTATTCTTATGCGCTTGAAAATATACTCTTGGCCGAAACCGAGGATTGATAGTGACCCTTAAGAAGACGATTTTCCTCTCCGCATCCATCACCTTTTTGATTGCCTGCGCTGCAGTGACTGCCACGCCCGCTGGCGATGGAATCAAGACTGTCGACGTCCCCAGTGGCGGCCACATCATGTACGGCCCTCTGGCCGGCCAGCTCACCCCACAAGCAGCCATAGGCAAGGTCCTTCACGTGGTCAGCCAGCATTGCGGCGATCGCCCGCAAATCACCAATATCCTCAAGGCTGGCAACGGCGACATCCTCGCGGCTATCTTCAATGTGACCGCTAAGAATCAGGATGGCCACAAGCTCACTGGTATGGTTATCGCCTCCGCCCCCAAATCCGGCCAAGCTGCCGCTGTTCTCCTTTACGACGATTCCGATCGCTTCCCCTCTTCTTTGAACCCAATGTTCAAGCGCCTCCAGCAGGAATTGAGTGCGTCGCCTTCTGCCCTGGGGCCACCATCCACCTCTTCCGCTGGCACTTCGGCATCAGGCTCGCCTTCTTCGCTGCCCGCACCCACCGCTCCTGCGGCACCTCTTCAGACGTACAGAATCCCAGATGGCACCGGGTCGATCGGACTTCCTGCCGGATGGAACGTAGCCTTTGCCCAAAAGGCCGATATTCTCGCCAAAGGTCCCAACGGCGAGACTCTCCGCTTTGGCATGAATGTGCCTATTGTTGACCCGCGAGACCCGCGCGGTAGCGCTTTGGGCCCCATCCGCAACGGAACCGGCCCGGGAAATTTCCTCGCCATTCCCTTTGGTCTTGACGCTGCTACCAGCTTCAAAGCTTTTAACGATCAAATGGCCATCAAGAACCGCAAGCCGGCGAGCATCTTGAACATCGGAAAGATTCAGCAAGTGCCAACGTCCGATGGGGGAAGGATTTTTCTGATTTCCGGCGATGTGGACACCCACGATGGCCAAGGCCCCGTTCTGTTTATTTCCAGAGTCATTATGTCCGCCCAAATGGCTTTGGGCAGCTGGTCGATGACCATCTATCAAGTCAACGTTCCCAAGCAGGTTTATCCGCAGGAAGCCAACACCATCGCGCACATTTACAGCAGCTATAACGTCAATGTCGGCGCCATGCTCGGCATCATCCACGAGGAAATGCGGGAAGTCGAACAGATCACCAACAACTTCATCGATTGGAGCAACAAGCTCATGGAGAGCACGGATCGTTCGAGCTGCCGGCTTTTCCGATTTTCTGCGCGAAAATACCGTACTCCGCGACACCGAAACCGGCTCCCACGGACGAACCTCCGATGAGGACGCCCAATGGCTCATGAGAACTTTTCCCGGACGCTTTGAAGCGGTGCCCGTCAGCCAGTACATAAAGGGAATTGATTTCGACTAGCGTTCTTCACCAAGCCGCATTTTCGGAAGTACATCAGCTTGATCTGAATTTTCTTCCGAGGAAAATGTTTCGGTAAGGCAGGATCACCCAATCACGGGCAGCAGGGAACTTCCTTGATCAGCCAGGGCAAGTTGCCCGCATGCCGCCATCACGTCGCGCCCTCGCGAATACCGCGTAAATACCGGCACGCCTTTATCCAGCAATATTTTGTGAAAGGCGGCTACGCTTTCCGGAGTCGGCTCCGAATAAGGCAGCGCTCCCGGATTCCACGGAATCAAATTCACCTTTACGCGCCCTAGCTCCGTCATCATTTTCGCCACGCGCCGCGCGTCTTCGGGCGAGTCGTTCACGCCGCCCAGCAGCACGTACTCGAAAGTTATATATTCCCGCGCGCCGCGCGGAAATCTCTTGCAGGCTTCCAGCAGCACGCGCAGCGGATATTTTTTGTTGATCGGCATTAGCCTGTCGCGCTGTTCGTCGCACGAGGCGTTCAACGAAATCGCCAGCTTGGGCCGCAGAGTTTCCTCGGAGAGGCGTTCGATTCCCGGGACGATTCCGCTGGTAGAAAGCGTGGCATGCCTCGGCGCAATGGCCATTCCGGCGTTGTCCAGCAATATGCGCAGCGCCGACATCACCGCGCTCATAATTCAACAGCGGCTCGCCTTGTCCCATCAAAACGATATTCGTTCGCGGCGCGAGCTGTTCCTTGTGCTCCTCGAGCGGCAGCAATACCTGCGCAAGAATTTCCGCGGCCGTCAGGTTGCGAATCAGCCCCAGCTGCGCCGTCATGCAAAACTGGCAGTCCACCGCGCATCCCGCTTGCGTCGAAATACAAATCGTTTGCCGTCCATCGCTTGGCATGAACACGGCTTCAACAGATGCCGGCCGCAAAAGTTTTTTCTTCTCTGTGCCCTCTGCGTTCTCTGTGCCCTCTGTGTTAAATGTTTTTTCCCCAGTTCCCAAATCAAACAGATAGCGCACCGATCCATCGGCAGAAACAAAGCGCTGCTTGACGACAGGCAAACTAATCGTGACTTCTTTTGCGAGCTTCTCTCGCAAGCTCAAAGGCAAATTCGTCATTGATGCGACGTCGAGCTTCCGCTCCGCATACAGCGCGTGATAGATCTGCCCGCCGCGATAGGCCGGCTCGCCCATTGCCAAGCACATTTCGCGCAACTCTTGCTTCGATTTTCCCAGCAGTTCCATGCAGTCTTTCCGCGAGCTCAAGTTCTTGCCAGCCTTGGCCGAATCACCCTACAGAATATCGTGTTTTGCTGAATAGTTTCCTCTTTGTCTGCGCTTCTTCTTCTCTTCGGCGGTATAATTTCTTCGCCATGCCAAATCAACTCGCCGTCGAAACGCTCTCCATTTCGGATTGGGTCAAGGGCCTAAGCGCCATCTCCGAGCGCGACTTCACTCTTGAAAATGTGCAGGACTACATCGTCCGCCGCGCGGTGCGCCCGGAAACGATCGAAAAATATACTTTCTTCTCGAAAGGGAATTACACGCGGAATCTGATTTTCAAGAACGAGCTTTTCGAGTGCATGACTATTTGTTGGGAAATCGGGCAGCACAGCCGCATTCACAATCATCGCGATCAGAATTGCTGGATGTCCGCGCCGATCGGGCGTCTCAAAGTGCAGAACTTCCGCGTCGAGGAAAAGGATGCAAGCTGCGGAACGTGCAAAATCGTTCCCACGGAAATTTATGAGATGGATGGCGCGCATCCAGTGCACGTCAATCCGCTGGAACCCGTTCACCAGGTTCTGAATTTGCCGGAATTCAAGCAACGCGCGGTGAGCATTCACGTGTATTCCAAGCCGTTCGACAGTTGCGAGGTTTACACGCGCGAACGCGGGACGTACGGCGACGTTCCTCTGCATTACACCAGCGAATACGGCAAGCTCCATCCCGACGAGAAGCTTCTGTAGCACAGACTTTCGTCTGTGCGCTTTTCTACCCTGCCTGTGTCACAATTGAGAGATGGCAACCGCCACGGAAGTTCGTGACATTCAGAAGCATGTGCTTGGCAACGGCCTGGTGGTCATTACCGAGACGATGACGCACGTCCGTTCGGTGTCTGTGGGCGTTTGGATCCGCAACGGGTCGCGCCGTGAAATCCTCGAAGAGAATGGCCTCGCGCATTTCATGGAGCATATGGTTTTCAAAGGCACGGAGCGGCGCTCCGCCGAGGCGATTGCCCGAGAGATGGATTCCGTCGGCGGAATGCTGGATGCATTTACCTCGAAAGAGCAGATCTGTTTCAACGCCAAAGTGCTCGACGAACACCTGCCGATTGCATTTGATGTGATCGCCGATCTCGTTCTCCGGCCAAAGTTCGATTCCGACGACGTAAAAAAAGAGCGCCAGGTCGTACTCGAAGAAATCAAGATGGACCTGGACAATCCCGAGTATCTCTTGCACGACCTTTTTACGCGGGGCTTCTGGCCCGAGCACCCGCTGGGGCGGCCGATTCTGGGCACTCCGGAAACGGTACGCGGATTCAACCGTGAACATCTGGTCGAGCGCTTCCGCGACTGGTTCGCGCCGGATCATCTGGTGATCACCGCGGCGGGCAATGTCACGCACGAAAAAGTTCTGGATCTGGTGCAGCGCGAGTTTGGCGATCTTCGCCCGGCGCGGACGCTCGAAGAGCACATTGCACCTTCGACGCAAGCGCCTATCCATCTCGAAACCAAGCGCGACCTGGAGCAAGTCCATCTGTGCATCGGCGTTCCCGCGCTGCCGCTGGGCCATGAAGCGCGATTTGCCGCTGCGGTGCTGAATAATTTGCTCGGCGGCGGGATGTCTTCGCGACTCTTCCAAAATATTCGCGAAAAAGAGGGCTTGGCTTATGCGGTTTTCAGCGAGCTGACGCCGTATTCGGATGCGGGCATGTTCACGGTGTATGCGGGCACCGCAAAGGAAACCGTTGGTCAGGTGATTGACCTGACGATCAAAGAATTTCGCGCGATGAAAGAATCGCCTGTAAGCGATGAAGAACTCACGCGCGCAAAGAATCATCTCAAGGGCTCGCTGATGCTTTCGCTCGAATCGACTACATCGCGCATGTCGAATCTAGCGCGGCAGGAACTCTACTTCGGCCGGTTTTACTCACTGGATGAAATCCTGGCATCGATCGAAACCGTCACGCTGGATGAAGTGCAATCGCTGGCGCACGATTTCTTCCGCCCCGAACAAATCGCCGTCACGGTCCTCGGCCCGCTAAACGGTTTCACCCTCGACCGCTCCCGGCTATCCTGTTAAGGGCTTGGCCTGCTAGCGCTCGTTTATCATTCCCTTGTTCTTTCCAAATCAGATAGGCTTATAATCCCCGAGCTAAGGTGACGGAGATGCACTGTACAGCCTGCGGCGGCGAAATCGATCCGCAAGGGAAATGCCCGCGCTGCTTGCCGTTCGCGGGTGCCGCGAGTCCTTCCGTGCCTCAAGGCGACGCGTTCTTCCCTCCGAAGATAGAGAAGAGCCCCGGCAATTGGCAGTCTCCGGTGCTCACCGTTATCGCCTTTTTTTGCTTCGGGGTGGTGTTTTTCCTGAACTACCTGAAAGCGCTTCACTGGGCTGGAGTAATGAACCCGGAAGCTGCCGGCTACATGATCGGCGGCGTCATGGTTTCCAGTGTGATTGGCCTAGTGGTGATGTATCTGCTCGGAAGGAAGCGAACCAGAAAAAGCCATTTTGGCGCAAAGGCGCTTTTGAGCGCGGCCATTGCGCTGGCCGTCACTGTGTTCTCATTCGCGGGAGAGATGACCCGCTCTCGTTTCCGCCCGGATTCCGATGCCAAACACAAAACGGGAACCCTGTTGAAAGAGGCAGCGGGAAAACTGCCTGCCAGCGCAAACGTCAACTGGTACGACGGGCCGACGCGCGATTTTTTTCACGATATTCTGGAGATGAACCAGCGTTACGCCGCGGAGGCTGCCGCGGCGGACAATTCCGCCATCAAAGACCTCTATTCCTCGAAATCGTATGCCGGCCAGGTACACATGCAGAAGGTGGTGACGCAACTCCGCACCGCTCTAGCGATTGATGAAAAATATGCGTCTCTGGGCCCCATCATCAAAAAGATGGAAGACCGGGTAGCGGCCGCAAACGCTTCCGAAAGCGCAAAACAGGAATTCCTCAAAGGATTGCACGGGAGCATGGAAAAGAGCCTCGGGCCGCGGAATAATTTGATTGAAAAAGAGGAAGCTTGGATGAAGTGCACCATCGAGCTCTACGAATTCGCGATAGCACATACCGGCGACTATTCGATCCGGGACAATAAACTCTATTTCCGCAATAATACGGCGAGAGAATCCTTTACGGCACAACAGACGAAAGCTATTGCGCTACACAAAGATTTCTTGAAAGCAAAAAGCACCTGGGAGGAATCCCGAAAGAATAATATGAACCAGATGGGAATTTCCCCTTCCGACCTGACTCCTGCCCAGATGGGAAAACAAAAATAGGAGTATTCGAACCGCGTTCTTGAGCATCCGCGCTGTGACGATTCTGGGTTGTCTTTCCGTGTTGACGGGCGGGAATTGAAGTGACATCATTCTGAAAATTCGTTTGTAAGAGATTTCTTACCGCGATTGAGGGCAAAGCGATCGGCTTGCGGGTTTCCATACTGGCGTCAGGCAGCTCGGGCAACATCACTTGCTCGAGACCGAGCGCACCCGACTCCTCGTGGACTGCGGACTGGGAAACGCGAAACGCTGGCGCGGCTGGCGGCGATTGAACGGAACGTCGAGCACATCGACGGGATCCTGATTACCCACGAACATAGCGACCACTGCAACGGACTGCCGCAAATGCTGGGGCTGTGGAAGGCGCCGCTGTATGTGACAGAGCAGACGATGGAAGCGCTGCATCGCGCGCTGCCGGACCGGCTGGCGAAACGTTTGCGCGGCGTGGAGACGATTCAATCCGGGCAGCATTTCACGATTGGCGATATTGATGTACACGCGTTTCAGATTCCGCATGATGCGGCCGATCCGATTGGATTTACGTTTCGAACGAATGGAACGAAGATGGCGCTGGTTACCGATCTGGGCTATATGCCGGAGTTGGTGAAAGTGCATTTACGGGATGCGGATTGTCTGCTGCTGGAATCGAATCACGATTTGGATATGTTGAAAGTGGGGCCGTATCCGTGGGTGGTGAAGCAGCGCGTGCTTTCGCGGACGGGGCATCTTTCGAATCATGCGGTGAGCGAGTATCTGGCCGATCCGGAAGGATTTGACGGGCGCGCGCGGTATATGGTGCTGGCGCATCTTTCGGCGGAGAACAATAATCCGGATTTGGCGAAGCTTTCGGCGGAAGAGGCGCTGAACCGGCGTCCTGCGGAATGCGCGTTTCGCGGTGAGTTGCTGGTTGCTACGCAGGACCGGCCGCTGAAGCCGCTGGAGCTTTAGGGCACGAGGCAAAGAAAAAGCAGATTCCTCGCTTCGCTCGGAATGACAATCTTTCTTTTGAGCTAGGCAGCAAGCGCCCTTGGCTTCGCCCGGAAGGACACGTTTTTTGCTTTATGTAGACCATCAGAATTTCCACTCGCTTTTCTTCCGGGGGTCTTTTACACTTACAGAGTTCTTGGTAGAGGTGCGGAGGCCATGAGTAGCCGGGCGAGCGGTTCCGATCAGCTTCGGAGCGCCAGGCAAAAGGGGCCAGGTTGTTATAGTCCGCCGAAATCGCAGCGGTAGCTGAGGCCGCTGGGGTTGGGGAACAGGTCTAAGGCCTGTCCACTGTCATCCGATTAGATGGCCGCATTTTTCAGGCGGCCAGAGCTAAAGCCGGATGGAGCGCTATCGAGAGGCAGCAGCCTCGAGTGGTTACTTCGCGGTTCCTTCCTTTCGTATCGTTCCTTCCAGAAATCATTGGTCTGATGAATCTTTTTGAATTGACGCGCGCGCTTGTCGACATCGAGTCGACCACGAACCGCGAGCAGAACGTGGCGGACTTTTTGTTCGCGCAGCTTTCCGCGCTGGCTGCAGTCACCTCCGGACGGCTGGAGCGAATGGAGGTCGAGCCGAATCGCGACAATATTTTTGCGTCGTGGGGCGAGCCGATTGTGACGCTTTCGACGCACATGGATACTGTGCCGCCGTTTTTTCCGTCGCTGGAAGATGCGGAATTCATTTGGGGGCGCGGGGCGTGCGACGCAAAGGGAATTATCGCGGCGATGATTGCCGCGGCAGAGAAACTTCTGGATTCGGGTGCGAAAAATTTTGGACTGCTGTTTGTGGTGGGGGAAGAGCGCAACAGCGCCGGGGCGAAGGTTGCGGCGGCTACCCCGCGGGGTTCGCGTTTTCTGATCAACGGAGAGCCGACGGAAAATCTACTCGCGCTGGGATCGAAAGGCGCTTTGCGTTTTGAGATTACGGCGCACGGAAAACTGGCGCATTCGGCGTATCCGGAGTTGGGCCATTCCGCGATTCATCGCTGCTCGATGTTTTGCGGAGCATTCGCATGATTTCGCTGCCGGAAGACCCGCTGCTGGGGCCGTGCACGCTGAATATCGGGACGATCGCGGGCGGACGAGCGCCGAACGTTGTGGCGGATCATGCGCAAGCGGAGATTATGTTTCGCACCGTGGGCGATCCGGCGGAAATTCGCGATGCAGTGCTGGCGGCCGTTGCAGGGCGCGCAGAGGCGCGCGAAGTGTTGCACACGCCGGCGATGCGACTTTCGGCGTTCGACGGAATTCCCACTGCGGTGGTGGCGTTTGCGACGGACATTCCAACGTTTAACGGGGCGTGGGGCGAGCCATTTTTGATTGGCCCGGGAAGTATTCATCTGGCGCACACGGCGGAGGAGCGCATTCCGAAAAAGGAATTGTTGGAGGCGGTAGAGATTTATGCGCGGATGACGCGGCAACTTCTGGCGACGGGGACGGCAGCGGCATGAGGCAAGGACTTGCGATTATCGGGTACGGAAAAATGGGGAAGCTGATCGAGCAGCTTGCGCCGGAATATGGGTTCGAAGTGCGCGCGAAATTCACAGGCGGGGAAAATCCCGGCGGGACTGGGCTGTCGCACGAGACGTTGCGGGGAATTGACGTGGCGATGGAATTCACGACGCCGGTAGCGGCGCCTGTGAATGTGCGGCGGCTGGCGGCGTTGGGCGTGAACTGCGTGGCGGGCACGACGGGATGGTTTGAGCAGCTTTCGGAAGTGAAGGAAGCCGTGGAGCATGCGAAGACGGGGCTGGTATGGGCGGCGAATTTTTCCGTGGGCATGACGATTTTTATGGAGACGGTGGCGAGAGCGGCGGCGCTTTTTGCGAAACACGCGGAGTATGAAGCGTGGGGCTGGGAGATTCATCACTCGGCGAAGAAAGATGCGCCGAGCGGGACTCTGAAAAAACTTGCGGAGCAGATGCACGAACGGCGGGTTACGCACGGCCGGTGGGGCTTAGTTCGAATCGCGCGGGAGCGATTCCGGGCACGCATGAAATTGGTTTTGACTCGGCGGCGGACACGATCACGCTGCGGCACACGGCGCGGAGCAGGGAAGGATTTGCGCGCGGGGCGCTGCAGGCGGCGCGGTGGGTGGCGGGGAAAAAAGGATTTTATGAATTCAGGGAGATCCTGGGCGAATTGAATTGAGGAATCTCCGCGGCGGCGGCCGTGATGTGCCGGGGTTAACGGATTTGGGCAATACGACGATTAGACAAAGAAGGAGAAAGACCATGTTTACCGGTACAGGAACGGCGCTTGTAACTCCATTTCAGGCGCGATGGTTCGCTCGATGAACTGACGCTGCGGGCGCTGGTGAAGCGGCAGATCGACGCGGGGATCGATTTTCTTGTGCCGTGCGGCACGACGGGAGAGAGCCCGACGCTGACGCATGAAGAGCACTTGCGCGTGGTTGCGATTACGGTGGAAGTGGCGAAGGGGCACGTGCCGGTGCTTGCGGGGGCGGGCGGATACAATACCGCCGAAGTGATTGCGCTGGGGCGTGAGCTTGCGCAGATTGGCGCGGACGGAATCCTTTCCGTGACGCCGTACTACAACAAGCCGACGCAGGAAGGGTTGTACCAGCACTACAAAGCGATTGCGGAGGCAGTGGCACTGCCGATCGTTGTGTATAGCGTGCAGGGGCGCACGGGAGTAAATGTGGAGCCGGCGACGGTGAAGCGGCTTGCCGGGATTGAAAACATTGTCGGCATCAAGGAAGCGTCGGGGAATATTTCGCAGATGGCGGCGATTCTGAATGCGGTGCCGGAAGAGTTCAACGTGCTGAGCGGCGATGACGCGATTACACTGCCGCTGATTGCGCTGGGCGGGCGCGGCGTGATTTCCGTGGTATCGAACGAAATTCCGGCGGAGATGGCGCGGTTGACGCGGCTGTCCCTCGATCGCGATTTCGAGGCGGCGCGGCGGATTCACCGGCGCGTGCACGCGTTGATGGAAGTAAATTTTGTGGAGTCGAATCCGATTCCGGTGAAGGCGGCGATGGCGCAGATGGGGTTGCTGGAGGCGGTGTGGCGTTTGCCGCTGGTTGCGCCGAAGGCGGAGAGCGAAGCGCGGATTCGCGGCGTGCTGGAATCGTTGGAGTTGATTCCGGTGCATGAAGCGACGCAGCCAGATGAGAGAGTGCATGCTGCCGCAGCAAGTTGAAAAGCTTTTTGATGAGCCACCGGCTCAATATAGCGAAGAACATTTCCGGCTCTTCCGCGAGTTTAAGGATGCGGTGAATCGCGGAGAAGTGCGCGCGGCGGAGCCGGATGCTGCCTCGGCGACGGGGTGGCGGGTCAACGCGTGGGTGAAAAAAGGGATTTTGCTTGGGTTTCGAATGGGCGCGATTGTGGATATGTCGGTGGATGCGGCGCGGCAGCCGTTCATTGATAAGTCGACGTATCCTGTGCGGGCGATTACGGTGGGCGATGGGATTCGCATTGTGCCGGGCGGTTCGAGTATTCGCGACGGGTCGTATATCGGGCGCGGCGTGGTGTGCATGCCGCCGATGTTTGTGAATGTGGGCGCGTATGTGGGCGAAGGGACGATGATCGATTCGCATGCGCTGGTGGGAAGCTGCGCGCAGATCGGGCGGAACTGCCATATTTCCGCGGGATCGCAGATTGGCGGCGTGCTGGAGCCGGTGGGCGCGATGCCGGTGATTATTGAAGACGAAGTGCTGGTGGGCGGGAATTCGGGAGTTTATGAAGGAACTGTGGTGAAGCGGCGCGCGGTGCTTGGAACGGGCACGATTCTGAATCGGTCGATACCCGTTTACGATTTGGTGCGCGACGCGGTGTACACCGCGAGCGAAACTTCGCCGCTGGTCATTCCCGCGGAAGCGATTGTGGTTCCTGGTTCGCGCGCGGTGACACATCCAGTCGGTGCGAAACATGGGCTGAGTTTGCAGTGCGCGGTGATCGTGAAGTATCGCGACGCGAAGACCGATTCACGCATCCAGCTGGAAGATCTGTTGCGCTAGTCTCCTAGCGAGTCAGCACCTGTTCAAAAAAATCGAGGGCGCGGGGATCGTTGGATTGGCCGAGCCAGAACATGGCTTGCTTGCGGACTTCGCGGTTGCGGTTGGTCTTTGCTACTTCGATGAGTTTGGGGACGCCTTCGTCTTTGGGCATCTGGCTTAGCGCGAAGACGGCTTTCTTTTTTACTTCGGTGTCGGGATCGTTTTCTATGGCGCCGGTAATGGCGGCCATGGCTTTTTGGCCGGCTTTTTGCGCGAGCCAGAAGAGGGCTTGGCCGCGGACGTGGGCGCTTTCGTCTTCCTTGGCCATGCGAATCATTTCCGGAAGGGCTTCGGGCTCGTGGCTGATGGAGAGCGCGAAAGCGACTTGCGAGCGGACTTCGGAGCTCGGGTCGCTCTTCGCCATTTTTTGCAGAAGCAGCTCGCCAGATTTGCCGCGCGAGGCTCCCAGCCAGAAGGAAGCGTGTTTGCGGAGTTGCTCGGGCTGGTCGGCGGCGACGAAAGACTCGAACGCGCGGTCGGCGGAGGTGTCAGCGTGGAGGGCAATCGCAGATAGAGCGCCCTGGCCAACTTCGTGTTCACCGTGACCCTCGAAGGTGGATTTGCGGACGAAATCTGTGAGGAGCGCCACGCTTTCGGCTGGCTTCGCACCGGTGAGCCAGATAAAGGGAAGGCCGCCTGCGTCGAGGGTGCAATTTTCCGAAGCTTGACGGATGCGCATCACTTGTTTGCCTTCGAGGCGGAAGAGGACGACAAGCTGGCGTGAGCCTTCGAGTTGAACGGTTCCCGTCTCTCCGTCATTTTTCGAACTCGAGCTTGTAACCCCATTTTCTTTTTCGAGGCGGCAGGTTCCGCAGGCGCCATAGTTGTCGTTGAAATTTCCGCAGCAGACGGTTCGGTCGCCCGGAACTTCCGCGACGCTGTAGCCGACCCATTCGGGCTTGTCGGCTTGCGCTTCGAGACTCCGAAACGTTTCGGCAAGCGAGCTGGTCACGGCGCGCGTTTCCATTTTGGCGTTCACGACCTGGGGCGTTTCCGCCGCCGCATTTCGCGGGAGTAAAAACAACCCGCCCGCAAAAAGCAGAGTCAGGGCAACTAATCTCCTTACTGCCGAATTCCGATATACCGTCGCCACTTTCCACCTCACCAAAATTCGCTCTCTCGCCAGCAATTGCCGGGTACAAGTCAATCCCACACTACTTTTGCAAAATCTCCATCAGGTAGTCGTTGCCCTCCTTGGAATTCATGAGGGCAAGTTTGGAGACCGCGGTTTTCTTGAGTTGCGGGTCCTTTTCGCCTCGCGCGATAGTCACGAGCGCGTGAGCATTGCCTTGAATGAAGAGTGCATTCAGAACCGCTTCTTTGTTCTCGCGGTCGGTTTCTTTCGCATAGATGGCGAGGAGCGCCTCTTTGGCATCGGCTGAACCGACCAGGCCGAGGTTGCGAATCGCAGTGCGGCGAACTTCCGGGTCTTTCTCGCCCTGAGCGGCTTCGGCCAGGAATTTGGCGTCACCGGAGAGGAAGAACGCCTGCAGGATGTCCTTCTTTACTTCAAGAGAAGTCTCAGATTTGTAGAGCTGGCGCAATTCCTCGGGGGCATGAACGATGCCAAGTTGCTTGATCGCGTCGGCGCGCAGGGAGTCGTCTTTTTCGCTCTTCGCCGCCGCGAACAGATGCTCCTTGTCGCCACCGATCATGTAGCTCTTGAGAATGGCGCGTTTGATGGATACGTCGCTCGTGGACGACGTAAATTTCGGCGAGCGTTTGCCTTGCTTGCTGTCCGCCGAACAGTCCCAGGTATTCGACGGCTTTTCGTTGCAGGTCTGGATTGCTCTGGCCTCGGGCGATGCGTCCGAGAATCTCGCGCGATTCAGTCGAGCCGTTCTGCGCGAGCACGAAAAGGGCTTTCGACTTTTCTTTCGGTGTGCCAGGGCCGTTCAGCACTTTTTCCAGGAGGGGCATGGCTCGCTGGGGATCGCTGTTCATCAAGCCAGTGATGGCGAGCATTTTCAGCTCTTCATCGGGCTGCGATTCCGGGTGGGCGGGCTGGCCCGTCGATTGACGGTACCTCGATCTCCAAAGCTTTGCGTCTTTTATCCAGCGGCTTTGCGCATATTTCTTCTCGAGATCGGCAATCGTTGCCAGCGCGGAGTCTCGTTTCCCCAATTTGTTTTCCGCGTAAGCCTTCCAATACATTGCGGCATCGGTCTGCGGGCCATTCAACGAAGCAAGCTCGCTGAATTTCTCGGCGGCCCGGTCATAGCGGTCTTCGTCGAGCGCTTCGCGGCCATCGCTGTAAAGTTCATCGAGGCGTTCGAGGCGCTCCTGCTCGCGGTCGCGCTTTTCCTGTTCACGGTCGCGCGCTTCTTGTTCGCGGTCGCGTTTCTCTTGCTCACGGTCACGGGCCTCCTGATCGCGGTCCGCGCTGCTCTGTTCCTGCCAGGAGTTCGTGTACGCCGCAACGCCATGGGCGGCAACGGGCTTCGCCATCCAAGGAGCGATTAGTATCGCCGCCGCGATCGTCCAAATTTTTACTGCTCTGTTTGTGCGTTCTCCGATGCTCATGCCTTGTTCCTCTCTCCTGCTTTCGATTCCGTCACCGCCGGCGCGGAATTCGGTGTTTTCTGCTTTTCTTGTAATTCCTTGCCGACCACTCGAACTTTGAACAAAATGCCGTGTGCTTCGATGCGCTTCTGCAGCAATTCCAATTTGGCTGGAGTGAGTTCCTGCGGACTGTGCGCTACGTCCAATAACACGCGCTCCAGATCATCCAGAACATCGGCCAGCGCCGCATCGCCATTCTGCTCAGCCGTCTCGCGGTAGAGACGGTTGGCGTCGAGCAAGTCTTCAGCCCGTTAGCTGCTCCGCGGAGATATTGATTTGCTTTTGCCCTGGGTTCTCGCGGTGTAGCGTTCGCCAGTTCCATCAAGACCATTTCGGATTTTCCCAAATGGTCGCCAACGGCAACGATGAGTACCCGTTCGCGTACTTGCGCGCGCTAGCGGCGGGTGTGCCGGGATCCCTTGGCTTTGACCAACGCCCTGCGACGAATGCACCGAGCACAACGGCCGCCATAGCGCCGATGGCCACCCAGCGACGCGGCTCGAACCATGCACGCCAGCCACGCCCCGCTTTTTCCGGGAGGCGCGGAGCAATCTGTTGCCATACCGCACGGCCATATTCCGGGCCTCGCTCGGGAACGGGTAGATTGTCCAGAGCGCTGAGGACGGCCTCGATGCGGTCGAGCTCCGTGCGGCAAGCGTTGCAGCTCGTCAAATGCTCGGCAATGGCTTCGCGTTGCGTAGGCTCCCCCTCTCGATAAGCGATCAGATCTTCTTCTGTCAGGTGGTTCATAGTTCCGTTCCTCTGGGCTCTGGCGCTGCTCCTGCTGCTTTCGCTTGCAGAGCGCCTCGTGCGCCCACGTATGGTTCCAGCGCCCGCCGTAATTTCTGCACAGATCGAAAAACCGTGTTCTTGGCCGCGCTCGTTGTTGACTTAAGTACGGCAGCGATTTCTTCGATCGCGCAGCCTTCCCAATGGCGCATTACGAACGCCGTTCGTTCCGAAGAGCTCAATTCTTTCAGCGCCTCTTCCATTTTTTTCCGCAACTCGGTATTGCCTGCGAGGCGGTCTGGAGTAGGCCGTTCGTCGGGCACCAAATCCAGCGGATCCTGCTCTTGCTCTTCCGCCAGTGCACTCGGCGTTTGGCGCCGCGCGTCCTCGGTGCGTTTCTGCCGCATTCGGTCGATCGCGTAATTCGCGGCGATGCGGTACGCCCAGGTGCCGAAATTCGCACGTGAGCCAAACTGGCCGAGGTTGCGGTAAGCCCGCAAAAAAGCTTCCTGAACGACCTCTTCGGCGTCGTGCTCGTTTCCGGTCATGCGATAAGCCAGTCGAAAGAGCTGCTGGCTGTGGCGCTCGACGAGCCCCCGGAAAGCATCACGCTCGCCCGCGAGCGTGCGCTCGACGGCGATGGCATCGCTCTCTCTGGCCGCGCTCTGAAGTGCCTCGCGGGCTTGGGTGCTACCGGCGCTTTCGCTCATCCGAATCATTAGACTGGAATAAGGGCTTGCGGTTAGGTCAGCTTACATTGCCAAGTGGGCCGATAGGGGCGAATAGCGACGGAACAGCCGAACCTTAGTTTTGCGCTTCCCCTTGCTTATTGACAGGAGTGATTGCATAATTCGTGTCAGTAACTAAGGGGAAGCTATCTTGACCAAACCCACCGATCTCGTGCAAGGAACTCTTGATCTGCTCATCCTGAAGACAATCGCTCTCGAGCCGATGCACGGCTGGGCCATCGCGCAGCGGATTCGCCGCGTCTCGAACAACGTCCTGCAAGTCAACCAAGGAGCGCTTTATCCCGCGCTGCACCGCCTGGAACAACAAGCCTGGATTCAATCCAAATGGGGCGAATCGGAAAACAATCGCCGCGCAAAATATTATTCGCTGACGAAAGCCGGCCAGAAGTATTTACAAGCAGAGGAATCCAACTGGGAGCGGCTCTCGTCGGCGATCGGCCTGGTGTTGAAAGCAATCTGAGGAGGAACGCGCCATGCGCCGCATCCAAAATATAGCGAACTGGCTTCGCTCCCTGTTTCGAAGGAATACCGCCGAGAAGGAGTTGGGTTCGGAGCTTCGCTTTCACATCGAACGGCAAGTGGAAGAAAACATCGCGGCGGGCATGACGGCGCAGGAAGCGCGCCGCGCCGCGAAACGCGAATTCGGCGGCGTTGAACAAGTCAAAGAAGAGTGCCGCGATACCCGACGCGTGAATTACATCGAGAATCTGATTAAAGACACACGCTATGGCGTTCGCATGTTGCGCAAGAGCCCGAGCTTCACGTTTTTCGCCGTGACCGTCCTCGCGCTGGGAATTGCTGCGAATTCCGCCATCTTCAGCATCGCCGACGCTGTCCTGATCCGCCCGCTTCCCTATGCGGATGCGAATCGGCTCGTCATTGTTTGGGAAGATGCCTCGGCGTACGGATTTCCAAAGGACACGCCCGCGCCGGGAAATTTCTCGGACTGGAGGTCACGTAACCAGGTGTTTGAGGATGTGGCGGCCACCGGTTTTGGAGGCTCGTTCAATCTCACCGGCCAGGGCCTGCCGGAAAAGCTCACCGGGCGAGAGGTGACTGCGAATCTATTTTCGGTGTTGGGTGTGACTCCTCAACTCGGCCGCGACTTTCGCCCCGAGGACGACGTACCTGGAGCCACGCCTGTCACGATTCTGAGCCACGGCCTGTGGCTTCGACGATTCGGCGGCGACCCGCAGATTCTCGGCAAAGAAATTTCGTTGAACTACGAAAAGTGCATCGTTGTCGGTGTGATGAAGCGCGGCTTTCAGTTTCCCGATCGCGAATCGGAGTTGTGGATTCCCGAGCGCTTCACAAAGGAGCAGTTGGCCAATCACGGCAGCCACTATCTCGAAGTCGTCGCGCGCCTCAAGCCCGGAGTTTCGCTCAAAGCCGCGAATGCCGATCTGGCCGTCATCGCGCAACAATTGGAGAAGGAGCATCCTGATTCAAACGCCAAGGTTGGCGCGTTTGCCGTCCCGCTTCGCGAGGAATTCGCCGGCGACACACGCCCGGCGATTCTCATGCTTGTGGGAGCCGTGTGTTTTGTTTTGCTGATCGCCTGCGCAAACGTGGCAAATCTCATGCTTTCCCGCGCCACCGGCCGGCGCCGCGAAATGGCGATGCGCCTGGCGCTGGGCGCCACGCGAGGACGTATTGTCCAGCAGATGCTGACGGAAAGCGTCTTGCTGGCGATTCTTGCGGGCGTCGCGGGATTGCTTCTCTCCATGTGGGGGACACGATTTCTCGCCACTTTGATTCCAGCGGGTATCGCGCCTTTGACGGGCACCGGCGTCGATGGACGGGTTCTGCTCTTCACGCTCGCTGTGACCCTCGCCACGGGCATACTGTTTGGAATCATCCCCGCGTCGCGCGTGTCGCAGTTTCATCTCACGCCTTCTTTAAAACAGGGCGGCGGGCAAAGCGGCGTCGGCCCGGGAGGCCAGCGCCTGCGCGATGCGCTCGTCATTTCCGAAGTCGCTCTTGCGATTGTTTTGCTGGCGGGCGGCGCACTCATGATTCGAAGCCTGCAGAATCTCTACCACCTTGATCCGGGTTTTCGAGCGGATCATGTTCTCGTGATGCACACGCCTCTGCCAGACCAGAAATACAAAACCTTGACGCAGAGAAGCGCCTTTTACGATCAAGTACTCGCAAACGTGGAAAGTCTTCCCGGTGTGGTCGCGGCCGGTTATACCACGTGGATTCCGCTGACAAATGACGGAGGCGCGATGGGCGTCACTCTCGAAGGGCGGCCTGAGCCTGCTCCGGGACAAGCTCTCGTACCCAACGTCCGCATCATCAGCAAGGACTACGCGGCTGCCCTTGGGATGAAGCTCATCGAAGGCCGTTTGCTCGAACGGGGCGACGGTTTTGGAAAGCCCCTCGTTGCCCTCGTCAATCAGACTATGGCGAGAAATTACTGGACAGGCGAGAACCCCGTGGGGAAGCGCTTCAAAACCGGGGGCTATGCCGAAAAGTCTCCGTGGATTACGGTGGCTGGAATTGTGGGCGATATTCACCAAGCCGGCCCCGACCTTCCGGCGAGGGCCGAGATGTATTTTCCTTACCAGCAGCAGGACGACGGCTTTTCGCCCGAATATCTTGCCATTCGAACCAGCGGCGATCCCATGGCGCTGGCGGAAATCGTGCGCCAACAAGTGTGGGCGGTGGACAAAGAGCAGCCCGTCGCCAAAGTGATGCCGCTCGAGGATCTTGTCGACGAAAATCTTTCCTCGCGGAGAATGCAAGCGTCGCTGCTCAGCGGATTCGCTGGGCTGGCGCTGCTGCTCGTCACGCTTGGAATTTACGCGGTGCTTTCGTTTGCAGTGACGCAGCGCACGCAGGAAATCGGCGTGCGCGTGGCAATGGGCGCGCAGCCGCGCGATGTTTTACGGATGATTTTCGCTCAGGGCTTCAAATTATTTCTCATCGGCGCGGCGATCGGGTTGGCTGCGGCGCTGGCGCTTTCACGCGCGCTGGTTCATTTACTTTTTGGAGTGAGCGCGTACGATCCCGCGTCTTTCGCGAGCGTAACGGTTCTCTTGGCGGCGGTGGCGTTGCTCGCATGCTACGTTCCCGCGCGACGCGCCACACGGGTGGATCCGCTCATCGCTCTGCGTTACGAGTGACCGCTAAAGAAAATCGTCAGATTTAGGAACCAACGGCTTGAGCGCCGATATTGCCGCGTAGCCCGAGGGCGTCGGCTTGTTCGCGCATGGCGTTGATGCAAAAGCCGATATGCTCTTCGAGCGGGATGCCGAGTTCTTCGGCGCCTTTGCGGACGTCGTCGCGGCTAACGCCTTTGGCGAAGGCTTTGTCTTTCAGGCGGCGCTTCACTGAATCAACTTCGAGATCGAGGATGCTCTTCGAAGGGCGAACGTAGGAACAGGCGGTGAGAAAACCGGCGAGCTCGTCGCAAGCGAATAGAGTGTGCTCGAGGGGAGATTGGCGAGCGACCCCTGAATAATCGGCGTGCGAAAGAATGGCGCGGACGATTTCTTCGGAGTAGCCGCGCTCGCGGAGGATTTTCGCGCCTTCCGCAGGATGCTCCTTGTCGGGAGAGTGTTCGTTGTTGGGCCACCGCTCGTAATCGAAATCGTGGAGGAGCGCGGCAAGGCTCCAAGTCTCCTCATCAGCGCCCTGCTTGCGGGCGTAGGCGCGGACGCAGGCTTCGACGGCCAGCATGTGTTTGCGCAGGCTCTCCGATTCGGTGAATTCGCACAGCAGCTTCCAGGCATCGTCGCGTGTGGGCATGCATTTCTCCAGGTTGGGGAGCCAGTAGTGTAACGCAGGGGGGAGGGAAGTCGACAGTTGGCCGTTGTACGAAAAGTGTGTGGGGGACGGAGAAGAACAGAGGAGCTGCACCGATGCCGCCGGGAATCGCACGACATCCGCAACGGTCACAGTGAATGTGTCCAACACGGCGCCGGACACGACGTCTCCGACGGTTTCGATCACAGCGCCGGTGGCAGTCGCGACCGTGACCAGCACGATCTCTCTTTCGGCGAATGCCAGCGATAACGTCGGTGTAGTGGGCGTGCAGTTTCAAGTAGATGGAGCGAATAGCGGTGCCGAAGACACGACCGCGCCGTACGCGGTGTCGCTCGATACGACAAAACTATCCAATGGCAGTCACTCTTTTACGGCTATAGCGCGCGATGCGTCTGGGAATCGCACGACATCCGCAGCGGTTGCGGCGAATGTATCCAACACGACGCCGGACACGACGCCTCCGACGGTCTCCATCACGGCACCCGCAGCGGACGCGACGGTGACCGGCACGATCTCACTATCGGCGAGTGCCACCGATAACATCGGTGTGGTGGGCGTGCAATTTCAAGTGGATGGAGCGAATAGCGGCAGCGAGGATTTGATCGCGCCTTACACACTGTCTTTCGACACCACTGCATTGGCCAATGGAAGCCATTCGCTGACCGCGATCGCGCGCGATGTGGCGGGAAACCGTACGACTTCTGCTGCCGTTGCGATCACTGTCGCAAACACAGTGTCGTCGGGCGCAACGGGGCCGCTGCGAGTCCTTGCGAGCAATCCGCGTTACTTCACGGATGGAAGTGGCAAGGCCGTCTATTTGACGGGATCGCACACGTGGGCCAACCTGGTGGATCAAGGCACGACAGATCCGCCATCGGCTTTCGATTACACCGCCTATTTGAATTTTCTTGTTGCGCACAACCACAATTTTTTCCGGCTGTGGACTTGGACCCTGCCACACGCGAATGATGTGGAGAGGCCATTCTCGAAGCCACTGCCGTGGCCTCGTGTGGGGCCAGGAACAGCCAGTGACGGCAAGCCACAGTTCGACTTGAATCAGTTCGATCAGACGTACTTTGATCGTCTGCGCGCGCGAGTGATTGCCGCGGGCCAAAACGGAATCTACGTCTCGATCATGCTGTTTGAAGGGTATGACCTCCAGTTCATGACGCAATCGAATGACGGCGATCCCTTCGCAAACGGGAATAACGTAAACGGAATAAACTGCAGCGGAACCTGCCCGCATACCCTGCCTCAAAACGCCGCAGTGACTGCGATCGAGCAGGCCTATCTCCGGAAAGTCGTTGATACCGTCGACGATTTGGACAACGTGCTGTACGAGGTAGCCAACGAAGCCGGGCCGTACTCGACTACTTGGCAGTATTCCATCATCAACTACGTCAAACAGTACGAAGCCACGAAACCGAAGCAGCATCCTGCGGGAATGACCTTTCAATATTCCGGCGGAACGGATTCGGCGCTGACAGGTAGCCCAGCGGAGTGGATTTCACCAGTGGATCAGCTTCCAGCGCCAGCCGACGGAAGCAAGGTAGTGGTTAATGACACGGACCATTCCTACAATTGGTCCAGCATGCGCAGCGATGGGCAAGTGGCGCAGCAAAAGTGGGCGTGGGAGAATTTCGCAATCGGAAACAACTTGCTTTTTATGGACCCTTATCTCGTCGTGTGGTCCGGGCGCAACGCGCCTGGCGCTACAACCGTGGATCCGTACTGGGAAGTATTGCGCAACGCGCTTGGACGAACGAGAGTTTATGCCCAAAAAATGAATTTGGCGGCGATGACTCCGCAAGGAGTTCTGAGTTCGACAGGCTTCTGCCTGGCGAATACGGGCGCAGAGTACTTGGCGTATCAACCCTCGTCCGGAGCGTCTTTCACGGTTAATCTGCCCGCGGGAACGTATAGCTATGAGTGGTATAACCCAAGTTCCGGAGCGATCGTGGCCACGGGACTAGTAACGGCGGGCGGCGGGAATCAGTCGTTTGTCGCTCCGTTCGGAGGCGACGCCGTGCTCTATTTGAAAGCTCAATAGCTGAGATGATCGGCGATCAAGACATTTCGATTGAAGGAGGCAACGCTTCATGGCCGGGCTCGGCATCGCAAGAGTTGACGTAGGGCAATTCAAAAATCTAACGCAGTGGCGGGTCTCTTACACGTAGATGCCGCCAGAAATCCTGATGGGCGCTGGTGTGTTTGGAAGTGAAAATTGAAAGAGCTTGCTGCGTGTTGGCTTCAAGGAGAAAGATATGAGATGGATGAACATGATTCGTACAGGGGCGATGATGGCGGTTTGCGGATGTGGCGCGGCGGCGTTGTGGGGGCAGAGTAAGCCGGGGAATGTCGCGGAGGCGGGAGCAAAAGTTGCGGCGATCAACATGCGCGCGGCGATTGCGAACACTCTGGAAGGGAAGCAGGCCACAGCGCAGCTGGAAACACAATTTTCGGCGCGGCGAAAAGAACTCGAGGATCTGAACAAGAAGATCAACGATTTGCAGCAGCGGTTGACGACGGGCGCGAATACGTTGAGCGACGAAGAGAAGCAAAAGTTGACGCTGCAAGGACAGCGGCTTACGCGGCAACTGGAGCGCAGGCAAAACGAGTTTCAGGAAGATTTGAATGACGCGCAGAGCGATGTGATTTCGCGGATCGGGCGACGAATGGTCGAGGTGCTGGGGAAATACGCGCCAAGCAACGGGTACGGAGCGGTGCTAGACAACTCGTCGCAGAGTACACCGGTAATGTACGCATCGACTGACATTACGCAGGAAGTAGTGAAGTTGTACGACGAAACGTATCCGGTGAAGAGGGTGGTTGGAGCGGTGTCTGGGAAGCCTGGAGCGGGAGAATCGATGGCGAAGCCGTCCGAGAAGTAAGAAGTACCGGGCGTGTTGCGCAACAATTGTCGGGCTGAAGGCCGGCTGGTATGCCTTGCTTGCGGCAGGGGAACGGGCGTTCAGGTTCTTGTTCTTGCGAGGCGCTCGCGAAAGTAATCTTTCCAACTGCCGCGGAAGAGCGGCAACCTGAAGGGCGCGGCGGAGCGAGGCAATGTCTTCTTTGTCGAATCTTTTTGTAATGTAAAGCCGAGTGATTTCCGAGACCTGGACGGCGTTGGGATCGAGGAATACGCGCTTGATTTCGTCGCCGACCCCGACTTCCCCTTCGCGTGTGACGGCAAAATAGAAGCCGAAACGGCCACTGAGGAGGAAGTGTTTCACCATATCGTCGGACCCGAACCGTACCCCGAGCTTGTAGCAAGGCAGACGCGGCTGCGTCACAACAAATTCCGCGGAGCCAACAGCGAACTGGTCACCCAGGTGGACCGAGTCCTCGTCCAGACCTTCGGTCGTGAAATTCTCTCCAAAAATGGCGGTTGGGAGTTCTCGCCCGGGCAGCTCTTTTTTCCAAAAAGTGTAATGTTCGACGGGGTAGCAGTAGACGGCTTTGTACTCGCCGCCGTGGACGCTGAGATCTGCCTGGCGGTCGCCGTCCAGGTTAAGCGTGCGCACCGCTACTCGGCCTTCGACGGGATTCTTGTAGATGCCGGTGGTTACCGAGTGGCCGTGCCAGAGGACCTCGCGAGGCAAGCCGACGTTGACGGAGACGATGTTCATGTACTGCTAGTCCTCTCGGGGTGGAACTGAGCGTGTTCTGGATGATCGAGTATAGACCGAAAAAAGCAGCGCTAAAGCTCGGCGCCCACCATAGATTGTGCAATACGCGCGAGCTCTGCACCGCCGAAAGTTCTACGACTCGTAACAGTCGTAATTGCGCTGAGAGATGATTTTCCCGTCTTTAAATTGCAGGAAGGCTGCGAAGTGGGCGCGCATCTGGCCGCCGGCGGGTAAGGTTTGAAATGGGACAGCGAGAGTCCCGGTCCAGTCAATTTCGAGAGCGACTTGATCGCCGCTGGCGAGGGCGTTTCTGACCGCGTACGTTTGACTGGTCATCACCTTCTTGCCGCGGTTGGCGGCCGCCCGAATTTCTTCGAAGTTGCTACGACTGCCGGTTGGAAAGAATTTGCTCGGGAAGATCTCGACGATGACTTCCGGTGCGAAAAATTGTGCCATTTCCTCGGCGCTCGTTCCTGATTCGATGGCTTTGAGGTATTGCCTGGCGAGCGCGAGGTTTTCGGTTGGACTGGACAAGTTGTTTCTCCTGCCTTGTAGACCGTTTCAAGCGGCAAGAAATTCTAACTTACTCTGTGCCGGTCTGAAGACCGGCCACTACAGTTTGGGCGTCAGGAGGAGGTCGAGTTCGTCGAGGGAGCGGGGCCAATCTTCGCGGAGGAGGCGGGAGAGGGCGCGGTCGGCGAGGAGTTTGCCGTTGGTTTGGCATGTGGGGCAATAGTTGGTTTCGTTGCTGGCGTAACGGATGCGCTGGATTTTGGTACCGCATCGAGGGCAAGGAAGTTTGTAGCGGCCGTGGACGGCCATGCCTTCGCGGAAGGCGGTCACCTTTTCGGGGAATTTGCCGGCGGACTCCGCGCGCAAGCGATCGGTCCATTGAGTGAGGCTGGAGCGCACGGCTTCGAAGAGGCGCTTGATATCAGGGACTGGGAGCTTCTGCGTGAGGGCAAGAGGCGAAAGCTTTGCTTCCCACAGGCTTTCGTCGGAGTAGGCATTGCCGATACCGCTGAAGATGTGCGGGTCGGTGAGGGCGCGCTTGAGGGTGTGGTTGGCAGAGAGAAGCGCGGCTGTGAACTGCTCGGGAGTAGCGCTCAGGACTTCTAGGCCGCCCGGATCGAGAGAGCGGAGGCCGTCTTCGCCGGAAACGACGTGAAGAGAGGCGCGCTTTTGTGAGCCAGCTTCGGTCCAGAGCAGGGAACCATTGGAAAAATCGAACGCGGCGAGACCGCGGGGCGGAGAGACTTTGACCCGACCGGGCTTGGCGCCGAGAGGGTGCCAATGAAGGCGGCCAGCGATCATCAGGTGAAGGACGAGCCAAAGGTCATTTTCGAGGCCGATGCAGATGCGTTTGCCGAGGCGGCGGAGTTGGAGGG
Organism: uncultured Acidobacteriota bacterium; assembly: GCA_963718785.1. Lineage (GTDB taxonomy): Bacteria > Acidobacteriota > Terriglobia > Acidiferrales > UBA7541 > Acidiferrum. The sequence goes on along the minus strand of CAVQZW010000002.1, from coordinate 173,006 downwards.
TTTTTTTGCCGAAGGCGTGGGCCAAAGGCGGGTTTGCAGTGCGCAGGAGAAAAGGACTGACGATGCGGACCGCTTCAAGAGTCTGGCCAAGGATGCGCGTTTCGAGCGCTTCGATATAAACAGTGATGTCTGGGAGTTCTGGCATGCCGTCTCCAGGCCGGATAGCTATGCAGAGCGCAGAGAGTATCGTACAACGGCGCCGGGATTCTTGCGGCGAACGCGACACTAACGCCACGGTAGTTCCTGGATGGGACCACAACAGATTGTGGCATTTCGAAAAAATACGCGACGACTGTCCGAAGGGACAGCGAAAACTTTTCGTAAAGGTGCAGCGAAAAAATTTGCATATACAAAAATAGTTCAAAAATACTCTTGACAGAAAATGGCGCATCACACGATACTCCCTTCGCGCCAGTTTTCTGCCTTCCCCAGAACGACGTTCCGGGGTTCCCCCCACTATCCGCAGCCGCACAAAGTCAGCGAGGAGTATCGGTGTCGGCACAAACAACAGAGAAAGAAGCTATGCATTCGTTCGAAATGGATAGGGAAGTCATTCGCTGCAAGACATGTGGTCTCGTCCAGTACCGGACGCGCACAGGAAACTGCCGCCGTTGTGTGCGCGCCTTGCCTCAGCGTTTGGAATTCCTGATTCCTCCACCGGCACCTCCGGAGGAAGCAACCGCTGAACCTACATCCGAAAAGTTCGCCAACCAGCAGACGGTCGAGAACATCGGCCAGCGCATTCGCCAATTGCGCGAATCGCGCGCGATGACCCAGAGCCAGCTACAGTCACGCTCGAAGGTGTCGCGCTCCTACTTGTCCCGCATCGAAAGCGGCCAGATGACGCCGAGCCTCGGCACGCTGGAGAAGATTTCCGAGGCGCTGAATGTTGGCCTGAACAGATTTTTTATTCCGGAGTCCGACGGCGAAGCACTGCTCGAGGACCCGTTCATCCAGGGATTGCGGCCGTTCCTGCGCCAATTGGATTGGGAACAGTGGCAGTCCATTCTGAAGAGGCTGCAGGCGATCAGCGATCACGTCCATGCAGTTCCGGCCACTCTCCGCCCTATCGGTAATCCGGCACGGATGCCGCAGCCCGCGCCGGCAAATGGCAACGGCAACGGACACAATGGACATATCGGTGCCGGCCATTCGAATGGGCATGCGATTTCGCATTCCCATGGGCAGCCGCAGGGTTATGTGTTGCGGCGGCCAGGGGCAGGACCAGTGTTTCAACGGCCGGTGGCACGGTAAATTTTTCGCTTCGAAGCCAGAGCACAATTTAGCGCGGTGTGACTGTGAGAGGTCACACCGCGCTTTTATTTTTTATGAGAAGACGGAGCGTATAGAGGAAACCAAGTAAGAGCAGTAATGCAATCAGAGCGAACCGATTTCCCAAACTTGCGTGTCCTACTGCAGATTCATTATGGAAATCGGCGAAGAACCAATGAGCCGGAGCCAGATTTGCGGACCATAGCGTCAGAGCGAGAAGCGAGACAGATATGCCTCCCAGGACTATTTTTCGCTTTCGTGAATGCAACCAGTCCTCCCGGCTTAGTCGCGGATGACGGAGACCTTGGCGGCGGGGACTTCGAGGCGCATGAGGCGGTGGGCGGAGTCGAGATAGAGGTCGACTTCAAGGTCAGAGGTTGTGACGCGGAAGCCTTCGTAGGGTTTTCCGTCGAGGGTGGCGGAGCCGGTGGATTCGGCGGTGACGGTGCCGGGCATGAGTTCTTGCGGGATGAGCACGGAGAAAGTCTGTGGGCCACGCTTGGACCAGTTGTAGAGCCGGGCGAGGACGGCGTATTGGTGGTAGAGATTGTTGTCGAGGACGGCGATGTGGGGAGATTCGAACGAAAGGTTCTGCTCGAAGAAGCAAGGCTGCTTGCGGTTAGGATCTTTTATCTCGTCAGGCGTGCAGGGCCGTGCGCCTTCCATCTCGACGGTGACGCTGGCGATGCCGTTGGCGAAAAGTATGTGTGCACCGTTCTTCTTCTCGGTTTGCGCGGTCCATTCGTAAGCGACGGGCGAGCCATCCGGGAGAAGCGTTAGCGAGCCGGAAACTTTGCTGGCGGGGCCGCCGGACGGCTTGATGTCGGCGTTGCCTTTGGCGAGCCAGCCAGCGCCGGAGGGCGTGATTTCAAACTCTTCATGGCCGACGGTTTGGCCATCGAGCTTGATAGTGAGTTTGCCGTTGTCTTGGGCGAAGACGGACGAGCCAGGCGCGGAGGCATTCTTTTTTTGGGCAGCGACGCCGGCGACAGCGAACGCAAGGATTAGAGTCACGCTCAGGGAGAGAACGAAACTGGGCCAAGCTCCCGAAGTTTTTCTTGTCATGGAATTCCCCTTCGCAGCGGACTTCGAAACGCAACACAAAATTTGTGGAGAAGAAATCTCCGTGGACTATTCTAACGAAGGCCAATCAGGAATTTGGCTTTTCGACGACGAGGTGTGCTTCGCTGCTACCTGCCAGGACGATGCCGCGGCGGAGGATTTCGGCGACGACTTGAGTGGGATCGCCGGAGCTGTCCACGCGAAAGTCAGCGAGTTGATAAGAAGGAACACGCTGGGCATGAAGCGCTCGAAAGCTGGCTTCATCGCGAAAGAGCGGCCGGCCGGTCATGGTCATGCAGCGAGAGAGTAGAAGCTCGATGGGCGAATCAAGCCAGAGTACAGGCACTCCTGCGTTGCGAAGGAAATCCGGGCAGCCCGGCTGTGCGTAGGTGCCGCCGCCGAGCGCGAGGACCGTGGCCTCCTTTAATTCGGAAGCGCGGCCGAGAGCGGCGCGCAATTGGTCGGCTTCGATCTGGCGAAAAGCCGGTTCGCCTAGGCGGTCGAAAATTTCGGGGATGGCAAGTCCGGCGGATTGCTCGATGCGCTCATCCAAATCGACAAAACGCCACGCGAGCTGGCGCGCTAGAAGCGTGCCGACCGTGGTCTTGCCGGAACCCATGAATCCGGCGAGACAAATAACCTGGGCGCGGGCGAAAGTGCCGCGCAAAGGGAGCGGTTGTGTCACTGTTCTGTGTAAAGCGAGGCCGCCGGGGGCCGATTTATCCGAAGCGCGGAAATTAATCGCGCCTCATTATGCGGATTGTACCACTGTAGGAGGAGAGTTCGACTTTCGCGAGGCCCATGCCGATGGTGCCAAACAGTCCGTGAGTGTACTTGGAAATGTTGTGCTTCACGCCATGAGAGTCCGGCTTGAGAAACGCGGAGGCCTGATTATCAACAGTGCCAGTGGCCGTCTGAGCCTTCAAATCGAAAGAATCGGTGCTGGAAAAGTGCACCTCTACCAATCCTTTGCCGCTCTTCATGGAATAAAGGCCGGTGCGAACGAAGTCCCCATCGAATAGAACATTTCCCGTCGTGGTCATCAGGTTGACGTTGTTCAGTTGAGGTTGAAGAATCTGCGCGTTGCCGCCGATGGAACTGAAATCGAGCTTGCCTGCGCACTGCGTGCATACCAGCGAGCCGCTCGTAGTCTTGACGATGATATAGCCCGAGACTTCTTTGAGATGAACGTCACCTGCGTAGCTTTCGAGCTTCATGTCGCCCATGACCTGCTCGACATAGATGAGCCCAGTTTCGGTTTTTAGCTGAAGCTCAGTTTCTTCCGGAACGGTGAGTTGCAGATTTGCTTGAAGTTCCAACGGCTGCGCATTCGGGTCCAGGATGCTGGCCGTAACGTCGATGCGATCACCCACTTGCTCAATTTCAAAGCCAATTTTGTTGGAAGATTGCGTGCCGACGACGTCTACTTCCGAATTCTTCCAGGACTTGACCTCGATGCGGCCATTGGCCACATTATGAATCACGACGACGGGGCGTCCAGTGATTTTGAATTGCTTTTCGACTGTTTGTCCCGTGCCCGCAGCGCGAGTAGGCGCCGCGCCCCAGAGCAACAGTCCGGCTCCCAGAACGGGCAGCAGGCTGCGCTTTGTCCAATTGCCCGGACGGGCCGGGTTGATCTCAGTCATTCGAAGGCACATGTCAGTTTATGCTCCTTCCGCGCTCAATCATCGCGGACAGTAATTCTGCTTTTTGCTGATAAGCGGCCGAGAGGTATTCCCGCGTCAATTCATCCTGTGGCTGTTCCTTAAGGTGACGCTCGCACTCAGCAATAAATTCGTTTACTTTCTTTAGATTGTCCCGCAAGGAAGCGTCCACTGGGGAAGCGCTCGATAGGATCATCCCGGTCGCGACAGGCTCCTGATCATTCAAGTCTCGCGCCGTGCGGCCGAAGTCATCGCCTGCCGTTTGCGGGACAACCGCCTCCGTGGCGGGCGTTTTCTCGATGGGGAGTACGGCTCCGGTCTTAGCGGTTTGCACCGCCGACACGAGGCGCGCGGATTTATCAATCCGAATCTGGAAAACGATTGCGGCCGCGAGGAGGATGCCAACCATGGCCGTGGCCAGAACGCGATTGCTGAAAAATGCATGGACCGACTGCCACCAGGTAGCGGGTTCGGCTGGAATGACGTCTGCCGGAGTGCGGATGATGCCTTCTTCCTCTAACTGGGCGCGGAGTGAAATCCAGACACGATCCGGAGGAGTGATTTCTGAAGGCAACTTGTTTGCAGCGTCGACGAGGCTGGTGAGGTCCGCGATGTAATTGCGGCAATCGCGGCATTCGGCCAGATGCGCACGGGCTTCTTCGGGAAGAGGCTCGATCCCTTCCTGTTCCAGAACAAGTTCTACGTCTTTGCACTGCATGGCACTTCGCTCCGCGGCTAAAAGGACCTGGGTAGCCTTCCCGCTCGACTAACACTTTGCCTAATAAGACGCTTCTCCGGGCCAGACGGTTGGCTACATTCTAGCTCAATCGCTGAGACCAGCTTGCGTTTTTGCAGCATGACGTTCCGTTCGAGCCTGATCCCGCAAATCCTCCTGAAGCAGCTCTCGCAGACGCGTCCTTGCTTTATGCAACTGCGACTTCGAATTACCTACAGAACATCCCATGATGCCTGCAATCTCGTTATGCTCGAATCCCTGTACATCGTGAAGCACAAAAACCGTTCTGTAGCCGGGCGGCAGCTTTTCAATCGAGCGTTCCAGGTTGACCCGGTCCACTGCCCCACTGAGACGCAAATCCGGGGCGCCGATATCTTTTCTTGGGCCGCCAGTCTCCTCATCGGGTTCCGTCGTTTCTTCCAAGGAAGCCGCAGGGAGCGTCTTCTTGCGAAGGCGCATTAGAACCACGTTAACCGTCATCCTGTGAAGCCAGGTAGAGAATGCCGACTCGCCACGGAAAGTTCCGATCTTGCGAAAGAGCTGAAGGAACGCTTCCTGCATCAGGTCTTCCGCGTCGGAAGGATTTCCCACCATCCGGAGGCACAAGGCGTAAACGCGGCGGCTATGTAGCTGGTACAAATGCTCAAAAGCCGCGGCATCCCCGGCCTGGGCCAGACGGATAGCTTCCGCTTCAGTCGCCGACTTAGGGGACTGAGACGCATTCACCCTATTAGGCGTCTGAAGAGCTGTCGACACACTGGGCTCGCTTGGTCGGTTCCGGGCCAACGGTCCAATTGCGGCGCATCCAACGGTTCGGATGCACCGAATCCCTCCTTGAGTTGTACTCGCAAAAACAGGCTTGTCCCTAAACAGACAATCGGGGACACCCTATTATTCCCGGGCTTATTAAACCCGGTGACCGGCCTTCAGGCTGGATAGTTCATTCTCCCCCAATGGGGACAGCACGTCTATGGCGCAGGAAACGTTGGCTAAAGGTCAGCTTCTTGGGCTTGGAGACACCCATTTGAGTGCAGACAGTCGTCTCGAAGGCCCCTAACTCGCTATCCGGGAGCGCCATAAGAAAGGATTTCAACAGAACGATGGCTTCCCGAAGACAGGTATTCAAGTCGTAGTGGGCTGCGTCTACCGCTCGCCATTCGGCGTCGCAGTCCGAGGAGTTGCTGTTTGCAATGTCGTTGGCGGCGACGCAAAAATCAAGGTTGAGGTCGTCTACCATCTCACCGAGGGTGCTAATCTTGTAAAGAAACTGGGATCGTTCGCTGAGCAAGACGCGGCACCACAGACTATTGCGATGTGCAGCCTTCTGCCCACGGGCTCCCTGGAAATTAGCGGGGTCGAGGGGAGCGGCGTTGGGAACCGTGCCGTGGTGTTTGGCGTGCTCACTTAGAGACCACAGAAGAGCGACCAGAGGGTGCGCGAATCGACTACATAGATCGGGTGTCACGCAAACGGCAAGGCTCGCCTTTGCAAAGCGCCCACCATGCCGCAGCGCAAGCGCCTCATCCAAAGAAACGCTCAACATATTGTAGGAGATTTCCAATTGGCGGACATAAGCCCGGAATACTCTGTCTTTCTTTTCCGGCAACCAAGCTCGCCAATCGTCTTTTACAGTCATGCCGCGGGCTGAGGGGGGGCGCTCACGGTCTCTCACAAGGGGTCTCCCGGGGAACAGGACCGGCAGTATAACAAATTCTATTTCCGAGAGAACGATTTATTGTGGATGCGAGTTGCGAAGAATCGAGGTCGAGCGACAGGAAAGAGTGGCCTAGCGTCTCGAGCTGTTGCTCGAAATGTGGAGCGACCGCTATACTCGCCTGTGATTCTGTTGAAAGGAACCTCCTTGCAATTTGAACCTCGCGACCAATTTGAGCAGCGGCAAAAGAAACTTGAACAGATTCAAGCACTTGGGTATGAGCCATTTCCGCGCGAGTTTCGCTGGACGGCGACGCCCACGGCCCTGCTGGAGAGCTATGGAACGAAAACGGCCGTGGAACTCGAGGCTGATAAGCAAGAGGTTCGCTTGGCGGGCCGACTTCTTTCCCTTCGACTGATGGGCAAAGCCGGCTTCGCGCATCTCCAGGGGACCGGGAAGCGCATACAAATCTATGTAAAGAAAGATGTTGTTGGCGAACGCGGGTTTGCCCTATTTCAGCTTCTGGATCTCGGCGATTTGATTGGTGTGCGCGGGCATCTCTTCCGCACCAAAACCAATGAGCTCTCGATTTGGGTGGACGAGCTGACCTTCCTCTCCAAAGCCTTACTGCCTCTTCCGGAAAAGTGGCATGGGTTGACCGACGTGGAACTGCGCTATCGGCAGCGTTATCTGGACCTGATTGCCAACGAGAATTCGCGGCAGGTGTTCGTGGCAAGGGCCAAGATTATTCAGGAGTTGCGCCGGTTTTTCGACGCTCGGGGATATATAGAGGTTGAGACGCCGATGATGCATCCCATACCGGGAGGCGCCGCGGCGCGGCCATTCGTCACGCATCACAATACATTGGATATCGATCTATATCTGCGCATCGCGCCGGAGCTATATCTCAAGAGGTTGACCGTCGGCGGTTTTGACCGCGTCTACGAAATAAACCGGAACTTTCGCAACGAGGGCATCTCGACGCAACACAACCCGGAATTTACGATGCTCGAATTCTATGAGGCGTATAGCAACTACCGCGATTTAATGGAATTGAATGAGGAGCTTTTCGCGCTGCTGGCCATGAGCATCACCGGATCGACCTTGGTGAAGTACGGCGAGCACGAGCTGGATTTTTCGAAGATGCAGCGGCTGTCGATGCGGGAGGCGATCGTAAAGTACTGGCCGACAGGGGCAGGGGCAGCACCCACAGAAGTGGAGCTTGCTGCGCCGGGTGGGCCACGCGCAGCCGTCGAGCGCTATAACGCTTGGGCAAAAACGGCGGGTGCGCCCTACGCTGCTTCGAAGGGCGTCTTAAAGGACGGCGAGTGGACGGGATTGCTCTTTGAAACGATGGCGGAAGACAAGTTAGTTCAACCCACGATTCTTTATGATTTTCCAACAGACATTTCTCCTCTTTCGAAGCAGAAGCCGGAAGATCCGTCCTTAACGGAGAGGTTCGAAATCTATGTGGCTGGGATGGAAGTAGCCAACGGCTTTTCGGAGCTGAATGATCCCGCGGAGCAAGAGCGCCGCTTTCTAGCACAAATCGCCCAGGGCGGGGAAGAAGCTCCAAAGCAACTCGACGTGGACTACATTCGGGCCCTTTGCCACGGCATGCCGCCAACCGCTGGCGAGGGTATCGGCATCGACCGGCTTACCATGTTGTTGACCAATTCGCAGTCCATTCGTGATGTGATCCTTTTCCCGCTTCTGCGGCCAGAGGCAAACTCCGCTACCGGAGCGGGCGGCGCGTAAAGTATCCTCTTTCTAATGCGATTTACTCATGCGATTTGAATGGTTCGTGGCGCGGCGGTATTTGCGGTCGCCTTACCGACCGGCGGTGCTTCGGCTGGTAACGCTGTTCTCCATTCTTGGAGTGGCGGCCGGCGTGGCTACACTGGTAATTGCGCTTTCGATGAACACCGGGTTCCGGGAAACTCTGCGGGATCGTTTGCTGGGAGTCACGGCGCATATTTCGCTAACACGGCCAGGCTCCGTGATCCACGACTATGAAACGCTGGCGGCGAAACTTGCCACAATTCCGGGAGTGCGTTCCGTAACTCCCGCCACCTATCAGACGGTACTTTTGTCGTTCGGAGGCGAGGCGCTTGGCGTTGTTGCAAAGGGCGTCGAGCTGGAGCGCGAGCGGCGCAGTGACGAAGCGCTTCAGCGAATTGTCGCAGGAAGCCTTGACCTTGCGCCGGACGCGGACGGCATCGAGGCATTGATGGTGGGCAAGCAACTGGCGGATGAGTGGAAAATGGCTCCGGGCGACTATGTGACTCTCACCAGTCCACAGGGGCGTCTGACGCCGTTTGGCTTGATCCCGCGAACGCGACGTTTTCGCGTCGCAGGTGTGTTTGATTCCGGTTTTTACGACTACGACAAAAACTGGTGCTTCCTAACAATGGGCGCCGCGCAGTCGCTGGGCGGAGCAAGCGACGTCGTGAATGTTCTGGAATTCCGGCTCGACAATCCGGACCGCGCATTAGAGATTGCGCGGCAGGCGGAACAAATGGCGGGAAAGGATTTTTTGGCGACGACCTGGATAGAGCAAAACTTTGCGCTCTTTCGTGCGCTTCGCCTTGAAAAACTGGTCACTGCGATTTTCATCGGACTGATTACGTTTGTTGCGGGTCTGAATATTCTGGTAGTGCTTTCGATGATGGTGACGGACAAGGCGCGCGATATCGCGGTCTTGATGTCCATGGGGACGCGCCGCGAGCAAATTCGGAAAATTTTCTTGTGGCAGGGAATCGCCATCGGATTTACTGGAACGGTGATCGGTCTCTGCGTTGGTTATGCCTTTGCCCTTATCGCCGGGACCTACCATTTGATTCCGCTCGATCCACAGATCTACGCAGTTTCTTATGTCCCCTTTCATCCCAGCGCATTCGACGGTGTGTGGATCACATTGGCAGCTATGGGTATTTCGATAGGAGCAACGATTCTGCCGGCGCGGGCAGCGGCTCGGCTATTACCGGTAGAGATTCTCCGTTATGAGTAGCCAGACGGGACGACATGACTGCATACAAAGACTTTGCGGGCGGGGTTTTGGCGCGTGGTTTGCTCGTATAAGTCTGCAGAGGCAAGCGGGCAAGATTGGGGTGCTACCCTCGCCACCCCGAAGAGTTCAAGCCCGTTACAAGCTATTGAAAAAAAACAGGTTAAGAGTGTCCTAATCTGAGTGTTTGGGGTGTCAATTTGTGACGGGTACGCCTTTGGCGGAAATGGGAAACTCTTGGGCAATTCTCGGGCAAAACGAGACTTGGCCGATGACCACTTTGTTGGCATGAGTAGCATCTAAGTAAAGAGAAGCAGCATGGAACTCCTGGGCCAGAAAAGGCTCGGATTTGAAAGTAGAATGAACCAGCCGCAAGACAACGCGAGACCAGCTACTCGCACGAGCGCAGCGAGCGAACCAGCCGCTGTCCCCGTCGTCATGGAAGCGCGAAGTCTGAAGAAAGTTTACGGCAGCGGCGAGAAAAGTCTTGCGGTTCTGTCCGACGCGAACATGAGTTTGCGGCCAGGCGAGATGGTTGCCATCGTCGCTCCATCCGGCGCGGGCAAAAGCACTCTCTTGCATTTGCTGGCCGCGCTAGACACGCCAACGAGCGGTACAGTATACTTCGCGAATAAACCCATTGAAACGAATGATGACATTGCGCTGGCTGAATTTCGAAACCGCGCGGTGGGTTTTCTCTGGCAACGCCATCAGTTGTTGCCCGATTTTACGGCTGCAGAGAATGTAGCCATGCCGTTGTTGCTGCGCGGCGAGGATTTCACTTCGGCGCTGGGGATGGCGCGGAAGTGGCTAGCGGAGGTTGGCCTGGAAAATCGGGCCGATCATCGTGCAGGGGAACTCTCCGGAGGGGAACAGCAGCGCGTCGCAATAGCCCGGGCGCTCGTCACTGGGCCAAGCGTGCTGCTGGCGGATGAACCTACCGGAGATTTGGACGAGCAGAATGCTTGGGCCGTGTTCGAGCTACTGGAACGGCTGCACCGCACGCACGGATTGACGTCGCTTATTGCGACGCACAACCTTGCGCTCGCTGCGCGATGCGACCGGATACTCGGACTTGAACATGGCGTTCTGCAAACTCGCGGGGCTGCGGCCTTAGCGAGCGAGGCCCCCGGGGGAGAAGCGAGCTAACGTGTTCGAACGCTACACAGAAAAAGCGCGACGAGTCATATTTTTCGCACGATACGAAGCCAGCCAGTACGGCAGCCCGTACATTGAGACCGAGCATTTGCTGCTCGGATTGATGCGCGAGGACAAAGCGCTGGCAAACCGTTTCTTGCGGCAGCAAGGATCGATCGAATCGATCCGCAAAGAGATCGAGGCGCGCATCACCATTCGCGAGCGCATCTCAACTTCCGTCGAAGTCCCGCTCAGTGCGGAGTGCAAGCGCATCCTGAACATGTCGGCGGAGGAAGCTGAACGGCTTGGGCACAAGCACGTTGGGACGGAGCATCTATTGCTCGGAATCCTGCGCGAAGAGAAGTGCTTCGGCGCCGAGATCTTGATGGAGCGCGGGCTTCGCCTCTCGACTTTGCGCGAGGAATTGGCGCGCACCTCGGGAGAGAAAACGACTGCGGCTCGGCCGAAGGAAACTTCGCTGCTGGCGGAATTCAGCCGGGACCTCACTCAGGCTGCTGGCGAAGGTTCACTGGACCCTCTCGTCGGGCGCGAAGGTGAAGTCGAGCGAGTCATCCAAATTCTCTGTCGCCGGACAAAAAACAACCCCGTTCTCATCGGTGAGCCTGGCGTAGGCAAGACGGCCATCGTCGAAGGGCTCGCCCAGCGCATCTCCGATGGCGACGTTCCACCTTTCCTCGCCGACAAGCGCATCCTGTCCCTTGACCTTTCCCTGATCGTCGCTGGCACAAAATACCGCGGCCAATTTGAGGAACGGCTCAAGACCATCATGAAAGAATTGATGGAGAGCCAGAACTCCATCGTCTTCATCGACGAATTGCACACTTTGGTGGGCGCAGGCTCGGCGGAAGGCTCGCTCGACGCCGCGAACATCTTGAAGCCGGCTCTTTCCCGCGGCGAGATTCAGTGCATCGGTGCGACAACTCCCGGCGAATACCGCAAATCGGTCGAAAAAGACCGTTCGCTCGAACGCCGCTTCCAGGCCGTAAAAGTTCCCGCTCCTAATGAGGAAGAAGCCGTTCAGGTTATTCAGGGCGTCCGCGAACGCTACGAAAAGTTTCATGCCGTCAGCTATACAGACGAAGCTCTGCGTTATTCGGTCTATCTGTCGAACCGCTACATTCCCGACCGTTTCCTTCCCGACAAGGCCATTGACTTGATTGACGAAGCCGGCGCCCGCGTCAAGCTGCGCCAGGCTACGGTTCCCGAGGAAGTCGGCGAAGTCCAGAAGCGCGTGAAGTTCATCACCCACCGCATGGAAACGGCGATCGCCAATCACGAATTCGAGAAAGCGCGTTTTTATTCAGAGGAAGAGCGCAAGGAAAAAGAAAACCTTCGCACGCTCCGCGAGCGCTACAAGCTCGACGACGCCTCCACGGGCATCGTCTCCCGCGAGGATATCGAGGAAGTTGTCTCTCGCTGGACCGGCATCGGCGTCACCTCCATCAAAGAAGACGAGCAGCAGAAACTCCTCCGTATCGAGCCGGAGCTGCACAAGCGCGTTATCAGTCAGGACAAAGCGATCGTCGCCCTGGCACGCGCCATTCGCCGCAGCCGCGCAGGCCTCAAATCACCTCTGCGCCCTGTTGGTTGCTTCTTCTTCCTTGGGCCTACCGGCGTTGGCAAGACCGAAGTCGCCCGCCGTCTCGCGGAATTCTTGTTCGGTTCGGAGAAGTCGTTAGTACGCTTTGATATGTCGGAGTTCATGGAAAAACACTCCGTCTCGAAGCTTATCGGCGCGCCTCCGGGGTATGTGGGCTACGAAGAAGGCGGGCAGTTGACAGAGAGAGTCCGCCGGACGCCTTACTCGGTCATCCTCCTGGATGAAATCGAAAAGGCGCACCCGGACGTGTTCAACATATTGCTGCAAGTGTTCGAAGACGGGCAATTGACGGATGGTCTCGGCAACACCGTGGATTTCCGTAACACCATCATCATCATGACTTCCAATCTGGGCGCGCGGCACTTGCAGAGGCGCACTTCCATCGGATTCCAGTCGGGCGCCGATGAAGCTAGCCAGAAATCCGTCGAAGAAATGGTGATGAACGAAGTGAAGAAAGCGTTCAACCCGGAGTTTCTCAACCGGCTGGACGAGATCATCATTTTCAATGCTCTCGGCGACGAGGACTTGCTCCGCATCATCGATTTGTTGGTGGGCCAGCTGAACGACACGCTGATTCACCGCCAGGTGCAGGTGGTGCTGTCGCCGGAAGCACGCCAGTGGATCCTCGAGAAAACGTGTGCGGACCGTAACTATGGGGCGCGGCCGCTGCGCAGGGCTCTTCAGAAGTACGTTGAAGATCCGCTCTCGGAGGCGCTCATCCAGGGTGGAATCCAGAGGCCGGCGACGCTGCAAATCTACGTCGCAGGTGAAGCTTTGGCTTTCCGTCCTGTGGTCGAGGCAACCCCGGTTATCCACTAGCGAATCTGACACAACGCACGGGAGACCTCGATCAGGTCGGGGTCAACGAACGACCGGCCCACACCGGGTCCGGCGGGAGAATAACAAATTGTGTTTTGGGGGCGCGGCCTTGACGACCTCAATGGCCGCTCATAGGAAAGTCTGTTTGCCGTTTGGAGTTCTGGCGTTACGTGGTACTTGGCTCGCGGCCTTCTTTTTGCTTCTCGCGTCAAGTTCACCAGCAACAACACAGAAAAATCTCCTCGCGGGCTCGTCTGCATCCGCGGACACGCCATCGTTTTCTACATCCTCTGATTTGCCGGTAGCAGATTCTCTTTCCACAGTTTCTCAGCCTCAGGCAGCGCAGCAAGCCGCCACCGCTCAGCCGCAAGGCGTGATCGAGCGCATCGAATTTTACGGCAACCGCAGAATCCGCAGCGACACCCTTAAGGCCCGCATTTTCAGCCGCGAAGGCGACCCCTATAACGAAGAAACGCTTCGCCGGGATTTCCAGGCGCTCTGGAACACGCAGTTCTTCGAGGACGTAAAGCTGCGCGTCGAGGATTCCCCGGATCGTGCCGACGGCAAAATCATCATTTTCGATGTGAAGGAACGTCCGCAAATCCGTCGCATCCGCTACGAAGGTAATCATTCGATAACCGAATCGGACATTCTCGATCGGTTTAAAGAGCGCAAGGTTGGCCTATCCGTCGAAAGCCCGTTCGACCCCACAAAAATCAAGAAGGCAGAAGTGGTACTGAAAGAATTAGAGGGAGAACACGGGCGTCAGTTCGCCAAGGTTACTCCCCAATACGAACGCATCGCCTCGAGCAACGCCGTAATCCTCGTCTTCAAAATTGATGAAGGTCCGAAGGTCAAGGTCGGTACGATCAAGTTTGTCGGCAACCACGCTTTCAGCGACCGCAAGCTGATTCGCTCCATGAAACACGACAAACCCTACGGAATTCCGCTGTACTACTGGGATATCCCCCTTTTGAGCAAGACTTATGACCGCGAAAAACTGAACGAGGACTTGGAAGTCGGCGTACGTGGACTCTACCAGGACAACGGCTATTTCCGTGTCGTGGTCGCTCCGAACGGCCCGGTTTTGCAGAACATCGACGTTCAGCACAAGGGTGTTCCTGTCCCCGGCCTTAAGCCCCACGTCGGCAAAGCTGTAAACATCACCATTAAGATCGAAGAAGGTGAACGCTACCGGATGGGGACGCTCAAGATCGTGAGCTCAGACCCGGACAAGGCTCTTTCGCTCAAAGTGGAGCCGCTGAAGGCGCTTTTCCCGATGAAGGAAGGCGACATCCTGAATGTCGACAAGCTCCGCAAAGCGCTCAAATCCTATACCGATGCCTACGGGCAGTACGGCTTCATCGATTTCACTGCCGAGCCCGATTTTGACATCAATGATGCGGAAAAAAAGATCAACCTCACTCTGCATTTCGACGAGCAAAAGCAATACTACGTTCGCCGCATCAACTTCAGCGGCAACACGACTACGCGCGACAAAGTCATTCGCCGCGAGTTGCTCATCGACGAAGGCCAGCTCTTCAATAAGCGCTACTGGGACATCAGTATTCTGCGCCTCAACCAGCTCAACTATTTCGACAAGATCGAAGCGGACAAGTCGGTTGAACTCCAGAAAAACACCAAAGACGGCACCGTCGACATCAATCTCAAGCTCCACGAAAAAGGCAAACAGTCTATCGGTCTGCAAGGCGGCGTCAGCGGCTTGGCCGGCGCCTTCATCGGTCTCACTTATCAGACCAACAACTTCCTGGGTTTGGGTGAGACTCTCACCCTCTCCGCTCAATTCGGTTCGTACCAGCGCACCTTGCAATTTGGCTTCACGGAGCCCTACCTCTTTGATCGACCCATCTCTACCGGTTTCACCGTTTTTTCGAGCAAGTACAATTTCAATGAGGCCCAGCAGGAAGCCTTGCTCACCGGCCAGCAGGTCAGTGTCAATCCGCAATTCGTTCAGGATTACGATCAGAACAGCACCGGCTTTACGGCCTTCGCCAGTTATCCGGCCAAGCGTTTTTCGTTCGCCAGATTCGGTCTTTCCTATGGCTTGACTCGCACAAACATCACGGCCTTCAACGCCGCCTCAACGCTCTTATTTGAGCAATTGCAATTCCGCGCCATCGCGGGTCCCAGCGCCCTCAACGGCATCGTTTCCAGTTCCATTACGCCCTCGGTCTCCTACAACACCATCGACAATCCCATCAACGCCACAAAGGGCAAAAGCATCTACTATTCCGCGACCTTCACCGGCCTCGGCGGCAACGTTAAAACCATCAACAACGTCTTCGACATTAAGTATTTCCATCCCATCAACAAGCGCCGCAACGCCATCGGCCTGCACTTCAGCACCGCCTACGTCTCTGGATGGGGCGGCGGCGAAGTGCCTCCCTTCAGCCGCTTCTATATGGGCGGTGAAAACGATATTCGCGGCTTTGACATACGCTCCATCTCCCCCGTTGTTTTCATTCCCACGGTGACCGCGCAAACCCTCTTCTATCACGATCCTAATTCTGCCGGATCGCTTCGATCTTTCTCTCTGCCTGTATTGGTATATACGGCGACGCTTCCCGGCGGCGACCTTCAATATTCCGGCAACATCGAATATCGCATCCCGATTGCCGGGCCGGTAACCATGTCTCTGTTTGCCGATGCTGGAAGCGATGGGATTCTTAAAACGAGCGCCTTGCATTTGGATCCGACTGGCGTCTCAAATATCACCTCAGCCTTTCCGACGGCTCCCCTTACCAAGACTCTCAGCATTTATCAGGGAACGAACTTTAAGCTCAGAGACTCCGTCGGCATCGAATTTGGCGTCAATCTTCCCATCGTTCAGGCGCCCTTCCGCATCTATTACGCGTACAACCTGAACAGATTGTATTCGCAGATCGCCGCCCCCAATCCCTTCGTCAACCAGAGCACCCTGGATAAATGGCGGACGACGCTGGACAAACTGACGCCGAACCTCTGGGAAAACGAAGTCGTCCCACAGTTGAGCTTCTTGACCAATCCGGGGCGTCTGAATTATTTCGAGCCAAAAACGACGTTTCGATTTACCGTCGGAAAAACTTTTTAGCCGCTCGTAGCGGCGCAGAAATGGGATTCGTCTTTGAGCATGAAATTAGGCCCGCGCGGGCGCAAATTCGGCGCCGCGTGTGAACTTGGGGAGGCACGAGAAATGAAGTTGTGGAAGATTTCGAGCTACTTGATACTGGCAGTGCTGGTGCCCTGCTTGCTCCTCAGCGGATGCAGTAGCAGCAATAACGGCGCCACCGTCACCTCCGTTTCGGTCCAGTCGTCTGTTGGCAACACCCTCATTTTGGGACAGTCAACGAACCTCACCGCGACCGTCGTCGGACCCACCAACACGAATGTCACCTGGGTGGGCTGCACCTACACCACTACCACCACTGATTCTACTACCGGCAAACAGACCACTGCTGCCGCAGTAGCGTGCCCGAAGGACAATTCTTTTGGCACTCTCTCCAACGAGCAGACCACTGGCTCTGCGACGTTCACGGCCCCGTCCGTTCTCCCAGATCCAACCAAGTTTCCCTTGCTGACCCTCATCATTACTGCGCAAGCCGTCGGCGACTCCAGTAAACACGGCACCGGCATCATCAACCTCTTTATTGATTCCGGCATCACCGTCTCTCTCTCTCCTATCACTGCTGCTGTACCCACAAAGGAACAACAGCCTTTCTTCGCAGTCCTCACCAATGACCTGAAAACACAAGGTGTCACCTGGTCCCTCACGCAAACCACTCCCAGCGCCACTACTCCTACGTCTCCCAATATTTACGCGGCTCTTCCCACTTGCACCGTCTCGGGAAACGCCACGGGTTGCGGCTCGATCGACGCCAATGGCGTCTACACTGCTCCCACTGTCGTGCCAACCGCTAGTGTTCCGGCGAGTGCTAGCACGACCCCGACGAGCCTCACCGTCGTTGCGACCTCCGTGGAAGACCCCACGCGTTTCGCTCTCGGCACCATCACCGTCACTGCTGGTGGACCAATTACGTTTAACGGTATCAGTCCGACCATAGCTCCCCAAGGCGCTGCTTATTGGGATATTTATTTGAATGCTCCGAATATTTCTTCCGCCGCTCAAATCACTCTCACGGATGCAAACGGCGGCAAGACTCCCCTTAATTCAGCAGCCGGCCAGATCAAAGTGCTGTTTCCCATTCCGACCGGCACGGTGACGAACCCGCCCTCCACGGGAGCTCGCGTCCGGCTGTTCTCGAATAATCTGGCGAACGCAGGTCCAGTAACTGTTTCCGTTACCGATCCAGGCGAGCCCGTTACCACCTGTACCGGGAATCCGCTCCCCGCCGGATGTGCTTCCGCCGGGACGTTTACGTACAACATTTTGCCGGTGCGTCCCACTGCCGTGTTTTCCTCTCCGGCTGACATCATTCAAGGTGGAGTCGCTTCTGGAACCATCGATCTGTCAATCGACGGAGGATATTTTGGCAACGGTGGTCAGTTAGCCAATGTCGTTTTTCAAGGAAATACGATTCCGGGCCAGACCAACGGTCAAGGGCAGCCGTTGTCCAACTCCAAGCAATTAAGGGCGCAGTTCCCCAGCGGTCCTATCAACACCGGGAACCCGGGGCTCTATTCGCTCTTCGTGGCTCGCACCACGCCGCCTCTGCCAGTTGAGGACAATCCGTCAGTAACGGACTTGGCGGTTTTTCCCAACTATCAGACAAACCCGCCCACCGCCGCGGCCGCTTCCATTCCTGCGGGCACGAATCCCAGCGCCATCGATATCGATCCCACTCTTGGCGTAGTAGCCGTCGCCCAAGTCGGCTCCGACCCCACTAAGGCCGGCACAGTGCAGTTCTACAACATCGGAAGCGGCACCCTCTCACCGATCGGGGCTCCCGTCACTGTGGGTAAGGTCCCCACTGGGCTTTCCGTGAACCGCAATAACCACACACTGGCAGTGGTCAATTATCAGGACCAAACCGTCACCGTGTTACCCATTCCGGGTGCCGCGTCTCAAGCTCCCGGAACACCATTCACCCTGGACATTTCCAATGTATTGCAAGGCCAGGTTTCGCCCTCTCCCTTTCCTTATTCCATCGGTGTGGACCCCGATACGAATATGGCGATCGTCGCCTATTCTTCGACCTCTGCTTCTTCGGCTGCGAACCTTGGCTTCCTCCTTAATTTGAACCCTGGCAACGCTCCGCCGTTCGGATGCATAAACGATACGTCAGTCTTGAAGAATCCTGGCCCTTGTGTGTTCGCTCAGGTGACCCTGAACAGTGGCGCTTATCCCCATATTGCTATGGAGCCTCACGGCCATCTTGCGCTCGTTACCCCTGGAGGCTCGGGTGCCTTGCGCGGGATTGATGTCACTAAGCCATCCACTTCCGCTGTCATCAAGTCGCTTACTCTTGCTGCCGGCATCGTAACGGCTACAACGACCACATCGAATGGGCTGGTGCCTGGCAACTCGGGCACGGTTCTGATCAACGGAGTGCCTGGGCCGGGAACCGCTGGCAATAGCACAACGGCGGACTTCAACGGTGTCTTCAACGTCGCCGCCGTCAGTGATACTAGCTTTACGTTCATAGTAAGTTCCCTTTCCAGTGGAACTGTGACTCTCACGCCCGACGATAATGGGAATACGGGAGCAAACGTTTTTTATAGCACGCCCAATTTGATCTTCGGCGGATTGTCGCAGACGACCCAGGGCATCTCTATCAATCCCATCACGAACACCGCCGCCCTGGCCGATGCGAACGCAACGGGCTCCAATGGCCCGCAAATCAATTTGCTCAACGCACTGGACCAGACCGTCAGCTCAATCTCTTTCTTCGCCACTTGCACGTTCTACTCAACCACCTGCTCCAATGGTCCGGAGTTGCTTGGCACCTCCGACATCGCTTGGCAGCCTTACTCGAACGCCATCGTTTCTTACAACCCGACGCTAAACCAACTTTCCGTTTCTGATCCCGTGACCGCAAGGCGCTACGCACTGGTCAACGTGGGTGCAGCGGGGCAAGGGAACTCCACGATCACCGTTCAAAATGGCTCGACCAACTCTTTAACTCTCTCTGGCGCGCTTGCCGTTGATCCCCCCACGAACCAGGCTTTCGTGGTCCTTTCCGGCGCTGGCGTTATTCAGGTCTTTAATCTCGGTCCAACCACAGGTCCCTCGGGCAATGCGCTTAAACCAGTGCAGATATCCGAAATTCTGGTACCAAGTCCCAACCCTGGTGTTGGCGTCATCGGCGGCATCCCCAATGCTACCGTGCCTCAGGGTGCACTCACTTCGACGACCGACTTGAGTGGTGTGCAGATCTTCGGCTCCGGCTTCGACGCCGGCACCCAGGTTCGTTTGGACGGCACGGCTATCCCCGCTGGCAACGTGCAATTCCTAAGCAGCAGGCAGCTGACGGTCACCATTCCGGCTGCCAAGCTCTCCTTCCCGCATCGCTATGCGCTGGATGCTGTAAATGGAAGCGGCATCCAATCCAACACTACGGATTTTTTCGTCATTCAAGCTGTCGATATGACGCCTGTTTGCACGCCCGCTACGGCCAATACGCAACATCCTAGTTCTGTGGCCATCGCGGATCAGCTCGTCAATGGGCCATTCTCCCCCGTCGCCGTTGTCACGAACAGCGGCTGCAACAACATTTCGGTTGTTGACATCAATCCCACCACAACGGTGGGCGGCAACACTGTCCAGAATCCCAACTTCGGCAAGATTCTCAGTACCATTGCCGTGGGCGCTGGTCCCCAAGGTATAGCAGTGAGCCAACCCTTTGGACTCGCGGTAGTCGCCAACAACACCGCTGGCACGGCCTCGATCGTTGATTTGGTTAAGGGCTCACTTGCCGTCCCGGATGTTTCCACTGGGACGAATCCCACAGGCGTAGCCATCAATGACGCGACCGGTGCTGCCATTATCGCCAACACGGGCTCCAATACCGTCACCGAGATCAACCTCGGCGCGCTCTCTGCAAGCCCTCCTCCAACTACGCTTACTCCGATTAGCATCGGCGGCTTCCAACAACCCACGGCCGTGGCTATCGATCCGGATCGCGGCACGAACAATCAAGGCATTGCCGTCGTCACTTCGCTCCAACTCATCAATGGTTCCGCCCCCCAGGGGGCATTGCAAGTCGTTGACATCGGTCTAGCCACACCGATCTTAAGTACGTCGGCAGTCACCGGCAGCGTCACCGCCCCGTCCACAGGGATCGTCTTTGACCCCACGGTTTCGACTGGCACGGCAAACCTCGGCGTGTTTTATGCCAGTTCCAGCGGCGGAAACGTAATCTCCTCCTATAACCCCGATTCTGGCGGCGCCATCACTGTGAACGTCGGCATCAATCCGACGGCCCTGGCCTTGAATCCGGAAACCGGAGCGATTCTGACCACCAATCTGGCTGGCAGCACGACTTCGCTCGTCGATACAACTTCGAGTCCGCTGAAGACCGTCAAAACAATTGGCCTCCCGGGTTCTGGTCAGTTCGGTGTTGCCATCGATCAATTCACGAATCTTGCCGTTATCGTGGATCAGGCCAACAACCGGCTGCTCATTTTCCCGATGCCGAATTAGGAGGGCGCCAATCGTTTGCCTAAATACGGGATCGACTAACACCCAAAAGCCCTCTCGCTTTCTGATTGCAGTGCGGCGAGTGGCTCAGCTATACTTTGGGGTTTGTGTGGTGCCCGCGCGTGGCGCAGGTAGGCGGAAACAGGTTCAAGCCAATCAACGATTGGTTCCGGTTGGTCTCGAGTTCATCGGGATCACCCAAAAACAAGGAGAATAAAGTGAATTTGAGAATTGTTCTGAGATCTGCTGCTCTGTGCGCAGCATGCCTGGTCGGCACGGCAGCAGCCTGGGCCCAAGCGGCCCCTGCGGCTGGCGCCGCCGCGCCCGTAAAGGGCGTAGCTATCATCAATCTTCGCGGTGCCATCGGAAGCACAGCTGAGGGCAAACAAGCCTCTGCCGAATTGCAATCCCAATTCGCGCCGCGTTCCTCCGAAATCGACGCTTTGACCAAGCAGATCAATGATCTTCAGCAAAAGCTGCAAGCTGGTCAGGGCAAGCTTAGCCAGGAAGAAGAAGCCCGCCTCACCGCCGAGGGCCAACGCCTCACTCAGCGTCTCGACCGTCGCCGTAACGATTTTCAGGAAGACGCCACTGCTGCGCAGCAAGACGTCCTCGAGCGCATTGGCCGCAAGATGGTCGACGTTCTTGACCGCTTCGCCCGCGAGAACGGCTTCAGCGTCGTTCTGGATACCTCCGGCCAGAACTCCCCCATTCTCTATGCTTCGAACCAGGTCGATGTAACTCAGGACATCATTCGCCTTTACGATCAGCAGTATCCCGTCAAGACCGGCGGCGCTGCGGCTCCCGCGACCAAGCCGGCCGCCACTACACCTAAGCCGGCCGCTCAGCCGCCTGCAACAAAGCCGCCCCAGCAGTAATTCGCTGCGGCTTCGTCCTCAACGCGCGCTCTCAGCGAAACGCCCCCGCAATCTCGGGGGCGTTTTCTTTTTCACTCAATTCCTGTCACCTAACTCCCAACTACTCGCCTCGGCTACTCACTATTCTCTCTTTACTATTCGCTCTTCATTGTTCCTTCGGTTTTGAGATCGCACCCGCGGAATCCACCGAAAACAGCATGTAGTTCCTCAGTGTGTGCGTGTGGTGGTACCGCTTTCCGCGCAATTCCATGAACATCTCCGCATCCCACGGCAGCCATAGCGTCGTTCCGCTTTTCTCGAACTTCACGGGTCCGTAGTCGATCAGCAGGTGATCCCGCGTCAGTTCAATCTCCTTCACGGGCTCGCGAAGATCCGTCTCGATGTGCAGCACGTCGTAGCTGCTCGCCCCAATCCATACTCGGCCCTTCAGCGGTATCGCGTACGTGCCGCGGCTGTTCGTCCACATTCGAATGCGCGACTTCACCTCTTGCTTTTGTTCGAAACGCAGCCGCCAAACCGCTTGTCCGCGCCACGTTCCCAACCCTTCGCACTTGTACTTGAAATCTCCCTCGTAGCTGGGATCAAAAACGCTCAGCGCCAGAGCCGCCAGCCCCTGCGTGGCCAACGCGGTCGGAAACGAGTCGAGGTTGTCTCCGCCATCTCGTTTCTCCTCCAGAAAAGACATCCCCGGCTGCGGATGTTGCACAAATATCAGATAGTTGAAATCTTTTTCGCGCACCGGCCCCGGAATTCCGTGGCCGTCCACTTCTTGATGTTCGATGTGTTCCGTGGCCAGAAATTTCTCGAAGTTCCCCAGTTGGTGCATCATCTTGGCCTGCGTCCGCAAAACGATTTCGTTTTCCGAACACGCCACATCCTCGACCGCCGGATATTCCTTGCTGTCAATATCTGGTGGCGCCCACGGACGTACAGCCACTGGTGCCGGCGGCGGGGAAGGCGGCACTGCGGGTGGCGTTGAAACCACATTTGAAACCGCAGTAAGCGCCGCTCTGTCTAGCGCAGCGATCTGCGATTTTGCTCCAGCCACGGCGGAATCATTTGGAAAACTGCGCACCACCGTTTCGAACGCCTTCCGCGCTTCCTCTCGCCTTCCCATCTGGACCAGGATTTGTCCGCCAAGCATCCATGCTGCTGCGCCATTCTCTTTTCCAAGTTCCGCCGCGCGCATTGCGTGAGGCAATGCCTTCTCATAATTTCTCTGCTCGTCATACGCGTTGGCGAGCAACCAGTGCGTTCGCCAGTCCGCGCCATTCAACTGGTAAGCCTTCTCGAGAGTCTGCGTCGCCCCCGCCGCATCTCCCGTTCGAAGCTGAAGCTCCCCTAGCGACAGCAGCGACCGCTCATGCGCAGGATAGATCGAAAGCGCCGCCTGAAATTTTGTCCGTGCCGCCTCGAAATGCTCCTGCACATATTCCACCATGCCGAGCAGGTACTGAACGTCCGGATTGCCCGGCGCCATCTTTGCAGCCTTTTCGAATTGTGTCCGCGCCGCGTCGTATTGATGCCGGCGCATCTTGTCCAACCCCTTATCGATATCTCCTTGCAGCCGCGGCGTCATGATCGTTCCGCTTGGCGCGCTGTTTCCGGACGATCCTTCGCCTTCGTTGTGCAGATAAATATAGAGGTTGCAGGTGGTGCCTCCTGTGAAGACGGAAGCGTGTTCTGTGGCGGTCTTGTAACCCAACGCGCTTACTTCAATCTCGTACTCGCCCGCCTGCATTTGCGGAAACGTAGCTGTCGAGTTGTCTCTCGTCGAGGCCGTCAGGTGCACGCCCTTCTCCGACGACAGCTTTACCAGAGCATACCCTGCCAGAGGCATTCCAGTTGGTTCCCGCACGCTCACCAGTACATCCACGGGAACGTCATTCGAAAAGATTGTGGATGGCGCACCCGACCGTTGCCCCACCGGAGCACCGCCCGCTCCGCCGGGTCTCTGCGCACGCAAGACGTGTGCGTCAAGCAGCAATCCGCTCAGACTCAGCACAACAGTTAAAATACGCGCGGCGAAAAGTCCCCGAGGAACCATGAAGTCGTAGCCTGACCACCCGGAATCTTTTCAAACAGTAACCAACACTCTCTCCGCTGGTCAAGCGAATCGTCACCCCTCGCTTTCGCCATCGCACCCCGGCCCCTCTCGATGCGCATCGCTGCGAAACCATCCTCACTTTCAGCCGGAATCCGATATAGTAGGCAAACACGACAGGGAGGATTTTATGGCTCAAGTTAAAACTCGCTTGGAACGAATTCCGCGCCCTCCGGTGTTTGCCACCCCCGCCGAAGAGCGCCGCCACCGCAAAGAAAGGCTCGCCGGTGCTTTCCGCCTGTTCTCAAAATGCGGATTCGATGAAGGCGTCGCCGGACATATCACTGCTCGTGACCCCGAACGCCTCGACCATTTCTGGGTCAACCCTTTTGGGATCCATTTCAGCCAGATTCGTGTCTCGGATCTTTTGCTCGTCAACGATCAGGGTGAAGTCGTCGAAGGTGATCGCGAAGTGAACGCCGCTGCCTTCGCCATCCACTCGCGCATTCACAAAGCTCGCCCCGACGTCATCGCCGCCGCTCACGCGCATTCTCTCAACGGAAAGACGTGGTCCTCTCTCGGCCGCCTCCTCGATCCGTTCACGCAGGATGCTTGCGCCTTCTATGAGGACCATGTCGTCTTCGATGACTACACCGGAGTCGTCTACGGCACCGACGAGGGCGACCGCATCGCCAAAACGCTTGGCAACAAGAAAGCCGCGATTTTGTCGAACCACGGCTTGCTCACCGTCGGCCAGACGGTTGACGAAGCGGCCTGGTGGTTTATCACTATGGACCGCTCTTGCCAGTCTCAATTGCTCGCCGAAGCCGCCGGCGAGCCGCGCAAAATCCCTCATGAAGTCGCGAAGTTGACCCATTCGCAGGTTGGCATGCCACTCGTAGGTTGGTTCCAGTTTCAACCACTTTGGGATCGCATCACTCGCGAGCAGCCCGATCTTTTCGACTAACTTCTCGCTTTTTCACCAGCAATCCACGGCCGCGGAATCGCTGTCACTGCTCAGTTGACGAGTCCCACGTTCTTCAGAAGCGCTCGGGCGAGCGCGTCTCCATCCAGAGCCGCAAGCGGCTTATTGAGTTCGTCCAGTTTTTTCTGATGAGCTTCCTGCCGCTGTTTTGCTCCTTGCGCAAGAGTAGCCAGTTGGTCTTGATGTATCTTCCGATTCACCATCGACTCCGCGTGCGCTAGCAACATTTGCTCTTTGCTGGCTTTGATGAAGTCGAATTGCTTCTTGATTTCGGGATGGCTCGCGGCTCCGGGAATCGTCAGGACTTGATTGCAAAACTTATCCAGCTCTTCGAAAAGTTTGCTGAAATTCAATGGATCCGCAGAGGAAGAGGCAGCTGCGGTCGGCGGGGCTCCAGCCGTGGGAGGAGCCGCAGGTGCAGCAGGCGCGGCGGCCTCAGGCACGGACGCACTAGCTCCCGCCGATGTTCGCGGCGCTTCAACCGTGAAATTCCACGTCAAATCGCATGTAGGGCAGCATACGTAATTCCAGAGCCTTGCGGCGCAGGCATTGTTCATGCAGCCGAGCAGCGCTAAAGGCTCTAGAGACACTCCGTTTTTGCATCGAGGGCACTGAACGCGTTTGACGAAGGGTGTGTGGCAGGTCTCGCAAGGAGGAGCCTCTTTCGATTCTCCAGCTGCGATCCCAATCAAAAAGTTTCCGACGATCTCTGACTTCGGAAGCCGCGGCTGCCAAAGATCAAGAAACACATCGTGCGCCACCTTGCGCGAGGGACCGAAGAACGGATCGTGCACCTTAACGTTCGTATCGTCGAGGTCCACGAATACCGTGTAGTGCCCGGCTGGTGAGTCGGGCTGTAGTCGATGGTTCATGATGGCCCGGATTCCCGCATCCCGGCAAACGCGCAATGCCTGCAGCGGATGCCGCGCTTGAATCGCCACCGCCGAAAATCCCCGTGTCACTGCATCGGCCGCCATCAAGTGCGTCGTTGAAGCGATGCTTCCATAAATATTTTTTTTAGCGATCAGCGGCCAGATCATTCGCTGGGAAACTTCCTGGCCGAACGAACGATACACCATGCTCAGGCATGCGGCGCCGCACGTCCGGCTCGCCTGCATATCGAACTGCTTTTCATAAGGTATCGCTGCCGCTGTTTCACTCATAAAAAATGTCCTCGAAGGCTGCTGGGTTTGTCATGGTCCGATGAGAACCATGGGCCAGCCAAGAATAATCGTGCCGCCATGCGCCGTCATGTCCGTTAGCCGCGCAGCCGGTTGCCCACCGATCAGAACCGTGAATGAACCGAGGATGATCACATCCGGCGGGCCCACGCAGGTAGCCATGTCGCCCACTCGCGCCGCGGGCAAACCGCCGATCAGAACCATCGGGCATCCTGGCGGAAGAATCGGCCCGCCCACATGCGGAACTACCCCTGTCACCATCGGACAAACGTGCATATCAGTGATGCGCGCGGCGGGCATTCCCATGGCTAGCCCTCCCTCAAATCGTTCTCTGTTCTTTCGCTCATTGAATCACCCGCGAATCGCCGTCATTCCACGCATGTCCACGTGGGAATATCGTCCTTCGGCCACTCCAATGCCTAGCTCCAGGTACAACTTTTGCGTTTCCGCTATTTTCACGGGATCCGCTTTCGTCGTCGCGAGTTTGATGGCGCCAGCCACTGCTTTTGCCGGCGCAAAGGGCGGAGGCGGCACGGGTGGTGCCTTGAGCGGGGCAATACTTCCTCCCGTGAAGGTCGCGGCGCTTGCCAAGCCTCCTGCCGGCGAGGCCGGACCCGCGGCATCGGCAGGGGCTTTCGCTGCGGCTCGATTTTCTTCCGTCGGCGCAAAAATCCAGCGCACCGCCGCTTTGCACGCCGCCTTGTCCGCGTCGGAAAGGCTACTGCCCATGGCATGCTGCAAACACAAACAGCCCCACCAGATCGCATCGCGCGGAGCAAGCGCATGGCAAAGAAAGTCGATCCCCGCGAGGTATTGTTTGTTCCCAAGCAAAGCTTCCAGGAACGCGCGCGGTGCCATCCCGTTCGTCAAGAGCGGCTTGGCCTCCTTTTTGAGGTCGAAATTCACGCACACCTCTTCCGCCGTGGCTGCCTTGATCTTCACTAGAGGAGCATTGGGCACGAAATGATCTCCTCGCAGCGCTAGTTGATTTGAACCAGGATTCCCTGGATCGTGATTCCCGCCGGCGTCAAAGTGATTGAACTCATCCCGCCCGCAACCGACAGCGTGATCTCCGTCAGGCTCTGAATCGTGATGGTGCCCACTCCGCCATCGATCGTGATATTGCCTGGCGTCATTTCGATTTTCTGGTCCACGCCCGGAATCAGGCCCCTTTGCACAGTCACGTTTTGCGCCTCGCTCACGATGATCTCCACACCATTGACGGAGTCCGAAGCCGTCGGCGGAAGAGGAGGCGGCCCGCTCGTGACACGCACGCCCTGGCTGCCGCGCACGTTCACTTTGCCGTCCACTCCCAACCCCGCCGCCAGAATGGTGATCATGTTTGGCCCGGGAGGCGCCGGGGGCAGCGGTGGTCGGCTCAACACTTCGATCTGGTTTGCCGTCACCGAATACGTGCCGTCAAAAAAATGGGAGTGTTCTACTGTCTCCGGCCCGCCGCCGGAGCCCGCGCCCAGATCTTTCTTTTCTTCTTCCATTGGCCCCTCTTGTGAACTCAAATCCTTTGGTGGCTGCATAAAATGTGCTCCTTACCTCTATTGGGATCCCGATGCCGTCTGTCCCGGCCCTACTGTGTTCGAGCTTGGCGTGGCATCGAGCTGCGTCTCTCCAATGCTTTCCAGCAAAAAGGGAACTTCGAAGAGAGTTATTATGCCCGCAGTTTCGACGAGCCCGGATAACGTGGAACAAGGTTTTGCCGTGCTCGCGGGGTTCGCAACAAAGCTTCCCGCGATTACTTTTTTTCCGTCTTCATCCACTTCATGATAAAGCGTTTGCGTCTTCATAAGAACGGCGAGGAGTATCTGCATCACCGACTGAAACGTCAACAGGAGAAAAGCGCGCCCATCATCATCGTGAATCAAGTCGTACGCGACCAGAAAGGCGATCACTACGCCGAAGAAAATCAGCCCCATCGGCAGTGCTACCGGTTGGATAGCCGTTTTGTCATGCGTGTCGATCGGAATTCTTCGCGGACCAAGATTGATGTCGTAGCTCTGTCCCATCACGAAGTTGGCATTGGTCCCCAGCGTTAGCTGCATGTTTCCGCCGAAGCCGCTGCCGAGTGCGGCCGACATCGCCTCCGTCGGCACGGCTGCAACAGGGAAGATGTCCACGAAGCTGGCCGGATTCAGGCAAATCTGAATGTTGCTCCCGAGCGCCAACTGAAAGTTCAGCGGCACTGCGAGCTGGAAGTTTCCCCCGAAAACGACGCTCGAGTTCAGTCCCAGAATTGCCTGAGGTTCCGGCTGAGGAAACAGATTTTCGTTCGGCCCCCCACCCCCGCTTCCTCCCCCTCCCGGCAAGCGGCCGACAGTCAGGGTGCGTGCACCTGGGACCTTCTCTCCCTGGTGTCGTCCAACCCGGAACGTCTTGTCGTATTCCGCATTGAAGACCATGTGACGCTCAGAATGGACCGCCAAATGTTCCTGGTCTTTCTTGTCCACGAACACCAGCCCGTTGTAGTGCTTGCCCGCTTGCCCGCGCACGCTGGACGACTTGATTCCGTTGAACATGTTTAACTTCGGCAGCTCGAACCACGGCATGTTTTCGGCATTGTAAACGCTCCCGATGATGAGCGGCTGATCCGGATCACCTTCTTCGAAGACCACCACCACTTCGTGGCCGATGCGCGGCCAGAAAAACGCACCCCACCCTTTGCCCGCCCACACTTGCGCCACGCGAATCCAGCACGAGCTGCTGGCATCCTTCTTTCCCTCGCGGTCCCAGTGGAATTGCACCTTCACGCGGCCGTATTTGTCCGTAAAAATTTCCTCGCCCTGCGGCCCGACTACCGTGGCGGTCTGGTTGCCGGAAATCGCTGGTCTCGCCGTTACCCGCTGCGGTCGATAAGAGAGCGCAAACGGGATACAAGTGAAATTATTTTGGTAATCGAATTTGTCGAAGTCACCGGTTTGGTAATTGCCTTCCATTCGTGCATCGTGCTCGACATGGGTGAGCAAGTAAGGGCCGTCACCGTTGAAATGCCGCTCGAGATTGAATTTGTATCCGGCGCTGAAGTTTCCGCAATTGCTTTTTCCTTCGATTGCAATCGTGCGAACTTCTTCCTGTTCCATCCGTATTCGAGTGGTCCGCTCGCTATCGCGGAAAACGTCCTTTAAATCTTGCGGTCGCGGGCCGCCGCTTGGATCGATCCCGTCGAATCGTTGCGCATACCCGCCGGGGTAATCGTAAATCTCGAGTTGATCGTTTCCCCCGACGTTCAGTTTGTGCGAAACCTTCCCTGCGGCCACGCTCTCGATGGTCTTTTCCTTCACTTGCAGATTCTTGCCGGGCAGCTCGAAGCAATGGTCCCAAAGCGTATATTCGCCGGAGCGCATCTCCTGAGTTTTCTCCCAGGCCCGGATGCGCATGTCCTCCCGTTCCCCGCCTGCCAGTTCGTCGTAGATCACGTTGGTTTGTCCAGCGACCGACGGATGCTGATTGGGAATGTCTGTCACCTTCATCGTGTGCTTGTCTTTGGAGTGCTCGAAGAAATAGTAGATTCCTTCTTCCTCCATCAAGCGGCTGATGAAATCGAAATCTGATTCGCGGTACTGCACGCAATAATCCCGCTGGTAGTAGGTCGCCTGCGTTTCATATTTCACTTCGTAGCCCGTCAAAACCTGGTGAATGATTTCCGGTACCGTCAGGTGTTGAAAAATCCGGCTTCGCACTTTCTTCGAGAGCAGCCAGATCTTCGGCACGATTTCCGCCGAGTAATGGATGAAGCGCTCTTCCCGCCACCCCTGGCTGAAGCTTTTCACCAATCCGTTGAAATATCGCTTGGTCTTGTCCACCAGCTGCATTTCCACCGTCACCGTTTGCCCGATGATTTTCTCGAAGTGAATTTCCGTGCCAACCTCGGCAAGGAGGTCCAGCCGGAATTGGAAGAGCTGGGATATGGACTCTTGGCCGTGTAAGCGCGTAATGACCAGCATGTCCTTGCCGAGCGGTGTGGTTACCGAGAGTGGTCTGTCCTTCTGTGCGTATTCCGGCATATGTGCACTCCCAACCAGCGAAAGTCGGGGAAGAAAGTGGAGCGGGCCCCGCTTCGTCTTCAATTTTTTTGAAACGCCGGGGAGGAAACTCGGCTAGGCCTCCCGCGGGCAGAGAGTATACACCTACTTTTCGCGGTATCCGATTGCCCGGGCTCGCAGGGTATTGACGCGGAAAAAGCCTCATCGTATGTTGCTTAAAATGAAATCGGGATGCCTGTAATTCCTTTGGCGATAACCTGAATGACGAATCTGGAAAAACGCGCAAAGCTCTGGACGGCTACCCTGTTTGCCGGCGTTCTGATTGCGGCGGCAACCGCTGTGGCACAAACCACTCCTTCGAAGGGCCAATCTTCCACAACGGGAGCGGTCTGTCCGTTGTCTGATGAGCAGACGCAAAAATCGATTGCCGCGTTTGCAAAAGTAGCTGCTGCATTTACCGGCGAAGATCGTTGCGCGAACTGCCACGGCGGCGTCGACGCCTTTTCCGAGAACGGACACCACGCTGGCGGCGCTCGTGAAAATCCCACAGGCAGCCGGGCGCCCTGTCAGGATTGCCATAGCGGCTTGCCGGGGTGGGACACGCCGCCTCCCGAGATGAATTTTATGGATGGATACCACCAACCCAGGCCGGCGGCCACGATCTGTAAACAAATCAAACGCTTTATGGGCAAAGGAGAACGGTTTGTAAATCACATCAGGACCAATACCGATTTTGCCGATTTCAATCGCGTCGCGTTCGAAGGGACTCGCGGACTGAATGACAGAGGACAAGCGATAGCTTTTACGGATCCCTACCGGGATTTGCCTCCCAGTATTTCACGCTCGGAAATGGTCAAGCGCGCGCAGGATTGGGTGGATGCCACGGGCGGAGAATTCAAGGGAGACGAGAGCTGCGGTTGCGAACCCGTGCATTACGCGGTGCGCGTTTCGTATGACCAGAACATCCAGATGTCCATGGTTCATGCGGAGAAACACATGGGTCCGATCGACGTACCGATCACGTTTCACGACGACGGCTCGTTTGACGGCGAGCAAATTATTTTTATCAACGGCAGCGCGCTGGCCTTGCAGTGCTCCTCGATCTCGACGACCGCGATGAGCTTGCGAGTCTTAGGCCAGGCCACGGAGGACGAGAAAACGCATCACCTTCGGCTGCAGATGGAAAATGGCTCACCGCTGCGAGGCGCGGCTTTTGCACAATGCCCGAATATAAGCCGCTCAAATGCTTTTTCGGCAATCAGCCAGGGATCTTTGGAAAAAGAGATCGAAGGGCGCGTCGGAGAAGTGATGCTGTTCAAACCTTCGGTTGGGCTTGCCGGCATCGACACAATCATCGTCGCTTACATCGTCAAAGCTGGGACGCCGTAAGCTGAAGCAAAAAACCGAACCTCGCGGCGCAGTTCAATGCGCTGTTCAATTCGCTGCTTGTGTTGCTGAACTTCTTCTACCTTTCCGCTTAAGCCGTGCGAGTCCGGAAGTGACTCACTTCTTCTTTTTCTTGCCGTTATCTTCCGGCGGAGTTCCGGGGACGCTGAAATCCCAGACGGAATAAAAAACTTGAGCGCCTCCGCCAAATCCGGATGGCGTTGCTTTGTAACCTTTTACGGGGCGAAGGACTACAGCATATTCGCCGGGCTCAAACGGTTGATCGACGTGCAGGATGTAGAAGCCGCGCTCTTCCTTGTCGACCCGCGTCGGCCATCGTTCCTCGGAAATCCATTTGCCGTTTTCAGGGCCGCCGCCGGACATCATCGTCTTGGTGCTCATTTTCATTTGCGTGGCGCCGACGAGCCGATAATTGTCCTTGGTCTGAAAAAGTTTGATGATAACCGGCTCGAAAGCGTCGGGGTCAACGCCAGGGATGTCGCCGTAATTCAACTGGAACATGGGAGTGAGGTTCGAAAATTCCCGTGACGATTTGCGTCCCGGGAGACCCCAGACGTACGTGGTGCTCGGCATTCCCGGGCGCATGCCGGGCATTACGCCGGAAGCCATGGAGAATGCGGACATGGCCATCATTCCGGCAGGCCCGGCGCCCATGGCCGCGAAGCTCAGACCTTCGGTAGCCAGGCTGCGCAGCATCATGCCGCCCGGGCTTACACCGCCAGCCTTGTATTTCGATTGCGCGATCTGAGCTGTCGATGGGGAAACTTCCTGTTTCTCCTTGCTTACGCCAGGGTTGGTCGCCCCGTTCATGCCGGGCATCAAGAAGACGTGCGGCATCTGTTCCGGGGTGTAGGAGGACATGGAAAACATTCCGCCGAGCATTCCGCCCATACCCATCGATCCAAGTTGCGCCTGCATGGCGGCCATTTGCTGGGAGTTCATTCCGGAGGCACTCATGCCGCGGCTCCCGCCAGGCACTATCATCGCAGGCCCCGAACCCACGGGATGCACTGGCGCCTCGCGGGCGGTGCGACAGGCTCAGGAGTGGAAGCGGCAGGCGGATTCGCAGGGGCGGTCGGAGCTGCGGCCGCCGGCGGCGGTGCGGTTTCCTGAGGCGGCGCGGAGCTCGCTGGATTCGCGGGAGCCGCGGCAGCGGCCGTTGCGGCGCGGCGGTTGCGTTGCGTGGCCTGGAGCATGGCGCGAAGGACGGCAGAGCTGACTCCCTGCTTTTTCATTTCGATCAGCGAGTCGCCGGAAATATCGAAATCGGTATCCGAAGCTTCGATGGCGGCGATCAGAGTTTCGTCGTCGAAGTGGTTCTGGACCATGGAGAGAATGTCGGCGTTCTTGAGGACCTTTTTTTCTTTTTGAGCTTCTTGCGCGGAAAGGGCGGGAACGAGAAGAAGTCCGCAGAGCAAGAGGAGGAAAAGTCTGTGACGCATCATTCCACCTGAGAAGCCGGCATGTGCAGGACTGGGAAGCTCTGACGCCGGCAGCGAGATTGCGGGAAGTATAGCAGAGAGTGGGTAGTGGAGAGTGGGTAGTAGACGTAGAAGAAACAACACCAAGACCCAGGTTCACAAACCGAACCTGGGGTACCCTCCGCGGTGTCCTAGACCCGAGGTGGAATATGGGCGATTGCCGTTTTGATTCATTCGCGACGAAGAAGCTCGGAGACTATGTGACAGCTTAGGAAGGGCGGGATGATGGGTTTGGGGACGGAGAACACCCCGTCCTCTCAGGAGGGCGGCTACAGCGCCGAGGTGTGACCGAATTGGCGGGGACCAAGAGGCTAATTCGGAGAGATCTTTTTTCCTGCTTGAGAATCGCTGAATTTTGCGATGCGTGCGCGGCAGTCCGCAAGACGAGCTGACACTTCTCCGGGGAGAGCGACATCGAGGCCCGAAGAATTAATCCGAGCGGGATTGGAGATTTTAGTCCAAACGTCCAGGCCTTTTTGGAACCAGGCCGCGGCGGCTTGCGAGCTGGCCAGTCTTTCTTCGGGAGTTTTGGCGAGGTCCGCGAGTTTAACGGATAAATCGCCCTCTTCAGTGTATGTACCGGCGAGAGCGTACATCACTTCCTGCTCCTCCGGATTCTCCTTCAAAAGCGGTTCGAGCGTGGTCCGTGATTCTTCATATTCCTTTCTTGCGCCCTCGAAGTCCGAGATCTTGATCAAGGCCCCGGCTAGGAAATCGCAGTCCACGGAAAAATAGGTCTGGATGCGGGTGTTCTTGATCCCAGTTTCACGGAAAAAACCGAGCAATGCCTTGGACTTTCTGTATTCCTCGAACGCCTCGCGAATCTTGTGTTGCCCTTCGAGAGATTGGCCGAGCCATGCGCGTGCAATTCCTTCGAGCGTGCGGGTAAGTGGAGTTTGCGACGGTGCGGACTGAACCATGGCGATTGCTTTCACAAGGTATGGAGCGGCTTCCGAGGGTCTGCCCGTTTCAATCAGTGCGTGGCCCATGAGTGCGTAGTCGGTTGCGGCGCTGCGTTGCAACATTTCATTGTGGGGGTCCTTTGCGAGGATCTGCTGGCCCATATCTAGTGCCTTGCGAAGATCTGCCAGGGCCTCGTCGTTTTTTCCCTCGACGAGGTGGACGTCTGAGAGCTTGGTTATCACGGTCGAGAAGTTGGACATGGCGATGATATTGTCCTGTTTTGTGTTGAGACGATTCAGGATGACAAGAGCGTGCTGGAAGGCGGCCTCCGCACCGGGGCGGTCGCCGAGCTTCATCCTGGCGTCACCCAAGACAGCGGAAACACTGGCCTCGTGGCCAATCAATGCAGGGTTGTTCGGAGAGACCAGCAGCGCTTTGCGAGTTCTGTCCAAAGCGGCCTCGAGGTCGGCGACCGCACCAACCGTAGTCCCGGTTTGACCCATGACGCCTTCGCCGATCTCGATGGCTCCAAGACAGAAGTAGCCGCGGGCAGACTCAGCCAGAGTTCTAAAGTCATTCGGAGACGTCAGCGCTTCCCGATCAAGAATCGTTACAGCCTTCCTGGCGTACTCATAAGCAAGCGCCCCATTTCCAGCGGCACCGCTCTGAAAATCAGAATAATCGAGATAAGCCACGGCCAGTTCCACCTGGTCTTTGCTATTCTTCGGATTCTGGCGCGCAAGCGTTTCGCGAAGGCTGAGAGATTTCTGGAGGTTAACCATTGCGGATTTCGTATCGCCCAGGTTGGATTCGGCGGGGCTGCCCTGGAGGGCGCCGATACGACCGTAGGCAGTCGCGAGTTCGCGTAGAAGGTCAGGGTCGTTGCCAGATTCCTTGGCCAGACTATCCAGATACTCGAGAGATCTGTCCATGATCAACTTGCGGGCTTTGGTTGCGCCGGGAAGAGTGGCGATGGAATCGTGGATCTCAAAAATTAGGGAATTCGCGAGTTTGCGGACGTCGTTGAAGCGCCGCTGCGCGATGCGAGACTCGCGTACCGTAACAGCCACCGCAGTGACTAGCGTGACGAATACCAGCGCGGCGGCAAGAACGCTGGCTTTGTGGCGACGGATGAACTTTCCGGCTCGGTAGGTCCACGTGCCTTTCCTGGCAGCGACGGGAATTCCTTCGAGGTGGCGGCGAATGTCTTCGCTGAATTGCTCGACGGAGGCATAGCGCTGAGGCTGCTCTTTGCGCAGCGCCTTCAGCAAAATGAAATCGAGATCGCCGCGGAGGCGTTTTTTCAGGCGAAGAGGAGTGGATTCGCGCGTTTCGCTGACCGATTCAGGGGTGAGTTCGCGCGAATCGCCGTTCGTGGCGGTGGTTTGGGAGCGCTGAATGGAAGTGCTCGGCCTTTCGGGTTCGTCCTGCGTGATGGCCTGCTCAAGGCGTCCGGGTGTTCGAGTGTCCACGCGATAGGGAGAACGCCCGGTCAGGAGCTGGTAGAGAACCACGCCGAGTGAATACACATCGGAGGAGGTCGAAATAGGTTCGCCGCGGACTTGTTCGGGGCTTGCGTATTCGGGAGTCATGGGGCGGAGCGAGGTAACTTCTGTGCCGCCGGAGGAATCGAGAATTTTGGCGATCCCGAAATCGAGGAGCTTGGGGATGCCGTCTTTGGTTACGAGAATGTTGCTGGGCTTGATGTCGCGGTGAATAACGAGACGCTGGTGCGCGTACTCGACCGCTGAACAAACCTGACGAAAAAGCAGGAGGCGCTGAGTCACGGAGAGCTTGCGCGAATCGCAGTAGGTGTCGATGGGAGCACCTTCCACGAGCTCCATCACGAGATAGGGAATGCCGTCGTCGGTGGTCCCACCGTCCAAGAAGCGGGCAATATTCAGATGGTCGAGACCGGCCAGGATCTGGCGCTCATTGCGGAAACGCTCGAGAACAAACGAAGTGTCAAAACCACTTCGAACCAGTTTTAACGCAACCTTTTTTTCGTATTGACCGTCGGCGCGACTCGCCGCGAAAACTTCCCCCATGCCGCCGTGGCCGATTTCCTCGGAAACGAGGTAAGGGCCAATTCTTCGACCGGGCTGTACGGCCGAAAGGCGAGGCTGATCGGCATTCCCGAGGCTGCCGTCAGCTGCATTCAAGAAGTGGCTTCCGGCTTCTTCGTGAGAAGCAAGCAGGGAGTCCACTTCGTGTCGAAATTCCGCGTCGCCCGCACAAATATGATTCAGAAACGATTCCCGCGCCTGCCCTTGAAGGGCGAGTGCCTTCTCGAAAATTTGGGAAATGCGTTCCCACTGTTCCGGGTTCATACGGCTTCGCTCCGGTTCATCACGGGGTAAGGCCAGGCCCTTGCGGTTGTCCAACTGCGCTTGACGGTGGCTGGAGAGACTCCCAGGACTTCGGATGTGTCTTCAATGGAGAGGCCGGAAAAAAACGGAGCTCTCCACGTAAACCAACGGCATCAAGGAGTCCAGTGCGGAGCGATCACCAGAGCGCCAACGAGCAAGCAAGTCGGTGACTTGATGAGACCCGGAGTGCTCCAAGAATAACTCCGTCCGTCGCGGGGCAACGACAATGGGAGGCAGGATATTCGGGTAGGTTGAGGATTGTCAATCCGATTAAACCCCATGGAAGGGAAGGGGTCATGGACGATTTCGAGACGCCACAAGCTTCTCGCGTGACCGGTGTGAGCCAATCCCTCTGCCTTTTTCGCATGTGTAGGACAGAGAGCCCGGGAGTCCCCCGCCTGGGCAACCGGTCGAGAGCACACCCAAGTGCTCGGCGGAGATGCGGAAATGGAGAAAATCATGAGAGAAGAGAATACATTTCGAAACAGGATGGGTTCGGCAGGCCGCGCGGCGAAGGTTCTTGCCATGATGGTGCTGAGCTTTTTGCTGGGCGTAAGCGCGCACGCCCAGCAGGTGGTCACGACATTTTCACCGGGAGCGCCAGGCGACCCGTTTGCGAGTCCGACATATGTCGCTGTGGATCCTCAGGGCAACATTTTTGTTTCCGATACGGGTAAATCGCGTATCCAGCGAATCGACAGCGTGAGCGGTGTCATCACGACCGTGGTTGGTACCGGAGTCTCTGGTTTCACTGGTGATGGTGGAGCAGCGACTTCGGCCAAGATTGGATGCCCGATGCAAATGGTCTTCGACGCTTCGGGGAACCTGCTTTTTGCTGATCGTTGCGACAGTGTGGTGCGCAAGGTGGCGCCGAAGTCTGGGTCAACTTTGATTACAGGCGATCCGGGAGAGATCATCACGACGTTTGCCGGAAATGGCGTGCCGTCGTGCGGGCCGGCGGACAGCATTCCCGCAACCCAGGCAAGTTTGGCTGCACCGGATTATCTGGCAATCGACAAAGGTGGAAACGTTTTCATCCATTCCGGTTGCGACATCTTTTATCGTGTGGATGCCACGACAGGCATAATCAACGAAACGAACATCTTGGGGGACACGGGCGCGGATTCGATGGCATTCGACAATTTCGGCGACCTGGTGATCGGATGGTACAACGGTCTGGACATGGCCTCGCCGGCTCCTGGGCAACAATTCATAGCTGCAAACGCAGGGAGTGGCCGAGTCTTTAATACTCCAGCGTCGCTTGCCGGTTTTGCCTGGTTTGCGGGTATTGCGTTCGATAAAGCAGGGAACGCGTTTCTTGCCAACGCGGACGCCAGCGCTACGGAACTCTTTAAGGTGAATCCTGGATCTGATGGATTCCTGGGATCCACGGGCACGGCGCTATCCAAAATTGCCGGAGATGGAAATCAAGGGTACAGCGGAGACGGCGGTGATCCTCTCGCTGCAGAATTCTTCGTTCCGCGCGGAGTTGCTTTTAACGGCGCCGGAAATCTGCTGATTGCGGATTCCGGAAACAACGTGATCCGAGCGATTCTCAATGGGACGCCAACCGCAGCCGGTGCTCCTGTGACAGTGAATCCGCTGGATCAGAATGGCGTTACTCGTATGGACATATCTTTGACATTCGATGACGTGACGACAGCGGGCGGCACTGCGGTGCTGACCGGGCAAAATGCTCCGCCACTTCCCCCCAATTTCGAACTTGCCGGAGCCGGCAAGGTTCCTCCGCCTGTGTTCTATGACATCGTGACGACCGCACAGTTCACCGGCAGCATAACGGTCTGCATCAACACGCCGACCGGCGTGCTGCCAGGATTGAGCTTGTGGCACTTCAATAAGGCAACAGGGAATTGGGATCAGATAAGCACAGGCTCCGTCCTGCCGGGGGCCCCACAGTGCGGAGTCGTCACTTCCCTCTCTCCGTTTGCTTTACTCGAACCGATTACGAAGAATCAGGCACCAACGATTTCGAGCGGTAGCAGCGCAACTTTCCAGACGGGCGCTGCAGGATCCTTCAGCGTGACAACAACGGGAAGCCCGACGCCTGCTATCTCCGCATCGGGTAGTTTACCGGGCGGCGTGAACTTCACCGACAACGGCGATGGAACCGCGGCATTGGGCGGAATGCCGGGAGCCGGAACGGGTGGCACGTATCCAGTCACGATTACAGCGACAAATGGCGTGAGCCCGGACGCGACGCAGAGTTTCGTGCTTACAGTCAATCAAGCTCCCGCCATCGTCAGCGCGAATAGCGCGACGTTTACAGTGGGAACATTGGGAGCGTTTACGGTGACGGCGACTGGATTCCCGGCGCCAACGCTGAGCGCGACTGGCGCAATGCCTGGGGGAGTGGGCTTCAATCCAGCGACCGGTTCGTTGAGCGGAACGCCGACGAGTGGCGGTGTTTTCACTTTGACCATGACTGCAGGCAACGGCGTTGGCGCCAATGCGGTGCAGACGTTTACGTTGACGGTAAATCAGGCGCCAGCGATTACGAGCGCGAACAGCGCGGCCTTCACCCTCGGGACAGCCGGCTCGTTCAAGGTGACAAGCACGGGCTTTCCGACTCCGACTGTTTCCGAAACGGGAGCGCTGCCGGCCGGAATCAACTTCGTAAGCAATGGAGACGGAACCGGCACAGCTAGTGGAACGCCAACCGTTTCCGGGGTCTTCCCGATTACATTCACAGCCAACAATGGCGTGGGAAGCGGCGCGAGCCAGGGATTCACGTTGACAGTCTCGGGCGGAAGCGGCGGGCCGGTCGTCACTCTGAGTCCGGCGAGCCTCGACTTCGGCAACGTGCCTCTCTACCATTTGGCGACGGGGCAGGTAAGCCTGCAGAACAGCGGCACAAGCCCGCTGGTCATCAGCAAGATGGGGCTGACGCTTGGCCCAAATACGGACAGGGACGACTTCCTCTTCCTCAGCCTTTGCGGTAACACGCTGGCGCCGGGCAAGAGCTGCACCATCTACTTTTTGTTCTACGCCGACAATTTGGGAAGTCATTCGGCGACACTCAACATCACGGACAACGCAGCCGGCGGCCAGAATTCGATAGCGCTGACGGGAGCGGTGATCAAGCCAGTTCACTAACAAGCGAGCGGCCTCAGGCATTAAGATAGGGAAGATGCGAACGGTCCAGGCTTCGATTTGGGAGAAGCCTGGACCGTTCGTCTTAAGAAGAGAGATTTCTCTCTGCGCAGGCGACCACTCCGCAGGAGCGGAGTGGAAAGAAAAAGTGCAGGCCTGCTCCATTCGAAATGACGGGGTGAATGGATGAATGGTGCGCTTTCGTTTCGGTGGCGTTACACTTCGCGCGATGGGGAGGGATGAAAATGAATCGTCGCGGAGTGGTGGCACTGACGGTTGTTTTGGTTGGAGCGATGGTACTGCTTGGAGCGGAGGGCGTTCGGGCGCAGGGGAAGCTTTCGCCGAAGTGGGAGGAATTGACCGCGGCGGATTTTCGTTTGGGCGTCCAGCAATCGAAGGGGACCTGTTTGTTGCCGTTTGGGATTCTGGAAAAGCACGGACCGCACTTGCCCTTGGGAACGGATTTGTTGAACGTGCGCTACGCGTCGCTGCAAGCGGTAGCGCAAGAATACGCTGTCGTTTTCCCCGAATATTATTTTGGCCAAATCTTTGAAGCAAAACACGAGCCCGGAACGGTAGCGTACAGCCTGGAGCTGCAGTTGAAGCTACTGCAGGAAACAACGGACGAGATGGCGCGGAACGGTTGCAAGAAAATTCTGATCGTGAATGGCCATGGCGGAAATGAGCACCTGCTTCCTTTGTTTGGGCAGGCGCAGATGGATAAACTGCACGACTATGTGGTGACCGTTCTGGATGGAGAACGCAGCAAGCCAGGCGGCCCGGCGAAAAAATCCACGGGAATCGACTATCATGCCGGGGAAAACGAAACCTCGAATACGATGGTGTCGCACCCGGACTTGGTGCACCTTGACCGAGCGGCGAGCGAATCCGGAGCAGACCAAAAGCGGGTAAATCTGCCGGAAGACGTGTACACAGGAATCTGGTGGTACGCGCGATTCCCCAATCATTATTCGGGCGATGGGTCGGTGGCGACGAAAGAGCTTGGCGAATGGAACATGAAGAACTGGATCGATGCGATTGTGGAAGCTATTCGCGCGGCGAAGGCCGATGACCAGAGCCTGAAAATTCAGAACGAATTCTACGAGAAGAGTAAACATCCGCTTGATACGCGGCCGTGATGTAGGAGAGCCGGTGACTGGTGATTGGCGAGGAGATTACTTTGTTGATGGCTTGCGCTTGGCTACCAGGACGACGTCCGGATCGTTGATGGTCATTACCGTAGAATCGGCGTCTGGCGAAAAGCGGATGCGGACGGAGGGGGCGCCCCAGGGGTAGAAGAGGCGGTCGCCTAGATGGAAGAGTGGGCGGCCCATCATGCCTTTACGCGTCCAGACGGCCTGGGAATTGTCGATGGTCACGTCGATCTGCTGGTTTGCGGCATGGCCGAAAATGTAGGTGCCCTTTATGGCCTCGAGGTCGTTGGGCGTGAGCGGAATGGCGGGCGTGGAGTCCGCGTCTCCGAGGGATTGCAGAAATTCAAAAACGTGACGTGACGGATCGCCGCCCGCTTTGGCATGGGCCAGCAAGGGAATGCTGTGTGGTCCGCGAATGCGCTGCACACCGGGTTGTGCCGCGATAAAGGCTTTGACCACCTCTAAATGTCCGAGCATGGCTGCAGAAAATAAAGAAGGCCGAGCGCCATTTGCGATCAGGTATTCCGCTATGGGTCGATTGCCCATGTGAGACGCGGCGCCGAGAGCATCCTCCCAGTCGCCGAAGCCCCAGTCCCAGGAAGCGCGTGCTAGCGAAGGGCGAGCGTCGACGAGTTCCTTGACACGTTTGAGATCGAAGTGGGCGACGGTGACCAGTTCGCGGACGAGCTCGGGTGGCTGAGTGGGAAATTGGTCGGAGACGGAATTCAGACTGGGCGAATCTTCGTTGGGGTTGGGCATATTCGTATCCTTATCTGGGTCCGCGAGTTGGGATCCCACGATTCGTGGGGCGAACGCGAGCGATCCGGCGGGAAGCGCGATGGTGGCGAGCTTCAAAAGAGTTCGACGAGACCAAGTGTTGAGCATGCGCCCTCCCGTGCAGGCTTTGTGCTTTGGGGAGAATGTTCCTGCTCGCTAAGTGAGGCAAGTTAAATCAAATGGGACGGCAGCCAGGAAAATGTGAGGCGCTATCTATCGGGAATTCAATGATTTGGGAGGGGAGGTAAGGGGGCTCCAGTCGAATCGGTTACGACACGACCAGAAAATTCGGCGGCAATTTTCTGGGCGGCTTGCGATTCGACGGAGAGCTGGTCGGCAAGCGGGGTGTCCATGCGAGTGACCCAGAGGTGGGTTTGAGCCGGCAGGCGAATGAGGTGGGCCAGAATGCGGGTGTTGGAGCCGCTGGATTGTACTTGGCCCAGGACAACGTACTGGGCGTGGAGGGACGAGGACAAGGCGGACAGGTCGCGCTGGTCACGCGGGAGGCGCAAGATGCGGGCGTTGCCGATGACGTCGAAACGACCGAGGCTGGTGGAGGTGAGTTGCTCGACGACGCTGTCGGTAAGCGCATCGCTGAAACGAGTCATGGCGGGATCGCCCGTCTCGTTATCGAAGCGGAGGACGGCGACGATGGGATGGCGCTTCGAGGTTTGCAGAGCGCGAAGCCAGTAGCCTGCACTCAGAGCAAGCGATAAAAGCAGAACGCCAATGCAAACTGCAGGTGCGGTTGTGAGAGGAGATTTTCTTTTCGGGGAGACAGTGTCGGATTGGTCTGAGGTGTCGCCGAGGCGCTCGACGGGAGCGATGAACTGGTAGCCTCGTTTGGGGAGAGTTCGGATAAAGCGGGGTGTGACCGAGTCGTCGTCCAAAGCGGAGCGAATCTGGGCAACACAAAAGTTGAGGCCGCGGTCGAAATCCACGTACGTTTCGCCGCCCCAAACGGCAGAGCGCAGTTCCTCACGAGAGACTATTCTTCCGGAATGTTCAAGCAGGCAGGAAAGCACTTGGGCAGGCTGGGATTGCAAGCGGACGAGGATGCCTTCTCGGCGGAGTTCGCGGAGGGCTGGGTCGAACTCAAACAAGCCGAAGCGGAAACGGTTGGAACTCATTTTATTGCTTGTGATTGTCGCACAGGCCGGGTTTCCGGGCCGTATCTTGCTTTTGCCTTGCTGGCGGAATATACTCTATTTTCGCTCTGAAGCGGGTCGCACGGATGGGTGGGCGCAAGCCCACTTTTTTGTTGGGCCGGTTGGAGTGCAACGATACCGGCATTGCTCGGGGAGTCTTCGGTTGGATTTGGAAAAAATTCGGGAAGCCGCCGAGCGCGTGGCGCGGTCGGAAGGGCTTGAAATTTATGATGTTGAGTGGAAGGTGG
Source organism: uncultured Acidobacteriota bacterium (assembly GCA_963718785.1). Lineage (GTDB taxonomy): Bacteria > Acidobacteriota > Terriglobia > Acidiferrales > UBA7541 > Acidiferrum. The sequence continues at coordinate 130,756 of CAVQZW010000002.1, read as the reverse complement.
GGAAGCAGCGGTTCCTGCGAGTGATCATCGACAGGGTGCCGAAAGCGGGCGCGGCGATGACGGATGCGGCGGGGACGGTTTTGTCGGGGCCCGAGGCGCGCGAGGCGGGGTTGCTGGGAGTTAGCCACGCGGATTGCCAGCGGGTGAGCCAGCAGTTGAGCGTGATTTTGGATGTGGAAGAGCTGATACCGGGGGCGGCGGGCTACACCCTGGAGGTGAGTTCGCCGGGGATGGACCGGGCACTGCGGACGCCGGCGGAGTACGAGAGATTTCGCGGGCGGCTGGCGAAGATTACGACGACCGAGCCGGTGGAAGATGAGAAGTTTTTTGAGGGGCGGCTCGCGGGATTAGTGGATGGGAAGGTGCGGCTGGAGTTGAAGGGAAAGGTGGCGCGGGTGGTGGAGTTGCCACTGGAGAAGATACGGAAGGCGAACTTGGTGGTGGAGTTTTAGAAGGAAGTGAGTAGTGGGTAGTGAGTAGAAAGACAAAGAGAAAAAATAACGCAGAGGCGCAGAGGGTGCGCAGAGAAGAAGACGGGTAGGAGCAGGGCGCGGAAGAAGTTTTAAAGAACAAAGTTTAGAAACTGGGATTTCGGGAACGGGAAGCGACCGGGAAAGATACATGGCGAATCTGCTTTATCAACAAATCGAGATGTTGAGCCGCGAGAAGCACATCGAGGCGACCGTCGTTGTGTCGGCGATTGAAGACGCGATGGTGGTGGCGGCGCGGAAACATTACAAGACGGAAGAGGACCTGCGCGCGAAGTTCAATCCAGAATCCGGGCAGGTGGACGTGTATTCGGTGCATACGGTCGTGGAAGAAGTGACCGACCCGAAGAAAGAGATCAGCCTGGCGGAAGCGAAGAAAAAGAATCCGTCAGCGGAGATTGGAACGGAGATTTTGGCGACCAAGCCGACGGAGGCGTTCGGGCGGATTACGGCGCAGACGTTCAAGCAAGTGATTCTGCAGAAGGTGCGCGAGGCGGAGCGCGACACGATTTACAACGAGTATCACACGCGCGTGGGCGAACTGGTGACGGTGATCGTGAAGCGCGCGGAAGGCCCGGATTTGATTGTGGACATGGGGCGGACGGAAGCGCGGCTGCCGAAGCGGGAACAGTCAAAGCTGGAGACGTACAACATCGGCGAGCGTTTGCGCGTAGTGATCAAAATGGTGGACAGGGCGGCGAAGGGGCCACAGGTGATTGTGTCGCGCGCGGATGCGAGTTTGGTGCAGCGATTGTTTGAGATGGAAGTACCGGAAATTTACGACGGGACGGTGCAGATCCGGCACGCGGCGCGCGAGGCGGGCGAGCGCACGAAGGTGGCGGTGGCGAGCCGGGATAAAGACGTGGATCCGGTGGGCGCGTGCGTAGGCATGAAGGGAATGCGCGTGCAGTCGATTATCCGCGAGCTGCGCGGCGAGAAGATTGACATTATTCCGTATAGCGAAGAGACGGTGGCGTTTGCACAGAAAGCGCTGAGCCCGGCGAAAGTGACGCGCGTACAGATCACCGATCCGGAGAATAAAAAGCTGGAAGTGATTGTGGAGGATTCGCAGCTGTCGCTGGCGATTGGCAAGAAGGGGCAGAACGTCCGCTTGGCCAGCAAGTTGATTGGCTGGGACATCGACATCAAGAGCGAGGAAGAGAAGCGGCAGGAAATCGAAGAGCAGATGACGGCTCTGACGGCGCCGACGACCCCGTTAACGGCGCTGGCGGGTGTGGGCGCGAAGACGATCGAAAAAATCGAAGCCGCTGGGATTACCAACGTCGAGAAACTCGCTGGGATGACGCCGGAGCAGTTGATGGAGATACCGGGAATCGGCGAGAAGATGGTGGACAAGATTTATCAGGCGGTGAACCGGTTCTACGAGGCTGGAACAGAAGGTGCGGCGGCAGCGCCAACGGCCGAAGGTGCGGAGGAAGCGGTTGCAGAGGGCGAAGCCGGGGTTGCCGAAGGTGAAGCAGCGGCTGGGGAAGGTGAAGTGGCAGCCGAGAGTACGGAAGCGAGCGCGGGGGAAGGCGCAACGGCCGAAACGGCAGCAAGTGAAGAAGCGCCAGTAGAGGAGCAGCCTAAAGGCGAGGCGAAGGCAGAGGAAGAGCCGAAGCCTTAAGTAACAGATAGCCTGGTCGAAACAGGGCCGGCTGAGTATTTTGACCGTGGAACGGTCTATAGGACGCATGAACGAAGCAAACCAAGTTCGAATTAATGAGCTGGCCCGGGAACTCGAGGTCAAGGCGAAGGCGATCATTGATCTTTTGCCTGGGTATGGCGTAACCGAGAAGAAGACGCACTCCAGCTCGATCCCTGAGGATGTCGCGGAGAAAGTCCGCAAAAAGATTTTGGGTCAAGCAGAGGCCGAGGCTGCTGCCGAGGCTGCGGCGAAGGCTGAGGCTGTCGCAAAGGAAGCCGCTGTCAAGGCTGCGCGGATGCGTCCGGCGACTCCGGCAGCACCGGTAGCTGCGCCGCCTAGCCCGAGCGTGGCTGTCAAACCGCCAGCCCCGGCGGCCGTTGCGCCAAGTCCAACACATGCTGCTGTTCCTGCTGCGCCTGCTCCACGAGCCGTTGCTCCGGCAGCCCCAGCGCCAGTTTCGGCTGCGCCTGCCGTCGTGCCAGTTGCACCTAAGCAATCGGCTCCGCCACCTGCGGGCACGCCAGCCGTTGTACCGCCGCCTCCTGCCAAACCGGTGGCCCCGGCTGCGCCTGCGGCGAAACCGCCAGCAGCTATACCGATTCGTCCCCCGTCACCGGCTGGACAGCCCACAGCTGCTCCTGGAGCACCACGACCTGTAGCGCCTTCCTCGCCGAGACCGGCTGGACCTGCAGCGCCACGGCCAGGGGCTCCGGCTGGTACGCAGCCTTCTGGTGTTCGACCCGCAGCCGCAGCTCCGGGTGCGCCTGGAGCGCGCCCTGCCATGCCGTCACGACCGCTGCCGACGGGTAATCGCGGACCTGTGCCGGGAACGACTCCGGGAAGCGGCCAACGCTCGGGCGGAGGACCGCGTCCGGGTCAACCAATGCGTCCGATGCAGCCTGGCGGCCAAGGAAGACAATACACACCGAGACCGGGTGGACCGGGCGGAACGGGAAGCTCACCGTCCAATCGACCTTTTGAGCAACGGCGCGGAGCGACGCCTACGGGCACGCGCCCAGGGCCACGCATGCCGGGACGCCCCGGCATGTTGCCGGCGTTGCCGCCAGACAAAGTGCCTCCGAAGGCGGAGCCAGGCAAGCCACTCTATACGCGGAAACCGGCGCAAAGACAGCGGCCGGTCATGGACAAGCGGGAGCAGGAGGGTGAGCGTAAGCTGCACCCGACGCGCCAGCGTCCAGGAGCAGGAGACCGAAGGTCTGCAGCGGCAGTGATTGCGCCGCCGGAACCGCGGCCGCCACGCGATGTGACGATTACGGAAGGCATCACCATCCGCGAGCTTGCGGAAAAGCTGGATGTGCGCGCAAAGGATCTTTTGAAGACGCTGTTGGATCGGGGCGTTTTTGCCAGCATCAACCAGGCTTTGGACGTGCCAACAGCGACGACTCTAGCGGAAGCGTTCAGCGGAGTTGTAAGTGTGGTCTCGCTGGAAGAAGAAATGGTGCTGGAAGTTGCGAAGGAAGAGACCAAGGAAAGTTTGAAGCCGCGACCGCCAGTGGTTACGGTGATGGGCCACGTGGACCACGGCAAGACCAGCTTGCTCGACGCAATTCGCGAAGCGGATGTAGCGGGCGGCGAAGCGGGCGGCATTACGCAGCATATCGGCGCGTACAAAGTCGTGGTGAATGATCGCAGCGTAGTTTTCGTGGATACGCCGGGCCACGAAGCTTTCACGCGTATGCGCTCGCGTGGCGCGAAAGTCACGGACATTGTTGTGCTCGTCGTGGCTGCCGATGACGGGATGATGCCGCAAACCAAGGAAGCGATCGATCACGCGAAGGCGGCGAAGGTGCCGATCATCGTAGCTATCAACAAGATTGATAAGCCGGAAGCCCAAGTGGAGCGCGTGAAGCGGCAACTATCGGACGTAAACCTCGTTCCTTCGGAATGGGGGGGCGACACGGAAGTTGTGGAAGTTTCCGCAAAGCAGAAGAAGGGCATCGACAAGTTACTGGAAACGATTTTGCTGGTGGCGGATTTGCGCGAGTTGAAGGCCAATCCGGACGCGCCAGCGAGCGGAACTGTGCTGGAATCGCGTGTCGATAAAGGACGCGGGCCGGTAGCGACGGTGCTGGTCCAAAACGGAACGCTCAACTCAGGCGACTTCTTTATCTGCGGATCGGTGTTCGGCAAAGTGCGCGCGATGTTTGACGATCGCGGGCGGACCATCAAGGATGCGCCGCCATCGACGCCGGTGGAAGTATTGGGATTGCAGGGCGTGCCCGAGGCCGGCGACCACTTCCAAGTGACGGAGGAAGCCAAGGCGCGGCACATTGTGGAGTATCGCCAAGGGAAACAGCGCGACGCGCAGATGGCGCGTTCGAGCGGCGCGCGGATCACCCTCGACCAGTTGCACGAGCAGCTCAAAGCTGGTGACGTGAAAGAACTGGGAATTGTCATCAAGGCGGACGTGCAGGGCTCGGTCGAAGTGCTCAGCGAAATGCTGCCGAAACTCTCGACCGATCAGGTGAAGCTGAAGATTATCGGCTCGGGCGTGGGCGCGGTGACGGAAAACGACGTGCTGCTGGCTTCGGCTTCCGGAGCGATTGTGATCGCGTTCGGCATCCGGCCGGACCGCAAAGCGATGGAGTTGGCACAGCAGGAGCACGTGGACATTCGTTCGCACACGATCATCTACGAAGTGTCCGACGAAATTAAGAAGGCCATGGAAGGCCTGCTCGAGCCGGTTATTCAGGAAACGCATTTGGGCCGCGCGGAAGTGCGGAACACGTTCCGGGTCAAGGGTTCCGGCACGGTTGCGGGCTGCTACGTGGTGGAAGGCGTGCTGAAGCGCGACGCGCAGATTCGTGTGGTGCGCGACGGAGCGATCATCTACACGTCGAAACTCAGCTCGCTGAAGCGCTTCAAGGATGACGCGAGCGAAGTGCGAACCGGGTTTGAATGCGGCGCAGGTATTGCCAATTTCAATGACGTAAAAGTCGGCGACATTTTGGAATGCTTCAGCGTTACAAAGCTGAGCGCGGCGGAAGCGGCGGGCCAGTCGGGCGGGACCGCCGGCCGCAAGTAAGAACCGTCCCCCGGAGCGCTCATGCCGGTTGGCCTGCTTACCCTTGAACTGCACATCCCAGACGCGCAATCGCTGAAGGACAAGCGGCAGGTACTTCGGAGCTTGAAGGATAAGCTGCGGAGGGAGTTCAACGTTGCGGTGGCGGAATTGGATCATCATGACGCGTGGCAACGGTCCGTAGTCGGAGTCGTAACGCTCTCGAACGAAGAGAAGCATCTAAAAGAAGTGCTGCAAAAGGTTCTGGATGAAGCGGATCGCATTCTGGGCTCGTTCTTGATCAACCAGGCGATCGAAATTATTTAGGAAGCAGTGCGGGGACGAAATGAGTCCAGCCAATCACCGTCATGAACGGGTGGGCGAGGAGATCGCTCACGAAATCAACGCCATGCTGGCGGGGGAGTTGAAAGATCCTCGGCTCGAAGGCATGGTCGTGGTTAGTGAAGTGCGCGTACAACCCGACATGAAGCACGCGCGCGTGTTTATCAATATGCAGGGCTCCGCTAAAGAACAGACGGATGCAATCAAAGCGCTGGAGCATGCATCGGGGTTTATCCGGCGCGAACTGATCGAGCGGCTGCAACTTCGCCGGCTACCTGAGCTGCATTTCGCGCTGGATCACTCGCAAGAGTACACGGAGCGAATCGATCAGCTGTTGAAAGAGATGAAGAAGGACAAGCCGGCGGCGTCTTAGCGCGACGGCGTTTTCGACTGAAACACTTCGCAGAGCACTCACCTCATGCCACGCCAACCTCAGCCTGCGCCGTTTGACGGCGCGCTCGTAATCGACAAACCACGGGGAAAGACTTCCCACGACGTGGTCGACGCCGTGCGTCATCTAGCGGGGTTTCGGCAGATTGGGCATCTGGGGACGCTTGATCCGCTTGCGACGGGCGTGCTTGTGTTGCTGCTCGGCCGAGCCACGAGGCTGGTGCAGTTTTATAATGGGCGCAGAAAGCGATATTCGGCGGCGTTTCGCTTTGGGTTTGCGACGGACACTTATGATTCCGATGGAGAGGCTCAGGGGCCGGATACTGCTCCAGCGCTGGACGCCGCGGTGCTCGAAAAGTTCGCGGCAGAAAGCGTGGGGCGGTTCGAACAAATGCCGCCCATTTTTTCGGCCAAAAAAGTGAAAGGCCGGCCAGCGTATGAATTGGCGCGCAAGAAGCAGCCCGTGGAGCTGAAAGCGGTCGAAGTCGAGATTTTCGAATACAAGCTCACGGGAGTGGAAGGAAGCGTGGCGCGCTTTGTCATCGAGTGCTCTTCGGGTACGTACATCCGTTCGCTGGCCCACGACATGGGCAAAAAACTAGGATGCGGGGCGCACCTTGCGGAAATAACGCGGACAGCTGTCGGCGAATTTTCGCTGGACCAGGCGATCAAGCTGGAGGAACTAGCGGAAGCTTCGCGCGCGGGGAAGTTTGCTGAGTGCATGATCCGCCTGGAGAATCTGCTGCCAAATTTTCCTCGCGTCAACGTATTGCCAATCATTGAGAAGCGCGTGCGGCACGGCACGAAATTCAATGTGCAGGTCTCACAAATTCAGCCGGGCCGAGTGGAGTTGCCTCCCGGCGCGACTTTGCAGCTCGACGCGGGAGAAGCAAAGCCGCCACGGTTGCGTGTCTTCAGCCAGCAAGACAAGCTTGTCGCTATTGCCGAAGCCCTGGTGCCGCGAACCTATCAGCCCATCGTCGTTTTTGAACCGCTAGCCTAAATATCGTTTTTTTGAAAGCTGGACTCGAAGTGCAGCTAAGTATTGCGACTAAGGCTGCCGCGCAGGAGGCAAAGGCGCAAAGGAACCGGCACGCCCAACGCTTGTGTCGCGTCCTACATAGATGGATCGGGAGACGCGGTCCCTCAGCCGCAACTTGTGCGGCGTAATTAAAATCACCAACTCGGAGTCCTGCCCCGTGGTGTTCCTTTGCCCGAAGAAATAGCCTGCTGGTGAGGGGAGATTGGCAAAGCCCGGCAATCCGGTGAGAGTGCGCGTTTCTTCGTTGTCGAGCAGTCCGCCGATGAGGGTTGGCTCCTCTTCTTTGATGCGAACGGTCTGGGAAAGCGTGCGGTTGGTGAGGACCGGTATGCCGTTGATGCTGGAGCCGGCGAGGGCACGAATCTCAAACTCCAGCTGCAGTGTTACTTCGTCGTTTGGATGGAGGGTGGGAGTGGCTTTGATCTTCACGCCGAGATCTTCATATTGCGAGGCCGGATAGGGCTGCTGGGCTACGCCTGCGCCCGCGTTAGCGAAGAGGCTCGCAGGACTCAGAATTACTGTGACCTGGCCAGCGACTCCCGAGGGATCGTCCGTTATGGCGACATCAGGCAACGAAGCGCCACTCAGAGCAGCCGAGAGTATGGCAGTCGGATTTGTGCCTACCGGAAGCTCGAACGCGGGCGCGAACAATCCCTGGCTAAGGCCGAGGAAGACGGAAACGCTGTCCGTTTGCGGGTCAGTCACGGCGATGTCGGCATTACCGTCGGCATTGAAATCGGCGATAGTCACAGCCGTCGGCGCCTGGCCGGTAGCGAGGGGCGAATTCGTCGCCGTGCTGAAAGTGCCGTCTCCATTGCCCAGCAGCACGCTGAGCGTATTGTCCGTTTGGTTGACGACGGCCAGGTCGGGGTGGGAATCGTTGTTCAGATCCCCGGTAGCGATGGCCACCGGCGATCTGCCCACTGCGATCGGCGAACCAGTAGATTCGTTAAATGTGGCGTTGCCATTGCCGAGAAGAATGGAGACATTGTTTGTCGTCTGATTCACGATTGCCAAATCCAGATTGCCATCGGAATTGATGTCGGTCGCGGTCATCGCAATGGGCCCGGTGACCGCGCTTGGCAGGGCGAAGGGAGAGCCGGTGGCTTGCTTAAAAGTGCCGTCACCGTTTCCTAAAAAAAGAGAAAACGAATTGTCGGTAAAATTCGTCACGACAAGATCCACGTTGCCATCGGCATTGAAGTCGCCAGTAACAATGGCGCTGGGCTGCTGGCCAACGGCGATAGGAGATCCCGATGCCTGCGTGAATGTGTCGTCGCCATTGCTGAGGAGGACTTGTACCGTGTTGGCGACCGGATCGGTGACGAGCAGGTCGTGGAAGCCGCTGGTAGTGAGTGCGGCAGAGGCAATCGAAGGAGCAATAGCGGGTGCGCCGGTTCTGGCTGTGCCCAGCGAGATCGGCGAACCTGCGGAGGAGAGAAAAGTTCCCGAGCCCTGGTTCACGAGAATGGTGAGAGTGTTGTCGATCTCGTTGACGACTGCGATATCGAGCTGGCCGATGTTGCGGAAATCCGCCGCGGTTAGTGCCACGGGCCCGATACCAACATTATAGGAAGCGCTCGGCAGGATGCTGTTAGTCGACCCCGCAACAAACGAGGTGGGGCCCAAGCTGTTGGAAAGCAAGGAAAGCGTGATTGGGTAGCGATCGCCGACAAAGAAGGAGGCAGGTTTGCCGTCCTGTGCGCGCAATAAAACCTGGCGGCCGCTGTGTACGAGTGAAAGTGCGTCGGAAAACTGGGCCGCGAACGTAGGCATGGTCAGAAGAAACGTCGTTTTGCCCCCTCCGACCCGAGCCAATGGAGGGATGAGAGAGCTGAGGGAAGTTCCCGCGCCACCCGAAGTTCCCCCGTTTCCGAAAATGCTGGCCAAGAGCGTAACCAGGGTGCCGGCGTCATGGGCTGCTTGCAATTGGGAAATCAGGCTGGTGGTGAGAGATATCAGCTCTAGCGAAGGAGGAGGAAGAATCCCCAGAGTGCGAGCTTTGTTGCGGTCCACTTCAAGAATCTCGATTTCCAAGATTAGTTCGCCGCGGGCCTTTTCGGCTTGGCGGATGATTTCTCCTGCGAGCGCCAGCCTTTCCGGGGTATCGCGGATGCTGACAGCGTGGCTTTTAGCGTCGAGTTCGACGCGCGTCGCGCCGGTCATTTCGCGCAGAAGGCGCACAATTTCGGTCATTTCATCCGTTCCGACGGAGGCGGGCAGGACAAATGTTTGTTCGGCTTGCACGCCATATTGGCGACGCTTTTCCGTTGTGTCCTGAGCTACGAACAATAAGTTGGGAGTCAAAGGACGGGAGAACGTGCCAGTCTGCACGGCAAGGATTTTCAGCCCCGTATCGAAATCCACATTCTCTGCGTGAAGCCGGATCGCGCGGGGCGACAAGTCCGGATCGAAGACAATCTTAATTCCGAACAGTTGGCCCAATTGTTCGTACACCGTTTTGGTGTCGCCTCGCAGGTTGAGGTCCTGCTTTCGGCTAAGGGGTTTGAGTTCCGGCAATCCCTGGATTTTCGTGTCGACTTGCGAGGCTGGCTCATCCTTCATGGCCTTCATCTGGAGCAGTCGCTCGGTGACGATGGTGTTGGTGGGATCAATGAGCAGGGCCCGGGCCAGTTCTTCTGTGGCAATGTCCGCGTGGCCGGCTAGCGCGTCGCGCTCGGCGGCTTCGACGTGATCGCGAACGAGCTTGGAACGCATGGAGGCGACGCGCTCGATCAGGGCCGTATCCTGCGGCGCATATCGCGCTGCTTGCTCGTAATAATTGAGAGCTTCATCAAAGCGACCCTCGGCGAGCTCTTTGTCGGCCAGCTCAGAAAGTTTTTTGGCGAACTTTGGATTGGGGCGCGGAGCCATTTGGAGCTGGGATTCGTTGGGCGCTGTCTGCGGCGGGGTGGATTGGGCTGACGAAGGAGACTGCGCGGAAGATGGCACGCAGCAAATGAGAAAAGCCAGCAATACGGACAATGCTTGGCGGAGATGGAAGGCGATCCTCATTGAATTTTGATGGCCACTCATTCTACCGTATGCTGAAAGAGGAAATCGGACTGGATTGGTCCGGTTGACGGAAATTCATACAAAGCGTAGACTTAAGTTGTAGTTGCAAATCATTAACAACTGGAGATTCTTTGCTTCCTGCGTTTCTCATTGCGCTTCGTGAAGGCGTCGAGGCTTCCCTGGTTGTCGGCATCATTTTAGTTTATCTCTCGCGCACCGGCCGCTCACAACTGGCGCGTTTTGTTTGGTATGGCGTCGCCGCCGCAGCGGCCCTGAGCCTGGCGGTGGCCATTGCCCTGGAGCGCTGGCGGATCAGCGAGGACGGGTTCGAGGGGGTCATGTACCTCGTCGCGGCAGCGTTCGTCATTACGATGATCGTATGGATGAACCGCGTTGCGCGCCACCTGAAAAAAGAGATTGAGCTGAAGATAGAAAGTTACGTGGGGCGGGCGGGAGCGGCGGCGGGGTGGGGGATATTTTTCTTTGTTTTTTTGATGGTTTTGCGAGAAGGGGCGGAGCTGGCAATCATTCTGCGGGCGGTGGAGCTGTCCACGGAAGGTTTGCAAACGTGGATTGGGACGGCTGTCGGTATTGCCGCGGCAGTGGCGGTTGGGTTGTTCTTTTTCAAAGGCACGCTTCGTGTTCCGCTGCACCGATTTTTTGCGGTTACCAGCGTGATTCTGATTCTGGTGGCAGTTCAACTTGGGCTGACCGGATTGCACGAGCTGAGCGAGGCCCAATGGCTGCCCTCGAGCAAGGCGGAAATGGCGGTCATTGGGCCGGTCGTTCGGAATGAGTTGTTTTTCTTCGTGCTCATCTTCGGGGCGGCGATGCTTCTGGTGTTGCGCGAGTGGCAAGCGGCCACACACGCCAAGGCAGCGAAAGAAACTGCTGGAGAAGCAGAGAAGCGGCTGGCCGAAGCGCAGAACAGGCGGCAGCGACGCTGGATGATTGCCTCGGCGACGGGGTGCCTCGCCGTTATCCTGGTGCTGACGGCGGATTTTGTCTACACGCGCGCGAATGCTGCGCCGCCAGTGGCTCAAGTCATCGCGGCTGTTGGCAACGAAGTGAGGATTCCGGTGAGCGAAGTGGAAGACGGCAAGATGCATCTGTTTACCGTGACTGCCGGAGGGCAGTCGATGCGCTTCATGATCATCAAAAAGCCGAATGGTTACGGCACGGCGCTGGATGCTTGCCGCATCTGCGGCGCCGAGGGTTATCGCCAGGACGGGCAGAACGTCATTTGCAGGCACTGCGCTTCTGCGATTTACATTCCGACGATTGGGGAAGCGGGGGGCTGCAACCCGATTGGCGTGCCGTCGCATATAAACGGAGCTGATCTGGTTATGGATATTTCTGCGCTGGTGCAAGCGACTAAGGAGATTCCGCAGTAGGGGCGCGCGAAGTTTCTTTCAAATGCGCGACTTGGGAACTTTTGCAAGAGGGCACGATGAATCGTGCCCCTACATGCGCGACCACTGAGCTTATGTTTCTGCGACTCGTTGCCGATTCGTTTACGCGCCGTCCGCGCCGCAAGGTGCTGACGGCCGCGGCATTATCGCTGGGCATGGCGGTGGTGACGGCGGCGCTCAGCGTTTCGTTGGATGTGGGCGACCGGCTGGCGAGCGAATTCCGTAGCCTGGGCGCCAATTTGGTGGTTACCCCAGCGGCCGATTCTTTGCCGCTGGAGATTGGTGGCGTGGACTATCGGCCCGTGAACGCGGGAGCGTATCTTCCCGAAGCTGACCTTCCCAAGATCAAGAGCGTTTTCTGGCACAACAACATCATCGGCTTCGCACCAATCCTCGAAACACCGATAACAGTTGGGAACCCTACCTCCGTGCCTGAGATCTCCTCGTACATTCCCACACATGAGGTTCAATTCATGGGGACGTGGGCGCGCCATGCCGTGCGAACTCCAGATGGTTCCAATTTCTATACGGGAATTACCTCGACAAACCCGTGGTGGCATTTGAGCGGACACTGGTTCGATGATGGCGCAAGGGAGTGTGTGGTTGGGGTGAAGTTAGCCAAGTCTCTGGGCGTGTCGGCCGGAAGCCGTCTTATGGTATTTCACCAAGACGGTGTTGTTGTGGAATCGTTGGATAGTCTTACAGTCGTGGGGCTAGTCGAAACCGGAGGCCCGGAGGACGACAAAATCATAGGGCCGCTTTCGATTGTTCAGGCCGTGGCAAACAAGCCTGCACAATACCGCACTCTCTACGTCAGCGCGCTGACGAAGCCGGAAGACGAATTTGGACGGCGCGATCCAGCGACGATGAAGCCCGCGGAAGTGGAGCGCTGGATGTGCACTCCGTATATTTCCTCGATTGCGGCCTCCATCAAAGAGGTGTTGCCGGGGACGGATGTGCGGGTGATTCGGCGCGTGGCCGAGGGTGAGGGCACTATTCTTACGCGGGTCCGTGCATTGCTTTGGATGGTGACGCTTGCTGCCTTGCTGGCTGCGGCACTGGCTGTTGGCGCTTCATCGGCGGCTTCGGTGATCGAGCGGCGCACGGAAATTGGTTTGATGAAGGCTTTGGGAGCGGGCTCGGGCACAGTGGGATTCCTGCTTGCGGCGGAACAGCTTTTGCTCGCATTCGTCGGCGGTGGCATAGGCTATTCGCTGGGAATCATTCTTGCGCGTCTGGTAGGGCAAAGGATTTTCGGTGTCGCTCCGGCCCCGTCCATGCTCGTTCTGGTGGCGGTTCTTGTGCTCGCGGCAGGAGTCACGCTTCTGGGCAGCGCCATTCCGATGCACCGTGCATCGCGCTACGAGCCAGCGCCCATTTTGCGAGGCGAGTGATGGGGGCACAAGGCACGCAAAATCGGCAGATGTTCTGGCGCATCGTTCGACGATTGCTCACTGCCAATCGCGGCCGCCTTTTTGTTATTCTGCTTGCTCTCGGTGCAGGCGCTGCCGTCACGTCAGCTCTCCTTAACCTTCAGGTAGACGCCAAGCGCCGCATCAGCACTGAATTTCGCGCGTTTGGGGCGAACGTAATCATCGGGCCGCGCGATGGCTCGCAGTCTCGGGAAGGAAATCAGACTATTGAAGCGTCTGCTCTGCGCCGCGCAGAGATGAACGGCTCAAGCCAAGTTCTGGCTTCGGGATTCCTCTATGCTTTGATCAACGTCGCCGTTAACCACACGAGGGAGCCGGGCGTTGGTTCTTCCTGGGCGCCCGCCGTCATAGCGGGCTATTCAAATGAGAAATTTCTCAGTCTTCTCCCGTCTAAGCCCATCGAAGCGACTGAGCCGAGCGGCTGGGATATGCCAATTTGCTATGCGGGCTCAGTAGTCGCCAGCCAACTCCACATTCGCGCGGGGGACTCTCTTACGATCTCTACACTCACTAAATATGAGGAGCCGGATCCGGCGATCGAATCACAGTGTAACGTCCTGGCAATTGAGAGCTTTGGCAGCAATGCGGACAATCAGATATTCATCAACGCTGCGGTTGTACAACGTCTCATGCACCTCCCGGAGCGCTTTACCGCGGTTGAGCTGAGTGTGCCGGGCACTCCAAGTCAGGTTGATGCCTATGTCTCGAAGCTCAAACTGGTAATTCCCGAAGCCGACGTCCGTCCTCTGCGGCAGTTCACCGAAGGCGAGGCGAAGATCTACAGCCGGATCAGCGGGTTGCTGACGGCGACAGTCGTGATTGTGATGCTCCTTACGAGCCTATGCGTGATGGCGGCGATGACCAACGTGGCGATGGAGCGCAGGAATGATGTCGGGCTGATGAAAGCGATTGGCGGTGCGACGCGGCGTGTGCTACGGCTTTTTATGATGGAAGCAGCACTGCTTGGATTTGCAGGCGGTGTGATCGGCGCCGCCGCCGGTATTTTTCTTTCCATCTGGTTAGGCAAGCAGGTCTTTGGAGTGGCAGCGCAGCCGCGGCTGATTGTGTATCCTGTAGCTGTGGCTCTTACGATGATTGCAGCGATTCTCAGCGCGTATCCGCTCCGGCGGCTGGCTGGCGTTCGCCCTGCTTCCGTTTTTCGAGGTGAGGCGTGAGCGCACCTGTGCAGATACTGCCAGAGCAGAAAGCTCGCGGCGCCGCAGGTCGCGATCGAGAACCTCGTCAAGAAGTACGGGTCGCTGCGCGCTGTTGATGATCTCACCTTCAACGTGGCGCCTGCCGAGTGGGTAGCGCTCATGGGCCCGTCCGGATCAGGCAAAACCACGCTAATCAATATTCTTGGTGGACTCGATAAGCTTGATTCCGGCCGTGTCGTCGTGGATGGAATCGACCTGTCGAGGCTCAGCGAAAACGAGATGGTCCGCTACCGCGCTGAGAAAGTTGGTTTCGTTTTCCAGCAGTTCCACCTGGTTCCGTACCTCAATGCGCTGGAAAACGTGATGCTCGCGCAATACTTTCACAGCGTGACGGATGAAAAGCAGGCGGAAGAAGCCTTGCGCCGCGTCGGATTGGGCGACCGGATAACGCACCTACCGTCGCAGCTCTCCGGCGGCGAACAGCAACGCGTGGCTATCGCGCGCGCGCTGATCAACCAGCCGAAAATCATTCTGGCTGACGAGCCCACGGGCAATCTCGATGAAGCCAATGAAGAAATCGTGCTGCAAATCTTCCGCGAGCTGCACGACGCCGGCCATACGATTCTGATGGTCACGCACGACCCGGATATCGCGCGCCAGGCCGACCGCCGCATTGAGCTCGCGCACGGCCGTCTGCACTTTGACACCGCACAGCACGGCCCCGGTCATCCGCTCGCTTGCCCACTCGCGGATACCGCCGATTGTTGCACGCCAGTTTCGGCGGACGACGAGATTCGCTTCGATCATCTGCTCGAGCAAATCTGGATTTGTGGCGAGGAAGGGAAGCCTGCCGAAGTCAAAAGTCTCCAGGCAACCGGGCCAGCGGGAAGTCTCCCGCTGATCTCAGTCCAGCCCGCATCGAAAATTCTGGGACGCATGACGGAACTTCGCCTTCTCGATCTGCAAAATGGAGAGGCGCAACTAACCCCCGCGGGAAGCCAACGTGCGCGCGACGTCGTTCGCCGCCATCGTCTCGCCGAGCGTTTGTTCAAGGATACTTTTTCGATCGACGATTCCGAAGCGCACACGCAAGCCTGCAAATTCGAACACATCATCAGCCCCGAACTCGATCAGCGCATTTGCACGTTTCTTGGCCATCCTAAGACCTGCCCGCACGGCAATCCGATTCCGCCCGGCGATTGTTGCAACGGAAAGCCCAAAAGTTAGACTCCTTTCTGCGCATGCCGATTCCACTTGATCCTCGAAAGAAAGCGACAGCCGTAAGGATTCATGTGAAGACGGGCGCTGGCGTCGACATCACCTGGGCCGACGGCCACGCCAGCCACTACGAGTTCGCCTACTTGCGTGACGAATGTCCCTGCGCCACGTGCAATGACGAACGCGGCAAAAAAGACGCCTTCGCTGCTGCCGCGCCCGCGGCGGGCTCATTTGCGCCATTGCCGATGTTCAAACCCAAGCCTCGCGCGCAAGCCGCCACCGTCGTCGGCAACTACGCCGTGCAGATCAGCTTCACCGACGGCCACGCCACCGGCATCTACAGCTACGACCATCTCCGGACCATCTGCCCCTGCTCCGAATGCGCCAAGGCATTTCGCACTGCCACCCCCTAAACCATTCCGGTGCGCGCAAAAAAGCAGCCGCTTCGCTAGACTTCGCCGCGGAAAAATGCGAGCATTTTAATCCGCTGATCGAGATCACCCGTACATGAGCAGCTCTTCCAACACCCCTGCAGCCGCAGGCAGCCGGGGCAACGGTATTCCGCGCGTCATCGTCGCCACGACGGCTCTCCTTACATTTATATCTTTCTGGCGCGCAGCTGCCATCGTCTTGAACGATTTGGCCTCCTCGGCCTATTACGCAGGTGGCGAAGCCGAAGGCTACATCGGGAAAACAGCGCCGTGGTTCATCCTGGCCATCATGCTGTTTTCGTACGCCGTGCGTGCGGTCTACGTCGAGAGCTGTAGTATGTTCGTGCGCGGTGGCGTCTACCGCGCGGTGAAGCAGTCTCTCGGCGGAACGCTCGCAAAATTCAGCGTTTCCGCGTTGATGTTTGACTACATCCTGACCGGACCGATCAGCGGTGTGGCAGCAGGACAATATCTGGCCGGCTTGATCAGCGAGTTGCTGCAATACTCACACCTCGGCAATCCGCTTACGCCCAACCAGGTGGATTTCATCGCAGCAGCGTTTGCCGTTCTCGTGACGGTTTATTTCTGGTGGGAAAACACTAAGGGCATTCCCGAGTCCAGCGAAAAAGCGCTAGTCATCATGAAGTTGGTGACGGTGATGGTGGTGCTGCTGATCACGTGGTGCATTTACACGGCGGTTTTGAGGCATTCCCCCCTCCCGCCTTGGCCGCACCCTAAAAACTTGCGTTTGAATGCCAGCGCGCTGGGGTGGCTTGCGGGCAGTCCGCTTCCGCACATGTTCGGGATCATCGCAATCTTCATCGCGCTTGGCCATTCAGTTTTGGCCATGAGCGGCGAGGAGTCGCTGGCGCAGGTTTATCGCGAGATTGAAAGTCCGAAGCTGCCCAATTTGAAAAAAGCCGGGCTCGTTATCTTTATCTATAGCCTGGTGTTCACGTCTCTCGTTTCTTTCTTTGCTGTGATGATCATCCCCGACAGCGTTCGCCAGAACTATCTGGAAAATCTTATTGGTGGCCTGGCGATGAGCTTGCACGGCCCCCTGATCGCCCGTCTTATTTTCCATGCGTTCGTCGTGGTAGTGGGCACGCTCATCCTTGCCGGCGCGGTCAACACTGCCATCGTCGGTTCGAACGGTGTTCTAAACCGCGTTTCCGAGGACGGCGTTCTCAGTTCCTGGTTCCGCCAGCCTCATCCGCGATTCGGCACCAGCTACCGCATCATCAACATTGTTGTTGGTCTGCAGATCCTGACCATTTTGATCAGCCGCGGTGACGTCACCTTCCTCGCAAACCTCTACGCTTTCGGAGTTATATGGAGCTTTACGATGAACGGACTCGCCGTCCTCGTGCTCCGTTACACCAGGCCTGGAGTCCGCGAATTCCAGGTGCCCTTTAACTTTTATATCCGCGGCGTGCAAATTCCCGTCGGCCTCAGCTTGATTACGCTGATGCTCTTCCTTATCGCCGTCGTAAATCTCTTCACCAAACCCATCGCCACAATGGCCGGCGGCACCTTTTCGATTCTACTCTTTGCCGTCTTCACGATTTCCGAGCGCCGCGCCCACCGGGGCGGGGCGGCTCACATGGAGATGGATCAGTTCAACCTCGAGCTGGAATCCGAACTGACGCCCGAAGCTGTCGGCGCGCGTGCTGGTAACATCCTCGTGCCCGTAAGCAATCACTTCAACCTCTACCACCTGGGCAATGTTCTCGATCGCATCAAACCCGGACGCCGCGACGTCGTTGTATTGCATGTCCGTTTGCTGCGCCGCTCCGCTTCAGGCGAAAACGAACTCGATGCCGACCAACTATTCGGCAGCATCGAGCAGCATCTGTTTTCGCAAGCCCTATCGATGGCTGAAAAGCGCGGTAAGTCGATTCGACTGGCAGTGGTTGCTTCGAACGACCTCTGGGAAGGCATCCTGCGTGCGGGCGGCTCGCTGCAGTCCAGCACGATCGTGATTGGCCGCTCTGCCAAAGATAATACCGAAGAGCAGGCCAGGCAGATTGGCGATGCGTGGGAAAAACTCGGCGACATCAAGCCGCAATTCAACCTCGAAATTCATCTGCCCAACGGCGACAAGATTTACAAGGTTCTCGGGCCGCACGCTCCGAACCTTACCGCCAATGAAGTCAACCTACTGCACCGTCTTTGGCTGCGATTCAGCGATGTTCTCGCTCCGCAAGAGTTACATCACCACGACGTCGTCCACTTCGCCCTGGAAGAAGTCAAAAAAGAGATCGAAGAGGGGAAGGAAGACGCGGTCGTCACCCGCCTACGCGCCCACCTCGACGCCAATCAGTCGAAGAAGACGCCACCTTCCTGAAGTAACTGCTCGCCAGCAGGAGTGCGCTCGAGAGATTGATATTTTCTTAAGCTAGCTGGGCCGTGCAGTGACCGCAACGCTTGGCCTGGATCGGGATGCTCATGGCGCACTGGGGGCAATCCTTGGTGGTAGGAGCCGCTGCAACCGCTGGCTTGGTCGTCCAACGATTCACGGAACGCACCAAAAGAAACACAGCGAACGCCACGATCAGAAAGTTGATGACGTTGTTCAGAAATATTCCGTAGTTGAGCGTCGCCACTCCGGCCGCCTTGGCTGCCGCAACCGTGTCATAGTGTGCGGTGGAGAGGCTGATGAACCGGTTCGAGAAATCGACGGGTCCAACGAGCCGCCCAAGAGGCGGCATCATTACGTCCTCGACGAAAGAAGTTACGATTTTTCCGAACGCGGCTCCGATAATGATACCAACCGCCATGTCCAACACGTTCCCGCGCATGGCAAACTCTTTGAATTCCTTCAGCATCGTCTGTCTCCTTTTAACTTGTGGCGTGGGCCAAACGAGCGCCTCAGCGCATTTTCAGGAGCAGAGAGGGCCGTTCGTTGTGCGGATTATATCCGAAGCGAAGAAAAATTTAAGATTCAAAAGCAGCGATGATTGCTCAACGCGGGCGAAAAACGAGCGCTGCTCCGATGATGCCTCGCAAACTCATCAAGACGCCGGCGGCGATCAGCAGCGGCCCGACCCAGGGAAAGGGCACACGCGAAATCGCCAGCATCAATACCCCGAGCAGCGTTAGCGAAAGTCCACGTGTCCAGTTTTCCCACCGCGCCCACCACTTGTTGGGTCCATAGAGCGCACGCAGTCCCCAGAGGATGAGAACTATGCCGAGGATGACCCAGGAAGCATTGCGCCGTTCCACCAGGATGCGACCGGTAAACGCGAGCCAAACGACAAGAAACCCCAGCAGCAAAAAAATTAGCTCGATCATGAGCCTCAGAACGCGCTGGGGTGTCAGCATCGTCGTCCGGCAGGTCTAGGGAACGCGCTCAATGCGTACTTTCTGGAGGACAACAGGGGTCTTCGGCCGGTCGTTCGAATCGCGCGGCAAATTGGAAATCTTGTCGGCAACGTTCTGCCCCTCGACCACTTCCCCAAAAATCGAGTGTTTGTTGTCGAGCCACGGCGTTGCGGCCACAGTGATGAAAAATTGGCTGCCATTTGTGCCGGGTCCGGCATTAGCCATCGATAGCTTCCCGGCTTTCGAGTGATTCAGCGAAGGATGAAATTCGTCAGCAAACTTATACCCGGGACCGCCGCGTCCCGTGCCCTGTGGGCAGCCACCTTGGATCATGAACTGCGGAATCACTCGATGAAATACGAGCCCGTCGTAAAAATTCTTCGTCTGTTTTTTGCCGGTGGCTTCATCGGTAAATTCCTTGGTTCCTTCGGCCAGTCCTACAAAATTTGCAACGGTATTCGGCGCTTCCTTCTCGAGCAGCTTCACGACAATGTTGCCCTGCGAAGTCTCGAAAATGGCGTACGTCCCTGATGGTCGGCTCATGCAATCTCCTTGTGTACTAAATCATCCTACACGAGCCGCCGCTGACCGCGCCACTCGCTCCACTCACCAGCCTTCTTGCTTTCGCAATTCGGTGATGTGCGCCGTGTGATGTTTTCCGTGCCATTCATAGAGAAAGAGCAGCCAATCCACGTTTCGTTCTCCATGCTCGGGATGCACCAGCACTCTCGCGAAATGCTCCGGCGTCAACGATCGCCACAGCCGGTCCCAGCGCGCGTGCACGGAATCAAGCAAGGTTTGCGAACTCTCGATGGGCGCAGCCTTGGAATCCGCCAGTTCGGCCCAGGCTGCTTCGTTGTAAGGCTTGATCGACGGTTTGTCTTCCGTTAGCGCGAGTTTCAGCCGGACGAAGGCATTGATGTGACTGTCAGGAACGTGGTGGACGACCTGCCGCAGAGTCCATCCTCCCTCGCGATACGGCGTGTCCAACTGTGCTTCGTCCAAACCTTTTACTGCTGCGCGCAGTTTAGCTGGCAGAGAAGCAATCTCTTCGATGGCCTCTTGCCTTCTCGCAGGCGTTATTTGCGGCGGCATTGCAAATTTTCCAGTGGGGTAACGCGGATCCATCTGAATTTCTCCTTAGGCACGATCGATCTTCTGATCGGTGACTCCACCGACTATAGTTGCGGCCCGTCGCGCCGGTCAACGCAGCGCGTCCGAAATGCCTCTCCAATTTGGACGTTCAGCGGTCCAGTCCGCAAGCGGGAGGATGCTACAATACCGACCTTCGGGCTGAAGCGGCCAGTTGAACCCAAAGCGTGCTCTGCTGAATCTAATCCTACGGAGACCATTTAATGCATAACGTCGTGATTATCGGCAGTGGCTGCGCCGGCCTGACCGCCGCGATTTACGCCGCGCGCGCCAATTTGAAGCCCCTCGTGATTGACGGCCACGAGCAAGGTGGCCAACTCGCTCTCACCACCCACGTGGAAAACTATCCAGGCTTCCCCGAGGGCATCATGGGGCCGGAACTGATCGAAAATATGCGCAAGCAGGCGCAACGATTTGGCGCCGAGTTCAAGGCCGGAGCCGTAAACGAAGTCGACCTAACCCGCCGTCCGTTCAAAATCACCGCCGGCAAAGATAGCTACGAGGCGAACTCCTTGATTGTTGCCGCTGGTGCCACCGCGCGCTTGCTTGGCCTGCAGGGTGAACGTGAACTGATCGGCCGCGGCTTATCCACTTGCGCTACATGCGATGGATACTTTTTTCGTCAAAAGGCCATCGCTGTCGTCGGCGGAGGCGATTCCGCCATGGAAGAAGCTAACTTCCTGACGCGCTACGCCAGCAAGGTTTACCTCATCCATCGCCGCAATGAATTTCGTGCCTCCAAGATTATGATTGACCGTGCACGCGCGAATGAAAAAGTCGAATTCGTGACTCCTTTCATAGTCGAGGAAATCCTCTCTCCCAAAGGCCACGTCGAAGGCGCGCGGCTGCGCAATGCGCAGACAAAGGAGTCCCGCGAAATTGCCGTCGATGGAATCTTCGTCGCCATCGGCCACGATCCCAACTCTACCGTCTTCAAAGGTAAGCTCGAAATGGATGAAAACGGCTACCTCATTCCAAAACACGGCACCCTGACCTCTATCCCCGGAGTTTTTATCGCAGGCGACGTGCAAGACCACCGCTATCGCCAGGCCGTCACCGCCGCCGGCTCCGGTTGCATGGCCGCCCTGGATGCCGAAAAGTTCCTGGAAGGGCACACGGACTAGTCGCTGAGGAATTACACGGGCATAATCATACGGCATGCTTCGAGCGACGCTTCTCAAACTCTCCGAGAGTCCCCGCTTCGCCAAATGGGTCACCTCCAACGGCACCACGCGCCGTATGGCGCGACGTTTCGTCGCCGGAGAGACTCTCGATGAGGCCATCGAAGCCGCCCGAGCCTGCAACAATGCCGGAATGCTCGTCAGCCTCGACTACCTTGGGGAGAACTGCTCGACAACATCGGATGCGCAGAAAGCTCGCGACTCGTATCTTGAAGTATTTGAGCGCATCGCTAAAGAAGGGCTCCACGCCAATGTTTCCTGCAAGCTGACTCAGCTAGGTTTGGACCTGAATGTTGAGTTTTGCCAGGGTCTGGTTCGCTCGATCGCCGAGCGCGCTGCTTCCAATGAAAATTTTCTCCGGATCGATATGGAAGGTTCGTTGTATACGCAGCGAACCATTGACGTCGTGAAACGCGTCCGCTCCAACACACCAGCCGTCGGCACCGTGATCCAGTCCTATCTCTACCGCAGCGAAACCGACATTCAGGATTTGCTGGCCTACGGCTGCCGCATCCGGCTCTGCAAAGGTGCTTACAAGGAATCGCAGGACGTCGCCTATCCACACAAAAAAGACGTCGATTTCAACTACGTCCGTCTGATGAAGATTCTCTTGCCCAGTGGCTTCTACCACGGCATCGCCACCCACGACCCGCGCATGATCGCGGAAACTATTCGGTGGGCGGCCACGAAACAAATCTCCAAGGATGATTTCGAGTTTCAGATGCTTTACGGAGTGCGCACCGATCTTCAGAGGCGTTTGGTGAAAGATGGATACCGCGTCCGTATTTACATCCCGTACGGCAACGATTGGTTCCCTTACTTCATGCGCCGCCTCGCCGAGCGCCCCGCCAACCTCGGCTTTATGCTGCGAAATTTCTTCCGTTCGTAACTTTCTCGCAGATTTACTGCTTACGGCAAACCGTAACACCATCCCGCAGTGGGATCAAAACTGGATACAGCTCCTTCGACTCATACACCAGCCGGTTGAATTCCTGCACTCCGAGCGTCGCTGCGTCATCCGGCGCCGCCGGCCGTGCCGCTTTGCCCGACCACAGCGTATTATCCGTAATGAACAAACCTCCCCGCTTTAATTTCGGGAGCGCTGCTCGCAGCGCATCAGGGTATTGATCCTTGTTGACGTCATTGAAGATCAGGTCAAATTTTCCGGGTGTTTTCTTCAGCAATTCCAGCGCGTCGCCCACTTGCACGTTTATGCGCTTCGCCACGCCAGCTCTTCGAAAATATTCCCGGGCCCGCTGCGCATTCGCAGGATCGCCGTCGGTGTAATGCACTTTTCCTTTTGGACCGGCCGCGCGCGCCAGCCAAATCGTCGAATATCCTATGGCTGAGCCCATTTCAAAAATCCGCTTCGCTCCAGAGACCTGCGCGCATAGTGCCAGCAAGCGCGCCACCGCCGGCCCGATAATGGGCACGCGATGCGCTTCGGCATAGCTCTCCATCTCGCTGATCACGGCGTCCCGCTCCGGCAGCAAGCCATAGAGATACTGCTCGACGTCGTCTTGAATGTACCCACTTCGTAAGTTCTCGCTGCGAATCACAGACTATCTCCTGGCTTGAGCGCATGAATCTGGAGTCCAGAAATGTCTTTTGTTTCGTGCCGCAATCCTTCCACTGTCCCCGTCAACTCCGGAAACGTCGCGTAGTGCATAGGGATCACATGTTTCACACCCAGGAACCGGATCGCATACGCCGCTTCGCGTGGCCCCATTGTGAAGCGGTCCCCAATCGGCAGCATCGCCAGCTCCGGCTTGTACAGCTCCGCGATAAGCTTCATGTCTCCGAACAAGGCTGTGTCTCCCGCGTGATAAATCGTGAATCCTCCCGGCATGCGAATCACATAACCGGCCGGCTCGCCTCCGTAATGCCGCACGCCATTGTCATCAATCGAATTCGAATGAAACGCATGCGTCATCGTCACTTCAAACTCTCCGACGCTCTGCGATCCGCCCTTGCCCATCGGGCGCCCTTCGCTTTCAAATCCTTTCCCGCACAGCCAGAGGTAAGTCTCGAAGCTCGTCACAAGCTTTGGCTTGTGCTGTTTCGCCAGCGCAAGCAGATCTCCCGCGTGGTCCGTGTGTCCGTGCGTCAGAAAAATCACGTCAAGTTTGTGGACCTTTTTCAGAGCCTCGGGGCACGCCGGATTCGTCATCACCCACGGGTCGATGATCCCCACCTGTCCTGACGGCGTCGTGAGTGAAAACGTGCTGTGTCCGATGTACGTAATTCGATTGCCCTTCAAATCGAGCATCACCCGTTCCTCCGCCAGCTAGTCAACTATCGATATCCAAGCGCTACTTCCCCTGCCCCGTGACGCTCCCGCCGCCCGCCAGCAGCCCCTGAATCGCTGCTTCGTACTGCTCACGGCTCTTCTCGCCAATAAAGTGGCCTATCTGCTTGCCATCCTTCCCATAAAAAATGGTAACCGGCATCGAGCCAGTCCATCCCGCAAGGATGGATTCCCTGAACGCCGCCTCCGCCCCCGCGGTCTTGCGGTAATTGGGGAAGATTGGCTTGTATCGCGCCAGAAACCGCCGCATCAGGATCAAGTCCCCGTCGTCATCCATACTCACACCCACAACCTGCAATCCCTTCGGCGCATACTGCTTCGCCAGTTCATTCAGCATCGGGTATTCGGCTCGGCAAGGCTCGCACCAGGTCGCCCAGAAGTTCACCAGGAGTGCCTTCCCGCGATTCTGCTCCAATATCTTCTGAAACCCTTGCGCGTCGATCATTGGAGGATCGGCAGGCGCCTTGGCTTGTGGTGCGGCTAGCGTGGCCACCGCGATAAACAAGAGCACTCCAACAAACACAGTCCGTAGTTTCATCTGTATACCTTCCCCGACCATTCTAGCCGGATGCGCGCGGGTTGAGAATCCTCCCCTCGCACAGTACAATCATTCCAGTTGCTTGTTGGCACCGGCAGGGGCGTGGTATAAGAAAATTCCGCCGGGCGCTGCGTTCCCCGTACCGCTCTCGGCCGGCTGTCCGAGCAAAGGAGATTTGAATGGCTTACGTAATCGCTGAGCCCTGCATCGGCACAAAAGACACCGCCTGCGTGGACGTTTGTCCCGTTGATTGCATCCACCCCCGTAAGGATGAGCCCGAGCATGAAAAGGTCACGCAGCTCTATATCAATCCCACGGAGTGCATCGACTGCGGCGCTTGTGTCCCGGTCTGCCCTGTGACCGCCATCTTCGCTCTCGAAGACCTGCCGGAGAAGTGGAGCAGCTTCACGCCCGTCAACGCGGAGTACTACGCCGCAAAGTAGCCGGGCCCTTTATTTTAATAGCTGGATTTCAATGCTGGCCACGGCACGCCTCGGCGTGCCGTTTTCTTTTCTTCAGCTTTCGAGCCGCGCCGTCTCCGTCCGCCGCGCCCCGCCGTTCAGCGTCCGCCGGCGCACTTCCTCAAACGTCGTCGCAAATAATATCTTTTCCACCGCTCCCTGCACATCCTTCCATATCTGTTTCAATCCGCAGCTCTCTCCCTCGACGCATACCCCGCCCATCGCTTCATTGTGCACACAGCTCGATTCCGCGAACGCTCCATCCACAACGCGCAGCACCGCTCCCACCGAAATCTCCTCCGGCGTGCGCGCCAGCGTGTATCCTCCTCGCACGCCACGCCGGCTTTCCAAGATCCCCCCGCGCTTCAATTCCAGCAGGATTTGCTCCAGGTATTTCAGGGGAATGTGATGCCGCTGCGCAATCTCGTGAATGGTCACCACTTCGGGATACTGCAAACTCAAATGCAGTACCGCCTGTGTCGCGTATTCGCCTTTTGCCGTCACTCGCATCTTGTGTTTTATACCTTCGTTAGCCTTTCACACGCGGGAAGGAGTGTCAATGTCCGCCGCTCCCCTCGCCGCCAAAACTGTGCCAGGCATCCCCACGCCTCCCCTACCGGCCTGAATGCGCCTTTAGCGCATTTTTATCATCTCTTGAATCGGAAATGTCGTGGCTCACGTTATTATGTTTGAGAGCAAGATTGTCCCTATGCCCGAACGCTTTCATCTCGTCCTCTTGATTCATGCCCATCAGCCCTGCGGCAATTTCGGCCACGTGCTAGAGAAGGCCTACAAGGACTCCTATCTCCCTTTCATCGAACTGCTCGAAAAACATCCTGGCGTTCACATGGGCCTCCACTATTCCGGCCCGCTGCTCACCTGGATTGAGGAGAATCGTCCCGAATATTTCGTCCGCTTGAAAGCCCTCGTCAGCGCTGGGCAAGTCGAGCTAATCGGCGGCGGATTTTACGAACCCATCCTGATTTCCATTCCGCCCGAGGATCAGCGCGAACAGATCACCCGCCTGGCCACCTATCTCGAAAACCATTTCGGTCGTCGCCCCACCGGCGCTTGGATCGCCGAGCGCGTTTGGGAGCCGCAGCTCCCCTCCGCTCTTGCCGCGGCCGCTGTCAACTACACTCTTGTCGACGACATCCATTTCCTATCCGCCGGCTTCGAGCCCGAGGAACTTTTCGGCGCCTACATCGCCGAAGACCGCGGCCAAAGCGTCTGGCTTTTCCCCGGCCAGAAAGCGCTCCGTTACTACATCCCGTTCGGCAAAGTCACCGATGTCATCAAATATCTTCGCGATGCCTCCGCCGTTCATCCCGTAGGCATGGCCGCCATGGGCGATGACATGGAAAAATTCGGTGTCTGGCCAGGCACCAACGCTCACTGCTACAAAAGCGGCTGGCTCGAGGATTTCTTCACCGCCCTCGAAGAAAATTCTTCCTGGCTGCGCGTCGCAACTCCCGCTGAATATCTCGCCGATCATTCTCCGCTCGGCCGCGCCGATCTTCCCACCGCCTCTTACACGGAAATGATGGAGTGGGTTCTGCCCACGCGTGTCCGCCTGCGCTACCACGCCGTCCAGAAAGAATTCGCTGCTCGGCCTGAAATCGTCTCCTTTCTACGAGGGGGCTCCTGGCGCGGTTTCTTCCGCAAGTACGCTGAATCGAACCTCCTCCACAAAAAAATGCTTCGCGTCTCCGCGCGCGTCGCTGCGGCTCCCCCGCGTCGTCCAAATGCAAAGGCTCCCGACGAATTGGTACAAGCCCGCGACCTCCTCCTCCGCGCCCAGTGTAATGACGCATACTGGCACGGCATCTTTGGCGGCCTCTATGCTCCGCATCTCCGCACCGAGCTCTGGCGCAACCTCATTCGCGCCGAAACCATCGCCGATCGTCAATCCGCATCCACACTCGCACCCCGCGTCGAATTGCTCGACTACGACGCCGACGGCTCTCACGAGCACCTCTTCACCGCGTCCGAATACCAAGTCCTTCTCAAACCCACCGACGGTGCGACTCTTGCCGCATTCGATTTTCGTCCCGCGGCTGCGACCCTCATCAACTCCATTCAGCGCAGGCCCGAGGCTTACCACGCACGCCTTCGAGAAGCCGCGAAACTCGCTTTGCCCGGCGCGGTCTCTTCGATTCACGACGAGCAGACTCTCGTCAAAGAGCCCGGCCTCGAACGCTTTCTCCGCTACGACCGTCTGCCCCGCCATGCCTTCCGCGTTTTGCTCTTCGACCCCGCTCGCACTCAATCCGACTATGAAACTCTTGATTTGCAAGAAGACCTCGGATTCGCTGGCGGTGCCTTCCACGTCAAATCCGCTTCTGCCACCGATGCTCAACTCATTCGCGAAGACGAACTCAAGCTCGCCGCGAAAAACAGCGCCCCCGCGCCAGTGCTCTCGCTCGCGAAACGTTTCACGTTCGGCCCTGCCCCCAACGGCTGCGAAGTTGCCTGCGAGATCGGCCTGAAGCTCAAGCAACCTCTCTCGAAGCCTATCGCTGTTGGCATCGAATCGATCATTAACTTCCTCGCTCCTGCCGAGCCCGACCGTTTTTTTGAAACGCCTAAAGGTCGGCAAAATCTCCGCTTCAGCGGCACGCTCCCCGGCCCCATGCTCCGCATGGAAGACGGCTGGCAGCGCGTTCGCGTCACTCTTCACGCCCCCGGCGCAAAAGAATTTTGGGTCGCTCCCATTGAAACCGTTTCCGAATCCGAGGAGGGCTTCGAGCGCGTTTATCAAGGTTCCCAAATCCTTGCCATCTGGCAACCTTCCCTCGCCGCACAGGAACCGTGGTTCGCTCGTTTGGTCTGGCGTGTCGAATCCTTCTAAACTATTTTCGTCACGCACCTCTCCTCCGCCGCTCGGCGCACAAACAAGCTGTGCTATCGTTAGCCTCACTCAGATCAAAGTGGGAGCCTTGTTTCACTTGCGCCTTCTCTCTAGAAAAATCTCCTGCGCACTGATTTGCATTTTTCTCTGCCTGCCAGTCGCTTGCTCCTCCAACATTCCGGCCGACAGCGCCTCTACAGATGCTGCTCCCGTTTTTCCCGCCACTGGTCAGGTAACCACCGCTTCTACCTACGCCTATCCCCTCAAAATCTCCAAGAATAGCCGCTACCTCGTCGATCAAAACAACAAACCCTTCCGCATTCAGGGTGACTCCGCGCAATCCTTGATCGCCAATCTTACCTACCCTGAAGCGCAAATCTTTTTCTCCGATCGCCAAGCCAAAGGCTTCAATACCATCAACATCAACCTCCTCGAGCACAAATTTGCCATACACGCTCCTGCCAACCGTAGCGGTGCCCCGCCCTTCACCTCGCCGGGTGATTTTTCCAAACCCAACGAAGCCTATTTCGCCTTCGCCGATTCCATCATCGACTTGGCTGCCTCAAAAGGAATGTTGATCAGCTTTGCAGCGATGTATCTCGGATACAACGGAGGAGACGAGGGCTGGTGGAGCGAATTGACGAATTCCATCAACACACAATCCGTTTGTTACAGTTTCGGTCTCTACGTGGGCAACCGTTACAAAAACCGCAAAAACATCTTCTGGGTCATTGGAGGAGATTTCATGCCGCCGCGCGGCTCGGAAGGTGAAGCGCGCCTCCTCAAGTTCATGGAAGGGGTCAAAGCTGCCGGTGCCACGCAATTATGGTCCGGCGATTGGGAGCCAAACACCATCGCCACCGACGAACCGTCTTTTGCGCCCTTCATGGACCTCGACGCCGTTTACACCTACGGTCTAAAAGGAAAGTCCGCCGCAACCTACGTGGAATCCCGCAACGCGTTTGGCAACTCCCCGCCGCGCCCCGCTTATCTGAAGGAAACTCGCTACGAAAACGAACACGGACCTGACGGCGAGCCTGCCGCCGTTCGCAACGCTCAATATCGGGCCATTTTCGGCGGCTGTACTGCCGGTGCCTTTTTTGGCCATCGCGACATCTGGGAGTTCTCCACCGACAAATGGTGGTCCGGTTTTGACTTTGGCCATGCACCCTGGCAAAAGGCCTTAAACTCACGCGGCACCTTCGATATGGTCCGGCTAGGTCAATTGCTCGATGCCCTTCCGTGGTTTGATTTGGTGCCTTCTGGACTTGCTGGATCAAAAGACTTTATCACTCAGGGTGGAGGCAATTACGGCGACGCGGACTACATCGCTCCTGTGGCGACGAACGACGGCAAGCTGCTGCTCGCCTATATCCCGCCAACGGTTCGGGGTTCAGTGACCCTCAGCATTGATTTGGCATTGCTGAATGGTACTGCTCACGCGCGATGGTTCGACCCAGCATCCGGGAAGTACACCGAAATTTCTCAGAGCCTTCCCAATCGGGGTGCCATGCGCTTCACCACTCCCGGTAAGAACGCATCCGGTGCAACAGACTGGGTTCTCGTTCTTCAGGTCGCGCCTGACCGAATCTCCAATCACCCAGCCAAATAACTGCCCCGCGAGATTCTGCGCCTACTTCATTTTGCGATCAGCAGATTCTGCGCAAACGGCCACTCTTCATCCACCCACTGCCCTTCGCATCGGAATCCTGTTCGCTCCGCCATCTCTGCCGCTTCTCCCATTCTGTACTTGTGCGAGCTCTCCGTCCAAATGGTTTCCTCTTCATCCAGAGAAACGCGTAACCCCGCTGCCCGAATTTCCACGCGCTGCCTGTGCGTCGACCGCAAGTGCATTTCCATCCGCCGCTCGCTCGCGTTCCATCGCGCCTCATGCCGGAAACTCGCCAGGTCAAAGTCTCCGCCTAGCTCCCGGTTGATCCTCGCCAGCAAATTCATATTGAACGCCGCCGTCACTCCTGCAGGATCGTCATACGCCAGCAACTGGTCTTCGATGTTTTTCTCCAGATCTGTGCCCAAAAGCAGAGCGTCTCCTTCTCGCAAAAGTTGGCGCACGTTCCCCAAAAATTCTTCCCCGGCGTCTCGATCGAAATTCCCGATTGTGCTCCCGAGAAACAGCACAAGAAGATGGTCTCCCTCCGCCCGTCCGCGGGCCACCGCTCGCAATCCTTCCAAATAGGGCTGTTCATGTCCGACGATGCTTACCAGATCGATCTGCCCCAATTCTTTCTCGCACGCCGCCAGCGCGGAAGGCGAAATCTCGATAGGGAAGTAGTACGTTTTCTGCCGCCTTGAAAGCGCCTCCAATATCCAGCGCGTCTTTTTTCCGCTCCCGCTCCCAAGCTCCGCCACATGCAACGGCGAAGGCAGCAAGCCGACGATTTCGCGCGCATATGTTTTCAGCAGCCGGGCATCCGCTCGTGTCAGCCCGTATTCCGGCAAAACGCTGATCGCCTCAAACAGCGCCGAGCCCACCTCGTCATACAAATATTTCGACGGCAGTTCTCGTTGTCCGCTCTTCGTCAGGCTTTCGCGCACGTCCGCCGCGAATTCGGACACATCCCTCTGCAAGACTGTTTGCGTTGCCATTTTGGCTCCCAAGGGTCGAGTTTGTGTTGCGGCTGTTAGTCTTCCACGCAACGGAAGGTTGCGTAGACGTACGGATAATGCGGCTGGAACCAGTTCCGGAAGGATCGCCGTAACATGCACGCGGCTGTTCGCGGCGACCCTCCCTTCATCACGTAGTGTTTCCCATCGAAGAAATTCGCGGAATAGCCGGGATAAAAGGGCATCGCCGTAAATCCGGGGAACGGCGCGAACTCCGTCCGCGTCCATTCCCAGCCGTTGCCCACCAAGTCGTGAACGCCAAAGGCGCTTGCCCCTTCGGCATGTGCACCCGACGGTGCGGGATCCCACTGACGAAAATTAAAATTCCCGTGTCGCGCGCCAGGCGCCGCCTCGCCCCAGGGATACGCCCGTTCCGTCCCGCCTTCTCGTGTCCCGTAAGCCGCACGGTGAAATTGCTCTTCGCTTGGCAACTTGTGCCCAAGCCACTTCGCGTACGCCGTCGCTTCCGCGTGGCTCACATAAACCGGCCAATCCAGCGGCAGGCGAACCTCTCCAAACATCGCCCGGTACATCCACAAATTCCCGTCTCGTCTCCAAAACGCCGGATGTTGTACTCCCTCTCTTTCCTTCCACTCCCATGCCTCTTTACTCCACAGCGCGGGATTCTCGTACCCGCCTGCCTGGATAAATCTCAGGAAATCCTGATTTGTGACGTTACCGCTTTCCATCGCAAACCCAGCCACGTCCGTCGCATGCGCTTCCAGTTCGTTATCCCATCCAAACTCGTCGCCCGTCTCGTACTTCAGCCCAAGCGTCACCTTTCCCGCAGGTATCTCCACGAGGCGCGACTTCATGCGCCCCGCTCCATGACTCGGCGAAATTGGCCCTCGAACTTTTCTCTCTGTCGGCAGCCGGTGCAGCATATACGCCAGCGTCTCCGCGTGCATCAAACGGTGCTCGATCGCCACTTCCAGCATCGCAATCAGTTGCGGATGTCCTTCCTCAGGACGCGACAGCGCTCGCTCAATCGCATGATCTAATTCATTCCGCAGTCGCCGGTTGTAAATCTCCACCTCATCCCGCTCCGGCCAATCCCCCGGCCTGTCGTTTGGCAATCCCCCTCCAACTGGGTCGATCCCAAACGCAAAAAGCTCATCAAACGTCCGTTGCACCGTGCGCAGCCCAAAAGCGCGCTGCGCAAGCAGGTTCCAGTCAAACGCCTCGACGTGTCCCAAATAAAAAACGATTCTGTGCCGTTCTGGAATGGGCCTGTCGTAAATGGCTTCTTCTCGCACTATCCGAAACAAGGCATCGGTTTGCGCTCGTGCTTCTATAAGGCGGGTGTGAAGGTCGTGTCGGATGCGGGCAGCGGTGGCTGTGGCTCCCATGGCGTCTTCCCCCTTGAGTTGGATGCGGCTTCCGCGAGAAGGATGCGCCAGATTTCGGCGCCGGGGAGGCTGAGTAGAGTAGGATACTCCCCCTGTGGGATGATGCTGTCAATCGAAATGAATACGAAACTCGCAGCCCCTTCAGAACTCGCCATCGACTTTCGCAGAGTCAGCTATTGCATTAACGATATTCCTGGCCGCGCCATCGTTTCCGACGTCTCACTATCTGTCTCACGCGGTGAGACTCTTGTCCTCCTCGGCCGTAGCGGCAGCGGCAAAACCACTCTACTCAGGCTCATAAATCGCATGCTCGTCCCCTCTCAAGGACAAGTCCTCGTCGATGGCCGCCCTACCACCGAATACGATCCCATCCATCTCCGCCGCGGCATTGGATACGTTATTCAAGATGCTGGTCTCTTTCCCCATTTCACCATCGCGCAAAATGTCGCCCTCGTCCCTACGCTCGAAAAGTGGGACTCAGCGCGAATCGCTTCCCGCGTCAATGAGTTGCTCCGCGTGGTCGGCCTCGATCCAGCCGAATTTTCTGCCCGTCGTCCTCGCGAACTCTCCGGCGGCCAGCGCCAGCGAGTCGGCGTCGCCCGTGCTCTAGCCGCCGATCCTCCGATTCTCCTGATGGACGAGCCTTTCGGCGCCCTCGATCCCGTCACCCGTGCCGAACTTCAGCGCGAATTCAGGACCCTTGCCCGCCGCCTCAATAAAACCATCGTCTTCGTCACCCACGACATCCGCGAAGCCCTTCTCCTCGGCCAACGTATCGCCCTTCTTCACAATGGACGTCTTGTCGCCTTGGCCTCTCCCCAGGATTTTCTCCGCCTCGATCATCCCGAAGTCCACGCCTTCGCCTCGTCCCTTACCGTCTCCGACGGAGTTACCCAATGAATCCCTGGAATTTTTTCCTCGAGCACCGCTCCGAAATCCTCAGCGCCACGTTCGACCATCTCACTCTCGTCCTCATCGCCATGGCTTTCGCCATCGCCATCGCCGTCCCCCTGGGCATGTTCATCGTGCAACATCGCCATCTCCGCACCATCGCGTTAGGCGCCGCCAGCATCTTTCAAACCATCCCCAGCCTCGCCCTCTTCGGTTTCCTCATTCCCATCCCTTTCATCGGCGGCATCGGCCGCCGCACCGCTATCGTCGCCTTGGTCCTCTATGCTCTCCTCCCCATCCTCCGCAACACCTACGTCGGCCTAACCAACATCGACCCCGCCATCCTTGAAGCCGCCGAAGCCATGGGTATGACCAACACCCAAATTCTCCTCCGCGTCCGTCTGCCCCTTGCTCTCAACGTCATTCTCGCCGGCATCCGTACCGCCACCGTCATCACCATTGGCGTCGCCACCATCGCCGCTGCCATCGGTGCCGGTGGCCTCGGCACTTTCATCTTCCGCGGCGTCGCCATGGTCAACGATTCCGTCATCCTCGCTGGCGCCATTCCCGCCGCCCTCCTGGCCATCCTCGCCGACCTCCTCCTGGCCCAACTCGAACGCCGCCTAAAAGTCGTCTGATCTTTCTCTGCGCTGACTCCGCGTACTCCGCGCCTCTGCGTTATCTTTTTCCTTTTCCTTACTCCCATGAGAAACTCACCCAACATGCGCCGCCATCTCCTCCGACTCCTCCGACTCCTCTACCTCCTTTCCCTCCTCAACCTCCTCTATTTCACCAGTGCTTGCCATAAGCCTTCACAACCCCACCTAACCATCGGCTCCAAATTTTTCACCGAGCAGGTCATCCTCGCCGAACTCCTCGCCCAACACATCGAATCCCGCACCCACATCCCTGTGGACCGCAAAACCAATCTCGGCGGCACTCTTCTCGTCCACAAAGCCCTCCTCTCCGGAGATCTTGACCTCTACGTCGAATACACCGGTACCGCCCTGACCGCCGTCCTCAACGAAGCCCCCGGCCAGGACTCTTCCGCTCAAATCTATGACCGCGTCAAACAGCAATACTCCCAAAAATTTAATCTTGACCTCACCGAACCCCTCGGCTTCGAAAACACTTTCGCCATGGTCATCCGCCAGAACGACGCGCAATCCCTCCACCTCCACACCATGTCCGACCTCGCTCCTATCGCTCCCAAGTGGCGCGCCGGTGTTGGCTACGAATTCCTCGAGCGACCCGACGGTTTCCCCGGCTGGAGCGATCGTTACTCTCTCCATTTCGCCGCTCCTCCAAACGTTATGGACCTCGGCCTCCTCTACCGCGCCCTCGTCGATCATCAAGTCGACATCGTCGCCGGCAATTCCACGGACGGCTTGATCGACTCCCTCCATCTCGTCGCCCTCGAAGATGATCGCCACTATTTCCCGCCTTACGACGCCGTCCCCATCGTCCGCCACGACGCCTTCGAAAAATTTCCCGAACTCCGCGCCGCTCTCGCTGATCTCCACAACAAACTCACCGCCGCCGATATGCGCCGCCTCAATGCTCAAGTCGACGCCGATCAACGCGATGTCGCCGCGGTCGTCCACGCTTTCCTCGCCTCAAAAAATTTATAGTTCGTAACCAAATCCCCGCCTCACAGCGTCTAATCTCCAGCGCGCGTCACCAGGCCCTGAGCACCCAGCCCAGCGTTTCAAAAATACGACTTTGGCAACGCACGCGGGTTTTATCAGTTGTAAGCAGCAAGGGCCCAATCAGCTGTCAGCAGCAAATTCCCGGTTCCATTTTTGGGGAAACTTAAAACGCACTTCGGAGGCTCGCATGAAATCACTCTTAGGCGTACTTACACTCTCGCTCATCTGTTCCGTTCCTGCTCTCGCCCAACAAAGGCACGAAGCTCCGCCGCAGCGCCCTCCTAAGCATGGCCCACCACCCGTGCATAACGCTCCCGCCCGCCAGCCCGACGAGCATCGCACTTTTAACGATAAGGAAGGCCACCCTAACGCGCCGCACGTCCACTCTGACGGCAAGTGGGTCGGCCACGACACCGGCCGCGCTGACGTTCACTACCATGTCGATCATCCCTGGGCTCACGGCCGCTTTAACGGCGGCTTCGGCCGCGCCCACGTCTGGCGCATCCAAGGCGGCAATCGCGAGCGCTTCTGGTTCGGCGGCTTCTACTTCAGCATTTTCCCCGCCGACTACGGCTTCTGCGATGATTGGGACTGGGGCACCGACCAAATCGTCGTCTACGAAGACCCCGATCACGATGGCCTCTACCTCGCCTACAACGTCCGTCTCGGCACCTACTGCCACGTCGAATACCTCGGCAACAACTGATCCCAATAAACTTGTAGGGGCACGATATATCGTGCCTTTCTTTCTTTTTCTTTCTTTCGCGCTCACGCGCACCGCACAAAAAAATGGCCCATCTTCGTCGCAAGACAAGGTGGACCATTTTTATTTCTCTCTTAACCCTGAAACGCTTGATCGGCTACTTCGCCGGCGTCCCTCTTTCAATCACAACGCTGATCTTCGCCACCTTCACCGGCGCTTTCACCGTCGGCCGCGTCGCCTTCCCATCCACCAAAATGCCTAGCGGCACAAATCGTACCTCCACGCTCTCTCCGCCGGCTTTCAACGCTTCTTGCATCGCGCGGTTAAGCGGGAACACCGCCTTGGCCGCCGTGAATTCATGTTGCATTTCTTTCATCTCTCCGCGGATCCCCGCGCCAAATAGCGACAGAGCTCCCACATGCGACGGAATCTCCGCCACGGCTTCCGCTCCTTTGCCAAGTCCAACCCATATGCCCCACGCCACTCCCGGCTGCAGCTCCGCCTCTATACCATCGAGTTGCAGCAACAGCGTGTCCGACGCACTGCCCGCCACGCTCATCGCCCTTTCGCGCGTCTCTCGCTGCGGCAGCGGCAGCTGCACGGTCACGTCCTGCCCGTTCAGTTCCACCGGCGGCCCCGGCACTTCAATCAGCGGCTCCTGCGCAAATTCCAGGGTCATCTCCGGCTTCCGCTTTTTGCAGAACTCCAACACCTGCGGCGGTTCGCCTTCGTACTTGTAATGCAACTGCTCCGCCGCCCGCAAAATCTCGCAAGCCGACATCTTCACCGCCGTCCCGCTTTCGTCAAAAAACGTGTATGTCTTTCCCGTCCACGTCGCGTCCATCGTCGGGTCGCTTCGTCCTCCTCCCTGTGCCAGCCACAAATCCCACAGCCGGTCCACGTTCGAGTGGTGTACATAAAAAATCGGATCCAGCCCTGCCGTCGATACCGAGTACATCCACCCCGCAGGCGTTCCTCCCACTTCCAGGTGTACGCTTCCGTGCGGCCCTTGAACGTTGATGTTCGTCGTAAAGAAATTCGTCAGCGCAAACGACCCCGTCACGCTCACCGCCGCCGGGTTCAGCGAACCTGTCCCCGCATTGATCGCCGGGTCGCGGTGCACCGTATAAAGGTCGCTGGTCGTATCGCGGAACGGCGCCGGCAACTTAAAATCGCTCCCCGGCGCCCAATTCCAATACGGAATCGCCCAGTCCTTGTCCTCGCTCATCTTCCGCACAATCCGCTCGAACCAGTACAAATACATCCTGTGCCACGACCAGAAAAATTCCGTCCCGTGCTCGCACTTGTTCCAGTCCGGCAGTGCAGGCGTAATGGTCGTCCCATGAATCGCCGACTGAAACGCCCAGCTCAGCGGGTTCGTGTCCGGCAGCGCCCTCATCTTCTTGATCGCTTTCCGGTACGACACCAAAATCGGATCATTCGCCTTCAGTTTGTCCACATTCCGCCGCACAAACACCGGCCCGCCAAACGCCCGCCCCGCCCCAAACAGCTCAGCCCCAACCACCGCCGCCGTCACCGCTTTTCCCGTACTCTCCAAAAATCCACGCCGCGTCGTCTTCCTCATCGCACACCTCCATGCAAGCCGCCAGGCAGTCCACTCACAAAATCTCCGCCTACCGCGTCCTGCCGTAGTAGTGCCCCCACCCCGCCTTTCGTTTCAGTAGCACAGATTTCAGCCTGCGCATTCCCGCCCCCATGCAAAATGCAAAGTGCCCCAACCCTCGTTTCTTGAGGTTGGGGCACTTTGCCTTTCAATCACGCTAATGTGGAACTGACCCTCGGCAATCCGATCAGAAACGAACTTCCTGACTCAATTTTCTTGCCTGCTCGCCAGCAAGCTGCAATTCGCCACGCATTGCGCCGCCTGCATCTCCACTTCCGCCTTCTTGTGATGAGGCACCTTCGCCCCCGGCTCCGGCACCACGATCAGCGACTGCGGCCCATCGTCCAGGTTAAACGTGCATTCGAAGTTTTGCGATTGCACTCCTCGCTGCTGGCAGTTGTTTCTCTCCAGCGCGGCCTCCAGCGCATCGGGACTCGCATGCAGCCGGTTCGCCACTTCCGATGGCAGCATCGCCACCACCATCGGCACAGGCGACTTGATCCATATACTCACCTGTTCGCCGTCGTGGTCCGGCGCAAATCCGCCGTACACCTTCAGAAACCCTGTCAGCTCGTATTTCTCTTTCACCTGCTCCGTCCATTGAAACTCCGGCTGGATGCAGTTCTGTACGCAATCCCACCGGTAATATTGGATGTGCACATCGTTCGGCGATGTAAATTGCCGCTTGGACGCCTTGGCGTTCAGCACCGCGGTGATCCCGGCGCCCACCGCGCGCTCCACCTGGTTATTCGTCGTCTCCAACACTTCGCCAAGCCCGGCAAATACCGATGCATTCGGGCTGTATCTGTCATCTCGGATAACCAATGTCATCGGCTCGACCGGCATCTCGCAAACGTACGTCGTCTTCACCACGTGCTCTCGCAAACACACCTGCCGTAGCCTCGAAATCGCTTCCGGATGTTGCAACGCCTGGTTCCAGTCCTCCGCCGGCGTCATGAAAATCGTCACCGGCTTTTCCGCCTTGATATCCACGTGATTGTTCTGCCCCGGCGCATTCGGCCGGTACGTCCGCGCCGTATGATAATTTCCCGGATCCAGCCGCACACTCTCGTCATTCGCCGGCAACCAGTTAAATACGCGGTCCTGCGCCGAAGCCGCTCCACAAAAAGCCGCCCCCATCACCAACAACGCAAAAACAACCCGCCCCGCCCTGTTTTTCTTGAATTTTGTTGTGTGTCGCATAGTACTTCCATTGGACCGCGGCCCCTCCCCCCTGACAAGTTCTCCTCACGAACCTGTCGCCTCCCAGTATCCTGACCAATCGGCCAGTCCTGTGGCACAGCCAATCCTTTGCCTCTCGTTGGGTCGAGCACTAGCCCTTAGCGATTGTTTCCCGAGATGGAATTGCCGCGCGTCTCAGTCGTGCAAGACTACGCTTAAGAGGGAGCTGTTTATTTCGAGGCCGTCAGTGTCGTTGATAAATCCCAGTTTCTTGAATTTGTTCATGAACAAATTCACTCTGGAGCGTGTCGTCCCAATCATTTCCGCCAGCGTTTCCTGCGATATTCTCGGAAGGATCTTTTGTGGTTCGTTTTCCTTGCCGTATAGAGCAAGCAGTAGAAGTGCCCGCGCCAGCCGTTTTTCCGTCGAATTGAATAGTTGATCGATCAAATCCTCTTCCACCCGGATATTTCTCGAAAGCATGTGCGTAATAAAGCGATCGGAGAACTCGTGTTCGGTATGTAGCACCCGAATCATCTCTTCTTTCTCAATCTCTAGGACCGTCGTCGCTCCCGTGCTTGTCGCTGTCGCCATCCGAACCGCTTGCCCCGCAAGGCATCCTTCCCCGAAAAAATCTCCTGTCTTCAGTATCGCAACCACCGCTTCTTTCCCACTTGCATTGACCACGGACAGCTTCACGCCACCTTCCTGAATGTATAAAACGTGCTTCGCCGCATCCCCTTGCCCAAAGATAGTCGCTTTCTTCGGGTATTCCGCGACTTTTCTAGCCACCCCTGCCGAGTCCAGAAACTCCTGAGCGTTAAACGCCACTTCCTTCTCGGTTCTCCTCGCGACTGGCGATTTTGGCATGATTTGTGGCGTCATTTTAGCACCTGCTTCCCAACCCACAAACATTCCATTGTGTGCGCTAACGGACAGATATCTATCGCCCAACCCTCTACTATGTGTCTCGTGGGGGGAGCAGAAGGACCGAAGCTGGAAACCAAGCCCAAAGCTTCAGCCTGAACCACCCAGAATCCCGGGTTCCACTCTCCTAAGCCCCACATTGTCGCCCAAGATCTCGGACCTGCACCTTGATGCGTCTCGTCAGCGGGTAGCCCGTGTGTCTGCGCGCGAAGAAAGAAGCGAATAAGTCATGCCTCTCATTCAACTAGTCTTTGTTTTAATCGTAGTCGGCGTCCTGCTTTGGCTCGTGAACCGCTTCATCCCCATGGCAAACAGCATCAAGTCCATCTTGAACTCCGTTGTGGTGATTGCTGTCGTTCTCTGGCTGCTGAACGTGTTTGGGTTGTTCCATTCCCTCTCCCGCATCCGCGTCGGCTAGTCATACCTTCAATGTCCCTGAATGAAACTGTTTGGAAAGAGGAAAAAATATGCTCGGTACTATCTTAATCGTCTTCTTGATCCTGGCACTCTTCGGTGCGCTCCCTCGCTGGTCCCACAGCAGGGATTGGGGCTACCGGCCGACCGGAGGTTTGGGCATCGTTCTCGTCGTCGTCGTCATTCTCGTCCTATTAGGCCGCATTTAGCCGTTAAGGTGCGCTATGGCTCACTCTACTCAACATCCAGTCTGGACACATTTCAAATTCCGATGGGTGGCAATCCTTTTCGGCCTTCTTTTGTCCGCAACTGCTTCCTCGGCTTATTCCGTTCTCACCCACGAGGAAATCGTAGACTTGGTCTGGGCTGATACCCTCAGCCCCCTCCTCCTTCTGCGCTTTCCTTCATTAACGGAAGCCCAGCTATCGGAAGCACACGCCTACGCTTACGGCGGCGCCGTCATTCAAGACCTCGGCTACTATCCTTTCGGAAGCGTCGAATTCAGCAATCTCGTCCACTATGTCCGCAGTGGCGATTTCGTTCGCGAGCTTCTCGCACAGAGCCAGGATGCTGACGAATACGCTTTCGCACTCGGCGCCCTCGCTCACTATGCCTCCGATATCTCCGGTCATCCCGCCGTCAACGCTGCGGTTGCCATGCAATACCCCAAGCTGCGCGCGAAGTTCGGTAATTCTGTCAGGTACGCCGAAGATCATACCGCTCATCTGAAAACGGAATTCGGATTCGACATGGTGCAGGTGGCGAAGAATCGCTACGCCTCGCAGCAATATCACGATTTCATCGGCTTTCAGGTCTCCAAGCCATTGCTCGAACGCACGTTTCCCATCGTCTATGGCATCGAATTAAAGGATGTACTCACCCACGAAGATCTCGCCATTGGTTCCTATCGTTTCGCTGTGAGCCGCATGATTCCGCAGATGACGCAGATCGCCCTTCGCACCCACGGAAAAGACATGATGAAAGAGACACCGGACTTTGCGAAGAGGAAGTTCCTCTACCGGCTTTCGCGCTCCGATTACGAAAAAGAGTGGGGCAAGGACTACACAAAACCCGATTTCGGCACGCGCTTCTGGTCCGCGATCCTTCGTTTCATGCCCAAGATCGGCCCCTTCAAAGCCCTGGCCTTCAACAACCCCACCGCGCAGACCGAGGACCTCTATTTCAAGAGCATTAACATAACTGTCGACCAATACCGCCTTTATCTGAGGCAAGTCGCTTCAGGCTCGCTGGATCTGGCCAACAGCGATTTTGACACTGGCAAACTAACATCGGCAGCCGAGTATTCCTTGACCGATCAAACCTACGCAAAATTGCTTGGCCAACTGGCGGACCGCAAATTCGATCTCACTTCATCCGCCCTGCGCGAAAACATCCTCAACTTCTACGCCGACCTCTCTCTTCCCCTGGCTACCAAGCTGGATTCCTCCCGCTGGCTCAGCGTGTTGACGTCCCTTGACCAGCTGAGGCTCATTAACCCGGTCTCGACTCTCCCCGTTGGTAGCGGAAAGTGACTCTACCTTTGGCCCCTTTCCTACTCGAATGGAGGCCTGCCCGCGCTTCTGCGCTTGCCCGAATCGCAACCCCGCAAACTAAATCGAAATGTGTGTTTAAGCGGACAGACTCTCTCCCCGATTGCTTCTATGCTGCTCTCGTAGGGAAAAAACAAATAAACATTCGCGCAGTCCCCCTCACTCTTCCTCTGAATCACGCGTTCAGAGAAACCAGCAGCTTGGACCTGTCATTACCTGGTTGGCGCTTTGCTAGGCGCGAAGTGTGGGTTCGAAAGGAGACCATATGAAACCCGTCATTTGGATTGGCATCGTC
Source organism: uncultured Acidobacteriota bacterium (assembly GCA_963718785.1). Lineage (GTDB taxonomy): Bacteria > Acidobacteriota > Terriglobia > Acidiferrales > UBA7541 > Acidiferrum. Next base: position 90,134 of record CAVQZW010000002.1, on the reverse strand, counting down.
TTGATTGTTCTCGGCGGACTTGCCCTTGCCTATCACGGCTTTAACTACACCCATCGCGATCGTGTGTTGGATGTTGGCTCCGTGCACGTTACGGCGGAAACCCAAGACCGCGTCTCCGTTCCTCCGATTCTCGGCGGCCTTGCTCTGGTTGGTGGAATTGCCTTGCTGGTCGTCGGCGGCAAAAAAAATTCTTAGCTCCAAATCCCGCTATAGCCCGCCTGAGAGTCGGGCAACGCATAACCTCTCGCAAAAGAAATAGTGTTGAAGGTCCTTCAATCAAGATTTTGCTCGCAACAAAAAGTCAGCTGAAGATGTTTTGACCTTGGAGGTCAGCAATGAAGAAACTCATGGTAACGGCAGCATGTCTCACCTTGGCGGCAGGCGTACTCTACGCCAAGGATCTCAACAAGGAACAAAGACGCCTCGAAGAATGCGGCGTTGTCATGCAAGAAGTCCTTCACGTGCCCGACGACATTCCCCAGGATCTTCTCAACAAAGCCGAATGCGTCATCGTCATTCCGTCCGTCAAGAAACTAGCCTTCGGAATCGGCGCTGACTACGGCCGCGGTGCAATGGTTTGCCGCACCGGCGAACACTTCCGCGGCTCATGGGGAGCACCGGCAATGTACGCCCTAGAAGGCGCCAGCGTCGGCTTCCAAATCGGCGGGGAAGAAACAGACTTGATTCTCCTCGTCATGAATGGCCGCGGTATGGACTCCATTCTTAGCAGCAAAGTAAAGCTGGGCGGTGACGCTTCCGTCGCAGCCGGCCCCAAGGGACGTGACGCTTCCGCCGATACCGACGCTTGGATGCGCGCTGAAATCCTCAGCTATTCCCGTTCACGCGGCGTCTTCGCCGGCGTTTCTCTCGAAGGTTCCACCATCCGTCCCGATGACGACGCCAGCGCCGACGTCTACGGCCACCCCATGAAGGCTAGCGAAATCGTCCGCGGCCAACACACCGGCGTCCCCGAAACAGGCCGTCGCCTCGTCGACGTCCTCGACAAGCACGCCCCCGTCAACGAATCCGAACGCCACTCCAACTAACCCCTAACCCGCCGCTGCACCCTGCCCCACTCTTGACGCCATCGTCAAAAGTGGGGCTTCCTTTATTCAACTTTTTTCGTCTGCCTTCATCTCCTCCACAATTCCGCCGCACAAACACGGCCCCCCAAACGCTCGCCCCGCCCCAAACAACTCTGCCCCAACCACCGTCGCAGTCACTGCTTTCCCCGTACTCTCCAAAAATCCACGCAGCGTCGTCTTTCTCATCGCACACCTCCATGCAAGCCGCCAGGCGTTCCACTCACAAATCCCCGCCCACAGCGTCCTGCCGTAGTAGTGCCCCCACCCCTCCTTTCGTTTCAGTGGCACTGACACTACCTTTCCCTCAACAGGCGTGTGGCAATTCCTTCGGGTGACGCACTCTTGCCGCTTTTGCAAGGGTGCGGGTTTTCTCATCACGCCTTGAAGTTACCTCAATCACCCGACGATCTTCTCCGCAGCCGCGTTCGCCGCTAAGCTGATCTCCTGAAACGCCCTCGCCTCAAACACCGATCCCGCTCCGCAACGCGCTAAAGTCCTCGGGATTTCCTTCTTCACCTGCCGATAAATCTCCCACATCTGCGGCACGCTGGATTTCTTCCGCCTGACAAATGCGTTGCCCATCTCTCGGAACACACCCTCGATAGTTCCGCCATGGATGTATGCGTCCGTTCCATTCAAGTCGCTCAGGGATTTCGCCAACCGGTACTTCATCGCTTCCATCACGAACCACATGTGTCGCTTACCCTTCAATTTTTCCCCCGCCACGGCCAAGCCCAGCTCAAATGGCATATTGAAACGTGGCGTCCGCGGTTTCGTCCGGTCCAATTGAACGCGCGACAAGTCATGCACCGAAAACTCGCACCTTTGGATCAACGCGAAAATGCGGTCGAGCCGTCTCGCGCCTCCCGGAATTTCCAGCGTCACGCGCGGAACCATTCCAAAAGAGTGAATCGCGCAAATATAGGAGAGAAATTGATTTTCGAAATTTGAATCGTACGGCAGATTTAAGAATACTTCAGTGCGAGGTCTTGGCTTTCCCACGCGTCGGTTTCCTTCGAGATGCACTGCCGGATTTGGCCTTCACCCTGGACTTGGCCCCGACCTTCCCCTTCAAACCATGGGAACCCGACCTGGATCCGTTCGTGCCATTTTTGCTCGACGCCGAACGCCTTCCGTTCGAGGAAATGTAACCCTTCTTTGCGAGACTTTCCTCCACCAATTTCCGAATCAAATTGGCTCGACGCTTGGAGATCCCGTAAAGCTGCGCGGTCTCCTCGGGCGTAGGAAATGGCGTAGTAATAAGAATGGGTCGCCGCATATTCTTCCTCTCAGAGTTTACGCCCAACTACCACTCTCTTCAATACACCTTCTCGCCACTCTCTTCTCTCGCCCAATCTCACCGCGTCCATCCTCGCGTACGAGGATTCTCGCCTTTACTGCAATGAACTTCTAACCCACCTTCCGCAGCCTGAGGTGATTTGAATATTTTTGAGCACATTTTCGGAGTAATTCGAATCTAGAGGTTTCTTAACCTTCCTATCCTCAGTACAAGTCCTCAGGAAGTATTGCGTGTCCTGCGAAAAAGTCTTTGTAGTGAAGACCAACCCTCTTGAAAGTGGAGTAGCCATGCGTAGGATCGATGCATGTACTTGCGTCGCTGCTATCGCAACAAGGATGGCAAGCGCCATGGCTACTGGGCACTGGTCGAGAGTTATCGTTCGTCGCGAGGCCCACGGCAGCGCGTGGTGGCCTACCTCGGTGAGATGGATGCGGCCGGGCGTCTGGGCATTCACCAACAGGCGGCAGGTGCTGCCGCGATTGCTCAGCGCGGATTATTCCAGGACATAGAGCCACAGTGGGTGGAAGTCGATCTGAAGCGGATCGCTATCGAACGGAAGCGCGCCTTTGGCGGTCCCTGGCTGGGGCTGGAGTTGTGCCGGCAAGTGGGGCTGGTCGATTTTCTGGAACAGACCTTGCCAAGGGGACGAGAAGAGATTTCCTGGCCGGTGATGGCACAGATCCTGATGCTGGCACGACTCTGTGAGCCCTCGAGCGAGTTGCATATCGCGGAACGATTCTATGAAGCAAGCGCGTTAAGCGATCTGCTGGGCGTGCCAGCCAACAAGGTAAATGAAGACCGACTCTACCGCTCTCTGGATCGACTCCTGCCGCATAAGGAAGAGCTGGAAAAACATCTGAAGAATCGCCTGGGAGAACTATTCGATCTGGACTACGACCTGTTGTTGTACGACGTCACCAGTACGTACTTCGAAGGCGAGGCCAAGCGGAACGAACTGGCTCAGCGGGGTTATTCGCGCGATCACCGCCCCGACTGCAAGCAGGTGAACATTGCTCTGGTGGTAAGCCGCGAAGGAATGCCCTTGGGCTACCAGTTGTTCACCGGGAACCGCAACGACGGAACCACGCTGGAAGAGATCGTGGAGCGCATCGAACGACTGTACGGGAGAGCAAACCGTATCTGGGTTCTGGATCGCGGCATGGTCAGCGAAGAAAACGTGCGGTTTTTGAAAGCAGCCAAGCGACGGTACATCGTGGGGACACCGAAGGGCATGCTGAAACGGTTCGAGGGAGAACTGCGCGCCAAAGACTGGAATCAAGTGCGGGAAGGTCTGGAGGTGCGGTTGTGTCCGGCCCCTGGTGGGGAAGAAGTATTTCTTCTGTGCCGGAGTGCGCAGAGGAAAGAGAAAGAGCAGGCCATGCATGAGCGCTTTGAGAAACGCATCGCGGAGGGGCTGGAAAAGATCGTGGCCAGCTGCGCCAAGCGCAAACAACTGCCGGCCGCTGTGGGGCAGCGGGTGGGGCGATTATTGGGCAAGAACTCTCGGGCAGCGGGAGCGTTTGAGGTCAAGATCGATTCCGATACAGACGGCTTTGCGAAGTGTCAGTGGAAAAGAATCGATCGCTGGCGGGAGTGGGCACGACTCAGTGAGGGTTGTTATGTGTTGCGCAGCAACGTGACGGACTGGAGCCCAGAAGAACTCTGGCGTGCCTACATGCAGCTGACCGAGGCCGAGGCCGCGTTCCGCATCCAGAAGACGGATTTGCAACTGCGACCGATCTGGCACCAGAAACAAGAGCGGGTGGAAGCGCACATCCTGGTGTGCTTTCTGGCCTTTGTGTTGTGGAAGACGCTGGCGCAACTCTGCCAACGCGCTGGGTTGGGCAACGAACCCCGAAAAGTATTCCAGGAGTTGGCGGACATCACCCTGGTCGACGTCGTGTTACCAACGCGCAACGGAGTAATCATCCGCAAGCGCTGCATCAGTCGACCGACCGAGCACCAGGCGATCCTGTTGCAACACCTGAATCTACATCTCCCCAACTCGCTGAAAATGGCCCAAGTGTAGTGAAGACTCGGGCATGTCCGTGTTGAAAACACAGGTATTTATTCTTCAAACTGCGGAACTTGGGTTAACTTTCCACCCCCAGAAAACTTTTCCACAGATTTCCACACCCGTACCTTTCCACTAACCCCTCCGCCAACTCCTTTCCCTCCCGCAACTTCCGCTCCCACCATTCGAACCCACCGCCGCCGTTCGAATGACCATGCAGTACATCTAAGAAATGTATTGACAATCAGTAACTATCGTGCTACAATCCAGCATGAATCGAGGCCACTCTCCCTTTCCGACGGCCCCATCGTCTCCGCGCCACCTCTCCGCCCAACCTTTGCCTCGCCTCCATCCGCACTTTTCCAGCATAGCCCACCCCCGCCCGTGTCATCCCGCTTGCCCTGAGCCAGAGCGAAGGGAACGCAGTGAGGGATCTGCTTTTTCTTCTTCCGATCTCTTCCACCCTCTCGACCATCTCCGCCCTGAGCGGAGCCGAAAAGTCGGCTGTCAGCTTCTTCTTCCTTTGTTTTCATACTCTTACGCACTTTTTTGCATCTTCAAAAACGCTATCTCCATTCTTCTCAATACTTTCCGCACTCTTTTCGCAAAACACCCGGGGTGGGGTACCCCGTATCTCATTAAGGAGCACCTGCGCTCCGCTCCATCGGAGTCGCAACTATCATGAAACCTCAATCCACATCTTCCGCCGCTCTCTCCACACGTTGTTCCCATCGCACGGCAACCGGTCGCCAGTGCCGTCAGCTAGCGGCCGATTCGCACTCCTGCCTCTGTGCTCATCACCGAGATCAGCAAAACCAAAAAGAAGTCGCTGATCTGTCACGCACCCTTCTTGCGAGGTCCCAGAACTTCCAAACCGCCCAGGGCGTCAACTTCGCCCTCGCCAACATCTATCGCCTCCTCGCCGCAAACCGCATCTCCCCGCGTCGCGCCTCCGTCTTGGCCTACCTCAACAGCCTCCTCCTCCGCACCCTCCCCGCCATCGATTACGACCACGCCACCGGCCACAAAGATCCCACCGTCCAGGACGCTGACGAAACCGTCGCGGACGACGACGAAACCGAGGTGGAGAACGACGAAACCGACCCAGAGGACGACATCGAACTAGACTCGCGCACTCTCGACGTCCAAGCGCCAATCGCCACCATACCCGAGCCCGACCTCACGAAAAAACCCTCATGACCACCTTCCCCCACGCCCGTAGGGGCACGGCACGCCGTGCCCGTCCCCTCTACAGCACTTGTAGGGGCACGATTCATCGTGCCCTTCTTGTTTCCGGCACCGCCACACATCGTGCCCTTCTTGGTTTTCCTCTTTCGACTCTCAACTGTCGACTGTCGACTCTCTTTGACTCCGCCGCCCCATCAACATACAATCGCGCGCGGCTCAATGCAGGCAAGACAAGCCAATTCGACAAGTGGGAGCAAAGTGATGAAAAAGATTTTCTGTATGTGTGTGGCAGGTTTCCTTTTGTTGTGCGCTCAAGCGACGCGCCTCACGGCGCAAGCACCCGAAGGCCGCGCACCCGAAGCCAAAGCGCCCGACAAGTGCGACGAGAAATCCATCAAGGAAGAATCGTCCGCAACCGACCACACCATAAAAATCGGCAGCCAAACCATCCCGTACAAAGCCACCGCCAGCACCACGCTGCTCAAAAACGACAAGGGCGACGCCACCGGCCTCCTCTACTCTGTCGCTTACACGCGCAGCGACGTCAAAGATCTCACCACGCGCCCCGTCTCCTTCCTCTACAACGGCGGCCCCGGCTCCGCCACCATGTGGCTCCACATGGGCGCTTTCGGCCCGCGCCGCGCCTGGACCGTCGACGGCACCTTCACTCCTCCCGCGCCCTACAAGCTCGTCGACAACAATGAAAGCCTCCTCGACAAAACCGATCTCGTTTTCATCGACGCCATGGGCACCGGCTACAGTCACGCCGTCTGCAAAGCCACCGAAAAAGATTTTTACGGCGTCGACGAGGACGTCGAAGCCTTCGCGCAATTCATCGTCACCTATCTCAGCCGCAACGACCGCTGGAACTCTCCCAAATTCCTCATCGGCGAAAGCTACGGCACGTTCCGCTCCGCCGCTCTCGGAAACTATCTCCAGCAGCGCGACACCGTTCATCTCAACGGCATCGTCCTCATTTCTTCCGTCCTCGATCTTTCGACGATCACCTTTCCTCCTGGCGATGACCGCTCCTTCATCTACTATCTCCCGAGCTATGCCGCCGTCGCCTGGTATCACAAAGTTTTGAAAGATCGCCCGAATGATTTGCCAGCCTTCATCGAAGAAGCCCGCAAATACGCAGCCGGTGACTACGCCTCCGCGCTCTTCAAAGGCGCGCAACTTCCCGCCGCTGAAAAAGCCGCCGTCGCGAAAAAGCTTTCCTATTTCACGGGACTTGGCGAGGACTATCTCAACAAAGCCGACCTGCGCGTAAATCTCGGTCAGTTCATGGCTGAACTCCAGCGCAGCCGCGGCCTCACCACGGGCCGCATCGACGCCCGTTTCACCGGATACACCTACGATCTGCTTGAAGAAAATGCGCAAGGCGATCCGGAAGGCCCCGCCGTTGGCGGCGCGTACACCGCGCTCGTCAATTCCTACAATCACGATGAGTTAAAGTTCGGCAAAGACAAGGTCTACCACAACACCAGCGGCGGCGGTGGCGGCTGGAATTTTACGCGCAGCTCTCGCGGCCGCGGTTTCTTTCCCAGCGGTCCCAACGTGCAGGGCGATCTGGCGCAAGCCATGCTCACTAACCCCAAGCTCCAAGTCCAGGTCGAAAACGGCTATTACGATATGGCCACTCCCTTTTTCGCCACCGAATTCACCATGGAGCACCTCGGCCTGCCCGCTGAACTCCAGAAAAACGTCAAGCTCGACTACTACAACGCAGGTCACATGATGTACCTCCACGACGAGGACCGTGTCAGCCTGCACGACCATATCGCCAGCTTCATCGACCGCGCCACCAAGCCGTAACGCACGAAAGAAAAAGAGACAGCGTCCAGTGAGTGAGAGACAGAAAAATCGAGCCATTGAGATCCATGATTCTGTGCTCGACGCTTTGTCACTCGACAACGGAGACGCTGTCTTGCATTTTTCCCATCTCTACATCCATGAGACGGAAGGCGTGCCCGGCATCGATGCTGGGACTGGTTGGAGTCAGGAAGGTAAGATCACCATCGGCGGTGGAATAATTGAAGGTTCGATCTCGGAGTTACCGCGCGACTTGTGGGATGGCCACCTCGTTATGGACGAAACGATCTCAGAGAACATGATTCCGGTCCCCCTCGATTGGAGAGGAAAGATTGAGCTCCGTTTGAAAGCGTGGGGAGCGGTCAGCGAGGTCGTCTCCGTTAGAGGAACCGGAGCAAAATTAGAGTTAATTGGGAGGGCTGAATACGTCGAACGATTCAAGCCCTAACAATAAATTGGCTCAGAAAAAATCTAGCTACCGCCGCTTTTGAGTGGCCGCGCTAACCAGCGCTTGATTCTTCTGCTCGGAATAAACGACGAATTCTTCGTACGGACCCTTGAAGTCCTCGATCTTGCCGTCGTGGAAATGCCAGATCCGCGTCGCGACTTCATCGATCACATCGTGGTCGTGAGTGACCAGCAGAACGGTTCCATCGTATTTCTGCAAAGCAATGTTCAGCGCGTTGATGGATTCCAAATCGAGGTGGTTGGTCGGTTCGTCGAGCACCAGAAAATTCGGCTTCTGCAGCATCAAGCGGCAGAAAATCAGCCGCGCCGATTCGCCGCCCGAAAGGGCTCGCGTCGGCTTCAGCGCATCTTCGCCGCTGAAAAGCATTTGGCCCATCAGCCCGCGCAGTTCCTGCTGGTTGGCGCTCGGATCGAATTGCCAGAGCCAGTCGATGGCGGTCATGCCCTTGGTGATCGATTCGCCGTGGTCCTGAGCGAAATAGCCGACAGCCACTTCGTGGCCCCACTTGGTTTCGCCGCCGTTGATTTTGAAATGGCGGTCGTCGTCTTCGATGAAACCGGGAGCATTGAGCACGAGTGATTTGAGTAGCGTCGTTTTTCCGGTTCCGTTGCGGCCCATCAGCGCAATTTTTTCGCCGCGCACCACCGAAGCGGAAAAGCGTGGAATCACTTTCAAGTCGTCGTAGGATTTTTCGACGCTGCGAATTTCCAGCGGATGTTTTCCGGAGTTCCGCTTCATGTCGAACTTGATGTACGGACGTTGAATGTTGGAGCGCGCCAGTTCCGTGGTCTGCAGCCGCTCGACTTCTTTTTTGCGCGAAGTGGCTTGCGCGGAACGCGTGCCGGCGCTGAACCGCGCGATGAAATCCTGGAGTTGCGCGATTTTCTTTTCGCGGTTGGCGTTTTCCGATTCGATGCGGGCGCGCACCTGCGTTTTCGCCACGACCATGTCGTCGTAGCCGCCGACGTACATGATGATGGTTTCGTAGTCGATGTCCGCGGTATGCGTGCAAACGCTGTTCAGAAAATGGCGGTCGTGCGAAATCACGATGAGCACGCCTTCGTACTCCGTCAAATAGCGTTGCAGCCAGTGCACGGAATCGAGGTCGAGGTTGTTGGTAGGCTCGTCGAGGAGCAGGGCACTCGGAGTTCCGAAAAGCGCTTGCGCGAGAAGCACGCGAACTTTTTGGCCGCCTTGCAGCTCGCCCATTTTGCGCTCGTGCAGTGAACTTTCGATGCCAAGCCCATCGAGCAAGGTTGCGGCGTCAGCTTCGGCGGTATAGCCGCCTTCTTCGCCGACGATGCCTTCGAGTTCGCCGAGGCGCATGCCGTCGGCGTCGGTCAATTCTTCGTGGGGCTTGGCGTAGAGTTTGTCGCGCTCTTCGAGAGCTTTCCAGAGCGAGCCGTTGCCCATGATCACGGTGTCGATCACGCGAAACTGGTCAAAGGCAAACTGGTCCTGCCGCAGGACGCCCATCTTTTTCGGGCGGCCGATGGAGCCTTTGGTCGGCTCGAGTTCGCCGGTCAGGATTTTCATGAATGTGGATTTGCCGGCGCCATTGGGGCCGGTAACGGCGTAGCGGCGCCCGGCCATGAAGGTGCAGGTCACGTCCTCGAAGAGGACCCGGGGGCCGAAGCGCATGGAGATGTTATTGACTGTGAGCATAACCCTCCCATTGTAGCGTGAAATTGTTAACCGCGCTTGTCACAGTTTGCTGCACCCAGTAGATTGTTTGCGGATGAAAGAGATGATGAATGCGGCGTGAAAAAGTGATTCTAACGGCATGAAAAAGGCCCTTCAGAAGGCGGCGACATCGCTCCTGCTTATCGTGATCGTTGCGATGGGGGCGCGTGCGGGGTTTGCGTGGGACGAAGGGCGCAAGATTTCGCCGGATATTTTGGGAGTTGTGCCGTTTCAGCAGGAGACGGGGAACATCGCGTATGCCCTTGCGGAAGGCAAAGGATTCAGCAATGTATTTAGGACGGAGACCGGGCCAACGGCATGGCTGGCGCCGGTATATCCATTGATGGTGGCGGCGGCTTTCAAGGTGCTTGGCGTTTTTACGGCGCGGGCTTTTTTTGCGTGTGCGGCGCTCAACATGCTTTTTTCTTCGGCGGCTTGCGTACCGATTTATTTTGCGGGGAAACGGATTGGTGGCCTGGGAGTCGGAGCGGGAGGCGGCGTGGCTTTGGGCGGTTTTTCCGAGTGGCGTGATGATGCCGTTTGAATGGATTTGGGATACCTCTCTGTCGGCGTTGCTCGCGGCTTTGCTCTTATGGGCGACATTGGAGTTGACGGAAACGGGAGCGTGGCTGGATTGGGGAGCGTACGGAGTGTTGTGGGGATTGGCGTTGATGACGAACCCGGCGCTGGGCGCGCTCTTGCCGTTTTTGTTGGGCTGGGCGGCTCTGCGCGGGCGCGGAGAGAATCGCGCGGGGTGGCAGCGGGCGGGGCTTGGCGGCTGGACTCGCGATTTTGTGTTGCGTGCCGTGGACGATTCGGAATTACGTAGCGTTTCACAAACTCATTCCGGTGCGGTCGAATTTGCCGTTTGAATTGTGGCTGGGGAATAACGACATTTTTGACGAGCATGCGCGGGGCGGGCGGAAGTCGATCACGCGGACAGAAGAGGCGCGGCGATATGCGCAGCTGGGCGAGACGGGGTACATGGCGGAGAAGTGGGAGTTGGCGACTTCGTTTATGAAGACGCATCCGGGATTGGAATGGCGGCTTGCCGGGAGGAAGTTTGTTTCGTTTTGGCTGGGGACGGAAGCGCCGTTGAAGAATTTTCGCGAGACGGATTCGTGGTTGATACGGGCGATTATTGTTTCAAGCTTTCTGACGGCGATCGGGGCATTGGGTGGCATGGTTGTGTTGTGGAGAGGAAAGAAAAAGATAACGCAGAGGCGCAGAGTGCGCAGAGATGGCGCAGAGAGTTCGGAGAGCGGTGATGGGGCGGAGTTGATGGCGAGATCGCCTGTCTTTCCATTGGCTGTGTTTCCGGTGATTTTTCCTTGTTTGTATTATTTGACGCATGCGGATTTGCGGTATCGGCATCCGATCGATCCGATTGTCTTGTTGCTGACAATTGTGACGGTCGCGGGGGTGTGGGACTGGTTGGTGGGTGTGGTAAGCAAAGGCGGCGAGCGGGCTGAAGTGTGAAGAGGAGAAAGTGAAACGCAGAGACACAGAGTTCACAGAGGCAAGCAGCGGACAGCAAAAAACGAAAAGCAGATTCCTCGCTGCGCTCGGAATGACAGGTTTGGATTAGATTGAGACTAGTAGAGTGGGCCAGTAGACTAGGCTGGTTGCTCCTGCTTTGCGAGCGTTTGATACAGTGGCCGTTCGCTGAAAATCGATGGGTTGAAGTGGGAAAGGAAGAGTTCATGGGGATTCCGAAGGAGTTGCTGGAGATTTTGGTTTGTCCGATTTGCAAGACGCCGGTGACGCTTACGTCGGACAACCTGGGGTTAAAGTGCGAAACGTGCCTGCGGATTTATCCGGTGCGGGATGAGATTCCTGTGATGCTGCCGGAAGAGGCGAAGATTGAGGCGGAAAAGTGAGTCGTGGGTGGTCAGTAATGAGAAAAGGATAGGCGGCAGCTTGTAGACAAGACGGGCACAGCATGCTGTGCCCCTACAAGGAAGAAACGGAAATTCACGACCGATAAAGCCAGAGCGGGGAAACTACAGGCGCATGCCCACAAACACAGCTGAATTCATTCCACGATTGAAGCGATGGATCCCCAAGTTGCGCGGGAAGCGCATCGGCGTGCTTGGCGATTTGATGCTGGACCGGTATTTGTGGGGAACGGCGACGCGCCTTTCGCCGGAGGCGGCGGTGCCGGTGGTGGATTTTGTTTCGCAGAGCGAGTGTTTGGGTGGAGCAGGAAATGTGGCGGCAAATCTTGCGGCGCTCGGAGCGCATGTCGAGATGTTTGGGGCTATTGGCGCCGACGAAGCGGGCCGGGCTTTGCAGAAGTGTTTGCGGGCGGAGAACTATTGGCGACAAGGGCGCGATTCCCGATGCCAAGCGCGTGACAACTGTCAAGACGCGGATTATTGCGCGGCATCAGCAAGTGGTGCGCGTGGATCAGGAACGGCGTGAGGCACTAAGGCAGGAGACGGAGAAGAAACTTCTGGGAGTGCTGTTCCACGGACTGAAGAATTTGGATGCGCTGGTGCTTTCGGACTACGACAAGGGATTGATCACCGACGATTTCGCGGACCGCGTTTTGAGTGCGGCGCACCAGTTGAAAGTGCCGGTGTTTGTAAAGCCGAAGACTTCGCGGTTGTATGCGTATCGTGGGGCGCGGGCGATTGTCTGCAATGCCAAGGAGGCAGGATTTTTTGTGACACGATCCTTGCGGACGAAAGATCGCTCGAGGAAGCGGGACGAGCGTTTCTGGCACATTTTGGCTGCAGCGCTGTGGTGATCACCCGAGGCGAGAAGGGAATGAGTGTTTTTGAAGAGACTTCGCCACGGCATTTGCAGATTCCGGCGACGAGTCTTGAGGTGACGTATGCGCGGGTAGGACAAAGCGGCGTGGAACGCGGGGCCACGGGGCGGCAAGTCTTTGACGTGACGGGGGCGGGGGATACGGTTTCGAGTGTGCTTTCGCTGGCGGTTGCGGCGGGAGCGTCATTGGGGGATGCGGCGGTTTTGGCGAATACGGCGGCGGGGGTGGTCGTGGGGAAATTGGGGACGGCGAGCGTGGGGCCGGAGGAGTTGGCGCACGCTCTCGACGAAATGCGAGCTTGAGCGAATGGCGACCGCTCTCATCAAGAATCGAGTTTTGATCCGACTGCTAGCGGCAATTCTGCTACCGGTGGCTCTTGCCGGTCAGCAAGAACGAAAGCACTGTTCCGATTTCCTTCATAGCTTGTATTACGGCAGTTGGGACAACAAGGGAAGCAATCTGGCCTTTGTAGTCAGCCCCGACGGTCATCCGATTCCGCCGAAGGAGAACGATCCGGATGCACCCACAAAACCGGGCTTTTATGAGGGTCAGCAGCGTTTTGATTTCGCGTCGTCAAGGTTTTCGCCTCAAAGTTTCTCTTTTCGGACGATCGACATCGATGGCAGGACATTTTCCTTCAGCGGGCGATTTGGGTGCGAGGCGGTCGAGGAAATACCCGACGTGCCTTATCTTGAAGGAGAATTGACGGAACTGAAGAATGGCCGCGTCGTTCACAAGAAGAAGATACATTTCGGGCATGCCGTAGTGCTCTGAGTACACGAAGAAGGCCTTGCGTTGACGGATGACGCGGAGAAGAAAGAATTTTACACAGAGGGTACGGAGAGCACAGAGTTCACGGAGAAGAAAAAGGAAAGCAGAGCCACGGAAGACAAGAGTACGCAGAGACAAGATAGCGAAAAGTAAGACGGGCAGGGCAAGCCCCGCCCCTACAGGGCAAAGAGAAAAGGCTATGGCGGGAAGCTGAAGGATTTGTCTTTGGTGTCGACCCAGACGTTGACGACCTTTGTTTTTTGGGCTTTCTCGGGGTCGTTGTTGGCGACGGGCATGGGGCTGAACGGGCTGATGGCTACGCGGACCTCGACGCTGGTCGTTGAGCCGCTGGGAGATTTGGCTTTGAGGATACTGTAACTCTTTACGGGGCCGTAGTAGCCGGTGGGGCCCCAGTCAGCGATGAAGTCCTGAAGCTTGTAGCTGGAGCCGGGACCGGGTTTCCAAAGCTGGTAGGCGGTGTTCATGTCTCCGGCTACGACGGCGTTGAAGAATTGCTCCGCGGCTTTTTTCTCGGGATAAAAACGGAGCCAGAACCATACGGCGATGATGGCGATGATGAAAGCCGCCGTCATCGTAAAAATCATGGCCCGTGATTTTTTTTCTGTATCGGCAGGCGGTTCGAGAAGTGACATTCAGTGGTCTCCTGCCCTGCGAGGCAGATTGAACATATTGTGAGCATCTATAAGTTATCGTGTTCTGGGCGGGAAGAGAAGTGAGTAGTGGGTAGTGAGTAGTGAGCAGAAAAACGCTACGCAATCAGGAGGAGTGAACTTGGAAGTGGCGCGGCTTGAGTTTATTGGAATTGCGATTGCCGATATGCAGTTCACGGCGCGCGTGGAGTGGTCTCTGTCGCCGGTTACGTGCCGGGAGTTTTGCGCGATTTTGCCCTTTCGCGCGAAGCTGGTGCAGGCGCGCTGGAGCGGAGAGGCTGCCTGGATTCCGCTGGCGGACTTCGATTTAAAGGTTCCGCAAGAGAGCGTGACGGGCAATCCAGATGCCGGCGAAATTCTTTTTCATCCTGCCGACCACTCGGAATGCGAAATACTCGTGCCGTATGGGAATTCCGTGTTCACGTTCCAAGCATGGTCCGTTGGTTGGCAATCGCTTCCTTACGATCGTTGAAGGAAAGCAGCCAATTGGGGAAAGTCGGGGAACTCGCTGCTTTGGCACGGCAAGCAAGACATCGCGTTTTCGACCATTGCGCTAAATTGTTTCGATACTAAATCTATATCTGTTTGTTTTCCAATTTGTGCAGCTATGCATCTCGCCGGGTTATCTAAGGAATCTTCTCAGAGATAAGGCGTTCGAAATCTGCTAGATGTCCCGGCGTCTCGAAGACGCGCCTTGGGATCACGGTGAAGGAACGCCTGCCGTGGCATAGAACAAATGAGTTTGCGTCGACGAGGGCGTTCGATTGTACATGCTCCATTCGAGCTGAGAGTCAATGTGCGGCGGTTTGTTAGTGGATGCCGTTCCCGGAGAATGTAAGGGAATAATCATCGCGAAATTTGGTTCACCTCGGAAGACCATCCTGGGCATAACGCCGAACGCGAACCCGAGAATTAGAGCAAAAAAGGTTGAGAGGGTAACCAGGCTCATACCCCACCGGGGTGAATCACAACGAATGCCACTCGTAGATGCCCAACCCAGCTGCCAGCACGATTCACAACGATATCGACCTTGAGGCGAAGACGCGACTTCAGATGTGCGCGCATCGCTCGGACGTAATCTTGTTCCGAGTAATCGGAATGAAAGGTGAACTTTCGAATCCATCGGATAGTCTCCGTGAATCGGATAGTCAGAACCGAACGTGCATAAATTTCGTTGCACGCATGGTAGCGAACAAGGTTCGAAGTTGCGCCACTCAGCAAACCTTGAAGGCGCTCACATTACGAAGAGGGCGGGTTAGCCTTCGAGGGCGCCGGCGGAGCCTGCTGGTAATTCGATGGCGTATTTGGTGCGGGCTTTTTCGGCGTGTTGTTCGAGGGCCAGCTCGATGAGTTTGTCGATGAGTTGGGGAAAGGGGATGCCGCTGGCCTCCCAGAGCTTGGGGTACATGCTGATGGAAGTGAAGCCGGGGATCGTGTTCACTTCGTTGAGATAGACTTTTCCGCCGTCTTTTCCGAGAAAAAAATCGACGCGAGCCATGCCGCTGAGTTCGAGGGCGCGAAACGCCAGGACGGCGAGGTGTTGAAACTTTTTGACTTGCGCGGGCTTCAGGTCGGCGGGGATGAGGAGTTTTGTGCCTTCTTCGAGATATTTGGCGGCGTAATCGTAGAACTCGCGATGCGGAACGATCTCGCCGGGGATGCTGGCTTGCGGGTCGTGATTGCCGAGAACGGAGACTTCGATTTCGCGGGCGTTAACGGCGCGCTCGACGAGAATTTTCATGGCGAATTCGGAGGCGAGATTCAGCGCGGGCGCGAGTTCTTGGCGCGAGTGGACTTTGGTCATGCCAACGCTGGAGCCGAGCGCGGCGGGCTTCACGAAAACGGGATACGTAAATTCCCTTTCGATTTGGTGAACGATTTCGGGCTGGTGGCGCTCCCAGTCGTGGCGGTGAATGCAGAGCCAGGGAACGACGGGAATTTTCGCGGACTGCAGCAACTTCTTCGCGACGTCTTTGTCCATGGCGACGGCCGAGCCGAGAACGCCAGCGCCAACGAAAGGGAGGCCGGCGAGATCGAGGAGGCCCTGGATGGTGCCGTCTTCGCCGAAGGTGCCGTGCATGACGGGGAAGACGACGTCGATGCGCTGGCCGCCGCCGCTGCCGTCGAGGCGAACGAGCGCGGCGTCGGTGGGATCGGCGGTCATGGTGACGCGCTGGCCGGTGCGCAGAACTTCGGGAAGCATTTTTTGCGCGCCGCTGCCGATGAGCCAGTGGCCCTCTTTGGTGATGCCGATGGGCACGGCTTCATATTTGTCGGGGTCCAGGCCGCGAATGACGGAAGCGGCGGAAGCGAGAGAGACTTCGTGTTCGCCGGAGCGGCCGCCGAAGAGGACGCCAATGCGCAGTCGTTTTTTGTCAGGGCTCATGGAGATCGTTGGTTATTGAAGTTTTTGGGCTTGGGCGCCAGTTCTTAGTTATAGGGGAAAGATGGGGAGTTGTCGCGGGGGAAGTGGCGAAGGGGTGCTGGAGTAACAACGGAGAATGGGCGATGGTTTTCGCAGAAGAAATTGATACAGACAACGGAACCTTCCTGCGAATTGCATCGTCTACAGAGGTGGGAATCTGGCAGGAGGGATCCGTGTCTTCACAAATGTCTTCTCAGAGCGGGAATGGGGGAACGCCGTTTTTGGAGAATTTGCGGCGGGATGTGCGGTACGCGGTGCGGACGCTTTTGCGGGACGCGGGATTTGCGGCGTTTGCGATTTTGATTGTGGGGCTGGGCGTTGGGGCGAGCTGCACGGTTTTCAGCGTGGTGAATACGTTGCTGCTTCGGCCGCTGCCGTTCCGCGATCCGGGCAGGCTGGTGTGGATCGCAAATCACCAGGACGAGACGAACGATATGTCCGGGAAAACTTCGCAGACGGACTACCTGCTGGATATGAAAGCGAGGAACCAGTCGTATGAGGACCTGGCGGCGTACTACGCGTTTTATGGATTGGGCGACGCGAAGCTGATTGGCGATGGCCAACCGGAGCGGCTGACGAGCGTTCCGGTAACGCAGAATTTCTTTCCGATGCTGGGCGTGGAGCCACAGCTGGGCAGGCAGTTCAGCGCGGAGGAATGCAAACAGAACGGGCCGCGCGTGACGATGCTGAGCGATGGATTGTGGAGGAGGAAATTCGCGGCGGATCCGAACATTGTAGGGCGGGCGCTGTCGTTTGATGGCGGGCCGGTAACGGTGGTGGGAGTGCTGCCGGCGACGTTTGATTTTTCTACGGTGTTTACGCCAGGGAGCCGCGTGGATATGTTCGAGCCGCTGCCGCTCTCGCCGGAGATCAATCGGCAGGGGAATACGGTTGCGATTATTGGACGGCTGAAGCCGGGCGTGAGTGTGCAGAACGCGGCGGCGGAGACGGCTGTGCTGGGAAAGCTGCTGCAGCAGGAGCACAAAGAGAGAAATGATTTCGAGCCGAAAGTTTCAGGGCTGGCGCAGCACGTGAGCGGGCAGTTGAGGACGACGCTGATGGTGCTGGCGTACGCGGTGGGCGTGGTGATGCTGATTGTGTGCGCGAACCTTTCGAATTTGCTTCTTGCGCGCGGTGCCGGGCGGAAAAAAGAAATTGCGATTCGCACGGCGATGGGAGCGGGGCGCGGGCGGTTGATTGGGCAGATGCTGACGGAGAGTTTGGTGCTGTCGTGCTGCGGGGCGGCGGTGGGATTGGTGCTGGCGTTCATCGGGACGCGGGCGCTGGCGCATCTGACGTCGGTGAGCATTCCGCTGCTGAGCGATGTGCGGATTGACGGCAGCGTGCTGGGATTTACGTTGTTAGCGGCGCTTGTGACGGGATTGCTGTTTGGATTGGTGCCGGCGCTGCAGGTGCAGGATTTGAAACTGCACGATACGTTGAAGGATGCAAATCGCGGGTCGAGCCAGGGGCGCGGGCATGCGTGGATTCGCGCGGTGCTGGTCGTTTCGGAGATTGGGCTGGCGTGCGTGCTTCTGGTGGGCGCGGGACTTTTGATACGGAGTTTTTTGCGCGTACTGGAAGTGAACATGGGGTTCGTGCCCGAGCGCGCGGCGGCTTTGCGGATCGATCCGAACTCGTCATACAAGACGCAGGAGTCGCAGAACGCGTATTTCACGGAGGCCCTGCATCGCGTGATGGAAATCCCGGGCGTGGAAGGCGCCGGGCTCTCGGACTCGCTGCCGCTTGGACACAACCGCGGCTGGGGTATCGCGGCGAAGGGCGTGCAGTATACGCCGGAAACGTATCCAAATGGATTTCCGCGGATTATCAGCGACGGATATTTTCATGCGATGGGGATTCCGTTGAAGAAGGGGCGCGATTTTACGGAGCGGGATACGAAAGGCGCGTTGAACGTGATTATTTTGAACGAAACCTGCGCGCGCAATTTGTGGCCTGGCGAGGATCCCATCGGAAAAATTGTGCGCGCGGATAATCCGGAGCGGACGGTGGTAGGGGTGGTCGGCGATGTTCACCACATGTCGCTGGAAGAAGGTTCGGGCAACGAGTTTTATATTCCGATGCGGCAGACGCAGGATTTCGGGACGGTGGATCTGGTGGTACGCACGTCGCTGCCGACGGCAGAGCTTGCGTCGCGGCTGCGCGAAGCGCTACTGCCGATCGAGCCGAATCTGCCGACGGCGAATATGCGCACGCTGCAGACGATGGTGGATCGCGCTGTGTCGCCGCGGAAGTTCGTGGTGTGGCTGCTCGGCGGATTTGCGGGATTTGCGCTGGTGCTGGCTTCGCTGGGAATTTATGCAGTGATTTCGTATTCGGTGAGCCAGCGGACGCAAGAGATTGGCATTCGCATGGCGCTGGGCGCGTCGGCGGAAACGCTGCAACGCAGCATCCTGTTGCAGACGCTGGGGCTTGCAGGGATTGGCATGGTTGTGGGAATTGTAGCTTCGTGGGCACTGGCGCGGACGATGAGCGGGCTTTTGTTTGGAGTGACTTCCAGCGATCCAGTAACGTTTGCCGGGATGCTGGCGATACTCACGGGAGTAGCGGCGTTGGCTGGATACTTGCCCGCGCGCCGCGCTTCGCGCATCGATCCCATGTCGGCGTTGCGCATGAGCTGAGTTATTAGACAAAAAACAATCAAAGGATTTTTTTGCCGAGGGCGGAGAGGACCAACTCGACGCCGAGGAGCGCGGTGCGGTTGTGTTCGTCGATGATGGGATTTATTTCGACGACTTCGAGGGAGACCATGGCTTCGGAATCGGCGATCATTTCCATGGCGAGATGGGCTTCACGGTAGGTGACGCCGCCGCGGACGGGCGTGCCGACGCCGGGAGCGTCGCTGGGGTCGACGAAGTCCATGTCCAGGCTGACGGCGACGCCCGCGGTGTCGTCCATCGCATATTTCAACGCGTCGGCCATGACTTCACGCATGCCGCGCTCGTCGATATCGCGCATGGTGAAAACATGGATGCCGGACTTTTTGACTATCTTGCGTTCTTGCGCGTCGAGGTCGCGCGCGCCGACGATGACGATATTGCCGGGCTCGGCCTTCGGCTTGAAGCCAAGAAGATCGACGAGTTCGGGAGCCCCGTAACCCATGATGGCGGCAAGCGGCATGCCGTGGACGTTGCCTGAAGGCGAAGAGTCGGGCGTGTTCATGTCGCCATGAGCATCGAGCCAGAGGTAGCCGATTTCTTTTTTGTCATTACGATAGTGGGAAGCGACGCCCGCAGCGACGCCCACAGCGATGGAATGGTCGCCGCCAAGCACGAGCGGGAGAAATCCTTCGCCGAGCGATTTTTGGACAGTAGTGGCAAGATCTTTGCAAGTTTCTGCGATTTCCTGGAGATACTTGGCGCGTTTTTCGCCAACTTGCATTTCTTCCGGCTGCTTCACTTCGAGGTTGCCGATGTCTTCGACGTTTACGCCGAGCTGTTTGATACGCGCTTGCAATCCCGCGCCGCGCAGGGCGGAGGGCCCCATGTCCACGCCCCGGCGGCTCTGGCCGAGGTCCATGGGTACGCCAATAATGCGAACTTTTTGCGCCATGCGAGTCTCGTGTTCCGTGACCCGTGTTCCGTGCCCCGTAAAGACGCACGGAACTCGCGCACGCGAAAAAGCGCGTAAGGTTCAGGTCACTCTAATTTCTGATGCCGTTGCTTATGAGAGGCGCCATTGCAGCGCCGTGCTACCCCGCACTAAGGATACACGCGATAAATCATCCGGGGAAAGGGGATGACTTCGCGAATGTGCTCGGTGCCGCAAATCCATGCAACGGTTCGCTCAAGGCCGAGGCCAAACCCGGAGTGTGGCACGCTGCCGTAGCGGCGCAGGTCGAGATACCACTCGAACGATTCCTGGGGCAAGTTGTGTTCATGCAGGCGCTTCAACAGCAAATCGTAGTCGTGGATGCGCTGGCTGCCGCCGATGATTTCGCCATAGCCTTCGGGAGCGATCATATCGAACGCTAGCGCTAGCTCCGGGCGCTGCGCGTCGGGCTGCATGTAAAACGCTTTAATCGCTGTGGGGTAGTGATGAATGATGACCGGCCGGTCAAAGTTTTTGGAGATGATGGTTTCTTCGTCGCCGCCGAAGTCGTCGCCAAATTTCGCGGGATTGCCGGTCTTATTCAGTACAACGACAGCGTCCTCGTAGCTGATCCGCGGAAACGGCGGCTTGATGTTTTCGAGTTTCGCGACATCGCGTTTGAGTGTTTCGAGCTCTCGCGATTTGTTCTTCACCACGCCTTGCACAATGGCGCTGACTAGCCCTTCGCCGAGCGCCATGATTTCGTCGAATTCAACATAGGCCGCTTCCGGCTCGAGCATCCAAAATTCCGTGAGGTGCCGCCGCGTCTTGGATTTTTCCGCACGAAACGTGGGACCAAACGTATACACCTTGCCGAGAGCCATCGCGATGGCCTCGGCGTACAGCTGGCCACTTTGGGTCAAGTAGGCCTTTTGCTCATCAATATAATTCACTTCGAAAAGTGTGGACGTGCCTTCGCAAGCCGCAGGCGTAAACATCGGCGCGTCGGCAATCGTATAGCCTTGCCCGTCCATGAATTCGCGAGCCGCTCGAATCGCCTCCGCGCGAATGCGCAGGATGGCAGCCTGCCGGGGCGTGCGAATCCACAAATGGCGCTGGTCCAGCAGAAAGTCCACTCCGTGTTCTTTGAGTTGGATAGGAAACGGCGTCGCGTCCGGGACTTTCTGAACAATTTGAATCCTGGCGACGCCCATCTCAAAGCCGCCCGGCGCACGCTGCTCCGCGCGGATTTTCCCGGTGACAATAACGCTCGACTCCTGGGTCAATCCCTTCAACGCTTCAAATGCTTCGGGATTTTCCTTAAGAGCGCAGACACCCTGGATGATTCCGGTGCCATCGCGAAAAATGGGAAACATCAGCTTGCCCGATTCGCGCAAGTTGTAAAGCCACCCACGAATGGTGATTTCCTGCCCGTCGTACTTGCCCGCCTGGTCGATAGTGATGATCGTCATAGTCCGTTATTTCAGTGGGAGTGCAAAAAAGTAGTTTATCAGAGATGGGAAGAGGTTCGCCCAGACGACCCCCGCGAAAACCGTCAGCGATTTGCCATGGTACGGATCGTACCGAGACCCAAGAGCCGCTGATCGGCGGTGACAAGAGTCAGGTCAAGCACCTGAGCCGTCGCGGCAAGGAAGCGATCTGCGGGATCCCCGTGGAGATGCAGTTGATGAGCCGCAAGCGCGATCTCGTGAGTCAGCGGAGCCTCGCGGTGAATTCCAGCAAGGGCTAGCGGCAGCCAATCGACTGGTTCTACTGGCAACCGAATTCTTCCCTTTCGAAACAACGTCAATGCTTCCCAGACGCTTATCGGAGACAGCCAGAGTTCATTTGTAGCGTCGGCCAATTCCCGGGCAGTGTTTGGCATGACCCGCTGGGGAGCCTGGAGGAGCCAGAGCCAAATGTGGGTGTCCAACAAGAGCTTCAATCGCGAAGAACCTCCCACTCGTCTTCGTCAGTTGCCGGTGAAATGATGTCGCCGAGAATCTCCATGGAATCTTTCATAGAGCCAATCCAGGCTGCACGGTCCATAACTGGCTTCGATGGAATTACCTCGGCCACGGGTTTGCCGTGGCGAGTGATGCGAATCGGCTCCCTGGTCTTCTCCACGCGCTCAAGAATGGCTAAGCACTTGGCCTTGAATTCGGAAATAGCAATCTCTTGCATAGACTTCACCTGACCATATTATAGACCATAGTCAGAATAATGGTCAATGTTGTGGTACCTAGCTCCATTCCCTCTCGAAATGGTCCAACGACTCGCTGGCGGCCGCGAGCAGTTCGGCGGTGCTCGGCGTTTCGGGGCCGGTGCGCTCCTTCAACTCGAGGGTGAGCGGAAGGTCCTCTTCGGGAGCAGACTTCAAAAGTTTAACCGCGGATTCCCAGTCAATCGTGCCCGCATAGGGCGGCAAGTGTTCGTCTTTTTCGCCATGATTGTCGTGGATATGCGCCGAAACGACCAGTTCGCGCAGCGGCGCAAATGCTTTCTCCACGCGTTCCGCTTCCGGGCCATCGGCAAGGTGCGCGTGGCCGATATCGAAGTTGAAGCGCAAGCCGGTCAACCGCGTCTCGTCCACAAACGCGCGCAGATAAGCCGGATCGCCCATTTCGCTGGTAGTGTTTTCGACGGCAATCGTCACGCCAACATGCCGCGCATGCAGCACCAGGTGCTCGAGCGAACTGAACGCTGCATCGCGCTTACGCGGGTCAGCCGTCTCCCGCGGTCCGCCCATATGCAAAATGAGCCGCGAAAAGGGCAAGTCTTCCGCAACGTCAATCACGCGCTTCAACTCGTCCATGGCTTCGATCCGGCGCACGCGCTCCACTTCCGTTATAGAAAGCGGCGTCCCGCCCTCCCGCGTGGCACTGAGGTCCCGACTCGTGGGCGCATGCAGAGACGCCATCGCCAGGCCATGCTGCGAAAGCGCGCTGGCCATCGCTTGCACCTCCTGCTTCGAGGTGTAATCGAAATGGCCTCGCGTGCCGAAAATTTCGACCGCTTCGAAACCAGCCTCGGATATTTGCCCGAGGAGTTCCGTAGTCAGTTTTCGCGAAACAAACAGATAAGTGGATAGGATTCTTCGCATGGTCTCGTGCACTGCGTTCTGAGATGAAAAGCTGGACTTCTCACTCTCGACCGCCCAGAACAAAGCCAGGCGGCACAACAAAAAACGTTACGGCCAAAGTCGTCGCGGCGAAAAAAACGTTCAGTAGCCGACAGCAGCGCCATTGTCGCGCGGGTCTGCCGCGCCCAAGCGCTCGCCCGTCTTCGGATCGATCCCGATGGCGTTCACCAACCCAATGTGTCCGCGCCGCCGCGTCTGGTAACCCTGCGCGTTCAGCGCCGCTTCGAGGCTCGCAGGAAAATCCTTTTCCATCCAGATCACGTCCGGCATCCACTGGTGATGAAAGCGCGGCGCGTTGATGGCCGCCTGCGCGTCCATTCCCAGGCGCATCCAGTTTAAAACGCTGAGCATCGTGGCAGAAATAATCGTGGGGCCGCCGGGCGAACCAGTTACGAAGCTCAATTTGCCGTCGCGCACCAGAATCGTCGGCGTCATCGAACTGAGCGGGCGGTGGCCGGGCGCGATGGCGTTGGCTTCCGATTGAATCAATCCAAAGAGCGCGTTGGGCACGCCGGGCTGCGTGGTGAAATCGTCCATTTCGTCGTTCAACAAAAATCCCGCGGAAGAAGTGACGTGCGAGCCGTAGCTGTTGTTGAGCGTGTAGGTGCTGGCAACGGCGTTCCCCGCTGCATCCACGACCGAGAAGTGCGTGGTGTGTGGTCCATCGTTCAGGCTGACCGTCTGCGGAGCCGCGGCGTTCGACGCGGAAACGCCGCAGACGTGCGGCGTCCCTGCCTTCACCTCTTTGCTGGAAGTGGCGTGCTGCGCATCGATCGTGGCGGCCAGTTCCTTGGCGTAGCAATCGCTTGTCAGGCCATCGACAGGCACTTTGGCAAAATCCGGATCGGCGAGATAGGCTGCGCGGTCGGCAAACACGCGTCGCATCGTTTCCACCACCATGTGCATGCTCTGCACGTCGTCCCATCCCTTCAGCGGAACGTCACGCAGCATGTTCAGCGCTTCGATGATGGCCACGCCGCCGGAGCTGGGCGGAGGCGAGCTGAGCACGTCCCACTTGTGGCCGTCGAGCTCGTAGCTCGCGTGTAGCGCCTCGCGCGCTTTCGGCTGATATTGGGCCAGATCTTCGAGGGTGATCAGTCCGCCCATGCGCTGCATATCGTCGACGATCATCTTCGCCGTTTCGCCGCGATAGAAATCAGCCGCGCCATTTTTTGCGATGCGCTTCAGAGTGGCCGCAAGCTCGGGCTGCTTGAACGTATCACCAGGATGAAACATTTTCCCGTCGTTCAGAAAGATGCGGCGGCTGAGGTTGAACTGCTGCAACTCGGCGCGCTCACCGTCCAGTTGCCGCGCCAGTTTTTCGCTGACGGGAAAGCCGTCTTCGGCGAGATGAATGGCCGGCCCCAGCACCTCGGCCAGTTTCAGCTTGCCGTAGGTCTTCAGCGCCAGTTCCAGGCCGGCGACCGTTCCAGGCACCGCGACGGATTTGTAGCCAATCACGGAAAGTTGTTTATCGAGCGTGCCGTCCGGCTTGATGTACATGTTGCGCGAGGCTTTGCCTGGGGCGACTTCGCGATAGTCAAAGAAGGTCGTGCGCCCATCCGCGAGACGAACCAGCATGAAGCCGCCGCCGCCGATGTTTCCCGCCGCTGGCTCGACCACGGCAAGAGCAAACGCCACCGCAACGGCGGCATCCACGGCGTTGCCGCCGCGCTTCAGGATTTCCACGCCTGCTTGCGAGCCTAACTCTTCATCCGTCGCGACCATGCCGTGCGCGCCACGCACCGCTTGCTGCGGCCAGGCCGCCGGAGCTTGCGTGTGGTCGCGGTATTCCGCAGCGGCTTGTCCCCGACCCAGCGGAGCCGTCAGCAATAGCACGCCCGCGGCGAGGCTCAAGGCACGGATAGACCTGTTCATCGGAATCTCCATTGCAAGCAACAGACACTAAGGGATTCGAAGCAGAGCGTCAAGACGGTGCGCAGCGATTCGCCTCTTGTCACCGGCAATCTGCTTGGACGAGACTAGGAGCGAAAATCACGGGCAGGTTTCCCGTATACAGGTCGCAGGGGTGCGTCATGCTCGCTCGCCGTCTTTCGATAAGCCTGGCTCTTCTTCTCCTCGCGGCTTCATTCGTTCGATCACAGGAGCTGGTGGAAAGCGGCCTTCGCATACCCACCAAAAGCGCCGGTAAAAAAGGGCTTGAGGCGGTGATGGTGCGTCCCAATGAACCTGGCCCTCATCCCTTGGCGCTGCTGACGCACGGCACGCCTCGCGAAGCGGGCGATCGATCGGGCATGTCGCCCTGGCAGATGGTTCCGCAAGCGCGCGAATTCGCGCGGCGCGGCTGGACCACCGTGATTGTTCTCCGCCGCGGTTATGGCGATTCCGGCGGCGGCTTCGAGGAAGACGCCAGGGCCTGCACAGGCCGTGCGGATTACTACGACTCCGGCAAGGAATCCGCGAAGGACTTGCGCGAGTCCATCGCCTATCTTTCCACACTTCCGGAAGTCGATCCCACGCGGATCATCAGCGTCGGGATTTCTGCGGGAGGATTCGCGACTGTGGCCCTCACGGCCGATCCGCCTCACGGCTTGGTGGCCGCGATTAGTTTCGCGGGCGGTCGCGGGTCGCGGAGGCCCGACGAAGTCTGCAATCCCGCTGAACTCATCCGCACGTTCCATCAATTTGGCGAAAAATCGCGCGTGCCGATGCTGTGGGTGTATGCCGAAAACGATCATTTCTTTGGGCCGCAAATCGCCCAAGGCTTCTATCAGGCGTTCACGCAGGCTGGTGGAAAAGCGAATTTCATTCACGCCGCTGCGTTTCGCCGCGATGGCCATGGCCTGTTTTCGCTCGGCGGAATTCCCATCTGGACGGCTATGGTCGACGATTTTCTGAAAGGCCAGAATCTCGTTCTGCGAACGTCCCTCCTCTCCTTGCCCGAACCTCCCGACGTGGCTCCGCCTGCTTCGCTAAAGTCCGGCGGAGTTGAGGAATTTCGCAAGTTTCTTACACTGCCGCCCTACAAAGCCATTGCCGTTTCGGCAGAAGGTCACCTGGGATACGCCTTCGGCCGCCGTTCTGAAAAAGACGCGCGAAAATTAGCCATGGAACACTGCGAGGAGAGCAGTGCGCGCGGCGATCCTTGCACTCTCCTTCCCCTAAACGATACTTCCACGCAAAAACAACGCGCCGACAACTGAATTTGCACTTCTGTGCTGCGGCTTGTTTGTCGAAAATTCAATAGGAGCAGTTCGGGTGCCGTTGTGCTTTAATTCCACTACTTCAAGGGAGAGGTGGATAGAAATCTTCATGAGGAAACTTCGCATAGCCTTCTTGTGTTTTGCATCTTTGTGCTTTTTCTCTGGCTCGCGGTTGACCGCGCAGAGTGGGCCTCCGGCGGATCTGGACGCCTACGTTGCGCGTGACATGAAGGCGTTTGACGTGCCAGGAATCGCGATCGCCATTGTGAAGGACGGCAAAGTGGTGCTGGCAAAAGGCTACGGCGTGAAAAAGCTGGGAGAGCCTGCGCCCGTCGATGAGAACACGCTATTTGGGATTGGCTCGAACACCAAGGCGTTTACCTCCGCGGCGCTGGCCTCGCTCGTGGATGCCGGAAAGATTTCCTGGGACGACAAAGTATTCGAGCGGCTCAAGGGTTTCCAGATGTACGACCCGTATGTCTCGCACGAGATGACCATTCGCGATTTGTTGACGCATCGCA
This sequence comes from uncultured Acidobacteriota bacterium, assembly GCA_963718785.1. Lineage (GTDB taxonomy): Bacteria > Acidobacteriota > Terriglobia > Acidiferrales > UBA7541 > Acidiferrum. The sequence goes on along the minus strand of CAVQZW010000002.1, from coordinate 63,558 downwards.
GCGGCATGGGGCTGGGCGAAGGCGATCTTCTTTTCTGGCCCCGCACTACGTTTACGCGCGACGACATCATTTATCGTTTGCGGTTCATGAAGCCGGCCTCCAGTTTTCGTAGCCGCTTTGCCTACGACAATCTGATGTATATCGCAGCGGGGCAGATTATTCCGGCGGTTACAGGAGAATCGTGGGAAGACTACATTCGCGAAAAGATTCTTCAGCCTCTGGGAATGAAAACTTCGAACTTGAGCACGAATGCTTTCAAACCCGGCGACAATTATGCGTTGCCGCACTCGAAAGTCGACGGCAAGCTGCAAGTAGTGCCGTTCATGGATTTGGACAACGCCGCACCCGCGGGGGCGATCAACTCTTCCGTGGCGGAAATGTCCAAGTGGGTGATGCTCCAGCTCAATCACGGAAAAATTCCGGGCAGCGAGCAGCGCATTTTCAGCGAAGCGCAGTCGCGCGAAATGTGGACGGGGCAGACTCTGCTACCGATTGGCGGCGGAGACTCGCCGCTCGCGGCGCTGCGTCCGAAATTCGCAGCTTACGCGCTCGGCTGGGGAGTGCAGGACTATCACGGGCGCAAACTCGTGAGCCACTCGGGCGGCGTCTTGGGCTTTGTAACACGTGTGATGCTGGTGCCTGAAGAAAATCTGGGAGTTCTGGTTTTCACGAACGCGGAAAGCGGCGCGGCGTTCGAGTCCATCCTGTATCACATTTTGGATTCCTACCTTGGTGTGCCACCGACGGATTGGACGTCCATTATGAAGGCCTCAACGGACGAGCAAGAAAAAGAGGCTAAAGCAATCATGGCCGCAAGCGACAAGGGGCGCGCCGCGGACTCAAAGCCGTTGCTGCCGCTCGAAAAATACGCCGGAACTTACAACGATGCCTGGTATGGGCCCGTCACCATCAAGCAGGAAGGATCCGGTCTGGTCTTCCGCATGGAACACACCCCAAAAGCCGTCGCCGATTTGCAGCATTGGCAATTCGATACGTTCAAAGCGCATTGGCGCGACCGTACTATCGAAGATGCGTTTGTAACCTTCACGCTGAATCCGGACGGAAGCATCGATCACTTCACGATGGTTGCGGTTTCCCCGCTGGCCGACTTCAGTTTTGATTATCAGGATTTGTGGTTTAAACCTGAGCCCGCGCAGACTCACTGAGGTTGAGGACCGGCGTTTTCTAAGATTGTTAGCACGAATGGCGCGAGCTTGTTTTCTGCCGGTCTTATTGGGCGGCAATCGCGAACAGGTTTCCCATCTTTCACTTCAGGTGTTTGCGGCTTTTGCGCCTTGCGGAACGGCGGCCGGGATGGTTGCGGCGCCGTTTGCCGTCGCGTTTGGGAGTGGCGCGTGAATCTGCGTCGTCTGGCCGTTTCCATTCACCAGTGTGAGATTCACTTCTTCAATCTGAAGATTGAAAGCGGCGTACTGAAATGTGGTGGCGCCACCGTTGCCGTTCCCGTTTGCCTGGGTGCCTTGTGCAGCATTGTTTGCGCTCCCGCCCGGCTGCTCCGTCTCCTGCAGATTCACGGCTGAAAATCTAATGAGCAGCTCCTGGATTTGGAATCCTCCGCCATTTGCGGCGGTTCCCGCCGTGGCGGAAGCGTTCACCGGCGCCGTATTCGCGGCCACCGTGCCATTCGCCGCCGGGTTCGTCGCTGCAGCATTTGCAGTGACGGGCGGAGTGTTCGCGCTGGCAGCGGCCTGAGGGGCGACTTGCTGTGCCAGCACTTCGAGCTGGTAAGCGAGCGCCGTAAAAGCGGAAGGATTGAAATCGTTGATAATGCTCGCGATGCGATCCAGTTGCTGGATGTCTTGCTGACTAAGACCAAGTGCCGCAAGCGCCTGATTGAGGCCTTGCAATTGGCGTTGTGTGATCGCCAGGTTGGACGTTGCGGCCGTCGGAGTCGTGGCTGCAGTGATGGGCACGACGGGTTGTTGCGTGACAGCACTGTTGGCAACATTGGTTCCGTTACTGGCCGCCGGCGCGGTTTGCGCCAGTGCAGCCAGCGCGGCCGTGTTAGCCGCGGGCGCTGTTGGTACTGCGCGAGCATTTGCGTTGGTGTTTAGCGGCGCCGGGGGGTTCGCCGTTGCCGCGAAGTTAGCTGGAGTCGGCTGATTTGCCGCAGGGGCGGTCGTCTGCCCAAGCAGGAACTCGGCGGCGGCGGAGAAGAAGGAAACTCGCGTTACGCTGAAGAGACCGGCGTCCTGCGCGGAGTTTTGTGCCTGGCCATTCTGTGGCGAAGGAGTGAACTGGTCTTCTGCGACGCGGTGGGTTGTGGGATTGGTTTGTGCGGCAGCCGTTTTCTGGGGAACCGGCGCTTGTTGGCTTTCCGTAGAGTTCTGATTCAAAAGGCGTTCCGCGAGATTAACCAGGCCGACCTGGGACATTCGCCACCTCCACACTCGCACTGCGATCGAGGCGGAATGCCAGGAACGGAACAGTCGGTAGGGGTAGATCTGCGCCGCGAACTGCCATCCAACGCCTAGAACTTCACAGAAGGCATATCGGCAAGATCGCGGAGAACTTTAGGCAGGCGCGCGAAAAATTTAACGTTCTTGTTTTGTTACTGTTCGCTCAAAAACTCCACGTCGGGAGGGCCGGGCAGAAGGCCGGCGGCGGTGCCGCGCTCGATGAGAGCGCGGACGGCTTGCTTGCCGCGATCGCCGTACCCGAGGGTCCAACGGTTGACGTACATGCCGACGAATTTGTCGGCGATTTCGGTTTCCATGTCGCGAGCGAACTGCATGGCGTAGTTGAGGGCCTCTTCGCGGTGCTCGAGGCCGTATTCGACGCTATCTTTAATAGTTTTAGCGATTTGCAGCCCTAGGGTAGGTCCCAGGGCCCGGCGAACGGCGTTGCCACCTAGCGGTAGCGGGAGACCGGTTTGTTCATGCCACCAGATGCCGAGATCGATGACGCGATGCATGCCGAGTTGCGGGAAGAGAAGCTGGCCTTCGTGGATGAGGAGCCCCGCTTCGACGACTTCGTTCTTCACGGCGTCTAGGATCTTATCGAAGGCCATAACGACGGGCTCAAAGTTCGGTTCAAAAAGTTTCAGAGTGAGATAGGCCGTGGTTTTGAGGCCGGGAACGCCGATCCGCTTGCCTGCTAAATCCTCTTTTTTCATGGACTTCGAAGCGACGACGATCGGGCCATAGTTCTCGCCGAAGCTGGCGCCACAATCGAGCAGGACGTACTTGTCGCGCAGGCTCGGGTAGGCCGCGAAGCTAACCGCAGTCACGTCATAGGTTTCCGTCAGGGCTGCTTCGTTCAGAGTCTGAATATCGGAAAGTACGTGTGTGTATTTGTAACCGGGCGTGGCGAGCTTGTGCGTGGCCAAGGCGTAAAACATGAAAGCATCGTCGGAGTCTGGGGAATGTGCAAGTTTGATCTCGACGGTTTCTTTTTCGGGCTTCGAGGCAGTTTGTGTACCGGACATGGGCGTATCCAGTTCCTTCTGACGACCGAACTCCGAGGGGGCAGGTCGTCCAATAGCCCGAGTCGTCCGTTGGTTTCTCCGGAGAGAGTCTTCCCCCTCGGGAAAGCTCTGGTGAGGACAGTGAGGAGAGAACGTGTGTGACGCTGGGGTTTGCGTGGCGCGTGGCCAAGCTTAATTTCGCAAAGCAGAGCGTAGCACAACCGGAGTTGTGGGACAACGCTAGCTCGGGAAAAAGAAGGCGAAATGGGTCGGCTGGGGAGAGGTGCACAACTGGCTAACAATAATCAATGGCTCCCCTGGTTTTTATGTAAGTGCTCATTCTAGGGGGAGTTAAAGCGGCTTGTTTTGATACACTTAGGTAAGTGTTGATTCTAAATGGGTTATAGAATGCAAAAATAGAGAGGGCAACGCATCACGGCTATTTCTGTTCGGTGACACTTAGGTGGCATTTCTTGAGGGCTTCGCGCCCACGTTCTTCGTCGATGCGTTCCAGCGAGGTGCGGGCTTTGAGAATGCCCATCTCGACGTGCTGCTGGAAAAAATAAACCTTGCCCGCCTCCAGAACCAGACCGGCGGAGTCCGAGTTTTCCGCTTGAGAGCAGAAACGATGAGGTCCCGGCTCAAGGACCAGGAAAAAGTAGTTGTTGCCGCGGTTCACGCCGACCCACTTGCCATCCACAGCAAATTTGGTCTGGACCTTGTTGCCCAGCATGGTGGGGCGAACAACATAAATAAGAGCCTTATCCAGGGGAACCGGTGGTTCCGGGTGAGAACTCTTGTCTGTCTCGTTCTTAAATTTTTCGTTTGACGGGCCGCAGGCGGATTCTTCCGAAGGTTTTTGCGCCGCTGGCTGTTGCGCGGCAGGTTCCTGAAGGATTGTGAGTGACAGAATGATGGTCAGAATCGCCAACATGGGACGTCCTCCTTAACCAGATTTTTCTAGAATGGCCGAGGGGTAGGAATGCGACTACTTCTCTGCGAAACAACATAAGTCCGCCGCACGTCGGTGTCAATCTCAGAGCGAACACATGGAGGCTCGCGGATGAGAATCTGTTGAGGAATGCGGATCATCAGGGAAGGCGGTCCTCCGGGGCAGGGGGAGTGTTGGGCGCTTTGCGAAGGAACTTGAGGAGGCCGCTGCCTTTGGCGGCGGCAGTCCACTGGTTCAACGAGACGCCGTCTTCCTTGGCGAGGCGCTGGGCGGCCTTTTTTATGGAATTAGGAAGCTTTAGGGGATAGGTAGCCCTGCTCATTGTCTCACTCCGTCAAGAATATGCTGGCGTTTGGATGGCATGGGTGAATGCGCTTCAGGGAAGTCAGGAGCAAAGCAGATTCCTCGCTGCTCTCGGAATGACAATTTTTGGGATGTGCGCGTTGGGGGAAAGGGACAAAAGGCACGATATATCGTGCCCCTACTGGGAGAAATGTGGACGGCGGGATTGGTCAGTGCGCAGGGGCGAGCTGTGGCGCAGCATGCTGCGCCCCTACAGAATCTTAATTTCATTCGTGGCGGAGGTGCCGACGAGCTCATGCTAGGATATTAAAATCGCTATACATCGTGTTTTTGATCGAGCCGTCGAAGAAAAAATTCAAGAAGAGCGCCGGAGGGATACTGCTCGTGGAGCCTCCGAAGTTTACCCCAGCGGAGATGGCGGGACTCATTGCGGAAGCTGCGGCGTGGGTGCGCGAGCAGCGCGAGAAGTACCGACCCATTAGCCATCCACTTTCCGAACAAATTAAAGCCAACCTACGGCCATTTTTCCCGGCAGAAATCCTGGATGAGTTGAGAATCAAAGATGTCTCGCGGACGGGAGAGACCATTCCGTACCCGCCATTTTATGAGCGAGTGCGGGCCGGTGGCGCGCGCGTGGTGCCGGATGCGGCGCACATGACGGCGATTCCGTTTCTGGATGTGGCGCTATTCAACCGGCAGCCGACACTGCGGACGATATTTCATACGTTGGTACACACCACGCAATTCCAGATCGTGGGGTTGGAGAAGGTGATGGAAGGCTACTTCCGGGCTTTGAACGATGCGGGATTATGGATGGTTGTGCCGTACGAAGCGCAAGCGTACCAGATGGACGCGCGGTTCACAAAAGATCCGAAGGATGTGTTTTCGGTGGAAGCAGAAGTGCGGGAATGGATGCGCGACGGGAAGTATTAGCCTGCCTGAAGCAATACATGTATCGATTTCTTAGTTCTTAGTTGTCGCGAAAACGGATGCGGTCCTGCTCCACGATCCAGAGCCTATTTTCGGGCGAGGATTTCAGAAGAGCGGGAATAAGGGTCTGGAGCATGGCGAGCAAGATTACTTTGTCTTGCGAATGCGGCCGTAAGACCACGATCCCAGCGTGGGCCGCTGGAGGGTAAGACTGGATATTCGCGAAGTCCATATCTAGTGTGATGAGCACGCGACTGGTCGTCTGAGCATGCCGTGCCACCAGCGCATCCGCGGCACCGGATAGATCCTCGTCGGCAACGGTGTCGGCTTCGAATCCAGCGTTTCGGAGAATCGCCGCGAACTCCGATGGCAAGTTTTCGTCAATCTTGAATTTCAAGCGCTCGTTTCCAACGGCAATTTCACACTACCCTCCCGCGTCAGTTCAGCGGCGTAGGACAGGGCGGCGTCGATGTCTTGCGCGGTGAGGTTGGGGTAGCTGCTGAGAATTTCGTCGCGGGTGACATGGGCGGCGATGTTATCGATGATTACAGAGACCATGATGCGTGTGCCGCGGATGCATGCTTTTCCGTGGCAGATGGCCGGATCGACGCTGATGTGTTGGCGCCAGTTCTCCATGAGGCGATTGTAGCGCAGCGGAACCTGCGGGACCAACGAGATTGCATCGCAAGCCGCTGCAAAGAAGCGGTCGGGGCAAGCCCGGCCTTTACAGAGAGGAATCACGAGAGGGGGGCGTTAAAGCGCCGAGACCATGCGGGCGATGGCGTCGTCGAAAGTGGATTTGTTGTCGAGATAGGGTTGCCAGAAGCGGGTGAGGAGTTGGAAGTAGTCTTTCCAGCCGCGTTCGTAGAGGCCTTCGCGGATGGCGTAGGGAACGTAATTTTCTTTGCGGGCCGGAGGAGGGCGATTGGTATTGGGCTTGACGGCATCGTCGTGTTCTTGCGGGACGTTTTCGGGGGGCGCCAAGAGGGGGCGGATCACTTCGCCGGTGGTATAGAAGATGAGAGCGTGCCAAAGGTCGCGAGGGATGGCTTTATCGCGCTGGCGGCATTCGCGAATGATGGCGTTTTGAACGGGCTCGGCGATGCCGTGAGAGGCTTCGTGGAAAAGGACTTCGAAGGCTTCGTCGCCTTGATTGCGGGGATCGAGGCTGGAGATGGTGACCCGGAGCGGATCGATGGTGGTGTACGCTCCGGTGGGGTTGGCGTAAGCGCTGACGTCGACGCGGATTTTTTCGCGAGGCCACCGGGTTTGGTAGATGTCGGCGAGGCGCTGAGAAATACCGACGCCCTGCTCTTCGACGAGAGGCGCGACGCGGGCAACCCAGCGGCGGTTGGCGCGGTCCTGGTCGGGCCAGAGATGAGCGCGATAGACGGGAGCGGCGTCGTCGAGAGCTTTGGTGAGTTGCGGCGTGAGGCCTGCGTCGCAGGTTTTCTTTTTCGCGCCGGAGAGTTCGTCGCAGTCTTCGAAGTCGGCGAGCTGGTTTTTCACGAGGATGAGTTCGTTGCTGAAGAGGAGATCTTTGTTGGCGATGTTTGCGGCGTAGTAGGCGACGGAATTGTCCCAGGCGATGCGCTCAACGGGCGTGAGGATGGCGGCTTCTTTCATCGATTTCAATTTTACTTGAGGAGATGGAGGATTTTTTTGAGGGGCGGATGGGGGAGTATTGCGAAGCTTGGCTTCGTAATAGAGCATGTGATGAAGATTGATCCAGAAGCCGCTGTGAAATTCGAAGACGGGGAGAGGGCCGTAGGCAGAGCTGGATTGCTGGGCGAACGCGGCGGCTGGCGCCAGAAGAGCGAAGATCACGAGCAGGGAAAGCGTTCGAATGGATCCTGGGCGCATGTTGAGTCGGACGATAGTAGCGCCAAGTCCTCCGCGGCACAAACGCAGGATGCTTTCTTTCCCCTAATTGGCAATAGGCGATGTAATATGCCCGCTCATTTTGGCGGTGGTTGGTTACGGGGGTAATCGGATGAAAAAATTTTGCATGGTGGGTTGCATGACGGCGATTTTGTTGGCGACGGGAGGATTGCGGGCGCAGCAGGCGGCGCAACTGCCGGCTTTGAAGTTGGAGGCAGCGGCGGAAGTGGACAAGATGCAGTCGCTGACGCAGCAGATGGTGGACGAGATTTTCAGTTTCAGCGAGTTGGGATTTCAGGAGCACGAGACGTCGAAGTACGTGACGGGGATATTGGAGAAGAATGGATTTCAGGTGGAGCGCGGGGTGGCGGGAGTGCCGACGGCTTGGATCGCGACGTATGGAAGCGGGAAGCCGGTGATTGCGTTTATCACGGACATCGATTGCATACCGCGAGCTTCGCAGAAACCGGGAGTTGCGTATCACGATCCGATTGTTGAGGGAGCGCCGGGCCACGGGGAGGGGCACAACTCCGGGATGGCGGTGAACGTAACGGCGGCACTGGTTTTGAAAAAGTTGATGGGCGAATACCACATCGCCGGGACGATCAAACTTGTTCCGGGCGTGGCGGAGGAGTTGCTGGGGACGAAGGCGTTTTATGTGCGGGCGGGGATGTTCAAGGATGTGGACATCGTGCTGGGAGCGCACGTGGAGTCGGAGTTTTCCACTTCGTATGGGACGGGGAACGGGGAGTGGAGCGGGCTGGTTTCAGTTCAGTATTTTTTTCATGGGAAGGCGGCGCACGCGGCGGGAGCGCCGTGGGAAGGGCGGAGCGCACTGGACGCGGTGGAGTTGATGGATACGGGGTGGGACTTCAGGCGGGAGCACTTGAGGCCGGCGCAAAGATCGCATCGCGTGATTATCAATGGAGGGGATCAGCCGAATGTCGTGCCGTCCGAGGCAGCGGTTTGGTATTACTTCCGCGAGCTGGACTACTCGCACATCAAGGATCTCTACGATTTGGGAAATTTGATGGCGGACTCGGCGGCAAAAATGACGGGGACGACGGTGGATCACAAGCTGGTGGGATCGGCGTGGCCGCCCTTCTTGAACAAGGTGATCGCGGAGACGCAACAGAAAAATATTGAGGCAGTGGGGATGCCCAAGTGGAGCGAGGCGGACCAAACTTTGGCGAAGGCTCTGCAAAAGGAAATTGGTGCGAAAGTGGAAGGGCTGAAAGACAAGATCGACCCACTGACGGAGCCGGTGAAGAAACCTACAGGCGGCGGGTCGGATGACATCGGCGACATCTCGTGGAATGTGCCGATGGTGTACCTGATGTATCCTGCGAATATTCCGAATCTCCCGGGGCATAGCTGGGCGAATGGAGTGGCAATGGCTACGCCGATTGCGCACAAAGGCTCGACCGCGGGCGCGAAGGTACAGGCGATGACGGCTCTGGATTTTTTTCTCCAGCCACAACTGGTGCAACAAGCCTGGGATTATTTTCGGGATGTGCAGACGAAGGAAGTTCACTACGAGCCGTTCTTGAGCGCGGACGACAAGCCGGCCATCGAGATGAATAAGGAAAAGATGGAAAAATTCGCGCCACAATTAAAGAAATATTATTACGATCCGGGGCGATATAAGACTTATCTGGAACAGCTAGGAATTCAGTATCCGACAGTGCGGGCGCAGCCATAGCGCGAGGCTGGACGGTTTTCCTCGCACGTTTCACACGTACGTCTCACGCATACCTTGAGGCTTCGCCGAGCCAGCGGTCCAGGATAAGTAGCTGGGCCTCGGCGACATATTCATGAAATCTGACGCCCATGCCGCGGCCTGGGCTGACATAAACTACTTTCGCCTGAGTTTGAAAGATTTCTTCGCCGCGCGTCAACCGCAGCTGAATCATTGCGCCTTTGGGAGTGGGGCTAAGGGTATCCAGGTAACAGCCTGTGCGGCTGACATCAGAGGTTCGCGCCATCATCTTGCCGCCTGTGACGACTTCTTTTACTTCCGCGATGAGAATTAGCGGAAAGCGAGGAGCGTCGCGGCGGTCGGCCATTACATCCGGCATCTTCAAGTCTCCTTCGCCTTGAGAGACCTGTGGTTCGCGAAGGATTCCGTGGGGAATATAGTCGCGGCAGGAGGGATGGCCCGGTCTTCATAGTGCAGCGGGAGCTTTCCTGGAGCAAGGTGGGATCGCTAAGTTTGCTCCAATGGGTAAACCACGGGATTTTGTGCGTGAGGGTGATGGGCTGCTACGGGAGCCTGGGATCGGATGAAGTTCCGACGGCACCATGGCGGTCGGCACCGCGCAGCGTTCCTGCGGCATCGCGGAAAAAGGAACGATGGCCAGTGCGTCCGTAAGTTAGCGGCGTTGCCGCCAGTTCAAATCTTCCGGGGGCACCCAGACCGCTGGCGCCGACGATGACGTAGCGGAACGAATAGCCATTCTTCATGCCGGCGGCCAGGTCGGCTTCCACGAGACCGGCAGCGGTGGCGTTTGCGGGACCATGGAGCGGAGGGCCGAGGCTCGAGAGGGAATCGGGAAGCCGTGCGAATTTGTGGCGATAGGCTTCGACGGCTTCGGCAATGTCCTTTAGCGATTCGATGGCGGCTTGCTCATTTTTGTCGGCTTCGGCGGAGTCCCACTCCAATTCAAGGGAAGGCAAGTCGAGAAGAACCAGACCGAGCGAGAGAATTTTCCAGTCGCCATTTTCGCGGACGAGGCCCATGTTGACCTGGATGGAGCTGGCGCCGGAAGTGTCGGTGGCATCGCGCAGGTCCACAGGCATGAAAGCCACGTTGTCGCGCGTGTCGGCGCCGCCAATCTGGATTTCGGCGGCACCTGCGGGCGTATCGCAGCGCACGATGGGACGGCCGGAAGGATTGGCGGTCACGGAAGGAGTGCCGGGCTCGTTGAGAAGCACAAAACGTTTCATGAAAGCGACGCGGGCGGCAGGGGCCATGCGATTGAAGGATTCTTTGTTGCGGGCGGTGAGGAAACGCGAAAAATCGTTCTGGCTTTGAGAGCAGGCAGCCGTTAGGACATCGCGAAGGGCAGCAATAGGGCCGGTCGCGGTGGGAATGGCTGATGGAGCGGCGGGATTAGAACTGGACTCCTGAGCGAATGCGCTATTGCTCAGGAGCAGAAGCAGCGCAGTCATCCCCATGGTTTGCGCGGCCAGAATATTGCTTTTCTCAATTTCACGTCAGTCCTTTGCGGCGCTGAGGATAGCGGCTAGATTTTGGGTGAAGGCGGAACGCGGCATCACTTCGTTGCAGCCCGCAGTCTGCGCCTGGGCTGCGAGGTCGCGCTGAACATGAGAGAGAAAGCCAATCACCTTTAGATCTTTTTGCGCGGCGCGTACTCGTTCAATGGCGGCCAGGGGCTGGCTGCGCGCGTTCAAATCGACGATGACGAGTTTTGGCGCGGGGTCGAGAAGACCGAGTAGCGCATCGCCGTTCGCGGCCACTTTCAGTTCCAGGCCCAGGTGTTTCGCCGTCTCGGCGACCTTCATTTGAAAGAACAGGTCGTCCATCATTGCCACTATTCTTGCCATTCTTGCGTCGCCTCCGCGGGTGTTACTCATTATGCGTCACTTTCACTTTTCGCGGCTTTTTCGAGTAAGATGCAAATATCGCTTGGGAGGTCCCCCCATGCAGCAAGGTGTCGTACGAACTACCGAGCCGGGCGTCACTCGATCCATCCAGCCTGCCCTGTTGCTCCTTGAAAAGACGCCGTTTCTGCTCGAAACGCTGCTTCGCGATTTGCAGGAAGATTTGTTGCGCTGGAAGCCGGCGGCGGATCGCTGGTCGATCGGGGAAGTGCTGGGTCATCTGGCGGATATTGAAATGGTGTACGCCGACCGGACGCGGCGCATGGTGACGGAAGAAGGGCCGAGATTGCAGAAGTACGATCCGGCGAGCACGGTGGTGGTCGGCGACTATGTGCGCGGGTCGGCCACGGAGAACCTGGCGTATTTTGTTAAGACGCGCCGGTCGACTATCGTGCTGCTACGGAGCATTCCGGCGGACGCGGGAGAGCGCGAGGCGACGCACTCCGAGCTTGGCAACTTTACGCTGCATCACATGCTCAGCGAATGGGCTTCGCACGACCTTGGGCATTTGCGGCAGATTGCGGAGCTGTACCGGGCGCGCGCCTTTCACCCACACGCTGGACCGTTTCAAAAATATTCCAATCCGAAACCGTGAAGGAACATCCGGAAGACGCGCGGATAGCCGCAGCGGGGCCGCGCGAATTGACGCTTTACACTCGGCCGGGATGCCATCTTTGCGAAGAAGCCAAAGCGGCCATGGCGCCCTTGTTGCGCGAATTCGGCGCTTCCCTGCGGGAAATGAATATTGAGGGCGATGCCGTTTTGGAAGAGCGTTACGGCTGGGACATTCCGGTGATTTTCATTGGCGCGCGCAAAGCCGCCAAGCATCGCGTGGATGTGGAACAATTCCGTCGTCAGCTTCAGGCTAGCAAATCGAAATAAAACGGGATTTGGAAAGACGCTGCTTGTTTAGTGGCCGCCGCTTGGCTCGTGCGCGCCGACGGTTTTGTCGGGCACGTCGCCGACGCGGCCTTTGACGCGGTCGTAGACGCTGATCTGGCTGACCGAGCCGAGGGCTTCGTTGTAGAAAGTGGGCACGCCGAGCGCGGTGCGCAATTCTTCGTTGAACTTGCGCAGATTTTCGAGATGCGTTGCTAGCGCCGGGCAGTTTAAGACCTTCGTCGGTCAGCAGAAATTTTTGGTAGCCGGCATCCCAAAGGCGAGTGAAGCGGCCCTTGAGCATGATCGTGGGGACGACGGTCATTTGGTACATGTCGTCCGTGCCTTTACGAAATTCCGCGCCGCTGCCATATTTTTCGACGCGCACAACGCCGCGGGTGCTGCCAACAGCAAAGCCAAGCGCTGCAAGATTTTCCATCTGCTTCGGTGTGAACTTCTCGTCGACATTCCACATGGTGCTCTTAGCGTAGTAAATGGCGGGAGTTCTGTAAAGTGGACTGGCATTCAGGTGGTAACTCAGTTTCTGGTAACGGCGTTTGGACGTAGCCGCCCGGCGGCGGACGCTTCGCGTGAGGTAGTGGAGTGTTGGTTGCTCGATGGCTTGAGATAAATTTGGGTCACAAGGAGGTGTCCCTGTGACCCATCTTCAGCAAAATGATGCTGGAAGAACTCCAGCGCCGTAATTACGCTCAACATACCACACGTTCCTACATCCGCACAGTCGAGGATTTTGCTCGACACTTTCAACTGTTCCCCGGATCGCTTAGGCCCTCGACATATTCGCGAATACCAAGCGGAGCTATTCGAGAAGCGCAAGTTGTCAGCCGAGCAGTGTCGCGGTCCGTCTGGCAGCCTTAAGGTTCTTTTACTGTAAGACGCTCAAGAGAACCTGGAGCATCGCCGACACTCCCTATCCGAAAGGGGCCCATCACCTGCCAGCGATCCTCAGCCAGGAAGAAGTTGCTCAACTCATTCAGGCCGCCGGCACTTCCTTCCATCGCACCCTGCTGATGACGCTCTACGCCACTGGAGTACGACGCGCTGAATTGACACACCTGAAAGTCAGCGACATCGATAGCCAACGCATGGTGATTCACGTCCAGGGCGGCAAGGGACGCAAAGACCGGGATGTGATGCTCAGCCCAAAACTACTCGAGGCGCTACGTGAGCACTGGCGCGGATTACAGCGCAAGCCAAGCGCATGGCTGTTTCCAGGCAACCGCCGGCATACCGGTGATACGCCGATCGACACCAAGGTGGTGTGGAACGCTTGCAAGGAAGCCGCCCAGCGAGCGGGCCTCCAGAAAGATGTTCATCCTCACACGCTTCGTCACTGTTTTGCGACGCATCTACTCGAGGATGGTGCTGACCTGCGCACCATTCAAATCCTGTTAGGTCATAACGATCTGAAAGAGACGGCCCGCTATCTGCATCTCTCCCAACGTCACCTGCATGCGGCCGCGAGTCCGTTGGATTCGCTGCCGCTCGAAGGCCGTTCGCCGCAGGAAGAGTAGATGGCCCGGCCACCACTCGAGGTGGCCGATCTGATCCGCGCCGCGGGAGATGCTTTCCTCGAACGAAATCGCCACTGGCTCCAGTGGAAGCACATCAAAGTGTTGCTGGCCATTCGGCGGTGTCGTACCGCCGCACTCGGCGGTCATCTCGATGAGTGCACCCGTTGCGGGCATCGTGCCACCATCTCGTATAACAGCTGCCGCAATCGCCACTGCCCGAAGTGTCAGATCGCTGCACGGGAACGCTGGATCGCTGCGCGTCGACGAGAATTGCTCCCGACCCGCTATCTGCACGTGGTCTTCACACTCCCCATCGCTTGGCGCCACTGGTGCTGCAGAACAAGAAGATCCTCTACGACCTTCTGTTCCGCACCAGTGCCGAAACCCTTCTCGAAGTGGCTCGCGATCCGAGACACCTCGGCGCAGAGATTGGTTTCTTCAGCGTGTTACACACGTGGAGTCAAAAACTCAATATTCATCCGCATGTCCATTGTGTCGTTCCTGCCGGCGGCCTCTCGCCCGATCACACCCGCTGGGTTCGTTCACGAGACAACTACTTTCTTCCCAAGGAAGTATTGCGGGAAGTCTTTCGCGGCAAGTTCGTCGACGCTCTCAAGCAGGCTTTCCAGAATGGCCAGCTCAACTTCCAGGGAGACCTGAAGCTTCTTGCGCAACCCAAGATCTTCGCTGCCTGGCTGCGGCCACTCTACCGACAAGACTGGGTGGTCTACTTGAAACGTCCCTTCGGTGGCCCCGAATATGTGCTGCAATATCTGGGCCGCTACACTCATCGTGTGGCCATCTCCAACCATCGCCTGGTCTCGCTCACCGATGGCCAAGTCACTTTTCGCTGGCGTGATTCCGCTCACCACAACGAACAGAAGTTGCTGCCCCTATCGCTCAATGAATTCTTGTGCCGCTTCTTACTGCATATCCTTCCACAAGGCTTCGTGCGCATCCGTAACTTCGGCTTTTTGGCCAACCGCAAACGCGCCACGCTCCTGCCGCTTTGCTTTCAGTTGTTGGGTTCGGCACAACAGCCGCAAGCCGGACAACACGCCTCTTCCGCCGAAGATGGTCCCGCTCTTTGGCGCTGCCCTAAATGCGGTGGACCGATGAAGGTCATCGAAAGGCTCACCGCTGCCGAAATCCAACTTCGTTCTCCACCACGGATCAGCTCTGCGGCATGAGACTACTCTCTCCAACTCGAAAACTCTGCGTCCTTCCAGGCGCTCCGCATCTCTGTGCCCCGCCGTCAAACCAATCCCTTCTTCTAGCTTCTTCGACCACCGTCTTTGCGATACTTTTTCGCCGTAGCCAATTTCCGCGCGCACGGTGTCATGTGTCGTGCCCTGCAGCACAGTCTCGGCACGGCTTAACGCCGCTCCTTCCCACCATTGAATTTGCATAGGGCCCGCGTCCACCGCAACCACGGGCGGCCACGTCCAAACGGCTTTACCGGACGCGCGCAGAACTCCCTGCCTCCGTTCACTCCTCACCGAGAACGCGCATCCGGTAAAGCGCTAGCGTTAATCAGGAGTTGACACCCCTCGCAGAACAACATCAGAACACTCATTTCCGGAACTATAATCGCGTCAGTTAATCGGCACCTTTTTCCCTGCAAAGGTGAGGCCAATAGTGAGATTTCGCCAGTTTCCGTTTATGCTGGCACTTCTTTTTTTGCCATTCTTGGTCACACTAAGTGCACAAGAACCCGCACGAGTCCTACCTAGGGTGACGGATCATGCACCGATCATTTATCCCGCGTTAGCATTCCAAGCGCGCGTTGAAGGCCCAGTTCGTTTGAAGATTACGACCGACGGCCACGCGGTGAGCAGCATTGCGGTGATAGACGGGCCCCCGCTTCTGGTAAAGGCTGTCACCGAGAATGTGCAAACATGGACATTCGCGGACCACGTTCCCGGAGCTTTCGAGGTGACTTTCGACTTTAGGCTCCTCGCCGACAAAACAACGTTTCTTAAGGAGCCTGGCGTCGTCGACATCGCTGTGCTTCCGCTAGATTACGACGAGAAGAGCGATGATCGGCTGGGCTATACGCTTCTGAAATCGTGGGATCTGGAGCTAAAAACTGCCACCGATGAGCTAAGGGCGCCATTGACCACGTGGACCTACGGTCCATGGCTGAGAGGCTACACACTTGGGCCTCGGAATCAGGAGCGACAGCTTGCGAATGCACACGTAGACGGCGACTTTTTAGGTTTTGACACGGCACTCAATGATTCGCATGGCCAACGCCTGCAATTCTCTCTGATTGGTAAGCACGTGGGAGAAGGGATCAAAGGCATATTCCTTGACGTCGGAGGGGCGTCGGGGACCTGGACGGCCACGCCTTCAAAACCCCCGGCTCCGACTTGTGCCGCAGCATCCACCGCCGCCGAGGAGAGCATCATTCCAGTGCCGGATATCACCCAGCACAGGCAGCCAGGCTATCCTTCGCTTCCGTGGGAAGCCCAAATCCAAGGGCGGGTTCGAATGCGCGTCAGTACGGACACTTATTGCGTCGCGAAGATTACGACGGAGAGCAGCGAGCCACTTCTGGCCCAAGCCGCAGAAGCCAACGTTCGGACTTGGTGGTTCGCTTTTCACAAACCGGGCACTTTCAATTTGACATTCAACTATCGAATCCTTAAGCCCGGAGTCTCGTTCCTTGAAAAGCCCGGCATTGTGCAGATATTGGCCGTTCCGAGGAGTATGGGAGGCCCGCGGTCCGGACTCTGGAACTCCGGCGGTTATGAACCGGAAATTTGGAAAGCACAATTGATCAGCCCCCGCGGGCATGTACAAGTAACGTTCCGGTTCCCTTATGGCTGTTGCGAAGAAGGTGATGTGACTGACAGAGACGGCGAGAAAAAAGAAATCAAACAAGGCCACAACTTTGACGATGAATTCGGCTTCAGCACAACCGTTAGAATGAGTAACAATCAACCGACAAGAGTCTCCCTCATCGGAAGACGGCGGAGTGGCGACCGAATCCAAGGTATCTTTCTTGATGAATCCGGTACGCCGGGCACTTGGTCGGCTAAGATCATTTCCCATGGTCCTCCAGGCGTAACGATGTGAACTGCCCAATCATCTACACCCCCTATCTGATAACGCGCCAATTTTGATGTGGTCAGATGTGTTACTCAGCGTGATTAAACCCCAACTCCCGAGGAGTCGGCTAATCGGAAACTGAGTCACTACCGGTTGCCTCATTGGAGGACGGAAGAGCACTCGCCAGCTCGGTTGGCTGCGGCGGATTTGGTTAACAATAAGTGGACCCCACCCCCTGGTTTTCTTGGAAGTGTTCATTCTAAATGGCTTAGGATACAAAAATTGCTGCAAAATAGGGCAATTTTGTAAGTGTTCATTCCACGGGACTTAGGGCTTCGCACCTTTGCGATGATCGAAACGCCTGTCGGTGAGGTTGTCGAATCCATTCCGATGAACGCCTGGGGTACAAAAGGAAAAAGCGGCCTGATGGCCGCTCCGCTGCGATACGCATCTTTACCTGAAGCTAATGATACCACAAATTACCAAAATGTCAAGAAAAATGTGCTGGGCGGTTGGGCCGAGACCACCGCAGGGCTTCCAGGGCGGAGAGATTTTCCGCGCGGTGTGAACGCGCTACAACCTGCTGGGTTTATCTTGAGACCACGAGCGTTCCCAGGTGCGCCAGAGGGAAACGTCGCCGAGGCCCAGCTGGTTCCACCAGGAGTCCAGCATTTTTTGATCGAGACGCAGAATGCCATCGCGGGTGACGGCGGAAGGCGGCGGGACTAGCGTTGCCAGACGGTCGTAAACGGCGCCGCGCTGCGACTCGTCGACGCGTGAGAGAAGATGCCAGATGGTGAGCGCGTCGCGCTGGCGAGCTTCTACAAGGATTTTGGTGAGTTCGGCGCTGCGCTCTTCTGATGAGCCAGCGGCAAAATCAAACTTGGATAGGGCCTCGCGGAACGAGGCTGAAGCGTCCTCAAAATATGGGGTGCCGGGACCAATCTTTGGGCGAGTGGCGCAAACCGCGCCTGCAGGGATGAACGCTTCATGGCCATCGAGTTTGAAGCCGACCCAACCGAGTTTGGTGCGGAGAATGCCTGCGCCGGAATCGTCGACTTGCAGAGTGTAGGAACAGCCGAGGTCGACGGCGATGGCGGAAGGAGTGTCCACGGTAAATTCACCGGGCAGCGCCCAGATGTAGGCATGGATGGTCCCACGGTCGAGCGCGAGCCGGCTATGTCCACTGCCACCGCCGACAGAGCGCAAACGCGTGTTTGGCTCTACGTTCACAGTGCCAATATCGGCGATGGAGAGGTTGGCCTTGGAATGGCTATCGGTGACGAGTGTTTGGCCGACGCCAAGCTTGGCGCCACCCGCATTTTTGCCTGAGGCATTCGATTCGACCTGCGGTGTGCCTGCGACACTCTCGATATCCCATCCCGATCCGAATGTGGTGTTCGGCTTTTGACTCCACCGGAGGATCCCAACCGCGGCGATAAACAGGATTGTCACGGTTGCGACCGCTAATCCGAAGGACCAATGAGTAGGCAAGAATCGCTGCCAAAAACTTGGCGGTCGCACGGGCTTGAGTTCTGGAAGTTCCGGCGGTTGCCCATGATGGCGAAATTTGCCGAGCGTGTTTTCGAGTTTTTGAATCTCCGGGTCAGGTTCGCCGGAACCATCCCAGAGATAATCGTCATTCATGGCTCATTCCTTCTGCGCAACGAATTCTTTTCTTGCGACGCATAGTTAGCTCTGCCGCATTCTGGCTAGGTCGCGCCGATGCGCGATGCCTGGCTCAATTTCTCGCGAAGCTGCTGCATGCCTCGGTGCAAATTGACGCGAACGGAGCCGGGAGTCAGGCCGGTCCGCGCCGCGATCTCCGGTCCGGTCATGCCCTCGACCAAGCGGAGAATCAGCGTTTCGCGATACGTGTCCGGAAGCGCTCGAACCAGGGCCAGGATCGCAGCGGCTTCGGCATCGGGAGCGGTGCTCGATGCGGGCAATTCGCCCTCATCTTCCGGAAGGCTCTCCGTTACCTCGACGACAGACCGAGTTTGCCGGTAATAATCGTTGGCGCGATTGCGAGTGATGGCGGCAAGCCACGGTCCGAAACGTTCAATGTCGCGGAGGTCGCAAAGCCTGGGCAGGGCACGCAGAAAGACGTCCTGAACGAGATCGTCCACGTCGCTCGCGGGTACTCTTGCCAGCAGAATGCCGTGAACCATCCGCGCGTACCGCGCGTACAAGCCGCCAAATGCGGCACGGTCGCCTGCGCGGGCAGCGAGCACAAGCGAAGCATCAGCCTCGGGTTCCGTGGCGGGCGCGGTGGTCACCGCTCGACAGTCCCTGATTGTGAGGCGCGAGTCAACAGTGGTTCCAGCGGGTAATGTGCCGACTCCCGAAATCATTCCAATGGGCAAGACGCGGCAGGCTGAGCGAATGTTAACAAAGGCGACTGGGGCGGTCGGGACCGCGAAACTCGTGCGAAAGTCATTCCCGACTTTTTGTAGGGTGATTCCCTCTAACTCCTGCTAAACTCACGTTATACCGCCAAACTGGCGAGTTGCATCTAATGCGGAGTAAACTGGTCGCATATCTTGGAGACTTCCGGGCGAGTAGAGAGTATGGCCACTCTTGACCCAATCACAATGACAGCGGACCCGTCCTCGGCGCGAGTCGAGAAGCCTTACGGACGGACAGGGAAGTCCCTGCTCGAGCTGATCGGCAACACGCCGCTTTTGCGTCTCTTGCGGATTGGCGCCGAATTTCCCAATGTGGAATTCCGCGCGAAGGCCGAGTGGTTCAACCCCGGAGGTTCCGTCAAAGACCGGCCCGCGCTAAGCATGATTCAGGCGGGGCAGGCCAGCGGAGCACTGCGCCAGGGCAAGACCATTATTGACGCCACGAGCGGTAATACGGGAATAGCCTACGCCATGATTGCCGCGGCCATGGGTTATTCCGTGAAGCTTTGCCTGCCGGATAGCGCTTCCCAGGAACGCAAACGCATTCTCATGGCGCTCGGCGCAGAGTTGGTGTTTACGCCTGGCGATGAAGGCACGGATGGGGCGATTCGGCGGGTTCATGAAATTGTGGCGGCTGAGCCGGAGAAATATTTCTACCCGGACCAGTACAGCAATCCGGCTAACTGGCAGGCGCATTACCGGACCACTGCGAACGAGATTTGGGAGCAGACGGGCGGGAGAATCACACATTTCGTGGCGGCGCTGGGCACGAGTGGAACGTTTGTCGGCACGTCGCGGCGTTTGAAAGAGCTTAATCCGTCGATTCGGTGCATTAGTTTGCAGCCAGATGCGGCGTTTCACGGCCTGGAAGGCTGGAAGCACATGAAGACGGCGATACGGCCAGCGATTTATGACAACACGATCGCGGATGCGAATCTGGAGGTTGGGTCGGAAGAGGCCTATCGCATGGTGAAGCGCGTGGCCCGAGAAGAGGGGCTACTCCTAAGTCCCAGCGCAGGCGCGGCGTTGCTGGGATGTTTTGAGGTTGCGAAGAGGATTGGTCCGCACGAACGCGCTTTGATTGTCACCGTTTTTGCAGATTCCGCGTCAAAGTACCTGTCCGAGAGATTTTGGGATGAAGAGTGACGATGGCGATGAGCGAAGTACTTGAAGTCGGGATTAGCGCGGAGCTTGCGGAGAAGATTCGCGAGCATGGTGTTGAAACGTATCCGTACGAATGCTGTGGTGCGCTGCTGGGGAAGGAATTTGGAGCCACGGCCGGCGCCGACTCGGAAGTGATTGGCGCGGGAAGTTCGAGGGAGATTCGATCTCTTCATCCGCTTGTGAATCGGCGCGATGATTCGCCACGGAATCGATTTTCGGTAACGGCGGACGATGTGCGCGAGGCAGAAAGAGCGGCGAGGGCACAAGGTCTCGATGTCATCGGGTGGTATCATTCGCATCCCGATCACCCAGCGCGGCCCAGCGAGTACGACAGGGATCACGCGTGGCCGTGGTATAGCTACATCATCGTCAGCGTACACACAGGCGTGCCGCAAGATATGACTTCCTGGCGATTGAAGGATGACCGGACCGGATTTTTGGAAGAGAAAATTTTGCCAATGCGGGTTAGCGCCGCAAGGTAGCGGGCATCCAAGAGAACGGGAGAACTGAAGATGTCTATCAAAGTGATGATTCCGACGCCGCTGCGAGTTTATGCGGGGAAGCGCGATTCCGCGGAGTTTAGCGCGGCAACCGTGGGCGAGGCGCTGAGCGGGTTGACGAGCCAATTCGCGGAGTTGCGCAAACACCTCTACACGGAAGATGGGAAGCTGCGCGCGTTCGTGAATGTCTATTTGAACGACGAGGATATCCGGTATTTGTCGCATGAGAGCACGCCGACGAAAGACGGAGATACGATCAGCATCATCCCGTCGATTGCGGGCGGCAGCTGCGAAAGTGGTGATTGATTTTCATTTGAACTGAGGAGCTTTTGTAATGGCCACGACACTGCAGTCGCAAACGGGAACGAAGGCAACCACAAGCCTCACGAACGAAGAGATCCTTCGCTACAGCCGGCATTTGATCATGCCGGAAGTGGGGATGGAAGGACAGCTCAAGCTGAAGAACGCGAAAGTTTTGATGATCGGTACAGGCGGACTCGGGGCTCCTCTAGGTCTGTATCTGGCTGCTGCGGGAGTGGGGCGGCTGGGGCTTGTGGACTTCGATGTTGTGGACTTCACGAATCTTCAGAGGCAAGTGACGTTCGGGACAAGCGATGTCGGCAAATACAAGAGCGAAGCGGCGCGCGAGCGGCTGTCTAATCTCAACCCCAACATTCAAATCGAGGCGTTTGAGACAAAACTGACGAGCGAAAACGCGTTGGAGCTCTTCAAGGATTTCGACGTCATCGTGGATGGAACAGACAATTTTCCGACGCGATATCTTGTAAACGACGCTTGCATATTGCTCGGCAAACCGAATGTTTACGGCTCAATCTTTCGGTTTGAAGGGCAAGCAACCGTATTTGGAATGCCGGAAGGGCCGTGCTACCGCTGTTTGTATCCCGAGCCGCCTCCGCCGGGACTAGTGCCGTCGTGCGCTGAAGGCGGTGTGCTCGGCGTGCTACCCGGCATTGTTGGCTCGATCCAGGCCATGGAGACCATCAAGCTGATTCTGGGGACGGGTGAAAATCTCGTCGGCCGTTTGCTGCTCTTCGATGCGCTGGGCATGAAATTCCGCGAGCTGAAGCTGCGCAAGAATCCGAACTGTCCGATGTGCGGACCGAATCGCACGATCAACAAGCTCATCGACTACTACGAGTTCTGCGGCGTGCGTGGCGAAGAAGCTCCGGCACCCGATGTGCAAGTCCCGGAGATTACTCCGCGCGAACTGAAATCGAGACTCGATCGCGGAGATGATCTTTTCGTCCTGGACGTGCGCGAGCCACACGAATTTCAGATATGCAACTTGAAGGGCCACTTGATCCCGCTCGGGGAGTTACCGAGGCGCGTTCACGAACTGGACTCGTCGCGCGAAATTGTGGCGCATTGCCGCAGCGGAAAGCGCTCGGCGGAAGCCGTCGATTTCCTGCACAAAGCCGGCTTCCGGAAAATACTTAATCTCAAGGGCGGCATCCTCGCCTGGTCAGATGAAGTCGACCCTACCGTGCCAAAGTACTAATTCCCATTGAGCCGGTTCCTTGAGTTCCTTGCGAACTCTGCGTAGTCTAGAAAGCGCGTTCGACACCAGGCAATAAGGGTCGCACGCGCTTTCAACTTTTCGGAGGCCTGAATGGCTGCTGCCAAGATCACCATAAACAGTAACGGATCCATCCGTGTGGAGGGGGATTTCGAGATTGTCGATCCGGAGGGACGCGCCTTTGGTTTGGCAGGGCGGACTGCAATCGGCCTTTGCCGCTGCGGCCATTCGGCCAACAAGCCGTTCTGCGACGGCTCACACAAAGCCTCTGGCTTCACTGACCCCGTCGTTGCCCGTGAACTCCCTGCTCCCAAGCCAAAAATCTAGCCTGCAAAAACGGCCCATAAGAGATATTTTACCGGGTGAGACTGTCTCACACTGAGACACTTGAAATTTTCAGGCTGATACTGTCCCAAGTGTCGGTAACTATAAGGGAACAAAGATGATAGAATCTTAAGCGGTCGATTTCTCGGTTGATTTATGTGTCTCGCCGGGACACTTCCTATATTCCCTCGCTCTACCCCTCCCGTAAATAAAGCAAAATCAGTAACTTACAGGCTGATATTTTCCTGCCAGAAAGGGCACAAACTTGCATTCTTACGGTGTTGTAGTTGTTTCTTCGGTATTTGGGGGGTTTCGTGGGTGGTTGGGGCCAAATCGTCGGGTTTCTCCGGAAGGAGCGTTTTCGCGTCCTGATCGCTTCAGCCGCGGCCCTGACCTGCGTGTTTTTCGCGGCCATTTTCTATCTGCGGAATGCGTCCGTTTCTGGCTCTCCTGAGACTTATCTTTATCTGGAAGTCGGCGGCACTCTCGTAAGTTTCTGTTACGCGGCCAATGCGTTAGTACGGTTCCGCGGGACGCATGATCGCACGTCGCTCATTTTGGCATTTGGCTTCGTATTGTCGGGAATTATAGAGACGGTCGGGTATTTCGGCCTGAACGATGTGCTTCAGGCGGGGCCGGCAGCCCTGACCAAAATCCCGATGGGCTGGATGGTTGGCCGCACAATACTTGCTGTTTTTTTGCTCTCCGCCATAGCCGTGGAACGGTACATCCCGACGGCGCGGCAGCCCAGCAAGGAAACCGCTGGTGCGTTGCTAGTCGTTGCCATCGCTACATATCTTACAAGCGCAGCTTTTCTTGCCGCGCCTTCCGCTCCACTTGCTCACGTAGCCAGCTTTATCTCCCGTCCTTGGGATTTGCTGCCTGCCGCGCTGTTTCTTTTCGCCGCCGTCTGCTTCGGGCAAAGACTTCAGAGCAGCAAGAAGGATAAGAGCGCTGCGAGCCTCTATGATTATTCGCTGTTTGTCGTAGCATCGCTCAATGTGGTCTGCCACCTGTCTGCTGCGTTTTCACGTCATCTTTTCGACGGCCCGTTCTTTCTTGCGGAGTTGAGCAAGACCGCCAGTTACGTGGTGATTCTCTCAGGCGCCCTGCTCGATCAAGCTCGCCTGTTTGACCAGGTTCGCACGATGGCCGTCAGCGATCCGCTCACCGGCCTTGCAAACTATCGCCGCCTCATCAGCGTGCTGGAAGCAGAACTGGACCGCTCACGCCGGACGCAACGTCCGTTTAGTGTGGTGCTTTTGGATATGGATGGTCTCAAAACCATCAACGATCACTATGGCCATCTCACCGGTAGCCGCGCCATCGTTCGTTTGTCAAAGATTCTGCGCAGCCATTCCCGCGCAATTGATACCGCTGCGCGCTACGGCGGTGACGAATTTGCGCTTGTGCTTCCCGAAGCTGGTCCGGACATCGCGGGACGCGTAGTTTCTCGCATTCGTGAACGCCTCTCAGCGGAAGCCGAGCCACCTGCGCTTTCTGTCAGCGCCGGAGTAGCTGCGTTTCCTGAAGACGGCGACACGCCTGAAAAACTTCTGGGAGCAGCGGACCGCGCGCTCTACGGAATGAAACATCGCAGCAGCAGTGTAAAAAATCTCACGCGGATTGCAGCGTGCCTGTGAGGATGAATGCCCGTCAAGTCCAACAGGCCGGCGTTTGCTTTCCACCGCGTAGAACGCCGGATCCCCATGGAGATTCCCGTCCTGCTGGATGGCCATCGCCAGACGCCCGGCACGGAATCGACTTTTACGGAAAATGTGAGTGCGCGTGGCGCGCGAGTGGTGAGCACTCGCCGCTGGGAACTGGGCGAACGGCTGACGTTCGCATCGCGTACCGGAGAGTTTCGCTCCTCGGCCCGGGTAGCTTACTGCCACCCATTGCAAGGCGACGGCTTTGCGATTGGTGTGGAGTTTCTCGAGCCGAAAGGGCGATGGGTTGTTTAATCCCCAAGATAGCTTGACGTAAATCGGCAAGCGGATAGGAGGGAATGCCTGGAACAACGGAAGTCAGAAAACTTGCGCAAAATTAAAAACATTTGAAGCGCTGTGCGGATCGAGAAGGAGCCGCCCGGCGCTTCATCTTTTTTGGGCTGAAGGGCCTTTTCCTCTTCGGCCGCGCCCGAATCCTCGACTGGGACGACCGCCGCCTTCTTACAGATCAGAAAGTTCCAGCTTGCTGTCCGCGTTTTTCCAAGCGGATTCAAATTGTTTTTGGACCCAAACGGCGTCCGCGTCTTTCTGCTGCGCCTTGAGGCTGTGCATCAGACCAAAAAGAGACCGCGGGTTACGCGGATTTTGCTTCAAATCTTCACGGAAAACCTGCTCTGCCTCCGGAGCCTTTCCTGCTGAGAGCAGCGCGGCGCCGAGCGATTCTCTGACCGGGTAATACCAATCGGGCGGCTCGTCATACCTCAATCCGTCTTGTACTTTTACGGCCTGACGCCAGTGCGCAACGGATTCTTCTTTGTTCCGGCCGGCCATCGCAAGCCTGGCATCCAAGATGTGCGTGGCCAGCTCCAGCAGGACTTTGCCAGAGTTAAACTCACCCAACCTTGCTTCCGCGGGGAATGCTGCTACTTCCGCGGCGAATTGCTGACGCTCCGTTGCCGCCTTTTCCCTTTCACCCTTTGCGACGAGCGCGAGAACTCGCGCGTATCGCCACATCACATGAGTTCCAGGGAGGGATTTTGAAGGCTCGGTTCTGGCCAGAATCGCGTCCCATTTGCAGAATCGCGCGTCAACCCATAGAGGCACAAGTACAAACATATCGAGCATTGGCATCGTTGCCGTATGCGACGAAAGCCTTTTCGCAAGGGCGTCAGCAGCTGCTTTCGCTTCTGCGTAGTGACCTGCCATCGAAGCCGCGGAAACCAGGAAGTGTTCGTTGTGGCTGTGATACATGAGGTCGTACATACTGCCTTCTTGTTCCGCTTTTTGAGCGTACACAAGGTCGACTTTCGCAGCTTCCGCGTTGCTCTTTACGGCCTCTTCGTAATATCCGGTGCGCGCGTAGATGTGCGAAGGCATGTGCACGAGATGTCCAGCCTGCGGCACCAGCGTGTCCAGTCGCCTGGCGCTTGGCAACGCGCGTTCCGGGTGAGGCGAAGCTTCTACGGCATGAATATAGAAATGGTTTGCACCAACGTGATTCGGGTCGCGCTCGAGTACGGATTCTAAAATGCGAACGATTTCCTCGGTATTCTCCGCGGGTTTTCCGTCAAGCGCCCAAAGTTTCCAAGGGTTCAAGTCCATCAGACTTTCGGCGTACAACGTGGAAGCATCCAGATCGTCCGGATATTTTTCCGAAAGCGCTTTCATCTTGGACGCATATTCGCGCGACAACTTCTTGTAGTCAGGATTGGCCTCACCGGAGAATCGGGCTGCAAGCGCGTTGACATAATCCTTTTCCACCCGAGGTGACTGTTCAGCCAGTTTTTGCGCTTTTTGCATCGTTTCGTTGGCCAGTTTTTCCCTTTCGGCGTCGACATTGGCGTTGTAATTCGGCCCGATGGCCAGAGCGATTCCCCACAGCGGCATCGGTGACGCAGGATCAAGCTCGGCGGCTCGTTGGAATGCGCGCTCTGCCTCTTCATGATTAAAACCGTAGATCAGCGTGATGCCCTGATCGAAATACTCTTGTGCTTGGTCGCTTTTCGTCTGAATCGGATGATGCTGCCTGCCCACTGTCGTCAGCGACAAATCCGGCGGTCGCTCGGCAGGTTTCTTTTCCTGTGCCGGGCTACAAATGGAATATGCGGCGGCCAGCATTATTCCTGTTAGAAATGCCCGCATCGTTTTCTCCTTGGAATTGCGTTTAGGATTGCTTCAGACCTGGTCCTTGGGGCACCCGCGATTTCAGCGATTATACAACAGAGGACTTTATGTCGAGTCAGGGCTGTCGATCGGTTCTACGGCGAGCTGAACTAGGTTCCAGGTTTGACTCGTAAGACCTCTTCGTAAATGCGAATGATTCCATCGACCATTTGATCCGCAGAGAAACTATGTTCCACCCGCCTGCGTCCTTCCTTGCCCATTCTGGCGGCAAAAGCGCGATTTTGAAGTATTACTTTCACCGCTTGGCATATTTCAGCCACGTCAGGACCGGAGACCAGCAAGCCGCTCTTTTCGTTTTCGATAATCTCTCCGAGCGCCCCACGACGGAATGCGATGGAGGGAATTTCGTACGCCATTGCGGCCAGAAGGGAGTTGTTCAGCGCCTCGAAAAAGGACGGCAGCAAGAAAATATCCAGAGCCGCATACACGCTTTCTATTTCCTTCACAAACCCGGCAAACAAGACCGCTTCAGCAACACCTAGCTTGTGCGCGAGATTTTTCAGCTCGGCGAGGCACGGTCCATCCCCCGCCAGCAAAAGTTTTGCTGTTGGAAAGTCCTTGCGGAGTTCAGCAAGCGCGCGAATCAGCCACTCCTGACCTTTGTCAGGCAACAAAACCCCAACACATCCGAGCAGAGGTGCATCACCGGAAATTCCCCAGCGCGAGCGCGCAGCGCCTCGTTCTGCCTCTGTGAATAGGGGCGGAATCACCGCGCCTTCGTAAACCACGGTCAATTTGTCTCGAGGCGCGCCCGAGTGTCCCGCTTGCTCCGCCACCCAGTTTGAATTTGCAATGATCCGCGTGGCGGATTGATAGCGGGCGCGCGATGCATGGCTATTGCCGATAGGGTAGCCCACGCGACGCGAAATTAAGAAAGGGATCCGTTTGTGCGCACCAGCGAGCCATACCGCCGAGACGGCGTGCGCTTCATTGGCATGCACAAGATCAAATCCACGGCCGCGGACCAATTCGCGAATCTTCAGCGCCGCGGGGACGCGAAATAATCCCCGGGAAACAAAGTGCACGTTTATGCCGCTCTCCCGCGCACGTTCGCCCAGCGCGGAACCTTCCGCGGCCACTAGCTCCGCTGCGTGGCCGCGCGCCCGAAGCCCCTTCAGGAGGAGGAGAGCTTGATTTTGTCCGCCGCGCCAAGCAGTTTCGAGATCCACCAGCAGCGCCTTCAAGGTCTTTCTCCGCTTGCGGCTTGCTGCGCTTGCTCGATTAGTTTTCCCAGCTTCGCGTATTTCAACCGCACGGAGCGCGCCGCCATCTGCGAGATCAACGCACCGCGGTAACCGTCCAAAAATCCGCCACGCAGAAAATAATTCTGAAACCAGCTCCACGGCGTCGCCAGCCACATTGCGCCCTGCCAGTTCCGTTTCCCGGCCTCAAACATTTGCCTCGCAGCAAGCCCTGTGTATCGCTCGACATTCGCTTCGTGCTCGGCAAACGACCGCACCGTATAATGCAATAAATCGCCGGCCAGCCGCCCTGGCTTCCCATTGGATTTCAGCGATTCGTGAATGATTCCTGAAAACTCCGCCGCATCGCGCCGGTAAAGGCGTCGTTGAAAATCCGGATACCATCCCGAGTGATTGATCCACGCTCCCAGATACCACGTTTTTCGCGCCATTTCGTAGACGCTGAATTGCGGTTCGCGCTTTTTCCAATCCAACAGGGAGGTCTGCAAAGCGCTGCTGAGCTCTTCATCCGCGTCCATCGAAAATATCCAGTCGTTTTGGGCGCACGCCGCGGCGAAATTCTTTTGCTCCGAATAATTTGTCCACTCGCGCTCAAAAAAACACGCCCCATGCTTTCGCGCAATCGCCGGAGTTTGGTCTGTGCTTCCGGAATCCACGATTACGATCTCATCTGCGATCCCCTTCAGTGACGCCAGGGCGCGCGGCAGGTTGTGTTCCTCGTTGAGTGTGATCAGGCAAGCGGAAAGACGATTCATCGGGTGCGTCGAGAGCGCAGCGCTAACATCCGTATCTTACACTCACGGCACGCTGAGTTCAGGATGTAATTTGCGGAAAACCGAGAAGAGAGGGAAAGTCATTTTTTCTGAAAGCCGACACGGATGCGGCTTTCGCCGATGCGAAATTCCGAGCCATCCTGCAGCATCGCTGCTCTCACCCGTTCTTCGTCGTAGAACGTACCGTTCGTGGAATCGAGGTCCTTCAGGTTAATGAAGGTGTCGCGTACTTCCAGCAAGCAGTGATGCCGTGAGATTTCTGGATCATTCAGCGGGATGTCCGAGCCTTTTCGCCCAATGACAACGCGCGGCTTCGCCAATCGGAAAACTTCGCCGTTCGCCGGGCCCGACATGATCGCCAGAACAAATACACCGTTCGCGGGCAGCTTCAAGCCGTCATCTTCTGGTGGCAGCTTTAAATTTGAACTGGAAGCGTCGGCGCGTGCAAAAGAGGGCAGCGGGCTGATGACAACAGTCTGGTCCGGGCGCCGCTTGACCTCCACGACCGTGGTTTTCCCACACTTCGAGCACTTAAATTGAACCTTCGGATGGACTGTAGAGTCCGCATCCTTCAGCTTGTGTTCTGTTCCGCAATGGACACACGCAGCTTGCATCACTTTAATCTAACACTCGGCGCGCCGAGGAGTTGCGGTCTCTCCAAAGCTATGCCGCAAGCGTAAAATGGCCCGCCACGCGAACATAAGTCGAAACGCGCCAAGGCAGCCTGCCCGCTTCTTGTGCTACGATGGGAGCTTGCAAATCAAGTAGGAGAGGGTTTGTGGCGGAACATATTTCGCGCAGGGAACTGAAGCAGGACAAGATTCACGATGCGATCGAGCATGGTGCAGAGGCTGTCTTTTCACATACTACCGTTCTGGCGGCAGCCGTGCTGGCGGTCGTAGTCGTTGGCATTGGATACGGTGGCTGGCGATTCTATACCGACCGTCAGACTGTGCAGGCGACGGCTGCGATGGACGTGGCCACGAAAGCATACTCCGCGCGCATCGGTACGGCCCCTGATCCCAGTGATCCTGGCGAAGCTTTCTATCCCACGGAAGCGGCGCGCGCCGAGGATGCCGTCCAGAAATTTTCCGCCGTTGCTGAAAAATATCCGAACACGAATCCCGGCAGGCTGGCCGCCTATTACGCCGCGCTGTGCTACGAAGACCTCGAACGCCACAATCAAGCGCTTGAACAGCTGAAGAAAATCAGTTCCGGCAAAGACAAAGAGCTCGTAGCCATGGCGCAGTATCAAACCGGAGTGATTTACGAGCGCACCGGGAAGCCCGCGGATGCCGCCAAAGTTTTCCGCGACTTGGCCGAGCACGCCTCGGTATTCGTGCCGCGTCCTCTTGTCTTGCTTGAACTGGCCGAGACGTTGCGCCAGAGCGATCCCAAGGCAGCCTCCGGTGTGTATGAGCAGCTCAAAAAAGAATTTCCGAACACTGCGATCTCCGAGGAAGCGGACCGCGGGCTGGAAACCCTCGCGCCAAAATCCTAAGCCCCAGATTTGCTCCGTGTAGATTTGAGCGGAGACTCGAGTTTCTCGAATAAGTTTAGGATACTCAGAAACGCAAGCGGACAGTGATGTATCTGTTCGCCTCCGGAGCCGCTCATCGAACCACTCCCCACTAGCGTGCCGTGGGCGATGCGTGTGGAACTCTCACGCGGCCGCCGTTATCCGGAACCACCGCATCCCTACCGCAGCGAATACGCCCGCGATCGTGACCGCATCATTCATTCGCGTGCCTTTCGCCGACTCGAAGCCAAGACCCAGGTCTTCACTATCCGCTATTCCGATCATTTTCGTAATCGACTTACCCACACGCTTGAGGTTTCTCAAATTGCCCGCACAGTGGCCGGAGCGCTGGGCCTCAACACGGAACTCGCCGAGACGCTCGCGCTTGTCCATGATATCGGGCATCCGCCTTTTGGCCACGCCGGCGAAAAGAAGCTAGATGAACTTATGCGCGCACACGGCGCGCGGTTCAATCACAACCTGCAGGCGCTCCGCATCGTCGAGCAATTCGAAAGCCCCTATCTCGATTTTCCCGGTTTGAATCTCACGTTTGAAGTTCGCGAAGGCATCATCAAGCACTCGCACGATTACACCGCTGCGGAATACCCGTATCTTGCAGAATATTTGCTGGAACTTCGCACGCCTCTCGAAGGGCAGCTTATCGATTGGGTCGACGAAATTGCCTATAACACAGCGGACCTTGACGACGCCCGTGAAGCGGAGCTACTCAATCTGGATGCATTGCGAAGGGAAGCGCCGATTTTCTCTGAGGCGTACGCTGAAATCGATGCGGCGTACCCAGCTGGTCGCGAGAAACTCAAGTTCAATGCGGCGCTCAAGCTTGTGCTCGATCGTCTCGCTACCGATCTGATTGAGACCACGCAGCAGCGAGTGCTCGCCTCAGGCGTCTCCACGACGGACGACATTCGTCGCGCCCCACGCCGGCTTGCCGGTTTCAGCGATTCGCTTGCCGAGCGCAACGCCGAGCTGAAGCGTTTCTTGTTCAGGCACATCTACAACGATCCCGCCATCACCGAGGATCGCGATCGCTCCGTCCGGTGCCTCGAGGAACTTTTCTCATACTATCTCGATTCGCCGGGCTCCATGCCGGCCTCTCATGAAGAATCGGCACTCTCGCAGCCTCGCCACGCAGTTGTTTGCGACTACATTGCCGGAATGACCGATCAGTTTCTGCTTCGCAAGCACCAGGAACATTTCGGCTCTCAGGCTGCTTCCGCAGGCCAGATTAGTGAATCCTGACAACTCCCGGAGCGCACCTCAACCATCGACTATGAAGCACAAACATTTTGAAGCACTGGTTGCGATGTACGGTCGTGCTCCGATCAACCACTGGTTCCGGCCGACGCTCCGCATTCCCGAGGAAGGGCGCGCAGAAATCGAGATGACCGTTCGCGAGGACTTTTATCACGCCGGTCGCGCCATTCACGGAGCTGTTTATTTCAAGGCCTTGGATGACGCCACATTTTTTGCCGCGCAGTCTCTCGTCACTGACCTTTTCGTAGTGACTTCCTCGTTCCAGCTTTATTTTTTGCGGCCGGTGTCGGATGGTCAGCTTCTTGCGCGGGGACAAATCGTGAGCCGTTCGAAACGGCTCTACATTGCCGAAGGCGTGCTCTTCGATGGCCGGGGCAAGGAACTGGCTCGCGGAACGGGGACCTTCATGCCGAGTTCCATACAACTCGGCCCAGACACGGGTTACCGGTAGAATTTGCGCACTGTCGCGCAACGGCTGCTAGGAGAGCCAGCACCCCTGCTGACCGGCTGTGATAGCCTTAGCCGGCTTAAGCAGTTCGTGAGTCAAAACAAATGTCGCCTGCCCCAGTCACTTTTCCTGTGCTTCGCTGGTTCAGCTTGCTCTGGATGGTCGTCTGGCTTCCCGCGTATTTCCGCGTATGGGGTTGGGCAAATCTGCTGCACTTGTGCGACGTTGCCGTGATTCTCTCGTTTGTGGGGATTTGGATTGCGAATCCTCTGCTGCTTTCCAGTCAAGCCGTTAACTCGCTGGCCGCCGGCTTTCTATGGGTTCTGGACGTCGGTTCGCGATTGATTACGGGGAGTTTTCTCATTGGTGGCACCGATTATATGTGGGACGCGCGCTACCCGCTCTGGGTGCGCCTGCTTTCCACCTTTCACGTCGGACTGCCGC
Source organism: uncultured Acidobacteriota bacterium (assembly GCA_963718785.1). Classification (GTDB taxonomy): domain Bacteria; phylum Acidobacteriota; class Terriglobia; order Acidiferrales; family UBA7541; genus Acidiferrum. Next base: position 31,525 of record CAVQZW010000002.1, on the reverse strand, counting down.
TGGTCCTTCTCTGGACCTTGCGCCGAGTTGGCTACGACCGGCGCGCGTTGGGATTGCAGGCCGCTATTGCTGCCTTCCTCTTGATCGTCTCCCGTTTTTTGTCTGCGGACGTCAACATGAACTATGCCTACCGCGATCCGCTCTTCCATCGCGCTTGGGGACCTGCTCCGGTCCATCTCGCCATGATTTTTATTCCGCTCGTGGCGTTAATCTACTGGCCGACACACTTACTGCAGCGCTGGCTCTTTCATGTGCCCGGAGCTACGGATTGAGGCTCGCGTCTTTGCGCGATGATACAGGAAGAGAAACACGCAAAGAATCGCGGTTTCTCAATCAGCGAGTTTTAGCTTTTCCAAGTACGCGTTGAACGCTGCTTTGACTCTCGCCGGATCTGGCGGTTTGCTCTTGTATTCCATCAAAGGCAGCACGAAATCATCCATTGCTTTGTCGATCTGCTCGAACAGATCGGGGTGCGTCTTCTTGAGCGCCATGTCGCCGCCGTAGTCCTCGCCTTTATCCCATACTCGCTCCAGGCTATGAGCAAGCTGCGCGGCGGCCGCGCTGTCGCCCTTCTGGAATTCTACGAAAGCGTGTTGAGCTATTGCGCGATACGCGCCCATTTTGGTGTTGTCGACCCCGGCGGTTTGCGGAGTCTTCTTTTCTTGGGCCGTGGCCGTGCAAAATGCCGCCGTTACAAAAAGGATGATCGCAAAGACTGGCGCAATGATCTTGCGGAAAGAGTAAGTCAACGTATCCTCCCAAGTGATAGTCGAGTTCCCGATCACAATTTCAGGAATTTCTATTTTCTCAATTTTCAGGGGACCGCGTGCTTGAAATCACCGAATGACGGAAAGCTATGTATGCAAAAGAATACGTATCGATCACCGGACTAAGTGCGGATAACTCCAGTTCGTTGGCGGTGACGCTCCTGCGCGGGATCGTGATGCGCCCACCAGGCCCTCCAGGCATTCGCGTCGTTTCCGAGCGGAGCGCCCGTTATGACCCGCAGCGTTCCATACACCAACTCCCGCGTCGTCGTGTTCAGCGAATCGTCGTCGGCAAAATTGAGCAAATGCGGAACAGCCGCCAGACGCTCTTCCCGAGTCAGTAAACCGGATTGTCCCAGGCTGCTCGCGGCCCGTTCGCGGACTCGAGGCGATGTGTCGTGCGTAAGCCTTTCCAATAGCGGACCGATGGTGGCGTCGTTCCCCAGCATCGCCAATCCTTCCACCGCCCAATAACGAGTATGTTCGTTCGGATCGTGCGCATAGTTCAGCAGGCTGTGGAGAACTTCTTCAGGTTCAACGCCACGATTTCCCAGCGAACCAAGCCGCCAAAGAGCCAAACCGCGGCCTTCAGGATCGCCCTTTAGCTGCCGCATTATCTGGGCAACGCTTGCCGGCGATTTGCGCAGATTGTTTGCCGCAAGGTCGAGGTCAACCGCCGCGGTGCGCACGCGCAGGTCCCGCGAATTCAGCGCCGCCAGTACAAGATCAAAAAGACGATCGGTGTTCCTGATGCGGCCACACCAGCCGTCGACATTTTCACGCAGGAGATTTAGAGATGACTCATCCTCGTGCATCGCGCGTTCCAGTAACCGCTCAGCTTGTTGCTGCAGCGGCAGCCGCTTGAGTTCCGCATCCCCACTACTCTCAGAATCGGGCATTCTCAGGAGCGAAACTGCGCGAGAAGATTCCCGCGACGCTAGGCTACTCTCCCAGTTTGGAGTTGGCACGGTTTTGCGTGCAGTCTCAAAGCCCGCCACAAGAGAAATGCTGCCGATCACGATCAGCAGGGCGGCCCATCGAATTGCGCGACCCGTCGAGGCCCTCTTCAATTCCGGGGCTGCGTTGTTTCCTGAGAGATCTTGAGTCGCCTGCTCGCTCATTCGCTGTGACTCCGCCGATCGTGGGCGCACCAGGAGTCGCGCCTTCTTCCAGCGAATTTACGAGATGAGGCGGTGAGCGGGTATGGTACGGCAGGCCAGAGAGCACCTTCTGCCAGACTAACTTCTGTGCTTTCAAATACTTCGGCGGGTTACTACTAAGCGCAGGGAGGTGGTGCTCCGTACCTAAGTACAGGTGTCTTTCAAGCGAGTACCTTTGGGAGGGCCAAGAGCGGGGCGCCCCAGAATGCAGATTCAACAAAACTCCGCCGGTCCTAAGATCGTTCCATCAGGTTCCTAAGGAGTCGTCTGCGTCGGGATCACCTTGGTGTCCTTCTGAGTGAATTCAAACCGTATCCGCCATTCGCTGGCCACGCTTTTTCCATTAACTTCCGGCGGCGTAAAAGCCCATTTTCTTGCAGCTTGCATAGCCAGATCGGCGAAAAATTTGCTTGGCCCCGGTGAATCGAACTCAGCTTCCGATACTCCGCCCGAGGGATCAACGTGCACTCTTACACTGACACGCACCTTCCCGTGAATGGTGGCGCGCGCTTTGTCCGACACATCAGGCAACACCTGGTCCAACACTTCGCCTTTGGAAGAACTTATCCCGCCGCTCGCCGGTTTTACAGAGTCTGCCGCGGCGGAACTTACTGCCGGTGCCGTCCTATCAGGAGGCTGCACTCTCTCGCTTGTTGCTTTCAGGGACTCAGGAGTCGTGGCTTGTGCCGGCTTCTGATTGGCTTGTGCCATAGCTGGCGCCCCGGATCTGGTCGTTTCCGAAGCCTTTGGTGCTGTCTCCGACGCGACCTTCGCCTTTGGGGCTACCGCGGACTGTGCCGGCTTCTGTACAACAGGCTGGCTCGACGGTTTTACTGCACTCACGGTCGCAGCAGGTTGCGCATCCGGGCGATGCGTAAGCAGCCGCGGCACGGTCACAATTGCCGCCACCAAAAGCGCGACCAAGATAAGCGGAACGAGGAATCGCGGTCTTCCGCCAGACTCCCTGTATGGCGGCGGCCTATGAGGGTTATTCTGTATTCTGGCAACACTACGTGGAGGCGCCGGCAACGCCGTTGCCACCTTGGGCGCAACTGGCGGCATCTTTGGCGCTACACCCGCAGCAGGACTAACGCCCAGGCTCGAAACCGGAGCCGCGCTTGACGCAGAGGCGGTTGCCGCCACGGAGCGTGGATTCAAACGTACCCCGATTTCCGCAATACTGATCCGCCGGTCCGGTTCCAGTCGCAAACACTCGCGCGCGATCTCCTGAAATGGAGAGGGAATATTAGCAGGAACCACCGGCTCACGATGCGGCCCTGGCTGCCACTCGGGCAGTTTCTGGGTCAGTACTTCAACTAAAGCCGTCCCCAGCGACCAGACATCGCCCGCAGGTTTCCCCGATCCACTGATGGCCTCGGGTGGGTCATAAACGCCAGCTCGTCTTAATCCACTTAGCGCTTCTCCGATGCGCGAGATGGCGTCGCTCGAGAGTTTCAGGTGATCCCCGCTAGCTAATATATTCGCGGGCTTCAGATCGCCATGTACAAAGCCCTTGCCGTGCAGGTATTGGAGCGCATCCAGAACAGGGCCGAGCATGTCGCGTGTTTCTTCGGTGCTAAGCGCGCGCTGCGGCAGTATCTGCGAAAGGTCTTCTTCCGCGTACTCCATCACCAAATACAGCAGATCATTACCTTCCATCCTGCATCGCCCCGACCGGAACAATCGCAGTAAATTGGGATGAGAAAGTTGCGCGGCGGATTCCCAGCTCGATAGCTGCAAATCCGCTGTTGCGGGGTCCGCAGGATAAAGCTTGATCGCGGCTTTTTGCGGCACACCATCACCGAACTCAGTTAAGAAAACTGCGCCGTGGTCGGTTCCACCAAGATATTGCCGCAAGGGAAAAGTCCCCTCGACAATTTGGCCTTCCCATTGCTTCGCGGCCTCGGACATATTGCACCCCCGCCCGACCGCGCATTACTAGCGAGTCCAGGCGCTTCTTTTTGCACTTCACCAAGGAAGGGTATCTGGCTGGATGCCTCCATACTACCAATACTGCCTGCCCTTTCAACTGCCCCTCAGACCAGTAGTATTCGGAATTCCAATTGGTTACCCTAACCTCGATCACAGGATTCGATTCCCGCGATTAGGGAGACCAGCCGTGTTCTGCGACCGCTGTGGACTAAATTTCCTGCCCAAACAATCCGTGTGCACCCGGTGCAGGCGTGTGCCAACTCGCTATTGGTTCCAACTCATGAGTTTGGTAACGCTTCTTGTTGCTGTAGCGGCCAACGGCCTCGTCGCCATTTTTCTGCTTCCGCACTTTGCCATGAGCCAGCACGCACATTTCGTCTTCCGGGCCTGGTGGTGGTTTGACCAAAAAGCCGCGCTCTACGGCTGGGTCATCTTCGCCGTCGCTCTGCTCGCTTGGGATTACTTCGTTTGGAAAGAAGCTCGGCCAAAAATTAAAGGTTGGTTTACACGCAAACTGCTGACCCTTTCGCTCGCCACTGGAATTGCCCCCATGATTCCTTGGTGGGTTCCGGCAGGACAGCCCCCCGGCCAGTTTCTCGCGATGATTGGCAGATATCCTGGCTTGCCGGCCATTCTCGCCTGGGCGGTCGTGCTCGTCGTTTCCGTACTCCTCTGCGTTGATGCAGAATCCCGCGACTATCTCCTCGGCCACGGCCGCATCCTCAGCGTTGTCAGCACCGGAATGCTACTGCTTGTGCTGACGATGACAGTCGTAGGCTGGTCGCTTACTTACTAAGCCGCTGCTCAAGCATCTGTGGGGGCCCGGCTACCCTCCGAAGACCCTCTTGCTTGTCCTGCCCTTACTTCGCGCGTGCCATTGCCAGGAACAGCGTCATATAACGCTTTAGCTTCTGCGTGATAAGAAAATTTTCTTTCACATGCTCATGCCCATTCTCCCCTAGCTTCGCCGCAATTTCCGGATGCGACAGCAAGAAGCGAATCTGATACGCCGTGCCTTCGACCGAGTGTGCCAGGAGCCCCGTATGCTTGTGTATGATTTGCACAGGAATTCCGCCAACCGCTGAAGCCACCACCGGTTTCTTCTTCCACAGCGCCTCGGAAACCGTCAACCCGAATCCCTCTCGGAGGCTCTTCTGAATCACAATCGTCGAAGCCCGCTGCAGCGCGTTCACCTCCAGCGGTGCCCAGGCGGGCAGTTCGATAATATGAATGTCCGCTTCGCCGTTAGCTTCGTTTTGCACCTCCTTTAGAACCACTGCCCCCTCCGGGTCGTCCGAAGCGCCGCCGCCTGCAAGCACAAGCTGACAATCGAAATATCGCTTCACGATTCGGTACGCGCGAATTACGCCGATGGGGTCCTTGAGCCTGTCAAAACGCGAGATTTGCGTGAGGATGGGCCTTAATGGATCGATCCGATACTGCGCAAGCGTTCGGGCCACAAACCCGCTTTCCAACTCGCGATTCTTCTCCGAGAGCGGATCGATCGCCGGGTAAAAAAGATACTGCGGGATGGGCAGCGCGCGCGAAAACTCCGGCGAAGAGAACATTGCGGCGTCATACCTCGCCACAAATTTGTCGAGGAAATCCCAAACCGCGCGATTTGGGTGTGACAGGTCGATATGGCACCGCCAAGCCCAGTGATTCCCGTTTTTTTGCCGTCCTTCGATCAATGCGGCCGGCTGCGGATCGTGGATGATCATGAATTCGGCGTCGAGCGGAAGGCGCGCCAGGTTCCGCTCGTTGCATGCGAGAAAAATTTCAAAATCCTTAGGGTCCGCGTGATACGGCGCGCCGTGGAGCGCGTTGTGAAACGCTTTTGTGACTCCATAGAAGTCGTCACCCCCCGTCATCACATCCCACCGCATGTTGAGCTCGAGTTCCTCCGCGAGCGGCAAGAGACGGTTAAGAATTTCCGCAACGCCGCCCCCGACTGCGGTCGAGTTAATCATCTCAATGCTGCGGCCTCGCAACGGTTTCGCGAGCACGCGTAGCTCGTCGATCTCGCCCTCACCCAGCAGCGCTGCGTAGTCATCCAGTGGAATTCGGCTGGCAATCGCTACTTCGCTCATCCTTTTCTCCTCTCGCGGTCGATCAGCCGCAGCACTTTGGCGCGTGCGCTGTCCAATGTGTTTGTGTAGATGTCGATGTGGTTCACGCTGTCCGCCAGCGTTCCCAGCCCGAGTCCGTCCGCCAGCCAGTGTGAAAAGTCATTGGTCTGCAGTTGCAAGCGGAGTCGCGACGAGAGGAAGTGAAAGTAAAACGAAGCATGGCTAAGATGTGCGATGCCGTCGCGAAATTCTTCCAGCGTCCGCGCCGTGAGCCCGAAGGGCAGCGTAACCTCGACGCTCTCGCAAAAGTAAAAACGCTCCAGCGCGGTTTGCTCTGCAGAATCCCGGTGTTCGTTGCAATAATCGCCGACCACCCGGCACAAGTCGCCGCGCAAAGCGGCAATCGAAAGATAATCCCGCACGTCAAGTGCAGCCAACTGCTCGGCTAGATCTTCGCGGCTGGCGTCCGCGTGCGCCCACTGCGCGAAATCATTCGAAAAACCTTCTGTCAGAAAGTGATGGCTGCTTAATGTCTGAAAGGTATGGTGAAAGATGGAGGCATCGCTGCATTGTTGAAGACCCCTGAGGAATTCAGCGAGCGTGCCGGCGGACTGATTTCCAATCCGCGTTAGGTACGAGACGGTGAAAAACTCGAATGGCGTTTCCGTGGTGTACATGCAAATGGCTCCCCTCTACAAAGCACGTAGCAGCGTGATTCAACTCTTAAAACTCATAAGATTCGCCGCACTCCAGCCTGCTCATGATAATTGCGGCACCTCAACGCGCTCGGGAGCGTCGATTCGTATCTCCGTGAGGTCCGATAGCAGGTGAGCTGCCCATCGGTACACGTTGTGCTCGCGCACGTTTTTGCGCATCCGCTCCATGCGTCTGGCCTGCTCTTCTTCCGGCATCTCCAGCGCGCGATGAATGGCCTCAGCCACCTGTTGCACATCGTAAGGATTCACGAGCAGCGCGTCCGGCAACTCGTGCGCCGCCCCCGCGAACGTGCTAAGCATCAGTACGCCTCGCGCGTCCTCCCGCGCCGCGACGAATTCTTTCGCCACCAGATTCATGCCGTCGTGCAGTGAAGTTACCAGGCAAACCGAAGCCGCCCGGTAATAACGCGCAATCTCCTCATGCGAGTGATGTTTCTTGAGCAGTACGATGGGTTTCCACCGTCCAGCCTGAAATCGCGCGTTGATCCGGTCCGCCTCCGCGCTTACTTCATCCAGGAAGTGTTTGTAGCGGTCGATCTCCGTGCGGCTCGGCGCTCCGATCTGCACGAACGTGAAGCGATGCTGGAAGGCGGGATACAGATCTAGAAAGTGCTCGATGCCCCGGAACCGCTCGATGATCCCCTTCGTGTAATCGACGCGGTCCACTCCCACGCCCAGCAGACTTCCTTCGATTCCCAGTTCGCTACAAAGTGCCGCGCGCTCCTCTCCAGCGTTCCTTATCTCGTCTGCAGAGTGCCCATTTTCCGCAAACGCCACGCTGATTGGATACGGCCGCACCCTCGTGACGTGACCTTGCCGGTTGACGGCAAAACGGTCCCATTCCGTCAGCGCTTCCACAGCGCGGTCAACCGTCTCCAGAAAATTGTTGCAATGCGATTGAATGTGAAACCCGATCAGGTCCGCCCCGAGTAGCCCGTCAACCAGCTCTCTCTGCCACGGACAAATCCCAAACACTTCCGGGTTTGGCCACGGTATGTGCCAGAAAATCGCAACGCGCGCATCTGGCCGCGCTTCCTTGATCATCCGTGGCAGTAATGCAAGGTGATAGTCCTGTGCCAGTAGGATCGGCGACTCCGTTCCTTCCATCTCCTGCAACACCGCATCCGCGAAGCGCCGGTTCACCCGCTGGTAATGCACCCAATCTTCTGGACGAAAAACGGGCCGCGTATGCGCAATATGGCAGAGCGGCCAAAGTCCCTCGTTGGCGAATCCCTGGTAATAGCCTTTTTCCTCCTCATTGCTAAGCCACACGCGTCGCAGCGTGTAGCTCGGACGTTCCGGGGGAACCCGCTGGTGGTCATACGCGTCGGAGAGTTGGCGATCGGCGCTCCCGGATCCGTGGGCGATCCAGGTCCCATCACACGCCACCAACACCGGTTCAATCGCCGTCACAACGCCGCTTGCCGGAACGATAATCTCAATCGCGCCGCTTTTTTCGTTGTAGACATTCAAGTACGGCTCGCGGTTCGAGACTACATACAACGGTTTCTCCTGCAGCTTATTCCGTAGGCTCACGCGCAACCGCTCCGCCGTCCAAATGGACGCGTTGGAATTGCGCAAGCGCGCTTCCTCTTCCGCGGTGGCTCTCGCCGCGTTCAAGTCCTTCGCAAGATGCGTCACCTCTTGGTGCAGTTGGTCAAATATCTCTCCCTGAGGCGTCATCGGCGGTTCATGCGTCTGCCCGGTTCGCAGCGTTCGTAGCCATTTCGCCGTACGCGCCAGTGGCGCGGTGAACGTCCACCTCACCAGCACGAAAGCCAGCAAGCTAATTAGCAGCGTTTGGATTGTGGCGTTAAGAAGAGCGTCCCGCAGCGTGTTCTGCACCTGCAACTCGATATAACTCGTGTCGTGAAACAGAACGAGAGTGCCCGCCAGTTGCCCGTCCCGATGCAGTGGCAACGCGAAGATGTGCATCGGTCCCAGGTACTGCTCGTCCCCGGCCGCCGAATTGTCGATGATTAGAAATTCACCTTCGCCCGCATCTCGTTGGGCCGCGCGCGTCGCAACTCCCGGCCGTTTTTGGAATTCCGCAGGTAGGCCCGTAGTAATCGCCAACGGCGCACCCTCGGCGTCGTAAACGGCCACTCCCTTCAAATGTTCTCTCTGTCCAAAACGCGCCACCAGCCGCTGCAGATTTTTGTTTGGACCGTGGTCCAGCAGGGGCTCAACCGTCTCTTGCAAACTATCGGCTAGAATTTCCGCGCGCCTCGAAAGATCCCCTCGCAGGTTGCGCCTCTCCGTGCGCACCTGGTATGCCGCGAAGAGCAGAGACACCACGGCCACGCTGACGATCAAGGGCAGGACTATCTTCAGTGTTGTGCGCATCTAGGCTCCTCACTGACTGTTGAGTGAGTCAGACCGCGCCGGGGCTGGGTCGGGCGGAATACAGGGATACTCTTCGGGAAATGAGAGACTGCGGAACGTTAAGAAGGATTAACGCCTGAGGCTGGGGTCACTACCACTCGGGTAGCGACATTTTTTCCGCTGTCAGAACGGTATTCTACCACGGCTTGCGCCCCGACAGTCAGTTTGCCTTCCACTCTCGTTTTGTCGTCAACCAGAAATTCCAACGTCTGCGCCTGATTATTTTTCGTAATGCTTATAGCAAAGACCGCGTCGCCCACCGAAGCGATCTGTCCAGAAACGGACTGATTCTCCGGTGCGCGGCTCGCGCTGTAGCCCGCCGCATTCGCAGGCAAGGGTTGCGCGAACACGGCCAGGGTGAAGCAGGTGAGGAAAAAAGTAGCCAAAGAAAGAATGGTTCGGAATCTCATGAAGTCCCCTCCAATTTGATTTCGACCGGGACCTGAGGAAGGGCACGAAATGAACCAATCCCGCACAATATTCGTTTATGTTTGCTAACTAGCCCTGTTTCAACAAGATGTGTATTGACGCAACCTTAGCAAGAATGCGTGCCTTGGTACTAGTCCCGTGCAATTATTGCGCGATGCTTGCGTTTCTCGGTTTTTCTTTCTCGCTGGCTCATTGAAAGAATAGCTGGGTCACCTCTTGGCCAGCTCAGCCTCGAAGGCAACGTTACCCGAGGGCTTCCCTCAGTGGTATTCTCACTTCTGCAGCTCCTCCTATTGAAGAACCCGGCATCGAGCTGCACCGGCGCTCCGCCGGAGATCCGAGATGGACTATGTTCGAGCGCTACACGGAAAAGGCCCGCCGCGTAATTTTCTTCGCTCGCTACGAAGCCAGCCAGTACGGAAGCCCGTACATCGAGACGGAACACCTGCTGCTTGGATTATTTCGCGAGGATCACACTCTCACCCGCAAGTTTCTTGGCGAAAAAGGCGGCACACAATCCCTTCGCGACGAAATCGAATCCCAAATCACGATAAGAGAACGAATCTCCACCTCGGTCGAGGTTCCTCTCAGCGTCGAGTCCAAGCACATTCTGAATAATGCCGCTGCGGAAGCGGAACGGCTTGGGAACAAACATGTAGGCACTGAGCATCTGCTTCTCGGAATTCTCCACGAAGACGGATCCCTCGCTGCGCGCCTCCTAACCGAGCGAGGATTGACGCTGGCTTGGCTTCGCGAAGAGTTGGCACGTCTTTCGAGCGAACCGCAGAAGAAGCTTGTGACATCTGCCGAAGAACTTGTCTCCGTAAAACAGATTGCGCAGGCGTGGGGACAGGGCCAGGCATCTGAGTTTGCAAGGATGTTTTCCTCCGATGGCCAGTTCGTGGACCCGCAAGGCAATTTATGGGTAGGTCCGGCGCGCATCCATGAAGCCGTGAAACTTATCTTTGCCGCCCCGGGCTGGGCTAAATCCTTGGGGAAAATTGAGGATGTGCAGTTCGTGGGAAATAAGGCCGTGATGGCCACCCTTGCATGGGAATCCACCGAGAAGCTCGAAAAACCAAATCCCGGCTCTGTCCGTATGACGGTCATCCTCACGCAAAAGCCCGACGGCTGGACCATCGCTCGTGTCCAAGCCACCGCCATCCAACCCCAGTCCCGTTCCGCCGCGGTCTAGCCCTGTTTCTCGGCCCTCAGTACTAGAGCCACCCCGTGACCTCCAGGGCGCAAATTCCATCGCAAACCCGCCCCGTTCCTTGACTTGCTGCTCGCGCGACGGAATAATGATAAAGCATGAGCGTTAGCGCTGGAGGCGTTTCCGACTTGTTCCTCGATGTGAAAGAACTTGCTGTTCGCAAGCTGCGCATCCGGAAGACTTACAGTCCGGGCGGCATCGATTTCCATTCGTCGGAAATCAAGCAGGTCGCCCCGGTCGAAGTTACCGCCACGGCCGAACTTCTCGAGGGCCAGATTCGCATCGAAGGCCAGCTGGAAACCAAGATCGAAATGGCCTGCGCCCGCTGCCTCGAACCGGTGATTGAGGACGTGAACCGCTCTTTCGATCTCTTCTACGCTCCCTTGCCTAAGGGGGCCAAGCCCAAGGAAGACCGGCTCAAGGATGACGACACAGACATCGGTTTTTTTGAGGGAGATGGCCTATTTCTGGCCGATGTGCTCCGAGAACAGGTATTATTAGCTCTGCCCCTGAAAGTCATTTGCCAAAGTGACTGCCGGGGACTTTGCCCCAACTGCGGCGCTAACCTGAATCATGAGGAGTGCCGCTGTGAGACCCACGCGACGGACCCGCGGCTGGCCCCTCTCGCGCGCCTGAAGCAGGACTGGCTGAAAAAACAATAGTTTCCAGGGCCAAAAGCCCATAGAATCCGCCCACTGCGGCGGGAACGAGGAGTATTGCTATGCCTAACCCAAAAAGACGGCATTCGAAGCGACGAACGAGCACCAGGCGAGCCCACGATTTTCTGGAAAAGCCCGCGCTCGGCGAATGCCCGAATTGCCACGAAACCAAGCAGCCGCACCAGGCTTGTCCCCATTGCGGCTACTACAAAGGCCGCGCTGTGCAAGACAAGTCGGCCTGACGCTGCCTTTTTCTGCCGGGTCCCGTCCAAGAACTGGCGGCCAGATAAAGCAGTAAGACAAATCCGATGATCACTATCGCTGTTGACGCCATGGGCGGAGACCACGCGCCCCGCCCCGAGGTAGAAGGCAGTGTTCTGGCTGCCCGTGAACTAGGCGTGCGAGTGATCCTCGTCGGGCAGCCGAACGTCGTCCGCGCGGAGTTGGCCAAGCACGCCGCGCCGAACTTGCCCATCGAGATTGTCCCCGCGAGCGAAGTGATCACCATGCACGATCACCCGGCTCAGGCTTTTCGCCGGAAGAAAGACAGCTCGATCCACGTCGCAACTCGGCTGGTACGTGAAGCCAAGGCCGACGGCGTGGTCAGCGCTGGCAACACCGGCGCCGTAATGACCGTCGCAAGGTTTTTGCTCGGTACTCTGGAATCCGTGGATCGCGTCGCGCTCGCTGCGCCTTTCCCGAATGCCAAGGGCGGCGTCTCCGTATTATTGGACGTCGGAGCCAACGTTGACTCCAAGCCTGAGCATTTAGTGCAGTTCGCGGTGATGGGCGAAATCTATTACCGCGCGACCTTCGGCAATCGCCGCCCACGCGTCGGCTTGTTGTCCGTGGGCGAAGAAGAGATTAAGGGCAATGAACTCACTCGCGAGGTTTACACGCGTTTGAAAAAGCTCCCAGTCCATTTTGTTGGCAATGTGGAAGGTGGAGATCTATTTTCCGGAAACGTGGACGTGATCGTGAGCGATGGTTTCGTCGGCAATATCGCGCTGAAAATCTGCGAAGGTCTCGCTGTCCAGATTTTCGGCCTGCTGAAGAAGTCCATCCAAAGCTCGCTGGCATCCCAGGTTGGTTTTCTTTTTTCGCGTGGAGCGCTCAAAGGTTTGCGTAAGACCATCGACTATACGGAGTACGGCGGCGCGCCTCTTTTAGGCGTCCGCGGCGTTTGCGTCATCGGCCACGGCCGCTCCAATGCCAAAGCCATCAAAAACGCCATTCGCGTGGCCGCGGGCCTGTCCCGTGCGCGCATCAACGAAAAAATCGAACAGGAGCTCTCGGCCGCGGGCGTCGTAGCATGACGCCTCAGGAGAGGAATTGACGATGGGCAAAGTCGCATTCGTATTTCCAGGCCAGGCCTCGCAGTACCCCGGTATGGGCAAAGAGCTGGCCGACAAGTATCCGGCAGCCCGCGCCGTCTTCGACGAGGCCGACAAGGCCCTTGGTTTTTCTATCTCCAAAATCTGCTTCGAAGGCACGGAAGACGAGCTGAAACTCACCGCCAACACGCAACCCGCGATCCTGACCTGTTCCGTCGCAGTCCATCGCGTCCTTGCGGAAAAAGGTCTCACACCTGATTTTGTCGCTGGCCACAGTCTTGGGGAATATTCCGCGCTGGTAGCTGCTGGCTCGCTGAAGTTTTCCGACGCCGTCCAACTCGTCCGCAAGCGCGGCACCTACATGCAGGAAGCCGTACCCGCCGGTGTAGGCGCCATGGCCGCCATCATGGGCCTTTCGCCGGCCGTCGTTGCTGACGCTTGCAAACGCGCTGCTGAGGGCGAAGTCTGCTCCGCCGCAAATCTCAATTCCCCTGAACAAACCGTAATCTCCGGCCACGCTGGCGCCGTAAAGCGCGCTGTAGAAATCGCCTCGCAACTCGGCGCAAAGCGCGCCGTAATTCTCGCCGTCTCCGCGCCGTTCCACTCCACGCTGATGGCGCCTGCGCAAGAGCGCCTTGCCCAGGATCTGAAGAGCACGACATTCTCAAATTTGTCCGTGCCGCTCGTCACCAACGTTGACGCCGACACCATCTCCACCGGCGACGAAGCTCGCGAAGCCCTGATCCGCCAGGTCACTATGCCCGTCCGCTGGGAAGAATCCATTCGCCTTCTTCTCGACGAGAGCGTGAACACGTTCGTCGAAGTCGGCCCCAGCCGCGTCCTCACCGGCCTTCTCCGTCAAATCGATCGTTCCGCCGCCTCGCTCAACGTAGAAGACGAAAAAAGTTTAGCCGCCACCGTCGACAAAATCGCCGGCGCCCGTTCCGACGCCGCGTAAGTGGCGGTCGTTGTCGTGGCCGGTCTTTAGACCGGTGCTTCTCGGTTGTGCTCGCGGGCCAGCGGCAAATCATCAACCTGAAAGGTGAGTCTGGAAAAATTGAGATGTTCAGCCTAAAAGACAAAGTAGCCCTGATCACCGGCGCCAGCCAAGGCATCGGCCGCGAAACCGCCTTAGCTCTCGCCCAAGCCGGCGCAAAAGTTGCTGTCGCGGCCCGCAACGAAGAAAAACTCACCACTCTCGTCACCGACATCCTCGCCGCCGGCGGTGACGCCATCGCCATCAAAATGGACGTAGCCGACCCCGACCAGATCAAACTCGGTTTCAAGCAAACGCTCGAAAAATTCGCCCGCCTCGATATCCTCGTAAACAACGCCGCCATCACCCGCGACGGCCTCGCCCTCCGCATGAAAAAAGAAGATTGGGATGACGTCCTCCGCACCAACCTCACCGGCGCGCACCTCTGCATCCAGCAAGCTCTCTCGACCATGATGCGAGCTCGCGCTGGCCGCATCATCAACATCTCCAGCGTCGTCGCCGAAATGGGCAACGCTGGCCAGGCCAACTATGTCGCCGCCAAAGCCGGCCTCGTCGGCCTCACCAAAGCCATTGCCATCGAAATCGCCTCGCGCAATATTACGGTAAACGCCGTCGCCCCCGGTTTTATCGCCACGCCGATGACCGACGTCCTCTCCGAAGATGTAAAAACCGTGCTGAAAACTCGCATTCCGCTAGGCCGCATGGGCACAGCCCGCGACGTAGCCAGCGCCATCGTTTTCTTAGCCAGCGACGAAGCCGCCTACATCACCGGCCACGTCCTCGACGTCAACGGCGGGCTTTATCTGGCATAATTCAGCGACCTTGTGAATAGAAGAGCATCCTCGAATGACTAGCGCCGAATTGGAGGAGTCGTATTCGCATGTGAGCCGGTATGAACGATCCGAGCCGCCTTGTTAGTGCCGCTTTCTCGGAGAAAGCCGAGTGGGTTCAGGGATGGTGCTTGAAGCTAAGCGATCACTCCAGATCAACGACGATCCTGAAGACATCGCTGTGCTTTCGGGAACAATCAGGTTGCGCATACTGGCGAAGTCGATCTGTAAAAATGTTTCAAACCTTGAGAAACGGGTGGCAGATTTTGAGGAACGGGTTCGAGCTGTAGCGAAGGAAGTCTCTAGATCGATACCGCATGCGATTCGGATTAGGGGCCTCGTAAAGTTGACCTTGCTGCTAGGGCTGACTAGAATGGGCAGGTTGCCTGATTGACGATTTTCGAGTCCGTACCACGGCATTGGGGCCGATAGACTGTTACTGTACGTCTTTGCACATCATGCGATAGCAAATCGCGGAGGACACCGGAATGGCCAGTGTGGAAGAACGCGTTAAACAAATTATCGTCGAGCAGCTCGGCGTCGATGAAGCCGAAGTGACGCCGACAGCGTCCTTCGTGGACGACCTCGGAGCGGATTCTCTCGACCAGGTCGAATTAGTTATGGCGTTCGAGGAAGCCTTCGGTATCGAAGTTCCCGACGAAGACGCCGAAAAGATGACCACGGTGAAAGACGCCGTCGAGTACATCGATAAGCACGCCAAGGGAAAGTAAGCCACGAATTTACCGCCTCAACAGGGAGCATTACTGAGTTGACTCGCCGGGTAGTCGTTACGGGTGTTGGACTTGTCTGCGCGCTGGGCATCGGCACGGAGGAATCTTGGAAAAACCTCCTCGCCGGCCAAAGCGGCGTTGGCCCTATCACGCAGTTTGATACCACCAGCTTTGACTGCAAAATCGCCGGAGAAATCAAAAACTTCGATCCTTTCCAGTGGATCGAGAAAAAAGAACTGAAGAAAATGGGCCGCTTCATCCAGGTCGCTCTGGCTGGGGCGGACTTCGCCGTAAAATCCGCCAACTGGAAGCCCCAGGATTCCGACCTCGACGAAGTCGGCGTCTACGTTTCCTCCGGCATCGGCGGTTTCGACATCATTGAGCGCGAGCACAGGAAATTGATCGAGGGCGGCCCCGGCAGAATCTCTCCCTTTTTCATTCCCTCTGCTATCGTCAATCTTGCCTCCGGCCATATTTCCATTCGTTACGGAGCCAGAGGCCCGAATTCAGCGACCGCCACTGCTTGCTCTGCTTCCGCGCACGCCATCGGCGATTCTTTCAAAATTATCGAGCGCGGCGCCGCCGAAGTAATGATTTGCGGAGGCACCGAAGCCACCGTCACTCCCATGGGCATCGGTGGTTTCGCTTCCATGAAAGCTCTCTCCACGCGCAATGAAGATCCCGCTCACGCCAGCCGTCCATTCGATGCCGGTCGCGATGGCTTTGTCGTCGGCGAAGGTACTGGCATTCTCATCCTGGAATCCCTCGAACATGCGCAAAAGCGCAACGCCCCAATCCTTGCCGAAATTGTAGGCTATGGTATGTCCGGCGACGCCTACCACATCACGCAACCCGCTACCGATGGCGACGGCGCCTATCGCGTCATGCGCGCCGCCATCAAGGACGCCAAACTCAAGCCCGAAGACATCGGCTACGTCAACGCGCACGGCACCTCCACTCCGCTCGGCGATGTCATCGAAACGCGCGCACTCAAGAGGGTTTTTGGCGACAACGCAAAAAACGTTCCCGTCAGTTCCACAAAATCCATGACCGGCCATCTTCTTGGCGGCGCCGGCGGCCTCGAAGCGGGCATCAGCGTCCTCGCTCTGCGCGATCAGATTCTGCCGCCCACCATCAATCTGGAAACTCCGGATCCCGAATGCGACCTCGACTACGTCCCCAACGTCGCTCGCAAAGCCTCCGTCGAATACGCGCTCTCGAACTCCTTTGGTTTCGGCGGCACAAACGCCGCCTTAATTTTCAAACGCTGGTCCGGCCAGTAGGTGTAGTGGCCGGTCTTTAGACCGGTCGCGGGGCGACGCGAAGCCGTCCCGAATCCGTTAGTAACTAACAATCGTAAGTTGGTATAATGTTTTCACAAAGCTCAACGCAATCTCGCAAGGAAAACTCTCGTGAACATCATTGTCTGCATCAAACAAGTGCCTGCTAAAGACGCACCGCTCGCCATCGCCGGCGCGTGGATCAAGGAATCCGACATCGGCTTCGAGATGAACGAGCCCGACAGCTACGCCCTCGAAGAAGCCCTCCGCCTGAAGGAAAAACACGGCGGCGAAGTCATCGCTCTCTCCATGGGCCCCGAACGCGTCAAGCAAACCATCAAGGAAGCTCTCGCCAAAGGCGCCGACCGCGGCATCCATATCTCCGACGATAATTTCGCGCAGCTCGATCCTCTAGGCTCCGCAAAAGCCCTCGCGGCCGCCATCCAAAAAGAAAAAGCCGACCTCGTCCTCACCGGCCTCCAGAGCGACGATCACGGCTTCGGCCAAACCGGCGTCCTTCTCGCCGCGCTCCTCGATCGCCCCCACGCCACCATCATCATGGCTATCGAAGTCGCCGGCAACACCATGAAGCTCAAGCGCGAACTCGAAGCCGGCTGGTTTCAGCACATGGAGTGCCCGCTGCCTGCCGTCCTCTCCATTCAGTCCGGCATCAACAAAGTCCGCTACGCCACGCTGAAAGGCATCATGGCCGCCAAGAAAAAAGAAATCGCCACCATCACCCGTGAATCTCTCGGCATCCAGCACGAGCCCACGCAAAAAATCGAAAAAATCTACGTCCCCACGAAAACCAAAAAAACCGAATTCCTGACCGGCACAGCAAAAGAAGTAGCCACCAAACTAGTCGAGAAATTGAAATTCGAAGCTCGCGTCATCTAGGCATTTCTTAAAGACTGTCATTTCGAGCGAAGCGAGAAATCTCTCTTCGCCAAGCGTCAAGGAAGCGCAAAAAGGAAAGCCCGATGAAAATTCTGGTCATCACCGAACTCCGCCAAGGCAAGTGGAACAACGCCAGTTTCGAAACTCTAGCCGCCGCCCAACAAATCGCCGCGGCCACTTCCGGCACCATCAGCGCGCTGGTAATCGGCAAAGGCCTCGTCGCAATTCGCCGACGAACTCGCCACCAAAAACGTCGCTGAAGTTCTCACCGTCGAGCACGACCTTCTCGAAGCCTACACACCCGACGGCTACTGCCTCGCGCTCGCCCAAGTCATCGCCGCCGCCAAGCCCGACCTCGTCCTCTTCCCCCACACCTACCAGGTCCGCGACTTCGCCCCCAAACTCGCCGCCAGCCTCGGCAAAGGCATGATCGGCGACTGCATCGCCTACCGCCACGAATCCGGCAAACTCATTTTCGTCCGCCAAATGTTCCAGGGCAAAACCGCCGCCGACGTCACTTTCCAGGGCGCCGCCCCGTGGTTCGCCTCCTTCCAATCCGGAGCCTTCCGCGCCGATCTCCTCGCCGCGCATCCGTCCGGCAAAGCTCCCATCAACGCCTTCGCCGTCGCGCTAACTCCCGACCAAATCCGCACCAAGCCCCTCGACCTCTTCAAGGAAGCCAAATCCGCCGTCGACCTCACGCAAGCTCCCATCATCGTTTCCATCGGCCGCGGCATCAAAGCCCCCGAAAATATTCCCCAAGCCGAGGCCCTCGCCAAAGCTCTCGGCGGAGAAATCGCCGCCTCTCGCCCCATCTGCGACGAAGGCTGGCTCCCCATGGAGCGCCAAATCGGCAGCTCCGGCCAGACCGTCGCCCCCAAGCTCTATCTCGCCCTCGGCATCAGCGGCGCCATCCAGCACGTCGTCGGCATGAAGGGCGCCCGCACCATCGTCGCCATCAACAAAGACGCCAACGCTCCCATCTTCGAAATCGCCGACTACGGCGCAGTCGCCGACATCTTCGAAATCATGCCCGCCCTAACCGAAGCCCTCGAAAAATCCAAATCCTCCTGAGTCCTTAGCCCTCTTATCAATACTGTAATGACAGCTATCATTGGCTAGACCCATTTCCGTTTCGAGCCTCTACAATGTGTAGGCACTTTAGTTGAGGTAAACGGAAGTGATCACCACTCTGAGACCGGACCTAAAAATCATTCGTTATTTTCTTGCCGCAGGATTCCTTATTCCGTGCCTGCTTTATCTCGTGATTGTGGCCGGAGATGTACGCATCGGAGGCTCGTGGACCTGGATACTGCTAGTACCTTGGCCGACGTTCCCTCTGATAATGTCAGCAGAGGCGGGCGGTACGGCTAGTGAAGCCGTTGCCTTTCTGATTTCCGCGGCGGCGAATATGGTTGTATACGGCCTCGTGGGGGTCGCGTTTCGTTTTGTTTTTCGTCGGTATTCCTCGCGATCGAGCTAACAGAAACTCTTCAACTCGGCTTTCCGGGAGCCACTATGAAATCCGACTTCCTCCGATTCAACGGCGCCGTCCAGCGCGATCCCGCCATAGATGCCTGGCTGAAACAACACCCAGGCGAACTGGGAGCAATAGCCCATCACTGGTTCGAAGCCATGCGCAACTGCGGCGACGAAGTCCGCGAACTCCTCCACGACGGCTGCCCAGTCGCCTGCCTGGGAGACGCCCCCTTCGCCTACGTAAATGTTTTCACCTCGCACGTAAACGTAGGCTTCTTTCACGGCGCATCACTGCCCGATCCCGCTCGCCTGTTGCAAGGCACCGGCAAGTTCATGCGCCACGTAAAGCTAATACCGGGAACGCCCACAAACGCCGCAGCCCTAAGCAGCCTAATCGACGCCGCCTACTCGGACATAAAATCCCGCGTCGAAAACGGCTAGCGACCTACTGCTCTCGCTCCGGTTTCGCGTTCATGCTCCCTTAGCTTTCGGAATGAAGCCCGGCACGCCGGTTTTCACCACTGGATTCAACCTCTGCCTGGTCTGAATCCGATTAATTTCGTTAATCGCCTCCGCCGGAAGCGCCGAAATGTCGAAATTCTCTCTCGCCCGCTCCGCACTCCTCGGCGTAGTCAGCAAAGCCGTGCCGCGCTGCACCGCCCACGCCAGCAGCACCTGCGCCGCCGTCTTTCCCACTCGCGCCGCGATCCCCGAAATCACTGGATCTTCCAGCAGCCCCGGCTTCATTCCGTGACCCAGCGGCGCAAACGCCAAAAGCACGACACCCTTCTCCTTGCAGAATTCCAACAGCTCCGTTTCCGGCAAATACGGATGCGATTCCACTTGCACCACGGCCGGCTTGATTCTCGCCGCTTCATAAATGGCCTTCACTTCGTCCAGACCAATGTCCGAAAGTCCTATGGCCCGGCATTTGCCGCCGTCCACAAGACTCTCCATCGCCCGCCAGGTATCCAGCAAAGTCACCCCGCTGTCGTAAAGGACGTTGCCGTCCGCATTCCGCGGATCCTGATTGTCCCCCGCTTGAAACGCAAACGGCGTGTGAATCAGATAGAGATCTAGATAGTCGAGCCCCATTCTCTCCGAGGCTCCCCTCGAAAGCCGGTTCCACACGCTCAGGCCGGTGATTCGTGTTCCACACCTTCGTGGTAACAAAAATGTCCCCGCGCCCAATCCCTCCAGCCGCAAGCCCTGCCTGCAACGCCGTGCCCACCTCGCGCTCATTCCCATATCGTTCCGCGCAATCAAAGTGTCGAAATCCCGCTTCCAGCGCGTCTCGCGTCGCAGTGATCGTCAAGGCTGCGTCCGGAATTAACGTGCCAAACCCCAGTGCCGGTATATGCCCAGCTCCGTGGTTGAAGCGAAATTCTCGTCATCCGCAAATCAGAAGATTCAATCATGGTCACACACCTAAACTACTTCGAGTCCGGCATCGTTGCTTCGATTCAAGAATTTGGATGCCGGGCGCCGCCGACTGGGCGCTAATTTTTGATGTACACAACGCAGAGTGGACGCAAGAACATCGTCGCATAAGCCCTGAGCACTGGCGAAACCTGAAGTAATCAGGGCCAGAATACCCATTGGGGAAAACATGAGGACTGTTGCCACGTTTCAACTATTGATCCCGGACAACAACCCGCGTACCTTGGACATCACCGAACTCAGGACGGCAACTCCGAAATGAAATGTCCACATTGCAACACGAGCATCCCAGGAGACTCGTTCGGCACCGTAAACGTCTGGAACACGGCGGAGGTGCAGTCTCGCCAGGGAAAATTCCTCGACCACGCTGCACAGTGGTCAGCCTCGGTTCAACGCTGCCCCGAATGCCACGATCAAATCATCTTCCTGAAGAGGGCCTATACACCACACGTGGAAAACCCGGGCACGGGGGGAGCCAAAGTCATCCCGCACGCCCAGCCCACGCTTGAATTCATGGCCTACCCACGATCATCCTCCAGGATAATTCCGCAGGAAGTCACCGGCCCTTACCGCGAGGACTTCTCAGAAGCCTGCAAAGTACTCGCTGACAGCCCCAAGGCGAGCGCCGCGCTCAGCAGGCGATGCCTACAGGCAATCCTCAAGGACAAGGCAGGAGCAAAGAAGAAAGACCTCAACGACCAAATCGACGAGGTGGTCGCATCAAAGCAACTACCGTCCTACATTGAAGATGATCTCCACGCGGTACGCAACATCGGCAATTTCGCAGCTCACACGATGAAAAGCACAGCTACCGGCATGATACTAGACGTGGAGCCGGGAGAGGCCGAGTGGAACCTCGACGTTCTCGAATCTCTCTTCGACTTCTATTTCGTCGCGCCAGCCGCCGACGCCAAGCGAAAAGCTACCCTCAACGCAAAGCTCAAGGCTGCGGGCAAGCCCGAACTACCGTAACGCGCTCTAGCGCGTACTCTAATCCCGCTAACAGCCAACCTAAATAGGCCCTTGATACCGCCGCAGCCGCACCGCCGCAGCGAGAAATCCCGCAGCCACGACCAGCCCGATCCACAACCCCGGACTGCTCAGAAATGTTCCCACCGTGACTTGCGTCATGGGCCCCGGAAAACCATCTCCCGGCATGGATTCAAACGCTGGTGCGGCTCCAATCAATCGCGACCCCACCAACGCAGCGAAATGCCAGGTACGGAACACGATGAGTTCAACGCCGCCAATGGCCACCAGCGGCAACGCAGCCCATAGAAAGGTCGCCCGTCGCGCCCATCCGGATACCAGAAGCAACCAGCAATAAACGGGCAAAGGCCAGAGCGCATGGGCCGTCAAAAGGTGATACAGCATCACCATGGACATCCGGAAGAACGATACTTTCGTCCACAGCGCCCCCACACTCTGACCGCTCCCCAATACGATCAAGCTGCTCAACAGCAGCATGATCGACTGCATGGCGACGATGATCGCAACGGTCAGTAGCGGCAGAACGACGAGGGGAATGCTCACCTTCGCCAGCACCGTAGTGAGATCGGATACCGGCAGCGATTTCCAGAACAGGATGCTCCGATCGCGTCGCTCGGAGTGCAGCGCATCGACACAATAGAACACACTCACGATAATGCAGGTGAGCATCAGCAGACCCGCCGCTATGTCGTATGGCCCCGTAACCGCTTCGCTCGTTTGCGCCGGATCGAGTCTCAGCGCTTTCTCCCAGATGCCCGCGACCGCGCCGATCGAGAAGGCGAACAGAGCAACCGCAGCGACGGCCAGTGGCGCAATGTAGATGGAACGGTTCTCCCATAATTCTCGCCGCACCGACCAATAGAACGCGCGAGTCGCCGGAAAGGCCGCCGGTGCGACGCTCTGGGCCTGAAAGGATTCGGACATCGCATTTGATGGAGTACTCATCTACTTGCTCCTTGTGCCTGGCCGCTTTGCTGGCCCATCACTGCAACGAACAAATCGGCGATGCTGGGAGCGCGTACCTCACCAAACTCCGCGAGTTGCTGCCGATCCACGCCATCAAACAGCAGGATGCTTCCGCCGAACACCTGGTGCTCCTGCACCGGCTTCAGCGCCCGCGCTGCGCCGGCCTTCTCCGGATGCACCATCACTTCGAGATAGCGCGACTCAAAATCGTCCATCCTGCTTTGAAACACGATGCGGCCCCGGTGGATGAAAACAAGATCGGTAAGCACGTGTTCGATCTCTTCCACCTGGTGTGTGGCCACCACGATCGTGCGGCTCCGGTCGAAGTAGTCGTTCAGCAGGGAATCGTAAAATTGCTTGCGATACAGGATGTCGAGGCCCAGCGTTGGTTCGTCCAGCACCAGCAACCTCGCATCAATGGCCATGATCAGGGCGAGGTGCAGTTGCGTCACCATGCCCTTCGACAATTGCCGGACCTTGTTCGCCAGCCGGATGCTGGTCTTCGCCAGGAAACTTTCCGCCTTGGCCCGATCGAATCGCGGATGCACGCCAACGATGTACTCCAGTAGCTGCGAAACCCGCGCCCAGCGCGGCAATACCGCAACATCCGAAATGAAGCACACATCTCGCATCAGTTGATCGCGCTCGCTCCACGGGTCGCGTCCAAGTACCCTCAGCTCTCCTTCATACGCCGTGAGGCCGAGAATCGCGTTGAGCGCCGTGGTCTTGCCGGCCCCGTTGGGACCGATGATTCCCAGTATCCGGCCTTCCTCAACGCGCAGGTCGACCCCGTCCAGCGCCGTCGTTTTGCCGAAGGCCTTGCGCAGGCCGCGCGCTTCTATGCATGCCATGGCTTCAACGCTCCTTCTTTGCGGGATTCCGCTCAGCAGGCTTTGCCTGCGCTTCATCGAGAGATGGGTTTTCGGTTGCGTGGGTTGCGCCGTTCAACAGCTCGGTTGCCGTAAGCCCGAGCCGCTCAATCGTTGCGCGGACCCTCGGCCACTCTTCTCCCAGGAACTTTTGCCGCTCTGCTCTGAGCAACTGATCGCGCGCGCCGGCGTTAACGAACATGCCGAGCCCTCGCTTGGACTCCACCAGCCCTTCGTCCACCAGTTGTTGATAGCCCTTGAGGACCGTAAGTGGATTCACCCGGTATTCAGCCGCGACATTCCGCACGGAAGGCAAAGGGTCGCCCTCCTTCAGAACTCCATCCAGTATCATCACGACCACGCGGTCGCGAAGCTGGCGGTAGATCGGCTGACTGTCATTCCACTCACGGTCCATCTGGGTTTCCCGTTCGCCTTTCCGGCGTCGCCGTCTGTCACTCTGTCCGCTTCAAGTCGAAGTGCGCGTGGACAGGCTTGTCCCCTGGCATCATATACGTCCAGTCCTCGATGTGGTGATTCGCGTCGATGAACGTGAAAACGGAATGGTGCATGTGTCCGTAATTCGTGCCGCCGGAGATATCGGTAAAATCGAATTCCACCGACTTTCCGTCCGCCGAGGGCCTCGCCAGCATCCGCGGCCGGTTTCCCGCATCGCAATAATGAACCAGGGTAAGTCGGCCTCCATCCACATAGAAGATCGTCACGGGATGGTCGTACTTGGCCGGGTCGAGCGGCGTTCCCGCTTCCTGCATTTCATGTACGAGCGCGTTTCCCCTGGACGTCACCCTCATCGTGATATGCAACGGCTTTCCGTCTGACATCTCCGGCTGCGGCGGGTCGAGGGTCACCGGGCCTTCCCAGTTTCCTGCCAGGCTCTTCATTGTCTCAAAGGACTTCTGCGCTTCTGGCGGCGCGACTTGCTCCGCAGCCTTGTGCGCGTCATGCTGCGCGAAAGCCACGGTGGTAAGCGACATCACAGCGACGAACAACATAAGGCAAATGGTTTTCATGTTCTTTCTCCTCAAGTTTCTGTACTCTCTGCCCGTAGGCCTCTCTTCTGTAGCACGTAGCAGAGCGCCTCGAATGCGTTTTACTGTTATAGTTAACTATAACACTAGAATCCGTGTCAAGCCTTTTCTTCATCTTTTTTGCGGACATATCGTGTGCTAACGCACACCCGCAAATGCCCCTTGACAGATCGTTACTTTCGGTGTATAGTACTTTTCGTATATAATTATGGTTTCGCTCTTGTCAGCGCCAGCTAACCCCTGGCGTTTTTGTTTTCTGGGCGCGCCCGATCCGCCTAAGCCTATGTCTCGCAGTTGCAGAGGTGCAGCATTTTGTGCCATCGATCCCGCCTAAGTAGTTATCTGAACACTTGCATCGTGTTGCAAACAACGGATTTGTCTTCCTTAGAATGACACTTACCCAAGTGTCCCCGTAAGTCTCGTGGAATCAACAGTTGCAGACCACACCGTGATTCGTAGGATTCTAAAGGCCTTGGTGAAAAACTAAGTCCTTTACATGCAACACTTACAAGAAAATAGGGAGGGGGTAGCCACGCCGCTTGCTGGTGCGGACCCCCGGCTGTGAGCTGTCTCCAGAAGCTCGGCCAAGTGCAACCGACCTTTGTTAAGATGGCACAAGCCATGACCGTCCAACGCGAACAACTCGAAGCCGATGTCCTGATCGTCGGCGCAGGCCCTGCCGGTCTCTCTTGCGCCCTGCATCTCGCCAATCTGATCAAGAAGCACAACGACTCCGGCGCCAAGCCTCCGCTCTCCGCCGAAAATATTTACGTCCTCGAAAAAGGCCGCGAAATCGGCGCGCATCAACTCTCCGGCGCCATCATGAATCCCAAAGCCCTTGCCGAGCTTGTCCCCGGCTTCGAAAAATCCGCTCCCCTCGACACACCTGTCACCGATTCCGTTGCTCTCCTCTTCACCAAAAACTCCTCTTTCCGTTTTCCCATCACTCCGCCGCCTTTTCAGAACAAAGGCAACTACGTCATTTCTCTTAGCAAGCTCACAAAATGGCTCGGCGGGCTCGTCGAAGCCGCTGGCGTCAACGTCTTCAAAGAATTTGGCGGCGCATCTCTGATTTACGAAGGCGACGGCGTCGCCGGCGTCATCACCGAAGACAAAGGCCTCGACAAAAACGGCAAGCCCAAAGACAATTTCACTCCCGGCTACGAACTCCGCGCCAAAGTCACCGTCCTCGCCGAAGGCCCGCGCGGCTCGCTCACCAAAGATCTCGTCGCCACGAAAAAACTCGACAACATCAATCCGCAATCCTACGGCATCGGCATCAAGGAGCTCTGGGACATCCAGCCCGATCGCATTAAGCCAGGATACGTCGCTCACACGCTCGGCTGGCCCGTCCCCACGAGCATGTACGGCGGCGGCTGGATCTACGGCCTCTCCAACAATCGCCTCTCTATCGGCCTCGTCCTCGCGCTCGAATACGCCGACCCGCAATTCGATCCTCACGCCGCGTTTCAAACCTGGAAGACGCATCCGTTTCTCAAAAAAATTCTCGAAGGGGGCAAACTCGTCCGCTATGGCGCCAAATCTCTCCCCTACGGCGGCTGGTACGCGATGCCCCGCACCTACGTAGACGGCGCACTCATCATCGGCGACTCCGGCAGCTTCCTCGATTCCCAGCGACTCAAAGGCATTCACATGGCCATGAAGAGCGGCATGCTCGCCGCCGAAACCATTTTTGATTCCCTGAAAACCGGCGACGCTACCGCCAAAACCCTAAGCGCCTTCCCGCAAAAAATCGAGCAAAGCTACATCAAAAAAGAACTCTGGCAAGTCCGCAATTTCCACCAGTCCTTTCGACACGGCATGCTCGGCGGCTTCTTCCATACTGCTTTCCAGCAAATCACC
This sequence comes from uncultured Acidobacteriota bacterium, assembly GCA_963718785.1. Lineage (GTDB taxonomy): Bacteria > Acidobacteriota > Terriglobia > Acidiferrales > UBA7541 > Acidiferrum. Next base: position 5,473 of record CAVQZW010000002.1, on the reverse strand, counting down.
GGCGGCCGCGGCCTCATCGATCCCATGCATGCCGAAGCCGGCTACAAGCACTACAAGAAAATCAACGGCCGCCCCGCTCCCGAGCGTTTTAAAGGCGATGGCAAACTCACTTTCGACCGCCTCACCGACGTCTACCACTCGGGCACGCGCCATGAAGAAGATCAACCGTGCCATCTCCACGTCGCCGACACCAATATCTGCTCCACAAAATGTGTCGAAGAATACGGCAACCCCTGCCAGTATTTCTGTCCAGCGGCTGTCTATGAAATGGCGAAAGACCCAAGCGGTATACTAAAACTGAAGATCAACGCCGCCAACTGCGTCCACTGCAAAACCTGCGACATCGCCGACCCCTACCAAATCATCGACCTGGGTCGTCCCCGAAGGCGGAGGCGGCCCCAACTACGAAGGCATGTAGCATTTTCCGTTGCTGGGGCGCAGCATGCTGCGCCCCAGATTGCCCGGGCGCACACCTTCAAATGTTCTTCGTCTTTAGTAACAACAAATTTATTTGTACCGCGATTTTCTACGTCCAACTCAATTCGGCTTCAATCCGTAAACGTCGATCTCTCCAGGAACCGTCGTCCCGCCATTCCCGGTATCGTTCCCTCGCGTGCCGATATACACCTTTCCGTTGGCGACCGTCGGCACTGTAAATTTCACGGCATTCCCCGCCTTGTCTCCCGCCGTCTGCGAACTGTTCCACAGTTCCGTCGCCAGGTTCGTCGCGTCGAATGCATGCAGCACCGCCGCTCCGCATCCCGGCGATTGCTGCGTACAATATTGGCCGTTGTCCAAGGCCCACAAAATTCCGTTCGTCGTCCCCAACGCCGACGCCGAAGGTGTCGCCCCCGGAAACCCAAATGATCCCGAAGACTGCGACGTCTGCGCCGCATTGAATTGTCCTGTCGTCGTATTGAACGCAAAAGATTTTAAGTGTCCGCCCGCGCCCGCGATGTACAGCGCATTGTTAAAAAACGCCGCCGTAGAAAATATTCCGTTGCCTTCGGAGAATTTTTGCACCGCGTTCGAGTCCGCTGGATTGAAATTCGCTCCGTACCCGCCCAACTTGTCGCGGTCCAGCAAAAAGAAATTGCCTTCTTTTCCTCCGCCAATCACCAGATGCTGGTGCGGCGCGCCCGACGCCTGATCTACCAGAATCGCCGCTCCTCCCGATCCATGATCCGCGTCGCCGTCCTCCAGATTCTGCTGGTCCGCCGGCGTAAAATATCCCGCCACCGATAATCCACCAGACGTGTTCAGCTTCACCGTGCTGTCGCCGTAATCCGAGCCGCCGGTATTCACGTCGAACGTTCCGTTGCCCGTCAGAAAATATAAATTGCCCGACGAGTCCGCTGCCGGCGCTCCGCCGCCCATCCAAATCCCCGAATCGCTGCCATTCGGATTGGCGTTAAATGTGGCCACTCGCGCGAGCGTAGTTTTGTCGAACCCGACTACCCAGCCGTGGTACGGCCCATTGTCGCCGTGCGAAGCCCACGCCACATACACCACGCCATTGGAAAGTACGAGGCCGGGCCGCTGATTCTGCCGCAGCGTATTGAACGCCACGTTTCCGCCGGAGGATCCGTCGCCGGTCCCCGGCACGCTGATCGCTGACGTAATATCTACGGGCCCGCCGAATTTTTCGCTTCCATCGATCAAGCTCAACGCATGCAGCCGCTGGTGGCACGAAGCCGCCGGTGTGCAGTTCGACCCCGTGTTCTTGCTCTTGCTAACTACGTAGAGCGTATTCGTTGCTGGATCGATCACCGGCGTCCCGATAATTCCAACGTCCGGCTGGATGTCGCCCGTGCCCACATCCGAACTCGAAAGCCAAGTCTCGCCGGTGCCCAGCAGCGACACGCTCCAGTACTTCACGCAAGGATTCGTGTCCGCATCGAACGCGTACACCGTGTCGTGCACAGTCGCTGCGAAAACCGCGTTGTGCGTCCCGCCCTGAATGTTCAAATTCGCGGCCCACAACGGCTGTGCATAAATCGCCGCATCCGCAGCGCACGAGAAAAGCTTTCCAAACGTGGCCGTCGCCACGTTCGCCGTCGTCAGCGCATACTCCTGCGCATTCACTCCGTCGCGCGACAAATCGTTGTGATAGGTAGACACGCCTGCAAGATCCGTCACGCCAATCGTCGCCGAAGCGCTCTTCGTTACGTCCGCTACGCTCGTGGCAGTCACGGTCACTATGCCCGCCGCGTTCGGCGCCACATAAGTAGCCGCCGCCGTACTCTGCGCGCTGAACGTTCCGCTTGACGCGCTCCAAGTCACGCCCGCGCTGCCCACATCGTTCGTCACTGTCGCTGTGAACGGCATCAACTGCGAAAGCGTCAATCCTCCTCGCTTGGGGCTGATCGTCACGCTAATGTTGCCTGACGAGGCTGTCTGTGTCGTTGCACTCGCGGTATTCGAATACGCGCTGTTGTTTCCGGCTGCATCATTCGCTCGGACGCGGTAGGAATACGAAGTCGAAGCCGTCAGCCCAGTGTCGCTAAACGTCGTCGCTGTTGGCGTAGCGATCTGCGCAAAATTTGAACATCCCGCTCCCGAGCAGCGCTCGACTTTGTACCCTGTCACGCCAACGTTGTCCGTCGAAGCGGCCCACGCCAGGTTAATCTGCGAACTCGAAGCTGCTGTCGCCGTCAGATTCGCGGGCGCGCTAGGCGGAGTCGTATCAGCGGCGGCCGGAGTGGTCACACTCGCCGAATTCGAATACGCGCTGTTGTTTCCCGCCGCATCATTTGCCCGCACGCGGTAGGAATACGAAGTCGAAGCTGTCAGCCCGGTGTTGTTGAATGTGGTCGCAGTGGGCGTCGCGATCTGCACGAAATTTGAACATCCCGCTCCCGAGCAGCGCTCTACTTTGTACCCTGTCACGCCAACGTTGTCCGTCGAAGCGGCCCACGCCAGGTTAATCTGCGAACTCGAAGCTGCTGTCGCTGTCAGATTCGCGGGTGCGCTGGGAGGAGTTGTATCGGCCCCTGCAGGTGTCGTCGCGCTCGCCGTATTCGAGTACGCGCTGTTATTTCCTGCCGCATCCGTCGCGCGCACGCGGTAGGAATAGGAAGTCGAAGCCGTCAACCCAGTGTTGTTGAACGTGGTCGCAGTGGGCGTCGCGATCTGTACGAAATGTGAACATCCCGCTCCCGAGCAGCGTTCCACTTTGTATCCAGTCACGCCAACGTTGTCCGTCGAAGCCGTCCACACCAGGGCGACTGAGGATGCAGATGTCGCCGTCGCCCTCAAATTGGCTGGCGCGGTTGGTGGCGTCCGATCCCGCTTTCGTCCAGACGAGGCACTAATCAAACCCGCGCATCCGCTCAGCAGCAATGCGCAGGCGACCGTGAAGGTAGTCAAATGGAGATAGCCGAATATACCTCGGCGAGCGATTGAAATGTTCATGGATGACCCCAAAGAAGATTCCACCACGCTCGACAATCCATAGGAGATCGTCCAAATGGGGCGGGGAGACGACGTCCTTATACTGCGAAGCTAGCACGCAGGGCCTGCAGCGGGAATGTTACTGCCGGACAGTTTTGGGACTGCACGATGGGACAGGGAAGAGTGGGTCCATTCAGTCAAAGGAAAATGAACTACAACGCATTCCACGCAGAAATCAGGGCAATAGACCAAAAACCGTGATGGCCCCTTGTCCGCCGACATACACTTTGCCGTTGGCGACCGTGGGGACGGTGAACTTCACGGCATTCGCCGCCGCATTCGTAGAGCCGCTGGTTGTGTCACTTCGATAAAGCTGCGTGCCAAGGTTTGTCGCGTCAAACGCATAGAGAACCGCAGGTCCGGCAGTGCCCGATGCATTCGCCGCCGTTGTGCTGTTCGTATCCAGTGCCCAGACAATCCCGGTTCCGCCCGTGGTGCCAGCGGAAGAAATCGCCGGCGTAGCTCCCGGATATCCGAAGGAGTGCGAAGACTGCGAAGTCGCGGCAGCACTTAGTTGGCTGGTCGAGGTGTTAAGCGAAAACGCTTTCAACGGCAGCCCTACTCCGCCAATATAGTAGATGTTCTGCCAAAACGCCCCCGTCGAGAAAATGCCGCTCCCCAGCGAGAATTCCTGGACGACATTGTCGCTGACCGAGTTAAAGTGCCTCATGTTATCCCGGCTCAGCACGTACACTTCGCCGGCAAATCCCGATCCCTTGCCGCCACCGATCAAAATGTGCGGAAAGGCGGACAGCGGCAAATCCACCAGAACAACCGCGCCGCCCGACCCGAGATCGAGGTCTTGCGCTTCGAGATTTGCTTCGTCCTTCGGAGTAAACCAATCCAGCACGGAAAGGCTGCTGCTCAATTTCAGGAAGCTATCGCCGTAGTCGTCATTCGGCGCCGTGCCCGAATTCGCGTCGAACGTGCCGTTCCCTGTAAGCAGGTACAGATTTCCGCTCGCATCCACTGCCGGCGCCCCTCCGGACATCCATATGCCGCTCTCCCGCCCTCCGTTCGTAGTCGCGTCGGGCGAAACGTTATAAACGCTCTGCAAGGCCAGTGTCGACGGATCAAAACTCATTATCCATCCGTGATATGGCGGAACGTCGCCATGGGATGCCCAGGCCACGTAAACCAGATTATTCGCAAAAGTCAGCCCCGGTCTCTGGTTCTGGCGCAAGGGACAGAACGGCACGTTCCCCGGCGTACTTGTGCAGCCGACGCTGGAATCTCCGGTGTCCGAAACTCCGGGAACAGTGATCGTCGGCGTGATATCAAAGGCCGAAACCTTATCGCTCCCGCTCGTCAAACTAAGCGAGTGCAAACGTTGGTGGTAGCCGGATGCTTCCTTGGTTTTAGCGACAACGTAAAGCGTCCCTCCAATAGAGTCGATCACCGGCGTGCCGGTGATCCCAATCGTCGTATTGATGTCGAATGCCTCGCCTGTATCGCTGGGCTGCACTGGCGTAACTCCCGCACCCAGGAAACTGGTTTTCCAATATTGCACGCACGGCTTTGCGTCCGCATCGAACGCATAAACACTGTCGTTTTGCGTGGCGGCAAAAATCACATTGTGCGTTCCCCCGCCGATCGACACATTCGCCACCCACAAAGGCTGCGCGTACATCTCGCCGTCCACGGTGCACGAAAAGAGTTTGCCGAACGTGCTTGAATTTACGTTCGACGTCGTTAGCGCAAACTCCTTGATGTTCGTTCCGTCGCGCGCCAGGTCGTTGTGATAGGTCGTCACCCCGCTCAAGTCCGTCACCCCGATCGTAGCCGACGCTGATTGCATGTTGTCGGCGTTGCTCGTCGCCGTGATCGTGAACGAGCCAGTCGTGGTTGAAGAGAATGTGGCAGCGGATGTGGACTGCGTGGAAAATGACCCGCCGCTCTTGCTCCACGTAACACCAGCTCCTCCCACATCATTCGTAACCGAGGCGGTGAACGGCATCGTCTGCCCCGTCGTTATTCCCCCACGCCTCGGGGTTATCGTTACGCTGATGTTGCTGCCCGC
>CAVQZW010000001.1:0-17550 GCA_963718785.1 uncultured Acidobacteriota bacterium | reverse complement strand
CGAGGGTTCCTGCCCGACCGGGGTCGAGGCGCCAATGAGCGTAATTGGGTAGTGTCCTAAGTTTAGGACACTACCCGTAATTGGGATCTGCCGCCAACTGACAAAAACTGTACGCGCAAAACCACATTCCCTCAGCCAAGACAAATGGCAAGCCAGCAAGCACTACCCTTGCCGTGGCCGCCATCACTGACACCAGTTACCTGTATCACTGACGCCAGTTACCTTTTGGCGTAAAAGGGCGTAGCCTCCCCGAACCAGCGCCGCTCCATTTGTACTGGAGCGCGCCCGCCGAGACCGCATCAGTCGGATCCCTTAGTGTGTGTCGCCCATGAGAAGTCCACCCGCCAGTCAAGCGGTTTTCAGACGCGGCAATTCAAGATTTTTCTCTGGCCCTTCAAGTAATTTTACAGAACTGGCGGGTTGTAAGCCCGTTACTACTGGTCATAAATTAGAGCGCCGTCCAATTGACGGCTGAAAATCTTCAGGTATTATGGCTGTCTGGCTGAAATTAGAAAAAACAAGTACCAGTGCGGAGAGCGGCAATGGGGGCTTGATGGGGACGCTTGAACAAGGGCACATTTTAGACGGACTGAATGAAGCGGAAGCAAGCTCTCGGGCTCGCACACTCCCGGTCGTGTTTGCCGACTTTAAGCCGGTGACGCTGAAGCCACCCGTTCCGCAAGATGAACTGCTCGACTGCCTGGCCCACTGGATGGCTGTCGCGCGATGTGTCAGCGACGGCATCGAATCTGAAGAAAAAAAGACTGCCGTGTTTCGAAGCACGAGGAAGCGCATCGATAGGTACTGTGCCTCTTCAGCGGAACATATCTCACAGCGTCAGGTTTGTATCTACGATACGGCCGATACGCGGCGGAATGGGCACCGGGAGTTTCTGGCGCCTCCGGCCCCGTACACAAATATCTACGACAATCCTGCCGGGAAGACTTGGGACCAGCGGCGCATTCTCTTCGAGCAAGCAGCACTGACCGCCTTTGAGGGTTGTTATGAAGAAAGCGAGCAACCTCCTCCCGACGAGATCATTCATGTCACTTGTACCGGCTATGCGTCACCGAGTCCCGCTCAGGTTTTTCTGTCCAGGCAGGGTTGGTTCCAGACCGGGGTCACACATGCCTACCAGATGGGTTGCTATGGTGCCTTTCCCGCGATCCGCACGGCCTGTGGACTATTGGCAGCATCGTACGCCGCTTTGCCAACGCCGAAAAACCGGGTCGATATCGTCCATACGGAGTATTTGTCGCTGCACGTCGATTTTCTGGCGCATGAGCCCGGCAACTATGTGATGAACGCGCTTTTCGGCGACGGCTTCATCAAATATTCGGCCTACCCCCTCGGGAATTTCCTGGCATCGAACAAAAGAGGTTTAAAGCTCCTTGCCGTACAGGAACGCCTCGTGCCGAATTCCTTGGATGAGATGACGTTGAAGCCGGGACTGTACTCGTTCGACGAGATGGTTTCGAAGAACGTTCCCGACATCATCTATGTCCATGTAAAAGAATTCATGATCGATCTCTGCAATCAGGCAGGTATCGATTTCGACGCCGAGAAACTGAATCTCGTCTATGCGATCCATCCCGGCGGCCCCGCAATTGTGAACAAAGTCCGCGAAGCGCTCGGTCTCAACGAGAGCAAGATGTGGGTCAGCCGGGACATTCTAGATCAGCACGGCAATATGGCCTCCGCGACCGCCCCCTATATGTGGCAAAAAATCGTGGAAACGGACGCAATTCCCACCGGTGCGAAAATCGTCAGCGTGGGTTTCGGCCCGGGTCTGACCGTGATCGGCGCGGTGTTTGAGAAAATCTGAAAACCAGTCCGCGATCCATTGCGGTATTTCATGCCATTCACGCGTGCACACCATGGAACAAGTTGTCATGTCTCAGTCCACGTCGCATCCTCTGCCGAAATCGGAACGGTTCTCCGTGCCTGCTGGGCTTTATTGGTTCGTCAGGTTCGTCAATGCAACGGCACCGCTCTTCGTCAAGCTCGGGCAGCTTGAATCAAAAATTCTAGCGTCCCAAATGGCGGCCATCCCAATCGAGCGGCCGATTTATATTCTCGGCTTGCCGCGTGCCGGGACAACGATCTCGGCCCAAATGCTGAGCGAGCACCCCGATGTGACGACGCATCACTATTCGGATTTTGCATTACCCTATACGCCGTGGTGGTGGAACCGCTTGTTTCCGAAGCTTCCGATCAATGCATTGCGCTCGCCGGTAGAACGCGTCAACCGTGATCGTCTGCAGGTAACTCGCGACAGTTCTGAAGGCGTGGAGGAAATGATTTGGCTGCGGTTTTTTCATCAGTTGCATGATCCGAGCCGGTCCAATGTTCTAGATGACAGCACGCTGAATTCAGACTTCGAGACATTTTTTAAAGATCACATCCGCAAACTGCTTTTGGTAAGGGGACGTTCCCGCTATGTATCCAAAAACAATCCTTGCGTTACGCGGATGCGCTACTTACGCCGTATTTTTCCTGATGCGCGTTTCCTATTGTATGTTCGCAATCCCATTGATCATGCGGCATCGGTGCTCAAGCAAGATCGACTTTTTTCAGATTTAGGGCGCGACGATCAGCGGCTGGTGAGAATGAATAGAATCACCGGATTCCATGAGTTCGGCCCCAATTGGGTGCCGGCTAATGTGGGAAATGGCGCGATTATCCAGGAGATAAATCGTTGCCGAGAGGAGGGACGCCAGGTGCGCGCTCGCGCGCTTCAATGGGCTTCAGTGTTTGGCTTTCTCATCGAGCAACTAAAGCAGGATCCCGAACTGGCTCGTGCGGTTTGTGTCGTGCGCTACGAGGACCTGTGCGTAAAACCCGAAGAAACGATCGATCGCATTTTAGCCCACACCGGCTTGGCTATTGATGCTTTCACCGCCACGCGTGCGAAGTATATCTCTAAGCTTTCTCTGCCGGACTACTACCGTCCCAATTTCAGCGCGGAGGAAAGAGCTGAAATCATCTCGCTGACTAAAGATGTGGCAGCACATTTTGGATACAGCCTGGCTTGAGTGTAATCGCCCGGGCACAACAGCCTATATCTGGTTATTCTCAATTTTTCATAGGCCAAGCCCTCCAAACTAGACTCAACGCCCTGCCCGCCGCCGCAAAGATGCCGTACCTTCCGGCCGCATGATCTCAAAGAGCACTCCAGTCCCGAAAGGCCCCCCTTGGTAGGCCGCTCCGTACAAATTCCAGGATGCGTCTAGGATTACTCCGGCGTGGGGATTAAAGCCCTGTGCCGCACCCTCGAAGGTAAAGACTGTGGCCCCACCTTGAGGAGTGACCTCGAAGACGACCCCGTCGCTAGAATCGCCGCCGCCCCATGTGGTCCCATACATATTCCTGGCTTTGTCAAAAGCAAGGCCGGCTAGAGGTTGGCTACCACCAGAACCGTCGAACTGATATACCAAGCTTTCTGTCCACTTTCCACCGGCAATGCTTGTTACCTCGAACACTGTTCCGTTATTGCCATAGGCGCCCCCAAACTCAGTTGTGCCGTAGAGATTACCCGATTTGTCCTGAACAAGGCCACCTTGCGGTTGCAGCCCATCCGAGCCGGCCTGAAAGGAATACAATACCGTCTCCGACCACTGACGGCCCTGCCCTGGAGTTAACTCAAAAACCGTCCCGTTCGTGTGTTGCTGAGGAACCCCTCCGCTCTGCGTGGTGCCGTAAAGATTACCCACACTGTCGACGATCAAGTTGCCGGAGGGCGTGGCCCCGTCGGCACAGTCCTGCTGCGAGCAGAAGGTGTAAATCACCTTTTCGGTCCATTGACCGCCTCCTTCTGGCAATAGCTCGAAGACAGTGCCGCACGTATCCGGGCACACTGCAGGAACTGTTGCACCGCCGAAGCTGGTCGTCCCATACAGATTTCCGGCCTTGTCGAAAACGAGTGCCGCCAGCGGACCCGCTCCATCTGTGCCATTGCCGAAGCTGTGTAGGACGGTCTCCGTCCACGTACCATCTTGTTGAGGCGACAACTCGAACACAACGCCGTGGCCGTAGGCGCCTCCTTGATACGTTGTGCCGTACAGATTCCCTGCTGCATCGAAGATGAGGCTGGAATAAGATGTCGCGCCGTCCGCGCAGTTGCCTTGCTTGCAAAAGCTGTAAAGTATGGTCTCGGTCCAAGGGCCGCTGCTGTTTGGCGTCAATCTGAACACCGTGCCGTACCCGAAAAGTCCGCCTTGTTCGGTCGTACCATACAGATTCCCGGAGCCGTCAAATACCAAGGCAGCCGCAGGGTAGTTGCCGTCTGGGGCTTGGCCGAAGGTATACAATACTGATTCGCTGGAAGTGCAGTTTACTTGGATAGTGGTTACGTTCGCATTGGCGGTTCCACTGCCGTTAGCGATCGGGCAGATCTGATTCGGGGGCTGTTGGTACACGGTAACGTTATAGCTTCCACCGCCGGGGGCGGGTGTGGCGAATGTGAAGGTTCCGTCTCCACTGACGGAAAGATTATCACGGCCGTTATCTTGCAACCCGAGACCTGAGCCAGTCAGGCCCGAGACCGATCCCCCGATTGTGTAAGTTACTGCGGAAGAGCAGGCGACTTGGATGTTCATGACATTCGAGTTGGCCGTACCACTTCCATTCGTTGTCGCGCAGGTTTGATCGGGAGGTTGCGTGGAAACTGCTACGTTGTATACTGCTCCGGCAGAAATCAATCCGCTGAACGTGAAGTTCCCGTTTGCGTTAATGGTCAGGCTATCGGCGCCGTTGTCCTGCAAAACAAGTCCCGTTCCCCAGAGGCCCGAGACCCCTCCACCAATGGTATAGCTGACCGGCGACGTCTTGCTCCCGCCTGCCCCGCCGCTACACGCCACAAGGGGGAGCCCCAGAGCTAGCCCAGATGCAAGTATGTATAAGCTCGGCCACGAGCTCATATCTACCCTCCATGCACCCCGCAGTGTACGCTTCCTCGCCGTGGGGATGAATTTATACTAGAACCATTTAGGGGCAAAGAGTGAAGCCACGGACCAGAAACAAGCTCACGCCGCGAAAGCTATTGCACGATCCCCAATTACATTTACATTCATTGGCCCTGCCCCAGTGGAATGACGGATCTCTCGAAGCCTGTTCTGGGACGGCGATCCTGCAGGTCAGTCGAGCGCTTTGTGAAATCGCAGAGCAGCGATTATAAGCAAAATGCTTCCTAGGGCAGCCATGGCCAACATCTGCGGCCAGAGAATTTCCATGCCTACGCCTTTCAAATACGTCCCGCGAAGCACAATCAGAAAGTAACGCAGTGGGTTGAGATAGGTGAGGTATTGGAGCCATTCTGGCATGGTGCTGATGGGAAATGCAAAGCCTGAAAAAGTCACGGCCGGCATAATAAAGAAGAAGGAGGTTACCATCGCCTGTTGCTGGGTGGACGAGATGGTCGAAATCAGCAGTCCCACCCCCTGCATGGACAGCAGAAAAAGAATCGCGCCTGCGAACAGGACCAGAATGTGACCGCGAAATGGCACTTCGAACCAAAATGTTCCTACGGTTGCAATTAAAGAAACATCGAACAGGCCGATCAGGAAGAAGGGAAGGGTTTTACCGAGAATGAACTCGAATGGTCGGATAGGCGTCACCATGATCTGCTCGAGAGTGCCGATCTCGCGTTCACGGACCACGGCGAAGGCCGTCAGGGTGACGACGAGTACGAGAGTCAGACTGCCGATGATCCCAGGCACGAAAAACCAACGGCTTCGAAGGTCAGGGTTATACCAGGGTTGCTGCTCGAGTTGGACGGAAGGAATTTCTCCCAGCATTTGCGGCATGATGCGGTAGATGCGGTCCTTCTGGTAGTACTGGGCGAAGCCGAGTGCAATTTGCGTGATGTAGGCGGAGGCGATCAGGGCGGTGTTCGAATTGGTGGCATCGACGATCACTTGCAGGGGTGCGGTCTGGCCCTTGCGCAGATTCTGGGCGAAGCCAGCATGAATCTCGAGACCGACCGTGGCCTTGCCTTGCTCGATGAGATCGCCGACCTGACGATAATCCGTGAGTTGGCGTTGTACGTCGAAATAGGGACTGGAAGAAAACCGGGAGATCAGTTCGCGGCTCTCCTGGCTATGGTCGAGATCGAGGATAACGGTGGGAACATGATAGATCTCGAAAGTGGCTGCGTAGCCGAACATCAACATCTGGATTATGGGTGGGCCGAACAGCAAGAAACGGGTGCGCTTGTCGCGGAAGACCTGGATGAACTCTTTGATTAACATCTGCTTAAGGCGTCCCAACATTGTTTCGTCCCCCTTACCCCAACCTCTTGTGGAATGAAGCGGTAGCGAGCAGTGCCAGAACCAGCGCGAACAGAGCCAGAGGAACCAGGTCGGTGTAGAGCAAAGCGGTCGGCGTCCCTTTGAGAAATATCTTCTTCAGAATCGAAACGTAGTACCGCGCCGGAACGACACGAGTAATCCACTGCAGCACGCCGGGCATTTGCTCAATCGGAAAGAGAAATCCGGACAGCAGAAAGGCTGGAAGGAAGGTGATAATCAGCGAGATTTGACTGGCGGCGAGCTGACTCTTTGCGATCACAGAGATAAAGAATCCTAGGGACAGCACGACTATGAGGAACATGGCGGAACTGAAAAGCAAAGTCGGAAACGAACCGCGAAAGGGAACTTGGAACCAGTAAATGGCGATCAAAGCACAGACGATGACGTCGAACATGCCAATAGCGAAATAAGGCGTCAGCTTGCCCAGCATGATTTCAACTGGGGTCACCGGAGTGGAAATCAGCTGTTCCATGGTGCCGCGTTCCCATTCGCGTGCGATGGTGAGCGAAGTGAGGAATGCCCCGATGACGGACATGACCAGGGCAAGGACGCCGGGAACGATGAAGGCGCTGCTTTCGAGGTCCTCGTTGTACCAGGTCCGGGTTTCAATACTGACGAGAGCAGGCTGGACGAGTTGGCCGCGGTTGCGAAGCCAGTCGAGTTGCATGTCCACCGAATAGCCCTGGACTACGGCCTGGGCATAGCCGATCAGGACATTGGCAGTGTTGTCATCCGTGCCGTCGACAAGCGCCTGAACCTGGACGGGGCGATGATCGCTCAAACGCTGAGAAAAATCCCATGGGATGACAATCCCCATTTTGGCATGACCGTCGTCGAGCGACCGTGTCAACGCAGGATAATCGTCAACAACCCGCACGACATCGAAATACTCGCTGGCCTGGAAGCGCTTCAAGAGATTTTGGCTCTGCTGGCTGCTGTCACGGTCGTACACATATACGGGTAACCCCTTGAAATCGAGATTGACGCCGTAGCCAAACAGCAGCACCAGAACCACCGGCATGATCAGAACAATAATCAGACCGCGCGAATCACGAAGGATGTGGACGACCTCTTTTTTGGCCACGGCCAGGAAGCGAGTGAAACTCATGCTTTCCATTCCTTCCCCATGTCAGGCCCGCTGGTGAGCGAGACAAAAACGTCTTCCAGGCTGGGATGGATCTTGTCGATCAGGCCAACGGCAATGCTGTGGTCCGACAGATACTTCTTGACTTGGGGAATGGCCGCGGTCGCATCGCGCACGACCAGGTGCAGAGCCCGGCCGAAAACCGCCGCGTCCATCACATCGGGAGCGGACTGCAAAATTTCGACTGCTTCGCCTAGCGGCTCACACTCAACCAGCAGCAGTTCGCCCTTCATCGATTTCTGCTTCAGCTCTGAAGGCGTACCCAGAGCGGCGACGGCGCCGCGAAAGATCAATGCAAGACGGTTGCAGTATTCCGCCTCTTCCATGTAATGCGTGGTTACGAAGACCGTCACGCCTTCCTCTGCCATGTGGTGAATCAAGTCCCAGAACTGACGGCGCGAAATAGGGTCGACGCCGGAGGTAGGCTCATCCAAAAAGATGACAGGCGGTCGGTGTAACACGGCGCAGCCCAAGGCGAGACGTTGCTTCCACCCCCCGGGAAGCGTAGCGGTAATCAGATGTTCTTGGCCTTTAAGATTCGCCATCTCCAGCACCCATTCAATTCGTTCTTTGAGTAGGCTTGCGGGCACGCCATAGAGACCAGCGAACAGACGTATGTTTTCGATCACCTTAAGATCGTTGTAGAGAGAAAACTTCTGCGACATGTAGCCAATGTTCTGGCGCACGGATTCGGGTTCCCGATCCACGGCATATCCTGCGACACGCGCCCGGCCGGAACTAGGCGTTAGGAGACCGCAGAGCATGCGTATGGTAGTAGACTTCCCTGCACCGTTCGGTCCGAGAAAACCGAAGACTTCGCCTTTGCGCACTTCGAGATTGACGTGATCGACGGCCACGAAATCTCCGAAGCGCTTGACCAGGTTTTCGATCACAACCGCGTTGTTGTCTTCAGGCATGGGACGACGCTCCCTTGCCGACTGCATCGACGAAGAGGTCTTCGATCGTGGGCGTGACTTGTTGAATCGTGTCAAACGGAACGGATGCGCCGTTCAGTTTTGCCTTGAATTCGGGGACACGGCTCGCGCCATCGTCAACTACCACGTGCACGCCATCGCCCGTCAGCACAAGACTGGAAATACCAGCCGCGTTCTCCAGTTCCGCGCGCAATCTGCGCGGGTCGGATGACGTGATGGAAAGGACGCTCTTGCCCAGCTTGGCCTTGAGATTGCTAGGCTGATCGCAGAACAGCAGCTTGCCCTGATGCAAAAGGGCAACGCGATGACAGCGTTCCGCTTCGTCGAGGTAGGCCGTGGAGGTGAGGATCGTCACACCTTCCGAAACCAGTTCGTATAGGATGCGCCAGAAATCGCGGCGTGAAACGGGATCGACGCCGGTGGTCGGCTCATCCAGCAGAATTATTTTGGGACGGTGGATGAGCGCGCAGACCAGCGCCAGTTTCTGTTTCATGCCGCCGGAAAGCTTCCCTGCCAGGCGCCGTCGGAACTCTCTCATTCCCGCGGCCTGCAATAACGTGAGAGAACGTTCTTCGCGTTCCCGCCGACCCACTCCGAACAAATCAGCGTAAAAACGAATGTTCTCGTCGACAGTGAGGTCTTCATAAAGCCCGAATCTCTGCGGCATGTAACTGAGGTTGCGCTTAGCCTTTTCGGGTTCGTGAACAACATCGAAGTCAGCCACACGAGCAGTGCCTTCGTCGGGCGGCAGGATGCCGGCGAGCATGCGGAGCGTTGTAGTTTTTCCGGCGCCATCTGGGCCCACCAGGCCAAAAATCTCGCCCGTATAAACATCGAAGCTCAAGTGATTCACCGCACGCACGTTGGCAAAGCTCTTGGTGAGTCCCTCGACGATGATCGCGGATTGGGGCTTCTCAGGCATTAATTCGTCGGCGTAATTGCCGCTTGGGGTGTGTTTGGTTTAGGTGCGGCAAGGTCGATGCTGGCGTCAGCCGGCATACCGGGCTTGAGTTCGTGGTTAGGATTCTCGATGTCGATTTTAATTCGATAGACGAGGGTTATGCGCTCCTTGTAGGTTTGCACGCTTTTGGGCGTGAACTCCGCGCTCGAAGATATGAATGAAACACGTCCGCGGTACTGTTTGCCGGGGTAGGTGTCGGTGGTGATGGTTGCTTCCTGGCCCCAGCGTATGCGGCCGAGGTCGGTTTCGGCGATATACGCGCGCAACCAGATGTGATCGAGATCCGCGAGAGTAACCACCGGGGTGCCAGGATTGACCACCTCTCCGAGCTCGGCTTCGCGCACGGTGATCACACCGGCGGAGGGGGCACGGAGGGTTGTGTAGTCCAGGTTGACTCGCGATAGACCCAGATCGGCATCGGCTTCCCTGAGATTGGCACGAGCAATGGCTATGTCTTCTTTGCGAGTGCCTTCGACGGCTTCGTTGTAACGCTGTTGTGCTGCCTGAAATGTGGCTTCGGCACGCTTCAGAGCGGTGTCGGCGAGGTCGCGATCCTGGGCGGAGAGCTCATCCCTGCTGAAAAGCCGGTGGGCACGGTCGTCGTCGATCTTCTTCTCCGCCAGATCGGCTTGCGCATTGAGCATCGTTTGCTCCGACGCACTCACTTCCTGCCGGCGAGTTCCAGCGAGCAGGAGAGCAAGGTTGGATTCGCGCACGTTCACCGCTGCCTCGTTGATGCGGACCCTTTGCATGTAGTCGGCATCGTCGAGACGCGCAAGCAAGGCGCCCGGCTCAACCCGCTGGCCTTCTTCGACCGGCAGATCGATGATGCGCCCCGGCACTTTGAAGCTGACCAGGCTCTCGTGCGCTTCGATGTTGCCAGAGAGCGTAAGTTGATTTCGAGGCTCGGTTTTTCTGGTAAAACGCGGATAAACATACACGCCGACGGCGATCGCCGTGGCTAGCAGGATCAAGATTGGTAGACGTCGTTTCATGGCCTCAAACCTCTAGCGCGTGAACATGATCGTTGAATATGGATCATGGCCCCGGTCGACAGATCTTTTACGGACTTTGCAGTTACTGTCCAATGCTTTTCACGTCTGCCAAGGCCGCCGCGAGCGCAAATATCGCGCCGGTGTGGGTGGAGACGGCAAGAATGTAATTCTCCTGAGCGCGTGCCAGTTGGTCCTGGGCGGTGACCACCTCGACATTATTGGTCGTACCCGACTGGAAACGATCCTGCGAGAGTTCGACTTCACGCTGCGCAAGATCCTGCCCTTCCTTGGCGACGGCCACCTGTTCGGCGGCGGATTCGATATTTAACAGCGCCTCACGAATGTCCTCTTCAATGCCACGGCGCAGATCGTCGATTTGATAGTCCACGCGTCTCAGTTTGCTGGCAATTTCCTGCCCCTCGCCTCTGATCTCGCGATCGAACACGGTAATGTCGATCTGGCCTTGAATGCCGCCTATGCCATTCACGCCCCCAATGTTGCGGCCAAGTTCGCCATAACTCCCCAGGATGCTCACCCTCGGATAGTAGCGGGCACGGTTGGCGCGCTGCTGATCGACCAGTGCTTGCCGCTCGCTGGCAAGCGCCAGATAGTCGGGACGCGCAAGTAGTGCCGCCGGCAAAAGGCTCTCGGCTCTGAATGCGGGCAAGGGATGGTAGCGAAGCGGGTCGGCGATTTCCAACGGCGTGCCCGGACTCATCCCGAGGTTGCGTGCAAGCGCCACCAGTGACTGCTTGTACTGATTCTGCGCGACCAGCAGAGCCTGCTTGTCATTGGCTAGTTGTACCTGGGCACGCAGCACGTCCACGCCGGTCGCGGTTCCGGCGTCGTGTTTGTCTTTCGCAAGTCTGTACAGGCTATCCGAGTCGGTAACTCGCGATTGGGCGGCATCGATTCGCGCTGCGGCCGATTGGCTGTTCAGATAGAGGTTAGCCACGGCAAGGACGACGAGATCAACCGCTCCCTCGTAACCAAATTTTTCGGCGTCAACCGCGCGTTCGCTGGCTTTCCATTGGCGATAATAATGTAAATCGAAGAGGCTCTGCTGGGCATAGAAGCGGAAATCGTAATTGGAAAACGGTCCGATGACGTTGGGCAAGGCTATGACTGCGATCCCGGAAAGCCCGAAGGCGCTCAGGGAGCGGTTCTGGAAGTTGACGTAGGGTTCCGCCAGAACATGCGGAAGCAGCGCAGAGAAGGCGCGGGTGCGGGTGCCTTCGCTTTCCTCAACCTGAGTATTGGCCACCAGCACATTAACATTGTGCTCCAGCGCGTGCTGAACCGCCTCACGTAAGGTCAGGCGGTAGGACGCTGGTGCCTGGCCAGAGCTCTTCGGCGCGCTGATCAGGCTTGCCAGAGACAGCATGACGATAGTTCGGAAATTGCATTTCATCGCTTTTGCTCTTGACTGGAGGCGGCGACTGCCCTCCAAAAGTGTTGAAAGCTTTCTTCGGCCCAAACTTTGAGCGCAGGCTGGCCCTCCAGCGACCAAAGTAGAAGCGTTCCCATAAACGCTTGCTGGATCTGAAGCGCAACCTTCTCTTCCGTCAGGCGGGAATCGATCTCTCTGCGTTTTTTCCCCTCGGCTACGATTTGGGCGAGCATCTTGCGGCCTTCAGACGCCACGTTGTGAGCCATAAGACGCACGCTCTCGCTCGCGAGAAAAGAAGAGAGCAGCGCGCGGGCGAGGTCGGGACTACGCCCGGGTTCCTCCGCAGAGCGAAGAAACAGATAATGCAACACCGAGCGGATCGTCCGTTCGCCGGCTTCCGCCAGTGTGAGGGCTTCTTTCACCTTGCCCAGCTGGATTTCAGACATTACGCTCAATACTTGATCTTTACTTTCGAAATAGTTGAAGAACGTGCCCTTACCGACATCCGCCGCTTCGGTGATGTCTTCCACCGTGACATTGGGGTAGCCGCGCTCGGCAAAAAGCTGAAGTGCGCAACGGAACAGGCGCACCCGAGTTTGGGCGCCATGACGCTGGCGGCGGCTCAGGCCCTGCAAGTGCGGCAGATTCTCGGAGGCGAGAGCTTCAAAGAATGCGGGCGAGCCAAGCGGCGCATGACCTTTAGTCATAAGTGACCTATACTCATATACGACTAGCAGTCACTAAACTATCACGCTTGAGCTGTGAATTGTCAAAATTCGCCAAGTGACTGGCGCAGATGGTACGCGCCACTTGGGGGTTCTCATTCCGGCACAGTGGCTGCGAGCTAGTTAAGATAGGACATTTAAAAGAACGACAGAAGGACACAGGGGACACCAGGCCTACGTCAATTCAGCAAGTGCTTCGACGATCGCGTCGTGACATTTTGGGCGGACTTTTTTTATGGCTTGATTCTCGCAGTCCGGCCAGGTGCGGTTGGTGAGCAAGGTGATGGAGAGTTGGCGCGTTGGGTCGATCCACAGAGAAGTTCCGGTATAGCCGAGATGGCCGAAGGACTGCGGCGAGAAATATTTTCCGGATTGCGACTGTATCGAGGGAGTGTCCCAACCCAGCGCACGGGACGTACCGCTGGGCATGGATTCGCGGCGGGTGAAGAGAGAGATGGTTTCGGGACGGAAGATGGGCAGGCCTGAGTTAAGCATGCAATGGGCAAATTTGGCGAGGTCGCAAGCGGTGGAGAAGACTCCGGCATGCGCGGCTACTCCGCCGAGGACGTAGGCGTTTTCGTCCTGCACCTGGCCTTGGATGATTCTTCCGCGCCAGGCGCTGCGCATGACTTGCTGGCTGGCGCTTGATTGCGTTGGCGATTTCGGCATTTCGCCGGCGAGGGTGCCCGCGCCACACGGGCGCTCGTCGGCGGTGGGAGGAATTCGTGCACGTAGTTCTGCCGGAGGATTGAAGGTTGTGCTCGTCATCGCGAGCGGGGCGAAGATTTCGCGCTGACAGAAGCGGTCGAGGGATTCGTCGGCAAGACGTTCGAGAGCGATGCCGAGGATGATAAATCCGATATCGCTGTAAACGGCGCACGAGCCGGGATCGGTGGTCAGAGGCATGGTGAAAGCCGCGCGAAGTAGTTCATCGCGAGTTGTTGCGTTCAAGAATAATTTTTCATATGCGGGTAATCCTGAAGAGTGTGCTAGCAACATGCGGAGAGTTACGTTTTGTCGCCGCGGATCTTTTGCCACGTCGGTAAGGAATTCGGGGACGATAGCACAGACCGGAGCGTCGAGGTCGAACAGGCCGCGCTCGTAGAGGAGCATAGCCATCGGCGTGGTGGCGACGACTTTGGTGAAGGAAGCAAGATCGAAGAGAGTGCTGGGAGCAACTTCAAAATCAAAATCCCAGCGCGGCCGCAAAGAACGCGGCAAGGAGTCGACACCGGCGCGGGCCGGGAAATCCCCACTTCTCCCAAAGGACTGGAGAAATGGGGCACCCTCGATATCTTTATCTTGATCTTTGCTCCCGATTTTTTCACCCTGGTCATAAGTTAAGTGGCCGAAGGCTTTCAGGGCGATGAGCTTTCCGCGGTGCGTTACGGCGAGGGATGCGGCGGGGAATACATGATCGGAGATGGCGTTCTGCAGAATCGAGAAGGCGTTGGCGAATTGTTCGTCTTGATTGGCGAATGCGTCGAGCAGAAGAGAACCAGAATACGGTGATCTGCTATCGATCATAGGGTCTGGGAATAACTCTCGATCATAACGCCGAATCAAGCATCCGCGCCGCAGAGGGCTGCGCCGCCAGCGATGCCGGCATCGGCGCCGTAGTGGGCGGCGACGAGTGGGATTTCCTGACATTGCGAATTGATGCACCAGGTGGGGAGCCGATCGTGGATGTAGTCGAAGAATGGCTGCAGCATCGCGCCGGCACCGCCGCCGGTGATCAAGACATCCGGTTCGAGCAGGTCGATGTTGTTGCCGAGCCAGATGGCGAGATATTCGGCAGTTTGCTCCAGCACCTCTTTGGCGAGGGGATCTCCCGCCTGGTAAGCCCGGCCGACCATCTCACTGGTGATGCGGTCAGAACATCCTCGAGCGTACTAGAGAATGATGGAGCTGCGGCTAGCGGCAATTTTCTCTGCGGCGCGGCGGGCGATGGCGGGGCCGGAAGCATAGGCTTCGATGCAGCCGAGTTTGCCGCATCCGCAGCGCGGGCCGCGATAGTCGATGGTGTTGTGACCGCCTTCGGCTGCGGCACCGGTGCGACCGTGATAAATGCGGCGGTCGAAGACGATGCCGGTTCCGATTCCGGTGCCGATGATGGCGCAAAACATATTTTTATAGCCGCGGCCTGCGCCCCACAGAGCTTCGGCGAGAGCGGCGGGGTTGTCGACGCGGACGGGAAGTTTATAGCGTTTGGAGATTTCGCAAGCCGGCGGAAAGTTGCGCCAGGCAGGAAGATTGGGAGAATTGACGATGACGCCGGTGTGCGGATTGAGCGGGCCGGGCGCGCAGATACCAATGCCGGAGATCAGGGAAGGGAACCTGGGGTTCGGATCGACGGCGCCGCGCACGAAGTCGATGGCGGAGATTACGGCCGCGAGGGCTGCGGTTGCATCAGCCGCGACCTTGGAAGTCCTTGTGTGATGGGTGATTTCGGCGGTCGAATTCACTAAACCTGCGGCGACTTTGGTGCCACCGACATCCACGCCGATGAAGTGCGCGTCAGGGATTTGCATTCTGTCGTGTGCAGCACACCAGTCGTGGTCCGCTACCGTGTGAGACTGCCTTCCAATATAAGCTACAACAGGCGAGTGGCTAGATTGAAAAGAAACCGCAGTTTAGCCGCGAAAGATCGAGGCAGAGTGAGCAATCAATGTGCTGATCGGGAACCTTCAGGGCGCGCCTCGCTTGAAAATTCTCAGGCGTTGCGAGTGGGTGAATTGGGTGTATAGTTGATGCCCAAAAATAGATTCTGTTTATTGTCAGTTGGATATTGGTCGAGCGATAGTCGTAGCGGCACGCACGGAGAGGCTAGTGGAGCGCCTGGCAGCGTGAGGATGAGAAAGCCAAAGGCAACCTGTTGAGATTACCCAGTTATTCGTTCAGTCGCAAAACTCTTGGAGAGGGCGTCACCATGAGAATTCTCCCAGGCTGGCTTTCTCCGGCAAGCATGATCTTCGTTGTCTTGAATGTGCTTGTCACAACCGGTTGTTCTTCGTCGCTACCCAGGGGCGCCATCGGCAACATTGGTACCTATAACTACTCGCCATCGGTGATCGAGAGCGGAGACATAAGGCAGTTGTGGTGGTGTAGCAACGGTTTGAATCCAACCACATCCGAGAACGGGGACAATATCTATTACGAGTCGATCAATACGATAACGTTCGATTCCCATGGCCCAGTAAGAGTTCTGGCCGAAACCCCTCACGCATGGGACTCTGTTTACACGTGCAATCCGAAGGTAATTGGCGGTGTCTTCAACAACCCACTGGGCGACGGGAAAACTTATACGTACGCTATGTACTATGTTGCTACAGCGGCGACTGCGGGGAACAACAGTATCGGAGTGGCCTTTTCCAACGATGGTGTCCAGTGGAATAAATATCCGCGGCCGGTGATCCCCTCGACCTCACGGATCACATACGGCGTCGGCCAGCCTGCCGTCTACAATATTGATCATAAATCCTCGATCCAGATGTTCTATGAGGATGACGTTCCAAGGACCCATCACGTGGCTGCGGTTTCCAGTGATGGCGTGCACTTTCAAGTCCAGGGGACGCTTACGACGAAGGGCTTAGACGCCGATGATCCGCAACCGACTTGGGGCGACATGTCCTACGATTCGAAAGTGGGCGAATGGTACGCGGTTTTCAATCGTCCACTTCGACCACCGTCCTCAACCGGAGGCGTGCCAGAGAGAGGGCAGTACGGAGTGGAACTGTACAAGATTCCCCAAAGCTCGCTGTTGACGGGAACATCGCCTTGGCGCCAGCTCGCGATCATGGATACGAATGCGGAGGGATTCGAATCGAACTTTATTGCCGGATTCGTACGCGACCTTTATGGCAGCCTTAATGTGGCATCGTATCCAACCATCCAGATGTACACCTCGGTCTCTTACCCACCGCCGGCCTGGGACGCCACGCCTGCCCAGGCTGGAGATTCAGCCTGGATTGGGACCTGGATTCTAGTGCCGATGAGTTGGATGCCCGCGAGCAGTGATGAAACATCCTTGAACCGGTATTTCAACGGAAGCGTGCATGAGGTTACCACGGGCTGGATCGATCCAAACAGCGGGTTTCAGTTGCAAGAGACTCTCGGGCATCTTTATTCCAACCCGCTTCAGGGGGCCAGCGTGGCTTTCTATGGCTGCGATGCCGGACAGGCGGACTACTTTATCTCGCTGGATGTGGGTTGCGAAGGCCAACGGGCTTTAGGCACGCAGGGTTATGCTTATTCGCAGCCGGTGTCCGGACTTAACCTGGTAGCCCTATACCGCTGCCGCACGGGGCAAGACCACTTCGTTAGTAGAGATCAAAAATGTGAAGGCCTGAAAACGGAGGAGCTTCTAGGTTATGTTCTGCCTTGAATCTTCCAGCCGGCCGCTTGACGTTCAGGGTTGAAGTCGGCAAAGGGGAATGGCGCCCCTCGTGAGGCGTAACGGAACACGGTTTTCTTGCCGGCGAATTTGCGGTTGGCTACCTAAATCGTGCCCCGGTCCAAATAAGAATAAGCGCATGCAGGACGCCCGCCAACGCGAAGCGATGGCGCGGTTTCGCGTGGAGGTGCCGGCCCGTGAAAGAACGGTTGTTTTCATTTATAATCCACCGAAGCAAACAGTCAGACGCGCGAAGGCCGTGAGGTTCCCCCTCGAGAACAAGTGGCGCGGCAAGATTCCTTGGAAATCGGTTGATCGAATCAGTTGATGGAAAAGGTCCGAAGGGAGACTTTGCCAGATCGGACGGGTTATGCTCGGAGTGGCGTTCTGATTAACGTGTGTCGAGAAATCCTCACTTTTCAGCCGCAAAACACGAGCAGGAGGGCGCCCGACTCGAGACCGTGACGGAATTGTGACTGGCGGTTCTAAATCAATGTGAAACGGAAAGCAAGTTTGCCTTTTGCAAGGTACAGCGGCCCATATCCAGTGAAGGTGGTATTCGAGATTCAATGAATTCACGAAACGTTTCTGGTATTTCGACACGCGAGTGCCCATTGAAAACACTTCTTGGGGTCTGGTTTGTTCTAGGTTTGTGCTCCATTAGCGCGATAAGCCAAACCCAGCAGCACAAGGGGGTTT